>CAVPBT010000011.1:0-534659 GCA_963701935.1 uncultured Acidobacteriaceae bacterium | reverse complement strand
CCGCGCCCTTTCAAAGCTTCGTACTCGAGTTCCCTCGCAAAGAACGCTCGGGATTTCGGCGCGCGGCTCGTTCTTAGCTTGCCCTGAGCAACCGAGCATAGCGAGGTTGTCGAACGGGCCGCGCAAACGCCTCAACTTACAGCTGGTCGTCCGGTCCGTAAGCGGAAGCCGGCAGCACCTGATTCGAAGTCGGCCCGGGCACGGCGTTGCCGTGCTCGTCGATCTTCATCCCCAGGCTAAGACCCATCGAGGACAAAATCTCCTTGATCTCGTTCAGCGACTTGCGGCCGAAATTCTTCGTCTTCAGCATCTCGGCTTCGGTCTTCTGCACGAGTTCTCCGATGGTCTGGATATTCGCGTTCTTCAGGCAGTTGTAGCTGCGCACCGAAAGCTCAAGCTCTTCCACGGAACGGTTGAGGTTCTCGTTGTGGATCTCGGGCTTGCGGTCGTCCGACGACGACGTGCCGGTTTCGATTTCTTCCTCGAAGTTGATGAAGATGTTCATGTGGTCCTTCAGCAGCTTCGCCGCCAGGCCGAGCGAATCGGCGGGCGTGATGGAGCCGTTGGTCCAAACTTCGAGCGTCAGCTTGTCGTAGTCGGTGATCTGTCCCAGACGCGCGGCTTCGACGGTGTAGTTGCACTTGCGCACCGGCGAGTGCACCGAATCGATCGGAATGAATCCGATGCCCAGATCCTCGTCGAAGTTCTTGTCGGCGGAAGTGTAGCCGCGCCCGCGCTTCAGGCGCATTTCCATGTCGAGCTTGCCGCCCTCGCTGACCGTCGCGATATAAACGTCTTTGTCGAGAACCTCGACGTCGCCGTCGGCTTCGATCATGCCGCTGGTGACCACGCCCGGCTGATCCGCGCGCAGGTAGATCGCCTTGGGCGCATCGCCCGCAAGCTTGAACGGAATCTGCTTCAGGTTGAGGATGATGTCGGTCGCGTCCTCGACCACACCGGGGATCGACTGGAACTCGTGCAGCACGCCTTCCATCTTCACCGCGGTGACGGCCGCGCCTTCAATCGAGCTCAGCAGCACGCGCCGCAGGGCGTTGCCCACGGTGGTGCCGAAGCCGCGCTCAAACGGCTGCGCCCAGAACATGCCGTACTTGTCGGTGAGGCTGGAGGTGTCGGTTGCGAGACGTTTCGGTTTTTGAAAACCCTTCCAAAGCATGTGTTTCTCCTTCGGCCGTTTGGCTCAAAGCTGACTCCCTGAATCGGTCCGGACTCAGGTCAAGCGTCAGCCAAGGCTGATCTGGCTCGAAAATATGGACCAAGGTTTCAAAGTTTCAAGGTTGCAATGTTTCAAGGTCGTTGTCTTTGAAACCTTGAAACCTCTGAAACTTTGAAACCTGCAATGCAAAACTCTTACTTGCTGTAAAACTCAACAATCAGTTGCTCATTGACCGGCAACTGAATATCTTCGCGCTTCGGCAGCGACAGCACTTTCGCCTTGTAGTTGTCGCGATCAACTTCCAGCCAGCTGACCGTCGTGCCATGGCTGGCAAATTCCTTCGCCAGTTCGAGCACGGTGAGCTTCTTGCTCTTCTCGCGGATCGCGATCTCTTCGCCCGCGCTCACTTCATACGATGGAATGTTGACCTTGCGGTTGTCGACGGCCACGTGCCCGTGACGCACCAACTGGCGCGCCTGGCGCCGCGACTGGGCGAATCCCAGGCGGAATACGACGTTGTCGAGACGCCGCTCCAGCTGCTGCAGCAACTTCTCGCCGGTTACGCCCTGCGACTTCGCAGCCTTCTCGAAGTAGTTGCGGAACTGGCCTTCCTGCGTGAAGTAAATGCGCTTGGCCTTCTGCTTCTCGCGCAACTGCAAGCCGTAGCCAACGATCTTGGCTTTGCGGTCCTTGCCATGTTGTCCGGGAGCGAAGTTGCGCTTCTCGATGGGACACTTGTCGCTGAAGCACTTTGCGCCTTTGAGGAACAGCTTCATGCCCTCGCGGCGGCATAGACGGCAGACTGCATCGGTATAACGTGCCAAGTTTCTTCTCCTTTAGATGACCGGTTTACGGGTTTGGCTTCACCCTTCCTCCCGGACAAAAATCTGTCGTTGGTCGTTGGTCTCTGGTCATTCGCCGTTTCGATCTTGCTAACGACGAACGGCCAACGACGGTTCTTACACTCTGCGTCTTTTCGGCGGACGGCATCCGTTGTGCGGAATCGGCGTAACGTCGCGAATCGAACGTACTTCGATCCCCGACGCGGCCAGCGCGCGCACGGCCGACTCGCGGCCCGATCCCGGACCGCTGACGCGCACATCCACGCTGCGCACTCCGTGATCCCGCGCCATGTTCGCGGCATTCGACGCGGCCTGCTGGGCGGCAAAGGGCGTGCCCTTGCGCGATCCCCGGAAGCCGAGCGATCCCGAACTCTTCCACGACAGAACGTTGCCGTTCATGTCGGAAATGGTCACGATCGTGTTATTGAAGGACGCCTGCACATAGCACAGTCCATGCGGAACGTGCTTGCGCTCCTTCTTCTTGAAGGTTTTCTTCTTGCCTTTTTTATCGGGTGTGGCTGCTGCGCCGCCCGCTGCTGCTGGTTTCGCCATGAATCGCCTTTAGCTCTTAGGCTTTCAGCTCTTAGCTCCAAGCCAACGGCCAAGAGCCAACAGCCAACGAAGCATGCTTTTATGTCTTTGCCGTCGCCTTCTTCTTCTGCGCGACCGTTCCCTTGCGCGGACCCTTGCGGGTACGGGCATTCGTATGTGTGCGCTGGCCGCGGACCGGCAGGTTGCGGCGGTGGCGGAATCCGCGATAGGAGCCGATTTCGATGAGACGCTTGATGTTCATCGAAACTTCCTTGCGCAGATCGCCTTCCACCAGTCCCTCGGCCTCAATGACCGTACGGATGCGGTTGACCTCTTCTTCGCTCAGGTCCTGCACCTTCTTCATGGGCTCAACCTTCGCCTCGTCGCAAATGCGCCGCGAGCGCGGATGTCCGATGCCGTAGATGTACGTCAGCGCGATGTTGATGTGCTTCTGGCGCGGAAGATCGACGCCTGCAATACGTGCCATAGTTCCTATTCCTCTAACGCCACCTTTCTGGCTATTCAGCTTCTAGTTTCGAGCTTCGAGCAAACCTCTATCGCGATCGCTCGCAGCTCAGAGCTCGAAGCTCAGAGCTTCTTAGCCCTGGCGCTGCTTATGTTTCGAGTTGACGCAAATCACCCGCACCACACCCTTGCGGTGGATGACCTTGCACTTATCACAAATTTTCTTTACCGATGCTCGTACCTTCATAACTTTTCCAGTCTAGTCCCCCTCGAGAGATCCTTCGCAAAGAACGCTCAGGATGACGCCAGCGGGCTCCCGCTTCGCTCACGCCCGCTAAACGGCGTCATTTGTAGCGATACACAATTCGTCCGCGATTCAGATCGTACGGCGAAAGCTCCACCGCAACCTTGTCTCCCGGCAGAATGCGGATGAAATTCTTGCGCATCTTGCCGGAAACGTGCGCCAGCACCTGGTGTTTGTTTTCCAGTTCCACCCGGAACATGGCATTGGGCAGGGGTTCCAGAACCACCGCCATCACTTCAATCGCGTCTTCTTTGCTCATCGACTCCTTAAGTCTTTCAAGCGGGAGATCCTTCCCCTTCGACTGCGCTCAGGGTCAGGATTTCGGCAGCGGGCTCCCGCTTCGCTCACGCCCGCTAGACGCCTCAACTTCAATCGCGTCTTCTTTGCTCTTCGACTCCTTAATTAGCTTCTAGCTTGCGAGCTCTGAGCTTCGAGCAAACCCAACCTGACTCCTAGCTAGTAGCTATGACTCGCAGCTCACTGCGTCAAAATCACCGGACCATCTTTCGTCACCGCCACGCAATGTTCAAAGTGCGCGCTGAAACTGCCGTCCGCGGTCACTGCGGTCCACTTATCACCCAGCACTCGCGTCTCAGGCTTGCCGTAATTCACCATCGGCTCAATCGCGATGACCATGCCCTCGCGCAACCTGGCACCGTGCCCGCGCGCTCCGAAGTTCGGAACCTGCGGCTCTTCGTGCAACCGCGTCCCAATCCCGTGTCCTACAAACTCGCGCACCACGCTGAATCCCGCGGCTTCCACATGTTCCTGCACCGCCGCGCCCACATCGCCAATCGAGTTCCCGATCCGCGCCTGCTCAATTCCGCGGTACAGCGAAGCTTCCGTCACGTCCAGCAACTTCTGCAACTCCGGCTTCAGCGCCTTGCCCACCGGAACCGTGATCGCCGCGTCGCCGTAGTACCCGTCGAGCACCACGCCACAGTCGATCGAAACGATGTCGCCTTCCTGCAGCACCCGCTTTTCCGACGGGATGCCGTGCACAATCTCTTCATTCACCGACGTGCACAACACGCAGGGATAATCGTAGTACCCCTTGAACGCCGGCTTCGCGCCCAATTCCTTGATCTTCTTTTCGGCGGCGCGCTCCAGGTCCATCGTCGACACGCCCGGCGCCACCAGGCTTCTGACATGGTCGAGAACCTGGCGTACGATGCGGCCGCTCTGCCGCATCTTCTCTATTTCCGCCGATGATTTACACACAATCGCCATTCTTACGCGTGGTGATCTTCCAAAATCCTGAAAATCTGGTCCGTGACATCGTCCATGGGCAGATCTCCGTTGATCGAGATCAATCTGCCCGTCCGCTGGTAGTAGTCCGCTACCGGACGAGTCTGCTCCTGATATGCCGTGAGTCTGGGCTGAATCACTTCCAACCGGTCGTCATTGCGGGTCACCAGCTTTTCCCCGGTTTCGTCGCAGAGTTCATCTACGCGGGGCGGCTGGAAGTGGACGTTATAAATCCGCCCACAGGAGGGACAAGAACGGCGTCCAGTGATCCGGAGCAATAGTTGATTATAGTCCACGTCCAGGCGGATCACAATTGGCCAGGCCCGGGTGGGACGCGAGTTGTCAAAGAGCTCATGGTCGAGCAGCGCATCGAGCCACCCGGCCTGAGCTGCCGTCCGGGGAAACCCGTCCAACACGTAACCGCGCTTGCAGTCCGGCTGCATCAGCCGTTCGCGGACCATGACGCATACCAGATCGTCTGAAACCAATTCCCCTCGCGCCATCACCGCCTTGGCCACGAGTCCCAGTTCCGTTCCCCGGGCTACGTTCTCCCGCAGGAGATCCCCGGTCGACATCTGGGGAATTCCGTAACGTTCCATGATGCGCTTGGCCTGAGTGCCTTTTCCGGCACCCGGTGGTCCGAGCAGCACGACGGGACCCACTTCACGCGAGGTTTCCTGCGCCATCGGCTTGACCAAAGCCTCCCGAGCTCAGTCTCCCCGGCGCCCCAAATCCAAGCCGAGGTGCAGCCACCCCACAAAAAACCTCTGTAGAGACGTTGCTCGCAACGTCTCTGCCGGCAGCACCGGCGCCGCAATCAAGACGTCGCCCCAGCTACGTCTCGACGGTAAAGATATCTACCAGGTCCGGCGCCCGCGAATCCTTCCGCTGCGCGGCGTAAATCCGTCGTAATGGCGCATGATCAGCTGCGCCTCGATCTGCTGCACGGTATCCATCGCCACGCCCACCACGATCAGCAGCGAGGTTCCACCAAAGTAGAAGCTCACCCCCAAGCCATTCGTCACCCAGTTCGGCAGGATTTCGAACGCCCTTCCCAGCGCTCCCGGAAGATGGTTGAGGTGAATACCCGTGATCATCCACTCTGGGATGAACGAAATCAAAATCAGGTACAGCGCGCCCACCAGCGTAATCCGTGTGAGCACTTCATTGATGAAGTCCGCCGTCCGCTTGCCCGGACGAATGCCCGGGATGAACCCGCCGTACTTCCGCATGTTGTCGGCCACTTCGCTGGGATTGAAGACGATCGACACATAGAAGTACGCGAAGAAAATAATGCCAACCGCATAGAGCAAGGTGTACAGTGGCTCGCCCCAACCCAGCATCCGGATTAGATCTCCGAAATAGCGGCTGTTGCGCAGCCCGTACCCGATCGTCTGCGGCAAGGTCAGAATCGACGACGCAAAAATCACCGGCATCACGCCGCCCGCGTTCACGCGCAGCGGCAAATGCGTCGACTGCCCGCCCATCACCTTGCGCCCGACCACACGCTTCGCGTACTGCACCGGAATTCGCCGTTCGCTTCGTTCCACCCACACGATGAATCCCACGACCGCGATCATGAAGATGACGAGGCCCACCATCAGCGGGAACGTCATCGCGCCCCACGCGGCGTTCTTCGCCTTCTCGATCAGATCCACCACGCCGCGCGGCAGGCCCACCACGATGCCGGCAAAAATCAGCAGCGACATTCCGTTGCCCACGCCGCGGTCGGTAATCTGCTCGCCCAGCCACATGATGAACGCGCTGCCCGTCGTCAGGGTCAGCATGGTCATCAGCCGGAACCTCCAGCCGGGATCCAGAGCGAATCCTCCCTTTTCCAGCCCGACGGCGATGCCGAACGACTGCACCGCGCTCAAAATGACGGTGATGTACCGCGTCCACTGCGTGATCTTCTTGCGCCCGAGTTCGCCTTCTTTCTGCAGCTTGGCCAGTGGCTCATACACCACCGTCAGCAATTGCAGAATGATCGATGCCGTGATGTACGGCATGATGCCCAAAGCGAAAATCGTCATGCGGCGCAGCTGGCCGCCCGAAAACAGATCGACAAATCCCAGCAACGATCCGCTCGTGCTGCCCTGCGTGAAGAAACTCTCTAGCTTGGCTGTATCAATTCCCGGCGTCGGAAGGTGCCCGCCCAACCGGTACACGAACAGCATTCCCAAGGTGAACAGGATGCGCTTTCGCAGGTCCGGAATCCGGAAGATATTCGCCAGTTTGTCGAACATTACTTCAACACCTCAACCTTGCCGCCCGCCTTGGTGATCTTTTCCTGTGCCGACTTCGAAAACTTGTGCGCGTGCACCGTGATGGCAATCTTCAACTCGCCGTCACCCAGAATCTTCACCGGATGCTTCGTCTTGATTACGCCCGCCTTGCGCAGCACTTCGGGAGTGATCGGCTCTCCGTGAAACGAATCGCCCATCTCCACCAGCCGCTCCAGGCTCACGATGTTGAATTCCTTGCGGAAAATATTGGTGAAGCCGCGCTTCGGCATGCGGCGGTGCAGCGGCATCTGGCCGCCTTCAAATCCGCGGATCATGCGCGAGCCGGTGCGCGAGCGCTGCCCCTTGTGTCCACGGGTCGACGTCTTGCCCATGCCGGAGCCCATACCGCGCCCCACGCGCTTGCGCTTTTCCGTCGCCTTCTTCGGTGCTCGAATGTTTGATAAGTTCATAAGTACACCACGTTTCAAAGTTTCAGGGTTTCAAAGTTTCAAGGATCGATCAGAGTTTGTATCAAGCGTTTTGCCCTTGAAACCTTGCAACTCTCAAACCTTGAAACTTCGAACTAGTCCACTACCTCAACCATATGCGGCACTTTCGCCACCATGCCGCGGATGGCGTTCGTGTCCGGACGCTCAATCACCTGGTTCAGCCGGGTGAATCCCAGACCCTTGATTACCAGCTTCTGTTTCACCGGGGCACAAATCGCGGACCGCACCCACTTCAGGTGAATCTTTCCCGTGCTCGAGCTCGTCTTCTTCGCCGTCATCTCGTAAACCTCGCAAATTCGTACTTGACTGAGTACTGAGTACCGGGTACTGAGTACCGTCTACAGTTCCTGCGCCGTCTTGCCGCGCATGGCCGCCACGCTCTCGCGGCTCTTCAACTGCTTCAGCGCGTCGAACGTCGCCTTGATCACGTTGTGCGGGTTGGTCGTGCCGATCGATTTCGTCAGCACGTTCTGCACGCCCGCCGACGTCATCACCGCGCGCACTGCGCCACCCGCAATCACGCCCGTGCCTTCCGGCGCCGGCTTCAAAAGCACTTTGCCCGAACCGTAGCGTCCCAACACGAGGTGCGCAATGCTGGTCTGCGTCAGGTTCACCTTCACCAGATTCTTTTTGGCCGACTCAATCGCCTTGCGAATGGCCTGCGGGACTTCCTTGGCCTTGCCGGAACCGTAGCCCACGACTCCAGCCGACGGATCACCCACCACGACCAGCGCCGCAAACGAAAGATTCTTGCCGCCCTTGACGACCTTGGTCACGCGGTTGATGGCAACCACCTGGTCCTTCAGCTGGAACGAATTCGCATCAAGTTTCTTAATCACAGTTGGCATTTATAAACCTAGCCTTTGGCTCTTAGCTTTTGGCTCTTGGCCTTTTCGCTCCAGCTAACAGCCAAGAGCCAAAAGCCAAAAGCAGTTTTTCAGAACTGCAATCCCGCTTCGCGCGCCGCGTCGGCCAAAGCCTTAACGCGCCCGTGATAAATGTAGCCGCCCCGGTCGAATACGACCTTGCTCACGCCCTTGGCCTTGGCGCGCTCGGCAATCGTCTTGCCCACCGCTTTCGCGGAGGCCACGTTCCCGCCCGTGCGCCGGTCTTCCTTCTTGCCTTCGGCGGTGCTGGCGGAAACCAGCGTCTTGCCGTGCAGATCGTCGATCACCTGCACGTAAATGTGATTCAGCGAACGGTACACGTTGAGCCGCGGACGCTCCGCAGTCCCCTGCATCTTCTTCCGGATGCGGTCGTGTACATGCCCGCGCTTCTCGTTCTTCGTAATTCGTGTCAGCATGGAAATCTGTCCTTGGTCGTTAGTCGTTGGTCGTTAGCCCAAGACTCCCGACGATTACCTAATCCCCAAATCTTGCGTCGCTGCCGAAGGGCACGCTGGCTTGCTAACGACGAACGACCAGCGACCAACGACGGGTTACTTCGCTCCGGTCTTTCCGACCTTCTTCTTCAAACGCTCGCCCGCGTAGCGGACGCCCTTGTTCTTGTACGGATCCGGCGGACGCAGCGAGCGCATTTCCGCCGCCACCTGTCCAACCTTTTGCCGGTCGATCCCCGTCAGCGCAATCTTCGTCTGCTTCGGATCCACCGTCGCATCCACCCCGGTCGGCAACGGGTACTCGATCGGATGCGAGTAGCCCAGGTTGAATACCACCATCTGCTTGCCCTTCATCTCGGCGCGGTAACCGATGCCGACGATTTCCAGTTCGCGAGTCCAGCCCTTGGTCACGCCCTCAACAGCGTTGTTGACCAGAGCGCGCGCCAGGCCGTGCAGCGCCGCCTGCGAATCATTCTGGCGGACCGCCACGATGATTCCGTCCTTCTGCTCGATCGTGATGCCGGATGGCAACTCCGTATCCAGCTTGCCCTTCGGCCCCTGCACCGCGATGGTGTTGCCCTCGATTTTGACCGTCACCCCTTTGGGGATCGTAATCGGCTTTTTTCCAATTCGTGACATAAGCTTCTAGCTTCTAGCGCCTAGCTTCTAGCTAGGCCGCTTTGGGATTTTGCAGTCGGACTTTTCAACCCGGACTGTTCAGCCTAAAACTCAGTACCACTCTGCCGCTCTTAGCTAGTAGCTAGAAGCTAGAAGCTAGAAGCCGCTCTTAGTAAATCTGGCACAGCAACTCGCCGCCCACGCCCTCTTTGCGGGCCTGGCGGCCGGTCATCACGCCGCGCGGCGTGGTGAGGATGTTGATCCCCATGCCGCCCAGCACGCGTGGAATCTCGCTGCGGCGCACGTACACGCGGCATCCCGGGCGCGACACGCGCTCCACCTTCGAGATGGCCGCTTCGTTGTTGGCGCCGTACTTCAGGTAAATCCGGATGACCTTGTGGCCTTCTTCTTCCGTCGGCTTGAAATTGGAGATGTAGCCCTCTTCCTTCAGAATGCGGGCAATCTCCAGCTTCAACCGCGAAGCCGGTATGTCCACCTTCTGGTGCCGGGCCTGGAGTGCGTTTCGCACTCGCGTCAGCATATCTGCGACCGGATCGGTCAACCTCATCGTTTGCTTCTCCTCTTGCCACCCGTTCGCTCCGCGTTTCGCGGAGAACCTGCGGCAGCTTGTTCCTTCGTCTGCTCTTAAAGGGTTGTCATCCTGAGCGGCATTACCGCGAAGGATCCCTACCCTCGGCACGACTCCCGCTCGAGGCGAGAGTCCGTACCACCTACCACGACGACTTCGAAACCCCTGGAATCTCCCCGCGCAGCGCGAGCTGGCGGAAGCACAAGCGGCAAATGCCGAACTTGCGCAGAAATGCGCGCGGCCGTCCGCACAGATTGCAGCGGTTGTGCTTGCGCGTGGAGAACTTGGGCTTCTTCGCGTCCTTTACTCTCGCTGTAGTTGCCAAACCTAGCTCCTGCTTCCTGAGTAGCCTTCGATCCTTCTTGAAACCTCGAAACTCTGAAACCTTGAAACTTTGCCCTTAAGCCCTGAACGGCATTCCCATGTGCTTCAACAGCGTCCGCGCCTGGTTATCATTCGCGGCCGTGGTCACAATCGTGACGTTCATGCCCTTCTGCTTGTCGACTTTCTCGTATGAAATCTCTGGAAAAATCAGCTGGTCGTGCAGGCCCAGCGTGAAGTTGCCGCGCCCGTCGAACGACTTGGTCGATACTCCCTTGAAATCGCGCACGCGCGGCAGAACGATGTTCACCAGCCGGTCGAAGAACTCGTACATGCGGTCGCCGCGCAGCGTCACCATCGCGCCAATCGACTGTCCCTGGCGCACCTTGAATGCCGCGATCGACTTCTTCGCCCGCGTCACCACCGGCTTCTGCCCGGTGATCTGTCCCAGTTCGTTCACCGCCGGATCGAGCACCTTCGCGTTCTGCGTCGCTTCGCCCACGCCCATGTTCACGACAATCTTGTGCAGGCGCGGAACCGACATCACGTTCTTCAGTTCCAGTTCCTTCAGCAACGCCGGAGCGACTTCCTTCTCGAACCTCGAGCGCAGCCGCGGACGTTCCTTCGCGCTGTGCCGCGCCTGGTCGGGCGCCTTCTGCTCCTGCGATTCCTTCTGTCCCTTTTTATCTTTTGCCATATCCTTCAATCCTTCTCACGGTTTCGGAGTGGTTACCGGTTCGTGAGATCTACTTGTCTAAAGTCGTTCCGCACTTCTTGCACACGCGCACCTTGCGGTCGCCGCGCTCTTCGTGCCCGATGCGGACCGGCCCGCAGGTTGTACACACCAGTTGCACGTTGGAAATCGCAATCCGGCTCTCCTGCTCGGCGATGCCGCCCTTGATGTTGCGCTGCGGATTCGGACGCACGTGCTTTTTCACCATCATCACGTGCTCCACCAGCAGCTTGGCGTCATTCGGAAACACGCGCAGCACGCGCCCTTCCTTGCCCTTGTCCCGTCCGGTGATCACCTTCACGGTGTCGTTCCGCCGGATGTCCACTCGCTTGTTTTCAGTGCTTACGGTTCTCATAAAATTCCTTGAAACCTGAAACTCTGAAACTTACCTAGATGACTCACGGAGCCAGCGACACAATCTTCAAAAACTTCTTCTCACGCAGCTCACGCGCCACCGGACCAAACACGCGCGTCCCAACCGGCTCGCCCGCATCGTTGATCAGCACCGCGGCATTCTGGTCGAAGCGGATATAAGTACCGTCGCGGCGCCGGTGCTCTTTGCGCGTGCGCACGATGACCGCCTTCACCACTTTGCCCTTCTGCACCTGGCCCTCAGGGGCCGACTCTTTCACGGCCGCCGTGATTATGTCGCCCAGCCCGGCATTCAATCCGGTCGAGCCGCCGAGCGGCAGAATCATCTGCAGCTTGCGGGCGCCGGAGTTGTCGGCGACTTCCAGCATCGATCTCATCATCACAGCCATGGCTTCAATCTCCCTCTTACTTTGTCATCCTGAGGCAGGCGCCTTTTGCCTGCCGAAGGATCTAGGCGCGCCGCGCGATAATCTCGCGCTTTCTGGCGAGCATTGCGAAGAACGGCGCGTTTGGCGCGCTTCCTAATTAGCTCGCCACATCGACGATCGCTTCCGGCACCAGTGCCGCCTTGCGCACAATATCCTTCAGCTTCCAGCGCTTCAGCTTCGACAGCGGACGCGTCTCCTCGATCCGCACCACATCGCCCACGTGCGCTTCGTTCTTCTCGTCGTGCGCGTAGAACTTCTTGTTGCGCGCCACCACTCGCCCGTAGAACGGATGCGCCTTCTTGCGCGTCACCTTCACCACAATCGTCTTCTGCATGCGGTTGGCGACCACTTCTCCCACCACTTCCTTGCGGCGGCCCTGCACTTTCGCTGTCGTTGTCGATGACTTGTTTCCGCCATTATTTTTTCTCCGTTGCGGCCGCGCGCTCGCGCTCGCCGACGATCGTCTTCACCCGCGCAATATCCTTGCGCAGGCCGCGAATCTTCTTCAGGCTCTCCGTCTGGCCCATGTTCAGCTGAAACTTCAGCTTGAAGAGCTGGTCGGCCAGCTCGCGCTCCTGGTTGCCCAGTTCCACGTCCGTCAAATTTCTGATTTTGTCTACCTTCATAAATCCCTCAAGATCACTTTCCCATCGGATCGCGCTTCCGAAAGCCGGAAGCCCGAAGCCGGAAGCCTCTCTAGTGCGCCGCGCCTTCGCGCTTGACCAGCGTCGTCCGCAGCGCCAGTTTGTGCGACGCCAGCCGCATTGCCTCGGTCGCATCCGTAATGGTCACGCCTTCCATCTCAAACAGAATCTTCCCCGGCTTCACGACCGCGACCCAATGATCCGGAGCGCCCTTGCCCTTGCCCATACGGGTTTCGGCCGGCTTCTTCGTGACCGGCTTGTCGGGAAACACGCGGATCCAAATCTTTCCGCCGCGCTTCACGAAACGCGTCATGGCCACGCGGCTGGCTTCAATCTGCCGGTCGGTGATCCAGCCGGGCTCCAGCACCTTCAGCCCGAAATCTCCGAACGCCAGCGTCGACCCGCGCCACGCCTTCCCGGTCATGCGCCCGCGCTGCTGCTTGCGATACTTCACTTTCTTTGGCATCAACATAAAATCAGCTCTCTCTTGTCATCCTGAGCGAGACGCCTTTTGTCTCGCGAAGGACCTGGGTGAGCTGCGCGAAGCGTCGCGTTCTTTGCGACGCAATAATCGCGCGACTAGCTCACTTCCCTATTAGAATCCGCCCGCCGCCGTCGCCTTCCCGCTTCTTCTGCGGCAGAATCTCGCCCTTGTACACCCAGCACTTCACACCGATCACGCCGTAGGTCGTCCGCGCCTCGGTGAAGCCGTAGTCGATATCCGCGCGCAGCGTATGCAGCGGCAGCCGCCCCTGCAGATACCACTCCGAGCGCGCGATTTCGTTTCCATTCAACCGTCCGCTCACGCGAACCTTGATTCCCTTGCATCCGAAGCGCAGCGCCGAATCCACCGCCTTGCGCATCGCGCGCCGGAAGCCCACTCGCTTTTCCAGTTGCAGCGCGATCGATTCAGACACCAGCTGTGCGTCCAGTTCGGGCTTGTGCACTTCCTGGATATCGACGAAAATGTCCTTGCCGCCGGTCCGCTTTTGCAGCTCGCCCTTGAGCTTGTCGATTTCCGCGCCCTTGCGCCCGATGATGATTCCCGGCCGCGCGGTCTTGATGATGATGCGCAGCTTGTTGCCCGGACGCTCGATCTCAATGGCGCTGATGCCCGCCGACTTCAGCTTGTCCTTCAGTTCGTTCTTCAGCTTGACGTCTTCGTGCAGCTGTTTGTCGTAATCCCGCTCGGCAAACCAGCGCGACTTCCACGGCTTCGTGAAGCCGAGGCGAAAACCATAAGGATGGACTTTTTGTCCCATTGCGTCTCCTAAATCGAACTCGAGGTACCCAAGATCCTTCGCTACACTCAGGATGACCGCTGCGGGCTCCCGCTTCGCTCACGCCCGCCAAACGCGGTCACTTCGCAACCGCTTTCTTCTTGCCAGCAGCCTTCGCTGCCGGAGCCCGCCGCTTGGCCGGAGCCGGAGCCGCCTCTACTGTCCTGGCATCACCAGCGTGTCTCGCACCTGCGTCGCCGCTCTTCCCGCGCTCTGCCAGGATCAACGTGATGTGCGCAATGCGCCGCTGGTAGCGGTATGCGCGTCCCTGCGGTGCCGGACGGATGCGCTTCATGCGCGGACCGTCGTTGGCGATCGCACTCTTCACGTACAAGTTGTCGATCTCCACGTCGAGATTCTTCTCGGCGCTGAGAAAATTCGCGTTGTCCAGCGCCGACTGCAGCAGCTTGCCCACGTGCGCCGCCACGCGCTTCTTGGTGAACGCCAGCGTGTTGCGCGCTTCTTCCACGCGCTTGCCCTTGATCAAATCCAGGACCAGCCGCGCCTTCTGCGGCGAAACCCGCAAGTACCGCATTTCAGCTCGAAATTCCATAGTCGTCGTCTCAGTTCCTGCTCATAGCTCGTGGCTCGAAGTTCGTAGCTCGTTACGCCTTCGGCGCCGCCGGTGCGGACGGAGCTGCCGGAGTAATCGCTCCCGGACCACCCGGGATCCCGGCCGGCTTGGCCGCGACTTCCGTCGCCGCCCTCATGGAGTGCCCCTTGAACGTCCGGGTGAAACTGAACTCACCCAGCTTGTGGCCCACCATGTTTTCGGTGACGTACACCGGAATGAACTTCTTTCCGTTGTGCACCGCGATTGTGTGTCCCACCATCTCAGGCACAACAGTGGACCGCCGCGACCAGGTACGCAGCACTTTCTTCTCGTTGCGCGCATTCATGCCCTCTACCCTCGCCTGAAGGTAAGCATCCACGAACGCGCCTTTCTTGGTTGAACGTGCCATAAAGTCAGCTCTCAGCTTTCAGCCGTTAGCTTTCAGCTAACAGCTTCCAAAATCACTGTCATTCTGAACCCGCGCAAAGCGCG
Organism: uncultured Acidobacteriaceae bacterium; assembly: GCA_963701935.1. Taxonomy (GTDB): domain Bacteria; phylum Acidobacteriota; class Terriglobia; order Terriglobales; family Acidobacteriaceae; genus Sulfotelmatobacter. Next base: position 519,992 of record CAVPBT010000011.1, on the reverse strand, counting down.
GGCGAAGAACCCTACGTCAATCAAAATCGCCACTGCTGCCGCGTAGACCGTAACTGTTGCCTACGCCGTAAATCCGCTGCCAGATCCTTCGCAAACAACGCTCAGGATGACCGCAGCGGGCTCAGACGCCCGCTAAACGCGGTCACTTGCTGCGCCGGCTCACAATAAACTTATCCGTACGCTTGTTGTTCCGCGTCTTGTACCCACGCGTCGGCTGTCCCCACGGCGTCACCGGATGGCGTCCGCCCGAGGTCTTGCCCTCACCACCGCCGTGCGGATGGTCGACCGGGTTCATCGAAACGCCGCGGTTGTGCGGACGCTTTCCCAGCCACCGCGACCGCCCAGCCTTGCCGATCGTCACGTTCTCGTGATCCAGATTTCCCACCTGGCCGATCGTGGCCATGCAATCCTGCGAAATCTTGCGCGTCTCGCCCGAAGGCAGCTTCACCAGCGCGTACTCTTCTTCCTTCGCCACCAACTGCGCAGCGCCGCCCGCGGACCGCACCATCTGCCCGCCCTTGCCCGGCTTCAGTTCCAGATTGTGGATCTGCGTGCCTGGCGGAATATTCCGCAACGGCAACGCGTTGCCGACAAGAATGTCAGCCTCGGGACCGCTCACCACTTTCTGCCCAACCTTCAGCCCTTCCGGCTGAATAATGTAACGCTTCTCCCCATCGGCATACGCCAGCAGGGCAATGCGCGAAGAGCGGTTCGGATCGTATTCGATCGTCGTCACCGTCGCCGGAATCCCGGTCTTGTCGCGCTTGAAATCGATGATGCGCAGCTTGCGCTTGTGTCCGCCGCCGATGAACCGCATCGTCATGTCGCCGGAATTGCGGCGCCCGCCGGTCCGCGGCTTGGGCTCAATCAGCGGCTTATGCGGATTCTTGGTCGTAATGTCGTCATTGACCAGCGTCGTGCGATAGCGCAACGTCTGCGTCGTCGGTCTGTATGTCTTAATTGGCATAATCGCTCTTCTTTGCTGCTACAAACCCTCTGTCATTCCGAACCGGCGCACTCTGCCGGTGAGGAATCTGCTCTTCCCGGAAGCCGGAAGCCGGCCGCCGGAAGCCCCTTACAAATTCTGCGCGTACTCCGGCATCTTCTCTCCGGCCCGCAACCGCACGTACGCCTTCTTCCAGTCCGGACGGTAGCCCGCGAACTTTCCGCGCCGTCGCTCTTTTCCCACGTATGTCGCAGTGCGCACGGAATGCACTTTCACTTTGAAAATCGTCTGCACCGCTTGTTTGATTTCCGTTTTGGTCGCCTTGGGTTCCACCTGGAAAACCAGCGTGTTCTGGTTTTCCTTGATGGCCAGGCCCTTTTCGGTGATCACGGGACGGCGAATAATCTGGTATGCGGATTTCATATTGATTAGGCCCTAGGCCACCTCCGCCGCTTTTTCATGCCTTGTACGCCGGCGGCGCTCGCTGTGCGCCTTCTTCGTGCCTTCATCCGCTTCCGGTTTGTGCTGCCGCTTCGACACCGAAGACTTCAGCGAAACCTGCAGCTTCTCAATCGCCGGCTGCGAGAAGATTGCCCGGTCATACTTCAGCAGATGAAACGGATGCACTTCGTTGCTCAACAACATCTCGAGCCCCGCAATATTGCGAGCGCTCAAGGCCAGGTTGTGATTCTCATGCTTCGGCTCTTCGATAATCAGAACCGTCGCATCCACCTTTAGCGAGTCCAGCGACTTGCGGAACGCCTTGGTCTTCGCTTCCTTCATGTCGAACGAATTCACCACGATCAGCTTGCCGTCCGCCAGTTTCGCGGCCAGCGCCGAGCGCAACGCGCCCATCAGCTTCTTGCGCGGGAAGGTGTAGTCGTACGACCGGGGCACTGGACCATGCACCGTCGCGCCATGCCGCCACAGTGGCGACCGGATCGATCCGATGCGGGCCCGGCCCGTGCCCTTCTGCTTCCAGAGCTTTTTGCCGGAGCCGGACACTTCCCAGCGCGCCTTGGTTTTATGCGTGCCGGCGCGCTGCCCGGCGCGGTAATGCTTCACCGCTTCCCAGAGCAGATCTTCGTTGACCGCGCCGAAGATTTCATCGGCGAGATCCATCGTCCCAACCTTCTCGCCGCTCAAATTATGGATATCGATAGTTGCCATATGCTTCTCGTGTGGCGCGGGCGCCCTCGCCCGTGCACCTAAATTCTTATGCCTTCTTCGCTGCTCTCTTCGCCGCCTTCAACGGATCTACCGTCGCCGACCCTGCGAATCCGCGCCGTTCTCGTGGCGGTTTCTTCGCTTTCGTAATCACGATGTAGCCGCCCTCAGGTCCCGGCACGCTGCCTTCGACCACCAGCAGATTTTCGTCCTTATCAACCCCAAGAACCCTCAGGTTGCGTTGGGTCACGCGGGCATTGCCCATGTGTCCCGACATGCGCATCCCTTTAAACACGCGCGACGGGAACGCCGAACTCCCGATCGAACCTGTTATTTGAAACATGGACCCGTGCGACTTCGGGCCGCCGCCAAAATGATGCCTCTTCACGACGCCCTGAAATCCCTTGCCCTTGCTGATCCCGACGATGTCGACGAAGCGCTCGCCTTCGAAAATCTCGACCAGCACACGATCGCCGACCTTCACCGAGCCGTCGCCATCGGGCGTGCCTTCGACCTCAAGCGGCACTTCGCGCATGAACTTCACCGGAGGAAGATTGTTTTTCGCCAGGTGTCCCTGCGCCGGCTTGGTCAGCCGCGACTGCTTCACAAACTCCACCAGTCCAATCTGGGCAGCCTCGTAGCCATCTTTCGTGGCCGACTTGTGCTGCGTCACCACGCACGGACCAGCCTGCAGCACTGTCACCGGGCGAACGTCGCCCTTCGAGTCAAACAGCTGCGTCATGCCGACCTTCTTGCCCAGAATCCCCGTGACCTTCGTTGGCATTTCCTTCTCCATTCCCAGCGTGGCTAGTAGCTATTGGCTGGGGAGCTAATTTGCTCGTGAGCTTCTCTGCTCATGTGGGAACGGCCGCCTCGGCCGTTCCGCGCGCGTCAGCGCGCGTTTACTTATGTTCTTTCCCAAACGCCTTAATCTCCACGTCCACGCCCGCGGGCAGATCCAGCTTCATCAGCGCGTCCACCGTCTGCTGCGTCGGCTCGAGAATGTCCAGCAACCGCTTGTGCGTACGGATCTCAAACTGCTCCCGCGATTTCTTGTCCACGTGCGGCGAACGCAGCACGCAGTACTTGTTCTTCATCGTGGGCAGCGGAATCGGTCCCGCAATCTGAGCGCCTGTGCGCCGCGCGGTCTCCACGATCTCGCCCGTCGACTGATCCAGAATGCGATAGTCGTAAGCCTTCAACCGGATGCGAATTCTTTCTTTTCCAATCACTGTGTCATCTCTCTAACCCCTCCCGCCGATCTTCACTAGGAAGCCCCGGGAGGAAAGAACTGGCGGCAAGCCGCAAGCCGCGTCATTTTAAGTTGTCATCCTGAGCGAGACGCTTTTTGTCTCGCGAAGGATCTATGCACTTCATTACTGCACAATCTCCGCAATCGTTCCCGCGCCCACCGTGTGGCCGCCTTCACGAATCGCAAACCGCAATCCCTTCTCCATCGCCACCGGCGTGATCAACTCAATCACCAGGCTCACGTTGTCTCCCGGCATCACCATCTCGGTGCCCGCCGGCAACTCCGCCACGCCCGTCACGTCCGTCGTGCGCAGATAAAATTGCGGACGATATCCCTTGAAGAACGGCGTATGTCTTCCACCTTCTTCCTTCGTCAGAATGTAGACCTCAGCCTTGAACTTGGTGTGCGGCGTGATCGATCCCGGCTTCGCCAGCACCATGCCGCGCTCCACATCTTCCTTGCCGATGCCGCGCAGCAACAAGCCAGCGTTGTCGCCCGCCATGCCCTCGTCCAACTGCTTCTTGAACATTTCGACGCCCGTCACCACCGTCTTGCGGGTCTCGCGGAAGCCGACGATTTCTACTTCCTCGCCCACCTTCACCTTGCCGCGCTCGATACGACCGGTGACAACAGTGCCACGACCCGAGATCGAGAAAATATCTTCGATCGGCATCAGGAACGGCTTGTCCAATTCGCGCGCCGGTTGCGGCACGCTCTTGTCCACCGCCTTCATCAGAGCGTCAATCTGCTCTTCCCACTTCGCTTCCCCGTTCAGCGCGCCCAGCGCGGAAAGCCGCACCACCGGAACGTCATCGCCCGGGAACTTGTAGCTCTTCAGCAGCTCACGCACTTCCAGTTCGACCAGATCCAGCAACTCGGGATCGTCCACCGCATCGCACTTGTTCAGCGCCACAACGATGTAGGGCACACCGACCTGGCGCGCGAGCAGCACGTGCTCACGCGTCTGCGGCATGGGACCATCGGTCGCCGCGACCACCAGAATTGCGCCATCCATCTGCGCCGCGCCCGTGATCATGTTCTTGATGTAGTCGGCGTGGCCCGGGCAATCCACGTGCGCGTAGTGCCGGTTCGCCGTCTCGTACTCCACGTGCGCCGTCGCGATCGTGATGCCGCGTGCCTTTTCTTCCGGCGCGTTATCAATCGAGTCGAACGAGCGGAACACAATCTTGGGATTGTGCTTCTGCAACACCTTGGTGATCGCCGCCGTCAACGTCGTCTTGCCATGATCAATGTGACCAATCGTCCCTACGTTGCAGTGCGGCTTATTGCGATCAAATTTTTCTTTCGCCATAACTCAGCCTCTAGCTCCTAGCTCTTAGCTTCCAGCCCAAACCCTTGTCATCCTGAGGCGCCGCTCTTTGGCGCCGAAGGATCTATGCACTTGCTTATTCGTGCCCGTCAGCTTCGTAGTACGCGCCGACGAATTCTTCTCGCTAGACCAGTCCGTCAACAATCTGCCGATCGAACTGCGCGAAATCTTCCGAAAAGCGTTCGCGGAAAACTTCAAATCCGCGATGCCCGTTCCAGAAATCCCGCACCCGATACCGCGCCTCGCCCCCGGACGACTCCTCGCACTTCACATCCGTGGCGACATACCCTTCGGCCCGCTTCAGAAACCGTGCCCAGATTCCATCCCACCCAAACACCGTTTCAAACTCGTCCCGCTTACTCTCTCTGACCCAGAACCTGCGGTCGACGACGAACCGCGGCGCTGGCAGTCATTTCGCCGTCCCCTGCACCTTGGCAATGATTTCCTCCGCGACCGACCGCGGAGCCTCCTCATAGCGCGCAAAGTGCATCGAGTATTCCGCGCGGCCCTGCGTCGATGAACGCATGTGGGTCGCGTACCCAAACATTTCCGCCAGCGGAACGATCGCCTTGATCACCTGCGAACCCGCACGGTGCTCCATGCCCTCGATACGTCCGCGGCGCGAACTCAAATCGCCCATGATCACGCCAGCATAATCTTCCGGCGTCACCACTTCCACCGCCATCACCGGCTCGAGCAGCACCGGAGAAGCCTTGCGGGCAGCCTCTTTGAACGCCATCGATCCGGCAATCTTGAACGCCATTTCGTTCGAATCGACGTCGTGGTAGCTACCGTCATACAGCGTGGCCTTCACATCGACCATCGGATATCCGGCCAGGATGCCGCCTTCCAGCGCTTCCTGAATTCCCTGATCAATCGGCTTAATGAATTCCTTCGGCACCGAACCGCCCACAATGTCATTCACGAACTCGTACCCAGTTCCCGCGGGTTGCGGATCGAGATAAATCTTCGCGTGCCCGTACTGACCGCGTCCGCCCGTCTGCCGGATGTACTTGCCTTCCGCCTCGGCGTGCCTGCGGATCGTCTCGCGATACGCCACCTGCGGCTTGCCGACGTTGGCCTCAACCTTGTACTCGCGCATCATGCGATCGACGATGATTTCGAGATGCAACTCGCCCATGCCGCTAATGATGGTCTGTCCGCTGTCGGGATCGGTGTGAACCTTAAAGGTAGGATCTTCCTGGGCCAAACGACTGAGCGCCATGCCCATCTTTTCCTGGTCGGCCTTGGTCTTCGGCTCGACCGCAACCGAAATTACGGGAACTGCAAACGTAATCGATTCCAGCGCGATCGGATGATCTTCGTCGCAAATCGTGTCGCCAGTGCCTACGTTCTTCAAACCAACGGCGGCGCAAATGTCGCCCGCCAGAATCTCGTTGATCTCTTCGCGTTTGTTGGCGTGCATCTTGAGCAAACGCCCAATGCGCTCGGTCTTCGTGGTGCGCACATTCCGCACCGAATCGCCAGTCTTGAGCTGTCCCGAATACACGCGGATAAAGGTCAACTGCCCGACAAACGGATCCGCCATGATCTTGAATGCCAGCGCCGCGAATGGCTGTTTATCGTCGGCTTTGCGCGTGATGGCTTCCCCATTGTCGGGATTCAGGCCGTGCGTTTCCGGCACATCGAGCGGCGAGGGCAGATAGTCCACCACCGCATCCAGCAGCGGCTGCACACCCTTGTTCTTGAATGCCGTTCCCACCACCACCGGAAATACTTTCAACGCGATGGTCGACTTGCGCAGCGACGAGCGCAACTCATCCGCCGTAATCTCTTCGCCTTCCAGAAATTTGTGGAGGATTTCGTCGTCGTTCTCGGCAATACTCTCGACCAGTTGAGCGTGAAACGCTTCGGCTTTCTTTTTCAGTTCGGCGGGAATTTCCTCGGTAACATATTCCGCGCCCATCGTGTCGTCTTTCCACACGATCGACTTCATGTTGATCAGGTCGATGACGCCCCTGAACTTGTCTTCCTGGCCGATGGGAAATTGAATCGCGACGGGTTTGGCACTGAGGCGCTTGCGGATGGTATCGACGGCATGCTCGAAATCAGCACCCATCTTGTCAATCTTGTTAATAAAACAAATTCGCGGGACGCCGTATTTGTCGGCTTGCCGCCAGACTTTTTCCGACTGCGGCTGCACGCCATGCACCGCGTCAAACACCGCGACGGCGCCGTCGAGCACGCGCAGCGAGCGCTCCACTTCCGCCGTGAAATCGACGTGGCCAGGGGTATCAATAATATTGATGCGAATGTCGCGCCAGGTGCAGGTCGTCGCGGCCGACGTAATCGTAATCCCGCGCTCCTGCTCCTGCTCCATCCAGTCCATGATGGCCGTGCCTTCGTGCACCTCTCCGATGCGGTGCGTCCGTCCCGTATAGAACAGGATCCGCTCCGTCGTAGTGGTCTTGCCGGCATCGATGTGGGCCATGATGCCGATGTTTCTGCAGCGCTCTAATGGGACTGTTCTAGGCACGACTCTTATCTGCTCTTTCTAGGGCTCCAACTTCAGTTTGATTTAGCGATTGGGCGATTCAGCGATCTTGTGATTGAAAACCTCAAACCGAACGCGACCTTAGATCACCCAATGGCCCGATCACTCAATGACTCAATTCTCCTACCACCGGTAATGCGCGAACGCCTTATTGGCTTCCGCCATCCGGTGCACGTCTTCCTTCTTCTTGATCGCGGCGCCTTTTCCGGCGGCGGCGTCCAGCAACTCGTTGGTCAATTTCTCAACCATTCCCTTTTCGCCGCGGGCCCGCGCATAGGTAATCAGCCAGCGAATCCCCAGCGAAGTCCGGCGGTCGGCATTCACTTCCACCGGCACCTGATAGTTGGCGCCGCCGACGCGGCGAGTCTTCACTTCGAGCAGCGGCTTCGCGTTCTCGACGGCCTTCTTGAAGAGCTTCAGCGCTTCGTCGCCGCCCTTCTCCTGCACCTTCGCCAGAGCCTCATAGAAGATGCCTTCGGCGGTCGAGCGCTTGCCCTGCCACATCATCGAGTTGATAAACTTCGTCACCAGATCCGACTGATAAACGGCATCGGCCGGAACGGTCCGCTTTGCGATATGTCCTTTTCGAGGCATAAGACTCCAGGTTTCAAAGTTTCAGAGTTTCAATGTTTCAAAGTCTCCGGGGCGCCATCACCTTGAAACTTTGAAACCTTCGAAACCTTGAAACTTGCTTTTATCCCTTCTTCGGCCGCTTCGCTCCGTACTTCGAGCGTCCCTGCATGCGGCCGGCAACGCCCACCGCATCCAGCGTTCCGCGAATCACGTGATAGCGCACGCCCGGCAGATCCTTCACGCGGCCCCCGCGAATCAGCACGATCGAGTGCTCCTGCAGGTTGTGGCCGACGCCAGGAATGTACGTCGTCACTTCAATTCCGTTGGTCAGACGCACACGCGCTACTTTCCGCAACGCCGAGTTCGGCTTCTTGGGGGTCTGCGTGTACACGCGGGTGCAAACACCGCGCTTCTGCGGACATCCCTGCAACGCAGGGCTCGCCGTCTTGTAACGGGGCCGCTTCCGGCCCTGAGCCACCAACTGGTTAAACGTAGGCACTCTTCAGACTCCTTAGCCGCGCAACGCCAGTCGCACAATATCCTGCCTTGTCGCGCAGGCGGCACAGCTCAATCCTGCAAAAAACCCTGTTAGACGCGCATCCGTGGGCATGGCCGGCTTTTCGCCAACCATTACTTCTCACCGCAAAATGCCGGAGAGATTCTGGATTCCCTTAGACTTTCGCTGCCGACGGTGGCGCCCGGCCAAACTCCGGGGGCACTCCGTTTCGTCAGCCTTGCCCTGCATATCCTTCCACAATAGGGCGGAAGGCACCGCAGGAACGTTTCAGCGAGGAAAGTTTCCGAACCCGAACTCCATCCGGAAACGCATTTCTCTATAGCTCTGCTGCAAGCTCTGCCCACACCGCCGCAAAACTCACAGCACACAGCAAGCCTGGATGTACTCGCGGAACCAAACTACTATAGCAAGTCGCTGCAAACATCGTCAACCCGTGTTTTTGCATCCCACTGACACGGGGACGAGATGCTAGGAAATTGAAGGCTGAAACCGGTAATCCTCAAAGGCGAATTTGTCGTCAATGCAAAACAGGTCCTTCGCTGCGCTCACGATTTCGGCTGCGGGCTTCCCCCTCGACTGCGCTCAGGGTCACGCCCGCAAGACGCCTCAACTTGCCGATTCCGCTTCCAACCTCTACACTACAAGTTTTCCAATTCATTCGATGGTCCGCCTTGCGTAATCTCGCCACGCACGGCTGGGACAAGGCTTAAAGAGGGGTGCATGGGTCGGTTGCGTTCGAAGGCTTTGTGGTTGGCGGTTGCCGTCTTTTCTTTCTGGAGCTTCGGCGGCTGTGGCGGCGGTACCAAGCCCGGCCCTCCAATTTTTCCCGGCAGAATCAGCCTTACCCCTGGCGGCAATACCTCGCTCGAGGTGGGCGGCGTCCTCGGTTTCACCGCATCGGCGGCAACTTCCTCCGGCACCAACATCTCCATTGGTTTCACCTTTACATCCAGCGATACTTCTATTTTGACTCTCGCCCCGAACGGCGTGGCATGCGCCGGCCATTGGGACGTCAATTACACCGTTTGCACTCCTGGCAATATTGGCCCCGTCCAAGTCACCGCCTCGACTCTGGGTGCGAGCAGCAATCCCACCTGGGTATTCGTTCATCCCCCTATCGATAACATCACTGTCACCGGAGTTCTCCTCGACGGTGTCCCGGTTCAGGAACCCTGCCTCTCCCAGAGTCAGTCCATGACGGTCGAGGCTCGCGCTTTCAGCCACGGGGCTGACATCACCTCTTCGGTGGGTCCTTTTACCTGGTCGGCGAATAACCTGGGCGTGGTCAATCTGATCCCTATAGTGGATCTTGCATACAACTTCCCCACGAACCAGGCCACAGCAGCGGCGGGCCTCTCCCCAGGCATCACGCAGATTTACGCTTCGGCCGGCGGCGTCACCAGTTCATCCTTCCTGCAGCCCCAATTACAGAACTCCCAAGGGAATGCGTCCCCGGCCCTCGACTTCTTTGAGACGTGCCCGATCCAGAAAATTACCCTCGAACTCGGCCAAATCGGATCGGGTCAGACCAGCTTTGTCGCCGGCAAGGGAACCGGCACTGAGACCGTTTACGCCACCATCACCGATATCATGGGGAATAGTTCTTTGCCCAATACCAACGGGGGCATCGTCCTCAGCCGAGTCCCTCTCACCTGGACCGCGTCGCAGCCCGCCGTCATTGGTGCTGGCGCCTCCTGCGTGGAATCTTGTTCCCTCTCCGTTCTGTTGCCCGGATCAGGATCCGTGAGCGCCTCCTGCTCTCCGCCATCCTGTAACTCGGGCTTCCCGCTCGTCCCAACCTCGCTTTCCTCCGCCGCCGCCGTGAACGCCTGCACGCAGTACTTTCACACCCAGTATCCTCAACTGGCCAGTTGCCAGGAACTCATCCCAGTCCCCGTCTATGCCGACATTGCGATCTCGGGCGTGGTCACCGGCTCCGCAAGCCCGGTTGGCGTGCTCGCGACCAGCACCGGATGCGCCCACCTTGCGCCCGCGGCCTGCAGTTCTTCCGTCTATAGCTTCTCGACCTCCAAGGCTGCGACCGGATCCGAAAATCCCTTTCCCGTCTCGCCCAACTCCCTGCTGTACGATCTCGCCGGAGACAGGATCTTCATGGGAAGCGACTTCGGCGCGCAGGTCATCAACCCGGCCAATTTCGGCACCACCTCCAGCCCTTACACCGCCCTTGGCACCGTGACCGGAAGCGTGTTGGCCGTGGCTAACAATGGAACCATTGCCCTCTTCTCCGACACGATTCACACCCCCAATCAGGCCTACATCGTCAACGTAGCCAATATCAATTCACCCTCCGCCACCGCCTTGAATATTTCCTCCGCCTCGGCGGCAGCGTTCTCTCCCGATGGATTGAAAACCTTTATCCTCGGCGGCAACTCCGCCAGTTCCCTCTATGTCTACTCCACTCTGCAGGCATTGCAGGGACCGATTGCACTCCAGGGATCGGGGAAGAGTGTTGGCTTCTCGCCCAATGGGGGCTTCGCTTACATTGCGGAGTCGTCTTCCGGCGCCGGCTCGGCCAACCTGACCGCCTTTGCCACCTGCAGCAATCAGGTCGCAACCGACCCGACTCAGACTATTCCCGCCATCTTGCCCTTGCCCGCCGATCCCATTGCCATGAGAGTGTTGCCACAAGTGCACCTCGACGGCAGGGATTCCTACGGCTATACCATTCCCGATGGCATTCACGTAGTCGTGCTCGACGCAACCGGCTTCGACATCATCACTTCCACCATCGCCCCGCCCGCATCAGGAAGCCTTTGCCCTCAGACCCTGACATTCGTCCCCAGCCCCGACCCCCAACTTGCCGTGCAGCGCGTCGAATTGAACCAGGGGACGCTCCAGCCTCCCCTCAATTTCTTCGCGTCCGCCGACGGGTCGCAACTCTATATCGCGTCCGGCAGCAACGCCAGCATCCTGGTCTACGATTTCAGCACCGGCGGGGTTACCGGCATCGAACTTATCGGAACGGCAACGCCTCTCAGCGCCGACATGTCGGCCGACGACGGCACGATTTTGGTCGCGGGCAGCGACGGCATGCTGCATGAAATCAGCACCTCCCTCGGCGGCGCCGACCTGGTTCAACTCCCGTTCCCCAACTTGCCCAACAACCTGAACCCCTTCTGCACAGGCTCTCCCACACAAGGCCCCTGCACCCTGAACCTGGTGCTGGCCAAACCGTAAGGACAGTTCTTCCTCGCTGGGCAATCAGACCAGTTGTGGGAGGGACTTACTTGGAGATCCGCTAAATTGGGGCGTCATCCTGAGCGGAGCCGCTTTTCAGGCGGAGCGAAGGATCTCGCGCGGATTGCTCCCGCATTAATCACGAAGAGTCTATTGCTTTTGATCGCGAGAAGGAACCTGCGAAGGAAAACGAAAGCCGCCCTACTGGACCCTTCCCTTCGGCTCCAACTCTTTCCCCACGCTGTCGAGCACTCCATTGACGAAGTGGACCGACTCCGGACTCGAGAACTTCCGCGCAATCTCCAGCGCCTCGTTGATCACCACCGCCCGCGGCGTCTCCGGATACGCCAGCAACTCCGCCACCGCCGCTCGCAGCAGATTGCGATCCACCGCCGCCATGCGCTCCATGCGCCAGTGCTCGGCATGCTTCTCGATCAGCCCGTCAATCTCCACGAGACGATCGGTCGCCACGCGAAACAGATCATCGGCAAATCCGCGGACCTCGGCGCTCGCCGTCCCATGCTCTGCCCAGAACGTCCGCCGCACCTGCTCGGCATCCTGCTTGCCCATGTCCGACTGAAACAGCATCTGCAGCGCCAGTTCCCGAGATTTACGGCGAGTACCCATAATATTTGTCAGTAGCCAGTGTACTGTACCAGTCGGAAGATTTGCTGCGTACAAACTTACTGTCATGCTGAGCGAAGAAAGGGCCGCGCCCCAGCGCGGCCCTTTCGCAGTCGAAGCATCCCTACCCCAACTCGCGAGCCCAGCTTAAGTCACATTGCCCGGGGTGGTAATCCTATCGCCCGCGTCGCTTCTTGTTCTTGTCAGTCGCGGAGCGAGAACGAGCAGGAGGAACTTGCTTCTTGCTGACAGCTGACGGCTGAGAGCTGATAGCTGCCTTCAACGACGCCATCTCCACCGCCGCCAGCGCCGCCTCAAATCCCTTGTTCCCCATTTTCAGCCCGGCCCGGTCAATCGCCTGCTCCAAAGTTTCGCAAGTCAGCACGCCAAACGCATGCGGAACCCCAGTCTCCTGCGCCGACTGCCCGATCCCCCGCGTGACCTCGTTGACGATCACGTCGTAATGCGCCGTATCCCCGCGCAAAAGACAGCCGATACAGATGATCGCGTCATACTTCCCGGTCAAAGCCAAACTCCGCGCCGCCAACGGAATCTCAAACGCCCCCGGCACCCGCGCAACATCGATGTCCTTCTTCGCCGCGCCCGTCCGCAGCAGCCCGTCGCAAGCGCTCAGCAACAACCGCTCCGTGATAAACGCATTAAACCGCGCCACCACAATGGCAAACCGTCGCCCGGCTGCGTCGAGCTTCCCCTCCAAAGCGGGAAACTCCGCCTCCGGCACCCGCTCCACCTTGAACTTGATTCCCTCTGTGATCTCCGTGTCCTCTGTGGTGAATTTGCTTAGTGATGAATTTATTTAGCGGTGAATCTGTTTACCTCCAAGCCCTGTCATCCTGAGCGGCGTCCTTTGCCGCGAAGGATCTATGCACTCCGCCGAACGCCGGCAAACTTTCAAAGCTCTACGCGTCAAAGCGTCCAGACCTTGAAACGTGAAACTTTGAAACCTTGAAACTTTCTCCCTACTTCCCCTTAAACACCGCCGCCCTCTTCTCCAGAAACGCAGTAGTCCCCTCAGTCTTATCCTCAGTCGCGCAGCACACCCCAAACAGCACCGCCTCCAGATAAAGCCCCTCCGCCAACGTCATCTCCATCCCTTTGTTGACGGCCTCCATCGCATACTGCACGGCCAGCGGAGCATTCGCAATAATCTTCGCCGCAATCGCCTCCGCCCGCGGAATCAACTCCGCCGGCGCCGTCACTTCATTCACCAGCCCGATGCGATGCGCCTCCTGCGCCGTAATCATCTCCCCCGCCAGCACCATCTGCATCGCCAGCCCCTTGCCCACCAGCCGCGGCAGCCGCTGCGATCCGCCATATCCCGGGATAATCCCCAGCTTCACCTCCGGCTGTCCCAGCTTCGCATTCTCGCTGGCCAGCCGCATCGTGCAAGCCATCGCGATCTCGCATCCACCGCCCAGCGCAAATCCATTGAGGCAGGCAATCACCGGCTTCCCCAGATTCTCAATCAGATTGAGCACCGACTGCCCCCGATGCGTATATTCCTTCCCGCTAACGGCATCGTGCTTGGATAGTTCTCCAATGTCGGCTCCGGCAATAAATGCCTTTTCGCCCGCGCCGGTAAAGATGACGACGCGAATCGCCTTGTCATTCTTGATGTCGTGAAACGCCCCCCGCAGCTCCTCCATGGTCGCCATGTTGAGTGCATTGAGCACCTTCGGACGGTTGACGGTGACGTAAGCAATCGCGTTTTTCTTTTCGAGAAGTATGTTTTCGAAGTTCATAAAATTCACCAGCCTCTAAACCTGTCATCCTGAGCGCAGCAATTGCTTTCGCGAAGCGAAAGCAATTGCGGAGTCGAAGGATCCCTATCAGCTTCGCTGCCCGCCAGCCCCAACAGGAATTCTCTCGTCCGTCATTAAAACGCATTGCAGGACCCTTCGTCATGCGGAGCTGAAAGGGATCCTTCGGCTACATGAGAACCTCGCTTCGCGAGATTCTCACTCCACTCAGGATGACAAAAATCCGCGTTAATCCGCATGAATCCGTGGCGAAGAAGTTCTTGGAGTTACAGCTTCATCGCCCGCGGCTTCTCCGGGTCCGCATAATCATAAAACCCGCGCCCCGACTTCCGCCCGTACCACCCCGCCATCACCATCCTCTTCAGCAGTGGAGGCGACGCAAACCGCCGCTCCTTGAACTCGTCATACATCACATGCGTAATGTAATAGGTCGTATCCAGCCCCACAAAATCCAGCAGCGTAAACGGCCCCATCGGATACCCGCATCCCAGCTTCATCGCGTTATCGATATCCTCAATCGACCCCACGCCCTCTTCATACGCGCGAATCGCATCCAGCAAATACGGCACCAGCAGCCGGTTCACAATGAATCCCGTCTTGTCCGACGTCCGCACCGGAACCTTGCCCAGCTTCTTGGCGAACGCGTAAGCCGACTCGTAAACGTCATCCGCCGTGGCGATCGTCCGCACCACTTCGACCAGCTTCATCAGCGGCACCGGATTAAAAAAGTGCAGCCCAATAAACCGCTCCGGCCGCTTCACCGCAGTCAACAGCTCGGTCACCGAAATCGAAGAAGTATTCGAAGCAAAGATCGCATCCTTCTTCACCACGCCATCGAGCGACGCATACATCTTCTTCTTCTCTTCGACGTTCTCGATGATGGCCTCAATCACAATGTCGCAATCGCTGAGGTCGGACTTGGAAGTCGTCCCCCGCAGCCGCGCCCGCGCCGCATCTTTCTGCTCAGCAGTAATCCCGCCCTTCTCGACAGGCCGTTCGGCAAACTTCGCCAAAGACTTCTCAATCCCGGCAAATCCCTTGTCGAGAAACCTCTGCTCAACTTCGAGCACAGTGACGTCAAATCCAGCCATAGCGCAAACCTGCGCAATGCCAGACCCCATCAGCCCGCAACCGAGAACACCAACTTTCTTGATTTCCATAATTGCATCCTTCTTATCAAAAATGCTTTGTCATTCTGACCCTGAGTTGATCGAAGGGGAAGAATCTATGCACTTTGCCGGCGCCAGCAAACTGCATAGATCCTTCGCGGCAAACTGCGCCGCTCAGGATGACAAGGACGTGTTCGTAATTCCATTCACCCGACGAAAAAGCTGCCACGTCCCGAAGATCAATCCCGTATCAATCACGACGCTGATAATCGGAATAAGCGCAATCTGTCCTTGATGCACCGCTCTCCATTTCCCGAAAACACGCGAAACAACCAACCAGCCGGGAACGAGAGGAATACCAAACACATATTCCGCGATTTCAGCCGCATTAGATGTTTGTTGATGCGCATCAACTGGTTGTTGCGAGGACAGCGCTAGGAAGGCCACGCTGCCGACGACCACAATGATGACACTAAGTACGAGGGATAACAGCAAACGACGTTGCCACTCAATCGAGTTCGCCATATGCACTTCCCTGCAATCCCGCCGCCTTATCCGTGAACATCCGCGTAAATCCGTGGCAACGAAGTTAACTCATGCTCTCCACCACCATCGCAATCCCCTGCCCCCCGCCAATACACGCCGTAGCCAACCCATACTTCTTCTTCCGCCGCCGCAACTCATACAGCAGCGTAATCACCAGCCGCGTCCCCGTCGCGCCCAGCGGATGCCCCAGCGCAATCGCCCCGCCATTCACATTCACCTTCTCGCGATCGAGCCCGAGTTCCTTCTCCACCGCCAGATACTGCGCCGCAAACGCCTCATTCACTTCAATCAGATCGATGTAATCCAGCGACAGCCCCGCCTTCTGCAACGCAATCTTTGACGCCGGCACCGGACCGCGCCCCATCACCTTCGGCTCCACGCCCGCAATGCCCCACCCGCAGATCCGCCCCAGCACCTTCAATCCCCGCTTCAGCGCCTGCTCCAGAGACATCACCACCACGGCCGCACCGCCGTCCACAATCCCGCTCGCGTTCCCTGCAGTGACTGTCCCATTCTTCCCGAATGCAGGGCGAAGCTTCGCCAACCCCTCCATCGTAGTCTGCGAACGCCGGTGATCGTCTTCGGTCAACGTCTCTCCACTAACCTCGCCCTTATGATTCCGCAGCGCCACCGGAACCAGCTCTTCCTGAATGCGTCCTTCCTTATAGGCCGCATCCGCCCGTTGCTGCGAACGCAGCGCAAACTCATCCTGCATCTGCCGCGTGATCCCCTGCTCCGACCCATACAGCTCGGCGGTGTTCGCCATATAAGATCCGCAGTAAGTATCGAGCAACGCCACCATCAGCGAATCTTCCAGCTTCCCGCCCGGCGCCAGTGTGAACCCATCCCTCCCGCGGATCACAAACGGCGCCTGCGACATCGCCTCCATCCCCCCGGCGAGCACAATCTTCGCCTCGTCGGTTTGGATCATCTGCGCCGCCGACACAATCGACTGCATCCCTGACCCGCACAACCGGTTCACCGTCAGCGCCGGAGTCTCAATCGGAATCCCCGCCCGCAACCCCACGTGCCGCGCCCCGTACAGCGCGTCGCCCGAAGTCTGCTGCGCGTTGCCGAACACCACGTGATCGAATTCCTTGGCATCGATCCCCGCGCGCTCGATCGCGCCCTTCGCCGCAACCGCGCCCAACTCCTGGGCGGTAAAGTCCTTCAATTTTCCGCAATAGCGGCCAAAGGGCGTGCGCGCCCCACTGACGATGGCGATGTCACCTGGCTTCAGCATGATTTTTCTCGGCAGAACTCCGGCCAGAACCGATCAGAATCGATTAGCCAAACTCGTTAGTGTAGCAGCGCCCCAAAAGATTCTCCACCACCTCGGACGGGAGCAGAGGTCCAAAAGAACGACGCAGAAATCTTATGAGTGCGGGCGTCATCCTGAGCGGAGCCGCTCTTCAGGCGGAGCGAAGGATCTCGCGCGCACTACAACGACTCTCGGGCCAGCGCCGCCAGCAGCCGCCGTTTATACTGATTCCACGGAGACACTCATGCCTATCAGCGAATTGCTCCTGCTCGAACTCGACGAAGAAAATAAAAAGACCCGCACCACCCTCGAACGCGTTCCCATTGATAAGACCGACTTCGCCCCTCACCCCAAGTCGATGCCCATGGGCAAGCTGGCGCCGCACGTCGCGCAGCTCGCCGAATTCGGCCTCATCATCCTGACCACGCCCGAGCTCGATTTTTCAAAGAGCAGCATGAAGCCGCTCGCCTTCGAGTCTCCCGCTCAACTCGTGAAAGCGTTCGATGCGGAAATGGCCAAGGTTCGCGCCACTCTGCAAGCCACGAAAGATGATGCCTGGAAGGAACCTTGGAAGCTGAGCTTTCAAGGCAAGACCATCTTCGAAGGCTCGCGCTTTCTCGCCTATCGCGAGATGTTCATGAATCACCTGGTGCATCACCGCGCCCAACTCGGCGTCTATCTGCGCTTGAACGAAAAGCCGGTGCCCGCCACCTACGGCCCGTCCGCGGACGACAAGATGGGATTCTGATTCTTTGAGCGCGCTGTAGTTTCTGGAATGTACTGCAAGGATTGTCGTGAAGAGGAGGGCGGGCGACTCAATCGCCCAATGGCTCAATCGCTCAATGACTCAATAACTACGCCACGGCCCCCGCCGCCAGTACCGCCGCGAGCGCGACGATTTTCCCCGGCCCCTGCGCCATGCCCTGCGCCAGCGCGTGCTCAACGCGGTTGATCACTTCCGTGACTACATCGACCGGATCATATTCCGTGCGGATCACCGCCTCCGCCAGTCCCGCCGAGAACTGTGCGATCGGCCCCTTGCCGCCTTCTTCCTTCGCCGGGAAACGCACCTCCGACACAATCTTGCGCAACTTCTCGACCGCCAGCAGCGCTTCTTTCTCCGCCGTTTCCCCCAGCAGGATTGCAATCGTCGTCGTGTCGTAGCGGAACGCCAAATCATTCGAGCGGATATTCGCGGCGATCAACTGTCCCGCCTTCGCCATCACCGCATGCACTTCCGCCTCTCCATATTCCTTGATCAAGGGACTGCTCTTGCCAAACTGCAGCAGCAGCACTGACAGCGCCGACGCATTCTGAATCGCGCGCTTGCTTTCTGCCAGCAGCAAATCGATATACGAAGCCCGCTTGAGCAGACCGGACTTCTCGTCCGTCACCGAAAGATTCTTCACCAGCCGCCGCAGTCCCGCGTTATTCAGCGCGATCACCATCTGCTCGGCCAGCGTCTTCAGCACCACCATATCCGCCTGCGCCCAGGCCCGCTGCCGGTTATGCACCAGCACCAGCATGCCGACAATCTCTTCGCCATCGCTTAGCGGGATCGCCAGCACCGACGCCGCTCCCATCTCCACCGCCGCCTTCCGCGCCGATTGCAATGCGACCGCCTTCGCCGCATCCTCAATCGCCAGCGGTTCATGCCCATCCACCGCTTTGTGCAGGCACGCCACCAATTCGGCAATCGCTCCAGAACTCGATTTCTTCATCCCCTCAACGCAGAACTCTTCCACCGCCGTCGGCGACGATCCCGCCTTCCCCATCGCGGCAATGCAGCGCGTTGCTTCCCAGTGCGTGGCAATCTCCCGCACCGCCGTGTTCAACACCGCCGGAGCCGTGCCCTGGTGATACAACTTGCGCGAAATTTCCGCCACTCGCGTGAACGCCCGCACGTCCGTCGCCGGATCGGGCACTGGCGCCGCCGGAACAGCCGCCGCAGCCGCTGGAACCGGAGTTGGAGCCGGAGCCGCCGCCGGAGGCAATGGTGCCGCCCCCGCATACCGCGGCGTTACTCCCGCCGACAAGTACAGCCGCTGCAAGTCTTCGTTCCGTTCCTCTTCCCGCGGAAACAGTTCCTGAATTCTTTGCAGCCGCTCCACCGCCTTGTTCCGCATTCCGTACTGCACCAGAATTTCCGCCTGCAACATCAAATCCTGCAGCGTCGAAGCTCCCAGCGTCCGGCTGTCTTCCACCGCCGGTGTTTCCGGAGCCTTGCTGGCCGAAGAAAATCTCGAAGCGATCACCTTGAAGCGCGCATCGTCTACCTTGCCCTTCAGCATGTCCAACCGCTTCAGGTGACCCGACTCGTACGGATCCACCTCCGCCGCCCGGTCCAGGCACTCGGCGGCTTTGGCAAACTCTCCGGTGCTGCAATACAGATCAAACAACTTCAACAAAGTCTGGCAGTAATCATTCTCGCGATTCGACGCGTTGTACAGTTCGCTCAGGAACTCCAGCATCTGCGACGATGCCTTCCGCGTCGCCGTGATGTCCTCCATGATGGCGATAAACTGCCGCCGCTCGCCGCGCCGCCGCTGGAACTGTTCCAGCTTGCGCGCCAGCGCCACCGCCGCCTCTTCATGCTCGCCGTCCAGCAGATTCCCGATCAGCGCGATCACCTGCTGCACCCGCCCCGGATTCTGCTCAAACAGCGCCCACACCAGCGGTTCCGCCTCGGCATGGCGTCCCGCCGCCACCAGCGCGTCGGCATACGTCTCGCGCAACGCCGTCGTTACTTCGCCGGAATTCATCTGCGGCTCGAGAATGAAGATGGCCGCGCCCACTTGTCCCTGCGCCAGCAGGCTCTTTCCATACGCCAGCGCGATGCTCTGATCCGAAGCATCTTCCTGGTAGGCCTTCTCATACCACCCCGCGGGATCGCCGCCTTCGGTCGCCACCAGTTGCGCAATTTTTTGGAATGAAGACGCCGCCGTCTTGCGGTTTCCCAGCTCCGACGCCAGTTCCGCCACGCGTTGCAGGTTGGCTTGCGTCGGCTCCAGCGCCACCACACGATCCAGCAACTCAGCCGCTTCCTTCTTCTTTCCCAACTTGCCCAGATCCAGCAGCGCCGCTTCGTACGTGCCCACCGCCAGCTTCTTGTTCGATCCTTCCAGCAACTGCCCAAAGCGATACTTCTGCTGCCACGTCGGACTTCCATGCCGCGCCAGCTTCTTATAGGTCAGGCTCGCACGCGTCGCGTCCCCCACCCCCACCTGCCGCTCAAACAAATCACCCAGCAACTTCACCGCATCCGCGTTGCGGTTCAACGAGAGGCACAAATCCGCCGCCAGTTGCCGCACCACATCATTTTCCGTATCGTCTTTCAGGACTAGCAGATACTCTTCCAGAGCGTCCGCGGTCTTGCCTTTTTGCAAAAGCTTCTCCGCGCGCTCCACGCGCTTCCCTAGCTCGGCTCGGTCCAGTCGTTTTGTGATCTCAGGCATGCGGAATGGGGCGGAGTAAACCCTGCTCCGATTCTAGGAGCGCCCCTCCCCACCAGCAATGCGGTAACGCCCCGCCGCGATTACGAAGGTCACTGCCCTTTTCTTTGTTCACCCTTTCTTGTTCACTTTCTGCTATTCACTCTCCGACGTCTCTGTCGTCCCCAGCCCTTCGCCATCACCACACCTCCGTAATCTTCGCCCCCTCCGTTCACCGCGCTACCGTGTTCTCATTCGTGTAGCCGATGCCCCTCAAACTCAACTCCAAGCCAGACCGCCGCCGTCGTCAACGCCAATTGCTAAATACCTCAGTGCGTGTTTTCTGCGGATCTCGTCACCTCGACGCCCTCGGCATCAATCTCAGCGACGTCGGAATGTGCCTTTTCGCGATTGCGAATCTGCCCGTGGGCGCAGAAATCGAAGTTGAATTTCTTCCCCACCGGTGCACCGAACGGATTCGAATTGCCGGTACGGTTCGCCACCGCGCTCTCTATCTCTACGGAATCGAATTCCTCGTGGACTCCGATCAATCTAGCCCGACCGAGCAACCCGCCGATCACTATTGATTTTTCCTTCGTGAACCCTCGTGGGTGGCCCATCCTAAGCCGCGCCCTTTGCGGCTTAGGGTGGGGATTCTCGACACCCAGCAATTTGGGCGATCCTCCAAAACTCTGTTAACGTGCAGCATGCCGTCGCCGCCCCACGAAGAAGGCCTCCGCCACCAGCTCTCTGCCGGACAAATGGCTATGGTCGCCGTCGGAGGCTCCATCGGCACCGGCCTCCTCCTCGGCTCCGGCGCCGCTATGGAAGTCGCCGGACCCGCCGCCATCCTCAGTTTCATCGCCGCCGCCTTCATCAACTGGACCGTCGCCATGGCCCTCGGCGAACTCGCCTGCGCCCACCCCGCCGCCGGCAGCTTCGGCGTCTATGGCGATCTCTACCTCAACCCCTTCGCCGGATACATCGCCCGCGCCGGATACTGGCTCGGCCTCGCCCTCGCCATCGGCGCAGAAATGATCGCCGCTGCCACCTACATGGCAACGTGGTTCCCCGGGGTGCGCCCCTACATTTGGATTGTGGTTTTCGCCGCCCTGCTGCTTGCGATCAACCTGCGCAGCGTCGGCTCCTACGGACGTGTCGAGTTCTGGCTCTCTATGATCAAGCTCACCACCATCATCGTCTTCATCGTGATCGGCGCCGCGTTGCTCACCAGCGGCCGCGTCACTCCGCAATACAACGCGCAAGGCGGATTCTTTCCCAAAGGCCTCTGGTCCCCATTCATCGCCTTGACCTTCGCCGTCTACAGCTTCGGGGGAGTCGAAATGGTCGCCGTCACCTCCGGCGAATCACGCTCCTCCAAAGAAACTCCCCGCGCCGTCTGGATCACCTTCCTAACATTGACCTTCGTCTACGTCGGTGCCATCGTCATCCTGCTCGGCGTCATGCCCTGGAACCACGCCGGAGTCACCGAGAGCCCCTTCGTCACCACTTTCCGCACCGTGAAAATTCCCCACGCCTCCGGTGTGATGAACTTCGTTGTCCTTACCGCCGCGCTCTCCGGCGCCAACGCCACGCTCTACGTCGCCTCCCGCATGCTCTTCTCTCTAGCCCGCACCGGATGGGCCCCCACTCGCCTCGGGCGCCTCAATCCGGAAGGCTCTCCTCAATTCGCCGTCCTGATTTCTTCTTTCGGAATTCTTTTCGCGCTCGCCCTCGCGCTCTGGGCCCCCGAGAACGCCTTCCGCTACCTGATC
This sequence comes from uncultured Acidobacteriaceae bacterium, assembly GCA_963701935.1. Lineage (GTDB taxonomy): Bacteria > Acidobacteriota > Terriglobia > Terriglobales > Acidobacteriaceae > Sulfotelmatobacter. The sequence continues at coordinate 497,967 of CAVPBT010000011.1, read as the reverse complement.
GGCGCCGCCTTCACCGGCATGATCCTCTCCTGGCTAGTCTCCCTGGCCGCCCACATCAGCTTCCGCCGTCGTCGTAAGCCGGAAGAATTAGCCGCACTCCCCCTCCGCTCCCCGCTCGGAACCTGGGGATCCATCCTAGGCCTGATCGCCGTCACCATCGCCCTAATCCAAACCTGGCTCTACCCAATCGTAAATCTCTGGAGCGGCCTGGCCTGCCTGGCAACGCTGGTTGTCGCTTACCTGGTTGCAAAGTCAAAACGCAATCAATCCATATAGGTGTCGTTATCCTGACCCAACCTTCACTATGAGCCCCCCTTCGTGATCCTTCGTGTCCTTCGTGGTTAAGGTCTTGGTTTTCCAATGCAAAGCACGATCGAGCCGCTCACGGCTTACACTGCACCGGATCCGCATGCAAATGCGTCAGGAACGATTTCGCCTTCCCGTAATCCGGATTAAACTCCAGCACTCGCTCCACATACCGCTGCGCCTCTTCCTTCTGCCCCGCCACACAGAATGCCATCGCCAGATCAACCCCAATCGCGCTCCGTTCCGGCACCCTCGCAAACGCTCCCTGCCACAACTCCACTGCGCGCCGCAGATTCCCCGCCTTCGCCTCCAGGATGCCTAGATTCGTAGCGGCGTCATTCGCCAGCGGATCTACCTTCAACGCCCGTTCATAAAACTCCCGCGCCTGTTGATCGTGACCCTTCCCCTGCTCCTCGAAACCCAATGCCGCCAGCACCTCCGGATCTTCCGGCCGCTCCTTCAACGCCTTTTGCAGAAATTGCGCCGCTTTCTGCGGCGCCCCGTTCACCCCGCGCAGCGCCAGCGCCTCCCATGCCAGCGCAAAATCCCGCGTCGTCGCCAGCGCCGCATCTCTCTCCGGAAACGACAACAGCGGAGCCCCTGACGTCCCTCGCACCGCCAGCCGCGGAAGCGGTTCCGCGTTGGGATACCGCTGAATGCGGTGATCCGTTCCCTCCGTATGCGCCACATCCTTGCTCGGCAACGCCGGCATGTGGCATCCCGTGCATCCCGGCTTGTCCGCATGATGCTTGGCCGCAAACGCCTCGCCATGGCACGCCACGCACTTGCCGCGGTAGTATGCCGCCTTCTCCGCCGGCGCCGGCTCCGCATGCGGATCATGGCAACTTCCGCACCACATCTTGTCCCCCGACTTGCGCTTGCACTCGCTCAACGACAGCGCCTCAAACTGGCTCAGCGCCTCTGGCTTCTGCGGATCATTTCCCGAGAGCAGAAAATAATGAAGATAATCCGACAGCCGCTCTCCCGCCTGAAACTGGTACACCTGCTTCCCCGGTTGCCGCTCCGCCACCGTTCCCTCGAAGTGACACTCCATGCAAATCGCGTCGCGCCGCTCCGCTGACAGCTTCGCCGGATTCACATGCCCATCGCCCCCTCCGTGACACCGTTCGCATGTAATCCCGGCATACAGAAACGGTCGCCCGTTATACTTGCTCTCCGTTCCCGCCACCGGCTCCTGCAGTCCGCTGCTGTGGCAATTCACGCAATCCACCACAGCCGGAAGATTCATCGGACTCTGCTGCGCCTCCGTATACGCCGGCGCCATGTTCCATTGCTCTTCCTGCGAATACCAGTTGATGGGAGTCTCAAACAAAAATCCCCCGACGGAAAACAGATACGTACGCCCCTTCACGCCCGACCCGATGTAATAGAGCAACTCGCGTTGCCCCCGAAATCCGCTCTCTTTGGGGCGCTCATAGCTCATCCACGCATGCCCGTCTTGTTCGTACACCCGGTAGTGCACACCGGACGGCTTATGAGTGAACTCTCCCGTGATCAGCCCATCCTTGGCCATGCCGCTCGCGTTCGCCATCACCGTCTTGCTGTAGGACTTGTATATTTCCGCATGACATCCCGCGCACGCCTCACTTCCTTTCTCGGGGTTCGTGCTCTTCGTCTGCGCGGAGACTCCGACACCCATTACCGCCGTAAGCAACACGCCCGCCGCTAGCCTCTCGATGCGCATGGTTGGTGTGATTCTAGTCCATCAGATACATAGGCTTGCACCCGCGACCACGAGAATCATCCGTCTGACAGGGTCTGCCCTCGTGACCTCCATCACGTCCTCCTGTGACCCCAGTCATCGTTCCCCCGCCGATTCCTAGGTATCCAAGATCATTGCGCAATTTTGCGCGCAACTCGCGCCCGGAGTCCGGCGCAGAAAGACCAACTTGTTCAAGGACATCGAACACCTCGTCCGGCTCGCGGCCGTCATGGCCATCGCCCTGATTGCCTTCGTCACCCTGCGCGCCATGGTCGTCCCCCACAGCTTTGGCCAGTACGGCCACTATCGCGGCGCGGCCATCTCCGAAATCGCATCCCGCCCCATCGCTCACGCCGGACACAATGTCTGCGAGGCCTGCCACACCGACGTGGTCGATCAGAAAAAACTCGGCAAGCACGTCGTCGTCCCTTGCGAAGCTTGCCACGGAGCTCAAGCCAAGCACGCCGACGATCCCGCCTCCGTGAAGCCGCCCAAGCTCGACACCGCCGTCGTCTGCGCCCGCTGCCACGAAGCCAACAGCGCGAAGCCGAAAAGCTTCCCCCAGGTCGTCACCGCCGATCACGCTCAGGGCATCGCCTGCGACACCTGCCACCAGCCCCATCGGCCCAAAATTGAAGACACGCCCGTCAACAAGACAGACGCCAAGCCCGCGACGGAGGCAAAAAAGTAATGGACATCACCCGCCGTCGCCTGCTCATGCTCTTGCCCGCCGCTGCCGTCGCCTGGCAATACGTCCAGGCCGGCACGCCCGAGGCCTCCCCCAACTACAAAATGACCGATCACTGGTGGGGCATGCTCATCGACATCCCCAAGTGCATCGGCTGCGGCAGCTGTGTCCGCGCCTGCTCCGAGGAGAACGACGTCCCCGACGACTACTACCGCACCTGGATCGAGCGCTACCACGTCGCCGACTGGCAGGAAAAGCCCGAGGTGGAATCACCCCACGGGGGCAAGCAGGGCTTCCCGCCCAATCACGACCTCGGCGGCAAGAATTTCTTCGTCCCCAAGCTCTGCAACCACTGCGCGGAGTCTCCCTGCACCCAGGTTTGCCCCGTGGGCGCCACCTTCGTCACCCCCGACGGCGTCGTCCTGGTCGACAAAAGTTACTGTCTCGGCTGCCGCTACTGCGTGCAGGCCTGCCCCTACGGTTGCCGCTTCATCAATCCCAAGACCAACACAGCAGAGAAATGCACGCTCTGCTATCACCGCATCACCAAGGGATTAACCACGGCCTGCTGCGAGGTCTGCCCCACCGGCGCCCGCCAGCTCGCCGATCTAAAGAATCCGAAAGACCCGATTCACGAGTTCCTGAGAACTCACACCGTGCAGGTGTTAAAGCCGCACATGGCCACAGGAGCAAAAGTTTTCTACAACGGCATGGATGGTTCAGTTCGATAACGTAGTGGAAGGTCGGCCCGTCAGGGCCGCGTGAGTGTGGAAGAGCGGCCCTTTAGGGCCGCGTCAGTCGACCGAAAGGTCGGGGCTTTAGCCCCTGAGTCTTGGGGCCGGACAACAAGGAGGCGCGTTGCCAATTCCCGTCGAAGGCTTCATGTATCCGAACGAGGTCGAACTCCAATGGAGCATCCTCATCGTTCTCTATCCCTTCATCACGGGACTCGTCGCCGGCGCCTTCATCCTGGCCTCCCTCGAGCGCGTCTTCCGCGTCGAAGCCGTCAAGCCCACCTACCGCCTCGCCCTGCTCACCGCGCTCGCGTTCCTGCTCGTCGCCCCGCTGCCCCTGCAACTGCATCTCGGACATCCCGAGCGCTCTCTCGAGATGTACTTAACACCGCACCGCTCCTCCGCCATGGCCATGTTCGGATTCGTCTATCTCTGGTACCTCATGGCCGTGCTGCTGTTGGAAATCTGGCTCGACTACCGCCGCGACATCGTCTTGAAATCTCAGACCACCACCGGTCCCACGCGCCTCCTCTATCGCCTGCTCACGCTCGGCTCCAACAACATCAGCGAACGCTCTTTGCAGATCGACGAGCGCCTCGGCTACTTCATCACCGTCATCGGCATCCCCTCCGCCTTCCTCCTCCACGGATACGTCGGCTTCATCTTCGGATCCATCAAGGCCAATCCCTGGTGGTCCTCGCCGCTCATGCCCATCGTCTTCATCTTCTCGGCCATGGTCTCCGGCATCGCCGCCGTCATGCTCATCTACATGGCATCCACGCGTCTGCGCGGCCGCTCGATCGACATCCGCTGCCTCGACAAGATCGCGCAATATCTCTTTTATATTTTCGTGATTGACTTCAGCCTCGAGATGCTCGACCTGCTGCAGCGCATCTACGAAGCCGACGAGTCCTTCCGCAGCCTCGACTTCATGGTCCACACACGCCTCTGGACTTCGCAGGTCATCATCCAGATTCTTCTTGGCACCGTCACGCCGATTACCCTGCTGGGGCTCACGCAAGTTCTCAAGCTGACCGACACGATCCGCAAACGCATCTACGCGCTCGCCGGATGCCTCACCGTCATCGGCATCTTCGCCATGCGCTGGAACGTCGTCATCGGCGGCCAGCTTTTTTCTAAAAGTTTCCTCGGCTACACCACTTATAAAATGGCCTTCGCCACCCGCGAAGGTCTGCTGACCGCGATCGCGCTCCTCATACTTCCCTTCATCTTTCTCTTGGTCCTGGTAAAACTCCTACCGCCCTGGCCGGACGCGGGCCCTGTTCCCGCCGCCGGCGCAACTGCGGCGCACGGAACCACCTAAGTCAGCAATCGGGTCCGTATCAGGGCATCACTTCAGCGATGCCGTAAGTGGATGCCCTATCAGGGCATCGCTTCAGCGATGCCGTAAGTGCCGGAAAATCAGTTCGGCTTTAGCCGCTGAGGGACGCACGCCGCCAAACGGAGCACCCTATGGCGCAACTACTCGACACCGCCGCATCCGATCTGGAACGCCTCAACGAACGAATGCAAGAACTCGAGCGCCGCGTTTCCGCGCTCGAAGGCCATCCCGAACAATCCACGCCGGTGGACTTCTCCCTGCAGCGCCCGCGCCCACCCGCCACCTGGCGCGGATTCCCTCCCGCAGAAGTTCCCGGCGGAGCCGTCCCCGTTCTCGGCAAAGCCGTCCTCGGAATCGCCGGCGCCTACCTGCTCCGCGCCATCGCCGAATCCGGCGCCATCCCAAAGCTCCCCATACTCCTCATCGCCATCGTTACGCGAGCCTCTGGATGGTCTGGGCCGTCCGCACGCATGCCGCCAATCGCTTCGCCAGCATCACCTACGCGGTCACCTCAGCCCTGATTCTTTCCCCGCTTCTGTGGGAATCCACCGTCCGCTTCCAGGTTCTCGCGCCCGCCTTCACTGCGTTCGTGCTCGTCGCTTTCGTCGTGCTGGCACTCGCCCTCTCATGGCAGCGCAATCTGCAGCTGATTCCGTGGATCGCAACCCTCTCCGCGGTCGTCACCGCTCTCGCGCTCATCATCGCCATCCACGAACTGGTCCCGCTCACCGCCGCTTTACTCGCCATCGCGTTGATCACCGAAGCCGCCGCCTGTCTCGAACACCGCCTCAGCCTGCGAGCCATCCCCGCGATCGCTGCTGACTTCTCCGTCTGGCTCCTCGTCTACATCTTGACCTCTTCCGACGGCATCCCCGAGGGATATCACGCCTCCTCTCCCACCACCCTCGCGCTCCTCTGCCTAACCTTGCTCGCCATCTACGGTGGAAGCTTCGCCATCCGCACCTTCGCCCTGCGCCGTCAAATCACCGCCTTTGAGATCGGACAAGGCATCGCAGCCTTCGCACTCGCGTTCTTCGGCGTGATGCGCGCCACCCAAACCACCGCCGCTCCCGCTCTCGGCGCCCTCGCCCTGCTGCTGGCGGCTGTCTGCTATTGGGGAGCGCTCTCTCGATTCACCGACGATGCCTTCGCCCGCAATCGTCGCGTCTCCGCTACCTACGCTGCCGCCCTTCTCCTCGCCGGAAGTTACCTGCTCCTCTCGGCCAATCTGCGCGTCCCGTTCCTATCCCTCGCCGCGGTGGCCACCGCGTTCGTCTACGCCCGCACCAACAAACTCAGCCTTGGCATGCACGCGTCGTTCTATCTCGCTGCCGCAGCTATGGCTTCGTCTCTTCCGAATTGGATTGCCAGCGCCCTGGCCGGAACCGTGCCCGCGTCCCCCGATGCAGGTGTCTGGATCCTCGTCACCTCAGCCGCGCTCTGCTACGTCCTCGGATCCCGGCCGACGCAACCCGCCCCAGCATCGCCCAAACGCCGCCTGCTCTGGGTGCTTCCCGCCGCCCTCGTAGGCTTCGCCGTCGCATCCCTCGCCGTAGTCGCCATCGTGTGGCTCGCCGCCAGCCACTTCGACTTCAGCCCCTCGCGCCTCTCCGTCGTTCGCACCATCGTGAACTGTGCCCTGGCTCTCTCCCTCGGGTTCCTGGGCTCCCGCTGGACGCGCCTCGAACTCGGCTGGGTGGCTTACGCCGCTGTCGCCTTCGGCACTCTGAAACTCCTGTTCGAAGACTTGCGCTTCGGCAACGCCGCGTCCCTGGTCCTCTCACTTCTCTTCTACGGATTGGTTCTGATCCTTCTCCCCCGCCTGACCCGGCGTGCTGCTCCCGAACCATAAGCCCCACGTCGCCATTTCTCAACACCGCCTCTGTCCTGCTGAGCGAAGCGGCGAGGAAAGCGCAGCGATCCTCCCCGCGCAGTCGAAGCATCCCTACCCCACGCGCGCTCTCGATGTCCTCACGGTCTCTCCCGAGCAAGCGCGACGCAAAAGTATTGTGCACGATGGTGGCAGGAAAAGCCCCGCCAAGTAAGACTGCCCAATAAAAAAGGCGCCGGAAGGGTTCCGGCGCCATCGAGTGAGAACGTCTCGCGAGATGCGGTCAAGCGTGTCTGTCCTCCGAGATGATTCGCCAAGGTTACGGGTGTTACTTGAACCAGAGCCCTCCAACTTATACCGTCAGGCTGGAGTGTTCGCCATGACTCGCTGCCTGCGAAATCTCGTCTTCATTTTCACGTTCATTTCAATTTCCCACCTTCTCCTTTCCGCGCAAGAAGGCGACACTGGATGGCGGATTTCTCCGGAAAGGATCAACATTCAAATGGGGGCAGACCGTCCTTTGCAAGTGCTAGACGACTCCGCCCAGGAACTCCACGGGGCACAGTGGTCCGTCGACAACCCCGATCTGGCCGAACTCCAGGAGCATGACGGCCTTATGGTGCTGCATGCCAAAGGGGTCGGCACTGTGCGCGTGAGCGCGACGATCAATGGCGAGATGAAGTTCTGTGAAATCAAGATATGGTCCGCCCTGCGGCCTCTCCCTCTTGGAACGACGAACTGGGGATTACATCCCATCGGCCGCGAAGTTGGAGATCTTCCTGCCGTTCCAACCGGAGATGGACCCGACGTGCTTTCCTTGGAGCAGACCACGGGCGGCGATACCTACCTTCGCGCCGATATGAATGATGGGGTCCAAGTCTGGACTTGGCTCATGCCCGAAAAAACCCACGATGTGGAGTTGATCTGCGGCGACTGGCTGGGCGGCGCATTGATCAGCGCCGCTCAGTCGAACTCATACACGCTTTACGCTGTCGGCAAGGATGGCAAACTCCGCTGGCAGCACACTTCGATCGGCGTGCGCAAAAGCCTCGCCATCAGCACCGACCACATCCTTTATCTGCTTAACCAGTCTCCCGAAGGCACCGCTACCAGCCTGACTGCCTTCGACGAAGCCGCCGGCACGAAGCTGTTCGAACTCCCTGTGCCCGCCTCCGAGGATCGGCTTGTCAACATCAAGAAGGATGGCGCTGCATTCACTTGCACGGCGACCTCAGCTCCTACTCCCGCCCGCACCATCGTGAGCCGGGTGATGGTCAACATGGACGGGTTCGCCTACATCGCCTTCACTCAGAATGACCGCAAACTCGGCATCGCAAAATGCAAGCCGGGATCGACCGTAGACCCCGCCGATATATCTCTCACGCGCAACGAAAATCTCATCCTCTGGCAAATCCACCAGGACGGTCCTATCGCTCCATCCTGGTTGAGAACTACAAAGGCGAACAACCGCTCGCCGCTCCCGTCACGACGCTCTCCCCCACCAACGCACTCGTGACCGACAACATGAACGGCACGCTGATCCCCGTGCAGTCGTCCCATCAGGCAGGATGGGAAGGTCCAGTCTCCTCCCCAGATGAATTCGTCTACCGCGTCGATGCCGAAGGCGAGTTGATCTACAAATTCCCACTCCCGAAGTACACCGGGGCCTTGCGCGATGAAATGGTAATCGGGACCGATGATACTGTGTTCGCAACTCGCGGTGGCCTCTTGATCGCTTTCAGTGCGCGCAGCGGAAAAGAGCTCTGGCACTGGGACTCAAACTTGCCGGAAATCTCGGTCCTTGCCGCTCTCACCCGCGGCCGCTGTTTGGTACAAACAGACACTGCCGTCGTAGAGGTTGAAAGCAGCACCAAGTCCAGAGAGATAACCAAGGGCAAGATTATGATCGGCTGGCAGGGACAGATGTACCGCAAACACAACTGACCCCTACAGATCCCCTCAAAATAAAAAAAGGCGCCGGAAGGGTTCCGGCGCCATCGAGTGAGAACGTCTCGCGAGATGCGGTCAAGCGAGAAGCCTAAAACTTGTTGGTTCTAAGCTAGGTAGCTCGAAGCTTACTTACTCTCCGCCACCGACGGACTCGCCCCAAAATCCCCGTTGCGGCGATTGTTCACGGCCGTCCGCGCCGCTCGCGCGCGTCGGCTGATTCGCGGCCGCGGCTCCGTAGCGTTCCAGCAGCACCGGCGCCATCGTGTTCTCGGCTTCCTTCACGAAGATCATCTTGTTCTCCGAAGCCATGTCCACGCGGACGAAGTCTCCCAGCTTCACCTGCCCCGTCGCCACCAGATTCGCCAGCGGAAACACCAGGTTGCGTTCGATCGCGCGTTTCAAATGCCGCGCGCCGTACCGCGGATCCGTGCCTTCCTTCAGCAAATACTCTTTCACCGCCGGCGTGCAGTTGAATACGAACTGGTTCGTGCCCGCAGCCATCAGCACGCGCTGCTGCACCATCCCGAGTTCGATGTCCAGAATCTGCGACAGATGTTCGTCGCGCAGCGTCTTGAACACCACCGTCTTGTCGATGCGGTTCATGAACTCCGGCGTAAACTTGCGCCGCGCCGCTTCCACCGCCGTCCGCTGAATCTTGTCATCGAACGACTCGTCCACCTCGACCGCCTTCGGCGCGAATCCAAACCCGCCATCCACCAGGCTCGTCATCTCCGCCCGCGCCCAGGTTCGAGGTCATAATAATGATGCACTGCGACAGATCCACCCGCCGGTTGTCGCCCAGCGTCAACGTCGCCTTGTCGAGAATCCCCAGCAGCAACTGCCACAACGAATCCGACGCCTTCTCGATTTCGTCGAACAGCAGAATCGAGAGCTTCAGCTTCTCCGTGAACCACTGGTTCAACGCTTCCTGCGTCAGCAGCGGATGCGTCTCCCGATGTCCCAAATATCCCGGAGGCGAACCGATCAGCTTCGCAATCTCGTGCGAATGCTGGAACTCCGCGCAATCAATCTTGATGCAAGCCCGCGCGTCCCCAAACAACGCCTCGGCCATGGCTTCGACCACGCGCGTCTTGCCCGATCCCGTGGGTCCCAGAAACAGCAGGTTCCCCACCGGACGTCCCGGCGCGTTCAGCCCCGCCAGAAACATCTGATAGATTTCGACGACCTTCTCGACAGCGGCGTCCTGCCCCACAATTCGGCGGCGCAAGGCGGCATCAAACTCTCCAGCATCGTTGCTGCGACGGTTCGGATCCAGCACGGTTGCGAGATTCGTTCTCATAAGTCGTTGCCCGGGGCTCCCGGACATTTTCCCTTTCGTGAGGCCGTTTTCTTCGGCCTCTTCTCTATTTTTTCCGGACTTTGTAGGCTTATTTCCGTGTCCCTTGCCTACCTTCTGGAAGCGCCCTACTCGTTTCCCCCGCTTCCCGAATCCTGCCCCATCCGGTTGCCACGGAAATAAGCAACCCGCTGGCCACGGATCGCCCCTTCTTCTCACAATCTCCAACTCCCACATCCACCAAGGCTTAGAGCCTCCTAATCCCATTTCCCCAGCCCCAAACCCACAGCCCACTAGGGGAAAGAGAAAAACTTTGCACCATCAAGGAAGGAACCTTTACCAGCCAGTACCCATGTGGCGACGGCCGCCTCGGCCGTCCAAGCGAAGGCGAAGCCGAGCGCCCCGTCCGTCAGCACTAGGAACGTCACGCTCAGTTGCGACGAGCCCGGTCACTCGAGTACGTGAGTACTCGGTACTGCAGTACTCAGACCAACCGTGTTACTCCACACGTAACTAGCGACCCTCAAACTCGCCGCTAGTATCGCAATTCGGGTAGGTTTTCGCGGAGGAACGTTGCGCCTTTCGTCGGTTCGCATCATTACTGGACTTTCCTGTCTCTCTTTCGCCGCCGCCGCATGGCATGTCGGCCCGCACTCTCATCCAACTTCACCGCGCAAGCCCAAACATCCAAGCCCGCGCAAGCCTCGCAACTGCACACGCGTCAAGCACCTCCGACCGCCAAGCCGCTCTCCCGAGCCCAAGCCCATCGCCGCTCCCGGCACCGAAATCTACACCGCTAAGCGCGGAGAAGCCATCCCCACCATCGCCCGCCACTACCTCGGCAAGACCTGCTTACCTCACGTCCTCCGAGCTGGCCGAGCGCCATCCGCGCCGTGAACCACAAGTCCGACACCAGCCAACATCCTCAAGGCCAACGAGAACATCGTCATCCCCGGAATCCTCGCCGCGCCCGTCACCGAGAAGACCATTCCCGTTCCCAAGGATTTCGAAGTCCGCGCCATCTACCTCACCGGCATCATGGCCGGCAGCGATCACGGACTCCGCATCATCCGCCACTGGCGCGAAGTCGGCGGCAACGCCGTCGTCTTCGATATCAAGGACTCCGACGGCAGCGTCACCATTCCCTTCGAGCACCCGCTGCTCGGCGAGCACAAGGTCTACATTCACGACGTCGCCGAAGCTCGTCCGCTTCCTGCACCAGGAGAACATGCACGCCATCGCCCGCATCGCCATCTTCCGCGACGAGCGCCTGGTGGTCGCGCATCCCGAACTCGCCGTCCAGTCCCGCATGAACAAGCACAGCCTGGCGCGAAAACGGCAAGCTGGTCTGGACCGATCCCTCGCAGCCCAAGGTGCAGGACTATAACATTGCTCTGGCGAAATACGTAGCCCAATTAGGCGCCGACGAAATCCAGTTCGACTACGTCCGCTTCCCCGCCGAAGGCGACCAGAAAGACGCCCAGTTCGTCTACCAAAAGGCCAGCACCGGAACCAGCAACCGCCGAAGCTGCCAGCGACAACGACCCATGTGGCGACGGCCGCCTCGGCCGTCCCGCGAAGCGAAGCCGAGCGCTGACCGCAGCCGAAGCGAAGCAAGCCGGAACCCGACCACGACTCGCAAGCCCGAACCCGACCGCTCCGCAGCCCCGAAGGGGCAAAGAATGCAGCCCACGGCGCTCAGCTCGCTCGGGTAACTCCAGCCGGCAGCCAAGAATGGAACAAGTCCCGTAGGGACGGCACGACCGCCGCCTGCCACGCCCCCCGCGGCCCGCAGCGCACCGACGTCATCACCGCCTTCCTGAAAAAAGCCTACGCCGAGCTCCACCCCACCGGCGTCCTGCTTCTCGCCTCGACGTCTTCGGCGTGATGGCCTGGCAGCGCCAGTCGACCTCGCCCACACCGGACAGGACATCGTCGGCATGGCCCACTACTGCGACGTCCTCAGCCCCATGATCTACCCCTCGCACTTCTTCGGCATGGACAACATCGCCCACCCCGGCGACGAGCCCGCGCACTTCATCGGCGAATCCATGGACCGCTTCGAACTCATCACCAAAGGCAGCGGCGTGGTCATCCGCCCCTGGCTGCAAGCCTTCCACTGGCGCACCAAGACCTACTCGCCCGAATACATAAAGGTGCAAGTCGAGACCGCCAAAGACAAAGGCGGCATCGGATTCCTGTTCTGGAACGCCGCCAACGACTACTCCAAGCCCTACGAAGCCATGCCCGAAATGAAGGCCGCCGAACGCCAAAGAAGGATCGAAAGACAACCCCAAATACTTCCGCGGCGACGAACTCCCCGTAGCAACCACGCAAGCCGCCCTAACCCCGATCAAGTAGCGTCCACCATTTCAAAACTGTCATCCTGAGCGAGGATTGGTCTTGCGCACCAGCGCAAGACCATCCGCAGTCGAAGGACCTCGTGTTCCCCCGGCCCCGCCCCAACCGTCGCAGGGAGTTCTCCCGATGCCCCCACTCCGTGCCCCCACCGCACCACGAAAGCGCCTAGCATCCCCTCCGCATCAGATGTACAAAGGACGCGCAGGGAGGGGGTCCCGCGGCCAACGCCGCAGGACCCCTTTTTGTTTTTGCGCTAGTGGAGAGAGCGATCATGCGCATTGAAAGCATCGGAATTAAGAACCTACGCTGCATCAAAGAAGCAACCGTCAATCTCGACCCCTACACCTGTCTGGTCGGCCCGAACGGAGCTGGAAAGTCAACGCTGCTCCATGCCCTGAACATCTTCTTCAGACACACAGAGGATGCGAGAACGGACGTAGTTACTCTCGCCTCCGAAGATTTCTTTCAGAACGACACGACGAATCCCATCGAGGTCACAGTTACCTTCACAGATCTTTCAAAAGACGCAGAGAAAGAATTCCAAGATTACGCAAGGCAAGGAAAGCTAATTGTCTCGGCAAAGGCATCTTTCGATAGCAAATCTGACCGGGCCGAAGTGAAGCAGTACGGCCAACGCATGGGCATGGCGTCGTTGAAAGATTTTTTTATCGCTTACGGCGACGACGCTCCCGCGAGCCAACTGAAGGCGCTCTTTGAGAAGCTTGAAAGCGAGATTCCAGGCCTAGCGGACAAGAAATCGAAGAAGACGAAGGATGCAATGTACGCTTCGCTTAGAGAATTCGAAGCCGAGCGACCTAACGAGTGCGAGGCCATCGAGAGCGAGGACGCGTTCTACGGAATAAGCAGGGGAACCAATCGGTTACAAAAATATGTCCAATGGATTTTCATCCCGGCCGTAAAGGATGCCACAGAGGAACAATCCGAGAGGAAGGACTCGGCTCTGGGAAAGCTTCTAGCACGCACCGTTCGCGCGAAAGTCAACTTCTCGGCGACTGTAGAGGCACTCGCTACGGAGGCGAAAAAGGGTTACCAGAAGATGCTGGACGATAACGAAGCCGCATTGGAAGATGTATCGGAAGCGCTTCGAAAGAGACTTGCGGAATGGGCGCACCCTGAGGCGACACTGCGACTGGAATGGCAACAAGACTCATCCAGAGCCGTCAGGGTCGATCCACCATTAGCCGGGATCGTTGCAGGGGAAAGCGGGTTCGAGGGGAACCTAGCGCGCTTCGGCCATGGTTTTCAACGCTCGTACCTGCTGGCGCTTCTGCAAGAACTCGCCACCAGCGACGACAAGTCTGCGCCGACGCTAATCTTGGGTGCGAAGAACCTGAACTCTACCAGCACCCACCCCAAGAGCGCTATATGGCCGGACTATTCGAAAAGCTGTCAGAGGAGAACGCCCAAATCGTAGTCACCACGCATAGCCCATACTTCGTATCCGGTAGAAACTTTGAGGGCGTGCGACTTGTACGCAGAGATCTACAAAACAATCGTGCGTCGATCCGACAATACTCGTATGCGGAAACAGCGGACAGGTTCGCACACGTAGTGGGAGAACCCCTGAAAAAGGAGACCGCCGCTATGTCGAAGGTCAACCAAGCCCTCCAACCCAGCCTCAACGAAATGTTCTTTACGCAGAGGCTAATCCTGGTTGAGGGCCTTGAGGACGTAGGCTACATTACCTCCTGGCTGGTTTTGACTGATAGATGGGAAGACTACCGCCGTAGCGGCTGTCACACAGTCCACGTCGATGGCAAAAGCGAAATGATCAGGCCAGCGATTATCGCTCAGGGGCTTAGAATTCCTACCTTCGCGATCGTCGACGCCGACGGAGACAAAATCATAAAGCCAGAAAATCGAACACGACATCACAGGGATAACCAAGCTCTGATACGTCTCTTCGGCGCCGACGAAGGCGATACTTTCCCTGTTGCCACTATCTGGCTTGGCAACTTCGTGATGTGGCCCTCGAACCTAGCTGACACCATCGAACGCGAATTTATCGTTGCGCTCGGAGTCCAGGGCGCCGAGCAATTCGAAGACTTGCGGAACAAGGCATCGCTGGCCTGCGGCAACGCAGGAGATCTTGACAAGAACATGGTCTACATAGGCAACCTACTCCGCCTTCTCAGAGAACGAGGAGTAACTTCACAGAGCCTCGACAAGCTCTGTGACTGCATCATAACCTTCGGCGCAAAACCCGAAGACTCGCCGAAACCACCGGCAGAAGTACAGGCAGGACTGTTCCCGCTGCCGACGACACCGAGTCCGCCAGTGGCTTAACCCACCCTCGGAAAACCGGGGCTGGCTGGCCCACCCTTGCACCACCACGACTTCGGCTGCCCCATGCTTCGCGATTTTCGAAGCATGGGCACCACGACAACGGCACCCAAGGCGACTTCCGGGCGGCATCCCTCTCCCCTGAATCACGCTTAATCTTGCTAAGTCTTGCTATATAATATCCCCATGCGAAACACCCGAACCCTCTCCGTAACCCTGCCCCCGGACATGCTGAAGCGCGCCCAGTCCATCGCCAAGCGGGAGAGCCGCACCATGAGCGAACTCATCCGCGAGGCCCTCCGCCACTACGAACGCCGCTCCTGGTGGGACGACATCAACGCCTACGGCCGCTCCAAAGCCGACCGCCAGGGCATCCGCGTACAAGATGTAGACCGCCTCGTCCACAAACTCCGCGCCTCCAAACGCCCCACTAAGAACTAGACAAGTCGACACCGAGAATGCACGGGTGCCCCACCCTTCTCGCGCCGTTTGCGAGAGGGTGGGGACTTTGACTTTCCTCCCCCAAAAGTTTTCCACAGAACTTTATTTCATTCCTGTGACAACCAACCTTTACTGAGAAATCTCAAACAGTCCAAATTGGGAGTATGCCCAACGCACCGCACTCCCCCGACACGATCCGGACACTCGTCCGTCCGAAAGCCGACAGCCGAAAGCCCGACGCCCAAAACGGGAAAACCCTCCACCCCGCCCCCGCGATTAAGTCCTTTGTTCGCAAGAATTTACTCGCAAGTCCTGATGTTTCCAAGATTATACGCAGATGTCGTCCTCTCCTCCGCCCCTAACTCCAATGAAGCCAAGATCTTAGCCCACAACTACAAAAAAATTGTTGCCTATACACGAGAGGAACACCCAAATGTCGCAGCCCAAATCCTGCACTCATATCAAAGTCACCGGCGTCCGCTGCGGCTCCCCCGCTCTCCGCGGAGAACAGTTCTGCTACTTCCACCAGCGCATGCTCCGCACCGTCCGCTTCCCCAGCCTCCCGCGTCCACCACTCCGCCCTCCTCGAGGACGACGAATCCATCCAGGCCTCCCTCATGGAAGTCGTCAACGCCCTGCTCCGCGGCACCATCGAACTCAAGCGCGGCGAACTCATCCTCCGCGCCCTCAACACCGCCGTCCGCAACATCCGCCGCGTCCACTTCGGCCTCCACCCGGACGAAATGATCCGCGAGATCCCCGACTACCCCGACCCGCCCCTCGACCAAGTCGACGAACAATACGACCGCCGAACTCCCCGCCGCCCACGAACCGCGCAGAAGCCGCCCGCTCCCGAAAAGATCCGACCTGGCCGAATACTTCGGTGGCGCCGACAAAATTCCCGCACACCTGCAAGACCAACCCCACCTGCACCCGCATCCAACAGCCGGGAACCCGTCGATGTGGGGACGGCCGCCCCCGGCTCGTCCAGGCGGCCCAGAAGTACCGGGCCGCAGTGCAGCGCCACCGAGCAGCCGCAGCATGTCCGAAGCCAAACCCGCAAGCCGCCACTAGGCGTGAAAGAAGCTCCGAAGGAGCGAAAGAATGCAGCCCACCGCGCAAGCGGTGGGTGAGCAGCGACCAATAAGAAGGAACAAGCCCCTAGGGGGCGAAAGAGAAACGGTGAGAACCCCTTGACGCCGCTGGGTGCGTTTGAAGATTGCAGGGATCCTTCGACTGCGGTTGGTCTTTGCGCTCGCCGCGCAAAGACCAATCCTCGCTCAGGATGACAACACTGAAGGAGGAAGATGAAAGCCGGAAGATGGAGGCCGGAAGATGGAAGATGAAAACCGGAAGCCGAGAGCCGGAAGGCGGAAGCCGGCCTTATCCCGCTCGGCTATAATTATTCAGAACGCAGCGCCTATCAAGGAGTCCGCATGGCAATTCAGAAGACCGACAAGATCTGGCACAATGGCAAGCTCATCAACTGGGACGACGCGCACATTCATGTGATGTCGCACGTCGTGCACTACGGGTCTTCGGTCTTTGAAGGCATCCGCTGCTACGAACTGCCCAGCGGGCCCGCCATCTTCCGCGCCACCGAGCACATGCAGCGGCTGCTCGATTCTGCCAAGGTCTACCGCATGGAGATTCCCTACTCGCTCGAGGAGATCGTCAAGGGCATGCTCGACACCGTGGGACATAACGGCGCGTGGCCGTGCTACATCCGCCCGGTGGTGTTTCGCGGATACGGCGATGCGGGCGTGAATCCGCTGAACTGTCCGGTCGAGATGTACATCGTGAACTATCCGTGGGGAAAGTATTTGAGCGGCGATGGCGACGGCGTGGACGTGTGCGTCTCGTCGTGGACGCGGCTGGCTCCCAACACGCTGCCCGCCATGGCCAAGGCCGGCGCGAACTACATGAACTCGCAGCTGATCAAGATGGAAGCGATTGCGAACGGCTACGTCGAAGGCATTGCGCTCGACAAGGGCGGATTCGTCAGCGAGGGCTCGGGCGAGAACCTGTTCCTGGTGCATCGCGACAAGCTGATCACGGCGCCGCTGGGCAACTCGGTGCTGCCCGGCATCACGCGCGACTCGGTGCTGCAGATCGCGCGCGACCTGAACATTCCGATCGTCGAGCAGATGATTCCGCGCGAGATGCTCTACATTGCCGACGAAGCGTTCTTCACGGGAACGGCGGCGGAGGTCACCGGGATCCGCTCGGTCGACCGGATCAAGGTCGGCAAGGGCGGCGGATCGGCCCGATTACGAAGGCGCTGCAGAAGGAGTTTTACGCGATCGTGCGCGGCGAGAAGAAAGACCGCCACAACTGGTTCACGGCGGTGCCGGTGGGAAGCAAGGCGGGCAGCAAGCAGCCGGTCGGGGTATAATCAGGCCGGTTCGAATTCCAACTTCGGTCCAGTTCGAGGGGCGCACCCGGTGCGCCCTTCAGTCCGTTTAGCCCGGAAGAAACAAAACAAGAAGGAGAACACCATGTCCCAAATGACTCCTGAATTTGCCCTCGGCCTGCGAGCGGTCATGCTCGACGGCTTCAAGATGGAAGCGGAGATCACGAAGAAAGTGATCGCAGCCATTCCCGACGCGAAGTCGGATTACCGTCCCGATCCCGCCGCGCGCACGGCGAAGGAGCTGGCGTGGCATCTGGCCAATAGCGACATCCAGTTTCTGGATGGCATTGCCGACCTGAAGTTCAACATGGAGACACCGGAGCACAAGCCGGCGACCTCGGCCGAAGTGGTGGCGTGGTACGACGACAACGTGAAGCGCGGGATCGCGCGCGTGGAGGCGATGACGGGCGAGCAGCTGATGACGCCGGTCAACTTCTTCGGCGTGTTCAATATGCCCTCGGTGGCGTATCTGGGATTCCTGAACAACCACAGCATCCATCATCGCGGGGAGCTGGCGACGTATCTGCGTCCCATGGGATCGAAGGTGCCGTCGATCTATGGTGGGAGCTACGATGAGCCATTCCAGCCGCCGGTGGCGGAGGAGACGGCCGCGTAGGCATTGGTCATTTGTGTTGAAAGGCCTGAGTATTGAGAAGCCGCCCGCGATGGGCGGCTTTTCTGTTTGGGGAACGTCATCCCTTTCGTGCTGCCCGTAGCGAATTCTGGTCCTTCGCTTCTCAACTTCCGACCCGGTCTTGCCGATGGAACCGTTGCGGACCCAGCCATGCTCCAGCATCCATTGGGAGAAAAATCCGAGCCGACGTGCAGCGGCGAACTGAGCGCAATCCTCGATGCCGTCGTGGAAGGCGTGTGTGGCGTGGACTCGGAGGGAAATGCCACGTTCTGCAATGAAGCGCTGGCGACGATGACCGGCTACCGGGTGGAAGAGATCGTGGGCAGGAATGTGCATGAATTGATGCACCACAGCCGGCCCGATGGGAGCTCGTATCCTGCGGAGGAGTGTGCCCTGCACAAGGCCATCGACGGTCACCGGCCGGCTCATCTGGCGAACGAGCTGCTCTGGCGCAAAGATCGAACCCAGTTTCCCGCGGAATACTGGATGCGTCCTCTGAAGCAACCCTGGGGGCGAACCTGCTATGTGGTCACGGTCAAGGACATCACGGAAATGCAGAATGCAAGAGACGTGCTGCGCCGGAGTGAGGAAAAGTTTCGCCGAATCCTGGGGAGCGCGCCGGATGTGGCCTGGACCTGCGATCGGGAGGGCCGGACGATCTACATGAGCCCCAAGATCGAGTCGGTGCTGGGGTATACATCGGAGGAAATACGCTGCACAGGCACCAATCTGCGGCGGAATCAGACCCACGCCGAAGATTTTGGCCGGGTGAACCAAGCTTATCAGGCCCTGTTTGAGAAGCAGGGGGTGTTTGACGAAGAATACCGCATCCGGCGAAAGGACGGGGCGTGGATCTGGATCCAAGACCGCGCGACGGGAGCTCACGAAGAAAACGGCATGCTGTATGCGGACGGCGTTCTGTCCGATATCACGACGCGAAAACAGGCGGAGCAGAAGCTGGTCTCGCAGACGGCGTTCTTGGAGGCGATCGCCGACTCTACCATCGACGGTATTCTGGTCGTGGACCCCTGCGGGCAGAGACTGATGCTGAACCAGCGATTGGGCGAGTTGTTCGAGATCCCCGGCGAACTCGTTGCCAACAAAGACGACGGTAAGCTGCTGGAGCATGTCGTCACGCTGATCAAGGATCCCGATGCCTTCCTGGCCAAGGTTAACCATCTCTACAAACATCCGGACGAGACCAGCCGGGACGAAATCGAACTGACGGATGGAAGGGTCTTTGACCGCTATTCCTCCCCCGTGATCGACAAGGCGGGAGTTTACTACGGGAGAATCTGGACATTCCGGGACATCACTCAGCGCAAGCGAAATGAGGAACAACTGCAGCAATTGTCGTTGGCGGTGGAGCAGAGCCCGGTGTCGGTGGTGATTACCGATCCGCGGGGAAACATCAGCTACGCGAATCGTAAGTTCACCGAAGTCACCGGTTACAGCGCGGAGGAGGTCGTCGGGAAGAATCCGCGCTTCCTGAATGCCGGGCAGTCTTCACCCGATCTCTACCGGAACCTGTGGTCGGCGATTACGCAAGGCCAGGAGTGGCGAGGCGTGTTCTGCAACAAGAAGAAGAACGGCGAGATCTTCTGGGAGGCCGCAACCATTACGCCGATCAAGAACCCGAAGGGGATCATCACGCATTTTCTTGCGGTCAAGGAAGACGTGACCGAGCGCCGGCGGGCGGAGGAGGCGCTGAGAGCGTCGGAGAAACGCTACCGGCTCCTGTTTGAGCGCAACCTGGCGGGGGTGGTACGCACCACGCTGGACGGGTGCGTGCTGGACTGTAATCAAGCCGCCGTCCGCATGTTCGGGTACGACTCGGTTGAGGAAGTCCGGGGCCTCCCGTCCACACGTTTCTACTACGAGCCTTCCGACCGGGAGGCGGTCCTCGCCAAACTCAACTCTGAGAAAAGCTTCTCCAACCACGAGATGAGGTTTCGTCGCAAGGACGGCGAGTTGTTGTGGGTCATCGCGAGCTTAGCAGTTGTCAACGACGATGCAGCAGGCAGCAGGACTATCGAGGGCACGCTGGTCGATATCACCGAGCGCAAGCGGGTGGAAAAGGAACTGTTCGAATCACGTCAGATGCTGCAGTCCATTCTAGATGCGATTCCGCAGCGCGTTTTCTGGAAAGATCGGAACAGCCTTTACTTGGGGTGCAATCGAGCTTTTGCGACCGATGCGGGTCTAAACGCTCCGGCAGCGATAATCGGCAAAAGTGATTTTGACCTCGCCTGGACGGGCACGGCCGAACAGTATCGCGCCGATGACCGATTGGTGATGGAGCAGGAATCGCCCAAGCTCAACTTTCACGAACATCAGAGCCGACCGGACGGAAGCTGGTTGTGGCTGCAGACGAACAAATTGCCCCTGCGGGACCGGGACGGCAAGGTGACCGGCATCATCGGCACCTACGAGGATGTTACCGAACGCAAGCAGGCGGAAGAGAAGGTTCGAGAGTTGCTGGATTCAGTCCCGGAGGCAGTGTACGGCATCGACCTACAGGGCAAGTGCACGTTCTGCAATCCCTCCTGCCTCCAACTCGTCGGATACGAGAAGGCGGAGGAGTTGCTGGGCAAAAACATGCACGACCTCATCCACCATTCATTGCCGGGTGGATCGCCTTACCCTGTGGAGGAGTGCCGCATCTTTGAAGCTTTTCGCAGGGGACAGGGCACGCACATCGATAACGAAGTTCTCTGGCGCCGGGACGGCAGCAGTTTTTTTGCTGAGTATTGGTCTCATCCGATACACCGGGACGGAAAAGTAATCGGCGCGGTTGTGACTTTCGTGAACATTACCGAGCGCCGGCGGGCCGAAAAGGAACTTCGGCTGACCAGGTCTTCGCTGGAAAACGCCTCGGACAGCGTATTTTGGATGGATCCGCAAGGCCGCATCGTATACGTAAACGAAGCTACCTGCAGGTCTTTGGATCGCTCCCGCGAGGAGCTTCTTTCGCTGTCGATCCCGGATATCGATCCGGTTTTCCCTGTGGGAACCTGGGAGACGTTTTGGAACGAGCTCAAAACCCGGGGATCGATGACCTTCGAAACCCGGCACCAATCCAAACAAGGACGGGTGTTCCCAGTGGAGGTTACGGCGAACTACCTGGAGTTCGACGGGCAGGAATACTCCTTCGCTTTTGTCCGCGATATCACCGAGCGCAGGGCGCTGGAAAGCCAGCTCCGGCACGCACAAAAGCTCGAGGGGATTGGGCAGCTGGCGGCGGGCATCGCCCACGAAATCAACACGCCCACGCAGTTTGTGACCGACAACTTAACGTTCCTGCGCGATTCCTGGACGTCGACGTACGAGCTGCTGGAAAAGTATCGCGAGGCAATCCGAGATGCCGGGGAGACCTTGTCGGAGGGCGTGGTGGCAGCGTTGCAGCAATCGGAGAAGGGCTGCGATCTCGAGTTCATCGCAGCCGAGGTGCCGCGCGCCATCGACCAGAGCCTGGACGGAGCACGGCGAGTGGCCAAGATCGTACGCGCCATGAAGGAATTCTCACACCCAGACTCGGCGGACAAAACGGCAACGGACCTGAACAAGGCAATCGAGTCCACCATCACAGTGGCCCGGAACGAGTGGAAATATGTATCGGAGGTCGTGAAGCAGTTCGAGGAGACGCTGCCTCCGGTGGTGTGCTATCCCGGCGACATCAACCAGGTGGTGCTGAACCTGATTGTGAATGCCGCGCATGCCATTAAAGAAAAAACAAAGGATGGCGAAAAGGGAACGATCACGGTGGGCACCCGGATGCGAGGCGAGGACGTGGAAATCTCGGTAAAGGACACGGGCAACGGAATCCCCGAGCTTATCCGGAATCGAGTCTTTGACCCGTTCTTCACCACCAAGGAAGTGGGCAAGGGGACCGGGCAAGGTCTGGCCCTGGCCTATACCGTCGTGGTCAAGAAACACGGGGGAAAAATCTGGTTTGAGACGGAGGTCGGCGGTGGGACGACCTTCTTCTTCACGTTGCCGATCAAGGTGGCCGAGTCTGCGAAGGGGAACTGATGGCGAAGCGCCTGCTGTTTGTGGATGACGAAACCATGGTGCTGGATGGTCTGCGGCGAAGCTTGCATGGCATGCGCCAGGAGTGGGAAATGAATTTCGTCAACAGCGCCGCCGCCGCCCTGGAGGCCCTGGCCAAAGAGCCCTATGACGCGGTGGTTTCGGACATGCGGATGCCGTTGATGGACGGGGCGCAACTGCTGGAGGAGATCAAGCTGCGACATCCGGATGTGGTGCGCATGATTTTGTCGGGGCAGTCGAGCCGGGAGGCGGTATACCGTTCGATCTCTCCCGCGCATCAGTTCCTGACCAAACCTTGTGACCCGAAGGAACTGGTGGCGCGGCTCAGTCAGGCGTTTGCCATGCGCGATCTGCTGGCCAACCAGGCGCTCAAGACGGTGATCTCGCGCCTGCGGTCGATTCCGAGCCTGCCGACGCTGTACGAAGAAGTGACGGCCGCCCTGCGGAAGGAAGATCCGTCGTTGAGCGAGATTGCGAAGATCATTTCGAAGGATGTGGGGATGGCGGCGAAAATCCTGCAACTGGCGAACTCCGCTTTTGTGGGCGCCAGCGGCCGGGTATCGAGCCTGGTGCAGGCGCTGTCGTTAATTGGCACGGAGACGGTGCGCACGCTGGTGTTGTCGGTGCATGTTTTTTCGCAGTTCGAGCGCAATTCTAAAGTCGCCCCCAGCCTGCCGGCGCTGTGGGATCACAGCGCAGCAGTATCGGCGCTGGCGCAGCGCATCGCCAGCAGCGAGGGTTGTGCGAAGGCGATGGTGGAAGAGTGCTTTACGGCAGGGCTGCTGCACGACATCGGCAAGGTGGTACTGCTGGCGGAGATGCCGCGCGAGTACCATCAGATTTTTGAGACGAATTCCTACAGCAAGAGTGTCGAACAGGAACGGCTGGGCTGCACGCATGCGGAAGTGGGGGCGTACCTGATGAGCATTTGGGGACTGCCGCTGTCGCTGGTGCATGCCGTCGCCTTCCATCATCGGCCCTGCGATTCTGCAGAGACACACTTTTCCCCGCTGACCGCAGTCCACGCGGCCGACGCCATCGCCAGTGCGACGGATGCAGCGCCTCTGAACCATGACGCGGAACTGGACCTGAGCTACCTGGAACGCCTGGGGCTGACCGCGCGAGAAAGTGTCTGGCGCGGCTTTCATGCGGAGCAGACGGCCGCACTTGCGGCACCGCCTGCCGCGGAACAATCCCCAAGAACCTAAAGCAAACACCCGCAACAGTCGATGGACGAATGAGACGACCACGACCTGCCACCCGATATGGGAGGGACGTGGATGGTCCCGAGTTCGCGCCGGAGAGTTTCGGCTGAGCCGGGCTGGTTTTTCCGGCGGCAGAGGAAGGAAAGGAATGCGATGGCTGAAAAGATCCTGCTGGTGGACGACGATAGCAACGTGCTGGACGGCTACCGCCGCAGTTTGAGGGGGGAGTTTGTGCTGGAGACGGCTCTGGGCGGGGAACAAGCCCTGAATCTGGCCGTGACGAATGGTCCGTATGCAGTCGTGATTTCCGATATGCGAATGCCGGGGATGGATGGGATCCAGTTGTTGAGCCGCATCAAGGCGCTGTCGCCCGACACGATCCGGGTGATGTTGACGGGCAACGCGGACACGGAAACGGCGGTGAACGCGATTAATGAGGGCAGCATTTTCCGCTTTCTCAACAAGCCCTGCGCCAAGGATGTGATGGCGAAAACCATTACCGCGGCGCTGATGCAGTACCGGCTGGTCACCGCCGAGAAGCAACTGCTGGAGCAGACTTTGAGCGGCACGCTGCAGGTGCTGACGGAAGTGTTGAGCCTGGTCAATCCGGCGGCGTTCAGCCGGGCGGAGCGGGCGCGCCGCTACATCCATCACGTGGTAACGGAAATGAAGCTGGGAAACCCGTGGCAGTATGAGGTGGCCGCGATGTTGTCGCAGCTGGGTTGTGTGACGCTGGCTCCGGAGACGATTGACGCCGTGTACAGCGGCGAGCAACTTTCTCCGAATGAGGAGGCGCAGTATGACGCCCATCCCGGCGTGGCCTACGCGCTGCTATCGAAGATTCCGCGCCTCGAACCCATTGCATGGATGATCGAGCACCAAAACCGGCCGGTTGAACAAGGGGCCGAATCGGAAGTGGGGGACATGCGGCTGGGCGCGGAGATCCTCCGGCTGATCCTGGCGTATGAGAAGTCCATCCACCAGGGAGTTTCGCGAACCGAGGCGGCCCACATGCTGGCCCGGCAGAACAGAAACTTCAGTCCGGAATTCTTTCAAGCATTGGTAACGCTGGATCCGAACTCGGAAGAGAGCGAGCAGCGGAAGTGCCGGATTGACGACCTGGCGCCGGGAATGATCATCCAGCAGGAAGTCCGCAGTTATCAGGGAACGCTGCTGGTCTCGAAAGGGCAGGAGGTGACGTCGACCGTGATCTTCAAGCTCAAGAACTTTCAAGCGAGACGTGCGATCGGCGGCGAGGTGACGGTTTCAGTGCCGACGACCTCGCTGGCGTTCGTGAGAGGAGCGTCGTAGCAGAATCCGAGCGAAGATCTTTAGCAGAGCATGAAGGGCATCGAGAAGGCGCTGGCGCGGTTGGAAGCCGCGCCCTTTCAAACCATTTATGAGACAAGTTCTAGAAGAGTGAACGGAAAAAAAGGGGCGAGCTTACGCTCGCCCCCGAGTGGCATCAGGCTGCGGGTCTTTTGGATCCGCGAGACCGTGTGCCTACGCTGGTTGGTCCGGTTGGAGTCCCGGTGAGAGCGGCCAAGAGCTGAGCACCGTCGGGAGTGCCGAGGCCGGTGCATGGATCCCATCCCTGAGCAGCGTTGAAATTGCCGTTGTTGCCCTGAGTGATGTCGTGGAAGCCTGAGGCTTCGACGGCCTGGGCGTAGATCAGCGGATTGAGGAAGCCGACCGGTTTCCCGATCTGCTGGTTGAGGCGCGCGACGAGCGCGGCCCAGAGAGGGGCAACCGCACTGGTTCCCCCGATGACAGCACTCTCGCCATCGACGAGGATGTTGTATCCGGTGTTGGGGTCGGCGTCGCCGGAGACATCGGGCACGCCACGGCCGCCGGTTTGACCCGATGGCGACGGAACGCCGAAGCCGTTTTGCCAGGCGGGAAGTGGGAACACGTCGCTGACGCCTCCGCCGGTGGCTCCTCCGCTGGGTTGGTCATTCCAGACTGTCTCGTTGACAATCTGCCCGTTCGAAGCCTGGAGTGCGGTTCCACCACAGCCCAGTACGAATGAACTGGACGCAGGAAAATCGACGTGGTTGTTGCCGTCATTGACGCCATCGGAGGAGCCATTGTCTCCGGAGGCGACGCAGACGGTGACACCCATGGCCGCGGCGGCCTGGAAAGCCTCGTCGAAGTTGGTGAGCGCCTGCGAGGTCCAATTCGACTCCGCCGATCCCCAGCTGATGGAGATGACCGAGGGTTGATTGGCACTGTCGTGTACGGCGGTGGTGATCGCGTCGAGGAAGCCCTGATCGGTGTTCGGCGCAAAGTAGACGACGATCTTGGCCGCGGGAGCGATCGCGCCCGCTACTTCGATATCGAGCATGACCTCACCGTCAGCGCTGTCGGGAGTGCTGGGACTGTTGGCACCGCCGTCGACGGAGACGGAGATGACCTGCGGGGTGGCGATGTTGAGCGACGAGAAATAGGTTTTGAGGTCGTCGAGCTGAAAACCTCCGCCGAGTTCGACGATGCCGATGCATTGTCCGGTTCCGTCGGTGGTGGGGTAGTCGTAGAGCTGGGCGACCTCATTGGGATCATGCGAAGAGCTGGCGACAGGGGTTTTATGCTTGTGCTTTTCGGGCTGGGGGGCGCGCCTGAAGTGGGGCTCCGCCTGCGGCCGATTGTCGAGACCGAACACACCGGTGATGATTCCCGCATAGGCGGAGGGCACGCTGATGTTGCCAACGCGGCCGCGGAAATTTCCCTTGGGGTGGCTGTACTCCTTGAGTTCGACGTTGAAGGCTCTTTGCAGATTGCTCACGGTTCCTGAGAGCTTTACCGTGCGCCGGGCGAGTTCGGTGCCAGTTTCGTGGACCGTGAGACCGAAGTCCCGGGCGAACTGGCGGATCTGCTCGAGATCGGCCGGATCGGCGCCATGGGCGCTCTCAAACTCGAGGCGCGACATGTGCTTGAACCCGGGTTGTGCCAAAGAACTCTTGAGGGCGGCACGCTGGGCTTCTGCTTTCGAGCGAATCCGGACGGAGACCTCAATGGTTTGATCGGGATGTGAGTTGTGAATCAGGCGAGCTCCACGAACGGGCTGGCGCTCGCTGCCTGGAAGTGCGTTAAATTTTTGATTGGAAGGCAAGGATACTCCTTTGTTCGGGGGAAACAGAGCGGCTAGGACTTGGTTGCGACAGGGAGTCGCACAGGTGAGGGGGAAGTTTCCAGGGCTCGTCCCGCCGTTCAGATGGGTCCCGAAACTTTCATGAGCATATCAAACCAGGAGAGATTAGCAACAGAAAATTCGGGGGACTGATACTGATGAGGACGCCGAAAAACCTTGACCACGAAGGACACTCAGGTTCACGAAGGAAAACCGAACCGCGAAGCTGGAGTTCGCAGGGATTCTCCTGTTTCGGTAACACGTTACCGATCTTGGGGCGGTCTTTTGCCGATGCGATGGTGGACTGTCGTTACCTTCCCGCGGGCATGAGGCGCGGCCTATTCTTTCCGAATGAATTCCCCTGAACCCCTTGAAGGGCGCGGCATTCGCGGCAGTCTGGCATATGGAGACGTGAGGCAACCCTGGCTGGTAACGGTGGAGACGATTATGCAGCGGACGTTCTTGAGGATTCTTGCAGTCGCACTGTTGACGAATCTGGCGGCGTACGGACAATCGGCGAATGGGCAGACACCGGGCTCGCAAGCGGCGGGCGGACCGTCGCTGGGTGAAGTTGCGCGGGAGCTACGGCAGAAACAGGGTCCCGAGGACACATCCGGCGCGCATCCGAAAGTGATCACGAACCAGGATCTTGGGGAGGGTCCGCAGGGACGCCCGGATCTGCGGCAGGCGCCGAGGGCAGCGAATTTTGAGCGTGGATCGACGGAGTTTGACCGCCGGCCCGGCCAGCAGCGAATGGGGGATGAGCGCGCCGAGCAATGGAGGAGTCGCATCCTCGAGCAAAAAGGCAGGGTGGCGACTCTGCAGGCGCGGATTGACCAGATCAACGCGGCGATGCATTCCGGGGCGCAGTTCGAACGGCCGGGTAACCGGTATCAGGCGCGCCAGATGGAACACGTAGCGCAGATGCAGATGCAACTCGACGAGCAGAGGAGAAGGCTCGAGGAGATGCAGGACACCGCGCGGCGTGCGGGCATGCACACCGCGGTCTACGACCCGTAGAGCCGGCTCCGGGTTCAATGCACTTCTGATACGACCCGCGCGAGATCCCTTCGCAATTCGCCCCAGGGCAGGCCCCTCCAGTCGCTGGTGAAAACGCGACGGTTTCGGGATCACACCCCTTCAACCCTGTTTGCGGGCGCCCAACCGGGGTGCGGGCGCCGCGGGCTGAACTTTTCGACGAATGAACGTAAGGCGCTGTCCAGGTGGCCGGTTCGAGGGCATTACCTAGGTCATCTTGGGGAAGGTGACGATTCGGGCGATCATGTTAGAGCACAGGGTGAGAAGTCCCCAGGGGAAAAGTCCGCATGAATATTGATGATCTGCTTCGGATCGCGACGGAACGGCGAGCCAGCGACTTGCACTTGAAGGTGGGAAACTATCCTCACCTGCGCATTGACGGTGAGTTGGTGCCGTTGACCGATCAGCCGCGCATCAGCGCGGAAGACATGCTGAACATGGCATTCAGCATGATGTCGGCGCGGCAAAAGCAAAAATTCAAAGAGACCACGGAAATCGATATGGCGTACGGCGTGGCCGGCCTGGGGCGGTTCCGTGTGAACATTTTCCAGCAGCGCGGCAACGTGGGACTGGTGCTCCGCGTCATCCCCACTAAGATTCGCGCGCTGGACGAACTGTTTTTGCCCAAGGTGGTGGAGCAGATTTGCGACATGCCACGCGGGCTGATCCTGGTGACGGGCGTTACGGGTTCCGGTAAGTCGACGACACTGGCGGCGATGGTGGACCGCGTGAACTCGTCACGCGCGGAACACATCATCACGATTGAGGATCCAATCGAATTCCTGCATCGCGACAAAAAGGGATACGTCAACCAGCGCGAGATTGGAGTGGATACGCCGGGATTTGGAGCGGCGTTGCGCGCTTCTCTCCGTCAGGATCCGGACGTGATTCTAGTGGGCGAAATGCGAGACCTGGAAACGATTTCGACGGCGCTACACGCCGCCGAAACGGGCCACATGGTGTTCTCGACCTTGCACACACTGGACGCGGTGGAAACCATCAACCGCGTGATTTCGATTTTCCCACCACCGGAGCAAAAGCAGATTCGTATGCAGCTAGCCGCCGTGATGCGGGCGATTGTGAGCCAGCGCCTGGTTCGGCGCTGCGACTCTGACGGCCGCGTCCCTGCGGTCGAAGTGATGATCAATACGGCATACATTCGCGAATGTATTCTGGTGCCGGAAAAGACGCGGTCGATTCGTGACGCGATTGCGGCAGGTACATCGCAGTACGGCATGCAGACGTTTGACCAGTCGCTGTGGGATCTGTTCCAGGC
Source organism: uncultured Acidobacteriaceae bacterium (assembly GCA_963701935.1). Classification (GTDB taxonomy): domain Bacteria; phylum Acidobacteriota; class Terriglobia; order Terriglobales; family Acidobacteriaceae; genus Sulfotelmatobacter. The sequence continues at coordinate 469,247 of CAVPBT010000011.1, read as the reverse complement.
CGGGCTGGTGAACTACGAAACCGCGCTGGAGAACGCATCCAACGCGGACGACTTCAAGCTGCGCATGGCGGGGATTGCGTCGACGGCGGATATTTCGCGGCAGTCGATGCAGTCGGCGGGGTTTGGGGGAAAGTAGCACAGTTACAAGGTTTCAGGGTTTCAAAGTTTCAAGGTTATTGGTTGCCTCCTGGATTGGGCGCGTGAAGACGCGCCCTTTTTCTTTTGCACGCGAGAGGAGAAAACCACAGAGGACACTGAGGACACAGAGATCTGGAGGATCGTGCTCTCAGCCGTCGAACAGAAAGTCCGCCACTCGCTCGCTCTACCTTCGTCGTCTCTTTGTCCTCCGCGTCCTCTGTGGTTCTCATTTGTTTTGTGCTGTGCCCGATTTGCGACTATCGTTGTCCATATGGCATTCGCGCGTCCCAAGCGGCGAACATATACCGAGGATGAGTTATACGAATATGCCGTGGGGGCGCTGGCGCGGCGGATGCGGACGGTCGCCGAACTGAAACGTTTGATGCGAGCGCGGATCGAGGAAGCGGATTCGGAGTATGGGCAGACGCTGGTGGAGTTGGTGATCCGGCGGCTGAAGGATCAGGGATATCTGAACGATTCGCAGTACGCGGCGTATTACTCTTCCCTGCGGCGCGACAATCAAAAGTTGGGGCGGATGCGGGTGATTACGGAGTTGAAGACGCGCGGCGTGCATGGATCAGTGATCGAGAAGGCGGTGGAAACGGCCTACGACGGCGTGAGCGACGAGAAGCAGGCGCGCGAATTCCTTACGAAGAAGCGACTGGAGAAACCGAAGGATCAGAAGCAGACGGCCCGCATCTTCCGGCAACTGGCGCGGGCAGGATTCGGGACGAAGACGATTTTCACCATCCTGAAGAAGTGGGACGTGGATGACGAAACGCTGACAGCGCTGGAGAGCGAAACGGAGTGAGCGTGGTCAATCCAGTCGTTGGACGGCTCCGCTTGCTTGCACTACGGCTCGCTTGCTTGCACTACGTCTCGTGATGTTGCATACTCGCAGGAAGTTTCGGTCAACAATCGAGGAGGACATCTTATGAAGTCGATTCTGAAAGTGTTTCTGGCTGCGTTGGTACTGAGCGCGCTGGCGATGGCGCAAGACGTGGCGACGGATACAAGCAAGGCTGCGAAGGATACGGCGAAAGCGACCGATAAGGCAGCCAAGTCTACGGGGAAAGCAACCAAGACCGCCGCGAAGGACACCGCCAAGGGTACGGAGAAGGCTGCTGACAAGACTGCGGACGCAACCAAAGCGGCCGCCAAGGATACGGCGAAGGGGACTGAAAAGGCCGCGAGCAAAACTGGCAGCGCGACTAAGACCGCAGGCCAAGGACAGACCGCGCAACCGCGGAACGGAAAAGGGCGCCAAGGATGTGGGTCACGACGTGAAGAAGGGCACCGAGAAAGCGGTCGACACGGTGAAGTAGAGAAAAGCGAAATCAACCACAGAGGGCACGGAGGACACAGAAGGGAGCCGCAACCCCTGTGTCGCTGTGCCCTTCGTGTTTGGGCCGTTGTCGTCCGCGGCGCTTGGCCGTCGGCGGTGCAGTTCATTTAGAATGACTCTTTCCATGCTGACCGGTTCTGAAATCCGCCGCAAATTCCTGGACTTCTTTGTGAGCAAGGGACACAAAGAGGTGCACTCGTCGTCGCTCGTCCCGGCCAATGATCCTACGCTGCTGTTCACCAATGCGGGAATGAACCAGTTTAAAGATGTGTTTCTCGGGTTGGAGAAGCGCGATTATTTGCGGGCGACGACGTCGCAGAAGTGCGTGCGCGCAGGGGGCAAGCACAACGATCTGGAGAATGTGGGGTTCACCAACCGGCATCACACGTTTTTTGAGATGCTGGGGAATTTTTCGTTTGGGGATTACTTCAAGAAGGATGCCATCGCGTACGCGTGGGAACTGATTACTTCGCCGGAGTGGTTTGGGATTGCGAAGGACAAGCTGTACGTGACGGTTTTCAACGGTGAAGGCGGGTTGCAGCGGGATGCCGAGGCTTATGACCTGTGGGCAGCGCAGGGTGTGCCGAAGGATCGCATCTTCGAGATGGGGTTGAAAGACAACTTCTGGCAGATGGGCGATACCGGTCCATGCGGGCCGTGCAGCGAGATTCACTACGACATGGGCGTGGCGGCATCGGACCAGGGGCATACGGACTGCAACTTTGGCTGTGAGTGCGGGCGGTATGTGGAGATTTGGAATCTGGTGTTCATGCAGTTTGACCGGGATGCCAGTGGGAAGCTCAATCCGCTGCCCAAGCCGTCGATCGATACGGGAGCAGGACTAGAACGCCTTGCGGCGGTGATGCTAAACCGCGAAGATCCTTCGAAGATTTCAAATTATGAGACGGATTTGTTTACGCCGCTGATCAAGAGGGCGGCGGAGTTAACCGGGACGTCTCTGACACAGGAGTTGAGCAAGGAAGCGCACACGAAATCGGCGGCTTCTTTGCGCGTGATTGCAGATCACTCGCGGGCGGCGACGTTTCTGATTTCGGATGGAGTGTTGCCTGCCAACGACGGGCGCGGGTACGTGCTGCGGAAAATTATTCGGCGAGCGATCACGCATGGGCGATTGCTGAGACAGACGAAACCGTTTCTGCACGAGATGGTGTTTGCGGTGCGGGATTTGATGCGGGATGCGTATCCGGAATTGAATGAGACCGCGGAGCGGGTTTCGAAGACCATTCACTCCGAAGAAACGCGTTTCGCTCACACGCTGGACGTTGGTCTCGAGAAACTTGAGGAATTGCTAAATTCTGCTCAGAAGACCGCTGTAGATTCATGCGTTGCATCCTTCAGGCAAACTCATCCTGATTATGAGATCGAAGACGCACTCATAGAGTTACTCCTGCCGGCGGGTCACTCGGACCCAAGAAGAAAAGCTGCCGGCACGACTGAGAGCTTTACCGTGTTCGAGCCCCAGAAGGAGCTTTTTGAGCACCTTCAAAGGAACTACTTTCCCACTCTGGCGGGGCCGGACGCATTCAAACTCTACGATACTTTCGGCATGCCTCTAGACTTCATGCAGGATGCAGCTCGTGACCGAGGCGTTGCGTTCGATCAATCCGGTTTCGATCAGGCGATGGAGGAGCAGAAGTCGCGGGCGCGCGCCTCGTGGAAGGGCGCAGCCAAGCAGACGGCGAATCCGGCGTACCAGCAGTTGCCGAAATCGGAGTTTGAGGGATACAAGCAGACGCGGTCGGATGGGTGCGAGGTGCTGGCGATTATCCACGACGGGCGAGGAGTTCCGGAGCTCAAGGCTGGCGAAGCGGGCGAGGTCATTCTGGACCACACGCCGTTTTATGCGGAGGCGGGCGGGCAGGTGGGGGATCGCGGGTGGCTTTATTCGGACGATCACAACACTGTCATTGCCGATGTGAAGGGATGTTACTACCCGATTCAGGGTGTGCGGGCGCATCAAGTTGTGGTGAAAGGTGCGAGTTCAAAAAACCCATCCTCTTTCGCACAGAACGCGAAAGAAGGGTGGGGCACCCTCAGGGTTGGGGATCGCGTCGACGCTGTGGTTGACACCGATGTTCGGCAGGCGACTATGCGGAATCATACGGCTACGCATTTGCTGCATGCGGGGTTGCGCGAGGTGCTGGGGAAGCATGTGAAGCAGGCGGGGTCGCTGGTGGCGCCGGGGCATTTGCGATTTGATTTTTCGCATTTCGCGGCGGTCGAAGATGAAGAGTTGCAGGACATTGAGGACCTCATTAATAAAGAACTGCTGCGCAACCAAAAGGTCGACACCATCGTGGATGTGCCGATTGATGTAGCGGTGAACGAATATCATGCGATGGCACTTTTCGGAGAGAAGTATGGGGACAAGGTGCGAGTGGTCAAGATTGGAGACTTTTCTACGGAGCTTTGCGGGGGGACGCACACTGCGGCTACGGGCGAGATCGGGCTGATCAAGATTTTGAAGGAAGGCAGTGTGTCGTCGGGGGTGAGGAGAGTTGAGGCCATCACCGGTGAAGGGTCGTTGCGGCACTTCCGCATGGATCATCAGCTCGAAAACGTGGTCTCGAGTTTCGTCTCTCCCACCCTTTCGCAAAAGACGCGAAAGGATGGGGCACCCGCTTCTGATTCAGTCTCCGACAGTGAACCTTCTTTTTCTCCGGCTGATGCGCTGAAGGCTGAGTTAGAGAAGAAGGATGCGGAGATCAAGCGGCTGACGCGCGAACTCGATCAGGTGCGGATGAAGTCGGCTTCGTCTTCGACAGCGAATGTTGGGGAAAAGATTAAGGAAGTGAAGGGCGTGAAGGTGCTGGCGCATCGCGTGGATAATCTGGAGCGGGCGCAGTTGCGAACGCTGGTCGATCAGTTGCGCGACAAGATTGGGTCGGGGGTGGTGATTCTGGGATCGGCGTCGAATGGGAACGTGGCGCTGATCGTGGGGGTCACCAAGGATCTGACTTCGCGGGTGCAGGCGGGGAAGGTGATTGGTCCGGTGGCACAGAAGGTTGGAGGCAAGGGCGGAGGGCGTCCGGACCTGGCGGAGGCCGGGGGCAAAGATGCGTCCGCGCTGGATGCCGCGCTGGAGGGGGCTTATGGCGTGGTGGAGGACATCCTGAGTTGAACACCGACGAGACATCCAGCGGACTGCTCGACGAGCGGCTGCGGTTCTTGAAGCACAAGGGTCAGGCCATCTTGTTCATTGACTTCAGCCACTGCAGCCCCAAAGAGATGCTGTTGCTGCTCGAGATGATTCGCGCGACGATCGCTCGGCATGCGCCTGGGTCGGTGCTCACTTTATCCGATTTTGCCGGCGCTCAAATCGACAAACAAGTGGCGACGCGGGCGAGAGAAGTTCTCGTGCTGGATCGTCCTTATGTGAAACGAGCCGCGTTTCTCGGGACGGAGAACCTGCCGAAGGTTTTCTACGAACACTTCAAGAGCTTTTCGCAGCGCGAATTGCCTACGTTCAAGACGCGGGAAGAGGCGATGGATTGGCTGGTGGAGGAGTAGAGCTTCCGGCTTCTAGCTTCCGGCTTCGGCTTCTGTTGATATTTTCTCTTTCGCCCCTCCGGGGCTGATTCGTTTCATACCATGGCCCCCACGGCTTGCGCCGTAGGCTGTGTTCTTTCGCCGCTTTCGCGGCTGGGCGGACAGGAGTGTCCGCTCCACAGTCAAAGATCCCTCGCACAAAACGCTCGGGATTTCGGCTGCGGGCTCCCGCTTCGCTCACGCCCGCAAAACGCCTCAACTTCTCCACTTTAGCGTGACTGGGCCTGACATAGGGTGCTTCATTTGTGCGCCGGTGCGTTTGGATTCCAGGTGGGCGGCCTTCAGTTGGAAATACCATTTGGCGGGGCGGTCGGCGTCGTCGATCAGCATGAGGTGCGGGTTGTGCTTCAGGCCTTCGGCTTGGAGTTCCATGGTGCGGCGGTCTTGCTCCACGAATTTTGCGAAGACAAATTTCAGTAGATCAGGAACGAAGGGGACCCAGCGAAATAAATTCCAGGCGGCGACGACGTCGATGCGGCAATGGCTGCGCGTGATCGGCGTGACGGTGGTGAGGCTGGAGAACCAATATTTTCCAGCGCGGATGGTTTCGGTGCGGAGGTTGGGCAGGACGAAATCGATGGTGGTGGTGATGGAATCGGCGTCGGCGTAGAGACGCAGGAGTTTGTAGGGCGCGGAGTTGGAACTGGGAGTGTGCGCGCTCATGCGAAAGCCGTTGGGAATGGGCTCGAAGTTTTTCTTCTTCTCGTGGATGCTGTGTTGCGAGCGCCACCACCATGCCTGGTGAACGAAGGGGCCGTGCGCCGGGTCCATCAGGCCGATGATGCCGTGGTCGATGCTGACGGGCATTTCGGCTTGCAGGTAGGCCAGTTTGTATTTGCCGCTGAATTTTTCGATTTGCGGGGCGGCGTCGGGAGTCTCGGGGCACGGGCCGAATCCGGCGCTGGGCGGGGGTGGATCGGGGATGAATACCCAGATGAAACTGTCCTGCTCTTCGCAGGCGTAGCTGCCGGCGTAGATGCGATCGACTTTCAGATTCTGATCAGCGGTGAGCGAAGGGATCAGCTCGCACTGGCCGTCGTGAACGTCGAACTGCCAGCCATGGTATCCGCATTCGAGGTTCTCGCCGTCGAAGCGTCCGCAGTTGAGGGGCATGCCGCGATGGGGGCAGGCGTCGCGCAGGGCGAAGGGCTGTCCGAGGCGGTCGCGGCCGATGACGAGGGGAATTTCGAGGAGCGTGGCTTTGTAGAGCTGGTTGCGGTGCACGCGATCGGCGGGCAGGGCGCGATACCAGAATCCGGTGAGCATGAGCGCGTCGGTGGCCTGGCGTTGCGGGAGGTCGAGGTCGGGCATGGGGAGATTGCTGATTTCTGATTGCCGATTGAAAGCTTATGCTAGCATCCGCAGGGGCCTAGCAGGGAGAAGCGTGCCTCAGGGGCTGAAGCCCAGGTTTCTTAGCTGCATTTTTCGCGGCCCTTGAAGGGCCGCTCTTCCACGGTGCTACAGGAGTTCACAAGATCTGCGCTTCAGGAGTGGGTTTTTCGTACGGGCGCAAACCAACCTGTATGGAATTCATTGGGCACTTTCGGCGACTTACTCCGGTACAGCGGAATACGTTTGTTGCCTGCTTTCTGGGGTGGTCGCTGGATGCGTTTGATTTTTTCATTCTGATTTTTTGCGTCAGCGCGCTGGCTACGCAGTTTCAAACAAAGGTTTCGGCGATTACGGAGGCAATTTTTCTGACGCTGGCCATGCGGCCGGTGGGAGCGGTTCTGTTCGGGATGATGGCAGACAGGTTTGGGCGGCGTCCGACTCTGATGGTGGACATTATTGCGTATTCGGTGTTTGAGTTGGCGTCGGCGTTCGCACCATCGTTGAAAGTGTTTCTGATTATGCGCGTGTTCTTTGGGATTGCAATGGGCGGGGAGTGGGGCGTGGGCGCGGCACTGGCGTTCGAAACTTTGCCTGCGGAGGGGCGTGGATTTTTCTCGGGATTGCTGCAGGAAGGGTATGTCGTGGGGTATCTTATGGCGGCGCTGGTCTATGGGGCGCTGTTTCCTTACGTCGGGTGGCGGGGGATGTTTGTAATTGGAGCGCTGCCGGCGTTCTCTAGTCATCTACATTCGGACGAAAGTAGACGAATCGCCGGCGTGGTTGCAGGGGCAGGTCGCGCGCGGGGAAAAGAATCACCTGGGCAAGGATGTTCTGTCGCATGCCGGGATCTTTGTCTTTCTGGTGGTGCTGATGTTCGCGTTCAATTCGTTCAGCCACGGCACACAGGATCTTTATCCGACCTTTCTGCAGAAGAATCTGCAGTTCACTCCGAAAACGGTGAGTTTCATTGCTATCGTTTACAACATTGGGGCGTTGTTGGGGGGAATTGTGTTCGGAACGTGGTCGGAGAAGATTGGGCGGCGCAAGGCGATCGTGATCGCGGCGCTGCTGGCGATTCCCGTCATACCGTTGTGGGCGTATTCGCACACGGTGCCGATGCTGGCGGTGGGCGGGTTCCTGATGCAGTTTATGGTGCAGGGGGCATGGGGAGTGATTCCGGCGCATTTGAATGAACTGTCGCCGCCCGCGGTGCGGGGAACACTGCCGGGGTTTGCCTACCAGATTGGCAACTTCTTCTCGTCGCGTAATTCGGTGATCCAGGCAAAGCTGGCGGAGGGACGTTACGGCGGCAACTTCGCGCCTGTGCTGGCCTGGACGGTGCTGCTGGTGGCCAGTCTGGTGGCGGTGATCACGTGGAGCGGCAGAGAACGACGCGGGGCCGACCTGTCGAGCACCAACTAGCTGGGCAAATCGATATTGTAGGGGGTGTGCAAGTTTTGGCACACTGCCCGAGGTGGCACGAAGGAAGGATTGTCAGGTACGGTGTCCTGTGTTAGGTTAGGGTAAATTTCACGCCTTCGCTCATTTTCTTAGGGTCCCAGCATGCGGTGGTTCCTGCGAATGCGTGTATCCGAGGTAGCGCCACCATGAAAGAGATTATGGATCCCGCACAGGCCGGTGAATCCTCCGAGAAGGAAAACTTCGCCAACCGCAAACTGATTCGTCCCACGCTGCCGCGCGTGGAGAATTACAATAGCCACAACGGATCAGCGCTGCCGCAGGAACGACGCGAGCGGCCAGAGCGACATGACCGCGGAGAACGTATGGAGCGAATGGAGCGGGGGGATCGTGGCGATCGACCAATGGGCGGCGGAGGAGGCAAGAAGCCCGCGCCTCCGGAGCAGACAAACGCCGAGAATTTTTATTATCAGAAGCAGATGCAGTCGCGGACGCCGATGGTGATTGTGCTGCGCGACGGCGAGGAAGTGCGCGGCATTATCGAATGGTATGACCGGAACTGCATCAAGGTGAACCGTGAGAACGGCGACGCCAATCTGATGATTTATAAGCCGGCGATTAAGTACATGTTTAAAGAGGGGGAGAACCAGAGGTAGGATTTTCAAAGGTTTCAAGGTTTCAGAGTTTCAAGGTTTCAGAGTTTCATCCCACTCGGTTGCGCTTGTTCGGCGTAGACTATCCCACAGGTTCTGACACTAGACTTTTGAAGCTGGTGGGACGCATGTCTTTTGGTTCCTCGTTCTCCCGCAGAAAATTCCTGCAGTCGGCTGCGCTGGCCACGGGCGCTGGTGTGGTTCCCCGGTTCCGTGGCTCTTCCCTCACCTCTTGGTTCGGATCTGATTCAGTCTCTGCTCGTCCGCTGGAAGAGTTCGGGTATGGGGATGTCACGCTGCACAGCGCGCTCCATGAGGCGCAACTGCAACAGACGCATACTCTGCTCATGGACCTGAGCGAAGACAGCTTGCTCAAACCGTTTCGCGAGATGGTGGGGCAGCCAGCTCCGGGGCAGGATTTGGGCGGGTGGTATCAGTACGACGCCAATAATCGGGATCATCTGTTTGACATTGGATTCGCTCCGGGATGCACGTTCGGGCAGTGGGTTTCCGCGCTGGCGCGGTCTTACGCCATCGATCGTTCGCCGGAGACGCGGGAGAAGGTGCTGCGGCTGAACCGGTTGTACGCCAAGACGATTGGCGGCGATTTTTATGAGAACACGCGCTTCCCTGCTTATACCTACGACAAACTGGTTTGCGGATTGATCGACTCGCACCAGTACGTGGGCGATCCCGATGCGTTCGCGATTCTGGCGGAGACGACCAAGGCGGCTTTGCCGCACTTGCCGCCGAAAGCGGTGGAGCACGGGCAAAGCTGGCGTCCGAACCACGCGGATGATGAGTCGTATACCTGGGATGAGTCGTACACGATTTCGGAAAACCTGTTCTTGGCGTACCAGCGCGGGGCGGGAGAACAGTATCGCGCGCTGGGACAGCAGTACCTGGACGATGTGTATTACGATCCGCTGGCGGAGGGGCACAGTAATCTGGAAGGACGCCACGCCTACAGCCATGTGAATTCTCTGTCCTCGGCGATGCAGGCGTATCTGACGCTGGGCAGCGAGAAGCATCTGCGGGCGGCGAAGAACGGGTTCGACTTCGTGGCGGCGCAGAGTTTCGCAACCGGCGGATGGGGAGCAGACGAGACGCTGCGCGCGCCGGGCAGCCCTGAAGTATATAAGAGCCTGACCGGCACTCACTCCAGTTTTGAGACTCCTTGCGGGTCCTATGCTCACTTCAAGCTGACGCGGTACCTGCTGCGGGTGACGCGCGATTCGCGCTATGGCGACAGCATGGAACGGGTGATGTACAACACGGTGCTGGGATCGCTGCCACTCGAAGCCGACGGACGGACTTATTACTATTCGGATTACAACTTCAAAGGGCGGAAGGTTTATCACAAGGAACGGTGGGCGTGCTGTTCGGGGACGCTGCCGCAAGTGGCGGCGGATTATCGGATCAACACGTATTTCCGGGATGCGCGCGGGGTGTATGTGAATTTGTATATTCCATCGACAGTGAAGTGGACGCAGGGCGGGGCGCAGATTTCGCTGACGCAGAAGAGTGAGTATCCGTACGACGCGCAGGTGCAGTTTGAGGTGAAGGCCTCGAAGGCGGCGGAGTTTGCAGTGAATTTGCGGATTCCGGCGTGGGCGGAGGGCGCGTCGGTGGCGGTGAATGGGAAGCGCGAGGTGGTGGCGGCTGGGACGTTCGTGACGGTGTGGCGGGAATGGAAGGATGGAGACCGGATTGAGCTTGAGCTTCCGTTGAAGGCGCGGCTGGAGAGTTTGGATCCGCAGCATGCGGATACGGTGGCGCTGCTGGTTGGGCCGATCGTGCTGTTTGCGCTCATGGATTCGCCCACGGTGACGCGAGCGCAGTTATTGGCGGTGAAGAAGATGGTGCCAGAGGTGTGGCACGTCGACCTCGGCGGGAGAATCATGAAGATGATGCCGTTTACGGCGATCGACGATCAGGAGTACACGACGTATTTGCGGGTGACGTAGAAAAACGACCACGGGGGCTAAAGCCCGGTTACTTTTTTGTCGCCTTATCGCGGCCCTGAAGGGCCGCTCTTCCACTAAACGCATATGGGAGGCACGGCTGACGCCGTGCCCTTCCCTAGAGCTATTCCTAACAGCGGTGCCATTCCTAACAGCCGAGCCTTTTGCGGGCGCATCAGTTTTGCTGATGACGTTTTACAGTTTCGGCAGAACGATTCCTTTTTGCGATTGGTATTTGCCTTTGCGGTCGGCGTAGCTGATTTCGCACATTTCGTCGGATTCGAAGAAGAGAATCTGGCAGAGGCCTTCGTTGGCGTAGATGCGAGCCGGGAGCGGCGTGGTGTTCGAGATTTCGAGGGTGACGAAACCTTCCCACTCGGGCTCGAACGGGGTGACGTTGACGATGATGCCGCAGCGGGCGTAGGTGCTCTTGCCGACACAGATCGTCAGCACGCTGCGCGGAATTTTGAAGTATTCGACGGAGCGCGCCAGGGCGAACGAGTTGGGCGGGACGATGCAGATGTCGGTCTGCACGGTGACGAAGGATTTCTCGTCGAAGTGCTTGGGGTCGACGATCGACGAGTTGACGTTGGTAAAAATTTTGAACTCATCGGCGACGCGCAGGTCGTAGCCGTAGGAGGATAGTCCGTAGGAAATCACGCCCTCGCGCACCTGCTTCTCGGAGAACGGATTGATCATGTCGTGCTCTTTGGACATCTTGCGGATCCAGCGGTCACTTTTCAGCATGAAACTCCTTGGGAAAATTGAGCAATTGGGTAATTGGGTAATTGAATAGGGATGCGAGCCAGACGCGCGATTCTTGCGTCGCAAAGAACGCGACGCATCGCGCGGCTCGCCCAGGTCCTTCGTCGGGCAAAGTGCGCCCGCCTCAGGATGACAAATCTGGGCGAAATTGCACAATTCCCCGATTACACAACTACTCAATCTCTGGTGGCTGGGTGCATGCCAGATTACGGGATAGATGCTCCCGTTGACAATCTTACTTATCTCCCTTAGCATCAATCACTTGAAGGACGATCTTGACCCTGCACCCGGGAGCCCCTTGTGATTAAGCTCGACATCATCAACGAAGTGGTCGCCAAGACCGGCATCACGAAGACCAAGGCCGAGTTGGCGGTGGAAACTGTCTTCGAGAGCATGAAGAAGGCGCTGGCCGGCGGGAGTCGCATTGAGCTGCGGGGATTTGGAGTGTTCAATGTGCGTCCGCGCAAGACGGGGATCGGGCGCAATCCGCGCACGGGAGCCGAAGTGTCCATTCCGCCAGGACGGGCCGTGCGGTTTAAGCCGGGGAAAGAGTTGCAGTCGATCGATTAGCGGCTGCGCGGATTTCCGCGGACCCCAACCAACGGGCTGAAGCCCGCTGGAATTCTTTCACTCCTTGCCGCGGCCCTGAAGGGCCGCTCTTCCACGTCGACGCCGGCCTGAAGGAACGCTCTTCAACGTTGACGCCGCCCTGAAGGGGCGCGCCATTTCGGCCGAGCAAAGCGAACAATCAGCAGCCCGTTGTGCCACGCGTTTTCTCTGCTCGTAGTAGCATCAAGGAAGGCCCGGCGTCGCGTTAGCGGGCTTCTTTTTCATGTCGGAACCTAATTCCCCGATTCCTACGTCCACGATTGAGTACTACCACGCACTGCCGCAGCCGGTGGGCCGGCCTCCGCGGGAGCGCTACTGGCTGCACGCATTGCTGCTGCTGGCGACATGCTTCACGACGCTGGTGGTCGGAGCGCGGATGGAGTTCAACTTCCTGAATAATTTGCCTCCGTTTGCCGCGGGCGACGAATGGCTTCCGTTCTTTCCTCTGGGATGGGTGTTCGCGCAACCGTCACGGCTGCTGCTTGGTGTTCCGTTTTCCGCGACGTTGCTCGTGATCTTGTTCTCGCATGAGATGGGGCATTACTTGTTCTGCCGTTACTACGGAGTGCGCGCGACGCTTCCCTTCTTTATTCCCGCACCGACGTTGATTGGAACTCTGGGCGCGGTGATTCGGATTAAGGCACCGATCCGCTCGCGGGCAGCGTTGTTCGATATTGGCATTGCTGGACCGATCGCGGGATTCGTCGTTGCCGTGGCAGCTCTGGCGGTTGCGATGGGCCTTTCGAAGCCGCTCACCCCGGGCATGGGACCATCTGATTTGCAATTGGGCTTTCCCGCGATTTTCGACGTTATGCATAGCGTGCTGCGAAGCGTTGCGCCGAATCACGCGATTGCGGGACTGCCCCTGAGGCGGATCTACCTACATCCGACGGCGGTGGCGGCGTGGGTGGGAATGTTCGCGACCGCATTGAATCTGTTGCCCAGCAGCCAGTTGGATGGCGGGCACATTGTTTATGCGCTGGCACCGCGGGCGCACCGCGTGATTTCGTGGATAACTGTGATCGCCTTGGTCTACCTGGGCCATAGGTATGAAGGATGGCGCGTGTGGGCGGGGCTGCTCATCGTGATGAATGTAATGACCTTTCGGGTAGAGCAAGCGCCGGAATATCCGATGCTTCCGGCAAGCCGCTGGCCCCTGGCCGTACTGGCGGCGATCATGCTGGCGCTGACGTTTACGATCTCGCCCTTTCAGATGAGCTGGAGATAGGTCACGAGCGGGAGCGCAGCCGGCTGTGGCTTCTGCCGTAGCCGAAGTAGATCACCATTCCTAAAATCAGCCACACAATCAGGCGGAGCCAGGTGCTCCAGGGCAGGCTCGCCATCAGGCCTAGAGAGATTCCTATCCCGAGGATTGGAGTCAAGGGGACGAGCGGAGCTTTGAATGGGCGATGCAGGTCGGGGCGTTTCACGCGCAGGACCCACACTCCGGCGGACACGATGACGAAGGCCAGCAGCGTGCCGATGGAAGTAAGCTGGCCGAGTATGTTGATGGGGAGCACGCCGGCAAAGATGGCGACGAAGAATCCGACGACGATCGAGGAAATCCACGGAGTGCGGAAGCGGGGATGAATTCGTCCGGCCCACTCGGGCAAGAGGCCGTCGCGTGACATGGAAAAGAAGACGCGTGACTGGCCGAGGAGCATGACGAGCATGGTGGTGGTGAGTCCGGCGAAGGTGCCCAGCAACACTACGATGGTGCCCCAGCGCACGCCGGTGGCTTGAATTCCAACGGCGACGGGAGCGGCGGTGTTGAGGCCGGTGTAGTGGACGACGCCGGTGAGCGTGAGGCCGAGAGCTACGTAGAGCACGGTGCAGATGGCGAGAGAGCCGAGGATTCCGATGGGCATGTCGCGTTGCGGATTCTTGGCTTCCTGCGCGGCGGTCGACACGGCGTCGAAGCCGATGTAGGCGAAGAAGATCACACCGGCACCGCGGGCGATGCCGGACCATCCGAAGGCTCCGAAGGATCCCTGATTCGGCGGTACGAATGGATGCCAGTTCGCGGCTGCGATCTGCGGATGACGAAACAGGTAGAGCGTTGCGATGACGACGAAGGTAAGAACTGTGCCGACCTTGATGAATACGATGAGCGAATTAAAGTTGGCGGACTCGCGTACTCCGATGACCAGGATGGTCGTCATGAGAGCGATGACGAGATACGCGGGGAGATCGAGAATGCCGTGGGCCGAGGGGAGCTTCGCGGCGTCGACGCCAGCACGGGCGAGCGCCGGCCCGATGGTCGCCAGACGCGACCACTGTCCGTTATAGAGGACTAGGAGGGTGCCGGGAGGGGCGGTGATCTGTGGAGGCAGTTGAATGTTGAAGCTCTGGAACAGCGCGACCAGATTGCCGCTCCATCCGACGGCCACCGATGCGGCGCCGACGGCGTATTCGACGATGAGGTCCCAGCCGATGATCCAGGCGAAGACCTCGCCCAGCGTCGCGTAACCGTAGGTGTAGGCAGAGCCGGCGATCGGAATGAGGGAGGCGAACTCGGCGTAGCAGAGTCCCGCAAAGATGCAGCCGGAGCCCGCGAGAATGAATGACAGCACGATCCCGGGACCGGTGAAGGTGGCGGCCACGGTGCCGGTCAGAACGAAGATTCCAGCACCGATGATGGCGCCGATGCCGAGAGTGACCAGGTTGACTGGGCCAAGTACGCGGCGCAAGCCCTCGCCACTCTCGTCGCGAGCTTCGGCCATTAAGAGATCGAGCGGTTTCGTCGCCAGCAGATCAGACAAGGATGTCTCCTCAGGCAGGGGTCTGAACTACGTTTCTACTAGTTGTGTGATGCGGGGGGAATTGTATCTGGGGTGCGGCTGGTGGTCATGCGAAAAATGGGCAGGAGCGGGGGATTTCAGGCTCCGGCTGCCTTGACGGAGAAACTTGAGCGCTTGGCGGCTTCCCTGGGCCAGTCGCCTTTCCACTCGAGGCGCGGGCGAAACGTGAACGAATAATATTCGAACAGAATCGTGGGCACCAGCTTTGCTCGCACCGCGGTGCAGCGCTGCTGCATGCGGCTTTGCACACCGCGGAAGTATTCGCTAGCTGTGGTCGCCGGCATGGTGCGGACGCCCAAATCAGAGGTCAATTCGGTGCACTGCTGTTGATGAGCCTGGAAGAGGCTCACGGGATCGTAGTGGCGCGGGCCGTACGAGATGATGGCAAAGGCGAGGGCGAACGCAAGAAGCGCCAGGCCCACGCTGAGGAAAGATTTCGGACGAACCGCATACGTAACCCCTAAAAACGAAACGGTAACTGATGTTGATATAGGGCGCGGGCGCCTTCAAGTTACGGTGGGGGGGAGACAGAAGGTCTTACCGCTCCGGTTTCTTGAGCCCCGTTCAAGGTGGGTACGCCCTTCAGTTGCGGGCTTAACGAGCCAAGGGCGGGATCTTTCGTTGACGCTCGGAGTAGTCAACCAGCAAAGTCAGTCGCTTTAATCTGGTTTCTTCTCTCTTGGCGCTGATGACCCAGTAGGTGGACGTTCGCTGATACCACGGCGCCTGGGCGCGGAAGAATTTCCACGCGTCTGGGCGGGCGCGGAAGTTTTTCTCGAAGACTGGCGGAAACTTGGCATTCTTCCTTTGCTCGTAGGAATAGACCTCGGAGTGCTGGCCGTCGCGTTTCTGAAACGCGGCCAAGCCCGCGGGATGCATCAGGCCCAAGCTGGAAAGTTCGGTGGCGCGCCGCACGTTGATGGCGCTCCAGACGCTTCGCGGTTTCCGCGTCGTGAATCGAATTTTGTAGCTGATATCGTCAATGCTTTTGCGGATGCCGTCGATCCAGCCAAAGCAGAGTGCGCCATCGACAGCCTCTGGCCAGGCGATGCTTGGCCGTCCGGAGTCTCGCTTGTAGAGGCCGACCCAAAGTTCCTCGGTCTTGGCGTGATGCTTTTCGAGCCACGCGCGCCACGAAGACGTCGATGGGAAGAACAGCGGCTTCGAAGGCATACGCTCAGAATTATCTCTGAATCAAACTACATTAACCAGAGTGCGTCGACGTCGACGATGACTTGCGTGCGAGGAATCTTCTTCTGGGCGGCGTAGGCCAGCATCGCACGCAGGGTGGTGTTCAACTTTTCGCGGCTGGGGGACTTGAGCACGAAGTGGTAACGGTAGTCGCGTTTGAGGCGCATGATGGGGGCAGTTGCGGGGCCGAGAACGCGGACGCCTTCATGGCGGGTGGAGTCGAACCATTTGCCGAGCGTTCCCGACCATTGCAGGGCGTCGTCGAGTTTGTCGCTGCGGACCAGAACGTTGGCCAGGGCGGAGTACGGCGGGTATTGCATCCAGCTGCGGAATTGCAGCTCTTTTTCGTAGAAGCCGATGAAGTCGTGGCGGGCGGCGTACTGGACGGCGTAGTGATCCTGGAAATAAGTTTGCAGCACGACTTTGCCGGGAGTTTGGCCGCGTCCGGCGCGTCCGGCAACCTGGGTGAGGAGTTGGAAGGTGCGCTCGGCGGCGCGGAAGTCGGGGAGGCCGAGGGCGACGTCAGCTCCGACCACGCCTACCAACGTTACACCGTGGATGTCGTGGCCTTTGGCGATCATCTGGGTGCCGACGAGGAGGTCAAGTTCTCCTTCATTCAGGCCGTTGAGTGCGCGCTCGAAATCTTCGTGGCTGCGGACAGTGTCGCGATCGAGGCGGGCGATGCGCGCCTGCGGAAACATGCCGTGGAGAAGCTCTTCGAGCTTTTCTGATCCGGTTCCGAGAAAATAGACATACTCGCTGCCGCAGTGAACGCAGGCCTTGGGCACCGGCGCGGTGAATCCGCAATAGTGGCAGACCATTTTGTGCTCGCGCTTGTGATGGGTGAGCGCGATCGCGCAGTTCTGGCATTCGAGTTTTTTGCCGCAGGTGCGGCAGAGGACGACGGGGGAATATCCGCGGCGATTGAGCAGAACCATCACCTGCTCCTTGCGGTCGAGGCGGTCTTTGATTTCTGCCGCAAGCTTGCGCGAGATGACCTGTTCGTGGCCGGTCTCCTGATATTCCTGACGCATGTCGATGATCTCGACTTCGGGGAGCGGGCGCTGCTCGACGCGGTCGGGGAGTTCGACGAGTGCGTACTTATTCTTCTTCGCGTTGAAATAGGACTCCAGGGAAGGGGTGGCTGAGCCCATCACGACGACGGCGTTCGCCATCTTGGCGCGCATGACGGCGATGTCGCGGGCGTGGTAGCGCGGAGTTTCTTCCTGCTTGTAGGAGGAGTCGTGCTCCTCGTCGACGATGATGAGGGCGAGATCGGCAACGGGGGCGAAGACCGCGGAGCGCGTGCCGACGACCACGCGCGCTTCGCCGCGCTTGATGCGGTGCCACTGCTCGGCGCGTTCGCGGTCGGAAAGCGCGGAGTGCAAGATGGCAACTTCGTCGTCGAAGATCTGGTGGAGGTCGGCGGCGACCGCGGGCGTAAGGCCGATTTCAGGGACGAGGAGGATGGCGGAGCGTCCGGCCTCGAGCACGCCGCGCATGGCGGCGAGATAGACTGCGGTCTTGCCGGATCCGGTGACGCCGTGCAGGAGCATTCCGGTGAATTTGCGGGCGGCGACGCCTTGACGGATCTGCGAGAGCGCAGATTGCTGCGCCGGGTTTAGGTCGAAGTCGAATAGCGCGCGGCGGGGCTTGGAATGGGAGACGGAAAAGTCTGCGGGCTCTTCGACGATCGCGACCAGTTCACGGCGAACCAGCGTGGAGAGCGTGGTACGTGGGATCTGCAGCGACTGCAGCGTAGTGACTGGAACTCTTCCTCCTGAAGCAGCTAGTGTGTCGATCAGCATGCGCTGGTTATCGTTGAGCTTGCCGTCGGCGGATTTCAGAATCGCGACTTTGATAGTGCGTGTGGCGTCGCGGGCGGCGGATATGTCTTCGCGCTGCAGCCATTTCTTGCGGACCATTCCGGAGAGAACCGCTTTGGAGACGCGGGTGGCGGAGCGGAGAGTTTCTTCGCGGATGAGGTCGGATCCTTCGGGCGTGGGTTCGCATCCCGCGAGGTAATCCAGAACTCGAAACTCTGCTTCTTGCTCTTCAGGGGTGCGGCGCGAGCGGGCGGAGGATCCGGACATGCCGGCAAGATGGAGAGCCATCTGGCCCTGGTCGGTGAGGCGGTAGCCGATCGAGCGCTTGAACTCGGCGTTCAGCGGGAGCATGGTGCGGAAGACTTCGCCGAGCGGGGCGAGGTAGTAGTCGGCGATCCAGCGGCCCAGTTGCAGTAATTGCTCGTCAAGGACTGGCGTTGCGTCGAGCACTGCGAGAATGTCTTTTGTGGTGACCGACGGCTTGCGGTCGTGCAGTTCAACGACGATGCCGGTCATGCGCTGCTGGCGGAATGGGACCAGCACACGGCCACCGACGACGGGCGCGGCGTCCGCGGGGACACGGTAGGTGAAGACCATGTCGAGCGGCACGGGGACGGCGACGTCGCAGAATTCGGGCATTGGTGGAAGGATAAACTACGGCGATCTTAAGCAGGTCCCTCTGGCGGCTCGCGTCAGACGCTTCAGGCATTTTCTTAACGATAGGGATGCTTCGACTGCGCCGATCACTCGCTTCGCGCGTGATCGGCTTCGCTCAGCATGACAAATCCTTCTATTCGCTCTTTTTGGGAGGCTCTAGGCCCAGGTACTTCATCACCATCTGCAAGTCTTTCCAGGCTTCGCCTTTCTGGCGCGGATCGCGAAGGAGGAATGCGGGATGGTAGGTGACTGCGAGCTTGGTTCCCTGCCACGAGGGATCGCTGCTGCGGGCGCCGGCGGGCATGAAGTCGTAGAAGCGGCCACGGAGTTCGGCCATGGATGCGTTCATGGCGAGCAGGTTTTTCGCGGCGACGGCGCCGAGTGCGACCACGACCTTAGGTTTGACGACCGCGATCTGACGCATGAGGAACGGCGAGCAGGTTTCGCATTCATCGCGTTCTGGCGTGCGATTTCCGGGCGGCCGGCATTTCACGACGTTCGCGATGTAGACATCCTCGCGGCGGATGCCCATGGCTTTGATCATGTTGTTGAGGAGTTGACCGGCGCGTCCCACGAAGGGCTCGCCTTGCGTGTCTTCGTCGGCGCCGGGGCCTTCTCCGATGAACATCAGGTCGGCGCGCGGATTGCCCACGCCGAAGACGATTTGCTTGCGTCCCTGCTTGTGCAGCTTGCAGCGGGTACAGTCGCCGAGGTCTTCGCGAATCAGTTTGAGCGCGGCTACGGGATCGGTGACGGATTGCTCCGGCTTGGGCGTGAGCACCTCGAAAATGTTTTCGTCGGCGACCTTCACGACTACGGATTTTTTTGCGGGCATTTCCTCTCGCTGTTCCTGGAATGGGGACGACAGATTGTCGAGCTCGGCAATGGCCGTTGCAACCGGGACGGATTCAGAAGCGCGGGGTTCGCGCCGGTAGAAATCGTAGATGCCCATCTCGTGACAATAGCGGACTCGTTCGGCGAGTGCGCGGCGGAGATCGGGGTCGAGAGTGCGGGGCATGAGTTTGTCATTATATCGTGGCGCCGGTGCGGGGCCGTGTGTGGGTAGGGATCCCTTCGACTTCGCTCAGGGCAGGCTCTTCGACTACGGCAGTCTTTCGCTTCGCTCAGACTGCCTCCGCTCAGGATGACAAGATGAATATCAGGCTTTGACGGGGGATTTGCGGTGCTGGCTGCAGGCGGACTACCTGGTCGAGGACTCGCTGGGCGACTTCCCACTTCGTCGTTTCGGAGACTTCGACGATTTCTTCGCGGCTGATGATGGTCACGGCGTTGCGGTCGGAATCGAAACCAACGCCTTCGCGGGAGACGTCGTTGACCACGATGGCATCGAGATTCTTGCTGACTAATTTCTGGCGGGCGTTCTCCAGAACGTTTTCCGTTTCGGCGGCGAAGCCCACGACAATTTGCGTCCACTTCTTGAGAGAAAGCTCTTTCAGGATGTCGGGCGTGGCTTCGAGTTCGAGCGTCATCGGGCCTTTGCGCTTGATCTTCTGGCCGGCGGCGGCTTTCGGCCGATAGTCGGAGACGGCTGCGGTCTTGATTACGACGCTCGCCTCGGAGAGAAGCTTGAGGACGGCGTCGCGCATTTCTTCGGTGGATTCGACTCGCGTGACCTCTGCCGCTCCAGGAGGAGTGAGCGAAGTTGGTCCGCTGACCAGGAGCACACGCGCTCCGCGTCGCAAGGCGGCTTCCGCGAGAGCGTAGCCCATGCGACCACTGGAGCGGTTGGTGAGATAGCGCACGGGATCGATCTTTTCGCGCGTGGGACCGGCGGTGATCAGCAGAGTCTCACCACTCAGGTCCTGCGAGGCACCGAGGGCTTCCATGACAGCAGCAACGATGGCTTCGTTCTCAGCAAGGCGGCCGGGGCCGGTCATGCCGCATGCCAGGTATCCGGCACCGGGTTCGACGATCTTCACGCCGCGCTGGCGAAGGATCTGCAAGTTCGCCTGCGTGGCCGCATGGTTCCACATGTTGACGTTCATGGCGGGCGCCACGACAACCGGCGCGGTGGTTGCGAGGTAAAGCGTGGTCAGAAAGTCGCTGGCGATGCCCTGCGCGAAGTGCGCCAGAACGTCAGCCGTGGCCGGTGCGACGACCAGTGCGTCGATGGATTGCGCGACGGCGATGTGCTCGATGGCGGAGTCGATATTGGGAGCGTGCTCTTCACTCGGCGAGAACATGCCGGTGATGACTTTTTCTCCGGAGAGCGCGGCGAAGGTGAGGGGACGAACAAACTCCTGGGCGGCGTGGGTCATGACGACCTGCACGCGGATACCACGGTCCTGCAGCAGACGGACGATTTCCGCCGCCTTATATGCTGCAATCCCGCCGGTAACGCCGAGGGCGATCTTCATGGAGTTTTGATTGTTGATTTCTGATTGTTGATTCAAAACGATTGCTGCCGAGGTTCTCAATCAACGATCAGCAATCCGGAAATCAACAATTCCCCTTAGTCCTGGCCCAGCGCCTTGTCGAGAGCCTCTTCGGCCTGCTCGGCGGCGCTGCGGGTTTCAGGAATCTCCCACTTCACTTTGCCGGCGCGGATCTCGTCTTGCGCGATGCGGCAGGGCTTGCGGGAATTGGTGTCGACCACGGGCGGCGCACCGGACTGAAGCTGGCGCGCACGCCGCGCTGCCACCAAGATGTATCGGTAGTTGCTGTCAAAGCCTTCGATCAACTTCATTGGGACTCTCCCTCGAACAAAAGGTGTGAAGTCTATCAGTGCCGAACGTCGAGCAATGCGTTCAACAGAACAGGGCCAACTCTCAGGCTTGTCCCGCACGAAACTAGTTGCAGCTTACGACGCCCGATCCGGCGTCCTTAAAATGATACCGCGAAATCTACGGATGTGCCGAGGGGGGAAGGGTACTAAAGGAATCAAGGATGGGGCGGACCCGGTCCCGCATATCGGCCAGCCTCTGACAGTCGGCTAGTTCCACGGTTTTCTTGTCTTCCGCGGAAAGAGAGGCATTGGTCCGCCGCAAGCGCTCCGACAGGACAATGGCCTCGAGGCGGTCGATGGATTCCTCGAGATCGTCGTTGATCAGGATGTAGTCGTACTTATCGTAGTTCTCGATCTCACGCTTGGCAGCGGCCAAGCGGCGCGCGATGACCTCTTTCGTGTCTTCACTGCGCTTGCTCAGGCGCCACTCCAGCGTTTTGCGGTCGGGAGGCAGGACGAAGATGGTGACGGCCTCGGGCAGCTTTTGCTTGATTTGCGCGGCGCCTTGCACGTCGATGTCGAGCAGAAGGTCGTGGCCCTTCTGCCCGGTCTCCTGCAGAAATCGACGGGCCGTGCCGTAGTAATTTCTGTCAAACTCCGCGTGTTCCAGGAACTCGCCGGCTCGAATCATCTGCTCGAACTCGGCGCGGGAAACGAAGTGATATTGCTTGCCGTTTTGCTCGCTGCCGCGGAGCGCTCGCGTGGTATAGGAGATGGAGAAATCAAGCTTCGGAACTAGCTTCAGCAATTCATTGACCAGGGTCGACTTGCCTGATCCGGAGGGAGCCGAAATGATGTAGACAATGGGCGTGTAGGTTGAATTCATTCCAGGTTTTGTACCTGCTCGCGTGATTTCTCGATTTCCGCCTTCATCGCGAGTCCTGCTTCCGTAATTTTCAGGGCTTCGCCCGCCAGGCCGGAAGTTTTTGAGAGCAGCGTGTTGGCTTCGCGATTCATTTCTTGCAGGAGGAAGTCCAGCTTCTTGCCGATCTCGCCGCCCTGTTCCAGGAGGCCGAGAAAATGTTGAACGTGGTTTTCGAGGCGGACGATTTCTTCCTGAATATCGCTGCGGTCGACGAGCAGAGCGGCCTCTTGCAGAACGCGTTCCTTGTCGACGGTTCCGCCGAGCAACTCCTGGAGGCGGTTTTGCAGGCGCTCACTGTAGTTCTGGAGCACGGCGCGGCGATGCTGCTGCACGCTCTTACTGGCCTCGGCCAGGTGCATCATGCGCTCGCGCAGTTCGCGGGCAATACCGCGGCCTTCTTCTTCGCGCATCTGATTCAGGCGGTCGAGCGCTTCTCCGACCTTCGCCATGACCGCGCCTTCGATGTCTCCGTCGGCAGTCTCGTTGGCGGAGTCGAGCGCGCCAGGAATCCGCAGAACCGCGTTCAGGTCGGGCACGGCGGCGATGGAGAACTCGGCAGCCGCGGCGCGGAACGCCGCGATATAACCTCCGATAATGTCGCGATTGAGGGAGAACGTCTCACTGGTCGCGCGCTCCAGACTCAGCGAGATCTCGACGTGGCCGCGGCCCATCTTTTCTTTCAGCAGGCGGCGGAGTTGCATTTCGAGGGAGTCGGTTCCGGAGGGAAGGCGGAAATGCAGATCGAGGAAACGATGGTTGACCGATTTCAGAGACAGCGCAAAGGCCATCCGGCCACTGGACTGTGCCGGAGCGTTGGGGCTGCCGTCCGGGCGCTGAATTTCGCCTCGTATCTGCGCAAAACCTGTCATCGAGCGAATGGGCATAGGGGGCCGTGGTTCCTACGTTTCTGCGACTGCCTTGGGTGCATCTGCATTGGCGAATTGCAATTCGTACAAACGCCGGTACGTACCTAACTTTGTCATCAGTTCTTCGTGGCGGCCGATGTCGGCAATCGTGCCGTTCTCGATCACCACGATGCGATCGGCGCGGCGCACTGTCGAAAGCCGGTGCGCAATCACGAACACCGTGCGGCCGCTCATCAGATTATGCAGGGCGGATTGCACGAGAGCTTCTGATTCGCTGTCGAGAGCCGAAGTGGCCTCGTCGAGAATCAGCACCGGCGCATTTTTCAGAAGGGCTCGCGCAATCGCCAGACGCTGACGCTCGCCCCCGGAAAGTCGCACACCCCGTTCACCGATTACAGTATCGTACCCTGCCGGAAGAGCAACAATGAAATCGTGGGCGAAGGCGGCGCGGGCGGCGGCCTCGACTTCCTTCTGCGGAACCTGCGGCTGGCCGTAGGCAATGTTGTTGCGGACGGTATCGTTGAAGAGGACAGTCTCCTGGGTGACGATGCCGACCTGGGCTCGTAGCGATGCAAGGGTTACGTCGCGGATGTCGTGGCCGTCGATGAGAATCCGTCCGCTGCTCACGTCAAAGAAACGGGGAATCAAGTGAACGAGTGTGCTTTTCCCCGCGCCGCTGGAACCGACCACCGCAAGAACCTCGCCGTGGCGGACTTCCAGGTTGATGTCGTGCAGTACGGAGTGGCTCTCTTCCCCATCGTTGGTGTAGGCGAAACTGACTTGCTCGAAACGAACGCTGTTCGAGAACTTTGGCAAAGTCCTGGCGCGCGGCTTTTCGCGCACATCGTCCTCGAGATCCATGAATTTGAAGATCTCCGAGGACGCGCCTAGGGCTTGCTGAAAGTTGTTATAGAAGAGCGCGAACTTGCGGACCGGATTGTAGAGGCTGAAAACAGCAGTTACGAAGGCGACAAACACACCGGGCGTCATCTGATTGTGTGCGACGCGGTCACGGCCCAGCAGGAGGAGGAGGGCGATCCCGACCACGCCGAAAATATCCATCAATGGAGAACTGATCGCGGTGGCGGCCACCGAGCGCAGATTGGCACGGAAGAGTCGGCGAGCCGCGTGGCGGAAGCGCGAAATCTCCCAGTCTTCGGTGTTGAAGGCCTTTACGATGCGGTTGCCCGTGATGGTTTCATGCAAGATGTTTTGGATGTCGGCGAGTTTGTCCTGGCCGTGACGGGTGGTGTGGCGGACGCGGGAACCAATTTTGCGGGACGAGAATACGATCACAGGAACGAACAAGAGCAAGACCCAGGCCAGGTTTCCGCCGAGGATAACCACAACGATGGCTACGGAAACGAAGGTGAAGAATTGCTGCAGGAGTTCCGACAGCACCGTCGACATGGCGTACTGAACGCGCTCAATGTCGTTGATGATGGTGGAGAGCAATGTCCCAGTGGTGTGTTTTGAAAAAAAGGCAGCCGAGCGTCGCAGCAGCGCGGTGTAGAGGTCGTCGCGCAGGTCGGTAATCATGCCGAAGCCCGCGTGGTTCACGATGTAAGTGCCCGAGTAGTCGCAGATTCCTTTCAGAACGGTGGACGCAACCAGGGCAAAGGCCACGATGGTCCAAGCGTTGGTGAAGTGAGGCGGAACCAGTTGCTGCAGATACACGGCATGCTGAGTGCCGGGAATGACAAAGAGTTGAATTTCCTTCGACCCTGTCGCCGGATTTAAAACCCGATCAAAGACCGGACGGACCAGCAGATATTTGAAAGCATCGAGCGCGCCCACCGCCGCCATCAGCAGAACCGAAGCCAGAATCTGCCACCAATAAGGAAGGGCATACCGGATGAGGCGGGTTAGTTGCCGCATGGGGCTCCGGTGCGGTGCAGGCCGCAATCGCTTGCCGCCGGTGGAATGGGCATGAGCTGCAAGGCCCTATTCTACTTGAGTCATGCGCTGTGGGGATGGCGTTTCGGGGTTCGTCCGGACTAGCTCACGCGGGCCGTGCCTAGGGCTAGAAGTCTCGTTCGGCCGGCGGCTGAATTGACAGGAGATCGATGGCTGCCGGCTGGCCTTCGACGATGACCTGCAAATGAGTGAACCTCCAGCCTCCGCCGGTCTTATTTGCGACCGCGCGAATTGTGCCCTTGGCGCGCGGACCGGAAATCGGGATCGAAAGATTCGCGCTGCCGGTGCTGCCGCTCACGTTGAGTTGGCCCGAGATGAACCACGCGGGCTTGATCGGTTCTCCAATTAGTTCGCGCACCTGCGAGTTGGCGGTCGCCTGGGTCAGCGCCTGCTTGTAGACGTCGCTGCTGCGAAATGACGTGGTAATGACCGTGATTAATCCAACCGCGAACAAGCCCATCAGGAGGATGAGGGTCAGGCAGCCGAGGGGGATCTTCCAGAAAGGGTGCTCTTCGAGCCAACTGCGTTTCATAGGCTCGGGATGGAGCGGATAAGGAGGAATGGACATGGCGGGTCGCAGCTACTTCGGGCTGTCGCGGTGCACGACTTTGACGCTATATCCGGCGCGACGCAGATGTTTGCCGACTTCTTCGGCGATCATGACGGAGCGGTGCTGGCCGCCGGTGCAGCCGAAGGCGATCGTGAGATAGCTCTTGCCTTCATGGATGTAGTGCGGCAAAAGGAAGAGCAGGTCGGAGACGGTTCGCGAAATGAACTCCCGCGTTTGCGGAAAAGAGCGGATGTACTTTGCAACGCGGGGATCGCGCCCCGTCAGCGGACGGAACTCGGGGATGAAATGCGGATTGGGCAGAAAGCGAACGTCGGAAACGACGTCGGCATCTTCGGGAAGACCCTGGCGGAATCCGAAGCTCACGCAGGAAACCAGAAGGTTCTTTTCCGAGGACCGTTCCCGAAAACGCTGGGTGATGTGCGCACGCAATTCGTGAACGTTGAACTTGGAAGTGTCGATGACGAAGTCAGCAACGGCCCGGATGGCGCCCAGGTGGCGGCGCTCGGCTTTGAGCGCGGACTTTACGGGAGAGTCGGTGCCCAGAGGATGCGGACGGCGCGTCTCGCTGAAGCGGCGCACCAGAACTGAGTCGGAAGCCTCGAGGAAGACGACCTTCGTCGGAATCATGCGTCCGACCGACTTCAGGATCTTGGGGAGTTCTTCCAGCTTGGAGCCTTCACGCACGTCCACAACCAAGGCAGTGCGGCGAATCTCGCTCGACTGAACGGCGAGGTCGGCAAACTGCGGGATGAGTTGTACGGGCAGGTTGTCGACGCAGTAGTAGCCGAGGTCCTCGAAGGCTTTCAACACCGAGGCCTTCCCCGATCCGCTCATGCCGGTGATGATGACCAGTTCCGGCGAGGGCTGGACTCCGCGGGAAGTCTTCTTCGCTCCGCCCTTCGACTTGTTCGATTTTCGGCCAGTGGACCGACGGGGCTTCATGCACTGGATAGTAGCATCCGGGGCGCGGCCTTGTTTTGTGCCGGATTGCCAAGTGAGATTCCGGGGGCATTGTCGGGTCACCGCACGTGAGGGGTCGTCAAGAATCGCAAATCACGCATTGTTTTCCGGCGCGTGCGGCCTGTAAGCTATGGCGTCATGAAAAAGTTCGAGGAACTTACAGAACGCGAAGTGCTGGCCCTGGCTATAGCTCTGGAAGAAGAAGACGAGCGCGTGTACGCCGACTTTTCCGAAGGTCTGCGGCAGGACTATCCTGCGACCGCTTCGATGTTTGATGGCATGCGTGAGGAAGAGTCAGGGCACCGGCGGCGGCTGCTCGAACTGTTCCAGAAGAAATTCGGTGAACATATTCCGCTGATCCGGCGGCAGGATGTGCGCGGGTTCGTGGAGCGTCCGGCACTTTGGCTGGTGCGTCCTTTGAGAATTGAGGCGGTGCGCAAGGAAGCGTCGACGATGGAGGTGGAGACGCGGCGTTTTTATGAGAAGGCTGCCAGCAGAACGCAGGACGCAAGCATACGGCAACTGCTGGATGATCTCGCCCGGGAAGAACGCGAACACGAAGAGCGCGCCCAGGAACTCGACAAGCAAAAATTACCAGACCATGTGAAGGCGGACGAGGAAGTCGCGCAGCGGCGCCTGTTCGTTTTGCAGATTGTGCAGCCGGGGTTGGCCGGTTTGATGGATGGGTCGGTGTCGACGCTGGCTCCGGTATTCGCGGCAGCGTTTGCGACACACAAAAGCTGGGATGCATTTCTCGTTGGACTGGCGGCGTCGGCCGGAGCCGGCATCAGCATGGGGTTTGCGGAGGCGTTGTCGGACGACGGCAGCTTAACGGGACGCGGGCATCCGTGGGTGCGCGGGTTGATTTGCGGGGCGATGACGGCCGTGGGAGGAATCGGTCACACACTGCCGTTCTTAATTAAGGACTTTCGGGCAGCGCTGTGGGCAGCGGGCGCGGTGGTGCTGGCAGAGCTGGGTGCGATCACATGGATTCGCAAGCGCTACATGGATACGCCTTGGGTTACGGCGGCGCTGCAGGTCGGGCTCGGCGGCGTGCTCGTGTTCATCACCGGCGTGCTGATCGGAAGCTCATAGAGGGAGGCCGGACCGCTTGAAGATGGCCGGTTTGGGCCCAGCCTCCTGATTTCATTTCAATTTCACGAACAGCAAAACAAAGATCGCCCACACTCCCACGGTCATGGGGAATTGAACCAATTGTGCATCACGCACCGGACCGCCACGGGGAATTGCGAACGTGAGCGCAAACATAGCCAGGGCCGTGAGGATCCCAAGGGCTAATTTAGTTTTGAAGTTCATGGATTGTTTCCCTCCCTTTCAACCGACTCGATTTGTGCGCCGGGGGATGGCCGCGTCAGCGAGAACATCATCCTCGCAAAACACGCGGAGTGCAAGTGATTCCGTTCGGCTGCGCCATCACGTGGGCAAGGATTGGCTACGGTTGCGTGTCGAGGGGGTGCGTGCTCTTCTCGTAGAACTCATTTTGCAGCTTGAGGCTGACGTCGTCGGCTTTCACCTCGCGGATCGCCTTTATCACGGAATCAATCCACCAATTCATCTGGAATTCGCCGAGTTCTTTGGTCGCCACTGATCCGTCTCCCGAATAATGGTTCGGAAAACGCGTGTACCACCAGATGCCGGTGTAGACATCTTCGGGAATCTTCTGGCGCGCCTGGTCGGCGCCGGATTCGCTCGTCGCGCGATCCTGATGCACGAGTTCGGGGTGGGAGATCATCATCTTGGAGGTCTCGCTTTCGCCGGCATGCATGTCGATCTTGGTCTTTCTGGCGGGCCCACCATGCTGGGGGGTGCGCTCGTCGAAGACGTAGACCACGTAGTCATGCGGCTTGTCGAGCTGCGTCTGCGCGAAATAGGGGAGCAGGCTGTCGTTGCCGCCGTGGCCGTTAACGATCAGGACTTTCTTGCAGCCGTTGCGGGCCATCTCGTTGGTGGTTTCCTGCAGCAGGGCCAGTTGCAGGTTGCGGCTGTAGGCCACGGTGCCGGGCTCGTGGCGGGCTTCTGCGATCTGACCGAAATAGTATTCGGGGAAGACGACGGCGTACTCCTGCTCTGCGGCGTGCAGCGCGGCGTAGCGAACGTCAAGCAGATCGGTACCAAGCGGGAGGTGCGGGCCGTGCTTCTCCAGAATGCCGAACGGGAGCAGGCAAGTTCCCTGCGAGCGATGGATCCCATCGCGGAAGTCCGAGGCCGTGAGTTCTTCCCAGTGAACGGAGAGCTTGGGAGGTGTCTGCGTCTGAGCAAAACAGGGCGAGGTCAACAGAGCAGCCACACCGACGGCAAGAAGGCAAAAGAGCTTGTGACAGATGCGGTTCATCATGGCGAATGTCCCTCGGCGGCGAATTTTAGCATGTGAATGGCTCTATTCAAACGTATCAATAGGAAAGGCATTCACTACCAAGGACACTAAGGTTCACGAAGGTAAAACGATGCTCGTCACAGCGTTCTCGTAATCGCTATGGCATTACCTCCGTCAGCGACACGTATAACTTTGTGCAACTCCACGCCGGGCGGCGTGTTTTATTCTGTGAGCATTCTGCAGCGAGTGGAGATTCACTTGAGCCGATTTCGTTTGCACATGGTCGTTATTGTCGCGCTGCTAGCCGCGTTCATGGCGGGCACTGCCGTGGGGCAAGAATTAGTCAATGCGCCCCGGGAGGACGGGGCGCAGACGCCGCTTCGTGTTTATGCGCCCAAGACCGCGGGCTGCGCGCCGCTAGCGCTGATTTCGCCGGGTGCGGGCGGCAATGAATACGGGTACAAGTATCTGGCCGAGGGACTTCGTGACGATGGCTGGCAAGCCGTCGTGATGGGGCATAAGGAGAGTGGGACAGAGGCGCTACGGGCAGCGATGCAGCATGCTGGCGGCCTCACGTGTGGGGTGGAGGAATTGGTGCTAAATCCCGCGGCCTACAACGCGCGCCTGATGGATATTGCCGCGGCGCTGAAATGGGCTGCGGGAACCTGCAAAGCTCCATTTGTGGCGCTGCTCGGGCACTCCATGGGCGCGCGCACTGTGGAAGTCGAAGCAGGAGCCAGGAACAAGCTGGGGGTCAGAGGCGCAGATCGATTCAACGCGTACGTCGCGCTTTCACCAGACGGACCAGGAACGATGTTTCCGGAAAATGCGTGGGGCGGAATTGGCAAGCCGGTGTTGATGCTTACCGGAACGCAGGACCAGTCGCTGGACGGCGATTGGAAGAACCGCACCATCCCTTATGACAGCCTGCCGGCCGGTTGCAAGTGGCTGGGCGTGATTGATGGTGCGTCCCATCTGAATTTCGCGGGCATGGGACTCGCGGAAGCGACGAAGAAACTCACGCTGCTGGAGACGAAGGCTTTTCTGGACGGGCTGCGGAGCGGGAAGTGCGGAGCTCCGGTGCGGGCGGAGGGGATTACGGTGAAGAGCAAGTAGCGCTGGTGCCCCATGGCTCGCGTCTTTTGTGAGACGTGGGGCTTTTTGTTGGCGATAGTCAAAATCCCCACTTCTCGCAAAGAGCGCGAGAAATGGGGCACCCGGCGCACCTTCTATTCACAGCGCTCATCGAGACTTCTTGAAGTCGAAGTATGCGAGATTCATATTTCCCTCGGTCAGGATGTGGACGGTGAAAACGCTCTTGCCGGCGGGTAATCGAATTTTCACGAGGCCTGGGGCTATGTTCCAGTGATGCCACTGCCGCCAAGCGATGGGATCGTCGGCATTGAAGGTGGAGGGAATGGTTAGTGGGCCGGTAGCGTCCTTTCCGTTCACAGCCAGCGAGATCGTTCCTCCACGATTTGACGTGTAGAGAAGATCGGCCTTGTACACGCCGGCGCGGTCAACTTGCACGGTGATATTGAACCACTCTCCTGGCTCCGTCCATCCGACATAGCGCTGGTTTTCTGGCGGAACAACGAGGTCGTACGGGCTATTGTCGATCTGGTCGTGGAACTTAGTGTAGGAGGTGTCGACGGCTTCGTCCATGCGGAACTGATTCAGGTACGTGCCGTCGGCGGGATTGAGAGTTCCACTGCCGCTGTTCTTGGCGTCGGTGTCATGGTAGGCGACGCCTTCTCCGCCGCGATCGTAGTATGCGCAGTCGACGTGTCCGGGGATTTTCTGCGGGCCGGCATGGTAGCGGGCGTCTCGGTAGGGGGTGCCTTTGTAATTCTTTGGGTAGGCCGACTTGGACGCGCAGAAGACAACACTTGCGAAGAGGACGAGCAGAGTTGGCAACAGCACATGCGATCGCAACGGGCGTGTTCTTAAAACCACTTGGGCCTCGCGCGCGGTTGGAGGGCAGGGATCCTTCGACCACGCGGCTGATTCTCTTCGGGAATCAGCCGCTTCGCTCAGGATGACAGGATCACAGGGGCATGGTTCTACGGGGCTTCGATCAGCTCCATTTTGCCTTCGCGGGTACGGTGCAGGATCATCAGCTTGCCTTTGGGATCGCGGAAGACGAAGACGTCGCGGTCGCGGAAGTGGGCTTCTTTGATGGCCTCCTCCAGCGTCATGGGGCGCATGGCGACGGCTTCGTCGGAGCGAACCAGGTGGACTTCGGTGGTCTTGGCCACGGCAGGATACTTGTGGACCATAACCGGGACGGCGGTTTTTTCTGACGCGCCGACGACAGTCTGCAGATCAGTCTGTGAAACATTCTCTTCCACCTGCGGCGAGTGGCCGTTCCACTTTTTGACTTCCTCGCTCTTGCGCGCCGAGCGCTTCTTCGACATCCAGCGCGTTTTGTATTTGACCGCCTGCTTCTCGAGATGGTCGAGAGCTTCGTTGACGGCGATGGTCATGTCCTTGGCCTGAGCCAGGCCGACCAGCGGGCCGTTGCGCGGGCTGATGGTGATTTCAGCTTTGTGGCGGTGCTTTTCGACGGCGAGGATGACCTTGGAATCAAAGCGGTCGCCGAGAATTTTGCGGATTTTTGTGAGGCCGGTTTCTACTTCTTTGCGGATGGTGGAAGTGACTACGTATTGTCTGCCAGTGTATTCCACGTTCATGAGCGCCCCTCCCTAAGAATTCAAATGATGAGCTAAATCGGGCACTGCATTTGGCCGTTAGTCGTTAGCCGTTGGTCGTTAGCTGACGCTTGCCGTCGATGATCGTTGGCCAACGACAATCGACTAGCGACTAACGACGCTTTATTTTTTTACCCGACGCTGGTGCGTGCTCGGGATGCGCATGTCTTCGCGGTATTTGGCTACCGTGCGGCGGGTCACCTGGATGCCCTGCGACTGCAGGATTCGGGTGATCTGCTCGTCGGTCAACGGACGGCTGGGATCTTCTTCCTCGATGAGCTTTTTGACACGGCGTTTGAGGATGAGCAGCGAAGTGCCGCCGCCCTCAGGGCCCTGAACGCTCTCGCTGAAGAAATATCGCAGCTCGAATACGCCTTGCGGTGTGTGGGCGTATTTGTTGGCCACAGCACGGCTTACCGTGGAAGGATGCACGCCGATTTCTTCGGCCACCTCCTTGATCATCATGGGTTTCAGTTGATCGATGCCTCGTTCGAGGAAATCCTGCTGGCGGGCGACGATGCAGTAGCAGACCTTGGTGATGGTCTGCTTGCGCTGCTCGATGTTCTTGATGAGCTGGATGGCGCTCTTGTAGCGCTCTTTGACGTAGTCGCGGGTACTCTTTTCGTTGGTGCCGTCGCGGGTGACCAGTTTTTTGTAAGCCGGATTCAGGCGAAGCTGCGGCAGGTCTTCGTCGTTCATGATGACCAGCCACTCGTCGCCGTGTTTCACGAACGCGACATCGGGCTCGATCAGGCGCGCCTGAACTTTGTTGTAGCGCAGGCCGGGCCGCGGATCGAGCGTACGAATGTAGTCGAGGGCTGCCTGCACGGCTTCGATGGGTCGGCCGATGGCCTTGGCAATCTCTTTGTGCTGCTTGTTCTGCAGGCCGCGCAGATGCTGGTCGACGACGGCCATCGCGTCCTTCAGAACCTGCTCGGTGCCATTGCCGTTCTTGTGCAACGCAAGCTGTGCCTCGTGATAGCGGAGCTGGTAGAGCAGGCAGCCGCGCAAGTCGCGGCACGCCACGCCGGGAGGATCGAGTTGGCGGACGACCTCCAGAGCCTCCTGCAGATCGGCTGCGGTGAAGTTGGGCTGATAGGTCGGCGCAGCGTGGGACGCGGGTTCGTGTGCGGGCGCTACCGCGGCGGCTGAGTCGCCTGAATGCGAAGCGAAAGATGCTTCCGAGCGCGGCGCGGCTGGTGGTTCGACGTCTGGACTCTCCGCATAGACGGCATCGGTGGTCTGCTCAACGTGGGCGGAATCGTCCGCAATCCCTCCGACGGAAGAGGGATCGGCGTGCTCTGCGGCGTGCTCTGCGGCGACCTCTGCCAGGCCCAGAGCTTGCGCCTCGTTCACGATTTTCTTGGCGGTCTCGGCGTCGACCTCGGGAGCTGCCGGCGGTGCCACGCCGAGCAATTCGTCGTCGCTGGCGATCAGGTATCCGTCTTCGTTCAGGTTGCCGATGATGAGGTCGGCGGCCTCGCGCACTTCGCGGCGCAGGCTGAGCGCGCCTAACTGCCAGGCGAGGTGGTCCGTGAGGTTTGTCGGCTTGGAGAGGAAATTCTCGAACGACGGGCGCTCGATGTCCTCCATCTCGCTATGGGTGCGGTAGCCGGGATCGAGGTAGTCCTGGAAGAACGAACCAAAATCGATCTCTTCGAAGGGATCTTTCTTTTCGACCGCGGTGATGGGATTTTCTTCGTTGGTAGCGGCAGCGGCGCGCTCGCGGTCTTCTTCCTTCTTGCCAACTTCGTCGAGCAGGGGAACGGATTCTTCCAGTTCTTCGAGAACCGGATTCTCGACCATCTCGGCGTTGATCATGTCCTTGAGCTCAAGTTTGTTGAGCGCGAGGACGGAGACCATCTGCACCAGACCGGGTGTGAGGATCTGGCGCTGGGAGAGTTTGACGCTCAGCTTGTGTTGTAAGAGGACCATGTTTCAATGTTTCAAGGTTTCAAGGTTTCAATGTTTCAAAGACTCCAAGGCTTCAGGCTTTTACATTGAAACCTTGCAACCTTGAAACGTTGAAACCTGCTTCTTTACACCAGCGAGAAACTCTCTCCCAAGTACACCCTTCTCACTTCCGGGTCGCCGGCCAGCTGGCCGGGTTGTCCCTGTCGGAAGATTCTGCCGTCGTCGATGATGTAAGCCCGGTCGGTCACGGACAGCGTTTCGCGCACGTTGTGATCGGTGATCAGGACTCCGATGCCGCTGGCCCGCAGGCTGCTGATGATTTTCTGCAAGTCGAGCACGGCAATGGGATCGATCCCGGAAAACGGTTCGTCCAGCAAAATGAATGTGGGATTGATGCACAGGCAGCGGGCAATTTCCACGCGCCGGCGTTCCCCACCGGACAGGGCGTATCCACGGTTCTGGCGGATGTGCTCCAATCCAAGCTCGTCAATAAACTTCTCCATCTTCTCGCGGCGCTCATGCCAGGACATCGCCTGCGCCTCTAAAACCGCGAGGATGTTCTCTTCGACCGTCAGCTTGCGAAAGACCGAAGCTTCTTGCGGGAGATAACTGATGCCATACTGACGGGCCCGGAGGTACATGGGAACGTCGGTGATGTCCTGACCGTCGTACAGCACGCGGCCAGTATCGGGAGGGATCAGGCCAACAATGGCGTAAAAGGTGGTGGTCTTGCCTGCGCCGTTAGGGCCTAATAAACCAACAACTTCGCCCTGCTCGACGGTCAGGCTGACCCCATTTACAACGCGGCGGCCACGATACGATTTGCCAATTTCTTCTGTGGCCAGGGTACGCATTTATCTTGCCAATTTGTCTTCTTCCTTATTTGGCCACTCGCGTTCGTGTTACCACAGGGGTACTAGCTTCGCCTTCTACGAGCACCCTATCATCGCGTCTAAAGAAAGTCAACGAAACCCCGGTAATCTTGCCCTGTTCGGCATCAAAAATGCTGGGCGGTCCGCCGGTCAGGACGAACTTGTCGTCGGCGGCGGTATAGACCAGCTGTTGGCCGTCGGCCCGGCGGGTGGGCTGCTGAATGACCACATCCCCCTGGGCGACCATGCGATCGAGCTGGCCGGGACCGGCAAACGATTGACTGCTTGAGGTTTGACTGCGCGGGAGCAAGTAGGCATCAACGGTCTTGGCGGACGTAGTGAAGTCTGCGCCTTTGGCGAGGACTCCACCTTCATAATGCACTCGGCGCTCGGAATCGGCGTAGGTGAGCTTCGCGGCGGTGATCGAGATGGGGCTCGATGCGGCCGGGGGAGCTGCCTTGCCCGACTTCTTTCCGGCTGCTTTTCCAGATGGAGGAGCGTTTTCTGCCTTGGACTTGCCCGTCTGGACCAAAATCGTCTGCACCGGCTGGTCGGGCGTACCTTGGGCAGTGACGAAGCGGCGGTCGCGGTCGAACTGGATGGTGGGCGCCTCGATCACGTTCGCGTCTTGCCAAAGGCGTGCGTTTCCTGAGTAGAGGGCCAGCCCCGCTGTGCTGTGGGCCGTCATGCTGTGAGCGGTGACATGGATCGGCGAAGAAGATGCCAGCAAGGCGCCGTCCGGTTGCTCCTTCAGTTCGCTGTAGGTGCTCTTGACGTTGCCCTCGGCCAAAGCGTCTCCGGTGGCGCGGTTCATGCGGATCGTCCTGGCTGTAGTCGCCATGCCGCCGTTGACGACGCGCGGACTGCCCGTAAGCACGAGCATCTGGTCGCCGGGCGTGTAGCGCGCGGAGTTGGCGAAGGCTTGTACGCGCTTGTCGGGCTGCTGACCGTCCGTGTAAACGACGTTGCCCGTTTGCGTGACGGCGTCGATGCCGCCCTGAGGAAGAAACGTCGCGTCGACCGAGTCGCTGGTGCTGACACGATCGGGTTCGCCGGAACTTGAGTTGACGATGCGGGCGTTGGGAGCGCCGTGGACACTGGCGAGATGGTTCCGCCCCTCGACCTGCGCGAATTGCGCGAGGAACTTGCCCGCCGTCACAACCGTCCGTTGCGGGGGAGCGGCCTGCGCAGAACTCGAAGTCGATTCCTGGGCCTGCGCAATCGTGATCTGGGCAGCGCCTGAGGTTTCGGCCTGCTGCAGAACGTGCCCTTGCGCCACCGTGAAGTCCATGACGGGCGCGGTGATTTCGAAATCCTGCGGGCCGTTTGCCGGGGCTTTTGCTGTCGGTCGATTCCCGGCGATCGCGTTCTGCGAGAGCCTCACTCCGTCGAGGGCATGCACTCTCTGGAGCTGGTTCTGACCTGCGAAATCCATGATCAAGCGCCCAGCCTGACCCTGCATGGGCTGCGGTCCGGTTTGCTCGATGTGAACGTTGCCGGCAAAGGTGGCCGTGCGAAGCAAGTTCTCTTTTCCCGAGAACAGGAACTCGGCCTCGTCCCCGCGGCTGCGCATTTCTGACGGTTGCGTTTCCCCGGCTGCGTTGTTGCCGGCAGGAACGTTCGCTGCTGCTCCCTGCTGCTTCGAGCGCTGGGTCCGCGTGACCGTGGTGACATTTCCCGTGGCCAGAACGCGCTCCACTTGATTCTCATGGCCGAGATGACAGACCGCCTTATCCGCCTGGAGCGTTCCGCTTTCGCGGCTAAGATGAGGGTGGTCGAGCACAATCTCGCGCGGATCGTTGGTGATGATGCCGTGATCCGCCTCGATGACGGCTGCGTTCGGGCCGTTGAGCACCACATGAATTTGGGACGCCAACGTGAGCGTGTTGCTTTTGCCCGCGTACTTCACTCCGACGGCCCATCCGGTAGCTTGCGGTGTGCGAAATTCGACGCGGGCTTCGGTGGTTGCGTTTCCGCTTTCCTTGTTGAAGACCAGATCGCGCGTCTTCAGGTGGATGGGATTCTTGAGTTCCTTCGGCGTGGATTGATCGGGACTGGCCAGGCCCGCGGGGTTGGCTACGAGGTCGATCTGTACGTCGCCTTTGGCGGAGACGTCC
Organism: uncultured Acidobacteriaceae bacterium; assembly: GCA_963701935.1. Lineage (GTDB taxonomy): Bacteria > Acidobacteriota > Terriglobia > Terriglobales > Acidobacteriaceae > Sulfotelmatobacter. The sequence continues at coordinate 433,103 of CAVPBT010000011.1, read as the reverse complement.
CCGGTCTGCTGGTTATATGCGAAGTCATCGCCGTAAATCTGGTCGAAGCGTGAGGCGTCGCGGCCATAGAGCACGATGCTGACGTTGTGCAGTTCGGCGTTGCCGTTGAGCTTGAATTGTTTGAGGTCGCTGGCCTGGACGGTGAAGAGTGTGCGCTTCCCGTCGGACTTAGAGAACTGAAAGCCGCTGGCCGTCTGCTTGATGTCATAACCGATCTTGCCCGGGATCTGCTTTAAGACGTTCGTCGCCTTGGAACGCGCGTAGAAATACATTCCGGCCACGACCAGCGTCAGCAGCACGGTGGTCAAGGCCAACAGGCGGCGCAGGCGATAGACCTTCAGCGGCATCTGGGTTCAGTGTAATGCATCCTTTGTCATCCTGAGCGGCGGCAAAGCCGGCGCGAAGGACCTTAAGACAGCCAGCAGCCTCGATGCGGCAGACGAGATCGAAACCTTTCCCGACTTCATCCCAATTCACGCCGCCGCAAGATCCCTCACCCGGCTTAGCGCCGGGTTCAGGATGACATACACTTGAAACGCATGAGCGCTCAGCCACCCCTGCTTGATTTCCACAATCTACGCGTCATGCGCGGGCAGAAGATCGCGCTCGACGACTTCAGCTTGCGCATTGGGGCCGACGAGCACGTGGCCATTCTTGGTCCGAACGGCTGCGGCAAGTCGACGCTGATCAAGACGATTACGCGCGAGTGCTATCCGGTGGCTCGAGCGTACTCGTCGATGTCGATTCTGGGAGAAGGAACCTGGGATGTGTTCGCGCTGCGCGCCCGATTGGGGATTGTGTCGAACGACTTGATGCTCACCTGTACGGGAGATGCCTGCGGGCGAGACGTGGTGCTGTCGGGCTTTTTCAGCAGCATCAGCATTTTCTCGAACCATACCGTCGATGCCCGGCAGCGTGAACTGGCCGACGCTGCGCTGGCCGGATTGAAGATATCGCATCTCGCGGATCGTCCGGTATGCGAGATGTCGTCAGGAGAAGCGCGGCGCGTGCTGATCGCTCGCGCCTTGGTCCACAAGCCGGGCGCCCTGCTGTTCGATGAGCCCTGCAACTCGCTCGATCTCTCGGCCCAGCAGGGCTTGCGGCAAACCATGCGGACGCTGGCCAACTCGGGAACCGCGATCATTCTGGTAACGCATGAACTGGCAGACATCGTTCCCGAGATCGGACGCGTGGTTCTGATGGATCGCGGACGAGTGGTCGCGGACGGACCCAAGGAAGAAATTCTGCAGGTGGAGCGGCTGGCGGCATTGTTCGGCGTAGACGTGGAGATGGCGCGGCGCGACGGGCACTACCACCTGTGGTGAGGATTGGAAGCCGCTCAGCGGACCGGCGCCCGGAAGTCGCGCAGGGAGAGTTCCAAGCCACCGTATTCCGGATGATCGTTGATCCCGATGCTGAAGGCGACATCGATAGCATCGCCGGCGAGCAGCGGCGTCTTTTGCATGCGTTCCGCCATGTGCCAGCCTAGGGCGTCGAAAGTAATTTTCGACCTCAGCGCGTCACGGTTCGGGTAGCCTTCGGCAAGGGCTGCAGCTTTCTCCTCGCGACGGATGGCTGCGCCGTCGGGATGGCAGCGGGGAGTCGCTAGGATAGCGGCTGCGGCGAGATCCCGTGTTTGTGCGCCCGCCCTGAGTTTCAGTTTGACGTGCTTTTCTTTCAGAATCCGCGGAGGTGCGGCCAGTCGCACGCCGCGCGCAGCGAACACGGGCTCGGGATTTCCCATGCCGTAGGGTTCCAACAGTTCAAGGGCTTGAAATAGCTGCGGCGTGATTTCGCTCAAGTCCAGTTCGGCGTCGAGATCGAGAATCGGATCGAAATCGGCAGGGGTGAGGCGCGTTCGGGCGAAGGCATCGAGCTTCGCGCGCAGATCTTCGACATTGGCGGAGGGCATGGCGAATCCGCAAGCGTGGGAATGTCCGCCGTAGCGCGAGAAAAGACTGCCACAGGACTCGATTGCTTCGAGCAGGTGGAAGGCGCGAATCGAGCGGCCGGAGCCGAAGGCTTCATCGCCGTCGCGCGAAATCACGACGGTTGGCCGGTTGTAGCGCTCGACGACTCGCGTGGCAGTGATGCCGATAACGCCGCGATGCCAGCCCTCGCCATCGACCACGATGCAATAGGCATCGCTCAGCGTGGGATCGCCGGTGAAGCGCTCTTCCACGGCGCGCAGGATTTTGCGCTCTTCTTCCTGACGGTCGGAGTTGAGGTGGTCGAGTTTGGCGGCGAGTTCGCGGGCACGTGCGGTGTCTTTCACGCTGAAAAGCTCGATGACATCGCGGGCTACATCCATACGTCCGGCGGCGTTGATGCGAGGCGCGATGCGGAAGCCAACCTCGCCGGAGGTTGGCGGTCGCTTGGGAGAAATCTGTGCAACTTCCAGCAACGCTTTCAGGCCGGGATTCACCGCCTTGCGCAGGGCGTCCAATCCTAATGAGGCGAAGACGCGGTTCTCGCCCGTCAGAGGCACGGCGTCGGCGATGGTGGCGATCGCGACGATCTTCATGAACGACATCAGCAGCTTGCTCTGAAGGCCCGCGTCGAGGCGGCGCTGCATCAATCCCTGCGCCACTTTGAAAGCCACGCCTGCGCCACACAGCTGCTTGTAGGGATATTCGCATCCCTTCTGATTGGGATTGACGACGGCCAGCGCCTTAGGCACGCCATCGGGACCCGGCAGATGGTGGTCGGTGACAATCAGGTCGACGCCGAGGCGCTGCGCAGTTTCCGCGGGGGCGAAGGCGCGGATGCCCATGTCGACGCTGATGATGAGGCGAATGCCCGACGCGGCTGCACGCTCGATCACATCGTCGCGCATGTCGTAGCCTTCGCGAATGCGATGTGGAACGTGGAAATCGGCGGAGCCGCCGCAGAGTTCAATCGCGGTCTTCAGGATGATGACCGCCATCGTGCCGTCCACGTCGTAGTCGCCGTAAATGAGAATCGGTTCTTTGCGTTCGATGGCGGCGTCGATGCGGTCGACGGCCGCGCTCAGACCGAGCATTCGTTCTGGAGCATGAAGGTGGGAGAGCGATGGCGAAAGATAGGCGCTCGCTGCATCCGGATCGGTAATGCCACGGCGGACCAGCAGTGGCGCGAGAATATGCGCGGCGTTGGCGACGCCGCGAAGAGTTGGGTCGGTGCGGAGCCCGGCGATCAGGGTGGCGACCGATGATTGATCTGTCGGCTTTTCATGCCAGCGCATGGGAAAGGACTGTCATCCTGAGCGCGTCTTCTGCGCGAAGGATCTCTGCACTCGGCAGGAAACTGCATAGATCCTTCGCTTCGCTCAGGATGACAAGTATGAAGGAGTTTACTATGGAGATCGAGCGCTAGTTCTCTTCGTCCTGATCCGGCTCATCCATGGTGAGGCCGCCGAATTCATCGGAGACTTCGAGCAAGTGCTGGTAGCGGTCGTACCAGTCGGTGCTGACTTCGCAGAGAAACATCGACCCCTGGTAGGCCCAACCCAACTGCAGAAATCCCACTTTGCCGACGTGGGCGCGGAGCCAGCGCGCGTCCTCCACGTCATCGCCGTCGGTAAACTCAGAGTTGGTGAGGCGCTGCACCATTTCGTCCAGTTCGGTACGCTCCAGGGTCCACGCGTGCATGGTGAGGAAAGGCGCGCCCGCGGCCTTGGCCAGTTCCACGAAATCCTTCCAGCCGTCAGGATTGCCGCCCATTTCCCACATCACGCACTGCACCTCGTCGTAATCCACATAGCCGTGGAAGCGGCGCATGCCGTGGCCTTCGATGAAGGCGACCATGTCATCTTTCACTATGGTGAGATCGTCTGGAATGGGAGACATATTGGGAAAGACTCGCAATCTCTTATTGTATGCTGTTCGGCACTTCGGTGCCAGCGCACGCCCTGCGAATCAGTGCGCGGGCGTAGAAGCCGTCATCAGCGCGGCAAACATGCGGTAGAACTTATCGGTATCGAGGTCGACCTGAATCTCAACTGGCTGCGCGCTGGGCCTCAGAGCATCTTTGGTTCCCGAGGTCAGAGTGTTTCCGTAACCGGCACCGCGGTCCAAGTCCACCGACATGTAGCGAGTTTCGGTCTTGGTAATGATCGTCGGATCAATCCATGCGGCGGCGGCGAGTTCGTCCCACATGATATCGGCGCCCGGCGTGAGCATCGCGAAACGGGCAATGTAGCGCGCCAGAGGCGTGCCGCTGGCTTCGATCTGCTTTACGAGCGCGGTCGTCATGTGGGTCTTGATCGAAATGTCGGTCGGAGTGCAGACAATTTTCTTCCAGGGAGCGCGCAGAACAATTTCCGCTGCCTCCGGATCGAACCAGAAATTGAATTCGTGCCGCGGATTGTTCAGGAATTCGGGATTGTCGGTTTGCGGACTCAGACTCCCGCCCATGAACACAAGTTCCTGGACGAGTTCCGGAAACTGCGGATCGAGAGAAATGGCCAGCGCGAGGTTGGTCATCGGTCCACCTTCGTAGATGGTCACCTCGTGCGGATACTTGTGAACCATGCGAATCAGAAAGTGGGCGGCGTTCTCGTCCGCGGGCTTGGTCGTCGGCTGGCCCTCCGGCAGGGGCGGCACGACCGAAGGCTCGTGCCACCAGCGTTCATCCCACGCACCGGCGTAAGCGACTTTGCCATAGCGCTGCTGCCACATTTGCGATTCTTCGCGGGTGCGGACTAATGGGAAAGCGGCGCCCGGTGCGACGGGAATGTCGGTGCGGCCCATGATTTCCAATAGGCGCAGAGTGTGCGCGACTTCCTCGTCGCGCCAGGCATCTCCGCTCACGACGGTAATACCCAAGACTTCCACCTGCGGAGACTGAATCATGATCATCAGCGTTTGCATGTTGCTGCCGCCGGGACCGGAACAGTCTTCGTTGATGATTACCTTGCGGCGCGGTTGGGCGAAGGAAAGAGCGGCGGTGAGAAGCAGCGAGGAGAGCAAGAGAGATTTGAGTTTAGGCATTGGCTTCGAATCTGGTTCCGGACATGTCGCGGCGCCTGGCAGGGGCTAAAGCCCTCGAGTCTTCATGATCGTTTACGCGGCCCTGAAGGGCCGCTCTTCCACATCGTTCTTCCGCATCACTCGTTCGCATGGTTCTTCCGCATCGTTCTTCCGCAACGCTCTTCCACATCGTTCCTCCGCGCGAGCTTTCCGCATCGGTCGGCGTTATGTTTCAAGCGCTACTTCTTGCCGGGGGGCCGGGTCATCAAGTCCATATAGATCTTGTAGAACTTTTCGGCGTCGATATCGAATTGCACATTCGCGAGGCGCTCGTAGGGTGGCACGGGGGCGGACGCGTCCCAGAAGAGAGTCTTACCGTAACTTGCTCCATGATCGATGTCGATGTCCATGTACAGTTTCTTCTGGCCGGTAATTATTGAGGGATCGATCAGTGCGGCGCCGGCGATCTCGTCCCACATGTAGCCGGGCAGCGAATATTTATCAAGGTAGTCGGTCACCGGAGTGCCGGCTTTGGCGATAGTGGCTTTCATTTCCATGGTGTAACGAGTCTTCACCGAGATATCGATGGGCGTGATGGTCATCTTTTTCCACGGAGCGCGCAGGACGATGCGCGCGGCCTCGGGATCGAACCACCAGTTGAATTCCCGGCGAGCATCGATCGCACCTGTGTCGATTGCGCCCTTGTCGGCATAGAGCCCGCCGCCCATCAACACGAATTCTTTGGCCAGGGTTGCCACCGACGGATCGAGCTTCAACGCCAGCGCGTAGTTCGTCAGCGGGCCGCCAGCCCAGAGCACGACTTCTCCCGGATACTTGTGCACCATCTGCACGATAAATTCGGCAGCCGTCCCGGGATGTGCTTCCAGGTGCGGCTCACCCTCGGGCATGGGAGGCACAACATTAGGTTCGTGATAGGGTTCCCGGAACTTGGTCGAGCGGTTGGGTTCAAAGTCGGTCCAACAGCCCTTGTATTCGAACTTTCCGTAGAGAGCTTCCCAGCGCTCGGTTTCTTCCTTGGAGTTGAGCAGGGGATAAACGGCTCCCTGATACACAGGGACGTCCGTACGATTGGAAATCTCGAGCAGCCGCAGCACGTGCTGCGTCTCTTCCTTCACCCACTGATCTCCACTGACGGTGGTGATGCCGAGAACGTCAAACTTTTCCGACTGCAAGAATACGAGGATTGCCTGCTGGTCGCTGGTGCCGGGACCACGAGCGTCCTGGTCAACGATGACTTTGATTTTCTGGGCCGCTGCCACGGAAGCCAACGAAGCGATCAAGAGCACAAATGTCCGCACCTTGCGGATCTCGAGCATGAGATTCTCCGTTCGAAATTCTTCAATGCAAAAACTTGGGGCAGACTGAGTTTGGCTCAGCCTGCCCGTGTAAACCCGGCGGTCCAGTTCGCCCACTAGAAGATTACTTTTAGGGCGAGCTGAACGAATCGAGGATCGTTCAACGTGCTGTTGACCACTCCGAAACTGGAAGGGCTATCCACGTCTTGCATAGAAGCTGCGCTGGTGCCCGGCAGGTAGAAGTGGGGATGATTGAAAAGATTGAAAAATTCCGCGCGGAACTGAATGAGAGTTCCTTCGTGGAAGGAGAGCGGGAAATCCTTGATCACAGAAAAATCAGTATTGACGAACCGGGGCCCGTATAGCGGCGCTCGCGGCGCGTCCCCCAGTTCACCAGCTGGGGCGTCGGCGAATGCGCAGGGATTGAACCAATTCTGCAGAGTGTGAACCTGCGCCGGGCAGTTTGTCCTTCCGCCCTCTGGACCGCCAACGTTCGGATTGCCAACTTCGTTGGGCCGGTTCAGGCTGTTTCCGTTCCAGGCGAAGTTCACACCGGAGCCGCTGAAGTTGCCGTTGTTGCTGGCGACCACGAAGAGCGGGAATCCGGAAGTCACTTTTTCAATTAAATTCACCTTCCAGTTCCCGAAGACGGCATCGGCGGGGCCGCTCCAGTTACCACCAAACTTCTTGCCCTTTCCAAACGGCAAATCGTACAGCACGCTCGCCGTGAACTGGTTGTTGAGATTAATCTGAGAGAGTCCCCAATCCAGCTTATTGGCTCCGGGCAGCGGCCAGTACATCGCTCCGGGAAGCGTGCCCAGACCATCCGGGAAACCGGAGTCGAAGGCGCGCGAGTAGGTATAGCTCAACAGCGCATAAAGGCCATGCCGCGCGTTCTTCTCGGCCTTGATCTGCAGCGAGTCGTAGCGGGCCCGGCCATTGTCGCTATTGTTGTCAATTGAGGTGAACTCTCCGTAGGGAGCGGGGAAGTACGCTCCGCCGGAGCCGCAACCCAAGGTGTATCCCGGAGTCGCGTTCGGCCCTCCGGCGCATGCCGTCGGAGCCCCGACGTTTTGATTGAGCCCATCATTCAGAATGTGGGTACTCCGCGCGCCCGCGTAGCCCATGGTCAGAATAACTTCACCCGGCAACTGGTGCTCCACGTTCAAATTGAACTGCTGCACCATGCCCTGCTTGAAGTTAAGAGGTTGCGTCTGAATCGTTCCCGTAAAGCTGTCGGGGTTGGGAGGGGACAGAATGGGCGACAGGTTTGGCTGCAGGAGGCTGAATTCCAAACCACAGTTTGACGGTGTCGATGCGGTAGCGTTGCCGTAGGGACACGGACTACCGGCACTGCCTGTGGGGTTGGCAGCACTCACGGGACTACCGGCAAAATTGTTGAAGTTGTCAACTTCCGCGTAGTACGGTGGGTTCTGCCACAGACCCTGCGCGCCCTGGCTCCATGCCGAATCGTGGTAGATCGAGTAACCGCCGCGAACGACAGTATTGCGCACGCCCATGGGCTTCCAGGCGAAACCAATGCGGGGCTCGATCGCAGTTCTGTCAAAAGCAATTCCCACATTCCCACCCGTGCGAACGCAGTTCGTACACCCAGCGATGCCGGGGGCTGAGCCGGCGATCAGGTACTGCCCCGTGGCGTAGTTGAAGTTCGCTTGCCGTCCCTGAGCCTCAGTGATCGGGGTGGTCAACGACCAGGCCAGTCCCAAGTTGAGGGTGAGGTTCGCGGACACACGCCAATCGTCCTGCACGTACGGCCGGAACATCTTCCAACGGCGGCCGGTGGTCGCGCCCAGAAACGTCTGGTCGTGAATGGAGCCGTAGAGCTGGCCAAGCAGCAGATCGGCCGAGGCATCGCCGGTGTAAGTGCCGAATACCAGGAAATACCCGTCCCCGAAGCCGTTCGTCAGCACGTTCATCTGATTGGCGCGGAATCCGATGCCCACGTGAATATCATGCCGGCCACGAATCATATCCAGTGCGTCGGAAGCCTGGAAAACGTTGGTTCCACCCTGGAACGGCGAGAATCCACGATCTCCAACAGACCAATAGTTGGTGAGCTGAGTGGAGCTCAAACCACAACCCACGCAATCTTTTGTGGACTGGTTCAGACCAGCGGGATAACCAGTTAAGGAAGAGCAGTTGCTTCCCAAATCTGCGCCTTGAATGCCGATCGTCGCCGCCTCGCACGTTCCGGTGCCATAGGACAGGATGTGATTGAAGAGGCGGTTGAAGCCCGCCGTGAACTGATTGATGGTATTCGACGAGAAAAGATGCTGTTCGGACACTGCGACATTGCGGCCATGATTGGTAATCAGCTGCGTGCTGGCAAAGGCACCCTGCTCGGCGAACCCAGGCGAACCTCCCGGAACAAACGAGTACGCTTGGTCATAACTGAAGCGGGCGAACACTGAATCCTTGGCAGAAAAATTGTGATCCAGACGGATGTCGTACTCGGCCTCGTTGAGCTTCCTGACTGGAGTGTTGCTGTAGTTGTAACCGAGGCCTGCATTGCTGGCGTTGCTTGCCGGGTAAAGGTCGATCAAGGACTTGCCTGATGGATCGAACATCGCAGAAGGGATTATGTTGCACGGTTGGCTGCTTCCGCTGTTTGTCTGCGTTCCGTTCGCATTGGGTGTGACCGGGGTAAGCGTTCCCCCTATGTTATTGCAGAGGAATGGCGTTGGAGCCAACGGCAGGGCAGGGGGCGGGCCGCCCCCATAGGGATTCAACAGCTGCAACGAGTTCGGATTACCAAACGGATCGTTGCTGAAGTCGCCATTCATCATCGCCTGCGTGGGAACCAGGCCCGTGAACGGAATTCCATGCCGCTGCCGCTTCGCCTGATAATCAATAAAAAAGAAGGTCTTGTCTTTCTTGATCGCGCCGCCAAAGGCTCCGCCGAACTGATTCAGGTTAAATTGTTGCTTCGGTAAGGTTTGCCCGAACGAGTAGGTACTGGCATCCAGCTTGGTATTGCGGAAGAATTCAAACAACGAGCCGTGCCACTGATTGGAGCCAGATTTAGTCGTGACCAGGACGGTCGGACCCGCACGCGTGCCCCACTCCGCAGAGTAGTTGTAGGTTAACACCTTAAACTCATTGATGGCATCGATCGAAGGCAGAATCGCTATACCGCCGGCGCTCAACTCGTTGTTGTCCACCCCATCCAGCAGCCAGTCGGTGCTCTGAGCGCGCGAGCCGCCAACGGACAGTGAATACGTTCCGCGAGCAGAGACTTCGCTGCTGGGACCGCCGTTGAAAAAGCTGTTGGGATTCGTTTCCTGCGTCACCCCCGGGGTGAGTGTGGCCAGTTGGACGAAGTCGCGTCCATTCAGAGGGAGTTCTGCCACTTCCTGCGAGGTGATGACCTGACCCAGCGTGGGGTTCGACGTCTGCACGGCGACCTCAGTCGCGTTGACCTCAACGCTGGTGGTCACCGACGCGGGCACCAGCTTGAAGTCAAGTTCGCGGTGCTCGTCGACCTGCAGGCGGACGTTCTTTGCTTCGGACGTCTTGAAACCGCTGGCTTCGACCTTGATCGTGTAATCCGCAACGCTCAGCAAAGGAATCAGGAAGTGTCCGCTGTCATCGGTCACCGCCTCGCGCGAAACGTTCGTGGCTTGGGCTGTGACTGTGACCTTGGCGCCGGCCACTACCGCTCCGGAGTTGTCGGAAACTGTTCCTGAAAAACTTCCGGTCGCCTGACCGTACAGGAGCGAGGAGAACAGACACACCAAAGAAAACACCAACACCGGGAAGCACGCCCTCTTGCTCGACATCGCTTGAACCCCTTTCGGTGTGACACCGCGCAAAGAAAAAGACCCTCCCTCTTCCCGTGAAGTAGGGAGGTCCCTAGACCGCAGACTCGGCTTATAAATTGCGACTCGCGGGTAAGTCAAGAAGTTTCGTGATGGAAAGAGATCAGTAACGCCATTCTTTCGCATCGGCGGATGCAGAAAACCACTGGGTGATGTTGATTGTTGAAAGGCCTCGACGCGCCTGTGCAAAACCAGGCCGAAATCCGAGGGCGCTAAGTCGGCTCCGCATCCCTCCATCAGAGATCGCTGTCAAGAAGTTTGTGCAGCCGTCAAGCAGCGACCGAGGGCCCTCAGGATCGTTTGGCCCACTCCGCGTCAAAGCGGGCGCGGTCATAAAACGACTTCTGTGTTCCCACGCCCGTCGTAGACAATCCGGCGTAGAGATTCGCGCGCCGAACCGCTTCTTTTTCGGGCACTCCCTCGCCGAGAAAAACGGCGAAGCTGCCGATGAACGCATCGCCAGCACCTGTGCTGTCAATGGCGTTGACCGAGAACGGCGGCACATGTTCACTGCCGTCGCGGGTGGAGAGAAGACATCCGTTCGCGCCCAACGTGATGATCACGCGTCGAATGCCTCCAGCAACCAGCTTCTCAGCACACTTCTTCGCGTCATCCACGTTCTTCACCGGTGATCCGGTAATCGTTTCGGCTTCTGTCTCGTTCGGAACGAAGTAGTCGAGATCCTTGAGCGCGCCCAGGTCAACCAGCTGCGCGGGCGCGGGATTGAGGATGCAACGGATTCCGTGCTTGCGCGCAAATTCAATCGTGTAGTAGACGGTTGCCACCGGAATCTCGAATTGCAGCACGATGCAGTCGGCAGATTTCAAGGTCTCAGCGGCTTCCTCGACATCGGCGGGCTTAAGCGCATCGTTCGCTCCCTTCACGACGAGGATGCGATTCTGCCCGTTGGGCTCAACGAAAATGGGCGCGACGCCACTCGACAGTCCCTCGACTTGCTTCACGTGGGTGGGATCGATTCCCTGCTTGCGGAAATTCTCGATGGTCGCCGGACCGAACAAGTCGCTGCCGACGCGCGCCACCATAAAAACCTCGGCGCCACAGAGACGCGCGGCCACGGCCTGGTTTGCGCCCTTGCCTCCGAAGCCGAGATCGAATTTCTGTCCGAAGATGGTTTCGCCCGGCTTGGGAAACTGGTTCGTGAATGTCGTCAGGTCGATGTTGGCGCTGCCAACTACCGCGATTCGAGGGCGCTTTGCCATAGCCGTTGTCGTTGTCTCCAAAGTTTGAGGAAGGCCGAGTCTATTCAGCACACAACAACGTGTCAACGGGCGTTCCACTGGACGTTGGAGTCGCCGAGGTTTCTGCTATAGTTTCGTTCCTCGACAGTTACGTTTTGGGAGGACCCCATGCCCCGCAATGTCCGCTGTGCCCTGATTCAAGCCAGCAACGCCATCAGCACCGAGCGCCCTCTCACGCAGATCCGGAAGGCCATGATCGACAAGCACCTGAAGTTGATCGAGCAGGCCGCGCGCAAAAAGACACAGGTGCTGTGCCTGCAAGAGCTTTTCTACGGACCGTATTTTTGTGCGGAGCAGAATGCGCGCTGGTACGAGTTGACGGAGCGCGTACCTGATGGCCCAACGGTGCGCCTGATGCAGAAGATTGCGGCGAAGCATCGCATGGTGATCGTGGTTCCGGTCTATGAAGAGCAGATGCCCGGCGTCTACTTCAACACGGCGGCCGTGATTGACGCCGATGGTCGCTATCTCGGCAAATACCGCAAACATCACATCCCCCATTGCCATCCTGGATTCTGGGAGAAGTTTTACTTCACTCCTGGCGATCTCGGCTATCCGGTATTTGAAACCAAATATGCCCGCGTGGGGGTATACATCTGCTATGACCGTCATTTCCCCGAAGGTGCGCGGATTCTGGGACTGAACGGCGCAGAAATTGTATTCAATCCTTCCGCTACGGTGGCAGGGCTTTCGGAATATTTGTGGGAATTGGAACAGCCCGCGCATGCGGTGGCCAACGGCTACTTTGTGGGAGCGATCAATCGCGTGGGCACCGAGAAGCCGTGGAGCATTGGCGAATTCTACGGCAAGAGTTATTTCTGCAATCCGCGCGGCAAGATCATCGCCCAGGCCAGCCGTGATAAAGACGAAGTCGTGGTCGCCGATCTCGATCTCGACATGATCGAGGAGGTGCGCAAAGTGTGGCAATTCTTCCGCGATCGTCGCCCCGAGAGTTACGGACCGATTACGACCCAGAGCGGAGCGAGTGCCGCGGCCGACTAGGCACATGCACGGAGGCTGCTACCAACTCTGAATCAGAGCACTCATGACGACACCGGCCCCTTCTCAACTCCGCTCGCGAATCGAATCCAGTCCTCTGTACAACGAGGACCTTGCGCCCGCCAGTGTCGAGCGCCGGCACTGGGGTACGTACAACTTTGCCGCGCTTTGGATTTCGATGTCGGTGAACATCCTCACCTACATGCTGGCCGCGAGCTTGATTCAAGGCGGGATGAACTGGAAGCAGGCGGTCGCGACCATTTTCCTGGGCAACGTGATCGTGCTCGCTCCGATGTTGTTGAATTCGCACCCCGGCGCAAAGTATGGGATTCCCTTCCCCGTTCTAGCTCGCGCCTCGTTCGGAGTGCTGGGCGCAAACTTCGCGGCCGTCCTGCGCGCGCTGGTCGCATGCGGATGGTTCGGCATACAGGCATGGATCGGCGGAGAAGCGATCAGCACATTGTTGGCGACGCTGGCGCCGTCCTGGAAAAACTTCGCGTATGGACCGGCGGTCTGCTTCTTCATCTTCTGGCTGATCAATCTGGCGGTGGTTCTCAAGGGGATCGAGTACATTCGGATTCTGCAGGGCATCAGCGCACCGGTTTTGCTCGGCGTGGGATTGCTTCTGCTGGGATGGGCGTATCACGCGGCCGGCGGCTTTGGGCCCATGTTCTCCGTACCTTCGAAGTTCCAGACGTTTCCGGAGTTCCTGAAATTTCTGATCCCGGCGCTGAATGGGACCGTTGGCTTCTGGGCCACGGTTTCATTGAACATCCCCGATTTCACGCGGTTCGCGCGCAACCAGCGTGAGCAAGTGATCGGTCAGGCTCTGGCGCTTCCGACGACGATGACGCTCTACGCATTCGTTGGAATCGTTGTGACGTCTGCCACGGTGGTCATCTACGGGACCGCAATCTGGGATCCCGTGCAACTGCTCAGCCGCTTTCACTCACCCATTGCCGTCGTGATCTCACTAATCGCGATTCTGCTGGCCACGCTGAACGTCAACATCGGAGCGAATGTGGTTTCGCCGGCCAATGACTTTTCCAACCTGTGGCCGCGCCGAATCAGTTTCCGTACGGGTGGCGTCATCACCTGTTTCATGGGCATCGCGCTTATGCCGTGGAAGCTGCTCGCCAACTACAAGACATTTATTCTCGGCTGGCTGGGTGGATACGCGGCGTTCCTGGGACCCGTGGCGGGAATCATGATCTGCGACTACTTCATCGTGCGACGGCGCGTGTTGCACGTGGATGATCTATATCTTCGCGGCGGGGTCTACGAATACTCGCGCGGATTCAACTGGACCGCGGTGATCGCGCTGGCGCTGGGAGCGGGCACGGCGCTTGCTGGGCTTGAGATTCCGTCGATGCGCGCACTCTATGACTATTCCTGGTTCGTGGGCTTCGCGGTTTCGTTCGTCGCGTACTACGCGCTCATGAAGCTTCAGGGCGAAGCGGCAGCCGCTCCCCAAGAAGCTGCCTGAGGCATCTCTACTTCTTCTTCGCTGTCAGGAACTCAGGCAACACGTCACGCTGGTAGATGTCGAGTGTTTGCTCTTCCCCCCCACACATCAGGTAAATATTGAATTGGGTGACTCCCACGGCTGCTAGAGCACGCAATTTTTCACGATGAGCCGAGGCGGGTCCAATCAAGCAGAATCGATCGACAACTTCATCCGAAACAAAATCGGCGTTCTCGCTCTCGACTTCGCAATGGTGCTGGTAGTCATAGTGACCGCGATCCTGCACAAATGAGGTCAAGGCAGGAGGAAGATCTTCCGGCTTGTACTGTCGAATCAGATCCATCACGTGATTCGAAACCAAAGCCGGGAACCAGCGCACACGTTCGCGAGCCACGCTCAAGTCGTCCGACACCCACACTGGCGCGGCAGACATCACTTCAATGCGGTTCGCATCGCGTCCGGCGGCGCGAGAACCTTCTTTCACGAAACTCATACACCATTCAATGAGAGCAGGGTCGGCGAATTGCAAAATGATCCCGTCCGCGACTCGCCCGGCCATGTGCAGAACCTTGGGACCATATCCTGCAATCCAAACCCGCGGTGGATCTTTCGCCCAAGTGAGGCGTGTAGGTTGACCGTCGTGTTGCACTTCCTTGCCAGAAGTAAGATCACGAAATTCGGCCACCGCAGCTTCCAATTGCGACCAACTGACCGGCTTCTTTCCCAGCACACGCCGCGAACTGTCGCCGCGGCCGATGCCGAGTTCCATGCGTCCACCGGAAATCAGGTTGAGCGTCGCAAACAAACTGGCGGTCACGGTCAGGTCACGCGTCGCAGGATTCGTGACGCACGGTCCCAGATGCATGCGCCGCGTGTTCGTCGCCATCAGCGTGAGGAGAGGGTATGGTTCTTTCCACAAAACGTGGGAATCGAAAATCCAGCCATACTCGAATCCAGCTGCCTCCGCCTGCCGCGTCAGGCCTACGATGCGCTCGATTGAGATATCTGGCTTCAGTGTGATGCCGAATTGCATGGCGGCCCTCCGACGAGAAGAAATCGTGAACAGCTAAAGGGCGGCAGTTTAGCATAGAATTCTTTTCTCATCCGGGCCAAGGCACGGCGCTGAACCTGCGGAGGGTGCGATGGGTTTTGACACAATCATCAAGAATGGTTCCGTGGTGACAGCAACGGATACCTATACGGCCGACGTTGCCATCTCGAACGGCAAAATCAACGCCATTGGAACGGACCTCCCGGCGCAGAACGCAACAAAGATTCTCGATGCGTCGGGCAAACTCGTGATGCCTGGCGGAATCGACGTGCACACCCACCTCGACATGCCCTTCGGCGGCACCACCAGCGCCGATGATTTCGAAACCGGCACGCGGGCGGCGGCGTTCGGCGGCACGACGACGCTCATCGACTTTTCCATTCAGTACAAAGGCCAACCGTTGCGCCAGGCCTTCGACACGTGGATGAGCAAGGCCGCGAGCAAGGCCGTCTGCGATTACGCGTTTCACTGTATTGTGACCGACGTCTCTGGCGGCCAACTCTTGGAGATGAACGATCTCGTGCGCGAAGGTGTGACCAGCTTCAAACTTTTCATGGCGTATCCCGGCGTTTTTATGCTCGACGATGGAAGCATATTCAAGGCGCTGCAGACTACCTCCAAGAACGGCGGGATGGTTTGCATGCACGCCGAGAACGGCAGCGCGATTGACGTCATCGTGCAACAAGCTCTCGCCGAGGGAAAACGCGCGCCGAAGTACCACGCGCTCACTCGCCCCACAACGGCGGAGGCTGAGGCCGTGGGACGCGCGATCGCTCTGTCCGAGATGGCAGGCGCGCCCATCTATATCGTGCACTTGAGTTGCAATGATGCACTCGAGAAAATTCGCGAGGCGCGCGATCGCGGCCTTCCCGTCTACGCTGAAACCTGCCCACAGTACTTGTATCTCTCCCTCGAGAACATGGACGCGCCCGGATTCGAAGGAGCGAAATACGTTTTCACTCCGCCGCTACGGGAGAAGTGGAATCAGGACAAACTCTGGAACGGCCTGAAGCACGACCACCTGCAGGTTGTCTCCACCGACCATTGTCCATTTTGTTTTAAGGAGCAAAAAGAAATGGGCCGCGATGATTTCACCAAGATCCCTAACGGTGGCCCGGGCGTGGAGCACCGTATGAGTTTGATCTACTCCGGCGGTGTGGCTAGCGGGCGGTTTAGCGCAAACCGTTTTGTGGAATTAGTTTCGACGACTCCAGCCAAATTGTTTGGACTGTTCCCGCGCAAAGGGACGATTGCCATCGGCAGCGATGCCGACCTCGTGATTTTCGATCCGAAACGAAAACACATTATCAGTGCCAAGACCCATCACATGCGCGTCGATTATTCGATGTTTGAAGGGATCGAGGTGACGGGTATGCCGGACGTGGTTCTTTCGCGGGGACGGGTCGTAGTTGAAGGTGACAAATTCCTGGGGCGCGCGGGACAGGGAGAGTTCTTGCGAAGGGCTACTTACGCATCGGTGAACGGCTAGAGCCGAGTTTGGCTGAGTCGTCCTAGCGCAGGGCTTTGTAGAGCGCTTCTTTCCAGCGGCGGTGGTCGATGCTCCAGCAAACTTTCGCCTTCGGTCCGCATAAAGCATGAGTCCATACTGCTCGATTGCGCTCGTCGCCCGCGACATTCAGGCGATCCACAACTGTCATGCCGCGCGTCAGTTCGCTTTCCGTCTCGACATCCACGTATTGATCGCTCCACTCCGTTCCAACCGTCGGGTCTAGCGCCAGGCACATGGCAACCGGATCGGGCAAACAGATTCCGTCTTCATTCGTCTGGATCTTGTAGGCGGTTCGAGCGTGACTGTTGCACTCGATCGCGAAGTGGGCGAGCATGGTGTTGAATGCCTCGACGTGCCTGATATCCGGCTCGTGGAGCACGGCGTCACCACGGCAGAGTTGCCATCCAATTAATTCCACACGAAGACCACTGCGCATCACGATGCACGCGGCTTCAGGATCTACCCAGATGTTGTATTCGGCCGCGGGCGTTACATTACCTTCGCAGCACGGCGCACCTCCCATCACCACGCAGCGGCCGACCTTGGTCGCTATTGCAGGCCGTTTCGACACTGCCAGCGCAACGTTGGTCAGCGGGCCGAGCGTAACGAGAACGAGTCCGGGATTCGCCTCGATGGTTTCGATGATGGCGTCGACCGCATGCAGCTTCTGCGCGGATTGTCGCGGCGCAGGATAGTTATGATCGCCGAGTCCGTCGCACCCGTGAAACCATGTGGCGTTCTCATACGTCCGAAGCAGAGGCTTGGTCGAACCTGCATACACGGGAACGTCTAAGCCGCAGAGTTCCACCGTATAGAGTGCATTGCGCGTTGCCTGTTGCACGTCGACGTTGCCCGCAACAACCGTAATGGCGGCTACTCGAACATCCGGCGCGCGCAGAGCCATGATGAGCGCAACCGCATCATCCGAAGCGGTATCGGTATCGATGAGAAATGTGCGAGTCACGGGCGTTAGCATAGCAGACCGTCCAAAGCACACTTGGATTGAACGAGCACCCTCACTTGTGGCCCCTCGCAAAGAAGTGTACAGTTACTCGTTTTCCAAGGGAGACCACGATGTTCACGCCGCCGAGTCTGACGATTGCGTTGTTGATGACGATCACCAGCGCCATCTGCTGGGGTTCCTGGGCCAACACCTACAAGGGGGTAAAGAATTACCGCTTCGAACTTTTTTATTGGGACTACGCGATTGGCATTTTTCTAATCTCCCTGATCCTTGCATTCACCATGGGGAGCAGCGGCCACGACTCCTTCAGCTTCCTGAACAACGTTCAATCCGCCGACACTTCGAACATCGTCTGGACCATGGTCGGAGGAGCGCTTTTCAATCTGGCGAATCTCCTGCTGGTGGCAGCGATTGACATGGCCGGGCTCGCCGTCGCCCTTCCCATTTCGATCGGCATTGCACTGGTGGTCGGAGTCGTGCTGAGCTACATCCTGCAGCCCAAAGGCGTCGTGCTATTCCTGGCTTTGGGCGTGGCTTGCGCGCTCATTGCTGTCATCCTGGATGGCAAGGCTTTCGGAAGCTTAGGCAGTGGCCGTTCGGCGTCGCGCAAGAGCATCATCATCTGCGTGGTCTCCGGTGTGCTGATGGGATTGTGGAATCCATTCGTCGCTTACGGAGCGACGCGCGGCAATCCTCTCACGCCTTACAGCTCCGCCGTTTTTCTAACGCTTGGTGCACTCCTGTCCTGCTTTATCTGGAATCTGTACTTTATGAAGCGCCCGCTGGCTGGGGAACCCGTGGGGTTCGGCGGATTTTTCAACGCCCCAGCTTCAGGCCATCTGCTAGGACTTTTCGGAGGAGTGATCTGGGGCGTCGGCACAGTGTTCAACGTAGTCGCGGGAAAGTCGATGAGCTTCGCGATTTCCTACGCCATCGGCCAATCGGCGCCGATGGTGGGCGCGCTGTGGGGAGTCTTCGCCTGGAAGGAGTTCGCCGGGGCGGGGTCGCGCGCGAAGATTTATCTCTCCCTCATGTTCGTCTTTTACGCTCTTGCAATTCTGCTGGTGGCGCGAGCGAACGGCTGAGCGTTCGAACGTCCGAGCAACAGAATCAATCTATTTTCCTTTGATCCGGCTGATGAACAACTGCAGGAACCGGTCTGCATCCGAGGCCAGGCAGACGCGCGCGTTCGGCTTCAAATCAATCACGCCCTCGATCTCGTAGTGATCTCCATGCAACACGTTATTCTCGTTCGAGCCCATGCGATTGGCGACGGTTTCTCCGCGTGTGAACTCTCCTTTCGTCTCCACGTCGACGTGCATGTCTTTGAGCGTGACGAGCTTCGGATCAATCACGACTCCCACCGCCAAAGGATCGTACATCGCGGCCCCCTGATATCCGCTCTTCTCCGAACGCGTCAGATAGAAGTCAGCCAGCTTCGCGATGAAGTCGCTCTCGGGCCCGTGCAGGGACTGCAAATCCGCCAGATACTTGCGCGTAATAATCGTCCTCTCACCCACATCGGAGCCGACCATCGTGACCATCCACCCGGCATTGAACACGATCGCCGCCGCCTCAGGGTCCCCGTATATGTTTGCTTCCGCAGCGCCGTTCACATTGCCTCCGGTGATCGATCCGCCCATGATGACAATGTCCTTCGTCAATGGAACGATCGACGGATCTTTCGAGACGGCCAGGGCAATGTTGGTCAACGGACCCACTGGGATCAGAGTAATTTCGTGCGGATATTTGCGAATCAGCTCGATGATGAGGTCAGGGCCGAAGCGGGGATCGGCTTTACACTTCGAGGCGGGCAGTTCAACCCCGGCGAGTCCGTTCTTGCCATGCCAGAACTGCGCCGTGATCAACTTCTGATTGAGCGGATGCTGCGCTCCGCCAGCCACCGGCAGATCGCAACGGCCGGCCAGAGACGTCAGCTTCAGCGCGTTTTCCAGTCCCTGCCGGCCATCGACGTTGCCGGGCACGACCGTGAGTGCTTCGACCTTCAGTTCCGGCGAGTTCAGAGCAAGCAGGATAGCCATCGCATCATCGACGCCCGGATCTGTGTCGATGATCACGCGCTGCGGTGACTGAGCCGCTGCGTTCGCCATGAGGCCAAGAACCGCGAGCAGCACGAGACAATATTTAATGGAATGTAGTTTCATTCGAAGAGTCCTGTCTGAAAATGATTGAACAGATGAATTCCTAAAGTAGCATGCCTGCAATCGAAGCCGACATCAGGTTGGCCATCGTCCCTGCCAGCATCGCACGCACGCCAAGCCGGGCCAGTTCGCCTCGCTTGTTAGGCGCCAGCGCACCGATCCCGCCGATCTGGATTCCGATCGAACTGAGATTCGCAAAACCGCAGAGCGCAAACGTCGCGATGGTGAACGAGCGCGGATCGAGTGTCGCCTTCATGGGCCCGAGCGCTTTGAATGCGACCAGTTCGTTCAGGACCATGCGCATGCCCAGCAAGTTTCCAATCGCGCTGCAATCATGCTTGGGGATTCCGATCACCCACGCCACTGGAGCAAACAGCACGCCGAAAATACTCTCCATGCTGGAGGGGAACCAGGAAATGCCGACGTGTACGAGGCCGTTATGAATCCCGCCGAGAAGACCGTCGGCCAAAGCGATCAAGGCCAGAAACGCGATCAGCATCGCACCTATGTTGAGGGCCATGTGCAAGCCGTCGCCGGTGCCGCGTGCGATTGCGCCCAGAAGATTTTCCTTCTCTTTCGATTCGTCCTCGCTCATTACGACCTTACCTGCGGTCCTGGGCTGCTCGGTCTCGGGCACGAGCATCTTTGAAATAAGAATGGTTCCGGGCGCAGTCATGATGACGGCGCTGAGCACATGTCGAGGCTCCGCGCCGAAGGCAAAATAAGCTGCCATGATGGAACCAGAGACATGCGCCATGCCGCTGGTCATCACCGTCATGAGTTCGGATTGGGTGAGATCGGGCAGGAAGGGCCGAATGGTTACTGGCGCCTCGGTTTGCCCCATAAAGATGCTAGCCGCGACATTGAGCGACTCGGCGCCGCTGGCACCCATGATCCGTATCATCAGCCAGGCTGCAATGCGGATGATGAACTGCATGATGCCGAAGTAGTACAGAATCGCGAAGAATGCGCAGATGAAGATGACGACGGGAAGCACCTGAAAAGCGAAAACAAAACCGATGTTGGAGTTTTGCTTCCCCAACTCCCCGAAGACAAATTCCGAGCCCACGAAGGCGTAGTTGAGCACGCGGGTAGCAGCGTCGCCGATGGCCTGGAACATGCGGCGCCCATAGTCGATCCTTAGCACAAAGATTGCAAACACGATCTGCAAGCTCAATCCCCAGGCAACGGTTTTCACGCGAATCGCGCGGCGATTGGTGGAGAAAGCGAAGGCGAGGCCGAGCATCGTCAACAGGCCAAGAATTCCCGTGTAACGTCCCATTCAGTTTTTCTCCCCGGACTTGCCGATGATTCTGTGGATCAACGGGCGCTTCGTCGCCGGCGCCGCATCCGTCACAACGTAACTCGCCTCGATCAGTTGGCGTGCGCGCGTGGCCTTTGCTTCCACGTTGTAGTAAATGGTCGCGATCGGCTCGCCGGTAGCCACGCGATCTCCAACTTTCTTATGCAACACGATCCCCACTGCCGGGTCGATAGAATCTTCCTTGCGCTCGCGTCCGCCGCCGAGAATCACGCACGCTGTGCCCACCTGCTCGCACTGGATCGACGCGATATGTCCGGCCTTAGCAGTAGTGACCTGCATCGTATGCTGCGCCTGGGGCAATCGCTTGGCGTCGTCGATGACCCGTGCGTCGCCGCCTTGCAGTTCCACCATCTGCCGGAATCTCTCCAGTGCCTTGCCCGAGGAGATCAGTTGCGAGCTCTGCTGCTTCCCTTTTGCAACGCTCTTCGCGACGCCACCGAGATGCAGCATCCACCCCGCCAGTTCAAGGCAGAGTTCGCGCAGGTCTGCCGGTCCGCCGCCGCGCAGCACTTCTACGACTTCGACGATTTCCAGCGAGTTGCCGATCATGTTGCCCAATGGCTGATCCATATCGGTGATGAGCGCCACCACCTGCGTCCCCATTCGCTCGCCGGTTTCAACCATGAGTTCGGCGAGGAAGGCTGCATCTTTCTCGCTCTTCATGAAGGCGCCGGATCCGGTCTTCACGTCGAGAACGAGCGCATCGATGCCCTCCGCAAGTTTCTTACTCATGATCGACGCACAAATCAGATAGGGACTCTCGACCGTGCCCGTAACATCGCGCAGAGCATACAGTTTGCGATCGGCGGGAGCGATTTCCGCAGTCTGTCCAATCATCGCGCAGCCGCAAACCTCGAGCACGCGTCGGAATTCGGCCACCGGAAGATTCACGTTGAAGCCTGGAATGGCTTCCAACTTGTCGAGCGTTCCGCCCGTGTGTCCGAGACCACGACCGCTGATCATGGGAACTGAAACGCCGGCAGCGGCGGCTAAGGGAGCCAGCACCAGCGAGGTCTTGTCGCCGACACCGCCCGTCGAGTGCTTGTCGACTTTTCGGGCAGGCAACGAAGAGAGATCGAGCACATCGCCGGAGTGCAGCATCGCGTCCGTCAGGGCCGCCGTCTCCGGCCGCGTCATACCCTTCAGCACCACCGCCATCAGCCATGCCGACACTTGATAGTCGGGAATCTCGCCCTTGGTGTATGCGTCGACCAGGCCCTCGATCTCGGCCGGAGACAATTCGACGCCATCTCTTTTCTTGCGGATCACATCAATCGCACGGAAGGTTTGCAGCACGCTGGGTTGACTCACTGTAGGCGGAATCCTTCCGGAAGAAGTTCGGTGATGTGCGCCTGCTTGGGGCCGGCGGCTCCCTGGAAGAAAATGGTCGCGTCGGGGCCAAATTCGTAGATCACCTGGCGGCACGCACCGCAAGGAGAGCACGCGACACCGTGGTCGTTGGCGACGGCAACGGCCTGAATCTCGATCTTTGGACCCAACCTCGCGACCGCCGAGAAGATCGCGGTTCGCTCGGCACAATTGGTCATTCCGTAGGATGCGTTTTCGACATTGCAGCCCGAAAACATTTTGCCGTTGGTGAGCAGGATTGCAGCTCCAACGTGGAAATTCGAATACGGAGCATGCGCATTCTTCATCACTTTGACAGCCGCCTGTTCGAGCTTCTTACGCATGCTGCTGGATACTGTTTTCCTGGGCATAGAGAGTATTGAATCCGCCACGAACTGCCGTGGAGGTGCTCGCTCCAACCGACGAATCGTGCGCCATTGTAAACCCTCAAAGATCATTCAAGACGAATTCTTGCCGATGGCCCGCCGTCGAACGACACCGGCGGTCGAATTCGCGTTGTGAGATTGCGTGCCGTACAATGACAACTCGAGCGATCCGCCCGTGTTCAGGCCTCACGGGAGCGCAAAGCTCATTGAGCACTAGAAGGCTGGCTGCATATGTCGATCGAGCACAACTATCGCAAATCAGAAGGCGAGATCGCGGCCCGAGAGCGGCACCCTTCGAATACGATCGCAATGCTTGCCGGACGCCCGCTTCTCTCCAACTCCGGCATTCCTCTCGATTTGAATTGGATACAGGAAGTTCGCGTGAACACGAGCGCCGTAGAGCACCGCGCTCAGACCCAAGTAGCGCGCCGAACCGTGAAAAAGGAATGGCAGGCCGCGTGGCTTCTGCGCGCGATCTCTTGTATGGACCTGACGACGCTCTCCGGCGACGACACAGACGAGCGTGTGCGGCGCTTGTGCGCGAAGGCACGGCAGCCTATTCAGCAGGATCTCGTCGAAAAGCTCGGCATCGAGGAGTTGGGGATCAAGGTGGGAGCAGTTTGCGTTTACCACACCTTCATCGAAACCGCGCTGCGGGCGCTGGAAGGAAGCGGCATTCACGTCGCGGCCGTCTCCACGGGATTTCCCGCCGGTCTCTCGCCTCTCGCCGAACGAGTCGCAGAAATTCGCCGCTCGGTGGAGGCGGGAGCGCACGAGATCGACGTTGTCATCACACGTGCACACGTTTTCGGCGGACGCTGGCAGGCACTCTATGACGAGGTCGCGGCGTTCAAGCAGGCCTGCGGTCGGGCACAGATGAAAGTTATTCTCGGCACGGGCGATCTGCTGACATTCCGCAACGTGGCGCGCGCGAGTTTCGTCGCTATGATGGCGGGAGCCGACTTCATCAAGACTTCGACAGGCAAAGAAACGACCAACGCTACCCTGCCGGTGAGCCTGGTGATGGTTCGCGCCATCCGAGAGTACGCGCAGCAAACCGGGATGGCAGTTGGCTTCAAGCCCGCCGGTGGAATCCGCACGGCAAAGCAGTCCCTTGACTGGTTGGCGATGATGAAAGAGGAACTCGGCCTGTCGTGGACGCATGCAGAATTGTTCCGCTTCGGCGCGAGCGGATTGCTGGGGGACATCGAGCGGCAACTGGAGCATTACGCAACTGGACGATATTCTGCTGAGTATCGTCATCCGATTGCGTAGCAGCACGCGCGGTAGAGGCACCAAGACGAGCAAGCGAGTCGATCCAATGAGCATTGCCGAAAAATTCGTCAGCATGGAGTACGGACCTGCTCCCGAAGATCCCAAGGAAGCAGCAGCATGGCTGGAGCGCCACGGCCGCCGTTTTGGGCACTTCATCGGCGGAGCGTGGCAGCAACCCGCGGGCGGAGAGTATTTCGACACGATTGATCCTTCGAACGGCGAAAAGCTGGCTGTGGTGGCGCAGGGGAGTGCGGCCGACGTCGACGCTGCGGTTCGTGCTGCCCGAGCCGCATCTCCGAAATGGCGAGCCCTCACTCCGCATGCCCGCGCGCGCTATCTGTACGCTCTGGCGCGACTGGTGCAAAAACATTCGCGGCTTCTGGCAGTTCTCGAAACCATGGACAACGGCAAGCCTATCCGCGAGAGTCGCGACATCGATATTCCTCTTGTAGCGCGGCATTTCTACTATCACACGGGTTGGGCCCAGTTGCTCGAGCAGGAGTTCCCTGGATACGAACCTTGCGGCGTAGTTGGTCAGATCATTCCGTGGAATTTTCCGTTGCTCATGTTGGCTTGGAAGATCGCTCCGGCTCTGGCAACAGGAAACACTGTGGTTCTGAAGCCCGCGGAGTTCACTCCTCTCACCGCGCTGGCCTTCGCGGAACTTTGCCAGGAAGCGGGACTGCCGGCCGGAGTCGTGAACATCATCACCGGAGACGGCTCAACCGGCGAGGCGCTGGTGAAGCATCCCGACGTCGACAAGATTGCATTCACGGGGTCGACGGAAGTTGGACGCGCCATCCGCGCCGCGACCGCCTCAAGCCATAAGCGGCTTTCGCTCGAACTCGGCGGCAAATCTCCGTTCATCGTCTTCGAAGATGCGGATCTCGACAGCGCAGTCGAAGGACTCGTCGATGGAATCTGGTTCAACCAGGGTCAGGTGTGTTGCGCGGGTTCGCGTCTATTGATGCAGGAGAGCATTGCAGAGCCGTTGGTCGCGAAGATTCGCGACCGCATGAGCAGCCTGCGGATCGGCCCGCCGCTCGACAAGGCGATTGACATTGGCGCAATTGTCGCGCGCGTGCAACTGGATCGCATTGAACGCATGGTCGCGCAAGGCGTCGCCGATGGAGCGACCTGCTGGCAACCACAAGTGGCGTTGCCCGCACGCGGTTTTTATTACCCACCCACTCTTCTGAGCAACGTGCATCCGACCTCCATCGTTGCCCAGCAAGAAATATTTGGCCCGGTCCTTGCCGCGATGACGTTCCGCACTCCCAAGGAAGCCGTCGAGTTAGCGAATAACACCGTGTACGGCCTGGCGTCGTGCGTGTGGAGCGAGAACATCAACGTGGCATTACATGTCGCCGCTCAACTCAAGGCTGGCGTGGTGTGGGTGAACTGCACGAATCTATTTGACGCAGCATGCGGCTTTGGTGGATACCGCGAAAGCGGATACGGCCGTGAGGGCGGGCGCGAGGGCCTGCTCGAATACATGGAGCCCTCCTGGTTCAAGCGCTCTCCGAAACTGCCGGCTGCGAATTCCCTGGTGGCTGAAGAAGTTGAAGAGAGGCCAGAGGCCAGCGCCCCGGCCATCGATCGCACTGTTAAGCTCTACATCGGTGGCAAACAGACGCGTCCTGACTCGGGCTACAGCATGGAGGTGCGCTCTCCCGATGGACGACTGTTAGGCGAAGCTCCTCTGGGCAATCGCAAGGACATCCGCAACGCAGTGGAGGCAGCTCACAAGGCCAGTGCGTGGGCGAAAGCGACGGCGCACAATCGGGCCCAGGTTCTTTACTACTGTGCAGAGAATCTTGCGCAGCGGCAGAGCGAGATCGTTCATCGACTCGCCACGGCTGTGGGCGAGATGCAAGCCGCCTCGGAAGTCGAACGCGGCATCGAGCGGATTTTTTCGTACGCAGCGTGGGCCGACAAGTTCGATGGCGCCGTCCACAATCCGCCGTTCCGCAATATTGCAATCGCGATGAATGAGGCCATTGGAACCGTCGGTGTGATATGCCCCACGGAAGCGCCGCTGCTGGGCTTTCTATCGCTGGTGCTGCCGCTGCTCTCCGCAGGTAACACGGTGGTCGCAGTTCCTTCGGAAAAATATCCGCTCATCACGGGCGACCTCTACCGACTCTTCGACACCAGTGATCTGCCCGGCGGAGCGGTGAACATTGTGACCGGCTATGCCTCGCAGCTCCTGAAGACGCTCGCCGAGCACGACGATGTCGACGGCATCTGGTGTTACGGAGATGACGCCACAGTCGCGGCGGCCAAGGCCATGTCAATCGGGAATCTGAAGCAGGTCTGGACGAACGAAGGCCGGGTCATCGACTGGTTCGATCCGAAGGTAGCGGAAGGCCGCTGGTTCCTCGAACACGCCACCCAGGTAAAGAACATCTGGGTTCCGTACGGCGAGTGATTTGCAAGGATAGCAGCCCGATTGCATTTGTTCCGCCCTGGGACTAGCATACCCCCGTCGCCTCATTCGCCCGGCATCATTCTCACTTGCAAGCATCAGTTTGACCAAGGAGGACGTATGGGCATTGCAGTTTCCCCGCAGATTCATCCGAACGTCGCGGAGTTCATCGACAAACCACGAAAGATGCTGATCAACGGCAGGTGGGTGAACGCCGCCTCCGGCAAGACGTTTCCTACATACAACCCCGCTACTGGCGAAGTGCTCGCGCAGGTCGCCGAGGGCGATCGAGAAGATATCGATCAAGCCGTGAAGGCCGCTCGCAATGCCTTTGACAACGGTCCCTGGCGCCGCATGACCGCATCCGAGCGCGGACGCCTGATCTGGAAGCTCGCCGACTTGCTCGAACAACACACCGAGGAGTTCGGCTACATCGAGAGCCTCGATAACGGCAAGCCGCTCAACATCGCCAAGGCCGCGGATGTCCCGCTCGCCGTCGATCTGCTGCGCTACATGGCAGGATGGGCGACCAAGATCGAAGGCAACACCATTCCGCTCTCAGTGCCCTATACACCGGGCGCAAAGTATCTCGCTTATACGCTGCGCGAACCGGTCGGGGTCGTAGGCCAAATCATCCCATGGAATTTCCCGCTGCTCATGGCCGCTTGGAAACTTGGTCCTGCGCTGGCGACGGGTTGCACAGTCGTGTTGAAACCCGCGGAGCAAACACCGCTCTCGGCGCTCAGGCTTGGTGAGCTGATCATGGAAGCCGGCTTCCCCGAGGGCGTAGTCAACGTTGTCCCAGGATATGGCGAGACGGCAGGGGCCGCTCTGGCCGCGCATCCCGACGTCGACAAGGTCGCCTTCACGGGATCGACGGAAGTCGGCAAACTGATCGTCCATGCTGCCGCCGGCAATCTCAAGAAGGTGTCGCTCGAGTTGGGCGGCAAGTCTCCGAACGTGGTGTTCAAAGACGCCGATCTCGAGTCTGCCATTCCAGGCGCTGCCAGCGCTATTTTCTTCAACCACGGCCAGTGCTGCTGCGCCGGCTCCCGGTTGTATGTCGAAAAATCGGTTTACGACCAGGTGGTGGAAGGAGTCGCAGAGCACGCCCGGAAAATCACAGTGGGCTCTGGTCTTGACCCCAATTCCCAGATGGGCCCACTCGTGTCGGAAGAGCAACTGAATCGCGTTTGCGGATACCTGGAGTCCGGGTTCTCCGAAGGCGCGAAGGCGGTGACCGGGGGACACAAGGCGGGCGATCGCGGATACTTCGTTGAGCCCACCGTGCTCGTGAACACGCAGGAGAATATGAAAGTCGTGCGGGAAGAGATCTTCGGGCCGGTTGTGACGGCTATGCCTTTCTCCGATCCCGAAGAAATCGTTGTCCGCGCCAACAACAGCGACTACGGCTTAGCTGCTGCCGTGTGGACGCGTGACATCGGCAAGGCGCACCGCATGGCGGAACAACTTCGCGCCGGAACCGTCTGGATCAACTGCTACAACATCTTCGATGCGGCTCTGCCGTTCGGAGGATACAAGCAGTCTGGATGGGGACGCGAAATGGGACACGATGTTCTCAACCTCTACACGCAAACGAAAGCCGTCTGCACGAGAATTGCTTAGCGGCGATCGCCAGCAGATTGAAACCCGAAAAGGAAAAGGACGGTGGCCAATGACCACCGTCCTTCTTTCATTTCAGTAGATTTTTCGCCGCTCTACTTCTCCATCAGTAGCACTTTTTCTGCATCGTCAATCTCGGTCAATTTGACCTCGATCACCTCGTTCGATGTGGTCTGCACATTGCGGCCCACGAAGGTCGCCTCGACCGGGATCTCCCGATGCCCGCGGTCGATCAGCACGCACAACTGTACTCGCCGCGGCCTGCCATGTGAAAACAGGGCATCGAGGGCCGCCCTCGTCGTGCGTCCGGTAAACAGAACGTCATCGACCAGTACGATGTTTTTGTCCTCGATCTCAAATCCGATCTCTTTTTCCTGCACCACCGGCTTGGGTCCCAATGTGGAGAGATCGTCGCGGTAGAACGTGATATCCAGGGACCCAACGGGAACCTTCGCGTTTTCGATTCGCGTGATGATTTTGCCCAGTCGTTCTGCGATCGGAACTCCACGGCGTCGAATGCCGACGAGTCCCAGGCCTTCGACCCCGCCGTTCTTTTCCACAATTTCGTACGCCAGCCGCACTAGCGTGCGTTCGATTTCCGATGCGGACATCAGTTGCGCCTTCTGATGGAGGCCCGTTTTGCGTGAAGAATTCTTTGCAGTCATGAGTATGTTTGCCTTGGCAGCCATGAGGCCGGCTACTCAATGTAGTCAACACGCTCGCACAGGTCAAGCGCCTTTGGTCTCGGAGTATTTCAGACTGGATTGCACGTGGGCGAGAAGCCTACGTTTTGGACTGATCGACATGTTCCACTGGTTCAGTCTGCGCTTCCACGAACTGGGCCGGGACTGGGCACGCGGTTCTAATTGTTCGCGCCAGCGGCGGATTGCCCTCTCGCACTGACACCAAGTTAACGGTATCGGGATGTTGAGCGGCAGCCTCGGTCGCTACAATACCCACGCCTTGATTTCTGCCCAGGTCCTTGGCGCGATACAGAGCCGCATCGGCCAATGCAATCGATTCCTCCGCGCAAATCGCTTCGTATGCGCCGCGGCTCCAGGGATACGCCGCCCAACCGACCGAGCAGGTCTTGGACACCGAAATGCCGTGGCCGAGATCGAACGGTTCCGAGGCCATCACTTCCAGAACTCGCGCGCAGAATGCAGGAGTTCCTGACGGATCGGTTGAACGGCTCATGATGAGGAACTCTTCTCCGCCCCAGCGCACCAGAACGTCAGACTTGCGCACGACGGTGGAGAGTCTTTGCGCGACGAGTTGCAGCAGCCGGTCTCCGGCAGGATGACCATGACGATCGTTTACTTTCTTGAAGAAGTCCACGTCTACCATGATGAATACCAGGTCGCGGTGATCGAGTTTCCGGATATCGCTTCCCCTGGCCCTCTGGTAATTCCGCAACACCTGCCCGGCCTCGGCGGTAATGATCTCTTCCAGATAGCGCCGGTTCCACACTCCTGTTAGTACGTCGGTAAAAGAAATTTCCTGCAGTTCCAGATTCTTCCGCTGCAACTCAAGACTATGCCAGCGCAAGGAATGTTCTTTATTCTCCAGTTCATCCTTGAGCCTGCACATTTCATCCAGGTTGTGTCGCGACAGTCGCAGCAGGCTGAGCAACTCCTGATCCAGGAGATGCTGCTTGAGAAATACCAGCACGCCCATCACAAGCATGACCGCGACCGTCAGCCAGAGGCGATACGTCCGAACTCTTTGAGGTGCGTCGCCGCCAAATTGCGCCCACAACATCATGAGCGGTGTAACGAATACGGCAACCATGGCCAGACGCGCTTTCCAAATTCCGTAGCTTCGGGTGGCAAACTCCTCCACTGGACTCTCGGTGTCGGCCTCATGCGTTTGGAACCCGATGCGGACAAACCACGCCATCCCAGCCACCAGCGGCACGTCGAACAGGCTCCCCGTGTGGTAGAGGTGCAAGTCGATGGCTTCGCTGGCCATGAGCGAGGCGACGCAATAGATCAACGTGGCGACGAAAAGATGGAAGTAGATGCTTCGCCACGCTCCCCGGCTGCGCCGCCACACCATCACCAGACCCGCCGCCAACACCAGCTCTTCACATACGTAGAGCAGATCAAAGCTCCGGCCGTATACGACTTCAACCGGGTGCACGTACTGCCACGGAATAACGACGAAGAGATAAAGGAACAGCCACCACGTCAGCAGGAGTGCAAAGTCAAGTGTCCCCACGCGCATCGAACGGTCGCTTTGTTGCACATGCGGCTGGATGGCTACTGCCGCCATCATGGGAACAACATGCAGGAACAAAATGACATCACCGACAAATGGATTGGGCGCTTCATGTCGCAGGTAGACCTCGATATAGGTCCACATGACTTGCGACGCCAGCCACATCCCCAAGCCCAGCCCAATCAGCGTCCAGAAGAGCCGGGCCTTTGGAGAAGCGGCTCGCATGTTGACGAAGACGCCGACGGTTGCGCAAAGCAGAATGAAGTTCTGCAGGATGTCGCCGAAGGCTGTGAGAGCAAATCCGCGCGGCGCGAATATCGACAGCACGACATGAACGGCAACCACCGTGCACACGATGGCCGTCCACTTCCGGGCGTGCTGGAGCGGAGGATTTCCCACGTTTCCGATTGTATGTTTCCTGGATAGCGGAGGTGTGTTACCGAAGTAATTAGGCGAAACAGACGAAGGTGGTGGTATTGGCTTACGAAAGTGCCGCCGAGAATCGCTGCACAAAACGGTAAACGTCTTGATATGAGTTGTATAGGGGCACGGCGGCGACCCGGAAGGTGTCGGGTTCGCGCCAGTCTCCGATCACTCCTTCCGTCGCCAACCGATCGCACAATTTGCGGCCCTGGGGCAATCGGATGGAGAGTTGGGCGCCTCTTCTCTTCTGTTGCTCGCCCGGCGTGATGATCGAGAATTCCATGGACAACTTTTGACCGAGCAAAAACTCCATGTATCCGGTGAGCGACACGCTCTTAGCGCGCAACGGCTCCATCCCCGCCTCGGAAAAGATCTCCATCGAGGCACGCAATGCCGCTAGCGCCAGTATCGGAGGATTGCTCAGCTGCCAGCCTTCGGCTCCTTCCATCGGTTGAAAGTCGGGTCCCATCTGGAATCGAGTCTTCTCATCGTGTCCCCACCAACCGGCGAAACGCGGCCGAGCCCATTCGCGCGCATGCCGCTCGTGAACAAAGCATCCCCCAACGCATCCCGGACCACCGTTCAAATATTTGTAGCTGCACCACACCGCGAAGTCCGGTCCCCAATCATGGAGATCCAGCGGTATGTTTCCGGCGGCGTGCGCCAGATCAAACCCAACGACGCATCCTTTGCGCTGCCCGGCCTTGGTGATTCCCGCCATGTCGAATACCTGTCCCGTGGCATAGTTCACTCCTCCGAGTAGGATTAGCGCAATCGAATCACCTTCGCGGTCGATCAGCGACTCGACATCTTCGTCGCGCACGCTGGATTCGCCGTCGCGAGGCACAAGCTCCAGAAGCGATGATGCAGGATCAAATCCGTGATAGCGGATCTGGGACTTCACCGCGTACTGATCCGAAGGAAAAGCACCGCACTCGACCAGAATCTTGTGTCGCCCGGCTGTCGGGCGATAGAACGATGCCATCATCAAGTGCAGATTCACCGTGAGCGAATTCATCACAACGACTTCGCCCGGCCGTGCTCCCACGAGTTCCGCGGTTTGCTGCGTGAGCAGCCGGTGATAGGGCATCCACGGGTTCTTCGCCTGAAAATGACCTTCCACTCCGAGTTCTGCCCAGTCCTGCAGTGCCTGGTCGAGATACGAACTCGCCGTTTTGGGTTGCAGCCCGAGCGAGTGACCGCACAAATAGATAGAGTCTTCGCCCTGCCGCGTTTTTGGAATGTAGAAGCGCTTGCGAAAATGGGCCAGAGGATCGCGGGCGTCCATTGCAACCGCAAAACTTTCGCCGGCATGAAACGGCGTGCCCCTCACGAAACCAACTCCAGCGGCGTGAGCTCGCCGCGAATCAATTGGTCGGCTCTATTCCAGTCGAGATCCTCCACACGCCCGATCCGGTCACACAGCTCCGAAAGCATGCGGTCCTGCACATGCCCTCGTTTCAACGCAGTCACGTATGGAACGCGATGAAACGTAACCATCGCATATTTCGGCACGAACAGCTGCGGATATCTTGCTTCCAAGGCACGCTCAACCTTCTTTCGAAGCAAAAAGCGCGGGTCGGCGACGCGGTCTCTCATCTCCACAAAATTCTCAACCGCCAAGTCCGCGATCGCATCGGTATTGATCTTTCGCGCCTTCTCGAACTCGGTGAAAACGCGCTCCCAGTCGGCTCCGTGGCGATCGAGCAATCCCAGGAAGCAGGTGCAGTCTTCAAAACCGCAATTGATTCCCTGTCCGAAGAACGGAACGATGGCATGCGCCGCGTCCCCTAACAGCAGAGATTTTCCCTGAACATGCCACGGCGCACATTTGATTGTGACCATCGCACCCGTGGGATTGGCGAAGAAGTTGTCCACCAGTCCGGGCATGATGGAGATTGTGTCCGGAAATCGCGATCGAAAGAACTCAGTCGCTGCAGCGGGCGTGGTCAACTCGGCAAAGCTGTCCTGCCCCTCAAACGGCAGAAACAAAATGCACGCAAACGTCCCGTCGATGTTGGGCAGCGCGATCAGCATGTAGTTGCCCCTCGGCCAGATGTGCAGGGCATCGGTCGCCAGCACGTGCCGTCGGTCGGGTCCGGCCGGAATGGTCAGCTCCTTGTACCCATAGTCGAGATACTGCTGCGAGAAATTGAACTTCATCTTGAGCATCTCGCCGCGAATCGCCGACGCTGACCCGTCGCAACCGATCACCACCGTGGAACCAACCGTCTGGTCGTCTCCGGTCCGCTCATCGCGTAGATGCAACATTCCGGTCCTGAGATCAATCCCGGTGCAGCGCTGTTGAAAATGGATCTTTACGCCTTGCTTCTCCGCGGCATTCATGAGCGCGATATTCAATTCGGCGCGAGAAATCGAATTGATCACCTCCGCCTCATCCTTCCCATAGGGCTGAAACGTGAGCTCGGACGTGGTCGAGTGCATCATCCTCCCCTTCATCGGAATGATGATCTGCCGCATCTCGCTCCACAGGCCCGCTTCGGTGAGTGCATGAATCCCGCGGGTAGAGAGCGCCAGATTGATCGACCGGCCCGCGCTCATCCGCACGCGCCGCATGTCCGGCCGTCTCTCGTAGATCTCAACGCGGAAACCGCGCTTGACTAGCCCCAGTGCCAGCAGCGGCCCGTTGAGTCCGGCGCCAATCAGTGAGATCGTTTCGGCCTTACTTGTCATGATTATGAGGGCTGATTCAGACTTTTTCAGGAAACGCTGCTACTCCGTGAGCAATGTCCGCGCCTCCCATAACTCGGGAAAGAATTTCTTGTCCAGCGTCAGCTTCAAGTACGACGCCCCGGCACTTCCCCCCGTCCCCATGCGCACGCCGATTATGCGCTCCACCAGTTGAATGTGCCGCAGTCTCCAGCTCACGACCAATTCATCAAACTCCGTGAGCCGCTCGCACACATCAATCCAGTCACGGTGGCTGCGCTCGTCCCGATACAGTGCGAGCACTGCCCTGGCCCGCGCGTCGAATCGCTCGCGCTCAGTCGCGCTCTCCTCCACCTGCAGCTTGCCCATGGTCCGCAATGCATCAAAGAACACATCGTGCAGCGAAGGCTCGCGCAGTCTGCGTTCCAGCAGCGCATGGGCTTCCGGAGTCGGCCGGTGATAGCGCAACATTTTCTCGTCTTTCAAACCGCACAGGAACTCCAGCTCGCGAAATTGTTCTGACTGGAATCCGCTGGCCGGCTCCAGCTTGCCGCGAAACGCCAGGAAGTGCGTGGGCAGCATCGTTTCCAGAATCGTGAACTGCTCCACCAGCACGCGCGTAATTTCCGTGCAACGCCGCAGCAATCGCGCCGCTTCATAGACTTCGTCCCGCGACTCGGGATTCGCCCCCGCAGCCCGCAGATTCGCGACCACCGCGTCCAGATCGTGCAGCAATTCCTTGAACCACAACTCGTAAGTCTGATGCACGATGATGAACAGAAGCTCATCATGATGCTGCGGCGTCGACTGCGAATGCTGCAGCTTCAGCAGTTCCGGAACCTTGAGATACGAACTGTAAGTGAGTTGCTCCGCCTGCGGCACGATGGGTGTTCCGTCACCTGCCGTGGTGATGCTTGTTGCGGCTGTACTCTCACTCCGCAGACCCAGAAATTCCAGCGCATTCGCGCCCAGCAGGCGATCTTTTGCGCGAGCAGGCAAAGAACTCGATCGAATCAGCAACCCCACGCGATGTTCGCCCAGAGGGAACGGATAGTCCGAGCCCAGCATCACGCGCTCTGCTCCCATGGTTCCGACCAAATACTGCAGAGCGCGGTCATCGAACACCGCCGAATCCACGGAGAAGCGATTTAAGTATTGGCTCGGAGGCAACTCACAGACGCCGTGCGCCACGGGATGATGCTGCCACGCGTTTTCCAGACGCCCCAGCAGGAACGCAAAACTTCCTCCCCCATGCGCGAAGCAAATGCGCAGATTCCTCGGCAGCTTGTCGAACGCTCCGCCCAGAATCATTGCCACGATGCCAAGCTGTGTTTCCGCGGGCATGCCCACGGTCCACGGCATCATGTACTTCGGCATACGCTGGGGAGCGAACATGTCCCACGGATGAACCAGCACGGCGGCGCCTTCATCCGCGCAATGATGCAGGAACGTCCCTATCCCGGGATCATCGAGATTTTTCTCGCCAACGTGATTGCCGATCTGCACCCCAAGATGCCCCGCACGCATGCACCGGCTCAGTTCCTTACATGACGCGTCGATATCCTGTAGCGGAACCTGGCAGAGTGATTTCAGCCGGCCCTTGCCCTGCGCGCACAACTCCAGAGCCGCATCGTTGAACAAGCGCGCGCAATCCAGCGCGTGCTCCACCGGACGCTCATACGCAAACAGCACCGGCGTGGCCGAGAGAACCTGCACCTCGACGCCGTCCCGGTCCATTTCATTGAGCCGCACTTCCGGGTCCCAGCACGCGGAATAGATCTGGCGGAAGAATCGATCGCCCACCATGATCTCGGCCTTCCCCGGCTCGGTGTGCTTGATCCACGGCCAGTTGGGAGTGCCGTAACGCGCCGCCAGGTCGGGCCAGCTACGCGGAAAGAAATGATTATGGATATCGATGACTGGCATGTTCACTGCTTGCCGGGATGAACCGCTCCACAGTGCTTGCATTTACGCAGGCTCTCATTGCTGTAGAACTGCTCAAACAAGGGTGGCAGATCGCGCACAATACTTTTCAGCTTTACTTCCGCGCGATGCACCAGCTGATGACAATTCTGGCAATACCATTCGAAGCCATCCATGGCCCCCTCAGGGCGCGGCATCTCTACAACAACGCCGATGCTGCCTTCCTGCAATCGCTGCGGAGAGTGCCGCATATGCTTCGGCAGAAGAAAAATCTCGCCCTCTTTAATCGGAATCTCAAGCGGTGGCTTGCCGGAAGTCTCCATGATGCGAAGAAAAATATTCCCCTTCAACTGATAGAAGAATTCTTCGGTGGGATCGTCGTGGTAATCGCGCCGGTGGTTGGGGCCGCCCACCACGGTGACCATCATCTCACCGTCTTCCCACACCTGCGCATTGCCCACCGGCGGTTTAAACTTCTCCCTATTCTCTTCGATCCAGCCCTGAAAATTGAACGCCTTGAGACTCTTGATGGACGGCATTGCGCCCCCTTATTTCGTTTTCTCCGGCTTGTACGCCATGGCTCGGATTTCAATCAGCAAATGCGGATGCGGCAACTGGTGTACGGCCACCGTGGTTCGAGCCGGCCCATCGTAGCCGAAGTACTCGCCATACACCTCGTTGTAGCCCGCGAAATCGTTCATGTTTACGAGGTAAGAAGTCACCTCCACAACGTCTTCCAACTGCGCGCCCTCGCTCTTGAGAATGTCGCGCACGTTCTCAATGA
Organism: uncultured Acidobacteriaceae bacterium; assembly: GCA_963701935.1. GTDB lineage: Bacteria > Acidobacteriota > Terriglobia > Terriglobales > Acidobacteriaceae > Sulfotelmatobacter. The sequence continues at coordinate 397,186 of CAVPBT010000011.1, read as the reverse complement.
CGGCTTTTGTCTGCGCTCGTATATCGAGATGCGTCGTTCCGAATTCGTCCACCTCTGCGCCCGCAATCGAGTTGTCGGCCCGGCGCGCGCTTGTCCCGGACACGAAGAGAAAATCGCCTGCGCGCTTCACGTGCGGATACTTGCCGCGCGGCTTCGCCTTTCCCGCAATCACCTTGCTTGAAACTTTCCCCATGTCAGCGCTTCCGCCCGCCCACTCCACCTTACAGCTGAATGCAAATATTATTCAGTTCCGAATAAAAATTCAGCGAATGCATGCCGCCTTCGCGTCCGATCCCTGAAAGTCCCACGCCGCCGAACGGCGTCCTCAGGTCGCGCAAGAACCAGCAGTTCACCCAGGTGATGCCCACATTCATCTGCTGCGCGACACGATGTCCACGCTTCAGATTCGTCGTCCAGATCGACGCGGCCAGGCCATACTTCGTATCGTTCGCCATGCTTACTGCTTCCTCTTCCATGTCGAAGGGAGCGATATGGCACACCGGTCCGAAGATTTCTTCCTTCACGCAGCGCGCCGATTCCGGCAACCCAGCATAAATCGTCGGTTGCACGTAGTAACCCTTGTCGAGCGCATTGCCAAACTGGGGAATGCCCCCGCCGGTGACTGCTTCCGCTCCCTCTTCACGCGCCAGACGGAAATAGGAGAGCACTTTCTCGCGATGCTGCGACGAAATCAGAGGCCCAAGCTCCGTTGTCTTTTCCAACGGCGATCCCAGCCGCAGGCTCTCAGCTTTGCGCTTCAGCGCATCGACAAAACGATTCAGAATTGCGCGCTCAACGTATACCCGCTCCGCACAGAGGCAAACCTGCCCGGTATTCAGAAACGCGGCCTCGCTGATCCCATTCACCGCTTCCTCAAAATCACAATCGGCAAAAACAATCGCTGCGTTCTTTCCGCCAAGTTCAAACGACACTGGCTTCAACGTGGCTGCAACCGTCTTCATGATCGCCGCACCAGTCTGCGACTCGCCAGTGAAGGTCACCGCATTCACGTCCGGATGTTGCGTCAGAAATTCCCCTGCCGAGTTCGGCCCGAACCCGTGGACTACGTTGTAAACTCCGTCAGGAATGCCTGCTTCTTTCATCGCTTCCGCCAGCAGAGTCGCGGTCGCCGGAGTTTCCTCGGAGGGTTTGACGACGACAGTATTACCGCAGGCCAGCGCTGGCGCAACTTTCCAGGTGAGCAACAAGAGAGGGAGATTCCACGGAGTGATGATTCCAACGACGCCCAAAGGCTTGCGGACGGCGTAGTTCAGCGCATTCCTGCCATCGGGAGTCTCTGTGTAGAACGACTCCAGCCCCGCCGTCTTGATCGCGTCCGCGAAGGCGCGAAAGTTCGCCGCAGCGCGGGGAACATCTAACTTCGAAGCGAGTGCAACCGGCTTGCCCGTATCAGCGACCTCGGCTGCGACGAAGCAATCGAACCGCGCCTCGATTGCATCGGCGACTTTATGCAAGCGCGCAGCGCGTTCGCGGATTCCCCACCGTCCCCACTCGCCTCGCAACGCCTTGCGGGCCGCGTTCACAGCTGCATCGACCAGATCCTGATCCGCCTCCGCGACCTGCGCGATGACGCTGCCGTCCGCCGGGTTCACGTCGGCAAACTCCCGCTTCCCGCGGACAAACTGCCCGTCAATGTAATTGAGGATGGACTTCAATTGGCGAGAACCCCGCCGCATCGTAACAGCCTCAGCCAAGACGAAGCAACGTCCAGCCAGAACGTTCAGTCCTTGCGCTCCTGCAAATATCGCTGCAGCGCGTCCTGCCACGTGGGCAGGGTGATCCCATACCGCTGCAGGCTCTTTGACGAAAGAACCGAATACGCCGGACGCGGCGCGGGACGCGCCATTTGCTGACTGCTGACCGGGCGTACCTGGGTCGGCAATCCTGCGCGCTGCACGATCTCGCGGGCGAATTCAAACCACGAACAATCCCCGGTATTCGTCACATGCACAATCCCGCTCACGTGGTTGCGGCACAACCCGATGATCGCCCTCGACAAGTCCACAGAATACGTCGGGCACCCTCGCTGATCGTCGACCACATCCAACGCGGGCCGAGTCGCCGCCAATTTCAGAATCGTGCCGGGAAAACACTTCCCGCCGGTGCCGAACAACCACGAAGTCCGCGCGATGCAGCACTGCGGCAGCAACTCCAGCAAGCGGACCTCGGCTTCCGCTTTCGATCGTCCGTAAACGCTCTGCGGATTGCGCGCATCTCCCGCTTCATACGGAGAAGTCTTCTTTCCGTCGAACACGTAGTCAGAACTGATGAACAGCAGCTTCGCGCCAATATGCTTCGCAGCCTGGGCCACATTCACCGGGCCGGCGCGATTCACCGCCAGGGCCAGTTCCGGATGACTCTCGCAATCGTCAACGTTGGTGTACGCGGCCGCCAGCACAATCCAAACAGGGCGCGTCTTCTCCAACACCGCCTGCACATGATCCGCGTCGCGAATATCCACGTCGTGCGACGACAGGCCGACAACTTCGTCCCCAACCCATTCGCGCATCAGCGCCTTGCCCAGAAGGCCCGAGGCTCCAAGAACGATCGCTTTCATTTGAGTGATTTCTTCCTGAGTCTATTCGAACGTCTCAGCGTCGCGCAGAGCAACACCCCGCTGGTCTTTCACCGACACGATGGGTTCGCCCGTCAGTTCCCAGTCAATCTTCAGGTCCGGATCATTCCATGCCAGCGTGCGTTCATGTTCAGGAGCGTAGTAGTCGGTCGCCTTGTAGAGAACCTGCGCGCTCTCGGAAATCACGCGGAAACCGTGCGCAAACCCTACGGGGATCCAGAGCATGCGTTTGTTCTCACCCGACAGGCGCACCGCTTCCCATCCACCGAATGTCGGAGAACTGCGGCGCACGTCGACCGCAACATCGAGAATCTCGCCTTCCACAGCGCGCACCAGTTTCCCCTGCGCCTGTTTAATCTGATAGTGCAGGCCGCGCACCACGTTCCGCCGGGAACCGGAATGATTATCCTGAACGAACTGCTCCTTGATCCCCAAGTCGGCAAAAACTTTTTCGTTGTAGCTTTCCAGAAAGAATCCACGCTCATCCCCAAACACTCGCGGTTCGAGAATGACCACCCCCGGCAGAGACGTCGGAATTTTTCTGATCGCATCCATCACTTGCGGCGGCACCGAAACCGTGCTCACTCAGAATACCCTCTCATGCAACAACTGCAGCAGGTACGCGCCGTAGCTGCTGTTCTTCATCGCGCCTCCAGTCTTCTCTACCTCTGCCGCAGTAATGTACCCAGACCGGTAAGCAATCTCCTCCGGGCACGCCACCATCAGGCCCTGCCGCTTTTCGATGGCCTGAATGTAAAGGGCTGCATCCATCAGCGATTCGTGCGTGCCCGTATCCAGCCACGCCATTCCCCGCCCCATCACCACAACTTCCAGTTGCTGCTTCTTCAGGTAGGTTCGGTTGACATCGGTGATCTCGAGTTCGCCACGAGAACTGGGCTTCAGCGACTTTGCGATCTCCACCACCTGATCGTCATAGAAATAGAGGCCCGTAACTGCGTATCGTGATTTCGGCTGCTTCGGCTTCTCCTCAATACTCAACGCGCGCCCGCTGGCATCAAACTCGACGACCCCGTACCGCTCCGGATCATGCACCGGATACGCGAATACCCGAGCCCCGTGAGCTTTGCCCGCCGCCTCTCGCAAATCTTTCGCCAGATCGTGCCCGTAAAAAATGTTGTCGCCCAGTACAAGAGCACACGGGCTGCCGTTCAGAAACTCCTGCCCCAGCAGAAAGGCCTGCGCGATGCCCTCCGGTTTGAGCTGAACCTGATAGTGCAGACGAATCCCATACTGGCTCCCATCGCGCAGCAACGACTCGAACTTGGATGCATCCTCGGGAGTGGAAATCACAAGGATGTCCCGGATCCCCGCCAGCATCAGCGTGCACAGCGGGTAATAAATCATGGGCTTGTTGTATACGGGAAGCAGACTCTTCCCCATGACCTGCGTCACCGGATACAAGCGCGTGCCCGAACCGCCTGCCAGAATGATGCCTTTGTACCGCGTGCTCTCTTCCATGATCAGATTTTTCTTTCCGTTCCGCGCTACGAATAGTGCGTCGCAACCCACTGCCGGTAGCTTCCGCTGGTCACGTCCCGCACCCACGCCTCATTCTCAAGATACCAGCGAACCGTCTCGCGAATGCCGCTTTCAAACGTGGCCTTTGGTTTCCATCCCAGTTCGCGCTCAATCTTGCGCGCGTCCATGGCGTAGCGGCGGTCGTGTCCCGGGCGATCCTTCACAAACGTGATCAGATCGCGGCGCGAACCACCCGCGCGTGGCGCCATCTCATCCACCAGATCGCAGATCGTGTGCACGATCTCGAGGTTCGGCTTCTCGTTCCAGCCGCCGATGTTGTAGGTGTCACCAGGACGCCCACGCCTCAGCACGGTAGCAATCGCGTCGCAGTGATCCGCTACATAAAGCCAGTCGCGGACGTTCTTTCCATCTCCGTAGACCGGCAGCGCTTTCCCATCGCGCGCGTTCAGGATCATCAGAGGAATCAGTTTTTCTGGAAACTGAAAGCGTCCGTAATTATTCGAGCAATTGGTCGTAAGCGTCGGCAGACCGTAAGTGTGGTGATACGCCCGCACCAGATGATCGGATGCGGCTTTCGACGCGGCATACGGGCTGTTCGGCGCGTAGGGCGTGCTCTCGCTGAAGGGCGGATCGTCTGGGCCGAGAGAACCATACACTTCGTCGGTGGAAACGTGCAGGAAGCGGAAGCTCTTCCGCAGTTCGTCTGACAGAGCGCTCCAGTACGCGCGAGTCTCCTCGAGCAACGCGAACGTGCCATCGACATTCGTGCGAATGAAGTCTTCCGGCCCTCGGATCGAGCGGTCCACGTGGCTTTCGGCAGCGAAGTGAACAATCGCCCACGGACGGTGCGTTTCCAGCAGCTGCCGCACCAGAGCGCGATCGCCGATATCACCGTGGATGAACTGATAGCGGCGGTCTGCTGCGATACCGTCAAGATTGTGCAGGTTCCCCGCGTACGTCAGCTTGTCGAGATTGACAACCGATGCCGACGGTTCCTCCATCCGCTGCAGGATGAAATTGGAGCCGATGAACCCCGCGCCCCCGGTGACCAGAATCGTATTTTGCATGAGAAGTGTGGCCGGCCGCAGAAAGGCTGCGCTCAGCGGAGCAACGCAATTGATTGTAATAAAAAAGGACGGGGGTGACCCCGTCCTACTCTCAGATGATCGATTTCTTCAGCGGGCCACGGCTCTATGCCACATCTGCCACGGAAGCTAACGCCTTCTCCAGCACGGTCGACTACCCCGCTCGCCGTTCCGTACCTTCGCGAACACCGGCCGCTGGCGCCAGCACGCTGGGCATCTTGATCTGTGTTCTTGCCAATTCCTCTCCCAGCACCGTGAAGTAAGCCTTCTCGATATCTTCCGCGACCTTCTGCCACTGGTATTGCTCTTCGATTCGCTTCTTCGCCGTTTTCCCTGCGGCCTCGCGCACGGTGGGATTCGCAATCAGAAAACGCAGGCGGTCCGCCAGGTCGGCCGCGCTCCCTCGCTGGAAGGTGAATCCAGCCCCGTCGACCACTTCGTAGTTCTCCGGAACGTCGCTGGTCAGCACACACAGGCCTGCTCCCATCGCGTCCAACAGCGCGAGCGACAGCCCCTCCAGGTCCGACGGCAAGACAAAGACCATCGCATTGGTCAGCAGTTCATCGAGGGTCTCACCCGAAACCCAATCGAGCATGCGAATACGGTCGCTCGCGTGCGTCCGCAACTCGCGGCTGTAGTCGTCGCAATAACTGGCAGCCCCCGCCATCACCAGCTTTACATCGGTGTCGATCTGTTCGAATGCCTCAACCATCAGATGGCAGCCCTTTTCCGGCGAGAACCTGCCGAGAAAGAGAACGTACTTACCCGGTTCGAGTCCCCACTCCAGAATCTTCCTCGGCTCACTCCGCTCCCGCAGCAAGCCGCCATTGGGGACATAGAACGCCTCGACACCGTGAGTTTCACGGTACCGTTGTTGTAAAGTCTGCGAGACCACCATGGTTCCGTTGGGAAGCCGTACTGACGCTCGCTCGCCCAATCGCAGCACCACCGACGCCAGCCGTCCCCACTTCTTCCGCTGCCAGTCGAGCCCTTGCACGGTCACAACGGTCTTTTTTCCAACCAACCGTGGAAGGAATGAAAACAGGGCTGGCCCCAGCGCATGGTAGTGCACCACGTCATAACGCTGGGTGAGCGCGTGCACCGTGCTGAGCAGGGTATGAATCACGGTTTCGAAATGCTTGGACCGAACCGTGGGCAGCCGCACCAGACGCATGCCATTGTGTTCTGCCAGCGCCGGAGTGAAGTGATTTCGGCAATACACCGTCACTTCGTGGCCCATCTGCACCAGCCGTTTCCCCACCTCTTCGTAATAGGTCTCAATTCCGCTGTATTTCGAGATCACTCCCCGCCCACCGATAAACGCCACCCGCAGCCTCCGCTTTTGTGGGGTCGCGATGGCTCGGTCATTCCAAATCGCAGGTGCTCGTCGCGATGTCGACAGTCGCTCAGGCATCGCGTCTGATTTCTCTGCTCGTTTCGCTTTGTTCGCAACTAACCCTTCATACAGACTCATGAGCTTTTGATAGTACCCCTCTGGCGTATGAAACTGCCGCACTCTTTCCCATCCGGCCCGGCCCATTTCCTCTGCCACGTCGGGCATCGCGCTTAACGTTTGGATTGCCTCCGTGAGCTGATTTACGTCTCCTGTTCGATACAGAAGTCCCGTTTCGCCCGGATGAACCAGTTCTCGCCTCGATCCGAGATCTGACGCCACGACCGCGCGTCCCTCCGCATAAGATTCAAGAATCGTTTTCCCCAAAGTCTCGTACGCGTGCGACGGCAAGACGGTGAATCGGGACCGCGAAATCAGGGAGTCCAGTTCCGCGCGCCCCACCTGCCCCACAAACTCCACGTTCGACAATCGCAGAGACGCTGCCAATTGTTCCAGTTCTCCGCGCTGCGGCCCGTCACCAGCGACGATCAGTCGCATCTGCGGAACACGTTGCATCGACCGCAACAAATCATCGACTCCCTTCTCCGCCGACAGCCTCCCGAAGTACAGAAGCCGTCGGTCCTCTCCCTGCGACTCCTTCAAAGGGTGAATCTGCTGGAAATGGGGCAAGACCTGAAATTTGTCGGCATCCCAACCATGCTCCACAAACTTGTCGCGAACAAACTGGCTGGGCGCCAGGAACAAGTCCACGCACTTGCGGTACGTCCTCAGCCAGCGATGCACGTAGGCCTCGGTGGTCAAGGTCATCCGCGCTCCCAGTCCCGGATGGCATCTTGATCGCAACGCATGCCAGAACTCGCCACCCTGGCAGGCCTCGCATGCTTCGCCCTGCGACACCAGGTTGTAACTCGGACACAACAGTTTGAAATCATTCAGGTGATAGACGACCGGAACGTTCTGGGCGTTCAGTTCCCACAAGATCGACGGCGACAAGTGGTGATAGATGTTGCGCACGTGGGCAACATCCGGCTTGAACTCCGCGATCATCGCCCGAATCCGCTGGCGCGCGTCTTTGGAATAGATGGCATGTCCGGCCCGACGCGCCTTCTGCCACCATCCCGCCTCCGCATTGAAGTCGATGTGCGGCACGAAGTATCGATCGTACGGAGTCGGCGCCCCTCGCGGATCGGCCATCGAAAACAGCGCCACCTCATGGCCCTGCGCCCGCATCAGTTCCATCAATTCGAAGAGGTAGACCTCAGTCCCGCTGAAGGGATAGTTATACTTGTTGCAGTACAAAATTCTCATCAGGAATACTCTCTGTCTGCGGGGCGATCCGCCGCACAAATAAGTCGCCGAATGATTCGAGATTCTTGCTGCGGTTGAAGTTGTGCCAAACGTGCGACCGCGCGGCATGCCTTACCCAACCCAGTTTCCGGGCCGCCGAAAGAATGTAAGGACGAGCATCGCGATGATCTGCCGCCTGCAGAAGCGATCGAATGAAGAGCACGCGATCGACGAAATCATCCAGCGATCCTCGTTCGTATAAAAATCCCGTCTTTCCTGGAATCACCAGTTCGGGAATCCCGGTGATCGCCGGAGCCAGAACGATCTTGCTGCGCGCCATTGCCTCCATCAGCACCAGAGGAATTCCTTCGCTCCGGCTGGTCAGCACCACCACGTCGGCCCGGTCATACAACGAATCCATCTGTTCGCGCGGCACATGTCCCAGAAGCCCGACTCGTCCATCCAGGCCCGCCCGTCGGATCAGCGCTTCCAGCCTGCGGCGCTCCGGTCCCTCGCCCGCGATCCAGCATTCGAACGGCACTTCGCGATTGCGAAGTTGGGCACAAGCTCGAACCAGAAAAGCGTGATCCTTCACTTCGTGCAGCCGGCCCACCGCCAGAATCGTGAATGGATCACCATTCGTTCGTGTTCGTGGGCCTGCGAGAGCCGCCCGTTTCGATACGTCCACTCCCAGGCGCGCCAGGATCACCTTCTTCGCATCGATCTCGGGATGACGTCGCAGAATGTAGCGCCGGTTATACTCCGACACCGTCAGACAAAACCCGCAGTTCTCCAGCTTGGCGTCAAGATACGTTCCATGGAGCAGCAGATCGGACCCGTGGAGCGTCATGCTGAATTCCACGGCTAGGAGCCGCGCCGCCACCATCGCAATCCACGAACCAAAATAGCCGTGGTGCACGTGGATATGATCAACCCCGCGCCCTTCCAGCAGCACGGCATAGCAGGCGCCCAGACAGGTGTGGGCCAATGCCTTTATCCGCTTGATCGGTCCCTCCCTGCCGTGAAACACCACACGAAAAATCAGCGGCGTGATAAGTTTCATGCGCCGGAGGCAGAGCCACATGGCGCGTAGCAGAATGGCTCCGTGCGGCGGGCGCAATTCGATTTGCGGCTTACATTTGTACCCCGAGGCTCCATCTGGAGCAGTCTTCCGCACACTGCCCGCAATCACGCGGATCCCCAGCCTGCGCAACTCCTCGATCTCTTCGACCACGTAAGGCTCGACGGCAGACGGAAACTCATTGGCGAGATACGCGACTGTTAGCGTAGGAATCCCTCCGCTCTGCGGCGCTGCGCCGCCAGCATGCCGGCCATCGTGAACAGCAAAGCGTTCACGAATTGATAGCTCATGACAACCAGGGCCGCATTCAACCAATACACGGCCAGCAGAATGGGCCACATACGGTGAAATTGCAGATCGAGGAACCCGCCTTTCTCCCCGGCCGGAATAGGGCCTCGGCCCAGTCGCCACATCTCCCACATCAGCCACAGATACAGCGCCAGCCCCGCTACCCCCTCCTCTACCAGCACTTCCAGGTACGTGTTGTGCGGATACAAAACCTTATCTTTGTAGTCACTGACATACCGGGGCAACTCGTCCGGCATCTGGTGAAAGCCCCATCCCATCAGCGGCCGATCCAAAAACATTTGCCAACTGCCCGCATAAACTGCGACACGAAAATCCACAGGTTCACGTTCTTCCAGTCGGTCGCCAAACGCACCGCCCATCTCGTGCGAGCTCAGAACCACCGCCAGCGCTACGCCCGCCATCAACGCCAGCCCCACGCACGCACGACGCAACGCCCGGTTCTTTGAAAGAAAAATCAGCGCCATGACAGATCCGGCATACGACAACCAGACCGCCCGCGTCATCGTGGCCAGGATCGCGACCGGCACGGAGGCTAACAAAACCACGATCTTTCGGCCTCGCGCACTTCCTCGCTGATACGCATGCAGAGCGACCAACCCAAGAATGTTTAACGAGACGCCATTCGCTACCGCCTGCAAGAACGGTCCCCGCGCCCGGTCTGCATGAAACCCGAGGCTTTCATCCAGAATGAAACGGGGAAAAATCAAGGCTCGTGCGCCCGACAGGAACGCGATTGCCGTGAAGCTCAGGTAGGCCAGCACCAGCAACGCGTACAGCTCAAACTGCCGGAATTTCTTTTCCTCTGTGAACACGAGCCCCGCCGCGTGAAAAAGCGCGAACGGAACAAGGAACTTCGACGCCAGCAGGCTCCAGGTCTCGCTATCGAACGGTTGTCGAATCACGGTTGCCAGGGCCAGCACTATCAGTCCAAGCATCGGCCAAATGATTCGTTCCACCACGAATAGCCGTTGCCGCAGGACCATCGCTCGTCCTACGACTCCCAGCACGAGAAGCCCGAACAGCACGCGGTCAATCTCGTAGAACGGTACATTCTGGTGCCGCAGCAACATCGCCGTCAGCATCGCAAAAAAAAGCAACGAGGGCGCAACCATAAGTGCTTGCAGGGGACGCAGAGAAATGCCCACCGCCCAAACCGACAAATCGACGCCGATTCCCGGCCGTGCCAGTCTCAGCGAAAGCGACTGCATCAGTCCCCGCTCCCCTGCACCACGGCCAGAAATGTTTTGAGCAGAATTCGCATATCTGAACCCAGGCTCCAGGTCCGGATGTATTCCCGATCCAATTCCATGCCCCTCTCAAACGACGGATCGCGGCGCGCTGTTACCTGCCACAAGCCGGTGATTCCCGGCGTGACGTCGAGCCGTGCCAGGTGCTCGATCTCGTACCCTGCCACATCGTCCAGCGGATGCGGCCTGGGCCCCACCAGACTCATGTCTCCCTTCACAACGTTCCAGAGTTGAGGCAACTCATCCACGCTGTAGCGCCTCAGTACTCGCCCGATGCACGTGACCCGCGGATCCTCCACGATCTTGAAGAATGGCCCCGACCTCTGGTTAGTGCGTCGCAGTTGGTCCTTCAGCGAATCCGCGTCACTCACCATGGTGCGAAACTTGTAGCAGCGGAACAGCCGCCCCTTCCGACCCGCCCGCTGCGCGGAATACAAAACATGTCCCTGCGAATCCAGCTTGATCAACCCGGCAATGATTGCCAGCAGCGGCGACAGCGCCACGAGTGCCAACCCTGCGCCCGCAACATCCACCACTCGTTTCAACACCAGCCCCGCCGCCGGCAATCGTTCCTCATGCAGGCAAATCACAGGCAGATCACCTACCCGATCGATCTCCAAACCGGCCGGCTTGCATCCGAACAACTCTGGGACAATCTCCACGTCAAGCCGCAAACGCTGCGCTTCGCGCACTACCTGCACGGTCAAGCTTCGATCGTGCGGTGCCGCCAGAATCACCTCGTCTACAAATCCGGTGCGGGCCATCCGGGCCAAATCGCTGACGCGCCCGATCACTCCATTGCCCAGGGGGCGGTCGTTGTCCAGGAACCCGCACACCGTTCGCCCGGCTTCAGGATGCCCCTCTACGTACGACGCCACGCGCCTTCCTACTCCTCCCGCCCCCACGATCAGCACGTTCCTCATGTCTGCGCCGCGCCGCGCAGAACCGTTCTGCCACCCGCTCTGCCAGCGCCAGGTCCATAGCGCTCCAAAGTGCAGCACACCCGCCCCACAGAACAAGGCGCAGATGGTCCAGGGAACTCCTTGCAAACCGTAGGCGGTACACATCAACGCTGTTGCCCACAGGATTGACTTGCCGAGAATGCGAGCCTGCCTCCTCAAGTCGCCGACTCTGGCATGGAGTCCCTCGGAGTAGCCCATCAACGTGATCAACGCCGCGTGCAGCAATGCGATCCCCAATAGAGAAACCGGCGCCCCGGCGGCATACCCGAACGACCGCACATGCGGAAACAGCACTCGGAGCGGTACCAGCAGCGCGCCAATCAACAGCCAATTCAGCGTTACCAGCGAGAAGTCAGCCGCCGTCGAGCGCACCCATCGCCACGCCATTCGATTCTGCAGCGGACCAGGGATCAGCAAGGTCAGCGCATTCGCCGGCGCCCCCACCACTCTCGTTTCAATCTCCGCCACCTTTTCCTGCGTGCAGGCTCGAACCCGCTGAGCCGGCTTCTTCGCGCCCCCGCGAAACACTTGGGTCTCTCCCGGGATCAACCGTGCCCAGTCGACAACCTGCGCCTTCTGTTCCCCGGGATGCAGTAATGGCGAAGACATCTCAAATCCCTTCCGCTTGCTGGTTTTGCTCTACAACCGCCGGTAGATCCTTTCGGGAATGGGGAACACCCGGTCGGTCAGGACGGTCCCGAGGACGCGCGCCTGCGCGGCCTCAAGCATCTCTTTGATCCTCCGCGCCACCACCCGGCGCGTGCTGCCGGCCGACAACACCAGAATGATTCCATCCGCGAACTGCGCCATCGACGTTGCTTCGTTCGACTCTCCCGCCGGCGGTCCTTCCAGAATCGAATAGTCAAACTCTCTGCGCACGGCGCCCAGATATGAATGCAAACCCACGGCCGTGCCCCGCAGCTCCATGCTCTTCCGGAGCCGGCACCAGCCACAGATTGGCTCTGCAGCCGAGTCGCAGACTGGCGCAGCGACGTACTTCCATCCGGATTCTTTGACCGATACGTTCTCCGGATCTCCGCAACACCTGCGGATGCTCTCCCACGAGGGCGACACTGCCCGCGGTCTCCTGCGCCAGCGCCTCACCAACTTGCCGGCAGATGCTCTTCACATCCGTCACCGGGTCCATGGCGCTGAATACCACCTGCCTCACCGGTCGCTCGACATTTGCAAAGAAGACTCGCCGGACCAAGACTCGGATTTGCGAACGTGCAAAGTCTTCCGGATTCCATCCCGACGCCTGCGGAACGCTCTCCTCCTCGAAGCGCACCTCCTCCGTGGCGCTTCGCCCAAACAACACTCCCGCGCTCATGATTCCTTCTCTCATGCGGATAGACTTCCTCTTGCCCGTCGCGGCAGCGATGCCAACACGGGAGAGTTCAAGTACGCCAGCACATCCTCTGGAGTGCGAAACGCGGGGTCCAGGTAGTCCGCGGCAAATGCCGCGCCCGTGCCTGCCGCTCCGGCGGCAGCCAACCCCATCGCCAGCACTGCCCATGCCGACCACAGCGGTAATGCCGGAACTACCGGATGCTCCGCAATCGCTACATTGACGATGCCTCGCTCATCCAGCGCATCGTCCATCCGGGCCTCTTCCTGCTTCTTCATGTAGAGAAGATAGTTCTCCTGCGCGGCCTTCTCGGTGCTGAGCAAATCATCCTGGGTGATCGCATCCTCGCCCAGTTGCCGCGCCATCCCCCGGTAAGCAGCCTCCTGAATAGCAGTCGCGGCCTCCCGCGCCTGCAAGGCCTTCAATTGCACCTGTGCCCGCTGCAATTCTGACTTCGCCCATTCGTAGTGGACATTCTTGTCCGTAGTCTCATCCCGCAACGGGAGTGCGTTCTCAGAGGCGATCATCGCCTCGGTCTGTGCGATCTGCTGATCGACTTCCTGCACCAGACGATGGCTGGGCTCGAACTTCGTCAGCAGCTGGGTCCGCTTCAGCTGCAAATCCAACAAGCTCGCCTTCAGCGACTTGAGCAACTCTGGGTTGTCGGAGATGCGAACTTGCGTCGTGGTTCTTTCCGGCAACTTTGCGACTTCGTCCCCAAGTTCCCACACGCGCTGTTGCGTCTCCGCCAGATCAATTCGCGTCTGCCGGTAGCTCGCATCCACCTCGCTCAGTTTCTGCAGCGCCAGATCACGCTGCTGTGCGGCCTCTACCACTCCATGCCTCTCTGTGAACTGCAGCAGCTGCCCCTTCGCCTCTTCCAGTTGCAGTCTCGATTCGCCACGTTGCTGGTCGAAGAAGCGGACCTGCCCGGCCGGCCGGTGCACCTCCATATGCTTCTCGAGGTAAGCACTCGCTACCGACTGCAACACTTTCGCCGCGGCCCGGGGATCGGCCGACGCGTAGCTGATTGCAATCAAGTTCGTTTTCTTCACTGGCTGGACTTGCAGCTTCGTGGCCAGCCGGCGCGCCGCGCGCTCCACGCGCTGCGCGTGCCCTTCGTTGAGCCGCAAAAAATGAAACCAGTCGCGCCCACCCACGCCGGTTTCCTCCACCACACGCCGCAGGACCTCATCATCCCGCAGCAACTCCACCTCGGAATTCAGTTCCTCTTCCGTGACTGCCATCCGCGTCAGGTCCAGCGGAGCGCTTTCCGCTGCGCTCACCGGGGCATCCGCACGCCCCCTCCGCACCAGCACTTTCATGTTGGCCTGGTATTTTGTCCCTTCAAACGCATACAGGACGGCGATCGCCAGGACCAGCCCTGAGACGCAGACGAAGACCCGTCTCTGGCGGAACAGCACCATGGCCAACTCCCGCATGGTCGGCATGGGCGCTGGCTCCCGCCCGCGATATGGGTCTTCGTCTGATGGCATGCGAGTCTGAGAAATTCCTTTTCTAGAATTGAGTGGGATTGAAATACGTGCTGACGGAAGGTTTGCTCAAAAAGCGGGCGATTTTCGAAATCGAATTCTGTGGGACAAAAACCATGTCTCCCGGCCGAAGATGAGCATCTTCCTTCAGCCCGCTCTCCTTCAGCATTTTCTTCAGATTGAGCAGCCGCGTTTCCACCAGATCGTCGTTCACCCGCCGGAACAGCACGACCTGGGAGTGCTTCGCCTGCTGCGTCAGCCCGCCTGCGATCTGCACTGCTTCCGCCACCGTCGTGTCTGAGCGCAGCTCGTACTTCCCTGGCTTGCCGACTTCGCCTCCCACGATGAAGCTGGGCCGCTCGAATTCCTTCAGTGCCACCGCCGCCTGCGGATCATGCAGATATCCCCGGTACGCCTTCTGTACCGCGTCGCTGAACTCCGCGAGGTTGAGTCCCTGGACCTCCACCATGCCCGCGTCTTTCAACATCACATAGCCGTCGGGCTGCACGGTCAGGGTTTGGTTGAATTCCGGTGCGACGGTGAAGCTGATCTCCACTACGTCGCTGGGTCGTAACCGGTAGAGCGGACGGCGCTCCCCTCCGAGTAAGGGTTTTCCCAGGCCATCCGCTCCTCCGGCTTTTGCGGCCGTTGTACTTCTGCCTCCCGCTCCTGCCCCGGTAAAGCCGGATCGGGAAGGTTCCTTGCTTCCGCCCAGGTCTGTCTCCTGATCCTGTGCGAACGCGGCCGAACAACATTCGACAACCAGTAGAGCCACTGCTATGAATCGAACGAATATGAATAATCGTTTCATGGGCCCTTGCGCCGTCTTCCGGCGCCGAGCGTCTCGCGTGCATGACTCTCTACTCCGCAACTTAAGCTCACCCCCGGATTCCAACAAGACATGGGAAGTACCGTCTACCAGAGTGGACCGCTCTCCCTTTCTGGGAAGGACGTTCGACCCGTTCAGCGACGCATCAAATCAATGGGTTGTAATCGATCGGCCGCACCAACAGCTCGGCACAGGAGGTGGCACGCACCTCTCCAGGGAGTACCCACAAAAGTAGACTTGCATGTTTGTCATGTCACACAAATGGACAGCGCGAACTGATGTCCATCACGGACCGGATGTCCCTCGATGCCTCTACTTTTCCAGCGAAACCGCGTAAGCGCAGGTCCTTGCGCGTACCTTACTCGATCCACCTTTCCACAGCAGAATCCCGAACGCGCCGGCCTGTCAGTAGACAGAAATCCCAATTCCCGTTTTGAAAGCAGCCCTCAGATTTTGTGACCAGTTTCCTTGTGGACCGTCCTTGCCCTCCCTACAATCGCCACATCGTTTCTCTGAGAGTTTTGGGAGATGTACTTGATGAGTCCGTCGTCCGCCGCCACTCCGACGACGATTGGTGTTCTCATTGCCGACTCCAATCGCATGCAATCCCAGTTGCTCACCAGCGCCCTGCGCCGCCACTCCGAGTTTCATGTCACCACCTGCCTCATGGATACCGCCTCGATCCTGCAGACAGTCAACGTGAAACATCCGCGAATCGCGCTTCTTTCGTTAAACACGGCCGCCGATATCTCCGACACCGTAACGACGCTGCGCCGCTTCCACCTTTCGCATCCGGAGATCCCCAAGGTTCTGCTGGTCGACACCTGCGACCGCGAACTGGTGGTCAGCGCCTTCCGTTCGGGCGCCCGCGGCATCTTCCCCATCAACGACGCCAATCTTCGCCTCTTGTGCAAGTGTCTGCTCCGCGTGGCCGCGGGACAAATCTGGGCCAGCACGGAGCACCTCAACTACATCATGGACCTCATCTCGGAAGTCCCCTCGTTGCGCGTGCTCAACTCGCAGGGATCGAACCTGCTCACCCCGCGCGAGGAACAAGTCGTCGCCCTCGTCGCCGAAGGACTCGGCAATCGCGAGATTGCCCGCGAACTCAACCTCAGCGAGCACACCATCAAGAAATACCTCTACCGCATCTTCGAAAAGCTCGGCATCTCCACCCGCGTCGAACTCGTCCTCTACGCCGTCAACAACGGAGATCCCCGCCACGCCGAGTGGCTGGCCGGAACCAGCCGCATCCTGCCCAGCGCCTGAGTTCCTGTTGACATATCACTCGGATTCCGATATATTGGTATCCGACTTATGAAGGACGACGCTTCCAGCTTCCTTCCCCTGTCTCCGGCGACGTTGCATATCCTGCTCTCTCTGGCCGCCGACGACCTTCATGGCTATGCCATCATGCAGGAGATCGCCCGCCAGTCCGGCGGAAAGTACAAGCTGGGGCCCGGAACTCTTTACGACAACCTGCAGAAGCTGATTGAGCGCAGGTTTGTGCAGGAACTCGGCCACCGCCCCGGCGACGACGATCCTCGACGCCGCTACTATCGCCTCACCTCGCTCGGCCGCGGTGTGCTTGTGGCAGAAACCGACCGGCTCCACGAAGTCGTGCGCGAGGCGCGCTCACGTTTGCAAATCGCCAAGCCCCGGAGGGCCTGATGCTTCGGCCTCTGTACCGCTGCATGCTGCGTCTTCATCCGCCCGGCTTCCGCCAGCGGTTCGCGGACGAGATGCTCTCGATCTTCGACCACAGCGAGGGGAACCTGGCTGGCGCAAAACTGCTGGCGGATGCCCTGCTGTCGCTCGTGCGGCAGTGGACGTTGCGACCGGAGTTCTGGCCCGAGATTTCACCCGCACCGCAGCCCGCTCACGACGGCATTCCTTCCTTCCACAGTCTTGATCCTTTTCGACCCCGCCCCAGCGCCGTGATCCAGGGCCTCGTGTTGTCGACGGCCGTCTTCTGCCTCACCTGCTTCGCTATCCGGTACAGTTGGATCAACATTCTTCACGTGCGCATTCGGGAAGTTCAGGCGGAGAACTCACAATCGGTGCAATCAGATTCCGTCCCGGTCGCGAGCGCTCGTGTCGCGAACCCGGGAGTCCCGCCGCACCCGGAAAATCAAGCTCCGAAGGATCTCGCTTCCCCCCGGCAGTCGGCTCTCAACCTGCCAGCAGCAATTCCCCCGTCGACAGGCGCGGTTCAGAACCGTGCCCGTCAAAATCCTATTGCCCAATCCTCACTTGTAGACCACCCACAATCTCTAGTGCACGCCAGCGCAGCCGCGCTGGGAATCGCTGCACGGTCGAAGCGTGGGCAAGCCGCGCAGTCCGCGATGAAGTCCGCTATGAAGGGCGCCAGCCCGGGCGATCTCGAGCCGTACTCGCCGCTGTTCCTGGAGCGCTCCGGACTTCCCCAACCGCAAGCTCTGCGGCCCGAGGCGCGGGATGCGACCACCACTGCTCTCGTTGCCGGAATCGAAAGCCCGACTCTGGATGCCGCCCAGCGTCGGCGCATCATTCAATCCGCGGCCGCGAATCTGACCAAGTACTACGTCGATCCGGATGTTGCCCAGAGAATGGCTGACGCTCTCCTGGCACATGAAAAGACTGGCGATGACGATACTGTCACCGACGGCGAAGCCTTCGCCGGTGTTCTGACCAAGCAGATGATGGACGTCAGCCACGACAAATACGTGGCGATGTCCTACAGCACACTCGCATCCCCTGAGACCCCGCTGGCACCGGCCTTAGAAGAGGTTGCGCGATATCGGAAAGAAATGGAGCAGAACAACTGCACGATCGAAATCGCCAGGACGTTGCCGCACAACATCGGCTATCTGAAGTTCAATGCGTTTCCCGATGCCGCCGTGTGCGGTAAAACGGTGGCGGCCTCAATGACGTCCTTGAACCACGCGGATGCAATCATCTTTGATTTGCGGGACAACCGTGGCGGCTATGCGAACATGGTCGCTCTGCTGGCCACCTACCTCTTCGATCATCCGACGCACCTGAACGACTTCTACAATCGCGGCGAAAACTCCACGGAGCAAAGCTGGACGCTGCCGCCTGTTCCCGGTAATCGCCTGTCGGACAAGCCTGTTTTTGTGCTGACTTCACCCGTAACCTTCTCCGCGGCCGAGGCCTTTGCCTACGACTTGAAGATGCTGAAACGGGCCACGCTGGTGGGTGAAACGACGTCGGGTCGCGGTCACATGGGGATGCCACATCGGATTGATGATCACTTCACAATCCGCATTCCCGGCGTAAGAGTCACCAATCCCATCTCAAAGAGCAACTGGGAAGGAATTGGCGTTGAGCCGGACGTGAAGGTCAAACCGGCAGATGCGCTGACGGCAGCGCAGAAGCTGGTGGAGACTAAACTGCCGAAGAAGTAACCGATCTCCATTTGAAAACTGCGTGCTCCGCCCTGTATAACTTGGGACGAAAGTCCTTGCCCGACGCTCCTTCCAACCCGGCTCCCGTATCTCCTCGACGCTGGACCATCGTGGCCGCCGGACTGCTGCTCCTTGCCCTCGCACTGGTCGTGATCTACACCAGCCGCGCCGCCTTCTCCAGCCCGCTCGCCTTGGTGGTCGTAGCCGCGATCGGGCTCGCAGCTCTCCTGTTGCAACTCCGTCTTCGCAAAGACGCGCCCGCCGGCGTCCACGCCCCACTCTGGCTCAATGTTTTGGGATTGATCTTCGCCGTCACGGCGGTCGCCGCCGACATCTTCCACTTCAGCGCCAGCGTCATGCTGGTCGCCGCCCTGGGATCCATACTCTGCTTCGCCGTTAGCGGCGCAGCGGTTCTACACGCTTTGCGGAAGAAGAACTAAGAGGGGCTTCCGGCTCTCGGCTTCCGGCTTCCGGAAATTGCTCTTATCAAGATCTCAAACAACCAAGGATTTCCCGAGCTTCGAAGGCGCCCATTCCAGTGCGCTTGCAGAGCATCATGCCGGAAGCCGGAAGCCGAACGCCGGAAGCCTACTTCTTAAACTCCACCGCCACCGTCGTCTCCACCACCGCTGGCTCTCCATTCACCCGGTAGGGCTCAAACTTCCACCAGCGCAGCGCGTCCATCGCCGCCCGCGCCAGCACGTCCGGACCATCCAGCGGGCGCATGCTCACCACCGAACCATCCCGCCCCACGACGATGTCCAGCGCGATGATTCCCTGCAGATTCTCTTTTCGCGCTTCTGGCGGATACGTCGGCTCCACCTTGTGCACCAGCAGCTTCTCCATCACTTCCGCCGGTACCTGCGCCTGTGGCTTCTCCGCCGTCGAGACTTGCTGATTCTTCAATTCCGACTCCAGCTCTTCCCATCCGCGATTCCAGCGCCACCAAGCCACACCGGCAACCGCGGCCACGAGAATCAGAAAAATCGCCCAGCCCAGCCAGCGTCGCTTCTTCTTCGGCCTGCCACCCCCGCTACCCGAGGTGGCGCCGCTCAATCCGCCAGCTTCCGTTCCCCGTTTCTCCGACGCAGGGGCCGGACTCGCACTGATCTCCGTTTCGGCCTTCGACTCCTTCGCCCAGTCTCGGATGGCCGCCCGCTGCTCGGCCGACAATCCCACAAACTCCAGCCCGCAGCGCAACCTGTCCTGATACCGCACCGTAGCCCGCGTTCGCAGCGCATCCATCGCCTGCGACAGGCGTACCTCGATCCCTACGGCCTCTCCCGGCACCAGTTCTCCCGCCAGCATCGCCGAGATCCCGCGCTCGCACACGTTCACCGATCGCCCCGGCAGCGTGTCCGGGATCCCCGACCGCAGCACCGTCACATCCAGCGGCGCCTGCACTGCAAAGCGCGGCACCCGCCTCCGCGACGGCCCACTCCATCCCCGAACTTGTACTCCCGCCGCCATTCAGCCCTTAATATGCTGAAGTGATTTGTGTGGGTCCGGGTCTCAGACCCGGACAGGCCGAGCAAAGCTCGGCTGGCTCGTCTGTATCCCCCACTTCAGAAACTAGCCCTTGCCTTTGGGTGGCGCAGCGCTTCCAGCGCTGCGATTGCACCTTAACGATACCCTCGGGCTTTAGCCCCTGAGGGTTATCTCCTCAACTCCACAATCTCGCTGCCCTTGGCAAACAACACCACACTCGCCATCCCGATAAACAAACCGTGTTCCACCACCCCCGGCATCTCACTCAACTGCTGCGCCAGCCGATCCGCATCGCGAATCTGTCCAAACCGGCAATCCAGAATGTGATTCCTCTCGTCGGTCACATACGGCGTCCCATCGCTATTCATTCGCACCGACACTTGCGCCCCCAGCGCGGTAATCCGCTTCGCCACCAGCGCCTCCGCAAACTGGATCACCTCCACCGGCAGCGGAAACTTCCCCAGCACCGGCACCTGCTTGGTCGCGTCCGCGACAATCACCAACTGCTTCGTCGCCGATGCCACAACCTTCTCCCGCAGCATTGCCCCACCGCCGCCTTTGATCAACCGCAGCTGCGGATCCACTTCATCCGCACCATCCACAGTCACGGCGATCTCCTGACATTCATCGAGCGTAGTCAGCGGAATCCCCAGACTCTGCGCCAGTTCCCGCGACCGGTCCGAAGTCGGAATTCCCCGCACCCGCATCCCATTCTTGACCTTCTCGCCCAGCAGCTTAATAAAGTAAGCCGCCGTCGATCCGGTCCCGAGCCCCACCACCTGCCCGTCTTTGACAAACTGCAGACTAGCCCGCGCCGCCGCCTCTTTTTCTTGATCGTTCGCCATAGTGTCCCGTAACCCCAGCTCTACACATCCCGTGGAAGAGCGGCCCTTCAGGGCAGCGTTGGAGGCCAGGAAAGCGCGAGGGCTTTAGCCCCTGTCCGCCTACCCCAGACTCTTCTCCGCGTAAATCAAATACCCCGCCAGCGCCAGCCCAAACACCAAGATCAGAATCGTAATCAGGTCCAGCACAAACCCCGCCGGCTGAAACGTCCCTGCATCCAACTGTCGCCGTGTCTTCCGATAACGCGACAGTCCCGCCACCACCAACAGAACTCCCCCGCCAATCGTGAACGACCCCAGCCACACCGAAATCCCCGCCGTCCGCACGGGATGCCCCTGCAGCGCGGTCAACTGCCGGATCGCGATCGCAAACCGTCCAATCGCAAATCCAAACACCACAATCGCCGCCCCAGTCCGCACCCAGGCGAGAAACGTCCGCTCATTCGCCAGATGATCGCGCGCCCGATTGGGATTGATCTCTGTCACACGCCCTCCGATGCCGGGTGCCCCATTTCTCGCACATCCTCTGCGCGCAAGTGGGGTTTCATTATTCCACAGCTTTCCCGATCACAACGCCCGCCCCGGCAAGATTCTTGATCAACTCCTCCGGCACGCCATGCCGCTCCTTCAAATACTGAGGATCGTTATATGTCACCGACACTTTGCCAGCCGCGTCTTCTGCCACCAGCGCCTTCAAAGGCAAATCAATCGCGAGGCTCGGAGCCGCCACCATGAGCGGAGTCCCACCCTTGGGGCTCCCGAAAATCAGCACCTTGGTCGGCCTCATCTGCAGCCCGATTTTCGCCGCCTCTCCACTGTGATCGATCAAAGCAAACACCTGCAGCCCCTTCTCCGCGAAAGCCGACTGTAACCGCGTGATTGTTTCGTCCACTGAATGATGACTCACCACTTGAACCAGGCCATTCTCTTTTGCCATACGATTCAGCTCCACTCCCGTTGCGAGAGGAATCATTTTACCCGCCTTTACAATTCGGAGTCCGCCCCTGTGATAACGTGATCGGCAGAGAATGCCTATGCATCCAGGGCGCTGCTGTCGGTTCGTCTGTCTGGTTCCCTTCGCCCTGGTCCTCTCGCTCCACTCCCAAACTGCGGCGCCGGACTCCAGCAGCACCGTCACCACCATCAAGACCAAAGTCCGTCTGGTTCTCGTCGATGTTGTCGTGACCAATGGCAAGGGAGAAGCCGTTACCGGCCTGCACAAAGACGACTTTCAAATTCTGGAAGACGGTAAGCCGCAAACCATCTCCACGTTCGAAGAGCACCACGGCGCGCCCCCAACCCAGATCAAGCTGCCAACTCTGCCGCCCCACGTCTACACCAACTTTCCCGCCACCCAAACCGCTGACGCGGTGAACGTCCTTCTGCTGGATGCCCTGAACACGCCCGCGCGCGACCAGACCTTCGTTCACTCGCAGATGCTCAAGTATCTGAAGACGATCCCTGCGGGAACGCGGGTGGCCATTTTCACCTTGGCATCCCGCCTGCGCATGCTGCAAGGAGTCACCACCGACTCCTCGGAGTTGCTGGCGGTTCTCAATAGCGCGCAAGCCGGCACCCAGCAGTCCCCCTTGCTTGCCTCCGATGCCGAGACCGATGCCAACCAGCGCCTGATCGACTTCATGATCGAGAATTCGGCTGCTCCCACTCCCCAGACCCTGGCGCAGGCAGCTATCGATCCGATCAATGCCATGAAGCAGTTCCTGTCCGACACTGCCGCCTTCCAGGCGGAGCAACGCATCAGCATCACGCTGCAGGCTCTGCAGCAACTCGCCCGCTATCTCTCCAGTGTTCCCGGCCGCAAGAATGTGATCTGGTTCTCTGGCTCTTTCCCCTTGAACATCTTCCCCGATGCGGACGTGCCCGACCCGTTTAACATTGCAACCACTTTCCAGGAAGACATCCGCAAAACCGCTGACTTGCTCACCGCCGGTCAAGTCGCCCTCTATCCCATCGCCGCCGAGGGCCTGGCTCCCGACGCCGCATTCGAGGCCAATGGAAGAGAGATTGGGCAGAAACGACCGTCATTGGCCATGCGCGATCAAGTCAAGCAGTTGCACGCCGGTGAAGTCTCTCGCGATTTGAATCACACTTCCATGGACGAACTGGCCAAGGACACCGGTGGCCAGGCTTTCTACAACACCAACGGACTCAACGACGCTCTCACCCGCGTGGTCAACAACGGTACGCGCTACTACTCCCTGGCCTACTCACCGGCCAACCAAACAATGGATGGAAAGTACCGCCGCATTCAGGTGAAGCTCCTGAAGGGCAAAGACAATCTGGCGTACCGCCGCGGTTACTACGCCGACGACCTCGACACCGCTCTTGCCGCTGGCCAAAAGCCGGACACGGATCCGCTGCTGATGCTCATGGGCCGCAACCTGCCCGACTATTCTCAAATTCTCTACGAGATCAAGGTCGTGCCCTCGGACCCGCAGCCCGCGCCCGACGCCCCACGCATCGGCAGCAACCCCGACCTCAAAGGACCGTTCACTCGCTACGCCGTGGATTTCGCGGTCTTGCCGCGGGACCTCAAACTCGATCCCACTCCCGACGGTGGCCGCCACGGCAACATCGAGATCGTCCTCCTCGCCTACGATCGCGAAGGCAAGCCGCTGAACTTCGTCGTCACCAAGGGCGACGTCAATCTCGACGCCAAACTCTATGCGAACGCGCAGCAGGTAGGCCTGCAGATCCACAAAGAGATCGACGTGCCGAAGCAATACGTCTACCTGCGCACCGGCATCTACGACCTGAAGTCGAACACCGCCGGTACGCTCGGAGTTCCTCTCCTCGATGCTCTCGCATCCGCCGCTAAGCAATAACTCTCCCGAGCAACTCGACGACCCCGAGCTACGATCGCGTTAGACTATGTCCGGAGAACGAACGTGCAAAAGACTCATCACTTAACGAACGTAAGATTTGCTCTGATTGGTGCCGTTGCAGCCGCCAGCGTTTTCGCGTTGTGCGCCTCGGCCCAGACCGACTACCAACCTTCCCCCGAGAATCTGCAAGCCCGCCACGAGTTTCAGGACATGAAGTTCGGCATGTTCATCCACTGGGGCGTCTACAGCGTCCTCGGCGACGGCGAATGGGTCTTCCACGAGCGCCACCTCACCGTCGACGAATACAACCGCCTGCCCTCATTCTTTGATCCCGAACAATTCGACGCCAAGACTTGGGTCGCCCTCGCGAAGGCCGCTGGGATGAAGTACATCACCATCACCTCGCGCCATCACGACGGCTTCGCCATGTTCGACTCCAAGGTTTCCGACTGGAACATCGTCGCGCGGACTCCTTATAAAAAGGATCCGTTAAAGATGCTCGCCGACGAGTGTCACCGTCAGGGCATCAAGCTCTTCTTCTATTATTCGCAGCTCGACTGGCACAATCCCGACTACTTCCCGCGCGGCGCCACCAATTGGAACAACGGACGCCCCGACCACGGCGACTGGAACGCCTACCTCGACAACTACATGGACGGCCAACTCACCGAACTGCTCACCAACTACGGTCCCATCGGCGGCATCTGGTTCGACGGCATGTGGGACAAGCCCGACGCCGACTGGCATCTCCCCAAGACCTACGCCCTCATCCACAAGTTGCAGCCCGCCGCACTCATCATCCCCAATCATCATCAGACGCCGCGCCCCGGCGAAGACGTGCAGACTTTCGAGCGGGACCTCCCCGGCCAAAACACCGCCGGATTCAACACTAAATATGTGAGCACCAATATCCCGCTCGAAAGCTCCGACACGCTGAACGGCGCCTGGGGTTTCAACATCGGCGACAGCAACTACAAGAGCGCACCGGAGCTGGTGCGCAAGCTGGTCCGCGCGGCCGGAAATAATTCCAACTTGCTGTTGAATATTGGCCCGTATCCGAATGGCGAGATCGATCCCCAGTTCGTCACGCGTTTGCACGCCGTCGGAGATTGGCTCTCAAAATACGGAGACTCGATCTACGGCACCCGCGGAGGCCCCGTCCCACCCGCCGACTGGGGCGTCACCACGCAGAAAGAAAACAAAATTTTCGTTCACGTGCTGAATTGGGGATCGCCTCTGCTGGCCCTGCCGCCGATCGAAGGCAAGATTTCATCCGCTCATCTGCTGCTCGGCGGCGATTCAGTCGACGTAACCCAAACCACAGACGGAGTCATCCTGAAGCTACGTCCGCAGGGCAAAGACGAAGTAGACCGCGTGATCGTCCTGACGCTGACGAAATAAAATCGGTTGTCATCCTGAGGGCGCGTCTTTTGCGCCCGAAGGATCTATGCAACTCGTCGCCAGTTGCACACATCCTTCGCGAAAAAACCCGCTCAGGATGACACATTCGTTTTGTGTCATCCCTTAGCTGCCCACAGCCCACCATGCAGATATGCCAAATTCCCGATCTGCCCCGCCCGCGCTGCCGCGACCCCGGTTTCCACCGGCGCATTCGGCTCTTTCCGCGACTTGACGCACTCAAAGAAATTCTCCATGTGTGAAATCGTCCCATCGAGCACGCTGCGTGCGGTGACCGCCGGATTTTTCTCCTCCTCCACGTGCTCACGATGAACGGTAAAGCCGTCGCGATCGATCTTCAACGTTGCGTCGG
Source organism: uncultured Acidobacteriaceae bacterium (assembly GCA_963701935.1). Classification (GTDB taxonomy): domain Bacteria; phylum Acidobacteriota; class Terriglobia; order Terriglobales; family Acidobacteriaceae; genus Sulfotelmatobacter. The sequence continues at coordinate 371,741 of CAVPBT010000011.1, read as the reverse complement.
TCCCGCGGAACTCCAACCCGCCGCCATCGATGGATGAATTCATCATTCCTTCATACACCACATCAAAGCCGGGATAGCGAAACGCCGCCTGAATCGTGTCCGGGCACTCCCACTCCTCGAAAATATATTTGTCGGCGAGCATTTGCGCCTGCCGCGGCTGATCGGCCTTCATGGCCCAGTGCACCACGTCGATCCAGTGCGTGAATAAATCGGTCATGGCCCCACCGCCAAAATTCCAGAACCAGCGCCAGTGGCTGAATTTCTCGTCGCTGAAAGCCTGCTCCGGAGCAGCCCCCAGCCACATCTTCCAATCGAGCGCCTGTTGATTGATCGGTTTCGCCGCCCAGTCCCTGTGATAGTTCTGCCACCAGTAGGTTCGCACCTGCACCACGCGGCCAATCCCGCCTCCCTGAATGATGTCCACCGCATCGCGGAAGTGACTCCAACTGCGTTGCTGCATGCCGCACTGCAAGATCTGCTTGCCGGAACGAACCGCGCGCGTGAGCGTAGCGCCCTCCTCGATGGTGTGGGTGACTGGCTTTTCCAGATAGACGTCTTTGCCCGCCGCCAGCGCATCCACGGCCATCTTCACGTGCCAGTGGTCCGGCGACGCGATGATCACCGCATCAATGTCCTTCGTCAGCACCTCCCGATAATCCAGGTGCGCTGTGGCCAGACCCTTGGACCGCTGCACGATCGCGTCGCGGCTCGGACCATACACGTCGCTGACCGCCACAATCTGGTAAGGCACGACTTTGTCCGCAGCATCAAGAAGGCCGCGCATCCGGTGCCCCGCACCAATGACTCCGATGCGAACAGTATCGTTCGCGCCGAACACCCGGGTTGAAGCCAGCGCGGTCATTCCAGTGGCAACAATGAAACTGCGGCGAGTGATCATGGAAATGCCCTCCAGTCCGTTTTCGCGGATGATCCTATCAAGTTTTCTTCCACCCGGGTCGGTCAATTCAGTACTGCCGCCTTTCCACGCCAACCACCCGCAGATGGGAAACCGTCATCCAGTCCGCTTCGGCGAGTACAATCGAACTAGAGGGCGACCTCTATGAGGGATCTGGGAGACGTTCTTAGCAGTTTTTGCTCTCGCACAAATGATCTTCTACGGGATACCTGGAAGTTCGCTCTTTCACTCAACAACATCATCACCTATAGCCCAGTAACCTGGAACCACAAAGGGCTGGACCCGATGCCGTTCTCGAGGGCGATGTTGCGTCTCGAGGAGGAATTGAAGTCGTTATCGAGAAGCATCATGAACGCTCAGGACAACCGGAGCGTGCCCGCCCTGGAGCAGTTATACGAGAAGGTTGAACCGGCGTTCAGAGTAGTACCCGGCGAGGGGAAGGGTGATTCTCATCAGGCAGCGGATGCGATTAGCCTGTATCTCGAACAGCAACAGGTCCTGATTTTCACCTATACAGGGAAGACGCCGCTGGTCCTGCGGTCGTCATATCAAGACATCTTTCTCCGTCAACTGGCCAGCCTGACGCTTGTGAAGCATCCCTTCCTCTCCAAGGAGTCGCTGGACTGCGCAGGCGTCGAATTGAAGGCGTATGCGGAAGACTTCTTACGGTCACTGCAGCGGATATACCAGACTGACGTCGAAGGAATCTTCAGAAATTATGAAGGCTTGCTCGTCGACATACACGACGCGCTCTGCGAACATCCCATCAGGGTGCCCGTCTATCGAGGATTTCCGCCGCGGCGAATTGCCCGGACCGATGCCGGCGTGGCGTCGGCTTTCATCGGTGAAATGCGAGAGCTGCCCGAGCTCGACGACTCCCAGCGAGCCCAGATCCGGACCCTGCGCGACGCTGACGGAAGGGCTGAAATTCAGCTCTATCGGCGGCTTGCTGTTTCGCCGGACTGGGGCGCTGAACTCGGTCATGTCGTGGAGTTTATGCATCAGTTGAACCAAGACCCGCTTACCAAGTATGAAGTTTTTGAAGCTGGAGCCCAGGGAGATCTCGAGCCCGTCGAGATTGACGAAGCCAAGAGCGATCAAGTGATCGAACAAGAGAAGAACGTGGCTCGACTTCGTACGCTGCTCACCGCTTTTGTCAAAGGCAGCCACATGCCCTTCACTCTGCTCGAAGGAGAGGGCGGTGTCGGCAAGACGCTATCGCTCAAGGCTCTCATTCGGGAGATTGATGGCCTGAAACTCGTCCTAATCTCTTCGGACCATCTCGGCCAGCTCCGGGAGTATGCGCAACGCATGGCGGAGGGACCATGGAGGACTGTGCTCTACATTGATGACATGACATTTGACCCGCGGCACTATGAGAATTTCAAGATTGGGACGCAGGGCATGAAACGGTTCTATGACAATGTCACGGTGATGGCGTCGGCGAACCCCGCCTCGTTGGCGCACCTCCCGCCTGAAGTGTTACGCCGGTGGCCGATTCGGATTAAGTATGAGAAACCGAATCTCGCGAACCTCCCGACCTTGCGCAAGGTCCTCCGGGCAAATTGCGATCGGGTGGGGATGGAGTATGGTTCCAGCCTGGTGACCGAGTTCCGGAAACTGCATGGCAGCGCCCTCAAGACTGTGCCGCCATCCGCGGTCTATGATTTCTTACGGGAAGCGAAGCTGACGCGAGGATTATAGGGTGACGCGGGCATTCGCAGACTTTTGAAATCGGGCTGCCGAGCCCGTCTATTTGCCTTTCTCAATGAGCAACTTCGGACCCATATAACTCCTTTCCCTGGTTGCTCATAACCCGCTTGATAACTATTGAGATTTCCTAAGGACTCCTGAGGTCTGTCTTTGGCAGGATGCCTCCCGTTTGGCGGTGTCGGCACAAGCCGAGGCCCGGTCGCTTGGGGAATTATGCAGATCAAGCCGCTTTCGGGGACCGCTTCAATTCACACGAAAACTGACTGGAGGATTCTTCAATGCGCAGAGCGATTCTGTTGATTGCGATAGCCACGGCCGCGAGCCTCGCGGCTGCTCAAAATCCGCGACCCATTGTCATCCCGGATTCATCCATCGAGAGACCGGACGATATCGGCCTGCGGATGCACACCAACTACTTCATGCGGGCTCCGGACCCACTCATTGCTCCGAGCTCCCCGCCGCCCGGCACTACCGTCGAGACTCCCGGCTCAATTGCCTGCATCTACGGTCTGGTTTCCTCCCCGGTCTCGGGATGCCCGGTGGCCACCGCGACGAAACTGGCGACCGGCGGCAGTCAGACGATTGTCTTGGTCGACGCCTATGACGATCCCAGCGCGGCTGCCGACCTCAAAACGTTCTCCGCCGAGTGGGGTCTGCCGGCAGCCAATTTCAAGGTACAGTATGCCAGCGGCACGAGGCCGCCCAATGGCTGCACCTCCGGCTGGGAAGGCGAAGAGGCCCTCGACGTCCAATGGGCCCATGCCATGGCTCCCAAAGCCAATATCGTGTTGATGGAAGCGGCTTCCAACTCCACCACCGATTTATTCAATGCCGTTCTCCAAGCAAATGCCTACATCCTCTCCCACGCCGGCGGCAAGGGTGAAGTCTCCATGAGTTGGGGAGGCAGCGAGTACGCCTTGGAAGGGCTCAATGATGTGTTCTTGACCAACCCTTTCACCGTCTACTTCGCCTCGTCCGGCGATAGCTCGGGCGTGAGCTACCCCAGCGCCTCACCGAACGTCGTTTCCTCCGGTGGCACCCAGATCGATCGCAACAGTTCAGGGAACTACACCAAGCAAGTCGGCTCGACCACCTGCGGTGCGGGATGCGGCGGCGGCAAGAGCGCCTATGAAGCTCGCCCGACCTATCAAAACCCCGTATCGAGCGTTGTGGGCGCCTCCCGCGGTACCCCCGACCTTGCCTCGGACTCCAGCAGCAACTCGCCAGTATGGGTCTATGATTCCAGTTGCTACAACTCCTGGCTCGAAGTCTGGGGCACCAGCGTGGCCGCGCCGACCCTCGCCGGCGTTATCAATAGCGCAGGATCATTCAAGGGCGCCACCGACCTCGAACTCACCGAAGTCTACAACGATCGCAAAGTGACCACCGCCTACACCGACATCACGTCTGGCAGTTGCGCCACCCACAGCGCAAAAGCCGGATACGATTTTTGCACCGGCGTCGGCGTGGTCAAAGGCAAGAAAGATAAATAAGACTGCACGTTAATGTGAAACGGGTGGCCCACCCTTCGCGTGCCTTCCGCGAAGGGTGGGGGCAGTCTGCTAGAATGCCGCCGTGAAACGACGAACCTTGCTCCAGGCGATCCCTGCCGCAGCTTTTCTTCCGGCGCAACTCTGGGCCGCTTCCCAGTCGGACAGCGCCACTCCCACGCAGGCCGCGACCGGCGTCTACGAACTCCGCGTCTACCACGCCGCGCCCGGAAAATTGGCAGACCTGCAGACACGCTTCCGCGAACACACCATCAAGATCTTCGACCGGCATGGAATCAAGAGCGTCGCCTACTGGACGCCCGTCGATGAGCCCGAGAAGAGCAACACGCTTATCTATATCCTCTATCATCCCAGCCGCGAAGCGGCCGCCGCCAACTGGAGGTCTTTTCAGGACGACCCGGAGTGGAAGAGTGTCAAAGAAAAATCAGAGGCAAACGGCAAACTCGTGGACAAAGTTGACTCGACATACATGTCTCTGACCGATTTCTCCCCGCCGTTACGCTAGAGGAAAACCAGACAACCCGGCGACTGGCCGGGTTTTTGACTTTGCCTGGCGCCACTAACACAAGGGGTGCCCCACTCTTCGCGTGCATTTCGCGAAGGGTGGGAGGCAAAATGTTCGTGCATGAGCCCACGCCCTAAATGATTCAGCCGGCCGCGCTCCTGCGCGGCCGGCCGTCTCAGCGCTCCAGACAGTTCAAACTGGAGTTGGGGGAGGGACATTCACAAAACCACCTACGACTGTACAATCTTCTCCAGCGCGATCCGGCTGCGAATCACAAGCGTCGCGCCCTTCAGCGTCATCAACTGCTTCTTCTTGAACTCCGAGAACAGACGGCTCACCGTCTCACGCGTCGTCCCGATGATCTCCGCCACTTCCTCATGCGTCAGCGTCAGCTTCACCTGCGCTGAGCCATCTTCTTGCGCGGTCTTCGTCGACCACGAGAGCAGCAGCTTGGCGAACTTCTCCGACGGCGAGGCCGCCAGCCCCAGCGTCCGGATCTCCTCATACGCCACGTAGTAGTTGCGGCTCAACTGCTGTGCCACCTTTACTGCCACTTCCGGAAAGTCGCGCAAGAAATGCAGCAACGAATCACGCGGAATAAAATTGGCCTGGCCGGGCTCCATCATCTCGGCAGTCACTTCATAGGGCCGGTTCGACACCACGGCGTTCAGGCCCAGCACGTCTCCCGAGTCCGAAATCTTCGTGATAATAGTCTTGCCTTCGCGGGACGAAGTCGACAGTTTCACCTTCCCGGCGCACAGTACGAACACGCCGCGCGGCTGCTGCCCTTCGATAAACAGCATCGCCCCCTTGGGATAAACGGCGGTCGATTTGATCTCATTCAGCCGTTGCGCCGCCTGCAGCGAAAGATTGCAGAAAAGATGTTCTCCCCGAACGGGGCAGCTGACACAGTTATCAAGGATATTCAGACCATAAGGAGCCCGCATGGCAAACCTCCTCCGGGCTAGAAGCTGCCAGAACTCTCGGCGTCGCCTCTGCCCACGCTAGAGGTATGGCACGCCGCCAGCCAATCTCCACAGGCGCTCGAGACTCGGCATCATGCAACCTTATGTGATTGAACTCACGCAACTTACGACTTCAGCTCCAAAACGGGACAACTGCGCGGAAACACCCAAATCCACAGATTTGGGTTATTTCCCGCACACCCCTGCGTGATCTGGATCACTATTCCTTGTGATCAAAGTAATCAGAAGGCGCCTTACCGAATGCCATTTGTCCGGCTGGCGCAGCGTTCTTGGGTGAGGTAGCGCTTTTAGCCGTGAGGGGGTCGTTCCTTGTAGGGGCCTTACAGAGTGCTGAAAAACTCAAGGTTCGTATCAGGGCATCGCTTTAGCGATGCCGTAAACGCCACAGAATCAATTCCGGCTTCAGCCGCTGTACAGCTCTATCGGTCAAGAGAGTCACTCTGTCAGCAAACTCTTTAGCCCCCGAGGCACCCCGCGTCCTACGGCCCCACCGTCACCTGCAGCGGCCCCGGCGTCTGCATCCGGTCGCGATAGATCAGGTTCTTCGGCACCACTTCCCCCACCGCATCCACGTGGATCACGTACCCCCCATGCGGCAGAGTATCGCCAAAAGGCAACTCCATCCCAATCGTGCCCCGCTTCAACAGCAGGTGCTGATATCCAATCGCCGTCGCCCGTCCATTGCCCGCCACCGCCATCACCACGAACGTCAGATCCATGTCATCCGGAGACGTGTTCGAGACTTCCACCGTCCCGTCGATCCGGTTCCCGCTCACCCGTGCCGGCGACTTCCAATCGATCGCCAGGGCCGCCACAACTTTCAGCACAAATTGCTTTTGCACTGCCGACTCGCGATCGCCGCCGTCCATCACCGACACCGTAAACTGAAATTCTCCCGGACGCTCCGGATCCCCGATCAGCAGCCCTCCGTCATCCAGCTTCATGCCCGGCGGCAACGCACCCTTCTCTACTTTCCAGTGCAGCACCGATACCCCGCCATGCGCATGAAAACGGAACTCATAATGTCGATGCGGATATCCATCCGGCAACTGGGATTCATTCTCAATCACCACGCCCCGATGGTCCTGCGGCGCCACCGCGCTCTCCGTCCCCTCTTCATGAGCCGCGGCGCCTAACTCAAACTGGCATGCCGACATTCCCAGCGCACACGCCAACAGCAGGCCCAGTTCCACCATCCGCCGCATCCTCGGCTCCTTCATCGATCCACCTTAAGCAGTACGAATCATCCTGATCTGAGGCCTCAGAACCCTTCCTTCTACTTTCCCATACTTCGCCCGCCTCTGTATGAGAATGTTCCGCCGACCCCATCTTGCGCGCCGCCCTCCCGGCGACACAGTAGTCACATTGACTGCGATTTCTGAAGACTATCTAAACCTGCTCGCACTGCTGTTGGTCGCTGTCCGGTCGACAGCTTTGACCTCGACGGACGCTTCGACTTCAGCGAGGAGTCAAACCAAACAAAACTTCCCAGCCACGGATTCACACGGATGCCACGGATTGAAAATGTAGGAAAGATCTGAGCCAGCTGGGAAGGGGTAGGCAGAGTTAGCTAAGAGCCAGCAGCTTAGTAGCTCGTAGCTCGTAGCTCAAGAAAAATAAGAGTTCCGAGGTGGTGTGGGGTCCATTCGTCTCGGCCAGTAGCTCGCGTTTGACCCTTGCTCGACCTGCTCTCGCTGCTTCCCTTGCGGGGTGCTGCGCGCGATCTTCGCTTGGGCTCCGGGCTCACCGCCAACCGGATAAACCTACCCTACGCCTCGGAACTCTATCTTGCCTTCAACATTTCTTCTTCGTTCTCCTCAACCAGCGCTTTGCTATAGACCCTCGCTCACCCTCCGTCCCAACCTCGCGATCAGAACAGTGACTCCGCTTGAGCCCCGGACGCCGCACCAACTGGAAAAACTTAAGAAGCTGTCAAAGAACGATCCTTTTGTACTCCTTCTATTTTTTACGTCAACGAAAATTACACGCTTGTAAGTACACGTGTTTTCAATTGAGTGCACGCCGTCCACAAGCCAGTGACCGGATTTGGTGCAGTGCCGCAATCCATTTCGCGCCAACCCCGCGCCAAATGCGGAGTTTCGCCGCAAGCATGGATTGGAATCGATGTGCGGCGAGAACGGCGGTTGTTTCCGGCTTGTGAAAATCCCGCACTTCCCGCATCTGGCAAGAGATTTCAAGATTGCAGTCTTGCGACAGTCACAGAAGGCCAGGGCCGCACACTGCTAGCGGATGTCCAGGTCGCCGTAGTGGGCGAAGCTGGAGAGCGCCACCTGGTCGTCGCCGGGGATGTAGAAACCAAACTTGCCCAGACTGAGATTCGTGCCGGGCTGCGTCCAGCGATCCAGGACGATCCAACGGTCACCGTTCCTGATCTGGTGGACGACTTCCGTGGGACTAACGCGGATGTGGAGCGTGCGGAAACTTTTCTTGTCGCCTTTATCGGGGACAATGATCTCGTCCGATTTCTGCCCGTTGCGAATGACCGTGCGGTAGAAATTTTTCTCGTCCATTTGGAAGAGCACGTAGTTCTTGGGGTCGGTATAGTTGAGCACCCATTGCAAGAGGTGTCCCTTGGCCAGCATCGCGGAAAAAACAAAGGTGCCCGAGGCAGGAACGGCTCGGTATAAAACGAAGTCCCCGCCTTTGCGAAGGAACGCATCCTTTTCTTGCTTCCAGGCGCCCGGATCATCCCAATTCGACATCCCGGTCGGCGCGAGAGACAAATCCAAAGTCTTGGATTGACCAGCGACCACGTCAAGCGTGGACGAGCGCGTGAACCCATCGGCGGTTCGCGCGCTAAGAGTATAGGTACCGGAGGCAAGATTGAGCGGGACACCACTGCTTACGATGGTCAGTTGGTCACCCTTCACGACGGCAACTCTAGCGTCGGGGGGCGCGAAGGTAATTTTCAATTCGCCGGAAACGGCTTCCAGCGCGGCATCCGCAGCAGCGAGAGATGTGACTCCTCCCGCAACGAAGTGTTTCTTGAGCTGCCGGGGCTTGAATCGCTCCTTCCGCAGTTCGACGGTATGGTCTCCGGGATTGACCGTGGAGACAGAGAGCGTGCCATCCGGCTGAATGGTGCCGACCAGAGCCTGATCGACGAAAACCGCGGTTCCGGGAGCGCCGCCCCGGATGGTCAGCGAAGCCAGGCGAGGCTGCGGTTGCAGGTTGAAAATGAGTCTAGCCTGTTCGCCCTTGCGAATGCGGATCTTCTGCTGGGCAGGATCCTGAAAGCCACTCTTGGAGATTTGCACAACGTAATCCCCGAGTTCGAGATTCGGCAGACGCAACTGGCCGGATCGAGTAAGTTGCCGTTGAAGTTTTCCGTTGAGAAATACGCTGGCGTTGTCCTGTCCGGCAACGACAAGCAGAGTGCCGAGGTTGTTACCGGACTCTGCGGGCTGCTGATCATCAACCGTGGTTTTTCCAGCAGAGCTGTCGGAAGAAACGGCCGGGGCAGGCAAAGATGCTTCGGGAGTTGTTTGTGCAGGGGCCGGGACGGGGGCGGTGGGTTCTGAAACCGGCGCGGCGACCGTGGGCTCTGAAACGGTGGGAGCAGCTGCAGGGGACTTGGCAACGGGCGGAGCCTGATGTTTCCGCGCCAAGAAGAAGATCGCTGCGAACAGGATGACCGCAGCGGCGGATGAGATGAGGATTAGTGCCGTCGAGTTCGACTTCGCGGGCTGTTTTGGCCGGGACGATGGAGATGCGACTTTGGCGGACGGCGCGGAAGGCACGACGGCGGGAACGGTGGCATCTGGAACCGTCGCGGCCGGTGGCGGCGGGAGCTGCGGCTCTGCCGGAGTGGTCACGACCTTGGTCGGCGACACATTGCTGGGTGGAACTTTGCTTGGCGGAACCTTGCTGGGCGCACCTTTGCTCGCCGGAACTTTGCTGGGTGAAACTTTGCTCGCCGGAGCAACGGCGGCAGGAAAGTTTCCAGGCGGAGCCGGGCTTGGTCGTACCGGACCTCGCAAAACCGGGCCTGGCAAATCGGCGCTAGGCAAAACCTGACTTGGCGAAACTGGATCTGGAAGAGGCTGGCTGGCCTCGGAGCGCGCAGCCTCCGGAGCGCTGGGGCGCGGGACGTGAAGAATTACGGTCGCACCTTTGCCGCGCGACGACGGACCGGAACTCTCCTGCGAGACCAATCCCAAGCGCAGGAGCAGGGCATTCGCAACGGATAAGATTTCTCCATCCGTCCAATACTTGGCGGCCACCCCTTGGATGCGGGCGGCTAATGCTTGTTTTGCAGCAACGTCCACGGCCTTATCGATTTCGTGCTGCATTCGCCGCAGGTCTTCCAGGTCGCCGCGGCGGGCCTGGCGTCGCCGGGTGCCCTGGTCACGTTGAATTGCATCGTGAATCTGAACCAACTTGGGATCGTCGGGATGAACCGCCAATCCTTCTGCAACCCAAGCCAAGGCTGCGAATAGATCGCCGGAGGACTGCAGCTTGCTCGCTTTCTCAACCCAATCCTCCACCGAGCTTGTTTTCTTCTGCTCCACGATCAGACTGTGGATCGTTTTGGCCGTGGGATGTGCCGGGTTCAAGGCCAGGGCCTGATTGGTCAGCTTCTCGGCTTCCAGCCAATCGGTTTCTACAAGTGAATGCGCGTGCTCAACTAGCGCATTGGCCAGAATGGCGCGGGCGAGTGAATTGCGTTTATCCAGTTCGTAGGCCTTGCGCAACAGCTGAATGGCTTCAGCGGACTTCCGCTGCGCGAACAGCTCCTGGCTTTCGGTGATAAGACGGTTGGCTTCGGCATTGCGCTTGACGCCATCATGGGCGCGCTTTTCCAGTTCAGACAGCTCCGCATCATTGGGGAATTCGGCGGCTGTGCCGCGCAGCAAATCCTGGGCGCGAGAGTAGTCGCCCGAACGCAGGCAGTCGTTGATCTGCTCAACGACCCGCGTTTTGGATTCGGTGCGGGGTTGCTGGTCGCGTATTGTCTCCAAGCTGCTCTAACCTCGAAAGTCAAATCTGGACACTGGTCGGTGCTCAGATCTCCCAGTCGTCCAGCGCATCGTTATAACGTTCCTTGTTCTTCGTGCAGGCCAGAAGAACTCGAAGAAATGCGATGAAGCCCCACCACGCCGCGAACAAAGCTATTCCACGAGAAATTCTCCCTGATTGCCCACATTAGCCAATTATCAGCGAGTATCGGTACCGAGCGCAGATGACTGACGTAATCAACGATTTCGCCCGCTGACAGCGTCACCCGCAGAGCCTTCGCGGCTTTCAGTACATCCCGCAACGTTATTAGTTCTTGACGATAAGTATTAACTTATATAATCTATTACTTATGTCAACAACGTTCGACCTGAGTGCTTCCTTCGCGGCTCTCGCCGATCCCACCCGCCGGGCCATCCTGGCACGTCTCGCCCTCGGCGAAGCGACGGTCACGGAACTGGCGCAGCCCTTCGAAATGACGCAGCCCGCGATCTCGCAGCACCTGAAAGTGCTCGAGGAAGCCGGACTCATTGTCCAAAGGGTCGACGGCACGAAGCGCCCTCGGCGCCTGGCCAAGGCCGGCATTGAAGCGATGGACCAATGGCTGGCGATGCTGCGCAGAGCTTTGGAGAAAAACTACGAGCGTCTCGATGAGGTCCTGGCCGCGATGGAACCAGATCGAACGGAGAAACGATGACCACTATGACTAAGCTGACTCTCAAAACCGAAGGCGATACCCACATCGTGGTGACTCGGCACTTCGCTGCGCCGCCCGAGGCCGTGTACCGCGCGCACACCGATCCAAAACTGATCCAGAAGTGGCTGCTCGGCCCTGAGGGCTGGACCATGCCCGTCTGCGAAAACGACGCGCGGCCCGGCGGCAAATTTCGTTACGAATGGAAGAATGCCAAGGGGAATGGATTCCACATCACGGGCGAGTTTCTGGAACTCACGCCTTACAGCAAAATCGTCCATGTCGAGCGCATGTTCCTGCCCGATCCTACGCCCGACAATCATGTCGAAACCCGCTTCGAGTCAGACGGCGCCGGCACGCTGATGACCATCCGTATGACCCTGCCCGATGCACAAACGCGGGCCGCCATGCTTGCCACAGGAATGGAGCGCGGCATGGAATCGAGCTACGTCCGGCTGGAAAGCATGATCTAGCCCGGTCCTACGTTCGCTGCTACCTGACAAAAAAAGCCGGAGCGCCAGTCTCCCCAAGCGCGCTCCGGCACCGCGAGCAAGAATCCGCGGCGCAAACTTCTTCGACTTTGTGGCCCGCCCAGGTCTCCCTCTCTGAGAAGCCAGAGGCGGGCCACATCTCGACGAATCAGGCGCTCTACTTCCCTGTTCCGTTGAGTTGCACGGTTTGCGTCCCCACGGCGTCTACGATACTCAACGTCGCGGAGCGCGCGCCGGTCACGGTTGGCGTGAAGCTAACGGTGATCGTGCAATCCCAGTGGGCCTTGCGGCTAGTCCCGCAGTTCGAGGTCTCGCTGAAATCGCCGGGATCGGTGCCGCCCAACGTGATGCTGGTGATGCTGAGCGTCTTGCTCTGATCGTTGATGAGAATCACGGTCTGCGATTTCTTCGTAGCCACCGTGACCGATCCATAGTTCACCGTCAGCGGCGAAACGCTCACCGGCTGCGTGCTGTTGAACATTACAGTGACGAAGCTGGGGTTGAAGAGGGCACCGTCTATCAGCGCTACATCCAGCATTCCGTCGCCGTTGAAGTCGGCAACTGCGGCGCCGATGACGCTCCTACCAGAGTAGAAAATCTCCGAACTGTTGAATGTGCCATCGCCCTTTCCTTGCAGTACGACGGGCCCGGTGGGTGTGCTGCCATAGTAGGGAATCACTGCATCCAGTTTCCCGTCCCCGTTGAAATCGGCCACAAGTGGAGTGGATGGGGCCTGATATGGCAAGCAGTTGAGGGAGCCCGGCGTGAACGTACCGTCACCATTTCCTTTCAAGAAGGCGTAGCCACGGTCGTTATTGGTGCAGCCGTTGGCCGTGGTGGTGACCAGTAAGTCCGTTTTCCCGTCTTTGTTGAAATCGGCCGCGGCCAGCGTGATCGGGTAATACGGTGTCACGGTCTGGATGGGAGCGCCGAATGTGCCATTGCCGTTCCCCAGCAACACGTATACGTCGGTGATATTGCCGTTCGTCGCCACCGCGATGTCCATCTTTCCATCGCCATTGAAGTCGCCAAAGGTCAGATAAACGCTGCTTGGATTGATCGCGGCAATGCCCGTGACCAGCGTGCCAGCGTTGTAGGTGCCGTTCCCTTTGTTGAGCAGCACGCTGATCGTGCCGTCCGCGTTTTCCGTAACGATGTCGAGCTTCCCATCGCCGTTCACATCCACCAGGTAGACAATTCCTTCTTGCGCTTTGGAGCCGGTTGGGTAGTACACGGCGGTCTTGAACTTTCCCGTTCCCAGACCACCCAACACCGCGACGGTGTTGTTCTGGCAACCAGCGAACGAAGCGTCTTGCATCGTCGCAACGATATCGGCTTTGCCGTCGCCGTTCACATCGCCCGTGGCCACCCACTCGACAAGGTTGTTGGCACAAGTGCTGGCCGTGACCTGCGACGTCGCTCCTAGCACGCCATGTGCACTGCCCAGGTTGATGCCAATCTTTCCGTTGGCGCCCCCACTCAGCGACTGCGCGATGTCAGGGAATCCGTCGCCGTTAAAATCGGCGGTCGCGATGTTGTTCGCAACCAGAGTCGTGCTGAACGCGGAAATCTGGTTGGTCTGGAAGCTTCCATCGCCGCGGCCCAAGGACACGGTATTGGTACTGATGCCGTTCGTATCCAGCAGGTCGAGCGTCCCGTCGCCGTTGAAGTCTCCGACCACAACCAGATAATTACCGCCGTTAGTCTGAGCCTGGAGCGGGTACGCCGGGCCGGTGCTGAACAGGCCGGTTCCCTTGCCAAGGAACGTGAAAATGTCGCCCGCAGAGTCAACGAGCACGATGTCAAGCTTCTTGTCGTTGTTGATATCGGCTAGCACTACGTTGTCGGTCGAGCCCATCGGCACCCCATTGATGACGCTGCTCTCCTTGAATGTGCCGCTGCCTTGGTTCAGGAAGATGATCACGCCCTGATTTTCATTCGTCACCACCACGTCCGGCAGCTTGTCGCCGTTGAGATCGCCAATGGCGATGCCGTCGCCCGTCGCCGAACCCGCGACTCCCGACGGATAGTAGACTCCTGTTGCAAATATCCCGCTGCCGACGTTCAGCAGAATGCTGATACCGTCGTTCGCCGAGATGGCAAGGTCGAGTTTGCCATCGCCGTTGAGATCGCCCACCGCGAGTCCGCTGCAGCATCCCGCCGTCGTGCCGCTGCTGTAATTGACGGGGGTCTTGAATGTTCCGTCTCCGTTGCCCAGAAACACAAAGACACCGTTGTACGGGGTCAGCCCCACCAGGTCGAGCTTGCCATCAGCGTTCACATCGGCAGCCGCAATGCTGTTCGGTCCGGGATTGAAGCTATTGCTGCTTGGGGCGTTATAAACCCCGCCGGTGGTGAAGCCGCCCGCCCCGTTGCCCAGGTAAATGTGAATTTCCGTGCTGCTGGTGTTGGAGTTCGTAGCCCACACCGCCACGTCGAGCAGATGATCGCCATTGAAGTCCCCCACGGCGATCGCTTCGTAGAAAATGTTGGCCGTCGCGAGATTGGTTGTGATCGGCGCCTGGAACGTGCCGTTCCCTTTGCTCAACATCACGTTCAGGTTGGAACCATAATCAATATTCACCACATCGAGCTTGCCATCTCCGTTGAAGTCGCCGGTGGCCACCGCCACAGTCGACGAGCAGCAAGGGCCTGAGGTGAGCGTCGTCGGTGCCGGAAACGCCACGGGAAAGGTTTGCGCCTGCGCCGGATTTCCCCCAGCGATTGCAACCACAACGGCGAGCACGGTAAGCGCCAACGCGCCCGCGCACCTACCTTGCCAGAAATTCGAATTCATCATCTGTCTCCTGGGACTGATTTGCCTCGAGGGCTTGCATGGGGAGCCCGCGTAGACTCGCCCGGAACGGGGTTGCCGTCAATGGACTGGAGATGGCGCGTGGCTTGTCGCTGGATAGCGAGCTAAGGTCAATCTTCGTAGCGGTTTGTGTGGATTGATTGCCTGCAAAACCAGGTCTTCCTCAAGCCCGAAAGTGCCATTTTCCCGGCTCTCGCCGGGATGCTAGACTCAAGCTCCTCCTGCGCCCATCTTTAATTTATGAGTTCAGATCCGGTTCTTAGGAATTCAGATCAGTTGCCGCCGCCTCCGATTCGCTTCGGCGTGTTTGAAGCCGATCTGCGCGCGGGCGAACTCCGCCGGAACGGCATCAAGGTCCGTCTTCAGGATCTCCCCTTCCGCGTGCTGACGCTCCTGCTGGCACGTCCCGGGGTTGTCATCACGCGCGAGGAGTTTCGTCAGGCCCTCTGGCCCCCCGACGTTTTTGTCGATTTCGAGCAAGGCATCAGCAGCGCCGTCATGCGCCTGCGCGACGCGTTGCGCGACTCCGCCGACAACCCCATCTTCATCGAGACCGTCGAGCGCCGCGGCTACCGCTGGATCGGCCCAATCCACTCCCCGGAACCAGCCGCCCCACCATCTTCAGACCAGCCGGTTCCGCCTCACCCTTCGCTGGCGCCACCCGCCCATTCCGAGCCGCCCGCATCGCGTCCCATCGCCTGGCGGAAATTCATCTATGCGCTGCCGTTGCTCGTGTTGCTGTTCGCCGCGTGGATTTTCCGCCCCGGCTCTCACAACGCCGAAGCGGGACCGAAGTCCACTCCGCCTGCCGCACGAAGCCTGCATACCCCCGCCAACCGCGAAGCCGAGGACTTCTACCTCAAAGGCCGTTTCTACTCGAACAAGCGCACGCCCGAAAGTCTGAACCAGGCCGTGGACGCCTTCACGCAAGCCATTGCCCGCGATCCCAACTATGCCGACGCCTACGTCGGCCTGGCCGACTGCTACAACCTGCTGCGGGAATTTTCCGCCATGCCCCCGAACGAGGCGTATCTCAAAGCGTACGCCGCCGCCAAAAAGGCGGTCGAACTCGACCCGCAGTCCGCCGATGCCCATGCCTCGCTAGCCTTCGTCTCGATGTGGGGAATGTGGGATGCTCGCGACGCCGAAAAAGAATTCCGCCGCGCCATTGAACTTGATCCCAACAACGCCAAAGCCCACCACTGGTTTGCCACGTTTCTTCATGGCATGGGCCGCGACGACGAGGCCCTCACCGAGATCGACATTGCACGCAAGCTCGACCCGCACTCGTCTTCCATCCTCGCCGACAAGGGAGAAGTGCTCCGCGGCGCGAAACAGTATGACCAGGCCCTGCAGATCCTTACTCAGCTCGAAACCGCCGAACCCGATTTCGTTTCCCCGCACCGCTACTTGAAGTTCGCCTACTTCGATTCCGGGGACTATCCCCACTTCATCGCCGAGCTAAGAAAAGATGGGCTCCTCTCGCACGACGCCGCGAAACTATCCCAAGCAGACGCTGCTGCCAAAGGCCTGGCGGCGGGCGGCGAGTTGGGCCTCCAGCAAGCTCTTCTCTCCGAGCGAATCAAACTGTATCAACAGGGGAAGTTGTCGCCCTACTATGTCGCCCAGAGCGACGCCCGTCTCGGCGACACACGCGAAGCGCTGAAGTATCTGACCATCTGTGTCCAGTCGCATGACGGACTGGCATTGAATCTCAAGCAGGATCAGAGTTTCGCCAGCCTGCGTGGCGACCCAGCCTTCGCGCAACTGATGACCATCCTCGGCCTGCCGCCCGCGCAGTAGCGCCAACACCAGGCTGACAGGCATCGCGAACCTTACAACACTTCGTTCGATCTCTTCTTTGCAGTGACGGCGATCTTCGCCACGGCCGCCTTCTTGCCCTTCCCGCCCCCCACAATGTCGGCGACCGTCGTGTGCTCCAGAATTTTCGCCGCCGCGTCCCGCACTTCCAGGAACACCTCGTACAGCGCCCGGTGGTCCGCATCCTTCGCAATCAGCTCGCGCAACTGCTCCGCATCTCCCATCGGCGCCAGCGGACCATCCACCAGCCGGATAATATCGCTCAACGGAATCTCTGCCGGATCGCGCCTCAGCTGGTATCCGCCCCTCGCGCCCCGCACGCTGTCGACAATGCGCGCGTTCTTCAACTCCAGCAGGATCAACTCGAGAAATTTCTCCGGCAGATCGCTCTCCGCCGCAATATCCCTGATCTTGATCGCGCCCTGACCGTGCCGCCGCGCCAGCGTCATCATCGCCTGCAGCGCGTACAGTCCTTTTTGCGAGATCTTCAATGTGCCCTGCCTTCCCCCGTCCCGCCCTGATTGTGCCCCATTTCAAGCCTGTTGACTAGCATCTTTGCGGTAGCGCACGCGTTGGGCATTGGAACGAGTGTGGGGTCTGGAGTTTGCCGCAAGACTCGCTTTTGGGTGGCGCAGCGCTTTCAGCGCTGCGATAAAGCGTCTCTTTTCTACTAGGGCTTTAGCCCCCGCGGTTGATTATTTCGTGGCGGTTGATTGTCTCGTGGAAGAGCGGCCCTTCAGGGCCGCGTAAGACATGATCAATGGATTAGGGCTTCAGCCCCTGGGGTCGTCAGACCGTAGCTACATCGAGAACATCGTGACTCTCCACCGCCACGCTGCACAGACACCGCTCATACGCTTCGTACATGCCTTCAAGAATCCGATCCCACGAAGTCTCCAGCGCCTGCTGCCGCGCCGCCGCACGCATGCTCGCAAGCAACTCCGGCTGCTCCATCAACTCCGCTGTGTAAGTCACGAACTCATCGAAGCCGCGCGCCACATATCCCGAATTCCCATGCCGCACCGTAAACTGCGGCCCACCCTTATCTGTCACGATCGCCGGCACTCCCGAAGCAAACGCCTCCAGCACCACCAGCCCAAACGTATCCGTCTCCGACGGAAACACCAACACGTCAAAATTCGCGAACGTTCGCGACAGTTCCGCGCCCCGCAGCACCCCTGTCAACTGTGCCCGCTGCATATTCTCCCGCAGCCACTCCGATTCCGCTCCTTCTCCCACAATCACAAACTCGAAATCGCGATAACCTTTTTCGACCAGCGCCTGCTCCAGCCGCGCCAGCACCCGCACACTCTTCTCTGTTGTAAGCCGCCCTACGTAACCGATGCGGAACGTCGCATCCGCGCGTTCGCGCAGCGACGGACTGAACACCTCCGTGTCCACCGCATGCGACATCAGATAGCAAGGCTTCCCCGTCGCCGCCTCCAGTACTCGAATCATCTCCTGATTCGGCGCAAACAACAGTCGCGGAATGTGGTAGAACCGCGCCGACGCCCGAAAACTCAGCCGTTCCGCCACGTCCGCCAATTTCCCAGCAATAGCCTGAGGCAGGAACGACACTGCCGCCGCCATCCTTCTGCGCGCATATTGATGCAGATTGGTTTGCCACGACGCCGCCAGCGGAATCCCCATCTTGTGCGCGACGTACGCTCCCAGCGTGCCCACATCGCTGGGCCCCGTAATCTGCACCACATCAGGACGGAACTCCCGCAGCCTCGGTTCCAATTTGCGGTAATGCCGCAGGAAAAGAAGATCGTAGTCATGCGCCCGGTCCAGCGGAAATTTCACCGGACTGCGCGGCAACTGCACACGAGTGACAGGCCCAGCCGCAGTAACCTCATCGCATGGGCCCGCATGCACCATGAGAAACGGCAATTCCTGCCGCCTGGCGAATGCTTCGAAGTGCCGGCTGGTTTGCGCCACGCCGTCCACCTCGTGGTAAACGCAGGAAAAAAACGCGACCCTTGGACTGCCCTTCTTCACGTAAGCGCCTCGGACGACGCCGCATCCGCCGACACCGCCTCTGCCGGAAGCATTTCCTCGGCAATCTCCCGGGGAAAGTCCGCAACCGCTCCGCGTCTGAAAACCCGCTCCATCGCGCGTTGCACGGCCGCGTTCTCCAGCACACGGATGCTCGACAAGATCTGCTCCACAAACTTCGGTGGCGCCTTCCACAGCGTCGAGATCGGACGATCCGGCCCGCCGTTCTCGTCAGGATGAAAAATACGCTCATCCCACCGCTGCGATCCAATTGGGTGGTCCGGATAGTTGCGGATCACATCGAGCAGCGTTCGCGTCGTACGGATGCTCACCGGTTCGGTGTACTGCGGCATCAGCAGCACGTGGCTGCGCTGCTCCATCCGGATTTCACTGACGAACTCGGGGAACGTTTCCGCACACGTCAGATTCAACGCTCCGCTGGCCTCGCATCCATGACGATCCCCGCCGGAAACCAGCGGCCGCTGCCACCGCTCGGCCAGTTCACGCACCAGATTATTTTCCTTCGTGCTGCGCGTGGCATTGACCTCGAACGCGTGCAGAAACTGCACCGCGCAGCGCAGAAACCGGTCGAGCGCCTTGTCGTCCCGCTGGACTCCCACACACGTCTGCGTCCACAGCGGATGGTTGAACACCACCAGCACATCTGGAATGGCATCGAGCATCGCCAGCAATTCCACCAGGAGCGCCTCGTTCGGGTTCCGGGTGTACGCGGCCAGTTCATCCATGATCGACTGAGCCCGATCGCTCGGCAGATTGTGCACTCCCAGATGGAAGATCGTTCCTGCGTAGGGAACGCTCCACTCCAGCGAGATCGGCGTCTGCGCCGCTTCCCGCGACGTGCGCAACAGCAGCGGCGCTTCAATGGTGTCGTGGTCCGTTAGCGAAATCAGGCTTTTCAGTCCGAGCGTGTTCTCGATCTGATTCTTTTCTGTTTCGTACGCCAGCTTTGGCGATAGCGGAGGAGTCCAGTACGCCCGTGCGAAATCCACCGGAATCCGCGACTTCCGGCACTGCTTTTGCAATGCTTCATGCAGCATCGGACCCCTTCGCGCCAACTCCGGGATCAGCTGTAAACTTTCTTTGGAACGGTTGGTGTGCCCATGAAGTGAAACCGCAGCCGTGGTATCCCGGCCAAGGCTCGGTCCATGCCAGAAGCAAGAGAGTTTTGTTTCGGCCATTCGCAATTTTTTTGAGGTACGGGGTCCCTAATTCTAGCCTAGGTGTGCTTGATTAGCGACCATTCTTTCAGTCGCTGTTCCTGAACTAGTTAGATGCGAGCATCCTTCTGTTTCCAGACTAAACGAAGAAGAAAATCTTCGGGGATCAGACTGACCAACAGCGTCTTACCCCGGTAACTTGGCTGCCCCACATTCTGTGCTATACTGTCGTTGACGCTTTTTCCACGGTTTGCTCGTGACGCGGTGGTCCCCCGTTGGACCAGATTCATCTCCGCCTTTCCTGCCCGCCGTTTAGTTCCAGCGTGAATTCAAAACAATGTGAGCGGCATGGAAGCTTCATGTGTATCCAGTGACTGAACGTGTATATCAGGCCCCTCCAGAAAGAACCAATCTAGAATGACCACATTTGCAGAACTGCCCTTGTCTTCGGCTTTACAGCAGAAGCTCGCGGCAGCCCAATTCATCACCCTAACCCCCATCCAGGAGCGCGCCATCCAGCCCGCTCTCGATGGCAAAGATGTTATCGGCACCGCTCAGACCGGAACCGGCAAAACTCTCGCCTTCCTGATCCCGGTTATCGAATTGCTCCGCAAAGAGCCCACGGGTCAAGCCAACGCTCTGGTGCTGTTGCCGACTCGTGAACTTGCCATGCAGGTGCACGAACAGTACGAGCAACTGCGTTCCAAAAACATGCCCAAGGCCGCGCTCGTCATCGGCGGCGTCTCTGAAAAAACTCAGATTCAGGGCCTGCGCGGCTCCTCGCTCATCATCGCGACTCCCGGACGTCTGCAGGATCTCACCGATCGCCGCTTCGCCGACCTGCGCCACATCAAGGTGCTCGTCCTCGACGAAGCCGATCGCATGCTCGACATGGGATTCCTTCCGGCCATCCGCCGCATTCTTGCCGTATTGCCTCAGACTCGTCAGACCCTGTGCTTCTCTGCGACTCTCGAGCAGTCCGTTGCCGGACTCGTGCACGAATACATGCGCGATCCCGTGCGCGTTGCCCTGGGCTCGGTCCTGAAGCCTGCCGAAAGCGTGGAACTCAAAGCCTACGAAGTTCGTCCTGGCGAAAAGATCGACGTTCTCCGCCAGCTTCTCTACAACGAAAAAGGACAGACGCTCATCTTCACCCGCACCAAGCGCGGCGCCCAGCGCCTCGCCCAGGACCTGGCCCGCGACGGCTTCGCCGCCACCATGATTCACGGCGATCGAACCCAGTCGCAGCGCAACAGCGCCCTCAGCGGATTTCAGGAAGGCCGCTACCAGGTGCTCGTCGCCACCGACGTCGCCTCTCGCGGCTTGCATTGTGACGACGTGGCCCACGTCATCAACTATGACGTCCCCAAGATCGCCGAAGACTTCATTCACCGCGTCGGCCGTACGGGACGCGCCGGATTGTCAGGCCGCGCCACCACCCTGGCCGCCGGAGTCGAAGTCGTCGAACTCCGCAACATCGAGCGCACCCTGAAGCTGCGCATCGAACGCATGCAAATGGACCCCTCCGGCGCAACCCAGCCGCGCCGCAATGTCCAGAACACGCTGGCCTCGCGCACGCTGACCGCCTTACCCGGCGAAGTTTTTGTCTAAGATGTGAACGGAAAGTGCTGGTTAAAGCTAAAGATAGCGGCGGCTCACTCTGCGGCGTCATCCTGAGCGTAGCCGTTTTTCAGGCGGAGCGAAGGATCTTGCGCGTAGAGTAAACCGAGCCTGCCTGAAATTGGGGAATCTAGAAGAAAAATGGGTGCCCCATTTCTCGCGTCCTTTGCGAGAAGTGGGGATTCCCTCCACCTAGAAATAACACTCAGCGGCCGTTCATCGGCTTGGATTCGCTCCCCCAACCTAACAACCGCAACGAGGTCAGTGAGTGTAACGGGGATTTTTCGCCAGAGACACCTTTGACAAGGAAGGCTACACAATCCGCCTATTGTTTTGGCGGCACTGCGGGCTTATTCGTCGGTGATTTCGTGGGCTTTGGGGCACTATTGCTCGGAGCAAGTGCAGGCACCCCAGAAACCGTATTGAAAGCTTCAAGGACTTGTTGTGTGACGTCGGTCGCTGGACTGGACATGACCACCAGTCCCTGCGGCCACTGCTGCGACGTGTCGAGCAATAGACTGTAATGGTTGTCGTTGAAATACTTCTGGACTACAGGAGCCAAGCTTGTTAGGAGTTTGTTAGCCAGTTCGCGGCGCTGGGTCTCGAAATCTTCTTCAGCATCCTGCGTAGCCCGTTCCAGACTTTTTTTCTTCGATTCGATAGTCGTTACTAGCTTACCGCGTGAATCGTCATTCAACATGTTCTGCTGTGCATCGAGCTGCTTCTTAAGGCCGTCAATTTCCTCGGAAAGCCTCTTCAGTTCAGCCTCCTTGGGTGCAAATTTGATGTTGAGCGCCTCAAAATCGCGGCGCCCCTCATTCGACGCGAGAATAGTCTGCTGCATGTTGATGGTGGCAACTCTGAAAGTGTCTATAGGCCCATTTGTTTGGGCGTCTTTAACCGCATTCGTTTGGGCGAGAACGGAGAGGGAAAAGCCGAACACTAGGGAACCTCTGAAGAACTCTGCGATCCACAGGCGGAGCGTATAGGGTGTAAGTCGAGGTGAAAAGGCGAGTGCGACAACAAACTCTGGCGGCGCAGACGGGGTTCGAGAAGTACGGGCGGAAGACGAAGCGGGAGCGCTTTCTCGAGGAGATGGAGCAGGTGGTGCCGTGGGCCGAGTTACAGGGGTTGGTGGAACCACACTATCCGAAGGGAGAAAACGGGCGGCCTCCGGTAGGACTGAGCATCATGTTGCGGGTGTATTTTCTACAGCAGTGGTTCAACCTGAGCGATCCGGGGGCGGAGGATGCGCTGTATGAATCGCCGGTCCTGCGGCACTTTGTGGGCATCGATCTGGGGCGTGCGCCGGTGCCGGACGAGAGCACCATTCTCGGGTTTCGTCACCTGCTGGAGAAGCACGAACTGGGCGGGGCGATGCTGAACGCAGTGAACCAGTATCTGGAAAGCCGGGGCATCCGCATCACCACGGGGACGATTGTGGATGCGACCATTATTCATGCGCCCTCGTCGACCAAGAACCGGAGCGGAGAGCGCGACCCGGAAATGCATCAGACGCGCAAGGGAAAGCAGTGGTACTTCGGGCTGAAGGCGCACATCGGAGTGGACTCCAAGCAAGGCCATGTGCATTCGGTGTGCACGTCGGCGGCTTCGGTAGCGGACAAGCACATGTTGCCGGATCTGCTGCACGGGGAAGAGCGCAAGGTGTGGGGCGATGGCGCGTATCAGGGGCAGGGGGGAACGATCCGGCAGGCGGCGCCGCAGGCGCAAGATATGACCAGCCGCAGGGTCAAGTACAAGAACTTTGTGGATGAGTTACAGAAGGCCAAGAACCGGGTGAAGGCCCGAGTGCGAGCGAAGGTGGAACATCCGTTCCGGATTCTGAAGCGCATCTTCGGCTTCGAGAAGGTGAGATACCGCGGGATTCAGAAGAACCATCATCGACTGTGCGCCAGCTTTGCTCTGGTGAACCTGTACTTGCACCGCAAACGGCTGGCGGTGGCGAGGGCGTAGTGTCTTTGAAAGCCGCGTAAATGGCGGGTTCCGGCAAGGTCGCAAGCCCTACAGGGGAATTCCTGGCCGGTGCAGGTCTGGAATTCCCGCCGCCTTCAAAATTGATGGTTGCTCAGAGGTTCCCTAGCATCAGAGTAGTTTGCGCAATCTTCTGACTCATCTCAATCATCCTCCCAGCGTCGAAGTCCGAGCTTCCCCAAAATTCTATACCTTTTGTAAACCGATTGTTAAGAACAGGCCTAGCGCTCATTGACCCACTCCACCCAAAAAGAAAATCGCCGGAGCTAAGCTCCGGCGATTCACTTCCTGCTCATTACCGCCCGATCTTGGGGCTCGGGATAAACGTGTCCCCCGGCTCGGCTTCGTCCTCACTACCGATCCGGAACAACGCCGCTTGCGCCTCGGCAAGCTCCCGCAGTTCCTGCATCTCGTCGACGATGGCACCTTCCGGCTTGTCCTGCTTGCGCTGCTCTCTGCGCTCGGCCTTGTCGCGCTGCTTCTGTTGGCGCGTCTGTTCCTTTTGGCGTTTAGTAAATGTTGATCGTCCTCTTGGCATTCACAATTCCTCCTTGATGTTATTGCTTGCGGCGCCGGCCCGCACCTCTGCGCGTCCGGCTGCGTTCAGAAACCAGAACCTACCAGCGCGGTTCGCGCGGCTGGCGTGCGTGTCCCTGGTAGTCGTCGCGCCCGCGTCCGCCGCCTCCACCACCAAACTTCTTTCCTCCGCCTCCGCCTCCGCCCCTCGGACGGTCCGTCTTAGGCTGCGCCTCGTTGATCTTCAACGCGCGTCCACCCAACTCCGTTCCGTTAAGCGCCGCAATAGCCTTGTCCGCTTCTGGCGCATTCGTCATTTCCACGAACCCGAATCCCCGGGCGCGTCCCGTCTCGCGGTCGGTCACGATGCTGACTTTTTCCACCGCACCGTGAGCCTCGAACACCGTTCGCAGTTCCGACTCGGTTGTGCTGTGGGGCAGATTTCCTACATAAATATTCTTCATTGCATTTCCTCTCTCAGTAACTCGAAACTGCGGAACTCTTCTCCGCCGCAGCGCTCTTACGCCTTGACTGCCTTGGACCCGGTCGCTACGGCCGGCTTGCCCTGTGCTTGCAGGCTCTGCAGCAGCTTGCGGTTTCGCATCCGCTTCGCGGCGTTCTGCCTCCGCACTCGGTTAAATCTCGATTTATCGCCGTTGATTCTGGACATAGCGCACTCCTGTGTCATTCGGTGCAGGTGGATGAACCGTTTCCGTTGGAACTGTCGTGGGACTACTGGCGACCGTGATCGCGCCGACCTTCAGCGGTCCGTCGCGACATACGTGTTAGGACTGAGCAGTCGTGTCCTGCCCGGTCCAGAACTGAATTTTTCAGGAATGCTCCCCGCTACAGAAAAGGCGCCTCTCGATCTCTCAATCGCGAAGGCGCAAATAGGGCCATGAGTCTTCGAGGTTAAGTACTTTAAGTATACCCTGTTTGCCTGCATTCTGCCGCGCAAACGGGTGGCAGCGTGCCCGCACGTTGCACAAACTGGAAACGTTGCGCGCAGCGAGGATCGCCCTACGGGCAGGTGAGTTGCGCGCTGCCGACCACCGTGCATCCTCCGCCGCAGGCGTTGATCACATTGCAGTTGGTCGGTTCGAAAGCAAAGACCGTGTACGCGCCACTCGCCCCGCTCGCACATTGCGCCACGCCTGCGTTCGTAACCGACACTTCACTGGTAGACGCATTTTGCTGGCACGCACCCCACTGCGCTGGCAGCGGAGTCACCTTGTGCGCTGGGCTGATGTAAACGCCCGTGGCCACGAACGGTACCTGCCCGCCGGGATAATCTTGTGCGTCGGCCATTGCCGGACTCAGCGTGATGGATTGCAGTTGTCCCGGACCACCCGGGGTCGTTCCGCACGACAAAGCCAGCAAGGAAACCAGAAACAGACCCAGAAGAAAGAGTGCGAACTGAAGTTGTCGCATAACCCCTCCTGAAGGCGCCAACCCGCCAGTAAACGGAAAGTTGCCCGTCGGCACTCGACCAGCCGGGTTCGCTTTCCAGCTTGCTATTCTCTTATTTTACGCGTAGCATCAGTTTGTACGTTAGTCCGAATCGGACGTGAGCAGTTCTCGCCTCAACAGCCAGTAACCTCTCGCAGTACCTCCGAATTCTTTCCAGCGTAAAATCGATTCACACTAAAGGAACACCTAACACCATGGCAGAACAAGGAACAGTAAAGTGGTTTAACGACGCGAAGGGCTACGGCTTCATCAGCCGCCAGTCCGGCGAAGACGTTTTCGTGCATTTCTCGGCGATTCAAGCAGGCGGCTTCCGCAGCCTGCAAGAGGGCCAAACCGTGCAGTTCGACGTGACCAAGGGCCCCAAGGGCTGGCAAGCTGAGAACGTCCAGCCGCTGTAGACCACCCCTCATTGCAAAAAGGCGATCTCGCAAGAGATCGCCTTTTTCACGTTTACGGCAGATATTTCCATCCCCTGTCATCCCGACCGGAGCCGGAGCGCCAGCGACGGCGTAGTGGAGGGACCTTGTGTTCCCCGCCGCAAGAATTGTTGATTGCAGATTTTTGATTGTTGATTCAGAACCCTTCCGGTCGCACAAGGGATTCAATCAACAATCAGCAATCAAAAATCAACAATTTGTTTGATCTTGGTGCCATCGAAGGGACTCGAACCCCCACACCCTTGCGAGTACATGGACCTGAACCATGCGCGTCTGCCAATTCCGCCACGATGGCAAGTGGACTTTCATTGCAGCAGCGACTAATCGTCGCCGTGTCAGGAAGACCTACACCTCTATTCTACAGACACGCCGCCACGTGTCAAACCAGCGAGCCCGGTTTCCCTTCGTGCCCTTTGGTTGATGCGTTGCCGTCCGGAAGCCGGTAGCCGGAAGCCCGACCTACTCCAGCTTTGCCGTCATCGTAATCTTCGCGTTCAGCACCTTCGACACCGGACATCCCTTCTCCGCCGCCTCCGCGTACTTCTGAAACGTGGCCGCGTCCGCGCCCGGAACCTTCCCCACCACATCAATGTGACTCGCAGTAATCGTCCAACCAGAATCCAACTTGTCGAGCGACAGCGTGACCGAAGTCGAAATGCTCTCCGGAGTCAGATTCGCCCCGCCCAGCTGCGCCGACAGTGCCATCGAGAAACACCCCGCATGCGCCGCCGCAATCAGTTCCTCGGGATTCGTCCCCGGAGCATTCTCAAACCGCGTCGTAAACGAATACGGAGTATTATTCAGCACCCCACCCGGCGCCGAAATCGACCCCTTCCCATCCTTCAACCCACCCTTCCAAACCGCACTAGCCTTCCGTTGCATGATCGTCTCCTAAGAATGATTTCTGAAGCACGCCCAATTGTAGTCGGAACCCAGCAGACCTGTCAGGACAGCAGCCTGTCCAAACTATCCCGAAGACGGAGGTGAAGCAGAACAGACAACTGAGTACCGAGTACTGTTTTCAGTAGAAATCCGAGCAGCTCAAATAAAACCCACACTGCGGACACTTCATCTTGCACCGGCTCTCCCGCAACTTCGACGAGCAGTTCGGACAATACTGCCCCGGGTCACACTGAATTCGATCGGCCGCCTTCACTCCCGCCCCATGTCCGCTCTCACTCGCTACCGGCGCAGTTTGTTCCTGGCTCATCTCCACCAACCGTATCCCGCGCTCCTGCCGCACCGCAAGTTCGGATGTCGGTTCCACACCTCCACAAAACGTGCCCGTCCAATCCTATGCCGCGCGTTCGTTCACCACCAGCGGCGTCCGGCTCCAGCAGTCGGCAACCAGCCGCCACACTCCCAGCCGCCGCCACACTTTCACGTACTTCCCGCGCTCCGGCGCCGTGCTACCGTCTGCCTTGCGCACCACCACTGAGAAGCGCCCGACCTCCATCGCCATGTCCCCGGAATATTCCACGCGCGTGGTTTCCATGCGCAGATCGCTGTACCCCTGCTCGCCCAACTGGCGCAGCAAGCGCTCCACAGCTTTCTGCCCGTACGCTCCTTCATGGAGCGGCGCCATCAATTCGCCATCAGCCGCATATAACCCAGCGGCCTGATCGTAGTTGCCGGTGTTGAACGACATCGCGAAGTCTTGGGTTAACTCACGGAGTTGGGACTCCACATCACGAAAGGGACGAGAGTCCCCTAGGGGACCTGCATAGGGCCGGTACATCTACAACCTCCTGGGGGAAGGCACACGGTTGACCACCGCGGGGACCGCACCCCGGTCAACCGGAAAAGCTCGCCCATTCTAGCGCAAAAGAGACTGTTGGAAAGAGAAAAGTTTTCCTTCCAGCGCATTTAGAATTTGGATGGAGGAAAATCGTTCAGGCAGTTATCTTTCAAACGGGGCCGAGCGGCTGGGCAGGCGCATCAATACGGAATCTGTGTTCGACCTCTCCCCGATCCGCC
This sequence comes from uncultured Acidobacteriaceae bacterium, assembly GCA_963701935.1. Taxonomy (GTDB): domain Bacteria; phylum Acidobacteriota; class Terriglobia; order Terriglobales; family Acidobacteriaceae; genus Sulfotelmatobacter. The sequence goes on along the minus strand of CAVPBT010000011.1, from coordinate 344,124 downwards.
CGGGGTTGTCGCGCTCCGCGATCTGCCGCTTCACGCGTTCCATGAGCACCACCAGTTTTTTCGACTCGTGGTCTCTCTCGGCCTGCTTGCACATCATCTTGAAATCTTGCGGTGCGTAGCTAACGCGATTGGTCATGGGGGAAATCCTCTGTTCGAGGAGAAGGCATAGCCTACCCTATTGCGTGGGACTTGCCAAGCGTCACTTTAGGATGATTTCCCCGCCCGAAGAGTTTACTTCTTTCACAACTTGACCGGCAGTCACCTTTCACTTCGCGCTCGCCAGATACCGGTACGCATTCCCATCTTCATCCGCCAGCAGCACCCACAATGAGTACACTCCCAGCGCCGTCCCTAACGGAGGATGAAACAGCGCCAGCACTCCCAGAACGATGGCTGCCGTTCGCGCCCAGGGCGCCCGCTGCATCAGTCCCAGCCCTACGCACACTCCTCCGGCTGCCAGAATAAACAGCGTACCGCTGGCCAAGGTGAGCAGAACCTCCCACACTCCCGGCCAGGGTTCCTGCTCGTGCAGCATAAAATGCAAGCTGCGCCCGAACACCATCAAGCCCACTGCCGGGATCAAAAACAGCCCTCCGATCGCCATCCACAGCGTTGCCAGCGTTCGCAGATGCCGCTCCAGTCGTGACTGCGCCACTCCGCTGACCGGATCTCCAATCCGCCGCCCGCATTTGGGGCACGTCACGAACCCAAACTGCACTTCCGTTCCGCACCGGTTGCAGAACATACACCCTCCCTTGCCTCCATTCTCTAGTACGCAATCCCCGGCCTGCCAGTTCGTGAAAAGCGCGCCTCAAGTCCCGCCGGAGTCCTCGCTCTTACTTAGGAGGTCGCGGAAAAACCAAGAAATGCGTGCACCACCGTGGAAGAGTGGCCCTTCAGCGCCGCGTAAGGCATGTGGAATCAGTGTGGCCTTCACAGTTTGCTGAAAAACTCGTTTTTGGGTGGCGCAGCGCTTTAAGCGCTGCGATAAAGCCTTTCTTTTCTTTGAGGGCTTTAGCCCCTGAGGCAACTGAACTGAGTTTTTCAGCAAACTCTTCAGCCCCTGTGGTCGCTTGTCTCGTGATGGGCGCGTTTTTCTGCAGCCCCCAGGGATACATGACCTTAGTTACGTTGAGCCGATGACCTTTTTCCCCGAAAATTGGCCCAAGGCCGATTCCGCCTTGCGGGAGAAAAGCGCGTGCTCCACCGAAAAGCTCTAAGCCTCTGTCTATTTCTCATCGCCAGCGTCTCGCTGGCAGCCGCGCGCGATCTCGCGCTGGTCTCGAATAAAGCGAATTCCTTATCCGCGATCGCTCTGCCCGACCTCGTAAAGATCTGCAAAGGCCAGACGAGCCACTGGCCCGATGGCAAGTCAGTCACTTTCATCATGCGCAATCCTGGCACGCCGGAAATGAAGTTCTTTCTGGAAAAGGTTTATGAACTCTCGGAAGCTCAGGTAAGGGATCTCATCGCCACCGCCAATCATGGACGCACGGGTCATCCCGCCGTCATGATCGTCGATTCCGATGAGGATCTGGTCAACAAGGTCGCTTCCATCCCCGGCGCCGTTGGCGTCGTGGACGTGTACGCCATTAACAGCAGCGTCGCCGTCGTCAAGGTCGCCGGCAAACTGCCGCTCGAGCCGGGCTACATGCTGCATGGCAATTAGCGCATTGCGTCGGCGGACGATCGCCGTACGAATCTAAATGAGTAAGGGCTGGTACTGAGTAAAGGCCGCGTATGAGTAAAGACGAAAAAGCCAAAGCCGCTGCTGCTGGCGCTGACACCGGAAGCGGCACTCGCATTTCGACCAATGCGCCCGCCGGCAGAGTCACCTTTACTCGCCGCTTCCCCCGCTTCGTCATCGACGTACGCTTGCAGGTCAAAATGTTTCAGGCCGGAGAGTTCCGCACATGCTGGGGACGCTCCACCGAAATGGGCCAGGACGGCATCGGCGCCACTCTCACCGGCAGCCTCGAAACCGGCGAGATCGTCACTCTGGAAATTCCGCTGCCTCTCACGCCCTATCCCATCAAGGTCCGCGCCATCGTCCGCTACCGCCAGGGCCTCCGCTACGGATTCGAATTCCTCACTCTCAACGACGGCCAACGCGACACCATCCAGCGCGTCTGCCAGTACCTCGCCACCAAAGCCTAAAAGTTCCTGCCGCGTTGATTCCCGGGAAGTGCACCTTGTAGTTACCCTGGCAAGCCTGCGCGAGGTTCCGCAGAAAACTTACGACCGCAAGGTTCCGCAGAAACTACGACGCCGTGCACCACCGTGGAAGAGCGGCCCTGAAGGTGTCCAGTTCCATGACATCCTTTACAAAACGTTCCGGGACATCCTTTACACTCGGCTCGCAGGCGTCGCGGGTGCAGGGGCCATAGTCGAGCGCGACTGGATCGGATCCAACTCGCAGAGCAGAGTGCGGCGGTAGAACACCAGAATGCGGTGTTCGACTTCCAGCAACCCCACCTCTTTTCCGGCCAGCGCCTTGGTGAGGTAGTGGCGCTGGTGGTGCAGCCGGAACTGTCCGTTGCGGTCGACCTCTTTCACTTCGCTGCCCGCCGGATATTCCCAGGGCGTCTGCGACTCCCGGAACGCTCGCGAACTTTTGTGCCACACCTGATCGGGCGTTTTCATCTGCAGGGCTTCGTGCGGACGCACACAGTTGTATTCCTTGCGAAAATCGTTCAGCCAGCTTTGCCGTTCGCCGTCCTCGGGCGTGCCCCGGCGCAACAGAGCCGCGGTCAGGCTGCGATGAAACCGTTCCACCTTGCCCTGCGTCTGGGGATGCTGATAGCCGCTGAAGCGCAAGCTCACATCTTGATCCATCAGCCACACCGTAAATTGACTCCAGCCCATGCGCCCTTGGGGGTTGAACCAGGGCGTGCCGTGATCCATCAGCATCTCTTCCGGCACTCCGCTTTCGCGGAAAACCCGCTCCAACACTGCCTGTACGCCCCGCGCCTGCGTGCTGCCCGTGTTCTCCAGAGCCAGCGCATAGCGGCTGTGATCGTCCAGCACCGACAGCGGACCCACCGGCTGATCCCATCCCTTGGGCCCTTTGAAGTCCATCTGCCAGAGCTGGTTCGGCTGCGCCCGCTCGAAGCGCCGCAGCGCCATCGGCTGTCGGTCCCAGTCCCGCACCAACTGGTGCCGCAGAAAAATGCGATGAATCGTGCTCGCCGGCAGCCCGATTCCTTGCTCTCGCAACAGATGCCGAATCTTGCGCGCTCCCCAATCCGGCCGCCGCCGCCGCAACTCCACCACCCGTTGCTCCACCTCGGCCGGCGTTCTCTCCGGACTGTGATGCGGACGCCGGCTCTCCTCCTGCATCCCCGCGATCCCACGCTCCTGGTACCGCTTCAGCCAGCCATAGGCCGTCGGCCGCGAGATCTCGAACTCGGCACACAACTCGGTCAAACTCTTTTCCCGCCGACTCGCCGCCACCACAAATCTCACCCGCTGCTCTTCCACGTCCCTCGTTCTCCAAGCCATCCCTCGCCCTCTGGCGCGGGCCGTTTTCTCCTCCTGCACCCGCGACGCCTGCGGGCCGGAGTGTAAAGGATGTCCCGGAACGTTTTGTAAAGGATGTCATGGAACTGGACACCTCCAGGGCCGCGTAAAGCATGTGCCCATGATGCAGGGCTTCAGCCCCCGTGGTCGATTGTTCCTTGGGGGAGATACCCCGTCCCAATCGTGGCGGGCAACCCCCGCGATCTGACTCCCAAGGCGGAGATCATTTTCCGGTTTACACGCCGCCCCCGAAGTCGTAAGCTCTTCGAGCCTGACACTGGTTCCCCCAACCGGCGGAGAACGCCTTCCCCCCGAAAATCATCGTTCGAGAGAGGTACTCGCCGTGCCCCTTCGTCAGAAGAATGTATCGATCCGAGCCAGCGTAGTGCTGGTGGTCCTGACTGCTTTCGCAGTGTCGCTAGCGGCCAGTCAGACTGCTATTACGACCTATCACGTCGACAACCATCGCACGGGATGGAACTCTCATGAGACCGTGCTGACGCCGGCGAACGTCAGCAGTTCCTCGTTCGGCTTGTTGAAGACCGTCACGCTCGATGGCAAGGTCGACGGCCAGCCGTTGTTCGTTCCGGGCGTGCTCATCACCGCCGACAAAAATCAGGGCCTGCATGATGTGGTGTATGTGGCCACGGAAAACAACACCCTCTACGCCATCGACGCGGAAGCCGGCACCGTGCTCCTCAACCCCAACTTCGGACCGCCAGGCGCCCTCCCCGCGGCGTGCAGTGGTAAGACAGTGAAGGTCGGCATCACCTCCACTCCGGTCATCGATTTGACCAGCAACACTTTGTATGTCGTGATTTACACAAGGGATTCCACCGGGCCGGCGTATCGCATTCATGCCCTCGATCTTGGCAGCCTGACGGACAAGATCACTCCCCAGGTCGTGGCGGCGTCGCACACCTTAACCGACGGCACTACTTTCAATTTCAATGCGGCCTATCAGCGCCAGCGCCCCGCTCTCTTGCTGGCCAACGGCAACGTCTATGCTGCTTTTGGCAGCTTCTGCGATGACGATGTCACGGTCTCCCGCGGCATGCTCCTTGGCTGGTCGACGGGCTCTCTGACCCCGCTCCCCACGAATCTGATGGTCGACACTCAGGCCACGTCGGCGAACAATTATTTTCTTGCTTCCATCTGGATGTCCGGATACGGCCCCAGCACCGACGATTCCGGCAATATTCTATTTGTCACGGGGAACTCCGATTCCTCCGGCACTTCCTACGACGGCGTAACCGACATTCAGGAGAGCGTCGTGAAAGTGTCGCCGAACTTGTCCACCGTGCTCGACCTGTTTACTCCCTCGAACCAGCCGCATCTCGATCAATCTGATTCCGACTTCGGTGCCGGAGGAGTCATGGTTCTGCCCGATCAGCCCGGCTCCACTCCGCACCTGGCCGTTGCCGCCGGAAAAGTCGGAAGCCTCTTCCTGATGAACGAAGATCACCTGGGTGGATTCTCGACGACAAAGAACAAGGTCCTCGGCACCTACAGCATCGGCGGTTGCTGGTGCGGCGAATCCTATTTCGTCGATCCTTCCGACGGAGTCGGTCGCGTCGTGACCAGCGGCGGCTACACGGTCCAGGTCTACAAACTCCGCACCTCGCCCACGCCCGCGCTGTTCAAAGTGTCCACCTCTCCCGCCATCGTCGGCACGCACAACTATCCTGGATTTTTCACCAGCATCTCATCCAACGGAACTGCTCATCCCATCATCTGGGCTGTGTCGCATCCTGCCAGTACCTCGTCGAATGCGATTTATCTGTACGCCTTTAATCCCGAATCGGTCATCGGTGGCACCATGAAGCAAATCCTCATGACCGAAGCCGGATCAGGCCAAGCCTACGCGGTGCCGGTGGTCGCGAATGGCGAGGTCTTCGTGGCGAGCTACGGTGAATTGGAGATTTTCGGCCTCAAAACCCAACCCAAGAAGTAGATCCCTCCGCAGGCACACATAAGGCCGCCGGGAACGTAAGCACGTTATGCGTTGATTTTGGGCACATCGCAATATCGCCTTAGCACAAGTTTGCGCTTTTCTCTCACCACTCTGGCGAACAAAAGCCGCAAAGTCGTGAAATCGCCTGCTTTGTGTCCGTGCGAGTTCTAAGGAGAACAATAAACTTCGCGCTTGGCTTCTGCGTAAAGGCTCTGCGGAAGCAAGAGTTGGCCATTCTCCAAGAAAACAGTGGGCGCATTGATTCGCTTGTCGGGTGATCGGGTCCATGTGTGCCCGGTAAATCTGCTGAAGACCAATTCGCTTTGAGGAAGTGGGGTTTGGCCTACGCATGGGAAGAACACGTCTTCAAACGCGCCGTTTCCGTTTTCATCCGTAAGCTTGCATCGATCAACTTTCGCCTGCTGGTCGAACCAACAGTCCAACCAATATCCTGTCTTGTGCAATGTAAACGGAACGTTGTTTGGCAAGACGTAAAGGGCATTGGACGAGACACTCCGCGGTCGTTGAGGTTTATGCCCTAACCACCAGAGCCCGCCCGCAGCGAGGATGATCACGGTTCCGAAGACCACCGGACTGAACTTCTTAGGAGTGAAGCGAAGCAACAGTGCAACAACCGCGCCGAGCGTAATGGCCCCGAGCACGAAGGCCGTGGCGATGGGCGTGCTTACCAAGCCCATCACGAGAAAGCCAACAGCGACGAGGATTCCGGCAAACTCCGAGTCCATCCGCATAACTCGCCATGGGCCCGGATGTCGTTTGGCACCGTGATCTTCCATCGGCTAATTGTCCCACCAGTTCATGCCGAAAGCCATCTTGGGCAGCTTCCCACTGGCGAGAAATCGCCATCACTCATTGAACAGAGGTCAAAACGTGCAATGGCCTGGTTACAACAACCATGGCCACACGTTCGTAACCTTGAACCCGCAGATTCCTGCTAATAGCCTCAAACTGTGAAGAACCCATCAATGTTCGCTTGCGGTTTTCTTTGCGTGCTCTGCTTCTCGGTATCGGCTTTGGCGGATAGCGACGGTTATTTCTGCGCTTCGAATGGTTACATGGCGTACGAATTGCGAGAGGGGATCACGTCGGGCGTAGTTGGTCACGTACTGAGAGTTGTTCGCTTTGATTCGCAAAACGGGATTCGAAATGCCGGGGAGGTGAGCCTCCGAGATCTTCAAGTGCATATGATGACCTGTGGTGAGGAGCACATCGAGATTGCCGGATTCGGAACGGTGCGTCACGGAGATCCGCCGCTGACAAAGTGCGTGATCGACATCAGGAGTTCCCAGAGAGAGATCAGCCTTTCGGGATGCACTGATGACGCCACCCTGGGAGAGAATTGGCGGAAAGTCGTAGGGAAAGGCCCCCAAAACTTGGGCATGTGGGCACGTGCCAAATCGATTCCGATCAACGCTGTTGACCCCGCCCACAAGTATTACCTACAACCTAGTTCCTCGAAGAAAGACTTGGGGGAGAATAGCTGGGAAATACATTACAAAACCGAACTCATTCAAACCGACAACCAGGGAAATATCTCACAGCGCTTTACCGTATACGAGACCCGCATCGTGGCATCCGATTCCGGCGACTAACCCTCCCCCATCTCCGCCCAATTGACGATAAATCGCGATCACACTCAGAATCCCGGCAGCACGGATCCTGAGTGAAATCGCTTTGATCACGTCAGTCATGGGCCGCCGTCGTCGGCGTGATGGCACAAAAAAAGTCGCCCAGCTTTCGGACGACCTGGTGTGGCTTGCGATTTGTCTTCCTTACGCGGGAAGGCGTGGCCGCTCTTACGGCTGATAAATCTGCACGTTGTTGAGGACGGTGCCATCCCATTGGACTGTCCCGCCGAAGCAGTACAGTTTCCCGTTATACACGGCCGAAGCGGCCCACATCGTGCCCTGCGGCATGGGAGCCAGCGTCCTCCAGGTATTATTGGACCCGTCGAATGATTCGGTCAGGGCCAGAATCGAACTCCCGTTTTCGTCGCCACCGGCGACGTACAGTTGTGAACCGATGGAGCCGCCGCACGCGGCATCCCGAGGCGTGGGGTCGCGCGTTGCGGACTTCCACGTATTGGTGGAAGGGTCGTAGCCTTCGATGTCTCCGTTGGGTCCATCGCTGTCTCGGTTGGTTCGGTAGGAGGTATCTCCGTCCGCGGCCCAAATCCGGGTTCCGATCAGCCCGACTGTTGGGCAGGACCTCCCAATAAGCAGAGGCGCCTCTTCCGTCCAGGTATCGGTCGCGGGATCGTAGCTGTCGACGTTGTTGAGGCGGGTCCAGCCGATATCGCCGCCGATCACGTAAATGGTGTTGTTCTTCGTCACCACTGCCCCCGAGCACTGCGTCTCCGTAGGCACCGGCGACTTTGCAGACCACGCTTTCGTCTGCGGGCTGTAGGCCCAAACCGTATTGAGATACGCGGATCCCTCTACGCCGCCGAAGACGTACAAGACATTGTTCACGACTGCGGCAGACGGATTAAAGATTGGCTCGGGCAGGGGCATGCCCTTGCTCCAGGTGTTCGACGCCGGGTTGTAGACCAGGGTGTCGAGAACGCCTGTGAGGTTCCAGTCCATAGCCCCGCCGAACACATAGATCCGTTGCCCGAGCCGATGCCGAAGGCCATTATGGGTGCGACCGCGGCATGCCGCTATGGAACAGTCGTGTGATGTGCGTCAATTCAGAAAGTCCATCACGATTTATCACTATTTCCCAAGCCTCATTGCGTTAGTGTTCGTCGGCCTGTTCTTACTGACCTCTCTGCTGGCTCATAGTTACTGGCTATCTGCACTCGCAGCGGGCATCCCAGCCGCGCTGTTGTTGTGGCGATGGTCAGTTGCGGGCGAACTAATCGACAGGTCTGGATGTCCACGATGCGGCAAGAGTTGGAAAGGCAAGCTCACATGGACATATCCACCTGCCAGTTGCCCGCACTGTGGAGCGTCCATCAAAGACCTGCTGGACACCCGAACTGGATAGCTGTCGAACAATCTCCATTACGCTCGTTGACTGCCCGCACCGAGTCTTTCAGCGGGCTGCTCAGGCGTATTGGCCTAATTCTTTCCAGCGCTACGAATCTTGTAAATCAGATACGCCACGATCCCGACATTAACGGCCAGCACCGCAACCTTCACCGCACTCGGATGCCGGTAGATTTCATAAATCTCCACCGGCACCAGGCTGCTGGTGATGATCACCGTCAGCCACTCTCCCCACCGTTTCTGCATCCACAATCCGGTTCCCTCGGCGAGGAAAAGTCCCGCATACAGGAAGCTGACCAGCCCCAGTTTCTTGATCTGCTCCGGATGCAGATTCACTACCTTCGCCAGAGCCGCTTCCACATACCGGCTCCCGGGATCGAGCCGCAACGCTCTTACCCAATATTCCGTCAAGTCACACAGGTCTTTGTGCAGTAATTTGAACGCGCCCACCCCGAGCGCAATCAACGCCGCGGACTTCAAAAACTTGAAGACCGCGATCATGCGCAAAATTCTGTCGTTGGACGATTTCATTTCGAGAGTTCTCTAACCCGGGTGCCCGATTTCTCGCGCGTCCTTTGCGCGAGTAAGCCTGTCGGGTGCGCCATCCTAACGTCGCGCATTTTGCGACGTTAGGATGGGGATTTTACCCACGTTCGTCCAGCATTCTTAAATCCCCGCGCTCCTCGCATACCGAAAAAGCACTGCCTTCACCGAGGACCGACAGAACGCCCCTCAAAACCAACTCCGGCCTCGCCGCATCCCACCGTAGAATACCTGTGACCGCATGCGCGCCCTGCTACTCACCCTCGCTCTTCTGTCGACTGCCGCGGCCCAGTCGAATCTCGCCCCCGCCATCATCGTCACCGACGAGAACGGCGTCGTCGTTCCTTCCGCTCGCGTCTCGCTGCAAGCGCCGCCGTCACCCGCCGTCCGCTGCGAGACCGATCTCACGGGACGCTGCCCGTTCCCTTCCCTCGCCGCTGGCGAGTACCAACTCCGCGTCGAAAAAGAAGGCTTCTATGCTCTTGTTCAGCCCAGCGTTCAAATCACGCCCGGCTCCTCCGTCGATGTCTCCATCTCGCATGAGCAGGAGGTTCGCGAGATCGTCAATGTCCACGAATCTCCTCCCGCCATCGATCCCGCGCAAGTCGTCGCGCAAGAATCCGTCAGCGGACTCGACATCATCAACATCGTCTATCCCGGCACCCACGACTATCGCAATGCCCTGAACTTTATTCCCGGCGTTGTTCAGGACCAGGCGGGCCAGCCCCACGTCGCTGGAGCCCAGACTTACCAGACCGTCACTCTGCTCGACGGCTTCAACGTCACCCAGCCCGCCAACGGACAACTCGTCGTCCGCGTCAGCACCGATGCCTTTCGCTCCATTCAGGTCCAGCCCTCCCGCGAACCCTCCGAAGACGGCAAAGGATCCGGCGGCATCCTCAACCTCAACACCGGCATCGGCGACGATCACTTCCGCTTCTTTGCCACCAACTTTATTCCCTCCGTCCAAGACAAGCACGGCTGGCGCTTCGACCAGTTCCTTCCCCGCTTCACTTTCTCCGGCCCCATCGAAAAGGGGAAGATATGGTTCTACAACGCTTTCGAAGGCGATTACGCCAACACCATCTATACCGCTCTCCCCGTGGGCGCCGACAACGATCACGCCATTCGCGTCGGCGATCTCACCAAACTCCAGTCCAACCTCACCAGCCGCAACATCTTCACCGCCAGCTTTCTTCTGAATCATCTGCACGACCAGTACGCTTATCTCTCACCGCAGATGCCGCAACTGACAAATCCCAAAGATGTCGAATCCAACTACTTTGGCAGCCTCAAAGACCAGCATTATTTCGCTGGAGGCCAACTCAACGAAACCGGATTCGCCTACGCCGAATACGACGCGCAACTCACTCCCTACGGATCCCTTCCTTACTACATCAATCCGAACACCGCCGGCGGAAACTTCTACTTCGCCAACCAAACCAACGCCACCCGCTGGCAAATACTCTCCAACCTGTTCCTCCCCTCGCACCAGTGGCACGGCCGTCACGACTTCAAAGTCGGACTCGATCTCGACCGCATTTCCTATAACGCCCACTTCGAACGTCAACCCATTTCATTCCTCAGTGGAAACAACACTTTGCCCTCAACGTCGCCCGACCTCTGCCTCACTGCGCCCCAGGACTCCAGTTTCCCCTGTACCCGCTACTCCACCTTCGGCCCCGCTCCCTTGCACGAGCAATACAACACCGAGATCAGCGTCTACGCCGAAGATCGCTGGAGCCCCACCAACCGCCTGCTCATCGAACCCGGCATCCGCTTCGATCGCGACGCCATCGTCCGCCATACCGTCATCTCTCCCCGCCTCGCCGGAACCTACGTCCTCGACGCTTCCGGCAACACCAAGTTCTCCGCCGGCATCGGCCTCGTCTACGACGGCACGCCCATCTACCTCATCGCCCGCCCCTACGCCGGCACGCGCCAAGACACCTTCTACTCCGTCGATCCCAACTGCACCGCCACCCCCGGATGCGTCACCACCACTGGCCCCGTCCTCACCACTTTCACCGTCAACAACAACACGCTCCAGGTCCCGCGCTTCCTCAACTGGAGCATCGGCCTCGAAAAGAAGCTCCCCGCCGCCATCTACATGAAGGCCGAGTTCCAGCAACGCCGCGGCAATCACGGATTCGTTTACGACACGCTCAACAACACTGCCAGCGGAAACTTCATCCTCCAGAACACCCGCAACGACCGCTACGACGCCTTCCAAATCTCCCTTCGCCACAACTTCCACGAAAGCTACATGCTGATGGGCTCCTACACTCGCTCCAGTTCCCGCTCCAACCAGGCCCTCGACTTCAATGTCGATAGCCCTATCCTCAGCCCGCAGCAACCAGGCCCCTATCCCTGGGACACCCCGAACCGCTTCCTCTCCTGGGGATACCTTCCCTTCTTCAAACTCCCCGTCATTCATCAACTCGAAATCGCCTACTCCCTCGAAGCCCGCACCGGATTCCCCTTCAGCCTCTTCAACAACCAGCAGGAACTCATCAGCGCACCCGGAGCCGAACGCTTCCCCGCGTACTTCTCCCTCAACGTGCAACCCGAAAAACGCTTCCACCTTTTCGGATACTATCTCGCCCTCCGCGGCGGCTTCGACAACATCACCGGACGCTGCAATCCCTACGTCGTCAACAGCACCATCGACCCCGTCAGCCATCCCACCCCGACTTTCACCGCCTGCCAAGGCCGCGCCTTCACCTCCAGAATCCGCCTCCTCGGCCACAAATAAAAATTTGTCATGCTGAGCGAAGCGGAGAGGAGAGCGCAGCGATCCTCCCCGCGCAGTCGAAGCATCCCTACTTCACTAGCACTCCCTCAAGCCTTGTCATCCTGCGCGAGATGCCCTTCGTTTCACGAAGGACCTGGGCGAGCCGCGCGATGCCTCGCAGCCTGCCCTGAGAGAGCGCTAGCGACTGAAGGGTTCTTTGCGACGCAATAACCGCGCGTTCGGCTCGCATCCATATCCCATCGCCCCGCGATATAATCATTCCACCCAAACTTGCATCGAAAATCCGCTTCCCGTCATCTCAACCTTGGAGGACCAATCATGGCTCACGAATTACCTGCACTCCCCTACGCATACGACGCGCTCGAACCCATCATCGATAAACAGACGATGACCCTGCACCACGACATGCACCACGGCGCCTATGTGAAAAATCTGAACGCCGCCATCGAGAAGCATCCCAACCTCGCCGGCAAGACCGCCGAAGATCTCATCCGCGACCTCAACGCCATCCCCGAGGACATCCGCGGCGCCGTCCGCAACAATGGCGGAGGCCACGTCAACCACACCATGTTCTGGAAAATCATGAAGCCCAAAGGCGGCGGCGATCCCTCCGGCCCCATTGCCGACGCGATCACCAAGACCTTCGGCAACTTCAAGGATTTCCAGGCCAAATTCAACGCAGCCGGCGCCGGTCAATTCGGCAGCGGATGGGTCTGGCTCGCCGGCAAATCCTCCGGCGAAGTGCAAATCATCAGCACTCCCAATCAGGACAACCCGATTTCGCAGGGCCTCTACCCCATCTTCGGCAACGACGTCTGGGAGCACGCCTACTACCTCAAATACAACAACCGCCGTCCCGAATATCTAGCCGCCTGGTGGAACGTAATCAACTGGGACGAAATCAACAAACGCTACGCCACCTTCAAATCCGGCAAGTCCGTCCAAGAGCCGGCCATGGCCCGCTAGGACTCAGAAACACGTAGCCCCGGACGCATTCGTCCGGGGCTCTTGTCTTTCTCCGCACCAATCAAGCACCCGCCCCGCATAGTTCGTAGCGCCGGCGTCCCGCGGGCTGTCGCGCGAGCATCCTGCCCTCGCACCCGAACCCGGAGTTCCTCTAATCAGCAATCAAAAATCAACGATCAGAAATTCTCTCCCTCTGTGTCCTCCGTGTCCTCTGTGGTTCAAGGTTTTTGTCTTTCAGCCGGCCTCCGATACACCACCCCACCCTTCATCACAAAATCCACCTTCTCCATCACCGACACATCCGCCAGCGGATCCCCCGGCACCGCCACAATATCCGCCAGTTTCCCCGCCTCAATCGTCCCCAACGAATCCTGCATCCCCAACAACTCCGCCGCCGTCACAGTCGCCGAGCGCAAAGCCTGCGCCGGAGTCATCCCAAACTTCACCATCGAAGCAAACTCCTTCGCCGGATCAATCTTCCAATCAAACCCGCCCGCGTCGGTCCCAAACGCAATCTTCACACCCGCCTTCATCGCCCTCCGGAACGTGTCCTCATGAATCTGAATCATCTTCACCCACACCGGAGCCCCTTCCGCCGCCCGCCCCTGCGCCACATACTCCCCCACGAAGATTGTCGGCACATAAAAAATCCCCCGCGCGGCCATCGTCTTCAAATCTTCATCCGCAATGTAGTTCCCATGCTCGATCGTATCCACGCCCGCCTCGACGGAGTTGTGTACCCCATGCAACGCCATCGCATGCGACGCAACTTTGTGCCGCTCCCGGTGCGCCTCATCCACAATCGCATGCAACTCTTCCGGCGTAAACGTCGGGATATCATCGAGCACCCCATCCTCGCGCACCCGATACGACCGGTCGCTATAAACCTTGATCCAGTCCGCGCCGTGGCTGATCTGCTCCCGCACCGCCGCCCGCGCGTTGTCCGCACCATCCACTAACTGCACGCCATGTGGAACCATCACACCCGGCGCGTACCCCTGCAACGGATACGCTCCCGTCACATCCAACGCCCGCGTCGCTACCTGCATCCGCGGCCCCGGAATCACTCCGCCATTGATCGCCTTCTTCACATCGGCATCCGCGTACCCCGCGCCCTCAGTCTCCAGATCGCGGATCGAAGTGAATCCATACTCCAGCGCCCGACGCGCATTCACCGTAGCCAGAATCGTTCGATACTCCGGCGACTGCTTCAGCAACTGCTCGTCATACTCCGCCGCCGTAATATCCCCCTGCAGCAAAATATGCGTATGCGTATCGATCAGTCCCGGAAGACACGTGTGCGATTCCAGGTGGATCAGGATCGTCCCCGGAAGCACGCCCGGCACCCCGCCTTGGATCTCCGGATAGATGCCCTCAATCTTTTCCCCGTGGACCGAAATGTAGCTCTTGCCGAGCAACTTCTCAGACTTGCCGTCCCACACATGCCCGCAAGTCAAGAAGATGTCGGGAGGTGGCGGCGGTGGCGGCGTCAACACCAACGGCGGTTGCTGAATCACGATGGGTTTTCCCGGCTGCTGCGCCGTCACCATCCCGCAAAGCAAAAAGACCAAAATGCCCAACATGTCAACTCTGCGCATGATCCCTCCCCAAACTGAGTACTGAGTACCGAGTACTGAGTACAGCCTTTCTGCATTTCCTGTGCGCCCTCTGTGGATATTCCGGTTGCCCACTCTACCAGATTTCCTCCGCGCTCCCACTCACGCACGAGAACTAGCGCAATCCCGTGCCTCAACCACACCTCCCTCAGCTGTTGCTTCATCCTCGTGCATCCGCGAAAATCCGTGCCCAGTCTTTTCCTCAATTGCACCAAAAATACTGAATTGACCCGCGCCCGTTTCGCTCGTACAGTCTCCTTCGCCTTCATAAAAATCCAAGTCGTTCCCGCCGGGTGAAACTGGCGGAACGATGCGCAATCAAAACCTCAGCAGAAAGCTTCGTACTCAGGTCAGCGCCACATGAAATCAGAGCAATGGAAGACGTATCGCACCCGTTTCCTCGTAAAAGCCAAACAACTCAGCTCCAGCCTCAGCTTCGTCGACCACCTCGGCCGCCAGCATTGCGGACGCAAAGGTGACTACCTCGTGGAATCCTCCGATGGCGTTCTCAGCATTGCCCCGCGCCGCATCTTCGAGGACATCTACGTCCCCATGTCCCTGCATCACGAGCCGGACGCCGGCGCGCCAAAGATCGATGGGCTGAAATTTGAGCCACTCGAGATCGAAGAGGTAAATCTCCCCAGGGAACCAGTCGACACCGGACGGGGGATCGTGCACGCGGATGCCGACCGCGTGCGCCGCAAACTACCCCAGTCCTGTCGCATCCGCCCCAGCTCCGGCCTGGGCCTGATGTAAAACACGTAGCCTCGGACGCATTCGTCCGGGGCACCGTCAGCCCATGTGTGAAGCGAGTGCTAAGCGGACGGCGGCCAGTTCTGAATTCGCGTGACTCGGTTCTCGCCGCGATCGCATGAAATGGTCCCGCAGGGACCTCTGAAAATAGCCCAGCACTTCCAGCGCTGGGGTGCGTCAGACAGATTGCAAGACCCGTCCCAGAGGGACGGCTGAAACGCTCACTCTTGCTCGTTGCAAACCCACGGCAACCCCAGCCCCTGCCGTGAGATAAGGGGTCGCTCAACAAATCACAACCGCCCTCCGTTTTCCACAATGTGGAAAACGGGGACCGAACCCGGGATCAAGCCCGTCATTGCTGGGGATACAACCTATAGTGTTTCCCTCTTGACAGGCACAATCTGCGGGAGTAACTTTGCAATCCCAAGCACCAAAATTCCGCCTCACGGGAATGGGACGGAATTGCCAGGCGGTACAGAAGAATCAAAGATGCGGTTCCGGTGCCCAGCCAGAGGTGACTCGGCACCCTCCGCAACAACAACACAAGGCTCAGGCGCCCGGGCTTCCAGATCCGTAAGTCCGGCGCCCGAAACCTTAAACCAAACAAGCCTTCAGGTTTTCCGAAAGCCGAAAGCCGGAAGCCGGCAAAAGTGCGGTGGCCGTTCCCCGACCCTCCCCCGGGGCGCGACAACAATTTGCAGTGGAGTCGATCATAAATTTGTAACCTGCCCCCCGGCAGATCAAGGGAACTCCTTTTTCCTACGGGCGGCAGCAGGACCCAGGAGCCCGTAATGGAAGGTTTAACTCGTCTCGTTTCCGAATCTCTCGCGCGCCACGGTTTCGATCGTCCCTTGGACTATCGCCGCCTGCGCTGGTCTCGCTGGTTCCGCTGCAACTCCCATCACAGCCTCCTCTCGGTCCCCAGCAAACCCGGCGTCTTCGCCGTAGCCGAAGAAATCATGGACTTCGGGCCGAATGTGGAAGAGCGGCGCTTCAGCGCCGTGTCAGGCAGCCCCTATAGTCCGGCTTTAGCCGCTGCGGGAATCTCTCCGGAAGCCGAAAGCCGGAAGCCGGAAGCCCCCCAGCCCCGCCGCATGCTCGCCGTCACCCAATTCTTCGAAGACGACGACATGGCCTTCGTCCTCGACCGCATGCTCTCGCGCCAGAATCCCATGGCCGCCCGCCTGGCCTCTGGACGCTACTTCGTCCGCTTCGTCGTCATCGAAGACCAGACCCAGCGCCGCAGCATCTGCAGCGCCCTCAATCAATGGATGGTCTCCGCCGCCGAAAAAGCCACCGGCATCGGCGCCCATTTCGCCACGTCCCTGGAACTCACCCCAGCCACCGAATACATCCCCCAACCCGACGAGCGACAGCAATCCCTCTTCGCCGACCCCACCGCTACCCACGTAGCGGCGGACGCATTCGTCCGCCCGCCCGCGCGCAGCGCGCTCGAATCCGTGTGGGACCGGGTCTCAGACCCGGTCAGGCCGAGCGAAGCTCGGCAGGATTTCGCTGGCACCTCCGATACCCATGTGGCGACGGCCGCTAAGCCTGCCCTAAGCGGAGTCGAAGGGGCCGTCCCGCGAAGCGAAGCGAGCGGCCCGGTGGAAGAGCGGCGCTTCAGCGCCGCGTCAAGCGCCCCACAGGAACCCGCGGCTTCAGCCGCTGAGGTTCACCGCATGCCCGCCGCCATTTCACCAATTCCGACGGCCCCGCACCTGCACTCCGGAGCCGCCACCAACATTCACTGTCCCTCCCCCTTCCCCTCCGGCTTCTAGCCGAGGGTTTCGGAGGACGCAGCGCCGCACCGCTGCGATTCGATCTTTCTTTGTAGCAAGTTTCGTTCGTAGAAGGCTTCGTTCGTCGGAGGCCGCGTTCGCAGGAAGCTTCGTTTGTAGAGGGCCTCGTTCGTAGCAGGCTCCGTTCGTAAGAGGCTTCGTTTGTGAGAGGGCACGGCTTCAAGCCGTGCCGTGAGCCGTAGCCAACGAATCGCGGCTTTAGCCGCTGAGGTCAGCCGCGAAGCGGCGCAAGATTACAGCCCACGGCGCAAGCCGTGGGGCGGGTCCGAAAAAAGGGACCTAGCCCCGAAGGGGCGAAAGATTCGATCTTTGAAAGACCCAAGCACCACCCCGATTCCCCCGCCCGCTGGCCGCGGACGCCTGAATCGGCGCATCACGCATAGAATCTAATTAATGGAGAGCCCCATGGCAGAAGTCAAAACCGTTTCCGAATCCACCGCCGCAGCGTCCACGTCGATCCCCGCCCCCGCCTTTCCTACTAAGAAGAAGCCCTCCGGCCTCTCCTTCCGCCGCTTCTTCACCAAGCCCGGCGTCTCCCCCTACAACGAAGTCGAGTGGGATCTCCGTCTCGCTCAGATCACCGACGCCCAAGGCACCGTGATCTTCGAGCAGAAGGACGTCGAAGTCCCCAAAGACTGGTCCATGACCGCCACCAACATCGTGGCCAGCAAATATCTGCACGGCAAAATCGGCACTCCCGAGCGTGAAACCGGAGTCCGCCAGCTCGTCGCCCGCGTCGCCGAGACCATCCGCGACTGGGGAATGGCGCAGGGCTACTTCAAGACCGCCGACGACGGCGCCACCTTCCACGACGAACTCGTCCACATCCTCGTCCGCCAGTACGCCGCCTTCAACTCGCCCGTCTGGTTCAACGTGGGATGCGACCGCATCGAGCCCAACTCCGACGGCCGCAGCTGGCACTGGAACCCGCAAACCCAGCAAGTCGAATTCGGCGTCACCGGATACTCCAAGCCCCAGTGCTCCGCTTGTTTTATTAACTCAGTAAAAGACTCGCTCGACTCAATCCTGACGCTGGCGAAGACCGAAGGCATGCTCTTCAAGTGGGGCTCAGGCACCGGCACCAATCTCTCACCCCTGCGCGGATCCACTGAAACTCTCTCCGGCGGCGGCACCGCCAGCGGCCCGCTCAGCTTCATGAAAGGATTCGATGCCTTCGCCGGCGTCATCAAGTCCGGTGGCAAGACCCGCCGCGCCGCCAAGATGGTCATCCTCAACGTCGACCATCCCGACATCATCGAATTCATCGAGTGCAAGCAGAAAGAAGAAGCCAAGGCCCACGCCCTCGTGTCCATGGGATACGACGGCTCCCATCCCGACTCCGACGCCTACTCCTCCATCTTCTTCCAGAACGCCAACAACAGCGTCCGCGTAACCGACGACTTCATGTACGCGGTAGTTCGCGACACCGACTTCTCCACCAAGACCGTAACCGATGGCTCGGTCGTCAAGACCTACAAGGCGAAAGAACTCCTCCGCAAAATTTCCGAAGCCACCTGGCACTGCGGCGATCCCGGCATGCAGTACGACACCACCGTCAACCGCTGGCACACCTCGAAGAACACCGCGAGAATCAACGCCAGCAACCCGTGCAGCGAATACATGTTCCTGGACGACTCAGCCTGCAACCTGGCCAGCCTGAATCTCCTGAAGTTCGCGCCCAACGGCACCTTCGACGTAGAAGCGTACCGTCATGCAGTCGATGTGTTAATCACCGCGCAGGAAATCCTGGTCGACAACGCCGGATATCCCACGGAACAAATCATGCGCAACTCGCATGACTACCGCCCACTAGGGTTGGGCTACGCAAATCTAGGCGCGCTCCTAATGGCCGCAGGCCTACCGTATGACTCCGACGCCGGCCGCGACTACGCCTCCTGCGTGACGGCAATCATGTGCGGCGAAGCCTACCTGCAGAGCTCCAGAATCGCCGAACAATGCGAGCCCCTGGTCCCTGCAACCGAAGCAACCAGAAAGAATCTTTCAGAAACAAACCTAGGAGCAGGCATCACGGCAGGGAGTGGCAATGCCCATGTGGGACCGGGTCTCAGACCCGGTCAGGCCGAGCAAAGCTCGGCTGCCACTGCCGCCGCAGCCACCATGCCCGGCGGAGCCTGCCCCGGCTGGTACATCAACCGCGAACCCTTCCTCGACGTAATCCGCATGCACAGAGCGTCCGTAAATGGCATCAACAAGAACAATGTTCCCGCGAACATCTACGAGTCCAGCAAACAATGCTGGGACGAAGCCCTCGCCCACGGCGAAAAACACGGCTACAGAAATTCCCAAGTCACAGTCCTGGCCCCCACCGGCACCATCGGCTTCATGATGGACTGCGATACAACTGGAATCGAGCCTGACCTCGCTCTGATCAAGTACAAGAAACTGGTCGGTGGGGGGATGATTAAGATCGTCAACAACACTGTGCCAACGGCGCTGTTCAAGCTGGGATACAACCACGAGCAGGCCGACGCCATTGTCAGCTATATCGATGCCACCGGAACCATCGAAGGCGCGCCGCATATCAAGGACGAGCATCTCGCCGTCTTCGATTGCTCGTTCAAGCCGGCCAAGGGCACTCGCTCCATCGCTTACATGGGGCATCTGCGGATGATGGCTGCTGCTCAGCCCTTCATCTCCGGCGCCATCTCGAAGACCGTCAATCTTCCCGAGAACGCCAGCGTCGAAGACATCGCCGAAGCCTACCTCCAGGCTTGGAAGCTCGGCCTGAAGGCAGTCGCCGTTTATCGCGACGGCTGCAAGAAGTCGCAGCCGCTCTCGGCC
This sequence comes from uncultured Acidobacteriaceae bacterium, assembly GCA_963701935.1. Lineage (GTDB taxonomy): Bacteria > Acidobacteriota > Terriglobia > Terriglobales > Acidobacteriaceae > Sulfotelmatobacter. The sequence goes on along the minus strand of CAVPBT010000011.1, from coordinate 324,403 downwards.
GCAGGCACCAAGACCGCGAACTCCACCAAGGACGACGCCCGCATTGCCGCCGCCCAGCACATCGAGGAAGAGGACATGAACGCTCCTCCGCGCGCCGTGCGGCACCGCCTGCAGGAAGAGCGCGCTTCGATCACGCACAAGTTCAAGATCGGAGACCACGAGGGCTACATCACCGTCGGCCTCTATCCCAACGGAGAGCCCGGCGAACTGTTCATCACCATGGCGAAAGAAGGATCGACCGTCAGCGGCCTGATGGACAGCTTTGCGCTGACCACCTCGATCGCGCTGCAGCACGGAGTCCCGTTGCGCCTGCTCTGCGAAAAGTTCGCGCACACGCGCTTCGAGCCCAGCGGATGGAGCGGCAATCCCGACCTCGGCTACGCCAAGTCGATCACCGACTACATCTTCCGCTGGCTGCAACTCCGCTTCCTGACCGGCCAACAGCAGATGCTGTTCGACAACCTCAGACTGCGGCCAGCCGGAGGCATGCCCAGCCCAGAGGGAACCGGAGACGTAAACGGCAGCACGGACGCACCGAGAACGGAGAACCGGGATCTGAGAACTGGTTCCGGATCAGTCCACGCCGCCGACGCGCTCTCCAGCATGGTCGACCTGGGAGACGCCCCCAGCTGCAGCTTCTGCGGCGCCATCATGACGCGCAACGGCAGCTGCTACCGCTGCATGAGCTGCGGCAGCACCAGCGGCTGCAGCTAGATTTTCAAAGCCTTGTCATCCCGAGGGAGCGCGTACTTTGCGCGACCGAGGAATCTGCTGTTTAGGTTTTGTGGAACGGCACGGCTTCAGCCGTGCCGCAACAAGAACTATCCTCAACGGCTTTAGCCGCTGAGGCCACAAGTCACAGGAACTGAATAAAACGAAAGCTGTGAAAGGGGGCACGGCGAACGCCGTCGCCCCTTTCTGTTTCGTTTGAGCGGAGGCCAATCTCCATGCAGATAAATTTGACTTTCAAGAACTACCGTTGCTTCTCGTCTGCGAACCCGATACGGCTGATGCTGGGGACTGGTTTTTTCGCTTTCGTAGGCATCAACAACGCGGGGAAATCATCGCTGCTTAAGTTCTTTTATGAAATACGTCCACTTTTCAAGGATCTTCAGAATGTCAACTTGCTGCAGAACCTCTGTCTCGGAAGCACTCTCCCAATTCACAAGGTCCCTGAGGTCTCCGATGTCGAGGATCTATTCTTCAACGGCAACCAAGAAGACATTTGCATCGATATCGAGCTCAAAGACCTACCTCCTAGCGCGCAGGGGAGAGAGGAGGTAATAAGGGCGGCACTTGTCGCCGATCGAAATTCCAAAAGCTGGAAATCTCGATTTTTCACAGCGACTAGGGAGATCACTCCAGCGGTGGTGGGCAACGTTAACCCTGCTTGGAAAGGTTTCGAGTTTATTAGCAATGGCGGACAAGTAGCTTTCTTCGACCTTTTCAGCGAGGCGTGCTCGCTGCTCGATGCAGCGTATTACGTTCCGTCTTTTCGCCACATCACCGCCTTCAGCCCAGCCACGGGCAGCCCGAACAGCTATTACGATACGAATGTTGGCCGTCCGTTTATCGAAATGTGGCATAGCATGCAATCTGGTGACTCACGCTCAGATCGCGGCCGCGTTCACCGACTCGTCGATGAGATCAAGGACATATTTGGCTTCGAGGAACTCCAGATAAACCCATCGGTAAGCAAGAACACTCTTCAGTTGATCATAAACGGCCAGCCATTTAACCTGCAGGAGCTTGGAGCCGGACTCGCTCAGTTCATTCTTGTAATGGGTAATGCAGCGTTCCGAAAATCTTCATGGATATTGATCGATGAACCTGAACTGAGCCTGCACCCTTCTCTACAGGTTAAATTCTTGATGAGGCTGGGGAGCTACGCCTCAAAAGGAGTTTTCTTTGCACCTCATAACATTGGTCTAGCTAGATCAGTAGCAGAGGAGATCTACTCCGTAACACGCGGAAAAGCCGACGCCAAGGTCACGGAGTTGGCTCAAAATCCCACTCTTGCAGAATTGTTGGGCGAATTGAACTATGAAGGGTATCGCCCACTAGGCTTCAGCAAGTTGTTGCTGGTTGAGGGTAGGACTAGCTTCAAGGTGTTTCTGGAATTTCTGCGCATTTTGAACAAAGACCACGAATTCTTGATCGTGCCCATGTCGGATCTAATAACCCACAATTCGAAGGAAGAACTCCATGAGGTCATGAGAATCTCCCCTCTGGTCTTCGCAGTCATCGACAGCGAAAAGCAGGACGCATCTTCTGTCCTCGACGTTGGAAGGCAGGCCTTCGCCCAGAACTGCGCAGACCTAGGGATCCGATGCCACGTTACCCGGCACCGAGCCATTGAGAACTACCTTTCTGATCGAGCGGTCAAGGCTGAGATGGGGCCGACTTATCGGGCGCTAGGCCCCTACGAAGGACGTCAAGGATTGAATCTTTGGCACAAGAAGGACAACTGGAAGGTCGCCCGCCGAATGGACAGGGCGGAGGTCGAGGCAACAGACCTGGGTCAATTCTTGGAAGGGATTTGAGTGGCGTCCATGGCTGTCACTTAATGACACGAATTCAGGAGCTAACACGGAATGCCAATACCCGACTTTCAAAGCGTAATGCGCCCTTTACTTGACTTCGCGTCCGATGGTAGCGAGCACTCGTTGGCGGAGGCTCGCGAGGCGCTCGCCCGAGGATTCAAGTTGACGGAACAAGAGACAAAGGAACTCTTGCCGAGTGGGCGACAGGCTATCTTCAGTAACCGCGTAGCTTGGGCAAAAGTTTATTTGACGCGTGCCGGAGCACTGGATGCCCCTCGGAGAAGTTATTTCCAAATCACGCAACGCGGCCGCGACCTGCTCAAAGAAGTTCCCAAACGCATAACGATCAGAGAGTTGATGGATCGTTTCCCAGAAATTGCAGAGTTTAGGGCCGCAAAGCAGCACAAAGATGCTGCCGCTCCCGTGGCGGCAGAGGATGACGGCCAGACTCCCGAAGAAATGTTAGAGAACTCGTATCAGAGGTTCAGGAACAACATTGCCGCTGAGCTGTTAGTGCGCGTCAAGGCTGCAAGCGCCGAGTTCTTCGAACGCTTAGTCGTGGAACTTCTCTTAAGCATGGGCTACGGTGGTTCGCGAAAAGAGGCGGGAGAGGCGATCGGCAAGTCTGGAGACGAGGGGATCGACGGCATTATCAACGAGGATCGATTAGGTTTGGATGCAATCTACATCCAGGCAAAAAAGTGGGAGGGCAGTGTGGGGCGGCCGGAGATTCAGAAGTTCGTTGGTGCTCTGCACGGCAAGCGAGCCAAGAAAGGGGTCTTCATCACTACGAGTACTTTTTCAGCCGATGCGAAGGAGTACGTGGAGAAGATTGACCCCAAGGTCGTGTTGATTGACGGCCACCATCTGGCCAACCTGATGATCGACTTCAACGTTGGTGTCACACCCGTGACGTCGTACGAAACGAAGCGGATTGATTCGGATTACTTCAGCGAAGAGTAGAGACAGACAGGCTCCGTTTCTGCCGTCCCTACAGGACTCGGTTCCATTTTCTCTGGCCTCCGACGCGGCGCTGAAGCGCCGCTCTTCCACGATATGACGCCGCTAGTCTCGTGGTGCGGGCCCAAATCAACTGAGATCGAAAGCTGGGCTAGCCCCCGAGGACCACATCAGGCACTGGCTGGATCCAATCCGGAGAACGTCGCCATTTTCAAGGCGACCAGCACCTCGAGCAGAGTTGCTGTGTTACGAACGCTTCCCGAGATGCTGATGAGTGCTTCTGAGGCGAGAGGATGTTGGTCCGCCAGCAAGTCAAGGCGGTCACTCACGTCGTAGAGTTGCTGAACCTCGTGCAGAATCGCGTTCGGATGCATGGGGGACACGGCCTTCATGGAAACCTAACAGCCCGGGGCGGACCTAGCGCAAGTTCGTGGGCGACGACAAGTTCACGCACTTGTCACTTGGGAAGACGGATTTAACCGCCCTCCCAATGCGACATGGGTACAGACCTCTACGCTGCTTTGGCGACCTTATGGAAGGTCGACGTAACGGACTCAAACGTCTGAACCTTGGGCGTTCCATCGATCATTTTTGTCAAGGTTTTCAGCACTTCCGGGTAGGTATTCGTGTTGTAAGCTTCCGCGTCGGCCTTGCTCTCCCACAGACTGATGGCGATCGCATCCAGGCTGTTGGGATTGGACAACGTGATTTCGTCCGCAAAGCCCTTCTGTTTACGAAGCAAAGGGAGAATGTCGTTCTCAAACATTCGCGTGTAATCCGAAAGCATGTTCGATTTCAGATGGATAGAGACGTTGCGTGCAAACATATCAACCTCCTTAAAGGTTGTTCACGCTAAGGGGAGCTAACTTCAGATGGGCTGACTTAGTTCAGGGAACCTGAAAGAGGAGAAGGTGGAAACCAGCTCGCTTACAGTATATCACTTGAGGAGGTGCGGTATCGCAGTGGCCCGGCCTTCGGTTTTGATTTCCTCGTCAGCTACAACTCGGGGTGCCCCGTCCCTTCGACTACGCTCAGGGCAGGCTCTTGCGTTCTTTGCAAGGGCAATGCTGCCGATGGGTTTTTGCTTTGAATTCGCGCGGCGCTTCTGCCGTCCCTACGGGACTCATTCCATTTCCCTAGGGCTGACCCAAGACTGAAGTCCTGGGCTATTTTTGTTCCGTCGCTTCGCGACTGGGGTGAGGGAAGTTCTGCTTAGTCGCCCGCAACCGCCAGTTGATTAGCCGGGTTCAGCGCGGCGAGGGCGCTCTGGATTTCTTCGTTGATCTCTGACTCGTCGACCCTGCTCTCCAGGATGATCGGAGCATCGGCGGGGATGAGGTGGGATACCTTCTGGAACGCGATGATGGATTCGAGGCTCAGACAATCGTGCTTGCTTTGGGTGTTCACTTCACTGACGTGAAGCTGTTTGATCCGGTCGCGGAAGCATTGCAGAATTGTCCAGGCTTCACTCATTGTAGGATCGACTTGGCGGGCATGGCCGATGTCGAAGCACAATGAAGCGTTCGGCAGCATCTCGAAGATTCTAGATAGGTCTTTTGCGGTCTGCCCGACAGGCTTTCGCTTGTCCATGTTCTCAATGCAGAGGCAATCTCCAAGGCTAGCCCAGTCCCGAGGCGCGTGGATAGCGTCGGGATGAACAATGATGGGCCATTTGCGAGCGGTAACCTGCTTGAGAAGGCGTAGGGCCGTTGGTTCAAAGGATTGCTCCATCGAGCTCGGCGCGTGAAACGAGATGTATTGGAAACCGTCCAGTACTAATTGATCCAGTTGCTCAACGAGCGGGATCAGTTCGTCCTGCCGTAGTGCTGACAACTCCACTGCGTTAACTTCTTTTCCAGCCAGCATCTGCAAGGCCCGGCGAAAATCGCTTCTTGCCAACGCGCCGGTGGAGAATCCGATGGATTTCATTAGAAGACTCCGTACTCTCTGGTAAGTGGTGCGATCTGTGGATTCTCAAAAAAAATGTGATCAAGTGCATGCTTGAACACTTCGCTGATCTTTCTAATCCGCTTGAATGTCGGATCGGTCCGCGAGTTCTCTGAGCGAAGATTCTCGAGGGCTTCGCGGGAAGGCTCATCGTTGAGGATCTGCAAGAACTCCGTATACGAGCCAAACAGAGCCTGGGCGACCGAGTCTGGAATGCCGTAGCGTTCGATCGATTTCGCCATGACTTCGAGAGGAGTCAGTTGCACGTACTCCCTTATGTGATTCACCAGTTTGAGCTTTATATCATTCTTGTCGGTGGAAATCTTGCTTTGCAGATTCGAATCCAAGTTTGAACTGAAGCAGACCAGCAGACCCGAGGCGAAAATCAGTTTTCGAGACATTCGCAGCTTCGCATTGCGCAGCCCCCACCCTTTGCCGGCTCGGTCTCGTTGTTTGTTGGCAAAGTCGACGGCCATAGTTCTCCAAAACCGAACAATGTCGTTCAAAAGGAATCGAGGGACCCTGTATTTCTCCGAATCGTGGGTCAGCAGATGAGTATCTTCGTCAAGATAGCGATCTATGACCGCAGTGATGACGCGGTCGTAAGCTTCAGTTCTCCTGCCAATTGGACGGGATTCGAGCAGAAGCAGAATCCTTTGAGTCGTATTCTTGTTGGTGTCACCCTGGCCACCGATCTGATGAATGATGTCGTGGCTGAACGCCATGTTCCCGAATGTTCCGGTCGGTCCGGGCTCTCCAAACTCGTTCTCCTTAAAAACTCGTTGGATGTCCTGGGTAATCTGGAGGTGGTCCGACTTAGCACCGCCGTCGATCAGGTAGGTCCAATCGAGGTCGCTTTTGGATGTCTGCTCTTCGCGAGCGAGTGAGCCGAAGACGACAAGGCTGGTGTCGTCGGACGCGTATTTTCCGATCTTGGCTGAGAGCAAGGCGTCAAGTTCTTCTCGGGTCTTTAGCGAGGCGTCGCGAGCTGTCTTTAATGAGGCTAAATCAAGAAGTCCGTGCGATGCGGCCGGGATGGGCTTTGCGTCGGGCATCGGGCTTTATTCTAGCAACGTTTGGACTAATCTCGGCCTGCGCGCACCTCCGCGGATACTTCCCGGGACTTTGTCCGTCGGCTCACGGGCTGGGAGTCAAAAGCGACGGACAGAAGTGTCCGTCCCACACGGGCATCGCCATGCCTGGGGTTTTCCACAGAATTTGGGAGTTTTCCTCAGGCGGAGTGTGTGACGGATGACCTTTACTCAAGGATTGCAAAACGGGAATAGTGGGAGTGGGAGCGGGGAATCTGACGCGGGCGAGAAACAGAAGGTTCCTCGACTTCGCTCGGAATGACAAATCTTTCCAAGGGAATGACGAACGGGTCGGGGCATGAAGAAGAAAAACAATTCGAAGTGGATTACAGATTGTAAGGAGCGCGGGGAGTGGGCGGAGCTTTGTTTTATGGCGCTGGCCAAGGGGATGGGGTTGGGAGTGTTGAAGCCGTTTGGGGAGTCGGGGCGGTATGACGTCGCGGTGGAGAATGGAGGTCCGATCTGGCGGGTGCAGGTGAAGTCGACGATCTATTGCCGGCGCGGGAATGAGTACAGCTTGAATGTGATGGGGCCGGGGAGGAAGCAATATAAGAAAGGGACGGTGGACTTTTTTGCGGTGTGGGTGATTCCAGTGGGGGAGTGGTACATCATCCCGTATGCGGCGATGGGGAAAAAGAAGACGTTGCATTTCACGGCGGGGAGCAAGCGGGCGAAGTGGGCGAAGTATCGGGAGGCTTGGGATCTGCTGAAGGTGATTGAGATTCGGGCTTGTGTGGATCCGGGGTATGAGGAGGAGGACTTGGAAGAAATCGTGGAGGGTGATTGAAGTTTAAGTGAAGTCAGAATCCCCACCCTCTCGCAAAAAAACGCGAGAAGGGTGGGGCACCCGACTTCTGCCAGCGAGATCAAAAGCTGGGCGAGCCCCCGAGGACCAAATCAGGCACTGGCTGGATCCAATCCGGAGAGCGGCGCAATTTTCATGGCGACCAGCACCTCCAGCAGAGTTGCCGTGTTACGAACGCTCCCAGAGATGCCGATGAGTGCTTCTGAGACGAGAGGATGCTGGTCCGCCAGCAAGTCAAGACGGTCACTCACATTGTAGAGTTGCTGGACCTCGTGCAGAATCGCGTTCGGATGCATGGGGGACACGGCCTTCATGGAAACCTAACAGCCCGGCCCGGAACGAAAGTTCGCGGGCGACGACGAGTTCACGCACTTGTCACTTGGGAAGGCGGAGTTCACCGCCCTCCCAATGCGACATGGGTACAGACCTCTACGCTGCTTTGGCGACCTTGTGGAAGGTCGAAGTAACAGCCTCAAACGTCTGCACCTTGGGCGTTCCATCGATCATTCTTGTCAAGGTTTTCAGCACTTGCGGGTAGGTATTCGTGTTGTAAGCTTCTGCGTCGGCCTTGCTCTCCCACAGACTGATTGCGATCGCATCCAGGCTGTTGGGATTGGACAACGTGATTTCGTCCGCGAAGCCCTTCTGTCTACGAAGCAAAGGGAGAATGTCGTTCTCAAATGTTCGCGTGTAATCCGAAAGCATGTTCGATTTCAGATGGATAGAGACGTTGCGTGCAAACATATCAACCTCCTTAAAGGTTGTTCACGCTAAGGGGAGCTAACTTCAGATGGGCTGACTTAGTTCAGGGAACCTGAAAGAGGAGAAGGTGGAATCCAGCTCGCGTACAGTATATCACTTGAGGAGGCGCGGTATAGCGGTGGCCCGGCCTTCGGTTTTGATTTTCTCGCCACCCATACAACTCGGAGTGCCCCGTCCCTTCGACTACGCTCAGGGCAGGCTCTGGGCTATTTTTGTTGCGTCGCTCCGCGATTGGGGGCGTGGTGGTCCTACGGCGAAATCGGCCTCTCGAGAGGCCCGAAATACGGCAATCCATAGGAATACTCCGAATCTCCCGGTTTACGTATCCGCAAGCAGCCCAGCCACTTCATACGCATTTGTACGTACATTTACGTACAGGAAATTGTTCCTGCAGGAACACTTCTTCATAAATGCACTCTTACCCAATTAATTCAGGACGCGGGATTCGGCGACCTGGCCCATTTTTTCGAAGGGAGTGCAGCGGTCGGGGACGCGGAATAGCATCTCGTCGGGCGCGCCGATCACGATGTCGCGATAGGTCGCGCGCAGCGTGACTCCGTCGAGATGGGACTCGATCTTCACGGGAATTCCTTTCAGATCGTCAGCTTCCCAGACTCGGGACTCGACGGTCTTGCCGTCGGGCTCGACCGCGACGACGTCTTCGATTTTAGTGGAGTGTCCGTCGACGACTTCGGAGCCAGCGGGCGTGCGCTTCACGATGCGGCCGAAGATCAGTTCCAGCGGGCTCGGCAACATCTTGGCCTGTTCGGGTTGCATGGCCACGCACTGGCGGCTCTTGTCGGGATAGACCGTCAGGTTGTAGACCTTGCTGCTTGCCGGCACGTAGAGAGTGGAGATGGCTGCGCTGCGTTCGACGCGCACGCTCGAGCCGGAGCGGTAGACCTTCATGGCCATGTCAGCCCGGCGCGACGAGAAGACCTGAGTCGCGGAGAAGTCGGGGAAGGTCCAACCTTCCTGGGCCTGAACAACACCACCAAATTCCACAAGCCATCCTAGTAGAAGTGCTATTACAAAATTTTTGGTTCGCATGATTCTCCTGTTCACAAAATGCTTCGATTCTTTGTCGCTGCAGAAACCGGTTAGTGGAAAATGAGGAGGCCGCCCCAGTACGGCCTCCTCGTGAGTCCCGCGATACTCGGCGGGAAAGAGCTTACTTGCCAGACTTACTTGCCATTTAGACCGCGCGGGCTGCCGACGCCGGTGCAGAAGTCCCATGAGGTGGTGGCCGAGACTCCGTTGGAGCCGGTCTTCACGTCATAGAAATTGGACTTGTAGGCTTTTGCGGTGGCCAACTGCGCGTACAGCAGGTTGTTCTCCCAGGTGCTGAACCAGTCGCTGCCAGCGGTGGCATTGGTGAGGAAAACCGATCCCAGCTTGTTGCCGGCACGGTTCACGATGCCCGCCAGCGAGGGCGAGGCGAGACTCGTGCCACCGATCACTCCCCAACCACCCAAGCCGTATCCGCTGTAGACCCACGCGCCCGACGCGGGATCGGCGTCGAACGAAAAGTCGGGCGTAGTGCGGGCGTTCTGGCCAAAGATGGGATATTGGAAGTCAGCCCACGGTCCAACGTTTCCACCCGTCCAGGTTGACGTGTAGGTCTCAATCGCGCTCGGTCCGCCGCCGGAACCTCCCCAGCAGGACTCGGACGAGTACTTCAGCGTGGTCGCGTTCCGCAGAATGGAGGTACCGCCCGCAGAAATGAGCCACGGGTTGGTGCTGGGATATCCCACACCGTATCCGCCGTCGCCGGAGGAGGCGAACGCCAGGATCGGAGTGGCGTAGTTGACCGCCCAGTTGCAGTTGAAGTCGGCGAAGAGGGAGTCATCGGCGATCTGTCCGGAAACTCGCCACCCTGCCAGCTGTTCGAAACCTGTCCGCCGGTCTTGTAGTTGGTGACGATGTAGTTGAAGGCGACTTGTTCGGCGTAGAGGAGATCCGTCCAGGAACTGGAGCAGGCTTCGACCAGGACGATCGCGGCACTGGGCGCAAATACGTGCGCGTATTCGATGTCCATAGACGACTCGACCGACCAGCCCGGACCGGCGGGAGGCGTGGTGCAATCGCCGTTGCCGTTGGCGTAGACCTTCACGAAGGTCGCGGCAGGCAGACCCCAATAGCTATCAAAGGCCTGCAGATCGGCGGCTGCGTCCGGATTGTCGTAGGCGTCGACCAGAGCGATGGCGCCGTATCCAGCGGCGGTGGGCCCGCCCGAGCCGGCGTTGTAGTTGGGGATGCATCCTCCGCCGCTGGGACTGCCCACATACAGGCAGCCCAGCGACTGCGGCGTCTCGGCTTCCTCAGTCGTGCCCGTTGGAGCAATCGTGCTGAGAGACATCGGAGTCTTTAAACCGGCCGGCCTGTTGCCGTCGAAACTGCGCAGAACGTATGTGGTATGAACCCGGCCGGGGTGCTCTTTGCTGCTTTCCGGAACGAAGACGTATCCGGCCTGAGGTGTTGCCTCACTCGTGGCCATCGGCGAGGTCCTCTTGGTTCCCCCGGCTTCCTGACCCAGCGCTCCCAAAGTCGAGAACGCGACTGACACTGCTACCACGGCTTTCATTGCACTTCTCATGAGCTGTGCTCCCTCGATTGAAATTTATTTGTGATTGGTCGGATTGGTGTGGATTGAGTCGGCGGGGGTGGGCCTTGGCGTTCCAGCAATAACCAATACAGTGGGATAGTGCGGACGTGGTGCGAAGCGTTTCAAAATAGCGGGGAGAGATGCTGTTGATGTTTTTGAAATCGCGCGGCGGGGGTGTCGTCCTACGGGACTGGTTCCTCGCAGATGCGACTCACGCGGCGCTGAAGCGCCGCTCTTCCACGTCCACTCACTCTGACGCTGACGCTCGCTCTTCCACATCACTGTCTCTAACGCGGCGGTGAAGCGTCGCTCTTTCATGATTGGTACACGATCCCTTTACTTCCGCACGAGCGCGCAGATAGACTCGCGGCGATGACTACACGCCGCCGTTTTGTGCAGAACGCTGCCCTGGTCTCGACCGCAGTTGCGCTTCCTTCTCACGCCCGTTTTTTGCTGGGGCAGGCTGGCGGGAGCACTTACCGCAATCCGATTCTGGGGGGCGACCATCCTGACGCCAGCCCGATCCGCGTCGGCGACGATTTTTATCTCACGCACTCGAGCTTTGACTACGCGCCCGGATTGTTGATCTGGCACTCGCGCGACCTGATCAACTGGCGTCCAGTGGCCGCCGCGCTGCACCGCTACTACGGCGGGGTGTGGGCTCCGTATCTCTGCGAGTATGAGGGAAGGTTCTACATCTATTTTCCGTGCGACAACCGGCTGCGGGTAGTGCACGCCGATCATCCCACGGGGCCGTGGAGCGAGCCGGTGGACCTCGGCATCAACGCCATCGATCCCGCGCACATCGCAGAGAATGGCAGACGCTTTTTGTATATGGTGGGAGGTCAGATGGCGGAGTTGAACGCCGACGGACTGTCGGTGAAGACTGCGCCCCGCGTTGTGTTCGAACCATGGCCCATGCCCACCACCACGCGTATGGAGTGCACTTGCCTCGAAGCGCCGAAACTTCTGCAGCACAACGGCTACTACTACCTGAACGTCGCCGAGGGCGGCACGGCGGGACCGGCCACAAGCCATTCGGTCATCAGCGCTCGCAGCCGCCATGCCGACGGCCCGTGGGAATTCTCGCCTTACAACCCGGTGGTGCGTACGCGGTCACGTGATGATCGCTGGATGAGCGTGGGGCACGGGAGGCTCGTCGATACTCCGGGTGGGAAGTGGTACATGACAGTGCACTCGTATGAGAATGGCTATCGCACGCTGGGGCGGCAACTGCTGTTGCTTCCCATCGAGTGGACCGCGGACGGATGGTTCCGTGTACCTGACGGCGTGACGGCGGATGCGGCGATCCGCGTGCCTGCGCCGGGCGCCAGCCAACAGCCGTTCCTTGATCCTTCGGACGACTTCACCGGCCCGGAACTCGGGCTGCAGTGGGGCTTCTGGCACGAGTACGACACGGCGCGATTCAGCGTGGGAAATGGCGCGCTCACGCTGGCGGCGCGCGGGACGGGGCTTGCCGATTCTCCGGCTCTCACCACCGCGGTCGGCGGGCATTCCTACACGGTGGAGATCGACGTAGAAGTCGAACCGGGTTGCGAGTGCGGGATGATGCTGTTTTACGATCCGCAGCATGCCACGGGAATTCTGATGGGTCCCGAGGGGTTGGGGGTGAGGCTGGCGAATGGGTATGTCCCCAGCCGGCAGCAGAAGGGTGCGATGCGCTCCACGCTGCGTGTGGTCAACGACCGCCAGGAAGTGGATTTCTACTTCCGTCTGCCGGGCAAAGCGTGGATGCGCATGCAGGAATCCGCGGAAATTTCAGGGCTGCAGCACAACGCGCTGGGCGGCTTCCTCGATGTGCGGCCCGCGGTGTACGCCAGTGGATCGGGAAAAGCTACGCTGCGGAACTTTCGGTATTGGGCGGAAGTGAGAGTGCCGGCGTAGGAAAGCGGCGGTTCTGCCATCCCTACGGGACTCGGTTCCTGGTTGATGAGCCCCTAGCGCGGCGCTGAAGCGCCGCTCTTCCACATTCCTGGACTCTGACGCCGCCCGGACGGCCGCGCTTCCACTCGACAGGCTTGTTCTGAATTCGTAAATTCTGCAGAAACTTGCTGAGTCCGTTGTGACTTCGGTAGAGTTGTATCGTCACTCGTTGGTCTTCCCCGCTGGGTCCTGAGTAACGTTTTCATCCTGAACTGCACTATCTATCAATCGCAGGAGTGTTTCCAATGGCACCTGGACTCGACAAGCTGCAACACATCGTGGTGCTGATGATGGAGAACCGGTCGTTTGACCACATGCTGGGATCGCTGAAGGCGGTGAATGCGGCGATCGATGGTGTGACGCCGGACTTGAGCAATCCGGATACGAATGGGAATCCGGTGAAGGCGCAGGCGCTGGCGGAGTTTCAGGCGCAGCTGCAGCCGGATCCCGGATCATCATTTTCCAGCGGTGGATTTGCAGATTTTTGGCGGCGATCCGAACCGCGTGGCCAACATGCAGGGGTTCGTGAAGAGCTACTTCAACCAGCAGCGCGACGTGGGACATTCGCAGAAGATCATGTATTACTTCGCGCAGAAAGATCTGCCGGTGCTGACGACGCTGGCGCTGGAGTTTGCGGTGTTCAACCGCTGGTTCGCGTCGATTCCGGGGCCGACGATTTGCAACCGCGCGTTCGCGCATTACGGGACGTCGTTTGGGCGCGTGGACATGAATTTGATTTACATCAACGAGCCGTTCAAGAGCATCTACGACCGGCTGATTGGGGCGACGCCGAAGCACACATCGAAGCTGTATTACTACGACACCGCCAGTTCGACGATGGAGATCACCAACCTGCTGCAGCATCAGCCGGAATTGTTTGGCACGTTTCCGCAGTTTCTCGATGACTGCGCCAAGGGGAATCTTGCCGGATTATTCATTCATCGAGCCGAACTTCAACGATCACGAGACCGACAGCGGTGAGGAAGTGGCGAACGATCAGCATCCCGACCACAACGTACAGGCGGGAGAGATCTACATGGGCCAGGTGTACAACGCGATCAAGAACTCGCCGCTGTGGCCGAACACGGCGCTGCTGATTGTGTATGACGAGCATGGAGGGATCTATGACCATGTGGTGCCTCCGGCGTGCACGCCAGGACCAGTTCACGGCGTCGGCGAATGACACGGGAACGGGACTGCCGTTTGCGTTTGACCGGCTGGGAGTGCGCGTGCCGGCGATTCTGGTGTCGCCGTGGATTCCGAAGGGGACCGTGGTGAATCGCGTGTTCGACCACGCGTCGATTCCGGCGACGGTGACCAAGTTTTTTCTGGGGGATTATTCGCCGCGGTCTCCGCGGGAGACGAGCGCGGATGTGTTTATTGAGCCGAATTCGGGAGCGGTGGATCCGGCGAGGAATCTGCTGTCGCTGAATGTGATGCGGACGGATTGTCCGGACTTTGATGTGTAGAGGGACCGCCGGGGCTAAACGATTTGCTGAAAAACGGCACTTTCGCGTTACTTGGTACTGCGCAGCGGCTAAAGCCGATTTGATTTTGCGCCACTGGCGGCATCGCTAAAGCGATGCCCTGATACGAATCGTGTTTTTTCAGCAACCTGTAAAGCCGATGGGGATGAGCTTTACCGCAGCGCTGAAAGCGCTGCGCCACCCAAAGGCGGTATAAAGCAAGCTTCAGAACTCGCGAGCGGGCGAACTGTCTTAGGGGTGGAAGCGGTTCAAAGGAGTGACGACCATGACGATGATCCATGTGCCGCAGCCGGAGAATGCGTTTAATCCGAACCGGCCGGTGTCTGCGCTGCTGAAGGCGCAGATCGAGTACCTGCACGAGGCGGAGAAACGGCTGCCGTTGCGCTATCACAGCGAGATCTACGTCAATGCGATCAAGACCGAGGGCGAGGCGGCGAAGTATATCCGCCACGTGACGGAGGCGATCCACGAGGCGCATGGAGATGCTGCAGCGGCGCGGGCCAGGGCTGTGCCGAAGCGCAAGCGCGTGATCGAAATTGCGGCCGTGGCCGACGAAGCAGGTGAGCAGAGGATGCGGAGGCGAAGCAAGTCGAAGAAGAAAGGAGACTCCCGTGGACGGAAGAAATAGCTCTCGGCCGCCCCGGACGAATCGGGGCCGCACGTTGGTGCGTTGTGGCGCTGCTGTGGCTTACATCGGTGGGCGCGATGATTCCGTGCGCGCGGGCTCAGGAGAACTGGCTGCAGGCAGACTTTCGCCGAGAGGGCGAGCGCGTGGGGGATGCGTGCAAGGGCGGCTTCAAGGGTGTTCCGGGATGCGCGATCGAGTTGTTCACCGACCATCCGCTACACATTGCGGCGGGGAGCATGCCGCCGCAGAACGGATTTGGGCTCGGCGGAGCGTTCGTCGAGTCGAGGAACACGAAGAACTGGCGGACGAGTTGGGACGTGGATGCAGTGGGCTCCTTCAGCGGAGCCTGGCGCGCCGGCGGACACATGACGCTGGTGCATACGCCGGCAGTGACGATCCATGTGAATGAGCCGGCTGCCGACGGATCGGGCGGAGCGGCGCCGAAGCCGAAGAAATCCAACCTGGGAGTGCATCCTTACACGGTGTTCAACCTGTACGCGCAGACGATCTCGCTGAACAAGCTGAATTATTTTGGGCTGGGGAATGATTCGCAGCTGGCGGGAGCGTCGGTGTTTGGAATGACGCAGACGATTGTGGGAGTGAATGCGATCAAGCCGGTGTATGAATGGGCGGCGATCCGCAAGCTGAATCTGGCCCTGCTCGGAGAAGTGAACGGGCGTTGGGTAAATATTCAGAGGAGAGAACGGGCAATCGGTGCCGTCGATTTATACGAATTATACGAACGCGACGGCGCCGGGGCTGAGCTCGCAGCCGGGATTTGTGCAGCTGGCGCAGGGAGTGCGCATCAAGCCGGTGATCGCAGATTACTTGCAGCTGAACTACATGGGGAACTTTCAGGAGTTCTTCGCGCCGTCGAGTTCCCAGAACTCGTTTCAGCGATGGACGGTGGATCTGAATCACACGCTGTATTTGTATGGATACACGCAGTCGGGGGCGAAGAGCACGGAAGGGGTTGGTCCGGATTCGTGCGCGCCCGCGGGAGCGACGTGTCCTGCGGTGTCACGCTCGCGGAATCTGAATGGGTCGATCAATGTGCGGCTGCTGCTTTCGGAGTCGATGAATTCGGCGACCAGCGCGGTGCCGTTTTATTTCCAGCAGACGCTGGGCGGGTCGGACATCAATGGAGCGATGTCGCTGGGGAGTTATCAGGATTATCGGTATCGCGCGCCGAATCTTTTGTTGCTGCAGGAAGGTTTCGAGCATTCGCTCTGGGGGCCGTTTGGATTTAAGTTCACGGCTGACCAGGGGAGAGTAGCGCTGATGCGGAGTGATCTGGGATTCGACCATCTGCGGCACAGCTTTGCGGGCGGATTTACGCTGAGGGCGGGCGGGTTCCCAATGGTGTCAATCATGTTTGCGTGGGGCGGACCCGAGGGGCATCACAACATTTTCAATATGAATTCATCGCTGCTGGGCGGATCGGCGCGGCCGTTGTTGGATTGATTCTTCCTCACACAGATATTGAGACGGAGCGGCCGGGAACCGATCCCGTGACGTTGGGTTTCTGCGACTGCGGGGAAGATGATCGAGCCACGCGAGGGGCGGACTGGCTGGCGATTTTCCAGAGATACATGGCCGCGTAGGCAGCGGTTTGGGCCGGCGTCGGGTTAAAGAATTTACCACCAAGGACACGAAGGTACATGAAGGAAATCCCGCGCTTATTTGCTTGCTGATTTCTTCTTCTTTTTGATCTGTCCCGCATTTTTCTTCTCGCCGAAGACGCGCGCGAAAATCTTGTCGACATTTTTCAGTTGGCGTGGGAGGTCGAAGGCGTATTCGATCTGCCGGCGTGGGACTTTGCTGGTGATTTCTTTGTCGGCCAGGACTAACTGGTGGAAGTCGAGATTCTCTTTCCAGGCACGCATGGCGTGGGATTGGACGAGGCGATAGGCATCTTCACGGGTCATGCCATTTTCAACGAGATCGAGCAGAAGCTGTCCGCTGAAGATCAGGCCGTGCGTGCTTTCGAGGTTGGCGCGCATGCGGTCGGGGTAGACGAAGAGCGTGTCGATCAGGTTCGTCGTCTTGCTCAGGAGATAGTCGACGAGCGTGGTGGAGTCGGGGAGGATGACGCGCTCGGCCGAGGAGTGCGAGATGTCGCGCTCGTGCCAGAGGGCGACGTTTTCGAGTCCGGCCTGGGCGTTGCTGCGGACGACGCGGGAGAGGCCGCTGATCTGCTCGCAGGTCACCGGATTGCGCTTGTGCGGCATGGCGGAGGATCCCTTTTGCTTTTCGCTGAAGAACTCCTCGGCCTCGCGGACTTCGGTGCGCTGCAGGTGGCGGATCTCGGTGGCGATCTTGTCTAGCGTGGACGCGATGACGGCGAGCGTGGCGAGATAGGCGGCGTGGCGGTCGCGCTGGATGACTTGCGAGGAAACCGCGGCAGCCTTCAATCCCAGGCGCGCGCAGATCTTTTCTTCGAGTTCGGGCGTGAGGTGGGCGAAGATTCCGACTGCGCCCGAGAATTTTCCGACCCGCATATCTTCGGCGGCGGCCATGAAGCGGGCGATGTTGCGCTGCGTCTCGGAATACCAGTTGGCGATTTTGAATCCGAAGGTGATGGGTTCGGCGTGGATGCCGTGCGTGCGGCCGACCATGGGAGTGTCTTTGAACTCCCATGCGCGGCGTTCGAGGACTTCGCCGAGGCGTTGCAGATCTTGCGCAATGACTTGCGAGGATTGGCGGATGAGCAGGGCTTGCGCGGTGTCGACGACGTCGTTGGAGGTGAGTCCGTAGTGAAACCAGCGGGCGTGGGGGCCGACGATTTCGGCGACGGCGGTGGTGAAAGCGATGACGTCGTGGCGGACCTCGGCTTCGATCTCGTGGATGCGCTCGACGCGGAAGTCGGCGCGCTCGCGGATGGCGCGGGCGGCGTCTTTGGGAACGAGGCCGGCTTCGGCGAGGGTCTCAGTGGCGGCGACTTCGACGGCGAGCCAGGTGCGGAAGCGGTTTTCGTCGCTCCAGATGCGGGCCATCTCGGGGCGGGTGTAGCGCGGGATCACGGTGGGGTTCTCCTTGGTGACGCCCACTTCTCGCGCAGAAAGCGCGCGAGAAATGGGGCACCCGAAATTGTGGACTTAGGATTCTAAATGGATGGCGGGAGAGAGTGCCAGCAGACGCGGACGATGAAGAGCTTTGACCACTAAGGACACTAAGGTTCACGAAGGAAATCCCCACCCTTCGACAAGCTCAGGGCAGGCTTTCTCGCACAAGGGGCGCGCGAGGAATGGGGCACCCGGGGGGTAGGGATCCTTCGACTTCGCGCGACACCTCGCTTTGCTCGGTGTCCTGCTTCGCTCAGGATGACAACCGTCCCGATTTGTTTATATGTCGTTTCACGATATAATAAGCTAGGACTATCGCGGGACGATACAATCGGCGCATGAAGAAGCTCACCCTGTCGGATTATCAGGCTCTGGCCGAATTTAGACACCAGATACGGAAATTCTTGCGTTTCAGCGAGCAGGCGGTGCAGGCAGCCGGGCTGGAGCGGGGACAATACCAGCTCATGCTGGCCATCAAAGGAATACCGGAGGGAGTACGGCCAAGGATTCGGGAACTGGCAGACCGGATGCACATTCAGCATCACAGCGCGGTGGAACTGGTCAACCGGCTGGAGAAGGGCGGGTACGTGAGCGGGAACGGGCGCAGGACGACCGGCGCGAAGTGTTGCTGGCGCTGACGGCGAAGGGCGAGCGGGTGCTGGGAGAGCTGGCTCTGCATCATCACGAAGAGTTGCGGAGCGCGGCACCAAGCCTGGTGGCGGCATTGCAGCGGTTGATGCCGGAGAAAGAGACGAGAGAGAAGCGCAGGGCGAGTTGATCGAGTGAGGGAGCACGCTCGAAAACGAACCTCGGGGGCTAAACAGTTTGCTGAAGAACGCATTTTCCAGGTTATTTGGCATCGCGCAGCGGCTGAAGCCGACACTGATTTTGCAACACTACGGCATCGCTGAAGCGATGCCCCGATACGAATCGTGAGTTTTTCAGGAAACTGTAAAGCCCTTATTTCTAGCTGGGCCGCGATTCGCAGCGCTGAAAGCGCCGCGCCACCCAAAATCTGAAGACCGTACGCCTCTGGCGTCCCAAGACTTTCACTATGGCGATTGAAACAACTCAAAACTCGGCTTTGACAGGTTCGCAGCCGGCGCAGTTTCGCATTGTGCTGGTCTCGTTTCTTGGCGGCGGCGATTGGGCTCGTGGCTGGACTGGTGGCTTACGCGCTCTACAAACTGATTGGACTGTTCACTAACCTGTTCTTCTTTCACGAGTGGTCGACGACGTTCCGGAGCGTGGGATCGCATCATCTGGGAGCATGGGTGATTCTGGTTCCAGTCGCGGGCGGGCTGATCGTGGGAGTGATGGCGAAGTATGGGTCGTCGAAGATCAAGGGACACGGCATTCCCGAAGCGATGGAAGCGGTGCTGACGAACCGCAGCCGGATCGAGCCGAAGGTGGCGCTTCTGAAACCGATTTCGGCGGCGATTGCGATTGGAACCGGCGGGCCGTTTGGCGCAGAAGGGCCGATCATCCAGACGGGCGGGGCGCTCGGGATCGCTGGTGGGACAGGTGTTGCACACGACCGCCGTCGAGCGGAAAGTGTTGCTGGCGTGCGGGGCGGCGGCGGGAATGTCGGCGACGTTTAACACTCCGATCGCGGGAGTGATTCTCGCGATTGAGCTGTTGCTGTTTGAGTTCAAGTCGCGATCATTTATTCCGCTGGTCATTGCGAGCACGCTGGCGACTGCGGTCCACATGCAGCTAATGGGCGCGGGGCCCATGTTTCAAGTGGGCGCGATGGACTTTGGGATTCCGCATGCGCTGCCGTTTTACCTGGTGCTGGGGCCGATCTGCGGATTGGCCGCAGTGGGGCTGAGCAAGACACTGTATTGGGTCGAAGACTTATTCGAAAAGCTTCCCTTTGATGAATTGTGGTGGCCGGCGGTTGGGGCGCTGGCGCTGGGGATCATCGGGTACTTTGTGCCGCGCGTATTCGGAGTGGGATACGACACGATTGGCGACATTCTGAACGGGCATCTGGTGTGGAAGATTCTGCTGGTGGTGATGATTGCGAAGTTTGCGGCACTGGTGATCTCGCTGGGATCGGGGACGTCAGGAGGGTTGCTGGCTCCGACATTTATGTGGAGCGCGGCCATGGGCGGACTGTTCGCGATGATTGCGAATCTGGCCTTTCCTTCGGCACATCTTTCGCCGGGGGCGTTTGCGCTGGTGGCGATGGGCGCGGTGTTTGGAGCGGCGTCGCGAGCGGCGTTCTCGTTCATCATTTTTGCGTTCGAGATTACGCGAGATTACAACTCGGTTTTGCCGCTGATGCTGGTGGCGGTGATTGCGGACGGGATCGCGATGCTGTTCATGCCCAACAGCTCCATCATGACGGAAAAGCTGGCGCGGCGCGGATTGCGGGTGCATCAGGATTACGAGGCCGACGCGCTAACGCAGGCTACTGTTGGGGAGACGATGGAGAAGGAAGCGCCGGTCGTTTCGGCGGATACCAAGGTGGGACAACTCGCGGAGGGGATTGCGCGCCATGATTCGGCGGTGGCCCGGCACGAGGCGCTGCTGATTCTGGATGGTGCGGGTCGGCTGGCGGGGATCATTACGAGGGGCGATGTGTTGCGCGCGCTGGATAAGGATTCGTCGGGCGCGGCAACAGTGCTGGAAGCGGGCAGCACACACCTGGTGGTCACGTATCCGGACGAGTTGGTGTCGGAAGCGGCGGCGAAGCTGTTGCGCTTCGACGTTGGACGTTTGCCGGTGGTGGATCGCGCCGACGAGCGCAAGGTCGTGGGCTACCTGGGACGCGCGACGATTCTCGCGGCGCGGCTGCTCCGGTTTCATGACGAACACGTCCGTGAGCCGGGGTGGCTTACCGTTGCAAAATGACTTTGGAAGCGCCAAGAGCCGATTACGTTGGTAAGGCCGCTTCTGCGGGAGCGGCCGCTGGGAGAGTGAGTGTTCCAAGTATAATTGGGAACAATTCCATGACTCCTGGCCGAATGGGTTGCGCGCTCGCAGTGGTGGCGGTGATCTGCGTGCTAGCGGTATTCTTTTTCCCCGCCATGGAAGGGCCGTATTCGGTGGTACACGGTCCGGTTACGGCGCTGCTGTCGGCACGCGCCGCGGCGGGTGTGCGGATGGCGATTGTACGCGCCGGCCTCAACCCTGTGCGCCTCGGTCCCAACTACCCGCTGGCCAGTCTGATGCCGCGGTTCTGGATAGAAGCTTCACCCGCAAATTTCGAAGGCGGCAGTTCGCCTACCGAATCTGTTTTGATCCTCCGCTGCTGATTCCCTTCCGGTCGTACCCAACTCTCTCAACATCCCAGTCGCAGTCGCGAAAAGATCCTTTGAGTGTACGGGCCTTTCTGCGAATCGCGGACCGTTGGGTAAATCTCCAGGCTATTTCAGACATGACTTTTTGGAGGAGGAATCTCGTGACACAGACAGTGAAGATATTCGCGCTAACAACAGTTCTTGCAGGGGTGCTGTCATTCTCAGGTTGCAGCAAGAAAGCAGCCCAAGCCGCGCCGCCATCTCCACCGCCACCGGTCGCGCCGACTGCGACGCTGGCGGCGAACCCAGCAGCGATTCAGCAGGGACAGACTACTACGCTGACGTGGCATACCGACAACGCTACGGAGACTACGATTGATGGCCTCGGAACATTGCCTCCATCGGGTTCTCGATCGATCACTCCAGGCACATCGACGACTTACACGCTGGTGGCGAAGGGGCCGGGGGAACACGCGACGCTTCGGCACGGGTCACGGTCAACGAGCGCACGGCAAGTGCGGCGCCTTCGCCGACGGATGAAGACCTCTTTGCGAAGAATGTGAGAGACGTTTTCTTTGACTACGACCGGGCGACCATCCGGCCGGATGAAGTGCCGGCTGCGCAGGGCGATGCGGCGTTCCTGCTGCAGCACAGATCGATCAAAGTAGTAGTGGAGGGACACTGCGACGACCGGGGCTCGGAGGAGTACAACCTGGCGCTGGGAACCAGTCGCGCCGAATCGCTGAAGCGGTCGCTGTTGCAGCAAGGCGTGTCGGAAGATCGCATCAAGACGATCAGCTACGGGAAGGAACGCCCGCTTTGCACCGAAGACAACGATGCCTGCTGGCAGAAGAACCGGGTGGACCACTTCGCGTTGGCACGATAAACGTGGACGGCGGCTCGCAGTGCGGGCCGCCGTTCTGTTCAATCGCACGAGTTGAAAATCTCGCAGGGATTCCCAGATAGTATGAATGAGTCATTAGACGTACTCGAATCGCAGGAAGATATGAAGGCTTCTGGAAGGCTGGAGGAGATCCGACTCTATTTCCGACAACAGCCGGTGATGCTCGCGTTGCTCGCGGTGCTGGCTGTGATCTTCTTTCTGGCGGTGACGGGATTATCCAAGGCGTATCATGCGCAGCGGGATTTTCTGGGAGACCGGTGGTTTACACGAGGCGTGGCGGACCTGAGCGCGCGGAAATATGACAGCGCGGTGATGGAATTCCGCTCGGCGCTTCTCTATTCGCGAGACAACTATACCTACCAACTCAATCTGGCCGAAGCTTTGATTGGGCTCAAGCGGACCGGGGAAGCAGCGGCCTACCTGACGAACCTGTGGGAGCGCCAGCCGGAAGATGGCCTGGTCAATCTCGAACTGGCGCGCATCGCGGTAGAAAAAGGACAAACCGAACAGGCTCTGCGTTATTACCACAACGCGGTCTATGCCGCGTGGCCGAGCGATCAGGAAGGAAAGCGGCGCGATGCGCGGTTGGAGTTGATTGAGTTCCTGCTGAACACCGGGTCCACGGCCCAGGCGCAATCGGAGTTGATCGCACTGCAGGAGAATCTGGGCGGCGACCCAGCGCAGCAGGAGCGGGTGGGCGATCTGTTTCTACGGGCTCAAGACTACGAGCATGCGCTGGCCGCGTATCGACTGAGCTTGAAGTTAGAGCGGGACAATCGGGCCGCGCTCGCGGGAGCGGGATTCGCCGCGTTCCAACTGGGCAGGTATCCGCTGGCACAGCGCTATTTGGAGGGCGCCGTCGCGGGCGATCCCAATGACACGCGCAGTGCCGAGCGGCTGAAGATGACAGAGATGGTGGTGGGAATGGACCCATTCCGCCGGCAGATCTCGGTGTCGCAGCGCGCCAAGATTGTGGTTTCCGCCTTTATGACAGCGGGAGAGCGGCTTAAGGCATGCAGCGCGTCGCGAGGCATTGCGCTGCCGACCGCGACGCAATCGAGTCTGACGGGAGGCTGGTCGAAGATGAAGCCGCAGATTTCCGAGGGAGAACTGCGGAGAAATCCGGACTTGGTGGAATCGGCCATGGACCTGGTATTTGACATCGAGCGGCAGACCAGCGCGACCTGCGGAACGCCGGCAGGAGCGGACATGGCGCTGCTCTTGATCGCAAAACTACACGAGGGGAATTAGCTTGGACTTGCAGTCGAGCACACAATCCGGAGTTTTGGCCGAGAACGGTGAACCTGTGACGGCGAGGCCAATCAATGGTCAATCCGCGAAAGCGCTACTGCAGTCGGTGTTCCGAGAGGACCGGTTCTTTCTGGTGTTGTCGGTGTTTATCGGAGTCTTTTCCGGGATTGGCGGTGGTGTGCTTTCGGTTTGCCATTGGGTGGTGCCGTCTTTATTTGTTGGGGTCGGGAGCGGCGCTGTCGCCGTCGCGGCTTTTGCTTGCGCCGACGCTGGCGGGGCTGGTGATTGCGGCGCTGGTGATTCATTTCTTCCCACAGACGCGCGGGAGCGGAGTGAATCAAACGAAGGCGGCACTGTACATCTATAACGGGCACATTCCGATTCGCACGGCGATCGGGAAGTTCATTACGGCGGCACTGGCGATTGGGTCGGGACATTCGCTGGGGCCGGAGGATCCGTCGCTGCAAATTGGCGCGTCCCTGGCTTCGGTGCTGGGGCGGCAAATGCGATTGTCGCGCGATCGCATGCGGCTGATTGCGCCGGTGGGCGCTGCGGCTGGATTGGCTGCGGCGTTTAACGCGCCGATCTCCGCGGTGCTGTTCGTGATTGAAGAAGTCATTGGACGTTGGACGGCGGGCATTCTTGGGTCGGTGGTGCTGTCGGCGGTGTCGAGCGTGGTGGTGATGCGGTGGTTCCTGGGGTCGGAGTCTCTGTTCCGAATTCCCCCGGTGCAACTGGAGAGGCCTTCGGAACTAGTCGCGTATGCCATCCTGGGCGTGGTGGGTGGGCTGGCATCCGTTCTTTTCTCGACAGGCATTGCGACGTTGCGGCCGCGGTGCAAGGCGCTGCCGCGATGGACGCAGTATTTTCAACCCGCGGCGGCGGGCCTGCTGATCGGAATCATGGGGGTTCTGGGGGCACCCCAGATCATGGGTGCCGGGTACGAAGCGATGGACGAGGCCATGCATGGGCGGTTCACGTGGCAGTTCCTGGCGATTTTGGCGGGGCTGAAGATTGTCGCGACTCTGCTTTCGTTCGTGAGCGGAACTCCAGGAGGCATGTTCGCTCCGACGTTGTTTGTTGGAGCGATGCTGGGCGCGGCGGTGGGCGGGGCGGAGCATGCGGTTCTGCCGCACCTGAGCGGGTCGCCGGGGACGTATGCGCTGGTCGGGATGGGAGTTTTGTTTGCGGGATTTCTGCGGGCGCCGATGACGTCTGTGTTCATGGTGCTGGAGGTGAGCGGGAATTACTCGATCATTGTGCCGGTGATTGTGGCGAATACGTTTGCGTATGTAATTTCTCGAGGATTGCAGCCCATTGCGATTTTCGATCTGCTGACGCGGCAGGACGGCCTGGAGTTGCCGTCGATGGAGGAGCAGCGCGAGGAAGGGATCCTGCGCGTGGAGGACGCCATGCGTCCCGTGGAAGGTCCGGTGCTGGATGCGCAGGACACGGTGGCTCAAGCGTTGCAGAAGGCGGAGCTTTCCACTGTGGACGATCTGCTGGTGCGACTGAATCCCGTGCGGCTGGAAGAGCGTGTCCAAGCTGCAACTTCTAGCGATGGTGGACGAGGGAAAAGGCACGAACTCGTTGGGCTCGGTCTTGCCGATTCGCCGCATTCCGGATGTGCATCCCGATCATCCTCTGGAAATGGCGCTGCGGTATGTGGACCGGTGGCCGCTGGTGCCAGTCGTGAGCCGGGCGGACTTTCAGCAGTTAGAAGGCGTGATCTCGCAGCGCGACGTCCTGGAGCGCTACCGGGAGTTTGGCGAAAGCTAGGAAGCGCGCGAAACTGATTTGTTACTTCGGTGCCACATCTTTTCTTGCAAACGGTCGCTCTGATTCGGTAATCTCTTTCCACTCCACGCAAGCATATTCGAGCAGAGCTGTATTTCAATAGCTATGGCAGGGGATCAACCAATCTTCATTGGGCTTCGCGATCGGAAGCGGCCGTCGCGGATCCATGCCAGGCTGCGCGTCTTGGGTTGTTGTCGATGTACTGAGTTCTCGAATCCGCGCTAACGACAAGTTGAGTGTTTGGGTTTCAGAAAGAGGGAGAAGAACATGCCAAGTTATTCAATCAGGTTAGTTATTCTCAGTCTGATCGCGTTCACCTTGGCGGCGCAAGCGTTCGGGCAAGGCGGGGCCACGGGGGCCATCACGGGGACTGTACAGGACCCGAGCGGGGCGGTGATCGCCAACGCTGAGGTGCGCATCACAAATCAGGACACGAATGTTATGGAGCGCACGGTGACGACCGCGGCCGATGGCACGTTCACGGCACCCCTGCTGCCGGTGGGGACGTATACGGTGAGCGTGCAGAGCGCGGGATTCGCGCCGGGAACGTTTACGAACATCGTGGTGCGCGTGACGGAGACGACGCGCATGATTGCCAAGCTCACGACGAAGTCGGTGCAGCAGAAGATTGAAGTTGAGGCGGAAGTGCAGACCGTGGATACGAGTGACGCGACCACGGGCCAGGCGATTGAGAGCAACACCATTCGGGCGTTGCCGCTGGCGACACAAAACTTTCAGCAGTTGCTGACGCTTTCGACGGGGGCGCAGAGCGATCTGAATGCGGCGGCGCAGTTGGGACGGGGCAACGTACGCATCCAGGTAAACGGGCAACGCGAAGACAACAACAATTATCTGATCGAAGGCATCAGCGTCACCGACTACAACGTGGCGGAACTGACGAACACGCCGCTGCCGAATCCCGACGTGATTCAGGAATTCAAAGTGCAGACGTCGCTGTACGACGCCAGCCAGGGACGCAACGGCGGGGGCAACATCAACGCGATGTTGAAGTCGGGGACGAACACGATTCACGGGGACGCCTACGAATTCTTCCGCAACACAGCGCTGGACGCGAACGAATACTTTCTTGAAGGGGAGCGGTTCGCCGCGGCCGGTGATCCAGCAAAACATTTTCGGCGGCAGCCTGGGCGGGCCTGTGGGCCCAACGGGCAAGCTGGGATTCTTTTTCGTGAACTACCAGGGGACGCGGCAGCGTAGCGGAGATTCTCCGGGAACGCTGATCAGCACGTTTATTCCGTACGTGCCCGCAGCCGATCGCGGACCAGCCGGGGCGGCGCAGTTGGCAGCGGATTTCGGAGTGGCCAGCTGCGGATCCGGTGGCGGTGTCGCTGCTTGGATTCCAGAGCAATCAGTTTGGCGCGCCGGCGAATGGCTATCTGTTCCCGCTTCCCAACAACGTTCCGGCGGGAACTGCCGCTGGCTCGCTGGTGCAATTTACCGTGAGCAAGCCGGGCAAGTTCACGGACGATCAATTGACGGCCAACTGGGACCACGATTTCCGCAATTCCAAGGATTCGGTGGCGGCGCGCTTCTTCTTCTCGGACTCGGAGCAGGATATTCCATTCGGCGCGGGTGGATTGCAGGCGTCGCTGGGCGCGGCGGCCAGCGGTACGGACTTGAACTTCCCGTATCAGCTTCCGATTCATGACCGCGTTTTCGTGGTTTCGGAGACGCACGTGTTTTCACCGCGGCTGGTGAATGATTTCCGCTTCGGACTGGTTCACATCAACAACAGCGCGATCAACGTGAATCCGGTGACGGTGGGGGACGCGGGAATCGACCGGCCGACCGACAACTTGACGAGCAGCATTTACAAGTTCACCTTTCTGACGTCAGGATTTCAGTTCGGACCGACACCGCAGGCGAACCAAGCGCAGACGCAGAACAATTACAACTTCGTGGAAAACCTGAGCTGGGTGAAGGGCGCCCACACATTTACGTTTGGCGGGCAATACATTCGTGCGAGTCTCGACAAGCTGTTTCCGCAGGTGTTTAACGGGCAGCTATTTTTCACGAACACGTCGGCCACGGAAACGGATTTCGGAAACTTTGTGGGCGGCACGCCCGAATTCAGCTTTGGCGGCGGTGGGGTTTACAACCACAAGTACCGGCAGAACAATTCGGCGATCTTCGCGCAGGACGACTGGAAGGCAACTTCGAATCTGACGTTGAACCTGGGGCTGCGCACGGAATTTCTGGGCGCATGGACGGACGGGGATTGTCACATTGGCAACATCGAGTCGGACCTGACCAAGTCGGGGACGTATCCGTTCATTTATCCGAGTTGCGTCAACAAGCTGGGCGTGTCGGGACTGACAGGAAACGCGGCGGGATCGACGTTCAAGAACAGCGTGTCGACAGGGTGGGGACCGCGCATCGGATTTGCCTGGGACATGCTGGGACGCCACACGACGACGGTGCGGGGAGGATACGGCATCTACTACGTGCGTGAGGACGTTGGAGCTGTGGACCAGTTGAGCTTCCAGGCGCCGTTCGTTCCAATCGTGTTTTTCGGGCAGACGCCGGGATTCACAATGTCGGACTTCTTTACTGGGACACCGGCGACGAATCCCAACGCTGTGCCGGTGGCCGGAACGCTGTCGGGAGCGTGGTTGCCGTGCCTCGCGCAACTGACGAGCTTTCCGGACACGAATGGCGCAGCGACGTACGGGGGATGCACGGGGCCGGGCGTGAACAGCACACAGAATCTGTTTGTGCTGGAGGTGCCGCGGCATTTCGTGGTTCCCAATACACAGCAGTGGAACCTGACGGTGCAGCGCGAACTGGGCAGGCACTGGGTGCTGGAAGCGGGATACGTAGGCACGCGAGGAATCCACTTGCGCGAGACGCGGGATGCGATTCAATCGGTGAACGCCAGCCCGACAAATCAGTTCATAGTCACCGATGTGAACAACAAGACTTACCCGATCACAACCAACACCTTCGCCAATGCCATTGCGCGTACACCGACGCCGGGCTTGAATGGCTATAGCGGGTACCAGATTTTCGCGAACGACGCTTATTCGATCTACCACGCGTTGCAAGCTACGGTATCTCGGCGGTGGGGGCAGAATTACTTCCAGGCCGCGTATACGTTCTCGAAGAACATTGATGCTACGTCGACTGGAAACACGGCGTTTAACACGGCTTACAACGATCAAAGCAACATCAACGCGTCGCGGGGAATTTCTGACTTCAACCGTCCGCACAGGCTTGCCGTCAGCTATGCGTATGACCTTCCATTTTTCGCGCATGCGACGGGAGCCAAGAAGGTTGCGCTCGGGGGATGGCAGGTCAGTGGCGTGACAATTTTCCAGAACGGACTGCCGTTCTCGATTTACGATTCGAGCGCGGGGACGGGCTTCCTGGGACAAGGGAGCACGCCGCTGCTGGGGGCTAGCCTGGCTCCGGGGGCAAGCATTGCCAGCGGACTTTCGAGCGGCGACATTCACGCGCGAGTGGCCAATGGCTATTTGAACCCGGCGGCATTCACGCCAGCGCCGCAACTGTATCCGACGCAGTGCCTGACCGATCCCAATTTCTGCACGACCGGGTTCGGAGATTTGGGGCGCAACCTTTATCACGGGCCGTTCCAGCAGAACTGGGATGTGTCGTTCCTGAAGCATTTCAAGATTGGGGAGCGGCAGGACGTGCGCTTCGCGGCGGACTTCTTCAACCTATGGAACCACACAAACTTCGGCGATCCCACGGTGACGGACATCGAGGCGTATCTGGCGAGTCCCGGGAACAGCCCGTTCGGCAAGATCGTGGGGACGAACGGGAATCCGCGGCTGATCCAGTTCTCGCTGCGGTGGGGGTTCTAGGACGCGGTTCACAACAATTGAGCCGGGAGGCGATTGCCGCCCGGCTTTTTTATTTGAAGTTCAAGCAGGAGTTTGACCGGAGACTCCTCAGGGGCTAAAGCCCAGAATCATATCGCGCAGCTTGCGCGGCCCTGAAGGGCCGCTCTTCCACGTAACTCTTCCGCGGGAACTCTTCCACGGGAACCGGCGCATTCGTGAGTTGATCCGCAGCTTCTGAAGCCGTGCCCTGCGCTCGTGGGTGTGGGCGGGACGGCGTTCTTACACGCCGATCCAGTGGAACAGGATTAGGGCTAAGGTGCTGGCGCCGACGATGATCCAGAGGGCGAGGCCCTGGAGGAGGGGGCGGGCGCCTACGCGCTTGAGCGTTTCTTTGTTCAATCCGGTGCCGATCAGGAAGAGAGTGACCGTGAGACCGATTTTTCCCAGGTGACTGAGGATGCCGAATGTCGGGTTGAATGACGGCAACAGGGTGTTCAGGAGCGCAGCCAGACAGAAGAGCAGGATGAACCAGGGCCACTGAATTCGCGCCTTGCTCTTCAGCGTGGCGGCGGTGACGAACGAGAGTGGAACGATCCAGAGAGCGCGGGCGAGTTTGATGGTCGTTCCGATGGCGAGCGCGGTTGCTCCGTATTTGGCGGTTGCGCCTACGACAGAACTGGTGTCATGAATGGCCAGAGCGGACCAGAGACCGAATTGCGCCTGCGTCATGTGAAGGGCGTATCCAATCACGGGGAAGAGGAAGAGTGCGACTGAGTTGAGGATGAAGACGGCGCCGAGAGAGACGGCCATTTCTTCTTCATTCGCTTCGGCGATGGGGCCGACGGCGGCGATGGCGCTGCCACCGCAGATCGCAGTGCCCGCGCTGATCAGGAATGCGGATTTCTTGCCGACCCGGAGCAGATAGCCGAAGCCGAGACCCAAGAGCATGACGGCGGTGATGCTGACGGCGGTGTAGAGGAAACCGGAGCGTCCGGCCTGCAGGACTTGATGCAAGTTCATGCCGAAACCGAGAGCGACGACGGAGGCTTGCAGAAGAAATTTCGCGAGGCGCTTGCTTTCGACGTGGAAGGGATGCACGGCGACGAATCCGTAGATGAGGCCGCCGAGCAGCGCCAGGGGCGGGGAGATCAGTCCGGTCGCGGCGAGAATGAGGGCCAGGAAGAATATGTTCTTGCTCACATATCTAGTGTGCGGGGGAGGCAGGAGCGGCGTCCAAGCAGTAGTTTTGATGGGCGATTAGCGAAACTTATCGGCTGGATTTGGCGGAGCGCGGGCGTTTTCGGGCGGGGCTGGCGAGAAGGCGGGCGCGCTCCAGGGCAAATGTGCGAAACGCGGCGGCCGGGCCTTGCGGCTCCGGTCCGGTGCGCGAAATGAGCGTGAAATGGCGATCGGCTTTCAGGCCTGCCACCTCCGCAACTTTGAGCGCGCCGAGTTCCAGTTCTTTGGAAATGGCCCAGC
Source organism: uncultured Acidobacteriaceae bacterium (assembly GCA_963701935.1). Taxonomy (GTDB): domain Bacteria; phylum Acidobacteriota; class Terriglobia; order Terriglobales; family Acidobacteriaceae; genus Sulfotelmatobacter. The sequence continues at coordinate 294,063 of CAVPBT010000011.1, read as the reverse complement.
GCGAGACGAAACCGACGCCGAGACCGACTTCTACCGCGGACTTGATGGCTTCGGTGGAATCGAGGTCCATGACGTTCCTAAACGCCTTGAGTTTGAGGCCGGCTTTTTCCAAAGCGAGTTCGACGACGTGGCGGGAGCCGGAACCTTGTTCGCGCATCAGGAGATTGGAGGCCAACAACTGGGAGCGAGACATATTCTCGGACGCGAACGCCGGTGGCACGATGAGGACCAGTTCGTCTTGCATGAAGGGTTCAGTGCGAATGCCGCGGTCGCGCGCGGGGCCCTCGATGAGGCCGATCGCGAGTTTGTTATCGAGGAGAAGGTGGACGACCTCTTCGGTGTTGCCGCTGTGGAGGGAGAACTGGACGCGGGGATGCTCGGCGAGGAAGGCTCCAAGCAGGCGCGGAAGAACGTATTGCGCAATGGTGGTCGACACGCCAAGGGATAACTCGCCGGAGACAGCGCCATCCTGCGAGCCGAGATGTTGTTCGGCCTGCGAGACGAGAATCGCAATCTTGTTCGCATAGGTGAGCAGGGCTGATCCTTGCGGTGTGAGCGACACGCGATTACCGGCGCGATCGAAGAGACGGATGCCGAGATCGTCCTCGAGGGCCTTGATTTGGAGCGTGATGGCGGGCTGGGTGAGGAAGAGATGTTCCGCTGCCTTACGAAAATTCAGATGTTCGGCTACCGTGCGGAAGACCTTGAGGCGGAAGTTCTCGAGTTGGGGCACGTGGATGATTATCCACGAAACGGGCACACAATTGTGTTTCTGTCAGGGCTGATGGCGGGACGCCATCAGGACAGACGCCGGGACAGCGGCGCTACTGTTTGGTTTGTGCTTCCTGCAGCAGGGGACGCAGCGAGTCTACGGAGACTCCGAGGGTACCGCCGGAGAAGCCGTCCATGTAGGCAGGATCTGTGGACGCTAAACGTGGCGTCGGAGCATACTGTGGCTATTCGGGAGTGTGGTAAAGGTGCTCTGGAGACTCTTCCTACGATCGATCTGCCGCGCCTTGTTTTCTCTTTTCTTGCTTCATGCAATCTCGGTCGGACAGAGCTCGTGGGAGAAGAAGAACCTGGCTGGTGAAAAAGCATTTCAGGAGGGCCGTCTGGCTGATGCAAAGGTGCTTTTTGTTGAAGCCCTTGGCGAGGCCCAACGGTTCGGTCCCAACGACGTTCGGCTGGCTCCGATCTATAACAATTTGGCTCTCGTTTCCTTCGTTCAAAACAACTACATCGCTTCCGAGACCTTCTACGAAAAGGCGATAGCCATAATGGAGGCACAAGGACAGGAGAATTCGCTTCTTCTGCCAGTTCTGGATAACCTGACAAGCCTCTACATCAAACAATGGGCGTTCAGTAAGGCCATCCAAACCTCATGGCACGCCTGCCACATCCGCGAGAAGAAGTTCGGTGCGGAGAACCTGGAGACAGCCGCGGGACTTTACAAGCTGGCAACTCTCTACCTCGACAGCGTGCGATTGCTTCCTCAGTCGCCGCCGGACGCGTTCACGCTCGGCGCGCCCGCTCAACCGACCCTCTCCGCGACGATTCCCAATGCTGACTTCAATAGTTTGAGTAGTTCTTTCGAAAACCTGGCCGCGCCGGATGACCCCACGAAACTGGCCATCGCGGAATCGCTCTTTGAAAGGGTGCTGGAAGTCCAGCAAAACGCCTACGGTGCAGAAAGTACCCGTCTCATCGATGTGCTGGAGAATCTTGGTGAAGTCCGTCACATTCAGGAAAGACCTGGCGCCGCGGCCGAGACCTATGTAAGAGCCATAGCTATCGTAGAGAAAAGTTTCGGCCCGAACGATCGCCAGCTTGTGCTGCCTCTCCAGCGGCTAGCCGAATGGAAGACGGAAGATGGAAACGATACGGAGGCAGACTCGCTTTACCAACGTGCCTTACGAATCGATGAAAGCAAGCTGGGAACGGATGACCCATCTCTCCGTGGTTTGCTCCTGGAATACGCTTCCTTGTTAGAGCAGATGCACAGATCGGAGGAAGCCAAGGCCCTCACGGATCGAGCCAGCTCACTCCTTCCCCATACTCTCGGGAACGCGACGTCCGGCCCCGCCATCTCCGTGCCTTACATCCTCAGATTTGAAAAGTCGGCGTACGACCAGTACACAGGCTTCCAGCAGACTTGCGTGTTGATTCGTGCAGATGGACGAATTCGGGTGGAAGAGCAGCAACAGGAACGCGCGGCACCCGTGGGCGATCCGTCGCTCCCTTCGCCGGGTACGTTGGGTAACGGGATGGAATCTCCGGAAGCGCTCGCCGATCGTTCCGGGGGTTCGCATCCTCCCAAAGTTTTCGAGAGTTCACTCGATGGCAGCGACCTTCAGCAGCTGCAAGCGATTCTGTCGGCCAAGGAAATCCGTGACCTCCAGGGCCGTTATCCGCCACGCAAAGAATCGAACTCATCCCGTGCGGAAGCAATTACTGCTTCCATTTTGCGAGACAACGGTGTTCAGAATTTTGCATTCCCCGATCCTTCTGCCATCCAGCCGTATGAAGCCGGATTGAAACCACTATTCAAGTGGCTCAACACGGCTGAGAAGCACAAGGGAGCGGCGATCAAGGGTGCTGTCGCAAATAACTGCTCGCCCGACACTCCGAAAGCTGCACCTGGCCAAAGCATCCCTGCCCGCCCTGCACCTGCACAGGATCCGGTCTCCACGTTCCGTGTCGACGTGAAGCTTGTTCCTGTGCATGTCGTGGTCAGAGATGCGCAGGGGCGGTCTGTTGGAAACCTCAGCCAATCCGATTTTCACATCTTCGACCGGGATCAGCCGCAAGCCATCACGGGCTTTTCGGTTGAGCACGCTGACGGTCAAGTGCAGCTAACGTCGCCTCAACCCGGAAAACCCGTTGAGCGGCACGCCCCGGCGACGCGCTACACGCTGTATCTTTTTGACGATCTCCATCTGGAGCGCACTGAACTGGTACAGGCGCGGGAGTCGGCAGACCGGCAGTTGGCCGCGTTCTCGCCGGCAACTGAGCGTGCCGCGATCTTTACCACCTCGGGTCAGAGAGGGATCGACTTCACAGCAGACCGAGCGAAGTTACACGACGTGCTCGCGCATTTGGAGCCACGAGTCAAACGGGCAGCTTCGGATTGTCCGGCCATGAGCTACCATATGGCCGATGTGATTGCGAACAAGAGCGATTCAGATGCACTGCACGCTGCCGCTGAAGATGCCCTGGAGTGCGCCTTCGACACGAAAAACCTCGAGGACCCGGAAAATGCCAAGTTTAAGAACACGGCAATACAGATGGCGCAATCAGCGGCTCGGCAAGAAGTTGAGATGGTGCAGATGGAAACTCGGACTTCGCTTCGCGTTCTGAAAGAACTCGTTCAAGGAATGTCGAAGGCTCCGGGCCAGCGGGCAATCGTCGTGATCTCGCCGGGCCTCTACCTTCCGGACAATGAGAGCCAACTCAAGATTATCGATCTAGCGATACGCGGTAACGTCGTAGTCAGCGCCTTGGATCCGCGCGGTCTGGTCTCCGCAAACGACGTTCGTGGCGATCGCGCAGAGGAGTTCGATCCCAATAATCCAGGCAAAGCGGCGTACGTCGATCACAGCGACAGGCAAAAGCAAGCAGTGCTGGAGGAGTTGGCAGACAGCACCGGCGGCTTATTTTTCCACAATAGAAACGACATCGACGAGGGCTTCCGATTGGTGGCGGCGATGCCTGAATATTCCTATGTCTTAGCCTTTAGACCGCCGGACTTGAAATCAGATGGCAGGTTTCACAAACTGAAGGTGACCGTGACTAGCCGGGAGAAGCTTACTGTCCAGGCCCGCAAGGGTTATTACGCGCCGGAGCAGAAGCCGTGAGGACATTGTCGCGAGGGAAAGACAGTCTAGCGCTGGTTCTGTGCTTCTTGCAGCAGGGGACGGAGTGAGTCGACGGAGACACCGAGTGTGCCGCCGGAGAAGCCGTCCATGTAGGCGGAGTTGACGCCGATGACTTCGCCCTTCGTGTTGAACACGGGGCCGCCGCTGCCACCGTGGGCGGTGGGGGCGTCGTAGATGAGTTTGTCACCGACCAGGTCACCGAGATGTCCACATGTGGTGGAGGGACGAATCAGCGACAGGGCAGCCAACTCGCTCGCGGCATTGATGTCGTTATGGCGGTAGGCCATGCGCTCGTAGATTCCTGCAGGAGACTTGGCCACCATGCCGGCGATACCCATGGGGTAGCCGATCACGGTGACGAGTTGTCCCGGAGCTCCGGGCGACTTGGCGAGAGGCAAGATCGCGAGACCGCGGACGACCTCGGTGTTATCAGTGTGCAAAACGGCTAAATCAGAGGTTTTCGAAACGGACGCCGGCGACAGATTCACAGGCGTCGGCGAGCCGGGGAAGAAAACTACCAGGCTTTCGAGCATCCCGACGGCGCCTTGATCGATGAGCTTCTGTGCTTCCGAGTCTCCGTACCAGGGCTCGGCTACGTGACGGTTGGTGGCGAGCAGGCCATTGCCAACCAGGAATCCTGTGCCGGACACGCGGGCGCGAATGACGGGACGCTGGTTTGAAAAGCCGACCTGATAGACGCCGTAAATGTATCCGATGGAATTGCGGTAGCGGTTCAGGACCACGGCGGGCATGGCCTGGTCTTGCTTCAGTTGTTCGACCTGTGCGGTCAGGTCGTGCACTTGCTTTTGCAGGTCGGTGGGAGGCTCTCCGAGGGCAGTCGTGGGAGTGTAGTAGTGCACCATGGCAAGCGCGCCCAGGAGCAGCACGATTCCCATGACGGCCTGCACCATCTGCTGCCAGCAGTCGCAAACGATCGCTTCTTGTGGAGGCTGGGCCTCGGGCGTGCGCGCAGGGGAAGCTTCGGAGGTCGGGGGCTCGTTGATCTGGGGATCGGCCATGAGCGTCGAAGTAGTGGTCCTCGGTAACTCGTCCAAGTCATTCTGTTTCAGCCTTTTAAGCGGGGGGACGCCGAGGGCCAAGTACTTGGAGTAAGTATCTTCGCCCGTCTGGCGCGGGTTGGCTACGGTACTGAAGACGATGTACGAGAGATAGGTGAAGGGATTTTCACCACAGAGGACGCCGAGGACACTGAGGAATCCAAATTACGGGGTCTTGATTCCCAGGCGCTTGGCCATCTCGTTGTAGAGGAAACCTTTGTGGGGATCGTAGGGCTGGACCCATTCGCCATCGATCACGAACTGGGGGACGGCGCGTTTTCCGGTGTTCTTGACGATTTCGTCGACGGCGCCGGGGGTGGTGAGGACGTTGACTTCCTTAAACGGAATGTTGTGCTTCGCGAGAAAGCGCTTGGCCTCACGGCAATCGGGGCACGTGGGGGTCGAATAGACGGTCAGATCCATAGTTTCTATTCTACGGTTGGTCCTTATACACGTTCCAGTTGCGCATGGGTGCGCTCGTTCACGACGTTTCCGGTGTTGAGCGTGGAACTGGGCTCGAACAGAAGGAACCAGCATTCCTCATCGGCAACAGGTTTGTGCTCCACGCCGCGCGGAACGACGATGAACTCGCCTTCCTCGATCCACTCATGATGATCGAGGAATTCCATGCGAAAGCGCCCTTTGACCACCAGAAACAGTTCATCTTCATGGTCGTGATGGTGGAAGATGAATTCGCCTTTGATTTTGTCGAGCTTGACGGACTGGCCGTTGAGTTCGGCCGCGACGTAGGGCTTCCAGTATTCAGAGATCTTGGAAAATTTTTCGGCGATGTTGACCTTGGGCATGGTTCATCCTCGAGGGGTTTTGTGGCACGGGGCTTCTGCTCTAGATTCCCGAATCACGCGAGGGTCGCAAGAAATTTGTGAGCAATCAACTCTGCGTTGTACGAGCGAGTTTCGTTAGCAGCTTGCGCAGGCCGCGGAGAACGTCGGGGCGATTCTTTGCGGACGTCAGCCATACCGGCAGGCGAGAATACATATGACTATTCCTCCTTTGCCAGCGGTGGGTTGGCTGAGGGCCGACAGCACGCGGCTCCTGGTCCTTCGACTCTGACCGTGGAACGGGCAAGGAGCCATAGACCGGACCATGCCTTGACGGACCTGCTCTGGTGTCGCGGAGACCGGCGGCGACGAAAGATTCAAGCGCGGTGAGATGGCGCGCATTCAAGACCCACAGAACATCTCCGCAACACGATACTTTCAGCCAGAGGTTCAGATGATTCCAATAGTCGAAATCGGTTTCCACATCGTGTTGTGCGGCGCAGTGCAGACAGCTGATGTGAACGAGATATTTTCTTTTTGACCGATCATAGGACGGAGCTGTCGCATTCGCGCAGCGCCGACATTTCGGGCACTGGACGAGGATTTCGTCCTCGAAGGTCGAGAGCCGGAAGTAGGACCCGTTTCGCAGCGCGGGCAGATCGGGCATGAGTGGATTCTACGATGCTTTGCGGTGGGACAAAGAAAAAGCCGCCAGCTTTTTGGCCAGCGGCTCAAAGCTGCCGAGCTACGCTCGGCGGCCGGCTCAAAGACCCGGCCCCACACGAGCTAAGTCTCCACGAGCTGTTTAGAACCCCGGGGTTGAGGCGGTCACGTGCTTGTTGTGTAGCGTGACGCGTATGCCACGCTCTGCGTTGAGACGAGTGGTGGTGGTCCAGTCGACGTCGTCGGTGCTGATGACACCGGTGCCACCGCCGACGAGGGAGTAGGTGATGCGGCTGTCGGTGTATCCGTAACCGCTCACCGAGAGCACGGTGCCCGTGGTGAGGACGAAGACGGGCATGCCCGGAGCCGCATTCACGGGTGCGGGCGTTATGGTCTGCGACACCAGACTGGCGTAGGAGGCCTGCGCGCTCAGCTGGATCGCTCCGGTGGTGACGAAAGCTTCCCGCAGCATGGGCTGCGGATTGCTGTCGTCATCAACAGAGGGCTGGACAGAGGGCTGGTACGGATCGCGCGATGGCCTTCCGAAGAAGTGCCAGCTCGGGCCGTAGGTCTGCGCCGTTTGCGGGATTTGAACGTCATCCATGAGGCGCATGCTGAGCACGGTTTCGCCTTTGAGCGCAGGGCGCGGACCGCGCGCCGGAAGCATGATCACTTTCCACGGCCACAAGGGAGGAATCATCCATTCGACAATATCGCGCTTGAGGTGTCCTTTGCCGTCGATGTCCCCCGCCTTGTCGACTTTGTACCCGCGGGTGGCGATGACCTTGGCCTCGAGAGGAAGGTCGCCGCTAGGCAAGCCGATGCGATCGAACTGCAGCTTCAGATATCCCTTACCCCAGAAATGGCCGGGGTCCTTGGCCGCTTCGAGATGCCCGACCAGATAACTTCCCCGCGGAAAGGCTTGCTGCCCGAACTCAGTCACGCTACGCAGGTGGCAGAGTACGGGATCTCCGATGTCAGCCGTGGCCGAGGAGAAATTGGGTTCGTTAAGCGTACATTGCAAAAGAGTACCGGCGGGCAGGACGACGTCCCGTGCGCCGGCGCTCAGGCTCAAAAAAAGAACGAGGCCTAGCCCGCTTACGGCTAGGGCCGCATGCAAAGTGGACTTCATCTTTCACCTCGGTCGCACGCCCCAGTGATTGGCGGCCCCTGGCGCCGAGCCCGCCATGGTTAATCTCAGGTTTAACCCCGAGGTGGGTGGGAAGTTTCCCTAAGTTTCGGGGAAAGTGTCAGAGCTGTGTGCCCGTCGCGGGTGAGGAACCAAAAGCGAAAGCCGCCAGCTTTTGGCTGACGGCTTAAAACCTGCCGAGCTTGCTCGGCGACCGGGTCGAAGACCCGGTCCCACACAAACCGGTCCCACACAAAGCGGGTTATTTCTCGTACAACAGGACGCCTTCGGTCTTCTCCGCATCGACTGGGCGGTAGAAGAGTTTGTTGTCTTCGAGGAAGACCTCGATGAAGGCGGGGCGGGTAGTGATGGTGCCTTGGATCAGCGCCTCCGACAGCGGGTCTTCAATGTACTTCTGCAACGCGCGACGCAGTGGGCGCGCGCCGTAGCTGCGGTCAGTCAGGGTTTGGTTGAGGATCCACTTCTTGGCATCGTCCGCAACCGTGACCGTGATGGCTTTCTGCGCCAGGTTGGCATTGAGCTGCGTGACCATGAGTTCGAGAATCTGGATCAGGTCGCTCTCGCCCAAGGCCAGGAACAGGATGACTTCGTCGAGGCGGTTCAGGAACTCGGGGTTGAAGGTGCGTTTGACTTCGCCCTTCACCAACTCTTCCACCTTATCGGAGATCACATCTTCCTTCGTCGACTGGAAGCCGAATCCCTCGCGCTTCTGCAAATGCCGTGCGCCGATGTTCGACGTCATGATGATGATCGTGTTCTTGAAGTCGACCGTGTTGCCGAGGCCGTCGGTCAACTGGCCATCCTCAAAGACCTGCAGCAGGATGTTGAAGACGTCCGGATGCGCCTTCTCGATTTCGTCGAGCAAGACGACGGAGTAGGGAGCGCGCTTCACACGTTCGGTGAGCTGGCCGCCTTCTTCGTAGCCGACGTATCCCGGAGGCGAACCAATCAGCTTCGAGACCGAATGCTTCTCCATGAACTCGGACATATCGAAGCGGACCAGAGCCTTTTCGGTGCCGAACATGAATTGCGCCAGAGTACGCGCGACTTCCGTTTTGCCGACGCCAGTGGGGCCGAGGAACAGGAACGAGCCGATGGGGCGGTTCGGGTTCTTCAGGCCGGCACGCGAACGGCGGATGGCGCGGGCCAGGGCGCTGATCGACTTGTCCTGCGAGATGATGCGCTTGTGCAGCTCTTCCTCGATGCGCAGGAGCTTCTGCGTTTCTTCTTCCTTGATCGAGGTAATGGGCACGCCGGTCCAGCGCGAGACAACGTCTTCGATGTCTTCGCGGTTGACGACGCCCGTGGACGACTCGTCCAGATGATATTTTTCACGTAGGGCGCGCAGATTCTCCCGCTCTTTGCGTTCTTCATCGGAGTAGAAGCGCGCCTTCTCGAACTCGTGATTCGCGATGGCGTTTTCCATGCGGTGCACGATGAACTTGATGCGCTTCTGGACTTCGGTCAGCTCTTCGGGCAGCGAAGTCTGGCGCAGCTTTACGCGGGCTCCGGCTTCGTCGACCAGGTCGATGGCCTTGTCCGGAAGGAAGCGGTCCGGGATGTAGCGGTTGGAGTGCGAGACCGCGAAGTTGATGGCGTCGTCGGTGTAGGTGACGGCGTGGAATTTCTCGTAGCGATCTTTGATGCCGAACAGAATCTTGATCGCGTCGACTTCATTCGGCGGCGGAACTTTCACGGCCTGAAAGCGGCGCTCGAGGGAACGGTCTTTCTCGATCGACTTGCGATACTCGCCGGGCGTGGTGGCGCCGATGCACTGGATTTCACCACGCGATAGAGCCGGCTTCAGGATGTTGGCGGCATCGAGCGAACCTTCCGCCGAGCCTGCGCCGACCAGGGTGTGCAATTCGTCGATGAAGATGATGGAGTTTTGCGATTCCATCAGCTCTTTCATGATGGTCTTGAGGCGCTCTTCGAACTGGCCGCGGTACTTGGTTCCGGCGACGATGAGCGAGAGGTCCAAAGCCAGGATGCGCTTATCGGCAAGGAACGACGGAACTTCGCCGTCGGCGATGCGTTGTGCCAGTCCTTCAACGATGGCGGTTTTGCCGACGCCGGGCTCGCCGATCAGCACGGGATTGTTCTTGGTGCGGCGGCAGAGAATCTGGATGACACGGTCGACTTCGCCTTCACGGCCGACCAGCGGATCGAGCTGGCTGTCCATGGCAGCCTGGGTCAGATCGCGGGAGAATTCCGCCAGCAGCGAACTTTCACGCTGGCGTTGCGGCTGAGCTTTTTCCTGGGTGCTGCGGGCGAGTTCCTCGCGGATGGTCGAAAGGCGCAGGCCGCGCTCATGCAGGATCTCGGCGGCGAAGCACTTTTCTTCTCGCAGTAAACCCAAAAGGAGGTGCTCGGTACCGATGTGACGGTGCGAGAGACGCTCGGCTTCTTCGGCGGCATAGGCGAGAACGCGCTTGCACTCATTGCTCAGCGGGAGATCGACCGAGGTCGAGACCTTCTCGCGGATGGTGGTGTGTCCCTCGATCTGCTTGCGGATGGATTCGACCGAGGCATGGGACCGCAGGAAGCGATTAGTCAGGGCTTTGTCTTCGCGCAGGAGTCCGAGGAGCAGGTGCTCTGTCTCGATATAAGGAGACCCGAACTGGCTGGCTTCATAGCGTGCGAAAAAGATGACGCGCCTGGCTTTCTCCGTATAGCGTTCAAACATAATGCCCCTTCCCCCTGACCTTTCCTGGTCGAGAAGAACTCTGCTCGCCCGACCTGCCGAACCCGATCCTCAAATGCTACTCACCTTATTCTATCCCTACATTATGCAATCAAAGGGCCCCAAAACCAAAGTACTGAAACGATTTTACAAACCTTTGATCACGTTACCGAAGGAACAGTTGTCAAGCCCCCCGGGGTTGAACCGCTTGCGTCAACTTCTTGCACTTTGTCTTACTAATCTTTCGCCTCAGGGGCTAAAGCCCGCAACATCGTTGAGCGTCTAACGCGGCCCTGAAGGGCCGCTCTTCCACCTCGCTACGCCGCTCTTCCACCCTCGCTCACGCCGTTGTTCCGCCTCGCTCACGCCGCTCTTCCGCCTTGCTCAGGCTGCCCCTCCTCGCCACACCGCTCTTCCACTTCGCTCACGCCGGCAGCGACTCCGGGGCAATCTCCTCGACGCGCCCTTTCTGCAGCCTTAATACACGATGGCAGCGGCGGGCGAACGACAGGTTATGCGTAGCGATGAGGGAGGTGAGTTGGTGCTCGCGATGTAACCGCGCAATCAAATCGAAAACTACTTCCGCTGTCCGGCCGTCAAGATCTCCTGTCGGCTCATCCGCCAGCAAGAGCTTGGGACCTGTAATGAGCGCGCGGGCCAGAGCCACCCGCTGCTGCTCTCCGCCCGAAAGCTCGCCCGAGCGGTGATGAGCGCGTTGCTCCAGTCCAACCTCACGCAGCCAGCGTGAAGCTTCCGGCTCGGCCTGTTGCCGGGTCTGCCCCCGAAGCAGCAAGGGCATGGCAACGTTTTCTGCCGCCGTGAATTCCGGCAGCAGGTAATGAAACTGCCAGACGAAGCCGGTCTCCCGATTGCGAAAGTCGGCGGCCGCGTCGTGCGATAAAGAATTCAATCGCAAGTTGGCGCAGTATACGTCACCTGCGGAAGCACGATCAAGAGCGCTCAGGATGTGTAATAAGGTACTCTTCCCTGCTCCGGATTCTCCCACAATGGCAAGCATCTCTCCTTGCTTCACATCAAACGACAGATTTTCAAAGAGCACCAGATCCGATTCGCCGGACCGAAAAACCTTCTTCAGGCCTTCCACCCGAAGCATCGATTCTTGTTGAGTTAGATGCAAGCCATGTGCCTTTCGTTCCAAGGGCTAAAGTGCGGAAGATCGCGACCTACGATTTTGGCCGTATCTGCAGGTCGCTATCCTTTGATTAGTGCTTACGATGATCAAATCGTTTCTCGGCTTTCGGCTTTCGGCTTTCGAATCATGATTCCAAAAAATGTACACCCGGGGTGGACGGCGTCATGTGATTAAAATCACTACAGAGCGTTTCTCCGGTGTGTCGCGAGGGGCAGCAGGGGGTAAAGGCCGCATTCTCCTATGTTTGGACCGGCACGGCTGAATTGGGCGGGGGAAAACGTGGCCTGTCGACGGAACAACGACCACAGGGGCTAAAGCCCTTCCTGATTTCACATCCTTTACGCGGCCCTGAAGGGCCGCTCTTCCACGGTCGTGCAGGCGTTCGTGGCTTTTCCCTTCGTGGCTTTTCCGCTCGTAGTTTTTTCGTTCGCGGCTTTTCCGCAAGTGCCTAGGCTGTGCGCTTTCCCCCTTCTGCCGCATCCTTGGACATCCCGATGAATCCGTGGCCAAGAAGCTCTTACTCATAGCGCAGAGCCTCGGCGGGGAGGATGCGCGATGCTGACCATGAGGGATACAGCGTCGCCACAAAGGAAATCAGCACTGCGAACAGCGCGACCCACACGCCGTCGAGGGCCCGCGGAGCGAATGGGACGTAGTCGATGGAGTAGACCTCGGGCGACAGCGTTAGCACGTGGTAGTGTCCTCCGGCATAGGAGATGGCGTAGCCCACCACCAGGCCGATCACGGTACCGATCACGCCGATGAGCACGCCTTGCGCGATAAAGAGGTTGCGGACCTGAGTGCGGCGCGTGCCCATCGACATGAGCACGGCGATGTCTTTTGTCTTCTCCATGACCATCATAATCAGAGAGATGAGGATGTTGAGGGCGGCGACGAAGACGATCAGGCCAATGGTGATGAAAGTGACCAGGCGTTCCAGGCGGAGGGCGTGGAACAGAGCCTTGTTCTGCTCGAGATAGTTGGTCGCCATGAATCCTTTGCCGGCGGCGGTTTCGAGTTGGGAGGTGACCTGGTCGGCCTTGAAAATGTCGTCGATCTTGAACTCCACGACAGAAATCAGATCGCCCAGTCCGAATAGCTTTTGCGCATCCGACAGGCGCACGAAGGCCCAACTGGAGTCGTAGTCGAAGAACCCGGAGCTGAAAATGCCGACGACGTGGAAGCGGTTGTACTTGGGGACCATGCCGAAGGGCGTGAGCTCGCCTTGGGGACTGGTGACGAGGACCGTCGAGCCGACGGTGGCGCCCAAGTTGTCGGCCATTTCCTTGCCCAGAACTATGGGAGGCATGGCAGCGACGCGCTGCTGGACACCTTCCAGAGAGTCGGGAGATTGCGCGGCGGCATTGTCAGGCGCCGATTGGGGTTGCGGAGTTGGTTCCTCTTCCAAGGGAGCGGCGGATCCTTGCTTCACGGAGTTGAGGAGGTCGCCGACTTTACGCTCGTACTTGGGGATCATGCCTTTGAGGACTGCGCCGCGCGCTCGTGGGCCGCGCGAGATCAGTACCTGTTCAAAGATGGCCGGAGCGGCGGCAACAACGTGAGGCTCTTTGGAGAGACGGCCCATGAGTGCGGGCCAGTTCTGGATGCCGTCGTCGGCGACGCGCTGCAGGCTGATGTGCGACGTCGAGCCGAGCAGGCGCTGCTGCAGGTCCTGGCGGAATCCGTTGGTGATGGCCATCGCGACGACGAGGGATGCGACGCCAGCGGCGACTCCTGCGATGGAGATGCCGGTGATGATGCCGATGAAGGCCTGGCGGCGCTTGGCGCGCAGGTAGCGGGTCGCGATGAAGAGTTCGAAGCGCATTTGAGGCCGTCAGCTGTCAGCTACGTCGGATTATAACGGCAACGCCTTGCCCCAGGCTGGTATGCTTCCCACGTGTTCATAAAGAAGAATCGCGCATGCATTGTCGCTATCTGTACGGTATTCTGCTTGCCGACCTTTGCGCAGATGAAGGACACGAGCAGCTTGATGGATCAGAGAATGCGAACGATTGCAGGGGAGAACGCACTAAACTGCGGTCGCGTTGGAGAAAATGCGGACCCAAAACCAGCGCTGAAGTGTGCGCGCAGAGCTATATCAAGAAAACAGCCATTTGTCGTTCGATTCGATCATTCAGGCAGGGATTCGTTCCTCTCGGATGGATTCGCGGGAAGCAACTCCGGAGACGTGTATCTGGTGCAATTCGATAGCTTAGGATGGTCGGGCGACAATGTCTTTGACGGTGGGCACAATTTCGTCGACAAATGCCGAAAGCCGGCGCACCTCCGAAGGGAACCCTCTCCAAAAGGCGCCTTTTGGGGATTCACATGTGTCGGCGGAAAGAAAAAGGACTAATCCGATCCCCAAAAACGCGGAATGACCGCTGCGACGGCAGCCCTGTACTCCTCATAGCTTTTCCCGAAACGTTTCCCCAGTTCAGCATCCTCCAGGCGGATCATTACGGCGCCGGTTACGATCGCAAACGCGGTCAGGAGCCAACAGACGGCGAGGCCGGTTCCGATGCTCCAGGCGAGCATTTCACAGAGGTGGCCGAGGTAGACGGGGTGGCGAACTCGGGAGCGGATCCCGCTCGTGATCAAGCGTTGATCATGGTTTCCATTGCGGACTTCCGGCAGACCGCCTAGCTGGGCCCAGCTGAAGTGAGCGCCGGAACGGGAGTAGATGGAGATGCCGGTTGCGAACAGCAGAGCCGCTGCAAGCCAGGTCCATGGCGTCGAATAGAACGCTGCGTTGCGCCACGGCCCGGTCACGGCGCCTATACCGATCCACATGACGATCCAGGCGGGGACCAGCACGCGGAACGGTGACTTCTCGCTGGCGCGCCAGCGATGGGCTCGCGGGTGGACCATGAGCCAGAACAGGGGGATGGTCGAATAGACGACGCAGGCCAGCCATCCCAGGGTTCGGAGGAAAGGCATGGGGTGATTTTACAGGGCGCGGAATGGGGCGCCCCCGGCAGCTAAACAGTCTGCGGAAAAACACCCTTGCGAGCCTCCTGGTACTGTGCAGCGACTGAAGCCGAACTGATTTTGCGTCACTTAAGGCATCGCTGAACAGTCTGCGGAAAAACGCATTTCCTGGCTATTTGGCACCGCGCAGCGGCTGAAGCCGACATTGATTTTTGCGACGCTTATGGCATCGCTGAAGCGATGCCCTGATACGAATCGTGAGTTTTTCAGCAAACTACAAAGCCGGCGTTTCTCGTTCGCCCCAAACGCCACGGCTGAGAGGTTGCGGAGAAACGCGGCCCATCCGGGAACACCTTGACCACAGGGGCTGAAGCCCGCGCCGCTTGCGTGTGCCTGACGCGGCCCTCGAAGGGCCGCTCTTTCACGGTCGTGCACGCTGTAATTCGTCCGCAGAGTATGAAGCTGCGCCCTTCTCCAAACCACTCGCCGGTTGTCCCGGCTTTTGTCGGGGGCGAACAATCCGGCGGGCATTGCGGCTGGGACGAGTGGCCCAAAGGTCACCTTGAAACAGAGTTGGGGCAGCCTTATGCTGCTGGTTACTTCTTACATTAACTGAATGAATCCTTCGCTCACCCGAACGAATGTCTGGACGGTTGCGGTTCGCAACTACTGGTGGGGATCTTCGCTGATCGGCTTGTACTTCGCCGGGGCGTTCTGGCTGTGGGGCGCCAGTAAAAGTGCGCTGTTCTCGAGTGGATTGTTCCTGCTGATTTCGCTGATTGGCTTGGTTGTTCAGTACCGGGTCGATTGGAAACAGCGTTGGCCCAGAGTCGTCCTGATTGTGGGGCACCTGCTAATAGGACAGGCAATCCTGGTGTGGCAGAAAGCGCATCTGCCGCTGACGGACTATACCGCATCGGGGAATCCGGCGATTCGGGATCTGCTCATCTATCTGACGTCCGCAATCGCGGTCGGGGCGATGGGCATATTCGGCGGGGTGTGGGGAGCGTTGGTCGGCCTGTTGATGCACTATGCGTTCATCTTCAATGTTCATGAAGAGTATTCGTTGAAATGGATTTTCCCGGGCATTGTGGCGCTCGCAGGCTGCATTGTGAGCATGGCCTTTTGGCGACTGGATCAAGCTTATGAACGACTCGAAGCCCTGGCCAATCAGGACCATTTAACGGGGCTGCTGAACCGGCACCGGCTGGTCATCGAGTATGAGCGCTTGCAGGCCTTGGCCGAGGAAATGGGGCAACCGCTGCTGCTGATGGCCTGGGACCTGGATGGTCTCAAACAGATCAATGACCAACAAGGTCACGCGGCGGGCGATGATCATATTCGCAATTTCGCCAGCGCGCTCCAGGCAAACGTGCGGAAGTCCTCGGATTTGCGTTACGGCGATGCGGCCTTCCGGGTGGGAGGCGACGAATTCATCAGCATGCACCTGCAGGCCCACGATGGAGTGAAGCTGCTGGAGCGCGTTCACGAATCTTGCCCGTTCGTCTCGGCGGGATGGGTGCAGTGCCATGGTCTCACCCTCGACCAAGCTCTCACGCGGGCCGACAAGGCGCTGTACGCGAGCAAGGACGGCCGCAAGCAGAATCTCTCGTTGGCGGCGAGTTCGGTAGGGTCTGGTTTCTAATCGTCGACGTATTAGACCGCCGACAGGCGCCCTCCGAATCGGAAACGACCACAGGGGCTGAAGCTCGCACTATTCTGCTCGCTTACGCGGCGCTGAAGCGCCGCTCTTCCACGATAGTGCCCACGTCGAAGACGGTGGGGCAGGCGTTCAACACGGTTGACCCGCGTTCACGGTTTTTTAGCAAGCTGCTAGACTGTCAACTCTTGGACGTCTGGCTCTTAGATTAATAGGTCCGGGGCACTTCTCTTTCATGATCGTCAACTTCGCAGAACGCGCGCACAACCACAACTGGGAGCTCGATCCGGTGGTGCGGTCGCTGCTTGATACCGATTTTTACAAGCTGCTGATGCTGCAGTTTATCTGGAAGCACTTTCCACATACGCGGGTGCAGTTTTCGCTGATCAACCGGCATGCTTCGGTGAGGATGGCAGACATCATCCACATCGAAGAACTGAAAGTGCAATTGCAGCACGTGCGCGGACGGCGGTTTCGCAAGTCGGAACTGGTATGGCTGGCGGGCAACACGTTTTACGGACGCCGCGGGATTTTTGAGCCGGGGTTTCTGGAGTGGCTGGAGCGCGACTTCCGGTTGTCGGATTATCAGTTGCGCGTGATCGACGGGCAGATCCAATTGACATTTGAAGGCACCTGGACCGAGACCACCATGTGGGAGTTGTACGCGCTGGCGATTCTCGACGAGTTGAAGACACGCGCGCAGCTGAAGACGCTGAGCGAGTTCGGGCTCGACATTCTATATGCGCGGGCCAAGACCAAGTTGTGGAGCAAGATTGAACGGCTGCGCGGGGTTCCGGGACTAAGCGTGGCCGATTTTGGAACGAGGCGGCGGCATAGTTTTTTGTGGCAGGAGTATGTAGTCGTGGCAATGGCCGCGAACCTGGGGAGCAATTTCATCGGGACGTCGAATGCGTTCCTGGCGCACAAACACGACTTGGAAGCGATTGGAACCAATGCACACGAGATTCCGATGGTGATGGCTGCGCTGGCGCCGGATGATGTGGCGCTCAAGGCATCGCAGTACCGCGTGTTGGAGCTGTGGCAGCAGACCTACGAGGGTGCATTGCGGGTGATGCTGCCGGATACGTTTGGCACGACGCAGTTTCTGGCGGGTGCGCCGGAGTGGGTGGCGGACTGGACCGGGCAACGCGTGGACAGTAAGGATCCGTATGTCGCGGGAGATGAATACATCGCATGGCTGAAGGCACATGGCAGAGATCCGCGCGAGAGGCTGCTGATTGCTTCGGACACGCTGGACGTGGACGCGATCCTTGGATTGCACGCGTATTTTGGGGGGACTCTGGCGAAGGGCGTAGCGCCTAGTGATTTTCTCAGCGCGGCTGATTTTGAGAATCGTAACAAGTGGACGCCCGGGCGGCGGGCTCGGTTCAGCGCCGGCTGGGGGACGCTGCTTACCAATGATTTTCGCGGATGCAATCCTAATGATGGCGGAGGGTTTGATCCGATCAGCCTGATCTGCAAAATCTCCGAGGTCGAAGGACGGCCGGCTGTGAAACTTTCCGACAACTATTCCAAGGCGCTGGGGCCGCCGGCCGAGGTTGACAGGTACCGGAGGGTGTTCGGGACCGAGGGAATCGCCAACGCGCCGCTGGTCGCCTAAGCACCAACACGATTCTGAATAATTGTTGTTAACCATTTCTATCCGCCGTTCGTTGTGTGCTTAGAGAGGCTGTGAAGCGCTCTCTCACGAAGGGACATCGATATGCACAGGCAGCGGCGGTACATGGCAGTGGTGCAGGCGGTAGTAGCGTTTCTGGCGTTGTTCACCGCTGTCAGCGCCGCCCAGGCGCCGCGATCGGCGCAACCGGCCTCCAATGCTGCGCAGCAGATGAGCGAAAAAGATGTGGCCGCCATGCAGGACCAGCTTCTCCAACTGCTACGCGTGAGCCCTACTCTGGCCGAGGTTGTGGCGCACGACCCATCGTTGCTCTCGAATGCCGAATATGTGAACCGCAACAATCCCGAACTAGGGCAGTTCCTGCTAGCGCATCCTGAGATCGCGAAGAGCCCCGACTTCTATCTCTTCAATAATCTGCACCCCGAACACGAGCAGCCCGCCCAGGTGCTGGAGCGCAAGCTGTGGCCGCTGATGTCTCAGCCCGAGTCCTCAGGAATTGACCGTGAACTGATCAGCGATGGCATTCCGTTTCTGGTTTTCCTTTGCATGTTGAGCGCGCTGCTCTGGGTGACGCATGTTCTGTTGGAAAACCGGCGCTGGAACCGGATCTTCAAGCTGCAGACGGATGTGCACGGCAGGCTGATCGAGAGATTTGGAACGTCCCAGGAAGTGCTTACATATATGAGCACCGACGCGGGCAAACGATTCCTGGAAGCGACTCCGATCGCGGTTGGTTTCGAGCGACAAGCGCCGGTTCCAAGTCCGGTCGCCCGAGTTCTGACGCCGCTCCAGATTGGGATTGTAATGACACTGCTGGGCGGCGGCTTGATTTCGATACGCCACAGTATTCCCGAAGGCGGCATCGCGTTATTCGTACTTGGGATGGTGGTGCTGATGCCGGGGCTTGGGTTTATTATTTCGGCGGGGATCACATGGGTGCTGGCTCGCCATCTCGGCCTGATGCCGAATAGCGGAGCGCGAGAATAAAATCAATTTGCTGCCTGATCCATGCAGCAGCCAGACGATGGGCTGCTCTGGAATGCAGCCATGAGGAAACACGATACGACCGGGGAATATGCCATCCCGAATGTTGAGGCGCGCGCGATATCGCGACCTGACGAACTGCCCATGGACAGCGATGCCTTCGCCGGGTTCTACCAGCGCTCCGCCCCGGCGCTGCGGGCGTACCTGGCGCGGGTCTCAGGGAATGCCGCGCTGGCGGATGATCTGATGCAGGAAAGCTATCTGCGATTCCTGTGCGCAATGCGCCCGGAAGGCGGCGAGGTGAACTACCGGCGCTACTTGTTCCGCATCGCGACGAATCTCTTGCGAGACCATTGGAGAAAGCCGCTGGCAGCGTGCCTGGAAGATGTTCCAGAGCGATTTCTGGCGGCTCGCGACGGGTTGTCGCGCATCGATTCGCAGGCCATCCTCGACCCGGCGATGGCTCGCATGCGCCCGCGGGAGCGGCAACTGCTCTGGCTGGCGCACGCCGAAGGGTATTCGCACCGGGAGATCTCAGAGATCACCGGCCTGAACGCGGCGGGGATTCGGCTGCTGCTGTTCCGCGCGCGGCGAAAAATTGCGCGACTGCTCCGCAAGCAGATGGATGCAGAGCGGGGGAAAGCATGACGTTTCGCACCTGCTCCTTCGAAACCGAAGTGACACAGGCGCTCAAGAATGGGCACTGGCCGGATGGCTGCGGACCGGAATTGCGTGCTCATGTGGAGAGCTGTGCGAACTGCGGCGATCTCGTGCTGGTGACGCAGACCTTCCAAAGTGCGCGGAGTGAATCGGAGAGTAGCGCGGTGATGGGGTCGCCGAGCCTACTGTGGTGGCGAGCACAACTGCGCCGCCGGAACGCTGCGACCGAGCGTGTGAGCCGGCCCGTCACGATCGCCGAAACTTTCGCTTTGTTCGTGTATGTGTTGGTGGCCGTCGTGTTTGTTGCGTCGCAGTACCGCCATGGTCTGCATTGGGCATCGTGGTGGTCAGAGATCGCATCTTCAAGGACCTTCCATTTTCTTCCCGTCGGATCTGGACTCATCGACTGGAACCCCCTGTTGTTGATCTCTGGCTTCGGTCTGCTGGCGCTGCTGAGCGCCCTGTTGGTGTATCTGGCGTCAGAGAAGTCTTGAGCCCCCGCCGACTTCTGTCGGCAATGCGGGCTGTTCCACCGTGCACATTCTTGCGTTTCTATGGCACAGTAAGAGTTCATGCCTGCGACCGCCGACGCCAGAGCTGGACGTGCCGCCTTCACGCATCCCGGATTCGTGCTTTTTCAAGTTGCCCGTTTCCTCATTGTGGCGGCGGTCGAGATGCAAGCGGTGGCCGTCGGATGGCAAGTGTACGAGATCACCAACCGGCCGCTTGACCTAGGCTATGTGGGGCTGGCGCAATTTCTGCC
This sequence comes from uncultured Acidobacteriaceae bacterium, assembly GCA_963701935.1. Taxonomy (GTDB): domain Bacteria; phylum Acidobacteriota; class Terriglobia; order Terriglobales; family Acidobacteriaceae; genus Sulfotelmatobacter. The sequence continues at coordinate 274,062 of CAVPBT010000011.1, read as the reverse complement.
GGGCATTCTGCTCTTTCCTCTTTCCGGGCACGCGTCGGACCGGTTTGAACGGCGGCATGTGCTCTCGGCGTGCTATGGCGGATACGCCGTTTGCTTTGCGCTGCTGCTGGCGCTGACGGCGCGAGGCGTGCCTTCGATTACGTCGATTTACGTGGTGCTGGTGCTGATCGGCGTAGTGCGCTCGTTCAACAGCACGGCCAGCCGGTCGATTCTGCCGCAACTTGTCCCCGGAGAACACTTCCCGAACGCGGTGGCGTGGAACGCAAGCATCTTTCAGGCGGCAACGATTCTGGGGCCGTCGTTCGGAGGAATTGTTTACGCGGCGTTTCGCGGGCCCTCGGTGGTGTATGGAGTGGCGATGGTGACGGCGATTGGTGCGACCGTGTCGTCATTCCGCATCAAGCCGGAGGTGAAGGCGCGTCCGCGAGAGCCCATGACGCTGAAAACGGTTTTCGCGGGACTCCATTACATATGGAGCAAGAAGCTGATCCTGGGCGCGATTTCGCTCGACCTGTTTGCTGTACTGCTGGGCGGCGCGGTCGCGTTGCTTCCGGTGTATGCGCGCGAGATTCTGCACACGGGGCCGTGGGGACTGGGGCTGCTGCGTACCGCTCCGGGCGTTGGGGCGGCGATCATGGCCGTGCTGGTAGCGCACTGGCCGTTGCGCGGACGGTCGGGGCCGACGCTGCTGTGGGCGGTGGCGGGATTCGGAGTCTTTACGATCATCTTCGGCCTGTCGCGCAGCCTCACGGTATCGCTGATCGCATTGCTGCTGCTGGGTGCGAGCGACATGATCAGCGTGATTATCCGCGCGACGCTTACGCAGCTCGCAACGCCGGATGAAATGCGCGGGCGCGTGACTGCGGTGGACATGATTTTTATCGGGACGTCGAACGAGTTCGGGCAGTTTGAATCGGGCGTGACGGCGCAATGGTTCGGGACGGTGCCGGCGGTGGTGTTGGGAGGGATTGGAACGCTGGTGGTGATTGCGACGTGGGCGTGGCTGTTCCCGGAACTGCGCCATGCCGGAGAGTTATCTTCGATTAAGAGTCCCAGTTCAGAGGACGCACCAAAATTGGACACAGGGGCGTAACGGTCGACCGACGTGGCATTTTATGGCACGTTCACTGTAACTGTTGCTGAGGTACGTCCGAACTGATTGGTCCCGTAGAGAGTGTAGGTTGTGGTTGAGGTGGGATTCACGGTTGCGCTGGTTCCGCGCACGGCGCCCAAGCCCGGAGTCACGACTACGTAGTCGGAGCTGCCAGCATTCCACGACAGAGTGACGCTGCCTCCGGAAGAAACATGCGTGGGCGACGCGGTGAAAGAACTGATCGTGGGCGCTGATCCCGTGGGATAGTTCGCGTTCGTGTACACCGGATTCATCTGCACGACTTCGAAGGCCGATGCGGGGACGGTTTTGAGTGAATCGAGATCAGAGCCCCAGCGGCTGTCGGATACTCCCGTCACGTAAAGCGAGCTGCCATTGTCGGCGAGAATCAGGCCGTAGGTCTTCATCGCGGTGAGGATGACCTGCATCTGCGTGGAGAAGCTGGAAATGTCGTAGCTGGACTTCAAGCGCAGACGCATGCCCATTGGCGGCGCGGTCGGATCGCTGGAGGTGGCGGCCCAATGAGACGCCGGCGGGATGAACGCGGCGCTGGTCTTCGGCAGCGTGAAGCGGAAAGCGTGCTGAATCTTGCCGGCGGCGACTTCATCGTAGCGCACCAGGCCGGGGAAGATGGGGAGTCCGGCGGCGTCCGCGGAGGTCCAGGTGTAGGGGCGTTGCTCGTCGCCCAGCAGGTCCCACACGGCGGTTGAATCGGCGTTCCAGCTTCCGTCGGAATTCACGGACGAGTTATACAGTTCGTAGAGAAAGCAGTTGCCGTTGTCGAGTACGAGTACGTGGCGATCGCCGGTGCTGGACGATCCACCCTCGACCGGAGCGGTGGAGGGGACGGGCATGGGTCCGGGATCGCTCTCGTCGCCGTAGGCACCGAGATTCACGTTGACCAACGACTGACTTCCGTTGACCACGACGTAGGGGATGCCGTACGTCGGATCGTTGCCCCAGTCCGGATGGACGTTCACCGAGCCCACCCAGTTGCTGACGATGGTGCTGGAACTCGGGTCGACGGGCGCGGAGGAGATGTCAGCATTCCACAAGCTGCTGCTGGAGAAAGGAACGAAGCCGTTGAGGCTCGCGGTCTGGCCAACCGAGATTCCATTGCATGCCAGGTTGCTGCCGCCCGTGCCACCGCCGGTGCCGCCACCTCCACTGGTTTTTCCAGTGGGACTGGACACACCGGAACAAGCCGTGAAGAAGAGAGCCAGCGCAAAAAGCGCGCTAAGGAAAAGAGAGAGCTTCCAAGCTGAACAGGGGCAGCGCATCGTACAACGATTGTCCGAGATCGCCGCACAGGCCGGAAAGAGGCCTTTGGGACATGTCCGAATTCTGAAGGCGTTGTGAGAACGGGGGGCTATACGAGCGGCCCGACTTCTTCCCGGCGAGACAGCCGAGGCGGCTGTCCGCACATGAGTTGTGGACTCGACGGCGTTTCACTTCCCTTTCAACAGCGTCTTAGCCGCGGCCATGTTCTCGTACTTGTCGTAGACACGAACCACGACCACGTGATCGGCCGCAGCGTCTTTGCCTGTGTCGGTGGGGACCGTGAAGTCGTAGTCCTCGACCTTCGCGTCGGAGAGCTGGCCCACAGGCTCGACGTATTTCCAGTCGCCTGCGTCTATCGAATACTCGGCGCGCTTGATCGTGGAGAATCCATCTTCGGCGCGGAAGCGGACGTGAATCTGAGCACCCTCCACCGACGCTGTCAGGTTTTCGATGCGTGGAGGCGTGGTATCGACTTCGAAGCGCCGGCTTTCTTTGGTTGCGGTCAGCTCTTCGCCGGGAGAGTGCGAAGGAGCATCGGAAGCCACAACCTTGATCGTGTAGCCTCCATCGGGGAGAAGGCTGGCGTCGAAGGAATAGGCTTTGTCGGTCACGTTGTCTTTCAGCAGGAGCCAGCGAGACTCGCCGTCGCCGCAGTAGTAGACCGAATAGACGAGCTGGTCGTCATTCTCATCGTGCGCGCTCCACTTGACGCCGATCGAGTCGCGATCGTGGGTGCTGGGCACGGGCGACTCGAAATGACCACCCGATGAGCCACTCAGATCGGTGCCCAGACTGAGTCCGGACGACTTCGGGAGCGGCTGGTAGCGCACGCCGATCTGCACCGAGACATCTTCGATTTCGGGCGCGACATTTTTCGGGAGGTAGTTCAAGGTGACGGTGTCGACCGCCGGCTTGACGTTGCCTGCATGCAGCACGGCTTTCCACTGAGCATAGCGCGCGGGCGGAACGGCCATCTCAGATTCCTTGCCAAGGTTTACTTGCTTCCAGGGACTCCAGTTGCGATCGGGATTGTCGACGTTGCCGCTGCGCGTGAGCAGATCGACATTGCCGGTGCCGCGAAATTCGGCGCGGCCCCAGCGTGAAAAGACTTTGGCGTCGAACACATCGCTCTCGTAGCTGCCTTCACTCTGCGGGCCTGGGCCAAGAACGAAAATCTTGCCGAGGTTGCTGCTGGCTGCGTAGAGCCCGCCGCCGGGGGCCTTGGCGAATCCGGTGATTTGCGACGCGGGCGCCTTCAGCAGATCGGAAAATTCGTCCTGGGCTTCGATGGCAAAAACATGTCCGCGGTTCCCGGTTCCGGCAAGCAGCTTGTCGTGGGAATCGAATGCAAGGGCGTAGACGATGTCCTCGTGCGAAGTCCAAACTCGCGAGGGGGAGCCGTCGGAGGCGATGCGGTAGACATCGGAGCCGCCGCTCGCACCTCCGCCAGGAAATGGAAACGGCCCTGCCTGCGGGGCAGTGGGCGTCAGGGTCAGGGTCATCCCGGGAGTTTGCGGACTGGTCGACGCGGGATTTGTCCCCATCGTAAGCGGTGAGGTTCCGGCCGGCGAGGTTACCGCGCCAGTCCGCTTCTCACCTACACCTGCCGCGTAGATGTTGCCCTCGCGATCGAGCGCGAGCGCGGTAATCTCCTTCTTCGGCGCGCTATACAGAACGAATCCTTCGCCCGCAGGGGAGATCCGGTAGACGAGACCGCTGCCGTCGGTACCGGCAATCACGTTGCCCTTGGCATCGAGTGCGAGCACGCGGATGTGAGTGTCGTCGCTCTTGAAGAAGAGCGAGTGTTCACCCTTGGGCGTGACTTTGTAGATCTCGCCGTGATCTCCGGTGGCGACGTAGAGATTGCCGGCCTTGTCGAGAACGAGGTCCCAGATGTATTTCGTGCCGGGCGCGAAATATTCGGAGGAAGTCCAGGACGAATCCAAGACTGGCTTGGGGGGATCTTTAGGCGCGTCTTTCTCGGGCCTGCTGTCGGCCTTGCTGTCGGCCTTGGGCGCGTCGCGTTTCTCGCCGGGCTTGTGCTCGATCTTGTAGACCTTGCCGTCGGGCGCGGTGGCCGCATAGATCACACCGCCGGGGCCGACTTCGAGCGTCTGCACCTGCAGTTCGCGCGGCTCAAAAATGATGAAGGCCTGGCCGTCGGGCGTGATGCGGTAGACGCGCGCGGGAGATCCGGTGGCAGCGTAGACGTTGCCCGCGTCATCGGAAGCGACGGCCCAGATGTAGGTCGAGGGCGTTGCGTAGAGCAGCTTGAAGGAGGGAGCGAGTTCGAGGCCGCCCGAGCTGCGAATGGCTATCCCCGTGGCGGTGCCTTTGGTCAAGTCTTCGAATTTGGACTGCTCCCAGGTGCGGGTGCCGTCGGCGAGGGCGGATGGGACCAGGAGGGCAATCGCAAGTGTGGAAAGGAAACAACCGACCAGAATGGAATGGGGAACCCTGCGCGAACTCTGCAATGTCTATACCTCGATTCAAAATCATGCGAGGCGCTGGCCACTGCGCCTCATGCCGCCGACCGCCTGATTTCAGGTTAACACGCAAACACACCGGCGGGCGCCGCGACGGGCTCGGAGTCTGGGTTGCGGTCAGTCTGGAGATGTGGGGAGAAAAACGCATCAACCACGAAGGGCACGAAGGTTCACGAAGGACTTCTGACGAGTGTCCCTCCTTGATGTGGCTTCAACTAGGAAGTCAGGCCTCGTGGTATCGTAGATTTTTATGCATTCTGCGCGCCAGAAACTGTTGAGCACGCTGGCTCACAAATCGTTCCGGCTGGGTGAGTTCAAACTTTCTTCCGGCGGGATCAGCGATTACTACATCGACTGCCGCACCACCACGCTCGACGCGAAAGGCTCGCGGCTGACGGGAGAAGTGTTCTTCGAAGAGATCCAGAAACGCGGATGGAAGGCGCGGGCGATTGGCGGGCTCACCATGGGAGCGGACCCAATTGTGGTGGCGGTCGCGGTGGTGAGCGGCGAACTGGATGGCTTCCTGGTGCGCAAGGCCGAGAAGCAGCACGGCACCGGACAGCGCATTGAGGGCTTCCGCGAGAAGGGCGCGCGGGTGGTGATTGTGGACGATGTCTGCACGACGGGATCGTCTACCGTGCAGGCAATTGAGGCGGCGCGCGAGTTTGGATTCGAAGTGGTGGGCGTGATGTGCCTGATCGAGCGCGAAGATGCGAAGGGACGGCCGAACGTGGAGAAGGCGGCGGGATCGGCTCCGTTCGTTTCCATCTTCACCGCGAACGACGTGCGCAAAGAGCATGTCCTGCAAAACGATGACACCGCGCCCGGGGTATTTGCGGTGGCGGCGGCTTGCGAAGTGTGCGGGCGGCCCGCAGTGACGAATAATCCGAGGAATCGCTGCGAGGCCCACAGGAATTGAGCGATTGAGCCATGGGTCATTGAGCCAATGAACAATGCTCCCGATGTACCCGATGACTCAATCGCTCAATCACACAATGACTAAATTCTTATGATCCAAACTCTTGAGTGGACCGATCAAGGTGTGCGCTTCATCGATCAGACGAAGCTGCCGACCGAAGAAGTGTATGTAAACTGCAAGACGCACGAGCAGGTGGCGGACGTGATCCGCAACATGGTGGTGCGCGGGGCGCCGGCGATCGGCGTGGCCGCGGCCATGGGCATCGCGCTGGGCGTGAACAATTCAAAAGCGGAGTCGACGGGCGACTTGAAGCGAGAGTTCGACCAGATCTGCGACCTCATCGGCAAAACGCGGCCGACCGCGGTGAACCTGTTCTGGGCGATTCGCCGCATGCAGGAGAAGTACGAACGAATTCGCATCCGTCCCATTTCGCAGATCAAGCAGGCCTTGGTTGAAGAGGCCCAGCGCATGCACGCGGAAGATATCGCGGCCAACCAAGCAATGGGGCGGCACGGCGCGACACTGATGCCGAGTTCCGGCGGAGTGCTCACGCACTGCAATGCCGGCGCGCTTGCGACCGCGGGATATGGCACGGCGCTCGGAGTCATTCGCGCGGCGGTTGAGCAGGGCAAGAAGATTCACGTGTATGCCGACGAGACGCGTCCGTTTCTGCAGGGCTCGCGGCTGACGGCGTGGGAATTGATGAAAGACGGCATCCCGACCACAGTGATCTCCGACAACATGGCTGGGGCGATCATGAGCCAGGGCAAGATCGGAGCGATTGTGGTGGGCGCTGACCGCATCGCGGCCAACGGCGACGTGGCCAACAAGATTGGAACTTACACGGTGGCGATTCTGGCGAAGGAACACGGCATTCCGTTTTACGTGGCCGCGCCGATTTCGACGGTGGACCTGGCCTGTCCCGACGGCAGCAAGATTCCCATCGAGCAACGAAACGCCAAGGAAGTCACCCACATCGCGGGGAAACAGATGGTTCCGGACGGTGTGGACGTGGAGAATCCGGCGTTCGACGTGACGCCTGCGAAGTATGTGGCGGCCATCATCACCGAGAAAGGGATTGCGCAAGCGCCCTACGATGAGTCTCTGCGGAAGCTGGCCGGGCAGGAGGCGGAGGTGCATCCGTAGGCCTGCCAGTGTGTTATCTAACGTTCTGTCAAGGAATGTAAAGCCCCGAAAAACTTCTCTTTCCGCGCTACTTATTCTCTGGGTTCGGGTTGAAGCTAGCGGTAACTCAATCGTGCTAACCTGAGGCCAGAAGAGTCCATTTCTGCGCCAAACCGTTCGTCGGGGGGATGTTATGTCGTTGCGCAATCGCCTTGTTCTGCCCATTATTCTGTCGAGCCTTGGAGTTTTAGCGGGTTGTGGAAGCGGCAACAGCTTCACCAAACCGGTACCGCCGCCAAGCGGAAGTTTCAGCAACAGCAATCTGAATGGAACTTATGTGTTTTCTGTTTCGGGTACCGACGCCGTCGGAGCGCCTTATGTGATCGTTGGCAGCTTTACCGCGAATGGCAGTGGAGGTAATGGACAGGGCGGAATCACCGGAGGAACACTCGACCTGAACGATCCGGGCGTTCCCACACTCGTTTCCAATGCGGCCATCGGCAGCGGTAGTACCTACAAGGTCAGCGTAGACGGGCGGGGGCAGACCACTCTCAACACTACGACGGCATTCGGGAACATCACGCTCGATTTCGTTCTCCAAGACAGCTCTCATGGGCTCGTCACCGAATTCGACGGCAACGGAACGGGAAGTGGCACACTTGACCTACAGACAGCGGGAGTTTCTCCGGCCGGGTCGTACGCTTTTATTTTTTTTGGAACTGATGTGAGCAGCGGCTTTGCTGATCCGTTTGCCACAGTCGGCAATTTCACCGTGGGGGCGGGTGGGGCCATCTCCGGGTTGGAAGATTTCAACGACAACAGCTTTGCCTATACTTCTCAAGGACTCAGTGGACAGGTGGTTTCGGGCCCGGCAACTACTCCCGGGACGACGTTGATCACAGCGCAATTCGGCACGCAGACCTACGATGTGTACGCCATAGATGCCAACCATTTGAAATTCATTGAGATGGACGCGTCTGCAACTCTCTCTGGAGATGCTTACTCGCAAACCAGTACCAGCGTACCGACTGGCGCCCTGGCGTTTACCGTCGCAGGCTCATATCCGAGTACCACCAGCCCGTCAGTTGTCGGCGGATTTATGGTAACGGACGGCGCTGGAAACATCACGACTGCCTCGACCGAAGACGCCAACATCGGAGGAACAGTTTCCCAGTCTCCGTTATCGTTCACGGCCACGTACACAGCGGCCGGGGCTGGCCGTTTCACGCTGGGGAGCTTTGCTGGCTTCTCCGCAGGCACGGAGTATGCTGCTTATCCGTCAAGCGGAGGGTTGCTCCTGCTTGAGATCGACGACAGTGGAATCATGAGTGGAGCGGCGTACCCCCCACAGACCTCAACCAGCTTCAATGGCTCAGCAGGCTACGGATTGAACTTCTCTGGTGTCAATCTGGTCTCGAACGTCGAAGTGGACGATATTGCGGAATTTACCTCCAGCAGCAGTGGCGCGGCGACCGGTATTGTTGATGAAAACTACAATCCCGGCGGCTTCCCCAACTACGGTCTGCCGCTTAGCGGTACTTACGTGGTCCCCGACGCGAACGGCCGCGGTCAGATTGCAGCCAATGCGGGCAACAACTCCAACAGTACCCTCAACGGCGGATTCGGCATCACTTTCTACAGCGTTGATGGCACGACCTTCCCCTTCGTCGAAACGGACGCGAACGGGCAAGTGGCGGCCGGAGTGTTCTTCGCGCAGGATGCGACCGCCTCAGCTTCGGCCGCCGCCAAGGCCCGGTCACACATGTTCGTGGTGCAACCATCGGTGCGGCCTAGTACGGTTCGCTGGCGAAAGAAGTAGGGGGAAATCGTTGCAAGAATTCAAGAGGTGCGGCTCAAGGGCCGCGCCTTTTGATTTTGGGGGATCTGATGGGACCCGCTTTTCGTTGCACTCGAAGGATTGCGGATGATTGCGGGACTGGCGTAAAACCCGGCCGCAGCACCGGGCTGGTCGGAGAGCGGGCGGGACGCCGGCGCTACTTATCCTTCTGAGATGCTTACCTTCGCGGCTGCAGGGCTGCGCGATCCGATCCAAGCGAACACGCGGTAGAGCATCAAGATTCCCAGCACGGTCGCGTATTCCAGTGGCTTCTTCAGATCTGCTTTGACCAGCCAGATGTAGTGAATCACTCCCGCGGCGGCGCTGAAATAGATCAGGCGGTGCAGCGCCTGCCAGCGCTTGCCACCCAGTTTTCGGATCGACCACTTGGTTGAGGTCAGCGCGAGGGGAATCATCAGGGTGAAAGCAGTCATTCCGGCGGTGATGAACCGGCGCTTGGCGATGTCGGCCAGCATTTCGTGGACATCAAAAAATTTGTCGAGCCAGACGTAGGTCATCAGGTGGAGCGTGCCGTAGAAGAAGGCGAACAGGCCGAGCATGCGGCGCAGGTTGATGAGCCAATATTGGCGGGTCAGCTTTCGCAGCGGCGTGATGGAGAGCGTGATCAGCAGGAACGTCAGCGTGCAATCGCCGGTGCTGTGCGTGATTGCTTCGATTGGATTCGCGCCGAGTTCCGCGTGGAGCGCTCTCCAGACGAGCCAGGCGAGTGGAGCGAGGCAGGCCAGGAAGACTGCGGGTTTGAGGTTGCGAAGCATTTTTCGGCTTCCGGCTTTCGGCTTCCGGCTTTCGGCTTCCGGCTTCCGGAGGAGTCGCCCAATCAACCGGCGATCACCAAGCTCCGGCATTCTGGACTCGGAGGACCGGAAGCCGGACGCCGATTCAGAAGTTCTTTTTCAGGTCCATTCCGCTGTACAGGCTGGCTACCTGATCGTAGCCGTTGAACATCAGGGTGGGACGCTTGGTAAATTCGCCGAGCCTGCGTTCTCTGGCCTGGCTCCAGCGCGGATGATCCACATTCGGATTCACGTTGGAATAGAAACCGTACTCCATCGGAGCGGAGATATTCCAGGTATTGAGCGGCTGCTTGTCAGTGAAGCGAATGCGCACGATCGCTTTCGCGCTCTTGAAGCCATACTTCCAGGGCACGATGATGCGAATCGGCGCACCATCCTGATTAGGCAGGTCCTCGCCATACATGCCAAAACAGAGCAGCGCCAGGGGATGCATGGCTTCGTCCATGCGCAGGCCCTCGACGTAAGGCCACTCGAGCACGTTGCGTTGCTGGCCGGGCATCTGGGTCTTGTCGAGAATGGTCGTGAACTCGACAAACTTCGCCTTGCTGGTGGGATTCACACGCTTGATCAGTTCGCTCAACGAGAAGCCGACCCAGGGGACGACAATCGACCAGCCTTCCACGCAGCGATGACGGTAAATGCGCTCTTCGGGAGCAGCCATCTTGATGATCGTGTCCACGTCGAGTTCCTGCTTCTCGTCGACGAAGCCATCGATTTTCACTTTCCACGGGCGCGTGCGGAACTTCTGGGCGAGTTTGGCCGGTTCGTCTTTTTCGGTGGAGAACTCGTAGTAGTTGTTGTAATTGGTGACGTCTCTGTACGGGGTGACGGTCTCGGTCGTGCTCAGAGGACTCTTCTGGATGCCATTAATCTTGTTCCCCGCCAGGGCGACGGCCGATGGCGAAATGATCTCGCGCAGTCCAATCCCCGTGGCTGCTGCAGCACCCGCGAGGGCTGCGCCGGCGAGGAATTTGCGGCGGTTCAGGTACAGACTCTTGGGAGTGATCTCCGACGAACGAATGTCTTCGGCTTTCTTGATCAGCATGGAACCCCTATCCTTGTTATACGCGAATCCGCCACAGACGGATTGGCCGCACTTCTATCTTCCAACAGATAGGACGCAAAGATTGGGAGAAAGTTGCAGGGGGACGGAGCAAGCGGCCTCAGGGGCTAAAGCCCGGTCCGTTCTGGGCTCTGACGCGGCCCTGGAAGAGCCGCTCTTCCACAGTCGTTTAGGCGTTTCCGTCTAGCCCAGCACTTCCCTGACCTTGCGCGAGAGGTTCTGGAGGGTGAAGGGTTTCTGAAGAAATGCGGCGCCACGTTCGATGGTGCCTTCGTTGAGAATCGCGTCCTCGGTATAACCCGAGAGATAGAGGACCTTGGTGCCGGGACGGAGTTCCACCAGTTGCTTCACCAGTTCTCTGCCACCCATGCCGGGCATCACTACGTCAGTGATCACGAGATTGATTTTGCCGTGGTGCTGGGCAGCGGCGGCTATGCCGGCCTCGCCGTTTTCGGCTTCCACCACACGATAACCTTTGGCGGCGAGCGTGTCGCGCACCAACTGGCGAACCGACTCTTCGTCTTCCACCAGCAGCACGGTCTCGGTGCCTCCCAGCGCAGCGTGCGCAACCGGAGCGGCATGCTTCTCGGCGACGCCTTCGACGCGAGGAAGATAAATATGGAAGGTGGTGCCGCGATGTTCTTCGCTTTGCACCATGACGTATCCACCGCTCTGCTTCACGATGCCGTAGACGGTGGAGAGGCCGAGGCCGGTGCCCTTGCCTTTTTCCTTCGTCGTAAAAAACGGCTCGAAGATTCGCGACTGCGTCTCTTTGTCCATGCCCATGCCGGTGTCGCTCACCGCCAGGAGCACGTAGTGACCGGGGCGGATGAAGGTCTGGCCGCGGCGATGATTCTCATCGACTACGATATTGCGGGTTTCGATGGTAAGTTTTCCGCCGCGGGTCATGGCGTCCTTGGCATTGACGACCAGATTCATCAGGACCTGTTCCAGTTGCCCAGCGTCGGCCCGGGTGTGGGCCGCGTCGGAAGCCAGGCTGGTGCTGAACTCCACGTTTTCTCCAATGAGGGGCCGCAGCAGGCGCTCCATGTCGAGCACGATGGCATTGACGTCGACCACTTTGAGTTCCAGCAGTTGCTTGCGGCTGAAAGCCAGGAGTTGGCGTGTCAACGTTGTCGCGCGGTCGGCGGCCAACTGAATGGCGCGTCCCTTCTCATGCATGGGATGATCCAGCGGAAGGTCCGCAAGAATGACCTCAGCATAACCGCTGATCACCATCAGCAAGTTGTTGAAGTCGTGGGCCACACCGCCTGCGAGGCGTCCTACGGCTTCCATCTTCTGCGCCTGGCGCAATTGGTCTTCGAGCACGCGGCGGTCGGTGACGTCTTCGGCAATCGCCTCCAGCACGTCGGCCGGCTCGTCGGCGCTGCTCACGGCGCGCCCGCTGATGCGCACGGTGATGGCACTGCCATCCTTGCGCTTCCACTTCACTTCGATTCCATCCAGCCGTCCGCTGCGGCGGAACTCTTCGATCAGACGGGAGTGCTCTACCGCATGCGCAAACACATCCTTCTCCGGATCGAGGAGCAGCACTTCCTCCGCGGATCCGTATCCGAGCATGGTGATCAGCGCTGGATTGACGTCCAGGAATCGTCCTTCCAGGCTGGAGCGGTAAATCCCGTAGACCGAACTCTGTACCAGTGAACGGTAGCGGGCTTCGGAGCGGCGGAGGGCCTGCTCATTTCGCTTGATCTCCACGGCGCTCGCCACTTGCCGCGCGACAAAAGTCAGAATCTCCTTGTCGCTCTCGCCGTAGCGGATGTTCTTGGTGTAGGTCTGCACCACGAGCGCGCCGAAGGTATGGTTGTTGACCTTGAGAGGCACGCCCATCCAGTCGAGAGAGCGGGAGCCGTTGCGCGCCACTTCTCCGCGGTCTTCCATGGCTTGCAGCACTTCGGGGGTCGCCAGCAGCGACTGCCCCGAGCGTATGAGATAGTCGGTCAGGCCCCGGCCGAGTTTTTTCGGAGACGGCGCGGAGTCCTGCTCATCGACGAAATAGGGAAAGCTCAGCAGTTCGGTGGAAGGATCGTAAAGCGCGATGTAGAAGTTGCGGGCGTACATCAACTCTTCGACAATGCTGTGCACGGCGGCGAAGAATTGCTGCAGATCGTGGGCGCTGCTGCTCTTTTCCGCGACCCGGTAGAGCGCCGAACTGAGCGCTTCGACCCGCTTGCGATCGGAGATGTCGTGGTAGCCGGCGTAGAAGCCCGCCATTTTTCCATCGAGCAGCAAAGGCGCGCAGGAGAGGGAAACGTCAAGCAAGCTTCCATCTTTCTTTCTGCGCTGCGTTTCCAGGGTGATGCGTTCGCCTCGAGCGAGCGCCTCGATCACCCATCGTGATTCCGCCAGGCGCTCCGGAGGCACCACGAGGTTTTCCAGGTGCTGTCCCACCACCTCGGCCGCTGGATAATCAAACATGCGGGCAAAGGCATCGTTCGCCCAGAGCACACGATGGTCGGTGTCTGCGATGCTTAAACCATCGGGCGACGCGTGAAACATCTGTTCCAGAAACTGCAGCCGGGTCGCGGTGCTCGCTGGATTTTCCGTAGAGAGATCAGGGATTGGAGGAAGGGGACAAGAGCGCGTGGAGCAGGATCCGTTTGCGGGAGCAGTCGCGCTCTCAGGCTGCACAAACGCAGGGGGGGCTCCGCTCTCCAGGGCCTTTTTCAGGCGGCTGGCGCGCGAAAGATCTGTTCGTCCTGATTGGGTGACACGTTCACCCATCCGCGGATTCCCCCTCGAAATACGCAGTCCAAGGGCATGGTAGAACGCTGAGTACCGAGTCGAAAGTTACGGGGGTAATCCGGAAATGGGATGTTTCAAACCGGGCACGATCAGGCGCTTTTTCGCTGGTAAGCGCCGGTTACTTTAGTGGGTCACCGATGTAGCTTGTGCCCTACTGGCGTGGCACAATGGCCTCACTGATCTCACGCACATACAACCTGGAACCTCAGCAAGTGTAGCCCAGTGCGGGGGAAATACTTGGCACGAGGAGTTTGCGGATGAACCGTTATGGGGCGGGCTCTGTCGGTTTTCCTGCGCGCGTTGCGCTATTCCTGCTTTTCACTGTTGTCATCGGGATTTCTGCTGCCGCGGCGGAGACGCCGGGCGTCACCGAAAGCAGCATTCTGATTGGATCGTGCTCCGCTCTGGATGGTCCGGTGAGTTTCCTGGGCAGGCAGACTGTCATGGGCGCGTCGGCCTACCTCCACATGATCAACGATGAGGGCGGAGTCTTTGGCCGCAAGATTCAGCTGGAGGCTTTTGACGACAGCTATGATCCCGAGAGGGCCCCGGCGTGCTTCAAGCGCATGACCAAAGAGGGAGTCTTCGCGTTGGGATTCTTTGTGGGCACGCCCACAGCGAAGGTTTATGTGCCCCTGGCACAGGAAGAAAAAATTCCGGTAGTGGGATTGTTCACCGGCGCGCAGATGCTCTACGAACCACTGAAGCATGAAGTCATCAACGTTCGCGCCTCGTACTACGATGAAACGCGTGAACAGGTGGACAAGCTTTGGGAACAAAACGTCCGCAAGATCGGCGTTCTCTATCAGGACGATCCTTTTGGCAAGACCGTGTTGGACGGTGTGAAACTGGCGCTCCAAAAACATAATGCCGCGCCCGTTTCGACGGGTACCTTTACGCGCGGCAGCGTGGAAATCGAAGCTGGTCTGAAGGAAGTGATGGCCGCGCGCCCGCAGGCCGTCATCATGGTAGGACCATACGCGTCGGCATCCGCGATCGTGAAGCAGGCTCATGCGGCCGGATGGAGGCCACAATTCCTGACGGTGTCATTCGTCGGCACCGAGAAATTCATCCAGGAAGCCGGAGCCGATGCGGAAGGAACGATCATCACTCAAGTCATGCCCCCTTATGACCGCATCGACTACCCGACCGTTGGGCTCTATCGAAAATACCTGGCGAAATATTCTCCCGGAGAGCCGCCAACCTTCACCAGCCTCGAAGGATTTGTAGACGCGATGGTGGTGGTGGAGGGACTGAAGCGGGCGGGAAAAGACGTGACGCGGGAAAAGTTCATCAGCGCCATTGAGTCGATACACGAAATGAATGCTGGCCTGGGTCCGCGACTGGTTCTCAATTACGGCGCGAGCGACCACAAAGGTTTTGACAGCGTCTATCCGACGGTGGTGAAGAACGGGCAAGCCGTGCTGTTGACGGATTGGTCGTCAGCAGGCAAGTAAGAGCAAATCCTGAAACGGCGGTTTGTGACCGCACTATAAGCACACATCTGCGTGCTGCTTGTGTGAACCCAACGGCAGCGCTGAAAGTTTCGATAGGCGCCGGCCGCATCCTGCGGCAGCGCATTTCCCACGTTGCCGGAGCATCTCTCGTGAATTGCTCCGCATCGAATGAATTAACCAGGCAGTTAATTCGTAAAGATTCGTCAACGGGTCGGAGGTGACCTATGACTGCAACAAGAAAGAATGCAATCGGGAGGCTGGTGGGTACGGTTTTGGCGGTGGGGCTGATGGGCGCAATGCTCGTGGCTCAGACGCCGGCGGCGGCCCGCTACGACAATCAAATTCAGACGGCGGTGACGCAAAAACTGACGTCCAAGAGCCAGTTCAGCGACGTAAAGGCAAGCGTGGAAGACGGGATCGTGACCCTGACGGGCACGGTCGATCTCTACCAGAACAAACTGGACGCCGCAAAGCTGGCGCGCAAGACCGCGAAGGCACAGGGCGTGCGCGACTTGCTGACGGTAGCGGGTCCGAATGTGCCCGACGCGGAACTGGAGCAGAAGCTGGCCAAGAAGCTGCGCTATGTCCGGGTCGGTTACGACAACGCATTCGACTATTTTGCGCTGGGCGTGAAGGATGGCGTGGTCACGGTCGAGGGTCAGGATCGCACCGGCGTCGGCCGCGATGAAGCTCTCTTCGACATCGCGAACATGCCGGGCGTGAAGGACGTGATCGACAACGTCTCGGTCGAGCCGGTGTCGCTGTTCGACGACGGGTTGCGGCTGCGGGCGCTGCGCGCGATTTATCGCGACTCGGTGCTCAGCAAGTACGCGGCGGACCCGGCGCGTCCGATTCGCATCATCGTGGCGAACGGGCATGTGACGCTTTACGGCTCGGTCGATTCGCAGATGGACAAGACGGTCGCCGGACTCAAGGCCAACCAACTCTTCGGCGCCTTTAGCGTCGACAACAAGCTGCAGGTCGAGTAAGGCGAGGCGGATACAGTTAGGGTTGATGTAGCGGTGAAGGAGAGGGCGCGGCGCGACACTCAAAAGTGACGAGCCGCGCCTTTTCTTACTTTGGCGGCGTGTGCTCGAACGGGAGCTCGGTGTAGCGCACCTTCTCCACTTCAATCACCAGAGCGACTCGGCCTTCTGGAGCGCGGAACGGGAAAGGCCTCCCGGTGTATTTGTGTGAAATGGGATCCATCGTCTTCAGATCAGGATCTGGGCGGCGCTCCACGACGCGGCCGCGGATCTGAACTTCCTCGTAGGGATTGGTGAAGTCGACGATCGACAGCGCTACGCGCGGATCGCGGCGGGTGTTCTGGCCCTTCAGCGAGGTCTCACCGGTACAGATGATCAGGTGATCGCCTTCGCGCCCGATCCAGACCGGCACGGATTGCGGAGAACCGTCGGGCATGAGTGTGGCGAGGTGCGCGAAGTTCGGACGATCGACGAGTTGCTTCACTTCTGAGGAAAGAGCGGTGGGCATGATGCACTCCTTGCGGCTTAAGGTAAGCGGTTGATCAGCGATGCGACGTAACCAGCACCGAATCCGTTATCAATGTTGACGACGCTGACGTTGGAGGCGCACGAGTTGAGCATCCCAAGCAATGCTGCGATGCCTTTGAACGATGCACCGTAGCCGATACTAGTGGGCACGGCGATGACGGGCACACCGACGAGACCGCCAACAACGCTGGGGAGCGCGCCTTCCATGCCGGCGCACACGATCACGACTCGCGCTTTGGTCAACGCTTCGCGGTTGGCCAGCAGGCGGTGAATGCCGGCGACACCGACATCGTAGAAGTGCTGGACCTCATTGCCCATGAGTTCCGCGGTAACGACGGCTTCCTCGGCGACGGGGATGTCACTGGTTCCAGCGGAGACCACGGCGATGATGCCCTTGCCGTATTTTGTGGGATCGCGCTGCAGGACAATAGCGCGGGCTGCGCCGCGATATGCCGCCGCGCGAACCTTCTTTTTTACGGCGGCAAATTGCTTTTCGCTGGCGCGGGTGGCCAGGATGTTGCCTCCGTGTTTGGCGAGGCGGGCGAAGATTCCGGCGACCTGCGCTGGAGTCTTGCCTTCTCCGAGGATGATCTCGGGCATCCCGTTGCGCAGAGCGCGGTGGTGATCGATTTTGGCGAAGCCGAGATCTTCGAAGGGCAGATGACGGAGGCGAGAGACGGCGTCGTCGGGCGAGAGTTTGCCCTTGCGTACTTGCTCGAAAAGCTGGCGGATGGATTCTGCGTTCAAGAGGCACTCAGCGATCGGTGCTCGGCATTCTGCCGGGCGAAGGTTAGATTAGCACCTTGAGGCGGAACAGTTCAGGCGTGGGCGGCGCGCGCCTTCGAGTTCGAGGCGACGCGAAGTTTGCTAATTACTGCAGCGCAGACTTTACGGGCCAGGCCGGGCTCGTCGAGGTGCGCGAGGAACAGGCGGCGCAGGCCACTGGGCGCGACCTTGCCGGCGAGGTAGGCGTCGTAGATCTGGCTTCCGATGCGATAGCCCAGCTCTTGCGCAGCGGATTCAAACTTGCTTCTGTCCGCACGAATGGCCGCTTGCGCTGTCTTCTCGCACGAGGCACGCGATAGCGGCAAAGAATCATCCGCGGCGGGGCGCGAAGGATCGAGCACTCGTGAGCCGAAATAGGCGACCGCGTGTTCGATCACACGGGCGTAGAACTTGTCGATCGGGCTGCGCTCGCGCTGGACGGTTTCAATTGCAGCACTTCCCTCTTCCGAATGTCCGTTGAGCCGCTGCGGCAGGCCCTGACAGGCCTGATGCAGGAAGCGCGTGGCATCTTCGGCGGCATGGATCATTTGGAACTCGCGGACGTAGAACGCATTCACCTGTGGCAGGTAAGCACTGCCGTGCTCCTCGACGCTGGCCAGCATCGCTTCGCGCTCGGTTTCGGGGATGCTCTTGCGCGACAGCAGGCGGCGCAGCATGGCGTCCGAAGAACCGCCATAAACCTCCGGCAGCATGTCGACCAGAAATTTCGGCTGCGTGCCGTTGTGCGGCGAGTAGCGGTTAATCTCGAGGAAGCGGGCCAGGCTGTCAATCAGGTTGTAGATCGTGGGAGCGAAATCGGGACCGTCGTCGCAACGGCTCCACTGGTCGAGAAACACGCGGTAGCTTTCGTATTTCTCGAGCGGCGTGGCATTGAAAACGCAAATGACCTCGCCGTTGACGCGAACGGCTTCCACCTTGTCGACACGTTCTCCCGCGGCGCGCCAGTAGAGTGCATCAATATTCTGCAGAACGGTGAGAACTTTTGCGCCGGGGAGTTGCTCGTGCAACGCACGGGGCAGATGGCCGGGAGCCAGGTGCGACTCGCCGAACAAGACGAAAATCACGGCATTGGGATGGCGCTCGCGGATTTCGACGATTTTGGCGGCGGCGTGGCGATCGCGGGCACCGATCTTGCGCAGGTCTTCACGCGGCATGCAGTCGAGGCCGTAGACCGCTTCTGCATGATCGCGCGCGGTGACGAGTAATTCGTGGAATGGAGTCCAGTCGTATCCCCAGTCGAGGTCGAAGCGAATACGCTGGCGGAGTTCGTTTTCGTCGATCTCGCGGCGCCACCATTCGTCGAGAATGTGCTGGTCGCGGGCGAAAATGGTTTCGACTCCGAGCACCACGGGGCGATCCCCGGCCAGTGCGCGCTGCTCGATGAGCGATGCGGCATAGCGCTGCGCTGCGGGTAATGCGTGGTAGTCGCCGATGAGGACGACGTCGGCGGAGTGCAGAGCGTCCTGAATCTGTTGAGAATCGAGGACGGAATCGTAGCTGCGGTAGGCCTCGTTGAACTCGCGAAGATATTTGCGGCGGTTGTGCGAATCCTGGGCGCGGATTTCGCGCTCCACTCCCGCCAGCGCGTGCAACTGGGCTGCGCTGCGGCGGGATCGAAGATTGGCGGGGCTGGCCATTTGTCGTTCGCTTGACTTCTAGTCGGTTAACTCCCTATGCTCCGGTGTTCGGTGGAGGACAATGGTACCGTCCCCTTCGGCACGCTGCGCTTGCTCAGGGCAGGCTCTTACGGGACTCGGTTGTTTCCTCCGCTTCTACCCGGCACTGCCGTGCCGGGCTATCACATTCCGCCCCTGCGGGGGTGGAGTGAGGCGACTGCTTCTTCGCCTCCCTCCTCGATGCCGCGGGGAGTTTCTTCATCCAAAGGACGGCCGTGCCCAACCATCCGCCGCAGAATCTGACCATCGCCACCACCGGGGCAAGCGGGGCCATCTTCTTGCGGCATCTTCTTCTGGCGGTCGAACGCGATGAACGCGTAGAGACGGTCAATTTCATCGCTTCCGACAGCGCGCTCCGCGTGATGGCCGAAGAGATGGGCCTGAAAGGACGGTCCAACGTGCTCGGCCAGATTCTTGGCGGTTCCGGCAGCCGCGCGTCGCGCAAAACTCAAGTTTCCAAAATTAAAGAGCAATCGAACGCTGACATCGGGGCGAACGTGGCCAGCGGTTCTTATCCCGCCGACGCCATGATCGTCGTGCCATGCAGCGTGGGCACTCTGGCCCGCATCGCCAACGGCGTCGCCTCGCACCTCATCGAGCGCGCGGCTGACGTCACTCTCAAAGAGAAGCGTCCGCTGGTGCTGTGCGTGCGCGAGACGCCGCTCAATAAAATCCACATCCGCAACATGTACCGGGCCGCCGACGCCGGAGCCACCATCTTTCCGCTGATTCCGGCGTTCTATTACGGCCCTGCTTCGTTAGATGAGATGGCACGGGAATTCGCATATCGTGTGCTGGCTCATCTGGGGCTTCCCCAGCCCGACGCCTTCCGCTGGAAAGGCTGACGGATCAATCACTTGGACGCCCAGGGAAAATCCCTGCTCCCCCTCAGGAATATCGGCAGCGTGAGGGCAGGATTTCAGTGTAGAGAGCCAAAGGTGCCGGTGGCAGATGCCCGCCGGACATGTCCAGGTGGGGCTCGCCGTTTCCAGACTTATTCGCTGCGCAGCAATTTCGCGGGATCGATAAATTTCGAGCGGAGGGCCGGGATGTAGCTGGAAAGAAGAGCAACCAAGCCGATCACGACCGTTGCCCACAAGAAAGCGATGCCGGGCTGCGGCCGCACTCCGTAGAGGAAGGCTTGCAAAGCGTTGCTCGCGCCGAGTGCGACCAACAAGCCCATCGCGAGAGCCAAGCCAGTGATCGCGGTGATTCTCGTCAGAACACGGGTGCGAATCTCAGAATAGGAGGCCCCGAGCGCGATGCATAGAGCGATTTCTTTCTGGCTGGTGGAGAGCCAATGGGCCACCGCCCCGTACATTCCCAGCGCGGAAAGCAATATGGTCGTTACCGCAAACAGAGTCATCAGAAATGCCGTGTAGCGAATACGGCGCAGGCTGGATTCGATAAGATCGAGCAGCCTTGCTGGCGCGGGCACGGTCTGGTTTGCGTTCAACGCCCAAATCTGTGCCTTGATCTCCGGGCCCCCGATGATCGAATCTGCCCGAATCATGAGCGAAATGGAGCGCGCGTCCACCTGAGCCAACGGGACGTAGACGATGGGAGGCACCACAATCGTCGTCGGGTCTTCCCGTATGTTATCTACCAGGCCCACGACCTGCATTGTCGACTCGCCCGGGCCAACATCCCCTTTCAACTCCCGATTTAGAGCTTGGCCCGCGCCAAAAAGGGCCTGAGCAGCGGCCTGATTCAGAATCGCCACTCTAGGGCTGTCGGTGCCATCAGAGTCCGAGAACGCTCGCCCCCGCAAGACCGTGGTTTGCGAAGTGTGGAAGAACTCGGGCGATATGGCCACAAACTGCAATTCCTTTCCTCCGGCGGGACCCGCATCTTTCGTAGTGAATGTAGTGCTGTAGGATGTGCCCTCAAACGGCGCGCTAGAAGCAGCTGCCACGGCTCGTGCCCCCGGGAGCATGGAAACACGCTTAATGACGTCGCGCACGTACTGGCTCCCCGCCGCAGTGTTCGCCGGCTCTTTAAGGGCCAGGTCGGTTACCGTGACGCCCTCTGCGCTGAACCCGAGGGGGGAACTTATGGCTTGGCGGAGCGCCAGCGCCACCATTCCCGTTGAAATGAGCAGCGCGGTGCTGAGGGTGATCTGGGCAATCAGCACGACCTGTCTCTTGGCTCTGAGGGCATGGCGAATGGATGTTCCATGCTGCCCGCCACCGCGAAGCGCACCCAGAATATCGGTCTCGAAAGCCAGCGTCCGCATGAACATCAGGAACGTAAACAGCCCGGCCGCCGCAGTCGACAACACGAACACAGCCGCCACTACCTGCCAGACGAGGTTCGTCTCACCGATACGAGGAATATCGGTCGGACTCAGAGCCCGTAACATTTGCATGCTTCCGATGCTTAACAACAGGCCCACGGTGCAGCCAGCCAGGCTTAGCAGCAACGGTTCTTTTAGCATGTCTTGAAAGAGCCGCTTCCGGCTCGCCCCAAGCGCGATGCGTATTCCCCACCGCGCGGAGGTCGCTGCTGCCTTCGCTGCCAGGAGTTGGTAGACATTGAAGTAAGCGACGCAGAGAACGATGGCGGCGCCGCACGCTAACAAATAAAGGAGCTGCTTCGATTCCCCCACCAGAGAATCTCTCAGCAGCTTTGATTCGAACGTCACGCCTTCGTTCGTCTTGGGAGCTTCTTTCTGGAGGGACGCTGCGACCGTTGCGAGTTGCGCGTTTGCTGCCGCTACGGTCACGCCCGGCGCCAAGCGAGCATAAATCTTGCCGTCGCGATTGCCGCGGTTGATTGTTTTCTGGCGGGGAGTTGCTAACCAAATGTCAGCCGTCAGCGCCATCTGATATTCCGGCGGCAGAACCGCCCGCACCTCATAAGCACGCGCGCCCACGCGCACGATTTTCCCCAGCACATGCGGATCCTTGCCAAAGAACCTAACCCAGGCCGGGTAACTGAGAATTGCCGCTGGAGTATCTTGATCTTTGCTATTGCTCAGATCACCCGGATCGCCAAGAACTGGGGGCTTCCCAAAAACCGACAAGAGATCCCCTTCAAAACGCACGCTGTGAGCATCCTCGGGGTGCCCGCCGATTTCAACCTCTGAACCAAAAACGCTAGCAACATAAATGCTGTGTTCCAGTGGCCCACCGCTTCTGGACAAGTCGTCGTAGTCAGGAAGAGAAGAGGAGAAACTGGAGCCATCCTGAACCGTACTCACGCTAACAATCCTGTTCGCCTCCGTGAAGGGCAGAGGATCAATGAGCACCGCGTACGTGGAAGACAGCATGCAAGCCAATAGGGCTGTGCCGATGGAAATACTGGCAATGATGAGCAGGGGATCGCGCTTCATATTGTACTTGTACTTTTTCTGATGAGCAGTGCAATAAAGGGCACCCTCGCCGGGATACTTCGCGGGGATGCCCGTCCGAAACTAGGGATTGCATACGCAGGAACAATTCCCATTTCCTGCGATACAGGCACAACCGTCCCCGCAGCTGCAAGAAGACCCTCCACTGCTGCATTTCGCTTTGATGAGAGGGCCGACACCAGAGGCCGGATGCGCAGCGGCATAAGCGTATACGCCGCCAAGCACCGACAGCAAGCAAAGCTTCAGAATCAAGCGTTTCATTGAAGCGCTCCTTTCACGAAGATGAGGTTTGCGGCTGGATCGCAAACGGTTGATTCAAAGTCATCTCCGCAGTTGTGCGATCAAGGCGTCCGCCTTGGACGCGTCCAACTCTCCAACCCAGCTTTGAAGAAGTCGTCCGCTCGCGTCAACCAGGAGAAGCGTAGGGGTCCCAGAAACTTTGATGTCCCTTAGTGGCGTGTTGGCGATAGCCTGGCTGGTGATCCCCTGCGACGACAGCAAAGCTGCGGCGCGTGTCACCTCGTCGGGCATAACCACCAACATGTGAGCCTTCAGGTGGTTATCACGCTCAAGACCTTCGAGCCGCCGATATAGCGGGTAACTCCGTTCGCAATACACGCACCCATCCCGAACGGCCAGCACAAGGGTTGGCGCAACCTTATGCCAGTTATACCCAAGCGGGGGGTTGATCTTCTCGCCGATGGCCGGTTCCCCATCTCGGTGGCCTAACTGAGACTTCAGGTACGTCCCCCCTATCAATAGCACTACAGCGATAATCAGGATATTAGAAGCGATTTCCAGTTTGTCTTTAAACGCCATATGTCGGCCCATCTTTCAGGGGGCAGCCACGCGGGCGTGGTGCCGCCGCAGCTGACCGGAAAATTAGCACGGACTGGGGCGGAAATTAGAAAAATCTACGGTTTGTTACACAATCCGAACTGGCAGCTACACGTTCGGACATAATCCATTCGGTAATTCGTTTCACTTCACCTCTGGAAAGGACCAATTTTCCTAAGCAGCAATCTCGACTCGATGGCGTAGAATGCGGCAACTTCCCGAGGAAGGTGAATCATGTTCAGACGATGGTGCATGGGACTGATCCCGATCGTGCTGTTGGGGATGGGAGTGTGCTCCGCGGACGACCACAATCCTTTCGCGGGTGACACCAAGGCAGCCAAGGCTGGCGAGTATGAGTTCCGCATCAATTGTGCGCTGTGTCACGGACTGGGCGCGCGTGGCGGAGGGCGCGGGCCTGACCTGACGCGGACAGTGAAGAAGCACACACACTCCGACGCGGACATGTTTCAGGTGATCAGCAATGGCATTCCTGGGACCGCGATGCCGGCCAATGGGACCAATGGGCAGGGTGTCGGGATGACCGATGAGGAGATCTGGCAGATCATCACCTACATTCGTAGCCAGGAGGTGAAGGCTCCGGCAACCGCGGTGGGAAATGCTGGCCATGGCAAAGAGTTGTTCTATGGCGATGCGAATTGCTCGCTGTGCCACATGGTCGAAGGCAAGGGCGGGAGACTCGGGCCGGAGTTGACGGCGGTGGGCGGGTCGCGCACGGGGGAGGCGATTATTGAGTCGGTGCGCGATCCGAGCCGGCGGCTGGCTTGGGGATTGACGGAGTCGACGAAGGAATTTCCGCAGGAATATGAGAGCGTCACCGTGATGACCGCCGACGGGAAGGAAATCAAAGGGGTGACGCTGAATGAGGATAGCTTCAGCGTGCAAATCATGGATGCGAACGAGCAGATCCACCTGCTGGAGAAGAACAAGTTGCGGTCGTTTCAGAAGAGCCGGCAGTCGGCGATGCCGAAGTACGGAGCTGATGTTTTGAGCGACAAGGATCTGGCGGATATTGTGGCCTACCTGGTCAGCGTGGGGGCGAAATGAAGGGGCGGGGCGACAAGCGTTTTGGAGCGTGGAAGAGCGGCCCTTTGGGGGCCGCGTCTCGTGTCGGTAATAGGGTAACGGCCTTCAGGCACGGTGCGCCACGGGGGCTAAAGCCCAAAGATGTTTTCGTCGAGCAACGCGGCGCTGAAGCGCCGCTCTTCCACGGTACTGGCAGAGTTCCGGTATGTCTTCTGGCGGCCGGTTTGATCGTGGCCCTCTTTGCGAGTCACGCTCTCGGGCAGGTTACGTCCGAGCGGCTGGTGAATTCTGCAAAAGAACCGCAGAACTGGATGACCTACTCCGGCGACTACACCGGGAAGCGGTTCAGCGCGCTCGAACAGATCAACATCACCAATGCGCGGACGATGGTGGCGAAGTGGGTGTATCAGACGGGAGCTACTGGAAAACTGGAGACCACGCCGCTGGTGGTCGACGGAATCATGTACGCAACCGCACAGGACGACCGCGCGTTTGCGCTGGATGCACGCACGGGTCGGCCCATCTGGATGTATCAACGGCAGGTTCCGGGAGACATTCGTCCGTGCTGCGGGCACGTGAATCGCGGGCTGGCAATTCTGGGCGACAAGGTTTTCATGGGGACGCTCGATGCGCACGTGATCGCGCTCGATGCCAAGACCGGAGCCGTGGTGTGGGATGCGACTGCGGCGGATTATCGTAGCGGGCACAGCTTCACGGTGGCCCCGTTGGCGGTGAAGGGACTGATCGTGATCGGCGTGTCGGGCGGGGAGTACGGGGTGCGCGGGTTTATCGACGCCTATGACGCTGACACCGGCGCGCGAAAGTGGCGTTTCTATACCGTTCCGGGGCCGGGCGAGCCTGGGCACGACAGTTGGGAAGGCGATTCGTGGAAAGTGGGCGGCGCACCCGCGTGGAACACGGGAACATACGATTCAGTCACGAATCAGATTTT
Source organism: uncultured Acidobacteriaceae bacterium (assembly GCA_963701935.1). Taxonomy (GTDB): domain Bacteria; phylum Acidobacteriota; class Terriglobia; order Terriglobales; family Acidobacteriaceae; genus Sulfotelmatobacter. The sequence continues at coordinate 249,041 of CAVPBT010000011.1, read as the reverse complement.
CTGGCCGACGGGGAATCCTGCGCCGTCAAATCGCGGCGAGGGACGGGCGGGCGACAACCTCTACAGCAATTCCCTGCTGGCGTTGAACGCCGACACCGGCAAGATGAACTGGTACTTCCAGTTCACCAAGCACGACGAGCACGACTGGGACGCGACACAGGTTCCGGTAATGGTCGATGCGGGCGGCAAGCATCTGATCGCGCAGGCCAATCGCAATGGATTCTTCTACGTGCTCGATCGCACTTCGGGCAAGCTCATCTCGGCGAACGCCTATGGGAAGACCACTTGGAGCGACACGAAGGATGCCGAGGGGCGTCCGGTGGCGAAAAAAGAAGCGTCGCCGACGCTCGAAGGACACACGGTGTGTCCCGGGGCGCTGGGGACGACGAACTTCATGGCTCCGACCTACAGTCCGCAGACCGGGTTGTTCTATGTGACGGCGCGCGATCAGTGCGACATTTTCAGCACGGCCCCGCAGCCTTACGAAGCGGGGCACGCGTACTACGGGAGCGCTTATTTTCCATCGGAGGACGCTCGTCCCTACTTGGGATTTCTGAAGGCGATCGATCCGGCGACGGGAGAGATCAAGTGGAAATTCGAGCACACGTCGCCGACGTGGTCGGGAGTGCTGTCGACGGCGGGAGGACTGGTGTTCACGGGCGACGCGGAAGGAAACTTCATCGCGTTCGACGCGGCGGCAGGCAAGCCGCTATGGCACTTCCAGATGGGCGGCGCAGTCTACGCCGCGCCGATGACGTTTGCGGTCGACGGAAAGGAATATGTGGCGATCGCGGCGGGCAGCGCGGTGTATGCGTTCGCGCTGCCGTGAGCGGTCGTCGAATACAGGTTTTCAGGCGCACTCCAACGCCTGACAGAGAGTTCCGGCGCGACTTAGTCCTTAACCGCTTCGTCTGCCACCCGCTTGAGATTCTCACACAGCCGGGCCAGCGATTCCGGGGCCTGAGGGTCCGCTCCCAGCACCGGGGGCTCTAGCCCGGCTTTCACGATCTGACCGAAGATGTGTTGCCCCAAAGCCCGATAACTCTCGAACAGAGACTCATCGAAGAACTGGTTACCGGTCGAGTTGTTGGGGAAGACCGTGTTGGCGGCGGCGTACGCCGTCACATCCGCTGGTTCGTCGCCGGTCAGTGTGGACTTAATGTAGAGCAGGGTCCCTTCCGATTCCTGGGCCTGGCCGGGAATCGCGGGATAGCGAATCGTTCCCAGCTTGAAATGCGCCTTGCTCAGCCGGGTTTTGGGGTCGGGTTTCAAGTCGTCGACCGAGATGTCAATATCCACGCCAAAGTCGCTGCGACATCGTTCCACGGCATTGCCCAGATCCTCGAATTGGCCTTCAGGATCGTGACCCACGTCGCAGCAAACAATGAAACGGCACTTTCGCCGCACTAATTCATAGATGCCCAGATTCTCGAAGTGCCCACCATCGGAAAGATAAACATAGGCCATGGAATCGCTGGTATCGGGAAACAATTCGCGCAACAGGTAAAGCAATCCCCAGCGCGGCCCGAACTTCTTCCAGGTCCAGGGATGACGCGGATTGCCGGCCCACCAGCCCAGACGCACATTGAACACGGCCATGAGGAAACCCAGAGCGGGCGACGTGTGGTAGCCCATATTCGGACTCGCCGCAGCGCCGGAGATGGCAACGGCGGTGCCTACCTTGGGGCCTCCCTCGCGGGCGCGGTCGTCCTTGATGTCGATGGTTAGGGCCGGGATTGGCTGGTCGGAACCCGGCTTCGGTTTCCTGAACCGCGACAATAGCTTTACTGTCGGATCCGGCTTCGGGTCCTCCTCGCGCGAGAAGTTTCTAGTTTCACGATACGCCGAGAGGGCGAACTTTCGCGTGGAGGGTACTGTGCCCTTCGCGGTGTATTTGAAATAGTCGTATCCACAGTACAGCGGGGTGTAGATAAACGAAGCGGCCATACGCTGCTGCCAGGCCAGTTCCTTGCCGCGCACCAGATTGAGTGTCGTACAGAAGATGGGATAGGGACCATCATAAGGAAGAATAGAAACTGCGTCTCTGGCATCCCTTTCAGGAGGAACTCCTTGCGCTAAGAGTTCTTCCCAGTGAGGCGACATTCTCTCCGGCACGGCGCTTCGGTCGACAGGCTCTCTCCAACGCGGGACCTGAGTAGTGAGCCAGTGCAGGCGGAGGTCGTCGTTGAGGGAAAATCCGGTAAAGGGGTCGGTTTGGCTTTCGCGGTCGGTTTGCGATGCTCCCAAATACGCCCGCGTGAGCCGGTTGCGGTAGAACAGGTGCATGGAGAATTCATTCACATCTACGCGCCACCACAACAACACGGAGAGGAAGATACAAATCAGCAGACAGATAACCAGGCGGCTGCCCGTATAATCCTGCACGTTTTGCCAGTGCTTTTGTGACAACTGGTGGAAGTCCTGCCCCTGAGCGCCGAGTGCTTTGTCGAGCACTCCGGCGGCTCCTGCCATTTGTTGCAGACTGGCCGCGGAGAGCAGCTGACGAGCCGCAACTGTGACTCGATCAAGCGCGTCCTTGGCTTGATCGCACGGCTCGTCCGGAGCACAGGTCTTGACGGTGCCAGCTTTCTGAGAATGCCAATCTGGCAGATGCGGCAAGGCGCAATCCACGCCATAGGAAAGCAACAGGATCAGTCCGACTACAAAGACGGGAGGAGCAGTCTTGGTCAGCCAAGTCAGACTTCCACTCTTGCCATTGGTCTGAGCGCTCTTACCCGCCAGCGCGCCACCTGCGGAAATGGCGGCCCAGGCAACGCCCAACAATGACTTAAAGATTTTTCCCCACGTCTCCTGGGCCCAGTGGCTGGCTGTCAGCCACTTGATGATGAGGGGCCCATAGAGGGTGGCGCCAAACAGTGCGATCCAGCCCAACGTCACCAGAGTCAAGACTGCGGCAGCTCGTGCCGCCCATTCCCGGTCTGCGTCGGGCGTGGCTCGTCCACAAAGCCCCATGTGGAATACCGTGGTGATCAGGAGTGTGGCGACGAGCAGAGGAGGCCCAAAGACCAGTTCGATCACTGAGCCCTGAAACTCACCCACCTTCAAACCTAATCCAGCAAACCACTGCGCCATCCAGTACAGGAGATATCCCTGCAGCGCGCCTGCCACCAGGGTGGCGCCGTAGCGGTAAACGCCGCCCCACACTCCGGTTTCTACCGGAGAGGGAGGAACGCCCTGTTTGCTGAAACGGCGAACCTGGAGGGCAATCACCCAGAAGGCGGTGTAGGCCGCAGCGCCAACGATGACGAACCACTTCGGAAGATAGGTCGCTTGGTTGCGCGTGGACAAATCGGACAGCAGCAGGAGCGTCGCCACCACGGCTGACACGAACGTTGAAGCCGAAGAGTAGAGTCCGACGTGACGCAAGATGTGCCGCCGCAAGCCCTTGGGAGCGGGCGCGTCGCTGACACCTCCAAAGCCGATTCCGACCGCGACTGCAGCCGCTAGAGCTGCGAGTCCCAGCACACTCCACAAGGGAGCGACAGGCGGGGCGGGGGCACGCATTCCCCAGAGGGCCAGATCCGGCACCAGCAGCACCCCTGCTCCGACCACAATCAGCAGAGATAAGTTGAGGATCAGGTTCCGCAAGTAGATCGTGACCATCGTCCAGGTATCCGCGCTCAACAATCCCGAACGCGGGGCGAGATAGGAACTATAACGGCGGAGGAAGCGAATCTGGTCGGGCTCGAGACGGCGCCACGGTTCTCGATCCGGAGGGTCTTGACGATTTTCTTTCAACCGCGTGGCCACCGGTTTGGAGCCGACCCGCCGCATCCAACTCACCAGCCACGACCCGATGTAGCCACCGCCGGAAACGGTGGAGAGATAGTCCACTCGGCGGAGATAATCCTTCCCGTCGATCCGGTCCCCTTCATGCTTGAGGTCCAGATTGCCCGCGAGGGCCTGCAGGATTCCGAGATTGAAGGTGGCGCTACGAATACCGCCGCCGGAGAAGGCGAGGCCGACCAAGGACGGATCCTGCTGGAGTGTGGACTGTTCGCGGAGAAGGCGTGACCGGCGGACTTCTTCTAGTTCGTCGTCTCGCACCCGTTTGAAATCCGCGGCGGGATGGCGGGTACCAGAGAATGGGATTCGCATACTGCCCCCTATCGCACATGCATCAGGACTTCACGTCTTCTGTCCGCACAGGGGGGAAGCCTGTATCCCTCAGAATGGAGCTCTGGGCGGAGACGATAGCAAATCGGCGACGAAAGTCAAGGCTTAAACCCAGTCAGCGGAAGAGGACCGCTCTCGAGGGGTACCGCGAGACGAGATGGCTGATCCAGACACGCTGTTTTCAACAACTGCTGTTGCCTCCGCCGATACCCACTTTCGTGCCGGTGTCGGTAGCAAGTTAAAATGTCCGCTTTTTGTAGCAAGTGAAATGTCCGGTTTCAAAGTTGTGCCCTCGCCGCAGGGGTTGGGTTGGTTTTGGGGATGGGGTTGCAGGGGAAGGGGGCAGTTCCCCTTCCCCTGCTCAGCTCTGCAGAAGCCTTGGCGGATAGAGGTGCACCGCCGGCGTCATAGCGACCCAAGCAATGCGGCCCGTGGGTCAGACTCAAGTTTCCATTCAGGTGTTGGTGCACCACCACCTGGCAACCCGCCAACGTGGCCCGCCAGCGTACCCGCTCGATCTGCAAGCTCAGATTTTGAAAGCTCACGGTGTTGTCGCGGTTCACACTGCGCTCGAACTGCAGCGAGAAAATCCGTTCCAAATCACGACTCCGGCAGGGCACGAAAGCATTGCCCCGCTGCCGGGGCGCGACCTGAAAACGGCGATTGAACTCGGCCATGTAATCTTCCCGCAGAAACCGGTTCGCCGCCTCCAGCGTCCCGAGCTGGCGCAGCCGCAACTCCTGCGGCAATCGGCCCTGCCAAGTACCGAAGTTGCGTTCGCTGCGCCCGCGCGCTTGCGGCGAGTAGGCAGAACACGCCTTTACGCTCGATCACTTCCTTCAACCCTGCCATCACCGTCGCCGTCGATTCCTCCTCCACCAGCTGGGCGTAATAAATCTCACTGGTGGCGTCGTCCAGAATCACGATCAGGTCGTACCAGCGTTCATCCTGAAACCACTGGTGGCGGCTGCCATCAATGTGCAACAGCATCCCCGGCAACGGCCGCCGCTCGCGCCGTTTCCGATGCGCCCCGCGCTTGCGTCCCCGCGCCACCAGGCCTGCCCCCTGCAGCGCCTGCTTCACCCAGGTGTAACTCAGTTCGATCCCGTGCTCGGCAGCCAACTTCTCGTGAAAGTGCTGCACGTTCAGATCGAAATACTTCTCCCGGTACAGCGCGAACACCTTCTCCACCGTCGCCACCGGCACCCGCCGCCGCGAGGGCTGGCCCCGCCGCCGGTCCAGCAACCCGTTGTAGCCCTCTTCCACGTAGCGCTCCCGCCACCGCCGCATGTGCCGGTCGCTGATGCCCAGGATCTCCGCCGCCTGCCACCACGTGATCTTCTTCGCCATCGCCGGCAACATTACGTCCTGCACTTTCATCGCCCGCTCCATCGCGGCCCTCGGATAAGCTTCCATGCTCCGCATGGTCTCCTATCCTCACCGCCCGCAAAGCGGACATATCACTTGCTATCTCAACCGGACATATCATGTGCTACCGACACCCACTTTCGTGCCGGTTGACGCACAGGCTGCTTTCGTACTACTGTGCGAATACACCGGAAAGGAGGTGGTCGGATGACAAGTTCTGAAGGCAGTAGTTGGGGTACTCAAAGACCAGGTGAGGTGGCTGAGACTTAGAGCGGTTGCTCTAAGCGGGGCTTCAGGCGCAGACGAGAAATGCGCGCCCGGAGCTACAGCCCGCACACTACCGGTGAGGTAAGGATTCAATTCCGCCTGACGCAGGTCGGTCAGGAATCGTCGATTCGACGAACCCGGAGTTGCCGTAGAGGCCACGTTAGAGTGACCACCTCTTGGTCAATCCCAAACAGTCCACCGGGCAGCCCGCAAGCCTTGTTTGAATCAACAAGTGCTTGCGGGCTGTTCTCTTTATTCTGGTTTTCGCGGCGCCCGTCGCGAATTCTAACCGCTAGGTCCGCGGTTTCTTCTTGGGAACACCCTTGGTGTGACAGTCCGCGCACTTCACCGTGTGGACGTTGTGGGGACTCTTCGTCGACTTGAAAGTGGTATCCATGGTCTCGACGTTGATTCCGCAGTTCGAAAGCTGCGGGTGACAGTTGGCGCAGGAGGCGCGTGTCTTCTGACCGTGCTTTTCGTGGCAGGCGAAACAACTGAGACCCTCATGCACGCCGATGGGTGTGCGATCGTCGCCGGAGCCTACCTGGCTGCTGGCTTCGGGGGCGTGGCACTGATAGCAGAGAGCCTGGCGCGGGTCGGGGCTGATCTTGATAGCGCGGGCGCCGTCATGCATTTGCGGGAGCGGCAGACTGGCCAGCGATACGTAGTCCTGTTCGCGACGATCAAAGAATGCGAGCGACGGCCTTGAGATTTCCTCGCGCGGACCGGCGTCGCCCACTTTCACCGCAGGTCGGGCCAGGGGGACTCCGTGCCGGTGCATCTGATGGCAAGCCAGGCACGGAATCGCGGGCTGCTCAGCCAGCTTCGGATCGAGGAGCCGCCAGGGACCTTGCGTGTCTACAGGTGTGACCAGATCGCGGATGCTGCCTTCAAAGTGCATCGCGTGACAACGGAGGCAGTCGTCCATCAAACGACGGCGCTGGTTGTGATCTTTGTCGAGGAAGATGCGTGAGTAGGTGGCGCCGTGCGGACCTGCCGACCAGTCGGCAGATTCCTGGCGGTGGCACTTGGCGCAACGTCCGCCGATCTTGAGAACATCCTCAGTTTTGAGACGGACCTGTTCGGGGACCTGGCCGCGCAGATGAGCGGCCAATTGCCGAATGTTTTTCAGATGAAAGCCGGCGTCGAGGGTGAGGACGTCGCCGTGACATTCGGAGCATGCGATGTTGCGATGGGCTGATTCGTGCCAGTCGCGGTAGGGCTGCCATATCTCGTGGCAGCGCGCGCAGGATCGTCCGCCGGAGTAACTGTAGTAAAGGCTGGCGCCGGGCAGCAACAGGATGGCGAACAGTGCGATCGCCAAGGGAGCCACGACGCGGAGGCGAAAGAATCTGCGAACCGTCATCGCACGCCCCCGCGGTTGACTCTAAGACCGGCCATGAGTTCCCTTCCACGCTTCCACTAGATTGTCAGAGGCGTAGTAAGCGATCGCCATGATGGTGAGCACTGGATTGAAACCGCCGTTGGTGACATGGACGCTGCCGTCGATGACGTACAAGTTGTCGACGTCGTGAATACGGCAGTATTTGTCCACAACGGATGTTTGCGGGTCGTTGCCCATGCGGCAGGTGCCGGCCTGGTGCTGGCCTCCGCTGGGGCCGTCACGAGAAATCCAGTTGAAGGGGATGGTCGTGGTGGCACCGGCTTCCTTGAGCCACGCTTCGGCCTTCGCAGACAGGAACTTGGTTCCGAGCAGATCATTGTCGTGGCGGTGGCCGGAGAGTCGTACGACAGGAATTCCCCAGGCATCTTTCACCGCGGGGTCGACTTGCACGCGGGCTTCGAAGACCGGCATTTCCTGCACCGGACCCATGACAAAAATGCTGCGCCGGTAGTAGCGGCGCATGAAGTCTTTGTGAGCGGCGCCCCAGCGCGGGACCCCGGGGGCGCGCAGGCCGGCGAACTGATAGGGCAAACGAATGAACTCGTTGGCGAGCAGGCCGCCGCCGATGAATCCGGGATTGCCGTGGTTGTAGTCGCAGAGCGCGATGGATGCGCCGGGGCCGAGGTCGTCGTAAGTCTCGTGCTCGAACAGGCCGGCAGCGCCCGTGTATGCGTGGCCCTGCAGGTTTCGTCCGACCCAGTCGTAACGATTTCCAAGGCCGTTGGGGAAAAGACGGCTCTTCGAATTTAATAAGAGACGAGCTGACTCGGTGGCGGCGCAGGAGACCACCACGAGATCTGCGGTCTGTTCCTGCAGGCGTCCGTTGGAATCGTAGTAGGCGACGCTGGTGACCTTGCCGCGGTCATTGGTCAGAACTTCCTTGGCAACGCATTCTGTGCGTAGCTCGCAGTTGCCGGTCTTAAGCGCCTTAGGGATGACTGTATTCTGCGTGCCGCACTTGGCATCAACTTCACAGGCAAAACCCACGCACCAGCGACAACGTATGCAGGCGCCGCGTCCGTTGTAGGGAACGGAATTTCGCAGCATGGGAAGGTCGAACGGGTGCAGTCCGAGGCGCTGGGCGGCAGGCTTCAGAATCTGGTGTTCACGGTTCGGCGGCAGCGGTGGCATGGGCAGAGGGCGGCGGCGTGGGGCGCGAAATATGTTGTTGGAGTCGTCGCCCGAGACGCCGATTTCCCATTCTGCTTTTTCGTAGTACGGCTCGAGGTCAGCGTAGCTGATAGGCCAATCTTCGAGCGTGCTGCCTGCAACTGTTCCGTAGGTCGAGCGCAAGCGGAAATCTTTTTCCAGAAAGCGCCATGCCATCGCGCCATAGCTCAGAGTCCCGCCGCCGACACAAGCGGCGTTGTTGCTGTAGGCGCCCTGGTTTGAACGAACAATGTGTCCTTGGCCTCTGGCATCGACGGAGACGCGCGGGTTGCGTTGCTCATCGGGGCCAAAAGAATTTCCCAGCACGCAGGTGCGCTGGTTGCGCAGATCGTCTTTGCGGTCGTCGTAGGACGTAAACCATTTGCCGCGTTCCAGCAAGACAACGCTCAGGCCGGCTTCGGCAAGCTCTTTGGCGACGATGCCGCCTCCGGCGCCGCCGCCGATCACAACCGCGTTGACGTGATTGAGAGACATCCGATTCCTAACTTCATACTGCCCTCCAGGGGGAGACTGAAAGCCCCTCGGGGGCTAAAGCCCTCGACGAAAACACAGGACTCGATCGCAGCGCTTAAAGCGCTGCGCCACCCAAAATCCATTCTTCCAGCACACTCGAAAGACCGCATGCGCGCACTCTGCAGACCGCATGCGTTGGCCTCGACTCGTCGTCCCGCTACAGCTTCGTCAGGTCATACTTCAGGCGTCCCCGAATTGGCGGATAAGGCAAACCCAGCATCTTCCAACTCACACCTTCGCGATTCCCTCCATGCCGGGGATCCCCGTAGTAGCCCTGCATGGTGTGATCGATGACGAGGCCGAAAAACTCCGACGAGGAAGCCTGCTTCCAGATCGCGCCGGGAGCTTGGCCGTCCTCGAGACGATGCAGCACGTCGATCTGTTGCTGAGCACCCAGATCGGCGAATGCGTTGCCGTAGAGCAAGCGGCTGCTCTGGTCTACTCCAGCAATTCCCCGGCGATAAGTTTCCTGCAGGTTCTGGAACGGGCCGCAGAGCTGGCGGTCGATGTAGATCACAACGCCGGCCCAGGCAGCGCCTGGATCCTGGTCGGGAGGAATGATCTGGTCGCAGATCGCGGCCAGAGTTCGGGCTTCATCGATGGTAAGAAATCGCCACGGAGTTCCGTTCGTGGTGCAAGCCACGCCCGCTCCCGCCGCCGCAACGAGAGCGGCCTGCAGAAAGGCGCGCCGGTTCAGTTTGAAGCTGGCTTCCACTTTTCGTTTGTTACATGCGGGGGCGGCGAAGTCTGTGATCAGCATCACGATCGATTGTGGCCGTTCCTGTCGCGGGGAGGCTTGTCAGCGACCCGAAATGAGGAGCCACAACAGGAGTATGATTCCCGCCATGGCAACGATTGATCCTGAGCAGGAACGCTCGCGACTGGTTGAGACCTACTCCCGCCAGACGGATGCGAAGTTAGAAGAAGTTGCCGCACAGGGATACGAGCTCACGGACGTGGCCCGCACGGCGCTGCGGTCAGAGATGACAAAGAGAGGCCTGAGCGCGCCCGTGGTCGAATATGCTCCCGGCGATGAACTTGAAATGCGCCACAGGCTGACGATCCGCGCGTTCCGCGACCTGCCGGAGGCATTGCTGGCGAAGGGCAGTCTGGACTCAGCCGGCATTGACTGTGCCTTGGTGGACGACAACGTGGTGCGGATGGATTGGCTGTGGTCGAATTCCATGGGAGGAGTCAAGCTGCAGGTAGATGCGGAGGACGTTCCTGCGGCCGAAGAGATACTGGCTCAACCCATTCCGGAACACTTTGATGTGTCGGGCGTCGGAGAATACGAGCAGCCGCGATGTCCGAAATGCGGTTCATTGGACATCAATTTCCAGGGAATTGGATCCTGTTGCCTACCTGAGCGTAGCTCTGGTGCCGGTTCCGTTCCATCGCAGGGCATGGCGCTGCCGGTCGTGCCACGTGGAGTGGGAAGACGATGGGAGTCTTGGTCCGCCCGAGTCATCGACCTAGCTTCACATAACCTTTGCGAATCACATCCTGAGTATCTTCGGCGAGATTGAGGGGCGGCAGCTCGTCTTGCGCGAACCAGCGGACTTCAGCCGCGTCGCTGGACGCTGCGAGTTCGCCACCAACCCTCCGACACAGAAAATCGATCAACACGTAGTGGTACTGCACGCGCTTTTCGGCGTTCCGCAGGACGCGCTCGTAGACGCCTAGGAGGTCGCCGGGCTCGACGATGAGTCCGGTCTCTTCGCGAGCCTCGCGGACCGCGGCTTCGCGGATCAGTTCGCCAACCTCGAGCACGCCTCCGGGAATGGACCATTGGGCTTGCAGTGGCGGGTGGGCACGCTTGACGAGGAGGACGCGGTTGTCCTCGATGATGATCGCGCCGACGCCGACTAAGGGGATATCTGGGAATTCGCGCTGCATCGTTCGAGGATTCTAACGCATAGGCCAGTTGCTCGTGCCTACCGCAACGTGGAGTCATCCTGAACGGAGCCGTTCTTCAGGCGAAGTGAAGGATCTCGCGCGGCGTCAGGACGCGTCGATAGCCCACGCGAGATCCCTCGCCCAGCTGAACTTCGCTGGGCTTCGGGATGACGCCTCTTTGTGTGCGACCCCAAGACTCTGTGGTTAAATAGCGTTCTCTATGGCGCTTGAGGAATATAAGCGGAAACGGCGGTTTGAAGAGACGCCGGAACCTCCGCCGAAAGTGGCGACGAAGGCGGGGAACCGCTTCGTCGTGCAGATGCACGATGCCACGCGGCTGCACTACGACTTCCGACTGGAGATGGAGGGCGTGTTGAAGTCGTGGGCGGTGCCGAAGGGGCCATCGCTCGATCCGGCGGACAAGAGGCTGGCGATGCAGGTCGAGGATCATCCGGTCTCATACTTTGATTTTGAAGGCAACATTCCGGAGAACAACTACGGCGCCGGGACCGTGATTGTGTGGGATTTGGGAACCTGGCAGCCACTATCTCCGGTGGCGGTGCAGAGCAAATATGTGCCGGGCACGGAAGCGGAAGCTACCGCCATGATTGCCAAGGGAGATCTGAAATTTCGATTGAACGGGAAACGGCTGAAGGGAGATTTTGCGCTGGTCAAGATGAAGGGGCGGCGTCCGGGGAGCAAGGGCAACGAGTGGTTGATGATCAAAAAACACGACGATCACGTAGTGGAGGGATACGACATTGAGGCAATCGACACGTCGGTGCTGAGCGGGCGAACCCTGGAACAGGTCGCCGGCGATGCGGGATCAGCGGAGTGGAAGAGCCGTCCAACGGGCCGCGGGAAGCTGAAGGCGGCATGGCTGGCGGATGCCGTGGCGAAACTCGACAAGAAAAAGCAAAAGCTCAACACAGAGGACACGGAGAACACAGAGGAAGATAGGAAAGAAAAATCCGCAGATGCCAAGAGTGACGCCTCACCCGCAACGGCCCGGGAGCCTGGCACGAAGAAATCAAACTCCTCTGTGTCCTCCGCGTCCTCTGCGTTGAGTGCCTTCAGCGCTTTGTCAAACCCGGTGAAGCGGCCGATGCCGGTGAAGATCCATCCCATGCTGGCGGAATCGGTAGAGAAGCCGTTTGACGGAGCGGAGTGGCTGTTCGAAATCAAGTGGGATGGCTACCGCGCGATTGCGTTCGTCGATGGCGGCAAGGTGCGACTGGTCTCGCGGAATCAGAATGATCTGACGCCTCGTTATCCGGAACTGAAAGACATGGCGAAGTTCATTCATGCAAAGACTGCGATTCTGGACGGCGAAGTGGTCGCACTCGACGAGGAAGGAAAAGCGTCGTTCAGTTTGATGCAGCAGCGCACGGGATTTCGTCCGGGCGGGAAACGTGCAGCCGGGAATGCGGATGTGCCGGTGCTGTATTACGCCTTCGATCTGCTGTATCTGGATGGCTACGACTGGCGCCGCGTGCCACTGGAGGAGCGCAAGCGGAAACTGTCGTCGTTGTTGGTGGCGGGCGACGTCTTACGATACTCCGACCATTATGAGGAGCGCGGTAAGGCCTTGTTTGACATGGCGCAGAAGACGGGACTGGAGGGGATTGTTGCCAAGAAGCGCGCCAGTTTCTACGAAGAACGCCGCAGCCGCGAATGGCTCAAGATTAAGATCCGGCATCGGATCGAGTGCGTCATTGGCGGATACACCGAACCCGAAGGCACGCGCGTGCATTTTGGATCGCTGGTGCTGGGACTTTACGACCAGAAGGGGCGACTGATTCACGTAGGCCAGGCGGGAAGCGGGTTCGATCAGAAATCGCTCGACGAGATTTCGAAAGTGTTAGAGAAAATCGAGACCAAGAAAAATCCGTTCTGCGGAGAAGTCGAGGCTCTGCGCAAGGTGAGTTGGGTCAAGCCGGAGTTGGTGGCGGAGATTGAGTACGCGGAGTGGACCGGCGGGACCAGCAAGGGGAGCGGATCGAAGCTGCGCGCTCCGGTGTTCCTGGGATTGCGGGACGACAAAGATCCGAAAGAATGCCTGCTGGAAGACGCTCGCGCCTAGCTTCGCAATCCCACTATCGAGCGATCTATTTCACATCTTTCATTGCCAGCAGCGTGCCATAGTCGCGGCCGCTGGGATCCACGGCGCGGGCTACCACGCCGGCAAAGGCGTCGCGCAATTCCGGATACTTCGTGACCAGTGCCTTCATGACGGCGACATTGTTCTGATACGTCTGATTCGTGTTGGAAATGTCGGCGGCCTGATATTTCACAATCAGGTCCAGATCATTGCCGACGGCCGCCGGAAATAGCGCGGTCAGTTTGTATGTGGTCGTTCCCGCGGCCAGATCGGCGGTCTTCCCGCTAACCGGGACATCGGCCGGCCGCACGCTTTGCAGTTCGTCGTAGAGCCGGTCGGTCGCCAAAGTGCTCATGAAAGACAAAGCAGAAATCAGGCTGCGGGCCTGCAGAAGGTAGAGCCACGCGTTGTGCAACTGGCCTTTCGACTTGTACTCGCGGGCCCGCGCCACGAACCAGTCGCTGTCATGGCCCGCAATCTGTGCCGGTGCGGCGTAGAGGTCAGCCAGCCTCCAGTCGGCTCCCACCTGTTGCAGAATCACGGCGAAATTCGTTCGGGTCTTGGGCGAGGTTGCGTCCAGAAGCACGACTGCGTATTTGCCCGGAGGGAGATTATCGAAATAAAAAGCGGCGCTACCGGTGGTCTGGCCGTTCTTGCCGAACACTCCGCACAGGAACTCGGCGTGAGGAACGGGATCTTTGCCCTCGGTTTCGAGCAGGAAGACCGACTTCGTCACAGCCTGGGATCCGGCCAAATCGTCCTGGCGGTCCTTGACTCTGTTCTCGATTCCAGAGAAGTCCGCAGCCAGGCTCGGGATGGCGTTCTGGCGCAACGACGCCACATCGGCCTTGGCGGCCATGTCGAAGAAGTGCTGGCCAGCCGCGGTAATAGCGGCCCGGGGGGCGTCTTCGAGATCGCTTGACGTCTGGCAGTTCTGAGCGCGAGCGCTCAGGGTCGAGAGTGCCACGATTGACAGGGCAATCCTGAAACCGAGGTTGAGCCTGCGGGACGTCCGATTCATGATGCTTCCGCCTTTACTTTCATAGAGTTGAAAGGCATGCCCAGTTTACGCCTGCTGCAGCCTGCGCTGTTAAGATTTCGCGCGCCCGGAAATGGTTGACTGTTATCGAGTTATAGAAGGCCTCCCACTTTGTGCCATAGCATCGAACCGATGCAAGAGAGTAGTGTGAAGACGTTCTACTGGTGGGAGATCAGCCTGCCAGTCCCTGCACGCCCGTTCCGGTGCTAGAATTCCGGTAAAGGCGTCCTCGCGGTGTCCCCCGAAACTGGATTTGCTGGAGGAAAGCGGCTATGAGCACGGGATGGAAATTCACGACAGCGGTTGGAGGTCTTGTCCTGTGCATCGCCATGGTGTGCCCGGGGATCGTGCAGGCCGCAGACGCCGCGACCGCACAAACGCACAAGAAGACGACAAAGAAGCCAGTACCGCCGCCACCCCTGCCATCTGGGCCGACGGGTCCGGTCCAGCCGATTCCACTGGATTCGATGGCTCCGGTGCCGCCGCAAGTGAGTTATCAGAATGAGCAACTGACCATCGTTGCGCCGAACTCCACTTTGGGTGACATCTTGCGAGCTGTCAAGAAACAGACTGGGGCGGAGATCGAAGTTCCTTCCGCGCCGGAGCGGGTAGTTACGCATCTGGGGCCGGGACCTGCGCGAGACGTCATGGCGGACTTACTGAATGGGTCGCGTTTCAACTATGTGCTGCTCGGTTCTCCATCGAACGATGCATTGCTCACCCGCGTGGTCCTGGTGGCAAAAACAGGACCAGAGAATGTGGCTCCGCCGCCCAGCGGCCCATCGCTGGCGGAACAACAGCAGTTGGGGATTGTGCAGGCCAATCAAGGGCAGCAGCAGCCTGAGATGGGGCCCGATGCGAATGATGCGGACGCGACCGACGAGAACGCCGATGACTCTACGGACCAGGCGGCCGCCGATGCCGAACAACCTCCGGCTAACGCGGACCAGCCTCCAGTGAAGACGCCGCAGGAAATGTTGCAAGAAATGCAGCAACGGCAATTGATGCTGCAGCAGCAACAGCCGCCGGGACAACCACCGGTTCCGGGCTCGGGCATGCCGCAGCGGCCGCAAGAACAGCAACAGTAAATCGAAGGCCGCGCCGAAAGGGGTGCGGCCTTTCCAATCTCACCAGGTCTTAAGCTACGCAGGAAGTCACGGTTGGTCTCCGCGGATATTCTCCGAATGCGGGACGGAACGTGCGGTAAGCGGAGAGTCCGTCACGGTCTGGAGCAGTTTCCAGTCGCGATCCACTTCGGTTTCGGAAATGCCCTGCGCTGATCTGCGCCGAAGTTCCGACTGCAGGCGGGCTTCGAGAAGCTGACGTACTAATTGGGGCGGCGCATTCCCGCTCAGGATATTGTCGGCGGCTACGCCGATCTGTATCGTACTGTCTCCCACTTGCACTTGCAGGACCGGACGGCCCTGTTCATCGACGCCCGTCTTTGCTTTGGATTGCAGCCTCTCCCACACTTTGTCGGCGTTCTGTGAGGGTTTCTCGGGATACGCACCCTCCAGAAAATGCTTCAATTGCAACTGGTAGGCACGGCGATCTTCGCGGTCCAATGGCCGCTCCGGATCGTTGCCGACGACGAACACCCTCGCGTTGCGGGCCGGTTCGAAGTGGCCGGCGCCCGTGCCAACATAAACCGCGGCCACGCATCCTGCAAAGATCGGGCTCACTACGGCGCTGGGCACGATGTACTTCTTCGATTTAAAGAAAGATTCGACCACGCCATGCACGTTCGAACTGCGGGGCATGCTGCCCGGCACCTGCGCGATGATGAGCCGCGAAAACCGCAGGTCAGGATGATGGTCGCTGAACTTCGTCAGCATTTTCGAAATTTGCTTCGGCGTTGTGATGCCGATATCGGCGATCAAACTGCGGTGCAAAGATTTCGGGTAATAAAAATTAAGCACGCTCTTGGCAAAGTCGGCGCAGTTGTTGGAGACGAGATGAAAATGCGACACGTTGGGCGACGAGTTGTATTTGCGGATCAGTGCGTCGTCCTGCTCCGGGGTGGTCTGAATCTCGAAGCCATAGATGGTGCGATCGTACGAAGACCCCACGAGCTGATACCAATTCCCGCCGGGAGTTTCGCCGTTCTTCGCGTCAGGGGCAATGTTCTCCAGGTATTTGCGGCGGTAGCGGTCGCGCAGGAAAAGAGCCATCTTCGCATCGGCAAAGAGCGGCACATCTTCGGGACGTTCCACCGCGTACAGGTAAGGAATCAGAGGGATGGCGACCCAATCGTAGCCACCCACGCCGTCGTAACGGCTGAGAACGACTCCGGTTTCTCCCGGGGCACAGCGGTGCAGAACAATGGGGGTATCGGCACAGATGCCTGACAGGTAGACGGCGGCATGTCCGGTCGCCGTAAAGAATCCCATGGCGCCGTAGGGTTCCTCTAGAAGCAGGGTGGCCGACGCGCCTGCGAAGGAAGCGCAGACGAGGAGCATCACGACTAAACTGCCCACTGGGCGCCGCATGGATTGGATGTGGCGTGGAACCATAGTTATCCCAGACGACTCAAACTAACCTGCCTGATAAGAACCCTTTAGGCACAGATTAGTTGCTGCAAATCGGGAAAACCAGTTACGGAAGTTCAGCGAATCAGATGCTGGCCGGGAGCGAAGATACAGCGAAATGCAGTGATCGAGGACTGTTATTGTCATTCAGCGGATTTCAGTAAGCGTGCTCTTGCCCACTGAGCGCTTTCGCTCACGCTGGGATCTTCGTCAGCCACGAGTTGGTCGAGCAGAGGAAGGAATTCTTTGTTTCCGCTGTTGCCCATGGCGACGGCGGTATTGCGACGGAGGCCTGAACGCTTGGCGCGGCGGATTGGCGATCCGCGGAACGCTTCGCGAAATTCTTCGGCAGACATTTCCGCGAGCCAGGCGAGCGCGGGGTTCACCAGTCCAGGGCGGGGTTCGAACTCAGGGGCGCTCGACGCTGAGGCTTTGCGGTTCCACGGACAAACGTCCTGGCAGATGTCACACCCGAAGACGTGGTGGCCCATGCCAGCGCGAAGCTCCTCCGGGATCGACCCGCGTTTTTCGATCGTGAGATAGGAAATGCATTTGTTGGAATCGAGCTGGTAAGGAGCGACAATCGCGTCCGTCGGGCAGGCTTCGATGCAGCGGGTGCAGGAGCCGCAGCGATCGGGAGCGGGCATGTCAGGCGCGAGTTCGAGCGACGTGAGGATCACGCCAAGAAAAAGCCACGAGCCCTTTTTCTGATTGATGATGCAGGTGTTTTTGCCGATCCAGCCGACGCCGGCGTATTTGGCAAAGACGCGCTCGACGATTGGCCCAGTATCGACGTAGCTGCGCGTGGTGAGAGGCGGCGGTTGCTCGGCGGAAACAGCCTGATGCAGAACTGTTTCCACCTGCTTCAGCCGGCGCAGAACGGCATCGTGATAGTCTTCGCGGCTCCAGGCATAGCGGGAGATCCATCCGCGGCTGGGGTCGTGAACTCGTGTCGAGTAGGGATTCTCGGTGTTGTAGTTGATGGCGCACACGACGACGCTTCGCGCCCATGGCGCGATACTCGCAAGCGAGGATCGTTTGAGAGCCCCATGGTCGTTGCGAGCTTCCAGATATTTCATTTCGCCGGCGTGGCCGGCTGCAATCCATTCGGGAAAGTGCCTCAGTTCAGGACCGTCAGTCGCGGGAGCGATGCCCGCGAGGTCGAATCCGGCATCGTCGGCGGCACGCTTGATGATGGCTTTGACGTCGCTGATCTGACTGGCCAACGATCACCTCTGAGCAGGCGGTGGCGGATGGGAAGAACGGCTACACGCCGAGTTTCTTCACTTCCTCGTTGTAGTACTTGCGGTAGAGGATGTCCCACTCTTGCGAGCCTTCGAGGATGGTGCGTTTCTGGCTCTCGATTTTCTGGCGGGCGGCGACGTCGATTCTGGCTTCCTGCATGAGCAGTTCTTCAAGAATCTTGCGCGTTTCCTGGCGGATGGTGTTGGGGTCTTCGATGAACTCGACTTCGTCCATCTGCTTGAGCACGTCGGAAACGGCCCGGGCCAGTACGTTGACTTTGTCGCGGCTGAGTCTCACAGCACCGCCTTGTACTTGCGCACCAGTTCGGTCTTCACCTTGCGGAACATCTCCTGGTAGTTGGCGCCACTCTTCTGCATCTCTTCAGAATAGGCTTCCAGGATGACCCGCACCTCGTCGTTGATGCGGTCCTCGAGCGAAAGTTCATCGACCAAGGCTGCGTTCACACGCTCGGTCACGGCGGGAAGAGCCGTGACTTCGATGAACTTGCCAGCAATCAGTTTCTTGGTGACTTCGCGGGCCAGATAGCCCACATATTCTTTGGAAAAAAGCATTTGTGGATTGAGTGTCCTGCGTCTAACAGTTTGTCAATATGAATCAAAAAGTGTAACACAGCGGGAGGCCGAGCGGAGCTCGGGACCGCAATCGCACACAACGGCAAATGCGCATGCCGGGGTGGGCACGGTCCCCAACGCTTGGAAAAAACTGGGCGGAGGAATTCCCACCCGAGCGCAGGTGCTATTTCACGAGGCTGGCAAGCGCAGTCTCGATGATCGCTGCCACCAGAAAAATGAACACGAAGTACGTGGCGACGCGGCTGGCAGAATGATCTTCTTGAATTTCCGACATGAGTTCCTCGCAGGGGTTTGGTATCGGAGGAGACTTCCCTCCCACAGAATCCACGGGCGGGATTATACATGGCCGCAGGTTTGAGGCAACAAATTTGAGGCAAGCCCCGGAACCGCCGTTGGCAGCCATGCTAGGGGACTTGAGCGGGAGACTGGTCGCGCAGGGTGTACACAAACTGACGGATCTCGTGCCGTTCGCGTTCCGCGTTCTGGGCTGATTCTTTTGCAACCCGATCGTAGATCTGAAGTTCTGCTGCCGCTTTGGTGGTATCTCCAGTCTGCCGATAGGCTTGGGCTAGGCGATAGTGCGCCTCCTCCATTTGCGGATCCGCCTGGATGGCTCGCTGGTAGTCGGCAATGGCCCGTGCATACTCTCTCTGCTCGGAGTGGAGTATTCCCAGTTGGAGATAGGCAGGGGCGAAATTCGGATCGAGACGAATCGCGTTGTTCAGGAGAGACTCCACCCTCGCCGCACTGGATTTGTCCTGGGCCCCCTTCCGCCGCTTCCATAGACCGACCGCGTAGTAGTAGTTCGCCTGGGGATTCTCCGGTTGCAATGTGACGAACCGGTGCAGCTTCTCGACACTCTTCTCCGAAGACGCGGATTGCACCGACTGCATCATTCCCAGGAAGATGTACGGAGCCGAATCGCTGGGATTCAGGTCAGACGCCTCACAGACTCGCTGCACCGCCTCATCGTAGGATCCGCGGGCAAACCATGCGGCCCCGAGTCCAATCAGCATTCGTACCGAACGGGGGAACAGGCGGTTGCCTTTGGCAAAGACATCCAATGCGGGCTCTGGAGCGTGATGCAGCAGAAGTTCGGAGCCCCAATCGAAAACGTAACCTTCGCTGGGATCCAATTCAGCGGCGCGCTGGTACTCGCGCACCGCCTCGAGCGAATTCCCCAGGTGCTCTTGCGAATCAGCGAGCAAATGATGGAGTTCGGCTTTGTCGTACTTCACCAGCAGGGTCTGGGCATTGCTGCGCGCAAGTTCGTGATTGCCGGCGCTCTCATTGGCCAGAGCCAGATCGTAGGAGTTTTCGTAATCGTTGGGATTGAGTTCGCTGGCGCGCTTGAGGTACGGGATTGCGTCGCGTTCCTTTCCGCTCTCCGCCAGCAGTTTGCCGAGATCATGATTCGTATCGAAGCTGCCTGGATCGCGTTGCACGCTCTCGCGCAGAGATCGTTCAGCTTCAACCGTCGCAGCAGAGCCACCGGCAGAAGCCTTACCGAGCGAAAGCGCCTCTTTGGCCAGCGTCTCACGGGTGCGCACGATTGTGTCCGATCCGTGGCCGCCGAGGTTCGTAGTGTCGGTAACTCCAGAGACTGTGAAGTGCGGTTGGTCAAAGAACTCCGGCCTTCGAGCAGAGTCGGATTGGGGCGCCGGGGGCCCCTCAGCCTGCAGAGTCAGATCGACGTTCTTGCCTTCTTTCGGGCCAACGAAAACAGAAGGGACCTCGGCGTTACCGTATCCAGCCAACTGGGCCCGCAGCGCATAGACTCCGCCGTGCAGCGCGGCAAAACTGTACGCCCCCTGCGCATCAGTGTGAGTCGTTTGTGGGGACGATGCATTCTGGGCGAGCAACTGAATGGTTACACCGGCGAGGGGTTTCCCATGCGCATCGCGAATCGTGCCGCCCAGTGACGCCGACTCCTGCGCTTGCATAGACAGCGCGCACAGAACTAGAGCCGCAACGCAGCGGGCGAAAACGCCAGCGGATCCGAGTTGCCTTGAAACTGCGCGAAGACGGCCCATGGGGACAGGTGAAGCAAATGCGCGCCTGCTCAGGAATTCTATCTACGGGGCCCGCCCCGAGCAACGTTGCGCTTCTCGTTCCATACAGGCCGAGATAGCGCTGGCTAAGCGCGCTGAGGACGAAATAGAATGCAATACTTTGAGAGGCAAGAGATGAGATTGGTCCGGCTGTGGGTCGTAGGAGTCGTGATCGTGCTGGCTACTTGCGTTGCGGGTTGGAGCCAGCAATCTTCCGGCAAGAGCAGGGTCATTATCGACCAGGATGCGGCGGGCCCCGGTGGAACCGATCAGCAATCCATCCTGCTGCTGATTCAGTCTCCGCAGACCGAAGTCCTCGGCATCACCGTGGTGACGGGCGATGCCTGGCTAAAAGAAGAGGTCGCGCACACGTTACGCATGCTCGAACTTGTCGGACGCACTGACATTCCCGTGGTGCCGGGGGCTGAGTATCCGCTGGTGCGGCGCCAGAAGGATACGGAATTATGGGAGCAGCAATACGGCTCGATCGCGTGGGTGGGAGCATGGACTCCCCGTCGTTATCATCCGTCCGACCAACTCGGCGAGGTGCCAGAGGGAAAGCCGACGACGAAGCCGCTGGACGAAGATGCCGCGCATTTTCTGGTGCGCATGGTTCGCAAGTATCCGCACGAGATCACGATCTATGCGCGGCGGGCCGATGACCAACCTCGCGCTCGCTCTCTCCATCGATCCTGAATTCGCTGGCGCTGGCGAAAGAGTTGGTCTTCATGGGCGGAAGTCTGAATCCGAAGACGGACGATCCTGAGTTTGTGAACACGCCGCGCCACGAATTTAATCTTTGGTTTGATCCCGAAGCGGCGCACATCGTGTTGATGGCGCCGTGGGAGAAGATCGTCTGCACTACCGTGGACATATCTGTGAAGACACGGCTGACGCAACCCCTGATCGACCGCGTGAAGGCGGGCAATACCCCCGCTGCTCATTACGTAGCTTCGTATTCGCATCTCTATGGCAAATACAACTATTTGTGGGACGAACTCGCGGGGCTGGCATGGCTTGACCCTAGTTTGATCACGGCGAAAGAAGCGCGTTATCTCGATATCGATCTCAACCGGGGCGCGGGTTACGGAAACACGCTGAGTTGGACGGAGCACGACAAGCCCGCCATAGTCGGTCCGGTGGTCGAAGTGCAAATCGATCTCGATACGGAGAGGTTTTACAAAATGTTCGTCGACCTGCTGACGGCGGCGACGCCAAAGCCTTAGCTCACTGCTGCAACTGCTCCAGAGCCTGCTTGGCCTGCGGGTGATCGGGATGCTGCTTGAGCAACTCAAGCAGAACGCTGCGAGCCTTGTCGCGCGAGCCTTCCAGAGCGTAGACCCTCGCCAGATTCAGATACGCCTGGTCGAACCCGGGCGCGACGCGAATGCATTTCTCGAAGCTCTCGACTGCCTGATCTCGACGCTGCGTAACCAAATACAGTACGCCCAGATTGTTCAGCGCCTCAGGATAAACAGCGCGAGCCTGCAACGCGCGTTGCAGATGCTCGTAGGCCTTGGCGTTGTCGCCGGTCTGCGCGAACACCATGCCCAAGCTGTAATTCGCTTCGGGATCCTGCGGCGCGACTTCCAGCGCACGCTCCAGCACTTTGCGGGCCTCGTCCCAACGCTTTTGCGCACGATACGCATTGCCCAGGTTGTCGAGTGACAGCAGGTGACGCGGATTCAGCTTGAGAGCTTCCAGAAAATATGGGACTGATTCGTCCACGTGCCCCTCGCGTGTCGAGATGACGCCGAGATTGTTCCAGGCGTCGGGCAGAGTGTCGAGATAGTTGGCTGGAAGTTTCACCGCACGTTCGAACGCTTCGCGCGCGGCGGCGTTCTTGTTTTGATTCAGGTAAACACTGCCGATACCGTATAAGGCTTCCGCACTGGAAGGATCGTCGCGCAAGGCTTGCTGGAACGAGGCCTCGGCCTGATCAAGATAACCGCGCTGAAAGAAAAGGGAGCCGTAAGAGAGATAGTTGCGGCCGAATTCAAGTGAGTACGTCGCGCTCGGAAACGGCAGCGCTCTTGCCAATCGCTCCGCATCGGTTCTAGGGATGTGTTGGCAGTCATGTTCGACGTGCTCGGGAACGAGTGGGCCCTGGTACACCTTGACGATGTCGCCCTTGTCGTCGATCAGGAACGAGGTCGGCAGGGTCAGATCGCGGTGCCGGTCGAACAACTGGCGATAGAGAATGTTGTAGATCGCCGCAACGTCGTCGGAGGCGCGCAGAATTGAAAAAGTGAAGTTCTTCGCGAAGGTGCGAAGCTCATCGGTGGCTGAATCGTCTACGTTCACCGTGATCACTTGCAGACCTTGCACTCCCCAAGTGGCGTACGACTTTTTTAGTACGCTCAACTCTTCCTGCGATTCTGGTGATTTGGCGGTCCAGAAAACCAAAATCGTCGGCTTGCCGCGGGTCTTGGCGAAGCTGCGCACCTGTCCCGACAGATCTGGGAGCGAAAAATCCGGAGCCGCAATCGGTGCCAGAAGCCAAGTTTCCACTTTAGAGGGAATCGTCTCTGGCTCTGCGGCGACCTCGTCAGGACGAGTGTGCGAGAACTTCTGGAATGCCTCCATGCGTGACGGCTCAGCGCCTTCCTGCACCCAAATCCTGTGATTGATGGGGAGATTGTGCAGTTCCTGCAGCAGTCCGTTGGGCCAGCGAATCGATGCTCGCACCGGGCTTTTCATTTCTCCCAGACCAAAGAAGACATCCTTGCTGTGCTGCGAGAGGAAACCCGATCCGGCCTGAAGCATCTTCGTCTGCCGGCCTGCCGCCGTTTCAATCGTGACCGTGGCACCGATTGCGTCGCTGTTGCTCTTCGTTCCTTGCAAACGGAACGCAATGGACGGAGCCAGGTCCTGCATTACGTTCTTCAGGATCTTCAGCTGCGGAGCGTTGCGATTCTTCAGCACCAATTCGAGCCGGCCATCGTGATCGAGATCGGCGAGGGCGAATGATCTGCCATCCTCCACGAAGTCCAGACCAACCGCGGCCGAAACATCCGAGAACGTGCCATCCCTGTTGTTGGCGTAGAAAACATTTCGTTCGTAGCCGCTCCACGTTCCGTCGGAGCGAATCAATTCGTTGATCGCGTTCCATCCTTGCTCGTACTCGTGAGACGCGCCGGCTTCGTCGGGAGACACAGCCACCACCTGCCGCCAGAAGAAACTGTTCAGATCCTGTCGCAAAGGGCCGGAGACCATGCCGTTGGCGATGTAGAGATCGGGGAAGCCGTCATGGTCGAAATCGACCGAGTCGCTGGACCACGCCCAGCGGCCTATGCCGACGCCTGCGGCAGCCGTCGTATCTTGAAAAGCGTCGCCTCGATTCCGGAGCAGCGAGTTTCCCATCGCGTGTTTCTGATAGAGCGCCCGAACTGCCTTGGGCGAGTCTCGCTTAAAATTGTCCTGCGTCGAGACGCGCTCGCCGGCCGCGGTCCACATATTCCCTACATAGAGATCCTCAGCGCCGTCGTTGTCGTAGTCCAACCAGGAGACACTCATTCCTGCGCCGATGTCTTCTGCCGCCTCTTGCGCAGCCATATCGGTGAAGGTTCCGTTGCCATTGTTGCGGTAAAGGTTCTTTCGGCCAAAATCATTCACCACGTAGAGATCGGGCCAGCCGTCTCGGTTGTAGTCACCCCACCCGCAGCAAAAACTGTAACGTGTGTTGTTTTGATTCAGGCCCGAAGCAGCGGTGACGTCGCGGAATGTGCCGTCGCCGTTGTTGCGCATCAGAAAATTCGGCGGACCGTTGTCGGCGTCATGATAGGGCGAGGGATATTTGTATTGGCCGGTGCCCTGGTAGTAGGCGTACAGGCAGAAATAGACATCGAGCCACCCGTCGCGATCGTAGTCGGCAACGGCTGCGCCGGTGAAGGTTCCTTGCGGCGGGTTGGCGAACTGGAACGCATCAGGCTTTTGCCGAAACTTGCCGATTCCTTCGTTGAGATATAGCATCGGGCCGCTGGCGCGAACTACGATGACATCCTGTCGTCCGCTGTTACGGAAGTCGGCGAAAAGCGCGCAGGCCGTGTTCTCCAGAATTCCCAACCCGGATGATTCCGTGATGTCTTCCAATGTCCCGTCACCGCGGTTGCGATAGAGGCGGTTGGGCAGGCCCGCAGGCTGGCAAACATAGAGATCGTCGAAGCCGTCGTTGTCGATGTCGGCGACCGAAACTCCGTTGTGTCCGTAAATGTCGATGCCAGACGCGCCGTCGAGCACCGTGCGCCAGTAGTCGGTGCCATGCAGCAGTTGAGCCGAGTAGGAAGAATTACTGCCGAGAACGGCGGTTGTGATGTCGACATAGACGGGCGAATTGGAACGCGCCTGGATTTCGTCGAGCGCGCTCCAACTCCGAAGACGAAACTCGCCGGCTGTAGACGGCTCCCACACCAGTTCCCAGTTGCCGACGCGTTGCTCCCGGTGGAAGCCCGTGCCGGTACCAACGATTTCATAGCGAACCCGAGTCTGCACGCGGCTTGGAAGCTGCGTTTTCGACGAGGCCGCCAAGTCGATCCCGGTTATCTGGAATTCAGCAGTTACAATCCGGGAAAAGGTACTCAGGGCGGATTGCCACTCCCTAACGAAACCGTCGCCGCTCAGCGTCGCCTCGTGAACGAACTTGTTTTTGCGCACTTGCAGCGTTGAACCGGAACGCACGACTCGTGACTCTGCCGGGTGCGGCGAAGCAGCAGAGAAATCCGGTGCGAAGACCTTGGTGATCGCCTGAGTTTCCCGGGGAGAGCGCAACAAGCTGGCGCTCCACTCCGCGAGAATCGCACCGATCTGGTCGGCATACTTCTCGGTGATGAAGTCGTCGAGCCCTGACTGCACTTTCTGAAGCGTGGCATCGAGCGGCCGCTCGGTTCGATAGTGCGGGTGGAGTTGAAAGCTGGCGCTGGAGTCCAATTCACCGCGAGGACCGAATGATTGCGCGGTGGGGAACCTCATCCCCCACAAACTCGCGGGAATCAGCGTGGCTCCGGCGCCTTGGCAAAAGCGGACAAGAAACTCGCGCCGGCGAAGATCGACGGATGAGTGCGGCTTCCCTGCCCTGTTCAGAGTGATGTCCCTCGAAGAGTCACGTGTGGAACCGAAGCTAACATTCGCATTTGGACCGGTCAAGGCGAAGCAGGCCGACTGAGCTATGGTAGGCTAACGGCGTTCTCCAGCATTTCGAAATCTGATGGGAGATTTCATTTGAGTGTTCCTCGCATCGCGGTGGTGGGCAGCTACGCCACCGGTCTCACCATGAGGGTCGACCGAATTCCGGGCGCGGGCGAGACGCTGCTGGGTACCGGGTACCGGGTCGACTTTGGCGGCAAGGGATCGAATCAGGCCGTGGGTTGCGCGCGTCTCGGGGCTCATGTGGACTTTGTCGGCAAGATCGGCAAGGACAGCTTCGGAGACATGGCACTCGGTTTGTATCGTGACGAAGGCATCGATGTCACCCATGTGAAGCAATCCGCTGAAGCGCCGACCGGGGTCGGATTCATCGTGGTGGAAACGAAGAGCGGGCAGAACTGCATCGTGCTGGATCCGGGCGCGAATGAGTTGCTGACGGCTGCGGATGTCTCCGCCGCTGCGGGAGCACTGCAGTCTGCGGCAGTCGTTCTGACCCAGTTGGAAACTCCAGCAGAAGCCGCAGAGGCAGGGCTGACCATTGGGCGAACAGCAGGCGCAATCACGATCTTAAATCCCGCGCCGGTACGGCCTCTGCCCGCGTCTCTGCTCGGAGTGGTCGACGTTCTCACGCCGAACGAGACGGAAGCCAAGGTGCTGACTGGCCGGGTACCGGACGACTCGATTGATCCCGAGATCGTCGCGCACGAGTTGATTCGCCGGGGCGTGAAGCAAGTTGTCATGACCCTGGGGGAGAATGGCGCTTTGCTGGTCAGTAGCTCGGGCTGTAACCGCTTTCCCGCTGTGCCTGTGCGTGCGATGGATACGACCGGCGCCGGCGACGCCTTTAACGCCGGCCTCGCGACCGCACTGGCCCACGGCGCGAATCTCGAGGAAGCCGTGCGGTTTGCGGTTATCGTCGGAGGAATGGCGGTGACCAAAGACGGTGTGATCCCATCGCTGCCCCGGCGGCAAGAAGTGCTGGAGTTCTGCAGCCAGCATGCAATGACTCCGCCCCGGTGGCTCGGCGGCGGTCAAACGGCTGACGGAATATAGTGATGGACGCGAGGTCGCTTCACGCAATGGATGACCGCACGACAACCGACGCGGCGCAACTCGCCCACCGCATTCAGCACACGTTGATCTCAAATGTACTCACCGAAGCCCTCTGGGAAGCGCATCTGGCCGAGTGTCTGAAATACAGGTTTCACGCAGCCATGATCCCTGGTGCATGGGTCAAACGCACCGCCCAGAAATTGCGCGGTACGGGAATTCTGGTCGCATCATTTATCGACTTTCCATACGGGACGATGACGAGCCCTGGAAAAGCAGATGAGGCAAGGCATCTCGTCGACGACGGAGCGGAAGAGATTGACCTGATGCCGAATGTTGGCTTCCTGCTTTCTGGAATGGGAAGCGAATACCGCGACGACATCTACGGAGTCGTCGCGGCGGCGGGAAAGGTCCCGGTGAAGATCATGCTGGAGCTGCCGTTGCTGAACCCTGAGCAGCGCGAGCGGGCGGTGGCGTTGAGCATTGACGCGGGCGTTTCGTATCTGAAGAATGCCAGCGGCGGCGCGGTGGGCGTAGCCACTCCCGAGGACATTCGCTTTCTGCGGCGAGTCGCTCCCAGCCACGTTCGGGTCAAGGCATCTGGCGGTATCAAGACTGCCCAGCAAGTGCGCGAACTGCTGGAGGCGGGTGCTGACCTGGTGGGAACCAGTTCCGGAGTGCGGATCATGGAGGAATTACTCCACGGAGCGGATGCTACAACGCAGCCACAGTCGGACTACTAAGAAGGGTCGAAGCCGCTTTCCCGGAACGATCCCTGCCCCAACCCGCAGCTATGCTAACTTAGACTCTCTTCTACTCTCTCTGGAGGCTTCATTGGCCGGTAGCTTCAAACTCTCGTCTGCACTGAAAAAGCGTGCCGCGAAGATCCAACTGCTCCTCATGGATGTCGACGGCACGATGACTGACGGCAGCGTTACTCTGCTCTCGCAAACCGACGGCACCGCGCTCGAAATCAAGACCTTCGACGCGCACGACGGTCAGGGACTGACCCTTGCTCAGAGCGCCGGCCTGCGCACGGGATGCATCACCGGCCGCGAGAGCGCCGCACTGCTCCGCCGCGCTCATGAAATGAGGATGGAGTTCATTTACATGAAGCAGCCGTTAAAGATGCCGGCCTACGAGGAGATCCTGCGGAAAGCGGGCGTCGCAGATTCTGCCGTGGCTTATGTCGGCGACGATCTTCCGGATATCCCCTTAATGCGCCGCGTCGGACTAGCCATTGGAGTTGGAGATGCCGTGCCTGAAGTCAAGAAGGCTGCCCACTACACGACGAAGGCCCTAGCCGGTCACGGTGCGGTCCGCGAAGCCGTGGAGCTGATTCTCAAATCCAAAGGCATATGGGAAGCGATGATCGATAAAGCGCGTGCGTGACTCGAGCGCCCACGACAAACACCCAAACGATCATTGATGGTTCGGAACGCACTGGGAAAGCATCTCGGCAACCATCGCGTTAAACGCGTTCTTGTCCTGCCACACGGATTCACTCTTGCAGACGCCGGAGTAGCAATTCACGTCTGGAACGTTCTTTGGATTCACTGCATCGATCAGGAACTTGCCTTGCCCGTTGCTGTCGTTCGCCGGAGGAGTTACACAGAAATACCAACTCATGCCGGTTTTGGGATAGGTGTAATTGCCGCTGGTTGTGACGACCGCGTCCGCCGCCCACTTGTCGATGTCGGATTGCAGTGGGTTTTTCTCGTTACACGTGGTCGTGTTTTCCCAGCCATCCACCTGTTTTCCTCCCGTGTAAGCGTAGGGAGCGTTGGTAAGCAGCGGACAGAGGTTCAGAGGTGGTCCGGCATACAGTGAGTTGTCGCAACCGTAGTCCATTCTGGAAACGCCGGGGCCGCCGCTGATCAGCACGTAATCGAAATCATTCGACAGTCCATATTGTGCGAGCCCATACGCGATGGATGCACCCCCGCCGCTCGTACCCTGCGCACAGAAACCCGACGTACGATCTCCTCTCTGAACGGTATAGAACACATACCGGAAGATGGTGGCGGGCCGGCAGGCCGCAGTCTTTACACCCACGCCGCCGGTGTCCTCCCAATCGGTCGCCCAGGCGAGTTGTACGACGCGGAACCCGTCGTTGAGATAGGTGTTGGCGAAGCCAGCGTTGAAGAACGTAGTGCCACCACCGCCGTTGGCGAGGATGATGGTGCCCTTGGGTGTTCCCGGAGGATAAGCTTCGCTCAAGGTCGCAGTGAGATCGGGGACTTTCGGGCAAGCCACGCTGACAGAAGTACAACTAGCTCCCTCGGTGGCTCCCAAAGGACAGGTTGCCGGCCCAAGCACTGTGATCTTGCCGAACGGTAGCGAGCTCTGCCCGCCTGGCGCGATCTCTTCTTGGCCTGACGCAGCAACGCCAGCCAGCCCAATGAGTAACAAGGCGATTATGTTGAAACGCGGTACTCCGAAACGAGAAGCAACCTGCATCGGTACCTCATCTCCAAACAGCAGACCAGAAGGGGGTCTTGGCGTACCCGCTCGAGAAAAACCGCCTTCGCGGCGAGGACAGCATCTTGGTTTGACCGCTGCGGCCTGTCAAGATGAAGAAACTTGCGGTACGAGGCGGCAACAGGTAAATGGTCGGGGGAGAGGATTTGGACCTCCGATCCCCTGGTCCTGGGGAACCAAAGAAGATTCGCCAAGGTACTATTTTTTCAATCCATGTGAGTGGTGCTTCAACCGTGCAAACTGACGTGATTCCTGTTTGCAGCTGTGATTCATTTTCTCATGGGTGCCCCAGAATCGGTGCCCAGGGCCGACGCTTAGTTACTGGGAAGATGAAGCACTACAAGCCACGGCGCGGCCAGCTTAGTGTGCTCGTTATAATGCCCGCAGATTTATCTTCGACGCTACGGGGAGTAGCTGCACGGCGTACTCCTCAGCGCTTTCTGTCTTCCACAGTGGATCCGCGCTGTGGAGCTGTCCGCAAGAAGCCCAGAGACTTCTTCAGTTCCTCCAGAACCTCATAGACAATTGGACAGGTAAATGTCCGTTCAATCATCCCCATGGTGCGGAACACGAAATCCGGCCGGTGAAGATAGGGGTACCCGTTGCAGTCGGCAGGGCGATCCTCGTAGACGCTGCAGAGGTTTTCCTTGAGGAAAGGGCAGGGAGTCGTGCGGGTTTGCCAGGTGTTCTCGCTGTTCACTTCCGGGCGCTCTAAGTAAGTGTCGATAAACTGCTGGCGCTCCATTCCGATGCGGCGCGCCACTCGGCCAACTTCCTCCTTGCTGAACGTCGGCTTCACCTCCCGGCAGCAGTTGGCACAACTGGTGCAGTCGATTCCCGCCCATACGCGCCGGGTGATCTCAAAGACGCGTTGGTCGATTTCGCCTGGCTCCAGACTGCACTGAGTCTTCAGGAACCGGCGAAACCTGAAGTTTTCCTCCTCTTTTTCCTTGCTTAACTTGCGGATTTGAACAAGATCGGCCATATCCGCCCTCTAAATTCCGCTGAGTGAGCCAGTACGAACTTAGCGCGCGCTTGCTTGCTCGGGCTGCTCGTCTCTCCGGTCGCGGCGCGACAGCTTTTGCGACGATTGCATTCGCAGGTATCGATTTTTCTCAGGACAACTCGGTGCTGGTAGCCCTCCTGTGGCGTATCCGACCCAAACGGACAGAGCTTGCACATCTCGACCTCCCAGACGCTACCCGCCGGATACCTATACACCGGAGTCGCCCATCATGGCAAGGAGGTGGTTTTTCGCGTGGTCGAGTGCCGGCAAACTTTTTGCCACTCGCACCGAGGACCCGAGTCTGCAAGCAAGGCCCTGCAGAAGTACCTGGAATTCTTGGTGGCGGACGCGAATTTCCTGCGGAACGAATCGCCCACCTAATATGGCATTCAGGACAACTCGCAAGAGAATCTCTCCAGTGGAGTCCTGTCTGCTGCCAACTTCCGGCTGAAATACGAAGCCGGATCGAGCATCTGTCGCCAGGCCCATCCGGAGGCACGCCTTGCGCTCGTCCTTATCTCCGACCATCCCGGGACCGAAGAAGTGATCGACTTCGAGAGCGCCAGCGACGGCATAATTCCTCTCCCGAACTTTGGCCAGCAGGGTTTCATCCACTTCTGGGACCTGTGCGGGCGCTAGGGGCGGCTCAGGCGCGCTTACCTTTTCTATTTTGTAGTCATTCTGACTTTCGGCCGTTGGGACAAAGAGGGGATACGCGTCCGATCCACCCCAGTAGCTGCTATCATCCACAGGCATAGAGCGGCAAAACGCGATTACCGCTTTCAGGCATCGGGCAAGAAGTTTTCCTTCCGGTTCGGTCGCGTACCAGGGATAGTACCCTGGGCGAAGAGCTCGGAACATGGGTGCCATTCCGCCTCGCTTCGTCGAGTAATTGAAGGTCTGGAGCATTTTACGGTCTGGAGTGGTCAGCTCCGAGGGTTTGACGAACTCCACGGAGACGCCCCGCTGGGAAGCGAAGAATTCTCCCGCTGACATCGGCTTTCCTGCCACAATCTTGCGAAACAAGCGGTAGCTTTCCGCGCCGACGTAAACGTGAAGAGAAAATACTTCGCCGAGGGCGCCCATGATCGAGCAGTAACACATCTGTCGTGACTGCGGATCTTCGATGAGGATCAGGTCCTGGTCGCCTCGGAACTCCCAAGGACGCAGCGCTAATAATTCTACGGCTGAGCTACAGAGTCGCTCTGCCGTCGCGAACGCCAGCGGTTCCTCAGTCTCTAATTGCTTCTCGAAAAAACACCTCGGCTGTTTCGTCAAGCCGATTGCATCGCGCGTTTCGGTTTTCGACACCATCTCTCCTTGGCACATGAATCTTCGTGCTCGAAATGCGTGGAAGAATTGGGCGTTCAAGGATCCTTGAAAGTCTAAATCAACCACCTACGAGTCGTCATCGTCGCGATTCTTCTTATGTAGGGGCCCTCAACATCAGACCTGGTACAAGCGCCAAGGGCTCAACAACAGGAATATTCGAAACCACGGACCATGGTCGCAACCGCAATCTTGCTGGCTCAAACGCACTTCCTCTCCAAATCTTTACGAAGGAACTTCTTATAGGTGACCCGATTGGGCACCCCAACTTTCGATGGCCAAGCACAGCTAACACTTGTTGAAACCAAGAGTTCGTTGGGGCACCACAGAAGCCGCACCACGGGCTCAGTTTCGAGGTAAGCTAGGAATTTTAAGTATTTGAAAAAGAAATGGTCGGGGAGAGAGGATTTGAACCTCCGACCCCCTGGTCCCGAACCAGGTGCTCTACCAGGCTGAGCCACTCCCCGACGTGTGCTGGGGCGCTGGAGGAACTACGGGGCGCCCTTAGCAGGAATCGCTAGATTACTTAGAAATTATAGCACTCCATGCCACGCCCGAGTGTCCGGAACTCTTCTACGCAGGAGCCCATCCGGGCCAATCGGGAGTTCGAGTCGCAACGTAAACTGAGCGCTGTCGCTGACTCGTGTTGTCTGAAACCTGACGGACGGCTACGATAGGCTTTCACTTCGCCTTCATGAAAACCGCATTCACTGCCCGCCGCCTGTTCACGCCGAACGAGGAGATGGACCATCCGCTGCTCATCGTCGAAGACGGGCGAATCGCTGAGCTTTCGTCACGTTCGGGAAAGACGGTTGCCGTCAACACTACGCTGGTGGATTTCGGCGACTCCACACTGGCGCCCGGCTTCCTCGACATTCATATGCACGGTGGAGCAGGGCTGGATGTGATGCGAGCGTCACCGTCCGAACTGCCGCGGCTTGGCAAGTTTCTGACAACTCACGGAGTGACCGGATATTTTGCAACCACTGTCGCTGCTCCTCTGGATGCGACTTGTGCCACCCTCGGACGATTGGCCGACGCGATCGAAGCCGCCACGAACAGTTCGAATGGCGACCCAGTGCAGGCTCGGCCGCTGGGCATTCATCTCGAAGGACCATTTCTCAGCCACAAGCGGCGGGGCGTGCATCCGCCGGAGAATCTGGTTGCTCCGACCATCGAAGTGTTCGACCGTCTCTGGCAGGCGGCACGCGGGCACGTGAAGATGCTGACGATTGCCCCGGAAATTCCAGGGGCGATGGAGGTGATTGCCGAGGCTGCGAAGCGGAAGGTCTGCGTCAGCATCGGGCACTCGGACGCTGAGATGCCCGTCGCGCGAGATGCGGTCCGAGCAGGAGCACGGCACGCTACCCATACGTTCAACGCGATGCGCCCGCTGGACCATCGCGAACCCGGCATCATCGGCGAAGTGCTCAGCGATGACCAGTTGACCGCCGACATTATCGTTGACGGGATTCACGTGGCACCGGAAGTTGTGAAGCTCTTCCTAAGAGCGAAAGGACACGAACGCGCGGTGCTCATCACCGATGCGATTTCCGCAACCGGCATGCCCGATGGCCGCTACCAGCTCGGGCCGATCGAGGTCGACGTGAAAGATGGCAAGTGCACGTCAGGGGGCAGCCTCGCGGGAAGCGTGCTGACGATGGACCGTGCAGTGCGCAATGTCACGGAGTTTTCCAACTGGAGTCTGCGGGAAGCCGTGCAGGCCGCCACGCTGAATCCGGCGCGGGCCGTGGGATTGGCGGGGCATCTCGGAGTCTTGGCGGTGGGGGCTGATGCGGACTTTACGGTGCTGAGCCCGGCTGGAGAAGTGCTCAAAACAATCGTTCGCGGGCGGGGCTTTTAGACGGAAACGACGTCAGAGACCTAGTTGGGCTTGCGGCGTCGCGCGTCCGCCAGATGATGGAGAAGCATGAGTTCATCCGCGCGCGATAATTGGTCGAGGAACGCGCTTCCTGTCTTCGGCGTCTCATCGCTTGCGGTCTTCGCTGCGCCAGCCTGGCGCAATTTGTCTCCCAGTTCCGGTTCGTTGCTCATTACCTGCGAATAGAACCAGAGAAAATGGCGCATCTGATCGAGAGCGGAGCGGAGGGTCTCGATCGGTTCGGTCTCCGAAAGCGAATTGAGCGCTTCCATCAGTTCCGGGTCGCTCGGAGCCTGCATGGCAGCGCAGTTCAGTTCCTGCTGGATTGTCCGCAGGTCTTCGGTGACGCGTGCGATTCGGAGATGAAGGTCGTCCATGTCGTCGATGGGCATTCGGTTTGCCTTCCCAACATCTCATCGGCAACACGCAGCGAATAGATGTCTCACGGGCATGCGCCTTTCGTAATTCTGGCGTTACTTTGGAGCGGGAAAAAGTCACTACATCGAAATGCCGCGACTGGCACGGCTTTTCACGCGCGCGACGATGGAATGGCATGTTCCCCGGAAGCCATTCTTGAACTGCCCGTTAGTGCACTCATCCTCTGTCGAAAGTCACTATGGATCATTGGGTAGGATCGCCGGCGTTGGCCATCCAAGCCCGGCGCCCAAGATGCTGCCCCCTGACTGTCCTCGATTTGTGATAAAACCACGCGATGCCGGAAGCACTCCCACTGGGCAGGTCTAGCCAACTCGTTCGCGCTATCGGCCGCTGGAGCCTGACCGCTCTGGTCGTGAACTCGGTGATCGGCAGCGGCGTGTTTGGACTGCCGTCCACCGTCGCCGGACTTCTGGGAAAGTTCAGCCCGGTCGCAGTGCTGCTGGCCGGTCTCGGCATGGCCGTTATCTTCGCCTGTTTTGCCGAGGTGTCTTCGCAGTTCCATCAGGCGGGAGGGCCCTACCTCTACGCGCGCGCGGCCTTCGGACGCGGCATGGGCATTCAGATGGGATGGATGCTCTGCCTTGGGCAGGCGGCCGCCCCGGCAGCCAACGCCAATCTGTTCGTCATTTATCTTGGCGAGTTCTGGCCACATGCGACCGACCCGCTGCCCCGCGCGATCATTCTCACAGCTCTGGTTGGGGTGCTTGCGTTCATCAATGTGCGCGGTGTGCGGGCAGGTGCGCTGGTGAGCAACCTTTCGACTGCCGCAAAGCTGGTGCCGCTTTTCGCGGTTATCGGGATGGGACTGTTCGTGTTGCACGCGCATCCCGCCGCTTCGTCCGGCGCGGCCGCGGCAGTCCCGCCTGCGCAGTGGTTGAAGGCGATATTGCTTCTTGTCTTTGCCTACGGAGGATTCGAAACCGCGCTGGCACCGATGAGCGAAGCCAAGAATCCGCGCCGCGATGCCCCCTTTGCGCTGTTTGCTGCCCTGATCGTCTGTACGGTGCTTTACGCCCTGATCCAGTGGGTGGTGGTCGGAGTCCTTCCAGACGCTGCGCAGAGCCCGCGCCCGCTGGCCGACGTCGCACGCGTTGCGGTTGGCTCCTTCGGCGCGGCCCTGGTCGCGGTGGGCGCGCTCATTTCTTTTTACGGATACCTGAGCGCGAAAATTCTGGGCATGCCCCGAGTGACCTATGCTCTGGCTGAGCAGGGAGATTTTCCGAAAGCCTTCGCCACGATTCATCCGCGCTTTCACACGCCGTACGTTTCAATTCTCGCGTTCGCAGTTCTGGTGTGGGGCTTCGCGCTGAGTGGAGAATTCAAGTGGAATGTAACGCTTTCCGCCGTCGCCCGCCTGCTCTACTATGCCGTGTGCTGCGCTGCGCTCCCGGTGCTCCGGCGTAAGCAGGCAGGGACCGCAGGATTCCGCCTGCCCGCCGGGAATCTCCTCGCGGGGCTTGGCGTCCTTATGTGCGCTGCTCTGGCTACGCAGGTCGACCGCAGCCAGTCGTTGATCGTGGCCGCAACGATCGCCGTGGGCTTCCTGAATTGGTTGGCGGTTCGAAACCGCAATGCCGTCGACAGTGTTTAGTTCGTATAGATGCGCACGTAGTCGACCAGCATCTCGGACGGAAACGGCGTCGAGGAATTGGGCGGTCCGGGCCAGCTTCCGCCAATTGCCAGGTTCAAGATGATGAAGTTGCTCTGCCCGGCGTCGAATGGCCAGACCGCGCCGTCATTCAGCGGGGTCAGACTGGACGGTGTGTAGGTGGCATACACGTTCGACGGGGTGTCGATGTAATACTGCACGCTTCCCGAGGACCAGATCATGCCGTAGGTATGCCACTGGGCCGCCGTCTGCCCGCTCGGAAAGCTATATTGAGTGCCCAGTCCCGTCCCGCCTGTGAAGCCTGTTCCATGGATCGAGCCCTCGTTCCAGTCCGGCGAGCCTGCCGCATTGACGCGCTCCAGCACATCCTGTTCCCCGCAGGCCGGCCAGTTCACGTTGTTGATGTTGTTGCCCAGCAGCCACGCCGCCGGCCAGAAACCCTGCGCCTCCGGTACCAGCGCCCGAACTTCGAGCCGGCCATATTGGAAGCTGAACAGCCCTTGCGTCTTTAACCGCGCCGACGTGTATACCCCAGGCGACGGCTGCTGTGCCTCAATGTGCAGGTAGCCGTCCGTCCCCACGAACTCGCTGGGACTCGAGGTGCTGCATGGCGACGTAGACGATCCCCACGCGCAGTAATTCTCCAGTTCGCTATTGCCAAAACCGCTGTCGCCGGTGTCGTACGTCCACACTGTGGGATCAGGTTGCGCTGGGGCGCCGCTGGTGTTGGTGAATTCGTCGCTCCAAACCAGCGTTCCCGAAGGGATGTTGGGCGAGAAGGCTTGGCTCGCAACCGTGCTGGAGTTGCCTGCGGCGATCGCAATCGCTTCGATCGCGAGGCTTGAAGCCACCAGAAACGGGGCCTGATACTGTTGCGAAGATGCGTTCGGCGTGGTCCCATCGACGGTGTAGTAGATAAAAACATTTGGCGTCGTGTCGGAAAGGCTGACGATCACAGCGCCATTCTGTACACCATTCTGTGTATTTGCGGAGATGGTCGGCGGCGTCGGGTTCACCATCAGCGTGGCGGTGCCCGTGGTCGTCTTGTAGTCGGTCGTGTTGCTAGGCGTAAAAGTCACCGACAAAATCTGCGATCCGACCGCTAGCACCGTGCCCGAGGCTGGCGTGTAGACGAACGTGCCCGGTACGTTCGCCGTTGCATCCAGCTGCGTCGCACTCAGTACCGTGCCGTAGGTGACAGCCGCAGGCGTGGTCCAAGTGATGACTGGCACGGCTTCGTTTACCGTCAGTGTGACAGTGGCCGTGGCCGTTTTGTAATTGGTCGTGTTGGCGGGCGTGAAAGTCACAGACAATATCTGCGATCCGACCGCTAGTACCGTGCCCGCGGCTGGCGTGTAGACGAACGTGCCCGGTACGTTTGCCGTTGCATCCAGCTGCGTAGCACTCAGTACCGTACCGTAGCTTATGGCCGCAGGCATGACCCACGTGACGACTGGCGCCACGATTGAGTTTCCGCCGCCGCCGTTCCCCCCACCACATCCGCACGTCGCGAGGCCAGCCAAGAGAATCGCCGCAATCATCACCGCTTCTACCCGCATAGGCTGACCTTCGACCGAGAGCAAAGAGAACCTCTCCCGCGAGACCTATTTAACCGCCGCTAAATTGCAGAGTCAACACGGCATGCGTGGAAACATTGCAAGCAACGTCTCCCCTCGCGGCGTTCGAAATCATGGGCCAGAGAGACGTAGGTAGCTAGGTTCCTGCAACGGCCTGTTCCATCTCCAGCAGCGTCTTCTTTCGTTCAATGCCCCACCGGTAGCCGCCCATGCTCCCGTCCTGGCGAACGACGCGATGGCATGGGATCGCTACCGCAACTGGGTTCGTAGCGCAGGCGCGCGCGACGGCGCGCGTTGCACTGGGACGCCCAATTGCCTTGGCGACTTCGCTGTAAGAGCGCGTCGCTCCGAATGGAATCGATTGCAGATACGCCCACACGCGCCGCTGGAAGGCCGTCGCACGAATGTCGAGCGGCAACGATGCGTCCAGATCCTTGCCGCGCAGGTGCCGGAGCAGCGCATTGACCCACGACTGTAGCCCACCTTCATCCGCCTTGCGCGCGGCAAAGGGAAACTCGCGCTTCAGCCCCGTCATCAGTTCGCCGTCGGAACGCGCAAACTGGATGGAGCAAATTCCCCGCTCGGTGGCGGCGATCAGCATCCGGCCCAGAGGGGAGTCCGCGCACGTATAGCGAATGGCCGCGGCAATCGCGCCCCGCCGGTATTTGTCGGGCGTCATTCCTAGTTGCGACGCGGTCTTCTCATACAGCCGGCTGCTGGAACCGTATCCCGCGTCGTACATGGCGCGGGTGACCGAATCTCCCGCCTGCAGATTCCGCTTGAGCAAACGCAGGCGGCACGAGTCGGCGTACTCTCGCGGCGTAATGCCGAGCACCGCCTTGAAACGCCGTTGCAGATGAAACGGGCTCTGGTGAAATCCCTTGCCCAGCCGGTCCAGAGTCAGGGACTCGTCGAGATGCTGCTCGATGAAGCGGCAAATCGCTTTCACTCCGTCGGGCTCCGTGTTCCCTCTGAATGACTTTGGCCGGCAACGCAGGCAGGCCCGGTAACCCGCCTGCTCGGCATGTTCCGGCGTTGCCGAAGAACTGAACGTTTTCCCGCCGCGGGCGGCGAGCCGCACACGACGGCCGGCAATACACCCCCGTACTGGAAACTGCGAAGACGAATTCGCCGTCGCGGGCGGTATCGCGCGCGACCACGGCATTCCAGCGCGGGTCATCGGCTATCTCCGCCGGCGGAGTCGTCGGTTTGGGTTGACGGGCTGAGGTCGCCTTCATGCTTTCCGCTGTGAGTATGGCATTGGTTGTCATGGTAGGGAAAGCTTAGGGCGAAGCATCCTCAGCGGACTATCCGAATCTTGCGTCCAAAGCAAATTTGGCACGGCCCCTACATGATTGTCCCATTTGCGCCTGCCTCTGCAAACAGTTACAGTTCCGAGAGCACTTTCACTCTCACATCCGAGGACGAACGGTCATGACCACTAAACGTACGTTGATTCTAGGCGCGCTCATTCTCGTCACGCTCGTCATGCTGGCATCGGCTGTCGCGCAGCAGGCTTCGAAGCACGTACTCAGCAGCGACGAAGTGAAGAAGGCAGTCCCGGCGGAATATTTTTTCCGCGGTCAGAAGGCGCCCGTGCAGGTTCGCAACGCCGTCGGATTTCAACTGGCAGACGGCAAAATGATGCTCGCCGCGCTGGTCGACGCCTCTGGGTACTCGACCGCGATCCAGCAGAAATACCAGGGCATGCTGATCACGGAGACGAAGATCAACGTCGGCGGATCCGAGTTGGCCCCTGGGCAATATGGCTTCGGCTTTACTGCAGACGGCAAATTCATGGTGATGGATGTCGCCAATAACGATGTGCTCAGCGCAGCGTCTCAGACCGACGCCGCGCTGCAACATGCTGTCCCGTTGAAATTGGTTGAGGACGGCGCGGGCTACAAGCTGTATGCCGGGAAAAAGTGGATAGGAATCAAGGCAGAATAACCGGACCTAAGACCTAACACCTGAGACCCTGAACGCTAGTGCGCCAGCGGCTGGAAAGGCCCCAGCACCGTGGTCATCCCCGCGCGCTTGCGCAACTCACTCAGCAGGGCGCTGGCGGCATTCTGATAGGTCTTGCTGGGATCGGAAGGATCCGCCCATACCGCGTCGTAAATGATCTGCGCCGCTTCTTTCAGCTCCAGGTGTAACGCCCCTTCGAAGACATCGAGCCGCTCCTGCAGGCGCTCATAGCATCCCTGGCAGATTTCCGCGGTGGCCGGCTCCACAGAGTGGTGCTCGCGAAACTTGCAGGTGGCTTCCGGAGCATCCACTACTTTGGCGTGCGCTTCTAACAGCTGAGACTTGAATTGGCGGAGGAATTCTTCCCGCTCCTGCTCCACAACCGAAGTATCCGGAGCTTTGTCGACCACGGGTTGAGCCGTCCGCGGCGGTATCTTCGGGACAGCCGGCGAAACGCGCTCGTTGTGCTTGCAGGTCGGGCATACATCCAGATCGGCAGGATAGTACAAATGGCATTTCGCGCACGGCAACCCGTATCCCGTGGGCTTGCGAGGAGCGTCCCCGGGTGATCCCGCTTCCGACGTAGCGTCCTTTCGGCGAGCGCTTCCTTCCTTCGCCATGGCCGCTTGCACCACCGCATTTACCGTTTGCTGCTGGGTTCGGGTTGCGTTCGTCGCCATCGCAAATCTCCCCTATCGCTAGGTTCCTGCCACTCACCGGGGTTCGGGCTCGACTCTAGTGTAAGGACTGCCCGCAGCTTCGCCTATGCACCGTAGTACATTGGGGGGATTGGCCGAGCGGTGGACTTAGATCATTCAAGCCCAGTTCGGCTGCGACTCGATTGGCGCCGCCAGCCTTACCGCGAACTCGTTCCCTTCATCAGCCTGAGCAATTCTTCGCGGCGCGCCCGGTAGAGCGTGCGTTCCGGATCGAGCCGCGACGCCATCTCCAACTCCGACAGCGCTTCCTCGTTGCGGTCCATGCTCATCAGGCACGCGGCCAGCGAGTAGTGGTTGTCCGCCGAACCATTCAGGCGCAACGCCTCGCGGAATTCTTTCTCCGCCGCGTGCAGCTCTTGCTGCTGAAACAGCAACGTGCCCAGCAGGTGATGTGTGATGTCAGAATCAGGCTTGAGCGAAACAGCCAGCCGCAGCTCGCGCAACGCCTCTTCCGGCTTGTTGTCGAGCAACAGAGCCTGGCCAAGAATGCGGTGCTCCGTCGATCCAGTCGGATTCTGCTGCACCGCCAACTTCAGTTCATCGACCGCGGCGTCGTAATTCTTCTTCGCCATGTAGGCGCTGGCCAGACAGGCATGTCCCTGCTGCCACTCGGGATGTTCGCGATAGAGTGCGTGCAGTTCCTCAATCGCGGAGTCGAAGTTGCCCTGATCGCAATACGTGTTGCCCAGATTGTTGCGGATGGAAGCTTCGCCGGGCGCGATCCGCTTGGCCTCGCGATATTCCGTCACGGCCTGGGCGAGGTTCCCTTCTTCATGCAGGATCAGCGCCAGATTCGAATGAGCCTCCCAGAACGCTGGTCTCAGATGAATCGCCTTCCCGTAGGCAGTGATTGCCCCGGGCAGGTTTCCGGCGGCGTGCAGGGCAATTCCCATGTCGTAGTAGGTTTCGGCGTTGTCGGGGTCACGATCCAGAGACTCAGTGTAGGCGTGCACGGCAGCTTGGTACTGACCGGTTGAGTACAGACCAAGGCCCAGGAATTGATACGCCTCTGCGTTCTTCGGATCGAGGCTCAGGGCGGTCCGCGCTTCCGCAATCGCGTTGGGCCCGTCGTCCAAACGGTAGAAAAGGTAGGCCAGGGCGCCGTGGTTCTCGGGAAGAAGCGGCATGATCCGCGTCGCCTCGGCGAACTCGTCGTAAGCTTCGTCCCATTTCTCCTGTTGGCGGTAGATCGCACCGAGAGCAAAGTGCAGGGCGGAATTCTGCGGGTCTGCGGCCAAGACCACGCGCACTGCCGCCTCGGCTTCATGGAAGTGTTGTCGGCGGGCTTCGACGGCGGCGTTCAAGAGACCGCTCGGAACAGCAGCTCCGATCCTGGCGGACAGGGCGTTTCCAGAACTCAGGACGCGCATCAAGTCTTTATCGGCTCCCGCGGTCTCCATCTGGCGAAGTTCGTTTTTCGTGGGCAGAGTGGCCAACCCACGTTCAGCGACCAGGCGGGCAAGCCGGCTGCTGGGAACGCCACCCATCAGCCAGGCGGCCAGCTGAGTAGTGTTCACGGGCAGCGAAGTTGTGGGCTGGTTCTCGGTGGATTGGGCGACGACGACCGCTGCCAGACTCAACAGCAATAAGGATACGAAAGCCTTGACTCTCACCGGACTCCCCAATTCATGGATTGGCTTGCTGGTGGCGGCTTTTGAGGGAATGCGGACGGCAAACACCTTCAGAAACGGCCTTAAGAAACATAGCCCGCCGGGGAACCCGCGGGTAAGGTCACGGAGGTAACCCGCGGGATGACTCGATCGGCAGTCTTTTGTTGGCTCCGGGCCCCTGATTGTGATTGAGATCACATCTCACCGTGGCGCGGTTCACCGAGAATCCAAGCGCGGTCAGATAAAATATTGAAAAGGCTAAAGAAGGCCAGGCAGAGTAAGCCCGTGGTTTGACTTCCCCTGTGGCCTCCCGTACCCTATATTTTGGCACTTGGCTAGAGACCGTTGGAGGTTCTTATGGGTGAGTTTTCACCGTGGCATTGGCTCCTCGTCGCGATTATTGCGCTGCTGTTGTTCGGGCCCAAGAAACTGCCCGAGTTGGGAAAAGGGCTGGCCGAGGGCATTCGCAGCTTTAAGGACGGCATGAAGGAACAGCCGCCGACCCAGGCTTCGAACGATCCCAACAAGAAGAACGAGACCAAGAGTTAAGGTTGTCCGCGGCTGAGTACTTGCGAGGCGATCTTCTGTCGTTCCATTCCTGAGTTACGGCTCCGCTCCTTTGTCTGTCCTGTTCTTGAGTTTTCCAGTTTCGAGGGTAGACCCGGTTTCCAATTGCACTTGCATTCCCACAACTCTGAAATTTGGAGGTAGGTCGTGTTGCGTAGACTTGAAGGATTCACCCTGGTCGCACTCCTCGGATTATCCTCGGCTCTCTTCGCGGACCAGGTCACATTGAAAAACGGCGATCGCCTGACCGGCACGGTCGTGAAGTCCGATGGCAAAACCCTGGTGCTGCACACCGACGCTGTCGGAGACGTCACGATTCAGTTCCCCGCCATTCAGGACCTGAAGACCGATCAACAACTTCACGTCAGCCTGAAAGGCGGGAAGACGGCTGTCGGACCCGTAAGCACTACCGACAGCAAGATCGAGATCGCCACCAAGACCGCAGGCACCGTCGAAGCGCCCAAGGGCGACGTGACCGTGATCCGCAACGATGCAGAGCAACAGGCCTATGACAAGTCGCTTCATCCGGGACTGATGCACGGCTGGACTGGCGGAGCCAATGTTGGCTTCTCCGTCGCCCGTGGAAACAGCGAGACCGAGAACCTGGCGCTGGCCCTGAACGCGGTCCATCCTACGTTGAACGACAAGATCACGCTCTACGTGAGTTCGATCGACACACAGAACAACCTGGCCACGCCTAGCACCGTGGCCAACCTGGTGCAGGGCGGACTGCGCTACGACCGCAACCTGAATCCCAAGCTGTTCGCATTTGCTGCCGGCGACTTCACCAGCAACGCGCTGCAGTTCTTGGATTTGCGCCAAGTGTACAGCGGAGGTTTCGGTTTCCACGCGATCGCGTCTGACGCCACGACGCTCGACTTCCTCGGCGGCGTCAACTACACCCACGAAACATACTCCAATGGCACGGAGGTTCCACCGACTCCGCCTTCGACCACACCCACCGGAGTTTTTGAGTCTTACGGAGTGACCAACAGATTCGTGGCTCTCACTCTTGGCGAGGAACTGAACAAGAAGCTGGGTAAGAGCACCGTCCTCACGCAGAATGTCTATTTCTATCCCAATCTGCAGCAGACGGGCGAGTACCGGTGGACCTTTAGCGCGGGCACCGTGACCAAGATCAGCAAGTGGCTCGGCTGGCAAAACCAGTTCGGCGACATCTACGTCACCAACCCGCCGACCGGGGCCAAGAAAAACGACGTGGTGTTCACGACAGGCCTGAACATCGCGTTCGCACACTAACCCGGATGCCCCACCCTCGTCGCGTTGTTGGCGGCAGGGTGAGGATTTTGACCTTCCAAGCTAATTAAATCATTTACAAGCAAAAGCCGCCCACACGGGCGGCTTTTCAATCAGCATTCAAAAATCATCAATCAGCAGTTCTTCCCGTTCAGTCGATCCCGTGAATTCTCATGCTCACGAGTTTGTCGATGCTGAGGTCCGGAATCCCTCGCGAGCGCATGTCGCTGATGTATTCGGGCGTGACATTGTGGATGCGCATGGCAATCAATTCATCGGGATCAGGATGTGAATAGCCCAAGCCCTGCAGCTTCTGAATAAACTCCGGTGAAACGCCGTGGATGCGAAATGCGATCAGTTTCTCGAGATCGATATGATCGTAGCCGCGCTGCTTGAGTTCCGCAATCCATTCCGGCGTTGCGCCGTGGATGCGCATCGCAATCAGCGTGTCTTCGTCCGGCGAATAGCCAGCCTGACGCAGGCTGCGCACCATCTGGGGACTCACGCCGTGAATGCGGAAGGCAACCAGCTTGTCCGCATCTGAGATCTTTAGCCCCTCAGCCCGCAGCGCCTCAATGAAGGCGGAGTCAACGCCAAAGATGCGAAACGCGATCAGCTTGTCGGTATCGAGATCACTGAGATGCTCGTTCTTCATCTGCTTCGCGAATTCCAGGCTGACGTCCTGCACCGCCATCGCGAACTGCTTCTCGTCATCCACCGAAAAGCCGAGCGAGTGCATCTCCCGCGGATAGTTCGGATCCGGCTGAAAGTGAAACAGCCCCGCACCTTCACCGTCATTGAGAAACCCTTCGCAGTCGATTTTGCCCGCGTCGCGCGTGATGGTGAAATGCACGTCCTGACGTCCGGGCTTGGAGAAGTCCACTCCCAGGAACGCACGCGCGGACCAGTCGGACTGGTGACTGGAAGTCCCGCCGTGATGGTGCTCAATCAGCGAGAACTCGACCTTGCCGGGCGCTTCAGATTTGCTGAGCGTCCAGTCGCCGCTGCGCACTTCCGCCGCGCGATTCTTCACCACGAACAGAACAACGCAGCTCGCGAAACCCATATAGGCCAGGGTTCGGCGCATTCTCATAGGTCATCTCCTTGCGATAGTTGTGTGGCGACGGCCGCCCTTCGACAAGCTCAGGGCAGGCTCTCGGCCGTCCAGCGTGGGCGAAGCCCCGCGCACTGCACCACAGCCTTGATTTACAGGTCGGCCTTTGAATCCAGAATT
Organism: uncultured Acidobacteriaceae bacterium; assembly: GCA_963701935.1. Lineage (GTDB taxonomy): Bacteria > Acidobacteriota > Terriglobia > Terriglobales > Acidobacteriaceae > Sulfotelmatobacter. Next base: position 204,859 of record CAVPBT010000011.1, on the reverse strand, counting down.
CCCAATTGTCGGAGCTGAATCAGTTTCTGCAGCGTCAGATCTTTGAAGCCATGCGCCTTCGCCCGCTCGATGAACTCAGGCGTAACATCCTGCACCTTGGCGCCGATGATGTCGCCGATGTCGACCTTGAATCCCGCCGATTGCAGTGCCTTGATGTATTCGGGCGTAACGTCCTGCACGCGCAGGCCAATGAGTTCGCCGGCTGACGGCTTGAGGCCGAGGGCCTGTATGCCACGCACATACTCCGGTGTTACATCCTGCACCTTCATGCCGATTACTTCATCAGTCCGAAGCTCAATGCCTAGGTCATGCATGGCCTTCAGGTACGCTGGCGTAACATCCTGCACTTTCAATCCGATCAGCTGATTGGCGTTTACCGTGAGGCCAGCGGCACGAATCTCGCGAACATATTCGGGAGTGATGTCCTGCACCTTCATCCCGATGAGAGTGTTCACGTCGGGCTGCAAACCGGCTTCTTTCATGCCGCGGTAATATGCGCCGTCCGCTCCCTGGACCTTGAGCGCGATGAGTTGATTCTGATCGGGGTTGAGCCCCGCGTCGCGCAGTCCCTTCACATATTCTGGAGAAATGTCCTGCACTCGCATCGCAATTAAGGTGTTCGCGTCAGGGTGCAAGCCTTGGTCGTGAAGTTCTTTCACGTACTCCGGAGTGACGTCCTGCGTCTTGAGCGCAATCAACTGATCGACCGTTAGATCGTTAAGGCCTGCAGCCTTCATTTCGTCGATGTAAGAAGACGCCGTTGAGTTGGCTGTTGACTGCCCGCTGCTTTGAGTACGACCTGCTGAGGGCTTTGCGACAGCGGTGCTGTTAGGAGCGGCCGGCGAAGAAGCACCTGCAGGTTTCGCCGTTGCTTGCCAGATCGCGGCTACGGATGGAGGATGCGCGATTCCCAGCAGAGCATTTCCAGCAACCAGCGCGGCAGTCAGGCAGAGGACGCTGCCCATCAATCCGATGCCGCGCATGCCCGCGCCCAGTGTCTTCAGTCCGAGGACGCGCACGATGCGCTCGGTAAGCGGGCCGCGGTTCGCGGCCATGGCAAACACGGGAGCGCTGCGCCATTCCTCCATCAGCGTAAGGGCACGCGCATACTCGACGGCGTTGCCGCAAAGAGCTACGGCCATGTCGTCGCAGCAGTGTTCGCGTTCCGCTCGAATTTGTTTGTTCAGCCACCAGACTGCGGGATGATAGAAAAGCAGCGTCTCAACGCAAACCTGGAAAACATTCACGAAGGGATCGAAGCGCCGGATATGCGCCAGTTCGTGAGCGATCACCACCTGAAGCTGCTCTTCGGAAAGGCCAGTGAGAGCGGTCGCCGGCAGGAAAACAATGGGACGAAACCATCCGATCACCGCGGGCGCCTGCAGCCACTTGCACTCGCAGTAGGCGATGGCACGATCCAAACCGAGCTGGTCCTGCAGCGTATAGCAGATCTCGAGGACTCGTTCGCTCACGACACTCGACTGTCTGCGGCGTTCGCGCTCGAGCAGCAGAAATCCGCCGGCGGAACGCAGGCTGAAGAACGCCACGCCCAGAAGCCAGGCCTCAACCAGCCACGGGAGCGCGTCGAGCGAAGACGCGAAAGGCGATCGTAGGAAGGAAGGCGATTGCGTCGAGCCACTCGCCGCGTCTCTGTCCCTCGCAGTTCGTTGGGCCGCGGCGAGCGGCGACGACTTCGCGGTGTCTGCCACACCGGAATGTTGCTCTTGATACACGAAGAACGTCGCCAGCGGAGACAGCAGCATGAGCACCAGCGCGCCCACTCCCAGCAGGTAGCGCGTCGAAGCGCGACGGCTCAGAGCCATGGCAGCCGCCGCTAGAGCCGCGAGCGCAGTTCCCTGCCATAGAAAATGCAATAGCGCCCAACCTGTAGCCTGCATTGCGCTCGGCGTGAGCCAATTCATGAGAGTGTTCACTTGCGGCTCCTTTCATATTCGTCCAGCAGACGGCGCAGCTCTTCAATCTCTTGCGGCGAGGACTTGCTGCCTGCGAGCGCGTGCATCATAAGTTGGCTCGCGGAACCTTCGAAGACCCGCTGCAACATATCCCCGGCAAGCTGCCGCTTGGTCTGCTCGGCAGGGAGGCATGCTTCATAGACGTGCGCGCGCTGGGTTTCGTTTCGCTTCACTGTGCCTTTTGTGGTCATAATTTGCAGAAGCTTCAGCACCGTGGTGTAGCCGAGTTCCTTCTTTTCGCTGAGAGACTCATGCACTTCGCGAACCGTCGAAGGCCCGCGGGTCCAAAGAACACGCAGGATTTCGAGCTCCGAAGCGGTCGGTTTGTGCGGGGTCTGCTTCATGGACAGGAACATACTACGAAGATGTTCGTAGTGTCAACGAAAATCTTCGTAGATACTGAACAATTCTGCTTTCTCCATCGCTCTCCGTGAAATGTCCACGGGTTCCGCCGGGCTTCGCCCTGGCGGAACGGACGAATGCGTCCGTCGCTACGTGGACACTCCGCTAACCAAGGCTTGGCAAGCACGTCTACTACCGCGTAGAGTACTGTTCGTCTCATTTCCCGGGTCTAAGTCCCACACAACAGGAGTCCTCATGCGTCATGCAGTGATCGTGCTGGCGGCAGTTTCGTGCCTGAGTGTTTTCTCTCTCTCGCAGACGGCCGACGAACTTGTAAACAAGAACATCGAGGCCAAAGGCGGCATCGACAAGATCAGGGCCATTCACTCGGTCCGCATCACGGGCAAACTCAACGGCGGTGGAGGTTTCACGGCAGCCCTGATGCAGGAGAACGAGCGTCCGAACCTGGTGCGCGAGACTTTTTCGTTGCAGGGCATGACTGGCATAACGGCGTACGACGGCACCACCGGCTGGCAAGTCCAGCCCTTCGGCGGACATAAAGATCCGGAGTTCATGGGTGAAGACGACTTGAAGGACCTGCTGCTCGACGCCGATTTCGATGGTCCACTCGCGGACTACAAGGAAAAGGGCAACACGGTTGAGTTTTTGGGCCACGACGTGGTTGACGGCGACGACGCGCTGCGCCTAAAGGTCACGTTGAAAGACGGCGACATCATCTATTACTACCTCGATCCCGACACGTTTCTGGAGATTCGCAAGGAAGTGCAGGAATTTATCCGTGGCTCGATTCGCGAAAGCGTCACCGAGATGGGTTCGTACAAGCCAGTGGCGGGAGTGATGTATCCATTCTCCATTTCGCAGGGGTCGAAGGCGAATCCCGCGGCGCAGACGACGACCGTCGAGAAGATTGAAGTGAATGTGAACATCGATCCCGCGGACTTTGCGGTTCCTGCGTCGCTGAAGACTGAGGAGAAGAAGTCCGGGATGGTCGGGATTCATTGATTCTCCCGGCTAACGAGCCGGTTGGATGGAGACCACTGAGTCGTGCACTGCCGCAGGCGAAATCTTGAACCGCAACGAGGAAACAAACCGATGAATACGAGACGCAGTCATTTTTCCGTTCTGACGAAGTTGAGCATGTCCCTTTGGGTCATCTCTTTCATGCTTCCAGCCGGCACGGCCTACTCCCAGACGGGTTACAAGTTCGACGCGGCCACGGTGTCGGGGCTTCCGGCGCGCAATATCGGCTCGGCGACGATGAGTGGGCGCGTCGCGGCGGTTGACGCCATTGAGCAGGACGGACGCATTACTGTCTACGTGGGCGCGGCCAGCGGTGGCGTCTGGAAATCAGTGAACGGCGGGACGACCTACAAATCCGTCTTCGACCGCGAGAGCGTGCAGTCGATCGGCGCCGTCGCGATTGATGCGTCGAACCCGAAGACGGTTTGGGTGGGCAGCGGCGAAGCATGGATGCGCAACAGCGTCTCGGTCGGTGATGGCGTCTACAAGTCCACCGACAGCGGCGAGAACTGGACTAACGTCGGCCTGAAAGACAGCGAGCACATCGCAAAGATTCTGGTCGATCCCAATGACGGAAACAACGTGCTGGTCTGCGCAACAGGTCATCTCTGGGATGACAACGACGAGCGCGGTGTCTACAAGACCAGCGATGGCGGCAAGACCTGGAAGAAAGTTCTGGCGGGAGCGAACGCGTCGACCGGTTGTGGCCTCATGGCCATGAGCCGTCAGGAGCCCAAGACGATCTACGCGTCGATGTGGGACTTCCGCCGTCAGGGCTGGACGTTTCGATCAGGCAACGTGCCCACCTCGGGCAGCGGGCTGTTCAAGTCGACCGACGGCGGCGACCATTGGACCGAACTCACCGACAGCAACGCCAAGGGCTTGCCAGCGAAGCCCTGGGGTCGCGTCGCGATTGCCGTGGCGCCGTCGAAGCCGCAGGTGGTTTACGCGAACGTCGAAGCGGAAAAAGGAAGAGGACTCTACCGATCTGACGACGGTGGCGCGAACTGGAAGAAACTCGATGCCAGCAATTACATGGTGTGGCGCCCGTTTTACTTTGGCAACCTGATTGTCGATCCCAAGGACGAGAACAAGATCTTCAAACCAGATCTCATCCTGCTCTACAGTACCGACGGGGGCAAGACGTTCAACGTGGTTTCGGGCGGAGCACACGGCGACTTTCACGATGTGTGGATCAATCCGAAGAATCCGAACGTGGTGATCGCGGGCGACGACGGCGGCCTGTGGCGCAGCGAGGACGGCGGCAACCGCTGGAAGCACCAGATAAACCTGCCGATTTCTCAGTTCTACCACGTGAGCACTGACAATTCTGATCCGTATCACGTGTATGGCGGATTGCAGGACAACAGTTCGTGGGTGGGCGATTCGTCGTATCCCGGTGGAGTCGCGAACTCACGCTGGGAAAACATGTTCGGGGGAGACGGCTTCTGGATGTTCGAAGACACCTCGGACCCCAACTACATTTATGCGGAAGCCCAGGGCGGAGAAATCGGCCGCGTGAATCGCTACACGCATGAAATACGCGGGCTCAAGCCCCTTCCAAACTACGGCGAGAAGAAGCTGCGCTTTAACTGGAACACGCCGATTCACATGAGCCCCAATGAGAAGGGGACCATCTACATTGGCGCGCAGTTCCTGTTCCGTTCGCGCGATCACGGGCAGACGTGGGATCGCATTTCGCCCGACCTGACGACGAACGATCCGGAAAAGCAGAAGCAGGAAGAGTCCGGCGGCGTGACCGTCGATAACTCGTCGGCGGAAATGCATACGACGATTTATTCGATTTCCGAATCCCCGAAAAACGGCCAGATCATTTGGGTCGGAACCGACGATGGCAACCTTCAGATCACGCGGGATGGCGGCAAAACGTGGACCAACGTCGTGGGCAATGTTAGCGGCCTGGGGAAGAATTCCTGGGTCTCGACGATTGAGGCGAGCCGGTTCGACGAAGCCACGGCCTACGCAACCTTCGATCGCCACTCCTTCGGAGATATGAAGCCATACGTCTACAAGACCACCGACTACGGCAAGACGTGGACGGCCCTGCCGGCGCAGGAGAGCGGCGCGCGCGGATACGCTCACGTGATCAAGGAAGATTCGGTGGACGCGAATCTGCTGTTCCTGGGGACAGAGTTCGGGCTGTGGATCTCAGTGGATGGTGGACAGCGCTGGGCGCAATACAAGGGGAGCAACTTCCCCGCGGTGGCAGTGGACGACATCGCGGTTCAGGCGCGTGAGAGCGATCTGGTAATGGCAACGCATGGCCGGGGCATCTGGATTATCGACGACATCTCGGCTCTGCGGGCGTTGACTGCGGAACTGATGTCGAAAGAAGCGGCGCTGATTCCGAACAAAGCTGTGCAGTACTTCGATACGTTCGGGGGCTGGGCAGAAGGGGATGAAAGCTTTACCGGCCGAAACCGGCCCGGCGAGGCGCAGATCACGTATTACCAGAGAGGGCGGCACATCTTTGGCGATCTGAAGATCGAGATTCTCGACCAGAACGGCAAGCAGGTCGACACCGTGGCGGGCAGCAAGCACCGGGGCTTGAACCGAGCGAATTGGTCCATGCGCGTGAAAGCGCCAGCAGTTCCACCTGCGGCGACGGCGTTGTTTGAAGCGGCGCAGGGTCCGCGCGTGCTCCCGGGCACGTACACGGTAAAGATGACTAAGGGCGACAACGTTTATACCGAGCAGTTGAACGTGGTGCTGGATCCGCGGGCGAAATATTCGCTCGAGGATCGCAAGGCACAGTTCGATTTGACGATGAAGGTCTACCACACGATCGAGCACATGACGTACGCGGTCGAAGCAATTGAAGGGGTTCGCAACGCGGGCAATGAAAGGGCTGCGAAGCTGCCGGAGAAAGATCCGTTGCGCAAGCAACTGCAGGATCTGGCGGCCAAGTGCGATGAACTGCGGGGCAAAATCGTAGCCACGAAGGAAGGTGGAATGATCACCGGAGAAGAGCGCATTCGCGAACTTCTGGGGCAGTTGTATGGCACCGTTAATGGCTATGAGGGCCGACCGGCTGACTACCAGGCGGCTCGCGCCGATTCTCTGGCACACGAACTGGAAGACGTGATCGGCGACTTCCAGAAGCTGACGCAGAAAGAGCTTCCCAGCATCAACGCGGGATTGAAGAAGCAGAAGGCAGACGCGATTTCTGTGCTGACCGAGGCCGACTGGCAGAAAAAGCGCGAGTCTGAGGGCAGTTCGGGAGCTGCGGGCATGTTGACCCGCGAAGGACTCGTGCGGGAAATAGACTAAAATCAACATCCCCACCCTGTCCCGACAAGAACCGTCGGGACAAGGGTGGGGCACCCTTTTCAGATTCGTCCAAAACATTGGCAGCTCAGCCGGCGGGTGCGGCGCCAATTGTCTTTTTGGGAGCCCAAAATTGAAAATGTTGGCCGGTCCCGATTGATTCCGGGCGTAGGTGCGAGTATGGTGGTCTGTCTCAATTAACTAGCGGAGAAATCTCAGGAGATTCCCAATGCTGAAACGATTTACTGCATGCATATTTGTGCTCGCCGGTCTGGTGACGCTCGCTTTCGCCGCGGATGAGAACCAGAACGCGTGCAAGGGCGATCCCGACAGGTGGCAACAGCTTTTCAATGGCAAGGACTTGACCGGGTGGAAGCATGTTGGACCGGGCGGCGACACCGTGGAGGATGGGCTGATCCGCACCCACGGCGGCATGGGCTTGCTCTATTGGACGGGCGGCAAGATCGGAAATTGCGAGATTCACGTCGTGTACAAGATGCGCGACGAGAACGATAACTCTGGCGTATTCATCCGCATTCCTGTGGAACCCCGCGAAGAATGGATGCCGGTCCACTACGGCTTCGAGGTGCAGATCGACAACCATCCTGAGACGTCGCAGGAAGATGAATACCATTCCACGGGCATGCTGTATTCGCTAACCAAGCCGCTAGCGAAGGCATGGAAGCCGGGCCCGGAGTGGAACACGATGGACATCACACTCGATGGGTCGCGCACCATCGTCGTGCTCAACGGTGTAAAGGTCACCGACTATAAAGATGGCGATCCGGTGCCGGATCGGAAGTTTGATTTCGAGCCGCAGCGTGGTCCGCGGCCCAACTTTGGATACATGGGTCTGCAGAATCACAGCGACAACGACATCGTGTTTTTCAAGGAAGTGGCGATCAAGCCGTTGAAGAAGTAGTGGATTTCCGGGACAGGTCGCAGTCAAATCATTCGGAGGGATTCGCATGAAACGTATTCTTTCGCGACGTGCATTCTTGCAAGGCAGCGTTGCCACAGCGGGTGGCGTGCTGGCATCGAAAACCATTTTTCTTAACGCTCAACCTTTCCCGCGAGCCGTAGCCCCGAGCGATCGCGTACGCTTTGGCATGATCGGGGTCGGAATGCAGGGGTCGGGCCTGCTCGGCGGGGCAATTACGATTCCCGGCGCAGAGTGCGTTGCCGCCGCCGACCTGTATGACGGGCGACACACGCTAGCGAAGGAAATCACCGGCAACACAAGTTTGCCGACTACGCGCCACTATCAAGAACTGCTCGACCGCAAAGACATCGATTGCATTGTGGCCGCAGTGCCGGACCACTGGCACCGTCGCGTCGTGGTTGACGCGTGCAATGCCGGCAAGGACATCTATTGCGAAAAGCCGATGTCGCACAACGTGGCCGACGGGCTGGCCATGGTTGACGCGGCGCAGAAAAACAACCGCATCGTGCAGATTGGCTCGCAGCGCGTGAGTTCGGTGCTTTGCGCCAAGGCGAATGAACTCTACAAAGGCGGAGCGATCGGAGACGTCGAGATGGTGGAGCTTACGCTGGGCAGAAACGATCCCACCGGCGCATGGGAATATCCGCCTCCTCCTGATCTTTCCCCGCAGACCCTGGACTGGGATACGTGGCTCAATGACGCTCCTAAGATTCCGTTCAACAACCTGCATTTCGCGCGCTGGCGCTGCTGGCGCGCCTATGGCACGGGAGTGGCCGGAGACTTGATGGTCCATCTCATCAGCGGGATGCTGGTCACTTTGGGATGGAATGAAATCCCGAAGTCGGCCACGGCGATGGGTGGCATTTTCCGCTTCAAAGACGGACGCGACATGCCCGATTTCCACACCGTCCTGTTTGACTATCACGGTATCCCGGTTTATGTACGCCTGGACCTGGGCTGCGAAACGCCGGAACTGGCGCGGTTCATGGGGCCGAAGGGACTTCTCGAAGCCACCGAGTTCGACCTGCGGCTCTCTCCACAAACGGGCGTGGATCAGGATCCCAGCTACTACAGCTTCAGCTTCCCGGCGAAGATGCGAGAGCAGTATGTGAAGGAATGGCACGCCGAACACGATCCTCAACTGGGCAAAGAACCCATGCACGAAGACACCGTGTACAAGGGACACGATTGGGACGATGTGCGTCCGCATTTGAACGTCTTCTTCCAGTCGGTGAAATCGCGCAAGCCGGTGACGGAAGATGCGGTCTTCGGCAATAACGCCGCCATCGCCTGCCACATGGCGAACGAATCGTATTTCCGCCAGAAGTTGGTCACATGGGATGCGGCTTCGAAAACCATCAAGTCCTAACACGCGATGGAAGGTGCGCGGAGGGAAGCATGCGTCGTGCTTTTTTCGCCGGGCTGAACCGGAAGAAAATTCCGGTTCTGCTCGGCTTTGTTGTACTTAGTGTTTTCGCAATCGCGCAGGACCTGCCCGCGGGCAAGCCCGATTCAAAATCGCTCGCGTATGAGGCGATCAACGACTGAGATGTATCGGCCCGGCGACTCGGCTCTTTAAACTGCCCACTGGTCGGGTATATGATTTTCTAAAGCATTCCGCTCACAACTCCACGCGTACTTCCTCGATTCTGGGAGCAAAGTGATGGCTACTATTCGTCTCACCGTTAACGGAAAGTCTTATGCGGTTGACGCCGACCCTCAGACCAGCCTGCTCAGCGCTTTGCGCGAGCAACTTGATTTGACCGGAAGCAAGTATGGCTGCGGGGAGGGCCAATGCGGCGCCTGCACCGTCTTGATCGATGGAAAGGCGCAACGGTCGTGCGTCACCAAGGTCGTCTCCGTTTCCTCGAAGCAGATCACAACCATTGAGGGACTCGCCAACGGCGAACGGTTGCATCCCGTTCAGGAAGCGTTCCTCGAGGCTGGGGCGATGCAGTGCGGGTACTGCACCTCGGGAATGATTATGTCCGCGGTTGCCCTGCTGCAGCGCAACCCGTCGCCGAACGAGAGCGAGATCGTCAATTTCATGGATGGCAACGTTTGCCGCTGCGGAACCTATCCGCGGATCGTGAGCGCGATTCAGAAAGCGGCAAAGGCGGGAACGGCCTCATCTGCCGCGAAAGGAGCCAGCCGATGAACACGAAGCCTTTCGCGGATTTTCAGTTGGAACCCGAGCGCTACGAACTCAGAGCGGCGGCTCCGTATCACTTCGATCTCGATCGGCGTGAGTTTTTCAAGTTCCTCGGCGCAGGACTTCTCGTGGTTTCGGTTTTGAAACCAGCGGTGGTCGCTCAGGAATCGGGCGGCGGAAGGCGACGCGGCGATTCCCTTCCCAAAGAAATTGACGCCTGGCTTCACATCGGCGAAACCGGCAATGTCACGGTGTACACGGGAAAAGTGGAGATGGGGCAGAACATCCGGACTTCCCTGAGCCAGGCGGTGTCGGAAGAACTTCATGTGCCGATCGACAAGATTGAAATGGTGATGGGCGACACCCAACTCACGCCTTTTGACATGGGCACGTTCGGGAGCCGCACGACTCCCACGATGAACCTGCAACTGCGCAAAGTCGCAGCGGCAGCGCGGGAGATGCTCATCGGTCTTGCAGCCGCGCACTGGCAGACGGATCGTCAGCATTTGATCGCAGCCGACGGCAAGATCGCCGATCCTCAGAGCACAAGCGATCCGTTGGAATACTCGGCGCTGACGAAAGGGCAGCAGCTAACTCAAACCGTCACGGCCGAGACCCCTCTGATTCCGGCAGCGAACTGGAAGGTAGCGGGCCAATCTGCAATGAAGGTAAATGGTCGTGACTTTGTCACCGGCAGGCATCGTTATCCGTCCGACCAGAAACTGCCGGACATGCTGTACGGCAAAATCCTGCGGCCGGCAGCTTTTAACGCGACTCTGGTTTCGGTCGACATGCAAAAAGCAGAGCAGATGGGTGCCACGGTCGTCCATGATGGCAACTTTGTTGGCGTTGCCGCGCCGAGCACGGAAGCAGCCACAGCAGCCATTGCTGCCATTCAGGCGGAGTGGAAGGCTGAGCCGCAACCATCGAATAAAGAGCTATTCGATTACCTGCGGAAGAACACGGTCGAGGGCAAAGACCCCACCGGAGATGGCGACCGCTATGACGTCGGCAACGTGGATCAGGCGCTCGGGTCCGCGGACCATCGTCTGCAACAGACTTACACAGTGGCGTACATCGCCCACACTCCGACTCGAGCCTCGCGCTGCGCTGGCGAAATGGGACGGGGACAAACTCACCGTCTGGACTGGAACGCAGCGGCCGTTTGGCGTGCGCGGGCAGCTCGCCGAGGCGTTTCGGATTCCCGAAGACCAGGTGCGGGTATTGATGCCCGACACGGGATCGGGCTACGGCGGCAAGCACACCGGCGAAACGGCGATTGAAGCGGCGCGGCTGGCGCGTGCGGCCAAGCGTCCAGTGAAAGTCGTCTGGACGCGCGAAGAGGAGTTCACGTGGGCGTATTTTCGTCCCGCGGGCGTGATCGACGTAACCAGCGGCGTGCGCAGTGATGGAACGATTACGGCGTGGGAGTTCCACAACTACAACTCTGGTTCGGCCGGAATTCGCACCTATTATGAGATCCCGAACCAGCGCATCGTCTTTCATGCGGTCAATTCTCCGTTGCGGCAGGGATCGTACCGCGCGCTTGGCGGCAACTGCGAACCATTTCGCGCGTGAGTCGCACATGGACGAAGCGGCGCATGCTGTGAAAATGGATCCGCTGGAATTTCGTCTGAAGAATCTGAAGGATGAACGGCTGCGCGCCGTGTTCGAAGCAGCGGCGAAGCAGTTTGGCTGGGGAAAGAGCAAAGCGGCGGGGCAGGGATTTGGCATGGGCGGCGGATACGAGAAACTGGGTAACATCGCTACGTTCGCCGAGATCAACGTCGACCGAAAATCGGGCGACGTTAAAGTTGTCCGAGTCGTTTCTGCCTTCGAATGCGGCGCGATCGTGAATCCTGATGGCCTGCGCAATCAGATCGAGGGATCGAACATCCAGGGATTGGGCGGAGCGCTCTTTGAAGCCATCGAATTCGACAATGGGAAGATTCTGAATGGCAGACTCTCGGAATACCGCGTACCCCGGTTCAGCGATGTGCCGCTGGTGGAAACGGTTCTGCTCGACCGCAAGGACATTCCATCGGTGGGCGCGGGCGAGTGCCCAATGATCGGACTGGCCCCGGCGATCGCGAATGCGATCTTCGACGCCGTCGGCGTGCGGTTACGCTCGCTCCCACTGGTTCCAGATGGCCTTAAGACGAATTGAGCATCTTGGGTTTTACATTGTTGTCGTTGACGTGAACTACGGTCACTCTTAAGTATTGCGAATCCATTCGTGTACCGGAGCCAATCATGAGCGATCCTTCGCGAATTAACCGTCGAGCATTCTTGGGCAAGTCTGCAGCGGTCATTGCCAGCGGCGTAGTTCTTCCACGAACGGCTCTGTCCTACGAAAACATCATCGGCGCCAATGACCGGATTTCGCTCGGCCACATTGGCACCGGAAGCCGCGGCGGAGACCTCAGCCTGATCGCCTCCAAGTTGAAAGACAGTCATCACGTCGAGATGACCTCCGTCTGTGATCTGTGGAAGGTGAACCGTGAGCAAGCCGCAGCCACGAATGCGAGTTATTACGGCCGGGCGCCCCGGGCCGTGCAGCATGCCGAAGAACTGCTCGCCATGAAGGATATCGATGGCGTGTTGATCTCTACCCCTGAGCACTCACACTCCCCGCTCTTGAAGATGGCGGTCGAGGCCGGCAAAGACGTCTATGTCGAAAAGCCCATGGGGAATGTGCTGAGCGAAACCAAAGCGGCGCGCGATTCCGTGGTGCAATCCAAGAGCATTGTGCAAGTCGGCACGCAGCATCGCAGCGAACCCCATCCTCAGGCGGCACAAAAGGTAGCGCAAAGCGGCGCGCTCGGCGGCGTGAGTAAGGTCGAAGTCGAATGGAACTATCATGGGCCACGGTGGCGAGGCCGTCCGCAGGTGAAACAGATTCGCGAACAGGATACCGACTGGAGCAAATGGCTGCTGACCAAGCCCGCGCGTCCGTTCGATCCGCAAATCTATTTTGAGTTTCGCCTTTACAAAGAGTTTTCCAGCGGGATTCCCGATCAGTGGATGAGCCACGCGATCGATCTGGTGCACTGGTTCATGGACGATCACTTTCCGAAGTCGGTCGTCTCCCACGGCGGAGTATTCGCATGGCACGACGGCCGCGAAACCGCTGACACGTTTCAGACTTTGCTTGAATATCCGAAGGGCTTTCTGGTGAGTTACTCGACCAGTTTCGGCAATGATGCACCGAGTTTCACTCGCTATATGGGAAAGAAAGCGACTCTGATCAATCACGGCGGTGAAGGCAGCCCGCGCTATCAGGTCATCGAAGAGAAAGGTACGCACGAAGACGACGCCGACATCGATGAGAAGAGAAAAACCCACTTTGTACAACTGCCCGGAGAGACCAAGCTTCCGCCGCTGGGGATTGACGACCTGTCCACCGAGCACATGGCGAACTGGTTCGAATGCATGCGCTCGCGCCAGCAGCCTCACGCCACCGTACACGATGGCTTCGCGCACTCGGTGGCGTGCATGATGGCCGCCGAGTCGTACTGGACGGGCAAAAAAGTCTACTGGGATGCGGCGACTGAAACGATCACCGAGAGCATGCCGGGCTAGGCGACAGCCCGCACGCGTGGGCATCTCCCAGGCATTGTCCGACCACGCGCGCGTAATCGGCGACGGCGATTTCGGGGTCGTCGATATCCGGATGCCACATCTTTTCCCATTCGAAACAGTAGAAGCCCTTGTATCCGATCGAACGCAGCGCCTCGATCTGGCGCTGGACTGGGACATTCCCTCGCCCGGTCAAGACATACTTGCGGTCTTCTCCACTACCGATGGAATCTTTAAGGTGGGTGTGGCGGATCCAGGAACCTAATTGCCGGACCGTAAACTCTGGATCCTCGTTCGATGTGGCGAAGGTGTGATGCGCGTCCCAAAGCAGACCGACGTGTTCGGAATTGGCCAACTGCAAGACGTTTTTCAAAGTCGCCGAGGCTGTGAAATGGTCGTGCGATTCGATAATTACCGTCACCTTTTGTGGGCCAGAGTATTTGCCGAGCTCACGTAAACCTGCGGCTACCCGGGCCTTGGTTTCATCGCTCGGCATGGGGCTCTTGTCGGAATCCGCCTTGCCGCCGAAGACGCGGATGTAGGGCGCTCCCAGGGCTGCTGCCAGATCGATGAAGCGGCGGGCGTCCGCCAATTCCTTCGCGCGCTTTGTCGGATCTTCTACATACATTTGCGCGGAACTGCTCACGCATGCGATCTTCAATCTGCTGGCACGAATCTCCTGTTTGGTCTGCTCGATGTGGTCGGCGGCGAAGAGGGGTAGCGCGGGTAAGTCCAGTTTCCCCTCGATCCCCCGCAGTTCGATGGCGGAGAATCCATGCTGGACGGCAAAATCCAGGATCTTCTTCCATTCCCACCCGGGACAAGCCAGAGTCGAGAATGCCAGCGGAATCTTGCTTATCTTTGTTTCGGAGGACTTCGTTTGACCTGAGACCAACGGCGCCAGCGCGGCCGCCGAGAGCATCTGAAGAAAGTGACGTCGGCTGTTCATCTGGTGCGTAGCTCCTTTTAGGCGAGGCCTCAATGTCGTGCTCCGAACTGCAGCCAGCATCCTCGCAGCGGGTGGTCGTGCGCAGAGTATTCTATGCTACCGGATGCTGCGAGACTTCAGAGGTCTGAGTAAAAACTCAGGGGATCGCCCCGGCCCAGCCGGGGTTGGTGAATTTTACAAGCAAAGCCGGCGATCAAACCCTCTCTGGTCGGCTCCGACCGCATCTAAATATCTTTATCGCCCGGAGATGGGGCTTCCCGTTTACAATGGCCTCCCGGGGCGGGTCGTGCTGACGACAGCAAGGAGGGCGGTAAAGGCTTAGGAGCCTGGATGGCGGCTGAAGGTCGGGTGGAACGTTCACGGCTTCCCGCGCCAGGTTTCAACGCTTCTTGATTTGACTCTTATGCGTCCACGGTTCTCTGGGGTGTTCGCCTCGGCGGTATTGCTCTTCCTTCTGTCTGGGGGCACTGCAGTCGCGCAAAGTACGACCCTCATCACTCTTGACCAGGCCATCGATCTGGCACTGGCGCACAACCATTCGCTGAAAGCCAGCCGAACTTTGATTCTTCAGAATCAAGCGCAGGAGATCACGGCGAACCTGCGCCCCAACCCGACCTTGGGAGTAGACACTCAGTTCATCCCATTTTTCAGTCCACAGGATTTTTCCGGGACGAATCTGGACCAGACTCAGCAATTCGACCTCGGAATCAGCTACCTCTTCGAACGCGGTCACAAGCGCCAGCATCGCCTGCAGGCGGCCCGCGATCAGACCGCGGTAACCCGGGCACAAATCACCGATGCCGAGCGCACCCTGGCGTTCAACGTAGGTCAGCAGTTTGTCAGCGTATTGCTGGCGGAATCGACCTTGCAGTTCGCGCTCGAAGATCTCAAGGGGTTTCAGCAAACCGTCGACATCAGCCAGGCGCAATTTAAGGCGGGCTTTATCGGTGAAGGTGACTTTCTTAAAATCAAACTTCAGCTCTTGCAGTTTCAGACGGACGTTTCGTCTGCCCGACTGGCCAAGGTGCAAGCGCTGGTCGCTCTCCGGCAATTCCTGGGATATGACGCGGTGCCGGCCGACTATGACGTGATCGGCGACCTGGCGTACCAGCCTCTTCAGGCCAAGTTGGAAGATTTGCAGATGAAGGCCTTGCGCGAGCGCCCCGATTTTCGCGCCGCTGAATTGGGGATTACCGCCGCCCAGAGCCAGTATCTTCTGGCCAAAGCGAACGGCAAGGTGGATGTGACCGGCACTTATGACTTCACGCATGTCTCCGGAGAGAACACGGCCTCGCTCTTCGCAAACTTTGAGTTACCGATCTTCAATCGAAATCAAGGTGAAATCGCGCGAACCAATTACGCTCTTGCGCAGGCGAAGGAGCAGGAACAATCCGCGAGCGACACCGTTCTTTCGGATGTGGCGAACGCCTACGAGGCGGTTAAGAGCAATGACGAAGTCGTGCAGCTTTACACATCCGGATATCTCAAGCAGGCCCAGGATTCCCGCGATATCAGCGAGTATGCTTATAAACGCGGCGCCGCCAGTCTGCTCGATTTCCTGGATGCGGAGCGCAGCTACCGGTCAACGCAGCTGGCGTATCGCCAGGCATTGGCTTCGTACATGACGGCTCTGGAACAATTGAAGGAAGCGCTGGGAACGAGGAACCTGCCATGAACGGCCGCAACGCGAAAGTTCAACACCGGCGGCAAATGTGGATCGCCATGGCATTCGTATCGGCGGTCGCGCTCATGTTTGCCGGCTGCGAAGGGGGACAACCCGCCGGAAACGCGAAGAACTTAAACAGTCCGGAACTGTTCACCATTCCGCCCGAGCAGATGTCGCACGTGCAGGTCTTGAAAGTTCAGCCGACGACCTTGACCCGGATGCTACGACTCACGGGTGCGGTGGCATACAACGGGTTTCATACCATCCCGGTGATTACTCAGGTGAGCGGGCCGGTCAACCGAATCGTCGTTGTTCCGGGCCAGCATGTGCGCCAGGACGAGCCCATGCTCTATGTGGCCAGTCCGGATTACTCGCAGCTCCGCACGAATTACTTGAAAGCGAAAGATGCGTACGCGCTGGCGCAGAAAGCCTACGCACGCGCCAAGGACTTGTACGATCATAAGGCGATTGCTGAGCAAGCGCTGGAGCAGGCTCAATCCGCCGAAGTACAGGCCAGCGGTGACCTGGTCGCCGCGCTGGCTGCGCTGAAGGTGCTGGGCATTAAGGATCCCGACGAACTGGTGCAGGGCCCACCCTCGTTTGAAGTTCCGGTCAAGGCCACGATTGGCGGCGAGGTCGTCGAACAAGACGTGGCCGCGGGACAAGTGATCCAGTCGGGCGCGACTCAGTGCTTCATGATTTCTGACACCAGCAACGTCTGGGTTCTGGTGAATGTTTATCAAAAAGACCTGCCGTATGTGAAGGTCGGAGACCAGGTGAGCATTCAGACCGACAGTTACGCCCAGACATTCCGCGGACGCATCTCATATGTTGCGGCCTCTCTGGATCCAAACACGCGCACGCTGCAGGCGCGCATTGAGACCGGCAATCCTGGCGAAAAACTGAAGAAGGACATGTACGTGACGGCTACGGTGGACGCGGGGACGATGCCCAACACCATAGCGTTGCCGGATGCGGCGATCCTTCGCGATACAGAGAACCAGCCGTTTGTTTATGCCGAAACTTCTGCGAACGAGTTCGGCAGACGCAGCGTGACGATAGGTGAGAGCTTGAATGGGCAAACCGAGATCACCAGCGGGCTGAAGCCCGGAGATCAGGTGATCGGAGACGGCAGCTTGTTCCTGCAATTTGCGAATTCGCTGCAACGCTGATCGCAGCCGGTTTAGAAAACAAAGCGTTTTTAGACTCAAATGGGGATAGTGTCTACCACACCTGAATGATTCACCGAATCGTCCAAGCGGCGCTGCGTCAGAGATTCCTGGTGCTGATGCTGACCGCTTTCATCACCGTCGGCGGAATCCTCTCCTTCCAGCGGATGCCCGTGGACGCGTATCCCGATCTCTCGCCGCCGCAGGTCGAAATCATCACGCAGTGGCCGGACCACGCGGCAGAAGAGGTCGAGCGGTTGGTGTCGCTCCCACTGGAAATTGAGATGAACGGCGTCCCCCATATGGTCGTGATGCGTTCGATCTCGCTCTACGGCTTGTCCGATATCATCCTGACCTTCGAAGACAGCACGGATGATTACTTTGCGCGGCAGATCGTTTTTGAACGCCTCGCCCAGGCGACGATTCCGACAGGCGTAACGCCAACGCTTGCACCCCTGTTCAGCCCCAGCGGCCTGGTGTATCGCTATGTGCTCGAGAGCCCGGACCGTAGCCCACAGGAATTGAAGACGATTGAAGACTGGGTGGTGGAGCGAGCTTACCGCTCAGTTCACGGCGTGGCTGATGACTCTGGCTTCGGTGGCACCACGATGCAGTATCAGGTGCTGCTCGACCCGGCGCGCATCTATGGTTATCACCTGACCGTTCCGCAAGTGACCGCCGCGCTCGCTGCCAACAATGCCAACGCTGGCGGCGGTTTTTATTCGCAAGGCGGACAGTTCTACTACGTGCGCGGCATCGGACTGGTGCGCAACACCGATGACATCGGAAACATTGTCGTGGGCGCGAACAAGGGCGTTCCGATCCGGGTACGCGACGTCGGTGAAGTCACTATCGGACACGCGCCCAGATTGGGCGAATTCGGCTACCAGAAGAATGATGATGCGGTGGAAGGCGTCATCCTCATGCTGCGCGGGGAGCAGACGCAGAACGTTCTGAAAGCAGTCGAGGCGAAGACCGACGAACTGAACCGACAAATCCTGCCGCCAGACGTGAAGGTTCATCCGTATTACGACCGCAGCCAGCTTGTCGATCTGACTACCGATACGGTCGAAGGCAACCTGCTCCGAGGCATGGTGCTCGTGCTCATCGTGCTGATCTTTTTTCTGGTCAGCTTCCGGGCCGCGATCATCGTTGCCATCACCATCCCGTTGTCGTTGCTCTTCGCATTCATCGTGCTGCATGCGCACGACGTGGCAGCGAATCTACTTTCTATTGGCGCCATTGACTTCGGCATCGTGATCGACGGCACCGTGGTGATGATCGAGAACATCTACCGCGAACTCGCACTAAGGGAAGGCAAGGAATACAAACTCGACGAAGTCATTCTCGCGGCCGCTAAAGATGTCGACCGTCCCATCTTCTATTCGGTCGCGGTCATCCTTGCGGGTTATCTGCCGATTTATGCCCTGACCGGGCCTGCCGGGAAATTGTTCCATCCCATGGCCGAAACCATGTCCTTTGCGTTGATCGGCGCGCTGATCCTGACGCTCACTCTCATTCCGGTGCTGGCCTCGTACTGGTTCAAGAGTGGCGTGCACGAAAAGCCAAACCGCGCCTACGAGTGGATGAAGCGGAAGTACGCCGTCCAGCTGGATTGGGCCCTCGATCGCCCAAAGACAACCCTGGCGATCGCATCCCTCATTTTTGGCGCCTGCCTGTTGCTGATCCCGTTTATTGGCGGGGAGTTCATGCCTCACTTGGACGAGGGCGCGCTCTGGGTGCGGGCTACCATGCCCTATACGATTTCGTTCGAGGAAGCCAGCAAGATTGCCCCACAGATCCGCGCTATCCTCATGTCTTATCCACAGGTCACAGTCGTGGCTTCAGAACTTGGCCGCCCCGACGATGGCACCGACCCCACGGGCTTTTTCAACTGCGAGTTCTACGTTGGCTTGAAGTCTTACAAAGACAAGGCTTGGGCAGGAGATGTCAGCGACAAGAAGCAACTCATTGAATCCATCAACCAGAAACTCACTGCCTTTCCCGGAATTATTTTCAACTACACGCAGCCGGCGGAAGATGCGGTCGACGAAGCTCTGACCGGGCTCAAAAGTTCGCTCGCCGTCAAAATTTATGGCGATGACCTGAATGTGCTTCAGGATAAAGCGATCCAGATCAAGAACACCCTGGCCACAATACCCGGCTTCACGGAACTCACTGTGGTGCGCGAACTGGGTCAGCCCAGCCTGCTGGTAGATGTCGACCGCGACAGAATCGCGCGTTACGGCATCAATGTCGCCGACGTGGAGGCCGTCATCTCAGCCGCCGTCGGAGGACAGGCGGTCACGCAAGTGATTCAAGGGGAAAAATTGTTCGACCTTGTGGTGCGCATGCAGCCCCAATTCCGCAGCAGCGCACGCGAGATTGGAAACCTGCTAGTCGGAACGCCCGATGGGCAGCAGATTCCGCTTAGCCAACTCGCCAACATCACCCAGGGTAACGGCGCGTCTTTTATCTATCGCGAAAATAATTCGCGCTACATCGGCGTGCAGTACAGCATCGAGGGCCGCGACCTGGAGCGTGCCGTGCGCGATGGTCAGGCGGCCGTGAACAAAGTCGTGAGATTGCCGCAGGGCTACCGCATGTTGTGGGGCGGCGAATACAGCCAGTTTCTCGAAGCCAAGTCACAGATGTATTTCATCGGGCCACTTGCCGTCGTACTGATTTTCATGATCTTGTTTGCGCTTTACGGGAACTTCAAGTTTCCCGTTACGATTGCGCTGGGCGTGATCATGACCGAACCTGTGGGCGCACTGGTTGCTCTCAAGCTGACGCACACTCCATTCAGCGTCTCTTCCGTTCTGGGACTGTTGGCGCTGCTCGGCGTTTCGGTCGAGACTGCCGTAATTCTTGTATCCTATATCAATAAACTGCGTCAGGAAGGACTCGACATTCGCACAGCCACGCGGGAAGCTTCACTTCTCCGGCTTCGTCCGATCATGATGACTGCTCTCGTGG
Organism: uncultured Acidobacteriaceae bacterium; assembly: GCA_963701935.1. Taxonomy (GTDB): domain Bacteria; phylum Acidobacteriota; class Terriglobia; order Terriglobales; family Acidobacteriaceae; genus Sulfotelmatobacter. The sequence goes on along the minus strand of CAVPBT010000011.1, from coordinate 184,778 downwards.
CATGCCTAGGACTGCTGCCCGCAGCGCTCTCGACCGGAATCGGTTCCGATACGCAAAAGCCTTTCGCCATCGTCATTGTGGCCGGCTTGATTTCCCGGCTGTTTATCGGATTCTTCGTCAATCCCGTGTTGTACGAGATGGTCGCACGCGAAGGCGACGTTCTTCAGGTGTAGGTCCAAGCTGGTCAGTGGACAGGCCAACTGGTTGGCACTTCGACATACGACCGGTCCAGAGCTGCGACCGATGGACAGCCCAGCAGTCGAACAGTGCGTTCCACATCGGCTCGCAAAATCTCCAATGCCTTCGCGACTCCTGCCGGGCCCGCAGCTCCCAATCCGTAGGCATATCCTCGGCCGATCAGGACGGCGCGCGCTCCGAGGCAGAGTGCCTTCACAATGTCACTGCCCCGGCGAACGCCGCCATCCATGAGCACCTCAATCTGGCCCTTCACGGCGGCGACCACTTCTGGAAGCGCCCGCAGCGTCGGAGAAACGGAATCAAGCTGGCGTCCTCCGTGGTTTGAAACCACCACCGCGCGTGCGCCCTGATCAATGGCACGTCTTGCATCGTCGCCGGTCAGCAGACCCTTGACCACGATCGGCCCCGACCAGACCTCGCGGATCCAGCGCAGGTCTTCCCAGGTCACGGTTGCGCTCGCCAGCGCGGCACCAACATCCAGCAGTGCCATCGGCCCTTTGCCCGGGACCACAACGTTTTCGAGCCTGGGCACGCCACCATCCAGCAGAAACGACGCCAGCCAACCGGGATGCGCGAGGATATTGGGCAGGTATGGAATTCTTGCGAACCACGAAGCTCCCAGCAGTTCCTTCATGCCGTTGCGAGGATCGCGCTCTCTCAGTCCCGCAACGGGCGTGTCCACGGTAATCACCAAAGCGGAGAATCCTGCGCGGCGGGCCCTCTCGATCGAGCCCTCGGCGGCTTCGCGCCCTCCGAGCAGATAAAGCTGATACCAGCACGGACCCTTCGAGCCCGCTTTCACATCCTCCAACTTATGGCCGGAAATCGTCGAGAGAATGTAGCCGGTGCCAGCCTCTCCCGCCGCGTGCGCTGCCGCAACTTCACCAGCAGGGTGCATCAATCGGCTGTATCCCACCGGGGCCAGGATCGCAGGGAAAGAAAGGTCGTGGCCGAGAACCCGAGTCTTCAAGTCACAATCGCTCGTGGCCACGGCTCCGCGCGGACGAAACAAAACATCTCGAAATACTCGACAATTCTCCGTCAGCGTGAGTTCAGCTTCGGCACCGCCATCCAAATAATCGAACACCGACCTGGGAAGCCGGCGTTGCGCCATGCGGCGCAGGTCTTCGATATTGACAACTCGTGATATATGCACGCGTGCTCACGATGATAATGCTCGCGGGTGCGCCAGGTCCAACGGCGGGAGGCTTCATGATCGAAGGTCACGGGCTATGAAGTGCGCGTCGAAGCCGATTCGGCAGGAGCGGCCTGTCCACGGCGTTCGTTCGCTTGAACCTGTTGCAGTCCGGACTCACAAATTGGTGTCCAATGATGACGTTCCTGCGTAAACTTGGGGTCGACAAAGAAGCTGAGAGGAAACATGCCTGATTGGATCTGGGTGATCGCGTTGGTCGCCGTCTATGTTCTGTTAACGCGATGGCTTCTGCCCAAGCTTGGCGCTCCCACCTGACGCACGCAAGCCTGCGCCGAGTCTCGGCGCGAAACAACTTCCATTCCAAAAGGCGTGGATTCAAGGAAACAATAACGCACCGCCGCCGTTTCCTTCCGCGAGCCGCTGCTAGCGGTCACCGTCATCTCCGGTAACCGAGGTAACTGGATGATTTTCCGGGGTTCGTGGTGCAATCAGTTGCACCACGATCGAGGAGATGGTTTCGGCAAATGGGGTTCTCGTTTGAGTTCGACCCGACGAACAAAATTCTGCTAGGCCGATTCTCGGGGCGGCTTACCGATCATTCGCTAGCCGAGTATTACTCGGCGATCCGAACGTACTCGAGTGCGACGGATGCCCGGGCGGGTATCTTCGACTTGTCCCACGTGACCGAGTTCGCTATCTCCACCGAACATGCCCGCAAACTGGCAAATCAAGAACCGGCGATGCTGGACGCCTCCACACGTCCTAGCATCGTTATTGCACCGACTCTCCTTGGACAGGGCCTGGCCCGGATTTTTCAGATCACAGGGGCACAGAAGCGGCCTCTGCTGCAAATCACAAAGAACGTGAACGAGGCTTTCGCCGCACTCGGCCTCAAGTCGCCGCACTTCGAACCCTTGGAGTAACCGACTTCCGATTTTTTCTGGCCGCTACCGTTCACGAAAATGACATCAGAAAGGCGGGATGAAGCCTGCGGTGATGATCCTCAACATGGCCAAGGCGCACGGCAGCGCGCCTTGGCCATGTTTCGGTTTTGACTGACGGTGATGTTCTGGCCGCTCCATGCCCCTTAGTGAAGCACAACCGGCTTGATCCCCACCGGAACGAGACGCCCCGAGATGTCAATTGGAGTGCTCGCGGTCGTCATGTCCTGATACTGGGTAAAGTGAGAACCCACGGTTTGGTTGGAGGTGGTGCAGGAGCCGTTGGCGCAACTTTGCGACGAATCCCACATGATCAGATACTGCGTGCCGGACTTGGTGATGGTGCAGGAGTAGATGGTCCCGACGGCCGCGCACGGAGTCGTCAGCGCAGCGTCGTTGAGCCAGTTGTAGGTCTGCTGATACGCCGTCTGCACTTGCGCGGATTCGGCTTTCAAACTGTCCCAGGTGTACCAGGCCGAGCCAGAAACTCCCAACGACCAGGTCGTCAGATAGAAGCGCGGCATGAAGGAAGCGGCCATGTCAGCGTCGGCGTAGGCGCCGATGAAGCCGCCTTCGGCGTACGATGCCTCGCCATCCCACAGTGGCTTGGCGAGTTCCGCGGGCTGCAGGATGCCACGAGCGTTGGCCACGTAGGACTGCATGCCGGTTTCGGGAGTGCAAGGAACGGGCACCGGGCAATGGTTTCCGGTGGCGTTACCGGGTTTCATGTGGAAGTTGACGATGTCGACCGCCGCGGCAGTTGCATTCGGAGGATTCGGACAGGGCAACTGCGACGACTTGGGCGAAGCGTTGCAATACAGCTGGTTCTGTGCGAACGCCAGGTTTGACGGACTGTCCGCGTGCCCGGATGCCATGACGATCTGGGCTGCGGGATCGATTGCAGCGGCAGTGCAGGGAGTCGCGGTACCATTGCCGCTTTCATGCATCACGCCGCGGCCGGTGATAATGCATTTCGCATCTTCCGTCAGGCGAGCCAATTGGGCAAAGCTGCCAGACCAGTAGAACGTGGCATCGGGTTCATTCCAGATTTCCCAGTACTTGATGTGAGCGTGCGTCTTCAAGTACGCGGGATTGTTAACGTGGGTAGCAATGGCCGTGATCCAAGCCTTCCAGATTGCGTCCGTTCCGGTGCCATCGCTGTTCAGATCAATGGGAGCATCGCACTGTCCAGCGCCTCCGCCGGAGGGTGCCGTTACATAATGGCAAGACGTGTTTGCCGGATCGGACGTGGCCCACGAAGGAGTACGGGCTAGCGTGTACAGTCCCTCTTGAACGCCACTGGAGAAGGCTTGCGCCAGCGCGGAATCCAGGTTGGTGAAATCAAACACTCCAGACGCAGGATTGAGCGACGGCCACTGCAACGGCGGCGAATCCCAGAAGCGCTGCATTCCATAGCTCACGGTTGGAAAGTTATTGGTCGAGGTATTCGTCTCCGTGAATCCGAACAGACTTGCCGGAGGCAGCAGGCTCTTGCTGACGGTGAGCCTGAACGGCTGGGATGTGGTCTGCTGCGGCGAAGAGGAATCCGCCACCTGCAGGGTGAAACTGAATTGCCCCGTCTGATTCGTGTTTCCCGAAAGCACTCCGGTCGACTGTAAGGCGATGCCAGTGGGGACCGCGCCGGAGGTGAGCGTCCAGTTGTAAGGGAGCGTGCCTCCGGAAGCTGTCACTGTGCTCGAATACGCAGTTCCGGCGGTGGCGCCCGATAGCGATGTGGTCGTGACGATGAGGGGTGGCGGCGTTATCGTTACGGATGCCGTTCCGGTCTTGGTCGGGTCCGATGCGCTGGTCGCAGTGATCGTCGCGGTTGTGTTGCCGCTGACCGTCGGAGCCTGATAGAGGCCCGCGCTTGAAATGGTTCCGGCAGACGCCGTCCACGTTACGGCCACATTGGATGTGTTGCTCACCACGGCACTAAATTGCGCGGTCGCTGCAGATAGCAATGTATCTGTTGTTGGGCTAACCGCCACCGTCACGGGATTCGAGACAGTCACTTGGAAGGACTGCACGCCCGATCGAGAACGGGCGTCGAAAGCGGCAACGGTAAAGCTGAACGTTCCCGCAGTGCTAGGGGTCCCCGAGATGGTTCCGGTTGTCCCGCCGAGAACCAGGCCGGAGGGCAGTTGCCCCGAGGCGAGCGAGAAGTGGTAGGGCGCTTTCCCGCCGCTTGCCGTGAACGTGGCGTTATAACTCACGCCTACGACTGCGGAGGACAGTGTCGCGGAAATCGTCAGTCGCCTGGAAGAGGATGGCTGGTTTGTCGGCTTGGCAGTTGCCAAAGCACCATTCAGTACTGACATAATTGTAAGTACATATGTGAGATACACGTTCTTCATAAATCATCCTTTGTGAAAATGCATTGAATTTTGGTCTTGAGAACCGAGCTCTGATGCCTGACTCCACGGGCATCTCAAGAGCTCAGCTGTGTAGCGGTTTTTTCAGCGTACGGGTCTTAGACGCGAGCGGGCAGCAACGCGATGTTGACGGCTTGTCATTTGATTGTCATCTATTGTCTCTCGAATCTCGAGATCATGAACCGGCGCGCTACGGTGATCGTCGGCAAGATTCGTAGACCTGTTATGAACCCGGAATGGCCCGTAACGCCTTGGAAAATCTCAGAGAGATTGAAGCGTTCAGTGCGGCAGGACACGCGAAACAGATGTGTCTACCCTGTCGAGGTAGAACTCAGCTTGTCACCATCGACTCCACGTCGATGGTGAGACAATTCCGATCGGCGGCGTCAGTCCTTGAACGCCGCGACCTTCCCTCTCAACACGGTGATGGATGCCTTCGGCAAAATGAACGCAGTCTGCGAACCTGCCTCCAGAGTTGCGGCGACCGGCGGGTGATCTGGATCCGCGTGGCTGTTTGGGCCGTCGTCAATCCAGACATACTGCTCGCTTCCGAAAGTCACGAAGCTCACCGGCCCGGAAAACGTCACGCTCTGTTTGCTTTTCGAACTGTCAAATTGCACGCGTACGCTGTGCGGATTCGTCTCGTCGCGGTTCACCAGCATGATCGACCAATTCCCATCCGGACGGTGCACCGCGTAGGTCGTTACCAGCACATTGCCTTCGGCATCCTTGATGTCCGTGGTTGAAGGGAACATGTAGTGCACGCCGGAGCGGCGCTGCACCCATTCCTGGTTGATCATATGCGCCGCGTAATACGGCGACGTATATCCCAGGATGTCGTAGTCCTCGTTAGAAACAAAATTCGACCACGAGGACCAACCCAGACAAGTCTTCTGAATGCCCTGCGGTTGAATCGGGCGAGTGATAGAAGGCGGCGCCTCCGCCCTCGAAGAAGGAGCCGACGTTATCGGCCAGCCACAGGGCCGCGAAGATTGTCGTCATCGGTCCGGTGAGGCCGGCAGCCAGATGGTTCTCAGTCACCATGAGCGGAACTTCTTTGGGGACACCGTCGTCTCTCCACACCTGCAGGATGTGCTTCATCAGCTGAGGTTCGCGTGTATAAGGTCTTCCAGGTGATGTCGCAAGGTTCGAACGGATAGTGCTCGAACGACACGAAGGCCAGGTCAGAAATGCGGCCATGCGCCTTCAAGTAGTCTACGAAGCGGCCCATCCAGGAGCCCCGGCCCTGCGCATCAGGCCAAACGCGGATATCTTCATTCACGCCTTCAAAGACCGGCCCGCCCAGCTTGAGTTGAGGATCAACCTTGTGGATTGCCGCAGCCCATTGGACGTATAACGCGCCGTAGTCTTCCGGCATGGCATGTTTGCCATCCGGCTCCTCCCCCAGCTCGACGTATCCAATGCGATAGCCCCGCTTTTCGATGTAGGCAATCTGGGCGGCAGCATCGTCCGGTGTCCCGTAAAGCATGGTGACCGGAATCATCGCTGGAAGATTGTTGGTCAGTCCGCTGGTGAAGAAGAGATCAAAGCCGCTGTGCTGGTAGCTGCCAGTGGCGTTGACGTCAGTGGCCGAGTGCCAGGGATCGATCGATGATGTCGTAAAGCTGGTTGGTCTGTCGCCGAAATTCTTTTGGACTTCGGCAAAGGCGCCGCTGGAGTCGATACTGCCCACACGGATTTCCTGAATCGCGTATCCCACGCAGTTGCGGACGTCGTCCGCTCCGTGCAGGTCGCAGGTGTTCGACGATTCCGTCATCAAGACGCGCACATACTGAGTGGTCACTGGCGCCTCGGCAAGCTTCAGATTCGCCGACCCGCCTTGAGCGTTTCTGATGGCGCCAGAGGGAAAGGTCTTCCACTCGCCCTGAGGGCCGCCATCAAAGTCGAGCGCGCGTTTCCCCACCCAATACTCCACCTGATAGCTCGTGGCATACGGGCTCGCCCACGCGATGCGGATTGCGTTCACCGGCTTTTCAGCTTTCAGATCCACGACAACCCATTGCGGGTGCAGCGCGTCGCTCTCTCCTGTGAACTTGCTGGTCAGGTACGGATTGCTCTTCCAGTAGCTGAGATTCGGACCTTGCAGGGGGCGGTCTCCACTGGTGGAGAAACCACGGTGGGGCAATGCGTAGGAGAGGATGTAGCGCACCGGCTCTTTGAGTTCCGTGCTGCCGGTAAAATATCCGCTCTTGTGGGCTGCATCGCTCCACGTTCCGTTCTCGGTCCAGTGCCAGGCGGCCATGCGTAGCTCGGAGTTGTTGCGATAAGTGATCGGCCCCCAGCCCGCGGAGAGCGACTCCTGAATGATGTGCGGCGTATAAACCTTATCGATGTCGGCATGGGAGAGAACATCAATGGAGCTGCCAAGAGCGCTGTCGGGATCGAACGAGTTGATGGCATGCCCGGGCGTTGCGTCGACATGCACGGTTCCTGACGGCGGTTCCCCACCTGACGTCTTCGATTGAGCCGCTAACGTTCCTCCATATGCAGCAACAAAGAGGATTGTGATCGCGAGGTGCTTCCAAGACGTTGCATGCGCTTGCATGCTGCGGATAGTAACCCAGACGGGCTAAAAACAGTAGCCGATGAAATCAGATGGGATTCGGGGGATTTGGGCAACGGATCGAAGGATATGGTAGGCACGAGGAGACTCGAACTCCTGACCTCTACCGTGTCAAGGTAGCGCTCTAACCAACTGAGCTACGCGCCTACTTCTTGTTCGCTCGCAACTTGTTCGGTTGCAACGCCGGATGCCCGGCGTCGGACACTTGGTGTCCAGACAGGATTTTATCATGCGGACCGGGGCCTCGGGCACGGCTGGATTATTCCGGTCGCCTGGAAGCTGCGGTCCTCGTGCGGCGGAGCAGATCGGGCGCCCTCAATCGGAGGCATTGTTCTTCAAAGGCCGGGAGCGGTCCCTTCCAGCGCAGATTGTCAACGGTGTCGAACACCGGCACATCGGCGCGCAGGGTCGCCAGAGTGCGAAACAGCAGGGCGTCGTCCCATGCACTAAACAGCGATTCGGAGAGCGCGCGGGCTCTTTTAATGGAAGGATCCCATTCGTGCCAGTCTTTCGGAATGTCTTCGAGGTGCGGGTACTGCGCCAGCACCAGGGCAGCGGCCTTTTGCCCCCATCCCGAGACGCCGGGGAAACCATCTGCACTGTCGCCGACAACGGCCAGGTAGTCGGGGATCGAGTGCGGACTCACGCCAAACTTGGCGACAACGCCGGCTTCATCGCGAACCAGTTCTTTCCTTCGATCCATTTGAACAATGCGCGTGTCCACAACGCACTGACTTAGATCTTTGTCGGGCGTGCAAATGAAGACACGTCCAACATGAGCATCCTGGGCGGATTTTGCGGCGGCCGAGGCGAGTGCGTCATCGGCTTCGAACTCGACCATGGGCCACACCACCACTCCCATGGCCGCCAGGGCTTCCTCAAGAAGAGGGAACTGCGAAAGCAACTCAGGCTCCACGCCTTCAGCGGTCTTGTAGCCGGGATAGAGATTGTTGCGAAAGGACTCCACCACATGGTCGGTCGCAACCCCGAGGTGAGTCGCCCCCTTGTCGATCATCGACAGCACGGATGTGAGAACGCCGCGAACCGCGCCGATTTCCTGACCGTTGACGTCTTGTGACGCGGGCACGGCGAAAAAGTGCCGGAACAGTTCATAGGTACCGTCGATTAGGTAAACATCCATGCGGGCGCGCCTCGAATCACTTTCCAGAGAGTATTCAGGGTAATTCAGAAGGCGGGAAACGAGAAGCAGGACCAACCCGATCGCGAGCAGATCCTCCGGGACGGCGAGCAATCAAGCAACACTTTCCGCCAGCGGCAGCCACACTTGAAAACGCGTATCTCCGGGTTCGGACTGCACCTGAATATTGCCGCGGTGCTTCTTCACGATTCTCTGCACCGTATCGAGGCCCAGGCCAGTTCCCTCCCCCACTCCCTTCGTGGTGAAGAAAGGCTCAAAAATGTGGGGCTCGACTTCGGGTGAAATTCCGGGGCCATTGTCGGCGATTTCCACCACGGCACACTTGTCGTCGCTGTAGGCGCGCACGCGCAACTCACCCTTTCCTCCCATCGCGTCGATGGCATTGTCGATGATGTTGGTCCAGACCTGATTCAGTTCGCTGCCGAAGGAATTCACGAGCAGTGGAATCTTCGGATAGTCCCGCTGCACGGTGACCCCGCGCTTGAGCTTGTGATTCAAGATGGTGAGCGTGGTCTCGAGAGTCTTGACGATGTCCACGTTCTGCACCGGAGCCTGATCCATGAAGGTGTATTCCTTGATGGCGCCCACCAGATCGGAGATTCGTGACGTGCTGCTCTCAATCTGGTTGAGCAAGTCGGCAATCTCCACCGACGATGAAATTCGCACCAGCGCGGCCCGCGCAGTATCGGCGTCGAGCGTTGCAAAGATCTGTTCCAACGACTCCGGCTTGAAGTTCTTCTTTGCGAGATCGGCGGCGAGTTGCCACAAATCATTTTGCCCGTGGCTGCGCAGTAAGGAGTCGAGCTGATCTTCCAGATCGCTGGCGGCGAGAGCGTCGAGCGGAGGACCATCCGTCTGGACCAGCGACGCCTCCAACTTTTCAATTTCTGCCTTTTGCGTCGGGGTTAAATCTCGCCTGCCCAACTCGAGACTGGCGTCGCGGACCCGCTTCAGAATGGCGCGGAGCTGGCTGGTTGCTCGTTTCGCCGCAGAAGCGGGATTGTTGAGTTCGTGGGCGAGACCCGCCGAGAGCTTGCCGAGCGCGACCAGCCGATCGCGTTGCTGTTCGAAGCGAGTCGTTTCCCGGATCCTGTCCGACATCAGTCCCACGAGACGCTGCGTCAGCTCGGGCATCTTCTGAATAAGTTCGGGAAACGAGGATGTCGGAAATCGCAGGATGAAGCTGTCACTGGTGGCGCGCCCGCTCAGGGGGAACAGTTTCATTCTCGAAAACGGGAGCTTGCCAGTGACGTCGCCCGCTTTCAGCCCGAGGACGAAGGATTCGCCATTCAACTCCCCTCGTGCTTCCACGTTGCCCTCGAGGATGACAGACATCCTGTCGGCGGGGTCACCCTGGCGCGTATAGAACTCACCGGGTTTGAGGTGGAGCTCTTCCGATTGACTGAGGAACCATGTGATCTGGTCGTCAGGCAATCCTTCAAAAGTTGGGACACGACGCAACAGTTCCAATGTGTCGGCCATTTATACCTTGCTCAAGTACTGATGGATGAACTGAACCGCTACAGATCCTTCGCCAACTCCGGACGCCACTCGTTTGACGGAGCCGTGCCGCACATCACCGACCGCGAATATGCCGGGCACATTCGTCTCGAGCAGGAAGGGATCGCGATCAGGCGCCCAATCTTTGGGACGCTGCCCGGCTTGCATCACGTCAGGACCGGTCAGAATGAACCCGCGATCGTCTCGCACAATGGTGCTGGCGAGCCAGTCGGTTCGCGGCAGGGCTCCAATAAAGATAAACATCGCGCTGGCCGGAACGCGCTCCACTTTATTGGTGTCGGTGCAGAGAACGGAGACTTCTTCCAGGTGAGTGTCGCCGTGTACCTCCGCAACCGAGGCGTGAGTCCACAGTTGAATAGTCGGCGTTTCCTTGATCTGGTCGATCAGATATTGCGACATCGTGCTGGACAGGGAATCTCCGCGGACAAGAATTACGACGCGGTCCGCGTACTTCGCAAAATTCATGGCAGCCTGGCCCGCAGAATTCGCGCCACCCACAACGTAGACCACCTCGCCCTTGCACGAGAGCGCCTCCGTAGAGCCGCCACCGTAGTAAACCCCGGCTCCTTGCAAGCGGTCGACCCCGGGAGCTTCCAGTCGCCGCCATTGCACACCACTGGCAATCATCAGGGCGTGACAGGAGATCTCGTTGCCGTCGGCCAGTTTGATGATGCGGTAGGGACCTTCAACGCGAATGCCGACCGCCTCTTGCGGTGCCAGGATTTCGACTCCAAACCGCTTCGCCTGCGCCACGGCACGGCGAGCTAGATCGCCGCCGCTCAGCCCGGCGGGAAAGCCGAGATAGTTCTCGATCCGAGAACTCATTCCCGCCTGGCCTCCCGGAACTTCTTTTTCGACCATCACCGTATGCAAGCCTTCAGAAGCGCCGTAAACGGCAGCGGCTAGACCGGCCGGGCCTCCGCCCACAATTGCCAGGTCGTAGAAGGCAGTTTCGGCGCGTGTCCGGAAACCCACTTTTTGTGCAACTTCGGCTGGCGCGCTGTGGAGCAGCTTGGTCCCATCCAAAAACAGAACGACGGGGAGGTCCGCCGCATCCGGACCCAAGGCGTCAAGCAGGATTTTCGTTTCCGGATCGTTGGCAGCGCCTTCCACGTCGATCCACTGGTACGGAACGTGGCTGCGAGCCAGAAAGTCCCGCAGTTCGTAGGAGCGCGGCGACCACCGCGTACCCAATACTCGTATGCCCTGAAAACCGGGATGATAGGAAGCCCGCCAGTCGCCGAGCAGGTCGTCCAATTGTGGATAAAGGTTTTCGCTGGGAGGGTCCCACGGCTTCATGAAGAAATAGTCGAGATTGGCCTGGTTGATGGCGCTGATCGCTGCGTTAGTGTCGGCATAAGCGGTCAGCAACGCCCGCTTCGCGTCGGGGAATACTTGCCGCGCCTGCTGTAGGAATGCGACCCCATCCATGTGCGGCATGCGCTGATCGGCAAGCAGAAGAGCGACGCCGTCGTTGCGAATTTTCAGCGCCTTGAGCAAGTCCAGCGCGCCTTGCGGAGAATCGCTGCTGACGACACGATATTCAGCGCCGTACTGCGATCGGAGATCGCGCTCGATCGCCCGCAAGACATCGGGATCATCGTCAACAGTCAGCAAGATCGGCTTCGGCATGGTCGTTCCCAACAGCTAAGAATGCAGCGGCAAAACTAGACAGAAAGGACCCTAATAAACTGATTAGATACCTGAGCCCGCATTCGGTTGCGTGATTATCGCTCTCGAGACCTCAGGCTCCGATTTCCCCGGCTTCGATTTCGTCCACATAACACCAGACCCAGGATTCTCCCGGCTCAATCGAGCGGATGAGAGCGTGCTGTGTCTTGTGAAAATGCTTGGTGGCGTGCTTGTTCTTGGAGGAATCGCAACAGCCGACATGCCCACAGGAAAGACACAAGCGCAAATGCACCCAAGTGTCGCCGGTTTTAACGCATTCTTCGCAGACGTGCGTTTTCGTCTCAGTGGTCTTGATCTGATTCAGGTGAGTGCATTTTGCGGGCATCGGTTCCTCCGCGAACACGTTGCGATTCCGGGTCAAGTGACTACAGTCATGTAACGAAAGGGCACAATCACAGTCAAGAGCCGCGTCCTTCCCGCACAATGTTTTTGGAGGTCTTCATCTGTGTTGCGGCTCGATTATTTATCTTGTGTATTGACCGTCGCGTCCACGGTTCTGGTGGGGCGACGGTGTTGGGAGGGCTGGGCATTGGCCGGCCTCAATAGCATTGTCGTGTGCGTCATAGGATTCAAAACCGCCCAAATGGGATTCATTCCGGCCAACATATTCTGCATGGTGATGAGCGCGATCAACCTGCGCGCGTGGCGCAAAACGGGAGTATCTTAGCGACCTCACCTCAGCAACCACGCTCACTCCGCAATGAGCAGGTTCTCGGCAAACGGCCACTGCTCATCGATCCATTGCACCTCGCAGCGGAAGCCGGCGTCGCGCGCCGTCTGGATTACTTCGCCGGCTGAATACTTATGGCTGCTTTCTGTCCAGATGGTTTCGCCTTCGAGGAACTCGACCACAACCTCTGCCGCTGGGATGCTCACGATTTGCCGGCGCTTGGACTCGAGATGCATCTCGACACTCCGCGCATCCGGATTGATCCTGGCTATGTGAGTGAACTCGCGCAGATCAAAATCGGCGCCCAACTCCTGATTGACACGGCTGAGCAAGTTGAGATTGAACGCTGCTGTGACTCCGAGTTCATCGTCGTAGGCTGCGATCAATTGCGCGCTCGGCTTCTCCAGGTCTGTTCCAAGCAGGAGGGAGTCACCCGGCTCAAGAATGCGCCGGACGTCCGACAGGAACTTCACTCCCGCCGGGCGATCGAAGTTCCCGATGGTGCTGCCCAGGAACAGCACGAACAGCCGCTGGCCGCTTTTGCGGTAGGCGGCCACTTCCAGCAAGCCGTCGAGATACTCGCGCTCAAAACCCACAATGCTGATCGCATCAATGTCACTCAGTTCCCGTTCGCACATGACCAGAGCTGAGTGCGAGATCTCAACCGGATAGTAAGACGTGCTCTGGCGCCGGCAAAGCGCTTCGAGCAGCCAGCGGGTCTTCCTGCCGCTACCGCTCCCCAGTTCTGCAACCGCAACGGGCCCGGCAACCCGGTCCACGATCTCGTCGGCGTGCCGCCGCAACAATCGCTCGTCGGCCCGCGTAAGCCCGTACTCGGGCAAGTGGCTGATCACCTCAAACAGCGCTGAGCCGACATTATCGTAGAGATATTTCGAGGGAAGTTCTTTCTGTCCCGTGCGAGTCAGTCCGGCGCGAACATCCGCCGCAAATTCGTATGAGACATTGGAGGGGATCGCATGAACGAGCATTTGCCAACTCCTTCGATCGGATTCGGGTAGATCAGTGACTCACGCAGCGGAACCCGGCGTACACGTACTGGTAGTGCGCCTGAAACCAGTTGCGAAATGTGGGCCGCAGCATGCACGCCGCCGTGCGCAGCGAGCCGCCCTTCATGACGAAGTGTTTGCCATCAAAAAAATCAGCCGAGTAACCGCGGTAGAACGGGAAAGATTCGAAACCGGGGAATGGGGCGAAGACAGTGGCCGTCCACTCCCATCCGTTGCCCAACAAGTCATCCACGCCGAACGCGCTGCGGCCAGCCGGAAATGCATTCACCGGCGTGGGGTTCCAGTGATGGAAAGCGAAATTGCCGAGGCTGTCCGTGGGAGCTTGATTACCCCACGGATAATTTCTCTCGGTGCCGTCCAGAGCCCCGTAGGCTGCACGATGCCACTGCTCCTCGGTGGGTAGCGCTTTGCCTGCCCAACGCGCATACGCGGCTGCCTCAGCATGACTCACATAAACCGGCCAGTCCAAAGGCAGGAGCACATCTTCGAACATCGTGCGGTATTGCCATCCGCCGCGCGCCTTGGTCCAGAACACTGGATGAGAGATCGCATGCGCGGTCTTCCAACTCCAATCATCGTCGCTCCAGAACGCGCGCGTCTCATACCCGCCCGCGGTCATGAACTCGAGGTACTGCCGGTTGGTTACCTCGTACCGATCGATCTCGAAAGCCGGCACGTGAGCGGTATGCGCTTCGAATTCGTTGTCCCAACCGAAGGTCTCGCCTCCACGGGAAAGGCCGAGCGTCGCCGTCCCGGCAGGAATTGAAATCATCTGATGATCGACGGGAGGAGTGACAGGATTGAGGGAACTTTCTTGCGGGACTTTCCGATCGAGCGGTAACTGGTGCAGCATGTAGGCTAGTGTCTCGACATGCATCAAGCGATGCTCAATGGCCACGTTGAGCAGTGTGTCAAGCGCAAAAGCGTCGCGGGTCTGACTATACGATTCCAGCTGCCCGTCGGCTAACTTCTCGTCGAGCGCGGTGCGAATCCTGCTCACGTAGTCGCGCACGGCCTCGAGAGACGGCCAGTCGGACGGTTGGTCCGAGGGCAATCCACCTGCTACGGGATCGATGCCAAAGGCGAATAAACGGTCAAATTCAGGGTGGAAGCTTTTCAGACCTAGAACATTTTCGTGCAGCAGGTTCCAGTCAAAGGCCTCGAGATGTCCAACATAGAAAATGATGCGATGCCGCTCTGGTATGGGTCGCTCGTACATCGAATCTGACCGCACGATGTGGAAGAGGGCGTCACTTCGACGCCGGGCATCGCATACCCGCTCCAGTAGTTGTTGCCGGGTCATGGCATCGCTTTGAGTGGCAAGCATTCGTCCTCCTCGCGAACGGGTTGGATGAAACGGCGAACTCGAGCCCGGACTACATCGTGGGTTGTGGCGAACCCAGCGACACACGTGCTGGCAGAACCCGTCGGAATCCCGCGCCGGACGGGTCATTCGTCCCCCAGAAGACGAGGTCTGAGAGATTATCACTGCCCCACAACAGCTAGCAACCAAGGTGACAGGCAGCCACGATCATCGTGAAAGCGACCAGTACAATCAATGCAATGCGTATTCCCTTGTTTCACGTCGACGCATTCACCGACGAGCCGCTCCGGGGTAATCCCGCCGCGGTCTGTCCTCTTCAAGGGTGGTTAGATGATTGGACTCTGCGTAAAGTCGCCGCAGAAAATAATCTTTCTGAGACAGCATTTTTCGTGCCGAACGCCGGCCATTATGAACTGCGGTGGTTTACGCCTCGCGGGGAGGTCTGCCTCTGCGGGCACGCGACCCTGGCTGCGGCGTATGTGGTGCTGAATGTGCTGAAGCCTGGGCTCGACACGGTTCACTTTGAGACGCGTCACAGCGAATTACTTATCGTTCGTAAGGACGGCGATCTCCTGGCGCTGGACTTTCCTGCCCTGCCCCCGAAGCGCTGTGACGGAATGCCGGACGGTTTGATCGAAGCGCTCGGGCCGGGACCTCGGCCGTCCGAGCTATGGGAAGTGAATGACATCTACGTCGCGATCTACGCGAACGAGACGGACATCCAGAACATACGCCCAGACTTCTCGCGCCTGGAACTGCTGCATCCTGCGGTTGTCGCGGTCACCGCGCCCGGAGAGAAAGTTGATTTCGTATCGCGCTACTTCAAGCCAAGCTACGGCATGCCCGAAGATCCCGTGACCGGCTCGGCCCATTGCGCGCTGACTCCGTACTGGGAGCAACGATTGGGGAAATCGCAGTTGCATGCTCGACAACTCTCGGAGCGCGGAGGTGAACTCTGGTGCGAGATGGCCGGCGACCGGGTCATCCTTAAGGGCAATGCGGTGCTCACCATGCGCGGAGAATTGGTGATCTGAGTCCGTGCGCTGGCATCGGGGTTTTCAGTGCACGAGTCCCTTGTTTCTCAGGAATTCGCGCGCGACTGCCGCTGCGTCGCGGTGCTGGCCATCGACTGCGTAGTTCATGCGTTGCATCTCTTCGTCGGAAATCCTCCCTGCCAACTCCGCGAGCGCCTGCGCGACCTCTGCATGCTGCCGCACAATCTGCATTCGTATCACTGGCACCGCCTCATAGGGAGGGAAATAATGGCGATCGTCTTCCAGCACGAACAGATCTAAAGCCGGAATCAACCCGTCGGTGGCGTTGCCTGCCGCCAGGTCGATCTGATGATCTTTGAGCGCCCGCGCGAGCAGGCCGAGATCCATAATGCGTGGCTGTTCGGCGAAGTGCAGTCCGTAGATGGCTGCCAATCCTCGATATCCGTCGGGTCGCTCCATGAACTCATAACCGAACCCGGCGCGCCATTGTGGTGCAAACTGCGTCGCCTGCGACAGAGTCTTGAGGTTCAGGCGGCGAGCGTCTTCACCGCGGATCTCCATCGCAAACGTATCGTTGAATCCGAGAGACGGTCCAAGCGTCAGCCCGAAGCGATGTTCATATTCACTTTTGACTCGTCGATATACGTCGTCCTTATCACCGCTGGCATTCTGCTTGAGAATCGCGGTGAGCGCCGTGCCCGTATATTCCGGATACACATCGATTCGCCCGGCCAGAATCGCCTGCTGGCAGATGTAGCTTCCAGCCAAGTAGAAGCGCCGATCGACCTTCAGATTGGTGTGAGCCTCGATCTGCTGCGCGATGATCTCGCCCAGGATGAAGGACTCGGTGAAATTCTTGGAGCCCACGACGATGCGGTTCTCGTGGGAGGAAGAACAGGACGGCAGCGATAGCAGCAGCGCTAGAACTGACCAGCAGAGATGCAATCGACGTCTGGTCATCGCGGCTGGAGTCGCCTCTCCAGCCATCCCACGCCGAAATCGGCCACCAGCGCCAAAATAGCCGCCGGAATGGCTCCTGCAAGGATGACTCTGTTGTCGACCATTGCGAGACCTCGGAAGATAAACTCGCCGAGACCGCCGGCGCCAATCGCTGCGGCAATCGTCGCCAACCCGACTGAGATAACGATGGCCACGCGCACTCCGGAGAGGATCACACTCACCGCCAGCGGCAGCTCTACTTGGAGCAAAAGCTGAGATTCCGTGAGCCCCATGCCTCTTCCTGCTTCCACGACGGCGGGATCGACTCCGCGGATCCCGGTATACGTATTCCTGATAATCGGCAGAAGCGCGTACAACGTAAGCGCCAGGATGGCCAGCCGGTCTGAGCGTGCGCCCAACCAGGGCACAGGCAGTAGGAATCCGAAGAGAGCGAGACTGGGAATCGTCTGAATGATGTTCGCGCTCGCCAGGACGGGCTTGTTGAATCGCGGCCGGTGGGCAATCGCAATTCCCAACGGGATCCCGATCAGCATCGCGAACAGTGTGGAGAAGCCGACCAGTCGCAGGTGCTCGAAGGTCAGTTCAAGCACCTGGCCGCGATTCTGCAACATGAAGCGAAAGACGTTCATGAAGTGCCTCGGTTGGCGGCCGACTCCAAGCCTTCCCCAAACGCTCTCACGTATGCCGCCGCCAATGTATCGGTGGAGCGTAGGAACTCTGCCGGCGAGAGAACTGTAACCAACCGTCCCGCCTCCATGAGCGCAATGCGTGTTCCCAGCCGCAAAGCCTCGCGCAGATCGTGAGTGACAAATACCACCGTCTTATGGAGTCTTTGCTGCAGCAGGAGGAATTCGCGCTGCAACTCGTCGCGCGTCAGAGGGTCGAGCGCGCCGAAAGGCTCATCCATCAGCAGCATTTCTGGATCCGCCGCCAAGGCCCGTGCCACGCCGACTCTTTGCCGCTGCCCGCCCGATAGCTGATGCGGATAGCGCGACGCCGTATCGGCCGCGAGTCCGACGGTTTGCAGTAACTCTCCAACGCGGGCTCGAATTCGATCCTCCGGCCATCCTTCGATCTTCGGGACCAGACCGATATTCCGCTCTACCGTAAAGTGCGGGAACAGCCCAACATCCTGGATGACATAGCCGATACTGCGTCGCAAGCGGATCACGTCGCCTTCCGCGTTAGACGCGCCCTTCACACGGATCTCCCCGGAAGTGGGAGAGAGCAGACGATTGACCAGCTTGAGCGATGTCGTCTTGCCCGACCCGCTGCGCCCCAGCAGCACAAGCGTCTCGCCACATTGAACCTGCAAATTAAATTCGGAAAGTACTTGCGTGCTGGCGACACGGTAAGATACATCACGGAATTCGATAGCCGGACTGGAGGGTGCGGGTTCCATGTCCGCCCAGCATACCGGAGTCCGCTGTAAAACGCGGAAGAGGAAGAGGATTTTTCACCAAGAGCGCTGCCATTTGCAATGCGCGCCTCACCCGGCGACAATCTTACTGTGCAAAACGACTCGGCAATCGGCGCTCCCGTCGCATCGGCTAAAATGCCTGAACCCTTTGTGCACGGCGCGCTGGTGATTGCGACCCTGTGCAATCCACGAGAGAAATTCTGGGGAATGATTCTCGCCCTCGCCGCCGAAGGCCTCAGCTTGAGCGGGGCGGAGCTCGCTTCTTTCGAGGATCTAGCGGTGATGGTCAGAGACGGCGAGCCCTTCACTCCGGCTGTCGTTTTCTTCCCCATGCACCGCATTGAGCGCGTCGAACTCGACCTACCCGACGGCAGTCTGCCTTCTCTCTCGCAACGCTTCCTCGCCAAGACCGGACTCGAGCCGTCTGTGGCGCTAGCCCCGGGGAACCAGGACCACACCTCTAGCAACTCTGGATCGCATGCTTCGAAGGAGCGTGCGTGAAGCTCTCGCAAATCTTCACAGCCCCCAACCAACTCACTCTTCTGAGGATGATCTTCGTTCCGTTCATCGTGATTCATCTCGTGGATGGGCGGTACCTCTGGGCTTTGGTGGTCTTCGTGGTCGCCGGGTTTAGCGACGGATTGGACGGACTGCTGGCCCGGACGTTGCATCAGCAAACGTTGCTTGGGCAGTATCTTGATCCGATTGCCGACAAGCTTTTGTTGAGCACTATGTTTCTCGTGCTCTCCATCCTGCACAAGATCCCGTGGAAGTTCACGGTGGTGGTGTTCAGCCGCGACATTTCGATTCTCGCCGCTAGCGCGGTCTTGTTTGCGATTGCCGGATTGCGAAACTTCCGTCCCAGCATCTTTGGCAAAGCCAATACGTTTTCGCAGATCGCGGCCGTATTTTTCGTTTTGCTCTACGAGATCCGCCCCCTGCGCGGGATATGGATCGCGCGGACGGAGTTTCTCCGCGCCACCTTCTGGTTCACCATCGTCTCCGCGCTGCACTACCTCATTCTGGTGCAGAAGCGCTTGCGTGAGCATACCCACGCCTTGCCCCCGGCCCGGAATCCGGCTGTCTGACGCCGATTTGACCCACTTCCGCGCCGACCCTAGAATCTTTAGTTCGTTCAAGCTTAGTTCGCTCAAGCTTAGTTCGTTTTCTGGTGCTCGAAATCCCTATGGCGCTTCGTCTTTTTAATACCATGTCGTCGCAGATTGAAGAGTTCCGTCCTCAGCGCGACCGCGAAGTCCGCATGTACGCCTGCGGTCCGACCGTTTACGACTACGGACACATCGGCAATTTTCGAACGTTCGTCGCGGTCGACCTTCTGCGACGCTTCTTCCGGCAGAGCGGATACACCGTGCGCCACGTCATGAACATCACCGACGTGGACGACAAGATTATCCGCAATGCGGCGCGCGACGGCGTAAGCGTCCAGCAATACACGGCAAAGTATGAGAAGGCATTCCTCGAAGATGCCGCGATGATCGGCATTGAGGAACCGATTCTGGTGCGCGCCACGGAACACATTCCGGAAATGGCGGCCTTTGTCGCCGCTCTGGTGGAGCGGGGCGTCGCCTACCGCACCGACGACGGCTCTTACTACTTCCGCATCGCCAAGTTTCCGGAATACGGCAAGCTCTCGAAAAAAGATTTCGGCAACATGCTCGACGGCGCTCGAGTAGACGTCGACGAGTACGACAAAGATAGCGCGCGTGACTTCGCACTGTGGAAAGCGCCAAAACCTGGCGAGTCTACGTGGGAGACGTCGATCGGGCCGGGACGTCCGGGCTGGCATCTGGAGTGCTCCGTCATGTCGATGGAGCAACTGGGAGAGAGTTTCGACCTGCACGCGGGCGGGGAAGACCTGATTTTCCCCCATCATGAAAACGAAATCGCGCAGTCGGAATCCTTTACCGGCAAGCCATTCGCGAACTTTTGGTTCCATGCGCGTTTTCTATTGGTCGAAGGCGAGAAGATGTCGAAGAGTCTGGGGAATTTCTTCACGCTTCGCGACCTGGTGCTCAAGGGACATAAACCCTCGTCGATCCGATATCTGCTGACCTCGGTTCCCTACCGGAACCAGTTGAATTTCACTTTCGACGGCTTGAAGCAGGCGGCGGTTTCCGTTGAGCGGCTGCGCAATTTTCGCCTTCGCTTGAGCGCGGGTACCTTCGCTGAGGGATCCAGTTCCGAGATGCAGGCTCTCGCCGCGCAGACCGTCGAGCGCATGACTGCTGCCCTGGATGATGACCTCAATACTGCGCAGGCGCAGGCCGCGATCTTCGAGATGGTACGCCAGGCCAACGCCGCGTTCGACGCAGGTGGAATCAAGAAAGGTGATGTCGCTCCGCTGCTGTCCGTATTGGCAAAGTTTGATGAGATCTTTGCCGTGCTCGACGATGACGATGGACCCAAGATGAAGCGCGTCTTGGAGTGGGCCCAGACAGAAGGCCGCGAGAAAGGCGTTAGCAAAGAGTTGCGCGAAGTACTGCAGTCGGGCCAAAGCTCGGACGCCGACATCGAGAAAAAGATTGTCGACATGAAGGCTGCGCGCACCGCCCGCGACTTTAAAACTTCAGACGCTATCCGCGCTGCACTCGCCGACGCGGGCATCCTCGTCGAAATCACGAAAGACGGCATCCGCTGGAGAAGGAAATAACCAGGCGATGTTAAGCTGAAAGCTCACAGTGATAGCTGACGGCTGCTCTTGTGAAATCCCTCGACGAATATCTACGCGACGCTGAACAGGCCCACGGGCACGTCTGTGCCGGGCAAGTTCTCGGGGTTCGTCTGGCGATGCTCGGTCTTCAGATGCTCGGCATTGACGATCCGCATGGAAAAGACAGAAAGCGCCTCGTGACCTTCGTCGAAATCGACCGCTGCGCCACCGACGCGGTCGGCGTGGTCACCGGATGCCGCCTGGGCAAACGCGCTTTGAAGTTTCGCGATTGGGGCAAGGTTGCGGCCACGTTTATGGACGTCAGCAACGGCAAGGCGATCCGCATCGCGGCGAAGGAATCGTCGAAATCTCTGGCTCGCGAGATGCATCCCGAGATCGCCGACAAGAACCAGCAGCAGATGCTGGCTTACCGCGAGATCTCTGACGATGATCTGTTTACGATGCAGTGGGTGAAAGTCGAATTGCCGCCCGAAGAATTTCCCGGATATAAAGGCGAGCGCGTAACGTGTGACGCATGCGGGGAAGGCATTAACTTCCGCAGAGAAGTTCGACGTGACGGAAAAGTCCTCTGCCGCGCTTGCGCCGGAGAGAGTTATTACGAACCGCTATCGGAGTGATTGTTCGTAGTGATGCGCCACGCGCAGAATACTGGCTTCGTCGAAATGCTTGCCTAGAATCTGTAGGCCGATGGGCAACTTCTCTTTCGTTTCTCCGCACGGCACCGAAATCCCGGGAATACCGGCCAAATCCGCGGTCACCGTGTAGATGTCAGCTAGATACATCGACAGTGGATCATTGGACTTCTCGCCCAGGCGAAAGGCGGCCGTCGGACTGGTCGGGGTGACAATCGCATCCACCTTGCGGAAAGCCTCGTCGAAATCGCGCGTCAGCAGCGTCCTTACCTTCTGCGCTTTCAAGTAGTACGCATCGTAGTAGCCGGCACTTAACGCATACGTGCCGAGCATGATGCGCCGTTTCACCTCGGCTCCGAAGCCTTCGTCGCGGCTGCGCCGGTACATTTCCGAAAGCGTCTTCACACCGCGCGCCCGATGGCTATAGCGCACCCCATCGTAGCGCGCCAGATTCGACGACGCCTCCGCGGTCGCGATCAGGTAATACGTTGGAATCGCGTACGGCGTGTGAGGCAACGAAACCGGCACAATTTCGCAGCCCATGCTCTTCAGCTTGTCGATCGCCGATTCCACGGCCTGCCGTACTTCGTCGTCCAGGCCCTCGCCGAAATACTCTTTCGCGACGCCGAGTTTCATTCCGCGCACTGGTTTGTCGAGTTCGGCAACGTAGTCGGGCACCGGCACATCCGCAGAGGTGGAGTCCATCGGATCGCGCCCAGCGATCGTGCGCAGCACTATCGCCGCGTCTTTGACGGTTTTTGCCAGCGGCCCAATGTGGTCGAGCGACGAAGCGAACGCGATCAGCCCGTAGCGCGAGACGCGTCCATAAGTCGGCATCAATCCCACTACGCCGCAAAACGCGGCCGGCTGGCGGATCGAACCGCCAGTATCGGAGCCCAGGGTAATGACCGCCATGTCCGCAGCCACCGCCGCGGCTGACCCGCCGGAAGAACCTCCAGGCACGCGGCTCAAATCGCGCGGATTGCGCACCAGATGATACGCCGAGTTTTCATTTGACGAGCCCATGGCAAACTCATCGCAGTTCATCTTGCCCAGCACCACGGCGCCCTGCAGATTCCATGCGCGCTACGGCCGTGCAGTCGAACGGCGGAATGTACTTCTCCAGAATCTTTGACCCGGCGGTGGTACGCACCCCGCGAGTACTCATCACGTCCTTGATGCCAACCGGAACCCCGCCCAAGGGCGGCAGCGTCTTGCCTTCTGCCGCCATTCTGTCCATGCGGTCCGCCTGCTCGAGGGCACGCTCTTTCGACAGCGTCAGGAACGCCCCGATCTGCCCGTCTTCCTGCTTAATGCGGGCGTAGTGCGCCTCCGCCAGCGCGAGCGCCGTCGTCTTGCGCTCCTGCACTGCGCTGCGAGCGACATCGATCGTGAGTGAAGTTAAGTCCATCGGGTCTACTTCGTGAAATCTGAGCTAACGCTCAATCACTTTCGGAACTCGGAAGAAGTCCTCGTCAGCATCGGGAGCATTCCCAAGCGCCTCTTCATGCGGCAACGACTTGCGCAGTCCTTCGAGTACATCTTCGCGGCTCGCATAGGCAAAGCGCGCGCTTCCCTCTTTTACTTCGTCCACTCCGTAGCGATCCGACACCTGCGCCATGGGTGGCACATCAGATGTGTCGAGTTCGTTGAGACGGTCGACATACTCGAGGATGGAGTTCAGATCGCGCAGCATTCCGGCGCGCTCATCCTCAGTGAGTTCCAGATTGGCCAGGTCGGCGACGTAGGCAACGTCTTTGTCGGTAACTTTCATGAGAGTAGTAAGGAGCCGGACGTCAGCGGTGACTTTTGTCCGCGCTCTCCGCGGGCGCAACTACAAACTCGATCCGGCGAACCGCCTCGGTCGTATAGCGGTTGATCACGGCGAGATAGCGGGGCGCGAGAGCCTGCAATTCAGCTTTCCACCCTTGACCTGCGACTTCCACGCGCAGCACTCCGTCTTCGAAACTCAAGGCTCGTGTGCGCTCGGCCACGGCGGAACCGCAGACGACAGGCCAGGCCATCAGTGGCGCCTCAGCCCGCGGCGCCAGACGTAGGGACTGCGCCACGATTTTTTCCAGCCCTGATCCCGCTTGTTCCAACTGTGCTCCTCGCCTCGGCAGGTGTCGCCATCGACTCGAGAAACAACGATTCTAGCATTGCTGTCCCGCCATCCGAGTCGCGCTTAGACAGGAAATTCGCGACGCACGAATTCGAGCGCGGCGTCGCGCGAAGGCAAGCGCCCTTCAAGCTGCGCATCTTCCACCGCGGTCAGAATCTCGCGAAACCTCGGCCCCGGCGGATGTCCCGCAGCGATCAGGTCATCGCCCGTCACCAGCGGCACAGGACGCATCTTCTCGGCGGGAATCTCCGCGCGCTTCTGCTGGATAAATTCATACGTCGCCAGATTACGGTGGCTGGCCAGGCAATCCGCACGATGCAGGGCGAGGTGTTCATCGAACGCGGGCATGCGCAGAAATCGCTTCAGAGTCGATTCCTTCATTCGCGAGACGTGGCCAAACCGCATGTGGTTGTCGACGAGCGCCAGAATCTGTTCGGCCTCGTCGTTGGAAAAGCGCAAGTCCCGACAGATTTTCTCCGCCATCTTCACGCCCACTTCGACGTGCCCATCGAACCGGATGCGATCGGGCGCCACTCTGAACGTCGCCGGTTTGCCTACATCGTGTAGGAGCGCGCCCCACGCCAGCGTCAGCGGGCACGGAGTCGGCAGGTTATCCAACAGCAGCAACGTGTGCACAAACACGTCGCCCTCGGGATGAAACTCGGGAGGCTGATCCACCCCCTTCATCGCCGAAATGTCGGGCAGAACATGCTTGAGCAAACCACTCGCATCCAGCAACAGAAACGCTCGCCGGGCGTGGCCCTCGGTCAACATCCGGGTCAGTTCGTCACGCACACGTTCCTGTGACACAACTTCGATCTGCGCAGCCATTCTCTGCATTGCCCCGAATGTGGCTGGCTCGATCGCGTATTCGAACCGCGCAGCGAAGCGCACAGCGCGCAGCATGCGCAGCTTGTCTTCGCCGAAGCGCTGCTCGGGATCGCCAATGGTGCGGATGAGACCCGCCTGAAGGTCCGCGCGACCGCCCACAAAATCGAGTACCTCTCCGTTTACGGGATCAAGCAGCATCCCGTTGATGGTGAAGTCACGGCGCGCCACATCCTCCCGCGGATCGGAGCTGAAGCGCACTTCATCGGGATGGCGGCCGTCGGAGTATCCGATATCACTGCGGAAGGTAGCTACTTCCACGGCATGAGATTTTGAAGTGGCCTCTCCCGACCCTGTGCTCGCCACGTCGCGGCTCGGCACTGGCACCAACACCACTCCAAACTGCGCACCTACGGCATACGTCTCGGGAAAGACGTGCATCACCTGCTGCGGCGTCGCATTGGTAGCCACGTCGTAGTCCTTGGGATCGCGCTGGAGGAGAAGATCGCGCACGCAGCCGCCCACCAGATACGCCTGAAAGCCTTGCTGGCGCAGGGTTTGCACAATCGAGGTGGCGAAGTCCTTCAACATGGTCCGATGTTCTCCCATAATACCGCTCATCGCTCCGAGAAATCCCTTGACACGCATGTCAAGCGTGCTTTACATTTCATTATGTCAAGCATGCTTTACATGTGACACTTGTCACGCCGGCCACGTGACGGATTGTACTGGGCACTGCAACCGCGATACAGGATCATCGGTAAGCGAATCCAACGGTGAACCTGCCAGCGGCAAGATCGAATTCCGCACCTATGGAGATGACGATGAGATCCAAACGACTTGCTTCAACCCTCAGAGTGTTCGGCTGGATGGCGTTCTTTCTGCTGCTGTCTGCGCCGGCCATCATCCTTGCCGATCAAGATCAGAGCAACAGCTTCGTAATCCACGGCGCCCGCGTGTTCGATGGCCACAAGGTGCTTGAACAAAGCGACGTCTGGGTCGAAGGTGGCAAGATCAAGGCCGTCGGCAAGAGCCTGAAAGTCGCGTCGAGCGTGAAGACGATCGACGCTACCGGCGATACGCTCCTCCCGGGCCTTATCGATTCGCACACGCACGCGTGGGGCACTGCGCTAAAGGAGGCCGAGATCTTCGGCGTCACCACCGAACTCGACATGTTCACGGACGTGAAATACATGCAGCAAACGAAGAAGGAGCAAGCCGAGGGCAAAGATCTCGATCTCGCGGACCTGCGCTCGGCCGGCACGCTAGCAACCGCGCCCGGCGGCCACGGCACCGAGTACGGTATTCAGATTCCCACGTTGTCGTCTCCCTCCGAGGCGCAGGCTTGGGTCGACGCCCGCATTGCTGAGGGCTCCGACTACATCAAGATCGTGATCGATGACGCGAGCGCGTATGGCGGCCATCGGCCGACGCTCAATCAGGAAACGTTGAAAGCCATCATCGATGCCGCCCACAAGCGAGGCAAGATGGCGGTGGTCCATATCGGCACGCAGCAGGATGCCCGCAATGCGATCGAAGCCGGAGCTGACGGGCTGGCGCATCTGTTTGCGGACAGCGCTCCGTCGCCGGATTTCGCCAAGCTCGTCGCAGCGCATCACGCCTTCGTGGTTCCAACGCTCGACGTACTGGAAAGCGTCAGCGGGACTGCGAGTGGCGAGTCGCTCACCACCGATCCGCGACTTGCGCCGTACCTCACTGCCGAAGACACCGGCAACCTGAAGCGGTCGTTTCCGAAGTTCACTACATCGCTGAGTGAAAAATATGCCGAGCAGACGGTCGCGGAACTCAAGGCAGTGCACGTTCCAGTGCTGGCCGGAACGGACGCACTGAATCCCGGCACGTCGCACGGCGCGAGCATCCACCGCGAAATGGAATTACTGGTGCGTTCGGGGCTCACGCCTTCAGAAGCGCTGGCGGCGGCCACGTCGGTTCCGGCCGCAACCTTCCATCTCGACGACCGCGGCTTGATTGCTCCGGGAAAGCGTGCTGATCTGGTGCTTGTGAAGGGCGATCCCACGCAGGACATCACGGCCACTCGCGACATCGTTTCCGTTTGGAAGCTGGGCGTGGAAGATGACCGGGCAAGTTACCGCGCGTCGCTGGAGAAAGCAAAACTCGATGCAGCAGCGGCATCCAAGCCCGCTTCGTCCTCGAACCTGGCTGGGGGATTGATCAGCGACTTCGACGACGGCAAGCCCAACGCCAAGTTCGGAACGGAGTGGATGTTGTCGACCGACAGCATTGCCGGAGGCAAATCCACCGGAGAAATGAAAGTTGTCGACGGCGGCGCCAACGGCGACAAGCACTCTTTAGACATTTCCGGCCTGATCGACGGCGGCCTGCCTTACGCGTGGGCCGGCGTGATGTGGGCGCCGGGCTCGCAACCATTCGTTCCAGTGGATTTGTCGTCGAAGAAAAGCATCTCGTTCTTTGCCAAAGGCGACGGCCAAACCTACCGGGTCCTCGTTTTCACCACCAGCGGAGGGCGCATCCCTGCGCAGCAGACATTTACTGCCGGTCCTGAATGGGAGAAGACGAGTATTCCTTTCTCTGCATTCAGCGGAACCGACGGGCACGACATCTCCGCGATACTTTTTGTGGGAGGCCCGGCGGCCGGCAAGTTTGACTTCCAGGTCGACGAGATCGCGCTCGAGTAGAGCAATCTGGAAACGCGAAGCCGATTCCCGCACGTGTTGGAGCAAGTCCGCCATGAGACTTCGAATAATATAGGAATATGCCTGACGCCTACATTCTCGGCATCGAGAGTTCCTGCGATGAGACCGCGGCGGCGGTGGTGCGTTCGGGCGAACAGCTCATCTCGAACGTCGTCGCGTCGCAGATCGCGACCCACCAGCCCTACGGCGGCGTCGTGCCGGAACTGGCCTCGCGCGAGCATTTGCGCGCGATCGTACCCGTCGTGCGCCAGGCGCTGGCCGAAGCCAAGCACACCTACGAATCCGTCGACGCGATCGCGGTGACTCAGGGCCCCGGCCTCGCTGGAGCACTGCTTGTGGGCATCAGCTACGCGAAGGCGCTGGCTTTCGCTCTCGACAAGCCGCTGATTGCTGTCAACCATCTTGAAGGCCACATTCACGCTGTGCTGCTCGATTTACGACAGAATCAGGAGCGCCAGAAGGGCAACCACGATCTGCAATTCCCGGTGCTGGCGTTGGTCGTCTCCGGCGGGCACACCCATCTCTATCTGGCGGCGCAACAGAGTGACTCGTGGACCTACGAGAACATTGGCCACACTCGCGATGACGCCGCCGGCGAAGCTTTCGACAAAGTCGCCAAGCTTCTTGGCCTGGGATATCCCGGCGGTCCAGCCGTGGATCGTCTCGCTCCGCACGGGGATCCGCGAGCGGTGAAATTTCCTCCGGCCCAGATCAAGCACCGCGACCGCCGCGGACGAAACGACGGCCGAGTCGTCGACGACAACGACGACCGTCCGCGCTTTGATTTTTCTTACAGCGGTATCAAGACAGCAATCCTGCGCTACGTTGAAGCGCACGACATGCGTGCTACCGTCGAAGCGCGGCGGAAGGCCCTGTTGAGCATTGCAAAGCCAAAGCTGGAGGATTACCTCGCCCACTGTGACAAGCTCACGCTCGACCTTGTCGCGTCGTTCCAGCGCGCCATTGTTGAAGACCTGGTGGGCAAGACGTTGGCGGCAGCGCGGGCCTACGATGTGGCAACGCTATTCGTCACTGGAGGAGTTGCCGCCAACCGGGAATTGCGGCAGACCTTTGAACGCGAGGGAGCAAAGCAAGGGCTGCCGGTGTATTTCCCTTCTCGTCCGCTGTCGACCGACAACGCGGCCATGATCGCCGCTGCGGCCTATCCCAAATTTCTGTTGAAGGATTTTGCTGCGATGGATTTTTCTGCGGAGGCTGGCTTAGTTCTAAAGTAAGTGATCCACCGACAGAAGTTACTTGCCGGCTGCGGTGGCCCAGCTCGCTTTGCCCAACACGGCATCCAGCGCTTTGCCAAGCTGCGCTTCTACGTCAATGTCTTTATAAATCGCAAAGTTCGCGCGCTTCTCGGAGGTGTCGAAGCCACTGGCGCGGTTAGCGACAATAATGATCGGAATCCCTGCCGTCTCCGTCTTCTCTTTCAGCGCTGTGATCAGTTCGCCGCCCGACATCTTCGGCATCTGCAGATCGGTCACAATCACATCCGGGCGCACGCGGGAGAGGACGTCGAGAGCTTCCGCGCCATTAGTGGCAGACTCGACCGCGAACCCGTGCTGCTCCAAAAAGCGGCACACGGTGTAGCGAATCAACATGGAATCGTCGACGACCAGGGCGACTTTAGACATAAAGAGGACCCGCATCCGCAAACACACATCCCCAGGTCGGACAGTAGCAGGAGGATTTTGGACGGAACAAGTCGAAAGCGCCGGGCGCGATTACCAGGGTCACGTCGCGCTCAAAGAAGGTGTTAGAGCTCGCTCTCCTGGGTGCGCTCTTCGATATTCATGTCTTTGAATTCGCTGGATTCGAAGATCTCGCCGCATTCCTTGCATTCGACGAATTCGGAATCTTCGTCGCGGCTGACGATCTGTACGCGTGGGTGCTTGCAAGGCAGCTTCATATCACGACTTTGGGAAGGAGAGGTCGACTTTGAGGTCATAAATCCGGGGCGTCTCCAGCGAAACAGAAGCGGAGGGCGGTTTTCGCTGGAATTTCCGGTATTTTAGACCCACTAGGCGGGTTGTCAAGCCCCCGGGCGTTACGCTGTCGTGAATTCGTAACAGCGGTCGCTCCTTCCAAAAAGGCACTCGGGATGCCGGCCTCAGCCTCTAGAATTCCGACCAGAACTATCGTACAACCATAAGCCGTTAAGTTCTAGATACTTACAGTTCAGGACTGTTTTTCAGCGGTTGGCTGTACCGACTTGCCCCAACCGAATAAAGTGACGTAGAATGAATTACGACAGAAAAGGTCGGAGTTAACCCCGACCCTATTGGTCGGGTATTACACCAAGATCGACTCAACAGGATCAAAGAGTGCTCAAGCTCACCAAGAAGGCCGACTACGCGCTGATGGCGATGAAACATCTTGCGGAGCACTCTGCAGAGGGCTCGCGCAGCGCCAAGGATGTGGCCGATGCCTATGGCATTCCGCCCGAGGCTTTGGCGAAGATTCTGCAGCGCCTGGCCAAGGCAGGCCTTTTGCAGTCGCAGCACGGCACCAATGGCGGATACACGCTGGGACGAGCAGCGCACACGATTTCGGCTTTCGAGGTGATTCAGGCCATCGATGGCCCATTGTTTATCACGTCGTGCATCACGGTACGCGGCGAGTGCGATCAGAGCGACCGCTGCAACATTCGCGAACCGTTGCGCAAGGTGAACGAGAGCATCGAGGCGGTATTGAAGCGCATCAAGATTTCGCACATGCGGGAAGAACCGGAAGAAACCGGAAGTCCGGCTCCCAAGGCGGCCGAGCTAGTGACGATCGGCTGAAGCGTCAAGGACAGAAGTTTCATCCAAGAGATTAACGAAGCAGGTCATCAAAGCAGGAGAGGCAATCAATGAGCACGGACGTCAAGATCCCCCAGGCACTCACGGAAACTCATCACCCCGACGCAAAGGGCGTGAAGTTGCCGATCTACATGGATAACCACGCCACCACCCAGATGGATCCGCGGGTGCTGGAAGAGATGCTGCCCTACTTCGTCGAGAAGTTCGGCAATGCCGCCAGCCGCAACCACTCGTTCGGATGGGCCGCCGAAGAAGGCGTGGAGACGGCACGCGAGCGCATTGCCAAACTCGTCGGCGCGACCACGAAGGAAATCATCTTCACCTCCGGCGCTACCGAGAGCGACAACCTCGCCATCAAGGGCGTCGCCGAGATGTATCGCGAGAAGGGCAACCACATCATCACCGCGGTCACCGAGCACAAGGCGGTGCTCGACACCTGCAAGCGCCTGGAAAAGTACGGCTACCGGGTCACGTATCTGCCGGTACAGAAAGACGGTCTGATCGATCTCGACGACCTGAAGCGCGCGATGGACGACAAGACCATCCTGGTCAGCATCATGTACGCGAACAATGAAATCGGCGTCCTCCAACCGGTAACCGAAATCGGCAAGCTGTGTCACGAGCGCGGCGTGATCTTCCATACCGACGCGACCCAGGCCATCGGCAAGGTTCCGGTGGATGTGATCAAGCAGAACATCGACCTGGCTTCCATCTCCGGGCACAAGATGTACGGTCCCAAGGGCGTCGGCGCGTTGTATGTACGACGCAAGAATCCGCGCGTGCAGATTTCCGCCATCATCGACGGAGGCGGCCACGAGCGCGGCATGCGTTCGGGAACATTGAACGTCCCGGGAATCGTCGGCTTGGGCAAGGCCTGCGCGATTGCACAGGAAGAAATGCCGCAGGAATCCTGCAAGCTGGCCGGCCTGCGTAACCGCCTGCGCGACCGCATCATGAACCGTCTGGACGAGGCCTACATCAACGGCTCGACCGAGCATCGTCTCCCCGGGAACTTGAACATCAGCTTCGCGTATGTAGAAGGCGAGTCGCTTCTGATGGGAATCAATGACATCGCGGTTTCAAGCGGTTCGGCCTGCACCTCGGCGACGCTCGAGCCATCCTATGTACTGAAGGCTCTCGGCACGGGCGACGACCTGGCGCACAGCTCGATTCGCTTCGGCATCGGCCGCTTCAACACCGAAGCTGAAGTCGACTACGTTGCGGACCGCGTTATTGAGACGGTTGAGCGTCTGCGCGAACTTTCTCCGCTCTACGAAATGGCGAAAGAAGGCATCAATCTGAAAGATGTGAAGTGGGCGGGAGAAGCGTCGCACTAGATGCGAGGTTTCAAGGTTGCAGAGTTTCAAGGTTTCATAGTTTTCTTTCCTTGAAGCACGCCGAAGACCTTGAAACTCTGAAACGTTGAAACTCTGAAACTTGAGGTTTACAAATGTCATATAGCGACAAAGTGATCGATCATTACAACAACCCCCGCAACGTGGGCTCCATGGACAAGCAGAGCACCGACGTGGGCACCGGCCTGGTAGGCGCGCCCGAGTGCGGCGACGTCATGAAGCTGCAGATCAAGGTCAACCGCGAAACTAACGTCATTGAAGACGCCAAGTTCAAGACCTTCGGCTGCGGCTCGGCCATCGCCTCCTCTTCGCTCGCGACCGAGTGGGTTAAGGGCAAGACCGTGGACGAAGCCCTCGCCATCAAGAACATGGACATCGTGAAGGAGCTTTCGCTTCCTCCCGTGAAGATCCATTGTTCGGTGCTGGCTGAGGACGCGATCCGCGCCGCCATCGGAGACTGGAAGAAGAAGCAGGAACAGACCAGCCCGGTCGCCGCCGAAGCGAAATAGTTGCGAGCTTCGAGCGACGAGCTAGAAGTGTTTTGCTCGCAACTCGAAGCTCATGGCTCTCATGGCTGACTTATGACGACTGCGACTGAAGAAACGACCAAGCCCGCCGCACCGGCCAAAGGTATTTTCGTCACCGAGAAAGCTCTCGCCAAAGTGCGCAGCGCCATGGCCAAGGAAGGCATCTCGCCCGAGCAGGGCGGCTTGCGGCTCGGCGTGCAGGGCGGCGGTTGTTCGGGCCTGAGCTATAACGTCAGGTTCGATACGCAGCCGCGGGAGCGCGACCGGATCTTCCAGTTCGGCGACATCCGGGTATTTGTCGACCCGAAGTCGTTCATCTACCTGCACGGCATGACCCTGGACTATCAGGAAACGCTGATGCAACAGGGCTTCGTATTCGTGAATCCCCAGGCATCGAAGTCGTGCGGCTGTGGGACTTCGTTCTCCGCCTGATGCGGTGATTTTGTGGCGCGGACCTGCCCTGAGCGCCAGCCGAAGTGGCCCACGCCCGCGCGGGCCGATCACGAACCGTCTGCCGAACTAATCGATCCCGTGTCTGTGAGCGGTGTACGCTGTTTGAGGAAAAAGAATGACCAAGTCTGCACTTACCGTGATCGGCGCCAAGCCCCTGCCGGAGGACACTCACTCCTGCTGGTCGTGCGGATCCATGCGCGCCGCACACTTCTGCGAATCTTGCGGTAAGGTGCAGCCTCCTGTTCCGGTCGACTATTTCACGTTCTTCGGTTTGCCGCCCAAGCTGAACATCGATGTCCCGGCGCTGGAGAAGAGCTTCTACGATCTAAGCCGACGGCTTCATCCCGACCTGAACGCCCGCGCTGGCAGCCAGGAGCAGGAATGGAGTCTGGAAAAAAGCTCCCTGCTCAACGACGCGTACCGCACCCTGCGCGATCCGATCAAGCGCACCGAATACCTGATGCATCTGGAAGGCGTGGTGCTGGAAGAGCAGTCCAAGCGCGCAACCGAACAGGCCCGCGCCACCGGAGAGATCAAGAAGCAGATTGTCCCCCCGGACTTGCTCGAAGAAGTCTTCGAGTTGAACATGCAGCTCGAAGAACTGCGCATGAACAAGAAGATGGGCGACGACGATCCGGCGTTAATTGCGGAAATTGCGAAGCAGAAACTTTCGCTCGAGGCCAAGCACGAAGCGCTGTTGCAGGAACTGCAAACCTATTGGAAGAGCTGGGACGGATTGGTCGATCGCGGCCACGCTGCATCCGAAGAGCGCGCGCAAGTAACCAACAAGATGGTAGATGTTCTGAACCGCCGCAACTACATCCGCAATCTGGTCAGAGATGTGAATGCAGCGTTAGAGGAGTAGCCAAGAACAGATGGCATCGGATCGCATCGTCGGCATTGACCTGGGCACCACCAACTCGCTGGTGGCATTCATGCAAGGGGACACCCCTGTCGTAATTCCGGGTGACGATGGCTTGAATCTACTTCCGTCGGTGGTCGCACTCGACGCGAACAACCAGCCCGTTATCGGCAATGCCGCCCGCAACTCTTTGATCGAAACGCCGGAACGCGCCGTCTACTCCATCAAACGCCTGATGGGACGCGGCGTGGAAGACATTCAGGAAGAATTGAAACTCTTTCCGTTCCGCCTCGCGGACGATATGCAGGCTGGAGAAGTCCTGCGCATCACGCTGGGCGACAAGACGTTTACTCCGCCCGAAATTTCCGCGCTGATTCTTCGCCAGCTTAAACGCAGTGCCGAACGCTTTTTCGGAGGCCCGGTGACGAAGGCGGTCATCACCGTTCCAGCGTACTTCAATGACGCGCAGCGGCAAGCCACGAAAGATGCCGGACGCATCGCGGGCTTGGAAGTCCTGCGCTTGGTCAACGAGCCCACCGCCGCGTCGTTGGCGTATGGTCTCGACAAAGAGCAGAATGGCATCGTCGCGGTCTACGACCTCGGCGGCGGTACCTTCGACATCTCGATCCTGAAGCTGCACGATGGGATCTTCGAAGTCATCGCCACCAACGGCGACACGCATCTGGGCGGCGATGACATCGACAACCTGCTCATTACGATAGCGCTCGACGATATTCGCGGCGACCTCGGCCTCGACCTTCGCCGCAACGCCGAAGCTGTGCAGGCCATCCGCAAGGCCGTCATTGAAGCCAAGATCGCGCTCTCTTCGAAGCCATCGGTCAAACTCGACATCGAACTTTCCGGCGGCAAGCGCTACCAGCGCGAAATCACGCGTGAGCAGTACGAGCAACTGATTCAGCCGGTCATCGATCGCACCGTCGGCCCGTGCAAGCAAGCGATGAAAGATGCCGGACTTAAGCCTGAACAGATCGACGAGGTCGTACTCGTCGGCGGTTCGACCCGTATCCCGAAAGTACGCGCACTGGTGAAGGAACTATTCCACCGCGAGCCGCACACCGACCTGAATCCCGATGAGGTCGTCGCTCTGGGCGCGGCGGTGCAGGCCAACATCCTCGGCGGCGGTTCTGAGGCCACCGAGAACATGCTGCTGCTCGATGTGACTCCTCTCTCGCTCGGCATCGAGGTCGCGGGCGGAGTCACCGACAAGATCATCTTGCGCAACTCGACCATCCCGGCATCGGCGACGCAGTTCTACACCACGCAGATCGACGGCCAGACCAACGTCGCGATCCACGTGCTGCAAGGCGAGCGCGAACTGGCCAAGGACTGCCGTTCTCTGGCGCGATTCGATCTCAAAGGGATTCCGCCCATGGCGGCCGGTATTCCGCGCGTCGAGGTGAAGTTCTTGATCGACGCTAATGGCATTCTGCACGTTTCCGCGCGCGAGCAGCGCAGCGGCAAAGAGGCAGAGATCCAAGTCCAGCCCAGCTACGGCCTCACCGACGAGCAGGTCGAGGGCATGATCCTCGACTCGTTCGATAACGCCGAAGAAGATTTCCGGCAGCGGCAACTGATCGAAGCGCGCGCTGAAACTTCGACCATCCTTACCGCACTTGAAAAAGGCAAGAAGAGCCCGGCCTGGGGACAACTCACCACCGACGAAAAGAAACAGATCGCGAAGATGGAGAAGGCGCTGGTCGCGGTGAACGCCGAAGAAGATTATCAGGCGATCCGCAAGGCTATCGACGCGCTCAATCAGGGCACGATGCGCCTGGCCGAATTGATGATGGACACCGCCGTATCCTCGGCGCTGAAAGGCAAGAACATGGACGAGACGGATCTGGGCGAAGGCCCGACCGCCCCGCATCCCATGGCGAAAGCAGAATTTGAGTAACCTCCGTGTCCTCTGTGGTTAGTCCCGAATCTAACCACAGAGGACACAGAGGACACGGAGAGAGATCAGGAGCGAGTATGGCTGACGAAAAGACGCAAGGAGCAGGCACTTTGACCGAAGAGGCGCCCGGCGAAAACACCGTGCAGGTCACTTTCCTGCCCGAAGGCAAGACGGTACAGTTTGAAAACGGCAAGTTGCCCTACGAAGATCACGGCAAAGAGCAATCATTGCTCGACGTGGCCCTGAACTTCGGCGTGACACTCGACCACGCCTGCGGCGGCAATTGCGCCTGCACGACCTGTCATATCTGGGTGAAGGAAGGCGCCGAGAATCTCTCGCCCATGGACGACGACGAGGCCGACCGGCTGGACATGGCCGCCGATCTCCAGTTAAACTCGCGTCTCGGCTGCCAGGCGCAGATCACCAAGCCCGGAAAAGTGGTCGTCGAGATTCCTGCATGGAATCGTAATTACGTATCGGAAGAGCACTAGAAGCAAGGTTTCAAAGTTTCAAGGTTGCAAGGTTTCAAGGGCAAAGGACGCGGTGGAAATTTGCAGTATTACTTTGAAACCTTACTCTGAAACCTGCGACTTCACAGGAGCACAGAGGATGGCAAAGCAACTGACTTGGGATGACGCTGCGGACGTCGGCATCGAGCTATCGGAAATCCACCCCGAACTCGATCCGCTCGCGGTACGCTTCACCGACCTGCACCGCTTCGTGATGGAACTTCCGAACTTTGTCGGTGATCCGAAGACCTCGAACGAAGGCAAGCTGGAAGCGATTCAAATGGCCTGGCACGAGGAAGTCCTGGATCGCACCCAGGGCTGAGCCACGGGTTCAGATTTCCGGAGTCATCCTCACCGGAGCCGTTCTTCAGGCGGAGGGAAGAATCTCGCGCAGAGAGCGTCGCGCCTTCCCTACTTCCCCGCCTCCGCCATCTTCTTGTAGAACTTCTGCAGCGTGTAGAATGCCAGCTTGCGCTGGCCTCGATTCGAGATCAGCCCCTTGCGATTGTGATAATCCTGCACGCCGGGAAGCATGCGTGCCGGAGATCGAAAGTCCATCAGCACCCACGGGCTCAGCCCGGCCAAGTTGGGCATGCGCTCGATCATACCCAACTGGTGCTGATACAAGTTGTCTTGATACTCCTCGGTCCAGATCTCATCCGCGTCGCCATGTCGCCCGTATGGCGCCCCGCCGCCAAATTCGCTGACGATCAGCGGCTTGTTCCAAGTCGACTTCCACTGCATCTTGTCAGCATCTTCTACGTGCCCCCAGTACCAGCCTAGATATTCGTTGATGCTGAGAACATCGAGCACTTCGCCCAAAGGATCGCTGATCGTGCGCACGTCGACGCTCGTATCATCGACGTGGTTCATCGCCGAAGTAATCAGCCGCGTGGAATCGAGTTCGCGCGCCTCCTGCGCGAGTGCTTTCAGGAATGTCAGTCTCTCGGGCTTCACCGGAGTTTCATTCGACAGAGACCACAGAATGATCGCCGCGCGGTTATGATCGCGCGCAATCTCATCGCGCAGCTGCGCCTCCGCGTTCGCCAGAGTCGCTGGATTTGACCAGTCGATGTCCCAATAAACCGGAATCTCCGACCAAACCAGCAAACCCATGCGGTCGGCCAGACGAACTTCATTCTCGTTATGCGGATAGTGGGCGAAGCGGACGAAGTTGCATCCTAGATCTTTCACCCAGCCGAGCAGGGTCTGCGCATCTTCGGGGCTGAAGGCTCGCCCCTCGCGAAACGGCGCCTCCTCGTGCATCGAGAAGCCGCGTAGAAAGACAGGCTTGCCATTCAGCAGGATGCTGCCTCCTCGCACTTCGATCGTGCGAAACCCAATTTGGTCGTGGACCGTGTCTTCTCCGCTCTTGACGACCACGTCGTAGAGCTTAGGGTGCGCGGGAGACCACAGATCTAGCTTCACTGGAAAGCGAAAGCTCGCCCGACCCGATGCATCGGTGGTAAAAGTCTCGTGAACACCAGCCTCCGGAATCTCCAGCGTGATCTTCTGCGCAGCCGGCGCTCCGTTCAATTGCACCCATCCGGCAAACTCGTTTTGCGAGCCCTGCGCCAGTTGTAGGGAATAATCCTGAATGAAGACCGTCGGCACTTCGACAAGCATCACATCGCGGGTAATTCCGCCATAACTCCACCAGTCGAACTTCAAGGCGGGCACGGCGTCGGCGCAGCGCGCGTTGCTGACTTCGACAATCAGAAAGTTGTCGCCGTTACGCAGAATTGAAGTTGCTTCGAAGTTGAATGCCGTGAACCCCCCTTCATGCTCGCCGAGTTTCTCTCCGTTCAGATAGACACTCGACTGGTAATTGGCGGCGCCGAAGTAGACAAAGACGCGAGTGTTCGCCCGCTTGTGATAAGTGAACTCGCGCCGGTACCACACCGGACCTTCATAGAACATCAACTGTTCGCGCTGGGTGTTCCAGTCTCCTGGGACATTAAGCACAGGCGACGCGTCGAAGCTGTATTCGACGCGCTCCCCCTTGTTGCGCTGCTTTTCATTGCGAAAGAAACTTGACTTGCCGTTGTCGAACGGATCTACGATGGCGCGCCACGCGCCGTCGAGATTAATCGTTGTCCGCCCGGGCACGTTCGCAATCAGAGTGGAAGGAGCAGGAGAGGCGAAGGCCCATCCTGCGAGCAGAAGCACCAGCAAGCAGCGTTTCATGGGGAACCTCAAAACCGGCCATACTAGTGGCCAAGAGGACGAGGCGTCAATGAACCGGGCCGCACCGCCGACCGTTTCCTTCACAAAAGTTTTACAAGTCCGTGACAAACCGCCGCGCGCGACTGCTTATGCTGCATTCATGAAGGGCCCCGTGAAATATCACATCCCTTCACTCTCTCTAAGGCCCAATTGCGAAGGGCACGGCTTCCAGCCGTGCCCTTCTTTTTCTTGAACCCGCTTCTTCGGACTGTTTCCTCAACCGCCGAATTTCACCTACCCAACCGAAACCGGAGCAGGCTCTTCCACGTTCGCCTCGCGCAGGAACTTCGCAGCCTCTTCCGGCGGCGTCGGGTTGATATAGAAGCCGGTCCCCCACTCGAATCCAGCGGTCTTGGTCAGCTTGGGCATGAACTCGATGTGCCAGTGATAGTGGTCGTTCGTCGGATCCTGCACCGGCGAAGTGTGGATCACCAGATTGTAAGGCGGATTGTCGAGCACACGGTCGGCGCGGCCGAGCAGGTCCTTCAGCGCCCGGGCCAGGTTCTCGAACATGTGTGAGGACGAATTCTCGAACGCCGATTCATGCTGCTTGGGCAAAATCCACGTCTCAAACGGAAAGCGCGGAGCATACGGCGCCAGCGTCAGAAAATTTTCGTTCTCAGCCACCACTCGCGTGCCGCCGTCCATCTCCTGCCGGATGATGTCGCAGAACACGCAACGTTCCTTGTACAGGAAATACTGCTTCGCGCCCTCGAGTTCCTGCACCACGTTGATGGGAAGAATCGGCAGCGCAATCAGCTGGGAGTGCGCGTGCTCCAGCGACGCTCCCGCCGCCTCCCCGTGATTTTTGAAGATCAGGATGTACTTGAACCGGCGATCCTTCTTCAAATCAAGGATGCGGTCGCGGAAGGTCCACAGAACGTCTTCGATTCTTTTGGGAGGCAGCGTCGCAAGGCTCGCCGAGTGATCGGGCGTCTCAATAATGACCTCGTGCGCCCCGATCCCGTTCATGCGGTCGAACATGCCCTCCGCCTGGCGATTCAGCGTGCCTTCTATACCCAGGGCCGGAAACTTGTTGGGCACCACGCGGACGGTCCATCCGGAAGTATCTCGCTGCGGCGTCGGACCGCCATTCGGGTTGGGACGGTACGCCTGGATCTCGGGAGGCGTCTTGCTCTCGTTCCCGTAACAGAAGGGACAGAATCCCCCTTTGATCTTCATATTTTCACGGACGAAATCGGTTGGGCGCTTCGCCCGGTCCGTGGAAATAATCACCCAGCGGCCAACAATCGGATCTTTTCTTAGCTCAGGCAATTACTGAATCCTTTCAATGCGGACGCAAACCCAATATCTTACGCCGTTAAGGAAGCGTTGCGAAACACTTCGATCTGCGGGCGGGAACCAAGATTTGCATAGTATACGCTCACAATATCGAATCTCCACTGGCACGTAGGTGGCATCCGCCGCAAGTATTCGCGCGCCACCGTGGCCACTTCGCGCCGTTTGTGCCGGTCCACGGCCGCCTCCGCGGTTTTCACGTCGCGTGATGTCCGAGTCTTAACTTCAATAAAACAAAGAACATCCGCGTCCCATCCGATCAGGTCGATTTCCCCCCGGCAACGCGGTGAGCGAAAATTGCGCGCCACCATCACATAACCCAGCCTACGCAAGTGGAAGAACGCATCTTCTTCCCCGAGCGTCCCAGTGCGCTGGTGCTGAGGCCGCTGGTCCGGCCGTAAAGTCCGGTGCGCAATCCAATCCAACGTATGAATCATCGATTGCGTGAGAATGGCCGGGAGCATAACAGGTCAACTTCAATGTAGTGGGAGACGGCGCCGCTGAGATGTGACTCGCCTCACAAATCCAGAAAATTGACCTTGTCATTCCCAGACGGGGAATATGGCGCAGGACTTGAACAGCCTCCTCTATGACCTGCGGGTTGCCGTCAAGAAAAAACAAGCCCGCGGACAATGCCGCGAGCCCGGTCGCTATCCTCCCCCCAAAGAAGGCAGCAACAAAAATCAGTCTCTTGCGATTTGTGGAGCGTGACCTTTCGCGTACTTTCGCCGACCCTCGTCCGGGCGTCAATTCACGCCTGCTGCAAACGTAGTTCACGCCCTAAGTCCATTTCTTCCAGAATAATACGGGCACTTCTCACCCCTACAAAAGTGGTGGTGGCATGGCACGAATCGGCGATTTTGCAGCCAGGCTGGCGATGCTAAACTCCCTCTGGCCCAGAAGCCTATGCCGCTGCAACCAGCCCGACGATCGAGCGCGTTAATCCGTTTTGGAGTATTCGAGGCCGACGTGTACTCGGGCGAACTTCGCAAGAGCGGGGTCAAGGTCAAAATTCAGGACCTTCCCTTTCGTGCGCTTCGGGTCCTGCTCAGTCACCCTCACGAAGTAGTAACCCGCGACCAGTTCCGCCAGGCGCTCTGGCCCCAAGAGGTATTTGTCGACTTCGATCACGGCATCAGCAGCGCCATCAACCGGCTTCGGGACGCCTTAGGGGACTCCGCCGACAACCCGGTGTTCATCGAAACGGTCGACCGCCGAGGCTACCGTTGGATCGCGCCCACGCACGTCCCGGCACCACTACCGCCTCCGCCGGGGCCGGTCCTGGTCGAGCCTGCGCCCGAGGCTGCGGTTAACAAGACGATCCCGGCTGCTTCACACCGATGGAGTTGGTCGCTGGTCTTTCCGGCGGCGGCGCTTCTTCTGGCCGTTTGGAGTTTTTGGCCGGCTCACCGCTCCGCCCGAGCAGGAACCGCGACGAGCCAAGCTATTCCCTTGCGTACCGCGGATGCCTCCCATCATTCCTCGAACGCCGAGGCCGAGCAGTTCTATCTCAAAGGCCGCTACTATTGGGAAAAACGCACACCCGATGGCTTGAGCAAAGCTCTGGATTACTTCACCCAAGCCATTGTTCGCGATCCCACCTACTCTCCGGCTTACGTCGGCCTTGCCGACTGTTACAACCTGATGCGCGAGTACACCGCAATGCCTGCCAGCGAAGCTTATCCCCGCGCTCTCGCGGCCGCGCAGAAGGCCGTGGAACTTGATGACCAGTCCTCTGAAGCGCATGCTTCCCTGGCGTTTGCCCTGTTCTATGGCAACTGGGACGCGGCCGCTGCCGAACGGGAGTTCCGCCGCGCCATCGACCTGAATCCCAACAACGCCATCGCGCACCACTGGTATGCCACGTACCTCGCAACCATCGGCCGCCAGGCCGAGGCAGTGGCAGAGATTGAGCGCGCACAAACTCTCGATCCAGCCTCGAAAGCCGTTCTTGCTGACAAAGGGAGCCTGCTCTGCGCGGCCGGCCGGCGCGAAGAAGGCACTGCGCTCCTCAAACAACTCGAAGCCCCGGAGCCTGATTTCGTTTCTCCCCACCGCTACCTGAAGGGCGTGTTCTTCGAAAACAGAGACTATGCTCAATACCTGGCGGAGTGGAAGCACGAAGCTGTTCTGATGCGCGATGATTCGAGTCTCAAACTCGTCGACGCGGCCGCAAAGGGATTCGCCGCCGCAGGCGCTCAGGGCATGCTGCGGAATACTCTCGCGTTCCAGAAGAAACTCTACGAGAGCGGACTGCAGTCGCCCTACGCCGTGGCGGAGACCGACTCACTGTTGGGGAACAAACAGGAAGCGCTGCAATACCTGAAGATCGCTTATGACAAGCACGACGATTCCATGGTGCACCTGGAATCCGATCCCGCGTTCACTAATCTGAACCGCGAGCCGGCTTACCGCGATCTGGTCGCGAAGCTGGGATTTCCCGCCAGAAAATAATTCACCACGAAGCCACAGAGTCACGGAGAAAAACACTGCTTGATTTGTTTTTCCCGGTGTCTCCGTGCCTCCGTGGTGAAGTCTTTGCCGTCCGTTACGCGCCCTTGCCCACCGTGGTAATGCACTCTTCGAGTACATCCACGGCGACGTCGGCCTCTTCCTTCGTGACCACCAGTGGCGGGCAGATCCGCACCGTGCTCGGCCCGCAGCCCAGGAATAGCACACCATGCTCGAACGCCCTCTCCACAATGCGGTCGCGCTCGGCGTTGGCGTATTCCTTGGTCACCTTGTCTTTCACGATGTCGACGCCGATCATCAGTCCGCGGCCGCGAATGTCGCCCACCAGCTTCAGCTTCTTCGGCCAGTCCGCCATGCGCTTCAGCATGTGATTGCCCACGCTGGCCGAGTTCTCCAGCAGGTGCTCCTTCTCGATCACATCGAGCGTAGCGAGAGCCGCAGCGATGGCCACGGGATTGCCGCCGAACGTCGAGGCGTGCGAGCCAGGAACCCAATCCATGACTTCGGCGCGTGTCATCGTGATGCCCAACGGCATGCCGGAGGCAATGCCCTTCGCCATGCACACCATATCCGGCTCAACGCCAGTGTGCTCCACGGCGAACCACTTGCCCGTGCGGCCGATGCCGCTCTGCACTTCGTCCACTACCAGCATGATGCCGTGACGATCGCAGATGCGCCGCAGTTCCTGCATAAAGATCGTCGGCGCCACCACGTATCCGCCCTCGCCCTGAACGGGCTCGACGAAGATGGCGGCCACTTCTTCAGGCGCCAGGGTCGTCTTGAACAGCTTCTCTTCGATGAACCGGGCGCAGCCCAAGGCGAAGTTGTCTGGATCCTGCGTTCCGCCCACGCAGCCGCGGTACACATCGGGATAACGGACGTGCGTCACACCCGGCACGAGTGGAGCAAACCGCCGCCGCTGCTGCGGCTTCGACGCGGTCAGCGACAAGGCGCCCATGGTCCGTCCGTGAAATGCTCCAAAGAATGCAATCACGTTCTGCCGCTTGGTGTGGTAGCGCGCCAGCTTCAGCGCGCACTCAATCGCTTCCGCTCCGGAGTTTCCGTAGTAAATGCGGTGCGGGCCGGGCATGGGCGCAATCTTCGACAACCGCGCCGCCAATGTCACCATGCTTTCGTAATAGAAATCCGTGCCCGACATGTGGATGAGTTCGCCGGCCTGCTTCTGAATGGCGGCAACCACTTCAGGATGGCAATGGCCTGTCGAGGTCACGGCAATGCCTGCGGAGAAATCAAAAAACTCGTTGCCGTCGACAT
The DNA here is from genome assembly GCA_963701935.1 of uncultured Acidobacteriaceae bacterium. Lineage (GTDB taxonomy): Bacteria > Acidobacteriota > Terriglobia > Terriglobales > Acidobacteriaceae > Sulfotelmatobacter. The sequence goes on along the minus strand of CAVPBT010000011.1, from coordinate 142,082 downwards.
CGGTCACGATGATGCCGCGCCCGCTCTTGGCCACCATCGGATAAGAACGGGTATAGGACGGCGAAATGTATTTCTGGTCGCCCTCGAGCACGCGCTTGGCGTTGGGCCCGGGCAGAGCGGTCTTGATCTTGGGGCCGATCGAAGAAACGGCCGTTGCGGTCATGGCCTTGGTCGTCATTGTTCCGGTAGTCATGGAATCCTCCGTAAGCAGTTGTCAGTAGTCAGCTGCTGGTTTTCAGGAAGTGCAGCCTCGAAACGCGGAATCCTGGTTCGGACGCACGCAGTCCAAAGCGAATCAGATGGAGGATGAGGGAGTTAGTCGCTACCGAAGAGGCTGGGACGCAAACGTGAGGGCAAGTTCGCCCGATACCGCCGCGGACACACCAGGCAGTGCAGCCAGCATTCGGGCAAATGAGAATTGGGATTCTTCTGCAGCATCGCAAACCGTCGACATCACTAACTCATTATAGCCGGAAGGGCGAAATGTCGGAACCCCCTTTGGTAACAAGTGTCTTAGCTCCATAATTCTGTCACCCCCTAACGGCAACGTGAAAATGTCACCCCATGAGAGGAAGGACGTTCGCGTTGAGTCAAAAGGAACTGCAACGAGTGAGTGTGATTTCTAGCTGCATTCAAGGAGACATGGCGTGTGCCAGAGCCGCCGCACTGCTCTCGCTCAGCATTCGTCAAGTCCGTCGTCTGAAAAGACGTTTGCGGGAACAAGGGGAGGCGGCTCTGGCACACGCCAGCCGCGGGCGCCCCAGCCCCCGCCGTCTGCCCGACCGGGTGCGACGCTCCATCCTGCGTCTGGCCCGCACCACCTATGCCGGCTTCAACGATCATCACCTCTGCGAAAAACTCTGCGAGGTCGAAGGCTTCTGCCTCAGCCGCGAGACTCTGCGCCGCTTGTTGCGGCAGGCCGGCCTGGGTTCGCCGCGCCAACGCCGGGCCCCCGCCCATCGCCAGCGCCGTCTGCGCTCCCCCCGCGAAGGCGAACTGGTCCAACTCGACGGCTCTCCCCATGATTGGCTGCAAGGCCGCGGCCCCTCGCTTACCGCTCTGGGCCTGCAAGATGACGCCACCGGAAAGATCCTCGCAGCTCAGTTCTTTCCCACCGAATCCGCCTTCGGCTATCTCTCCCTGCTCCGCCAACTGCTGCGCCGCTACGGTGTCCCCCTGGCTTTCTACGGCGATCGCAGCAGCATCTTCGTGCGCAACGACGAACTCTCCTGGTCCATCGCCGAACAACTCGCCGGCCAGCGCGAGCCCACTCAGTTCGGCCGTGCCCTCGAACAACTTGGCATCACCTTCATCGCCGCCCGCAGCCCGCAAGCCAAAGGCCGCGTCGAACGCCTCTGGGGTGTGCTGCAGGATCGCCTCGGCAGCGAACTCCGTCTGGCCCAGGCTTGTGACCTGGACTCGGCCAACGCCGTCCTGACCCGCTTTATCGCCGACTACAACCGCCGCTTCGCCCATCGTCCGCGGGAAACCACAACTGCCTGGCGCCCCGCCCCTGGACATCTGGACCGCATCTGCTGTTTCGTTCATCCCCGCGTGGTCAGTAATGACAATGTCGTGCAGTGGGAGGGCCGTCGCTTCCAGATTCCTCCCCAAGGCCGCCGCTTCAGCTTTGCCGGCGCCAAGGTCCACCTCTACCACGCTCTCGACGGACGCATCGCCCTCTACTACGGAGAAACCAAACTCCAATATACCCTGGCTCCGCCAGGGTGACATTTTCATGTTGCCGTTAGGGTGACAAAATCACCTTGCTACAACACCCCCTTTGGTAACAAGAATGTAGGGACAGCCGCCAAACCTGCCCGAGCGCAATCGAAGGGGCGGACCGTCGGCGGGGAACCCCCTCTCCGATGTTGCATTTTTCTTCATCTTGCCAAGACCTTTTTCCCTGAATACCATTTAGCGCCTGGTTTCTAGCTGGCGGATTCGCTCAGCTTTTCAGCCGCTGTACGAACCATCTCCCCCGCACCGCCCAAGGAGAAGATATGTGTGTCCGGACATTCGCTCTCAGAAACGTTCTGCTCATCATGGCTCTGGTTGCGCTCAGCGCAATCGCAAACGCGCAGACGATGAACACGATTTATACCTTCTCTGAAACCACCAGCTTCTGGCCTCAAGGCGCACTCCTCGAAGATGGATCGGGGAACCTGTACGGCACCACGCGCGGCGGCGGAGCCTACGGAGTGGGGACGGTAATGGAGCTGTCCCCGCCAGCGGTTTCCGGTGGCGCCTGGACGCTGACCACGCTCTACAGCTTCGTCCCCTACGGAACCGGCGGATACGTCCCGGTTTCGGACCTCGTCAAGGACCAGGCCGGCGCCTTCTACGGCACCACCTATGCCGGCGGCGATCCCATCTGCAACTGCGGAGGGGTCTATAAGCTGATTCCACCTACCGTCAAAGGCGGCACGTGGACCGAGAAGGCACTCTACGCCTTCAAGGGAGGCTCGGACGGGCGCCTTCCCGCGACCGTGGCACTGGCGATCACAACAAAGGGAACTCTCTACGGCGTGACGATGCGGGGCGGAACCTGGGACAGCGGTGTGCTCTACCAGCTGACGACCAAGAACGGCATCTCTTATACCGAAAGCGTTTTGTACACCTTCGGCGACTTGGCGGACGGCAGCACACCCAGCGGTCCGGTCTTGCTGGACTCCGCGGGAAATCTTTACGGCGTGACCTCGACGGGCGGAGCCTTCAATCAGGGAACGTTGTACAAATTCGTTCCACCCACCAGCACGACACTGGGAGTTGAGTCGATCCTGTATTCGTTCGGCGCTTCCACGACAACGGGAAGCTACCCCAACGGCAATCTGCTCTTCGACGCAGGCGGTGACATCTACGGCGTAACGAATGGCGGAGGCGATGCGGCTGGCGATGGCGTGGTGTACTCGCTCATTCCCTCGAAGACCAGTTGGACCGAGAGCATCATCTACTCCTTCAGCACGGACTTCGGCACGAATCCGATTGGCGGACTCACCTGGAACCACAAGACGAATCAGCTCTACGGCACCACCAGCAGCCAGAATATGCACCCCGCGGGAGACGGAACGGTGTTCAAGCTATCCCCCCCCGCGGTGAAGGGTGGAACGTGGACGGAAAAGACTCTCTACCAGTTCACGTACCGCGTAAACGGCGGCTACCCAACCGGCGCCGTCACTCTGGACACCAAGACTGGAGATCTCTACGGCACCGCCATCAACGGCGGCGTAACCGGATGCGATCTGTTCTGCGGTGTGATCTGGCAGGTTGTGAACCCGTAAAACGATCTGCGCGCCTCAAGGTACTTGGATCGCGGGATCATGCATCTGGGCGTATTTCCTTTGTGCGTCTTCGTGTCCTTCGTGGTAAAGGTCTCGAATGGAAGTTGTTTTGACTTCCGCTCTCTTGGGCCTTAGCATGGCTTGACCAAGCGCGGGGCCACTTCCTTTGCTCGATCAAACTATCTCCCATTACCGCATCGTCGAGAAACTCGGTGGCGGCGGTATGGGCGTGGTTTACAAGGCTGAAGACACTCGTCTCGGCCGTTTCGTTGCTCTCAAATTTCTTCCTGACGACCTCGCGCAAGACCGACAGGCACTCGAACGTTTCCGCCGCGAAGCCAAGGCCGCCTCGGCCCTCAATCATCCCAACATCTGCACCATCTATGACATCGGCGAAGAAGAAGGCCGCACCTTCCTCGTCATGGAATTCCTCGACGGCTCCACGCTCAAGCATCTGATCGCCGGCCGAGCCATGGAGTTGGAAACGATTCTCTCCCTCGGGATCGAGATTGCCGATGCGCTCGATGCAGCCCATGCCGGTGGCATCGTTCACCGCGACATCAAGCCCGCCAACATCTTCGTGACCAAGCGCGAGCACGCCAAGATTCTCGATTTCGGCTTGGCCAAAGTGAAGGGGAGCCCGTCGTCGAGCGGGCAAGTCGCTGACGTGACCGCGCCAACAGCCGTGGTGGTCGAAGAACATCTCACCAGCCCAGGTTCGACGCTCGGCACCGTCGCCTATATGTCGCCCGAGCAGGCGAAGGGAAAGGAACTTGATCCGCGCACCGATCTGTTTTCCTTCGGCGTGGTTCTCTATGAAATGGCCACCGGGACGCTGCCCTTCCGTGGAGAAACATCAGCACTGATCTTCCAGGCCATTCTCGACCGCGCTCCAGTTTCCCCGGTCCGTCTGAATCCCGATCTGCCGCCGAAGTTGGAAGACATCATCAACAAGGCGCTGGAGAAAGACCGCAACTTGCGCTACCAGAGCGCCGCCGACATCCGCGCCGACCTGCAGCGCCTGAAGCGCGACACCGGCAGCGGACACGCCGTCGCTCACAGTTCCGATTCAGCGCCGGTTGCCTCTGATTCGGGCCGGTCAGAAGTGGCCGTCCCGGTACCTGCACCATCGGCCAGCGCTCAAGCGGTAGCGGCGCCTTCTGCCGCTGTCAGCGCGATCGTGCCGCCTAAGAGCCCATGGACGTTGATCGTGCCGGCGATTGCAACCGTACTTGTACTGCTCGTCGCAGGCTTCCTCTACTTCCGCTCGCGGCAGTCGGCGAAGCTCACCGAGAAAGACAGCGTCCTGCTCGCCGACTTCGTCAACACAACCGGCGACGCCGTGTTTGACGGCACACTAAAACAGGCGCTCGCCGTGCAACTCGAGCAGTCCCCCTATCTGAACATTTTTCCCGAGTCTCGAATCCAGGAAGCTCTGAAATTCATGGGCCGCCCCTCGGGTGAGCGTGTTACCAAAGACGTCGCTCACGAGATATGCCTGCGTGAAGGCGTCAAGGCGATGCTGATCGGTTCTATCTCCAGCCTGGGCAGCCACTATGTCATCACCCTCGAAGCCGTGAACGCGCAGACCGGAGACTCTCTCGACCGCGAGCAGGTTGAGGCTGAGAGCAAGGAACAAGTCCTCAAGTCGCTCGACAAGGCAGCTTCCAGCCTGCGTGAAAAGCTGGGCGAGTCGATCGGCTCGGTGCAGAAGTTCACCACGCCGCTCGAGGCCGCCACGACTTCCTCTCTCGAAGCCTTGAAAGAGTTCAGCATCGGCCAGGAAAAGCATTCCACATTCGATGATGACGGTGCGATCCCGCACCTGAAACGCGCCGTCGAACTCGATCCCACATTTGCCATGGCGTGGGCCGTGCTCGGCATCACCTACAACAACACGGGCAACACCAAGCAGGCCTTTGAGTGTCTGCAAAAAGCCTTCGACGTGAAAGATCGCGCCAGCGAGCGCGAAAGGTTCTACATCTCGAGCCACTACTACGACACTTTCCGCGGACAACTCGACAAAGGGATCGAAACGCTCGAGCAGTGGACCCAAGCTTATCCCCGCGACACCATCCCCTGGGACAACCTGGCCCTTGCCGAGCAGGACTCCGGCCAACTGGACAAGGCCCTCGCCTACGCCAGCCAGGCGATGAAGGTGAATCCCAAGGACCCATACGCCTACCAGAATCTTTCCGCGTCCTACGTTTATCTCAACCGCTACGACGAAGCGAAGGCGGTGGTGGACCAGGCAATCGCACAAAAGATCGACCCTTGGTCCCTCCACATGACTCTTTACTGGACCGCCTTCATTCGCGGGGACGAAGCCGCCATGCAGCAGGAGGTTTCGCAATCCAGCGGAAAGGTACAGGAAGCGATCATCGTTCTACTCGCCGCTCAGGGTGAGTGCGCGCAGGGAAAGATCATAAAGGCGCGCGAGAGCTTCGCCCGCGCCGCCGCGGCCGCCCAGGTTCACGGGATCAAGGAATGGATCGCACTGAGTCTGGCCGGTGAGGCTTACTGCAACGCTGAGACTGGCTTCACTCCAGAAGCGCGCCAGGCGATGAACGCCGCGCTGGCCGCCGCCGACACACCCGATACAGAAGCCGATGCTGTGCGCGTCTTTGCCCGCACCGGAGACACGGCCCGATCCGAGAAGCTGATTGCCGACCTTGCCAAGGAACAGCCCTTTGACACGCTTCTAAACGAGGTGAAACTCCCTACGGCGCGTGCCATCCTCGATTTGCAACGGAACCAGCCTGCCCAGGCGGTTGCGGCTCTCGAACCAGCCAGGCTCTACGATCTGGGCGCAGACCGCCGTTCCACCGGTACCTACATGTCGATGTACGTCCGCGGCGAGGCGTATCTTCGCTCCCACGACGGAGCCAACGCGGCACAGGAGTTTCAGAAGATTCTCGACCACCGCGGAATTCAGCCAACCAGCCAGTTTGTTTCCCTGGCGAAACTAGGCCTGGGCCGCGCCTACGCGCTCGCAGGCGACACGCCAAAAGCCAAAGCGGCCTACCAGGATTTCTTCGCGCTCTGGAAAGACGCCGATCCTGACGTGCCGCTGCTCAAGACTGCCAAAGCGGAATACGAGAAGCTGAAGTAGACGCCAACTGACCGGTCCGCCCGCTTGGATCTCTCAATCATCTTGCCACTTAGCGCAATCAATCAGGGAGTGTACGACCTGTTGACTTGAGTAACCTTGCATGCTGGTCCTTGTGCTCACATAATCGCCTGGTGAAGACGGATTCTGCGGGGGACGGCGGCGATGGATAGTGCATATCGCAGGATGGCTCCAGTGGCGTGCTTACTGGTCTCGCTGTGTGCGGGCGCACAAGTGGCAAACAGCACACGCAAGATCGTCCTGCCGAATCCCCAACTGATTCACTGCCGCTTAGCGGAATGCTCGCAGTTATGGAAACAGGATTCAAATGATGGTGGCACAGTTTATCCGGCACAGGTCCTGACGGACTTTGTAAATGGCGAAGTGGTGGGACTTACCGCTGTTTACGACAAATCAGTATCGACCGAGGAGTTCCCGGGGCGCCATCAATGCGCTTTATCCAAAGTCGACAATTCAAGGCACAGATTTGTGGAGAGTCGAACCGGAGCAACTTGCCATTTCCGTTTTCGATGGGAGCAATGGGGCAAAAGAAATTACCTACTTGAAATTCGGAACATACTCCTCTCACGTACCTTCTGCGCACCTTGACTGTCCAGGTAAACAATTTAAGAAACCATTTTTCCTTCCCTGACATCTCCGCAATTTTAGAATCCAACCCGCCTCTGTACGCGTCTGATATCTTTTAACTTCCCCTGCTTCTCACGACAATGGATTCTGCTCTGCGCCCAAGCCGGTGGATGGTGATTCTTGCCTTTCATCGCAAAGGTACAACCGCGAGACGCAGATCGCTGGCCACGGCGCGCCCGGCCTTGAACGCTGGAATGAACTTCCAGACCGCAGTGGCTCCTATCAGGTCTTTGTCGGCTGGACGTACCACCTCCCCGTCAGAGGTTCCAACCATTCTTGCCGACCGAACCTTTCCCGCAGCATCGATCACCAGATCAACTAGTTTTTCCGACTTCGTCAGCGCTTCCTGGCTCCCCGCCGGAGGTGGCACGCGAAGAATAATTGCCTGGGGCTTGGTGTCGGCTGTGACATTGGAAAGATCCGGGTCACCGTTGGAATGTTGCATTGTCTCGAAGATGTGCACAACGTGCTTCAAATGACGCCGGGATACTCCCGCAGAAACACCATCGAGCTGACTGCGGATGCCGCGCGTGCGCGCACTCAGGATGGCTCCGCGAATCCGTTCAAAATCTCCCGCTGGCCACATTTCGGCAAGTGCATTCCATGCATCTTGCTCGCGGCCACTGTAGAGATAGGACCACACGATTTCCAGTACTTTGATTTTGGCAACCCGCAAGCGGTGTAACTGCTCCACGGGCAAGGGAGATATCACAGGCAACTTGCCATCGCTATTCCTGAAATCGCTCAATTCATGCGAATCGAGGCGGCTCCTCACGTCCGCAATCTGGCGGTCGAAATGAGGTCGAAACTCAGAACTTACATCCGTTAGCTTCTGGTTCTCAAACCGAAGTACGACCGTCGGAGCGAAGTCGAATTCGCCTAAGGCCAGACCCTCGAAACCGCTCACCGCACCCGCATCGCCGGTCCAAATCTCGATGCGGCCATCCAGATCGGTGTCGGCGGCGCTGAACAAGTCTCCGCCAGTAATGGTTCGAAGCAGCCGTGACGGTTTTTGCAGCGAGTAGATCTGGTACGTGATCAGCCAATCAGCATCAGACTTCTTCACCTGAAGCGCGACAACGGGCGCCCCCAGACCCAGATCGATCCCCAGCGCATCGATATCGACCTGCGACGCTTCCGGAACAGCCAGAAGCTCTTGCTTATCCCAACTGAGCCTTGCTTCACAAACTCGCCTCGACAATGCGCCCGTCTTGGCTGCACCTACACCCACAGTGACCCCGGTAGAAAACTTCACCTCGAACCTACCGTACCCATCGCTGCATACAAAGTCATGTATTTGGCCACTGCAGAAATTGGAGACCAAGGAGAGAAATGCCGACAAAAACAGAACTCTGACAAAAAGGGCGCGCAGCGGATGCGCCATCATCCTCGTAGTGAAACGCTTCGGGACTGGCCGCATGGAGTTCGCCACTGACAGGAGAGCGGGTTTGATTGTATACCGCTCTCCCTGGGCTCGCCACGAATAGTAGGTGTCGCGCGCGCCTCACACCTGTTGAAATAGCCAACCCCTACAACCTCCTCAACTTTAGAATCCAACGCCCCGCCCCACGCGTCTGATATCTTTTAACTTCCCCCTGCTTCTCACGACAATGCATTCCGCTCAGCGCCCAAGCCGGTGGATGGTGATTCTTGCCTTCGGACTCGTGTACCTGTTCTGGGGCTCGACCTATCTCGGCATCGACATCGCGGTCGAGACCATTCCTCCCGCGCTCATGTGTGCCGTGCGCTTTCTCGATCGCGGGAGTAGTCATGCTGGCGGTCTGCGCCGCCACCGGACGGAAGATTCTCTATTCGCCCAAGCAAATCGCGCTAGCAGCAATCGTAGGCCTGCTGCTCCTGATGGGCGGCAACCTCACGCTGTCGTACGCGGAACTCACTGTCTCCTCGGGCCTGGCCGCGCTCATCATAGCCATCACCCCGCTGTGGTTTCTGGTGCTCGATTCCCTGCTGCTTGGCGACCACCACATCTCCGGACGCGGCAAAGCCGGACTCTTGTTGGGCATCCTGGGATTGTTCGTTCTGGTATGGCCGCAGCTGCGATCCGGCGCCATGGGACATCGCGAATTCTGGGCGTCGATCAGCCTGATCGCCGGATCGTTTTCGTGGGCGCTCGGATCGGTGCTCTCCAAGCGCTGGCAATCCGCCATGGACGTGTTCAGCGCCACCGGCTGGCAAGTTACCGCAGCCGGGGCAGGAAATTTCATCTTTGCGTTATTCAACGGCGATCTCGGGCACGTCCGCTGGACCGCCCGCAGCCTCAGCGCCACCATGTATCTGGTCGTGTGCGGCTCCTGGATCGGCTACACCGCCTACATCTGGCTGCTGGAGCACGTTCCCACATCCAAAGTCTCTACCTACGCGTATGTGAATCCGGTCGTGGCCGTATTCCTGGGCTGGCTGATTCTGCACGAGCGCGTCGACCGCTTCATCCTGGCAGGCAGCGCAATTGTGGTACTGTCGGTCATCCTCGTCACCAGCGCAAAGGTAAAAGAAAAGACGGTTGCCGAAGAACTGCCCGCGGTCGAAGCAGCAGGAGACTGAAATCGATTTCAGATTGCAGATTTGAGATTGAAGATTTCAGAATTCGTTCGGAATGTCTTCAATCTGCAATCTTAAATCTAGAATCTGAGATCTACTTCGATCCTTCCTCTTCCTCCTCTGCATCATTCACCAAATCCACCACGTGTCCCGCGAATCGCAAACGTCTGCTCGCGCTCCGCCCGCAGGCTCAAAGCTCACCCGCACCGGACCTCGCTGCCATGACGGCACGGGGCACGCCGAGTCGGGCGCGGCATCCTCGGCCAGACCGGCATTGGACAGCTCCTTCTTCAACACCGGCTTCCGCCGGCTGAGCTGCGCCACCATGGCGTACGTTTTCTTTCCGTCGTCTGCCACTCCGCAATACGCCACGTAGTCGCGGTACCAGCTCGCGGCAGAATAATACGCGTCGAACTCGGGAAGATTGATCGGTGCCACGTGCCCCGTCAATCGGTCGACCAGCAGCCAGCCGCCACGCTGCCACTGCCACCGTGGAGCGGAATCTTCGGGAAGGCTGTCATTCACTCGAAACACGCGCCGCACCACAAACAGCCGGTCGGTCACTTCGTGCGGCGTGCCCAGCACATATTCTTTGACGCGTCCGTCCACCACCAGCGCGCGGATCTTGAGAATCACGCGGTTTGTCGTCCGCTCCACCCGGAAGCCACTGCACCGACGTCCACTTTCCGAAGGTGATAACGTGGACCTTCGTGGCCGCACTCGCCGTGCTCGCCAGCAGCGCCGTAAGCATAAACAAGCGAAACAACATGGTCCGCACAATTCGCATGAGCCGAGCGTAGGCAGCCAATGAGGCCCGCCGCAAGCGTTTCGGTCACATTCGCGAAAGGAGGCTCCCGAATTGGGAATAGCGTAGTTTCACAAACGGTGATAGTGTTCAAAAAGCTGGCTTCGTCCCGGCGGAAACCAGGAAATAGCTGTAGAATTACATCGGCGAGAATAACGTTTTTTTGATATGAGCACCTCGCACCCTTCTCGCTCCCAGCCGCGGTCGGATGCGCAGACAACTTCGACGAGCGAAGCCGCCTCTTATAAAGAGATGGGTGACCTTTTACCACGACGCCGAGCCCCGCGAATCCTGGTCGTTGACGACCAGCCCAGCATTGCTGGCTTGATGAGCCAGCTGCTCTCCATGCGCGGCTACGACGTGACCACCGCATCCAACGCCGAGCAGGCCGAGGCCGAGGTCCGCCGCCAACTGCCCGACCTGATCCTCTCGGATGTAATGATGCCCGGCAAATCCGGTTACGAATTCTGCCGCAGCTTGAAGGAAAATCCTGCCACGCGCCTGATTCCGTTCGTCCTCATCACCGGACTCAGCGACAGCAGCGACAAAGTGCACGGCATTGAGGCCGGCGCCGACGACTTCCTCAACAAGCCGGTTCTCGCCGAGGAACTCATCGCCCGTGTGAAATCGCTGCTCCGCCTGAAGGAATTCACCGACGAACTCGAAACCGCGGATTCAGTTCTCTGCACCCTGGGCCTGATCGTCGAAGGCCGCGATCCCTATACCGAGGGCCACTGTGAACGTCTCTCCGTTCGCGCCGCCGATCTCGGCCGCCACCTCGGCATGGACGAGGATTCCATCATCGCGCTGAAGCGTGGCGGATACCTTCACGATCTCGGCAAGATTGCGGTTCCTGATGAGATTCTGAAAAAAGGCAGCGACCTTACGCCCGCGGAATGGGCGGTCATGAAACTCCATCCCGTGACCGGCGAAAACATCTGCAAGCCACTGCATTCGCTGGGCCTGGTTCTGCCCATCATCCGCCATCATCACGAGCACTCCGATGGGTCCGGCTATCCCGACGGCCTGATCGGGTCGGAGATTCCGGCACTCCCCAGAGTTCTTCAAGTCGTCGATGTCTACGATGCTCTGCGCACCGCCCGCTCCTACAAAGCGCCTTTGACTCACGAACAAGCCGCCCAAACCATGCGCGAGGAAGCCGCCCGCGGCCTCTGGGATGCCGAACTCGTCGGGGAGTACTTCTACATGCTCGAGCAGAAGCGGCAAGTGGCGTAAGGCAGTTCTCAGTTCTAGGCTCTCAGCTTGCCAGGTCTTAGTGTCTTGGTCTCAACGATCGCAGCTGGCTTTTGGGTGGCGGCTCTTGCCTGGGTGCTTTTAGGTGGCGCAGCGCTTTCAGCGCTGCGATCAATGTCTTCTTGTTGTTGAGGGCTTTAAGCCTCTGCGGTTGATTATTCGGTGGAAGAGCGGCCCTTCAGGGCCGCGTCAGGCACAAGCAATGAGATGGGCTTTAGCCCCTGAGGGACGTCGACCGAACTACGATTTCCGAAACCCCAAAACCACAACGTACAATGGCAATGCTGCTGGCCAGTTCGACCCTCGCTCCGGAGAGCCAGCAACCGAGAACTGAGAACTAGCAACTTAGAACTGCTCTTGAGCCCGACTTACAGCATCGTGATTCCCGCCTATAACGAGAGCGCCCGCCTAGGCGCAACGCTCGAGAAGGTGCTGGCCTATGTCCATGCGCAAGGATGGGACGCGGAGGTCATCGTCATCAACGACGGATCCCGCGACAACACGGCTGAGATCGTCCGCACATTCGCGGCAAAGGATCCCACGCTGCGCCTGGTGGAGAATCCCGGCAACCATGGCAAGGGATACAGCGTCCGCAATGGCATGCTCCATACCCACGGCCGCATCGTTCTATTCAGCGACGCTGACTTGTCCTCGCCAATCGAAGAAGCTCCCAAGCTCTTTCAGGCGCTCGACGCCGGTGCCGATATCGCCATCGGCTCCCGCTGGCTGCGCGCCGAAACCCAGACCCAGCGCCAGCCCCTGCATCGCCAGCTCTTCGGCCGCATCTATAATCTGGTGCTACGCCTCACACTCGGTCTGCGGTTCGCGGACACACAGTGCGGATTCAAAGCCTTCAAGCAACCGGCTGTTCAGGCGATCTTCCCCCTGCAGAAAATCGAGCGCTGGGGATTCGACCCCGAAATTCTTTTCCTGGCGAAGAAGCTGAAATTCAAAACGCAGGAAATCCCCGTCGCCTGGGGACATAGCGGCGGAACCCGCATCAACCCCCTGGTCGACGGCTCCCGCATGGTGATGGAAATGTTTCGCATCCGCTGGTACGACCTGACTGGAAAGTACAACGGCGCGCCCACGCCCAGCACCAAACCGCTACCGACCCAGCGCGGCCCACAGGCCTGACGTTGTCTCGCGGAATCACGCGATAGAAAAATGATCTGTCATCCTGAGCGGAGCGAAGGATCTATGCAATTGCAGTCATCGCAGATGCTGCCGGCGGGTGCACAGATCCTTCGCTTCGCTCAGGATGACAAGGCAGGCTAATGTGGCGCGGCCTTGACGGCCTCGACCACTTTGATCCCCATTTGCGTCGTAGAAACCGCCGTGTGTGATTTCCCCGCCAGATCCTTTGTCCGTGCACCCTGCGAGAGCACCGTTGAAACCGCCTTCTCCACGCACACGGCCTCCGCTTCCAACTGAAACGAATGCCGCAGCAGCATCGCGACCGACAAGATCGCTCCCAGCGGATTCGCAACGCCCTTCCCCGCGATATCCGGCGCTGACCCGTGCACCGGCTCATACAACCCAACCGCCCCGCCCACACTCGCCGAAGCTAGCAAGCCCAGCGACCCCACAACACCACCCGCCTGATCCGACAAGATATCTCCAAACATATTCTCGGTGAGCAACACATCGAAGTCCGTGGGTCTCTGCACCAGCAACATCGCGGCCGAATCGACATACTGGTGCCCCAGCTTCACTTCGGGATAATCCTTCGCCACCCGCGTCACTACTTCCCGCCACAGCCGGGAACATTCCAGCACGTTGGCCTTGTCCACCGACAAAACCTTGCGCCGCCGCTTCATCGCCAATTCAAATGCCACGCGCGCAATGCGCTCGATTTCTGATTCGCCATAACGCATGGTATTGACTGCGACCCGCGATCCCGGCTCCCCTTCGATCGATCGTGGGGACCCAAAGTACGCCCCGCCCAGCAACTCGCGCACGATCATGATGTCGGTGCCGCGCACCAACTCAGCCCGCAGTGGAGAACAATCCTCCAGCGCCGAAAAAAACACTGCCGGACGCAGGTTGGCATACGCGCCCAACTCCCGCCGTATGCGCAGCAATCCCGCCTCCGGACGCAGGTGGCCCGGATTGTGATCGAATGCCGGACTCCCCACCGCGCCCAGAAGCACAGCCGATGAATCCAGGCAAGCCTTCACGGTATCGGGCGGCAACGGATCGTTCACTGCCGCGAGTGCCGCTCCGCCGATGAGTTTGGTTTGCAGATGAAGTTGATGGCCAAAGCCGTCGGCCACCGCTTGCAACACGAGAACGGCTTGTTCGATCACTTCCGGACCAATGCCGTCGCCAGGGAGAATAGTGAGTTTTAGAAGCATGGGGATGGATGAGTAATCGGGAAATTTGGCAATTGCGTCAGAATTATGCCCTAGAAACACTACGGACTATTTTGGAGCTGAATATCGTTTCGTGACAAGGTGGGAAACAGATTCGACACACACCATCTGCATCTCCCCTTTCCGTTCGGGAGTAAAGGGGCAAACCTCAAAATCACCCCAGAGAGACTCCACGCCGGGCGTAAAGACGAGCATCTCCTTAGGACAGATCGGATCATCAGCGTCATCGGCTTTCGGTCCTGCCGTGATACCCAACATACGTTTTGTCCGAACAGGCCAGAGTCGTAAGCCGGGTGTGCCGGGGCCAAAGGTCGCTCTAGCATGGACTACGTAGCATGCACCGATCACCTTGGAATTGTCCTTGCATTTCCGGGGCGCGGCGAAGGCGGGGAGCCCGAGTAAGAGCACTATGCAGAGGTATTTCTTAATCGCGTCTGGCCGCTTCAATGGCTCAATTCCCACTACACGCCCCACAGGTAGTCTTCCTGCTGCGTCTGCTCGTGGTGGGCATCGCCGTGAACCGGCAGTGGCGCACCGAACGGGTTCGTGTGAGGCGCGACCGGGAACGGCTTCACTGGCTCCGACGCAGGTTCAGCAGCCAGTCCCGACGCAGGCGCGTTCACCACAGCCGCTTGCGGCGGAACAATCTTCTCAATCAGCGGCGTGGCCGATCCCGAGGGCTTGTGCGTGTCGCGGATCAGTTCCAGCAAGTGATGATCTTCCACATGCTTGATCTTGTCCGCCAGCCGCACAAAGCGCCGATAAATATCGTCCAGCGCGCGGCGGTCGAACGAGTAGCCGAGTTGTTCGCACCGCATGCTCAGAGCGTGCCGCCCAGAGTGCTTGCCCAGCACGAGCTTCGAATCCGGCACCCCCACCGACTGCGGCGTCATAATTTCGTAGGTCAGCGGATTCTTCAGCACTCCATCCTGATGAATTCCCGCCTCGTGCGCAAAAGCATTACGTCCGGTAATCGCCTTGTTCGGCTGCACAGGCACGCCCGTGATCTCGCTCAGGATCTGGCTCGACGGAAAAATCTGATCGCTCACCACGCCCGTCTCGTACGGATACCGGTCGGGCCGAACCCGCATCGCCATCACAATTTCTTCCAGCGACGCATTCCCTGCCCGCTCCCCGATCCCATTGATCGTGCACTCAACCTGCCGCGCTCCCGCAGACACTGCCGCCAACGCGTTGGCAACCGCCATGCCCAGATCGTTGTGGCAGTGCGCGGAAATGACTACGTTCTCAATTCCCTTCACCCGCTGCCGGATGGTCGTGATCAGCGTTCCAAACTCGGACGGAACGGTGTAACCGACCGTGTCCGGAATGTTCAGTGTGGTCGCGCCCGCTTCGACGACTGCGTCGAGCACTCGGCACAAGAACTCAGGCTCAGTCCGAGTCGCATCTTCGGGCGAGAACTCCACATCATCGCAAAGCGACTTGGCGAAGCGAATCGCTTCCCGCGCCTGCTCCACGCACTGATCGCGCGTAATCCGAAGCTTGTACTGCAGGTGAATATCGGATGTCGCTAGAAAGACATGGATCCGCGGCCGCGCCGCGTGCTGCAAAGCCTCCCAGGCGCGCTCGATGTCAGGTCGACAGGCGCGAGCCAATCCGGCGATGATGGGACGACGCACCACCGAAGCAATCGCCTTCACCGACTCGAAATCGCCGTCGGAGGCAATCGGGAACCCGGCCTCGATCGCGTCCACACCGAGGCGGTCGAGCTGATGGGCCAGGCGCAGCTTTTCCTGCTGGTTCATGCTGCAGCCCGGCGACTGCTCGCCGTCGCGAAGAGTGGTGTCGAAAACCGTGATGCGGGCTCGCTCTGCCGTCATGGATGTCCCTCAAAACAAAACTGATCCCCTTATGGTAAGGGCGATTTGCCTAGAAGCAAAACTTATAATTCTTCAGCAATCATTAGATACGATTGTATAATAAGTTTTGCTAATGTATTTTCGACATTTAATTAAGAGGTCGGCATGGAGCTTTCCCAGCTCGAAGTCTTTCTGGCCGTGGCCCGCGAGCACCGTTTCTCTCGCGCCGCCGAAAAACTCTACCGCACCCAGTCGGCCGTGAGCCAGACTATTCGCAAGCTCGAGGACGAACTCGGCGAGGCTCTTTTCGACCGCTCTTCGCGCGAAGGTGTCCTCACCGACGCCGGGAAAGTCCTCTTCGAGTATGCCGAAAAGCTGATCAACCTGCGCAGTGAAGCCTCCGAATCGCTGACCGAACTGCGGGAATTGCAGAAGGGCAAGCTGGTCATCGCGGCCAACGAATTCACTGTCCTTTACCTGCTGCCGCTGTTGGCCGAGTTCCGCCGCCTGCACCCCATGATCAAAGTCACGGTCGAACGCGCGCTAGGCAGTCGAATCCCTGACGACGTCCTCCGCTACAACGCGGAGTTTGGCGTGCTCTCCTACGAACCTCAGGAGCCTAGCCTGCACGGGGTGGTTGTATACCTCGACGAACTTGTGTTAATCGTTCCCCCGAAACATCCACTAGCCTCTTCGCCGCAGGTAAGCATTCGGCAGTTGGGCGCGGAATCTTTCGTGGCGCACATCGTCTCGTCGCCCTACCGCGAGAAGGTCATCCAGCTATTTAAAACGCACAAAACGCCGCTGCACATGGACCTGGAACTGCCCACTCTACAAGCCATCAAACAATTCGTAGCCATGGGCCACGGAGTGGCGTTGGTCCCCGAGATCAGCGTTGAAACGGAACTCTCCCGAGGCGAACTTGTGGGCATCCCAGTGCGCGAACTGCAGTTGAAACGCAAGCTGCGCCTCATCTACCGCAAAGACGCGAACCTGTCGCATGCGGCCCGCGCCTTCCTAAAAGTAGCCGAAGCGGTGGCCCTCGACCGCAAAGGCCGCTACCGCTTCCAGCGCGAGAGCTAGTCGGGCTTGAACGCACTCTGGGCGAAGATGAACTCGGAACCAGCCATCTTCAAGCCGCGCAACGGCGGCATATGTTAGCTCAGGACGTACGTCATGGATGGGGGCTGGAAAAATGAACCAAGTCCGCAGGAACGACAACACCCGCCGCAACACGCACGTGCAGGCCCAAAAAACAAGAGGAGCAGAGTCGAAACTCTGCTCCTCACCTAAAGTCGAACCGATTTCAGCAGTCCGCGCACACCCGCTCTTCCCGGAACGATGCCACTGCCGCATCCACCGAGGGATGTACCTCCAACACCGAATCCAGGTTCGTCAATTCGAGAAGCGAGCTGACCAGGGAATTCGGCCCGGCACACCTCATGCTTACGTTCTTGCCCTGCGCCCAGGTCTGCAGCAGGACCAGTTCTCCGATGCCCGCGCTGTCCATCGAACTCACCCCACTGAGGTCGAGCACCAGTTTCCGCGACTGTTGCAGGACCGCGCTTACCACCCCAGACAGGGCAGCAGCCTCGTCGCGATACACGAGGCGGCCCTGACAGTGCACGATGACTACATCGCCGCGATTACGTGTTTCCAGACTGAGTTTCAACTTCAACTCCTTGGGTACGTCAAAGGCAGCCAGAACTCCCGGCTGCTCGCCTATTTGCCAATTCATGTCCATTGGTTGCATGCTAGTAGATAGACGCAGGCGCGTTGGTTTTGGCACCATGAAAATCTGGCAAATTTTCATCCATCCTGCGAGCCCGGATCCCGGCCCCGGCCTGGACAAATTTTGTAAACTGGGACATCTTGGGCATCCAGTACACTGCATCTAACGGATTTCGTTGATTAAATTGCACTTTTTGCCGGCGCAACCGCCGGGGAGGAATAATTCGTGTCCAAGTCTGCTGCCGCGGCGCTGGCATTTTTTGGCTTCCTGCTGTTCTCGATTCCGATGTCGGCACAATTTAACGGACTTCTTCCGAATGGAAACATCTACGGCGGCGTTTCCTACGCCCAGCTCAGCAACGTTACGAATCAGCAGAGCTACCACGGTTGGAATGGCTCCTTCGAAGCTCTTCCCTTTACGCGTTTCCCGCACATCGGCCTCGTGGCCGATGCCAGCGGCTTTTATCGCAAGGGCGTCACACAATATAACTTCGTGGGCGGCCCCCGGGTGTCGACGAACTACGGAAGGTGGCGGCCTTTCTTGCACGGGATGGTTGGCATCCGCCATCTGACCACCAGCGGCTTCGTCTACAATCCCCTTGAGATAGATGTTGGCGGCGGCGCTGACTACAAGCTGCCGTTCAAGAATTTCTCCTGGCGGGTGCAGGGCGATTACATGCATACCCATTACTTGAGCGCCACTCAGAACGATTACCGCACCTCCACCGGAATCGTCTGGCGCTTCTGATCTGCCCTTCCGATTTATTCACCAACCAATGGGCGGGTATCCGAATCTCTTCTCCGTACATCCAAAACTTTATCGGTTGAAACGGGTTTGATGGATGCCAAGGAAGGGAGAATCGCCTCATGCTCAAAGCCGCGTTCATTGCCGCCGTGCTTTTTCTTTTCGCGGGATTCGCGAATGCCCAGGTTCCAGGCGGAAATATATTCTTCGGTTACTCTTACGAGAGCACAAACACGTCAGCCTTCGGCCCAAGTCTGGTCGCCTCGACCGCGACCCGGCCCAATCTGAACGGGTGGCAAGCCTCGTTCGAGGGGAAGATCCTGCCTTTCCTCGGAATCGTGGGCGACGTCGCTGGCCATTACGGTTCGCAGAACTTGACGGAAATAACACCGAATGGCCCGCAAACGATAAACGTCACCGGCCATGAGCAGGAGTATCTCTTCGGACCGCGACTCTCCGTGCCCGTGGGCAACTTCACGCCTTTTGCCGAGGCCTTTGTCGGCGTCGCTCATATCCATACTGGAGGGAGCTTGCCCACGCCTTCGAATACGGCGTTCGCATCCGCATTCGGCGGTGGGCTCGATTATCGGATTATTCGTCCTATCGCGTTGCGCGTCGAAGGCGATTATCTGCGGACACAATTCTTCAGCACTACTCAGAACAATTTCCGTCTGGCGGTTGGTGTCGTCGTCCGCTTCTGAGCGGCTCGTCGAGTTCCAGCAAGCAAAAGCAGGATTCAGCTGGTTGGCTGAATCCTGTTTTTTGTGGCCACGACAAAACTCGTAGAGACGTCTCAGACCATCGCTCGCCCGCTTCACGCTGGATGATCGCACTCTATGGTCTCCGTGGAAGAGTGGCCCTTCAGGGCCGCGATCAGCGCGCTCACCGAGAACCGGGCTTTAGCCCCTACCCTCGAGGCACGCTGT
Organism: uncultured Acidobacteriaceae bacterium; assembly: GCA_963701935.1. Lineage (GTDB taxonomy): Bacteria > Acidobacteriota > Terriglobia > Terriglobales > Acidobacteriaceae > Sulfotelmatobacter. Next base: position 122,829 of record CAVPBT010000011.1, on the reverse strand, counting down.
CCGCTTCTGTCGCCCAATACTTGTGATCGCGCAAGAAATACTTTTCATTCCAGTAATTCATCGCCGTCCATAGGAACAGCCAGCCCACCCGCAGGTGTCCCATCTTCTTGAACCGCCGGTTCGTGGTATAGACCCCGCCGCGCACAATCGCGAACCGTTTGCGCTCCACCTGCTGGCTCAGCCGGTAATCTTCGGCAAACAAGATCTGCTCATGAAATCCACCCAGTTCCCAGAATTTCTTCCGATCGAAAAACATGAACATCCCCGTAGCAAACGGACGGTGCAGGTATGACAGATATTGAAAAAAGTCATTGCCCGCATAAAACGCCTTGTCGAGCCAGTTGCCTTCATTGCACAGAATGTTCGTCGTCACGCAGTGCAACTGCTTGGCCTGCGCCTTCTCCACACAGCGTCGTACCAGCGTCCGGTCAGCCAGTTCAATATCCGCATCCAGAAACAAAATGTAAGGACTGTCTGCCTGCGCCGCACCCAGGTTGCGTCCGACCGAGGGCATCCCGCCGCGAATCACGCTCACATTCAGCCGGTCGCGGAAGCTCATCACGATCTCCGGCGTTCCGTCCGTTGAATTCGCGTCAGCGACCAACACTCTCGTACTCGACATCTTCGAGTAGTCCTGATTCGTCAGCGAAGTCAGCAAGCGCGGGATCAGCTTCGCCTCGTTCTTCGCCGGAATCACGATCGTCAACTCGTTCGCCGTACTTGTGTTCGTCGTATTCATGGATTTGGACCCCCTGTTCGTCAATCGTCAAATAAGTAAGCCGCGAATCGACCCACCCACCCGAGTTGTAGTAATGCACGCCGTCCTGCTGCACATGAAGCGCCTGGTGCGTATGTCCGCAGAAGATGCGGTCCGCCCCGTGCTGCCGCGCGTAGTTCAGTGCGCCCGACGCCACTTTCGGCGACATCCGCAGCCAGCGCGTGTTCAGCCGGTCAATCAGCCGCACAATCGGCTTGCTCTTGAAGTCCAATTTCTGCAGTTGCAGGTAGAGAGACGTGCCCCACTGGCTGAGCCGCACCCGGTTCACCTGAAATCCGTCGAACTGGTGACCGTGAATCGCCACGTGCCGCAACCCGCCGAATTCCCACGCGTAGTCCTGATACACGCGTACTCCGACCAGATGCGACATGATGTTCGTCAGTCCGTGATCGTGATTGCCCTCCACCCACACCACATCGATGTTGCGCTTGGGATTCGAGAGCTTCCGGATATAGCCCAGAAACTTCCAGTGTTCCTTGGTGAGGCGGGCAAAATTAAGGTCTGCGAAGATGTCGCCCAACAGAATCAGCCGCTGGAAGCGGTTTTCCTTGAGCACCCGCGTAGCCTCACGCGCATGACTCGTCTCTGCACCCAGGTGCAGGTCGGAAAGGATCAGCGTGTTGTACACGTGCAGATCCATACCCCTGTTCTAGCAGTGGAATGTTACGGGGTGATGAAATGTGCATCAATTTTGGTGCATAGGTAACTACGGAAGTAACCGCAAATGCCCTCAAAACTCATCGTTTTAGAACGCACTGGAGCTATTTGCCCACAGCCGGGGCTGGGTATTCGGGCAGCTTCTCTTTGTTCTGGTTGGCGCGCTTCACTTCGAGTTCGTCGAACAGAATCGCGGGGGCCACGATGCTATGAGGAATGTTAAGCGGGTGGTTGTCCACGTAAGGTGCGTCTCCGGCGGCGATCAGGTCGCTGCGCAGGGCGCGAATGTCCAAGTCTCCGAAGGCCCCGCCGCGAACCAGTTCTTCGTGCCCGTCCTTGACCCACACTTTATAGAGAAGTCGTGGACTGAGTGCGGGCCCAAAGGTCTCGACATAGTAGCCGTAGGGCAGGTCCCGCTGCTGGCACAGGTCGATGAGTTTCTTCTTCAGTTCCTCTTTGGAGAGCGGCTGGGCCGAGGTCACGATCAGGTTGCCGAGACTTGGTCCGGCGGGATTCGTGGGAACCCGGGCGCGTCCATGGCCGTTGGAGGTCGGGAAATCGCGAATCGGTTCGCGGCCGATGACGTAGTTCATAAGGGTGCCTTTTTCAATGAGCGAGACCCGTTGTGCCGGAACGCCCTCATCGTCAATCGCATAATGCCCGAGCAGAGCTTGTCCGCCATACGAAGAGATCGTTGGATCATCCACTACCGAGATGAAATCCGGGAGGACGCGAGTCTTGTAGCTGGCCGCAAAGGCCCCCGTAGTGCGCGAGTTCTTCCCCAATTCCGGTTTGTGGCCCAGCACATTTTCGCCCACCAAGTCGGCAAAAATGGCGCTCCCCGCATCGGCAGAGAACAGCACCGGGCCGCGGTACTCCTCTTCAGTTACGGGCGCTTCGCGCAGCTCCTTCAAGCTGCTCGCCAGCTTTTTCGCCCGCGCAACGAAGTCTGCCACCGACGGAAGCTCTTTTGCGCTGCCTACAACGAATGCGTTATCGCGGGCCAGACTCATGCCGTCAGCGGCCTGCGTACTGGCCGCAATCACCATCTCGTAAAGGCTCTGTCCGCTACGCACGATCGTGCCTCCTGAGTTGATCAGATACCGGTTCACTACCTGAAAGCTCAGACGCGATTCACACGATTCAATCGCCGGATCCTCTTTGTAAAGCGACGAAGCATCCTGGAGCATACGCTTGAACGGTTCCGGATCGAACTCGAGAGCGGCCAGCGGCCCAATGGACTGCACCGGATCGGCGTGCGCGAAATCGTCCGCCGGCTGGTCGACTGTAAGTTGCTTCAACTGCGCCTGCTTGGCGGTCAACGATTCCGCCGCCGACTTGTAGGCACGATCCGTGGCGAGCCAGAGCTGGTGACGAAGGGCCAGCATGTCGTTATCGAGCGGCATGACGTCGAGGGTGCCCTGCCCCTGCCCGAAGTAGCTGTCCTGTTTGTAATCCCCGATGCGCACGACCACACGAACAAAACGGAAGCGTGTACGCACATCGAAGCGCAGGGCGCCAAACGCGGCTTCGGCAGAATATTGATCGACATCGAAGATCCGGTATTCGATGTAATAGGGGGCTGCCACCTGATCCATTATCAGCCGCGCCTTGGACCGGTCCAGTTCGGCACGCATCGCGCCGAGGACGACGTCGTCGCTGGCCTGTGCGGATTTCTGCTGAGCGAATCCAGACGGGACCAGTACGCTCAACGCGAGTAGCGGCAGCAGGATGCGCCTTGCTAGTCTCTTTGTCATGATCGGGGCCTTTGTTCTCGGCGTCATTGTTTTGCCCCCGGTTTCGCCTCTGCATCTTTCCCGGAAGCCCCATCCTCCAAAGATGGAGATGGCAAGATCGGCGGGCGATTGAGGGAATGGGCGCGTTTTTGCACTTCGATCTCCGAGAACAACATTGCCGGCGCCGCAGCCGCAACTGGAACCTGTCCAGATTCCGCGCCGCAAATCCCGTTGAAGATTTCCGTTTTTTCTCCCGTGAGCAGAATGCGGTTCAGCGCCGCCAGCGGAGTACCCACTATGTCGATGCCGCGTACAAGTTCGTCCGGGCGTCCGTCGGCATAGACCCGCCATACCAGAACCGGCAAAACCTGGAAGGCCTGCGGCATCGAACGCTGCGTGAGCGTGAACCCGCCCTGAATGTCTTCGAAATAGAGCCCGTACGGCTTGCCCTGTTTCTTGATTTCGTCGATCAGCTGCTGCCTCAACTCGGAGTCCTTGACCGTGTGCGATGAGGTCACGATCAAGTTGCCCTGCCTCCCAGTCGCCATGAGACCTGGCTGCGAACGGCCGTGCCCGTTCGAGTTGGCAAAATTCTTGATCGGCATGCGCGACATCAAAAAGTTTTTCAGGATGCCGTTCTTGATGACCTCGACGCGCGTCGCGGGCATGCCCTCATCGTCATACTCATACCAGCCGCCCAGATCCATCCCGTTAATCTTGCGCACGGTCGGATCGTCGACCACTGTCAGGAAGTCCGGAAGCACCGACTGGTCCACCTTCTTCGTAAAAGTCTGCCCTTCCTGTTCCCCGCGCTGGCGGTGACCTTCGAGGCGGTGGCCCAGCACTTCGTGGAAGAAGACTCCTGCGGCCCGCCCCGAAAGCAGCGCCGGTCCATCGAAAGGCTCCGCCAGCGGCGCTTCCCGCAGGGCTTTCAAATCGGTCGCCATCTTTTCCACGCGAGTTGCGATCTCCGACTCCGCAGGCAAATGCTCCAAGCTCTCCGCCTGAAACGTCTCGACGCGCATCAGTCCCATGCCATCGTCGGCTCGCGTTTCCGCTTGAATTGCCACCCGGATGAACGCGCTGGGAGCGACCACGTGATTGCCTTCGGTCGAGAGGAAATGAAACAGCGTCTTTTGCGAACTAACAAATACGGTAGAGGAGTAAATGTAAGGGTACTTGCGGAAGTGCGCGGAATATTCCCGCACCAACTTCTCCAGCACTCGCTCATCGGGAGTCGAAGCGACATCCTTGTAATCGACGTGGGTCGGCGGCTTTTCCTGAGAAAAATCCGGAGACGTATCTTCTTCCTGGGCGTGCACCTGAGTGTTCGTTTTTACATTCAGATAGGCCTTCGACGCCTTGCGATATTCCTGGTAGGTAAGTCGCCAGAGTTCGCGCGCAATGGCATTGCGATCATCTTCCAGCGGTAGAGATCCGGAACTCTTCGCAGACGCCCGGTTCTGCGCGTGAGCATTGTCGAGTGCGGGAGTGCCGATCCGCATCGAGACATCCACGGCGCGACGGCGGCCATGCATCGAACTCACCAGGCCGCCCTGGCTTCCCACCGCCAGAGAACTGCTTTGGTCGTACACGGAATAGCTCAGGAAGTAGGGCGCGGGATCCAGTTTGCCCAGGCCCGTTTGGGCGCGCTGCATCTCATCTTGCATCGCCGAGAGCAGCACATCAGGTTTGTCTTTGTCGGCTGGGGAAGAAGCCGCCCACGTTTGCGCGCTGGCGGCCAGAGCAATGACGAGAATCCATCCCGCAGGACGATTCCCAGATCGATTCTTCATGAGGAGGCGATCTCTCCCAAACTGCGCGGAGTAACCCGTAAGCTTAGCAGATCAATCCTGCAAACTCCCCACGAACGTGGTCACGAAGCTGGCGTGAACCTTACGTTAATGAAAGCCTCGCGCTGCAACGGACGATCCTTGCGCTCCGCCGGCAAATAAGAAGAGTGCCAAACCACGTCAAGCGCCGCAGCCGCCAGCGCGGGATCTGAAGTCTGCACCACTTCGGCATCCAGAACCTTGCCCTTCTGGTCAAGAATCGCGTGCACGATCACGGGTTGGACCACTCCATCGAAACCTGCCGGGAGTCGAACCGACTCTGGAAAACGGAAGGGCCCGACCATGATCGCTCCCGGGCCATGGGAGATCATCTTCTTCGTCGGAACGAACTGGTTTGGATCGTTATTCGCGTCCTGTATATCATCGAGGTGAATCTGCAGCACGCTGGTGCCGCCTTCCACAATCGTGGTTTGCCGCGGCAGAATCCGCCCGTGGAACTCAATGCCGCCGTTGTAGTCATAGACGGAATAAATTCCGGGCGCTTCGGAATGCAGGCGCAGCAGGCCGGTCTTGGGATCGATGCAGAATTCGTTCTCTTCCCAGCGGCGACCGGGCGTCTCCGTCGCATCGTTTCCGCCCCGTGACATCAGGATGCAAGCGACTTCCGTTCCTTCCCACTTCGCAGTCGCCATGCGGATCAGCGCAGGAGCGAAGTTCCCGACTACTGGCCAGAACACGGAGTTGCGAACCATCTGCAAACGCAGCGGCATGTGTCCTCGGGACTTGTCGTCATAGGCAACGCCCTCGTAGAAAATTCTCAGCTGCGAATAATCCCCCAGCCGCGAAGACCAGCGCCACGTCTGGCCATTCAGCCAAGTCTCCTCAAGCTCGCCGTAACCCTGGCTGTGGGAATCCCCTCCCGTTGAGTTGAACGACACCTTGATGCTGAAGGGAGCCATGCCAGGCGTGTGCATCGCGCTGTTCTGGCGCGCGCGTTCCAGCAGGTTCAGCAGCACTGCGCGCTTCTCGGGAGTGTCCGGAACCACGGTAGGGCCGGTCGCCAGTTCCAACGGATCGTAGGGCAGAGGTGCAACCTTGGGCGCAGACTGCGGGAAGGCGGTAGCAGCGATAAACAGGATGAACAGCACTAAACGCGGGGCCCGGATGGACATAAGCCACTCTCCAGCGGACAGGAAAAAATGTTAGCGCGGATCGGGCGAGAACACAACCATCGTTGGAGCAACCCTCCCGCTGATTTTTGTGAGATGCGGGAATGCCAATTTCCTGCCGCTATTCGCTGGTGAAGTAATCCACGGTGACCGGATTCTCAAACAGCGAATAGTCGCGCGTGACCACCGTGATTCCACTCTCCGTCACGAAATACCGCTGCCGGTCGGCTTCGGCGTCATAGCCGATCGTCGTGCCTTCGGGGATGTGCACGTCGCGGTCGAGGATCGCCCGGCGAATGCGGCAACGGCGCCCGACGCTGACATGCGAAAACAGAACGCAGTCGTCGACTTCCGAGTAGGAGTTGACGCGCACGTCGGGCGACAGCACTGAGTTCTTCACCTGTCCGCCCGATACGATGCATCCGTTGGAGACGATGGAATCGAGCGCGGTGCCGGTTCGTCCCGCCTCGGCAAAAACAAATTTCGCAGGCGGATACTGTCGCTGGTGGGTGCGGATCGGCCACTCTTCGTCGTATAGATTGAAGATGGGCGACACCGAAACGATGTCCATGTTGGCTTCGTAGTATGCCTCGAGCGTGCCTACGTCGCGCCAGTACAGCGCTTCCTTCTTGTTCTCGTCGACGAAATCGTAAGCAAAGACGCGGTAGTCGTCGACCATCTTGGGCAGAATATCTTTGCCGAAATCGTGGCTCGACTGCGGATTCTCGGCGTCCTTCAATAGCACCGGAATCAGCACGTCCGCGTTGAACAAATACACCCCCATCGATGCCGCCACCTTCTCCGGATTCAACGGCGAACGCAAAGTCGTCGTCTTCGGCTTCTCCTGAAACCCGTTGACGCGTCCGTCTTTGTCGACATCGACAACGCCGAGCTGATAGGTCTGCGAGGGATCGATCTGAATCGTCGCCAGAGTAATATCCGCGGCCGAGTCCAGGTGCTGCTTCATCATCTTCCCGTAGTCCATCTTGTAAATGTGGTCGCCGGAAAGAATCAGCACGTGCTTGGGCTGCTCGGAGCCGATCGAATAAATGTTCTGGTACACCGCGTCCGCCGTCCCCTGATACCACTGGTCGCTCACCCGCTTCATCGGAGGCAGCACTTCGACGAACTCCCCCACTTCGCGCCCCAGAATGTTCCATCCTTCGCGGATGTGCCGGTTCAGCGAGAGCGCCTTGTACATGGTGAGGATGTAGACCCGGCGCAGGTCCGAGTTCAGGCAATTGGAAAGGGTAATGTCGATGATGCGATAGATGCCGCCAAACGTGACCGCTGGCTTGGCCCGGTCGCGAGTCAAAGGATAGAGTCGCTCACCGGCGCCGCCTGCCAATAGAACCCCGAGAGTGTCTTTCATTACTACCCCTCAGATTCCGTCGCTGTGCTGCTCGCCCCAGAGCAATCTCACTTTCCGCACGGCAGCGATGCGAAAAGAAACAGTAGATGGTAGCACAGGTGCGGGAGGTTGCTAGCTCTCTCGTAGAGTCGGATGGCGGGTACAGGCTGATGACACTCCCTGATTTCGGGCGTCACCCTGAGCGGAGCCGCTCTTCAGGCGAAGCGAAGGATCCAGCGTGGAGCAGCACGAGGACCGCCCTACTTATCCGTGTCCGGCTTGTCCTTCTCCAACTTCTCTTCGTCAATCTTGATGCGCAGCGACTTCAAAAACTTCAAATCCTGATCGTTGATCTTGAATTCAGGATTCGTCGACAACGTGGTCACCAGCGAAGTCTTATCCGGCGACTTCTCGCCCTGCTTGCTAACGCCAATCGTGGCCTCCAGCACCAGGAAAATGTCATAGCCACCCTCCTTGATGCGAGACACAACCTCTGAAATCTGCTCGGAGTCGGAAAGAGATTCGTTAATCGCGTCGCCGAGCTCTTTCATGAGTTGCTTCAGTTGTGGATCCACCGGGTCCCCCTGGACGAAATCATGAACCTACATACCTTTGGATGCCGTCGGTGGCGGAAACGGTGCGCCGCTCGCCGATCCCTCGCGTTGCGTCATTGTAGCGCCAGAGGCTGTTAAAATCGAGACCGTGAGCAAAGTTTCTGCCTTCCGAAAGTTGGGGGTCGTAGCTCAGGTCGCCGGGCGCCGGGCCGGGCGCAACCGCACCCTCAACGCGGTCATAACGGGGGTCCGCACCGCGGCCCGCTCGTTCACTCGCGCCGCTCACCAGTTGTGGCTCGAGGTCATTGGACTCGTTTTCCTTCTCATGGCCCTCACCTTTGCTGGTGCCACAGTGAAGGAGTACGGCAAATACCACGCCGGAGGGGCAGGGGCTGGTCGTTTCGCGGTTGCGATTTGCTGCACACTGACGTTCGCCTGGTTCGGTCTGAGTTCGTTCTGGAGGGCGCGGAGAAGAGGCCAGCGCCCCTAGGAATGATCTGACTGCGTCCCGGGCCAGAGGACAGTTCCGAAGAGAGGTTGTCAGGTAGAAATGGAATGACGGAAAAGCTCAAGGCCCGCCCCAGCAGCGCTGAGATCGAAACTTCCTCCCATATCCCCGTAAATCCCCTCTACACTCCCGCCGACCTCAAAGGCTCTGACTACGAAACCGAAGTCGGATATCCCGGCGAATATCCCTTCACCCGCGGCGTGCAGGCCACGATGTATCGCGGCCGCCTCTGGACCATGCGCCAGTACGCCGGCATGGGCGACGCCGAAGAATCCAATAAGCGCTACAAATATCTCCTGGCCAACGGCACCACCGGGCTATCGGTTGCATTCGATTTGCCCACACAGATCGGCCTCGACTCCGATCATCCCCTCGCCGCCGGCGAAGTCGGAAAGGTGGGTGTCGCCATCGACTCCATCGAAGACATGCAGCGCCTCTTCGACGGCATCGAACTCACCAAGATCTCCACATCGATGACCATCAACGCCACGGCATCGATCCTGCTCGCCCTGTATGTGGCGGTCGCGCACCGTCAAGGTGGCGACCCACGCAAACTCTCGGGCACCGTGCAGAACGACGTGCTCAAGGAATACATCGCCCGCGGCACCTACATTTATCCGCCGCAGCAGGCCATGCGCGTCGTCACCGACATGTTTGCCTGGGCCAACGACAATGTGCCCGACTGGAACACGATTTCGATTTCCGGCTACCACATGCGCGAAGCCGGATCGACCGCCGTACAGGAAGTCGCCTTCACCCTGGGCAATGGCATGGCCTATGTCGAAGCGGCGATCACGGCCGGACTCGATGTCGACAAGTTCGCACCGCGCCTCTCGTTCTTCTTCAACGCCCACAGCAACTTCCTCGAAGAAGTGGCCAAGTTCCGCGCCGCGCGCCGCATGTGGGCCCGCATCATGCGCGAGCACTTCAAGGCCAGAAATCCCAAGTCGTGGATGCTCCGCTTTCACACTCAAACCGCCGGATCGACGCTCACTGCCCAGCAACCGGAGAACAACATCGTCCGCACTGCGATTCAGGCGATGGCGGCTGTGCTGGGCGGAACGCAGTCGCTGCACACCAATTCTTACGACGAAGCGCTGGCGCTGCCCACCGAACAGGCGGCGCGCATCGCGCTGCGCACGCAGCAAGTGATCGCCTACGAATCGGGCGCTCCCCAAACCATCGATCCGCTCGCCGGATCGTATTACGTAGAATCGCTGACCAACGAAATTGAAAAGCGCGCGGCTGAATATCTCGGAAAAATAGAAGTGCTGGGCGGGATGCTGAAAGCCATCGAGCGTGGCTTCGTACAGCAGGAAATTCAAAACGCAGCCTACGAATACCAGCAGTCTGTCGACGAAGAGCGCGCCATCGTTGTCGGTGTAAACCGTTTCGAAGTGGAAGAAGAAAAGCTTATCCAAATTCAACGCATCGATCCCGCCCTCGAACCAAAACAGGTGGAACGCCTGCGCGCCCTGCGCGCGAAGCGGGATGCAGGTCCGTGGAGATCAGCCCTGGCGGGAGTGGAAGAAGCAGCACGATCGGGCGCAAATGTCATGCCCCGCATCCTGGCAGCAGTCGAGGCCTCCGCCACCGTAGGAGAAATCTCCGACGCCATGCGCCGCGTCTTCGGCGAATACAAAGAAGCTGTAGTGATCTAGAGTGCGGAAGGAGGCCGGTGTGCTGTTCCTTCGTGGACCTTCGTGTCCTTAGTGGTTGATGATTTCGAGGTGTGTTGCACTATGCTGGCTGCGCCTGCATCTCCGCCACCACTGCGTCCAGATGCGCCAGCGTCTCATCCACTGTCAACGAATACATCTCGCGCCCCAGCCCTTCACCCGCCTCGAGCGCAGTCTTCAAATAATGCCCCGCGATCTCCTGGGCCAGCGAATCCGTAATGACCTTGCCGGTCCGCTTCTTATACTCCACCCAGGCCGGATGCGGCAGCGCCACCCAAACCCTGTGCCCATCCACCAGAAACTTGATATCCACCGCGTCCGCGTGACGCGTAGCAATCGCCACAATCATGGCCTGATACACGCAATGCACCGGCTTCTTCGTCCACCGATCGGTGGCAGTAAAGTTCGCAAACATGCATAAAACTATAGCGGAGCGAACGGTACCCGGGCAAACCGCAATCACCCGCGACCTTGCTCTTTCTTCGTGAACCTTCGTGTCCTTCGTGGTTCCGGTCTTGACCCCACGCGCCGCGCACTGCTAATGTCGCCTTCGCCCAAAGGACTCCTATGATCAAGAAGATCCTCGCCTCCGCGATGCTAATGCTCTCCCCGCTCCTCTCGCAGGCCGCAACCGGTAAGCCCTCCGGCCAGCGCTTCGAAGTTTCCTTCCCCAAAGAAACGAACGCCGCCCCCCTCGACGGCCACATCCTGCTTCTGATCTCCAACAACGACGCCAAAGAGCCCCGCTTCCAAGTCAGCTTCATGACGGCAGAATCCCAACAGGTCTTCGGCGTCGACGTCGACGCCCTTGCCCCTGGCGCGCCCGCCGTGATTGACGCAACCACCCTCGGCTATCCCGCAGAGAGCCTCGGCGACATCCCCGCTGGCGACTATTGGGTGCAGGCAGTCCTCAACATCTACGAAACGTTTCACCTCGGCAACAGCCGCACTCTGAAGCTTCCCCCGGATAAAGGCGAAGGCCAGCACTGGGCCGTGAAGCCCGGCAACCTCTATAGCAAGCCGGTAAAGATGCACCTCGATCCCAAGTCCGGCCTAACCGTTCGCATCTCGCTCACCGAAAAAATGCCGTCGGTCGCAGACAATCCCAAGGTCGTCGACTCGATCGTGGGATGGTCCGGCGCCAACGAAGATCACGCCATCGTCGACAACCAGTGGGTCAAGCACATTCGCATTCAAAGCGCCCTGCTCACCAAGTTCTGGGGACGCCCCACCTATCTCGGTGCCGTCGTCCTTCTTCCCGACGGATTCGACGAGCACCCCGACGCCCACTACCCGCTCATCGTCGAGCAGGACCACTTTCATCGCGATCTCCCCGGTGTAATCGCCTTCCGCACCCAGCCCCCCTCAGACAACTTGACAGGCGGCGAGCTGCGAACCGCAAAGAATGGCTACAAGCTCTATCAGGACTGGACCGCGGGCCGCCTCCCGCGCGTGATCGTCCTCTCCATCCAGCACGCGACGCCTTACTTCGACGACTCCTACGCCGTGAACTCCGCAAACGTCGGCCCCTACGGCGACGCCATCACGCAGGAACTCATCCCCTACGTTGAGAAACAATTCCGCGGCATCGGCCAGGGATGGGCCCGCGCCGTCTACGGCGGCTCCACCGGCGGTTGGGAGAGCCTCGCCTCACAGGTCTTCTACCCCGACTTCTACAACGGAGCGTGGGTCTTCTGTCCTGATGTCGTCGACTTCCGCGCCTACATGACCATGAACCTCTACGATGACAGCAACGCCTTCTGGATCGAGAGTCCCTACGCGCGCGTGCCCCGGCCCTCGGTGCGCCAACCCGACGGCCTCATCCTCTCCACTATGGAGCAGATGAACCGCTACGAACTCGTGCAGGGAACGCACAGCCGCTCCGGCGAGCAACTCGACACCTGGCAAGCCGTCTTCAGCACGGTCGGTGACGACGGATATCCCAAGCCCATCTTCAACAAGCGCACCGGAGAAATCGATCACGAGGTCGCGAAATATTGGAAGGAGCACTACGATCTCAGCGCCATCATGCAGCGCGACTGGAAGACTCTCGGCCCCAAACTCGAAGGCAAACTGCATCTCTACGTCGGCGAGGCCGACACCTTCTACCTCGACCGCGCCGTCCACCTGCTCAAAGATTTTCTGGAGTCCACCACCGATCCCTACTACCACGGCACCTTCGACTTCGGCGTGCGCAAGCCGCACTGCTATCCCGGAGAATTCGATCCAGCCGTGGGATTAAATCAACACTACTGGCCCGAGATGGTGAAGCACATGGAGCAAACCGCACCCGCCGGAGCAGACCTCAAGAGTTGGAAATACTAGATCGGGACGAGGTTAGGAGATAGTAGATCGGGACAAGGGCGGGAAATAATAGATCGGGACAAGCAGCGAGGAGAGCACAGCGATCCTCGCCGCGTAGTCGTTTGGGAAGAACCACCAAGGCCGGCGCAACCGTGGAAGAGCGGCCCTTCAGGTGTCCAGTTCCATGACATCCTTTACAAAACGTTCCGGGACATCCTTTACACTCCGGCCCGCAGGCGTCGCGGGTGCAGGAGGAGAAAACGGCCCGCGCCAGAGGGCGAGGGATGGCTTGGAGAACGAGGGACGTGGAAGAGCAGCGGGTGAGATTTGTGGTGGCGGCGAGTCGGCGGGAAAAGAGTTTGACCGAGTTGTGTGCCGAGTTCGAGATCTCGCGGCCGACGGCCTATGGCTGGCTGAAGCGGTACCAGGAGCGTGGGATCGCGGGGATGCAGGAGGAGAGCCGGCGTCCGCATCACAGTCCGGAGAGAACGCCGGCCGAGGTGGAGCAACGGGTGGTGGAGTTGCGGCGGCGGCGGCCGGATTGGGGAGCGCGCAAGATTCGGCATCTGTTGCGAGAGCAAGGAATCGGGCTGCCGGCGAGCACGATTCATCGCATTTTTCTGCGGCACCAGTTGGTGCGGGACTGGGACCGACAGCCGATGGCGCTGCGGCGCTTCGAGCGGGCGCAGCCGAACCAGCTCTGGCAGATGGACTTCAAAGGGCCCAAGGGATGGGATCAGCCGGTGGGTCCGCTGTCGGTGCTGGACGATCACAGCCGCTATGCGCTGGCTCTGGAGAACACGGGCAGCACGCAGGCGCGGGGCGTACAGGCAGTGTTGGAGCGGGTTTTCCGCGAAAGCGGAGTGCCGGAAGAGATGCTGATGGATCACGGCACGCCCTGGTTCAACCCCCAAGGGCGCATGGGCTGGAGTCAATTTACGGTGTGGCTGATGGATCAAGATGTGAGCTTGCGCTTCAGCGGCTATCAGCATCCCCAGACGCAGGGCAAGGTGGAACGGTTTCATCGCAGCCTGACCGCGGCTCTGTTGCGCCGGGGCACGCCCGAGGACGGCGAACGGCAAAGCTGGCTGAACGATTTTCGCAAGGAATACAACTGTGTGCGTCCGCACGAAGCCCTGCAGATGAAAACGCCCGATCAGGTGTGGCACAAAAGTTCGCGAGCGTTCCGGGAGTCGCAGACGCCCTGGGAATATCCGGCGGGCAGCGAAGTGAAAGAGGTCGACCGCAACGGACAGTTCCGGCTGCACCACCAGCGCCACTACCTCACCAAGGCGCTGGCCGGAAAAGAGGTGGGGTTGCTGGAAGTCGAACACCGCATTCTGGTGTTCTACCGCCGCACTCTGCTCTGCGAGTTGGATCCGATCCAGTCGCGCTCGACTATGGCCCCTGCACCCGCGACGCCTGCGGGCCGAGTGTAAAGGATGTCCCGGAACGTTTTGTAAAGGATGTCATGGAACTGGACACCTGAAGGGCCGCGTAATAGACGTGAAATGAATGCGGGCTTTAGCCCCTGTGGGCCAGGTCCCCAAATTCCATCCTGTAACATAGAACGGTGACAACTCGGGGCCTCAAACGCAGCAAACGACCGACACTCACCATCCTTCGCGCCAAACACCTGAGCGAATTCCCCTGGCTCGTGCACGCCTTCTCCACCCGCGTCGGCGGATCCTCCCGCGCCTACGGCAAAGGAGATCTCAACCTAGGTCTCACGAAAGACGACTCTCACGCCGCGGTCGAACGTAACCGCGCCGCCTTCCTCCGCGAAATCGGGGCATGTGGGGACAGCCGCCCCCGGCTGCCTGCCCTGAGCCGCGAAGGGTCCGGTCGAGCGAAGCTCGACGGCAACTGCCTATGGCCTCTAATCACCATCCGCCAGATTCATTCCGACATCATCCGCTGCATCGACTCGATCCCAGGAGAGCCTCTCAGCGGCGACGGCCTCATCACCGCCAGTCCCGGCCTGCTGCTCGCGGTCCAGACCGCCGACTGTCTCCCCGTCATTCTGGTCGACACCAAACGCCACGTCGTCGGCGTCTTTCACGCCGGATGGCGCGGCACGGTGAGCCGCATCGTCGAGAAAGGTGTCGGCGAAATGCACCGCTGCTACAGCACCAACCCGCGCGATCTCAAAGCCGCGATCGGTCCCGGCATTCAGGGCTGCTGCTACGAAGTCGGAGAAGAAGTCCGCATCAAGTTCGAATCGCAATTCGCATACGGCGCCAGCCTGTTCCGCGAAGTGAAAGATTCCGACCCAGTCCGCGAAAAATACCCGCTCCTGTTTCTGACAGCCCGCGCCCCCGGCCACAGCGAACTACCCAAGAAGATTTACCTGGATCTGGTCGAAGCGAACCGCCAGCAACTCCTGGCTGCAGGCGTGCCCAAGAGAAGCATCGAAACGTCCCCACTCTGCACCAACTGCCATCCCGAGCTGCTGTTCTCCTACCGCGCCGAAAGAGGCAAGACAGGAAGAATGATGGGAGTCGCCGGAATCCGCAAATGATATGACGTATGTGGCGCGGGCGCCCCCGCCCGCGAGGAGGTGCAATCTGAAATCACGACTCGCAGTCGCATGGATGATGCTTGTCTCGGTTGTCACCGCCTCCGCCCAAGTCTCCCCCGCCCAGATCGACGCCATCTTCGCCCCGCTCAACTCCAGCACCGCCCCCGGCGCCGCGGTCCTCGTCATCCGCAACGGCAAGCCCGTCTTCCGCCGCGGATACGGCGTCACCGACCTCCGCACCCTCCACCCCATCGACGAGAAGACAAATTTCCGTCTCGCCTCCTTCACCAAGCAGTTCACCGCTGCCTGCATCATGCTGCTCGTCCACGACGGCAAGCTCCACTATGACGACCACCTCACCGACATCTTCCCCGAATTCCCCGCCTACGGAAAATCGATCACCATCCGCAATCTGCTCAACCACACCTCCGGCCTGCAAGACTACGGCGACCTGATGATGAAGCAATATCCCAACACCCCAGAGGACAAAGTCCCGCAGATCCTCGACGCCGGTGTCCTGAAAATCCTCGAGCAGCAAACCAGCGGAGAGTTCCCGCCGGGCTCGAAGTGGGAATACAGCAACTCAGGCTATGCGGTGCTTGCGATGATCGTCGAGAAAGTCTCCGGCCAGCCCTTCGGCCAGTTCCTCCACGAAAGAATCTTCGTCCCGCTAAAGATGAATCACACGCTGGCCTACGAGAAGGGCAAGAACGAAGTCCCGCACCGCGCCTACGGACACACCAAGCTTGGCCAATCCGAAAAAGCCGTCTGGCACGAAACCGACCAGAGCCCGACGTCGGCCGTGCTCGGTGATGGCGGCATCTACTCCTCGCTCGACGACCTTGCCAAATGGGATCAAGCCCTGCGCAATCACACCCTGCTGAGCGCAGCGGAAATGCAACCCGCCTTGACTCCCGTGCAACCGACAGACGGCCCGGCGAAATTCCCCGACGGAGAGGCCCTGACCTACGGCTTCGGATGGTTCCTCGATCCCTACCGGGGCCACAAACGCATGTCGCACGACGGCAGCACCGTCGGCTTCCGCACCACGATCCAGCGCTTCCCCGACGACAATCTGACCATTATCGTGCTAGCCAACCGCGCCGACATCAATCCCGATGTCGCGCTGAAAGTCGTCGACCTGTATCTGAAACCGAAGCCCTAGAGTGTTTTGTAGGGACAGCCGCCCTCGGCTGTCCGCCCCACGAAGCGGCGGGGAAAATCACCCAAGATCATCCGCAAGCAACTTTGCAAGAAGATCTGGGTTGACCGTTCCATGACGGAGTGCTGAAATACGCTCCGTACGGGAGGCCCGCATGAAATCGCACAAAGGCGTGCTGCCTGGTTTCGTCATCGTCTTGCTGGCCCTATGCGGCGCAGCCCCAACCACGAGCCTCGCGGCTCCCGGCGGCCCATCGATGAAACTCGATCAGGTGAACCACGCTGAATGGGACAAAGCCTGGACGAATCTGCTCAACGATGCCGAGCAGTCCTTCAAACCCTCGCTGCCAAAATTGCTGGCGGTCGAAGTCGATCTCGTGGTCGGCAATCCCGGCCCGCCCGAAGATGAGTTAACTCTAACCGTCCTCGATTCGGACGGACAAGCCGTGGCCGTCGTGACCCAGACAGTACAGGCATCTGACTGCGACCACACGATCTTTGTGATTTCAAAGGACGGAGTCGACGTGCAGCCCGGACGAACCTACCGCCTGAAGTTGACCGGTGGCACTCTGTTTGGGTGGAAGTACGTCGTCGGCGGATATGAGAAGGGCGCGGCCACGTTCAACGGCAAACCGCTGCTGCGGCAGGCGCGCAGCACGTTTCTGTTCAAGACATTCGGAGCAGACTAACTTCGGCTCGTGTTGTGCGGGAACCTATGCCGAGGGCGGCGTCGGACTAGCGGGAGCGACCGGAGTTGCCGCCACGGCAGAATCATTCACCAGATCCTTCAATTCCTTACTGGGCTTGAAGAACGGAATCTTCTTCGCCGGCACTTCCACCCGCTCCCCGGTCTTGGGATTGCGCCCCACCCGCGGTTTGCGCTGCCGGGTGCGGAAACTGCCAAAGCCACGGATCTCGATCTTGTCGCCGGCCCGCAGCGAACGCACCACGCTGTCAAAGATCGTCTCCACGATCACTTCACTGTCTTTCCGCGTAAGTTCTGCCAAACGCGAGACTTCGTCAATCAGATCGGCTTTGGTCATAGATCCTTCTTCGTGAATCGTCGGCTGGCGCTCAAATTCTTAGCATCGCCACGAAATTCCCCAGATGGGGATCCGGGCGGCCGGAACCGCGCCTTCATGCTTCATAACCTTCTCAAATTTCAGGGGTTGTACGCAAGTGGGAATCTGGAGTCACAACAGTCCGAAGTACAACGGCGTACCGCCGCCCCAGCTTAACCCTTCCCGCCTTCGATCACTTCCACAGGTAGTAGAATCCCACCTGCTGCTCCAGCATCTTCTCCCGCCCCGGCAGAAACTGCGAAACATCGCCCAACAGAAGATCCATCAAAGTCTTGCGCTCGTGCTCGGGACGCACCAGCGTCGGCTCACCCTTGATTCCGACCGACTTCGCCGTATCGGCCACCGCCGTCTCAAAGTCGCCCACACCGTCGATCAGCTTCATCGACATGGCCTGCTCGCCCGTCCACACCTTGCCGTTGGCGATCGACTTCACATCTTCGAACTTCATCCCGCGACCTTCGCTCACCGCCTGCACGAACTGTCCGAACATGTTGTCGATCAGCGCCTGCATGTAGGCCTGCTCGTTGGGAGTCAAATCGCGCGCGGGATTCCCCGTATCTTTGAATTCGCCGGTCTTGAGCACGACATTTTTCAGCTTGGCCCACTTGAGCAGATCGCCGTAATTCATCCACTCCGCAATCACGCCGATCGATCCTACGATGCTGCCCTGGTCGGCATAGATCTTGTCCGACGCCGACGCCACGTAGTACGCCCCGCTCGCGCCCACGGTCTCGATCGACACTACGACGCGCTTCTTCTTCTCGCTGCGAAGCCGCTTCACCTCGCGATAAATCTCCTCCGACGCGGCCACTCCGCCGCCCGGAGAATTCACATGCAGAATAATGGCCTTGATCGACGAGTCGTCGCCAAATTTCTTGAGCTGCCCCACGACCGGCTGCGGCGAGAGAATTACGCCATCCAGATCGACCACGCCGATGCGGTCGCCAAAGCTGGTAATGCCGGCATCGGTGCCGCCCGCGTGCAGCGTCATGTACACCAATGTAAATACGGCCAGCACGAAGAGGAAGAAGGCTCCTCCCCCAATCAAAATCCAAAGCAGTGTGCGCGAGCGTCCTTCAGGCATGCAGAAAGTTTAGCACTTAGCGCGATTCCGGAGACGGCCCGCCTTAATTGAGATGGAGTCATCCTGACCGGAGCCGTTCTTCAGGCGAAGGGAAGGATCTCGCGCGCAGACTAACCGCATCCCGCAGTTTAGGGCACAACAACTCTCAGCGCTCCCCGATGCACGCCCACTTCAACCGGCGTGCGGCACACATATTCCCCGTCCGCATAAACATCCAGCGGATGTTCCACCTCAACCCGCGCCCGGCTCGTCTGAAAGTACGACACCTCCGGAATCTTCAGATGATTCCCCTGATAAACCGTCGGAAACAGCCGCAAGAGCCGGAACCGGTCGACCGCGCCGACGATGCAAACATCGAGCAGCCCATCATCCGTCTTCGCGCTAGGCGCAACCTTCATCCCGCCGCCATACACCGGAGTATTCGCAAACGCAGCCAGAATCGTAGGCTGATCGCTGCGAGTCGTCCAACCTGCCTCATCTTCCTCAGCCGTGAAAACCTTCATGCGCAGCGGCGCAAACGTCAAGATGGTCTGAGGCACGCTCAGCAAATATCCTCCATGCCCCCGCAGCCACCGTGGCAGGCGGTTCGCCCGCTGCGCGACCTCGCCATCGAACCCCACCCCAGCCACACAACAAAAGTATCGAGCTGTGTCTGGCGCGGACGTGCCCTGAACGGTAGTCGAGGAGCCTGCCCTGAGCTTGTCGAAGGGATCCCCGCCCGTGCTCTCCAGTGGAGCGATCACTCCCAAATCAATAGCGCGCACATTTTCTGCACAAACACCGCCGCCGTAGTATTTCCGCCAGGCCTCCAGCGAATCCCGCACCCGCCGCAGCCCCAAAGCCCGTGCAAAATCATTCCCACTCCCCGCCGGCACCACCAGCACCGGCAGCCCCAGTCGCACCAACGACCCCAAATGCCGATGAACCGTACCATCCCCACCAAACACCAGCACCACATCGGCGACGTCTCTCGAGGACGGTACACCCATCATCCACTCGACGCTCTTCTCCGACTGGAATGGCTTCAACTCCTTCCGAGAACATCCCAACCCGAGAATGGCAGCAGCTCGCATGTCGCGGGGAGAGAGTAGCAGACTTGCTCATATGGCGACAGCCGCCATCGACTGTCCCCCGGGCGCAGCCCAAGACTGCAGTCACCTCTACAGAGTAGGAGGATTCACCGAGGGGTTTCTCGAACGCCACCTGGCACCACTTCCCCAACCTGGCCAACTGCTGGCATGATGGCCACAGCCATTCGCATGGGGAGGTCCTGCAGTGAAATTCAGTTGGCTCACGTGTGCTGTTTCTTGTCTCGCCCTTGCCTCGTTGTTCACGGGCTGCGGGGGAAGCAGTTCGACAGTAAAGAGCGCCGCTCCCTCCATCACCACTCAGCCCTCGAACCAGACTGTCACCGTCGGGTCCATGGCAACTTTCTCCATCGTGGCAACTGGCACCGCTCCCTTGACCTACCAGTGGCAAAAGGGCACAACACCGATCACGGGCGCGACCTCGGCAAACTACACCACTGCAGCGACCACTTCCTCCGACAACGGATCGCTATTCGAAGTGATCGTGACCAATTCGATCGGCAGCATCACCAGCAACGCCGCCACGCTCACCGTCACCGCGGTGGTTCCCTCCGCAACCGATGTGTTGACGTACCACAACGACATCGCCCGCACTGGGCAGAACCTGAATGAAACCGTCCTTACCGCAAGCAACGTCACATCGGCGAAGTTTGGCAAACTCGGTTTCTATTCTGTCGATGGACTGGTAGACGCCCAGCCCCTCTACGCCTCAAGCGTCGCAGTGCCGAGTAACGGTACGCATAACCTGCTGATCGCTCCTACCGAGCATGACTCGGTGTACGCCTTCGATGCAGACACCGGCGCAACCATCTGGCAAACGTCCATGCTGAAGGCAGGCGAGACAACATCAGACAACCGCGGATGCAGCCAGGTGACGCCCGAGATTGGTGTTACCTCGACTCCAGTCATTGATCGCACGAGCGGCCCGAATGGAGTTGTGTACGTCGTC
Source organism: uncultured Acidobacteriaceae bacterium (assembly GCA_963701935.1). Classification (GTDB taxonomy): domain Bacteria; phylum Acidobacteriota; class Terriglobia; order Terriglobales; family Acidobacteriaceae; genus Sulfotelmatobacter. Next base: position 102,415 of record CAVPBT010000011.1, on the reverse strand, counting down.
GCCATGTCGAAGGATGGCTCAGGCAATTACCACCAGCGACTCCACGCTCTCGATCTCGCCCTGGGTACGGAATTGTTCAGCGGCCCCGCGGAGATTCAGGCCACGTATCCGGGAACGGGCGACAACAGCAACGGCCCCAACGTAGTCTTCGATCCCGGCCAGTACGAGGAGCGGGCCGGGCTGCTACTCATGAACGGTATCGTGTACACGAGTTGGGCCTCGCACTGCGACATCCGCCCCTACACCGGATGGATCATCGCGTACAACAAGTCCACTCTGGCGCAGACCAGCGTGCTCAACGTGACTCCGAACGGCAACGAAGGCGCGATTTGGATGGCAGGCGCCGGACTGGCCGCGGACACCTCGGGCAACATCTACTTCCTCGACGCCAACGGCGACTTCGATACGACCCTGAGTTCCAGTGGCTTTCCCAGCAACGGCGACTACGGCAACGCTTTCATGAAGCTCTCGACTTCCAGCGGACTCGCGGTGGCCGATTATTTCGAGATGTACAACCAGTCCTCCGAGAATGGGAGCGACACCGACCTCGGCTCCGGCGGGGCCATGGTGCTCCCTGATCTTAGCGACGGAGCGGGGCACACCATGCATCTCGCGGTCGGCGCCGGCAAGGACTCGAATCTCTACGTGGTCAACCGCGACTCGATGGGAAAATTCAACCCCAGCAACAACAACAGCATTTACCAGGAACTCGCCGGGACGATGCCGGGCGGCGTCTGGGCCATGCCCGCGTACTTCAACAACACGGTGTATTACGGATCCGTGGGAAGCCCCATTCAGGCATTCACGATCACGAACGCAAAGTTATCGACCAGCGCCGCAACCCACACAGCAAACAGCTTCGGATATCCCGGCGCGACCCCGAGTATTTCGGCAAATGGAACGAGCAACGGAATTGTGTGGGCCGTCGAAAACAGTAGCCCCGCCGTTCTGCACGCCTTCGATGCCAGCACGCTGAACGAACTCTACAACAGCAACCAGGCCGCCAGCAGCCGCGACCATTTCGGCAACGGCAACAAGTTCATGGTGCCCACAATCGTGAACGGAAAAGTGTTTGTAGGAACGCCCAACGGGGTCGCGGTGTTCGGGTTGCTATAGGCGAACCGATCAGACGATTTGCACCTTCTTCATTGACCTGCCCGCTCGAACTACAAGCGGTCGCGCGGGAGAAGGAACAGCCAGTTTGGGTTTCGATACTGGCTCCCCGTCAATCTCCACGGCTCCCTGTTTCACCTTACGGCTGCCGTCGGAAGCGGACTCGGCGAGCCCTGCTTCGAGCAGCAACTTGTCAACTCTCACCAGAATCCCAACTGGAAGAAGACGATCTCCTGCGAGAACTTGAACGTCTGGTGGAGGGTTCTGCATCCCAATAGCCTCGGCAGCACCAATCATGATCTTGGAAATCGGAACTGTAATTTTCTTAAGTTCATCGGGAGCCTCATCCTTCTGAAACTGCTTCGCCCAATCCTCCCCCGCCTTCGTCGCCGCCTCCGCCGAGTGAAAGTCCGCCACAATCCTCCGCGCCAGGTCCTTCTTCGCCGCCATCGGATGCGTCGCCGTCTTCATCTTCTCAATATCCGCGACTTGCACATCCGTCAGCAGCTCGTAATACCGCCACATCATCTCGTCGGAGATGCTCATGATCTTCCCGTACATCTCCAGCGGCGCCTCGTGAATGCCGATCGCATTCCCCAGCGACTTCGACATCTTCTGCACGCCGTCGAGTCCTTCCAGAATCGGCGTCGTCAGCGCCACCTGCGATTCCTGGCCGTAAGCACGCTGCAGTTCGCGCCCCACCAGCAGATTAAATTTCTGGTCTGTGCCGCCAAGTTCCACATCGGATTCCAGAGCAACGGAGTCATATCCCTGCACCAGCGAATACAGCAACTCGTGCACCGAGATCGGCTTTTCTTCCTGAAAGCGCTTGTGAAACTCCTCCCGCTCGAGCAACTGCGACACCGTGTACTTCGACATCAGCCGCACAAAATCGTCGGGCGTGAACGCGCCCATCCATCGCCGGTTGAAATCGATCACCGTCTTCTTCGGATCGAGAATCTTGAACACCTGCGCCTTGTAAGTTTCCGCATTTTGTTCGACTTGTTCGCGGCTCAGCGGCGGGCGCGTCGCCGACCGCCCCGTCGGATCGCCAATCATCCCCGTGAAATCGCCGATCAGAAAGATCGCTGTGTGTCCCAGATCCTGAAAATGTTTCAGCTTGCGCAGCACCACCGTATGCCCCAGATGCAGATCAGGAGCAGTCGGGTCCATCCCCAGCTTCACCCGCAGGGGTTTTCCAGTAGCCCGCGACTTCTCCAACTTGGCGCGCAGTTCGGCCTCACGGATAATTTCCGCGGACCCCTTCTTGAGATACGTCAACTGCTCATCGACAGGTGCAAAGTTTGACATGAGAAAGGACATTATAAGGAAAGGTCCGCGAAAGGCCGAATCGCGACGCTAGAATGTTGCAATCGCGTCAAGACCCAACTGTCATCCTGAGGCCCGCGTTGTCTGCGGGCCGAAGGATCTATGCAACTGGCCGGGAGTGCATGGATCCTTCGCGGCAAAAAACCGCCGCTCAGGATGACAAAATGCATGTATCGCGCATGAATATACAGATCAGAAAAGCAGCAGTCGCCGACGTCCCCCGCCTGTGCGAAATCATCGAAGCCTCCGTCCGCGGACTCCAGGCCAACGACTACTCCCCCGCACAGATCGAAGGCGCCCTGCAGTCCGTCTACGGCGTCGACAGCCAACTGATCGCCGACGGTACCTATCTGGTTGCGGAAGAAATATCTGAATCCGATCCCGTAATCGTCGCCTGCGGAGGCTGGAGCAAACGCAAAACGCTCTATGGCGGCGATCAGTACGCCGGACGCGAAGACTCCCTGCTCGACCCGGCGCGCGATGCCGCCAAAATCCGCGCCTTCTTCGTCGATCCCAAATACGCCCGACGCGGCATCGGCAGCATGATCCTCGAAGCCTGTGAAGACGCTGCCAAGGCCGCCGGTTTCACACGATTGGAAATGGGCGCAACGTTGAGCGGCGTGGCCTTCTACAAAGCGAAAGGCTATCTAGAAGTTGAGAATCAGTCGGTCCCGCTCAGTAACGGAGAGACGCTGCCCATCATAAAAATGATGAAGGAGATTTCGTAAGCAGTACGCAAACGAAGAATTTCTCACTTCTGCACTCTGACTTCTAACTTCTGCCTTGCCACCAGCCGTCGCCCCACAACTTCGAACGTCCCGGCCAGAACAATCCGGATCGCTTCCGTGTAAGCGACATGTTCTTGCTCAAGAATCCGCTCAGCCAAAGCGTGCTCATCATCGCCATCGAGCACGGGCACCGTCTTCTGCACGATGATTGCCCCGTGATCCAGTTCTTCATCCACAAAGTGCACAGTGCACCCGGAGACTTTCACGCCGTAGGCAAACGCCTGCTCCTGCGCCTCCAGTCCCGGAAACGCCGGCAACAGCGACGGATGAATATTCAGAATCCGATGCGGAAACTGTTGTACGAACCACGGAGACAGCAGCCGCATATAGCCCGCAAGGCAGACTAAATCGACGCCAGCCTCCTTTAGCGCGGCGACGACCTCGTGGTCGTGCTCCTCGCGCGGCTTCCCCTTGGATGGAATCACCAGCGCAGTCAGTCCGCGCGCGCGCGCCGTCGCTATTCCCGGCGCATCAGCCTTGTTCGAAATAACGATAGCGATCCGCGCATCGGGAATGCGCCCTGCATCGATGCTGTCTGCAATCGCGACGAAGTTCGACCCGCGCCCGGAAAGAAGTACGCCCAGAGATTTCATGGATGGTTTCACGAAACATCATAATTCACCACGGAGGCGCGGAGGCACGGAGAAACAGCGACGCCAGGTTGCTGTATCTGCCGTCACAGACGGACCCTGCCCGCTTAAGTTAGCTTGGCCGAGGCGAGGCTGGCATGAAGAAATGGTTTCTCCGCAGTGTCTATATCGTTCTCACTGTTCTCGTTGTGGCCGGGCTTGTCTACCATCTCGGCTTGCGCCACTGGTGTCTGCGTTGGGGCACAACCGATGCGGAAGTGCATGCTGCATTGCCGGGAGACAATTTGTTTCCGAGCTATGCCTCCGAGGCTACTCATGCCATCACGATTCATGCTTCGCCACAGAAAATCTGGCCATGGCTAATGCAGATCGGGCAGGACCGCAGCGGTTTCTACAGCTACACGATTTTCGAAGATGCGTTCGGCTGCGATATGCCAGAGGTGCAACGTCTCGTGCCCGGCTGGAAGCCCCGTGCTCCAGGGGAAACGGTCTGGTTCTGTGATCCGAAAAAATACGGAGGCCAGGGCAAGATGATCCCGGCAATTGTCGAACCTGCCAGAGCATTCGCCATGGTCAGTCCAAAGGATTGGCAGAACCTGCAGGCAGGAGGCCGTGCCCATGACGGGTTTTGGAGCTTCACGCTCGAGCCTATTTCAGACGGACAAACTCGTCTGATCGCGCGCGTCCGAGGCGGAACCCCACCAACGCTGATGTCGCGTCTGGCGGGCAGGCTCTTCTGGGAACCGGCGCACTTCGTGATGGAACAGAAGATGCTCCGTACCATCCGCGACTTGTCGGAACGCGGCTAGCTCTTAGCTGTACGTAACCTTGCGCTCGCCCTTCACAATGCGCCCGATGGTGTAAGCCTTCTCGCCCACACGCTCCAGCACCGATTGCGCCTTCTTGAATTTCGCCGATGGCACAACCATCAGCATCCCGAGGCCCATGTTGAAGGTCCGCAACATCTCGTCCTGCGGAACGTTGCCCAGTTGCTGCAGATGCTCGAAGATCGGCAGCACCGGCCACGAGCCCAATTCGATCACCGCCGCTGTCCCCCGTGGCAGCACCCGCGGCAAGTTCTCGGTAATGCCCCCGCCCGTGATGTGCGCCAAGGCCGAGACACACTGCGCGTCAATCAACTTTCGCAGCGCCGGCCAGTAGCTCTTATGGGTGCGCATCAACTCGTTGCCGACTTTATTCTTCACCTCATTCACGTACGTGTCCGCAGAGTAGTGCGCCACCTCAAACAGCAACTTCCGCGCCAGTGAATATCCATTCGTGTGCAGCCCGTTCGACGGCAGCCCCAGAATAATGTCGCCGATCTGCACGTCTTTCCCGGTGATGATCTTCTCCCGGTCGACCACGCCCACAATAAAGCCCGCCAGATCGTATTCCCCATCCGGATAAAAACCCGGCATCTCCGCGGTCTCGCCGCCAATCAGCGCGCACCCGTTGTGCTTGCACGCGTCGGCAATGCCCTCCACCACTTTCTCCGCGATTGACGGATCCAGCGTGCCCGTCGCGAGATAGTCCATAAAAAACAGCGGCGCCGCTCCCTGCACTGCAATGTCATTGACGCAGTGGTTCACCAGATCAGCCCCCACCGTCGAATGCAGGTCCATCTCAAATGCGATTTTCAGCTTGGTGCCCACGCCATCCACGCTCGACACCAGCACCGGGTCGGTGTACTTCGTCTTGTCCACGGCAAACAGCCCGCCAAAGCCGCCAATCTCGCTCAGCACGCCCCGCGTGAATGTCTTGTGCGCCAGGTACTTGATGCGCTGCTTGGTGCGGTTGGCGCGGCTGATGTCCACGCCGGCATCGGCATACGTAATCGGCGTCGGGCTGGGTGTGGGAGTCTTGGCCACAGATTTCTTCCGCGTGTTTCGTAATCCTTGCGTGGGGTGAGTGCCGGGTGCCGAAGCAATAACCTAAGGCCGCTCATTGTAGCACGTTCGCTACAGCGGCTTGGGAACCCGCAGGTGAGCTTTGAATTTTCGAACAGGCCGGAAACGCTGCAGATACACCGCCTCCGCATTCCGCGAGCGCGCACGCCCGTTCGCCAGCCAGGGCCCGGACTAGTGAGAGATGAAGTCCGAGAAGAAGTAAGCCAGAACTCCGAACAGCGCCAGACCAGAAATGCCGTAGGCTGTGAGAACCCACGCTCCGCGCCCTTCATGTTTTCGGACAGCGGAAGTAGTAGTAGAGGACTGGTCACTAACCGTAGAAGAAACGACAGGGGCCCGATCTTCCATGCAAAAACCTCCAGCGGAAAGATCGTGGCGCAAGTACGTTATGCGTCACGCCTGCCCCGCTTCACGGCGAGGCAAGACCATCTGGCTCGAATTCTACGCCGGATTCACGCGGGCGGCCGACAAAAATGTGATTGTAATCACAGGACTTATATTCAAAGCAATTTTCATATTAATTAAGTTTACTGATCTCTCAACAACCCGATGGTCGCACCTTCCGAAACTCAGAGGTTGGGCAAACCTGCGGCGTTCTGCTGAATCCGCTCCCTCACCGCCCCGCGCTCTGACTCCCACATGGGATAATAGCTAGGGTCCGCTAAACAACTTATGCGTAATCGTTGCCTCGTCCTTTTCTTTTCGTGCCTGCTTACTGTCGGCTCCCAATCTCAGATCAGCCCTGCGCCGTCGCAGTCTGCAGAACCCGCGAAGACGTCCTTCCCAGCCGATCCCGCCCAGCAAGCCGACAAAACTCCCGTCGGTGACGCCGCGGCAAAACTGGCCGACGCCAAGTCTCCCGACTACACTCAGGAGTCCTTCGTCATCGAGCAGATGCACTCGCACTACCGCTTCGAAGCCGACGGCACCGGACGCAAAGAAACCACCGCCCGCATCCGTGTACAGAGCGAAGCCGGCGTTCAGCAATGGGGACAACTGCAGGAGGGCTACAATTCCGCCAACGAGCGCGTCGAAATTCCCTACGTGCGCGTGCTGAAAGAAGACGGCACCGTGGTCAAGGCCGGCGATGACGCCGTGCAGGACCTGAGCGCTCCCGTCGAGCACGAAGCTCCCGTTTACACCGACTACCGCCAGAAACACATCACCGTTCCCGGCCTGCGCCCCGGCGAAGTTCTCGAATATGACATGGTCACGGTGATCCACACCCCACTGGCCGCCGGACAGTTCTGGGCCGACTACGAATTCGATAAGAGCAACATCACGCTCGACGAGACTCTCGACGTCGACGTCCCCGCCGGACGCACTCTGAAGGTGAAGTGCAAGCCGGGCATGGATCCCACCATCACTGAAAAAGACGGCCGCCGCATCTACCACTGGTCGGGATCGCATCTCGAACGCGACGACGACTCCGCGAAAGCGAAGGAGAAAGAGAAGGACAAAAAGAAAAAGCGGCACCATCCCGACGACGACCGCCCCGACATTCAACTAACCACGTTCGAAACCTGGGAGCAGATCGGACGCTGGTACGCCGACCTCGAAAAAGACCGCCGCAAGCCCTCGCCCGACGTTCGCGCCAAAGCCCAAGAGCTGACGAAGGGCCTCACCACCGACCTGGACAAAACCGAAGCTCTTTACGATTTCGTCGCCAAGAACTTCCGTTACGTCAGCCTCTCGCTCGGAGTCGGCCGCTACCAGCCGCACGCCGCTTCCGACGTGCTTCACGACCAGTACGGCGACTGCAAAGACAAGCACACGCTGCTGGCCTCGTTGCTCGAAGCCGAAGGCCTGCACGCCTCTTCCGTGCTCATCAATTCCAGCCGCAAGCTCGATCCCGACGTGCCTTCGCCCTCGCAGTTCGATCACGTCATCACTATGCTGCCCCTCGGCAGCGGGGACAAAAAAGAAGAAGTCTGGATGGACACCACCGCTGAGGTCGCTCCGTTCCGCTTGCTCTCCTACACGCTGCGCAAAAAGCAGGCGCTCGTCATTCCGCCCGCTGAGCCGCCATCATCCGTCGCTCCTCACCTCGAGCAGACGCCCGCCGACACTCCCATGCCCGACACCGAAGTCTCCGAGATCACCGGAAAGATTAACGACATCGGGAAGCTCGAAGCCCATGTGCACTACGAGTTTCGCGGCGACGAAGAACTCATGCTTCGCTCCGTCTTTCGCCGCGTGCCGCAGGCCAACTGGCAGCGCGTCGTGGAAAACGTCAACGCCAGTCTCGGCGGCGACATCACCAACCTCAAGGTCAGCGATCCGGCCGCCACGCGCGAGCCCTTCACCCTTTCCTACGACGTCGCCAAAACAAACTTCCTTGACTGGTCCAAGAAGAAAACCGAAATCGTTTTGCCCCTCGTGCAATTCAATTTGCCCGACACCAACGTCGACGACACCGACGCCGACGCCGAACCCATCAAGCTGGGCCCGAAGGCCGACTACTCCTACAACATCAAACTGGAGCTGCCCGCCAAGTACACCGCTCACGCCCCGCTCGCCTTCTCGCTGAAACGCGACTACGCCGAATATCAGGCCACCTACAAGATTGAAGGCGATGTTTTCACCGCCGGCCGCAAGCTGACCATGCACCAGGACGAACTCCCCGTCGCTCGCGCCGCCGATTACGAATCCTTCCGCCACGCTGTCGTCACCGACCTCGCGCAGAAGCTCTCGGTCGAGAGTGCCGTCGCCGGAGCTCCCGTTCCTCCGCCCGACATGAAAGCCGACGATCTGGTCGACAGCGCCCGTGCCGCCGCCGACAACGGCAACCTGCCCGTCGCCCTCGTTCTCCTGAAGCGCGCCACCGAAGTCGATCCCAAGAACAAAGTCGCCTGGAACAATCTGGGCCTCGTGTACTTCTCGATGCGCGAGAACGAGCAAGCCATCGCCGCCTTCCAGAAACAGATTGAAGTCAACCCCTACGACCAGTACGCCTACAACAACCTCGGCCGCGTCTACTGGAACGAGCGCAAGTACGAAGACGCCGTCAAGGCCTTCAACAAGCAACTCGATAACAATCCACTCGACCAGTTCGCGCACTACAGCCTCGGCGCCATGTACTCCGAGTGGCATAAATACGATCTGGCAGTTGTGGAACTGGAAAAGGCCGCTGCCCTGATTCCTGACACCGCTCCCGAGGCCGGCTCTTTGCAGGTGAGCCTCGGCGACGCCTACCTGAATCTTGGCCAGGATGAAAAAGCTCTTGCCGCTTTCGATCACGCTGTCGAACTTTCCGCCACACCGCTGGTCTGGAACAACATCGCCTACCAGCTCTCGCTGAAGGATTCGCATCTCGATCGCGCGCAGCAGTACGCCGAATCCGCCGTCTCGGCCACGGCCGCGGCTCTGCGCAACGTTTCCCTCGACCGTCTTTCGAAGAATGACTTGCCTCTGGTTTCATCGCTGGTCGCCTACTGGGACACGCTGGGCTGGGTGCACTTCGGCGAAGGCGATCTCGGCAAGGCGGAAAAATATGTCGCCGCCGCCTGGGAACTGGGTCATCACGGCGAAGTCGGCGATCACCTGGGGCAGATTTACCAGAAGCGCGGCGAGAAAGATCTCGCTCTGCGCACCTACGCGCTCTCCATGAACGGCCTGCGTCCCGATCCCGAAACTCGTGGACGCCTGGCTTCTCTCGCCGGAGGCGACGCCAAAGCCGACGCCGCCGTCGCACGCTTCAAAGAGGAACTCCAACACCAGAGCACCATCGACCTCGGCAAGGCCACGCAAACCAGCAACGCCGATTTCTTCATCCTGATCAGCGGCGGCGGAGGCTCACCCGCGAAAATCGACTCCGTGAAATTCGTCAGCGGCGACGAGAAACTGAAGTCCTACACCGCAGCCCTCAAAACCGCGGACTACCACCTGACATTCCCCGACGACACTCCGGTCAAGGTCTTCCGCCGCGGCACGCTCTCCTGCTCCATTGCCACCGGCAAGTGTGAGTTCGTGCTCACGCTCCCGGACGACGTAACATCAGTGGACTGAGATCAGTTGAGAACAGGACGGCTCATGTGGTGACGGCCGCCTCGGCCGTCCCGCCAGGGCAAAGCCCGGCGGCTATTAGAAAGGAATCCCCCGCCTGTGCCACGCCGTCGCCTGCTCGTATGCGTGAGCCACTCGTAAGACCAAATCCTCCCGCCAGTGTGGCCCCGCGATCTGCATCCCGATCGGCAACCCGCCCTCCGTGAACCCGCAAGGCACCGAGATCGCCGGCAGCCCCCACACATTGAACGGCCGCGTGTTCCGCAAAAGCCTGAGCTCGGCCGGACGCAGTGCTTCCGGATTCACTTTCAACTCTGCAATCGCCGGAGCCGCCATCGGCATCGTCGGCGTCACCAGCACATCCACATCGCGGAAGACGGCGCGAATCCCGCGCCGCTCTGCCTCCAACTCACGCCGCCGCTGAATGTACTCCGCCGCGGAAACTTTCTCTCCCGACCGGATCCGCCGCACCGTCTCCGCCTGATATAACTCCGGCGTCTTCGCCACGTTCTCCGCGTGATACGCATACGACTCGGCCGCCTGCAACATGCGGTCGGTCGGCACCTCGAGTTTCACTTCTCGTAACTCCGCACCCAGGCTCTGCAATCCCCGCAGCGCATGCTCCATCGCCGCCGCCACTTCTGCATCCAGATCGTCGAAGAAATAAGCGCGCGGCACGCCGACGCACATTCCCTTCACGCTCTCGCGTACCGCCGACACATAATCCGCCACCGGACCATCTGCTGAATTGATGTCCGCCGCATCGTATCCCGCGATGGCCTGGAGCACGATCGCCGCATCCTCCACTGTCCCGGCGAGCGGGCCGACATGATCGAGCGACGGCGACAGCGGAATCACTCCCCGGCTCGACACCCGCCCATAAGTCGGTTTAATCCCCACGCATCCGCACAGCGCTGCCGGTTCGCGAATCGACCCCGCCGTGTCGGTCCCAATCGCCGCATAAGCCATCCCCGCAACCACCGCGGCCGCCGACCCTCCCGACGAGCCCCCCGCCACCCGCCCCACGTCCCATGGATTGTGCACATCCCCAAAATAGCTGACCAGCGAACTCCCGCCGTATGCGAACTCATGCAGATTGTTTTTTCCGACGATCACCGCGCCCGCCTCCCGCAACCGCCGCACGACAACCGCATCCTCACTCGGGACCCGATCCTTATATAGCGCGCTAGCTGCCGTCGTACGCACCCCAGCGGTATCGATCAGATCCTTCAGCGCCACCGGAACCCCATGCAGTGCCCCACGCCACTCCCCGCGCCCAATCTCGCCTTCAGCCCTTCGCGCCTCCTCAAGCGCAGACTCCCCCATCACCGCGATAAACGCATTGAGTGAAGGATTCAGCTTCTCGATGCGAGCGAGGCAGTCGCGAGTAATCTCCACCGGAGAAATCTCCCTCCGCCGCAACCGTGGTGCCAGTTCAGTAATAGAAGAGAAGTCACTCATGAGATGAGCCATTGTAAAGGCTCCGTGGAAGAGCGGGCCCCTTCAGGGCCGCGTGAGGCGCGTGAGATTCGAGTGCTTCAGCCCCTGTGGTCGATTTCCTCCGTGTCCTCTGTGGTTGGTTGTTTCCCTTAGTGAACCTTAGTGTCCTTCGTGGTTTCCGCCTTTGCTCTTTCCGCCGAATCGAAAAGTCCTATAATTGGACAAGTCAGTTCGCTGGGGGCCAGAGAAAACTTATGTCCGAGATGACGATCGCGCCCGTTGCGACGCACGGTTTCTTTGTGGATGGCCGGTGGCGGGAGGACGGCGACCTCGTCGACATCAACGCCCCATACGATAACAGTCTCATCGCCCGCGTCGTGCAAGGCCGCCGCGAGCACGCTGAAGCCGCCATCGCCGCCTCCGTCAAAGCCTTCGGCACCACCCGCCGCCTCCCTGCCTTCGAGCGCCAGCGCGTCCTCCGACAGATTGCCGCATTCATGCTGCAGCGCAAAGAGGAATTTGCGCGCACTCTGGCGCAGGAAGCCGGCAAGCCCGTCAAGGCCGCGCGCACCGAAGTCGAGCGCGCCATCTTCACCTTCAACGTCGCCGCCGAAGAAACCACCCGCATCTACGGCGAATATCTCCCTCTCGACTGGCAGGAATCCACTGCCGGGCGCTGGGGCATCGTCCGCCGCTTCCCGCTCGGCCCCATCGCCGGCATCACGCCCTTCAATTTCCCCATCAATTTAGTCGCGCACAAAGTTGCCCCAGCCATCGCCGCCGGATGTTCCATGGTCCTGAAGCCCGCGCCCCAAACCCCGCTCTGCTCGCTGCTTCTCGCCGAATGCGTACAGCAGGCCGGGTGGCCCGATGGCGGACTCAACGTGCTCCCGCTCTCCAACGACGACGCCAGCCTGCTCATCACCGACGACCGCATCAAGCTCATCAGCTTCACCGGCAGTGCTCCCGTCGGCTGGGACATCAAACGCCGCGCCGGAAAAAAGAAAGTCGTCCTTGAGCTCGGCGGCAACGCCCCCGTCATCGTCCACAGCGACGCCGACCTCGAATACGCCGCCGAACGCTGCGTCACCGGAGGTTTCGGCTACGCCGGACAAACCTGCATCTCCGTGCAGCGCATCCTCGTCGAACACTCCGTCTACGGCAGGTTCACCGATATTTTTGTCGACCTCGTGAAGAAATTAAAAACCGGTGATCCCCTCGACGAATCCACCGACGTCGGTCCGCTCATCCGCAACAGCGACGCGGTGCGCACCACGGCCTGGGTCGAAGACGCGGTCAGCGCCGGTGCGCGTCTGCTCTGCGGCGGCCGGCGCACAGGACAGGTCGTCGAGCCTACGGTCCTGACCGGCACAAAACCCGACATGAAAGTAAATTGCCAGGAAATTTTCGGGCCCGTCGTCACCGTCGAGCCCTACAAAGATTTCGATCAGGCCCTGCGCCAGGCCAACAACTCCGCCTACGGCATGCAGGCCGGCGTCTTCACCCGCGACGCCAAACTCCTCTTCCAGGCCTACGAAGAACTCGAAGTCGGCGGCGTCATCGCCGGAGACGTTCCCTCCTTCCGCATCGATCAAATGCCCTACGGCGGCGTCAAAGATTCCGGCCTTGGCCGTGAGGGTTTACGCTACGCCATAGAAGAAATGACCGAACCTAAATTGATGGTCATGAATTTGCGTTAAGCCGTAACCGTTTTCGATCTCCTTCGTGAACCTTAGTGTCCTTAGTGGTTAAAGGTTTTAGGTTTTCGCCTGCGCCCACGTTGAAAAACTCAACGTTTTTTCAGTAGCGTTCCCGTCGAAACTTTTTTCTTTTCCAAAACGTAAAAATCCGCGACAAATTCCGGCAACTTTATTTATAATTTCGAGTTTCACAGACAACTCTGAAAACCAGTGGGTGGTTTTCTCTTTCGCCGTACTAACTCAGTATTCAACCGAATCGCGGACGACCGAACCTGGGACGATCCGCCGGGTCTCTTAAGCCAGACGTCATAAGGGAATGTCGCAGATCTTTCATCGCAGTACGAATACCCTGTCGCGCGCCACTATTTTCGGCGCGGTATTCGTCGTTGCTGCTCTCGGCTGGATGGCCATGGAAATCCAGCGTTCCCCTTACGTCACATACGCCGGTGTCCGCAAGCCGCAGCCCGTCCCCTTCAGCCACCAGCATCACGTCTCTGGACTCGGCATCGACTGCCGCTATTGCCACACCTCGGTCGAGACCTCGAGCTTCGCCGGCATTCCGCCGACCAAGACGTGCATGAACTGTCACTCGCAGATCTGGACTAACGCCAAGCTGCTCGAGCCAGTCCGCGCCAGTTACAAATCCGGCGAATCGCTGCAGTGGACGCGCGTCAACCAGCTCCCTGACTTCGTCTATTTCAATCACAGCATTCATATCAATAAAGGGGTCGGCTGCAACACGTGCCACGGTCCAGTCGACCAGATGCCGCTGATGTACCAGCAGGAAAGTCTGCAGATGGAGTGGTGCCTGAGCTGCCACCGCGCCCCGCAGAACAACCTGCGCCCGCGCAGTGAAGTCTTCAACATGCGCTACCAGCAGCCCACAAGTGCGAATCCAGTAGTCGTCGACGGCCAAAGTTTCACGGATCAAACCGACCTAGGCACAGCCCTGGTCAAAAAGTACAACGTGCGCAGCGTCAAAGACATCACGACCTGCAGCACGTGCCACAGATGAGTTTTGAAAGGGCGCGGCTTCAGCCGCGCCGGAGAAGGTTTTGGTGGAAGAGCCCGGCTTTAGCCGGGCGTTAGGAGCGGGATTAAAGAGGGGGCTTTAGCCCCTGAGGTAAGAACGACGACGAGCCCAGCCGCGAAGCGGCGCAAGAATGCAGCCCACGGCGCAAGCCGTGGGTCGCCCGAGACAAAAGGGAACCAGCCCCGAAGGGGCGAAAGAAGCATAATCCGTAACGCATGACGAACGACGAAAAAAATACGACCGGTCTGATCCAGATCAAAAAACGCGAAGACGTCTGTCCTCCCAAAAAACTGGACCTGACCTCCGTCCGCGAACGCATCGACGCCGCCACAGCCCACGACGCCACCGAAAAGACGGGTCCGGAATACTGGCGCTCCCTCGAAGAACTCGCCGGCAGCGACGAATTCCAACAAGCCTTGCACCGCGAATTTCCCAAAGGCGCCTCCGAGTGGGTCGACTCCGTCTCGCGCCGCGGATTCCTCAAGGTCATGGGCGCCTCGCTCGGCCTCGCCGGCATGACCGGATGCGTCCGCCTCCCGCTCCAGCCCATCGTCCCCTACGTGCGCCAGCCGGAAGGCGTCATCCCCGGCCGCCCCATGTATTACGCCACGGCCGTCACGCTCGGCGGATACGCGAGTCCGGTGCTCGTCGAAAGCCATCTCGGCCGTCCCACAAAAATCGAAGGCAACGACCTGCACCCGGCCTCGCTTGGCGGCACCGACATCTTTGCGCAAGCCTCGCTCCTCGGCCTTTACGATCCCGACCGCTCCCAGACCGTCATGTCGATGGGCGACGTCCGCTCCTGGCAAGCCTTCCTCGGCGCGATCCGCGGCCCGCTCAGCGCGCAGAAACCGTTGCAGGGCGCAGGCATCCGCATTCTGACGCCGACGATTTCTTCTCCCACGCTCGCCGACCAACTGCGTAATTTCCTGAAGATTTATCCGCAGGCCAAGTGGCACGTCTACGAGCCGGTCAATCGCGATAACGTCCTCGAAGGCGCGAAGCTCGCCTTTGGACAGCCCGTCGAAACGCGCTACGACTTCTCGAAAGCCGACGTCATCGTCTCGCTCGACGCCGACTTCCTCTACGCCGGATTCCCCGGCAACACAAAATACATCCGCGACTTCGCCAAGCGCCGCAATCCGGATGACCCGAACGAAATCCTGGCGGATCGAATCGGCGGCTCAAGCCGCTCGAACATGAACCGCCTGTACGTCATCGAGAGCACGCCAACTACGACGGGCGCGAAGGCAGATCATCGAGTTGGAATACGGGCTGACCAGATCGAAACTTTCGCGCTGGCGCTGGCTAACTTCACTGGCGCTGTCCCACCCGATAATGTCCCACAAATAGCCTTTGGCGCCGATGGCGTTGCTAGAGAGTTGAAGGTGCACAATGGATCGAGCGTCGTGATAGTGGGGGATCACCAAGGTCCCAACGTTCACGCAGTCGCGCACGCGATGAATGCGAAACTTGGCAACGTCGGCAAAACCGTTTTCTATACGGATCCGGCCGACGAGAATCCGATCAACCAAACGGAATCCATCAAAGATCTCGTCGCCGACATGAACGGCGGCAAAATCGATCTGCTCGTGATCCTAGGCGGCAATCCGGCATACGACGCGCCCGCCGATTTGAACTTCGCCGACGCATTGAAGAGCGGCAAGGTCCCGCTGCGCGTCCATCACGGCCTCTATCAAAACGAAACTGCCGAACTCTGTCAGTGGCACGTCAGCGCGACTCACGAACTCGAAGCCTGGGGTGATGCCCGCGCCTACGACGGAACAGTCAGCATCATCCAGCCCCTGATCGCGCCGCTTTATAACGGCAAGAGCCCGCTAGAATTCGTCGCTCTGCTTTCGGGTCAGGTCGACGCGACGGGTTACGATCTCGTTCGCGCCTATTGGCAGAAGCAGCACACCGGCGCCGACTTCGAGCAATTTTGGCGCAAGTCGCTGCACGATGGATGGATCGAAGGAACGGCACTCTCCCCGAAATCGCCCAAATACCTTTCGCCGCTGTTCGCGGAGACGGGAACCATCAGGGGGGAGTACGAGCTCAACATCCGCCGCGACCCCACCATCTACGACGGACAATTCTCCAACAACGGCTGGCTGCAGGAACTCCCCAAGCCGATGTCGAAGCTCACCTGGGACAACGCCATCCAAATCGGCCCCAAGATGGCGCAGCGCCTAAACATCGCAACCGAGGACGTAGTCGAATTAGAACTCAACGGCAAAAAACTCACCGGCCCCGTCTGGATTCAAGCAGGGCACCCGGACAACTCCATCACCATCACACTCGGCTACGGACGCACCCGCGCCGGCCGCGTCGGAACCGCGCAAGGTTTCAACGCCTACGCCCTGCGCACCACCGCCGCCCCATGGACCGCCTCGACCGCCTCAGGAGTCAAAATAAGAAAAACCGGAGACACCTACAAGCTCGCCTCCACCCAGGGCATGCAGAGCATGGACACGCCCGACGGCGCCCATCGCCCCCTGGTCCGCGAAACCACGCTCGAGGAATACCGCAAAGAGCCCAACTTCGCGCAGGAAGAAGAAGTTCCGAAAGATCTCACGCTCTACGAGCCTTATCCCTACGACAAAGAAGACTACGCCTGGGGCATGACCATCGACCTCAACTCCTGCGTGGGCTGCAATAACTGCATGCTGGCCTGCCAGTCGGAGAACAACATTGCCGTCGTCGGCAAAGAGCAGGTCGTCATCGGCCGCCACATGCATTGGATTCGCGTCGACGCCTACTATCAGGGCGACCGCGACAATCCCAAAGCATTTTTCCAGCCCGTGCCCTGCATGCAGTGCGAGAACGCTCCGTGCGAAGTCGTTTGCCCGGTTGGCGCCACGAACCACACCACCGAAGGCCTGAACGACATGGTCTACAACCGCTGCGTGGGCACGCGCTACTGCTCGAACAACTGCCCGTATAAAGTGCGCCGCTTCAACTTCCTGCTCTTCCAGGACTGGGAGACGCCGCAATACAAGATGATGCGCAATCCCGACGTCAGCGTGCGCAGCCGCGGCGTCATGGAAAAGTGCACCTACTGCGTCCAGCGCATCAACGAGCGCCGCATCGACGCCGAAAAACAAGATCGCAAAATTAACGACGCCGAACTCCAGACCGCCTGCCAGCAGTCCTGTCCCGCAGGCGCCATCGTCTTCGGCAACATCAACGATCCCAATAGCAAAGTATCGAAGCTGAAAGCGCAGTCCAGAAACTACAGCCTGCTAGGCGAACTAAACACGCGTCCACGCACAACGTACCTGGCAGAAATAAGAAACCCGAACCCAGAGTTGAAAAGCTGAGCACCGTGGAAGAGCGGCGCTTTAGCGCCGCGTCAACCGAGCAAAATGATTTGGGCTTTAGCCCCTGAGGACTTTCGCAAGCCAGATGCCTGAGCAATACAAATCGGCTACCGAACTCGATCGCGCTCCCGTCATCGAACCCGGCCACACCTTCGGCACGGTCACGGAAAAAATCAGCGCCATCGTGCTGACCCGTCCCGCTTCCAACGGATGGTTCCTCGGCTTCGGCATCGCCTTCATGCTCACCATGATGATGCTCTATGCCATCGGATACCTCGTGCTCAAAGGCGTCGGCATCTGGGGCGTCACCATCCCCATCGGATGGGGCTTCGCCATCGTCAACTTTGTCTGGTGGATCGGTATCGGCCACGCCGGCACCCTCATCTCCGCCATCCTCTTATTGCTGCGCCAAAGCTGGCGCAACTCCATCAACCGTTTTGCCGAGGCCATGACGCTCTTCGCCGTCGCCTGCGCGGGCGTCTTCCCCGCCATCCACGTCGGCCGTCCCTGGCTCGCCTACTGGCTCTTTCCCTATCCCAACACCATGGGCGTATGGCCGCAATTCCGCAGCCCGCTGATGTGGGACGTCTTCGCCGTTTCCACCTACGCCACCATCTCGGCCTTGTTCTGGTTCGTCGGCCTCATCCCCGACTTGGCCACGCTGCGCGACCGCACCGAAAATCGCGCGCTGAAGATTGTCTACGGCATGCTCTCCTTCGGATGGCGCGGATCCGCCCGCCACTGGCATCGCTACGAGACCATGTATCTCCTGCTCGCCGGACTAGCCACGCCTCTGGTCCTCTCAGTTCACACGGTCGTCAGTTTCGACTTCGCCGTCGGCATCGTCCCCGGATGGCACACCACCATCTTCCCGCCCTACTTCGTCGCGGGCGCCATCTACTCCGGCTTCGCCATGGTGCTGATGCTGGCCATCCCGATTCGCAAAATTTACGGCCTCGAAGATTTCATCACCGAGCGCCACCTGCAGAACTCTGCCAAGGTCATGCTCGCCACCGGACTCATTGTCGCCTACGGCTACGGCATCGAAGCCTTCATGGGCTGGTACGGCGGCGACCGCTACGACGCCTTCACCCTCTGGAACCGCTTGCACGGCCCGTATGCAGTTCCCTACTGGATGCTCCTGATTTGCAACATCTTCATCCCCCAGGTCCTGTGGATCAAGAAACTGCGCACCAGTCCAGTCGCGCTCTTCTTCATCTCCGGTGTGATTCTCGTGGGCATGTGGCTCGAACGTTTCATCATTGTCGTCGTCAGTCTGACTCGCGACTTCGCGAATTCCTCCTGGGGCATGTACTACCCCACTCGCTGGGACTGGATGACCTTCATCGGCACGCTCGGCATGTTCCTCATGCTCATGTTCCTGTTCCTGCGCATTCTGCCTGCAATCTCCATCTTCGAAATGCGCACCCTCCTGCCCGAAGCGGAGGTGAAGGAATAGCGTCATGAAACGCGATCCCATCTACGGCATCATGGCGGAGTTCGACTCGGCGCAAGCCCTGGTCGACGCGGCCCACACCACGCATCAAGCCGGCTACAAAAAGATCGACGCCTACAGCCCCTTCCCCATCGAAGGCTTGGCGGAAGAAATCGGCTTCCACTTCGACGAAATCCCCTTGACCGTCCTCATCGGCGGCATCATTGGCGGCCTCAGCGGATACCTGATGCAGTACTGGATGTCCGCCGTCGATTACCCGCTGAACATCGGTGGCAAGCCGTATCACTCATGGCCCGCGTTCATCGTCATCACATTCGAGATGACGATCTTGTTCGCCGGAATCTCCGCCGTCCTCGGCATGTTGGCATTCAACGGCCTGCCCATGCCCTACCATCCGGTATTCAACGTTCCGCGTTTCTCGTCAGCCTCAAAAGATCGTTTCTTCTTGATCGTGTTCTCGTCCGACAAAAAGTACGATCCCACAGAAACGCGCAAATTTCTGGAAGCTCTGTCTCCCCGCTCCGTCTCGGAGGTGCCAAGCTAAATGAAGCACCTCAACCAATCCCGGCGTCATCCTGAGCGGAGCCGCTTTTCAGGCGGAGCGAAGGATCTTCGCGTCCAGTGCCACGAATGTCGGGTGCCCACGGACGTTTGCACCTAAGGTTTTCCTTAGTGCACCTTCGTGTCCTTCGTGGTTAAAGGTGTTAGTCGTAAGTTCAGCGATCACCCTGACCACCGCCTGCCGCATCGACATGCACGTCCAACCGCGCCAGAACCCGCTTTCCCGCAGCGACTTCTATGCCGACCAGCGCTCCGCCCGTCCACCTGTCGAAGGCACCATCGCCCGCGGACAGCTCCACGAAGACACCTATTTCTATACCGGCAAGATCGGCAACAATCCCGGCGACGTCATGCCCTTCCCCGTCACCAAAGAAGTCCTGGCCCGCGGCCGCGAGCGCTTCAACATTTTCTGCGCTCCCTGCCACTCCCGCGTCGGAGACGGCAACGGCTTCGTCCCCTCCCGCGGCTTCGCCCGCAAGCCTCCGTCGTTCCACATCGCGCGCCTGCAAAAAGCGCCCGTCGGATATTTCTTCGACGTCATCACCGAAGGCTTCGGCATCATGCCCGACTACGCCTCGCAGATTCCCCCGCACGATCGCTGGGATATCGTCGCCTACGTCCGCGCCCTGCAGCTAAGCCAGAACGCAACCATAGCGGACGTTCCCGATGGCCAGCCGATCCCCTCCGAGCCGCCAAAATTCCGCGAGTCCGGATCCGGCGCAACCTTGCCGGTCGTAGCACCTGCAACGAATTCGAAACCAGAGGAAGCGAAATGACGGCGCCCGTTAAACAACTCGATCTCACGCCTCCGCCAGTGGTCAAGACCATTGCGCAGCGGTCGCTGATCGTCGGCGTCGTCTTCGGCATCATCGCCGTCATCCTCGCCGTCAAGAACCCCAATGAATTTTTCCGCGCCTACCTGCTCGGCTTCATGGCGTGGCTCGGTGTTGCTCTCGGCTCCATGGCCATCCTCATGATCCGCCACCTCACCGGCGGCGGCTGGGGCGTCGTCATCCGCCGCATCCTCGGGCGCGGCCATGCGCACCCTGCCGTTGCTCGCGGCCCTGTTCATCCCGATGATCATCGCGGTCCTGCAGCATCGGGTATACATCTGGGCGCAGCCGCTCGATCAGATCGCTGACAAGCATCTGCGCGAGCACCTCGAAGACATCACCAAGACGTACCTCACCACAAACGGCTTTATCGTCCGCGCCATCATCTACTTCGCTATCTGGAATCTGCTCTCGTTCCTGCTCTCGCATTGGTCGAAGCAAACCGATCGCGCCGGTGCACCCGATAACACCGAACGCTTCAAGGCCGTCTCCGGACCCGGCCTCATCCTCTACGGATTCACCATCTCCTTCGCCGCCATCGACTGGGTCATGTCGCTCGATCCCAGCTGGATCTCCACCATCTTCGGCCTGGTCATCCTCATCGGCGAAGTGCTCTCGGCCATGTGCTTCGCCGTCATCGTCGAGCGCATTCTCTTCAACTACAAGCCCATGTCGGAGATGTTGACCCCCGACTTCGTGCACGACCACGGCAAGTGGATGATCACCTTCATCATGGTCTGGGCCTACTTCAGCTTTTCCCAGTGGCTCATCATCTGGGCCGGCAACCTGCCTTCGGAGATCACTTACTACATCCGCCGCATCAACGGCGGCTGGGGATACATCGGCCTGTTCGTTGTAATCTTCCACTTCGCTGTCCCATTCGGAATCCTGCTGTCGCGCCCCTTCAAGCGCAACATCTACAAACTGGTCTGGCTGGCCGCCTGGATGCTGGTGATGCGCTGGGTGGACCTGTTCTGGATCATCGAACCGAATTTCTCCAAGACTTTGACCGTAACCCTGGCCGATATCGTCGTGCCCATCGCCATCGGCGGATTCTGGCTCGCCTACTTCTTCCGCAATCTGGGCGCGCTGCCGCTCTTGCCGGTCTATGACCCGTCCGCGATAGAAGTTTTGCAACCGGAGCATCATCATGGAGGTACGTGAGCCGGAGTTGTTGGCTACGAGTTAGCAACCAAGAGTTACGAACTGAGTACCGAGTACTGAGTACTGACAATATGAGTAACCAACCACATTCCGCGAATTCGAACGGCAACGGCGGCTACGAGCGCAGCGACATCGGCGCCGCCGGCGTTCTCTATTTCCTGCTAGGTCTCGTCGTCGCCGGATTCCTCGTCTACTTCATCGTGGACGGCTTATTCCACTATCTCGACAAACGCTCCGAAGCCGAGCAGACCCCGGTGAATCCCCTGGTGACGAACGCTCCCGTGGATACGCGCCGCATCCCGAAGGATTATCCCCAGGACGCCTTTCCCAACCCGAAGCTCGAAGAAGACGAGCGCGGCCAGTTGAACGGAATCCGCCTCCAAGAAGAACAGACGCTCAGCACCTACCACTACATCGACAAGAACGCCGGCACCGTGCGCATCCCGATCGAGCGCGCGATGGACCTCATCGCCCAGCGCGGCCTGCCGGTGCGTGGCCAGATTGACTTCGGCGTGTCAATGAGCCCGGCACCAGCACCAGGCACCCCGGCACAAGAAAAGAAGGCCAAGAAGTGAGCATCAACCATCACAATTCGAATTGGGCACTACACAAGCAGGGCGTCATCCTGAGCGGAGCCGCTTTTCAGGCGAAGCGAAGGATCTCGCGTGCAGCATCACGAAGCCTCGTGCTCCTCCTGCTCGCCTCGACCGCCTTCGGACAAGCCATGACCAAAGGCATCATGTCCCCGCCCGCCAACGTCCGCCCGCCGTACCTGCAGAACGTCGGCATCGAACAGCACCTCGACGCTCAAGTGCCCCCCGATCTCACCTTCACCGACGACAACGGACGCACCGTGAAACTAGGCGACTACTTCGGCTCGAAGCCGTTGATCCTCAACCTCGTCTACTACAACTGCACCATGCTCTGCGGAGAAGCGCTCGCCGGACTCAGCGGCGCCATGAAGATGATCAAGTTCGACGTCGGCAATCAATTCGACGTCATCACCGTCAGCTTCAACCCGCAGGAAACACCAGCCATCGCTGCCGCCAAAAAACAGGAATACCTCAAGCGCTACGGCCGCCCCGGTGCCGCAACCGGCTGGCACTTCCTCACCGGACCCGCCGACTCCATCAACGCGCTCACCAATGCTGTCGGTTTCCAGTATCAGTACGATCCCAAAAGCAAGCAATACGCGCACGCCACCGCCATCGTGGTGCTTACGCCGCAAGGCCGCATCTCGCGCTATTTCTACGGCGTGGACTATCCGCCGAAAGACCTGCGCATGGGGTTGGTCGAAGCCTCGGCAGGCAAGATCGGCAACGCCGTCGATCAGGTTCTGCTCTATTGCTATCACTACAATCCCGAGACCGGAAAATACGGCGCCATCATCAGCAACATTTTAAAGTTAGGCGCGGGACTCACCATCCTGCTGCTCGCGGGACTAATTTTCGTTCTGTGGCGGATGGACAAAGCCGCCGCCCGTAGAAACTGGAGTCACGCCACAAGATTTAGCAGGTGAACGTGGAACAACTGAAACGAAATGACCAACGACGAACGACCAACGACCAACGACTGAAGGAATATGTTCGATAATTTTCCATTATGGCCCGACAGGGCTTCCGCCGCGGCGGGCAACGTCGATGCCCTATTCATCTTCCTGCTCATCGTATCGGGATTGATGACGGCACTCATCTTTACCGCGGTCGTTTATTTTGCGGCACGCTATCGCCGCCGGCGCGGTGTGCTGGCCGAGCAGATCGAAGGTTCCACGCCTCTCGAATTGACCTGGTCGATTATCCCGCTCTTCGTCTTCATGGCCATCTTCGCCTGGGGCGCGATCGTCTACTTCAAGAGCCGCACTCCTCCTCGTGACTCGACCGAAGTTTACGTCGTCGCGAAACAGTGGATGTGGAAACTGGAACACGCCGAAGGCCAGCGCGAGATCAACGAGTTGCACGTTCCCGTCGGCCGTGACGTCAAGCTGATCATGACCTCCCAGGACGTCATCCACAGCTTCTTCGTCCCCGCGTTCCGCATGAAGCAGGATGTGCTGCCCGGCCGCTACACGGTCGCTTGGTTCCGCGCCACCAAGCCGGGCACCTATCACCTTTTCTGCACCCAATATTGCGGCACCCAGCACTCCGGCATGATCGGCTCCATCATCGTGCAGGAACCTGCGCAATACGAAGCCTGGATGAGTGGCGGCACCACCGGACCGCTCTCCGCCACCGGAGAAAAGATCTTCTCCGAACTCGGCTGTGTCACCTGCCACCGCAGCGACAGCCAGGGCCGCGGCCCCAACTTGCAGGGAGTTTTCGGCAGGCCCGTCGAACTCGCTGACGGACGCATCGTGATGGCCGATGAGAATTACATCCGCGAGTGCATCCTCGATCCCGGTGCCAAACGCGTCAAGGGATTCCAGCCGATCATGCCCACGTTCCAGGGACTGGTCAGTGAAGAACAAGTCAACGCGCTGGTGGCCTACATAAAATCGCAGTCGCAACCCGCAGCCGCCGGAACCAAAACCGCCGCTGCGCAGCAACAGCCAGATCCGAACACAGCAGGAAGTCAGGTGCAATGAGTATGGCTACCGCAACTGCTCAGCCCCCCGCTCAACCGATCGAGCGCGAAAATTATCTCAACAAGCACTACGGCGTCGGCTCGTGGCTTCTCACCACCGACCACAAGCGTATCGCCCTGCTCTACCTGCTCTCGATCACCTTCTTCTTCTTTATTGGTGGATTCTTCGCCCTGCTGATCCGCCTCGAACTCCTCACTCCCGCCGGCGACCTTGTCCAGGCTGACACCTACAACAAACTCTTCACCATGCACGGCCAGGTGATGGTCTTCTTCTTCCTCATCCCCTCCATCCCGGCTGTGCTTGGCAACTTCCTGGTGCCCATGATGATCGGCGCCAAGGACCTCGCCTTCCCCCGCATCAACCTGCTGAGCTGGTACCTCTACATCATCGGCGGCGCCATGATGCTGCACTGCATGTTGACCGGCGGCGTCGATACCGGCTGGACCTTCTACGTACCCTTCAGCACCGCCTTCAGCAACACCAAGGTGATCGAGGCCGGACTCGCCATCTTCGTCGCCGGATTTTCCTCCATCCTCACCGGACTGAACTTCATCGTCACCATTCACCGCATGCGCGCCCCCGGCATGACCTGGTCGCGCCTTCCCCTGTTTATCTGGGCACACTACGCCACCAGCATCATCCAGATTCTCGGGACGCCCGTTATCGCCATCACTCTCGTGCTGGTCGTCGCCGAACGCGCCTTGCACCTCGGCATCTTCGATCCCAAACTCGGCGGCGATCCCCTGCTCTTCCAGCACTTGTTCTGGTTCTATTCCCATCCCGCCGTCTACATCATGATTCTGCCCTCGATGGGCGTCGTCACCGAAATCATCGCCTGCTTCTCGCGCAAGCGCATCTTCGGCTACAGTTTCGTCGCCTTCTCGTCGATCGCGATCGCCGTCTTCGGATTCCTGGTCTGGGCGCACCACATGTTCGTCGCCGGAATTTCCGTTTACGCCGCCCTCGTCTTCTCGATTCTCAGCTACGCTGTCGCCGTGCCTTCTGCCGTCAAGGTCTTCAACTGGACGGCCACTCTTTACAAGGGCTCGATCCGCTACGACGCGCCTATGCTTTATGCCTTCGGTTTCCTCGGCCTGTTCACTATCGGCGGATTGACCGGTCTCTTCCTCGCCTGTCTCGGCATCGACATGCACGTCCACGACACCTATTTCGTCATCGCGCACTTCCACTACATCATGGTCGGCGGCGCGCTGATGGGATATCTCGGCGGGATGCACTTCTGGTGGCCAAAAATTTCCGGCAAGCTCTATCCCGAAGGCTGGGCGCGCCTCGCCGCCCTCATCGTCTTCATCGGATTCAACCTGACGTTCTTCCCGCAGTTCATCCTCGGCTACCTCGGCATGCCACGCCGCTACTACCAGTACCCGCCGGAGTTTCAGGTGCTCAACGTGCTCTCCACCGCGGGCGCCACCGTGCTCGGCATTGGATATCTGCTGCCCATGATCTACTTCCTGTGGTCGATGCGCTATGGCAAGCCCGCGCCCGACAATCCGTGGAACGCAGCCGGTCTGGAATGGCAGACACAATCGCCGCCCACCACCTTCAATTTTGAGGAAGAACCGATCGTGACTTGGGAAGCGTACAACTACGAGGAACTCGACGCGCCTCACAAAGAGGAGGTTCCCGTTGCACGATAGCTCAACCGCCGCCGTTCAAAACAACGTCCACGGCGAGGCTCACAACCCGGCCCTCCTGCACCACTTCGCCACCGAGGAGCAGCAGCGCAACTCTGCCAGCTTCGGCATGTGGATCTTCCTCGCCACCGAAGTCATGTTCTTCGGCGGACTGTTCTGCGCCTACCTTATCTACCGCGGATGGTACTTCGGAGATTTCGCCGCTGCCAGCGAATCGATCGATGCCCGGCTCGGTGGCGCGAACACCGCCGTCCTGATCTGCAGCAGCTTGACTGTGGTCCTCGCCATCTGGGCTGCCCAGACCTCCCGTCGAGCGCTCTTGATCGCCATGCTTATCCTCACGATGCTCTTCGGACTAACCTTCCTCGGCATCAAGGGCATCGAATACAAGGCCAAGTTCGACGAACATCACGTTCCCGGTGCGTCCTTCAGCTTCGACCATGAGGAGATTCCGGGCCATCCCGGTCAATACGCCAACCCGCAACACGCCGAAATCTTCTTTGCTCTTTACTTCATCATGACCGGGCTGCACGCCCTTCACATGATCATCGGACTTGGGATTTTCACCTGGCTCTTATGGATGGCGTGGAAGGGCCGCTTCACTCCCGAATATCACACGCCGCTCGAAATCGGTGGCCTCTACTGGCACTTCGTCGACATCGTCTGGATCTACCTGTTCCCGTTGCTGTATTTGATCGACCGGCACCGATGATAATCTTGAATTTCACAAACGCAGTTATGGTTCGGCGTCATCCTGAGCGGAGCCGCTTTTCAGGCGGAGCGAAGGATCTCGCGTGCAGCGACATCAGCAAATCCGAGGTTCGTCATGTCTGACCATTCAACTTCTGACCACTCGCAATCATCCCCGCTGAAAATGTACTTCGTAGTCTGGGGCGCCCTCCTGCTGGGAACGTTTCTCACCTACGAAGCTGCCCTGCTCGATCTCGGCAGGTTCAATGCCGCCGTCGCTCTCACGATCGCGACCACCAAGGCCCTGCTGGTTACGCTCTTCTTCATGCACCTCAAAGGCGCCAGCGAAAAACTCCTCAAGCTGGTAGTAATCAGCACGATCTTTTTCCTGTTCCTCCTGCTAGCCCTCTCCATGGCCGACTACGGCACCCGCACCTGGAGCTAAAAATTAGGATGATGTGAGGACCCAGGATGATGTGGAGAGTCCGAAGATGAATCGGAGACTCCCAAGATGAATGTGGGGACTCTAAGATGAATGTTGGGACAGCCGCCCTCGGCTGTCCGCCGGGCGCAGCCCGGCTTTGTACCGCAGCACCGCCGTCCCGCCGGCTGTCGCGCCGCCCACCCAGCCGCACACCCGCGACTACCCCTTCGTGATCCTTCGTGTCCTTCGTGGCCGAGGACTTCCTCGTCCGGCATCACGCTTCTCCAGCCCGCATAATGAGTGGAAGAGCGGCCCTTCAGGGCCGCGTAAATGACCGGAGTATTCAAGGACGGGCTTTAGCCCCGTGGTTGACGTCCGCCGCGTTCTGCCATTCTGCGATATACTCGCGCGTCAACCTGAAACCTCACCACGCACGAGGTGATTTATGGCATTCTGCAATTCCTGCGGCGCGCCTCTTACGGCTGCCACGAAGTTCTGCAACAAATGCGGCGCTGCCATCGCCGCCGGACCAACCGCTCCCAGCATGAGCGCCCCTCCGCCCGCACCACCTGCCACCGGCGGCAGCAACGCCCTCAAGACTGTCCTCATCGTCATCGCCGTGGTGATCGGCCTCGGCATCCTGAGTGTGGGAGCCTTCACGCTCTTCGTTTATCACGTGGCCAAGAGCTCTCACGTCACTCAGGAAGGCGATCACGTCAAGGCGGAAACTCCCTTCGGCTCGTTCGAAACCTCCCAAGACCCCGAGCAAACGTCGAAAGACCTGGGCGTCGACGTATATCCGGGAGCGCAGGTGCTGAAGAACGGCTCGGGCTCGGTGTCATTCGGAAATGTGCACACCGTCGCGGCCAATTTCGAAAGCAGCGACTCGCTCGACAAAGTTTGCGCCTTCTACAAATCCAAGTTCCCCAATGCCACGGTCAACACTTCCGATCAGAACCATTGCACCATCGTCTCCAGCGATCAGAAGAATATGATCACCATCAACGTCCAGGCCAGCGGCGATACCACAAAATTCCAAATCACCAGCGTGAGCAAGAAACTGACGCAGTCCAACTAATGCACGAAAGAGTGGCACCTTCCATCCCCGCCCCAAAGTCCTCGCAACTCGACGCCGCAGGACTCGCCGAATCTCTGCGCTCGCGGATTCGCGGCGGAGTCCGAGGAGACGTTCGCTTCGACCCCAGCGCTCGCGCCCTCTACTCCACCGACGGCTCCAACTACCGCCAGGTCCCGATCGGCGTAGTCCTTCCCCGCGACACCGACGACGTCCTCGCCGCCATTTCCGCCTGCCGCGAATTCGGCGCCCCGCTGCTCTGCCGCGGAGGCGGCACCTCCCTCGCCGGACAATGCTGCAACGTTGCCGTCGTCCTCGACTTCTCCAAATACATGTCCCGCATCCTCGAGATCGATCCCGCCCGCCGCATCGCCCGCGTGCAGCCCGGCGTCGTCCTCGACCACCTCCGCAACGCCGCCGAGAAACATCACCTCACCTTCGCCCCCGATCCCGCCAGCCACGACCGCTGCACCATTGGCGGCATGATCGGCAACAACTCCTGCGGCGTCCACTCCGTCATGGCCGGTAAAACCGACGACAACATCGAAGCGCTAGAAGTAGTCCTCTACGACGGCACCCGCCTCAAAGTCGGTGCGGGCTTCATCCGAGATCACGTAGGGACGGACGCATTCGTCCGTCCAGGTTTTGTAGGGATGGATTATGTGGGGCGGGCGCCCTCGCCCGCCAGCGGCCCAGGTTCATCGGGCCGCAGCACCACCCGCCGCGATCTAATCCATAACACGCTGCAGCAAATCGCCGCCCACTACGCCGACCAAATCCGCCAGAAATTTCCTCCGATCCCACGCCGCGTCTCCGGCTACAACCTCAACTACCTCCTCCCCGAAAACGGATTCCACATCGCCCGCGCCTTGGTCGGCTCCGAAGGAACCTGCGCCACGGTCCTCGAGGCCACCTGCCGCCTGGTCGAAAGTCCGCCGCAACGCGTCCTGCTCGTCGTCGCCTACCCCGACATTTATCAATGCGCGGACCACATCCCCGAAATCATGGCGCACCGGCCCATCGGCCTCGAGGGCTTCGACGATCTCCTCGTCTACTACACCCGCACCAAGGGCATCAACTCCGAAGGACTCGCGCTGCTCCCCGAAGGCGGCGGATGGCTCATGGTCGAGTTCGGCGCCCAGACCATTCAAGAAGCCGAATCGCAAGCGCACAGCCTCGTCGAAGCCCTCAACCAAAGCGCCACCCCGCCTAACGCGCGCCTCCTCTCTGGACAGCAAGCCAGACGCATCTGGGACATCCGCGAAGCCAGCCTCGGCGTCACCTCGCACGTCCCCGGCGAGCCCCTCAACTGGGAAGGCTGGGAAGACGCCGCCGTCGCTCCCGAAAAACTCGGGGGATATCTCCGCGACCTCCGCAAAATGATGGCCGCCTTCAATTACAAGGGCTCGCTCTACGGACACTTCGGCCACGCCTGCGTGCATACGCGCCTCAACTTCGACCTGCACTCGAAAGAAGGCATCGCCAAGTTCCGCCGCTTCGTCGAAGAAGCGGCCGACCTAGTCGTCAGCTACGGCGGATCCCTTTCCGGCGAACACGGCGACGGACAAGCCCGCGCCGAACTCCTCCCCAAAATGTTCGGCCCCGAACTCTTGCAGGCGTTCCGCGAGTTCAAGTCCGCATGGGATCCCGATTGGAAGATGAATCCCGGCAAGCTCATTGGTTTGCCAGATCAGACGCCGAACAAGCTCGACGCCGATCTCCGCCTCGGCCCCAACTACGCTCCCTGGGAACCGCTGACCCGCTTCCAGTTTCCCGATGACCACGGCAGCCTCGCAGCCGCCACTGTACGCTGCGTAGGCGTCGGCAAGTGCCGCCGCGAAGATGGAGGCGTGATGTGTCCCAGCTACCGCGCCACCCACGATGAAGAACACTCCACCCGCGGCCGCGCTCACCTGCTCTGGGAGATGACTCAGGGCGAAGTCATTCGCGATGGCTGGCGCAGCGAAGAAGTAAAAGACTCGCTCGACCTCTGCCTGGCCTGCAAAGGCTGCAAGAGCGATTGCCCCGTTAGCGTCGACGTCGCCACCTACAAAGCCGAATTCCTCTCGCATTATTATCAAGGCCGAATCCGCCCCCGCAGCGCCTACGCCTTCGGCAACATCGACCTCTGGGCACGCCTCGCATCCAACGCCCCCGGCCTGGTAAATCTAACCACGCAGCTCCCGTTCCTGAGAGACATAGCTAAACTCCTAGCCGGAATCCCGCCCCAGCGAACCATCCCCGCCTTTGCCCCCGAAACATTCAAACAATGGTTCCATCGCACACGTAGCGGCGGACGCATTCCTCCGCCCCGCGATGCGAAGCCAGCGAAGTACTCCGAAGGGTGGAAGAGCGGCGCTTCAGCACCGTGGAAGAGCGGCCCTTCAGGGCCGCGTCAAACGAACCAAAATGACAGGGCTTTAGCCCCCGATGGTTCGTATCAGGGCACGGCTTCAGCCGTGCCGTCCAGCGGCGAAGAAGATCGGGCTTTAGCCCCAGCCGTCCTCCTCTGGCCCGACACCTTCAACAACTACTTCCAGCCCTCGACCGCCCGCGCCGCCGTCGAAGTCCTCGAGGCCGCTGGCTTCCGCGTCACCATCCCGCAAGCCAACCTCTGCTGCGGACGCCCCCTCTACGACTTCGGCATGCTCGACCGCGCCGAACGCCTGCTCCTCGACATCCTCGACCAACTCGAGCCCGAGATCGAAGCCGGCATCCCCGTCATCGGACTCGAGCCCAGCTGCATCGCCGTCTTCCGCGACGAACTCCTCAACCTCTTCCCCCACGACCAGCGCGCCCAAGCCCTGAGCAAACAGACGTTCCTGCTCAGCGAGTTCTTAGACCGAAACTCGGCCAACGCCCCGCTCCCGCAACTCCACCGCAAAGCCCTGCTCCACGGACACTGCCATCACAAGTCCATCATGAAGATGACCGCCGAAGAGTCGCTCCTCCACCGCATCGGCATCGACTTCACGGCTCCCGCTCCCGGATGCTGCGGCATGGCCGGATCCTTCGGCTTCGAATCTGACAAATACGACATCTCCGCCGCCATCGGCGAACTCGAACTTCTCCCCGCCGTCCGCAAAGCGCCCGCCGACTGGCTCATCATCGCCGACGGATTCAGCTGCCGCGAGCAGATCGCCCAAAGCACCACCCGCCGCGCCCTGCACCTGGCCGAAGTCCTCCAAATTGCGCTCGACCCATCGCACGAGTCCAACGATCCCTACCCCGAATCCGCCCGGGCCCGCGAGCGCGACTCCGAGATCCGCTCCAGCATGACCCGCGCCGGACTCGGCCTGGGAGCCCTAGCCGCCGGATCCCTGCTCTGGGCGTAACGCGCAAGCGGTAGGGCGGGCAACCGGATTCCGGCTCTCGGCTTCCGAAAGTCCAATTTTTTCAGCCACTTACATAGATCTACCCCAATCCCCTTAGTTCTGGGACAATAGAAGACGACACGGACCTCCTCGCTCGTCTCTTTCGCTACTCAGCCATCTGAGTACTGAGTACCGAGTACTGAGTACTGCCATGGATCGCGAACTCACCACCGAACTCGCCACCGGCCTCTCAACCCTGGCCAACGGCGACGACGTCCGCTCGACCGCGACTCCCGCTCCCCTCCGCGGCTCCGTCCTCGTCCTGATCCAGTTCGACGTCTGCGAAGAGATTCACCTCGACAAGCTCCGCACCATCTTCGGAGCCCGCACCGCCGACGCCAGCTTCAAGCAGAAAGCTCCCGGATACGTCCGCTACCAGCGTCCTCCCGTCGAAGAGAGCCTCGATCCCTTGATCCTCGAGAGCGGCGAGCGCCTCGAAGGCCAGATCAAGTACTACGACTACGGCGTCGTCAGCCTCGTTTTCGAGTTACCCTTCTCAGGCGACTGGGACACGCTCGTCCAACTCTCCTGCCGCTGGACCTCCGACACCAACTTCGAAACGCTCGCCTCGCGCATCGTCCGCCAGAAGCTGGAACGCGCCACGCCCGCGCTGGTCAAGCCTTATGCCGGAGAGTGGCTGCAAGAGGACTACTTCATCTTCCATGTGAAGGAACTAAAGCTTGGCGACATCGACGCCGCGCCCACAGCCAACGACCTGCTCTCCACCCACGGCGACCAGATCTCGCAGATCGTCCGCGGCGAAACCGCCACGCTCTCCGACGGCGAGCGCCAAGAGATTCTCCAGTCCCGCATTTCCTATTATCCCAACGACCTCGCCGTCATCGGATGGAACGCCGCCTTCATCTACGACACCGACGCCGGCGCCGAAACCGCCATCCAGCTTCTGCAGTACGCCAACTCGCAGCTACTCGAGTTCCGCCACTACGATGAGCTCCTCACCAAAGAACTCGAGAACGTCTACGACTTCCTGGAAGTCGGCGGCACCGGATGGTGGTCGCGCTGGCGCACCGCGCGCGCCGCCTCCAAGCTGCACACCGTCCTGCTCGACGTGAACGAACTCACCGAGCGCGCCGACAACGCCATCAAGTTCCTCAGCGACATGTTCTCCGCGCGCCTGTACAAACTCTGCGCCCAGAAAGTCGGAGTCCCCGACTACAAAGACCTGGTCAAAGAAAAACTCCAGACCGCCGAAGACCTCTACAAGTTCATGGTCGAGCAATTCAACCAGTCCCGCGCCTTCGTCCTGGAGCTGATGGTCGTCGTGATCCTGATCATCGAACTCATCTACTTCTTCAAAGGCAGACCGATCTAGCACCTCCCGCCAGTAAGCTCATGTGGCCATGTGGGGAGGGGTCTTCGACCCGTCCAGGCGGCCCAGAAGTACCGGGCCGCAGCGCAGCACCACCGAGCCCAGCCCAAGCCGAAGCAGCCGAAGCCGCAACCCGCAAGCCGCCACTAAGTGTGAAAGCAGCTCCCGCAAGTACAAAGACACACGCAACCGCCAGGGCCACAGCTCCGAAGGAGCGAAAGAATGCAGCCCACCGCGCAAGCGGTGGGTGGACGCGACACTAACGAGGAACAAGCTCCGAAGGAGCGAAAGAAAAGGGAGAACTCCCTGAGGCATCCGGGCGCGGTTGAAGGTTGCAGAGATCCTTCGACTGCGGTTGCTCTTTGCGCTCATCGCGCGAAGATCAATCCTCGCTCAGGATGACAGGACAGGATAGAGTCTTATCGAGGGAAACTCCATGCGAGGACTAAAAGACAAGCGCATCCTGATCACGGGCGGCGCGAGCGGGATTGGCGCGGCCACGGCGGCGCGCTTTCTGGAAGAGGGGTCGCGCGTCTGCGTGCTCGATCGCGACGCTACTGCTTGCGGGCAGGTCAAACACGAACTGCCTGCCTTAGGTGAGGCCATCATTGCCGACGTTACCGACCTGATGCAGGTGGAGGCGGCGTTTGCCGAGGCGATCCGGCTGATGGATGGCGTCGACGTGCTCATCAACAACGCGGGCATCAGCATACGGCACAAGTTTCTCGACATCACTCCCGAAGAGTGGGAGAAGGTGATCGCCGTGAACCTGACCGGAGTGTTCTACGTGGCGCAGACTGCGGCGCGCCACATGTGGGAAAACGGCAGTGGAGTCATTCTGCAGACGGCGTCGACCAACGGCGTGATGGGATATCCATATTACGCGGACTACAACGCAACCAAGGCGGGAGTGATCGAGCTGACGCGGTCGATGGCGTTGGAACTGGCTCCGAAGGTGCGCGTGTGTGCCGTGGCTCCGGGATACGTGCTGACCCCCATGCAGCGCGCAGAGTATTCCGACGCGATGCTGGCGGAAGTGAACCAGAAGATTCCGCTCGGCCGTCATGCGAAGCCGGAGGAGATTGCCGCGCTGTTCGCGTATCTGGCGTCAGACGACGCGGCGTTCGCGACAGGGCAAGTATTCACCATGGACGGAGGAGAAACCGCGGGAGGACTGGCGAGCCGGTAGCGGCGTTGCCGGTGTGGTTGGAAAAACGACCACAGGGGCTGAAGCCCGACGGCTTTGGGAATGCTTATCGCGGCCCTGAAGGGCCGCTCTTCCACGGTTGCGGAGAGGAACGTTATGACAACGGCTGAGAGGAAAGTTATAACGGTTGCCGAAACGAAGTTTTCATGGTTGCTGAGAGCAACATTACATGGGTCCTTCGGCGGGCAACGTGCGCACGCCGCAAGATGACAATGTTGTTGAGTGTCGCATATGCGCCTAAAGGATAAAGTTGCTCTCATCACCGGCGGGACTTCCGGCATCGGCGAGGCCACGGCTCTGCTGTTCGCGGCGGAGGGCGCCAGCGTCGCCATCACTGGCCGCAACGACGCACGCGGCGCCGCGGTCGTCGAGCACATCAAGCGGAACGGCGGCGAGGCAATCTTCATTCGCGCGGACGTGAGTGTGGCCAAAGATTGCCGGCACGCGGTGGACCAGACCGTGCGCGCTTTCGGCAGGCTCGACATTCTCTTCAACAATGCGGGAGTTTTCTACGCGCAGACCGCGCTGGAATGTTCCGAGCGGGAGTGGGACGAGCAGATCGACGTCAACCTGAAAGGCACGTTCCTGATGTCGAAGTTCGCGCTGCCCACGATGATCGCGCAGAAGCGCGGAGTCATCGTCAACAACAGTTCGGGCTGGGGCATTGTCGGCGGCGATCATGCGGTGGCGTACTGCGCGTCGAAGGGCGGCGTGGTGCTGATGACCAAGGCGATGGCCATCGATCACGGAGCGCAGGGGATTCGCGTGAACTGCGTTTGCCCGGGAGACGTGGAGACTCCAATGCTTCCTGCCGACGCGAAGATGCGCGGGCTGAAGTGGGAGGATTACATTGCGGGATGCGCCAGCCGTCCACTAGGACGGGTCGGCACGGTGGAAGAGATTGCCAAGGCGGTGCTGTTCCTCGCGTCCGACGATTCGTCGTTCATGACCGGCGCGGCGCTGGTGGTCGATGGTGGAGGGACCGCGGACTAGCGTCCGCTCACGGACATGAAGGCAACCGTCTTTCTCGGCGGAGGGCGAATCACCAGCGCGCTGGCCGCCGGCTTGCGGCTGGGTGGATACCCGGGCGAGATCGTGGTGTATGACCGCAATCCCGGGAAGTTGCGCGCGTTGCGGCGGGAGTCTCGGGTGGAGATTGCGCGCGACTTGAAGTCTGCGGTCGAGCGCGCTGAGATGCTGATTGTGGCGGTGCGTCCGGCGTCGGTGGACGGGATGCTCGATGAGGTTGCGGCGTGCCGCACGAGTGCGCCGAAGTTGTGCGTGAGCCTGGCAGCAGGGATTCCGCTGCGGAAGCTGCGCGCCGGGCTTGCGGCGAGATGGGTGCGGGCGATGCCGAGTCCGGTGTGCCGCGTCGGGCGCGGGTTGACGGCGGTGAGCTTTGATCGCGGCTTCACGAAGAGCGAGCGCGCACGAGTGCGAGCATTCTTCGAACGCGTGGGCGCTGTGCTCGAGATCTCCGAGAAGCAGTTCGATGCCTTCACGGCGGCGTATTCGTCGAGCCACGGGTATCACGCGCTGTCCGTTTTGGCGAAGGCCGGGCAGGCCGCGGGACTGGATCGGACGACGGCTCTGACCGCGGCGGCTCACGCGCTGAGTGATGGCATTCTCTATTGGCGTGAAAGTGGGTTGAAGTTGGAGGACCTCTTGCATGAAGCGGTAACGCCCGGGGGGATTGCGGCGGCAACGATGTCGGCGATGGATGCTGCGGGATACCAGCGCGTGGTGAAGGCTGGGATCCGCGCGGGGGTGAAGCAGGCACGACGCAATGCGCGGCGGTGAGCGGCCCCAGGGGCTAAAGCCCAAACTGATTCCACGCGCCTTACGCGGCCCTGAAGAGCCGCTCTTCCACCGCGCTTTTGCCCGGTGGTTTCAGGGTGCGAGTTACTTCGGTTACCTCGGGGCGGGAAGGCGATTCTGTCACAATACTTGGTGCAACACACGCACCTGTGATGGAAGTTCTGACCCAAAACGCGGCTCGACGCAGCACCCGCATTCGGGTGGAGATCCCGGTCGGCGTGATCAGTCTGGACCGCACGCGGCCGTATGGCGAGCGGTGCACGGTGCTGGTCGTCAGCGCGCAGGGATGCGGCTTTCGCAGTTCCGAGGCGCTGAAGATTGGGACGCCCATCATGCTGAGCAACCTGCCCGGCGGAGGCAGCGTGACCGCGACGGTCGCGAACTGCCTGCCACTCGGGACCGACGGACAGTATTTCCTGATCGGCGCTTCACTCTATACGCATGGCAACGTGTGGGGGATCGCCGACGCTCCAGAAGACTGGAAGGCCGCGGCGCAGGACAATCCGATGCCGGCCCGGGCGACTGCCGCACCGGCGAGCGCTCCCAAGGTGACGGTGCAGAAGAAGGCGGCCTGGCCTTACAATCTGTTCTCCGAAGGCGCCGAACTTCATCCCGGGCGCAAGTAAGCTGCTCGCGCGGCCGCTGCTAGTAGCATTTCCCCACGTCAAAAACACGCGGTCTTGTTCTTTCGTAACTTCTGCAACGCCCCGCACGCTGCCATACTCTGGATAAGCATATGTCCGAAGAAACCAAGTCGACCGAGCCAGTGGCGCCGCGCGCCGTGAGCAAACTGAACGATCGTCCGTTTCGCGTGAAGCTGCGCGGGTCGGTGCTGGTGCTGGTGCGGCTGCCGAACAAGCGGTCGATCCGGGCGGCGATCCATCAGCTGTCCACTTCGGGCGGAGTGATCCATCTGGAGAAGCCACTAGACGAGAAACTCGAAGTGGAATTGATTTTCCACATTCGTGAAGCGACGCTGCGGGGCAAGGCGCAGATGCTGTTCCCCATGTGGGCGACGCAAGGGTGGATGCAGCCCTTCCGCTTCGTGGACCTGACGGATGCCAACCGCGAAACGCTGGACGAAAAGCTGAAGTCCTTCGTTGGCGATGCGACGAAGACCGCCGCAGCCGGTGTCTGAACGCTCTCGTCGACTCTCATTCTTCGAGTACCCCACTACTTCTAGAGCGCGGCGAGAGTTTCCTCTCGCATACAGGAATCCTTCGACTCCGAAACTGGTCCGCTTCGCGAACCAGTTTCTGCGCTCAGGATGACAGGTCGACTCAGTGACGGGTCGATTCAACGTTACCGTGGTTACATTGGTTACTGAAGCGGAAGGACTATGATCCGGAATAGGTCTCCATATCATGAAGCGACTCAACTTTCTGGTTTCACTTACTAATAACGATAACGATTATCAGCAAGAGCAGGCGGCGGCCGCGGAGAAGGCTGGGCGGCGACTCGGGGTGGACGTGAAGATCATTCACGCCAACAACGATGCTCTGGCGCAAAGCCAGCAGTTGCTGCACTACGTGCAGGATTCTTCGGTCGTGCGTCCGGATGCGATTCTGTTCGAACCGGCAGGTGGCACAGCGTTTCCCCAAGTGGCGCGCGCGGCGGCCGCGGCGGGCATTGGATGGGTCGTGCTGAATCATGAGGTGGACTACATTCTGGAGTTGCGGCGCGCTCACAAGGTTCCAGTATTTGCCATCAGTTCCGATCATGAAGAAGTGGGCAAGATCCAGGGAAAACAATTTGCAGCGCTGCTGCCGAATGGGGGATCGATCCTGTACATCGAGGGTCCGGCGAACAGCTCGGCGGCGAAAGAGCGGACGGTGGGCATGAACGCGACCAAGCCGGCAAACATTCAAGTGAAGTCGATGCGGGCGAACTGGACGGAAGAGAGCGCGCATAAGGCCGTGAGTTCGTGGCTGCGCTTGCGGACTTCGCAGGAGAGCCATATCGATCTGGTCGGCGCGCAGGACGACAGCATGGCGATGGGCGCGAGGAAGGCGTTCAGCGAGATCCCCGAAGGTGAGCGAGCGCGATGGCTGAAGATTCCGATCACCGGATGCGACGGGATGCCAAAGACCGGCCAGGCGTGGGTGCGCAACGGAACGCTGGCGGCGACGATCTTCATTCGTCCGAATACGGACCTGGCGATTGAGATGTTGGTAGAGGCTTTCAAGGGGGCCGCGTTGCCCGAGCGTAAGACCACGGATCCCGAGTCGGTGCCGTCGCTGGCTGAGTTGGCGTCGGCAGGCAAGTTGCATCGCTCTGCGAAAGCGTAAAGAGTAGATCTTTAAGACGAGCCAGATTTCGGCTTCCGCCCGCTGATCGTCCATCCACAACGAAATCCACGGTCACGCCGCGCTCAATAATGCAAACCCATCCCGAAGGGGAACAGCGGGGATTGCGAGTCGTGGGGTAGATCGCTTTTCTGTTGCTTCACGGCCTCCGCCGAGGACGGCAACTCGAAGGGGAGATGTCCGGCGGGCGAAATCTTGCCAGTAAT
Source organism: uncultured Acidobacteriaceae bacterium (assembly GCA_963701935.1). Classification (GTDB taxonomy): domain Bacteria; phylum Acidobacteriota; class Terriglobia; order Terriglobales; family Acidobacteriaceae; genus Sulfotelmatobacter. The sequence continues at coordinate 64,507 of CAVPBT010000011.1, read as the reverse complement.
GAGAGCGAGCAGCGGTTCGTCGGAGATGCCGAAATCGCCCAGGAGCGCGGTCGCGAGCGGGCGGACGTTGGTCAGGATCAACGGCCGCTCGAGCGTGGTGAGGAAGATGGTTGGAACGATTGGACTCACGCGCAGCAGTTCAGCGTACGCCGCGTCTTTTTCGGTGAAGGTGAGCCGGCCCTCGTGCTGCCTTGATCCGAAGAAGAAGTTTGGATGCTGACTCTCGTAGGGAGCGGGCGCACGAATGATCGCAAGATCCGCCTGCGCGGGATCGGTGACCACGTTGAATCCAGCGGCTTCCGCGGCCTTGGCGGCCACGCCATACAGGTAGACCTTTTTATTCTTCGGAACGACCGGCAGCAGCGGCTGGCCGGTTGAAGTGACGGACTTGTTTTCCAGCAGAACAACGGCTCGGGCCTGGGCCGATTGTCCCTCTTTTACAAAGTCTTTGTTGCCGGCGATCGACGCGGCTTTGGTCTCATCCACGTAGGGCTGTTCGAAGAGGCCAAGCTCGAACTTCTGCAGAAGAATGCGGGCCGCGGCCTCCCGAACGCGCGCTTCCGAGATCGATCCGTTGTGAACATCTTCCACGATGAGATTCGATTGGTCGGTGCCGCCGATCTGATCCACTCCGGCATTGATGGCCTTGGCGAAGCGTTGCGGCTTGGTGAGTTCTTCGACTCCCCAGGGCATCCCGATGTCTTGCGGAGTGGGCTTGATTCCGGCAGCCGTTCCATTGCGGCAAGCCTCGGAGCAGTCATTGGTGATGGCCCAGTCGCTCACAATGACGCCGCGAAATCCATATTGTGCGCGGAGCAAGTCGCCCAGCAGTTGATGATTGAATCCGGCTCCGACCTGCTCCAGAGGTTTTCCGTCGATGGCAACGTCTTGCAGGATCGAGTAGGTTGGCATGACGCTGCCTGCGTGGGCGGCGAAGGCGCCGGTGAATGGAATCAGATGTTGCGCGAAGTTGTGTCCGGAAAAATCGGCGTAGCGGCCGTAGTAGTTGTGGCCATCCCAGCCATCCTTGGCCGCGCCGTATCCTGCCCAGTGTTTCACCACCGCAATGACGCTGCCTGAGTTCAATCCACTCGGACCATTTTGCACTCCGGCGACATAGGCTTCGACCATGCGTTTTGCGATTTCGGCATCTTCCCCGAAGGTTCCGTTGGCGCGGGCCCAGCGCGGTTCGGTGGCCAGATCGGCCTGGGGCGCGAGGGATTCGCGAATGCCGACCGCTTCATATTCCTGACGGACGACATCTGCGAAGCGGAGTGTGAGTTCGGGATCGTTCAACGCGGCGAAGCCCAGAGGCTCCGGCCACATGGAGAATGCCCGGTCTTGCACGGCGGCGCCGAGCACGTTTTCAAAGTGGTGGCGCGGATCGGAGGAGATCGTAACCGGGATGCCCCAGCGCGAGGATTCTGCGATCGCCTGCACTTCGTTGTTCTGCCTGGCGAGGAACTCGGCCGGGCCATTCATGCGAGTGATGAAAGTGTTGACGTGATCTTGCTCGATGAACTCGCGGACCTTCACCAGGTCATACTCTTTGCCGACTCCGAGCGGGGCTAACGGGCCAGTGCTGGGCAGAGTGCCGTGGACCATCAGTCCCGCCAACTCTTCGAGACTCATGCGCTGAACCAGGTCGGTGGCGCGGACGTCTGGCGGCAGGCGCCAGTCCTCGTAAGGATCGAGTTTCCCATTCTTGTCGAGATCCTTGAATGTGAGGCCATCGACCGTGAGCAACGGCGCTGAGCGATGTCCGAGAGTGGGTTGCTTGGGTGCTCCGCCAACTGCCGCGGTTGAGCAAAGGAGAAACAGTAGGGCGAAGAATCCTGGATGCATTCGCATGGGGTTCATTGCATCAAGCTCCAGAGTGAATATGGAGAAAGGATTGCATTTCAGCTGGTGAGCAGGGGTTGGGATGGGAGGAGCCCTGCTCGCTCGGCTTCGCCATCGCTGGACGGCCGAAGGCGGCCGTCCCCACATGAACCTCTATCCTGCCATCAGTCTCTAGCCTTCCATCGTGCTGACGTCGCCGGCGTCGACTCCTGCTTCTTTGGCTTTGAGGAAGCGGCGGAGGATTTTTCCGGAACGCGTTTTCGGGAGAGATGCGACAAACTCCAGCGAACTCGGCGTTGCGATCGGGCCTAGTTTGCGGCGGAGTGTTCGATCAGAACCGCGGCCAGCGTGTCTGACGGAACATGGTCGGAACGGACCTGCACGAAGGCCTTGATCGTTTCTCCCTTCAAGGGATCGGGGACGCCGATGGCGGCGGCCGCAAGTTCCTGGGTCCCAAAACGGCACTCCGGTCGCGCGTCAGCAAAAGAAGCGAGCCCCGCGCACCGAATCGGAAGACGACCGAATATCTGTAAGCCGTGATGGCACCTGTACGCGGAACGGCTCCCGTGAAGGAGGAGAGATCAATCATGCGGAAGTTGAAGCAATTCATTTGCAGCTCATTACTCGTAGTCGTATCGGTCGCGCCCGCCCTGGCCGGGGCGAAGGACGCCACTGACGCGAAGGCACCCGCCGAAACCACCGCCAACCCAGCATCGGTTAACCCAGCCTCAGGTAACCCAGCCGCGCAGCCGGCAGCCGCTGCCAACCCGAACATAACCCCTGTGGCAGGGAATGCCAATGTTACGGCTTTGCTGGGAGTGTTGGTGATGAAGGGAGTGCTGGCGCCGAGCGAGGCGAATGCGATTCGCGATGCGGCTCCGGATGCCGAGCTTCAGCTTCTGATGGAAGCGCTGGCGCGCAAGGGAGTGCTGAGCGCGACGGATATGTCGTCGGCAGCAGCTCCGGCAACGGCACCAGCACGTGTGGAGGCCACAGCGTCCCAAGGGACGCCGCAGGCGACCAAGCCTGCAGCGCCGAAAGTAATTGCGGCGGTGGCGCCGCTTCGGGTGCTGCAATTGGAGCCTTCTGTACCCGATGGGCTGATTCCGGACCTGAAGCTGGGCAGCGGTGCGCGGCTGAAGCTTTATGGCATGGTGAAGACCAGCGTGATCTACGACACGGCCTCGCCGTACGGTACCGATATGCCGTTGCCGGGATTCATTACCGCCTCGGGCACGGCGTTCGATCCCGGACCAACTCGCAGCCCGGAATTCCACGCCAAAGCGCGTTTCGCGCGCGTGGGTACGAACTTCGAATGGCCCGACATGGCCGGCAGCAATACTGCCCTCACCGGCAAACTGGAGTTCGACTTCGAAGGTAACTTCTCGCGCGCGCTGAACCGGAACATTTCTACGATCCGGTCGAGCATGGCATCGATCCGCCTAGCGTTCGGCCGCGTGGATCACAAGATCAGCGACAATACGAATATTTTCGGAGTGTTCGGACAGGACTGGACGCTGTTCGGGTCATCGACGCTGCCCAATCTGTTCGAGACTACCGGCCTTGGACTGGGCTTCGGCACGCTCTACGAGCGCGCTCCGCAGTTCCGCTTCGGGATTGGGCACAAGATAGGCGGCTCACGCAACGTTTTCATCCAACCCGAATTCGCAGTGGTCATGCCAGCGTACGGGAATGATCCGTCGAACGTTGCAGACCAACTCGGCTACGGTGAAAAGCAGGTCGCCGATTCAGGACGTCCAGAGGTGCAGGCGAGACTGGTGCTGCAATGGCAGCTGGATATGGCACCCGGAGTTGCTCCGGCTCAGTTGATCTTCAGCGGAGTTCAGGGCGACCGGAAAGTAATGGTGCGGTCTACGGATATTCCGCTTTGCACCAACACTGACCTTCTGATTTGTCCGGATTCAAAAGTGTTCCAGAAAGCCTTCCCGCACGGCGCGCAAACGACGTCCAACCGGGCAGGCTGGACCGGAGAACTGCAACTTCCAACTCGCTACGTGACGGTGATCAGCAAGTTCTGGGACGGGTCGGACCTGCGTTTCTACTTCGTGGGCAGCCTGGATTCGAACTTCAATGACACGGCGGGCCTCTCCAAGCTCTGCGGAACGGACGCGGATCCGGCGTTCTGCGCCGGTCCCTCGAACGATGGCGCGTCGAACCTGCAGTTTGGCCTGAACAGCGCCGGGAATGCGGCGTTTGCTCCGCAAAAGCCGGTACGTTCCATGGGCGGATTTGTGAACGTTGGATTTCCGCTCGGGCGCATCTTCCATGCGGATCCCGCAGGGCGAAACGCCGGATGGCAGCTCTATTTCCACTATGCTTTCGATCAGGCGAAGACCAGTGACGTCTTGCATCTCGGCAACCAGCGTTCGAAGAACGATCTGGCCGCCGCCACGCTGTACTGGAAGATGAACAATCTGGTTTCGTTTGTGCTGGAGGAATCGATGTATCGAACGCGGATTGCCGATCCGAATCTCGCGGACTCTCCGACCTTCCCCAAGTATGAGGGCATGCCGGCGCGGGAGTGGCACGATATCCGTTCCGAATTTGGTCCAATCTTTACGTTCTAGCGAAGGACGAGCGGGTGGCGTGTGCGGTGGCATGCGCCACAAACTGGCGGGGACGGATTTACTCCCAAAACAGCTGAAACCGGAGTAATCTGTCCCCCGTCAGTGGTCGCCCCATCCGGAACGCATTCCAGAAATGCGGCACGTTTAATTGCAAGCCACGAGGAGAAGTCTATGGCCAACGCCGCAAAAAATTTAGAAGTGGTGCAACCGCAGCAGTACCAGGCATCGCAGTCCACCTGGGACAAGATTGCCGACAGCAAGGAATTTCAGGATTTGATGGCGACGAAGAAAACTTTCATCGTACCGGCATTCATATTCTTCGTCGTGTACTACTTTGCCTTGCCGGTGCTGGTGGGCTACGCACCGCAATTCATGTCCACCAAGATTGGGTATCTGAACCTGGCCTACTTGTTTGCCCTGTCGCAATTCTTTGTGGCATGGCTGATTGCAGGATTGTACGTCAGAGCTGCCAACAACTTTGATCGCCTGGCAAAAGACATCCTCGACAGGGCCGAAGATGCAAAGGGAGGCAAGTAAGCCATGAATATTCCACTGACTATGTTTCTGGTGTTCATCGCCATCACGCTGGGCATTACTTACTGGGCTTCGAGGCGGTCGGCGGGAGCGACCGCGTACTTTGCGGCGAGCCGGCAGATCAAGGGCTGGCAGAACGGGATCGCGGTGGCCGGCGACTATATGAGTGCGGCGTCGTTCCTGGGAATCGCGGGCATCATCGCGTTCCAGGGGTATGACGGATTTCTGTTTTCGGTGGGCTGGCTGGTGGCGTATTTGACTGTATTGCTGGTCATTGCGGAACCACTGCGCAATGCCGGCAAATACACCATGGCCGACGTGCTGGCGTACCGGCTGAAACCGCGGCCGGTGCGGGCGATGGCATCGCTGAGCACGCTGACGGTCAGCACCTTTTACATGATTGCGCAAATGGTGGGTGCGGGCGCGCTGGTGAAACTGCTGCTGGGAGGAAAGGTTACCTACAACCAGGCGGTGATTGGGGTCGGAATCCTGATGATCGTATACGTGGTATTCGGCGGCATGCTGGCGACCACGTGGGTGCAGATTGTGAAAGCGGTCCTGCTGATGGCCGGGACGTTCCTGCTGAGCATCCTGGTGATGGCACACTTCCACTTCAGCTTCGGAGAATTCTTTGGAGCAATCTCGCAGGTGAGCTATCACGACGCGAAGGGCGCGGTGGTGGTGAAAGATTTTCTGCAGCCCGGTCTTCGTTTCAAGCCGCCGTACGGGCCGCTGGATTTGATCTCGCTGGGGCTGGCGCTGATTTTCGGGACCGCTGGATTGCCGCACATTCTAGTCCGGTTCTACACCGTGCCCGATGCCAAGACGGCGCGACACAGTGTGGTGTGGGCGATGGTGCTGATCGGCAGCTTCTACATCATGACGACGTTCCTGGGATTCGGAGCGGCGACCATCGTGGGCCCCGACTTCATCAAGACACACGGGGGCACGAATATGAGCGCGCCGCTGCTGGCGAATGCTCTGGCGGGGTCCGTGTTCTTCGCGTTCATTTCTTCCATCGCGTTTGCGACGATTCTCGCGGTGGTGGCCGGGTTGACGATCAGCGCGACGACGTCTTTCTCGCACGATTTCTGGACCAACGTGATCCATAACGGAGTCGAGCGGAAGCCGGGTGAAGAAGTGACGGTGGCACGCATCTCGGCGTTTGTGGTGGGCGCGGTGGCGATTACGATTGCCATCGTGCTGGGACCGACTGCGAATGTGGCGTTCCTGGTAGCGCTGGCGTTCGCAGTGGCGGCGTCGGCCAACCTGCCGGTGATTGTGCTGTCGATCTTCTGGCGGCGGTTCAATACGGCAGGCGCGGTTTGGGGACTGGCGGTAGGATTGCTGGCCTCGATTGGGCTGATCCTCATCAGCCCAAGCCTGATGGCGATCGATCCGCCAACGGTGACAGGAACGGCGCGGCACATTATCCAGGCTAAGGCGTGGTTCCCGCTGGAGAATCCTGGCATACTGAGCATTCCGCTGGGATTCATCGGGGCGATTCTCGGAACGCTCGTGACTCGCGAACCGTCGTCGCAGGATAAGTTCAACGAACTGCTGGTTCGTTCGAACACGGGACTGGGGGCCGAGAAGGCGACGGCGCACTAAGAATGTGAAGGGCCGATTTGTTGGGCCGAGGCAAAGCCCCACCCTTCGGCTTCGCTGTGTCGAAAATCCCCATTTCTCGCGCAGAGAACGCGCGAGAAATGGGGCACCGGTCCGTTTGATGAACTAACGACCGCTGTCTTCCACAGGACCCAACCAAGTCTCGACCAGTGCGTCTAAGGCTTCCTTCTCGGTTCCTCCGAACGCGCTAACGTCGCATTCACATCGTGCACTATACACCGACTCAGGAGACTCCCGGGTGATCGGGACCGAGTGGCCTTCACGGACTCCGCCGTGTTTTTGTTTTGTCGCCATGATCCTCCTCTTCTTACGCCTAACGCGTTCATTGAATTGTGATTGAAGGCGTACCGATCTTGGCAGGCGGAGTGATCCTTGTTACGAATCCAGAACGACGGCTGCAGAACGCGACCGACAGAGATTTGCGGTTCATTGGGACCGCTGGATACCGGCCGATCTTGAGAATCAAGTATGCTAGATTGGGGTTCACGGGCCTATAGCTCAACGGTTAGAGCAGCAGACTCATAATCTGTTGGTTCCAGGTTCAAATCCTGGTGGGCCCACCAAGTCATCCCAACCCGGTCTCGAATTACGCAAGAATCTGATTACAACAGTTATCTTCGGTTGCTGCCTTCTTCCATCTAGAATCTGCCCATGACTCGATCCTGGTTTCTGGCCTTGTTCCTGACATCTGTGGTTGTCGCTCAAACGGGTGCTCGCGTGATCTGGGAGCCACCGAACTGGAACTTCCCACAGGATGTCAAGGCAACCGTCCCGAGAGAAATGTTGAGCAAGTTGCGGGTCGCAAACGTGGCCGTAACCTTGGAGAAGACCAAGTTGGACAACGTTGAGCAACTGCTTGGCGGAACGACCGGGGCAAGTGGCGACGCTGGCGACGCCGTGAAGTGGCTTTGCTTCCAAGGGATGGATGGCGGGGACCGGTGGATTCTCTGGCTGCAAAGCGGAGAGATCGACGGACCCTCGATCGGCAGCTTTCAGTGGCAGCGGGTCTCTACTGATGCGAAGATCGATCGTCGCTGTCGAGCTCTCGGCCGCACCGCCACCGTCAGGCTCGCGTTGCCTCTTTCATTAGGGATGAACGAGGCAGACGTGTTGAAGGTCCTTGGCACGCCTTCGTTTCGACGAGGCGAGAAATTGATTTATCTGCACGAACATGAAGAATCGATCAATGCCGTCCAGTACGATTCGTCGAACATCGTCATGGTTCGTGTTCACGGGGGAGCGGTAACGTCCGTCGCGGTTTCGAAAACGACATCTGACTGAGTTAAGGGGAAGAGCCAAAGCGGTGAAGCAAGTCGCTCCAGTGCATGCCGACTTACCGACTCTTTGTTCTCAACTCACAGCGGTTATACCAGCGGACCTCTGGCCCATTGGTCTGTGGTCCAATCCGTTCATCCTTCTGGTCCCATCTCGTTGACACTTCTCTCCCGTGGGAATTAGAGTTGCGTACGTTCTCACTCAAAAACACAAAAGTTCGCAGGAGGCAGGCATGCGGTCGAAGCTAGTCTGGGCGGGGGCATTGGTGTGTCTGGCAACATCTTTCGCGCTTGGGCAGGATCCCACCAAGGTGGAACCGAGACACTACAAGTTGGACTTCGAAAATGAGCGCGTGCAGGTGGTGTCGGTTCACTACGGGCCCCACGAGAAGTCGGTGCTGCACGATCATCCGGGCGGGGTGGTGGTGATCCTGACCGAAGCGCATCTTCGCTTTACCGACGAGAACGGAAAGGTGCGGGAAATATACTCCAAGCCCGGTGAGGCGCGCTGGTATCCGCCGTTCAAGCACAAGGTGGAAAACCTGGGCGACACCTCGTACGACGCGGTTTACATTGGGGTCAAGGGCAAGTTGGCGACGGCATCCAAGGGTTCGCCCGATCCAACAGTGGCGTCGGAAGAGGACGTGAAGAAGATCGTGGCGGAATATCTGCTGGCGACCGGTAAGCCGTGAGTGTGTCGTGGGAGCTGGGTCCTGCCTGGGCGCGGCTCCGAAGACTGAGGGCGGATTGTTGTAAGCTCAGTGGGTCCGGGCTCGAGCGATTCGGGCCCGAAAAACTCAATGAGCCCCCTGCCAGAGAGCTTCCCTTCCCATCGCAAAGCCGCAATTCTGTTGGGGCTGGTGGCATTTCTCTCGTTCAGCTATTTCTATGAAGGCGGCGGGTGGAACCAGAACTCGCGCTTCGATTTGCTGCGCGCCATTGTCGAGCGGCACACCCTGCAGATCGACGCCTACCACGAGAACACGCAGGACAAGGCGCACTTCAACGGACACTACTATTCCGACAAAGCTCCGGGGCTGGTGTTTCTGGCGGTGCCATTTGCGCTGGCGGCGAGACCCGTGCTGCGGATGGTGGGAGTTGATCCGGAGTCTCCGCGGGGTGAGATCGCGCTGTCGTACATCGCGAGTGTCGGCGCGGTCGCGCTGCCGACTGCGCTGGCGGCGGTGTGCCTGTTTTTTCTAAGTCTGCGATTCGGAGGGGGTGTGGGCGGCGCTGCGTTTGCGGTGCTGGTGATGTGTCTGGGGACTCCGATGTGGGCTTATGCGGGATTGTTCTGGGCGCATGCGCTGGTGGGAGCCTGCCTGGTATTTGGGTTTGCGGCGGCGTTACGGTTGCGCAGCAGTTCGAGTGCGCGCGCAGATTTTCTTTGGGCTCTGGCGGTGGGGTTGGCGGCGGGATGGGCGACGGTGACGGAGTATCCTGCGGCGCCGGCTTCGGCGATGCTGGCGTTTCTGGCGCTGTCGCAGGCGTGGTCACGCGGTCCGGCGGCGCGCTGGTGGGTTATGGCTGGCGTGGGCTTGGGTGCGGCGATTTGTCTCGGCGTGTTGATGGCGTATCTACATGCGGCGTTTGGGGCATTTCGTCCGAGCTATTCGTATTACGATCCGAATTCGTTTTCGTTCATGCAGCAGCAGGGGTATCTGGGGCTGACATATCCGCATCCAGACCGGCTGCTGAAGATCCTGTTTGGATGTTCGCGGGGGCTGCTGTTTGCGTCGCCGGTGCTGGTGGCGGCTCCGGTTGGGTTGTGGCAGTTGTGGAAAGGCAAAACGCATCGCGCGGCGGCGCTGGTGGCGGCGGGGATGGCGGCTTATTACTTTTTGTTTAATGCGTCGTTTTATTGGTGGAAGGCAGGGCTGTCGTTTGGTCCGCGATATGCGGGGGCGTGCATTCCGTTTGTGTGCATGGGACTGGCCGTGGTGTGGGGACGGGCGATGGCTGGATGGCGGCGGGTGCTGATGGCGTTGGCCGCGTGCAGTGTGTTGGTGGTGTTGATGGCGGTTTCTACGACTTCGCAACTGGCGATGCAGGATAGTTGTCCTATCTTGCATTCGACCGTGCAGGCGTTTTGGTCGGGGCAGGTGGCGAGCAACCGCGAATCGATGTTGACGGTGGGCGAATCCAATGGAACTGGCGGAGCGTTCAATGTCGGTCAATTGATCGGGTTGCGCGGGCTGGCGAGTTTGATTCCGCTGTTTGTGATTTGGGGATTGGGGGCTTTAGGTTGGTGGCGTCTGCGGCGAAGCCGCCAAGCAGACTCCGTGTAAGATGATTGTTTAGGCGTTTTATGGCGGAAGTGCAAGCAGTAGCGGCGGAGATTGAGTTGCTGCAGAAGATGTATGCGGCGTTTAACCGGCGGGATGTTGAGACTGTGCTGGTCGCAATGCATGACGACGTCGATTGGCCGAACGGGATGGAGGGTGGGCGCGTGCTGGGAAAGCCGGCGGTGCGCGACTACTGGAAGCGTCAGTTTGAAATCCTTGACCCGAACGTTGAGCCCCAGAACTTCACGAGAGAAGCGGACGGGCGGATTGCGATTGATGTGCATCAAGTGGTGCGTGACAAGAGCGGGGAGCTCGTAGTGGATCAGATGATTCAGCACATTTACGAATTTCGGGACGGGCTGATTCAGAGCATGGAGATTCGGGGTGAAGTCTAAGAACCTTTACCCCTAAGGACACGAAGGTACACGTAGGAAACCTTCTTGGGTTCGTGGTTAATTCATTCTTGAGGGAAGTTATGGCGCACAATGTTTTTTGCGTGAAGTTTCAGAAAGAGATGCCGGGGCTGGATGAGCCTCCGTTCGACAACGACCTGGGAAAAAAGGTGTACGACAACGTGTCCCAGGAAGCATGGAGGATGTGGGTGGAGCATTGCAAGATGCTGCTGAACGAGTACCGCCTGAATCCGGCGCGGCGCGAGGATCAGGAAGTCATCGTGAAGCAGATGGAGCAATTTTTCTTCGGCGAGGGATCGGCCAAACCGAAGGAGTACGTCCCGCCGGCGCAATAGGCTTTCGGCTTCAGGCTTTGGCTTCAGGCTTTGGCTTCAGGCTTTGGCTTCAGGCTTCGCTGTGAGCTATGCTCTCGGGCTCTCGCAGGAACGGAAGAGTTCCCAGAAACAACGCGAGGGCCGGGAGCAGGACCCAGTTGAAGATGGTGAGCGCGAAGTAAGCGAACGGGAAATTCGTCAGCTGATGGCGATCGACAACCAGGCTGACCGGCAGAACGAGCGCGAAGGCTCCCAATACGGCGAGTGCCGGAGACAATCCCACAATTATGCGATTCATGAAGCGAGCCTGGGCGCGTCTCGCCAGGAAAGCTCCGAGTGCGCCGAAAACGGGAAGCGTGATGAGCCAGGGCAGATAGAGGACCATCGCCATGTCGCCGATCCAGAGAACGCGAGGTTGTACGGAGAGTTTCTGAAGAATCATGAGCAGGCCGGGCGCTACGATCACATTGATCATCGCGGGAATCCAAAGACTGCGAGTACGGTTGTTCATCAGGTTCTCCTCTGATTTCGCTCGTGAAATCTTTCTGCCAGAGCCTGCCAATCGTCGACTTCCCGCAGAGCGAATTCGACTGCGGCGGTTTCGGTCAGGCGCCGCGAGAGCGCGGCCTCGTACGTCTCTTCGAGATGAGCGGCTAATTCCGAGACAATTTCTTCGTGCGCTGCCGGACGCAGCGAAGATGTCTTGAGACGCTCGCGCACCAGTTTCTTCCAATCAGGCATGGCTGACTCCGGCCAGGCTGTCGAGGGCCTGGAAGAAGGTGCGCCACTCCGCGCGCAGGGGGGCAAGTTGGCGGCGGCCGCCGGGGGTGAGGCGATAGTAGCGGCGGTCGCGGCCGGCGCTGTTGGCTTGCCAGCGGCCCTCGACCCAGCCGCGCTTTTCCATTTCATAGAGCAAGGGATAGAGCGAAGCGAGCGTGAATTTCAGGGCGCCGCCGGTGCGTTCGCCGATCTGTTTGGCGATTTCGAAACCGTAGAGAGGCTGCTCGGCCAGCAGGGATAGGATGGCGAGTTCGGCGCTTCCCCGTGCGATTTTGGAGCGAATGCGTTGGGTCATATCAGTCCCGGAATCGCAGTATAGGATTCCTATGTTTGGAGTATAGGAATCCTATATAGGAGGGTCAACGTTACGGTGGTACTAGCCCGCGGCGGACGTTTTCGGGTACTTCCGAAGACCGTTACGAGCGCGAGGTCCGAGGGCAGCCGCGCTTTGGGTCGGCCTGTCCGGGTCTGAAACCCGGACCCACATCCCCATTATTTCCAGCCGAATACCTTTTCCCTGCAAGGAGGTTGTCGACGGCCGTTCTCTGGTTTGTTGCTGGGCTCTTCCAGCACGGAGGGCGCGAGATGAGAGATCAACGTGGATTTACTTTGATTGAAATGCTGGTGGTGATCGCGATCATTCTGATCATCGCGGCGGTCACGATTCCGAGCATGACGGGAGCGAAGGTGCATGCAGACGAGGCTTCGGCGGTGGCTTCGATCCGGGCGATCAGCCAGGCGGAGGTGTCGTACATGGCGACTTATGGCGGGTATGCGGAGTCGCTGGCGAATCTGGGCGGAGCGGAGCCGTGTACGAGGTCGGCTGCTACGGCGTGCATCCTGGATCAGAGCCTGGCGGGAGGCGAGAAATCGGGATACCACTTTGCCGTGGTGGGAAGTAATGCGGCGGACGGGATGAACCAGAGTTATTTCGTAGCCGCCGCGCCGGTGGTGTTCGACCGCACCGGAAAGCGGTTGTTCTGTTCGACTGATAAGGGTGTGATCCGCGCGGACTTGAATGCGACCGGCAGCACGATTCCGCCGGACGCGGAGCAGTGCGCGGGATTTAAGGCATTGCAGTAGATCCGACTTGGGAAAAACGTGCCGTTACGACGCGATAATCGCGGCGGTCATAGCTGCGGACGCAGCGTCCTCTTCAGCTTGCAGAATCCGGTACCAGGTAAACATGATCAGCAATGACAGCCGGCTCTCGGAAACACTGCCCGCCGTCGGAACGTCCACCGTTTTTTCACGGGTGTGCAGGCGCAGCAACGTCTCGCCGCCCGGCCCGATTACACTCCATACGGGGCGCCACCAGCCCTTGCATTCCAGTTGAAATTGCTGACCGTCGGCGAAGGTCAGCGTGCCACCCATCCCCCACGCCGCCTTGAAGGTTGCGATCTGCTGTTGGGAAAACGAATCCAGAATCACGGAGCCGGCACCGAGCCAGCCGCCGCGACGAAAGGTCCAGCGGCCGCTCTCGAGTTTCTGCGACGAAGCTCGAGGACCAGAAGCTGGGACGCTGCAGTGTGCCAACCGCTTGGCCGTTCTGTGTGAGTTCGTAACTTCGTCCGCAGGAAATTTTCGACCAGGTGAGTCCGCTGGAAATTGCGGGAGAGAGAGGAATCATAAACACCTCCGAAAAGGCATTCGATCCAATTCCATGCTAGCAGAGCTGTGTGAAAATCGTGTTAAGACGTCTTGGCCTCGGTTACGAGGAAGTCGATGCCGTTCTGGCTGCCGAACTCGTGCACGGTCGCGATGTTGGGATGGTTGAGACGCGCGAGAGACAAGGCCTCTTTGCGAAACTGTTTGTGCGCGGAATCGTCGGCAAAAGAACCGGACGGCAGAACTTTTATGGCAACATCGCGATCCAGCTGCTCATCGTGAGCGCGGTAGACCACGCCCATGCCGCCGGCGCCAATCCGCTCCACGATCTTGTAGTGTGAGAGCCGTTCTCCGACCATTTCCCGTCCCGCAAGTGGGAGAAGCATAACAGCTTACTCAATCGTGAAAAAGAGCCGCCGAACGTTGCTTTCTCGATGAGCGATTCTTTCGGGGACTGTGCGGAAAAGCTGCCGTTTCGTATTCCCCGGTGCTTTCCCTCGCCATGCTGAGGCTTCTTCCCACTGTTACAATTCCCTGTTTCGCGAATGGTTACGCAAGTGAGCGAACTTCACCGCCCACAATCACGTACTGTCTAGTGGGTAGGGCTTGGAGAGTGCCTCAGGGGTTAGACCAAAGTCAGGCCCGAGCAAGAGTCTTAGGGTTTTAGCAGATTTCCGGGGAGCGCAAGTGGAAGACGTCCAGGTCGTTGCGATGCTGGTCCGGCGCTGTATCGCCGGCGACTCCGCCGCCTGGGAGGAAATCGTGCAAACCTATAACCGGCGTATCTACAACATCTGCTACCGCTTCGCGGGATCGGGCGACGACGCCCAGGACCTCACCCAAGAGGTCTTCATCAAGATGTACCGCACGCTTTCGAGCTATGACCACACCAAGGGGGCGTTCGTTACGTGGGTGACGACCATCACCCGGAACCTGCTGGTGGACCATTTCCGCAAGACCAAGCAGGACCGGATCACCGACTCCATGGACACCGCGGCGTCGGACCATGAGGACGCCCAGCCCCTCAGTGAGCAAATTCCTGACCAATCCGCTCCCCCGGACGCGCACGTACGCAGCCGGGAGGTGAGCGAGACCGTGCATGCGGCCCTGGGCAGGCTGTCGCCAGAGCTTCGGGAGGCAGTGATTCTAAGGGACTTACAGGATATGGACTACCGAGAAATTGCCGCCGTTTTGAAGGTTCCGGAGGGTACCGTGAAATCGCGAATAAATAGAGGGCGGGCGGAACTTGCCAGGCTCCTACAACGTACCTATAGGCAGGTGATGTGATGCCAGACCACACCAGTAACGGAATGCAGTGCCACGAGTTCGAGCTCCTGCTCACGGACGCCATTGACGGCGTTCTGACCGGGACCGGACTCGACCGCTTCCAGGCCCACGCCCGGGTATGCAGGGCGTGCGGTCCGCTGCTCGCCGAAGCTGAGGCGGGCCGCAACTGGCTGAAGGGTCTCACGGAGGTGGAGCCTCCAGCCAGCCTGGTCAACAACATTCTGGCATCCACGACGGGCGTTGACACCCAACGCTTGCGAGTGACTGTACGTGCTCCCCAACCGCGCATTTCGTGGTGGGAGCGCACGCAAGCCTCGCTGCTCGAGCCGATCTGGGCCACGGTCCGCCAGCCGCGCTTTGCCATGTCGTTTGGCATGGCATTCTTCGCGCTGTCGGTATGCTTGGCGGTTGCGGGCGTAAAGCCCACAGACCTGAGCCAGATCAGCCTGCGGCCCTCTGCGATCCGCCTCGCGTACTACCACACGCAGGCACGCGTGGTGCACTACTACGAGAATGTGCGGATCGTTTACGAAGTCGAGTCGCGCGTGCGCGAGATCAAGCGCACGGTGGCTCCCGCCGAGCCCGGCCGCAAAGATTCCCGGCCGGCCAAACAGAAAGACGACAAGAACGACACAACACAACAGCCCGAGCAGAAGCAGGAGCGCAATTACAGCCAGACGGATAACCATCTCATCCTGGCCAGCGCTCCTCTGGGTCCATCTGTCATTGATCGATCAAATCTTGATCCGTCAAATCCGGATCTGCCTGTAGTGTCGGTGACCACTGACAGGAGGTTCGTATGAACTGCGCCACACACAGCGATACGGCTGCGGTGGCCTTCTGCCGCACTTGCGGCAAGCCACTTTGCAACCAATGCACCCGCGACGTCCGCGGGGTGATCTACTGCGAGGCGTGCCTGGCGGCACGCATGGAAGGCACTGCACCGCCTGCGCCGGGATTCGTACCGCCCGCGCAAACGATCTATCCGCCGATGGGCGAACCCGCAACCGCTTACCGCCCACCGGTCAATGCAGGACCGAATCCCACGGTCGCCGGAATTCTGGGCGCGATTCCGCTCGGTCTGGGCGCAGTGTATTGCGGCCAGTATGCGAAGGGCTTGGCTCATCTGGGAATCGTGGTCCTGGCGATCGTCGGGTTGTCATCGGACTTGCCCTGGCAAGCGGACACGGCGCTGGGAATTTTTCTCGGATTCTTCTGGGTGTACCAGATTCTGGATGCGGTGCGCACCGCCAGGGCGATTCAAGCGAACGAACCAGTTCCTGATCCCTTCGGACTCGCGTCGACTTTCGGTACGGGAGAGAAGGTCGACACCACGAAAGTCCCCGCTGCCGCCGCGATTCTGATCGGCCTGGGCGTGCTGTTCCTGATCAACACGGTCTTTGACTTCAGCCTGCACCGCTTCTGGCCGATCATTCTGATCGTGATCGGGGTATGGCTCTTTGCCAAAAACTGGGGACTGCTGGGAAGTTATCGCCCGTACTGCGTCTGCGAGCACTGTCGAAACCGCAAGCTCATGGGGCCAGCGATTCTGGTCACGGTTGGAGTGCTGTTTCTACTCGACAACGTGGGACGACTGGAATTTCACAGAACCTGGCCTGCCATTCTGCTGGTGATTGGAGTGGTGAAGTTGTTGCAGAGCAATTCGTCGATGGACGGACACATCGGTCCGCTGCCTCCGGGCATGCCGCCGAGCGTTCCGCCGGGAAGTTCGCCGAATATTCCGCCGCCACCGGCGCCACAGAACCCAGAGCAGTCAGCTTCTTCTGGCGAGGTGAAAAATGTCTAGCCCGGTTACACCTCCAGCGTTTTCGCCGCTTCCTCCGCTGCCGCCGCGGCGTCACCGGTCGATGGCGGGCGCGTTCGTCCTGATTGTGCTTGGCGTCGTGTTCCTGATGGGGACGATGCACATCCTGTCCATCGGACGGCTGGCGCACCTGTTCGCGAACTACTGGCCCGTGCTGCTGATTTTCTGGGGCGTGATCAAACTGATCGAGCACCAGCGCGCGCTGCGGGAAGGCACTCGCTCCTCGGGGATTGGAGCGGGCGGAGTTTTTCTGGTCGTCATGATCGTGGTATTCGGATTGATCGCGACGCAACTCGAACGTGTGAACTGGTCCGGATTGCGCGACAACATCAACATCGACGATGGCGACTTCAACGACATCTTCGGCTCAAACTACAACTTTAACGATCATCTCGAGCAGAGCTTCCCCTCGGGCGCCAGCCTGAAGATCATCGACACGCGCGGCGCGGTCAGCGTGCACGCTTCTGACGACAACAAAATCACCGTCGTCGTCCGCAAGCGTGTGGGCGCGGACAACCAAAGCGACGCCGACGAGTACGACCGCAAATCCAAGCCCACGATCACCACGATCGGCGGCCTGGTGACACTCAATGCCAATGTCGAAGGTGCGGGCGATCATCCCGTCGAAACGGATCTCGATGTTTCCCTGCCGCGCAAAGTGGCCGTCTCGATTACCTCGCGTCGCGGGGATGTGAACCTGGTTGGCCGTGACGGCACCATCGATATCAATGCTCAACATTCCGACACGAGCGTCGAAGATGTGAACGGCAACGTGAAGGTCAGTCAGGAAAAAGGCTCGGTAAAGATCGAGCAGGTCACCGGCGACGTCCATGTCGAAGGCCGGGTCGACGAAGTCTCGGTCGCCGACGTCAAAGGCGCGGTGCAGCTCGACGGCGATTTCCAGGAGAGCGTGAAGCTGGCGCGGATTACGAAGACGGTTACGTTCAAGTCCTCGCGCACCGACATGGAGTTCTCGCGCATCGAAGGCAGCCTCGATCTCGATTCCGACGACCTGCACGCCGAGCAGATCACCGGACCTCTGCACCTAACTACGCGATCGAAGAATATCCGGCTGGAAGAGGTTTCCGGTGACGTCCGCCTGCAGAACGACAATGGCGCGATCGAAGTGGGGATGCGCACGCTGGGCAATGTGCAAATTGACAGCCGCAACGGCGACATTCAGCTGAGCTTGCCCGACAAAGCCGGCTTCCGGCTGGATGCGCGGACGCGCGATGGCGAGATTCAGTCGGACTTCCCCGAGCTGAAGGTAAGCAATGACGAGCACGAGGGGAAAG
This sequence comes from uncultured Acidobacteriaceae bacterium, assembly GCA_963701935.1. GTDB lineage: Bacteria > Acidobacteriota > Terriglobia > Terriglobales > Acidobacteriaceae > Sulfotelmatobacter. The sequence continues at coordinate 46,833 of CAVPBT010000011.1, read as the reverse complement.
CCAGCGGCAGCGTGGGCAACGGCTCGTCTCATATCGTGCTCAACAACGAGCATGACGGCATCGAGATTCGGAAGGCGAGTTCGACACCGCCCACACCGCCAGAACCGCCGAAGGCGGGAAAGGCGCTACCTGCGCCGAAAGTGAAAGTGGAGCCGACGGAGAACTGAAGAGGGCAGGTTTCAAGGTTTCAAGGTTTCAAGGTTTCAAGCACTTCTCATGTGGGCCATTTACCTTGAAACATGAAACTTTGAAACCTTTTAACTCTTCTGCTTCACCAACTCTTCCACCTTCGCCAGAACCTCGTCCTCACTCAACGCCGTGGAGTTGATGACCACCGCATCCTTGGCCGCCACTAGCGGAGAGGCAGCGCGTGTGCGGTCGCGGCGGTCGCGCTCGCGGAGTTCTGCAGCCACGCTGGCGGCTACGTTACCCTTGATTTTCTGCTGCTCCATGCGGCGCTGCTCGCGGACAACCGGGTCGGCGTCGAGAAAGATCTTCAAATCGGCGTGGGGAAAAACCTGCGTGCCGATGTCACGACCCTCCATGACCACGCCGCCTCCGGCACCCATCTCGCGCTGGCGGGCGACCATCCACTCACGAACCTTGGGATGGACGGAGATGCGCGAAGCTGCTTCGCTCACGTCGCGCTCGCGAATGCGAGAGGAGACATCCTTGCCGTCGAGCAGCGTGCGGTTCCCGCCGATGGTGGGCTCCAGTTGAATGCGCGAGTTTTTCGCCAGCTTGACCAGCGCATTTTCGTCGTCGAAAGAAGCGTCGCGGTCGATGGCCTTGAGCGCGAGTGCGCGGTACATGGCGCCGCTCTCCAGATTCACGTATCCCAGCTTGCGCGCCAGGCGCGAAGCGATGGTGCTCTTGCCCGCTCCAGCGGGTCCGTCAATGGCAATGGTCAGCTTGCGGGAAGATGGTTCGTTCTTGGTGTCAGTCATTTCCTGGTATCAGTCAGCGAAGCTAACGATTGTACACGCAGCTTGTGTGGGACCGGGTCTTAGCCTGCCCTGAGCGAAGTCGAAGGGACCCGGTCATGCGGAGCGAAGCTCCGCCGCGCCCTTGCCACGATCTGATTGCAAAGCACCATTGAGGATCAAATCTCCCCCGTCCGCACCTGTTCTGGAGTCCATCCCAACTCCCGCAGCTTACGAATGCTCAATGAATCATGGCGCTTGGCCAACCGCACGCCGTTCTCGTCTCGTATCAGATCGCAGTGATAATAGTCCGGCGCGGGGAGTCCCAGCGCGCGGAACACGAGAAGCTGGCGCGCCGTCGACTTCAGCAAATCGGCGCCACGCACGACTTCGGTGATTCGCATCGCGGCATCATCGACCACCACGGCCAGCTGGTATGCGGGAACATCGTCGCGACGCCACACGATGAAGTCTCCGAAATCGCGCCCCGCAATCATCTGTTGGGGGCCGAGATGAAGATCGGTGAAGGAGATCTCCTCGCCGTCGGGCACGCGAAACCGCCAGTTCACGCCCGCGGGCTCGGCGCGTTCCACTGCACATGTGGAGACGGCCGCCTCGGCCGTCTCGCGAAGGCGAAGCCGAGCGGACCCGGGTGCATCCGATGGCCGGCATTTCCCCGGATACACCGGCTCATCATCCAAATCATTCGGCGCACCCGCAGATTGCGCCACATCTTTCCGCGAGCAAGTGCATGGATAAATCATCCCAACGTCGCGCAGCTTCTTCCAGGCTTCGAGGTAGTGCGCACGCCGCTCGCTCTGGGCGTATGGACCCGAGGGACCGCCGCAGTCGGGGCCTTCGATCCAGTCGATACCCAGCCAGCGTAAATCGTCGAACATGGCCTGCACGAACTCAGGACGGCAGCGTTGCGAATCCAAATCTTCGTTGCGGAAGATCAGCTGGCCGTGATGCTCGGCCGCGCGTTGCGCCGCGGTCCAGAACGTGCGGGCGTGGCCGAGATGGAGCAGGCCGGTGGGAGAGGGTGCGAGGCGTCCGCGGTAGGTATGAGAATCGCTGAATGAGGGTGCAGTCACGGCGATCTATGCGACAGCCAATTGCAGAGGTTTCACAATGGACTCTGACGCAGCGTACTCGATATGCAAGACTCGTCTTGGCATTTCGGTCTGGGACTTCGATGACGCATGAACGACCAACGGTCTCATCGCAACCACTCCCCCTTTGGGGACAACGCAATCCACAGGCGCGATCTGCGTCGATAAGTCGTGGAGGGTGTCATCACTGAGCACGCCCATCGTATGGGTGCCGGGCAAAACGCGAAGAGGACCATTGACCGAAATCGAATCGTCGCAGCTTACCCGCAGCGCGAGCACCTGACTCAGCGCAGTTGACGGAGCATGCGCGTAGTCGATCCCTTCCTTCACCGACCATGGACCCCAGCCTGGCAGATCGATCCGCTGCTGCAGGGGCAAGGCAGTGTCCTGGTGCCACACCACGAGCCAGTTTGCGGTGGGCGACTTGTCGAAGAGCGTGGCACGAAACGGAAACGCCTCGGACCCTAAAACCTGACGCGCCAATTCGATCATTTGCGGTTCACGGGCCACTGCCGCCACCGGAGACAAACTCAGAGCGTGCCGAATGCCGGCGCGGCTCCGACGTGGCATTGATTCATCGATCTCTTGCAAAAGCTGATCCAGATACTCGTGCGAGAAGAATGCAGGCAGAATCGCAAACCCTGCATCGCCGATGGCCTTATCCCATCTCACTTTTTAGTCCGAGTCACGTGACGCGGTTCAGGGGCCGGAGCCGTAACGACTTTCTCGGGCGTGATCTGCAGCATCGATTGCCCGCTGACGTGCACGAAGCTTAGTTCCCGGGCGGCCAGGAGGGCGTTGACTGCGTCCTTTACCTTCGAACGTGCAATGAAGTTTCCGAAGAAGATTTCCAAATCCGCCTGCTCGATCGCGATGACGCAGTCCATATACTTCGATAGCAGTGCGGTAAGCGCCTCCTGTACCGATAGTCCCACGCCTTCTTTTACTGCGTCCGGGGCCCAGCGGTAAAGCACATCCCAGACCGAGCCTTCGCTGGCCTTGTAATCGACGCGCGTGATGCGCAGCTTCGACCACAACTCGCCGAGCGCGCCGTCGAGTGCCGCCAGTGAAACGCTTCCGCCGAGCACTTCCTGCATCTTCTGCTTCGAGATGGGGCCATCGCGGCGGATCAACTCGAAGGCATCGCAGGCCAGCGCAGAATAAGGGGACCGCGAACCAGCCTTCGGCGCCTGCTTGGGATTGCGCTCGCCGATCAACGCATAAAAATAAGGAAACACCGACGCCGGGACAAGAAACCCGTTGTTCTCGTCGAACAGATTGGCTTCGAACGCCGTGCGCTCACGCAGCAACCGCACCATCAGTTCAGTCGCCTCGGCGGCCCGCGGATCTTTGAAGGCATGCTGCCATCCGGGCAGTCGATCCTCCGAGCCGACAAACGCGCCGATAAACGTCGGCACCAGCAGCGCCGGGCGCTTGGGATACATCAGGCAGAAACCTACCTCTTCCAGAAAAGCGCGCGCCTGCTCGATCGTCCGGATGGGCTTGCCATCCAGCCGCCACTTCTCGCGCCGCAGTTGTTGTAGTTCCAGATCAGTCATCGTTGGAGTCGGGAGCTACGAGCTATGAGCTACGAGTAAGACCCGAACCTCGATACTCATAGCTCGTGGCTCGAAGCTCGAAGCTAGATCCTCTTAAACGCCTTCTGAATGTCCTTCACAGAATACCTTAGAACCACCGGCCTGCCGTGCGGGCAAGACATAGGGTGGTCGGTTTTGGCCAGTTCTGTGAGCAGCCACTCCATCTTGTTCTGCTCCAGAGGCATGTTCACTTTGATCGCGGCGTGGCAGGCGATGGAGGCGGCGATGCGGGCGCGAATCTTTTCCAGGTTCAGCGACTGCTCCTCGCGGGAGAACTGGTCGAGCAATTCGTGCAGCATGTGCTCGACGGCGGCGGCTTCCACTCCGGCGGGAGCGACTTTCACGGCCACGCTGCGGGCGCCGAAGGGCTCGGCTTCGAATCCGTTGTGCTGCAGTTCGTCGGAGATTTCAGTGAACACGGCTTGCTGCGCGGGAGACAGCTCCAGCACGATCGGCATGAGCAGGCGCTGGCTTTCAACTTTCTGCGCCGCGCGCTGTTTCAGCACTCGTTCAAACAGAACGCGCTCGTGGGCCACGTGCTGGTCGACAATCCACAGGCCGTCTTCATTTACCGCGAGGATGAACGAGTTTCGAATCTGGCCCAGCGGCTTGAGCGTGCTGAGAGAAGACAGCGTGGGTTCTTCTTCGCTGACGTCGAGAGCGGGGGCGCAGCCGTTGTCGGGGATCGCCTCGAGGCCGCGGGCGACGGGGATCGCGGCGTTTGCCTCGACAGCGATTCCGCCTTCGAACTGGAAACGCTGCGAAATTGGCGGGGGCACGGGAGCCTGCAGGGCGAAGCCGCCACTGGCTGCGGGATCATAGGTCGCTGGCCAGTTGGCTGGAATATCGGCAGCAGAAGCCACGACGGACGCGGGTTCCCAGTCGCGAGCGCCCGGTGTCATCGCCCCGGGAGTGAGGGATTGGCTCGCGGTGGCGTGGGCTCGCATCTCGGTCACGAACTGCGGCACGGGGCGGGCCTTCATCAGGGCGGCACGCACCGAGTCGCGAACGAAGTCGTGCATCACGCTCTGCTGGCGGAAGCGCACTTCGGTTTTCGAGGGATGAACGTTGACGTCGACTTCGGCGGCCGGCAATTCCAGAAAGAGCAGTACGACTGGATAGACGCTGGGCGGAATGATATTTCGATAGGCCTCGGTTAACGCGTGCTGCACGAGGCGGTCGCGGATGAGGCGTCCGTTGACGAAGACGAAAATCGAATTGCGGTTCAGCTTTTGGATTTCGGGCTTGGAGACGAAGCCGTGAAGGTGCATTTCGCCGAAAATCTCCGGTTCTTGATCGGCAGTTTCTTCGCCGACGACAGTCCCGCGGGTGGGGGCGCCCGTGCCACATTCCTTCGCTCTGCGCCACGGAGGCGGTTGCGGTAATCCTACGCGCTCGAGCGCCTGGCGTGCCGCCACGGGGATCAACTGGTCGAGCGTTTCTTTGCCGAAGACCTGGTAGACGCGCTCGCTGTATCCGGCGACGGGAGGCGCGACCAGCATGGCATTGGCGGCGGAGTGCAGTTCGAAATGCTTCTCGGGATGCGCCAACGCGTAGTGCGTGACCAGTGACGCGATGTGCGAGAGTTCGGTCGACTCGGCCTTGAGAAATTTCTTGCGCGCGGGAACGTTGAAGAAAAGGTCGCGCACGGTGATCGAGGTCCCCAGCGGGAGGCCGGCTTCTTCGACGCGCGCAATTTTTCCGCCGTTGATTTCGACGACTGTACCAGCGGGTTCTTCGGCGGCGCGCGTCTCGAGGCGCAGGCGCGAGACCGAGGCGATCGAGGGCAGGGCCTCGCCGCGGAAGCCGAGGGTGGCGACGCTGAGCAGGTCTTCGGCGTTCTTGATTTTCGATGTCGCATGGCGCTCGAAGGCCAGCATGGCGTCGTCGCGGACCATGCCGCATCCGTTGTCGGTGATCTGGATGAGCTTCTTGCCGCCAGCTTCGACGCTGATCTTGATGCGGGTGGCGCCGGCGTCGAGGGAGTTCTCCAGCATCTCCTTCACAACCGAAGCAGGGCGCTCGACCACCTCGCCGGCGGCGATCTGGTTGGCAACGGTTTCGGAGAGTACGTGGATGCGGCCCATGGGGAGATACCGGTTCTCAGTTCTCAGTTTCTTGAGCGAGGATCAATGGTCAGTTTCGCAGATGGGAGGATGGGAAGGCAAAGAGCAGAATGCGGCGAAGGGCGAACCTCAGCGGTTGAGCTCTGGCTGGAAGATGAGTGCAATAGCGATGTCACGACAATTGATGCCCTGCTCTGCTCAACCGGAGAAGGCGATTCCCAAAGAAAATGCACCCGGCTTCTGCGAAAATGCGGCTGTTGCCACGATCAGGAATGTGGCAGCCTGTAACACGAAGTTCCGCATAACATCGCCTCCTTCATATCTGAGGTTTGCCAGCACTAATGATGGCTGGCCTCCACCGGAGAATGCTTTGTCCCAACAATTCTTGCAGGAATTTTGCGCATGAGAATGCCGTTATTGTTGGAACCAGGCCTTGGCGCTGATTGAGAATTGCGCCCGCTGGGGTCAACGAGTCGCGGGGATTCAGCAGCAATCTGTCGGCCGGCTCAGATGCGTCTTCCCGTGGGCTAGAGCAGGCCGCCGGTCTGGATGGCCAGATCGTTCAGCGCCATCTCCAGCTTCGTAATGGCCGCACCGATTTCTGGATGCTCTCCGATCTTCTGTTGCAGCGCCTTTAATATCTGTTGCGCACTCTTGATATGCGCTTCTGCCTTGGTCGGATTTGATTCGGGATTGCGTTCGCTCGGAGTTTCCATGTTCCTGCCTCTCACGCAGCACAGCGTCTGCCCTTATTTTACGCATTCCGACGCGGTTCATGGAGGCTTGGGAATTCCTCAAGGGAACGGCCGGGCGTAGTTACGGCCGGTAAGCGCCTGCAAAAGGCGACCACGGGGGCTGAAGCCCGTCCAATTCCACACGTCTTACGCAGCCCTGAAGGGCTGCTCTTCCACGGTTGGCTCTCCCAACGGCGCTGTTCCACAGCTGGCCTCCCCCCACGCAGGCTCTGCCGTGATCGGCCGCTCCCGGCGGGCGCTCTGACATGGCTGGCCTCTCACGGTGGACTGTCTGCCACAGTTAGTCTCCCGCAACGGACTCTCTGCCACGGTACCGGCACTTTGAGTCGTTCGTTGTGGACGCGGGGCAGCGCATTCGCTAGAATCTCCGTTGCTTCGCCGGAGCCTATCCCCCGGGCTTCGCACTCCAGACCCCGTTCGAGGACTCATGGCTCTCATCCAGTTCACGCGCAACCACAACGATCACTCCACCGATAAGGGATTTCAGTTCGAGTTTCTATGCGACCGTTGCGGCAACGGCTTCATGACGGAGTTCCAGGCCTCGGTCACGGGCATGGCGGGCAGCGCGCTGCGCGCCGCCGGCAGCTTGTTCGGAGGGCTGCTCGGTCAGGCCAGCAACTCCGCCTACGAGATTGAACGCGCCGTGCAAGGACCGGCGCACGACCATGCATTTCGCGCCGCCGTCGAAGAGGCCAAGCCGAACTTCAAGCAATGTCCCAAGTGCACGCACTGGGTCTGCATCAGTTCCTGCTGGAATGCGAAGCGCTCGCTGTGTTTCGATTGCGCTCCCGATCTCGAGGTGGAGCTGGCCGCCGAACAGTCGCAGGCCACGGTTGAGCAGATGAAAGAAAAAGTCCGCGCCCAGGATTTGACGAAAGATCTCGACCTGACCAGCGAGGCCGCGGCACTGTGTCCCGGATGTGGGGCGAGAACACAGGGAGCAAAGTTCTGTCCGGAGTGCGGCAAGCCGCTGCGTCCGAAGAATGAGTGCTCGCGCTGCGGAACGAAGGTCGAATCCGGAACGAAGTTCTGCCCGGAATGCGGCAACAAGATGGTCTGAACCGAGATGCTCTGAAACAAAGTGGTCTGACCGCATGCCCGATCTTTCAGGGGAAATTCCAATATCTCGCGCCCGGCGGTGCCGTCGCTCAAGAAGGCGCGTGCCGCCTGCACTTCGACGCGCAGACTCTCACCTTGACGCCCGAGAATGGCGCCGCGCTGGCGTTTGATCTCGGCGATCTGGATGCGGTCACCGCCGCCGATTGGGAAGTCCGGTTGCCGCTTTACACCGGGCGAAGCATCGTCCTGCGACAGTTGGGAAAATCCTACGACACAGTTGCGCACGACTTGACCGACGCGTATCGCAACCGAGCCGTCCAGTGCATGCTGCTCGAAGACATGGGCGAGGTGTCGCGGTTCACGGGCAACTTCGAGATGTCGGGCGGCGGTGCGGGGACGGCTCGAGATTCGACTCTACAAGAGCAATCTCGCGGTGCTGCCCGCAGCGGCCAAGAGTTTTCAGTGGCGGCTGGCGGATATCGACGACGTCAAGCTCGACTCGGGCGCGTATGAAGTCACGTTGCAATCGGGCGGTGAGCGCCTGAAGTTTACGCGTCTGGCTAAACGCACCGAGGAGTTCGCCACCAAGCTGCGGGAAGCGATGAACGCGCTGGCCACGCAGACTGCGCAGGCGCTGCACGGGATGCTGCCGTTTCTCGATCCCGACCAGTTGCAGTCTTGCGCGGCCGTGCTGCGGGAAGGCCGCTCGGCTGCACTGGCAAAGTTGGCAGCGATCCATAAGCAGATTCCTGCAGCCCTTGCGACGAATGCGGTCGACAAAGATCTGAAGCCTTACTACGACCAGTTGGTCGCGCGGCGCAAGCGGCTTGGGTTATGCCGGGTTCAAGCTGATCCGCGGGGAAGACGGCGACGCGGCTGCACCAGCGCTCGGGGACGAAGAGGCGAACCCCGACGCGGAGCAACCGGGTATCGACAGCCGCGGTACCGACAGCCACGGTCTCAACAGTGACGCGACTGACTCGGATGCCGCCGCTCCGCAAACTCTTTACTGGTTTCTGTTCCCGCTGGCGCGGCCCGGAAGTGCGACGCCGGCCAACGCAGTCGCATGGGAGGCCAGTTCGCGTTTCGGACGCGCCACGTATTTCTTTCGTCTCGTCGATCCCGCACAAGCCGCGCAACTCGCCGACCCGGCACGCGCTGCTGCGCTGGTGGACTCGGCGGTCCGGCGCTTGAACTCGGTGCTGGCCATGCTCAACTTTCGCCGCCGTCCTATTTATCTCTCGGACGACGAACTGGCCATGGACCCGCGCTTCCACCGCTACGCCATCGCCGCCCGCCGCCTGCCGGAAGTCCGCGAAGTGCGAGCCAGCTTCCTTGGACGGGCGCTGCATTCGTCACCCGATGCGTGGCAGGCGCAGGTGGATGCGATCCTCAAGAAAGTTTCGTAGGGCAAAAGTAAAGGCGCTCCGGGATGAGTGGAGCGCCTTAGGTATGCGTTGGGCGTGCGGTGTTATTGCACGACGACCTGGAAACTGGTGGTAGCGGTAGAGGTGCCCGAGGTCCCGGTCACGCTGACCGTGTAATTGCCCTTAGGTGTTCCCGGGTTCGATGTACCGCCCCCGCCGCTGCTGCTGCTGCCGCCGCAGGAGGCAAGCCACAGGGTGGAGAATCCTAGAACGACGATCAGCCCCAGAAGGCGCATGCCCCGCAGCGAGGGTCTGCGGGAGCCGAACGTAAACATTATCCCAAACAACCCTGGGAGCAACGCTGCATACAAGATCCGGGTTCCACGATCAAGGGGCCGTTGCAATCTGGCAGTTGGAGCTACCGTGGTGATGGCGAAGCTCACCTGCCCTGAAACGTTAGTGTTCGGTGGTGCAGTACACGTTCCCTCCGTAGGGGGGTCTGGGCACGAGAAGGTGATCGTTCCGGTGAAGCCGCTCGCTAACTGGACATTGATCGTCGCATTGACTTGTCCACCTTGCGTGACCTGGAGGGTGGACACGATCGGAGTCAGGGTAAAGTCCGGCCCTGTGATGGTCGTTGTGGCCCATGCGACCGCTAGCTTGTTGGCGTCGACGGAGCCCAGACCCGTGACCATGTTGTATCCGGTGGTGGCGTCGGAAACGCTAGCGCTATAGCCGAAGACTCCGGATGATGGGCACTGGAGCGCCGTGGGCCACGGAGCAGGCGGCTGGCCTGCCTGGCAATATACATTGTTATCGCCACTTGTAATCTGGTGAAATGCCCCATTTCCCGGGGTGGAAGCCAAGGCGTAGAGGGTCGGGTTGATATTTCCCAATCCGTTCGTACCCAAATACTGGTTGAGCAAGACCACGATGCCGGCCATTACCGGTGTTGAGACTGAGGTTCCACCGACCAAAGACGGGGTAGGATTGCCTGACGTGGGATCCGTCAGGGTTAGGGCCCCGGGAATTCCAGAAGAGCACGTGCTGGAGCTGCTGGTGCTCGTATTCCATGCGTCCTCTGGCGTGCAGAAGATGTACCCCGGGAAATTCGGCGAGCCGTTGAGGGAGACGTCGGGGACGAAGCGCGAACCCGCCTGGCCTGACAAGGTTACAGTCTGCCACGATGGCTGGCCGAAGCCGGAGACACAATTCGAGTTATCAGCACTCTGCTCGGCGCAATTACTAGGACCGCCGCCGCTTGAAACGATGGCATATCCCTCTTGGGCGCTAGCCGCTGTCGGGAAAAAGGACGGGTAAGCAGTCGCCAGTTCTTCGTCATCGTTCCACGAGGTTTCAGGGATCGGTGGGTTCTGTGCCGAGCCACCGTCGGTGCCGTTGATGGTGCCCCAGTACGTGCTAGAGAAACCAGTGGACCAATCGACAGCCGTGCCGCCCACTCCCGTGACTTCCGGGCTGCTGGCCGGATAATTGACTGCCAGACCGAATTGGGCGAGATTTGGCGGATTGGTGGAGGAGTTTGTGGCGGAATCGCAGCCGGCCGCGCCGCTGTCTCCGCTGGAGTTCAGAAACGTGATTCCCTCTGAGTTTGCCATCGTGAGTTCCATCTCGTCCGCCAAGGGTTGTCCGGTGGAATCGAGAACGAAGTTATCGCCAAACTCGCAGATGCCGTAACTCAGGCTAATCACCGTTTCACCGATCGTGCTCTGGTTGTCGACCGCGTAGTACCAAGCCTCCGTGACACCGCCGCCGCTGATACTGGTGGTGTTTGTTGGTGCATTGACATAGATGACCTGAGCGTTGCGCGCCACTGCGCCGGACCACTCCAGATCCAGGTCAGCCTCTGTAATGTCGCCCTGTGGCGTGGGAACTCCAGGATCGTTCAGACCAGTGGGCACGACGTATTGAAAGTTAGCGACGGTCGAGGGGCAGGAAGTGATGATTCCGCTCGAGTTGGTAACGCAACCGCTGATCTGCGTAAGGCCAAAACCGGCGCGAAAATCGTTGATGTCCGCGAGGTAGACGTCGGTTTGTCCGATCACGGCGAGTTTCTGCGCGGTCCCGTCGATCGAAGCGGAGTAAAGCGCGTTGATGTCATACATCGTAGCGATGTCCCCGGGCGCGAGGAAATCCGGCGGGGTAGGAGGCGCGAAGAGATTGTCATAATATGCGGGACGCACACCCTGGAATGCCCGCACGTTCTTTGCGGCTCTGGGTTTCAGGTGGAAATCGTTCAGCCCACGCATGTTGGTCACGATGCCGGAAAGTGCCGCAGGAATTCTTGGGGAGCTGGCATTGGCAACGTGCATCTCGCCATCAACGTTGTAGCGGTGGATTTCCGTCCCAAATGTGCTTTGAATCTGGGCGGCAGTACCACTGAATGTGAGCCAATTACGCCCGTTCGCTACGTTCAGCACGGTGAAGCCCTGAGCCTTCAGCCATTCCGTCAGTTTCTGAATGTCGCCACGGCTCAATCCAAAACGATCGGCCCACTGTGCTGGCGTCAGCCACTTGCGGAAGTTCGGTGACTTGGGGTTTTGCTGTTCAGCAACGAGTTGGTTCAGCGCCTTGCGTTGGCTGGCGGTGGGCGTGGTTAGTAGCGTCACATAGCCAATCCGCATAGCCGGATCCACCGGGCCCTGATCGAATTTTGGCAGCGCCTTGTGGTGGACATTCCCTTTGAGGGGAACGGTCTGGCCGCTATTCAGCGCGCCCGAGATGCGGTCAGGCGCGGCGGCATAACTGAGAGTGGAGAAAAGGCTGGCGAGCACGAGGGCGGGCAACAATGACTTCAAGATTCGCATGGAAGCTCCGGGGCCGATTGGCAGAACTGGTTCTTCCTAATTCTTACTACAGCTTATAACGGGTAATCCCTATTCGATCAAGACGGTGGCATAGAAGGTTGTATGAAGACAGAAAGATAACAAACGTCCGATATTCCAACGATGTTCAAAATTCAGCACTTGCTGGGCGCCGCAGCCAACTAGCGGCCAGAACCGGCCAAGACACGGTGCTACCGGCATCATAGTCTGAAAAACACGGAATCTGGGGTGCCCTGCCGTATACTGCCCCGTACGAACCCCTAACTACGGATGAACCCGCCAAGCGGCACCAAGTTTCGGCTTGCCTACATTGATTGGATGCGGGGGCTGGCCTGCGTGCTGATGTTCCAGACCCACTGCTACGACTCCTGGCTCAGTCCGCAGGCGAGACAGAGCCGGTTCTTCATGTATTCGCAGCTGGGAGGGACCTTTCCGGCGCCCCTGTTTCTGTTTCTGGCGGGGATCTCGTTTGCGCTGGTCACGGAGAAACTGTGGAGGAAGGATGTTCCGGCGGCGCAGATTGCGCGCACGACCATTGCCCGCGGCGGGGAAATTTTTGTTTATGGATTGCTGTTTCGACTGCAGGAGTACGTGATCGCCTGGGGGTGGGCTCCGAAGACGGATCTGGTCCGGGTGGACGTGCTCAACACGATTGGGCTGTCGATGATGCTGATGGGTGTGATGTGTTGGGCGGTGCCGGCGTGGGTTTCGTTCGCCGGACTGCGTCCGGCGGGACGGGCGAAGGCGCCCGTCCCCACAAATTCCGCTTCCGCGCTAGAACGACTCGCGCTTGTCCTGGCCGCCGGCGGAACCGCCTTGCTGATTTCTCTGCTGAGCCCTCCGTTGTGGACTACCTGGCGGCCGACATGGCTTCCGTGGCCGCTGGAGTCGTACGTGGATGGAGTGCACAATCTTGGCGTTCCGCAGGCGGGGCTGTTCCCGGTTTTTCCGTGGACGGGATTCGCGTTTGCGGGGCTGGCGGTGGGATTCATCCTGCAGAGTGAGTGGGCGCGGGCGCGGGAAACCAGAGCATTTGTCGCGATGGGGCTCGCGGGCGGTCTGCTGATCGAATTTGCTCGCTGGCTCGACCGGCAGCCGCGGCAGTTCTATGCCGTCGAGGATTACTGGCATACCAGCCCGAGTTTCTTTCTGATCCGGGTGGGGATGCTGCTGGTGATTCTGTATGGGAGTTACGCGTGGTGCCGATGGGGCGCGGGACAATGGGGATTCAGTCCGCTGATCCAGCTGGGACAGGCATCCCTGCTGGTGTACTGGGTGCACATTGAATTTGTCTACGGGCGGGTGTCGATTCTGCCGAAGCACCGGATGGGAATTGGGGGAGCGTCGACGGGGCTGGCGGTGATTACGCTGGCCATGCTGGCGCTCGCCTATGCGCGCACGAAGACGAAAGGGCGCGGGGTGGAACTGATGCCGTGGCTGCACCGCGCGCCGGCAGGGGCGAGTTGAAGGCGCCTCTCACGCGAAATTCCGCGCAAACTCCACGACTTCACGTTCCGCCCAGCGGCCATCGTCGGCGGGATCGCCATTGCGACTGCCGTTGGGTTCGCCGAGGAAGGCGCAGTGGCCGCCGTCGTCTGGTTCGATGTAGGTGATGTTCGGATTCGCGGCAATGCGGCGCAACGTTTCGGGCTGCATGCGGATGAAAGGATCATTGGCAGCGTGGATGATGAGCGCGGGGACTGCAATGCGATCGACCACATTGGCTGCGGCGGCGCGAGCGTAGTAATCGTCGGCGCCGGCGAATCCGCAGTAGTAGGCGGTGATGCGGTCGTCGAAGAGGCGCAGGCTGGAAATTCCGCGCAGGCGCGATACGTCGAATTTTCCGGGAAAGTGGCGCGCCTTGAGGCGCAGTCTGCGGAACAGTTGCATCAGGAAGTAATACTCATAGATGCGGTTGGCGGGTTCGTGGAGTGCATCGGCCGACGCGGCCAAGTCCATCGCGGGACAGACGGCTGCAACGGCGCGAAATTGCGGGGGAGCGTCGCTTCCCCACTCTCCGGCAAGTTTCAGGACGAGGTTTCCGCCCATGGAAAATCCGATGAGGGCGAAGCGCGAGACGCCATCGTTTTCGAGGACGCTATGCACGACGGCGGCGACATCGCCCGACAGACTCGAGTTGTAAAGCGTGGGCGCAACGTGATCCATGCCGCCGCAGTTGCGCTGATTCATGAGGACGACGTTCATGCCTGCCGCGAGCCCATTGCGTGCAACGCCCAGCATGTACTGCGAGTCCGAGGAACCTTCGAGGCCGTGGACGACGATCAATGTCAGGGGCTGAGCGCGATCTTCTTTGGTCGTGCCTTGCCAGTGGCACCAGCAGCGCACCTTGATGCCGGGAGCGACCTCAACCAGACGCTCCTCTGCGGGAGGCAAGTGGATTTTGCGGGGAAGAAGAAAGCTGGCAAGGGTCTGCACATGTCCGCCGGCCAGCCAACGGCGCGCGCGGAACGGAGCACGGGCCGTCCACGCGGTTGGAGCCGGAAATTTTGGAGTTTGCGAACCCGCCACAAATTGATTCTAATAGAGACTGATCCGGAGACCGCCCATGCCTATTTTTGAGTACATCTGCAAAGAGTGCCATCACCAGTTCGAAGCTCTCGTCTACGGCAAGGAAAAGGCCGAATGCCCGAAGTGCCACACCAAGAAATTGGAGCCACAGCTCTCGGTATTCGCGGTCTCGGCGAAGAGCTCGGCGACTTCGGCGTCGCCCACGCGAGGAGCATGCGGATCGTGCGGAGATCCGCGGGGCGCGGGCGCCTGCTCGCTGGGCGATATGAACTAGGTCCAACTCGCTCTGGATAACTGCGCGCGCCGGGCTTGCGGACTCGCAAGCCTGCCAGTGATCAAGAACTCCTGCAACACTGCGGAGACCTTCAGTACCCAACCGAGAGTGACCGCGGTTAATTGAAGGGTTTCGTTTACATCGTCTACATTAAAGAGTCGATCTGAGTGCCCCCGCACTTTCTCGCCGTAAGCCAATCTTAGCCATCATTCCTAGGAGCCTTCTTGAGCACTCCGCGAATACTGCTCGTGGACGACACGCCTGAAGTTCTTGCGCTATGCGCGGAAATCCTGAAACCAAATTACGAAATCGCCGGCAACGCGGCGGACGGGAAATCGGCCCTCGCTGCGGCGGAAAGGACCACTCCGGACGTTGTGGTATTGGACATTACGATGCCACGGATGAATGGGATTGAAGTCGCGAAGCGCCTGCGCAGCTCCGGATATCAAGGGGCGATTGTTTTTTTGAGCGCGGACCTGGAGTTGATGAGCTCCGCGATGGAAGCGGGCGGATCCGCGTTTGTCACCAAAACACGGCTCAGCGAGGACCTGCTGGTGGCCATTCGAGAAGCACTCGCCGGACGTGTGTTCGTGTCGTTTCGCGACTGACGAGATCTTAGTGAAGAAGTAGCGCCGAGTAAACAGCGGGGAGGGCGGGGGAGGGCTGAAGCCCTCACCAGATGGGGGCATTGCGAGTATGTCGCGGATGGACTGTTCACGCAACAAAAAACCGCCTCGTACTTGCCTCTGCAACCCGCTTGACCTGGGATTTTCAATTTTCGTGCAGGGGAGTCGCACAAAACTTGCAAGTTCTGTCATCTACGGTTCGACTCGTAGCACCGCGAGAAGCAAGGGAGAGGTTATCGATCAGTAAACCTTCTCCAGGCTTTGGGCTCGGCTGCTAAACTCCCTAGATCATGCGCGTGAAGATCCTGGGATCGGCCGCGGGCGGGGCATTCCCGCAGTGGAATTGCGCCTGCCCCAACTGCCGCGCGCTGCGGAGCGGCAGCTTTCACGGCAAAGCCCGTACGCAGGCGCAAGTCGCGGTCAGCGAGGATTCCCGTTCATGGTTTCTGCTGGGGGCCTCGCCCGATCTGCGTGCGCAGATCGAAGCGACTCCTGAGCTGCATCCGCGCGAAGGCTTGCGCCAGTCGCCCATCGCCGGCGCGGTTCTCGCCAATGCCGACATCGATCATGTGCTCGGACTGCTGCTGCTGCGCGAGTTGCAGCCGCTGCGGGTGTATGCGACCGATTCTATCCGGCGGATTCTCGCCGAAGATAACTCCATGTTCGCCATGCTGCAGCGCATTCCTGATCAGGTGAACTGGGCGGACTTCACGCCCGGAACCACCTTCCCCTTGCTCAGTCCGGACAACAACGATTCCAGATTGCGTTGCCGTGCTCTCTCGCTGGGGACGCATTTCCCGGCATACGTTTCGGAGCATCGCCAATCGGAGCGCAAGCCAGGCGAGGCGTCGCTGGGGCTGATCGTCGAATCGCCGTCGGGCAAGCGCCTCGCGTATTTGTCTGCGGTCCCGCAGATCGACGATGCGCTGATGAAAGAACTTGAGTCCGCCGACGTGCTGCTGTTTGACGGAACGTTCTGGAGCGACGATGAGTTGATTCGGATTCAGGGTAGTGGACAGACCGCGCGGCAGATGGGACACGTGCCGGTCTCATCCGCCGACGGCAGTCTCAGCAAGTTGGCGGGACTGCTCCGTCCACGTAAAATCTATGTGCACATCAATAACACGAATCCCATGCTGAATGAGGCTGGCCCCGAATACCGGCAGGTACGCGAGGCAGGATGGGAGATCGCGGAGGATGGATGCCAGTTCGACCTTTAGATGCCGGCGCGGCCGATGCGGGGCTGCTCTCGTTCGAGGGGCTGCGGGCGCAGTTGCGGGGAGTGGGCGAGGAGCGCTATCACCACCAGCACCCGTTCCACCTGATGATGCACGAAGGCCGGCTGAGCCGCGGGCAGCTTCAGGCGTGGGCTTTGAACCGCTATTACTACCAGAGCATCATTCCGATTAAAGATTCGATCATTTTGTCGCGCGGGCCCGATCCCGCGTTTCGGCGCGCCTGGCGAAAGCGGGTGATTGATCACGACGGAGATGCCCACAGCGACGGTGGAATCAAGCGCTGGCTCAAACTCGCGGAAGCTACTGGGCTCGACACCGAGCAGGTTCGCGCGGGAACTGGAATTCTTCCCGCTACCCGCTTCGCTGTGAACGAGTATCTGAACATTGTGCGCAGCCGCAGCCTGCTGGAAGCGGTGGCGTCGTCGTTGACCGAGCTGTTCTCGCGCGACCTGATTTCGCTGCGCATGGAGAAGATGCGGCAGCATTATCCGTGGCTATCGGGAGGGCTGGATTACTTCGAGGCGCGGCTGACGCAGGCTCCCGAGGACGCCAAGTTCGCCATCAACTACGTCTACGAGAATGCGAAGACCCGGGCCGAGCAGGAGTTGGCGATCCAGGCGCTGCGCGACAAGTGCGACATTCTGTGGGCGCAGCTCGACGCGCTCTATTTTGCCTACGTGCAGCCTGGCTGGCCGCCGCCGGGCGCGTTTCTGATCGAGGGAGCGTAACGATGGCCCCTCCTTCGGATGCAAGTCAGCCGCGGCTCGCCGCCGGCTGTCGCTGGGGCGGGACGGAAGAGGATCGCGTGATCCTGTTTCCCGAAGGCGCTATCAAACTGCAGGGTACCGGACGGCAAATCCTGGAGCGGTGCGACGGTCAGCGCACTTTCGGAGAAGTTATTTCCGGCTTGCAGAAAGAGTTTGGCATGACCGACCCGGAGAAGATTCGCGCCGACATCGGCACTTTTCTGGAGCAGCTGCAGCGCAAGCGGATCGTGGACTATTAAAAGATTTAGCAATCGTGAAATCGCGCAATTTGGTAATTGAGCGCAACTGGGTCCGACGGTTCATAGATTACTCAATTACTAAATTGCCAAATTACCCAATGCTTTCTAACCCTCTCGCTCTCATCGCCGAAGTCACGCACCGCTGCCCGCTGCACTGCGTTTACTGCTCCAATCCTCTGGAATTGGCTGGCACGAAAGCGGAGCTCTCGACCGAGGAGTGGACGAGCGTCTTCCGGCAGTGCGGCAAACTCGGGATGCTGCACGCGCACTTCACTGGCGGAGAACCACTGGCACGCACGGATCTGACGGAACTGATCGCCGCGGCCCGCGCTGCAGGGCTTTACACCAATCTCATTACGTCAGGCCTTGGGCTCAACGAACAGCGACTGCAAGCACTCGTAGATGCCGGACTCGACCACATCCAGATTAGTTTTCAGGATTCGCGGGAAGAAGCTGCAAATTGGATTGCCGGAGCGAAGGCGCATGCGCACAAGATCGAACTGTCGCGAGCGATTCGCCGGCAGGTTGGCGAAAAGAAGATCGCATTCACCGTGAATCTGGTCGTGCACCGGCAAAACCTCGATCATCTGGAAGAGATGATCGCGTTCATCGAGCAGTTGAGCCCGGAGCGAGTCGAGATTGCCCACACGCAATACTACGGATGGGCGCTGGCGAATCGCGCTGCGCTGATGCCGACGCACGCGCAACTGGATAGAGCGGTGGCGATCGTCGCTGAAGCCGAGAAGCGGCTCGCAGGGCGGATGCGCATCGATTCCGTGGTGCCCGACTATTACGCGAAGTATCCCAAGGCCTGCATGGGAGGGTGGGGACGAAGATCGATGCTGATCAATCCTGCAGGCAAAGTGCTGCCCTGCCACGCCGCGGAAGTGCTGCCAGGCTTGACGTTTGAGAATGTGCGCGACAAGGCGCTGGACTGGATCTGGCAGGAGTCGCCGTCGTTCCAGCGGTTTCGCGGTGAAGAGTGGATGCCCGAGCCATGTCGCAGTTGCGACCGGCGCGGTGAGGACTTTGGAGGCTGCCGCTGCCAGGCATTCCTGTTGGCCGGTGACGCCACGGTGACCGATCCGGCATGCTCGCTGGCGCCGTCGCATGGCATTGTGGAGGCGGCTGTGAGTGAGGCGAACTCTGGGGTCGAAGTGAAGCAGCCTACATCCGCATCGTCATTCGTGCAGTTGCAGAAGCAGACGACAGATCTGTGGAATTATCGCACGAACCCAGAGTGAGCCTCTGGGGCTAACGCCCGACATCATTCATGCAGCCTTACGCGGCTCTGAAGGGCCGCTCTTCCACAAGGGTCTCGTTCGACAAGCTCAAGAAGAGAAATCTCTCACCAGCGCACGCCGACGGTAATCGGGCGCAAGTCGGTGGTGATTCCACTCCGTGCGCCGTGGAGGTAGCGAAACTCGGCGTAGATCGCGATATTCGGGCTGATCTTGCGGGTGATGCCGCCACCGAAGTTTTCGCCAAATTCGTTCAGACTGGAGTTGAGAAACTTCCCGTTTACCGGCAAGTTTCCGTTGTAGCACGGTCCCCACCAAAGGAAGAAGGCGTTGCAGGCCGCTCCCGGGAGGGCGGTCGAAGAATCGAGTTTGCCGGAACGGTGAAAGTAGGAGCCGCCAGCCAGAATGTAACCGCCCCAAGCCTTGGTTACGGGAATATTGATGATGGGATCGAGGTGGAGCGAGTAGACGTGACTCGTCGCCCTCGGCGCTTGCGCACTCTGCAGGGCAGAAGTGCGCAGAGGCAAGTTGTCAAACTGGAAATCGGCACGGAGTCCGAAATTCCTGCTGTAGTTGCGGGCAACCCCGCCGGCAACGATGCCACCGCCGCCGCGCACGAATTTCGCTGTCGTCCCGTTGGTAAGACTCGCTCCGCCGCCTGCGTTGAACACCCAGTTTTTATAGTCCTTGACTTTCGGCTTGCGGCCGGGAATTTCTTCGGAAGAAGGCTCTTGAATACCGGACTGCGGGCTATTGGGCTGCGGTTGGGCCGAGGGCTGCTGGGCTGGTGGTTGCTGCTCTGCAGGTTGCTGGGCCGGGGCTTGTTGGGCATGAACGGATGTGGCTCCCGCCAGAATCGTCGCCAAAATCAATGTCAGAACGACCCTGCACCAGGGAACCGTCGCGAACTTTTGAATCATTCATTCTCCTCCCGCTGCCGGGCGTGGTTGCGGACGACCTAGCGCTCGGGCCATATACATCGGCCGCATACCTCGTCAAAGGGAGGCGCTTCTGAAAGATCGTGTCCGCGATGCTCCCGCCGGGATAGCACTCGCAGCAGGCAGGCACCATGATATCAACTTTGATGCGGATTCCGCGCGCGATGCCGCCCCGTGAGGTCACGGCCGGCTTGGAAGATCAGTTCTTGGTATTCATGTGCTCAACGAGGCTGCGAAACAGGCTGGGGAGCCATGCGTTCCACTGGTTCCAGTCGTGACTACCGTGGACGGTGTGAAACTCGAATCGAAAGCGCCGCGAACCCAGCAGCGTGGCAAACTCGCGGTTTGCAGGGAGCAGGCCTTCCTGTTCGCCGCAGGTCAGAAAGAAATACGGAGACGCTTGTGGATCAGCCGTCCGGACCGAAATGAAAGGATCGTTGTCGCGGCGGGTCTGGCTTCCGGCGGGACCGAAAATCGCGTTGTAGTGGCGCGACTGCTGAAGGCGCTTGAGCGAGAAGGCGCGGCGAGGAACGTCGATGGCAGAACTGATTCCACCTGCGAAGACAAAAAGATCGGGATGGCGCAGCGCAAGGTTCACGGCGCCGAACCCTCCCATGGAAACACCAACGATCGCGCGGTTCGAACCGCCGGTTGCGACGGGAAACTTACTTTCCACATCGGAGATGAGATCTTTCACGATGTAGTCCTCATAACGATCCTCGGGCGGATCGACGGCATTCGCGTAATACGACGCGGCACCCGCAGGCATCACGAGAATGAGACCGGACTCGGCGAAGCGCGCAACGTCAGAGTAGTTCGTCCAATCGCGGAATCCTCCTCCACCGCCATGCAACAGGTAGACCGCCGGCAACTGGTGTGCAGGCGTCATGCTCGCAGGCGAGACGACGCGGTATTGCATGTCGCGGTTGAGCGCCGCGCTATGAAATGTGACGTCGCGCAAGATGACGTTCGGAGTAAGCCGGGGATGGTCCGGCTGTGGTGCCGGCTCCTCCTTTCTGCAACTCGTTGACCCAAGCAGAACAACAGCAAGAAGGACACTACAGTGCCGAGGATGGCTGTTGAACCGCATGGAGGCAGTGATCATAGCGGAAAACTGACCCGTCGGAAGTCTACGTTGGCAGCAGAGGTTCTTCGTGCGTCAACAGTGGCAAGGCGAGAATGCGCGTCTTGCAGTTTGCAGTTTCATAGAATCACAGCCCGCACGTATGATAGAGAATTCCACTTTCACAGCGGGAGATTCCTTGCCCAAGCAGACCTCAAAACCGGCGGTGAAGGCGGCTACTGCCAAGAACCAGAAACAGGACTCCGCCTGCCGTGTCGCCCTGATCGGCTTTGGGACGGTAGGCCGCGCGGTGGCAAAAATCCTGTGCGAGCGCGGAGACGGCTCTCTGCGGCTGACTCACATCTGCAATCGCAACGTAGAAAGAAAGAAGCAGGCGTGGGTGCCGGGCGATGTCATCTGGACCGACGACGTACAAGCGGTGCTGAAGTCGGACGCCCAGATCGTAATCGAACTGATTGGCGGGCTCAATCCGGCAGAGCAGATTGTGCGGAGCGCGCTGGCGTCGGGCAAGTCGGTGGTCACGGCGAACAAGCAGCTGATTGCGCGGCACGGTCCCGATCTTTTGCGACTGGCGAAGAGCAAGGGATGCCAGATCGAGTTCGGCGCCTCGGTAGCGGGTGGCGTCCCGGTTCTACCCTCGCTGCGAACGGGGTTGTGCGGGGACAAGCTGCATGGCATTGCGGGAATTCTGAACGGCACGTGCAACTACATACTGAGCCGGATCGAGAACGCCAGGATTCCGTTCAGCGAGGCGCTGGAAGAGGCGCAGGCTCGCGGGTACGCGGAAGCCGACGCATCAGAAGATCTGGACGGCGGCGACGCGCGGGCCAAGCTGGCGATTCTGGCTCTGGCGGGATTGCACTCGCAAGTCGCGCCGGAGTCAGTTCGAGCCCGGACGATTCGCGCGATCGATGCCGTCGACTTTGACTACGCGGCAGAACTGGGGTGTACGATTCGGCAGATTTCGCGCGCTGATTTAAAAGAAGGCACGTTGTTCGCAGACGTTGGACCGTGCCTGGTTCCAGCCGATTCGCCTTTCGGACGTGTGCAGAGGAATCTCAACCTGGTGCTGACCTCCGGGCAGTACGGTGGGGACATGGCGTTTCTGGGAGCGGGCGCGGGCGGCGATCCAACGGCGGTAGCTGTCGTATCAGACTTGATGTTTGTGGCGCAGAGCCTGTCGGCAGGCGGGTGCAAGCGAGAGGTTTCGAGCCGCGTCTCCACGCCGGCGATCAGCAGCGATTTCGAGACGCCTTGGTATTTGCGGTTTTTCGTGCGTGATCAGCCGGGGATCGTGGCGCGGCTGGCGCAGATCCTGGCGGCGCATCGCCTGAACATCGATTCCCTGCTGCAGAAGCCCGGCTTCGAGAAGAGTTCCCTGCCGTTTGTGATTACGCTGGAGCCGTGCCGGGATTCGCTGCTGCATCCGGCGCTCGAAGAGATGGCTGGGCTGGAGTTCGCGGTCCGGCCATGCCTGTGCCTGCCGATCCTGCGGTAGGTCAGTTTGTGTGGAGGAAGGTCAGCGCCGGTCGTTGCTATGACATCTAAGCCTGACATCTACGCTGCAACGATCCGGCGCCTGCCGAGATTAATTCCAGAAGGGATTCTTGAGACCCGCCGGCGCGAGTGCGCTGTCGGTTTGGGTTTCCGTGCCCGACTCGTCCGAGATCTTCTCGTCGATGAAGCGCGACGGCGGTGGTGCGATGAGTTCATCTTTGCCGGGTATGGGATGAAGAGGATATTCAGATTTCATTGCAGACCTCCATGTTTATGATCTAGGTTCATTAAACACCCCGGAGGCGTGGCGCAAGCAGCAAAAGTTTGAATGGCTCGCATCGAAAAAGCCGCGACTGGAGGTTGGGGATCATGTCGCTGACAACAACTCGTAGAAAGCCTCTCGAGTGAGCGCATAGAGCTTCTCCTCGGACGAGCCTGTTGTTCCAGCTATCATTCGCTCGAATTTCAACCCTGCCTTCTGCATTACACGTTCCGAACCTACATTTTCGGGAGGGCATCGGCCCTGGATTCGAGTCAGCTTGAGTTCCCCGAATCCGAATTTCAGCATGGCGCTGAGGGCCTCGGTGGCTAAACCTGCTCCGCGATATCGGGGAGCAACGTAGTAATTGACTTCTCCGCAGTATTCGAACGTGTCAAGAATGCGATCGTGGCTGATGCGGCAAAACCCGCTATTGCCGACGATGACGCCTGATTGTCTGAGCACCATTGCCCAGGGGCCCATTCCCCATTCCCGGTAGGAGCGAAAGCAGAATTCAAGAAATGCGTCGGCGTCTGTCGTCTGCTCCCAAGCGGCGACCGCGGGACGATCGGCCGGCTGAAATGCACGCAACCGCAGCCGCTCAGTCTCGAGATCGATCATGCTCAACTTCATGCGTTGGACTCGTGTGCCGGACGTTGTGCCGGACCATCGCGGAGAACCCGGCCCTCAGCTTGGAGTTATCATACTCAACGGGTTTTACTCTCGAATCATTTCACCCCGGAATCATCAGAGTCGGGGGGAGTCACTCATAGAAAGGCACTTCATGAAATACCGTACTTTCGGCCGTACTCGATTCGAAGTCAGCGACATTGCTCACGGGCTATGGGGAATGAGCGGGTGGAGCGGTTCGGACGACAAGGAATCGCTCGCAGCCATGCAACTGGGTGTGGATCAGGGCTGCAACTTCTTCGATACCGCCTGGGCTTACGGCGAGGGGAAGAGCGACGGGCTGCTGGGCGAGATCATGGCGAGGAATTTGGGGAAGCGGATTTATGCGGCGTCGAAGATTCCTCCGGCGAATGACCGCTGGCCCGCGCTCCCAGAATATAAATACAGCGACGTGTTCTCGGCGCAGCACGTTTTCAAGTACGCCGACCTGATCCGCAAACAGCTGCGGGTGGAGACGATCGATCTGCTGCAGTTTCATGTTTGGGATGATTCCTGGACGGATGAGAGTGAGTTCCGATCCACGGTCGAGAAACTGAAGCACGACAAGTGGATACGATTTTTTGGGCTGAGCATCAATCGCTGGCAGCCGGAGAATGGGATCAAGGCTCTGCGAACGGGGCTGGTGGATGCGGTACAGGTAATTTACAACGTGTTCGACCAGGCGCCGGAAGATGAACTCTTCCCTGTGTGCCAGGAACTGAACATTGGTGTGATCGCCCGTGTGCCGCTGGATGAAGGCAGCCTGGGCGGCAAGATGACGCTGGAGACGCGCTTTCCGCAAGGCGACTGGCGCGCGGGATATTTTGGTCCGGAGAATCTCGCGAAGACGATCAAGCGGGTCGATAAGCTGAAGGAGATTCTTCCGGCGGGGATAACGCTGCCGGAGATGGCGCTGCGCTTCATTCTGTCGCATCCGGCGGTGAGCACGACGATCGCGGGGATGCGGAAGCCCGAGCATGTTCGCCAGAACATTGCAGCGAGCGACGCCGGGCCTCTGGACAAAGGCCTGCTCGCAGAACTGAAGAAGCACCGGTGGGACCGAACGCCGCAACGGTGGTCGGACTAGAGCAGCGATTCCTGCGCGAGATCCTGTGGTGCGCAGCCTCCTGCATCATGAATGTTGCTACGACTACTGGTAGTAGGGTGCGTGCTCAAGCTACTCTCCCTGTCTAGCCCGCGTTCATCGCACGGCCCGCATGTCTTTCTTCAACAAATCAATCCTTGTTACCTTGGCTTGCGTTGCGCTGGCGACGGCTCTGCATGCTCAAAATCCGAGAGGCTCGTTGCGCGGGACGGTGCAGGACGCGACCGGAGCCCGCATTCCTTCCGCGCGGATCGTGGTGCAGTCGGCCGATTCGTCGTTGGAGCGCGAGGCCATCAGCGAAGACCGAGGCGAGTTTCGGTTGGATGATCTGTTGCCGGGGGCTTACCGCATCACCGTCAGCTGCAACGGGATTTGCGCCGGCACACGCGGATGTTTCCGTCGCCGTGAGTTCGGTGCGGGAAGTTACGGTGACGCTGAAGGCAGCGGCGCCGGGAGAAACGGTGTCGGTGCAGGGACAGAATTCGTCCATCACCACGCAACCGATTGATCTGGTCAGCGTGGTGCATCAGGGAGTGGTCAGCAGTCAGGATTTGCAAACGCTTCCGCTCGCGGCGCGGAGTTTTGCGAATATTGCGTATCTAGCTCCGGGAACCGAACCCGTCGAGCCTTCTGATCCGACCAAGGCGAGGATTACGGCAGTCTCCACCGGGGGAAGTTCGGGATTGAACAACGATTTGTCCGTGGATGGCGGGGACAATTCGGACGACTGGATCGGCGGCTTTCTGCAGAACTTTTCGCCGGACGCGATTCAGGAATTCGCGATGCGCACGGCGAACGAAGACGCCGACACGGGCGGGACGACGGCCGGATCGGTCGTGATTACGACGAAGCGCGGCACCAACGAGTGGCATGGGAGCGGTGCGTTTTACGAGCGGGCGGCGGCGCTGAATGCGCGTTTCCCGATTGAGAATCCAGCGCCGAATCCGAAACAACCGTTCTCGCGGCAGAACTACGTGGCCACGCTCGGGGGGCCGATTGCGCACGACAAAATCTGGCTCTTCTCTTCGCTGGAGTATGTACGAGAGAACGCCAGCATCGCGTATAGCCCCAACAGTCTCGCGGAGTTCAATGCGCTGGCGCAAATTGCAGCGGACGGTCTGATTCCGGGAGTGCCCTCGATTTCGGTTCCGTCGAATGTACCGATTCCGTTTCGCGACTACATAGGGACGGTGCGGTTCGACTGGGCGCAGTCGGCAAAATCGCAGTGGTTCCTGCGCACCTCGGAAGATAGTTATTTGACGCACAACAACCTGGTGGCGCAGGCGACGCTTCCCTCGACCGGACTGACGACGCACAACAACTACTGGAACACGGTGATCGGCAATACGTATGGGTTTAGCCCGACTTGGCTCGGAACATTCGTGTTCGACGCCAGTTTGTTGCACCTGACTCAGACGCGGACATCCACGCTCGGTTTCGCGCTGGCGTTTCCGTTCAGTTCCACGACGCTGACTGTCTCGGGCTTCGAAACTTATGGCGACAATCAATTCGCTACGCCGATTACTCTGTTTCCGTCGCTGCGTGATCAGCAGAAATATCAATTTCGCTACGACCTTGGGCATGCAACCGGCGATCACTCGTTCAAGTTTGGAGTGAACTTCATTCATGAGCCCGTGCTGGGCGGGGCGTTCCCGGGGAATCAGGAAACGCTGTATTCATTCCCGAACGATCCAACGTATTACACGTTGAACGCGACGAATCTCGCGCAGTTCCCGATCGATTATGCGGACGGGGCTGCGACCACTCCTGCGAGCGATGGGAACTTTTCGCAGAGCGTGCAGCGACTCGCTCTCTACGCACAGGATTCGTGGCGGGTGTCGCGGCATCTGACCATCAACTACGGGCTGCGCTGGCAGACTACTTTTGGATTGTTTAAGGCTTCCGGAGAGAGTCAGACGCTGAATCCCGCGCTGGTGACGTTGCAGGCGCTGCAGATTCCGGAGGTTCAAGATGCTCCGCATGATGATCACAAGCAATTCGCACCGCGTCTGGGCATTGCGTATTCTCCGGGCAAGGGAGGAAATACGGTGTTCCGCGCCGGGTTCGGCCTGTACTACAACGACCTCGCGCAAAACGGATGGGCAACGGCATTTCAGGGTGTGAATTCGACGAACGTGGCCACTGGACCGTGCGCGCTTACGGGCGCAAGCGGCGGATATTCGCTCACGGGCGCGGGCTGTCTGCAAGGTGGGGCCGGAGCGGCGGGCAATCTCATCGATTCAAACTACAAGACGCCGTACGCGATCCACATCAGCGGAGGAGTGCAGCATGCGTTCGCCCGTAACTGGACGGTGAGCGCCGACTATACGCACGAACAGGGGAATCACGGTTATCGCGGCTACAATTTCACCAGCGACGTGAATCT
This sequence comes from uncultured Acidobacteriaceae bacterium, assembly GCA_963701935.1. Lineage (GTDB taxonomy): Bacteria > Acidobacteriota > Terriglobia > Terriglobales > Acidobacteriaceae > Sulfotelmatobacter. The sequence continues at coordinate 20,258 of CAVPBT010000011.1, read as the reverse complement.
GTTCACGCCCAAGATAGCGGCTTCGGACCCGAACTACGATCTGGATCAGCAAAGCGTGGTGCCCAACCTGAATCTGTTCAAGTCCGACAACCGGTCGAGCTACAACGCACTGATGATCGTGGCGCGAGGGAATGTCAACCAACGCTTCAATCTGATCGCGCACTACACGCTCTCGAGCGCCAAGACCTGGGGATGCGTGCTGGGCGAATTGTTTGACTATGTAAATGGAGTTTGCGATCCGCTGAACGCGTTTGGACCGGGCGACTACGGGCCATCGGGCGAAGACGTTCGCCACCGGTTTGTGCTGGCGGGAACGGTCCACGTCCCCGGCGGGTTCGAGTTGAGCAGCTTGTTTCAAGCCGAGGCAGCAAGGCCGTTCACCATTACGACGGCTGACAATAGCCTGCGCATTTCGGTGAATGGCTCACCTACAGCTCTGGACGCGTTTCGCGGCACACCATACATCCAGATGGACCTGCGGGTGACGCGCCCATTCAAGTTTGGGGACCGATGGGAAGTTCTTCCCTTCGCCGAGTTCTTCAATCTGTTTAACCGCAACAATCCCGGCGCGAATTTCGTGGGCACGATTGCGGCACTTCCGGTTCCGGCCGGCGACATCGCTTCGGGTAACGCAACGAACATCTGCCTCGACTTCCCAACCTGCAATCAGCTCCAGCCCATCACCAGCTTCAAGCAGTTGGAGATTCCGGCGGGTGGGCTAGGGGACTTCTTTGGTCCGGGGACGACGGTGGGGATTCCGTTCGCTTCGCAGGTGGGCGTGCGGGTGACTTTCTGAATCATCACGTGAGTTCCCCTCGGACACACAGCATGCCGAAGGCGTATTGAGACAGAGGCGCTGCGATAAAATTGCCCTCGCTATGTTCCTTCGCTTCGCGACGAAACGGATAGATGAAGACTCGCGGAAGCCTCAAGGCGTCTTTGTAGCAGCATATTCGCTCTTGGACTCAGGCGATCTCAGTTCGGATGAGTGGAAACAAGTCCGCGGCATTCTGGATTGGTTCAAGAAACACTTGCCGCCTCCGCCAGATAGTTTCTCCACGAGCAGGGCCATTTTCTGGTTCAAATCGAGTGCGCACGAGAGTATTGGGCAGATCTGGGAGTTGGTCCACTTGCTGCGTCAGCATGGGCACTACGTTGAAATACACAAATGTCGGCGCCTGGGAAACATTTGTTACGAGGATAAACTACAGGTCGCGGCGTACCCTTCGAAGATGGACGGTCGAATCACTATCCAGTGAGCCCCGCCGAACGCACGGCCTCCGCCCTACCTTACCAACCACTCCGTCGCGGTGTGCACACGCACCAGCAGTTGGCCGTAGGTGACGGCGAATACCGCGACTGCTGCAACGGCGGCGCTGAGCCCGTACCAGGGCGAGAAAGTCTGCGGAGATGCGAGGCGGGCATCACTCCACGCGATCAGGCGGTTGACGCGGGCGTTCATTACGGCGCCTGGGCTAGACACCAGAGCGGCAGTGAGGTCCAGAGGCACTTCGACGGATACAAGACGCGAGAGCTTAATCAAGGCTGCGGCCAGATCGAGCGCTTCTCCGGCGTTTGAGACTGCAGCGTCGTCAGCTGCCATCTCGGTGGCTTCGAGCCAGGCGGCCTCCAGTCCGGACATCTCGGGGAAGGCCACGAAACGCAGCAGGAGCTTTTTCAAATTGTCGCGGCGGCGGACGTGCGCGATTTCGTGATTCAGGGCCGTCCGCAATTCGTTGGCGGTCAGCAGAAATTCAGCCACACGTGACAGCAGGACCTTCGGACGAACGATGCCGGTGGCGGTCATGGCAGGAACGACTTGCGACATTCGCAGCAAGGGAACCGGAGAACTGGACTTGACGGGCTGCGCTGCGGTGGTCCACGACGAGACGGTGCGGGAGGCGCGACGCAAGGCCAGGCTCGCATTCACGATTCCAAGTATTCCCAACGCAGCGCCGAAGATCCCCAGAACCAGGGGGATCTCGCCCAGGGGCTCTTCGATGGCCCGCGGCTCGAGCAACACGAAAGAGGGCACAGTAAAGGCGGCGGTGATGACGGCCGCTGTGGCCAAAGGAAGCATGCGCAGGGCAAACAGCAAATCCGCAATGCGGTGAATCGGACGACGCTGGATGCGCAGCCAGACTGAGCGCCAGGCGAGGCACACGGCGAACGACAGAACGCAGTACACCATCGCGAAAACGGAGAAGGAAACGGCGATGCCGCGCGCGGCGAACATCAGGCTTTGTCCTCTGGCTTGGTCTCGCTACGGCCATCGATCTTGCGCAGCTTTCGGCGCTTGGCCTCGACAACCTGGCGAAGGTCGTCGAGTAACTGCGCGTCCCGCTCGGTCAGGATTTCCACCAGGTACGAAAGCGGCAGCGATGATGCGGGGCTGGCATCCAGCAACTGGCGGAAGGCTTCGCCGGCGACTTCGCGGTGAAGTTCCTCGCGGGTGAAGCGCGGAGTGTAACGGAATGCGCGGCCTTCGGCCTCGCGCGCCAGCAATTTCTTTTTGAACAGACGGTCAAGAGTGGTCATGACCGTGGTATAGGCCAGGTCGCGACACCCGCCGTCCACGAGATCGCGGACGGTCGCATTCCCGCGCTGCCATAGGGCTTCGAGCAGCCGTTCCTCAAGTGGGCCTAGCTGGGAGGAAGAAGCGCGGAAGTGGAAGATGCGTTTCATGCGGTGAAGCCGAGGGTGAATTCTATCCCAAGCGGAACGCCCACGCCAGAAGGGTTTTCGGACGGTAGCGCTGTCGAGCCGCGCTCATCGGACAGCCGCAAGCGGCTGTCCCCACATGCCGTTCTTTCAGGAATGGCGGCCCCGGAGGGGCTCGAACCCCCAACCCTCAGTTCCGAAGACTGATGCTCTATCCAATTGAGCTACGGGGCCGTGGGAGGAAAATCTGGGGTGGGAAACGGGAATCGAACCCGCAACCGTCGGAGCCACAGTCCGGTGCTCTGCCAGTTGAGCTATTCCCACCACTCTTTTCGATTATAGCAACTGTGGGCCGGGGATGTTTATAGGTTCGCCAGAAAACACTGAGGAGAGTTGACTAGGCAAAGTAATTCAAGAACCTCTAAGGGGTGGGGTTCAATCTCAGGGTTGCGCAGGGTTGCGCAGGGTTGCGCAGGGTTGCGCAGGGTTGCGCAGGGTTGCGCAGGGTTGCGCAGGGTTGCGCAGGGTTGCGCAGGGTTGCGCAGGGTTGCGCAGGGTTGCGCAGGGTTGCGCAGGGTTGCGCAGGGTTGCGCAGGGTTGCGCCTTCGCTTGGACGGCCGAGGCGGCCGTCCCCCACATGTGCTGTGGAGATTATCCGCGGCCTACGCCTACGTATTCGAATCCGAGGGCGCGCAGGCGGGTGGAGTCCAGCAGGTTCTTGGTGTCGACGATGACGGGCTTCTTCAGGAGGTGCTTGATGCGGTCGAAGTCGAGAGCGCGGAACTCGGGCCAGCCGGTGCCGACAACCAGCGCATCGGAACCTTCCGCAACGGCGTACGCGGAGTCGCAATAACGCACTGTGCTGTTCAGCCGCGTTTTAGCTTCGGGAATGGCGACGGGATCATACGCCCGTACATGCGCACCTTTGGAAACCAGGCTTTCAGCCAGGCGCACGGAGGAAGATCCCGCGACAGAATTGGTGTTGGGCTTGAAGGCCAGTCCGAGGATGCCGACTTCCTTGTTCTCGACGGAATTGAGGGCGACGGCGATCTTGTCGACGAGGCGATCGGCGAGGTAGTGGTTCACGTCGCGAGCGGCGCTGAGCACTTTGAGCGGCACACCATGCGATTGCGCCAGTTCGGCGAGAGAGTCCATGTCAGACTCGGCGAAAACTCCACCCATGCCGGCTCCGGGCTGCAGACAGCGGGGAGCGATTTTCTTGTCGAGGCCGAGCGCGAGAGCGAGATTTACGGCGTCCGCATTGACACGTTCGCAGAGCGCGGCCACTTCGTTGATGAAGGAAATCTTGGTGGCCACGAATGCAGTGGCGGCTTCGCGAACCAGTTCCGCGGTCGACTGGTTGGTGACGATCACCGGCACGCCGCGCATGACCAGCGGGTGAAAAATCTGCTTCAGCATCTGGACGGCTTCACTGGAGGTCGAGCCCAGGATCAGGCGGTCGGGCCAGTTGAAGTCTTCGACGGCGCAACCATCGGTGAAGAACATCGGCTGCGACACGATCGTGGCCTGCAGACCTGCGGCCTTGATGCTCTTTTCCAGCGCGTTCGCGGTGCCCACCGCAGCCGGAGTGACAATGGTCAGAATCGGAGGCTTGGCAGCCAGCCGCGTAATGCGCATGGCTATGTCCATCAGACCGTCGGCTTTATCTTCGGCCAAGAAAATCACTTGGGTCTTGCGAGCAAACGACTCGATGTCGGTGGAGTAGGCAAGACGGCCGGCGCGTACGTTGCGCCGAATGATCTCTTTCAGGTTCTTCTCGAAGAAGGGAATGTTGCCCTGGGCCATCTCGACCATGCGGGAGCGGTCAGGATGACAGCAAGAAACCGGAGTGCCAAAATCCGCCAGGCAGGCCGAAATCACCGTTCCCAGGTACCCCGAACCGTAAACTCCGATCTGCATGTGCTCTCCCCGTTCTTAACCGGAAACCCGCGTCAGAAGTGGCCTTTTGATCGAGATCGCCGGATACTCGCCTACTCTTTATCTACAGCCATGGGTGCGGCTTTTCAACGCACGGGAGGGAGATGTACCTAGGGCCATGCGCGCGCGTCGGGAGTAACTGGAGCGGGTAACCGGGCGGGGATTACGGATGGTTATCGCGAAACCAGAGTGCGCCCGAGGACGACGGAGGCCAGGTCGACCCAGCAGTTAAGGGTGCCGTCGCGGATATGTTCGCGCACAAACGTGAGCCTTTCCAGCAGGATGCGACGGCTTCCCGAGTAGTGGGCCCAGCGGTCGCGGGCCATCTGAAAGGCCGTCTGGGCGGGCGGTTCGGCACTCATCTTGACGATCGTGAGGTGCGGTATGTAAGGCCACTCTTCCTTGTAGGCCAGGGCTTCGGTACTCAGCTTGCTATGCAATTCGCTCATGTGGGCGGCGCCGGACTCCACACGGATGTACACCGTTGGGGTGACCGGGATGAAGGTCTCGACATCGCCTAGAGTCACTTCGAAGGGCTCCTCGTGGCCACAGATTCGCTCCAGAACCTGGAGAGCCGAATCCTCGGAACCCTGCAGCGGACGGGGAGGCAGAATGGTCAGGTGCGCGGCCAGATGGGGAAGGTCGGGGTGCAACTCGCGCCGGAGATTCTCCACGAACCCTCCTGCGGGGTTTTTGAGATAGGCCACCAGCGCGTAACGCGGCTTCTGCATACTGGACGAAAATTATACGCTGTGGAGGCTGGACACGGCTTGAATCGAGGTAAGTTGTGCAATTTGATGGATCCGGGCTAGCGACGGCGGATTCCCTTCACTTGTGTGTGGCAGGCGAAAGGGCATCCACCATGGTCTCATTTATAATTGAGACGTCGGGGCGTAGCGCAGCCTGGTAGCGCACCTGCCTTGGGCGCAGGGGGTCCGCGGTTCAAATCCGCGCGCCCCGACCAGTATCACCCTTTGCCCGCCAAATTCTCGATGGGAAGCGTTTGCATCTCTGCCCGCGAGATCCCTCCTTTCGCCTGAAGAACGGCTCCAGTCGGGATGACTCAGAGGGGCAAGGAAAGAAACCAAAACCGTCGTCTGAGCGGCATTTTTCGAGAATAGGAATGCTGCGACGGCTGTGCTAGCATCAAGGAAGGGCTTAATTCCCGCGCTTTCTGTTGAACTTGCCACGGTAGATTTAGCCAAGTTCCCTCTCTCCACACAGGGGCAGCCCTTGCAGAGGCAACGAAGAGGCATTCCACTTGGCGATAGATGGGACGAAGAACCGATCGATACTGATGAACCGAAAAGCAGACGTAGTTGACGAAGAGGTACCCGATTTGTTGCCCCACGATGCGAACTCCGCGCAGGACGTGGACGACTTGCTGGGGTCCATTGGCTCGCGCGGACTCGACGTAGTGGAGGGCGAGCCGAGTTCGCCGTTCGCTGCCCTGGAACAGAAACTGGCCCAGGATACCGAGGAAGTCGAACTTGACCTGACTCCGGGCGCGCCCGACTCGGCCAGCGACCCGGTACGCGTTTACCTGCGCGAAATGGGCGCCTCACCGCTGCTCACCCGCGAAGAAGAAGTGGAGATTGCCAAGCGCATCGAGCGCGGGCAACTGACCGCACTGAAAGCTCTGTCGCGTTCTCCCATCGTCATCCAGCAGGTGCTGGCAATCGGCGAGGATCTGAAAGGTGGGCTGCGCTCGATTAAAGAAATGGTGGTCATCGACGACGAAGAGATTACGGATGAGATTCTGCAGAATCGCGTCGACGATATTACGGGCCGCATCGACAAGCTGAACAAGCATTACAAGACCGCCAACCGTCTCGCCGAAAAGCTGGCGACGATTTCTGCAAAGAAGAAACCTCGCGAATATCGCCGTTGCCGCGGACAGTTGGGCCGGGAGATGGTTCGGATTTCTCTGATCATCCGCAATCTGGGATTGAACCACGCGGAACGCAAGCGGCTGATCGAGCGGGTGAATAAAACCATCGAATTGATGCGGGTGCTCGATCGCGAGTTGGCGAGCTTGGACGCGAAGATCGCGGGCACACGCAGCGAGGAACTCAAGAAGAACTATCGCGCCGCCCAGCGGCAGCATCGCGTCGAGCTTAAGCGCCTCGAGGACGAGGCCGGAATGACATTTCCGGACCTGCAGCGCACCCAGCGCAAAATGATCCAGGGCGACATGAACGCGGAGCAGGCCAAGCGCGAACTCATTGAAGCCAATCTGCGCCTCGTGGTTTCGATCGCCAAGAAGTACGGCAATCGCGGGCTGCAATTCCTCGATCTGATCCAGGAAGGCAACGTCGGCCTCATGAAAGCGGTCGACAAGTTCGAGTACCGGCGTGGCTACAAATTTTCGACGTATGCGACCTGGTGGATTCGGCAGGCGATCAGCCGGGCCATCGCCGACCAGGCGCGCACGATCCGGCTGCCTGTACACATGATCGAGGTTGTAAACAAGTTGATCCGCACTTCGCGGCAATTGGTGCAGGCTTCCGGTCACGAACCGACCACGGCGGAGATTGCCAAGCAGATGGACATCCCTGAGGCGATGGTGCGCAAGGTGAAGAAGATCATGCGCGTGCCGATTTCGCTGGAGACACCGATTGGCGAAGAAGGAGATTCCCATCTCGGCGACCTCATCGAGGATCGCACGAAGATGTCTCCTGCCGAGGCGGTGCTGAACGTAAACCTGAAGGAACGCACCGCGCACGTGCTGCGCACGCTCAGCCCGCGGGAAGAGAAGATTATCCGCATGCGTTTTGGAATGGACGATGGCTCGGAGCACACGCTCGAGGAAGTCGGCCAGTCATTCGACGTAACGCGCGAGCGGATTCGCCAGATCGAAGCCAAAGCGCTGCGTAAACTGCGACATCCGTCGCGCTCCGGCAAGCTGAGGTCGCTGCTCGACGACGTGCAGGAATAGTTTGCGGCGAGTTTCGGGCGGCATTTCTCTGCACGTCCCTGATCAATTCTGAAACAGCCTACTGGGGAAAGAATCTTCCCACCTCCAGCTGCTGAAATTCCTCTCCTCGGATGACCTACATCACTTCCACCTGTGATCTGAGTCACTGATGCGAACTCCGGAATGGAAGATAAACACTCCATTCGACGCGAATTGGACTGACCTCCTGACCGATAGGGCCAGCCCAAGAAGGGAGATGTCGGCAGGCTTACCCGGGATCACGCAAGCTGACTGGTAATTACTTCATCCGTTTTCATACTCATCTCTCTACCAGATAATCCCCGGCGAGACTGGTCGACATCCTGTTCCGCGGAGCGATCGGGACGGCGTTTCACTTCGATCGATTCGCGGGTGTGTTCTGGCTGGAAATGATTTTGATTTCTGTGGGTGGATTTTTGCTTCGCCGCTCGGTGCGAAACCATGACCCGCAGCCGATGTTTATCGGCTACATCCTGAGTTCGTTGGGCGGGATGATCTACCGCTTCAGCCCCACCACGCTGGCGTTCCGGCCCAACCCGCAGGCGCTCTATTTCCCCGCCCTGATTGAAGTGCTGGTCTCGCTGGGCTTCATTTCCCTGGGCGTCGTGGGCTTTCTGATCGCGGTAAAACGGCTAGCGATTCTGCCCGCGCCGCTGAGCGAGTGGCACGACATGGCGAGTTATTTCCGCTTCCGGCGGCCTTACATCCGGTGGACGGGATATTTCAAATACGGACATTTCGGCGAAGACGAAACGACAGAAACATCAGCCTCCGACTAACAGCAGGCACTTATGGCGAAACGAATCACAATTGATCCCATTACTAGAATTGAAGGCCACCTCCGCATCGATGTGGAGGTCGAGAACAACGCGGTCAGCAATGCATGGGCTTCGTGCACCATGTGGCGAGGCATCGAAAAGATTCTTCGCGGCCGCGATCCGCGGGACGCTTGGCTTTTCACGCAGCGTTTTTGCGGTGTGTGCACCACGGTGCATGCCATGGCCAGCGTGCGCTCGGTGGAAGACGCGTTGAAGCTGGAGATTCCGCTGAACGCGCAGTACATCCGCAACCTGATTCTGATCGCGCATGCGCTGCATGACCACATCGTGCATTTCTATCAACTGTCGGCGCTGGACTGGGTGGATGTGATGCAGATTCCAAAGGCGGATCCGGCTGCGACATCGAAGCTGGCGGAGAGTCTGTCGCCGTGGACGCGGAACTCGCGCAACGAACTGAAGGCGGCACAGGATCGGGTGAACGCCGTTGCCAGCAGCGGGCAACTTGGGATTTTCGCAAACGGATATTGGGGACATCCGGCGATGCGGTTGTCGCCAGACGTCAACCTGCTGGCGTTCTCGCACTATGTACAGGCGCTCGAGTACCAGCGCAAGGCATTGCAGGTCGTCGGCATTCTGGGATCGAAGACGCCTCATATTCAGAATTTGACGGTGGGCGGCGTGGCCAACGCGATCGACCTCGACAGCACGTCTGCGCTGGGTATGGCCCAACTGGAGATGATCGGCACGCTGCTGCAGGAAGTTGTGCAGTTCGTGCAGCAGGTGTACTTCGTGGATGTGTGCGCGGTGGCAGCGATGTATCCGGAGTGGTTCAAGATTGGGAGTGGAGTGCGCAACTATCTCGCAGTTCCTGACCTGCCACTGGATAGCCGCGGCTCGTCGTATGACCTGCCGGGAGGCTACATTCGCGATGGCGATCTCACGGGCGTGAAAGGATTCCAGACGGCTGCTGATCCTGATCTTCCGGCAGTCGGTCACTGAAGATGTGATGCATGCTTACTATCAGGCCGACAAGCCGCAGCATCCGTGGCAGGGAGAGACTGAGCCTGCCTTTACTGGATGGGACGCGGATCAGAAATATTCATGGGTGAAAGCGCCGCGTTTCAACGGCGAGCCGATGCAAGTCGGGCCGCTGGCGCAGGTGTTGGTCGGCTATGCGCAGGGGCATCCGCTGACGCGCAAATACACTGACATGGCGATCGAGAAGATTGCCGCGATTGGTGGACCGCGCGCTACGCCTGCCGCATTGCACTCGACGCTGGGACGCCACGCGGCTCGGGCCATTCGCGCCTGCATGCTGGCGGAACTGGCACAGAAGCATCTGCAGTTGCTCACCGATAACATTGCGAAGGGCGACTACACCGTGCACAACCAGCCCGTACTGCCTTCGCATGAAGTTGAGGGCGTGGGCACTCACGAAGCTCCGCGCGGAACGCTGTCGCACTGGATCGTTATCAAAGACGAAAAGATCAAAAACTATCAGGCCGTGGTTCCGTCGACCTGGAATGCCAGCCCGCGCGACAAGAATGGGGCGCACGGTCCATACGAGGCGTCGCTGCTGCACACGCCGCTCGCCCGACCGGAAGAGCCTCTGGAAGTCTTGCGCACGGTGGACTCGTTCGATCCATGCATGGCCTGCGCGTGCCATGCCTTCGATGCTTCTGGCCGAAGAATTGGAGTGGCGAAGATCCTGTGAGAACCGCGCTCATTGGCGGAATCGGGAACGTCCTGCTCGGAGACGACGGCGTTGGTCCATACGCCGTGCGGATTCTGGAGTCGATGTATGACTTCGAGGAGAGCGTTGAGATCATCGACCTCGGCACTCCGGCGCTGGACCTGACCCATCAGATCGTCGGGCTGAAGGCGCTGATCCTCGTAGACTCAGTTGCTAGCGATGATCCTGCGGGCACGCTCGCGCTTTATACCAAGCAAGACATACTGCGCGACACTCCGGCCGAGCGACTTGATCCGCATTCTCCGGCGCTGGCGGAGTGCCTGATGACTGCGTCGATGCTGGGTGCCATGCCAGAGCACGTGCTGCTCGTGGGAATCTCAGGCAAGTGCTACGAGCCCGGAGAGCCGCTGAGCGCGGCTGTTCGCCAGTCGATGGGGCCGGCGATTGACGCGATCCTTCAGGAACTAAAGCGGCTGGGATTCAAGTACCAGAAGAAGATCGCGCCCGACGAGCCGGGAATCTGGTGGAGCGACGACAAGTATTCAACTCCGGTCGAGACTCTTGGATAACGATAACGATAACAACAGCGCCTAGTCGCTGGGATCTTTTCCGGCAGCCACTTCGAGCTGGCCGTAGGCGAGTTGATAGTTGTAGCGTGCCGTGACTACCTGAGCCCCTGCAGTAGCAGCCAGTAATTCCGCATCGGTCAGTTCGATGATGTTTCCCACTCCAGCCGAGTAGCGGCCCTCGGCAAACGCCAGATTCTCCCGCGCTTCCTGATCGGCTTTCGTGGCCAGTTCAATTTGCTGCTGAGCGACCGTGGTGTTGGCGTAGTCGGTGTAGACTTCCCGGTCGACCTGCAATGTGGCGGATCTCAGATTCGACTCGGCCGCACTCTTCGCCTGTTCGGTTTCGTTGAGGTAGGCGCGGTTGTAACCGCCCGTGAGAAGGGGCTGCAACAGGCTCTCACCGAATCCCACGTTCCAGATCAGGGGAAACTTCAGGTTCTGAAAATCAGCGAAGCTGGCGAAATTCAGCCGGGGCTTGAAGTTCGAACGCGCGGCCACGATGTCCCCTTCAGCCGCGTTCACTACCTGGCGGAGCGCCCGAAGATCGGGGCGCAGTGTACGCGCATCCGAAAGATAGCCATCGACCGCGTCGAGCGCCAGGGCCGCATTGAGTACATCGACCAGCGTGAATATATTTTTCACCGGCAGGCCCATCGCCGTCGCCAACGCGGCATGTGCCACGGTCAAATCCGATTGCGCCTGCACCAGATCAAGTTGCGCGTTAGCCAGTTGCACTTCCTGCCTGGTCACGTCGATCTTAGGAACGCGCCCGACCTGGAAGAATGCGTTGATCTGTTCGAGGTGCTTGCTCTGATCCTGAACCGTGGTCTGCCGCACTTGGACCAACTGCTGGGCCGCCAACACGCTGAAGTATCCGTTGCGCACGTTAAGGAGCGTTTCCTGGCGGACGCGGTCGCGATTCTCCTGCGCTTGAGCCAGTTCCGCTTTCCCGCGCTCCACCGACCCGCGCGTCAGGCCGAAGTCGTAGATGTTCTGGTTGAAGTTTAATCCGGTGTAGTAATAAGGAGAGTTGGACCATCGCTCCCCGTTGAACAGGCCAGAGGCCGTGCCGGGAGAAGTCCCAGGAGTGGGTGCGTAGTTATAGGTTTGCTGATTGTGCGTAGCGCCGAAGCTGAGATGCGGAAAGTACGGCGAACGGCGTTCCTTGAGATGGGCCTCAGCTACGTGGACTTCCGCTTCCGCGGTTGCGAGATCGGGCTGATTCTGCTCGGCAAGTCGGTAGCAATCGGCGAGCGAGAGCGGCTTGTCCTGAGCCGCGGCGAGGCCGCTAAGGACCAGCAAGGCTATCGCCGCAAATCCCGCCCGGTTATGTTTTTGCTGTCCCATGTGATCGAAGGTTTGAATTCACGCAGAAGATGCGTTAGCTGCCGGGCCGCGCGACCGGCTGGACCTTGCCGCCTTCCGGGACGCGTTCGCCGATGCTGCGGGCGACACGTTCGCCTTCATCCAGCCCGCTGAACAGGCGCGCGGTCTCGCCAGTTTGCTCCGCCACGGCAACCTGCGTGAACTTGATCGTGTTGTCGGGAGTGACAATCGCTACGAACGTCTGCGTTCCGCGAATGATCAGCGCGTCGGACGGCACCTCGACATAGCGCGGCGTCTGAACTTTCAACTCAACCTGCACGAAGCTGCCGGCAAGGATCCGGCTGTTGCGGATTGTCGACGTCGATTTCCACCAGCAGAGTGCGCGTCTTGGGGTCAATCGCTCCGCTCGTGCGAGTGACACGCGCCGCGACTTTTAGACTTGGGTTGGCCTGATCGAGAATGGTGACGGGATCTCCGTTGCGCACGAAGGGGGCATGCGCCTGGTCTACGTACACATAGATGCGCAGCCGCGAAGTCTCTGAGACTTCGACCACAGGAAGCGCGCTGGTCTGCGAGGTAGCAGCATTCTGAATCAGGGCTCCGGGATCGGAATAGCGCGCGGTCACGGTTCCGCTAAATGGCGCCCGTAATTGTTCATAGGACTTCAGCGTCCCGATCTGCTCCAGGTTCGCCTTGGAGACCGCGGCGTCGGCTTCGGCCTGGTCGGCGTCCTGCTGCGAAATCATTTCTTTCCTGACGAGGGTAGCCGCTCGGTTAGCAATGAGTTCCTTATTATGCGCATCGGCGACCGCCGCTTGATATTGCTTGTCGGTTTCCGGAGATTCGATGACCGCGATGACCTGGTTCGCACGGACGGAATCGCCCTTGTCCACACTGATGCTACGCATGTAGCCACTGACCTTGGCGTACAAGATGGCGGACTGGTACGCCCGCGCCTCGCCAATCAGACGCACGGTGTTGGAGCCGGCGATCTTGCGAGCTGTGGCGACCTCAACGGACGGTCCTTTCTGCCCTTCTGCGGTCAACTGCTGGGTTGCGGCCTCTACGTGGCTGCGCTGGCGCGTAAACAGAAGGAACGACATGACACCCGCCACCAGAACAGCTACGATGCCAGCGAGATAAAGCCAGGCAGATCCGCGCCGCTGGCCTTGCGATTCAGACATCAGTGCTCCTCCGGTTTGAACTCTTCGCCGCGGGCTTCGGCAATAAACTTGGCGTCGAGCAAATGACGCGTGGGGAAATCCTTTCGCAACAGGGTGTAGACCACGGGAACGACAAACAGCGTGACCACGGTCGCCACCACCAATCCTCCGATCACAGCACGACCCAACGGAGCATTCTGCTCACCGCCCTCGCCCATGGCCAGCGCCATAGGAACCATTCCGATGATCATGGCGAGCGCGGTCATCAGCACCGGCCGGAGTCGCGTCTTTCCGGCTTCCAGCGCCGCTTCGAGGGGTGACATGTCCCGCTCCACGCGAGCGTCATTGGCGTAGCTTACCAGCAGGATCGAGTTCGAAGTCGCGATGCCTACCGCCATGATCGAGCCCATGAGCGATTCGACGTTGATCGTTGAGCCGGTCACGGCCAGCATCCACAGAATGCCGACCAGCGCTCCTGGGACCGCCACCATAATGATGAAAGGATCGATCCAGGACTGAAACAGCACCACGATCAGCAAGTACACCAGCACGATAGCGAGAATCAGCCCCATCAGCAAGCTGCGGAACGAGGAATTCATGACCTCGTACTGGCCGTGAATGCTGATGCGCATGCCGAGAGGAAGCTTTCCCAGGCCATCGATTTTTTTCTGGATGCCGGCCACCACAGATCCCAGGTCACGGCCCTGCACATTCGCGTTGATGTCGATGACGCGCTGCACCGTGTAGTGATTGACTTCCGCAGGCACAGAATCCGGAATCACCTGAGAAACGTTGGCCAGCGTCTCGTACTGCGGCTGCGGGACGGGCTGCGTCTGCGGCTGGCTGGCGGCTTGCAGCGGAGTGGCGGCTCCCGGCAGGCTCAGCGGGGTGTTCATCAGCGCCTGAACGGAATCGAAACGCTCGGGCGGAATGCGCACGGCCACGATGTAGTTGACGTTGTTCGCCGGATTCAGGAAATACGACGGCGCGATCAGCGAACTCGATGACAGCGAAATGAGCATGCTGTTGGCCACGCTCTGCTCGGTCAAGCCTAGTTGCGCTGCCTTCTCGCGATCCACATTGATGTGCAATGCGGGATATCGGATCGCCTGCTTAACGTGCGCGTCGGCCGCTCCGGGCACGGTGGCGATTTCATCTTTCAGCTGGCGCGCGATCTGATACGACTGGTCAAGGTTCGGGCCTTCGACCTGAACGTCGATCGGCGAGGGGACACCGAAGTTGAGCACCTGGCTCACGATATCGGCCGATTGGAAATAGAAACTCGTCCCAGGAAACTCATGCGGCAGTTGCTCGCGGATCTTCTGCATGTAGCCCGCGGTGGGATGATGCAAAGGCTTCAGCGCGATGAGCATCTCCGCATCCATGTCTCCTACATTGTCGGTGGGCACGAAAGCCAGGTTGTAGGAAGTGGGCAAGCCTTCCATGTCATTAATCGTGTCGATTTCGTTGGGCGGGATGATTTCGCGAATCCGGCCCTCGACCTGCATCAGCAACTGCTCGGTATCTTCCAGGCGCGTACCGATGGGCGCCCGCACGTGGAGCTTCATCAATCCGGCATCGACGGTGGGGAAGAAATCCGTGCCGATGATGAATGGAAGCACGGCGGTGACTGCGAACATCAACCCAAACATACAAAGTGTAAACACGCGATGATGCAGCACCAGCTCGAGTAGATTGCCATAGGTGTGTCTGAGGCTCTCGAAGGCGTGCTCACGCCTGCGATTCAACCGTCCTATGAGTCCTGGGTTTTCTTCCTTGGCTTCATCTGCCTCGCGGTGGCCTTCGAAGAGAATTCGCGACAGCGTCGGCACCAGTGTTCGAGACAAAATATAAGAAGCCAGCATGGCCAGCACCACGGCCAGTGCCATGGGCGTGAACAGATACTTCGCAGCACCGGAAAGCAGAACGACTGGGAAGAAGACAATGCAGATTGCGAGCGTGGCTACGATCGCGGGCACAGCAATTTGGCTGGCGCCGTCGAGAATTGCCACCGTGATCGCCTTGCCCATGTCGAAATTACGGTTGATGTTTTCGATTTCCACGGTCGCGTCGTCGACCAGCATGCCGATGGCGAGCGCGAGGCCGCCGAGCGTCATGATGTTGATGGTGTCGCCGCTCAGATTCAGGCCTATGATGGCGGTAAAGATGGCCAGAGGGATCGACGTGCAGACCACGATCACGCTGCGCCAGCTTCCGAGGAAAGCCAGAATCATCAACGAAACTAGAATTGAGGAAAGTACGGCTTCACGCACGACGCCCATGATCGCGGCGCGCACGAACACAGACTGATCGAAGTCGATTTTCAGATCCATGCCCTGCGGCGCAGAAGCCTTGATGATCGGCATGGTGTCACGCGTGGCTTCCACCACAGCCAGCGTCGATGCGTCAGAGTGCTTAAGGATCGCGAGGTAGGTCGCGCGCTTGCCGTTGACGTGCACAATGCAACGCTGCTCGGCAAAACTATCGGCAACTCTGGCTACGTCACCGAGCAGAACGGTTGCCGAACCCACGACCTTGATTGGAATGCGACTGAACTGCGCCACAGTGTCGGGGCTGTTGTTGAGTTGCACCGTATAGTCGGTGTTGCCGATTCTGGCATCACCGGCGGGCAAAATCACGTTTGACGTCTGGAGAGCGCTGACCACATCTCCCGCCGACAGACCCTTGGCGGCGAGCGCCTGCGGATTGATGTCGACGATGATCTGGCGTTCTTTGCCGCCGAAGGGCGCCGGCGTCGAAAGACCCGGAATCGTGAACAGACGGACGCGAATGAAGTTCAGACTGTAGTCATAGAGTTGCTGCTCGGGCAGAGTCTTGCTCGAAATCGTTAACTGTGCCACCGGTACATTCGTGGCATTGAACTGGATGACACTCGGCGGCGTGATCCCCGGGGGCGCGATGCGCAGAATCGTACTTGACACAGAGGAGATTTGCGCGATCGCAGCGCCGATTTCGGTCACCGGCTGGAAGTAGATTCGCAGCAGGCCGATCCCCGGCATCGATTGCGATTCTATGCGCGAGATTCCGTTGACCGTGGTGGAGTAGCCGCGTTCACTGATCAGGACTACGCGGCGCTCCATGTCTTGCGCCGAGAGTCCGGGATAAGTCCACACCACCGCGACCACCGGTATGTCGATGACCGGGAAGATGTCCACTGTCATGCGCGTCAGCGACAGCACGCCGAGGATCATGATCAGCAGGCAAGAGACAGCGATAGTGTAGGGGCGCCGCAGCGCCAGTCGTACTAACCACATAGACTGACCGTTGACCTTGCTGGAACCACTGCAAGCCCCGGAACCGGTGCCTGCTATGCGTTAGACTCAGTAGCTTCCAGGAAGTCGTAGAAAAAAATACAGGTTCCTACTATGCCCCTGTTTTGGCTGATACGTCCAATACATTGGAAGGTTCCAGTAATAGCAATTCGGCATTAGAATCATGCTATGGATTTGCGCCAGTTGCGCTATTTCGTGGCCGTCGCCGAGGAATTGCACTTCGGGCACGCAGCCCAGCGGATGCGCATCGCCCAACCCGCTCTGAGCCGGCAGATTCAGGCGCTGGAAAAAGACCTGCTGGTGCAACTGCTGTTTCGCAATCGACGGCGAGTGCAGATCACTCCCGCCGGACAAGTCTTTCTCGACCGTGCGCGTCAGATTCTCGCGAGGGCGGACGAGGCCGTCCTCGCGGCCCAGCGCGCCGGCGGAGGGGTCAGCGGCACACTCAACCTGGGATTCGTCGGATCGGCGACGTATGACGTCTTACCCGGAGTGCTGCGCGAGTTTCTACGCGCGGCTCCGCACGTCGATCTGACGCTTTCGGAGATGACCGTCCACTCCCAGCTTGAAGCGCTCACCGAAAAGCGGATTGATATTGGCCTGCTTCGTCTTCCGGCCAAGACGGAGGGATTGGTGTTTCGCACCATCGCGCGCGAACCTTTGTATGTCGCTCTCCCCGGTTCGCATCGACTGGCACAGTTGCCGGCCGTGCCGCTGTCGGCGCTGAGCGCGGAACCGTTTGTGCTCTACCCGGACCATCCTCGTCCGAGTTGGACGGAATACGTCATAGGCCTCTGTCTGAAGGCAGGTTTTCGGCCCTTCGTCGTGCAGCGCACGGTGGAGATTCAGACTACGCTCAGCCTGGTTGCCGCGGGCATTGGACTGTCGATCGTGCCGAAGTGTATTGGAAATCTGCAGCGCAAGGACGTCGTCTTCCGCCGCCTGGCGGGAGTGCGGGCGCGCACGGAACTGTTGGCGGCCTATCGCGAACGGGATCCTTCTCCCGTGGTGCAGACCTTCTTGAAAGTTCTGTGGCGTCGAGTTCGGGCCCAAAAACGCAAGTCGCACGAGAGCAACAAGCCGGTGGACTCGGACGCATTCGTTCGCCGTCCAGAGAAGGATTAGGCGCTCGGAGCGGGTCTCTATGGCAGGATTTTGGCTGGCTCTCGGGTCGCTTCCGCGAGGTCGGCTAGAAAGAGCGCGGCCCGGGCGCCGTCGGCAACGCGATGGTCGCACGAGATCGTCAGTGTCATCATGGGTCGAACCGCGGGCTGGCCTTGAACCACGACGACCCGGTCGGCAATGCTGCCCACCGCGAGAATCGCGGCCTGTGGAGGGGTGATGATCGCGCTGAATTGATCGACCTGATACATGCCGAGATTGCTGATCGTAAACGTGGCATCGGCGATGTCGGCGGGCCGCAACTTCCCTGCCCGCGCCCGCTCGGCCACATCGCGCCGCAGGATCGCAATCTCCGCCAGACTCGCGGTATCCGCGTTGTGAACGACCGCGGCCACCACGCCGTCATTGACTGCGATCGCAATCCCCATGTTCACGTAATCGTGCAGGCGAATTCCCTCGGCGCCCCAACTGGCATTCAAGCGCGGATGCTTTAACAACACGCGCGCCGTCAGTGCCACCAGCAGGTCGGTGTGAGTCACGCGAACCTGATGTGCCCGCTCGATCTCATCCACAATGCTTTCACGATAGTGGTTGAGCGCAGTCGCTTCCATCTCACGACTGACGAAGAAATGAGGGACGCTGGTCCAACTCTGCGTGGTTCGCTCGGCCATGATGCGGCCCAGCGAGCTGGGAACTTCGATGCTCCAGGATTTCTTCTCTGGCGCGCCTGAGGAGGTGGGTGCTGAGGCCGCCGCCTGAACATCCGACGCAAGAATCTCTCCGCCTGGACCGGAGGCGCGCGCAGTCGCAAGGTCAACACCTAATTCTTTGGCAAGCCGGCGCGCCTTGGGAGAAATCTTCGCGCTTGATACAGGCGCTGGTGGCGCTGCGCTGGCCGGCGTGACCGCGACAGTAGCCGACTCAGGCTTCGCGTGCGATCCAGCGCGCGCAGCGGGTGCCGCCCGTTCGCTTTCAACGGGAGGCTTTTCGCCGGGCGCAACGATCCATGCAATCGTTTGACCGACCGGAATGTCGGACCCCTCGGACGCCGTGATTCCAGCAAGGATTCCGTCGGCGGGGGCTTCCACTTCTACAACGGCTTTGTCGGTCTCAATTTCGAGGAGCGGCTCACCCTTGGCGACACGGTCGCCTTCCTTCTTTCGCCAGGCAATGAGCTTGCCGGTTTCCTGCGCCATCTCGAGAGCGGGCATAACCACACTGAAGGCCATAGTTTTATTGGGGAGGGCCGTCGTCTTTTGGAACTATGGCCTTCAGTCCTAAACTCCTACCCGCTCCGTTTTGGCGCTGGCTTCGATCATCTCGAGCACGCGTTCGCTGGGCGCAGATTCGGATTCTCTTGTAGTCGGCAGCGGACCGTTCACCGTATAGTAGTGCGCGCCCGCCACCAGAAGCTGTTCCGCCGGGAAGCGTGTGATGACTTCGTGCCCCGTCGGCGTGACCACGATCTCTTCTTCAATGCGCGCTGCGCTCCAGCCGTCGGTCGAAGGCCAGAACGTTTCCAGCGCGAACACCATGCCCGGCTTGATTTCCACCGGATGCTCGAACGACACCAGGCGACTGATCACCGGCTTCTCCCAGATCGCAAGGCCGATGCCGTGGCCGTACTGCAGGGCAAAGGCGGCCTCTTCGTTGGGAAAGCCGAAGTCGGTGGCCTTCGGCCAGACTGCTGCAATCTCAGCGGTGGTGCGGCCGGGCCGTACCAGTTCAATCGCGGCGTCGAGATAGTCGCGGCAGCGCTTGTAGGCATCGACCATCGCATGCGACGCGTAGCCGACCGTGAAGCAGCGGTAGTAGCAGGTGCGATATCCCATGTAGGAGTGCAGAATGTCGTAGTACACGGGATCGCCCGGCCGCAGCACGCGATCGGAGAACACATGCGGATGCGGGTTGCAGCGCTCGCCGGAAATGGCGTTCACCGCTTCGACATATTCTGAGCCCAGATCGTAAAGAACCTTGCTGACCAGCCCGACGGCTTCGTTTTCGCGCAGGCCCGGCTTCATCGCGCGGTAGAGTTCGTCGTAGGCCGCGTCGACCATCATGGCCGACGTGTTGAGCAGAGCGATTTCATCCTGCGTCTTGATGACGCGGGCTTCGGACATGAGTTGCTGTCCATCGACGACTTCAATGCCTTCGCGCTGCAGCGCAAACAATACCGGCAGTTCGATGATGTCGATGCCGACCGGCTCTTTGTGCAGGCCACGCATTTCGAGTTCGAGACGAATTTTCTTGGCGACGTCTTCGGCGCGGCCCATCTCGGGCGTCATCGCGCCGCGCAGCATGGAAATTCCCGGACGTGATCGCTCAGGCCCGAGCCAGGAGCAATTCAGTGCGTGATGCTTGGCGGCCGATCCGAAATCCCACAGAATCGGCTCATCGTTTTGCGGGAGCAGCGTGAAGCGGTTGGCTTTATCCTGCGCCCAAGTGCCAATGTGCGTCGAGGTCAGGTAGCGCACGTTGTTCATGTCGAAGCAGAGCAACGATCCCATCGACGACTTCGCAAGCAGATCTTTTGCTTTTTGCAGACGCTCGCGGCGCAGCCGGTCGAAATCGATCCGGTTCTCCCAGTCCACCGCCATCGTTCCGTGAGTTTTGAGTCCCATAAAAACCTCCTGCGTAGAGACGTTGCTTGCAACGTCTCGCCGGCACCGCCTCGAAAATAGACCTTCACCAATTCTGCCGGCAGAGACCTAGCAAGCTACGTCTCTACGATTTGTTACACATCGCGCGCACGGCGTCC
>CAVPBT010000010.1:0-960754 GCA_963701935.1 uncultured Acidobacteriaceae bacterium | reverse complement strand
TGAGAGCCTGGATTCTGCCGCTAGAGCTGCCGTTCTGTAACTAACAGAAAATTAAACAGTTCGCTTTCGTTTAGAGACGCGCAGGGTTCGTTCTAAAAAGCAGGAAGTTGTGGCCATTAATGGCAATTCATGGCTGCTCTGGCCACAAAATGGCCACAATTGCTTTGGTCGTTTTTGCGGCTCGGTCGAGATCAACAAGGCGTTCAGCACGACACTGGCCGTTTCGGCGACAGCATAGAGCAGAAGCGGCCCGGTCACTACGACGGGCCGCTTCTGTTCCTATATTTGCCTACACGACCGTGACGAATGAGCTTCCAATCCTCATAGTCTCGCGAGCCGTTCCAAGAGTGAACGGTAGCTCCGCAGTCCTCGCATTCCTCGCTTTCCTCGCTCGCGTGATGGAAGGTCTTCGTAGGTACATTCATAGACGGCACCGCATTGCGGGCAGGTGAATTCTTTCTCGCCTCTGTCCGAAGTAGCCGTAAGGTCATTATGCTTGCAAAAAGGGCAACGGTGTAAATGACCGTCGTAACTACAGGGCCGCGCTCCGTCAGCGAGAGAATTAGCCGAGGAAAGCTCCATGCCCGCAGTCGCGAAGGAGAAATTCTAATGAGTATCTACCGTGTCTCGGTCGAATGGACAGACGAAGGAAAGCGCCAAGAGGGATTGATTTTCTTTGAAGCTGAATCCTTAGAAAAGGCGCGGGCGGAAACCCAGAAAATGGTTGACCGAGTGATCTTTGGAGTGCAAGAAAAGCGAATTACTGCACAGGCAGAAAGCTGCGATCCAGAGTTCCTCGTGATGTGGGGCAAGGCCGAGATTGATCGTCTGATACAACCGAACAGCGCGAAGATGAAGCCGTGGGTTCAGACACAACCGCAGCCCCAACCTCCGGTACAGCCAACGTCAGCCGGTGGATCACCGAACCGCATTCCGCCAAGTCTGCAAAGGCAACTTCGAGGCGGGCGGCGGTAGTCATTTTCTCCTTTGCTTCGCTGTGAAGATTTGTGCACAATAAGGGACAAGGTGGCCCGGAGCAGCTCCGCAGAAAGAACGGTGATAAGCCGTTGCCATCAACCGATTCGGAACATTCCGAAACACACTTCGGATCCATTACAGGACGGAAACAAGGGTATGTCTCGGCACTCGTTTACATTAGCCGACTACATAATCCGGAAAAGGAGCATTCGGAAGCGCCCGAACTGATTGATCCGTATCTTGCTTAGCAGTACTTGTAATACGAGAGAATTGGAGGAAAGTACAAATGGTGACATTAGAAGATGCGGGTCGCGTAATCGCGGCGGCAGAAAAGAAAGCAAAACAAATAGGCCAACCAATGAATATTGCTGTGGCTGATCAGGGTGGCAATCTGGTCTCGCACGTGCGAATGGATGGTGCCTGGATCGGAAGTATCGACATTTCGATGAAGAAAGCCTACACGTCGCGTGCATTCGATATCGCCACAAAGGATCTGGCAACGCACTCTCAGGCAGGCGGGCAGTTCTTTGGCATTCATGCTTCCAACGACGGCAAGATCATGATTTTTGCTGGGGGTGTACCGTTGAAACGGGATGGCAAGGTTGTCGGCGCGATTGGTGTCAGCGGCGGCTCGGGCCACCAAGACCATGAGGTCGCAGAGGCCGGCGCGGCGGCATTCTAAGTTACATCCACCGGCACGAGGACATTATGGCAGATAATCGAGGCGTAGCCTACATTGAACCCGGCGTGGTCGAAGTGCAGAGTATCGATTTTCCAAGACTCGCTTTGGGAAATCGTAAGTGCGAGCACGGAGTGATCCTAAAGATCGTCTCTACCAACATATGTGGGAGTGATCAGCATATGGTCCGGGGGCGCACCACGGCGCCGAAAGGCATTGTGCTCGGACATGAGATCACCGGCGAGGTGATAGAAACCGGCCGTGACGTTGAATTCGTTAAGAAAGGCGATCTGGTTTCAGTTCCTTTTAATATTGCCTGCGGGCGCTGCCGAAATTGCAAAGAGCGTGCAACTGGAGTATGTCTTAACACGAATCCTTCCCGGCCGGGTGCAGCATACGGCTACGTGGACATGGGCGGCTGGGTTGGTGGACAAGCCGAATACGTAATGGTGCCCTATGCTGATTTCAATCTATTGAAGTTTCCGGACAAGGCCAAAGCAATGGCCAAAATTCGTGATCTGACGTGTCTATCGGATATTCTTCCCACGGGATACCACGGCGCAGTTACGGCTGGCGTGACAACTGGCTCGACTGTGTACGTTGCTGGCGCTGGTCCGGTTGGATTGGCATGTGCGGCTGCCTGTCATCTCTTGGGCGCTGCCGTCGTCATAGTTGGTGACTTGATTCCTGAGCGATTGGCTCAGGCCCGCAGTTTTGGTTGTGAAACGGTCGATGTTTCGAGGAATGCGTCAGTTGCGGAACAGATTGAGTCAATTCTGGGCATACCCGAAGTTGACTGTGCCGTCGACTGCGTGGGGTTCGAAGCTCGCGGACACGGTACAGCAGCGTCGCACGAGGCTCCCGCCACTGTTCTAAATGCATTGATGACGATTACGCGTGCTGCGGGAGCGATCGGCATTCCCGGCCTCTACGTCACCGGAGATCCTGGTGGCGTGGATGACAACGCAAAAGTTGGCCGTCTGAGCATACGCATTGGTCTTGGCTGGGCGAAGTCTCACGTGTTTACCACTGGCCAGTGCCCCGTGATGAAGTACAACCGGCAACTCATGCAGGCAATTCTTCATGACAAAATTCGCATTGCTAAAGCTGTGAACGTCGAGGTAATAACTTTGGACGATGCTCCGCGCGGCTATAAGGATTTTGACCGAGGCGCTTCGAAAAAGTTCGTGATTGATCCTCACGGCGTGATTTCGAAGAACTAGCGGTTTGCACCACCAACGAATGGGCGGCGAGTTCTTCGGCTAAAATTGCTATGCGATGCCAGTGGCGATTGAGCTGCAGAATCTCGGTGATGCTCAGTTGTGGAGAGAAATCGCTGCGAGTATCGAGCACGCACTCAGCGACAAACGCGGAGAGTGGCGGGTGTCGATCGCCGGATCGCGAGCCAGCGAGAATTGGGATCTGCGAGTTGAAGGGCTCAACGGCTTTGAACGGACGTACACTTTGGCGGGTGCTGCCGGGGAGCATCAACCGGAGGCAATTCGCAGACTGATTCTCCAGTTGGTACCGACCCGTTCCTTCTGACGCTGCTCTTGTTTTGCAGCACCAAACCGCACACGAAATGAGCATCCTTCAACAGGTCCGCCTTCAAGCCCGAAAACCGCCAATGCACCAGGTTCCAAATGTGAACCACCATCTCGACGAGCATATTCTGCGAGCCTTGAACAAGATCAAAAACCCAGGTACGGCTGAAGAAATCACAGAGTTGCTCAATCGTGACCTTGGCCCCGGAGATCAGCCTTTTCAGGTCAGAGAAGTTGCGACCTGGTTGCGCAACGCCGAAGAAAACGTGCTCTGTTTGTATTGGCTGGGAAATCGCCCGCGCAGGTAACGCTCTTAGCCATTCTCGATGTCCTGGTCCTGAATTGCGAGTTCACCGCTTCACGAGCTCATCGGCCAGCGCACTGGCGTACACGCTAAGCCGCCTGAAAACGCTGGCCGCGAACACCGAAGCGGCGCCGGTCTCCTGAAGAATGGGCCGCAGGTTTTTCTGCAGTGCCTCAAAGATCACAGTCATCTGCCGCACCGTTGGTTGATTGCGGTGCCTCACAAAGGCACTGAGCAACTCGCGGAACACGCCGGCAGGAGTGCCACCGTGCACGTAGACGTCTGCTCCGTTCAGGTCGCTCAACGATTTCTGCAGTCGCCAGGGCTTGGTCTCGAAGACAAACCAAGTGTGCTCTCTGTTGGCACGACGGGTGTGGTACCCAACCGCGAGGCCCAGCTCAAAGGGCATGTTGGAACTGTTCGACTACAAGCCCGAACTCGCCAAACTCGACGGCCAGGATTGTCCCGCCTCTTTCTTAGTCGGCAAACGACTTGCTTTCATCACCGGCATTCCAAAGCTTCTTGGTCCCCAATATCCATTTCATCAGAGCGGGAGCAGCGGCCAATGGGTTTCCGATCGCCTGCCCTATCTCGAAAAGCACATGGACGAACTTTGCTTCATCAAGTCCATGCGCACCGACCAGTTCAACCATGCGCCCGCGCAGTTACTGGTGCAAACCGGCAATCCACGCCTCGGATATCCCATCCCTCCGGCAGCAGGACGATCGCACCCAAATACATGGGCTCTCCCCAGAACTGGGTCAACAACTTGCTCTGTAGGACAACATGCTTGACGTACTTAGTGTCTTTTGCTGATTCAATGTTCGGGATCACGTGGGTCATGCTGATGCTAACGGAAACACCACTTGGATCGACATGAATCCGCTGCACGTCGCTATAAAAGTTACCGGGCTTGGACCACCATCGCTGGACCTCTCCCTCGTCGCTGGGAAGTTTTGTGACATGGCCGTCTAATCGATGGAAAACAGTGTAACGATGGAACACTGCTTGCGCATAGTAATCGCCCACGGGAATAGCGTCCAAGCTCTTCACGGGATAACCCAAGACAGTGCCATCCATCAGTACAGATTTACCTGGGACAAGACCGTCAACGTCGATGCCAAAAATCTGCTGAGACTTTGTTTCATCTTCTGAAATTTCGAACCGGGGCTCCTTCTTGTCGTTCTTTGAAATCAACAAGAAAACTCGCCCGTCCACAGGCGTTGCGCTTACGTCGCGCGTAAAGGATATCTGCGCCCGCGCACGTCCAATTGGATCCCGTTGCTGTTGGGCTGTGGCAACATGTGTGCACAATAAAAACAACGAAAGAGAAATCGTGATTCCCCGAGTCACAATAATCAGACCCCCTTTTTGATCTAGTCGCTTTGATCTTCACACTCTGCCCTAATCGGCTTGTCTTCCTCGAACCGACTGAGCCGAAAAGCTGAAATGTCCACGGTTTTGCCGCTGCCGTCAAGCAACAACTCCGTCATGACTAGTCCAATTGCAGGCACTATCTTAAAGCCCGTGCCAAAGATCCAACGTTAGAAGTCCAATTTCATACCGAACTGAATGAAACGAGGATCGCGCGCGGCAATGACGTTGCCGAAGTTGACGCTGGAAAAGTCTCCGATAGGATTCAACAGCTGTGGATGGTTCAGCAGGTTGAAGACTTCGGTGCGGAACTCGAGGCTGTAGCGTTCCCCAAATGAAGTCCGCTTGATCGCGGTAAAGTCCAAATTGTTTATCGGAGGACCGGAGAAGAAACTGTGTCGCGAAGTGCCTATTGTTCCCAATGCATTCAGAGCAAACGCGGAGGTATCGAAGCCAGGATTGATTGGTGAGCAGGGGGTGACTCCTGGCGCACAAATCGTCTTGCGGGGGTCCAGCGTATGGATAGGCCCCGCAAGATCGGGTCGATCTGGGGCATTGAATCCATCGAAGGTGCCTTGTAATGAATTGTCGTCGCTGTTGTCTACGATAAAGATTGGGTTGCCGCTCTGGTAAGTGTAGATTCCCCCAATCTCCCAGCCGGCAATTAATTTTTGACGCACTCCGGATGAAGCGAATCGCTTCAGCGGCAGTTCGTACGTGTAGCTGAAGATGAAATGGTGGCGGGCGTCGAACGCGGATAGGCCAATGTCACATTTATAACAATCCGGGTTCAGCAGGTTCTGAAATCCAGAGGCGTTGTCTATTGACTTCGAAAACGTGTAAGACGCGAGGAATTCATGGCCCTTACCGTGACCTTGCAAGCGAAATTGCCCCGAATTATATGAGGACTGCGATATGGAGTTGATCGCAATTACGTCAACATAGTCCTCCGACCCGTTGCTGTTGGCAAACGCACCAAAAGGACGGGTTCCATAAATCGTCTGTTCTGAGGAAAGCTGATAGGTCGCGTCCTCCCCACCCGGTCCACATGTACCTGGCCCAAGGTTAGCATCTATTTGCAGACATAAAGCGGGATTCCCATGATTTGCATCGTAACTGCCCAGCAAATGATGTCCCTGGCTACCAACGTAAGCCGCTCCGAAAACAAGCGAGGGACTGATTTGGTATTCAAGACCTGCGTTGTACTGTTCCACATATTGGCTGCGCAGATTCGGCAGCAGTTCACCGAATTGGATTAACGGCAGGTATTGAGAAAAATCGACTGGGGTTCCTGGTGCTGGCGGAACAAATGGAAAAGGGTTGGGGAGAGATGCGCCGGCTTGATTTGTAAAAGGCGTGGCGAACCCAGGATCGGAAACAAAAGATGCGTTCGCAAACGGCGGTTCGCCATTCAACTGCAGTAGTACAAACTGCTCAATGGGGTTGTAGAACATGCCATAAGCCGAATGGAGAACCAATTTCCCCGGCCCAAACCAGGATGGACTAAAGGCAAGGCCAATTCGCGGCGAGAAGTTGCGATATTGTGGACGCACTATTCCGCGGGCGACGCCTGGGTCACCTGCGAATAGGTAACCGGGAGGCGCAGTGGGAAAGCTCCTCGATTGAGCTGGCGTTTGTCCAGGAGCCGGAGGCTGAATGAAATTCAACTCATTGTTCTTTTCAACATAAGGGGTGTTGAGCTCCCAGCGCAGCCCATAATTTATGGTCAAGTTGGGGCGAGCTTGCCAGGTGTCTTGTCCATAGAAATTCAGTTCGTGCGAGTGTAGTCTCTGGTTTGAAGTGCTGCCTTGTTCATAATTGGCCGGCAGCCCCAGCACGAAGTCTGCAAACGGATCTCCGGTCGTGTTGCTGGCCGTCGTATTGAAGGAAAAAGATCCATCGTTATTGGTTGGAAGGTTTTGTACATACTTAATCAGACGATAATCGCCGCCGAACTTCAAAGTGTGACTTCCGGCCACCAGCTTGGTAAAGTTATCGTTTATTTGATAAGTATTCTGGAAACCTCCGAACACGCCACCAGTTCCACCGAAAGCCAATGATGATCCCTGAATTGCAATAAATGGCAAGTCATTGGCAGATGCTGGCGCAGACGCCATAATTCCTGTAAATCCATAAGATGAAGGGAAAGCGCCACTCACTGGACCGTTGACGCTGGTCGTCCGCAGAAAACCGACTCCTAATTCGTTGAACGTTTTTCCGCTCACCATCCACAAATCCTTCAGACCCAAGTCCTGGGCGCGAAGTCTAGATTCCTCTGGGAAACCAGGGAGCCTCTCTTGTAGTTGCGATGGATTGTTATTAAAGTAATAGAAGCCCGACAGTTTTTGCTTTGGGTTCAACTGCTGGTCGATTTTGATTGTCCACTGAACTGAGTCGTTCGGCTGTACAGGGGTGCTGACAAAGTTGCCCGCGCCGACGTTGGGGCGGGGGATGAACTTGTTTAGAATATTCTGGGCAACTGGGTCAAAAAAGGAAGCCGGGATTTGCCCGCCGGGGAAGATCGTGCTGTAGGGAGTGCCGACTGTGAAAAGAGTGCAATTTGTGCTGTCACGTGGTAGGCACAGATTGTTCGCTAGCGTTCCGGGAAGTTCTCCCCCGGAGTTGGCCAGATCGGCAGAAAAATCTCCGTTTCTTTGCGCGTCAGTGTATACAGCATGAATCGTTCCAGGCAGTCCACGGCGTTCACGCGAGATTTGAAGACTGCCAAAGACAAATGTCTTGTTCTTCACAATCGGCCCGCCTAATGTGCCTCCAAACTGGTTGAGCTTATAACTGGCCTTAGTTGCGCTCTCCAAACCGGTTGTTGGGCTTATAACTGGCCTCTCAAAGAAATTGCTGGCATTCAGCTTGTCATTCCGCACAAACTCAAAAAGGTCCCCATGCCAGCGGTTGGAGCCTGACTTCGTAATGATATTGACGATCGAGCCTGAGTTTCTTCCGAATTCTGCATTGAACGTGTTGGTGATGACGCGAAATTCCTCGACCGCATCCGGGATAATCTGTACTGCTGCTTGGTTCATGAACATGTCATTAGTGTCCGTGCCATCCACCATGAAGTTATTCATGGTCAGGCGGCCGCCTCCGCTTGAGAAGGCCAGCGGAACCGCGCTGCCCGGCCCTGTGTCTGTTCCGCTAAGGGCGGGACTGCGGTTGTTACTATTTGTGACGGTAATACCGGGCTGCAGAGCAATCAGCTGGTACACATTTCTACCATTGAGTGGAAGATCAAGAATGGGTTTGCTGTCAATGACCGTTCCGAGCTGGCTGCTGGCAGTATCAACCTGCAGCGCATGTGCCTCTACAGTTATGACAGTTTCAGAGCCGCCTGCTTTCAAGGTGACATCAAAGGTAGCCACCTGATTGACCGTGAGCTGAATTGTGCTAAGGACAACACTTTGAAAGCCCGTGTGCTCCGCGCGAAGGCTGTAGGTCCCCACAGGCAGCAGCAGCAATTCAAACCTGCCATTCGCATCCGAAATTGTCCCGCGAACTTCGCCGGTCTCATTGTTGGTGACCGAAACCTTGGCGCCTTGCAGAATTGCACCGCTGGTGTCAGCTACTGTCCCGCGGATGGTGCCACTGGTGTCAGCCCAACTGGGGACGGTCCAAGACAAAATGAGCAAGATTAATGCACCAACAAGTTGTGTTCCGGTCATGTTCCCCCTCCGGTTCTACGACAAGCAAAATGAGGAGCTAAGCATGTATGCAGGACGGTTACGTTGCAAGTGATTCGGTCATTTCCGAATGGTCGGGCGCCACCGAATTGCTTCGTACAAAGCAGTGAAGTTGCGCTTGGCCCGCGTTCAATACCGCCAACTGGAAATGTCGGCCCCAGCTGGCGCGGATTTGAGCATCCACTCGACTGCTTCGGGCAGCACCCGTTGTCGCTCAACTAAACCGCCGAGTTCCCCCGGCAGGTGTGGATCCTCGCTATAGCCATGGGGCTGATGCGGCCCAAACTTCACGTAGCCCGCATAATAGGGATCATTTGTGCTCTCCAGGAACTGCTGCAGCATTCGTACAGCAACATCGAGGTAAAACGTGTCCCGGGAGCCGACAACGATATGAATCTTACCTACCAGCTTTGGACCAAGCGTCTTCCAGTCGCGTTCAAGGATCTGCCGGAGGTCGTAATGGTCGCGCCAATAGGTCGCTACGTCGTGATCAATCACACCGGTCAGGGGATCCCAAATTGGCTTCGGGTATCCATCCGGACCCACAGGGCCAAACACCGCTTGCCAGCTATTGTTATCTCTGGTCGATCTCCCATGAGTGCCCAGCACCAGTTCAAGGCGGGCGACCTGCTCCATGGTGCAGTCAATCCTCCCGTCCAGATCACGATCGTCCGGCTGAGGAACGGAGCCCCAAGGACCCTCTCGCCAAAAAGCGTTGTGATCCGAATAGAGGTTTACAATCTGGTACGCACGAAAGTCCACGGGATCGGGGCAGCACGCCCAGGCTCCGTTGAAAAAGTCAGGGTAAAAGATCTGCTCGCCTAAAGATTCCCACCCTCCGGTAGAGCCTCCAAACATGGCACGCGCCCAGCTCTGGCCGATCCCGCGAAACTGTTTTTCTACATAGGGTATTAGTTCTTGGGTGATGGCATCGCCGTAGGGTCCTTCATTCGCTGTGTTCACCGCATATGAGTCATCGTAATAGGGTGTCGGGTGCTGAATTTCAATGAGGAGCACTCGGGGAAGGCGACCGGAGGTCCAGTCCTGATAGAACTTATAGGCGTATTCCTGTTCCTGACGTTCATCGCCTTTCGAATCGGTGGCTGGCGGTTCGGTACGGATGTCGAAGTCTCTCTCAAAGTGGCTATGCTCAATGACCAATGGGAAATGGGCGTCGGGGTGGGTCTCCCATCCCTCTGGAAGCAAAACGTTTGCGCCAAGATAAACTGGTTCGCCCCAAAAAGTACTTAACAGGTCGCTCTTGATGCGAACGTGCTTAACGTATTTCGTATTCTTTGGCGGTTCTATGGGAGGAATGACTCGTGTCATGCGGACGCGGATGGTACCGCTGGCCTCCGGATCGATGTGGACCTTCACCGGCTCGCTGTAAAGGTTCCCCGGCTTTCTTGACCATTTCTGACCCTCTCCTTCATCGCGCGGCAGTTTGACCGTGTGTCCATCTGATCGATGGAAGGTCGTATATCGGTTGAGTAGCGCTTGGACAAAGTAGTCACCGGGATGAATTTCGTCCAGGCTCTTCATGGGAAAACCTAGTACAGAGCCGTCAACTATCGTGGACTGCTCGGGCTGAAGCCCGTCGGCATCAACACCGAAGACCTGCTGCGCCTGCCAAGTACGCTCGCCGAAGAATTGCAAGCGAGGCTCCCTCTTCCCATCCGTCGAGATCATCAATAGCACTCTTCCATCTAGGGGCTCGCCTGATAATTCGCGAGCGAAGGAAACCTCGAACCGCAGCACCTTCGGCTGTTGCTTTGGTGAACGAGCCGACAGGGGTAGAAGGGTTAGATTTGTCAAAAGCAGTAGCAGAACAGCATGCCTGGCGGTTCGAAGCATACCTCCCTCCCACTTTCTCAATTTCAAACGCGAATGAAAACGTTCTTTCGGAACAACGCCCACGCGATTACGCAGAACAATAGGACGTAAGTCAATCCATAAAGCATCGAGGCCAAATACGGATTGGCAGAAAGATGCAAGTAGAATGCCCGAAACACCAGTTCCTTCAAAGATGTACCATGAATTGGATACTGATTCATGGTTCGAGAGAGCAAGACTGCGACGAAGTATAGAGCTAGAGGGTTCACACCATACCAAACAAAGGGTTGCGCCCATCTTCGCCAGCCGCGCACGTCTATAGCCCAATAACAGAAGGCTAGGATTGCCATTGCAATCCCCGCAGTCAGCAACACATACGAGCTAGTCCACAGGTGCTTGTTTATCGGAAACCAGATATTCCAAATGTAGCCCACAATTACCAATATCAACGCGCTAGTTAGCAACTTGCGGATTCGTTCTCCGTCCATTTCTTGCATCCATTCACCTGCGAATACTCCAAACAAGCAACTGGCAATAGCGGGAAGTGTGCTGAGGAGCCCTTCTGGATCGAAAGTGTAGGGCACGGCAAGATGGTTGTACAGCAACTTACGATCAATGTAGCCTGCCAAAGATCCATCCATTGTGAGGACTCCCGCACCATGCCCAGGGACGGGCACAAGAGCCATCAGCCCCCAGTAGCCGAGGAGAATCGCCAAACAAATTATGTACCGAGTCTTTCGGCTCGTATAAAGCACAATTACTGAGGTTGCTAGATACACCAGCGCAATCCGCTGCAAAACGCCAAATATACGCGTGCTGTGCAGATCAAAAACTGGAAAAGCCGAAAGAAAGAGTCCCAGCGCGAAGATAATTGCACTGCGTTTCAGTGAATGTGCCAGGAGTTCGCTCTTGGTTGCTCCACTTGCGCAGCGAGAGCTGAACGACAGTACGATCGAAATGCCAAGTATGAACAAGAAGAACGGGAATATTAAATCAGTAGGCGTCCAGCCATTCCACTCTGCGTGCGCGAGTGGCCAATAGATATGGAAACGGTCACCAGGGTCATTCACAAGAATCATGGCCGCCACCGACATCCCGCGGAATACATCCACAGAGATCAGCCGTGGCTTTGCGACGAGTTTCGACGACGCGTTTGCGGCGCTTGTCGTTTGCATTACTTCAGTCGACATTGGTTACCTTGAAGGTCGTCCGGTGCGTTGCCACTCTTCGTAGTGATGCCGGTAGTCAGCTTTGTATTGCTCTACTGTTTTCGCGTAGCTCAGCTCAGGAGTATTTGGCTGTTTGATCCAAGTAAGGCGCACACGTCTTGTTGCGATTGGAAGAGTCACCGCATCATGATTGACAGGGAGCCGCGCTCCGTCAGCAACCACTTCAGTCGTCCGCATGAACCAGGGCAAATGCAGGATCAGTGCGCGAGGTGAGGCTTGGGTCTGCCGGGGTGAAGGATTTAAATGATTGTCGAAAACGATCGTTGCACCGCTGCCATCTGACCTCAAATTGAAATTTACCTCGCCAAAATCCGTTGGCGCTCGCTTGACGACTATGTTTTGATTAGGCTTTATCCACTCAGGCGAAATGACGGAGAGTAAGTGTAGTTCGTCGCCTTGCTCCCTGACCAACATGTTCCGCAGTGCAGCTCTGAACTTGGCGGCAAACCATCCGTGGGGCGCAAGATTGTTTGCAAAGTCACGGTCGCCCCAAGGAAATATGGAAAATTCGAAGCCCGTATGCGTAGAAGCCGTATGAAGAAGCACTGCATAGAGCTCTTCTATCGCTAGCCGCTGATCGCCGCGGATTGTCTCTGTCTCTGTATTCTTCAGCGTTAAATATAGATGTAGCCACCGCCCGTCCCCATATGTCATGATTCCCTCTTGATACTTGGCACGGGTAGCATTCAGTGTGGCAGTTACAAGCGGATCCATGGGATCGAGGACCTGCTCAGGGTATACACTGAGCATATTGCCCCAGTCTTGTCCGCCCAATGTGTCAAGACCAGGCGGGATGTACCCGTTGGTCTGCTTCGTTATATTATGCAGGGCCGTCAGAAGGGTCGCTTTAAAGTCGTCGTACTCCCGTCGATAATCTAGGACATCATCCGTATGGCCGAGATCCTCGGCTAGGAAGATGACGTTTTTCAGGCCGGCGAGCGCCCAAAAGTTGTGGCCGGTCACATGGCCAACGATATTTTCGTTGTCCCCCGGCTTTGTCGCTGGCATGAGATGAAGCGGGTCATCTGCTCGTGCTTCTTTCAACCAGGCGACCGCTTTCTGCATCGCTGGATAGACTTTCTCTGCGAAGTGTCTGTCGTGTGTGATTTGATAATGACGGCCATATGCCCACATCGCTTGGCCCCAACCATCAAACTGGCCGCCTTGCGAGACAAAGTTCCCGTCCGATTGTTGCCACCCGGGGAAGAAGTCTAGAACTTGCCGAGCGAAATCCGGATACCCTGATAGATCGTACATGCGTGCAATGTAAGAAGAGTCCCTCAACCAAAACGCGTGATACTGGAATTTGTTCACGGTTTGAACGTATTGGTCCCCGATCTTGTCCCGAGCAATCAAGTCGTAGACAAGGTTGGCGCGAAACGCATCATTTACTTTCTTTTCGGGAACTGTTATCTCGAGCCCGCGGTCAAAGATGTCTTGCCAGAATTTCACAGTGCGATTCAAGTAGTCGTCGAACGAGGCTGTTCGCAATTGCTCGACCAACGGTGAATCAGGAGGGAGTGGTTCGTACGGCATTCGAAATTCCAACACCTGCTGTGCTCCTGGTTGGAGCAAGATGTCGTAGCGGACAATTCCTGCTGGAGTGGTCTGTTCGATTTTGAGTTTACGAGACGTCAAATCGGCCGGTCGATTGTGCGCCTCTTTCAGAACAAGACTCCGGACGGGCGCTATTTCAGTTGGAAACAGATACATGACCTTGCCGTCACGCAGAAAGCCGTCGTTTGCGAACGCGTATTGCCAGTCGGGGTTCCATTCGACCCCCGGTTGCGAATTGTTTCCAAGATACTTTGGAGTAAGAGGACGCCAAAACCGATTGTCGCCAGTGCCGCTGGCAGCGTTCGCCTCATTCAGATATCGCATGCCAGCCGCGAAGTGCCCTACGAAAGTGTTCTTGCCCCGGTTGACGGCGATGACCCGAATAAAGCTCATCAGTGGCGATTCAGGGTTGCCATCCAAAGTGGCTGCAAACGCAGAAACCCGATATTCGATTGCGCCTTCGCGGTATTTGTACTGAACTATTGGGAAATATCCGCGGTAAAGCGTCTTTACTCGTTGCGATGCCGGCTGAGGCGGATTTCCGGTAAAGAACATCAGTTCGCCGTAGCCCGTAAAAAGATATCCCTCAGGCGAGACCAATGTTCCCACTCGCGCATCCATGACCCCGATCACGTCAGTTGGGTGGCTGAAATACGAAAATGGTTCATCGGCTCGGTCAATCTGTGGATCGACCATCTGAGCTAATGCGCTGGAAGAGGTAATGACTAGAAGCAAAATCAGAAAATGTCGAGTCATGGACTTGGTTGAGATCGAGGAACAGAGGCGCCTTGAATACTATCTACTTCGACCAGTATTACTGGAAAGATTTCGGAATACTCCGAATTTAAGTCGGGCCGCGAGCGAACTGCAAACGCCATCTTTAGGTGTTATCTTTGCCCCGGCTAGCAGCGCGCCGCTGGGATCAGTCACCGTTCCTTGAACGTTGCCGGTAGAAATCGTGGCCTGTGCTAACAGCAGCGATGGCACGGTCAACAGAACTACAGCGACGAAAATGATGGACCTGAATCGGCCGCAGAGCCCTAAACTATAGAAATGGGAAGCTATAACATCCCCCTTGCCACGATTTGTGCGAGAAAATTTCAATTGTTGCGAAGGCCTCTAATCAAAAGTCAAGATCGCAAAAAGTTCACGTTTGGGCAAACGAAACGATTTCCGACATTTTGCTCATCCACTCATATCGACGACGTTGTGCGAATCGCACGCAGGGAACCGTCACCAGATTGGGCCATTCGATTCCGGATCCCCGGGCCGAGATTATGCTGATGCGAGTCTATGGTTGCTGCACTCAGCCTTGTCAATAACTTCGGTATTTTCCGAAACGGTTCCGCCGTGCTGAAACACTGGAAAATCCACCCCCGGGCGCCTGCAATCGCGGTCGCACGAGTGAGAAAACATACTCATCGACGCGGAGAGAGGAGGCTCGCTCGTTCTTGACCAACCCCACTGCCTCGTGCTGCTGGAATCACTTCAGCGCGGGTGTCAGAACGATATTTCGAAATGCCACGTTGCCTTTCTCGCTACCCTGAAGATAGATTGGGCCAGCCATTCCTTCGTGGCTATCTAGCGCGCCACCGGTTATTCCAGGAATTTCCCTGTTGTCGATGATCTTCTGGCCGTCCTGCACTACTGTAATAGTCCTGCCCACCAGAGTAATATCGAGGGTCTGCCATCCCGTCTTGCGCGGCAGCTCAGGTGTGGGATCGATAAATCCGTAAACTCCGCCCGTATGATGGCTGGGCGGTTCCTGCACGGAATCAGTTTCGATTTGCACTTCGTAACGGCCCCGCAGGTACACGCCACTGTTAGATCGGTCGGCGGAGGTGCAGTTGAATTCCAAGTGAAGTTCAAAATCCTGGAATTTGGCAATGGTGATGATTTCGGGGCCGTGGTCCGGAGTTACCAATTGGCTGTCCTCCACCTTCCATTTGCCGGCCTGACTGGGATCACTGAACTGCCATCCCGTGAAGTCTTTACCGTTGAAGAGAGTAATCGGTTTCCCCCACGCCGGAGCACCCGTGCGCTTCAAAGTTGACGCTCTTCGGCCCACCCAAGACCATGAAGTGCCGCTGGCTCCGGTCACAGTGCCCACCAGTTGGCCGCCTACAGCTTTTCCCTTGAAGGTCATCTCTTCGGTGAAGCCTACCTCGCGTTTGGGCGAGACGAATTCGAGGTCGCCTTCCTTGAATTGAACCCGCGTCAGCGGTGTCGCGTGGTTTGTGAGCCCCACCATCACCACCTTGGGCTTGCCCTGCTCCTGAGAAACCTCGATCCAGGAAGGCAGCTCTTTCTTCGGCGACTTCAAACTCAAGTCCCATCTGCCCAGAAAAGGCTGGAAGGAGGTCTGCGCGGCGATGGTGGAGACAGGAATGAAAACTATCACAGCAAGAAATATCCGGACGAAAGTCGCCATCACGCCGTTGCCCGTCAGGCAGCGGAATTCCGAGTCTGCGTCCATTCGAATCATAGAATCCTCCTTGTTCTAGTAAATCGTTCGGGTTCGAATTCAAAACATCTTCGTGAGCAACATGCAGGAGCGGTCCACCAACCGCATAGCAAGAAATGCCCATCTTTCGTCATGTGACACGTCGGACTGATGAATCTCTCTCGCGATGGAATGAAAATAAGACGTCAATTTCACATTAAAGCCAATTGCTTTTGAGCTCCAATTGATTTGGCCTGAGCCGAACCAGCTCGATTTATACCGTCGCACTGGCATGACCAGTCTCTTGATACAGGGCAAGCCACATTTCGGGTTATTCCGAATTCATTAATGCTGGTCAACCTCTGGTCTATAGTGTCCGACTGACGAGAGCACAGGGGAAACATGGCATGAGTCGTTTTCCGCTCGAACTTAGAGTCGCCTTGAGTTCAATACTCAGCATCGGGGGACATGCATGTTTGCCGGACTGATCTTGCAGTTGAAATATGCTGCTCGATGGGTCGCTGTGTTTGCGGCAGTCCTTGCCGCATCGGCCGGAGGAGTTTCGGCGCAGAGCAGCTGCAAAACACGAGCAGTGGCGACACCCGGCGGTCTGTCACGGATAAGTCCGGATTCTTCTCGGACACAGAGATACCGGTGGGTAGCTACAATGGCTGCGGGAGAAATCATCGCTGGAAAATCAGAGAATCAGCGCAAACAAGATCACAACATCGATGACCGGAATAGTAGGCAATCTCGTCGACGTGGAAGGTGTCCCGCTGGTAGTTGGAAGTTAGAGGAGCGGCACTCGACGTGCGAGTTGAGGGTGCAAAGAGATACCCGCAGCATTTTCGTTTTGTGCCGTTCGTTTACCAATCCGTGCGGGAGCCTTGCAGCGTGCTTGCTTGGAGAGGGTATGGATTTGAAACGTGAGGAGAGATAGATGAGCAGATTCTTTCTGTCAATGGTTTTGATTTCCTGGATCGCCGTTGGAGAGCCGGCGAAGGCAGACAACCCCATTGAGATCGCAGGCGAGGGTTGGGTTGTGAGTTTCCAAGAGGCGCAGCACACACTCAGCATTTCGCACGAGACATTGGGTGCGGTGCTGACGGATGTTCGGTTGAATCTGAGAAGCGAACGCGGCCTGAACCCGTTGACGAACTGGTCGGTTGAAAAGACAGAGACGGACTTGTCGGTTGTAAAGCATGACCCTAAGCACCGGACTCAGATTTCGATTCGCACCGCCAAGCCCGCAACCGCCTGGTTGATTGAGTTGCTCCCCAATACGTTGAAGATTTCCAGCACTTCGACGGACGCCGTTCTAACGGCCAACGCGCCGTCGCCGAGCGATCGCATCGTAGCTCGCCTATTGGACCCTCAGGGGGTGCCGGTCGAGTGGATGGGGACTGCCGAAATTCACAGCTACGAGGGTGGGCGAGAGACTCGGAATCCCTCCTTCCTTCCCAGCCGCAATCCCGAGGTGATGTATTTTGCCTTGGGCCAGGTGTCGAGTTTGAATCTACACAATGTTTTCGACCGCAAGACCGACACCGCGATTAGCTTCTCCGACCAAACCGTGATGCAGCGCAGCCGGGAAAACGCCGAGATGATCGAGCTCACCATCCCGGTCCCGGGGAATACGGTCATACGCCTTATTCCGGATTACTACACGAAGACCCTGGGGCTTCCTCACTACGTCCCGTTTGACGATTCGCACTTCCGCACGGCGCCGACGGTCTGGCACAGTTGGGACAACTATTACAACGATGTAACCGAGGCGGACATTGTCCGTAACACGGACTGGATTGCGGCGCATCTTAAGCCTTACGGTTTTGAATACATCGTCGTAGATGACGGATACGACTACGTCCTAGACCCCAAGAACGAGAACGCCAAGAAAGAGCACTACTGGACGGAAAAGTGGGACCAGACGAAGTTTCCGCACGGGCCGAAGTGGCTTGCCGACTACATCAAGTCTAAGGGATTGCATCCTGGTGTATGGATCGTCCCCAACAGCTATGCCGGAGCCGTGGAACAGCATCCGGATTGGTATCTGCGCTACAAGGGCGCTCACCGGTATTGGGGTGAAGAACAAAAGGATGGGAGCATGGTTCTGGACTACGATGCTCCGACTCTGGATGACACGAATCCTGAGGTTCTCGACTTCCTAAAGAAGGAGTTTACCACCCTGGATGAGTTGGGGTTCGAATACTATATGTTCGACGGGGAGCACGACTACCTGAAGTACGTGCCCGGGGTGGACCTCGATCGAATCCACGATAAGTCCATCGATCCGATTGTGGCCTATCGCAATCGCCTGAAGGTGATCCGCGAGACGATTGGAC
This sequence comes from uncultured Acidobacteriaceae bacterium, assembly GCA_963701935.1. Classification (GTDB taxonomy): domain Bacteria; phylum Acidobacteriota; class Terriglobia; order Terriglobales; family Acidobacteriaceae; genus Sulfotelmatobacter. Next base: position 942,776 of record CAVPBT010000010.1, on the reverse strand, counting down.
CCGAGCGATTCATCGACGGCGCACCCACCGGCACGCCTCTGAACGGAATCGGATACTTCAACTCCTACTTCAACGGGCAGGATTCGTACGCAAGCTGGCGGGGCGATTATGTGATGTTCAGTTCCATCAACGCCAATGCTTTCTTGAACCACATCGTCGTTTACACGATGGCGAGTGAGGGAATCGAGGTTGGGCTGCCCATGAGCGTCGAGGAAGCAATGCGGAAAAGGTCTCCAGAAGTTATAAACCAAGGGCGCGATCATGATGACCACTTAGTAGGATTCGGCGCCAGTCTGCCAGAAGCGCGCACCCTGGTTACTTATACCGCGCTGACGGGCGTGGTCTATGGTTTGTCGAGCGTGACGCCCGAATTGCCGGAGGAGAGAGTCAAGTTGTTGCAGATGAGCTTGCCCACTCTACCCATCCTTCCCATCGATTTATTCAGCCGCGGAACCGATCTGCTGCTCTGGGATCTCTTCAACTATACGACTGAGGATACTTACATCCACAACTATCCGGAGATCCTGGATCTGAAGGTGAATGCCCCGTCCGGTGTCTACGATGTGGTGGGAATGACCAACTGGCGGGGCGAGACGGCAACCCGCGACCTTACTTTCACCGACAAGCTGGGACTGCCAGCGGGCGCTAGCTACATCGCCTTCGACTCTTGGAACCAGAAGCTGGCCGGAGTTTATAAGGATGGGATGTGGGTGACCATCGAACCGCACGATACGCGCGTATTTCTGCTCTATCCGCTCTTGGGCAGACCCCAATTGATCGGCAACTCACGCCACATTACCGGAGTGTACTCGATCCTCGAGCAAGGATGGGATGGTTCCACAAACACGCTTTACGGGACGTCTCAGGCAGTGGCGGGCGACAGTTACATACTGTCCTTCTATGTTCCCCGTAAGATCAAGATGAGTGAAGCTACAGCCAAGTCGGAGAGCGGCAGAGCAGTAGCTCTTCAGATTAGGCAGGAAGGTGATTTGCTGAGGGTAAGCTTTGAAGGACAAAAGGACCCCGTAATTTGGAAAGTCCGCTTTACGGAGTGAGGAAAAGAGGGGAGCTTCGGAGTGATAGACGAGGTCGCCAGACTCGGTTTGGCTGAAATCAAACATCGGGAGTTCGAATCTTCCCAACTGAAGATGATGGGGGCTTTCAGAACCGACCTTCTGCTTCTCATGCTGGCAAGCGGCGAGGTCGAATTCGCTCCAGACCTTTTCGTGCTGTGTCTCGTCAACGGAGCCTTCATAATTTGGACGAAAGGGGGAAGCACCCATGCCCTTGCAGCGGCTACATAACCGCCGACTGTATCGAGTCGTAGCGCTGATCGTGATTTCCGTCTCAACCGCGGGCAATCACGATAGCGCCTCAGTGGCTGCGGCACAGGTTTCCGACAGCAATTCCAACAAAACCGTTGACGTCGTTTATATTGGCGACAGCATAACACTCGGTTCGGAGATTCCCGCTCCAAGTACTCAGGCTCCGCCTGCCGTCTGCACCGATTTGCTTCGCGAGCACCTTCCGGGAATCAGTGTTTTCATGTCCAATCAAGGTGAGGATGGACACACTACTGTTGATGCTCTGCCTTCTTCAAACCTGGACTTTCCGATCATCGAGCGAGCTGCAACACGGCTCCAGAAGGAACATCCGGGCCTTCTGATATTTTCAATAATGTTGGGTACGAACGACAGCGCCGAGTCCGGGACGAACGGTGCTCCAGTGTCGGCAAAGCAATATGGTGAGAATTTACGCACGATCATTTCACGGCTTCTGCTTGAATACCCGGGAAGCATCGCAATCGTGAACAGGCCAACCTGGTACTCGCCCAACACCCACAACGACGCAGTCTACGACAAACCTGGACTCGCGCGTCTTCAGACCTATTTCCCAGTGATCGAGTCCACAGTTCATTCATTTTCAAGCACGCCTGGTCGCGTTTATGAAGGTGACACTGCTGCATTTGATTTCTTCGCGACCCATTCTCAAACCGATCTGACTCCAGAACAGGGGCGTGAGGGGACCTTTTACCTTCATCCTAACGTTCAGGGCGCGCAAGCTCTTGGGAGATTCTGGTCTTTCGCGATTGTGCATGCGCTTGAGCTTCACGATCGTTAATTTCACAGGATTCAAGTCGAAGAGCAGTCGAGCAAGAAGGCAGCTGCGGGCTAAAGGCATGACCTGTTAAGTTCGGAAACCGAATGGGCCTTTTCGGCAATGGCGATTCAATCCCAAACCCGCCGTTCACTCCTAGCTAGGAGCAAACATAGGTTTTGATCCGTGGTTGTACGTTGCAACATAGATCGCCTTGTTTTTGCTCGTCAACTGATTCGGCTTGATCCGAACGTCCAGCTTGCCTTTAGTAAAGATCGATAACCGATTCTCCGGGACTAACCGACCTGGAGCGGCCGTTAATTCGAACCGAAGTAAGTGCACCGTTCAAATCTGGAACATGCAAACGTGTTCTGTTGGGCGCTTCATATCCTTCCGACGCCAACGTGTACTCAAAGACCAGCTGCTAACCCGAACGCTCGAGCCTGAAACCGACTGCCCCGAATTTTGTTGCTGCGCGTTTAACCGAGAGCTGGGCACCATTGTGTAACCACTCCGGCTGAATACCCCAACACAACTCAAGCTGACGCTCATTCTCGTACGACAATGAATTGCGATGTATGGTCAAGTATTGTGCAGCCTGCCCACCCATGTGGCATATCGCCAGGTCCCGTTCGTTCGGGTAGATCGATCCCTTCGACCCAGGTATTAATAGAAGAAGCATGAGAGACATCCATGGTAGAAGCAGCGCATGACGGCCGGGATCCATCCACGCGCGAAAGGCGGCCACGCACTCCCACAGCGGACTGTAGGCGAAGCGGACGTAAGCCCGGTCCGCAGGGCCCATGCGCAGAGTTACCTTCCGAAGTGGAGCCGCGTGCATGGGTTCGGGTAATACCGAATGTATTGGCGAAGGCAAAGTCGAAACTCTACAATTTTACTCTGCTCGCCGTTTGTGGGAGCGCAATCCGATCTTGATGGAGGTAGTTGGATGAGCGGAAATAACGGAAATTCAGCAGACTACGTCATTTTAGGTGCTGGCATCATGGGCGCGTCCATTGCTTTCCATCTCGCGCGGCGTGGCGGCACAAAAGTTGTAGTGATCGAAAAAGATCATGCCGGACAAGGGGCAAGCGGTCGTTCCTCCGCATTGATTCGCATGCACTACTGCTTTCCTCCCGAGGTGCAGCTCGCAGTAAAGAGTCTGGAAATCTTCGAACATTGGAAAGAAATTGTCGGAGAGCCCACGGAGTTTCGAAAAACCGGATTCGTTCGCATTGTGCCCCGGCAAGAGGTGGAACTGCTAAGGGCGAACGTCGCCATGCAAAGAAAGTTGGGCGCAAACGTCGAGGTCATCGAGCTTGCTGATTTGAAGAAACTGGAGCCTGACTGGAACCTGGAGGACGAGCCTGCAGCGGCATACGAACCCAATGGGGGCTATGGCGACGCTCTGATCGCGACCCAAGATTTGCTTAACGCCAGCCGAGCCATGGGTGTTGAATATCGACCCAGAACCCGCGCGACGAAGATCCTGATGAATGGCGACAAGGTGGAAGGGGTCGCAACAGACAAAGGAGAGATTCACTCGCCCAATGTCCTCGTAGCAACCGGCCAGTGGACGAAGCCGTTATTGCAGGCGGCTGGAATCGATGTGCCGATCGTCACCGAATTTCACCAGGTCGCAATCCTCCGCAATCCACCCGGGATGAAAGGTGGTGGCGCAGCCTGCATCGACTCGGCGAAGACCTTATATTTCCGATCGGATGCTCAGGACAAAACTCTGGTCGGTGATTTTTTCGGTGAGAAGGGCGTAGACCCTGACAATTTCCCGCAGCGTCCAACTACGGATTGGCTGGAGAAGATTCTGGACATTGCTTCTCAACGCGTTCCCAAGCTCCAGAATGCTGATATCATGCGCGGAATTACGGGAGTGTACGACGTCAGCCCGGATTACCGTCCGTTGCTTGGCGAGACCCGGCATGTGCGTGGTCTGTACGTGGTAGCTGGCTTTTCGGGCATGGGCTTCAAAATTTCTCCTGCGATCGGGTTGGTCATGGCAGAGCTTTTGCTAGACGGCAAAGGCAAGACCGTCGATATCTCCGCCTTCAGGCCAAGCCGCTTCGAGGAAGGCCAGCCGATCAAAGCTGAATTCGAGTATCAAGACGAGTAATCGGGACTCGATGCGAATCACTCGCCTGACGCAAAGAAGATCACTTGGCATCGACGCGCCAGAACAATCTCAACACGATGAATTCTGCCTCAAGCAGCTCCCGATCATCCCTAGATAACACGGAGATCGCGTCGTCGGCATCGGCCCGCCCACCGAGAGTGATTGGGTTTGCCGATCTTTTTCTCTTTTACGTAGTGACTGGGATTAGCCTGCGCTGGATCGCCACTGCCGCCAGCGCCGGGCCGAGCGCGATCACGATCTGGATCGGCGCCTGGTGCTGTTTCTTCATCCCTCTTCTTCTTTCCGTTACTGAATTGGCGTCGAGGTACCCGCAAGAAGGCGGGCTCTACATCTGGAGCAAGCGCAATTTCGGCGAATTCGCGGGCTTTATTGCCGCTTGGACTTATTGGACGAGCAACCTCCCCTACTTTCCCTCCGCGCTCTACTTTGCTGCCAGTAACGCTGTGTACGTTGGAGGGGCACGCTGGAAACATCTCTCCGACAGCCCGACTTACTACATCTGCTTTTCACTCTTAGGGCTTGCGGTCATCACGATTTTGAATGTCGTCGGGCTCAACGTCGCCAAGTGGCTGTACAACGTGGGTGCGTTTGGCATGTGGATACCCGTCGCCATAATCATTGTGATGGGTTTGATTGCTTGGCACCGTTTCGGCAGCGCAACGACGTTTACGGTCGCAAGCCTCGTTCCGGACGTTCACCTGAAGAACATGATTTTTTGGGCCAGCTTGACTTTCGCCCTCGGGGGAAGTGAAACCGCCAGCCTCATGGGAGATGAAGTCAAGAACGCGCGCTCGGCCATACCGCGTGCATTGTTTCTGGGTGGTATTGTGGTCACCCTCTGCTACATCTTCGGCACGATCTGCACGTTGCTCGTCCTGCCGAGCCATCAGATCAGCGATCTGCAGGGGCTGATGCAAGCGATTACCTTGAGCACCGAACGTTTACACTGGTTTGGCATGATCCCGATTTGCGGCACTCTGATCGCAGTCAGCAATATCGGAGCAGTAGGAGCTTATCTTGCAGCGACGGCCCGGCTGCCTTTTGTCGCCGGAATCGACCACGTCTTACCATCTGCGTTTGGGCGGCTGCACCCTCGTTGGCAGACACCGTACGTGGCCCTGTTAGTCCAGTCTGGAGTGGCTGCGGTGTTCGTGTTTCTCGGACAGGCCGGAACTACCGTGCACGGTGCTTACGATGTGCTCGTGAGCATGGGGATCATCACATACTTCGTTCCCTACCTCTTTGTGTTCGCGTCGATGTTCCGCACGCAGTGGAAGGAGCCAGAGCAAGATACGTTCCGCGTTCCAGGGAAGAAGCCCGCGGCGATTTTGTTTTCGTGCATTGGTTTTGTGGCAACGTCATTCACGATCGTGCTTTCACTCATACCAGCAGCGGATGAACCAAACAAGCTTCTGGCAACCGTGAAGGTCGTGGGACTTACCGGCATTCTGATCTTTGCAGGGGCACTTCTGTACTGGATTAAGAAGGGCACAAAACGAGAACTGCCGGCTAGCTGAGCACCAATCAATACATTATATGACGAGTAATAATAATTTTCCCTTCTTGTATCGCTCACGCCAGTGCCGGTTATTGGCAGTGTTCCTGTTGCCCCATCTTGCGATGGCTGGAGGACTGAAAGATAGTTCGCCGGCCGACGCACATGCTTCAGGTCCTGTAACCGTAGAGCAGAACGGCAATAGCATCACGATAGGCAACGACTATCTGGAACGGACGCTTATCGTCGACGGGAGTCACTTGAGAACTTCCAAATTCATCAACAAGCTTTCCCACCAGACATACTCTCTCAGCGGACGGGAATTTCAGATCGAGCTCATCGACGATGGTTCGAACGCCGCCCCGTTGCAATTGACTACCCAGGACTTCCAGGTCGTTGATCACGTTGTCGAGAAGGAGGCTCAGGGTGGACGGAAAATCACCTTTCATCTGGAGACCCAGCGGAGCAACTTGCCCAGTTTCTTCGTGGAGATTTCGTACGAGCTCCGACCAGAGGATTACTACACACGTCAATTCATCAAAGTAAAGTCGACGCCCGAGAAGGTCTTCGTCATTCACTACATTTCAGTCTTCAAGGACAAATGGGATTCGGTTGCCGCGTTTGATCCGGGCGCAGCTGGATCTCTTGGTCCCGCGACGGCCAGGGATCTTCGGCTCGCCACTCGCCGGGGATGTCCGTTGGACGGTGGGACGATCATGATCAACTCGTCCGCAGTCCGAACCAAGTCGTTTTGTGCCGGCCTGGGCCAGCCTCTGTTTGGACAGGACCTTTTCATGGGGCTCGAATACCCCTCCGGCATCAATGAGGCGAACCAGGGCGAAGTGAACCTCGGGTCGTATGTGGGTCTCTCGCTCCCCAAGGATGGTTTCGCGAGCGCGCCTGCCGTGCTCGGTGTCAGCTTACCGGGCCGCGTTCATAACACGTTCATGACATACATTGACCGCATTAGGATGGTTCCTCCCCAGCCCTATATTGATTACAACAACTTTTATGATACGGCCTTCAGGGGAATGAACACGCAGAACACTCTGGAACGTCTGGCTGAGCTGGATGCACATCTTCTAAAACCCTATTCGCTGCACTTGGACGCCTTTACGCTCGATGATGGCTGGGACGATCCCGACAATCTCTGGGCCCCCGACCAAAACCGGTTTCCAAACGGATTTCAAGATGTTGTGAATGGCCTGAGCACGCTTGGGAGCAATCTCGGCTTGTGGCTGGGGCCTGACGGAGGAGGGGAAATTGATCAAGGGCATGTTCTCTTTTACGGCGATCACCGCGTCCGAGCGGCCGCCGGTGAACGGCTCGGAGTAGAGGTCACGAGCACCAAACAATTCTGCTTGGCCGGAGCGGCCTACAACCGGTACCTGCGAAAGACCATTGTGGACCTGATAACCAAGTACGGTGTCAACTATTTTAAATTCGACGGGATTAGTTTCACTTGCGATGAGCCGGATCATGGAGATGCAGTTGACATTTACTCGCGTGAAGCAATAACGCGGAACGTCATTGCACTGGCCCAAGCGATGCACGCAGCCAATCCTCACACTTTTATCGATTACGCCACAGGACCGTGGCTCAGCCCATGGTGGTTGCTTTATGGAAACGTCGTTGACTACGGAGGCAATGACTTTGGTCATATTGAAGCGATCCCATCTCCCACGCCGCGTCAGAGTGCCATCAGCTATCGCGATTCCATCGTGTATCAGGACGTCAACGTCAAACGCGCGCAGTTGCCGATATCATCTCTGTCGAGCACAGGCGTGACGAAGATGCGAGCCGTGTTGGAAGGGAAAGAGGAGTCTCTGGACGACTGGAAAGATGAAGTCATCAACTATGTCGGTGCCGGCAACATGTTCATGGATCTTTTGCTTTCACCGACCGGTCATTCCGACGAGCTGCTAACCTCTCAAGAATGGGAAGCTTTGGGACGAACTCTCCAATATTTCGTGCGCAATGGACATCCATTGGTTGATAACACCACGTGGGTGCTGGGCGATCCCGCCCGAGGTGAGCCTTATGGTTTCGTCCACTATTCCGGCGAGAAAACGATTATTTTGCTGCGTAATCCCGCAGTGCGGCCGGCCAGCATCAGTCTGCCGCTGACTGAAGAAAATGGCTTTGCAGCAACGCAAGCAAGCCTCTGGACAGACGTGGTCTATCCCTTTCGGGAGTCGCTTCCGGGCGTCCTTACTTTCGGAAGTACACTTAAGGTTAGCTTGGACGGATACGAACAACGGATTTTCGAACTGACGCCGGTACGAGGGGACACGCCCAGAATCGAAGGCATTCGGTTCTCGCAGCTTCTTTCTGAGGACGGCACTATAAACTACACCGTATACGCGGCGAGGGACTCCGAAGCAGTTGTTCATCTATCCAATTCGTCACTTCACGCGCAAGCAGTTGTGGACGGACGCAGCACCGAGATACAGATGGCTCCGGACACAGGCCAGCGCCTGATACCCATACAATTCGGACGAGCGGCCACAGGGGCAAGTCAGGCGAACTGTCAGAGTGCCCCAATCCGAACTGATGGCAAACAGGGTTCCGTGCAGCTTTTGGACGTGTCCCTCTCGTGCTGGATACCTTCCGATTTTCAGCAGTCCGAGATGGCGGTGCTGCTGGAAAGCGGCAAAGGGATTAATAACGTCGGAAGCAATCTACTTATAGATGGCAAGCCGGCGCCCCTTGCCGCGCAGAAGAGCAAATTGTGGTATTGGGGCACCACAGCGCTGACACCAGGTCAGCATACTGTGGAATTTAGGCTGCGTTTTCCCTCCGGTTTGTCGTCGAGCGCGCAAGTCTCTGGCTGGCTTCGGGAACGACGGCTGCTGGAAACAAAGAAGTTAAGCCTGGTCCTGCAACGCGGAACGAACCCTCGTCCTCTGGAGGAGGATGTGTTGCCCACCTCGTCTCAGATAGAACGCAAGACGTATGCAGTGTTTGAGCAGAGAATCGATTAGGCGGTGGCGAAATGAATAGGGTGTTGTATGAATTGTTGGTTAATCCCCTGAAGATGTCGCAAACTCGTCGGCAGTTTATCCTTTGGGCCGGACCGGAAAGCTCAATCTGCTCGCGAACGGACCACCGAGAGAGTTGAAGCTCAAGGCTAGGATTGTGCGCAGCTCTTGGGTTGACTTTGCGGATTCTGCCGTCGTCTGCCCCCCGTGCCAATATGAACTGAGACACCTGCCTGGGGCAATTTAAAGTACAGGCAGGACGACTCATGAACGATGATGGGGTACATTCCTTGCTCGTAAGCGTCCGGTCTTGGCCGCGTAGCGGACTGATTTTGGTATGCCGATGATGTGCTAAGTGGGCACATCGTAGGTGTCCACGTGGGGCAAAGGTGGGCGCCTCCACGGAAGAGACTGTCACGACGGATTCGCTGGGGCGGCGGACCGGGCCTCGGACGCAGCACACGATCGAGGAGAAGGTGCGCATCGTCGAGGAGACGCATGTGCGCGGAGCCTCGGTGGCGACGGTCGCCCGCCGCCACAAGGTCAACCCCAACCAGGTGTTCGCCTGGAGGCAGCTGTACGGGCGGGGGTTACTAAACCCTCAAGCCGCGCAGGTCGAACCGACGATGCTGCCGGTGAAGGTGAGCACTGATGACGTAACGTATTTTTCGCACATTGTGCGCCGTGAGGCGCGAGGAGGACCGGGAAGCTTTGGACTTCTCACGGCCCAGGTCGGGCTGGGTGAGTAAGGACGCCGTGAACCTCATCGAGATTGGAACGATGGGCTGCAAAAGCCGAACGGCGTTAAGTGTCTGTCGGGCCGGTTGGAACAACTCCAAGAAGATGCCATTGAGACTTGCTGTGAAGCGAGAAGGTGCCGTTGCACGCACCCTGGATTCGTCTTTGCTTAGCGTAGTTGAGGATACACGCTGCACGCGCGCGGGTGATGGAAATATAGAGTAGCCGGGCCGCCTCAAGTACCAAGCCTGGGTAAGGCTGCCGCCATGGGCCAGGGAAGATGTGCTCCTCTAATCCTGGGACGAAGACAATCCGGGCTGAGAGTCCCTTCGCTCCGTGCATACTCATAATTCGTACTCTCGGGGGTAGTGCTGCGCCGGCCGGCATCTGCTGACCAAGTCGGAGGCTCCGATCATCTGCGCTTCCGTGTGCCGGCTGACTCGACAGGGATTTCGGGGTATCCGAATGGTGCGGTCCAGGGCCTACGCCCCGGCATAAAGATAATAAACTTGTGCCTGCGCAAGTTGGGGCACTTCAGCGATTTAGGCCCATTTCTTCCAGCAGATTGTTGAATCTGGCGTCCTCGCGAAGGTCATCCAGCCGGGGGTCTACTTTCACATAACACAACTCGAAGGAATGTGCCTTGCGAGCTCGTTCTAACCAGTAAAAAGCAGACTCTTTGTCTTTTTTCGCTATGTATAACAGTGCGATGTCATACGGAGAGATATATGGAGTAAAGCCGTCTTTTTCCAGCGATTTGATACACGATGTAATACTCTCCTGGTTTGCCCTCACCACGTTTGCATATGAGAGCTCACAGTTTGTGAGCACGTGGTTTGCGGGAGAGGGACTAGGCGCGTTCTGCGGTGCCGCGATACCCAAATCTTGCAAATGGAAGTTGTAGATCCAGGCGAGGTACCAGAAAACGTCAGGTTCAACGTCCTGCTTGCCCTGCATCTCCAAAAAAGCATCTCTGAAATCTCTGGAATAGAAATAGACGAGACCCAGCGTGTCAGACAACGTCGAAAACGGGTCCAGTTGCTGCGCACGCCGCCACTCCTCGGCTGCCTCTTGGTTTCTGCCCATCATCAACAACTCCTCAGCATGCCAACGGTACGTGGTCGAATCGTTGGGGTTGAGCTCAATAGAACGACGAAACGCGGCGTCTGCGCCCCCGAAATCCCATTCGTAAACCCGTATCGCAACAGCTAAAGAACGATACGCAGCTGCCAAATTCGGGTCGAGAGCCAAGGACTTCTTAGCAGCAGCTTCAGCCTTAGCAAACGACTGGTCGGCGGGCAGGTACCAACTCAGCTTGTTATACGCGTCTGCTAACCCCGCATAAGCAAGCGCGAAATGTTGATCTTTCTCGATGGCCAGGTTGAAATACTCGACCGCCTTATCTAAGGAATACTTTCCACTGGAGTGCAATTTGTGCGTGAGGAAATACTCACCATGGAGATATAACTGATACGCCTCTGGATTCTGGCTGTAATTGACCGAACTCTTTTCTTTTTGTTCCGGCCTAGGAGTAAGTGTTACCGCAGACGCGATCTGATCCGCAATACGGTTCTGGATGGACAGAAGCTCATTGATCTCCCCCTTGAATTCAGCAGACCAGAGGACCGCCGCATCAGAGACACGCACCAGTTTTACATTTACGTCGACATTGGCATCCGACTTATGCACAGAGCCCAGAACCAGCGTGCCGACATTCAGAGCGCGTCCAGCATCACGCGGATCATATGTAGAGTTGCGGTACGCCAACGCGTCCTCAGTCGGCCGTACCAAAAGATGGCGACTGTTTCGTAGGCGGGCGACTAGGGCATCGGCCATGCCAAGCGCGAGGTATTCGTCATCCGATCCAAATCCGTCGGATTGGAAGGGCAAAACCGCCAGTGTATGAGTAGTATTGGCGGCGACTGTTCTGCCTTTCATCGCCAAATACGCGAATAGGGCCGATATCAACACCACTGCTGCTGCGCCGCAAGCGAGAATCCGCGTGCGAGAGCGTGGTGGTTTCGCCCGGGGAGCCTCATTCGCCGGTTTTCGGCTCTCGATGAGGACGGTGGTGGCAGTCCCGAGCGCCGCAGCTTTCGCAGGCGGTTCTGCATTTTCTATGACGTCTGCAACGAAACGGTAGCCCTTTCCAGGAATCGTAACGATGTACTGGTGCTGTTCCGGGTCTTCCCCTAAGGTTTTGCGCAGGGCGGAAATGATCACCGTCAAATTGTTCTCTTCCACGGCAGTGCCCGGCCAAATCTGATCCATCACGTATTCCTTGGTCAGATCCACGCCCGGATTTTGAACGAGCAGCGAAAGAGTTCTGATGGATCGAGGCGCCAGCGGCAGGGCTTTGCCCTCTTTGCTCAAAAGCAGCAAGCGATGCACATCCAGGCAGAATACGCCGAAAGAATAAAATCGGGTTGGCGATGGGGCTCGATTTTCCACAGTCGCGATTCAGGACGCACGATAGGGTACATCCCTTGGCTGTCGTATTTCAAGAACGGAGCCCCATGAGGCCACAAAAATATGCACTTCCATCTAACAAATCGACGATCTCAAAAAATAAATAACACGTCTGTTATCAATTAGATACAAGCCATCGCTAGCAAAAAGTAGCAAATATTCATAGTCAACAAAGACTTTCCCGACCCTTATAGCCAAGATAGCTGCATTTTCTTCACTGGTCGAGTCTGTCGGCCAGACCTCAGGGAGTCCGCAGGCCTATCTTCGCATTAGGAAGGCACAACATGCTCAAGCGACAGGAAGAACAGCGTGACTCACGTTTTGCACAGCAAACGGCAAGACACCTCTCGCTGGCTAGGGCAAGCACTTCGGGGTTTCAAACGCATGTAAACATCAAACTTCAACATGAGGATCTCGCTTCCGTGCGGTTCGCAATCAGTCCCTTATGGGAGTGCATCGCGGCGTTCCGGGCCTGGATGAACCCACATCCAGCTGCGTTGCTTTTACCCTGGAGGGCGCAAGTCAGCAAAACGCTCGCTGAGCAGGATTGGTCTCTATTGGCGCCCTTGGCACTCGTGCCCCGCGGGAGCATTCCTGATTTCTTGTGTCCACCGCCAGTAGCACCAATGCCGACACTCGATCAGGAACTGGACACATTGCGAGGCGCACCTGAGGACCTCGTTCGCGCAGAGGTGCGCGCAGCCTACGGCGGCGCGGTTCCGCCGTGCCTGAGGCGCACAATGTTCCAACCACGGGAATTTTTGGATCGATTGGCGGACCTGATCGAGGAGTTTTGGCAAAAAGCCATTGCGCCCCATTGGGCGTTGTTGCAGGCCAGACTGGAAGGCGAAATGCTGTATCGCGCAAGAACTTTGGCTGTAGGGGGCGTTGACGAATTGTTCGCGGGCCTACATGAAGACGTGACTCTGCAGGATGGTCGCCTTGTGGTACGAACCGTTTCTCACTGGGACGGCGGAAAACGCAACCCCGGCCTGTTACTTGTGCCGTCTGTTTTCGCGTGGCCGGACGTTTTTCTTACTGTCCGCCCGCCTTGGCGGACAGCCATTGTGTATCCTTCACGAGGAATCGCAGATCTGTGGGAGCATACTTCATCGTCCTGTTCGAATGGTCTTCAGCAACTGGTTGGGCCTTCCTGCGCCAAAGTGATCAGCAACCTCCAGGTGCCCAGGAGTACGCTGGAGATGTCGGCTGCGATTGGACTTTCACCGGCAGCGACTTCGGAACAGATCACAAAGCTGCGCGAGGTAGGAATTCTTGAGCGAACCCGGATTGGCCGACGGGTTTTCTATTCTCTCAACCAAAGAGGGACGGCCCTGCTGGCAAGTTTCAATGGTTGAGAATCACGGAAATTGGGTTTTTAAGTCCTCGTACGCGGTGAACCGATTCGTTCCTGCACTGCCGAGGATGCCTTTCGCGCGTTATAGGCAATCGTTTTTTTCTCAACCTGGGCGTCACGCCACGCTGCAACGAACGCCACCGCGCGAGAAGCGATTTCCTTCGCGGTCATTCCCGGCTTGTAGAGAGACGCCCCCAGACCCAAGCCCACCGCGCCCGCCTTCACGAATGTTGCGAGATTCTCTGCCGTTATGCCGCCGACGGCTACGAATGAAAGTTCCGTGGGCAACACAACTCTCCATGCCTTAAGCGCTTCCAACCCCAGTACATCTGCCGGAAAGAACTTCAGGAATTTTGCACCTGCGGCCCACGCACTGAACGCTTCCGTCGGCGTTGCCACACCCGGGATCACCGTGAGCCCGGCTGAGATTGTGGCGGCAATGATGTTTCGGTCGCAGTGCGGCATAACGACCAGTTCTCCTCCGGCGCGCAGTATCTCGCTTACGCTATCCGCCTGATAGACGGTCCCAGCACCGACGGTACAATCCTCCTTCAACACACTCCGGAGGGCACGAATGCTTTCGAACGGGCGCGGAGAACTCAGCGGCACCTCAATGATCCGAAAGCCGGCGGAATAGAGTTCTGTACCCATAACGACAACCTCTTCCGGATGCACCCCGCGGAGGATCGCTATCAAACCGCATCGTCTTAACGCCGCCGCAAACATAGTGTCTCCAGTCAGAAGCTCTCGAGGCGATCAGGCTCGCTTTCGACAAGCCTCCCCTGCACTGCAATGGTCCACAGTCCGCGCTCAGTCGCGTCAGAAATGATTCTCACATCAACGCATCCAAAGAGAAGCAACGCACGCTTATAGCGCAGACATAGCGCCGAATTTCCAACCAGGAGAATCTCCTGGAGGAAATACGAATTGTCTGTGCCCTGCTGGATGGAGGCGATTTCGTGACCAATCAAGAGTCCCGACAAGTAATCGCTCTGTTGCGTTGCTTCCAGCGCGCCTGTCAATCCAAGGGTCCGCGTACTGAAAATCATGGACAACAGGCTCCCCCGCCTGGCTGATGACTGGGCAACTCTCACTCCCCTGTCGAACGCGGAAGCATCTTCGGAGGGTTGCATGGTTTGGCCCAAGATTGTGTGCTGACACAATGCTGAGAAGACTTCACCTGTCATGAAAGTTTCGAAATGCATGATTCGATCTTCCCTGACTAGAACCCACTTTGAGTGTGTGCCGGGCAAGCAAAGCAGGCTGCTGTTCCGGCCATTGGCCGCGTTCTTACCTCGAGCCGCTATTCTCAGTGCGCCAGTGATTTGTGACTCTTCCCCGCGCATCACATTCGGGAGTTCGGAGTGCTCGATCAAGCCGGGCACGATGTGCAGCACGATACCGTTTTGGCCAACTACGTGGGTCAGACTCAGCCCTATGGAATCGATATCGACGGGGACAGCTAAATAGGGGGCTTCTCGCCAACCCTGTGCACTCCCGATCATCCCGCAGCCAATGACAGGGATCGAAGGATCAGCTTCCAACCAGCCACCACAGGCTTGGCGGCAGGCTCTTTCGAATAGGGCGGCGCGCTCGTCGTCCGATGCGGGGTGATTCTGGCCGAGTAGCCGCATAATCCCTAGCGGCAGCTCTCGTTTCTCAAGGACCACGCCTTCAGAGCCCAACCGATAGGCGCGCAGCGAAGAAGTGCCCCAGTCAACTCCGATTAGCGTCGCGTCTGTCATGATGTTCTGCAAATTGGCTTTCTGAAGACACACCGCGGGCGATGTTCGAATCGGAAGCACGGCCTTTCGCATGCTGCATCTTCTGCCCATTGCCTCTCCGGAACATATCGCCAGGTTTGCCTTGTTTCTGGCGAGCGAGGAGGCGTCGGTAATGACAGGCGGGGTTTATCCGGTCGACAGCGGCTACATGGCCTTCAAGGTCAACCTCGACCTCCAGAACTTGATGACCAAGGCCGCGAAAGCCTGATGCCATTCCTCACAGCCTGCTTCATATCCTGACCCCGCGCCGAATAGTCATGGCGTCCTCCGACGCGGGCACGTTACCGCACACTCCAGGGTTGACGATGCGGCCATAATTCTGGCTCAGCATGTGAGGCACCACGGCCCGGCAGGTCAGAAACGGGGCCGTCAGGTTCACCTCGATCACTTGGCGCCACACTGCGGGATCGAGCTCCCAGACGGGCGCATTGCCGCCCGTGATGTCGGCGTTGTTGATCAGGATATCGATCCTGCCAAAGCGCTCCAGCGCAGCGCTCAGAGCAGAGCGCACCCTCTCATCGCTCGTCAGCTCGGTGGTCACGGTCAGAACCCGGTCCACTGCCACAAGGCTCGTGCGAGCCTGTTCGAGCCTGGCGGCATCCAGATCCCAAAGCGAGACTGAGCCGCCCGAGCGCAATACTCGTTCGGCTATCGCATAGCCGATCCCGCGCGCGCCCCCCGTAATGACCGCGATGCGGCCCTTGAGATCCACCTGATTCATGTTCATGACGCCCCGCGCGACTCCTATTCCGCGTTCGGAATCCTCACGATGCTGCCTCTTCCCTCACTATCGTCAGGGTCGGCTACGACGGTTACGTACAGATCCCGCCCGCCGGGGCCGAAAGCAACATTCGTCGTCCCGTCCCCCGCGGCAACTTCAAATACATGAAGAAGCCTGGCCTGCGGAGAAAGCTTGAGGATCTTCCCCCCACTCCACTGAGCGACATACAGATTGCCCGCAGCGTCGACTTTCATGCTGTCCGGACCGATCCAGGGCGTGTTGCGTTTGTCGGGGACCAGGTGGTTGAGCAGAGCGAAGTTCGAGCGGTCGCTGAGCGACCCGTCGGCGTTGATCGAGAACTTAAGAATGCAATTGCCCACGGTCTCGGCGACGTAGAGGGTCTTCTGGTCGGGCGCGATTCCGATCCCGTTGGCGTAGTTGAGGTTTTCCGCCACCGTCGCCCACCGGTGTCCTCCCGGAGGAAGGTACAACATCCTGCCTATCACGCCGCCAGGCGGAGCCGCCGTCGTCGTCATGACGCCGAACACCGTGGCGTACGCGCCTCCGTTCGCCGCAACGACGATGTCGTTGATGCCGCCCGTGAACGGCTGCTCGCGGCTGTCCTTGTCCCAGCGGCGCAGCTGCTTACCTGTCAGATCGAGCTCGAGGATCGCGCCATGATCGATGCAGGCGACCAGGAAGGTCCGGCGTGCGGTGAGTGCCAGTCCGTTGTGGCCGCATCCCGGCGTATGGTTCAAGACGGTGCTGTGCTTTCCGTCCCAGCGATTCAGTGTGCTCGAGGTCCAGGCGACATAGTAGAGGCTGCCGTCGACGTAGAGCGGCCCCTCCGGACCGAGTACGCCGGATACCACCGTAGCCTCACCGGCACGAGCGACCGCGGCCACCGTGATACCGAGTGCGAAGAGACCGACTCGCCAGCTGCTCATGCGCGAACCTCCGGACGGCTGGAGGAGCGCCCTTCCTTGAGTAGTCTCCAGACCCCAACATCTCCGGTTTCATCATCGGGATGCGCAATGACCAGCAAGATATCGGCTTTGTAACGGTCGTCGTCCGACCCTCGGGATGGAGGAGCTTCACGCTGACCTGTTGCTGTTGGCAAAACACTGGACCACAGTACAGGGCAAACAAACCATAGTTTCATAAGAGAGATAGCCTAATGAGCAAACAAATGAGCAAACATAGGTTTTGATCCGTGGTTGTACGTTGCAACATAGATCGCCCTGTTTTTGCTCGTCAACTGATTCGGCTCGATCCGAACGTCCAGCTTGCCTTTAGTAAAGATCGATAATCGGTTCTCCGGGACTAACCGACCTGGAGCGGCCGAATCTCCGGCGATCACCCCGTCGGTGTTGATGCTCAAAGGGGAAAGTGCCCCGGATGGGAGCTGTCGCTCCGGTTGAACACCGCTACGTACCAGCCCTCGCCCTTGTCCGGCTGCGACGCCCAGGGCGCCCATTTCGCCCACTCGGATTTATACCCGAACTTCCATTATGGTCTCCGGCCCGACGGGCCGTGCTACACCTGGTCGCTCCCGAATGCAATGGCCAGTGAGGTTTTCAGCGTTCAGAGCCTCCAGCACCCACGGAAAAGGCTCTCTTGCCACTTGCAAGAATCACGAAGCACGAAACGGCTCCTCTCTCGACCGATTCCTGTGAAAAGCCTCTTCTTCGTCCTTACCGGGAGGCCTTTCCGGCAAACTCTACTGCCCAATCCACGGGTTGCTGTTGCCCGGGGAAGATAACCTTCAACGAGTTGGCGTTCAACTGGTGCTGGACGGGGATCGCCGTGTCCTTCGCAGTCCGGGCACTTACGTGCGAAAGGCTCACGCCGGTGGGAACGTAAAACCACAGCGTATAGTCGTCCCCCGTCACCGACTTGGACGTGCCGCGCAATTGGTTCTTCGCGTCGTCCCAGGCCAAGTCATCAATCGAGTACGCACCGGTGATATGCCGGGACGTCCCCACAAGCTGAGGGTGGTTCAACCGGGGATGGACGAACAAGACACGCGTGTCGTGCGTGTCAATGGCCACGTCCATCTTCCCTGTAAATGCTCCCAGGAGCTTCTGCCCCCAGAAATCGAAAACAACATAAGAGGCATCGGGGCTCAATCCGAGCTTATCGGCAAAAGTGAGCGTGCGTGTCGTGGGCCAGCTTCGCCAATTGGTCAGAGCAGCGACATCAAATACGCCGGCGGGAGCATTGACCTTCAGGTCGAGAATCTCTGGGTAGTTGTGGATGTAGTCGTCTGTTGAGGTGACCTGGAGGATCCCCCCCACACGGGCAGGTCCGTGCCGCGGCTGAACAGGTCAATGGGGAGGATGGGCGTGGTGGGCAAGGTCATCTGCAGGAGTCTGGTGCGCTCCGGCGGCAACTCAGCCACCAGGCTGCCGAGTGAATACTCCGTGCCACTCAGCGCCACATGGCTAACCACGGTTCTGGCCTCGGCTAGCGTTTCGCCAAAGCCCTCCAGAGAAGGGCTCCCGAGTTCGCCCGTTATCTCCTCCGCGGGACCGGGGCGCTTCTTCTTCGCCTCCTCGAGGCTCATCCGTGGCTCTACGTCCATTTCGCCCGGCATCACGTAAACGGCTAAGTGGTTCAAGAACGCATTGGCGTTGAGGGAGCTGAAGACCGTATACATCCCCAGCCAGTTGTTATGAGGATCCTCGCCAGTGAAATAGGAATTGAAGTACCCGATGCCGTCCAGCGGAGTGCCGGATGGGCAGGCTTCAATAAACCGGCGCGGGCCGACGGTATCGCGAATGACCTTCAGACGGTTCCGGTACGCTTCGATGGGATCGATCGATTTGTTTGCGATGCGGTCGAGGTCCACGTGTGGAACGTACTTGAGGAAGTCGTGCTCGCCATCGAACTTGTAGTACTCGAATCCCCAATCGTCCAGGATGGTGAGCTCCTTCCTGAGGAAATCCAACACTTGGAGGTTGGTGGAATCGAGAGTAGGGGCCAAATAGTCTAATACGACCCCATCGCGCGCAACATTCTTGGCCTTGGCAGCATCGGTGAAGGCCCACTTCCAGTCCTTCTTGAAATACAGAAACCAATCGGGATGCTGTTCGAACGGAACCTGGGAAGTGTTGGGTACCCACCAAACGCCGGGATGTAGTCCTTTCGATTTGATGTAGTCCACCAGCCACTTCGGACCATGCGGAAATGTTTCCCGGCTCCACTTCTCCGTCCAGTAGTGCGTCCCCCCTGGACCGCGATCATAGCCATCATCCAGCTGCACGTATTGGTAGCCATAGGCCTTGAGGTTGGCCGCGATCCAGTCGGTGTTGCGAACTATATCTTCCTCCCGTACTTTTTCGTAGTAGGTGGACCAATTGTCCCAGACCATGGGCGCCGTCGGAAAGTAGGTGTCGTCAAAAGGCTCGTAGTATGGCAGGCCCAGGACCTTGGTAAAGTAGTCCGGAACGAAC
This sequence comes from uncultured Acidobacteriaceae bacterium, assembly GCA_963701935.1. Taxonomy (GTDB): domain Bacteria; phylum Acidobacteriota; class Terriglobia; order Terriglobales; family Acidobacteriaceae; genus Sulfotelmatobacter. Next base: position 923,530 of record CAVPBT010000010.1, on the reverse strand, counting down.
CGAATCCGCGTATTTCCGGGTACCGGCAGGGTGATGTCGAGCAAATCCGGGTTTTGCGGATGCCGCTGCATCGAAGTTTGCTCGGAGAAGTCGATCACCGCATCCGTCTTTCGATCGAAGAGAGTGTGCAAATTGGAGCTGGCTACTTGCCCCAGCGCGAAGTACATGACCTCGGGATTGCTTCGGGGTAGAAAGGATGGGTTGATGGCTTGTGTCCCCGTCCCGCCGTACGTGTGCATGTTCTCCTGGGTCAAAGCCCAGTTCACGGGGGTGCCCTGAGGGTCGAGCACACGTGCCACGATTCTGCCAGACGTCGCGGGAGCTTCCGCGGTGAGCACGGCCTCCGCCAAGGTGGTGGCGATTCGGAGCCCGTCTGGACTCAATTCCAACACCCAGGCCGTTCGAGGTTCGGAGGTTCGAATGAGGAGTTGGCTCTCCCCCTGTTTGTTTGCGGACCATCTCTTCAACGGCTGTAGTCCGTGCTGGTCCCGCATATTGAGCCGAATTTGCTGCAGAATGGTCCCCAGGCTTTCATGGCTGACACTCAGGACCGCTTGGTCAGGATCAGCGGTAACGATCCAGCCATTACTGCGCAACGTAACCGGGTCTTCCGGTCTCGCCCAAATCACGGGAGCGACTACCAGCATTCCAATAATTGTCGCGACGATACGACGCATTCTTCCTCCTCCTCGGATCAATCTGAGCTACAGAGCAGCAGCTTCCTAGAACCGTGTGTCGGGAGTTCGAATCTTCCCACAAATTGCCTTTGTGGCCATTCTTGGCTTTCCGGACTATCGTAGAATCAGCAAGTTCCGAAGAATCAGTGCGCGACTGGGGAACAAATCCGCCCCCCGCAACCAACCTTTTCAAAGAACAGCTTTACGGCGTCCCGAATGTTCGCTCTCTTCGCGAAATCATAAGTGCCCCAGGGGGTTCATCCTTTTCACAGGAGATTCGAATTTTTACTCAGGCTTGCTCGTCCTCGTTCATGGCAGACGACAAAATGGTGAGAACGATGGTGCGATGTCCAGGTACTGCACACTCACGCAATCTAAACGTTAGGGACAAAGCTGGCATGGTCACCAATTCTTCGGGATTCTCCGAAACTGCGGCTCTGGCGGTTGCCTTCTGAGCGGGTTCAGGGGAAGCATGAATTGAGCCCGTCGACTGTTTTTTGATGAAAATGTACAACTGCTGACTAGAATGCATCGGCAAATGAAAAAATGCTTGAAAACTAGCATTCGTGGCCGAACATTTGATCAGCTACCGAATGGCTCTGGTCTGAAATGAAGCGCTGAGGAGGGCTGTTAGCTTTCGGCTAAAACCGAACCATTTGCGGCTCAACGCGCTCGGACGTAAAAACTATGACAACAATGTCGAGAATAATCTTCCTGCTTGTCGCACTCACCACGGCTGCCGGTCGATCCATTCAGGCGCCGTCTCTACCGGGCCCCGATGAGCGTTATAAGGCCGACCTCTTACTGGTAGTTGCCCATCCCGATGACGAAACTGGCGACATAGCGGGTTATCTTGCGCGCGCAATTTATGACCAACATCGGCGGGTGGCAGTCATCTTCATTAATCGTGGCCAGAATGGTGGAAATCAAGTTGGCGCGGAGGAAGGGAACGCGCTGGGCGCGGAGCGCGAGATCGAGGGTAGAAGGGCTCTCGCGTCTTTCGGAGTCACGAATGTTTGGTTTCTGGAAGCGCCAAATGTCTCTTCACAGAACGTGATGAACTCGCTGGAGCGCTGGGGCCATGGAGCGGTACTCGAGGAAGTTGTGCGTCTCGTTCGCTTGACGCGCCCACAAGTGATGCTTACCTGGCTACCGGCATTCGTTGCTGGCGAAAATCATGCTGATCATCAAGCCGCCGCAGTGATCACGACTGAAGCCTTCGATATGGCAGGCGATCCGGCAATCTTCAGCGAACAACTTGTGCGCGATCACAACGGCGGGCAATCCGGGGAAGGACTCCTGGCTTGGCAGCCTCAAAAAATCTACTACTACTCGGACACAGGAGATTACCCAGACTCCGGAGAAAAGCCTCAGCTGCCGTCTCCTTATCGCAAGCCTTTCGCCGAGGGTAAGGGGCCTGTGTACTCGAATACGGAACTTTCACCGACACAGCACGCACCTTACTCCAAATTCGCTGCCCAGGAGGCCAGCTTTTACCTTACGCAGGAGGGCAAAGTTGGCGCAGACGCGGTTGAGAAGCAAGACTTTAGAGACTTCGACCGGCCCGCGCGATTGATTTTCGGGAAATCCCTCGTCGGGGGAAGTACCACCGGAGATGTTTTTGAAGGCGTCATTCCAGGAGCGATCTTTTGGAGACGAACTTCGCTACCTGACCAAGACAAACCAAAAGGCGTCTCACTTGAAATGGGCGGACCGTGGAAGTTCTATCAGGAATTCTGGAGGGTCCACAACATCGAGCACCTCGCTGACTTACTTCCGGTTCCCGAGATGGCTATCCGGCCGGATGTTGGGTACTTGTACTTTCCTCTCCTCGTCCACAACAACACCGATTCGTCCCAAGAAGTTACTGTCACATCGGCGCTGCCAGAACGCTGGACGGACAAACACCGGTATAGCTCCTATACACTTGCCCCAGGAGAGGTCTATCCCGTTCGCTCCTTGCTTGCGCCCTCGGACACTTCGAAAGAGGCGTGGCGCGAAATCAAGTGGAGCGTGCAAGTGAATGGTCGTGAAATCAGCTCTGTTACGATGCGTCTTCATATGGGAGCTCTAGGCGCTATGCCGCAGTAGAACAGCGATAACTATCCGCTTTGTCAACGCAATCCGAACGCAGCCATGGCTTCTCATCCATGGCTGACAAAGAGTGACTGCACAAGGATAGGCAATATTTTCAAAGAGGACATCGCTATGCAATTTCGGGACAATCAGCTCGTGCTTCTTCGCAGCAGAGATAGACTGAAGTTTATGTGGGCTAAAGGCGACTGGCTATTGGCTATGGGCCTGCTTCTGTCATTGGTTCCGTATGCTGGCGCTGCGGATTTCACCATTGGCAACCCTCAGCTGTCCGTGACAGTCAGCGAGCAAGACGGATCGTATGAGATCCGCACTAGCAACAGTGACACTCCAGTGCTCCATTCTTTCGTTGCCGCGCAAATCAACCAGCACTGGGTGAAGTCGAATGACTACCCTTCTCATCAGATCAAACGATCCGATTTTGATGATGTTCTTGGACACGGCCAGCAATTGACGGTCACTTGCAGAGGCAGCGCGGGGCGTGCAAATCTCATTTATGTCATCCGGATTTACGAACAGTTTCCGTTCGGCGATATCGAAGTGCAAGTCCAGAACCACACGTCCGGACCGATCACTGTGCAGTCGCTTCGCAGTGTCGATGTAAAGGGAGATAGAGTGGTGGATCTAGGAGGTTCTGAAAACTCTGAGCGAGTGCTTTCTGACACGTGGAGCGAGAGCAACTTTCACGTCCGCGACCTGTCACCTGTCCCGCAAGGAATGCATTTCGCCATCGGCAGCCAGCTCATTTATAACCGCGAAAGCAAACAAGGATTGTTTTTCGGGGCATTGACCGCCGACCGTCTTGCAACCATCCTCAGGCTCCAAGTCGAAGACATAGGGGACAAGGCAACTGCCAGATCCTACACCATCGACTCAAGCGGTGTAACCGAAATAAAAATGACGAGCAAGTGGTTTCGGGAGTCTTCGCCAGAGAACCGGGTGCAACTTAGCCTTCCAGTATCTCGGGGAACATTCATTTCCTCAGAAAGGCTAATGTTCGCTGTCGGAAGTGATTATCATGCGTTGCTCGAACACTATGGAGCAGCTATTCGCAAGCTGCACCACGCCAGAGTGGACAGCCCCAGCCTGATGGGCTGGTGGACGTCTCCCATGGAATACAACTTCACCGTGAACGAGGGACAAGCAGCCACTAATGCACAGTGGCTCTCTGAGCATTTAAAACAACTGGGCTATGATTTCTTCCAAATAGATTCACCGTACCTGTACTCCTTTGGCGAATATACACACCCGAACGCGCGCATGTACCCGCACGGCATGCGGAACTTGGCTGCTGAGGTTTCACAACTCGGGCTCAAGTTTGGTATCTGGGTTTCGCCGTTCGAAGTAGGCGAACGCTCCTGGGTCTTCAAACAACATCAGGACTGGCTACTGCGAAACTCACGTGGCCAACCCATCGTAGGTCCCGAAGTAGAGTTGAAAGAACGGTTCGGCATACTAGATACAACTCATCCGGGCGCACAAGCCTACCTTCGTCAGACGTATAAAGCGCTAACACGCGAGTGGGGCCTTCGATACATCAAGCTTGATTTTATGGACATGACTGCCGTGGAGGGTAACTACCACCGCCCACACACGACCGCACTGGAAGCTCTAAGGATAGGACTACAGGTTATTCGCGACGCCGTTGGTGACGATGTCTTGCTCGACAAGGATGGCAGTCCGATGTTGACACCAGTGGGGATCGTAGACGAAGGCCGGGTCTCAGGAGATGCCGGGCATTCATTTGCTGTTTGGAAAGATCGCTCGCCCGGGATCCTTGCCCGGTACTACATGCACCGGAATTTCTTTGTGAATGATCCGGACGCATTTACATTACTGAAAGAGGTGCCTAAACTACCGATGCTGGACCCAGATTACAACAATATAGCCTGGGGTCCTCTAACGCTCGATGAAGCACAAATGTCAATTGTGCTTGCGGCGAACACGGGGGGCATGTTTTCGATTGGAGATGATCTTCCGAGCTTAAGCACTGATTCCGAACGCGTGAGGCTACTGAGCAACAAAGATCTCCTCCAAATGGTCAAGTTAGGAAAAGCTTCGCGGCCAATTGATTTATTGGATTATTCACCGGAGGACCTGCAGCCCAGTGTCACTTTTCTCCGGGAAGACGATCGTCAGTCAATGTTGACGGTGTTCAACTGGACCGAGCAGCCGCGTTCACACGAATTCAGCCTGGCTGATCTTGGACTCCCAGAGAACGATACGTACAAAATGTATGACGTGCTAAGGGATGAGCAACTGATACCATTCGGTGGAAAGAAGCTCGCTCTTAGGGATCAGAAGCCGCACTCGGTGCGCCTCGTCAAAATCGTCGATGAGTCGCAAGCCCCGATGCCACCGAACGTGAAAATTGAAGGCCCGGAGAGCGGTAAGATCGACGAGACACTTGCATTCTCTGTGCGGTCCGGCACAGCCGGAGTTTTGCCTTTGGACTGTCATTGGGATTTCGGCGATGGAGTTACAGGTGAAGGTGGGAGCGTTAGGCACGCTTACACTTTAGCGGGAACCTACACTGCAAGCGTAACAGTGGAAGGCGTGGACGGCGTTCCGGCGCGAAAAACATTTTCAATCAAGGTTGCCGGATATCAGACGCCGGGTCCGCCTATTCGTTACGTTGAGCAGACTGACGCGGTAAATTGAGGCGCAAGCAAATGCTACGGGCGCCTATTTTACATCAGGTGACCTCAGAACCATACTTTCTGAGCTGTGCCCCTGTCTTGCCTTTGGCGGCAGCGGTGTAAATCTCTCCCTGCATCACGTAGTACTCGTGATCCACAGCTGCAAGTCCGCCCTCCGGTTCGACCAGGATCAATCCATACATGCCGTTGGCGATGTGTTCGGCAATCATCGGGGTGCCGCAGTGATAGACAAAGAGGCCCGGCGTGGTGGCCTCAAACGTGAACGTTTTCCACTGATGCCGGATAGTTGCCGCCGTCAAAAACCGGCAACTCCGCCACCGAACTGCCTGGTCCATCAACGCTGAGCACATGCTCGCGGCCCCCGGAGGAACTCTTAAAGATACGGATGTGCCCAGATTCGACAACATACAAGCCCAAACACGGTTCACCTTCGCCAAAAACAATCTCGCCCGCTGCGTAGTGGCGTGGAACTGCGCGCTGCAGGAGGAAAGCGAGTTCGCCCTCTGTCAGCCCGGAAAAGATCGGGACCTTCGCCAGCGTCTGACTATGATTCCCCCAGCGTCCTGTGAGGTCGGCTCTCATTGACTCTTATCAATTGATTCGGACGCCGCCGAAACACTTGGCTTAACAGGAACAAATTTGCAATTGTCAGTAAGGAAAAAACAGGTTCTAGGAGTCGTTTTCAACGAGCCGCTCCCTCCTGATTTCTCGGGGTTGAAAGACGCACTTAGAAGGTAGGCTACCGAGGCATGATTGTGCGACTCTCGTCGTGGATCGTGCACGAATCTCAGGTCGCCCGATATTTGGAGCACGTGGAAAGCACCGTGATTCCCACGTACAAAACTGCTCCTGGTCTTATCCGGGTGCACGTATTGCAGAGGCCGATGGTCTCCTATGAGGAGGTGTTAACGGTATCGCTTTGGCGGTCAGTGGAGGATCTGAAACGATTTAGTCTCGGCGAACCACCTACCGACTGCATAAAAGCAAAGTACGACGCTATCGCGCTCGAATCGCGTACTTACCAGATTCGACTTTCAGGCGAGGGTGAGCGGCCTGACGAACCAGCGCGACAAAAGGAATAAGGGATTCTTTTGAGACCAGTTCTCAGCACATAAATAGTCGGTGCAAATTACTGGTCACAGTGCAATCAGAAGGATTAAAGAACCTCGACCGAAAACTAGGTCACCCTTTGGAGCCTGCACCGTTTGGGTATTACTTCGAGCGTCCCAAACCTCTTGCCCTGAGTACCAAGGTGGAAAAGACGATTTAGACTCCTGATACTCGATTGAACGATTAGCCAATCACCCGGCAGAATGCAAAAGGCGTCGATAGTAGGGTCACAGCATGGCCGACATGAAACTGTTTCGCTTAGAGAAGAATGGCGTTGGTATGGCTCCCGCCGATATGCACCAGACCGTCAAGCAGCTTTGGCCGGAGATCGACTGGATCGAAGATCTCCAATTACGTGAACAAGTTACCGAGACCTGGATCAAGGCCTTCGAGCGCAGCCCGCTGAAGGCTGACGACCTCAACCAGATCCCCTTCACCCTGCTCGTGCCCAACTGCCCCATCACTTTCATGGAGCACAAGCGGTGCGTCGTGCACGTCGCACGCGACGCCGCGAAAGCCATGCAAGCGTTCATGGGACGGGCCTTGCCCATCGACATGGACACCGTAATTGCGGGCGCGATTCTGGCCGACGTAGGGAAGCTGCTGGAATATGAACTGGGGCCGGACGGCAAGAGCCGGCAGAGTGAGCGGGGTGAAGCGCTGCGGCATCCCTTTACCGGAGTCGCTCTGGCGCTCGAATGCGGCGTTCCCGATGCGGTTTGCCACATCATCGCCGCACACGCTGCCGAAGGTGACTTGGTCAAGCGCACCACGGAAGCCTTCATCGTGCATCACGCCGACTTTATGGCGTTTCTGCCGTTCAAGAATCCGACGAACATCAAGCTGCAACCTTAAGGAGAGAATCTTTGTCTGCCACCAAACCGATTGCTCCAAAAGAAACCGTCACGGCCCAGATGTCGCGCTGGGCGGCGGGGTTGAAGTATCAGGACCTTGGGCAAGATGCTGTCTACCAGGCAAAGCGCTTTCTGCTCGATTCGCTGGGCTGTGCGCTGGGCGGCTACCAGCAGCATGACGTCAAGATTGCGCTCGCGGTTCTCGACGAGGTTGCGGGGCCCGGGTCTGCAACGGTGATCGGCACCGGCCAGCGCACGCTCGGCGCGGTCACGGCCGGCAAGCTGACCATGATGAAGAACACAGTCGATCCCATGGCAACGCAAAGCGGCGTGTTCGCCGCGCTGCTGGCAGAACACGGCTATACCGGGCCTGAGCATGTGGTCGACGGGAAAGAAGGACTGGCCCACGTTTTCGGGCCGGACTGGAAGTTCGATCTTCTGATGGCCGGCCTGGGAGAGTCGTGGCGCATCACTCAATGCGGGATGAAGGCCTTCCCCACCGAAGCCCTGACGCACACTCCGATTTCCGCCGTGCTCGATCTGGTTAAGACGAATGACTTGCGTCCCGACCGAGTCGAAAAGATTCAGATCCGCTCACTGGCGCGCGCCGCCGACATCCTCTCCGATCCCAGCAAATACGATCCACACACGAAGGAAACCGCCGACCATTCTCTGCCCTACGTCATCGCGGCTGCCCTGGTCGACCGCAAGGTCACGCCTGCGCAGTTCACGATGGAAAAAATCATGGATGAGAAAATTCGCGAGCAACTCAAGAAAGTTGAAGTCGTTGCGGACCCGGAGATCGAAAAAGTATTTCCCGCACTACAGAGGGTGATTGTGAACATCAACACGACAGACGGACGCTGCTTCAGCAAACAACTGGACTATCCCAAAGGGGATCCGCGCAATCCTCTGACTGACCATGAGGTCGAAGAAAAGTTCTCCGCGCTGGCCGAGGGAGTGCTCTCCCGGAACGCACAGAAGCGGGTAAAGGATGCAGTCTGGAGTCTGGAACACGTAGAGTCGGTAAGCAGACTGATGGCCCTGATGGAGGCTGACATCCGCAAGAGGCCAGGCAAAGTCAAAGGGCGAAAAATGCGTGGCAGGGGCCCGCGGAAGAGTCCCAAGCCAATCTACACCTAGCCGGCGTCTCACTTGCGTGGAAGAGAGATTGGATTTCGTTATGCCGCAGACCGTTGTTGAAAAAATCGCCCAGGCCCATCTCGCTGAAGGCCCCAAGCGGCCGCTGCGGGCGGGAGATTTTCTTTCCATCCGGCCGTTTCACGTATTGACGCACGACAACACGTCGGCCGTGATGAGAAAGTTCAAGGCGATCGGCGCGAAAAAAGTCTTCGATCCAGGGCAACTGGTTTTCGCCCTCGATCACGACATCCAGAACCAGGACGAAGCCAACCTGAAGAAATACCGGTCCATCGAGGCTTTCGCAAAGGAACACGGCGTGGACTTCTATCCTGCGGGCTCGGGCATTGGACACCAGATCATGGTGGAGCGCGGATACGTTGTGCCCGGGTCGTTCGTGGTCGCCTCGGATTCCCATTCCAACATGTACGGCGCGCTGGGCGCAGTCGGTACCCCGATCGTTCGCACCGACGCAGCCGCGGTCTGGGCGACGGGCGAGTTCTGGTGGCAGATTCCCAGGACGATCCAAGTCGTGCTGGAGGGCAAGTTGCCCGAAGGCGTCACCGGAAAAGACGTCATCATCACCCTCTGCGGCCTCTACAAGCACGACGAAGCTCTGAACGCGGCGGTGGAATTCACGGGGCCGGGAGTGGCGAGCCTGCCGATGGACGCGCGGTTCTCGATCTCGAACATGAGCACGGAATGGGGACCGATCGTCGGCTGGTTCCCGATCGAAGAAGTCACGATCGAATATCTGCGAGGTGTGCATCAGCGACTGAAGGCCGCGGCAATTGAGCGCTTCAAAGAAACCGACATAGAGAAATGGGCTGCGGCTCCGCCGGTTGCCGATCCCGACGCGTCTTACGCGGCCCGCATCGTTCTCGATCTTAGCGAGGTGACGCCTCACGTTTCCGGTCCGGACACAGTTCAGGTGATGCAGTCGGTCACCGAAATCGCGGAAAGGAAAGTCGCCATTCAGAAGGCGTATCTGGTTTCGTGCGTGAATTCGCGCTCGGCGGACCTTGAGGCGGCAGCACGTGTTCTGCGCGGAAAGAAAGTTGCTCCGGGCGTGAAGTTCTACCTTGGCGCCGCCAGTGCTTGGGTGCAGCAGGAAGCGGACAAACGTGGCGTGTGGCAAGTGCTACTCGACGCGGGAGCGATCCCGCTGCCGCCCAGTTGCGGTCCTTGCATCGGTCTGGGAACGGGACTGCTGGAAAAAGGTGAGGTCGGCATTTCCGCCACCAACCGCAACTTCAAAGGCCGCATGGGATCGCGCGACGCGCAATGCTACCTGGCGAGTCCAGAAGTCGTTGCGGCGTCGGCGATCGCAGGTTACATCACAGGCCCGAGCCGTTTTGCCGCCCGCACTCCCGCTCGCCACTATCAGGAATTTGACACCGACGGATTTGCCGCCGAGCGAGTCAAGATTCTGCCCGGCTTCCCGGAGCGCGTGCGGGGACGCCTGGTGTTCATGCCGCAGGATAACGTCAACACCGACGCGATCTACGGCAAGGATTACACCTATCGCGACGACATGACGCCGGAGATGATGGCCAAAGTGGTCATGGAGAATTATGATCCCCAGTTTTCGGCGCGCACCTGCGCAGGCGACGTAATCGTTGGCGGATTCAATTTCGGCACAGGATCGAGCCGCGAACAAGCTGTCACTTGCCTGAAGGCGAAGGGCATCCCGCTGGTGATCGCAGCCAGCTTTTCGCAGACCTATCTGCGCAATGCCTATAACAACGGATTCTTATGCATCGAGGTTCCAGCGCTGGTCAAACGTTTGCGCGAGCAGTTCGCGAGTGAGATCGCGGCGAAAGAAAAGACGGTCATTTCCGGTGACGAAGTGAACATTGACTTCACCTCCGGGACCCTCACTTGGCGCGGGGAGACTTTTGCCTTCCCGTCGCTGGGAACTGTGCCGCAATCACTGGTGATCGCCGGCGGTGCGGAGAACATGATAGCGAAGAAATTAGGACTTGCCTAGCGGGTCGGAAGTGCGCCTTGGTTGCTCTGACGTCACGAACGCATGCGCAACCGTGGAAGAGCGGCCCTTCAGGGCCGCGTTAGAGGCATTGAAGTGTTGGGGTTTAGCCCCTGAGAGATGTAAGGAGACAAAAGCCATCATGCCCAAACATATTGTAGTCACGATGCCCGGAGACGGCATCGGGAACCAGGTTCTTCCCGAAGCGTTGCGGCTTCTTAAAGCGGTTGAGTTCGACGCCGAGTACGTCCACGCCGATATCGGCTGGGACTGCTGGTGCCGCGAGGGCAACGCGCTTCCCCAGCGCACCATTGACTTGCTGGCCACGCACAAGCTGGGATTGTTTGGCGCCATTACCTCAAAACCGAAGAAAGAGGCCGAGGCCGAGTTGCGCCCCGAACTCAAGGGTAAGGGCTACTCGTATTTCAGCCCTATCGTGACCATGCGGCAGCGCTTCAATCTCGACACGTGCCTGCGGCCGTGCATTTCGCTTCCCGGCAATCCGCTGAATTTCATTCGCAAGCGGGCAGACGGTGGCTTCGAAGAGCCAGTGGTCAACGTGGTCGTGTTCCGGCAAAACACGGAAGGACTTTACGCCGGCGTCGAGTGGACCAATCCTCCCGAACGGGTGCGCGCCGCGCTGGCCACGCACCCCAAGTTCAAGCCATTTGCGGCAGTTCCCGGTCCCGATCTCGCGATTTCGGTGCGCGTCATTACGCGCAATGCCGCCCGCAAAATCTGCAGAGCCGCATTCGATTGGGCAAAAAAATACGGTTACAAGTCCGTGACCATCTGCGAGAAGCCGAACGTGTTGCGCGAAACATCGGGAATGATGGAAGAAGAAGCCAAAGCCGTCTCAAGAGAATATCCGGGCATCGCGCTGTGGTCGACCAACATCGATGCGCAAACGATGTGGCTGACCAAGAATCCCGAAGATTACGGAGTAGTCGTGGCTTCGAACCTGTTCGGCGACGTGATCTCAGACGCCTTTGCGGGGTTGATCGGCGGCCTGGGCTTTGCGGCTTCGGGCAACATCGGCGACGAGGTCGCCGTCTTCGAGCCGACGCACGGTTCAGCACCGAAGTATGCCGAACTGAACCCGCCCATCGTGAACCCGATTGCGATGTTCCTCTCGGCCGTGATGATGCTCGAGCACATCGGTGAAGTCGAGAAGGCTCGGCGCATCCGTGACGCGATCGCCGCCGTGGTAAGAGAGGGCAGAGTCCGCACCTACGACATGATGCGCATTCCGGGCGGAGCCAAAGCGATCAGTCAGGGTGCGGCCAGCACGGTCGAAATGACGAATGCGGTTCTGGCCAAGATTGCCGAGCAGCCGGTTTCGGGCAACGGCTTACAGCCGGAGCTCGCACGGGTTGGCGGCAGATAACGCAGAGGCCTTTCATGACAGTTGCCACGGAAGCTCGAGCCGGGGAAGCGGGTCACTGGGGAGCAGAAATCCGCTCTGACCTGCACGTGCGGGTCGAACCGCGCTCCCGCGGCGGTATCGAGATTGAACTGGAGTCGCGGGTCAAGCCCTATTACGGCGAAGCGATCCGGGGCCAGGCGGAGGAAGTGCTGGAGGCGCTTGGCGTTCGCCATGCGCAAGTGCAAATCCACGATGAAGGCGCGCTGCCCTTCGTGATTTCCGCCCGCATTGAGGCCGCTGTTCGGCGAGCTGGGCGCGGTGAAGGCACACGCGTGCTGCCCGACCAGATCGTGCTGCCCGAGCCATCATCACGCGATCGGATGCGGCGCTCGCGACTCTATGTGCCCGGCAGCGAGCCGAAATATTTCATCAACGCGGCCTTGCATGGGGCCGACGGCATCATTCTCGACTTGGAAGATTCGGTTCGCTCCAGCGAAAAAGACGCGGTCAGGCTGCTCGTCCGCAACGCTCTGCGCGCGGTGGATTTCGTGCAGTGCGAGCGCATGGTGCGCATCAACCAGCTCCCGCTGGGGCTTGAGGATCTGGATGAGATCGTTCCCGAAGCTCCGGACCTGATCCTGATTCCGAAAGTCGAGAGCCCAGGTCAGGTGGTCGAGGTCGGGCGTCGCATCGAGACGATCAAGGCAGATTACGGCATCGACCGGCCCATCTGGCTGATGCCGATTCTGGAATCTGCGCTTGGGATCGAGAACGCCTTCGCCGTCGCAATGGCCAGCGAGCAGATTGTCGCGCTCACCATCGGGCTTGAGGATTACACCGCCGATCTCGGCGTGGTGAAGACCCCGACCGGCGCGGAATCTCTTTTCGCGCGGCAGCGCGTGGTGAATGCGGCTCATGCGGCTGGAGTGCAGCCCATCGATTCCGTCTTCGGCGATGTTGGTGATATGGAGGGCCTGCGCGTTTGGGGCCTCAACTCCCGTGCACTTGGTTTTGAAGGAATGGGATGCGTTCACCCGCTCCAGATTCCCGTCATCCATGAGGCGTTCGCTCCGACGACGGCGGAAATCGAGCGCGCACGCAGAATTGTCGCCGCATACAACGAAGCGCAGGAGAAAGGCCTAGGCGTCGTGAGCCTGGGATCGAAGATGATCGATCCGCCAGTGGTGAATCGTGCCTTGAAGCTCATGGCGCGGGCACGGGCCATGGGAATTGCTGATTGATGATTGTTGATTGTTGATTGGGAACCATCAGGTTCTCGTGCAGCCTGCAGTAGGAGCTTTTGACTTTCAATCAAAAATCAACAATCGACAACAACCAAAAGCCCAAGTCGGCGTACAGAAGCGAACCGAGGATGTGATGGCGATTCTCGACAAGACGGAACTCGTGACCAACGCCGCGGGACGCATGGTCCCGGAGACGGTGAACGGCCGGGAGCAGACGCCGTACCTCGGCGTGGGGAAATATCAGCCGCGCGGGAATAAAGCTGCGCCTCCTATTCGAACGGCGGCGGATTACCCGGTGAACGGCGACAAGCGCGTTGCCGATCTGGAAACCGCTCTTCGCAAGTGTGGCCTGCGCGATGGGATGGTGATTTCTTCGCATCATCATCTGCGGGACGGCGACCGTGTCGCGCTAATGGCGCTGGAAGCGGCGGCCAGGATCGGCGTCAAAGACTTGATGTGGTTTCCCAGCGCGTCGTTTCCTTCACAAAAAGGCGCAATCGAATTAATGGAAGCCGGGGTCATCGACCACATCGAAGGCAGCATGAACGGCCCGCTGGGCGATTACTGCACGCAAGGCAAGATGCGCGGCATGGGCGTTCTGCGCTCGCACGGCGGGCGCTGGCAGGCAATTCAGGATGGCGAAGTCCACATCGATATCGCCGTGATTGCCGCGCCCACGGCCGATCCCTTCGGCAACTGCGACGGCTCGCATGGAAAATCCGCCTGCGGCTCTCTCGGTTTTGCCCTGGCGGATTCGACCTACGCTGATCACGTCATCGCGGTCACCGACAATCTGGTTCCCTTCCCCTGCGTTCCCTGGCAGATTCAGGGCAACAGCGTGGATTACGTGGTAGAAGTGGATTCGATTGGCGATCCGGCCAAAATCGTTTCTGGCACGACGCAGATCACGCGCTCTCCCGATCGCCTGCGCATCGCCGAATTCGTCGCCCGCTTCCTGCGCGGTGCCGGCATCATGCGTGACGGATTTTCCTTCCAGGCGGGTGCGGGCGGCATCGCGCTGGCCTTCGTCAGCTATCTCAAGCAGATGATGAAAGCGGCCAATGTCAAAGCACGGTTCGTGCGCGGAGGCTCAACCAAATACTTGGTTGAACTGCTGGAAGAAGGACTGACCGACTACATTCTCGACGGGCAAACCTTCGATCTCGACGGCGTGCGCTCCATGGCGAACAATCCGCGGCATGTGGCGACTTCGCCATTCACCTCGTACAACTACCACGGCAAGGGGAATTTCGCGTCGATGGTGGACGCGGTCGTGCTCGGCGCCACCGAAGTTGACGCCAACTTCAACGCGAACGTCGTCACCCACTCCGACGGCCGGCTGCTGCACGGCATCGGCGGCTGGCAGAACTGTCTGGCTGCCGGATGCACCATCCTGGCTGTGCCTTCGTTCCGCGACCGGATTCCGGTGATCGTGGAGGAAGTCACCACGATGTGCGGGCCGGGCGAATTGATTGATGTGGTCGTGACGGAGCGCGGTATCGCCATTAATCCGCGGCGGCAAGATCTGCTCGATGCGGTGAAGGGCTCGAAGCTGCCCATCCGGGCGCTGGCCGACATCAAGAAGGAAGTCGAGCGCTTTTGCGGAGGTAAACCGCAGCGGCCGAAACGCGGAGAGCGGCCTGTGGCCGTCGTCAAATGGGTGGATGGTACCGTGCTCGACACGGTGTGGCAGATACCGTAGTTCCGAAAACCTACTGCAGCGGCAGCAGCGCCTCGCAAGCCGCTTCGCTGGCGATAGCCCTTTACATCATCCTGAATATGGCTGTCGGAGGAACAGAGGGCGGCCATCCTAATTCCGGTACGGGTACCCAAGCACCCGTGCGTGTAGATTAGGTTCGGAGGTATCAAGCGTCCACCATCAGCGGTCCGACAATTTCTGGTTCGACCATAACGATCTTTCCGCTTTACAACGTTCGGCAAGTCGACATGGGCGGATGCGATTTCCGGATTCTTAAGACAACGGCCTCGACTATCCCATGTAAAATTGCGGCACTGATTTTCATAACGAATCGGATTTCACCGAATCGGTTACTGAATTAAGCTGCTGAATGTACATAATGGGCCAGCAAATGGTTCTGGATATCCGCGAGTTCGGGTATTTGATGGTCGGCTCTCGTGATCCCGGACCATGGGTTGTCGCACAAAACCTCGCCGGCGGATTGGACGTGGGCATGGTCCCCGAGATGCTGTCACCGTGTTCTGATCCTAAGAAACTTCGGCCTTTCAAGGCAGGCCATGTCGCCGTAGAACGAGTGATCAGTGCTCGCTTTGATGACGTTTCAGTCGGGGTGCTGGATTGATCAGCGGCATCGCCGCGTCATTGAGTTCGGTTTCACTGCACACCGCAGTGTTCGGGTCTTGGCCTAAAAATGCGAGAACGCTTTACGAGTCACTCCGAGTTGGACGAATTATTGAATTTCCAGAATGTGCAACTCTCTCCGAAAGCACGACAGGAGACATTGAAGCTGGTTCGATCACATTCAGCTATGCCGACAGTTCGTCAAGCGCAGAATTCTAGTTAGTAACGCCAACTGGAAATGTCGGCCCGCTGGTGCGGACTTGAGCATCCACTCGACTGCTTCGGGCAGCACCCGTTGTCGGTCAGCGCGTTGCTAGTGTCACTTTGCGGGTTCTCACGGGAGGCAAAGGTGTAATGCCGCAATAGCCATTTGGAATGAAAGGGCAATCAGGCCGCGTAGTTGGTTGCAATTCCCAGGAGCTGGTAATGCCAGCCGGGCTACCTGAATGTCTTGGATAGCCACACCGGTCAGATCGGCTATCGTGATCTGAGAGTCGTTTTGGAGACCTGGGCTTTTGGACCGTCGACCAAAGGAATTTTTATGAGGACATGGACACACAGCTTAACGGCAGTACTGGTGATCGCGTTGTCGGCGGGCGGTATCCTGCAGAACGCCAGCGCAGAGGATAATGGCCTCGAGCGCACGCCGGTTCTCGGCTGGAGTAGCTGGAGCTTCCTCCGCAAGCTTCCCACCGCAGACCAAATGAAAGCGCAGGCGCTTGCCCTGCGTGATTCCGGATTGCAGGAAATCGGTTTCGAATACGTAAACCTCGACGACTTTTGGTATCAGTGTCCAGGACCGCAAGGTCCGAACGTCGACCCTTATGGCCGCTGGATCACGGACTCATCGAAATTCCCGGCGCAGGGAGATACCGATGGCATCAAGGTAGTCGTTGACTACGTCCACAGCCTCGGGATGAAGTTCGGAATCTATGTTACGCCGGGTATTTCCAAGCAGGCACTCAGCCGGAACACGCCGATTAAGGGCACGTCGTACACGGCTGCGCAGATTGCCGAACCGTCTGTACAGGAGTACAACTACAACTGCAAAGGCATGGTCCGGATTGACTACAACAAGCCTGGAGCGCAGGAATATACGAACTCATGGGTGGATATGCTCGCGGCGTGGGGTATCGATTACGTCAAAATTGACGGCATGACAGACAGCAACGTCGCTGACGTTAAGGCATGGTCGGATGCCATACGGCAAAGCGGGCGGCCCATGCTCCTCGACGTCACGCAGGGCGACTTTACGACCGCTCTCGCTCCGACATTGATGAAGTACGCCAATCAATGGGAGTTCGCGCCCGACGTCGAATGCTACCGCTGCGAAAAGGGCGGCAGCAGCTATCCGCTGACCAGCTGGGCCCATGTTGCCAACCGCTTCAACTACGTGGCGGAGTGGCAGCCTTACGCTGGTCCAGGCGGTTTCAATGACTATGACTCCATCGAGATAGGAAATGGCAGCAACGACGGGCTGACTCCGGTTGAGCGCCAGACTCAGATTAGCCTATGGGCCCTTGGAGCTGCCCCCCTCATCCTCGGCGTTGATCTTACTCACCTCGACCCAACGGATCTGCAGAAATACCTGAAGAACTCCACAGTCCTTGCTGTCGACCAGGATTCGATCGCTGCAAAAAGGGTGCTCAATACCGGCAACCAGCAGGTGTTCGCCAAAAAGGAGGCGAACGGAGACGCGATCGTCGGTTTGTTCAACACCGGCGAGAAGGCAGAGGAAGTCTCCGTTCCTGCATCCACCGTAGGCCTCCCCGAAAACACAACCGGCTATTCCTTACACGACCTGTGGACCGGCGAGACGAAGAAAACAAGCAGCACCATCAGTGCTGTGGTTCCATCGCATGGGGTCGTCCTGTACCGCATCAGGGGACTGTGAGGTTTGAAGCACTATCCGCATACATGCAAAAGATTCAGTCGCGCTCGTCCCTTAGAAGGGGATTTTGCGAATGTTTTGCACGTCGCCCTGGCGAAACTGGGAGTTCCGCATCAACACCAAACCCGTGGGTCCGATTACAACGGCGCAGTTAGTAACGCCAACTGGAAATGTCGGCCCCCGCTGGCGCGGATTTGAGCATCCACTCGACTGCTTCGGGCAGCACCCGTTGTCGCTCAACTAAACCGCCGAGTTTCACCGTGATCCTCGCTATAGCCATGGGGCTGATGCGGCCCAAACTTCACATAGCCCGCATAATAGGGATCATTTGTGCTCTCCAGGAACTGCTGTAGCATTCGTACAGCAATATCGAGGTAAAACGTGTCCCGGGAGCCGGCAACGATATGAATCTTACCCACCAGTTTTGGACCAAGCGTCTTCCAGTCGCGTTCGAGGATGTACCGGAGGTCGTAACGGTCGCTCCAATACGTCGCTACCTCGTGATTAATCACACCGGTCATCGGATCCCAAATTGGCTTGGGATATCCATCCGGGCCCACAGGGCCAAACACCGTTTGCCAGCTATTGTTATCTCTGGTCGATCTCCCATGAGTGCCCAACACTAGTTCAAGACGCGCAACCTGCTCCATGGTGCAGTCAATCCTCCCGTCCAGATCTCGAGCATCCGGTTGGGGAACGGAGCCCCACGGGCCCTCTCGCCAAAAAGCGTCGTGATCCGAGTAGAGGTTTACAATCTGATACGCACGAAAGTCCACGGGATCGGGTGCGTTGGATTGCGTCCGCCGGCGAGCGCCGGCCCCAGCTCAGTAATTATCTGGTGCGTTGCGTCGCTGACTTTCTACACGCCGCTCGCTCTCTCAGTCATTGAGTTGTCCTCGCGTTATCCGCAGCAGGGAAGTCGGAACAGGGATGTTTTTGTACCAGGAAATATCGACACCGGAGGTGTAGTCGACTCCGTAGTAGAAATTTCTAGCAACGGGATACCATGACACGGCGCGTTTGGCATGATCGGCAACGTAACGTACGTCGGGCGGGAAGAACGCCTGATACTGGTCATGCACCCGGATGCCAGCATTGGCCCACCACAGGAACGTCTGAGGAAACTGAGTGCGGTTATAGAGCCGAACCTTTGCTTCAATGAATGATTTCCCGGGGTAGAGGCAGATTCCAACCATACCCTTCATTCGGTTCATCGGTTCATGCTCGCTCAACCAGACGGTACAGCTTCCGTCCTCATGGCGTTCAATGGAATGCTCAACCGGCATAAAGGTCGAAGGACGGTGGTGTTGGGGCCAATTGAACTCGATGCCGCCTGAGATCCACGGGCCGAGCAAACCCACTAGGGCTGGCTTGATAACAGTCTGTCTGTAAATGAAATCGTATTGATTCGTCTTATCCAAAGCGGCATGTACACGCCCCCCGATCTCAGGAAGGATCATCACCTGGATGAACTCATTCTCGATAAGGACAGCGTGATAAGACTTTTCGCTCTTTTCGTCGCTGATCCGATCCGTGAACGCGTTTGGGTATACACGGCCGGTACTCCCCTGATAAACGCGCTTGTCCAGAAACATCGGGTTGCGGTCTGGAGCAGGAACGCAATACGTGGGAATCATGATCTGCTCTTCCCAAACGCGTACTTGACCATCGGCGTGCGGCGTCTTCGCCATCAGACCTCCTGTCCGGGAACCGTGGCACGGTCATGCGCAGCACCTGAGACATACATGCTCGCAGTGCCCGCGTGACTCGCAGAATCTGTTACAGCAATACCCCCAGATCAAGCAGTGTTTTACTGACTCGCGCCCTCCATTGTGCAAGCAGGGCCGGTGGAGTGGGGTTCATCCAGGCTCGGAAAGCCGCGATGCATTCCCATAAGGGGCTCACTGCGAACCGCACGGAAGCGAGATCCTCGGGTTGAAGTCTGATGTTTACGTGCGTTTGGAAGCCCGAAGCGTCTGCCCTGCTCAGTAAGAGGGATCTTGTCGTTTGCTGCGCAAAAGGTGGATGGTACTTTTGCTGTCGCTCGAATGGAATAGTTGAAGTGAGCATATTGTGCCGAGGGTCTCCTTGAGGTCTGGCAGGCAGACTCGACCAGTGCAAAGTGCAGCTATATTGGCTAAAGTCCCAGAAAAAGTCTTTGTTGATCTATTGAGATTTGCTATTTTTTGCTACCGACCGGGGGTCGGCTTTGTATCTTATTGATAAACTGGTGCTTACACGGCTCATTTCGTCCGAAATCATACTCGGATTTGTTCGGAAAACGGGGAGCAGGTCACTGCCTCACACACAAGCAATCGCGATTGATTCGGCTTAGTCCGAAAGAGTTCAGGGTTTCCACACTATGTGGTGAAATCCGGTGTTCGTATTGTCGTGAGTGTGCCTCGCGACAAGTAAGAACAAAACGGAATCCGGCGTGGAGTTCTGAATGACAAATGAAAGAATGTCGCGAACAACAATGATGGGGCAGGATCAATGCCTGGACAATCCATAGACTTTAAGAGTCAAATCCCAGCGACCGAGATACCACAGATGCCACATATTCGCCTAGCGATAACAATCTGGCTGGCTTTTACGTTCGCGCTTGTGGCGGAGGTCTCAGCGCAGGCCGAGCCCGACCACGCACCCGCAACCCCCTCGGCAAGCGATTTGCGTCAGCGGTGTGAGGCGCTCTCGCACGGTTACTGGGGCATTACCGATGCGCCCACTGAGATCGCTACGACGGGAATCGTCAGTAGTCTAAGCGAACTCACCCATAACCCGCGCCGTAAGAAGTGGGTCGAACTCGCCGAGAAACACATCGGCGCCATCCAACCCTATTGCAGGGTAACGGGTTACGTGGCGCCTTCCGTAGGGTTCCAGCTTCTGTTACCAGTGATGAACTGGAATCGGAAATTCCTGCACTTGGGCTGCGGTGGGTGGTGTGGCACGACAGAAGGTGTGCTTGAGTGCGTACTGCATCCTGGCTACGCCTGCATGGCGAGCGACATGGGACACACGGGTCGCGCCGCGGTTTTCCTCCGCGGCAATTTGCAAGGGCAGATCGACTTCAGCTACCGCGCCACCCATGTGGCTACGCTCGCCGGAAAGGCAATTACCGAGTGGTACTACGCGATGAGGCCACAGAAGTCCTACTTTATGGGAGGCTCCACCGGAGGTTACCAGGGCATGGTGGAAGCACAGCGCTATCCATGGGACTTTGACGGTATTGTGGTTGGCGCACCAGATATGGATGAGAGCGATCTTTCGGTACATGACCTTTGGATGCTACGGAACTTTATGGGATCGGACGGAAAACCGCTTCTCAGCCCCGACGATCTCCAGTTGGTGCACCGGGCAGCGCTAGCAAAATGTGATATGGACGACGGCGTCCAGGATGGCATCATCAGCGATCCCGTGCATTGCAAATTCGATCCCGGGGAACTCCTTTGCAAAACTGTTGAGTCGAGCAAATGTCTGAGCGCGAAGCAGGTGCAGGCGGTGAAGAACATCTACGGCGCGCCCGTGACATCGTCCGGCGTGCCGCTTACCTCGCACGGCGTGTTTCCGGGCTCGGAAATCGGTTGGTCTGAGTCGTTCCACCCAACAATGTTCGGCGAGGAGTTTTTCCGGGATACTGCGTTCTTGGGCGAGGACTGGAAACCGAGCGACTTCGATTTTGACCGGGACTACCCACGGAGCGGGTCAGGTGTACTATTCCCCGACACAAACCCCGATTTGCGAAAATTCAAGGCTGGGGGTGGCAAGCTGCTTGTCTATCAGGGCGCAACCGATACGGAGGAGTATCCTCCAGCTTTGCTCGATTATTACGATACGGTTGAGAGAACCATGGGCGGCCGCGCGGCGACCCAAGATTTCTTCCGCCTTTTCCTCATTCCCGGCATGAAGCATGTTTCAGGCGGCGACGGAGCCTATGCCATCGACTATCTGAGCTATATGGAAGCGTGGGTGGAGCAGGGCAAGCCACCCGATGTGATGATGGGTGCTCACCCGACCGATGAGGATGTGGTCGATGTGTTGAAATTCCCGCTCGACCCGAGCATTCATATTGGGTTCACAAGGCCGTTCTATCCATATCCACTGTACGCAAGATACAAGGGAACGGGTGATCCAAACAAAGCGGAGAACTTCAGGCCCGTCTCACCCGGGGTTACCCAATGAGGAGCCTTGACGAAATCCCTTGGCAAAAGACAAGAACCGCAGTTAGGCTGTTGCGCGCGGAATTATCGTTTACTCCTGGCGATTTCCGTACCCGCATTTAATCTTTTCTGGGTGAATATATGGCCAGAGTCCAAGGGGTGCGATTCGCACAGCCAAAACTTGCCCCGTCCGCAGCACTTGCACCTAGTGGACTGTCGCGGTGAATTCGTTAGTGCAAGTAGTAACGGCTCAGACCGACTTTATCGATCAATTAGCATTGCCGTCGTTCGGGCCGAAATCGACGACGGGCAGTAACGTTTTCTCGGCGACAGTCCACTAGAAGTACCCTGAACGTTGCAACACTCAAACCGACGCTCTGCAAAAAGTCCTGCGGGTCTGTGCGTAATCAAGCAATTCAGCTCCCCACATTGGTTGGATTTATTGCTTGACTCCCCAGGCAAAATCTCGCAACACTTCACCCTACTTGGCGGCTGTTTTGAAAACGCAAGGCTCATCTGGCCCGAGACCGTCAACGTCAACGCCAAAAATCTGCTGCTGCGTGCCAATCCAGGTTTGGATTGTGGCAAAAATTCGAGATATTCAGACCATTCGGAAATGAACGACTCAGTTGCAAGGCGACACGCCTGAACACATGCTTACTTGCTGAGATCGGACGGCCGGTGGCGCGTGGTTTTGCTTATCGCAGAACCGTAAGGGGGAACCGGATCGGGGACTTTCCCAGCAGCATGTTTGGGCAGGTCACCGCCGCGCGCGATCCGCGCTCCATCCAGTTTAGTATGAAATTGGATTTCTAGTTTTTTCAGTCGCAGCAATGCTGGATGTGCAGCGCCTTGCCTAAGGGGAGAAATGAAAGCGGCAACGATCATCTTGGTTCTTCTCAGTATGCCTGCGGCCGATGCGCAAGCAAATAATTCTCACGTAGTCGGCGGGCTCCAGAACACTTGCCACGCAGGTGAGCGTGCTGCGTGCGCCGTATTACCCTCTACCATCCCAGCGTTGCAGGAGTGGCATCAGGAGCCCGGCGTCTATCAGCTGACTGAGCGTACCCGCATCGTGCGCGACCGCGATGTTGCCGATGCCCTAGCGACGACGAGCAGGATGTTTGCCGAGGAGCTCGGCGCGTTGATCGACGGTCACACGCTTTGCGAGGCGGCCGGCACGCCCGCAGATCCGGCTGCCGGGGACATCTTCCTGACCCTTGCTGCGGAGGATCACGCGCTCGGCCATGAGGGGATACGCGTTATATATTGGCGAGCATATCGTGCTCGCCGCGCCGACCGAGACCGGTGTTTTCTACGGCACGCTCCCGGCTGATCGGTTGCCGGACACAGTCGGTCAACCCGGCCGCCATTGGACTTTCACCGGCGGCAACTTCGGAACAGATCACAAAACTGCGTGAGGTTGGCATTCTGGAGCGAACTCGGATTGGACGACGAGTCTTCTATTCTCTCAACCAACGAGGCATTGCGCTGCTGACGAGTTTCAATGCTTGAGAATCATGGGGAAGGGCTTTGCCCGTCCCTCGGAACACTCGGCTTGTTCACCAACCCAGCCGCCCGTATCCCATCGCCCTTGCTGCACCTGGGCGGGAAGGGTTCACGTAAGTAGAAAGTGAAGAATCGAACCAATTTTTTCGAGGGAAACGGGGACGCATATCGTCCCAGTCGTGTCCGTGGTACGCGAGTTCGTGGGAGATCGATTCCTTGCGGAGCGGCGCATTATGGCACCCACGCCAATCTGAAATTAGCCTCACATTGAGCCCTTCCCGCAATATCTACTTCGGAAAGCATTATCAGAAAGCATTAAAAGTCCAACTTCATCCCGAACTGAATAAATCGCTGATCCCTTGCGGCAATGACGTTGCCAAAGTTGACGCTGGAAAAATCTCCGATTGGGTTGAACAGTTGAGGATGGTTCAGCAGATTGAAAATTTCGGTTCGAAACTCGAGGCTATATCGCTCTCCGAAAGACGTTCGTTTAATGGCTGTGAAGTCTATATTGTTGACGGGAGGACCGGAGAAGAAGTTATGCCGCGAATTGCCGACCGTTCCCAGGGCGTTGAGAGTAACCGCGGAGGTGTCGAATCCGGGATTAGTGAGGTTGCATGGAGGCCCACCCGGCCCGCCAGTTCCTGGCGCGCATATCGTTCTTCTCGGATCAAGCGTGTGGACCGGGCCAACAAGATCCGGGCGGCCAGGCGCACTGAACCCGTCGAAGGCACCTTGTAGTGAATTGTCGTCGCTGGAGTCTTCGATGAAGATCGGGTTCCCTGATGTTCCGGGCTGGTACGGGCCACCGTGCTTGCCATAGACGTTGTTGGCAAGGTACATCGTTTTCACTTCCTCAGATTCGAAATTGCGATCGAGGAAGTCGCCAAGGCTCCCTGTTAGAAAGGCAACAAAATTCGAAATTTCCTCTCCAGTGATACCGCGAAAGCGCTTACCTAAACGTTCCGCTCTTCGCCTCGCCGACAACATGGTGAAGGCGTTCTACGCCAGTGGTCTTGCCGTACCGATACCCGTAGCCGACGATTAGATGTTCTTCTTTCAGTGCACCTGAAAAGGCCAGACAACCGAAGAGAAATGCGTTCCGCTTGACAGGCCGTTGGAATCGAGCACCTTTTTCAGCTGTGCCCTTCTTGATCGCTGCCAGCATTCGTGGTAAGTCATCCTCATCAAGAAGCTTGAATGCGATCGGATTGGGCTCCAAGCATGTCAGGAGAATCGTCTCAACAAGCTGCTTCTTGGCGTCCTTCGAAGGTTTGTCCATGAACGTTCATTCCCCACTCTCTAACGTGTCCTAAACAAGCTCTGTTCGACTTGATATCCTTTAGCTCGTCAGTGCGAGGCTATGCTGTCGAAGCCAGACCCGCGCCAAGCGCTAAAGAAAATGCCAGTACCGGACAACGGCAAAGGACCGATGACAGAGAAGGAAAAGAAGGCGGCTATACGCCTACCTTTTCAGCCGTCCGCGATTTAAGATACCGCGGAAATCCGAATCGAAGAATCGAATCGTCCGCTCCTGATAGAAAATCGGGGTTCAAGGTCTTTCTCGTCACTCATTTCGTCTCGCTCGCTAATGAACCGTAAGATTCTCCGGTTGAAGATCTGGGAGCAACAGTATAATCTCCGGCATCCGTCACGCTGCGGAGCGGGAGGATTCATTGAACGAACAACATGATCGGGCGTACCCGGTAGGTAGTCGGTATGGGCGGCGCGCTCGAGGAGTCTATTTCCCCTCCAGAATCCCCGGCAGCCAGTGGACGGCGTTGTCGTGAAAAATCTTGCGGAGCACCAGCGGCGGCAGGGAAAGCCCCTGATAGGTGTGACCTAGGTACTCGACCGTACGGTTCGATGAAAAGAATATCCAGTCGCGTCGGTAGGTGTCATTCCACTCTTGCAGTGCTTTCTCGGTGTTGTTGTTTTCCGGGTCAAGGTCCAGATCGGTTCCATAGAGGACGCGGTCCTGGTATTTGATCAGGAAGGCGCGGACTTTGTCGCGCGGCTGCATCATGAAATAAGGGACGCGGGCAGCGGTGTCGACCGCAAAGTTGGGATAGCGGTCGAAGCGCCGGGCCATCTGATCCACGTCCACTTCCATGCTGCCCAGGTGTGCGCCGATGACCCGCAGCTTGGGATTCTCCTCCAACAAAATGGTCCCGGGCCGCGAGAATGGCGGCTTTGGAGGGCCACTCGGGATGGGCGTAGGCGTACTCTTCGGGGTGCCCCTTGTAGTATCGATAGTCGGGGCTGGCGGGATTGGGAGGCTGCCAGCAGGAATCAGGCTCCGCGATGTGCGCGACGACCGTCCGGTTGTGGGCGGCAATGTCCTGATAGATGGGCTCGAAGGCAGGGTCATCCGGCATCACATATTTTCCCGCTTTCGACTTCATCTCCATGCCCATGACCTTGTAAATCTTCACCGCGATGGCTCCCGCCGCGAAGTCGGCATCGAGCTGGCGGATTGCGCGCTGGGCGAAGCCTGGCTCTTCGAAATCGTAAGGGCTGAAAGTGGTACACACGGCCGCACGGCCCCCTGTCATTTGGCGGACCTTGAGCGCGTCGCCGCGCTGCGGCTCCAGCCCCTTGAAGAAAGGATCGCGATCGTCAATCACGCAAATGTTCAAGGCGCGCAGATTCAGGCGCTGCATGAGGGCGCCGAACGCCGGGTCATCCTTGTAAAGGTGGACGTGCGCATCAATTGGCGCGAGGGCAGAAAAGCCCGCGAAATCGGCGTCAGGCGTGCCGGGTCTCGCTTCGGACTGAGAACTTGCGTTCAGAGAATGAGCAAGCATTACAAGGACTGCCAGCACAGCCACGGTCAATGTGCTTACCATCGTCTTCCAGCTTGGAAATTTCAACGCCTTCCTCCTGTAGAAACTCAGTGTGCTGCAAGTTTATAGATTCTGCTTTTGCGGTTCGTCAATATATTCGGCATCATCCAAATGTATGCACTAGCCCCCTGCAGCTTGGCAGTTTGAAGCCTCTCCCTGCAGAGCGGCTTCGAGGGATCTTCCCTCATCTCTCGATCTCTCGTACAGCATGAAGCTTGCACTTCTTCTTGGCACAACCGAGGGACCTACCCTCATCGACTACACAGTTGCGCACTCAGAAGAGAAGCTTCAGGGCGAGTTGAATCTGACGCGGGTTCTGATTTGCAGTGGTCGCGGAGATCTGCCCGAATGCGGCCGTTCCAAACCCGCCTGAAGGAACTGAGAAGTTGGGTGGGGCTCCGTTTCGAAAGTCTGGACGAAGCCCAAGCCTATCTCGATCGTTGGGAGCAACGCTGGGCGACACGCGCATCCACGGCACCACCAAGCGGCAGGTGGCCGCCATGTTTGCCGAAGAGAAGCCCATGTTGTTGCCGCTGCCGCTGGAGCCGTTCCGCTATTACCAGTTCGGCGAGCGCATCGTGCATCTGGACGGCTGCGTCGAAGTCGAAGCCGCGTACTACGGCGCACCGCCGGGCTGGATCGGGCGCGTGCTGCGCGTGCAATGGGATGAGCTGTATGTTCGCCTGTTCGATCCCAAGAGCGGACAACTTCTGCGCGAGCACGTACGCCAGAAGCGCGGTCGCTTGGGGTGGTCCTCTTCTTTAATGCGATACCACCCAGAATGCGCTGGATCTGCTCCAGCGCAGACGGAACTCGGTACTCCATGAAGTGCATGAAAGACTTGATGGCCGCAAGGCGGATGTTCCTGGAACCAGCACAGTTTCCTCGGGTCGTTTCCAGGTGGCCCAAAAACTTCACGACAAGGGGAGCATCAATGTGCTCCAGATTCAGTTCGGAGGGCCGAACCTTCAGACACTCGCTGGCGTACTGGAACAGAAGTTTGAACGCGTGCGCGTAGGAATCGCAAGTGTTCGGGCTCGCTCGCCGCTCAACCGGCAAGCGTTGTTGCAGAAAGGCCGCGATATGAGGGGCGATCAAGGTCATGGCCGACCTCCTGCAAAGAAGGCCTCGCATGAGTCGGCGATGCCGCTCATCAGTTCCGGTGTCGCTTCCACGGCGGTGAAAAATATGCTCCTAGCACGGAGGTCCTTGAAAAGTTCTTTCAAGCTATGGGCATCAAGTTGGCTGACATTATCTACGAATCGGATCATCTGACCGAAGAAATTGTCGGTTACCTTGCCACTCCACTCACGTGCCTGTCAGCGGGTGAAGACCATGAGGTCCGCCGCGTGGTCGAAAAAATCAGGAAAATCGCTGCCGAGTGCGAATTCATAAATCCGCCATTCAAGGTCTACTGGCCCGGCGATCACACACATCCACGCCGTAAGGCAAACGATTTCATACCTGGATAAGGTGTCCTTCGAGTACGTCCCATTGCTTCCCACAGGCACTTGCATCCTCGCCGGTCTTCTGGCCAACGTTCCGATAGTGATCGATATCGGCAGTATCGAACCAAAAAAACACGAACTAAGGAACAAAACGATCACAACGACTGATAAGTGGAACTGATCCGCCGAGTTTCGGAACCCGGAAAAGCCCGACTTTTCTGACATTCCCTCTCCTGCCTAAGGCCAGGTGTCGATTTCGTTTTTTCGTTCCATCATGAAATCAAATTGACAATCGTCTTCATTTCTCTTGTAACCTTGGCTCAGGCAGGATCTTCTGCAAAGTACGATGGGCAAGCGCGCTTTCGTCTCGAATCTCCACCTGGGGCGTGGAGCCTGCAGGCAGAGTCGCCGCCAGATACTCCTCGTAAAGAAGATATCCCGGCGCAATGGGCTCGCGAAAGAAATCGTTCAGAATCTGCGAGACGCGTTTGCCCAATTCTGCGTCCGCAGCAAACTGTGCCTCAAACTGCCGCTTGAACTCTGCCCAGTCCGGGCGCGCTTTGACGATCGCCACAATGTCCGCCGCATGCGTCTGCGCTTCCTCGCGATCGTGCCGCGCTTCCTCCGGGCCCCGGATATTGTGATAGCGGTCAAAGAGAGCCAGCAGTTTGAGCATCACCAGCGCGTGCGGCCGGGTGACACGCACTCTCGCGGCATACGGTTCGCCGTCTGGCAACCTCCCTTCCAGCGGATACTCGTCCGACTCGGCGAGCGCAAGCGCATGGATCCCTTTCTGTACATCCACGCGGAAGTCGGCGGCACGCTTAAATTCCTCCGGGGCCATGAACTCGATGCGCATGGTTTCCTTGCTGTGGGGATGTCTTTTCAAATTGGAAATTTCGTGCTCCGGCGATCGCCGTATAGTCCAGGCGCTTCAACACTGGCTCCAGTTGAAGAGGTTCCGCCCGGAGGGCAATCACGTTCAAAATGAAATCTACGTCCTTGGTACCGCGTGCGTTCTTGGCGGCGAACTTGATTGCCTGCGCGCCGGCAATGACGAAGTCCTTCGCCGCTGGCCCCAGGGCCGCGAGTAACTCCAGGACGTAGGTCCGCTGTGACTCCGGAATCATGCGGATCTCCAGCGCGGCTCGATCGCGTTGCTCAATAAATAGTCGGCCTGCTTGAGATCCCGTCCCCCGCGCGCATAGAGGTCGAGATAGGCTTGCAGGTTGGACACGATCGGAACCTCGCTTTCCCGCCTGCAGTACAAGAACACGCCTGCATCGTAGGGATAGATCAATCGCAACTTGGGACCGGTCGATTGCCCCTCAGCCAGCTCGCGCAAACGCGCGCCGCTCTCCGGATTTCCGAGAAAGATGTCCACGCGGTCGAGTTCGACAAAGGGGGCGACCAGGGATGCGGCTGCGGCGCCCGTGAAAGCGTAAGCGCCCTGGACTTGTCCCTGAAGCCGCTCGCTGATCTCGGTCACCCCGTTTCCGAACGCATTCGGAACCTCGAAGGAACTGCGTAAGCGCCAGCGATAACGCTCTTTATATTTTTCCGCCCATTCGACCAGCAGGCGCCGTGGCTCGGGCACGACGACCGCCGATCCCTGCCGCCGAATCCAAAGCTGCTCTTCCAGGCTAGAAAGGACTTTCGAAATCGAGCCCTGACTGACGCCAAAATCCATCGGCTGGCGAACGATACCGCCGACTCGCTGAGCCTGAGCGTTAAGTTCTTTGGAGATTTCGGTGAGTGACCATGCTTTCGGTTTTTCGAGGAGGACTCGCAGCACGCGCGAGGAGCGTCCCGAAAACACGTTCATGCTGCGCGACGAGTCCCCGGTCTGGTTTCGTTCCGTACTTCGCCGGCCCAAACGCTGTAGCGTGAATTTTCCGGGGACTTGAATCGAAACGTTTCCCGCCAGGTCGAGGAAATCGATGCCATTCGCGACGCTGTACGCCTGCGCCTGCGAAGACAGACTCGGGGCTAACACTGCGAAGGCAGCGTCTTTTTTCAACGACTTCATGCGCTGCATCCAGGGACCAATCTCCGCCAACAGCTTGGGGGAAGGCGCCTGCTTGATTTCGGCAAATACAAGAATCCGATTCTTGCCCGAGGTCAGTTCAAAGCTGACATCGAAGGGGCGCTCCGGCTCCTGACGTACCCGTGCGATGCGTACGCCGGGGAGATCTTTCGCGGGTACTTGCTTCCGCAGGGCGTCTACCATCCTCCGTTCGAATTGGGCCTCTCGGGTCTCCATGCTCCACCTAGTTTCGCAAATGGGAAAGACGTTGTAAACGAAGATATTCGTATACGACATAGTTTGCTGTCCGCGAAACTACGTATCATCATCCATCGAATCAACGAGATCCATCCATTTCACGGCTTTTCTTGCCCCTTCTTGCAACCGTCGTGCCCTCTTTCGGGTGGACGCCGCCTAATCCGCGGCTCCGAATCCGCGGCTCCGGCCGGCGCTGCGGACTGCAACGAATTATTTACCGAAGGCATAGCGTATGATTTTCGAGTCTCGGAGACGCCCATGCCCAAAGAACGATTGAGAGTAGATCCCGTGTTAGCCCATGAGGCCAAGGGCCTTGTCGCATTGGCGTTCCGCAACGGCCCCATCGAAGATGTTCACTCGGGAAAAGAGTGCCCCACTTGCGCTGGAAAGTCCGAATACTCGCATATAACGCAAGCCGAAATGAAGAACATTATGAAGCACGCAGTGGACACGGTCTACAAGTTGCTCTGGCTGAAACAGAATGATCCCCAGAAGTACGAGGCGACGCTTGAGTTCGGCAACCGATACACGCGTTTTTGGGACGAACCGAAAACGTACGTTGGCTAGTTCTGGAGGTTTCTGGAGGCAAGGGTTTCTTTCGGACCGTCAGTCGGCCCCGCGGGCTTTCATCAAAATCTGGTAACACCGAATGAAGCACCTTCAGCAGACGATCAAGCGATTCGAACTCTGCACTTCGGGAAATGTAATCTTCACCTTCTCCACCGTAGACAACAACACGATATACGGATCGCTGACGTGCACAGACTCCGCCGCATCTCCAAATGCATCCATTTGAGGGCCGAAAATTAGAACTTCATACATCTCGGCAGGAGTAGAGAGCTCCTTTTCTGCGTCGGCTTCCTTGACTTGACCGCTCAGTTCCGCATTTCGGACGAGCGCTTCGCGAATCGTGCGTGAGGATAGCCACCTCACCATGAAGGGAATCTGGGGAAGATTAGCGCCTGTCTCGCCCCCCATGTCCCCGTGTCCACAAACTGGCATATTATCCCACCCTCCGTTCAATGCTTGATCCCGTATTTATACAATCGCCGGTGTACTTCGGAGCGCGCATCTTGAAAGACCTTGGTGATTCTTGCGAATCGTTTAGGATCCAGCGTACGCGCCAGTGCGGAGAGACATAAGACATATGGATTTTTCCGAATCGCTAGTGAACTTGACCTGGCAGTCTCTATTCTTGGCTACGTCAACTTCCCTATCCAGCGATCCTCCGCTTAGATATCGGCGCTGGCATCGGAGTTTAGCGTGGATTTCCTCTCTCGGATCAATGCCGTCCTTCATCACCAGGAACCGGACCAGATTCCATTTTGTCCCTACGACAATCTCGTGCCCCGTGGTGAGTTCTCCAGAAGTCTGGAGAACAGGGGAATGGGCCTTTGCTACCGCTGCTCGACGGTCACTGCGGAAATGCCGAATGTCCGAGTGGAGAAATGGACGGACGGCGAAGATACGATCACCCGGTACCGTACGCCTGCCGGAGACGTGTGCACCCGGTCCAGGACCCGCGCCGGCAGGATTGCCGACAGCCTGACCGTAGAGATTGGGGGCCTTATCAAGACCGTGGACGATTACGATCCGGTGATTTTCATGCTGGACGACACGATCTTCCCGGTTGATAACAAGGTCTACTTTGATTCACTCCGAGACATCGGAAGGGACGGGATCTTTCGGGACTGGGCGTTGGATCACGAGGCCTCTCCCTGGGCAGCTACCCGGCGGTACTTCGGCGAAATATACGGCTTGGAGCAATGGGTCTACCATCAGCGCGATCATCCTGATCATTTCGCTAAGCTGGTGGAGGCGCAGTGGCGGCGCGATGAACGCCGGCTGCAAGTGGTGGCGAATTCCCCGGCTGAATTCATGGGCTTCGGATGGGTGGAAGGCCTCTGGCCTCCCAAGCGTTTCCAGGAATATGAACTCCCGTTCTACAAGAAATGGGTTCCCTATCTGCAAAACAGGGGGAAGATCCTGGCGTTGCATTGTGACGTTACGCGCAACTTGAAAAGCTACAAAGACGTGATTCGCGAAACCGGCGTTGACGTCGTGGAAGCATTCACGCCTCCACCGATTTCTGACCTATCGCTAAAAGAAGCCAGAGAAGCGTGGCCGGGCACAATCATATGGGTCAACTTTCCTGAAACGATCTTTTATTCCGGCGTCGCGGCTACCAAAGAGTACACGGTCCAACTCCTGAGAAGCTCTGCCCCCGGCGACCGTCTGGTCTTGGGCTTTACCGAGATGGGCACCTGGGGCGCCACCGATGACGAAACCGACCGTTGCTTCAAGGAGGGTACGCTTGCGGTGATGGCAGCGATCGAAGAAGCAGGCGTTTATCCAATTCAGACCCTCTCAAGGAGTTAGCGTTCGTCCGCGCCTTTTGCAGCGTGGCGTGACGCTTTAGATGGCCTGAGGTCGCGCGGATGCGAGATTAAGAATGACCACAGAAGTTCTTCAGCGTACTGCGGCACAACGCCAGCGTGTTCTCGACGCACTCAATCATCGTACGCCCGACGGGATTACCATCGATTTCGGCACGCTGTGGTAGCTCTAATGCGACTTGCAGGGCCGCTTCTACTGAGGAGGCGTACAGGCCGTTTGGACGGAGCCCACTTCAAGTCGATACGCTGACATAAACCGTAAACCAACTGTTGATCTGGAGACATACGATGGTCATACCCGCGGCACTCAGAACCAAGTGGTTCTGGTACTCCGTCCTTTGCGCCCTCTGTTGGGGCGGTTGGATCCTTTGTTCGAAGCTTGGCTCAAATGAAATTCCGGCGAGTACAATGCAGTTCCTCTTTACGTTCGGATTCATCCCCGTGGCGATTCTTGTTCTTATTCTCAAGCCCCTCAAGTTCGACAAAAGCCTGAAGGGAATTTCATACAGTATTGGCAATGGAGTTCTGTCCGGAATCGGCGGTCTGGCTCTCTTTGCCGCATACCGCGGAGGGGGAAACACATCCGTCATCACGGTAGCTACCGGACTCTATCCTCTGATCACGGTAATCCTCGCAGTCCTGGTTCTGCGTGAAAGATTAACTTGGTTACAGGTACTAGGCCTTGGATTTGCCGCTTTGGCTTTCATCATCTTCTCATTCTAGGAATGGAGTTTTATGCACTTACCTCCCTGGTTCTGGTTTGCCTTGATTGTCCTGCTCGCGTGGGGCATTGTCGGCTTGCTGCAAAAACTTTCCACGAACCATCTCTCCGCCGAGTGGGCCCTGTTTTGGTTGGCCGTTGGACTATTCATCCTCCAGCCGTGGCTTTACCCAGGAAGAACTGTCTTCACATATTCTGTACATACTCTCGGGTGGGCCCTTCTCGGTGGAATGTTGAATGCGTTGGGAGCGTGGGCGCTGCTGGCTGCGATGGAGAGCGGCGGGAAGGCTTCTGTCGTCGCACCATTCACGGCACTCTACCCGGTCGTCGTGATTTTCCTGGCTCCCATTGTCCTTCGCGAATCCATTACTCCTCTCCAGGGACTAGGCGTAATCAGCGCGTTGATTGCGGTGGTGCTGTTATCGACAGAAAGTTCGACGTCTCCTCCTGGAGTAGAAGCTGAATAATCTCGATTGTCGGGGAGCAATCCCTGCCTCATGCCGGGCTGTGGCAATCAGCAATCCATTGGACATTGTCCGAACTTGCGTCAGGCCTCGCGTGCTTGGGAGAAATGGTCATCAGTGAAATTCACGCGCGGTTTGCACCATCGCTTGAATATTGGCAGGCGAGGTCTCCGAAGGAATCGAGCATCCGGACCCGAGAATGAATCGCGGGGTGTCTGAAAAGAGCTCTAGTAATTCTCTCGTTTTCTGTTCCACCAATTGCCCTGAGCCCAGCGCAACGACTCCGCTCGGGTCAAGGTTTCCTACGAAAGTGGTCGTGTCCTTCAATACGTCGTAGGCCCGCTTCATATCCGTCTTGTAGTCGATCTCCAGGCCGTCAGACCCCGTCGCCACCATGTCCTCGAGAATGCGGTTAGTGTTGCCACAGATGTGCAGGATGTGAGGGATATCCAGCGAGCGAGCATGATCACAAACCTGCTTTTCATAAGGAAAAGCAAATTCACGATACATTCTTGGTGACACCATATCCGGACCAGCCGGGCTGTCGCCCGTCGAAACCATGTCAGCTCCCGCGACGTTCATCAGTGAAATAAACTGTTTGGCTGCATCCGCACAATGCTGAAGCAATCGGTGAGCACATTCCTCGTTTGCCCTTCCGGCCAATTCGAGCATCCATTGCTCCAGGCCCTACATGGCGCAGGCGAGAGAAAAAGGCGCTTGGTCACAATCACCGCGAACAAGAACCTCACCCTTGAAATAGTCTTTCAAGAGACGTGTAGCCTCCATCCAGACGTGAGTCTCCCAATACGCTGCGACATCTGGAGGATCGAGATCCATCGCCTGGCGAAGAGCGAGCAGTGCCGGACCGGACCAGCGCGCCGGCAGGTCATCGGGGAAGTCGACTTTGACCCCGAGCGCACCCGCCACCGTTGCCGTATCAACGGTGATCAAAATGGCGTCGTACCGACACTTCTCGACCGCCGAGACATAAGAGCGAACGATCGCGGTTGGATCCGTGCGAAACTCCCGCATCGATACGCCGGCTTCGCGGGCAGCCATCATGAAGTTATCAAGCATCACCGGTACGCGATCTGGCCATTGGCCACGAATTGCTGCCATCGTACGCTGACGTCCCGTTCATGGACACGAACACCTCTAGAAGCAACCATGTCTACCCACGTACCATTTCATCAGAACCTGCACAAGGAGCTACTGATTCGGACACTGCCGAATCTTTTGCAGTCATCTGGAAGAAGAAAATATAAACGATCGTGTTCCTTTTCCTTGCACTCGATCAGCCTTCGTTCGTAAGGAGAACTTCCACAGTTCGTCTCCGAGAGGAGAATCTTGTCTGAATCCATTTCCAATTCGCTCGCCGCGCGAAGTCCCTTCGATGTGATTACCGTGGGCGACCTCTGTGTGGACTTGATCCTCACCGGCAATGTGCGCCCGCAATTTCATCAAGTCGAGCAAATCGTTGATGACTGTTCACTTGAATTGGGAGGATACCGCGACAATTTTTGCCAGTCAACTCGCTAAGCTTGGAACGGGCGTCAGCGTAATTGGCTGGGTGGGAGACGATGGACTCGGGGGATTTGTTGTGGAGCAACTGCGGGCCGCGGGCGTGGATACCAGAAACATTCGCCGCCACCCATCGTTGAAGACAGGAATTGGAGTGGCTCTTTCGGAGAAGAGCGACCGCGCAATTTTGACGTACATGGGGACCATCAACGCCACACGTCCGCAGGATCTCGACGATGCCATCTTGCGCACCTGCAGGCACTGGCACATAGCGAGCTATTTCCTTTTAAATGCGATGCAAAGCGTTTGGCCAGACTGGCTCCGTGCTTGCCGACGGCTCGGTGTGAGCACCTCTCTGGAT
The DNA here is from genome assembly GCA_963701935.1 of uncultured Acidobacteriaceae bacterium. Classification (GTDB taxonomy): domain Bacteria; phylum Acidobacteriota; class Terriglobia; order Terriglobales; family Acidobacteriaceae; genus Sulfotelmatobacter. The sequence goes on along the minus strand of CAVPBT010000010.1, from coordinate 888,480 downwards.
ACAAACTGGGACCCAGAGAATCGTTGGCAGGGTGTGATAGATCTCCTGCCCTTTGTCGATGTATTTCTCCCCAACGAAGCAGAAGCCCGTGCTATCACCGGTGAAACAGATGTCCTCAAGGCGGCAAGAATTCTCGCAGCATCTGGATCCACGGTGGTGGTGAAGCGGGGAGAAGACGGAGCGATCGCTGTTCGACGCGATGACGAGTGGACATTGCGCCCGGATCTCGAAACCGGTTTGCCGGACTTCATTGTGGATACGACCGGAGCGGGTGACAACTTCGATGCAGGATTTCTCCACTTCTACCTTCGTGGAGAATCAATCGAAGAATGCCTTCGTTCCGGGCATCGCTGTGCGATCAGCAGCTTGAAGTATGCGGGAGGAGTGCGGGGCCAACTCTGGAGCGCCCAATTCCAGCCCACCGTCCCCTCGCAAGCCGAATACAAGGATCAATTATGACGCGGCTCCTGGAAGATATATTCAAAGAACCCGAGCAGATAACCCGCTCGCTCAAGTACACTTCGGGTCCTGGACTCTCTGCGCTTCGGGCTGCCGCGGACATTGTGCGTCGTTCCTCACACACTCTCGTTGTGGGAATCGGCAGCAGTTGGCACGCAGGGATTGCCGCGCATGCAACGTTCACGGCGCAGGGCAGGCCCGCCCTTATCTTTGATGCATCCGAACTGCTCCACTACTCCGAAATTCCGCCTTACGCCTCGGTGATTCTGCTTTCACGAAGTGGCAGGAGTGTCGAGATTGTTCGACTCATAGCAAAATGCCGTGCCCAGCAGGCCAAGATAATTGCCATCACTAACACTCCTGAAAGCCCGCTAGCACTGCAGGCAGACGTTATGCTTCCATTGATGGCGGATTTCGACCATCAGGTATCCATCTCGATGTATTCAGCTTTGGCAGCGGTAACAACTTTGCTGGCCCACGAAACAGAACGGGAACTCGAGGATTCACTAGTATCCGCACTACAAAGTTCGCTCTCCGAAGCGGCATCTTTGATCCCGGCGTGGAAGAAGGCGATTGACTCGAGTAATTGGCTGGAGGCGAACGCGCCTGTCTATTTTCTGGCTCGGGGTTCCAGCTTGGCGACTTGCCATGAGGCTCGATTGCTCTGGGAAGAAGTGGCTAAAGCTCCAGCGTCGGCGTTGAGCACGGGATCGTTTCGTCATGGACCCCAGGAAATTGTGCGGCCGGGCATCCGCGTGGCAATTTGCCTTGACCCCATGAGAATGCGATCCGAAGATCTGGCCTTGGCGAAAGATCTATGCCGCCATGGAGCCAATGTCTTGTTGGTCGGCCATAACTTGCCCGCCGATGGGAGCGATTTGGCACTGCATCTCCCGTCTATTCCTACCCCCTGGCAGTTCTTGATCGATATTATCCCTCTTCAAATTGCAGCCGAACGCCTGGCCCATCTGCGGGGAGAGGACTGCGATGCTTTTCGTCTCTGCCCATACATCATTGAAGCAGAAGGTGGCCTTCCGACTGCGGTTAAGGATTGAAGTCTTCAACTTGCCCTTGGGGAGTTGGGATTTTCAGGAGACTTCATGCCAGTGTTGGCCAAACAAGCAAAACGATCCTCGGCATACAGACATTGCTTGTCGATGAATACGCCGACATCACCGTACTTCCGAAACAGGTAGAAAACCGGCATCAGCGCAGGACAGTGCTCATCTCCGAAAATGGAATACTCATGTCGAGGAAATCGGCATTGGCGATGTGGCCCTCTAGCATGTCGTATCCAGATGCCCGTTCTTTCACGATGTCCCTGGCGTTGTCATACCCAGAATTCTTCATCGCCAATGGATCAAGAATGTTGGTCTTCAAGAAGTCGGCATAGGGTTGACCAGAGACCTTTTCAATAATCATGCCCAGCAAAATATAACCAGTGTTGGAGTAGCTCCATTTCGTGCCAGATCTGAAATCCAGCGGTTTTTCGGCAACCAGCGCGGTCATCTGCTGCGGAGTTGCCCCGGTGCGGTTGATTCTGGTGATTTCAGGGCTGCTCGTGTAGTTCGGGATTCCCGAAGTATGTGTAAGGAGCTGGTGAACGGTGACGGTCTGCCACGACGCCGGAAGACCGGAGAGGTATCGTGAGATTGGGTCGTGCACGTTCAAACGACCGCGTTCCTGGAGAAGCAAAATACAGGCAGCGGTAAACTGCTTGCCGAGGGAAGCAATTCTGAATCTAGTATGGACAGTGTTTGCTGCGCCCCACTCCTCATCGCCCAGCCCGTAAGCTTTCTCGAAGACAATTCTTCCGTCGATTCCGACTAGAACGGCTTCCCGAAAGAAGCGGGTAGCGGTCTCAGAGTGAATGTATGCGTCTTCTTCCTCGAACAATTTCGATCTATCGGTTTGTCCAAAAGTGCTCGCAGCAGAGATGAAGCCACACACAATCACCGCTCCGAGCGCAACACGGGAGGAGTGTACTTGGAATGCCATCGGGAGATTATCATCACTCTCGATATGCGTGGCAAACGGCGCTAGTGTCGAAATCAGGAATTTACATCGAATCCCCTGCCCGGATTACTGATCGGAGAATGATTCCCCGACCCGCGCTAGGCAACCGCCACCCAGCACAACGGTTCAGGACGTTCGTATTCGTCACACTCCCAAGCTCATTCTCGGCCGCAGAGTGGCGACAAACTTTACCCGACCATAACCCAAATCGTTACGAATGATGTTCAAGAAACAGCGTCCTCCCCGAAGGAGGAATCGATTATGAGAACCGGGGTTATGGGGCTAACTGGAGTTTCTTCTTGGGGTACAAAACTTTACAGAAACATAACCAAGCATTTACGTGAAGGGCGCGAGGAATCGCATCTCCTTGAGCAAGAGGTAAGGCGGTGTGTTTCTGGCCCAGACACCCGCACCGATGGGTCAGGATCGTACCGCGCGGGCGGGCGTGCACGAGTCGGTAAGAATATGTTTGGCGCAAGGGAGTTTCCCATGAAATTGCGATGGCTGGCAATCGCGATGGCAATGCCGACCTTCAGCGTAGGTCTCTGGACGTTGGCGCAGGTTCAGGATCAGGATAAAGACCAACCCAAGTCGGGCGATGTTCAGAACGCACCCGCGCAGGCACCGGCCGCCCTGCCCACACAGGACGACAGCCAGATCAAGCACGACGGCACGAAGAAAGACGTAAATGCGGTAGGCAGCCGCAATGTCGGTTGCGGGCGCGGCGTCGGCAACTGGTACTCGGTGGAAACCCAAGTGGCGCAAGGCCGGAAGTACGCGCAGCAGATCGAGTCGCAGATCAAGCTGGTAAATGATCCGGTAGTAACGGAGTACGTCAACCGGATCGGCCAAAACTTAGTGCGGAACTCTGACGCGCAGGTACCTTTTACCATCAAGGTGATCGACTCCGACGTGGTAAATGCAATGGCGCTTCCAGGCGGATTCTTTTACGTGAACTCGGGGTTGCTCCTGGCGGCCGACGAAGAAGCGGAAATGGCGGGCGTAATGGCTCACGAAATCGCCCACGTGGCGGCGTGCCACTACGGGCGCGAAATGACCAGGGCGCAGTTGTTGCAGATGTCCTCGATCCCGTTGATCATCATTGGCGGACCGATTGGCTACGGAGCATACGAAGCGTCGGGGCTGGCGATCCCCATGACCTTCCTGAAGTTCTCCCGCGACTTCGAGTCTGAGGCAGACTATCTGGGCGTGGAGTATATGTACCACGCCGGATATGACCCGTCGGCGTTCGTCTCATTCTTCGAAAAGATTCAGGCGATGGAGAAGAAGAAGCCTGGGATACTGTCCAAGGCATTCGCCTCGCACCCGCAGACTCCGGATCGCGTTGAGAAGACGCAGAAGGAGATTCGAAAGATACTGCCGTCAAGGCCGCAGTACGTTGTGACCACCTCGGAATTCGACGAGGTCAAAGCACGGCTGGCGTCGATCGAGAATCGCCACAAGGTGTTGGATCCGAAAGACGCCAACAAGCCCAGTTTGCGGCGGACTTCCACCGGCGGCGACGGCAACACCGGTAAGACCCAGGGTGATGATGATCGTCCGACCTTGAAGCGTCGGGATGATTCGTCGAACTAGCTGTGGACCTAGTAAGGTGTTGCCAGACAACTCGGACTAGCTGATTATCAGGAAGTCCGTACGTTATCTGCCGCCCGCGCTGCTCTCCAAGTTGATGATAGCTAATTCGCACTTGCGGGTGCGGATTTGCGAGCTTCTCACTGCAGCGCGGCGAAGAAGGCTGGACAAACGACTTGTCCACGGGGCGAGGAGATTAAGGCTCCACCATAGATCGCGCGTGCCACGCCTCGGTTCTCACTCGTGTCTTAGCGCCTCGATGGGGTCGAGCCGTGCTGCTCGCTTGGCTGGCAGGTATCCAAACATGACGCCGATTGCTCCCGAAAATATGAAAGCCACGGCATTGATCTGAGAATTGAAGAGATACGGCACCTGCATGAGGCGGGCCAACAGCGCGGACGCGACGGTGGCGAGAAGGATTCCGACAGTTCCTCCAACCGAGGAAAGGGTTACAGCCTCCACCAGGAACTGCAACAGGACTTCGTGCTCGCGAGCGCCGACCGCGAGTCGCGTACCGATCTCCCGGGTGCGTTCGGTAACCGAAACCAACATGACGTTCATGATGCCAATGCCGCCCACCAATAGACTGACAGCGGCTACCGCGCCGAGCAGCGCCGTAAGTACGCGGGTTGCGCCCGACATGGTTTCGGCGATTTCTTTCGTGTCCAGAACATTGAAGTCGTCGTCTTCGCCGCCGACGATGTGGCGCCGCTCGCGCAAAAGAGTTTCGATCTGTCTCTGGACACTTTCCGTAGATCGGCCCTCATTCACGGATACCATCACCGTGCCCACATCCCGTGTGCCCGAGAGCCGCCGCTGAAGGGTCTCGAGAGGAATGACAACCGTGTCGTCCTGGTCTCTTCCCATCGATGCCTGCCCTTTGGAAGTGAGTAGACCGACGATCTCGCAGGAGAAATTTTTGACACGGATGTCACTGCCGACAGGATCTTGAGTCCCGAACAGCTTCCTTCTCACTGTCTCTCCCACAATACAGACAGCTTTCCCGGCGCGTTCTTCCGTTTCGGTGAACGTCCTCCCAGGAGTCAGATGCCAACCTCCGGCTGTGAAGTAGTCATCTGTGCTGCCAGTGATCGTCGTTGTCCAGTTTTTCCCCGCGGACACAACTGTGACACTCTCACTGGCCGTCGGCGCAACCGCGTTAAGGGCAGTGATCTGCGAGCGGATGGCATCGGCATCGGTGATCTTGAAGGACGGCGCGCTGGCGCCGGCGCGGCTCGCCCCGAAACGCTGACCGGGCATCACGATCAGCAGATTACTGCCCAGGCTCGCGATTTGATCCGATACCGCCTTGGTGGCTCCATTCCCGAGTGAAACCATCGTGATCACCGCAGAAACGCCAATCACAACGCCCAGAACAGTGAGAAACGAACGCATTACATTGCGCTCCATCTGTTTCAGAGCGATTACCAGACTGTTCCAGATCATTGGCGCACCGTCTGCATAGAGGTGTCGGATTCGATCTGCCCGTCGACAAATCGCACGATGCGATTCGCGTATGCTGCGATATCGGGATCGTGCGTGACTATTAGGACAGTAATGCCACGATCGCGGTTCAGCGATCGTAACAGTTCCATGATCTCGCGCCCGCGTTGCGAGTCAAGATTCCCGGTGGGCTCATCGGCCAGTAGCACCAGTGGTTGGGTAACCAGCGCGCGTGCTATCGCCACTCTCTGCTGCTGTCCCCCAGAAAGCTCACCGGGCGCATGTGTTTCCCAGCCAGCCAGTCCTACTGAAGCGAGGGCTTGCCGCGCGCCTTCTCGCCGCTCTGAAGCGGGCCGGTTGCGGTAGAGCAGCGGAAGTTCGACGTTTTCCAACGCTGTCGTGCGCGCCAGCAAATTGAAACCCTGGAAGACAAATCCAAGAAAGTGCCTTCGCAACAAGGCGCGCTGGTCGCGCGACAGCCTCTCCACGTGCACACCCTGAAATCTGTAGATGCCCGAACTTGGGATGTCCAGACAGCCAAGCAAATTCATCACTGTGGATTTGCCGGAGCCGCTCGGACCCATGACGGCGACAAACTCCCCTCCCTCGACGCGCAGATCGATCCCCGAGAGCGCCTGGAAGGCTGAAGCCCCCTGCCCGTATGTTTTGGTAACTCCGAGCAATTCGATCAGCGCTTCCTCCGGTTCCCCGGATCTGATCTCATCGGGCCGAACATGATCCAATGTGCAGTTCATTTTGCCGAAGACACGTTGTCGGTGATGACGAGCATGCCTTGCTTAAGGTTTCCGGCCACGATCTCGGTGAGAGTTCCATCGCTTACACCAGTAGTCACCGGAATCGCCAGAGGACTCCCATTTGCCAAGGTCCAGACCTGCTGTGAATTTCCTTTTGACGCGGTCCCCATCCTTTGAGATGAATTGTCGGCCGGCGGTCCGGGCATAATGCTGCCAATCAGCCCGCGACTCGGCGGCGCGCTTGCGGCGGTCGACGGCGTGAAACGCAATGCCGCATTGGGAACGAGCAATGCATTCTCGCGGGTTACGGTCGCTATCTCGGCGGTGCCTGTCATTCCGGGACGCAGACTGACGTCATCATTCTTGACCTTCAACACAGTCGAATACGAAACCACATTGTTCTTGGTTGTTGAGCCGTAGGCGACGCGGGTCACTCGGGCCGAATATTCGCGGCCCGGGTACGCATCCACGGTAAACGTAGCGTTCTGGCCATCTTTCACAGCGCCCACATCCGCCTCATCGACATCGACCTTCAGCTCCATTTGGCGTAGATCCTCAGCAACGGTAAACAGAGTCGTCACCTGCAGAGAAGCTGCCACGGTTTGGCCTGGCTCAACAGCACGCGAAAGCACCACCCCATCCACGGGTGAGCGAATGGAAGCTTTGGAGAGGTTCGTCTGGTCAGAACTTAGCGTGGCGCGTGCCTGATTGACGTCCGCTTGCGCGCTGCGCACATCCGCTTCCGCGCGAGCTAGTGTGGCCTCCGCGCTCTCCATCTCCGTTTTTGACGGAACCTTCCCGCCGGACAAGCGCGAGACTTCTCGATCCCGATCAAGGCTGACCCTATCCTGGTTCAGCGTAGCCTCAGCCTGCGCAAGTTTTGCCTGGGACGAGGCCAGGGCGGCTTCGGACTTCGTGATCTCGTCTTGCAATTTGGAAACATCCAGTTGGGCCAATATCTGCCCCTTCTTCACGCGGTCGTTTTCCTGGGCCAGGACAGTTTCGACCAAACCAGAGAGTTCGCTGCCAACATCAACTTTGTTAGTGGGTGCCAGGTTTCCCGTTGCCGACACCCTAACCCGTAACTTGCCACGGATTACTTGCACGGTCTCATAACGAGGGACCACATTGTGTGTTCGCGCGGCCAAGACACGGTATCCGGCCACGAGCACCAGTAGCGCTAATGCACCAAGGATCCACCGGACGTACTTGGTCCGTCGAGCGCTCACCCGTTCACCGCTGAGAATTTGCGCAAGTTCCTCATTCGGCTTAGCGATAGTTTTGCTCACGATTGTTGTCCTTGCTTTGCCAATATGGGACTCGTTCCCGCCGCAGAGGACCAGCCACCTCCTAGAGCTTTGTAGAGCTTGATGAGGGCCGTAGTGCGATCTGCTTGAGTTTGCGCGGCACTATCCTCAATCGAAAGCACTGTGCGTTCGGTATCGAGCACCGTCTGGAAATCGACCAAGCCCGCGGTGTACCGAGTGCGAGCCAGCGCTGCAGCATTGCGCGCCGCGTCGGCAGCCGTGTTCAGAGCAGCCAAACGTTCTCGGCTTTTCTCAAACGAAACCAGGGAGTCCTCAACGTCCTGCAACGCGGTGAGCACGGTTGATTCGTACGAGATGACGGCTTGTTCCTGCACGGCGCTTTGAATTTCGATCTGCTGGCGAATACGGCCACGGTCAAAAAGAGTTTGGGTAATAGTGCCGGAGCCCGAACCCAGCAACGTGGTGCCGCTCATCAGGGCGATCGTGGTGCCTCCCGATACCGCTCCTCCCGAAGCTGTGCCCAGCAGTTGCTCGACCAAGAATGAACCGCTCAATGAGAAGCTCGGGTAGCGTGCGGCATTCTTCTGCCCGAGGCGCGCCGTCTCGGCAACGATCTTCTGCTCTGCAGCCCGCACATCGGGACGCTGTCGAATGGTATCGGCAGGAATTCCGATCGCCACTGTATCCGGCACCGACGGAATCGGTGCTGGCGCGGCTAACTTGTGACTCAAAGTACCCGTACTGACGCCGAGCAGAGTACTCAGGGCATGTTGGCTTTGCGCCACATCGATTTCCAACGAGGGTATCCCGGCGCGAGTTTGTTCCAGGGTATAGCGCGCCTGCTCCACATCGATACTGCTCACCAGGCCCGCCTGCGCTCTCCATTCGGTGATCTGAAGTGTTTCGGCTTCGCTCGCTGCGTTTTTCCGAGAAATCTCCAGCCGCAACTGATAAGCGCGCAAATCCACGTAGTCCAACGCAACTTCGGCCACCAACGAGACCAGAGTATTCTGAAGGGTGGCCTCGCTGTTTCCAACATCGGCCCGTGCCGCTTTCAGGGCGTTGCCGTAGGAACCGAACACGTCGGGCTCCCAACTCGCATCGAGTCCCTCCGACAAGACGTCCCCAGTGGATCCTCCGGGAGAATTGCTTGCATTGCCAGTACCCGACAACGACGCAGTGACGGTCGGAAAGCGATTTGCTGCTGCAAGATTTCGCTCCGCACGCGCCTCCCGTAGATTTGCCCGCGCGGTCCGAAGGCTGGTGTTGTTCTTGATTGCCTGCGCGACTAGATCAGACAAAATGTCGTCGCCAAACTTCCTCCACCACTGCGACAAATCTCCGGCTGGACTCTCCACCGCATTGGCGTTCATGCCATTCCATGAGGGAGGCACTGTTATCGTTGGCTTCGCGGCCCGGGTCGGCGCTATGCACCCGTTGAGCAATAAAACGATCGGAACCAATAGCGCTACGGCCGCAGTCCGGACTGACTGTCTGGCGCACGCTCTCAGCCTCTGCTTCACGATTTCGGGATTATTCATCAGCAGGTCGCAATAGCCCTCAGCCATTATTTGACCATGCACTCCGGTTTGCGGCTGTTAAGTATCAGTTAGCGAAAGGTAAAGTTGTGTCGCAGGTTAGCAATCTCTGACTGACAGATACGTCCCCCTGCTGTCGGGCGACGCACTACCGTGATATCGGGAAACGCGTATCCAACAATCCAAGCGCTCGCGAAGGTAAGCCTACCGCTACCGAGGGAACTCAGGATGCGGTCGGGTTTACGCAGAATTGGGACGAACGATGGAACCCGGAGAAACGCTTCGCCCAGGATCGGCTCAGTCAAACGATGATCCCCGGCGCGATACTTAATACGGCCGACGGCGGCGCATGTTCCCCGTAGGGGCTCCGCTCTGCCGATTTACCGTTGGCTGCAATGCGATCTTCAGCACCCGATTATTGTGGGTGTCGGCGATATAAACATCTCCGGCGGCATCCAGTGCCACACCGTTGGGGCCATCCAGATCTTTCCCGACTTCGGCAGGCGCCCGATAGGAGCTAGTGGCGCTGTTCCAAGGAAGCAGGATCACTTGGTTGTTGTTGGGTTGGGTGATGTACAGATTTCCGCCTGCAGCGACCACGAGATCCTCTGGGTAGGACAATCCGCTCTTTACCTGATCGGCCACGACCATCTGGGAAGTGCACCGGTGCGACGCGTTGCAACCTGCGGGAACTTCCAGCACGCTACTATTGCCGCTGTTTGCGATGTACACTTTGCCGCCTTCACCGACCGCGACCCCCTCGGGACTGAACAATTCAACGCCCACTGTCGTCTGTGGGCCATAGGCACCAGCGCGGCGATCGAAAGGAATCTCAACAACACGATTATTGCCCGTATCTGCGATGTAGACGCTTCCGCCGGGGGCCACGGCCACCGCCGTAGGGCTGTTCAAGCCAGAGCCCAACGTCGCCTCTCGACCGTAGTTTCCAGAAGTCTGATTCCACGGCAGCACAACCAAACGATTATTGCCCGTATCCACGACAAATAAACTCCCAGTTGCGCTGACCGCTATGCCACTGGGGTTGTATAGATCGCTGATCACGGTGGTTTGCGTGCCATAGGTTTTGGAGCTGCTATTCCAAGGTTCCTCTACCACACGATTGTTTCCGTTATCCACGACAAAGACGCTCCCGTTTACAGCCACCGCTAGTGCCTTAGGAGTATTCAATCCGTTGTTGCTGTAGTCGGCAATGACAGTCTGAGAGTAAGTTGGCTTGTTGCCCTGTGCGAGTCCGGAAGGAGAGAACGTTATAAGCAGACCCAATAGGATCACGATCTTGAAAGCGCTGCGGAAGGATCTAACAACGGAGTTGAGGGGCTGCATATTTCTCCTTTACGAAATCGAGAAGTCTGAATCATGAACAGTAGCGATCAAATTCCCTTCCTCTACGGACATCCGCTTTAGTCAATCTTCAGCGTCATTGTGGTCGAAGCCGTGATGGATGACGAGGTGGTATCTGTACCGACGATGGTCAGCGTGTAGGTTCCTTTGGTCGCGTCGGAGGAACTCGATGAAGATCCGGAACCGCAGCCCATCGATCCGAGACTTAGCACCATAACAAGAATTCCAGCATAGGTGCTCAATCCGCGCGGGCGTCGTCTTAGTATTTCGGCCAAGAAGACAATTGCGAAGCCGAAAATAACGAGCTGAGGTGGTGACATCGGCAACGTCGGCTCAACGTCAGACCTCATTGAGCTCGCGCCGATGAATCTGCGCTTGCCCTTGGTGCCGCGCATTGACGCATTCGAGCAGGCCGAGGCAGTCGTATAAATCGTCATGGTGGTTGTGGTCGCGCTCGAACCGGACACTGTTACATTTGAAATGGAATAGCACGCATTCGAGAGGGAGGCGCTGGTTGACACCGACCAACCGATTGTGCCGGCGTAGCCGTTTTCTGGGGTCACAGTTATCGTCGAATTCCCCGAACTGCCATCGGAGACTGTGACGCTGGTCGCTGAAAGAGTGAAACTTCCACTGGCGGACGGGCCGCCTACCGTCACCACCAGCGTACCCGTCGAGTTGGCATACGTTGAATCGCCCGAATAAGTCGCAGTGATCACGTGAGAACCAGCGGTCGTAGAGGAAAATGTGTACGTCGCGGACCCGTTCGAGAGTGCGAGAGAGGAATTCTCGGTCGTGCCGTCAACCGCAAGACTTAAGGTGCCAGTCGGAGTTGTTGTGAGCGAGCTTGAGCCCGGCGCCACTGTGATCGTGAGGGTGTCGTTTGCCCCGGATGTCGGCGAAGTAGTCGCAGCCGAGAGAGTCGTTCGTGATGCATCCAGCGAGGACGAGGTGGTGCTTGGCCAAGCTGTCAGTAGGTTGTAAAAATCGACCGAGCCCAACCCAGAAGCTTCGTCATATCCCGTTCCGGCAAAATACTCGGCTTCGCCAGCGCTTGAACAATAGGTCGAGCCGGCGGCACATTCGTTCCCACCACTCGTGATGTCATGAAAAGCTGAAGCATAGGTACTCGAGTCGGCGGCAAGAGTGTAAAGCGTCGAATTAATGACTCCCTGTCCTGTTGAGTTCAGCTTCTGATTGAGGATGGCAACCATTCCGGAGAAGATCGGGGCGTCGAAGCTGGTGCCTCCAGCAACGGTTAAGTATTGGTTGTTGCTGTCGCGAAAGCCATTGGAACAACTTCCAGTGATGCCGGTGGCGCTGGAATCGCTGGAACAGAAAAGATAACCTGCGTTGTTCGGGGAGGCATCGAGGGAAAGGTCCGGCACCAGGCGGTAACTGCCGGAGGGAATTCCGGTCACGCCGGTTTGCCAATTCGGCCTGGCCGTTAGTGTACTGACTCCGCCGCCGCCCGAGGAAAGTTGAGTCACTGAGGACTGGCTGCTCAGGGAGGAATCATCATTCCATACCTGTTCCGGAATGTAGGAGAGCACCGAACTGACGACATCGCTCCCACTGGCAGAGGCCCAGTACGTTGTATTTGAGGCGGCCACGTCCGCGGAGGGAAATTCGGTTCCGCCCATCCCGGTTACGTACTGGCTGCTTGCCGGGAAGTCGACAGCCAATGCCTCTTGCTCAGAGGTGGTCAGATTGGAGTAGCCGAAGCAGTCCGTCGATCCATTGTCACCCGCGGCGGCCATCATGGTCTGGCCCTGGGCTGCAGCTTGCTCAAGAATGGCATTGAGCGTCGCATAATTGCTTGACCCGAGGTCGGTTTCACAATCCCCATAGCTGGCGCTGATGATAGGCGCAATCCGCGTGTCTACTGCGTAGTTGATCGAGTCCCAGACGCTGTAGCTCGAATTGTTTCCCACATAGACAAAATAGATGGTTGCGCCGGTGCCGATACCGCCTGAGTACTCCAGATCAAGGTCGGACTCGGCTTCGTCCCCCGAGCTGACCGCCGCGGTTCCAGAATTGGGTACGAGCACCAGCGTCGGGTCCTTGACCGTTAGCCCAGCCGCATTTTGAAAATTCTCAACGTCGGATACATACACCTCGGATTGACCGACGATGGCAATCGACTGACCGCTTCCCGTATAGCCAGCGTTATAGGCTTTCGTGATGTCGTAAATGGTTTCGATGTCCTTCGGAGTAAGGAAATGGTCGCCCGACTGGCTGGAAGTAAAATTCTTTCGAAACCGCACGTGCGGCTTCGGACGAAAGCTTGAGAGATTCGCGATCGTTTCCGTCACTGAAGCAAGCGCCGCCGGCACAGTGATGTTCTTCGATGGAGCATATTGCTTGATTCCATTGACATTGTAGTAGTGCAACTCTGTGTCGAAGACCTGGTTCACCTGGCCGACAGTTCCAGAGAAATAGATCCGATTCTTGCTGTGAGAAATGCCATCTACGGAAAAGCCTTGCTGGCTGAGCCACGCCGACACCTTAGCAATGTCGCTTTGCGCCACCCCAAAGGCGACGGCGAATTGCTCTGGAGTCAGCCAGTTGTGAAACATGGCTGACGCCGGATTCTGCTGGGCCGCGATGAGCGCTTGCAGTTGAGCCTCCTGCCCAGAGGAACGGCGGAAAACCAGGCTGATACCGGATAAAGACATGGAGCCAGGCACAACCCCAACATCGTTTTCGAGCCTCGCCCCTGGAGATGCAACCGAGATCGTCGCACGTACCGAGTTTTCGATCTCCGTTGTAATCCTTGCGGGTGGCTCCTGCTGAGCGCCGGACACCTGTGAGCAAAGAAAAAGAGCTGCCGCCAACCAGATTGCTCGCCGACCGCGTTGATTTGTAGGACGCATAAACGTCTTTCTTCTGACACGAACTGATCAGCCGATACGCTGCCGCGCTGGAAGAAGGCAAAAAAGGCACCTCGTGTGGCGGCGCCGAAGCTTTGTCCAAACGAAGCTCAACCCTGACTTTTGACCGCTGCGAGTAGGTGTCAGATCTGAAACTCCGCTCATAGACCAAGATGCGGGTTTTATACATACCTTGCGTAAAGGGTTAGTGATGATTCCGTAAAGAATATGTAACGCCGGTTCTCTCGTCCGACGTCTCCACTTTGGGGGCGAGTGTGCAGAGGTTTACGAAACTTAGAAAACACTTAACAAACTCGGGTGCAAGTAGAGCGAAAGACTGCGTACATCAGGAAAGGCAAATACTTGTCCCGAGGTCCTTATGGAAGCTGCAAACAGAAACCCAATGCATCGGCAGCCACCGGTGGTGCTTTATGTGGACGACAATCTGAGATCGAGCCGATTCTTAACCGCCGTCCTCGAAGAATGTGGATTCGACGTGATTACGGCCAATGACCCAGTAGAAGCGCTCGGAGTGTGCAAGAACTACACAATCGACCTGGCGCTTCTGGATTACGATATGCCGGTAATGACGGGCTCACAGCTCGCCGAGGAACTGAAATTCTTGGTGCCCGATGTTCCTGTCGTGCTCCTTGCTGGCCATGCTTCGGTTTCGCAATCTGAATTGGTGTTTGTGGACGGGTATTTGGGCCCAAACACCACGTTGGATGACCTCATAGAAAATCTAAGGACGTTGGTCGCCGCCGATACCATGGGAACGGTCACCCGCCTAAGAACATCGTGGTCCGACGCGACCTGAGCGGTATCCCTCCCGATGGCGGCCTCCTGGAACGAACACACGTAGCGTTTTGAGGTTTGGCAGCGCGCCAACCTTCGAGACCTAGACGTGAGGCTTCCGGATTGCCACCTTCCACTCTGGCTTTTACCGCACAGATACGCTGATTTCAGAACCCGAAACCGCGGTTACTTGCTGATCAGCTTGAACAACGGCTCCTTTCGTAACCTTCACCGGGAAACGGCCGACCGCCTTTGCCTGAAATGTCAGTGTTGTGACAACCCCATGGCCGGATACTCCCCCTGACTCTCGCGGCCGCGACGCTGTGATATCCACAGCTCCGGTGACCCCATCTTCCCGATGAACTAGGGCAACGATCTGATCGCCCTGGGAGAGGAAACCTCCGTTTGAAATGTTCAATAGTTCCAGCCCTTGCTTGTCAAATGCGACTTGTAGCGGAACAGCTTGCACATTTTCGCCTCCACTCAAGTCTATGTTCACCATGAACGTAGACCCCTTAGACACGGAAATTCCGGTGGGATCCAGATCCAACGCTGCGCTTGCTTCTCCCGCGGGTTTCGCGGCCGGGGCAGCTGCCGAAGTCTTAACCGGCTCGCTCTGCACAGTCGGTTGGGGAGCATGGCGCAGATGAATGGAGTTCGCGGTGCCGACATCAATCGTTCTGCGGTTAAATTCATCGAAGTCTACGCGTCGCACAATGTGAGGAATGACGGCGAAGACGATCTCGGTATTTGAAATCTCCTTGTTCTTCTGAGAAAACAGGTATTTCAAAATGGGAATCTGCGACAATCCTGGAAATCCTGTCAACGACTGTGTATCCTGCTGCTGCAGCATTCCACCTAGCAAGCTGACCTCTCCATCCTTGAGACGAATCTCATGCTCGATTTTCCTCTGACCGATTACCGGCTCACTGATACCGCCAATGCTTTGATAGGACGACACCGAGGAGACGTCCAGGGCGATTTTCAGCGTGATGTCTCCATCCGGATGGATGTGAGGCGTAATGTCCACGTTGACTCCCACGTCAATGTATTGGAACTGGGTGGTGTTAAGACCGGTTAGGGACACACCACTGACCGCAGATGAGCTTGTACCGGTCGCGATCGGTACTCGGTCTCCAATTTTAATGGATGCCTTCTGCCCATTGAGAGATCGAATTTGCGGGTTCTGGATGAGTTTTGTGTTGCTGTCGGTGAACAAAGCAGTGGCATTTGCGCTTGAAATCGTCGCGGTAAAGTCGGTGGCATTCAGATTGGCCAGCGTGTTCAAGTTGATGCCGGTGCTGCTTGAGCTTGACGAACTGCTACTGCTACTGCTGCTCGACGAACTGCTGGAGCTGCTGGTGTTGGCTTGCAGTTGCACCGTGGCGCTCGTGGGTGGACTGATGCCGAGAGTATGCACTGTGTCCCGGCTCACTTGCATTAAGGCGAAATCGATGACGACTTCGGGGGAAGCTCGGTCAAAATCGTTGACCATCTTCTCGGCCAACAAAACTTGGTCCGGAGTTCCGCGAATCACAATCGCTTCCTGGGAAACCAGTTGCTGAACGCGATTCACGTCGAGCACGGCCCGCAAGGTATTCACAATATCCTGCAACTCTGTGGGAGCCGTGAGGTTGGAGAGATAAAAGGTCTTCACCACATTCTCTTCCAGTTCCTTGCGTTTCGCTGGATTATCGGCAGCGACAAAAATGGTATTGGCTGTCATTGGTTTCCAAAAGGTCTTCGAGTCGGCAGCGACCAGATCGAGGGCTTCGGTCAGGGTGACACCGGTGAGTTCAATGCTGAGTCGCCGCGAAGTGTAATCCGGATCAAAAAGCACGTTGACACCGGCAAGTCTGCCGATCGTCTCATATACCATCTTGCAGTCTTCTGTCAGTTTCAAGCTGATGGGTGCGTTGGAGACATTGGTGAGTTTCACTGGCCCGCGCACGTCCAGAATGTCCGGGCTCATCTCAGAGCCCGATGAAGATGAGGAAGGACGCGACCCAGAAAGCCCCAGGAGTCTCTGAATCATCATGCGCGTGTTGTTGATTTGCTGAGTGGCGATTACGCTCGAAGGGTCAATGCTTGAAGCTTCTTCAAACAGCTTCAGGGCCTGTTGGAGATCTCCCGCCTCCTGCAGCAACGTCCCACGGTGAACCTTTGCAGCTGCCGCCAGGAACCGTATCCGGGTTAGGGCGGCCCGATATTCTGTGTTCTTGGGGTTTTCGTCATACGCTTCTTTATAAGCGTCATAGGCTGCCTCGTATTTCTGCTGCGCCTCGAGAGAACGTCCTTCTTTAAAGGCGGATTGACCGTTTTCGGCAGCTGCGGTTACCGCCAGGAGCAGAAAGCAGAGCGCAGTGAGAAAAACAGGTGGCATCTGGACCAGCTTTCGAAGAACATAGGTTTTCCCCACATAAGACTGCACATTCGACATTTCGATTTATTCCTCTGGAAACAGTTTGGCGAATCGACCCGCTCGTTGCCCGATATGATTTCGGCAATGAGGTTTACAGCAAAGTGTTGCGACTCAATAAGAACGCCGTTAGGGAAGCGACCAGCAGGTTTGTCACAAATATTTACATAGTCTTTTCGGAATCTTAACGTTGGTCCGAAACCGCTTTACGTTCTAATTGAAGCGTGGATGAGAGCAAATCAGCGGAGTCGTCGGTTGACTTGGTATCCGGAGAGCGGCAGGTGCCTCACCTCGTCCGGAGAAGGATACGAGCGGTCGTAGCTGACGACTCCGCCGATTGGCGCTGTGTCGTTGCCGCCCTGCTCAAGGTGGAGGATGACGTCGAGGTGGTCGCTCACGTGGAAAATGGACAAGAAGCCATCGAAGCGGTCACGGTTCTCCACCCTGAATTAGCCATCATAGATCTCAGAATCGGCAGCCTGGACGCCTTAACGACGACCAGCCTCCTACTCCACCAATTTCCGTTGCTGGATGTGATCTTGATGGCGGACCGCGATTCGCCTCGGCTCCGCGTCACATGCCAGGGTTCCGGAGCAAAATACTTTATTCAAAAGGCGAAGTTTCACGAACAGTTTCCACCTGTACTAGCTCAGATAAGGGAGTGCTCAGGGGCTTCAGCGGCCGTTGGCATCGATGCGAAATGATGTGCATGAATCGTGGCTCAGAGGGGGTGCGCTTCGCAGGAGCCACGGAACAGGGCCGGGAGAGCTTCTCCCCCACCTTCCTCCCGGCCCTTTCTTGCAGAACTGGCGAGCTAAAAACAAATGAGCCTCTGCGTGCAACGACCTAGGGTTCTCCTGATTGACGACACTCCGGAAATTGTGGAGTCCTGCTCTGAGCTCTTGAACGAAGACTATGACGTGGTTGGTACAGCGTCCGATGGCTGGGCCGCAATCGACCTGTGTGCGGCGCTGGATCCTGACGTCATTGTGCTCGACATTTGCCTGCCTCGTCTTGACGGTATCGCGGTCCTCACCGTTCTTCGCAGCTTCGGTTGCCGAGCAAACATAGTTTTCTTGAGTTCTGACGGATCTCTTGCAGAGGATGCCATCGACGCTGGCGGTGAAGCTTTTGTATGGAAGATTTCACTCTCGCGGGACCTCAGAATCGCCATCCGGGAAGCGCTTGCAGGGCGCATTTTCGTGTCGAGCGCGGCATAATTAAAGAGGCTGACGAAAACCGGGGTGAACGCGAACAATACTAATTTCAGCAAGAGTGCTTGTGTCATCATAGTGATACCTGCACCGAGGAGAGGTGTCGGAGTGGATCGCATTTTGCTCATTGATGATGATGTCGAGATGTGCACGATGCTCGCGGAGTATTTCGAGTCGGAAGGGTTAAGGACGGAGGTTGCGCACGACGGAACCGCCGGGCTGAAGAGGGCCCTTTCTGAAGAACATGACGTGATTGTTCTGGATGTCATGCTGCCGGGAATTAACGGTTTAGACCTGTTGCGAAGGCTGCGTTCTGAATCAACCGCACGCGTGGTACTCCTGACTGCCCGTGGAGAGGAGGTTGATCGCATCGTAGGTTTGGAAGTGGGGGCCGACGATTATGTATCCAAGCCGTTTAGCCCCCGAGAGCTGTTGGCTCGGATTCGCGCCATCCTTCGACGTCCGGGAGTTGATCCCCAGGCCAAGCGCGCGGTCCCAAGAACAGCGCCGATTCTGCTGAATGATATCGAGATGGACTTTGGAACGCGAACCGTTCGTCGTAGCGGGAAGCCTATAACCTTGACTGCGGTTGAATTCAATTTATTGGAGCTATTGCTTCGCTCAGCCGGCCGCGTCGTCACTCGCGAGCAGGTAGCCGAGTTGGTGTTGGGGCGGAATCTGAATTCTTTTGATCGCAGCATTGACGTGCATGTCAGTAAGCTGCGAAGGAAGTTGGGAAACTTGCCTTCAGGAGACGAGAGAATTAGCTCCATCCGGAGCGTTGGCTACATCTATCTTTGCACTCCAAGTAATAACGGATCGGCCTGATGCACATGAGAACCCTTTTCTGGAAAATCTTCCTATCGTTTTGGCTCGTCCAGGCCGCATTTTTCGCGGTCACCGCACTGCTGTTTCGAAGGGCCTTGCCTGAAACTCATGCTCCCGGATTGTCTACTACCAGGAGCTTGCTGGTTTTTTCCGAGCACGAGGCAGTTAACATTTACGAGAAGTCCGGCAGTGATGCCTTAGAACCGTACTTGAAAGACTTTCAGCAAGCTTCAGGAGTTCGCTTATCCATTGTGGACTACAGAGGCCAACCGATCTCAAAGACACGTCTTTCGCGTGAAGAACAGCGGCTCGCGGAACGCGTCGTTCAAAGTGGACGATCAGAGGAGAGTAGCGGGGCAGAGAAACCTCTTCTAGCAGATCCGGTGGTTTGGGAAGGGCATTTCCTGGTGGCCGTCGCTCAACTGCCGCCTCCCGCCCCTCCTCCTCGTCCCCTCGGAGCACAGCCGCTCCGAGACTTGGGGGTAGGAGTGGTGATTTCTGGAATCGTCTGCTTTGGATTGGCGCGTTATCTGACGGCACCCATTGGACGCCTTCGGGTTGCGGCCCAACAGCTATCGAAAGGGGATCTTTCGGTCCGTGCGGGCAAGGAGAATGAAAGACGCCGGGACGAGATCGCTGAACTAGTCGGCGACTTCGACAAAATGGCGGCGCAAATCCAGTCTCTGGTGAATGCTCAAAAAAGGCTTATTGGAGACGTGTCGCATGAGCTTCGGTCGCCGCTGACTCGGATCAATCTAGCGCTCGAGCCGATACGCAAAATCGAAAATCCCAGCGTCGCTAGAGCGATTGAGCGGATCGAGCTAGAAACGGTTCGACTCGATGAAATGGTACGCAAGCTGCTGACCCTGTCACGGCTGGAAGCCGAGGGGCAACTGATTCAAAAATCAGAGCTGCAACTGGGTGAGATTTTGAACGAGGTGGTGGCTGATACAGACTTCGAAGCCCAAGCCGAACAGCGCCGAGTCGTGCTATGCAGACTTGAACTTTGTTATGTTCTAGGTAATAAAGACCTGCTACGAAGTGCATTGGAAAACGTAATCACGAATGCAATTCGCTACACCAGAGCAGGCACCGACGTGGAGGTTGCGCTTTACTCTGTCGGCACCACTGAAGTGCGAACGGCCACGGTGAAAGTTCGCGATCATGGTCCTGGAGTGCCAGAAGAGTCACTTGAGGCGCTATTCCGTCCTTTTTACCGCCTCGACGATTCCCGTGAACGGAAAACAGGAGGCGTTGGCCTAGGATTGGCGATTACTAGACAGGCTGTGACTCTGCACGGCGGCAATGTCGAGGCCGCGAATGCGCCAGATGGCGGTCTCGAGATAACGATTACCTTACCTTTGCTATGCGTCGGAGCTGTCGTCGAGCCGCTCGTCAAAGAGCCCGTGAAGGCATAGCAGTCGAGGAGAACTGGAGATAGGCAGGACGAGTCTTCGTACTGCCAAGCGAGTCTTGGCTAGTTCAAGTCATCCAGAACTGCTGTCGTATATCCACCATTCGACCCGTTGAGACCCACGACCGTCCGAACCTCTCCAGAGCTGAATGAGATCGCTCCGCTATCGATATAAGCCGTTTTCTGCCCGGCTGGGGTGAAGTAGATCTCGTAGGACCCGGCAGCCTTGGGCACATAGACGGAGGCTGACTCGAAGCTGAGCGAAGTCACATCCGCACTAGCATTCGAGAGACTGGTTCCAGGGGTGACGATGTAGACGTCTGCCGTCCCCAGGCCCGGAGACGCCTGAACGATTCGAATGTTAACGTCGCCAGAAGACGGAGATGAATTATTGTCGGTAAGCGTTACAGCGGCCAGCGCAGTTGAATAATTGGCAACGAGGATAGTGTAAGTATCCTTGGAAGTGAGGCTAATCGTCTGATCAAGAACCGAATTGGATGTGCTCGATTGCTCGACGTTTAGAGTAACTGATCCAGAGCTGACCGTGGCATAACTTGATCCCGTGCCGTAATCGAGGCTGCTCGCAACACTGGTGCCGCCGATTGTTGCTGTGATGGCACCTTCGCCGGGTGATGCATTCACGATTCTTGCTTTGGCCGTTGAAGATCCGCATCCGGACAAGGCGGCCGCTATAAGGCACAGCGAACCGACACAAACGACTGCAAGCTGCTGGGGTGACTTCATTCAGCTGTCCTTTCGAGACAAGAGAGTGGTTGATGGGTGATGTATTAGGTGAGTTGCAAGTATTCGCGCGTTGTCCGGCTTGAGTGAAGAAACTGTGAAAATTCTGCAAAGACTCTGTAAAGCGCGCTTAGGTTCGCTCTTAGGTCCGCAGAAAACATGGGACCGGGCGATCAAGTGGGTGGGTTGGTTCCCTACGCTCAATTCCGTCAGTGACTGATCTTTATGGGGGGAGACCGGCGGAGAGTCGGAAATTGTTCGGCTTCACCACAGAAACGCCACTGGCAGCGACGATTCTAGATCACTCTCGCACGAGCAGAGCCAGCCTGGGAAACAGGAACTTTCCTGCAACGTCATCGATGACGTTGACTTGGCAGGTATAGAAACCGGGCTTGAGCCGGTTCAGGGGAACATCCAATGAAAACACCGTCGCATTGCGGTCAGCCTGAGTTTTCACTTCCACAATCGGCGTCTCGAATACCTTTGCGGTGCCTTGAAAAAATAACACATTGCTTAACACGCGGACGTCGTTTGCAGCAGGACGCTTTGCTTTCCCGCCGCTTACCTGCGTCGCATCGTAGACTTCGTAATATAAATAAAGATGCTGAGCGGCAGAGAAAACGTGCGTCACGCTGGGAATGATTTCTGAACCGTCGCGAACCAGCGGATCATCGTACTTCTTTTTTTTCGACGGCTGCAATTGACTCGAAAGGACTACCGAACTCACCTTCAAAGGTTGAGTTTTGAACTCGGGAACCGCGATATCGGTCTCGAACGATCCCATGCGCCCGGTTTGATTTTCGCGCACCACGAACTTGAGATGATAATGTCCGGGGGTGAGAAAGAAAGCGTTGTTGTATTGCACATTCTTCTGACGCACTTGTGCGGAAGTGTTCACTGAGAGTTTGACCGTATCGCGAATCTGATCCACCGGTCGCCTGCCGGGCAGGTCTTGCACCATCCCAACAATGTCGAGCGTGGCCCTATCCTCGTCGCTTTTGCTGACGAACGGGATCTCTGAACCCGGCACAACGATCGATACCGGCACGAAGAACTTATCGCCACTCATCCGGAAGTAGCCAGCTGAAAGATAGACCGGCATGTCTGTGCTTGGCAGCTCCGAGGCCAACTCTTGCTGCAACTGCAATTCCCGATCCTCCTGGTTCGAGTGCCTGAAATCAGCCGGTGCATAATAGCCGCGGCGATACTCTAACTTGTAATCGGGAGCCTTCAAACGCACAGTGATATGCCGATATTTGCCGTCTCGAGCGGGGTTCGTGCTGTGATAGCCGAGAATATAGTAGATCGAGGTGTCTTCCTGAACTCCTCGGAAAACCTGCCCGAAGTCATTGGAGTCGAGAAAGGCACGCCCACCAGTGTCTTCTGCCAGGGTAACGAGCGTTTCCTGGCTGCTGAAGTTCGAGTCGAAGGCGCTCAATGTCGCCTGGCCCGAATAGGGCGAAGTTCCGCGTAAGCTGGCGTTCTGAGCTTCGCCCCCAGGGACAATCGCTTGTAGTCCGCGCAGGTCCGTCGAATAGATGGAGAGGTTCGCACGGACGGCGGCATTGATCGCCGCTCGGAGTTCTGATTGGTTTTCGACCCCGGTGCGTTCCATGCCGCTGGAGAAATAGATGAGTGATTTCTTCTGTTCAACCTTTTCCAGACTCTGTGCGATCGAGCGGAGAGCTTCAAGCCTCCGGTCGGTGTTGAAGATGTTGTATTCGGTGTCGTCCACCGTAAAGGGGTTGGCAGTATCGGAGGTGCCTTCGGTCGAACCCGTGGAGCCGGACTGATATCCCTGTCCTGATCCAGGGCTGAAGGATGCAAGAATCTGTTTGAGCCTGGCGTGATCCACTGTAAATGTTTGATTGATCTGCAATGAGCTTCCCAAGGAAACAATCGAAACCAAGTCGGCGGGAAGCATCTGTTTGTCTACGTATCGGATGGCGGCAGTTGCTGCGCGAGCAATTTCTTCAGGCTCCATGTCGGCCAAATCAAAAAAGAAGATCATCAGCCGCCGGTCCCGGTAGCTGTTGTCAGAATTTGCGAGTGGCTTCCCAACATTTTTTGGCGTCTCTGGACTGGAATGCGTGGTGTCTGCGGGAACTTCGCCTAAAGGAAGCGCATCTACGTTCTCCATGTCGAAGGACGCGATCTGCTGCTGCTTTCCGTCCTCGAGCAGCGTGAAGTCCTCAGCCTTTAGATTGCGCACAAAGCGGCCGCTCTTGTCCCGAACCCCGACGTTCACCAAAACCAGTTCCGCATTCGATTTGAATGTGTAAGATTGCTGCTGCGCCTGCGCCGCGGTTACAAAATATGCAAACAGCAGCAAGGCCAGACCGGATTTCTGGGTGCAAGCGCGCATGCTAGCAGTCCTCAAAATCGCAACCTCGCCGTCAGTTGAATCGTCCGCATCGAGCCCACGGCCGTCACTTGGCCAAACGTGGGTGAGTTCAGCGTGGGATCGATCGAGGAATACTGTGGGCGGTTGAAGACGTTCGAGGCCGATGCTCGGAATTCCAAAACGCGCCCTTCGCGCATCGCAAAAACCTTCGTTAGCGACATGTCGAAGAGCAGCGTGCCGGGACCAATAATGCTGTTTCGACGCGCATCTCCATAAACGCAGGGAAGGTTCAGGGGATTCTCGGCGGGATTGTTACAATCCGCCAGCGACGCCGGAGCCTGGAATGCCGCGGTGTTGAACCAGCGGTGAATTGTCGGGTCGGCGATGCTAACCGATGACCCCGGCACCAGGTTCGCACGAACCGTACCGGTCGTGCCGCTCTCCACATCGGCCCCGAGTACCGTCGGAGTGAATGGCAGCCCCGAGGCAATCGTCCAATCCCCACTGAGTTGCCAATCACCCAAAATTGCCCGCCACGGACTTGCATCAGAAAGCCAGCGCTTGTCGTGGCCGAAGGGCAACTCAACCAGGTAGTCTGCGGTGAACTTGTGGGTCTGGTTGAAAGAGGACAGAGCGCGTTCCGCTGACAGATTGAAGGGATTCTGCGCAACCGACGTTGCAGTTCCCCCGACCGTAGCGGCATCATCGATAGACTTGGCGAATGTGTAGGTTCCACCGATGGAGAAACCAGCGTGCAGGCGTTTCCTGAGTCGCACAGACCCCGCGCTGGCGTGGGAATCGGCGCCGGAGGATTCCCAGTTGAAGGCATCTACCGTCGCAATGCGAATTCCCGCTTGATCGCGGTTGGGCGCCTCCAAGATGTCGAGCCTGGTACCTTTCGTACCGGTGTAGTCGATGTTCAGCAGAAGCGTCGGCCTGATCTCGCGCTGTACATTCAAGTTCCAGATCTGCACATACCCCAGCCGGTAGTTCGGATTGACAGCGTAGTTGTTGGTTAATTGACAGTCAGTTTCGCCACTCGCCTGGCATATAGGAAGTGCCGGTGCAGGAAAGCCGTTGTGCAATGTGAGACTTCCGGTATTGGTTTGGACGTTGGTGGCGGTGCTCGCGAATGGTGGCTGGAACGCAAGCTGCTGGGCAATGTTTTGATACGCCGTCGTGTTGTAGTTGATGCCGTATCCGGCGCGCAAGATCGTCTTTTGCCAAGGCTTCCACGCCATCCCGATGCGGGGAGCAACGTTGGTGCGATCCGGATGCATCAAGGTGGACGGGTATACCCCATGATAGGAACTGCTTCGACCGGGCAGCACGAGCTCGACCGAGTTGGGCGAGTCAACCGTCGCGTTCGCGAGAAAGGCAGGCGACACGTCGAGGCTTGCAATGTGAGCGTTCAGCTCTTTGAAAGGTGAAACATACTCATAACGCACGCCCAAGTTCACGGTCAGGTTGCCGCGTATTCGCCAATCTTCCTGCGCAAACAAATCCCAGAAATTTCCGCGGAAGTGGTAATTGTTCGCACCGGCCTCGGTGGTCTGCAAGCGTGTCTGCTCGGGCAGCCCCAGCAGAAAATCGGCAAAGTCAAACCCGGTGTTAGCCACCTGGGTTCCATTCACAGTTTGAGCTGTGTTCAGCCCGGTAAACACGAACGTTCCACGGGCATCGCTACTCGCCTCGGTGTTCAGCTGGATCCGCCGAAAATCGCCTCCCCAGCGTAGCGTGTGCTTGCCGCTGTGCCAGATCATATTGTCCGAGAACGTCCAGGTCTGATTGCGCACGAGCTGCGGATTCGTGTCTGTCAAGCTGCCGAAATCCACGAATGACAAATTGGGGAGCCCCCAATCGAAGGGATTCTGAGACACCCCGCCAATCCCCAGGTCGCCGGCGACATTTTGTGAGAAGGCGTAAAGATTTTGCCTCGACGTGCGGCTGCGGTTGAAATCCAAGTGGGCCATATTAGTGATTCTTCCGAAGCTGTGGACGTAGCCCAGAGGGATATCAAAGCTCCGTACCGTCGTCGTGCCTCCCACGCTCGGAAACGGATTCGTCAAACCCGTGTTGGATGAGTGATAGTGAAAGCCGAGGAGCAAGTCGTTGTGGGGTCCTTGAAAACCGCCGGGGCCCGGCGGGCCGGGAGGAAATTGTCCGGCTCCGGCTCCAAGGGAGCGGTTTATCCGGATGTTCAGATCATCGCTGTGGTTCTTCGCGGTAGTGACGTAGTGAAAATTCTGCGTATCGGCGGTGGCTCCCGCAACATTAGGCATCGGAATATATTGCAAAAGACCGGTTGCAATCGGACTTACCGCGAGTCCCGAATTCTCGAGATTGTTTCCGGGGATAGCAGTTCCCGTATACGGATTGAAGATCTGAACCCCATTTCCCTGATAGGTCGAATGCGAAAAGTCTCCCGCGCGTTCCGCCGCCGTTGGTACCGTCGAGAAAGCGTCGTATGGGTTTTCGCTCCGCGAACCGTTGTAGTTGAAAAAGAAGAACGTCTTATTGTTCGCGTAGACTTTTGGAATTTTTAACGGCCCGCCCAAATTCACGCCGAACTGATTCTGCAAGTATCCGGGCTTCGTAACAGGCTGACCAGTCAGTGAGTAGGGCGCTGCATTCAGGGCATCGCTCCCCACTGTGTAAAACAACGAACCATGCGGACGATTCAGATTGAGCCGCCCACGGTTCCCTCCGAATAACACGAACGGTGGCGGGCCACCGCCTGGTCCGCCGAATCCCGGTCCCGGCCCACCTCCAGGTCCACCGCCACCGGGACCACCTGGCCCTCCACCACCCCCGGTACTTCCGCTTGGCCCGTCATTTTGTTGTCGGAACTCCTCAAAACGCTGGCGCATCTCTTCACTGCTCATGTTGGCGAACGATGTAGCCGAGTTGGCAGAAACTGATACAGACTCGGTGCCGCTTGTGTTGGACATTCCAGGGGCGAGCAGATCGGAGTTGACCGACTCCGCTCCCCCAGTGACAGCATTGGCCCCAGCCAATGGGCTGTCGCCCGGAAGCAACGATAGAGTCCGGAAACCTTGAGTTGCCGGCCCGGATGCAAGGCTTGCTGGCTGCCCCCGTTTTTTGTCGAGTTCCTGCACCCGCGAAAGTAAGATCAGATCAAAATCCGCCTTAGCGGTGGGCGCGCTGTCGTGGATCATCACCTCTTGGGTCGATGAAGCAAAGGCCGCCATCTGTGCGCGCACAACATAGCGGCCATTTGCGCTCACCTCCAAGTTGTACTTCCCGTTGACATCAGTGGACGTGCTGGTTTTTTGCCCGCTGAGCGTATTGGCTGCGGTGATGGTCACACCGGGAATGGCGGTTCCGGATGACTTCACCGCGCCGCGAATGGCACGGGCTTCCTTGATGGGAGAAGAGTTCTGTGCGTCAAGCAGTGGAGAGGCAAAAAAAAGCAGTGCCACGGCTGCGCCGACTAAGAGCGGCGCCGTAGTTGTCCAATGGCTGCATTGCGCGGAACCCACCCCCATGCTTGAAGTCTTGAGCTACCTTTCTCAAACGACATTTCTTGATCAGCGCCGTGGCAAAGCAGAAGGCTATTGGGGCCCGGGCTTGCCTTCGGGGGGCGGGCCCATAAAGGACGGCTCACCCACATTTAGGTCTGCTGGTATGAAGACGTCTTTTTTGACCTCGCCGCGTCCAAATACATGATCTCCGACCTTAATGTCCGCAAGGGTTATGCTTTCCTGATCTTTGCGAAATGATGTGTTTTCATCCACGGTGATATTCTGAGTGACGCCGTCCGGTCGAAGTATTGTGATCCGTGTCCCACTCATGGCCTTCACTTCACCGACAATGAAACGCTTGCCCAGAGCTTCGCGAAATTCAGGTGGTGCTCCCGTGGGATGGCTGCCCACCATCTTCGCCTGTACGACCCCATCTTTTAGCTCACCACCTACAAGGATTTCGTCTCCTACTTTGAAGTCATTCAGCTTGGCTGGCTCACGGTTCTTGCGGAATTGAGTGCCCTCGGTCGTCATAACCTGAACCGTTGCGCCATCAAGCGTCTTGATGGTTATTTTGCTGTCATCGATTGCTGTAATGGTTCCAGCGACTCCAGGACCACGATGACGCGGTCCTGCCTGTTCACTTCCCGGCTCCTGCAGAGCCGGACTGGCCATCCCATCCTGATTCCAACCCAAAACGCTGGTGAGGGCCAACATCCCGACGATGCACATTTTCCGCATAAGAACACACCTTTCGCCTCGCTTGTAATATGCTCCAGTGCCTTCAAACCGGTAGTAAAACATCCGTTAAGCAAGCGTAAAGATCTGTAAAGGCCGGAATTGTTCCCTGCCTAGTCTTCCTTGCTCGTCCACAAATCATCAGTTCGCTCCAGTTTGTCCAGTTTGCGGCGCTGCTCCCCACTCAGCAGTTGGTAGATTCTGGCGTGCATGTGTGAATTCGCCACGATCAGTTTGGAAAGCGCCGCAGCCTGCGAGGCGGCCACAGCATGAACTTCTTCTTGAGAGTCCTTGCCGTCGACGTGGTCTCGGTTGAGCCACAACAGTCTCTGGCCGGCAGTTCTGATCTCGGCCATAATGGGTTCGAGGTCGCGACGCTCGTTCTCCATGAGTTCTCCAATAGCGACGGCCTGTGTTTGGGTTAACTGCAGATATCGAATCAGCGAAGGGTTCAATTGCAGCGATGAAAACGGCAGTGCAACCATCACGGAGTCGCCCGGTTGCGATGCTTTCATTCCGTGTTGGGCGGCCTCACCCCGATCGATCTCTCGCTCCAGCATGGCATGAAGTGCACTGAGCAGTTGAAATTGCATCATCGCCACCTGATAACGCTCGCCGGTGGTCTCTTCAGCCTGTTCTCGGCTTAGCTGACCGTTTTGAACCGCTTGTGAGATTGCACCCAATTCATTTGAGAAGCGCCGTGAGACTGCCTCCATCTGTGCTTCGTAATCTCGGAGCAAATCGTTCGGCCCGCGCGGAGTTGCCGGATTTGCCGTCAAAATGGTTGTTAACGCGCTCGGCAGACCAGCGCTGGTCGGTGCCACTTTAATCTGTGGTGGGGGAGTGTCTGCATCATCTCTGCCAAAAGCCTGCGCCTGAAATAAGGGGACAAAACCTAAAAGACTGATGAGTGCGAGAAAGGTCCTCATGGTGAACAACCTCCTTCCTAACACAGATGCGGCTTTCAAGATCGTCTTGCGTAAACATTCAGTGATGCTTTTGTAAAGGTAGGTGTCTGCTGGTTCCGATGCCGGGTGTGCCGAAGCCGAGAGTATTGTCCATGCCCGGTTTGGGGACGACAAGAGGTCTGGAGCGAACTAATGTTTACAAACGGTATCCGATTGGGGAGGGTTATCGATGCGATCAGGGCAAGGAACTCACCTTCTCTCTCCGCGCGTTCCCGCGCGCGAACCCCTGGCCTCTTTGGTGCTCTCCTGGCTCCTGATCGCGCTGCTCCCTCCTTCCCGGTGAGTGCGCAGCTGTGACTGCGCGGCTCAGTCATTCACACCGCAACCTGGAGGCTGAGCGTTCTGTAGCGTCCGATGCGTGACCTCTCCAACACGTTGTGTTGGTCTGGCGGCAACAGTCCTGATTACGAAAACTTTACCGATGCTTTTCAAACTATTAACTCAGAGAAAACAGGCTTTGACATTAAATCGAATGCATGGGCTTTTCGTGGGACAACCCGCTCGCGGGAGATGTGTGTCCGAGCTGTGGCGGTCTGGGTTTGATTACAAGACCCAAAATCTGAGAGCCCGGATTCTGCCGCTAGAGCTGCCGTTCTGTAACTAACAGAAAAGTAAACAGTTCGCTTTCGTTTAGAGACGCGCAGGGTTCGTTCTAAGAAGCAGGAAATTGTGGCCATTAACGGCAATTTATGGCTGCTCTGGCCACAAAATGGCCACAAATTGCTTTGGTCGTTCTACGGCTCGGTTCAGGGAGAGAATCGACGGGGTTGGAGTAGTTGTCGAACAGTTCCCCTCTACGGAACCCTCACATGGAGGTTGTTTCCATCGTGAGTTGGGAAAAGGCCTGCGGCCTCAAATCCCGACGCCACTGTCTCCTGAATTCCCCGGAATGGTTCGGCTCCCCAGTCGGAGTACTGCTTGCCGCCAAGGAGCCGAAGTTCCCGATCGAGCCGCTCGACGACGGGCTTCCAACGGGCTGCGCCGTTTGGGAGGGCGACGAGGCGGGCCAGTGCTTCCTGACTGTTCTCAACGAACCGAAGGCGCGCGGTCGCACGACCGAGGTTCGCGAAAATATCCCCGATCGCAGTAATGGAGTCAGACCAGAGGGAGACCAGATCCTGCCTCCGGCACTTGTAGTTCCAGATTGATTGTCGGAGCCGACCATGCACGCCCGCAACGTGCACCGGATCGTTCAGCATGCAGTCACGCAGATCCTCGCGGCCCATATAGCGGGTGCCGATCGATTCCGCAGCGTACTCACCCCAGAGCATGTTTGCGATATAGTCGCACACGTTGGGCCAGTTCCTGGCGTCGGGAGGAAGGTGAGATTTGGGGAAACCGATTGCCGCTCCGCGTGCAAATTCGTCGTGCACATGTCCAAGTTCGTGGGCGAGGGCCGTAACGGCCAGGGCATTGCCCGCCATCCCAGCGGCAACCATCATATCGGTTAGGATAATGATTGATCTAGGGCGTGTTCACACTACATCAATAATTGACGAGTAAGATGAGTGGCATGGAACTTACTCAACAACAGTATGGGCGAATTCAAGAGTGCTTGCCGGTGCAACGCGGCAATGTGCGTCACGAGAATTTGGTCTTGCTCAACGCCATCCTCTATGTGGCCGAGCATGGGTGCAAGTGGCGCGGATTGCCCCGCCGGTTTGGCAATTGGCACAGCATCTACGTACGCATGAATCGCTGGGCCAAGAAGGGTGTGTTGGATCAGGTATTCGCCAAGTTGCAGCAAGAGCAGATTCTGCGGCTCAAGATCGAAGCCTTCAGTTTGGACTCGACTTCGGTGAAGGTGCACCCCGACGGCACTGGGGCTTTAAAAAAAACGGACCGCAGGCCATCGGAAAGTCGCGCGGCGGATGGAACACCAAAATTCATCTGGTTGCCGCGAATGCTCGAACGGCAATAATTTTCTGCTTGTCGCCCGGAGAAGCGCACGATGCTCCGGTGGGCCGGCAACTGCTGCTGGAACTCGGTCCGTTGCCGGTCGAAGTTCCGCTAGTGATGGACCGTGCCTACGAAAGCGACGAAACCCGTCAATTGGTGCTGGAATTGAATATGATCCCGGTGGTGCCGCCCAAATCGAACCGGCGCGAACCTTGGGATTACGATCGTGAACTTTACAAGAAACGGAACCAGATAGAGCGCCTGTTTCGACGACTGAAAGGGTTCCGCCGCATCTTCTCGCGTTTCGAGAAACTCGACGTTGTCTTTCTGGCCTTCATCTACTTTGCATTCATCATCGAAGCTCTGCGATAGTGTGAACAGGCCCTAGTCGGACTCTTCGGTGCTGCCCCACGATAGATTCTTGCCGACTGCAACACCTTCAGCCTGATTCGACACTCCAACCTGCGGCAGTCCGAGCTCCCGTTCCCAGAAATTTGTCGCTTCATTGAGGTTGGCGGTGAAAAGTATGAGGCGAAATGCCCGGAGTTGGAGCGCGTTTTCGTTCTGAATCTGCTGACACAGCTCGGAAAGAACCGGCGCGGCAACATCTGGTCGAATTCGTGCCGATGCATCCGCGCTGATCATTACAGTTTCGGGTGGAGATCCATCGACGTCCGCCTTGTTTATCCCGCGCTGCGCATTCTCAATAACCGAAAATCTGATCACTGATTTACAGTATACCGGCCGCTTGCGCATGCGCTCCCACCCCAAACGATGAGTTCCGCGTTCCAAACCTCCTTCATTTGGTGTCTTATCAATCATTGACATTCTGACGCCCGCTACGTATCTTTGACGCGAATCGGCGAAGCGAAGGATGAGGGTTGTACCGACCTCTCATCCCAGGGGGCTTTGCTCGCCGACTTCCCAACAATCAGACGTATTTCTACGTGCAGATGCGTCCGTGACGCTGCTGCTTCAAATTGTCGGTGTTGGTTCCAGCGGTGCCGAGCTTTTGGTCCTCGCCGGACACTCCACCTTGCGTAAGCAGTGATTCACCCGTCGCCGTCCGTGACCAAGAATGAGTTACAGAAATGCCTCCGGGAGTTCGCTCCAGCGCGACCTGTATGCCCAGCTCAAGGCTCTGGTACGGATTGCCAAGTATCGTGATCAGAAGACGGTCCTCCGTCTCGTACGCAAACTCCGTGGCACCCTTGGACCGAGACGCGACCTCGCGACGATAAAGTCACTCGTCTTGCTCGCGGAAGTGTACGACTACTATGGCCTCTTTAGGGCCTCAAAAAACGTCGCGCGACTAGGCGAAACCATCCTGTCGACTCTTTCAAAACGACGGTCGCGACGAAATGAACTCGGCCAAGCGAAGGTACGCTTGGCAATCGCCTTCGCGAGAAGTCTTTATCGCGACAATAAGTATGACCAAGCGAAGAAACTGCTTTTAGGTTGCCGTACTTATGTGACTAAATACATCGCCAGTGACAGCTTCCCAAACTTCGGCACCCTGGGTGAGATTGCCTATCTGCTTGGCAGGATCGAACGTCAGCGGCAGCATTTTGTCCGGGCCCTGCAAGAGTTCAATACCGCGATCGAATCGTACAACGATCGTATTTTGCGCAAACGCCAGAACAAGGTATCCACGCTGGACGCTGAAGAAGCCTTTTCGATGCACAAGATTGCGACGATCGTTGCGTTGGCTGTTTCATGGTGCAATTACTCTCGCGGGGCACTCACAACAGCGCTATTTGGAAACCTGATCCCATCGCAGATGTTGCTGCGAGACTCCGGAGATGTCTTGAACAGCGCATACGCTGATGTAGTCTATTCCTCAACAGCTCGGGCCTACGCGGGCCGGAACAGGAGAAAACTTTTACAGCTTCGCGAGATCGTAACGAATGCGCAGTCGGTTTTCGAACACTACAAGCATCGGTACTACACAGCGGGCGCCGCGCTCGAACTCTCGTTGATAGCCCTCGCCCTGGGGGACTGGGAGAAGGCTAACGATCACTTGAAGACAATTTGGAACAACTCGTCAACAAGAGACGTCCGATGGTGTGGCAGTGCCCTGATTGTCGAAAGCAGGATACTGAGACATAAAGGCAGGTTCAAGGATGCCGCGCGGAGTGCGACAAAAGCGTTTCGGATTGCTATGAAGAACAGAGAGCGCCTCACTCAAATTGACGCACTAATCGCACGGAGCGAAGCATATGGTGGCGAGGGCAAACGGCTTGATCTGGCTGTTGCCGATTTGCAGAAAGCTCTAACACTGAACCGCATTGGTACCGGCGCAAACTCGTTCGCGAACCCAAAGGTCCACGCAAACTGTCATTTACATCTGGTACAGACTTTTCTTGCTTTGAAACGGATGTCTGATGCTGTCTCTAGCTTTGGAGAGTGGGAAAGAGTCCGCGAAGTAGTTGGCCACCGTAGTCTGCATGAGTTCGCCGAACGCCTCGCGCCAGAAGTGGAGAGTGAGGGCGTATTCCATCTTGACACGAATGTGCGCGGGCTCAAGTTGCGGGCCAACATGAATTCCCTACGCGACTTCCTATTGCGGCGGGCTAGTGCCCGGGGACGGTCACAGCGAAAAATTGGTGAATTACTTGGAGTGACGCCTCAAGCGGTGGCCAAAATCAAGCAGGAAGCCGCTAGGAGAGCGGGATCTACAGACGTGTAACTTTTTTTGCTTTTTCTGCAATGCCTCCACGCCTGCAATAACGACCTTGTGTTTCATCGAGTTGGCCCCATCAACACGTGAGAACAAAAAGTTCTCGACCACAAAGTGCAACTGCCATAACGTCCTCACCAGTTGTGGACTGCGGAATTACCAACAACAGAAACTTAGTCGCGACCAGTACGTCGGAGTCGCGCGAGTAGTGACTTATGAGGGCCCGCTTGCGAGGGCTTGATTTGGGCACGAAAAGTGACCCTCGGTATTTAGCGGTGGGGAAGGCGATTCCAAGCATAGCTGGAACAAGCAACTGTGACCGATAGGGTTGTTTAATTTGAGGGGAGTTGCGAGGGGTGACCACATGCAAGAGGGAGCGACAAAGCTCAAGAAGGCCGTCTGCATTTCAAGTAATACCCAAGGAGTCGACTCCGAAGGGAGCACCAACGGTTTAGCGTACGGACCGACACCACAGCGCGTGGTCATACAAACGACGCAGCAGCAATCCCAGCGCGGCGTCCAAAAGAAGGAACTTGCAGCCGGCGACAAAGGCACCTCAACAACGTCTGAGTGGGTCAAGACGCTGGCCTCCGTAGTAGCGGTGGTGCTAAGCATCGCTGCGTTCGTCTGGTCTGTTCATACCTTTGAAATTCAAGAGAAGCGGCTCCAATCTCAACTTCACGTGCAGCAGGAATCGCTCAAGCAGCAACGGGACATGGACTCGTCCAAACTGTTTTGGGAGCTTCTTCCTCAGATTGGATGCACAGCGACACCACAACGCGAAATTGCACTGGAACTCTTGCGAACGAATGCTCCGGAAAAACTAGGTCTTGCTCTTTCTGTGATCGAAAAATGTCCTGCAATAACGGCAGAAACTGCGAAGCATTTTGAGACCCTTCGGCAGCAGGCTGCGAACAATGAATTTGAATCTGCATTCGTGTTTATGGTTGGCAATGGTAAGCAGTACCTGCTTAACGGTCTGCCCGGTGCCGCGGCTCGGACATTCGATACTGCCGCGGACTCAATCCCCAAAAGCTACGTGGTAAATCACGTTCTGGACCTCGACGAGGTGACGGCGGCCACGAAAGCCTTCGGCGATGGACACTTCTCCGAGGCGGCAGATCTGTTCGCTAAGGCATACCGAAAAGTCCCGACTGATACGGGTTCGCCTTCGGGCGCGTTCAGGCGTGGACCAACGTTTAACGTAATGAACTCAGGAAATCAAGGAGACAAAAAATGATCATACGAACGGCAACCGCGATGTTGCTCGCCGGTAGTCTCTGGACTGCCGCCACTCAGGACAAACCCAACTCATGCAGTGTGGAATTCACGACTCCCCAGTCTGGCGACCGCGTTGCCGGCGAGGGTAACGTTTCCGGTTCCGCGAAAAATCTTCCTCCGGGCGCACATGTTTGGGTCTTTGCCCACCGGCGCGGCCTTGGACTTTGGTGGCCGCAGGGAGGAGGAGCCGCAAGAGTTCAAGACGGCAAGTGGCTTGCCTTCGTGACCTATGGCCAGAGCAGGGACTTGGGAAGCGATTTTGAATTGACTACGGCCGTGCTCGGTGATGCGTCCGATGCGGACATGAACAACTGGATCAAGAGGGCCGAGGAGACCGGGCAATACCCTGGAATCCGTCTCCCTGCATCTCTGCAAGGGTGTATTTCGAAAACCGTGGTCGTAACTAGAGAACGCTGATCCAGAGCGGGTTCAGCTCAAGGGGCCACATCATCCCTGGGAGACCGAATCATGGAAACCTTGAATTTATTGTGCCCGCCTCCAGATCAGATGACGGCGCTGCATGAGCCGCAAGTGGAGGATTGCGCCGCCTGCAGCGCTCCACGCTTCTTCCTTATCCCCGGATTTCGGCCCGCGACAAGGCATCTTGTCCAAAGCGTCGTCGGCCACGTCGCAATTCTCCTTACGGGATTTGTCTCTGCGATGCTGTTCGGGCCGGTTCCCGAAAAGCCTTCGCTCAATTCGACCTGGCGGCGACAGGAGATTAGCCTTATTACCTATGAACCACGGCCAGTCACGAGGAGCAATGTGTCTAGTCGCCCGGCAGCGCACCGCCGATTCTCAATAACGCCCGGAATAACAAACCCCATCGTCGCGCGGGTCATAGATGAGCCTCCGTTGGTTGTCCCCGGCAGAGCCGACATGATCCCACACAGCCCATCTCTGGGCATTCCTATTCCCACAGCCCCGCTCCATTCGGGCCTTCCCGTCAGCGTGGGGTTGCAAATGGTTCACCCGGTTCACGTTCCGAACCTCGACCCGGACACGCCGCGCGCCTCTTCTGTTTCGCTGGCCAGAAGAGATGCTGGAAACGATCCTCTCAGCCAGGCTGTGCCGACCAGCTTACTCGTAAAAAGCAACGGTGGTGGCACTACTGGACATGCCGTCCCGAGTCTGTCCGCAGGACCTCTCCGTTTGGCCGAGCTGCAGCGACCGCAGCCCGAGCCTGCTACCTTCACGAAGCCCAGAATCTCCTTTATCCCTAAGCCGGAGTATCCACTCGCCGCCCTCCGCGACAGGATCGAGGGCGACGTAAGTATCAAGGTCACCTTCGACAAGAACGGGAACGTCATCTTTAGGGGATTTGTTCGACAGCTGGGGAGCGAGGAGCTCAACTCCGCAGCGCGCGAAATCGTAGAGCGAATCAGATTCGCACCCGCTATGCGCGACGACGGGTTGCCAGCGGACCAGGACGGTGTTGTAACGATCAGCTTCCGGCTAACACAGCCGACTGTGACGTCATCGTTTCAGGAGGACTAACGCATATGATCACCCCGAAACCAATGAGGCATTTCGTGCGAGCGCTGCTGCTCCTCACGGTCCTTCCTTTTTTTACTACGCGCGCTGCTATCGGACAGGAACCAACCGCGCCGTCCGCGAGGGACATCTGGGAAATCGGGCGGCGGGAACTGGGGTTGCTAAACGAGGTCGCAAAAAGCCCCCAAGGCTTTCTCATCCAATCGTACACGCAATACAT
Organism: uncultured Acidobacteriaceae bacterium; assembly: GCA_963701935.1. Taxonomy (GTDB): domain Bacteria; phylum Acidobacteriota; class Terriglobia; order Terriglobales; family Acidobacteriaceae; genus Sulfotelmatobacter. Next base: position 852,653 of record CAVPBT010000010.1, on the reverse strand, counting down.
AGGAGCGAGAGAGGGGGTCCTGGACGATTCGCTGAACTTGGCCCGCGCGTCGTTGGGCCCCAACGGCCTTGCAGTCGTGGATTTGGGCTTGCCCCAGTCACCCTCTGCTCCTGTTGCGGATAGGCGGAGTTGGTGGCGTTTCCGCACACCAACAGCGGCAGAATTGTCACGGCCGGCGCTGGATTCTCGGCTGCGGCCGGAAGGCGTCGCTTTTATGATCTTCCCAGATACGGCGGGCGTGGGAATGGATCGCTATTCTTTTCAGTACCTCGGCGATGAGGATCTTGGCACTCTTCACACATGGACCTTCATGCTCACGCCTAGGGATACTGCCGGTCCGGGCGCCTTCTCCGGCAAGATCTGGGTAGCAGACCACAACATCGTGAGGTTCAGCGGTGCTTTCACGAACCCATCCCCGAAGCAGAAAGGAAGCTATCTTTCCTTTGACAGTATTCGTTTTAAGGCGGAGAGCGGCCGCTGGTTGCCTTGGCGAACTTACGTGGACCAGACCGGTCTGCCGCCGTCGACAGTGAGCGGCCGTGCGCTGCGCGGGCGCATTACCGTGTGGGGATTCAATTCGGTGAGTCTTTCTGGACTCGTCCACATCCGCCTCGACCAAAGCGTCGATGCCACGCACGTCTCGGGGGGGCAGGGCTCGTCTGAAGATGTCTACTTGGAGGCGGAACGCAATCTTCTTCGGTGGCTGACCGGAGTAGGCCTCATGGCTCCCCCGAGCAAGTTCGAGCAGGAGGTTTGCGATCCGATCATCCAGAACATCGTCGACGCCAATCACATAAAGCTCGATCGGGCATTGAGCTGCCGTACTCTCCTAACTATGCCCGCCGAGACTGTGTTGTTCGAGAGCGTGATCGGGGTGTCGAAAACTGTTTACGATCTAGTTCCCAACAGCAGTGCCGTAACGGTTCTAGTTGCTCGCGAAGTTGCCCTGGCGTCGGTTCGAGGTGGACATCTGGATCTGGCATGGGGCCGCCCCGACACACTCATCCTGAACAAAGAGTTGAACCTAATCAAAATCCTGGGCTTCGCGCCAACCCAGACCGAACGGGACCGGGCCGACGATCTCGCTATGGAGTACCTCGTACGCTTGAAGGCATACAAGCCACAGGATCTGGATCTAGAAACCGCGGCCATCTTCCTTTACACAGCTTCTGAAGCTTGCAAAACGAAATCAGCATTGTTGGCACCGCGATTTGGAGACGGACTTCCAGGCTGCGGACGAGATGCGCATATCAGCAGAATGGCGTTAGCGGCCCCGCCGGGAGCGGACCAAAATCCCGCGATGCACATAGGCTCCCGGACCGATGTCGACCCTTGGAGTGACACAGTGACTCTACGCACGGCGCAACAGGAGCATGCTCCTTTCGGGGTCATCCCAGAGCCGATGGTTCCGGAGGTCGCGGCGAACGATCCAGACATAAATGAGGATGGACTTGTGCAACCGACTCCTCTTCCTCACTGGACGCCGCCAGCAGCCTTGGCGGGATCGAGGAGAAAGTGAAAGGAATCAACAAGATTAGCGGAATTCGGCGCTATCAACGGCGACATCAGCTTTCCACGTTGAAGGTGACAAGATATGCGCCCCACTCGCAGCAGACTCTCCCGACACAGCAGGATCACATTCGTGAACAGAACAAATGCCCAAAGATCGTAGACCGAAATCCCGTTTCGCGGTCGGACGCTAAAGCTCTTCTGCAGGTTTGATCGCATTTGACAATTGCTCTATGAGGTTCGTGGGAAACTGCAAATTCAACTACTTTGCGGCGCAGATGACGACCCACGACACCGCATGAATACTGGGCGTCACAAGTATGATGACCCTTGTTTGACCCAGAATGTCATCTTGGTTGGGGCCTAGGCGATCTCTGGTTGCCACTACCCTACGTGCGACTCTTGGGGTGATTTGGGATGAAAGCAATCGCCGATCATTTGCGCAAAAGCGAGCGGGGAAAAAGGGGGCTGTCACACCCCCATTACGATCAGCCTTACTAGGCCGTTGCATTTCTGAAACCTTCCTCTATCCTTGGCATAGCATCAACTGGCTCTGTTGGAAAGAATGTGGATGTGTGAACGTCCAGGAAGAGATCGATCGCGTGTCGCAGTACGGACGGGAGATCGAAGAGCTTCTCGCCAAAAGGGAGTTCCGGCTCTCGGGAGATCGTGATGCGCTCATCGTCGGCTATTTGAGCCTGTTACTCGACTACCATACGGCGGTCGTCACGCTGTTGCCGAAACAGGTCTACGGAGCGGCGTTCGCGCTGATGCGCCCGATCGTCGAAGCCTGGGTCCGCGTCCACGTCGCGAAGATGGGCTCCGACGAAACGGTACTCCAGCTCAAAAACGACACGTACAGAGTCGACTTCGCTCAAGTCGCCGGAGAGATCGACAAAGCCTTCGGCCTCGATTTCTTCACGAAGAGTCTGAGCAAGGCAATCCGCGAAGCTCTTCATAGCTACACGCACTCCGGCAGTTTTCAGATTGCGCGGCGTTTCGACGAGAACGCGATCAAGAGCCGTTACTCCGACGGCGCGATCCTGAACGTGATCGAAGCCAGCACGACGGCCGTCTTCATGGCAACGATCGTCGTGACGAAGCACTTCGGCTTCGAGGAAGAGTGGTGCGCGACGACGGAACTGTTCTCCGAATACAACAAGCGGCCGCTCGAAGTGCCGGAATAGCGGGTAGGGCCATCGCGCTGATCGCGTTCGCAACCTGGTCCGAGCGAATTATTGGAACCTAGCACATGTGTCCTCTCGATCTTGGATTCAAAACGCCGCTCAATTCGACTGTCATCTGGCGATACATGACCTTGTCGAGGTTCGAGTGGCTTGTGCAGTCAAGCGCTCTGTGGTTCGCAGCGGTCAGCTCCTTTTCTGATCGATTCGAGGGTGCGAAGGCCACGGCCGAGGCAAGTGCTCGGGATCGGCTGTGGGATCAACTTGGAGTATCTGAGACACAGCGAGAGCGGATTCGTGGGCTCACAGACTGGAATCGCCACTTTTCTTTCGTGAATTGCTGGATGATGAACACGACCGAGTCGGACCTGATGTGGCGCACGTATGCCGAAGGCAATGGCGTCGCAATCGAGAGCAGCTACGGACAATTGCGAAGTGCTCTTCCCGACTGGATTTTCATCCATGAAGTCGAGTACATCGATTACGAGACGGATCGCATGATCGAGGGGCACTCTCTTGCTCCCGTTTTCTACAAGCGAAAAGAATTTGCAGGCGAGCGGGAGCTTCGAGCGGTGATCGATGTATTCCCCGCAGGAGACACGAGACGGCACGGCACGAAACCTCTTCGCAGCGGGAATGCGATTGAGATTGATGTGCGCCGGCTGGTCACCCGCGTCATCCTCTCACCGTCCCCGCCTCCGGTGCTGCTGAAACGTGTTCGGGAGCTTTGCGATCCGATCGCAGTTCCCTTTGGCCATTCATCGCTCGACAAAACGCCTCGCTGGTGAAGCTCCGATCAATGAGAGTTTTGACCGCATTCGTTCCGACGACGCACAAGGTACGATCCGAGACCGGTGTCGGTCACGCATTTGGCGAGTGATTGCGGGATGCGAGAGCAGCCGATTCGTAATTTGCAAATCCTCCCACATTATCAACAGCTTACACTCGTGAGGGCGCGTGAAACGCGTGTTTCAGCGTTTCAGCCCCAGTATTTGTGCAGGCCTCCGTTGAGTCGTGAGCTAACAAGAGAAACACGAGAGACTTTTCATCGAAAAGGAGTGCGGTTCCCACGTTTCCACAAGTGATTTCCATTCACAACGGCAAGAAGCTACCTAAGGTCACGGACGAGCAAGGCCAATACGAATAGCGGGATTAGGCCAACTTCCTTATGATCCAGATCTTCTCGTGATGATCAACTTGGATCCGGACACAGTGGCTTTGAACTGTCCGTCTTCTGATTCGGCCGACAATTCCGTCTTTCCCTCCGCTATCGGGATTGAAATGGATGATTTGTTTTGGGGATTCCCATCGGTCCGTATGTCAATGGTGATGTGACTTAAGGCGACGTCCTGCTCAGACGGGAGAGTGAATGTGAGCGGTTTATCCGAAAGCATGCCGGTGAGAGGATATTGAACTGGCAGACGCTGGACTGACCGGACGCGATAGTTGCCGGTTAGAACCAGCTCGCCATGACCTCCACCTGGACAATTGCGGATTCCAAAGGGTAAGGATTGGCTATTGAGTCCTCGGATTAAACCCTGCGCCCCAACGAGAGACCCGGAATAAGGAACAGGAGAAGCATTGAAGGACGAAAGGTTATCTGTATTTACCCAGACTGCGTTGAGTGGGCCGTCAAGAACTGCCCCAGGTGGTAGTTGCCAGTCGACCTTTCCACTCGCCGTTGAGTCACAGCCGACATTGACTTGACCGGAGGATGCCTTAAACGGAGTGACGGTCTCGCTTGAAGCATTACGCACACCTTCGCCAAGAATGGAGACCTGATCTGACTTCTCTGACACAAAATTGTTCCTAACGATAGCGGCGTTAAAAACTAAAGACACTGCGAATAGTGCTGGCACTAACAGAGCGATTGCAGCGAGAGTCCAGCTAGTCCAGTCCCTGGCATTCCAAAGTCCAAGTCGTCGTGTGCGGGATTTATTCAACAATTTTGCGAGTTGCTCAGCTGGAGGCGTCTTCTCTTTCCGCAACGCTTGTGGGACCCAAACTTCCTTCATGTTCCGAGGTTTTGCCATCGCAACGATTCGTTCCGGGAGATCGCGACACCTTTGGGCAGCCAAGGCGTAACCGTGGCGAATAAGCACAGTGATCTCATCTGGAGTAAATCGATCCAAGTCTGTTCGAATTCTGGATATCTTCGACTGAATGTCTTCCTCTAACGTCGCGCCCTCTGCCATCGGAAGCACCGAGCGGATGCTACAAACTAACATCGGCACACCAATATCCAATGGCCCGCGATCCGCAGCCGCTTTCTCAAAATCCCCGACGCGCTTCATCAGGATGTCGGTAGTACGAACCGTTCGAGAGATGATAGATGAAAAGCGCCCTGAAACATCCCAATCAAATCCGGCGCCCGCATCGCTACTGAGTAACACATCAACATTAAGAACACCAGACTGATGAAGTCGATGCATTTTGCGAATTCCAAGATTGTCGAAGACGCCACCATCGGTCAGGTTTTCTGGGTCATATGGAAGCTCCTCTTCTTTGGCGTCGAGCAGACGACGGGAGACTACAACCGGAGGAAACAGGGGGGGGAAGGCAGAAGAAGCAGCGACCGCAAGGGAGATTGGTAGTAATCCAGATCGGATAAACTTCGATTGCTTGCCATCATCAATCCAGAACCCTTCGCTATTGAAAGAGCATAATCCGCCCGTGGTTAGGCTGGTTGCTAGGATGTGAAGCTCGGGTACTCCATCTGTGTCCTTGCTTTGCAAGGTTCGGAGTGTTTCACCCTTAAATAGCTCGGTGTCATAATAGTGCTTCAAAATTCCTGTCCTGGTCCACCGGGCAAAAAGCTTCAAGGGTAATAGAATGCTTGAGAGAATCCACCGCCGAATGATTCTCCCTCGAAGATCGAAGAGCCCAAATCTGATCAGCTGATCGGCAGCCGTGTCGAATTGCTGAGGGCTGCCTGTGTATTCCCGCCAATGCTGCACCAGGTGCGCAGCCAAAATGCTCCCACCGGAAACGGAGCATATTTTTGTCGTATGGGAGAGTAGGCCTGCTTCGGCAAGATAACGTACTACGCCCAAATGAAAGAATGTTGCCCGAAGTCCACCGCCCGACAGACATAGTCCTATTCGCGGATGTTCGGAATTGGTCATCGACTAGAAACGATATCTCAAACTACAAGTGGCGTCACAAAGAAAAATATTGTAGTGGGGGCAGAACGGCAAAGAACAGTTGGCCAGACGATTGTCACTCCCTTTCTGGGGGTGGCACCGTCCGATTGCATCCGCATAGGGTCGTCTTGGGGCATGCCTGGCAGCGTTGGGCTTGCGGTCGAGTGCTACGGAATGGCAAGAAGACACCGTTCCTCGAAAGCCTCATGGCACTCCCTCATCGAAGGCGTGCTCAGGCGCTCCTAGTCTTTCCAGATCAACCCGAACGGTACACCCTGACACGAAGTTGGCCAGTCCTGTCCAGCAAACCCATTGGGTCGGCGTTCATGGTCAAATACACGGTGCCCTTTGTCTTATCATCAATGTCAATGACGCAAAAACTGCCCACAACGAACGACTTCACCCCATCCCCAGTCTTACCCGCGGTACTTCCGCCGATCTTTGCGATCAACGCGCCGGGAGGAGCATCGGGAATGAGGCAGTTGGCCGGATTGATGGGTGCCTTTGGGTCGCCGTCCGCTGCGCATGTTCGATCCTGCGCATAGTTCCATTTGTTTGGCATTCTGGCCGGTTGTACCGCCGCAGCTGGGTCGGGCCGCTCATCGTCGACTACGAATTTCAACCGCTTAGCAGCGTCCACATAGTCCACAGCTTGGGTCCAATTACCGTGCGTCGGTTTTGCCGGCACATCAATATCCACACCTCGGTCCCAGTTTGGATCTGCCATCTGTCACCTCGTTGAATCGCCTCGCAAAATAAGGCGATAATCTTTTTTGTCAGAAGCTAGATTTGCGCTGCTGTCAGTTGATAGCTCAAGTGCGGCGTAACAGTCGATAGGCGTCGTCGCTGCACTACAAACGATCGACAAAACCCTCACGTTTTGGGCGATGCAAGTTCCAAAGCAAATATCAACACGAGAGTCTGCGTTTAGAACACGGGCCAGAGCGACTTGTTTTTGCAACGGAAACCAGTAGGAGACCATGTTTTTGCCCTTCTCGTCCTTGCCCACCTTAATTACCGGGGTAGAGATCAAGTCGGACTGCGCCAGGAAGGCGTTCTTCGGATGATGGTCGATGACGTAGTGTCCGGTGGGATCCATCCATGTCGGCAAACGGTTACGTTCACCCGGCGGGACTGGAGGGTCGAATTCAAAATCAGAGGCTTGCAACTGATACCCAGCCGGAAGGTCGCGGGTCGCGATGTATCGCAGCTTGCTTGGGTCCATCTCTTTACTACGGAGCACGCAAAAGCCCGCGATAGCCACCGCGATGTACAAGACGACCATGGCCGTACGTATTGCAAAGCCGAAGCGCGCGAGGGCTTTTGAAGAGAGCGGCATAGTCAGGTCGTCTGCAGAGTGATGTTCGAATGTTCGCCAAAGACCAATCGCTGTTCGATCGTCTCCCAGATCAGGCGCTCCTGCTCAGCGTTAGCCGGGAGCGGAACTCGGAGCGTCTTCAGAAGATCAGTTCGGAATAAGTCGACCGAGGCGCAAAGCAGGTTGGCAAAAGCGCGGTAATTCTGGAGTGCGAGCCGGTACCAGGCGTAGGTAAGGAGTGGACCCGCAATTGCGATTCCCAGAAACAGGTCGTGGGCCTCACCCATGCACGGAAGAGCGATGACCCACATCACCGTGAATGAGAACGTGTACCAAATCAGGGCGACCAGAAAATCGACTTGCATCTTTGCATCCTGCATCGTGGAGTAGAAATTTGCGTCCGCCGCGACGACCTTCTGGAGCCGCGTCCAAAAGACATCCAAATTCATGGAATAGCGAGACGCAGCATAGTGCGGCGCGACTCGTGAGATGTTGCCCATCTTGGTGGGAGCAACATCCTCGCCGGCGTAGTCGAACTGGAACTCAGTCAACAATTGCGCATACAGCTCTTGGGCCTGATCAGTGGCATAGCGGATCAGTTGTAGCAGGGTGCCGTGATCGCGATCCAGATTCTTCGATGCCTCCGTGAGCAATTCGGCATTGTTGGTTCGTAGAGTATTCGTCAGAGGCCGTACCTCCGCTTCCAGTTCCTCCAAAGTAATTTCCTGATTGCTTTGTCGGCGATCGGACAAAGTGACTAGGTTCGGGCGAGGCTGGTAAACGCACTGATTGACTTTTGCTCCCAGCTGGTAGGCTTCACCCATCTCACGAGTCCAGAGGTTCTGCTTTTCCTTTAGCTTCCTGCGCTTCGTCTTAGCTTCGCTCAGGTCGCTTTCAAGCGTGATCAAGCGGCTACGATACTTTTGGCTCAGAGCATTGGACAAGAATTCTCCTAGTCCATGCTTGCCTTCTAGAATCTCGCGCATGAACACGCTAACGGTCGACAAAACGTAACTGACGATGACCACCATCAGGAGCAACGCGAAGGAGAGCACGGCCTGGAGAAACGTGTCTTTTGAAAGAAAATAGGACCGGACCCAACCTTGGAAATAATAGGAGACGCGGTAGGCCATGAGACTATGTAAGAAGAGGAAGGCAAACAGCGGAATGCTGCCAATCACAAAGTTCTTGGAAAAAAGCGATTGCAGCTTATCGAGAAGAGTTCCGAGCATGGTAAAACCACCTCATCTTGCGGAAACGATTGTGTGTCCGTCCAGGTGTGGGCACGGATCTCCTTCACGGATGCCATCGGGCGGCGGAACTGGATGGTGGTTAGGCCCGTCGCAATACAAGTCATTGGGACCAGAGACAAAGTTCAACGCAAGTTTGGCACTTCGAATCCCAACCGAGACTTGCTTGCCGGAAACGGTCCCTAGGACATACTTCGCGGCCGCTCGCCCGGCGAGCTTAGCAGTTTTGGCGCGGCCCTTGCCTAGTTGCGCCTTCTTGATTTGAATTCTCACGCCTGTCACTGCCTCTTCCGGTTTCAGCTTGGCGGTGGACTTCAGGTTCGAAAGTGTTTTAATTCCTTTTGACCGGCCAGCGGCAATATTGCCGACAGTGAACAAATGATATTCGCCTTTGGATTTAGACAGCAGTGCGGATCGCTTGGATTTCCTCAACTGAGTAAGCGCGGTGCTTAGGCTTGCCGAAATTGCAATCAGCGGTAAATCAACCTGCTTCATGGCGCTTCCTCTTGCTGGCAACGGACTTCGGAGATTGCTAGGGCGTCCTTGCCGCGGCCTTCTTACAAGCAAATTTCTTCTTGGACTTCCGCTCAGCCTCCGTGAATAGCATCCGACTTCCGGGCTTTCAGACGCACATTTTCTTCTGAGCCCAGGTACCGTCAGGAAGTTTATAGCTGACCCACTGCGGCGCGCTCCCGTCGGGACAAAGATCATCATCGGCATCATTCGACGCCATCGTTTCCAATTTGACGGGCTCTCTTGCTAGGCCAATCGGCTGTCCCGACCAGTTGTGTTTCTTGAAGAGTTTGGCCAAGTCGTTGACCATCTCTGGAGTGGGATGTTTTTTTGCCATTTACTTGTCTCCTTTGTTGCCCCATTCGGTTTGGGTGATATGAATTTGGCGGGTACCGAGAAGCAGTTTCCCGGCGCGGAAGGCGATGTCGATCGTGCCTGGCTTGGAGGTTAGAGCGCGAGTGATCTCGACTTTAATGGACGTGGGCGGCTTGGGCTTCTTGGTTTTTTCGTCGACGGCTTTGGGGTCAGGCTCGGGTAAGACGTAGTTCACGGGGCCGTTGTTGGCTTCGACGGCGGTGAGTCCGCTGAAGTCCTTGGCACCTTTCGCGGCGGTTGCTGCGGAGCCGGCGGTGGGCGTGGCGCCGCTAGTAAGGTCGGCGGCCTTGATTTCGATCCACTGGGAGTCATACTGCTTGAGTTCGATGGGGCCGGCTTTGTCGTCTTTGGCTTTGACCGGGGGGACGGTGAGGTTGTAGATGGCACCGTTGGGGGCGACGAGAACGACTTTATCGGGCGGGTTATCGAGAGTGGCGGTGACAACATAGTCGGAGGGCGAGAGCAAAGGCGCGGCGGGAGCTCCTGCTTTATCTTTCGTTGCCGCAGCTGGTTTGGATGGGTCTGGTTTGGGAGCCGGCTTCTTTGGGCATGCGGGAGTCAGGGGCTGCTCTTCGTCGGCCGCAATCAAATTCCAGCAAGTGCCCTTATCAGTTTCCGGGCCGTTCTTGAAGCTGGCGCCGTCGATGCGATGAATAAGGATGGTCTTGGAGCCGGCTCGCGTGACTTCAAAGGCGAGATCGGGATTGTAAAAGCGGTACGCCGCAGTCCACTTGTCTTGCGGATAGAACGGCCAAGAAACTTTGACGATGCCGCCGCCGCTATCGCTGACGATTGAATCTTTCACGTTGGCCTGGATGACCACGTGTTGGATGCCGCCCTCCGTTGTGTTGGAAATTTCGTAGGGAAGATCAAGAGGTGTACCGTTGACGGAAACAACTGGTGTTTCCGGCGCTTGAAGGGTTCTCGTGACCTTTACGAGCGGTAGGTCCTGTGCGTGCAAGCCGTGAATCTCATGGTACTTGCGTTCAAATTCAATGTGCGCAGAGCTCACCTGCGCTTGAAGAACCGCGATGTCTGGCGTGGAGGCGTGGGTAGCTTCAAATGCGAAGTGCGCGGCATTGAGCTCGTTTTGAGCGGCTGCGCGCTCGGCCGGGGTTCTTGATTTGTCTCGTTGTGTCTGCGCAGCCATTAGCTTGCTGGCCGCATCAAGCTGGCGCGAGGCGGAGTTTTCCGCCTCTTCCAAAGACTTGATTTCGGTTAGCTGCTGTTCGCTGGCTCTTTTTTGCAAGTGAATCTCGATCTTGCGCGTTCCGGCGATAGCCGGCTTAAGGTTAGCGTCTTTCACCTCCACGCCGTTCTTAAGGGACTCTGGAACCTCGTCGTTGGTGAGAGGCACACTGATGTCATAACGCCCGAGGATTGTTCCCGGCCCGTTGACGAGGGCGTCGAGGGTAGTAACGAGGTCGAAAGCCTGATTGGACTTAAGAATGAGACCTGCCCCATCGGAATAAGTCGCATCGCCGAGGGCCACTTTGGTCTGTGAGAAGAAGTTGTTTCCGCGTGCGGAGATTACGATGTTCTTGGCTCCGGTTGGGCGCCAAGTCACCTGCTTGACCGTTGGCTTGAGTGCATCCTGATAGTTAGCGCTGGATTGTACCGTCAGGTCTGAATACGTCGCTTCGTTTTCATACTTGTGGCCCGCGAAAATCTGGGGTTTGGTGAGGCCGAGGGAGAATCCGTACCAAAACAAACGGGCGCGGTTGGCGTCATGATATTCGAATGAGGTGAGAGTGCCGCGGTCATATTTCTTCCAGTAGGTTCGAACTTTCGAGGTGAGACTGGCCTTGCAGTTGGGATCGATATCCGCGCAATCAACGTTCGGCAGCGCCATGATGGCGAAGAGTTGGCGCAGACCTGGGGAGACGGAGCGCCTTCCGAGGACGGGACGAAACATCCAGCCAAAGACGATCTTGGTGGGGTCGCCGGTCATGCGTTCGTAGGAGATGGTGTCGTTGTCGCGATAGAGGTAGAAGACTTGGCCGCGCTTACGGGCGCTGAATCCGACCTGAAAGCTGCTGACGACAGCGGAACCGGCGAAGGCGTTCGATTTACTGTTGAGCGCGGCGGCGTTGTAGGTTTTTTCCTGCGGCATTAAGGCAACGAGCGACAGATCTTTCTTGTCTTTATCGTTACTGGTCAAAGTGATCTCAACCACGGCTACGGCGTCGTTAGCAGTGCGCGGCGGATCGAGGGTGACATTTAATCCCAGCACGGCCTGAAGGCGCGTCTTGTTATCTCCATTCGCGCCAGGGTTCAAGCGGTCGGAGAGGGCGCGTTCGAGGATCATCCGCAGATTAAAGATCTGGTAGGTGAGATTGACCTGGTCGCTGAGCAGGTCGGAGGCGCTGTTGCCGTAGGTGGGAGTAAATCCCTGAAAGGCCGGGAGGGTATCGAGCGCAGGGGCCTGGGGTGTGACGCTGGCGCGATTGACATCGGTTTGACGCTGGAAGGTGTTTGGCAAGGGGTTGCCATTGGCATCCACGTTGCCGGTGTTCAGAGTTGTCTTCACGTCGGTCGCCGGCGTGGGCGTGGTGGTGAGGCTGAGATTGGTGCTGCTTTCGGTCTGGGTAAATCCTTGAATGTTTGCCAGCGCTGCAGCCACGCTCTTTTGGTCGATGTAGTTTTGTTGCTGGGCTTGCAGGGTCTGGCTGAGGGCCTCCAGCATGAGGGTGAGAGTGCGATTGTCGAACACTTTGGGCGCACCAACGCTGATGCCGTTGCAGGCACGGGTCGTTATGCTGCCATTTGTGTCTGGCCCTTTGCAAATGTCCTCGGGTTCCTTCGCTCCGGTGAGGACTGTCCATACCAACGGTACGACAATAAGTAAGACGGTGGCACGTATTTGACGTCTTGCAGTCATTTCTCTTCTCCCGCCCGTACGCGCTGAGTACAACGGCTTATTTCTGCGCCTGCAACCGATAACATGGTGTATGGACGTCTGGCATCGAGCAAAAAAGTGCCATCCTCGACGTAGAACAGGATCAAGTCGCCTAAAATTCCACTCCGAATCTGCGAGCGAATCACATCCGCAAAGCTAGGTCATAAGATCCATGGCCCCGCTTTCGCGAAGATTCGCCAACGTCAACCCATGCACTCCGCGCGTGCGGTATCACACGTGCGCGGCAATTGCTTCGCGTCGTGGCAAATTTAACCCTATACTCTTGGGGAAGTCGGCGAGAAGAAGCCCCCTCGGACGAGAAGCTTAGCAACGCTTCTGCCTTCCGTTCGCCGAATTATCGAAAACAGTATGCCCTGGTCTTACGAATGTCAAGAGTTGAGCAAAATGGAACTCTAGTTTGTCTGCGCCCAAAAGGACCGAGTCTGAGAGTCAGCGAATTGGCAGGTCTACGCCGGAAGGATATAGGGCTCAATTCCATCACGGTCGATGAAAGGTTCTGCCGCCGCGATTGGGGCCTGCGCCGACTCTTTGCATCATGGTGTCTTGCGCGAGTTGGTTCTCTACCTCAGAGGTAAATTACTTCTCCCCGAAGATGAAATTCTGAGACTGCGGTTGGACGAACCCGAGTAGATTCTGACCTATCGTCGGGCGGATAACCCACCACTGAGCGCACCACCGACTGCATCCAGTGGTAAAATGCCGCGCATGAAAACCAAGTACACGGATCGGGACGTGCGGATTATTCGACTGCTGAAGCGATACAAGGTTCCTACAACCGAAATTTCGGCAGCAATGGCGATCCCGCAAAGCTCAGTATCTTCACTCAATAAATGCGGGCTGAATCCTCCGCGCCCTTCCCGCAAACGACCCAACGCCACTCAGTAGCAGCCACAACTGGAACGAGATCGAATTCCTTAAGTCCCTCCTATGAAATCAAAAGCCCACCACACAACGGTAGGCTTGGGTACCCCAGGGGGTTGGTCTGCCTATCGCTTGCAGTCAAAACAGAACCGACCGAGGTACACGCCAAGACGGATGAGACCGAGCACGCCGACGGTCATGGCCAAGTCTGCGATTATGATCGTGCACCGTGCGGTCTGAATGCTCCGCACGATCCGCTTGACGACGACATCCTCGTTTGTTTCGGTTGACTTTCCCGCGCCCGTTGTAGCCGCATCGGCCGCCTTTCTTGCGTCGGTTGCATCGGATATCTTGCCCAGAGCGCGATGACACCAACGGACAAGCGCCAGGTAAACTAGATTCACGACGATGCCAATCCCGACAGGAAGCCAAATGGAACTCAAGACGTTCCTCGTGAAGCAGCCACCTTGAGCCATAAGATATATGAACGCGAGCAGTTGAGCAGTAGCAAATGCCGTTATCGTGTCAGCATATAGCCCAAGCTGTTTCTCCATTTCCTTCGACGCATCGGACATGTCTGATCTCCCGCCTTAATCTAGGATACGTAAATAATCTATGATCGAATACTGGTATGGCCCTTGAAGCTGTCCGTTCGTTCTATAAATATAATGCTTGAGGGCAAATTGGCCTCCGGATCGATAGTAGGATCATCTCGTTTGACCGCTCGGTTGGGAATCAGGCCGAAAGTTGTATTTGAGGAGAGCCTATGTGGTTCCTGTTTGCTCAGCGTGACGCTAAGAATCCGTTGCAGGCTTTGAATCCGACCTTTGATCCGGCCGAGTTCCCCAAGCCTGTTGCTGTGGGGGACAGGTTTGAATTCATGATCCTTGGGAAGCGCACGAAATGCATCGTCATAGAAGTCAGTCAGGACCCGGCGACTCTGGCTGATCTCAATAGGCAATTACAACGCAAAGGTAGCCACGCCGTCGATGCGGTTCTTATCTGGACGGAAGATCAAAAGTAAATGCTGTGCGCTCCTTTACCACCCGGCATGAATCTTTGTCCTTTTCGAAGAACGGAAGAACGCGAGACGCTGCTCCAGCCCCTGACCAGCGCAAAAAGACTGTTTTACCTGCTAGCGTGACTTAATGCCATCCAGAGCAGATAATGTTGCCGTTCTTGGGCGTGAGCCAGACGTCGCAGAAATGTGATGCAGGAGCGCCAGCCCGATCGCGGAACGATGACGCACACCACCCGCGTCCGTCCTGCGAGTATTTGGTGAGAGATGAATATCGAAAAGCTGAAGGACACAATTCAAGATTGCAATATCAATTTCCTTCTCGGGTCTGGCCTTTCATGCCCGTTTCTTTCAGCACTCGGTAATATGGAAACTCTTCTCACCGAACTCGATAGTGCCGCCATGGACGCGAAATCCAAGAAGATCATCAGAGCCTCTCTTTACAAGCGGTATTTCGACAGCGTGATCAACAAGAACCTCGCAATCCTCAATGCCGATCCGGCCACTGTTGCCGTGCTGGATCAATATAAGGCTTTCCTGCACTGCCTTAATTCCGTGCTTGTGAAACGCAAGGTTACGATCCTCAGCAAAGAGATCAATCTTTTTACTACTAATATTGACATTTTCCTAGACAAGGCCCTGGAGGACCTAAACCTGGAATATAACGATGGATTCAATGGCCGCTTCAAGCCAACGTTCAACCTTAACAATTTCAAGATTGCGAGGTCTAAGAAGAGCCTTTTCTATGACAAGACTGCAGAGCTTCCCGTCTTTAATCTCGTAAAGCTACACGGTTCTTTGTCCTGGGAGATGGACAGTACTGAAACCTCCTCATCTCCAGCCTCGCCGACATTGTTGCTGACGCGCTCGCGAATTAGATCCGACTCGCTCAGGGGCTGGTTCAGACTGCCTTGTCCCACTAACATCGAGCCAGCTTGGCCGATTCCTGACAGCGATCTGACCAGGACGTTCTTTCCCGTGTTCTTGCCCTCAACTTTTCCTTTGAGCGGCCGCAAGTCCAAACCCGTGGCGGCGGCTTCGATGGGAACGACCGCACCATCCGGCATCAGCAGAGAATCGAACTGAATGTCAACGTAACCTGAACGATCTCCGTTTCGGATGTGCCCAACTGCCTTTGCTCCCGCAGGGACGATAATTTCTCCGTCCCGCTCATAGTTGTACTCGATCACCGCCAGGACCGGCGTTCGCACTGCGGTGCTGGCCGCTGATTCCAGGCGTGCACGCAATCGCGTACCGGTGGCCAGACCCAATCCCAGTTCCGATGCTGGATCATTCAGGATTTCGCGGGCCGGAGCACTAGCCGAATTGGCAGAGACGTTTCGCACGTAGATTAGCGAAGACTTCTCCATGGCCTCGCGCTCGGCTTTACCCAAGTCTGGAGTCTCGGCGCTGGCGCCCGAGCCTGGCTGATACGGCGGCGCTTGCCAGGGCTGCTGGTCTCCGAAAGGCGGTATCGATCCCAAAGTTCCCGTTCCGCTCGCCACCTTTCTCCCCGGTGCCGGCTTGGTCGCAGTTCGTTGTAGATCTCGTTCGTTCAGGAAGCCTTCGTGAGATTCTTTTGTGACGGGCCGACCAGAATCAGTGATCGGAAATAGGCTCTTATCGTTGCTCGCGCTGCCGCTCTCCAAGGCCAAGTCCTCAGTAGCAGTGGCACCACGACTCTTCGCTTTCTGTGGCGCGCCTCGATGGGGCATAGACGTAGCAACAAAGATCAACAGCGCGATGACGACCGCTCCAGCCCCGATGATTACAAACCGGTTCTGTCGGATCTGCTGCCGGGCTCTGTGTTTTGCTCTGGTTGCGAGCTCGGGAATTGGGACGTTTGCGTCCGGAGAGAGTGGCAGGTCGTTGTTGCGAGCTTCATTTTCCTCTAGCTCCTGAATGACTGCAGCGTTGCCGTTGTCGTTGTGTCCGTTTGGATGAATCACTTTGCACCTCCCGAGACCGGAGCCACAAACGCAATCGGCGCCAGGACCGGACGGTCAACCTCTTCCGCTTGGGCAACCGCGAGCAAGAGCCGTTCCCTGAATTCCTTGAACGTAGGCCGGTCGAACACAACGATGCCATCGGCTCTGGCGCCAGGCGCGAGTCTACGGGAGGTAATCCAGTAGTCCTTGATCGCGACCGGCTCGGCCTTGATCGCTTTTCGATGCTTGTCTTTTGATGTCCCCGCAAGCTGCACTTGCGGCGGTAATACTTCAATGGTCCGTGCAGAAGAGTTCAGAACGGCGAACGGCACGGCCATCTGTTGCTCTTTCTCTATCGCCTGTCCTACCGCAACCTGCAGTTGCTTGCCTTCCCAATGGGGATTCTCAATCCGTTCTGCCCTGAGCAAATCCTGCTCTTGTCTGCCAGGCTTCTCTGGGGCAGTGCTGGTTGGCGGATTTTCCGTGGCAACGTTTTTTGTTTCGCCAACCACAAACACTGGATGAGTCGACGCAATCAGAAAGCTGCGCGGGCGCTCACAGTTGAGGACATAGTCCACGGGCTCACTACGGTCTGACTTGCCTTGGCTCACCAGGCTCAGCGAGATCTCACGGCCTCCTCTGGTGGTAATCAGGGCGTTGGTTTGCGCAGGCTTTGCGCTGGTTGCTTTGAAAAACACCAACTGCGGCTCGGCTTCGGAGTGGTCGGCCTTAAAAGCACCCGGATCGCCCAGTACGACCGAGCTCACCTCCTCCAGCACCCGCACCGAACTGACGTATCCTGGCCGCAAGTGCAAGACCACAACCTGTTCTGGGTCAACATTCAAGTTCACGATTCGCGCCTGCGGAAGATCGGACTGCGCTGAAGCTATATCCAGCAGCAGGAGACTGATCGTTGTCAGATGCACCAAACTCAAACAAATTTTCATCTCACATCTCTTTCCGAACTGATGTTCGTAGTTCTTGGTTTAATTCCGGCTTCGCGAAGGTAAGTTGTTCTAATTCTTGCCACGTAGGCAATTACGTCGGGATTTCGATAGCCGAGGTCTCGTCTGCCGATCACGTCTTCTCCGGCATAATAGGCGGCAGCCACTAGCCTGAGATCGTTATGAAATTGTTGCATTAGCCATGCGAGGTATCGCACGCCCCCGGAAATGTTCTGATCGACACTGCACCGGTCTCTTACTCCGAGTCGCTGAGCGGTTAAGGGCATTAACTGCATTAGTCCTGCAGCGCCTTTGGGAGAGACCGCGCATGCTTGCCAACTCGACTCGCGGTCGACAATGGCGCGTACCAGCGCGACGGGCACCCGATAATGTTGGGCGTAGGCTACGACGTAGTATTCGGCTTCGAGCCGTGCCTGTGGTCTGGGGGATTGCGCCCAGCAGATCGAGATTGCACAGAGCGCTTGGACCAAAATGAATACCAGCTTCATGCCGCTTTACCTCGCAGAGCCTCGGCGCTGTACTGCTGCGCGTCAAAGATCAAGCTGGCAAACCCATCCCGCAAGAGCAGCTTGCGTCGATCGGCCTCGGTTTTGGCCAGCAAGGGCAGGAGAATGTCTCTCATTTCCGCCGTAATTTGTTCAGTTCCCAGAACTTTGAGTGCCTGCGCGAGGTCGAGAATCTCTGAGACTGAGGGTGGTTTCTCCATACTCCAGCCACGTAGCGCCTTGGCAAGCCCCGCCATTCCCGCGTGGAATTCGCGTGTGGAATCAGGCGTTCTCAGGGCAACAATCTCTGCTTCTCGCTCCGCGGTGGGGTGTTCAACTCGAAGGTAAAAACTGCGCCGGCGCAGGGGATCGCCGATGCGCCTCTCTTCATTCGATGTCAACACAACGAAGGGAATGCTCCTGGCTTTGATGGTGCCCAGCTTCGGAATGCTCAACTGCCACACGCTGAGCAATTCCAGCAACAAGGCTTCAAAAGCGTGGTCCACCTTGTCCAGTTCGTCGATCAGTAGGACACAAGGCCTTTCACACTGCAACGCGCGCAGAAGCGGCCCGGCACCGAAGAACTGCTGGCTGTGCAACTCCGCCCGCAGGGACTCCCAATCAACGATGGCGGACTTGGACTTCAATTCGACGCAAAGCCTCTGCAGCGGCTCGTCAAACTTGCCGATGGCCTTCTCTTCGTTGATGCCCTCATAGCACTGCAGGCGTTCGACGTTGGTGTCCGCCGCATCCGCAACTGCATATGCCAGTTGAGTCTTACCGCTCCCGGCGGGGCCTTCAACAGCAACGGTTTCTGCAGTCTCGCTGCCAGGTAAACCGTTGTCGTGGCAACGGAATCGGCGATGTAGCCACTTTCTCGCAGCCCCTGCTCGAGGTCTTCCAAGGACGGAAACATACCTTAAGTCCCTCTGTCCGGCACCACGCGGGCGCCATGAGCGTGAAGAAGGTAAGCCCATTTGAAATTTCGGTCAAATCACGGCTCGCCAGCGGTTATCCATCAACGCGATGGCACGAAACACAAGAAATGCGCCAGATGAACGAGGACCTTGTTTGACCGAATTTGAGAAACAGCTTACAAACCGTCCCAGGCTTGCATTTTCTGTTCGGAGGTAACTTGTCTTCCAATGCAACCGCGGTTGCCAGGACTTTTTGATCCGCGCCAATTTCTTTGGAAATTTACGGTCGAAGCCGTAACCGAAAGACGCCGGGACAAGCGCAAAGGCAAATGACAGACATTCAACTTTTGGACGAGCAGGAGGTATCGAGACGGCTGAGCGTGAGCGTTAACACGTTGCGCTACTGGCGCGCCTGTGGGGACGGTCCCAATTATGTAAAACTCGGACGCTTGGTGAGATATGATGCTGTTGCGCTGGAGAAGTTCCTCTTGCGCAACCTGCGTGTCTCAAAAGCGAGAGCGACAATGGAGGAAAAACGTGTCGCTCTTTAAACGAGGAAATACATGGCACTTCGCGTTTCGCTGGAATGGCAGACGCTACCGTGGGAGTTGCAAGACTTCCCGGCAGACTGAGGCCAAGAAGGTAGAAGCGCTGGTGCTCGCGCGGTTGCTGGAAGGCGGACGTGCGCCGGGATGCAGGAAAGTTCCGACGCTAGCCGACTTCTCGAACCGCTTTTTCGAATGGATGGAGTCGCTGCCGGCGGACCGTCCGCCTAAATCGCCAACCCGCAGGTATTACGGGGTGGGCTGGCAACTCCTGGAGTCCACATCGGTCGCTGGTATGAAACTCGATCACATCACGGCAGATCACGCTTTGACCATCGAGGGATCGTCCGCTGCGAACACCAACAACGCTCTGCGCACGCTTCGGCGGATGCTGAAAAAGGCGCAAGAGTGGCAACTGCTCTCTACTGTCCCGATTGTCAAACTCGTCGAGGAACAGGGGCGGGAAGAGTTGATCGAGCCGTGGATGGAGCAGCGGCTGCTGGCGGTTACCGGAGGCTCGCGTCTTACCGGGAAAGGCAGGAAGTCGCGTGTGGGCTGGGAGCCGTTTCGAACGGTGCTGTTGATCATGCTGGATTCCGGTCTTCGTCCAGGCGAGATCTTCCGCATGCGCTGGGAAAATATCCACTGGGACAAAGGGCTGATCTTCAACCCGCGTGGCAAGTCCCGAAAATCCCGGCGTTACGTCCCGCTAACCGAGCGCGTCAAGCTAGCACTGTTGGCTCGCAAGGACGGCGTGAACGAAGGATGGATCTTTCCCTCGAAGCGAGCCCAGTCCGGCTATATCACCGATCGTGAGGTTTCGAAGCAATGGCTCGAAGCCAAGCGGTTGGCGGGCATTCCCGGATCTGTCGTGCTGTACTGTGCGCGTCATCGCTTCTCAACCGATGCGATGGAAGGCACAGGGAACGTGATGGCGGTGATGGATGCGATGGGGCATGGGTCGGTGAATACCACACGCATCTACACGCACTCCAATGTGCAGCAGATCAGGGAAGCGATCGAGCGGCGGAACCAGTTGTCAGCGGCGCCTGTGGAAGCTGTGCAATAGTTGGCCACAAAAGTGGCCACAGTCGCCTGAAGCAACTGTGTCAGGAAATGCTGTAAGTGATTGAAAGAAAGTTGGTAGCGCTACCGGGAATCGAACCCGGGTTTGAAGATTGAGAATCTTCCGTCCTAACCCCTAGACGATAGCGCCTCAGATCGAGAGAAAAGCAATGAACGAACTCAAATTATAACAAAGCCCTCCCTCTTTCCGGCATCCCGCAGTCTCCCCTGTTGTCTCCGCTAGTTTCTCTCTCGCCCCGTCTCATTTCCGGAATTCCGCTCGCCTGCATCGCATTTTTTTGTGCAACTTGCTCCCTTCCACAGACTCTCAAGAGTTATAGTGGTATGTAACTCCACAAACCAAGACTCATCGCACCGCGAATACGCAGGGGCAAAGTGTATGTTGTTCCTTCATCAACAATTCCAATCATTCCTGAACCTAGGAGGATGCAAGGAGTATCCCATTATGGCGAAACCAAGACTGCCCAAGAAAACGAACGGCGTGAAAGAAACCACCGCAACCAGCAACCCCGTGCCAACGTCCGACACGACCCTGGCGACGACTGAGACAGTCGCTGCTTCTGTGGCTGAAACGCAGAAGACGGAGGTCCCGAAGACGGCGACAAGAAAGACCGCGCGGAAACCGGAGATCGTCAAGACCGAACCCCGTGCCAATCTTGTGCCGATCAATTTGGAAGATGAGATCCGCCGTCTCGCCTATTTGCTCTCCGAGCGCCGCGGATTTGAACCAGGCCATGACGCCGAAGACTGGCTGGCTGCCGAGCACGAAGTTCGTCAGCGCTATCACCAGCACTCTGCGTAGCGTCAATCCTTAACCCCGCCTGGCGGCCGAGCCCCGGCCGCCGCGCTTCGCTCTCCTGCGAAAACGTTTACGTCTGACCAGTACCTCCTCGAACCCTGTACTCATCCGTAATCTTGTTCAGTTTCCGCTGCGTAAGTTCTCCGCGGCCGTCACTCTCCCCTGTTCGATCCGTCGATGTCCCTCCGGCACTGTATTTCTGCCAGTAGCGGTTGCCACTACGGTAGGTTTCTGAAAAAATACGTTGGGGTTCTCCCGACATGGCACAGATCGGTAGTTTTGCCTTGCTCCTCGCATTGGCGTTGAGCGTCTATTCGTTCGGAGTCGGCATGGTCGCCCTCTTCTTTCCCGGCGACCCGCTGTGGGAGCGCCTGGGCGAGACCGCTCGTCGGGCCGGCGTTGTGGTTTTCGGATTCGTTGTTCTCGCCTCGATCGCCCTGGTCGTCGCTGCCTTCCGCGACGATTTCACGATCGCCTACATTTTTCATCACAGCAACCGCGACCTCCCCGGTCCCTATAAGTTCGCCACGTTGTGGTCAGGCCAGGAAGGTTCCATTCTTTTCTGGGCGCTTCTCTTATCCGGATACGGCTTCATTCTGCGCCTGCGTTACAAGACCGATCCACGCCTGTTCGCCTACGCTTCGGTGGTGTTGGCCGGCGTGCAGATATTTTTTCTCGCTCTCGTAAATTTCGCTGCCAACCCCTTCGGCCTGCTCGAAGGTCCGCTGCGCGCCGATGGCAGCGGCTTGAATCCTCTCCTCCAGTATCCCGAGATGGTCATCCACCCGCCCATGCTGTACTTGGGCTACGTCGGAACCACCGTACCCTTCGCCTTCGCTCTCGGTGCACTGATCATGAAGTACCCCGGCGACAAATGGATCCACATCACCCGCCGCTGGACCATGGTCACCTGGGGATTGCTCACCTGCGGCATCTTCCTCGGCGCGCACTGGGCCTATTCCGTGCTCGGCTGGGGCGGCTACTGGGGATGGGACCCGGTCGAAAACGCTTCCCTGATGCCCTGGCTCTTCGGTACAGCCTTCCTGCACTCGGTCATGATGCAGGAAAAGCGCGGCATGCTGAAAGTCTGGAACATGTGGCTGGTCTTCGGCTCGTTCTGGCTCGCCATCTGGGGAACGTTCCTCACCCGCAGCGGCATCATCGCCTCGGTCCACGCCTTCGCGCAGTCTTCCATCGGCAGCTGGTTCGCGTACTTTCTCGCCATCATCTTCGCGGTCTTCATTTTCTTCTACGTCAAGAACCACGAGCACCTCCGCAGCGAGCACAAACTGGAATCCCTGATCTCGCGCGAATCCAGCTTCCTGTTCAACAACCTTCTCTTCGTGCTGCTCTGTTTCACCGTAGCGTGGGGAACATGGTTCCCGAAGATCTCCGAATTGGTTCAGGGCAACAAAGTCACCGTTGGCGCACCTTTCTACAATCGGGTTGCAATTCCGGTCGCGCTGCTGCTTCTGATCCTGACCGCCGTCGGTCCGCTGCTCGCGTGGCGCAAGACTTCGTTTGAAAGCCTGAAGCGTAATTTCGCCTGGCCTGCCCTTGGCGCGGTCGTCGTCGCCGTCATCCTGATGGTCACTCCGCCTTCCTGGGGAGGCCCGTTCGGTCTTCGCCCCTGGGTTGACATCTCCTACTTCTACTCGCTGATGGCTCTCAGCCTCGCCGTGCTGGTCACGCTGACAATCGCCAGCGAGTTCTATCGCGGCGGTAAAGTCATTTCCGGCCACACCGGCCAGGGCATGTTCGCTTCGATGGTCCAACTCACGCATCGCAACACCCGCCGCTACGGAGGCTACATCGTCCACTTCGGCGCCGTGGTCATCATCCTCGGATTCGCGGGCTCCGCTTTTAACCAGGATAAGGAGGCGAGCAACGGCCTGGCCTACGGCGACAAAATGACGATCGGAAACTACGAACTCGTCTGCCGCTCCTACACGCAGGACGATGGTCCGAACGTTGCCAGCGAGTGGGCCATCATGGATGTCTACCAGAATGGCAAGAAGGTAGACACGCTCACTCCGCAGCGCCTGTTCTATAAGGCCAGCCAGCAGGCGTCCACCAAGCCCAGCATTCGATCGAATTTCCAGGAAGACCTTTATCTGGTGTACGAGGGCCAGAACGAAAAGGGACAGCCCATCATCAAAGCGCATCTGAACCCGCTGGTGATCTGGATCTGGATCGGAGTCTGGATCATGCTCGTCGGCACCGGCCTGGCCCTGGTGCCAAACGCCCCAGCCCCAGTCCGCGTGCAAGCTGCGAGACTGATCGAGCACGCAGCCCCGGTAGCAACCGGAGACTGAAGGGCAAAGGTCCGCAGCCGCGAAGCGGCGACAGAATGCCGCCCACAGCCTGCCCTGAGCTTGTCGAAGGGGCGCAAGCCGTGGGGAGTCGGAAAGAAAACGATGCAGGCCCCGGAGGGGCGCAAGAACTTAGCCCAGCGCTTCAGCGCTGGGTGGACGTACGAGCAAAGAGGAACTGAGTCCCGGAGGACGATACAACCTCCAGACACGCAGGCCAAACAATGACGACGAGACCACCCCAAATCCTCCGCCGCCTCGCACACTGCGGCCTCCTCTGTCTCGCCGTCTTCGCCCTCACCGGCGCTGGCGATCCGGCCACTCGCTTCAATGAAATCGGCCACCGGATGATGTGCATCTGCAGCTGCAACCAGATTCTTCTCGAATGCAATCACGTCGGCTGCCCCGACTCCGATGGCATGCGCAACGAACTGATGGCCGCCGTGACCCGTGGCGACAGCGACAGCCTGGTCGAACAGGCCTTTGTACAAAAATACGGACCCACCGTGCTCGCCGCCCCCACCAACACTGGTTTCGATCGCACCGCCTGGATCGTGCCCTTCGTCGCACTGGCCCTCGGCTTCACCATCGTGGTCCTGGTAGTTCGCGCCTGGAAGAATCGTCCGGAGCCCGCCATCGCCGATGGATTGCGCCCCGTCCGCGGCGCCGAACTGGAAGAATTCCGCGAAAAGGCCCGCGAGGAGACCGACCTATGAGCTTTGAACTGGCATGCTGTCTTCTGGCCACCGCCGCCGCGCTCTTCTACATCTTTTTCCCCGGCACATTTCTTGTCGGCCCGGAGAAAACCCGCGCCTCGTACCTGCGCGAACGCAAGGATGCCGTTTACGAAAACCTCCGCGACCTGAACTTCGAATTCAAAGCCGGCAAAATGCCCGACGCGGACTACCAGTCCCTGAAAGCGTCCCTGCAGGACGAAGCCGCCACGCTCCTGGCCGAAATCGCGCGCCTCGAAGCCAAAGCCGCCTCCTCGCCAAAAAGAGCGCGCTCATGAAAGGATTAAACATTTTGAAATCCCACCCCCCTGTCATCCTGAGCGAAGCGGAAAGAGCGCAAAGCGCGCTTTCCGCGCAGTCGAAGGATCCCTACCCCTCCTCTGTCATCCTGAGCGAGGCGCCTTTTGCCGAGCGAAGGACCTGTGGGAGCCCCCGCGCCGCGAGGCGTTTTTTGCCTCGCAATAAGCGCGAGGCGACCTTCCTTTCCAGTGTCATCCTGAGCGAGACGTACTTTGTCTCGCGAAGGACCTATGCAATTTCCCGCGCCCTCCTAATCGCCTGCACCCTTCTCCTCGCCACGCTCGCCTCCGCCCAAACCCTCACCGGCACGGTCAAGAACGGCACCACCGGCAAGCCCGCTGGCGGAGATGAAGTCGTCCTGCTCAGCCTCGGTCAAGGCATGGAGGAGGCCGGCCGCACCAAGGCCGACGCCAAGGGAAATTTCAGCTTCAAGCTCGACAGCCAGGGCCCTCATCTCGTCCGCGTGATCCATCAGGAAGTCACCTATCACCGGATGGCGCCTCCCGGAACGACGTCGGTTGAGGTCCAGGTCTATGACGTGGGCAAGAAAGTAGACGGCATCGAAGTGGTGGCCGACATCATGCGCTTCCAAGCGACTCAGGGACAGATGCAGGTCGAGCGCACCTTCGCCGTGAACAACAACTCCAAGCCGCCGCGCACCCAGATGAACGAGCACAACCTTGAGTTCTACGTGCCCGATGGAGCGCAGATCGGCGAAGGCCAGGCCATGACCGCCGGTGGCCAGCCCGTAAAGTCCGCGCCTGTGCCGGAAGGCAACAACGCCAAGAACAAATACGCATTCCTTTTTCCTCTTCGTCCCGGCGAGACGCGGTTCAATGTCGTCTACTCGGCCCCCTATACCGGCAGCGTTAACATCGATCCCAAGAGCATCTATTCCCTCGAGCATTTCGTTGCGATCGCGCCCAAGTCGATGGAATTCGCCGCCGCTCCCGGAGCCACATTTCAGATCGCTCCCTATCCCGGCCAGCCCGACGCCAACGTAGAAGTCGCCTCCAATGCGGGATTAGGCCAGACGCTGGCGTTCAAGCTCTCCGGAGAAGGCACGCTCGCCGCGCCCGCGGAAGATGGACAAACCACCCAAAGCGGAGGCTCCTCCGCTCAACCTGAGAGCCGCCCCGGCGGCGGCCTTGGACCTCCGATCGACGCTCCCGATCCTCTGCAGAAATATCGCTGGTGGATTCTCGGCGGCTTCGCCGCGGTCCTCATCGTCGGCGGAATCTTCGTCGCCTCTCGTCAGCAAGCCGCCAACCGCGCTGCCCGATCCACTGGCAAGGGACTTCCATCGTTAGAAGACGACGAAGACTACGAACCCGCAGAGGCCCCAACAACGCGAGCGGTCCGCGTCAACGAATCTCGCCCGCAGCCCGCGGCTCCCCGCGCCTCCTCTTCTTCCATGCTCCTCGAAGGCCTGAAAGAAGAACTCTTCCATCTCGAGGTCGAGCGCCAGCAAGGCCGCATCTCGCACCAGGAATACGAAAGCGCGAAGTCCGCGCTGGACCAGACATTGCAGCGCGCCCTAAAACGCGAAGCCCAAAAAGCCTAAGCGTTGTGGATTTTGGTCTCCGGTCGATTTTGGTCTAATGTGGATTTTGATCTAATGTGGGGACGGGCGCCTTCGCCCGTCCCGCCAAGCGCAGCGAGGTGCGCCGCCACCACGGCTCCCGCAAGCCTAACCATCTCACCCCCTCCGAAACAGCATCTCTCGAGAAAAAGTGACACCCTACAGTGAGCCCCAGCCACAAAACCCACCTAACTCCTTATTCCGCAAGATTTTACCCGCAACCCTCTGAGCCCCATAGATTCTTCGACGATTTCCCGCTAACCCCATGATTCCAATAGCCCACCCAGGGAGGGGGTTTCTTCCTCCCACTCCAAATTTTTCCTTCACCCGCACCCCTGCATCGCCCCACTCGGCGTAACATCCAATCAGATAGTTCCACCAAACCTATGGGAAACATGTTTAAGACCGCGTTCCTGCTGACCGCGATGACGCTGTTGCTGATGGCCATCGGCCGCTACTTCGGCGGCCAGAACGGGATGCTCCTGGCTCTGGCCTTTGCCGCCGTCATGAACTTCGTCTCGTACTTCTATTCCGACAAGATCGCGCTCGCCGCATACCGAGCCCAGCCCGTCACGCGCGAGCAACTGCCGCGCGCTTACGCCGCCGTCGAACGCCTCACGCAGAAAATCGGAATCCCGATGCCGAAGATCTACGTGATCCCGACCGAGTCGCCCAACGCCTTCGCCACCGGACGCAATCCGAGCCACGCCTCGGTCGCGGTTACCCATGGGATTTTGGGCTTACTGAATGACGAAGAACTCGAAGGCGTCCTCGCCCACGAACTCGGCCACGTCAACAATCGCGACATCCTGATCAGCTCCGTCGCCGCAACCATCGCAGGCGCCATCACCATGCTCGCCAGCATGGGACGCTGGGCCATGCTCTTCGGCGGCTACGGAGGCCGCGACCGCAACGACCGCGGTGGCGGAGGCCTCACGGGGCTCTTGATGCTCATCGTTGCCCCCATCGCTGCGACGATGATTCAGCTCGCCGTCTCGCGCTCGCGCGAATACCAAGCCGACGCCACGGGCGCGCATTTCACCGGTAATCCGTATGCGCTCGCCAGCGCCCTGCAAAAACTCGACGCCTACTCGCGCCGCATCCCAATGCAAGCCACCCCGTCGACCGCGCACCTGTTCATCATCCAGCCGTTGCTGGGAATGAATTTCGGCAACCTGTTCTCGACCCATCCGCCGATCGCAAAACGGATCGAACGCCTGACGGGAAGGCCCGCGGAGTTTATGCAGTAAGCTGTCAGCTGTCAGCTATCAGCTCTCAGCTGTCAGCTGTCAGCTAAAACCAGGGCAAGCTTGCGCAGACGCGACGTGCTGAGATCAGCGCCGCAATCTAGAGTTTGGCTGAAAGCTGACGGCTGATAGCTGACAGCTGGTCCTATGACGTAGGTAACTCCGCTCCACGCAGCGCCGGATAGTAGAATCCAAGACAATGTCGCCCGAGACCGCTATCGCCGTTTCTTATAAAGCCGCCGAACTGGAAAAAGCCCTTCGCCGCGTGATTCGCGGCAAGGACGACGTTGTCCGCCTTGCGCTGGTCAGCATTTTCGCGCGCGGACACCTGCTCATTGAAGGCGTTCCCGGCGTCGGCAAAACCACCCTCGGACAGGCGCTCGCCCGCGCTATCGATTGCACCTTCCAGCGCGTGCAGTTCACCAGCGACATGCTGCCCTCCGACGTCGTGGGCATTTCGATCTATTCGGCGGCCGACCAGGTATTCGAATTCAAGCGCGGTCCGGTGTTTACCAACGTTCTGCTGGCGGATGAGATCAATCGCACCACGCCCAAGACGCAATCCGCGCTGCTCGAGGCCATGAACGAAGGCCAGGTCACCGTCGACGCACATTCGCATGAATTGCCGCAACCGTTCTTGGTGATCGCGACGCAGAATCCCGTGGAGCATCACGGAACCTATCCTCTGCCCGAGTCGCAACTCGATCGCTTCCTGATGCGCGTGCGCATGGGATATCCCGATGCCCAGGCCGAGCGCCAGATTCTGCGCTCCGAAGCCGGCGTTTCGCACCTCGCTGAGATTCGTCCGGTACTGACTGGCGCGGACGTGCTCGAGATGCAGCAAGCAGTAAAACAGATTCGCGTGGACGACTCTCTGGTGACCTACGCTCTGGAAATCGTGCGCCGCACCCGCGAGTCGGAATTCCTCTCCCTGGGCGTCTCGCCCCGCGGATCGCAAGCTCTCTACCGCGCCGCGCAAGCCATGGCCTTCCTCGAAGGCCGAACCTTCTGCACTCCCGAAGATATCAAGCCGCTCGTCGTCCCAGTCTTCGCGCACCGCCTCGTGGTCAGCGGCCTCTACGCCTCCACGCTCAAGAAATCCGAGCAGTCGGATCAGGTGCTGAAAGAAATCATCGAGAGCGTTCCGGTGCCGGTGTAGGAGAAAGCAATACTCAGTCCCAGTACTCAGTACTCAGTTCTCAGTCTCCGTGTCCTCCGTGTCCTCTGTGGTTGGCGCCTTTTGATTTTCGCCTATAATTCTCCCGTCATGTCCTTCCTTCGCTTCCTCATGCTGCTCTCGCTCGTGGTCTGGATCGGCGGGATCGTCTTTTTCTCCTTCATGGCGCCCACGGCATTTCACGTGCTGCCCACGCGTCTTCTAGCCGGAACGTTAGTGGGAAATCTGCTGACCAAACTGCACTGGATCGCGATCGTCTCCGGCATCGTGTATCTGTTGAGTTCGCTGGCCTACAGCCGCATCACCGACGGCACAGCACACGTGTTCGCGCTACGCCATGTGCTGATCTGCCTGATGCTCGCTCTCACGCTGGTTTCGCAGTTCTGGATTACTCCCCGCATGATTACGCTGCGAGCCCAGGTCGCAACCTTTGACTCTGCCGCCACGCTGGACCAGCCCGCACGCGTGCAGTTTGACGCGCTCCACGCCTGGTCGACGCGCCTGGAAGTGACGGTGCTACTGTGCGGTCTGTTAGTGATTTACATGACGGCCGGCATTTTCGTTCGGCGTTGACGAGTCCTCGCGCACGGTCCTCAGGGGCTAAAAGCCCGTATTGATCGTGCGCCTTAACGCGGCGCTGAAGCGCCGCTCTTTCACCGACTCAGCGCTCGATAGCGAAAGCAGTCCACCACGTGATCGTTCACCATCCCCACGGCCTGCATAAACGCGTAGCAGATGGTCGATCCGACGAAGCGAAATCCGCGCTTCTTGAGATCCTTGCTCATCGCATCGGATTCCGAAGTGCTTGCGGGGACCTGCCTCATCGACTTTGGTGAGTTCACTCGCGGCTTGCCGCCAACGAACTGCCAGATGTAGCGGTCGAAGCTGCCAAACTCTTTCTGCACTTGAAGAAATGCCTGGGCGTTGGCAATGGTCGACGCGATCTTGAGTTTGTTGCGGACGATGCCGGGATCGCGCAACAGTCGTTCGACCCTGCGCCAGTCGTAGCGCGCAATGCGTTTCGGATCGAATCCGTCGAAGGCTTTCCGATAGTTCTCGCGCTTGTTCAGGATCGTGTTCCAGCTCAGACCCGCCTGCGCGCCTTCGAGAATGAGAAATTCAAAGAGCGTGCGGTCGTCATGCACCGGCACGCCCCATTCTTCATCGTGATAGCGAACTAGGAGTTCGCCGCTGGCCCATGCGCAGCGAACTCGGTCAACACTCTTAGCGACAGGCGTCACAGGATCTCACCGGAACGACGAATCGCGATTCTACTCCAGCGACTTCGGCTCCGACTTGTTGACGGGCGATTTTCTGTCGAGCAGAGAGACCAGTTCGCGCGCAGAAGCCGGAATGCCGACTTTTCCTTCACGAATGATTTCCTTAGCCGACAGCTTCCTGCCGTACAGCTTTTCGTTGGCGCTGCCATCCGAACGGAGCGTCGAGCCTTCCAGAGAGACTCCCGCGAACAGTCCCTTGTTACGCGAATATGACAAGATCTCGGCGTTCATCACGATGTCAGTGGCGCCTTCCGCGGTGCGTCCCTTGGGACCTGCCGCAGCCGAAGCGTCCGCCCCCAGCTTCACTTTGCTGTAGAGCAGCGACTGCGCCCCTTTCGGATTCATGACCAGCAGCACAAAGTCGGTGGCCTGGCCGCCGATCTGGAATCCGATGCTTATGCCCTCGAGCGCGTACAAAGCCGGAGCGCCCCACTTCCCTTTGTAGTGCTCCCCGCTGCGGCAGACCATGACGCCGCGTCCGAAGCTGCCGCCGATGCCCAATGCTCCCTTCTTCACCGAGGGAAGAATAATGAGGCATTCGGCCTTATCGAGCAGGTCCTGCGGAATGTCGTCGGGGATGTTCAATATTTCTTTCAGGACCGTGCCGGCGTCTTTCACACGGTCGGCTTCGCGCTCGTCGTTCTCGGCAAAGGCCGTCACGGTCGAGATCAGTACAGCCATCAGGCACACGATAAATTTCTTCATGAAATCCCTCCTAGTAGATTTTAAGGAAAAAGAGGTTGAGTTCGTGTCACTATGTTAAACCCTGAATCCGATTGGCTAACGGGGCGAGCGCTCCCGTTAGTTCATGGCCAGCGCGTAACTGAAAGAAATTGCACGTCTTGTGCCATGACCAAACGTGTGCTCCTTTTGTAACTTGGCACTTTGCCGACACGCTCCTAAAGTCAATCAGATAGCGGGGTCCCGCGTGGACTCGATTTCGGCATCTGGCGTGCATCCAATGTCTTAGGAGTGTCGCCAGACGCGGTTTAGAGTGAAAAAATTGGCATTTTCAGGCATGAAGTACACGAACCCGACAATCCGCCTTCTGACACTTTTCCTGGCAACCTTTCTGTTGGTCGCCCAGTCGCGGGCCCAGTCTTCTTATGTGTCGGGAGCGCCGAACCTGAGCGCTTACAACGCGGGAAGTGGACCGGCCGAAAGTCCTGACGATCCACAGAGCGCGATGATCACCCTGCATGCCCGGGTGAATGAAGTCAACGTGCTGTTTATCGCGACCGACAAGCACGGCAAGTTCGTGCGCGACCTGAACCAGAACGATTTCAGCATTCTTGACGACCACAAACCACCGCAGGCGATTCTGAACTTCCGCCGCGAGACGGATCTGCCTCTGCACCTCGGCCTGCTGGTCGACGTCAGCGGTTCTGTGGATGGCCGGTTTGATTTCGAGCAGACCGCGGCCACCAGTTTTCTGCAGCACACACTTCGAACCGGCTTCGATAAAGCATTCATTGTCGGCTTCAATAGTCACAGCCAGATGGCGCAGGATTACACCGACAACGTGCAATTGCTTTCGGCCGGCGTTCACAAGCTCCACGATGGCGGCGGAACCGCCCTGTACGACGCCGTGTACCACGCGTGCAAAGAGAAGTTTCTGAAAGATCGTCCCGATCGTCCGGTACGCAAGGCGATCATCATCGTCAGCGACGGCGAAGACAACCAGAGCGAGATTTCCAAAGCGCAGGCCATCGAGATGGCGCAGCGCTCGGAAGTCATCATCTACGCGATCTCGACCGACGACAGCGGCCTGGTCATGCGCGGCGACAAGGTGCTTGAGCAACTCGCCGAAGCCACCGGAGGACGCGCGTTCTTCCCCTTCAAGATGAAGGACATCACGCACTCGTTCGCTGCAATTGAAGACGAGCTGCGCAGCCAGTACGTCGTCTCTTACAAGCCTGCCAATTTTGACGCGGACGGGCGCTACCGCTCGATCGAAATCTCCACGCTGAAGAAGGACCTGCAGGTGCGGGCTCGCAAGGGATACTTCGCGCCACAGCAGTAAGCCCGGCTTCCGGCTTCCGGCTTCCGGCTTTCGGCTTCCGGCTTTCGGCTTTCGGCTTCCGGTTTCCGGCTCTCTCAACCCTCGACCCTCCTTAGCTTCATCCTACCCCGCATGAATTGAGTGTGAAGTTGTTATCGCAGAATGCGAAATGCGGCTCCTCGCTCGCGTTTGCTCGGGCGCTCCTACTGTGCTAACGTCCCATTGATTTCTCATTCATCCGTCAGACCTTGGCCTGCGAGGAGGGCTTCATGACTGGCGTCATTTTCCTGGTAATTCTGGTTGTCATCGCCGTGGTGTTGATCGGCATGTACAACAGCCTGGTGCAGCTGCGGATACGCTGCGACTCGGCGTGGTCCGACATTGATGTGCAACTGAAGCGGCGCCACGACCTGATTCCGAACCTGGTGGAAACGGTAAAAGGATACGCCGCGCACGAAAAGGGAACGTTCGAGAACATCGCGAAGTTCCGCTCGCAAGCGATGCAGGCGACAACGCCCGAGGGCAAGGCGATCGCCGAGAATCAGCTGACCGGTGCGCTGAAAAGCTTGTTTGCGGTGGCAGAAAACTATCCCGAACTGAAAGCGTCGGAGGAGTTCACGCAGCTGCAGGGATCGTT
This sequence comes from uncultured Acidobacteriaceae bacterium, assembly GCA_963701935.1. Lineage (GTDB taxonomy): Bacteria > Acidobacteriota > Terriglobia > Terriglobales > Acidobacteriaceae > Sulfotelmatobacter. The sequence goes on along the minus strand of CAVPBT010000010.1, from coordinate 820,566 downwards.
GAGCCAAACCGAAGACTCAATTCAGAATGCGCGGCGCTATTACAACGCCGTGGTGCGCGACCTGAACACAAAGATTCAATCCTTCCCCACGAACATTCTCGCGGGCATGTTCAATTTCACGGCGCGGCAGTTCTTCGAGACCGCCGAGGCCGACCGCGAGCCAGTGCAAGTGAAGTTCTAGTCCAATGGCAGCCTTCGTAGAGACGTTGCTGGCAACGTCTTGCTGGCGGCATCGACGCTGCCGGCAGAGACGTAGCAAGCTACGTCTCTACGAAGTGATGGCGTGCGTACTCCTTTTGGCCGCGCCTCTTGCCGCAAAGTCGTGGCGCGTCTCCGACTTCCAGGACAACATCACCGTCGCGCAGGATGGCAGTGCCGTGGTAACCGAGCGCATCACGCTGGTCTTTGTAGGCGAATTCCATGGCATTCACCGCACGATTCCAATCGAATACCCCGGACCGAATGGAACGAACTACGAACTCTTCCTCAAGGTCACCAGCGTCACCGACGGAAGCGGCGGCAAGCTCAAGTACGATTCGTCGACCTCCAATGGCGCCCGCGATCTGAAGATTTATATTCCCGACGCTGTCGACACGACCCGGACGGTCGAGATCACCTACCGCGTGCGCAACGGCACGCGATTCTTCGACGATCACGACGAGTTTTACTGGAACGTCACGGGCAACGACTGGCCGGTGCCGATCGATCATGCATCCGCAACGGTGCGCTTCCCCATGTTCGCGGCGGGATCGCTCAGGGCGCAGGCCTTCACCGGCGTGTATGGCTCCACGCAGCGCGACGCCAGTTCCACGGTCGACGGCGCCGAGGCCCGGTTCGAGACCAACAATCCGCTGCCCATGCGCGGCGGAATGACCATCGACGTCTATCTTCCGAAGGACATTCTCAAAGAACCCGGAGCGCTAACGAAGTTTTTCTGGTTCATCGGCGGCAATCCCATCGTGTTTCTGCCGCTGGTCACCTTCGCTGCAATGTTTGCGCTGTGGTGGACCAAGGGACGCGACCCCGATCCCGGAGTTTCGGTTGCGCGCCCATGTACGAGCCGCCGTTCGGCATTTCTCCCGCCGAAGCAGGCACGCTGCTCGACGACTCGATCCATCCTCGCGACATTACTTCGACGATTATCGATCTCGCCGTGCGGGGCTACATCAAAATCGAAGAGACATCGGAGAAAGTACTGCTCTTCACGCACAAGGACTACGTCTTTCACCTGCTGAAGCCGCGCGATCAATGGGACGCCAACCTGGCGCCGCACGAGCGCGTGATGTTGGAGAACGTGTTTGCCGGCGGCGACCAGACTCGGCTGTCGAGCCTGAAGAACCGCTTCTACACGGCCGTTCCGGTGATTCGCGAAGACATCATGTCGGCATTGAAGAGGAAAGGCATTTATCTGGTCGACCCGGAATCGGCGAACGGGTACAGCATTGGCGCGGCGTTTGCCATTCTTGCCCCGTTCGCGCTTTTCCAGTTCCTGGGCTGGGCTAATTTCTTGAATTCGGTGGCACTTCTGGTGCTGTGCATTCCGCTCTCGGCGCTCATCTGGTTTCTGTTTGCGCGGGTCATGACCGCCAAGACCGTGAAGGGCGGGCGGGTGCGCGTCGCGGTACTCGGGTTCCAGGAGTTCATGAATCGCGTGGATGCAGACCGTCTGAAGGTGATGCCACCGACCACATTCGAAAAATTTCTGCCGTACGCGATGGCGTTGGGAGTAGAACACCACTGGGCGCAGGCGTTTGCCGGCATCGTTAAAGATCCGCCACAGTGGTACGTGGGACCGGGCGGTTATGTCGGGGCCTTCAATCCAATTTTCTTTTCGAGTTCGATGAATAGCATGGCGAGCGACATGCACCAGGTTTTCGTCTCCGCGCCGCGTGCGAGTTCGACCGGATCCGGCTTTGGTGGAGGAGGATTCGGCGGCGGCGGTGGAGGCTTCTCCGGCGGAGGTTTTGGAGGCGGCGGCGGAAGCGCATTTTGAGACGACACCGATCCGAATCGCTCCAAATTACGGAACGAATACTACTTTCCAACTATTGAACTTCCTTTGCGCCGGCCTATAATCGGCGCATTTCTTTTTGGGGTTCGAGTGCTGACCGCGTGAACGCAAAATCCAAGGTTGTCAAAAGGACCGTTGTCACACTCTGCGTCCTCGCCGCGGTGTGGTTGATGTGTTGCGTAGCGCTATACGGTGTGATGCGGCAAACGCCGGAACAATTTGGGCGGGTGATGGCCAAGATTCCCGGGCCCGTCCCTTTTCTGGTTCTTCCGTTCGAGACTCTCTGGATGCGCGCACGCGCGGGCACGTTGCAGATGGGCAGTCCAGCACCAGACTTTGCTCTGACGAAGCTCGACAAGACTGGGCAGGTACAACTGTCGGCCCTCACCGCGCAGCAGAAGCCGGTCGTGCTCGTGTTTGGAAGCTACACTTGACCTCCTTTCCGGCGGGAGGTTCCTGCCCTCAACAAGCTCTACCAGCAGTACGGAAGCCAGGTTACGTTTCTCGTGGTCTACATCACCGAGGCACATCCGACCGACGTCTGGCAGACTGAGAGCAATACGAAAGAGAAGGTTCTGTTCGCGAGTCCGCGTAGTGAGGACGAGCGCGCGTTCATCGCCGGAGCCTGCGTGCGCAAACTGGGAATCGAGATTCCCGCCGTGCTCGACGAATTCGGCAACTCCACCGAGAGCGCGTACACAGCATGGCCGGACCGTCTGTACGTGATTGATGCGATGGGCCGTGTGGCCTACAAGAGCCGTCCCGGGCCGTTCGGCTTCAGCGCGGAGCAACTGAAAACCGCCATCCAGAAAGTCGTTCCCGCTCACTGAGCGTAAGGTAGAAATACGACCACAGGGGCTGAAGCCCGCAGAACTCGCGGCCTTTACGCGGCGCTAAAGCGCCGCTCTTCCACCGCCTACCTCCGTCTACATGCCCTCGTTTCGCCGACGCGCCGCTCGGCTTCGCCCTGGCTGGACGGCCGAGGCGGCCGTTCCCACATGTGCATCTCACGCTTCACAAAATAGAAGGGCCGCGAGTGCATCGCGGCCCTTCCCCTTCACCTGCGAAGGATCTTATTGCTCGCCAACGGAAACGTTGGTCCCCCACATCGCATTGGTGCCCCACATCGCGTTGGTACCCCACATCGCGTTCGTACCCCACATGGCATTCGTGCCCCACATGGCGTTAGTCCCCCACATCGCATTGCTTCCCCAGAGAGCGTTGCTCGCGGCAGTTGCGCTGGCTCCCGAAACAGAAGCTTGCGACGTGCCGGCGGCAAATTGACTGGTTCCCCACACCGTCGCATAGGACCATGTGGCAGACGTGTTCCAGACGGAGGACGGGTCGGCGTTTAGACTGACGCTGTCCGTACTCCCGTTAAACGTCGCCACCGGAGACATTGCGGTACCTCTTGTCACGTCGGCGTTAGTGAGAGCGGCCTCCAGATCGACGTAGCCAGCACCTACGGTGAACACCTCGTCTTGATCGGTGTAGGTAATGCCGGTCGTCGGGTCCGTCGTGCTGCTGAATGCCGGTAGAGACTTCCACGCCGTTTTCATCAGCCGGGCCTTCACCTGATCAGGAGTCAGACTCGGGCTCTTCTGCAGCAGGTCGGCGACGACTCCGCTCACTACGCCGGTGGCCATGCTGGTGCCGCTCAGTGTGAAGTAACTGGACGATGGAGCCGAACTGCCGCCGTTTACGTAATAGCTGTACGGAACTTGATTGCCGGGATACTGACTATAGAGCGTCGACCCGGGAGCTTCGAGCGAAACCAGCAGATTGCCCGGCGCAACGAGGTCAGGCTTGGAGACGGCATCGATCGCGGTCGGTCCCTTGGAACTGTAGCTGGCGATCAAGTCGTCCACGCGGGTGGGCGTTCCCATCGTCTTCATCGCCCCCACGGTAATCACGTACGGATCGTTGGCGGGCGAATTAATGGTGCCGTAGCCGTTGGTAGCCTGATAACGGCCGTTGTTGCCCGCCGCCACGACCACCACGATCCCGCTGTGCCAGGCCTGCTCGACTGCCTGGCAGAGCGGATCCAGTTTGTATGACTCGTAGACCGCGCGGCCCATGGAGAGATTGATCACGCGAATGTTGTAGCGCGATTTCAAGGAAATCGCCTGGTTGATGGCGGCGATCACCACACTGTCGGTGGATGCCCCATTCGCATCCAGGACCCGCAGGTTCACGATGTTCGCCCCCGGCGCGATCCCCTTGAAGGTCTTGTTGTAGAGAGGGCCCGTGGAACTCAGGCCGTCACCGGCGATCAGTCCAGCGATATGCGTGCCGTGTCCGTATTGGTCACCGGGGTTCGAGTTTCCCGGCACAAAGGACTGTTGATAGACAACTCGCGAGAATGGAAGAATCCCTTGATGCAGATCCACGTGATTGCTTACACCGCTATCGATGAGAGCCACGCCAATACCGGCACCGGTGTAGTTCGATTGCCATGCGAACTGGGCGTTCACCGCAGCTGCAGCATTGTTGAGTGAGGGGGTCAACGGCCGGTCCGTGCTGATGTATACGACGTTCGATTGGTTCGACAGAGTCTGAATACCGTTGCCGTCAAGCACCGCAACCACGCCGTTGATCAGAGGCAACTGTCCCAGAATCGTGCCGCCAAGTTTCAGAACGTCATTGACGAGGCAGCCCACCAGTCCGAGCAGACCACTGCAGTTGACCTGAGTTCCGGGCGCATACTGCACGATCACTTGGACCTTCTGGGTCGAATAATTGCCGCGCAACTCAGGCGATAGCTTGGAGTCGTCGGCGTGCGCCAGCGGCAGCGCGACGATCAAAAGTAGAAGCACTAGTTTTTTCATATTCCCCCGACTAAAAGGCGCCCACTGCGCGTAACCATGCCCCAAGTGACCTGTATATGTGCAGGTGGGTGCCCAAACGTGACCGAAATTACCCTTATTTATGAACGACTTACGGGGAGTTGTAGCGAAACACAACGGGCACTTTGTCCCACGCCGCGGGCAGGGGACAAGTTGTCCCGCCCGGAATGGGTCTGGCGCCATCGCCGCATTGGCTCACTAGACGGTATGTGATTGATTTACTTGGAGCAAACCATGGTAATCACACGAAGTCGTTTTGGGCGGACAGGCATCCGCAGATCGTTGAAAATTTAAGGACTTATCATGTCCTGGGGACGTTCCATTGGCGCACGTGTGTTCATCACCGGCATGGCTACGGTGGGAGCCATATGCTTTGCGCTGGCATTTTCGCACTGGCAATCGAACGATCCGCTCAAGTTCATTTGTTATCTAGTTGCGGCTCTTCTCGCATCATCGCTGAAGGTCACTCTGCCCGGCATTGAAGGAACGCTCTCCGTCAACTTCTTGTTCACCCTGCTAGGGATTCTCGAACTGGGCTGGCCCGAGACGCTGCTGATCGTGCTGGCCAGCACGGTGGGCCAAGCTTATTTGCGGCGAAAACACCAGGTGAAGTTGGTGCAGTTCCTCTTCAACTGGTCGCAACTGACGGTCTCCAGCACGGTGGCCTACGGCGCCTACGTGCTCGTGGCGACGCGGATTCTGCACGGGCCGGGACCGCTAGCGCTCTTGGTGGCAGCGATCATCCACTTCGGATGCAATACAGCGGCCATGTCGACCATCATTGGCCTGACCGAAGATAAGCCCATCACCAAGGTTTGGAATGACAGTTATCTGTGGTCGTTCCCCTATTTCATGGTCGGAGCCGCTTTAGCGGGGTTGGTTCACTTTCTGAACGGACACATCGGATGGCAGTCGTCTCTGCTGATTCTGCCGCCGATCTACCTCATGTACCGTTCGTATCGCCTCTATCTCGGGAAGATGGAAACGGAGAAACTTCACGCGGAGCAAGTCTCGAATCTGCATTTGAGAACGATCGAAGCGCTCGCGCTCGCCATTGAAGCCAAAGACGAAACCACCGGAGAGCACCTGCAGCGAGTGCGAGTGTATGCCATGGCTCTGGCGAAGGAACTGGGTTTGAGCGAGGACGAGACGGAGGCGCTAAAAGCTGCCTCGGTGCTACACGACATTGGGAAGCTGGCCGTGCCGGAGCACATTATTTCGAAGCCGGGGAAACTGACACCGGAAGAATTCGAGAAGATGAAGATCCATCCCATTGTTGGCGCGGAGATTCTGGAGCAGGTGCACTTTCCGTATCCGGTGGTGCCGATTGTGCGCGCGCATCACGAAAAATGGGATGGCAGCGGATATCCCAACGGATTGGCCGGGGAGGAAATTCCAATCGGCGCTCGCATTCTCGCGGCGGTGGATTGCCTCGACGCGCTGGCTTCGGACCGGCAATACCGCAAGGCTCTGCCCTTGAATGAGGCGATGGCGAAGGTGGTGGACGATGCGGGCAAGGCCTTCGATCCCAAGATCGTGACGATTCTGCGACGACGCTACATCGAACTCGAAAAGATGGCGACCGAGGAACCGCTGCAGGCTCCACCAAAATTGTCGACCGACATTAAGGTTGAGCGAGGACTCGCACCCGCAGCCGGGTTCGCGGAATCCGGCGAGCCCGCGATTCCAACTTCCGCACAAGTCGCGGATTGCGGTACACGGATTTCGGCGGCTCAGCAGCAGGGTCAGGAGATCGTCGAACTCAGCCGCCAACCCGGCGCGCATCTGCGCATCGAAGACGTCCTCTCGCTGCTTGCCGTACGTGTGAAGCACCTGGTGCCGCACGACTCCATGGCGGTGTATGCGCCGAAGAACGGAGTGCTCGCGGCGGAGTTTGTGAGCGGCGACAATTTCCGGTTGTTCTCATCTTTGCGGATTCCGGAAGGCGAAGGCCTCTCGGGATGGGTCGCGCAAAATCATAAGCCGATCCTGAACGGCAATCCCTCGGTCGAACCGGGTTACCTGAACGATCCCAGGAAGTACAGCACGCTGCGTTCGGCGCTGGCCGTGCCCCTTGAAGCAACCGCGGGGATTGCGGCTGTGCTGGCGCTCTATCGCTCAGGGCAGGATGCATTCACAGCAGATGACCTGCGTGTGGTGGAGGCAATTGGCGAGGGGCTGGGCGTTGTGATCGAGAACGCCAGCAAAGCCAAGGCGTCGGCCATCGGCGCGGGATCCGGACGATAAATACCTAACATCACTGTCATCCTGAGCGAAGCGAAGGATCTGTGCACCTGGCCGGGAGTGCATAGAATCCTTCGTTCTGCTCAGGATGACAGCATTGATTCACAGGCTTCGCTTTACTCCATCTCAAAGCTCACATACTGCAACCCGCCATCGCGCTCGACCTGCAGCACCACCGGATCGCCCGTCTTCAGCGTCCCCACGGCATTGCGGAGCGTGGCCATGGAATCGATGGGCGTGGTGTTGAGTGCGTGAATAATGTCGCCGGCCTCGAGGCCGGTGTCGGGCATGATCAGATCGGCGGCGCGTCCTACAACCACCACTCCTGACGGAATCCGCAATGACCCCAGTCGCGCGCGCAGGTCGGCGGTGAGGTCGATGGCGAGAACTCCCAGGTGAGGGATCAGACTGTTTTCGGGATTGACGGCGTCGAGAAGTTCGTCCATGTGATCGTGCTGCTCAATCGCGGGCACATAGAGAATCTTCTTTTCGTTGCCTCGCAGAATCTCCAGCTTCACGACCTGGTCCAGACGATGCAGGTATAGTGCCGCCGAAAGCGACGGCAGAGTCTCGATGCGCCGGTCGTCCGCCGTGAGAATAATGTCCTCCACCTGCAAGCCAGCCGCGGCGGCCGGTCCGCCCGGCTTCACATCATCCACGACGACACCCCATCGCTGCGGAAGATGCAGCCCCTCAGCGAGGGTGGGCGTGATCTCCTGCGCGCCAGCACCAATCTCGACCTTATGCACGTGTCCGTACTTACGCAGGCTGTGGTAGACAAAGTCGACCACCCGCGACGGAATGGCGAAGCCCAAACCTTCACTGCCTCCGCCTTGCGAAAGAATAAACGTGTTGATGCCGAGGACGGCCCCATTCATGTCGACCAGCGGGCCGCCGCTGTTGCCGGGATTTATGGGAGCGTCGGTCTGCAAGTAAGTAAGCGGTTTGGTGGCATCGGGCTGGCGGGCGAGCGCGCTGACCACGCCCATGGTGACCGAATTCTGCAAGCCTTCGGGACTGCCGATGGCGAATACCAGCTGCCCCACGTGCGGCCGCTGGCTCATCAGGGCAAGGGTTGGCAAATCGGTCTCGTCGATCTTAAGCAGCGCGAGATCGGTATCTTTGTGCTGGCCGATGAGGCGCGCTTCCAGGATGCGGCGTTTCCCGATCGGCACCTGGCTGGGAGATTCGCCCATGGGCAGCGGCAGGGCGACGCGAATCCGCTGTGCTCCCTCCACCACGTGCGCGTTGGTCATGATGTAGCCGTTCGGATCGACGATCACTCCCGAGCCAACCGCTTTCTGGCGGACGATGAACGCGGTCTGCGATCGGTCCTCCTCGCGCAACGGCCCGTATCCCGTCACGAGAATCTGCACCACTGCGGGAGAGACCCTGGCGGCCAGGCCTTCCAGCGCGCTGTTCAGCTTTTCCAGAGTATCGTTGGCAGCCGCGCGCGCATCAGCGGCGTCGACCTTGGTCTTGCCCGCATTCTTGTCAGCCTGACCTTTCTGGGCCGCGGCTGGAGCCGTCGATTGAGGCGCGGATTGTGCACAGACCAGTTGCGAAACGCAGGAGAGCGCGACCAGCAGGCAAACAGTCACGACGCGACTGACACATCTCACGGGAAGTATGGATGTCACAGGAAATCCTCCTCGATCAACTTATGTCTTGCATTCTGACAGAACTCACCGTCTCTGAGAAACGCCGCCCGAAGCATCCATTCCGGTTTGCTACTATTGGGCTGCCCGTTGGGCAAGACGGACCATGGATTCGCACGCTTTCATTGCAGAGGTCTACCGGCGCATGGCGCTGCGTCATGCGTCCGAAGAACCACGCCCAACGTGGAGTGAGACCGGGACGAGCCCGATGGTGTTGGAAGCAGCGCACCAGTACAAGCCTTATTTGCCCTCCGACAAAGCGGCCCACATCCTCGACATCGGTTTCGGCAGAGGATGGTTCCTCGCCGCGTGCCTGAAGCTGGGCTATCGCAACCTGTCCGGCGCAGATTTCGGCATTGCTAACAAAGATTACGTTCGCGATTGGGCCCCCGACCGCATCACCTTGCATGAGATTCGCGACAACATTGGAGAGTTCCTCAGGGACAAGCAGGAACAATACGACTTCATCCATATGTCGCACGTTATCGAGCACGTGCCCAAGTACTCGCTGCTCTGGCTGGTGGACGCTCTTTATCAGGCGCTCAAGCGCGGCGGAACTCTGCTAGTGCGCACGCCGAACATGGAAGGCCCCTGCGCCAACTCCAGCTTGTACGTGACCCTGGCGCACGAGTACGGCTTTGCCGGATCCAATCTCGTGTCGTTGCTCGACATTTGCGGCTTCGATGATGTTCGGCTTCTCACCTTTTCCCCGCAAGCGCCGACTCTGAAACAGCGCCTCGGCGATTTAGTGCGTTGGCCGATCGTCCAGCAGAATCAACTGCGGCATCGATTCTTTGGTGCGAATTATGGTGGCCAATTCGGGGACGAACTGATTGCGACCGCGAGGCGGGGAGACTGGCCACCTTTTTTCGACCGGCGCTACCAGTAGCACTACGCTTTTCCACCAAGGGGGTTACTCGCAGGAATGGCGAATGGAATTGTCATCGCGTTGAAACGATGGCGCGAGAACTACTACGTCAGCCGGGCCCTGTCCACCACTGCAAAGCCCTTGCAGCGACTCTGTTCAGCAGTGGCCCTGCAGCTCCAAATGAAGATAAAAAGGAATGGTGTCGCGATTCAGATACAAGAAGGCAAACGCCTGTACATCGCGAGGGATGCCGGTATCGCGCTCTCGTCCTCTCTGTTCTGGCATGGGTTGGACGGTCATGAGCCCGAAACCTCACGAACCTTGCGCTTCTTCTTCGAGCGATCCGATTCGTTCGTGGATGTCGGCGCGAACTATGGCTTCTATTCCATTCTGGCCGCGACGTCGAATCCCAAACTGCGAGTGGTCTCTTTTGAGCCACTGCGGCCGATCTTCGAAGGTCTGAAAAAGAATATGGCTCTGAATCATTTTGAGGAGCGCGTCGTCTGCGAGAACATGGCTCTGAGCAGCCAATCTGGGACTGCCACCATGTACTTGCCTTCCTCTTCGGGAAGAGATGCGGAGTCAACAGGAACCCTGGCTTCCAACAGTTGGCAGGTCCGGCAGAAGGCCCAACCGCTGCAGGTCGAGACGGTCCGGCTCGATGACTATGAGGCTCGCCATCCCATGCGGGTCGACATCATCAAAATTGACGTTGAGGATTTCGAAGCCGATGTCCTTGAGGGTATGCAAGCGATCATTCGCCGAGACAAGCCCTTTATCGTTTGTGAAATCCTGCCCCGAAATCGGGAGCACAAAAACGAACGAACCCGTGAAGTCATTGAAGGGCTCGGCTACACGCCATACTGGATTACCCCCTCCGGTCACATAAAGGTTTCACGCTTTGACTTTGAGCGGGAGTTCACGAATTTTCTGCTGTCGCCGGTGTCAACTCCGGACGAAGTACTGCAGGACCCGGCAATTCTTTGGGAGCTCCGCCACCGTGATGCATCGGGAGGCGGGGGAAAAGAGCGTGAAATACCGTAGTCCGAGCAGGGGGGAACCTAGTTGCTACCGTTAACTAACGGGTTATCAGGCTTTTACACGGGTGCCTTTCGTGATATAACCCGTGCTGAGCATAAAAGTGGGCCTGCGCCCGCCAGGAGCTTGGTTTGACGACATTGGCCTCATTCGCAGAGGGACAACACATAACAGGCCAGTCTAGAGGAGGTACCGTGGGCGAAGAAGCACGGACCGGAAAACGGTTCCCGCTGGAACTGCCGATCAAGATACATAAGGGCGAGACCGGCGGAGACTCCGAAGGCGTAACCGGGAATCTCAGCGCGGCCGGAGTCTATATTCGCGCCGATTCCTCGATGGAGATTGGCTCCCCCGTGGAATTTGAAATCACGCTGCCGCCAGAGATGACGGGCGGTCAGGAGAATGTGACCATCCAGTGCAAGGGGCGGGTGGTGCGCGCCGACGAAACTGGCGAAGGTGGAGAGGGCCGCGGCGTGGCCTGCGTGATCGACTCGTACGAGTTCGTGAGGAAATCATAATCGTTTTGCAAGCGGACTTTTTTGGAGCGTTGACAACATGCTCAAACTGATTCTGGCCGATAACCAGGCAATCTTCCGGGCGGGCATCGCCAAGGTGCTCGCGGTGGAAGACGAGATGCGCATTGTGGCCCAGGCCCAGACCCCTGAACAGATGTTCATGGCGCTGGACAAGTTCCGCGCCGCGGTGCTGGTGGTGGCTGCGGGATTCCACGGCGACTTTGCCGCCATCGTGGCGGGCGCGAACAAAGCCAAGACGCGTGTAATCGTTCTGGCCGATACCGGCGAGAGCGCGCAGCGGCACATGTCGAATGGCGCGCATGGCGTGGTCTATCGCAACGTGACCAGCGCCGCGCTGGTCGACTGCGTGCGCAAAGTGGCGCGCGGCGAAACCTGGGTGCAGGACGTCGCCGTGCCCAGCGAACTCACCGAAAACGATATGGTCGGATTGCGCGTGCGCGACCGGCTCACCGCCAAGGAACTGCGCATCGTGGCCTTGATTGTTCAAGGCTACAAGAACAAAGAGATCGCCACACAGCTCGGCACCACCGAGCAGGTCATCAAGAACTACCTGCGCAACGTGTATGACAAGATCGGCGTGTCAGACCGGCTGGAACTGGCGCTGTTCACCATCCATCACCGGATTCTGAATGAGGCCGCGGCCGCGACGACCACTGGCGCGGTTCCGCAACCGCCGGCGGGAGTGGCGCAGTAAGCTTTCGGAAATCCGAACAGAAGAGAGGCCGCCTGCGAGGGCGGCCTTATTTGTCTGGGGAGGCTGACTACTCGATCCTCAGAGCTCTCGCCGGATCGATCGATGCGGCGCGGCGCGCGGGAATGAAAGCAGCCACCGATGCGGCCGACGCCAGTGTCAAAATTGATGCCAGAAGCACCACTGCATCCACTCCCTTCACTTCGTACAGCTGCGCTTTTACGAATCGTACGCAGAGCAAAGCTATGGGAAAACCAATCGCCAGGCCCATGGCCGCCTGGATCGCCGCACCCCGCATGATCATCGCGGTAACCTTGGCGCGTTCCGCCCCGAGAGCCATACGGATTCCGATCTCCGAGGTGCGCCGCGCTACCGTATACGCGCTCACGCCATAAAGCCCCAGCGAAGCCAGCAGCAGAGCCAATACGCCGAACAGCATGGTCAAGCGCGCCAGCATGCGATCGTCGGTGAACTGGTCAGCGATCTGCTGATCGAACGTCTGGAACTTCACGACCGCCAGGCTGGGATTGATACTGGAAAGAGTTCGGCGCGCCAGGGCTTCCATGCCGTTGATGGGATGAGCGGTCTTCACCACGAACGCTCCCACATACATGCTTTCGTCTTTCTCGATCGGACCCTTGTCGCTTGCGGGACGCTGGAGCAGCGGCACGAAGTACATCAGATGATCCTTCCAGCGCACGTCCTGGTAAACCGTGTCCTGAACTACCCCGACGATCTCATAGTCGTGAGTTGAATGTTCACCACCACCGAAGTAGTGACCGATGGGATTCTCTCCCGGATTGAAGAACTTCTTCACAAAAGATTCGTTCACTACGGCAACGGTCGCAGAGGTCGCGGTGTCCTGCACACCGATGCCGCGCCCCATCAGCACGTGCGTGCCCACGGAATCGAAATACTCGGGGTTCGCCCTTAGGTTCGAAGTGGAATTGGGCTGATATTCCTTCCCCTCCACGTGCACGTCCCATCCGTTGTTGTTGTCTTCCATCGGCGTGTAGCTGACAATGCCCACTTTTTCGATGCCGGGTATCGCATGAAATTGCTCTTCGATGGAGCGGTACAGATCGCCGACCTGCCGCTGCGAATAGCCCGCGGCCTGAGGATTGAAGTGCACGATATAGCGATTGGTCGACTCTAGCTTGAGGTCGGTGTGTTGGAGTTTGCTCAGGCTCTGGGAAAACAGTCCTGCACCCACCAGCAGGACGAGCGATAGTGCTGCCTGCACCACCACGAGGCTGCGCTGCAGCAGCGTAGCTCCACCCGTTGTCCGAACTCCGCTGCGCAGTGCTTCCACAGGCTCAGCCTGCGCCGCAAGCCACGCGGGTGCAACACCGAACAATAGTCCCGTCAGCAACGACAACCCACAAGCAAAAGCGATGACCTCCAGCGACGGGCTAGCATGGATCGGTACACCCGTCGGATCGGCAAAGGCCAGCGCCAGCAACATCTTCGTTCCCGCATAGGCCACAGCCAGTCCGGCGGTTCCGCCCAATCCCGCAAGCAGCACGCTCTCCGTGAGCAACTGCCGAACGATTCTGTAACGCATTGCGCCAAGCGCGGTCCGCACCGACATCTCCGCCTTACGGCTCATACCTCGTGCGAGTAAGAGGTTGGCGATGTTCGCGCATGCAATCAACAATACAAGCCCGGAACTCCACATCAATAATTGGAGGTGCGATGCATACTGTTCCTGCATGCCCTGGATGCCGGCCCCACCCGGCGTCAGGGCAAGATGCGCACGCGCCAAGGCTGGCTGGCTATCTTTCGATGAATATGTATGCGTTTGTGCCAGAGCCTGCCGCAGAAGGCCGCTGAGCTTTGCCTGGAGTTGAACTTGCGGCACGCCCGGCTTCAGTCGTCCGATCATGTAAAGCCAGTTGCCATCGGGATCGTGCACGTACGCAACATTCGCCAGCGCCGGCATCGATTCGATGGGAAGATAGAAGTCTGGAGGCGTGCTGGACAACCGGTCCCCGTAGAACCCTTCGGGCGCAATTCCTGCAATCGTTACGGGCTTGGTATTGACAAAGAACGTGCTGCCGACAATTGAGCTATCTTCGGAGTAGTTCTTCTTCCACGTCTCGTAGCTCATGACCGCCACGGTGGGCGCGCCTTGAACATCGTCTGCATCGAGGAACAGCCGGCCCGCGCGAGCCTGTAGCCCAAAAGTTCGAAAATAGTTGCCGGAGACGAATTCTCCCATCACCGACCGCGCGCTCTCCTGGCTGTCGCCACGCCGGACGACAACCGGGCGGAAAGCATAGCCGGCCTGCATGGCTGCGAGTTCGTCGAATTCTGGGGCGTTCTGCTTCAGGTGCTCATAGACGGCCGTGGAGAAGAGCGCATAGTCGCCGTCATCACGGTGGCCAAATCCGACACAGCACATGAATTCATCGCCCAACTTCACCAGCCTCTCGGGTTCGGCAACCGGAAGGTTCTTCATCATGACTGCGTTCACCAAGGTGAAGATCGCGGCGTTGGCGCCGATTCCCAAGGCAAGAGTAAGCACGACAGTTGCGGTGAATCCGGGGGTTTTCCGGAGCTGGCGAAACGCGAAGCGAAGATCCTGCAGAAGTATCGAAGACATAATTCTCCCCAGGTGCCAAAAGATAGCAGGTAGCCTTCCAATCCGTGGTTGATCCAATCCATTCTTTTTCTTGCACTTGCGGTTTGAACAAGAGTCAGAACTGTCCCCTCGTGATTCGCAGCGTCCGGAAGCGGACACCGCACCGCTCGGAATCATTTTCCCCCGACCTGCATCTATGGGTGCTATGGAATTCCGACAGCTTGGACGCTCTGGTTTGAAGGTGCCCGTGTTGAGTTATGGCACGGGGACGTTTGGCGGCGGCAACGAGTTCTTTAAGGCCTGGGGTGAGAGCGATGTGGCGGAGGCGACGCGACTCGTCGACATCTGCCTTGACGCCGGCGTGAATCTATTCGATACGGCGGATATTTATTCAGACGGACTTTCCGAAACGATTCTAGGCAAGGCGGTCGCCGGGCGGCGCGGCCAGGTCCTGATCTCCACCAAGGGGACTTTCCGCATGGGGCCGGGCCCCAACGATCTGGGATCGTCGCGGCATCACTTGATCCAGGCTTGCGAGGGGAGCCTGCAGCGGCTAGGGACCGACTACATCGACATCTATCACCTGCACGGCTTCGACGCGCTGACGCCGCAGGAAGAAGTACTGAGCACGCTCGACCATCTGGTGACGAGCGGGAAGGTGCGCTACATAGCCTGCTCGAACTTCTCGGGATGGCATCTGATGAAGGCGCTCGACGTTTCCGACCGCTATGGCTGGGCGCGCTATGTGGGGCACCAAGTCTACTACTCGCTGATCAGCCGTGAGTACGAATGGGAATTGATGCCGCTGGGCGCCGATCAGGGAGTGGGCGCGCTGATCTGGAGTCCGCTGGGATGGGGACGGCTCACGGGCAAGATCCGGCGCGGGCAGCCGTTGCCGAAGGAGAGCCGGCTGCACAAGACAGGGGACATGGGGCCACAGGTTTCCGACGATCATCTCTACAAGGTGGTCGATGCGCTCGATGAGGTTGCCAAGGAATCCAGCAAGAGTGTGACGCAGGTCGCGCTTAACTGGCTCTTGCAGCGTCCAACGGTCTCGACCGTGATCTTTGGCGCGCGCAATGAAGAGCAACTTCGGCAGAACCTGGACTCGGTGGGCTGGAATCTGACGGCGGAGCAAGTGGCAAAGCTCGATCGCGCCAGCGACGTGACGCCGATTTATCCGTACTGGCATCAGCGGCAGTTTACGGAGCGGAATCCCGCGGCGGCTGCGCCGTCCGCGAAATAGCGTCGCTCTCACTTGGCCTTCGCCAAGTGGAGAATCAGCGCGCTGGCGGCGGCGTCGCAGGCTCCGAATGTGTCGCCCTGGTTCGTCATGACCAGGACAGCGAAGTCTTTGGCTGGGGCCATCCAGACTACGGCGTAGTTCATGGTGTTGCTGCCCGCGTGAGTGAAGGCGCGTCCGCCGGCCCAGGGGCGATCGACGACGAGCCATCCGAAGGCGTAGTCGCCGAACGGCGGGGTATGCAGGCGCTTGAACGTTTCGGGCTTCAGTATCCCCGGCTCGCCTTGCTCGCCGCGAAGGTGTGCGGTGACGAACTTTCCCCAATCGGTGACGGAGCAGTGTACGGTGCCGGCCGGACCGATGACCGGAGGATTGTCAGACTGTGGTCCGGGTTCGATGGGCCGAGGCCTCGCCAGGAGCAGCGTGTGCTGCCACGGCTCATCGGTTCTACCGGGCGCTCCCATTGCGCCGAAGCCGCACGTCTGCATCCCGAGAGGCCCGAAGATGCGCTTCTGCATCAGGCTTTCCCAGGAATCATTGGCGACCTTCTCGGCGATGGCTCCGGCAACCGCGTAGCTGCGGTTCGAATAGAGGTACTTGCTGCCCGGCTCTGCAGCGGCAGGTTCGCTTAGGACCATCGCAACGTAGGCGGCACGCTGATCACGCGGCGTTCCGGGCAGAGCGTACATATCGGCGAAGGTCTTCCCTTTCGGCCAGCTGTCGTCGGTGAAACCGGCGCGATGCGAGAGCAACTGCTCGAGCGTGACCTTGCGGTAAGCGGGATTCATCTTCTGCGGAAGGTCAGGCAAGACTTGCTCCAGCGATGTTGTCCACGAGAGTCTCCCTTCTTCGACCAGAGTGGCGAGCAGAGTCGCGGTCATCGCCTTGGTGTCGGAGCCGAGATGGAACTGGTCGTTGACCGTCACCGGAGTGTCAGTGCCGTACTTGCGGACGCCGACCGCTCCGACGGCGGAGAGGCCTTTTCTGGTGACGATGGCTCCGGCCAGTGCGGGCAGATCGTAGTTCTTGAGGATCGGTTCGAGCAGAGCGTTCAGGTTCTCGGGAGCGGGTGCGGACGATTGCGAAAATGTGTTCGGCGTAATTGTGAGCGTAAGCAAGATTGCCGCCGCTACAAACATGCCGATGGGAGTCGTCGCAATGGCAGATTCCCTCAGGGGCTAAACAGTATGCCGAAAACTGACTTTGCCGACAGAGCTTACAGCGGCTGAAGCCGGAATTGACTCTGCTGCATTTACGGCATCGCTAAAGCGATGCCCTGATACGAATCTTGAGGCCTTGCGGCGCGGCTGAAAGCCGCTCCCTTTCAAAGCTGCGAACACGCCGTCACAGACGGTGCCCTTGAACCTGGGGCGGACGAATGCGTCCGCCCCTCCGTGTGTCAGGCTGTTAAATCTTCTCTCCAACGGCTTTTGCTTGCGTGAAGAGATATAGATAGTCCGGGCCGCCGGACTTGGAATCGGTGCCTGACATGTTGAAACCGCCGAAGGGATGCGCGCCGACCATCGCTCCGGTGCACTTGCGGTTGATGTAGAGGTTGCCGACGTGGAACTCCTGGATGGCGCGATCGATCTTGTCGCGGGACTTGGTGTAGACAGCGCCGGTCAGGCCGAACTCGGTGTCGTTGGCGATTTCAAGGGCGTGGTCGAAGCCGTGGGCCTTGATCACGACGAGGACCGGACCGAAGATTTCCTCCTGCTCGAGCTTCGACTTCGCTGGGATGTCGGCAAACACCGTCGGCTTGATGAAGTAGCCTTCCCCGGGAGCGCGTTCGCCGCCGGTGAGTAGGCGTCCGTCTTTCTTGCCTTGCTCGATGTACTCGAGAATGGTCTTCATCGAGCCTTCGTTGATGACCGCGCCCATGGCAGCATTCTCGGTGACATCGCCGATTTGAATCTTTTCGACGCGGGCTTTGAGCTGTTCGAGGAACTTGTCGTAGACGCGCTCGTCGACGATGGCGCGCGAGCAGGCGGAGCACTTCTGGCCCTGGAATCCGAAGGCGGCTTGCGCGACGCCTTCGACGGCGGAGTCGATGTCGGCATCGGCGTCGACGATGATGGCGTCTTTGCCGCCCATCTCGAGGATGGTGCGCTTGATCCAGATCTGGCCGGGGGCTTGGGTCGCGGCGGTCTTGTTGATGTGCAGGCCGACTTCGCGCGATCCGGTGAAGGCGATGTAACGGGTCTTGGGATGCGCGACGACGGCATCGCCGAAACTGGCTCCGGCACCGGGGCAGAAGTTCACCACGCCCTCGGGCATGCCGGCTTCTTCGAGCAGCTCGACGAACTTCGCGGCGATGGTGGGCGAGTCGCTCGACGGCTTGAGGATGACGGTATTGCCGCTGACGATCGAGGCGAGCGTCATGCCGGCCATGATGGCGCAGGGGAAGTTCCACGGCGGAATCACGGCTCCGACGCCGAGCGGAATGTAGTGCAGCGTGTCGTGCTCGCCGGGCAGTTGGATGGGCGTTTGCGCTTTCGCGAAGCGCAGGGCCTCGCGCGCGTAGAACTCGCAGAAGTCGATGGTCTCGGAGATGTCGGCGTCGGCCTCAGCCCAGTTCTTGCTGACTTCGAAGACGAGCCACGCCATGAATTCCATCTTGCGCTGGCGCATGAGGTCGCCGACGCGGAAGACGAGGCCGGCGCGCTCTTCGACGGTGGTGCGGCTCCAGGAGTCGAAGGCCTTGAGCGCCACGTTCATGGCGGGCTCCACGTGATCTTTGCCGGCCTTCTGGTGGATGCCGACGATCTGCGAGGGCTGCGACGGGTTCAGCGACTTGATCTTGTCAGTGGTCTTGACGCGCTTGCCGCCGATGATGAGGTCGTATTCGCGTCCAAGCTGGCCGCGGACTTTGGCGATGGCGGCGCGCATGCGGCGGGCGTTCTCTTCGTTGCGGAAATCGTAAAAGGGCTCGGTGACAAATGGTCCCTGATGCAGAGACGTGCGCGGCCGGACGGGGGCTTCAAGCGTTGCCATGGGGGAATCCTTTCGAAGCTGGGAGATGACGTGTAAGGGATTGCTTGGACATTTTACACCTCGGGCGGGCTTCCGGCTTTCGGCTGCCGACTTCCGGTTGGCCGCGCCCCCAAGCAGGCGCAGCGATATGCGTTGAGATGCAGGGTGTCGCGAATGTTTTTGCGGCGGCGGCCAAAGTATTGGTTTTGAAGGACTTGCTGGTTAATGATATATGGGGTGATCTGGCTTCGCCGAGTTTTCGGAAGGCGGATGGGGAGATCCCCACTTCTCGCGCAAAAGACACGCGAGAAATGCGGACCCGGCGCTACTCTCTGTCATACGGTGGCAATCGCTTCATCTCCTCCGACATCGACATCACGTGACGCAGGATCTCGGGCGGAAGGATCGGCTCCAGTTCGTTCAGACTCCGAAAATCCGTGCGCATTGCGCGCCACGACGATCTTTCTGGCGAGGAGGATATCCACGCCTGCAATCGTCATCAATTCCGGTTCTGTTGCGGTGTTCAGATTGATCGTCAGGGGTAAGCGACGATCGTTGGTCCACATCGAGGGGGCAATTTTGAATTCTGAATTCAGTATCCAAAGTTCAGGACCCAGGTTGTCGTCGAGCAACCGCTTTCCATTGGTCACGTCGGCAATAGTCGACTCAAACAGTGAAGACGAATCGTCGCCGCGGAAGGCGCTGATGTCCCCTCGTCCACCGTCCGACGCCGCGCGAGCCAATTCTGCCGCCAGTTGCTGCGAAACCGTCGCGCCCCAGGTCGTCGCTATGAAATCCCCGTAGATGCGCTTTGCCTCGTCAGGGAAAAGTCTCGCGTAGTGCTCGACCACACTGATCATTGGAGGCTGATCGCGTTTCATGCCTTGCAGTTCTGCCATGGCAGCAAAGAGTTTGAGATGCACGTTCTCAGCCGGCGTAATCGCAGACTCCGGGCGACCTGAAAGAGTCGGCAGGAAAGCTCGATAGAACGATGATTCGCGATAATGACTGCGCAGTTGCTCGTCGTTGACGAAGCGATAGAACAACGTCGAAATTACACCCTCGCTCGCCATCATCTGTTGGCCGTTTTTGAGTTCCGCGGGGAGGAACACCGTCGTGGTCTCCGCATCCACGAACAATCGATACAGTTCTGGAGTTCCATCGAAGGCAGCCTCAGGCAAGGGCTTGCGGTGGATGAACAGGTTGCGTTTCACACCGTCGGTGCGCAGTTGACCGTCGGCGGCGCTCAGCCAAAAGAGGTCAAAGTCGGTTGCGAACGTTTTGCTGGCCACGCCAATCGGGTGGGAGTCGCGAGAGAGCGGTTGAAAGTGCTCCGCAAAACCCTCGTCGAATGCGGTCGGATAGTCGGTCACCGTCATGCTCTGGTGCATCTTGCGGGAGTGGCCCGCTTCTAGGCTTCCCGTGAGCGCTCTCAGAATAAGGTGCCCCAGTTCGTGCGAGAAAATCTCCTCAATGCACCCTTTAGAACAGTCGTCGCCCACAACCATATCGACATAACCGGCAAGGATGAGATTGCGCTTTCCCGCTTCATCCTGGAGCCAGAACCCAAAGCGCGCGAAGCCGCCCTCCTCGGTAGACATCAAGAAATACATCGGCGCAGTAAGCCATTCTTCACTGCTACGGTGCGCTTGCGTTCGTTTCGTGATCATCAGGTTGCGCGCATAACGGTCGAGTCTAAGCACCTGTTGCGCGAAGCTTGTTTCCAACTCCCGCCTCACGTCGTCGACAAGCTTGCTGGGCGAAGCCTGCCGAAAGACGGGATACAAATGTCCGTCCGGCGCGGTCGCAGTCAGCACTTGCTTGTTCGCGTCAAGAACTGGAACGATGATTTCGCAGGGCACTGTCTGCTGAGCTGAAGTAGCGCCTGTTGCGCAGAGCAGCAACGAGATCGCCGACAGAATCTTCATGAGTCCTCATTGTAGTTCTCAGCTGGAAGCATCCAAGCTGATCTTGGGGGTCGATTCAAAATCCCCACCCCTTCGACTCCGCTCAGGGCAGGCTCTAACGTCGCAAAGTACGCGACGTTAGTATGGGGCACTGGGGCCTTCTGACTCCGGGCCTCGTCTGACTCACGGGGCCTATTGGCCCAAGATTCCTTTTTTCAGGCCGGCGTTGGGGGGCTTGGGGCCGAGCCAGACGGAGAAGAGCATCTCGGCGAAGGCGGGGCCAGCGATGGTCAGTTTTTCTGTGCCCGCGATCGCTACCGCCGTGCCGGTGGCGGGGATGTAGGTGAAGGTGAGTTCTTCGCCGTCTTTGACTGCGTCGAGGACGGCGAAGAAGCGATCGATGTCGGGCTTCAGCGTTTTCGCAGCATCGGGCGTGTTGTTTTCGAAGGACTCGGTGAAGCCGTCGGTGAGTTGGTTCTTGCTGACATCGCGCACGAAGTGCATGACGATGCGCCGGGGGATGTCGGGTTTGAGAATCGCGCTGGGTCGGCGGATTTTTGGGGGATATAGAGTCCGGCGACGTAGACCTTGAAGGCATACTTGGTGCGCAATCCCATGCCGTTGAGGACGAGGGTTGTGGTTCCGACTTGAGCTGTGTCGGGGAGGGTTACCGTTGAGAGTGCCGGCGTGGGATAACGACGCCAGGACGAATACCGCGAGGGTCAGCAACATGGCGGTTCGGCGCATGAGGCCTCCTGATGTTTCTAGATTACGACTCACGGTACATCAGGGCGGGAGCGTGGGCGGTGATTGCGGTCACCACCGGAGGGCAAGTGGCGGGGATCGGTCCGCCGGCGGAATCGGAGGGGCGACGCTTCAAGTGATCAGTCGTCTATGAGAGACCGACACCGCATCGTGGGCCTTAGTTCCATTGCCAAGATGGATCGAAGGTCAAAATCCCCATCCTCGGGATCTTCAATTCTTCCCACGCTCGTGCACAACTTACGACCGCGTGGCTGCGGCCACTTTCACCGGTTCCAGGTGCGCGGTGAAGTGGCGCAGGAATGGGGCCTCGTAGGTGAGGCGCATGCCGGGGATTTGGTCGCGGTGCTTCCAGACTTCCAGGATTACTTCCACGACATAGTCGATGTGGCTTTGGGTGTAGACGCGGCGCGGGATCGCGAGGCGGACCAGGTCCATTTTCGCGGCGGCGGCGAACATCAGGGTGCCGATTTCTACGGAGCGGATTCCGCCTTCGAGATACAAGCTCGCCGGCGAGCGCTACGCCGGGAAACTGATCCTGCGGAATGTGCGGAAGGAAGGCGCGGGCATCGAGGTAGATGGCGTGTCCGCCGGGGGGCTGGACGATGGGCACGCCTTGGCACGCGATGTGATTGCCGAGGTACGCGGTCGAGGCGATGCGGTAGCGGAGGTAGTCTTCTTCGAGCGCTTCCTGCACGCCGACGGCGATGGCTTCGAGATCGCGTCCGGCGAGGCCGCCGTAGGTGGGGTATCCCTCGGTGAGGATGAGGAGATCTTTTTCCTGCTGGGCGAGCAGGTCGTCGTTGGTGCAGAGGAAGCCGCCGATGTTGGCCATGCCGTCTTTCTTGGCGGACATGGTGCAGCCGTCGCCGAGGCGGAACATTTCCTGGGCGATTTCTTTGGGAGTCTTGTCCTCGTATCCCTTCTCGCGCAGCTTGATGAACCAGGCGTTTTCGGCGAAGCGGCAGGCGTCGAAGTAGAGCGGGATCTGGTGGCGCTTGCAGACGGCGCTGACCTGGCGGACGTTTTCCATGGAGACGGGCTGGCCTCCACCGGAGTTGTTGGTGACGGTGAGCATGACGAGCGGGATGCGCTCGCGGCCGACGCGCCGGATGAGGGCCTCGAGGGCAGCAACGTCCATGTTGCCTTTGAAGGGATGCGTCGACGCGGGGTGCTTGCCTTCTTCGATGACGAGATCGACGGCCTCGGCGCCGACGAATTCGATGTTGGCGCGGGTGGTGTCGAAGTGCGTGTTGTTGGGGACGACATCGCCCTTCTTGCAGGCCACGCCGAAGAGGATGCGCTCGGCGGCGCGTCCCTGATGCGTGGGGATGACGTGGCGGTAGCCGAAGATGTCCTGGATGGAATTCTTGAAGCGGTCGAAGCTGCGGCTGCCGGCGTAGCTCTCGTCGCCTTCCATGATGGCGGCCCACTGGTGGGTGGACATGGCGCCGGTGCCGGAATCGGTGAGGAGGTCGATGAGGACATCGTCGGCGGGGAGCAGGAAGAGATTGTAGTAGGCGGCTTCGAGGAGTTGCTCGCGCTGTTCGCGGGTGGTCCAGCGGATGGGCTCGACGCTTTTAATGCGGAAAGGTTCGATGATGGTTTTTACGGGCATAGGCGGGTCCTGCGGAGCTTTCAGAGTGACTTCTTATGCTAGGGGCTGGCTTGCGGGAAGGGTGTGATTCGGCGCACGGGGAGGAGTGCGTTGGGTCGCTGCGTGGGGCTGGCGAATTTGTGCGGGAGTCAAAATCCCCACCCTTCGACTGCGCTCAGGGAAGGCTTTCTCGCGCACACTACGCTCGAGAAATGGGGCACCCGGGGAATGACTGATGCGATCTCACGTTGCACTCACAAGGGTGAGAGTTATCCGTGTCATCCTGAGCAAAGCGAAGGATCTGTGCAGTTCCCGGCAGATTGCATAGATCCTTCGCGGCAAACAACGCCGCTCAGGATGACAAGGCTTTTGAGGGTGTGTGCAAAGTATTATGCGGTGGTAGACTCGAACGTTTTGTTAGAGGCGAACTTCATGAACATGCAACGGGTGGGCATAGTGGGTGCGGGGACCATGGGCAACGGAATTGCGCATGTGTTCGCGCGCAGCGGATTCGACGTGGTGCTGTGTGATGTGGAGCAGCGGTTTCTGGATCGAGCGCTGAGCACGATTACGAAGAATCTCGATCGTGAAGTTTCGAAGAACAAGATCACGGCGGAGGACAAGGCTGCGGCGCTGTCGCGCATTCGTCCGGTGACCGATCGAGCGCGGCTCTCTGATTGTGATTTTGTGATTGAGGCGGCGACGGAGAAGTTTGAGATCAAGACGGAGATTTTTCGCGATCTCGACCAGGTGACGCGGCCGGAAATTATTCTGGCGTCGAATACGTCGTCGATTTCCATTACCAAGCTGGCGGCGCTGACGAAGCGTCCCGAAAAAGTGATCGGGATGCACTTCTTTAACCCCGTGCCAGTGATGAAGCTGGTGGAAGTGATTCGCGGGCTGGCGACTTCGCAGGAAACATTTACGGCGGTTCGCGATTTGTCGGTGAAGCTGGAGAAGACGCCCGTTGAGGTGAATGACGCACCCGGGTTCGTCTCGAATCGCGTGCTGATGCCACTGCTGAATGAGGCGATGTATACGGTGATGGAAGGCGTGGCCACGGCGGAGGCGGTCGACGAAGTGTTCAAGCTGGGGATGAATCATCCGATGGGACCGCTGACTTTGGCCGACTTCATCGGGCTCGATGTTTGTCTGGACATCATGCGCGTGCTGCAGAACGGGCTGGGAGATCCGAAGTACCGGCCGTGCCCGCTGCTGATCAAGATGGTGGACGCGGGGTGGTTGGGGAGGAAGAGCGGGCGAGGATTCTACACGTATTGATACGTACGATTGCCCGATTCGTGCTCAGTCGAATTCTTCACCACGGAGGCACGGAGACACGGAGTGAAAACTGGTTCTCCCTCCGTGCCTCTGTGTCTCCGTGGTGATAAGGCTCTGGAAAGATGAAGGAACAAACGGGCACCGGCGGAAGTGATGGGTGGTTCTACCTGCTGGCTGCTCTTTGCGGCATTGGGACGGGATGGGCGGACGTCGCGATCAACGATCTGCTGTTCACGGCGCTGCTGGTGCTGTCGGCGGGGATTTTGCTCGGGTTGCTGCGTCCGCGGTGGCCGTGGCGGTGGGTGGTGACGGTTGGAATTTTTATTCCGCTGACGGAACTGGCTGCTTACGTGGTGCTTACTGTGAAGCCGACGAGGGCGCAGATTTATGGATCGTTTCTGGCATTTCTGCCCGGGATCGCGGGGGCGTATGGGGGATCGTTCATGCGCGACGTGATTGAGAATTTGCGGCAGGGGAAGTAGGAACGGCTTCCGGCTCTCGGCTTCCGGCTTCCGGCTTTCGGCTTTCGGAGCTTTGAGTTCCAATGTGGCGAAAGCCGGCGTGCGGAAGCCGGAAGCCCGCTCTTAGGTATCGGCTAACCAGAAAGGAGGATTATTCACTTGACACAACTGGAAGGTTAGGTCGAGAATGAGGCTCCGTGACAGGACAGCAGGGATACTGTTCCTAGTTGTTATCTACCTGTTGTAATCGGTGCATTTCTTAGCAGTATAGGAGCGATACTTGTCATTCCTCGCGAATCCGCAGAACCGCGACCAGTGCGAGACGCCGAAAATATCTATGTACGTCACCTGGGCAAATTCCACAAGATAAGCCTCCCTCCTTCAATGGCCAGGGATTCAAGTATGTTCAGGCGATGGGGCGAACTGTAAGTCCTACCTTTGACAATTTCAGACTCAACGACTACCATTGGATAAGAACCACTAACCTTGAGCATTCCCGTAGTTTCGGTCGTGCGAGGTTCATTGAGATATTTGAGTTTCAGCGATTCTCCGTTATTCATGTGTTTGATTATGGCCTCGACTTCGACATGCATCGCAGGGGTCTTCCCTTTTGTTGACAATTTCGAGCTTTGCGGTCGGCGTACTATCGAGACCTATTTGACTGATTGGGGAAGAGGAAATCTCTATCCGAGCACGCTGATCCTCTCGCATTTGCCGCTGGATCGCTTTAACGCTGTCTTGAGCAGCCTTGGTTTGCTCTGTCGCCAACTTCAGCTGCATTTGAGTCTTGGTGTCGGAAATAGCGGAGTCTCTTCTTGCTTGGCGCGCTGCGATATTAAGGGCGTCAGTTTGAGCGGCCATCTCTCCGAACTGGTCATAGAAAACAACCGCGGTGCCGATGGCCAGCAACGTCCCAATTACAGCGAGAGCGATTGTGACCCGCTCAAATCTAGTCATGGGATTCTTGCTGTTGCCAGTCTGAGCAGTGGCGCCTTTCTTGTCGGGTTCGGGATGTACAGGTTCTATCGAGGTGGGAGCACCACTATTCTCCTCGTTTCCGTTTGTTGTTTCCTGCTCGGATCGATCCTCTTCGCTCATGGCGTGGATTCTCTGTTATGTGTGGGAAGGGCCAGATTGGGGAAGGCGAACGTTATATCACAACAGCGCCCTCAATCTATGTGTTTTATTGTGGTCCGTTGTACCACAAATGAGTGGTAATGCTGCGCAGCATTAATGACTGCAAGTATAAGTAAATAAACCGCTTGTTAATTGTCATGCTTGAACTTAAAAACTATTGCAATGTCGGGCATGGTATGCAGTAAAATCACTGCATGGCGAAAATGCTCATTCAGCCGCGAAGGCGGACAGACAATCGAAATCTCTGATCTCACCTTGGACGAGGTAAAAGAATTGGCTGGCCTGAACGTACATGCGCCTTCCGCGTCCGCTATTCCTCAAAAAAAATTAAACATGCGCAACGATGCGCTTGAGCCTGACGTTGAGGGCTTTATGTCTGCGCTGAGTGATCGAGCGAAATCATTCATTCTAATTCTAAAGAAACATCCCGAAGGCATCGAAGCGAATGCCCTCGCGCCTCTTCTTGGATTGAACGATCCCCGCCAGATCGGTGGGTTCACTGGGGGTGGACTGGCCAAGATCGCCAAGAAATTCAGGATTAAGATGAAGGACATTTACAAAAGCGAAGTAACTTTTCCGGACAAAAAGCGGACCCAATGTTCTATCCAGGAAAGGTAATAAAGCGGCAACCTTTACAGATGGAAAAACCCGCTGTTTAAGCGGGTTTTGTGGAGACGTGGCTGAGAGGCTTAAAGCGGGCGACTTATAATCGTCTGGTGGTGTTCGCGCATCACCCGTAGGTTCGAATCCTACCGTCTCCGTAGTAACCTACGAATCGTACGAAAACGGGTGTAGCATTTGGAAAGATCTAAGGCTCTTGGTGCTGACTGGCTATGCTCGTCGGGCATCAACTGCAACGGAAAGCAAGGATTGTATACGGCCACAATCCAAGCTTCCGTGTCGGTCCCCACGGGAGAATGTCAGTGTTGCAGCACTGGCATTCCAAATCCAAGGGGCCTTGGAGGTGACTATGAGGAAAACAGCCCTCAAAATCACCGTTACGGTCCACTCGAACGGCGCATTCAGTGTGCTTATCGAGTGGATAAGTAGCGACCTCAGCACAGACTTAGAGTTGGCCGCTCCCCTGTGCTGGGGATATTGTCGCGCAAACGAAATAAAACCTGCAAGCCGTTTTCATGCAGTGCTTGGTGACATCCGTAACTCTTAGTAACATCATATTGATGAAGCTCGATAAATCACAATTCGATGAAGTGCTCCGATTAGAATGCTCCAAAAGCCTCCCCAGAAAACCTCTGAAATAAAGGGAAGGCCGCAGGCCCCACGCAAGCCTAAGACTTCTCAGAAGTGAGCGCGGCGAAGCGCAGAGGCTTGAATCCGCAGAGCCGTTGCACGGTCCCTATGAATACATCCGCATCCGTGCGGTGATTGAACCTGTATTCAAACTCCGCTAGGTACCGGTGCAGATGCTTCCCTGACAGCTTGTGAAACTGCCCTATTACTCCACGCTTGAGCAGCGAGAATGCCGACTCGATTGTGTTCGTGTACACGTCACCGCGCACGTATTCGCCCTTTATGTGATTGACCCGTTCATGTCGATCCGAGAACTCAGGAGCAAGGGCTGTCGGATAGCAGTGGTGCTGATCGGTCATCACGCGCTCAACGTCGGCTGAAAGATTCTCTCGCACAAAACCAGTGATCGTATTGAGCTTCGCATCTGGTACGTGCTGCAATCGGATTTTGCCTCCGCGCTGTACCGCACCCATCACGACTTTCTTCTGTTTCTTGGCGTACTTCACGCCCATGCCACGAATGCGACCGCCGACGTAGGTTTCGTCAATTTCCACGATTCCGCCGAGCGGCTTAGGATCGCCTTCTGCCATCGCTTCGCGGATGCGGTGATTGAGATACCACGCGGTCTTGTATCCGCCGATCCCCAGGTCGCGCTGCAACTGCTTCGCGCTGATTCCCTTTTTCGCATTCAAGATCAGGCCGATTGCGTGGAACCAAACTATCAGCGGCAGATGCGAGTCAGCGAACAGCGTGCCAGCGGTCGGGGAGAACTGCTGGTGACAGTCTTTGTTGAGGCAGAGATAAAACCACGGGCGTTTGTTCTTTGACTCCGCAGTCCGCATCACGCGCTTGACGTTCTTGTCACCACAGGTAGAGCAACGCACAATTCCATCCGGCCAGCGCATCTTTTCCACATACTCAAGGCACTGTTCTTCGGTCGAGAACTTTATGAAGATTTCCCGCATGTTTACTGGCTTTGGATGGATTCGCTGTGGCATGAACCCACTTTACCTAAATGGGCTATTTGTGTCAAGTGAATAATCTGCCCAGAAAGTCACTCCCGATTCCACAGCAATTACGCGTATGCTGCGATCATGGGCGTAAGTGTGACCATGCTGGCTTCGGGGAGCCGCGGGAATTGCGCGGTGGTGGCCAGCGCCTGCACGAAGATTCTCGTCGACGCCGGCATCTCTTGCCGCGAAACGTTCAAGCGGCTGAAGACGCTGGGCGAGGATCCGCATTCGCTTTCGGCAATTCTCATCACCCACGAGCATTCCGATCACGTGTACGGATTGGCAACGCTGGCCAAGAAGCTGCGCATCCCAGTGTTCATGACGGGCGGGACGCACCAGGCGTGGGCGCGGGCGATGCGCAATGAGAAAGGCGAGCGGCCGCAGCTGGAAAAGTACGAGGCGTTTCAGGCGGGACATCGATTTCAAGTTGGTGATATTGAGGTGAAGCCGTTCACCATTCCGCATGATGCGGCGGATCCGGTGGGATTTACGTTTCGCGCGGAGGGCATCAAGGTTGGGGTTGCCACCGATCTGGGATATTTGCCGGTAAGCGTGCGCGATCATTTGCGTGGGTGCGATGTGCTGGTGATGGAGTCGAATCACGATTTGGAAATGTTGCGGGTAGGGCCGTATCCGTGGTCGGTGAAACAGCGGGTGATGAGCCGGGTGGGGCACCTTTCGAACCTGGCCCTCGCTGATTTCTTCACGAACGACTATGATAATAGTGCGTCTTTTGTCGTACTGGCGCATCTCTCAGAGCAGAACAATCATCCGGAAATCGCCCGGAGAGAGGCTGAAAAGGCACTGGCCACGCGGGGCGGGTTGTTTCAGAACCGCGTGCTGCTGGCGTCGCAAACCAAGGCGATGGAGCCGATTCGGCTGTAGGCGGATGGCCCGGGACGGATTGTCTTTTTGTGAGGCGCTTTGGTTTTTGGCTTTAACCCCCAATGAGTCAGCAGTGCATTGATCCGATCGTTGGCAAGATTCTGGCGGGCTGGCGGTATGACATATCCGGCCTGGCGCCGGAGATGTGCGGCGACTACGAGAGTCACTTCGCGGAGTGCGAACACTGCCGCAGCCGGCAACAAATTCATCGCATGATTGATGTGGGACTGATCGCGCTGGCATCGGTGTCGGCGGGAGTGTTCCTGCTGGCCTTTGGCGTGATCTGGCACCTGGGGCCGCGGCATGCGTTCTGGCTGGAGATCGCTGCGCTGGCGGGTTTCGGGCTTTCCGCGCTGATCTGGCTGGGCGTCGCGGTGGCTACTCCGGCGCCGGTGACCGTTCTGGATGCTGCCAAAGAGGGCGCGCGGCGCGTGCATGACCGGTTGCCGGAAGAAATCCGGCAGCGGCTGCCGGAAGAACTGCGCATCCGGATCACCGGGACATAGACGCCAATGCACTGGATCTTGCGCGCGGTTGCGGGGATGTTGTTGATCACCATGGCGGCTATGCCCGGGGCGCAGGCCATGCCGTTCCCGACGGCACAGGCGGAGCATCCGGCGGGATGTCACGGCCGTGGGCCGGCGACTCCGTCGCCTGCGCCTACCAGCTATCAGTGTTGCGTGAACGGGCACCACTGGACGATTCCTAGCGTGTCGTTTTCTATGCGGCCGCTGCTCGCGCAGTTCGCCAGGTTGGATGGCGGCGAGGACCTCTCGCTGGCTTCTACTTTCTCCACGCATTTTTCCTTGAACGCCGTTCCTGCCAGCAGTCCGCCCGGGATTGCTCCGTTGCGAATCTAGAGAGACCTTTAACCACAAACCACGAAGGACACGAAGGTGCACGAAGGCCGTAAGAACAAGGTTCTTTTCGTGTGACCTTGCGTCTTTCAGCGGCTGCGATTTCAGATTCAGCTGATGTGAAGCGTGTCGTCGAATACCGCAATGAGGTTCTCGTGAAAATTGGTTTGTTTGGCGGATTGATTTTGTTCGTGCTGTCGGCGGTCTCGGCTTGTGCCCAGCAGAGCCCCACTCCTCCTCCGCGTGAGCATCCGTCCCAGGGGCAAGACACCTCCATGGCGGGAATGAACATGCCGATGGACGAATCGAATGTATTTCAGATGCCCTCGCCGCATGAAGGGTCGGGAACTGCGTGGCAGCCGGCGTCGGTGCAGGGACCAGCGTGGATGTGGATGCGGGGCGGGTGGGAGTTGATGGCGCATGGCGTGATCTTCGTGGATTACAACCAGCAAGGCGGGCCGCGGGGCGCGGGCAAGGCTGAGTCGGTGAACTGGGGCATGCTGATGGAACAGCACAAGCTGGGTGCGGGGACCATTCTGTTCCGTGAAATGTTCTCCGCAGAATCGCTCACCTCGCCGCACCCGGGCTTCCCGGAGATCTTTCAGACCGGGGAGACGTATTACGGCGAGCCACTGGTCGATCATCAGCATCCGCACAATGTTTTCGCGGAACTGGCGGCGCTGTACACGTTGCCGCTGACCAAGAAAATATCGTGGGAACTTTATGGTGGGCCGTCGGCGGAGCCAGCGCTCGGGCCGGTGACCTACATCCACCGAGCTTCGGCGTCCGAGCTGCCGATGGCGCCACTCAGCCACCACCTTCAGGATTCGACGCACACGAGCTTCGGCGTAATCACGTCCGGATTCGTGATTGACCGCGTGAAGCTGGAGGCATCGGCGTTCAACGGGCGCGAGCCCAATGAGCAGCGCTGGAGCATTCAGATGGCTGCGCTGGATTCGTGGTCGGGGCGGGCGTTTGTGGCGCCGGCGCGCAACTGGACAGCGCAGTACAGCATTGGGCGGCTGGAACATCCGGAGGCGTTGGAGCCGGGCAGCCAGTGGCGGCAGACGGCCTCGGCGGAATACAACCGTCCGCTGGCAGCGGGCAACTGGGCGACGACGCTGGTGTGGGGGCGCGTGCACAAGATTGCGACCGACACGACGTTGAACAGCTATCTGCTGGAATCGACGCTGAACTTCCTGCAGCGGGATTATGCGTTCACGCGGCTGGAAACGGCCGACAAGGACGAGTTGTTTCCGCAAGCGGCCGTGCATCCGGTGTACCGGATCGGGGCGTACACGTTAGGCGGGGAGCGGGATCTGATTCAGAACCGCGCGTGGCAACTGGGGTTGGGCGCGGATGTGACGTTTTACTCCAAGCCGAGCGCGCTGGATGCGAGTTATGGGAGCAATCCAGTGTCGTTCCAGATATTCCTGCGAATGCGGCCGGGGCGCGCCGAGCATCACCATTCCCACTGACTAACAGAAAAGTTGTATTGCACAAACGGATTCCGCCGTAGAATGTTGTGTGTAGTCGTCCTCAACTCGCGCGAGAATGCCACTTCGATGATCGGGGCCCTGAAGACACTGCGGGCGGTGCAGTGGGCGATGCTAGCCAGCATCCTCCTCTACGGAATCGTAGGAGAACTCGCGGGCCCGGTGGCGCGGGCGGTTGATCCGGCGCTCAGTTACCTGTTCTCGACCCTGGCCGTGGCGATCGTCGGGGTGATCTTTGTCGTGCGCCGCACAATGGTGCTGCGCGCCGCGGAAAGCCTGGCGACACATCCCGAGGACAGCCTCAGTCTGAACCACTGGAGAACGGGGTACCTGACGACGTACGCCTTGTGTGAAGCCCTGGCTCTGTCTGGGCTGGTGCAGCGCTTTCTGGGCTGCAACTTGCAACAAAGCGCGCTCTACTATCTGGGTGGATTTGTTTTGTTGTTCTTCTTCCGTCCGCGGCAACCGGTGGCTGTTTCGAGCGTTCCTAGCGTTTAGGTTTCACTTTGGTCCGCGCGAGATCCCTCACTTCGCCTGAAGAGCGGCTCCGTTCGGGATGACGCCCTTTTCTAGATTACTTCTGACTTCACTACTTGATGTGGCAGCTGGCGAGGCCGCGTTTTTCCAGATATTGCTGGTGGTAGTCTTCTGCCGGATAGAACGTGACGGCGGGGACAATCTGGGTGGCGATGGGCTTGGAATAGCGGTGCGCTTTCTCCAGGTCTTGCTTGAACTGCTCCGCCTGCCTTTGCTGCTCGGGGGAGTGGAAGAAGATCGCGGTGCGGTATTGTGCGCCCCAATCCGGGCCCTGGCGGTTCACCTGGGTGGGATCGTGATTTTCGAAGAACACTTTCAGCAATTCAGAGTAGGTCAATTTGGCGGGGTCGAACTCGACTTCCACGGCCTCGGCGTGGCCGGTGCGGTCGGTGCAGACTTCTTTATAGGTCGGATTCTCGGTCTTGCCGCCGGTATAGCCGACGCGGGTTGAGATGACGCCCGGCAACTGCCGGAACGTGGCTTCGACTCCCCAGAAACATCCTGCTGCGAATGTGGCCTTTTCCATTGTTGGTTCCCCTGAATTTGCGTGCGTCCTAAGTCCACGCCAGATCCTTCGCTCCGCCTGAAGAAGGGCTACGCTCAGGATGACGCCCCGTTGGAGAGAATGACTTCGGGTGTGTATTGTCCTCTATTTGGATGATCCAAGGCCAGAAAAGTAACAGGGCTGTAAAATCCCGGTCAACACACCCAGCTGGGCAATTGACGCTCTGGCAGAATCACGGTAAAGTCCGGGGAGAGTTGTCCCAGGGGTAAGTACGTGGTTCTTTCAACCAGCCGCTTCGAAGCCGCGCCAAGAACTGTGCAAAAACTTGCACTGTTGCTGGTATTGGCCCTGATGACGACTCAGGCGGCCCTGGCAGTCCCTGGGTTTCCGCCACAGAGACGCTTGGGATACCGCACTGGCGATCAATGGGAGCCTGCGATCGCCGCAGACGGGCGCGGACACGTCTACGTTCTATATCCGCAATATGGAGCCGTGCCTGATTGTTCAACCTGCACCGCGCCCAGCGTTGCCCTGATCATCAGCAGCGACAATGGGGTCAGTTGGGCGCCTTCGAAGGCGCTGCTTCCCTTCTCAACTGGACAGTTTGATCCGCAGATCGTCGTCGATCCCGTGGACCGGCAAACGGTGTACGCGTCATGGCTGCAGAATAACAAGCGCGACATTATGGTTGCGCGGTCGCTGGACTTCGGGCGGAGTTGGTCGTACTCGTGGGCGGAGCGTGGACGGGAAGAAGCCGACCGGCCGGTGCTGACAGTGCGCGGAGCGGATGTTTATGTCGGCTTCAACCACGAAGAAAAATTCTTTGTTGCCGCTTCGCACGATGCCGGACAAACGTTCAGCGCGGTGCAGGTGAATCCCAACGCGGCGCGGGGATCGTCACTGGCGGGCGGAGCGACCGTCGATCTGGCGGGCAATGTGTATTTTGGCTGGACCGCGTACGCGCGCCACGAAATGGCAAGCCGTCCGGTCAGCGTTTATGTGAGCCGCTCGTCCGATGGCGGGCGGACCTGGGGCAACCTGCTGCTGGATATATCGAGCGCTCCGCCAGACTGTGACGCGGAGAGTTGCCAGACGGGATACCTGGGCGCGCAGATCGCGCTGGCTTCCGACGCAGCGGGCTCTCTCTATGCCTTGTGGAATGCCGGCGGCGCGAATGGCGGACCGGAACGCGTGTACTTCTCGTCTTCGACGACGGGAGGCGCTAGCTGGTCGCAGCGGGTGAACGTGTCGAATGCCGCCCCGGGCGTCGAGCATGCCTTCCCGGCTATTGTTGCGGGCGCGTCTGGCGATGTTCGCATCGCGTGGATGGATGCGCGGGCGAACGAGTTGGGACACCGCAATCGTCCGCTATGGAACACGTTTTACCGCAATTCAACCAACGGCGGTGCCACCTGGAGCACTGAAATGCGGCTGTCCGGCCCCGCACAGGGCTACGAGTACATACTACCGGGCGGATTCCGCTTCCCCTTCGGAGACTACTTCGGCCTCGCGATCGACAGCGAAGGCGCAACGCATGCGGTGTGGGGCGAAGGCCGGGACTACAAGTCTCCCGGCTCGATCTGGTACACTCGCGGGCGATAGCCGTTGCAGCGTCCCCCAAGCTGCGGTCTTAGAGGCGGTCCCTTCATACCGGTATTGCGGTCGTTTTCCCGGGCTCTGACAATTCAGTTCCACTCTCTGAGTGAACGGAGGAATCTATGCATTTCCTGGGCGTAAATGTGTGGGCCGTGCTGGTGTGTGCGCTGGTCACGATGGTGGCTGGCTTCCTGTGGTATTCGCCGGTGTTGTTTGCCAATCCGTGGATGGTGCTGATGGGGCATGACCCCAACGATAAGGCCAAGATTGCGGAGATGCAGAAGAGCGCGGGACCGTCCTATGCGATGTCGCTGGTGGCGAGCATTCTGGCGGCAATCGTGCTGGGAAAGATTATTGAGGTCGCGAAGGTCGATACAGCACTCTATGGAATGGAGATCGGACTGGCGATTTGGCTGGGAATCGTGACGACGGTTCAGCTCACCAACGCGCTGTTCAGCCGGCAGCCGTTCAAGCTTTACCTGATCAACACCGGGTATCAAGCGGTGTGTTACCTGGCGATGGGAGCGATTCTGGGCGGATGGCGTTGACGTAAAGGGAGAGACGCAGCAGGCTACGCCTCTACCAAACGCCTACTCCAGCAGCATCCCGCCGATGAAGTCGGAGAGCTTGGCGACATCGTGCTCGCTGCACCACGCTTGCAGTTCGTCCACAATTTTTTCGGTGGCGCAGGGATCCCAGTAGCTGGCGGTTCCGATCTGCACGGCGGTGGCTCCGGCGAGCATGAATTCGACGACGTCGGCTGCAGTGGAGATCCCGCCCATACCGATGACGGGAATCTTCACGGCATGCGCGGCGTCGTAGACCATCCGCACGGCGATGGGCTTGATGGCGGGACCGGAGAGCCCGGCCGTCACGTTGGCGATACGCGGCTTGCGGGTTTCGGGATCGATGGCCATGGCCACGAATGTATTGACGAGCGAGAGCGCGTCGGCGCCCGACTCCTGCGCTACGTAGGCCATTTGCGCGATGCTGGTGACGTTGGGCGAGAGCTTGACGATGAGCGGGCGCTGCGACACGCGCTTGGCGGTGGTGACGACTTCATCGAGCGAGCGCGGATCGCTGCCGAATTGCAGGCCGCCATGGGCCGTGTTGGGACAGGACACATTCAGTTCGTAGGCGGCAATGCCCACGCCATCGTTGAGGATTTCGATGGTGCGCTCGTAGTCTTCGCGGGTGTAGCCGAAGACGTTCGCGATCACAACGGTGTTCTTGATTTCCCGCAGGTGCGGCAACTTTTCCATGAGGAAGGCTTGCGCGCCGATGTTTTGCAGGCCGATGGCATTGAGCATGCCGGCAGCGGTCTCCCAGAGGCGAGGCGGAGGGTTGCCGATCATCGGTTCCTTCGACAGGCCCTTCACTACAAATCCGCCCAGCTTGCCCAGGTGGACTACGTCTTCGAACTCGACGCCGTAGCCGAAAGTGCCGCTGGCGGCAATCACGGGATTCTTGAGCGCGATACCAGCAACTGTGACGCTTAGATCGGGAGTGGGGTGTGTGGTCATGGTTGGCCTTCTCCCGTCGTGCCGTGATGTGCGGGTGCGAGGGCTTCGATGAGCACGCGCCCGACGGCGTGGGTGGGGGCGTTGATGCCCAACAGAGACGCGAGCGTGGGGGCAAGGTCGACGGGCTCGGTGTTCGTGCGATAGGTTCCGGGCTGGAACGGCAATCCGTAGATGGCAAGCGGCACGTGCGTATCGTAGTTGTACGGCGATGTGTGGTCGGTGCCTTTGCCCGGGCCGACGGTGTAGATGTCGGGAACGCCCATCACGTACCAACTTCCTTCCGGTGAATAACTATTCAAATATTTTCGTCCCAGCGGAGTGTTGGGGGCAGCACCCGCGGCGAGTTGCGACTTGGTGTAGAAATCGCGCATTCCAGTTTGCTTCATGGCCTCGCCGACAGCCTGTTCGGCGTCGCGCTCGCGGACGTGGGCGGCAGTGAAGGCATCCTGGTCGAGCCATGCCAGAGGATAGTCCAACTTTACATAGGCTGAAGGATGCCCGGGAGAGAACTTTGCCGTGAGTTCCTTGTTGATGTCAGCCTCGATTTTTCCGGCGTTGAGATTGGCGGACGGAATGTGCAGTTTCTTCACCGCGTCGGGGAGAGAAGAAACCCCGTGGTCAGCAGACAGAGCGATCCAGACGTTGGCCAGCCCGATTTGATGTCCGAGGAAGTTGACGAAGTCGGCGAGTTCGCGGTCAAGATCGAGGGCCATCTGCTGCATTTCCGGAGAATCCGGGCCAACCTGGTGACCGAGAACGTCGTTAGGCGAAAGGCTGATCGAGAGCAAGTCGGTCGCGGGACCCTGGCCGAGTTTCTCATAAACCATCAACTCCTTGGCGAACTCGAACTCGTACTCGTTGCCGAACGTGGTCGAGCCGATCACTTCGTAGAAGCCCGCTTCCTCTCCGTCTTTCCCTTTGCGATGCGCCGTGGAGCGCAGAACCACACCTTGCGCGTCTTTCCAGTCGCGGTCCCAATACTTCGCAGGGCGGGACGAGTTGAAGTCCTGCACCCACTTCGGAAGGTCATCGCGGTAATAGGTGGATGTGACCCAGGCGCCACTCTTCGCATCGATCCAGTAGGCGGCATCGCCTGCAAAGCCAGCGGGAAGCACGGCGGCGCGGTCTTTTAAGGACACCCCAAACACACGAGATTTGCCTTGCGTCGCCAGCTTGAGTTCATCGCCGAGCGTGTCAGCCAGCAGATTGTGGGGCGAGGCGCCGGTTTTGTCTCCGGGGACGCCTACGATTTTGGTGGCGTCGTCTTCGACGGAGGTGACCATGCGTTTCTTCTTCTGGTCCCACCATTCGTTGGCGGCGATGCCGTGGCCGTTGCTGTAGGCTCCGGTGAAGAGCGTTGAGTGCCCAGGAGCGGTGCGAGTGTTGGCGTAATTGTAATTACAGTTCGGAAAATAAGCGCCGTGGTCGAGGAGGAAGCGGAAGCCGGCGTCGCCGAACTGGTCGCGGTAGCGCTCGAGGTAGTCGCCGCGGAATTGGTCGATGACGATGACTACAACCAGCTTGGGACGGGCGTTGTAGGCCGAGGCGGCGGTCTTGCCCGGGAGGCCGACGACAGAACAGAGCACCGCCAGGGTCAGGACGAGCCGTGTGGCGGCAGATCTGGGGGCCGATCTCATCGCGAAGGTAGTTTACACAGGCGAGGGGAATCCGCCAAAGGTGGCTTCGGAGCGATGGGAGGTGTGCGTGTTGTCAATCCGGATGCGGGGCGCAGAGCGAATCTAGGTCGAACACAGTCCGGGCAGCTCGCGCATCAAGGCCTTGCGGCTGTTTTCTTCTCGTACCGCTGGGCTCTCAACCTTTTCCTCTGCGGAGAAGATGGAGAGAGGCTTCATGCGCTCAGAGCGGCTGGTGCTTGTCAGACGAAGGAAGATCGCAACCCCAATCCCTAAAGCGGCACCGAAGGCTACGAAAGACCACAGTGCAGGAAGGCCAATCACAAAAATCAGGCTGCAGCCGACCGTGAACAGCAGTCCCTGAAATCCTGCTCCGACCGTTAATTTGTGCATGGTGATGCCGGGATGACGTTTTTCAGCCATGGGACAGCTCTGCTGCAATCATCATCCCACCGATCTGAGCGAGGTGCAAGTTATACGCAGCAGGGCGGCCTTTTCGTCCGCGCCAGATCCTTCACTTCGCCTGAAAAACGGCTCCGTTCAGGATGACGCCAGCGGGGATACAAGCCGACTGCGCGGGGCGCTCCGGGGCGTTGCACGTGCATTGCCGGGCACTTTTCCGATACATTAGTTAGTCCCATGCTTGACCTGAATTTCGTACGCGAAAACCTGCCTTTGGTGGAAGAGAAGCTGCGCCAGCGCGGCATGGATCCGGCTGCGGTGCTTGGGGACTTTCGCGAAGTCGACACGCAGCGACGCCAGGCGATCACTGAGGCCGAGACCAGCAAAGCCCAGCGCAACAAGGCGTCGGAAGAAATTGCCAAGCTGAAGAAGAGCGGGCAGGACGCCAGCGCCGCCATGGCCCAGACCAAGGATCTGCGGGAGAAGATCCAGACGCTGGAGAAGACTGCGGCCGATCTGGACGGGCGGTTGCGAGATCTTCTCGTGGGCATTCCGAACCTGCCCCATGCCAGCGTGCCTGTGGGCCACAGTGCCGACGACAACGTCGAGGTGCGGCGCTGGGGCACTCCACCAAAATTTGACTTCACTCCGAAGGCACATTGGGACCTGGGCGCCGAACTTGGGATTCTCGATCAGGAGCGCGCGGTCAAACTAACGGGCGCGCGGTTTGCAGTCTACTGGGATCTGGGCGCGAAGCTCGAGCGGGCGCTAATGAACTTCATGCTCGATTTGCACACGCGCCAGCATGGGTACACCGAGGTTCTACCGCCGTATCTGGTGAATTCCGATTCGATGTATGGGACGGGGCAGCTGCCGAAGTTTGCCGCGGATTCATTCCGCGTGCCGCACGGTGAGAAGGATCTGTGGCTGATTCCAACGGCAGAAGTTCCGGTCACGAATCTCTATCGCGATGAAGTGCTGGATCAAGCGCGGCTGCCGGTGTCACTCACGGCCTACACCCCGTGCTTCCGCAGCGAAGCGGGATCGTACGGGAAAGACGTGCGCGGCATCATCCGGCAGCATCAGTTTCAGAAGGTGGAACTGGTGAAGTTCACGCGGCCCGAACATTCCTACGACGAGCATGAGAAGCTCACGCATGATGCCGAAGAAGTGCTGCAGAAGCTCGGGCTGCACTACCGTGTGGTGGCGCTGTGCACTGGAGACATGGGCGCGGCTTCGGCGAAGACGTACGACATTGAAGTGTGGCTGCCGGGGCAGCAGTTGTTTCGAGAGATTTCGTCGTGCTCGAATTTTGAGGCGTACCAGGCGCGGCGGGCGAATATCCGGTATCGCCCCGAGGGCAAGAACAAGACGGAGTTCGTGCACACGCTGAACGGCAGCGGACTCGCGGTGGGCCGGACCTGGGTAGCGATCGTCGAGAATTATCAGCAGGCCGATGGAAGCGTGGTGATTCCTGAGGTGCTGCGTCCGTATATTGGGGCGGAGAAAATTACGCCGAAGAAGTTTTGAGACAGGCTTCCGCCTTCCGCTATTCGGCTTTCGGAAAACCGCGTTTCGGAAGGTGAACACGCCAGGCTAGGAGCTAGAAGCCAGGAGCTAGTAGACTTGCAGAGAGCAGAACTCACTACCGCCGCGCCCAGCACGCCTTTGCCCATGAACGCCATCTGGCGAACAATCCGGGGATACATTCTGTGGCAATACGAGCGGGGCACGTTGCATTACGACATCATGGTCACGCTGATTATTCTTTTTGTGCTGTTCTCGCCGCGCGTGATCAACTTCAACGACAAACCCGTCCCGCGGATTCCGCATCCCACGGATGTAATCGTCAGCGCCGATGCCGAGGGACACCTTCTCTATCAGGTGGCGGCCAACGCCGTCTCTCCGGGCGATGAACAGTCGGTGCGCGAACAGTTGCTGCGGATTATCGAGCCCATCTCAGGTGCGGTTTCGATTGTGAGTTATGAAACCGTTTCCGATAGCAAGGGCAAAGTGCAGGGCTATAAGGTTCTGGCCAAGCGGGACTGACAATTACCCGGTTGGGCAAGTTGGATACGGAATGAAAAGTATTGCGCTAATCCTGCCGATCGGGCTGCTCTGGGGCTTTCTGCACGCTCCGGCTACACCTCCGCAAGCCGCCGCCGAATCCAGCCCGCTCGCTACGGTTTTGAAGAGAATGGACACGGCCGCGGCGGGATTTCACAGCGCGCAGGCAGAGTTCGAGTGGGACACTTACGAAAAAGTCATCGACGAAATCGATGATATTCAAACCGGCACCATCTACTACCGCCGAGCCGGAAAAGAAATTGAGATGAAGGCCGACGTGAAGCAGGCGGGAAGCGATCCCAAGAAGCTGAAGCTCGATCCGAAATTTGTGCTCTTCAGCAAGGGCAAGGTTCGCATGTACCAGCCCAAGATGGACCAGGTCACCGAATTCGATCTGGGCAAAAACCGCGCCGATCTTGAGACTTACGTGGTGCTTGGTTTTGGCGGGAGCGGGGAGGATCTGGTAAAGACTTTCGATGTCACCTATGTGGCGCCGGAAACCATCAACGGCATCGCTACCGCGAAACTGAAGCTGGTCCCCAAGTCGGAGAAGGTTCGCAACACCTACAAAGAGATTGACCTGTGGATCGATCTCGACAAAGGCATCTCAGTGCAGCAGCAGGCCTTTCAGCCCGACGGAAACTACCGGCTGGCGAAGTACTCTTCGATCCGGCTGAACGAGAAGATCAATGACGATGTTTTCAAGCTAAAGACGACCAGCAAGACGCAGACGATTTCACCCACTGGTTAAGTTATTGAATCAAAAGGGCAAGAAATGTGCTGAGATTTGCACAGCGGGACGATATACTGACCGCATCTTCAGTTGGGTTTATTCATGGCCAAGGTTTTTACGATCACAGTCCCTCCTAAGCTGGGCAATAAGCGCAGGGAGCGAACCTCGGATCGCCGTTACGTGGATGGACAACGTTTGCTGGTCGAAGCCATGAAGTATTTGGCGCAGGCTGACCCGGTGGTCAATCGCCCCGCGATTGAACTCATCTCCGAACACGTGCGCACAAGATTCCGCATGAGCGACTCGCCGCTGGCATAGCGCGCCGGCGAGTTACCTTTCCCCGAGTCGTGCACTCCCGCACACAAAGAAGAAAAAGGGGCGGATTTCTCCGCCCCCGAAGATCACTCCCCAAACAATCCGTCAGAATTCGTAGCGTGCTGAGAATTGCATTACGCGGGGAGTGCTCAACGTATTGGTGTAAGCGCCAAAGATTCCGCCGGTGAGGTTGAAGTTAAATGCAGCCTGGGCGGCATCGAAGCGCGGCGTGTTGGTCACGTTGAAAGCTTCCCAGGCGAATTTGAGGGACTGCTGTTCGGTGATCTTCCAGGTTTTGTACAAGCCGTTGTCGAGTTCCAAATAGCCCGGTCCGCGCAGGTTGTTACGCTGACCTGACTCTCCCGGGTAGGGGAAACGAAACGCGCCCAGCGCCTGGTTGGGATTTTGGAATATGTTGGGATTGCCCGCAGAGTCTCGGAACACTCCGATTTTTCCGGTCGGCCCTGTCTGCACCGCAGAGCCTTCCAACTGCCAGTTCGTGGACCACCCGGCTCCTGACCCCATGGTGAACGGCAGTCCGCTCGTCCAGTGGAAAATGCCGGAGAGACTCCATCCTCCGAAGACGGCCTCGGCAAACTTATTCATGCTACTGCCAAAGCGGCGGCCATGACCGAAGGGAAGCTCGTAGACCCAGTTCGAGTTGATCTGGTGCGTCATGTCAAAGTCTGAAACCGCCCGCAGTTGACCGGGGGACCAGGAATTGATGACCTGGCTGGCAAATCCAAACCCTTCAAATTCATTAATGCGCTCGGCATTGGAACCGATGTCAATGGATTTGGAGAAGGTGTAGTTGAGGTCAAACTGCAGGCCGGAACTCATACCGTGACGAAGGCTCAGTTGCAAGCCGTTGTAGGCACTGTTGCCAATGCTGCGCCATGCGTAGAGGGAGGAGAACTGATCGTCCCAGTAATTGAAAGGCTGCGCTGAAGTTTGCCCCGGCAACTGGGCACAAGCCGGCGTGCAGTAAAGGTCGGCGACAAACAACGCCGTGGTTTCGTTACCAGCAAAGCAGGAGAACATGTCGTACATGGCCTGGGTGGCTGTATAGGTGGTGGTGTTGAAGTTGACTCCCGGAGCACAGCCTGAGTTATTGCTATTCACGGTCCCTCCCGGGGGGCCGAAACCAAGCTGCCCGGCCGCACCCGGGAACAGGTGTTCCCAGTACGGAATCGGAGCCATCTGGCTGATGTCGGTGCCAGCGTTGGCAGCCTTCGTCAGCATGGTTGCGGCTGTGAAGTAGTCCGTCTTCGAGGCCGGATCCACGACGTCCAGAGGCATGGCCAGGTCTTCTTCTTGTAGTAAGTGATGGGCCATCCGACCGATGTAAGAAGCCTCGATAACATAGTTCTTGCCAAGGTCCCGGGTAATCGACAGATCGAAGACGTGAGAGTAAGGAGTCTTCAGCTTGTCGTCCAATCCCCAGTAAATCGCGAACGATCCTGGGTTAAAGAGGGTCGGAGGAGTGACCAAGCCCGGGAAGGTGGCGGGCGGCGGGCCTACCACCTGCTGTCCGCAGAAGCTATCGGTCGCCGAGGGCAGAGTGTAGAGGCTGGTGAGACGCGGCGTGCAGTCCACATCCTGACTGCCAGCGGGATTGTCGAGTGCCGTGGTCAAACCGAACGACCCATTGCGGTCGAAGCTGTTTACGATACCCTGACCAAAGTGGTCGTAGTAAATTCCGTAACCGCCGCGAATAGAACTCTTGCCCGCGCTGCCGAAGAGTTTGTGAAAGAATCCGCTGTCCGCGTGGGGCGAGTACGCAAAGGCAACCCGAGGAGCGAGATCTTTGTAGTCCCAAGACCAATACGGGGCCTTCCCATTGGCCTGCCCCCCCAAGGCCATCTGCACCTTCCCTCCCGGGGTCCCGGAGTAGAGAGTGTTTCCCTGACGCATCGCCTGGCCTCTCTGGTTGAACCAGTTGCTGAGGCTGATGCTGGGCGCGACCTGGTTACCATTCATCTCGTAGGGCGGTTGGAGCAGCGAGTACCGCAACCCGCCAGTGAGTACCAAATTTGGAGTCACGCGCCAGCTGTCCTGGCCATAGAACTCGGTTTCGTGGCTTCTGAAATTACGGGTGATAAGTTCGCCCGGGGCGTAGAAATGGCCGGTCTTGTCCTGGTTGTAAACTTTGTTGGTTTCGGTGAGCAAGCCGGCCAGCGCGGCGGTCGCGAAGTCGTAGTTGACGCCCCAGGAAGAATCTACGGATGGATATCCTCCGGCAGCTGGATCAAGGCTGCTCCCCGTGTTCGAGATCCCAGAATTATCCAACCAGTAAACGTTTGTAAGCGCGTTGGAGTAATTCGATCCATTTCCGGTGCGGTTGTTGGTGATGATCCGTAAGTTACCGCCAAACTGGATCGTATGCTTGCCCTTGGTCCAACTCAAGTCGTCGACGATGTTGTGGACGGGTACATTGGTCAATTCCGAGGGCGTGAAGCCGGCACCCTGGAAGTTGGCCATCCCGCGGAAATAGTTGTAGTCGGACACACCGAGACCGGTATCACCGAGGCCCTGCCGAATCAGTCCGTACCGCAGGTTATTGATAACGTTGCTGCTGAACAGCGCAGTGTAGCCGACGAAGATTCCTTTGCTGTTGTTGGTTAGGAAATCGTTTGGCGG
The DNA here is from genome assembly GCA_963701935.1 of uncultured Acidobacteriaceae bacterium. GTDB lineage: Bacteria > Acidobacteriota > Terriglobia > Terriglobales > Acidobacteriaceae > Sulfotelmatobacter. Next base: position 777,275 of record CAVPBT010000010.1, on the reverse strand, counting down.
CAACCCAGGGAACTGAGGGGCGGAACTGCTGTTCCAGTTCTGCAGGTGGCCTTTTACGAACAAGCTGTGGTTGCCGCTCTGGGTGAATTTGTAATCCAACTTCAGAATGTAGGTGTCGTGCTTGGTGGGATTGGGAGCGGCGAAGGTAAAGCCACGAAAGTCGTAACCATCCCCCACGGAATCCGTGTTGGGCATCGGATATTTAGTAAAGATCGCGTTGGCATTGGAACCGTTGACGTTGGCGACATAGGGGTCGGCTCCGCCGTTGTAGGGAAATCCAGCCGCGGTCCAATTGCAAGTGGCGGGCGTGGCAGACGCACAGTTCTGGTCCAGGCTGGCCAAGCCAGCGGTTGTCAGAGTCGCGATGCCATTGGAGTCCACACTGTAGTTCGCATTACTTCCCGGCACACAAAGCGGGTCGGAACCGCACGGATACTGCAGAATGCCCAAGCGCATGTTCGCGCTCGGAACAACGTGGGTGGTCTGGACTGCTTCGTTGGTCCGTTGGCCTTCATATCCACCAAAGAAAAAAAGTCTGTTTTTCTTGATCGGACCGCCCACCCATGCGCCAAAGGTATTCCGGTGCAGCACGCCGGGCTTGTTGGGGAGGTTGGCGATGTCTTGCGACTGTTCGTTAAACCAGTCGTTGGCTTGGCCGATGTTGGAGCGGTTGTATTCGTAGAGCGTGCCATGAAAGCTGTTGGTACCGGCTTTGGTCACCATATTGACCTGCGCCCCGGACGACCGGCCCGAATCGGCGTTGGAGTTGGTCGTGGTGACGCGGAACTCCTGGATCGAGTCCAGCGGGATTCTTAGCGCACCCTGAAACGCGTAGCCCTGCAACTGGTCGTTATTGTCCAACCCGTCTACGGTCACGTTCGTCTGGTCGCTGCGCGCGCCGGCCACCGCTCCGGCTCGACTGTCTTCAGCCTGGTTCGGCTTACTGTTATCCTGGTTCGTATTACCTAGATAGGTAACGCCGGCCTGCAGGCTCAAAATGCTCACAGGATCGCGGCCTTCAGACGGAAGACTGGTCAACTGCGTGCTGTTGAACACGTTTCCTTGGCTGGCATCGGTCGTGTTCACCAGCGGAGTGGAGCTCGTCACCTCCACGATCTCCGTTGCACCACTCACCTGCATGGTGACGTTCAACGTTTCCGGCTGGCTCACCTGCAGCGCGACTTTGTCCTGCTGCAGGGTAGCGAATCCCTTGTAGGTGACGGTCAGAACGTAGGTCGAAGGCGGGACCTCCAGGAACTGATAGCCTCCGTCGTTGCCCGACTTCGTGGTCCGCAAAAATCCCGTCGATGGGTTGCTGAGCGTGACAATCGCGCCCTGCAGCACTGCGCCCTTGGGATCGGTGACGGTACCGCGAAGAGAAGACGTCGCATTCTGAGCAACCAGTAGGGTGCTCAACGTAAATAGAAAGGCAATGAGCTGACTAATCACGCGTGAACGCATAGAAGCTCCTTCACCCACGGAGGGCGTCAATTTTCTGATTACGTCTGCCCAGGAACTAGAGACTAATGAGAGACCCCTGGGGCCTGATGGGGCGCTATTGTGCAACTACGACACCACAAAGTTCAAGCTGAATTTGCAGTATTTATAGCCCTTGTGAAACGTTTGAATACGCTATGTCACAGACATAGCTTCCAGATTTGGAAGTTTATGCACGCGAGTGGAAGAGAGCTGAGGCCAGAACCAGAACCGCTGGATAGCATTCCAGCGTGTAGCGGGGCTCAGGATTCTCCAGGCTCCCGAGGAATGCGGAACGCAGCACTAGAAATAAAACGAATAGGCCGATGCTGAATAATTCGCGGGCGCGCACCAGTCCGGCGGCCGCCAGAGCGACATAAACCAGATTGATCAGGCCAAACGCGAGGCTGACCGCGAGCCAGCGGACGTCGTCGTTGAACTCCCACCAGCGGGGATCGGACGGAAACAGCTCGGTTCGCGGGCGGAGCCACATGTCGGCGATGCGCAGCATCGGAAGCCAAACGTAGTAGCGCAAGGGCGCGGCATGAACCCGCTCGGCGGCCAGCGCGGCGAAGCGGGCGTCGAGTTCCGGAGTCATGTCGTGGTCGTGGTTATAGTCGGCGAAGAGTTGGGCAGTTTGCGCTCTCTGCGGTTCGGAATCGAAGGCCCGGCGCGGTAACCGCGTCACGTCGAGGTCCGATCCGGGGACGCTCCAGTAGATCTCCTGCACCGAGACGTAGTCGGCAGTCCAGGTTTTGACCCAGCGGTTGAAACCGTTCATGACGATCTCATCGGAATCGGTCGCGTAACGCGGGGCCAGAGGCTCGAAGCGGTGCAGCGTGTGGAGGTTCCGGACGGTCCAGGGGATGAGGGGCATGGTGGCGCCGACCGCGACCAGAATGCCCGCCCAGAGGATCGCACGCGGAGCGGCATTAAACGGGGAAGGGTTGAGCGGACCAGGTGGAGTCTCTTGTTGCGTCGTGAAGCTGCGCAGCAGCAGCCAGAGCAGGTATCCGCCGATCGCTGCGAGCAGGATCCCGCCGTCGGGGCGGAGCAGGATCGCGGCACCCACGGAGAGTCCGCAACCAAGCCAGACGAACAGGCGGCGAGCCCCCTGGGGAATCGTCCCGCCCACGCCCAAGCCGACCAAGACCAGATGCAGACCCAGCGCGGTGAAGAAAATCTCCAGAGTTTCAGTGAGAGCCGACGCGGCATAGTTGGCGAGGAACGGGCAAAGCGCCGCGAGCAGGAACGCCGCCTGCGCGGCTCGCCCGCCGAACAGACGCCGGGCCATGTCTGCGATCACGAAGCAGGTCGCCAGGTCGAACAGCACCTGTACCAGCAGGACTGCCCGGAAATTCTCGTCACCGAAAAGTCCGAAGATGACCGCTAGAAAGGCCGGATATCCGGGCAATCGCGACAGGGTCGGAACGATGACGCCGGAGTTGGTGATGCCGTAGATGCCGTGCTGCAGCCAGTTCTCCGCGATGTTGGCGTAAAACCGTGAGTCATCCACTATGCCGGGAAAACGCACGACCAGGAACAGCCGAAGGCCCAGCGCCGCCAGGCTTGCCCATGCAAAGAACCGCGCCCGCTTCCCGATGAGTTCCCGCACGGGCGAATGATAGCGCGTTTGTGGCAATCCCGGAGGCGGGAAATTGCATCTTAGGATGCAGAGCAGTAATCTCACCCTGCCTCGCCGAGAATTGACCGTGTGCCGTCCGCGGCATACGATGAACACTTACTCACCCATGGCTCAGCCTGTCTTCTATGATCCGCGACGCGCCCGGTGGAAACGCCTGCGGCGCCTGGTCGACGCTACGGCGGTAGTCGTCTCTGCCCTGATTATTTTCTTCGTCTATTCGGCGCTGCGCGATGAGCCGCTGCCGGAACTCCTGTTTTCGCCCCAGAAGCGCGCCTTCAAGGCTTTGAAGGAAAGTGAAAAGGAGAAGGCCCGCGATCGCCAAAAGAAGCAAGCCGCCCGCTCGCATCGCAAGTCGAAGCTGGCGGCATCGCAAGTCAAGCTGAACCAGAGTGAAGGAATTCGCGCCGCCTTCTACGTGCCGTGGGATGCAGCCAGTTTCTCATCGCTGCGCGCTTACGCTCACCAGATCGACATTCTCTATCCCGACTGGCTGCACGTGCTCTCGGCGGATGGGCGGCTGCAGGGCGTCGACGATCAAACCAACAAATATTTCGATGTCGTGCAGGGCAGCACGGTGCTGCCCGTTGACGACCGAGTTATGCCCTTCTTGAAAACGGAAGACCCCGGAATGGAGGTCTTCCCCATGGTGAATAACTCCGACGGCGTGAACTGGGTGGGAGACATTGCCGGGTTTCTGAATAATCCGAGTGCGCGGGCACTGTTCCGGCAGCAAGCCTCCCAGTTTCTCTCGTCCGGACACTACCGCGGCCTCATGATCGACTTCGAGACGTTCCCGCAGAGCGCACAGAAAGGCTACGTCGCGCTGCTGCAAGAATTGTCGGCCGATCTGCATGCGCGCGGCATGAAGCTCTACGTCGCTGTACAGGCTCACAACAACGAATACGATTACCCGTCGATCGCCGCAGCGGTCGACGGCGTCGTGCTAATGAATTACGACGAGCACTATCCCGGCGCTGAGTCCGGCCCCGTGAGTTCGCAGGACTGGTTCGTGCAGAACCTGACGTTTGCCAAGAGCGTCATTCCGCAGGAAAAAATCATCTGTGCGATCGCCAACTATGGCTACGACTGGGTGCTGAAGCCGAAGAAAGGCAGCCTGCCTCCGGAGGTGCACGACTCTACCGTGAGCGTGCAGGATGCGTGGCTGGCGGCGCGGGATTCGGAAGAGGACGTCAACTTCGATGACGACGCCATGAACCCGCACTTCAGCTACCTCGACGAACACAGTTTGCGGCACGACATCTGGTTCCTCGATGCGGTGACGGCGTTGAACCAGATGCGAGCAGCGCAGAATCTTGGGATCCAGACGTTCGCTCTGTGGCGCCTCGGAAGCGAAGACCGGTCGCTGTGGCGCGTGTGGGACGTTCCGGGAGACGCCGGCGCCACTGACAAACTCAGAGATGTCCCGCCCGGCGCCGAAGTCGACATGGAGGGCCAGGGCGAAATCCTGCGCATCGAAGACAAGCCGGCGCATGGCACTCGCGATCTGACGGTCGATGCCAACAGCCACTTGATCTCCGACGAGGTCTTCCAGACTTTGCCCGAACCCTACCGTGTGGGGCGTTATGGGTACAGCCCGAACAAAGTTGCGCTCACATTTGACGACGGCCCGGATCCTCAGTGGACACCGAAGATTCTCGACGTACTCAAGGAGAAGAACGCGACGGCCACCTTCTTCCTGATCGGAATCCAGACGGACAAGTTCTCCGGCATCGCGAAGCGGATATACAACGAAGGCCACACGGTCGGAAACCACACCTTCACCCATCCCGATGTCAGCAATATTTCCACCGCATACATGAAGGTGGAACTAAATCTCACCGAGCGACTCTTCGCCAGCCTGATAGGCGTTCGCACCACTTTGATGCGGCCGCCCTATGCGATTGATGAAGAGCCCGACACCGCCGACCAGGTCCGCCCGCTCGAGATTCCGCAGGATATGGGATATATCACAGTCGGGAATCGGATCGATCCGAACGACTGGAGCGGGGACCCTTCGGCGGAGAAAATTTCTTCATATGTGCTGGCGCACCTGCCGCCCTGCCGGCAGGAAGATCTACGCTGCGGCAACATCGTGCTGCTGCACGATGGCGGGGGCAATCGCGCCGAAACCGTGCGCGCGCTGCCCATGATTATCGACGGCATCCGGGCCCGGGGATATGAAATTGCGCCGGTGTACGAACTGATAGGCAAAACCCGCACCGACGTAATGGCACCGTTGCCTGCCGGCGAGCTGTGGGCTGCCCGGCTCGACCGATTCGGCTTCTTTCTTTTCGATGCCGGGATCGTCGGCATCACCTGGATCTTCCTGGTGGGCGATCTGCTGATGACGGGGCGGCTCATCTTCATCGGCGCCGCGGCGGTCTATGACCGGCTGCACGAAAAGATTTTCGGCAAGCCTGCGGAGGTGGCGTCTTACAAGCCGAAAGTTGCGGTGTTGATTCCCGCCTACAATGAAGAAAAAGTTATCGAGCGCACGATTCGCGCGGCGCTCAATTCGAACTATCCGAACCTGCGCGTGATTGTCATCGATGACGGCTCCAAGGACCGCACGCTCGAAGTCGCGCGCAATGCCTTCGCGGCAGAAACTGCCGCGGGGAGCGTGCTGATCCTCGGGAAACCGAACTCGGGCAAGGCCGAGGCACTCAACTACGGCATCGAGCACATTGGGGACGCGGAGCTTTTCGTAGGCATTGACGCCGACACCATCATCGCGCCGGATGCGATTTCACGACTGGTGCCACATTTCATCAATCCCAAAGTCGGCGCCATCGCAGGCAATGCCAAGGTTGGAAACCGCGTCAATCTGTGGACCCGCTGGCAGGCTTTGGAATACATCACCAGCCAGAATTTTGAGCGCCGCGCGCTCGACGTACTGGGAGCAGTCAGTGTCGTGCCGGGCGCGATCGGGGCATGGCGCGTTTCCGCGGTGCGCGAGGCGGGCGGCTATCACGTTGACACCGTCGCTGAGGACGCCGATCTGACCATGGCTTTGCTGCGGTTGGGATATCGCGTCGAGTACGAAGACATGGCCCTCGCCTACACCGAGGCGCCGACCCACGCGAACGGCTTGATGCGCCAGCGCTTCCGGTGGTCTTTCGGAATTCTGCAGGCGGTTTATAAACACCGCGAAGTTGTCGGCCGTGAAGGCCCGTTGGGATGGGTGGCGCTGCCCAACATCGTCATCTTCCAGATTCTGCTTCCGCTGGTATCACCGTTGATCGACATCATGTTCGTGGTAGGCACGGTCTGGTATTACATCCAGAAACATTTTCATCCGGACTCCACCGATCCGGCGGACTTCCACAAGCTGGTGCTGTTTTTCTTTGCATTCCTGGTGATCGACTTTATCGCCTCGGCGATTGCCTTTGCTCTCGAGCGCCGCCGGCCCGACGATAAAGAGGATGTCTGGCTGCTGACCCAGGTGTGGCTGCAACGCTTCGCCTACCGCCAACTGTTCTCGATCGTGCTGTTCAAGACGCTGAAACGCGCGCTGGAAGGGCGCAAGTTCGCGTGGGACAAGCTCGAGCGCACGGCGGCGGTGAATTATGTGCCGGCGGAGAATCGGGAACACGTCGATGTGCGGTAGAACTGGGTCGCTCTCAACGGAACAGTAGTCCTGCGAACTCTGCCAGATTGCGACGCCAGACCATCCACGTATGCATGCCGGGCGTCTCGATGTCGGTGTGCTGCACTCCCTTGGACTTCAACCATTCCCGCAGGTTCCGATTGGGCGTGATCAGCCGGTCTTCCGTGCCGCAGGCGATCCACAACAAGTGAATCTGCTCGGTCGCTTTCGAGCTTAAGTCGGGAAAAGTCTTCTCGTATGGTTCGGGAAGTCCGCCCGCGCTGAAGGCTCCGATCCAGGCAAACTTGTCGAGGGCGTTCAGTCCAGTTCGCAGCGACTCGGCGCCGCCCATGGAGAGTCCCGCAATCGCGCGCGAGTTGCGATCTTGGATCACGCGATATTCGTTCTCAACTTTCGGCATGATTTCGGTGAGAAGCGCCTCGCGAAATTTCAGGAAACTCTGTTCCCGAACTTCGGGACTGCTCATGATGCCGCCCCAACCGACGCGAACCATCTCCATAGTGCCGTAACCCAAAGGCATGACGACGATCATGGGCTTGGCCTTGCCGTCCGCGACGAGGTTGTCGAAGATGACGTTGGCGCGGCCGACTGCAGTCCATCCGCTGGCGTCGTCGCTGTAGCCGTGCAGCAGGTAAAGCACGGGGTAGGTCGTCTGCGCCTTCGGATCGTAGCCGGGGGGCGTGTAGACGTAGAAGTCGCGATCGTCCTTCGCAACCGCGGACCGGTAGAAGTGATGGTGCACTTCTCCGTGCGGCACGTCGTTCAGTTCCCACGGCAGCGAGGGCGGGCCGGGAACATGCACGTAATTCCCTGGGGAAAGCAGGTTTGGCACAAGCCCGCTGTTGTTGGGATCGAGGGAGCGCACGCCGTCGACGATGATGGAGTATCCGTAGTAGTCGGGAGACAGCGGCGGAGTGTTGACGGTCCACACGCCCTGATCATCCTTCTGCATGGCGGTGGGCTCGGCGCCTTCGCGCGCCAGTTTCACTTCCTGCGCGTTCGGTGCGCGGAAGCGGAAGGTGACGCTGTTGTCGGAATGCACTTCAGGAGTAATCAGGTGCGGCGGGGGTTGCGGAGGGGCAGCCGGAGCGGGCTTGGCTTGCTGAGCGGTCGCCAGACTGGAAAAGACGAGGGATGAAGCGAGAAAAAGCGACTGAAGTTTCATGGGCCGTTTCCTCCGGGGAAACGGCACAATTGTATAAGCCGAGCGCGGGGCGATTTCCGGATTTTGCAGTTATTTTTTCGCCGCGACTTCTAGCCTGGCTTCGGCGCGTTGCAGCGCATCGAGGGCGCGGTCGACGTCGACGGTTGTGTCGCCGCTCGCGAGCCGTTGTTCGGCGCGGTCTTTGGCTTTGCGGGCTCGATCCACGTCGATTTCTGATGGGCGCTCGGCGGTCTCGGCGAGAATCGTCACTTTGTCGGGCAGCACTTCCGCGAATCCCCATGCGACTGCAAGGCGCTGCTCGACAGAATTCTCGCGGAAACTAATCTCGCCGACGGCCAGTTCTGTGATCAGCGGGGCGTGGCCCGGCATGACGCCCAGATAGCCGTTCTTGCCGGGAATCTGAACTTCTTCGGCCGCCGCGTCGACCACTTTCTTTTCCGGCGTGACGATCTCGAGTTTGAAAGTATCAGCCATTGGTCGTTAGTCGTTGGTCGTTGGCCCGATCGCTGGCATCAGCACTGCTCCGCTAACGACAAACGACCAGCGACCGTCTTACGCTGCTGCCTTCATCTTCTCTGCTGCTTCCAGGACTTCCTCGATTGGGCCCTTCATGTAGAACGCCTGCTCGGGGATGTCGTCGTATTTGCCTTCCACGATCGCCTTGAAGCCCTTTACGGTGTCGGCGATCTTGACGTAACGTCCCGCGGCGCCGGTGAACTGCTCGGCGACGTGGAACGGCTGCGACAGGAAGCGCTGAATCTTGCGGGCGCGAGCGACGGTGAGTTTCTGATCTTCGGTCAACTCGTCGATACCGAGAATCGCGATGATGTCCTGCAGATCTTTGTAGGTCTGCAGCGTCTTCTTCACGGTCTGCGCGACGTCGTAATGCTCCTGGCCGACGATGCGCGGATCGAGAATGCGCGAGGTCGAAGCCAGAGGATCGACGGCGGGATAGATTCCGATTTCCGTCAACGCACGCGAAAGCACCGTGGTCGCGTCGAGGTGAGCGAACGTGGTCGCCGGGGCGGGGTCAGTCAAGTCGTCGGCAGGGACGTAAATCGCCTGCACGGACGTGACGGAACCTTTCTTGGTCGACGTGATGCGCTCCTGCAACTCGCCCATTTCCGTCGCCAGGTTGGGCTGGTAGCCCACGGCGCTGGGCATGCGGCCCAGCAACGCGGAAACTTCCGAACCAGCCTGAGTGAATCGGAAAATGTTGTCGATGAAGAGCAGAGTGTCGGCGCCCTCGGCGTCGCGGAAGTATTCCGCGACCGTCAGTCCGGTCAGCGCTACGCGGAGACGCGCCCCTGGGGGCTCCGTCATCTGGCCGTAGATCAGCGCGGCCTTGGATTCCGCCGGTTTGCCCGGCTTGATGACGCCCGACTCCGACATTTCCAGCCACAAGTCGTTGCCTTCACGGGTACGCTCACCAACCCCGGCAAACACGGAAAATCCGCCGTGATTCTTGGCGACGTTATTGATCAATTCCATGATGACGACGGTCTTGCCCACGCCCGCGCCACCGAATAGACCGATCTTGCCGCCCTTCAAGAAGGGCTGGATCAGGTCGATGACTTTTACACCGGTCTCGAACATTTCCGCGCTCGTGGCCTGCTCGTCAAAAGCCGGGGCGAGACGGTGAATCGGCATTCTCTCTTTGTATTCGATCGGGCCGAGTTGATCGACCGGTTCGCCGATCACGTTCATCACGCGTCCCAGAGTGCCGCGGCCCACGGGAACGGAGATCGGTCCGCCCTGGTCAATGGCCTTCATGCCGCGCACCATGCCGTCGGTGGGCTGCATGGCGATGCAACGCACGCGTCCCTCGCCGAGATGCTGTTGCACCTCGAGAATCACGCTGATTGGACTCGGCACGGTGAAACCGTCGCTGACCACTTTCACGGCCTCATAGATCGGCGGCAGCTTCCCTTCGTGAAACTGCACGTCGACCGCTGGACCCGCGATTTGAATGACATGTCCTACGTTTTCTGGCATATGTTAGCTCCGAGCTGTGAGCTATGAGGGGCGAGTACCCCCCACCTCTCTAGCATTCGGCATCCGGTACTGGTGTTCCTACTTCTGTTTTCAATCTTGCATCATCACGCTGACTCAAAGCTCGTAGCTCAGGGCTCGAAGCTCGCTTACATCGCCGCCGCGCCGCTGACGATTTCGATGATCTCTTTCGTGATCTTCGCCTGGCGGGCGCGGTTCATCGCCAGCGTCAGCGAATCGATCATGTCAGTGGCGTTGTTGGTGGCCGAATCCATCGCGGTCATGCGCGCCGCATGTTCGGCGGCCACCGATTCCAGCAGGGCACGGAAAACCTGGATGCTTACATATTTCGGCAAGAGGGCGCGGAACAAATCTTCCGGCTTCTGCTCGTAAATGTAGTCCACCTGCGCGGTGCCGAATTGCGAAGCGACTTCTTCAGCGTGCTCAGGCCCGCGCAAACCAACGCCTGCACTCACCGCGGCCTCTTTGGCTTTTTTCTTTTCTTCTTCCGTCATCTCCTCGACCAGGCGGACGGTCTGCTCACCGATCTGTTCGATGGGAAGGACCTGCTCCACGATGAGGCGCTGCGCGATCACCGACTTGAATTCGTTGAAGACAATGTAAACCGAGTCGATCTCCCCACGGCAATAGCGCCGGATCACATTCCCGGCCAGCGCTGCGGCCTGCGCGAATTCCACCTTGCCGAGAACGCCGACGTGTTCGCCGGTGATCTGAGTCGCTCCCGCACGCTCTGTCTCTTCGGGTTCGGCTTCGATCGAGTCGACGAGTTCTGCCAGACTCTTCGTCTGCACATTCGCGGCCGGATAACGGCGGCGCAGGAAGTCGCGCCCCTTGCGGCCGACGGCTTCAATGTCGACATTCTTGCCGGCTTTGGATTCCAGGAAACGCGTGGCAGCTTTTGTGATGTTGGCGTTGAACGCGCCTGCCAGCCCTTTATCGCCGGTCACCACGACCAGTAGGATATTCTTCTCTTCGCGCTGCGCGAGCAGGGGATGCTTCGGCTCGCCCGTCTCGGGATCGTAAATCTCCGCCCGCGCCACCAGAGACTTCAGGACATTCGTGAGCATCTGCGCGTAAGGGCGCGCCGCCAGGGCCCGCTCCTGTGCGCGGCGCAACTTCGCCGCCGAGACCACTTTCATGGCCTTGGTGATCTGCCGCGTGTTGATCACGCTGCGGATACGGCGACGGATGTCGAGAATGTTTGCCATCAGTCGTTAGTCATCGGTCGTTGGTCGTCAGCCAAAATCAAAATCCTGTCTTCCTGAGCGTAGCCGTTTTTCAGGCGCAGCGAAGGATCTCCGCCATCACCGGCCTCGCTTACTTCGCTGCCGCTTCCTGCGATGCTACGAACTGCTGCTTCGCTTCCTTAATGATGTTCTGTAACTGGGTCTTCAGCGTGTCATCGAGAATCTTCTTCTCCATGATGGTGCGCAGGATGCCGGGATTCGTCGAGTCTACATATTTGAAAAGTTCGGCTTCGAACGCGCGCACTTGAGCAACCGGCAGGTCGTCGAGAAATCCGCCAGTGCCGGCCATGATGATCAGAATCTGCTTCGAAAACGGCAGCGGCGAGAACTGGTTCTGCTTGAGCAGTTCGACCAAGCGTTGTCCGCGATTCAACTGGGCCTGCGTGGCCTTGTCCAGATCGCTGCCGAAAGCCGCGAAGGCTGCCAGTTCGCGATATTGCGCCAGTTCAAGTTTCAACGTTCCGGCCACCTGCCGCATGGCTTTGATCTGCGCGCTGCCGCCGACGCGGCTCACTGACAGACCTACGTTCACCGCGGGGCGCACGCCCTGGTTGAACAAGTCGGTTTCCAGATAGATCTGGCCGTCGGTAATCGAAATCACGTTGGTCGGAATGTATGCGGAAACGTCGCCGGCCTGCGTTTCAATGATCGGCAGCGCGGTCAACGATCCGCCGCCCATCTTGTCGCTCAGTTTGGAAGCGCGCTCCAGCAAACGGGAGTGAAGATAGAAAACGTCTCCGGGATAGGCCTCGCGTCCCGGGGGACGCCGCAGCAGCAGCGAGATCTCGCGGTACGACGCCGCGTGCTTCGAAAGATCGTCGTAGATGACCAGCGCATGCCGCTTGGAGTCGCGGAAATACTCGCCCATGGCGCATGCTGCATACGGCGAAATGTACTGCATGGGGGCGGGCTCTGACGCGGATGCAGCCACGACGATGGTGTATTCCATCGCGCCGGCATCTTCGAGAATCTTGACCACCTGGGCAATCGAGGAACGCTTCTGACCGATCGCGTTGTAGATGCAGATCAGATCGTTGCCTTTGCTGTTGATGATGGTGTCGAGGGCAACGGCGGTCTTGCCGGTCTGGCGGTCGCCGATGATCAATTCGCGCTGGCCGCGGCCGACGGGAATCATGCTGTCGATGGCTTTCAGCCCAGTCGCCATGGGCTCGCGTACGGGTTGGCGATCGATGACGCCGGGAGCGATACGCTCCAGGGCGATGAACTTGTCGCTGGCGATGGGGCCCTTGTCGTCGATAGGCTCGCCGAGCGAGTTCACGACGCGTCCAATCATCGCGTCGCCCACGGGAACACTCATGATGCGTCCCGTGCGCTTGACTTCGTCGCCTTCCTTGATTTCGGTGTATTCGCCGAGCAGCACCACGCCGACCTGGTCTTCTTCCAGGTTCATGGCGATTCCGGCCACGCCGTGCGGGAAGGAGAGGAGTTCGCCGGCCATGACCTTGTCGAGTCCATAGACGCGCGCGATACCGTCGCCGAGCGTGATGACCGTGCCGGTCTCGTCCACGGAGATCTGGGTTTCGTAGTTCTCGATCTGCTCGCGGATCAGTTTCGAAATTTCGTCTGCTTTGATTTGTGCCATAAAATCAGCTCTTAGCCTTTTTCACCTGCCAGCTCCGAGCTTCGAGCTTCGAGCTTCGAGTCAGAGCAACCATCGGACCGCTCAAGCTCGCAGCTCAAAGCTCGCAGCTCACGAGCTAATCGCTTCTCGTATCTTCTCCAACTGGCCCTTCACTGAACCGTCGTAAATCGTGCTGCCGACGCGGACTACCGCGCCGCCCAGCAGGGACGCATCCAGGCCGAACTGGGCGTGGACCTTTTTGCCAGTAACTTTTTCGATCTGCGCTTCAAGCGCGCGCTTCTCGGCATCGCCCAGTTCGCGAGCGCTGGTGATGTGGGCTTCGGCGAATCCCATGCGCGCATCGAGTTCCTTCTTGAGTTGCTCGATGATTCGTCCCAGGAACTGGATGCGGCGGTGATCGATCAGGATCGCGACCAGATTGCGCACATGATGCTCGATTCCCTCGCGGTGCACAATCGCATCCAGCAGCTTGCGCTTCTGCTCGGCGGGCACGGCTGGATTTTCCCAGACGCGCCGCAAGTCCTGGCTCTCGGTCAGTAAAGTGGCGATCCGGCGCAATCCGCCCACGGCTCGATTCGCATCGAGGTGCGCGCTGACGACGACGTCAGCGAAGGCGCGGGCGTAGGTGCTGGCCACGGAAGCCACGGTCTAGTTCCTACCCTTTCCGGAGTCGTCCGAAGACGCGCCCAGCTCTTTTGCAAAGTTGCGGACCAGGGCCTGATCGGTGCCGGCGTCCACGTGAATCTGTTTTCGCGCCAGCCCCACGGCAAGATCAGCCGCGTACGCGGTCAGCTGCCGGCGCGCGGCCTTGGCAGCGGCGGCAATTTCCTGCTCGGCGGAACTGATGATCTTACGCTTGTCTTCTTCGGCCGCGGCCAGGATGCGGGCTTCCTCGGCCACGCCTTCTCGCTCGGCGGCATCTCGCATCATGCCAATTTCGACGTCGAGCTTCATGAGGCGCGATTCGATGTCCGCCAGCCGGCGGCGGGCTTCTTCGCTGGCCATCTGGGCTTCCTGCATGGCCTTCTGAATGGCGGCGCTGCGATCACGGAACATTCCCGGCAAATATTTGCGTCCGGCCCAGACGATGACCGCGGCAATCACCACGAAGTTCAATACGACGCTCAACCAGTAAGAATGCTGCAGATTGAGTCCGGTATGCTTCGCGATCCAGCGGACGGAGGCCGATTCCTTGAATTCCGCCATCTCGTCCTTTTCTTCTCCGGCGGCTTCCTTGCTCTCGTGCGCCAGCTGACCCCCTGGACTACCGGGCTGTTCCGCGGATTTCCCCGCTTCCTGCTTCTGCTCTGGAGATGCGGGGGCCTCCTGGGCGCGCAACGGGACGATGCTCAAGAAACCCAGCATCAGCAGCGCCAGCAAAGTCGCCCGAACGATCCTTGTGGCGGCTGTCTTCCTGGAGGTCATCATCGCTAATAGGATCATTGTCCGGCTCCTGCCGGCTGCAGAACGCGCTTCACGATTTCCTGCGCCAGTGCCGCCGCGTCGGCCGGCAATCCCAACTCGGCCGCGACCCGATCGCCCTCGATGTCTTTCTTCGCCGCCTGCACCTGCGCCTGAGCCTTGCTGCGCGCCTCGTTCAGCGCCGCCGTTCGGGCCTGCAACGCCGCCTGTCGCTTCGCTTCCTGCGCGCGGAACACCGCCGCGCGCGCTTCCCGCAGCTTCTGTTCGTACTCCGCCGTGCGCGCCTCGGCCGCGGCAATATCGGCGCGCGACTTCTCGACTGCGCCTTCGGTCTTGCTGCGCCGCTCGGCGAGGACGCGCTGCAGCGGCTTGTGCACAATCGCCGTGTACAGGGCGTAGAGCAACGCCAGCAGGATCACTGTCGGCACTGCTCCGAGCAGTAATTCCCCTAGTTGTTGGAGCGTCTGATCCATGTGGCGCTAAACAAGACGTGCTGATCTGTAGACCGGGAAAATGAGGGCTATGAAAACTGTTAAGTCTAAACGTGTAAAGGAGTTTATGTCAACGCGAACAAGATCGTTTCAGCCCGCGAATTTGCAAATTGGGAAAGCCTTGCACGAGAACGCCGCACGCTTTGATAGGTGCTGCAGCTTCATGGAAACAATGGATTTAGCTTGGGTCGCGCTTGGGTCGCAGACTCCGGCACGTGCCTCGCGCAGATTTCTGCACATATCCCTTGACTTCAGCCAAAAGAGGATTAGCATTGAAATATCACCTCCGATCCAATTCAGGATCGAATGGGCCGATAGCCAAGGAATGTCACCGCTTCTTGGTTGCCGGCCCATTTAAATTTTTGAGACGAAGAGGGATTTGTCGACGAGCGATTCTACATTGCCGGATATCCAACGAACATCTGCTATTTGAACTAGCCGGACGTTTTGATGAACACGGTCAGATCATCCTCTCCTTCTGTGGTGAACGGAATACAGGAGGTAAGGCTCGTCTCTTGGCGGAATTTCTACGACTACGTGAACCAGACGCTTCCGAGCCCGCAAGACTACATTTTTCGTGGGCAGCGGATGTCGTCGTGGAGGCTGGAAAGTTCGCTCGACCGAGCAATAAGAGCGCTGGAACCGGGGACTAATAGCGCCAGAGCTATGGCAAGACACCTAGAGCAATTTCAACTAGCGGCTAGGGCTCGGCGTGGCGCGAATCCACAGCCGCTTGTTGAGCAGGGCCGCTGGGCATTGGGACAGCATTACGGCCTGTGGACACCTCTGTTGGACTGGACGGAATCCCCCTTCGTTGCCCTTTACTTTGCATTCGAAGAGCCCAACAGGACACAGAGCGGGACACGTGCAGTTTTTGCCCTTTCCCGTCCACTGATAGACTTACGATGCGAGAGCATAACAAAAGCTCAGCCGTCCGACAGCCCCGCTCGGCCTGACATCGTCGAGTTCATTACTCCCGAGACCGACGAGAATGCCAGGCTCGTGAGCCAAGGCGGGCTCTTCACCAAGGGCACAACTGGCGTTGATATCGAAAAATGGGTTTCAGCACACTTCAAGGGGAGCACTGAAAACAAAGCGTTGGTAAAAATCGTAGTACCTGAAAAGAGGGGCGACCGCTTTGAAATTCTGCGGACCTTGAACAGAATGAACATCAATCATAGGTCCCTGTTCCCGGACGTCGAAGGCTCAGCGAAGTTTTGCAATATGCGGTTGTCTGTCCCCAACTATTAAGATCGGGTTATCATTGTCAAAAGGAGAGTCGTGGCTACAGTAGAGACAAGCGTCGAATTGCGCGGTCGATTGGGCCAGTATACCTACTGGGTTTACCCGATCAACACAACGTTTAAGGACGAGCCAGGGAATTATGTCTACGCTAAGCGCAATTCTGCCGGACAGTGGGAACCGGTCTACATCGGCCAGAGCTCCAGCCTTAGCCAGCGGCTAGCCAGCCTTGACGCTGAGCGGACGGCCATCCGTTTCGGAGCCACACACATACTTGCTCACCTCAATTCTGACGAACGGGCTCGAAAAAACGAAGAGACGGACCTGATCAACACTCTTGTCCCGCCGCTTGTCGGTGGGGTTCGGCAACAACGCTGAAGATTCTTCGCCTTTCCAACCGGTTTGGTTGCCGGCCCATTTAAAATTATCTGCAGCTCGCGCGTTTCGTGCAGTCAGAACGCGCGCTCACTTTCCTGCCGCGAAAACCACCTTGCCCGCGACCATCGTCGTCAGCACTTTCGTCTTCGAAATTTCTTCCGGCTTCACCGAAAAGATGTCTTGCGAAAGCACCGCGAGATCGGCTTCCTTCCCGACCTCGAGCGTTCCCAACTTGTCGTCAGAAAATCTCGCGAAGCTCGATCCCTGGGTGTAGGCCTTCACAGCTTGTTCGACGGAGAGGCGCTCCTCGGGCGTGTAGACGTCTTTCGTCGCTATGTCACCCTGCTGTCCGGCGCCGTCGAAGACTGCTCCCGGAAAATCACTGCCGCTTGCCGGCTTCCAGATTTGGCGCGTGACCGCCTGCTGAATAGCCACAAACGGATCCGGCGGCCAGATGCACGGCCAGTCACTGCCGAAGGCCAACCGGGCGCCGCTCTTTTCGATGCTCTGCCACCGGTCGGTCGTGGTGCGATCCTTGGGATCGTAGTTGGAACCGTTCTCGTCGCAGCAGAAGCTCGGCTGCATACTGACAACCATGGAGGACTTCGCCACCCGCGGAATATCCTGTGCGGGCAGAAAATCTCCATGCTCGATCCTGAGGCGGCGGTCGCGCGGCCCGTTCACCTTCTCGACTTCTTCGTAGGTATCGACGACGAGTCTCGACGAGTCAGGACGATAGGTGTGAGTCATGATCTGATATCCGCGCCGGTCCAGCTCGAGAACCAGCTTCTTGTATTCCGCCGGCTCGTAGGTCAGCGGCGGGACCAGTCCAGTGCCCCCGTCGACAAAGAATTTCACCAGATTGGCGGAAACGAAATCATCGTGATAGAGCGTGCGAGCTTTCTCCAGGTCCGCCAGAAATTCGGGTGTCAGGTGATGGTTCACGGCCACGGCCCCGAAGGACGTCCGGGTACGCACGGTGAGCTGGCCGCGATCGCGCAAAGCGGCGTAGAGTTCAATCTCCTGCAGATTTCCGGTCGCGTTGACGACGCTGGTGATGCCGTACGAGTTCAGGTGATGGGAAGCGTCGCGTAACAGCGCCAGCTTCTCGTCGCGCGAAAACTGATCGACCAGGGCGCGTTCCATTACCGCCATGGCCGCTTCCAGCAGAATCCCGCCGGGGTGCCCGCTGGCATCGCGAATGATGTTTCGTTCTTCTGCGGGATCCAGCAGAGGTTGGTCGGTGATTCCCGCCAGAGCCAGCGCCTTGGCGTTCAGCCAGAGGGCGTGCTCCGCGGTGTTATGCACAACGACGGGGCGGTCGGCCACGGCGCGATCCAGCAACTCGTGAGTCGGGGTCCAAGGCGGCGTGGTATTGAAATCGGCCCGGCCGAAGAGAACTTTATCGCTGGGATGGTTCGCGGCGTAGGCCTTGATCCGGCTGACCAGCGCGTCGGGATCGTCTGGAGTAACACTGCCCTCGGGCGTGGACAAATTAAACCCGTCCAGCGCCAGCGCGCCGAACCACATGTGCATGTGAGAATCGGAGATGCCGGGAATCACGGTCCGTCCCTGCAGATCGATGACCTGGGTCTGCGCCTGTTTCCGGCTCAGGATTTCCTGGTCTGTCCCCACCGCATCGATGCGGGTGCCCGTAATGGCCAGAGCCTGTGCCCATGGGGCTTTCGCGTTACCCGTGTAGATGTGGCCGTGAATGAGAACCGTGTCGCTGGCCAACAAGTGGAATGGAGCGAAAAGAACAGCTGCGGCACAAAGCGGTAGGAGTGATCGGCGCACCTTCATTCTTTGCCTCCGGGCAGGCTTTCCGGGAAATGCTGCGGTCGAGCCCAACCCAAGCCGACAAAGTTTACCGCATAACGAACGCTCTTACCTTGCGCACAACCGATTGCGGAGCTTCGACCTCGAGATCTACCGCTCCATCGACGTACGTCCGCGAGTAGATGCGCGCCTTCGCCTCCAGCATGGCGAGTAGCTTGCCTTCTTTCTGTGGAACGCGCAGATGCACACGGCTCACGCTGTCTTCCTCGATCAGAGAGTCGATGCGCTCGAGCAGTCTGTCAAGCCCGGTGCCTTCCACGGCCGAGACGTAGACCGTTTTCGAATCTCCACGCATCGCGTCAGCCTGCAGGCTCTTCGCTACTTCCTCGTCCAGCAGGTCAATCTTGTTCATCACGCGCAGGCGCGGCTTCTTCTCCGCTTCCAGTTCCTTCAGGACAATCTCCACCTGTGCGTCCTGCTCCGCCGAGAGACGGCTGCTGGCATCGGACACATGCAGAATCAGCGACGCCCGCTGCACCTCTTCCAGCGTCGCGCGGAACGCCGAGACCAGCGTGTGCGGCAGGCTGCGAATGAATCCCACGGTATCGGACAGGAGCACTTTGCGCTTCGACGGCAGCTCCACGCCGCGGATCGTCGGATCGAGCGTGGCAAACATGCGGGGCGACTCCAGCACCTTGGCCTGCGTGAGCGCGTTGAACAGCGTTGACTTGCCCGCGTTCGTATACCCCACGAGCGCAACGGTCGCAACCGGAGCCGACTCGCGACGCTGCCGCTGCTGGGCGCGAATGCGACGCACGTTTTCAATCTGCTGTTCTACATTCCGTACGCGGCGCGCGATCTTGCGGCGGTCCGTTTCCAATTTCGTTTCACCGGGACCGCGCGTGCCAATGCCGCCGCCGAGTTGCGACATTTCAATGCCGTGTCCGGCCAGCCGCGGCAGCATGTATTGCAGCTGTGCCAGTTCGACCTGCAACTGGCCTTCCCGTGTACGCGCGTGCTTCGCAAAAATGTCGAGGATGAGCTGGGTGCGGTCGATGACCCGCCGCTGAATGATCTTTTCAATATTGCGCTGCTGAGAAGGGCTGAGATCGTGATCGAAGAGAAGAACATCGGCATCCGCCGAGGCCGCCGCGCCCGCAATTTCTTCGAGCTTGCCCGCACCAATCAAGGTAGCCGGATCGGGCCGGTCGCGCCGCTGCAGGATCTCGCCAACGACTTCAGCACCGGCACTCTCGGCCAGCGTGCGCAACTCGGCCAGCGACTCGTCCGCATCGAACTCGGGAATGCTGGGCTTGCCGGACTTTGCGACTGATTCGGCTTTCGCCGTTGGCATCGCGGCTGCATCGCGCGCAGCCGACGCCTGCGCGGTGACCGTTCCCTTGGCGCCGCTGCGTCCGCGCGTGCGCACCTCGATCCCAACCAGAAACGCGCGCTCGCGTTCCGGCTCCCGGCGGACGACCGGTGCGCCGAGCGGCACACGTCTGACTGTGCGCGCCCCGCCGCGGGATTTCTTGCTGGAACTTGCCAAACCGAAAACGCCCTATCCTTCGGTGCCCGAAGCACTCGCCGCGACCACCGGCGCTGCTGCCGTTCCGGATACCGTCTTCTCCGGATGCGGAGCGTGGGCGTGTGTCGACGCCACCCGCCCCATCACGACGGTGGAGATGGCATGCTTGAAGATGAGTTGCTCCTGACCGTTCGCCTCCAGCACGACGGAGTACTTGTCGAAAGAGCGGATGCGGCCCGTTAACTTCACCCCACTCAGCAGATAAATCGTGATGCTGAGTCTCTCCTTGCGGGCCGTGTTGAGGAAGGAATCCTGAATGTTCTGCGCCGGCTTATTGCTGTCCATCGCCGATCTCCTTGTTGTGCCAACTGCGAAGATTTGTAGACTGCGAAATTGCCAGTCACCAGTCCACAGGCGCCCATGAACCGGTCAATGCCACAGCATGTTCCGGAGGCCTTCCGCTGCCGCAGGAACAAGGGGGGACAACCCCACAGGCCGCGCGCTCCAAATCTTGGGGTGGCGCCTCCCGTGGGTAGATGTCAGTACCATACGGCGATCCGCGGCGCTTTTCAACTGGAACTTGGCCGGCGATCCTCGCCACGGTCCCCGCCGCGGGTTGACAGCGCTCGCCGCAAAGTGCAGACTTTCCTCGACTCGACGCCGCGGGACACGATTCCGGGGGCCGCGAGTTTACTCTTTCATTTGCAGCCTGGATGTCTCTTCGCCGAATGCCCCGTAGTCCGAGGACATTCGGGGACCCCCAACAACCTGCAGTTCCAGATTTGGCGAACAAGTAGGCGGAGGAAATCCTAATGCAGCATCTCGTCGCAGTGGCCGCATCTCTGGTCATGCCCACCCACACTGGCGCGGAAGCCACCCAACTCATTTTGCGCTGGTTCCACATCATCGCCGGCATCACATGGGTCGGCCTGCTTTATTTTTTCAACCTGATTAACGTTCCGTTCATGAAGCAGGTGGACGCCGGCCTCAAGCCGAAGATTTTTCAGTATCTCACTTTGCCCGCCCTGAACTGGTTCCGCTGGAGTGCGCTACTGACGGTCTTTTTGGGCTTCTGGTACTGGGGCCAGTTCTACGTTGGGCCGGACGCTGAGCGCACCGGCCGCAGCGGGGGCGCCACGATCGGATTTTTCCTGCTGCTGTGGATCGCGGTCTGGTTCATCCTTTTCATGGTGATCAAGAAAATGACGCCCAGCGGATACGTTCTGGGCGCGATCACCACGGTGCTCTGCATTGCCGCAGCCTGGCTATTCGTGAACTACACGCCCGTCGGACAGGATGACAACCACGTGCTCTCGATCGGCGTGGGCGGCGGCTTCGGCATTGTGATGCTGTTCAACGTCTGGGGCATCATCTGGCCGAACAATAAGAAAATCATCCGGGGGACGCTGGCGGGCACGCCGCCGGCGGAGGCCGCAACCATGGCGCGCCAGGCGTTTCTGGCATCGCGGACGAATTTCTTCTTGTCGGTACCGCTGCTGTTCTTCATGGCCACCAGCTACCACTATGTGATTTTCGGGAAGTGAAGCGGACGGCAAGAGAGTTTGGTCGGCGAAGAAAAATGGCGCGGCGAAAGCCGCGCCATTAATTTCGGGGAAACTACGAATCGGTGCCGAAAGAGAGCCTAGCCCAGGATGTCGACGTGCACGATCATCCGCACGCCGCCGCCGAGCTTCACGTTCTTCCCTTTCGATGTGAGGACTCCGTTGTCCAACTGCAGATCGTGCATCCCTTGCACACCCACAGCCTTGGTATCCATCGCGGCCTGAGGGACTGACGACGACTCCATGTTTGAGCCATTCTTGGTATTGGTCAATCCCACACCGCCGGAGCCCCCGCCCGCCCCGCTCCCCCCTTGCGATGTGCCCGCTGTCGCCATGTTCGGCCCCATCGGCTCCTCGGCTGGAGGAAGCACCGCCTGCACCGTACCCTTTAGAGAGAGTTTTTTTCCACCTTGAATGTTCAGCTTGTCGAAGGCAAGCGTCAGTTCCGAGGCGGGGTCGCCTTTGGAACGAGCCTTCGCCGAAACCACACGACCCTCTAATTTCGACCCTTTTGGCACCAATGTACCGTCGGCCAGCTTAAAGGACCCGGCGGTCTCGACTTCAATCGCATCGTCCTGCTTCAGTTTGCTGGAATCCAGCGTCTTTGAAACCTTGACTGGAAATGCTCCGTGCCCAACCGCGGCCGGCGCTTGCGCCGGAGCAGAAGATGTGTCCTTGCCCATAGCACAACATCGCAAAGAGCAGCATGCCAGTGAACGCGATGCCCAACTGCTTCATAAATTCACCTCAAGTCCTGAGATGCGCAAATTATAGATCAGGCGGCTTGACCTGACTGTGATTTCCGTGAATCGCTCAATGCGTATTGAAAAAAACAAGGCCGGCCTTGCGGCCGGCCTGGATTTGGTTCACTTCCTAAGGTCAGAACACCAGCTTCGCGCTGACCTGCATCACGCGCGGAGAGGAGTCAAAGCCCAAGAAGTTGCCGTACGGGCTGGTTGGCGTTCCCTGCATGGTGCTGATGGTTCCGAAAGTCGATCCGGAATAGGAGCAGCTCCAGTGTAGGTGCTGGCGTAAGAAGCGTTCGGCAGAGCGAAGTTGGGGTGATTGAACACGTTGAATGCCTGTGCCCCGATTGCAAGGTTGAAGCGTTCCGAAATCTTGAAGTTCTTGAAAAGGTTCAGGTCCATATCGAAGTAGTGAGGTCCGCGGTACTGATTGCGGCGTTGAGTCGAATATGGTTCGCCAAACCAAGTCGGACTGTTGGCGTCCAGAACTCCCGATGGTGCGAGGCATTGTGGCACGGGGATGGAGTTTGCGTCAAAGCTCGCGTTTGCTTTGCTGCAACCGCCGGGTTGCGCGTTGCCAATGATCGTGGCAGGAATCGAGTCCCCACCGTCGAGAACGGTTCCAGTGAGATTGCCGTCAGTGAGGGTGTACGGAAGTCCAGTCCGCCAGAACATCTTGCCGGACAACTGCCAGCCCTCGGTGACCCATTTCAAGCCACCCGTCTTATGGAACTCCGGATTGAAGACAAAGTCGGCGTTGACCAGGTGACGAATGTCGTAGTCGGAGTTGCCATAGTTGTCAGTTCTCAAGCTCGTCGGGGAGATCTGCCCAAGGATCGTGTTGGTACCCTCGAATCCATACTGGAACAGTCCACCGTTCGAGGTCTCGTCGATGTTGTGCGACCAGGTGTAGTTGAGGTGGGCCGAAATCCAGTGCGAGAACTGCTTGCGCAGACTAAACGTCAGGCCGCTGTAGCTGGAAACTGCCCCTTGCCGATATTCGGTAACGTTCGAATAGTTATAGGCCGCAGGCGCAGTCGGCAGAGTTCCCTGATACAACCCGTACCCGTCGAACGCATTGGGCCATGCATCGGAGTAACTGATGCGCGCTCCATGGTTGCCTGCGTAGTTGATGATAAACACGGTGCTGCGGTTGAGCTCCTGCTGGACGGACAGGTTCCACTCCTGCCACTCCGGAGAGTGGATCGTGCCGATGATCCCGTTACCTGCGGGAGGCGAGAACACCACCCCTGAAGGCAGGGATCCTTGGATCTGGTTGTAGCTCTCAGTCATGCTGAAGGCAGCAGCCGACGCCGCCCATGTGGCAGGAGCTCCGGCTGGGTCAAACGGCAGAACACCTGCCGTAACAGGATTCGAACGGACGCGCAACATGACCGAAACCGGAGGTTGCCCGCCGAAGCCCAGGATGTTGTCGATCATGCCGACGGCCGGATTGTCATAGAACAGGCCGATACCGCCGCTTATGACCGTCTTGCCGGTGCCTCGAGGATCCCAGCTAAAGCCGAGGCGTGGAGACCAGAGGATCGAGTCCACGCCGGGATAGCCCTTATGCTGTCCATAGTTCAGGTCTGAGCTGTACGGCACATCCAGGGAACCGCCATTGCCACCGGAAGCGATCTCCGCCTGAACGGATTTCGAGTTCGAGAATGGGCCGAACAGGTTCGAGAAGCAGTTATCCTGGCAAACCGGGTTGGAGTTATGCTCCAGACGCAACGCCAAGGTCAGCTTCAGATTCTTCGTCGCCTTCCACTCATCCTGGGCATAGGCACCGAGTCCCCAAAAAGCGATCGGGTTATTGTTGTTGGGAATATACGCCTTGCGGTACTGGAACGCTTCGCCTTGAGCGAACTGCTGCAAGCTCGTCGCTCCGTACCCCCATAAACGAGGGGTGAGTTGAAGAAGAAGTTATGGTCGCTCACGTCGTAGCGGCGGAAATTCTCGCCGAACTTGAACGTGTGATTCCCGTGGGTCCACGAGAAGTCATCGATGAACTGATACTGCGTGATGTTGCGGCCCTGGGGGAAGCTGGCAGCAGCAGCGTTCGGGCTGGTGAAGTTGTATGGGTCGAGGCTGGCGAATGCCTCCCCATAATTGAACGTGGAAGCCGCCGTCGTCGATGAAAAGATCGCTACATAGTGGCTGAGTGTGGCCGTAAACTGGTTTGTCTTAGTCGGACCAAAAATATGAGTCTCGGATCTTGGGCATCCCAGGAAGGCTGGTTAGAGTTAGCGTCAAACAAGGAATTGATCGGATCCAGCGAAGTTGGCTGCAATCCGTGGTCCAGCTTGTAGCGGCCGAAGATGTTGTCATTATTGCCCAGCTTCTGGTCCACGCGGATGCCGAGAATAAACTCATGGGCAAGCGCTTTCGGCGTAGTGATATACGTTACTCCACAAGGATCAGTCCCAGCATTAAAGCCGGGCAGGACCAACGTGGAGCAGTCCCCTAGATTAGCTCGGGATTGGACTTCCACTGGAATGCCCGGGCGCGTTCGCCCAGAAGCTCATCAACTTGTTGTAATCGGCGCTTTCTGCCGGGTGCAGCGCGGCCACCTGTGCCTCGGAGGCGGTAATAAACTGCGTGGAGGGAGCCGTAACTTGATCTACGTTTGGCAGCAAGAATCGCATGCCCTCGAAATCTACAAAGAAGAACGTCTTGTTCTTGACAATCGGGCCGCCAAACGAAGTCGCCCACTGGTTCGCATTGGAAAAACCAGGCTGGTTGGCAGGTTGTGTCGGATCGATGTTGTTGTGAACGAACTGTTGCGCTTCCTTATTAATCCAGTTGTTGGCATTCAGCAATCGTCCATTCCACCAGTACATCGCGTTTCCGTGGAATTGGTTGGTGCCCGACTTCGTCACGTACGTAACCTGTGCGCCGGCAAGCTGTCCATACTGTCCGCCGTAGGGGTTCGTAATGACCGTAGCTTCACCAATCTCGTTCTGGCCCAGCGTAAGGTTCGACGCGCCCGAGTTGTTGATGTTGAAGTACGGGTCCATGTCGTTTTCGCCGTTGATGGTGAACAAGTTTGACGTCGCCGGCAGACCGTTGACGGTGAAGTTTCCGTAACCGCCGGTGCCGTTGACCACTGCGCCCGGAGCGGTGTCGGCGATGTTGGTGATGTCACCACCGGCGCTCGGCAACTGCGCTACTTCTTCCTGAGTGAACGCTGTATTCTGACTCGGCTCAGTATTGATGAGCGGCGCCTGTCCGGACACTTCCACGGTTTCGGTGCCCTTCGCAACCGTCAGATCGATATCCGCCTTCGAAGTCTGGCCGACTTCGACTTCTACCGTTTGCACCACTTCCGCGAAGCCGGATTGCTTTACGGTGATCTGATAGCGGCCTGGCTTCAGCAAGTTGAAGCTATACCCGCCGCTGGAATTCGTGGTCGTCGACGCGGTCGAGCCGGTATCCAAACCTTTCAGGTTTACCGGAGCGTTCGGCACAACGGCACGGCTAGGGTCAAGCACGGTGCCGGTGATGTTGCCGGTGGTCAGCGTTTGACCAAACAGGGGAGCTGTCGCGAGCGACAACGTCAAGAGCACAACTAGAAAAATAGGAAAACGTTCAAAACGCATTTCCTGCCTCCTTCGAAAATTTCGAAACTCTGAAATCGGATCCAAGCGCTTTGGCCGGTTTCCCTGGGAACAATCGCGCGATCCGATGGATTGCAAAACCTGTCGAGACCTTTTAAACACTTGTGAGAGCTGGGATTCCAAGAACTTACGCTTACGTCACCCGTCTATCGCGGGTTTGTTTTGAACTATCCTGCGCAACGAAACAATCGATCACACACTGGAACCTGACTGGTTGTGCAAGTGACGATCCAAACAGCGGCAATAACAAACAATTTGTTTTCAATAGGTTAGTCTTTGAACCGTCAGGCTTGATACCGAAATCGGTATTGGGAAGGATGGCTTACTATGATATTTGGAAGACCCAAGCGCCTGCGATCATCCCTCTATCGAGCCCGCTTCTTGGCAGGTCTCGAAGGCACTTCCCCAGGCGCCAGGACCCTTCTCACGATCGGCGTGTTGAGTTTGTACTTCCTCTCGCTGACATTTCCGGCGTCGTCTTTCACCCGCAGGACAAACACCGGGAGAGTGCCTTCCTTATCGAAATCCTCTTTTGTAACAACCACCGGAAGAATGCCGTCGAGACCGTGCTCACGGTATGCGGTCTCGTAACGATGCTTCCGCGTGTTCCAAGTGAAGACGCGAACCTGATCGAAGTCGTAGGGCAGACCATCGTGGGGTTCGGTCAGCACGCACAGGTATTGCGGGACCTGCTTCTGCACGCCCTTATCGCTGTCAGTCACCTCGTTCAAGGCAAAGAAAGCGACGAAGCGCTGGCCCTCGGCGTACTGGGCAACGTCGAGGGGGACGTCCACGTCAACCATGCGCGCCAGCACCCATCCCACGCGGCGCTGATCGTCGCGTACCAGCCACCAGTCTTCGAGCACGGGACCGGCTGGGGCTTTTGCTGCGGACCTCCCAGACGACTGCGGCGGAGGTGCCGCTCCCGGCTGCTTCTCCGCGGTGGCCCGCTTCAGGATCGCCACCTTTGCGCCCGATGCCAGCTGGTATAGATGCTCGGTCTCACGGCCCGGCGTGACGTGGAGATTGGTTTCGTTCCGCAGGAGGCCCGGAGCTTGCACGGGATCATCCTGGTTGTCCGCCGTCAGCTTCTGCACCGCGTCAAAGGTCTTCTGATCGACCAGGAACCGTTGCTCAATCCAGCCTTCCATTCCGGCGGAAGTGCGGACGCGCACGAAGCGCTTCTCGCGGTCCAGCACTTCGACGCGTTCTCCATTTTTCACGTTGCCGACGCGGTTAAAGACTGCGGCAACCTGGTCGCGCAGCGCCGCCTGCGGGGCCGACACGTAAGCCACTTCCAGCACCCGGTGACGTCCGCGCCCGCATGCGGGAAGCAAGAGAAGGGCGGTCATTGCCACCGCCGCAAGCAGCCGGCCAACACGAGATGAGCCCAACAGTCTCACGATGGAATACAAGTCAAGACGGGAACTTTCTACTATAGCGCGTTGCCGGCATGCGGTCCCAACTCGGAGGTTTACGCCTGATGCACCCGCGCTGCCGGCTCGTCAAGACACGGCCAACCCGACTCGGTTACCATAGAGGTAAGACTTCCGCCTGTGGGGAAGTTAAGAACGCAGGTAGCCCGAAGGGCGTTTTTTGCGTCTAATGATGTAGGGCGGATGCGCGTAGCTCACTCGAACAAGACACCCAAACACTGATGAAAAACACATTCTGGAATCGTCTCGCTGTTCGGTCGATCGTTTCTCTGATCGCGTTGTCGGGTGCCGTCGTTGGCGCGTCGGCGCAAGACACATTGGACTCCGTGTTGCGTCCGCCCAAGGGATCGCAGGTTGCCATTGTGGTGTTCGAGGATCTGCAGTGCCCCATGTGCCGGCGCACCGCGCCGCTCGTCGAGCAGGCGTCGAAGACCTACAAGATTCCGGTCGTACGTCACGATTTCCCGCTGCCCATGCACAACTGGTCCTATCAGGCTGCTGTGATGGCGCGCTACTTCGACACCCATTCGAAGTCTCTGGGCAACGAATTCCGCGACTATATCTTCGAGAACCAGTTGGAAATCAATCCGCAGAACCTGCGCGCTTACGCCGAAAAATTCGGCGCGGCGCATAAAGTGGACCTGCCGTTCGTTCTCGATCCTGGCGGAAAACTCGCAGCCGAGGTTAACGCCGACCGCGACCTGGGGAAGGCGATCAAACTCGACCACACGCCGACGGTCTATATCGTCAGCAGCCGCAATCCGAGCCGGCCGTATGTCGAAGTCAAGGACAACAACCAACTCTACTCCACGATTGACGCGGTGATGAAAGAGTAGGTTCGCTTCATTTGGTTCGCTTCATTTTGCGAACCGTCGAACGCTGAAGGAAATCGGCAGTCCGACCACGACCATATGCACCGTCAGCCCTAGAATCAGGTCATGCAGTTCGTAAGGGCCGGTGTCGTGCAGCGCGGAGAGCGGCAAAACCACAAGGGTCATCACTTCTTCCACCGCGGCGCCAAAGAACAAGCCGCACACTAAGGGATGCTCCGTTAAGAAACGCAACTTGCGGCTTGCCCCGTAGTAAACCGCCGCCGCGGAGCAAGCAATAAAGAAGTGCAGCACGACCCCAAGAACATAGGTGCCGACGCCTCCGTGGCGCGCCTCCGGCCCCAGCAAGCCGCCGGCGATCGTGAGTGGAACTTTCCATCCAAACAGGATGCAAGCTTGGGTAAGATCCAAAACACCGGCAATCCCGCCGCCGGCTGCGATTGCCAATAAAGCATTCCGCTTCCCTGACGTGCGCAGGCACAGATTCTCCTATCATCCGTAACCTCTCTTTCACTCCGAACTGTTTGCACTCGGCAACGCGACCATACTTGCGTGAGACGCAAAAAGTCCTGAACCTGGCCTGAAACGCTCTGAATACTTCTGAAATGGCGCCGCAGTCGATGTGGCTATAATCGGCGAGGTCGTTTTTTATTCGGAATCAGAGGCAAATCATCTCCTGCATGGAACGCCCCGAGACAAGACTCCGAGTCGGCGCCTGGTGTGTGAATCCGGCGACGGGCGAGATTTCGCGGAATGGAGAGACCGTTCGGCTGGAGATTCGGACAGTGCGTCTCCTGCTCTGCCTCGCCGAACATCCTGGTGAGGTCGTCAGCATCGACGATTTGCTCAATCGTGTTTGGCCCGACGTTACGGTTACTCAGGATTCCGTCTACCAGGCTGTGACGACGCTCCGGCGTCTGCTCGGCGACGACCCCAAGCAGCCCACTTACATCGCCACCGCACCGCGGCTGGGATATCGGATGGTGGCGACGGTCAGTCCTTGGATCGAACAGCAGCCGGAGTCTGCCAGCACGCCGGTGAATTCGACCTCGCGCCGCAACGCGAGTTTCACATGGACTGCAGGTGCGGTTCTTATCATCGTGCTCGGCGTTCTAATTGCGTTCCAATTTCGCGGCAAGGTCGCGAACAACACTCACGCCGTCGTCGCTGCGTCCCAACCACAGAACTCCATCGCGGTGCTGCCTTTTCTCGACCTTACGGAAGGAATGAAAGAGGAGGAGTTTGCCGACGGCATGACCGAGGAACTGATCGACAAGTTCAGCAAAATCCCCGGCCTTCGCGTGCCGCCGGCCACGTCCTCGTTCTATTTCAAGAACAAACAAGTCACGGTCGGCGAGGTCGCCAAGGCGCTGGGTGTCGCCTACGTGCTCGAGGGGAGCGTGCGCAAGTCCGGTGCCCGCCTGCGCATCGCCGCGCGTTTGACTCGTGCGGAGAACGGGTACGTGGTCTGGTCCGAGACTTATGACCGGCCGTTCGACGATCGGTTGATGGTGCAGGACGACATTGCCGGCGAGGTCGCGAAGGCGCTAAAGCCGTCGATCGAAGCGAACCCGGAAGCGCCTTATTCGCCGATCCAGTGACTAGCGGGGTGACTAGCCCGGGCGTCCCGTGTAGTGCTCGGTCGAGTGGACGCGTTCGTGATCCTCCAACGATTCCAGGTGAGTGATCACTTCCGCGGGCGTGCCCAGTTCCACGGGCAGACGTTCTTCCAGCGCAGTCGCCAACCGGTGCGCCTCGCCCACTTCGGTGGCGTGCGGGAACAGCAGGTGCACTTCAATAATCTGGCGGTATCCGGTGGTGCGGTAGCGCACGCCGTGATAGTGAACGCCGAGTTCGCTGCAGATCGTGTCCAGTTTCTCGCGGATCAGTTTGCCGCTTTCGGGATCCGAGTAATCCAGCAGGCCCACGGCTGACTTCCACGCGAGTCGTCCTCCAGACCACAGAATGTTGATGGCGATCGCGATCGCTACCAGCGGATCAAACGGATTCCATCCCGTCAGCATGACCAGACCAAGTCCCGCGACCACGCCGAAACTCGTATAGCAGTCGGTGAGCACGTGCTTGCCATCGGCTTCGAGAATCAGCGAGTGGCTGCGTTTCCCCACGCGCAGCAGGTACCATCCCAGCCAGGCATTCAGCAAACCGGCTGCGAGAAGAAGTAATGTGCCGGAGCCCAAGTGTTCGAGCGGCAGGCCCGCCAGCCATTTCTCGATCGCCTCCACCAGAATCCAGATGGCGGCGATCACAATCATGGCGCCTTCGAATCCCGCTGAGAAAAACGCGATGCGCTCGTATCCGTAAAGAAACGTCGGAGCCGCAGGCTTCGTGCTCAATCGCAGGCTGAATGCGGCAAACGCCACCGCAATCACGTGCACCACCGACTCGGCAAAGTCCGACAGAATCGCCGCCGAGCCTGTCATGTAGTAGGCCGTCGTCTTGCCCAGAAGCATCAAGACGCCGACGGCCAGCGACATGCGCATGGCAAAGCGCGCCGCGTGCAGTTCTTCCTGATCGCGGTGGGCAGCTGCTGATTTCGGCAGTGGGATAGACGAAGGCTCCGACACGGGTTTATCGCATCATCGTCCCACGTTGGGACAGTGGCGGAATGTGATTGGGGTCACAACCGAGGAAAGCAATTGCTGATTGTCGATTGGGTGATTGCGGATTGAAAACACCTGGCAAAGGGTTTTCAATCAGCAATCAAAAATCATCAATCAACAATTTCGCCCTCAATCCCCAAACCCGATTCCAACCGCGCGAGCCGCGCGAACCAGTTCTCCATCCGGTCGCACGGTCTTCAACTTTCCGATCGCGTCGGCCACGTCGACCGCCACGATCGAGTCCCCGCGCAGGGCAACCATCTTTCCGTACTTTCCTTCGGCGATCAGGTCGACCGCAGCCACGCCGAAACGGGTGGCCAGCACGCGGTCGTAAGGAGAGGGCGATCCGCCGCGCTGTATGTGGCCCAACACGCTAATCCGGACCTCTTTGTTGGAGATCAGAGAAATCGCTTCGCCCACCAGGTTTCCCACCGGACCACCGTGCGCGATCTGCTTCAACTCGGGCGGCAGTTTGATGCCTTCGGCGACTACGACAATCGTGAACCGGCTGCCGCGCCTCTCGCGCTGCGCGATGAATTCGCACACGCCCTTGATGGTGAACGGAATTTCGGGAATCAGAATAATGTGCGCCCCACCCGAGATGCCCGCCTCCAGCGCAATCCATCCGCAATCGCGCCCCATCACCTCGACCACCATCACCCGGTGGTGCGAGGCCGCGGTGGTGTGAATCTTGTCGATGGCATCCGACACGGTGTGCAGCGCGGTGTCGAACCCGAACGTGATTTCCGTGGCCGACAGATCGTTGTCGATCGTCTTGGGGACACCCACGATCTTCACGCCCTTCTGGAAAAGTTCGTGGCCAATCTTCTGCGATCCATCCCCGCCAATCGTAATGATGGCGTCGATGCCGAGCTTCTTGGCGTTGGCAATGATCTCGTCGGAGATGTCGCGCACCACCTCCTGCCCGTTCTCTTCGGTCTTGTAGTGGAACGGATTGCCGCGGTTGGTAGTGCCCAGAATCGTTCCGCCGCGCGGCAAGATTCCGCTGACCCGCTCGAGCGTGAGCTCAAACGACTTCTCGGGCCAGATCAGCCCGTCAAAACCATCAGGAATGCCGATGACCTTCCACTTATGTTTGAGGATGGCAGCTTTGGTGGCGGCGCGAATGACAGCGTTGAGGCCGGGCGCGTCCCCGCCTCCGGTAGCAATGCCGATACAGCTTATGTCAGACATGGGATGTCCGTACGAAGGAACCCACGATCATACGAGCCCGTGTAGGGAAGAACAACGTTACTTGTGGATGTAGCTGAAGTCCGTAAGTAAATCGCCGGGTGCCCCATTTCTCGCGCGCTCTTTGCGCGAGAAGTGGGGGTTTCCTAATTCCTTAGTTCGCTCACGTACCATTCGAAAACCCAATGAGGGCCACCAATCGTCAATCTACGACCGGAAAGTCAAAAGCCCCACTTCTCCCAAAGAACGGGAGAAATGGGGCACCCGATCTCAATTTCAACCGAATCAGTTGACCGTCAACTTCGCTGTCCCAACCGCAGTCGTGCCCGGATAGGTGACGTTGATGGTGTAGATTCCGATCGCAGCTCCGCTTGACGGCAGGAAGCTTTCGCCCCCGCCTGCACCGGGAACGTAGGAGATGGAGAAGTTCGCGTTCTGGTTGGTATTCGTCGAGTCCAAAATATTCCATGTCGCGCCTTGGGTAATGTCGCCACCCGGCACGGCGGTCGCGGTGAAAAACACAGCGGTCCCGCCGATCGATACTGACTGACTGCTTGGAGATACGGTGATTGAGGTAACGCCTGTAAGGACCACTGAAACTGTCGTCGATCCGGAGCATGCGGAACAGCTTCCGGCGGAAGCCGTGATCGTGGCTGATCCCGTTTGAAGGCCAGTGACAATGCCTGAGGACTGACCAACCGACACGGTCGTGTCATCACTTGACAGCCACGCCACTCCAGACGTCAACGCCTTCTGGCTTCCATCGCTATAGGTGCCGGTAGCACCCATTTGCCAGGTCTGATTAATATTCAGGGTCAAGCTTTGCGGGCCGACTGACACCCCGGTCAGCGTCGGGTTCACAAAGAATCCCGTGCAGCTGAGCGCGAGCGCTAAGGTCGCCATCGCGGCAAAGGCGCCGACCAGTCGGAGTTTGGACTTCTTCGATGACATAGTTTTCTAGACTCCTTGGGCGCGCCCCTTCGGTTCTGATCGTATTTTCCGACCGGCCAGTCTGCAAAAATTGTAGCAGAGATGATTTGGGGTGGCCCACACTCCGGTACCTGAACTGCAGGCGCGGAACCATCCCTGCCAATCGCGATTGCTCGGTTTGCTCCCGGTTAGAACGCCGCTCCCGAACCAGCTTGCAAGAAAAGCTACATGCGAAAAAATCACAATCTGGGGACAGCCGCCATCGGCTGTCCGCCGGGCGCAGCCCGGCTTTTCGGCACTCGGGAAACAGCACGGCTTGAAAATGTGATATGGCCCTACCCCCCAGCGGAGCTTCGCTCCGCGGACAGCCGATGGCGGCTGTCCCCACATGTTCTCCCCTTACCTGTCAATCCCAACATATCTATGCCCGCAAGCCACAAGAGAGAAAGGCCAGCGCCCGAACCGCGCGGGCCTTCTCTTCGACTCTCTATCCTTACCGTCCCTTGTGATGCTCCTGCTTCGGAGCGCTCTGCTTGTGCTGCGGTGGACTCGACTGGTGCTGCGCCGGGCGAGACGTGTTCTCCCGCGGCGGATTCGACGACGACGGCCGGCTTCCCTTGTTCTGCGGCTCGTACGTCGAGTTCTTCCCGCTGTTGCCGTGTTCCTGAGACGCCGGGCTGGCAGACGAACCCCGGCTCGGCAAGCTATTCGTCGAATTCGGCTTGGTGAACGGCCGGAATCCGCCTTCCGAGTTTCCTTTGTTGGCTGGGGCGGAATTCACCCGCGCTTCTTTGGGAGACATGGCCGGCGCGTGGTATTCCCCACCCGCGGACCGGGCCGGAACGGCGGAATGCCCGCTGAAATCGCCGGGCCTGGCCGTGGCGGCAATCGCCGGGCGCCCATGATTTTCAGAGGCGAAGTTCTGGCGATTCTGGCTGGCCGCATGCTCGTGCTCATTCTGCGTAGCCAGCGCTGCCGTATGATGCTCGTGCGCGGCCGCCTCCTCCTGCGGCGTCGGACGCGCCTCCACTCCGCCCTGCCCACCGTTGTAGCTCACGGTCCGGGTGTTGTTCACCACGACGGTGCGGTTATAGACGTTGGTCACATTCGTGACGCTGACGTTGGTGACGTAGCGGTTGTAGTAAAACGCTCCACCGCGCCATTCGCCGCCCACGAATCCGACGCCGGTATAGCCAAAGCCGTAGTTAATGCCGCCGTAGAAGCCGATATGCGGGCCCCAGTATCCTGGATGCCACGCGTAGAATCCCCCGCCCCAGCCCCAGTATCCGGGCGTCCACAGCATGCCCACCGGAGCAACCACCCACGTGCCCGGCACCCAGTAATAGCCCGCGTCGTCGTTCCAGCCCCAATAGCCGGGCGTCCAGAAATAGCCGGGCCCCGGGCAGAGGGGCTGCGCGTACACCGGCAACGGAGGCGGGCCCACGCGAACCGAAATGCCTACCGCGACCTGCGAGAACGACGCAGCAGAAAAAGACAAAATTATGATCGCCAGCAACAGCCACCGAACAGCGGCTCCATTCCTGTTCATTTGTGTTCCCCTTATTCCGTCCCCTGGCCCCAGCGCCATTGCACCCTCGAAACGATTGTGCCGCAAAAACCGACACTTGACCCGATTACGTTCCTCCCATGTAAACACTGGACCTCAGAGTATGTTGCTCGGGGCAGAAATTATTTGGAATGAGTAATTTGAAGGGGATGAAGAGGCTTTAGCCCCCCGGCCGGCACCGACAACAAGAATGGGAGTGATGATGAGAACTGAGAACTAATTGATCTTCCGCGCCTTCGCGATCCGCTCGTCAATCGGCTTGCGCCCGGCGAACCCTTCCTGCGTTCCGTGCCAGTGGGTGATGGACTTCTCTCCCATCTTCCAGCACAGCAAAATAATCTGACCTTCGACCTCGCAGGGAAAATCGAGCAGGCCGATGTCGATGTCTTTCACTTGCACGCCAATGGAGTCGATCTCGGCCAGCGCATCTTTGGCGCGCTGTTCCGCCTTGACGCGCTCGGCCTTGCGCCGGGCCACCGGCACTACGTCGACAAACGTGCCGCCATTCAGAAAGATCTTGTGGCCGAGTGCCTGTTGCTCGGCTTCGATTTGTTCCATCACTCTCTTGCTCGCGATGGCGGTGCGCAGCAGCGACTCCAGCACCGGCAGAAGCAACTGCGCTTCGTCGAGAGTAAAGGTGCGGTCTGACATGAATAGGTCTATTTTAACGCAGGCCAGGGCGCTGGCAAGCAAAGCAGGAATTGTCTTGGTTTAATCCGTGCAAATCCGTGGCAAGAAGATTTTCTTTGCCTAGCGAGTTCGCCCGTGCGAAGGATCAGCTGACGTCGCCGAGTTGAGATCGACGGGGAGCCCGGCAATCCCCGGCGCATTGCAGTTTCTGTCGCGGCTGTAGTTGGTGCAGCGCCCAGCGACGTCCTTGCGTTGCGGAGACTGCGCAAACTGCCACACCTCCGCGAATGGCACGCCACTCGTCGCGGGACTCGGCGGACGCTGCGAAAATGAGCATCCCGGCGCGGGCGGACAACCGTCATTGATCGCCCAGTAGACGATCGCGCGAGTGCCGGCGCTCTTCTGAATGTCTTCGGCGGTCACGACGTTTCCGTCGTCGGTCGCCGCGATTCCAGAACAATAAATGCCCGCCCGAAATCCGGCTGCGGTGACGCCGTCGACCCACGCGTAGATGTAGGCCTTCTGCTCAGGCAGCATGCGGCCGCCCTGCTCCTGGTCCAGGAAAATAATGGTCGCGCTGGGGAACCCCTCGCGTCGCACCGCAGCAGTCGCGGCCCGCGCATCCGATTTCCCCAGGCGAGTTGCGTTCGCTATGGTCTTGAGTTGCGCGTAGAGCCGGCCGTTGAAGAGCACGAGGAATCCGAATCCCGCGGACTCGACCGCGGCGCGGTGCCCGATCCAGCTATTCGACGTCGCTCCCGGAGGATTGTTCAGCCAGTATCCGGTGTAGGAAAATGTCTGATGCAGAGTCTTGAGGCTGGCGTCGCCGGGATAGTCGTTGCGGTCGACACCTAGGTAGGAGGTCTGCGTCTGCCCCCTAGCGTCTTGAACGACGATCAAGCCAAGAGCGGTGAAAGCAAGAAGAATTGGAGCGAGTCGTGTCACGCCGAAGGAGATATGTAGCGACGCTGATCGGCTGCGGGCCCCGACTCTTGCCGGCCCAGTCGGTACACGTCCTCGGCAGTGATGCCGATTGTTTTTATAATACGCCACGAATCACGCTTAACCCATCCCACATAGAGCGGCAAATAGTCCTCTGGCGTGGGAACGTGTGCCATCATCGAACCTTGACTCGATTTGCCGGAGCGCCCGCTGTACCATAAGATCGCAGCTCCGGGTGCCACGTCTGCGACGTAACGCTTGAGCGTCATCATGCCTTTGGTCGGAATGTGAATCGGCTTTCGGCCAACAACCTCGTCATATGATGACCCAGCGAAAGTCTGCTGCGACACAACTCGATTAGGCACGAATGGTGGAATCGTAAGGCGCTTCTTCCAAACCCCTAACGCGCCAAGCGCCTTACCAGAAAACTTGAGCCACTTAGGGCCGAACCAGTTGTCGATCTTAATGATCACAACGGTAGGAGGCGCATAGGTGCGTAGCAAGCCACCCGCAAGGTTTTGGAGTTCGGCAATAAACTCGGGAGCATCGTCCTGATCGGATGTGATCGTCATCGACCCGCTGCCTCAACTTAGCCGCCTATGTGAACCATTGTACGCGACGCGGGCACGAAATCAGCCTCGCCGATGTGGTGCCGCTCTTCTTTCCTGGCCACAACTCCGCGAATGAAGTCTGCCAACTCTTCGTCGCTGGCGCCACGGCGCATCTGTGCGTGCAAATCGTGATCCCACACCGAGAACAAGCAGGTGCGGATCTTCCCGTCGCTGGTGATGCGGATGCGGCTGCAGTGTCCGCAGAAGGGATGCGATACGGGCGCGATGATACCGATCTCGCCCACGCCATCTTCAAAGCGGTAGCGGCGCGCCGTTTCCGAGCGCGCGTGCGGAATCTCCACCAGCGGCCGGTACTCGGCCATGCGAGACAGGATTTCGTCGAGCGTGACCACCGTCGAGGGCGCCCAGGTGCGTCCTTCTTCGAGCGGCATGAACTCTATGAACCGCACGGTCACGCCCTCTTCGCGCGCGAACATGCCGAACGGAATGATCTGGTCTTCGTTGAACCCGCGCATCAGCACGCAATTCACTTTCAGCGGCCAGAGCCCAGCCCGGCGCGCCGCACGGATGCCCGCCAGCACGTGATCGTATCCGTTGGGCACGCGCGTGATGCGCGCAAAGCGGTCGGGATCCACGGCATCCATCGAGACCGTAACGCGCGAAAGGCCGGCGTCCTTCAAGGGCTGCGCCATCTCGGCGAGCATGTGTCCGTTGGTGGTGAGGGCGATATCGAGCGCCTCGCCAGAGTCAAATCCACTTTCCCGGGAAGCGCCCTGCAAGGAGGAGACGCCGCTCCGGGGTTGAGAGGGCTCGGCTTCAGCCGTGCCGTCACCGCTGTAAGAAGATGAGGGCTTAAGCCCGTGGGGGCGTAGTTGCGCGAGTTCCCGCACGAACTCCATCACGCCTTTGCGCAACAAGGGCTCGCCTCCGGTCAGACGAATCTTGGTAATCCCCATCCCGACGAGCACCCGCGCCATGCGCAGATAATCCTCAAACGGCAGATCGCCATAGAGCGCTCCTTCGTTCCCCGTGCGGCAGTAGACACACTTGTAGTTACAACGGTCGGTGATGGAGATCCGCAGGTCGGTAATCGCGCGCCCGAATTTGTCGAGGAGGGGAGCCATTCGTGTTTCGCTAACAGCTAGACCAAGAATATTCAAAGGAAAGGAAAACAAACAGGCGGGACCATCCCGGCGGCTGTCTCCTTTCCAATGCGCTCCTCGCGGAGCGCGGGAGGCGCCGGCGTTTCCACCAGCACCCTCGGGAAAAGTCTCGGACGGACTCGCGTCCGTCGAAACTCATCCCTCGCCGCCGCAGCCGGGGTATCCCCGAAGGCTGGAGCGGTCGGAAACTTCCCTCATTATAGATTGACCACTGCTAGTGCGTATAGGAAGGCGCGCCGGTGCCGGGTCCTGCCGAAATCGGCGTCGCCAGCTTCGCCAGAATGCCCTCCGACCGGGTTTTCAAAATGAGCTTCCTGACCCTCTCCCGGTCGCCGGCGGGCCACATTTCGTCGAGCGCGCGCCAGGCTTCCGCTGGCCGGCCACTGTAGAGATAGGCCAACACGATTTCGAGGATCACGGTTTTCGCATCCTGAAAATCGGTGATCAGAAACCTCTGGATGTCACCCTCAGCGATCTTCGCCCTTGCTAACGCGATTTCACCGTCGTACTGGTCGACAAACTGCGAACTCACATCGCGCAGCCCTCCCGCTTCGACTCTCAGCACCACTCGCGGAAACGGCGTGCAGGCGTGGCACAAACCATCGAAGTAGTCGAAGGCGCCGTCGCTGGTCATGATTCGGAACTCGCCGGTGGCGGGATCCTTGAAGAAGAAAAATGGCGTCTGATTTTCGATCGCGGGGAGAATCACTGGGCTCTCGCCCAGGCTCGCGATCCGATACGTGTAACAGCAATGTGCCCCGCCGGAGTAGCCTTCGAGAATCAGGCTCGGGTTTCCGTCCCCAAACACATCCTCGCCCGTGCCCTGGTGGATCGAGATGCCCCAGTCCTGGAGAAGAAGTGTCTCCTTGCCGTTGCTATGGACCAAATAGGCGCGGCAGATGGATTCGTGGGCCTCCGCGTCGGGTGCAGGCACTAACCGGACGATGTACTTTCCGACCGTAGACGATACGGCTTTGCCCGCGCCCCTGCAATCCAGCGTCTCAACCTTCTGCCAGTTCGGCTTCGGCCACTCCGCCTGGCCGTACGACCCAACCGAGCACAGCAGCATGAACACAAGGATTCGGAGGACGCTCATAAGCGCGAGTCTACTCCAGGCTAGGTCCGCAGCTACTTCAGCGCCTTCTCGATCGCGGCCTCCGCCATGGGCGCCATAATCTTGAACCCGGCTGCGTTCGGATGCAGCCCATCGTCGGCGAGGTCCTTCTTCAGCAATCCCTTGTCGTCGACCATGGCGCTGAAATAATCCAGGTAGGTGCAGCCGTGGGACGCAACCGCACAATAGCTCCGCAGCCAGTTGTTCAGCAGCAGAATTTTTTCTGGCGAGCGCTGGGCAAAGAAGTCCTTCGACTTCTCGGTGTAGTTGTGCACCGGCAACACCGAGGAATAGATCACCTTGATATTGTTCGCGCGCGCGAGGTCGGCAAGCGAGGCAAAGTCAGCCTCGATGTCTTCAATCCGCATGGGCCCGGTATTGCCCGCAATGTCGTTGGTCCCCGCAAGAATGACGACGACTTTGGGCTCCAGGTTGATCACGTCCTGCCGAAAGCGCACCAGCATCTGCGGCGTAGTCTGCCCTCCGATGCCGCGATTGATGTACGGTTTGCCGGGAAAGTATTCGTCGATGTGCCAGATGTCAGTAATCGAGTCGCCGAAAAACACGACACGGTTCTCCCCGCGCCCCGGCTCCTTGAGCGCGGCATTGGCCGCACGATACCGCGCTAGTTGTCCGTAATCGTCAGTGAACATAGCAATGCGCGAGGCCCGGTACTGGTCCAGGCCGGGGAAGCCGGTGGAGGGAATTGCAGGAACCTGCACGGGCTGCTGCTGGGACAAGGCGGAAACAGCGAGGAGGACGACGAGAGTGAGGCTTTGGAAGTAATGCGATGATTTCATGTGGATGTCCTTGCCGTGAAAGGATAGCGCGAAGAGCAGCTTTACGACGAGCATCAAAATCCGTCCCATAACCGCAATCAGGGTCGGCGGGCAATCGCTCGCGCAATGGCCTTCTCCGCAAGCGGCGCCATGATCTTGTATCCGGAGGCATTCGGATGCAATCCCTCATCAGACAGTTCCCGCTTCAGCATGCCCTTGTCATCGACCATCGCCGAGAAGTAGTCCAGATATACAAGTCCGTTCTTTGCGCAGTATTCCTTGAGCCAGCTGTTCTACGCGAGGAGTCTTTCGCGCGGACGTAGGGCGAACGACTCCTTCGCATCCTGCGTGTAGTTGTTCGCCGGAAGGAGCGAGGCAAAGACTACGCGGATGTGGTGCGCGCGGGCCAACTCGGCCATGGACATGTAGTTCGTTTCGATGTCCTCGTTGCGCGTGGGCCCGGTGACACCAGCCACGTCGTTGGTTCCGGCCAGCACGACGAGGACCGCAGGATGCAGGTCAATTACGTCCTGGCGGAAGCGCACCAGCATCTGCGAAGTGGACTGCCCGTCGATGCCGCGGTTAAAGACACGTAAGGCTCATCCGCGAAATAGTCCGCGAACTTCCAGTAGTCAGTGATGGAGTCGCCGAGAAACACAACGCGATTCTCGTTTGCCTTTGGTGGCCCGAGCGCCGCATCGGCCTCGCGATAGCGTTTCAGTTCCCCGAAGTCGTCGGTATAAATCGCAATCCGCGAAGCACGGTACTGATCGATCCCCGGAAAACCGGTTGAGGGGATGGAAGGGGCCGACGCAGGTTGCTGCCCGAATGCCGAAAGGGTGATGAGTAAGGAAGTGAATCGCACAATCTCGCATACGAGCGCCAGCTGCATGTCTACCTCGGCGAAACAGAATGGACTAATGGAGCGGGGAAAGATTGAGTAAACACCGTCTATAATTTATTCGATGAGAGTGAGGAAACAAAATCCATTCGAATCAATCTTTCAGGACTTCGTCCTCGATTTTGGCGGGGAGGTCTTGCTAGAGGCGCCCAACGGCCACAGCGCGGACTATTTTTTCCGAAGACA
The DNA here is from genome assembly GCA_963701935.1 of uncultured Acidobacteriaceae bacterium. GTDB lineage: Bacteria > Acidobacteriota > Terriglobia > Terriglobales > Acidobacteriaceae > Sulfotelmatobacter. Next base: position 736,889 of record CAVPBT010000010.1, on the reverse strand, counting down.
CAACCTGGTTGCCGAATTGAAGTCGCTGACTATCGACCAAACCGAAGAAATAAGCCGAAAGCTGACTCCGAAGGTTCTGTCGTGGGTAAGGACGAATGGACTAATCGCTCTAGGAACCGTTAGGGAACCTCTGAGCAACCATCAATTTTGAAGGCGGCGGAAATTCCAGACCTGCACCGGCCAGGAATTCCCCTGTAGGGCTTGCGACCTTGCCGGAACCCGCCATTTACGCGGCTTTCAAAGACACTACGCCCTCGCCACCGCCAGCCGTTTGCGGTGCAAGTACAGGTTCACCAGCGCAAAGCTGGCGCACAGTCGATGATGGTTCTTCTGTATCCCGCGGTATCTCACCTTCTCGAAGCCGAAGATGCGCTTCAGAATCCGGAACGGATGTTCCACCTTCGCTCGCACTCTGGCCTTCACCCGGTTCTTGGCCTTCTGTAACTCGTCCACAAAGTTCTTGTACTTGACCCTGCGGCTGGTCATATCTTGCGCCTGCGGCGCCGCCTGCCGGATCGTTCCCCCCTGCCCCTGATACGCGCTATCGCCCCACACCTTGCGCTCTTCCCCGTGCAGCAGATCCGGCAGCATGTGCTTGTCTGCTACCGAAGCCGCCGACGTGCACACCGAATGCACATGGCCTTGCTTGGAGTCCACTCCGATGTGCGCCTTCAGCCCGAAGTACCACTGCTTTCCCTTGCGCGTCTGATGCATTTCCGGGTCGCGCTCTCCGCTCCGGTTCTTGGTCGACGAGGGCGCATGAATAATGGTCGCATCCACAATCGTCCCCGTGGTGATGCGGATGCCCCGGCTTTCCAGATACTGGTTCACCGCGTTCAGCATCGCCCCGCCCAGTTCGTGCTTCTCCAGCAGGTGACGAAACCCGAGAATGGTGCTCTCGTCCGGCACCGGCGCACGCCCCAGATCGATGCCCACAAAGTGCCGCAGCACCGGCGATTCATACAGCGCATCCTCCGCCCCCGGATCGCTCAGGTTGAACCACTGCTGCAGAAAATACACCCGCAACATGAGGCTCAGTCCTACCGGAGGCCGCCCGTTCTCTCCCTTCGGGTAGTGTGGTTCCACCAACCCCTGTAACTCGGCCCACGGCACCACCTGCTCCATCTCCTCGAGAAAGCGCTCCCGCTTCGTCTTCCGCCCGTACTTCTCGAACCCCGTCTGCGCCGCTAACGTTTGTTGTCGCACTCGCCTTTTCACCTCGACTTATACCCTATACGCTCCGCCTGTGGATCGCAGAGTTCTTCAGAGGTTCCTTAAAGGCGGCCAACACTTCATAGCTTTCAAAGACATGCCAAGAGAAATCCAGGACTTCTGGCTTAGATTGCTGAAAGGATCAACTGAACCGCTGATTCGCGACGCGAACAGGCAGATTCGGGACACGAAAAGCCGAATGAACTTACCCTTGGCCAAGGGCATACTCATCATTGCAAACGAGGGAAACCCCTATCACAACCATCCTGACAGCCACAGGCGATTAATCGCGGAGATTCTCAGAAAGCGCACTCCGACAGGGGAACTTCGTTACCCTCACATAAACGGAGCCGTACATTTTTTCAATTAAGGACGTGAAAGCCGCGATGAGGGAATGTACTTCTGGGCGAATCTTCAAATGAAACAGAATCCAGATGAAGACGTTCAACCCATAGCGGACTTCCAAAAGGAATTGCAACAAGCCTGGTACAAGTACGTTGAAAAGAAAACTGGCGTTAAGGCCCGCCAACATTCTGAATCATCGGACTGACGACTCTTTCGGTTTTATCCGTGTGAGTCCGTGCCCCCATCTTTCCGCGCTTTTTGCGTAGGTGGCTTCAGCAGTGCTATTCTCAACCAGAGAGACGATGAGCACCGCCAAACAAGACGTCGAGCACCTGCTAAACAAGCTGCCAGACGACTCCTCGGTAGAAGACATCCAATATCACCTTTACGTTCTTGACAAGGTGCGCCGTGGTCTCGACGATGCGCGCGTCAGCGGCACGCTCTCTCAGGAAGAAGTTGAGACCCGCCTCAGCAAATGGCTCACCGAGTAGCTTGGTCCCGGCGTGCTCTTCAAGATCTCGAGGCTATCGCCGAGTACATAGCCGCCGATTCTCCCACCTATGCCGGAATTGTCGCTAAGAAGGTCGTGAACGAGGTGAAAACCTTGGCGCGGTTTCCACGTGCCGGGCGTAAAGTCCCCGAATTCGACGATGAGAACATCCGTGAATTGATCGTCCACAGCTACCGAATCATCTATCGTCTGCAAGAAGATGAGGTCGTAATCGCGGCAGTGATTCACGGGAAACGAATTCTGCAGTAGCGTGTCCGCCGTCACATCGTGCCGTGACATATCTCACTGTCTTTCTCTCCGCCCTAGTTCAGCCTCTGACTGTAATAGGTGCTTTCCGCGCTGCCTGGGTCTCAGGGGCCCTTCCACCGGCGCGGGAATTCCAGTTCGGACCCCTGCCCGCCATCCGCGGGCCACATCTCACACATCTCGGTCGGAGGATCGCATGCTCCATCTCGACACCGGCAACACCGGTTTCATGATCTTATGCACCAGCCTGGTCATGTTAATGACACCCGGACTCGCGTTCTTTTATGGCGGCCTGGTGGGCCGCAAGAACGTCCTGGCCATCATGATTCAAAGTTTCGTCTCCATGGGCTGGACCACCGTCATTTGGTACCTCTACGGCTACTCCCTATGCTTCAGTGGCGACTGGCACGGAGTTATCGGCAACTTCCACTACGCCTTCCTGCGCGGCATCAATCTGGGCACGCCGTCGCCGAACGATACCATTCCCGCATTCGTCTTCATCGCATATCAAATGATGTTTGCCATCATCACTCCCGCACTCATCTCCGGGGCGTTCACCAACCGCGTTACCTTCAAAGCCTACATGCTGTTCTTGACCGGTTGGCTCACGTTCGTCTACTTCCCGTTCGTGCATATGGTGTGGGGTGGAGGATTCCTGCAGCAATGGGGCGTGAAGGACTTCGCCGGAGGCATCGTAGTTCACAACATCGCGGGCATCGCGGCCCTTGCTTCCGTCATCTACGTGGGCAAGCGCCGCGTGCAGGACCGCGGCCCGCACAGCATTCCGCTCGTCGCCCTGGGCACGGGCCTGCTGTGGTTTGGGTGGTATGGGTTCAACGCCGGAAGCGAAATGCGTGTGGATTCCGTCACTGCAACAGCCTTCCTGAACACCGATGTTGCCGCTTCCTTTGCCGCCGTCTCCTGGCTGCTGGTGGCCTGGTTGAACGAGAAGAAGCCGAAGTTGCTGGGCCTGCTGACCGGCGCCGTCGCCGGACTGGCCACGGTCACTCCCGCGGCAGGATATGTCTCTCCGACTACCGCGGTGATTACCGGCATCGTTTCTGGCGTGGTTTGCTACTACGCCGTTGAAATGAAGAACAAGCTGCAATGGGACGATGCACTCGATGTCTGGGGAGTCCACGGCGTCGGTGGGTTCCTCGGCATTGTGATGCTGGGGATCTTCGCCAACAAGCAATTCAATCCCGAAGGCGCCAACGGATTGCTCTATGGCGATCCGGTATTCCTTCTGAAGCAGGTGACGGCGGTTACGTTTTCTTCGGTCTGGGCATTCGCCTTCACCTATGCGATGCTGCGGATCATTGACGCCTTCACTCCCGTGAAAGTCAGTGAAGCGTCAGAAGAGATCGGTCTGGACGAGTCTCTTCACGGCGAACACGCCTACGAGCAACTCACGGATCGGGACGTGATTCACGAACTCGTCGAATCGGTTCGGCGCTAACGCGAAGAAGTCGAAGCAGAAACCCAGGTGCCCCATTTCTCGCGCGCTCTTTGCGCGAGAAGTGGGGACTTCGTTCAAATCCGCGGAAATCCGTGTGAATCCGTGGCGAAGAAGTTTCTTGCTGACGAGTGCCTCGAGTGCGCCTCGCTCTGCTCGGCTGGACGGGCGGAGGCGCCCATCCCCACACGAGCATCGCGCCCCCAATGAGATCCTTCGCTTTGCTCAGGATGACCGCAGCGGGCTCCCGCTTCGCTCACGCCCGCTAAGCGCGGTCACATCCCGTCGTAATTCGGCCCGCCTCCGCCCTCCGGCGGCACCCAGGTGATGATCTGATACGGGTCAGCGATGTCGCACGTCTTGCAGTGGACGCAGTTCGACGGATTCAAGCTGATACGCTTGCCGTTGGGCTGGCTCGCATCTTCCACCATCTCATAGACGTTCGCCGGACAGAAATTCTGACAGGGGCTGCCAAATTCTTTCACGCATTTCGTGTTGCAGATGTTGGTGTCGTGAATGACCAGGTGCGCCGGCTGGTCCTCTTCGTGCTTCGTCCCCGAGTGGTAGAGGTCGGTTAGTTTGTTGAAGGTGAGTGTGCCGTCGCCTTTGGCGGGACCGAGCATGTGCGCCTCGGGCCCACCGTCCGCGGGAAGGTCGGCCAGCTTGCGCATGTGTTCGTACCCAGCCTTCGCGGGATAGCGGTTGCGCAGGCCGCGTCCCCCGGTCACCATCTGCAGCCCGGTGTGGAACATGCCGGCAAACATTCCGTGCTCGAATCCCTGATGCAGGTTGCGCACTTTCCACAGCTCTTCTTTGATCCAGCTGGATTCTACTTTCTTCTGGAACGCGCCGAGAGTCGCCGCCGACGTATCATCTTTGGTTAGCGCTTCAAATGCTGTTTCGGCGGCGAGCATGCCGCTCTTGATCGCTAGATGAATTCCCTTGAGCCGCGCCGAATTCAGAAAACCGGCAGAGTCTCCAAGGATCATCCACCCGTTGCCCGCGACCGGGGGAATCGCCCACCATCCGCCGTAAGGCATCGACTTCGCCCCGTAGCGGATCATCTTTCCGCCCTCGAGCAGCTTCGCCACAAAGGGATGCTGCTTGAAATCCTGCAATACGTGTTGCGGATCGAGCCTCGGATCGGCATAGTCGAGCCCGGTCACAAAACCGAGCGAGACCACATTGTCGTTTGATCCGGAACCCGGCGAGCCGTAAATCCACGCGCCGCCGTACTCTTTCGTGGTAAGCGGCCAGCCCATGGTGTAGATGACTTCGCCCGCCGCGATGCGTCCCGCAGGCACTTCCCAGAGTTCCTTCACGCCGACGCCGTAGGTCTGTGGATTTGCGTTTTTGTCGAGATCGAACTTTGAGATGAGCTGTTTGGTTAGGGATCCGCGCGGCCCTTCGGCGAGAATCACGACCTTGGCTTGAAGATCGTACCCCGGCTCGAAGTTGGATTTCTGATGACCTTCTTTGTCGACGCCCTTGTCGTCGGTGCGGACGCCGGTTACTTTGTCTCCGTCGTATAAGAGTTCCGACCCGGCGAATCCGGTGAAGATCGTGATCCCGGTCTCTTCCACCTTGCTGCCCAGCCACTTCACGAAGCGGTTCAGCGAGATCACATAGTTGCCATGATCGCGCAGGAACGGCGGCGTAATCGGCAGCTTGAATTTGCCTTTCTGGGTGAGAAAGTAAACCGCTTCCTTGGTGACTTCCGCATCGAGCGGCGCGTCTTTCTTGAAATCGGGCAGCAGTTCGGCAATCGACCGCGGATCGAGCAGCGCGCCGGACAGGCAGTGCTGTCCCACTTCGCGGGCCTTCTCAAGCACGTAGATATTTTCTTTGCTGAGCTGCGAGTCGGGATGCTGCGCGTTGTGCGCATCTATCAACTGCGCTAATCGCAGAGCGCAGGCCATGCCCGCAGGCCCGCCGCCGACAATCACCACATCGGCCGGCATCTGCGGACGCTCAACGCCTTCAATCGGTCTGCGGAAAACGAGCATGTTTCAAAGTTTCAAGGTTTCAGAGTTTCAAGGTTTCGGAGCCCTGGATTTCAAGGTTCGGTCTTCGCAAGTGGTTTTTCTTTGAAACCTTGAAACGTGAAACTTTGAAACCTTACCCCTTCGCCTTCTTCACTTCCTCAATCAGCGGCGGCACGATGTCGAACAAATTCCCGACCACCGCGTAGTCCGCGATCTCAAAAATCGGAGCCTCTGAATCTTTATTCACCGCGATGATCGTTCGCGAACCCTTCATTCCGACGATGTGTTGAATAGCGCCGCTGATGCCGAGCGCGAGATAAAGTTTCGGAGCAACGGTCTGCCCCGACGATCCAATCTGCCGGTCCATCGGGAGCCAGCCCGAATCGCAGATCGGACGCGACGCGGCCAGGTCTCCTCCCAGCGCATCCGCCAGTTGCTTGGCGATCTCGATATTCTTCTGCTCTTTGATGCCGCGGCCCACCGCCACGATGATCTCGGCCTGCGTGAGGTCGACCGCCTGCTTGGCTTCCTTGAACACTTCCTGCGGCTTGTTGCGGATGACGCTGTCGGCAATCTCAACGGCCACGGTCTCGACCGGAGCCGCGCTCGCCCCGGCCTCCGCCTTGTCGCCACGGAACGCGCCATTCTGAAATGTCGCGAACCACGGTGCGTCACTCGTGAAGCTCACGTCCGCCGCCAGCTTGCCCTGGAACATCTGCCGCGTGAACACCAGCTTCCCGCCTTCGTGCTTGAACCCAATGCAGTCGCTGATCACGGTGCGTCCCATGGCCGTCGCCAGCTTGGGCACAAAGTCGCGCACTTGATAGGTGTGCGGCATCAACACCAGCTTGGGCTGCTTCGCCGCGAGGAACTGCTTCAAAGCGAAAGCAAACGCGTCCGGCGTGTACGGTTCGAGCTTCGGCGACTCGACCGCATACACCTTCGCGACTTTCTTTGCGGCGACTTCGGCAGCGAATAACGCGACGCTGCCGCCGACGACGGCCGCTTCGAGAGTCCATCCGGTTGCGGCGGCAATCGCTTGTCCGGCAGTGATGGTTTCCCACGAGACGCGATTCAGTTTCCCTTCGCGCTGTTCGACGACTACAAGGATCGTATCGGCCATGATGAGTTCTCAGTTCCCGGTTCTCAGTTCTCAGCGAAAGCTCGCCACCGCAAGGCTATGTGGGGACAGCCGCCATCGGCTGTCCGCCGAGCGAAGCTCGGCCCGCGGACGAATGCGTCCGCGGCTACACCTACAGCACTCTCAACTCGTTTCTTAGTTTGTCGACCAGCTTTTTCGCAATCTCGCCGGCTGGTCCTTCAATGTGCTCCGTCTTTTTCGTCTTCTGCGGCACATACAGGCGCTCGATCTTCTGCAGATTCTCGCCGATCGCGGACTGCACTTCCGCCAGCGCCACTTTTCGCAGCGGCTTATTTTTCGCCTGCTTAATGCCGATCAGCGTGGCGTAGCGCAGTTTGTTGATGCCCGACTGAATCGTCAGCACCGCCGGCGTCGGCATATCGACAAACTGGAAGAATCCTGCTTCGAGTTCGCGTTTCACGCGGATCCCGCTGTCGGTCTTCTCGATCTGCATGATGATGGTCGCGTGCGGCAATCCGAGCAACTCGGCCAGGATCACGCCAGTCTGCGCGTAGCCGTAGTCGTCGGACTGCAGTCCGGTAAAGATCAGGTCAAACTGTTCGTCTTTGATCGCCGCGGCAAAGGCCTTCGCGGTGTTGAAGGCATCGAATCCCACGAACTTGTCGTCTTCGAGATGAATCGCGCGATCCGCACCTTTGGCCAGCGCCTCGCGCAGCACCTGCTGGGCCCGCGCCGGACCGCTGGTAATCACGACGACCTCGCCCTTGTGTTTCTCCCGCTGGCGCAGCGCTTCTTCCAGCGCGTAGGCGTCCGGCTCGTTCACTTCATACGACACATCTTCCCGGATCCATGCCCCGCTTTCGTTGAGCTTCAGCGGCGCATCCTTCTGCGGCACCTGCTTCATGCAAACCAGGATTTTCAAGATTAGGACTCCTTGCCCCTATGACGTTCCGAGGCCCATAAGGAAACCTGTCAGTATAAATGAGCACCCATTGTGCGGGGAAATGTCGTGTCGTCCGTCACTTTTGTGATCCTAATCACAGACTCCCGCCGCTCCCTCCGTCAGCATGGCCAGAGACCTTATGCCAGACGACAACTTCTCCGCCATGCGCCAAAGCATCATCGACGGCGCGCCCGACACCGCCAGCACTCTAGCGCAGCAGGCTGTTTCCGCCGGCGTCGCCCCTATCGACGCCATCAACAGCGGCTATGTGCCCGGCATGCACGACGTCGGTGAGCAGTTCGCCCGCGGACAAATGTATCTGCCGGACATGATGGCGTCCGCCGAAGCCATGCGCGCCGCCATGGCCGTGCTCGATCCCGAGATGAAGAAGCTCGGCACCGAGCGTCCGATGGCTGGCGTCGTCGTGCTCGGAACGACAAAGGGCGACATCCACGAAATCGGCAAGATCCTGGTCGGAACGCTGCTCACCGCGCACGGCTTCCGCGTGCACGATCTCGGCGTAGACGTCGCTGGGGAGAAGTTCGCCGCCAAAGCACGAGAACTCCAGGCCGACATCGTGGGCGTGTCAGCCCTCCTGACCACAACCATGCGCAACCAGAAAAGCGTCGTCGAAGCAATCGAGAAGGCCGGTCTCCGCCCGCAGGTGAAAATTATGGTGGGAGGCGCGCCGGTCACACGGCGCTGGGCCGACGAGATCGGCGCCGACGGTTACGCCAAAGACGCCATGAGCGCCGTCGAACTCGCCCGTCAGCTGATGCAGCAGAAGCAATCAGCGGCCATGCCGCTACACATTTAATGTGCGTTTTATCTTGTCATTCTGAGCGGAGATGGCCGTGCGCGAAAGCGCAGGGCCATCGGAGTCGAAGAATCCCTACACCCGGAGAGCGGACTGAGGGAGTAGGGATTCCTCGCGACGCTCGGAATGACAAACACTTCGTTGAGAAGTTGAGAATATGAAACCAAATCTCCAATTGCTCGACAAACCGCTGATCGAACGCATCCTCGCCGAAGCCTTCCAACTCATCGAGGATCCCGGCGTGCGCGTCGCGCCTTATGTCGTCGACCTGCTGCGCGCCGCCGGCATTACTGTGAAAGAGGGCGTGGCCCACATTCCGGAAGCGCTGGCACGCCGGCTGCTCGATCTCGTCCCGCGGGGTTTCTGCCTCTATGACCGCAACGGCAAGCCGGCCGTGCACTACGGAGGCGATGACGTGCACTTCGATCCCGGCTCGTCGTGCCTGAACATTCTCGATCCAGAAACCCAGCAGGCACGCCCCGCGCTCTCCGCCGACCTGGTTCGCCTGGTCCAGGTCGCAGAAATGCTCCCGCAGTTCGCCGCGCAATCCACGGCAATGGTGTGCAACGACGTCCCGCCGGAAATCGGAGACTGGTACCGCCTGCTGCTCGTGTTGTGGTATTCCGAAAAGCCCGTCGTCACCGGAGCTTTTTCTGCCTCGAGCCTGCACACCCTTCTGGAGTTAGTAGCCATTGAAAGCGGAGGCCGCGAAGCGCTGCGCAGACATCCTCGCGCCATTTTCGACGTGTGTCCCTCGCCGCCGCTGAACTGGTCGGAATTTGCCTCGCAGAATCTCGTCGACCTGGCGCGCGCTGGAGTGCCCGCGGAAATCGTCAGCATGCCGCTGGCGGGCGCAACCGCTCCGGTCACGCTCGCCGGCTCCATCACGCAGCACGCCGCCGAGTGCATCAGCGGCATCGTGATTCATCAGCTCGCGCAACCGGGATCGCCCATCGTTTGGGGAGGCGCTCCCGCCATTTTCGACATGCGAACCGGAAGAACGCCCATGGGCGCGATTGAGACCGCCATGCTCGACGTAGGCTGCGCCGAAGTCGGGAAGTATCTCGGCCTGCCCACTCACGCCTACATGGTCGCAGGTGATGGCCGCGTGATCGACGCGCAAGTCGAAATGGAAAGTGGCATGTCAACCGTCCTCGGCGCGCTAGCTGGGATCAACATGATCTCAGGCGCAGGCATGCTCGATTTTCTCGCCTGCCACAGCATCGAAAAGCTCGTCATCGACGCCGAAGCCATCGCCTCAGCCCAGCGCCTGATCGAAGGCGTCGATGCCCGCACCGATTCGCTGGCGGTAGCCATGTTCGCGCAGACAGGACTCAGCGGCGACTTCCTGAAACTGAAAGAAACGCGCTCGCTCTTCCGCAAAGAGCAGCACTTCCCCTCTGCGGTGATCGACCGCGGTCTTGACCAGGGAGACGGGACCACACCCGACATCCTGCAGCGCGCCCGCCAGCGTGTGGACGAATTGCTCTTCGCCTACGAACGCCATCCTCTGCCACCCGACCGCGAGCAGGAGATGATCGCCTTCGCGCAACGCGAGGCGAAGCAATCCGGCCTCGAAGGCTTGCCCGAAATCCTGCGCCCCGAGTGCGTCCACGAGCCGGGCCTGATTTAGCGTAGCGCCGGCATCTTGCCGGCTGTCCCGGGGGCGTCACGCCCTTAGCCGTTACTCGACAAATGCGACGCACAACGTCGAAGAGCCGCCCTTCAGCGCCGTGTTAGTGCGTGAATGTGGAAGAGCGGCCCTAAGGACCGTGCAGCCGCGTGAATGTGGAAGAGCGGCCCTAAGGACCGCAGGCGCGTGAATTCGGAAGAGCGGCCCTCAGGACCGCAGGCGCGTGAATGTGGAAGAGCGGCCCTTCAGGGCCGCGTTAGGCGGTGAAATCAGTTTGGGCTTTAGCCCCTGTGGCTTTTTGACTCGGGACGCCACGTTGAGACCACGAGGGGCAGGCGCTACTCGGTGATCACGGTCGACTGGCCCGAGATGTCGAACCGCTTCCGGCAGCGCATATTCTTGCACGCCATCACGTCGTCCTTGCGCACCATGTATGACCGGAATTTCGCGAAGCGGGCGCGATCGCGCTCGTCGGCCCGGCCGGGAAGCTGCCGCTTCTTCGTGCGCACCACCCAGGTGATTTCATATTCCGCTGCCTGATGGCAGTGGGGACAATTCAGCGAAGCCGGTTTCTTCTCCTGCTTCTCGTCAAAAAAATCGCGCTCTTCCATGGCTTCAACGCCAGACTCGTCGTCCGGCACCCAACCAACTACGAATTATTGCACATTTCAACGGGTGCCTGACTGCGAAACCCCGCCCACGGGGCGTTCAAGGTACACTCGCACCAAGCCCCCGATCCGGACGCGAGTGGGAGATTCGAATGGCGAGAAAGAAAAAAGCAAAGCGCTTTCGCGCGGTCACCGCGGTCAAGGAACTAGCCCGCGAGCGCGTCGGCGCGCCCCCCGCCGGACAGATCGTGGTCGAGAAAAAAAAGAAGCCGGAGAAGCACAAGCCCACCCTGGGCGAGCTGCTGGGCGAAGGCGAGTGACGCAGCCTGGCGTCTAGTTGAAAGTCGCCGTCACAGTGCGGTTTCCAGTCAGAGTGAGCGTGCAAGGGTTGATGTTACTGGCCGAGTCGCATCCCGCCCAGCTTCCAAATACCGACGCGCCTGCAGGAGTCGCCGTCAGCGTGAGAGCGGTACCGGTTGCGAACTGGAAGACGCACGGCGTCGGGGTGGCGCAGCTCAGGGCTTGCGCAGAGTCCGTCACTGTTCCAGAACCGGTCCCTCCGAATGTCACGGTCAGAACCGGGGAGCCCGAACCGCCTCCGGTGCCCGTGAAACAGACAACATTCCCGGTCATGTAGCCGGCGACAATCGCTCCAGACGAAGACAAACCTCCCGCACTCGTGTTGGTCTGCAGAGTGGCCGAAACGAGAGTTCCGCCGCAACTGACTCCTGTAACGGTGAGAATCCCCGTGGAATCGACCGTCATCATTTGGGTGTCATTCGACGCCCAGGTGACTTGGCTGGTGATGTCCTTGGTCACCGGCGGGTGGATGTAGGTGCCCAGAGCCCTCAACTGCACGGTCAACCCGGCATCGTCCTGCACGGGAATATTCGCAGCACCAAAAGTCTCGACCGCCGGCTGGATCTGGATCGACACCAACTGCTGACTGTGCCCGCAACTGTTCACACCCAGCAGCAGACCCGCGACGGCGATCAGAACCACGATGCTCCACCACTTCCCGTTCATAACATCTCCTGGGCTTGTCTCGACCGTGACAACGCAAATCCGCGCCGAATGGGCCAATTTAGTCAATGGACAAACAAAAAGCAATAGGAACAAATGGTCCCACTCATCACCCTTGCACCGCCTCCGCCACGACCTTCGCAAATTCCTTCACATCCTCTTCCGTCGTGTCGAATGAGCACATCCAGCGCACGATGCACTCCTCTTCAATCCACGGATAAAAGAAGTACCGCTCCTTGATTTTCGCGATCGCCGGCCGTGGAATCTGCGCGAATACGCCGTTGGCCTCCACCTTCCATACGACCCGGACCTGCGGAATCTTGCGCACCTCGGCCTCGAGCACTCGCGCCATGCGGTTGGCGTGTTCGGCGCTGCGCCGCCACAGATCGTCCGTCAGCAACGCCTCGAATTGCGCGGCGATAAAACGCATCTTCGACGCCAATTGCATCCCCTGCTTGCGCAGGTAAAGGAAATCCGCACTCAGCTTCTGATTGAAGAAGACCACCGCTTCCCCGCCCATGATTCCATTCTTGGTGCCGCCGAACGAGAGCACGTCCACGCCCAGGTCGCGTGTTGCCTGCCGCAGCGTCTGCCCAAGCGTGACCGCGGCGTTGGCAATGCGCGCGCCGTCCACGTGCAGAAACATTTCGTGCTGTGAGCAAAGTCGGCGAGAGCCCGAATCTCTTCCGGCTGGTAGACCGTCCCCATCTCCGTCGACTGCGTGATCGAGATGACCCGCACCTGCACGTGATGCTGGTCGCCGATCCCGTGGTAGGCGTGCCGCACCGAGTCGAGCGTGATCTTTCCATCCTGATGCGGCAGCGGAATCAGCTTGCATCCCGTATGTTTTTCCGGCGCGCCACATTCGTCCGTATAAATATGTGCGTACTCGCTGCACAGCACGGCGTGATACGGCCGGTTCAACGACTGCAGACTGAGCACGTTCGCGCCCGTCCCGTTGAACGTAAAGAAGACATCGATCCCAGCGCCAAAATGCTCCTCAAATTTCGCGATAGCCGAACGCGTGTAGGGATCGTCACCGTACGCCACCACGTGTCCCTGGTTGGCACGCGCGATCGCGTCGAGCACTTCAGGATGAACGCCCGGCATTATTGTCGCTGGCAAAGTTGCGAGTAGGCTGCTTGGAAGATTGCGGCATAAGAAAACAATGTAGCAGAGAGATCGTGACCCGTGCGATTGGAGCTGCGCTTCGTCCGCTCCACAAAGGAGCGTCATCCCGAGCGGAGCCGCTCTTCAGGCGTAGCGAGGGATCTCGCGTGCACGATTAGCGCGCAGCACGACCCACGAATTACAATGCTTTTCCTGCTTTCTGGAGGAGTGCCCGTGAACCTGAAGGTCCGCACGCGGCTATCTGATCTATCGCTCTTCTCTCCGCCCTCGCCGTCGCTCAAACCGCCGAGCAGAAAACCGCGCGCTATCTCGACTCCATCCGCCGCCAGCCTCCGCTGCTGCTCGCCTTTCTGCACGAAGTGCCCAAGGGCGGAGACCTGCACAATCACCTCGACGGCGCAATTTACGCCGAAGACCTGATCGACTTCGCCGCATCCGATAATTTCTGCGTCGACCGCACCACCTCGCGCCTGCTCGGCGCGCCCTGCGATTCCTGCGAGCACTACACGCCGAAGCCCGCCATCCGCTGCGCCTACGACGACCACATCCTCTACAACCAGATCATCGACGCCTGGTCGATGCGCAACTGGCGTCCCGGCGACGAATCCGGCCACGACCACTTCTTCGCCACCTTCGACAAGTTCGGACTCACCGCCGCACAACCATGTCGCCGAGGCCGTCGCCACTGTGATCAACCGCGCCGCCCGCGAGCACGTGCAGTACGTGGAATTCATGCACACCGCCGACGGAGGCGCCGCCCCGAAACTCGGCATGCAACTGGGCTGGGAGAGCGATTTCGCCAAGATGCGGGACAAGCTTCTCGCCGGCGGCCTGAAAGAAATCGCCGCCGCCACCAGCAAGACTCTGGCGGAAGACGACGCGCGCGCCCGCACCGAACTGAAGTGCGGCACGCCCGACGCCGAACCCGGATGCAGCGTCACCGTCCGCTATCTTTATCAGGTGCTGCGCGGCCTGCCGCATGAAGCAGTCTTTGCGCAGATTGTGCTCGGTTTCGAACTCGCCTCCTCCGACCCGCGCTTCGTGGGACTGAACCTGGTCATGCCCGAAGACTGGTACGTCCCCATCCACGATTTCCACGAGCACATGGCCATGCTCGACTACCTGCACGGCGTCTATCCCAAGGTGCACATCAGCCTGCACGCCGGCGAAATCGCGGAGGGACTGGTGAAGCCCGAAGATCTCACCTACCACATTCGCGATTCGGTCGAGCGCGGCCACGCCGAGCGCATCGGCCACGGCGTCGACGTCATGCTCGAGAAAGATCCCATCGGCCTGATGAAGGAAATGGCCGCGCGCAACGTGCTGGTCGAAATCAACCTGACTTCGAACGATCAGATTCTCGGCGTGAGCGGCGACGACCACCCGCTGCCGATTTACATGAAGTACGGCGTCCCGGTCGCGATTTCCAGCGACGACGAAGGCGTAGCCCGCTCCGACATGACGCATGAATACCTGCGCGCGGTCGAAGGTTATCACCTGCCCTACACCGAGCTGAAACGCATGACGCGCCAGAGCCTCGAACACAGCTTCCTGCCGGGCCAGAGTTTATGGGCGGAGACGAAAGGGAGTTTCCGTCCGGTAGCCGCGTGCTCAGCGGATGTCGCAACCGAAGAAAAGCCGACGCCGAACTGCGAAAAGTTTCTCGCGGCGAACGAGCGCGCCCGTGAACAATGGAAGCTGGAAACCGCCTTCGCCAGGTTCGAGAAGAAGTTCTAGAGTAGCGCCGCCGTCCCGGCGGCTGTCGTGGCGGCGTCCGCGCCCCCACATCCGAAGCCGAGAAGTCGCCGCAAGATTTCAGGAGACTCTATGCCACGCAAACGAACCCTCATCCCGTCTCCCCTAGCGTGGTCCCCGACCGCAATTCCAGTCCCTCCCCCGCTGCTCCCGGTAGTCGCTGAGCGCGGAGGCACGCAACTCCGCACTCCGCTCCCCGTGGCGATCATCGACACCCGCGAGCAGAATCCGCTCTCCTTCCGGCGCTTTCGAAAATGGTTTGCCGACATCGAGGAGCGAGCCCTGCCTCTCGGCGACTACTCGGTCAGCGGCATGGAAGACTCCTGCGTAGTCGAGCGCAAAGATCTGGCCGACCTGATTCAGTCTTTCACTACAAATCGCCACGTCTTCGTCAGCCGCCTGCGCCGCATGAGCGAACGTCCCCATAGCCTGCTCGTGGTCACCGCGTCGCTGACCGACATCAAATCCGAATATCCCTACCGCGCCGCGAACCCCAACCGCATCACGCAGTCGCTGATTGCCGTGCTCGCCGGACTGCGCGTGCCGTTCATCTGCACCGAGACCCACGAACTCGGCGAGGAAATCGTCGCCTCTTATCTCTACCAGACATTTCTGTATGATTGGCTGGACCGCAACGGCCACGGCCGCCACTTAGCCGACGGCGACCTGTAGAGCTCCTGAGTCGTTGAGCGTTGAAATTCGAGAATCGATGGCGTCATCCCGAAGCGGAGCCGGTGTTTCAGGCGGAGCCAAGAGCCTGCCCGAGCGAAGCCGATTGGGCTCCGCCCGAGGACACTGCGCGCATGCCCGACCAATTCACGCTCGCCGACTCCGCCGCACAACTGATCCTGAACCGCACCGCGCTCCGCCCGAAAATCGGCCTCGTCCTCGGCTCCGGCCTCGGCGGATTCGCCGACTCGCTCACCGACGCCACCCGCGTCCCCTACGCAGAAATCCCTGCGTTCCCCCGCTCGACCGCGATCGGCCACGCCGGGCAGATGGTCCTCGGCAACGCCGGCAGCGTGCCCGTCGCCGCCATGCAAGGCCGCGTCCATCTTTATGAAGGATACTCCCCGCAGGAAGTCACATTCCCCATCCGCGTCTTCGGACGCATGGGCATTCGCGCCGTCATCCTCACCAACGCCGCCGGAGGCATCAATCTCAGCTACTCGCAAGGCGCGCTGGTCGTGATCCGCGACCACATCAACCTGCAAGGCGCGAATCCGCTGGTCGGCCCCAACGACGACCGCTTCGGCGTCCGCTTCCCCGACATGACGCACGCCTACGCGAAAGACTATCGCCAGATCGCGCGCGAAGAAGCCGGCAAGCTCGACGATCCCGCAACATGAAGGCGTCTACGCCGGGCTGCTCGGCCCGAGCTACGAAACTCCCGCGGAGATCGAGTACCTGCGCCGAATGGGCGCCGACCTGGTGGGAATGTCGACCGTGGCCGAGGTGATCGCCGCCCGCCACATGGGAATCAAAGTGCTCGCCATTTCCTGCGTCACCAACATGGCCGCCGGAATCCTCGACCAGCCGCTCTCGCACGCAGAAGTCATGGAAACCGGCGAGCGCGTGAAGACGACATTCGAAGCTCTGCTGCGGGCCGTTCTCCCGCGCATAGCCCAAGATGTAAAGGAGAATAAAAGGGTGCCCCACCCTTCTCGCGCATTTTGCGAGAGGGTGGGGGAATTTGACTTCCTTGACTCTTCTACCTGAAGAAAAACACTTCACACCCAGCTGTACGCGCTGCGTTTATTTTCCAGCCCGTGGAATCAACAGCACCGCAGGCGGCTTGATCCCATACGTTGCGGCAAAACTGTTCTGGTTGACCGCCAGCCCAAGATGCCCGCGCGAGTCGATGTATAGCAGGGGATGGTTCAGTGGAACATCGCTGAAAGTCTTCACGAACTTGATCTTCATCTCTCTGTCGCCAACTTTGACCGGAACTTCCTCCCCGCGCTGGTATCCCAGTTTCAGGAAGTCGTCGCCATCCACATTGGTCACCAGATTGCCGAAGGGCCCGTCCGTCGCGATCACCGTGGCGGTCAGGCCGCTCTCGTCGAGTTTCGCAACCTTCCAATCTAGCCGGACTAAGTCCTTCACCGCCATCTCCGGCCCGACCTTCGTCCAATCATCTCCGCGCGCCATATGCGCGCCCACGGGCGAAAAAATATCGCGTCCGTGAAACGTCGACGATAGCTTCGTGCCAATCATCCAATCCGGATTCGTAATCTCGTGCACCGCCTCAATCCCGTCGCGCTGCTCCACCAGCGTCAGCAGCCCGTTATCGGGCAGCACGAAATATTGTCCGCGCTTCGATCGCGCCACAATCGCCTTGCGCGTGCTGCCCACCGTCGGATCCATCACCACCACAAACACCGTGCCCGCCGGAAAATAAGGCGTCGCGCCATACAGAAATCGCGCCCCATCGAGAATCGAGAACGGCGTCACTTGGTGCGTCAGATCGACAATGCGCACGTCGGGCATGATGCCGAATACATCACGCCGCGGCAAATCGCGACCGAGTCGTCGACCACGCCAAAATCCGTCATAAACACAATCGTCTGCGGATACTTCTGGGCTGCTCTGCGCTGCCATGCCCACAGGCACGATGAGCGCCAACACGAGAAGAAACGTAACGACCATGGCCCCTCGCGACGAGAGGCTCCGGCCACGGAGCAATGCAGTCATAGTTTCAGTCCTGAGATGAAATCGAAATGCAAGTCTACAAACGCACTGGAGTTCACAACGCTGGGAACCACCAAGCGCAGACCCAGCGTCACTCCAATGCGGGTGAAATTGATTCGACCGGCAATTCTAAATAAAGACGCAACTAAACTGGTAGAGACCCCAGTACGCACCGCCGTGGGTTGCGTTCTATAATGCTGCAGCAATCCAATTTTGGAGGCTCTTATGCCGCAAGTCATCCCCGAGAAGTACCGCGATCTGTTTCAGAAGCGGGCCTTTGCCAGCCTGGGGACGCTAATGCCCGACGGCCGCCCGCAAGTCACGCCCGTATGGTGCGACTTCGACGGCGAGCATGTCATCTTCAATTCCGCCAAGGGACGCCAGAAGGACCGCAATGTCCGCCGCGATCCCCGCGTCTCGCTCGCCATCATCGATCCCGAAAATCCCTACCGCTATCTCGAAATCCGCGGCCGCGTCGTCGAGATCACCGAAGACGGCGCCGACGAGAGCATCAACAAGCTGGCGAAAAAATATCTCGGCGTAGACAAGTATCCCTACGCCCAGCCCAGCGAAGTCCGCGTGATCTACAAAATCAAGCCCGAGCACACCACGGTGATGGGATAAGAATCAGGGTTTCAAGGTGACAAGGTCTCAACGTGGCAAGGTTTCAAGGTGGCAAGGTTTCAGAGTTTCAAGGTTCGGCTTCTGGAAACTGAACTTGAAACCTTGAGCCTTGAAACTTTGAAACCTTTCCCCGCAACATTCAAGGAGATTCCCATCCGCACCTACAACCTCTGTTTCGTAGGCTACGGCAACGTCAACCGGACTCTCGTCCGCCTCCTCGAAGACCGCGCCGAAGAACTCCGTACCCGCCACGGCATCGCGTACCGCATCACCGGAATCGCCTCCCGCAGCCTAGGCTGGATCGCCGATCCGAACGGCGTCGATCCGACCGAAACATGTGGTCGCGGACCTGCCCTGAGCGAAGTCGAAGGGGCCCCCGCCCGCGAAAAGCCAGCAGCGAATCCAAATCGTAGCGCCAGCCAAATCACAAGAGACGTTCGCGACTGGCTCGCCGCCGCCCAAAGCCGACGTCCTCTTCGAAGCCACATCGCTTAACGTGAAAGACGGCGAGCCCGCCGTCACCCACATCCGCGCCGCCCTCGAGCACGGAGCCCACGCCATCACCGCCAACAAAGGCCCCATCGTCCATGCCTACCGCGACCTGCGCGACCTCGCCGCGAAGCAAGGCAAACGATTCCTCTTCGAATCCACGGTCATGGACGGCGTCCCCATCTTCTCTCTGTTCGATCAACTCCCCGCGATCCACCTGCAAGGCTTTCACGGAATCCTCAACTCGACGACGAACGTGATCCTCGAGCGAGATGGAGCAAGGCCTCACCTTCGACGAGGCCCTGAAAAAGGCGCAAGCCCTCGGCGTAGCCGAAACCGACGCCACCCACGACATCGACGGCTGGGACGCCGCCGTCAAAACCGCCGCGCTGATCACGGTCCTGATGGACGTGCCGATCCGCCTGGACGAGATTGTCCGCGAAGGCATCCGCGACCTCACGCCGCAAGCCCTCCGCAACGCCCGCCGCGACGGCTGGCCCTTCAAGCTGGTCTGCCGAGCGAAGCGTACTGCCGCAGGCGTAGAAGCCAGTGTGAAGCCAGAGAAAGTCCTGAGCAGCCAGCCCATGGCGAAGATCACCGGCACAAGTTCCTATATCTACTTCGAAACCGACATCTTCCCCGGCCTGGCCATCACCGAAGAGAATCCCGGCCTCTACGCGACCGCCTATGGGATGCTGGCAGATTTCGTGCGCGCGGCAGCCGCGCACTGACACGGAGATACGACCTCTGTGGAGGAGCGGTCAGCTTCAGCCGTGCCGTTAGGAGCCGACAGATCGACTCGTGGCTTTAGCCCCTGAGGGCCGCGTCAGCAGCGATACGGAATAGCTGGGAAGCAGTACTCGATCATGCCATTCGCAGGGCAATCAATCGTTACCGCCGCTCGAACAAGCCGTGCTCGCTGCGATCTTGCGACGTCGCACCTGAGGATCGAACGCGATTGAGGCCCATTTGGTCGACCGCACTCTCAGTAGCCGGAGAACACAGGGGAAAGCTTCCGTACCCGACTTTGGACGGATCGCTATTCCAGCGCGCCAATCTGAAGGCGATTTCGTCTACAGAATTGACGACCGCTACGCTCAGATCGCACGGAGATTGATAATGTCGAGCATGGGTTTTATCTCTGTGGCTCGAGCAGCGCGATCCACGCCGACTTGCCTTGAGGGATACGCTCACGGCAACGAGAGCAGACCACGGAACAGACGTCTGAAACGATGCGTCTTCGAGATCACCGTCCAGATCTGACACAACTCTCTTCTGATGTCGAATCGCGCAGTCGCCATCGGAAGTCATGATAGAAATAACCATGCCGACCACCGAAAAGATCTCCCCGCCCTCGACCTCACCTACGTCCGCTCCCAGTTCCCCTCGCTCGCCCAAACCGTCAACGGACACCCCGCCGCCTTCCTCGACGGCCCCGGCGGAACGCAAGTCCCGCAGCGCGTGATCGACGCCATCTCCGACTACCTGCGCCACAACAACGCCAACACCGGCGGAGCCTACGCCACCAGCCGCCGCACCGACGCCATGATCGCCGAAGCGCGCAGCGCGATGGCCGACTTCCTGCACTGCGGCGCCGACGAAGTCGCCTTCGGTCCCAACATGACCACGCTGACCTTCGCCATCAGCCGCGCGATTGGCCGCGACCTGAAGCCCGGCGACGAAATCGTAGTCACCCGCCTCGACCACGACGCCAACGTCTCCCCTTGGCTCGCCATGGCTGAAGACCGGGGCGTCACCGTCCGCTGGGCCGAGATCCACGACGAAGACTGCACCCTCGACATGGCCGACCTGGCTTCGAAAATCAATTCCAAGACGAAGCTCGTCGCCGCCGGATACGCCTCCAACGCGGTCGGCACCATCAATCCCGTAAAAGAAATCGTGAAGCTGGCGCACGCCGCCGGAGCCCTCGCCTACATCGACGCCGTCCACTACGGCCCGCACGGACTCATCGACGTGGCCGCGCTCGATTGCGATTTCCTGGTGTGCTCGACTTACAAATTCTTCGGCCCGCACATGGGCGTGCTCTTCGGCAAGCGCGAGCACCTCAAGCGCCTGCGTCCTTATAAGGTTCGTCCGAACACGAACGCGATTCCCAACTGCTGGGAGTGGGGCACGCTCAACCACGAATGCATCGCCGGCATCGCCGCCTGCGTGGAATACATCGCCGACCTCGGCCGGGGGCCAAGCAAAATGAGGGTGCCCCACCCTTCGCGCTTTTCGAAGGGTGGGAACGATGATGCCGGCACAGGTGGGGTAAATGAAAGACGCGCCGCCATCGAAGCCGCCTACGCAGCCATCCACGAGCACGAACGCGCGCTGCTAGAAAGAATGATGGCCGGCCTACAAAAAATCCCCGTCCTCAAGATCTACGGCATCACCGACCCGGCGCGCTTCCACGAACGCTGCGCCACGCTCGCCATCAGCATCGATTCGGAAACCAGGCCACACGCCGCTCGAACTCTCCACCAAACTCGGCGACCGCGGCTTCTTCACCTGGGACGGCAACTACTACGCCCTGAATCTCACCGAGCACCTCGACGTCGAAAAATCCGGCGGCTTCCTGCGCATCGGCCTCGTACACTACAACACAGTGGAGGAAGTCGATCGCCTTCTGGCGGCGCTACGCGAAATCGTCAGCGCATAGTCAAGCGAATGTCCCTCGAAGTCGATATCCATTTAGTAGTAGAAGAGAGGAAAGAGATCTCAAAGGAAGAAGTCCTATGATCCGTATCCTGGCGCTCACCCTGATGCTCGCGGCGTCACCCCTGACCGCGGCTGCGCAGAGTAAGCCCACAAATTCCGCCGACGACAAGAGCATGATTCTTGCCCTCGAAAGCGCCTGGAACCAGGCGGAGATTCATCACGACGCCACCGCCGCGGCCTCCATCATGGCCGACACCTTCGTCAGCGTCGATCACCACGGCGCCCTCCAGACCAAGCAGCAATACCTCGCCGGCATCAAGGATCTCTCCTTCAATCCCACGGAAATCGCCAACTCCGACACCAGCGTCTACCTCTACGGGAACGTCGCCATCGTGACCAGTGAATATCGCACCAAGGGAACCGACGGCGGCAAGCCCTTCGTCCATCACGGACGCTTTACGGATACCTGGGTAAAGTTGAACGGCGAATGGAAGTGCGTCGCCGATCAGGAGACTCTGATCCACTGAGTCGCAAACAGAAGTATCTTCGGAACGCAGACCGCGGCTGATCAGCCCTCCATCCTCACCCGCGGTCGCAGGAACTCATTTCCTACGGTTTCGCGGCCAGCGCCGCCGACTCAGAAACCACCAGCATCTCGTAGCTCTTGCCGTTCACTTTAAACTTCATCTTGTCTTTGTTGATCGTCAGCTCGACCGGAGCATTCACCGGCAGCATCTCTTTGTGCCCTTCTTTTTCCTGCCGCACGTGATACTCGGTGGTATCGGTGCGAATCACATATTCCTGGCACATCAGATCAGAGGTCTTCTTACCCTTCGCCTGCGATCCGCATTGCACCGAGTTCTCCGAGATGAGGGTCCCCGTCATCTCCTTGTCCTTAGCCGCCGCCGTCAGGCTCAACGCCAATACCGCCAGAACCAGTAATGTCTTCATCCGCGCCTCCGTCGTCCAGTTCAATCGCATACACAACAGCCCGGGACGCATCCCGGGCCGGAAAAACTTCTACCCGCGCCTCAGGGCGCTGGGCACCGCGACAGTTCTCGTGATCTTCTTACGGCCAGCGCTTGGCTGTATCGTCCCATCCGGCTGCGCGCACCGGCTGCGGCGCCGGAATCGACGGCGGCGCTGGAATCGAAATGCGAGCTGTGGCTTGCGGTCCGTTGACGGCAGTGGCGAGCGCGGGCTTCCCCAGATCCGTCCCCATTTCCTTTTCCTCAGAGAGCAGCGGAGCCACCAGACGCAGAGCCTCCACTTCCTTCTCCAGGCGCGTCAGTTCCATTTCTTTCTGCCGCAAAACTTCATAAACATTCTTCATGACCATGGCACCTGCCCGTTGTGTTCGAAGTTTGCAAACCTTCTTCGAACTTTAGCAGAGTTGCCTCTGTTGTCAAGGGTTTAAGCGCCCCAGGAGTGCAGCACGAAGGGCAAAACGCGGTCCCCGGCGCGAGCCGCGGGTATGCTATGTGCAGGAGCACGGAAAGCCCCGGAGGGGCAAAAGAATCTAGCCCATCGCCTTACCGCTGGGATGATGAAGAAGGATGGGAACAAGTTCCCGAGGGACTGCACCAACTCCGACCCCTAGCGCAGCAGAAAAATTCCAGCCACCGCGGCCCCGACCACGACAAGAGCCACCAGAATGTACTTATTCCTCGCGATCCAAGATTGCGAAGGCTCCAGCCCCGCACTCAACACAAACTCGGTCGACGCCGTTTCGGGAACGCTCGCACTCACCACCGGCACGGCAGCAACCGGCTTCGCGGCCTCCCTGGACTCCTCGACTTTAGGAGCGATCGCGACGGAAGCCGCCGTCGCTGTCGGTGCCGCAGCCGCAAACGCCCGCGCTTCCGGCTTCGCCACAGCAGCGGCAGCCTTCACTGGCTCCGTTGCGACTGCCTGACGGGGCACCGCTTTCGGCAGGTTCAACTGCCCCCGCCACTTCTTCTCCTCGCACTCCACGCACAGCACGCGCCCCGCCGACACCGGGAATCCACACGCGTCGCACTTCCGCAGACTCCTCAATACCGGCGGAACATGGCTCTGATCAGCCTCTTCCGCCTTCCCCGCATCCGCTGCCGGAGCCAGCGCCGCCGACCAGAACAGCGGCTTCTTCGCCGGAGGCAACGCCGCCTTCTTTGCGACAACGGGCGCCACAGGCGCGGGCACATTTTGCGCGGGAGCCTGCGCTGAGCTCGCCGAAGAGGTCGGGACTTTGGCCTCAACCGGCGATGGCACTGTCGCTTCCTGCACAGCCTCTGCCTTGGCCTGGACCGCGGCTTCCAAAGCTGCAACCAGCTTTCCCTGTTCAGCCGTAACCTTGGCCGCTGGTCCTGCGGATTCTAGCGGTGTCTTTTCGGCCACAGCTTCCTCCACCGGCGCGGACGTTTCCAGCACCGGAGCCTCAAGAACCGGCTCTTCCAAAACCGGCTCTTCCAGGACAACGTCTTCCAGAATATCCCCGGCAAGGGTTTGATCTTCGAGCCCGTCCGCCGGTTTCGCGTCCGGGGCCGATGCCTGCTGCATCTTCAACCGTTCCGGCAGGCTCTCGGTGGCATGGGCCAGCCGCACCGCGGTTTCAACCATCTCACTCAGCCGCTGCACCGCCGAGACATCGCGAGCGCCAAAGGCATTCGCCTTCCCGGAAAAAAGTTCGAAGACGCCCAGCACCTCGTCGTCATTTACGACGGGCATCACCACCACCGACGCAATTCCCATCTCGCGGCACACATCGCGATTCACCCGGGCATCGCGTTCGGCATCGTCGCAGCGCAGAGGCTGCCGCGTGCGCACGCTCTCCCCGGAAAGTCCAAACTCGGTCGAAAGCAGCGCTCCCAACTCGGGCGCGTTCGACCCCGTGCTGGCCCGGCACAGCATGTCATTCCTGCCGTTGCGGCGCAGGGCAATCGCCGCCCCGCTCGCGCCTGTAATGTATTGCGCGCGGTCCGCCAGCAACTGCAGCGCCGCATCCAGATCGCGCTGGGCCATCTCCGCCAGCGAACGGCCCCCGTCCTCTCCGGGAAAACGCAGGCTTGCCGCCCGGGCACTTGCCTCCGCGCGTGCCGCGCTCAAAGCCGCCGAGACGCTGGCCTGTGGGGTACGGGTTGAACTGTTTTGCTGCAATGTCTGCTCCGGATGCAACGACACATGTTCACCACGGCCAGCGACCCTGAATCAGAATCCAGGGCGCGCTGCCACTATCCCAGGAGTTGGACGGAACGGGGCGCAACGGCCCGCCACAGCTCACGTAAGTTATAAGGATGCAGTAGTTTGAGTCTCGCTCGGGGCCCGCAACGTGTCAAGAATTTCGACGCTCAAAGGTACTAAAGTGCGCGGGCGCGGAAGAGCGGCGCTCCAGCGACAGTAGTGGAAGAGCGGCGCTTTAGCGCCGCGTAAGGGCCGGAGATAGGATCGCGGGCTTCAGCCCGTTGGTTGCAGAAGGTCTCAGGGACGAAATTTCCCTACACCTTCCGCCGCAGCGCGGACTGCGCCAGCCCATTTGCCTCCGCGTTATCTTCCCGCGGCACGTGCGAAATGGAAAACGTCAGCGACCGCGCCAGTTTCTGGCAGGTCCAGTGCAGAGAATACAGTCGCGGGCTGCGGCAGGTGTACTCCCCCGTCATCTGCCGCACCACCACTTCCGAGTCGGAATAAACGTGGAGTTTCTGCGCCTTCAGCGACACCGCGTACTGCAGGGCTTCCATCAACGCGGCGTATTCGGCGACATTATTGTCCTGGTGGCCGATCCACTTGGCGATGCGAACCGGGCCGCTGGCGCAGCCGTTGATCACCACCCCAATGCCCGATGGCCCCGGATTCCCCAGGCAACCGCCGTCCACATAGGCCACGAGTTCTGACATCACTTCGTTTCTTTTCGCGGTATCACAAGTCTACTTGAAAGATGCGCCCATCCGCTTCCACCGTCAAGACGATTATTTGGTTCCCTTTCATATGTTTTGCAGTACGCCCCAGCCTTGTGCAATCTTATGTGCAAAACGCGGCCCAATTCATCTTGCCTGTGGATAAGTTCTCGCCTTGCAACCATTTGCATTTCTCGTTATGCACAGGTTTGCCCCAAGCTATTGCACCAATAGTTTGCGTTGACGTTTTTTAATTCTCTGTTAATGTGGTTTGCGTCGACGGTCGAAAGGGTTGGCACTATAAAACGAGCCAGTCCAAAGTAGACTGAGTGATTAGCCCAGCGG
Organism: uncultured Acidobacteriaceae bacterium; assembly: GCA_963701935.1. GTDB lineage: Bacteria > Acidobacteriota > Terriglobia > Terriglobales > Acidobacteriaceae > Sulfotelmatobacter. The sequence continues at coordinate 711,437 of CAVPBT010000010.1, read as the reverse complement.
GGTGACCTGAGGGGCGACCGGACCTGAAAAAACCGACGGCTCTGCGAGGGGCAGTTGGGGTTCGGAACTGCGAAAGCAGTGATCGCATCAAGGGGTCGTGACGGTACATGCCTCCACGCTGTAAGCTCCCTCGCAGGAGCGAGCGGCTAGAGCATAACCAATGTCACGGCCCTTTCAATTTTTTCCCACCTGTTTTCACTCCACTCCCAATCCGTTTCGCTCATCCTCGCGTTTCACGGGATCGCGCTTACTCCAGCGTGAGCGTCATTGCCCTGAAGTCGAAGGTCGTCTTGTGAGCCTGCTGTAGCAGGTCGATGCCAAGGTTCCCGTGAAAGACTTTGCTGTTTTCGACGGTGAACTCCCGCAGAATCCCCGCAGGCTTAAGGACCACTGGGAATCCTCCAATGGTCAACGGCAACGACGGCAAAACAGCCGCATTCAAGATTTTTGTGCCGCCCGCTCCCTCCATCTTGTAGGAATCTGTCTTGGCCGCTCCGTGCACCAACTCGGGGAACATCTCCGCAAACGGCGGATACAAATCGGTGTTCGTTGCGCCGGTATCCAGGGTAAACGCGAGCTTGCGACCTTCGTATTGAACCTGCGCGACCGGATGCTGTCCATCGAAGCACAGATCTGCGTGAGACACAGTTTTGTTCGATGACTTTGGGCCGATCTCAAATGTCTTATCCGCTCCCCAGGAAAACTTCTGCAACGCCAGCAGCACTGGTAACCCAATGAGTCCGCCTTCTCCCGGCGGCGATTGATCAAACGGAGGCTGCTTGTCAGAAAGGACCAGGAATGCAACATGCCTCAGTCGGATGGAACCGACAGAAACTTCATCCGCGACGGCAACCCGGGAATCGAACTCGGTCCCGGTCACGTCGCCAATCTTGACGGGCGCCGCCAGAATTCGCAGCCCGTAACGTTTGGCCTCCGATTCGCTCGATGCCGATACGTTCGCACCGGTATCAAACCAATACGTAGCCGGCAGGCCATTGATCGTAATCGGCAATCCCGCCTCTTGCAATTTCAGCGTCGTGACAGCCCTGTGCGTCACTTCCTGCTCACTAACCTGACTGAGGATGGCAAGCAGTTGGCGGTCACCTTGCACCTCGGAATCCCCCGGCTTCAGGGCAAGCACAGCATCGGCACGGGCCAACGCCTCGCGGTATTTTCCCTGCCGCAGATTTGCATAGGTCAGAAGTCGATGCGCTTGCAGCGCCTCATCGGACTGTGGCCGCGACTTGATGACACTTGCGAGTTTCTTCTCGCACCGGTGCAGGTCATTCCGGGCACACGCCACCGCTCCCTGATAGAACAGCGGGGCAGCACCCTGTGCAACGGCATCACGAAGCTCGAACCATCGATGAGCGTCATAGAGTCCTTTCAGGCTGGCGTCATCGGAGGTTCCGCCAAAGCATGGAGAAGGGAGAACAGAAAGAACAAGGAGCGTCCACAGCGCAGTTACGACGTTTGCCTTATGCGCAGCCATTGTTTCATCCGACGATTATTATGCGACACTCTTCCTCTCTGCGAAAGCACTCTGTAGCCGGCGTTTTCCGTTACCTCTCGAACTTCGTTTCCGCCCATTAGAAAATCGTTTTACTAAATATCCCGCCCCTGTGCAATAATTCCTCCCCGTAAGCACTCCGCGCCGGCGCGCGCGCTATCACGGACGCGCGCTGTTACGGAAAATGAAATCCTAAAGACGGAGAATCCCATGGCTAAGTATCCCCTGTCCCGTCGTCAATTTATTCACCTCGGCTCAGGCGCTCTCGCCGCGACCACGGTCGCGAAAACCATCTTGCATCCGCGCGTGCTGTCGGCCGCGGCGCGTCCCGTCGCTCCCAGCGACACTATTCGTTTCGCTTCCATCGGCACCGGCATTCGCGGATGCGAGCACCTCGAAGCTTCCCTCGAGGTTCCAGGCATTCAGTGCGTCGCCGTCTGCGACCTTTACGACAGCCGCCACACCGCCGCTCGCGAATCTGTGAAGAATCCGAGCGTCGCCGCCACTCGCGACTACCGATCCATTCTCGATCGCAAAGACGTCGACTCCGTCCTCATCGCCACGATGGACCACAACCACCGCCAGATCTTCCTCGATGCCTGCGCCGCCGGCAAAGACATTTACTGCGAGAAGCCTATGTCGCACCTCGTCGAAGATGGATTCGCCATGGTCGAGGCCGCGCAGAAAAATAAGCGCATGGTCGCCATCGGCAGCCAGCGCGTCAGTTCCGTCCTCTATGCCAAGGCCAAAGAGATTTACGACTCCGGCAAACTCGGCGAAGTCTTCTCCATCAACGCCTACTGGGACCGCAACTCCCCCAGCGGCGCCTGGGTCTATCCCATTCCGCCCGACGCCAGCGAAAAGACCATCGACTGGAACGCCTTCCTCGGCACCGCTCCCAAGCACGCATTCGACCCCGTCCGCTTCTTCCGCTGGCGCTGTTTCACCGACTACGGCGAGGGACTCGGCGGCGATCTCTTCGTCCACCTGCTCTCCGGCATTCAGTTCATCACCGGCATCAACGAGCCCGCGCAGCGCGCCATGTCCTCCGGTGGCCTCTTCCACTTCAAAGATGGCCGCGAGTTCCCTGACCTCATCGAGACTCTCTACGACTATCCCAACACCCGCATCACTCTGCGCTGCAACCTGAACAACAACGGCGGAGAGTTCATCGGCTTCTACGGCACCAAGGGAACGATGATCATCAAGGACGCCACCCTCACCTACCGGCCCGAAGACACGCGCCCCGAGCCCGAAGGCTATTCAATTTTCGGATGGCCGAAAGCTCTTCGTGATCAGTACCTGCAGAAGTGGCACGAAGATCATCCCGAGCCCGAAGCCCTGAAGTGGAAGGTGGATGGGACTGGCGAGTCCTACGCCAATCCCCCGGGATATAGCGACACCGTCGATCATCAAGCCAACTTCTACAATGCGGTTCGCACCCGCAAGCCCGTCGTGGAGAACGAAGTCTTCGGCAATCACGCCGCCATCGGCTGCCACCTGGCCAACTTCTCCTACTTCAACAAGACAGTCGCAGTCTGGGATAAATCCCAGAATAAGATCGTCAAAGGGTAATCGAGCGTGCCCCACCCTTCTCGCGCACTTTGCGAGAGGGTGGGGTATTTGATTTTTGTACCAGCATCGGGTGCCCCATTTCTCGCGCGGTCTGTGCGCGAGAAGTGGGGCTTTGTCTTGAGGAAAGAAAATCGACGCGAGCGAACCGGGAAGGATCTCCTTAGAGACTAGGGAAGAACTACGAACGCGTGCACGACCGTGGAAGAGCGGCCCTTCAGGGCCGCGAAAGGCATCTGGAAACAGCGAGGGCTTCAGCCGCTGTGGTCGAGTATTCCTGGATGAGCCGCGTTTTCTCCCCAACCGTCACCGTGTCGCTTTAGCCCCCGAGCCCGCTTGACACCCGCCGTTCTTGGGCGTCCACTATGGAGTCCGACTCTTCCACAGCAGGTGTGCGATGTCTATTTCATTTCGTAGTCTCGCCTTGGTAACTTCTATTTTCCTCACCTGGACTTCGTTGCCGGCTCAGACCGACCCAACCCCGGCCCCGCAAACGCAACCCGTCCAGACCAAGACCGCAGACACACCTCAAATCACCACCTTCCGCACCACCGTCCGCCGCGTCGTGGTCGACGTCGTGGTACGCGACTCGGCCAACCGGCCTGTGCACGGCCTCAAGGCCAGCGATTTCATCGTCGCCGAAGACGGCAAGCCGCAGAATATTCTCACCTTCGACGTCTTCGACCTTGAGAAGCCCTCGATTTCCCTGCCGCCCAACGCGCCTCACATGCCCCCCAACCACTTCGTCAACATTCCCCCCACGCCTGAGCGCGGACCGCTTTACGTCATTCTCTACGACCTCACGAACATCGAGATCGAGGACCAACTCGACGCCCGCCGCCAAGTCATGAAGTTCATCAAGAGCATGCCCGACGGGACCCGCTTCGCGATCTTCGTACGCTCCGACGGCCTCTATCTCGTGCAAGGCTTCACCTCCGACAAAGCCCTCTTGTACGCGACTCTCGACCCTCAAAATCCCAAGCCTCACGTTCCCAAGGTATTCATGATGGGCAAGAATCTTGGATACGGCGATCCCGCCTCAATGATCAACGTGTTGACCCAGGTCAACGAATTTCTCGAGGGCGTGCCCGGCCACAAGAACCTGATCTGGCTGGCTGGAACATTCCCCCTCGCCCTGGTTCCGCGCAAGGAAGATCCTCGCGAATACGAGGACCAGCTCATTAATGAGATTAATGTTCTGACTCGTGCGCAGGTTGCCGTCTACCCCATCAACGTCGGCGGCGTCCCGGTCAATCCCCCGGGGATGCTGACCGGAGCACGGCCACACGGTGGCAACAACAATCAAACTGTGCAAGCTGGGGGCCCAATCCAGGGCTCTGGTGGTGGCGGTCTCAATAGCCTCTCCGTCCCCGATGCCACTGGATTGCTCGCGTCGATCCAGACGCAGAGTTCGGGCGATTCCATGTACACGGACTACGATGTGCAGAAGGCCCTCGGCGAGGCCACCGGCGGCCGCGCCTTCTACAGCACCAACGATGTCACCGCCGCGCTCGATGAAGCCACCGAGATCGGCGGTAACTATTATTCGCTGAGCTATTCACCAAGTAACTTCAAAGATGACGGGGGGCGTCGCGGCATCGCTGTCCGCGTAGTCCAGCCCGGCTACAAACTTTCCTACCGCCGCTTCTATTTCACCAGCGCCCTCACGCCCAAGGAAGAACCCGCGAAAGCCTCGGTCGCCGACTCCTCTGCGGCGCCGCCCGCGCCTGCGGAATATGACGCGCTTCAGCCCAACATGAAACATGGCGCGCCCATGGTCCACGATCTTCTCTTCTCCGCGCACATTCACGCCGACGGCATCCCCGCCAAAGCGTCTCCCGAGCAGATGGCTCAGTTGGCCCAGCAGCCGGCGTACATTACCACAGGCCACAAAGATCAGCCGCTCGCTCCCGTCGACCTGCAAAAATATGCGATTGATTACCGTGTCACCGATCTGTCGCTGAAGGGACAAGCGCAGAACGGCAAAGTCCCGTCTTTCGAATTCGCCGCCGCCGCCTTCGACGTCGACAGCCGCATGCTCAACGGCATCGTGAACAATGCCACCGGGGACACCTCCGTCACCTCAGAAGCCAACAAGACCGGAGTCTTCCGCGTGCGCCAGCAACTCGACGTCCCGGTGCAAGCCACCTGGATTCGCATCGGCGTGCGCGACAAACTCACCAACCGCATGGGCACTCTGGAAGTCCAACTCCCACTAGCCCCGGAAGCCCCGAGTCCGTCAGTAACGTCCGCCCGCTAAACCAAATTGGGTGCCCCACCCTTCTCGCGCATTTTGCGAGAGGGTGGGGACTTTGACTTCAGATCTTTCCAGATCAACCCCAGGCTAGATCAAAACGGGTGCCCCCATTTCTCGCGCGATTTGTACGCGAGAAGTGGGGTCTTTTGCGGGCCGGTGCAACGCGTTATCGTGGAAGAGCAGCCCTTCAGGGCTGCGTAAGCCGTGCGAAGTTTGTCTGGGCTTTAGCCCCTGCGGTGGTTGCCACTGCAAATCGCCGCGTTCTTCCGCAACCCCGTCAACCGTGTCGCTTAGCCGCTGGGCGCCCCATCCTTTGGCGTTCGTTCTTTGCGAAAGGGTGGGTACTGCGGAAGCGTAATCCAAATTACGGCTTCTTCTTCGGCAAATACTTCTTCTCAATCGAAGCCACCACCACGTAATTTGGGTCGACCATCTCGTTCAAAATGGATCTTCGCCACCTTCGACAACAACTCATTGACGCGAACAGCGATTGGGGGGATAATGGCGCCCTTCTTCCGGGGTCAAAAATGGAGATCCCGGTTTAGGGCATCTCACATGCAAAACAGAAACTTGTTGCTCGGATTCTTAACAGCGATCGTCGCTCTCAGTCTGTTGGGCGCGGCCACGCGCTCCATGGCTCAACAAGAGCATGTGCTATACAGCTTCGGCAATGCCATCGACGGTTCAGACCCGCAAGGCGATCTGGTTTTCGATGCCGCCGGTAATTTCTACGGCACGACCTGGGCAGGCGGCGCCTATGGCTCGGGCACGGTGTACGAACTGACGCCGAGCGCTGACGGAAGTTGGCGCGAGAAGGTGCTCTACAGCTTCGGCAACGGCACCGATGCAGCCAACCCTCGCTCCGGCGTGATCTTCGACGCCGCCGGCCGCAATCTCTACGGCACGACCGTCAATGGCGGCGCTTACGGTTTAGGCACCGTGTTCGAGTTGTCGCTTGCGCCGGGCGGGGCATGGAGGGATAAGATACTGTTCAGCTTCAACGGCACCGACGGCACGGCCGGCTGGGATAAGTTGGTCTTCGATCGCGCCGGCAATCTTTACAGTACGGCCGGATCAGGCGGTGCTTACGGAGCAGGCAACATCTACCAACTGAAGCCCCACGCGGACGGGACCTGGACCCAAACGGTGCTGCATAGCTTCGGCAACGGCACCGACGGGGCGTACTCCCAAGGCGGCTTAATCTTTGGCGCCAATGGCAATCTTTACGGCATGACAACCTACGGGGGTACCAGTGGCTACTACGGCACGGTGTTCGAGCTTTCGCACAACCCGGGTGCAGGCTGGACGGAAACGGTGCTGCATAACTTCGCCGGCGGCTCGGATGGCGCCAACCCCTTCGCCGGGGTCATCTTCGATCACGCTGGAAATCTTTATGGCGTCACCTACCTCGGCCAGACGGTGTTCAAAATGACGCCTGGGGCGGGCGGAAGCTGGACCCTGAACACCCTGTACAGTTTCGACGAAAACGCAACTCAGGGATCGGGCCCCTGGCCCACCGTGACTCTCGATACCGCGGGCAATATCTATGGCACCGCCCAGTTCGGAGACCCCTTCAATGGTGGGACTGCCTTTGAGATGAAGCCCACAACGGATGGGAATTGGGACTACACGGTATTGCATAGCTTTGGCAGCATCCCCGGCGATGGACTGAGCCCCAGCTTCACCAGACTCGTCGGCCGCGATGGCGCTGTATACGGCATCACCTGGGAAGGCGGCCGCTACGGTGGGGGCACCTTTTACGAGATCACACGCTAGCCACGGCCCCTTCCTGTCCCGCCGCCCGAGGATTCATGCGTGGGCATGGCATCCCCCCGGCGATGTGGCCTCATACGCGTCCAGCTCAGATAAACCATCATCTTTGTGAATCCAATGCCGGGTGCCCCATTTCTCGCGCGCCTTTTGCGCGAGAAGTGGGGTCTTTTGCGGGCCGGTGCAACGCGTTACCGTGGAAGAGCGGCCCTCTAGGGCTGCGTAAGCCGTGCAAAGTTTGTCTGGGCTTTAGCCCCTGCGGTGGTCGCCGGGTGCACCTTCCTTTCGCGTTCTTTGCGAAAGCGTGGATACTGCGGAGGCGTAATCCAATTACGGCTTTTTCTTCGGCAAATACTTCTTCTCAATCGAAGCCACGACTACATAGTTCGGATCCACCATCTCGTTCAAGTGAATCTTCGCCACCTTCGACAGCAGCTCATACGCATCCAGTTCCGACAGCCCGTAATCCTTATGAATCCAGTGCACCAGTTCGGTCAGCGCAATGCGTGTCGCGTCCTCCAGCGGACGGTACGCCCCGACGGTCATGATCGCGTCATCGCTTTCAAACTGCGGCCAGTCGATTGTCCGCCCCTTGATCACGCTCACCTGCACCCGCGCCTTGAGCGGCACCTCGATCGCCGATCCCGCGGCCTCACCATCGCCCATGGCCGCGTGCCCATCGCCCAGATACAGCAACCCGCCCCTCACGTTCACCGGAAAATAGACCGTGTTGCCCGCGCTCGCCTCGGGAGAATCCATGTTCCCGCCAAACTCCGCGGGCACAATCGAACTCCGCGCCTCCCCGTTCGCCGGAGCCACCCCAATGCACCCGAAGAACGGATGCATGGGAATCTTCACCGCGAAATCCGTGTCCACCGCCTTAAACGTCGCCGTATTGTCGTCGTGATTGATCCGGTAAAACCACACCCGCTCCGGCAACTCCCCGCCCAGCACCGGAGTGTAGTGCGACGAATTAATCGAGCCGAAACCCGGCGAAAAAGCGCCCACCCCATACTCCCCATCCACCTGCAAATCCAAAATCTTCACCGCCAGCGTGTCCCCCGGCTCTGCGCCCTCCACATAAAACGGTCCCGCGAGCGGATTGTCCCCCTTGGCCATGCTCAGCGTGTCACCGGGCTTCTTGAGCCCGTTGCCGAAGCAGTCCAGCGTATTGGTATCAAGAATGTCCCCCGGCTTCAAATGCAACACTGGCTCCGCCGTCGCGAAAAGATATTTCACGTTGGCGTTGGTCGTGGTGTAGTGCACCACGTTTTGAGCGAGAACCGAACCTGACAAAAGCACAACTGCAAGCATGCGAGAAATCAAGATGGCCTCCGGAATCTCAAGCGAAACGATTCCGCGATTGTAATGGAACCCGCGGGTGCCCACCCTTGTCGCACATTTTGCGACAGAGCTTGCCCTGCGCGCGTCGAAGGGCTGGGGACTTTGACCTAGACTTTGCTGCGCTTGTCATGCTGAGCGCAGCAATGAGGAGAGCGAAGCGATCCTCATTGCGCAGTCGAAGCATCCCTACCTGAACGACCCTGATGTGAGACGGATCCGTCCTCCGTGTCCTCCGTGGTGAATTCTTTATTGGGCGGAGGAATGCCGCCGGCAAGCCCCTAGGAAGCACCCTTCTTCTGCCGCTCATAGAACCGCTGCACCTTCGCGCGGTTTCCGCAGGTCGTCATGTCGCACCAGCGCCGGTGATGGTTCTTGCTCGTATCCAGGAAGAACCACTCGCAAGTCTTCGAGGAGCACGCGCGAACATAAGGCAGTTGATCGGAAGTGAGCAGGTCGGCCGCGGCCCGCGCGATGGGCCACAACATGCGCTCGAACTGATTCCCATCGTCGAAGCTCCACTCGAAGCCGCCCTTCACCGGAGCCAGCCGCATGTGCTCAGCCGCGTTCTGCACCGATCCATTGAGCTGCGCCAGAGCCAGGGGCGGCGCCGGCCGTTTGTTGATGATCGCCCAGAACACATCGTGAATCGCCTCGCGCAGCTCCCGCGCCCACTTCAGCGCTTCCTGCGCGCGCCCCGGATCAGCCTGGCTTCGCGCAAAAAGCCGGTCCACCTGGCTCGAATCCAGCAAGCACGTGTCTTCCGCGAACCGCGCGAGATCAAGATAATTCTCCAGCAACTCCTTCGGCTTCGTGTGCCGGTCGTCGAGCGTGTTCACAAAGTCGAGACCCACGTTGCCTGCCACCAATTCGAAGCGCGGCGGACGCCGTCGCGTGATCTTCCTGCTTTCCTTGATTTCGCTCACCGGACTCCTCACAATCATTATCTAACCATTAAAACACTCTTGACAAGTTAGACCTCTTGGCCCTAACATCGACCTAACCGTTGATTCTAGCTTTAGAGGTTAGACGATGATCAACCACCAGGCAGCGCAAATTATGGCCATCCTCCGCAGCGGCAGATGGCCCGACGAGAAGATGGTAAATATTGGAGGCAGACCTGTGATCGTGCCCAACCCAAAACAATCCGCAACGACTCGCGCATACTCCATTCAACTCGCGCTTGCCTTTGCGGCGATCTATCTCGTGTGGGGATCAACCTACCTCGCGATTCGCTACGCGGTTGAGACCATTCCACCGCTGGTCACGGCAGGCATTCGGCACTCGATTGCGGGCACGATTCTTCTCGCGTGGGCGTGGGCGCGCGGCTTTCGTCCCACGCGCGCCCATTGGATTTCTGGAATGGTTGTGGGCGCTCTGTTCTTTCTGATTGGTCACGGCACGCTGCATTGGGCTGAACAGTATGTGGCGTCAGGACTCGCGGCGCTGCTCATCGCTACCGAACCCATGTTCATTCTCGTGCTGGCGTGGTCGATGGGCCAGCAGCAGATCAGCCGGCTCAGCGCGCTGGGCCTGGGTTTGGGCGTGGTGGGTGTTGCGCTGTTGACGCGCGCAGAACTCAGCGTGAAAGGTGCAAGCGTGCTCGGCCTGCTCGCGGTGTTGGCGGGATCGTTGTCGTGGTCCGCCGGCGTGGTGATCTCACCCAAACTCAAACTGCCCAACGACGCGCTGGGACGCACGGCCCTGCCAACGCTCTGCGGCGCGGTGATGCTGCTCGCAGCCGCAGGCCTGACCGGCGAATTTCATGCCACGCACTGGGCCAGCATTTCTCTCAAATCGCTTTTGGGTTTGGCGTATCTGATTGTCTTTGGTTCCGTGATCGCGTTCACGGCCTACACGTGGCTGCTGCAGCGCTGTCCGCCGGCGCTGGTAGCCACGCACACGTATGCGAATCCAGTGGTGGCTGTGTTCCTGGGATGGCTGCTCGCTTCCGAACCGTTGACCCTGCGGGTCGTGCTGGCGTCGGTGGCGATCCTCGCAGCGATCGTGCTCATCCGCAAAGGCGAGCGCAGCGTCGCCGCCAAGCCTCCAGACGTGGTTTCACCTGTGGCTGAAATCGAGACGCAGGAGTGCGCGTAAGAACCTTCTCACGAGGGCACACTAAGAAAGGTAACGGGCGAAAGCGCCGTTACCTTTTCTCGTTACCTCTGTGATCTCAAGCGACCATCGTGCGGTGAAGTTCGGCGGAATTTTGCCGATAGCTCAATTGTGGCTCTCTCTGCGGTTTTTCAGGGAACAACGTCAAGAATTTACTCGAGGTGCTCATGCGCAGTGGCAAGGTCTGTGCTCTGCTGCTCTTCCTGTCTTCTTCGTTGCTGTCATGGCCGCAAGCGTTATCTTCACCGGGCGCAGGACAGGTAAGAGATCTCTTATCAGTCCGCCCCACGGATCGAATTGTCGCCCCCGTTGCGAACGGCGTACGCGTTGTGCTTGCCGGCCAGCGGCATCCTTGGGCCAAGCCTGAGTACTCTATCGGCAGAGTTCCGCCGGATCTTCACATGGAGCGGATGGTGCTCGTCCTGGCGGCTGATCCAGCGCAGGACGCTGCGCTGGAGGAGTTGATTCGGGCGCAGCACGATCCGGATTCTCTTTATTACCATCACTGGCTCACGCCCGCGCAATTCGGCAGGCAGTTTGGCGTCTCGCAGCATGATCTCGATCAGGTGATGACGTGGTTGCAAAGTTACGGCTTCGAGGTGGACGAGGTTGCGGCGTCGCATCGCACGCTGGTGTTCAGCGGCACGGCCGCGCAAGTGGAGTCAGCCTTCCACACCACGATCCGACATTACATGGTGCAAGGCGTCAGGCACTACGCCAACGCCAGCGATCCTGAGATTCCGCAGGCGCTCGCGCCGGTGGTGCGGGGCATCGTGGCTCTGCACGATTTTCGCAGCGCGCCCACCCACGTGGTCGCGCCGCAATACACGGCGAGTGGCGCGCACTTTGTAATGCCGCAGGACTGGGCCATCATCTACAACGTCATCCCACTTTATGTGCAGGGACTCGACGGAACGGGACAGAGGATCGCGGTCCTGGGCCGCGCGGACGTCGCGCTGTCTGATGTGCGCACCTTCCGCACGAACGCGGGCCTTCCCCCGAACGATCCGCAGACGATTGTCAACGGACCCGACCCGGGATCCTCGTGGTGCGACGACGAACTGGAGTCGGCGATGGATGTGGAATGGGCGGGCGCGATTGCCGACAATGCGGCCATCAAGTTCGTGACGTCAAAGTCCGGAGCATCGGACGGGATCGCGCTCTCGGCACAGTATGCCGTCAACCACAACGTGGCGCCAGTCGTGAGTTTGAGCTACGGCCTGTGCGAAGCGGCGTTGGGAACGGCAGGCAATGCCTTCTGGAACAACACATGGGCGCAGGCCGCGGCGCAAGGCATGTCGGTGTTTGTTTCATCCGGCGACGAAGGCGCAGCGGGCTGCGATTCTCCCGCGCAGAAGACGGCAACCCAGGGGCGCGCGGTGAATGGATTGTGCTCCAGTCCCTACAGCACGTGCGTGGGAGGCACGCAGTTCAACGATGCACATAACCCGGGCCAGTACTGGTCGGCGACGAACGGCGCGGGGCAGTCCTCGGCGCTCGGCTACATTCCGGAGTCGGCGTGGAACGAGAGTGGATGGACCGGCGGCTTGTGGGCTGGCGGAGGCGGAGCGAGCATCGTCTATAGCAAGCCACGGTGGCAGGCAGCGCCGGGAGTTCCGGCGGATGGAAGGAGAGACGTTCCAGACGTGGCGCTACACGCTTCGATTCAGGATGCCTACGTGTTATGGGTGCAGGGAGAGATTTTCTACGCATCGGGCACGTCGGCGGCCGCGCCAGCGCTGGCGAGCGTGATGGCTCTAGTGAACGAGCATGCCGGAGCAGCACAGGGAAATGCGAATCCTGTGTTCTATGCGCTGGCGAACCAGCAACTGTCGGCGAACGGCGCGGCGGTCTTTCATGACATCAGCAGCGGCAACAACAGTGTGCCCGGTGTGACCGGCTTCAATGCCGGCGCAGGTTATGACGAGGCCACAGGGTTGGGATCGGTCGACGCCAGCGTGCTGGTCAATCACTGGAAAGATGGCAGTAACTCGAACTTCACGCTAACGCCGAACGTCGCGAGCGTTTCAGTTGCGGCGGGCAACTCGGCTGCCGCGACGATCACCCTGACGGCGCAGGGTGGATTCACATCGCCCGTTACGCTGACGGCAAGCGGCACGGCGACCGGTATTACGGTGCGTTTTTCTTCTTCGACGCTGACTGTGTCTGCTCCGGTGACGGCAACGATCAGCGCCGCTGCGAATGCGGCGGCGGGCAGTTCCGCCGTCACGATTACTGGCACCGGAGGTGGACTGACGCGGACGGCGTCGGTCGCCGTATCGGTGGTGATACCGACCTTCGCGCTGGCGGCGAACCTGGCGAATGCGACGGTGACCAGCGGGAGGTCCACCACGTTTACGTTGAACACAAGCGCGACAAACGGGTTCAGGTCGGCGATCACCCTGGCGGTGAGGGGCCTGCCGAAGGGTGCGACGGCGATGTTGGCGCCCGCGAGTATTGCCGCGCCGGGAAACGGCAGGAGCACACTGACGGTCGCGACGGCCGCGACCACGCCGGGCGGAACTTATTCCCTGACCGTGACCGGGAGCGGGGGTGGGGTGACGAGGACGCGGGCGTTGAGCCTGACGGTGACCGTTCCAAGCTTCACCCTCACTCTGGGCGGCACGAAGGTGACCGTGGCGCGAGGTGGATCGATCGCGGTGAGGGTGGCGACGGCCGCGAGCAACGGATTCAACTCGAGAATTGCGCTGTCGGTGAGCGGACTGCCCAGGGGAATCACTGCGAGCTTTGCGCCGGCGACAGTGGCGGGCGGTGGGAGCAGCACGCTGACGCTGAAGGCGGCGTCGACCGTGGCCGTGGGCACGTCGACCCTGACGGTGACCGCGGCCGGCGGAGGGATGACCAGGACACAGACCCTTGGCTTGACGGTGCAGTGAGAGGCTGAAAAGCCCTTTTGTTTACATAACTGTACGTACAAAGGTTCCTGCAGGAACATTTGTACAGACATTTCTGTACATCTCTGCCAATATATTGAACATGACGCCTAGAGTTCGTCGCCCTAGACCGTGCGCATGCAGGGATCCTTCGACTCCGTGATGTCTTTCGCTTCGCGAACGACATCACTACGCTCAGGATGACAATCCGGCTGAAGGCGCCGGTCGAAACAACGGCCCATAGCCGGTTGGCGAGGACGTAAGGGGCTCGGGGAGTGCCAAGCCGGGAGCAGGGCCCGGATGTGCAGTTTTGAACAGACACGCGGTCCGCCGGCTGGTAGGTTGCGTTTCAAACAACGTGCGGTGAAGGAACAATCGCGCGTTTCCCACGAATCCCGGCGCGATCAGGTTCCTTCGTTCCCGGAGTGGCGCAGCGTGTTTCCCCCTGCTGCGCCACGTTCCAGCCATCTCGTTTGTGCTGGCCATCGATCTCGCCGAAAGGTTGAGCGGGGGGCCCTGAGTGGGGCTCAGTCAGCCTCGGCCAGCCAGATTTTCTTCTGCCGTTCGATGACCTGATAGCAATCGCAGGCGGCTTTCTCGAGTTCTTGACGATCGAGAATGCGCACACTCCCGCGGGAATATTCTATAGTGGCTGATTTCTGCAAAGCTCCGGCGGCGACGGTGACGCTGGCCCGGCGCGTACCCAACATCTGCGCCAGGAACTCCTGAGTGAGGGGAAGCATAGCGCCGCCGATGCGGTCCTGGCTCATGAGCAGCCATCTGGCCAGACGGGACACAACATCATGCAGGCGATTGCAGGCGGCGAGTTGGGTGGACTGCATGGCGAGGATCATGGAAAAACGTTGGAGTTGCTTTTCGAGTTCGGGGCTCTGCGGGAGGATGCTTAGGAGAAACTTCGCTTCCACGCGGTACGCGGTGGCGTCGCCCTGAGTGACAACCCTGAGGCCGCTGGTCTTGAACCCGAAGATAATGGGCAAGCCGACAAAGCCTTCGCGTCCGATCAAGCCGACTTCGACGGTCTTGCCGTCGGGTTGAGTGGTGAGGACGGAGCCCAGGCCGTTGTTGAGGAAGTACACCGACTTGATGGCCTCACCGGGCTCATGGAGCACCTGGTGAAGTTTGAGGCGCACAAATTCCGCGGAAGAAAGAATGGGGGCGCGTTCCTTGCGTGGAAGTGCGCGCAGAATGGAGTTGCCAATTCCATTGCCATCGCCGTCGCTGCCGGACGATGGGCCATAGGGTTTGAGCGAACGAACAGGGGATAGCTTGGCTACGACTGGCCTCCTCGCGATAACGGAAGATCCGTCTGATTTCGCAAGGAACCGTTGCCGAGGAAGGGCACGGCGGAACGATGCTGGAAGAGACATCTCCACGCTACGCGCATTTCGCTTATTTGTATGTACCTAATCGCACCGATGTACGACGCCACTCGTGCCGACGAGGCCAGGGGAGAGGTGTAGCATCCAGCCAACAGTCGGGGTTCGTGGAATCGCCAAGAACTAGAGTGCAGAGCCTGGGAGACATGCAATGGCCAGTTCCAACCTCGGACGACCAGCGCAGCCGAGGGAAGGCAAGGTAGTCCGTTGCCCCTATTGTGCCGAGGGCAATGGATTCAAGGCCATGGCGAATGATGGCAAGGGCGGAGACTGGTTCCTATGCGATCAATGTGGACACCTGGGTGTGCCCACGAATCCTCTGTTTGAATGTACCTGCGCCAAGTGTTCGCGGGTTCGAAACGCAAAACCTCATCCATTCTCTGGCTGAAGTGGACGTAGGAGATGTCAAATGTTGGAAGAGTCGTCAGCCACAAGAACCGTTTCATGTGCCATCTGCCACGAACCCGTCACACTTGAAACCGCCAAGACCGATGAACGCGGCATGGCAGTGCACGAAGACTGCTATTGGGCAAACCTGAAGACGAGACGGTGCTGCGCCAACGGAAGCCGCGCAGCAACCCGAGCTGTGATTCCGAGGACTTCCTAATCTAACAGGCTGCGGAAAAACTCGCTGTGAGAGCCCTCAGGCGCTGAAGCGCGGACACATTTTGAACGACTTAACGGCACGAGTGGAACTCGTGCCCTTCCCGAATCCGCTCAGAATTGAGTTTTTCCGACGCTCGCTAGTGTGGTGTCGCGGAAATTTGCGGACAAAGTCGTCAAACATCGCAGAGGATGTGGCATCGATGGTGCAGGCAAAGTACAGAGGTCCTTCGCTTTGCTCAGGATGACAGGCTGAAGTTATGCCGCGAACTTTTGGGACACCACACTAGGACTCCACATACTACTTTGTTAGCGGGTGTGGTCGCGGCGGCGGAGGTAGTCGATGAACATTTGTTCGACGGGCTTGTCGTAGGCGATGAGGACGTGGCGGACGGTGTGTCCGCTGACGAAGTGGCAGACTTCTTCGGCGAGGTTCTTGGCGTGGTCGCCGGCGCGCTCGAGGGACTGAGTCATGAAGATGACTTGCAGGCTGGCCTGGCGGTGAACGTTCTCTGGATTCTCGATGTGGCGCAGGAAGATGAGGTTGCGGAGACGGTCCATTTCAGCGTCGGCGCGGAGGACGTCGATGGCCTTACCGATTTCGCGGGCGGAGAAGGCGGAGCCGCAGTCGGTCAGCATCTTTTCGAGGATGGTGGCCATCTGGGTGAGGTCGCGGGTGTCGTCGGAGTCGATGCGGCCGCTGACGGAGAGGGCGCTGTTGGCGAAGCTGAGCAGGAGGTCGCCGATGCGCTCGAGGCCGATCATGAACTTCATGCAGGCGAGAAGTTCGCGTGCTTCCGCGGGAGCAACTTCGGTGATGGCGGTGGTCACGCCGTTGTCGATTTCCGTGTCGAGCGTATCGAGTTCGCGCTCGCGCTGGCGGAGGGAGTTGAGCAGATTGGTAGAGCCGGTGGCGATGCCCTCGGCGGCGGCGCCGGCGGCTTCTTTCGCCATATTGCAGGCTTCCACGGTGCGGCGCACGATGTACTGATGGGCGGGCTCGGGATCGGGTGACTTGGGCGCGGTACTCATACGTGTGTCCGCCGGGCGAGAACGTGGGCGACGGAGTGGCTTCTGGGAGCCGTCGTCACGATTCTGCCGTTCCTGGGATGGGATGGGCAACGACTAAGGATAGATTTTGTTGTGGAGATCATGGTTAATAAGCTGTGAATTTTCCGTCATTTTTCGTGCGTAGGTACTGATGACGAGACATCATCATTATTGTCCGCCTCGATGGAACAAACGTCAAAATCCGCACCCTAGCCGCAGTCAACCCGGCTGGGGGTAGCGATCCTTCGAACGCGCTCAGGATGACGAGCAAACCCAAATCCCAAGTGGCGGACGACTCCTTCGTCGCCGCGCTGCGCGCTGGCTGGACGGCCGAGGCGGCCGTCCCCACATGACATTTCCACTTGAGCTACCGTGAGTTCAGGCAGTCGGCAAGGTGAAGAGGAAAATGCTGCCGTGGCCGAGTTCGCTTTCGGCGCGGATGGAGCCGCCGTGGGCGAGCATGATGTGCTTGGCGATGGCGAGGCCGAGTCCGGTGCCGCCGGATTCGCGGGAGCGGGCTTTGTCGACGCGGTAGAAGCGTTCGAAGAGGCGGGGGAGATGCTCGCTGGCGATGCCCGCACCGAGATCCTGGACGTAAAATTCGATTCCGCGTTTGGCGGGGCGCGCGCCGAGCAGGATGCGTCCCCCGGAGCGGCCGTACTTCATGGCGTTGTCGATCAAGTTGGAGAAGACCTGGTGGATGGCTTCGCGGTCGGCGCGCACGGAGGGCAGGGATTCGACGGAGCCGTGATCTGCATTCGTCTCGACGATTTGCAAGTCCACTTCCTGACCGCGGGCGATCTCGCGAAAACTTTCTTCGGCGTCGTGAAGAAGTTCGACGGGCGGGACGGGCTCGGTGTCGAAGCGGGTCTCGCCGGATTCCACGCGGGCCAGAGTGAGCAGGTCTTCGGTGAGGCGCGACATGCGGGCGGCATTCTTGCGGATGATTTCCAGGAACTCGCGGTTGGGGCCGGAATTTTCGGAGCTGAGGTCGAGGAGAGTTTCGGAGTATCCCTGAATGGAGGTCAGGGGCGTGCGGAGTTCGTGGGAAACGTTGGCGATGAAATCGCGGCGGGTTTTTTCGACGCGCTCGGTCTCGGTGAGATCGCGGAGGACGGCGACGGCGCCGCCATCGGGCAGAGGCGCGGCGGTGACGTCGAAGGCGCGGCCGGGGACGATGGAAGTGGCGCGAGTGGTCTTTACTTTCTTTGCTAGTGGTGGCAGCTTTGACGGCGGCAAGAAAATCGGGATCGCGGATGGTTTCGACGACGGGGGCGTTGAGGCGCGTGTGCTGGGGAACGAGGCGATCCATGGGCTGGTTCGCCCACTGCACGAGGCCGTCGGAACTGACGGCGATGACGGCGTCCTGCATGCTGTTGAGCAGAGTTTCGAGTTGGCGCTGGCTGGAGCGGACGGCGGCGAAGCTGCGTTCGACCTGTCCGGCAGTTTTGTCGATGGCGGCGGCGACGCGGCCGATCTCATCGAGAGGACGGTCCTCGACGCGGGCACGGAGGTCGCCTTGCTCGATGCGGACGGCGACATCGACGATGTGCTCGAGGCGTCGCGAGGTCCAGATGGAAGCGGAGGCGGCGATGAGCAAGGCGAGGAACAGAGCGATGGTAGAGCCCCAGAGCAGGCGGCGATTGACTTGCGCCTGAACGGCTTCGACATCGGAAAGCGGATAGGCGAGCCGGACGGCGCCACCGGAGACGGGGACGGCCACGTAGAGAAATGGAATGCCGAGCGTGGCGCTGCGGCGCTCGTTCTCGCCGACTTGTCCGGAGAGGGCGGCGGCGAATTCCTTGCGAGTGGCGTGATTCTCCATGTTGGCGGGATTGGATTCGGAGTCGGCGAGGACTTTGCCGGAGGCGTCGATGATAGTGGCGCGAGCTCCGGCGGCGAGTGCCTTCCTGCGCGGCGATTTCGGTGAGGGAGTGAGCACGATCGGTTTCGACGCGGTGCGCGAAGAGTTGAGTTTTCTGAGTGAGGTTGCGCTCGATCTCTGCGCGAAGCGAGGCTTCCCAGGCGCTGCCGAGCATGACGTCGAGGGTGGCGGCGGTGGCGGCGATGACGATCAGGAAGACAGCAAGGAGTTTGAAGAAGATGCGGTTCTTCACGTTCTCCTCATCTGGCGAACTCGAATGGGCAAGCGCAAGGGGAATCTGGATGGAAAGTCAAAATCCCCACTTCATCGTAGGTTGCCGCCGGCAGTCTGAAGAAAGTGAGTTTCTCCACTCTCCGTAGGGTCCACATCATTTGGGAACCTCGAAGCGGTAGCCGGCGCCGCGGACGGTTTTGAGGTAGCGCGGGTTTTCGGGATCGGGCTCGATTTTTTCGCGGATGCGGCGGACGTAGACGTCGACGGAGCGCGGAGTGACGTAGGCGGTGTCGCGCCAGACGGAATCGAGAAGGTGATCGCGGCTGAAGACGCGTCCTTTGTGGCGGGCGAAGTAATCGAGGAGGCGGAATTCAGTGGCGGTGGTGGGAACGAGAGCTCCACGAACCATCAGGGTCATGGCCGAGGGATCAATTTCGATGTCGCCAACTTTCATGGGGCTGGGCGGCAAGGGGCGCTCGAAGCGGCGCAGCACAGCTTTGACGCGGGCGACGAGTTCGCGCGGGCTGAAGGGCTTGGCGATGTAGTCGTCGGCGCCGAGTTCGAGACCGAGGACACGGTCGGCTTCACTGCTCTTCGCGGTGAGGAAGATTACGGGGACCGCGGCTAGGCCGGGCGTCTGGCGGATGGTGCGGCAAATTTCCAGACCGTCTTTGCCGGGGACCATGATGTCGAGAACGAAGAGCGCCGGGCGCTGGCGTTCGGCGTCGGCGAGAACGTTGGTGCCGGTGGGATAGACGCGGACGGTGAAGCCTTCGTTTTCGAGATGGTGGCGGACGAGGCGGGAAATGTCGGGATCGTCTTCGACGACGAAAAGGCTTGGTTTCACGGGGATATTGTAAATCGAAAGCAGTTGCCAGCGGCCAGTTGCTGGTTGCCAGTGGCGAAATCGGGCGCGAATTTCATCGGATTGTAACAATTGTTAGGAAAAGGCCTTTACCACCAAGGACACTAAGGTTCACTAAGGAAAACCTGTTGGCTCACTTGGGCCTGGCGGAAACGATTAGGTTATTTGCTTGGTCCAGGTGGAAGTGTTTGGTGGGCGGGATGACTGTGGTGGCGCTGTATTCGGTGATGATGGCGGGACCGGGGTAGTGTTGGCCGGGGCGGAGGGCGTCGCGGGAGTGGATTCTCGTTTCTTGTTTCTTGCCTTCGAACAGGACTGGGACTTTGGGCGAGGAGAGCCTGCCGAGCGTTGCTCGGCCTGGACGGGCGAAGGCGCCCGTCCCCACATGAGCCGTCTTCCCCGCGTCAGCCGTGCTCGACTTTAGAATCGCGCGGAGGCGGAGGGTTACTAGTTCGACTTCGCGGGAGGGGTGGGCGTAGCCGTAGCGGCGGTGGTGTTCTTGTTCGAAATCGGCTAGGAGATTTTTGGTGAAGGGGAGATTCAGTTCGTATCCCTGGCCGCGGTAGCGGAGATCGACGCTGCGGTGGAAGCGCGGGGCTCCCTGCCAGGCTTCTGCGCGGAAATCTTTTGTGGCGGTTTTTTCCAGGGTGATGAATTCGCGATTCAGTTTGTCGGCGGGAATTTTTCCGGAGGCGCGCCAGAGGACGGTGCGCGAATAGTCTTTGACGACATCGCTGGCGAGAATGCCCAGAGCAGAAAGCGCGCCGGGGAGCGCGGGGACGATGACGTGGGGGATGCTGAGGGCTTCGGCGAGGGCGCAGGCGTGGAGGCCTCCGGCGCCGCCGAAGGCGACTAGGGCGAAGTGGCGGGGATCGCGGCCGCGTTCGATGGAGACGACGCGGATGGCTTTTTCCATGGTGGCGTTGACGACGCGGACGACACCGGCGGCGAACTGGCTCAGAGTGAGTTTCGAGTTCTGTGCTCTTGAGCCACTCTTGCGTGATGCGGCGGGTGCGGTCGAGATCGAGGGTGAAGTCTCCTCCGAGAAAGCGGGTGGGCTGGAGGCGGCCGAGGAGAAGATTCGCGTCTGTCACCGTGGGTTGCAGGCCGCGGCCGTAGCAGATGGGTCCGGGATCGGCTCCGGCGGATTCGGGGCCAACGCGGAGGACTCCGGCGGCGTCGAAGCGGGCGAGCGAGCCTCCACCAGCGCCGACGGTGTGAATGTCGAGCATGGGGACGCTGACGGGGAGGCCGGCGATCTGGGCGTCGGTGGCGGTTTTGATTTCGCCTTCGACGAGGGAGACGTCGGTGGAGGTGCCTCCCATGTCGAAGGCGATGATGCGGTCGAAGCCGCTGGCGCGGGCGGTGGTGGCGGCGCCGACGACGCCTCCGGCGGGGCCGGAGAGGACGGTGCGGACGGGCTCGCGGGCGGCGGTGGAGAGGGCGGTGATGCCTCCGGAGGATTGCATGACGAAGATGCGGGGAGGGTTCGGCTTCCGGCTTTCGGCTTCCGGCAGGGCCTGTGACACGGGGGCTAAAGCCCTGTTCTGGGGCGGCTTTTTCGCGGCGCTGAAGCGCCGCTCTTCCACGGTTGCCCGGACGGCAGTAGAACGCCGCTCTTCCACGACACCTTTCGCAGCGCTGAAGCGCTGCGTCACCTCCCTCTTGGTAAAGGTCGTTGCGCTTGCTTGCGCGGGCGGAGCGCCCGCGGCCACATGGTGCTTGCTTGTGGATTGAGTTCTGGCTTCCAGGTTCTCCAGGTAGCTTTGCATTACTGGTTGCAGGTAGGCGTTGATTACTACCGTGGAGGTGCGCTCGTATTCGCGGAATTCGGGGAGGATCTGGTGGGAGATGGAAAGAGGGACGGCCAGGGACTTCAATGCTTCCGCGACGGCTTCTTCGTTTTTGGAATTTGCGAAGGAGAAGAGGAGCGAGATCGCGATCGACTGCGGTTTGGCGGCGGAGAGTTGCTCTGCGAGAGCGCGCAATTCTTGCGGCGTGGGTTGGATGAGGATTTCGCCGTCGCTGGCGGTGCGTTCGTTGATACCGAAGCGGAGATCTTTCGGGACCAGTGGCTCGATGCGGTCGAAGAAGAAATCATAGAGCTTGGGGCGGGCCTGGCGTCCGATTTCGATGGCGTCTTCGAAGCCTTCGGTGGTGACGAGTGCGGTGCGGGCGCCTTTGCGTTCGAGCAACGTGTTGGTGCCGACGGTGGTGCCGTGGAGGAGGATGACGTCGCCTTTGGGAGCGATTTTCTTGAGTGCTTCGACGATGGCTTGCGAGGGATCGGCGGGGGTCGAAAAGACTTTCAGCATGCGGAGGCGGCCGTGTTCTCGCCAGACGCAGTCGGTGAAGGTGCCGCCGGTGTCGATGGCGATGCGGAGGGGTTGAGGGCGGCGAGGCATGGGACACAAAAGAGTAACACTGGCGGCAGTGCGCGGGCGGGGGCGCCCGCGCCACATCCCGCGCCACATTCCCACGTCTCGCAAAGGACGCGAGACCCTTCGACTCCGCTCAGGGCAGGCATGGGGGCACCCGGGCCCGAGCTACATATACCTGTTCTGATTTCGTAACATGGCATGCTTTTCGTGGACAGGCTGGGAGCGGTCAAGTAATGTTGCGTTCCGAAGGTGGGCCGGGCACCTTCCCTTGCCCGGACTTTGGGCCAATCGAACAACTCAATGAGGAATCGCTTCCCTGCCGGGAAGCGGAAGGAGTTTCTTTATGCTGACACCGGCTATGCAATTTGCCGTCAGTCTGGTTTTTGTGTATTTGCTGTTGAGCGCGCTGAGTTCCGCGATCCAGGAGATTGTGGCGAACCTGGCGAAGTGGCGGTCGAACACGCTGGAGACCGCGATCACCAACATGCTCGGCGACTCCGGGTTTAAGGACAAGATTTACCAACATGCACTGCTCAAGGGGATGTGGCGGCCGAATTGGCTGTTTATGGAAGTGAAGAAGGTCCACAAGCCGGCGTACATCTCGTCGAGCATGTTTGCGCAAGCGGTGCAGGATCTCCGAACGACGCCGGGAGCCACCCTGCCCGCCGTAAAGAAACAGGTTCTAGATGCGGTAGTCAAAGGAGCAGCGAACGCCGAGGAAGAGAAGAAGAAGATCGAGCATTGGTTTGACGATGCCATGGATGGTGTGTCGGGGTGGTACAAGCGGAAGGCGAATGCGTGGCTGTGGGTGATCGCGGCTCTGGTTTGCATCGCGCTGAATGCGGACACGATTTCCGTTGGCAAGATTCTGTGGAATGATCCGACGGCACGGGAGGCCGTGTCGGAAGCGGCGAAGAATTATGCGACGCATAAAGCTGCGAACGATGCGGGGACGAATGCGGCAAGTGCGGCGGAAGTCAAAGATGAACTCAGCCGCGTGACCAAAGCACGGGACGATCTGGAGAAGCTTCCGGTTCCGCTGGGCTGGTGCGAAGAAGATTGTCTGCCGGGTGATCCACGGAGGCCACCGACGGAGTTTTATCCGGTGCTTCTGAAAATCGTTGGGCTTCTGATAGTGTGCTGGCGGTTTCGCAGGGGGCGCCGTTCTGGTTTGACTTGCTGCAGAAGGCGGTCAATCTGAGGCTGGCGGGGGATCCGCCACCGGATAGCCGGGCGCAGAGCTGACGGCGAGGGACGATTGTCTATCGGCGGGGGCGCCCGCGCCACATAGACATGCCTCTCTTCGCTTTGGGGGACAGCCGAAGGGGGCTGCCCCCACATGGACCGTGGCCCTCTGCCGAGCTGCGCTCGGCGGCCGGGTCGAAGACCCGGCCCCACACATGCAACGGCAAAACACTACTTTGTCGTGAAGGCTAGCGTTAGCAGTGTCTTCTGTTCTACTTCGTGGGCTTTGGCACTGCCGGTGGCGGGGCTCGCGCCGGAGCTGCGCTTTACGCTTAGCACGGGGCGGTCGCCGGCTACTCGTTTCAGGCGGGGGAGCATGTTGAAGAGAGCGCCCATGTTCGCCGGCTCTTCCTGGACCCAGACGATGTCGGCGTTTTTGCCGTGGCGATCGAATTCGGCGACGACTTCTTGCTCGGGGAACGGGTAGAGCTGTTCCAGGAAAACGATCGCGGTGCTGGTGTCTTTTCTTTTCTTGCGTTCGGCCTGGAGTTCGTGGCCGATTTTTCCGGTGCAGATCAGGATGCGGTCGGCCTCGCCGACTTCGGTGTCGGGGATGACGTTGAGAAAATTCTTGTGCGTGAAATCTTCAATCGGGGAGCTTGCATCAGGATGGCGCAGCATGCTCTTCGGCGTGAACACGACTAACGGCTTGCGCCAGTGGCGCAAGGCCTGGCGGCGCAGCAGATGGAAATACTGGGCTGCGTTGCTTGGCTGCGCGATCTGGATGTTGTGCTTGGCGGCGAGCTGGATGAAGCGCTCGATGCGCGCGCTGGAATGCTCTGGTCCCTGGCCTTCGTAGCCGTGGGGCAGGAGCATGACGACGCCGGAGAGCAGGTTCCACTTGGCTTCTCCGGCGCTGATGAACTGGTCGATGATGGCTTGCGCGACGTTGACGAAGTCGCCGAACTGGGCTTCCCAGAGGACGAGCGATTCGGGATAGTCGCGGCTGTAGCCGTATTCGAAGCCGAGGACTCCGGCTTCGGAGAGCGTGGAGTTGTAGATTTCGCAGCGAGCCTGTCCGGGCGCGATGTTTTCGAGAGGGACGTATTCGTTCTCGTTCTCGATGTCGATCAAGACGGAGTGGCGCTGGTTGAAGGTGCCACGACGGGAGTCTTGTCCGCTGAAACGGACGTGGGTGCCGGCTTTCACGAGGCTCGCGAACGCGAGGGCTTCGGCCATGCCGTAGTCGACGGGGCGCTTGCCTTCGCCCATTTCCGCGCGCTGTTCGAGGAGCTTCTTCACTTTCGGATGGATGTGAAAGCCTTCGGGGTATGCGGTGAGGCGAGCGGTGAGTTCGGAGATCTCCGCGGGGGCGAGTCCGGTTTCGACTTCGTATTCGGGGCGATGGAGTCCGCCGAAGTAGTTGTTCCAGTACTTCGGGAGTTCGCGCATCAGAGGCTTTTGCTTGATGCTGCCGGCTAGTTTTTGCGCGGCTTCGAACTCGGCTTTGATGGTGGCGGCTTGCGATTGCGCGTCGGTAGCGCCGATGTCGTCGGCATAGATTTCCCAGAGCGGCGGGTGCTCTTTGATCTTCTTATATAGAAGAGGCTGAGTGATGGTGGGATCGTCGACTTCGCTGTGGCCGTGGCGGCGGTAGCCGATTAAGTCGATGACCACGTCGGTGCCGAACTTGTAGCGGTACTCGGTGGCAATGCGGGCGACGCGGACGACCGCGTCGACGTCTTCTCCGTTGACGTGGAAGATGGGAATCGACTGGCGGCGCGCGATGCAGGCGGCGAAGCGCGTGGAGTGCTCTTCGGTGTAGCTGGTGGTGAAGCCGAGAAGATTGTTGACGACGACGTGGATAGTGCCGCCGACAGTGTATCCGGGGAGATCGGCGTAGTTCATGGTCTCGGCGAGGATACCTTGTCCGGCGAATGCGGCGTCGCCGTGGACGAGGAGCGGAAGATATTTTTCGCGTCCACCTTCGCCGGTGCGGTCTTGCTTGGCGCGGGTGCGGCCGACGGTGACGGGATCGACAGCTTCGAGGTGGCTAGGATTGGAGACCAGGTGGATATGAACTTTTCCACCGCTGCGCGTTTTGTATTCTCCGGTCGCGCCCATGTGGTACTTCACGTCGCCGGAGCCGAGAACGCTGCGCGGATCGACGTCTTCGAATCCGGCAAAGATTTCCTGGGGTGGGCGCTGGGCGACGTGGGCGATGACGTTGAGGCGGCCGCGGTGGCTCATGCCCATGACTAACTCGATGGCACCGCGTTGGGCGGCGGTGTCGAGCACTTGGTCGACGAGCGGGATGAGGGCTGTAACGCCTTCGAGGGAGAAGCGCTTGCTGCCGAGGTAACGCTGCTGCATCACTTGCTCGAAAACGTCGGCGCGGATGAGGAGATCGAGGATGCGCTGTTGGTCTTGTTCTGTAACCTCGGATGCGTCGGATTCCATCTGCTCGTGGATCCAGCGGCGACGTTCGGGGGCGTAGATGTGGTTGATTTCGACGCCGATAGTGGAGGAGTAGATGGCGCGGGCTTCGCGGGCGTATTCGCCGTCGTGTTCGAGTTCGGGAGTTTCGCGGGGGCGGAGGAAGCCGAGAGGGTCGAGGTCGCCCTCGAGGTATCCCCACTGGCGGTAGGCGGCGAAAACGCGTTCGCGTTCGGGGTTGGAGCCGTTGGTTTCTGCGACGGCGGCGCGGGAGCCACCGTTGGAAGTCTTGGTTTTCGGGGTCATAAGAGTGCAGTTACTAGGATAAAGGATGCAGGGGAAAGCCAAAAGGCTCAGGGGAGGCCGGACCGCTCAGGACCCTTCAACCACAGAGGACACGGAGGACACAGAGGAAATCTGCAATTCCGCAAAGTCAAAAGCCCCACCCTGTCGCAAAGTGCGCGACAAGGGTGGGGCACCCGCTTTGGAAAACTGCTTTTACTTTTTGTGGCTGCTGAAGTTGAACAGGTCCATAAGATCGCCGATGGCTGGGCTGTTCAACGGGACGTACGGGTTGGTGGAGCTGGTGATAGGGTTGGGGAAATTGTCGCGGCTGCGTGTGGTGACCGGAGCCAGTCCCCAGTTCGCTTCGATGAACTTCAGGATCGAAACGTGGTCAGTGTAGGTGTGGGAGATGTGGCCGGGTTTAGTGTAGGGAGAGACGACGATGGCGGGAATTCGTGTGCCGTCGCCAAAGTAGTCGAGGGGTTGAACGTAGCCGGAGTCATAGTAGCCGCCGCCTTCATCCATGGTGACGATGATGGCGGTGCTGGACCACAATTCCTGGTTTGCCTGGACCATGTCCACGATCTTCTTTACGAAGCCCTCGAGCAGGTCCAACTTCGAAGAAGCTGGGTGCCCGTCGAGCCATCCGTCGGGTTTGACGAAGGAGACGGCGGGCAGTTCGCCCTTTTTGATCCCGTGATAAAGGTTGAGGAGATCCTGCAGGTGCTGCCCCTTGGTCGAACTGGTCATGATTGAGGTCTGGTACTGGAAGGGGTTGCAGATGTTGCAGTAGGTGTTATCGGCGGTGACGTAGTTGTTGTAGGGATTGGCGAGGTAAGTGTTCCACTGGTCGCCGAAATAGGCCCAGGTGATGTGCTTTTCGTTCAGAGCATCGCCGATCGAGCGCATGGGCGATGGCGGAATTGTGAAGACGGTGGAGAGGGAGTTCCCGATGTCGAGATAGGCGTTGGTACCGTCGCCGTAGTATCCGGGATTGTAGTTGTTGAGGAGATAGAAGTGGCCGGGATCGCAGTTGGGGGCGATGGGCTGAGAGAGCGCACCCAGATAGCTGACGATTTGAGAAACGCCGGGCTGGCTCAGATCGGAGCAGTCGGTGTAGGTTCCGCCGCCGTAGGAGGCTGAACCGTAGGAGCCGCCACCGTAGCCATCTTCGCTGTACCAGTTGTTGGTGCCGTCCTGGGCATTGGGATTTTCGATTTCGTCGACGATGCCGGCGTTGGCGGTTCCGCCAGCAACGAGTTCATTGTGCGGCGGCTCGGCGGGATCTCCGTTGGCAGATGCGAACCAGACGGCATCACCCATGCCGAGCATGACGTGGTTGGCGCCGGTACCGCCCATTGCGGCCTGATGGTAATTGTCACTCATGGCGTAGTGGTCGGCGAGATATTTCAAGTAGGGGGCATCGCCCTGCTGCATGTTGTAGAAGCCCATGGACGTCGAGCCTTCACCCGTGGTCATGTCGTTGAAGGTGGCGGACTGGGCGAGGCCGTTGGAGCCGGCGCCGATGGTGGTTTCAACCCATGGGAAGAGATCGGCGCTGCATCCGGTGGGATTCGACGAGGAAACTTTGGCGGTGCTGCAATCCATCTGCTGCCACATCTGGTAGAAGCGGTGGACTGGGCTGTTGTCGTAGGCATCGTAGGGATGGGTGGAGGAAGTGATCTGGAACGGGCCCGAGGGGAGGGTCGTCGCGTTGGGAATGCGCGTGTCGACGACGCCGTAGTTCAACCCTGTGCCGCCGGTGGTCAAGTAGACGTAGTAATTCTCGGGCAGCCCATATTCATACATCTTGGCGGTGGCAACATCCGGGAACGGAGGAGTGGTGTAGCCGCCGGCGAGCACCGGAGGCAATGGGGAATAGGCAACGTTACCGCCGGGGCTTAGTTGATAGCCGTCGGCACTGGTGTCGGTGGCGGCGGACTGGCTGGCCATGGAGAAGTTGGGGCCCGGCGTTCCGTCGGCATTGACGATGCCCTTGGAGAGCAGGTTGGAGACGGTATCGCCGCTGGTGGGCTGATAGGTGGCGAAGATGTGGTCGAAGGTGCGGTTCTCGCCGATGATCACGATCACGTGTTTGATGGGAGTGGTGGTGTTGGATTCGCGGGCGGGATCTTGAGCCGCGGCGGGAAGCGGCGATCCGAGATTGGCAACGATCGCGAAAAGGCTGACGCCGACGGCAAAGTGTTGCCTGGCCTGCGCCAGGAAACGTGGTGTAGACATGATTCTCCTCCTGAGAGAGAGCTGCAGAGGTGAAGGTAGCGGGGACGCGGTTACGCGAAGGTGACGCGGAGATGAAATGCAAGTTAAAACAAATCCACATGATTCCGGACGGAGCACGTCAGGGGGAGACAGGATCCTGCTGAAAAGAGTGGGGAGCGCGGGCGGAACGTAAAGCCCAAGTTACAGACTTTGCACAGCGTGCCAAACCTTCTAGAGTGATTCCTGTAGAACCTCCCGGTCCAAGGGTGGTCGCGGTGAAAGCGAAAAAAACCGCTTCTCGCAAAAGACGCGAGAAACGGGGCACCTGGCCTTTACGATTCTCTAGACAATGAAGACACTAGGCATACTAACTCTGCTGGGGATTCCTTTTGATGCGTACTCTTCTTATTTGCGCGGGGCGGGGGAGGCTCCGGCAAAGATTCGGGAGGCGATGCGCTGTGATGCGTCGAACTCGTGGACGGAGCTGGGCGTGGACCTGGGTGTGGCCGGAGTCTATGAGGATGCGGGGGACCTGAAGTTCGCGGAGAAGGATGCGTTCGCAGTGATTGAGGCGAGCGTGGGCGCATTGATCGATGCGGGAAAGCGACCGGTGTCGTTGGGCGGGGATCATTCGATTACTTATCCAATTGTGAAGGCGGTGGGGCGGCGGCATCCGGAGCTGACGATATTTCATTTTGACGCGCATCCTGACTTGTATGAGGAGTTCGAGGGGAACCGGCTGTCGCATGCGTGTCCCTTTGCGCGGATCATGGAAGCGGGGCTGGCGAAGCGGCTGGTGCAGGTGGGGATTCGCACGATCAATCGACATCAGCGGGAACAAGCGGAGCGGTTTGGAGTGGAAGTGGTGGAGATGCGGGCGCTGCCGGCTTACGCGAAATTGAAAGCTGCGGGGCCGGTGTACATCACGTTTGATATGGACGTGCTGGATCCGGCGTTCGCGCCGGGAGTTTCGCATCGTGAGCCGGGAGGGATGTCGGTACGGGAAGCGATTGCGCATTTGCATGCGATCGAGGGTGAGATTGTGGGGGCGGATCTGGTCGAGTACAACCCGGTGCAGGATGTTGCGGGCGTGACGGCGACGGTGGCGGCGAAGATTTTGAAGGAAATTTTGGGGAAGATGATTGCGGCATGAGATCGGTTTGGCCGGGCAACGGCTTTCAACCACAGAGGACACTGAGGACACAGAGGAAGAACGATTTTGCGCGTAGAATCCTCTGTCATGAAAATGGCAAAGCGCAAGTCCGAGCCGGTTTCACATATACGGTAGCACTAACGAGTTTCTGACTTATGGCAAATAACTTTCAGGAATGGATGACAAGGGGTTGGCTGGCGGCCGGTTTAGCAGCGTGCGTAATTGCGGTGGGCTGCTCCGGCAAAGCGACACAGAATCCTCAGGCGGGCGGGGCCACGGCGATGCCGGTGAAGGTGCTGGAGGCGCAGGCGGTGCCGGTGAGCGATGCGTCGGAGTACGTGGCCACGCTGAAGTCGAGGGATTCGGCCGTGATTATGCCGCAGGTGGAGGGGCAGATCACGCAGATTTTTGTGCACTCCGGGGACCGAGTGGAGGCGGGAAGTCCGATGGTTGAGATCGATCCGCTGAAGCAGCAGGCCACGGTGAAGAGTCAGGAGGGGGCGCGGGCGGCGCAAGAGGCGCAGCTCAACTGGGCGAAGCAGCAGTATGAGCGCACGCAGGGACTGGCTGGTGCGGGAGTGGTGAGCAAGCAGGATCTTGACCAGGCGAAGGCGGCTCTGGACGCGGCCCAGTCGCAGTTGGACGCGCTCGATGCGCAAGTGAAAGAGCAGCAGGTGCAGCTTCATTATTACAAGGTGGTAGCGCTGCGCAGCGGGATCGTGGGGGACATACCAGTGCATGTGGGGGACCGGGTCACGACGACCACGCAACTGACGACCGTGGACCAACCGGGGAGCCTGGAAGCGTACGTGTATGTGCCGATCGAGCGGTCATCGCAACTCAAGATGAATCTGCCAGTGCAGGTGCTCGACAGCGAGGGCAAAGTGTTGGCGGATTCGAAGGTGAGCTTTATTTCTCCGCAAGTGGATAACACGACGCAGACGGTGCTGGTGAAGGCGCGCATTGCCAACGGGAACGATGCGCTGCGGCAGTCGCAGTTCATTCGGGCGCGGGTGGTGTGGGGAACCCATAAAAATCCGCAAGTTCCGATCCTGGCGGTGACGCGGCTGTCGGGACAATATTTTGCGTTTGTGGCTGAACCCCAGAACGGCGGGACGTTCGTGGCACGGCAGAAGCCGCTCAAGATCGGGCAAACCGTGGGCAACGATTACGAAGTGCAGGACGGCATCAAGCCAGGAGATAAGGTGATTATTTCCGGGACGCAGTTTTTGCTGGACGGGATGCCGGTGATTCCGCAGAGCTAGGGACGGCTTTCGGCTTTCGGCTTTCGGCTTTCGGCTTTCGGCTTCCGGCTTTCGGATAGCGGAAGCCGGCAGTCTTTCTACTACCGTTGTGATTTGTCAGTAGCAGTGAACGCAGCACACGGGATTCCTCATGTTTGTTGACTTCTTTATTCGACGTCCGGTGTTTGCCACGGTGTGCGCGCTGCTGATTATTCTAGCGGGGGCCGCTGTGCTGCCGACGCTCCCGGTCGCCCAGTTCCCCAACCTGGCACCACCGCAAGTAGGCGTTTCCAGCTTTTACATTGGGGCCAGCGCGCAGACGGTGGAGAGCGCCGTCACCATTCCGCTCGAGCAGCAGATCAACGGCGCGGAGGGAATGAAGTACATCACGTCGACCAGCGGCAATGATGGATCCAGCAGCATCCTGGTGACCTTTGATCTGACCCGTGACCCGGATCTGGCGACGGTCGACATTCAGAACCGAGTGAACACGGCGCAGGGCCGGCTTCCGGGCGCAGTGAAGGCAGTCGGCATCACCACGCAGAAGACCTCGCAAAACTTCGTCTTCGGCGCGGCGGTCGTTTCCGACAACAACCGATATTCCACGCTGTTCATGAGCAACTATCTCGACGTGTACGTGCGAGACTCGCTGAAGCGTATTCCCGGCGTCGCGGATGTGTTCGTGTTTGGCGAGCGCAAGTACTCGATGCGGTTGTGGCTGGATCCGGTGCGGATGGCGGGCCGCGGACTGACTGCGCCGGACGTGGTGAACGCACTGTCGGAACAGAACGTGGAGGTGGCCGCGGGACAGGTCGGGCAGCAACCGGCCCCAGTCAGCCAGCAATACCAGATCAGCGTGCGAGCGGTGGGACGGCTGAGTGAGGCAGCGCAGTTCGACAACATCATTCTGAAGACGAATGCCGATGGCACGCTGGTGCGGCTGAAGGATGTGGGGCGCGCAGAGCTGGGAGCAGAGAACTATGGCTCTGACCTGCAGTTCAACGGGCAGGATGCCGTGGGAATCGGCGTCACGCAGTTGTCGACGGCGAACGCCCTGGACGTGGATCGGAGGGCGATTGCTGAACTGGATCGGCTGTCGAAGAGTTTCCCGCCCGGCATGCACTATACGCTGGCGTTCGATACGACCGACGCGGTGAGCGAGTCGATCCGCGACGTGCTCAGCACGCTGGGTACGGCAATCGTGCTCGTGATCCTGGTGATCTTCATTTTCCTGGAAGACTGGCGCAGCACCCTGATTCCGGCGGTGACGATTCCCGTGTCGCTGATCGGAACGTTTGCCTTCGTCAAGCTGCTTGGTTTCTCGATCAATACGCTGACGCTGTTCGGCATCACACTGGCGACCGGTCTGGTGGTGGACGACGCCATTGTGGTGATTGAAAACATTGAGCGTCACATTCAGGAAGGCCAGAAAGACCCACACAAAGCGTCGTCGGAGGCGATGGGCGAGGTCACTGGAGCAGTGATCGCGACTTCGCTGGTGCTGGTCGCGGTGTTCGTACCGGTGGCTTTTTTCCCCGGGACCACGGGCATCCTGTTCCGGCAATTCGCGCTGACCATTGCGTTCTCGATCACGATTTCGGCGTTCAATGCGTTAACGCTGACTCCGGCGCTGTCGGCGCTTCTGCTGGGCCGGGAGCACGGCGGAAAGATCTGGCTGTTTCGGGGAGTGGACAAAGTAGTCGCGGCTACGACCAGCGGCTACCGCCATGCATTGCGGGCTTTTCTGAACTTCAAGCTGGTAGCCGCCGTACTCTTCTTCGCTGGGCTCGGCCTTACCTATTTTGCGTTTACGCGCGTGCCGACCGGATTCGTGCCGGATGAAGATCAGGGCTGGCTCATCATCGTGATTCAGGCGCCATCGGGAGCCTCGCTGGAATATACGAAGGAGATCGGGCAGCAGGTGACGCATGTTCTGGCTGGTGTGCCTGAAGTCGAGTCAGTTTTTTCCGTGGCTGGCTTCAGCTTTTCAGGAGCAGCAGCGAATCAGGGATTGATCTTCGTATCCCTGAGACCATATTCACAGCGCAAGGGTGCGGAGCATGGCGCAGCGGCGGTTCTGGGCCGCGTTCGTCCCATGCTGTTCGGGGTTTCGGGAGCGATCGTGTTTCCGACTTTACCGCCGGCGGTCCAGGGACTTGGCCAGTTCGGCGGCTTCCAATTCGTGGTACAGGATCAGGCCGCGCACAAGCTCGAGGAACTGGCGGGCGCGGCGCAAGGCTTGATGCAACAGTCAGCAACGCGCAAGGAACTGGTTGGGCTGTACACGCCGTTTACGGCGAATGATCCGCAGTATCTGGTGACGATCGACCGCGAGAAGGCGAAGAGTCTGCACGTGCCGTTGTCGCAGATCACCGACACGTTAGGCGTGTATATGGGGTCGGCGTACGTCAACGATTTTGACTTCAACAACCGGTCGTACCGGGTTTACGTGCAGGCCGACGAACAGTTCCGCTCGACCGCGCAGGACATGAAGCAGTTTTACGTGCGATCGGACAACGGGGCGATGGTGCCGCTCGATAACCTGATCACCTTCACGCAGACGACCACGCCGCAGGTGATTAGCCACTACAACTTGTTCCGGTCGGCAGAAATCGACGGCTCGGCGAAACCGGGATATAGCTCCGGGCAGGCGATTGCAGCGATGGAACAACTGGCCACGAAGCTGCCGCAGGGATTCTCGTACAGCTGGACGGGGTTGTCGCTGGAGGAGTTGCAGGCAGGCGGGACGTCGCTGCTTCTGTTTGGGCTGGGCACCCTGGTGGTGTACCTGACGCTGTCGGCGCAGTATGAGAGTTTCGTGCTGCCGTTCATTGTGTTGCTGGCGGTGCCGATGGCGCTGCTGGGAGCGCTGGGAGCGCAGTGGATGCGCGGATTGCAGAATGATGTCTTCTGCCAGGTGGGGCTGGTGATGCTGGTCGGACTGTCGAGCAAGAACGCGATTCTGATCGTGGAATTTGCGGAGCAGTTGCGCGGGCGCGGGTTGCCGCTGGTGGAGGCTACCGTGCAGGCAGCAACGATTCGGCTGCGTCCGATTCTGATGACTTCGATGGCGTTCATCCTGGGCGTGGTGCCGCTGGTGCTGGCGACAGGCGCGGGAGAGAACGGGCGGCATTCGGTGGGCACGACGGTGTTTGGCGGAATGATCATGTCGACCGTGCTGAACCTGTTCTTTATTCCTGTGCTGTATTTGATCATTGAAGGATGGCGGGAACATGGGAAGAAGACGGCGGCGGGCGAATAGACCACAGGGGCTGAAGCCTGCAGGGATTCCAGACGCCTTACGCGGCCCTGAAGGGCCGCTCTTCCACGGTCGTTCCTGCCTTTGCAGTGGTTCCTGCCTTTGTAGTGGTTCCTCAACATTTGATGTCGTCGTGCCCTTCCCGGTTTGATTTGGCCCAGGCCCGTACTCTCTGGCGGGCTTACCGCAGCGTTCGGCAGCTTACCTTAGTAACTCGAAAGAGCACGTCTGGGGCGATATCCTAAGCCTGCCCATTCCCGGGGTTTCCCACGGCCGAGTGTTGTCGTGGTGACGCGCAGGACTCGCTTGGGGCGGAACTGGAAAAAGAAATGTCTACGAAAATCGGCCAATTCGAAATTTTGGGTGAACTGTCGAAATCGCTTACTGGCACAGTTTACAAAGCCAACGACCCGGAGAGCGGGCAGACGATCGCGCTGAAGGCGATCCAGTTGAGCGCGTTTGGGGAGAACGCGGCGGCGGTGGAGCAGGCGCTGCTGGCGGAGGCCGAGAAAATAAAGGTGTTGAGCAGTTCGAACATCACGACGGTGTCAAGCGGGACAGTCATCGACGGCCAGTTCTGCGCGGCCATGGAGTACATACAGGGCAACAGCATCGGGACGATGCTGGCGCGCAAAGAAGGATTTTCGATCTGGGATCTGCTCGACATCGGGCGGCAACTGTGCAGCGGACTGGAGCACGCGAAATCGCACAACATTGTTCACTACAGTCTGGAGCCGTCCAAGATCATGTGCGGGTGGGACGGGACGACCAAGATTCTGGGATATGGCGTTTCGAGCGTGGGCAACTTCGTGCAGCAAGTTCCGGGCGGGGTTCCGACGATTCTGCATTACATGTCGCCGGAGCAGATTCGCGGCGAGGCCACCGACAACCGATCGAACCTGTTCAGCCTGGGCGCGATGTTTTATGAGATGGTGACGGAGCGGAAGGCGTTCGATCGCGAAGACACGGAATCGTTGCGGCAGAGCATTCTGGAGAGCACGCCTGTGCCGCCGCTTCATGTGAATGCGAAGGTGCATCCTCTGCTCAGCGACCTGATCATGAGGGCGTTGGCGAAGGATCCTGCGGATCGTTATCAGAACGGTCGGGAGTTGCTGGACGATCTGGAGAAGTGCAAAGAGTCGCGGCCAGCGGCGAAAAAGGTGGAAGCCCCGAAGAGCCCGGCGGCTCCGAAGGCGAACCCGGTGGCGCAAGCGAAGTTTGCGGCTCCGGTGGGGGCAAAGCCGGCGGCGCCGGCGGCGAGACCGGTGGCGGAAGCCAAGCCCGTAGTCGCCAAGCCCGTGGCGAAGCCAGTGGAGCAAAAGCCCGCTCCGGCGCCAACGCCCAAAGTGGAAGCGAAGCCATCAGTACTAGCCAGGCCGGCTTCGAGGCTGGCCATGCCGAAAGCGGCTGCAGCGGCCGCGGGAGTGGGAAGCAGCGAAGCGGTGGCGTCTTCTCCTGAAGCTTCAGGATTCGAAGCTCCGAACGAAGTGATGACTTCCAGTGCGGAAGTGCCGACCGAGCCGCAGGAAGCACCTTCCGCATATATGTCGTCAGCGGTGGCTGACGAGCCAGAGGTCGAAACCTTCGAGCCGCAAGTTAGCGAAGAGGGTCCGAAGATTGCCGTCGATCCAATGATGGCGGAGGGCGGATCGAAAAACGGCGAAAGCGTGAGTTTTTCGGAGATGACGGAACTGCCTCCGCTGAAAGAAGTTTATATCGCACCACCTCCACCCCCGGCGGAGCCGGCGCCGGTTGCAACACCGAGCGTGACGAGGTATTCGGGCAGCGGGCGTAAGGCGGACGAGAAGCCGAAAGTACAGCCCCGCGAAGTTGCCCAGAAGGCGCTTAAGGAAATCAAAGGCGTTCCGCCGAAGCTGATGGCCTACGCGATCGGAGGAGCGATTGCGCTGATCCTGGTCATTGGCATTGGGGTCACGATTTACGTTCATAGTCTCAACAGTGATGACGACGCGGGCACGGGACGAACGTCGAGCGTAGCGGAGACTCCCGCACCGCCGGAACCCAGCCAGCCAGCGCCGAAGAAAGAACCGGCACCCGTCCAGCCAGTGGAGATTCAGCCGGTGCAGACTGCGGAGCCTCAAGCTACCGAAGAGGAACCCGTCGCTACCCCGAGGGCGCGAAATTCGAAGAAAAAAGTGGCTGCGCCGGTCGTGATTCCTGGACAGATGGCGATTGACTCCATGCCGCAGGGCGCCCAGGTTCAGGTGGATGGCCGGACAGACTCGAGCTACGTCACGCCGTTCGCCTTAACCAACGTTCAGCCGGGACCACACACCATCATTTTCAGCAAGGCAGGCTACTCGACCGATACGCGTACCGTGAATGTGAGCGCGGGCAACCGTGCGACGACCTCAGGGCGCCTGACGCAGTTGATGGCGACGCTGGTAGTGAAGAGCGATCCGCCGGGAGCCAACATCTACGTGGATGGCCGCGATGTGGGCGCGAAGACGCCGGCGCAGGTCAGCGTGGATAAAGGTCAACACGTGGTGCTGGTCCGCATGTCGGGATACATTGACGAAACCATGAGCACGCAGTTCGCGCTGGGACAGACGTTCAACTTTTCGCCGACGCTGCGTTCTCTGGGCAACACGGACAACATCCGGACCGTGGGCAAGATGTCGAAGCTGTTCGGCGGAAAAGGCGGCAATGCGGGACAGGGGACGATCAGCATCCACACCCAGCCCAAGGGCGCGCAGGTGGCGATCAACCAGCACATGCTGGAAAAAAATTCGCCAGTGGATGTGATGCTCGATCCGGGGAACTATGTCATCGACATTACGCTGAGCGGGTATGCGCCGATCCACAAGATCGTCACGGCCGACAAGGGCGGCAAAGTGGTGGTCGACGAAGTGATGCAGCCGCAGTAAGTTCAGGATGAAAGATTCCGCTGGGCCTTTGAGATAAGAATTCACATCCTGTTAACTTTTTCAGTGCACACTCTTGCTACACTCGCGTAACCGCGAGTGTGAAGATCTGCCGCAACTCCCTCTCCACGCTCCCGAATCTGCTATGCGTTGTCGTTTTGTCTGCCTGGTTCTAGGCATCTTCTTTTCGACCAATGCTCTCCGGATGGTCGCACAGACCCCGCATGAGGATGTTTGTCCGCGTGGCGTTGTGGGCGGGGCAGTCCCTGAGCCTGTGGATGTTCGCAGCAAGAGTGGCGTTCTGCGGGTGGAGTTCTCGTATCGTAAATTTACCGACGCCGATGGGCTGACACGCTACTGCTACATCGATAAAGATGGCAGGCAGTCGCCGACCCTACGGGTTAAACCGGGGGATCAGGTCAGCCTGGTATTGCGCAATGAACTTCCAGCGTTGACGGGGCAGATGCCCACAATGGCGGGCCATACCGTGGGAACGGGCGGTTGCGCGGGCGGCCGGATGAGCGCCGCTTCCACCAATCTACACTTTCACGGACTTTCAATTCCGCCAGTCTGCCACCAGGACGATACTCTCAAGACTTTGATTGAGCCTTCCAGTGAACCATTCGAATACAGTTTCAAAATACCCGCGGACCAACCCCCGGGTCTGTACTGGTACCACCCACACGTTCACGGCTTCAATAAAGCGCACATTCTTGGAGGAGCGTCGGGAGCCTTGATCGTCGAGGGGATCGAGACGGTGAATCGAGAAGTCTCGGGGCTGCCGGAGCGTGTATTCGTGATTCGCGATCAAGAGTTGATGCATCCTGACGCGGCACCGGAGCAGAGCGATTCGATGCCGGCTCCGCAAGTGCTGCGCGATGGCGAAGGCGACATCTTGAATAGCGGCACGGGCACCGGCAAGCCGGCGAAGGATTTGTCGATCAATTTTGTGCCTGTGCCTTATCCGAAATATGAGCCTGCGGTGATCAGAATGAAGCCGCAGGAGCAGCAACTGTGGAGAGTGCTGAACGCCTCGGCAATCACCTATCTCGATTTGCAGCTTCTTTTTAACGACCGTCAACAGCTGCTGGGAGTGGTGGCTCTGGATGGAGTGCCAGTGAATTACAACGGCAATGTGGTTGAGAGGGTTGTGGGGAAAAGGCACCTGCTCATTCCGCCGGGGGGACGGGTTGAGTTCATTGTGAAGGGTCCGAAGCCAGGAGTGCGGGCGAGCCTGGTGACGCGGACAGTGGACACGGGCCCAGCGGGAGAGAACGATCCGACGCGGCCTCTAGCCAGCATCCTCACGTCAGACGATGCAAGCGAACCGCAGTCGCGATTGGCGGCCTCGCCGGCGCAGTTGAGCGTACCGCAAGACCCTGCGCTGAAAGAACTGACTCCTGTACGTACGCGGAAATTGTATTTTTCAGAAACGCCCCAGGATCCGAACAATCCGAACAGCCCTACCGTGTTCTATCTCACGGTGGATGGGAGCGTGCCCACTCCGTTCGATCCCAACTCTCCGCTTCCGAACATCACAGTGAAGCAAGGTGATGTGGAAGACTGGATTATCGAGAATCGGAGTAAAGAGCTACACGATTTCCACATCCATCAGATTCACTTTCAGCTGTTGCAGTGGAACGGCGTGGGGGTGGAAGAACCCTACCTTCGAGACACGGTGAATGTCGCCTACTGGGATGGCAACAGCCCGGTCTTTCCGAGTGTGAAGCTGCGGATGGACTTCCGCAACCCCAGCATTGTCGGGACTTTCGTGTATCACTGCCACCTCCTGGAGCATGCGGACGGAGGAATGATGGGAACGATCCGCGTCGAGCCATCGACAGCGAAACCCCAAGCAGATCATTTAACGGGCCATGCCACGCCCAGCGGTGGCCATTCCTCACGCTAAGACGTTAACAGAAATTTAATCTGGCAGTCATCGCTGCGCAAGATTCGACGGGTAAGTTCGATGGAATCGCTTCGGGTTCTGGGGCGCGTGTCGGTGCGTTTGAGTGGTGCCTATCCCTGTGGACTTTGCTTCTTCAAGATCAAGTGAGGAGATCCGCCGATGATCAGTAAGTATTTTCGCAGCGTGGCGACGGTTCTGTGTGCCGTATGCATGGTGGTTAACCCCTTCAGCGACGCGTGGGCAGCCGAGAAGGAAAAACCCGCCCAACTGCCGAATCCAGCAGAGAGTTATCCGACCGCGACTCCCATCAAACACCTCGTGGTGATTTTTGGGGAGAACATTTCCTTCGACCACTACTTCGCCACCTATCCCAACGCCACGAATCCCCCGAGTGAGCCGCAGTTTACTCCCAAGGTGAATACGCCGTCGGTGAACGGCCTGTTGAGTGGTGGCTTGTTGACGGAGAATCCCAATTCCGTGCAACCCTTTCGGCTCGATCGCTCCCAGTCGGCGACCTGCGACCAGAACCATAACTACACCCCCGAACAGCAAGCATTTGATTTCGGCGCGATGGACAAGTTTCCCGAGTTCACCGGTACAGGTGGGAGCACCTGCGACTTCGGCCACGGGACCGGGCTCGTCATGGGCTACTACGATGGCAATACGGTAACGGCGCTGTGGAATTACGCTCAGACCTACTCGATGAGCGATAACTCGTTCAACACGCAGTTCGGGCCTTCGAGCCCTGGCGCGATCAACCTGATCACCGGCAACACCGCCAACGTTCAGTTCGTCAGCGGCGGATCGACGAGTGGCGTGATTGCTGGCGGCGGCACCTCCGGTGCGTTGATCGGCGATGGCCGGCCAGGCGCGGACGATTGCAACCCGACGGGAAAAACGTACGTCAGCTTTCCCGCGGGCACGACCAACGTCGGCGACCTGCTGAACAATGTCAGCTACACGTGGGGATGGTTCCAGGGAGGTTTTGGGGCAACGAGCTTCTCCAACGGAATCGCAACTTGCGCTGCCACCAGCGTGGGTTTTGCGGGGACAACAGCAGATTACGTGGCTCATCACGAGCCCTTCCAATATTTCCCGGAGACCGGCAATCCTCACCATCTGGCGCCTAGCTCCAACGCGGCGATTGGCACCAGCGACCAGGCCAACCATCAGTACGATTTGTCGGCCTTCTTCACCGCGCTGGATGCGGGACAGTTGCCTGCGGTGACCTATATCAAGGCGAAGGCGGTGTTCGACGGTCACCCGGGCTATTCCGATCCTCTCGATGAACAGACCTTCCTCGTGAATACCATCAATGCGATTCAGGCGAACAAATACTGGAAGGATACGGCCATCGTGATCGCGTACGACGATTCTGACGGCTGGTACGACCACGTGATGGATCCGCTGGTGAACCAGTCGCAAGTCTCAGACGACGCGCTGACCGGAACAGGGTTTTGTGGTGGGAACACGGCGTCCACCACGCAGGGGCGTTGCGGGTACGGCCCCCGTACTCCGCTCTTGGTGATTTCACCATACTCGAGGCAGAACGTGGTGGATCATTCGATCACCGACCAGTCGTCGATTCTTCGATTCATCGAGACGAATTGGAGTCTGCCCTCAATTGGCAACGGATCGAGCGACGTCAAGGCTGGCAGTCTAAACGGCCTATTCGACTTCACCAGCGGCAAGAAAGCGCCGAAGCTGAAGCTAGACCCCAGCACGGGCCTCGTTGTACCGTAAGTTGTCGGCAGCAAGCGGAAAGGCCACTCTCACTGGGAGTGGCCTTTCTTGATTTTCGGCAGGCTTGACGATGCCGCTCAGCGCGGCAGCTTGAAGTTGATGGTGACCTGGGTCTGAATCTCAACCGCTTCGCCGTTGAGCAGGTACGGCTTGTACTTCCACTGCTTGACCGCATCGGTGGCGGCCTTGGCGAGCTGCGCTTCACCGCTCAGCACCTTCACATGGGAAATGTCGCCGGTCTTGGAGATGGTCGCCATCAACTCAACGGTACCCTCAACGTGCATGGTCAGGGCGTTCCTGGGATAGACCGGTTGAATTTTCTTGGTCAGCAAGCCCTGCGACACGCCTTGCGAAACGTTCAACGTCTGCAGGACGGGAGCGGGAGCGTTTGATCCGGCGCCGCCGATGTCGGGCGGAGGGGCGCCAGCGCCTGGAGTTGCCATCCCAATCATGCTGGGAGCGGGAGCGTCAGGGGCAGCTGGCTTTGTGTGCACAGCGGGAGCGCTGCCTCCTTTGAGAATGAGGGGCTCGGCCGCCGGCTTGCTGGCAGCGGACTCAGAAGCATCGTTGTCCGAAGCAGCTTCAGTGTTCTTCGAGGCCGGACTCTTGGCGGGTACGGCTTCGGGCTGGGAATTCGTGGACGATGATGTGGTCGCGGGTGAAGACGCAGGTATAGACGCAGGCACAGATGCAGGTATAGAGGTCGTTGGAATCGTGGGCGCCGGCTTGCCGCTGCTCGGCTTCGCGGTCTCGGTAACTGGGACCGGAGCGGGAGCGGTCTGCGATGGAGTGCTTACCGGCTGGCTCGCGTGTCCATGGAAAACGGTGAAGCCGACATAGAGCGCACCGGCAATCAGCGCGGCGGCGGCGACTCCGATAAGAATCTTCTTGCTTCCGCCACTCGATTTTTCCGCTGCATTGGCCCCGCCAAAACTGAATGACGGAGCGGACCCGGCGTAGCTGGAAGATGCGGTGGGAGCGGGTTTCGCCGGCTCGACGGAGAGAATGTCCTCGTCAGCGGAGCTTGCGGGCGCTGCCGCAGCGGCGGGCGAAGGATGTATTTCGCGGGCGGGTGCGGGCGCGCTGGCGGCTCCGCTACCGTGTATGGC
This sequence comes from uncultured Acidobacteriaceae bacterium, assembly GCA_963701935.1. Taxonomy (GTDB): domain Bacteria; phylum Acidobacteriota; class Terriglobia; order Terriglobales; family Acidobacteriaceae; genus Sulfotelmatobacter. The sequence goes on along the minus strand of CAVPBT010000010.1, from coordinate 670,153 downwards.
GTGTGCGGCGGACAGCTTTGATGCCGGCTCGGCGATGTCGAGAAGATCGTCGTCATTGGCCGCGGGCGCCGCGCTTGCAGCTGCGGTTGCGGGCCACGCCTGAGGCGGGGCGGGCTTGATTTCCGGCGGAGCAACTGGAACTGGAGCGGAGACTGCGGCCGGTACCACTGGAGGCGGAGTCACCAGGGCCTGTGTCACTGGCGCTGCTGATTTGAGCGGAGGAACTGGTTTGGCCGCGACGGGCTTGGCGGGCGGCACTGCGGGAGCCGCGGATCCTGGTTTGGCGGGTTCTCCTTTACGCAGCAGTCCGCGGGCCACGCGCAGAGTTCCTTTGGCCTGTTCGATATTGATGGGTTTGGTCAGGACGAGGTTGGCGCCGATACGAAACGCCTTGGCGACCCCGGCCTGACCTTCCACTACGGCTACGGCAAGCGACGCCTGGTTGGACGTCGAGTTGCGCGCGCTCTTGAACAACAAAGTGGCATTCTGCTCGTTATCGCAGTCGACCACGACAGCGTCGAAGTGTTGGCCCATCAGCTTCTTGACTGCTGCAAAGGGTTCAATGCAGGACTCGACGGCAAACTCGAGCTCGCTCAGGACCTGCGTCACCGTGCGGGCGGTTTTTTCGTCGGGACAGAAGAGAAGAGCTTGGTAACCCATACCAAGGCCATCGTAGGTACAACCGTAAGGCGCGGCAAGTTACGGGAGTAATTGGATAGGGCTGCAGTACTCTGTACTCGGTACTCAGTACTCAGCACCCAGTCAAAGCGTGAGAGCACGGACTGATTACCGAGTACTGAGTACCGAGAACTGGTTACAATCTGGGCATGCGGCTGCCACTGTGGCTCAAGATCGTGTGGACGGTGTGGCTTCTGGTTTGGGCTCCAGTCTATTGGCGGCAGTACGGGGCGCAGAATTTCCTTTTTTTCTGCGACCTCGGAAATGTGCTGATCGGAATTGGGTTGTGGATGGAGAGTCCGCTGATTTTTTCGTGGGTGGCGTCCGGATTGCTCTTGTTCCAGACGATCTTCACTGTGGACTTTGCGGGCGCGCTGCTGACGGGGCGACATGTTGTCGGGGGCACGGAATACATGTTCGATCCGGGGGTGCCGCTGACGATTCGGCTGCTCAGCTTGTTTCATGTGGTGACGCCGCCGCTGCTGCTGTGGGCGATCTGGCGATTGGGCTATGACCGGCGGGGATGGAAGTTGCAGACGCTGATGGCGTGGATTGTGGTGCCGATCAATTATTTCTGGCGGCCGGAGCAGGACGTGAACTGGGCGCGGGGATTATTCTTCCATGAGCAGCATGTAATGCCGGGATGGACGTATCTGCTCGCCTACCTGACGGCGGTGCCGCTGCTCGTTTATTTCCCCACGCACTTCATTCCTGAACTGGCTGAACCACCGCTGGCAGGCAAGACGAAACTCTGCCCGTCTTACCACCGTGCGCGGTTAATCTAACGCGTACCCGTCACGGCGCGCGGTGGCGCGCTCTTCACGTACTTGTCAAACCAGCGGAGCATCTCGTACACCAGCTGTTCGTTCGACTCCATGGCGGTATACCAGTGCGGCTCGTGGGGCAGAACCACCAGTCGAGCGGTACCACCGTTGCCTCGGATTGCTTCGTAGAGCTTGTTCGCCTGCAGGGGCGTAGTGCCGGGATTCGCGTCTTCCGCGCCGTGCATGATGAGCAGCGGCGTCTTGATTTTGTCGGCGACGAAAAAGGGAGAGACTTTCAGATAGACATCCGTTGCCTCCCACACCGATCGCCGCTCGTTCTGGAAACCGAAAGGCGTCAGCGTCTTGTTGTACGAACCGCTGGTCGCGACGCCGGCCCGGAACAGGTCGGAATGGGCCACCAGATTCGCGGTCATCAGAGCGCCGTGGCTGTGTCCCGTTACTCCGATGCGGTCGGGATCGGCGACGCCGAGTTGCACCGCCTTATCGACTGCGGCCTTGGCATCGGCGACGAGCTGCTCCAGATAAGTGTCGTAGGCCTTCTTGGGATCGCCGATGATGGGGAACGAAGCGTCGTCGATGATCGCGTAGCCGCCGAGGAGCAACAGGCGGTATTCATACAGCTGCGTAAAGGTTTCCTGCGAGCCGGTAACCTGGCCGGCCGTCGAAGCGTCGGCATAGTCGAGAGGATAGGCATAAAGAATTGTCGGAACGCGCGTGCCCTCCTGATAGCCCGGCGGCGTATAGAGCGTGAACGACAAGTCGAGCCCGTCGGCGCGCTTGTACTTGACCAGCCGCTTCTTGATGGCGCGCACCTCCGGCGTGGGATCGGGAATGTGGGTGAGCGCAACGCTGGTCGAAGCAAAAACCGCTTCCCCGGCGGGCGCAGCGACGGATTTTCCCAGGGTACGCGTGAACGCATTCGGCGGGTCCACTGGCGATTGATGCCAGGTCAAGAATGTCCGCGTGTCCGCTCCGGTGAAGGAGAGAAATCGCTCGAAGCAGGTCTTCTCGCTACGGAATAGACGTTCCGATTTCAGCGTCTTGAGATCGAGCCGGTCGAGGAACGGCCGATCTCCATCGAGCGAAGAACCGACTCCTGCAAGGTAGATCGAATCGCCGTCCTGGCGAATCACCCAGGAACCGTTCGCCAGCTGGCGTCGCAGCGGACGGCCGGGGTTCGCATAGTTTTCGTCGGTGGAGAGATCCCAGAGGAGGCGAGGCTTTTGTTGCGGACCATCGACATCGAGGATGAACGTCTTTCTCCAGTGGCGGTTGTTATCGTATTCATTCATGAGCGCGGTGCGCGGTTGTTCGCTCCAGCTGAAGCCGACGTACCGCTGCTCACTCCGCGTGATTTCGACGGCGGACGTGGTGAACGGCGACTTAAGAAGCATGACCTTGTCGCGCGCCGGAACATTCACATTCCAATCGCCGCCATCGAGCGCTTCGGCCCAGACCAACGTTGCCGGATCGGTAGCTCGCCAGGAAAAATCGCGCGGACCCAGCGGAACGCCATGGATTGGTACGCGATCCGCCAGCGGCAGCGACGCGATGGTATGAGCAGAAACGTTGGAGCGCTGGGATACATCCCAAACTTCGACTTCCTTCGGGAAGCGATCGTACGTGGTGACATAGGAATAGGGCTTGTGGATCGCGTTGACGAGGATGTGCTGCCCGTCCGGTGCGGGATCAAGCGATTCGTAATTTGCCGGTTTCCCAATGGGCGTGATCGTTGCAGTGGTTGCATCAACCAGTGCCAGTTGCGAGGCGGCGTAGTAATCGAACACGTCCTCGTCGTGTTTGTTGTTGAGTGTGTCGCGATTTTCGTAGGTGCTGCTCTGTCCTTTTTGGCCTTCGGTCTCCTGGATGCTGGGGCCAATGGGCACGATAGGTTCGGGCGGCGGAGCGCCCATCCCCTGGGGCACGAGCTTGACCAGAAGTGTTTTCTGGTCGGGCATCCATTGCATTTCGTCGTCGAGCATGGGGTTGAGACGAGCTCCGGGCACTCGATGTACTTCGCCGGTCTTGGCATCGCCCACCCACAACTCGACCGACTCGGTTGCGATATTCACGAACGCGAATCGCTTTCCGTCCGCGGACCACACGGGTTCGCCTGGGCAGGCGCCGGCGGGAAGCGCGACATGAATCTGGGCTGCATCGGCCACTCCCCCAACGATGTGCACCAGGTCGAAGCCGGTGGCGCAGGGCGTGATGCCGTAGCCGCCCGGAGTGTCGTGCTTGCTGTGATTTCTGGGCTCGACGCGAGCGCCGGCGAGGCGTAAGAAAGGCGTCGCCACGCGGGAAATTGGCGGATATTCCTGCCAGGACACCAGCAGAATCGAATCGTGGGTCGGGCTCACCACCGGCTGAGGAGGCAAGGGCGCGCGCATCACATCCAGAATATTTTTCGGCGGCTGGTTATATCCCGACGCATTCTCGGTGGACTGCGCTGCCACTGAGACATACGCCGCGCAGGCAACGAGCGCTCCGACCAACAGACGGTTCAACGTGCTTCGATTCCGCATGAATTCCCTCCGCTTGGTTGCTCCAGCAAACAGCCTCAGATAGTAGATAGGACGATACTCCGTGGCTTTGGGTAGCCGTTCAAGGGGCGGTCAGGCCATCTCGGACTACTGAAACGGGTCGCTGCCGCAGAATCTTACGTGGGTGAAACCCTCAAGTCAACGAAGCCCCGGCGCTTGCTGTCGGGTGCTTCCGCGCCCGGCGTACGTCGGAGATAAGGGTATGTATGAGGGGATTGCGAGAGCATTCCCTCAGCGGCTGAAGCCGAACTGATTCTCGGCACTTACGGCATCGCTGAAACAGGCTGCGGAAAAACTCCCGTGAGCGCTCTGAAAGTCCCTCAGGCGCTGAAGCGCGGACACATTCTGAACAACTTAGCGGCACGAGTGGAACTCGTGCCCTTCCCAAATTCCCTCCAAATTGAGTTTTTCCGCAGCCTGTAAAAGCGACGCCCTGATACGAATCGGGACTTTTTCGGCAAACTGTGAAGCCCATCCCTATCAAAGCGAATACGGATCAATCGGTGTGACGCACTATGCTAGCGGGGCTTGCTGGAACCGTCCTGCGGCTTGCGCACGGCCGACTCCGGCTGTGGGTATTCGATGGAGCCCTTGAAGGATGAGATATCTTCCTCGTGAAAATCGGGGAAGGGCAACTGCTTGCCGTCGCGCAATTCGGCGATTTTCTTGACGGCGTTTTCCGCTTTTTCTTTTTCGACGCCGGCATCGCGGCTTAGATAAAGAGTCTGCGAGGGGAGTGCGAGGCTGCCGCCCGCGTCTTCGATGATATCCATTATTCGCAACAGTAGGTCTTCGCGGATGGCAGTGAATTCGTTGAAATCCCGCGTCAGAATGTAGGACAGCACCTCGAGGTTGAGCGAGGCTCCCGCAATGTCGGTGAGACGACCGCGAACGGTCTTGGTTTCAACTTTCGGATGGCTGTAGAGAAGACGGCGGATTTCCGCCAGAACGAAGCGGACATGATCCGGCTTGCTTTCGGGGCGCAGGCCGAGCGTGGTCTTGAAAAGAATCTTGTCACGGCGGCTCAGGTTTTCGAGGTTAATGGTCGCGACGGTACCGTTGGGAATGGCCAACAGAGTTCGCTCTTCGGTGCGGATGCGAGTGGAGCGCAGGCCGATGTCTTCAACAACTCCAGTGCGGTCGCCGAAACGGCAGACATCGCCGACGCGAAACACTTCGTCGCCGAGCACGGAGACGCCGCCGAAAAGATTCTCAATGGTCTTCTGGGCGCCAAAGCCGATGGCAAGGCCGCCGATGCCGAGTCCGGCAAGCGCGGTGCTCATGTTGAAGCCGAGGTTGCCGAGCACCGCCAGAATACCGACACCGAAAATAATTGCCTTGAGGATGCGCTCGCCCAGCAGCATAAGCGAACCCGTGCCGGCGTGTCCGCGGGCGAGGGCGCGGTTGCGCACGCGGCGCAGCGACCAGCGAACCACGCGCCAGGCGATCCAGGTCGCGCTGATGATGAGTGCAATCGAAGTAAGTTGGAAATAGTAGTGGCGCGGCAGCAGGGCGACGCCGAGGTAGCGAACGAACATCTGATGAATCAGTGTGCCGGTGAGGAGCCATGCCGGGGCGGAAACCGAACGCCAGTTGGCGATGTCGACCTGGCCGCGACGCCGGGCCCACCAGCGGACGGGGACTTCGAGAAGCACGAGGATGAGCCAACCTAAGGCCGCGGCAACGGGCAACGCAAGCAAGAGAGCCAGCCACTGCCATAAAGGCAGTCCTGCGACCTCATGTTTGACCAGCACGCTGGGAAGCTTGCGCTCGACCTGGCGGGCTTCGACTTGATCGTAGAGTTCAGGGACCTTGGTCAGCGTGTCGGAAGAGATGAGCCAGATCTTTCCGGCGCTGGGATCGGTCACGCGCACCAGTTCGAGGTCGGCTTCGACGTCGCCGGAAGCCATCGTTCCCAATTTTTGGCGGCTTAGGGGAACGCCTTCCTGCGGAGTTCCCTCCGGCTGGGTAAAGGTTCCGACGCGTCCGGTGAATGCGGGGCTGTTCAACACGGCATTGAGTTGGCTGGCGATTTGTTCGCCTTCGGACTGGCGGTGGGCTGCGCTCATCTGCAGGTACTGCGCGGCGATGCTGTAGTTGCCGGACTGCGCGGCTTGAAGGAATCCGAGGATGGCGCCGGAAGGTGTAGCGCGACCAAGCGGGTCGGCGGGAGTAGAGGACGCGCTCGATGTGGTGGAGGACGAGGGCAACACGCCGCTCAGTGGCGACTGCGCCGCGACGGGCAGAGCCACTGCAAAACAAAGAGTCAGAAGCAACAACGTCTTAGGGAATGAGGACATGAGGTTCTCCAGCCCGAAGCCCCGCGGGCGTAAACACGCCATCTGCCGCTAGAAGTGCACTCATTGTACCGAAACGAGCCGCGGCCATTTGGATGCCGAGAAGGGCTCGCGCGTCATCCCCGCTTCGGACGGAAGATGTCTGTGCTCGTGCCGAAGAAAACTTCGGCTGATTCCATGACGGTTTCCGAGAGCGTGGGATGCGGGATGAATGGTCATCGCGACGTCACGGGCGAGTGCCGCCATTTCGATTGCCAGCACGCCTTCGGCGATCATCTCGCCGGCGCCGACGCCGACGATACCGACTCCGAGTACTCGTTCCGTCTGCGGATCAATCAAGAGTTTGGTCAGGCCTTCGGGGCGATCCAGCGTAATGGCGCGGCCCGAGGCGGCCCAGGGGAACTTGGCGACTTTGACGTCGATGTTCTCTTTCTGTGCCTGTGTCTCGGTCAGACCGCACCAGGCGACTTCGGGGTCGGTGAAGACGACGGCGGGAATCGCGTTGGGTTCAAAGGCGACTTTGTGTCCGGCAATGGCCTCTGCCGCAACCCGGCCTTCGTGCATCGCTTTGTGCGCGAGCATGGGCTCACCGACTACGTCGCCGATGGCGAAGATGGCGGGATCGTCGGTTTGCAGTTGCTTGTTGACCTGGATGAATCCGCGCTGGCCGACTTGCACGTGGGTTTTGTCGAGGCCGAAGATTTCGGAGTTGGGCTTGCGCCCGACGGAGACCAGCACGCGGTCGAAAACTTTCTCTTGCGTGTTGCCGTCTTGCGCTTTGAGCATAGCGCGGATGCCGGTGCCTTCGTCTTTGACCGAGGAGACGGTGGTATTGAGTAGGATTCCGTCGAACAACTTTTCCAGACGCTTGTGCAGGGGAAGGACGAGGTCGCGGTCTGCACCGGGGAGTAGGCCGGGGAGCATTTCGACCACGGTCACGCGCGTGCCGAGCGCGGCATAGACGGAGCCGAGTTCGAGGCCGATGTATCCGCCGCCGACTACTAATAGGGTGCCGGGGATGTCTTCCAGATTCAGCGCGCCGGTGGAATCCATCATGCGCGGGGTGTCGAGCTTCAGCGTGGGAACGATCGCGGGGCGGGAGCCGGTCGCGATGATGATGCGGTCGAAGGTGAGCGATTCTTCGGAGCCGTCGGACTTTGTGATGCGCAGCGTCGTCGAGTTTTCGAAGGCCGCGCGGCCTTGGACGTATTGCACTTTGCGCTGTTTCGAGAGAATGCCGAGGCCGCCGGTCAGTTTCTTGACGACGCCTTCTTTCCAGGAGCGAAGGCGAGCCAGGTCGATCTTCGGAGCGGCGAATTCGATGCCCCAGTTTTTCGCCTGCTCCGATTCTTCGATTAGCTTAGCGACGTGCAGAAGAGCCTTCGACGGGATGCAGCCGCGGTAGAGGCAGACGCCGCCGGGATTCACTTCCGGGTCGATGAGGGTGACGGTCATGCCGAGATCGGCGGCGAGGAAGGCGGCGGCGTATCCACCAGGACCGGCGCCGACGACTGCGATGTTGAGGTTCGTAGTTTCAGACATGTTTGTGAAGAAGGTTTCAAAGTTTCAGAGCAGGTTTGAGTTTCAAGGTTTCAAAGTTAAAGCCGCTCGACGCGTTGAAACCTTGAAACTTTGAAACCTGTGCTTTCTTATCCTTGCACCGACAGTAGGAATGGCTGTTCAAAGGCTTCGGCGATCCAGCGCAAGAAGCGGGCGGCATCGGCTCCGTCGATCAGGCGGTGATCGTAGGAAAGCGAGAGCGGCAGAATCAGCCGCGGCTCGAACTTGCCGTGGATCCACTCCGGCTCCATGCGCGAGCGGGAAAGGCCGAGGATCGCCACTTCCGGATGATTCACGATGGGCGTAAAGCCGATGCCGCCAATGCCGCCCAGATTGGTGATGGTGAAAGTGCCACCTTCCATGTCGGCGGGCGTCAGTTTCTTCTCGCGCGCTTTCTTGGAGAGCTGCGACAACTCGACGGCAAGTTCGACGATGTTCTTTTTGTCGACATCGCGGATCACGGGGACGAGCAGGCCGCGATCGGTATCGGCGGCGACGCCGATGTTGATGTACTGCTTGTAGACGATTTCTTCTTTTTCAATGTCGATGCTGGCGTTGAACTGCGGGAAGACTTTGAGCGCAGCGGCGCAGACTTTGAGCGCGATCGCGGTAACCGTCATCTTGCCGCCGGCCTCTTCGGCCTTGGGAGCGAAACGGGCGCGAAGTTGTTCGAGCTCGGTGATGTCGGCGCGGTCGTGCTGCGTCACGTGCGGAATCGTGTTCCAGGCTTCGGCGAGGTGCTCGGCGGTCTTGCGGCGAACGCCGCGCATGGAGACGCGCTCGACCTTGCCATACTTGGCGAAATCGGGAAGCTGAGGCTGGGCGAAGTGTCCGGCACGCGGGGGCGCTTGTGCAGCGGTCGCAGCGGATGAGAGCAGCGTCTTCGCGTAAACCTTGACGTCGTCATCGCTGATGCGGCCGCCCGGTCCAGTGCCTCTTACTTCGTAGATGTCGACGCCAATCTCGCGGGCCAAGCGACGTACGTGCGGGGCTGCGGGGATGGCCTGCCGATTTTCGGTGCCGGCAACCTTGCCCAGTTGTACCGGCATGCTGAAAGCCGGTGCCGCCAGCCGAGGTTGGTCGGGAGGCAGGGCCTGTTCTTCGGTCTTGCCTTCGGCGCGAATCGCGGCTTGAAATGCGAGGCGGGCTCCGTGTTGTCCGGAGACGTGCTCGACGGGAGCGTTGCGCGAGCGGGCTGGTTTCGGCCTGGGCCGGGGCTCCGCCTTCGAGCGTGAAGATCACCTGCCCGACTTTGATCTTCTCGCCTTCTTTGACTTTGATGTCTTTGACGATGCCGCTGACCGATGACGGGACTTCGACCACGGCCTTGTCCGTCTCGAGTTCCATGACCGGCTGGCCTTCGGAAACTTTGGTGCCGGGCGCGATCATCAGGCGAACGAGATCGCCTTGGGAGATGTTTTCTCCGAGTTCGGGAAGCTTGAATTCGCTGGGGCCGGTAGGTAGTTGCAACGGCAGCTGGAGCGGCGGCAGCAGGCGCCGAGGACGGCGGCATCGAGGCACTGGCTTTTGCGGAACGGGAGCGGGCGCAGGTGCGGGTGTTGCGGCTGGCAGCTGGAGCGGCGGGCGGCGCAGAGGCTTTGGCCTCAGCGCCGTCGACGGTGAAGATGACCTGGCCGACTTTGATCTTGTCGCCCTCTTTGACTTTGATTTCCTGCACGGTTCCGCTCACCGACGAAGGCACCTCGACGACGGCCTTGTCGGTTTCAAGTTCCATGACCGACTGACCAGCGCTGACGGAGGCTCCGGGCGCAACCATGAGGCGCACGAGGTCGCCTTGTTCGATGTTTTCTCCCAGCTCGGGAAGTTTGAATTCGATCACCGCGTCGGTCCTTTTCTCGGATCTTGATATCAATCTTTGTGTGCACCACAGGGGCTAAAGCCCGGGTCATGACTACTCGCTTAACGCGGCGCTGAAGCGCCGCTCTTCCACCGTTCGGAGCGCTCAGGCGATCCACCGGCTGAAGCGCCGCCCTTCTGTCGCCCCTACGGGGCTTGGCCATTTTCTTTCTCACTACCCCACGGCTTGCACCGTGGGCTGCATTCTTTCGCCGCTCCGCGGCTTGCCGCTGTGCGAACTCACGTGAATCTAGCTGATGGCCGGATTCGCTTTGTCGGGATTGATCCCCAGTTCTTGAATCGCACGCTTGACTACATCGGTGCCGATCTTTTTTTCGCGCGCCAGCGCTCCGAGCGTGGCCAGCACGATGTGCTTGGCATCGACTTCGAAGAAGTCGCGGAGAGCTTTGCGGCTCTCGCTGCGGCCGAAGCCGTCGGTTCCCAGCGAGACCAGTTGTCCGGGCACCCACTTGCCCAGACTCTCGGGCAACACCTTCATATAGTCGGAGGCCGCGATGAACGGGCCCTGAGCATCTTTCAACGTCTCCGTCACATAAGGAACCTTGGCCGCCTCGGCGGGATGCAGCATGTTCCAGCGCTCGCAGTCGTTGGCATTGCGGTAGAGTTCCTTGTAGCTGGTGACGCTCCAGACGTCGGCACCGACGCCGTACTTTTCTTCCAGAATCTGCTGCGCCTTGAGCACTTCGTACATGATGGTTCCGCTGCCCAGCAACTGGGCACGCAGCTTGGCATCGCTCTTGGCCGACGCCTTGAACCGGTACAGGCCTTTTAGCACGCCTTCGCGAACATTCACGTCGGTGGGCATTCCAGGCATGGGGAGCGGCTCGTTCGTGACGGTCAGATAATAGAAGATCGATTCCTGATCGACGTACATCCGCTTGATGCCTTCCTGAATAATGATGGCGATCTCGTAGGCGAACGCCGGATCGTAGGCAAGCAGGTTCGGCACGGGCAGGGCGAGCACATGGCTGTGACCATCCTGGTGCTGCAGGCCTTCGCCAGCCAGAGTGGTGCGTCCGGCTGTGCCACCAACGAGGAATCCGCGGCAGCGCATGTCGGCCGCGGCCCAGATCAAATCGCCAATGCGCTGGAATCCGAACATCGAGTAATAAATAAAGAAGGGGATGGTGTTGATTCCGTGGTTGGCATACGCCGTTCCGGCCGCGATGAACGAGCACATCGATCCCGACTCGGTGATTCCCTCTTCGAGGATCTGGCCGTTCTTGGCTTCTTTGTAGTAGAGCAGCGTATCCATGTCGACTGGCTCGTAGTTCTGGCCGACGCTGGAGTAGATACCGACCTGGCGGAAGAGGGCTTCCATGCCGAAGGTGCGGGCTTCGTCGGGAACGATCGGAACAATGAACTTGCCGAGTTCGGGATCGCGCAGCAACTTCGCCAGCAAGCGCACGAAGACCATCGTGGTGGAAACGTCGCGTCCCTCAGTGCCTTTGTGGAATTCCTCGAAGTGCGAGTCGGGGAAGGGCTTCATCGGCGTGGCGCGAACTTTGCGGGTCGGCATGTACCCGCCAAGCTGCTGGCGACGCGCCTGCATGTACTTGATTTCGGCGCTGTCCTCCGACGGGCGGTAGAACGGCGCCAGATGGAGTTCGTCGTCGGGGATGGGAATGCCGAAGCGCGAACGGAACATTTCCAGCTCGTCTTCGTTCAGCTTTTTCTGCTGGTGGGTAATGTTCTTGCCTTCGCCCGCTTCGCCCAGTCCGTAGCCCTTGATCGTCTTGGCTAGAACGATGGTCGGGGCGCCGGTGGTTTCAACAGCAGCGCGGAAAGCCGCGTGAACCTTGATGGGATCGTGTCCGCCGAGGCGCATGCGCGCCAGCTGATCGTCGGAAAGATGCTCGACCATTTTCAGCAGGCGGGGATCGGTGCCGAAGAGGTTCTGCCGGAAGTAGGCTCCACTCTCGACAAAGTATTTCTGGTATTGGCCGTCGCTGACTTCGCCCAAGCGCCTGACCAGCAGGCCATCGCGGTCGCTCTGAATGAGACTGTCCCAATCGGAGCCCCAGATGCACTTGATTACGTTCCAGCCGGCGCCGCGGAAAATCGCTTCCAGTTCCTGAATGATTTTTCCGTTGCCGCGCACCGGGCCGTCGAGGCGCTGCAGGTTGCAGTTCACCACGAAGATCAGGTTGTCGAGCCGTTCGCGCGAGGCCAGTGTGATGGAACCCAGCGACTCGGGCTCGTCCATTTCGCCGTCGCCCAGGAACGCCCAGACCTTTCCGCCGGTGGACTGCTTGAGGCCGCGGTTCTCCAGATACTTGATGAAGCGCGCGTGATAGATCGCCTGGATGGGGCCGAGTCCCATGGAAACCGTGGGGAACTCCCAGAAATCGGGCATGAGCCATGGGTGGGGATAGGAACTGAGGCCGCCGCCGGGCTTCAGTTCGCCGCGGAAGTTCTGCAGCTTCTCTTTGGAAATGCGGCCTTCGAGATAGGCGCGGGAATAGATTCCGGGGGCAGCGTGTCCCTGAAAGTAGACGATGTCGCGGTCGCCGGTTTCGGTTTGTGCGCGGAAGAAATGGTTGAAGGCAACTTCGTAGAGCGTGGCAGCGGAGGCGAAGGTGGAGATGTGCCCGCCGATGCCCTCCTGCATCTTGTTGGCGCGAACCACCATGGCCAGGGCATTCCAGCGGACCAGGCTCTTGATGCGGCGTTCCATCTCCTGGCTGCCGGGGAAGGGCGGCTGCTGGCGCGAGGGAATCGTGTTCTGATAGGGAGTGGTCGCCGAGAAGGGCAGATTGATGCCGGCCTCGCGGCGGGCATGCAGCGCCAACTGCTGCAGCAAACGGCCTGCCCGGTTGGGGCCGCCTTTGGAAAGAACATAATCCAGGGAATCGACCCACTCCCTGGTTTCCAAAACCTCTAAGCCGTCAGTTTCCGTCTGAGCCACGTCTGGTTTCTCCATCGTAGAATGCGCAATGCTTCATCATAATTCAAATGTGGGGATTCTTGCTGGGCTCCGATGGTGTTTTGTGAGTGCGCTTAGGAAGGCTTCAACCACTAAGGACACGAAGGATCACTAAGTAACACCTTACTAAAGGCGTCGTTTTTGGATTCGTGTTCGAACCGACTTGAGGCGGAGCGGGCGAATTGTCAGGCGGCGCGCAAGTACTGTAAAATGAAAGTTTGAGCGGGAGTAGCTCAGTGGTAGAGCGCGACCTTGCCAAGGTCGATGTCGCGGGTTCGACCCCCGTCTCCCGCTCCAGATTTTTTTGACCCCAGCCTGTTTTCCGCAGATGGACTTTTTCCGGCCGGAACGCTAACGTATGGAGCAGGGGCGCGGTACCCAAGTGGTAAGGGAGAGGTCTGCAAAACCTTTATGCGTCGGTTCGATTCCGACCCGCGCCTCCAAAATTTTCCGGTAGTTGCCTGAGTCGGATCCATTTCCGCCATTGCCCCTACCGTCTTTCACTTCTGATCTTTCACTCCCAGTTGCGCGTTTGCGATTGTCTTTGTAGCAAAATAGATTCATGACCGGCGTGCGAATGGATGTTTGGTTGTGGGCGGCGCGATTCTTCAAGACGCGTCCACTGGCGAAACGGGCTTGCGAGCTGGGGAGGATCTTGTCGAACGGGCAGATTGCCAAGGCAGCGCGTGAGGTTCGGGTTGGCGACCAGTTGCGCGTGACCAACGAAGGGGGCGACTTTCAGGTGGAAGTGCTGCTGCTCAGCGAGGTTCGCGGCCCGGCCTCGGTGGCGCAGACGCTCTATCGCGAAAGCGAGGAGAGCCGGGAGCTGCGCCAGAAAGCTGCGGCCGAGCGGAAGGCGATGCGCGAGTTCGAGATCCTGCCTGAGGGACGGCCGTCGAAGCGCGACCGGCGGCACATCATACGGTTCCGGGGGCGAGGGTAGGCAGATATTTCTCCATGTCCCCAGTGTCCTCTGTGGTTGATTTTCTGGATTTTCACCACAGAGGACGCGGAGGACACAGAGAAATCCTATTCAAGGCTTGACTTCAGAATGGTCTTGGGGCAATATGGCGTTAGACGACATGTCGCCAGAGGTCACAATGGAGTCTTTGCCACTTACCGAGCCGGTGCTGCTCATCCTTCTAAGTCTGGCGGAACAGCCGCGGCACGGGTATTCGATTCTGAAAGATGTCGAGCAGATGAGCGACGGGCGCGTTGTGCTGAGCACGGGCACGCTCTATGGGGCGCTGCGGCGGCTGCTGGATGATGAATGGATCGAGCGCATCGAAGAGGAAGACACTCCGCGGGGTCGCCAGGCATACCGGCTGACGTCGCGGGGACGCAAGAATCTGCAACTCGAAGTCGGCCGGATGAAGCAGCTCACCCGTTTGGCCAATCTGCGGATCGTGGTGAAGGAGGCCTGATCGAATGCTCAGCGTCAGCATCTATCGGAGTCTGCTGCGTCTGTATCCGGCGCCTCATCGTGAACGGTTCGGCGAGGAGATGGTGGCGGTATTCGGGGAGATGGAGACCGAGACCGTTTCGAAGAATATGGTCGAGCGCGCGGCCTTTTGGATCCGCGAGACCGCAGGAGTTGTGCGCGGGGCACTGCAGGAACATTGGCGAGCTGTGGGTGGTGATTCGATCGCGCTGTGGTTCCCACAAAGGAGGTTTACGATGCATACCGAATTTCGTTTTCCGAAGGCAACGGCGGTGCTGATGGCGATCATTCTGGGCGGAGTCGTGCTGGCCATCCAAAAGGGAGAATCGATTTCAGCGTCGCTGCAGGGGGCTGCGAGCCCTCCCGTCGGACCGATCCATCCCGTACACTCGGTTTTGTTGGGAGGCATTGTGATGGGATTCGTATTTTTCTATGCTGCGGGACTGATTGGGTGGGCGATTCTGTTCGCCATGCGGCGCTCGGGAGTGCACAGACTGGACGAAACTTCCGGCGGCACTAAGTAGTTGCGCTCGCGTCCGGGAGCGCGCGCGACACGTTCATCTTGCGGGCGAAGGACTCTTGCCGATAGACTCAGGGGCGCAAATCAGCACCCCCTTTTCAAATCCATGAACCTTCGCCAATTTTCTGCTTGCGTTCTTTGTCTAACGTTTTTCTTTACAGTTTCCATTGCTAACGCGCAGAGTCCCGCAACCACCTCTGCTGTCACCGACTACGTCAGGGCCGAGATGCAGCGGCAGCACATCCCCGGGCTGGCGCTGCTTGTGGTGAGGGGCGGTAAGATCGTGCGCGCTGAGGGATTCGGCCTGGCCAATGTGGAATTGCAGGTGCCGGTCAAGCCGGAGACGATCTTCCAATCGGGGTCCGTGGGCAAGCAGTTCACGGCAACCGCGGTCATGATGCTGGTGGAAGAGGGCAAGGTCGGTCTCGACGATCCACTCACGAAATATTTTGCGGACGCCCCGGCTCCATGGAAGGACGTGACGGTGCGAGAACTGCTCAGCCACACTGCCGGGTTTGGCGACTATCCCAAGGACTTCAACTTCCGCAAGGACTGGACCGAAGACGAGGAACTGAAGCTGATCGAGAGCATCCCTCTTGCATATCCGCCGGGGACGAATTGGGCGTATAGCAACTTCGGGTACGTCACACTGGGGATTCTGATTCATCGCGTGACCGGAGAGTTCTATGGCGACTTTCTGCAGCAGCGGATCTTCCAGCCGTTGGGGATGACATCGACTCGAATCATCAGCGAGGCTGATATCGTTCCGAACCGCGCGGCAGGCTACCGATTGGTCAAAGGTGAGTTGAAGAATCAGGAGTGGGTAGCGCCCGTGGTGAACACTACGGCTGACGGCAGCCTCTATTTCTCGATTGTTGATCTGGCGAAGTGGAATGACGCTCTGTACAGCGAGAAACTATTGAAGAAGTCCAGCCTTGAGCTGATGTGGACTCCGGTCAAACTGAAGAATGGGCAGACGAACAAGGGGAATTATGGGTTTGGCTGGTTCATCGATGAGCGGGCGCGGCACCGGTGCATTCACCACGATGGCTCGTGGCAGGGGTTCGAAGCGGCCATCGACCGCTACGTGGATGATCAGCTGACGGTGGTGGCGCTCGCGAATCTGGCGGACTCTGAGCCGGGAAAGATTACACAACACGTCGCCGAGATGTATCTCGCGGACAAATAGGGACATTTCACCACAGAGGACACGGAGGACACAGAGGTAAGCCGAGGTTTCGGTGGTGAGGTTTCTAGGACGCGATCGTTGGTTCGCGCAATTCTACTTGCATCTGCATGCCGTACTTCGGGCGGAGCGTGATTAGCGGCTCGGGCTCGACGCGATGTCCGGGAACGAGTTTCAACTTCCACTTCTGCGCGATCGTTGCCAGCAGCAACACACCTTCCATCCAGGCAAACGACTCGCCGATGCACTGGCGAACGCCGGCTCCGAAAGGAAAATACGTGAGCTTCGTGCGCCGTGATTTGGCTTCGGGAGCGAAGCGTTCGGGATCGAAGCGCAGGGGATCGGGGAAAAATCGAGGGTCACGGTGAGTGATGTACTGGCTCATGAGCACCGTCGTCTTCGCGGGGAGAACAAAATCTCCGAGTTGAAAATCGGCGCGCGCGTAGCGGCCCATGGCCCACGCCGGCGGGTAGAGACGCATGGACTCTGCCAAGACCATTTCCACGTAGCGCAGGCGAGGAACGTCGTCGAACGTGGGCAAGCGGCCTTGCAACTCGCGATCGATTTCAGTGTGAAAGCACCGTTCGCACTCTGGATTCTGCGAGAGCAGATACCAGGTCCACGAGAGTGCGTTGGCCACCGTCTCATAGCCGGCAAGAAAAATGGTGATGACCTGGTCGCGCAGGGACTGCTCGGAGGCGGGCGATTGATCGGGCGATGCGGCCAGCATCATGCCGAGCAGGCTGCCGCCGTGGGGACCGCGCTGGCGGTGCGCCGCGATCATGCGGTAAACGACACGGTCGATGCGTTTCCGCGCTCGTACGAAGGCGGCGAGGCCGGGGGGCCGTACGTGGACCAGCCACTCCGCAGCGGGCAACATCACCAGAAAATTGTAGAGGCCCATGATGCGGTTGATGGCGCTGGCCAGTTCGTTCACTTCATCTCCCGCTACTCCGCGAAGATCGGTGGCAAACAGGGTCTGCGCGACCACGTTGAGGGTGAGGTGCATCATGTCGATCGCGATGTCGCGCTGCTCGCCGGCGCGCCAGCGGTCACGGACGCGGACTGCTTCCTGAACCATCGTGGCGGCGTATTCAGGAATGCGCTGGCGATGGAAAGCGGGCTGCGCCACTTGCCGCTGCGTGCGATGCTGAGCGCCCTCGGCTGTGATCATGCCTTCGCCCAGCAGCATTTTCGTGCGCTTCACGGTTCGCTCTTTGATGAAGTTATCGTTCTGGACGACGAGGATTTCCCGGATGTAGTCGGGATGATTCAGAAAGACGATGTGATGCCATCCGATTTTGTAGTGAGCGATGTCGCCATAGTTCTCGGCCAACTGCTGGAAAAGCACGATTGGATTCGCGGGGCGCAACTTGCGGAGGGCGAACCAGAGAAGATTCCTCTCGAGGCCGGGTGGGTAGTGGTACGCGGCGGAGCCGGAGATGTTGGTCTTGGGTACGGTGTTCCGGGCAGCCGTTGCCATCTTGTTAGTTTACTTCTTGGAGCGGATCGCCGCGGGAATGGGCGCAGACTTTGCGGTTCAAATTTCTTGCCAACGCAGAATCAGCGCCGGAATTCTCACGCGGATACGCGTCAGAACAGGATACCCCGCTGAGCTTCGCTCAGCGGACAGCCGGGGCGGCTGTCCCCACATATTTCGCCCTTTAGCGCGTGGCTGCGTCGGATTTCTGCAGCACATCCAGCTCCGCGAGAACTTCTGCGCTGTGCTTGACGGGATCGACGCTGGTGTAGGCTTTTGCGATATTGCCGCTGGGATCGATTAGGAACGTGTGTCTTGCGGCGAACTTCACCACGCCGAGATTGGTGAGCGATCCGTAAGAGTCCGTGACTTTGTGATCGGTATCGGCGAGCAGCTTGAAGTTCAAGCCTTCCTTGGTGCAGAACTTTTTGTGGGAGTCGACGCTATCGAGGCTCACACCCAACACGACGGCGTTGCGATCGGCGTACTGCGGCTGATCGACCTGAAAGTTGTGGGCTTCGCGAGAGCAGCCCGGCGTCTGATCTTTGGGATAGAAATAAAGGACGACCCACTTTCCGCGGTAGTCCTTGAGGCTGACGGGGGAGCCTTCCTGCGAGGGCAGTGAGAAGTCGGGAGCGCTGCTGCCTTCTAGGGGCGCGGCTGAATGGGACAGCAGCCGCGGGACTAACACGATCAGTACCACAACAACCGCCAACAGCAGCACGATGCGCAACATGGAATCCTCCGCGGTGCTCCGGCTTAAGCAAACTCCAATCCGATTTTTTTCGCGGCCCGATCCAGACTCACGATGCGAAAACTGCGAACCTGCCCGGCGCGCACCGGCTCTGCCTTGGGAGCGCCGCCGGAGCCGCTTTTCCAGCGCGCCTGCAGCATCGAACTCAGCGAAGAGAGGTCGGCTTTCGCTTCTTTAGGCACCTCAGTCTTCGCAGGAGCCGCTGCCGTAGCAGGGACTTTGCAGGTGGCGTGGATGCCTTCGCCCAACTCTACTCTTGCTTGTCCGCTGGACTCTTCCATCAGACGGCCCGTGACGACGTCGCCTTCACTGTGCTCGGCGATGTACTCGTCGAGGCCCGTGGGCACGAGCTGCTTCATGCCGAGGCGCATCTGGCGCTTTTCAAGATCGATGGCGAGTACCTGCGCCTTGACGATTTGCCCGACGCGCAGCATGTCTGCCGGCTGGTTGATGCGCTTTTCCGCGCTGATGTCGCTGACGTGAACCATGCCCTCGATTCCTTCCGAGAGTTGCACGAAGGCGCCGAACTTGGTCAGGTTGGTGACGGGTCCTTCGACTGCCGAACCAACCTGGAAGCGCTGCGAGATTTCAGCCCAGGGATCACCCAATGCCTGCTTGAGCCCCAGCGAGAGTCGGCGTTCGCCCGCGTTGACCTGAAGGATCACGACCTCGACGGTCTCGCCCTGCTTCACCACGTCGCTGGCCTTGCGGATCTTGCCCTTCGACCACGACATCTCGGAGATGTGAATGAGGCCTTCGATGCCGGGTTCGAGTTCCACAAAAGCGCCGAACTCCATGAGGCGTGTGACGGTGCCGCGCACGCGATCGCCGGCTTTGAATTTTGTGGCCACAGCATCCCAGGGATGCGGTTGAAGCTGCTTGAGGCCGACCGAGATGCGCTTCTTCTCAGATTCCGACCCGACCTTGAGTATTTTCACGTCGACCGCTTGGCCCATGGACAGCACGTCCGAAGGCTTGTTGACGCGGCCCCAGGAAATGTCGCTCACATGCAGCAACGCATCGACTCCGCCGAGATCGACAAAGGCGCCGTAATCGGTAAGGCTGCGCACGGTCCCGCTGACGGTGTCGCCTTCCTTCATCTGCGAATAGAACTTGTCCTTGGCGGAGCGTTCCTCTTCCTCGGCGACCGCGCGGCGGTCGACTACGACATCTTCATCGGTGACGTCGAGCTTGATGATGCGGCAGCGAATCTCCTGCCCGACCAACTTCTCCATCTCAGCAGCTTCACGAACTCCGCTGCGCGAGGCGGGCATGAATGCACGCACTCCCACGTCGACGCTGAAGCCGCCCTTGATCACGCCGGTCACCGTGCCGAGGACGGTCGTCTTGTCGGCAAAAGCTTTTTCCAGAGCGGACCAATCCATGGGGCGCTCGACTTTGAAGCGCGACAGTTCGTAGTAGCCGTCCAGATCGCGGCCTTTGACCGTGACCAGGCACTTGTCGCCGGGCTTCAAGGTCTCGCCTTGCAGCGCGGTCAGCGGGAGAATGCCTTCGGACTTGTATCCGATGTCGAAGAATACCGACTCGGCGTTGACGGCAATCACCGTGGCCTGCAGCTGCTTGCTGCCTTCGGTCTTGCGGGAATGACTCTTGGTGTACTGAGAGAGGATGTCGCCGAAGGATTCGGTGCTTTCGACGGCAGGTTGGGTTTCAGGAGTTTCTGGATTGGACATGAACGGTTACGGCCCTCGTTGCGGGACACGATTTCTTAGGATAACACCGGAGTCGCGAGTGCGGGCGGCGCCTGGCTTGCACGACCTTGGGACACGCGCCGGCGAGACGCCAGCGTTACTTTGTATGCAGCGCCCACTGCGGATCTTCTTCGGGCCGCACGATCTGGCCGTCGCGCATGTGGATGATGCGGTCGCCATACTCCGCTGCCGCCGGATTGTGAGTGATCATCAGCACGGTCTGACCCAGTTCCTGGTTGGAGCGGCGCAACATGCTGAGCACGATGTCGGAGTTCTTGGAATCCAGATTGCCGGTCGGCTCGTCGGCGAGCACGACCGCGGGCTTGTTGATGAGCGCGCGCGCCAGCGCCACGCGCTGCTGCTCGCCGCCAGAAAGTTCGGACGGGCGATGACCCAGACGCTTGGTCAAGCCGAGAAGGTCGGTAATGCGATCGAAGTGCGCCGGATCGCCGTCGCCGTTGCCGGAGATTTCCCGAGCGATGCCAATGTTCGAGCGGGCATCCAGGGTCGGCAGCAGGTTGAATTTCTGGAAGACGAATCCGATCTTGCGCTTGCGCATACGGGTTCGTTGCGCGTCGGAGAGCGTGGCCAAGTCGTCGCCGTCGAGGACTACGCTGCCGCCATCGGCGCGCGTGAGGCCGCCCAATAAATAGAAGAGAGTCGACTTTCCGCTGCCCGAGGGGCCAACGACGCTGACGAACTCGCCCTTCCGCACGGTGAAGGAAATGCCGCGCAGCGCCTCGACTTCAATTTTGCCTACGTGATACGTCTTGCGCAGGTTTTTCGCTTCGATGAATGCTTCGGCCATGCCTGTTAAGAATCTTACACGAAGGCTCGCGCCGCGTGCGGGCACGCGCTGTGTCAGTTCTCAAACTGTACGGGAGGCGGACCTCAGGCCGCGCCGATCTGGCGCGAAATTTGCGGAGTCCGAGGCTGCTGGAGGCGCTTGGGCCCACGCTTGCGCACCAGCAGAAGACGCACACGTTCCAGCAGATCGGCGGGCGCATACATCCCCTTGGTGAGAAACACGTCGGCCTGCGAGTCGTGATCGTAGATGCGGACCTTACTTGAGATGAGTATGGCTGGCGTATGCGGAGACGCATCCTTGATCTTGGCGATGAGTTGCGGTCCGTCCAGGCCAGGCATGGCCATGTCGGCGATGACCAGGTCGACGCCGCCCTGCAGGAAGCGCGCCAGGGCCTCCTCTCCGCGGGCGAAACTGGCAACGCGGTAGCCACGGGTTTCCAGCATGATCTTGCGGTGGGAAAGAGACTGCTCGTTATCATCGACACACAAAATCGTGCGCTTGGGTTTCATCAGCCTTCCGCAATCTGTTGGACGCCGCGCCAGTGGGCCGCAAAACCAACAGAGGCTTTTCTCGATATGAAGAATGTCAGAGCGAGTTGAATGCTAACGGGAAGAACGCGCACTGTAAAGTAGCGTCGATGCTAATGGGACTTTCTGGCTATTGATTTTTTTTCGAGCGAGTGGGCTGCAGCGTTTTCCGCGGTTTGCGTGATCTATGCTAGAGAAAAACTTCGGCGCGCATGACTTCGATTGCATTGCCGCCAACGCGAACGTTAACTATCCGGTTATCGCGTGTCTTGTTCTCCTGAGAGGCGCGCACAAAAATACGGCTCGGCCGCTTCATTTCGATGCCCTGCTCGATCAGGACGTGCTCATCGGGCCTGGCGACTCCGTGCGCGACCATCCACGCAGCGGCGCAGCCCGCCGCCGAACCGGTGGCCGGATCTTCCCCGTTGTAAAACAACATGCGGGCGTGCAAACGGGCTGCCGGATCAACGGTTTCGCGCGATACGAAATAGAAGAATTTTCCGCCGGTCTTCGCCATGTAGTCATCGGCGCGGCTGAGGTCGACCCTCAGCTTCTGAATGCCGGGAAGAGTTTTCAGTGGAACCACGGTATAGGGAATTCCCGTTGAGACGGTCTCGATGGGCAGCGACGAGTCAAATTCTTCGACGCTCAACCCGGTGGCCCGCGCAACGGCCTCACGGTCATGCTGGATTCCAAACACGGGTTCGATCTGCGTCATCTCCCCAAACGCAGGTTGCCCGGGCGTCTCTTCAAATCGCACGGGAACCTTTCCCACGTTCAGTTCGAGAGCAATCTCTTTTGCGCCGGAGTCTCCGCGCAACGCGAAAGCCGTCCCCAGGGTGGGGTGGCCGGCAAAGGGTAACTCTTCCTGCACGGTGAAGATTCGCACACGCACGCCACGCTCGCGCTCGATTTCGGCATCGCGCGGACAGATGAAAGTCGTCTCGGAGAGATTCATTTCCTTGGCGATCGACTGCATCTCCGCGTCGCTTAATCCACGCGCGTCAAAAAATACTGCCAGAGAATTTCCTTCGAACGCCTTGGAAGAGAATACGTCCCACTGCGCCATGGCCAATCGCCGCGTCTTGCTCATGAAGTATCCCCAAGATTCCGTAGAATGACCGCCAGAGAAAGGATGCGGGCAATTCCCCGGCGATGCAGAAAAGATGCCGCGGCGCAGATGCGCGCTGGACTAGCTTGCTGGACTGGCCGTTTGACACTGACCGGCGGCGCTTCTATCCTAACAATATGTTTTCTCCATCCATCGCCTGTGCCATGTGCTGTTGTTGCCCGGCGCCGGCGTGTGGGTAGGGAATCAGCGAGATTCTTCCCAGCCCACCCGGTGAAGCGGGTGGGTTTCGTTTTCATCCGCTTTTTGCCGAGTCTGGAAGCCGGAGCGGGCAGACTTCGAATCTTGAGCGACTTGAATTCACCAAGGAGATGACTATGACTACGGCGACCGAAACGTACAGTGTTCCCCGGATTAACGACACGGCCCCTGACTTCACTGCCGAGACTACGCAAGGGACGATTCACTTCCACGACTGGATCGGCAACGGATGGGCGGTGCTGTTCTCCCATCCCAAGGACTTCACGCCCGTCTGCACCACGGAACTCGGCTACATGGCAAAGCTGCAGCCCGAGTTCGCCAAACGAAACACGAAGATCATCGGCCTGAGCGTTGATCCCGTCACCAACCACAGCAAGTGGGCGGCCGACATCGAAGAAACCCAGGGGGCGAGGGTGAACTACCCGATGATTGGCGACCCTCAACTCAAGATTGCCAAGCTGTACGGCATGCTGCCTGCGGAAGCGGGCGAGAGCTGCGAAGGCCGCACTCCCGCCGACAACGCCACAGTGCGGACGGTGTTCGTCATCGGTCCCGACAAGAAGGTCAAGCTGCAGATCAGCTATCCGATGACCACGGGACGCAACTTCGACGAAATCCTGCGAGTCATCGATTCTATGCAGCTCACGGCGAAACACAAAGTGGCAACGCCGGTGAACTGGAAACCGGGCGATGACGTGATCCTCACGGCGGCGGTTTCCAACGAAGAAGCTCAGGAGAAGTTTCCCGGCTTCAAAACCATCAAGCCTTATCTGAGAGTCGCGGCTCAACCCAAGTAGCAGGGGGCAAGAACGCGAAGCGAATCGGCCACGGATTTGCACGGATCTTCGCGGATCGGAATCGAAGTCACTCTGATCTGCAGCGGTCTGACGGTCCGTGGCTTTTTGCTGGCGGCGCCACGGAAGCGCATGCGGTCCGGTGATCGTCCCGGTCTTCAAAACCGGCGGATGGCAGGCAATCCTGTCATCGGTGGGTTCGACCCCCACTCGCTTCCGCCAATTTTCAAGACACGAGTCAACTCGCGAACCACTTCGGACTGCCGAACTAGATCCCGCCACCGCGACCAGGATTGTGGAGCATCTTCAACGGCTCGGTCGACTGCGGACTGCAATCAGTGAAACCTGCTCCAGTCCTGGGAAGTGATCGTCCTCATCGGGTTTGCGCTGTGTGGGTGCGATTTGCTGGACTGTCGTTCGCGCCGGCAGTGAGGAACCAAAATACTGGGCATACACCGGGTCAAAGGCAGGCAGATCCGACAGATCATCGAGATAAACGTTTGTGGCCACAACCTGATTGAAATTCATTTCCGCTTCTTCCAGGTTGTCGAGAAGATTGCGCATCGTCTGCCGGAGTTGGTGTTGGGTGGTTGTCGCGTAGACGCCGCCGTGCGGTCCGGGAATAAATCCGTCTTTCGCGGAACAATATAGAGTGTCACCAGCGAGAACGCACGGACTCGCGGTGGGACTGGGTGGCATATTTTTCGGACGCACCGCCTTACGCTGTTTGAGATCTCGCACCGCAACGCCTGTGTACTCGATGTGCGCGCCACCGGGAAGACTCGATACTTCGATTGTGGCCCGTGCCGGAGTGTTCCCGAATTCAAACCGCCGGGCATAATGCGCATTCATGACGCGCGATGGGATATCGGCTGTCAAATACGGATTTACGAAAACCATGTTGCGGAGTTCGAGGTTCGCCGCCTTGACGACCGCCTCAACACGGTCGAGCGCCAGCTCGACCTGCGCTGCCGCATCGTCCGGGACTTTGCCGGTCACGGGATCCGCGCCGGGCATGCTTGAGACGAAAAGCCTGTCATGAGTGAGTATCCCGGGCGGCGCCGGATCGCTCGATTTGTAGTTCGGGGGATAGACGGGCTTCTTGTCGGCCAAACTGCGAACCGCAACCGCGCTGATCTGAATGGGCGACTGGGGAACACGGGCAACTCCGAGCACGGCACGCGCCGGCGCATTCTTCCCAAAGAACTCCGCGAAGACTTGATTCAGCTCATCATATTTGCTGACGTCTTCCAGGTACACCTGCATGTAGACCACGTGCTCTACGGTCAATCCTGCCGATTCGACAACCGCCTTCACGTTATCGAGCGCCTGTCTCGCTTGCGCCTTAAAAGTCGACGGCAGACTTCCGTCGGGACGACTGGGTCCCGGCCCGGAAATGTAGACGTAGTCTCCGGCGTCCACGGCGGGCGAGTAGGCGCGATTCGTTGGAGCGGCGGCTTGTCCGGGGATGCCGGCGTGGACATGCTCTTGCGCTGTGAGAGTCGACGAAAGAACAACAACCATCGCGAACAGTCGCAGTGGAAGATTCGGATGCATTCTTCTCATGACAACCTCGCGTCTCTTCAGGCTGCCGCCTTCTTCTGCGCAGAACCCAGAATGGCCCTCAGCCGTTGTCCGACAATCATTTCCTCGCCCGGCTTGATCGTCATTGAGACCAACTCGATGTGATCGGGGCCCTTTGGTTCTTTGTGGTTAGGATTTCCCTCGCGGACAGCCTTTACCAGGCTTGGATTATCTGCCCCGAGCACTTCGATCACCGGATCGCCCGCGCGCAGCTGCGCAACACAATCGGAAATACTGAAGCGCCAGGCCTGCTGATCCCAAGAGATCTTGAGTGTTGGAAAACGGTTTCCGTCGTCGGGAGTGTAGGTCTCAGTCTTGACGCCGGGAACCGTCTCCACCAATTTTCGAATGCGATCGATGCGGCCGGTCCATTCTGCGTACAGTTTCTTTTCGTCCAGCTTCAGCCACGTCTCAAGCGCCGTGAGACACCCGATGATCTCTTCTTTCCCGACCTTCATCGGGCGGCATACGGCGCCCTCTCGCGGGCTGCAATTGAGAAGGGCGGCCTCGATCAAATCTTTGCGTCCCAAAAGCAATCCGCTGCACTGCGGCCCGCACAACCCTTTCCCACCGGAGAAGCAGTAGAGGTCGAGGCCCATGCGGGCGTAGAGCTTGGCATTATCGGCGGGCGGGATGCCGGCGGCATCATCCAGCAGCATAGGAACTTTGTGGTCTTTGGCGATGGCGTGTTCCCGCGCCAGTTTTTCACCGAGATCCGTGGTGTAGATCATCGCGGTGTTTTCGTTGATGGCATTGACGAGTTCTTCCGGCGAATACGTGAGAACCAGCTTGGCCCCGGTGAGCCGGATCGCGCTGTCGAAGGCGCTCCGGCCGCCGACCATGATCACTTCATGTTTCAAGCCGGTTGTGTCCGGAAGCTGCCAGATGTATTTGTCATCGGTGCCGGCCATGCATCCGGCGGTCGCGGCTGCCATGGCACCCGCGGCGCCGGAAGTAACGATGCCGGATTCGGCGCCTGTGAGTTCAGACAGACGTCGGCCTACGGCGCGCTGCAAGTCCAGCATGTTGACGAAATGCTGTGCCGCTTCGACCTGCGCCTGACGAACCTCGGGAAATTCCAGGGACCCGCTCAGATACGTCCAGGTGCCGCGGCAATTGATCACCGTCTTCACGCCCAGCCGGGTGTATACGTTCTGCCGCGGATCTTTCCCGATGGCTGCGGCGGCTTGTGCGTACATGTCGCGCGCGGCGATCTGGCTCAGCAATGGGGCGGCCGCCAGCAATTTTACGAATGATCGCCGGCTGGAATTCCGGATCAGCATCAAATGCCTCCCGTCGAAAAAGTTTCGCTTATGGAAACGTCGGCTACTCTTGTGGAGCAGCCGTGGTCAAAGACGTGTGCTCACAACTTCTTGTCCGCTTGAGAACGCTGGTATACCACAGAATCTGCTTGACGCAAATCGAAATATTTCGTTTTATTAGGATTCATTTCGTTTGCAACCAGATTTCTGCGAGCCAGTTTTGCGTGCTACTCTCTACCGCGCAGCCGTTATCTCTATCCAAGAGCGATCATGACACTCCATTCTCTGAATCGATGGCAAAATGTCTGGGCAGGATGGGTTGCACTCGCGTTCCTGATGGCTGGGGTCGCTCCAGCATTCAGTCAATCCGGTCCGAAGAGCGCTGATTGTCGCGTCGAGGCAGTCGACTACAAAGGCTGGCAGGCACAGCAGATCTCGAACCGGTGGGTGCAGTTGATTGTCGTGCCGCAGAATGGCGGACGACTGATGCAAGTGACTTTTGCCGGACACGCCTACCTGTTCGTAAATCCCAAGCTCGCCGGCAAGTATTTTCCTCCGAGTTCCAGCGAGTGGTTCAACTACGGCGGAGACAAGCTCTGGCTTTTGCCCGAAGGAAACAACGATGAACAACATTGGGTCGGCAACTCCGATGTGCTGGACGATGGCCCTTTCACATTTCGAAAGCTTTCGGAAGGGCAGCGGTGTGAGGTCGAACTGACGGGGCCCTCCGATCCGCAAACAGGAATTCAATTCACGCGGACGATTCGTCTGGATGCGGATTCGCCGCGCATCGGCTTTCACGCGTCCATGAAGAACACTACGGGCCACACGATGGAATGGTCCATGCAGTCGGTCTCGCAATACGATACTTCGGCTTCAGGGGCGCAAGCCTCGGAACACGCCGAGGAGATGAACCATGATTTGATGAATCATGATTTCTGGACCTTCACTCCGGCGAACCGAAACAGCAGCTACCTCAATCGCTACCACGTTCGCTTCGGTCCAGCAGAGAATCCTGCAGTCTCGGTGCGGGACGACGATCTTTTCACGGTCCACTATGTTCACATGGCTGCCGAGTTATGGCTCGATTCGACGGAAGGCTGGCTGGCGGTTGTCGACGGCAAAAGCCAGTACGCCATGGTCGAGCGCTTTCAATACGACGTGAACAGACCTTACCCAGGCAAGGCTTCCGTGATTTTCTGGACCAACGGCCCGGAGGTCAGGCTGAACAGTGATGGAAACCCCTCGCTTAGCGCTGACCCGGAGGCGAGTCCCTACTACCTCGAAGCCGAGATCAACAGTCCGATGTGCCGCTTGCGCCCCGGTGAGAGCTGCACGCTCGAGACGGAATGGTTTCCTACGCGAGCCGGAAGTGAATTTCACGGAGTGACGGACGCAGGACTCGTGATGCGCCCGTTGCGAGCGACAAGCACGGAGAACGGCAAGATGAAGTTGTCGGGCTCATTTGGAGTTTTCTATTCCGGGCATGCGGTCGCTCACTTCTATGATGAGCACGGTCACAGTATCGGAGTCACGACAATTGTGGAAGTCGATCCAAGCAAGGCCGTGTCGCTGGATACGGAGGTTACTCCCCCTGCGAAATCGGCGCGGCTTTCGATCCATGTTGTAGACGAAAGCGGAATCGACCGTGGTGCGCTTCAAGAAGTTCAGGTAAGCAGCCAAGCCAGTCACTGATATGAAGCGGACCTATGCGGCAATTACGATCTTCCTGCTGGCCGCTTGTACACGATGGCTGACGGCGCAGGTACCGAGGACTCAGCCGAGTTCCGCGCCGTTCGTGAAGGCGGAAGATTTGGTGACAAGTCCGGTGGGCGAGAACTGGCCCTCTTACAACGGAGACTACAGCGGACGTCGCTTTAGCAGTTTGCATGAAATCAACAAGGCGAACGTCCCCCAGCTTCGCGCCGCCTGGGTTTTCCACCCGGGCAATTCTCAAAGGCTGGAAGCTACTCCCGTGGTGATTCGCGGCGTGATGTATATAACGTCCGCCAACGATGTCTTCGCGTTGGATGCGCGCACGGGACGCAGTCTGTGGCACTACAGTCGTCCCGTAAGTTTGGGACTACTCGATGACGCCGCAGCGCACAAGAATCGTGGCGTGGCAGTTTGGGAGAACTTCGTCTATTCGGAAACTGACGACGCGCACTTGCTCTGTCTCGATGCCCGCTCGGGAAACCTGATGTGGGACGTTCAATATGCTGACAAGGAGAAGCACTATGGGGCGACCAGCGCTCCGCTTGTCGTGAAAGATGAGGTAATCGTAGGAACGTCGGGCGGCGACTCCGGAGTGCGGGGATTCGTAGCCGCCTACAAGTTGGC
The DNA here is from genome assembly GCA_963701935.1 of uncultured Acidobacteriaceae bacterium. Lineage (GTDB taxonomy): Bacteria > Acidobacteriota > Terriglobia > Terriglobales > Acidobacteriaceae > Sulfotelmatobacter. The sequence goes on along the minus strand of CAVPBT010000010.1, from coordinate 641,748 downwards.
TACGGGAGAATTGAAGTGGCGTCTGTGGACCATCCCGGGCCCGGGAGAATTCGGGTCCGCGAGTTGGCCGGGAGATTCTTACTTGCATGGTGGCGCCACGACGTGGATGCCCGGGACCTACGACCGGGACCTCGACACGCTGTATTGGACCACGAGCAATGCCGCGCCAGATTTCGTCGGGGATTCGCGGCCGGGAGATGACCTGTACACCGCCTGCGTCCTGGCAATCGACGCTGACACTGGAAAATTGAAATGGTACTTCCAGTTCACGCCGCACGACGTGTATGACTACGATGCGAATGAAACGCCGGTGTTAGTGGATACGGAAGAAAATGGCACGAGTCGGCACCTGCTTGTGCAGGCCGACCGAAACGGCTTTTTCTACGTCCTCGATCGGACGAATGGCAAGTTTCTACGGGCTACGGCGTTTGTAGAAAAGTTGAATTGGGCCACGGGAGTCGATTCCTCCGGTCGTCCTCTCTTATCGGAGCGGGTGCCCACGAAAGAAGGAACGTCGATCTGCCCGGGTATTGTTGGTGCGACGAATTGGTTTTCGCCTTCTTACAATCCCAACACCGGATTGTTTTATGTCATGGCGCTGGAGAGCTGCAGCGTTTATTTTGCGAAATCGAAGCCGTTCACTCCGGGCGAGACTTACTATGGCACGGGGACGAAGTTTCCCGCTGGTGAGCATTCACAGAAAGTTCTGTTGGCACTCAAAATCTCGGATGGCAAAGAGGCCTGGCGATATCCGCAAGCGGGTCGCGGCAGTTCGTGGGGAGGCACGCTCACAACCTTGGGTGGACTGGTGTTTTTTGCGGATGATGCCGAATCCCTGGAAGCAGTCGATGCCGAGTCCGGACATGCTCTCTGGCACTTCAACACTGGGCAATCATTTAGCGCGAGTCCGATGACGTATTCCGTTGACGGCATACAGTACGTCACGATCAGCGCGGGAAGCGACATATTCAGCTTCGCGCTTCCGCATTGAAAAATCTCGTTTCAACTCTTCAGTGTTCCAAGTAAGGCACAAAGCCCCTCGTTTTTGTTTCAAGGCGGTACACCGACGTCGTTGCGGTGACGTAGAGCGTGCCGTAGTCGTTGTCGCCCCAGGTCAAATTGGCCGGCTGTTCAGGCATCACGATCGTGCCCAGGTGAGTTCCGTTCGCATCCCAAACCCAGATTCCCTTCGGACCGGTGACGAACAGATTGCCGTTCTTGTCTACCTTGATGCCGTCCGGAACACCGTCGCCTTTTCCTCCGGGCTCTTCGCCGAATAGGCGCCCATTCACCAGTCTTCCGTCGGCAGTCACGTCATAGACGCGAATGTTTCGCCGCTCGCTATCGTCCACATAAAATTTCTTGCCATCCGGAGAGAAGGCTAGTCCGTTCGGTTGCGCCAGATCTCGAGTGAGTAAGCGCACGTTTCCGCTCTCATCCAGCCGGTACACGCCTTGAAACGGGATTTCCTGCTTCTCACCGGCAACCAGATCGAGGGTCGGATCGGTGAAGTAGAGGGCACCATCGGGGCCAACGATCACATCGTTTGGACTGTTGAAGCGCTTTCCGTCGTAGTGATCGGCGAGGATCTTGTACTTTCCTTCCGGAGTCACCTCGATGATGGCTCGCAGGACACTCGCACAATCGATCAACCGATGCCGGCGGTCGAAAGTATTGCCGTCCGGGTCTCCCAATGCGATGACTTCTTCCTGTTTGCCGTCTGCATTCACGCGGAAAATCTTGTTGATGGTCTCATCGCTGACGTAGAGAAATCCCGCTGCGTCCCACATCGGTCCCTCTGTGAAGCCAAAGCCTGTGGCGACGGTCTCCAGTTTTGCATCGGCGCCGATGAGTTCGAGGAACTTCGGAGAGAGCGGCTCAAGCTTGAAATCCCGGGCCTTTTGGGCGGGAAGATTCAGCGCCAGACCGACTACAGTCACGAACTGAAGCAGAATCGTCGGCCGGAGCTTCATTCCGTATCGTCCTCTTTCTTGCGGGGAGTCCCTGATTTGCTCGCATCTGGGGCCGCAGTCACCAAGTAACTAACCAGGTCATCAAGTTCGGCTGGTCTAAGGCGGCCGCCATAGTTTGTCGGCATCAAAGACGTGTCGAGACGATCGAGATCGTGCAACTCCGACTTCTGGAAGGAACGGAAGCTGCCACCTTTGGTCTGAAACTGTAGGGAAAAGTTGTCTTCGTTACGAATCACGCCCTCGAGACGGTCTCCATTGGGGGTAATGAGCACGGCCGGTCGATAGCCTTGGGGCGGGATTCTCCGCGCCTTGATGATTTCGTCGCGGATTTCTTTTGCTGACGCCGTAGACCCGTAGCCCGAAAGATCGGGGCCGAGGAACCCGCCTTCCCCGGAGATCGTGTGGCAACTTGAGCATTCGCCTTTGCCGAAGAATATTCCTTTCCCACGGCTCGCATCGCCAGGCAGAGTTGGCGTAACCAGCTTGCCTTGAAGTGACCGCAGGTAGCCCACTACGGCTCGGTTCTGTCTTTCACCCAGGTTGTGAAAAGCCGGCATGCCGGTTCCGGGTATGCCGTTCGAAATAATGTCGGACAGTTGGGCATCGGAGAAACCCCGGACATTGGCACTTCCTGAAATGTCGACAGCCTTGTCGCTTCCACTGCCATCCAGTCCATGGCACCCAGCGCAGGCGGAACCGTACGTGGCTCGACCCAATTCGACCGTATCCTTTGAATGGTCTGAAGAAGAAATCTGTTGCCCGAACGAGAAGCAGACGTTGAGCGCCCACAGGAAGAGCCAGAGCCCGAGCACCGGAAATAAAGATTTGCGGATCGGCGGCATAGGCAAGCGGCCACATTCTATCGCAGTGGGGCGGAGGCTCCTCGAAAAACAACTTCCTTTGAAACATGGCAATAGTAATGTTAGAGTCCGCGAACACATAGAAGCAGGAGGACGGAATGCGCCCAAATCATCCGTATTCGAAAACAGGAATCTTCGCAATCGTTCTTGCGGCCCTGGTCTTTATTGCAGCAGCGGCGGTGCAAGTCCGTCGCGCGCACGCTCAATCCAACGCGGCGACTGCGAGCCTCTCGAATAACCACGAACTGATCGCGGAATTCCGGCGTGTGGAAGTCGCGTCAGTGTCGGATGCGCTGGAGCAGATTACGGGAAAGCGGATGTACATGAGCCATCGCATGCAGCCGATCTTTACCGCCAAGTTTGCGGGATATGCGCGAACGGTACAACTCAAAAAAGACGAGGGCAACAAGGACCCCGAAGCACTCACGGGGATGCTGGAAGCGATTGATCAAGGATCGACCGATTCGGTGTACGTGATGGTGGTGGAAGATGGAGAGGACATCGCGGGAATGGGCGGACTGATGGGCACGGCGATGGCCGCGCGTGGTTACGCCGGAGCGGTGATCGATGGCGGAGTGCGGGACGTCGCGTATCTGCGGAAGATCGGCTTCCCCGTTTTTGCCACGGGCATCGTTCCCTCTACGTCGGTGCACCACTACCGGTTTGCAGGAGCGCAGATCCCGTTGATGTGCAATGGAGTGCTTGTGAACCCTGACGATATCGTCGTCGCAGATAGTGACGGTGTCGCCGTCGTGCCAAAGGCGCAGGCGCAAGCCGTCCTCACCCTCGCGCAACAGATGGACTACAAAGAGCACTCAATGTACGCGGTCATCGAGCAACTGAAGTCGATCGTGCAAGCCGTCAAGAAATTCGGCCGGCTTTAGTGAGACGAAGTTGCATTAAATCGATTTTCATCGGATAATCCAGCACTTTCATTTTTCACAACGGAGTTGCATCGCGTTCGCGAGCGTGCAACCGAGCCTCGGCACCGCCGCGCCCGCGTTGCGATGCCGATGACGAAACTTCTCCGGTTGGTGCCGCCCATCCAAATGAGAAAAGGCGGTGACCGCCTTAGCTTGAAAGGAGCATCTCTATGAACTTGACCTCGACTCGAAGAACATTTGCTTTGCGCTTCGGTTCCGTTCTTTCCGCGCTCGGGCTGACTGCTACCGCGATTCCCTCGCGGGCTTTGGCGCAGAGTTCCACCCAGGATGCGAACGCCATCCGCAAGCTGAATGGGGACGGCAAGCCGGGCAGCGAAAAAGACGTCATCATGCCGGTGATCGTGCACAACGGTTTGATTTATGTCTCCGGTCAGGGCGCACACGATTCGCGAGACCCGAAGGACTGGACCATTGAATCCCATACCACCATGGTCATGGACAAAATAAAGAAGATGGTGGAAGTGGGCGGCGGCACGATTGACAGCATTCTTCAGACCAACGTGTTCCTGGTGAAGATCGAGCACTGGGACGCGATGACCAAGGTATTCGGTTCGTACTTCCCACACGGTGGACCAACTCGCACCACAGTGGCAGTCGCTGCGCTGCCTGGTGATTCGCTGGTCGAAATTAACTGCATCGCGGCCGTCACGCGCAAGTAGAGCGGTAACAGGCCGAAGGAGATCCTCATGCGATTGAGATCGTCATGGAATCGACGCGGATTCTTGGGGACCGCCGCGGCTATGCTGACGTCCATCCTCGCACCGCGCAAGCTTTCTTCGGCGGTGAGCACGACGGCCGAAAGCACCCGCGTGAGCGGTTTCGGGCAGACGGGCAATCCTTACGACGAACTGGGTGTCACGACCGTAATCAACTGCGAAGGCACGATGACGATGCTGGGCGGCTCAATTCTTCGTCCCGAACTCGAAGCCGTCATGGCCATGGCCGGCCGCCACTTCGTAAATATTCCTGACTTGGAAGTGGCCGCTGACAAACGCATCGCAGAGATGCTGAAGCTCCCGGACGGCTATGCGGTGCTGGTCACGTCCGGTGCCGCGGCGGCGATGCAGTCCGGGCTGGCAGGCATCCTCACCGGAGACAACGAGGCCCTGATTCGCCAGCTGCCTGATCTTACGGGGATGAAGTCGGAAGTCATCATTCAAAAATCGCATCGTAATCCGTTCGATCACCAGTTGCGGACGACGGGGGTCAAGCTGATCGAGGTTGAAACTCGCGAGCAGCTGCGACAAGCCGTCAACGATCGCACGGCGATGATGCACTTTTCAAACTTCGCCAACGCCTCCGGCCAAATCAAAGTGGACGAGTGGGTCAAACTGGCCAAGCAATATGGCATTCCATGCATGAACGATGCCGCAGCGGACACGCCTCCCGTTTCTCATCTCTGGGACTACGCCAGCATGGGATACGATCTGATTACCTTCAGCGGGGGCAAAGCAATGCGGGGTCCGCAATGCGCCGGCCTGCTGATTGGACGGAAGGATCTGGTCGCGAATGCCCTGCTCAACAACAGCCCCCACGAGGACACTCTGGGCCGCAGCCAGAAGGTGGGCAAAGAAGAAATTGTCGGGATGGTGAAGGCGCTCGAACTTTATCTCAAAGAAGATCACGACGCGCTTGCACGAGAATGGCAAGGCCGCCTGGAGTTGATCTCGCGCGAGCTGACCAAGGTTCCGGGAGTAAGCACATCGTTCTTCGTTCCGGACATCGCCAATCACGTGCCCCACATGCAGATCACGTGGGATTCCAGAATCTCGCTACCGCCGCAGCAGGTCTCAAAATTGCTGCGGAATTCCAAACCGGCCATTGTCATCGGCGGAGGCGAAGGCCGGCCCGGGCTCACCATGTGCTCGTTCATGCTGCAACCCGGAGAAGACAGGATCGTCGCCGAGCAACTGTCGCGCATCCTGCGCGAGCACTCCGCATAATGTGTTCGCCGGGGGCGACGATGATGCCATCCGCGAAAACATCTCGCATGCGCTGGTTCCTGGTGTTCTGGCTCTTTGTTCTGAGTGCCGTGTCTTATCTGGACAGGGTCAACATCTCCATCGCCGGTGGATCGATTGTCGATGCCTACCACCTGACGGAAGTCCAACTGGGGCAGGTTTTTAGCGCACTAGTCGCGGGGTACGCGTTGTTTCAGACGGTTGGAGGTTATCTTGCCGACCGCTTTGGCCCGCGGCGTGTGCTGACGGCAGGAGTTCTCTGGTGGGGAGTCTTCACCGCTCTGACCGCGCTCGTCCCCACCAATATCAGCAGCGCACTCTTTCTTTTCCTGATGGTTCGCTTTCTGCTTGGCGCCGGAGAAGCGACGATCTACCCGGCCGCCAATCAGTTCATCTCGCGCTGGATTCCGGTGCGCGAGCGTGGGATCGCGAACGGCTGGGTCTTTGCAGGCGTCGGTGCAGGCGCCGGCCTCACGCCCCCTCTCATCACGTATGTCATGATTCACTATGGATGGCGGTCGTCGTTCTGGGTGTGCGCCATCATCGGACTTTTCGCGGGGGCAGTCTGGTTTTTCGCGGCTCGCGACAATCCAGAGGAACATCCGCGAGTGTCTGCCGCAGAACTCACCGCCATTCAGTCCGGACGTACGCTCACAGCTGATCCACCTCCGAGGACAGAACCAGCAACTGCTCTTGTGCCCTGGAAGCGCGTCGTGCGCAGCCGCGAGGTTTGGGCGCTGACCATCAGCTATTTCTGCTACGGATACGTGGCGTGGATCTTCTTCAGCTGGTTCTACCGCTACCTTGCAAAGGTGCGCGGACTCGATCTTAAGGCCAGCGCGTTTTATTCCATGCTGCCGTTTCTGGCAATGCTAGTGTGCTGCCTGCTCGGAGGGACGCTGAACGATCGACTCACCAAGTGGCGCGGTCCGCGGCTGGGGCGATGTGGCCTCGCGGCATTTGCCATGGGAGTGGCCGGAATGTTCATCGCTTTCGGCTCCCAGGTGCAGAGCGTCAGGCTGGCAAGTGTCGTTCTGGCTGGTGGCGCTGGGGCGCTGTATTTATCTCAGAGTTCGTTTTGGTCGGTGACCGCAGACATTGCAGGAGCGTCGGCCGGATCGGTGTCAGGATTTATGAACATGGGGGGACAGTTCGGTGGGGCCTTGACTGGCTCACTCACTCCCTGGATAGCCGTGCACTACGGCTGGACCGCGTCTTTCCTTGTAGCTGCGGGTTTGTGCGTTGCGGGCGCTTTGAGCTGGCTTGCTGTAGACCCAATGAACACACTGACACAGGCACAACCTGCGAAGGTATTGGATTACGTCCACCGGTGAGAGGCAGTCACTCGGTTAGTGTCACCTTTGAATCTGTTTTCAGGATACCCTGCAGTTCGGGACCCAGCAGCGAAGCCGAATTCGTGTCCAGGTACACGGTCGCGTTGGGATGGCGCCTCAAAATCGAAGCTGGTGCCATAGGACTGATTTCACCCTCGAAACATGCCTTAACCGCGTGCGCCTTGCGCCGGTCCGGAACCACGGCGAGAATTTCCCGGGCCTTGAGAATCTGTCGTGCCGACATTGAGATGGCGCGCTTCGGGACCTGCGATATATCGGCAAACCATGCCTCACCAACCTGCTGGCGGCGGCACGCTTCATCGAGGTCGACGATGATGTAAGGTTCCTCGGTATCGAAATCAGCGGGCGGATCATTGAACGCAATATGACCGTTCTCGCCGATGCCGAGGAACGCCACATCGATCGGGGCCGAAGCCAGTTGGTCGCTTGCCTTCCGCACCGCGGCCGACAGATCGAGAGCATCGCCCTCGAGCAAGTGATAATGCGTGATTCCAGTCTTGTTGACCAACTCGTCCAGGAGCATCTTGCGAAAGCTGCCTGGATGAGTGACCGGCAACCCGACATATTCATCGAGATGAAAGGCCTCAACCTGAGTCCAATCGATTCCCGGGGACTTGGTCAGCGCATCCAGAAACTCGAGTTGAGAAGCAGCAGTCGCAGCGATAATGCGAGCCTTTCCCTTCTCAGAAATGGCGCGCCGGATCGCCTCTGCGGCCTGCTCAGCGGCCGCCCGCCCCAAAGTGGTTTTGTCGTTGAACACTCGAAGTAGCATCGACTAGGTCCGAAATGAGCCAAGGATTGGAGACGGCAAATTATACAGGGCGAGAGCCGCCAGGTGGGTTCTGGTGTCGTGTACGGTGACGTAACGTTGATTGTGTAAAAGGCAAGAGGGTGTAAGTTGGCTTTGGCCTCACGAGCTAAAGCCGTTCCGAAAGGAGACCTACACCCAATGGCGAAGATAATCCCGATCAGCGAGCATTTCCAACATTTTCTGGCGGAGATGAAAGAGAGTTTCTGGGGCGATCTGTATGGGCAGACGCGACAGGCGTGGCAGCGGTTTTTCGAGCTGCAGTCGGAGCGGCAGCGCGACCGGTTCTCCGGCTGGGGCCGGTATGAGCGCCGGCGCGGGAAACGCCGCATCTATCGCAACGGCTACTACGAGCGGGATTTCGTGACCCGCTTCGGGACCATCCGTCTGCGCATTGCGCGCACCCGCGAGAAGAGCTTTCTGCCGGTGGGGCTGCGACGATTCCAGCGGCGGGCCGAGGAAGTTTCGCTGCTGATCCGGGAGGCCTTTTTGCGGGGCATCTCGACACGGCAAGTGGGACGGGTGGTGGCGACCATCACCGGCGAGACGGTGAGCGCGCAGACGGTGTCGAAGCTGACGCGGGATCTGGATGAGGCGGTCCGCCAGTTTCATCAGGCGCGGTTGAGCGACGACTATATCTATCTGTTTCTCGATGGGGTGAGCTTGCGGGTGCGGCGACCGAGCGGCCGCAAGCAAGTGCAGATGCTGGTGGCCTACGGCATCCGGCAGGACGGCAGCCGACATTTGCTGGCGTTTCTGCGCAGCCAGGGCGAAGGCCAGGCCGACTGGGAGGCCCTGCTTCAGGATCTCTATCGTCGTGGACTGGAAGGCCGATCACTGGGTCTGATTCTCACCGACGGCTGCGCCGGCTTGGCGGCGGCGATCCGCACCGTCTACCCGCGGGTGCGACATCAGCGTTGCTGGGTCCACAAGATGCGGAACATTCTGGAGAAGGCCCGGAAGCGGGACTATGACGAGGTCAAAGCCGGGGCGCAGGCTATCTATCAGGCCGACAGCCGAGCTCAGGCCGAAGCCGCTTTTCGCAGATTCCGGGCCCGCTGGCAACGCAGCTATCCCGCCATGGTGAAGCGCTTGGGGACAGACTTGCCCGAGTTGCTGTCGTTCTTCGCCTTCCCCCGACACCTCTGGCGCAAACTGCGCACCACCAACGTCATCGAGCGCTGCTTCGTGGAAGTACGACGCCGCACTCGCCCCATGGTCTGCTTTGTCAATGTCGAAAGCGTGGACCGCATCATCTACTCCATTTTCCAGAGATTCAACCTGGAATGGAAATCCCGCACCCTCACCCTATTTACACAAGCAGCTTGACGTCACCGTCGTGTACCGTAAATACGCGGCATAAAGTGCGCGGCAGTTCTTATGCAGTGTAAGCGTGTCAGGCGCTGCAAACAAAATGCATAGATCCTTCGCTTCGCTCAGGATGACAAGGTTAACTTTGTTCTATGGCGAGCCTGTAACGCGGGGGGCGAGTAATACATTACCGCACTTACCTTGGCCTTTTTCCCACGCTCCCAGCACCTACGATACCTGCCGTCGGACTGGGCCTCAACGTATGCTCCGGACATCCCTCACCCGGAGCAAACCGATGGACTCCCCACAGCGGCAAGAACGACGAGACGTTCGTTACCCTCTACATTTGCCAGTCCTCGTCAGGATGGCTCAGCGAAATGAGATGCGCGGTCGATCAGAGAACATCAGCCTGGGCGGCATTTTGCTGTCGAGCTCTTTTCTCATACCAGAAGGTTCCGCAGTGGAGGTATCGATTGGAGTGGAGCACTTGCCCGATCCCGGCATCCTGCTGAGCGCTCATGGCAAGGTTCTTCGCGTGAGACCGAAGGACACCGGCGACTTCGCGGTTGCGATCCAGTTGGACAGCGCGTTCCGGCTTCCGCTCTCTGATACTGGAAGGGGGTCGAGTTTAAAAGAGGAGCAACCACCCTCCCCGAAAGCACGGGGCGCAGCCGTATCGTTCAGTGGAACGCAGTTTGTGCCCGCCTGGCACACCGAGACCTAGCCGCTCTCTCTCTCGGCTGGGTTCAGGAGGTTTGGAGAAAAGGGTACGCGCGTTATCCACGTACCCTACCCCCTCCTGAAACTCTGTCCTCGCCGGAGGAAATATGGGGGAAGGCCCACGCGACGAGACCGGAGTTGGAGCGCCCCGAATCATACAGGAGACTCTGGAAAGCGCTGCCCACCTATCGGTGCATCGCGATGGCACGCTAGTGCCATTCACCTCGTTTGCAGAAAGAACTATGCTTCTTCTTGAGCAGCACTTGGGGGAGGGCTGATCAACATACGTCCCAAGACTCAAACCGAGTCTGGGGCGTTTTGTTTTGCGCGTGAGAATCAGCCACTTCGCGCTTCACCACAAACTCGCCTGGGTTTCAGGGTTCGGCACTTCCAGGGCGCATTCGGGTGTCTCATTTTCCGGTTTATTGACCAGCGGACCGACTGGGTATCGACTCATGAGCCCTGCGTCGAAAGGTACCAGCAGTTCCGCCAGCCGCTCCGCCTCTGCGGCTGGAGCGATCAGCCAGGCCTCATAGTGGCAGCGGGGAAGAATCACGGGCATGCGATCATGCACGTCTTCCAGCAATTCGTTGGGCGCGGTCGTCAGAATCGAGCAAGACTGCAGCATCGCGCCGCCGGGTGACTTCCAGCGATCCCAGACTCCGGCGAAAGCGAAGAGCGAATTGTCTTTCATTCCGAAGTGAAACGGATATCTCTGCTTGCCCGCTTTCTTCCACTCATAAAAACCGTCAGCAGGGATCAAACACCGGCGGGAGCGGAACGCCTCGCGGAAAGCAGGCTTTTCCAGCAGGGTCTCGCTGCGGCCATTGATGAGTTGATTGCCAATCTTGATGTCGGTGGCCCACGAGGGTACGAGCCCCCACCGCATCATCGAGAGAATTCTGCCCGACCCGGTTTGCCGGACGGTCGCCACGGGCTGGGTAGGAGCGATGTTGTAGCGGGGACTCCAATCTTCTTCTTCCGAGGCGCTTTCGAAGTACTCTTCCACCACCTGTTTCCGCCGCGAGAGTCGATAGCGTCCGCACATGGGGAGATTATGGCAGTGCCAAACCGGAGTCGCAAATCAGTTAAAATTATTCCTTGAACGGATTCCTCTCGTATCTGCGACGATGCTGTCGGAGGGCGCATCTGCCCGGGTTTTGGCTCGTTCTGTTGGCGCTTGCCGGCATCGCCGTCGCCGAGAATGCCGCTTTCGACCTCGTCGGTCCCAAGGTAGACGTCCGGGTGCAGCGGGCCGGTGTCACCTTGCCCATCGCGCAAGTACCGAATCTTCAGGCCGGAGACCGGCTTTGGGTACATCCCGACCTGCCTGACAGTCAGTCGGTCCACTATCTGATGGTGGTTGTTTTTCTTCGCGGAGCCACCAACCCTCCTCCGGATTCCTGGTTTACTCGAGTCGAAACTTGGAGCAAGCCCGTGCACGAGGAAGGGATATTTGTCACCGTGCCCGAAGAGGCCGAGGAAGCTCTCGTTTTCCTGGCGCCTGAGACCGGGGGAGCGTTCAGCACTCTGCGCGCTGCGGTGCGGGGCAAGCCGGGCGCGTTCGTGCGCGCATCGCAGGATCTGGTGCAAGCCAGCTTAGACCGCGCTCGCCTGGAAAAATATCTCGACGCGGTTCGCGAGATTGCCGTCAGCGACCCCGAACAATTGAAGACGCGCACCACCCTGCTGGCTCGCAGTCTGAACATCCGACTCGACCAGCAATGCTTCGACAAGCCCAGCGCACAACAGGTGCCGTGCCTCACCCAGAACACAGACCAACTGGTGCTGGACGACGCGCACAGCCAGACGATGGTTGCGACCCTGACTTCCGGTCCGTCAAGCGACTTACTGGCGCAGATCAGTTCCGCGCCCAACGCGCGCAGCGGCTATTACAGTCCCTACGTCGGAGCGGTGGTCGACGTAATGCGCATTTTAGGGACAACGCACACGGCGCAGTACCAGTACATCCCGGCGCTGGCGCTTCCGAAAGAGGACGAACTGAATTTGCGGCTGAATAATCCGCCGTCCTTTCGCAATCCGAAGTCGGTGATTGTGATTGGGCTTCCGCCGGTTCGGCCATCTCCTGTTCCGCCCTTGCGCGCAGTTGATCCAGCGGAGGTCTTCTGCGCGGGGCGGCCATCCCTGCTGCTTCCGGCTGAGGGTGCTCCGCTGGTGTTTGCCACGGAACTGGCGCACAATTTCGTGCTCCATGTGGAGGCCAAGTCGGGTCCCGCGATCGACGTGCCCGCGAAGGCGGATCCGGTGCGTGGCGGATTCATCGTCGAGACCCATGCGCTGCAGTCGGCCGACCTGGACGGAGAAGTCACGGGAGTTCTGCGCGGAGCATGGGGCTTCCACACCTTCGATGGGCCGCGCTACCGGCTGCGCGCTTCGCGGCCGGCGCAATGGATTGTCGCCTCGAAAGACGCGAGCGCACTGATCGTCGGACGCGAAGACACGCTCCACCTGCAGTCCCCGGATGCGTGCTGTGTGAGCGAGGTGAAGGTCAACGACGAGCAGGGCAAAGCGCTCGAAACCGAATGGAAGGCCTCCAAGCCCGATGAACTCGAAGTGAAGGTCGCGCTGCAGAAGGCGAACGCGGGATCGGTGACGATGTTGATTAAGAAGTTTGGCCTGCGCGAAGCGGATGAGATTCCCCTTCACACCTATGCCGAGGCTGGACGTCTCGATAGTTTCAGCATCCACGCCGGCGACGCGGACGGAACCCTGAAGGGCACTCGTTTGGATCATGTCGAGAGCCTGGAGGTGAACGGCATTCGATTCGTTCCAACGCTGCTGGCGCGCGCGCACCAGCAGGATGAACTTAAGCTGACAACGCACGACGCGGCCGTCTTCACGAAACTGCATGCCGGAGACGACATCGTCGTCCACGTTGCGCTCAAAGATGCTCGCATCCTCGATCTCAAAGCAGAAGTCGAGTCGCAGCGCCCCGTGGTCAGCGTGCTCAGCAGGAGCGTGCAGGTGGATGAGACGGCAACGCCGCCCGCGGTCCATCTCGGAAGCCAGGACGAATTGCCGCAGGATGGCCGGCTGAATTTCTTTCTCAAGTCGCACGTTCCCGAGACGTTTCCCGCCACCGAAAAGATCGAAGTGGCGACCGCCGATGAATCTTTTCGTGTGCTGTTGAGCTTCAAAGACGGCAACCTGACGCTGCAGGACTCGAAAACAGTCTTTGCGGTTCTCGACCCCATGAAACTGCTCGGCCCCTCGGCATTCGGTCCTTTGAAATTTCGCCCGGTCACGGCTGACGGCATTGACGGCGATTGGCAACTGCTGGTGAATCTGGTGCGCGTCCCGGCGCTCAAAGGCATTCGCTGTGTCCCCGCGCCCGAGAAGCAATGCACGCTGAGCGGCGACAAGTTGTTCCTGCTGGACTCAGTGAGCACCGACTCGGATTTCGTGAATGCCGTTAGCGTTCCGGAAGGATTTGTCGAAGACGCATTGGCGATCCCGCCGACGAAAGCGAAGACTCTGTACATCAAACTCCGCGACGATCCCGACACGGTCGATATAGTGACGCTGCCCATGCTCACGGCGCAGCAATAGGCGCCTCCGCAGCGGTATACTCGCCTGCAATCTCATGGCGAATATCCTTTATGGAGTCAACGGCGAAGGTGCGGGACATTCCACTCGAGCCCGGGAAGTGCTCTCGCATCTTGTCGCTCAAGGACACGTCGTGCATGTCGCGTCCTTCGATCGCGGCATGCAGAATCTGAAGACGCACTTCGATGTCACTGAGATTTACGGCTTCCGTTTCGCCTACCTTAACAACCGCGTGCGCTACAAACGCACCATCGCCAAGAATCTGATCACAGTGCCGCAAGCGGCGAAGAGTCTGTCGCAACTGAAAGACCTGGTCGACGAATGGAAGACCGACCTCGTCATCACCGACTTCGAGCCGCTTACCTGTCATATCGGACACAGGAAACATCTTCCGGTCATTTCCATCGACAACCAGCACTGCCTGACGAATGCGGTGGTTTCGTATCCAAAGCAATACCGGCGCGACGCGGCCGCAGCGAAACTCGTGACCCGCCTCATGACGCCGCGCGCGAATGCCTACCTCGTGATTTCGTTCTTCAGCGCGCCGATCCGCAAGCGGAATACATTCCTGTTCCCTCCACTGCTGCGGCAGGAAATCCTCGATGCAACGCCCACGCAAGACGAACACGTGCTGGTCTATGTGACTTCGCCAGCTCCGGCGCTGGCAAAGTTGTTGAACTCGGTTCGGTGCCGTTTCATTGCCTATGGCTTCGGGCGAGAAGGGCAGGACGGCAACATCCTTTATAAGAAGCCTTCTCTCGAGGGCTTTTTCACCGACCTGACCAGCGCCCGCGCCATCGTGGCGAATTCCGGGTTTTCGCTGGTCACCGAGGCCCTGCACTTGGGCAAGCCCTACCTGGCGGTCCCGGTGAGCCACCAGTTCGAACAGATCTTCAATGCTTATTGGCTGGAGAAATCCGGGTACGGGGCTTGCTGGGAAGAGTTGAACAAAGAGCGGGTCGAGGCGTTCCTCTACAATCTGCCGCACTACCGAGAAGCCCTGATGCAATATCCGCGACAGGGGAACGGGGCCCTGCTCGCCAAGCTGGACGCACTGATCGCCAGCTACATCGCTGGTTAGAACCCGCTGACCACTGTACGAACGTAACCTCCGAGCGCGTCGCCGCGGACGATAGCATGGTTGGATCACGTCCTTGCAGCGGATCGTTACCGGAGGTCTCCATGCCGACTCGGCGATTTTTTGTTTTGCTGGCAGCGAGCGCATTCCTGTGCGCTTTCATGGCTTACGCTCAGGATTCGCAGTCTCTTGGAGATGTGGCTCGCCAGGCCCGTCAACAAAAGCAGAAGGACGCTCAGACGAAAGACGCTTCGCCGAACGACGCGTCCAGCAAGCCAGCGCCGGGCACTGAAGCGAGCGCAAAGGACGCGCAGCCCGCAAAGGCACCTCACGTCATCACTAACGATGAGATACCCTCGCATGTGGGACCGACCGCAACGCCCCCAAGCGGCTCTCAAGTCGCCGACGTGCCTGACGACGTGCCGAACGCCAGCAACCGAGACGCTCGAGCGGAGCAATTGAGGTCTCGAATTCAGGCCCAGAAAAACGCGATCGCCGGTTTGGAAAGAGAGATCGACAATCTCAGCGGGTCCGTTCGCTATGCGGGTGGGAACTGCGTTGCCAACTGCGTGCAGTGGAACGAACGCCAGAAGCAAAAGCAGGATCAAGTGGAGTCCATGAAGGCGCAACTGGAAGAGCAGCAGAAGCAGCTGGAAAACATGCAGGAATCGGCGCGCAAACAAGGCTTTGGAAGCTCCGTTTACGATCCGTAAACTGAGCCGGGCGGGGCAGGGCTATCTGGAAAAATTCACGCCAACGATTTTCACATTCCCCAAAACTGCCCGGGCGTGCGAAATTAGTTCATGTCATTAGTCGTCCGCCCTTCGCCAATTCATTCCGTCGGGGTCTACACTTCGAAACCCATCCGCAAGGGGACTCGCGTGGTCGAGTATGCCGGTGAACGCATCACCGTCGAAGAAGCCGACCGCCGTTACGACGGCATCTCCCGCACGTATCTCTATGGACTGGATGACGGCAAGACTGTCATTGACGGCCACGGTCTAGGCGCCTATCTGAATCACTCGTGTGATCCCAACTGCGAGGTCGACGAGATCAAGGGGCGCGTCTGGCTCTTCGCCATTCGCGACATCGCCGCCGGTGAGGAACTGGTGTGGGACTACAACCTTTACGACGACGAAGAACCCGCCCCGTGCCGTTGCGGTTCGCGCAAATGCCGCGGAACGATGTATTCCCGCGAGTGGATGGCCAAGATGCGCCGCAAGGAAGCGCGCAAGAAACAGAAATCCGCCGCGATCCAGAAAAACAAACCAGCCCGGAAAACCAAGTCGAGCCCCAAAGCCGCAGCCTAAGCGGTCGCACGTCCCAGGCGCTCTGTCAATTGCCGTATGTAGTCGATGAGTTCCGGGGGTTCGTGCACCCGGAAGCCGACGCCGAGCAGCGACAGATGAATCGTAATTCCCTCCAATGAGTGAGAGCCCGTGCGGAGCATGCACGAGCGGTCATCGATGGCTTCCAGCGCCCCTGCGGAAGGAGGAATGCGCTTGGCGACGGCGTCGACCGGCGCGTCCAGAGTAACCCGCGCCTGGTAGGGATACGGCACCTGCGACAGCGACTTCGAAACGAAAGCTGCAAAATCTCCCTCGGGTGGTTTGCGCGGCTTGAAACGCGTTGAGGTCTTCAGCTTGCCTTGGATGCGGTCTACGCGGAACGTTCGCCAGTCCTTGCGGACGAGGTCCCACGCAACCAGATACCAGCGATAGCCAGTATGCACGAGGCGGTGGGGTTCCACGGTGCGGACGCTGGGTGCGCCGGTACGGTTGTGATAACTGAATCGAATTCCTTCCTGATCGCGACAGGCGCCGGCGATCGCCGACAGGCGCTCCGCATCCACGCTTGAGCCTCGGTTGGTTGAATCCCGGCCGCCCAGAGGCACGATGAAGGCGTGCAGGGTGGCGACGCGATGTCGCAAGCGCGGTGGCAGCACCTGTTCGAGCTTCATCAGCGCGCGCATCGAGGCCTCTTCGATGCCGGTAACGCTGCTGGCCGAGGTTCGCAGCCCGAGTGCAACCGCGACCGCTTCGTCATCGTCGAGCAGCAGCGGAGGCAGCGTCGCTCCGGCGCCCAACTGATAGCCTCCGGCGGTTCCTGAGGTGGAATGCACGGGATATCCCAGGCTGCGCAGGCGGTCCACATCGCGACGAAGGGTGCGCGCTGTAACGTCAAGCCGATCGGAAAGATCAGCTCCCGACCAGTAGCGTTGCATTTGAAAAAGAGACAGCAGGCGGAGCAGGCGGGCCGAGGTCTGCAGCATGGGTGTATTGTGCCACGGATCGAGGACTGAATCTGTCCTCAATTGTTGATACGGTTTCGTGGTCGATTCGACCGGGTTCGCGGTGAATTCGCACAACGATCGCATAGGGAGAGAAGAATCATGAAGCTTACGGAGCTATTGCTCGCGGAACTGGAACGGGAAGCTGACGGAACGCGAAGCGCGCTGGCGCGCGTTCCCGAGGGGCATAACGACTGGAAGCCGCATCCGACATCGATGCCTCTTGGCTATCTGGCATCGCTGGTGGCGACCATGCCGTCGTGGATCGCGATGATGGTGAATCAGGACGAACTGGATCTCAAGTCGCCGGCCGCGGCGAAGTTCAAGCCGCTGGAATGGCGCACGCGAGCCGAACTGGCGTCCGCGCTCGACGCCGGTGTCGCCGAGGCACGCGCGGCTTTGCAGAATACAACGGACGAGCATCTGCTGACGCCGTGGAGGCTCGTCATAGGTGAGCACGTGGCCAGCGAGAATCCTCGGCACGTCATGATCGCAGAAGAAGTGTTCCACCACCTCGCACATCATCGCGGACAGTTGACCGTCTATCTGAGGCTCAATGACACGTCAGTGCCGGCGATTTGTGGGCCGCCGGCGGACGAGGGGCGGGTCGATTAGTACGGCCTCGCCGCGATCGGCATTGCGCGCTCCACCGCTGCCTCGGCGGAATTCACCGCGTAACTTTACGGTCTCGGCGGCGGTTGTAATTGTTATGTATAGCTTCGTGTGACATTTGTCATCCCACCCTGATGACGATCTCCACTGGCGATCGCGAGTGCGGTGCGAAAGGATGGAACACGAAGAGGGTTGGTTCTGTGGGGTTGAGCTTTCATATGCCAGAAACAATCGAGTCCGGCCCGGTTGTCGACAGCGAGGTTCATCGTCTATTCTTGGGGGGCTGGGACGTGCCTACCTCCTGCGCCCGGCTCGCGGTTCCCTCTGGAGTGCGCCGATGACATTGACCCGATTTGTCACGAAGAACGCGTTCCGCAACAAACGCCGCAGCATTCTGACAGTGTTGAGCATCGCGTTCTCGTTGCTGCTGCTGACGCTGATGATGACGATCTGGCGCGCGTTCTATCTGGACCAAGGCAGCGCGGAGTCAGCGGAGAGGCTGGTGGTGCGGCATCGAGTGTCGTTGACGTTTTCTCTACCCAGCTACTACCGCGAGAAGATTCGAGCGATTCCTGGAGTGGTGGCAGTCGTGCCGGTGTCCTGGTTCGGCGGAATTTACAAGGACCAGAAACCGGAGAACTTCTTCGCGCAGTTCGGCACCGATCCGGATGAATTCTTCAAAGTGTATCGGGACTGCTCCATGCCCGCGGAACAGATCACGGCATGGCAGCGCGACCGGCAAGGCGTGATTGTGAATGACTCCCTCGCCACGAAATACGGCTGGAAGCTGGGTGACCGTATTGTGCTGCAGGGCACGATCTACCCCGTCAATCTCGAACTGATTGTGCGCGGTATTTTCCACACGAATCCTGACAACAAGTCGGTGTACTTCAACACGAAATACGTGGAAGAAGCGGTGGCGTTCTTTAAGGGACAGGCCGGCACGTTCAGCATCCTGGCGGACTCTCCCGGGGACGTGAGCAAAATCGCGAGCACCGTGGACGCAACATTCCGCGACTCGCCTCAACCCACCAAGACGGAAAGCGAGAAAGCTTTCGGGCTGGAGTTCGTGGCCATGATGGGGAACGTGAAGGCATTCATCCTGAGCATCTGCTCGGCGGTTGTGTTCGCGACGTTGCTGGTATCGGCCAACACGATGGCGATGTCCATCCGCGAACGCACCCGCGAAGTCGCGGTTCTGAAGACTCTGGGATTCACCAAGCGCGGAGTGCTGGGATTGTTCGTGAGCGAAGCTGTGGCGCTCTCGCTGGCGGGCGGCCTGATCGGCGCAGGTCTGGGGTGGTTCATGGTCTACGGGCTGACGCACTCTCCACAGTTTTTCAGCTTTTTCCCCATGAAAGTAACATTTGGAATTTGGGTTGTCGCCATGTTGACGTCGGGGTTGGTAGGACTGTTGAGTTCGGCGGTACCTTCCTACACCGCTTCCCGGATCAACATCGTCGACGGATTACGGCACATCGGGTGAGGTGATGTCATGACGTTGGGCAGTTTTGTCGTGCGCAATACGTTTCGGAACAAGCGGCGCAGCCTGCTGACCATGATCAGCATCAGCTTCTCCTTGCTGTTGCTTACGCTGATGATTTGCATCTGGCGGTCCTTCTATGTGGACCAGGTCGCACCGGAAGCATCGCGGCGCTTGATCATTCGCGACCGCGTCTCGCTGGCGTTTTTTCTGCCGGCCTACTACCGTGACAAGATCCGCAGTGTTCAGGGCGTTAGTGCAGTCGCGCCGCTTACGTGGTTTGGAGGACGATACATCGATGACCGGCCGGAACACTTCTTCGCTCAGATGGGGACCGATCCGGATGAGTATCTGAAAGTGGCGTCAGACAAAATCATTCCACCGGATCAGGTCAAGGCATGGCAGCAGGATCGCGCCGGCGCTATCGTGGATGTGACGCTGGCCAATAAATATGGCTGGAAGATCGGCGACCGCGTTACCTTGCAGGCGAATATTTTTCCCACGAACCTCGACTTGACGATCCGCGGCATTTATCACCGCGATCCTCCGCAGAATTCGTTGTACTTCAACGCCAAGTATTTGGAGGAGGCGGTGCCCTGGTTCAAGGGACAAGCAGGCTGGTACGCCGCGCAAATCGATTCGGCCGAGAATGTTTCGCGCGCGTCGCAAGAAATTGACGGCATGTTCCGCAACTCTCCGCTGCAGACCAAGACTGAGAGCGAGAGGGCGTTCCAGCTAGGCTTTGTCGCTTCGCTGGGGAACATCAAGGCGTTTATCCTCGGCATCTGCGGGGCAGTCGTGTTCACCATCATGCTGGTTTCGGCCAACACGATGGCGATGTCAGTGCGCAGCCGGACGCGCGAAGTCGCCGTACTGAAAACGCTGGGCTTCACGCGCCAACGTGTGCTGTCGATCTTCGTCGGCGAATCGGTGGCGTTGGCCGTCGGCGGCGGAGTGCTGGGGATTCTGGGTGCGGTTCCGGTGATTTGGTTTCTGACACGCGGCTTCATCGCGCTGGGCGTGCCGCTGGCGATGAAGGTCAACGTGCAAACAGCGGGATTATCGTTGCTGGTGGCCCTGACCTTAGGACTGGTAAGTGGCTCTTTGCCGGCATACAACGCGTCGCGCATGAAAATTGTCGATGGGTTGCGCCACATCGGCTGAGGGTAGTGCCCGCGGTCTGGGCGCTACGGGATAGAGTTAACTATGGCAATACCGATCAGCTATAACGTTCGCAATTTAAGGCTCCGCAAGGGGCTCACCGCTCATGACCGCGCTGGGCATCGCGCTCACGGTGACGACAGCGATCTTTCTGATGGCTCTCATCGCGGGGCTGAATCGCGCGTTCGTCAGCAGCGGCAGCGCGAAAAATGTCCTCGTGCTGCGCAAGGGATCGGAAGCGGAGCTCTCGGGCGGGTTCGATGCCGCGCTCTTCCCCACGCTGAAGACGCTCCCCGGCATCGCGAAGGACAGCCATGGAGAGCCGATGGCGTCGGGCGAGTGGGTGGTGGTGATCATTCTGCCGCGCAAAGACGGCACCGGCGAAGTCAACGTCACGGTGCGCGGCATGATGCCCGATGGTCTTGAAATGCGGCAGACGCCCGACGAACCCGGAAAACCACCGAGCGTTAAGTTGGTGGAAGGACGCTGGTTTCAGACGGGGCAGCGAGAGGTTGTGGTCAGCAAGTCGATTCAGGCGCGCTTTTCGCACGCCAACATCGGCGACACAATGGAATTTGGCAAGGGATCGTGGAAGGTCGTCGGAGTGTTTGATGCGGGCGGGTCGGCATATGAGTCCGAAGTTTGGGGTGATGTAAATCAAATGGCATCGGATTTCGATCGCCAGGGCGGTTACTCGTCGGCGTACCTGCGCGCGACCGACGCCATCTCGGCCGAGGCGCTTAAGAACCGGGTCAGCGACGATCAGCGGTTGAAACTCGAAGGCGTGCTCGAAAAAGACTACTACGCCAAGCAGACCAGCTCGGGCGCACCGATCAGGGTCATCGGATTCGTGGTGGGATTCATTATGGCGATCGGCTCGATTTTCGCGGCCATGAACACCATGTACGCGGCGGTAGCTTATCGCGGACGGGAAATTGCAACTCTTCGGGTGATCGGCTTTTCGCGGCCGGCGATTCTGACGTCGTTCGTACTCGAGTCTTTGCTGTTGGCTTTGCTGGGCGCGGCGGTGGGAATCCTGCTGATGCTTCCCTTCAATGGCATGCAAACCGGGACGTCGAACGCCGTCACTTTCAGCGAAGTGGTGTTTGCCCTGCGAATCACGTGGAGGGTGGCGCTGTACGCCATTCTGTTCGCGCTGATCATGGGATTTATCGGCGGGCTGGCCCCCGCGTGGCATGCGGCGCGGCAGAATATTCTGAACGCACTGCGCAGCTAACGGAAGCAGGAAACTAATTGGGGAGTTAGAGCGTAAACATTCTTATGGCGATTGATACAAAACATGAAGACCTGCAGAGCCTGCGCATTGACCGCACGCAGCGCGGCGACTCCGGCGGAGAGCCGCCGGCCTGGGCGCGCCGCTACATACTGGGCGGTATCGCGGTTGTCGTGCTGCTGGGCGTAATCGCGCTGGCTTATCGGTTGTTCGCGTCCGACGTGCCTGAAGTCGAGGCCGTCCGCGCCACTGCGGAAACCAGCGGCAATGACGCCGGAGGAACGGTGCTCTCGGCCACGGGCTACATCGTGGCGCATCACACGATCAATGTGAACTCCAAGGTCACGGGCCGGCTGGCGTGGATCGGCGTGGAGAAGGGCGACAAGGTGAAAGAAGGCCAGGTGCTGGTTCGCCTGGAAGATCAGGAGTTCCGCGCGGCGTATGAGCAGTCCAAGGGTGCCGTCGCCAATGCTCGCGCCTATCTTGACGAACTGCAGCACGGATCGCGTCCTGAGGAAGTGCAGCAGGCGCAGCACAATCTCGACGAAGCTCGCGCGACGCTGGCGAACGACAGGCTCACGCTGGACCGCACGAAAGAACTCGCGGGCAGCGGAGTAGTTTCGCGGCAGCAACTGGACGATGCCACGGCGAAATTCGAGGCCGACCAGCAGCGCGCAAATTCCCTGGAGAAGGCGTTTCAGCTCTCCAAGATTGGGCCGCGGGCCGAAGAGATTGCCCGTGCGCAGGGCGCGCTGATGCAGGCGCAGGGGCAACTCGATTACGCCAAGTCGCAACTGGACGCTACGGTGATCCGTGCGCCAGTAACGGGAACCATTCTCGACCGCACGGCGGAAAAGGGCGAGCTCATTACGGCCCAGTTTGCCAGCGCTGCGGCGGGCGGGCCGCAGGGATCGGTGGTATCGCTCGCGGACCTGAACGATCTGCAGGTCGAACTCGACATCGCGCAAGCGGACTTTGCGCGCCTTGGTCCGACGCAGAAGGCGATTGTGACCACTGACGCTTATCCGGACAAGCAATACGACGGCATCATCGCGCAGATCTCGCCCGAAGCCAACCGGCAGAAAGCGACCGTGCAGGTAAAAGTGCAGGTGCTCAATCCGGGCAAGTATCCGGATGTTCAACTGCGGCCGGAGATGAATGCGACGGTGAAGTTCCTGGCCAACGATGTGCCGAAGGCGTCAAAAGATCCGACGGGAGTCTACGTGCCGTCGACCGCGATTCGAGATCGTGACGGCAAGAAGATTGTTTTGATCGCCTATAACGGAAGGGCCGTTGCCCGCGAGGTCCACATCATAGGCCAGCGCAGCGACGGAGCGGTCGTCGACGGGCTGGTCGGGGGCGAGAGCGTGGTTACAACCGCACCGGCGACATTGAAAGATGGAGACAAAATTAAAATTAAGGGGCAATCATGAGCACAGTTGCACAACCAAACGTTGCCACGGGAACCAAAGTTGTACAGGTTCGCGGCGTCAGCAAAGTCTTTAAGCGCGATGCCTTTGAGGTGACCGCGCTCGACGACGTGTCGATCGACATTGCCAAGGGCGAATTCCTGGCTTTGATGGGCCCGTCGGGATCGGGCAAGACTACGCTGCTGAATATGATCGCGGCGATCGACCGGCCAACCAGCGGCGAACTGTTGGTGCAGGGACAAGACATTTTCCGCTTCAGTGATTCGCAGATTGCCCACTGGCGCAACGAGCACATCGGCTACGTCTTTCAGACGTTCAATCTGATTCCCGTGCTAACCGCTTTCGAAAACGTGGAACTGCCGCTGCTCCTGACCAAATTGACTGCGCAGCAGCGGCGCGACCACGTTCTAACCGCTCTCAAGCTGGTGGGATTGGAAGATCGAGTCGGCCATCTGCCGAAGCAACTCTCCGGTGGACAGGAGCAGCGCGTGGCCATTGCCCGGGCCATCGTGAGCGATCCTACGCTGTTACTCGCCGACGAACCGACTGGAGATTTGGACAGTCATTCGGCGACGGAAGTGCTGGAGATTCTGAAGAGGCTGAACGAGGATTTCCACAAGACCATCGTGATGGTTACGCACGATCCACATGCCGCGTCGTACGCGCACGTGATCCGGCATCTGGAAAAAGGGATGCTGTTGCCACCTAACTAGGGTACGGAGCAAGAGCGGGCGAACGACGCTCTTCTGGTTGGAAGAGCGTCGTTCACCCGCTCAACTACGCTCACGCAACAAGGCCTGCTTCAGCGCTCGCCGAGGGAACCTCCGTAGGCAGGTCCGCAACCCAGCGCCAGGCGCGTCTACCGTTGGAGACCACCGCCTGGGCCTCGCCGTATTCCACCAGTCGGTTCAGCACCGTAGTGACCGACGCCATGGGATCCTTGTGGCGCGCCAGCAGAGCCGGCATTTTCTGGTGGAAATAGTCGCAAATATCACGGGCATTCATGGCGTGGCCAGCCTGCATCAGGATCATGCGACAGGCCTTGGTGAAGCCCGGCTGGCGGCCGCTGCTCTTGCGGTCAACCAGTTCCATCAATTCCTCGGTCAAGACCGAGTCGCCAAACAGATTGGCCAAGCCAGAGATGGTCTGCTTGACGGTTCCGATGCGCTTCATGATTTCCGCGCGCTGTTGTAACAGCTGGCGCAGTTCTCCATGCGCCTGCCGAATCACTTCCTGTACGTGGCCCACGTCATACCTCTCGACCGGTCGCAGCGAGCCATTCCCCTTCTGCCCGTTTTCCATACGTATCCCCCATTCGAACGAATAAATCACGGCTTCCGCTTCGATTTTCGCCAGACCGCCTGGCGCAAGTTCTCGTAGCCGTGGGCACAGGGGCCCGCGGTTCATCCTCAACCCTTAACAGACCACTCAAGCGAGGGGCAGAACCCCGCTTAGGTAGCTATACGCAAGAACTCGTTCCCACGTTCCCCGATTCTTTAACGTCTTTCGAAGGGAAACCGGATCTTGTCGAGTTAGACGTTGCAATCGCAAATTGGTTAACAACGGTGGCGGATGTTCCGAACTAGACAACCTGAGTCTAGGCGTGATTCAGCCCCGGCGAGTAGAGATGGATTAAGCTCCGTCTCTACAAGGGGATGCTACTGGAGGAAGATGACGAGCAACCGGCCGTCGGAATGGTATCCGTCCCCGGTGGCGTTCTTGGCATCCTGCACCGGGTTCGGAGGCAAATAATAGGTCAGGGTCTTGGCCTTATTGGCCTTTTGCAGGCTGCTGCCAATATTGTCGCGCTCGCCGTCGACTGACGGGTCGATCTTGTGGGTGACGCTGCCGTTGCGTTTATCTTTCGCAAATCCTATGTCGTGCGTGCCAGCGCCGCACCATACCTCACTCCCTTTCCACGTAAATGGAGCTTTCCAGATGCGGAAGTGGTGGCGGCTGGCTACCATGGCGATCGGTTCGGCCATTTCATAGCCGAAGTCCTGCTTGCGGCCGAATAGGAATAAGGTGCTCATCGGCATGGCCAGGTAGTCTTTGCTGTCGTAGGTCTGCATCAGAGCGTTGAGCACGGCCTTCTCGTTGTTCGTATCGGCAACGTGCCAGGTGGCGGCATCGAGGGCGGCCTGCACATCTTTTTGCGATCCGACAATCACGAAATTCACCACGTCACCCTGATTTTGGAACTGATCATTGACTCTACGTGGCAGGCTGTCGATGTTCTTGCGAAGTTGCGGATCGAGAGCTGCATCCGAAACCTTCAGCGGAGTGGCCGGAGCCGAACTGGTGGAACCCTCCGCAGAAGTCGCGTTGGATGCACCGGACTCCGACTTACCCATGCCGAATTGTCCCGACATGAAGACTTCCGCCGCGGAGGAGAGTTGTGACGTCAGGACCTGGCTGCGCGGCTGCTGCGCCGCGGAGGTGTTCGCGGCGCTCGATCCCGCCGGAATGACGTGCACTTTAACGGCAAGCACTCCCTGGCAGGGCGCGGTACCAGAGATATTCATCCCCAGCACCAGATGAGAAGGCTCGGCGATGTGGAACTGATTGCCCGCACCTACGAGAAGCGGGCTGGCGCCCTGCGCGTGCAGGCGAGCGATCAGGGCGCCGGCGGGCGCGGTGGGCAGTGGAAGATCTGCGCTCTTCGAGCTCGAAGTCACGCCTTTGGGATCGCAGACTGGCAGGCCCGACGCGGCCTGGTCCGACGGAGGTGGGGCCGAGATTTCGACCACGTCGCTTGACTGCAGGTCAAGGCCACTGTCAGTCCACGGCTGTGAGGCCGAAACCTGCACCGTGATGGTTTGCGCCGTTGTGGTGACCTGGGCCGCAACCTGAGAGGCACAGCACAGAAGAATGGCGATCAGCAGAGTCGGTGGCCTGAGCATATCGCACCCCTGGATTGTCCTTATTATCTTCTAATTCTGCCCCTTGTTGGCAAGCCCGAGAGTCGTGGCCAAGGCGGTTTTTCGTTCCCGTCCCACACAGAGCACGCAGACAGCACTAAACTCCTGCGGCTGGATTCCGATGGTAACTGGTGGTGGAGCAACATTCATGTTGACTGGCGCAAAAACTGCTCTGCAACCCATGCCTCTGCGGGTTCTGCTGGTGGGAAATCAGGAGGAAGACTTCTTCCTGATTCGGGAGATATTAGAACGCACTCGCAAGATCCTCGCGGCGGACCTCGACCACGCCCACAACTTGGAAGAGGCCAAGGCGATGCTGCAACGGAAAAGTTACGGCCTGGTCCTGTTTGAACATGAAACCGGCGACGCGGAGGCCGTCCATTTTGTAGCGGAGTTTCTCCATGCCGGAGTCTCGATCCCTTTTATCCTGCTGACCGAGGATGCGAACGAAAAGACGGTTGCTGAAATCATCGAGGGCGGGACATGGAATTGCGTCACAAAGTCGCAACTGGATGGTGCAACCCTGGTCCGGACCATGCGGAATACGCTGGCCATGCATACCCTGCAACAGGATCAGCAGATCGCGGAAGAGTCTCTGCGCAAACTGTCGCGGGCCGTCGAGCAGTCGGCCGATGCAGTAGTGGTGACCGACCGCTACGGGATCATTGAATACGTCAATCCGGCATTTGAGGCTCTCACCGGATACGACGACGACGAAGTGCGCGGCAGGACTCCACGAATCTTGAAATCGGGCGAGCAGGGACCGGAAACCTACCAGGAAATGTGGAAGACGATTCTCGCGGGCAATGTGTACCGGGGCATCCTGGTGAACCGCAAGAAGAATGGCGAGCTGTATTACGTGGAGGAAAGCATTTGCCCGGTGCGGGATACCGCGGGACAAATCACGCATTTCATCGCCAACGGTCGCGATCTCACCGAGCGACTGCGCCTGGAAGCGCAACTTCTGCAGTCGCAAAAGATGGACGCAATCGGCAACCTTGCCGGGGGCGTTGCCCACGACTTCAACAACCTGCTGACAATTATTACGAGTTACGCCGAACTGGCGCTGGATTCCGTTCCAAAAGACACTCCCCTGGAGTCCAAGATTCAGGAGATTCTGCTGGCAGCGCGCCGGGCGGCTGAGTTGACCCGGCAATTGCTTGCCTTTAGCCGTAAACAACCCCAGGCGTTGCGGGTGGCGGACTTGAATCAGGTAATCGCAAGCATCGCAAAGACGCTGCCGCGTTTGATCGGCGAAGATGTTGACTTCAGTTTCGTACGCGGCGAAGGATTGGGCCGGGTCCGGATAGATCCGTTGCAGGTTGAGCAGGTCCTGATGAACCTCGCTGCCAACGCCCGAGATGCAATGCCGCAAGGCGGTCACCTGCGGATCGAGACCTCCGATGTGCGGCTGGATGATGACTATATTCATCGCAAACAAGCTGTCATCCCGCCGGGGCGTTATGCGCTGATCGAGGTCGGTGATGACGGAGGCGGAATTCCTCCCGAGCACCTGCCCCACATTTTTGAGCCCTTCTATACCACCAAGCCCTCCGGCAAGGGCACTGGTTTGGGTCTGGCAACGGTTTACGGAATTGTGAAGCAGAACAAAGGGTTCATCTGGCCCTACAGCGAGGCCGGGATGGGCACGGTATTCAAGATCTATTTGCCTTGCGTTGAGGGACGATACGCTCCTGGCGAACTCGACGACATCCAAAGTGAAAGCGCTCCGCGTGGATCGGAAACCGTCTTGCTCGTGGAAGACGAACCGGCAGTGCGGCGAGCGACTGCGGAATTTCTGGGCCTGCAAGGCTACACCGTGCTCGAAGCCAAAGATGGTGTCGATGCGCTTGCCGTATCAAAGGCCCATACCTCGACGATCCATCTGGTGGTCACGGACGTGGTCATGCCGAATATGAGTGGCGGCCAGCTCGCGAGGGAACTGGCGCAGCTGCGGCCGGATGCGAAGCTGTTGTTTGTGTCTGGCTACGCGGGCAAGACGGTGCTTGACCACAAGGTGGTCGATCTGGAAACAAATTTCTTGCAGAAACCCTATACGCTGAAACAACTCTCCCTCAAGATTCGCGCTGCCCTGGACCCACACCTGGGCACCGATGAATGCCCGCGCGCGTGAAGTGCCAGTTTGATCGCGCATCTTCCCAGACCCTATAATCAGCCTTCGCGGACTCCGCATGAATCCTTCACGAGCCGATGGGGTTCGAAACGTCGGAACCCAAGCAACCACGGCAAATCCAGATTTTTCTGCCCCTCGAGCAACTCCCACGTCGCTGCTCATCCTGGTATCGCTATGGCTTGCGATCTACGCGGCTGGCATGTTCACTCCGCCTCTGCTTGACGACGTGGACACGATTCATGCCGAGGCGGCGCGCGAGATGCTGCTGCGTCACGATTGGGTCACGCTGTACACGAACGGGCTCCGTTATTTGGAGAAGGCGCCTCTGATGTACTGGAGCCTCGCTTCCAGTTACGAAGTTTTCGGAATCAGCGACTGGAGCACGCGTCTCCCTCTCATGCTGGGGTTCCTGACATTAGTTTTGGCCACTTATAGACTCGGCAGTTATGCGTTCGGAGAACGCGGTGGATTTTATTCAGGCCTCGCCTTGGTCACATCGATTGGGCCGTACATTTTTACGCGATTCCTGATTCCCGATGTACTGGTCGGGCTGTGGCTTGCCTTATCCTATTTTTTCTTCCTGCGCTCGCTGGAGGAAGACCCGCCCACGCGCTGGACCTGTTGGGGATTTGCCGCGGTGTGCGCCCTGAACGTGCTCACGAAGGGGCTCATTGGCCTGGTGTTCCCCATCGGCACGATCGGCCTCTATCTGTTGCTCACCCGGAATCTGCGCCATCTCGTCAAGCTGCGAATGCTCTCCAGCACCATGGTTTTCTTTGTGCTGGCAGCGCCGTGGCATATCCTTGCCGCGATCCGCAATCCGGCGCACGGGCAGGCTCGCGGCTTCCTATGGTTCTACTTCGTGAATGAACACATCATGAGGTTTCTGAACAAGCGGGTGCCTCCGGGATACGACACGGTTCCACTAGTGCTGTTCTGGGCTCTGCTTGTGCTCTGGTTAGTGCCGTGGGCGGTATTTCTGCCTCAAGCGCTGCGAGACGTTCCTCTGCGATGGAAACGGTTGAGCGCACCGATGGATCGCCGCCAGCGAGCGAACCTGTTGTTCTTTCTCTGGGCGCTCGTGATTTTGCTTTTCTTCAGCTTTTCAACGCGGCAGGAGTACTACACGATTCCAGCCCTGCCCGGCATTGCGCTGTTGGCTGGAGGATGGCTTGCCCGTGAATCCTCAGCAGATGCCAGCGAATCGGAACGTCGCGCTGGACGCCGATCTTCCCTTGTATTGATGGTTGTGGGAGTGGTCGCCGGCGTCGTGGGTCTGGCACTTCTATCCTTGACGCACCGTCCACCCGCGGGCGTGGACTTGGCGGAACTGTTGAAGAAGAATCCGCAGGACTACGATTTCTCTTTAGGTCACGTACTGGACTTCACACCGCAGGCACTCGGAATGTTTCGCGGTCCACTTCTCGGCGCTTCTCTCTCTTTGCTGTTCGGAACGGTGCTGAACTGGTGGATGCGGCGGCGCGGCAGGCTAGTGCTGGCAAACGCAGCTTTGTCGCTAATGATGGTCTGCTTGCTGACCTGCGTGCACGTTTCTTTCGCGCTGTTCTCGCCGATTCTTTCGTCGCACGATCTCGCGGTCGCGATTCAGAAGGAATATCGGCCCGGCGACCTGATCGTTGTGGATGGCGAATATCACCAGGCTTCGACTCTTAATTTCTACACGCATATTCCATTGCGTGTGCTGCATGCGCCCAGCGGCAATCTCTGGTTCGGGGAGAAGTTCCCGGACGCTCCCCACGTGTTCGAGACGCCGCAGTCGTTCGCTGCACTCTGGTCCGGGCCGGCGCGTGTTTTCTTGTGGACAGACCAGGACGATCCCAAGGAATTGCAGGGAATGCAGCATTTTCTGCTGGCTCGCAGCGGCGGAAAGGCGATCTTCACGAATCGCGCGCTGTGAGCGGTTCGGGCGTTCCATACCCCGTTCGTGGCCCGATTCAAGCAAGCCCCGGTTATAATCTTCATTCCTCGATGATCCTTGGGATTCTCAATATTCCCGCAGTTGATCTGTTGTGGCGTGCGCTTTTGTTGCTGGGGCTGGCGGGGTCCTTCACTTCGACCGTGTATCTGGCCATGACTCTCGTGGCAACCGCGCGTCATCTGCGTCGTGCCAAGTCAGCGCAGGCAGCCACGACCGCGACACCATCCGCATCCTTGCCCGCGGTCACCATCTTTAAGCCCGTGCACGGCATGGAGGAGGAACTGGCGGCGAATCTGGAGAGTTTCTTCCAGCAGGATTATCCCGAGTATGAAGTGATCTTCGGCGCGCGCGATGCGGACAATCCTGCGGTCAAAGTTGCAGAGGAGGTACGAGCGCGTTACCCGCACGTTCCGAGCCGCGTGATTCTCTCCGGGCCGCCAGCCTGGCCAAGCGCGAAGGTCTTCTCGCTGGACAAGATGATTGCAGCTTCGAGCCGTTCCTATTTCATCATCAGCGATAGCGACGTGCGGGTTGCTCCCGACTTTCTGCGCAACACCATCCCGCCGCTTCTCGACCCCAAGGTCGGCTTGGTCACGTGCATGTATCGCGGCATTCCTGCATCGGATTTGTGGTCCTGGCTCGAAGCGCTCGGACTCTCGGTAGAAATGTCCTCGGGAGTCATGGTCGCGGACATGATGGAGGGAATGCGTTTTGCGCTCGGACCCGCTATGGCCATGCGTCGCGATGCGGTCGACGCGATCGGTGGAATCTCCGCTGTCGCCGATTACTACTCCGACGATTTCGAATTAGGGAATCGCATCTGGGCGAAAGGCTACAAAGTAGTTCTTTCGCACCACATTGTCCGAAATGTGCTGACTTCCCGCTCGGTGATTCGCACACTTGGAGATCAGCTGCGGTGGATGAAGAGCACGCGCTATTCGCGTCCTGCAGGACATGCCGGCACCGGCCTCACCTATGCGATGCCATTCGGCATTCTGGGGTTCATTGCCGCGGGAGCGCTTGGTCACTGGCCGCTCGGGATCGGCTTGTTTGCGTTGGCGTGCCTGAACCGCATGATCCAGTCGGTGGTCGTGGGATGGAGTGTAACTCGTGACCCGCAGGCCGTGCGCTATTGTTGGCTCTATCCCGTCCGCGACCTCTTGGGTTTCGCCGCGTGGGCGGTCAGCTATACGAGCAGAGACTTCTACTGGCGCGGAGAAAAGTACCGGTTCGGCAAGGGAGGAAGAATAGCCCCGCTGGAAAGACCGGGCACTGCGTAGCACCGACACTACAAGCGAATCAGCCGCCCCTTCTTCAGTTCGAATCGATCGCCGCGCCACGTCACGGTATGGCCCGCGAAGCTCGCAATCCACACCGCTACGGCCACCAAGTCTCGAACCGGCAAGAGCCACAGAAGTCCTAATAAGTGTCGATCTTCGAGCACGCCCGTGCCTACCGCGAGTGCTACCGCCAGACGCAAGAGGACGGTCACGCCCAACATAGCCCACGACCAGGATGCAGCGCCTCCAGCGATCAGGGCGATTAGCCCCCACATGAGTCCATAGGTGGTGACCAAGCCGATGTAGCCACCCGCACGCGAATCCCGCACGCCACGGGCCCAGCGCAACTGGTGCGCCAAAAATCCGCGCAAGTTGTAGGCCGGAAGATGCGTCTCGACGACCACGTCGGAGAGCACAACCTGCAGGCCAAGACCGGCAATCCTGCGGCCCAGTTCGTAATCGTCGGCAAGAAAATCGACGATGGATTTGAACCCACCGATGCGCCCCAAGTCAGTCCGCCGGAACGCGAGAGTCGATCCGAGTCCGAAGCGCAGGCCGCCTTCCAGTTGGCGCGCCACCAAGACTCCGGCGCAGAAATCTGTGCTGATGCCAAGCGATTCGAGCTGCGAACCAAATGTGGGCGCGGCCACTCCGCGGTAGAGGCACGTCACCATCCCTACGAGTTCGTCGACGAGCGGCGCTATGACGCGCTGAAGATAATCACGCTCAACGCGAATGTCGCTGTCGTTCACGAGCAGGTGCTGGTACCGCGCGGAGGAAAGCATCTGCTCAAGATTGCTGACCTTGACGTTGGCCCCAAGTTTGTTCGGACACACGACCAGACGAATCGCACGTTCAGGAAATTCGCGCTGCAATTGCTGCACGCTGGCGACAGCCGGGTCGTCGGGGTCGCTCACGCCAAAAATGATTTCGTACTCGGGATAGTCCTGCAGGCAGTGCCTGCGGAAGCTCTCGTAGATGTCCGGGTCCGTGCCCTTGAGAGGCTTCAGGATCGAAACAGGAGGCACCACTCGTGTGGGGACGGACGCATTCGTCCGTCCATGAAGAAAAACCCGCACGCTCCACAGACAGAGCAAATAGTACGCAGAACTGGAGACGCACCCAAGAATCGCGACGACCTGAACGATCCTGAGAGTGAAGTGAATCATGCGCGGAGGCTGGCCAATCTATTCGTACCGCAACGACTCAATCGGATCGAGGTTCGCCGCTTTCCATGCGGGATAGATCCCGAAAATGAGCCCCACTCCGGCGGCAGCACTGAAGCCAAAGGTGGTCCAGAACACAGACATGCGGGCGGGCAACGAGGGCCATAGGAGTGGAATCCCCCAGACCACGAGCGCACCTGCACTCACGCCGATAATCCCGCCAACCGCCGTCAACATGATGGCTTCGAGGGTGAATTGCAGAAGAATATCGCGTTTGCGCGCCCCAATCGCCTTGCGCACCCCAATTTCGCGGGTGCGCTCCGTGACGCTCACCAGCATGATGTTCATCACGCCGACGCCACCAACGATCAGCGCGACGCTGGAAATCGCGAACATGCCGATAAACAGAGCGCCTGTAATCTGGTTCCAGGCATCGGAGATGGAATCCGAGGTAAAAACGGCAAAGTTGTCGGGCTTGTCCACGGGAACCTTGCGGCGCCGTCGCAGCAGTTCGCGAATTTCGTCGATCGCTTTGGGAACATCGTCGTGCGAGGTGGCCTTGACGCTGATCCAGTGCTGCTTCAGTTCGGGATGCAGCTTGCGGAGAGTGCTCAGGGGGAAGACGACCTTGTTGTCCTCTGGATTCTTGCCTCCGCCAAACACCGACTTCACCGGCTGCACCGTTCCGATTACGGTAAAAAGCTGGCCTTCGATATTGACTTCCTTGCCGAGTGGGCTCTCGGTGCCAAACAGTTCCTCGGTCGTATCAGCGCACAGTAGAACCACGTTCGAGCGGTGCTCCTCGTCCACCTCGCTGAACCACCTCCCCGAGGCAATGAGCAGGTCGAACACTTCCTTGGCAGAAGCCTGGTCGCCTTCGAGAATGGTGTTCTTTGCCTTTCGGTCGCCGTACTTCACAGCGAATGAGCCGATGCCTAACTCCGGCCGGAAATAGCGGAGGCCTGCCGTCACGGCCTTGACGTGCGGCAGGTCGCGCATGGCCACGGCGTCATCGTAGGTGAGCTCCTTGCGCGTGCGCATCTCCTCGGTGGGCCGCCCGAACGTAAAGGGTTCGATGTGAAACGCAAAGATTACGTCGGAACCGATGCTGCTGACGATCTCGCGAACGTTCTCATCGAGTCCGCGCCCAATCGACGACACGCCGATCACGACGGCAACGCCAATCACGATGCCGAGCACGGTCAATACCGAACGCAGCTTATTGCTGCGGATCGTGTCCGTGGCCATCTGGACAATCTCGCCGAATTCGCTTCTGCGTATCATAAGAGATTGAGTGATTGAGTAATTGAGTAATTGAGTAATTTTGCAATTGGGCGATTGAAAATCGAAACTACGAGAATCTTGACTTTCAATCACACAATTACCCGATCAAACAATCACCAAATTCCTCTACATTTCAAACCGCAAGGCCACGATCGGATCCAGACGAGCCGCCTTGCGCGCGGGATAGACGCCGAAAAACACTCCCACGCTGGCCGAAACCAGCAAGCCCGCTGCCACGGCCCACAGCTTGATCGACGAAGGCATTCCGATCAGCAGCGTAACCATTTCCGCCACTCCCGCCCCGCTGAGCACTCCCAGCACGCCGCCAATCAGCGCCAAGATCACAGCCTCAATCAGGAACTGCAGAAGGACATCGTCGCGCTTGGCGCCCAGCGCCTTACGAATGCCGATCTCGCGTGTCCGCTCCGTGACCGAAACCAGCATGATATTCATGATGACGATTCCGCCCACAACCAGCGAGACGGCGGCAATGCCAATCGTGGCCATAAAAAACGTGCTGCTCAACCCTGACCAGATACTCAGCAGGCTGGCATTGGTTTCGATTTCGAAGCTGTCTTCTTCGCCGACCCGGTCATGCCGTTGAGCGCGCAGCGCAATTCTAGCCTCATCGATCGCCTGGCTTAACGGAGTTCCGGTCGAGGTGGCCTTGCCCCAGACTCGAAGACTGTCGTTGTGCGAACCGTACTGCTTCAGGTACACGGTGACAGGAATGAGCACGTAGTTGTCGGCACTTTGCCCCAACGTCTTGCCTTTCTTTTTTCCCACGCCGATCACCTGGTAGGTCCAACCGTCGACGCGGATCTCCTGGCCCAGCGGGTCGGCCCCACCCAGCAGGTGCTCCACGATGTCGGTACCCACGACGGCCACCTGCAGGTGATTATTCAGATCCGTATCGTTCAACATGCGACCGTAAGTCAGATCGGTGTCGAGAATGGACGCGACCGACGGCGTGATCCCCTGGATCGTCGTATCGCTGATGGATTGTTCGTTGTGCTTTACTTTTCCGCTGCCACGAGCCATCGCGCCCACAAATTCGCAATGGCGGCAGGCTTCCAGCACTGCCTGGTAGTCGTCAAGCTTCAGGTTCTTGCGTTTTTCCGCCACCAGAAAATGCTCGACATTCGTCTCGACCGGCGACATTTTGGCGATGATGAAAACGTCAGCACCGAGGTTGAAAATCTTCGTGGCCACATAGTCCTGAATCCCCGACACGAACGTGACCACTGCAATGACCGCTGCAATGCCAATCACGACGCCCAGCAGCGTGAGCACGGAACGCAGCTTATTGGCCCACAAGGACCGCAGAGCGATTCGGATGGCTTCAGCAATGTTCATTGGGTTCGGCTTCCGGCTCTCGGCTTCCGCTCTCGGCTTCCGGCGTTCGGAAAGCGCAGCCCGTCCAGGTCGATCAAGTTTACCAGCCTGACGCACTACCCATGCCTCAAAAGCGAGGCAGGATTGCGGAAGCCGGAAGCCGAGAGCCGGAAGCCGGGAAGGGCCAGCCAACATTTGCTGATGAAAGTGCAGCATGCGCGGAGGCAGGTCAGTTTATTCGTACCGTAACGATTCAATCGGGTCCAGGTTCGCCGCCTTCCACGCGGGATAGATCCCGAATACGAGTCCGACTCCGGTAGCGGCGCCGAAAGCGATGACCATCCAAAAGGCCGACAGTCGGGCCGGCAAGGTAGACCATATCAACGGCAGGAGCCAGACAATGAAAGTACCCAGCAGCACGCCGATGATGCCGCCGATGCCAGTCAGAATGACCGCCTCGATCGTAAATTGGAGCAGAACGTCGGCTTTGCGGGCGCCAACCGCTTTGCGTACGCCAATCTCCCGCGTCCGCTCGGTCACCGAAACGAGCATGATGTTCATCACGCCCACGCCACCCACCATTAACGCCACGCTCGATATGGCAAACATAAACACAAAAAGCACGCCGGTCAGCTGGCTCCAGAGATCCGACATCGCGTCCTGGGTGAAGATGGCGAAATTGTCTGGGTCCTGCGGTGGCACCCTGCGGCGGCGGCGCATGACTTGGCGAATTTCATCCTCCGCCTTGCCCATGTCTTCGTGGGACGTTGCCTTCAGGCTGATCCAATAACCGGTCCGCACGACTTCCGGATGCAGTTTGATGAAAGTGCTCAGGGGAAAAAAGACCAGGTTGTCCTCTGCGTTTTTTCCTCCGCCAAATGCACTCTTGCGCTTTTCGGCAATCCCCACCACCGTGAACAACTGCCCATCAATGTTGATTTCCTTGCCCAGTCCGTTTCCGTTGGGAAACAGCTCCTCGTTTACATCGGACCCCAGAATAATCACCGGCGCGCGATGTTCCTCGTCAATTTCAGTGAACCATCGCCCTTGGGTGGGCTGCAGGTCGAAGACGTCTTTCCAGGTGTAAACGTCGCCTTCCAGGATTGTGTTCTTGGTTTTGCGACCCTCATATTTCACTGCGTAGGTCCCCGTGCCAAATTCAGGCCGCTGATAACGCAAGCCACAGGTGGCGGCCTTCACATGCGGCAGTTGGCTGATCGCCTCGTAATCCTCGAGGGTCAGCACCTTGCGAGTACGCATTTCCTCCGTCGGCCGGCTGAAACTGAAGGGCTGAATATGAAACACGAAGATCAGGTCTGAACCCATGCTCCCAATGGACTCCAGCACGCTGGTGTTCAACCCACTGACGAACGAGGAAATCCCGATGACGACGACCACGCCAATGACGATGCCTAACACCGTAAGCGCGGACCGCAGCTTGTTGCTGCGCAAGGTGTCGATCGCCATGCCGAAAATTTCGCCGTAGTCATGCCGTGGCATATAAGTCTTCGTTCAGCCGTTCGTTCTTACAGTTCGAACCTGAGGGCTACAATCGGATCCAGACGAGCCGCTCTTTTTGCCGGATACACCCCGAAAAACAGGCCCACGCTACTGGATACGAGCAGCGCCGCAATCACCGCCCACAGCGGGACCGATGACGGCATCCCGATGAGTAATGTGACGCTCTTGGCCAAGACAATTCCACCGACTACGCCAAAAAAACCGCCGACCAGGGCCACGGTACTTGATTCAATCAGGAACTGGAGCAGGACATCCTGGCGGCGGGCGCCCATCGCCTTGCGGATACCGATTTCGCGGGTTCGCTCAGTCACGGCCACCAACATAATGTTCATGATGACGATGCCCCCGACCACTAGGGCGGTCGCAGCGATGGCGATCATGGCCATGAAGAACGTCTGGGTCAGACTGGCCCAAAGGGAAAGAAAGTTCTCGTTGGTCTCGATGGCAAAGCTGTCGGCGGCGCCCGGGGCATCGTGGCGGCGGGCGCGCAGGATCACCCGGGCCTCGTCCATCGCGGCATCCAATTCACTGCCAACCCCGGCAGCCTTGCCGAAAATCATGATACTGGTGCGGCTGCCGTATTGCTTGAGATAGGCGGTGATGGGCACCATCACATAGTTGTCACGGCTCTGTCCCAACGTCGTGCCCTGCTTCTTTCCAATGCCGATCACCCTGTAATCCTGGCCGCCGACACGGATGTCCTTGTTTAACGGGTCTTCTCCCGGGAAAAGGTTGTCGACAAGATCCGTACCAATCACCGTCACCATGGCGTGATTGTTGACGTCGATGTCGTTGATCGAACGTCCGGCACTCAGATCAACATTCATGATGGCCGGCATCGAGGGCGTGAGTCCCCGGATGAAGGTGTTGGTGATGGATTGCTGGCCGTATTTCACCTTCCCGGCAAGGTTGGTGACCACAGCCCCCAAGTCGGAGCATCGGTTGCACCCTTCGGCGACGGCGTAATAGTCCTCGAGCCTGATGTCTTTGCGTTTTTCAGCTTCCAGCAGCTGATCAATATTGGTGATGACCAAGGATTGTTTGTTGATGATGAAAACATCGGCCCCGAGGTTGAACACCTTCTCAGCGATGTAGCGGTTGATGCCGCTGACGAAGGTGAGCACAGCGATCACAGAGCCGACGCCGATGACCACGCCCAGCAAAGTCAGCACCGAGCGCAGCTTATTGGCCCAGAGGGACTGCAGTGCCACGCGAACGGCTTCGGCGATGTTCATGAGGAGCGGCTACCGGCTTTCGGCTCCCGGCTTCCGGAAAGTGCGGGCTTCTGCCGGACTCAAGTCTACCAGCCTGACTCATGAAGATACGGCAAAAGCAATGCCAGAGTTCCCGAAGCCGGGAGGCGGCAGCCGAGAGCCGGCAGCCGGGTATAATCATTCCGTAGGCAGCCGGACCGGACGGTCGCTCTCAGCGTCTTCGGGCGCCGAGGGAGGAAAGTCCGAACTCCGCAGAGCAGTGTGCCGGATAACGTCCGGGAGGGTGGCCCATTCTAAATTTCGCGTTTTTTGCGAAATTTAGAGTGGGGTCTCGACGGAAAGTGCCACAGAAAACATACCGCCTCGGCGGCAACGCCGGGGTAAGGGTGAAAAGGTGCGGTAAGAGCGCACCGCCGCGGCAGTAATGCAGCGGGCAGGGCAAACCCCACACGGAGCAAGACCAAATAGGGAGGAAGACCCGGGACTTCGGTTCCGGACACGTGCCGGCTCGGTGCGTCAAACCTTCGGGTAGGTCGCTAGAGCCGCGCAGCGATGCGCGGCCCAGAGGAATGGCCGTCCCGCAGGAGCAATCCCGCGGACAGAATTCGGCTTACAGGTCCGGCTGCCAACGAATTCTTTATTTCTCATTCGCCTGCGCAGAGCTGGCTGGAAAACCCCAAAGTTTTGATATACGCTTCTGCGTTAAGAAGACAATAGTCCTTCCTTGTGCATCACGCCTGCTGGATATATGGACCTATTGAAAAGACTGACCGAAGTCATCACTTTTCTCGCA
Source organism: uncultured Acidobacteriaceae bacterium (assembly GCA_963701935.1). GTDB lineage: Bacteria > Acidobacteriota > Terriglobia > Terriglobales > Acidobacteriaceae > Sulfotelmatobacter. The sequence continues at coordinate 603,374 of CAVPBT010000010.1, read as the reverse complement.
CCCTACCCGACTTGGGTAAAGATCATGTTCTCGGCGTGGCTCGGGTTTTCCGTGTTACTTGGAATCGCACTGATCCTCGCGCCCAGGAGCAGGGTGAGCGACGTCCAATTCACGGGGACGGTTAGAAACGCTAGGTCGCACGAACCCGTGTCTCCTGTCTCCGTCCTTCTCGAAGTAGACGGCACGGCGTTGCGTTATGTCACCGACTCGAACGGCGTATTTCGCTTTACACTTCCGGCCGGCGTCAGCCAGAAAAATGCCACCTTCACCATGGAGGCAGCTGGGTATCAAGCCCGATCTGAGAATGTCTTACTGAAACCCGATTCTCCAGACCTGAGTTTTAGCCTGGAGACTCTCGCTCCAGGAATCGGACCAACAGAGGGAGGCGCAGCGGATGATCTCTTTGCAAAGCTTGCCCGCCGGAAGGCCGAACTTTTGGCTCCTCCGGCAGATGCGGTGGCAAGATATTCGAAATTCATTTCCCGGGACCCGAACTCTGGAGTACTGAAGCTGCTTGCACCCGAGGTGGCGTATGACAATCGCAAGATTTTGGGATGGAACGACAACCGCGCTTATTACGAGTTCCTGACGAGAAGTAACGACTACGGCTACGGAAGCGACATCAGCATAGAACAAGGGCGGTTCAAAGTCGGGTTTGCGGGCGCTGACTACGGCTATTTTTTGACCCTTGGCGATATCTCATTTGAGAAGCTGGACACCGCAAGCGCCGATGCTCCTGACTGGCTTCCCTCATCCGCTCGGCAGGCTTGGAGCTACCTTTGGACATACAAACCCCCGACAAGGATGAGCGAAATTCGCAAGGATCAGAAAGAGGCTTACGCAAAAGTGATCGGTGATGCCACCCTTTCAGACACAGCTCCGGCCGCAGTCGGGACTGCTTTCTTGCTTCGATCGATCCAGTTCCAGCGGTCCGATATTCTCGTAGGTCTGCGGGTAGATTCGAGACTGCCGGATGGATCGCTTGTTATCGCTTGGAAGGTGTTGAAGGTGTTTCCTCAACCGGTGATTGGAGTAAAGGACGTAGACTGAGCTCCGGGTAGGTCGCTAGAGCCGCGCAGCGATGCGCGGCCCAGAGGAATGGCCGTCCCGCAGGAGCAATCCCGCGGACAGAATTCGGCTTACAGGTCCGGCTGCCAACAATTCTTGATTTCCTGGGATGCTGAGTGTTTTCGGCGCCCTACCAGCCCAGCCTCAGCCCCAATTGAAATTGCCGGGGATCATACGCCGCCGTCGGCTGCCCCGCCTGAGTGAAGAACGAGTTCACGGCCTGCACGTTGAACTTGTTGATCAAGTTGAACATATCTACGCTGCCGCTCAATTGCATTCGCTCTCCAGCCGCCAGCGTCCGGCTCACGCGCAAATCGTTGAAGAACGTCATTGGCATGCGCCCGGTATTTCGCGAGAGTGTGCCATACACCGGCACGAATACGGTCCCGTCATAAACGCCATCATTCGTGCAGACTGGAATCAAGTATCCCGAGGGCGAATGCTTCGACGGTGTCGCCTGGTTCCCACACAGATCGGTTGTAGAGGCGGAGGCAGCAATGTCAGGGCGCTGCTCTCCGGAACCGTCGAGCAAATTGAACGGGCGTCCGGACCCAATCGAAACCAACGGCGCGATCGTCCAGTCGCTGAGGAGCTTTCCCCACCCACTGAAATTCAAAACTCGTCCGCTGTTGTATACGCCACTTACAAGGAAGAGATGTCGCTGGTCCAGCAACGAACTGGCCCGCTCCCCGAATGGTTGCAGGCTGTTCTGCGGAGCGAGGTTGAAGTCCGTGGAGTCGTCGATGGCATGAGAGAACGTGTAGCGCAACTGATATTCCAGATGCTTTCCGCCGGTGTGATGCAACTCCGCGGTGAAGCCGTTGTAGTCTGACGTTCCGTTCGAACGGGTCACGTTCGTGTCGGAAAATGGCACCGGCACTCCCCAACCCGGGTACGCTGCTGAAGCCGCACTTACGCACCCAGAGGGAAAGATCGGCGTCAACGACGGATTGATCCCCGAAGGCCGGAAGAAGTTGAGCAGAGCTGCGGGATAAAACGCTCCCGCCGGCCCGCTTCCGCAGGATGCAACTTCGAGTGCCGAAGAGTCGCTGGTCACCGCACCGCCGGCCACCGCCCGTTCCCAGTTCGCCACCAGGGCGTTCTGATCGATGGCGTTGATGTTCTGCTGACGGTAAAGATGGCGCCCGCCGTTATAGTCGTAGGCAACCCGCAGAATGTATCCCTTGGAAAACTGGTGCTCGATCTGCACGTCCCCCTGCTCGGAGTACGGCGATACAAAGTTCGAGGCGGTGGGGACCGCGATGGGCTGCGCCAACAAGGGCACGAAGTACTGCGGTGTCAGGTAGCCCTGGTTCGTCAGCGTGGAAATCAGGTAAGAATTCGTGGGATCGAACTTCTGCTCTTGCGGAAGATATCCCGGAACGTTCCCGAAACACTGCGCCACGATGCCCTGAAATACGTTGGGGGCGTTGAACAGCGTCGGGTCGCCGGTCGGCGTCGAATTCTGCGCGCACGGAGACCCGCCTAGCATGGTCACGAACGGAGTCTGCGAACCATCGAATACGGCCGACTGGTAAGCGATTTCCAGCGGCGTGCGGTCATAGAAGAGGCCCGCCGATGCCCGCACCACAGTCTTCCCGTTGTTGGATGGATCCCACGCCAGACCAACCCGCGGGGCGATGTTGTTCTTGTCGACGGGAAGCCCCCGCACCGTGCCCATAGCCTGCTGCGCGGCGGCCGCCATCGGAGTGGATGCCGGGAACATTGGCGTGAACTCCACGTCATAGCGCACGCCGTAGTTCAGGATCAGATTCGGACGAACCTTCCACGAGTCCTGAACGAAGGCACCCAGCGTCTTGTCGATGAATCTTGTATTCGGTGTGCCTAGGCCCTGCGTAAACGTTTGAGGCAATCCAAGTCCGTATGCCTGAATTCCGGAGAACGCCGGCATGCCCGGGACCACGGTCGTGTCGCTGAAAACGTAGTCTCCACCGAACTCCGTCGTGGCTTGCACGTTGAGCGGGATATAGCTGACGTCTTCCCCTAGTTTCAGGCTGTGATTGTGGAAGCTCCAGCTGAAACCGTCGCTCAACTGAAACCGCTGTTCGCTGCGGTGAACCGCGGCCTGCGGATCGCGTCCGAAGAACGCCTGACTCGCGCCGAGAATGTCGATGCCGACGGCTTGCGCTTCCGGAGTCGAGGCCGGATCAAGCCCCAGGCCGCGCCGCGAGAACTGGAATCGTAGTTCGTTGAATTTGGTAGTCCCGATCAGCATCATGTGCGTCGCCAGAATCGTAACGTCGCGATACTGCTGTTGATCGGTGCGGCTGAATCCCGCTTGTCCCGGCACTTGTCCCTGGATCTGACTGGTCAAACCCGTGACGGTGCTGGGGCTCACGTTGGCTCGCAGAAACAGCTGCTGCATGTCCGTCAGCTTGTAGTCGAGACGCGCACCCCAAAGACTGGTAGCTTCTTTCACCGGATAATTTCCGCCAGTGCTGGGGAGTGGAACATAACTTAGGGGGAGGGTTGCCCCGGAACTGGCGAACGTAGAAACGCCCGGGGTTCCTGAAAGGGCAGTCGCCGACGACGCGCCAACCAGTGACACATACTGCGTAGTCGCCGCGTTCACCGGAGTCTGAGAGTTCTCGATAAACGCTTGCTGCGCGGGCGTTCCCTGAACGGTGGCGCCGGCGCCGAGAAAACGTGAGGCATCAATGTTTACGAGTCCAAAACCGTTGTCACCGATGGTGGAAAACCCCGTTTCCTCGCGGCGCGTGGTCTCGTATGAAAGGAAGTAGTACAGGCGGTCCTTGCGAATTGGTCCACCGAGGGCAAAGCCAGTTTGAACCCGGGTGTAGGCCGGATCCGGCACCGTGCTGAATGGATTGACGCCTTGTAGAGACCGGTCCCGCAGATATCCAAACACGGTTCCGTGAAAGTCATTGCTCCCGGCGCGGGTCACAATGTTCACGACACCGCCCGCCGCTCGTCCATACTCGGGAGCGAAACTATTGGCGAGAACCTGAAACTCTTGGACCGCATCCTGCGAAACCGTGGAGCGGATGCCGTTGATGATGCTGTCCTCCGCATCACCTCCGTCGACGTTGATCAGATTCGATCGCGCCCGCGCTCCTTGAAAACTCAGGCCTGAGGTCGGAGCCACGGTAATGAAGGGCGCGGAGTCGGTCTTGATCTGCGAGTCGGTCAGCGCGAACTGCACATAGTTGCGGCCATTGATGGGCAGATTGTCGATGTTGCCGCGGGTGATGGTGGTGGTCGTCGAGGAGCGCGCGGTTTCCAGTTGCTGCTGTTGCTGCTCCGTGCGAACGACTACGGTCAGGACGGCCTCCGGCGCAGCCAGAGTCAGCGGGATCACTGCATCCTGTCCCACCGTGAGCACGACGTTGGCGACCGAGATCTTGCTGTAACCGTCGCCTTCCGCGGTGACCGTGTAGGTTCCCGGGGGAAGAAGCGGCAGAGCGTATACGCCCTCCGCGTTACTCTGGGTGGTCCGCTGCAGGCTGTGAGCGTCGTCGCGCACGGTCACCGTCGCCTTTTCCACCGCCGCTCCCGACGTGTTCCTCACCGTGCCGCGCAGATTTGCGGTCGACACATTCTGTGCGAACCCGCTCTGCACGCATAGCCAACTCGATAACAACAAGGCAATCACGCCTGCTCGACGCATAACTTTCTCCTTAACACGGGCTGGCCATTCCGGCTCTGCCCCGAACTGAATTCTCAGAATTTGAAATCCAACTGCATGGTCGTTTCCCCAGATCCGGGCGCATATTTCCATTTCCGCAGCGCTTTTTGTACTGCGTCGGCGAGAAGCGGATGTCCGCCCAACACCTTCGCACTCCGGATGGTCCCGTCGGCGGCGATTACCAGTTCCACCTTGACCGTGCCGCTGATGTTCATTCGCCGGGCAATCTCCGGATACTCCGGAGTCGGATTCGCCACCGGTTTTCGAGTATCGGCGGCCGCATGGGCCGCGAGCAGCGTGCTCGCCAGCACCAGTTGCAAGGCCCTGCCGGCAAATCGCCGCGCCCAATTCTCGTTTCCGCTCATCGATACCTTTCGCAATTTCCCCAGGGATTCAACCGCGCACCAAGAGCTTTGGAGAGCCCTTCCTTCTGCTGCGTCGATTGCATTAACGATGTAATGTCTACGCTGTTAACACTACATTGTATAAATCAAGCGAGGCGGGCGCTCCAGTTACCGAGGTAATGGCGGGGATTATTCGGAAGTTTTTGCGTTTCTCGATCGGCTGGCGCGCCTATGCTGCCCGGGGCTCATTGACAGTTCCGGCGGTCTCCGTTTCAATAGAATGCGTGGCCGTAAAGCGGTCTGGCAACGTCAGCCGGACAGCATAGCCGCACGAGTGGAAGATTGACTTCAGGAGGCTTCATGTCAGCACCCAGCCGCCGGCCCGAAATTCGCCGGCGCCGTACCCGCAAAGAAAAGATCGTCCAGTTGCGCAAGCGCCTGGCCGCCGCCAAAACCGATGCCGACAAAACCCGCATCACCGCCAAGCTGCACAAGCTCGCCATTCTGTCGCCCGGCAACCCTCTGGTGAAGTAAGTCCGACGCCCTTCAGTCCGCGGCGGGTAGTTGACCGGCGTTCGACCGGCCGCCGTGGGCGATCTGGCCGTAGGCCTCCAAGATCCGCCGTACCGACGTTTCCCAGGAGAACTTCGCAGCCTGCAGGTAGCCGCGTTCTTTCATGCGGTCGCGCAGAGCCTTGTCCATGAGAGTACGGTGCAGGGCGCGCATGATCTCGAACACGTTTTCGGGATTGACCAGCACCGCAGCGTTCCCCACTACCTCGGGCAGCGACGACACGTTGGAAGTCACAACCGGCGTCCCGTGTGCCATGGCTTCGAGCGGAGGCAAGCCGAATCCCTCATACAACGAGGGAAAGACAAAGATCTTCGCCTCATCGTAGAAAATCCGCAGCACCTCGATCGGCACAAAGCCCAGAAAGCGCACATCATGCTGCACCCCGCTGCGCACTACGGTTCGCCGCAAGTCCGGATTGCCGGAAAGATCATCGCCGATGATGATCAGCTTGAGATCGGGATAGGCCTGGTCTCGTTCCAGTTCCGTTTTCAGCGCAGAGAAAGCCTCGATCATGCGCACGACATTTTTGTGCGGGCTGATTCGTCCCGCGTACAGCAGGAAGGGATATGTAACCTGGTAGCGCCGCGCAATCACTTCGCGCTCGGCAGGAGTGGCGTGGCCGTGCAGGAAGCGCTCGTCGATGGCGTTGTAAACCACCTCGACGCGGTCGGACGGAATCTCAAACAGCTTTTCAATTTCGTTCCGCGTAAAGTTCGATACGGCAAAAATCCGCGCCGCCCCGGCCAGCACACGCTTCGTCATCTGAAAGTGAAAGGAGCGCCAGAATCCGCTTTGCTCGCGCGCTCGCGACATGTGCTCCAGCATGTCGTGCACGGTCATGACATACGGACACGGCAGCATGCGCGGCACAGAAAACAGATTGGGAATATGGACCAGATCGCAATTCAGTCGCTGCAGAGCCGCGCGGAACTCACGGTATCCCTGTACCGAACGGTCGGAGGCAAGCAGTGGGACGGCGTGAAAGTTGGGTGGCAGCGCACCGATCTCGTCGACCTTGGCGGAAGATCCGATCAGCAGGTATTTGTTCTGGCGGTCGAGCCGGCCCAGCGTGCGAACCACATTGCGGATGTAGGTGCCTACGCCAAACTCGGTCATCCGCCGAATATCGATGGCGATCTTCACCGATGGCATTTAAACATAGACGAGGGCCTTCCGCTAGAATTCGTGTCGCAAATGTCCGAGCGCTGAGCCCGTTCCGTCAGATCGGCCGCCATTTTCCGACTATCACTCTCCCCGCAGGACACGCATGGGGTCGATGGAGGCGGCGTCTCTGGCCGGAAGCAGGGATGCCAGCAAAGCAGCTGTGACGAGAACCGCCATGCTCAATCCGATCGCCCAGGGGTCGACCGCACTGGTTTCATAGAGCAGGCTGCGCACCCAGTGCGTGGCCAGCGCGGCACCCACCAGGCCTAATGCAATCCCACCCACAATAGGATAGGACGCGTCCAGCAAGACTTGGCGGGCGAGCCTTGCTCGGCTCGATCCGAGGGCGATGCGAATGCCGAACTCCTGCGTGCGCAGCGAAACGGAATAAGCCAGCACTCCGTAGATGCCAAGCACCGCGAGCAGCAACGCTGCCCCTCCAAAGCTGGAGAGAATCACCGTCTGAAATTCTTCTGTGGCGACTGATTCGTCGACCTGGGAATCCAGCGACACCACCGTCGGAATGGAGATGTCGGGATCGATGCTCCAGATCGCCTGGCGCATTTCCGTGCCGAGGGCCTCAACCGTCTGCGAGCTGCGCACCAGGAACACGGGAGATGTCGGCGGGAAATCCCAGTAGGGCAGATAGAAGACGGGGGCGTTGCGCTTCAAGTCATTGATGCGAGCGTCGGCCGCAATGCCGACGACAGTGTAGATGCGTCCCCAATGCTGGATGGTGCGGCCAAGGGGATTCTCATCCGGCCACGCTGTCTTCGCGGTCTTGTCGGAGACGATGACCACGCGTGGATTCTTGCGATCTTCTTCGCTGAAGTCGCGCCCCGCGAGCAGAGGAATTTTCATTGTGCCGAAGTACCCGGGGCTGATGAAGCGTCGGTTTGCCATGGGGATCTGCGCCTCTGGGACGGGGTGATCCGGCCTGGCCAATCCATCCACACCCGTATCTCCAGTCAGCGGCAACACGTTGGTAAGGGCTGCAGACTGCACACCGGGCATTGTGCGCAAACGATCTAGGGTTCGATCGATCATCGCGTCGCGTGCCATGCTGCCGGCATCGGCGCCTGGATCGTTCGGCATACCCTCGCCGCTCGAGTATCTGGTATCACTCAAGTCGGCCCGTGCCAGGGCCACCTGTTGCGAACTGAAGTCACGATCCTGTGTGAGCAGACGGGAGAAGCTTCGCGTGATCAGCCCGACCACGATCAGCAAAGTGATGCAGCACGCGACTTCGAAAGCGACGAGCAAGCCCCGAGTGCGCACCGCATTTTTGTTGCTGGAGAGCCGTGTGGAATTCGATTGCAGCGCGCTCTGCGGTGCGACGCGCAGAGACCGGAGCGCGGGAAGAATCCCAAATCCCAGCGAAGTGAGGATTGAGAGCCCAAGTGCAAAAGCAAGCATGGGCGCGCTGAGACGGACTTCATTTAACCGCGGCAGCGTGGCTGCGATCAGGACGAACAGTTTCTCTCCAAAAAGCGCAAAGAAAATTCCACCCAGACCACCGCCCAATCCGAGGAGCACGTTTTCCGCCAGAACGCTTTGGAACAGCCGCCCTCGGCCTGCGCCCAGAGCGGATCGCAGAGCTGTCTCATGGTCGCGAGCCATGCCGCGGGCGATCTGGAGATTCGCCAGGTTCACGCAGGCCATCAGCAGGACACTCGCGACCGCAGCCAGCAGAAGCCAGAGCGGCTTGCTGACGTTTCCGGTGATCTCCTCGGCAAACGGCTCGACAATGACGCTGAGATGGATGTCGAGGTGATCCGAGGCGGCGGTTGCCTTCTCAATCCCGTCCAGTTCGCTTTGCGCCTGCTGAATAGAGACTCCGGGCTTGACGCGCGCAACAACGACATAGTTAAACTCGGCATCGTTCGCCGTTAACTCATAGTCGGCCGGCACCAGCGGCTTGAAGAGTTCATAGCGCTCCGTCGATCCGTGGGTCGCCTCTCCGGGCATGACCGATATGACGGGAAAGCGGAACGACTTTGGCATGACGCCCACGATGGTGTGCGCTTCGCCGCCCACCCGCAGGGTGCTGCCGAGGACGGATGGGCTGCCATGAAACAGCCGCTGCCATGCGCCCCAGGTGAGAATGATCTTCTTATCCTTACCGCGCTGAGCCTCTTCGGGCGCGAAGGCGCGACCGAGGAACGGTGCCACTCCCAGCACGGAAAAAAAGTTGGGAGAGACGGTCAGACCCTCCGTCATTTCGGGGTGATCGATCCCGGTTGAGATGCTGAAGACCGGGTTCTGCATGATGGCCGCATCCTGAATCGAATTCGCGTGAGTTTTGAGATTCAGGTAGTGCCGGTAGTTGTCCGGCAAGAGCGGGTTGACATTCTCCATCTCGCGAATGCTCTCGCGCCACACAACGACTTGACCCGGATCGCGGAAGGCATAGGGCTGCAACAGGATGCCATCCACCACGCTGAAGACCGCCGTCACCGCACCGACTCCGAGGGCGATGGTCAGTAGCGCTGTGACGGTGAAGCCGGGCGCTTTACGCAACTGGCGCAGGGCGTAGCGGAAGTCTTGCGCGAGAGATTGCATCGGAGGCTCTCCTGAGCCTTAGAAGTAAGCTGCACTCCGGCGGCCAATTTAGGTCGACCGCAAGTTCTTTTCTATTCAGGGGGATAGAACCACGGGCGGGCTTGCGTATTTAGGCAGCAATGTCCGCTAGCGAACTTCGATGTTCGGAATCGAACAGCGGCGAATGGGATCGCCGGACTGAAGCGTGGAACGCCGCCCCCCACGCGCCGACTAGCAGACGACTACAACCAGCTCCAGTAACCACGCACGATCGGTCTATCTACGCCCTGACTTCTGCCTGGGCTTTCGCTCTGCGCTCCGCATACAGCGGGAACGCTTCGCACAGGTCCAGCACCTGCTTGCGAACTTTGCTTAGCACGGCTGCATCCGCCCGGTGCTGCAGCACCTCTGAGATCCAGCGTCCGATCTGGCGCATCTCGGCTTCCTTCATGCCGCGCGTGGTCATGGCCGGAGAACCGATGCGTATGCCGCTCGGCTTCATCGGAGGATTGGTGTCAAACGGAATCGCGTTCTTGTTGACGGTGATTCCAGCTTCGCCCAGCGCCTTCTCGGCTTCGCTGCCCAGCATGCCCTTCGAGAACACGTCGACCAGCATGAGGTGCGTGTCGGTGCCGCCGGATATGATGCGGAAGCCCTCGTCGGCCAGCGTTTGCGCCAGCACCTTGGCGTTAGCCACCACCTGCCGCGCATAGTCACGGAATTCAGGCTGCATCGCCTCCTGAAAGCACACCGCCTTGGCCGCCATGATGTGAACCAGCGGTCCGCCCTGCATTCCCGGGAATACGACTTTGTCGATGGCCTGTGCAAACTCGGCCTTGGAGAGAATCATGCCCGAACGTGGCCCCCGCAGAGTTTTATGTGTAGTCGAAGTCACGATATGCGCGTGCGGCACCGGCGACGGATGCGCCCCGCCCGCGACAAGCCCCGCAAAGTGGGCCATGTCGACCAGATAGAGCGCGCCCACCTTGTCGGCGATCTGCCGCATGCGGGCGAAATCAATGAGTCGCGGATACGCGCTGCCTCCGCCAATGATCAGCTTCGGACGCTCCTGCACCGCGAGCTTTTCCAGCTCGTCGTAGTCGATGGTTTCAGTTTCTTTGGTGACGCCGTACGGAACGATCTTGTACGTCTTGCCGGAAAAATTCAGATGATGTCCGTGCGTGAGATGCCCGCCGTGCGCCAGGTTCAGTCCCAGGATCGTATCGCCCGGCTGCAGCACGGCAGCGTAAGCTTCCATGTTCGCCTGTGATCCGGCATGCGGCTGCACGTTCGCATGCTCTGCGCCGAACAGCTGCTTCGCCCGGTCCCGCGCCAGGTTCTCGACAACATCCGTGAACTCGCAGCCGCCGTAGTAGCGCTTACCCGGATATCCTTCGGCGTACTTATTCGTGAAAACCGAGCCTGCAGCTTCCAATACGGCCTCGCTGACGAAGTTCTCGGAAGCAATCAGTTCCAGGCCTTCGTGCTGGCGGCGAGTTTCGTTGTCAATCGCGGCGGCAATTTGCGGATCGTTTTCGAAAAGCGGACGGTACATCTTGGAAGTTTTCATGTCGTTTTCCTGATTTCGTAAACGCTGGGATCATGCAATTCCATATAGCGATCCGGCGCCTTCACTGGCGTAAAGCCGAACTTCTTGTATAGCCCGTGCGCGTCGCGGGTCAACAGAATCCAGCGCCGGAGACCCTGCAGCGCGGGATGCTGCGTAATGCTCTCCATCAGCCACTTGCTCAACCCGCGTCCGCGATGCGATTCCAGAATGAACACGTCGCCGAGATACGCGACTGTGGCAAAATCGCTGACGACCCGTGCAAAGCCCACCTGCGCGCCGCTACCATCATAAACTCCGAAGCACAGAGAATGCTCGATGGATCGCGCCACGACCTCCCGCGGAATCCCTTTCGACCAGTAGCAATTGGTCAGAAATCCGTAAATTACATCCAGGTCGAGACGGGAGCGGTCGGTACTGATCACGAACTCGCCGCGCCGGGATTCAATGATCGCATCCGGATTAGCGGCTTTCGCGGGAAGCATCTTCGTATTCAAAAGCGTTTCCTTCGTGAACCTTCGTGTCCTTCGTGGTTAACGCCTTTACTAAAATGCCGTCCGCAAAAACGACGCCAGATGCCACCCATCCATGTATTTGTAAGGCGTCTCGCCGGTCGTGTAATGGCCGCAAGGCAGCACCGCAACTTTGTGCTCAAGCCCGTGCCGCTCAAACTCCTCGACGACCTGATGAGACAACTCCGGCAGAAACGTCAGATCGTACTTCGCGTACACGATGAGCGACTTCCGCGGCCAGCGCGAAAACTGCTTGAAATACGACATCGGACTCACCGCCAGCCAAGCTTGCCGCAACCGATCGAGATCAATCGACTGCTCAATCCCCTGCCGGATGTGGCGTGTCGACTGTCCATGCCACACGACATCGGCAACGTAAGTCGACGCGTGATTGAACGCCGCCACGCGAATCCGCGCATCGTGCGCGGTGGCAATGAACGCGTAGCAGGATCCCAGGCTCGTGCCCACAATTCCCAGCTGGTCGTAACCCTGCTCCTCGAGCCAGTCGAGGCAACTTCGAATGTCTACCACTCCCTGCCGCACGGCGTCGAGCGTGCGCCCAATGTTGGCGGAGACTGCATAGTCTGCACGGCTGATCTCAGCGGGCATACGGATGTCGTGATACGGCATCGTCAGCCGCAACACCGCAATGCCCAGCATGTTGAGCAGCTTGCAGAGGGACACATAAGAGATCGCGTCGGAGTTCCAGTGCGGTAGAAGAATCACCGCACGCCGCCCCCTCGCAGGAAACCAGCGCGCATTCGCTAGATTGTTTTCAGGATAAGGCGTCTTCACCGGCGAAGTGAATCGCAGGAATTCCGCGAACGTGCCTTTTACCTTAGCCTCGAGCTTCGGATCCGGCACTTCGCGCGTCGAGAAGACCTGTACCTCGCGCGTCTCCAGGCGGAAGTCGGTGGGCTTGGTATAGGAATAGAACTCATCGCTCGCGGCGACAATGCGCCGATTGTAGTCCAGGATGAACTTCTCCGGATCATCCTGCGCGACGCTCGGCAACTGCCCCGGGCGAAAACCGTTGCGGCAAGGCCAGTCCCGCGTGAATTCCACCCCCCAATCCAGCGGCCGGACCACGCGGTTATTGTCCACCGAAGTGAGCCGGTGTTCCCAGTCGTACATCCTTTGTGCGTAGCGCGAAGGCATGTTCAATTCTCTAGTGTAACAAGCGTCCAGGCACCCCTCCGCCGGCAATCAGCGAACAGCCGCAATCGGCGGCTGGCAGCCGGCAATTGGTCCCTAAACGGGACTACTCCGAAAGAAATCTGCAGGCCTGTGACATCCGTCACCGAGAACAAACGCGTTGCGCGCTTTATTCCATGGGAAGGATACTTGATGTGTAGCTACATTTGGAGTTACAATGATATTTGAATGGGACCCGGGCAAGAATCGGGTCAACCTGCGAAAACATGGACTCGACTTTGCGGATGCGGAGCAGATGTTTGGCAGCCCACTCGTCGTGGACCCGACACACGAGAAGACTACGGAGAGAAGCGCTGGAGAGGAATCGGTACGATTCGCGGACGCACGGCCGTAGTCATTTTCACAGAACGCGACCCGGAGACCATTCGCATCATTTCGTTAAGAAAGGCGCACCATGAAGAACGGAAAGAATATGAAGCAGCGATCCAGAACGGACTGGAAGCGGGTTGATGCGCTCCGCGATGAGGACATCGATTTTTCTGACATTCCTAAGCTGGGGCCGGATTTTTTTGCGAACGCAATCTTGTGGCCGGGCCCGAAAAAGCAGATCACGTTGCGTCTCGATCCAGACGTGCTGACTTTCTTCCGCAAGCATGGCCGCGGGTATCAGAGCACGATCAACGCTGTTCTGAGGAAATACATGGAAGCACGGAAAGAATCAACATCCGTCAAACCGCGGACCGCACCGGAGCGGCGTGTCAACAGCCGATGAATGAGATCGTGTCCGAGACCGGAGGGACAACGGTCTTCTAACTGCCATACCTTCTGGGCACCCGCTTCGAAATATTGCACAGAATCTCGTACGGAGTGCTGTTGGCCAGTTCGGCATGCTCCAGAGCGTCTACGCTCAAGCCCTCACACGAGCCCAGCAGGATGACTTCATCCCCCACGGCAACGCCCGGAATCCCGGTGACATCCACCAGCGTGAGGTCCATCGAGATGCGGCCCACGATAGGAGCGTAATGCTCGCGCACAATCACGCGGCCGCGGTTGGAAAGCTGGCGGTTGTATCCATCGGCGTAACCCACTGGCAGCACTGCAACGTGCGCCGGAGCCCTGGTGACATAAGTCGCGCCGTAACCCAGCGCCTGGTTTGGACCGAAATCGCGCAACGAGAGAATCCGCGTCTTCCACGTGAGGATCGGCTTCACTGGCAAACGCAGCGTTCCACCGCTCACTTCGCGCCCCGCGCGTTGAAAGGGCAAGTAATAACCGTAGAGCGCGACGCCCGGACGCACCATGCTGTTCCAGGTTTCCCGCCGCGAGATCACCGCGGCCGTGTTGGCCACGTGCACAAAAGTCGGTTCCATCCCCGCCTCGCGCACCATGCGGCGCGCCGCGTCGAAGCTGCGTTCCTGCTCGGCCACAGAAGGCGCATCCATGATTTCGGAAGACGCGAGATGCGTGGAGAGTCCTTCGAGCACAAGATGCTTGGCCGCCTTCAATGCCGCGAGTACGCTGGGCAGTTGATCGACTCCCACACCCAACCGCCCCATACCCGTATCGACTTTCAGGTGCACCGGATGGCGAGCCACTCCCAGCGCACCTGCAGCAGTTTCCAGAGTCTCGATATGCCAGGGCTCCCAGACCGTGGGCGTGAGGTGCAGACGAATAATCTCGCCCTCCTCGCCTCGCCAGAAGCCGGTCATCAGGAGAATATTCGCGCGAATGCCCGCCTCGCGCAGCGGAATTGCTTCATCGAGCGAGGTGACGCCCAACCATTTCGCGCCTTCGGCTTCGAGCGCGCGTGAGCACTCGATCGCGCCGTGTCCGTACGCATCTGCCTTCACCACCGCACACACCGTGACGTTCGCGCCCACGTGCTTCTGCACCGTGCGAAAGTTTTGCCGCAGCGCAGTCAAAGAAACTTCCGCCCAGGTCGGACGCGTCGCCACGCGGCTTAGGATTTCTGCTGTGGTTGCCACTTTCGCGATTATAGCGGGAGCAACCCGTGCGCCCAGGTTACGCCGGGGCTACTCCCGCCTGAAACCGTGGCGCCGGCATCCTGCCGGCTGTCGCGAGGGCGTCTCGCCCTCGCTGCCGTGGCAATGCGCCCCTAGGCAGTCTCGCCGAAATGCCGACGCCACTCCCGTCTCACAAGTCTCCCGCTAGTTCCCCGCCAGAAAGAAGTTGACGGTGATCTGCGTTTCCACCTCGATCGGCTCGCTGTTCAGGATGTACGGTCGGTACCGCCACTGGCTCACCGCCTCGACCGCAGCCGGCACCAGCATGGGATGCCCCGAGATCGCGCGCACATTCTCCATCGTCCCGGCTTTGCTGATCAGCGCGAATACCACGACCGAACCCTGAACGTGCGCGGTTCTCGCCAGCGGAGGATACACCGGCTGCACTTTGCGAATCAGCATGCCCTCCAGCATGCTTGACGTGCGAAACGTAGGGCCTGTTGCGTGAGGTGGGACAGGCAGCGGTATTGCGGGTTTCAGGCCGTCGCCAATCGATTTCCAGGGCCCGTCACCCCCGGTACCGGTTCCGCCCGGAACTCCTGTATCGGGACGATTAAAACTCATTTGAGGCGGAGCGACGGTTTCCTCAATGTGCGCGACATGATTAGGAACCTCCCGCGGAGCAATGAGCACGTTGTCCGCGAGATTGCTCCGAACGATGGTGACCGTGCGCTGATGTTGAATTCGCGGCGCGGGGGGCGGCGGAGATCCCCATGACAGGGGACCAGAAAGAACTCGCGCCGCCGGCAATCCCACCGTCTTCCACAGCGGCAACAACAGCAAACAACCGATGATCAACGCCTGTAGTCCGAACGACGTCAACGTCGTCCAGCTGCGGCGCGCGCGTTGGGCCCAGGATGTTTCCAGCAAGCTCTCGGCAAACATAGTGTCCTCCAGCGTGAAATCTGTTTACTGGTATGGACACCACGAACTCTCCACCGGCGGCGCCACCACAAAGAAAAAAGGCCGCGTTTTCACGCGGCCTGCTGGAACTTTCCCGACACCAGAGGTGTCCGGTAAATCGTTATTTGGGCGCCTCGGTCGGCTTGGGCGCAGCGGGCTTGGTGGTACTGGCCGGCTTGGGCGCTGCGGGCTTCGCAGCCGCCGCAGGTGCGGCCACGCCAGACGACACGTTGTACGCATCGACCACCGCCTTGGTGATATCGATCGCTTCGCCCCACCACAACACGTTGCTCTGCGGCCAGGGCTTCGAAGTGTCGACGATCATCCCAAAGCCGTTGTCCTGCGAATACTTCACGATCATGGGAGCCATCTTCTGCAGGATGCGCGTGGCGATCTCCTGATTCTGGTTCCCGAAGTCTTCCTGGGCATCCTGCACTGAGCGATCGAATACCTTCTGCTTGCTTTCGATCTGCTTCTTCAGGGTGGCAAGCGCTTCTTCGTTAAGCTTGTCCTGTTGAGCACTCAGCTGCTTCTTCAGGCCTTCCAACTCGTCGTTCTGGCCCTTCAGTTCGCTCTGCTTGGGTTCGAACTTTTTTTGCAGAGCCTGCAGGTCGCGCTGGCCTTCGTTGCTGCCGAAAATGGCTTCCTGAATATTGATGGCTCCAACCTTGGTGCCAGTGCTGGCGCCAGTGGTGGCCGGGTTGGCGGGCGCAGCGGCTGGACTCGACGGTGTGGCGGCGCTGCCGGTTTGGGCCAATGCGGAAATCGCGAACGTAACCGCTATGGCCAGAAGAACTCGCAGAAACTTGCTTGTCATTGGATCGGTTGAACTCCTTGGAACATGGTTCCGGGAATGATTTTTCGCAATTTCTCTCTGATCGCTTCTTCAGTCAACGCTGGGCCGCTCTGAATGAGGTCTCCGCTGCGTTCGCGGCCGCCGTCGGAAAAGGCGCACTAGATTGCCAGCAACACACGCCGCTCCTGCGGGCGTGGCGTCCACTCCTCACCGCTGACTGGATGGCGTGGATCACCAGCATTATAGTGACCTTCCTCTCAGGCCGTCAAACAAACTTGCAGGCGCGGTTAGAACGTCGTCGCCACCGTAAACCGGAAAGTCTTCCGCGGCTCCCTCAACTGAAAACTGGGCGCGTAGACGTCCACTGCCTGTTTGTATGTGTAATCGCCGGCCGCACCGACGGGGAACATACCACGAGTGATCGGAATCGGCGGATTGGCCAACTGGTCGAGCCGCAGCGGGTTGTACGCCCAGTAAATGCGGAAGGGCGCGTTCACCACAGGCAGGAACATTTGTAGTTCGAGTCCCGTGGACATGCGCACCTGCCAGTTCGCCGAATTCAAAACACTCAGATTCTGCGAAGGCCTCGGGTTCAAGATGCCTCCGCCCTGGCAGTTGTAGCCGGCATCCAGCACCGGACACCCGAAGGGCGTTCCGATCACCTGGTCATACTGCACGGTGGCAATCTGCAATTGTGAAGGCCGGAGAATCGGATCGATGCCGGCATCGACAAAGGGCACAATCGCCACCGGCCCCGCGATAGTGATGCGATATTCCAGGTTCCCGAACACACTCAGGTCGCCGCCCGGGAACACGATCTGGTCGACCGGGATGGGTATGGTCCAGTTGCCCAGTCGCGGGTTGGCAGGGTTCTTCGGAACCGGGGTCCCGTCCGGATTGGTCAGCGTGATCACGTTCGAACTGGGCAGGAACGCCACCGGCGACATCGACCGGATATCGAATCCGCGAATATCGTTTTCGCCGCCCATGAAGAAGCGCTGGAACGGTGGTGCCACCAAGCCGCCAAATCCGCTGATGTACGATCCCTGCACGTTGAATCCGATCGCGTTGCGCCGGTTCTGTACGGGGATGAACTGCTTGTATTGAATTAAGGGACGAACCGACCGGACCGTACCACCCAATCCCGCCAACTGCATCCCCAGCGTCATCTGGTGCCCTTTCTTCGGGGAGATTCCGCTGTCCAGGGTATTGAACGAGAAATTGGGGAAGATCGAACTGGTGATGATTCCGTTCACCGCGTTCGGTCCCGAAATTCCGCGGAAGGCGATGAAATCGAAAAGGCTCTTCGAAGCCGTGCTGAGGGCCACAAGGCTCGACCGGTCCAGCGAGTAGGTGATGCCCACTCGCTTGAACGAGCGCCGCAGCGGATAACTCAAGGACGTGGTAAAGCCAACGCTCGACTGCGAATAGTTCTGCAGGTTCTGCAACTGAGCTGCCGGCAGGTTCAGATTTTGACCGCTGAAAATGGAGAGCTGTCGCGCCTGGTCGTAACTGATCTTGTTGCCGAACACCGTGAACCCAAACTGCAGCGGGCGATCGAACATGTAAGGCTGCGTAAAGCCGAACATGATGCTTCGCGCCAGGTTGCCGAGGCTGATCTGGACTTGCAGAGTTTCGCCTTTTCCCAGGAAGTTGTTGGTCGAGTAATTCAGACCGATGAAGGCTCCCTCTAGCCCGCTGACGCCGCCATTGAGTCCGATGCTGTTTTTGCCTTTCTCATGGACCTTCAGCGTCAGGTCGACTTGGCCGTTTTTCTCGTCCAGTTTCTTATCCGTGGTGTTCGGATCGTCCGGTTTGAGCTGGTCGAAATAGGAAAGCTGGTTCAGGCGCAGCAGGCTCAGTTCCCAGAGGCGCGAGTTATAGACGCCGCCTTCCTCCAGCGCCAATTCGCGGCGGATCACTTTGTCGCGCGTGGTGGTATTGCCTGTGAACTCAATGCGTCGCACGTAAAACTGCTTTCCCTCGTCGATGTCGATCTCCAGATTTGCAATCTTCTTTTCGTCGTCGAAGGTGGTGGAAGGAACGCCGGTGTAGTTGATGTAGCCAAACTCGCCGTACGCCTTGCGCAACGCCTCAATGCCTTTGGCGATCTTTTCGCGGGAGAAGATGTCTCCATCCTTTAGCGGGAACAGCGAACGCAAGGCTGCGGTATTGGAAATGGCTTTGTTGTTCTTGAAGGTGATCTTGCCCAGCCGGTATTTATCACCTTCCTCGATTGGCATCGTGATGTCGACAGCCTTGCCTGGACCAGCCTGCAGCAGCCAGATGTGGAAGCCCTTGTGCCCGGTGTCGTGGATCTCTGTCTTGGGATCGCTCACGCCCACCTTGAAGTAGCCGCGGTTCTGGTACTCGGCCCGCACCCGTTCCGTGTCTTCTTCCAGCTTGGTGGCGTCGTAGGTTCTCGCGAAAATGTTCTCCAGAAAGATCGAATGCGGAATGCCGACGGGCTTCAGGTTCTTCATGGCCCCCCGCAGAATTCGGGACTTGATGTTCTTGTTGCCTTCGAACTTGATCCTTCCGACTTTAACTTTGGGCCCTTCCTTGACGACAAACGTAATACCGACGGCAGCCGGAGGAATCTGCCGCACTTCGGAACGAATCGTCGCAAACTGCCGGCCGTGTTCCGACAGCAATCCTCGGATCGAGACTTCGGCCCGTTTAATGCGCGTGGGATCGTATTGACTCTCGACTACCAGGCCGACTTTGTCCTGCTTGAAACGGTCGAGCACGTCGCTGTTCGACACCGAACTGAGTCCGACGTAGCTGATTTCGCGGATCGTCGGCTTCTCTTTCACCTGGAAGATCAGGCGCCAGCCCTTGGGGGTTTGTTCTCGCAGGATCTTAATGTCCTCGAAGTAACCCGTATTCCACAAAGAATTGAAGTCACGCTCCAGAGCGGCGGTGTCATAGACATCCCCCGCCTTGGTGAAGATCCGGGCCCGGATGGTCTCGGCGGGAATGCGGCGGTTGCCGCTGACGTTGATCTCCGAGATGATGTCGTTCTGCGCCCACGCCAGGCTTGCACCCGCAAGCCAAAGCGCTGCGACGACCACGCAAAACCAACGCGCACTCCACCGCACCTTTGGCCAAGGCCGTTGAAATGAAGAAGATGGCACCGACACGGCCCTTGGAAGGCAGGGGCGCTTGGGCACAACAAGGTTCTCCGAATGAAAGCGAAAAGGAATCGCTACGACCTCAGCCTCTGGGATGTAAGAAAACTGTCATTATACGGTAGAGCAGGGGAAAGCGTCCAAGCCGCAACTCTTTCTGGGTCAAAAACATGTCTAGCCCAGCAGGCCTGACCCGATCGGCAAAACCTGCGGTTGCTTCATGAGGATGGCTTGGATAACTCTACCTCAACCAAGACGGAATAAAACGTTGCCGAGTTGCCCATGTCGGTAAGTTTTTCTGACGTCAGGGCATTAATGCTTTGAAAACCAGGGGTCGTCTTCACCCAATTCAGGGTTGCCGAAACGACTCCGGGCTGAACTTTGCCGTCCACCCGCGCCTTCAAGACAATATCACCTCTGTGGTTGAAGACGCGAACCTTGTCGCCATTGCCGATGCCGCGCAATTTAGCGTCAGCTGCAGAAATCTCAAGCAGCCCGAGTTCTTCCATCACCTGCACCGAAGGCACGTTGGAAAACGTGGAATTCAGGAAGTTGTCCGCCTTGCGCGCCAGCAGTTCCAAAGGCAGAGCGCTCTGCTTCGTCCCATTCCGCGATTCACTGGGAGGCGTGAAGTCGGCCACCGGGTCGAGCCCCAGCGCTTTCACGTCCTCGCTATAAAGCTCCGCCTTGCCAGAAGGCGTTCGAAAGCCCCCTTGTGCGAAGGGAAGAAACGGTTCGGGTTGTGTGGGGACAGGTTGTGTGTGGGTAGGTTGTGTGGGGACAGCCGCCTTCGGCTGTCCCGAGGAGCGAAGCCCCGCTCCGGAAGCCGGAAGCCGAGAGCCGGAAGCCCCAAAATTCACCCGCACCTGTCCCATCTCCAGCCTCTCGCGACTGATCCCCGCCAGCCACGGATCCGCCGAGTCCAAAGCTGCGTCAATCATCTCGTCCACGGTCTCGTGGAAGCAATCTTCCTTGAACCCCATCCGCTCCGCCATCGCGCGGAAAACCTCGACATTGGGACGGCACTCACCCAGCGGCGCAATCGCCTGATTCGAAACCTGCAAATAATAGTGCCCGTACGCCTTCAACAGATCCTTATGCTCGAAGAACGTGGTCGCCGGCAGCACGATGTCGGCATAGTCGGTCGTGTCCGTGAAAAACTGCTCGTGCACCACGGTGAAAAGGTCGGGCCGCAGCAACCCGCGCACCACGTCGTTATGGTCCGGACAAACCGCCGCCGGATTCGAGTTGTAGACGAACAGAGCCTTCACCGGCGGATCATTGAGCGTGTTGAGCACACGCCCCAGTTCAACCATGTTGATCGTGCGGGCCTCGCGTCCCAGTGCGGTCTGCATCAGATCAGGACGCTTCAACGCATGCGCATTGAAGTCCACCGCGCCGCTCACTGACATCTGCAGCCCGCCGCCGATTTCCTTCCACGATCCGGTAATGCAGGGCAGCATCGCGATGGTGCGGGTCGCCATCCCTCCGCCCTCGGAGCGCTGCACGCCATAGTTGAGCCGAATCACCGACGGCCGCACTGTGGCGTACTCGCGCGCCAGCTTGCGAATATCGTCGGCGGAAATTCCCGTCCACTGCGCCACTCGCTCCGGCGGATAGTTTTTCACCTTCTCGCGCAGCTGCTCGAAACCCAGCGTGTACTTCGACACGTAATCGGCGTCGTGCAGATTCTCGCCGATGATCACGTGCATCATGGCCAGCGCCAGGGCCGCGTCCGTCCCCGGATTAATCGGCAGGAACCAGTCGGCGCATTCCGCCGTCCGCGTGCGGTACGGATCGATCACCACCAGCTTCGCCCCATTGCGCCGCGCTTCGGCAATAAACGGCCACAAGTGCACGTTGTTGCCGTGAATGTTCGACGCCCACGCAATGATGTACTTGGAATGCCGGAACTGCTCGGGCTCGGTGCCCATCTTCACGCCCAGCACCGACTTCAGACCAGCCTCTCCGGCCGCCGAACAGATGGTGCGGTCCAACTGCGAAGCCCCCAGCCGGTGGAAAAAGCGCCGATCCATCGAGGCGCCATTCAGCGCGCCCAGCGTCCCGCCGTACGAATAAGGCAGGATCGACTCGCTCCCAAACTCCGCCGCAACCGCGCGCAACCGCGAAGCAATCTCGTCGAGAGCCTCGTCCCAGGAGATGCGCTGCCAGATTTGTTCGTGTGGGTTTTGACTATGTGGGACCGGGTCGGAGCCTGTCCCGAGCGAAGCCGAGGGAACCCGGTCATGCGGAGCGAAGCTCCGCTGCCCTGCCGCGGGCCCCTTCGGAGCAATCCTCCGCATGGGATACAGCACCCGGTCCGGCGAATACACCCGATCCAGATACTTCGCCACCTTCGCGCACAAAAACCCACGCGTCACCGGATGCTCCGGATCCCCCTGAATCTTCGTCGCCCGCC
Source organism: uncultured Acidobacteriaceae bacterium (assembly GCA_963701935.1). Taxonomy (GTDB): domain Bacteria; phylum Acidobacteriota; class Terriglobia; order Terriglobales; family Acidobacteriaceae; genus Sulfotelmatobacter. Next base: position 581,510 of record CAVPBT010000010.1, on the reverse strand, counting down.
CGTCCTGGATGGTAATCAGTACGCCACAAGCATCCGGGCAATCGTGCGGACACACGGCATGAACCACCTGCTTCATCCTGTCGATTATACGGTGCTTCCCGCCGAACCTGTGGGGACAGCCGCCCTCGGCTGTCCGTCGAGCAAAGCTCGACTTTCTTCGTTCGACCTCAGGGGAAAAGCCCTCTGTGTCTTCGACACAGCGGACAGCCGGTGGCGGCTCTCCCCACATAAAAAAAGCGGACGGCCTTGAGGCCGTCCGCCCCGTAACCACTCAACCCGTTAGTTCTGCGAGGGCTCCGACACCATCCCCGCATACACTTCCGGATTTCCGCTGACCGGGTCCTGGAGCAACAGCCCGCGCGCCACCACCGGAATCGCAGTGGTCGTGCTTTGCAGTTGTCCCAGCCCAGTCAGGTTCTTGAAGTAGGTAACGTTGTAGGTGTTGACCGTCACCGGTCCACCCACCGAATAGCCCACCAGCCCGTTGTTCGACAGCTGGAAGCTGCCCGCATTGCCATTCGTGACCACGACGCTTGCCGGCACGAACATGCCGTAAACGCCTTGCAATCGCAACGAGATCATCGTCGGCGTGAAGACATTGCTGGCAAAGCTGCCGCCGATGAATATCCTCTGGCCAACCACCACCGTGGTGTCGTTGAACACCGCGTTCGTAAGCGGACCATTCAGGAAGCACACGTCATAGGCGCTCACCTGGCTCACATCGATCGTCTGGATGGTATCGACGTCCGCGACCATATCCGCACCGGTCTCACCCACCCACATCGTGATCTGCTGCACTTGTCCCGACGCATTGGTCGTCTCGGCGAGCACTCGTCCCGACACAAACGACTGCGCGGTGGTGATCACTTCCACGCCCGAGGCCATCAAGCTGCCGTCCGCCTGGAACGCACCTTGCACGGCCACGAACTCCGGTGTCGCCATGTTGTTGATGCTCCAGCCGCTGTTGAACAGCGTGGCGTTGTTCACGTAAACCGTCAGCTGCCGCCCGTAGGGCCCCTGCAACGCAAATGAATTCCCGGCGGCATTCACGGACACCAAACCGCCCATCAGATCGGTAACCTGTCCGTCAGGATCGCTGGCCTTCGTCGCTTTGATATAGATGACCGGGTTCACGGCGCCCGTGACCTGGCCGCCGCCGTCGACCGCGACCGACTGGCGAATGTCCATTTCCATCCTCAGCCCGGCAAGGCCATTGCTACTCACCACCATCGGCGTGGGAAAATTCACCGTCATCGTGTAAGTCGGAGACGTGGGCAGCGTGCCGTTGATCGTGTTCAGTGCCGGCGGATTCTGCGTCATATCGACATACGAAATCACCGGACTCGCCAGCACGAATGTCGCGCTGCTGTAGGTATCTGCTGGCACGGAATTGAAGGACAGGGGCGACCGCAGTCCGACCAGTCGCGCAAAGTCCACGGTCTCAGGCTGCGCGAGCAGCTGCGGAGAATTGCTGGCGCCGTTCAGGGTGATCGAGTTCAGCGTCACCTCGAACCCGACAACCGAGGACAACGGCGCATCTTCGCCAGTGACGAAGACCGCAGCGGCGGGATTGCCTTGCTGCAAGTTCTGCGTCGAGCTGACACCACCGCAGCCAACCGTCGCGGTAATCGCCAAAATCAAAAAGCCAAGAGTTAGAGCGCGTTTCATAACGACTTCCTCCAAGGGGATTCCCGAGGGAGTGGATTCTAGTTTCAGAAAAAGGAAACCCACCCAAGCTGACAGAGTTGCATGAAATCCCCTGCCCAGAGCCGTTTTTCGGGCAGTCCGGAAGAATCGAAAGTAACCTGAGGGTAACCTCGAACGGGAAAAGAGGAATCGAGCCCATTCAGCCCATGACTTTTCACTCGTTGACAATTCAAGCCCCTAAGAGCACGATTAACTGCCTACACGGGACTTCTTAAATGCGGGTTACGTTCCTACTGACCGCCGAAGAATTGAAAACAGCGCGAAAAGCCTACTCGAAGCGCGTTCACTCATTCCTCAGAAGAGCCCAACCTTGGCTGAGTCTTGCCTCACTTCTTGCGATGCCTCTCATACTCCTGTTTGACGGACTCTCATTCATCCGGCATCAGCGGCGATTGGATATCTACAACCTGACCTTACTCTTCGCCTTCACTGCGCTTGCGGTCCGCGAGTGGCGTACGTGGCGGCGCCACCGTGACTTCGATCCTGACTACAGCATGGAACAAACCTTCTACCTGGAAGACGACGGGCTGTTCCGCGGTACGGTGGGGATGTCGAGAGTCAAAGTGCCATGGACCAAGATTAGCCGCTTCACCGAGACGGATGAATTCTTCCTGATGGCGTCACCGTGGCCGTGGGGAATCGACAAACCCGGGAAACCCTCGTTGATTCGAAAGCAAGACCGCCCTGTCTTGTTCATTCTCCCCAAGCGGGCATTCGCCTCCGGGGACGTCGAGCGATTTCGCGATTTGCTGCAGAGAAAACTGTCGGTATGGGCGAAGAATCCTAGCCTGAAAGCGGACACGATGCTGACTGCCTGACGGCTCGGGCAGCCCTACTTCAATTCCAGCACTTCCTTCTCTTTCCCCTTGCTCATCTCTTCCATCTTCTTGATCTCGCCGTCGGTCAGCTTCTGAATTTCGTCGAGCGAGCGCTTCTCTTCATCTTCGGTGATCTTCTTGTCTTTTAGCGCCTTCTTGATCGCATCGTTGCCGTCGCGGCGGATGTTGCGGACAGCCGTACGATGCTCTTCCAGCACCTTGTGCAGGTGCTTCACCATGTCCTGCCGGCGCTCTTGCGTGAGCGCGGGAACCGGCACGCGAATCAACTTCCCGTCGTTCATCGGATTCAATCCCATATCCCCAGCGCGGATCGCCTTCTCGATCGCTCCCAGCTGCGACGGATCGAACGGCTGCACCGTGATCAACTGCGCCTCGGGAGCGTGCACCTGCGCCACCTGGTTCAGCGGCATCTGCGAGCCGTAGTAATCCACGTTGACGTTATCGAGCATGTGCACGTTCGCGCGTCCGGTCCGCACGCCGGCCATCGCCTTGCGGAAGTCCTCCACCGCCTTGTCCATTCGTGTTTTGAGTTGAACTCGAATCTCTTTCAGTGGCGCGCTATCAGCCATGGGTCTGCTCCGTGCACTTCAGGAATCAAAACGTTGCATTATAAACCGAATGGGAAATCCAGCCACAGTTGCGCTCTGGGCGTCATTCTGAGCGAAGCCGTTTTGGTAGACCCCCGGCTTTCAGCCGGGGGCGTGCGAAGCACGGCGGAGGCGAAGAATCTCGCGCGCACGAAGACGCGCCTTACTCAGTCGCCCTTGGCGCTGACCCTCGATCCAATCTTCTCCCCCATCACCACGCGCCGGATGTTCCCGTGATGGTTCAGGTTGAAGACGATGATCGGCAGGTTATTGTCCTTGCACAGGCTGATGGCGGTGGAGTCCATCACTTTCAGCCCCAACTTCAGCACGTCCATGTAGGAGATGTGGTTGAACTTCTTCGCGCCGTCCACCTTCATCGGGTCCGCGTCGTAGATGCCATCCACTTTGGTCGCCTTCAAGATCGCCTCGGCCTTGATCTCCATGGCGCGCAGCGAAGCCGCTGTATCCGTCGAGAAATACGGATTGCCCGTTCCCCCTGCGAAAATGACGACGCGTCCCTTCTCTAGATGGCGAATCGCGCGGCGGCGAATGAACGGCTCGGCCACCTGCTTCATCTCAATCGCGGACTGCACCCGCGTATAAACGCCCTGCTTCTCCAGCGCATCCTGCAACGCCAGCGCATTGATGACAGTGGCGAGCATACCCATGTGATCGGCGGAAACCCGGTCCATGTCTTTCGCCTGGTCGGCGACGCCGCGGAAAAAATTGCCTCCGCCCACGACGATGGACAACTGCACCCCGAGTTTGTGGACATCGGCCAGTTCCGCCGCAACAGCGTGGATGCGCGCGGTATCAACACCAAAGCCCTGGTTCGCCGCCAGCGCCTCACCGGACAACTTGAGAAGGATTCGTTTGAAGGCAGGGGTTGGAGTCGTCATGAGTGAACACGTTTCAAGGTTTCAGAGTTACAAGGTTTCAATTGTTCCTGTCAGCCTACTCTACTTGAAACAGTGAAACCTTGAAACTTTGAAACCTTAACTAAAAAAGGCGCCCCGCAGGGCGCCCATGAATCATTCGCCTTTCGGCTCTGTCGGCTTGGTGACAGCAACGGTCTCGCCCACGTCACCCACCTTAAAGCGCGCAAAGCGCCGCACGGCGATGTTCTCGCCCAACTTGCCGATCTTGGCCGCGATGAGCTGCGAGATCGAGATGGTCTGGTCCTTGATGAAGGGCTGCTCGAGCAAGCAGACTTCTTCGTAGAACTTTTCCATCTTGCCGTTCACCATTTTCTCGGCGATGTTCGCGGGCTTGCCGCTGGCAATCGCCTGCGCGAGGAAGATTTCCTTTTCGCGGGCGAAGTCCGCAGCCGTGACGTCTTCCTTGCGCACGTACTTGGGATCGCTGGCCGCAATGTGCATCGCGATGTCGTGTACCAGTTCCTTGAAGTCGTCGGTGCGCGCCACGAAATCGCTCTCGCAATTCACTTCGACGAGCACACCAATCTTGCCGCCGGCGTGAATGTAGCTGGCTACCGATCCTTCACTGGTCACACGCGCCGCCTTCTTGGCCGCCACCGAAACGCCCTTCTTGCGCAAAATGACGACCGCCTGCTCCATGTCGCCTTTGGCTTCGGTCAGGGCCTGCTTGCAGTCCATCATCGGAGCCCCGGTCTTCTCCCGGAGATCTTTCACTTGTGCCGCTGAAATATTCACTGTAGTCGTACCCATATGACCTCAAGTTCCAATGTTTCAAAGTTGCAATGTTTCAAGGTCACTAGAGCGCTTCTGGTCTTTGAAACCTTGAAACTCTGAAACCTTGAAACCTATAAAATTAAACCCGCGCCGGACGACCCGCGCGGGTCTCATATCAACGCCCGGTTTGTTTCGTGCCCCGCAAACTCGTTGCGGTCCTAACTGAGTACCGAGTACTGAGTACTGCTCTTAAACCGTCTGGCTCTCCACCTTCGGCAACTCGGCGTCTTCGGCAGCGACTGGCTTCTTGTGCGTCCCGGGACCCAGCACTTCTTCCATGCTGATGTCTTCCGTGGCGTCCACCGCAACCTCTGCCACCGGGGCCTCCGACGCAGCCTGCGCCGCATCCGCGGCCGCCTGCATGTCGGCAACCTGCTTATCGGTCATCAACTGCGCGCCCTCGGCAATCGATTCCGAAATCTTCGACGTAAACAACCGGATCGCCCGCAGCGCGTCATCGTTGCCGGGGATCACATAATCCACTTCGCTGGGATCGCAATTCGTGTCGACTACCGCGACCACGGGAATGCCCAGCTTGCGCGCCTCACGCACCGCGATCTGCTCCTTGTTGGAGTCAATCACGAAGATCGCATCGGGCAGGCGGCTCATATTCTTGATGCCGGCCAGGTTGGCCTGCAAATGTTTACGCTCGCGTTCGAGCTTGATGACTTCTTTCTTGGGGAGTAGCTCGTAGCGGCCATCCGTGGCCATCTCGTCGAGCTCCTTCAGCCGCTTCACCGACTTCTGTACCGTGACCCAGTTGGTGAGCAGTCCACCCAGCCAGCGCTGGTTGATGTAGAACATCCCGCAACGCTGCGCCTCTTCGGCAATCGCATCCTGCGCCTGGCGCTTCGTGCCCACAAACAGCACAATGCGGCCGTCGTTCGCCAGATCCTGCACGAACTTCGACGCTTCTTTGAACATCTTCAACGTCTTCTGCAGGTCGATGATGTAGATCCCGTTGCGCTCTCCGAAGATGTATTCCTTCATCTTGGGATTCCAGCGCTTGGTCTGATGCCCGAAGTGAACTCCAGCTTCGAGCAACTCCTTCATGGTGATGGTAGCCAATGAACCTCCTCTTTAGTCTGCATCAGGAGATCAAGGTTTCAAAGTTTCAAGGTCGCAAGGTTTCAAGGTCTCTGAAACCTTGAAACTCTGAAACGTTGAAACCTGCCTGCCCGATTGCCATTCCCGTCCCCGCGCCGCGAGGCACGAGAAGAATTGAACACCTAAAACAAACTCAATGTTTCAAGGTTTCGCGGGTTTCAAGGTTGCAAAGACAAAAGCAACGTTGAAACCTTGAAACTTTGCCACTTTGAAACCTATCTCTTGCTGAACTGGAACCGCTTGCGAGCGCCCTTCTGTCCGTACTTCTTGCGCTCCTTGCCGCGCGAATCCCGGCTGACCATGCCCTCGGCCTTCAGCTTCTTGCGCAGTTCCGCGTTGAACTGCATTAGCGCGCGGGCAATACCCAACTTCACTGCGTCGGCCTGGCCGCGTACGCCACCGCCCAATACACTGGCGATGACATTGAACGTCGCTGCCGTATCCGAAGAAGCCAGAGGAGACTTCGCCGCCGAACGCTGCGCCGGAGTCACGAAATACTCTTCGAACGCGCGCCCGTTTACTTTGAAATCGCCGCTGCCCGGACGCAAATACACACGGGCAATCGCCGTCTTGCGGCGTCCCGTTCCGTAGTATTGAACTAATTCTGCCATTTTTCGCTTCGAGCTTCGAGCCGCGAGCTTCGAGCAAAACCAATTGCCCAGAACTCTCGCCTCTCGGACTCTTAACCTTTCAAAGTGTTCGATATCGCCCGTAGCTCAGAGCTCATGGCTCGTAGCTCGTAGCTGAACTTACGAAACTGCAACCTTGTGCGGCTTGTATTCGCGCACTTCCAGCTTCAAACCCTGCGGCTTCTGCGCCTGGTGCGGATGCTTGTCGCCCTTGTACACGTTCAGCTTCGAAAGCATATGCGCCGCCAGTTTGTTCTTCGGCAGCATGCGCTTCACCGCGGCCTCAATCACCGCCTCAGGCCGGCGAGTCATCCGATTCTTGAAATCTTCCGTGCGCAAACCACCCGGATATCCTGTGTAGTGGTGATACTTCTTCTGCTCCGCCTTCACGCCCGTCGTCTTGACCTTCTCGGCGTTGATCACGATCACGTGATCGCCGGTATCGAGAAACGGCGTGTATTGCGGGTTTTCTTTGCCCATGAGGATGCGCGCCACTTGTGAAGCCAGGCGTCCGAGCGTCTGCCCGTCCGCATCCACGACGTACCACTTGCGCACAATTTCCCCCTCTTTGGGGAAATAGGTTGACATCAGAGTTCTCCCAGATTGAATAAAAGCTGCGAAAGAAGACCGCTCGTTGATTCCCCGGCGAGGACGCCAGGACCATCAGGCGGGCAACCACACGACTACCAAGTCTTTAAGATAGCGTAACGTGCAAAGAATTGTCAACGCTGTGTTACTTACGCGGGAGCGGTGGTAAGGTAGCCCCCGGAGGTTGTTTCATGAGATTACTCCCCACAGTTTTTGCGGTATCGCTCGTCCTTTCCGTTCCCGCCTTGGCCCAGCACGCTAACCACGGGGGCGGCGGAAGCCACCAAGTTGGTGGCGGATACGTCCCTAAACATGGCCCGCCCCCGGTTGCACACAACAATGTTGCCCGGCCTGCGCCCAATTTTCGCGATAAGGAAGGCCATCCTGAAGCCCCTCACGTCCACCATAACGGCCAGTGGGTCGGACACGACTACGGACGCGACGACGTTCGCTTCCACCTCGATCATCCCTGGGAACACGGACGCTTCACCGGCGGCTTCGGCCGCGGCCACATCTGGCGCCTCGGCGGAGGTGGCCCCGGCCGCTTCTGGTTCGGTGGCTTCTACTTCAGCGTTGGCGCCTTCGACCTGGGCTATTGCAATGACTGGCTCTGGGACAGCGACGACATCGTCATCTACGAAGACCCCGACCACGACGGATGGTACCTCGCCTACAACGTCAGGCTTGGCACCTACATCCACGTGCAGTTTCTGGGAAGGTAGTTAGGCCAGATCGACTAGGGTAAGGGGCGAGACGGTTTACCTAGTAGCGCCGGCATCCCTTCGACTTCGCTCAGGGCAAGCTCTGCCGGCTGTTGCGAGAGCCTGCCCTGAGCTTGCCGAAGGGGCGTCTCGCCCTCGCTGCCTGCGCTATCGGCGCTCCTGCCTATTCGTAAGCCAGCGCGTCAATCGGATCTCTCTGCGCCGCCTTCATCGCCGGATACAAGGCTCCCGCCAGCGCCCCCACCACTGCAATCAGCGAAGCTCGCAGCACCCATTCGTTGCTCCAGAACAGGTCCAGAACCGGACGTTCGAACATGATCACACGGCGGGTCACCAAGCTGATGACGATCCCGAATCCAATCCCCGCAATCGCCAGTAGTACCGTTTCGCGCAGCACCACGTTGACGATGTACCACTTCGAAGCGCCCATCGACTTGAGAATTCCGATCTCGCGCGTCCGCTCCATTACTGCCGTGTACATGGACTGGAAAATCACCAAAAAGCCGACCACTACCGCCACCCAAATCACCACCTTGATCGCCAGATCAAATCCGGGAAGATTATCCGGAGTCATCGTCGACAAATACTCCGGCATGGAACGCACCGAATACTTCTCCATCCCCGGTATCTGCTGGATCGACTTCTCCACCGCATCGGCGTTCGCAAGATCATCCAGCTTGAGATAGAAGACGGATGCGCGGCCCTCTGCGCTAACCAGGTCCTGCATCGTTTCCAAGGGCAAACACTTGCGGCAGCCCTTCCCGTGCGGAACAATCCCCGAGATGCGAAACTCGTGGGCCAGAATCTCGATCTTGTCGCCCACCTTCTTGTGGTTCATCCCAGCAAAGTAATCGTCCACGATCACGTCGTAGGGCCCCTGAAATGGTCCGCCGGACAGATAGCGGAATTTCGGGGGAAGCGTGTCATAGCTGGCCAGGTCAATGCCGTATATGATCTCCAGCGGCTTCTGCGTGAACCACCACACCGCCGGAACGGCCGACACCACGTGCGGGACTTTACGCAAAATATCTCCCACCTTGATAGGGATGGGCGCTCCAGAAAGACCGATCACCCCTGCCGCTCCCGGCGGCATCACCATCAAGTCTGCGCCGACGCCGAGCTGGCTTTTCTTTGATCCATTGAGCAGTCCATAGAAAAGCGCAACCACCATCAAAATCATGGTGACTTCCAGCGCAATCGCACTCATCGCGATAAACGACCGCGTAGGCCGGTGCACCAGGTTGGCAACAACCATCTTGTTCATCATATTTGCCAGGGTGCCCCACCCTTCTCGCGCTTTTGGCGAGAGCGTGGGGATTTTGACTTAAAGGCTGTGCAACGCGAACGCCGCTGCTGCTACTTCTCGTCCAGCGGCATGACCAGGGTCGATTGCGGGCGGTCCAGATGCACCACCAACGCTCCCGACGGCTGCTCCAGCACGAACTGCTCGTCCGTGAGCGGCTTGTTGATGTCCACTTTCAGCATGTTCAGCGTGATGTCGTATTCCTCTTGCGGCCGGTAGATCTCGATCCGCGACGGAAAGCTGAACCCGCCGAAATCCTTATATTCCGCATAGCGGGCATCCGTCGCTACTCTTCCATCCTCGCTGTAGATGTACTGCCGGTGCGGCTTCAGATCCGTGCGTCCGAAAATAATCTTCCGCGCCAGCCTCCACCCCTCCTGGTACTTCTGGATGATCGTCAGTTCGTAATCTTCCTGCAGGATGCGGTGACCTTTGGAGTCGTGCAGGATCTCATAATCATTCTCCAGCACCGCAATTTCCGTATTCGGATCAATGGGCCGGATCAGCAGCGCCTCGTAGATATTCTGCGGACGGATGTTCTCCATCGGCTGGTCCGTGTTCGGCGTCGCCACTGCGTTCTTGCCGATCACAAATTTGTTCTTTGGCGGAATCCACACTTTGAAGTCCTGGCCGTCGCTGACCATGTCAAACGCAGTGGTGCGCACGATGGGCATCAGACCGATCATGTGCAGCGCATCCGGCTTCCGCGCCAGCACTATCCCTCGGATCTCCTTGTAATCGGTGACGTGCCCCTTCTTCATGCCGCCGACCGAGCTGTCAATGTCGACTGTCGCCTTCAGCGAGTGGATCGCTTCGGCCTGCTGGTTAATGCTATCGATCAACCCCTGCTGCGTAGACTCCTTCAGCGGGGCCTTCGAATACTGCTCTTCGACCGGACGCGTGCGGAACATGCACCCCGTCGTCGACAGCACGGCCAGAAACAAGGTTAGGGTCAATAAGGGCGAACTACGTCTCATCAAGATATATGAATTCCTCTGACATATTTGAGTATACAGCGCCGCAAAGGTCGCAAAACCGTGGCAGTACGCTTTTTAGAGTGTACGGCTTCCCTCCTGTTAACGCACGAGATACGCGAAGAAACGGAGAACCCGCCATGGCCCGGCGTGAAGAATCTGCGACCGCGATCACGGCAAGGCGCGCAAACGCCGCTATCGGTCGAAAGAGAGGGGGGGCAGACTTGAAATCCTGACGGTCCTGCTTACGAAAGACGGTCGCACTATCGTCAGGTCACAGTCCCTGCACCATCATCTACACTGTGGCTATCGTATTCTGAAAAAGGTTGTGGAATTCGCGATGCGCAAGATCATCGGGCTCATTCTCGTCGCGGTTTTGGGAGCCGCTGGATGGTTCGCCTGGGCTGTTCTGACGCCCGCCGAGCCTGCCGGGCAGGTCTTCGTCATGCTGCGCCCGGGATATTCCACGCACCGCATCGCCGCCGAACTCAAGAACGCCGGTGTGATCCGCAGCGAACGAGCTTTCATTCTGTGGCACTACTACCATCATGGCCGTTCGCTCAAGGCCGGGGAATACCTCTTCGATAAGCCCTCGAACATTATCGACATTCAGAAGCGCCTTCGCCGCGGCGACGTCTACCTCCACACCGTGGTCGTGCCCGAAGGCTACACCATGTTCGATATCGCCCGCGCCGTCGAAGCCGCGGGGCTCGGCTCTGCAGACGACTTCCTGAAAGTAGCGCAGTCCGACACAGGACTGATTGCCGACATCGCTCCTGGAGCGCGCTCCCTAGAAGGATATCTCTTCCCCGACACCTACGACTTTTCGCGTTTGATGACCATGCACGACATGGCCGCGGCCATGGTCAAACAGTTCCGCCAGGTCGCGCACCAGATGAATCTGATCTCGGCCGAGTCGGCACAAGCCAAGCTAAGAGTGATCGCGGACCGCAGGCCTCAAGAAGGAGCACCCGCTGAACCTCCGAATGACGTAGAACGCACGGTGATCATGGCGTCGATCGTCGAGAAGGAAACGGCGGTCGCCGAGGAACGCCCGCTGGTGGCCAGTGTCTATTACAACCGCCTGGCCAAAAACATTGCCCTCGACGCCGACCCCAGCATCATTTATGCGGAACTCCTGGCGGGAACCTACCAGGGCGCCCTGCATCACGCGGACATGCAGTTCCACTCCCCCTACAACACATATCGCAACGCCGGCCTGCCCCCCGGTCCCATTGGCAATCCCGGACGCAGCGCCTTAGAAGCGGCCATGCACCCAGCCCAGAGCGACTACTACTATTTCGTCGCCGACGCCCAGGGCCACCACCGCTTCGCCCGCACCATGCAAGAGCACAACAAGAATGTAGCGGCCTACAGAAAAGCCAAGCGCGGCCACTAGTCGGCTGCCGGCTTTCGGCTCCCGGCTTCCGGAACCTGCTCTGCGAACTTCAGGCTGCCGTTGAAGGACGGACTGATCGGATCAAGCCGTTGAGCATTTGGCCGATTCGAGCAGCCTCGCGTCGAACCGCGTTGCAGTTTTCGCCTGTGGGATAACCCAGTTGCTCTGCGATTGCGAGTTGCGTTTCTATTTCGAAAAGCGACCCTCGAGAATGGCAGAGAAACTGAATCAGTTCTTTGTCAGACGCGTGACCTTTTCCTTCAGCGATGTTGCTCGGAACAGAAACTGCGGCCCGCCTCATCTGGCTTGTCAGACCGTACCTTTCTTCCTTCGGGAACTGTGCGGTGAGTCGATAGACTCGCACCGCCAGCTCCATTGCCGCCTTCCACACCTCTAAGTCTTTGAACGTGCCGCTCATAAGGATTCTCCCGTCCTCGATCAAGAGACGGTAGAGCATGGCATCAACGGCGCGGCGAGGGTTGTGACGGGCGTCACAGATCAAGAGGCAGAATCGAAATGAAGGGCCATTCTGGGAAACCAAGTTTGGCAATCACTACTCCGAACCGGAAGCCGGAAGCCGAAAGCCGGAAGCCCCGGCTCTATGTTCCATCCATCCTTGCAGGATCAGGATTGCCGCCATCCGATCCACAGCCTGTCCTCTCTTCTCGATGGAAAGATCCGTTTCGCGCAGGAGACGATTCGCTTCGGCGGACGTCAATCTTTCATCCCACAAATGCACCGGCAGCCGGAACCTCTTCCGCAATTCCTCCGCGAACACCTGCATCTTGTCCGACTGAATCCCCTCCGCTCCGCTCATCCGCAGCGGCAGCCCCACCACAATCTCCCGCACGTCATACTGCTGAATCACGCGCCGTAGATGTTCAAAGTCGCGCCGCTTGGTAGTGCGCTGCAAAGTCTCCAGCCCCTGGGCCGTGATTCCCAACGGATCCGACACCGCAACACCGATCCGCCGGGAGCCGACATCAAGCCCAAGCACCCGCCCCGCAGGAAGCTCTCGCGCGCTCCCGTTTTGGGAATGGCTGTCGTCTGGCTCGTCAGAGGTTGAATCTTTCTGCTCGAGATTCACCGCCCGATTATATGCGCGGACCCAAGCGCGAATGCTCCGAGCTATTGCACCTACCCTGACGTTTCGGTAAGAGGTTTGTTTTTCAATGACCTACAGATCGACTCCTCGTCCTAAGAGGCGTCATCCCGCTTTTCAGGCGAAGGAAGGGATCTCGAGCCCCCCGATTACCTTGCTTTGGGCAAGTCGGCGGAGTACCATACTTCATAGCACTGTGAAGCTTCTTCCCCACGAACCATCGCCTTCCCTCTAGGTACCGAAATATGAGTGGTACGGACTTGAACTTCCACATCGGCGATAAGGTGGTCTATCCCAATCATGGGGTTGGGGTTATTGAACAGATCAGCAGCCGCTCGATCGGTACGACGGTCGAGAGGTTCTACCTGCTCAACATCAAAGCCAGCAGCCTGAAAGTCATGGTCCCCTGCCAGAACGCCGGCAGCGTCGGACTGCGCCGTGTTGTCCGCAACGGTGAAATCCAGAAAGTCCTCGACGCCCTTTCGGTCGGCGACAACGGCAGCAACGGCGACTGGAAAGACCGCTTCAAGGAAAACTCCGAGCGCATGCGCACCGGATCGCTCCTCGAAGTCGCCAGCGTCCTCAAGAGCCTCATCGCCCTGCACCAGGCCAAGCCGCTCTCCTTCCGCGAAAAGAAGATGCTGGAGCGCGCCCGCTACCTCCTGGTGAGCGAACTTGCCATGGCCCGCAACTGCGAAGAATCCAAGGTCGAAGAGATCCTGACCACCGCCCTGGCCAAGTGCAAGCTCCGCTTCCCGGAAGCGTCAGAATTCCAGGCCTAGCTTCGCCCGTCTGAACACTTTCTACTGTCCTGCTGAGCGAAGAACGAGCGGCGCGAAGCGACGGTCGTTCGCAGTCGAAGCATCCCTACTCAACCCCGTTTTTCGCGGACTCACACCCACCGCTGCCCCCATATAATCTCGCTCGATGAGCAACGCTCCCTTACCTTGGGGAATGGACCGCTACCTTCTCCGCCTCAACGAGCAGGGCCCGTATCTCTCCCTGCACTTCGTCATTATCTTCGTGCGCGATCAGGAGCGCGCCCTGCGTTTCTACGCCCGATCAGCTTGGCTTCCGCGTCGTCGTCGATCAACGCATCGACGCCGGCGTTCGCTGGATTGAAGTTGGTCCACCAGACGGCAGCGCGAATCTTGCCCTCGCTCAAGTCACCCCCGGCACCGATGGAGAAAAACTAGTCGGAGGCGACACCAACATTTACTTCCTCACCGAGGATGTCCATGCTACATACAACGAATGGTCCAGTCGTGGAGTTCGGTTCCAGTCTCCGCCACAGAAACCACCGTGGGGCGGCATCTTCACCCGCTTTGAAGATGTCGACGGAAATTCCTTCGGCTTAGCCGGATTCGACGAACTAACCTTGGGGGTCGAAGCCCGCCGCCGCGAACTTGCCCACAAGCAAGAAGCCGAACGCCGCGCCGCACAGGAACTGGAAATCGCCAAGCAGTTCCAGGCCCGCCTGTTCCCGCAAATCCATCCCGAAGCCAAAACCCTCGAATACGCAGGCTTGTGCCTACCCGCTCGCCACGTCGGAGGCGACTATTACGACTTCCTTGATCTCGGCCAGGAGCAACTCGGCCTCGTCATCGCCGACGTTTCCGGCAAAGGAATCGCCGCCGCTCTCCTCATGGCGAACCTTCAAGCCAACCTGCGCAGCCAGAGTTCCCTGGCTCTGGATCATCCGGAACGACTGCTTCAATCGGTCAATCGTCTGTTCTACGAGAACACAACAGACAGCGCCTACGCCTCTCTCTTCTTCGCCGTCTACGACGACCAGTCGCGGCGCCTCCGCTACGCGAACTGCGGACATCTCTCCGGTCTGATCCTGCGCGCCGACAACACCTGCCAGAAGCTCGACTCCAACGGCGGCCTGCTCGGACTCTTCAAGGAATGGGATTGCTCCATCGCAGAATGCACGCTTCACCCAGGAGACCTGCTAGCCCTCTACACCGACGGAATCACCGAAGCCTCCGACAACGACGGAAAAGAATTCGGAGAAGAATGTTTAATCGAGCGCCTGCGACAGCATCGAGATCAGCCGTGCCAATTCGCGCTCGACACCATCACCGAGGAAGTCCGCCGTCTGAATCCCACGAATCAACACGACGACATCACCCTGATCCTCGCAAAGTGCAAGACAAAGTGACCTCGAATTCCTCTGTGTCCTCCGTGTCCTCTGTGGTCGAAATTGTCTTAAGATTCAAGAGGCGCCCTCACCAACTCCGCGCGCTCCTATTTTGCCGCGGTCCCGCCCGAGCAGGGATCCGGCCGGACCAGCCAATCCGGAAGCCCGAAGCCGGAAGCCGGGGTTATAATGTCCGGAGCCTTGCCGTAACCTCATGACAGACGCCATCAAACGAAAACTGCAGGAAGAAATCAACGCGCTCGAACACGAGCTGATTCACGAGCTTCCTAAGGAAATTAAGAAGGCCGCCGCGCTCGGCGACCTCAGCGAGAACGCCGAGTATCACATGGCCAAGCAGCGCCAGGAGTTCGTCAAGGCGCGCGTCCGCCAACTCGGCAAGCGCCTTGCCGATCTGTCCATGGTCAACATGAACAACATCCCCCACGACAAAGTGGGATTGGGCTCGACCGTCAAAGTTTTCGACAGCACGAAGAACGAAGAAATGCAGTACAAGCTGGTAACCAGCGAAGAGTCCGACGTAGCCACAGGAAAGATTTCCACCACCTCGCCCATCGGCCGCTGTTTGCTCAATAAGAAGGTCGGCGACACCGTCATCGTCATCAGCCCTAACGGCAAGCGCGAACTGGAAATCCTGAGCCTCAGCACCATCCACGACGAAATCGCCGACGAGCCGAAAGAGGCAGGCGCGTGATCCCTAACCGACGGCGTCATCCCGACCGGAGCCGCTCTTCAGGCGAAGGGAGGGATCTCGCGCGGATCGCAGCGAGGCCTGCGACTCGGGGTTCGCAGCCGTGAGCGTGTCCTGGACCAGCGCCTTCGGTCGCGCCTGCGGAGTCCTGCTCGACACCATCGTCCGCTGGCTGGCGCTCTCCCGCATCAATCCCAACGTCCTCACCTTCATGGGACTGGTGGTCAACACTTGGGCCGCCATCCTGTTCGGCTCCGCCAACGCCGACAACCAGAAGCGCATGTTCTTCTACGCCGGACTGGTCATCATCTTTTCCGGCTTCTTCGATCTGGTGGATGGACAAGTCGCCCGCGCCACCAACCGCGTCACCCGCTTCGGAGCCTTCTTCGACTCGGTCGTCGACCGCTACAGTGACGCCAGCCAGTTCCTAGGACTTCTGGTCTTCTACGCCCGTGGCGGACGCTTTTTCTGGGTAGTCCTCGCCGCCTTCGTCATGATCAGCGCCATCATGGTCAGCTACACCAGAGCGCGCGCCGAAAGCCTGATCGGCTCCTGCCGCGTGGGATTCATGGAGCGACCCGAACGCCTCGTCCTGGTAATCCTCGGAGCCCTCTTCAACCGCATGGCCCCAGTCCTATGGGTGATCGCAGTCCTCAGCACAATCACGGTCATCCACCGCATGCGCTACACCTGGACCAGAACGCAAGACCCGCCAGTAGCCGTCACTCCCCACCAAGCTGCCTAGCTTTTGACGTATGTGGCGCGGGCGCCCCCGCCCGCGACTGCCGACACGCAATCAGGGGGCGAACAGCTTTGCCATTCCGAGCAAAGCGAGGAATTTGCCGTCAAGCGGCCGAAGAATCCGCTAGTACAAACTCTCTTCCCTGAGGTAGTCACGCTGATCGAGCGCGCTAACGACGATAATCGTGATTCCTGTCATGACCTTGTCTACCGATAGGCGGAGGTCGTCGTAGGTCCGCTGGACAAGTCCCGCCCGCATCTCACCGTGCCCGATCTTGTTTCTGAACTCAAGCAATTTATTCATATCTCCGTAATACTGTTCGAACGCGTCATGCCTAAAACCAAGCCTGTATAGGTTCTTGCTGAGTACAGTTGGTGTCAGATTGGATTCCATGTCGACGGCAGTGTCTGGAATCGCGACCGCTCGTTTCATGAACTCTGTCGATCTCTGTACGAACTCTCTCTCCTTTGCGAAAACGTGGAGTTTTGTGTCATCCGGCAAAGAGCGACGAAAAATGTCAGACTTCCTCTCGGGGTTCCGCAGGTCGTGAAACAGATCGGCTAACGATGCTGCGGCCAGAGCCACGTCAGCCTGGCCACACTGAACTCCTGCCGCATTAATTGCAGAACAGTAGAGCGACAGAGCAAACTTGCAGAACCCCTCAAAGTGAGCGTAGAGCATCAAAACTAGCGCTCGGCGGTACTGTTCTTTTTCTTCTGCCGCGCGCAGGCTTTCGCCTAGGTTCTGCAGTTTTCGAATTTCGTCGTCGCGCCAGGCGCGCTTGGCTTCCAACTCGGCCCTTAGATCGGCAATGTTCATAGAACTGCAGCAATCCTGTCTTTCAAGAAGTCGATTCGCTCGCGGAGTGGACCCGGCGAATTCTTACCTCCCCCAGTTGTTATACGTATGAAATCGGGATCGAGCTTTACGTTCTGGAGCCCTTCCTTCACCCTAGCCATCTGCTCCTGATCATCCGGGTTGAGCTTATTGAGTAAAGGTTGTAGCCCGACTGAAATCGCCTCGAAGTGGTAAACACTGAAACCGCCAGTAAGTCGGGTACGAGCTTTGTTAGCATAGGTAAAAGATAGGTCAGCCAACGTTCTATCGAGGATTGTGAATGTCTTTTGAAAGACTTCTCGCTCGGCGACATAGTCAAACTGAAGCCCTTTCGTTTTGTCCGACACGCTTTCCATGTATTCGGTTAGAAAATCGTCGACATCATGCTTGAAGTTTTCGCGGTAGTTCTTGAAGGCGAAGAAACGAAGCACAAGTTCCTGATCAAACGCTCCCAGCTTGCTGCCCCTGGTAAGACTATCTGTACAGTGCACGAAGGCCTCGATCTTACTTAGCTCAATAATAAAATCGTTAAAGTGAGCATCCAGAAGCCTAATTGTGCAATTGCGCACTTGTTGGGGAGTGAGCGCTTCGCCTCCCGTGTTAAGCCTTTTGAACATGAAGTACTTGAACCTAGGATCGCTCCCCTTGCGAACTACCTCGACACGCACAAACGCCCTCTTTAGTCGGATCTGTAAGGCCGTTCCAAGATCGTCGTAGGTCCTCCCGTTCAGATCTGGCACGATGTCGCAATCTCTTAGCACCAACTTTTCTCCCTCCTTAACCGGAGGGTCCAAGTGTTCTGCCGACAGGACGCCCCTCAAGTGCAAATACGATGAGATCCGTTGCAACCCGTCGATTAGTAAGTACCTCCCCTCATCTTCTTCAACAACATAGATGGGCGGCACCGGCATCTCCAGCAGCAAGGACTCGATGAACCGCGACCTAGCTCCCTCGGGCCACTGGAAGAGGCGTTGGTAATCGGGACTAATGTCCAACTCTTTATTCCTGTACATATCCAACAGTTCGTTGAAAGAAAGATCGAGACTCTGCGTATGTACCTTCGCCAGCGTATTGTCGATTGCGCTCAACAAAGCAACTACATTTGTTCCGGTTGTCTCGCCTGGCATGAATTCCGTACCTCCCTCAAGGCTTTGAAAAGCACAAGACGCATTCCACCGCCGTGGGCCTCTGCCTGTATTTCTTCGTGCGCGGGTTGATCCTAGGGAACCTCTGAAGAACTCTCCGATCCACAGGCGGAGCGTATACGGTATAAGTCGAGGTGAAAAGGCGGATGCGACAACAAACGTTAGCGGCGCAGACGGGGTTCGAGAAGTACGGGCGGAAGACGAAGCGGGAGCGCTTTCTCGAGGAGATGGAGCAGGTGGTGCCGTGGGCCGAGTTACAGGGGTTGGTGGAACCACACTATCCGAAGGGAGAAAACGGGCGGCCTCCGGTAGGACTGAGCATCATGTTGCGGGTGTATTTTCTACAGCAGTGGTTCAACCTGAGCGATCCGGGGGCGGAGGATGCGCTGTATGAATCGCCGGTCCTGCGGCACTTTGTGGGCATCGATCTGGGGCGTGCGCCGGTGCCGGACGAGAGCACCATTCTCGGGTTTCGTCACCTGCTGGAGAAGCACGAACTGGGCGGGGCGATGCTGAACGCGGTGAACCAGTATCTGGAAAGCCGGGGCATCCGCATCACCACGGGGACGATTGTGGATGCGACCATTATTCATGCGCCCTCGTCGACCAAGAACCGGAGCGGAGAGCGCGACCCGGAAATGCATCAGACGCGCAAGGGAAAGCAGTGGTACTTCGGGCTGAAGGCGCACATCGGAGTGGACTCCAAGCAAGGCCATGTGCATTCGGTGTGCACGTCGGCGGCTTCGGTAGCAGACAAGCACATGCTGCCGGATCTGCTGCACGGGGAAGAGCGCAAGGTGTGGGGCGATGGCGCGTATCAGGGGCAGGGGGGAACGATCCGGCAGGCGGCGCCGCAGGCGCAAGATATGACCAGCCGCAGGGTCAAGTACAAGAACTTTGTGGACGAGTTACAGAAGGCCAAGAACCGGGTGAAGGCCCGAGTGCGAGCGAAGGTGGAACATCCGTTCCGGATTCTGAAGCGCATCTTCGGCTTCGAGAAGGTGAGATACCGCGGGATACAGAAGAACCATCATCGACTGTGCGCCAGCTTTGCGCTGGTGAACCTGTACTTGCACCGCAAACGGCTGGCGGTGGCGAGGGCGTAGTGTCTTTGAAAGCCGCGTAAATGGCGGGTTCCGGCAAAGTCGCAAGCCATACAGGGGAATTCCTGGCCGGTGCAGGTCTGGAATTTCCGCCGCCTTCAAAATTGATGGTTGCTCAGAGGTTCCCTAGCCATCGTCCTTGAAAGCTTGAAATCCTGCTGTCGCACGCCAGTCAGGCCCTTCAGTTCGGCCATTTCGGTGAATATCCTAGGAAGATCGTTCTGGACGTCCTTATAGTATGAGTCTTGGACCACCAATATGCACTGACCACCGCTACGCAAGACTCGATGTATTTCACCTAGAGACCGTTCTATCGAGGCGAAGTACTGCAAGTGCGTTCTTAGATAATAGGTCTCCGACGCTTTCGAAGGGTGGTCGCGTAGCTTTTTCAAGAATCGGGCGCACGTTCGACCCCAGCTGGCGGAAGCACGCGGCACCGCTCCGTTAACCGTAAGGGTTCCGGTCAGGGTACGACGGAGCTCCGTGAACCGGTCACCTCCGTAGCCAAGCAGGGCTAGCTCGGGCATAGTCGCGACGGCATAGTCGATGCGCGTGCAGTATGGTGGCGAAGACAAGATCCAATCGACCGAGCCCGCCCTCAGCGGAAGGGAATCAGCCGACGCCAAGTCTACCTTGGAACGGCCAAACTGAGTCGACATTCGTGCCATCGGGGCCTCAGATAACATACGCCTACAAATACACGCGAACACGTCAACGGCACTGCCCCTAGCAAACTGAATGCGTTCGTCACCCCCTCGCGCCTGCCTAATCCATGTCGGATTCGACGACATAAAGGGTCTTAAGAAATGCCGCACAGTTCGAAAGAGGGCAACATAGAAAAATGACATCGTCTTTGGCATTCGACTCAATCTGTGCCCATTTCCACCACCATTGCCATTCGAGCCGAGGACAGCACCTGATGCATGACGTAACGCATTTTCAATGGCCCTGATCTCCCGCACACTCTCGTCCGATAACCAAGAAGAAAGAGGGTCCGCTTCAACGGGTAGGGCTAACCGGGAGATCGCCGGAAATCGAGATGCTGTATTGTCGACGGCAACTAACTCAGCATCGTCCAGTAGCTTTGCGCGGGCGGCGATGACCATCACTGGGTTCAAGTCGAACCCTCTTACCAAATGGCCCAAAGAAGCCGCGGCCAAACTGCTGGTTCCGGTCCCATTCCATGGATCTACGATCAATGCACCGCGGGGGAGTCCAGCCGAAGAGATGAGCGCCTCGGCAAACCGGAGCGAAAAACTCGCATAAAACGGGTACCAGCTTTGGCGGTTGTGACACCGGCGCTGTTCCCTTTTTGGGTTGACGATGTCGAGCCGGCTCGCGTCGATTTTCATGAGAGGGATCAGTGATGAATATACCCTACGCGCAAAGCTGGTCCCCTAACCACTGAGACTAGCAGCTGAGGGGAAGAACTTTAGGAGGAGCTCCTACGTGGGGAAATGGATGGGGACTCCCGCAGCGACGGAATGTGAATTTCCCTCGAAAGACTCTGCTGCACCAAGTTATCCACAGGCGGTCCACGGAGATTGTGACATCTGACCTTGCGTTCCACAGCCCAATCGTCCGATCATGTCACCAGCCGAGAGGCGAGGCCGGAATTTCCCGGCAGGATTGTAAGTCGTTATTTGACAATATTTTACACGTAAGTCCAAACGGCTCAAGATCTTGCGAGGGGTCAGGCATACCGTCAACTCGCAACCCGTTTAAAAGCAATATTTTAGCGAAACAGCAAGAAAAAACATGGGACGCATATCCACCCAACTCCCGTGTTATCAATATTTTGCTCGTAAAATATTGAGCCCCATAGACTTCTTGGCGATTTTCGGCTTAACCCCATGATTCCAGTAGATCGGTGGGGGAGGGGGTACTCCCAAAGACTCTTGTCTATCAGCATTCCAGCACCGAGAACTGAGTACCGAGTCCTGAGTACTCTTCCTGCTATCCTATCGAGTCGCATCGCCAATTCTGGGGACACCTCTTGCCAACTGATCCCGTTCTAGTCGTTCATGGCGGCGCGTGGGCCATGCCTGATGACATGGTCGACGCCCACATCCACGGCGTGACCAACGCGCTGGCTGCGGGATGGCGCGTGCTCGAGCGCGGCGGCGCGGCGCTCGATGCCGTCGAGGAAGCCGTCGTCATCATGGAGGACGACGAGACCTTCGACGCCGGACGCGGCAGCTTCCTCAACCGAGACGGCAAAGTGCAACTCGACGCCCTTATCATGGATGGCGCCACGCTTCGCACCGGCGGCGTCGGATGCGTCGAACGCCTGCGCAATCCGGTGCGTGCCGCCCGCAAGATTCTCAGCGAGAGCCCGCACGTTTATTTTGTTGCGGAAGGCGCGGAACGATTCGCCGCCGAGCACGGCATCGCGCTCTGCAAGAATGAAGACCTGATCATCCCGCGCGAGGTCGAGCGCCTGCGCCAATATCAGGCTGAAGCGGCACAGCACGGCAACGATCTGTTCGCGCCGACTTCTGACAATGCGGCGATTTCTCACGACACTGTCGGCGCCGT
The DNA here is from genome assembly GCA_963701935.1 of uncultured Acidobacteriaceae bacterium. GTDB lineage: Bacteria > Acidobacteriota > Terriglobia > Terriglobales > Acidobacteriaceae > Sulfotelmatobacter. The sequence goes on along the minus strand of CAVPBT010000010.1, from coordinate 559,624 downwards.
CGCGCTCGACCGCAACGGCAACATCGCCGCCGCCACGTCGACCGGAGGAACGCTGAACAAGGCTCCCGGACGCCTCGGCGATTCCTCACTGATCGGCTGCGGTTGCTACGCGAACAACGAGAGCGCCGCCGTCTCCACCACCGGATGGGGCGAACCGATCATGAAGTTAGTGCTCGCCAAGTGGACCGCCGACCGCATTCAGGCCGGCAATCTCCCCGAGTGGTCCGCGCAGGAAGCGATGAATTACCTGAAGCAGCGCCTCGACGGCCACGGCGGCATCATCGTGCTCAACCCCGAAGGCCACTCCGGCATCGCCCACAACACCCCGCGCATGGCCTGGGCTTACAGGACAACGCAAAAGCAAGATGCAGGCGTCGTCCGCGAAAGCTGAAGCCGGGACTGCGGGCATCAGACCTCAGACCACGCCCACGAACCTTCATTCATTCATTTGTGATTGGCACCCGCCGTATTGAACGCAAAGGTCAGAATGGATTCCACCTGCACAGGAACTCCCTGAGTCACGGCAGACTTGAACTCCCACTTCATCACCTGATCCCGCGCCGCATCGCTCAATCCCGGATTACTGGAATTGAGTTCGTAGATTTCCCGAGGGTGACCCATCCGGTCGACGCAGACATAAAGACTAAGGGTGCCCTTGTCCTGACCACTATGACCCGCGGGCCAAACGATGTCAGGAGCGTTCAGCGCAAGGCTGCGCAGCGTTGACTCGTCGGCCCGGATGGTTTGCAACGGAGCGCTCGCGTTCTGAATCACGAACATGGACTCATCAGGCGTCGTGAGTTCCGTGAGTTCTTCAATGCTCGCTTCGACTACGGTTCCCGGTTCGATCTCTTCGCTGATCTGGCGCGCCACATGCTTTCCGCCAAACGTTTTGTAGTTCTTGTAGACCGCCTCGTAGCCGGGCTTTGCCACAAAGTCCAGCAATCCATCGTTGAAGCAGAAGCTTGAAAAGACTTTATTACTGACCGGCGGAATCCCGGCCAGGAAGGTAAAGCGCCGGCAGACCTTGGATCCGCCGATCATCGGGTTGTCCGACGAACGCGTAAGATCGACTCCCTTCAATACGGCACCTGGATCGAACATCGCGGCCACGAGCGTTCGCAGCCAGTTGGCGTAGTAGTCGCCCGTGATCTGCTCGCTGGTCTTGTCACCGTTCACGATGAGCGTCTCTGAAAACGTGGATGTCTTCACCACGCGCCGCCACTTATTGGGCGCCACCCAGTATTCTTCAATCTCTGCCTGGTAACTGGCGTTCGAGGGATTGGTGATCTCCACTACCTTCGCTTTGAGCACGAAGGGGCGGGAGCCGGGCAAGGTGAGTTGTGAGCGCTCGACCGCTTTCTGCGGCAGGTCCGTCAGCGAGTCAGCGGCGACGGAAAAGGAACAGCACGCAATCAGGAGAATCAGGATGGAGGTGGTGGCGCGAAAGTTGGACACGCGTCATTCTACTCTTCGGCAGGACGCCGGAAAGGTAAAGATCCCCGTGGCTTTGGAAATTCGGCTCGGCATCATCGTGCTCAACTCCGAAGGCCACTTAGGCATCACCCACAACACCCCGCACATGGCCTGGGCGTATCAGACCGGAAAGAAGAAGGAAGCGGGCGTCGAGAAGAGCGCAGCATAGTTCCTTCTGCACATCCATCGCACCGCCCGCGCTTGCGGAACGCAATGATGCCCTCGCACTAGCTACGGCGTGATCTTGAAAACCAACCCGGCCTTAGAAGATCCCCCTTGCGGCGTCGTTCCATACACGTTCCCACTCGCATCGAGCACCAACGTGCCAAATTGAGGAAAGACGCCATCTCCCCCGCTGGGGGAGAAGCGGTGCAGCACTTTCTCGGTCCACGTGCCGTTCGAGCTGGGACTCAACTCGAAGACGGTGCCCCGATGCGTTCCTCCCGCGTTGGTCGTTCCGTAAAGATTCCCAGCTTTGTCAAAGACTAACCCCGCGTACAGATTCGCGCCATCGTTGCCTCCGCCAAAAGCGTGGAGGGTCTTCTCCGTCCAGAAGCCGCCGGAAGTGGGAGACAATTCATAGACGATAAAACTCGCCCCACCGTACAAGTTTCCGGCAGAGTCGAAGACCAGATTACCCGTGGGAAAGCTCCCACCGGAACCACCCGGGAACGCATACAGGACTCTCTCCGTCCAGTTGCCCGTAGCACCGCGCGTCAGTTTGAACACGACGCCGTAGTCGTGGATACCCCCGCCGGAAGCGATGCCGTAGAGGTCCCCGGTAGTATCGAAGATCAACTTGCTGCCGAACGGAAACTGGCCATCATTGCCGTCGGCGAAGCTGTGAAGCACCTTCTCGGTCCACGTGCCATTCGATCCTGCGACGAGCTCGAATGCGGTCCCAAAACCATAGACGCCCAGACTCAGTCATCCCATAGAGGTTCCCCGAGTTGTCGAACGTCAGTCCCGAGCCGTAGGGAAACCCGCCATCATTGCCGCCGGTGAAGCTGTATAGCACCTTCTCAGTCCACGTTCCATTCGATCCCGCAACCAGTTCGAAAACTACTCCCTGGAAAGAATCTCCGCCGGATATGGTTGTGCCGTAGAGATTGCCCTTGCTGTCGAAGATCAGACCGCCGTAGGCCTCCACTCCATCACCGAAGTTCTGAAGAGATCCGAACGAGTAGAGAACGTTTTCGGTCCATGTTCCATTCGAGTTCGGAACAAGCTCAAACGCAGTGCCGCACCCGCCGCAAGAGGTACCGGACCCGCCGTTGCTAGTCGTGCCATAGAGGTTTCCCTTGCTGTCAAAGACGAGACCGGCTTGCGGGGAGCCGCCATCGCTGCCGCCCGTGAATGTAAGCAAAATGGTCTCCGTCTGCGCGAACACTCCGGCGCTCAGAGTTAGGACCGTCGCGGCCGCCGCGAACAATCGCAAGATACCGGCGCATGCCTGCTGCTTCATAAGTTTTCACTCCTGTGGATATGGCTTGGGACGGGGGAACGACGCCAACTGGCCGAAGAGCTTATCACGCTTCCGATGCCCGAACAATCGCGACGGAGGACGTCGCGCCAGCCCAGAACCCGCGCTCCTAGGGTGTTACAGCCAGCCTTTGGTGCGTGCGATCCGTGCCGCTTCGACGCGATTGCTCGCACCCAACTTGCTGATCGCTTCCGAAAGATAATTCCGCACGGTGCCGTCGGAGAGGCCCAACTCGCCGGCAATGTCGCCGCTCGCCATGCCTTCGCCCGCAAGACGCAGCACCTGCCGTTCGCGGTCGGTGAGTGGATCCATTTCGCCCCAGGCTTCCGTCGCCAGTTCGGGATGGATGACGCGCAGGCCCTGATGCACCCGGCGCACAGCGTCCGCCAGTTCCTCGGCGCGCATGTCCTTTAATAGATAGCCTGACGCTCCAGATTCGAGGGCGCGCCGCAGGTACCCTGAGCGCGCGAACGTGGTGACGATCACGACACGCGTCCCGGTTCGCCGCCGCTTCAGTTCCGCGGCCACGTCGAGGCCGCTCATGTGCGGCATCTCAATGTCAGTAATAAAGACGTCGGGCTTGTGCGCGAGCACGGCTTCGAGCGCCTCTTTGCCGTTGCCAGCCTTGGCAACGACCGAAATGTCACCTTCGATTTCGAGCAGCGCAGCGAGCGCACCCAGCACCATGCCCTGGTCTTCGGCCAGAACCACGCGGATGGTCTTGCGGTTTTCCTTGGCGTTTTCTCTAGATGACGGATTCAATTCTGGCAGCCTTCGCTGTCCGGCGCGACGTTTTTCAAAGGTAGCGTAATCGTCAATGTTGTGCCCGCTTCCGTGCTGCGGCGTAGCGTGCCGCCGATCATTTCGACGCGTTCGCGCATGCCGCGCAATCCGTTGCCTTCGCCATTGGAAGCGCCGCAGCCATCATCATGAATCTCCAGGCGGCAGCTTCCATTCTGTTGTTCCAGGCGCATGCGGCAGGCGTGGGCCCGTGCGTGCCGAACAACGTTCGTCACCGCTTCACGCACCGCCAATGAGAGCACGCTCTCCTGCAGGGCAGGAAGTTGCACCGTGGTCGCCGCGTCGCACTGCACAGTCAGGCCGGCCGTCTCCAGTGTGGTCTTGGCTTGCGCGAGTTCAGCTACCAATCCCTGCGAGCGATATCCGCGGATGGCATCGCGCACATCGGTCAAGGCCTGGCGCGAAATCTGCTCAACTTCTCGGATTTCTTTTCCCGCACGTTCCGGATCGCGGTCAATCAACTTCCCGGCGAGTTCTGACTTCAGCGTGATGACCGAGAGCGTGTGTCCCAACACATCATGCAGATCGCGGGCAATGCGCTCGCGCTCGGCGACTTTCGCCAGGTTCTCGATCTCTTCGTTCGCCTTGCGCAGTTGCCGATTGATGCGATTGCGCTCGGCGAAAAAGATGTTCCCGGCGCCGATGAACATAGGAAAGCCAGCCGCCCAGAACAGCTCCCATCCGCCCACCCGAAAATAAAGTCCTTCACCCGCGGCAATGGCCGCGATTACCCCAAGCCCTGCAGCAGCGCGCGCTTGCGTATCGACCAAGAACGGAATCATGGCCGCCGCAAAAATGAAGAACGTGCATCCCCCCGCGTTGTAGGGAAGGAACAGGATTCCCAGCAGCACCATGCCACCGACGTGGACAAAGAGCCGCGGCCTCTCCAGCAGGAAGATTCCAAAGTAAAGAACGAGAAAGATCACGGCCCCGAGGATGTCAAATATCCATCTGGTGCGGCTGACGTGTTCTACGGCAGGCTGAACAAAGAAGAAGCCGAGGTAGAGCCACCAGAGCAGAGGACCCCACCCGTGATCCCTGTCTTGGAACACGGACCGAAGGGGCCGCAGCTTCAGCGACCAACCTTGCGGCCGAGAATCTTGATCGATCTCGCGAGAGCCCAGAATCGGCATCTTTATATTTTCAACCTTCCCGTCAATTCCGGCCAGTTCCAAGTCGGGGCTTGGCCGTATACCACACCAGCAGAGCAGCGGGAATGAGCAGGGTCAGCCACTTCGTACCCCCGTACAGAGCCGCCATCCCCATGACGATCAGGATCACGGCCCAGCCCATCGATTTTTTCGCATCCATGCTCATGATCAACGCCTCTGTTCCTCAATGGCTGAAGCTGTAACTCTCGCCGCAATTTCTAGCCGTACAGTTTTCCCTTGTCACGCTGGAATCCAATGCGGGCGACGCCCAGGCAGATCATGGTGAAGGCCGCGAGCACTTCCCAGTGCACGGCGTTCGACTCATTGCGGCCCGCCCCAACGATCCCCAACACCAGTTGCGAAAGATGATACGGAGGCAGAGCGAGCGCAATCTGGCGCACGATCTTCGGCAGGAACATGAATGGCACCCACAGCCCGCTACAGAACGACATGGGCAAATAAATGAGGTTGATGGTTGCGGGCGCCGAGTTCGGGCCGGTGAAGTATCCGAGAGCCAACCCCATCGCAGAAAACGGCAGCGAACCCAGCGCCAACGTTCCCAGCAACTTCGCGAAGTCGGCGACCGGCATGCGCACCCCGCCCATAGTGATTCCCAGTGCGAACAGCGCTAAAACAATGATCGTGCTGAAAATGATGCTGGTGATCACTTTGGCCGCGAAGTAGGCGAAGGGCGGCATGGGACTGGCACGCTTGACCTGCAGCCATCCCAGGCCGCGGTCAGACGCCAAACCCGCTGCGGTTCCAAACAGCGACGCACCCATCACGCCGAACGTGCCCCAGGTCGCGATCATATATGCGGGCACAGGCGTGCCCGCTAGGCTCTGCTTCGCATTCAGCACGAGCCCGAACAGCACATAGAACATGATCGGAAAGCTGAGCACCGACGCGGTGTACATGCGCAGTCGCAGATTCTTCAGGAACTCGTACTTCGCTTCTTTCAGATAAATGGTCGCTGTGTGTTGCGGCGAACGCTGAACTTGTGTGCTGCTCAATGTCATGGTAGCGGTGCTCATTGCGTCCTCCCTAGCTGGTGGATCCCGTTCTTCAGTTCGAATGATTTCCTTCGCGTCCCGCATCTTGCGTGAGCGCCAGAAACGCTTCTTCCAGTCCCGCGCTGGTGACTTCAAGACCCGAGAGGCCCGCGTCCCGTGCCAGCAATTCGCGGACAATCGACTCTGCTTCGATCGCATGCAACTCGACCGCCTCGCGATCCTCTTTTACGTCGGTGACTCCCGGAATCTGGCGCAGCATATTCACGCTGAGGCTCGTGATGCAGCGAACCCTCTTGCCTGCGGTTTTCGCTTTGATCTCCGACGGAGTCCCTTCGGCGATGATTTCGCCCTGGTTGATCACGGCGATGCGATCGGCGAGAGCGTCCGCTTCCTGCAAGTAGTGAGTCGTGAGCAGCACGGTCTTGCCGCGCGAGACCATGCGGCGAATCTCATCCCACAACATGCGCCGCGCTTCCACGTCGAGCCCGACCGTAGGCTCGTCGAGAAACAGCAGATCAGGATCTCCGCAGATGGCGAGAGCGAACAGCACGCGTTGCCGCTGGCCTCCGGAAAGATCGCCGAACTTGCGATCGCCGAGTTTCTCGAGCCCGACGGCAGCCAGCACTTCAGCGGGAGGCATCGGTTTCTGGTAGTAGCAGGAGAATAGGTCGATGTGCTCGCGGACGCGCAGCGTTTCAGGAACTCGGCCCACTTGCAACATGGCACCCGTTCTCATCCGGTTTTCGGGATTCGTAGGGTCGCCGCCAAAAACTCGCGCTCTTCCCGAATTGGGCTGCAGTAGTCCCAACAGCAACTTCACGGCGGTCGTCTTGCCCGCGCCGTTCGGTCCAAGCAATGCAACGACCTCACCGGTGCGGACCTGAAAATCAACGCCACGAAGTGCCCGGATGTTTCCGTAATTCATGTTGACGCCTTCAAGCCCAGCGACGGTCGCGTTCAGGTTGGGAAGTTCTGCACGCTGCGGTTGTTCCAAGGTAGCGATCATCTTCAGTCCTCCCAGCGCGTTTGGCGCCGTCTGGCGGAAATCGATTTCGTCCGTTCCCGTCCAGTAATGGCATCATCGCGGATGCGGAACGAGCACACCAGTGCCATCCATCACGCGGCCAGCGTGACAAATGTCATCCTTGGTTTTCTTGGAATTTCCTGGGAGACGGGGGAGCCACGGGGAACGAGGCGGAACAACCCCTGACGGGAGAGGCCGGAAAGCCATTACTTTTGCGCTCGGCCTGTTACGAATTCCGAACACGCACAGAAAATCCACAACCCCGGAGCAGCGCCGGGTCCAGAACGGCGAATCGAACAGACTAGCGAGTTTGCGCGACTGACAAGGCACCGCGCGTGTTCGGATTTCGTAACAACACACCGGTGCTCAATTTTTTGCACAGATCGCTGGTCACAAGCGGTCCGCCGTTTGATATGATTCCCCCACTTTCTTAGGGAGGCGCACCCATGTTACCGGCGGGAAAAAGCCTTCGCACGCTGCGTGAGAAACTCGGGCTGACGATGCGAGACGTCGAGAACTCCAGCGCGCGCGTCGCCGACAAATATCGCAACGAGGAATTCTCCATTCCTCCCAGCCGCCTTTCCGACATCGAGACCAAGGGCATTCTGCCCAGCATTTTCCGACTCTACACCCTGTCGGTCATTTATCGCCGCGATATTCGCGAACTCATGTCCTGGTACGGCGTCGATTTAAATAACATGGCCACCGATCTCGGCCTGGTTTCGCCCCCGAAATCGCACGTTTCGGATGCCCTGGCCGGACTGTCGTCGGTGCAGGTTCCCGTGCGTATGGATCCCGGCTTCGACGAACGCCGCACCACCAACCTGGGCCGCATGGTGGAGCAGTGGGGACTGGTCCCCATCGCTTACCTGGCGCAATTTGCCAACAGCGACTTCACCTACGGATATGTTGGCACGCAGGATTTCACCATGTACCCGATCCTGCCGCCGGGCAGTTTCATCCAGGTCGACGAATCCCGCAACAAGGTTGTGGAAGGCTCCTGGCGCTCGGAATACGAGCGTCCCATCTACTTTGTGGAAACCCGCGACGGACATACTTGCTGCTGGTGCAGCATGCGCCGCGAGGAAATTATTCTGCAGCCGCATCCGCTGTCTCCTGTTCCGGTTCGGATCCTGCGGCACCCGCAGGAAGCCGAAGTGCTGGGTCAGGTCGTGGGAGTCGCTATGAAATTGACCGAGTGGCACGCCCTCGATTCTTCTCCAGGCTCGAAAGCGCCAGCAGCACTGAACTGAGGTGACTGGCGGCCGGCGAGTCCTGACGCTCGCCGGGCAGCAAATCTCCCAGGCGATTGCGCATTCCCTCGACATAGGTATGCGCGGCAACCCCGCTGCCACGGCTGGATTCATGCAAATCCTCGACCAGCGACGCCAGCGGCGTCCGTAAAACCCCAGCCACAATCTCGGCATGCGCGGTCTTCAAGGCTCGCTCGGAACCCTCTGGCCCGTGGATGAGTTCCATCCCCCAGTGCTGGTAGCGCCCGCGTTCATGGCGCAATGATGCCAGATAGGCCAGCTTCCCCAGCAGCCCCGACACGGCCGCCAGAGTGGTCTCTTTCACGTCCTGAAGAGCCGATTTTAGCGTCATCTTGTTACGAATTCCGAACGCTCAAAGGTTTGGAGCCACGTTGCGCCCGCCGTGGCGCCCATGAAATTATCACGGTCCAATTCGCAGTCACAAGGAGAAAACAACCGTGAAACACATGCTACTCGTCCTCGGAGCAGCCGTACTGTTTCTCAGCACTTTGGTGGTCCCAACCGTAGTTCGGGCCGACGGAGGAGGGTCCAGCGGAACAAGCTGCGGGAAGACCATTTGCAAACCATAGCCGTCCTTTATCTTGCGTGAAAACGGGCTGGGGTTTTCATCCGGTCTGCTGAACTTACGAAAACCGAACAAAGATCACGACTGCGTTGCCTATGGCAGCGGGGCGCGGTATAGTGCCAACCGGCCATGCTTCAGGCGCACTCACTCTTATGGCATTACCTCTGGGTTGCGCCCAACATCCTTCTTCTCGTCTCTGGCTTCGTGCTGTGGAAGCAAGGATTCGTCAAGCAGTTTCCCGTCTTCGTTGCGTTCGCTTGTTTTAGCGCTGTCGGCGAATTGACGGTTTACTGCGCTGACGTGATTCCAAGTATCGGTCCTTGGACATATTGGCGCGTGGAATGGGCAAGCCTGCTGGTCACGGGCTTGCTGAAGTTCGTGCTCGTTAGCGAAATCTTCGCCCGCGTTTTTGGACCGTACGCGTCCGTGGCAAAGCTTGGAAAGGTGCTGATCCGGGCCATTGGAGTGGCTTTGGTGTTCACTGCCGCAGTCCTCGCAGCTTACGCGCCGCCGAACAGCCGATTTGGAATCATTTCAGGGTCAAATTTGTTGTCGCAAGCAATCTACCTGATTGAGTCCGGCCTTCTGGTTTTCATATTCTTCTTCGCCTTCTATTTCCGTTTGACGTGGCAGAGGGCACTCTTCGGAATTGCCCTGGGGCTGAGTGTCTCCAGTTGCATCCATCTTGCGACTTTCGCCTTGATTGCCAGCGGCGGGGTGCACGAACGAGAAAGACTGCTCTTTACCTTTCTTAACATGGCCACGTATCACCTCTGCGTGCTGATCTGGATGTACTTCCTCCTCGTTCCATCGAAAGCTGCCACCAAGCCTGTGGTTCCCTTGCCGGAGAACAATCTCGACGTTTGGAACCGGGAACTGGAGCGTCTGGTACACCAATGATTCTCGCCATCATTCTCGTCATCGCCGCTGCGTTCGCACTCATCTTCATTCTGGGCATCACGATCTCCCGCAGTCTGCAGGTTTCCGAAGGCAGCAGTCTGGCCGGCAAGATTCAGCCCATTGACGTTGCGGCCTTCCGTAACCTCATCAGCCCCGCGGAAGACGATTACCTGCGCCGCCGCTTGCCCGCATCCGAATTCCGTCTGGTGCGCCGGCAGCGCTTGCGCGCCATGGCCGCCTATGTTCAGACGGCGGGCAGAAACGCCGCCATCCTGGTTCGCATGGGACAAAGCGCCTTACTCTCACCGGATCCCCAGACCTCAGAAGCCGCACGCCAGTTGGTGGACAATGCGCTGCTGCTGCGGCGCAACGCGGCCTTCGCTCTCGTGAGAATCTATGCCGCCCTGGCTTGGCCGAACTCCGGACTTGCGGCTACACCCATCCTGCACGGCTACGAGCGGCTGAATGGTTCCGCCATGTTGCTGGGCAGGCTGCAGAATCCCGCGGTCCCGGTCCGCATTTCGGCTACATTGTAGATTCCGGATATCCGCCGCGACTGACACTCCCTCGCTGTCTTGCTGGGCCCGTCAAAAAACTTGCCGGAGCACCCCGGAAATAGTGTTCCTGATTCCTTACTTGTTTTCGGATGCCGTTCTGTTATAAAAACCACCGGGGCGTCAAAGCTTTTCAAGCCATTCGTGAAGACTTCGGCAATCTGCCGTGAGAGCCGTACCCGCCGGCTGCTCGCCTTCGCGAGTTCAAGGGAGAACCTTATGATCCGCACCATCAGAGCTATCTCCATGTCGTGCCTTATCCTGCTGCTCTCCGCCATTTGCTTTGGTCAGGGTGGCGCTGCCACTGGTGATTTGCATGTCACCGTGAAAGACGCCAAAGGTAACCTGGTCACCAATGCGACGGTCACCGTGCGGGACGTGGCGAAGGGCCTGGAGCGCACCGCGACCAGCGACGGGCAGGGTGGCTATAGCGCGCAACTGCTGCCCCCGGGCAACTATTCGGTGACGGTGGAAGCCAGAGGATTCACCAAGATCACCAATACCGGTGTCGCCGTCACGGTCGGCGGACTCGTGGAGCTTCCCGTCGTACTGTCGGTCTTCGGAGGCAAGGAGATTGTCGAAGTCACTTCGCAGGCGGAGTTGGTCGAGACCTCGCGCAGTTCAACGACCGATACGATCAGCCAGAGGCGCATCGACAATCTTCCCATCAACGGCCGCAACTACATCAACTTCACTCTGACCGATTCGCAGGTGGTGCGCGACAACGCACCCAACACCGGCGCCGCGCCTACCTCGGGCCTGAACATGAGCGGCCAGCGCGCCCGCTCGAACCTGGTAAACGTGGATGGCGCCGACGCCACCGACAATTCGGTCAACGGCGTGCGCTCCACCGTGTCGCAGGAAGCGGTGCAGGAATTTCAGATCATCACTAACAGTTACGCCGCCGAATACGGGCGCGCGGCGGGCGGCGTGGTCAACATCATTACGCGCTCCGGATCGAACGACTTTCACGGCGACGTTTTCGGATTCCTGCGCAATCGCAACCTGCAGGCGGTGAACCCCTTCAGCACGGTTGCCAACCCGGCCTATACGCGGGTGCAGGCGGGCGTGGCGTTTGGGGGACCGATCAAGAAAGACAGAACGTTTTTCTACTTCGCGTATGAGATCACACGGCGTCACGAGACGGGATTTTCTTCCATCGGGCAAGATTGCTCGACCAGCGGCGGCCAGACCTGTTTCGGACTCAGCCCGTTCGATGCGTCGGCATTGTTCGGTGCCCCCGCAGGCCTTGTGAACCTGCAGCTAACACCGGATCAGACCTCGTTTCTTTCCAACCCCGCCGTTCTGGGCACGATGGCGGTGAGTCCCGCCTATGCGGGTGAAGTTCAGCAATATGCCGTGCTAACCGGCGCGTCCTCCGGGCAGTCCGTGCAGGGTGTGTGGCCGTCAGGCCTCGTTGAGGCGATAACCTTTGGCGGGCTTTCCAGTTGGGCGGGCTTCCCGACAAGTTGTGCGCCTCCGGGTCCGTGCGCTCCTGTGCCGGGTTCCTACCAGACGCTGTCGTCGCAGACCGGCAACTTCCCGGTGTTCGAAGGCACCAGCCTCTACTCGCTGCGCATCGATCACAACATCAACAACAATAATCGTCTGACTCTGCGCGGCAACGTCAGTCCCAGCACCGTTACCGGCATCGAAGTCAGCGGCCAGTCCCAACCCGTCGGACAAAATGCCTACTCGCGCACCTCGGAGCAAACGTACCGCGACGTCGCCGGCGTTTTGCAGGACACTTGGACGATCGGCGCCAACAAGGTGAACGAGTTCCGGTTCCAGTACGCGCGCCGCGGACTCTCGTATTTCTACAACACGAAGATTCCGGGCGGCGCCGACCCGGCCGTGAATATTCCGGGCTTCGCTTACTTCGGCCGCGAGCCTTACTCCTACATTCAGCGCGTAGAGCAGCGCTACCAGTTCACCGACAATTTCACCTGGACTGTCGGCCGCCACAACATGAAGTTTGGCGGGGACGTGAACTATCTTCCGCTCACCGCGACCTTCACTGTCAACTATGGCGGCGTGTACGACTTCGGTGGTTTCAGCGCTGCCACCTTGGGCTTTGTGGCGCCCACTGGCCTTCCGGCTTTCCCAGACCTGTCTCCCGTACAGTCCTATGGTGCCGGCCTTCCCGGCGACTTCATTCAGGGCATCGGCAGTCCCAGCGACAAATTCAAGAACATTCCCATTGGCGCGTTCTGGCAGGATTCATGGCGTGTCAGTCCGACCGTCACGCTGAATTACGGCGTGCGCTATGACGTCGAGATTCCTCCCAAGTTTGCGGCTCCCCAAGGGCTGGCTCTTCCCGCCTACAACCTGTTGGGTTTGCAGAAAGGCATTCAGACCGACAAGAACAACTTTCAACCCCGGATTGGACTCGCTTGGGACCCGAGCGGGGACGGCAAGACGGTTGTGCGCGCGTCGTACGGCATGTTCTATGACCATCCGCTCCTGGGCTTGTACTTCCTCGGTGATGCGTCGGACGGTTCGTCGAGTGGACAGCTCGCCTTTGCGGGCACTGGGCCATGCACTGGCGCAGGCAATCCTGGCAACTTGAATGCTATTCCGATTTTTCAGGGATTGCAGGGGCTGCCACAGTGCGCTCCGTCGCCCTATCCGCAAGCGAATGCCAATCTCTGGCTACCTGCCCGACCAGCAACAGTTTCAGTCTCTCAATTTCCCGCAGTCTGTGTTCCTAAACCAGAACTACCTGAACGCCGTCTCAACCAATCCGACGTTCCTGCCGCTCGGATTCCAGCCCTTCGGATATCCGCAGGCCAAGAACTTCGTCTACGCGTACGCGCAGCAGGCAAACATCACGCTGGAACGCGACCTAGGCTACGGATACGCTCTCAGTCTTGCCTACAACTTCAACGGCGGACGGCATCTGAACCGTCCCATCAATGCGAATACGATTCGCGGCGACTTGATGGTGGCAAACTTCCAGGCTGCTTACTACGACGCTCTATTCCTTCAACAGACAAATCCACTGATCAAAACACCAGCCAGCCCGTTCACGGTCAGCGGATGCAATCCTGCTGGCGGTCCAGGCGGGCCCTACGCGTACAACGACCCTGCTCTAATGAACTTCTTCCGACCGGGAGGGCTAAATCCGTCGATCGCCGTCGTCGGAACCGGGCTGCGTGCCCCAGGCGGTGGCGGCAATTCCGTCCGGATTCAACGCCAACTGCAATCCGACGCCACCGAGCTATACCGGCTGCGTCCCCTTCGGCGACATGGACGCCAACTACTCCAACGGCAGCTCGATCTACCACGGCTTCACTGCCAACCTCCGCAAGCGCTTCAGCAACCATTACGAATTCCTGGCGTCGTACACCTGGTCACATGCCATCGACGACTCTACCGACCTGCAATCGACGCTGACACCGCAGGACAGCTTCTACCCTGGGTATGATCGCTCCACGTCCCTGTTCGACCAGCGTCATCGCTTCGTGTTCAGCGGCGTGTATCAAAGCGGAAAGGTCGGTCACGGCTTCACCGGGAAATTCTTCAGCGACTGGACCGTCGCCCCGCTGCTCGATATCGCGTCGGGACGTCCCTTCAACATCATCACCGGCAACGGGGACAATCTCCAGCTGTCTTCTTTGACGGGCCGGCCTAACACCACGGTCGATCCTGCTTGCGGCACCGTCTACAAATCCAAGTATTCGCCGACGGGCACGTTGCAGGAGCCTTGCATCAACGGCTTCATCGCGTCAACGATTTCCCCAACGCTGCTGCAACTGGACGGCAACCTCGGGCGCAACGCCGGGATCACGCCCTGGACCGTGTTCAACGACCTGCGTATTGCCAAGCGCGTTTACTTCGGCGAGCGCTTTAACATGGACCTGATCACCGACATGTTCAACATCGCCAACAAAGTGAATGTCTCTGCGGTCAGCCCGCTCTTCACCAACGCGGGCCAGCCCACTTCCGACTACGACATGCGCCAATTCCAGTTCGCCATCAAGCTGAACTGGTAGAGGTTTGGTTGGCGGCTTTTCCTCTGGATTCCGTGCAAACGGAATCCAGATTTTGTTTTGGAGTTGTCATTCTGAGGCGGGCGCCTTTTGCCCGCCGAAGAACCTATGCAACTCCGCTGCAATCACACCCGCTCATGCGCTCGGCGAAACCTTCTCCTTGATAATTCCATAGATGAAGCCAGTAAAATAAACTCCGCGCCTCGAAAGACCTCGCTATGAATGATCCCGACGTGTTGCCTCCGTCGCCAGCTTCCACACGAATCAACATCGCCGCTCTCTCCACCAGCCCCGAACACGATCTTCCGCGGATCGAACGGCATCCGCGCAGGCTGGCGCGTGCTGCTTTTTCTACTCCTAGTGGTCGCCGTTGGGATTGTCTTCGCGATCCCGTTCGCCCTGATGCGCGCGCTGGGGAAAGGCGGCCCGCGGAAGTGGCCTCATTGCCGTCTCCGGCCTCACTCCTCTGGGACTCAGCATCTCGGAAGGAGTGCTCTTCGTCATCCCGTCGATCGCGGCGCTCATCATGGCTCGCATCGAACGCCGCAAATACGGCCAGTACGGCTTGCCCGCGCGTTTTGCATTCCGCAAAGACTTCTGGATCGGCATCGTCGTGGGATTCCTGTCGATCAGCGGCAGCCTGCTGGGAATCTTTGCCTTCCACGGTTTCCATCTCACAGGACTCGCGATCCATGGCAGCACCATCGTATCCGCAACGGCGGCGTGGGGCGCGACGTTCGTGATCGTTGGCCTGGCCGAAGAGTTCTCCTTCCGCGGATATCTGCAGTACACGCTCACCACCGGCATGGGATTCTGGCCGGCCGCCATTCTGCTCTCGTGCCTCTTTGGGTTGGCTCACAAGACCAACCCCGGAGAAACGACTTTCGGCCTGTTCTCGGTCGTGCTCTTCGGTTTGTTGTTCTGCTTGATTCTGCGCCGCACCGGCAACCTGTGGTGGGCTGTTGGATTTCACGCCGGATGGGATTGGGGACAGACGTTCTTCTACGGCGTAGCCGACAGCGGCATTCCGCCGTATCACAATCTGTTCGGCTCTGCGTTTCACGGACCGAACTGGCTCACCGGCGGCACCGTCGGCCCCGAAGCCAGCGTGTTCACTCCGATCGTGCTGGCGATCGTCGCCGTCCTGTTCACGCGTGTCTATCGCGAGAACCGGTATCAGGCTCCGTAACCAACTCTGGACCTCCAACATCCCGGTGTTACACTTTTGTTTTCCCATCCTTGGCGCTTGCCGGAGCATTTCCCTAATGTCCGAAACTCCAATGCCCACTGCGCGGACTCGTGTCGTCCGCGAAGCCGATCGTGCCGTCTACGATCGCGAGACTGTGTACCGGATCCTCGACGAAGGATTCCTCTGTCACGTCGGTTTCGTGGTCGATGGCCAGCCGTTTGTGATTCCGACCTCGTACGGCCGCAAGGACGCCAACCTTTACATTCACGGCTCGGCCGCGAGCCGCATGCTGCGCCAGATGCAGAAGGAAGAAGGCGCGCCGGTCTGCATCACCGTGACTCTGCTCGAAGGACTGGTGCTCGCCCGTTCGATTTTCAATCACTCGATGAACTATCGCTCAGTTGTAGTGCTGGGGAAGGCAACGCTGGTAGACGATCCAGAAGAAAAATTGGAGGCCCTGCGCATCCTCTCGGAGCACATTCTGCCCGGCCGCTGGGCCGACTCGCGCCAGCCGAATGAGCGAGAACTCAAAGCCACGTCGGTGCTGCGCGTCCCGATCGAGGAATTCTCCGCGAAGGTGCGCCAGGGCCCGGCCATCGACGACGAGGAAGACTATGCATTCCCCACGTGGGCTGGAGTCGTGCCGCTGGAAATGGTCGCGGGCGCGCCCATTGACGACGCGCGATTGCTGCCGGGGAAGAAAGCGCCGGGATACGCGAAGCACTACACTCGCAAACGCTGAACCGCACATTTGGGGACAGCCGCCTTCGACTGTCCATTCGCTAACTCCGCCTTGTCATCCTGAGGCCCGCGTTCTTTGCGGGCCGAAGAGCCTGCCCTGAGCGGAGTCGAAGGGATCTATGCACTCGCTGGCAGCACCGGTGGCACCGGCGAGTACACAGGTCCTTCGCTTCGCTCAGGATGACAAGTCAGATTGAATCTTGAATTTACGGAATCAGCAGCAACTTGCCCGCAATCTTCCGTGCTTCCATGTCGCGATGCGCCTGCGGAGCCTCCGCGAGAGGATACGTCTTCGCAATCCGCAGCTTGAGTTTGCCTTCCGCGATCATCGCGAAGAGCGCGCCCGTGCGCGCCAGCAGTTCCTCGCGGGTCGCGGTGAAATGCGCGAGCGTAGTACGCGCCATGTAGAGTGACCCTTTCTCCGACAACTTCGCTGGATCCACTGGTGGCACCGGACCGCTCGACATTCCGTAGAGCACAAGCATCCCGCGCAAACGCATGACGTTCAGATTTTTCTCGAACGTCGCCTTGCCCACGCCGTCGTACACCACGTCGACGCCCTTGCCGCCGGTCAGGCGCTTCACTTCCGGTTCGAAATCCTGTTTCGTGAAAATAATCACCTCGTCCGCGCCCGCCTCGCGCGCCAGCTTGGCTTTCTCCTCACTCGAAGCCGTCCCAATCACTCTCGCCCCGATCGCGCGCGCCATCTGCACCAGCAGCAATCCAACGCCGCCCGCAGCCGCGTGGACCAGCGCCGTTTCGCCCGCCTTCAGTTTGTGCGCGTCGTTCGCGAGATAGTGCGCGGTCAGCCCGTGCATCATGGCCGCAGCGGCTTGCTCGTCGGTGATCGTCGTGGGCACGGGAACCAGGCTGTCCGCTGACGCCGCCACATATTCAGCGTATGACCCCAGCGATCCGCTCCACGCCACGCGGTCTCCGGCCTTCACTGTTTTCACCTGCGAGCCCACTGCCGACACAACTCCCGCGCCTTCCTGCCCGGGAATAAACGGCAGCGGCGTCCGCAAACTTCCATCGCGGAAGTGCCCATCAATCGAGTTCACCCCGGCAACGGACACCTTCACTACCGCCTCGTTCGGCTTCGGCTGCGGGACGGCGACCTCGGCGAGTTCCATCACCTCGGGCCCGCCCGTGTGCTGCACGCGAATTGCTTTCATGAATGATCCGTCCTGTCGCCCAGTCATCTAAACGTTCATCTCATATCACTGTCATCCTAAGGCCCGCGTTCTTTGCAGGCCGAAGAGCCTGCCCTGAGCGGAGTCGAAGGGATCTATGCACTCGTCGGCAGCATCAGCACCGCCAAGTACACAGATCCTTCGCTTTGCTCAGGATGACAAATCAAAGGGGAGACTTACGGGATCAGCAGCAACTTCCCCGTCGTCTTTCTTCCTTCCAGATCGCGATGCGCCCGCTGCGCTTCCGCCAGCGGATACGTATGTTCGATCCGCAGCTTCAATTTCCCAGTCCCCATCATGCCGAATACTGAGCTCGACCGCGCCACCAACTCTTCTCGCGTGGCCATGTAGTTAAACAGCGTCGGACGCGTCACGTAGAGCGATCCCTTCTGCGACAGCGCAATCAAGTCAAACGGAGGCACCGCCCCGCTCGACCCGCCAAAGAGCACCATCATCCCGCGCGGACGCAGAACGTTCAGCCCTTTCTCGAACGTCGTCTTCCCCACCGAGTCATACACAACGTCGACGCCCTTGCCTTCGGTCAGCCGCTTGGTCTCGACCTCAAAGTCTGACTGCATATAGAGAATGACTTCGTCCGCTCCCGCCTCACGCGCCAGCTTCGCCTTCTCGTCGGTCGAGACCGTGCCAATCACGCGCGCGCCAAGGTTGTGTGCCATCTGTACGAGCAGCAGTCCCACGCCGCCCGCTGCGGCGTGCACCAGCGCCGTCTCGCCGCGTTTCAGCCGATACGTATCATGCGAGAGATAATGCGCCGTCATGCCCTGCAGCATCGCAGCTGCGGCCTGCTGGTCAGTCACTCCCGGAGGGATCGGAACCAGCTTCTCTGCCGGCAAGGCGACATACTCCGCGTACGATCCCATCAGCCCGGTCCAGGCGACGCGATCGCCGGTCTTCACCGAGGTCACGCCGGAGCCAACGGCGGTCACTACTCCCGCGCCCTCCTGCCCCAGTACGAACGGCGTCGCAGCTTTGTAGCGCCCCTCACGGAAGTACACATCAATAAAGTTCACACCCGAAGCGGACAGCTTCACCACCGCTTCATTCGCCTTCGCCTGCGGAACCGGCAACTCCACCAGTTCCATCGCCTCCGGCCCGCCGGGTTGTTTGACCTGAATGGCTTTCATAGAAGTTATGGATTCGCGCTCCTGCCAGATGGATTCCGGCAACAGGTGATTCTACATGCCACAGGCTGGAGTTCGCTTCGGCGACCATCCAAACATAGGCCGCGGCAATTGAGACATCCGAACCGACTCGGACAGGTTCCTTTCGTGTGACTTCGTGTCCTTCGTGGTTCAGAGGTTGGCTCTCCGGCGTCGAACGGATCGAAGCGAGCTTGGCGTTCTTTATAGCCGGCAATCGACTCTCGGTCGGATGGACCGGCACCGGCTCTGCTACACTGGCTCGTCTTCAGGCAAGGAGTTCCATCATGGCCGAAACGAAAGCGCAGAATCTGTCGAACCACACCCGTTGGGACCCGCCCTTCCACTTCTACATTCTTCCCATCTTCGTCCTGGGGCTGATCCTGACCCTGGTGCACTTTTTCGCTCACATCACCCACGGCGATGTTCGCGATCACATTCACGCGTTCCTGTTGATCTTGCTGGCGGTGGCGTTTCTCCTGCTGGCATTCAAGGAGCGGCTCTACGCGCTCAAGGTGCAGGATCGCGTCATCCGCCTGGAAGAGCGCCTGCGGCTGATGCAGTTGCTGTCGGAGCCGTTGCGCTCGCGTATTCCTGAGTTGACGGAAGATCAGCTCTGCGGCCTGCGTTTTGCCTCCGACGCCGAAATCCCGAAGCTGGTCGAGCGCACGCTGAACGAGAAGCTGAAGCGCGCGGACATCAAGAAAGCGATTCAGAACTGGCGGCCCGATTACTGGCGGGTGTAGAAATAGGGACCGACTCAGTCTCCAAGGAGTAGAGCTTATGGCTTCGCTCACCGATGCTCTAGTCAAGCAGTTGCTGGCAGGGAGATATATCGCGTCGCTCGGCACCGAGAATCCGAACAGCTCGATTCACATGGTTGCCGTATGGTTCTGGTTCGACGGCTCGCACGTTTTTGTGGGAACGTCGTCGCGCAGCCGCAAAGCGCGAAATGTGCAGTCGAAGCCGACGGCTTCCTTGATGATCGACGCTCGCGACCCCGCCGCCAGCTGCGGTGTCACGATCGCCGGGACTGCGCACATCCTGACCGATGACGCGTCGCGGCAAAAGAACGTAGAAATTCACCGCAAGTACTTGAGCGCAGCGGCACTGGCCGACCCGAAGGTAGGTCCGGTGTTTGCCGCATTCGATGACGTCACCATCCAGATCGCACCGGACGCGGTGATCGCCTGGGACATGCGAGAGATCGATCACCAGTTTTTCGGCGGTACGATCGGGAGCCACCCGGCGTACCTGTTGCCGCTGGAGCCGTAAGAAGGGTTGCAAGAGACCCGCGAGGTCCGACAACCGACGAAAATAAATCGTCATCCAAACACGGAAGCCGGAAGCCGAGGTGAGAGGTCCGAGGTCTGAGGTCTGAAGTCCCGCAGCCAGTAACCTGCCGGGGCTGGTGCCGAAAGTAACCGTGGTGGTGCCTTTTCGGCGATTGACCTGGTCGCGGCATCCGCGTACGATTTGGTAGAATTCACCGGACATTCACACAAGGGGGAGCACGTATCTCATAGAGAAATATGCGATTTGCCAGACTCTATGTCCGGACCGCCGTGCTCGCCTCGCTGATTCTAGCGGCGTCTGCCTGTCAGACCGCCCAAAAACCGGTCTCGCTTATGCCACCCGGATCGGCTCCGACCCTTCGGCCGACTCCGCCCTCCGCTCCAGCTCGCGTAGCCGGTCCGCAGGCCGAATTAGCTCAATCGCAGGAAGCTCCTACTCAAAAACCTGAGTCCACCGAAGCTGCCACACCAGCGCCAGCACCTGCTTCCGACCCGGTCGCCGATTTGATCGCCCGGACTGAAAAGGAATACCAGGCCGGATTGGCCAACCATCAGGCGGGCAAGACAGACGAAGCCAAGCAGAATTTCGACAACGCGCTGAATGCGCTCCTCAGCAGCAATCTCGACATTCGCTCTGACGAACGCCTGGAAAAGGAATTCGACCGCATCGTCGCCGGCGTCAACGAACTCTACCCCGGGGGCACCTCCGCCGACTCCGGATCGTCGCAAGATGCCCAGCAGAAATCCGAACCGGCGCCGATCGACGTGACCAACGAACTCACCCCGGCCGCCGACGCTGGTGTCAAGGCCAAGGCGCAGGCTGAGATCAAGAACACGAACTCCGACCTGCCGCTGATGATGACCGACCAGGTCGCCGGCTACATCACGTACTTCTCGGGTCACGGACGCGGCGTCTTCGAGCGTGCCTTTGCCCGCTCGGGCCGCTACCACGACATGATCGTGTCGACCTTTAAAGAGCAAGGTATCCCGCAGGATCTGATCTATCTCGCGCAGGCCGAATCTGGATTCCATCCGCTGGCGGTGTCGCGCGTCGGCGCCCGCGGCATCTGGCAGTTCATGGCCAGCCGGGGACGCGGCTACGGTCTCTATCACAACATGTGGGTCGACGATCGCCAGGATCCAGCGAAGTCCACACGCGCCGCCGCCCGTCACCTGAAAGATCTCTACAACCAGTTCGGCGACTGGTATCTGGCGATGGCCGCCTACAACTCCGGACCCGGCACCGTGCAGGCTGCCGTCAAGCGCACCGGGTACGCCGACTTCTGGGAACTCTACCGCCGCAACGTTCTGCCCAAGGAAACGCGCAACTACGTGCCCATCATTCTGGCCGTGACCATCATGGCCAAGAATCCCTCGCAGTACGGGCTGGACGACGTGGTGATGGAAAAGCCGGATGATTACGACACCGTCGCCATCAACTATCCCGTAGACCTGCGACTGGTGGCCGAGTGCGTGAATTCCACGCCTGCCGAATTGCAGGATTTAAATCCCAGCCTGCTGCGCCTGACCACTCCGCGTGACGGCAAGTTCGACCTGCACCTGCCCGCTGGAACCAAGGATCAGTACGAAACTGCGATGAATTCGATTCCGCGGGACATGCGCCTGTGGTGGCGCTATCACACGGTTCATCCGGGCGATACGCTCGCCTCGCTGGCACACAACTATCACAGCACCGCGAAGTCGATCTCCGAAGCCAATCACCTCGAGGGCTCCGAACTCGAAGCCGACGCCAAGCTGGTAATCCCGGTGGCGCCCGGCAAGCATCCGTTGAGCGACACGGCAACCTACGCGCGCCGCATTACGCGCTACAAAGTTCATGCCGGAGACACGGTCGAAACCGTCGCCGAAAATTTTGGCGTCTCGCCGCAAATGCTGCGCCGCTGGAACGGCATTCACGGCGACAGCCTCCGCGGACGCAAAGTCCTGGCGCTGCATCTGCCGATTTCACCGAGCGCACACGAGAGCGAAGTGGCCTCGACCCATACGAAGTCGAAACATCCGGGCACCACAGCAAAGCCCACCGAAACGGCCGTTACGAAGCCTCCCGCCACCAAGTCGGCGCAGATTGAAAAGGAAGAAATTGCGCAAGCCCCGGTCGTTCATCACAAAGTAAAAAGCGGGGAAACGCTCTACTCGATCGCCAATGCCTATCGAACCACGGTCGCCGCCCTAAAACGCGACAACCGCAACATCGCAACCATCCGCCCCGGCATGATCCTGATCGTGCAAATCCCGCGCTAACCCTCGTTAAACGCAACCAATAAGACGTAAGAGAAAAGATTTGGAAGGGGGTGCCCCCACCCTCGGCAGCTTGAATGACGATCACTTCGTTCCCACTACGGCACCGGACCGCGCTTACAGGGAATGATTCATCGACTCCCGCCTGCCGCAGGACTACAATTCTTTTCGACTTTCGGGCCCCCACATTCCAACATCCGAAGGAGAACTCATGCGACTCACTCACACACTCATCGTGCTGCTCGTCATCGCGTTATCTGTATCTCTTGCGTTGCCCGCGTTCGCGCAGGACGGCGCGGCCACTTACAAAGCGAAGTGCGCTGGCTGTCATGGCCCCGAGGGCCAGGGCAAAGTCGGCCCGGCGTTGAAAGGCACCAGCCTGACCGATGCTCAGATCTCTGACCTGCTTACCAAGGGCAACGACGCCAAGAAAGCACCGCACAAGAAAGCCCTCGCCGGCCTGTCTGCTGACGACGCCAAGGCCGTAGCTACTTTTGTAAAGTCTCTGAAGTAGTCGTTACTGCTGCAGCAATCCGTCTCGGCGAGCCAATAAGCCGCGATCCGGGCACGGGAGTCCTCACCGGCTCCCGTCTTCCCCAATAGCCTCCAACCCAACTCTTTTGTTCACTTTACGAGGTTCGCCGGGCGCTGAGATGCACCCGGATTCGAGCCCGAAACCGCTCCAACCGACGTGCAGAGCCGCCCAAGTGGACAAACTAGGATTGAAACGGTTCAGTGATTCGGAACATTCGGAGGCTGCCGGATAAAATCGAGACCCGCGAATCTCAACGCGCGTTTTTGTATCTGGAGTCCTTGCAGGCAGCACCGAATGTCGTGCTACAATTGCGCGCCGTTCCAGCAGAAGGTTCCGGTGGTCTTTTAAATTCTTCGTGCCCGCAGCCAGGACGCACAGCCGCACCCGGCCGCCACTGAATCACAGGAGGAGCAATGACGTTCGACGATCCAACTCTCTACGCACGCGATGAGGAAGAAGAATTCGGCGACACAGGCGCTTACAGCGAGTCGCTGGAAGAAGATTTCGAAGAGGAAGAAGAGGAAGAGGAATCCGGCATGCCGGCTCCCGAAGCGATCGAGCCGGAGCCCATGTCCATTCCCGCGCCTCCCCCGCCGAAGCCCGCACCCGCTGCTCCGGGCGGTGGTGGCGCCAAGCCGAAAGCGAAAAAGAAACCGGCCAAGAAGAAACCAGCCGCGAAAAAGAAACCCGCGAAGAAGGCTCCCAAGAAGCCCGCGAAGAAAAAAGCGGCCAAGAAGCCTGCCAAGAAAAAAGCTGCGAAGAAGCCGGCGAAAAAGGCCAAGAAGGGCAAGAAGCGCCACTAAGTCGGCAGTCGGCCGCGAGCGCCTCCCGTAGATCGATGCTTCAGAACCGCGCCCCAAACAGGGCGCGGTTTTTTGTTTGTCATCCTGAGGCCCGCGCCTTTTGCGGGCCGAAGGACCTATGCAATTTTCTGGCGGCAAGGCGCTGCTGGCAAATTGCACAGATCCCTCGGACCACCAAGAAACGTGGTCCTCAGGATGACAACGGGCACAGGGCTCCGTTGTATAATGCCCGCCACCCCCTGCCGGAAGGGTTCCCCATGCCAGCGAAACGTCTCCTGCAGATTTCCTTCGTTTCTTTGTTCTCGCTGTCTGCTCTCGCGCAGGGTCCGTCGATTCCGAGGCTGCCCGACACTCCCGAGCGCGCAGTCACCGACGAATACCAAGGCGTCAAAATCACCGACGACTACCGCTGGCTCGAGAACTGGAACGACCCCGCCGTGAAGCAATGGAGCGCCGCCGAGAATGCGCGCACTCGCGACTACCTCGATCATATGTCCTCCCGAGCGGCGATTAACGGCCGTCTGCGCCAGCTCGTCGCCGCACGCTCGGTGACGTATTCCGGCCTGCAGTTTCGCGTCGGGATGCTGTTCGCCCAGAAGCATCAGCCGCCCTTGCAGCAGCCGCTGCTGGTGGTGATGCGCTCTCCCGATGAGCCGGCCAGCGCCCGCGTCATCTTCGATCCCAACGCGGCCAGCGCCAACGGATCGCTCGCCGTCGACTTCTATGTGCCCTCGTTCGGCGGCAAGTACGTTGCCGCCGCGCTCTCCAGAAATGGCTCGGAAGATGCCGCGGCATACGTTTTCGAAGTCGCCACCGGCAAGCAACTTCGCGACGTGGTTCCCCGCGTCAACTTCGCCACCGCGGGCGGCAGCATCGCCTGGAAGCCTGACAGCTCCGGCTTCTACTACACGCGTTACCCGCAGGGCAATGAGCGTCCGCCCGAAGACGCCAACTTTTATCAGCAGGTTTACTTTCACAAACTGGGCACCAATCCCGCGCAAGACACTTATGTTCTGGGAAAAGACTTTCCGCGCATCGCGGAAATCCACCTTCTGGCCAGCGACGACGGCCGCTGGCTGCTTGCCACGGTGGGCAACGGCGACGGAGGCCAGTTCGCCCACTACCTCATGGACGCCGACGGCCACTGGACCCAACTCACGCGCTTCGAAGACGGCATTGTCTCGGTCAAGTTCGGCGCCGACCCGGCTCTGTACCTGCTCTCGCGCAAGGACGCGCCCCGCGGCCAGATTCTGCGACTGCCCATTTCTCACCTCGATCTCAACGAGGCCAAAGTCGTGGTTCCGCAGTCCGCGGGCGGGCCCGACGAAGCCGACCGCGCTTCCATCGAGAATTTCGTGCCCGCGTGGAACCGTCTCTACGTGATCGACATTGTGGGCGGCCCTTCGCGCGTGCGTGTCTTTGCGCCCACGGTGTATGACCGCATTCCCGGCGGATCCATTCTTGCATTCAGTCCGAAGGGAGAAATCCCGCTGCCATCGATCTCTGCCGTCGGACAAGTCGTCTCCATCGGCGGGGGCGACGTACTCTTCTACGTTTCTTCATTTCTGGAGCCGCCGGTTTTGTATCGCTTCGACGCTTCCACCGGAAGCACGACTCGTTTCGCCGCTCAGCAGGCATCTGTGATCAACTTCGACGACGCGGAAGTTGTCCGTGAGTTCGCGACTTCCAAAGACGGTACCCGCGTCCCCCTCAACATCATCCGGCGCAAAGGGACGAAGCTTGACGGCACGCATCCCACGTTGCTGACCGGATACGGCGGCTACAGCATCAGCACGAAACCGTCCTTTCAGGGACGATTCGGGCGACTGTGGCTCGATCAGGGCGGAATCTTCGTGGAAACGAATCTGCGCGGCGGCGCCGAATACGGCGAAGAGTGGCACGCAGCCGGCAACCTCACGCACAAGCAGAATGTCTTCGACGATTTCCTGGCCTGCGCGCAGTACCTGATCGACCAGAACTACACGTCCCCGGCGCACCTCGCAATCATGGGCGGCAGCAACGGAGGCCTGTTGATGGGCGCGGCCTTCACGCAGCGCCCCGACCTGTTCCGCGCAGTGGTTTCCTACGTCGGCATCTACGATATGCTGCGCGTCGAGCTCGATCCCAACGGTGCCTTCAACGTCACCGAGTACGGCACCGTAAAAGATCCGGAACAGTTCAAGGCGCTCTACGCCTACTCGCCCTATCATCACGTGAAAGCGGGCACCGCGTATCCCGCGATCCTGATGCCCACGGGAGAAAACGATCACCGCGTCAATCCCATGCAGTCGCGGAAGATGATCGCACTCCTGCAGGCGTCCACCAGTTCAGACCACCCCATCCTGCTGCGCACCAGTTCGAGCACCGGTCATGGACTAATCGGTGCCTCCCTCGACGAACAGATCGAGCAGGACACAGACGTATTCAGCTTCTTGTTTGATCAGCTGGGGGTGCAGTACAAGTAGTCGAGGCGCAGACACAGAGCTGGCACACTTAACTACTTTAGGAATCGAAATGAATCGCGCGCTTGTTCCAAGCTGCGCTTCACTTCCTTCGCGTCCTGCTTACTGAGTTCTCTGACAGGCGGATCAAAGACCTTCGCATTGGCCTGCGCCATTGCAATGCTCAGCTGATAACACTTGCCCGCGTGGAATGCACGATAGATAGTTGCGTCGATGCCTTGGCTCATTCCCGCGCTGCTTGTCACGTAGACGTTAAACAGGACGCTCCCAATCATTGCGGGCTTCCCGATTCGATCGACGTTCCAGTTCGGCGACCCGGCCAGGCACTCTTTCTCCTCTTGGACGCCGATCACTCCGACAGCAAACGCCGCCGCTTGGAACGCCGGAGTATTCGTATATCGATTGCGAGGATAAGCGAAACGGACGAGGGTGTTGTGGTTTGGGTCCGCACCGTCGTCGCAGACGCCACCGTACCCACCGCAAGTGTCCTGAACCCAGTAGTAACCGTCTCCCGATTGCTGCTTCCTCTGTTCGCAGGGAGTAAGAAGTTCTGGATATCGGAACTGAAACGCGCCATCCGAACTGGTAAAAGTTTTGAGTGCAATCTGGGATCGAGCCGTGCGCGTCCCCTGCGCCCACAAGCCTCCCGACATAGCTACCAAACAAACTGCAAGGTAGACTCGCATCGGCCCGCCTTCTGAAATGCCGCACTACTTCTTTGCCGCCACCGCGACTAAGCACTTGCCGTACAGCTCGAGCAGATGATCGGCGTAGTCCTCGGGCTTGGCCGCCGAGCCGGTGCCTTGAAATCCCACGCCGGACGAGGTGGTTCGACCGTATCCCGTGGTCATGGCGATGAACTTCATCAGATCGAGTGCGATATCCTCGTTGCGGCGCGAGGCGCCCGAACCGCTATGCGAACCTTCTTCCATGATGCCTTCTCCTCTTCCTCTTTCGGAAGGAATGGGTGACTCGTCGTCTTCAAAATCTTCGTCGTCGAGGTATTCCATGGTGCGAAAACACTCCGAAAGGGATGATAGCAGAGCACGGTGTCCGGTTTCCGGCTGCCGGCTTCCGGCTCTCGGCTTCCGGATTTCTTCTAAGGATTCGTTGCGGAAGCCGGACGCCGTAAGCCGGACGCCGCGGTTCTTCGCAACCGCACCATCAGCCAGATCGATGCGATAAAGAGGAGTGGTGACGAATAAAATCCTGGCGCGGGACGAGGGAACGTCACCGACGCCACCGTGTGCCCCAGAATGGTTCCGAGCGTGTGTCCCATCGCATTGAAAAGATGAATCACGGCGTAGAGCCAGGCCAGGGGCCGCATCCAGGGCACTCCTTGTGCCGCCAGCGGCGTCAGGGCAAAGCAAATCACGACCGCAATAATCAAACCCACGAGCCACTCGCGAAACTCAAACGTCGGCATCGGAAACCATCCCCAGCGCGCACGCAGGATGGTCACAGTTGGGTTGTAGACGGCAAGAAATCCGGTGGTGGCTTCATCGACAACGTGCAGCGCGAAGGCGACGGTCAGCGCAAACCAAGGCCATCCGAAAGAGGACGATCGTTCTGGTTCCATGGGCGTGCCCCCGCGCCCATTCTCACCCTGCAAAGGCAAATCAGCAAATCAAGAGCCTGGGGTCTGGGGTCGGAAGCCGAACGCCGGAAGCCGGAAGCCCTACCTCACTTCGCTCATCAGCCCCATCAAATTCCCCTCCGAGTCGCGGAAGAACACCATCCACAAATCGTGATCGGACATCTTCGCGATCATGTGCGGCTCATCTTCAAAGTGCACGCCCTTCTCTTTCATCGTGGCATGCGCGGCCTGAATTTCGGGGACGGCAAAATACAGAATCGAGCTGGGATGATCGAGCTCTGGCTTCTCCGGCCGCGACAGCATTAGCCGCACGCCGCCGCAAGCGAGAAACGCCAGTCCCGGCGGCGCCTTAAACAGCAGCTTCAGCCCGAGCACATCCTGATAGAAAGCGGCCGCACGCTCCACATCGTGCGCGTTGATGGCGATCTGCCCGATGCGCGAAATCCCGATTCCCGCCGCAGCCGTATTCATGTTCTTGACCTCGCAAGTGATATTAGTTAGCATAGCTAACTATATTTCATTCCACTCGTCAAGCGAAATCTGACGGCGGGAGACCCGATGAGCGAGCCCGAATCCCATCCACATCCCGAGGCCTTCGCCGTTGCCGACGGCTTGCATTCCGCCGCCATCCACCTGCTGCGCCGCGTGCGCAAGCAGGACATCAAAACGGGCGAAGGTCCGGCACGGCTCTCGGCTCTTTCCGTGCTGGTTTTCGGTGGCCCGAAAACACTGGGCGAACTCGCTGCCGCCGAGCAGGTCAAGCCGCCAACCATGAGCCGCATTGTGGCCAGCCTGGTCCGCAGCCACCTGGTCACCATCACAATAGATCCACACGACGCGCGACGCCTGCGCATTCGCGCCACTGCCAAAGGCAATCGCCTGCTGCAGAAAGGGCGCCAGCTGCGGATCGCCGACCTCGCTGCGCACCTCGACACGCTCTCTCCCGAAGAACTCGCGGCGCTTGGCCAGGCTGTGGAAATCCTCAAGAGATTGCTTGCAGGCTGGCGCTGATTTTCGTTTGTTGGTAACCGCCCCAGAGGTACTATGGTCAGGCGAAAAGATCGGCCCACTGCGCGATACTGGTGGGTCTTGGGGCTCCAGTCGAAGTGTGCCGTCAAGACATTGGCGGATAGCCGAGTCTTAACGCATTCCGGTTACGTCCCCCCGCCGCAGTATCTATAAACAGGATCTCTCTTGGAACAGACTGCATCGGCACGCACGCGCATTGTCGTGATGGTGGCCGGCCTGTTGTGGCTGGCGCACGCCGGTGTAGTTGCGGCCTTCGGCACCAAGCCTCCCGGCGGCATGCTCTCAGACGTGATGCAGTTCACGTTGGGCATCGTGATGATCTTCGCAGCGACGCAGGCCAGCCTACGTTCCGAGGGACTGGCGAAATCTTTCTGGCGTCTCACTGCGGCGGCCTACTCCCTGTGGCTGATTGCGCAGGGCCTCAGCGTCTATAACGACTTCGCTGCGTCCCCGTTCGTTTCCTGGATCAACAATCTGCTGTTCTGCTTCTGGTTCGTGCCTCTGGCCATGGCCATGTTCCTCGACCCTGAGCACGAGGCTGGACACCTCGACGCCCTGGTCGCGCTCGACTTCGTGCAGGCCGTGCTGGTGTGTGTAGCGGCTTATTTGTATTTCTTCTATCTGCCCAAGTCGGAAACTCCCGGCGAGCTGGCGCACTCAGTGTGGACGCCATATTTCGCGGGCTATGCGTTCGTAGCCGGAGCTTTCGTGGTGCGCGCCGCGGTCACGCAATCGCGGGATTCGCGCGCGCTGTTCGGCCGCATGGGAATTTTTCTGGCGCTCTCCGGATGCATCGATGCGTTGTATTTCTACGGGCCTGGACGCGGTCTGGGTACGGGCGCATGGTTCGATCTGCTCTGGAGTGCGTTGCTGGTGGTCCCCATCGTCATCGCCTCCACGTGGAGGCAGGCGGAAGCTCCCGAACTTTCATTCGAGCCTCCCCGGCGCGAGAAGCGGATCTACACCGAGATATTTTTTCTGCTCTACCCGTTGCTGGTGCTCTTCATGTCGTTGCGCATCGCGCGTGAGCGCCTGGGATTGGCCGCCGCCGTTGTGCTGCTGTCATTTGTGTGTTCGAGCGCGCGCCTGCTGGTCACCCAAAACCGGCTGCTCGTGACGAAAGAGGCGCTGCGTCGCGAAGCCTCGCGCGACGGCCTGACCGGCCTGTGGAATCGCAAAGCAATTCTCGCAATTCTGGAGCGGGACCTGCTGCGCGCCGAACGCGAACAGCAATCCGTCGGCCTGATCATGATCGACGTCGATCACTTCAAGGCGATCAACGATAGCCGCGGACACGCCGCCGGTGACGCGG
Organism: uncultured Acidobacteriaceae bacterium; assembly: GCA_963701935.1. GTDB lineage: Bacteria > Acidobacteriota > Terriglobia > Terriglobales > Acidobacteriaceae > Sulfotelmatobacter. Next base: position 529,816 of record CAVPBT010000010.1, on the reverse strand, counting down.
TCTTGCGCATCATTGCCAGCGGCATCGCGGCGGTGGTCCGTCCTTACGATTCAGTCGGGCGCTGTGGCGGAGAAGAATTCCTCATCGTCGCTCCCGGCTGCGGCATTGCCGAGACCTGGGAACTGGCCGAGCGCGTGCGCACTCACGTGGCGGGGTGCGCCATTATGGCTGGAGGGGCGAGCGTCCAGGTGAGCTTGAGCCTCGGCGTGGCCACGGGCCAGACTGCCGGGGACATGGAGAAGTGGCTGCATGCCGCCGACACTGCGATGTACCAGGCCAAGCGCGCTGGACGCAACCGGGTGGAACCCAGCCTGGGACGCGCCGCCAGCGCGGGCCACAGTCCGTCCGAAGCGCCGAACCACGACTTCTGGCTGTAAGCCGGCCGCTCCCGCACCCGCGCACGTTACTGTGTGACTCGCATCCCAACTAGCGGCGGAGTACATGGTTGGCGAAGAATTCCCCTTGCACTCATCTTCCGACCAGTTTCAAACGCTTCGGATGTGAAGTGAATCGAGAGAAGTCGAAATTCGAGTGCTAAGGCCTTCCATGAGAAGGCCGGTCGGAGTCAAGTCGATTCTTTGTTTTTGTTAGGCAAGGTTTTCTCTCCCCACCGAGTCGCCACTGTCGCCACCCTTCCATCCGCACTCTTCGATGAGCGAATTCTCGCTCGGTGCAAGTTGGGTGTTCTCGTTTCAGCCGGTGCTGCCACCTGTTAGTCGACCTCTCTTCCATCTGGAGAATGAGAGTGGGCCAGGCCATAGACGCAGTCACCGGAACTCGGGGTTTGGGCTTTTGATCTTTCCTTTCGCAGAACGATTTTGCTTTACGCTGCTGCCGGCATTGCCCTCCGGCTGCTGTTGTGCAACGGTTCGTACGCTTCTCCGCTCACCCACAGGTGATGCAGCAACACCGCTAGTTTTCTTGCGGTGGCGATGATGGCCCGCTTCTTGCCGTTCCTCCCGCCGCGTTCGGCCAGTTTCAGTCCCCAGCGTCGCAGGTCGCAGTCGACCCCGAACGGACCCAGAATATGCTGTGCCCCTTGCACCAACAGCGTTCGTAGATAGGGATCGCCTTCCTTGCTGATGTGCATCTGCGGTTCGCTCTGGCCAGAGTTTCGTCGTCCTGGCTGCAGTCCCAAGTAGCAGCCCACGTCGCGACTCTTGCTAAAGCGATGCGGATCTTCCAGCGTCAGCAAGAAGGTCAGCGCGATCAGCGTCCCCACGCCTTTGATCTGCTTCAGCAGGGCCACCTGCGGATAGCTTCCCTGCGCCAACTTCTCAATCCGCTCGTTGTACTCGCGGATGCGCTCACTGAGCGATTCGAGTGCCGCCAGCAGTGGCTCCAGCGCCGCTTGCAACTCCGGACTCAGTCCTTCCGCTTTCTCCGGATTCATGTTGCGCACGTTGCACCCGCGCAATCGCTCGCCGTAGCTCTTCGCCAGTCCGCGCGCTGTATTCACCAGCGCCGTCCGCGCTCGCACCAGTCCCGCTCGCGCTCGGATCACCGTCAGATCGGCCTGCGCCTTCGCGCTGCGATGTTTCACCGGACTCAATAACTGCGGATCGATGCGCGCCAACCGCGCCAGAGTCTGGGCATCCAGCCGATCGTCCTTCTTCCGGCTCTCTCCGATCAAGCGCACATTGCGCGCATGCGCCACGATCACTTCGTGCCCCAACTCGCTCAGCAAACGGCTCACCCACGGCGAATGCATCCCCGTCTCCAGCGCGATGCGGCTCCCCGGCATGCCTCCGAACACTTCTCGCATCGCTTTCGGAGTCGTGCCCAGTTTCTGTTCCAGCAGCACTTCCCCGGTTTCGTCCAGTACGCAATACCAGCTCGAGCGATCCCCTAAGTCCAAACCGATGGTCAGCTTCGGTTGCGAAAAATTCCTGATCTGCTTCGTCGCTGCGGTGCTAATCTTCTTCATTGCCGGTCTCCTTTATCTCTTGTGCTTCAAAGCACGTCGATAACTTGGGAGCCTATAGCATCCCGTCGGAGACCGGCCTTCTCATCCCATCTGCTAACAACAGCTAACGGGAAAAACACCCTTTGCGACATGCACGTGAGAAGCCGCCCAGACATCGGGCGGCTTGGATTTAATCAGGTAGTTGTGGCGTGTTGGGTGCTCGGAGCTACGCCTCTGGCACGAGAACGTCCACTTGCTTGCTTCCGAGAGTGCCGCTTACGGTGAAATTGCCCACAGGGCCCGCTTGCTCCCATGTGCCGTCAATGTGCAGAGAGCCACCGGCGGTTCCCGATCCGCTCACGGTCAAGTCGGCCGTGAGCGCGCCGAAAACGTCCCACGTAACCGTGCCGTTGACGATGATGTCTTTGGCGAAGGCGCAATTGGTCAACGTTGTTGTCCAAGAGGTGTCGCCATAGTTTGTCTGGAACGTGCCCGCTCTCAGCCCCACTCCGCTACCGGAGCCGACAATGCTGCGCTGCAGAGCATCGGTTGCCGTTGCCACAGCGACGGTCACGACCTTCCGTTCCGCTAAGCCAATTTGATTGTGACCGCCAGGATCTACGGCAGCCGGGCTGGCGTCCTTCGCGAACAGTGGAAAACGTCCTACTGCGGGCCAGACAGTCTCTGGTGTTTGTGCACAAGTGGTGTCGCCGACCTGCAAAGTCTCGATGAAACTCGCAGCCAGGTTCGCAGCACACTGCGTCCAGAGAACGGTCTCGTGGCCAGCCTCGGCCACCGGCACGAGGGTGCTGTTGGGGAAGAAAGCTGCCACCTTGCGCACCTCGGGGGTGGGGACGCGGTTGTCGAGATCGCCGGTCAAGGCCAGCGTGGGTGCAAACGGGTAGATGGGCGAAGGCGGAGCCATCGGGGAGGAAGCGGAGGGTTTCTGCCAATACAAGCAGTCCCTGCCAAAGAAACTGAATATGCCGTCAGTCGCAGCCTCCTTGCCAAAAGGCGCGAAGTACCAGAAGGGCAGGGCCGAAACTGTGGCGTCGAATTGCTTCGTTCGATCAGACGGAGAATCGGACCACTTCCATGGTTCGCGCATATCTACGCACGCTGTGGCCACCTGGGCGCCCATTGAGTAAAAGCCAGGATCTCCATTGTTGAGGTAATCGAAGGGAAAGTATTCCTCGGCGCCGAGGCGAAGTAGTGGTTGAGGATCTCTGCGCCACAGCGAATCAGCGGCGGCGAGCACCTCACCCGTGCTGGTGAAGTTTCCGGTTGGGTTGTCGATCACGTAATTGAGCAGGGCATCCTCGTCGATTCGGATGTGAATGAGGTTGCCGTTGGCGTCATACGCGTCTCCCTCCACCGGATTCAGTCTCACGCTCCAAATCAACGCGTCGAGCTCCAATTGCGGAAAAGGATGGTCGGGTGAGCAGGTTGGCGAACGCTGGCAATCCAATGTCAGCATGCTCGGTTCAGCCTGAGTGCGCCACTGTTCAAGCGGGAAACGGAACTGATTTACGATGGGCGTTCCAACCGATGCATCCAGAACGATCGAGCGCAGATGGTTCCCAAAGCGGGTCGCATAGGCAGTTACATCGGCCCCGCCGTAGGAGCCTCCGTAGTAGTCAACCTTGTCGTAGCCGAGAGCGGCGCGGACGGCATCGGCGTCCTGCGCGATGTCTCCCGTGCCATAACTGCTATCGCCGTTCCCCAGTTGAGCGGCGCAATCCGCCACTGCTGGATTGAAGGCAGCAGTGCCATATTGCAGCTCATCGCAGACAATCAAACCGGAAGAGCCGCGTCCGCGATCATCGATCAGAAGAATGTCGTGCGCATCGAGGATCGAGCCAAAGATGGAAAGAAAATAGGCACGAAGTCCGGTCGTGGTGACGCCCGGTCCGCCGAAGTTCCCAAGAAAGACGCTCTCGGCAGGTCCGGGACCAGAATGCAGGTACAGTTCGAAGTAAAGGTTGATGGTTCCCTGTGCGGGGTGCTTGCGATCAAGGGGCACGGGGAGATTGCCGCAGAGGGCTCCGTCATTTTGCGCATCGGGAGGGCACGGAACCCAGACTACATTCGGTGAGACCGAGAGCGGAACATGTGCGGCCTCAGCGCGACGAACTGGGTGCGCGATGCGTGCCCCGGGTTTGCGCGGAAAGTGTGGGATGACCCGCTTTAGATGCGATGGCTCAGCGGGCGCTTGAGCGTGCAGCCACTGAGCGGAAGCCGTGAAAAAGCAGAGAATCAAAAGCAGAATGCTCATGCGTCTCATGGTTGCCTCCAACAACTAAGCTCGTGTTGAACCGCGTGATTCGAAGAGAAGTGTGGGCGCTTTCGCCTGGGGGGGTGTTGCATCCCGTGGTGGGAAGTGCTCTTCGGAGAGGCGAGAGAATTATGCGCTGATTTTCGGCTTGAAGTTCAGCCGTGTCAGTGATCGCGATCACTGCGTAGTGCAGTCTCCGAGGCGCTGCGTTTTCGTCAACTGTCGTTATATCTCGATTTCACTCACTGAGGTCTCGTGCTCTGCGAATTCTTAGCCTCGCTTCAAGTCCCCCGGTGGTATGTTTTCCCTGATAGCGACTTTCTGAATCACGCCGGGTTTACCGCCACCGGGCCTGTCTCGAAGTGAGAGTACCGCATGTGACACTGCCAGGTGTGACACTGCAAGAAGTGTCCCAGCAGGCGCCGCGCAGCGTCGTTCCGTCCGGCAAGATCACTTCGACGCTCGGCGAGAGTTCACAGAAAGTTCATAGCAGGAGGGGCCATGTCCACAGCCGCGATTCGTCGTCTTGCGATCTCGCTGATCCTGACCAGTCTGGCGGGCCTGCTCGCGCTCGGAGGGTGCGGCACGACTGGGACGAAAGTGTGTACGCTGAGTGGCTGCTGCAGTGTCACTAGTGACGCCTGCGTTGTCCCCCAATTCCTGTATGCCGACGGACTGAATGGCCAGATCAGCATCTTCCCTATCGTCAATGGCACCGGGATCCCCGGCACGCCAACTTCCGTTTCCGGGCCGGCCAATTCGTTCGGCTTGGCAGCTATCAACAATCAATTTCTGTACGCTTCCAACCCGGTCGCGGTTGTGGGAGGGACATCTTCCATCGACGCCTGGGCGATCGCTCCGGGCACTGGAGCGTTGACGCCGCTGTCTGGCAGTCCTTTTTCGCTGGGGCCATTAAGTTTCGCCGGTGGACTCGCGGTGAACAGCAACGTGCAAGTTCTTTATGTCGGCGACGCGGGCAGAATTGACGCTTTGCAAGCCGACACCACCGGCGCCCTCACTCCGATCCTGGGATCTCCGTTTCCGGGTGGCACCGGTCTGTACCTGACCGTCGATCCCCTGAACCGCTTCGTGTTCGCGTCAGACGACGCCCCTCCGGGCAACGTCCTGGCCTTCACGATCAGCTCGACGGGAGCACTCACCGCCGTACCAGGATCGCCCTTTCCCACGATCCCTGGCTTCGTGGGCACCACTCGACCGGGTCAGGTCGTCACCGATCCGACCGGCAACTTCGTATACACGGTTCTCACGGCGACCAACCAGGTGGCGGCATTCTCGATTGATGCGTCAACGGGCGCGCTGACGCTGGTGCCCGGCTCCCCGTTCGCTGCAGGGAATACTCCAATCGGCCTTGCGGTCGTCAGTAATTTCCTCTACGTCTCGAACGCGTTAGACGGAACGATCTCTGGCTACAGCATCGACCCAACAACGGGAGCGCTGACTGCACTTGCCGGTTCGCCGTTCGCGATTCACGGCGGTCCGCTCGTGGCTTCTCCGTTTGGCGGATTTCTCTACACGACAGGATCCGGGGGACTGCTGGCTTTGAGCATCAATCCGCAGACTGGGGCCCTCACGCAAGTCGGCTCTTCGATTCCATACACCGGAGCGACGGTGTTGACGTTCGTGCCGTAGAAGGAGCAGCTATTGCTCCCGCAGCACATTTGCGGGATCGATGCGCAGAGCACGCCTGACGGGGCCAGCGACGGAAAGCGATCCAGTAATCCCCAGCGTCAGCGCCACCGCAGCCAGCACAATTGGATCCTGTGCCGTCGCCTGGTAGACGATCGCCGAGAGAACTCGGCTCGTGGCGAGGCCGAGCACCATCCCGATGAGAGACCCGCTGGCCAGCAGGATGAGCATGCGGCCGAGCGCGGCCGCGAGAATCTCCTTCGCCTGCGCACCGAGCGCGATACGAATGCTCAGCTCGCGCAGCCGCTTGCTCACCGTGTACGAGGCGAGGCCGAAGGTTCCGGTGATCGAGAGCAGCAATCCAAAAGCGCCAAACAGGCCGAGCGCGGCCGTCGCCACCTGCGATACGAAGAAGGTCAGACCGAGCTGGTTTTTCCACGGACTGCATTCCCGGACGGGGATCGCAGGATCCAGATCGCGGATCACTTTTCGCACCGTGGCTGCCATGTCGATCACAGCCAGGTCAGAGGAATCGGGCCGCATCCGAACCACGAACGAGGTGTGACCGGTCGCTCCCTGCGAGATGGGAAAAAACGCAACCGGCGGTAGATCTTCGGTGAGCGAAAAGTACTTGCCATCGGCCACGACGCCTGCGATCTCGACCAGCTGCCCAGAACTGTTCTTGAACGTGCGGCCAACAGCGTCATCGGTGTGGAAGAGGCGCTGCGCAAATTCACGATTCACTACCGCGACGGCGGGAGTCTTTGGAGTGCTTGCGAAACTCACATCGCGGCCCACCAGCATGGGAATTCCAGCAGCGGCAAAATATCCCGGGGAGACCCAGTAGTTGTACGCATCGAATGCTCGATTGGAAGGCTTGAAATCGCTGGCGTCTGGCAGGAAGACGTTCGAATCCGACGTATCCATGGAGAGCGGCATGGTCGTTCCATAGGCTGCCGCTTCAACGCCCGGGAGATTCGAGACTCGATCCAGCAGTTGTCGCTGGAAATGCTCGGAGGCCTCATTCGAATAGCCAGCCTGGTTGAGTTCGAACTTCGCCACGACCGCGTGCTTCGGATTGATCCCCATGTTCATGGTCATGGCCTTACCCAGGCCGCGAAGCGAAACGAATGCCGCGGTGACCGTGACACAGCAGAGCGCGACCTGCGCCGCCAGAAGCACATCGCGCAGCGCCCAGCGACGTCCAACCGAAGTCTGGACTCCGCCGCTCTTGATTGCATCCTGAGGATCGGTTTTGAAAATCTGCCGCAGCGGCATCACTCCAAACAGCACGCCCGCGCACAACGAAATCAGCAGCCCGATCAGGATCAACGATGGCTCCGGCTGTATCTGGAACGACAGTGGATATTCCGACGGTGGATGCCAGTTCGCCAGGCTGGTGAGCGTGACCCACGCTAAACCGCAGGCGCCCGCTCCTCCGACGATCGCAATGACAACCGCCTCGGCGAGAATCTGGCGGACGACGCGCCAGCGGCTCGATCCGACCGCCATGCGGATGGCGATCTCGCGAGTGCGGTCTGAGGTGCGCGCTGCGAACAGGCCGCCGAGATTGGCGCAAGCCGCGAGCAGCACGATCCCGGCCAACCCGAGCACTCCTGCTAGAAATCCACGCGCCGGAGCGCCAAAGAATTCGCCCATCAGCCCGGGGCGGGTCACTTTCAACGATAGCTTCTCTTCCTCCTTCGGAAACTGCTGGGTCACGCGGGCCGCAATCGTGTCCAAGTCCGCCTGCACCTGCGGCAGCGTGATCCCGTCCTTGATGCGGACGATCGAATAGACATGCGGCTCGCTCCGCGTCTCGAGCCAGTCGTCTCCATCCAGCGAAGCTTCGTTGGCCATGGGAAGGAAAATATCCATCACTCCGATCTTCTCCGTCCCGTAGAAGCTTTCCGGAGTGACTCCGACGATGGTGTAGGGATGCTTGTTGATACGGACGGCCTTGCCCACAATGTTGGGATCGCGGTTGAAATCGTTCTTCCAGGCGGACCAGGACAACACGACTGCCTCTGAAGCTCCGGGATGATCATCATCCGCGCGATTCAGCAACCGTCCCAGGAAGGGCTGGATGCCGACGACCTCGCAGTACTGTCCGCTGACTTCGGCGCCCCAAACAGGCCGGGTGACGCCGTCGGCTTCCAGTCCAAAATTCGTGATCATCTGCGCCGCGACGGCGGAAAACACGGTGTTCCCATCGCGCACATCACGCACTTCCGGGTAAGAGAAGAACGGGTAAGGCTGGTCTTTGTGCGCGAGCGTCTTCACCTGGCCGGGATGTGGCACATTGATGGGCCGAAGGATCACGGCCTGCAAGACGCCAAAGACGATGACATTGGCGGTGATCGCGAGCGCCAGAGTTAGTACCGCGGTCAGCGCAAAACCTGGAGAACGTCGCATCTGGCGTATGGCGAATCGCACATCTTGCAGCAGCGTGATCATGGTCGTCCTCCGGGTGAGGATACGGCTATGGGGGACGGAGTGGCAATTGCGAAGCCAAAAGCGGCACGGCTGCAACTTGATGGGAACGAACGGCTTGCTTGATCGCGCCGGGCGATGGGAACGGACTCGGGTGTCCGATTTTATCGGAGGGTGTCCGCGAATGAACAGCGGCGACCGCGCCCGTTCTTGAGGAGCCGGCTTGTTCGGATTTCGTAACAATTCTTCGGGCCCCCACGATCCGGGCTGGGCTCGCGTCTAGTATCGGCCCTGCTTCTTCCCCCTCGGCGGTCGAGCAGTTCCCGTTTGCGAAGACATCTGCGAGCGGCCGGTCCCCCTTCTTGCAATTGAAAAAATCGTATTTCGCAAAGGAGAATTCTCATGGCCGTAAGGAAGCTGGAACCTGCAGCGCCAGATGCCCGCGCAGGAGTCCGCATGAAATCGGATCCAACGCGGATCGATCCCCTCAAACTCAAGCTCGGAAAGAGTGCGGCCCGGCACGATCCGCGCACGCTGCAGATGGCCGCGTACGTGACGCCATCGCTGCCCACGCCGCCCGCGAGTTTCGATCTGACGACGAAGGTGAAATCGTCCTGGGGAATGATGGAGAACGACCAACTCGGCGACTGCACCTGCGCGGCCGCCGGGCACTTGATCATGGAGTGGACCGCGAACGCGGGCAAGAAGATGATCGTGCCCACCAACAAACAGATTGTGGCCGCGTATTCGGCCGTCACGGGCTACAACCCCACGACCGGAGCCAACGACAACGGCGCGGTCGAGATCGATGTGCTGAACTACTGGCGGCAGACGGGCATTGCGGGCCACAAGATCGGCGCGTTTGTCGCGCTCGAACCCTCAAACCACAACCACGTCATGGATGCGGTGTACATGTTCGAAGGCTGTTACATCGGGGTGCAGTTGCCCATCAGCGCACAGGCGCAGACCCAGAATCATCAGCCGTGGTCGGTGCCTCCCGGGGGCGCGACCGGCGACGGCAAGCCGGGGTCCTGGGGTGGACATGCTATTCCGGTCGTCGCTTACGACGCGCGTGGCGTAACGGTTGTGACCTGGGGAGCGCTGCAAACCATGACGTGGACTTTCTGGGAAGCGTATTGCGACGAAGCGTACGCGATCCTGAGCCCCGACTATCTCAACAACCAGCAGCAAGCCCCGCAGGGATTCAGCATGGCGCAGTTGCAGGCGGACCTGGCGGACTTGAAGTAGTGCAGCAGCCGGTGCGATCCGTTTCCATTCGGTGAGCGACACCGGAAGGAATGTGAATTCCCCCCCAAGGCGACGCACGCGAGGCGACGGCGACGGACAACAATGTCACCAAGCACGCCGCGTCGCCAGTTTCTTCTTTCGCTTGAGCGTTGTCTGCGCGGCTGCGCGTTCGCTCAAGACAGGCCCCAATAGGAACTTGTCAAGGTTCGTTTCGCTCTCGGCGGGGCGGGCGGGGACGCCCGCTTGACAGCCGCCGGGACGGCGGCGCTACGGCCATTCCCTAGCACTATCGCCCCTCCACCTTCAAGAAGAAAAAGTGCTATTAAAACGATTCTTGCGTGCCTCTGGCGCAGAGGCGCGAGTTTGTGTACGATTTCCGCGAACGAGTTGCAGAGACATCGGGCTGTGTCTGTTTCATGGCCCCGGGAGGATTTCGATGCGGACATCCAGGTCACTTTCTCGGAACTGCCAACGAGCGTTCCTTCCATTCATCGTCGCAATCGTGCTTCCTGCCGTGCTGTTCGGTCAGGCCTACTTCGGGACGGTGGGCGGCACACTGACCGACGCTACAGGAGCTGTGGTCGAAGGCGCCAAAGTCGTTCTCACCGATCAACAAAAGGGATTCTCGTTTAATACGACATCCGACAGCAGCGGGCGCTACCTGTTCCGCTCCGTTCCGCCAGGGTTGTATTCGGTATCGGCCGACGCCAAAGGCTTCGAAAAGGCGCTGAGCGCCAGGTTCAGTGTGGACATCAATCAGAATGCCACGACGAATCTGACCCTGAAGATTGCGGGCGCCAGCCAGACGGTACAGGTAACCGGGGAAGCGCAGGCCATCCAAACCCAGGACGCGGAAACCGGCCAGGTCGTCAATCGCAGGTTCATCAATGACCTGCCGTTGATCGACCGCAATGTAGTTGAACTGGTCAATCTGGCGCCGGGCGTGACCGAGATGGATGACCAATGCGACGTCACCTGCACCGGCACGAATTTTGTCTCCAATGGAAGTCGCGGCGCCCAGGCCGACATTCTGACCGATGGCGCTTCGGTCACGAACTCCGAGCCCAACGGCGGTATTACGGCGGCGACTTATCTTCCGTCTCCCGAGGCGGTGGAAGAATTCAAAGTGGAGCAGACGAACTTCAGCGCGGAGTATGGTTTCTCCGGGTCATCGGTGGTCAATATGATCACGCGCTCCGGGACAAACAAGTTTCATGGGAGCGGGTATGACTTCGTGCGTGACGATTTGTTCGACGCGAACAACTGGTTCTCGGACCGGGCTGGGCAACCCTTGCCCCCGTTGCGGCGGAACAATTTCGGCTTTACCTTTGGCGGTCCGATCATCAAGAACAAGACTTTTTTCTTCGTTGATTATGATGGCTTGCGCTCGACAGGGCTGAGCACGGCTACGTTCGGCGTGCCGACGGATCTGATGCGCAACCAGGGCGACTTCGGCGAGGTGTGCACGGCCCAGGGCGGAACCTTCGACAATAATGGCCTGTGCAGCGTTCTGGCCGGGCAACTTTTCGACCCATACCAACGCACGTACGACGGCAATGTGGGCGCAGCCCTGGCAACCGGTCCGAATACTTACATTCCCTTCAACAGAGTTGGCATTTACACCAGTCCCGGCAACCCCAACCTGCCTAACGGTCTTGGACCGACTCCCGGAGTGCCTGGCAATCTGATCGATCCCGTGGCGCAGAAGATGCTGCAGCTTTATCCGGAACCGAACACGCCGCAGGAGGGCATTTACAGTAACTGGTTTGGATCAGGTTCAAGTCTGAGCTACAACGATCAGTACGACATCAAGGTCGACCACCGTTTCAACGAGAAGAACCTGGTCAGCGTGAAATACTCTTACCAGTACAGCCATGGAAAGGGCCTCGACTGCTTCAAGAATTTCACGGACCCTTGCCAGGGCGGTCCGGGATGGACCAACGCCCACCTGTTCGCCATCAACGACACGCATACGTTCAGTCCAAGCTTATTGCTGAATGTAACGCTCGGCTTCACGCGAGGCGTCTGGCACATCGACGCCTACAACTCTCACGGCGTTAACGATCCTCTCGGCAAATTGGGGTTCCCGTCTTATCTGCAGAGCAACGGATTCACGGGGGTGCCCGCCATTTATGTAAATACCTATGCGAACAACGGCGGGACGAGCACCGGCACAGATCCGTACGGCAACTACCGGCTCGGTCAGGATACAGGCCAACTATCGGCCACGCTCGATAAGGTGCATGGCCAGCACGAGTTGAAGTTCGGCTTTGACGGGCGGTTGCACCAGATGAACTATATCCAGACCAACGCGCCGGTCGGCATCTTCAGCTTCGACGAGAGCGGTTCCGCAGCCTGCCCGGGTGTAAACGATCCTAATTACGGAAATACCGGAATTGCGTATTGCGGCGGGGACTCTTTCGCAAGCTTCCTGATGGGCACGATGAACGGCAACTCCTACTACGAAATCCAGTTCCGGCCGGCGACCGAAAACTTCCAGTACGGCTTCTTCGGCCAGGACAACTGGAAGGTCACTCCAAAACTGACTTTGAACCTGGGCCTGCGTTATGACGTTACCCTGCCCCGCACCGATCGCTATAACCGGCAGAACTGGTTCGATCCCAATGTGACGAGCCCCTTAGGCGGGGGAAGCGTCAGCTACACCGATCCGGTCAGTAGCCAACCGGGGGTGAATCTCCCACTGCAGGGCGGCGAGGTTTTTGTAACCCCAAACCAGCGCACCAACTATGTGACCGACTGGCACGACTTTCAGCCGCGAATCGGCTTCGCGTTCCAGTTTGCCCCGAAGATGGTGATTCGGGGTGGCTACGGGATTTACTACGGTCAATCCCGGTCGGGCGTCACTGGCGTGGTGCCCTATGGGAGTGAGGGCTTCAATCAATACACGAATGTGATCAGTACCTATCAGAATGACGGCGCGATTCCTTACCTGCACCTGAGTAATCCATATCCCAATGGATTGACTCAGCCCGCCGGGAATTCGCTCGGTCTACTGAACGATATTGGTTATAACGCGAACGGTCCTTTCCGCACTGCCAGCGCCAACCAGACGCCGTATGACCAGAGCTGGAGCCTCGGGGTGGAGCGGGAACTGCGTGGCAACGTCGTGATCAACGCGGAATATATCGGCAAGAAAGGCACCCACCTGCCGTTCAGCGGCTCCAACTATATCGACCACCTGGGCCCGTGGGTGGAGGGTATACCGGCTGCGGGGCCTGACCCAAACCAGCCAACATGCCAAGTCATGAGTATCGCTTGCCTCAACACCTACATAAACAATCCGCTCGCTTCAGTCATCTCGGACCCCAACAGCTCCCTGTCGAGCCCAACGGTTCAGTACACGCAGTTGCTGATTCCCTATCCGCAGTTCACCGGCGTTTCCATCGAACCGCAGCTCATTGGTGCTTCGATCTACCACGGACTGCAACTTAGCGCCGAAAAGCGATACTCCAACGGACTGCAGTTCCTGGTGACTTATGTTTATTCGAAGTCCATCGACAATTCGTCGCAGGCGGACGACAACGTAACCTGGCTGGGCAGCTTTACCAGCCTGCAGGATCCCAACAAGCCGTGGCTGGAGCGCAGCCTGTCGACGTTTGACATTCCACATGTCCTTCAGGCCAGCTACACCTACGATCTGCCGTTCGGGAGAAACCGGGCGCTGCTGGGGAACATGCCGCGCTGGGCGGAAATGGTCATTGGTGGGTGGAAGACAAATGGCATCTGGCGCATTGCCGACGGACGGCCGCTGACCTTCACCCTGGCGGATGGGAACCCGATCCCGACGTATGGCGCGATGCGGCCCAACATCTCCGGAACACCTACACGCAATCATGGTTCGGATTGGGTGGACAACTATTTTGCAGATAACACCATATTCTCTCGCCCCCCAGACTTCACGCTGGGCAATGCGCCGCGCGCGCTGGGCAGCATTCGATCGCCGTGGTCGTTCACGACTAACTTGTCGATCGCGAAGCAGTTCCCGGTCCACGAGGAGATGTTCGTTGAGATACGCCTGGAGGCACGGAACGCGTTCAATCACCCCGTGTTCGGCACTCCCGATACGACGGTCGACGATACGGGAAACTTTGGAAAGATCTTCGGTACGTCAGGCAACGGGCCACGCGAGATGCAGTTGGCGGTAAAGTTCAGCTTCTAGGACGCGGAGTCCGCTGCGGCGATGACTCGTTTTCCTTCGGCCCGCATTTCTTGCGGGCCGAAGCTATTTATTCTCGCCGACAGCTGCATTGGAGCAAGCAAACTGCATAGATCCTTCGCTGCGCTCAGGATGACAGGGCGAGGTTTGGATTTAGGCTTCGAGGCCTACGTGGCAGACGCGGCCGACGAGGTAGTCGGGAGCGGTCTTGCGGTCTTCCATGGTGATGACTTCGATAGGAGAGGACTGGTTGTGGGGGCGCAAGATTAGATGATTTCCGGCCTCTTCGACATACCGCACCGTGCAAGTATCGTTTTTCAGAACAGCGTACATATTGAATTCACCTTTGCGATACGGCTTGAGTGCGTTGTAATGGCGGTCGATCAAGAGCGTTGCCCCAGGCATGAGCCGCGGATACATGCTCATGGCCTCTTTGGCATCGACCTTGATGAGCACGAAACGCTGCCAGCCGGAGCGATCGCCAACGGTTTCGGCTTTCAGCTTGCGCAAGAAGGTTTTCTTAAACTTCAGGATTTCCTTGACGTTCATGCTGGTGATGAGGGGCTGGGTGGCAGCAATGGAGGCATCAGTGAGCAGGACATTTTCAAATTCGTCGTCGCTGGGAGGCAGGATGGAAGCGCGCTTGTTGACTTCGGCGGGATCGAGCAGGTCGAGAACGGAAAGATGCTGCACGGCGAGGACCTTGTCCATGCCTTCGAGGCTGAGGCCACGCTTGCGGTTGAGGAAGTTGGAAATGTGGGCCTGCTTGAATCCAGTCTGCTCGGCGAGGTGGAGCCCGGTGAGTTCGCCCGCCTCGATGCGCTCCCACAGGATCTTGCGAAGATTATCTTGCAAGATTTTGAACTTCATGAAGCGGAGTATAGCACCGGGATAAGGCGAGGGAAGCAAGGGGAAAGTTTTCCACAGGTCGGGTTTGGCCATTCAACCTTGACTGAGAAAAATCACAGTTATACGATCGCGGCATCCTAGAGGCCACTATGCTCGAGGGTAGAAAGCCAATGACGAGTCACCGGGATAACTTGAACGAGGAGAAGAACTTCGGCGAATTTCGCAGGAAAGTGAAGTCGGCGGAAGTGCTGTCGGCGTCGATGGAGCACCTGCTGCTATCTCTTGGGTTCACAGGGCGAGTGAGCGTAGTGATGCAGAACGGACGCGTGCTGAAATCGGGCTATGAAGAAGGCTACTTCCACCAGCGGCAGGGTGGAGGAGCGGACGACGAGAGCGCGCACAAACTGTAGAAGTGGAGGATGCAGGCGGCGAACAAAAGTGGATGAGGGCGGCGATGGGGCGTTCTTTCGGGACTCCATAAAAACTAAATAGCGCAAGCAGGTCATCGTAAGAAAAACGAGCCCTGCGTTCGGTTCCCGCAATTTTCCGCGGGGATCGACGCAGGGCTTTTTGTTCTTCGGCTACCGGCTGCCGGGCTTTCGGCTTCCGGGGAGCTTGGGACGGAATTTCTAATTCAAATCTTGAATTCAAGTATTTCGGAGGAGTGATGAGCAGCGATCATAACGGCGACAAGACAAAACAGGTAGGCGTGGAGTTGAAGTATTGCGAGCACTGCGGAGGGTTGTGGGTACGGGAACGTGGCGCGGGAACAGTTTACTGCGAGAAGTGCCGGCGCAAGGTGGCGGACTTGCCGGCTCCGAAGAAGAAGCCGGGAAGACTCGCGCTGCCGGTGCGTCCGCACACGGCGGTGGAGGACTATGAGTTCGAGATCGACGTGGAGGACTTGAAGGACTTTGAAGCGGCGGGAGGTGTCGCATGAGCGGCGGGATTGAGATCTCGGCGGAGGCGGATCAGGGGAAAGGCAGCGCGAGCAATAACTCTTTGTTGCGACGAGGCGAGGGGGAGCGATCGGGCGAGTTGACCGACGATCTGCTGAGTGAGCGCCCGGCGGACCAACTTCCGGCGCACCAGTTTCCAGCGGCGGGCGAGGCGGCGACGGAGATGGTGCAGCAGACATGGCACGCGCGGCAGGCCGCGGCGGAGGATCGCGAACGGGAGCGGCGAACGTATCGCGGGCGAGTGGTGGCGATGTTGCGGCGCTACATGCAGTACTCGATCGAGACGGGACGGTTGCCGTCGTTGCTGGGACGCGAGTTCTTTCGGGCGAAGGTGACTTCGTACACCGTGGTGACGTTTGAAGATCGGGTCATCTTCGTGCACGACATGGAGAGGTGCCTGGAACGGCTGGATGAATTTTCGCGGCAATTGATTGCGCGGCACATTCTGCAGGAGCATGACCGCTGGGCCACAGCGAAGCTGTTGCACTGCAATGAGAAGACAGTGCGACGGTGTACGCCTGTAGTTTTGGATATGTTGTGTGAAATTCTGCTCGAGGTTGGGCTGATGGAGCGGCTGGGCTCGACTCGGGAAAAATCTTGTCAAGGGGGTGAGGACGAGCGAATTGCTGCAAGTGATTGGGAAGATGGGAAATAAAAAGTTTGCAAAATGTCCACTTTGCCCTTAGCAATTTGCTATTCTGGATATAGAGGGTAAGAAAAAAGAACAACTCTTAAGGAAAGCGCGTTCTCTGGACGCGCTTTTCTCTTTTTGGGCGTCAGAATAGTCCACGAATCCGCATCTCGGCGCATTCGGTGGATCCGGAAAGAATCTTGTCAAGGGGGTAAAAGTGGCGCACTCGATGCAAGTGACTGGAAAGACGGGAAATAAAAACTTCCCAAAATGTCCACTTTACCCTTAGCAATTTGCTATTCTGGATATAGAGAGTGAGAAAAAAGAAAAACTCTCGCAGAGGGCGCACCTACCGGGTGCGCCCTCTGTGTTTTGGACGAAGAAATTAATCCAAGGAAGCCGAGTACAGGGCCATGATAAAGAAAAAGGCGAAGGGTAAGACCACCACGAAGAAGACAGCGAAGAGGAAGAATGCGGGGAGGGGAAAGAAAGAACTGAATCCTGCAGAGGTGCGGAAGAACATTGCCATCCTGGTGAAGTCGGAGGCCGAAGAGATGGCTGAGGCAGTGATCGGCGAGGGAAAGAAGGGGCAACTAGCCACGGTGAAATACCTATTCGAAGTGGCAGAAATTTTTCCGGAGGCGACTGACGGGAGTCAGGCGAGCGCGGATGAAGAGTGCCTGGCGAAGACGTTGCTGCGCAGGCTGGATATTCCGGACGAACCGGTCGCGCGGGATGAGGAGGATGCGCCGCAGACGGTGAGTTCTCCGAAGTTGCCCGCGGAGGAGGATGGCAAGAAGGAGTCTGGAGCGAAGCTGGGAGCCTGCGAGGAGGACAAGGCAGTGCTGGTGTGAGTGCGGGGTGGCCTGTGGCGAAGCCCCCCGCTTCTCGCAAAGGACGCGAGAAACGGGGCACCCGGCTCAGGGTAGGCTTTCTCACAAGAAACTTGAAAGACGGGCATCCGGGTTGGTTTGATGTTGGAAATTTTGGACGCGGCGATGCCGTAGAATGGGGCGGAGTTTGGTGCGAAGAGAACCTCCTGTAGCGGTGTGGGTGGGGATGAAGCCGAAGGTCGGAATCCCCACCCTTCGACAAGCTGAGGGCAGGCTCCTTCGACAAGTTCAGGGCAAGCTCCTTCGCGAAGAACGCGACGAGTCGGCCACCCGTGTCAAAATCCCCACCCTGTCGCAAAAGACGCGACGAGGGTGGGGCACCCGGATTCGAGAGAGATCTGATAGACCGATGGATATTACGTGGCTGGACGAGGACGGACGGATCGGGGTGGGGGGCGGAATTTGGAATGCAGGAAACATGGCGAAGGTGGCGCAGGAGGGAATCACGCACATCATCGACATGCAGATCGAGTGCGATGACAGGCGGTTGGGGCCAGGGGATTATGGCATTCAGGTTTTGTGGATTCCGACAAATGACGATTTCGAAGCGAAGCCAGCCGGAATGTTTCGGCGTGGCGTACGTTTTGCAGAGAACGCGCTGAAACAACCGGGGACGAAACTGTTCATCCATTGCGCGGCTGGAGTGCACCGGGCTCCGATGATGGCGCTGGCGATTTTGTGCAGGCTCAAGGGAATGAGCGTGAACGAGGCGAGGGAGTTGATTGAAGACAGGCGTCCGGTAGCGGATTTTGCGGAGGTGTATGTGGATAGCGTGCGGGGGTTTCTGGCGGGGCGGGAGAGGTAGGAGTCGTGCGGAAGAAACAGCAGGTCCCTCCACTGCGCCGTCGCTGACGCTCCGGCTTCGGTCGGGATGACAAGACTTTTTTCGAGTCTGACGCTCCGGCTTCGGTCGGGATGACAAAGCTTTTTGGGGAAACTGGATGAGTGCATCAGGAGACGGGATTTGAGTGGGCTGCCTGGTTCTTTGGAGCAGTCGTGATGAGCGGAAGGAAGATCGGCGGACAGGAGTGTCCGCGGTAGACCGGGATGGGATGGAGGAGACGATGTTTGACGCGGGTGGCCGCCCTATGGGGCGGTCTTTTTATTGGCTGCTGGCGGTGATTACGGTGTTCGGGCTCCAGCTTTCGGCTACGGGAGCACCCGTTCCACAAAATGGTCCGGCTACGACGACCGTGGCCGACACGGTGTACCTGGCCGATGGAACAACGGCGCAGGGGAACTTGATCATTACCTGGCCGGCGTTTGTCACGGCGAGCGGGGCGGCGGTGGCGGGAGGATCGAAGAATGTGACGCTGGGAGCGAACGGAGCGCTCAGCGTGGCGCTGGTGCCGAATGTGGGAGCGACTCCGGCTGGAGCGTATTACACCGTCGTCTACCAGATCGGATCTGGACAGGTGAAGACCGAAGATTGGGTGGTGCCGACGAATTCTCCGGTGAACCTGGCCGCGGTGCGGGCGACGCCCGGGTCGGGTGTGGCGGGGCAAGCGGTGTCGATGCAGTATGTGAATTCCGCGCTGGCGACGAAGGCGGATGACAGTGCGGTGGTGCATTTGGGCGGATCGGAGACGATCAGCGGCGCAAAAGTATTTTCCAGCGCGCCAAGTGTTCCGACGCCGACCAGCAGCGGGCAAGTCGCGACCAAGGGCTATGTGGATCAGTCGATTTCCAATGTTGGGGCAGGAAATTATTTGCCGACAGCTGGGGGCACTCTGACAGGGCCGCTAAATTTGCCGGGCAATCCTTCGGCGCCACTACAGGCCACCCCTAAGCAATATGTGGATCTGGGGCTGACATCCAAGGCTGATCTGATTTTCGGAGTCGTTCCGGCGAGCGAGTTGGGGACAGGAAGCGCGAACGCGGCAACTTGCCTGCTGGGCAACGGAACCTGGGGCGCGTGCGGAAGTGGAAGCGGGACAGGGAATGTTTCGACGAATCCTACGACGGGCGTCAGCCAGAACATCACACAGCCAGTGGGGACACAGTTCTCGACGAACAACCTAGCCGGCATTCCTTATGTAGTTGCAAGTTACAACTGGCCGCAAGCGGGAATGACGGAGAGTTGCACAGGCGGCTGCACGGCGGGCGGACTGGTTGCAGGCACGCAAGCGACGATAACGCTGACACCTTGCCCCGCTGGGATTGACACGTCGAATAACGTGAACGCGCAGTACGGCGTGTACATTTCGGGCACGGGAACGGCGGAGGCGGTGGCGGTCAAGGGAGGAAGCTGCACGTCGGGAGCGGCGTCGGGAACGATTCTCATCACGCCGAGCAACAGTCATGCGGCGGGATTCATAGTGGGATCCGCCAGCGGCGGGAACCAAGAGGCGATCAACGTCGCCGACAGCACGCCGGCGCATACGCCGTTTGCAGTGATACAGGAAGTTCCAGCCAACGCGAATGCGGCGAACTACAACATTTACTGGCCGGTGTTTCTGAATCCGGGGAAATCTCTGCTCAACGGGTATGGAGCGTTCTGGCAGTGCTACACACGATCGATCTGCCTGATGGTGGGCAACTACAACTCGGCGACGGCGGGACACAACACGGTTGCGGGATTGACGTTTGAACCGGGGCTCAATGTAGACGGGGCGCAGATTTCGTCGGTGTCGGCGGCATCGGGTTTGTATACGGTCACGACGGCGAGCAATCACAATCTGGTGGCGGGCGATTGGGTGCTCTTCTATTACTCGACTCCGGCGCAGACGCAGGAAGCTCGAGTGCAGGTGCTGGCATCGGGCCTGACATCGACGCAGTTCCAGTTCTCACTGGGATCGACGACGTTCGCGACGTCCAACGGATTTGGGTGGGTGGCGATCGAGAATGCGGCAATTGAAGATGAGACAGACGGACTGAAACTAGTCGACATCAAGTTTCAGAGTCCGGCCGTGGCGGGTGCACGATTCCATCAGGGCGTTGTGGTGGATAACGATCAAGACTTTACGATCGACGGTATGACGAATCTGGGAGGTGGAGACATCTTCCGGGCGAACGCGAATTTTGTGGGCAACATGGTTTATGTACGGGGCGACCAGGGAGCGGCGGCGGTTCCGTACATCCATCATCTTGAGGCCTCGATGCAATGCGGAGGCAACGGCATCCGCAACGCGGCCGGGAACACGATGCATGTGACGGACAGCGTGATTCAGGGGACGAGTCAGTACTCCATCTTCTACGGGAATGGGATGAATCCGTGGGAGATCGACAACGTTTACTACGAGACGGGATCGTGTACGAATCCAGCGTACGCGGCGGGATCGTACGCGGCGGAGGCAGGCTATATCTCCAACACGGCGAGCAGCATGACGATTCAGGGCAACGCTCCTATTGGCGGGGCATTCCCGTCATTCGCGAGCGGCGGTGGAGCGGGCTCGCAGCGCAATTACTACGTAGTCGCGCACGACACCAACAAGGGGATTTCGCCTTTGTTGGTGATTGGCACGGCGCAGCCGGCGACGAGCGGGACGAGCATTCCGCTGTATTGGCCGAATATGGATTTGGGCGGAGCAGGAACGAGGACGTGGGACATTATCGTCACGCTGGGGAACAGTCCGACATCGGCGCCGTACACGGGAAATGCATTTTCTGTCGCTACGAATGTGGCTGCGGCCTGCAACACTGCCGGCATCTGCACCTACACGGACACGCAGGGTGCGACTTCTGCCTATACGGTGACCAACGCATCGTGGGTGCCGTCGTATTGGTTCTGGCCGGGCTCGTTCGTGCTGGGAAGGGGAGCGACGCTGTACATTGACCAGGCCGGCCAGACGGGCGCATTCATTCCCAGTTCGTATCTTCCACAGGTATTCGCCAAACGTTGTCCGGCCGCTGGCGCAGGGCCCGCCTACTATTCTCCGACGTGGATGGTTTGCTACGCAGGAGATTCCGTTGGGAACGGGAACTCCAAGGTGGGAGCGCAGGTTACTCAAATTGGTAACGCGTCTGGGCAGTGGACCTCTGGAATTACCGGAGCGCTGGTCTTCAGCCCAGGAATTTCGGGGGCATTTTCTAATCCGCGCGAGATCATCACGACGATGGACGGGAGTCCGCAACAGACTTTCGCTACTCCGGGATATGTGCGCTCTAGTTCGGCGGCGGACAGCTTCATTGGAACCGACACGACCGGCAACCTGGGCACGCAGGATCAGACATATGGGGCTCCGGGGGGGCACAATTTTTATGTGAACGATCCGGGGACGAACTCGGCGAACGCGAAATTCAGTATCTTGACGGCCGGCGCGACCTTTCGAACTCCAGTGACGTTTAACACGGGCGTTACGTTTGCGGGAATTACGGGATCGACGCAGTGCCTGCATGTGAGTTCGACAGGACAGGTGACGGGAACCGGATCGGATTGCGGGAGCGGAGGAGGCGGCGGAGGGTCCGGCACAGTGAGCAGCGGGTCGGCGTCGCAGGTGGCGATGTATTCCGCGAATGGCACGGCCGTGAGCGGGGATAGTGCGCTGACGGACAGCGGGACGGTTCTGAACTATGCGGGAAGCGGGGGGATTGCAGCGACGGCAGGAACGTTCAGCGGGAATGTGACCGTGGGCGGACAGCTGATCCTGACGGGGCCGTGGGTGGCCGATACTCCGATTCCGTCGCTGGCGATGACGGCAGCGCCGGCGGGGACCAGTTCGATTGGCATATCGAACGACGGTAACTTTTATGTCTCCGCGAATGGCGGGACTCCGCAGCAGATTACAACTGGTAGCGGTAGCAGTGCGGTTACATCGGTGTTCGGGAGAACGGGCGCGGTCACGGCGCAGAGTGGCGACTACTCTGTGGCGCAAGTGACTGGCGCGGCGCCGCTGGCGTCACCGACGTTTACGGGTGTGGTGACGGAACCGGTGCCAACTCTGCCGAGCCAGACGGCCAGCTACTTCTTTGCAGCACCCAGTGGCAGCGCTGGGGCACCGAGTTTCCGGGCGATTGTGGCGGCGGATCTGCCGATTCTGAATCAAAATACGACAGGGACTGCGGCGAACTTGAGCGGAACGCCGACGCTTCCCAATGGAACGAGCGCAACGACGCCGAGCGCGGGAGACAGTTCCACCAAACTGGCGACGACGGCGTTCGCGACTGCGAACTTTGCGGCGATGAGCGTGTCGGGCGCGGTGGGAGATATTCCGAAAATCAGTGGCAATAACCCGACGCCCACGATTACCGATAGCGGGGTACTGTCGGGGCCGTACACAGTTCCATGGTTGACGGTATATCGCGGAGGAGGCAGCGCGTCGTTTTCCCAGAACGTAGTGAAGATGTGGGGAGTCGTCCTGACATTTCCGCTCAGCACCTCGACCGTCGCTTACAACGTGGCGACCGCGGACAATACGGGGAATATGTATGACATTGGGATCGCGTGCGGGCAACCGAGTTGCGGAGCAGCATCGAGCGGGGCGATCTTACTGAACATCGGGGCAACGGCGGGAACCAGTTTTGCGCCGGCGACGGGGCCGCGGACGATGTCTTGGTCGCAGGGAACCAAGACGCTGCAGCCCGGGAAATACTACGTCGTCGTCACAACAAACTGCGCAGCGACCTGCGCGGCGATCTCAGGAAACGGTGACGGTTACGCCATGACCTTTCAGAATGGAACGACAGCAGGGTCAACGTCGGGCGGAGCGCTGGCCAACTTTACGGCACCGTCGGATGTGTGGAGTTGGGGCGGAACGATCCCAGCCTTAGCAGTGAAATAAATTTCCAAGCACAACCTAGGGAAAACCCAGCGCGATCAGGCCTTTCTCGCGATTGCGCCCGCGTGTGCTCGGTCGAACAGTGCTCAAGCAGGAGGAGATAGCAGTGAGAATTCCAATCCAAGGCGGTCGTGGGCGCGATGGGCGCGGGGTCCTTCGACTCCGCAGGGCGGTTCGCTTTGCTCACCGTCCTGCTGCGCTCAGGATGACAATTTTGTTGTGGTGCAGCATGGCGTCGGCGACGAGTTATTACGTGTCGAACGCGGGGACGGATGCACCGGGCTGCACGACGCCGGCGAACGCGTGTAAGACTCTTGCCTACGTGGACAGCTCGATCACGCTGTATGCGGGAGACAGTGTGTTGTTGCAGCGCGGCGGGGTGTGGAATGAGCAACTGGTTGCGGCGGCCGGCGGAACGAGTGGCAGTCCGATAAAGTACGACGCTTACGGAACTGGGCCAGCACCGGTGATTACGGCGGCAGCACCGATTCTGCCCTGGACCAGTGGAACGGGAACTCCGTGGACCTACGTGTCTGGGAGCACGTGGAAGGCGACGATTCCATCGACCATCGCTTCGCCGACGGTGAACATGGTTCAGTTCGGAAACCTATATGGCCGCAAGCGGCCCTACGGGAGCGGTTGCGCGAGTTCGATTACGAGCAAGTATGACTGGTGCCTGTCGTGGCCTTATTTGTATGTGTATTCGGCGGCAGGCACGAATCCCGTAACAACATATGCGGGGGATGGTTCGATCGTTCCGGTGATGGCGCAAGTGGCGGGGCTGTCGATGATCTCGATTGCCGGAAAGAACTGGCTGACATTTCAGCACATCAAGGTCCAGGTGTTTGACTACATCGGGGTAGGAGTCGGCGGAACTTCGGACAATCTGGTCTTCGCGAACATGGAAGTGGACGGGGTGGTTCCGTTCGGAGCAACGCCGCTGGGGTTTTATGTGAGCGCGACGAACCCGGCGAATATCCAGTTTCTGAATGATGATGCACATCTGAACTATGACGGATTCCGCTTTGATGGAACCGCGACGGCGATCACGGTGACGAATTGCCGCGCGTATGCCAATCGAGACGCGGGTCTGAAGGACAGCACAGGGAAGGCGACGTACTCCTATTCGCACTTCTATGGGAATAATGTCGCGCAGTTTCCGTCGAATGATGTGGTGGGTGGAATCGCAGGGAGCGGCAACATCTCTTCTTCGATCGCGCCGATAGCGGTCAACTTCAAGACCTATCCGGCGCTGTTCTCGTTTACGGTGGACGATGTGGGATCGTCGCCGGGGACTGAAGGCTACATCAATGGTCTTCTGACCACATTCAGTTCGCGCCCCGGAATTTACTTCAATGCGGCGGTGGTCCCTTCGTACGCGGTGGACTGGGACAGCGTGAATGCCTGGTATTCCGCGGGCAACGAAATCGACTCGCACTCGTGGTCGCATCAGTACTACACGACGAATACGAATCCACAAAGTCTGACACCGTATCCGAATGCACCTGGATTGGTAATTCAGTACACCGGAAGCGGGACGGCGGCGACCATGACGATTGCGAGCAACATTCTTAGCACGACGGTCACAGGAGCCTCGGGAGACAGTATTCCAGGCATCAACCTAGCGTCCTATACGGCACAGAGCTTGTACACATATCTGCAGTCGGTCGCGAATTATTCAGTGCAGCAAAACTCGCCGCTCTGGACCACGAACAGCTGGCCCTTGACCCGTCCAAACACGCACGCAATGAACCTCGCGAACGTTTCAAGTCAGGACATCAAGACAGCGCCGTATGCCCTGCTTTACGACCAAACGAAACTCGAGCCAGACGAGATGTTGTCGTCGAAGAATACGATTCAGTCCAGCGTTGCGGGGCTGACGGAATCGTTCTATGTCTACCCGGACGGAATCGAAGATCCCACGATTGAGGCGGACGCAGTCGCGGGCGGTTACACCGCAGCTCGGGGAAGCCTCGCGATGAAGGGGCAGGACAACACCACGGCGACTGCGAACTCGCTGTACTCAAACGGGGTGAATGTTCAGAACCTGACGAGCCTGGCAGCCGTGCAGATTCACGGACTGACGCAGGCGCAGATCAATCAGATGGCTGCGAATTTAGTGTTTCGAGCGGCGGCGTGGGGCGCTCCGTATGGGTTTTTCACGCACTACAACTCGCGCGGCGACAACACGCCGGACATTAGCAACACGGAACTGGGTTGGCTGCTGGATGCGGTTACGGCGAATGGCGGCGTGTGGCTTACGAACATGGCGCTCGCCAACGCGGTGACTTCTGTCCCGGCGGTAGGGTTCAGCGGAACGACGCGGTACATGCAGATTCCTACGGGTGCTGCGGTGAATCTGGCAGCCGGCGGCGCGAATTCGCCGGGCGTGGGACGGGGTGCGGTGACGCCATATCCGGTGGATCTGAACGGCACGAACCGGTTGACGCTGGGCACGTGGGACGTGGGCGCGAGCGCTTACCTCTCGCAGAGGTATGGAACGGGCGGAGGAACGGGAAGCACCTACATGGGCGGATCGTCGCAAGGAGCAGCGCAACTTCCGTTGAACTGGGTGAACTCGAACGAGTGGGCGGGAACGACGAGCAACACGATCGCTTTTCCTGCGTCGGGCGCGGGCGGATCGTGGAGTTGCGGGGCGACGAACTACGGGCCCTATACTGCCGGCAGCCAGTCGAGTCTACAGCAAGCGGTCAACGATGCGGAGACTTGCCGCGCCGCGAACGGATCCGGGACGCTCATTACGGTTCCCGCGGGAACGACCTACAGCGGAGCAAACGGGCTGACGTTACCGCAGACCGCGGGTGACACGTCGAGCAACTTCATCATCCTGCAGAGCAGCGCGCCGCTTCCGGTGGGTCAGACGGTGTGCTCGCATGGCATTCAGGACAACGTTTCCTCTTCATATCAACCGGGAATCAGGAACCTGGGATGCAACGGCTCGAGCATGAGCTACCAGTTGGGCACCACCGTGACCGCGGTCTCGGGGGCGTTTACGTTAGCCAATGGGACGGCGACGAACACGTCCGCGTATAACGACGTTGCGTCGATGTGGACGGTAGAGAATACGGGAACCAACAAGAACGCGGTGGCAACCGCGATGTGGGATGCCAACAATGTTGGCCCGCATCACTTTGCAATTCTGAACGCCGAGCTTCGTCCGCAGGCGGGACTGGCAGGAACGAACGCGCCGCTGGCAATCGGGCAGGGCAACGAGACGCTCACGAGCCAGATCCCAACGCATATCCACCTAGCCTACAGTTACCTGCACGGCGACTGGACGGACGCGCCGGTGAGCGGAGGGGTGGCGACGGCGGGTCCGACGGGCGCGAACTCGCTGCCGAACGACATCGCGTTGAGCGGCTGCATCTCGTGCTCGCTCTCGTACAACTATATTGATCGTTCGATAAGGCCGGGCGCAGAGGGGCATGGAATCGCTCTTTCGTTGGCGCAGCAGATCAAGATCGTTCACAACTGGATTGAGGGACAGTCGATTGGTCACCTGTGCGGAGGGTTTGCGGGGGCGATCACGATCAGTGGATTTGTGACTTGTCAGGACATGGAGGACCGGGGGAACCGCTACACGTATCCCTACTCGTGGCTGCTGGCGAAGCAGGCTGGGTTCAATCCCAATGGTGGAGCGAATGGGTACGTCCGCAAGAATGCGCACGAATACAAGTTCGGCGAGCGCGTACTGGTGGACGGGAACATCTTCGAGAACACAGACAACTCGGGGGCGCAGAACGGAACGGGTTTCAGTTTCAAGACCGCGCAGACATCTGGCGGAGGAATGGGCACGAACTACTGGACCACGCTGGACAATGTGACCGTCACGAACAACGTGGGGCGAAACTTCTGTAACGGTCCCAGTTTCGGAGACCGGTCGGACAATACGGGAAGCAACGGCGGCGGGGTTTCTCTACCGGCTCAGATTTTTCAAGTTGCCAACAACCTGGTTTACAACGCGAGTACGAACAATCCGGGTTGCGCTGGCTCTACTCCGCAGTACGGGTGGCGGATTGGGTCTTCTGTCCCAGGGAATACATGGGCAGTGACTCCGCTACGAGATGGGGCGGGACTGACGACGACGCTGACTCTGACCGCGACGGGCGGAGAGGGCGTGAGCGATATGAACGTGGGCGATCCGGTGGCGGTAACCGGATGCTCGGATGCGAGTTTCAACGTTGGAAACTCGACCATGGGTCCGCCGGCGTTACCTGGAACTCAGACGAACGGGTTGACGGTGGTTTATTCGAATCCGGGCACGCCGGGTGCAGGCGCGGGCGTGACGGGCTGCGTTCTGTCGAGCGCGCAAGGTTGGCCGAATTCCCTGAGCTTTACGCACAACACGTTCATCGACGATCCTTCGTCTGCGAGCAATCCATCGAATTCGGCAAGTGGCGGAACGAACATCTGGCCACTGGCCCGCAATTTCACGCTGACGAACAGTGTGCTGATTAACGGTGGATTGAATTCGACGTCCGGTGAAGGAACGCGCACGGAAGTCCGAATGTTTGATCCGGCGACCGAGGTCTTCAACAACGTGCTCATGCCGGGGCGAGATGGTGCGGTTGCTTGTCCGGGGCACAATGCGGGAGCCGGTGGGATGGCAGCGTGCTACACAGAATACAGTGGGGCGCACGCGGCTTCGACGCCGACGACCCTGTACGGGACTGCGACTTCGTACTGCTCGGGGAATGATCCGACGACGGGAAGCTGTGCCGGAATTTTGGCAGCGATGAACTCTTCGTCCTTCCCGATCACAGTGAGTGACTGGCACCAGTACAGGCTATGCCATGCCGGGGATGCAGCCTGCAGTTCCAAGGCGAGTCCGTATTCGGCAGGACAGACTTATCAGGCGTCTGACGGAAGCGATCTAGGATTCGCCGGTTCGGCGATCGATGCGGCGCAAACGCGAAGTATCTATGTGTGCGGGAGCGGTTGCGGGTCAAGCGGGCCCTATCCCGATTATGGTTCGACGGCGGGATATTCACTGGGCGGATCTCCCATGTTCGGATTTACGGAGACCAGCACGGGGAACGGGGCCACGTTCCCGTCGGTCAGCTACGGGATGCAGCGGATTTGGGATTCGCCCCCGTTGCAGTGGCCGTCGCTCAACACTGCGGCCGGAGTGTTCACCTTCACTAATCTGGACACGATGCTGGGGACGGCGTACGCAAACGGCACGACTGAGGTTCTGTACACCCTGGCGCGCACTCCGCCATGGATTTCGTCCGGCGCGTCGGACTCCACGCTCTGCCACTACCCTACGGGGGCAGTCGGTGGAGGGAACGGCGAGTGCTATCCGCCGACCGACTTGAATGCCGACGGCAGCGGGACAAATGCTACATGGAAGGCTTGGATCACCAAGATCGCACAGCACGCGAACGGACAGGACTTCAACCCGACGTACCTGACGAATCACGCGCACATTCGATATTGGGAGATCTGGAACGAACCGGACGCGCAATTCTACTGGAATGGAACTTTTGCCCAGCTGGCGCGGCTTACCGAGGACGCACGCTGCATTATCAAAGGCACGGGGGTGATTCACCAATCTGGCGACGGAACCGCGACGCCGTGCACAGCGACGGCGATCGATCCGACGGCGCAGATTGTGATGTCGTCGGGGCACGCCGACAGCGTGAAGAACCGGACCTACGCGCAGAACCAGCTGTATTGCAACAACACGGGCAATTCGACGTACACACCGTCGTGGCAACTGCCATGTCCGATCCCAGCGACCGCGACGGCGGCGGCAATTGACGTTGTCAACTACCACATGAAGCCGGGCAATACGGCCGGGTATTCGTGGGAAGACGCCTTGAACCTGTATGTCACCAACCTGCATGCGTCGCTGCAGACCGCGGAATTGGCCAAGCCGTTGTGGGATGGCGAGATGAGTTACGCGGAGGCAGGGTTTACCAATTCATATACCGATCCCGACATGGCTTCCTCGTTGTGGGCGAGGATGTATTTGTCGATGTGGTCGCAGGGCATCAGCGGGTCCGCCCTCTACACGTGGGACTCGATCGGGGGAACGTTCTCTGGCGCAAGCCAGACGCAGGTCACAACGGCGTACCAGCAAACCTTCAACTGGCTGACGGGGGCGGTGTTGACGTCGCCGTGCGCGGAGAGCGGCACGGTGTGGCAGTGCGGCATCGTCAAGAATGGGGTTCCGTACGGGATTATCTGGGATACGTCGCAGAGTTGCTCGAGCGGATCGTGTACCACGGCAAATCAGACAGTGGGCTCGCAGTGGGGGCACAGCCAGGACATGACGACGGCGAGTACGCCGGCGGCGATTGCGGGACATAGCGTTGCGGTGGGGATTAAGCCGGTCGTGCTGTCGCAGTGATTTTTTGGGGCTCAGCAGTGTGCTGAAAAACGTCCTTTCGGGCTACGTGCATTGCGCGGCGGCTGAAGCCGAACTGATTTTCCGCTACTGACGGCATCGCTAAAGCGATGCCCTGATACGAATCGTGACTTCTTCTGCAGACAGTTAGGAAGCTATATACCGTCCTTCCGGGACTTGTTATGTGGATGGACCGAGGCCCAGCGCTAGAGCGCTGGGCTAAATTGTTTCGCCCCTCTGGGGCTGACTGCGAGGTCGGAGTGAGTTTGAAGATTGAAAGGTTCGAAAAACCTATGGAGGCAATGATGAAGAATAGCAGTCGCTTTGGGCGAATCGGGATCGTGGTCGTTCTGTGCATGACCATGGCGTTGTCGGGATGCTCGACGGATTGGATTGGGCAGGTGGAGCAGGTTGTGGCGGTGTTGATTCCGGCGGCTACGAATATTGTGGCGCTGGTGACCGCACTGCAGGGGAAGAGCGTGTCCGCGGGGGATCTGAAGACGATCCAGAGCGCGGGGACGCAGGCGGGCGCGGATCTGCAACTGATCCAGGCGCTGGTCGCGGCGTATCAGAAGGCGGATGAGACGGCGAAGCCGGGGATCCTGAATCAGATTCAGACGGCGATTGGAACCGTGCAGGGGAACCTGCAGGGACTGTTGCCGGCGCTGCACATTCAGGATGCGGCAACGCAGGCCAAGATCACAGCGGTGGTGGGAATCGTGCTGTCGGAGGTGCAATCGCTGGCCGCGATCGTTCCGCTGGTGAGTGCGAAGGGTGAGGCTCCCACCCTAGCCGCAAAAAACGCGGCTAGGATGGGGCACCCGCGACTTCCTTTGACGGCGAGTGAGTTTGTGGCGTCGTACAACGCTACGCTGACTGCGAAGACTGGGAATATGGATCTGGACCGGGCTACTGCGGGATTGCAGATTCATGTGCACTCGAAGGTGGAGAGGTGGGGCACAGTGGGAGTTTTGAAGTAGGGCATGGAAAGCCCCACGTCTGGGAAAGAATGCGAGACATGGGGCACCCGGCCGGGCTGCGCCCGGCGGACAGCCGAAGGCGGCTGTCCCCACATTTTGGAAGCGGGGAACGTGAAGGTCCCCATCAGGAATCTTAACCACAGAGGACACAGAGGACACGGAGGGAGTTTGTAGTGTGGACTGATCTTCGGTTGGTGGAACAATTCGGGCCGTATCTGGATCGCATGGAAGGCAAGGAGACGGTACGCGATTTGCTCATTCGCAAGATGCTGAAGATCCGCATCAAGAAGGGCGGGGTGCGGTATCTGAGGATGAACCGGGCGCAGCAGGAATATTCGCGACGGTGCAGCAAGCGGAACATTGTGCTGAAGGCGCGGCAGGTGGGGATTACGACTTATATCGCCGCGCGATTTTTTATTCAGACGATTACGCAGCCGGGAACGTTGACCGTGCAGGTGGCGCACAGCGATGAGTCGGCCGAAGCGATTTTCAACATCGTGCACCGGTTCTGGGAAAAACTGCCCAACGCGCGGGTGCACCGAGGAGCGCTGGTGAAATCGCGCTCCAACATCCGCCAGATTGTGTTCCCGAAACTCGACAGCGAGTACCGGGTGGAGACGGCGGATGACAACGCGGGACGCGGGATGACCATCCACAATTTGCATTGCTCGGAGGTCTCCCGCTGGCCCCGCGGTGGCGGGGATACGCTGGCGTCGCTGCGGGCGGCGGTGGTTCCGGATGGAGAGATTGTGCTGGAATCGACGGCGAACGGGGCGGCGGGGATTTTTTACGAGGAGTGGCAGAAGGCTCCCGAGACCGGGTACACGCAACACTTCTTTCCGTGGTGGTATGAGCCGTCGTATCAGGAGGAGGTGGCGAAGGGGACGGTGCTTGCGCTGACAGAAGGAGAGAAAGACTTGATGGCGCGGCAAGGGTTGAGCGAGGAGCAGATTGCGTGGCGACGGACGCGCTGGCAAGAGATGCACGGGCTGGCAAAGCAGGAGTATGCGGAGGATCCGCTGTCGTGCTTCCTGGCGTCGGGGGAGTGCGTGTTTGATATGGAGGCGATTGCGAAGGCGGCGGCGCTGGGAGAAGAGGGGGCGGAATCGCAGGACAACGGGAGGCTGGTGATTTGGCTGCCGGCGAATCAGGGGGAGAAGTGGCAGTACATCATTGGCGTGGATCCGGCCGGGGGAGGGTCGGAGGGGGATTATGCGTGCGCGCAGGTGATCGAACGACAGAGCGGCCTGCAGTGCGCGGAGTTGCATGGACACTTTCCTCCGTATGAGCTGGCGCGAAGAGTGGCATCGCTGGGGCATAAGTATGGAAATGCGCTGGTGGCGGTGGAACGGAACAATCATGGATATGGAGTGCTGGCGCACTTGAAGCATCTGCAGTACGAGAATCTGTTTGAGCAGGGCGGGCAGGAGGGATGGTTGACGTCGGTGGTGACGCGTCCGGCGATGATTGAGAACCTGGCGGCGGCGCTGATTGAGGCAGCCGGGGTTGTTTCGGAGTCCGCGGCTGCTGGGGGAGTTGAAGACGTTTGTGCGACATGCCGATGGGCATGGGGCGGCGGCGGAAGGAGCGCATGACGATTGCGTGATGGCGATGGCGATTGCGCTGGCGGTGCGACGAGAGGATGCGGGGAGGGTTTCGCGGAGGAGGCCGGTCGAGATGGCTAGTTTTTCGAGGGGGTGAGGACGGCTATGGTACTCGTAGTCTCAGTACTCAGTACTCAGTACCAGTTTCCTCAATTGCAGTCTTCGCCTGTGGGAATGTTCATTCGTCACATCTTGAGCCGGGGTCCTTGAGGTAAGATGGCGGGCTTTGTGGTTGGATCGAAAGGGAGCTAACCACAGAGGACACAAAGGGAGATCAAATTCCCCACCCTGTCGCACAAGACGCGACAAGGGGTGGGGCACCCTCAGGACTTCACTTGGTAGAGGCGGTGCAACATATTCGGCGGATGCGGGGCGGGGCGCAGGGACACTTGATGCGCTGCTCGGATGGAAACTTCTATGTGGTGAAGTTTCGGAATAATCCGCAGCACCTGCGGGTGCTGGCGAATGAGATGCTGGCGACGCGGTTGGCGGAGCGGGCGGGGCTGCCGGTTCCAGTGACGGAAGTGATTGAGGTGGATGAGTGGCTGGTGGAGCATACGCCGGAGCTGAGCATTCAGCTGGCACACAACACGATTCGCTGCCAGGCGGGACTACAATTTGGGTCGCGGTACGTGGTGAGTCCGCTGGAGGGGCAGGTGTTGGATTATCTGCCGGTGGAGATGCTGGGGCTGGTCAGGAATCTGGAGACGTTTCGCGGGATGCTGGTTTTGGATAAGTGGACGGGGAACGCGAACGGGAGGCAGGCGGCGTTTTGGAGGAAGTTGCGGGAGCGGAAGTATACGGCGTCGTTTATCGATCAAGGATATTGTTTCAACGCGGGGGAGTGGACGTTTCCGGATTATCCGCTGCGCGGGGTTTATGCGCGGAATGAAGTGTATGAGAGCGTGCGGGGGTGGGAGTCGTTTGAGCCGTGGCTGTCGCGGGTGGAGAAGATGGGAGAGGATGTGGTGTGGGAGTTGGCGGGAGAGATTCCTCCGGAGTGGTATGGAGGGGAGTGGGACGAGTTGGAGAAGCTGGCGCGGACTTTGATTGCGCGGCGGGGGACGGTGCGGGAGCTGATTGAGGCGTTTCGGATTTCGCCGCGGCGGCCGTTTCCGGGGTGGGTGGAGCAGGCTTGAGGACTGAGGACACAGCGGAAGACTTTCAACCACTAAGGCTCACGAAGGAAGACACGTCAACCGCGAGGCGAGATTGTTCAACCACAGAGGACGCTGAGGACACAGAGGAAGGCTTGAACGACTAGAGGCACTAAGGGATGAGTGAGCGGCGACAAATTGAATTTTTCTTGCTGCGGTATGTGCCTCACGCGCTGCGGCAGGAGTTTGTGAATATTGGCGTGTTGATGGTGGAGAATGGGGCGAATGGGAGCGTGTTGACGGATGTCCGCTTCGCGAAGGATTGGAGGCGAGTGCGGGGGTTGGATCCGCAGGTGGATGTGGAGGTAATTGAGGCACTGCTGCGTGACATGCGGCGAGAGGTGGGAGAAGTAACGGATCGCGCGATGCTGCTGAAGAAAATCGAGGATCAGTTCTCGAATGTGATTCAGCTTTCTGCACCGATGCAGGTTCTGGCGGCGAACCCGGCGGAAGAGATTGAGACGCTGGCAGCGATGTTTGTGGATGAGAGCAAGGTTGCGGCGACGCGGGTCTTGACTGGACGTGGAAGAATCCTGGGGACGATGCGGGACGCGTTTGAGCAGGCCGGAGTGGCGAAGCTTTTGCTGCCCGTCCCTGTAGAGCCTTATACGAAGGCTGGGGATCCGTTTCAGTTCGACTTTGGCTATCGGGTGGGGAACGAGATGAAGTTGTTCCACGCCGTGTCGTTGAAGGCGAGCGTGGATTCGGCGGTAATGTTGGCGGCGCGGTATCCGAAGATTGCGCCGGTGATGGCGAAGGTGACTGGGGCGACTCCTGGGCTGACGGCGGTGATTGATGATGATCTCGATCGGGGCGCGGACGCCGTTCAGTTTGCGTTGAGCATGATGGAGGAGGAGAGGATTCGGGTTGCGGTGGCGGCGGAGATGCCGGTGATTGCGGAGGTGGCGCGGAGGGAGTTGCGAGTGTGACGACTACCGAGAACATATTCACTACTGCGCTCATCTTGCTTTCGCCTATTGGCTTGCTTTATGGGTGGTTCTTCTACTTCGACGCGAATGCGTCATGAACCGCGGAGTTGGAGAACTTGGATGACTCTGGGTTCGCTGGCTCTGGCTTGGCTGGCAATTCTGTCATGGCCGGTCATGGCACTGCTGAAGCCACAGGCCGATTGGCGAACCGGGACAGGAGTCGGCCATCAAATGGAGTGGGTCGAGGCGTGGCACAAGCCGATTCTTCGCACGTTGTTGGCGGCTCTGGTGCTGTGTCTGTTTGGACGGCCACGCTTGATCTTGCCAATTGCGCTTGGGTGCGTGGGGCCGCACTGTTTTGGGTGTTCAGCACAATGCCGTTAGCCGGCAAGGTTGCATAGGTCCTTCGCTTCGCTCAGGATGACAGGGGTGAGTTGAGTTGAATTCGAGATGGGCATCAGGCTCCGCTGCGGCGGGGCTTTTTTGCTGGGGCAAATTTTGAGAGAGTTTCAACCGCGGGAGGTAGGAGTAACTCAGCAACATCAAAATCCCCACCCTAGCCGCAAAAGGCGCGGCTAGGATGGGGCACCCTCGGGATTTCAGGTAGAGACAACAATTATGAAAATTACAGAGGCGGTACGCGGCGCATGGCGCCGGGTGGCGGGAGTGTCTGCGGGGAACTCCTCAATGCAAATCGAGAAGAAGCGGCGGACTTCGGCGCTGCCGTCCATCTTTAATTCTTACGGGCCGTTGATGGACGCGATGCCGAAACCGACTCCGTATAACTTGCGGCGGTTTTCGGAGACGCCGATTGCGCGGCGGGCGATCAACTGCATCAAGGATCGGATCGCGGGGATGCGGTGGAGGATCCAGCCGCGGCAGGGGTATGCGCTCGATGCGATTCCAGATGGGGCGGCGCGGGTGCGGTTGTTGACGGACAACTTTGGGGCACCGAATCCGGATGATTCGTTTCGCTCGCTGGCGGAGCAGGTGTTGGAAGACATCATCGTGGGCGGGTTTGGGGCGATTGAGGTGCAGCTGAATCCCGGGTGGGAGGGAGCAGGCGAGCTGCGCTCGCCGGACAGCCGAGGGCGGCTTTTCCCACAGGCCGGACCCACACAGGCGCGGCGGACGAATCCGTCCGCTGCTACGCAAGCATTACCGCTGGTTATGTGGCCGGTGGATGGGGCGTCGATCCGGATGAATCTGGAGTGGGATGGGTCGCCGCAGTCGCAGCGCTATATGCAGGTGAACAATCAGTCGGGAGCGAACTCGCAGATCAAGCTGGATGACGATGAGTTGATCTACATCCGACTGAATCCGCGGACGCACACGCCGTTTGGGCTGGGGCGACTGGAGGTGGCGTTTGAATCGATCAATGCGTTTATGGGGGCACACCGGTATGCGTCGCGACTGGCGTCGAACTCGGTGGTGCAGTATGCGCTGTGGCTGCAGGATCTGACGCCGGAACATCACGAGCGGCTGATCCGGTGGTGGCAGGACGAAATTGAGGGCACGGGGAAGGTGCCCATCCTATCGGCCGAAAGCAAACCGGAGGTGCTGAGGTTCGGTGGAGGCACCGATGCAGACTTACGACTGCAGTGGCAGGAATTCCTGCTGCGAGTCGTCGCCGATGCTTTCGACCTTCCTC
The DNA here is from genome assembly GCA_963701935.1 of uncultured Acidobacteriaceae bacterium. Classification (GTDB taxonomy): domain Bacteria; phylum Acidobacteriota; class Terriglobia; order Terriglobales; family Acidobacteriaceae; genus Sulfotelmatobacter. The sequence continues at coordinate 494,387 of CAVPBT010000010.1, read as the reverse complement.
CCTTTTATCTCGGGGTGGAGCGGGATGTAAACCGCTCCACCGCGGAGGAACTGAATGACCTGGCATTCCGGCAGGCGATTGTGCCAACGGCGCGGTTGCTGGCGGAGTCGCTCACGCGGGATGCGATTGCGAAGAAGCTGGGATGGAACGATCTGGAGTTTGTGTTTGCGGATGTGGAAACGACGGATCCGCTGGAGGAGGTGCAGATCCAGCAGATTCTGTTGCAGAACGGAGTGCTGACGGTGAATGAGGTGAGGAGATTGCGGGGGTTGCCGGAGTTGGGGGCTGACGCGAAAGCCTTTTAACCACAGAGGACGCGGAGGACACAGAGGGAACACCAGGTCCTTCGACTACGCAGGATGACAAATATTAAGGATTCGGGTGGTGGAGAAGATGACGATTGCGATGGAGAGTATGGCGGTGGAGATGCCGGAGGTGGAGGGGCATCCGAACCGGGCGGCGTTTCGGGGAGTGCTGACGGTGGTGGATACGCCGTCGGAGAGGGCGCCGTCTGGGTCAGGAGGGCGGCGTGTGGTGCTAACGAAAGAGGCGGCGGAGGCGGCGTTGCCGTCGTTGATCGGGATGGCGCTGGATTATGCTCCGTCGTTTGACCGGCACGATGTGCGACGGAAGGTGGGAGTGATCACGAGTGCGGATGTGGTTGGACGGAATCTGGAGGTGGGCGGTTATTTGTACGCGAAAGATTTTCCGGACATCGTTGCGGAGGTTGCGAAGTGTGGGCGGCCGAATGCAGGAGTGCGAACTGAGGGGGCCAAGCTGAGAGCGTCGCTGTCGGCTGCAGTGGAGCGGATTCGGAGTTTAACGGCGTCGATCCGGAGTGGGAATGGCGAGGATGCGACGGCGACTCTCGTGCGGGCCGAGGCGGCAGGAACTGAAGGCGGGGAGTTGGGGATGTCGTTCGAGGTGACCGAGGTCGTGCCGGCGGATAAGCGGGCGCGAGTGTGGACGCTGGTGAAGGTGACGTTTACGGGGGCGGCCATTCTGAGGAAAGCGAAGGCGGCGTACCAAGATACGTGGATTGGGTTGTCTTCGTGACTGGCAGCAAGAAACACCATTAACCACAGAGGACACTGAGGACACAGAGGATTGAGGCGTCCAGTTATTTGATTCTGTTTGCGCCTTGCGGCATGAGTCGCAGTTTCAGAGTGTCGAGTTCGGCGGAAACAGTTGGCCCGTTGAATCGGATGCAGGTTCGTGAGTCAATCGGAAATACAAGGAGAGAAAACGAATGAACGAAGAGATGGTGCAGCAGTTGATGGCGACGGCGGAACGGCTGGCGAGTGCGGCCGAGTCGTTGGATCGCGTGTTAGGTCGGGTGGACGCGCAGCAGGATGCTTTGAATGCGAAGGTCGACCGGATTGTCGCAGCGGTGGACGAGCGCTCGTATGAGCCAGGAGACAACGAGGTGACGCGGCAACTGCAAGAGAGGGTGGCCGAGTTAGAGAAGTCGAATACTGATCTGAAAGCGCAGGCTGCACGCATGGTGCGGAAGACGCTTCCGCCGATGGTGTCGGCGATTTTGGCCAAGAGCGGCACCGACACCGCGAGCGAAAAGATTGAGAAGGGAGTGCTCGACAAGACACTGCAGAGTCTCAGCGTGGAGCAGCGGATTGCGGTGAAGGCAGAGCTGGCGCGGGCGGGGATGATCGAGTAGGGCTTCTGGCTTGTGGTGGCGGCACGACATTCGTCGTGCCGTTTTGTTTTGGGGCATTTTGTGCCGAGGTCGTTGGCAAGAATTCCCTCGCGTGGGCAACGTGGCGCAGAAGAACACGGGGTCCTTCGACTTCGGAGTTGCTTCACTTCGTGAAGCAACTCCTACGCTCAGGATGACAGGGTTAACGGTTTGACAAGGATGTGAATTCGAGCGGAGAAAAATCAGATTTCTAGCAGGACAACCTAAATAAGGAGAAAACATGAACGGACGTTTTGTGGATTTGATGGCAGCGGCGGATTATCTGGGACCGGCTGCGGTGGAAATTGACCGGTACCAAACGGAAATTTTCGACATCGTGCGGAGGCGCGGAGTGTTCGGACAGCGGATCAAGCAGGTTCCGGCGACCGGGCATCCTTCGCGGTTCTTTGAAGAGACGGCGATTGCGGCGCCGACGGCCGCACAGGGATTTATGGATCCCCGCAACATAGCTCCGACGTCGCAAGCGCCGACACGAGTTGAGCTGTCGGTACCGCTGAAGGCGTTGGTATCGCAGATCAACTACAACCTGTTCGATCTGGAGGTGACGGCGCAGCAGAGCCAGTTTGCTTACCTGCAGGCAAAAGACCTGGCCGACGCTGTGGAGGGACTGATGCGAACGCACGATGTGGCGCTGTGGAATGGCAATGACACATCGCTGAGCGTTCCGACTACGTCGCAGTATTTCGGCGTGATCGGGCAGATCGAGGCGGGACCGAACGCGCAAACAGTGACGGTCGCGAAGAGCAGCGGCACGATTGTGCAAACGATCAAGACCGCAGTCGCTCAGATGGTATCGAACACGTCGTATCAAATTCGACCGACGGCGATTTATGCGAACCCGATGCTGCTCGATCTGATCGATCAGGAACTGAAGACCCAATTCAACCAGGTGCTGAACACGGTGGAGATCACTGCAGGTTACACCGTGAAGGCCCTGAGCACACAGGCGGGAGAGTTGCCGCTGATTCCGGAGTGGGCACTCGGGTACACCGGGACGCTTGGGTCTGGGGCCACGCTGCCGGCGTACATCGTCACGGAGGATCTGATCGAGTATCACTGGCTGACGGATCCGAATCCGCGTGTTTTCAAGCTGGGACTGCCGAGCACGTTGGCCCAACAGCAGGTGGTGTTGAAGTTTGGGGCGCCGATCGTGAAGTTGGCAAACTACGCGCACTACGAAGTGAAGGTGACGGACTAGGGCAGTTGCCAGTTACCAGAGACTAGTTGCCAGTAAGAACTGGTCACTGGGTCAATAGCACAAGTCAAAATCCCCACCCTGTCGCAGAAAACGCGACAAGGGTGGGGCATCCCTTGAAGTGAGAACCGGAACTGAGAGCTTTTTATGAACTATCTGGATACGACGGAGTATTTGACGTACGGGCTGGATGCGGCGACGGACCCATCGTGGGTGACGGCGGCGTCGGCGATCATCGACGCACATTGCCGGCGGGTGACGCTGGGAGTGAACCAGTACGAAGAGCGGCTGAAAATGCCGGCAGATCTGAATACGGTGCGGCTCAGCTATTTGCCGCTGGTGACGGTAGCCCCGGCGACGACACCGATTGTCACACTGGAGGGGCGATATGGAATTCCGCGGCGGGGCGAGTGGCCGTTGCCGGAGATCAGCCTGGAGTTCGCGCTGGTGTTCGGGCTGCCGGGATCGTGGGCGACGATTGATCCGACCACGGTTGATATTTGGGCGGAGAGTGGGGAATTGACGTTTCCGGTGAACGCGCTGGGGCTCTCTTTCAATGAAGTGGATGTGGTTTACAACGCGGGCCTGGTGACGATTCCGGCGGGAGTAAAAGTGGCATGCGCGCAGATCGTGAAGAACGCACAGGCGACTCCAGCGTTGAATGTGAAGTCTGGGCAGATGGACCGGATGCGGTTGGATTATTTCGGGGATACGCTGCTGGATGAGACGGTCCGGAGTCTTTTGGCGCCGTATGTGGCACAGAAGGGCGCGTAGAGAAGAGGTGGTGGTCAGCGTTCGCGGGCGGGGGCGCCCGCGCCACGTAACCAGATCGAGGAGGGAATTATGGGAAGCGGAATTTGCGGGTCGGCACTGGGGCGGGCGGCAAATGCGTTGTTGCGGGCACTGGGGGGAGACACGGTGAGCTTACTTTTGCCAGCAACCGCGATGGCTAGCGATCCGGCGGGGCAGTTGGGGCTGGTGGATCCGGGCGTGCAGGAGATCTTTGTGTCTCCGGTGGTGACGCGGGCGTTGGTGACTGGGAATCTTGGACCGAGACGGCGAATTGAGTTTACGCTGCCGGCCTCGGTGATTGTGGATCAATTACCGGCTCTGGGTATGGGCACGGCGGAGGACTTGTTTAATGCCGCGCTAGGGCTCGGTTATGCAGGCGATGTGTTTCACATAGAGAAAGTCGTGCCGGAGAACTTTGCGGGGACGGCTTATTTTTATGTGGTGACGGCGGTGGAGTGAGGAGTTCTAGCTTCGAGCTTCGAGCTTCGAGCTTTGAGTTGGACTGGAACTCGGCAGCCCTCGTGATTTCTGGATGTTTTTCTTTCGCCCCGCTGGGGCTTAATTCCTTTCCATCCTTTCGTTCTCCCACGGCTTACGCCGTGGGCTGTCATCTTTCGCCGCTTCGCGGCTGGAGTCGGGTAACTGCTTCGTCGGCGGCGGTTCGGTTCGACTGCGGGTTGAGCCGACGTGCTGACGGCTGCTGGAAAGTTGGTTTTCTTATGCAATTTGCGAAAGACAGTTTCTTTTTGGCGCTGCAGCAGAGGCTTGCGGGATTGAATCCTGCGAGAACGATCATACTCAATGGGGCGACGGTTCCAGCCGTGGTGGTGGTGGAGAATTTGCCCCCGTCCTCGGCAGAGCCGCTGCCCAATGCGTTCTATATCGAATGGGGAGCGGCGGAAGTCGTCGACGGACACTCCGGCAGTGGCGCGCTGATGAGCCTGAATGTTGTGATTTCCTACTACAGCATGGGCTCAGTGCAAAGCATGGTGGACCGCGGCAGGCTGCTCGCGCAACTCGATGACGAACTGCTCAGCATGTGCCAACCGCCGCACACCGAGAAGGTGGACTACACGCAGGCACCGAGCGCGGATTTGGGTACGAAGGTTTTTTGGGATCAACCGTCGTTTAGCGAAGGCAAAGGTGCAGGCCGTTTGTGGGGTCGTGTGTCGTTTCCCGAGCGGATCAGGAGCGGCGTCACTGATGACGCGGAGAGCAGCCAGGATGCGCGAGTCGAGCGTAAGGCCAGGCTGACGATTTACTTCTTTTCGGAGGTGACGTTCTTATGAGCACTTCACCGTTGCGAGCGGCAATGATTCCAGTGACTCGGCAGATGCGAGCGTATTTTGCGCCGGTGAACCGGGCCACCGAAACACCGACGGTTTTTGATCCTGGACAGTGCGGAGTGTTTTCACTGGACTCGCCCCCAGCTCCGTGGCTGGATTTGGGATGGGTCGAGAACTTCGAACGTTGGTACGACACGCCAACGGACGTGGTGCGCGCGGGAGCGAGGACGTTGCCAGCTGCACAATTTCGCGGAGCGCAAGAAGCGCGGGTGGACTTCAGCTTCCGGCAGTGGGGCAAGCTGCAGATGGCGCTCGCCGGCGGGTCGGAGCACATGAATGTGCTGGCGCCGGCGTCGGGAAGTGTGTCGCCAGCGCCATCCGGAGGGACACCGGCGCCGGGAGCGGCGGTGCTACCGGGGTCGACGGCAAGCGAGCTGGTATTTGGCGCAGGAGTGGGAAGCTTGTTTTCCGCGGGGTGCCTGATCGCTGTGGACGTGGATTATCAACAACAGACGGGGTACGTGGGATCCGGGATCGCAGCGGCGTATGTGAGCAGTCCGGCGGCGGTGAAGCAGGATGCGAACTATGTACGGCGAGTGACGTTCAATGTGGGACGGGTGGTGCAGGTTACGACAACATCTGTGGTGTTGTCGCAGCCGCTGCTGGGTGGAGTGCCTGCTGCGGGCGCATCGGCGCAGGTCGTCGTGGCGTTTGTGGACCGGGAGGGCGGGTCGTTCTTCCAGGAGTGGTCGGCGCTGTTCGTGGCTGAGGACGAGTCGGGTGGGAGAGTGTGTTTCTACTATCCGCGGCTGAGTCCGGGAAGTATGCGAAGCCCGGCGGAGAAACTTGTGCGGGAGGAGTTGGCCGCGATCGAGAAACCACTATCGGCGATCTCGCTGCGGGCGTCATTTCTGGCGTTGCCTTACACCGATACGAATGACGGGCAGAGCGTGCTGTGCTACCGGAGTTATTTTCCGGCGGCGATGGCGGCGGTGTACTGATTTTCGGCGCACACGAATCCTTCAACCACAGAGGACTCAGAGGACTCAGAGGACACAGAGGGCCGTATCGAAAATCTGCTTTCAAAGACTTTTATGAAACTGACCATTGACAACTTGCAGGGACAGGGAGCGGTGGACTACACGGCTGGGCTCGACGGGACGGTTGCGCCGCGCGTCGAGAGGAAGATCAACCAGCCGTCTGCGTTGCGATGCAGCTTATTGATTGGCTCGTCGGGGGTTGCGGCTCCGACAATGGGGGCACGAGTAGTTCTGGCTAAGGCAAACGGGAGCTTGCTGTTCACGGGGTACTTGACGGAGGCGCCGCAGTTTGAACATCTGGGATTCGGCGAAAACGGCACAGTGTATCGGTATGACCTGATTGCAGAGAGCGACGAAGTCCTGCTTGATCAGAAGGCACTGCCGAATCGAGCACCGTTCGTGGCGCGAAGCGCAGGTTCAGCGTTGCGGCAACTGGCGCAGGACTTGCTGCCGGGGTGGTTCGACACGAGTGCGGTGCAGGACGTGGACACGCTGGCAGCATACCGAGTGAATCCGCAGAAGAAGTTTTCGTATCACGCCGCTGAAATTGCGCTGGCGACGAGGGCCAGCTATCGAACGATGGATGGGAGAATGTCGCTTGCCCCGGTGGGAACTGCGACTTATCCGCTGAACGAGAGCGACGCGAATTTCTCACCGACGGGACTGAAGTTGGTTTGTCCGAAGATGCAGCAGAACGACATTACTATCATCGGGCTGGATGAGCCCCAGGCCTACGTTCGCGACTACTTTGTGGGTGATGGGCTGAGCCTGCGATTTTACCTTTCACAGAAACCGTTCCAGCAGAGCAAGGCGGCCTTGATTGATGAAGAGTATTTGGGGCCGGGTTTGGATCCCTCAACCTGGGTTACGAGCGATCCGAGTTCCAGTGTTTCGGTGGCGGTGCAGACGCTGACGGTGAACGGAGGAACGGGGAAGGACGGTCAGACCTCGGTCAGCTTTATTGAGCAGATTGAGTTGGGTGGGGCACTCGAACTGCAACATGGAGACGTGAGTTTCGCGGGACCCTCCACGGGAGTGCTGGGCGGGTTTGTATGCCGGAAGTATTTCGGCGGCAGGATGCCTGGCGGGCTTTCAGGTGAGTCCTTCCGGGACGGGGAGCAAAATACAGGCGCTGATCAATGGATCGGCGACCGGACCGGCGGTAGCAACGACCGCCGGGCACCGCTATCTTTTGACGACGTACATCTATTCGATGGAAGTGTATCGGTCGGGCGAGACTTATCACTCGTCGTTGCATCCGGCCGGCAGCGGTTGGGGAGGAGCAGCGGTTCCAGCGGACGTGAGGATTGTGCTGGACCTTCAGGACATTGATCCGTCGAATCCGGCTTCGACCGTGGCGCCCGCGACAGTGTTGTTTGACGACGTAATTTCGAACGCGGCGGGATTTTGCACTTACGCCCTGGTAAACGCGGCCAGCATGCAGTGCAGCATCGCATATACCTACGTCACGCATATCTCGCTGGCAGAGGTGCGCAGCGCCTTGCCGAATTCAAGTTACACGACCCAGTTGGTCGAGTCTCTCTCAGATGGCGGGCAATGTTCGATCGCGAGTTCCACGTCACTGGATTTCTATCCGCAATATGTGCCGGTGCTGAACACGCTGATCGTGGCCAGTTACCGCGGTTCCGGCCGCGCCGTGGCAGAGGTCGCGAATAGTGCGAGCATCGCGAGCCTGCAGAACGGAAGTGACGATGGAACGCGCGGGAGTGTGAGGACGATGAAGGTTCCAAGCGCGCGCACGCAGGCGGATTGCGAAAACGCGGCACTGGCGATTCTTGACGATGCGGCAGGACTCGCATGGATCGGAACTTATCAGACGTGGAGTGATTTCCTGCCAGGCGGAGCAAGCGACATTTTTCCGGGCGACGGGCTGGCGGTGAATGTGCCGTCGCAAAACGCCGCCTTCAGCGCGATTGTGCGGGCAGTCAGGATTGATGTCGTCGATCCGGCAGATGATCGTGGGGTGTACATGATCGAGTTTGCGAATGATCTGGCGGTACCGCTGGCGATGCAGGATGGGCTCAGTTCGACCACGCTTCCGTTGCAGGACATCATGCGACTTTTGACGACGCAGGTTGGGTCGTACTATCTGCCGAACTTGACGGGCGCGCAGATTACGCAGGTGAGTTCTACCACCGTAGAGGTGGATGTGGGGATGGCTCTGGGCGGCGCATATGCGGTGGAAGTTCGGGCACACGATTATGGATGGGGAGCATCGAATGACCGGAACCTACTGGGACGATTCAGCACGCAGACGTTCAGTCTGCCGCGGCTGGCGCGGACGCAGAACTACTTCCTGCGGCTGTATGACCAATCGTCGCCGCCGCGGTATTCCCGCTACGCGGCCGCGTTGCATGTGGATTATCCGCTATGAATGACGAGTGCGCAGTGAGCAAGTTCCGAAATCGTGGAGGCGCGGAAAAGGCGACGCCGGTGACGCAGTACACGGCTAAAGATTTTCAACTTGAAGTACTCGGCAAGCTGGCGGAGGTGCAGAGCCTGGCTGAGTCTTTGGACGCATCATGGGACCGCAAACTCGAGGCAGTGCGGGAGCAGCGGCTTCTGAAGTTCGACACTCGGACTCTGATTGCGCTGGGAGCGATTGCGCTCTCCATAACTGGCTACGTCGTGCAAGATGCGCGCAACACCGCGAGGCAGGATAACGAGATTGAATCGACCAAGGCGCGGGTTATGCGGCTGGAGCAGATTGCAGCGACGAATACGGAAGGCCGGATACGGACTGAAGTTCAACTCGGAGAACTGCGAGATGGCCAGGCCGAGATCAAGGCGCTGATTCAGGCGCACGACGACGCGAGCAGGAAGGGCGCTCCACAAAAGTAGGTCGTCGGCCTGGACAGGATCCAAGAACATTCAACAAGAAACCACTTCTTGTTCTTGAACGAGAAGGCAGAGCTTTACTTGTAGTTCACTTTGAAGAGGAGAATGAAATGAATTTTCTAAATCAACTATTGCGAGGGATCGCCTTCATACCGGCTTTGGTCAACGGGATCGAGGGGCTCTTTGGCGGAAAATCTGGGGCAGAAAAGAAGGATGCGGCGATGTCGTTTTTGGAAAGTGCGCTTGGCAACTGTCGACGCAGTGGCACAGCGAGAAATCGTCGATCCGGAGAAATTCAAGAATGGCGTTTCAAAGATTATTGATGGCACGGTCGACTGCCTGAACGCCTCTACATGGGCGAAAGAGAAATCTGCGGTTCCCGCTGTCAGCCAGTAGTCGCGATCCCCACCCTTGCGCAAAGGGCGGCGAAAGGATCGGCCACCCCGATGTGATTCAGCAGCGACGAAAAAGATCGTTGAACCACAGAGGACACTGAGGACACAGAGTTGAAAACACGGCTTACCCAGATACGCTTCTGAACTTCAATCCTGCTTCTAGCCGACTTCTTCGCTCCAGGTTTGCAGCGTCTTCTTCACCAGATCCATGAACTGGTCGGCTACGGCGCCGTCGATGAGGCGGTGATCGTAACCGAGAGTCAGGTGCACGACGGAGCGGATTGCGATGGAGTCGGCGCCGTCTTTGTCGGTGATGACCATCGGCTGCTTGGTGATGCCGCCAACGCCCATGATCGCCGAGTTGGGCTGGTTGATGATGGGGAGTCCGAAGACGGCGCCGAACTGGCCGGGGTTGGTCACGGTGAAGGTGGAACCTTCGACGTCTTCAGGTTTGAGTTTCTTGGTGCGGGCGCGCTCGCCAAGATCGGTGATGCCGCGCTGCAAGCCGAGGAAATTCAGGTCTCCGGCGTTCTTGAGGACGGGAACGATGAGTCCCCAGTCGAGGGCGACGGCGATGCCCATGTTGATGTGGCGGTGATAACGGATGTTGTCGCCCTCGAGGCTGGCGTTGAGGATGGGCCACTGCTGTAGGGCGATGACGGCAGCGCGCACAAAGAACGGCATGAAGGTGAGGCGGGCGCCGTGGCGCTGCTCGAATCCGGACTTTTGCTTGGCGCGGAGGTTGACGATGCGGGTGAAATCCACTTCGTACATGCAGTGGACGTGAGCGCTGGTGCGACGCGACTCGATCATGCGCTGGGCGATGATCTTGCGCATGTTCGTCATGGGAACGAGATCGCCTGGATAAGGCGCGGGCGCTGCCGGGCGCGGCGCCGGAGCGGTGGCTGCGGACTGAGCAGGGGCAGATGGAGTCGCTGGAGCCGGTTGCGCAGATCCCTGGCTCTCGATGAACGACATGATGTCCTGCTTGGTGATGCGGCCGCCGAGTCCGGTGCCGGAAACTTGTGACAGGCTGACGCCGTGCTCGCGGGCAATTTTGCGGACTAGCGGGGAGGAGCGGGCTTCTTCTCCCTCTTCGTGCGCGACGGGAGCGGGGGCCCGCGGCGGGGCAGGCGCGGGAGTCTTTTCTTCAGCCTTCTTTGCTTCTGGTTTCGGGGCGGGCTTTTCGGCTGCGGGAGTCGCTTCGACAGGCGGCTTCGCCATCGACGGCGATGGTTCCGACGATCGTGTTCACGCCGACCGTAGTGCCCTCGGTGACTTTGATTTCCTGCAGAACACCGGAGGCGGGGGCGGGGATTTCAGCGTCGACTTTGTCGGTGGAGATTTCGAACAGAGGCTCGTCGCGCTGCACTTTGTCGCCGGGCTTCTTCAACCACTTGGTAATAGTGCCCTCAACGATGGACTCGCCCATCTGGGGCATGATGATGTCAGTTGGCATGATTTCCTTCCGCGTCGGCCCACAGTTCGGGACGAGGGGCCGGACGCAAACGAATATTATAGCGTTTGCAAGAGTTGACGCGAACGGCGGGGACGGAGCAGTCTGTTTTGTACTGGTGCCGAGGTTAATGAACGAGGCCTAGGACGTGACATCGGATCGAAATCCGTCGATTTTTTCTGCGTGAAATTAGAAATATCTTAAAACTTGACGCTTGCAAGTCTCTGGAAATAGAATGGTTATACATTGGTTACTGGGGCCGAATCCTTCCGTCACTTCCAACCATCTAGACATGTGATAGCATCTATCGTTCGTAACGTTAACTATCAACAAATCACCATTGGTGTGAAAGGCCAGAGATGGTCGAAAAGTTAAAATCCGACTTTCTCGTTGCGGCGCCATCGTTTGCTTCCGGTGCTGGCCGCCTGCTGGACTGGTATGGCCTATACGATCTCTACAACGTAAGCCGTAGTGGTCACGAGGCCGACGCGAAGGCCATGTTCTCCGACTGGCGAATCGTAGGGCAGGATGTCTACGACGCTATGGTGGAATTCGATAGCACCCAGCCTGTAAAATAACGGCTCAAAGCTTCATGAGCCACAAGAACCGCAATCACGGCATTGCGCAAAATGCAGAACTACGCATCCAGGCCATGATGCGTTCGTTTTCAGGGCCTCTTCCACCACCCGAGGCATTGGAGCGCTACAACCAGATTTTGCCGGGTGCCGCCGAAAGGATCATCGCAATGGCAGAAAGCCAGCATAGTCACCGGCTTGAGTTGGAGAAACACGTAATAACGTCCAATGTGTCGGCTCAGAAACTCGGAACCGTGCTGGGATTCATCGTTGCGATGACAGTTGTTATTGGTGGAATGTTCCTGGTTCATGAGGGCAAGAGCGGCGAAGGACTCGCAGCGATCCTAACAGCGCTAGCCTCTTTGGTGGGCGTATTCCTCTACTCAAAGCACGAACAGCAGAAGGACCTAGCAAAGAAGACAGAGGCTCTCGCGAACGCCACTAGTCCGCGCTGAACCCAGATCGACGCCTCGGATCGACGCTTCTGTGGGGAAAGGCCCACACTTTCTCCTGGCCACCCGCGCGGCTTTCCATATTAGTGGTGGTCGTGTTTTTCCTTGCCTTCTTTTTTCTCGTCTTCCTTGTTTTCTCCGGCTGCGGGGGCAGCGCTGAAATTCGTCTTCCAGTAATCCTGGACAGCCGGTGGGAGTTTATCGAGATGGGAAAGCAGCATGGTTACCTTCCACATATCCTGCTCGGCGAGAGTTTTGTCCCAGGCGGGCATGCCGGTGTAACGGATGCCGGTGCGGATCGTATAGAAGATGTGCCACTCGGGGTCGTCGGGTGGATCGGAGATTAGATTTGGGGGCGGCGGATAGAACGAAGAGGCGAAGGTTGAGGGCTTGCGGTCGAGACCTCCGTGGCAGAGGGCACAGTTCATGGTGTAAAGCTTCATGCCATCTTCCAGATTCTGATCGGTAGGGGTCAGCGGGTTGGGGATGCGCGGAGCGTGACGTTCCATGGAAGCGTCGACGGCGCCCATGGCCAAGCGGCGCTCAGTGTGTCCGGGTTCGACGTTGGCGGCTGTGGGAGCGAAACCGAGCATGGCGAAACCGAGGCCACCGAGGATGAGGACGAGGAGCGTGACGATTACGCCGAGGATGAACTTGCCCATGGAGCCTCCGAAGTAAGTATTGTGGCAGATGGGGCGGGTGGCGCGCTAATCCGAGCGGTTGAGTGCCCGGATCTTGGTGCTCGCGAGATCCTTCGCTCCGCCTGAAAAGCGGCTACGCTCAGGATGACATCCAATCCACAACTAAACTTCTTCTCGCTACTCTCAATACGCCTTTAGGTGGCGCGACTCGCGGACCACGTCTTCCACCTTCGGCAGGTAGTGATGTTCCTGCGGCGGGGAGAACGGAACAGCGGAGTCCAGGCCCGCGATGCGGACGATGGGGCCGTCGAGATCGTCAAAGGCTTCTTCGTTGATGATGGCGGCGATTTCGCCGGCCAGACCTCCGGTGCGGGAGTGCTCGTGCAGGATGATGACCTTGTTCGTCTTCTTCACGGTGAGCGCGATGGATTCGCGGTCGAGCGGCGAGACCGTGCGCAGGTCGAGGATCTCGACATCGATTCCGTCTTTGGCGAGAATCTCTGCGGCTTCGAGTGCGGTGTGGACCATCGCTGCGTAGGTAATGATGCTCAAGTCGCGGCCTTCGCGGGCGATGTTCGCTTTGCCGATGGGGACGATGTAGTCTTCGGCTGGGACTTCGCCTTTAATGCGGCGGTAGAGATATTTGTGCTCAAAAAAGATGCAGGGGTTGTTGTCGCGGATGGCGGCTTTGATCAGACCTTTGGCGTCGTAAGGCGTGGCCGGGCAGATCACTTTCAAGCCGGGATTGTGGACGAACCACATCTCGGGATTCTGCGAGTGGAAGGGGCCGCCGTGGACGTATCCGCCGCTGGGGCCGCGCAGGACGAGTGGGGCGGGCGCGCCCCAGAGGTAGTGCGTCTTGGCGACCATGTTGGAAATTTGGTTGAAGGCGCAGCCGATGAAGTCCATGAACTGAAATTCGGCAACGGGACGCATGCCGGTGAGCGACGCTCCGAAAGCCGCGCCCACGATGGCGGACTCGGCGATGGGTGTGTCGATGACGCGCTCCGGGCCGAAGCGGTCGATGAACCCGTCGGTAACTTTAAAGGCGCCGCCGTAGATGCCGATGTCTTCGCCGAGACAGAAGACTGTGGGGTCACGATCCATTTCTTCCCAGATTCCCTGGCGGATGGCTTCGAGGTAGGTAAGCTGCATAAGGTCAGGTTTCAGAGTTTCGAGTTTCAGAGTACAACCCACTCATTGTCATCCCGAGCGGGGATGCTCGTTCACGCTAGTGAACGAGCACCGCAGTCGAGGGACCTTGTGCTTTGTACCAATCAGCTGCTAAATCCTTCCAGCCGGGGTTCTTTCGTTCGATCAGCCACATTTTCTTCTCGCGGCGCCAGCGCTTTAGTTGTTTCTCGCGGTCGATCGCGCTAGCTACGTCGTCGAAACTTTCCCAGTAGACGAGGCGGATGCAATTGTAGTCGTCGGTGAAGCCTTCGTAAGCGTGATTCTTATGCTGCCATACCCGCTTGCGAAGGTTGTTCGTCATGCCAATGTACAGAGCGCGTCTTGAGGCGCTCTGCATCATGTACACGTAATAGATGTACTCGTCGCGCAATTGCTCGCTCCCGGCTGAACGCAAGGTCCCTCGACTGCGCAAAACGATTCGCGTTGCTCATCGTTTTGCTCCGCTCGGGATGACAATGTGGGAGCGTCTCATAAAGATGCGATCTATGTCTGTGACGACTGAACATGAAATTAACAGCTCGTTTACGGCTTCAACTTATCTAGGCACGACTCTTGCTTTCCTCAGCCTCCTACCTACTTCAAATGCACCGCAGCTTCGGTTTCCTTGTAGCTGCCGGATCCCTTCTTCACTTTCGGCATGCCGTATTTTGGTTTAATTTCGTGACAGCCGTTTTCACAAAAGACTCCGCCTTCGGCTGATTCCGGGGTCGGCATCGGTGAGTTCACAGCTATTTCCCGTTCTGCTTCGATTACTTCTTCTACTTCCGCGATCAGCGCTTCGTTTTCTTTTGGCGTTAGCCACTTCTTTTCTTTCACCAAGTAATTCTCAAAGCGGGTGATCGGGTCGCGTTTCTTCCAGAATTCGAACATTGGCTTGGGAACGTAGCTGGCGGCGTCGTGGATGGCGTGGCCTTTCATGCGCATCATTTTGGCTTCGATGATGGTGGGACCTTCGCCTGCGTGGGCGCGCCCGACAGCTTCGCGAGCGGCGTCGTAGACCTGGCAGGCGTCGGTGCCGTCGACGATCACGCCGGGGATGCCGTATCCAATGGCGCGTTCGGCGAGATCTTTGCAGCGGTACTGCATTTCAGACGGCGTCGAGTAGGCCCAGAGATTCGATTCGACAAAGAGCACGAGCCCGAGATTTTGCACGGCGGCGAAGTTGATGCCTTCGTAGGTAACGCCGGTGGACTGGCCTCCATCGCCGATGTAGGTCATGACGGCGAGGTTGCGCCCTTGTAGACGCGCGCCGAGAGCGACGCCGGAAAGCACCGGAATGAGATCGCCCAGCATGGAGATGGGCGAGACCATGTTGCGCTTTTCGATGTCTCCGAAGTGCGAGGTGCCGTCGCGGCCTTTGGTGGGCGAGTCGGCCTTGGCCATGTACTGCATCATCGTGTCGCTGGCGCGGAAGCCGCGGACCAGGAGCGATCCCTGGTTGCGGATCATGGGAGCGAACCAGTCATCCTGGTCGAGCGCATAGGCGGAGGCGCAGGAGCAGGCTTCCTGGCCGAGTCCGAAATAGACTCCGCCGACGACCTTGCCTTGCTTGTAGAGATTCTCCAGCGCGACTTCCATTTTGCGGTTAAGCAGCATGTAGCGGTAGATCTCGATGCATTGCTTTTTATCGAGATACTTGGAGTCGCGGATGGGGGGGACCGGTGCGTCGAGATTACCTTCGACTTCGTAGCGGACGTGCTCGGCGCCGTGGCGGTCTTTTTCTACGTGCTGGCGAACAGTGAAGTCGGGGTGCTCAAGGCGGTGGTCGGGGATGGAGTAGGTGCGGAGATCGGCATTCGGCTTATTGTTTCCCTTCGTCGAGCTGCGCTCGACGGAACGGCCGATGGCGGCCGTTCCCACACGATGGCCGTTGGAGTTGTGTTTGGACTTCGTTTTTTTGTTCCCCATGTAAGGCGGCGCTTTGGGCGCGATGTATTGATGGTATCGCGAGAGCGGGGAATTGGGCTAGTTTGCGCCGCACGCGGGCGAGGGCGCCTGCGCCACTTTGAGACTATGCCGAGACTGGCCGGCCCAGCAGGGCGTCCAAGGTTTCGACCCAGAGCATCTGGCTCGAGAAGACAGTGCCAAAGTTGCGGGAGATGGATTCCCCGACCGCGTTCAGATCCAGGGGCTTGCCGAGTTCTTGCTGCATCGAGGTTACGGGCTTTGAGGTGATGCCGCAGGGGACGATCAGGTTGAAGTAGCTGAGGTCCGTGTTCACGTTCAGGGCGAAACCGTGGGAGGTGACGAAGCGGGAGATGTGGACGCCGATGGCGGCGAGTTTGGCTTCGGGATTGTGCTCGGGGCGGCTCCCTTCGCCTTGCCGGACAGCCGAGGCGGCTGTCTCCACATGGGCATCCTTGCTTTCCGCATCCGTCCAAACGCCTGTCAGGCCGGGCACTCGCTTGGCGGGGATGGAGAAGTCGGCGCAGGTGCGGATCAGGACTTCTTCGAGACGGCGGACGAATTCGATTACGCCGAGGTTTTTGCGTTTGCCTTCCGGGGTAGCGAAGCTGCGGAGGTCGAAGATGGGATAGCCGACGATTTGGCCGGGGCCGTGGAAGGTTACGTCGCCGCCGCGGTCGCACTCGAAAAGCTCGACGCCGCGTTGGGCCAGGAGTTCGGGCAAGGCCACGACATTGGAGGCTTTCGCATTTCTGCCTA
The DNA here is from genome assembly GCA_963701935.1 of uncultured Acidobacteriaceae bacterium. Lineage (GTDB taxonomy): Bacteria > Acidobacteriota > Terriglobia > Terriglobales > Acidobacteriaceae > Sulfotelmatobacter. The sequence continues at coordinate 478,124 of CAVPBT010000010.1, read as the reverse complement.
GCGTGATGACTGGCGAGTGTTCAAGGAGGAGAAGGACATCGCCGATTTTTTCTTCTTTGCGGAGGGCGATCAGCTTCTGCTGCAGGCTAAGACCCGTGGCGTAGTCTACTGTGCCGAGTTGGATTAGCGAGATCAAATCAAAATCTTCACCACAGAGGACGCGGAGGACACAGAGAGGTTGCATGGATCCTTCGCGCAAAAGGCACGCTCAGGATGACAGTGCGTCTACTTCTGTGTGTATCCGTGCCTCCGCTGAATCACGCATTGATAGCCATTCCATACACGCTGTTCGATGCGTCCAGCATGGCTTCGGCCAGCGTCGGATGGGCGTGGATCGTCCACATTAGATCTTCCACCGTGGCTTCTAGTTCCATGGCGGCTACGGCTTCGGCGATCAACTCGGTGGCTTGGGGTCCAATGATATGGACACCAAGTATCTCGCCGTAATCGGCGTCGGAGACGATTTTGATGAAGCCTTCGTGCTGGCCAACAATGGACGCGCGCGAGTTGGCGGTGAAGGGGAACTTGCCGATCTTCACGTTATATCCGGCCTCGCGCGCTTTGGTTTCGGTAAGGCCGACGCTGCCGATCTCGGGATGGCAGTAGGTCGCGCCGGGAATGTGCTCGGGGTTGATCGGCTTGCCAGGCTTGCCGGTAATTTTGGCGACGGCGACGAGGGCTTCCATGGCTCCGACGTGGGCGAGTTGCGGCGTGCCGAGGACGATGTCGCCGACGGCGTAGACGCCGGGCTCGGACGTTTGCATCCAGGAATCGGTTTTGATGAATTCGCGGTCGGGCTTGATCTTCGTTTTCTCCAGGCCAATGTTTTGCGTGCGCGGCTTGCGGCCCACGGCGATCAGGATTTTTTCGGCGTCGATCTTCTGCTGTTTGCCGTCGACGGTGATCGTGACTGCAATGCCTGCCTTTGTTTTCTCAACCTTGTCGACTTTCGCGCTGGTGTGGAAGTTGATGTTACGCTTGCGAAACACGCGGGCGAGTTCCTTGCTCACTTCCTCGTCTTCGACCGGAACCAGGCGGGGCAGCATTTCGATGATCGTCACTTCCGTGTCGAAGGAGCGGTAGATCGAGGCGAACTCGACGCCTACTGCTCCGGCGCCGACGATGACGAGCGATTTCGGAATTTCCTTCAGGCTCAGGATTTCAATGTTGGTGAGGACGCGGTCGTTGGCTTCGAGGCCGGGCAGCATGCGGGCTTCGGAACCAGTCGCGAGAATGACATTTTTCGCCTTGAGCTGGCTGGCTTTGCCATCGTTGGTTAGTTCGATAGTGAGCACACCGTTCTGCGCCGGGCCGGTGAGTTTGCCGTAGCCTTTCACGGTCTCGACCTTGTTCTTCTTCATCAGGAATTCAAGGCCTTTGGCGTGCTTGGCGACGATCTTTCCTTTGCGCTCCTGGACGGCAGCCCAGTTCAGTTTGCGTGCGTCTACGCCTTCGATGCCGAATTCTTTCGCGTCTTTCAGGTGGTCCCAGAGTTCGGCGTTGAACAGCAGCGCCTTGGTCGGGATGCAGCCGACGTGCAGGCAGGTGCCGCCGAGGAATCCGTCTTTTTCGATGAGCGCGGTTTTCAGGCCGTATTGGCCGGCGCGAATCGCGGCTGTGTATCCGGCAGGTCCGCTGCCGATGATGGCTACGTCGTAGGTGGTTTCGGGCAATGGAGTAATCCTCGGTTCTCAGTATGTAGAGATGACTCAGGGCAAACGAATGATTCTAGAACAGGGCGGCGGTGGAACACCACGGGGGCTGAAGCCCTTTCAGTTGCCGTTCGGCTATCGCGGCGCTGAAGCGCCGCTCTTCCACAGTCGGGTCGAGGTTGCGCTCGACGGACGGCCCACGCCGCCCTGGATCGCTGTGCGGGATTAGGTAGGCATCCTTCGACTGCGTAGCAGCTTCGCTTTCGCAAAGCTGCTACTCCGCTCAGGATGACAGACGTCGAGGGGCTAGTTGTTTTCGTTGCTGGCGCGCTTCCAGGAGATCAGTTCGCCGATGGTGGAACTGGTGCTGGAGACGGGCTGTTTGTAGGCTTCCACTTCCGAGCGGGAGGCTTCTTCGCCGACGGCGCGGATGCTGAGTCCGACCTTCTTCTCTTCCGGATTCATCTTGATGATCTTGAAGTCGTGCTCCAGACCCGGTTCGAGGTGAAGCGGCTGTCCGTTTTCGTCGGCAGCTTCGGATTTGTGGCACAGGCCTTCCACGCCCTCCGCGATTTCGACGAAAGCGCCGAATGCGGCCACACGCAGGACTTTCCCGTGAACCACGTCGCCGATGTGGTGCGTCTGGAAGAAGGACTCCCAGACATCCGGTTGAAGCTGCTTCACGCCCAGGGATAAGCGGCGCTTGTCGGGTTCGATCGCGAGCACTACGGCCTTCACGCGGTCGCCTTTCTTCAGGACTTCCGAGGGATGCTTCACACGCTTAGTCCAGCTCAGGTTGCTGACGTGGACCAGGCCGTCGATGCCGTCTTCGATTTCAATGAAGGCGCCGAAGTCGGTCAGATTGCGCACGCGTCCTTCAACGGTCATGCCGACCGGGAACTTCTCATGGAGTGAATCCCACGGATTGGCCGCCAGTTGGCGCATGCCGAGCGAAATGCGGCGCTCGGTCGGATTGACGTTGAGCACCACGCACTCGACCTGATCGCCGACGTTGACCAGCTTCGACGGATGCTTCATGCGCTTCGACCACGTCATTTCGCTGACGTGGACGAGGCCCTCGATACCCTGCTCGAGTTCCACGAATGCGCCGTAGTCGGTCACGCTGATGACGCGTCCAGCAACGTGTGCACCCTCGGGATAGCGGTGCTCGGCGTCGAGCCACGGATCAGGCGTGAGCTGCTTGAATCCCAGCGAGACGCGCTGCTTTTCTTTGTCGTACTTCAGGACCTTCACCTGAATCTGATCGCCAACGTTCACCAGATCCTTGGGGTGAGTCAGGCGTCCCCAGGACATGTCGGTGATGTGCAGCAGGCCGTCGAGGCCGCCCAGGTCGACGAATGCGCCGTATTCGGTCAGGTTCTTGACCACGCCAGTGAGCACCGAACCTTCTTCCAGGTGCTCCAGGGTCTTGGACCGCTTTTCGTTCTGCTCACCCTCAAGAAGCTCCTTACGCGAGACAACGATGTTGCCGCGCTTCTTGTTCATCTTGATAACGGCGACTTCGAGCGTCTGGCCCTTCATGCCATCCAGGTTGCGGATGGGCCGCAGGTCGACTTGCGAACCGGGCAGGAAAGCGTGAGCGCCGAGAATGTCGACGGTCAGGCCGCCTTTGATGCGATCAATCACCACGGCTTTGATGGGCTTCTTGTCGGTATACGCCTTCTCGATTTCTTCCCACGCGTGAATGCGCTGCGCCTTCTGGTGCGAGAGGTTGATGTAGCCTTCCTCGGACGGGCCCTTCTCGCGCATCACATCGATCTCGTCGCCCGGCTTGAATTTCGGCTTGCCCTCGTGATCGAGGACCTCCGCCAGCGGAAGCATTCCTTCCGACTTGGCACCGATGTCGACGACCACGTGTGTGCCGGTCAGCTTCAGCACCGTGCCTTTGATGACGCGGTCTTCACTCACCGCCTCTTCGGCCTCGGTGGTGAAGGTCTCCAGCACAGAGGCGAAGTCCTCCCCGGCTGCGGCCTTATCGTCGCCGGCAGAATCCGCGTGTGTCTCGGTGGAATGGTCGGTGGAGGCGGCAGCCTGTACGGGCTCGGGCTGGTGCTGCTGCTCTGTCGTCGGTTCTTCAGTTACGACAGCGGAGTTGGATTCGGAGTTGTGGGCGGTGGTCTCGTCGAACAAGGTTATGCCTCTCTGATGACGGGATGCGGGGCCTGCTTTGCGGACTGCTGGACGAGTCGTTTGGTTGTGGTGGGCCCACCCTGGCGAGTGAGCTTGGACAATCCCAGCTGTCGGACGTTATACAGAGAACCCGCGTCCAATGGGAACTCTTCGACTATAGCAACGGCGCGCGAACAGTGTCAAACGCAAATCGGGCGAATGTTACAGGGATGTTGCAGCGTTACGCTTTCGGGACACGCACGTTGCGCCGGCATCCTGCGGGCTGTCGCGGGGGCGTCTCGCCCCCACGTCGACAGTGCCAAACACTCGCAGTTTTGCGCCGACCCGCTCATCTGCTAACCTGCCCTGCTATGGATTATCTCTGGACCCCGTGGCGCTATGCCTACGTCTCCTCCACGGAAAAGACCGCCGGATGCGTGTTCTGTGATGCGCCGAAGGAGAAGGACGACGCCAAGGTGCACATCGTCTATCGAGGGCAACACTGTTTCGTCATTCTGAATGCGTTTCCGTACACGCCGGGACATGTGATGATCGTGCCGTACGCGCACTTGGACGAGTTGCGGAAGCTGCCGGTTGAAGCGGCGCAGGAGATGATGGCGCTTTCGCAGCGGATGGAGTCGGTGCTGCGCGAGCTTTACCGGCCCGACGGCATTAACTTGGGGATGAATATTGGCAAGGCGGCAGGGGCGGGGATTGCGGGGCATATCCACATGCATGCGTTGCCGCGGTGGGTGGCGGATGCGAACTTCGTGTCGGTAATTGGAGAGACGCGGATTTTGCCGGAGACGCTGGACGTGACGTGGGCGCGGATGCGGGAGGCGATGGAGAAGTAAGGAACCGCGACCGCATAGTCATTCTTAGCTTGCCTTCACGAACTTCGCCAGCGGCACGACCTCTACCTTCTTGCCCAACGCATAAGTCCTATCGCCTGGATAAAGCACGTAAAGATGATCGAGCTTGAGGTCCACCAGAGCGGTTCGCATGGATGGTGTCAGGGTGGGAGCGTCGGCGCGCTTGCATTCGACCCCGATGCGGCGGCCATCCTTAAACAGAACGAGGTCGATTTCTGCTCCGTTGTGGGTCGCCCAGTAGTATGCGTCGTCAGGACGGAACGACTTGAGTACTTCCTCCACGGCGTAACCTTCCCACGATGCGCCGACCTTCGGATGATTCTCCAGGTCGCGCTGATTGGTAATGCCCAGCAGCGCGTGCAGGAGGCCGGTATCGCGGACATAGACTTTGGGCGCCTTTACCTGCCGCTTGCCAAGATTTTCAAACCAAGGCGGCAACTGGCGGACCATGAAGACTCCAGACATTAGATCGAGATAGCGCCGCACAGTGGATTCGTTCACGGCCAGCGCGCGCGCCAGTTCCGCTGAATTCCAGATCTGGCCGTGATAGTGAGCGACCATGTTCCAGAACCTCCGTAGCGCGAATGCGGGAATGCTGCTACCCAGTTGGGGAACATCCCGTTCGAGAAACGTCTGTAAGAAATGACGGCGCCAAGCCAGCGAATCGGATTCCCTGCGCGCCGTGTACGCTCGCGGGAAGCCGCCGCGCAACCAGTGACGACTCTGGGCGGATGCGCCCAAGTCTGCGAGCCGGAAGCCTTCGAGCGGGACGGTTTCCAGTCGGCCGGCCAACGATTCGGACGATTGCTGCAGCAGATCGGTCGACGCGCTGCCCAGAATCAGAAAACGTGCGGGGAGCGGCGACCGGTCCGCGAGCACGCGTAAGATCGAGAACAACTGGGGACGGCGCTGAATCTCGTCAATAACCGCTAGTTTCTTGAGCGGCCGGAGGGCAAGATCGGGCTCGGCCAGCCGAGCAAGGCTTTGCGGATCTTCCAGATCGAAGTAGTTGAGGGAATCGGAGGCCACAAACTGCCGGGCAAGAGTGGTCTTGCCACACTGCCGCGGCCCCAGAAGGGCAACCACGCGGCTGCGCCGCAATGCGGCACGGACCAATGCGATGTCAGCGTGACGGTCGACCACGCCAATATACTACCATGAAAACCCCGCTCAACATACAGGAATTTCATGGTCGCTTACGAAGTCGAAATGGCCCTTCAATCCCGACTGCCAGCCAACCGCACCATCTCTTCTTCGTCGATCACGGCAACCCCCAGTTCCCTGGCCTTGTCGAGCTTTGACCCCGCATCAGCTCCAGCGACCACGTAGTCCGTTTTCGTGCTCACTGAGCCGGCGACTTTCCCGCCTGCGTCTTCGACCATCTTCTTGGCTTCGTCGCGCGTATATTTTGCCAGCGTGCCGGTGAGGACGAACGTCTTCCCGGCAAGTTTTGTGCCCCGTTCCTTTTTCTTGCCTTTGAATGCAAGACCGGCCTCGCGGAGACGCTCGACCAGTTTGCGGTTCGCGGGGATGCTGAAGAATTCCACGATGCTCTCGGCGATTCGCGGGCCGACTTCGTCGACGTTCTGTAGTTCTTCGACGCTGGCCTGCTCCAGAGCTTCCATCGATCCGAAATGTTCGGCCAGGAATTGCGCGGTGCGCTCGCCGACCATGCGAATGCCGAGGCCGTAGATCACGCGCTCGAGTGGGAGCTTCTTTGACGCCTCGATCTCGTCGAGGATGTTCTGCGCCGACTTGTCGCCCATGCGTTCCAGGCTGAGGAGGTCGTCTTTGGTCAGCTTGTAGATGTCGGCAACGTTCTTCACTAGGCCTCGCTCGGTGAGTTGCGTGACCAGGGCATCGCCCATGCCGTCGATGTTCATCACGCCGCGCGAGGCGAAGTGCAGAATCGTGCCGACTAGCTTCGCGGGGCAGTTGGCGTTGACACAGCGGAAGTCGACCTCGCCTTCGGTGCGGACGACTTTCGTTCCGCAGACTGGGCATGCAGCAGGAACTTCGATTTCGGTGCGGATCGTCTCTAACCCTTCTTTCAATGTGGCGAGCTTATATGGCAAGGGATGCGGCTCCTTCAAACTGAGGAGGCCATGCGGCAGATGTTTTAGTTCCGTGTCGTCGATGACCTTGGCGACTTTGGGAATGACGTCGCCGCCGCGCTCGACTTGCACCCAATCGCCAATCTTCACGCCCAGGCGCCCGATCTCATCCATGTTGTGCAGCGTGGCATTGCGGACGGTCGTTCCCCCAATGGAAACCGGCGACAACTCGGCCACGGGCGTCAGCTTCCCGGTGCGGCCTACCTGCCAGCGCACGTTCTCCAGCTTGGTGATTCCCGCGCGGGCAGCGTATTTGTAGGCGATCGCCCAGCGCGGCGCCTTGCCGGTAAAACCGAGTTCGTCCTGCAGGGCGGTGCGGTCGACTTTCACCACGATGCCGTCAATCTCATACGGCAGAGAATCCCGCTTTCCCTCCCACTCTTGAATGAACGCCCAGACTTCGTCCATCGAATGAACCAGCTTGCGGTTCGGGTTCACTTTGAATCCAGCCGCGTCGAGCGCGTGGAGCGTCTTCGAGTGGCGGTCGAAATAGGTGCGGCCGTCTTCCAGAAGGATGTAGGGGAAAAAGTCCATGCGCCGTTCTGCCGTGACGTTGGCATCCAGCTGTCGAACCGTCCCGGCGGTGAAATTGCGGGGATTCGCGAAGGTCGGCAACCCGTTCTTTTCGCGTTCTTCATTGATCTTCTTAAACGATGCGGTGGGCATGAGCAATTCGCCGCGCACTTCAAAATTTGCCGGGATGCCCGCCTTTTTCAGGCGTTCCTTCGGAATCGAGAGCGGCACTGAGCGCACAGTGCGCACGTTCAGCGTGACGTCTTCTCCGACTGATCCATCGCCGCGAGTTACGCCCCGGGCCAGTTTGCCGTCCTCATAGATCAGCGCGAGCGACATGCCGTCGAGCTTGAGTTCGCAGACGTAATCCACGTCGTTGCGGCCGCTGAGTTCGTGGACGCGCCGCTCCCAGTCGCGCAGTTCTTCTTCGTTGTAGGTGTTGTCGAGCGACAGCATGGGCGATGAGTGCGGAACTTTGACGAATCCCTCGCGCGGCTTGCCGCCTACGCGCTGGGTTGGGGAATCCGGGGTGACGAGCGACGGGTGCTCAGCTTCCAGATTCTTCAGCTGCTGCATTAGCTTGTCGAAATCCGCGTCGCTGATTTCAGGATTGTCGAGGACGTAATAGAGGTGTTCGTGGTGGCGAATCTTTTCGCGCAGAGCTTCTATCTTTTTTTCGACGTCTTTCGGGGCAGGCATCGCAGAAAGATTATATGCAAAGAGGGGCCGCCGAAGGTCTTACGGGATCGCGCGAGATCCTTCGCTTCGCCTGAAAAGCGGCTCCGCTCAGGATGACACCCTGTAGTACTGTTAATTCGTCACACCGGGAATCTGCACTCGGATGAACCTCGGCTTGTAATCATCCGCGCACACCAGATCGGTGGAAGTGTTGGCGTTCACGTTGTACGACATCAGAATGCCATCCGCGTCGGTAAATTCCGTGTGAGCTTTGGCGTTGTAGGTGACCAGGGTGCCGATCTTGCATCCGTTCGCGCCCGCTTCCGGCGCAGTGTAGACGGTGGTCTTCTTAGACCACGGCCCCTGCGGCGAACAGGAATACCAGGTCGTGACGGCATCCCACAGCGGGTAAACAGGATGCTGCGGGTCCATTCCCGCCATCAGGTAGAAGGTTCCGCCGTTGTAGCTCATGGCATCGACCGAATACTCGGGCGTCACGGCGGCCACTCCGGTCATGGCGGTGGCATTCGACTCCCCCGCCATCCACTTCTTCTGGGCCGCATTCCAGAATTGCCATTTCGAGGCGTTCGTTAGGTTGTTGATGGATGTCGTTCGCGCGACGTAAGGAGTCTTGGTGTTCGTGCCTGGATCCTTCAGGCCGTAAATGTAGAAAAACTTTCCGACGGGCAGGATCTTCGTGCCCCAAGTCAGGCTCGTGTCGAGGCCGCTCACGGGCGTGACCGAGACGATCGAGAGACTCGGCCAGGTGAGCGTTGCCACCGAATGCCCGACCAGTTTGAATGAGCCGGTCCATTCCGTCAGCATGATCTTGATCTGGTACGTGCCCGTGGTGGGCTGCGCTAGGTACCCATCCCCTTGCCAGAACCAGTCGCTCTTGCTCTTGGGAACGAAATACGAGGTCGTCTTCGGAGGGTAGCCGACCGTGGTCCACGACCCGGCGGTCTGATTCAAAATCGTGAGCGAGTTGTGTGCCGTGAAGAGATAGTTGCTGCGCAGACGCGTCGTGGGATCGACGGTGCCGATGTAAGAATCGGACCACATCCAAAGGTTGGTCCCGTCCGGCAAAGGCAGAGAATAGCTGCCGTCGGCGCCGGTCCAGCCCGGGCCATTCTGGGTCGTGTAGGCGTCGAACGTCGAATCGACTGTGCCAGCCGACGGAGGTCCGGGCAGAGTACACTGCCCTAATCCGAATAGTGACGACAGAACCAAGAAAAGAACGACACACAGTGATCCAAAACCCTTCATGAATGAAACTCCATCTCCCGACGATAAGAACTCTGGATAGCTTAACCCAAAGAAAAGGTCGACCATAGAGCCCAACGTCTCTCACCCGGAGCTGAAAATCAAAAAGGGCCGGCGGATGCCGGCCCCAGAATCACAAGTTCGCGTCTATACCAAGTCGTCCAACTTCAACGCGGTCGGGCCACCCTTCCACGACGCCTCAAATTGTTTCTGAACGAAACCGGCATCGTAGTCTCGCTTTTCCTGCAGCAATGCCTGATGTAATCCCCACAAAGACCGTGGGTTCCGCGGATTGCGCTCGAGGTCTTCGCGGAACACTTTCTCCGCGCCCGCGGCGTCGCCGCTCATCAGCAGCGCGCCTCCAAGATTTTCGCGGACCGGGTAGAACCAATCAGGAGGTTCGCCATAGTTCAGCTTGTCCTGGATCGCGACCGCTTCCCGTAACATCGCGATGGCGGAGTTCTTGTCCTTTTTCGCGATCGCCACTTTTGCGCCCAGAACATCTTCGGCAATCTTCATGATGTCTTTGGCTTTGTTATTGATCGGCATTTGGAAAATGACATCCGGCGGGGTTGCGGCCTCCGCATCGGCCACGACCTTGTATTCCGCCTCCGCGTCAGCCACCTTACCGATTCCGGCGAGCGCTAAGCCGCGACCGAAGTGCCAAAAAACGGTGGCAGTCTTCAGGGCGGGATCTGGAGCCGGCAGTTTCAGAATCTCGCCCCAGTGGTGAAAGCGAATCTCCACCGCCATCGGAATGGTCATGAAGCCTTCGAGCGGCGGCATTTCCTTCACGTGCGGCCCGACATTCGCAGCCAGAAGGTCTGCATTCTTGCGCGCCTCGGCGTAGCGGCCGTTCATCGCACCGCACATGGCGACGAAGTGCAGGTTGTGGCTGTAGTACATCATCGGGTAGATGCCCTGCACACCCGTCGCTTTGATGTAGGCGCGATCGACCGCCGCCGCCTGTTCGTTCGTCTTGACCGCAGCCTCGTAGTCTCCGGTACGAATGTAGACGTGAGCCGGCATGTGGACGATGTGTCCCGCCCCTGGTGCGAGTGAGGCCAACTTGTTGGCTCCGGCCAGAGCGCGCTCTGGATTATTCGAGGCCTCCACCGAATGGATGTAGTAGTGGATCGCGCCCAAGTGGTTGGGATCGCGCTTCATGACCCCTTCCAGTGTCGCCACGATTTCGTCGGTGCCGGCTTCGGGGGTGCCGTCCTGATGCCAGAGTCCCCAGGGATGGAGATTCATTCCAGACTCGGCAAAGAGCGTTGCCGCGTCGAGGTCGTCGGGAAATTGCGCGGAGACTTGCCGCATGGCATCGTGGTAATCCGAGGCGGCTTTCTTCAGATCGGAATTCGGATCGGCCGGAAAACGCTTGGCCATTGCCTGAACGTAGGCCTGTTCGCTGGGCGAAGCGCCTGCGGACAGATCCACGGCTTTCTGCACGGCATCGTGCGCATGCTTGTAACGATCGGGATCCGCAGGATCGTTATAGTTCGGTCCCACGGCCTCGGCGACGCCCCAATAGGCCATTGCGAGCTTGGGATCGAGTTCCGCCGCGTGCTGAAACGAACGTGCGGCCTCGTCGTGGTTGAAGGCATAATAAAGCGCAGTCCCTGGTCGAAGAATTGTTGTGCTTGCGGATTGTGCGTGGAAACCGGGTGATGGAGATCGCCCAATCCCGTCACCAGCGTGACCGGGCGGGACTGCGTGTGCGAGGCGTGGTCTTGCGCAGTCGCGCACAGCGAGAGCAAAGCAACGCACAGCACTTGCGCCAGAATTTTCATCTGGTCAACCCTCCTGGATTCAATTTTGAAATTCGAGCCCCAAACAACCAAGAACTGGCTGTGGAAAACACCCCTTGCGAGTGGGCCAAGCTTATGCCAAATTGAGTCGCTTGCCAAGTTGTTCGCGAGTCAACTCATGGCGAAAAAACCTTTGCTCAAAGAAGCGGGCGCTGCCGACAAAACGTACCTTGATCGACTGTCGGAAGCCTTGCTCAACGCCTTCCACACGAATGACCGCATCAATCACTACCTGATTGAAAATCTTCCGTCGGCCGCGTGGAAGGAAAAGCCGCCCGACGGCAAAGGCCGCACCGTCGCGGCCATTGTCGCTCACATGCACAATGTGCGCGTCATGTGGCTGAAAGCAGCGAAGGCAGAGGACATTCCGGCCCAGCTTGATCGGGCGGCGGTTACTCCGTCCCAAGCCATGGATGCGCTCGAGGCCAGCCGGCTAGCTCTGGGTGCGGTCATGATTCACGCCTTGGAAACCGACGGCCGCGTCAAAGGATTTCGCCCTGATGTTGCCGGATTTTTCGGCTATCTGATCGCGCACGACGCCCACCACCGCGGTCAGATCACTATGCTCGCCCGCCAAGTTGGCCATCCCCTGCCCCAGAAGGCGATGTTCGGCATGTGGGAATGGGGCTCGCGCGGATCAACCGATTAGCCGGTCGCGCTCAGGTACAATCCAGCTTCGACCCTCGCTATGCGCAAGGCCGCGTTGCTCTACAACCCGGATTCCGGCGGCAGCAAACAGCGCCAGCGAGAATTGGCATCTGCGCTCGCGGTGCTCCGTAGCGCAGGGGTGGAAGCAGCTCTGGTGGCCACGGACTCGCCCGACCACGCCGGGGACGAGGCGCGCCGAGCTATCGACTCCGGCTACGATACGATTTTCGCGTGCGGCGGCGATGGCACGATCCACAACATCGTGCAGGTGCTGGCAAACTCGCCTGTTGCGCTGGCAATTCTGCCGATGGGAACTGCCAACGCGTTGGCCCACGACATCAAGCTTCCTCGTACGGTGGTGGCTGCAGCCAAGGCCTCACTGCAGGCCAGACCGCGTCGCGTCGCACTCGGGCGCGTGAGCTTCGCCGATCTTCAGGGAAATCCCGGCACCCGCTACTTCGTGGTCGCCGCCGGTATTGGAGTCGACGCTCATTTGTTTTACAAGCTCCATACCGGAACCAAGCAGCGTATGGGTATGGCCGCCTATTACGCGAAAGCCTGGAACCTGTGGTTCACCTACCCCATGCCGCGTTTTGTGGCGGAGTACTGCGAAACCAGCTCGGACGTCCCCGGTCGCGCAGAAGTCACCGAATTGCTGGCCGTCCGCATCGGCAACTTCGGGGGAGTCGTTCAGGAACTCGCCCCAGGCGCCTCTCTGGACCGGGACGATATGCGGCTCGTCTTCTGTCGCACAGCCAGCCGTCTGGCCTACCTTGCCTATGTGACCCGCGGCCTGCTGCGGGCGCGCTGGTCGATCCCCGGTATTGATCTTGCGTACAGCACCGGGGTCTCCTGCCGCTACGGGTCGCCCGACAAGGAATCGGCGCAGCAGCAACGCAAGATCTATGTCGAAGCCGACGGAGAACTGCTGGGCACTCTGCCCGTCGAAATCAGCATCGTCCCGAACGCGTTGACACTGCTCATGCCCATTCGCTGAAGGCCGGAGGAATTACTTTGCGTCCCCGCCCGGATTTCCGCGTCCAATTAACTTCGCTGAGTCCCGTTGGTCCGTTCTGATGGCGCATCGCAGGCTCGGCGCAATAGAATTCCTCGAACCGCTTGGAACCCCTCACTCACTTCCTGACCGGCGCATGCATGGGACGCACCGGACTGAACCGCAAGACAGCCCTGGCCACGCTCACACTCACGCTTGCGGCGGAAGCCCCCGACCTGGACGTGATCGGCGGTTTTCGCGGCCCTGCCTTCGCCTTCGCGCACCATCGCGGATTCACCCACTCTTTCGTTGGCGTCCCACTTGATGCTCTGGTGGTCGTCGGGTTTGTATATCTGCTGTGGCGCCTCCGCGGGCGCAAGATCAAGGATCCCAACTTACCCCCGCGTTGGGGCCTGCTGTTTCTTTACGCTTGCCTCGCCGGGCTCAGCCACATCCTGCTCGACTTCACGAATAACTACGGAGTTCGCCCCTTCTGGCCGTTTTCGGGGAAATGGTATTCCTGGGACATCGTCTTCATTGTCGAACCGGTCATGCTCGGATTCCTGGTTCTGGGGTTGATCGTGCCGTCGCTGTTTGGCCTGATCGACAAGGAAATCGGCGCGCGCCGCCGTGGTCCTCGGGGTCGCGTCGCCGCCACTCTCGCACTCGTTAGCATCGTCTTGCTGTGGGGGCTCCGGGATTATGAGCATCGTCGCGCCGTCAACGCTCTTGAGGCCCGCACCTACAATGGCGTCGATCCGCTGCGCGCCTCGGCTTATCCCAAATGGATTGATCCCTTTCACTGGTACGGCGTTGTCGAGACTCCGGCGTTCTTTGCTTTGGCGTCGGTGAATTCGCTGGCTCCTGAGGTCGATCCCGAGGGCAACCTCGAGATCCGCTACAAGCCGGAGGAGACACCCGTCACTCTGGCTGCCAAGAAGTCCTACGCTGGGCGCGTGTTTCTCGACTGGGCGCAATATCCCATCACGGAAACGGAAGCACTCCAACCTCCGGAGCAGGGCTTCATCGTCCTTTTTCAGGACCTGCGCTATGCCGGGATACCGCGCTCGCTCAAGGGGCGGAGTCGCGGCGGCCTGAGCAGGGCGGTGGAAATCGACCAGAATCTGCATGTCGTTGGCGATGTCTACGATACGGGCAAGGAGCAAGTTGTCGTCCCCGAACCTGGTCAGCGCTAGGAACCGGCAAGCCATTTGAAGCGGAATAGCTCACATCTCCACTTGTAAAAGATTTGTTCACTGCCGATCCTCTCTTGACGGCAGCGTCTCTAGCGCCCAGAATAGGAATTCGTCACGAGGTGATCCATGCTGGCATACGTATTCGTCCTCTTTGCGGTAGCGCTCCGTTTCATGCCTCATCCCATGGCTTTCACTCCGGTGGGAGCCGCCCTGCTTTTCTTCGGCGCACGCGCGCCACGCCGCCGCCTTTGGATCCCGCTCGTGCTGCTCGCCGCATCCGACGTCGCGCTTACCACCTTGGTCTACAAGTATCCCTTCAGCTGGGACCATTTCGTGACTTGGGCCTGGTATGCCGCGATGCTGTGGCTGGGCACCACTCTCAAGCAGAACGCCGGAGCGTTCCGGATTCTCGGCTCCGCGCTGGCCGGCTCCGTCACCTTTTTCGTTGTGAGTAACTTCGCCGTCTGGGCCGCATGGGACATGTATCCGCGCACCGCCGCCGGCCTGATGACCTGCTATGATGCCGGCCTGCCGTTCTTCCGCCACGCTGTTGTGGGAGACCTGTTATTTACGGCAGCAATGTTCGGCACTCCGGTGCTGTTTCACGCAGTTTCCGGATGGCTCGACAAGTCCAGTGACCACAGCGCTGCCGCGTAAGAAACGCGCCGCCGTCCACAGTCGGGAGACGTTCTCTGTTCCAGAGGAGGCCTGCGACTCCTCTAGCGGCGCTGTGAGTGCGGGGCCGTTCTAGTGTCCGAACTCTTCGTCCGCATTTCTCCTGCGCATCGCCAGCCACAAGCAAACTCCCGCCACGACCGTCACCAGAATCCAAATCCAATGTCGCTTCACAGCCCCGCCGAACAAGCCGACAATCTGTGGGCCGAACCACAGCACCAGCACTGACAAGACTAGAAACCTGACAAACCTTCCCAAGAAGATCGCCACCAGGAAGTCACGGAACCTCATTTCAAACACGGCCGCGCCCAGTACAAAAATCTTGAATGGCATGGGCGGAGGAAGCATCCCCGGAAACATCAGAGCCCAGAATTCGTGCGCTTCGAAGGAACGATGAATCTTCAGGAAGCGCTCTTCTGAAATCCGTTTCCGCAGCACTTTCTCGCCGCCGAGATATCCGATGATGTACAGCGGAATGCTGCCCAGTGCCGACCCCAGAGACGCCATCGCGATGTAGAGCAAGAAGCGATGGCGATCGTGGTACACATAAGTAGCCACGACAAAGTCGACTGGCATGCCCAGCAGGGCGCTATCGGCAAAGGCAATCACAAACGCGCCCCAGACTCCGAGCACGTTCATCAAGCCCAGAATCCACGCCGTGTAGCGCGCCAGAATGTGACCAATACTCTTCAAAGGGAACTGTTAGTGTACGTGATCGACGCCGGAATGTGTCAGTCGATGCGAACCCCTGCTATCATCGCTGACTTCGGAGACCCCATGCGCAACCTGTTCCTCAGTGTCTGTCTGCTTGCGATTGCATCCACATTAGCCGCGGCCCAGCAATATGACCTTGTCCTGGAAGGCGGTCGCGTCATGGACCCGGAGACAGGCCTCGACGCCATCCGCAACGTTGGCATCCGTGATGGGAAAATCGCCAGCATCTCCGCGTCTCCGCTCAGCGGAAAGCACACGATCCACGCCGCTGGCCTGGTCGTCGCTCCCGGATTCATCGACCTGCACCAGCACGGTCAGGAGTTGGCCAGTCAACGGGTCAAGGCATTTGACGGAGTGACCACGGCCCTTGAAATGGAGATCGGCGCGCCCGACGTCGCCCAGTTCCTGAAGTCCAAACAAGGACACTCCATCATCCACTACGGCACCACTGCCAGCCACGTGGCGGCACGGGCGCTGGTGTTCGGCGCGCCTTTGCCTGGCGGAACCATTCTGCCAAAGAGTGGACTCGCCACCGACCAACCCGCCACGCCCGAACAGATCGAACGCATCCAGCAGCGTCTACGCGTCGAACTTGATGCCGGCGCTCTCGGCATCGGCATGGGCATTGAGTACACCCCAGGCGCCACCCGTCTCGAGGTCATTGACGTATTTCGAGTGGCGGCCGAGCGCAACGTGCCGGTCTATACCCACATGCGGAGCGCTGGACGAATCGAGCCCGGGTCGGCAATTCAATCGACCGAGGAAGTCATTGGCGCGGCCGCGATCACAGGGGCCGCTCTGCACATCGTACACATCAACAGTACGTGTCTGCGCGACTCGCTGATATGCATTTCCCTGATCGAAGGAGCCCGCGCCCGCGGACTCGACGTGACCACCGAAGCCTATCCCTATATCGCCGGCATGACGGCCATCAATTCCGCGGTGTTCAATCCGGGCTGGCGTGAAAAACTCGGCATCGACTACGGCAACCTCGTCTTACCCGGCACCGGCGAGCACCTCACCAAAGAGCGCTTCGAGGAACTCCACAACTCTAGTAACGCACAATGGGTGCTGATCTTCGCCAACACGCAGGAAATGGTCGACAAGATCATTCCCAATCCTCTGATGATGATCGCGAGCGACGGAGCCGAGGGGCATCCCCGTAACGCCGGCACCTACGCCCGCGTTCTTGCGCAATATGTGCGTGAGAAGAAGACGCTCACCTTGATGGAAGCGCTGCGCAAGATGACGCTGATGCCCGCGCAGATGCTGGAACGATCTACTCCAGCCGGGCGCCAGAAAGGACGCCTGCAGGAAGGTGCCGACGCCGACATTGTCGTCTTCGATCCCGAAACCATCACCGACCGCTCCACCTTCGACAAACCGATGGAACCGAGCGTTGGAGTGCGCGACCTGTTGGTAGGAGGAACGCCAGTGATCGATGAGGGCAAGTTGGTCCCTGACGTATTTGCGGGTCAGGCTCTACTGGGCCCGGGAAAGCACGCGAAGTAAAAATGCAGGTGTGGGGATGCCCCATGTGGGGAATGCTGGTATGGGGACTGCTGGTGTGGGCAATACCCATGTGGGGACGGGCGCCTTCGCCCGTCCAAGCCGCGACGGTTTCTGTCGCGGCAGCGCCTTTAGCCCTACGCTACTTGTGCTCCGTCCGGCCGCTCAGCAACTCAATAGCATGTGGGATAAGCCCCGCCACAGCCTCCAGCGACTCCACCGCCCCCGCAGGGCTCCCCGGTAAATTAAGAATCAATGCCCGCCCGCGTACGCCGCACACTCCCCGGCTGAGCGCGGCAAATGGAGTCCTCTTACTGCCTTCACTGCGCATACGCTCCGCCACGCCGTCCAGGAGCCGGTCACACACGGCCACCGTGGCCTCTGGCGTCACGTCGCGTGCAGCAATGCCAGTTCCACCAGTCGTCACAATAAACTGAACCTCGCGCGCCAGCCGAATCAGCAGGTTTTGAATTTGAATGGAATCGTCCTGAACTACTTCGCGCACGGCAACAGAAAAGTGAAGCTTCTGCAGAACATTCCGCCACCGCCGGACCCGAGAGATCATCGCGTTCCCCGCGAGCGCAGGAATCGCTGACCGTCACCACGGCGGCCGTGAAGTCCTGCGGCTCAGCCATCGAGGAGGACATCTTCCTCTTCTTCCCTTCGGCGCCCACCCGCGGGCGCGGGAGCCGCACTCGGGGCACTCGCCGGCCGGAGACGCGCTCGCGAGCCGATGCCGCCTCTGGTTCCGGTTCTCCACCACCATCGCGCGAGGATTCGTCGAGCAGCCGCAAGCCTTCCATCAACAGGCCCTGAGTATTCAGTTGCGTCGTCTCTTTGTCCGTCTTGCCTTCGAAGTCGAGCTGGAAATTTCCGCCCGTCCAGCGCAGAACTTTGAACACCGCCTCGTCGCCCACCAGCGCCCCGTAGGTCGCGTGCTTCACCTGACCCTCGGCAAAAAACACTTCGCACTGGTCGCCTTCGTTGCTCAAAGAAAGCTGGCAGCTCTTCCTTCCCATCTCCAGCGACTGCATCAAATCGATGACGTTCATCTGCGCCAGACTGCCGCGCACCACGCCATCTTTCGGCGCGGTCTTCGCCATCTTCTCGAGCGCAATGCGGTCAATGGTGCGCTTGATGCGCCGCGTGGCATCCTTCAGGTAAAACGGCTTCTCCAGATAATCATCGGCTGCGTCAGCGGGCGAGAGCCGTTCCGCGATGTCCGCTTTGCTCGCCATTAATACCGTCGAAAAATTTGCGGTGGCGGGCCGGCTCTTCAATTTTTCAACCAGCTGCTTTCCATCCATTCCCGGCATTTTGTAATCGCAGACCAGCAAATCGGGCGTATCGTCGACGGCTTTCAACAGCGCATCCGCGGCATCGGTCGCGGTCGTGACTTGCGCCAGCGGAGTCAACGCCTGCTGCAACATCGCCAGCACCATCGGATTGTCGTCCACCACCAGCAGCTTGACGTTATTCGCCATGAAATTTGAGTTCGCTACTTCGCACGCCGGTACTCTCCGCTCTTCCCGCCACTCTTCCGCTCCAGCACGATCTCCCGAATCTCAATCCCTTTGTCCGCGGCCTTGCACATGTCATAAACGGTCAGCGCAGATACGCTGGCGGCCACCAGAGCCTCCATTTCGACCCCGGTCTCCGCAGTCGTTGCGACTTTGGTCGTAATAGCGACGCCATTCTCGCACAGGCGTAGATCGACATCAATGAGCGAGAGCGGAAGCGGATGGCACATGGGAATCAGCTCCGAAGTGCGCTTCGCCGCCATGATTCCTGCGATGCGCGCTACCTCCAGGGGATCACCTTTCGGATTCTGGGGAAGCGACGCAAGTACTGCGGGCTTCATCGCCACGAAAGCGCTGGCCTGAGCCTCGCGCCGGGTCGCCGGTTTGCCGGAAACATCCACCATCCGGGCGCGGCCCGCGCGGTCGTAATGGGAGAGTTTCTTCGGCATGCGTCATTCCTATCTTACATGGAGGGCGAACCCGAGCAGTCATCGGGCGTACACTGCCCACCGCTCAACTACGGCATCATCAGCGCAATCCATTCGTCCGCCGGGATGTGTTCCCGGTCCGGGGGAATGACAGCGTAGCAGTTCGCTCGGGCTGTGGCAGCGACGTCACCGGAGCCTTGCCATGCGACCAGTTCGACTTCCGAGTGTTCGAATTCGCCGGAAAGCCGCGCCGGCAGAAAGCGGGTGAGGCCTGTCTTGATGCGAATCTCCTTCTTGAGGCGAGCATGAAGAAATATCAACTTGCTAGGGGCGCTACCCGACAACGCTTCTAGAATAGGGCGCACGAAAAGCTCGAAAGTCACCATCGTCGAAACCGGATTCCCGGGCAGACCAAAAAAACACGTGGCCGGCATCTCGCGTGCAGAGGCGCCCGCACTACATTTGCCGAACACGACCGGGCGCCCAGGCTGGATTTTCGCTCCCGTGAAGAAGAACTCCGCGTGCAATTCTGACAGGGCCTGCTCGACTAGATCGTAACGCCCCATAGAGACGCCCCCGGTCATCAGGAGCAGATCTGACTTCAAGCCTTCTTCGATCAGGCGGCACAATCCCTGCAACTCGTCGGGAGCGACGGGCAGCAACACCGCGTCACCACCTGCGCGTTGAATTTGCGCCGCCAGCGAATAACTGTTCGAGTTGCGAATCTGAGTCGGCCCCGGTTGGGCGTCGATGTCCACGATCTCGTCCCCGGTCGTCAGCACGGCAACTCGGGGGCGCTTGTAGACCTGCAAGCGCGACCGGCCCACCGACGCGGCAAGAGCGATGGCCGCCTCTTTCAAACGAATACCCCGTTCGAGCAACGAAGAGCCCTCGCGAGCTTCGGCACCACGGGAAACAATGTTCTCTCCCGGCATGACACTCCGGCTGATTTGGACCTGCTTGCCTTGCTGAGATGTGTATTCGACCATCACAACCGCGTCCGCTCCAGCAGGAACTGGCGCCCCGGTCATGATCGACACGGCTTGTCGGGCACTGATGTAGGCAGGGATTTTGTCGACTTTCTCTCCCGCCTTGATTTCTCCGATCACATCCAGCGTCGTAGGAAGGGCGGACAAATCGCCGGATCGCACGGCGTACCCGTCGCGTGTAGATCGGGGAAACGGGGGGAGATCGCGGTCCGCCACCACGCCCTCAGCAAGAACGCGGCCGCAAGCGGCCAGCAGATCGACAGATTCCATCGCGCTGGCTGTGACGAGCGCCGCCTGCTCCTCGACTACGCGGCGGGCGTCCTCAAAGCTCAGCACAATCGGCTTCAACGGCGAGGCGGACATGCAGTGATGATACGACAGGGCAAACTGGACGGACGTCGAACACTCAGTTAGGAGTGACTCTACCGGGCCAATTCCTGGCCGAGCATTGCCGCGTTACTGGCAAAGGACAGACCGGTCTCGAGATCGATGATGCGGTCCTGAACCAGCTGCGCAATCTCTCCATCGAAATGCTGCATGCCTTCGGAGGCGCCCGCCTTAATAGCGTCCAGAAGATTCTTGTTTTCGCGCTCGCCCTTTTCGATGCATTCCCGGGTTCGAGGGTTGGATTTGAGAATTTCGAAGGCCGCCACGCGCCCGCTGCGATCGGACTTCGACATCAGCCGTTGGCACACGATGTAGCGGAATAACTTGGCGAATCGTTCGCGCACGGACTGCTGCTCCGAGGGTGGGAAAGAACTGACGACCCGCTCGACGGTCTTCGATGCATCCACCGTGTTGAGACTGGAGAAGACAAGGTGACCGGTCTCAGCCGCCTCCAACACGATTCCAATCGTCTCCCGATCGCGCATTTCGCCGACGAGGATGACTTTCGGCGCCTGGCGCATCGCCGAGCGCAGGGCGTGGGCAAAGCTGGGCGTGTCGCTGTGCAGCTCCCGCTGATGAATCGTGGAGGACTTGTGATTGTGCAGGAACTCGATCGGATCTTCGATGGTGATGATGTGGTAGTACTTCTCGCGGTTAATGGCGTCGAGGAGCACCGCCAGAGTGGACGACTTGCCTGAGCCCGCCGCTCCCGTTACGAGAACAATTCCGTCCCTGAGTTTGGTGACCTCGGATAATTGTTGCGGCAACCGCAACGATGCAAAGTCTGGAATCACAGTAGGAATGACGCGCATTACAACCGCACAACTGCCACGCTGAATAAAGATATTGACGCGAAATCGGGCCAAGCCGGGCAATCCAAAAGAAATGTCGCAAGCTCCATGCTCGCGGAGCGTGGTGACGGCCTGCTTGTTGTCGCCAATCAAGTCGGCGGCGATGTGGCGGGTGTCATCGGCGGTGAGCACCGTTAGTCCGGGAACCTGCACCGGAATCATCTGACCGTAGACTTGCACCTGGGGCGGACGCCCGGGCGAAAAAATCAAGTCGCTGATCTTCTCGGCAGCGTGCAGCATGGCGCCGAGCAGAGCCGGAGTAGCGACTCTTCCGGTCCCGGAGAATCCTTCTAATGCGACAGAAATTGGAGCAATTGTTGGCGCTGCCATTCGTTCTCACACCTCAGGAATCGCACGCACCACAGAATTGGAAGAAAACTTAGATACCTAACTGTACCGCGACGGAGGCCATGTGCGAAGAACAGCAAGGCCATAGACCTTGGTAACCTGTTGGCTCCAAACGCACAAAGGGCGGCTCGGATGAGCCGCCCTTCTGCATAGCCGGGTCGCAAGTCCTACTTTTTGGGAGGAGTCTTCTTCTTCGTGCCGTAGCTGGTTTCCACGGTGGAACCGATGCTGGCGAGGAGCGCCTTGGCGCTGTCGGCATTTGGACCCGTGGGCGCCAGTTCCAGGTACTTCTGGAAGGCTTCGGCGGTCCCGGGAGGTGCGACAGTCTTATCTCCCTGCAGCGTGGCCTTGCCTAGCAGGTTCAGTCCCTTCTGGTAGTAGGCTTCGGCCCGAGTGGGGTCGGCGGCAAGACATTTGTCGAAGGCCGCATTGGCCTCGTCCGGCCGGCCGGAATTGGTGAGGACGGCGCCAATGTTGAAGTAGGCCTGCGCCACCGCGGACGGATCCGTCTGCGCCGCCATTTCGTAGGTCTTCACCGCGTCGTCGATCTTCTTTGCCTTGTAGTACGCATCTGCCAGGTTGTTGTAGTAGGCAGCAAGGTTCTTGGTTGCGTTGGGATCCTTGTCGTTGGTAGTAGCCTTCTTGAGATCCACGGCCTTCTGGTACGCTTCAACGGCTGAATCGAGGCGCTTTTGTTTCTCCGCCGGATCCGTCTGTTTCGGCGCCGACATGCGGTAGTAGTCGCCCAGCTTGAACCAGATAAGATCGCGGGTGGCGTCCATCTGAGTGGCTTCGGTCAGGGCGGCGATGGCTGTCTCGTAGTCGCCGGCATCAGCGGCGGTTTTGGCCGCATTGAGCTTATCGTTCAGAGACTTGACAGTGTTGGTTTCCTTCGCCTGCTTGGCCTGAGCCTCTTGCATCTGCTTCAACTGCTCGGGTGAAAGCCCCTGGCCCTTGGCGGCGGCTTCCTGGTCCTTCTTTAGGTCAAATGGCAACTCCATCTCGTCGAGGGTAACCTGGAAGCCTTTCACATGGTCCAGTTCCTTGTTCGCCTTCATGTCGTCGGCGTTCTTGTAGAGAGTGACCAGGTACTTCCCGGGTGTGAGCCCGAGCGAAAAATATTCACCTTTCTTGTTGGTCTTCAGCGTGTATTTTTGGCCGTTGTCCATGTTGGCCCAGACCACGATTGCGTCGGCGATGACATTGCCCGACGCATCCTTACACACGCCCTTGACCGATCCTGAAGCCTGGGCAAAGACTGGTGGAACGCACAGTCCGAGCGCCAGTAAAACGAATAGAAGAATTGCAAAATATTTTTTCATCTTGCCTCCCGGCAAAGTTAATTTTGCTCTCCGATCACTAAAAGCACGATCGAAACTCGTTACCACAAATGTCTATCCCGCCGCGTACGAAATTGGATCTTCCATCCCTGCTGCCTTAAACGCGCGCAGGCGCAGCACACAGCTGTCACAGATCCCACACGCCTGGTCCTCGCGGCTGTAACATGACCAAGTTAAATCGAAGGGAGCGCCCAGTTCAAGGCCAAGCTGCACGATCTCGGTTTTGCGCATGGCGATGAGCGGGGTAACGATCTCAATGCGACCTTCTTTCGTGCCGGCTTTTGCCACTTCATTGAACGCCTTGTAATATGCCGGACGGCAATCCGGATATCCCGAACTGTCAGGCTCGACTGCGCCAATGTACACCTTTTCCGCCCCCAGCACCTCCGCCCAACTCACGGCGACCGCCAGGAAATGAGCATTGCGAAAAGGAACGTAGGTGACGGGAACCGTGTGTCCGATCTGGTCAGCCGCAGGCACATCCATCGCATCGTCGGTGAGCGCCGATCCGCCAATGGCACGCAGCGCCTCGTTCCGCACCATGAGCTTGTCGTGAATCTTCAGGCGCTGGCAGATGGCCAGAAAGGACTGCCGTTCGCGCTCCTCGGTCCGCTGGCCATAACTGATATGGACAGCGGCGGCCTCGTGGTCGCGTGCCGCCAGAGCGGCACACACGCAGGAGTCCATTCCACCACTCAAGAGCACGACTGCACGCGATCGCTTTGAAGTCGTCATCGATGAAAATTGTTGATGATGATTTCTGATTTCTGATTCCTGTTTGCTGATTGAAACCCAAAGTGGGATCGTAGGCGTTCAATCAACAATCAGCAATCTGAAATCATCAATCGATTCTCTACACTCCTTTGACCGCCGGGTCCCAAATAAACTTGTGCAACTGCAGGCCCAGCCTCGCGGGGACGTCGTCGGCGAGCATCCACTCCGCCAGTTCCTGGGGATCAAGCAGGCAGTGCGAGCTATCGCGGGCGCCGGTCGCGTCTTTGCGGAACGCGGGTGAAAACAGGACTGCGTTCACGCGTCCGGCGAGATTATGTCGCTGCGTGAACTCCCGGGCAAAATCGTAGTCGGCACGGCTGCTCAGAACAAACTTTACTTCGTCGTGTGGACAGAAAGTCTCCAGGTTCTCCATGCAAAACGTATCGCCTTCACCGGAGTTTGGGCACTTCACGTCGACAATCTTAATGACGCCGGAGGGAACTCGCTCCAGTGGCCGCTCCCCGCTGGTCTCGAGCAGAACCTTGTAACCCTCGTCGAGAAGATGCTGCATCAAGGGTACGACCTCACGCTCCTGCAGCATCGGCTCGCCACCAGTGATTTCCACCAAGCCGCCCCCGGGACTCAGGCGTGCGACCTCGCCCAGGACCTCCCCAACCGCCATCTTGTGGCCCCCCTGAAACGTGTATTCACTGTCGCACCATGAGCACCGCAGATTGCATCCCGTCAGACGCACGAACACACAGGGTAGGCCCGCATAAGTCGACTCGCCTTGCAGCGATTTATAGATTTCGGTGATCTGCATAGAAGACAGTTGCCAGCCGCCAGTTGCCAGCTGCCAGTTTCAGGCTCAGGCGGCTGGCAACTGCCTATTCACTGTATTTCGCGGTGGTCGTGTCCGTCTCGAAGACGGTTACGTCCTTCACCCGCACGCGGCCGCTGGTCACGGCCTGGAGCCTGGAGTTCGACTCGTCGTAAAAATACTTTGCCAGATTTTCGGCCGACGGATTGACTACCGTGAACGGCTCGATTTCATTGATCATCTGGTGGTCCAGGCGCTCGATGACGTGCTTCATGACTTCGCGCAGGTCTTTGAAGTCGAGCAAGAGGCCCGCCTTGTCCAATTCCGCGCCGGCCAGAGTGACCCGGATCTTATAGTTATGGCCGTGCGGATTCTCGCACTTGCCCTTATAGTTGCGCAGGTAATGGCCTGCCGCAAAAGTGTCTTCGACGGTGACTTCGAACATGATCCCCCAGCAGCCAGAGTCCGAATACCGGGCCCGCTGCGCTCGTATGGCGAAACATCTATTGTACTGCTGGAATGGCGGCGCCGGAGCAGCCCGCTTGACTCGATTCCCCACGGACTGTAGCTTGCCTAATCGTGATTCCATCCCAAGGAGTGCGCATGCTGCGTCGAAGAGTGTCGGTCCTTTCGCTGTTTATTCTTAGCTTGAGTGCGGGTCTTCTGGCGCAGAACCGGCCCGATACGCCCGAGTTCGACGTCAAAGAGCACTACACAAAGTACGAATACAGAATCCCAATGCGCGACGGCGTTCACCTGTTCACCTCGGTCTACGTACCGAAAGACAGTTCGCACTCGTATCCCTTCCTGATCGACCGCACGCCCTACAGTGTGGGCCCGTACGGAGTTGACTTGTACCGCACTCAACTCGGCCCCTCGCCCGACTTCGACAAGGCGGGATACATCTTCGTATTTCAGGACGTGCGCGGACGCTACATGTCAGAGGGTCAATTCCTGGAGATGCGTCCCCACATCGACAACAAGAAATCGAACCAGGATGTGGACGACAGCACCGATCTTTACGACACCATCGACTGGCTGCTGAAGAACGTTCCCAACAACAACGGGAGCGCCGGGATTTGGGGAATTTCGTATCCCGGGTTCTTCACCTCGGCGAGCATCATCGATTCGCATCCCGCTCTGAAGGCCGCTTCTCCGCAGGCTCCCATGACCGATCTGTTCATGGGAGACGATGCCTACCACGGCGGCGCGTTCATGCTGGCAGCGAACTTCGGCTTCTACAGCCAGTTCAAGCCGCAAGAGAATCCGCAGCTTCCCCCGAAAACGTTCGTACCCTTCGACTGGGGCACCAAAAATGGCTACGAGTTCTTTCTGCAGGCCGGACCGCTGTCGAACCTGCGGAAATATTTGGAAGGCAAGAGCGCGCTTTGGGATGACCAGGTGGGACACGATACCTACGACGCTTATTGGAAGGCCCGCAATCTCGCCCCACACATGAAGAACATTCACTGCGCTGTTTTAACCGTCGGTGGATGGTTCGACGCCGAGGATCTGCAGGGACCTTTCACGACCTTTCATTCGATCGACAAGAATAATCCCGGAATCTTCAACGCACTCGTGATCGGCCCCTGGGTGCACGGCGGTTGGGCGCGATATGACGGCAACCACTTAGGACGGGTGGAGTTCGCCTCGAACACCGGCGAATATTACCGCAAGAACATTCTCTTCCCGTTCTTCGAGCAGTACCTGAAAGGCAATGGCGACGCCAAGCTGCCAAGAGCGTACGTCTTCGAAACCGGCACAAATGTTTGGCGACAATATTCTGCATGGCCGCCGAAAAATGCCGAACCGAAGACGCTCTACTTCCACGCCAATGGCGGGCTCTCGTTCGAAGCGCCTGCCGCGGACACTCCCTCATACGACGAATATGTGAGCGACCCAGCCAAGCCCGTGCCGTTTGTAAACTACTCGGCGCTGAATGTGCCGCAGGAATACATGCTCTCGGACCAGCGCTTCGCCGACAGTCGCACCGACGTTGTGATCTACGAGACGCCTGTGTTGCAGGAAGACCTAACGATCGCCGGCCCCATCTCTCCGCGGCTCTTTGTCTCAACGAGCGGCACGGATTCCGATTGGGATGTGAAGTTGATTGACGTGTATCCGCCCGACTATCCCGACAGCAAGCAGGACGCGCCTCGTCCCGAAGACCGCGACAAACCCAGAAAGGACGTTCCGGCCCCGCCCTTCACGATGGGCGGATATCAGCAACTGGTGCGAGGCGAGCCCTTCCGGGGCAAGTTCCGCCACAGCTTTGAAAAGCCGGAGCCGTTCACACCCGGCAAGGTCGAAGAAATCAACTTCACCATGCAGGACATCAACCACACCTTCCGCCGTGGACATCGCATCATGGTGCAGGTTCAGAGCTCATGGTTTCCGCTCACCGACCGCAATCCCCAGACCTTCGTGAACATTCCAGACGCCAAGCCCGCGGATTTTGTTAAAGCCACTGAGCGTGTGTATCACACCAAAGCGGAGGCATCGGGAATTGCGGTGGGAGCTGTTAGCGGCAAATGATTGATAACAAGACAGATGTCCTTTGGTTCAGTCTTGCGCAATTTGACAATGCGAGACTCTTACCATAAAGTAAGGATTACTATATCTAGAAAGGATACATATGCCCACCGCAACCATCACTTCAAAAGGGCAGATCACAATTCCAGTCCGGGTACGCACCGCTCTGGGCGTTGATTCCGGAGACCGGATCGAATTTGTCGAACTGGAAAAGGGGCAGTTCGCAATCATCCCTGCGACTCGCTCGCTTCAGGAATTGAACGGTTTATTTAAGGGAAGGCGGAAAACGGCCGCCACTATTGAGGAGATGGATGACGCGATCGCCAAAGGTGCGGCCGAATCCTTATGATCGGTCTCGACACAAACGTCCTCGTCCGCTTTCTTACCCACGACGATCCGGTGCAAACCCCTGTAGCGATCAAACTGATGCGTTCGCTGTCTCCTTCTTCTCCGGGGTTCGTTTCACTGGTTGCGCTTGCGGAACTGACTTGGGTGCTTACGTCGCTGTACAAGCTCGAAAAGAGCGAAGTTGAACTCGTTGTCGACAATCTGTTGCGCAGCGATGCATTGGTGCTGGAACAGTCCGAAATCGTGTGGCAAGCCTTGCGGAAGTTCAAGACTTGCAATGCAGGATTCTGTGATTGTCTGCTCGAACGCTGCGGCCACGCAGCGGAATGCCTCTACACGTTCACCTTTGACAAACGCGCCGTGGCCGCGGGGATGCGATTGCTCGAAAACACGTAGTCCTTGCACCCTCCCTAAATACTAGGTCATTCGGTTGACGTGATCCCGAAGAACTGCTCCACCGCTTTCATCTCCGTCGTCTTCTTGTAATTGGGAAGGCTCTCGACGAACACGCGCCCGTATTGCTTCTTCAGAATGCGGTTGTCGAGCAGCACCAGAAGTCCGCGGTCGTGGAGCGAGCGAATGAGCCGCCCGAAGCCTTGTTTCAACGTGATCACCGCCGCCGGCACTTGATATTGAAAGAACGCATTTCCGCCGTCCGCATCAATGGCCTTCACCCGCGCGGCCACGACAGGGTCACTGGGCACGGCAAACGGCAGGCGATCAATGATGACGCAGCTGAGTTGCTCGCCCTGCACGTCCACGCCCTGCCAGAACGACGACGTGGCAAACAGTACCGCATTTGGAGTGAGCCGGAACTCCTCGAGCAGCGCGGTTTTCGGAGCGTCTCCTTGTTTCAAGATCGGAAACTCAACTTCACCCAGCAGTCGATGATAGATGTCATTCATCTGCGCGTAGCTGGTGAACAGGACGAACGCCCTCCCGCGCGTGATCTCGAGTAATCTGCGAATTCGTTCTGCGGCCTTGGCGGTAAATTGCGGCGTGCGCGCATCCGGCAAGTCTGGCGGAACGTACAACAACGCCTGGCTCTCGTAATCGAAGTGGGAAGGCAGCACCGACTCGCGTGCATGCTCCATGCCGAGCCGCTGCCGAATATACTCGAACCCGCCGCCAACAGCCAGCGTCGCAGAAGTCAGCACGGCGCACTCCAGCTTCGACCACAAGCACTCGCGCAAAATAGGACCAACATCAATCGGCGTCGCCTGCAGAAATACATTCTGTTTTCCGCGCGTGTGTCCCTCGGAGCCAGACGCCGCACCCCGCGATCCCCAGAGTCCACCGCGGCGTTCGATCCAGAAGACGGTATTGCGGTCTTCGGACTCCATCGCGTATCCGAGTTGCACCTGAATTTCCTGGGCCCGGCGCACGAAGTTGAACACTTCTTCCGGTTTTTGCGGTAGGCCTTCCAGCTCGCCAGCCAACCGGGTCAGCGCCTGGTTCAGCCCAACAAACTCGTCTCCGTTCTCTTCCAGAAACTCACGGCGCGTCTCGAACGCGAAGCGTCCATCCCCGGGCGGCAATAGCGAAAAGAAAAACTGCGAACGCTCGCGCAAACTGCCCAGCGCTCCTGATATCGACGCCGACAGCATGCGGTTATGCTGCATCGAATTCTCGACATCCCGTGCCAGGTCTTCCACGCGGAGATTGCTGACCGAGATGCCGAAATAGTTCCCCGCCACATCTTCCAGTTCGTGCGCTTCGTCGAACACCACTGCGGCCGCCTCGGGAAGAATGCCGGCGTCTGGTGCCCCCTCGGCCTGCAACTTGATGGCGAGATCCGCAAAGAACAAGTGGTGGTTAACGATGATGATGTCGCTCTCCATCGCCTTGCGTCGCATCTCCGTAATAAAGCAGCGCTCAAACTCGCTGCATTTCTGACCAATACACGCGTCGGCACGGGCGTCGAGCTTGTGCCAGAGCAGGCTGGCCTCCGGCAGTTCCGCCAACTCGGCGCGATCGCCCGTTCCAGTCGTCTTCTCCCAGGCGGCAATGGCGCGATACTGCTCGATCTCTTCCAGACCACTGAGCACGGGCTGGTCCGTCAGGTCGTAAAGTTTCTTGCGGCACAAATAATTATTGCGTCCCTTCATGTAGCAAACCGAAAGCCGGCCGGACGTATCGCCATACAACGCTTGCTCAAGAAAGGGAACGTCTTTGTAGAACAGTTGCTCCTGCAGATTCTTCGTGCCGGTCGAAATGATGACTCTCTTTCCCGACCGGATGACCGGCATCAGGTACGCCAGTGTCTTGCCGGTGCCAGTGCCCGCTTCCACAATCAAATGGCGCTTTTCTTCCAGCGCCTGCTCGACAGCCTGTGCCATCTGCAACTGGCCGCGCCGGAACTCATACGCGGGATGCTTCCGCGACAGCACTCCGCCCGGGGCGAAGAACTGGTAAAGCGACGCGTCCTTGCCGCTCGGGGCAGGGCGATTTGGCGAAGCAGAAGAGGCGGGCTGGGAACTCAAAGTCACGGGAGTCTCTATAATAGCTACTTCAGCCGCACGCAGCGAAACAGCTCCTGTGGGGACATCCAAGGGAGGCTGTCTCCACATTGACGACCTGACTTTGACTCAGCCAACTTACAACTCGACCAGCACTCTCGCCACCACC
Source organism: uncultured Acidobacteriaceae bacterium (assembly GCA_963701935.1). Taxonomy (GTDB): domain Bacteria; phylum Acidobacteriota; class Terriglobia; order Terriglobales; family Acidobacteriaceae; genus Sulfotelmatobacter. Next base: position 448,450 of record CAVPBT010000010.1, on the reverse strand, counting down.
GCCGCCGGCATTCCGACAGTCGCCATCGTAGGGCGCCCCAATGTGGGCAAGTCCACCCTGTTCAACCGGATCGTGGGCTCGCGCCGTGCCATCGTCGGGGATGAACCCGGCATCACGCGCGACCGTCTCTATGGTGATGCCGAATGGGAAGGGCGGCATCTCCGGATCGTTGACACTGGCGGCATTCTGCCGGAAGAAAAAGATCTGATCCCTTCGGAAATTTATCGCCAGGCCCGCGTGGCGCTCAGCGAGGCGGCGGCAATCATCATGGTGATCGACGGGCGCACCGAACTCGCTGGTCCAGACCTCGAACTCGTGCGGCTTCTGCGCAAGGCCAACCGGCCGCTCTTCTTGGCCGTCAACAAAGTCGATTCAGAGAAGCAATCGTCGCTCATCAACGACTTCCACCGGCTGGGCGTGCAGAAGATGTTTCCGATTTCCGCAGAGCATGGGCGAGGCGTCGACGACCTGCTCGATGCGGTGGTCGAGAGCCTGCCTGAATCAAATGCCACCACAGAGGACACAGAGACCACAGAGGAATCTACGGTCACGGAGTCGGACGACGTTCATGAAGTGAAAGTCGCCATCATCGGCCACCCCAACGTTGGCAAGTCGACTTTGCTGAACTGCTTGACATCTTCCGACCGGGCGATCGTCTCTCCGATCCCCGGTACCACGCGCGACGCCGTCGACGAAATCGTCGAGCACAACGGACGCCGCTTCCGCTTCATCGATACCGCAGGCATCCGCCGCAAAGGCAAGACGAACCTGATGGCCGAAAAGCTCTCCGTCGTCATGGCGCGCAAGCATCTGGAAGGCGCCGACATTGCCCTGCTGGTCATCGATGCCACCGAAGGCGTGAGCCAACTCGACGCCTCCATCGCCGGATACGCTCACGAAAGCGGCCGCTCCATCATCATCGTGGTCAACAAGTGGGATCTGGTGATCAGCGGCAAAGAGAAACCGGCGCGGCCCACTAAGGCTGATCGTATGCGGGCAAGCAAGCGCCCCGGTGACCGGGACGCCTATGAAGAACGCCTGCGCTACGAACTCAAATTCCTGAACTACGCACCCATCGTCTTCATCTCTGCCCAGAGCGGCAAGGGCACAGAAAAAATCTTCCCGCTCCTGGAAGAAGTTGCCACGGAACGGCGCAAGCGCGTCACGACCTCGCAGATGAACCGCTTCATCGAGCACGTGGATTTCGAACGCGCCTCTGTTCCCGTCCGGCAGCGCGTGAAGATTCTCTACATGACTCAAGCCTCAGTCGCCCCACCGACGTTCGTGCTCTTCACCAACCGCGCGGTGAAACTGCATTTCTCCTACCAGCGTTTTCTAGAGAATCAGATCCGCGAGGCCTTCGGCTTCGTCGGCACGCCGATCTGGATCAAGAACAGAGCGCGGAATTCGTAGAAGCGAAAAGACTCCTGGTGGGGACAGCCGTCTCGGCGGTCCGATTTGGACGAAGCCCTCGCCGACTATTTTGTAACGATCGGAACCCGGCGCTGATCGACCAGAAATGCGACTCTGATGATCCCGGAGGAGCGCACGCCGTCCAGCACCATCTTGACGGCACCCCACCTCGCGCGCAAGTCCGCGGTGATGTATACCTTGCGTTCGGCCCCGCGGTCTTTCAAGTGGTCCGCAATTTTTTCTGGCAAGTAAATCAGATTGATCTGGTCGACGCCGAAATAGACCCTCCCGTCGCGCGTGACTGTGATCTTCATCGCATCTTCTCTCTCCGCGCCCGACATTGAAGTCGGATGCGATACCTTGGGCAGGTCAACGCTGACTCCGTAGTGGTGTGGTGGGATCGTCATGAATACAAGCAATATGATGAATACGACCATCCCCATGACGCTCGCGAACTGCAACGTGTTGAAGTCGCTGAAGAGTTTTGGCGATGTTCGAACTTTTCGTGGCATAGTGCCCCACTTCCATTCCCATTCTCAGCACACCGCGCACACACCGAAAGGTCACCGCCGTAACATCCGCTCATGCGCGCGGGTAAGGGAAAATTACTCCCCTTCCACCATCCGATCCTGCGTCAGCAACCCCACCCGCTGCACCCCCGCGTGATGCGCCAGATCAATCACGTCGGCGACATACAGAAAATCCACGTCAGCATCGCCACGAACAAATGCCACCTTTTCCGCGCGCTTCAAGTAAATCTGCGCCAGCCGTGTCTCCAAATCCTCCCAGCGCACGTCTTCCCGATTGATGGTTACGGTCGGCGGCGTATTCTTCGCAGTCCACACCACCTGGATCACCACCGTACGCTCCGGCGTGGGTTGAGTCGCAGGATCCTTTGGCGGTTGCGGAAGCTGGACTTTTTCCTGATATTCCTTGTCCATCGACACCACCAGCATGAACATGATGATCAAGGTCAGCAGCACGTCGATGAGTGGAGTGACGTTAATCTGCGGACCGCGCGCACCTCCGCCTGCCATTGAGAAAGCCATACAAGTTGCTCCTCTCGGGGCACGCGCGTGTCTGCAACATCAGACACCTCTACTCGCCAGCGAGTTCCACGTCAGGTACGCAGTCTTGCATCTTCTTGACTTCACCATGCATCATTGGCAGAGATGGTCGCGCGCGGAATGGCGGCCTGCTGCGCAATCTTCAAGGCATGACCCGCTAGACCCATGAAAGGTTCGTCGCGACTCGCACTCCTGACTCTGTTCGCCGCCGGCTTGCTGGTGCCATTCGCTCGCTCGCAAGACAATTACGAAATTCAAGTCTACGGCTCCGATACCGTTGCATCGCGTTCGACCATGGTTGAGATCCACTCCAATTTCACCGTCGACGGCAGCAAGACTGTGCAAGACGGCATGCTGCCCACCAATCACGCCGAGCACGAAACGCTGGAGATCACGCAGGGAATCAACGACTGGTCCGAGGTCGGCTTCTACGTTTTTACGAGCATCCAGCCCGATGGTGGATGGCAATGGGTGGGCGATCATATTCGCCCGCGCGTGCGAGTTCCTGAGTCCTGGCACTGGCCGGTGGGCGTGAGTCTTTCGACAGAAATCGGCTACCAGCGCGCGGCCTTCTCGCCCGACACCTGGACCTGGGAGATTCGCCCCATCATCGATAAGAAGATCGGTCCGTGGTATTTGAGTTTCAATCCCGCACTCGACCGCTCGTTTCACGGCCCGAGCGTGAATCAAGGTGTGGCGTTCTCGCCCAACGTGAAAGTGAGCTACGATTTCACAAAGAGGGTTGCCGGCGGACTTGAGTACTACGCGGCTTATGGCTCGCTGGCCGGCTTTGACGCGCTCCGCAATCAACAGCAGCAGTTCTTCCCGAACATCGATGTGGATTTCGGCCCGCAGTGGGAGTTCAATTTCGGAGTGGGCATCGGCGCAACCAGTTCCACCGATCACCTCATCGTGAAATGTATCGTAGGACGGCGATTCTCCTGGCCTCACAAAAAGTAGAGATGTGGGGATAGCCGCCTCGGCTGTCCGCCCAAGCGAAGCGAGGCGCATCGGCACCACTGCATCCGCAGTGAAGCCCTGACCTTCTCACTTACTCGTAACGTAGAGCTTCGACGGGATCAAGTTTCGACGCCCGCATCGCCGGAACCAGGCCGCTGATCACACCCACCACCAGCAAGACTAAGGTCGACAGGACCACAGTCATCATCGAAATGCGCAGATGAATGTCCCCCTGTCCGGAATCGTCCTCAAATAGCGGCCCCATCATGGGCAGCGTGCCGATGGACCACGCAATCAAATAAGACAGCAACACGCCGATCGCTCCACCAATCAACATGATCAGCAGCGTCTCCGCCAGAAATTGCAGCTTGATGTGGCGCTTGCGCGCTCCCAGCGCGCGCCGCAGGCCGATCTCGCGAATGCGCTCGTCAACCGAGACCAGCATGATATTCATCACCCCCACCCCGCCAATCCCGAGCGTTAAGGTGCCGATGAACGTCAGCAGCACTTGCAGTCCAATCGTCAGCGCATCGATCACCGGCCGAAATTCATCGCGCCCAAACATCTGAAACGCCTTGGGATCGGTCGGCGAAAAATTCTGGCGCGTCGCCACTGCCGCCAGCACCTGAGCCATCGCCTTCTTTTCAAACTGCGGCGCGATGGGCTCAAACACCATCACGGCGGCATAGCGCGTATTCCACAAGTCGCCGGCCGCCGAATACGGAATCCACGACGACTCGTCGTCGCTCGAGAAGTAATTGCTGAGCTGAATCTTCCGCGCCATCACCCCGACCACGGTAAAGCGCACGCCCGAGACTTGCACCGTCTCACCCACCGCTGGACGCCCGCTGAACAACTCTTCTTTCAGGCGTCCCCCCAGAAAGATCACGCGCCGCCGTTCCAGTTCGTCTTCCGCATTAATCCAGCGTCCCTCCGACGGGACTTCATTTCTCATCTCACCATATTCCGGACACACTCCCCGCACCGGCGCTGTACCGACCATACGGTCACCGTAAGCAATCCCCGGACGCCGCACCGTCTCGAGGCAAACATGCTTCACCAGCGGAGCAGTCTGCTTCACCATGTCGAGATCGGCCTGTTCGAGGACAACTTTCTTTCCCGCGCGCTGGCCGCCCGGCTGTTCACTGGTCTGCTGCGGCCAGCAAATCACCACGCTCTTGCCGAACGCGTCAAAGCCATGTACCAGCACGCTGCGGAAACTATTCCCATACGCGATCAACAGCGTCACGGTCGCGATGCCCCAGACGATCCCTAACATGGTCAGAAAGCTGCGCGTGATATTGCGCTTCAGCGCAATCCAGGCTTCGAGAATGATCTCAATCAGCATTCTTTAAAATCTCTGACCGCGAATTCACGAAGTTGCGAAACCGCTGGGTTTCCTTCGTGAACCTTCGTGTCCTTAGTGGTTAATGTTTCTTACCCGCCTGCCTCGTATCTCAGCGCTTCAATCGGATCAATCGACGCCGCCCTTCGCGCCGGATACAAAGCCGCGCCCACCGCAATCGTTCCCAGCAGCCCAGCGGCGATCAACCCCGAACTCCAACTCGGAATCAGGCCGGCAAAAAAATCGGGCATCGGCAACATATTCACCAGCGCGCAAAATCCAAACGCAATGCCCAAGCCAATTCCCCCACTCAACAACGCGATGATCAGCGCTTCAATAAAGAATTGCCGCAGGATTGTCCCCGCCGGAGCACCGATCGCCTTTCTCACACCAATCTCCCGAGTGCGCTCCCGCACCGCCACCAGCATGACGTTCATGACTCCAATGCCGCCCAAGATCAGCGTCACAATGCCAACCGCTCCCAGGAAGAACTTCATGCCGTCGGTCATCGTCTTAAAAGCCTGAGCTTCTTGCACGGTATCCCAGATCGGACAGGCTTCCTTGTCGTTGGGATCGTAGCGGTGCATGCGCGCCAACGCCGTACGCACCTCGTGCTTACAGGCGGCGTGCTGATCGACCGACTTCGGCGTAACCAATAACTGATCGAACGTGGAATCGGTTCCCGGAGGCTTATCTGGAAAGTCTCGGCGCATTGCGGCAAAGGGCAGGAACACTTTGTTCACATCCCAGCCGTCATAACTGGAATCCTGCTTCTTCTTCGCCATCACGCCAATCACGGTGTAAGGGAAGTCGTTCAAATAGACCGTGTCCCCCACCGGATTTCTCCCGGGAAACAATTGCTTGGCCGCGTCCGAACCAAGGAACGCCACACGCCTGGCCTCGCGCATGTCGTCCCAATCGTAGAAACGCCCCGCGCCGACGTCGAGACTTCGAATGTATCCAAACGGAGGATAGGAGCCCGTCACGGTGAACGCGGCATTATTGAAGTTGCTGTGCACGCGCACCGTATCCTGCTCGAGTTCCGGAATCGCGTACTCACAGTCGGGAGACTCCGCCTGTACCACCGGGACGTCCTGATCCTCCCAATGCACTACGCGCCCGGCGTGCGTGCCCCCGGCCTGCAGGCTGGTGCGGCCGTGGAAAACGATCATCACATCCTTACCCAGGTTCCGCGCCTGCTCCGCCTGGCCTTTGCGCAGTCCTTCCCCGGCCGCCACCATGAGCACTATCGACACAATGCCCCAGGCAATGCCGAACATGGTGAGGAAGGCGCGCAGTTTGTGCGACCAGAGGGTTCGGAGGACGTCGAAAATGAGATCCCGTACCGTCATAGCACTTGGTTGGACGAAGCCGGGGAGAGAAGGTAATCCCCCGGACCGGCTTACCATGAGATACGCAGACGGGATGGTTTTTGTTGCAGGAAAAACGCCTATGTGGGGACAGCCGCCTCGGCTGTCTGCCGAAGCGCAGCGAGGCCTGAAGAGATGCTCATGATCGGAGGCTCAGACGCGTTCGCGCCGAGCAACCCCCTCGGCGGAAACTCCCACGACTCAGGGCTTCGCGGCCGTTGCGCCCACCGCGTTCATCCACTGATCGAACTCTCGGAGCGCCAATTCACATTGCAGCCGATGCCGCTCCTTGCGGTCCCGGATCCTTTTCTCCAGCGGAGGAAGCAGATCAAACGTGATATTGGCGGGTTGAAAATTCCTGGCATCCGCGTGGGTGACGTAATGTGTTAGCGATCCGAAGGCGGATGCACGCGGTGCGGGCAGCATTTCGGCCCCAGAAGCCAGAGCAGCAGCGTGCATCCCGGCCAACAGCCCAGTCGCGATCGACTCCACGTAGCCTTCCACGCCGCAGATCTGTCCGGCGAAGAAAACCCGCGGATGCGCTTTCATCTGCAGAGTCTCACGCAACAAGGTCGGTGCATTGATGTACGTGTTCCGATGAATCTGCCCATAGCGCAAGAACCGCGCATTTTCCAGACCCGGAATAAGCCGGAGCACTCGCGCCTGCTCGCCGAACTTCAAATGATTCTGGAATCCGACCAGGTTGTAGGAATCCGCCCGTAGGTTCTCCTGCCGCAACTGCACTACCGCGTAAGGCATCTTTCCGGTGCGCGGATTGATGAGCCCCACCGGCTTCATCGGGCCGAAGCGCAGCGTGTCCCGCCCGCGGCGCGCGATCTCCTCAATCGGCAGGCAACTCTCGAAATAGTTGAGCTTCTCCCAATCACGCTCCTCGACGGACTGCGCCGCCAGAAGTTCGTCGTAGAAGCGGCCGTACTCCTCCGGCGTCATCGGACAATTGATGTAGTCCGCCGAGCCCTTGTCATAGCGCGCCGCCATGTAGACTCGCTCCATGTCAATCGAGTCAGCCTCCACGATCGGGCTGATTGAATCATAGAAATAGAGATGAGGGCTATGTGGAGCGGGCGCCCCCGCCCGCTCTGTGTTTGATTTGCCAGCTGCTTTACTGAGCCGAGCAATCTCAGAAGCCAGCCCCTCAGACGTCAGCGGGCCCGTTGCGATGATCGTGATGCCGTCCGCCTCATCGATGGCTGCCACCTCTTCCCGCCGCACCACAATCCGTGACTCCCGCGAGATCGCCTCCGTCACCCGCGCCGCAAATGTGACGCGGTCCACTGCCAGTGCGTGCCCTGCCGGAACCGCACACTCCCGTGCAATCTCCAGCAGGAGAGATCCGGCACGCCGCATCTCTTCCTTCAGCAGCCACGGAGCTGTGTTTTCACTGTCGGATTTCAGCGAGTTCGAGCACACCAACTCGGCAAAGTCCGCGGTCTGGTGAGCCGGGGTCGACCGCACCGGACGCATTTCGAAAAGCTCGACGTCGAGCCCCCGCTGCGCGCATTGCCACGCGGCCTCCGACCCAGCCAGCCCCGCGCCGATGATCTTGACGGTCGCCATTCCTGTTTATTTCCACTCCCGACGCGATTTACGCGGCTAGTGAATCTTCTCTTGCCTCTCCAACATCTCGATGAACTCCCGAATCTTTCGGGCTCGAGTCTCCGCCTTCTTCACCGTCTGAATGCGAAACAGCACTGCATAGCGATTCGCTCCATCGAGCGCATGAAAGAATTCCTGAGCCCGAGGACTCGCATTCAACGCCGCCTGAAAATCCTCTGGAACCCGGGCACTCTTGGGCGAGTCGTATGCCGCATCCCACCTTCCGGCTTTCTTCGCCGCTTCCACCGCCTCCAAACCAGCAGCTTGCATTCGTCCACCAGCGATCAGGGCCGCGGCCTTATTGCGGTTGATCTTCGACCAAATACTGTTCGCTGATCGCGGAAGGAATCGTTGCAGCCACGCGTCTTCGCTCTCGCCCCGTTTCTGCCCGTCGATCCATCCATAACACAAAGCGACTTCAAGCGCCTCGCCATAGGTTACTGACTTCAGCACCGCTCCTTTCTTCCCGAGCCGCAGCCACAAGCCCGGCGATCTGCGATGATTCTTCTCAAGCCAGCCAGCCCATGCATCTTGGGTTGTAAATAGCCGGATCAGCTCGTCCGTGCTGGCCTTCTTCGCCGTCTTCGTTTTCACAGCGCCTTCTCCGCCAATCTCCGCAGGGCATCATCGATCAGCAGCACGGGCCGCCACTGATCCCGAAAGATCGCCCCCATCTCTGTGTACATCTCGATCGCCTTCTCGTTCCAGTCGAGCGCCTCCCAGTGTATTCCGTAACAGTGCTGGCTACTGCACAAAATGACACGATCTGCGATGATGAAGATCCACTTTCAATCTTGGAGAATCCGATGGCCCGTATCAGCCTGATCAGCCCGGAATCGGCTAATGCCGAAGTGAAGGAGATCTACGAGAAGACGCTGCGGGGCAAACCCGGGAACGCTCAGAAAGCACTCGCGCATCGCCCGGAGATGCTTAAGAACTTTCTCGGCTTCTACGCGACCGTGGGCGGATCTCTGGATCGCAAGCTCTATGAACTCATCTACCTGCGCGTCTCGCTCATCAACGGCTGCCACTACTGCACTCAGCACCACTTTGCATCTTCAAAGCGTGCCGGACTGACTGCAGAAGATTGGGCTGCGCTGAAGGTGGGAGATTATTCGCGCTACAGCGACAAAGAACGTGCCGCGCTTACCTATGTAGAAAAACTGACGCGCACGCCGCACGACATCACCGACGCAGACTTTGCCCTGCTAAGCAAGCACTTCTCGGAACCAGAAATCGTCGACATCCACTTGCTGACGGGCCTCGCCAACCTCACCAATCGTTTCACTGATCCGCTCGGACTGGAAGTCGAGTTTCCTGAGGAGAGGGTCTAACTTCTGCGCCACGGATTCGCGCGGATCACCGCAGATCAACAAGAAGGTCTCTGTTTTATCCGCGTTGATCCGTGTGAATCCGTGGCTAAAGAATCTCCCGCACGTCCCCCACGCGCCTGGTCACACGTTCCCGGTCCAAATATTCAAGCAGAGGGATGGCATACTTCCGGCTGACTCCAGTCAGTTCCTTGAACTTCGCCACATCCATCTTCGAAGATTTCGCCTTCTGCGCCGCGACCAGCCGGCGCAACTCGGCAAGCGCGCTCCCGTGGAACACAAGTTCGTCGGAAATCTTGACCAACAGCTTATCTCGTAGCAGCAGCGTGACGATCTTCTGCGCGCGAGTCTTATCGACCTTGAGTCCGGCAATTACTTCGTGCAGCGCCGGCACCTTCAATCCTGCAACTGCAAAAGCGTCTTCGATCTTCTTCTTTGACTCGGCTTCTTCGTCCTTCATCACGATGCCATGACCGGGTAGTCGAACTACATCGCCAACGACCTCGATCTTCTTTTCCCGGACGAGCGAATCAAGGGACGCAGAGAATACTTCCAGGGGCACTTTCACCTGCTCGCGCAACGCTTCTTTCGCGATTCCGCCCACCAGGGAGTTCTTCCGATGAAACCCATCCACCGAACTCATCATGGCTTGCTGGAGCCGAGCCATCGCAGAGGCATCCGCAAACCGATCGCCGATCCGCAGCACTCGCCCCTCTTTCACTGCTTGAGACAGTCGTGCTTCGATGAAGTTCCTGGTGCATCCAGTTTCAGCGACGAGCCGCGGCATGGCAATTCCGGCGGGACCACGGCGCGCGATCCGCGCCTTCAGCATGGCTTCCGGATCGCCGGCGGCCAGCACTTGCAGGAAGTTCTCGAGATCGGGCATGCGCGGTACAGGAGCAGAATCCAGCACAACCCCACCACCGATCGTCACGACCGGTGAGAACTGGCGGATGATGAACCGGTCTCCGGGAAGCAACAATGCCGGCTCGGGGAGCTTCAACCGCGCGAACGACTCCGAGCCCGGCCCTACCTGCTTGACCGCATGCAAGGCGATCTCCGCGACCGTCTCCATCGCGTTGGAATGGAAATGCACGCGCGTCCGGGACTTCAAAGGGCGCGGTGCGGCCGCGAGCAGGCGCAACCGCACGTCGACTCGGCGCGTCGTGGTATACGTGGCCGTCGGCGCCAGCGTCATGCCACGCGACAAATCTTCCAGGCTTGCGCCCGCCAGGTTCAGCGCAGTGCGTTGCCCAGCCACCGCGGTGTCAGCCGATTGTCCGTGCACCTGCACTCCACGCACTCGAACTTTTCGGCCAGACGGAAAGACTTCCAACTCCTCGTCGCGACGGATCGTCCCCGAAATCAGCGTTCCGGTCACGACTGTCCCAAATCCCTTCATGGTGAACACGCGATCAATGGGCAGCCGGGCCAGGGCGCTGGAATCGCGAGGTTGCGCTCCCGCCGCCACGCTGACGATCGCCCGCTTCAACTCATTCAACCCGGCGCCGGTCAGCGCGCTTACCGGAACAATGGGCGACTGCGGAGCCTCCAGAAACGTTCCACGCAAGAACTCCTCCACTTCCAGTCGCACCACATCGAGGGTTTCGGCATCCACCGCGTCCGACTTGGTCAGAACCGTGATACCGCGTTGCACTCCCAGTAACTGCAGAATGTCGAAGTGCTCGCGGGTCTGCGGCTTGATCGACTCGTCGGCCGCGATGACCAGCAGCACCAGATCGATCCCACCCACCCCGGCCAGCATGTTGCGCACAAAACGCTCGTGGCCCGGGACGTCCACAAATCCCAAGTGCAGCGGCTCGCCATTCGCGCCCGTCAGGTCCATGTGCGCAAAGCCCAGATCGATGGTGATGCCGCGGCGCTTCTCTTCCTCCAACCGGTCGGCATCGATCCCGGTCAACGCCTTCACCAGCGCCGTCTTTCCGTGGTCGATGTGCCCTGCCGTGCCGACAATGATCGATTTCATGGGTTCCCTGAGATCTTACCGGAAACAAACGACGCCGGATCTCAAGTCGAAGCCGCTCTCGGCTTGCGCACCCCATCGTCCCGCACGTACCCTTTCCAGCATGGCAAAACCTGCCGCGCTCGGATTCCGACTGCACACCGGCTGGGCAGCGCTGGTTGTGGTCGCAGGAGAGCCCGGTAAGCTTGAAGTCTTGCTCCGCCGCCGTATCGAGTTGCTGCCACCCGGAGATTCCTTTCCCCGCTTTGTCTACCACAAAGCCGCCGAACTGCCTCCAGCTCAGGCCGCAGAGCTGATCGAGCGCGCCGAGGCCGCGGCTCGGCAGATCGCGTACACCGCGGTAAGAGAGGTCCTCGACCACCTACGGACTCTCGCCCTCGTGACCAAAGCTGGAATTCCTTGCGGTTCGAAGCCCATACCGGCAGACCTGCAGGCCATTCTTCGGTCACATCCCGCGATCCACAGTGCGGAAGGCGCCTTGTTCCAGCGGACCCTTGCTTCCTCGTGCGGGAAGTGCGGGATCACAGTCATTTCCGCCCGCGAGCGCGAAGTTTGGCTCAAAGCCGCTGATGCGTGGCACGTCAAGGAAGCCGGATTGCGTAAGGCGATCGATGCCCTCCGCAAACCTGTTGGCGCTCCGTGGGGAGCCGACCAGAAGATCGCAGCGGCGTTTGCATTGCTTGCCCTGCGCTGAGGTCCCCGATTTCGAGCTACAAGGCGAGATTTCCTCAGGCAAAATCATCGGGTGGGTCCTACCCATCTGCCCCGCCAGATGCGACAATAGAAGCTCTTCCCATGGCCACCTCTTTGACCTCTGCCTTCTCTCCGGAAACCCTCCGGCAGCACGGCCTTACGCCCGATGAATACGAGAAGATCAAGCAACTTCTCGGAGGCCGCGAGCCCACCCTCACCGAACTCGGCATCTTCAGCGTGATGTGGAGCGAGCACTGCTCCTACAAGTCGTCGCGCGTGCATCTCAAACGCCTGCCCACGCGCAGCAAGATCGTGCTGCAGGGGCCGGGCGAAAACGCCGGCATCATCGACATTGGCGACGGCTGGGCGTGCGCCTTCAAGATCGAATCCCACAATCATCCGTCGTTTATCGAGCCCTTTCAGGGTGCGACCACGGGCGTAGGCGGCATTCTGCGCGACATTTTCACCATGGGCGCACGGCCAGTTGCGGTGATGGACTCGCTGCGCTTCGGGCCCATCAAGGCATCAAAAGATGTTTCGCAGAAAGAACTGCACAAGAATCACTCCGTCCTCGAAGGCGTGGTCAGCGGGGTCGCCTCTTACGGAAACTGTTTCGGTGTCCCCAACCTCGGTGGTGAAACCAAGTTCGAGCCTTGCTACTCGGGCAATCCCCTGGTGAACGCGTTTGCGCTGGGCCTGGTCCGCAAGAATGAAATCTTTTACGCGAAGGCCGCCGGCGAAGGCAATCCGGTGATCTACGTTGGCGCCAAGACCGGGCGCGACGGCATTCACGGCGCGACCATGGCCAGCGAAGAATTCAGCGAAGCTTCCGAAGCGAAGCGGCCGAACGTGCAGGTCGGCGACCCGTTCCTGGAGAAGCTTCTGCTCGAAGCCTGCCTCGAAGCAATGCAAACCGGCGCGATCGTCGGCATTCAGGATATGGGCGCTGCCGGCCTGACATGTTCAACCTGCGAAATGGGCGGACGCGGCGGCGTAGGCATCGAAATCGAACTCGACCGCGTGCCACAGCGTGAAACCGGCATGACTCCGTACGAAATCATGCTCAGCGAATCGCAGGAGCGCATGCTGCTGGTCGCGCAAAAAGGCCGCGAGGGCGAGGTCTTCCGCGTTTTCGAAAAGTGGGGACTCGACGCCGTCGAAGTGGGCACGGTTACGACCGGCAACACGCTGCGCGTTCTCGAGCACGGCAAAGTCGTCGCGGAGATTCCGAATCCCGCGCTGACGGATGAAGCTCCGCTCTATAAGCGCCCACTGGCGCGCTGGGAGCCGCCGGTACCGCGTGAGATGCCGGACCACATCAAGATCGGCGGGACAGCAGACTTCACGGCAAACCTGAAACAATTACTGGCCAGCCCAAATATCTGCGGCAAACGCTGGGTCTGGCAGCAATACGACCACATGGTGCAAACCAACACGGTCGAAGCGCCAGGCTCCGGTGACGCGGGCGTGATCCGCATCAAGGGCTCGCAACGCGGACTATCGATGGCGCTCGATGGCAACGGCCGCTGGTGCTATCTCGATCCGCGGCTGGGCGCGATGCACGCGGTCGCCGAGGCGGCGCGCAAAGTGGCCTGCTCGGGAGCGACTCCGGTGGGCGCAACCAATTGCCTCAATTTCGGCAATCCCGAAAAGCCGCATATCATGTGGCAATTTTCGCAGACGATCGATGGCATTACGAAAGCCTGCGAGGAGTTGGAAATTCCCATCACCGGCGGCAATGTCAGCTTCTACAACGAAACGCTCGGCGAGGGCATTTATCCCACGCCCGTGCTCGGCGTTGTAGGCATTCTCGAAGACGTTCACAAAGCCGCGAAGATGCATTTCGCCGCGCCCGGACGCACGATCGTGCTATTGCGCGCGGGAGAAACAGCGGATATCACCGATGCCGAGAGCGAGTTCGGATCCTCGGAATACGCGAAGGAAATTCTGGGCACGCTCTGGGGATATCCACCTGAGCTTGATCTGGAAAAAGAGGCTGAACTGCAGAAGGCGGTCATCGAATTGATCCAGCACAGCCTGGTGGATTCCGTGCATGACTGCGCTGACGGCGGCGTCGCAGTCGCCTTGGCAGAGAAAGCTATGCCGAAGGGTGTGGGAGCACGGGTGAGCTTGACCTCCGGCGGTCTGTTTGCAGAGTTTGCCCTGTTTGGGGAAGATTCCAGCCGGATTGTGATCTCTTGCGACCCGGGGAACGTGGCGCGAATCAAAGAAGTAGCGGAGAAACACGGCGCGCTTGCAGAGGTCATCGGAGAGACGATCCCCGAGCGGCTTGAAATCGCCCTCGACGGCAAGGTCGTGATTTCGGCACCCGTCTCAGAGTTGAGCGATGCGTACGAAAATGCTCTGGAATCGGCGTTGCGCACGGATCCGGAGCTGGTGGCGGCAGACTGAGCGTGTTGGAGATTGGGTTTTGCGCTAGAAGCTAGAGGATTACGACCCAGGAGCTAAATTGCAGACATCCGACAAATTTCATGACGAGTGCGGTGTGGTGGCGATCTTTGCCCACCCGGAGGCGGAGAAACTGGCCTACCTGGGTCTGCACGCGCTGCAGCATCGCGGCCAGGAATCGGCAGGAATTGTCACGTCTGACGGTCTGACGTCGCGGGCCCACAAGGCGATGGGGTCGGTCGCCGATATCTTCACAGAAGACGTTCTCTCGAAAATGCGCGGCGCTCTCGCCATCGGCCATACCCGCTACTCCACGGCCGGAGACTCCGCGCTGCTGAATGCGCAACCGATCCTGGTGCAATCGAACAAGGGATCGATCGCCGTGGCCCACAATGGCAATCTCACCAACGCGGTGCAGGTACGCGCACGATTGGAGAGTCAGGGATCGATTTTCCAGACCAATAGCGATACCGAAGTCATCGTTCACCTGATCGCGCTCTCGAAGGAACACACGCTGCCCGAAGCGGTCGCCGATGCGCTGCGGCGAGTCGAAGGCGCGTTCTCACTTGTAATGATGAGCAATGACCGCGTCTTCGCGGTGCGCGATCCCCGTGGCTTCCGCCCTCTGGCCATGGGCCGCATCCCCGCGCTGGAGGGACACAAACAGGACACCATCGTCTTTGCTTCCGAGACCTGTGCGTTTGACCTGATCGGCGCCGAATATGTACGGGACGTGAAGCCGGGAGAGCTTATCGTTGTGGGCCCGGAGGGAATCAATTCGCGCTTTTATTCCACCTCCGCGCCGCAATCGAGTTGCATCTTCGAGCATGTCTACTTCTCGCGCCCCGACAGCCTTGTCTTCGGCCGCGCGGTGCAGACCAGCCGCGAGGAACTCGGGCGCCAACTGGCGCGGGAAGCGGGAGTTGAAGCAGATCTTGTCGTTCCGGTCCCAGATTCAGGCGTGACCGCGGCGGTGGGCTACGCCGCTGAGAGTGGAATCCCGTTCCGCTTTGCCCTGATCCGCAATCACTATGTCGGACGGACTTTTATCGAGCCCAGCCAGAGCGTGCGCGACTTTGGCGTCAAGCTGAAGCTCAACCCGGTGCGCTCGCTGCTGCAAGGCAAGCGCGTCGTCTTGATCGACGATTCGATCGTCCGCGGAACGACCAGTCGCAAGATTGTCCGCATGATTCGCAGCGCTGGGGCGAAAGAAGTGCACATGCGGATTTCCTGCCCGCCGACGATTTCGCCCTGTTATTACGGCGTCGACACGCCTTCGAAAAAGCAACTGATCGCCGCTAACAAATCGGTCGACGAAATTCGCGACTACATTGGCGCGGATTCCCTGGCATATCTCTCTTTGGAAGGCCTAAAGAGAGCCTGCGGTGAAGGCGAGAAGATCTCGTACTGCTCGGCGTGCTACACGGGGAATTATCCGACCGACATCATCGACGTAGAAGAGATTCAGCCGGCCGCAGTGCGTCGCTAGCGACCTCACGGCCGCGGTTTTCGTGCCTGCACCACCCGCGGAATAAACTGTAGATCCATTCGGACGCGAACGTCATCCCAATCACCCAGAAGACGTTTCGTCTCCTCCGCAATCGTGCCGCTGATTTCCATAATCAGCCAACCACCGGGACGCAGCGAGTTATGCGCCTGCGGAATCATCCGCGCGATCACTTCGGTTCCGTTGTCGCCAGCAAACACCGCACTCCGAGGCTCGAACTTGCGCACTTCCAACTGAACCTGATCTTCCTCCGATTCGCCGACGTACGGTGGATTGGAAACAATGAAGCCCAGGCCGGCAAGGTTGAGACCTTCCAGCAAGTCGGACTGGCAAAACTGAATGCGGCTCTCAAGCTGATGGCGCGCCGCGTTGGCGCGGGCAATTTCCAGCGCAGCACCCGATATGTCCGTCGCATGAATTTCTGCGCCCGGCAATTCTTTCGCGAGGGCCAGGGCAATGCAGCCTGAACCCGTTCCCACATCGAGAACGCGTATCGGGGCCCCTTGCCCGCCAGTCGCGTCTGCACGGGCCAACTCCAACACAGTTTCGACAACGTGCTCCGTTTCCGGGCGCGGGATGAGTACCGCCGGCGAAACAATCAAGTCCATGCCCCAAAATTCCTGATGTCCAGTAATGTACTGAGTCGGAACACCGCGCGCCCTCTCGTCGAGAGCGGCCTCATAACGCGCCTGTTCTTCAGCGCTCAACTCGCGTTCGGGATGCGCGAAGAGATAGGCGCGATCCACGTTGAGCGTAAACATGAGGAGCGATTCGGCATTCAGCCGCGGCGACGGCACATGGTCTGAGGCAAGGCGTGTGTTGGCGGAGGAGAGGGCTTGCTTAAGATGCACGAGTCCATTTCACCACGGAGACACCGAGACACGTACGAAGACAACCCGCTGGCGATTCCTTACTTCGGATTTGTCCCAGCCTGCCACTGATATCCAAGATAGATCATCTGCCCGATGTGGTGCTGCATGTGCGCGGCACACTGCAGGATCATGTCGAGGCGTGTTTTGGCATCTGCGCCGGTCCCTGAATAGTCCGCGGACCAATCCTCAGAGGACTGCACACCTACAGTTCGTACGACCATGGCGACCGCGTCATCGAAGCGTTTCAACGCCTCTTCTTTCGACGGAGGATTCGGATCGTTGAATTCGCGCGGCCGGTCGCGAACGTATCCGGTCCCGGCAATCTGCGCGCCAATGTAGTAATTCAAGTTGCCGGTCAGGTGCAGGACCAAATGACCGAAACTGTTTCCGTAGGGGAATGGCTTCTGCCAGAACTGACTGTCGGTGAGCGGCTCAGCCAGCGCGCGAACGCGGGCGGCATTCGCAAGGTATCGGCTGGCGATTACGAGTACGAGCGTCCCATTCAGTTTAGGCATCTGCTCTCCCACGTCGCGGGCGCGCACGCCCACGTTCGTCATCTAAACCACGGTGGCCGCTTCCTGCTTCAGCTTTTCGGCCTGGTAGTGCGTTGTCAGCGCCTCGATCAGCGGCTGCAGTTTGCCGTCCATCACAGCTTCCAGTTGATGGATCGTAAATCCGATGCGGTGGTCGGTAAGCCGGTTCTGCGGGAAGTTGTAAGTGCGAATCTTTTCGCTGCGATCGCCGGACCCAACCATGGCTCTCCGTTCCTTCGCCAACGCCTGCTGCTGCTTTTCCATTTCAATTTCGTACAGCCGGGAACGCAGCACACGCATACCCTTTTCACGATTCTTGATCTGCGACTTTTCGTCCTGGCAACTCACGACCGTATTGGTTGGAATATGCGTAATGCGCACGGCCGAGTAAGTGGTATTCACCGATTGCCCGCCTGGTCCGGACGAGCAGAACGTGTCAATGCGCAAATCTTTGGCTTCGATCTTGATGTCCACGTCTTCCGCTTCCGGCAGCACCGCAACCGTGACCGCTGATGTGTGAACCCGCCCCTGCTGCTCCGTAGCCGGCACTCGCTGCACTCGGTGCACTCCGCTCTCGTATTTCAGTTGCGAGTAGACGCGATTGCCCTCGATAATCGCAATCACTTCTTTCAGGCCTCCGGCGGACGATTCCGATGATGAAAGCACCTCAACCTTCCAGCGCTGAGTTTCCGCATACCGGGTATACATCCGGAAAATCTCTGCCGCGAACAGTGTGGCCTCGTCTCCCCCGGTACCCGCGCGGATTTCCAGAATAATGTTCTTCTCGTCGTTCGGATCCTTAGGAAGGAGCAGGACTTTCAGTTCCTCCTCCACCGTCTTCACTCGGCTTTCCAACTGGTTGAGTTCATCCTGAGCATAGGCGCGCATCTCCGGATCTTTTTCGTCGGCCAGCATGGCCTTGCTCTCCGCGATGCCCTTGGTCAGGTCCTTGTACTCGCGGTATTTTTCGACGATCGGCGCGATTTCCGCATGCGCCTTGGCAGTCTTCTGGTATTTCGCCGAGTCGTTCACGATGTCCGGCGAGGCGAGAGCATTGGTCAGCTCTTCGTAACGGGCTTCGATTTGGTCCAGTCGTTCAAACATTGGAATCTTTCGTAAAGACGTAGCTGGCTACGTCTCGGCTCACTCCGCGCCCCAACTTATGGGCAAGAAGACGTAACGAGTTACGTCTCTACGGCATTGTAGTGTTGTGAGGAAGCAGAGCAAAGTATGCGCGGCGGGACCGCTAGGCAATCACCAACTCGCCCCCACGCTCTTTCTCGAGCGACATCGCTTGATCCAGGGCAGTGATGGCGCATTGCGCCATCTCATCAGACGGAGGTTTGGTGGTAATACGCTGCAGCCACAACCCGGGCGCAGTCATCAATGCAAACAACGATCCGCGATGCTTGGCCGCGAACCGAATAATCTCGTAGGAAACTCCGGCGATGACCGGCAGCAAAACGATGCGCGAGGCAAAACGGGCCCAGAACGTCGTGAACGGAATCAGCATGTAGAAGCCGATCGAGATCAGCATCACCGTCATCAGGAAGCTCGTGCCGCAGCGCGGATGATACGTCGAATACTTCTGCACGCTGGCGGTGTCGAGCGGATCGCCGTTCTCGAAGGCAAATACCGTCTTGTGCTCCGCCCCGTGATACTCATACACGCGCCGAATATCCTTCCACAGCGAAACTCCCCAGATAAAGAGCAGGAACAGCAGAAGCCGGATGCCGCCGTCGATCAGATTGAAAATAATTCGTCCGCCCAGCGCGGGGTCAATCTTCTTGAGCTCCGTCGCCGCCAGCAGCGGGACGTATTTGTACATGAAAATAAAAAACGCTAGCGAGATCAGGAGGTTCCCGGCCGCCAGCCAGTTGCTTACAGTGGCAGCCTTCTCGCGCGTTTGGGAGGGTTCTGACGTCTTTCGCACGGGCGCAACAGCCACCGCCGACTCTCCATGACCCTGATCCTGGCCCTCCTCCATCATGTCTTCGATGGCGACGTTGGCCGAAAAACGCAGTGCACGGTAGCCCAGATTCATGGCATAACCGAGCGTCATCACGCCGCGCAGAATAGGCCAGGCCATCCACTTGTGTTTTTCGGACGGCCGCTCCAGCGGTTCGCTCATGGTGACCACTTCACCCGAAGGTTTGCGGCAGGCGATCGCCCAGGCGTGCGGCGAGCGCATCATCACGCCCTCAAGCACGGCTTGTCCACCGACCAAGGTCTCTTCCCCGCTTTCCAAGGCGGGAAGCAGTTGCACGGCGGCGAGGAATCGCAGGTAATGAATCAGTTTGCGCACAACGATTTAGATGCTCCTGTCAGACTTACGACACACGCCTTAGGGTATCACAGGCTGGGATCAGGCGGATAGAGATGTGCGCACGCTAAGTCCAAGCAATCGCGAGGGTTAGGCCGCGCGAAGACCTGCACATGCAACTCTGTGTGACGACGAATCGGTCGCCTGCGTTAGGATCGAAGATTCATGCAACTGCTGGCCACAGCCTGCGAGGCGATCGCTGCCACCACGAAGAAACTGCTCAAAACGGGGATCGTCGCGGACTATCTGAAATCGCGCACGATCGACGAAGCCGCTGTGTCAGCAATCTTCCTTTCCGGCCGTGCGTTTCCGGCTTGGGAGGAAACGACATTGCAGGTCGGCGGCCGCTCGCTTTGGCAGATCGTGTCAGAGCTTTCTGGAAAGAACGAAGCCGAAATCACCGCCGCCTACCGCCGCCACGGCGACCTTGGAGCGGTTGCAGGCGACGTCCTGCCCGAACGCGCCGGTCAGGGCTTAGGCGTATTGGAAGTCGAGTCAACATTTCGCCAAATTGCCGCAACGCGCGGCCCAGTGTCAAAATCAGTCATAGTGCGCGATCTGATTTCGCGCGCCACGCCGCTCGAAGCCAAGTACATCATCAAGATCATCACTGGCGATCTGCGCATCGGACTGAAAGAAAGTTTGGTCGAAGACGCGATTGCCCGGGCCTACGGCGGAACGCTGTTCGAGGTCCAACGCGCCAACATGCTGCTGGGCGACATCGGCGAAACGGTGCGCTTGGCCGCCGAGGGGAAACTCGCTGCAGCGGAAATGCGTCTCTTCCACCCGCTCGGATTCATGCTCGCAAGCCCGATCGAGTCATCCGAAGAAGGACTGAGTTACTTCGCGGAGGCCGCAGTGGAAGATAAATATGACGGCATCCGCGCCCAGGCTCATGTTGAAAACGGCGAGGTGAAGTTCTTCTCGCGCACGCGGGATGAAATCACCGAGTCGTTCCCCGAGTTGCCAGACGCCCTCGCTGACCTGCCACAATCTGCAATCCTCGATGGAGAAATCGTGGCCTGGGACTATCAGGCCCAACGGGCCCGCCCCTTCAGCGTTTTGCAGCAGCGCCTGGGAAGGAAGAAAGTCAGCGACAAGATGCTGCAGGAAACTCCGGCCGCGTTCCTTGCCTTCGACGTGCTGTATGCCGCAGGCGAACTGGTGATGGACCGCCCGCTGCGCGAGCGCGCCAAAATCCTGGACGAGTTGCTGACGCAGACCAATCGCCCCAATCAAGGACACACCAACGCCCGCAAGAAAGCAGGCAAGCCGGGAACTCAAGGCAACTTATCGTTTGGAGATGAAGAAGAATCTGTAACCGCGCATGTCCTTCGCGCCCCGGTGTTTCGCGCCGCGTCCGCCACCGAACTAGAGGAGTTATTCGCCGCCGCACAGGAGCGAGGCAACGAAGGATTAATGATCAAAGATCTCAACTCCACCTACACTCCCGGCAGGCGCGGCAAGTC
Source organism: uncultured Acidobacteriaceae bacterium (assembly GCA_963701935.1). GTDB lineage: Bacteria > Acidobacteriota > Terriglobia > Terriglobales > Acidobacteriaceae > Sulfotelmatobacter. The sequence goes on along the minus strand of CAVPBT010000010.1, from coordinate 427,557 downwards.
GTGGCTCAAGATGAAGCGCGAACTGGCCACACTCGACGTCGTAGTGACGGCCGTCGAATACGGACGCGGCAAGCGCGTGGGCGTGCTCAGCGACTACACCTTCGCCGTGTGGGATGCGAGTAAAGATCGGCTGGTGAACATCGGCAAGGCATATTCCGGCCTGACCGACGCCGAGATCACTGAAATGACTCAGTGGTTTCTCGAGCACACGTTGGAAGATCAGGGATTCCGCCTCGTGGTTGAGCCCAAGATCGTGCTGGAGGTGGCTTTCAACAACCTGATGAAATCCGACCGCCACGAAAGCGGCTACGCACTGCGCTTTCCCAGGATTGTCCGTCTGCGCCCAGATAAGTCGCCCGAAGAAGCAGATACGATCGAACGGGTGCGAGAACTCCCCGTTTCCACTCTCTGACCCGGACTTCCTAACGCAACGAACCACTTGCTTATCGGACTTCGTAGCCCGCGCTTTTTGCCTGTGTCGTGGTAGGCGTAGTCTTTAACTGCTGCAGTTCCGCCTGAACCCTCTTCCAGTCTTTCGCCTTGCGCTTCGTCGCAATGGGCGCATCCGGATTCCGGTAGAACGCCACAATATCTTCACGCAGTTCTGGCGAGACGTGAGCAAAATCGTTGTCCGCCAAATCGTTCAGCAGATGGGCATAAGTCTGATCCGCTAACACATATTCACCAGCCCGCGTCTCCACCCCGGTATCGCAGTCTCGATTCGCCAGGTGCAGCGTTCCGCTCTGCGATTCCCGAAGCAACTTCTGGTAACTGCTGACCGTTGCATCGACGCTCTTGATAAAAAGATCCTCTTCCTGCTTCGTCGGAACCTTGAAATCGAGCCCTCTGAAAGGACCCTTTTTCGGGAACAGCTTGAGTACGAGCGCGAGCAACTTCGTCCCAAAGCCGGGACGCCGGTACCCGTTGCCCCACTCCTTCTCGTAATCGGTTCGCGACAGGTAATACAGATATTTCTTCTCAGCGGCGTCCGGCCTATCGGCAACAATCTCTTTCCTGCGCGTCAGCAAGGCCACCCTGGTCGTCTCCGGAATGATCTTGCTGACGGCGTGCCGAAAACTGCCGATCGACAGATCCTCGTCACCCACCACATCGTCGAATTTGATGCCGTAGACCTTCGGAAATACCCGTTCCAGCAATCCTTGCGAAATCTCGAATCCAATGAAATCGTGGTAACGATCCGAGGTATAGCGATTCTTCGCTACCTGCGTCATGTCAAAGCCGAATTCCGCGCGGATGTGGGCTTTCGGCGAGTCCGCGTACGTGACCACGTCGCCATACTTGCGCCGCAGCGAGGGAAACTCCATAGCCACGACGCTGATTCACCGTCGGGTGCCCGCTATTGTCAGACGCGTAATGCGCCAGCGCTCCTAAGGCAAACGCATATTCATTCGCCGTCTGCGATTCGCGAATTAGGCAAATGACGAAGTCACCCGTGCGCACGTAGTGCGTCAGGTCGCTGAAGTAGCGCTTGCCGAACGGGTAGTAGCCCATGTCCTGCACCAGCGATCCGCCATACGCGTAGGCGTGCGCTTCCGTGATCTGCTTTTCGCGTCAAGCCAGGGAAGCGCGCCAGGACCATGGGCTGAATCCGGTCCGCCCACAGCAAATCCACGACCTGCTCGTGCGTCAGGACGGAGTAAGCCCCGCTCCCCTGCGCCAGCATTAAAATCGACGCGAGGCAGAGCAGGGCTCTCTCCCAATGTAGGAAACAGTTTCATTTTCCGACGACGAGGACCACGAAGCTGTCCGGAAGCATCGGGGGCCGCGGGCGAGGATTGTCCGCCGTCGCCGCCGGTCTGGGTCCGAATTGCGCGGTCACTACGAACACGTTGTGCGTCTTGGAATCGAGCGCCATGGTGCGCGCGCCTTTCTGCGTCGGAACATTCTCGGCTGTGAATTTGCCCGGAGACTCTTCTTTCACCACGGTGAGCACACCGTCGCCGCCGCAAGAAGCGAACGCCAGCCCGGTGCCAGCGTCGAACGCGGTTGCATCCACGCCCTCGCCAATCGCCGGTGTGGCCAGCACTTTGCCGCTATCCGCATCGACCACCGCCATCATTTTATTGTCGCAACCCACGAACAACCGCCGGTTCTTGCGGTCGATCGAGAGTCCGCTCGGCTCGGTGCAAGGCGCCAGCGGCCACTTCGCTTTGACTTCCAACTTGTTCGGATCGATCGCCACCAGTTCGCTCTTGTCCTCGATGTTCACGAAGATCTCGCCCTTCGCATCGCTGGCCGCGAACTCTGGCTTGCCATCCAGTTTGATCGTGCCCAGCACTTTCCCGCTGGCCGCATCGATGGCCGTCGAATCCTGGCTGCGTCCGTTAAAGGTGAAGACGCGTTTTGTTGCCGGATCGTAAAGAATCGCGTCCGGATTGTCGCCTACCTTCACTTTGCTGCTGGTTGCCAGCGACTTCATGTCGAAAATGCTGACCGTGCCTTCGCGCCCGTTGCTCGTAAACCCCTTTCCCAGTTCCGGCGCGAGGGCGATGCCATGCACGCCCGGGGTATCGGCGATGTCACCCGCGATCTTGCCCGAGTCTGCATCAACCACCATGACGTGGGTGCCGCGAGAGATGTAGATGCGGCGCGCATCGGAGTCGGTTGTCAGGTAATCCCACCCACCTTCGCCGCCCAATTTATACGTTGTCACTACGTGATATCCCGTACCAGCCGCGGCCAACGCTACCGCCGCCAGGGACACACTGATGATGGATACCAACCACTTCGACTTCATTCGCATCACTTCCTCCTGGTAACTCTTTGGAATCGCGTCACCGTTCCGGGGCCCCCTTCCCAGATCGCGCGCCGCGTTTTTTGCATCGAACCCGGTAGGATTCGAACCGAAGTAACTTTACCTCATTTCAACGCTGATCCTAGACTCTTCTATATATGGATGTGTTCCAGCCACCGTTTTCGAACCAGGCACCAGCGTCGAAACCCGCGCCAATCGGGGATCCTCGGCTGCAGCCGACGCCCGACTTCGGCACGCTGGGCCCTGGCTCCGATCTAAATGACGATGGCCCCATCTCGAGACCGGGTTCGCGCGGATGGCCGACGGGCCCGCGACGCTTCGCCCCGCTGTTCGCTGTAGCTCTCGGAGTTCTCCTTGCAGTTCTGACCGCGAATGCCCGCAACGCTCAGGCCGCGTGGTCGCGATTTGCCAATTTTTTTGCCATCTCCGTAGCCCCGGCCGCTTCCGCGAAAGACTCGCGCCAACTCGATCGCATGAAGCCGCAGAAGCAAGCGGAGGCCCTGCTGGAACTGGCTGTCAGTCACAGCGACGGTGCCGTCGATCAGATTTCCTCCCGTGTCGATCGCTGGCAGGGAAAAGTAAAGTGGGATTCGCAGATCGCGACGCTCACCACCGCCGCACTCAACTCCAACGACATGCGCGTGCGTGAGTCCGGCATCGAAGTCGAACTCGCGGCTTATGGCTTGGCCAAGAACTCCGCCAGCCTCGACTATGTATTGAGGAGCGCCGAATCTCCCAATCACGCGCAAAAGATTTGGGGCCTATGGGCGCTCGGCCTGATGGGAAACCGCGGCGTCCAAACCGACCGCGTAGTGCAGGTCCTGACCGCTCATCTGAGTGATTCCGATGAAGACTCGCGACGCTGGGCCGTCGAAGGTCTGGCACTCGTCGGTTCGACGCAAACCGTCGAGCCTTTGCTGAAGACCATGCACGACGATCCTTCGGCCACCGTGCGTGAGAGGGCAGCATGCAGCCTGGCGGAGGCCGGCATGTTCACGCGCGAGCAGCGGCTCTCCGCAGTGCCTCAGCTGTTGACCTACACCGACGATCCCGCGCTCGACGCCCAGACGCACAACTGGGCCTTCCAGGCGCTGCATGACATCACCGGCCAGCGATTACCCAACGACTCCAGCGCCTGGCGGAACTGGTACGAGTCTTCGAAAGTCGACTGATCGAGCAACGTCGATCAGATTGGTTCCTGCCGTAGAAGTCTTTTGTCAGCGCTTCAATCTGTGAAACAATTCAGCACCAAAGGGGAACTCTGCGACGAGGCCCATGGAAAAACTCAACGTAGTTGTTGCTCTTACCACAAGAGAGAACGATTACCAGGCAGAACAAGCGGTCGCCGTCACCGATATGGCCGCGCGACTCGGCGTTAACCTTCAAATCATCTACGCCGACAACGACGCCGTGAACCAGACTCAACAACTCATCAAAATCATTCAGGACCCTGCACAGCATCCCACCGCGATCCTGGTCGAGCCTGTCGGGACCGGCATGCCTCAAGTCGCAAAAGCGGCGGTCGCGGCCGGCATCGGGTGGGGAATCATTAACAGCGATCCCGATTACATCTCCGAACTTCGCCACGGAGGCGAGGTTCCCGTCTTCTCGGTCAGCACCGACCAATCCGAAGTCGGACGCATTCAAGGCAAGCAACTCGGCGCACTCATCCCCGAGGGGAACGTTCTTTACATCGAAGCCCCTTTCAACAGCACCGCGACTCAGCAGCGGACGAAAGGCATGCTCTCCACCAAGCCGGCTGCCGTCCTCCTCAAAACTCTGAAAGGCGACTGGACCGAACGCAGCGCTCATAACGCGGCCAAGTCCTGGCTGTCCCTCGGGTCTTCGCGCGAACTTCAGATTCGGGGCGTCGTCTGCCAGAACGATGCCATGGCCATGGGCGCCCGAAAAGCTTTTGTCGACTTAACGGAAAAAGACCGCGAACGGTGGTTGAGCATCCCCTTCACGGGCTGCGACGGGGTCACCAAGACTGGTCAGGACTGGGTCCGCCGCGGACTCTTGAAGGCCACGATCATCACCGCTCCCGCAGCGGGAACCGCACTCGAGATCCTGGCGAAAGCCGTCAACGTCGGCTCCATGCCCCCAGATCGCACATTGATTCCGCCCAAGTCATTCCCCGCGATCGCAGAACTACAGGGAAAGAGTCAGAAGGCAGGCGGCCAGAACTGATCAGCCGTGTCGCCAGCACGGAAAAATCCGCCTTTGGGTGGCGCAGCGCTTTCAGCGCTGCGATAAAGCTTCTTTTCTAGTCGGGGCTTTAGCCCCTAAGGACCACTCTCTCCTCACTCAGCCATCTTCGCCACATGCACTTCAAACCCCGTCTTCGGCAGCAGCGATGTCAGCGAGAACGCCTTGAATCCATCGCCCGTGATTTCAGTATGACGGTAGATTCCCGGCTCGCTTTCGATCATCTCGCGACGTCCTTCCATGTCGCCCAGGAAGGCCTGCGCCTGGCCCACGCCCACCTCAACTTCTTTCGCGCGCGTGACCACCGCCTCAGAAGCGTACGAGCGCACCAGCTTGGGCCAATATTTTTCCAGGAGGTCTGTACTGGCAAATACATCAGCCCAGATGATGCGCCCGTTTACCGCCACCACAACTCCCACGGCATTGCGATCGCGCAACTGCCGGATCAGGCTTTGATAGTTCTGTTCAATCGGCTTCGCGACCGCGTCCACCTGCTTCTTGACTGCTTCGTTTTCATTCACCTTGGCGTACGAAGACGTACTGCTGATCTCGGTTGCTACCTCGGGAGCCGCCGCCGCTACCGCGACCGTCTGCATCGCCGCCTGCTGCTTGCGCACCTCGGCCCACACCTGGTTCTGATCCTTGTCGGCCATTGCCTTGGCGCGAACCGATGGCTGCGCCATCATTGCCATGGGCGGCGGTGCGTTTGCTCCACCGTGGTACGCGCCGCCATACACGGCCTCCGACGCTCCGAAATGATCACTCGCGGCCACCCACCGCCCCGGCTCCACGCAGAACACGCTCAGGTCCACCGGATCGCTCTCCGCGGGAACTATGCGGTCCTTGCCGATCACCCGGTCCTGTTTGCCTCCAGTAACGATTTCCCCGGCCAACAATAACAACGGCCGCTTGGAATTGTTTACCAGCACCAGCCGGTTTACCTGCGCGCCCTCGTTGCGAATCGCCGGCGCGGGATGCCGCCGAATCAACCCCTGCACATTCCCCGCTTCGGTCACGACGACTTCTCCCGACCGCAGCCCCTCATCCAGTGTCAGAAACTCCCCAGTCGGATAGCTCTTCGCCGCCACGACGGGAAACACGGTCAGGTTGCCATGCCGGATCGGTTCCAGAACTTTGTATCCCGGCGGCGGACTCACCTCACCCGCCCGCGCCTCGCGCTGGTCCACAACACACACGCCAGCCACCGTTACCAGTAACGCCAATGCCAGAAAACTCTTCGGATTCAAGCTCGGATTCATAAGTCGCCCCTCCGTTCGGATGAGCGCAGGATTGCTCCCAGAATGCGGGTGCCCCATTTCTCGCGTCCTTTGCGAGAAGTGGGGATTTTGCCTGACCGCGCCGCCCATCTCGACTCTGTCGAAAGAACGATAGTGCCCACTTGCCTTGCGGACAAAATTCGCACCTTAAGCGACTCCTCCACTTGTGCCACCGTGGAAGAGCGGCCCCTTCAGGTGTCCAGTTCCATGACATCCTTTACAAAACGTTCCGGGACATCCTTTACACTCCGGCCCGCAGGCGTCGCGGGTGCAGGAGGAGAAAACGGCCCGCGCCAGAGGGCGAGGGATGGCTTGGAGAACGAGGGACGTGGAAGAGCAGCGGGTGAGATTTGTGGTGGCGGCGAGTCGGCGGGAAAAGAGTTTGACCGAGTTGTGTGCCGAGTTCGAGATCTCGCGGCCGACGGCCTATGGCTGGCTGAAGCGGTACCAGGAGCGTGGGATCGCGGGGATGCAGGAGGAGAGCCGGCGTCCGCATCACAGTCCGGAGAGAACGCCGGCCGAGGTGGAGCAACGGGTGGTGGAGTTGCGGCGGCGGCGGCCGGATTGGGGAGCGCGCAAGATTCGGCATCTGTTGCGAGAGCAAGGAATCGGGCTGCCGGCGAGCACGATTCATCGCATTTTTCTGCGGCACCAGTTGGTGCGGGACTGGGACCGACAGCCGATGGCGCTGCGGCGCTTCGAGCGGGCGCAGCCGAACCAGCTCTGGCAGATGGACTTCAAAGGGCCCAAGGGATGGGATCAGCCGGTGGGTCCGCTGTCGGTGCTGGACGATCACAGCCGCTATGCGCTGGCTCTGGAGAACACGGGCAGCACGCAGGCGCGGGGCGTACAGGCAGTGTTGGAGCGGGTTTTCCGCGAAAGCGGAGTGCCGGAAGAGATGCTGATGGATCACGGCACGCCCTGGTTCAACCCCCAAGGGCGCATGGGCTGGAGTCAATTTACGGTGTGGCTGATGGATCAAGATGTGAGCTTGCGCTTCAGCGGCTATCAGCATCCCCAGACGCAGGGCAAGGTGGAACGGTTTCATCGCAGCCTGACCGCGGCTCTGTTGCGCCGGGGCACGCCCGAGGACGGCGAACGGCAAAGCTGGCTGAACGATTTTCGCAAGGAATACAACTGTGTGCGTCCGCACGAAGCCCTGCAGATGAAAACGCCCGATCAGGTGTGGCACAAAAGTTCGCGAGCGTTCCGGGAGTCGCAGACGCCCTGGGAATATCCGGCGGGCAGCGAAGTGAAAGAGGTCGACCGCAACGGACAGTTCCGGCTGCACCACCAGCGCCACTACCTCACCAAGGCGCTGGCCGGAAAAGAGGTGGGGTTGCTGGAAGTCGAACACCGCATTCTGGTGTTCTACCGCCGCACTCTGCTCTGCGAGTTGGATCCGATCCAGTCGCGCTCGACTATGGCCCCTGCACCCGCGACGCCTGCGGGCCGAGTGTAAAGGATGTCCCGGAACGTTTTGTAAAGGATGTCATGGAACTGGACACCCTTCAGGGCCGCGTAAACCATCTGAAATTAATGTGGGCTTTAGCCCCTGAGGGCGGAAGGAGTCTCGTTTTAGGCATAACCCGTTGCGAATTCGCCGCACGCGATCCCGCCCGCCGCTATTCCCTGTAAAATTGAACCAGCGACCCTGGAGCCACTTCCGCATTGTCTTTTCTCGACCAACTGAACCCGCAGCAGCGTGAAGCCGTCGAAACCACCGAAGGCCCGGTGCTGATCCTCGCCGGCGCCGGCAGCGGCAAAACGCGCGTCATCACCTATCGGATCGCCTACTTGATCGAGCACAAAGGCGTGATGCCGGAATCCATCCTGGCGATGACCTTCACCAACAAGGCCGCCGCCGAAATGGGCGAGCGCGTCGAAAAGTTGGTGGGCGGCCTGAGCATCGCCAAGCCGGTGATCTCAACCTTCCATTCGTTCTGCGTGCGTGTTCTGAGGCGCGACATCGAGGCCATGCGCATCCCGTCGGCCACACCCGGGCAGCCGCCGATCGGACACACGAAGAATTTCGTCATCTATGACGAGAGCGACCAGCAGGCCGTCGTCAAAAGCGTGATGAAGCGCCTCGGCCTCGATGACAAGCAACTCACGCCGCGCACCGTCCTCGGCCGCATTTCCTGGGCGAAGAACCACATGCTCGATCCGCAGGAACTCTACCTGCAGTCCGCCGATCCCAAGACCGAGAAGATCGCGCACCTCTACGAGGAGTACCGCAAGGAACTCCGCAAAGCGAACGCGCTCGACTTCGATGACTTGCTGCTCGAAGCCGTCCGCCTGCTGAAGTCGGCGGCGCAGGTGCGCGACTACTACAATCGCCGCTTTCAATACCTGCTGATCGACGAGTATCAGGACACGAATCGCCCGCAGTACGAACTCATGCGCATGCTCGCCGGAGACCGTCACAACGTCTGCGCGGTCGGCGACGAGGATCAGTCCATCTATTCCTGGCGCGGCGCCGACATCCGCAACATTCTCGAATTTGAACACGATTTCCCCGAGGCCAAAATTATCCGCCTCGAGCAGAACTACCGCTCCACCCAAAACATTCTGCAGGCCGCATCGGCCGTGGTTGCAAACAACATCCGCCGCAAAGGAAAAAATCTCTGGACCTCACGCCAGGGCGGCACCAAGATCGGCTACTACGAGGCGCCCGACGGCGAAAACGAAGCCCTCTTCGCCGCCGACCACGTCGCCAAGTATCTCCGCGAAGCCACCGAGAAAGGCGAGACTCCGCGCGCCGCCGTGCTCTACCGCACCAACTCGCAGTCGCGCCTGTTTGAAGAGGCCATGCGCCGCTACGGATTGAAGTATCACGTGGTTGGCGGATTCTCCTTCTACGAGCGCTCCGAAATCAAAGACCTGATCTCGTACCTCAAAGTCATCCAGAATCCCGACGACACGATTTCGCTGCTGCGCGTCATCAACACGCCCACCCGCGGCATCGGTAAAGGCACCATCGACACCCTGGAGCGCCTCGCCCTCGAAACCGGCCTGTCACTCTGGGGCGCGATCAGCGAAGCCATCCGCCGCCAACTCCTGCCGCAGCGGGCCCTGTTGTCGCTCAAGAATTTCCAGCAGCTAATCGAAGACGCAAGAGCGATGCTGGCCGGAAGCTTCGTGGAGCAACTGGAAGGAAGTGAACGTGTGGCCGCGGACCACTCGCCCGCGCAACTGACAAGCGAATCCGACGACGCCACCGCCTTCGATCCAGGCAACTTCAGCTTCGATTTCGGGGCGAACGCGGAAGAAGAACCTAGTGAATCACCCATAAAACGCCAGTCGCCGTTCCAACAGCCTGTTACTCAAGTGCGTGCTCCTAACCCAGCCCCCTTTACGATCGGTTCGCGGGGCGAAACTTTGGAGAGCAAGGTTTCGAAGTTGCAAAAGGAGATTGAGGAACTGAGGGACGAAGTTTCACGTCTCCGGCTAGCCGGATGGCAGCTCCTCGGCATCCTCCATCACCAGGGTGGCCAGACCACTTGTCATAACATGTTCGGAGTAAGGGTGCCCGAGCATCTGCTAGAGGCTCCGCCGAATTGCGATCACTGTCAGGTGAAAAGGAAGCGGAACGATACGTTTGTGCTGCAGAGTGAAGGAGGTCAAATACAGCAGGTAGGCAGGATGTGCCTCAAGAGATTCTTGCCGGGAGAGGATTTTACTCAATACAAACGCCTTTCCGACCGCCTTATGGAATTAACCGATGAGCTGGAAAGGTCGAAGGTCGTCGGGACTCCCGACATTCCTCCTGCATCAATCCAAGCCTCGGACGTGGGCGAAAGTGGACTCGCCAGCCACACCGAGCCGCCCGCTTGGGACGGCTCCCAGTATGCGGAAGAGGAGGATGAGGCCGACGACTACCGATCCCGACCCACGCCCAACGCGGACTCGTTCCCAACTCCGATTGTTTCCACCGCCGACCTCCTGAAATTCCTAATCGACCGCACCAACTACATCAAACTTCTCGAAGAAGAAGACACGCCCGAAGCCTTCTCCCGCATCGAGAACCTGCGCGAACTGGTCAACGCCGCCATGGACTCGCGCGACCGCGCCGAAACACTCGACCAGTTTCTCGACCACGCCGCCCTGGTCGCCGACGCCGACGACTACGACGAGCGTGCCCAGATCACCCTGATGAGCCTGCACGCCGCCAAGGGCCTCGAATTTCCCCTGGTCTTTCTCAGCGGCCTCGAAGAGGGCCTCTTCCCGCACTCCCGCACCATGCTCGTCCCCGAAGACATCGAGGAAGAGCGCCGCCTTTGCTACGTCGGCATGACCCGCGCCATGGACCAACTCATCCTGACCCGCGCCGTCTACCGCCGCCGCTATGGCACCGACCTCCCCGAAGCCAGCGTCCCATCAAGATTCCTGGAAGAAGTCCCCGCCCCGCTGCTGGAAGAATTGGGAACCAAACGCGCCAGCACGGCCCGTGCGGGGACGGGCGCCTTCGCCCGGCCAGGTGTGCAAAGCCCCGGCGCCTACGAATCCGAAAGCCCTCACTACTCCTACGAAGACGAGGACCAAAGCACCGCCTGGCACGCTGGTGACCCCAGCCGCAGCCAGCCGCGAGCTCCGAAACCCACGGCCCCAGTCCGTCCCTACAACTCCATCGAGAACATCGCCGAATTCTTCGCCAGCCGCGGCAAGAAGTTCTCCGTTCCCAAAACGCCGGTCGAAGAGCCCACCGGCAAGCGCGGATTCCGCCCCGGCCAGCGAGTCCGCCACCCAAAATATGGCGAAGGCACCGTCTACCAGCGCGAAGGAGAAGGCGAAGAAGCCAAGATTACGGTACAATTTTCTCGCTTCGGCTTAAAGAAGCTGGTAGAGAAGTACGCTCAGCTGGAACGAGCCTGATGTCAGGAGCGCCCGTCGTAACTCCGCGAAAAGTAGGCTTAGGCTTGGCCTACGTTTGCGACTTATGTGGCGCGGATTTGACCAGGTTCATGCGTGAGAGAAGCAGGCTGGGCGGACCACTGGTCGGACAGGAAAAGCGTGTCTGCCGCTGCGGAGGCGAATACTCCACCGGGCGAGTCGAGTGGGATCACTGCAGCATTGAACAGCGGCGCTCGATCTTTAAGAGAACGCTCTTCGGTTGTCTTCTCTGCCTGGGGATCTTCGGCTTTGCAGGTGGCGCCCGAAGCACCGAAGGCAGCAGCTTTTTGATGGGCAAAGGGGCGGACGGCTGGATCGAGGGTATTGTTATAGGGTGCGCGCTCAGCACCGTTCTCTGGCTCCAACTCGCTCTTCTCGTTCGATCATCGCTCCGGCGAACGCGACGGCCCGGTGATGAGAATTCAGTACCGCAGATGGATAAATAATCTGTAAGTGAAAGAGGAATTGATCTAACTCATGGCAAACACATCGAAGTTAACGAAGGAAGAACGCAAGAAAGCCAAACGCACCGCCCGCAAGAAACGTAAGGCGGAAAAACCGCTCAAGCCCCGCGATTATCCGCGCGGGTCGAAAAAGCCCAAGGTCAAGAAATTGGCCCGCGGTCAAGCGAAGCGGTAAGGCAGCCCAGAACTCGTGGAGGAGCGGGCGCCCTCGCCCGCTCCGTCGCGAAGCGACGCAGGTTCTTGAAGCTGAAAGCTGATGGCTGATAGCTGAAAGCTGCACCCAGGAGACCACAACCGCTTGTCACAAGCCACGGAACCCGCCGAAGTCATCCGTACCTCCGATAAACAGATTTTCTGCTGCAAATCGATCGACAAACTGATCTCCGAATCGGAGGACCCGGAACACCGGCTGAGCAAATCATTGGGCCCGTGGTCGCTGACCGCGCTCGGGATCGGCGCGATCATCGGTTCCGGCATTTTTGTGCTCACCGGGACCGCAGCCGCCGGAGAGTATTTCCAGGCGCCTTCCCTCCTGCATGCGCAAGCGCTCGACGTGATCGTGAACTTTCTGCGGACCGGCAGCACGGCGGGAGCACTCATGCACGGACGCCCGCCCGCCGGGCCTTCGATTGCGATTTCGTTCTTCCTGGTAGCGATCGCCTGCAGTTTTGCCGGACTGTGCTACGCCGAACTGGCCTCGATGATTCCCATCGCTGGCAGCGCCTACACCTACTCGTACGCCACGCTCGGCGAAATCTTCGCCTGGATCATCGGCTGGGATCTGATCCTCGAATACGTCGTCTCGAACGTCGCGGTCGCGGTTGGCTTTGCCGGTTATACGAAAGCGCAACTGGCCGTCTTCGGCCTCAACTTGCCGGAAAAATGGGCGAGTCCGGTCTGGGCCGGCGGGCAATGGACGGGTTCCTATTTCAATCTGCCCGGGTTCCTCATCGTTTTCGTACTCACGCTGCTGCTGGTGCGCGGCGTGAAAGAGTCCGCAGAAACCAATAACGTGATGGTGGCGGTCAAGATCGGCGCGATCCTCACCTTCCTCGTCGTCGGTGGAATGCTGGTGAGGCCCGCGAACTGGTCTCCTTTCGCACCGTCTGGCTTTTCCGGAATCGTCACCGGAGGGGCCATCGTCTTCTTTACCTACATCGGATTCGATTCTGTCTCCACGGCCGCCGAGGAATCACGCAATCCGCAAAAAGACTTACCTTTCGGCATCATCATGTCGCTGGTAGTCTGCACCCTGCTCTATGTCGGCGTTGCCGTCGTACTGCTCGGCATGATGAAGTACACGACCTTCGTATCCGGTGCGGCCGCCGAAGCGCCCGTGGCTTACGCGATGAAGTATCTGGGCGTGCATCCATTCTTCCGCTCCGTCATCGTAATCGGAGCGCTCACCGGAATGATCTCTTCTTTGCTCGTCTTTCAGTACGGGCAGGCACGCATCTGGTACGCCATGTCCCGCGACGGCTTGCTGCCCAAGCTGTTCTCCGCGGTGCACCCGAAATTCAAGACGCCCCACTGGTCCACCTGGATCGCCTGTTTCGCCGTAGGAATTCCCGCTGGCCTCGTCGACATCGGGGATGCCGCCGACCTCGCCAACATCGGAACGTTGTTTGCGTTCGTTCTGGTGTCGCTGGGAGTGATCCTCCTCCGTCGCAAGCAGCCGGATCGCAGGCGCGCGTTCCGAGTCCCGTTTGTGCCGTGGTTCCCGCTGATTTCAGTGCTGTTGTGTGGTGGCCTGATGTTCGGACTCACCCTGATCACATGGTTGCGCTTCGTCATCTGGCTGGCCCTTGGCCTTCTCATCTATGTCTTCTACAGCCGCCACCGCAGCGAGTTCGCCAAGAGATAGCTGTCAGCCATCAGCTGTCAGCCGTCTGCGAGAGTGACTTTCATTCGTCGGCAAAAGCTCGTTGTCATCCTGAACGAAGCAGGCCGATTCGCGATAGCGAACCGGCCTGCGTAGTGAAGGATCTCTGCACTCCCGATAGCCACCGAGGATCTCAATGGGAGTTCCCTTGAATAAGCCGTCCGTGGTTACTTCGCCCACACGCCCGCCAGAAACAAGTACCGATCCCGCAAATCATCCTTGTGCGCCGCAGACCTCGCATCCAAGAACATCACCTGCCATCCATCCGCCGCTGAATACACCGGCCACTTCGCCAAGCCCGGCCCGTTCGGATCGCCACTGCGCGCAAAGTTCGCCCAGTACTTCTGCATCTCCTCACTGAGCTGCCGATCATCCGCCCTCCACGCAACCCCGGCCTTGGAATCCAGCTGTCCAAACACATACTCAATCTCCGCCGAGTGATACGCGCCCAACTGCGGCGCCTTCGGATCCGCCGGCGGCCCCAGATCGAACCGGTAACGGTAGATCGGCCGCTTGCCTGTCTTACCCTGCGACTCCAACCAATCCCACGTCGAGAACGCAATGAACCGGTCTCCCGCGAAATCTTGCGCCGAACGGAGCGTCTGCTCCGGCGTATCGGAAGGATAGAGCTTCAGGAACTCCGCCGCCTTGTCCCCAAATTCTTTCTGCGCCGCAGCTTTCAGACTCTCCGCCGTCGGCTTCTGCGGATTGAACGCAATCTCGAAGCTGCCCTCATCGTGATTCCATCCCGCCAGCAGCGGCACATCGTTTTGTTTTCCCGCCGCAAAGATCGCCGGCACCGGTTCGGGCAGAAAATATCCATCCACATCCGGACCGAAATCAAATCCCTGCGACTGCGGTGGCGAGAAAGCGTCGAGCAGTTTCTGCGCTGGCAGCGCCCGCAACTCGGCCAGGGTGCTCACACCGAGTTTCGTGCTGACCGTCTTCACGTCCTTGTCTTCCCGCACCGATAGCGACTCAAACGACAACCCTCCGCTATGAAATGCCGCGCCGCTCTCTCCGATCGCCTTCTGGAACAACCCCTTCGCGAGAGGCGATGCCATCTGCGCGCTTACCGAAAATGATCCTGCACTTTCTCCGAAGATGGTCACATTCCCCGGATCTCCCCCGAACGCAGCAATATTGTCATGTACCCAATGCAGCGCTGCGAGTTGATCGAGCAAGCCATAATCTCCCGCAGCATTCCGTCCCGACTCTTTCGCCAGCTCTGGATGCACGAAAAATCCGAAAACGCCCAGCCGGTAGTTCATCGAAACCACGATCACACCCTGCTGCGCCAGACGCGTTCCATCCTGCCGCCCTTCCGAAGTGGTCCCAGCAACGAATCCTCCGCCGTAAATCCACACCATCACGGGCAGCTTCGCCCCCGCCGCCTTCGCAGGAACCCACACGTTCAGAGTCAAACAGTCCTCACTGCCGCCCGCGTCGCGAAAGTTCATATCGCCGAAGACTCTTCCCTGCATGCAGTGCGAGCCAAACTCCGTGGCCTTGCGCACGCCCGTCCATTTCGCCGCTGGTGCAGGAGCCTTCCAGCGCAGATCGCCCACCGGCGGCGCAGCGTACGGAATTCCAAGAAACTCCCGCACCACCCCGTCGTCCTTTCCTTCCACCACACCAGAAGCGGTCTTTACCTGCAGCGCCTCCGACGCCCCAAACAAGGCCAGCGGCAGAGACAACAATCCCCACACAACCAACGTCCTGCGGATGATCTTCGGGTTCATGCTCTCTCCCTCAACTTGATATGAGAACAGCGAATTGTATCGGAAAAAATGCACTGGGGTCGGCTCACCGCTCTCTCGCAAATCTCTCCTCCAGAATCTACAATCAGATGCATGACCGCAGCAGTTGACCGTCCGCCGAATGCCTTCATCCGTCAGCTTCCTAAAGCCGAGTTGCACCTGCACCTCGAGGGCGCGGTCGAACCCGCGACCCTGCTCGAACTCCGCAAGCTCCACGGAGATCACGCCACGCTCGCCGAAGTTCAGAGTCTCTATGGCTACACCGATTTCCAAAGCTTCCTCATGGCCTTCAAGGCCGTGAGCTCCCATCTGCGCGGCCCCGACGACTACGAACTCATCACTTACCGCCTCATGCAGCGCCTGAAAGAAGAGAACGTGCTGCACGCAGAGGTCTATGTTGCTGTCGGCGTCTGCCTCTTCCGCAAGCAGGATTTCCCCGCCATCTTCGAAGGCCTGGAGCGCGGACGCGCCCGCGGTGCCCGCGATTTCGGCGTGTCGTTGCTGTGGATTTTCGACGCTACCCGTCACTTCGGAGTCGAAGAAGCCCAAAGAGTTTTCGAACTCGCCGCACGCTACTGCGACCGCCACGTGGTCGGCGTGGGCATCGGTGGCGATGAACTGAAAGCCCCGCCGGAATTGTTCCGTGGCGTCTACAGCTACGCCGCTGACCAAGGCTTGCGCCTGACCGCACACGCGGGCGAGACGGGCCCTCCGGAATCCATCTGGGGAGCACTCAACTTGCGCGCCGAGCGCATCGGCCACGGCCTCACCGCCGCCCACGACGCAGACCTGATCGAAGAACTGGCCCAGCGTCAGATTCCAGTAGAACTCTGCATCACCAGCAACCTCCGCACCGGAGTTTGCAAAGCCGTCGCCGAGCATCCCACGAAGAACTACTTCGACCATGGCGTCATGATCACTCTCAACACTGACGACCCGGCGTTATTCGGCACAACTCTCTCGCGCGAATACCAACTCGCCCAGGAAACTTTCGGATTCACCGATGAGCACCTTCGAGAACTGGCCCGCAACTCGTTCGAAGCCTCGTTCCTGCCTGCAGAAAAAAAACTCGAACTCCTGAGCCTGTTCGACGCCGCCGCAGCGAGGTGACTGGCCGCAAGAAACGATCATGTGGAGACAGCCGCCTCGGCTGTCCGGCCTGGGCGAAGCCCGGCCGCCCCATCTCAACGCCCCCGTTCAACGATGTTGTAAAATCACGAACGCTTTGCAGTGAAGTATCATCCGGCTATGAAGACCCTGAAGGTTTCCGCAGTAGCGACGATCGCGGCCATGCTGGCATGGTGGCTCGGTTTCGCGCACAGGATCTGGCCCGCCCATCCCGCGGTCGCGGACTTTCTCTTGGCCCTGATCCTGTGTATCGTGCTTCAGTTCGCCTGGTCCGATCCCGTGTCAAAGCCCAAGGGATAGAATTCCTGAGAATGCAAAGGTGAACAGCCGATGCCGATCCGTCCCATCCTCCAACTCGGCGACCCGCTCCTGCGGCACAAAGCTGTCCCCGTGGTCGATCCTACCGCGCCCGAAATCGACGTTCTAGTCCGCGATCTCGCCGACACCCTCGCTCACTGGCGCGCACAAACCGGCTACGGACGCGGCATCGCGGCTCCCCAACTCGGCATCCTCCAGCGCGTCATTTTTCTGAAGCTCCCCGACGCCAACCCGTGGCCGCTGATCAATCCGGAAATCATCAACCGCAGTGAAGAAAAGATCGTCGTCTGGGACGCCTGCCTGAGCTTCCTCTCGATCTTCATGCAGGTTGAACGCCACCGCCAGATCACCGTTCGCTATCAGAATCTCGACGGCAAAACTCTCGAGTTCGAAGCCGGCGACGACCGCAACCTCTCCGAACTCCTGCAGCACGAAATCGATCACCTCGACGGCATCCTGGCCATCGACCGAGTCACCGACGTAAAGACCATCTGCACGCGCGAAGAATTCGAAAAACGCTACCGCGATTCCAGTCCGTACGCAGTCAGTCCGGCTACAATCAAAAGCCTAAGCCATGAGGCTCTCGAAATGCGTTGAGACGTGAGCCCCAAGACGCAAGTTCGACTGGGTACCGAGTACTGAGTACAGAGTACTGATGTTACACATCGGCATCGTCGCATCCAGCGCGGAAGGCGCCGCGCTCTGTTATCGCACGATCTGCGTTGAGGGCGCGGACCTGCTCGGCCCCTACAACCATCCCGAAGTGTCGATGCACGGACATCCCTTCATCCAATACAAGAACTGCATCGACGCCAACGATTGGGCCGGCGTTGCGGAACTCATGCTCTCGTCCGCGGAGAAACTGGCCAAAGCCGGAGCCGACTTCCTGATCGCTCCCGTCAACACCGTGCATCAGGCCTTCGATATGGTCGAGCACCGCTCTCCGCGCCCCTGGCTGCACATCGCGGTCGAGGTCGCGAATGAAGCCAAGCGGCACAACTACAAACTCCTCGGAGTTCTCGGCACCCGCTCTCTGATGGACGGCCCGGTCTACCGCGATACCCTGAAATCCGCGGGCATCGAGCATCGCGTCCCCGCCCCAGACCAGCGCGAGCGTATCCACCACATCATCTTCGACGAACTCGTTCAGGGCACTTTCCTGCCGCGCACGCAAGCCTATTTCACCGAAGTGATCCGCGGCCTGAAAGACGAAGGCTGCGACGCCGTCGCCCTGGCCTGCACCGAAATTCCGCTGCTGATGACGCCGGAGTCCTCCCCGCTTCCCATGCTGGACTCGACGCGCATCCTGGCCCGAGCCGCCCTGCACAAAGCCGTAGAAGGCTAAGTGTAGATGTAGTGTGGGACCGGGTCTTCGACCCGGGTCGGGCCGGGCAAAGCCCGGCTGCGTCGACAGCAGAGGTAGGGCGCACTCGCAGTGGCGTAGAATGTCGGCTCCGGAAAATCGCGGCACTCCCAAAATGCAACGCCACCAACTCAAATTCCGCCTGCTGCCTGGCCCCTACGCAATCGTGCGCCTCGCCACAGATGCGCCAGTCCCCGACTGGGCCACAAAAGGAGACTTTACCTCAATCACCCGCACCGCCGACGAACTCTCCATCGTCTGCCCCTCGGACAATCTTCCGCCGGACGTTCACTCCCCACACCGCTGGATCTGCCTGAAACTCGAAGGCCCGTTCCCCTTCGAGTTGACTGGAGTCCTCCTCTCATTCATCGAGCCGCTGTCGAAGAACGCAGTCCCGATCTTCGCCATATCCACCTTTGACACCGACTACCTGCTGGTGCAGGCGGAAAGTTCAGTCGCGGCGATTGAATTTTTGAAAAGAGCTGGCCACGAGATGACCTCGTGAAATGCCGCTATACTTGTTCGCCTATGCGAGGAATCTTCGCTCTTGCTCTGTCTTTCGTTGTGCTAAGCGCCGCTGCACTCGCCCAAGGGCCGGTTACGCGCGTCTCTCCCGATGAAGCCGCGAAACATGTCGCTAAGGCTCCCAAGCCGGCTTATCCGCCTTTGGCGCAGCAAGCTCGCATTCAGGGGAATGTCATTCTGGAGGTCTGGATCGATGAGACCGGCAAGACGAGGAACATCCATCTGGTTCGCGGACACCCCATGCTCGCGACGGCTGCGATCGAGGCGGTGACGAAATGGACATATCAGCCTTTCAACGTGGATGGGAAGCCGGCGACGGTGAAAACTTTCGCGATAGTAACTTTCATCGGAAGTCCATTGAACCATGATGCCGATGATCTCGCGGAGATGAAATTCCAAAACGACTTTTGGACGAGTGAGGAGTCTGCAGAAGATGCCATCGCCAAAGGGGATTTTGCGCACGCCGAGGAGCAATTAAACCGCGACAAAGACCTTGTGTCCGCTGACAAGGGCATGCAGCATATCCAGGAGCGCTGGCAGTGGATGACTTCGATGGGGCGGCTTCGCTTGGCGCAGAAAAAGCATGACGAGGCGGAGCAGTTCTATAAAGACGCTCTCGCCCTTCGCGAGAATTCGCCCGAGGGCAAAGAATCCTTGGGAGTCGCGGCATCATTGGCAAATCTGACAGATTTTTTTGTTGCCGAGAATAAACTCGACCTGGCGCGCGATCACGCTGCGCAGTCATTCGCGATCTTTCAAAAGCTTTTCAAGAGCGTTGATGCCCGCAATCAAGGGGCGAAGCAGGTCTATGGCGGGAACGCAGCCCGGGAATCATGGCTGCTTTTGAAACTGGCACAGGAGCGAAAGGATACGGCGGACATTGCGCAACAGTGCCGCGCCATGGCGGATTTTCAGGACTATCTCAGCGCGAAAGAGCGGGATTCGTTCGCTTCAGCCTGTCAACAAGCGGGACCCGCTAGTCATCCTTAGCACATCGTCCGAAGGCGGGACACGAACTAGTCTCTTGACAGCGGCGCTGCCCGCGTCACACTCAAGGTATGCGCTGCTTCAGAAAAGACGCCCTGTTAACCGCGATTCTGCTGTTCCCGATTGCGTCGCTCGCCCAGCAGCACCCTCCGCAGATTTCCGAGGACGAGATCAAGAAGCACTTCAGCAAAGCCCCCGACTGTGAAGGGGTTGATATCAACAACCTGGAGTATTTCGATTTCGCGGGAGACGGAAATGAGGAAGCCGTTGTGGTGGCGTCCACGTGCGCGACTGGCACCGCGGGCCCTGATGTCCACGCGGTTCTCGGCCGCCAGCCGGACGGTTCGCTCACCGAGCTGAAAATCCCTGACGCGAGCGAGCAACAGCAAGCCCGGCTCTTCGGACGCACTTTCTATGATCTCAGCGTGGAGAAAGGATTGCTCGTTGAAACCTATCACGATCAGTCCGGCCGCGACGACCCGCTGGTGATCCGTTTCCGTTGGAACTCCCAACACAGGGAATTTCAGACGGTCGAAGTCAAAGCCGCCCCGCGGTACAAGGCCAGCTTCGATTGCGACCAGGCGAAGACTGTAGTGGAGAATGCCATTTGCAGCTCGTCTACCGCGGCCGCCCTCGATCTGCGTTTGGATGACCGCTATAAATCATGGCTCGACCACCTGAACAACGCGGACAGCGACATCCTCATGAAGGAACAGCGGGAGTGGTTGCGGAAACGGAATGTGATCTGCGGCGATGACGCGGAGATCTTCAACTGTCTGGAGGTTCTCTACCGGGCGCGAATGCTGGAACTCGAGCAGTTCAAGCACTTGCATCCCTAGGGTTCTCTGCAGTGCTTTTTGCGCTCGTGCAGCGCCGTTCGCTGCCGATTTCTTACCAACCAATGTTGCCGCGCATGCGCCAAAGCCCACGCCTGTGCTGTAATAGAAGCTAACCCTCATGCCATCTGTACTTACAACCGTGCGCCGACGCGCCAAAGCCCTGCACCGCAACCTGCGCGGGGCGAATATGGCCGTCCGCGCGCTCGCCTCGACCGATCATCCGCTGCTGGCGCACATCATTCCCATGCGCCGCTGCAATCTGGCCTGCACCTACTGCAACGAGTTCGACGATTTTTCCAAGCCCGTGTCGATCGACGAAATGTACCGCCGCATCGACAAGCTGGGCTCGCTCGGCACCGCGGTCGTGACCATCTCCGGCGGCGAGCCGCTCATGCATCCCGAACTTGACGACGTCATCCGCCGCATTCGCGCCAATGGCATGATCGCGGGGCTCATCACGAACGGATATCTGCTGGTCGCCGAGCGCATCCAGCGCCTGAACCGCGTCGGCCTCGAGTGGCTGCAGATTTCCATCGACAACGTGAATCCCGACGAAGTCTCAAAGAAGAGCCTGAAGGTTCTCGACAAGAAGTTGCAGCTGCTCGCCGAGCATGCCGACTTTCATGTGAATATTAATTCCGTTGTCGGGGGCGGCATTTCCCATCCTCAGGACGCGCTCGTGATCGGCAAGCGCGCGATTGAGCTGGGATTCACCTCGACCATCGGCATCATCCACGATGGCAGCGGACAGCTGCAGCCGCTGGGCGACGAAGAGCGCCGCATCTATCACGAAATGCAGGCGCTGGAGAAAAGCAGCTTCACCCGCATCAACTCATTTCAGGACAACATTGCGAAGGGCCAGCCCAACGACTGGCGTTGCCGCGCCGGCGGCCGCTATCTCTACATCTGCGAAGACGGACTCGTGCACTACTGCTCGCAGCAGCGCGGATATCCCGGAGTGCCCCTCGCCACCTACACCCGCGACGACCTGCGCCGCGAATATCTCACCGAAAAATCCTGCGCCCCACACTGCACAGTCTCATGCGTCCACCAGGTCTCCATTTTCGATTCCTGGCGCGCCCCGCAGCATCCTGCCCCAGCGGTTCCCGAAGCGTCCACCGCGAACGAACTGGTTCAGATCAAATAGCAATTGGCTAGGCGTGCCCCTGCAACCATCGGCGCGAAGCCGGAAACTCTCAATGAGTGAAATTCCTGATTACGTCAGTCATGCATTGCTGATTTCAGAAACTGTTACATTTGTCGCGGAGTCTGTATCCTCATGCGCGTCCGCAGACTGTTCCCTGCTACTGCGTGGTTTCTGAGACAACTCGCTTCTTGTGCCGCCTGTCGCGTTTACATTTGCGTTCTGGCCGTTGTTCTGATACCGGGCATCGTCTTGCGCATGGAGGCCATGATCTTCCAGTTCCGAGTTCACAAGCTGATGTCAGGACTCGCCGCTCTGCGGATCGGGATGACCTCAAAAGACGAAGCTCTTTCCCGGATTCCAGGACTCCGGGTGGTCAGGAGTGCCTCAAAGGATTACCACTGCGGCGCTGACGAATGCTTTGCAGTGGCGATACCGAACTCGCGACTCTCGAATTGGATACTCCTCCCCACATTCGGCGAGGAGTATAGGACGCTCACTTTGGCACTCCGCTGGTGGGGCTTTCGATATTGGGATGTTGAGGCTTCAGTAGACTTCAAGTCGGGCAAGGTGTTTCAGCTCGGCTACCGACTGATGCTTTCTCCGGAGCCGTCCAATTATCCTGACGCCCTTGTCATTAGCGTGTGGTCCAGAACAGACGTTACTGAGAGATTGCTCAGCTGGGACGTGGATGAGAGCCCGAACTATGTTGTTTACCACGGCAAGTGGCCTGATTTTCAGACAGGCGTATATTTCACCCGTGACACACCCGGTGAACTTTTGGGCCACGCTTTCGACCTTCACCTTCGCTGCTTGTGGTCGCTCGCCGGATGCCGAACCGCAAATCAATTGCTGCCTCAGTCGGAACAGGATCGACTTGGAATCGAGCGAGCAGCAATTGCACGTTTGATGGGCCCTGACCAGTGCCCACTCCGCATCCTGCCGCACCGAGCCCGCGATGCAGAGGACATTCTGCTGGTAGAGGTCAGAACCATCAGCCCAGCAACCGGGGAAAGCGAAAGCGGATATCGTATAGCGACAATTCGCTTGCTGCGAGTCCTCAAAGGCAAACCACAACAGGCACCTGCCAAAATCGTCGTGGCTCCCGAGATTCATCCCGGCGAGGTGTCAGCCCACAACTCTGCCTTCGACTTGCTCAATCCGGGTCAACGTCTTCTTCTGTTTGCCGGATACGAGCCTTTCCCAATGGACAGGCTGTACATCGACGCACCGTGTGAAGCGATGGATGGAACCGATGCTGCAGTACAAATCATAGAAACCACGCTCGGGCCAAGGCGATGACCAGTTGCACAGCAATTCCAGTGAGTCAACTGGCGTAATATCTCCATTTCGCTCACTGACCTGAATCAACAGGGCTGGGGCGCCGCTAAGACTGGCGCTGCACCCCACTCGGCACCAGTTCGACATGCCCGAAAAGCGGGTTGTTTCCTGCTACTTCTTCGGCTGCGCCGTCGGCGGCAACATTCCATTCAGGCGGAGGTACATCGCAGCCGAGCTGTAGTGGTCGGCCCAGTCGTTGGTGAGCATGATCAGGGCAAACGCCCTCGGCCCTTTGCGCCCGCCGAATAGCTCGATTTCATCACCGAGTTTGGAGTCATCCACTTTGCCGAGCGCGGTGCTGCAAAATTCGAAACTTGCCTTCAGCGCCGTCACCAACTTGTCTTTGCTGTCGGTTTCCTTCAGCGGCACTGGCGTCTGGACTTCAGGTAAGTCACCAATTTTCGAACAGAGATAGTTGTTCGACTCGACGATGTGCAACACGAGGTGCCCAAACGTCATCTGCTGCTCGGTCGGTTTGTAGCCAAACTTGTTGGCGGGCATTTCTTCGACCGCAGCCACCAGGTTCTTCTGCTGCCGCGGCAATATTTCCTTCACCACCGACGTGACCGGATTCTTATCTTGTGCGAGAACTGCTGTTGCCGAAAGAAGCAGAAGAATGCAGAGCGTGCGTTGCATGATGTCCTCCCAGATTCGTATTGCAAGATGAAGGAATCGGTT
Source organism: uncultured Acidobacteriaceae bacterium (assembly GCA_963701935.1). Taxonomy (GTDB): domain Bacteria; phylum Acidobacteriota; class Terriglobia; order Terriglobales; family Acidobacteriaceae; genus Sulfotelmatobacter. The sequence continues at coordinate 403,974 of CAVPBT010000010.1, read as the reverse complement.
CCGCCCCCATTCTACTCGCCGAAAGACACGGCGAACCTGGCCCCCGGCAGCCCAGGAGCGAATGACGAATCGCAATCTGCTTAGAAGCTACTTCTTCGGCTGCGCCGACGGCGGCAGAATCCCGTTCAGACGCAAATACATCGCAGCCGTACTGTAGTGATCGGCCCATCCGCTCGACAAGATCAATGCCGCCATGGCTCGCGGACCCTGCCGGCCGCCAAACAGCTCAATGCTGTCGCCCAGCTTCGAGTCGTCCATTTTGCCAACAACATCGCTGCAGAAACTGTACGACGCTTTCACCGCCGCCACCAACTGCTCCTTGGAATCAGTCTCTTTGGGTGCCTCCACCTTCGGTGCCGCAACGTCTGCCGCCTTGGCGCAGAAAGAATTATTGAACTCGATGATGTGCACGGCCAGATGCGCAAACGGCATCTGATCGGGCGTGGGCTTGTACGAGAATTTGTCCGCGGGCATCGCCTCAATGGCGCCCACGGTGTTGTTTTGCGAGCGCTGCAGCATCGTGCGCAGCGACGTTGCGACCGGATCCTTGATCGGAGCCGCGGCGGCAGCCGGGGTCTTGGCGGCTGGAGTGGAAGATTGCGCAAACGCAAGCGCAGCGCAGACAACAAAACAAACAACGGCAAAAGTACGTTTCACGGAAAGCCTCCTGGGGCTCCCAGCATATACCGGCGATGAGCCCCCGGTCATCTCTACCCCGCAAAAGACTCAACCACAAAGGACACGGAGAACATAGTGGAGTTCCATATCCCTCTGTGTCCTCCGTGTCCTCTGTGGTTCAAAGGTTCTCATGGCGAGGACTGAACTGCTGACGCTTCCGCCCGAAGTGGTGCGGTCGTTGGAATCGATTGCCGGCTGACGCCTGTCCGCCTCTCTATCTCAACGCCGGTTTCAAGGTGGCTCCCGCTCGTTCCCTGCGCATCTGCGCGGCCAGTTCCTTGATCTCCGTCAGGTCCCGTCGCATCTCGCTCCAGCCATACCACAACGCGTAGTCAGGGCTCGCGTGGAACGTTCCCTGAAACGTTCGCATGCGGTGTTCCAGGTACATCACGAACAGCTTCTGCTCAACCACGGTGGGAGCGTCGTGAAACGTGAGCAGGTTGGGGAACGGATACGCATAGTTCGCCGGCTTGGGCAGAACCCCGTCTTTGTACAACCCGGCGACAATATGAATAGCCTCCGCCATCAGATGATCGGCGTTCCGGATCATGTCGTCGCCCTGCTGCAGTTGCTGCTTGGCGAAGTTCACCGAATGGCACTGATTGCAGGTCTTGATCATCTTGTCGCGCTCGCGTTGCCAGTCTTCCTGCGTCAATCGGGCAAGGTCCGCGGCCTTCACTGTAGCGACCAGCTCCGTCGGCTGCCCCTGCGGATCGAGCACTCCCAGAGCCTCCAGAATCGTGGCCCGATCGGCAGCCCACTGCTTGTCTGCGGGCAGCGGCAAGCGAACCGCCAGGAATCCCCAGGCCGTGCGCACTTCGTGATTGCCATCCTGCATGTGGCAGGTCTGGCACGTCGGTGCTGCCGCGTCGGCAGGCAACACATGTTTCTGTTTCAGATCATTCCTGACTCCATGCTTCGACGCCGAATACATCTCCCACTGCGGATGGTCAAAGCCCATGTGACAGGTTTCGCAGGCCTGCGGTGCGCGGGCTTCTTCGACGGAGAACGTGTGCCGTGTATGGCAGGCGTCGCACTGCGCCGCACCGAATTCGGCGCCAGCGCCATTCTGCCGAAGCTCGGCCACTTCCGCCGGCGACTTGTCCCCGATCTTGTGGCATCCGCCGCAACCCTTCTCGCCTTCGGTCATCGCCATCGGCTGCCAGTGGATGGTGGGCATGGCCTTCATCGACGCCCACGCCATGGCGTGCTTGCCTTTCCGGAATTGCGTGACCTGCGTTTCGTGACACTGGGCGCAGGTTTCTGGTGTCGGAATCTTCACCTTGGCCACATCCATTGCCGATAAGTGCTGGTCCCCGTGACAGGTCGCGCAACCAACCTCCGCCCCGCTGTGCTTGCTGAGCTTCCAGTCAGAAACAATGTTGGGCGTGACTTTGCTGTGGCACTCGACGCACTGTGCCGCCGTGGCGGCCTGCCCGAACAGAGGCTGAGCGGTCAGAACAAGAAAGAAGAGAGAGAGAAGGACGATCAAGCTAACAGCAACGCGCGGGGCCCAGGAGAAAGCAGATCGCATAAGTGCCTCCGGCAACGCGCGATTATCTCCTATGGAACCGAAAACTTGCTGTGACATATGTCACAGCCCAAGCCTGTGGAGACCAGTCTCCGGATTACGAGAACGCCGCTGCGAATCCCAACCCCACCAGAGCTAACAGGATGTACCAACCGAAAACAATGCCGAACGCGGTCCCTTTTTTCACTTTGCTGACGCAACTGAATCCGATGGCGGCCAGGATCAATGTCCAGATCTCAAAGATGTCGAACGTCCGGGCCAGCGAGTAGCGGAAGAGCGAATCCGCCATGTTCATGAAGTAAGCTGGATTGCTGGCGACAGGATTATCGGGGGTGTAGCCGTCGGGGCTCATGCCGGCCAGCAGAGAAGCAATACCCAATAGAAGTTGCACGACCATCGGTAGGCTGGCGAAGACAACGACGTTCAAAGCATTCTTGAACGATATATCCGCTCCCGCACCGAATTTGAACGAGGCCAGTAACACTCCAGCAACGAGGGCAAGCCAGCCGAACCGCACCACCGCCTTCGCATAGTCGAAATAGCGGGTGCCCTTCGTGCGCATCTCGATCTGTTGCTCGCGCTGATCCGCGGGCATTTTCTCGAACTGGTCCGCCACCTTTGGAATGGCCTGAATCTGCTCTTCAGTGACTTTTCGCAAAGTGATCTTCTTGTCGACGGTGTAAACGAAAGCTACCCAGACGACTGCCAGCAACAAAAATGGAGCCACCCAAGCCCACCCACTTGCATTGCGCAGGTCGGTGAACGTCTTCGAGGGTGCGATGAACGTGTTGATGATGCGCGCGCCTTCGGAAAGTGGCGCGGGTTCGGGCGTTGAGGGTGATGCGGGCAGGACCGGAGCAGCGGCCATGAATGCCTCCTTGCAAAGATTCGAAGGAATTCTAGTCCGCGGCGACCCCTGGCACAAGCGACTTGGTTACACGGAAAGCGTCCGTAGAGCTGATGTAACGAAAAGCCCGCTCGCCGCACTATCCGATGAATGAAAGCCGGCGGGCCGAATATCGCCGCCGCCGGAAGCAAAAACAAGACCGGTGCGGTCCGCGCGAAAGCCATTTCCCTCCTGCCAGCGCACTCCGCAACAGATTCGCCCGGAGAACAGATTCGGCCAGAGAAAGTCCGTCTCGAAAGCGTTCATTCCGACAAGTTGCCTCCGGCGAGATAGCATTTGTCGCTCGCCGCTTGAGGGGGCGCCGGCGTTGCATCGACACCAAGCACATTCTGGGCGGTTGCACCGTCCAGATAAGATAGTGCGAATGTCGAATGCAACGCCGGTCGTAATTGCGGTCCTGATCGCCGAACTCCTGCCCGCGGCCGCTTTTGGGTTTGCGGCGGAGCAGGTAGCAACGGCCGTCGTTCGCTGGCCTCGTGCCGTGCAACTGGCGCTGCCCGCGCTGCTGGTTGTGCCCTACATCGTCACTGCAGCGACCGAGCACATGTTTCGTTGGCAGTGGTTCGCGTTGTACACTTTGCTTCCGGTTGTGATTGCGTGGCTGCTGGCACAGGCTGCCGTCGCCGATCCCGAGCAGCGCGGCAACTGGCGCGACGCGCTCATTCTTCTTACCCTGGGTCTGGCCGTCGATTTGCGTTGGTTCGACCTTGCCTGGCCGCCCGGCTTGCGAGGGTTGAACAACCTGCTTCTGCTGGATGCGGGCCTCTACGGCTTCCTCGCCATCCGCCGTCTCAACGGCACCGGGTTTGACTTTCACCTGCGCTTGAGCGACTGGAAAACCGGCTTGCGCGAGCTCTTGTTCTTTGCGCCGGCAGTGCTCACCCTCGGTCTTGCGCTCGGCTTCTTACATCCCCACGCGAATCTGCCTCCGTTGGGCAAAGCGATTCTCTCGTGGGCGGGCATTTTCGTTTTCGTCGCCGTCCTAGAAGAACTCTTCTTTCGCGCCTGGGTACAGAACCTGCTCGAGCGGAGAGTTGGACGCCACGCCGCCCTGGTAATCGCATCGGTGCTGTTCGGCCTATCGCATTTCAATAAGCGATCCGCCCACTTCAACTGGCGCTATGTTCTGCTGGCCACGGTTGCGGGCATATTCTACGGCCGCGCCTGGCGCGAAAACCGACGGATCCCGGCTTCGGCGATCACCCACACCTGCGTCGATTGGCTATGGTCCTGGTGGTTTTAGCCGGGAAGGGGCACGAAACTCCCCATAGAAGGCAATATGCGTACAGAGATGTACGTACAAATGAAAACAGTCTTATTGCTCGAGGAAAAACTGTTCCGCTCTCCACTTAAAATGCCCTTTCCGAAGCCGGAAACGACCCTAGGAGCGACGATCTACTCCGCGCCTGAGCGAGAGACTTCATCCCCGCGAAGAAAACGCGCCCTGCAGCCCGCCAGGGCCCTTCTACGACTTTTCAATCACTTACACGAAGGCTCAACAACTTACAAAAAAAGAAGGCCGGACCGAGGTCAGACTCCACAGCTCTCGTTCGCCAGTCTCTTATCGATGGGTCGGAGAGGAATAACGCAGATATCCCAACCCGACGCGCAGATGATGATGCATTGCATCTGGCACGCATACCGCGAAGCACAGCCCAAGCAACCCTTGAGCGAGGCCCAGGGCGTAGAGGTTGCGATAACGCAGGAACAGCCCGCACGAGACCGCTCCCCAAACCAGCGTTGCCGCCGTGAGCGGGAGATTCGGCAGGTGTGCTACCGCGAACAGCACCGCGGCCACACCCACGGCAGCACCCTCACCACCCAGAAGCCGAGTGAGCCGCGGCATGAACAAGTCGTTCATGAGGAATTGCTGGTAGAGCGTCCACAGAGCATAACCGGCAATGTGCTTGAAGTCGCCTTTATACAGTGGATGCAGCGTTCCGACATTTTTCGCGACCACCACGCTGGCGATCGCGACGGCAATAACAGCCGGAAGAATCCACAACGACACCCCGAGCCCCCGGCGGCCCAGGCCGAGATCGTCCAGACTCGGCCGCCGCGCCAGCACGATCGCCAGCGTCACCACGAGCGCCACCGGCGAAAGAATGCGCTGCGGGAACTCCGGCATCCACAGCACGAACAGGATCAACCCGTAACCAGAAACAAGCTCAACAAGATCGCGGGTGAAACCAGGCTGGGAGCGAGACATAAGGAGAGTATTGCATGGGGCTCCTCGCTGCGCTTCGTCGGACAGCCGAGGGCGGCTGTCGCCACATGAGCCTTCCTTCGTGAACCTTAGTGTCCCTGGTGGTTAAAGCTCTGAGGTTTCTACGCCAGTAACTCCGGCGTCGCTTCCAGCAAGCTGCGGGTGTAAGCCTGCGCAGGACGCTCGGCAATCTGCGCAGTATCTCCCACTTCGACGATTTTTCCCCGGTACATCACCGCGATCCGCGTCGAGAGATACCGCACCACCGGCATCGAATGCGAGATGAACAAATATGTCAGCCCGAAATCGCGCTGCAATTGCGCCAGCAGGTTGACGATCTGCGCGCCCACGCTCACATCGAGCGCCGAGACCGGCTCATCGCACACGATGAATTTTGGCCGCAGCGCCAGAGCGCGCGCGATTCCAATACGCTGCCGCTGCCCCCCGGAAAACTCGTGCGGGTAGCGCGTTCGCGCCGACTCGTCGAGCCCCACCGCGCGCAGCAGTTCGGCGACCCGGGCACGAACGTCGAGCTTCGTCCGCCCCGCACCGCCGTCTTGGACGTGCCTATGGTGGACGTGCCTATGAATGATCAGCGGCTCGGCGATGACATCCTCCACCCGAAACCGCGGGTCAAGCGACGCAAACGGATCCTGAAAGACAATCTGCATGTCCCGGCGCAAGCCCCGCATCTCGCCCTGTCCAGCCGCCAGCAGATCGCGGCCTTCGAAGCGCACGCTGCCCGACGTAGGCTCGATCAGACGCAGGATGAGGCGCCCCAGCGTACTCTTGCCGGAACCGGACTCGCCCACCAGGCCAAGCGTCTCCCCAGCATGAATGTCGAGCGAAACATCATCCACCGCGCGAACCTCTCCCCGCGATTTCCCGCCAAACGGCGACTCGCCATGGGGAAACACCTTCGTCAGATTGCGGATTTCAACCAGCGCCATTGGCTACCCTTCAGTGACGAATTTCTGTATGCGTTTGACCACCAGACCCAGCCGCTGTTGACTCGCTACGTCCGGCAACAGGTGCCCAGACAACGCTTCCAGGAAGTCACGAGTCGACAATAAAGCTCCAAACTCACGCCTCAAATATTCCTGCAGGTCCGCTGGAGCCGCGCGAATCTCGCCGGCCAGTTCAGCCCGCCCGTCGACGACGGTGACGATGTCTTCCAGATCATGGCTCATCCGGAAATCGTTCTTGCCGCGCCCGTGAAACGCTTCCAGCTTCGTCGCGAGAAAATAAGGTGCGGTGATGAGCCGGACTCTATATTCGCCAACGGTTGCTCTCTGCGCATTTTCGAGTGCCGGACGATACCACGTGTTGCCGAAGCCCAGAATCGAAGGGTCTGTTGGAATCAGATCGAGAATTAGGGCTTCGTGTTGCCAGCGACAAATCGGCGTACCTTCAGCGCGAGGTTGGCGGAATCCAAGTTCGCGCAGGCGCTCCTCAAAGAGCGTGAACTCCGCGTAAGACGCGATCGCGACAATCGCATCCACGTCGAGTGTTGGCCGAACCGGAGCGGCGGCCGGATCGGTGAGGAGCAACCCGGTGACGCAGCCGCCGACGAACGCGATCTGATCGAGTAGGGGCGTGAGCTTTTTTGCGGCTTCGGCAAGTCGTGCGAGATTCGGATTCTCGGGGCGAATGTTCACAGGGAATTCGCCTTAAGCCGTTCACGAACCTGGTCGATTCTGGCGGTTAGCTCACGCACCGCGATTTCGCGTTCCCGAGCGCGTCCTTCGCGAATGGCATCGACCAACGCCAACAACTCATAGAGCTTCTTATCGTGCGAGGCCTTGGTTACGTTCTTATACAGGGGCGAAAATTCGAGCCCTCGCGTGCACCGATCATCGTCGTCGGCGCAGGGCCAGACCGGTGGGAGAGGAAAGCTCTCGGGAAAATACTGGTTGAGCGGAGGAGCAGCTTCCGCAGTGGGAATCCCACGAGTGGGTCCGCCGCGCTCGACGGGGAATGCATACTTCACGCCGTGGATAAGAAACTCTTTGAGGTTGCTGCGATTGGGCTCAGGGAATTCGGGAAGAATCCCTGGACCTTGCTTGACCGGGGAGGATGAAATGTTGAAGTTGGTCAGCAGATGAGCAGCCTCGGCCCGCGCAACCGACGCAAACACATGCGAGGCGCTCATCGCTAGCGCTTCCCCGAGTTTGGCGTAGCTCCAAGGACTGAAATCGCTGGCTAGCAGCTTCAGGACCAGAACAATATCTTGGGGCCGTAATTCCATTATGTTCCTTATTCGAGAATAGGGAATATAGCATATTTATAACAATTTAAAACGAAATAAAGTACTATATTCTCTATTCTAGAATGACGCATTGTCTGGCTTCTCTCACCCCGCCGCCAGCAGCGGCACTGCCGCCAGCGCGGCCAACAGCCCCACAACCTTCCACCGGCTGAAGTGTTCCTTCAGCACCAGACGAGCCAGCAGCACGGTGACTGCTGGATACAGCGATGTAATCAGCACCGCTTCGTCCAGCCGCCCGTGCTGGCTGGCATAGATGAACATCGCGCTGGCAGTGATGTCGAAAAATCCGGCCACCATCCCGAGCGCGACTCGCGGACGATCCAGCGCCAGCGGCGCACGGATCGCAACGACCGCAACTGCCGTAGCCGTGAACGACCCAACGCGCGAAAGGGCCGCAATCCACAAAGGAGAGCCACTCGCCTGGTGGATGCACAGGTAGAATCCAGCGAATCCCACGCCTGCCAGAGCCGCCATGCCGACCCCTGCAGGGCGGCCCGAAGGATCTGTTTCGCCCGACGGCTCCGGCCGCGTGATCAACCAGATGGCAAGCACTGCGAGAAAGAATCCGCCGATCGTCCACCGGCTCGGGGTTCCTTCCAGCGCTACATCCACCATCGTAGGTATAGCTGCCCCCACCAAGGCCGCGATGGGCGCCGTCAGACCCATCTGCCCAGAGGCCAATGCGCGATAAAAGACGGCCAGCGAGAATCCTCCCGACGCCCCTGCGATCACCGCCCACACGATGCTGGCGCGGGAAGGGAATGCCCCATGCTGCCCCAGAGCGATCGCGAACATCAGCGCAAACGCGCAGACATGCGAAAACGCGGTAAGCACGAAAGCGTTGGCCCGCCGCGATCCGTACCCGCCCGCAAAATCCGCCGCCCCCCACAGAAATACCGCCGCAACGCTATAGGTCGCCGGTGCGAATTGACTCATCGAAGGCACGCCGGACGAGGTTATCACGCGGCTGAACAAAGCTCACAAACCACCAGATCCGCGAACTCCAAGACTTGCACCGATCTCTGTTGATCAACTGCTTTGTGCCTGCAGTTGGCACGCGTTCCCACGCTCCCGCGTGTTAGAATTTCCACACGCCGTATTCCTTGCGAAAGTCTGAGAAACAGGTTCTGAGAGCTCAGGTTTGATCGAACTGGCGCCGTCAATTCTTTCGGCTGATTTTGCCCGGCTGGGCGAGCAGGTCCGCGCCGCAGGCGAGGGCGGCGGGAGTGTAATCCACGTCGACATCATGGATGGCCACTTCGTGCCCAACCTCACGATCGGCCCGCCCGTCGTGAAGTCTCTGCGCAAGGCAACCCAGCTGCCGCTCGATTGCCATCTGATGATCGAGAATCCCGACGAGTTCATTCCCGTCTTCGCCGACGCGGGTGCCGACTGGATTTCCGTGCACCAGGAAGCCACCCGGCATCTGGACCGGACTTTGCATCTGATCAAGAGTCACGGTTGCCGGGCCGGTGTGGTGATCAATCCGGCGACACCGGTGGATATGCTTTCGGAAGTGCTCGACATCGTCGATTATGTGCTGGTGATGTCGGTGAATCCGGGCTTTGGAGCGCAGAAGTTCATTCCGTCCACGTTGCACAAAATGCGAAGCTTAGTCGAGATTCGCAGCCAACGTGGCCTGCATTACCGCATCGAAGTCGATGGCGGCGTGGCGCTCGATACCGTCGCCGACGTGGTTCGCGCCGGAGCAGAAATTCTGGTGGCGGGCAACGCGGTGTTCGGCAATGGTGATCCAAGCAAGAATGCGCAGGCACTACTGAAAGCAGCAACCGAAGCAGTCATGCAGAAAGTATAGATTTTTGTTTTGGTTTTTGTGGGACCGGGTCTCAGACCCGGTCAGGCCGGGCAAAGCCCGGCTGCTCGATGCGGACCAGATCAAGCAGGCAGCCGCCGCCGCACGATACAGGCCGCACGATACAGAAGGAGCCGAGTTCCACTCGGCGGCCGGGTCAAAGACCCGGCCCCACACAAGCAAGTTCGAACAAGCAATATCGAGGTCTTATGTCACGTCGAAATCCGTTGATTGTCGTGTTGGGCATGCTGCTCGCGCTCACTATCGCCTGCACCAACAAGAAGTCGGTGAACCCGCTCGCCAACGTCGGCTCGAAGCAGCCTGACAAGGTCCTGTTCGACAAGGCCATGGACGCCATGCGGCACAACCGCTTCGATGTCGCCCGCCTCACCCTCCAGACCCTCATCAACACCTACCCGGACTCCGAGTTCATCGCCCGCGCCAAGCTGGCCGTCGGCGACTCCTGGTACGCGGAAGGCGGCACCGCTGCCCTCGCCCAGGCCGAGCAGGAATACAGCGATTTCCAGATTTTCTTTCCCAACATGCCGGAAGCAGCCGAAGCGCAGCTCAAGATCGCCAACATCCATTATCAGCAAATGGAAAAGGCGGACCGCGACTATACCAACGCCAAGCGCGCCGAGGATGAATACCGCAAGCTGATTCTGACCTACCCCGAGAACAAGCTCGTACCCGAAGCCAAACAGCGCCTTCTGGAAGTGCAGGAAGTGCTGGCCGAACGCGAATTTGATATTGGCCGCTTCTATTACCTGCGTGAATCCTATCCAGCATCCATCGCGCGCTTGCGATCGCTGGTGGAGAGGTATCCCCTGTACAGCCGCGCCGACGAGGCGGAATACATGTTGGGGCAGAACTATGAAGGGCAGATGACGCGCATACGAACGACCCCCACGTGCGACGTTCACGCCCTGCCCCGGGGTTGCACGACCGAAGCGATCAAAGCCCGCTGGCTCGACGAGTTCACGAAAGAGGCCGCTCAGGCCTATGGCAGGATCCTGACGCGCTATCCCCTCATGGATCGCTCCGATGACGCCAAGAAACGCCTGGCCGCCCTACACCAGCCGATACCTCGGCCCACCAAAGCAGCGGTCGCGCAGAACCGGGCCGAGCTCGCCAGCCGAACCGAGTCTACGACGGTTCAGAAGTTGATGGGCCTCGTGAAGAAAGGCCCGGATGTAGCCCAGGCCGCCAGAGTGGGAGAGCCCAACCTGGTCGAACTGACTCCGGTGGCTGCGAAGGATGTACTCAACCAAGAAACACGGGCAGCAGCGGGAATGTCCGCGAACGATACCGTAGGGGTGTCGATCATCAACCCCAATCAGCCGACTGCGACCACGCCGGCTTCCGACGTGACTCCGCCCGAAACCTCTCCCTTTGGTAACTCTCCGGCCGCGACCACACCGCCTGCGGCCGCTGATCCCAACGAACTGAAGCCGAATGCGCCTCCCGATCCCAACGAACTGAAACCGGTCGACAGTGGATCCGATCAGGCGTTGCCTCCGCCGCCGCAGGTGAACGAGATCCATCAGGGCCAATCATCGTCTTCCTCCGCTACCGCGAGTAACGACAGTTCGGCCCCCGCGACTGATCAAGATCTCTCGAGCAGCAAAAAGAAGAAAAAGAAGGGTTTGAAGAAGCTCGTTCCGTTCTAAAAGCGGACGTCGGACGTCAGACCTCAGACGAGTAAGACCGAAGACCTACTAGGATGGAACCTAGGACGGAAGACCCAAAACCTAACCGGCTGCTGAAAAACTCGAACGGCACCTCTGTTTTGAAAGGGCGCGGCTTCGAGCCGCGCCGTAAATACAGCAAAATCTATCGCGGCTTTAGCCGCTGAGGTAACCTCTGGCCTGCCAAAGGCAGTTTTTCAGCAGCCGGCTAAAACCTGCCCAGATGCCCGCATCTCCCGGGTCTGAAGCTCGAAGTCTGAGGTCCTACGTCCGAAGTCCAGTCCTTACGCAGTAGGTGCTGACCACTAGTAACCGGTTACTTCCCTTCTGGATCATTGACTTACGTTGTGGCTCAGGTTACCTTCGCGTTATCTCCCCTCATCAGAGGATAACCTTTGGCCCGGAAGATACTGCTCGCCGATGACAGCGTGACCGCCCAGAATATGGGGCGGAAGATCCTCGCGGATGCGGGGTACGAAGTCATCACCGTTAACAACGGTTCCGCCGCGTTGAAGAAAATCGCCGAGGCTAAGCCCGACCTCATTGTCCTTGACGTTTATATGCCCGGCTACAGCGGGCTGGAGGTATGCCAGCGCCTCAAGGAGGCGCAGGAGACTGCGCGGGTTCCCGTCCTCCTCACCGTAGGCAAACTGGAGCCCTTCAAGCCCGAAGAAGCCAAGCGCGCGCGCGCCGATGGCTTCATCGTCAAGCCATTCGAAGCGAGTGAGTTGTTGAGCGCACTCAGCAAGCTCGAAGACAAGATTGTGCCCCGCGCGGAAGCCTCCAAGCCGGGACGCTTTGCGCGCGCCACCGCCGCCCTCGACGAGGGTCGCTACGACAAGTCCGTCGCGATCGACGAAGATACCGGATGGAAGAACCGCATCTCGTTTCCCCGCAAGAAAAAAGAAGCCGCGGTGCAAGAGGATGGCGATGATCCCGCGGTGTACAACGCGATGAACAAGGACCTGCGCACGGTAGTCGAGCGCAAGCCTGTGGAGCCACCGCACGAGGCCAAAGAGAAGGAGAAAGAGGCAGAAGCGCGGGTTGATCTCGGAGCCCTCGCGCCCGAAGGCCTGCCCAAAGACGTCACTCCGGAAGAGATCGCTGCGTTAGCCGCCGCCGCTGCACAGGTGAAGGGCAAGATCGCGGAAAGCCAGCCGGAAGCGGATGTCAAGACCGAGCAGAACGCGGAAGCGGCGACACCAGCCCACCCCGCAGTGGAAAGCACTCCGGAAGTTCCCGCAGTTACGGCGCCAGTGGCGACTTTTGCCGAACAGAAATCCGAGGAAAAGATCGAAGTACCTGCGGAGAAATCCAGCGAGCCCCCGCAAGAGGCTGTCAGCATCGTTGCCCCCAGCCCGGCTGATGTCATGGCGGCGATCACCAGCATCGAGGCCGAGGCGGCCGCTTCGCAAAGCACAAGTTCAGGCAACGGGTCGTGGTTGCAATCCGCCCCCAGCCACACATCCGACGAGCCGGTCACCATGGCAGCAGCCGCGGGAGCGCAGTCCTCGACAGTGGTCTCGCGTTGGACGGCGGTTTCGGTTGCACCTGCCCCCGAGGAAGCTGCAATCTCTCTCGAACACGAAATGCAGAAGGCCTATGCCGCCTTCGCTGCCGCAGAAACCGGCCACACCGCAGCCTCCGCCGCACGCCCTGAGACCCAGCCAGCCGCGATGGAAGTTTCATCACCGGCCGTGGTCTCTGCGCCCGAACCCGTTGTTCCAGTCCCCGCGACGCCAGCGCCCGAGGCTGTGCAGACCTTGAGTGAAGTAGCCAACGCTGCCACCGACGCGATCAGCGCCGCCGTGAAAGAACTCGAAGCGGTCGCGGCATCGTACGAACAGCAGATTGCCCCGACTCCCGCAGCTCAGGAGCCCGCACTCCCAGTTCCCGCAGCCCCAGTTCCTGCAGCCCAGGAGCCCGCCCCGATCGAAAAGATCGCCGAAGCTGATGCCAAATCGACTGAGCCGGCCGCCGCCATCGTCGAGCCCAGCCCAGTCGCTGCAGTTGAAGAAACGGCGCCTCCGGCACCCGAGGCGGCGCAGCCTGAAGTCGCGCAAGTCGCCCCCGAAGAACCCAAAGCCGAGGCATCTGCCACGCCGGTGTCTACTCCCGTCGAAGAAGTTCGTACCGAAGAACCTTCTGCTGCCAACGTTTCAGAATTGTCTACACCAGCGACAAGCCAGGCCGCCACAGGAGAGACCTCAGACGCTGTGAGCGGAGAATCCGACGCAAGCGATTCGACTGCCGCCGCGTGGGCCAGTTGGCATCGCACCCGCGAATCGGGCGCGCCCAGCGCACCCGCTGCCGAGACTACGCAAAAAGAAGTCGAGCCGGAAGCCTCCGCTCACGAAGATGCAGCCGCCCGAGCTGTTGCCGCGGGCGCCGAAAAGACTCCCGAGGAAGCTGCCCCCAAGTCCGACTCCGATGAAGGCATTGCCAGCATCGTCGACAGCGTTCTCGCCGACCTGCGTCCCAAGATCTACGAAGAGATTTCCCGCAAGATGGGAAAGAAGAAGTAAGAAACTTCCGCTGGAATCCTGCCACACGGATGACCTGCACCATGACACGCCTGATCAGCGCCGACATTCTCTGACCCAATCTTCCCACCCGCTAAGTGCTATTGCACCCCTCCGACGAACTTGAGTACCATGCCACCTACCGGGGTCCATCCAGAGTTTGCGCGCCAATGAACGACCAGATTATTTCGCACTATCGCATTCACGAGCAGCTTGGTGCGGGCGGCATGGGTGTCGTCTATAAGGCCGAGGACATCCGCCTCGGCCGTCTGGTTGCTCTCAAGTTCCTTCCCGATCATTCCGTGCGCGATCCGCGTGCGCTGGAGCGCTTCAAGCGTGAGGCGCGTACGGCTTCGGCGCTCGACCATCCCAACATCTGCACCATTTACGAAATTGACGACGATCAGGGCCGTCCCTTCATCGCCATGCAGTTGCTTGAGGGCAAGACTCTGCGCGAGCGCATCGGCGACCAGCCTGTTCCTCTGGGCACGCTGCTCGACTGGGCCCTGCAGATCACCGACGCGTTGCAGACTGCTCACTCCAAGGGCATCATGCATCGCGACATCAAGCCCGCGAACATTTTCATCACCGAGCGCGGACAGGCTAAGATCCTCGACTTCGGCCTCGCTAAGTTGACTGCCGTCGATCTGACGGGATCCGGCGAGGCGACATTGTCGTCGACCGGGCCGCTCACCCACACCGGCGCCGCCATCGGCACCGTCGCCTACATGTCGCCCGAGCAGGCGCGCGGCGAGGCGCTCGATGCCCGCACGGATATCTTCTCCTTCGGCGTACTGCTCTATGAGATGGCCACGGGCAGGCAGGCCTTCTCCGGGCCCACATGGGCCGTCACGGTGCACGCTATTCTCGGGCAGGCTCCGGTGTCGCTGAACGAGTCTGTCCCCGGGCTGCCGCAGCGCCTGCAGGAAATCATCGACAAGTGCCTGATCAAGAATCGCGACCTGCGCTACCAGAGCGCGGCCGACATTCATCGCGACCTGCTGCGCCTGAAAAAGGATTTCGAGTCAGGCAAATCGCTCAAGTCGGTACGCGTTGCGACCCGGTGGTCGCCGCAAAGAAAGTTGCGCCTCGCGATAGCTGCGGCAGCCGTGCTCGTACTCGTCGCCGCCGGCGTATGGGGACCGAGACTCCTGCGCCGGCTGGCGGCTTCCCAGGCTGCCGCGGTGCAGTCCGCTTCTCTCCTGCCCGAGCGCAAGAGTATCGCGGTGCTGCCCTTCGCAGACATAGCGACCGATCCCAAGCTGACCGCCTTCGGCAAAGGCTTGCTGGAAGATGTTGCAGCCAAGCTCTCGCAATTGAGCGCCAATCACGACCTGGAAATCGTCCCCGCGCGCACGCTCGAAGATAAGAAAGTCACGACCCTGGCGGACGCGAAAAAGGAACTCGGCGTCAACCTCGGTCTCACCGTGTCACTGGAGCAGGCGGGCGACTTGGTCCGCGCCGCCTACAGCCTCACCGATGCCAGGAGCGGCAAGAATCTGGCTGGCGCACAGATCACCGCTCCCGTGTCGGATCTGTTCACCATTGAGGACCAGATCGCGAACGGCGTCGCCTCCGCCCTGCAGATCTCGCTGCGCAGTGACGAGAAGCAGGCTTTCGGCGCTCACTCCACCAGCCTGCCCGAAGCGTACCAATACTATGTGCAGGGACGCGGCTACCTGCAGGACCCGCGCAAGCCCGAGAACCTGACCAGCGCCGAAATCGTTTTCAAGCAGGCGCTGAAGATCGATCCCAACTTCGGGCAAGCCGAAGCCGGACTCGGCGAGACTTACTGGCTGAAATATCAGATGGGCAAGCAGAAGCAAGCCATTGCTCCCGCGCAAGAGGCCTGCACCAAGGCAGTCGACCTCGGCAACGCCGGCGCCGAGGGTCACATGTGTTTGGGCCTGCTGGAAGATGGCACCGGCCAGTACGAGAAAGCCGCCGAGCAATTCCAAAAGGCAGTGCAGTTGGAACCGGCGAACGATCGTGCCTACACCAGTTTGGCGGGAGCCTACCAGCACCTCAATCAGCCCGACAAGGCGGAGGAAACCTACAAGCGCGCCATCGCCGTGCGCCCGCAGTACTGGCGGGTCTATTCCTTCCTCGGCACCTTCTATATTGCGCAGGCGGATTACGAAAAGGCTGCCGACATGTTCCGCCGCGCGACCGAACTCGATCCTGAAAGTTATCTGGCCTTGAACAACCTGGGAGCCGCGTTGCTCTATGCGGGCAAAGACGACGAAGCCGCGCAGGCATTCGAGAAATCACTCGCCCTCCGCCCCAATCGCGATGCCTACAACAACATCGCTGTCGCGCAGTTCCGGTTGCATCGCTTCCAGAATGCGATCCTCAACTTCAAAGAGGCCCTGAAGATCGACGACACCGACTATCAAACCTGGGGCAACATGGGCGACGCCGCTTACTATGGCGGAGATACAACCTCAGCCATGGAGTATTACCGCAAGGCAATCTCTCTCGCTGAACCTCAACTCAAGATCAATCCCCGCGACGCCGGTGTTCTCGGTGACTTAGCCAGTTATTACTCGATGTTAGGGGACCGCAAGCAGGCACTAAGTTACCTGGATCGCTCCCTGCAACTCGGCCCCGGCGACAAGGATTTGCTTTTAAACGCAGCCGTGGTATACAACCAACTGCACGAAACGGGGACCGCGCTGGAGTGGCTAAGTAAGGCTCTGGCCGCAGGCTATTCGCGCTCGGTGATTGCCACCGGCGCCCCTTTCGACAATCTTCACGATAACCCGCGTTACCAGGCCCTCATGCAAGCGAAGTAACGGCTTCATCAAAATCGAAGGAGATTTCCCATGCCGATTCAAGTCAATATCCAAAGCGGAAGCATTACCGGCGGCTCGCTCTCCAAAGGATGCACCTTTGAGTGGTACAACCCCACCAATAACCCAGTCCAGCTGACTAACTGCGGGAATTTCTGCACGCAGGATAACTACAACGTTCCCGCCAACGGATACGCAGCCGCACAAATCTCGACCATGCCGAATGGGTTACCATACGCGTTCAAAGATCCGGCATGGAACGCCGGCGGACAGCCCCACATCACGGCTCCGACGCGAGACCTCGACGCCGAGAAAGAAGTAGCCTAGGTTCACGAACTGCACGAAACGGGGACCGGCCGGGTGGCCCACCCGTTGACGATGGATTCGTTTGTGCCATGCATGCTGAGGGTGCCCCGTCCTTGCGTTCTTAGCAAGGGCGGGTGACCATGCTGCCTGTACAAGTTCTGGTCTCCTCTACTTAGAGCCCGATTTTCGCACGCGTTCGGGATTCCCGCTCTCGCAAACTGCTGTCTAGTCCCAATACATCCTTTACATTTCGTCCCGAGACATCCTTTACAGTTTTGGGTGTGGTGGCGACTCAGGGAACCAGCGCTCGACAATTGTCGAGCGCTGGTTCCCTGAGTCGAGTTCTCGGATCAAGGTCGTGCAGTAGAACACCAACATCCTCTGTTCGATCCGTACCACCTGCACCCGTTCTCCGGACAGCGCTTTACTGACTTTCCACTTCCGTCCCTGGATGTCCGCCTGTCCATGGCAGTCGAGCTTCAACACCCAGGCCCCGGAGGGATACTCCCAGCGCGGCGGATGCGGATCGTAGCGCCGTGGACTGGGCCGCCAAAGCGTGGCCGGTGTCCGCATCCCCAGGGCTTCATGCGGGCGCACATGGTTGTGCTCCCAGCGATACGCATCCAGCCAGGATTGCGTTTTCTCTCGCGGTCAACCCCGACGTTGCAGGGCGCGCTGCAGCGATCCGTGAAAGCGCTCCACTTTACCCTGGGTTTGCGGATGCCGAAAGCCGCTCCAGTGCAGCCGGATTCCTTGCCGCATCAGCCACAGCGACAGATGGGTTTGTCCCGAGGGCGACTTCTGACTCCACCACGGTATACCGTGATCCATCAGCATCCCTTCCGGAACTCCGCAGCGCTGAAAGGCTTCCTCCAACTGCTCCCGCACCGGCGCGCCGTGCGTGCTGCCGTTGTCCGCCAGAGCAATCAGATAGCGACTGTGATCGTCGAGTACCGACAGCGGCCCCACCGGGTGCGGCCATCCCTTGGGGCCTTTGAAGTCCATCTGCCAAAGTTCGTTGGGCTGTGCGCGCTCAAAACGCTGCGTGGCCGGGGCTCGCCGTTCCTCCTCCCGCACCAGATCGTGACGCAGAAGAATGCGATGGATGGTGTTGCGCGGCAGCTCCACGCCCTCTCGCTCTAGAACGACTCGCAACTTGCGCGCCCCCCCCAATCGGGATAGCGCAAGCGCACCTGGACCACGTGCTGCTCCAGTTTGGCGTCGGTGCGGTGGGGACTGGAGTGCGGCCGGCGACTCTGCTCCGCAATCCCTCGCACACCCAACTCGTCGTAGCGCTTCAGCCACAGGTATCCCGTTGGCCGCGAGATCTCGTACGCGGCACACAGCGCACGAAAAGGTCGCGCCTTCTGTCTGGCCTCCACTACAAACCGGACCCTCTGTTCCTGAACGTCCATCGTCTTCCACGCCATCTTCCTTGCCACCCCCGTGCGTGCTACGCACGCGCGGGGGTGTAAAGGATGTCATGGGTCTGAACAAAACTGCGCGAAGGACGGGTCACCCACCGTTCTTCGCGATACCAGCAAAACCAAAGCCCGGGCCACCGGCCTCGCCCAACTCCGCATATCGGTCCTTCCACACATACAGCCGCTTGCGCCGAATGCCCAGTTCCTGTGCCACAGCACTGGCGCTTTCTCCGGCCAGAACTCGTCGTACTGCTACCAGATTCAACTCCATTCCGTACTCTGGCTGCGTCGCTTTTTCTTGTGACATGCGTTCTCCTTTTTTGAGAACTGTCACCATTTTCTCTGTCTCAGTTTTGGGGTGCACTCCACCCGTCTGTCCCCAGGTTTTCCCAGGTTTTCCAAACCTTGCCTTTTTGGATCAGACGAGGTACAAGCGTTCCATATATGTTAAGGCATCTGCGTGTCGCGATCGTGGCCGCTTCGTGCGTATCGCCGTGTGTCCATGCGCACGTGTCTTCAACAACGTCAGAGTCGACCATTAGAGCGAGTAACCCAACCCTTGCTCAAGCCGACTATTCAAAAGAAGCTTTTGTCGAGGAGCAGGATGCAACTAAGATTGATTTCGAAAATGACGGCAGCTACACGCGTGAGATCTCAGCCCGCATTCGAATTCAGTCCGATGCAGGAGTTCAGCAGTTCGGCACGCTCAAGTTTTCCTACCAAAGCGGGACGGAAAGCATTGATGTTGGCTACGTACGCGTACTGAAGCCCGATGGGACCACTATCCCAACGCCCAATGCCACTATTCAGGACATGCCAGCCGAAATCACTAGTCAGGCACCTTTTTACAGCGATTTGCGAGAAAAGCACGTTGCGGTGAAAGGGCTTAGTTCGGGGGATGTTCTTGAAATGCGGGTTGGTTGGCACTCGACGAAACCTCTTGCGCCCGGACAGTTCTGGTATTCCTTCAATTTTTCACGAGACTTCATCGTTCTGCATCAGGACGTTCAAATCACCATACCCAGGGACCGTGCAATCAAGTGGAAGAGTACGGCACTGAAACCGGTTGTTACGGACCAAGGGACGCGTCGCATTTACGCATGGACTCAATCTGTACTTGAGCACAAATCAGCGGATGAGCAGAAAAAGCAGCAAGACGAACAAACGTATCAGCTTGCGCGAGGAAAGCTACCCTCGCCCGATGTGCAGGTTTCCTCATTCCAGAGTTGGGACGAGATTGGAGCGTGGTACAACAAGTTGCAATCGGATCGCGTAAAGCCTAGTCCCGAGGTCCGGGCGAAGGCTCTCGAACTGATAAAGGGAGCCAAAGATGACGATGCTAAACTCCGAGCAATTTATACCTACGTAAGCACGCAGTTTCGTTATATTGGAGTTGCATTCGGAATCGGACGTTACCAGCCGCATTCAGCATCGGATGTTCTGGCTAATCAGTACGGTGATTGTAAGGACAAACACACCCTTCTGGCTTCTCTTCTCGGAGCCGCTGGGATTCAGGCGTATCCCGCGCTGGTCAATTCAACGCACGCACTTGACCCTGATGTTCCTTCGCCTTCGCAGTTCGACCATGTGATCACTGCCATACCGCAAGGTAACGGGTTTGTTTGGCTCGATACGACAGCGGAGGTGGCACCGTATGGATACTTGCTGAGCCCCCTTTGGCAGAAGCAGGCGTTAGTAATTCCAACCGACAAATCCGCAACTCTTATTACTACACCTAAAGAACCATCCACAATGGCGTCTGACACGTTCCGTATTGATGCTAGGCTCAAAGACGATGGAACACTTGAAGGCAAGGTCGAGCGAACCCTGAGTAGCAGCGACACTGAAGTTCTGCTGCGAAGTGTGTTTCGGCACACAGCTATGCAGCAATGGAAAGATATCGCGCAGCAGATTTCGTATGCATCGGGGTTTGCTGGCGATGTCAGCGACGTGACGACTAGTTCTCTGGAAAAGATCGACGAACCTTTTCACATCAGCTACTCGTATAAGCGCAAAGATTATCCTCAGTGGTCCGAGCGACGAATCAGTTCTCCGTTACCACCCATGACTGGGGTTATTCTTGACGAGGAACCGAACCATCCCATTTTACTGCCCAGCGGGGAGCTACACTACGAATCGCGGGTGGAGATTCCGAGAGGCCACTCTCCTGAGCTGCCTGCCCGCATCGACCTAAGTGAACAATTTGCTGAGTATCATGCTGCCTACACGATCGAGGATGGAGTCCTGCATACGGAGCGCCGGTTGCTAGTCAAAGCTAGGGAGCTGCCGGAGCACCAGTTTGATGAGTACAAGAAGTTTTTTAAAGCTCTTTCCGACGATCATGATGTTTACGTTGCGTTCCAGCAAAGGCACGTCACGCCTGCTTCCTATCAAGAGACGATTTGGAGCCTACCCTATAGCAATAATTCCGAAGCGGCAAAAGCGTACGAAGATGCTAGACAACAGTACAACCACGGCGACACCTCGGCCGAAATCGAATCATTGAAGCGGGCCACCCAAGTAGACCCCAGATTTATACGCGCCTGGCTGTGGTTGGCTGAGATTTACATGTATCAGCGTAGGACGGACTCTGCTCTCGATGCAATGCGTTCCGCGATTGCAAACGATCCGCAGCAATCGCTCAGCTACAAAGGACTCGGATTTGCATTGACGCGGCTGAAGAGGTACGACGATGCGATCTCCGCATGGCAACGGCTAATCGCGATCGCTCCTGATGATCCCGATGGTCCTGCAAATCTGGGCTCAACGTTCTTCGCGGCTAAGCGCTATAGCGATGCGGTCTCAGCATTCGAATCTGCGACAAGACTGAGTCCCGACAGCACTCCTGTGTATGTCCAACTGGGGACCGCTTACATCAGAGCTGGCAACGAAGATAAGGCACTCGCTGTTTATAAGAAGGCCTTAGAGATGGATCCCACGCCGGAGCTGTACAACGATGTGGGATATGAGCTCGCGGACGCCGATAAACAACTTCCGCTCGCGCTGCAATATGCGGAAAAAGCAGTCCATGATGAGGAAGAGGCGTCTACGAAGCTGAACCTTCAAGAGTTAAAAGATCTTCGGACTTCTTCCTCCCTTGTAGCGTATTGGGACACGCTAGGCTGGGTGTACTTTCGTATGGGCGTTTATGACAAGGCTGAGAGCTACTTAAACTCAGCGTGGCAGGCGGGACAGTATGGAGCAGTAGGTGATCACCTCGGCCAGTTGTACGAGAAGGAGCACAAGCTGCCTGCAGCCCTCCGCATGTACACCCTTGCGCTGGAGGCGTACCCCGGGTTGGAAGACACTCCAGCTCGCATGCGCAATCTGGCCCATGTTCCTCTTCCCCCAAACCGGACTGGCGCCGGGGAGGAATTGAGTCTAATGCGTACGGTCAAACTTCCTACAATAACCAAAGAACGTGTTAATGCATACTTTGACGTTGAGATCGCGGGTGGCAAGATCGGGAAAGCGCGGTTCGTTAGCGGGAGCGAACTGCTTAGCGCTGCTGGAGACAGGCTTGAGAAAGGCACGTTCACAGAGGCGTTCCCGCCGAACTCAATAGCGCACCTGTTTAGAAGGGGCGTGCTCGCTTGTTCTGAGATCGGTTGCAGTTTCGTGTTTTATCCACTCTCCGCGACGTCTCCTGCAAACTGAAAAAATAATCCACTCTTCGCGCCCTGCTATGCGTCGCGGGCCCTGGCCTACGGTTCTGGGTACGGGGGAGGGGTGTGGCAGTTTTGCCGCTCTTTCCTTCCACCTCTCTCTCCGTTTGACCCCCCTTTTCCCCCACCTGTAAGATCAAAAGTTCCTCCTCCTGCTGCGGACGCTGCCGGGCGCAGCCCGCCGGGACAGCTGGGGCCTGTCCTGAAGCCGTAGGAGCAGCTGTCCCCACACGAATTTCGATCGCACACACTCATGCCGCACGAACTGCCAAAAGCTTACGAGCCGGGCGCGATTGAAACGCGCTGGGCCGACTACTGGATCAAAGAGAAGCTCTTCTCCGTCAAGACGCCGCCGGAAGGCCCGCCTTCCGAGACGCCGCGACCCGTGTTCACCCTGCTGCTGCCGCCTCCCAACGTCACCGGCCGCCTGCACATGGGACACATGCTCAACCAGACGCAGATGGACATCATCGTGCGCTGGCATCGCATGCGCGGCTTCCTCACCCTGTGGCTCCCCGGCACCGATCACGCCGGCATCGCCACCCAGATGATGGTCGAGAAGCAGCTCACCAAAGAGGGCAAGAAGCGCCGCGACCTGGGCCGCGAGAAATTCGTCGAGCGCGTCTGGGAATGGAAGAAGCTCTACGGCGGCGCCATCCTCGACCAGATGAAGCGCCTCGGCGCGTCGGTCGACTGGGACCGCGAGTATTTCACCATGGACGAAAATCTTTCGCACGCCGTGCGCGAGGTATTCGTCCGCCTCTATGAAGAAGGACTGATCTATCGCGGACACTACATCGTCAATTGGTGCCCGTGGCACGAGACGGCGATCTCCGATCTCGAAGTAAAACACGAGGACGTCGAAGGGAAGTTGTGGGAAATTCGGTATCCGGTCGTCGAATCGAAGCCCGGCACGCCGATCGGCGGAGCAACGGAGTTCATCACCGTCGCAACCACGCGCCCCGAGACCATGCTGGGCGACACTGCCATCGCGGTGAACGCGAAAGATGAGCGCTACACGCATCTCCATGGCAAACATGTTCTCGTGCCGCTGATGAATCGCGAGATCCCGATCATCACCGACGAACTCGCGCAGCCTGAGTTCGGCACCGGCGCGGTGAAAGTGACGCCGGCGCACGATCCCAACGATTTTCAGGCGGGCCTGCGCCACAATCTCCCGCAGATCAACGTGATGGACGAGCATGCGCACATGAACCAGAACGCTGGCCCATACGCTGGGCTCGACCGGTTCGAAGCCCGCAAGAGCGTGCTGGCCGATCTGCAGGAGCAGGGATTCCTGGTTTCCGAGAAAGACTATGCGCTCTCCATCGGCAAGTGCGAGCGCTGTGGAACCATCGTCGAGCCTCGCCTGTCGGAGCAATGGTTCATCAAGATCAAGCCCCTTGCCGATCGCGCCCGGGAAGCCGTCGAGAGCGGTGAGATCACCATCGTCCCCGATAACTACCGCCAGATTTATCTGAACTGGATGAACAACATCTATGACTGGTGCATCTCGCGCCAGTTGTGGTGGGGACATCGCATACCCGCGTGGACCTGTGATGACTGCAAGCATGTGATCGTCGCTCGCGAGGCTCCGCTGACGTGCGCTAAGTGCGGCAGTACCAAACTGGAGCAGGTTCCCGACGTGCTCGACACCTGGTTCTCCTCAGGCCTGCTGCCGTTTACCACGCTGGGATGGCCGGAGAAGACCCGCGATCAGGCGGTGTTCTATCCCACCACGCTGCTGATCACGGCATACGAGATCCTGTTTTTCTGGGTCGCCCGCATGATCATGTTCGGCTGCCACTTCATGCAGGGACACGAACAGGATCCGGCCATCAAAAGGGCCAACGGCTGGGCTGACAAGAAGAACGACAGCGTGCCCTTCCGCCACGTCTACATTCACGCCTTGGTGCGCGACGCGGAACGGCAGAAGATGTCGAAGACAAAAGGCAACGTGATCGACCCGCTCGAGATCATCGAGCGCTTTGGCACCGATGCCACGCGCTTCACTCTGGCAGCCATGGCCGCGCCCGGAACTGACATCGCCTTCAACGAAAGCCGTACCGACGGCTACCGCGCCTTCGCCAACAAAATCTGGAACGCCGCCCGCTTCATGTTCATGAACGTGGACCGAATCGGGTTTGTGTGGGACCGGGTCTCTGACCCGGTCATGCCGGGACAAAGTCCCGGCTGCGCTGGCACCGGAGTCGCTGGCTTCCAAGCAACAACTCTCGAAGACCGCTGGATCCTCTCCCGCTTCAACCGCGTCGTGGCCGATGTCAACGACGCGCTCGCAACCTATCGCTTCCACGAGGCGGCAAACCGTATCTACGATTTCTTCTGGGGAGAATTCTGCGATTGGTATCTGGAGTTGATCAAACCGCGCCTGAATTTCGAAGAGGGCGCTGACAAGGCCGCAGCGCGAGCAGCCTGTGCGAACCTGGTCAACCTTTTCGACGAGTCGCTGCGCCTGCTGCATCCAGTCATGCCGTTCATCACGGAAGAAATCTGGCAGGCATTGTACGAAGGCAAGCCTCCACTCAAGTCGATCGCGCTGGCGCCTTATCCGCAGGCGGATGAAAAGCAATTTGATCTCGCCGCCGAGACGGAGATGGCGATCCTGCAGGACTTGATCGTTAGCGTGCGCAACCTGCGCGCCGAACTGAAAGTCGAGCCCAAGGTGAAGGTGCCCATCGAGGTCTTCGCGCACGAGCCCGTGATTCGCGACATGATCGAGCACAATCGCGGATCGGTCGAACGGTTGGGAAATGTCGAGAACATCACCTTCGTGGAGTCGTCTCTGGCCAACCGTGCCGGAGCCCGCGGCACCGCACGCTTCGACGTGCACGTGATCTACGAGAGAAAGATCGACGTCGCCGCCGAGAGCGATCGCCTCAAGAAAGAGCTAGAGAAGATCGAAAAAGAGCTGGCCAACAATCAAAAGCAGCTCGGCAACGAACAGTTTCTGGCCAAGGCCCCAAAGAAAGTTGTGGAGGGTCTGCGCCGGCGGGGCCAGGAACTGCTCGTCCTGCAGGAGAAAGCCAACAGCAAGCTGAAAGAATTAGGATGTTGAATGTGGGGACAGCCGCCTTCGGCTGTCCGTCGAGCGCAGCTCGACTGGGTATCGGCAATGAAGCAGGCGGGTCTTCGACCCGCCGGACAGCCGAGGGCGGCTGTCCCCACATGCTGACAACTGGCTACTGGCAACTGTTTATGGACTGGAATTCACGACGCATCACCGCAATCCTCGAAAACGCGCTGCTCGAAGACCGGGCGACGCGCGATGCGACCAGCTACGCCTGCATCGATCCCAACCAGCGCGCGACCGCGACCATCATCTCCAAACAGGATTGCATCCTCGCCGGAATCGGTTGTGTCGCCCGCATTCTCGATGTGTACGCCGCCCTCGACGGAGCCGTCACCGCCCACTACGAAGTCACCACGCATCCGGAAATTTTCGATGGCGTACGTCTGCACAAAGGTCAGTCAGTCGCGGTCATCCGCCACAACGCCCGCGTGATTCTGTCCTGCGAGCGCGTCATCCTCAATTTTCTGCAGCGCATGAGCGGCATCGCGACTCTGACCCGCAAGTTCGTGGAAACCGTCTCGGGCACGAAGGCTCGCATTCTCGACACGCGCAAAACCGCGCCCGGCCTGCGCGTGATCGACAAGAACGCCGTCCGCTGCGGCGGCGGGCAGAATCACCGCCTCGATCTTTCCGACGGCGTTCTCATCAAGAACAACCACATCGCACTCGCGGGAGGCATTGTTCCCGCGCTGGAGCGCGCCATCCGCAACCGCCGTGGCTCGCAGATCATCGAAGTGGAAGTCCGCACGCTCGAGGAGTTGGACCTCGCCCTCGCCAACGGCGGAGAAGCCTTTCTTCTCGATAACATGTCCGTCGAAGACGTGCGGCGCGCCGTCGAGCGCTGCTCGCACCCCGATCTTTGGAAGACCCTGCAGAAGGATCCTTTGAAGGACGGTCGCATCATTCCCCTGGAATGTTCCGGCGGAATTCGCCTCGACAATGTCCGCGCTTATGCCGAGACTGGAGTTGACTTTATTTCGGTCGGACTCCTGACGCACTCGCCCCAGGCAGTGGATATGAGCATGCGCGTCGTTCCCGCCTAAAGCGTCCTTGGTGCGCTCTCACAGCACGCGCTAAGTGCCGATTCCCGCTCCTAGATCGCAATTTCGGATTTCAGAACAGATGTACTACTGTGCTCTTGCCTCGCCGCTCCGGACGCTAGACTAGCACTCAACGGAGGTCCTCCCCTTATGTATCCCTTCGCTCGCTCCCTCGCAGCCCTGTGCCTCGTCGAGTTCGCAGTGGTCGTTTTCTTTGCAGGCGTTCCAGAATCAAAATCGCAGCCGGTTCCCGCAACCAGCACCCGCCAATCGTCCAGCCCTGGCTCGACCGCGAATGATTCCCGATCAACTGATACTCCAGCCACGACCAACGTCAACGTAACGATCGATGCCCTGAGCAACCGTCACACCATCAGTACCTATGTTTACGGCGGAGCTTATCCGCAGGACTCGGCGACCATCACTGACAGTGGTCTCAGCGTGGTCCGCTGGGGCGGCAATTCCACTTCGCGATATAACTGGCAACTCTTCACCTACAACGCCGCGAACGACTGGTACTTCGAAGACTTCAACTACTCCGAGATCGGCGACGCCGATTCCACGAAATTCATTACCGACGTGAAGAATGCGGGCAGCCATCCTCTGATGACCATGGTCATGCTGCCCTGGGTCGCGCAGAGCGCAGAAAATGGAAGCAACGGCCACTGGAGTTTCTCGGCCGCTAAGTATGGATCGCAGTGCAGCGTCGATCCTTTCAATACCGACGCCGGCGACGGACTGAAGACCGATTGCAGCACGACGCTTACCGCGAATCCCAACGACGCCAACGTGCCCTTACTCGATCAGCCGGGCACCAAAGATCCTCTCGGCAGTGTTTACCGCAACCAGTGGGCTGCCGCGCTGGCCACGGCATTCGGCACGGCTCCTCACTTCTACAACATGGATAACGAGATCGACATTTGGGGCAGCACCCATCGCGACGTGCACCCTTCATCCACTGCGTACAACGAAATGCGCGACACATTCGTCGCCGAAGCCCGCAACTTGAAGGGGTGGGATTCAAAGGCGATCCGCCTCGGCCCGGTCAGTTGCTGCTGGTGGTTCTACTGGAACGGCGCCAACGGCAGTGACAAGGGCGTGCACGCCGGAGTCGATCTGCTGCCCTGGTGGCTCAACGAAGTTTATTGGGAAGACAAAATCGCCGGCGTGCGCTCGGTGGACGTACTCGATGTCCACGCTTACCCCGACGGCCCCGACACTTCCACCTGGACGCAAGCTCAGAAGCAGGCTCTCGCCGCGCGCATCTATCGCGATTACTGGGACCCAACTTATGTGAGCGAGTCCAGCTCGATCAACCAGAACTGGGCGACGTTTATTCAGCCCAATAAAACGATCCCGTTCCGCATTCCGCGCATTCGCGCCACCGCCAACATGATCTATCCCGGAACGCCCGTCAGCTTCACTGAATGGAGCGCGGCCTTTGCCGGCGAGTCCGATTTTTCGACCGCCCTCGGCGACGCGGATGCCTACGGAATTCTCGGCCGCGAGCGCATGTATCTCGCATCGCGTTGGACCGCACCTTCGCCAAGCAATCCCAACTACCTCGCACTCAAACTCTTCACCAACTACGACGGCCACCATCACGGATTCGCCACCACCTCTGTATCCGATAGCAACAACGGCGATCCGAATCTTTTCAGCAGCTACGCCGCGCTCAACTCGACCGGCACGACTCTCACGCTGTTGGTTCTGAATAAAGATCCCTCGAACTCGGTACAGGCCCAGTTTTCCACCAACGGATTCACGCCCGTGCAGATGACCTCGTACACGCTGGCCTCGACTAATCCCACTCAGATCGTCGCGTCAAAAACCACCTCGTGGTCGGCCACACAAACGTTCGCGCCCTACACCGCGACGCTTCTGGTGGTAACCGGCACGACTCAGTTGCCCGGCGCGGAGTGGGATTTGAATCCCGACACAACCATGCTCCCGGCTGGCGGTAAAGTCACTCTCGAACCAAAAGTCACGTTAGGAACGGCCACCGTGACATTAGGCGCCGCGACGTCGGACAGCGGAATCACTGTTGTTGTGCCGCAGCCCACGCTGAGCAAGGGCCACAACGGAAAGATCACCATCACCGCCGGAACCACGCCCGGCTTCTACCACTACAGCGTCCCCAGCACCGACACTGCGGGCGTCGCGCAGCAGCAAGGCGGATACATCCTCGTCGGCAATCCTCCGGCAACATTCACCAAGACCGGCGACAAACAGAAGGGCGCCGCCGGTAGTCAGTTGACTCTGTCGGTCACGCTGGTGCCCGGACAATCCGGAGGAAGCGCCTCGGGCGGGACGGTTTTGTTCACCACCAACTCGGGCTCGCTCTCAAGCCGCATCCTTACCACTGACTCCACCGGGAAAGCGTCTGTCGTGCTCACGTTGCCCGCGACTTCCGGAACGGTGCGCGTTACTGCGGAAGGCCAATATTCGCTCGGGCATCCCGTGGCCACGTTCACTGAGACTGCCCAGTAGAGTGGGCGTTTGTTGTTTCGCGGGGATTCGCGCATAATCTCCGCATCAGCAAGACCGGCACAATTCGCGCACGCTGCGCCCCGTGCCAAGTCTCCCGGAGCGCACCAACCGCAGCCCACTGATCTGCGGCTGGGACGAATTGTGCGCCTGTTGATGGAGCACGCCACCGTTGTCGTCAGCGGAACGAAGATTGCCGAGGAAATTTCCTCCAACCGCAACGAGGTCTGGCGCCTGATTCAGCAGTTGCGCGGCCTCGGTGTGGACGTCGCCGGCCACCCTGCCACCGGATATCAACTGCGCTCGGTGCCTGACCTGCTCTTGCCCGAGATTCTGCGGCCGCTTCTGCGCGGCACGATCTTCGACGAACATCTTCACCACTTCTACAAGATTGGATCGACAAATACCGCGGCCATGGCCTCCGCCGCGGAAGGCGCTCCCGAAGGCAGCGTCTTCCTTGCCGAAGAACAAACCGCGGGCCGCGGCCGCGGAGCCAACACGTGGCAGTCCCAGCGCTCCACCGGAATCTATTGCTCGGTTGTGCTGCGCCCCGCTCTCCCGCCCTCGGAAGTTCTGGCGTTGTCGCTCGCCGCAGGACTCGCCGTTCGCGCCGCCATCGAGCAGGTCGACTCGCGCGTCACCCCTGATCTGAAATGGCCCAACGACCTTCTGATCGACGGCAAGAAAGTCTGCGGAATTCTCGCCGAGATGAATGCCGAGGCCACCCGCGTCCGCTACATCGTCGTCGGCATCGGCATCAATGTGAATCAGGCAAGCTTCCCCAAAGAATTAGGAGCAACCTCGCTGCGCCTCACAACCGGCAGCGAATGGTCACGCGTCGAGTTGGTGGCAGCTTTGTTAAAATCACTCGACCGCGAGTATCGCCAGTTGTGCGAAGGCCCCGAGGCGAAGGAGTCAATTCTCCGCCGCTTCGCCGAGAGCTCGTCGTGGGTCCAAGGCAAAGCCGTTCGCATCGAAGAAAACGGCTCTGCCTTCGAAGGCACAACCGAAGGCCTCGACGAGCGTGGATTCCTGCAAGTCAGAACCGCAAAGGAAATGAAAACGGTATTGAGTGGAACGGTAAGAGAACAGTAAACGGACATTTAGTATTTAGGTTTAGCTAAAGGCTAAAGGCTAAGAGCTAAGAGCTCCTCATGCTTCTCGTCATCGACGTCGGCAACACGAACACGGTCCTGGGCGTCTTCGCCCGCGTCGCCAAGGTGCATCCCAGCCGGCGACGCCGACGAAGCTCCGCGCTACGAGCGCCTCGTCGCCAACTGGCGCGTCGCCACCTCGCGCACCAGCACCGTCGACGAATACGGCGTGCTCTTCCGCAACTTGTTTTCCATGGCTGGCCTCGAATCGAAAGGCATTCACGGCATCGTGATCTCATCGGTCGTTCCGCCCCTTGATCCTGTTCTGCGCCAGGTCTGCGAGCGCTATTTCAACCTGCGTCCTCTCGCCATCGAGCCCGGAGTCAAGACCGGCATGCCGGTGCACTACGACAATCCCGCGGAAGTCGGCGCCGACCGCATCGTCAACGCCGTCGCGGCGTTCGAAAAATATGGTGGCCCCTGCGTCATCGTCGATTTCGGCACAGCCACCACGTTTGACTGCGTATCGGCGAAGGGTGAATATCTCGGCGGAGTCATCTGCCCCGGCATCGGCATTTCCGCCGACGCGCTGTTTGAGCGCACCGCGCGCCTGCCGCGCGTCGAAATCCGCAAGCCCGCCCGCGTCATCGGCTCCAACACCGTCGGCAGCCTGCAGTCGGGCCTCTACTATGGATATCTCGGCCTGGTTGACGGCATTCTCGAACTGCTGCTCGCTGAATTGGGCCCGGAAACGCACGTGCTCGCCACCGGCGGCCTCGGCCCCATGATCGGCACCGGCTCGAAATACATCAAGCACGTCGACGACTTCCTGACTCTCGAAGGCTTGCGCATCATCTGGGAACGCAATGGCTCCGCGCGCAAGGATTCCGTATCTGCCAAAGCCGCGTCCAAGGCCGAGCCGAAGGCATCCGCACCGAAATCCAAAAATGGCGGCGTCCCGACTTCTTCGCCCTCGCGTTCTTCCCGCTGATCCTGCCGTGGAAAATTACTTCAACTACTTTACCGAGATTGAAGACCGCTTCCTGCGCCGTCGCGGCGGAGGTCTGCTGCTTTCGACTCTCGACTGGGCCCTGATTGAAACCTGGAAAGATGCCGGCATCCCGCTGGAAGCCGTGCTGCGCGGCATCGACGAAGCCTTCGACCGCTACGATCAGCGCCCGTCGAAAACGAAAAAAGTGAACAGCCTGGCCTACTGCTCGCAGTTGGTGCTGTCTGCCGCGGAAGACATGAAAGAGGCGGCCGTAGGCGCATCGGGAACCGACGGCGTGACCCTGAAGCCGAGCCAAGGATTTGAACCGGCGGTAGTCGTGCCCTTCCTGCGCCGCAACGCCGACTTGCTGGAGGCCGCGAAGTTACCCGAAGCAGGCGGGATCTCTGCCCGCTCGGTCGCCCTCGATGCCGCAAAAACGCTGCGCCAACTCGCGGAACAAATAGAAGCGAAACCGGCAGCACGCCTGGAAGATCTGGAGCGCCGCCTGACCGTGCTCGAAGAAAAACTCTTCGCCATGTTGCTCGCGTCGACGCCCGACGAAGACATCGTCACCGTCCGCGCCGAAGCCGACCGCGATCTCGCCCCCTACCGCAGCAAAATGTCCGGAGCCCAGATCGACCAACTGCAAAAGCAATACGTCCACAAGCGCCTCCTGGAAAAATATCGTCTTCCGCGCCTGAGCTTGTTCTACATGTGAACAGACTGTGGCGAGGAAAATCGGCGAAGCGCGCGAGTTCGTACCGTTGCACATGTTCGGAAGAGGCTGGAAGAGGCAGAATTTCAGAGGTTGCAGAAACACCACAAACGCATGCAGTTCCGTGGAAGAGCAGCCCTTCAGGGCCGCGTAAAGCGCCTGATACCTGAATGGGCTTCAGCCCCTGTGGTCGCTTGTTCCTTAATTGAGGCGCTTCTCGCAATCTCTTCAGTCGCGCAGTACACGCTGCAAAACTCATCCGGCGATAGCCGCTGAGGTAAGCTGTTCACTCCAACGTGACCCATCATTTCGACGCACTGATTCTCGGCGGCGGCGCAGCAGGCCTGATGTGCGCCATCGAAGCCGGCAAGCGCGGACGCCGCGTTGCCCTCCTCGATCACGCCGACCGTCTCGGCAAAAAGATCCTCATCTCCGGCGGCGGACGCTGCAACTTCACCAACCTCCACACACAGCCCGAGAATTTCCTCTCGTCAAATCCGCATTTTGCCAAGTCTGCGCTCGCGCGCTACACGCCTGCGGACTTCATCGCGCTGGTCGAGAAGCATCGCATCCCCTATCACGAGAAGACGCTAGGGCAACTGTTCTGCGACCGCTCCGCCCGCGACATCCTGGGAATGCTCGAAGAAGAATGCCGCGCCGCCAACGTCACCATCTTCTTGAACACAAGAATTCAGAAAGTAACCCGGACCACAGAATTTGTTCTTCGCACCAGCCATGCAGAATTCCACGCGCCCGCGTTGGTCGTCGCAACCGGAGGCCTCTCGATCCCGAAGATCGGCGCCACTTCGTTTGGCTACGACCTCGCCCGCCAGTTCGGCCTGAAGATTCGCGACCCCTGGCCCGGCCTCGTGCCCCTCGTCCTCGGAGCGGAAGACGGTTCCCGCTACTGCGATCTGTCAGGCGTCTCCGCTGAAGTAATCGCCTCCTGCGACGGACAACAGTTCCGCGAGAAAATGTTGATCACGCACCGCGGCCTCAGCGGTCCAGCAATTCTGCAGATCTCGTCCTACTGGAAAAAGCCGAAGCGCATCGCTATCGACCTGGCGCCGGATAGCAATCTCACCGCTATCTTCCACGACCCCAAAGCGCCGCGCACCCTCGCAGCTCTTCGTTCGGAGCTTCGCAAAACGCTGCCCGTCCGCCTCGCCGATCGCTGGCTCGAATATCACGCGCCGCAATCCTGGACGAACACCGCGCTCTCCGACGTCGAGCAACAGGCGCACGCCTGGACGATCCTCCCTGCAGGCACCGAAGGCTACGAGAAAGCCGAAGTCACCTGCGGCGGAGTCGACACCGACGAACTCTCCGCCAAAACGATGGAATGCCGCAAATTCCCCGGCCTCTACTTCATCGGCGAGGTCGTCGACGTGACCGGCCACCTCGGCGGCTTCAACTTTCAGTGGGCCTGGGCCTCTGGCGCAGCGGCCGGTCGAGCGTTGTAAACTAGCTGCCCAGAAGTCGGGAGGAAATGCCATGAATAGAACCAAGAAATCTTTGTGCGGCATCTGCTGCCTCATCGCGATATCGCTGATCGTCACAAGCGGACTCGCCCAGACACCCTCACCCACTCTCCTGGTTCTCTCAAAAAGCGATCACACGGTCTCCGATCGTTGATCCCGCGACGCTACAGGTCCTCGCCCGCATGCCCTCTGGCCCCGATCCCCATGAGATCATCGCCTCCGACGACGGCAAACTCGCCTACATCTCAAACTACGGAGGTCTCGACAGCGCTCTCAACACGATCTCAGTCGTCGATCTCATGGCGCGCAAGGCGCTGCCCGCCATCGATCTCGGCGCCTTGCGTTCGACTCATGGCCTGGATTTCGCGGGCGGCAAACTCTATTTCACTGCGGAGACAAATAAAATCATCGGCCGCTACGACCCCGCCACGCAGCGCGTCGACTGGGTCCTCGGCACCGGTCAGGATCGAACCCACATGATCATCGTGGCCAGCGCCCTCAACAAGATATTCACTTCGAACGTGAATTCCGCCACCATCAGCATCATTGAGCAAGTTTCCCAGCCCAACGGCTTTGGCCCGCCGCCCGGAGCACCGCCAGGATCCGGACCTCCCAGCCCACCTCCAGGCGCGCCGCGCCTCACCTGGGAAGTGACGAACGTCCCCGCCGGCCAGGGCTGCGAAGGCTTCGACGTTTCCCCCGACGGAAAGGAACTCTGGGCCGCCAACGCCCGCGACGCAACCGTCACCATCATCGACGTCGCCGCCAAGAAGGCGGTCCAAACGCTCCTCATCCCCGTGAAGGGCGCCAATCGCCTGAAGTTCACGCCGGACGGCAAACGCGTCCTGATCTCCGCCTTGGGCGCGCGCTCTGGAGACACGAGCCTAGTAGTACTCGACGCATCCACGCGCAAGGAAGTGAAGCAGTTGAGCCTCGGAGGTGGCTCCGCCGGCATCCTGATCACCCCCGATGGCTCCCGCGCTTACGTCGCAGTCAGCATGGCCGACAAAGTCGCCGTCGTGGATCTGAAGACTCTGGAAATCACGGGACAAATCGATGCAGGCAAGCAGCCGGACGGATTGGCTTGGGCCACAAAGAGGTGAATGCTACTCGCGCACTGGAGTTATGCGATACGAAGCAGGTCGGAATCCACCCACTGGCGTCATCCCGAGCGTAGCCGCATTTCAGGCGGAGCGAGGGATCTCGCGCGGATCGAGCCAGAAGTAGGATCTCCGGCGAATGCGCTATGTATGGCACGCCCTCTCCATGCCGTAGAATCAACACTTGCTCCTCACAATCGAAAAGCTGATTTACGGCGGCGACGGCCTGGCCCGTCTGCCTTCCACTTCGCCTGCCGGGTTGTCGGATGAAGTTCGCGGGCGCGGCAAGACCGTCTTCGTCCCCTTCGTCCTGGCCGATGAGAAAATCGAAGCCTCCCTCACCGAACAGAAGTCCGGCTTCGCGCGCGCGAAAGCGGATTCAATCATCGATCCTTCCCCGCACCGCGTCCCGCCGCCCTGCCCACACTTCACCCGCTGCGGCGGATGCCACTACCAGCACACGACATACGAACACCAGCTCGAAATCAAGAAAGAGATTCTGCGCGAGAGCCTGCGCCGCACAGCCAAGCTGGACCTGCCCTTCGACATCGAAGTCCATGCCTCACCGCCCTGGAACTACCGCAACCGCTCGCGCCTACAGGTCCAGACGAAGCCCACATTCTCCGCCGGATACTTCAAGATGTCCTCGCACGACCTGCTGGCTGTCGAAGAGTGTCCCATCAGTTCGCCGCTGATCAACCGCGGCATCGCGTCCCTCTGGCAGAATGGCCGCGCTGGTAAAGTTCCCGAAGGAGTTCGTGAGGTCGAGTTCTTCGCCAACGCAGAGGACACGCAGTTGCTCATCGACGTCAGCTGTGCCCGCGAAGCCCGCCGTGCATCGGTTCGTTCATGGGCGGAGGACTTCCGCGCCTCCATGCCCGAGATCGCCGGAATCGTCGCCTTCCGCGAGCCCAATCCTGGCAACCGCAAAGCGGGTGCGCAGGAAATTCTGGTGACCGTCGGCGCCGGGCACCTGACCTATCAGACGCAACGCGCGGCCCATCGCGTCAGCGCCGGCTCTTTCTTTCAAACCAACCGCCACCTCACCGATGAACTGGTCAAGATCGTCACCTCCGGCCAGTCTGGCCAGCTGGCTCTCGACTTCTACGCGGGCGTCGGCCTGTTTTCCACAGCCTTGGCTCGTGACTTTCATCACACCGTTTCTGTTGAGTCGTCACAGACTTCCTCAGCCGATCTTTCCTACAATCAGTCCTCGAATGGAGAGGCAGTTCAGGCTTCCACGGAGCAGTACCTGGCCCGTGCGGAAAATTCGGGGCGAGTCGGGAAGGGTGCAGTCCTCCCTCATATCCTTAATAAGCCCGACCTAGCGGTGGTGGACCCGCCTCGAAGTGGCCTGGGAGAACGCGTGGCGCGATTGGTGGCTTCCTTGGGCGCGCCACGCGTTATTTATGTGTCGTGTGATCCGGCCACGCTGGCCCGCGATCTCGTGCTCCTGCTCGCCGCCGGTTATCGCGTCGAGCAAGTGCACCTGTTGGACCTGTTTCCGCAAACCTACCACCTGGAAAGCGTAGTGCACCTGGCCCGCTGAGATTTTTGTCGAGGCAGCTGCCTTCGGCTGTCGACCAGGACGAATCTCGCCCAGTAGCGCCGGCATCCCTTCGACTTCGCTCAGGGCAGGCTCGGCCGGCTGTCCCCAGAGCCTGTCCTGAGCTTGTCGAAGGAGCGTCTCGCCCTCGGCGTCGCCATCTTCTAGCCTATGAACGGAATTCCCACTCCGGCTCCGCCTCCAACGTTCCGCCTCAAAGCGGCGCGCCAGCCCATGCTCTGGACAGCTCTCGCCTATTCCCTCGGCATCATCGCCGGAGTCTACTTCTGGCGTCCCGCAGTGTGGTGGACCGTCGCCATCACCGCGTTTCTGGCAGCCGCAGCCTACTTCGCGCAGCGCCGATCCGGTGTCGGCTGGCTTCTCGCTCTCAGCGCCTTCTTCCTCGTCGGCGCGCTTCACATCCAACTTCGCGGAGCCTCCACCCGCCTCGACACAACCATCCAACCCTACGCCGACCGTCAGGAACTCCAAATCACCGCCCACGTTACCCGCGACGGACGCCTCCAGCCGGGCGGCTTCAACGAAGTCCGGCAAACTGTCGACGTCGAATCAGAAAGCATCCAGACGGCGACAGGCCGGGACGAAGCCATCCACTCCGGCATCCGTCTGAGCATCTACAGCCCGCGCCCGAGTGACGCGCCCCCGGAAGACGAAGCGCCCGCGCCCGCGGCCACCATTCCACCTTTCCACTATGGCGACCGCATCCGCTTCTCCGCCAAGCTCCGACTCCCCCGCAATTTCCGCAACCCCGGAGCCTTCGACTATCAGGGATACCTCGCCGACCGCGGCATCGCTGCCCTGTCCTCCACCAAAATGGAAGATGTCGAACGCCTTCCCGGATTCACCGGAAGCCGCCTCGCCTCCTGGCGCAGCCGAATGCACCGGGGCATCGTCGCCAAGGTCCACCAACTCTGGCCTCCACGCGAGGCCGCGCTCATCGACGCCATGGTTATCGGCGAAGAAGCCTTCATCGACCGCGACACCCGCGTCGACTTCCAGCGCTCCGGCACCTACCACGTCCTCGTCGTCTCCGGAATGAACGTCAGCATCCTCGCCTTCGTCGTCTTCTGGACCCTCCGTCGCCTGCGCCTGCCCGACGTCCCCGCAACGTTGTTCACGGTCGCATTCTGCGTCGCGTACGCGTTCACAACCGAGGTCGGCGCTCCCGTCTGGCGCGCCACCTTAATGTGCGCCACCTATTTAGGAACGCGCCTGCTCTATCGCGATCGCGCCATGGTCAACGCCTTGGGCGCCGCTGCCTTGGGATTGCTCATCTTCGACCCACGCCAACTCTTCACCGCCAGCTTCCAGATGACCTTTGTCTGCGTGCTGATCGTCGCGGCCATCGGAATCCCCATCCTCCAACGCACCTCGCAACTCCAGAAGCAGGCCCTCGCCCACTGGGACTCCAACGATTACGCTGCGCAACTCCCACCTCGCGTGGCCCAGTTCCGCGTCGATCTGCAATTCATCGCCGCACGCGTCGCCCTTTTCGTCGGAGAGACCTGGTCGCGCCTCCTCGTCCGCGCGACCGTCGCATCAGTTCTCGCCGCCTGGGAACTGCTCTTCATCTCCGCCGTCCTGCAGATGGGACTCGCCCTCCCCATGGCCTACTACTTCCATCGCGCCACCACCATCGGATTGCCCTCGAACATCATCGTCGTGCCCTTGGTGCAGTTGATGATGCCCGCCGCCGTCGCCGCACTCTCCTTGGGTTACATCTCTCCATGGCTGGCCAAGGTTCCCGTGCTCTTAACCACGTTTGCAGTAGACGGAATCACCGGCACCGTCCGCGGCTTGGGGGCCCTGCGAGTCTCCGATCTGCGCGTCCCCATGCCGTCGCTCGTCATGATCGCCCTCGCCGCCGCCGCGCTCGTGTTGGCCATGTGGGCGGCGCGACGACGTCCACTCCTGACGTGGACTGGACTCAGCGCCATCCTCGCGGCCTCCCTCGCTCTCGCATTCATCCCCGCCCCACCACACACGCGCGCGGGAGTTTTAGAAGTCACGTCCATCGATGTCGGCGAAGGCGATTCCACCTTGCTCGTCACCCCGCAAGGCCGCACCTTGCTCATCGACGCCGGGGGCCCCATCGGTCCGGGCGGCTCGCAACTCGATTTCGGTGAAGACGTCGTCTCTCCCTATCTATGGACCCGCGGCATCTCCCGCCTCGACGCCGTCGCCATCACCCACGGACACTCCGACCACATCGGCGGCATGATCGCCGTCCTCAAGAATTTCAAGCCGAAGGAATTATGGGTAGGGTTGCTGCCGCCGAGTCAGGCGCTGGAGAACGTCATCAGCACCGCTCAAGCGCTCGGCATAAAAGTCGTGCGCCACTGGGAAGGAGACGAATTCACTCTCGGAGGCGCGACGATCCAAGTGCTATTCCCGCCGCAAGACTGGCCCGTCGGCAGCAAGCCCATCAACAATGACTCCATGGTCCTGCGCGTGAGCTACGGTGATTCGTCAGTCTTGTTGGAGGGAGATGCGGAAAAGCAGGTGGAACGTCGCATCGCCGCGCTGCATCATCCCACCGCGAGCCTGGTCAAAGTGGGCCATCACGGCAGCAACAACGCCACCACGCCGGAACTGCTCGCCTCGGCAGGTCCGCGGTTCACCATCATTTCAGTAGGATCAGGGAATTCCTTCGGCCTGCCGCGCATCGAAACTCTCAGCCGCCTCGCCGACGCGGGAGCCCGCGTCTACCGCACCGATCTCGATGGAGCCGTCACCTTCTACCTCGACGGCCACTCGGTCAACCCTTCTGTGGCGGCTCTTCAATAGCCGGATACTCCGCCGTCACGTCGTCGTCCGGCGCTGAAGTGATCGACGACCTTCGCCCCTCCGCAATCACCCGCTGCGCCTCGTCTGCATCCGCTTCCCGCACCAGAATCAGCATCCCACCCAGCCCCGGAAACGCGTCCTGCACCAGCGACGCCGACATGAGATCGCTGTCGATGCCCGCCGAATCCAGCAACCCCTTCACCACCAGCGCCTCCGGCTCCTGCTCCGAATCAAACACCTTCACCAGTTTCTCGTTAGGATCAGGACGCGGCTGCTCAGCGGCCGAATTGCCAGCTTCTGCCATGACATCTCCAATCTGGAATCGGGCGGCAAGCCCTTGACCGATCCCTCTCCCGCACAGCAATCGATTTTACTCCAGTTCCGATGCTCGAATCGGCTCGGCATACGTAGGGGCGGACGCATTCGCCCGCCCCGCGAGCGAAGCGAGCGCTCCCTCCAGAACCGCGTCAGTCGCACGAACCGTGGAAGAGCGGCGCTTTAGCGCCGCGTCAGAGGCATAAAATCCTTCGGGCTTTAGCCCTGGTGGAAAGCCGGCCTCCCGTGTGCCCCATTTCTCGCGTGCTTTGTGAGAGGCGAGCACCCCCGAAACGAATGCGTTCGGGGCTACCTGTTGCCACCTCATCCATGCTACCCCTTCCCGTTCGCCACGAATCTACAGCAATGACCCCAGAACGACACCTTCGTGTAGTTGCTTTCCCCGGCAAATGGGGCAGAATGGCAGGAACCATCGGCGCAACGCCGGACCGCGCCGCATCATCCAAAGCTGTGGGCACGTTTACTTGGGACGAAAAAGGGGACACGCATGAACATGCATCAGCAGGCCGGACGCGAATCGAGCTTTCCCATCCCGGAGCAGCAATCCCTCCCCGAGCGCGAAGAGGAAGCCCGCAAAATCCGCCGCCTGCAAGTGATGATCAGCATGGTGATGTCGGTGATCGGCCAGGACCCCAACCTCACCGTAGAAGAAGCCTCCGAACTGGCCGCCGGAGCCAAGCGCGCCGCCCTCGCCATGTTCCCCGACAAAGAACTCGCCTTCGATCTCCTCTACAAACCCCGCCTGCAACGCCTGATGAAGGAAAGATTCCGCCTGCAGTAGCCACGCCCGGTCGGCCCGGGTGCCCCCCTACTCTGTCATCCTGAGCGAAGCGAGCTCGAATGAGCTCGCGTAGTCGAAGGACCCCGTGCCCCTATGCGTCGCCACAACCCCATCCGGGAGTTTCTTCCCGCCTCAACTCTATCGAGAGCGCCGTGAGAACGCCTTCCCGCACTCGCCGAAGGCCCCGGCTACGCAAGGTCCTTCGACTTCGCAAGCCGGCTCGCTTCGCTACCCGTCTTGCTCCGCTCAGGATGACAATGCTCCGGACATCTACTCGTCCACCACCGAGTTCCTAAGCGTCCCCACACCCTCGACGCTCACTTCCACCACATCCCCCGCCACCAACGGCCCCACACCCGCCGGAGTCCCGCTCGGAATCAAGTCTCCCGGAAACAACGTCATCGCCTGCGCAATATGCCGAATCACCACGTCCAGCGCAAAAATGAAATCCCGCGTGTTGCCATCCTGCTTAATCTGCCCATTCACCCGCGTCTGCACGCCGACCCCAGCCCACGGATCAATCTCATCCGTCACTACCGGTCCCACCGGACAAAACGTGTCGAACCCCTTGGCCCGGCTCCACTGCCCGTCCTTATTCTGTAGATCGCGCGCCGTCACATCATTCACGCACGTGTATCCCAAAATGTATTGCCGGATGTCCGCATCCGCCGCCGGCTGGTAGCAAATCTTGCCGATCACGACGCCGAGTTCGCCCTCGTGATCGACGCGCTGCGAAATCTTCGGACGCCGCACAATCCCACCCGGCGACAGCAGCGCCGAAGTGGCCTTCAGAAAGATCAGCGGCTCCTTCGGCACATCATGCCCCAACTCGGCCGCGTGCTCGCGATAGTTCCGCCCCACGCACACGATCTTCGACGGACGCACCGGAGGCAGCAGCGCCGCCTCCTCGAGCGGAATCGCCTCGATCCGCCGCGTGCGCAAGCTCTCCATGTCCCCGTCAGCCTCTTCAGGAGCGGTGAGCAGCACGCGCACAATCGCGTCCCGCCCGCCAACGGACTCAACCAGCCCGTACTGGGCCTGGCCATTGAATTGAAATCGGCAGTATTTCATCGCCCTCTATCTAACCATATCCGCAAAAATTGAGGCGTAAAAGAAGGAAAATATTTCTCCGACTGATAACAGATGCTATTTGATAACAGACCCGCTTGATAACAAACCCACTTCATAAGCCAGCCTGGATTTTGGGTGGCGCAGCGCTTTCAGCGCTGCGATGAGAGGCCCTAGACGATCTGGGCTTTAGCCCCCGAGGTACTTCGCGGGCCGCCTCGATCTGCTCACGGCACCGTCTCGCCCGCCTCCTCCGACCGCGCACTCTCGTTCCCGCGCACGTCCACCGCCGAGACCGAGTACAAATAACTCTTCCCCGAGACCACCGACTCATCCCGATAAGCCGGAGTCTTCAGAAGCGCCGCATTCACCTTCACTGGCACACCACCTTCTTCGCGACGATACACGTTATACCCATCGAGATCGACGTCGCTCACCGGCGCCCACACCAGATCGACAAACGTTTTCTGCCCCGGACCAGAAGCTACGGCCTGCAACCCCGCAGGCACCGCCGGGGGAAAGACATCGTCCGCAAACACTTTGATCTCTGGCGTGTCGTCGCCTTCCACCTGCACCTCAGGCTTGTTCTCCCGCGCGATCACCGTAATCGTCTCCGCGCGATATTCGTAAGTCTTCTCCCACTCGATACTCGAATCGGTCAGCGTCAGGATGGGATCGCTGCCCGCCGGAACCTGCCCCGCCAGAATCCCGTCCGAGCTCCCTTCCGGCCGGCGATACACGCGATAAAGATAGTGCACCGACGCAGAACCTGTCGCCGGCACTTCGTTCGCCCACGTCAACACCACTCCCTGACCCGTGACGCGCGCGACAAACTCGCGCGGCGGTGGGAGCGTCCGCACCAGAGAAACCCGCACCTGATTCGACAGCCCCGCACTGCGGCCACCGGCATTGAGCGCTTCAACGGCATAAGTAATAAAGCTGGAAGGATCGTCACTTTGCAGCGGCCCGCCGAGCGTATCGGTGTAGGTTCTCGAAACTTTCTGCGCGGAAGCCGCAACCGGCTGCGCCGCCGCCTCACCCACCGGAGTACACTGCGTCAGCTCCGGTTCCAGTCCCCGGCAAATCCGCGTCGGACCCGCGCTCCGGGCCCTCTGCCGGTCCGTCGTAACGCTGGGCGCAGTCCAAGTAAGAACCACACGATCGCCCTTGCGCACCGCCCGCAGATCCGCCGGCGGCTTCGGCAACTCCAGCGACGGAGGCTGCGGCGGCGCAATCGTCGCACACGCCGTAAACAGCAACGGCACACCCAGAGCCATCAAAAGCGTCGAGGCAGAGCGTCTCATGCAGACGAAAACAGACTACCAGACTCCTCCCCCACACCAATGTCATCCTGCACTAGGGATCCTTCGACTGCGCGAGCTCATTCGAGCTCGCTTCGCTCAGGATGACATGATCGGGGCGCCCAAGCTTGTGCGCGGGGTCACTGCCGCGTTTCTTGCGATGGTCGGATCTATCCCGCCAGCTCCCGCACCGCCTCGCGAAACACCTTCGTGTGCCGGTCCACATCGTCAGCTTCCGTCTGCGGCGACATCAGCGCCATGTTATGAAACGGCGTCAGCAGAATCCCCCGGTTCATGGCGTACAAATGCATGAACCGTTCCATCTCGAAATCCATCGCGTCGTGCGCCTCGCCACCATTCTTCGGCTTCGTCGGACCAAACAGATATTCCGCCCGACACCCAAGCCGAGTCACATGCCACGGCAACTCCGCATCTGCAATCGCCTTCGCCACGCCCGCGGTCCAGCGCTCCGCCATCGGAATCATCCGGTCGAATGCCTCTTTCGTAAGCACCTTCGTTAACGTGGCGCGCATCGCCGCCAGCGACAACGCATTGCCCGCCAGCGTGCCGCCGATCCCGCCCACGTCGCAGTTCTCCAGTTCCTGCTTGGCCACGATGCGGTCGGCGACCTCCTGAGAGAATCCATACGCCGCGCCCGGAATCCCTCCGCCAATCGCCTTGCCGAACACGAGTATGTCCGGCTCAAGATTCTCCGCCCGCGTGAACCCGCCGGGCCCGGCGCAGATGGTGTGGGTCTCATCAATAATGAGCAGCGTCCCGTACTCGCGCGTGAGTTCGCGCAGCGCCTTGTGATATCCCGCCTGCGGATGCACGATGCCCACATTCGTCATCGCCGGCTCGGCCAGCACGCAAGCCACATCCCCCGAGACGAGCGCGGCCTCGAGCGCATCCACATCGTTGAACTCGACAACTTTGGTCGTGACCGCCGGATTCACCGGCGGCCCAATATTCCCGGGCCGCGGCCCCGCCACTCCATCCGCATCCAGCGTGATGAACGTCTCATCGACGGTCCCGTGATAGCAC
This sequence comes from uncultured Acidobacteriaceae bacterium, assembly GCA_963701935.1. Lineage (GTDB taxonomy): Bacteria > Acidobacteriota > Terriglobia > Terriglobales > Acidobacteriaceae > Sulfotelmatobacter. The sequence continues at coordinate 361,290 of CAVPBT010000010.1, read as the reverse complement.
CAGTTGAACACCAGAATCTTCGCCCGCCCGGTGATCTGCCGCGCCAGACGAATCGAAAACCGGTTCGCATCCGTGGCCGTCAGCGCGAACTGCCAGTACGGCAGGTTGAAACGCTTCTGCAGCTCCTCCGCAACAAAGATCGAATCTTCTCCCGGCAGCATCAGCGTAATCCCGCGCCGCGCCTGCTCTTCCACCGCCTTTACCGTGGCGGAGGGAGAATGTCCCGTCATCGCTCCGGTATCGCCCAGGCAAAAATCGATATAGCGATGCCCGTCCACGTCGAAGAAGTGCGCGCCCTGCGCCTCCCGCACAAACGGAGGAAATGCTCCCGCCCACTTCACCATCCAGTTCATGGGCACGCCCGCCAGCAGCGACTTGCGCGCCCGCTCAAACAGCGCCTTCGACTTCGGACGCTCGTCCACAAACTTCTTCTGTTCGCGTTGCATCAGGGACTGCAGGCGAGCACGATCAATAGTTTTCATTGGCTAGTAAAGTACACCAATAAAGATAAACCACAGAGGACACAGAGGACACGGAGGGGCGTTGGGGGGGCAAGGGAACGAAGCAGGGCTCACAATTTTTTTCTTCGTGAATCTGTAAAATCTTGGATTTATTGGAGTTACGCAGGCCCGATATCGGCTTGATCTGCCAAAATCTTGGATCTAAAGGAGTTAGAGGTAAAATCTTCAAAGATAAGGAGTTAGCGGCGTTGGAGGAGCGCCACGGGATGGCGGCCGCTTGTTCGCCGATGATCAGCTGGAGAAAGCCTGCACCCACCACGCCAGTGTGCACTTTTCAATTTTCTGAGTAAAGGTCGTTTGTCACACTCTGGGGCTGTGGAAAACCTTCGCCTTGGTGTTCTTTACGAGCAATCTGTTCGGTGCGAGCTAGGTGTTTGGGGTGAAGTTGAAGTAAGCCGAAAACCCTGCGGCAGCCAATGTGAAGGACACGGCGGAGCTGGGGCGGCAGTGTAAAGCCTCAGGCTCCGGAGCATGGGAAGCAGGCCGACAGTTCAGAAGACGGAAGGTCGGGGCTTATGCCCCAGCCTTTTGATTTATGTGGTCATGACTGCGGGAGCGGCGGTGGGTTCGACAGGGCCTTGCGGCGGAGGATGGCGGCGGAGATGAGCGTAACCACCCGTCACTTGACGACTAGCTCGGAATGCGATATATCTATTTCCGACCTATGGCCGAACGGTTCGATTCAGGGGTTCTGTGTGTAACGGCCTGATAGCGTAAACCCACGAGCCTTCCGGTTTCACGCCGGGTACGTGCGTAACGTTTCGCGAACGGATTCGCAGCCCTATACTCGGCCTTATGTGCGCGATTCGATTCTTCGCCATTCTGATGTTGACCTCGCTGGCAACTGGGCAACAGCCTTCGAATCCCATAATCGGTCAGTCCAACACTCCCAAACCTGAACTTCCGCTCATCGACGAATACGCCTGTCCCGGCAAAGGCAACATCGTTCCCAACGTCAAAATCGATAAAGATGACCGAATCTATGCTTCGTGGAAAGGCAAGGGGAAGTCCATCGGTACGCTCAAGGCCGGAGAGAAAGTGACCGTGCTCGGTGGAGCGAACGTTATCTACGAGCCCGGCATAGCCGTAATCAAATACGTCGGCCCGGTTGACTCTCCGTCCCTCAAGGTCGGAGACATTGCCCTTGATTATGGTCTCGATGCCGACGAAAACATCGTCTTCTGGGCCAAAGGAGTGTGGTTCGCCGCATGGATTGACACTGTGTCGGAAAAGGGTCAGTGCGGCTTCACATCAGGCTATGGACAGGGCGGATGCACGATGGACATTATCAAGGACGGTGTAAGCGAGTGGTGGGTGCAGGTCAAAACCAGCACCGGTCTAACGGGCTGGGTTCGTGCTCACAAATTCAGTGCCCGCGAAAATTGGTGGGGTAACTTCGCCGATTTGTGTCACTACGGGGAGGACTAAACGCGTCGTCTCAGACTCCTCCTTACCTGCCAGCTAAGTGTTGTAACATCGCGATTTCACTCATTGACCCCTACGAAGGTGTTTTGAGTAATTGCAGACCTGATTAGTTTGTCTTCCGCGCGCTGAAAATTACGGGTTCTGAGTACGACGAAGCTGGTCGTAATCCTCCGCCACCAGAGTGGGGCACCTTCAGTTCAGGATCTAGGAACGCAATGAGGTTCCAAGTTTTGACTTTGCGAAGTGAAAACTGAAATTCAGATGAGGATTTGGAATCGGAGGAGGCAGGATCCCGCGCAAAGTCGGGGAGTTCGATCTCGAAGCGGCCGTCCGCGTCAACCGTGACCGTGCCTAATGAAATTTGCGGAACCATGCAGTCCCACAGTCCAAAGAACTGGCATGCCCAACCGGCCAGGTAGTCTACGCGAATCTCTGACGAAGCTGCTTGGACCAGACTTTTATCGGCGATCTGCCCGTGCAACGTGACCGTCGACAATGGGTTGCAGGTGTAAAGCTCTTGCATATCCGACTGATGAACGCTGAGATCGTACGTCGCGAACTGGCACCCCGGCGCCCAAGCGAACAGTTTGATCGCATTCGCGATCTTCCCGTCCACTGACAATGGAATCTTAACGACTCCTGTCGAATCACGATTCGGCGAAATATATCCCCCGCTCGCGCCAAACGATCCGTACAAGACATAGCGGACCTCAAACTTGTCGGAAAGAGTATTCGCCGGAAGGAGGATGCTCAATTTCGGCGGTTGAGAAGCAACTTGACCAGTGGCGCATCCTGTCACGAGCAACGATAGCAGCGCAACGATGCTGTTACGCGCAGTCATAAGCCAGACCTATACGCCGATCGAACTAGCATGCTAACTACAGAATGTACCGCGACAGATCCTGGTCCTTTACGATGTCGGTCAGCATCTTGCGCACATAATCGGCGTCGATCGTGACGTGGTCGCCCTTCTTCTCTGGAGCATCGAAGCTCAACTCGTCCAGCACGCGCTCCATGATGGTATGGAGCCGGCGCGCCCCGATGTTCTCGGTGCTCTCGTTTACGCGGAAGGCGAAGTGCGCAATCTCATCCAGCGCTTCTTTCGTAAACTCCAGCTTCACGCCCTCGGTCTCGAGCAGCGCTGTGTACTGTTTCACTAACGACGATTTCGGCTCCGTCAGAATCCGCACGAAATCTTCCATGGTCAGCGACTGCAGTTCCACGCGAATCGGAAACCGACCCTGCAGTTCCGGGATCAGATCACTCGGCTTCGAAACGTGAAACGCGCCCGCTGCAATAAAAAGAATATGGTCGGTACGCACCATGCCATACCGCGTGTTGACGGTCGTTCCTTCGACAATCGGCAGAATGTCGCGCTGCACGCCTTCCCGCGAAACGTCCGGCCCATGTCCACCTTCACGGCCTGCGATCTTGTCGATCTCGTCCAGAAACACAATGCCGGAATTTTCCACGCGATCAATTGCCATGCGCGTGACCTGATCCATATCGATCAGGCGCTGCTCTTCTTCCTGAATCAGATACTCGAAGGCCTCGTTGACCTTCATCTTCCGCTTCTTGGTGCGCTGCCCGAAGATGTTCGGCAACATGTCTTTAATGTTGACGTCCATCTCCTCTACGCCCTGGTTGGTCAGAATTTCAAACGACGGGAAATTGCGCTCGCGCACGTCGATCTCTACCGTGCGGTCGTCCAGCTTGCCCTCGCGCAGTTGCTGACGCAGTTTCTCGCGGGTCCGGCTCGAAGACTCCGTCAAAGCCGTGCTCGCATCAATCACTACGCCGCCCGCAGTGGTTGAACTTCCGTCTGCTCTCGGCGGAGGCGATGGCGGGAGCAGAATATCCAGCAGACGCTCTTCCGCATTCAGCTCGGCCTTGTCGGCAACGTCTTCCAGCTTCTCTTCGCGCACGTTGTCGATGGCGATCTCCACCAGATCGCGCACCATCGACTCCACGTCTCGTCCCACATAGCCGACTTCGGTGAACTTCGAGGCCTCGACTTTCAGGAACGGAGAATTCGCCAGCTTCGCCAGCCGCCGCGCAATCTCGGTCTTGCCCACGCCCGTGGGCCCAATCATGATGATGTTCTTGGGAATGATTTCTTCGGCGAGTTCCGCCGACAGCTTCTGCCGGCGCATGCGATTGCGTAGCGCGATGGCCACGGCGCGCTTGGCGTCCTTCTGGCCGATCACGTGTTTGTCGAGTTCGACGACAATCTCGCGCGGAGTCAGTTCATCCAGCGCAAGCTGTTCTTCTTCAGCGGAAGAGGGAAGATAAATAGCCATAAATCAGTCGTTGGTCGTTCGTCGTTGGTCGTGCGCACATTGGTCGAAGGTTTTGGATTTAAGCCAACGACCAACGACTATCGACCAACGACCGCCTAAAGTTCTTCAATCGTTACCCTGTCATTGGTATAGATGCACATCTTGCCCGCAATCTTCATTGCTTCTTCGGCAATTTGCCGGGCCGAAAGTTGCGTATGCTCCGACAGCGCCTGCGCTGCAGCCTGTGCGTAAGGCCCGCCGCTGCCGATCGCCGCCACCGACCCATCGGGCTCGATCACATCGCCCTGGCCGCTCAGCAGAAACGTCTGCTCCTTGTCGCAAACGAGCAGCAACGCTTCCAGATGCCGCAGAAACTTGTCAGTGCGCCAGTCGCGTGCCAACTCCACCGCGCCCCGTCCTAAGTTGCCGTGATATTGCTCGAGCTTGGCCTCAAACCGGCTGAACAAAGTAAACGCGTCGGCGGTCGACCCGGCAAACCCGGCAACAATCTTGTCGTTATACAGCCGCCGGATTTTCTTGGCCGTATGCTTGATCACCGACTCTCCGAGCGTGACCTGGCCATCGCCTGCCAGGACGACCTTCCCGTCCCGCCGGACCGACAAAACTGTAGTGGATCGTATCAGTCGCTTCGTAGTCATGAGCGCAATTCTTGATTATAACAGCGCCCAGACCCGGCGCTCCCGCTCCGACCAAGCGTGCGCCAGACCCTCCTCGAAAGGCGTCATCCGACCGGAGCCGCTTTTCAGGCGAAGGGAGGGATCTCGCGCGGACTGAAATTTACACCCCGCCCGCTAACCCCCATGTTCCCTGCCATTTACAGAGCCCTTCAGTAACCACTCCGCCGATTACCGCTGTGACATTTACCGACCTCACTCTATCCCGTACTTTGTAGTTCATGCCCCAGTCTGCAGCAATTTGGTGTCACGACAAGCGAACCCTTCAGACGCTGAAAACAGCCCTCGAAGAGCTTGATATCGAACTGGTTAACTGCCCTTCCGGTCAGGCCGCGCTTGAAATCGTCATGACCGGCCAATGCTCCACGCTGATCGTGGATTTCGACTTGCCCGGCGCGGATGAAGGCATCCGCATGGCCTCGCTGTTGCCTCCGATCCAAAAGCCTACGCTGCTGGCGATCGCGTGCCGCGCGTGGCCCGGCACTGGCCAAGCCTTCCAGTCCGGCGCCAGTCGCATCCTGTATCGCCCCGTTGAGCCCGAGCAAGTCAAAGAGGCGCTGCGGGCGGAAAAGAAGTCCCGGAAAGCCAACCGCCGCAAAGCCACCAGATATGACGTGAAGACGCTGGTCTATCTGGATCTGGAAAGCGGAACGATCCCCGGCGTCAGCATCGACATCGGTGAGCACGGACTCGCGGTGCAGGCCACTGAAACCGTCCCCATGGCCTCAGACCTCGCATTCCGCTGCGTGTTGCCCGGGACCTCAGTGACGCTCCAGGGCCACGCCGACGTGATCTGGGCCAGCGATCAAGGCCGCGCCGGACTGTTCTTCTCCAAGCTCAGCCCGACAGCCCGCAAACATCTCAAGCAGTGGCTGCACAAGCGCAGCGCTCACGGCAAAGACAAAGACGAGCACACGGTGCGGAACTTGATGCCGACCGAAGACGCGCACGTCGAATTCGCCGCGTCAGAGTAAACGCTCGAAGGCATCACGAAACCGAATATCCGCGAGGACTTCCTTCGTGAACCTTCGTGTCCTTAGTGGTTAAAGATCTTCCTGTCGGTTGGAAATCAGCCGCGCGCACCTTAGAATGCTGCCATCACAGGAGGACACACTGCCCACCATCCCTGAAACCGGCATTGCATTCAACGGTCACTCCATGGTCGGGCCGCTGCAGCGCGTGCTGGTCTGCTCTCCCCGCACCGCGGGCTGGAACCAGCCGGAACGCGTCGCGCGCTGGCGCGATCTCGGCTTCCATCACGCTCCCGACTTCGCCACGGCCCAATCGCAGCACGAAACGCTTTGCCACGAACTCACTGCTGCCGGAGCCGAGATTCTCGAACTCGCGCCCGCGCCGGAACTCTCGCTCGACGCCGCCTACGCCCACGACGCCTCGCTCGCCACCGATTTCGGGTTAGTCATCATGCGTCCGGGCAAACCCAATCGCGTCTTCGAAGGCAAGCACCATGGCGCATACTGCCTGCGCTTCGCGATCCCCACGCTCGCCCAGATCATCGCCCCCGGCACCACCGAAGCCGGAGACATTCTCTGGCTCGACGCCAACACTCTGCTGGTCGGCCACGGCTACCGCACGAACGCGGCCGGCATCGAGCAGTTGCGCGATTTGCTCGCACCCAAAGGGGTCGAAGTGCTCTCCGCGCCGCTCCCCTACGGACCCGGACCGTCTGCCTGCCTGCACCTGATGTCGCTGATCAGCCTGCTGGATGAGCAGACCGCGCTGGTCGATCTCCCGTGGCTTGCGGTCGAAACGGTGGAATTGCTTAAGGCCCGCGGCTACGAGTTCATTCAGATCGACGACTCCGAGCGCGACACGCTGGCCTGCAATGTACTGGCGCTCGGCGGAAAGCGTCTTCTCGCCATCGAAGAGAACCGCAAGACCAACGACCGACTTCGTCAAGCCGGATTCGACGTCCGCACCTTCCCCGGCAGCGAACTCTGCATCAACGGAAGCGGCGGCCCCACCTGTCTAACGAGGCCCTTGTTGCGAGGCTAGTAGAGGGAAGGCACAGCCCATGTGGGGACGGGCGCCTTCGCGAGCCTGCCCTGAGCGGAGCCGAAGGGTCCAGCGAGCGCGCCCGGGCACGGACCTCGCGCCCTTGCCGCTCTTCGATTACTCCACGCTAAACACAGCTTTCAACGTCTCCGGATCAAACGGCACCGAGCTATGCTCATGCACAATCAGCCATCGGCCCGCAGTCCGCCGGTACACCGCCGTCACTCGAATCCACGAAGGCTCCCCCGGCAGCCCAGTGAACCGCAAAAAGTAATGCGCCACCGCCAACTCGCCGCTCACCGTAACGACCACATCCCGCGTCTCAGCCCCAAACGAAGCAGAGAAGTGCGCCAACGATGTCTCCCAAACCCTCCGCCACTCCTTCGCGTCACGAATCTGAAACGGCGGCTTCACATTGAACACGGCAAACTCACCCGGGTAGTGCGCCATGCTCGCGTCGATATTCTTCGTACACACCGCGCGCTGCTGATCCTCGACCAGTCTCCAAATCTCCGCCTCGTCGCCCGTTTTCCCAATCGTCATCCCGGCACCTACATCTTCCGCAGGCTTCCTCCTTCTTCCCTCATTGAGCCCAGCAGTTCGCCCAGCCGATCGAAACTCTGCGTCCACCCCATCTCCATCCCTTTGAGATACTGCGGAGCCGCTGCGGTTGCCTTGATCACGCGAAGCTGCAACGTCAGCGCCGTCTTCCCGCGTTGCTCCGCAAAAGTCACCGTGCTCAGCACATCGAACATGGAGTTGCCCTTATCGTCCAGCGCGCTGCTCACAAAAACGAGACGCTCCGGAGGCACAATTTCTTCGAACACTCCCGTCATCGGATAAACCACTCCGTCCGGCGCCCGCATATGAATCCGGATCGCTCCTCCCGCCCGCACGTCCATTTCGCACACCGGATTCGTAAACCGCTTCGGCCCCCACCATTGCGCCACATGCTTGGTCTCGGTCCACGCTTTGAAGACCAGCTCTCTGGGAGCGTCGAACACCCGCGTCATCACCAGATCCCATTCCGAAGATTCCGACGCGGCGCTAATCTTTGCGTTTTGTGCGGACATGTTTCTTCTCCTTCACTCTGTGTTTCGAATCTTGCGCTTTCAGCTCCTGCAGATAGTCGTCCAGCCGATCGAAGCTCTCCTCCCAGAAACGGCGGTAGTGATCCACCCATCCCGCCACATCCTGCAGCGGAGCAGCCTGCAGCCGGCACGGCCGCCACTGTGCCTCGCGTCCGCGCGCAATCAACCCCGCACGCTCCAGCACTTTCAAATGCTTGGAAATCGCCGGCATGCTCATCGCAAACGGCGATGCCAACTCCGTCACCGACGCCTCCCCCCACGCCAGCCGCGCCAGAATCGCCCGCCGCGTGGGATCCGCCAGTGCTCCGAAGGTTTCGCTCAATCGATCGTTCATGGTTTTTAAAAGTAGCCGTAATAAACCATTCAGTTAAATAACTATAAGGTTAAATATACCCCGGCAGCGATCTTGTCAACCGCTTTCTGCCCATCCCAAAGTGGGCGCCCCGCGTTACTCCGCGCGGAATGGTTCAACCACCATTGCCTTTCGCGTTAGTATGATCTTTCGACCTAATAGAAAATCGTTTCGGGAAAGAGTTTAGGGATGCCATTTTCTCGTCACCGACTCCTGATCGTGTGTCTCGTCATTGCTGCCGTCGCCTCGATCTCCGCTATGGCGCAGACCGCCTCCGCGCCGCCCGCAACCACCATCGACACAGTCACCGGTTCCCAGCCCCTGCGCGATGGCGTTGAAATCCAGGCCGGCTCTGCAGTCCTCCGCATCACCGCCCTCCGCGACGACATCATCCGCGTGCGCATCGCTCCGGGACCTCTCCCCGAAGACGCATCCTGGGCCGTCCTCTCCGCCGCGCGCACAAAATCCATCGACGTGAAACCGGTCCAGGATGATGCTTCCGTCGGCTTCCACACCGCCGCCCTCGATGTCCGCGTCGAGCGCAGTCCTCTCCGCCTCGTCATCCGCGATCTCGCCGGCAACGTCATCTCCGCCGACGCTCCGGGCCGCCCCGTGCGCTTCCAGCTCGGCGGCTTTACCATCTCCAAGCAGATGCCTGGCGGCGAGAACTACTTTGGCCTCGGCGACAAGGCCGGATCGTTCAACCGCCGCAATCAGGCCTTCACGCTCTGGAACACCGACATCGGCCCGCAGGAATCCACCGACCCGATCTACAAAACCATCCCGTTTTTTCTCGGCGTCAACGGCACCCGCAGTTACGGCCTCTTCCTCGACAACACCTGGCGCACCTGGTTCGATTTCGGCAAGCAGGCGCGCGACGCGATCATGTTCGGCTCCGAAGGCGGGCCGCTCGACTACTACTTTCTTTACGGTCCCGCTCCAAAGCAAGTCGTCGAAAGCTACGCCTATCTCACCGGACTGCCTCCGCTCCCGCCGCTCTGGGCGCTCGGATTCCAGCAGTCCCGTTACAGCTACACGCCGGAATCGCAGGCGCGAGATATCGCGAAGCGTCTCCGTGCCGACGCCATTCCCTCCGACGTCCTCTACCTCGATATCGACTACCAGATCAAGAATCGTCCTTTCACCGTCGATCCCAAAACGTTCCCCAACTTTCCTGACTTCGTTTCCGATCTGCGCAAAGACCATTTCCATCTTGTCACCATCACCGACCTGCACATTGCGCACGTCGCCAACCAGGGATACTCGCCCTTCGACACTGGAGAGGCCGGCAATCACTTCGTGAAGAATCCCGACGGCACCGACTTCATCGGCATCGTGTGGCCCGGTCCCGCAGTCTTTCCCGACTTCACCCGCGCCCAAACCCGAGAGTGGTGGGGCGGCCTCTACACCGAGTTTGTAAAAGACGGCGTTGCCGGATTCTGGAACGACATGAACGAGCCCTCGGTCTTTGACGGCCCCGGCATGACCATGCCGCTCGACACCGTTCACCGCATCGAAGAGCCCGGATTCACCGTGCGCACCGCCACCCACGCCGAGATTCACAATATCGTCGGACTCGAGAACGCCCGCGCCACCTACGACGGCCTGCTCAAACTGCGCCCCGACGAGCGCCCCTTCGTCCTCACCCGCGCCACTTACGCCGGAGGACAGCGTTACGGCTTCACCTGGACCGGAGACAATTCCGCGACCTGGAACCACCTCCGCCTCGCCACCCAGATGGTGCTCAATCTCGGCGTCAGCGGCATCTCGATGGTCGGCGCCGACGTCGGCGGATTCGGCAGTTCACCTCCACCAGCGCTGCTGACTCGCTGGGTCGAACTCGCAGCTTTCTCGCCGCTCTGCCGCGATCACGCCTCCAAAGGCACGCAGCCCCACGAACTCTGGGCCAACGGACCCGAGCAGGAAGCAATCCGACGCCGCTACATAGAAACCCGTTACAAGCTTCTGCCCTACTTCTACTCGCTCGCCGACGAAGCCTCGCGCACCGGACTTCCCATGATGCGCCCCGTGTTTCTCGACTACCCCGAGATCTTCGCGCCCAACTCTGGAGGCTTCGACCATCTCGACACCGAATTCCTTCTCGGCCCCAGCCTGCTGATCGCGCCGCCGCCATTCGCAGAGACTCTCGACGACTACTCCGTGTCCTTCCCGAAAACTTACGAGTGGTACGACTTCTGGACTGGACTCAAAGCGCCACCGTCACCGCAAGCTCCGCCGATCGCCGCGATCGTCACCGCCCAAAATATCGGAGCGGAGATTACCTACCCTCGCGCCATCCATCCCCCGCTCGAAACCATGCCGGTGTACGTGCGCGCCGGAAGCATCATCCCCACTCAGCCCTTGATTCAGAACACCGACGAAACGCCCAAGGGCCCGCTCGCACTTCACGTTTATCCCGGCCCGCAGTGCAGCGGCTCTATCTATCTCGATGACGGACACACCTTCCGCTACCAGAAAGGTGAATACCTGCGCCAGAGCTTCAGTTGTGAATCCAACGACAAGGCGGTCCGTCTGACCTTCCACGCGCGCGAAGGTTCCTATGTTCCCTGGTGGAAGTTTTTCGAAGTGGTGATTTACGACTGGCCGTCGGCGCACGCCGAGGCAAAATTCTCCAGCAGCACCTACCCCTTAAAGACGACCTACGACGCGAAGCAGCACGCCCTGCACATGACGCTTGCAGACGTGCCGTCCGAAGCCGAGCTCACCGTCCGCGGCAAGTCCAGCCACTGATCTGGGCCCTTGATTCCGCCAACGAGCTCCCGCCCATAGCTTCCCGCGGAGGAGTATCATTCCGTTTCGCGCTGCACGCCGGCGCAAAACCTAATTCATACAGGGGACCTTGTGCGAAAATTTCTGCTTGCCTTCCTGCTGCTTTCTGCATCGATGAGCCTGGCGCAAACCGACGCGGCGACATTCACTGCCGAGTTGTTCCGTTACGAGGTGCATCCCAACATCGTCTATCACACGGCAAACAACTACCAGGCCAAGCTCGACGTGTATCAACCCGCCGGCGTGTCGCGGCCCACGCCGGTCGTGATCGTAATCCATGGCGGCGGCTGGATCGCGGGGACGAAGGAAGAGCGCGTGCTCGAAATCATGCCTTATCTCCAGATGGGATTCGCTGCCGTGAATGTCGAATACCGTATGGCGCAGGTGTCGCTGGCTCCGGCGGCGGTGGAAGACTGCCGCTGCGCGCTGCACTGGGTGTTTGCTAATGCGAAGAAATACAACTTTGATCCCAACCGCGTTGTGCTTCAGGGCGGATCGGCCGGAGGTCACCTGGCGCTCACCACCGGCATGCTCACGCCCGCGGCAGGATTTGACCACGAGTGCTACACGGATGAGGACAACGTCTGGAGCCAGAATCCCGGGACCGATAAAGATCCCCGCGTCGCGGCGATTGTGAACTGGTTTGGCATTGCCGACGTTCTGGACGAGCTGCATGGACCGAACGCCAAAGGATACGCCGTCGCATGGCTAGGCGATCAGCCGAATGCCGACGACCTTGCGAAGCGCCTCTCGCCCATTCGCTACGTCGACAAGAACACGCCGCCCATCATCACCATTCACGGCGACAAGGACGCGCTCGTTCCGTACGAGCAGTCCGTGCACCTGCACAAAGCGCTCGACGCGGCCGGGGTGCCCAACCAACTCTATACGGTTCCTGGCGCCAATCACGGCGGATTCTCCTACGAACAGAATCAGGGCGCGTGGGCCGCGATTCGAGAGTTCTTGAAGAAGAATGTGAAAGGGCTGACGGACGCGGCGCCCGCGAAATAGAAAGCTTCGGACTGCGTCAACGAACGCCGAGGACTGATTTACCTCGACCGAGGCGTGGCATATTCGCTTTGGCATGAACAGCTACGGCAAAGCTCGGTACATCGGTTATGCGATCGGCATTGTCCTGGTTTCGACAGTTGGCCACACATACAATGAGGGCGTATGCGAAGAACCCTCGCTCTAATCACGTTGGCCATAGCGCCGACAGCGTTGTCGTATGCCGACTCACCGCCGACTACAAGACGAGACAAGGCGCTCGAAGGAATACAAGCGTGTCTCCACCGCAACGAGGTTTCGAGCCGCGAGTGCAAGCACCTCAATCAAGACGTGCAGACCCTCGTTGAAGTGTACCGACTTGGAGATAAGTCGGTTTTGCCAGCCTTCGCAGGCAACTCGTTCATCGCCGACAAGAAACCGACAATAGAGCTTCGTCGTAGAAATCTGTTAGATAGGTGAATCGAAACAAGGACCAGAAGGCGGTTGCGGCTGGCATCGCCGGGGGAGGAACGTTCGGACTCCGCGACGCCGAGCGTTTCAAGGCCATTAGAGAGGTATTAGGCAACGTTCCCCAAGCTTCGCCAACAAAGGCAGTCGCAGAGGTATCCCTGAAGATCGTAGAAGCCAAAAATGCAGCCCTTTTCTTGAATTACTTTCCTCCACGGACATTCACGAGTCGTGCCGCGAACTTCCAAGTTGCTTGGTATTCGAGCGACATGTACCAGTTGGGCGAAACACCACTCTGGCCTCCATCCCCTGACAATGAGAACACCTACCGCTTTACGTACTTGGGCGCATTCACTGGGCCGAAGTCTGTCACTCTGACTGTTCTCCCTGACGGTGGCGGCCAGATTAGAATGAGCGTTCTCGATGAGTCGCGTGACCGAGTCAAGAGCGAACAAACGTTGACCGTGCCTAAGGATCGAGTTTCCGATTTTTTAACGCGTTTGCATGGAGCGCATTTCTGGAAGATGGCGACCGAGTCACAACATCGGGGTTTCGACGGAGCCGAATGGATAATGGAAGGTGTACAGGAGAGTAGGTATCACATTGCCGTTCGTTGGTGTCCGGATTCTTACGAACACTCTCCCGAAGATGCAGCTTTTGCTGACGCAGCGCGGTTCTTGTTTCAGCTTGCCGGACACAAGCATCAGGGAAGCTGTTGAAGCTCCTCTGCGACGATTGGCGATAAATCGCGCTCTCTCTCGTTGACCCCGGCCTACCGTCAACCATCAATGAGGGCTATCGCCTGCTTTCAACTCTCACCCATCCTGCCTTGGGTAAAATGCTGACGATCGCATCATCCGGATTCGCTGCTGTCGGCCCGGCGAGATGAGTTCCGCTCCGTTCAGACCGGTCAATCGTAATAGGACCAGTGCTGGTGACTCCACGCTTAGGACACGACCAACGACACAGGCAATTTCACCGTTCTTCATCGTCAGCACGTCGATCAAACCATCGCTTTTTGCCGCGACCAGCTCGGCTTTGAGACCAGATTCCAGGAGCCGGATCAAAACCCTTTTTTCGCCATCGTCGGCCGCGACGGAGGGCGGATCTTCGTCAAGTCCGACAAAAGACACGCCCCCGCTGCCCAACCCAAAGCGGAATCCCTCCATGCGATGGGATGCCTTCGTCTATGCACCAGACCCGGATGCGCTCGCCGCTGACTTTGCCAAGCATTGGGCAGCCTTCAGCAAACCCCTCAGAGATACCCACGATGGTCTTCGCGGCTTCGAGATTTCCGACCGTGACGGCTACGTCTTGTTCTTCGGTCGACCCAGGTAGACAGCGGCGCAGCCATGCGGCCGACAATGAGCGCAAACGCCTGTGGCTGTTGAAAAACTCGCTCGCCGGAAAATGGTCGAAAAAACTTTGCAATAGGAAGCCCTACAAACGACGATCTTCGTTTTGGTAGACATTTTCTATCTGCCAAATTCCGGCTATTTTGACAAAACTGGAGTTTTTCAACAGCCACGCTGCTGACAACAGTTAGTTCCGTTTTAGCCGTCGACCAGGACTTTGCTTTATTGGCGTATATTTGTGCAGTCTCAATATTTCGCTTTCTCGTTGCTACCCACTCGAGCTTGCGGGCGCACAGGAACTAATGAGTTTTGATCTTGGGGTGTGGTGCCCACAAAAGCGAATCGACAACGAACAGGCGAGGGGATTGTACGTCCGTCTCTGTGACAACGATACTAGCGGCGTCGTACCACATCCGGCAATCGATGCATTTTATACTGAGTTGACCGCCAAGCACCCTGAGATCGACACAATTCCCGAAGAAAGAATCAACGATCACGATTCCTGCCCTTGGAGTTGCAAACTGGACCGTTCACCCGGTCACGTGATCATGTCTTGCATATGGTCGAAGGCAACATATATACATCAATTGGTTCAAGATCTAGCCCACAGACACGGCCTCGCAGTCTATGACCCACAGTCCGATGTAGTGACTTACCCGGACGGCTCCACGGGCGTAAGGACCAGTCGTGGTGCCCTATGGGTTTTGGGTTCCTTCGCGCTGCTTTTTGCCGCGATATTCGTCTATTCGGGACAGATTGCACCTTCAGGAGCGCCGCTGGACGTGCACCAGGCCACAGTCTCGGTGGCCGTCATGGATAGTGGGGGCTAGCTGATCATGGAGTGCATTCTGGAGACCAAGGTTGCCACGCTTCTGGAGTTCGTCAAAGGACTGCGTGGAACTCTAGCGTGACCTTCGAGGAAGGAACCTGCGCTGCCTGGTTACACGACCTTCTCCAACCCCACGTCAGCCGGCTCGTGGTCTGCGATCCGCGAAAGAACGCTCTGTTGAAGGATGGCAGCAAGAGCGACCGGATCGATGCGCGCAAGCTGGCGGAGTTGTTACGCGGCAACCAACTCAGTTCGGTGTACCACGGAGACCACGGGGTACGAACCTTGAAGGAATTAGGCCGCAGCTATCTGACGATCACCAAGGATCTCACGCGAGTGATGAGTCGGATTAAAGCGCTGTATCGCAGCTGGGCGATTCCCTGTAGCTGCACAACCGTTTATGCGGTGCGGCACCGCAGCGAGTAGTTGGCCAAGATTGCAGAACCCGGCGTTCGTCTCCGGGCCGAGCGGTTCTACCAGCAACTGGACCTGCTGCGGCCCTTGCATCAAGAAGCGCGGTGCGATTTCGTGATGGAGAGCCGCAAGCATCCTGCGGTGAAGTTATTGCGCCAGATTCCTTCGATCGGGCCGATTCGTGCGGCTTTGCTGGTGGCCCTGCTGCAAACGCCACACCGGTTCCGCACCAAGCGACAGCTATGGGCGTACAGCGGATTCGCAGTCGAAACTCACGACAACGGCGAGTACCGCTTTGTTCGTGGCAAGGTGCTTCGCAACCGGGAGCGCATCAGCGTACGCGGGTTGAGGGACAACTATAATCGCGATCTCAAGAATCTGTTTAAGAGCACCGCCATATCGGCCAGCATTCGGCCGGGACCGCTCCGTGATTTCTACCTAGCCCTTCTGGCCAAAGGGATGCGGCCCACCATGGCACGTCTCACCCTGCCCAGGAAGATCGCCGCCATTACTTTAACCATCTGGAAGAAAGGGGTGGACTTCGACGCCAAACAGTTAGATCAGCAAGCAGTTTGAGCATCTCTGGAGAAGCGGCCTTTCCATCTCTGGTCATTCCCAGTGTGGTGGTCGGTTCGGGTTCTGGAGACGCTCGATTCGAGGGCGAGTATCAGTCAATGAGCTGGGCCGTGTCTGCTTCGGCAGCGAGTCACCAATTTTCACGCTATGCCCCCTCGGATAATCAGAAATAGCGATAGGCCACGAGCCTCGGATAGAACCATGATTACCCTCAGACGTCCATCTCGCTTGCGAAGTCTTTTAGACCTCGATTGGCATTGTCGCCACCGGCAGGGAAAACCAAACGAAGGCAAAACCATCCAGAGCAAAATCCCTGAGCGATCGGGGGCACTCACATAGGCAGTGGGCTGGAGATCAAGAGACAACGCACTCGCCCTCCGGTCGAGGGAGAAGTTTTTTCTTGACATCCCTTTTTATAGAACTCATTGACTGCCAAGATCGTCCACCTCGATCGCTGTGCTACTCCTCCACCACCGGCGTCGACATCTCTTCCGACGGTTCTCCACCCGCCATGGCTTGCGCGATGATCAGCTTGCGCGCCTCCACCCGAATCTTGGGCAACTGCGCGGCGAACCACCACGCTCCCATCACCGACGCGAACCCGCCAATCGACACCGTCAGCGGCGCGCCCAAGCGGTCCGACAATGCTCCGCCCAGCAACGCTCCGATCGGAGCCATGCCCATGAACATCATTGAATACACGGCCATCGTACGCCCGCGCAGCGCGTCCGGCACCATCACTTGAATGAGCGTGTTCGACGACGCCATCTGCAGCATGATGAAGTACCCTACGGGCATCAGCAGCAGCACCGACAGCCAGAACGACTTCGAAAATGAAAACAGCATCAGGCTGACGCCAAACCCCGCGCAGCACACCGAGATCCACGTTCCCAGGCCTTTCACGCCCGAGCGCACCGCCAGCGTCAGCGCGCCCAGCAGCGCGCCCACGCCCGCCGAGCCCATCAGGATCCCCAATCGCACCGCTCCCAGATCGTGCGATCCAATCAGCGACGCCAGTCCTTGCCCTCCGCGGTGCAGAATCTTGTCGGCAAAAATCGGCATCAGCACGACGTAAGGCATCCCCGTCACGCTCACCAGCCCAAGCAGAATCATCAGCGCTCGAATCGGCGCCGTTCGATTGACGAACTGGAATCCCTCGAGAATGTGCTCCCACGGCGAGGTCTTCGTCGACACCCGCGCCGGAGCGTGCACATTCATCATCATCAATCCGGCGATCACCGCGATGTAACTGATCCCATTCGCGAAGAAGCACCAGCCTTCGCCGAGCCTCGCCACGAGGACTCCCGCCACCGCCGGACCAATCACGCGCGCCCCGTTGAACATGGAAGAATTCAGCGCGATCGCGTTCATCAGGTCTTCCTTTCCCACCATGTCCACCAGGAACGACTGTCGTCCGGGGATGTCGAACGCGTTCACCACGCCCAACAGCGCCGCCAGCACGAAAATCTCCGGCACTGTAATGCGATTCGTCAGCGTCAGTGCCGCCAGCACGAACGCCAGCAGCATCGACGCGACCTGCGTCCCAATCACCACGTGCTTTCGGTTGCTACGGTCGGCCACGATCCCGCCGATGGGGGCGCACAAGAACACGGGAATCTGGCTGGCAAACCCGACCGCCCCCAACTTCAATCCCGAACCCGTCAGCCGGTAGACAAGCCACGACTGGGCCACGGTTTGCATCCAGGTGCCAATCAGAGAAATCAGTTGTCCGCTGAAAAATAGCTGGAAATTGCGATGCCGCAGCGCGCGTCCGGCTGCCTGCCAGCGCAACTTGCGGCTCTCGGCCGCTGCTTCGCCGCTCGCTACAGCACTCTCTTGGATGGAAAGTTTCGACTCAGCCACGTTCAATTCTTTGGATGACGATGGATCAGTCTGCGCACCACTATATCGTGACGCTTGCCCTGAAGTGGCGCAACCGCCTGCGTCCCTGCCTACTTTTCCACAGACCGTCAGACTTCGCGTGCGACGCCGACTTCGGCCTGGCACGTCCAAGTCTAATCTGATGAATGGGTTCGAGATTGTTCACAACTGGACCAATTTGGACCTTCTCTTATTGCCCGCCGTGAGCTAAAGTAGGCCCTGCGCTTTTCGGCGATTCGGCAAAGGACGTCACGCGAATATGACTACTCCTCCAGTTGGGATTGAACGCCGTGTCGGACAGCGATTCCCGTACCTTCTGCCTCTCTCTTTGCGTGATCCAGGGACGTCCCTTGAAGGCGTTGGATTCACCCAGGACCTCAGTTCGCGCGGAGTCTTCTTCTTCACCAGCGCTCCGCTGACCGAAGGCTCCGAGATCGAACTCACGCTCCGCATGCCCTCCGAAATCACGCTGGGCGAGAGCATGCCCGTACGCTGCCGCGGCCGTGTCTTGCGGGTGGTTCGCCCCGCCGCCTCTGCTCCCGACAATTCAGGAACGGCTCACTCCGAAACCAAGATCGGCGTCGCCGTGCGCCTCGAGTGCTACGAATACCTTCCCGAATCATCCGAGTCCTCCGCTACCTTCCCGCGGGTCTCGGCTCTCCACCCGGAACACGCCGACGAGCGGCCCCTGGCCCATTCCGGCCGTTCCGTCCTGGGTTAGCGATTTCCGGTCGGGAAACAAGTGCGGCCTGACCGCTCCAAAGCTGAATTCCCGGCTCGGCGTGCCTTCTGGGATCTCTGTGTCCACAAAATTCCCCGCCAAACATCTTTTCAACTTGCCCGTCCTGGCTTACAATGTCCCGTAACAGGGGCGGTCAGCCTCGGATAGTTTCTACGCTGTGTATTTCCCCCCAGATGATCAAGCCGTTGCGTTGTCTTTGCGTCCGTGCAAGTCGCGCGCGGTCTGGGTTGTGCGTTACCTAGGTCACTTGGCGAGGAGTGCGTTCTCTTTCTAACATGCAAACACCAAGAGAAATCAGCGAGAACCGCGCTATGCATGGCATTGCCGTCGCCCTCCTCACCGAGGACGAGGACCACTTATCCGCGCTGCAAAGTCGTCTGGAAGCGACGCGCCTCGGACAGGCAGTATTCAGTCATGTTGGTTTTCCTGCCGGACCCACCGACGCCATTCTTCGCCAGCTGCAGGATTCCCGCGCCGAAGTTGTGATCGTCGATATTCCCGCGCAAGACTCCCAACGCGCCATTCGCACCATTGAATTGATACGCGCCACCACCCAGCAGATCGGCATCTTCGCCAATGGCGACATGACGCATCCCGCCAGCATCGTTGCCAGCATGCGGGCCGGGGCGGGCGAATATCTGGATCACGCGGCCGGGAACGAGCCCTTGCTCGAAGCTCTCACCCGCTTCAGTTCTTCGCGCACCAGAAGCCTCGGTGGCGCCGGCAAAGCCAGGTTGTTCACGTTCCTCAGCGCCAAAGGAGGCGCGGGATGCACCACCGCCGCCGTCAATACCGCGGTGGCGCTGCAGCAGTCGCACGGCGATGTCGTACTCGTTGACTTTGCGCCCATCGGCCACGCTTCCCTTCATCTGAATCTGCGGCCGCAATTCGGCGTCCTCGACGCCCTGCAAAACCTTCACCGCCTCGATGTCTCCCTGCTCGACGGCCTGATGACCCCAACCAAGGAAGGCTTGCATCTGCTGGCCGGGCCGCAGCAACCGTATCCCACCGAGCCCACACCGGGTGAACTCGCCCGCCTCTTCGATCTCTTGGTGAATCACTATCGCTTCGTCGTGGTCGACGCTTCCAGCCGTCTCGACCCGACCACACGCCTGCTCTCTGACCTTTCCAATGCTGTTCTCGTGGTTGCGCAGACGGATGTGGTTTCGCTGTGGAGCGCCGGACGCATCCACGCCTTCCTCGAAGAAGGCACGGGCCGCGACCGCCTGCGTATGGTTTTGAATCGCTACAAGAAGATTCCCGGTTTCACGGAAGAGGATGTCGAGCAGGTGACCAACTGCAAGGTTCTGTGGAAGGTTCCCAATGCCTTCCAGACCGTGTCGCCTTCCATCGATCACGGCACTCCGGTCGTTATGCAGGAGGGGCCTGAGATCAGCCGCTCGTATCGCGCGCTGGCAGCGGCCCTGGCGGAAGCGTCCTCCAATTCCGACGGAAGCCCCGATCTGGTCTTCGGTACGGAAGGCGCCCGCAAAAAAGCTCCCGGCCGCCTGAGCCTGTCTCCACTCCGCGCGGGACAATAATCAGTACTCAGTACCCGGTACTCAGTACCCAGAAAAAGCGCGGACGTTTTTCTGTTTCGTTACAGCCTCGGGAGCCTGAGAGCCTTTTTTCTGAGTACTGAGTACCGAGTACTGCGTACTCGCCGCTAGCTACTTTCTCTGAACCGCCTCAGGTGAAGCATCCTGTGGAAACATCTTGAACACTACGTCCCGCGAGTGCGAAGTCACCTTCCTATTCACATCGCTCGCGTTCTCGGTCAGCGTGCCTTTGAGCACGAAGTAAGCTTCGTCCCCAGGATTTTTCCCCTCGCCGCGCTCGACCGCGCCCTTGAAGTCGAACGTCACGCCGTGCACAACTTCCGTCGTGAAGGTCAGCTTGTTGCCTTCGAGTTTCCCGCTCTTGAAGAACTGATCCAAAAACGCTCCCTTATCGCTCTCCCCGTCGCCAAAACGTGAGACGAATCCGGTGACGTGTCCCGCATCCTCCACCGTCACCTGCACGAACTCGCCTTCTTTCAGGAAGGTGTACATGCCGGAGTACTCATGCCCGCTTTTCGCGTCCGGTTGCGATGCGGGCGCGGAGGGCTTCGCCTCCTGCGCGAGCAGTTCCGCCGAAAGGCTTAACGTTCCCAAAGCAAGCAGCAATGCAACCCCAAAGTTGAAATAGCTTCTCATGACACCGCCTGTGTTCATCGTACTCCCAGAGTGGCGCCGCCGTCCCTTCGACTCCGCTGACGCAGGCTGCGGCGGCTGTCGGGGGGCGTTCCACATTCGTAAACCGGACTCGCGCACGCATGTTTCCACACCCGCGCCAACAAAAAAGGCTCCAGCCTTGCGGCTGAAGCCTCGCATCTTGAGTGCCCGATCGCTACTTCTTCGTGGCCTTCCCATCCATGAACGTCATCCAATTCGTGCCGTCCATCGATACTTCAAATTTCATGTTGTAACTCGCCGGCGTCAGCACCTTCACCGTCATCTTCTGCTTGATCTCCTGCCCGCCATAGTTCTGCGTACTCGTCCAGGTCCAAGTATCGCCGCTAACTGTTCCCTTGGAGGTCTCGCGGTGCCCCTGGCTGTTGAACTCGTCATACGTGTAGACATTCTCGTTCGTGTCGTATCCGATGAACGCGACCACCTTGCCGTCGCCACCCAATTCCGGAGGCATCTTGAAATCGGAGTGACTCTCAAGAAAGAAACCGCCCGCCATCCACTCCGTGGTGTCGGTCGAGGTGAATTTTCCGCCGGCTCCCCACGGACCTTGGCCGATCGTTGCGTCGGTCGTCCAGGTTCCCAGGAAATAGTCCAGCTTCTTTACTTCGGGACCGGGCTTGGGCGCCATCTGGGCCCAGGCGGAAGCGGCGAGAAGAACCAGAGTCGAACCAGAATTGCTTTGCGAGTCATGCGCGTACTCCTTGGTGGGAAGTCTTTCACTGGGATCGTAGCGGGATCAGACACAGTCGCCCAGTGCGATTCGTCAGACACAGCGCATGACATTTGTCACGCCGGACGCGATCACTTTCCCTTGGTGGCCTTGCCTTCCAGGACGTTGGTCCACTTCGCGCCGTCTTCCGACATTTCGTACGAAAAGTTGTATGAGGTCGCCGAAGTGATCTTCATCGTGAAGCGCCCTTTCATGGTCATGGCGCCCATTTTCTCTTCGTTGGTCCAGGTCCAGGTATCGCCGTCCACCGAACCCTTGGAGTCGGTGAACTCGCCCCAACTATTGAACTCGCGATAAGTGTAAGTCTTGTCGTCGGTGGAATATCCCATGACTGTGATGCCCGATCCGCTGCCCATGGAGCCTTTGAAGTCCGCATGGCACACGATGAAAAATCCACCGTCCATCCACTCGCACTTCTCGGTCTCCGTCATCTTTCCGCCGGGCCCCATGGAGGTCGCCTTCATGTCGCCATCGAGAGTCCACGAACCGGCAAACATGTCGAGTTTCTTTACTTCGGGGCCGGGCTTGGGCATCTCCATTTGCGCCAGCGCCCCTGCCGCCAACACCAACCATGTGGTGAAAATCATTCCCAGGTTCTTCATCGTGTGCCTCGTGTTCTTATTGATGATTGTTGATTTCTGATTGCTGATTAAAGCCTCCCGCGGCACAGTATTAGACTCGCGCCGAGACCCTCCGTCAACCATATTCCGTGCGGGTTTTCGGCCCAACAATCGAAAATCAGCCATCCGCACGTTCTACCAGTCTCCCCAATGCGACGCGGTCATCTGCTGAAACTTCATCTTCCAGGTCTCGCCCTGTTTCACCCATACCGTGCTGAAGTGCTGATAGCGAGGAGGAGGCCCCTGATCTTCCGCCGCTGGAACCCGCAGCACCACGTTGTAAGTCACAATCGCGACGCCGTCGCCTGCCGGTACTACTTTCATGTCGTAGGGCATCAGATCAACGCCGCCCTCGCCAAACTGGTCGAGCATGTCCTGCCGGTCATAGAGCTGACCGTCGAACTGGACGAACGAAAAGTCATCGGTGAGCGTGCGCTTGAAATAGGCGACGTCCCCCTTCTTGGCCGCGTCCACGAAACTCTTCTCGTTCGCCATGAGCGTCTGTTCCAGCGGACTCAGCGGCTTGGGCGGTGCATTTGCGGTCTGCGCTCGTACGCCACAAACCAGACATGACAAAACAAGGCATGACAAAACCAAGCATGACAACCCGCGGCACGCCACGAAATGACTTTTCATCAACCCTCCCCTGTGTAAAACCCTTTGCGAAATGACGTTCAATCGACGGTATCCGTGACTCCCGGCAATCCGTCAATACTCTGCCGGTTTTTCTCCTGCCGGTAAATCTTCAGGCCTTCGGTACCCCGCTTGCGGCACCAGGCGGGCAGTTCCGCGCGGTCCGCCTCATGCTTGAGCAAAGGCACACCATAACCGCAGGAATCGCTGACGCGTGAGACCTGGACCACAATGATCGCACGCGTGCCCTCATAAATCGGGAAATGAGCTTGCAGACTGGCAAACTCGGCCTCGTGCGGTTCGACAGCCCGCCCCTGCCCATGGAGCCGCAAGACTTTGGGCGCACCCTGGAATGCGCAGAACATCATCACAATGCGGCCATTTTCCCGCAAGTGCGCAATGGTCTCAACTCCGCTGCCGAAAATATCGAGATAGGCAACGGTCTTCGCTCCGAGAATGCGGAACGTGTCCAGTCCTTTGGGCGAGAGGTTGACGTGGCCACTGGCAGCGAGCGGAGCCGTGGCGACAAAGAACACAGATTGCGTCTGAATGAACTTGCTGAGCGTTTCGTCAATCTCTGGATAAGCTTTCGCCACCGCTACCCTCGACCGGGTGCCCCATTTCTCGCGCGTTCTTTGCGCGAGAAGTGGGGGTTTTGACTCACGCACCCGCCCAATCAACGCCAGAAAATCAATCACTCCTACCCTTGAATCTTCTGCGCCAGTTCCCCGCGCGCGACTTGCACCTGTTCGCCGGTGGCCAGATTCTTCAGCGCAAACGCATCCGCTTTCACTTCATTCTCGCCGACGATCAGGATGTACTTCGCGCCTGCCTTCGTCGCGGCCTCAAACGACTTCTTCAGGCGGAAGGTATCGTCTCCCAGCTCGATGACCAGATCATGGCGTCGCAACTCGCGCGCCAGTCGCGCGGCCTCGCCG
This sequence comes from uncultured Acidobacteriaceae bacterium, assembly GCA_963701935.1. Taxonomy (GTDB): domain Bacteria; phylum Acidobacteriota; class Terriglobia; order Terriglobales; family Acidobacteriaceae; genus Sulfotelmatobacter. The sequence continues at coordinate 337,720 of CAVPBT010000010.1, read as the reverse complement.
TTCATCGCCGCCATGGGAGCGATGTACACATCCGGCTTGCGCAGCACGCCTTCGGCGGTCTCTTTCAACGACATGACCAAGCGGTCCTCGCCGATTGCGAACCCAATGCCGGGAGCGGCTGGACCACCGAGCGCCTCAGAAAGCCCGTCATACCTCCCGCCGCCGAGGATTGCATTCTGCGCTCCCAGCGCGCCGTGCGTAAACTCGAACGCCGTGCGCGTGTAGTAGTCGAGTCCGCGCACAAGTCGGTCGTTCAAAGTAAATGGGACCCCAACTTTGGTAAGAATGTCCTGCACCGCGTCGAAGTGCTTGCGGGAATCTTCGCCCAGAAACTGGGTGATGCGCGGCAGAGTTTCGATGATCGGCTGATCTGCTGGCACCTTGCAGTCAAACACGCGCAGGGGATTGGTCACCGCGCGCCGCTGGCAGTCGTCGCACATGTTCGCGGCTACGGGCTCCAGCGCCTTGCGCAGTGCGTCGTTGAACAGGGCGCGGTCGGCGGGCGTGCCGACGGAATTCAGCTCGAGATTCCAATCGGTGATACCTAGCCGGTCGAGCAACGTGGCCAGCATCTCGAGCACTTCTGCGTCTCGCGCAGGAGACTCGCTCCCCGCCGACGCCGGACCAATCACTTCCGCTCCGATCTGATAGAACTGGCGGTAGCGGCCTTTCTGCGGACGCTCCCGCCGGAACTGCGGTCCGATGTAATAGAGTTTGTTCAGCCCGCGCTTCTCGAGGTCGTGTTGAATGTAAGCGCGGACCACGCCGGCGGTGTTTTCGGGACGGAGGGTCAGGGATTGAGATCCCCCTAGGTTCGATAATGGAACATATGGGCCCGCTGGCAGTCTGCCCTCATGTACGCGGGCTGTGATGTCCTGATAGAACTTCCTATATTGTGCGAAAAGTTGAGGCGGATCCTCCCAGGTGAACATCTCTTTCGAAACGATATCCGTCTCTTCCCCGACTCCGCGCGCGAAGAGCGCCGTCTCTTCGAAGATCGGCGTGCGGATCTCCTGGAAGTTGTAGGCGCGGAAGACATCGCGCACCGCCGCCTCGACAAAATTCCACAGCGCCGTATCGGGCGGCAGAAGGTCTCGCGTTCCTCGGACAGCTTTAATCATCTTTTCCCTTTACTCTGTCATCCTGAGCGGAGCGAGCTCGAATGAGCTCGCGCAGTCGAAGCATCCCTACCGCTCCACCGACACTACAAGCCTATCAGGGAGTCCGCTGTTCGAAGCCCGGCGCCAGCGGCCGAGTCGTGAGAACCCCTTGCGACATCCGACACATCGTCGTCGTGGTAGGGATCCTTCGACTCCGCAAGCCGGTTCGCGTTGCTCACCGGCCTGCTCCGCTCAGGATGACAACGCTTGGATACGACCCTACTGCTCCCTCAAATACTCATCCTTATACCCGAGATAATTCCGCGCATAACGCATGATCGTTTCCTGATCCGCCGCTTCCAGCTTGCGGCGGAACTTTCCCGGAGAACCCATCCACAGCGACCCGGGTTCGACCACCGTATTCTCGGGAACTAAGGTGCCCGCCGCGATGATCGACCCCGCTCCGATTCTGGCGCCATTCAAAATGATCGTCCCCATGCCGATGAGGCATCGGTCCTCGATCACGCAGCCATGCAGGGTCACCGAATGTCCCACGGTGACGTACTCGCCGAGATAAACGCCCCACTGCTGCTTCATGCCGTGGAGCACGCTGTTGTCCTGCACGTTGGAATAAGCGCCGATGCGGATCTCGTGGACGTCGCCGCGGACAACGGCGTTCATCCAGACGGAGGCGTGTTCGCCGAGCACAACGTCGCCGATAATCTGTGCCGACTCGTCGACAAAACAGGTCGCGGGAATCGTCGGCCGCACACCTTTATAAGATCGAATCATAATTTCGAAAGGAAATTGAAAATACCACGAGAACCCGGTCTGGCGTAAGGCCGGAAGGCGGCCCAAGCAACAAGGTCAATCGTCGATTTCCTCTGTGTCCCCTGCGTCCTCCGTGGTTAGTTGCCTTCCATTCCCAGTCCGGGAATCTCCCCGAAAAAGTCGCGTACGATCACAGAACTCTACTCTTTACGCATGCTATACAGAGCTTGGTTTTCCAACCCGCGGAGAAGCTTCCGGCCGAGCCCAACCAGGCCACTCCCTCCGGCACTTCTCCGCGGACTCCTCGCCTCGCGTCCGGTAACGCGCGTCGGGTCTCTCCGAGTTCGATCCCGCACCTCGAGGCGAACTCATGTCTGCGACGCGAATTGCTCCTCTTCCGGCCCTCATCCTATTTCTGATCATGATCCCGACGCTGCTCGCGGCTCAGGACGCGACCGGGGCAATCCGCGGTACCGTGCTCGACTCCACTGGCGGCGTCGTGGCGCAGGCATCCATCGTGTTGGTAAGCACCGCGACCGGCACGCGCTACACGACAGCCAGTTCCGCAACCGGAGCTTTCGACTTCGAGTTGCTGGCTCCCGGCGATTACTCCGCGCGCGTCACAGCGCAAGGAATGTCGCCTCAGGTCACACCTCAACTGCACGTCGATGTCGGCGGAACCGCGCTGCTTGAATTCCACCTGACCGTCGCCGGAGCACAAGAGAAGGTAACGGTCTCGGGCGCACCTGCCCTAGTTGAACCGCAAACGAGTACGGTTTCCACGCTGCTCGATGAGCGTGCCGTGAACGATTTCCCTCTGGACGGCCGGCGCTTCTCAGACCTGGCGCTGTTCTCGCCGGGAGTCACGCAGGATCCGCGGAGCCTTACTTCTTCCACCAACGGCGATCTAGCGTTCGGCGGCATTCGCGGCTTTCAGAACACCACGCTGGTCGACGGCGCCGACTACAACAACGCGTTTTTCGCGCAAGCCCGCGGGCGGTATCGCGCGCCCTACCAGTTCTCGACCGAAGTCGTGCAGGAGTTCCGCGTTTCGACCAACTCCTACGGGGCCGAGCAGGGGCGCTCGGGCGGGGCCGTGGTCAATGTCGTCACCAAATCCGGGTCGAATCACATGCACGGCACCGCGTTCTACTATCTGCGCGACAGTTCTTTCGGCGCTGCCGATCCCTTCCTGGCATTCAAGCCGCACAACCGCCAACAGCAACTCGGAGGCACCATCGGCGGTCCCATCAAACGCAACAAGATCTTCTTCTTCGCCGGATTTGATCAGCACGTTTTTCACGTCCCGAACGTGGTCGAGTTCCTCGACGGCAGTTCGAAAGTCGTGCCCGTCGCACCCACGGGCCCGTACACCCCGGGAGACTATGAAGCAACTGATCAAGCCCTGGTCTTCGCCGCGGCAGCGCAACTCACGTCGCTGGCTGGAGAGTATCCTGCCGGGCAAATCGGCAACACGGCTTATGGCAAGCTCGACATCAATCTCTCTTCGCGCGAGCAACTCTCGTTGCGCCTCAACACCACGCGCTACTGGGGATCGAACAACGTCTTCCTCGATCCGGCCAGCCCACTCAGTTACGACGCCAACAGCAACAATGGCGAGGAACAGGTCGCGACCGAGACTGCTTCCTTGTCGCTGACCTCCGGCCTCTCGCAGCGGTGGATGAGTCATTTCCGCGCCCAGTTCTCGCGGGACTTGCAGCAGTCCTATAGCAATACGGCAGACGTGCTGGTAAAGATTCCGACCATTCTCGACGGCATGGGACGCTCGAATCTTCTGCCCCGCCAGACTCGCGAGCATCGCCTGCATCTGGCGGAGACGTTGAGTCACGAAGGCTCACGGAATACCTGGAAGTTTGGTGGGGACGCGCTTCTCACCTGGATCTACGACTTCTTCCCCAGCCAGCAGAGCGGCGAATATCTTTTCTATCCCATCAAGGTGGATCCTTTCACTTTCCAGCCAATGGAAGCGGGACTCCAACTCAGCCCGCTGCGCGCTTATGCGCACGAAGTCCCGCACTACTATCTGCAGAACTTCGGCAGCGCTGCATCACATCCCGACACCAACGAATACGCCGCGTTTGCCCAAGACACCCTTCGCGTCACCAACCGGCTGGCGGTGAATCTTGGAGTGCGCTGGGACCTGCAAACTTTCACCACGGCCGGACTGCTCTCGAACCCGCTGTTCCCGCCCGCGGGCAAGGTCCCGTTCCAGCCCTACAATTTCGCGCCGCGCGCCGGACTGGCCTATTCCATCGGCAACAAGCGTCCGCTGGTGGTGCGCGCCGGATACGGAATTTTCTTCGTGCGCATTCCGCAGATTTACAACTCGGTCATCCAGACCGAAAACGGCATCACGGATGCGAGTGTGTTCCTGAACAACACGAATTATTACGACCACCAGGTGTTCCCCACGTATCCCAACCCGCTGGTGAGCTGTCCGCTGTACGCCGCGAACTGCACGCTGCCCGCTGGATTCACACAAGGAGTAACCAACACGGTCTCCGCCTTCGCGCCGAACTTTGTGACCCCGCGGGTGCAGCAGGCCAACCTGACGCTGGAAAAAGAAGTCACGGATCACACCACCGTGACTTTGTCCGCGCTTACCGTTCACGGCGAACATCTGATCCGGGCCCTGGACGTGAATCTCCCGCAGCCGGTCGCGTCAACCTATCCCATCTTCGATTCCACCGGATCCATCTTCACGGGGAGCTATTACACCGTCGACTCGTTCGCGACGTGGCAGTTCACCCGATCACTGAGCTGTCCGTGGCCGCCATGCATCAATCCGCTGGGACGTCCCATCGCGCAACTCGGCGCCATCAACGAATTCCAGAGCGCAGCGTCGAGCTACTACAATGGCGCGACTCTCTCCATCAATCGACGCGTGGCTCGCGGATCTTATCTGCGCTTCTCCTACACCTATGCGCACGCCATCGACGACGGGCAGGATGCCCTCGTCGCCGGACAGCCGGCCACGGTTCAGAACTCCTACGTCCCCAGCGCCGAGCGCGGGCCCAGCGTCACCGACCAGCGCCAACGGCTGGTCGCGGCCTTCTCCGTAGAACCGCATCCTTTTCATCGGGGACAGGAGTTTCTCGGCAACGTGTTCAACGATTGGAAGATGTCTACGGTCGTCAACTACGGCAGCGGACGCCCCTTCAACGCGACCGTGGCCGGCGATCCCAACCAGGACTCGAACGACCTCAACGACCGGCTCCCCGGCTATAGCCGTAATGCCTTCACCGGCCCGGACTATGCGACCACCGATGTCCGCGTGACCCGAACCGTGCGCTGTGGCGAGCGCTACAAGCTGAACTTCGTCGCCGAATCTTTCAACCTGTTCAACCGCGACAACCAGCGCGTGACGATTACGTCGAACGGGCTGGTTTCGTCTGCCTCAACGTTCGTGCAAAGCTCTGTCACGGCGAACATCGCTCCATACCCCGGTTACTACCAGCTTCCCAACAATTTCATGAAGCCCAATGCGGCATATGCCCCAAGACAGATCCAACTTGCGTTGAAATTCATTTACTAAGAAGCCTGTATGTGCCGCGGGCACCCCCCGCCCGCGGCTGCGTCCACCATCGCGACTCACCCAGGGACCGAGTTGCGTATCCGTGGCCCGTGCCGTTGCCCAACCTGCCGCTTTCGACCACAAAGCGTCTCAAAATGATCCTCAGCGCACTTCAATGGAGCCCTCCGTTCAGATATTTCGACCACTTCCTCTTGACTTGCAGTCAAATCCTTGTAATAACTATTCGGTCCATCCGGACGGGTTTGGGGGTGTGTCAGTTTGGCAGAAGTACGGCTTCAAGAGGGTGAATCCCTCGAGAACGCTCTGCGTCGTTTCAAGCGCAAGGTGCAACAGGAAGACATTATCAAGGAGGTCAAGCGCCACTCCTTTTACCTGAAGCCCGGCGAGAAGAAGCGTGTAAAGGCTGCTCTCGCTCGCAAGCGTGCTCGTAAGAAAACGCGCAAAGAACAGGATTAACGCAGCAGAGGGCCGCTCCTTCCCGGGGCGGCCCTGCTCAAATCTGGCCCCCCACCGAGTTGAGCTGCAGCAGGGATCTTTCATACTTCATCTCCGGCATATAAAAGCACGATAAGTTGTACCCACGCCCCTCCTGGGTGCGTGGCGGGCCGAGTCCAAGGGGTTGTAAGAGGGGGAGCAGTAGACAACCTGTATTTTCGGTGAACCACCGCAGTTCCTTCCCCGCGGGTGGGCGCGCGGAAACGGGCTGAAGGGAGCCATCCTCGATGGAATTTCAGGACAAGGTGCTGAAGTGTATCGACTGTGGGAGTGATTTCATCTTCACGGCTGGGGAACAGCTTTTCTTCCACGACAAACAGTTCAAGAACGAACCCAAGCGCTGCAAGGCTTGCAAGACCAAGCGGATCTCCGTACTTGGCGCGCCCCCCGCGCCCGGACAGAACTACCGCTACACCAAGGTCGAAACCCAGGCCACTTGCTCGGGATGCGGAAAACAGACGACCGTTCCTTTCCGTCCCACGCAAGGCCGCCCCGTCTTCTGCCGCGAGTGTTTCATGTCGCGCAGGACGGCAGCTTCGGCGTGAGCGTGCCGAAGTCCGCGGTTGACCGACTCGTGGGTTACGATAGGGTTGTGGCTGGATATTTTGTAGAAAACTTCGGATGCCGCGCCACGCAGGCTGACGGCGCCGCCCTCGAACGCCAGTTCGAAGAGCGCGGTATCGTGCGCGCCTCGACTCCTTCCCAAGCTTCTGTAGTTGTGATGAATACCTGCACTGTAACTGCGGGAGCGGACCAGGATGCGCGCGCCGCGATCCGGCGGGTGCGCCGGCAGAATCCCGATGCTCGCATCGTGGTGACGGGATGCTATGCGCAGCGGGCGCCGGAAGAAATCGCGGCCTTGCCGGGCGTGAGTCTCGTCGTTGGTAACTCGCACAAGCATCAACTCGCCCAGATCGTGGGCGCCACCGCAGTCAAGTCAGCTGGTGAATCTGAGTGCCGCGACGCCTTGGATTTTGGGTGGCGCAGCGCTTCAAGCGCTGCGAATAGGTCGGCTTCTTTCGAAAGGGCTTTAGCCCCTGCGGGACTTGCATTCGTTCCTCTGACAACCTTGACAGCTTCGCCCGGAAGCCGAGAGCCGGAAGCCGGAAGCCCCATCTTCGTCTCCGACATTTTCGCGCACACCGAACTGCTGGCCGCGCCCGTATTCGATGCCGCCAACGAACGCACGCGCCCCAATCTCAAAGTGCAGGACGGCTGCGACAACCGTTGTTCTTTTTGCGTGATCCCATATGTGCGAGGCCAGAGCCGCTCGCTTGAGATCGATCGGATCCTGCGCGAGGTGAATGGTCTGGTGGAGTCCGGCTATCGCGAAGTGGTGATCAGCGGAATCAATTTGGGGAGATGGGGACGGGATCTTGGCAGCTTCCGGCTTTCGGCTTCCGGCTTCCGGACGACACCCACCGACTCAGACGGCGAGTTCCGGAAGCCGCAAAGCGCAAGCCGGAGGCCGACGTTCGAGAATCTTATCCGCGCCATTCTCTCCGAGACCGCACTCGAGAAACTACGCATCTCTTCCGTCGAGCCGATGGACTGGAGCGACGAACTGATCTCGCTGGTCGCTTCATCGCCGCGCATTGCCAAGCATGCGCACGTGCCCATGCAATCGGGCAGTGACGCGGTATTGCGGCGGATGCATCGCAAAGTATCGTCCGTGGCACTATCGGGAGAAGATCGAGAAGATTCGCGCGGCCATGCCCAAGGCGGCGATCGGCGCTGACGTGATGGTCGGATTCCCCGGGCGAGACCGACGCCGAGTTCGAATCCACGCGCCGCATGATCGAAGAATTGCCGTTCACCTACCTGCACGTTTTCACCTACTCCGCGCGTCCCGGCACTCCAGCGGCGGCGATGAAGAATCAAGTGCCGGTGCATCTGGCGCGAGAGCGCAACCGCATCCTGCGCGAGTTGGCAGCCGGAAAGAAGTTGGCGTTCATGCGTGGCTTCGTCGGCAAGCCAGTGGAAGCGATCACGCTGAATGTCGTGGGCAGCGACACGGATGGAGAGTTCACCGAAGCCCTCAGCGACAACTACCTGAAGCTGCGCCTGCGTGGGCGGCACGAGGCGAATCGCTGGCTGCGCGCGGAGATTGAGGACGTGGTGGATGGAGCGCTGGTGGGGGTGTGCAGCCATCGACTCACTAGTGTGTCCTAGGTTTTCTTCCCGGGCGCTCCAATTCACACCGTCGGCGGAATCGCTCCCCACCCTTCGCGAAGGGCACGCGAAGGATGGGCCACCCCGTTTTACTCGGTACCTTACGAAATCCCCCGCCACGACAGCCGCTGGACCGCAGCGCTACTTATGAAGCAGGCTGCAGTTGGGTTGCGATTTTTTCCAGCAGCGCCGAGGCGGCCTGGCCGGCGTCGAGTGTGGAGAAATCGCTTCCCAGGTCAATGCATGGGACGGAAGCGCAGAGGTCGCGGAATGATTTCTCCGTCGCGGGCGAGCCCGCGAGTTCCGCGCCCAACAACAACAGATCAAAGCGCGACACGCGCATCAGGATGAGGGCGTCGCGCAGGTTGTTGCTGGTGTGGACGTCGTATCCGGCACTGCGCAACAGTTCGCGGACGTAGGTGACCACGTCGGCATTGCGATCGATGCACAATACGCTGCGTCCGCCGGAGACGGGCTTCTCAAACTGGACCGGCGCGCGATAGAACGCTGCCACGGCGTGATCTTCCGATTCGTGCGAATCAAACAGCTTGTGCAGATGGGATAACAGCAGGACTTTGCGGATCGACTCGGGAACGTCGCAGAGTTTCATATCCCCGTGCACCTGGCGCGTGCTGGTCAGGGTGCGCACCATGGTTCCCAGGCCGCTGCTGTCGATGAAAACGACCTCGCCGAGATGCAGCACGATCGACCGGCGATCCCGCAGCAGATGAGAAACGTGGGCGCGCAAGGCCTCGACCTCGCCGCCGGCAACGATGCGCCCTTTGCAGCGCACGATGGTGACGCGCCCCACCTCGCGTGTTTCCAGCAGCAGATTCAATGGGTCTCCAGTTGGATCGCGTCTAGCGGGCGACGGCTTTCAGCACCACCGTATTACGCTCGTCACCCGTGATGGCGCGATCAAAGCGCTTGAGTTCGTCCGCCCGATCGACGGGCAAACTCAATTCCTTGACCTCAAAAGTCCGGGTGTAGCGTATCACGCCCCCAGTCACTACGGTCTTGGAATGATAGCTGGCAAAGCTGAAGTCGGCATCTACGGCAGGCGGCATGTCGTCTACTTCATAGCCGGCGGGAATCGCGATTTCAAAGGTATCGACGTCGCGCGCAGGGCCCTCGAATTCGATGGCGAACCTGCGCGGCTCTTTGGTCTCAAGGTAGCCGAAGGCCTTGTTGCCCAGCACGCGGGGACGCACCAGCAGCAATCCGCCGGCGTTCTTGGCGTAGTGGTCGGACTCGAACGAGTAGTCGAAACCGAAAGGCTGGTCGGTGCGCTGTAAATTGCGCACGGCAGCGTGCGTGATGCGGAAGCTGGACATGGAATTCGAAAGCAGGGTCTCGATGGGCTTGATGCGATCGGCGTCATTATTGATCTTCATCAGGGCATAGCGCTCGGACCAGGCACGCCCGCCGAGGCGCACTTCGTTGACGCTGCCCTTGAGCGTGCCTCCGGCATCGAGAGTGAGTTTGGCGGTGCGTTCGATGCTGTTCATGGCGGAGGGTTGTTGCGGCAAGGGAATGAGCTGGCCACCGTCAGGGGTCACGAGCAGCGCGTAGTTATCCTGCAATTCTCCGCGAATCTGACCGAATGGAGTGATGTCGTCGGTGGGATCGAAAAACAATAATCGTCCTAGTTTAGGGTCCTGCAGGACAGCAACGAGGGAGGGATCGTTGAGGCCTGCGGGCAGCTTGATTGCAGTTACCACGTGGTTAAACCCATCGTGCGGCGGCATGTCTCCGGTCACGGCGCCGCGCCGATCATTGATCACGACGTGGTAAGACTCAACGCCGATCTCACGCATCATCGATCGCACCAGGGTTGCCTTGTCCTTACAGTCGCCGAAGCGATGAGAGAAGACCTCGGCGGCAGGATGAGGCTGAAGACCGCCGATACCCAACTCGATCGCAACATACCGGATGTTGCGCTGGACGAATTCCGCGATCGCCTGCATCTTTTGCAACGGAGTAGCGGCCGAGGCAGTCAGTTTGGATACTTCCTGTTTAATCTCCGGAGAGGCATCGACGCGTTCGCCAACCAGATTGAAATACCATTTGCCCATATCGTCCCAGGCAGCGAATCCGTTGGCGGCTTTTCCGCCGGGCGGGAAAAAGGTCACGATCATTTGGCCGGCGATTCCTGTGTAAGGCGGCATTGCAGGTTCATGGCGAATTTCCTTAATGTCAGACACCGTCCACTGCCAGAGATTGCTGCCGCCTTGTGATGGCTTCACCTCGGGATGGTTCAACCAGAAATCGCGGAATTCCCAACCGGGCGGTAGCTGCAGGGAATAGTGCGTCTCGCGCACCGGATCGCTCTCCTGGAAATACCACATGTCCTGCAGAAAGAACGGGCGTTCTTCCACCTCATACTCATACCCGACAATGTTGCCGGGATCGGGCGCGGGAATCGTGAGCACGCGGACCTTGACGTCATCGACGAGTTCCCCTCCCCCGGTGAGGGCGCGATCAACGGCATCCTTTTCTTTGACTTCGTAATCCTTTCCCTGCGCCGGAATACACCAGCCATGGAGACTCTTGATTTTGCGCGTCGGGTTGAAATAAACGTAGACGGTGCCGTGGTCACGTCCATTCGGCCGCAAAATCTTGTAGGCCTCGCGAACCGTGGTTCTGATTTTATCGGTCGAGATGACGGTGACGTTGGTCTCAGAGTAGAGCAGAACGGCGTCGGTCTTCTCGTCGTGAGGGGGCAGCGGGACGTTCACCTGGGCATGCATCCACGCGGGGGCGTCGCCAGCCGTGGCCTTCGGCACTCCAGCAGAAAGGACGACCGCGACGCAAAAAAGAATGAGCAGAACGCGCCGGCTAGTTGCCGGCGGACGCTGCGACGGCTTGCAAAACAACTTGTTGGTCATCTCCGGTCCTCACCATTTGAAAGAACTCGCGCAACGCGGGGTAATACTTGGGCTCGAGAATGAGAAAGTCCCAAGCCAGTTTCCTCGTCATATGAAGCGTGCTGCCGTCCTTTTCAACTTTCAAACTGTAAGCGAGGACGTGGGCGTCGCGCGCCTGGGGAGGCGGTGTGCTGCTCACTTGCCAGCCCTGAGGGAGTTCGACGGTCACATCTTCGGCCTTTTCGTACGGGTAGTCGACATAAATGGGGTGAACGCGGTTCGAGTGTTCGAAAGTATGCTTCTCGATCGCCGTGAAAAGCGCTGCCGGAATCAGCACGCGCTTGCCTGCGCTCGAGGCCCAGCCCGCAACGCTGAGGTCAAACTCCGCCACCAGCGGGGTCTCTGAGTTGTTCCAGTCGGGCGTGTTGGTAAGTTCAACCTCGGCAGAAACGGGGATTTGGTTCTTGACCCGATCTTCGAGGAATTTCTTACGGGCCACAGCATCCGCGTTGCGAACGTCAAGCCGGTGGTACATCGCTTCCAGACCAGTGTAGGTCACCTGCAGTTTGCCTTCGAGGTTGCCGGAGTCGGTGAGCCGCAGCCTGGAAACGAGTTGAATCCGGGACTCGGAACTCTCCGGCAGGGTCGTTTGAACCCAAGTGCCGCCATCTTTGTTCAGGCAAAGCCCGGGCGTTCCCGTCTCGGGCCAGGTCAACATTCCGAATGGGATAAAGGCAGCGCCAGGATCGAAATAAAGATTCTTGCCATTGAGTTTCACGAGCACCACGTTGGTGTTCAGCTTCCGGTTTTCCATGGTCTTGGAAGTGAAGAAATACTGGCTTCGGCTCGAGGCCCACACACCGTACGCTTCGAAACCGGCCGCGCGAACCAGCGCCAGGTAGAGCCAAGTGAGTTGCTGACCGTTTCCATAGCCGCGCTTCCAGAGTTCCTCTACGTTCTCAACCGGCTTCTCCTTGTCGCGCTTTTCCTGCTGCACGGTCTTCTCCACTTCGTACGATGTATTGCGAATCTGTTGCACGCGGTCGTAGATCTTGCGCAGCTTGACCTCCGGGGGATCGCTGGGCGAGACGATCTGACTGACCGCCTGTTCCATCGCCTTCCGCTTGTCAATGAAGGCCTCGAGAAAGTCATATCGCTTTTTGTTGACATGACGCCAGAACTGATCGGGTTCGTGATCCATATATTCATCTTCGTAGATGAAATTAACCCGGGCTCTCAATTCGCTGGGCGGAGGCATGTAATCCTCCACATGAAACGCGGGGATGTCATGCACCTCCATGCGCAGGATGTGGTCCGGACCCTCCTTGGGCTCGGAGCCAGGAGGCACTCCTTGCCAGGTCCAGCGCAAGCTCATGTTGGAATAGCTGGATTTGTAGGGCTTCAGAGAGAAGCGTGCGTAGCGGGTGAACAGCGGGTCGCTGAGAACCCAGAGCGAATTGTAGATGAACTGGTCGCTCAAATCGTAGGTGTAGCGATACTCGATAACGTCGCCGACCTGTACATCCGGAAGGGTGAAGGTCTTCGCCAGATACTTGAGTCCTTGGGCTTTCTCAATCGTCTTTTCGAATACCTTTCCGTCGAACTCGACGACGGAGCCGTTGGACTTGAGGGTTCTGGCGTGAACGTTCACCACGTCCTCGCTCGCCCGGTTGAACTCGATTTCGACGTCGGCGTAGCTGCGTCCTTCCTCGGTCAGAATCTTGATGCGTACGTAGTTGTCTTCGTGCGAGGTGCGGCCGTTGTCATCACGATCCACTTCACGAAACAAAATAATGGCGGGAGCCCCGGGGGCCTTGGGTTCGCTGGTCATCTTCAGATCTTCGGGAGATACGGGTGGAAATCCTTGAGCCACGCTGATGACCGGGGAAAACACGGCCAGCGCAAAGACCACCAGAGACAATCTGTTCAACAGGGTGGACACCTTAAAGAAAGCAGGCATGTAGCCTCCGCTACGAGGTTGCGCTTCCGCGTGGAGCCCAAGGGCCAGAGGGGGAAAGCAGAGGCCGCAGAGGATAAGCCACGACGTCGGATATCACTTCAGCCGAGTACGCAGGCTTTCTGGCAGGCGAGAGTACAGGGCGTTCCGCTGCCTGTCAAGATAATGCCGAAGGTGCGGGCGCGGTGTGATTCCGATCACATTTGAGGAGGGACAAGGCTGCCTTGCAGGCTCGTCCATATGGAGGGTGCAACCAGGGCGAGAAGAAGACGTGGATTGCGCCCCTGCGCTTGCAGCGGAACCCTCTTTCTATCAGGCGGCAATGCGCCCGAGGTCTATAATTGGCCGACCCATGCCCCTGGCCGCTGGTACACGACTCAGTCAATATGAAATTCTCTCGCCGATCGGGGCGGGCAGCATGGGCGAGGTATATCGCGCGCGCGACACGCGGCTGGACCGCGACGTGGCCATCAAAGTTCTGCCGCAGTTCGTCGCGTCGGAACCGGAGCGGCTGCAGCGCTTCGAAGTGGAAGCCAAAGCGGCAGCTGCCCTGAACCATCCCAACATTCTTGCGGTGTACCAGATGGGGACCTACGCGGGCGTTCCCTATCTGGTCTCGGAGCTGCTCGAGGGCATGACTCTGGCGGAGACCGTGAGGCGCGGGCCGCTGCCGATGCGCAAGGCGATCGATTACGGAGTGCAAATCGCGCGCGGCCTGGCGGCCGCCCACGAAAAAGGAATCGTCCACCGCGACCTGAAGCCCGACAACTTGTTCGTCACCAAAGATGGGCGAGTCAAGATTCTGGACTTCGGACTGGCCAAGGTGATGCAGCCGAAGGAATCTCCGGCGAATATCGCGCCGACGCTCACGATCCCCGGCGTCGCCATGGGGACCGTGGGCTACATGTCTCCGGAGCAAGTGCGAGGCCTGGCGACAGATCACCGCACCGACATTTTCGCTTTCGGCGCGATTCTTTACGAGATGGTGATGGGGAAGTCGACGTTCGGCCGGCCAACATCGGCCGATACGATGAGCGCGATCCTGAACGAAGAACCTACGCCAATCTCCGACCTTGCGCCTGACACGCCAGTGGGCTTGCAGAGAGTGGTGCTGCGCTGCCTGGAGAAGAATGCCGAGCAACGGTTTCAATCGGCATCCGACTTGGCCTTCGCGTTGGAAGCATTGTCGGATGCGGGGATCGCAGCGCCGTCTGGAGCACATGCAATCAAGCCCGTGGTCAGGAAAGACGGTGCGAGAGAGAAGGAGCCTGATCGTTTTCGCACAGGGCTCGTCGTGGCGGCGTTGGTCATCGTGGCCGTCGCGGTACTCGCCTATTTTTGGATGCAGCCTGCTGCCGTTCCCAAAGTTTCGAATTACGTTCAGCTCTCGCACGACGGCCAACCAAAATCGCTGATTGGAACCGACGGATCGAGGCTCTACCTGGGCGTAGGCGTAGGCAGTTCGGGAAGCTTCGCCTACCATGGGCTTGCGGAAATGTCGGTGACGGGTGGCGATCCGCGGCGGATGTCGATCATGCCTTCCGCTGACATGGTTCCCGTGGACCTGTCGCCGAGTGGGGCCGAACTTCTCGTGGTGGATGGGCGGGGCGCGCCTCCGCGAGGTCCCATCTGGAGTCTGCCGGTGCTGGGCGGTTCTCCACGCAGACTGGCGGATGCATCGGGAGAAACTGCCGCATGGTCTCCGGACGGCAAGATGCTGGCGTACAGCAATCTGAGTGACTTGTTCGTGGCCAAGGCGGACGGAACGGAGTCGCGAAGACTGCTCAATGTGAAGGGCGACATCAAGAATGTGACATGGTCGCCGGACGCCAGCCACTTGCGGTTCGATACCACCGAGACCGCTGGAACCATCGGGCAGCAACTGACATGGGAGGTGTCGGCGGCGGGAACGGATTTACATCGTTTCCTGGGCGGCTGGCATGATCCGCCGGACGAGTGTTGCGGCAAGTGGACTGCGAACGGCAAGTACTTCGTATTTCAATCGAAGAATCAGATCTGGGCACTGCCGGAAAAACGCGGCCTCTTGCAGTCTGAACCTAAGCCCATTGCGTTGACGTCGAGCCCGCTGTCTCTGTCGTATCCCTTGCCGAGCAAAGACGGCAAGAAGCTCTTCATGATCGGGCAGACGTATCGTGGCGAGCTGATGCGGTACGACGCAAAGTCGGGCCAGTTCTCTTCGTTTCTCGGCGGAATCTCGGCGGAGTATGTCGCCTTCTCGAAAGATGGGCAGTGGGTGACTTACGTTGCCTATCGTGAGGGCTCGCTGTGGCGAAGCAAGCCGGATGGCAGCGAGCGCCTGCAACTCACTTATCTGCCCATGTATCCGGTGCTACCGCGCTGGTCTCCCGACGGCAAGAATATTATCTTCTTCGAGTTCGCGCTGAGCGCCGCGAAGCCGGCAAGAATTTATGAGGTTTCCGTGGATGGAGGAAGCCCGCGGGAGCTGATGCCGGACGATCCGCGGCAACAACTGGACCCGAACTGGTCGCCGGACGGGACGAAGATTGTGTTCAGCAACGAGTCGAACGATCCGTCGTCGGCGATTCATGTACTGGACGTCCCCAGCGGCCACGTCACGGACCTGCCCAACTCGCAAGGGCTGTATTCGCCGCGATGGTCGCCGGACGGCCGTTACATCTCAGCGTTCTCCGCGGACTCGATGCGGCTGATGTTGTTTGACTCACAGACCCAGAAATGGACCGAACTGGCTAACGGATCGTTGAGCTGGCTGAACTGGTCGCATGACGGGCAGTACGTGTATGTGCTGGATTACCGCGGCAAGAATGCCCTGGTTCGGATTCGAGTTAGCGACCATAAGACGGAACAGGTTGTGGATCTGAAGAGTCTTGCGACCACCGGCCGCTACGGCGGAGCCCTGTCTCTCACACCCGACGATTCACCGCTGCTGCTCCGCGATACCGGGAGCCAGGATGTGTACTCGGTGGACTGGGAAGCGCCGTAAGGAAATCGCGGTCATCCGATCGTCTTTCGTTGGTCCCTCGGTCATGGATCATTCAAGATTCGGATCGACGATTACTTCTTCGGCGGGCTGGCGGGGCGATCGAGCCGCTGCACCTTGTTTTCCAGAAGCTCGTTGAGTTCATGGACCAGGTTGGTGAACTTCTCGCGATTTTCCTCTTTGGCAATCTGCTCACAAAGAACTTGCATGCGCTCTTGTTCATCAGGGGTCATCCGAACCTCACGCGAGCGGAAGATTTGTTGCTTCAGAAGGGCGTATGAGCATAAACCCTGAGGACTTGGAAAAGTTGTCCGCCCCATGGCTGCCATGAGGAATACCACGATCGGGACGATGATTAGACCGGGCTCGCGATGTTTCAATTCGCGATCGCGAGTCTAGGGAGGAGGCGTGGAGCGACGGTCCTTAGCAGACTTGCGGCCGAGGAGTTGACTGGCGGCGAGGCTCCGGAGGCGTTCGATTTTCTCGTGGATCGCGGCCAATAAATCCTGCAGGATCGCTTCCAGTTCCTCGTTTGAGGCCTCGGTGACCTGGACGCAGAGGTGTCGAATTCGGTCGTCGAGGCGGCGCGTGTGCATTGGTTAGGGAGTAGGCGCGTCGACCAGTGGCTGTACTGTATAGTGCCTGAGTTCGCGAGAGCGTTCGATACCCTACGCACTGTAGACCACGGAAATTTACAGGTCGGGACCCGGTGAAGCCGGCCGGGATTTGAGCTCACGTTGAGAGGGGAATGTGCTTCCAAGGCTGCAGGCTATAGGGTGTTTCCTTTAGACCAGCGAAATCGAGCACGGTTGGCAAACTCGATTACGTTCCAAAGCGTTCTGCGGCGCGGGCTTTTGCCTTGGCAGCTTCTTCCTCGCGATTCTTCGGCGGCGCCGTGGTTTCGAGCGAGCGCAAAAGGCGGATTGAGATCGCCGCGACTTCGTCGACTGCCGAGAGAAACGAGGCTTCGTTCGACTTGGACGGTTTGTTGAAGCCGGTGATTTTCCGGACGAACTGAAGCGAGGCGGCGCGCACTTCCTCGTCGGTCACGGGCGGATCGAAGTTGAAGAGAGTTTTGATGTTCCTGCACATGGAATGGACCTCGGTTATGTTCAATTCCCGCGCTTCAAGCGGCTAGTGTCCTATTTTCTCCCAGGCGGGATCAGGTGTGGAACCCCGGTTGCAAAAAACAGAGGGAGGGCTCTGAGATCGACGGGCAGCGACGGTTCCGGGCCAAGCCCTCATGCTATAATTCTTTATTCTCAGTCGCTTAAGAGCACGGAGGACTGTATCGATAAACGTTTTATCCGCACGAACGATCGCATCCGGGCGCGTGAAATCCGCGTGATTGACGACGAAGGGCAGCAGCTTGGCATCATGCCGCCTTACGAAGCGATCAAGAAAGCCCGCGAAAAGAATCTGGACCTGGTTGAGATTTCGCCCACCGCGCAGCCTCCCGTGTGCCGCATCATGGACTACGGGAAGTATCTCTACCAGCAGGAAAAGAAAGAGCGCGAAGCCAAGAAGCACCAGAAAACGATCACCGTAAAAGAGGTCAAGTTCCGCATCAATGTGGACGACCACGATTACGAGACGAAAAAGAATCACGTGTTGCGTTTTCTGGATGAAGGCGACAAGGTGAAGGCGACCATTTTCTTCCGCGGGCGCGAGATGACGCGTACCGGGCTCGGCCGGCAGATTCTGGAACGGCTGATCAAAGACGTGGAACCGCACAGCATTGTGGAGTTTCGTCCCCGGCAAGAGGGGAACACACTGCACGCAATTCTGGCGCCGAAGAAGACGGAAAAAGAAAGAGAGAAAGACAAGCAGAGAGAAGAGAAGCACAAGGCTGCGGCACAGAGCGCGCCCAGCCCGAGCGCTCCTCCGGTGCAGGTCGCCAAGCCCGCGTCGTAGGGAAGAAGCAAAACAGATTCCTCGCTGCGCTCGGAATGACAAGAGTTTAAAAGGGGAATTCAAAGGTCTCGCCTGAGCGGTCATCTGACATTCTGCGAGAATGAAATGAAACTGACAGCCGAGGGCTGAAAGCTGACGGCTGTTTTCTGAGGACTTTATGCCGAAATTGAAAACGCACAAGGGCGCTGCCAAGCGCTTCAAGTTAACCGGGACGGGGAAGGTGAAGCGGGGGCGATCGCACCTGCGCCACATTCTGACGTCGAAGAGCAAGAAACGGAAACGGAATCTGGGATCGCCGGCGCTCGTGAGCGACGGCGATAAGCGCAAAGTTAAGCGCATGATTCCGTACCAGTGAGATGAATTGGGCGATTTAGCGATTGAGTCATTGAGCGATTGGAACCACTTACCGCGGACCAATCACACAATCACCCGATCAATCAATCGCACAATTCCTCGGGCGCGTGAAGAGGCCAGAGATCGCCGCCACGGCGAATCATCCTTACCTCCAGCCGCCAGCACCATGAAACCAAAAAGGAGAACACCATGCCTCGTGTAAAACGCGGGACCAAACGCCGCGCCAAACGCAAAAAGATATTAGACCGCGCAAGCGGGTACTTCCTCACTAAGTCGAAGCTGTACCGCTCGGCAAAAGAAGCGGTGGAGCGCGGACTGAAGTTTGCCTACTCCGGGCGCAAGCAGCGCAAGCGGCAATACCGCTCGTTGTGGATCGTGCGCATCGGCGCCGCGGCCAAGCTGAACGGGATGAGCTACAACCAGTTCATTCATGGATTGAAGCTGGCGGGCATCGAACTGGACCGCAAGATTCTGGCGGACCTGGCGGTGAAAGATCCGGCAGGATTTGCCAGCCTGACGACGCAGGCCAAGGGCGCGATCGGGGCGGCGTAAGACGGATTCCGGCTTTCGGCTTTCGGCTTCCGGAACATCTGGCTTCTCATTTCGTATCGTTATCCACTAGCTTTGTCATTCTGAGCGAAGCGAAGAACCTGTGCAGTTCGCTGGGAGTTGCATAGGTCCTTCGCGCAAAATGCGCGCTCAGGATGACAAGGCGTTTTGCAGACAACCGTGATGCAGACCATCGTGGCATACACCGTTCCCAAACTGACCGACTATTCGGCGGCGGCGCTAGAGAAGGCTGCGGGCGAGTGCGTTGCTGCGTGTACGGGCGAAGCTGCTGAAGTCCGCAGTGATGCGGAACTGAAGGCGTTTCGCGACCGGTGGATGGCGCGCAAGAACGGGATCCTGACACAGATTAATGATTTGTGGCTGAAGGGCGCGCCGAAAGAGGCGAAGCGCGAGGCCGGGATTCGCGTCAACGAGTTGAAGGCGCGCATTACGCAACTCGTCGAGGGAGCGAAGGTAGCCGGCTCTGTCGGTGATTCGCTCGCGGCGGAGCGCGTCGACATCTCCCTTCCCGGTGTGCGGCGTCCGATCGGGGCGGAGCATCCCGTGATGCGGACGTGGCGCGAGATTGTGGGCGTCTTCCAGAAACTCGGCTATTCCGTTGCTGAAGGCCCCGTCGTCGAGACGGACTATTACAACTTCGAGGCGCTGAATTTTCCACCGAACCATCCGGCGCGCGATACGCAGGATACGCTGTTCATCGCCGGTCAGCAGTCGAAGCCGCAGCGCGAGCGCTTGCTGCTGCGCACGCATACATCTCCAGTGCAGATTCGCACTATGGAGAAGATGCGGCCGCCGATTCGCATCGTCATTCCGGGGACGGTGCATCGCAACGATCCTCCGGACGCGAGCCACTCGCCGATGTTTCATCAGATCGAAGGGCTGGCGGTCGACACCAACATTACCTTTGGAGATTTGAAGGGGACGCTCGATCACGCCATGAAGGCACTGTTCGGCTCGTCGGTGAAGACGCATTTCCGGCCGTCGTTCTTCCCTTTCACCGAGCCCAGCGCGGAGCTGTATGTCACCTGCTTCATTTGCGGTGGAAGCGGGAAGCGCGGGCCGGATGATGCCCCGTGCCGTCCGTGCAAGCAGACGGGATGGATCGAAGTGCTGGGATGCGGCATGGTCGATCCCAATGTGTTTGAGTTCGTGAAGGACAACGGGTATGACCCGAAGAAGGTTTCGGGATTCGCGTTTGGTATGGGCGTGGACCGGCTCGCGCTGTTGAAGTACGGCGTGGATGATCTGCAGTATTTCTTTCAGGGGGATGTGCGGTTCTTGCAACAATTCGGGTAGGAGTTGTCATCCTGAGCGGAGCAAGAGCTACACGAAAGTGAAGCTCTTGCGGAGTCGAAGGATCCTGTGAGCCGGCACGACAACGGATTCTTCAAGGCGTTCTCTCATTCGCTGTTGGAAAGAACTCCTCGCAAGGCCACCGATTGAGTGAGATGAAAGGGATCCTTCGACTGCGGCTTGCTTCACTCGCGTGAAGCAAGTCCTCGCTCAGGATGACAGAGCTTGAGGAATGAAACTCTCTCCACAATGGATTCGCGACTTTGTCGATCTCACCGTCGACGACCGGCGGCTGGCTGAGGACTTGACCAATGTTGGGATTTCGGTCGAGGGGATCAGCGGCACGGGCGCCGATACCGTGTTTGAGATGGAGATTGGGACGAATCGTCCCGACGCGATGAATCATTATGGCGTGGCGCGGGAGGCGGCGGCGATTTACGATCTGCCGCTGAAGCCGGCTTCCGGCTTCCGGCTTCCGGCTTCCGCTAAACCCCCGAATGGAGAATCTTTCCCGATCACCGTCGAGGAGCCTGCGCTTTGTCCGCGGTTCTCGGCGCGCGTGATTCGTGGGACTCGCATCAAGCCTTCGCCCGAGAAGATCGCGCACCGCTTGCAACTGCTCGATCAGCGGCCGATCTCGAATGCCGTCGATGCTACCAATTACGTGCTCTGGGAAATCGGGAAGCCCACGCACGTGTTCGATATGGACCTGCTCGAGGGCGGAAGGATTGTTGTCCGGAAGGCGCGGGACGGCGAGACGTTGAAGACTCTCGACGGAGTGGAGCGCAAGCTGACGTCCGAAGATCTGGTCGTGTGCGATGCGAAAAAGCCTGTCGGCCTCGCCGGTGTGATGGGCGGGTACGACACCATGATCACCGAGAAGACGCGGAACATCGTGATCGAATCGGCCTGGTGGGATCCGGGGATTGTGCGGAAGATGTCGCGGCGGCACGGGATTCATACCGATGCGTCGCACCGGTTTGAGCGCGGGGCGGATTTCGAATCGACCGTATTGTCGTGCGATCTTGTGGCGCAAATGATTCTTGAGTCGGGTGGCGGGGAACTGGTTGGCGACGTAGTCGATGTGGTCTCGAAGCCAATGGATCAGGCTCCCGTGGTGCTGCATGTGGCGGATGTGCGGCGCATTCTGGGCGGAAGTCTGGACTCGGGGCAGATCTATCAATTGCTGAAGCGGCTGGGCTTTTCGCTGATTCCCGAGGGACAGAGTGATGAGCAGTTCCGCGTGCATATTCCCAGCTGGCGGCTGGATGTGGAGCGCGAGATCGACGTGATCGAAGAGATCGCGCGGCTGCATGGGTACGACAAGTTCGAGAATACGCTGCCGGCGTATAGCGGCGCCGTGGTCGAGTTGCCGCATGCGGCGATGGATGCGACTTTGCGCGAGCGGGCGCTGGCTCTGGGATACAACGAGGCGCTGTCCCTGACATTTATTTCGCACGCGGACGCAGAGAAGTTTTCTTCCGCGAAAGTTCTGGAGTTGGAGAATCCCTTAAGCGACGAAGCCTCTGTGATGCGCACATCGCTGGCGCCGGGCATGCTCGATATGCTGGCGTGGAATTTGAATCGCGATGTGGCCGAGGCGCGACTGTTTGAGATGGGTAGCGTGTATGAGTTGTCGGGTGGGTCGTCCGGCGAGCCTCGCGTGGAACCCCGGCGGGCGTGCCTGGGAGCGACGGCTGCCGCGGTGCGTGCTGCGTTGCCCGAAGGTGGCGCTCTCGATGTGAGCAAGGGTGAGCAGGCGGCGGCGACGGAAGTGTTTCGCGGATTCAAAGGGGACGTGGA
Source organism: uncultured Acidobacteriaceae bacterium (assembly GCA_963701935.1). Lineage (GTDB taxonomy): Bacteria > Acidobacteriota > Terriglobia > Terriglobales > Acidobacteriaceae > Sulfotelmatobacter. The sequence goes on along the minus strand of CAVPBT010000010.1, from coordinate 315,888 downwards.
GAATCTGCTGGCCGCATTTTCCGCTGAGGTGAGTTATGACCGGGAGACGGCGGAGTATTTTCATCCCGGGCGGTCGGCGCGGGCGCGGGTGAACAGCACAGTGGTGGCCCAGTTTGGACAGATCCATCCGGAAGTGGCGGCGGCACGCAAGCTGCGGCAGGACGTGTTTCTGGCGGAGATCGATCTGGAGCAGTTGTACAAGACCGGGCTGCGGACGGTGAAGTTCGCGCCGCTGGGGAAATATCCGGCGGTGGAGCGGGATTTCTCGTTTGTATTTGATGATGGTGTTTCGTTTGCAGATATGCAGGCGACGGTCACGGGCCTGAGCATCGCCGAGTTGCGGGAGTTCTGCCCGGTGGAGATTTTCCGCGGCGGGTCGATTGCTACGGGGAAATATTCTGTATTGTTGCGGGTTCGTTTTCAGTCTGCCGAGCGCACGCTGCGCGAGGATGAAGTGGCACAGTGGTCGGGGAAGATTGTGGCGGCGCTCGCAGGGTTGGGTGGGGTGCAGAGGGTCTAGCGCCATCTATCCGCAGTACGCAAAGACTCAAGTCAAAATCCCCACCCTCTCGCAAAAAACGCGAGAAGGATGGGGCTCCCCCTTCAGTTCTACCCATCCATTTCTCGACGTCATCACTCCCGCGTCAGCATCGACGCTTCCAATTCCCTGACTGAGCGGAATCCGCTGAGTCCCATCGTTAGGTCCAGGTCGGCCAGGAAGTTCTGCACCACATCGCGCACCCCTTCTTCGCCGGCGACGGCGAGGCCCCAGATATAGAGACGCCCCAGGAGGACGGCACGAGCGCCAAGGGCGAGCGCCTTGATGGCGTCGGCACCGTAACGGATGCCGCTGTCGAAGAGGATGGGAATTTTGTTTTGAATCGCGGCGGCAACCGCGGGCAGCGCGTCCAGTGCGGCAATCGCACCATCCACCTGACGGCCTCCGTGGTTGGAGACGATGATGCCGTCGGCACCATGGTCGAGAGCGAGGCGGGCGTCGTCGGGATGGAGGATTCCTTTCAACAGAATCGGCAACTTCGTTTGCCGGCGCAGCCATGCGAGATCGGTCCAAGTGAGTGCGGTGTTCGAGAACAGCCCTGCCCACAGGCGAATCGCAGCGGCGGGATCGGTGGCCGGGGGTTGCGAGAGGCGCGAGCAGAAAACGGAATCGGTGAAATAGTTGGCGAGTCCGTGGCCGAGCAGGAATGGAAGATAGGGATACTGAAGATCGCGTTCGCGCCATCCCAGCATGGCGGTGTCGAGGGTGACGACGAGCGCGGAGTAGCCTGACTTTTCCGCGCGCTGCAGCAGGCTTGTCGTCAGTTCGTGATCTTTGCCCCAGTACAGTTGGAACCAGCGCGGAGCGTTGGCCATCGCTTGAGCAACTTCTTCGATGGGGCGGGAAGACACGGTGCTTACAACGAAGGGCACGCCCAGCGATGTGGCAGCGCGGCCCACGGCAACTTCGGCTTCCGGGTGAATGATGTTCTGCACACCGACGGGCGCCAGCAAAACCGGAGCGGGCAGAGTGTGGCCGAAGAGTTCGACAGTGAGGTCGCGCTGCGAAACGTCGCGCAACATGCGCGGGACGATCCGCCAGCGATCGAAGGCGGCGAGGTTGGCGCGGGCGGTGCGTTCACCGGAGGCACTTCCCGCAACGTAGTCGTAAGCCTGCGGTGAGAGACCTTCGGCGGCCTTCTTCTCGAGTTGTGCGAGTGGGATTGGGATCGAGAGTTTCTTTCCCGCGAGGCCGAGCTGGTAGATCTCGAACTGGCGCCGCATGCCGGCGCTGGCTGAGTTGGGGTTGGGGACGGACTGGGGTGAATCGGGCATGGGCCTCCTCGGGCCTCGGCTTAGAGCGGGGATCATTCTATACGGCGCGAGTTCTCGGACGGAGAAATCTCCAATGGGCGCGGCGGGCTTTCTTCTCGTCACACACGAAAGAGCATGAACCACAAAGGACACGAAGGTACACGAAGGAGAATCAACATCATGTCTCTCTTCGAGTTGTGCAGTCGCCCTCAGGTTTTTTGGGTTGCTGCCGATAGGAAGGACGAGGGAAACATGTCTGCTGGACAAGGTGTGGCGCGGGTGCCGGATGCGAGGCCGTTGCGGTATGTGGCGCGGCAACCGATCTTTGACCGGGAAGAGAAGGTATTCGGATACGAACTGCTGTTTCGAGACGGCCTGGAAAATGCGTTTCACGGCGACACGGATGAGGCGTCGCGAGCCACCCTGGACCGAACGCTGCTGATGGGACTGGACGTGTTGTGCGACGGGCGGCGCGCGTTTGTGAATTGCACGCGCGACACCCTGATTAAGGGACTGGTCACACTGCTGCCCTCAACGTTGACGGTGGTGGAGGTTCTGGAATCCGTTCCCGCGGATCCCGATGTGATGGCGGCCTGCCAGCGTCTGAAAGAGGCGGGGTTCATGATCGCACTGGATGACTATGTGGCCAATGATCCGCGGGAAGGGCTGGCGGAGATGGCGGACATCATCAAGGTCGAAATGCAATTGACGACCGAAGATGAGCGCCGGGCGCTCATCAAGCAGTTTGGGCCGTGGCGCTGCCGGATGCTGGCGGAGAAAATCGAAACGCGGGCGGAATTTGTGCGCGCGCGGGATCTGGGCTTTGTGTATTTCCAGGGTTATTTCTTTCGGCGTCCGGAGATGATGAACACGCGCGACATGCCGGCAAACCGGATGAACTATCTGCGAATGCTGCAGGAGGTATCGCGTCCGGACCTGGATTTGCCCGAACTGGAAAAGCTGATCAAGGCCGAGGCATCGGTGTGTTACCGCCTGCTGCGATATTTGAATTCGGCGATGTTTGCGTTCCAGAGCGAAATCCATTCGGTGCGGCACGCGCTGTCGATACTGGGAGAGCGCGACGTGCGGCGGTGGGTGCGGCTGGTGGCAGCCGTGGGAGCCGGGCAGGAGAAGACGAGCGACCTGGTGTTGTCCGCGTTGGTGCGAGGGCGGTTTGGAGAATTGCTGGCGCCGCGAGTCCACCATGGCGAATCAGACTTATTCCTCCTGGGGCTGTTGTCGCTGATCGATGCCATGATGGAAATGCCGATGGCAGAAGTGCTGGACAAGATCCCGCTGGATCACGCCACCAAGGCGGTGCTGTTGGGAAAGCCGAGCGAATTACGTCCCGTGTTCCAATTGATGCTGGCGCATGAGAGCGGAGAGTGGGCCGCCGCGGCGGAGCTGAGCCGGAACCTGCATGTGGAGGCCGAAGAAGTTGCCGGGTTTTACTGGCAGGCACAGCAGTGGGCGCGAGAAGTATCGAGCGGGATGTGAAGTGCGGCTTCCGGCGTTCGGCTTCCGGCTCCCGGGAGTCCTGAGTCGGAGTGGGACAGAATCCTACCAGGCATGGCCTCCTGTGCAAAATGTGGGCGGCTGGGGCCTTGCGCGGTTGGCCAATGGCGAGTACCATAAAGTTGTTCTCATTTAGGCCTCGTTCCCGCGCAGGCCTTCCGCGCCAGCCGATTCGAGGCGGCGCCTGACGGATCCGATAAACGGAAAATCGATACTGAGTCAAAAAGTAACAAGGTTTCATTCTCGAATAGCAGTTCGTTTGAAGAGTTGGGGTTCGTTCCACAGTGTGTCCAGTCGCTACCCGCAATTGCGTCGATCCGATTTTGTGTGAGAGGCGGGGCTTCGCCTGAAACGGCGGGATCCGGCGACTGGCGGGGCCTTTGGGATCTGTAAAATTCTGCACATGCACGCAAAAGCTTGAGAGGACTATGAACGCAGGACCAGGAAGACCCTCCGGTGGTGGAGGAGGAGGCGGAAGACGCAGACGGCGCGGCCGCCGTCCCCACAACCAGCGCGGACAGCGGCCCGGACAAGGCCTGAGCCGGGAAAACAAAGACGGCATCTACACCGCGCCCATGGATCACAGCTACCGCGCAGCTTTGGCTGGCGGCAACAACAACAACGGGCACAAGGGCGGCGGAAGGCAGAGGCCAGGGTTTGCCACGCAATATCCGCAGCCCGAACCGGAGCCTTTGCCGGCGAGCAGCGAAGATGCGAATTCGCGCATTTTTGCCTTCATCGAAGATCTCTTTTTCATGGCGAAGATCCAGGAAACGGCGCGCAAGCTCAACGTAAAGGTTGAGTTCGTGAAGACCGACAAGGATCTGATGGAGAAGATGTCGCAGAATGGCGACGAGAAACCTTCGCTGATTATTTTCGATCTAAACCTGGCCAGCGTGAAGCCGCTGACGCTGATTCCGAAGCTGAAGAGCAAGCTGAAGAAGGGCACATCGATTATTGGCTTCCTGTCGCACGTGCAGGGAGACCTGAAGCAGAAGGCCCACGAAGTGGGATGCGACATGGTGCTGCCGCGGTCGGCGTTTTCGCAGAACCTTCCGCAGTTGCTGCGCCGGCACGGGGCTCCGGAGGATGTGGAGCCGACGGTACAGTAAGTTCCCACGGCACATCCCTTCTGAAGTTTCTACGGCAGCGTGAACGCTACAATTGAATCGCTCTGCGGTTCCTCCGTTACTCCGCGGTGTCCTCCCGCCGCGATCACGAGAAATTGTTTGCCGTCCTTCCTTGTCTGATATGTCATCGGCGTTGCTCCGCCGCTGGTCGGGAGTTGGGTCTTCCAGATTTCCTTGCCGGTCTCCACATCGAAGGCCCGAAACGAAGGGTCAATCAACGTTCCGGCGATAAACACCAATCCGCCAGCCGTGACAATCGGACCGCCGAGACTGGGTGCGCCCACGGGGACTGCGGGTTTGCCGGGCGCGAGCGAGCCGAGCGGAACCCGCCACCGAATCGTTCCGTTCGTCATATCCACCGCCGTCAGGGTGCCCCAAGGTGGCGGCGCGCACGGCAGACGATGCGCTTTGGCAAAAATCAGGGCGCGAAACAGGCCATACGGTCCGCCGGACTGTTGGGTATACTCTGCGTCTTTCGTGTTGTTATCGGCCGCGTCCCAGTACTTGTCGGCTGGAATCAGCCCCATCTTGGCCGCCAAATTGTTTGTGTTGACGATGAGCAAGCTGTGTTGCGCGTCGAAGGCATAGCCGCTCCAGTTCATCCCGCCGACATTTCCCGGCACTGAGAGCGTGCCACGCAGACTCGGAGGCGTGAAGAGACCGTCGTTCCGCAGACTCTTGAGAAGGTCGCGGCAGAATTCCCGGTCTTCCGGAGTGATGCCCCAGGCATCATCGGCGGATAGCTTCTGGGGCGAGACGGCCGGCGGCGACAGAGGGAAAGGCTGGGTTGGCGAGGCGACTTCTCCCGCCACATCCGTCTGAGGTACCGGCCGCTCTTCCACAGGAAATACTGGCGCGCCCGTGTCACGATTCAACACAAAAAGGAAACCCGTCTTGTTGCCCTGAATGACCACGGGGACGGTTTTGCCGTCATGCTGCAGATTGGTCAGTAGGGGCGGCGATGCTGAGTCGTAATCCCAAAGATCGTGATGCACCAATTGAAATCCCCAGACGAACTCTCCTGTCTTTCCTTTCAAAGCCACGATGGAATCGGCCCACTTGTCGTCGCCGGGACGGAGGCCACCGTAATAGTCGGGGCTGGGGCTGCCGGTGGGGACAAACACGAGATCGCGCTCGGGATCAACAGCCATCACAGACCAAGCATTTCCTGCGCCAGTGCGCCAGGTTTTTCCCGACGCCTGCGGAGTGGATTCGGCCTCGTTCGGCGGGAGCGGCTCCCATTTCCAACGCAACGCGCCGGTGCGAGCGTCGAAAGCCCGTACGACGCCACTCGGCATGTCGACGCGCGAATTGTCGTCAATAGCCGAGCCGACTACCACGACGTCATCGATGACCGCTGGCGGAGACGTCATGTGATATTGGCCCGGAACATAGCGCGCCACATCGCGGAGGCTGACTTGTCCATGGTTGCCGAAGTCGCGACACGGCTCACCCGTGAGTCCATCCAGAGCGATGAGGCGCGCATCGAGTGTGGTTTCGAAGACTCGCCTGCGGCAAGGCTTCCCTTTTGCTCGCGCGGGATCGAGCCAGGCTGTAACGCCACGATTGATCAGGCCATCGCCGTAGTCGCCGGCAATTTCAGTCATCGGATCGTAGACCCAGCGCTGCTTCCCCGTTTCCGGGTCGAGTGCGAAGACACGGTTGAATGCCGTGGTCAGGTACAACGTACCATCCACCAAGATGGGCGTAGTTTCCAGGCCACTGCGCTTCTTGTGCCCGCTGCCATCGGAGATATCGCCGACATGAAAAGTCCAGGCCACCTTCAGCGTCGTGACGTTGCTGCGATTGATCTGCGCCAGCGGTGAATACCGCATGCCGCCAGCGTCGTGACCGTAATATGGCCAGTCATCGACTGCTCGGCTGAGATTGGAGGCCGACTGTGCCAGAGATACTGTTGCGGCGGTGCACGCGATCCCTGCCAAAACGAAGCGGGCGAGTTTCCGAAACGAGCTAGTCACAGAGTCCCCCTCTTTGCCGCGAAAATGGCGGTAAATGTATTTGTACCGGCATTTCGCTGTTGATGACGGTGAGCCAGCTAGGGATTCCTCATCCCGGAGGCCAGGCGAGTGTGCGTCCGCCGAGCAGGTGAACGTGCAGGTGGAAGACCGACTGGCCGGCGCCGGGGCCGACGTTCAGGACGGTGCGGTATCCCTGCTCGATGTTGCGCTGGCGCGCGATCTGCGCGGCGGCGAGGTGGCAGCGGCCGATGACTTCGGCATCGGCGGCCTCGGCCTCTTTCAATCCCGCAAAATGTTTCTTGGGAACAACGAGCACGTGCGTTGGAGCCTTGGGGCTAATGTCTTCGAAGGCGAAGACATGGTCGTCTTCGTAAACCTTTTTCGAAGGAATGTCACCGCGGATGATGCGGCAGAAAAGGCAATTAGGATCAGTCATGGCTTGCCCAGTTTCTATCGGATGACGAGTGCGGTCAAGGGCTACGGTTACTAGTTAGAGATTGCGACAGTGACGATTCTCCGTTCTGGCCAGACGCGGGCGGGGGCCCCTTCGACTTCGCTCAGGGCAGGTCCGCGCCCCATCAGGCGCTCGCACCACGATCCTAGTCCAGACGCACCAGGAAGACTGCGCCTTCGGGGGTTTCAGTCTCGGCGGCGAGTTTTTGGGCGCGCTCGTGGTCGTCGTCGAGGACGCGGACGCGCACCCACCAGTCCCCGGCAGGGCTGTTAAAACACAAGACCTTGGCCGTGTGATAGCGGCGCTGCAGGTGATCGGCGACCTTCCTGGCGGCGGGCTCGTGCGGGAATCCCCCAATCTGCACCGCCCATTTTCCGGGCGCACCGGCGGTCGCGGCGGACTGCATCAATTCCACTCTCACCTCGGCGACGCCCGGCCTCCAAATGTCAAGCTTTTGCGCGGCGGCGAGAGACAGATCGACGACGCGTCCGGGAATAAAGGGGCCACGGTCGGTGATGCGGACCAGCGCGTGCTGTCCGGTCTTGACGTTTGTAACGCGCACAATGGAGCCGAGCGGGTAGGTGCGGTGCGCGGCCGTCATGGCATGCATGTTATAAACTTCGCCATTTGATCCGCGGCGGTTGTGGTAGGGCGGTCCGTACCAGCTGGCGAGGCCGGTTTCGGTGGCCAGAGGCTTGGCGTCCGCGGGGAGCGTGGGTTCGGCGAGGTCGGCAGTGTCTTCGGAGGCCTTGGAGGGCGCGTTCTCTTTCGCGGCCGGGATATTTGCACTGGGCTCGGATTCGGCCGGCTCATGGGTCGAGACTGGGGGTGGGGGCGGAGGGACGGCCACGTGCGCCTGCTTGGGATGACCGCAAGCACTCAGGAACAGAATCGTGATCAGGACGATCAGAAACATGGCGATGCTGACGAAGCGATCGCGGCGAAGTGGCGTGCCTGCAGATCGAGGGCCCGACTGCGCTATTTGGGCGGGTGGTGCTGCTCCATGTAGTCGGCGAATTCGTTGAGCTTCTGGGAGGCCGTGCGCAGGGCCTTGGTGGAGTGCGTGCGCACCGCCGGAACAACTTCGTCGTTGAGGTACTTGATGAACTCGGGAATCTCTTTTTCCAGGCGCTCGGCGGCTTCGTTGATGGTTTGACTCACACGTGCCGAAGCGTCTTCCACCTTGCGGTTGAAGTCGTTCATGGTGCTCCTCGTAATGACTCGGCGTGAACGGATTCACGCGGTGTTGCGGATTGCCAGGCAGGGTTATTATTTCCTGCCGAACGTGCCGGGTCAATGGTGACGGGTGGAATTCGGTGGTTCACGCAGGACTCTGAGGCCGGGGTTCGTCCCTGCGGTAAAATGCGGGCTCCGGCCATGACTGTGCAAGCAAAACTGGACGCCGAGTTACGCGAGCAGATGTTCCGTGGGCAACTGCTAGCCTGGTATGACGCGCATGCGCGCGATCTGCCGTGGCGGCAGAGTCATGATCCCTACCGGGTGTGGCTGTCGGAGATCATGCTGCAGCAGACTCGGGTGGCGGCGGTGATTGCGCATTATCACGAATTTCTGCGGCGGTTTCCTACGATTGGGAAGCTGGCGCGCGCGCGGGAGGCCTCGGTGCTCGCGGCATGGAGCGGCCTCGGATACTACCGGCGGGCGCGCATGCTGCATGTGGCCGCGAAGGTTGTAGTGCGGGACCGGGGCGGGAAGTTTCCGGAGACGGCGGAGGGATTGCGGGAGTTGCCGGGCGTGGGACGATACACCGCGGCGGCGACAGCCAGCATTGCGTTTGGTGAGACGGTCGCGGTGGTGGACGGAAATGTGGAGCGGGTGCTGCAGCGATTTTCGGGACGGCACTTGGCTGGGGAGGAATTCTGGCTTGCGGCTGAGGCTCTGCTCGATCAGCATCGTCCCGGAGATTTCAATCAGGCGATGATGGAACTGGGAGCGACGGTGTGCACGCCGCGGGCTCCGGCGTGCCTGACTTGTCCGGTAGTGGAATTGTGCGCAACGCGCGGAGAGCTAGAGGGATCGGCAAAAACGTCGCGGCAGAAGAAGAAGGAACTTCATTACGCTTTGGCGTACCGCGACGGCGCGGTGTTTCTGGTGCAGAGAGCGCGCGACGCCCGGCTGATGGCGGGAATGTGGGAATTGCCGGAAGTAAATGAAGGTGGCCCGGGGGCAAAAGCCCAGTCCAATGGGGCAGGCAGGATCGCAGCGCTGAAAGCGCTGCACCACCCAACAGCAAAAACCGGCGACCGTACCGATGCCTGCCTCACGCTCAGACATTCGATCACGGTCACGGACTACACGGTGCGGGTGTGGCGAGTGGCTGCGGTGGAGCAAGACGGCGGAGAGTGGGTCGCCGTAGACCGCTTGCCGCGCGTTGCGCTTACAGGACTGGCGAGGAAAATTCTGCGGAAGGCGGAGATCATTCCTCATGATCCGAACGGCCTGTTGCATCATCTAACATAGAAGTGGTTGGGCAGACTCATGCGCCAGCTGCGAGACACTCTGCGAGGACAAACCGGAGGACGAACGATGGCGGCAATGGGTACGGGGAAAAAGGCACCAGAATTTGATTTGAAGACCTTGGACGGGAAGCGGTTCTCGCTGAGCGACGAGCTTGCGCGCCGGGACGTAGTGCTGGTGTTTTTAAAGGTGTCATGTCCGACGTGCCAGTACGCGCTTCCGTTTTACGAGAGGCTGTACAAGACCTACGGACACGACGGCATAACACTGGTTGGCATTTCGCAGAACGATGCCAAGGATACGGCTGCGTTCAATAAGGAATTTGGGGTTACGTTCCCTGTGCTGCTCGATGACCCGCGTGCCTATGCGGCCTCCAACGCTTACGGACTGACCAATGTTCCCACCATCTTCTGGATCGCGCAGGATCGGGAGATTGAGGTTTCGAGCGTGGGATGGGTCAAAGCGGATTTTGAAGAGATCAACAGGAAGATGGCCGAGGCGGGAAAGATCGCTCCCGCCGCACTATTCAAGCCGGGCGAAGATGTCCGCGATTTCCGCGCGGGTTGAGGGTCGAAGAACTAGCCGCCGGGTCGGTGGCTGCCGAAATCGCCGAGCTTGCGCTCGGCGGACGGGCGAAGGCGCCCGTCCCCACACCAGCAAAACCAAGCTCACCACTGATGACACGAAGGGCCACCGCGCATCCGGACACGTCCGGGCGGGTCCTTGATCCCGTGAATGTTCCGAGAGTGGGTGCACTCTCGTGCTGCCGCCTCTGTTACTTCTCATACAACCTCGACGAACCCTCCTTTACAATTCTGCTAGACCTTCAAAAAAAGTCTTCCGGCAAGCGCGCCGCTTGGTTTTGGGGGAGAGACCTGTTTATGCAAGGAAAGCTGAGAGCCGCTTCGGCCTGTCTGATCGTGTGTGCCAGCCTGCTCGCGTGGGCTGACGGCGCCGGCGCGGGGGGCTCGAAGGGCGCGAAGAGTGCCCCTTCGGTGAAGCTGCCGGGGCCTGCGTTTGTGGCGCTGGAGACGATTACGCCGGAGCATATTCGCTGGCACGTGCGCTACTTGTCGCATGACCTCCTAGAAGGCCGCGGGACGGGTCAACGCGGGGGCGACATCGCCGCGGAATACATCGCCACTCAGTTTGCCGAATATGGGTTGAAGCCGGCTGGAGATCACGGAACGTACATGCAGAAGGTTCCCCTGGTCGGGATCACGACTCTCCCTGAGACCACATTTTCTCTCGTTCCCAAGCGGGGCGAGACCATGAATCTGAAACCGCTCGACGAATATGTCGCCTACGACCAGACCCAGCAGGCCCAGTCGGACGTGGATGCGGACATCGTTTTTGTGGGCTACGGAATTGAGGCGCCAGAGTACGGCTGGGATGACTACAAGGGCCTCGACGTACGCGGCAAAGTTCTTCTCATGCTGGTGAACGAGCCTCCTTCGGATGATCCCAAGTTCTTCAAGGGCAAGGCGCTCACCTACTACGGGCGCTGGACCTACAAATACGAAGAGGCGGCACGCAAGGGCGCGGTGGGAGTGCTTCTGGTCCACCAGACGCAGATGGCGAGCTATCCGTGGGAAGTCGTGCGCAATTCGAATTCCGGGGAAAAGTCGTATCTGAAGCTGGAAGGGCCAGCGCTGAAGGTGGCGTCGTGGGTGCATGGCGATGTGGCGGCGCGGCTGGCTTCGGCGTCCGGACTGAATCTCGAGAAGATGTTCAAAGATGCGCAGACCAAGGACTTCCGTCCCGTAAATCTGGGGGCGAAGCTCAAGGCGCATATTGTAAGCAAGGTCCGGAATTTCGAGTCGAACAACGTGGTGGCGATTCTGCCGGGTGCGGATCACAAGATGGGTGACGAGGCCGTGCTGTACACCGCGCACTACGATCATTTCGGCATTCGTCAAGACATGCCAGGAGACAACATTTTCAACGGCGCGGACGATAACGCCACGGGATGCGGCATCCTGCTGGAGGTGGCGCGGGCCTTCGGGACGGGGGCGCAGCGGCCGCGGCGATCGATTCTATTTGCGGCCGTCACGGCCGAGGAACAGGGCCTCCTGGGATCGGAATATTTGGGCAAGCATCCGCCAGTTGCGGCGGGCAAGATTGCTCTCGATTTGAATTATGACGACGTGAAGCCATTGGGAGCACCGGAGGAAGTAGAGGTCTCAGGGGCGGAGCGGACGGACTTCTATCCGTCGGTGCAAGCGACGGCAAAGGAGTTCCGGCTGGCGATTCGTCCAGATGCGCTGCCCGAGGCGGGACACTTCTACCGCTCCGATCACTTCAGCCTGGCGCGGGTGGGCATTCCTTCGTTCTCCATTAATGAAGGCATGAAGTACAAGGGCCACACCGAGGCCTGGGGACTCGAGCAGGAGCGCGAGTACGTGGAGAAGCATTATCACCAGCCGAGCGACGAGTACCACCCCGAGATGGATTTCGTGGGCGACTCGGCCATGGCACGGTTCGGATTCGCCCTGGGATGGGAAGCCGCAGCTCAGCCCAAGCTCGTGGGATGGCAGAAGGGCGATGAGTTCGAGTCGGCGCGGGCGAAGAGCCAGTAGCGCGCGGACAGTGCGAGGGCCAAGGCCAAGCAGCGAAGGGGCGGCCATTCCTCCGAGCGCTCCTTCTCGGCCGTGATCTCCAAGGCAAATCGCGGGCGTCATCCGGTCGGACAGCCGAGGCGGCTGTCCCCACATGAGCATTGCAAACTTAGAGGCTCCTTCCCTCCGGACAACAAAATCAATGAGTTAAAGCCGGTAACCTAGGTAACTTTAGCGGCCGCACGCAGCATGCTAACCTCGACATGTCCGTTTGAAATCAGCAACTTCCGAATAGACTCCTGACTCAGGAATGCCGAGAATTCCTATTTTCCGACTGGGCGGGGCGCCGGATAAACCAGCGCCGCCGAATCTGGCTGCGTCCACTCCGTTTGTCTCGCTCGAGGGCATCTCGGTGGGCGTCGATAACCTGCGGCACGATGTGGTCCTCAGTGCGAAGTTTGTGGAGTTGGCGCGGGCGCACGTTGCGCGGTTGATCGCGCGGCACGGCGAGTTGGAAGGACTGTTGTCTGCCGAGTCCTCGCGCCCGGCCCAGGGCCCTTCGTGGATGACGCGCCAGGCGGGAAAACCAACGCGGCCCAAGAACGATCCCGGAGGGTGGAAGGCCGCGCTGACCGAACTGCAAGTCGCATCCCTCAATCGAGCCAAGAAAGAATTCAAGTTGTCCGTCGACCTGCTGGCGCGGCTGGCGGTCACCAAGTTTCTGCGCGCTGAAATGAACCTGCAGTTTTCTCAGGTGCTGGAGCGCTGCCGCGTGTTGATCAAGAGCTACGACAACATGCGGCAAGGCAAGGCCCATGAGTACCGCGAACGGTTGGCAACATTCCAGGTGCGGAAAAGAATCATCCTGCGCAAGGCCGGGCAGGAAATCTTTGAGACGCTGCGTGAGGTCGAGAAGAGCACCCTGGCGCGCACCCGGCGGTCGCTGTTCGGAGAAGAGACGAGCGGCGGCAGCTACTTTACGTATCCGCTGTTTCTGAACCGGTTGCTGTTTTCCGAGGACGGGCGCGACGACTACCTCTGCGCCGAGCACTACGTGATGCTGGGGAATTGGGACCGCGATCCGGACCGCTACGGCCGGATGCGGGAAGTGGCCTCGACCTTCCTGCGTTCGCAATACGGCGAAGATGTCAGCGCGGAGACGCTCGACTCGTGGATGAACGTCCCGGAAAATGCCCGGGGACTGGTGGGAACGGGGACCCCGGAGGATTCCGCCGAAGGACTGGCGCAACAGGAGCGCTTAGCGGAGTGGGTGCGTCTGCTGGAGGACGAGTGCGTCATGGAAAACGTGATCGCCTCGTATCACGTGGTTCCCCTGCTGGCCGAATACGCTCCGCGAATCAACGCGCAGCAGCTGAAAAATGCGCTGATCGACCGCACCGAGTGCGACCGCGTCGAGCGCATGATTCAGGAGGGCAGACTTTCACCGAACAGCCTGTATGCCTCCGTCGCCAAAGTTGCGAGTTGCCGCGGCGCCGAGCGGGCGAAGGTGGCTGCCCGGTTCCTGGGAGATTTCTTCCACTATCACCGCGATCTGCGCCGGCTCGAGACCTTGAACGCGGCTTTGGATTCCGTGAACCTGGTGGGCAACGAGCGCTTGCAGGAGCTGTCGCGGGTGAACGGAACGCTCTACGAGTTTCTGCTTCCCGAAGAGCAGGGCGAGACGGATTCGGATCGGGTCCTGCGCCACGTGGTGCTCAAGGCCGACGTGCGCGACTCCACGCGCCTGACGCGAACCATGATGGAGAAAGGCTTGAATCCGGCATCGTACTTCAGCCTGAACTTTTACGATCCGGTGAACAAGCTGCTGGAAAAGTACGGTGCGCAGAAAGTATTTCTGGAAGGTGACGCCATCATCCTGGCGATTCTCGAGCGTGAGGGCGAACCAGGGTTGGCGGTGAGCCGCATGTGCGTGCTGGCGCGCGAGATCATTGAAATCGTACGCGGGTATAACGAACTGATGCAACGCTCAGGCATGCCGGGTCTGGAGTTGGGCCTGGGCATCACGGCACAGGACTCGGCACCACTGTACCTGATGGACGGCGAGCACCAGATCATGATTTCGGAAGCCTTGAACGAGAGCGACCGGCTGTCTTCATGCAACAAACGGGCACGCAAGGTGATGGAGCCCCAGGCGGGGCCGTTCCATGTCTATGCGTTTCAGGCCGCGGAGCTGGACGAGAACGGCAACCCGGAAGATGTGATTCTCAGCTTCAACCTGGGCGGCATCCGGATGAATGAAGCCGCCTTCCGCAAGTTAGAGAAAGAGATTACGCTCGAACCTCTTAAGGTGAAGCTGCCGCCGTCGTTGGCTTCATCAGACAAAGGGGAGTACCGCCTCTTCAGCGCCACCGTGCCGGTCGATCGCGACATTTTCCGAAAGATTGTGGTGCGCGAGAGCCGCATTCCGCGCATCGATCCCGCCGACTTCTCGGTGAAGGGATGGACCGACCGGAACTACTACGAAGTCTGCACTGATCCTGCGATTTACTCGGCGCTCGAAAGGCGCAAAGCCGCCGGGCGCTGAACACCGGATTGGCCATCGCCACACTTCCTGACAGCATCCGTAAAGCTAGAAATTGGTCCCGACCCGCGCCGGTCGAAAAGGAATCTGGAACGTCGCCTCAACGTCAACCGGGGACCCGTTCTTCGTGGCGGGCTGGAACTGCCACTGGGCGACCGCCTGGCTGGCGTATTGGTCGATGCGGTCGTCAACGCCGCGCAGGATGCGGACATTCCCAACCGTGCCGTCCACGTGGATGACGGCGTAAAGGATCACGGTTCCAGCAACGTTCTCGCGCATGAGCTGCAGGGGATACTTGGGATCAACCTTGCGCGTGGCCATGGGCTGGGAGAGATCGGAGGCGTCGCGATTCGTCAGGTCATGACTGCTGAAGTCGCGACCGAGTTCGGCGAAGCGGATGACCCAGCTGCCGCCCGTGGAGTTCAGGTTCGGCATGTTGAGAGTCAGCGAATAGAACTTGCGGTTGCCGAACACGGCGCGTTCGGCCTCGGAAAGTTTCGCAGGGTCTCCGGGCTGCAGGGGACGCGACGGTGTGCTGGTCACGCGCGGCGGCGGGATGCTCGCCATGAGATTCGGGTTGACCGAGTTGGTTGACCCTGTAGCAGGTTCGCCCGCGACGGGCGAGGTTTTCGCGGTAGTGCTTCCAACGTAGAGTCCCGCCGGTAAATCACCGCTTCCCTTCCGCGAGGATCCGTTTCCGCTTTCTTTGCTGCTGCCATTGCCGTTGACGCCGGGAGAGCCGGAGGCACCGGAATGTCCCTCGGGCGTAGCGGCGAAAGCACCGCGGCGATTCCCGGCCGGTGGGTCTGGAGGCGCACCCACGGCGGGATGCAGATTCAGCGCGATGACGCGGCCGGGCGCTCCAAAAGACCCGCCGGAGGATCCTGCGGCAGAAACTGACGGGGGCGGAGGAACGACTTGCGGAGCGCCGCCCAGACCGGGAGATCGCGATCCCGGCCCCGAAAGCGTGCGCTGTTCGGCGACCGGGAGTTGAGGCGCAGGGGCGATCACAGAACTCTGTCCGATATTCAGATCGCCGATCGGACGCGAAGCGGTGGCATCGACACTCGGCGGAGGCGCGACCACCGCGAGTTGCGGAGCCTGAAAGCCGGCCGCGTTCGAAGCGCGCAGGTCTGGCGGAGGCGCGACCACTGAATTCTGCAACGAGGGTGCATTGCGGCGATGCTTGAGATCGGCCGCGTCTGGCGGCGGAGCGACGACGGAGTTCTGCATCTGCGGTGTGATTCGAGAGATTTCCGCGGCCGGGGTGAGCGGAACGGGAGGAATGGCAAGTCGGGGCTGCTCCCGCTTGTCGGACCACGCCACGATATTAGGGATAGCCACGTCGCGCTTCAGCTTGACGTTGGGCGGCGTCACGATGGTTTGCGATCGGTTGTCCGCTTCCCGAGGGACCGAAATGATCGGTTGCCGCGAGAATTCCGGATCCGCTTTCTGGGGCTGCTCCGATTGCTCGGTGCGGGTATCGAGCGGCGGCAGATATTCCGACGGCTGGTAGTAAATCACCTGCGAGTGATCGAAGGTTGGCGCAGCCACAACCTGGGGTTGGAGCGCAAAGAAGCGAGTCAATCCGATCAGCAGCGCGAATGCAACGGCGTGATAGACGACCGACTGTAAGAATCGAGCCCAGGGAAGCGGGCGCGTCACGAACACATCAGGCCAGAACGGCGCCGGAGCAGAACGCAATTCGAGCGTGGGAAGGCGGCGCGGAAAAACGAGATCGCGGAGGTTCCCGAAGAAGACACGAGGCCAGGAAGGCAGCTCGACCAGAAGCCGCGGAACGGGCGCGGGGGGCGCGATTTCGTCGAGAGGCCGGGCTGCGGTCATCTTACCCATAGTAGATGCCGGCAGTGGCCTTAGGATAGCCGGAAGGGCATATTTGGGGCGAATTTTCAGCCCGATTCCGGAACGCGGGGCGCCCGGGTTTCTGGGGGCGCGCAAGTCCTTCACAAGAAAGACCGTTTATAATCTGGTGTTTCGACATTCCGCCCTAATTTTCACTGTGAAGGACATACCTTGCTCGATTTCTTAGGCGATTTACGACGGACTCATATGTGCGGGACGCTGCGCGCGTCTGACGCCGGCAAAAAAGCCGTTCTGATGGGATGGGTCAACAAGCGGCGCGACCACGGGAGCCTGCTCTTCATCGACCTGCGCGACCGCACGGGCGTGACGCAGGTTGTGGTCAATGCCGATCGCGACGCCTCGATCCACGAAAAAGCTGGAACTCTGCGCAACGAATACGTCATCGCGGTGACCGGCACGGTGCGGCTACGGGATGGCAGCACCATCAACCCGAATATGCCAACCGGCGAAGTCGAATTGGTGGCGGAAGAGCTGCGCATTCTGAACGAGTCGAAGCTGCCGCCGTTCCTGCCCTCAGATACCGCGCTGACCAATGAAGAGACGCGGCTGAAATATCGCTACATCGACCTGCGCCGCGATGTCATGCAATTCAACATTGGGCTGCGGCACAAGGTGGCCAAAGCCATCCGCGATTATCTGTCGAGCCAGGGATTTTTCGAGATTGAGACGCCCTTCATGACGCGGTCGACGCCGGAAGGGGCGCGCGATTACCTGGTCCCCAGCCGCGTGCAGCCCGGAACGTTCTACGCGCTGCCCCAGTCGCCGCAGATGTTCAAACAGATCCTCATGATCTCTGGGTTCGACAAATATTTTCAGATTGTGCGCTGTTTCCGCGACGAGGACTTGCGCGCCGACCGCCAGCCTGAGTTCACCCAGATTGATTTGGAGATGTCGTATCCGCAAGTCGAGCGCGTGTGGGAAGTGGTTGAGGGATTTCTGACCGCAGCGTTCGCGGCCGCGGGTAACGAGATCAAGACGCCGTTCGCGCGCATGGACTATGACGAGGCCATCCGTCTGTATGGAATCGATAAGCCCGATTTGCGGCTGCCTGCCTTTACGGACGTGCGGGAGTGCTTCACTCCGGAGAATCTGCAGGAGTTGGCGATTAATGCCAACCTGCCGGTGATTGCCATCCGCACGCCGAAGGTGGGCGAGTTGTCGCGCAAGGAGCGTGACGACATCAAGCCGATGTTCCACTCCAAGGGCGGCGCCAGAGTTTATGAGGACTTCAAGCGCATTGGGAACAAGTATCCCGACGCCGCGGCAGCGATCGCGAAAAAGACTGGCATGGAGGAAGGCGATCTGGTCGTGCTGGTCGCCGGGTCAGCGCAGGCCGGGCCGCAGACCGCCATGCCCGCACACCGCAAAGTTACTCCTGCCGAACTGGCGATCTATGCTTCCGCGGGATTGCTGCGGCTGGCGCTGGCGCAGAAATATTCCGAGAAGCACGGTATCTTTAAGAAGAGCGGCGATCCGGCGAAGGATTACAGATTCCTCTGGGTCACGAATTTCCCCATGTTCGAGTGGGATGAGGGCGAGAAACAATGGATGGCCGCGCACCATCCGTTTACTTCGCCGCACGAGCAGGACATGAGTTTGCTGGAAGCGGGCGTGGAGTCGGTGAATGATCCGCAGTCCACGTTGAGCGCGGTGCGCGCGCTGGCTTACGACGTAGTGCTTAACGGCACGGAGCTGGGCTCGGGGTCGATTCGTATTCACCGCCAGGACATCCAAAGCAAAATCTTCCGCGCGCTCGGCATGACCGAAGAAGAGGCGAAATCGCGTTTCGGATTCTTTCTGGAGGCGCTGGAGTATGGCACGCCTCCGCACGGAGGGATCGCACTGGGTCTCGACCGCATCGTGATGATTCTGGCGGGGGCAGAAAGTCTGCGTGAAGTGATTCCGTTCCCGAAGACCGCGCGTGCTGTCGATCTTATGGTGGATGCACCGACACCAGTGAGCGAGAAGCAGTTGCGCGAGTTGGGGATTGTGGTGAAGAAGTAGCACTTGCAGGGGGCCTCAAGCCTTTTGGCTGCGAAGAGCCTTGTGCTTTTGGGTGGCGCAGCGCTTCCAGCGCTGCGATAGAGTTTCTTCCAACATGCGAAAACAAGTCTGGATACTCCTCTGCCTTGTCCTTGCCTCCTCGGTTTCACCGGAGGCACGTGCACAACAAACCGCGGGCAGTGCCCCCTCTGCCATCGTCGAGCAGGGCAAGTTCACCCTGCACAAATTCGAACAGGCAATTGGCCAGGAAACCTATGAGATCCGGCGCGATGGCGACTCGCTCGCGGTGAAAGTGGATTTCAAGTTCACCGACCGCGGCACGCCGGTGCCGCTCTCGGTCACCTTTCGCGGCGCCGCTGACCTGACTCCGCAGGCCTTCGAAATCAAAGGGCAAACCGCGCGCAGCGTCTCGATCGACGAAGCTGTCACCCTCGACGCCGGCAAGGTTCACTTCCGCACGCGCGACAAGCAGAGCGATCTCAGTTCGCCTTCCGGTCCGTTCTTCACGATTGCTGGATACGCGCCCGCGACCATGCAGATGCTCATGGTGCGCTACTGGGCTACTCACGGTTCGCCCGCGCAACTGGCGACGCTTCCCAGCGGCAGCGTAAAAATCGAACCTCGCGGCCAGGACACAATTCACCTCACCGGGAATGATGGCGCGAAAGATGAGAAGCTCGACCGCTACACCGTCGAAGGCCTCATCTGGGGACGCGAGACGCTGTGGTTTGATGCGAATCGCAATCTGGTCGCCGCTGTCTCGACCGACGCCGAGTTCGACCACTTCGAAGCCATCCGTGACGGCTATGAGAGCGCGCTTGGCGATTTTGTGGGACGCGCCGGAGCCGACGGCATGAGCGACCTCGCCGAACTTTCCAAGGGGATTCCCGGCAGTCACGCATCCACGCTGGCCGTGGTTGGCGGCACGCTGATTGATGGAACGGGCTCTCCCGCCGTCCCAAACTCTGCGGTCGTGATTCATGACGGGCACATTGTCGCTGTCGGGCCGCGTTCGAAAGTAAAGATTCCCAGGCACGCACAAATCATCGACGCCCACGGCAAGACTATCCTGCCCGGGCTTTGGGATATGCACGCGCACTTCGAGCAGGTCGAGTGGGGGCCAATCTATCTGGCGGCGGGCGTGACCACGGTGCGCGATTGCGGCAACGAGTTTGAGTTCATCACTGCCGTGCGCGACGCCATTGCGCAAGGCCGCGGCCTCGGTCCGCGGCTTCTGCTGGCGGGCATCGTCGATGGGTCGAGCACTTACACGATTGGCGTCGAGCGAGTCGACACGCCGGAGCAGGCACGCATGTGGACCGACCGCTACCACGCGGCCGGCTTCCAGCAGATGAAGATTTACAGTTCGGTGAAGCTCGAAGAACTGAAAGCCGTCGCCGACGAAGCGCATCGCCTGGGCATGACCGTCACTGGACACATTCCGGAAGGGCTGAACGCTTACCAGGCGATTGAAGCGGGACAGGATCAGATCAATCACATTCAATACATCGCCGACATCATGAAAGCGCCGCTTCCTGAAGGCGCCACGCGGCTCGATCGCTTCAAGGCTGGAGCCAATATTGACCTCGCATCGCCTGAGGCACAGAAGGCGCTGGCGTTCCTGAAAGAGCATCACACGGTGGTCGATCCAACCATCGCGCTCATGGAGTTTTTCACCGCGACTACCGCCAAGCCGCCCGCCAGCTTTGAGCCGGGCGTCGACAAAGTCGCTCCCGAACTGGCCGAGCAACTCACCGACGTCGCTCCGCCGACCGATCGTTCCGAGATCGGCGAAAAGGTATACGAGAAGGAATTGGAGATCGTGGGAGCGCTGCACCGGGCGGGCATTCCGGTGGTCGCGGGTACCGATCAGACGGTTCCGGGCCACAGTCTTCACCGCGAAATCGAGCTGTACGTGCAGGCTGGATTCACTCCGATGGAAGCGATTCAGGCCGCGACCATTGTGCCCGCGCGGGCCATGGGGATCGAAAAGGAATCCGGCACCGTCGAGAAGGGAAAGCGTGGCGACCTGATTCTGGTCAATGGCAATCCTCTGGAAGACATTCACAACATCCGCAATGTCGAATATGTGATTACCAACGGGACGATGTTCCACACCGCGGAGTTGTGGCAGAGCGTCGGATTCAAGCCGTAAAGACGGGCCGTAGGCCCCGCAGTTTGAGACTTTTGGGTGTCTGCGGCTTTTGGGTGGCGCAGCGCTTTCAGCGCTGCGAAAACCAGCTATTTAAAATGTAATGGCTTTAGCCACTGAGGAACCTCAGCGGCTGAAGCCGTATTCCTCTCGAAGCTCATCGCAGCGCTCAAAGCGCTGCGCCACCCAAAAGCTCAACCCTGCATCCCGGCAAGATGCACTGCGATACTCCCCATATTTGAAACTTCCCTAGTTGCGCTGCTAGTCTGCCTGCTATGGCAGACCGCACTTCGACCAAGCGCAAGAAAGCCAAATCATCTCGCAAGAAGCACCCCAAATCGCCAATCCTCGCAAAGAGCGCGAGAAATGGGGCACCCGTGGCTTCTCGCGCTGGCACGTCTCAGCCTGGCAAACACTTTCTCAGCGACAAGGTCGGGCACTTTACCGAGTCCGTCATTCGCGAGATGACGCGGCAGGCGATGCTGCACGGTGCAGTAAACCTTGCGCAGGGGTTCCCGGATTTCTCTGCTCCGGCTGAGATCAAACAGGCGGCGCAGCGGGCGGTTGCGGCCGACGTGAATCAATACGCGATCACGTGGGGAGCGAAAGATCTGCGCAATGCCATTGCCCGGCAGATGGGCGTGTGGCAGGGGATTACTGTCGATCCGGAGAAAGAGATCACCGTCTGCTGCGGATCGACCGAGGCCATGATTTCGACTCTGCTGGCGGTCTGCAATGCGGGCGATGAAGTCGTGATCTTCGAGCCGTTCTACGAGAACTATGGCCCGGACTCGGTTCTGAGTGGGGCGAAGCCGAAGTTTGTAAAGCTGCGTCCTCCAAAGGACGACGGCGGCGAGTGGACGTTTGACGAAAAAGAACTGCGCCGCGCATTCGACAAGCACACGAAGGCCATCATCCTCAACACGCCCAACAATCCGACTGGCAAGGTTTTTACCCGCCGCGAACTGGAGTTGATTCGCGATCTGTGCGTCGAGTTTGATGTGCTGGCCATTACCGACGAAATCTACGAGCACATTCTCTACGAAGGCACCGAACATATTTCCATGGTGTCGCTCGACGGAATGCGCGAGCGGACCGTGACGATCAACGGCATGTCCAAAACCTACAGCGTCACGGGATGGCGCGTGGGATGGGCAGTTGCGCCGGAGAAGATCACGAACGCGATCCGCAAGGTGCACGATTTTCTGACGGTGGGCGCACCGGCTCCACTGCAGGACGCAGGGGCCGCAGCTTTGAGTTTACCGACGGAGTATTACGCGAATCTGGCCAAGGGATACCGGGTGCGGCGCGATCATCTCATGCCCGCGTTGACCGCGGCCGGATTCCAATGTTTTCGCCCGCGAGGCGCGTATTACGTGATGACCGATATTTCCGCGTTCGGATACAAGGACGACGTATCGTTTGCGAAATATTTGGTGCAGGAAATTGGCGTGGCGTGCGTACCGGGATCGAGCTTCTATCGCGATCCGCGGGATGGGGCGAAGCAGGTGCGGTTTGCGTTCTGCAAGAAGCCGGAGACGCTAGACGAAGCAGCTCGCAGGCTGGCAAAGCTGCGGGCCGCGTCGACTGCTTAACCGCTGATTCCCTGGCAAGCAAAACCTGACAGCCGAGGCAGCTGTCGCTACATGAACCTACTTCGTGATCACTCCGCAGGCTACGCGGTCTCCCGAGTTGCCCGACGGGTCGGTCTTGTAATCGTCCGCTTTGGCATGGACGACGATGGCGGCGCCATTCGTCAAGAGGGAGTGCGGACCGTCCTTCAGCGTGACATCGGCATCTTCCAATTCGGTTTTCACCTTGCCGCTCTTGGGAACCATGAAATTCTTCATATCCCCGGCGTGGTGGCCGTCAGGACTGTCGAAGCCG
The DNA here is from genome assembly GCA_963701935.1 of uncultured Acidobacteriaceae bacterium. GTDB lineage: Bacteria > Acidobacteriota > Terriglobia > Terriglobales > Acidobacteriaceae > Sulfotelmatobacter. Next base: position 293,496 of record CAVPBT010000010.1, on the reverse strand, counting down.
TGCTTCTTGTTCTCAGGATTGAAGTGTCCGCCAGCTGATTTGAAGTCGGGCCCTTCGCATTTCGGAACCGCGTGGAAGTGGATGGCATGCTCTCCGGGAGTCAGATCGTGGAGCTTGAGTTCGAGCGCCACGCCCGGCCCCTGATCCCAAATGATGATGTCGCCGACGGATCTACCCTGCGCATCTTTGAGTTCGACTTTGGTCTTGGCCGCGCTTCGCGACGGCAGGGCAACCAGCGCGAGAAACAATCCGAGAGTGAGACACGCAACGCGATTCATGGTCCAACCTCCTGGAGTCCGAAGTCTCCTGGCAGCACGGATTATAAGCCCAATCCACCTCCGCGATTCCCGCCGGGAGGTCGGCCAATCGGCTGAGTTGTCCACAAAAATGTGGAGTATACTGCGAGGAAGTTCCAGAAACCTTCTGGGGAAGAGTGCAATCATGGCTTTGAATGCGGTGGAACAGGTGGCAGAACAGGTTCCGGCGGACGATTTTCAGGCGCTCGAAGACAAGATTTATCGCACCATAGAGATGTACAAGGCGGCGCGCCAGGCCCAGGCAGCGGCCGAGCGCGACGCACAGCGCCTGCGGCAGCAGATGGAAGACCGTGAAGAGGAACTGGTCCGGCTGAGGCGCGAGGCGGTGCAGCTGAAAAAAGAGCGGGAGGAAATCCGCGGCCGCGTGGAAAAGATGCTGCAGCAGATCGAGTCGATTGCTGAAGCCAGCTAGAAAGCTGCTGGTTGCGCCAAACAGAGACTTAGCAAGCTGCGTCTCGACGGAGAATGGTTTATGGCTACAGCGACCAAGGATCAGATCGTGAAAGACGCGCAGAACGCCAGCGTTCGAGTGGAGATTTTTGACCAGGCGTACAACCTGCGCGGCTCCGATCCGGAATACATTCTGAAGTTGGCGGAGTATGTCGACTCCAAGATGCGCGCCGTGGCCGAGGCGACCAACACGATCGATACCGTCCGGCTGGCCGTGCTGGCCGCGCTCAATATCGCCGATGAATATCACCTGCTCAAGAAAAGGCAAGACAGCGGGGCAACCGATTACCAGAAGCGGGCGCATCTATTAGCAGATGCGCTGGACGAAGTGCTGGGCGAGAACCGCAAGGCGGGATAATCTGCGCCGCGCCGTAATATTCCTCTCCGTATTCGCGCTGCTCAGCGGCAGCCGCCCTCCCTCAAGAAACAACTCTCCGATCGCAATCCAACGTTGTGCTGGTTCCAGCGTTGGTAAAAGACCAGCAGGGCGGAGTCGTGTATGGACTGCAAGCCAAGGACTTCATCGTGGAAGACGACGGCGTCGAGCAACCGGCACGCCTCGATGAGGCACCGGAAGGCCAGCCAATCTCGCTGGTCGTTGCGATTCAAAAGGGACGCCGCGCTTACGCCGAGTTTCCGCGCATACAGGGATTGATGTCGATGCTTGACCCGTTGTTCGCGCTGGGGACCGCCCGGGTTGCCGTCGTGGAGTTCGACAGCCAGGTGGATCTCACAAGGAATTTCACGCAAGACGAGACCCTCATCCGCGACGACTTGAGAAATCTGCAGCCGGGCGATGGCGGAGCGACAATTCTGGATGCGGTCGACTACTCGGTGAAGCTGCTCAAGAACGAACCCGACGAACCGCCTGCGCGTCCTGCTCCTGATCAGCGAAACCCGCGACCACGGCAGCCACGGGAAGATTGCCGACACTGTGGCCGCGATCGGACAGAGCAACGCCATCATGTACGCGCTGGCATTTTCGCCTGTCGCTCTCGAACATTCTCGATACCGGGCGCGGCACCAACAAGAACGAGATGCAAGAGGGCGTCAACATCCTCGATCTTGCGTACCGACTGGCACAGGCCATGAGGAAAAACGTCCCAAGCACTATCGCTTCCATGACGGGAGGCGAGTACGAACTCTTCGCGACGCGAAAAAAGTTCGAAGTGCGGGTCAACGACTTTACCAATCATCTGCACAGCCGCTATCTGCTGAGTTTCGCGCCGAAAAGTCCGCATCCGGGTCTGCATCAGATTCGCGTGCGATTGAAAGAGGCGGCGGAGGCCACAGTGCTGGCGCGAACCAGCTATTGGGCCGAGCGAACAAAATAAGAAAGACTACGCGACGGGCTTGGCTTGTGGCGTCGGGGAGTCGAGGACTTCCCTGACCTTCGCCACCAAAGACGACAAAGTGAACGGCTTCGGCAGGAACCACAGGCCGGGGTCCAGCACTCCGTAGTGGACGATCGCATTGCTGGTGTAGCCGGACATGTAAAGAACCCGAACGTTCGGAGAAACCTGGATGACTTGCTCGGCCAGTTGGCGGCCGTTCATGCGGGGCATGACCACGTCGGTAATGAGCAGACGAATGTCGCGATGGTTCTCCTTGCAAATGGCGAGGCCTTCCTCAGGGCTGGCCGCGACCAGCATCTTATAACCGCAGTGCGCCAGCACAGACGAACTAAGCTGGCGAAGTTGCGCGTCATCTTCGACCAGCAGGATCGTCTCGGTGCCCCGTTGCACGTTCTTGGGGCGTTGGTCCGCGGTTGAGGACTCCACCGCCTGATCGACGCGGGGAAGATAAATCTTGAAGGTCGTACCGCGGTCCGGTTCGCTGTACACCCAGATGTAGCCGCCGCTCTGCTTGACGATGCCGTACACCATGGAGAGCCCGAGGCCGGTCCCCTTGCCGACCTCTTTCGTAGTGTAGAAAGGTTCGAAGATGCGGGCCTGGGTTTCTGCACTCATGCCGTGCCCGGTATCGCTCACCGCCAGCATGACGTACCGTCCCGGCACCGCGGGCTGGTGGCGCCGGGCATAAGACTCGTCGAGCAGCGCGTTCGAGGTCTCCAGCGTGAGCTTGCCTCCGCGAGGCATGGCGTCGCGGGCATTCAGGGCCAGGTTCATGATGACCTGTTCGATCTGCCCCGGATCGGCCTTCACCGAACCTAGAGTGTTGTCGGGGACAGTCAGAACCTCGATGTCTTCTCCAATCAGGCGGCGCAGCAGGGAGTCGAGGTTCAGCATGATGTCGTTCAGGTTGATGACGCGCGGCGAGAGCACCTGCTTGCGGCTGAACGCCAGCAACTGGCGGGTGATGCCGGAGGCCTTGTCGGCCGCCGATTTGATCTGCACTGTGCTGTCGGCCAGCCGGCTGCCGGCGGGCACGCCTTCGGCCAGAATCTGGGAGTATCCGAGAATCACGGTGAGCAGGTTGTTGAAGTCGTGAGCGACGCCGCCGGCCAAGCGTCCGACGGCCTCCATTTTCTGCGACTGGCGCAGCCGTTCTTCGAGCGCTACCCGCTCGGTAACGTCCTGCACCAGCGACGCCACGCCGAGCACGCGTCCGGAATCGTCAACCAAGGGAGTGTTGTACCACTCACAAGAAATCGTGCGGCCATCTTTGGTGACGTTGTCGTTCGTATTCCGCGTGCCACCCCGCTGGTTGATCAGATCCTGCCAGACCTGGTCCACGTACTGGCGAAAGTGCGCAGGAACAATAAAGCTGCCGTGTTGTCCGACGGCCTCTTGGCGCGAATATCCGAAGACACGCTCGGCCGAGGGATTCCAGGCGGTCACGCGGAATTGGAGATCCCACTCCACAACCGCCAGCGGAGTGTGCTCGAAGTGGATACTCAGCTTCTGCTGCGACCGCCGCATCTCCTCTTCGGCACGTTTGCGGTCACTGATATCGCGGCAGATGCCGAGCAGTCCAATCACGGTACCGCTGGGGTCGCGATACGGCCCCTTGGTTGCGAGATAGGTTCGAGTCACGCCTGCGGCAGTCGCCGGTTCCTCGTAGGTTTGGGTCACGCCCGACTCGATCACCTCGCGATCGTGCTGCATGATCTTGCGGCCGACCTCCGGGCTGAACAATTCAGTGTCGTCCTTGCCGAGGACGTCGTCCACGCTCCGGCCAACGAAGCGCGCCCCCGCGGAATTCATCATCAGATAACGGCCCTGAAGGTCTTTGACGAAGACCGCGTCGGTCGTACCCTCGGTGATCCCCTGCAGAAGGCCGAGGTTCTCCTGTAACTCGCGGGAACTGACGAGCAACTGCCTGTGAACCACAAACAGGCGTCCGCTCGCGCCGGCGAACGAAACCATCACCAGGAATACGGACCAGAAGAACTGCTCCTGAGCGATGCGCAACAGAAGGGGGAAAACGATGGCAGGGATGATCAAGGGAGAAAACTGCGCCAGCAACTGCATGCCCGGCGCGAAGGGTACGTTCGCGTTCAGCGCGTCCGGCTCGGCGCCGTCCCAAGTCACGGCAATCACCACGAGGATGCAATACGTGACAGTCCATAACAGATCAGTCCAAATGCCCTGCTGAACGTCTCCGCTGGCAAAGGCAAAAAGAGTGGTGTTCGTGGTGATCGCATAGGCGAAAAGGAACCCGGCCATGCGGAGAAAGAAAGAACGCCCTATGGAATAACGAGTAAGAAGGCCTCGCACCAGGAAGCTGAGAGCCAGCAGTCCGAAGAAGGCGAGTCCGACATAGAAAGCGCGGGTGGCCATCGCCCGCTCGGAGGTTTCCCAGCGGGAAGGCACATAGAGAAGGGAGAGTTCGAGGGCCAGGACGAGGGCGCAGACTTGCGCAAAATCGCAGAAGCGCAGCCACCGGAATCCGCTATTCGGGTCCCTCGGACTCAGAAACAGAGTCATCAGGGCCGGAACGACCCAGAAGAAGACCAGGATGTCGCTCGGCCACACCGCGCCCGAGGCGGTTCGATGATAGTCGTAATAGTAGGTGTAGGCCAGCTGCCCGAGAAGGGCGAGCACGAGAGAAAAGAAAACCAGGCGCCAAACTCGCTTGCCAAAGGCACCCGATCGGTTCGTAGCGGACCAGCAGGCAAAGGCTGCGAGGAGAATTGCCGCGGAGCCGATCCAGTCGCCCCATAAGGACGCTTTCGCGGTGCCGTACCAGAACGCCAGCACTACCCCATGAGTGAGCAATAGGATAGCCGCCGCCCCCAGAGCGGACGTACGAACTTTGGACTTCACGCAGACTTCTCCGGCGTGCCGCCGACGCGCAAGCGACTCCGCACTAAGGCCCCAATCGTTGCGTCCTGAGTATGAACTCACAACTGGCCAGCAGAATCAAGTCCTTCCGCGGGTCCGCACTCCAACGCGATGAAGCCCCCAACCCCGTTGGCAAGCCCATTTGTGAACCGGTGATTACTTTGGTTGCAAATCGTCTGCCAACTATTTGCGGTCTTCCACTTGCCAAGTGCGCCAGATTTGCCTAGCATCCAGATTGAAAGCCGGCCTGCCGGGTTGGTGATGGCGGGTAACCGATTTTTGAACCAATGCAGAATGAACGGGAGCTCGACTCGAACTAAGATCCGGTGAGCGACGCTCCGCCATGCGGAGATGCCTAAAGGGTCTCGGCGGGCACCCAACGTCTACCGACGGGTTCATTCTCGGCCCCGTCACACGGCACAGTGGGTCGGCTTGCTTTTTGATGTTTTGCTTGTGTGGGGCGGACACTTCTGTCCGCCAGGTTTTGGTTTTGATTCTACCCGCTTCTACCACAACGCTCGCCCTCACTGCTAAACTAGTTCCAGTAGCGAATTCTGATTTCCCGCATCTAACTAAACAGTGTTCCCACAACTCTTTCATCTAGGAAAGTTCTTCCTGCCGACGTACGGATTCCTGGTTTCGATGGGCGTCCTGATCGGGCTATGGATCAGTGTCCGCAATTCCGAGCGTCTCGGAATCGACGGCGATAAGGCGTGGAATCTGGGGATTCTCGTCGTGCTCTGCGGCATTGTCGGGGCCAAGGTGCTTTACGTCGTGAACGAGTGGAGCTATTACTCGGCTCATCTCGGCGAGATTTTCAGCATCAACACGATGCAAGCGGGCGGAGTTTTTTCCGGTGGATTGCTGGCGGCGTTCCTGGCGGCTGCGTGGTATGTCTGGCGGCACCACATGCCGGCCTTGGGGACCTGCGACGCCTTCGCGCCCGGCCTCGCTCTTGGACACTCCATTGGCCGCATCGGCTGCTTCGCCGCCGGATGCTGCTACGGCAAAGAGACGCATCACTGGTGGGGCGTGACATTTCACAATCCGCTGGCGAGTTCCATCACCGGAACGCCGCTCGGTGTCCCGCTCGAACCAACGCAGCTGTTCGAATCCGCAGTGGAGCTGGCGAATTTCTTCTTTCTGATGTGGCTGCTCAAGCGCAGGAAATTCGACGGCCAGGTCATTGGCGCCTTCATGTTCATCTACGGGATCGCGCGCTTTTTCCTCGAGTATCTGCGCGACGACCCCGGCCGCGGCTCCGTCTTCGGCGGCGCCATGACTGGCACGCAGTTGATCGCGATTGGTTTGGTGCTGGCCGGAGGATTGATCTGGTGGCTGCGTCCCGGCTCCAAGTCAGTAGCGGCGCGGGCGGTCAGCGCGACACGATAGACGCAAACGAAACCGCAAGTGGCAAGCTCTCACCACGCGGTTCCCATGACCGCGACGTAGTCCCTCGTTAGCCACCGAGGGTCAGGGCTGCGGAAGGGCCGCCACGGTGGCGGGCTGAGGTTCCATGCGCTGGCGCACCAAATTCTCGACCTGCGTCCACAGGCGGGGATCGCACTGACTCTGCAAGTGGCTGGGGGAGAATGTATGTTGAAACCATGACCCCCCTTCGCATTGCACGGGATCCTTCTGGTAATCGAAGCGATAATTGCCCAGGATTTGCGTCCGGGAATCATCGGCAGCGGTGATCTGCGAACGACCGTGAACGAAACCATGGGGTTGATAGAAGTTCGCCGCCGCCGCGACGTTCTCCGGGATGACCTTGTCGCTTTGCCAGGGCTTGGCAACGCTGTCGACCTGCACGGTCAACAACACCGGGATCCCGGCGCGATTCAACTCCCGCGACAACATCACCACGGCAGAAGCTCCCCAACTGTGGCCAAAAAGGATGATGCGCGCCTGCGCCTTTTCCTCGTCGCTTAGGACGCCGTCATGATTGGCGTCGAGCAGTCGCAGAATGGTCTTGTAGGCAGCCTTCCTGTGCCGGTTTTCGAAGACCTGGATCGAGGCGCCCTTCGGCAGTTCCTGCTGGAGTTTCTTCGCAAGCCGTACCGGCCCGTGAAACGGATCGTCGTGCCGCACGAACCCGCCGGCAAAACCGATGATGATGTATGAAGTCGTTGGAGGACGGCTGGCCACGGCTCCGTCAGCGGCTGCGAGCTGTACGGTTGCCCCAACGAGCATTGCGAAGATCGCAGCGTACGTCACGGCACACATCGAACGGAACATCGAGAATCGCGCGAAGCGGGGCACGCGGGCTCCTACCTTATGAGATGATTCGCGCCAGCGAATAGGTGCACTAATAACCTGGCGAGATCTTTTTTCGCGGTCCAGGCTGCTCTCCCAGATCGTCGAAAAGCCTTAACTGGCAAGGATTCTGGCCGGTTCGAACCCGCAGGCAAGTCTACACCCCCTGTCAAGTTGCCGGTGACAGCGGCCCGGTTCAGGCTTGCTGCGGGACAGGGTCAGTACAGCCGTGCCGCAAGGCGAATCTACTTGCGGATATTCTTTGACACGAAAGGGTTTCCGTCCAGAATGTAGCGCCAGGGCTTGTCCGCAGCCTTCGTGATCCCGATGCGCCGCGTCGTGCGGATGCCTCGAGCACGATATCCATCTTCCCCGATCCACAGGTGGCTGGCCGCGGAGGTGAGATCGCACTCATTGTCGCGGGCGCGGGTAATGCCGAACGCTTCACAGAGGCGTCCCGGGCCGCTGGTGAGTTTGCGCAGGTCTTCGGGGCCGTGGATTTCGATATCGCGGGCCCGGGCCATCGCTTCCACGCCAGAAAGAGGCTCCAACGCGCGAAAAAGAACGCCGCCCGCACGGCCTTCCGGCTCACAGGAGACATTCAGGCAGTAGTGATTGCCGTAGATGAAGTAAATGTAGGCATGACCGGGCGGCCCAAACAGGACGGAGGTGCGGGCGGTATTGCCGGCAGCGGAGTGGGCAGCGGGATCGTTCTCGCCGAGGTAGGCTTCGACTTCCACGATGCGGGCCGTCAGAGGCGCGCGGACTCCATGCCGAACGAGTACCTTCCCCAGCAGTTCGCGCGCAACGTGGCGCGGATCGCGGTTGAAGAAGGCCCTCTCCAAAGGACGGATCGGTTCGGTCCGCGTCGAGGTTTGCGCCTCAGGCATGCGTGGGCAATCTTAAATGTACTGGGTGCGGATGTCCGCTGGCGGGCCGGCAGGGCAAAAAGGCGAGAGTCCCCGCACCGGCGCGGGCCTACCACCCCGGCGAGACAGCCGAGGCGGCTGTCTCCACATGAGCAGAGCGATCTAGATCGGTTTGGGCTGCGTGTTTCTTGCGGCGGTCACATTGGACGGCGTGTCATCGAGAGACCTGCCGGGTTCGAAGGCACGCTTCTCGTGCGTGGTGCCCACTTTTCGGATCACGTCGTGCCAGCCGTCGTCCCAGCTGATTCGCGCCTCGCCGTCGACCAGAGTCCAGGTGCCGTGCGATGCGCCAATCGACTTCCGCGCCGATCCGTCCGCATCGAGCGTGATGAAGAAATTCCCTGCGTTGTCGCCTTGACCCACCTCCCACTTGCCCACGAAATGCCCCCGTCCGGGCATCATGGCGGCTTCCGACGGACCAAACTCGATGCGCTCGATTTCAGCCGAAACCTTCTCCCGGTGGCCATCTTTATAGACGACGCCCGCGGGGGCTTTCAGCTCGACGCGCGCGATCTGGGCTGTCGCGAAGCTTTGGCGGTGCCCGTCTTTATACACAATCACGATGGAGTCGCGATCGTCGGCAGGAGATGGCGCCGGTTTTGCGACTGCGCCGGCAAGAGTGATAAGCAGGATTCCAGAAACTGCAACGACTCGCATGAGACCGCGCATGATGTTCCTCCGGAACGCGGGAGAGCGGGAACACAACTCCCCACAGATTGATACGAAGGGCTGCCGGGAGTAGTTCCCTTCCTTTTCTCTGGACTGCGTTCTTAAGCCGCGCCCTTGGCCGAGTCCTTCAGGTAAGCCAGCACTTCTTCGGCATGGCCCTCGGGCTTCACCTTTTCGAAGATGTGCTTGATCCTGCCGTCGGGGCCAATAATGAACGTGGTGCGCGCCACTCCCCAGACCTTCTTGCCGTACATGTTTTTCTCTTTCATCACACCGAAAGCCTCGGCGACTTTCTTGTCGGCGTCGGCGAGCAGGGTGAAGGGCAAGTCGAATTTTTCCTGGAATTTCTTCTGCGCTTTCGGCGTATCGGGCGAGATCCCAAGCAGCACGGCGCCCGTCTTCTGCATCTTCTTGTATGTGTCGCGGAACCCGCGAGCTTCAATGGTTCAACCGGGCGTGTCGGCGCGGGGATAAAAATAGAGCACAACCGTCTTCCCGAGGAAGTCCTTAAGCGCGACTTCTTTTCCGTTCTCGTCCTGCAAAGTGAAGTCGGGAGCTTTATCATTGATATTCATGGCCATTTCTCCAGGGAAATCGACGTGCACCGCCGGGAGCGCTTGGACCGCGTCGCCCTGCCCGCCAGCCTTCGTCACGATTTTACACCGCAGACTTTTGCACCGTGGATCGCTTCTCCTCATGCTGCTGGCATGCGTGGTGTCATGGGCCAGCCTTACGTCGGCGCAGGAAGAGCGGCCGCAGATCACGCCAGGTGAGCGCAAGGTCCCGAGAAAAAAAGAGGCGGGGCCGCGGGCGGTAGGCGTATTGCAGATGACCGCGAACGGCAAGACGTCGCTCATTCCAGTGGCAATTCTGGTGAATGGCAAGTTCTGGGACGCATCGGCGTACAAGGCCGATCCGGTCCCCATGGCGCTCGAAACGGACACGGTGTACGAAGCCGAACGCTCTGGTAGTCCGCTGGGACTGTTCACGGTCAGCAGCGCGCTGCACAGCAATGCCGCCAATGTCCCCAGTCCGTGGATCGCCACCGGCAAGTGGGTTCCCAACGGAACCGACACGACGAAGAAGGCGTTGCAGGCGGAGTCGGTGCCGGCGGGAATCGACAACGGTGCCGCGCCGCCCAGGCTCACGCGGGATCCCACGAAGGTGTCGCAGCCTCCCAGTTCGCCGCCCGCAACTGCGCCTCAGTCTCAAACCACCAAGCCCTCGGATTCAGGCGATGAACCGCCACGTTTGACCAAAGGGGATTCGCCGCCTGCGCCGGCCTCGCCATCTTCGACTCCGGCAGGCCAAAACCAACCAGCCTCTGGCTCAGCCGCGCCTGCTGCGCCGGGCGCATCCAAACCGTCCGACTCTAAACCGAATGACGTTAAGGCGGACGATCGTGCCAACGTGCCTGCATCCGACAGCGGAGCCACGGCAGACAGCCGTCCGACTCTGCGCCGCGGGAAGCCAGTCGAGCCATTGCCTGAAGATGAAATTCCGGGATACACAAAAGCAGTAAAGGCCGCGACGACTGACTCGACTACGGTGGTTGCATCTTCCACGAACGCAGCCAAACCTGCTCAGCCCGTGGCTAACACGACGCCAATCGACATGGTTCCCGCGATCTCTGATGCCAGCGGGCCCGACCCTCGCTCGTTCGCGTTCGAATGGCTCAAGGACGAAGAAGGAGACCGCAAGAAGCAGATGGTCGCGCTGGCCAAGGATCAGGTGCGCGCTTACGTAGAGGCGCAGGCCAAGGCCAGAATCACGCCGAAGCCCGCGGGCACGCAGGCAGCGCGGCACGCTCCGGCTGCGCCGAAGACGAAAGATCCGATCCTCGAGAACGTGCAGATGAAAGCGTACGACTTGTGGACCAACAACCAGCCCGTCATGGTGCTCAGCGCCGAAGCCCACATGCCACCGCCGCCCGCGGGCGTTGCGTTCTCGGCCGTCGACGCCGAGATGCAGTATTCGATCGTGCTGGTAGCCTATCCCGATATCTACAACAACCTGCACAAAATCTATTCCGGAGTGACCGACAAATATCATCTCGACCTCACGCCGCGTCTCGAATTGATTGACGCGGTCGATGCTGACGGCGATCGCCGCGGCGAGTTGCTCTTCCGCGAGATTTCGGACGGGAGCAAGGGTTGGGTGATTTATCGCGCCACCGCCGACAAGCTGTGGAAGATGTATGACAGCCTGCATCCCGAGTAAGCAGCCTGATCCGCAGGTCCTGAATTCCCCTACTCTCTTGCGCGCTTTTCGCTAGAATGTTGCCCGGCACATCGAAAATTGATGATCCGCACTGTCACAACTCTTAAAGGAGATCCAGTCTAGTTGCGCCTGACACGCCGCAAGTTCGTGCAATCGATCCTTGGAGCCAGCGCCGCTGCCGGGCTGCCTGCGGTGTTCTCGGCCTGCAACGGATCTTCCAAAGCAAGCCCCGCCCTTCCGGCAAGCGCTTCCATGGCGCAGTTCAGCGCTTCCCCGGCATCGCCATTTCCGAAAGGATTTTTCTGGGGTACGGCCACCGCTTCTTATCAGATCGAAGGCGCCTGGAATGAAGATGGCAAGGGTGAGTCCATCTGGGATCGCTTCGCGCACACTCCGGGCAAGATCAAGAATGGCGACACCGGCGATGTGGCCTGCGATTCTTTCCATCGGTGGCGTGAAGACATTGCCTTGATGCGGGCCATGAATCTGAACAGCTACCGGTTCTCGATTTCCTGGCCACGCATTCAGCCAGCGGGATCGGGCGCGGCGAATGCCAAGGGTATCGACTATTACAGCCGCCTCGTAGACGCCCTGCTGGAGGCGCGCATCCGGCCGATGGTCACTCTCTATCACTGGGACTTGCCACAGGCGCTGGAAGATGCCGGAGGATGGCCTAACCGCGATACCGCAGACCGCTTCGCCGACTACGTGCAGATCGTCGCGCAGGCGCTGGGCGATCGCGTCTCCGACTGGATGATTTTCAATGAGCCGGATGCATTTGTGGATCTGGGGTATCTCGAAGGCACACATGCTCCGGGACGGCAGAGCATCCTCGATTTTCTGCGGGCCACGCACGTGGTCAATCTGGCGCAGGGTGCGGGGTTTCGGGCGTTGAAGGCGGCGCGCCCGTCGTCGCGTGTGGGCACGGCGTTCAGCATGTCACCGTGCGAGCCTGCGACGGAATCCGCGGACGACAAGCTGGCGGCCGAGCGCGCGCACGCCATCACCAATACCTGGTTTCTGGAGACGGCGCTGCGCGGGCGTTATCCTGATGCGCTGGCGTTTCTGCCGGAGACCGCCATGCGTATCCAGTCGGGCGACATGGAGAAGACGCGCGCGCCGCTGGATTTCATCGGCATCAATCTCTACTACCGTACGATCGCGTCGGCTCCCGGCACCATGGAACGCTTCTCGCACACCCAAGAGTGGCTATTTCCGGTGAAGATGGACGGCGGACAGCAGGGACCGAAAACAGATTTCGGCTGGGAAATCTGGCCGAAAGCGTTGTACGACATGGTCATGCGCATCACGCGAGACTACAGCCGGCCCGTAATCGAGATTACCGAGAGTGGGTGCGCGTACAACGAGGGGCCCGACGCAAGTGGTGCGATTCACGACAACCGCCGCATTGAATATCACCGCGAGTATCTGGCAGCGTTATCGCGATCGATCGCCGAAGGCGCCGATGTTCGCGGATATCACGCGTGGAGCCTGCTGGACAACTTCGAATGGGCCGAAGGCTTCAGCCAGCGTTTCGGCCTGACATACGTGGATTTCAAAACGCAGCAGCGAACGCTCAAGGATTCAGGCCGCTGGTACGGCAAGGTCGCCACTGAGAATCGTGTAGGCCCTGCCTGAACTTGTGTGGGACCGGGTCAGAGACCCGGTCCCACACAGCCAAGTCTTGGCACAACCTACTTCTGCTGCATCACCAGTTCGCTGTTCTGAACTTTCATCGCCCCAACATTGTCGGGAAGCTTCAGCCGATCGCGTTCCTCGGCCAGTTTCTTTTGGAGCGCGGGATTCACCAACGACACCGGCACGCTCAGATCGCCGACCTTAAATTCCGTAGGATCGAACGTGGCGTACCCATCCTTCTCGCCGATGTGCCCGGAAACCGTGACCCACACATCTTTGCCAGCAATTTCGGTAAGGAACTGTCCGTGCACGAGGTCGCCATCCATGGTGACCGATTGGTCTTTGATGGTCGGCGCGGCGCTGCCGATGTTGGAGTCTGGCGCAAGCGCCGCTCCACCGGCGTTGCCCAGCGTTTGTGCAAGAACTGCGCCGATCTCATCGGAATTGATGTGAACTTCGGCCTTGGGAGCCGCCGATGCCGCCTGTCCGGATCCGGGACTCGAGGGCGACGAGGCCGCGCTCGCCGTCGACTGCTGCGTTGCCTGCTCAAATTCGGCCATCTTCCGGTCGAACGACTGCGCGTGTTCCGCGATGGCTGCCGGAGCCTGCGGCTGAGCCACCGGCGCGGGCTTCTTCAGAACCAGAACAATGGCAATCAACGATGCTACCAGGGTCGCGATACTGATGATGCGGTCGAGCTTGAATTTCATGGCCATTCCCGATCGGTCGGCCCAAGACAGGCAGGCCCAGTCTCATGGTACTAGGACCCAGAAGCGAGGATTAGATGACCAAAGTGGGGGGCCCGGCGAAGCCATTGTAGGCGTGAGGGTTGAGTGGGGAGGCTATGTGGGACCGGGTCTTTGACCCGGTCAGGCGGCCTGAATAGGGCGCTGGCCTTCCTGGCCACACCTCAGAGGACCGGGACCCTCCCCTTCCAAATCCAAGGGTAATCAGCCTGCACTCTGGCAATCCCAGCCCGCACCGGATTCTCACAGACATACTCCACCCGATCCACCAAACTGTCATTCGATCGCAGAACATGATCGAAGAACTCCTCCTGCCAGACTGGACCAGTACGCTCAAGCGCGACATTGATGTACCGCGCCGACCGGCCTTTGATGGCCTTCATGATTTCAGGGAGGCTATAACTCCAGCCGTCCTCTCGGCGGAGTGGTGAATAGATCAGGTGCACATGATCTGGCATGACGACAGCGGCGTGCAGATCGAACTTGTGTCCGTTTTCTTTCAGGCAACATTCGAGGACAATATCTCGGGCTTCACGGGGAAGTTGCCAACGGCGATCCGTGGTGAATGTGACGAAGAGCGGATGATTGTCTTTCTGATAGTGAGGGAGGCGACGGCGATACTCGTATTTCGGCTGCATCGTGGCCTCGGCCCGGGCCGACCGACCGGGTCAAAGACCCGGTCCCACACAATCAGAAACACACAATCAAGAACAGATCACTTCAGCTTTTTTGCCAGCAACTCGTTCACAAGCTGGGGGCTGGCTTGGCCTTTCGAGGCCTTCATGACCTGGCCGACAAAGAAACCGAGCATCGTCGTCTTCCCCGCCCGGTATTGCTCGAGCTGCTTCGGATTGGCGGCGAGCACATCGTCGATCATCTTCTCCAGCGCCGACGTATCCGTCGACTGCTGCGGCTGGCCTTCCTCTTCGTAGACCACGGGAAAATCTTTGCCGCGCTCGAAGGCAAGATCGTAGAGGTCCTTGAGCATCTTGCCGGAGATCGTACCGCCTTCGACCAGGTCCGCCGAGGCGGCGACTCCCTTCATCGAGATCGGAGATTGCTCTATCCCTATGCCCTTGGCCTTGAGCCGTCCCATCAACTCGCTCTGCACCAGGTTGGCGACGCGCTTGGGATTCTTCGCCGCCTTCGCTGCTTCTTCAAACTGATCGGCCAGCGACTGCGAAAACGTCAGCACCTGCGCGTCGTATTCGGTGATGCCGTAGTCTTTCACTAGGCGTGCGCGGCGGGCCTCGGGGAGTTCGGGTAAGCTGCGCGCGATCTCAGCCTTCCACGTTTCGTCGACCACCAGCGGAAGCAGGTCGGGCTCGGGGAAGTAGCGGTAATCGTGCGCCTGCTCTTTCGAGCGCATGCTGTAGGTCTTGCCTTCGTTGGAGTTGTAGAGGCGCGTCTCCTGCGTGATTTTTCCTCCTGACTCGAGCACTTCGATCTGCCGTGCGATTTCATACTCCAACGCCTCGCGAATGAAGCGGAACGAATTCACGTTCTTGATTTCGGCCTTGGTGCCGAATTCCTTCTGACCGCGGGGACGCACGCTGACGTTGGCGTCGCAGCGCAGCGAGCCTTCCTCCATGTTGCAGTCGCTGACGCCGGTATAAAGGATGATTTCCTTCAGCCGCGTCAGGTATTCATAAGCCTCGTCGGGCGAAGCGATGTCGGGCTCGCTGACAATTTCGATCAGCGGCACGCCGGTGCGGTTCAGGTCGATGGCCGTTTTCTCGGCCGCGTCGGGAAAGCCTTCGTGCAGGCTCTTGCCGGCGTCCTCTTCCAGATGCACGCGGGTGATGCCGATTTTCTTCTTTCCTTTGCCAGCGGGGATTTCGATGTAGCCAAACTCCGCCAGCGGCTTGTCGTACTGCGAAATCTGGTATCCCTTGGGCAGGTCGGGATAGAAATAATTCTTGCGCGCAAAAATAGAAGTCTCGTTGATGCGGCACTCGAGCGCCATCGCCGCCAACGTGGCAAACTCCACGACTTTCTTGTTGAGCACAGGCAGCGCGCCAGGCATCCCCAGGCAGACCGGGCAGACGTTCGAATTCGGAGGCGCCCCAAATCGCGTCGAGCACGAGCAGAAAATCTTGGTCGCCGTCAGCAGCTGAACATGCACTTCCAGCCCGATGACCGGCTCATATTTCGTGTGGGCGGCAATGGAATCGGCCGTCGTGGTGACCATGGGAGTGATTATAAAGGGCCGCGTAGGGTCGGAGCACAAAGACGATTTGTCATCCTGAGCAACGCGAAGGATCTAGGACTCGTTGGCAGCACCGGTGGCGCCGGGAGATTGCATAGATCCTTCGGCGCCAAAGGACGGCGCCTCAGGATGACAAGGGCTTAGCTAGCGAACGGGATGTGTGGCAACTCGCGGCGGGTGCCCCGTTTCTCGCGTCCATTGCGAGAAGCGGGGAAGTTCGCCGACATCAACACGAACCGGGAAAGAAAGAAACCAAGAAGGGCACGACTTCAGCTTGTAGCCTGCCCTGAGCGAGCAAAGCGAGTCGAAGGGTGCCGCCAAGCAACACC
Source organism: uncultured Acidobacteriaceae bacterium (assembly GCA_963701935.1). GTDB lineage: Bacteria > Acidobacteriota > Terriglobia > Terriglobales > Acidobacteriaceae > Sulfotelmatobacter. Next base: position 277,486 of record CAVPBT010000010.1, on the reverse strand, counting down.
GATGTCCTCGGCTTCAGCCGCCGAGGGACGGGCGGCAAGAAGATGCGCGTGTGGCGCGGACACTCCTGTCCGCCGCTTTTTCCAGAAGAAGAACAGACTCAGTTGCTTCCCATTTCGCATGAGGGTACTGTATTCGTGCTAGGTGAAAACAGCGATATGCCGATCATTCCTGCGGCACCCGCGGACGTCCGAAAATGCCGCCTCTACGAAGTGCTGCTCAAAAAGAGCGCGCCGGACGACGGTGCAGCCGAGCGGGCGGAGAGCTTCCTGCAATCAGCGATCCCGATGGTGGACCTAACCATCGCCGGACCCTTCAAGGAGTACACACTCCACAACCGGGACCATTCAAAAAAGCTGATCCATCTCATCGGGCAAATGCTTACGGCGCCCACGATCGACAACCTATCCGTCCTCGAATGTCTACTCCTGATTTACTCGGCCTTCCTCCATGATATGGGCCTGAGCATAACCTCAATTGAACGGGAGCGAATCCTTGAATCCGATGATTTTCTCGATTCACTGCAGCAGTGGCCAGAGATCTCGGATGCGCTTGCGCGAGCCCGGAGTCGCTTACAGTTTGCCTCTGACAAGGCGAAGCTCCAGCTAGAAACAGAGATCTACCAGCTCCATGAGGCAGCGCTGAGCGCCTACCTCCGACCGCGGCATGCCACACCCGAGCGATACAGAGCGCTGACTTCGCGACTCAAGACCGCCTCGGGCCGCACCGATCTATTTGAGCTACGTGGTGTCTCATTCGAAGACTCGCTCATTGATATCTGCACCAGCCACAACCTCGATGCAGCAGTTCTTGCGGAAGTCAAAGCGCTCTACGGCGAGCGCTACCCGCGAGATTTGGTACTCGGTGGCGAGCAGGCAAACATCCAATTTTGCGCTGCATGCCTCAGGCTTGCTGACATCCTCGATTTCGACAGGGAGCGAACGCCGAGGATCCTCTTCGAAAGCCTCGGAATTAGCTCGCGAATTATTCCGGGGGCGGAAGTCAGCATTCAGGAATGGCAAAAGCATATGTCAGTCCACTCGCTAACGATCGAGCCCGAGGAGATCGTGGTCTCAGCTGACAGCCATCACCCAGTCGTTGAAAAGGCCGTAAAGGATTTCTGCGGTGCGATCGAGAGGGAGATCAGAGACACGGTGGCCGTGCTTAGGAGAAACCCCTCCGAAATCACGACGAGGTATTCGATCGAACTGCCGATCTCTGTGCGTGCCCGAGTTCGATCGTTCGGATACGTATTCAAGGACATGTCATTGGAACTCAACCAGACGGCAATATCGTCGCTGCTAATGGGCGAGCGCCTCTACTCGCATCCAGCAGCGGCGCTCCGTGAGCTGATCCAGAATGCGATCGACGCCTGTGTTGCAAGGTCTGAGCTAGAAGGTAAGCCCGGCACACCTCCCCGAATCGATGTCGCGATGGAAACAGACGAGGCCGGGCGGCACTGGATTACGGTGAACGATGATGGCGTCGGAATGGACGAGCATGTTTTGGCGGAGTATTTCTTGAGACTAGGAAACAGCTATTACGAGAGTCCTGAGTTCAGGCGCCTACTCCTCCAGTCGGGCCATTCGAAGGAAGTTTTCACCCCTATCTCTAGGTTTGGGATAGGCCTCATGTCCGTCTTTATGATCGCGGACGTCCTACGTGTAGATACCAAGAGTTGCCGTTCTCCGCGCGGCGACGAGGCCGCCCGAGAGGATCACTCCGGGAACTACAATTCGCGTTAGGCTGTCGCCACGTTACGAGTCCACATTAGGCACCTTCGTGCTCTCGGCTTGTGCGTATCTCCGAGAGAAGATAAGGCATCCAAAGTTCGACGTCCACGTGGACCTTCCGCCGTTGCGCTTCACGCTTAGCGGGAGGCAAAGACTGATCCTGCGGCCCGACTATAAGAACCATCTCGCGGAAAAACGCCTCGAACCGATCGTCCTGGATGTAGCGAGGTGGAGCAATCGCCTCAGCGGAAGCGCAGTACTACTGTTTGCACGGAATTCAGAAGGCAAGCTCTCGCATACGCTCGACGGGCAACAGCTGCGTTTTGGAGGACGGGGAATCAATCCGTCATCCGTAGTAGGCGGGTATGAAAGCAACACGATCTCCGTCAACGGGTTTCGAATGAGTCTGAAGGGAGTGAACAAGATTCTCGGGAGCTCAAAAAACCGGATCGCGATGCTCTTCGACGTAGACGTCCTGGGCGATTCTTCCGTCGCCTACGACGTAGCTCGCGAACGCATAATCGGGTCTGCGGGTCTACTGGTGCGCCAGTCATTTCGAAGCGCCATTCTCAGCGGACTCGAAGAGACCGGAATTTACGACCAACTGGAGGACTCGACAAAGGAATTAATCCGAACAACGTTGCGGAATACGGAGCTGAGTATAGCGGCGGCGGAAGCGCCAGCCTGGAGGCCGACGAGACTTGTTCAGATGGACGATGAACTTCTAAAGGAGGTCGCGTCGAATTTGCCCGTCGGCCCGTGGCCGCAAGGAATACACAAGGCCATCGCCCTGAAACTAGGAATATCCAACGGACTAGCCTCGGATGCGATCTCCCAACTGTTGGAAACCGGCACCGTGACAAAGCCAGCCGGGCAAACCGTCGCGCCAATGGCCAACGCTTCGACAGCTAGCACGCAAGGTACCGCGACAGTGAAAGGCACTGAAGGCGACAGTTCAGCACCAAACCAGTAAACTCACGCATTTTTCAAATTGCCCCTTGCAATTTTTCCCATTCATCTGGTATAAACAATCCACCGAGAGCAGACGTGTGGCAGCCGGTCGAAATTTGTTTGAATCTCTCGTGTCCGCCCGGCATCTAAGCATTCAGAGAGCGTAGAGTTCTCAAGTCGTCCCGGCCACGGGACTTGATTCGGAAACACCAGTAGGTTTCTGAAGGGTACCTTCAAAGCAAGGACCTCCAAAGCAAGTTCTTTTCTCAATTTTCTGTCTTCCGCTTCGGCGTGCGCCGATTTCTCGGTGCTTTGTTGTCCAAGGCGGAAGGCTATATCGTTGCGCGCTGTAAAGAAGCCGCAGAGTTTCAAAGTGGCAAAGTTTCAAGGTTTCAAAGACCTTGAAACTCTGAAACCTTGAGACTTTGAAACGTCTCCCCGATCGCCCACTCCTGAGCAGATTCCACATGTGGAAAACATGTGTAAATGCTGTGGGATGTGCAGGTTGACAGGGTTTCGCGCGGACGATATGGTTAAAAGGTTTCGAGGACAGCCGGATTCGCACTTGTGTGGATCCGTCTAGAACTGAAGGCGCGCCGCTCAGGCGGAAGGCGATTCGGATCTTTGACAACTCGGTTGAACGTGCCAGTCGTGAGAGAGCGGATTCGGGCATTAGTCCGAAACGATCTCACAAGATAGACCACTGTGCTTCTTAGCGGAGGCGCGAGTGGTCGCCATCACATCCCTTTCGAGCGGATGGAGTTGGCAGCCTACCTTCTACCCGTCGGTAGGCGAACTAGGTTTCAAACGAGAGTTTGATCCTGGCTCAGAATCAACGCTGGCGGCGTGCCTAACACATGCAAGTCGAACGAGAAAGTGGAGCAATCCATGAGTAAAGTGGCGACCGGGTGAGTAACACGTGACTAACCTACCTTCGAGTGGGGGATAACCTCGGGAAACCGAGGCTAATACCGCATAACATCGCAAGATCAAAGCAGCAATGCGCTGGAAGAGGGGGTCGCGGCTGATTAGCTAGTTGGCGGGGTAACGGCCCACCAAGGCGAAGATCGGTATCCGGCCTGAGAGGGCGCACGGACACACTGGAACTGAAACACGGTCCAGACTCCTACGGGAGGCAGCAGTGGGGAATTTTGCGCAATGGGGGAAACCCTGACGCAGCAACGCCGCGTGGAGGATGAAGCCCCTTGGGGCGTAAACTCCTTTCGACCAAGACGATAATGACGGTACTGGTGGAAGAAGCACCGGCTAACTCTGTGCCAGCAGCCGCGGTAATACAGAGGGTGCGAGCGTTGTTCGGAATTATTGGGCGTAAAGGGCGCGTAGGCGGTGCCACAAGTCACTTGTGAAATCCCCGGGCTTAACTCGGGGCCTGCAGGCGAAACTGTGGTGCTGGAGTATGGGAGAGGTGCGTGGAATTCCCGGTGTAGCGGTGAAATGCGTAGATATCGGGAGGAACACCTGTGGCGAAAGCGGCGCACTGGACCATAACTGACGCTGAGGCGCGAAAGCTAGGGGAGCAAACAGGATTAGATACCCTGGTAGTCCTAGCCCTAAACGATGATTGCTTGGTGTAGCAGGTACCCAATCCTGCTGTGCCGCAGCTAACGCGATAAGCAATCCGCCTGGGGAGTACGGTCGCAAGGCTGAAACTCAAAGGAATTGACGGGGGCCCGCACAAGCGGTGGAGCATGTGGTTCAATTCGACGCAACGCGAAGAACCTTACCTGGGCTCGAAGCGCAGTGGACCGGGGTAGAAATATCCCTTCCCCTTAAAAGGCTGCTGCGGAGGTGCTGCATGGCTGTCGTCAGCTCGTGTCGTGAGATGTTGGGTTAAGTCCCGCAACGAGCGCAACCCTTATCCCTAGTTGCCATCGGGTCAAGCCGGGCACTCTAGTGAAACTGCCTCGGATAACGAGGAGGAAGGTGGGGATGACGTCAAGTCCTCATGGCCTTTATGTCCAGGGCTACACACGTGCTACAATGGTCGGTACAAACCGTCGCAAACCCGTGAGGGGGAGCTAATCGGAAAAAGCCGGCCTCAGTTCGGATTGGAGTCTGCAACTCGACTCCATGAAGCTGGAATCGCTAGTAATCGCGGATCAGAACGCCGCGGTGAATACGTTCCCGGGCCTTGTACACACCGCCCGTCACATCACGAAAGTGGGCCGTACTAGAAGCTGGTGTGCTAACCGCAAGGAGGCAGCCATCCAAGGTACAGCTCATGATTGGGGTGAAGTCGTAACAAGGTAGCCGTAGGAGAACCTGCGGCTGGATCACCTCCTTTCTAAGAGAGAACGTCATGGCACTTACGCGACTCCGTTTCACGGATCGATCTCTGTAAAGACTTCAGTCTGCGAAACACATGGAGTTTAAACACGCGTAGGATGTTGCCATGTACCCTGTCCTTCCTCACATAACCTGGGAGGAGAGATGGGAGCCTCGTTTCGGACCTCTCTTTCTCGTTTCCGTTCGCATGATGGTCAGCTCCGGCTTAGCTGGAGCGCACGTTCAACCTTGTCCTCGAATAAAATTCTTCTGCGTGTCATGCTGAGTGCAGTAACGCATCGCGAAAGCGAGGCGTTACGAAGTCGAAGCATCCCTACCCTAGGTTCACTGCCGGGAATAGGGATCCTTCGCGAAAGGCCGCTCAGGATGACAGTACGAAGCAATGATGTTAGGCTACGGGGCACCGGGCCTGTAGCTCAGGTGGCTAGAGCGCACCCCTGATAAGGGTGAGGTCGATAGTTCAAGTCTATCCAGGCCCACCAAGATCAGGTTTCAAGGTGACAAGGTTTCAAGGTTTCAAGGTTTCAAAGACTTTGAAACTTTGAAACTTTGAAACGTGAAACTTTGAAACTGGCAGTGGGGCTGTAGCTCAGCTGGGAGAGCGCCTGGTTTGCAACCAGGAGGCCACCGGTTCGATCCCGGTCAGCTCCACCAGAAATTCGCTTGCTGGAGGCGGTGCTCATGATGCAATCCATCCTCGGCCTCGGAATGTGGCTGGTTCCGATAGCGGCGATCTTGGTATGGGGCATACTTGAAGGCGTGAAGATGGTCTTGGCGCATCAAGAGCGACTGGCAATGATCGAGCGCGGGATTCACCCGGACAGTGTGAAGAAGAACGAGCCGGCGTAGATCAGCCAGCTTAATGTTGGGCGTCAACTTGATTGGCGTCGAACATTGGGTTGGAGGGGTTCTGGAGTTTGCACGACTCTGGGATCAGTAAAACCCATACCCGCCGAGTGCGGGGTTTGCTGGGGCTTCAATTGAAGCGGGCCAGCGAGGACGATATTTGACAACTGAATAGATTGGGCAAATTACAAGGCGTTGTAAATTTTTATGAGTGCCTGAAATTAGCCTGCTGGGGCGCGGAAACCTTAATAGGAGTTTGGCGCGCGATGAGCAGGCAACTAGGCCCATAGAGTTGAAGCGGCGTGTGGTGGCCGAGTTCAAAATCAAACGCAAGGTCCCTCGACTGCGCATCAATTTCGCTAGCGCGAACCTGATGCTCCGCTCGGGATGACAATGTCGATGAGATTGAAGCAGAGCTGCCGTGTGTCGAGTTAATTTTATGGTCAAGCTACTAAGGGCGCATGGTGGATGCCTTGGCAGAAGCAGGCGAAGAAGGACGTGGCAAGCTGCGATAAGCCTCGGGGAGCCGCAAGCAGGCTTTGATCCGGGGATTTCCGAATGGGGAAACCCACGGGGGTAAAACCCCCGTACGGCGTGATGAATCCATAGTCACGCACGAGCGAACCCTGGGAAGTGAACCATCTCAGTACCAGGAGGAAAAGAAAGAAACCTCGATTCCGAGAGTAGTGGCGAGCGAAATCGGAACAGCCTAAACCGGTAAGACCTTCGGGTTCTACCGGGGTTGTAGGGTCGACAACAGTAGAGTTACCAATCTGGTCGTTAACCGAAGCCCTCTGGAAAGAGGGGCCATAGAGTGTGATAGCCACGTAGGTGAAAACGAACCAGACTCGAAGTCGATACCTGAGTACCGCGGAGCACGAGAAACTTTGCGGGAAGCTACGGAGACCATTCCGTAAGGCTAAATACTAGCTTCTGACCGATAGTGAACCAGTACCGTGAGGGAAAGGCGAAAAGAACCGCTGTGAGCGGAGTGAAATAGTACCTGAAACCGTGTGCCTACAAACGGTGGGAGGACTATGCCGTCGCAAGACGGAAAGTCTGACCGCGTGCCTATTGCATAATGAGCCGGCTAGTTATTCTTGTCAGCAAGGTTAAGCGAAAGCGAGCCGTAGCGAAAGCGAGTCCGAATAGGGCGATCCAGTTGGCAGGAATAGACGCGAAGCGGGATGATCTACCCTTGGCCAGGCTGAAAGTGGAGTAACATCCACTGGAGGGCCGAACGGGTGTTTGTTGAAAAAAGCTCCGATGAGCTGAGGGTAGGGGTGAAAGGCTAATCAAATTCCGTGATAGCTCGTTCTCTCCGAAATAGCTTTAGGGCTAGCCTCGGATGATTTGTCGTGGTGGTAGAGAACTGAATGGACTATGGGGCTTTCCAGCTTACAGAATCCAATCAAACTTCGAATGCCATAGAACAACCAATCCGGGAGTCAGACAGCGGGGGCTAAGCTTCGTTGTCGAGAGGAAAACAGTCCAGATCGCCTGCTAAGGTCCCAAAATACAAGCTAAGTGGGAAAGGAAGTCGGAACGCCCAGACAGCCAGGAGGTTGGCTTAGAAGCAGCCATCCTTTAAAGAAAGCGTAATAGCTCACTGGTCAAGCGGTCCGGTGCCGACAATTTAACGGGGCTTAAGCTTGTTACCGAAGCAGCGAATGCATGGTGTAACAGCCATGCGTGGTAGGAGAGCATTCCCAACAGTTTGAAGCCAGACTGAGAAGACTGGTGGACGGTTGAGAAGAGACCCTGCCGGCATAAGTAGCGATAACGGAGGTGGGAACCCTCCGCGCCGAAAGTCTAAGGTTTCCTGAGAAAGGTTAATCCGCTCAGGGTCAGGCGGTCCCTAAGGCGAGGCCGAAAGGCGTAGCCGATGGACATCCGGTTAATATTCCGGACCTCCCTTGTTTTCGTTATACGATGGGGTGACGCAGTAGGATAAGCAGGCCGTTCTATGGCTATAACGGTCGATGCGTGCAAGGTGTTTCCGGTAGGCAAATCCGCCGGGAAGTTATCACTGAGACGCAAAGCAGTACTCCGTATGGAGGAAAGCTGCCGATTCCACACTGCCAAGAAAAACCTCTAAGGAGAAAGTAAGGGAACCGTACCTCAAACCGACACAGGTAGACGAGGAGAATATCCAAAGGCGCTCGTGAGAACAGTTGGTAAGGAACTCGGCAATATAACCCCGTAACTTCGGGAGAAGGGGTGCCCCGGTAGAGTGCAAGCTCGAGGGGGCCGCAGCGAAATGCGCACTGCGACTGTTTAACAAAAACACAGGTCTCTGCAAAGTCGAAAACGACGTATAGGGGCTGACGCCTGCCCGGTGCTGGAAGGTTAAAGGGAGAGGTCAGCCGCAAGGCGAAGCTTCGAACTGAAGCCCCAGTGAACGGCGGCCGTAACTATAACGGTCCTAAGGTTAGTATTCGCTAGCCTTAGTAAAATCTGGCTATATGCTGGAAGGTCTGAGTATCCCACGCTACGCGAGGGCAACTTCGCGTGACAACGTGATGGGTGCAGATAATCAGCAGGAAAGGCCAGTGGGAGGTGGAACTTGATTAGCAAACTAGTCGAGTATCTGCCTAGGTTTCGCGTATCCGGTAAAAGTCCGGAGGTCGGAGAAGCACTACAAGAGTGGTGGTAACCGAAGTAGGAAGCCTCGACGGAGAACATAAGCAAGACGCTTCTCCCTTACTCGCTTCCCGCGAACCCTAGATAAACCTACTGGAAATCCTCAGAGACTATATGCCGGATTCCAACCGAAGAGTTTGGTTGGAAAAGATATAGTCCGAACTGCATGGCGACATGCAGAGGGTGGCAGAAATGTCCACTCCTCTTCGCTCGAAGCGTCCCTCAGCGGCTAAAGCCGCAAGAGAAGACGACTCGAGTGGCGCGGCTTGAAGCCGCGCCCTTTCAAATCCCAAAATTTGACAGGAAGGCGTAACAGAGTTGAGCGAAATTCCTTGTCGGGTAAGTTCCGACCTGCACGAATGGCGTAACGAAAGTGCGACTGTCTTGCCGACTGACACGGCGAACTTGTAGTGCCGGTGAAGATGCCGGTTGCCCGCAACTAGACGGAAAGACCCCGTGCACCTTTACTATACCTTTACCATGAACTATGGCCCTTGCTGCGCAGGATAGGTGGGAGGCTTTGATTCCAGGCTCTCGGGCTTGGAGGAGCCAACGGTGAGATACCACCCTGCGAGATCTGTGGTTCTAACTTACTCCCGTGAACCGGGAGAGGGACATGGTAAGGCGGGTAGTTTGACTGGGGCGGTCGCCTCCTAAACGGTAACGGAGGCGCGCGAAGCTACGCTCAGGCTGTTTGGAAATCAGCCGACGAGTGCAAAAGCATAAGCGTGGTTGACTGCGAGTCCTACAAGACGAGCAGGTACGAAAGTAGGCTTTAGTGATCCGGTGGTTCTGCATGGAAGGGCCATCGCTCAACGGATAAAAGGTACGCCGGGGATAACAGGCTGATCGGAGCCAAGAGTTCATATCGACGCTCCGGTTTGGCACCTCGATGTCGGCTCATCGCATCCTGGAGCTGTAGAAGGTTCCAAGGGTTAGGCTGTTCGCCTATTAAAGCGGTACGTGAGCTGGGTTCAGAACGTCGCGAGACAGTTCGGTCCCTATCTGTTGTGGGCGCAGGAGATTTGAGAGGACCTGTCCTTAGTACGAGAGGACCGGGATGGACGAACCTCTTGTGTTCGAGCTGTCATGCCAATGGCACCGCTCGGTAGCGAAGTTCGGTTGTGATAACCGCTGAATGCATATAAGCGGGAAGCACTCCTCAAGATGAGATCTCCCAACCCGTAAGGGATAAGAAGGGCCCAGGAAGACTACCTGGTTGATAGGCTGGAGGTGGAAGCGCAGCAATGCGTGTAGCTTACCAGTACTAATCGCCCGTTCGGCTTGACCATAAAATTTACTCGGTGCAGAAAAACAGCTGTCAGTACCCAGTACTCGGTACTCAGTTGCCAATTCTCAGTTCGAAACTGAACTGGAACGGTGATGTTGTTTGGAAGTTGTTCGAACCTGGACAGCTGAGAGCAAGGCTGATAACTGTTGCGCCGAAGCAAATGCCGAAGTAATACAGGCTGAAATCGGAAACAAAGCAAGAAGAAAGTAAGCCGTCCAATCTATTCAGTTGTGAGGTATCGAACCTCACGCTCTTTGAAAGTTTGCAGCGATGATCTCTCCACGGGAGATCTTAGCTCGAGGCTTATAGCTTGAAGCTCGCTGCTACGACTTGTCGGTGATCATACCGCGGGGGATCCACCCGTTCCCATCCCGAACACGGAAGTTAAGCCCCGCTGGGCCGATTGTACTGCACGCGAAAGTGTGTGGGAGAGTAGGTAGTTGCCGGCATTAATAAAGGCCAGTCTGAGAAATCAATTGGCCTTTTCCTTTTGGATTCGTGGAGCGGGAGATCCTTCGCCGCAAAGAACGGCTCAGGATTTCGGCAGAAGGCTCCCGAGCGCAAAGGACGCGCGCTCACGCCTTCTAGTCGCCTCAAGTTAAGCCCCGCTGGGCCGATTGTACTGCACGCGAAAGTGTGTGGGAGAGTAGGTAGTTGCCGGCATTAATAAAGGCCGTTGAGAGAAATCTCGACGGCCTTTTCCTTTTTGATCATAGCTCGATCAGTTACTTTTGGCATCGCACGCTGGGAGGGGGCTCGATAGCATGAGCGTATGGCTCCGAGGGATGAGATGGATCTGTTGCTTCGGGTGACCTCGGAGGTCGCCCAGAAACAATTGGAAACTGGCGGACGTATGCATTTTGGTGCGATCTTGGGCTCGAACCGAGACGTTCAATTATTAATGCCAACGAGCATGAAAAAAGACGTTACTGGGATGAACTGACCGCATACTGGAAGCGGGAACTGGGTGTCGCTGTTGCGAAGTCAGGTTGGAGGGCGCTCTCATCTTGCATATTCGCGTCGGATTTATTCTTCGGTGCGGATGAAGGCGAGCGCCCTTTGCATATCCGTCAGGCCCACCACTGCACGTCGAACACATTGATGGGGCAGCCACCACTTGTTCTTCCCTGCACGTCGGACTTCGAGTCCCACCCAAACGTTTTCCACAGCCCCGCAATGTTCATCCAACCTTGACTGAGAAATCTATAACCCGCATACTCGCCGCATAAGTTAAGGGAGAATGCGCTCGCACGGTGCTAAGTGCCTGGGGCTCAAGATTTTGCCCCTAACTTACTGTAGCCCTAGGATTGAAATGCGGAATCACGCTAAATGTCTGATTTCAAATAGGTCGAGGGAGGGGGGGTACCCTCTCGAAAGTCAAAAAGTCAAAATCCCCACCCTCGTCGCAGAGAGCGCGACAAGAGATGGGGCACCCGGATACGTGGACTATCTTGATGCATGGGCTGCGCGGTTGGCTAAGGGTATCGCTGCGATCAGGGCCAGTGGGGCGAGGATCATTACTGCGATCGGTCCCCAGTTGAGGCCTTGGCTGCGCATGACCGCTGCTGACACTACAACCGAGATTACGCCGTAGGTGGTGAGCAGGATTTGGCGGTAGCGGGCGCGCGCGGGTGAACCTTGCCCCGACGGGCTTTGAGTTAGTTCGCGCATTACGCGCTGGTCGAAATCTGGCGGGAGGGTCGGGACTCTCGCGGCCATCGAGCGGCGCAGCAGACTGTCGATCGCGATATCGCGAGGGTCCATATTGGGCAACATGTTCGGCGATTTGTCGGGCAGGTGGTCAGTCACAAGAATATCCTTTCTGCTTCAGCATGCCGTGGAGAAGCTGGCGCGCGCGATGGAGATATGATTTGGCGGTGTTCTCGGGGACGTCGAGCAGGGCCGCGACTTCTCCGACCCCTGCGCCGAGCCAATAGTAGAGACGCAAAGCGGATTGGTAGACCTCAGGGAGCGTTTGAATGCACTCGGCGAGGGCTTGATCGCGCTGCGCGGTTTCAGCGTGGCGATCGGGTCCGGGGTCTGGAGTCGCCTTGTCATAAAGAACCGTTTCGTCGGCGTGGGGACTGCGGAAGCGAACGCGCGCTTTCAGATTCACCGCATGGTTGAAGGTGATGCGGTAGATCCAGGAAGTGAATTCGGACTCGCCGCGAAAGGACGCGAGCGCGTAGTGAACCTTGAGAAATACTTCTTGCGTCACGTCTTCGGCTTCAGGAACGAACTCCTGGCCCAGGATCGAGACCGCGAGGCGAAACACAAGATTGCTGTGGCGACGAACCAGTTCGGCGAAGGCTTGCTGGTCGCCGGCTTGTGAGCGGGTTACGAGTTGGGAGTCGGTCTCCAACAGGGTTAACGCCGAGAGTCGCCCTTCAGGAAGTGGAAGCCTATCAGGCCCGCGCCCAAGAAAGTGAGCGGCAGGGGAGCTACCCAAAATCCGTGGGACTCGGCGTCAAGGGTCAAGAAGAGAACGATCATGGTTCCGAGCGAAAGAGTCAAGAGAACCGTTCCCAGAATCGGCAGGACGGTCGGGTCGGGAGGACGCCGCGACGGCTCCAGGGGGAACTCCGGCAGGGGAATGCCCTTTTCCATTGCGGTCATGCGCTCCTGATGAATGATCTCAAGTTTCTTCTGGCGATCCAGGTGCTTTATGTAGAGATACCCGACTATGCCCGCGGCTAACGCTAGGACGACCGTTCCATCGCCGACTGTGTAGCTCATTTTCTATGACCTCCAACCTTAGGACAGGGTGTGTGGGAGGGCGGTTGCGGGGGTGAAAGAAAAATTATCGTTGCGCCCACGGGTTTGGTTTGCGCTGCGAACGAATGCGGCCGCCGCTACGTGAGATGTTGAAAATCAAAATCCCCACCCTGTTTTCGCCAAATATACGAAAAGAAGTGTGGGGCACCCGCTTGTTCTCAGGATCTCCAAGCTGGCGCTATGGATTTACCTGGAAGCTTACGTTGCTGGAGAGGATTTTTCCGGAGGAGGTCTGGACCTGGACTTCGCCGCTACTGGCTCCGGCGGGGACGGTGGCCGTGATCAACGAGCCCGCTATTACGGTGAAGGTGGCTGGAGTGCCGTTGAAGCGGACGCTGGTGGCTCCGGTGAGGCTCGTTCCCAGAATTCTGACGGTGGTTCCGACTTTGCCTGAGGTAGGTTGCGTTCTGACAAAGGGCTTCAGGCCGACGGACAACTTTGTATAGCGTGCCATTTCTGCTGTAGGCGCCGCCATGATACGCGGCTCCGTAGAGTCCGCCGTTGGTGTGTTGGGTCAGTCCGGCATAAAGCAGATCTCCATCGAGGCAGCCGGTCTGCGGACAGAAGTCGTAAATCGGGGTGAAGGTGCCATCCGTGGTGATTTGGAAGGTTGCTCCGTCATTGGCGGGGCCGCCATTCACCGTGGTTCCGTAGAGTTTTCCATCGCTGCCCTGAACGAGGGCTGCATACGGTTTGGCGCCGTCCGCACAGCCAGGTTGCGAGCAAAAGCTGTAGAGCGTGGTCAGGGCACCGCCGAGCGTAATCCTGAAAACGGTGCCGCGGGAATTGAAGCCGCCACTGTTGGTGACACCGTAGAGGTCTCCGTCGGTGGCCTGGATTAAAGCCCCGCCGTTGGGGAGCTCGCCGTCCGCACAATTGGTCTGGGCGCAAAAGCTGTAGAGGGTCGAAAATGTGCCGTTGGTAGTGATTTTGAAAATGATTCCCCCGCCGTTTGGCCCACCGCCCCAGGCCGTTCCGTAGAGATTTCCGTCGGAGGCCTGGAGGAGCGATGACGAGGGGATTTCGCCATCACTGAACACGAAGCTATGCAGAACTGTGAATAGGCCGGTGCTCGTGATCTTGTACACCACGCCCCAATCTTCTTGAGCGGTTGCACCGCCGACTGTAGTGGTGCCATAGAAGTTGCCGTCGGTGCCCTCGATCACTCCTCCAAGGGGGAAGTAGCCTCCGGATTCAAAGCTGAAAAGGTGCAAGGTGGTCAGCACGCCGCTTGGGGTCATCTTGAACACGGTGCCGTAGTTGTTGCTGCCTCCGTTGTAGGTGGTGCCGTAGAAGTTTCCATCCCGGCCCTCGATCACTCCGGAGGGTTCCTGGCCGTCTGCACAATTCGGTTTGCTGCAAAATACGTAGAGCGTCGTCAGAGTGCCGCTGGGGGTGATTTTGAAGATCGTGCCTCCACCCTCGCCGGCGGTGCCGCCACCTTGGTTCGTGGTGCCGTAGAGGTTGCCGTCGGAGGCCTGGATCAGGCCGTTGAGGGGCCAGCCGCCGTCTTTGCCATTGAAGGAATGAACCACGGCGAAGGTTTGCGCTTGCAGCGGTGACGCGGTCAAGGAGGCTGTCAGAACGGCTGCCAAAACGAAGGCTGCGCGGAGGGCGGGAGCGCGCATCCGCGATATTGCTCGGACGGGAAAATTTCGGTTGAGCATAAAAGTGATCCTCCGGGGCGCGGCACGACGAGGAATTATGGACGTTGGGGAACGCTAGGGAGGTTCGAAAGCCGCGGATTACTGTATTGCGGGGCAGGCTGGAAGTCAAATCTGGGAACGCCCGGAGGGACGGTGGCCCTCGGAGTGGCTGATGCCCGGGAGAGGTATGGTTCTAATCCTTACCGTGCCCATTAGGACCACGGAATTTACCCGATTGTAATTCTGCGGGGAAAGAGTCGAATGAGTTTGGGGTTCTGGGGAAGCACGTTGGCGCCACTTCCCCCTCAAGGATGCGAATTGGCGCTTGCGTCGTTTCCTCCGAACCTCTTCAACGCACTGCAAGGGACATACCCCGGATCAAGAGCGTGGGGGCCACGTTCGGGGTTGTTTTGCGTCGCTGACGAATACGTCCGCCGCTCCGTCGACGATCTTGAAAGACGGCTACTTCTTCTTCTTCGGTACGAACATATCCTGTTCGGTCAGGCCGCATTTCTGGGCCATCTGGTAGCTGTAGTAGAAATGCGCGGCGTTTTGGTTGCGAGAGTCGGTGCCGAAGGTGAATTTCAGGCTGGCTCGTTTCGCCATCGTGATGAAAGTCTCGTCGGGGACGTGCGCTACCTCGTTGATTTCGATCGCGAGATTTCTGGCATGGGCCAGATCGATGATGCGCTGCATCCGCTGCAGCGTCCAGAGCTGCGCGTACTGGCGCGCGATCGGGACGGGGAGGAACGTTGGCCAGGCGAAGATGTCGATGGGTTCTGTGGTCAGCACCTGCTCGATGAAGTGCATGTAGCGGGTCATGAACTCTTCTTCGTCGTCGACGTGGGTGTCGATTTGCCAGATCGCCAGCCATGTGCCGTCGCTGTTGGGGAGCGTGAGCGCGTCCATCAGGACGTAATCGAGTTCGTCGAGAAGTTTTTTCGAGAATGCCTTCGACCAGCCCGCGTAGACCGGTTGCAGTCCGATGCGGACGGGATAGCTGCGTAATCCGTCGATGTATTTCTTGAGGTCGGCGTCGGTGTTGATGGGGTAGCCGGGGCCGGGGTGCTCGACGATGCCGATCTGGACTCCGCGCTCTTTGCCGAGTTGGAGCGCCTGCTCAATCGAGAGTGTGGGACTCAGGTGAACGTGATAATCGGCGACCGGGAAGGCGGGCTTTTGGACGGCGGAGGGGACTTCCCCGCCCTTCGACAAGCTCAGGGCAGGCTTGCTCGCGGCAAATGCGCGCGAGAAATGAGGCGCCTGGGCGAGAGCGGCTGGTCCGATCAGTGAGGTTTGCAGGAAGGTTCTGCGGGAATAAGTGTGATCCATCTCTGAAGGATACGGGACGAGGGAGAGAGCATCAGTGACGGGCGTCACGCCGAATCTTGAATGCAAGGTGTGGGGTTCGTGAAGGGGAATCAAAATCCCCGCTCTAAACGTCGCCAAGGACGCAACGTTTAGAACGGGGCACCCCGGCCATTTTGGGATTGAATACAATGGCGGGATTGGCGAGGACATTATGAGCAAAGTTCGAGTGGCTGCGTTTTCGATTTCGATTGACGGGTTTGGGGCTGGGCCGCGGCAGGATTTGCAGAATCCGCTCGGTGTGCGCGGGATGGAGCTGCATGGGTGGTTTTTTCCTACTGACGTGTTCAAGAAGATGCAGGGGCAAAGCAGCGGGAGCACGGGCGTTGATAATCAAGTCGCGGCGCAGTCGTTCGAGGATGTGGGAGCGTGGATCCTGGGACGGAATATGTTTGGTCCGGTGCGGGACGCGTGGAAGGACGATTCGTGGAAAGGGTGGTGGGGACCGAATCCTCCATACCACACGCCGGTGTTTGTGCTGACGCATTATGCGCGTGCGCCGCTGGAGATGGAGGGTGGGACGACGTTTTATTTCGTCACGGACGGCGTGGAGTCGGCGCTGAAGCAGGCGAAGGAGGCGGCCGGCGGGAAGGACGTGCGCATTGGGGGAGGAGTGTCGGTGCTGCGGCAGTATCTGGTTGCGGGGCTGATCGACGAGATGCATTTGGCGGTGTCGCCGGTTTTGCTGGGCGAAGGGGAGAATCTGTTCGCGGGAATGAATCTGCACCAGCTGGGGTATACGCTTTCGAGGACTGAGGCAGGAGAGAATGCGACTCACGTGTTTGTGGAGAAGAGATAGGGGCGCGGAGCTGCTCCGCACGAGATGGTTCGAATCGAAGTCAAAATCCCCACCCTAACGTCGCAAAAGGCGCGACGTTAGGATGGGGCACCCGGCCGTGTGGCGCGTGCGTGGAGCCCGCGAAAAAATGTTTGCAGCAAACAAACTCCCAGCAAACATCCATCAAGGCCGCATTTGAGTGCTCCCGAAGAGTTTCCTTTACCCCAGGCAGTCGCGGGCGAGGGCGCCCGCGCCACATAGTTCGAAGTCAAAATCTCAATCCTGTCGCACAGAACGCGACAAGGGTGGGGCCCCCGCAATACTCATATCCCTCAATGCCGTCAATGCTCGTGTTTGGAGCGGCGGACGAATGCGTCCGCCGCTCCGTGTTTTTATTCCGGTTGACGCGGGATTGCTGCGTGGGTGAGCAGACGCTCGGAGAGGTGCGTTGTGGATGGCGGCAGGTTTGCGGTGGAGGTGGCGGCGGTCGTGTCGAGCATGAATTCGGCGCCGCCGCCGTCTTCTTCCGCCGTGCCGGTGGAGTTGAAGACGGTGAATCCGTTGGTGCCGCTGGTGAAGTCTCCCTGGGTGACCGTGACATAGCCGTACTTGTCGACGGTGATGCTGGTGACCGGAGGGCCGATGATGTAGAGGCCGACCGGAGTGACGGAGAAATTGCTCTTCTTCACATAGACGGCCTGCTGTCCCAGGTTGGTTCCGATGAACAGGAGCGTGGGAGTGGCGGCCATGGAGCAGGTAGCGGTGATGCCTCCGGTGAGCGTGGGAAGGTTGACGGATTTAACGAGCGTGACTTTTACGGTGTCGGCAGTGGAAGAGACAGTGTCAGTTTTTTTGTAGGCGTTGAGAGTGACGCCGGTGCCGCTGGTGCCGGAGGCGGTGTCGACGACGTAGATCATGCGGGTGACGGTGTTGCCGGAGACCGAGGGATTGCCTTCGATCATGGCGCCGATTTTGCCGAAGGGCCCGAGAGTGCCGGAGGCGTAGCAGCCGGAGGATCCGGTGGTGGATCCGCAGACGAGCCAGTCGAGAGTCTGCTCTCCGGAAAACAGGCTATAGGTGGTGAAGAGAGTGGCGTCAGGCGCGGCGGGCGTCTGGGCCGCGAGCGCGGTACAGAGGGCGAGCAGGATGGTGCAGGCGGTTAGAGTTCTTGGGGCCGCGAAGCGTGGGCATGGTGGTTTCCTCCGGTCAAAAAGTGGCGACTATTTTGTGCGGGAAAGGAGGAGTTGTCAACGGTGCAAGGGATTGCTGGTGCAAGGGATTGCATGGGGGGTGGGGGTGATGTGCTGTCGGCATTCGCGGGCGGGGGCGCCCGCGCCACATAGGAACGGGGCTAGCCGAGGACTTTCAGGACTACGGCGGTGATGTCGTCGTGGGGAGTGGTGCCGTCGGAAAAGGCCTGGAGGCCGGTGAAGAGGTATTCGAGGGATTGGGCGGCGGACTTGGACTGGCATTCGGCCCAGAGTTCGGGCAGGCGGTCGGAGCAGAACTCGATGCCTTCGGGATTGAGCGCTTCGTGAAGGCCGTCGGTGGCGAACAGGACGGAGTCTCCGGGGGAGAGTTGGACGATGTGCTGGTTGTAGCTGGCGGTGGGGAGAAGGCCGGAGGGGAGTCCGCCTTCGCCGATGGGTTGGCAGGAGGTGGTGGTGGCGTGGAGGGGGAAGGGCAGTCCGGCGTTGGAGAAGGCCAGGGCGCGGGTCATGGGGTCGAAGACGGCATAGAGCGTGGAGCAGAAGCGGCCGGGCAGAGGGCGCTGCAGGAGACGCTGGTTCAGAAGCGAGAGGATGGTTCTGGTGTCGATGCCAGTTTTGTGAATGCCGCGCAGTGTGCCCATGACGAGGGCGCCATACATGGTGGCGGGAAGTCCCTTGCCGACGACGTCGCCGAGATAGAGTCCGATGAGTCCGTCGGGGAGGCGGAAGAAGTCGAGGAAGTCTCCGCCGACGTCGAAGAAGGGCGTGAAGCGGAATGCGATTTCGATGGAGTAGTCGCGCAGAGGCGCGGCGGGGATGAGAGAAGACTGAATAACGCGAGCTTCGCGGATGTGATCGTCGCAGACGCGGCCGCAGGGTAGAGTTCTCTCTGTCGGGAGTTGAGACGACTCCGGTTTCGGGGAGGATGGCTATCGGATTCAAGGCGTGCGTGTCCTCTGCTGGGTTGATCGGCAGGATGCGTGAGGGGCTTGAGCTTGCTGGACCACTTGGGGTCGATTTGGGGCATTGCGTCATTCGGGAATCTGGGGAAACGAAGGTGTGGACCGGCGGCGCGGGATGCGGATGGCGACCGCCAGGATTGCGAGGAGGACGGTGGCGGCTCCGATGGCGGTGAGGGCGAGGAAATCGATGAGGGCGTGATCGAGGCCGAGGGAGAGCAGGAGGGAGCGGGCCAGGGGCTCGAGGAGGTTGCGAGGAGGTCGTGGTACGGGCATGGCGGGAGCTCCGGTTTCTCAGTCATCGATCGAGGAATCACAATTCCAGGCAAAACGTCAAAATCCCCACCCTCTCGCAAACTGCGCGAGAAGGGTGGGGCACCCTCAGACATTACTGGGCCGGGGTGGGGCTGGCGTTGGGGCTGGGGTTTCGGCTGGCGACTTCTGGGGCCTGGACCGGATTGATCTTCACGGTCGCCAGGATTTGTTCGAGGCGGTTGAAGACTTTGTCGCGGTCGACGTGCTTGGTCAGGCCATCTTCGGACGCTACGGTGGTGACGTTGAGCGCGAACTCGTAGCAGGATCCATTCTGGAAAACATGGAAGTACTTGGAGTCGCTCTGGCGAGTTCCCTCTCCGGAGACCGCTTCGGTGGCGCGGAGTTCGAGGTCGCCAAGCATCAGCTTGGAGTTCGAAGACGCCTCGGTGGACGCGGTCGAAGATGGCGCAGTCGATTCGCTGGAGCTGCCGTGAGAACGTCCCATCCGGAGCCGGTGCTGGCGACGGCGGGCAGCGGGGTCCTTCGTCCCGCATGCGCGGTCCTCAGGATGACAGTTTGTGACTGCGATTCAGCGACTCTTGGGCTGCGGCACGGCGAACTCGGTGCATTGATCGGCGGTGAGGTTCTTGTTGACGCTCACGTTGAAGAATGCGGACGAGAAATCCGTGTTGGCATAGTTCGTCTCGGGCAACTCGACGGCTGCGAGTGCGACTCCGCCGGGCTGCACGAAGTTCATCGCGATCGGGTTCGACGCCAGCAGTTCGGTGGCGGCGTTGCCGGTTTCAATGGCGTAGCGGCGCGGATATTCGAAAGTCACGCCGTAGGTCTTGTCCGCGTAGTTCACGGTTGCGGGCTTCTTGTGCACGATTTTCTTGGGAGCCGGAGTGGTCGTGGCCTGCACGAGGGGTGCGGGCATGGTCTGGACCGGGCTCGGGGACTGCGTCATCGGAATCTGGTTGTTGGAGCTGACGGGTTTCGGTTTGTCGCTGGAACAGCCGACGGTTACGGAGCAGATGATCAGTATGGCGCCGAAAACGAGCGCGCTGGTCTTCGTGCCCCAGGCTACGGAACGGGTCTCTGCAGTGTTGCGAATAGCGTTGATGCGGGTCATTGTGGTTGCCTCCTGCCGACTCGCGGCACTATGAGGAATGCACGAGGGGAGCCAAATGGGAGGGCATTGATTTGGAGGGAGTTAGGGTTGTGAGGACCGAAAAGCCGCGTGGGGCGCGGGACACGATGTGGGCGGGGGAACACGGGAGAAGACAAGGTTTCGAAGTTTCAGGGTTTCAAGGTTTCAGAGACCGTGAAACGCATCGGCATTCGCGCGAAACCATGTCGCGTGGAGTGGGCTAGTATCCTTATGCGGTGAACATCCCACTGACAGCGCTTTATAGACCGGTTGGACAGGCGGAGATGGATCTCATTCGAGCCAGCGGGTTTCGCGAATTTCCGCCGCGGCTGCCGGAGCAGCCGATTTTCTATCCGGTGTTGACGGAGGAGTATGCGACGCGGATTGCGCGCGACTGGAACACGAAGGATGAGCGCTCAGGGTTCGTGGGGTACGTGCTGCGATTTCGGGTGCGGGCGGAGTTTCTCCGTACGTACGATGTGCATGTAGTGGGAAGCTCGGGGCATCGCGAATACTGGATTCCTGCGGATTCGTTGCAGGAATTGAATGCGAATATTGTGGGGGAAATTGAGGTTGTGTCGGAGTTTCACGGGTCATGAAGTAGAGTCAAAATCCCCACACTAACGTCGCAAAAGGCGCGACGTTAGTATGGGGCACCCGAGAGGGCGGAGGAGATGCGATGAGTCGAGCTCGTGGAAGATTCATCTCTTGTTTCGTCTTGTTGCTGGCTTGCGGTGCGGCGTGGGCACAGAGTGGGGGTCGCGCGCCGGAGAAGATCATTATTGATACCGATATTGGCGATGACGTGGATGATGCGTTTGCGCTGGCGATCGCGGTGAAGAGTCCGGAGTTGCAGGTGTTGGGCGTTACGACTACGTTTGGGGATACTGAGGCGCGGGCGAAGATTACGGACCGGTTTCTGGGCGAGGTGGGACGCGGAGAGATTCCCGTGCTGGCGGGGAAAGCGACGGCGACGAAGAATCCGATGTCGCAGCGGAAATACGGGGACGGACGCTTTGCGAAAAGCTCGCACGGCGATGCGGTGGAGTTTTTGCTGGAGCAGATTCGGAAGTATCCGGGGGAGATCACGCTGGTGGCGATTGGTCCGCTGATGAATGTGGGGGCGGCGATCGACAATGATGCGGTGACGTTCCGGAAGCTGAAACGCGTTGTGCTGATGGGCGGGTCGGTGCGGCGCGGGTATGGGGACTTGGGGTATACGGCTCCGGTGCCTCCGATGCCCGAGTGGAACATTTTGAATGATGTGGCGTCGGCGCAGAAATTGTTTGCGGCGGGCGTGCCGCTATATGTGATGCCGCTGGATTCTACGCAGTTGAAGCTGGATGAAGTGAAGCGAGCGTTTTTGTTCGGCCAGGGGACGGCGGTGACGGATCAGTTGGCGGTGCTGTATCACTTGTGGGGACAGGAGACGCCGACGTTGTTTGATCCGATGACGCTGGTGTTTGTGTTGCGGCCGGAGTTGTGTCCGGTGACGGGGATGCATATTCGGGTGGATGAGAAGGGGTATACGCGCGAGGAGCCGGGGGCGGTGAATGCGCAGGTTTGTCTGGATTCGAATGCGGAGGATTTCTTTCGCTTTTATTTGAAGAGAGTTGCGGAGAAGTGAGAGCGGACGGAGTTTCTCGCGGTAGAGTGGTCGCGGACGGTGCGAGGTCGAGACGGCCTCGCGACAGCCGGCGGGACGCCGGCGCTACGAGGGATCATGCGATCAGATGAAATGGCGCGGCGCGGATTCTTGAAGAACGCGGGGTTGGGCGCGATTGCACTGCCAGGTATGGCGCTCGTCCCAGGAATCTCTGCTTCGTCCGCTCAAGACACGGCCGACCTGAGGCCAATGGGAATTCCGTATGACGTGCACGCGTTTGGCGCCCTGGGCGACGGGAAGACGATTGATAGCCCTGCGATCAATCGGGCGATTGATTACGCGGCGCGTACGGGTGGAGGCACTGTTTTTCTTCGGGCCGGAAATTACCTTTGTTACTCGATTCACCTGAAGAGCAAGGTTGCGATCTATCTGGATCAAGGGGCGACGATTGTGGGGGTGGATCCGGCTTCTGATTCGAATCACAGCTACGATCTGGCGGAGTCGAACCAGCCGTGGGAAGCGTATCAGGATTACGGGCACAATCACTGGCATAACAGTTTGATTTGGGGCGAAGGGCTTGAGGGCGTTTCGATTTGCGGGCCGGGGCTGATCTGGGGCAAGGGCTTGAGCCGCGGATGGGGCGACGGACCTATCGCAGAACATGCGGGCGTGGCGAACAAAGCGATTGCTCTGAAGAATTGCCACAACGTGATCTTGCGGGATTTCTCGATTTTGCATGGCGGGCATTTTGGGATTCTGGCGACCGGCGTCGACAACCTGACGATCGACAATCTGAAAATCGATACGAACCGCGACGGCATGGATATTGATTGCTGCCGGAATGTGCGGATTTCGAATTGCAGCGTGAATTCGCCCTGGGACGATGGGATCTGCCTGAAGAGTTCATTTGCTCTGGGGTATGCGCGCGCGACTGAGATGGTGACGATCAGCAATTGCATGGTCTCGGGCAGTTACGAAGAAGGGGCGCTGCTCGATGGTACGTTCAAGCGCTTTGCCGCTGACGAGAAAGTGCCGCGCAGGGGGCGGATCAAGTTTGGGACGGAATCCAATGGTGGATTCAAGAACATCACCGTTTCGAACTGCGTATTTGATGGATGCTGCGGGCTGGCGATTGAAAGCGTGGATGGCGCGGTAATTGAGGATGTGACCTGCACGAACATCACGATGCGGGATGTGTACGGAGCGCCGATCTTCATACGGCTGGGCGCGAGGATGCGCGGACCGAAAGACGTTTCGGTGGGGAAGATTCGGCGAATTGTTCTTAGCAATATTACTTGTCTGAACGCGCGGGGATCGGAGCCGGTCAGTTCGATCTTGTCGGGAATTCCGGGACATCCGATTGAGTATGTGAAGATCAGCGACATGATGATCGCCCATATGGGAGGCGGGGCGAAGGAGGATGCGGAACGGCGGCTGCCGGAGAAGGAGAAGGATTATCCGGAGCCGAATATGTTCGGCGTGACGCCGTCGCATGGATTCTTCGTGCGGCATGTGAATTTTCTGGAGATGAACGGGATCGAGATCTCGCACTACAACATGGATGCGCGGCCGTCGTTTGTGCTGGAGGACGTGGAGGGGGCGGATTTTGGGAGGATCAAGGCGGGGACGATGGTGGGCGCCCCGGTATTCGTTTTGAGCGATGTGAAGTATTTCAGTGTGTGGCGGAGCCGGCCGGTGGTGGACACGGAGTTGGAGAGTGTGGAGAAGAAGGCGCTCTAGCGCGGGCTGAAGAAAGTCAAAACCCCCACACTAACGTCGCAAAAGGCGCGACGTTAGTATGCGGCACCCGGTCTGATACCGAGTTGGACAGTGTGGAGAAGAAGGTGTTGTAGACGTCAAAATCCCCACTTCTCGCGCAAACGACGCGCGAGAAATGGGGCACCCGGATCGGGGAGTCAAAATCCCCACTCTGTCGCACAAACCGCGACAAGGGTGGGGCACCCTGGAATTGAAAGCAGAGGGATGATGAGAAAAGTGAGTGTGGTGTGGTTTGCGATCATGCTGCTAGGAAGCGGCTTGTCGTATGCGCAGAAGCAGAGTGTTGATCTGATCGTCAGCGGCGGGATTGTCGTGACGATGGATGCGGCACGGGCGATTGTTCAGGACGGGAGCGTCGCGGTTAAGGGGGATGCCATTGTGGCGGTCGGGCCACGGGCGGAGATCGAGAGTCGATACACGAGCGCGCAGGTGATCGATGCGCGGGGGCGGCTGGTGCTGCCGGGGTTTATCAACGGGCATACGCATGTGCCGATGACCTTGTTTCGCGGGCTGCATGACGATGTCACGCTGAATGACTGGCTGTACAAGTACATTTTTCCGGCGGAAGCGAAGAATGTGAATGAAGAGTTCGTGCGCTGGGGCACGAAGCTGGCGGCGGCGGAGCAGATTCGGGCGGGCGTGACTACGTTTGCCGACATGTATTACTTCGAGGACGCGATCGCCGAGGAGACCAAGAAGGCGGGAATGCGCGGAGTGTTGGGCGAGACGTTCATTGATTTTCCTGCGCCGGATAACAAGTCGAACGCCGAGATGATGGCTTACACGGAGAAGTTTTTGAAGAAGTGGCAGGGGGATGCGCTGATTCATGCGGCTCCGGCTCCACACTCGATTTATACGTGCTCGAAGAAGACGATTCAGGACGCGGCGGCGCTGGCGAAGAAATATCACGCACCGCTGCTGATGCATGTGTCGGAGATGAAGAAGGAGTGGGAGGACAGCGAGAAGGCGAACGGGATGTCTCCCGTGCAGTATCTGGAGAAGATTGGAGTGCTGGGTCCGGGCCTGGTGGCGGCGCATTGCATTTTTGTGGATGCGGCGGACTGGAAACTGCTGGCGGAGAGGCAGGTGGGATGCGTGCATAATCCGTCGAGCAACATGATGATTGCGAGCGGAGTATCTCCGGTGGCGGAGATGCGCGCGGCCGGCGTTGCGGTGGGGCTGGGGACGGATGGTCCGGCGGGAAGCAATAACGATCTGGATTTGATGGAGGAGATGGACCTGGCGGCAAAGCTGGCGAAGATTACGAAGATGGATCCGCTGGCGCTGAACGCGAAGGCTGTGGTGGAGATGGCGACGATTGATGGAGCGCGGGCGCTGCACATGGAGAAGGAGATTGGGTCGCTGGAGGCGGGGAAGAAGGCGGATCTGATCCTGATCAGTTTGGATGAGCCGAATGCGGTTCCGATGTATGACGTGTATGCGCAGATTGCTTATTCGCTGAAGGGGAGCGATGTGGAGACGGTGGTGATTGGCGGGCGGGTGGTGATGCGGGAGCGGAAGCTGCTTGCCGTGGATGAGGCTGCGGTGTTGGAGAAGGCGCGGGAGTATGGGAAGTCGGTGAAGGTGTCGTTGGGGATGGAGTAGGGTGAACTTGTTGACGTCAAAATCCCCACTTCTCGCGCAAAGGGCGCGCGAGAAATGGGGCACCCGGCAAAGTCAGAGTGCAGCAGGCAGAAGTCTGAAGTCAAAAGTCTGAAGTCAAAATCCCCACCCTGTCGCATAAACCGCGACAAGGGTGGGGCACACGGAGTGTCGGAGTTCTTATGATTCTGCAGCATGTGCTGGTGTTTGTTTTGATTGTGGTGACGCCGCTGTGGGATTGGTATGAGATTCCGCGGTTGAAGGCGAGCACCGATCCGGGGAAGAAGGTCAAGTTCTACGGGAAGATTATGGTGGCATCGTGGGTGTGTGCAGTGGTGGCGGCGCTAGCCGTGGGGCTTGCGGCGGTGTTCACGATTCATAGGACGACGGGTGAGGGTGCGTGGCTCGATACGCGTTCGCGGGCGGGCTTGTTTCTGGCGGGGCTGTCGGCGGGGTTGCTGATTGTGATCCTGGTGCCGGCAGTGCTGGCGCTGGGCAGTGAGAAGATTCGCGCGAAGGCGGGTAAGGCGGCGAAGAAACTGGCGTTTCTGCTGCCTTCGAGTACGCGGGAACGGCGGTGGTGGTGGCTGGTGTGCATCACGGCAGGGATTTGCGAGGAGGTTGTGTATCGCGGCTTTCTGCTGCACTATTTTCATACACTGCCGTTTCATTTGAGTCTCGCGTGGGCGATGGTGGCGTCGTCGGTGATCTTTGGGATTGGGCATCTGTACCAGGGCGTGGCGGGTGGGGTGCAGACGGCGATCGTTGGATTCGTGTTCGCGGCAATGTTTGTGATGACGGGGAGTCTGGTGGTTCCGATCGTGGTGCATGCGGTGATGGATTTGCGGGTGCTGGCGATGCTGCCGGTGGGGTTTGAGAGTGAGGAGGCATGAGTAGTGTGGCTCGAGAATCAAAACCCCCACGTCTCGCAAAAGCCGCGAGACATTGGGCACCCTTGCGTCGGGGTTCGCTTCTCTTTTTCTTTCTATTCCTCTTGTGCGGTGTGTGTACTGCACAGAAGGTGGCGATTACGTTTGATGATTTGCCGCTGAATGGGGAGTTGCCGGCGGGGGTGACGCGGGTGGAGATTACGCGGGACACGCTGGCGGTCTTGAAGAAGCGGCACGTGCCGGCAGCGTATGGGTTCGTCAACGCTCGCAAGCTGGAGGGGGATCCTGACGCGGCGGAGGCATTGAAGTTGTGGGCGGCGTCGGAGCCAGTGGGGAACCATACTTACTCCCATATGGATTTGAATGAGAATCCGGCGGAGTCGTTTGAACGCGAGATTGAGCAGAATGAGCCTGTGCTGGAGTTGCTGGCGGCGAAGGACGCGAACTGGCACTGGCTGCGGTATCCGTATTTGCGCGAGGGTGACACGGTGGAGAAGCGGCGCGCAGTGCGGGCGTATCTACAGGCGCACCAGTATCGCGTGGCGCAGGTGACGCTCGATTGGGAAGACTATTTGTGGAACAGCGCGTATGCGCGGTGTGAGACGAAGAAGGATGCGGCGTCGATAGCGTGGCTGCGGTCGAGTTATCTGGATATCGCGTCGCAGTATCTGGATTTGGGGCGGGAGATGGCGAAGCTGGTGTACGGGCACGACATCAATCATGTGCTGTTGTTGCACCTGGGGGCGTTCAGCAGCACGATTCTGCCGGATGTGCTGGACCTGCTGCAGAAGAAGGGATTCACGCTGGTTACGCTGGAGGAGGCGGAGAGCGATCCGGCGTATGAAGGCGATCCGGATGCGGGGTCGAAATATGGGGGGACGCTGCTGGAGGAGTGGATGGATGTGAGGAAGATTGCGTATCCCCCGGTGGCGAAGAAGCCGTATAAAGAGGTGGCGGAAATTTGTAAGTGAGTGCGAAATCCCCACTTCTCGCGCAAAGGGCGCGCGAGAAATGAGGCACCCGCGAGACGCGTGGCTCTACACCCGTCCCTTATAATCAAAAGATTCTTTATGGCTGCCATTCTGGAGCGGATTGTTGCGGCTACGCGGGCGCGGGTGGCGGAAGCGCGGCGCGGGGCGGACTTGCGTTTGCTGGAGCTGCGGGCGGAACAGCATGTTCCGCGCGGGTTTCGGCTGGCTCTGCAGGCGAGGAGCCGCGAGGGCGTGGCAGTGATTGCGGAGTTGAAGAAGGCTTCGCCGTCGAAGGGATTGATTCGGAAAGATTTTCGTCCGGCGGAGTTGGCGCGGGAGTTGGCGGCGGCGGGGGCTGCGGCTTTGTCGGTGTTGACCGATGAAGAGTTCTTTCAGGGATCGTTGGGGAATCTGCGCGAGGCGTCGGGAGCGGTGGCGATTCCCTGTTTGCGCAAGGATTTCATCGTCGATGAGTTTCAGTTGGTGGAGGCGCGAGCTCATTGCGCGGATGCGGTTTTGCTGATTGTGGCGGCGTTGTCTGCTCAGGAGTTGAGTTCGCTGGCGGCGGGGGCGCGACGGCAGGGGCTCGATGTTTTGTGTGAAGTGCATGATGGAGATGAGTTGCAGCGGGCGCTGGATGCGGGATTTGATTTGATTGGAGTGAATACGCGGGATCTGCGGACGTTTAAGGTGGACCTGGAAACGGCGTTTTGCTTTGGCGGAGCGGTTCCCTTCCGGAGTGGTGAAGGTGGCGGAGAGCGGGATTCATTCGGCGGAGGATGTGGCGCGGTTGCGCGGGGCGGGGTATGACGCGTTTCTGGTGGGCGAGTCGCTGATGCGGGCGGCGTCTCCGGGAGAGGCGTTGCGAGAGTTGATGGGACCCAGTACTCGGTACTCAGTACCCAGTACTCAGTGACGGTAGGGATCCCTTCGGCGAGCTCAGGGCAAGCTCTTCGACTGCGTGGCGGCTGCGCTTCGCTTGCCGCCACTTTGCTCAGGATGACAATTGAATTTTGCGGGCGAGTAATAACTGATCAATGGCAACTGCGTTATGACCTGGGTGAAGATTTGCGGGATGACGAACTTGGAGGACGCGCTCGTTGCGGTGGAGGCGGGGGCGGATGCGGTGGGGTTTGTGTTTTATGAGAAGAGTCCGCGGTACGTGACGGTGGAGACGGCGCGGGAAATTGTGGAGAAGTTGCCGGAAAGCGTGGAGAAGATTGGGGTGTTCGTCGGGCCCGACGAGGATCCGATCAACGTCTTACTGCGAACCGGACTGACAGGCACCCAGTGTTATATCTCCGCAGAAGGAGTGGTTGGAAGTAACGCCAGCCACAAGGCGACTGATGTGGATTGTCTGCCACCACGGTTCCGGAGCCTGATGGCGTTCCCGATGAGTCTTTTTGGTGAGGATGCGAGTGAAGTTGAACGAATGTTGACGGGCTTTGCGGAATCGAGGAAGAGGATGCCCGAAGGTGTTTCGATTCCAGAGGGTTTCCTGGATACGTTTTTGCTGGATTCGGGGAATTTGCGCCATCCGGGCGGAACGGGACATACCTTTGATTGGAAGAAGGCGCGAGTCCTTGCGGACGGAATGCGGAAGGATGGCTTGAAGTTGGTGGTTGCCGGAGGATTGAAGCCAGAGAATGTTGGCGAGGCGATTGAGATTCTTCGGCCGTGGGGAGTGGATGTGGTCTCGGGTGTAGAGGCTGCGCCTGGCAAGAAGGATCCGGAGAAGGTGCGGGCGTTTGTGAAAGCGGTGCGTGAGATGGATCGGAAGGCTGGTTAGGGATGGGTACGGTTTCGAGAACTACGAAAGTCAAAGTCCCCGCTCTAAACGTCGCCAAAGACGCGACGTTTAGAACGGGGCACCCTCGAGTGTCTTCTTGGTCTCGGGGTTCTTCTTCGGCGGATTCCGTTCGCGCTACTGAGCCCGGGAGGTTTGGGGTTTATGGCGGACGCTATGTGCCTGAGACGTTGATGGCCGCGCTGGAGGAGTTGGAGCGCGAGTATCAGAAGGCGAAGCGGGACAAGAAATTTCAGGCGCGACTGGACGAGTTGTTGCGGACTTATGCGGGGCGTCCTACTCCGTTGTTTTTTGCGCGGCGGCTTACGCAGAAGTTGGGCGGGGCGAAGATTTATTTGAAGCGGGAAGACCTGCTGCATACGGGGGCGCACAAGATCAACAACTGCCTGGGGCAGGGATTGCTTGTGGAGCGGATGGGGAAGCATCGCGTGATTGCGGAGACTGGCGCGGGGCAGCATGGCGTGGCGACGGCGACTGTTTGTGCGCTGATGGGATTCGAGTGTGTCGTGTACATGGGGACCGAGGACATGCGGCGGCAGGAGTTGAATGTGTTCCGCATGCGGTTGCTGGGGGCGGAGGTGCGCGGGGTGTCGTCGGGATCGCGCACGCTGAAGGACGCGATCAATGAGGCAATGCGCGACTGGGTCACGAATGTGCGGACCACTCATTATTTGTTGGGGAGTGTGCTGGGGGCGCATCCGTATCCGACGATGGTGCGGGATTTTCATCGCGTAATTGGGCGCGAGGCGCGGGCGCAGATTCTGAAGGCTGAGGGAAAATTGCCGGCTGCGATTATTGCTTGCGTGGGCGGAGGATCGAATTCGATCGGAATTTTCTACGATTTTCTGAACGACAAGAAAGTCCAGCTGATTGGAGTGGAAGCTGGGGGGCGCGGCGAGAAGCTTGGGGATCATGCGGCGCGGTTTCGGGGGGGATCTCCGGGGGTGCTGCAGGGGACTTACTCGTATGTGCTGCAGGATTCGGGCGGGCAGATTGCGCTGACGCATTCGGTGTCGGCGGGGCTGGATTATCCTTCGATTGGGCCGGAGCATGCGGCATTGCGGGACGCGGGGCGGGCGGAGTATGTGCCGGCTTCGGATGCTGAGGCTTTGGCGGCTACTACGCTTTTGGCGCGGACTGAGGGGATTATTCCGGCGTTGGAGTCGGCGCATGCGGTGGCTGAGGTCGTGAAACGCGCACCTAAGATGAAGAAATCGGAGATCGTGATTGTGAATGTGTCGGGGCGCGGAGACAAGGATATTGGGATTATGCGGGAGAATCTGTCGCTCGATTGAGAGTTCGAAAATCATTTACCACTAAGGACACTAAGGTACACGAAGGAAAACGCGGTCTTCATGCCTCTAACTTTTCATAAGAAGCCGGCGCTGGTGGCTTACGTGACTTGCGGGGATCCGGATCTCGCGACTACGCGGGAGATTGTTCTCGCGGCCATTGAGGCGGGGGCGGATGTGATTGAGTTGGGGGTGCCGTTCAGCGATCCGGTAGCGGATGGGCCGGTGATCCAGCGGGCGAGCGAGCGGGCGCTGAAGCATGGGACGTCGCTGGCGCAGGTGCTGACGCTGGCGGCGGAGGTGCGGGAGCATGCGCAGTCGACGGGGATCATTGTTTTTTCTTATCTGAATCCGATCTTGCGGATGGGAATGGAAAAGTTCTGCAAGGTGGCGCGGGCCGCGGGTGTCGATGGGGCGCTGGTAACCGATCTGCCGGTGGAAGAGGCGGGGGAATATTTGCGGGCGATGCGGGGGCATGATCTGTCTCCGGTGTTTCTGGCGGCGCCGACGAGTCCGGATGAGCGGTTGAAGCGGATTGCGGAGGTTTCGCGGGGATTTGTGTATGCGGTGTCGCGGACCGGAGTAACGGGAGCGCGTCAGGAATTGGCGGCGGATGCGCAGAAGTTGGTGAAGCGGTTGCGGCGCGTGACGAAGTTGCCCGTGGCGCTGGGATTTGGGATTTCTACGGCGGAACAGTTTGCTGAAGTCGGTTCGTTTGCGGACGCGGTCGTTGTCGGAAGTGCGATTGTGGAGACGATTGAGCGGAATCGGGGGCGGGAGGCGACGGCTGTGGGGGAGCTTGTTAGGAAGCTCTGCACTGTTACTGCTGAGGGTTCGGTAGCCGCTCGATAGGAGTTTTTGTGGTTTAGAGAAACCCCCACTTCTCACGCAAAGGACGCGCGAGAAATGGGGCACCCGGTTTGGATGTGCTCGATGGGAAGTCAGAATCCCCACCCTGTGATTATGGATATTGAGGATTGGCGTAAGAAAATCGATGAGCTCGATCGGAAGCTCGTGGAATTGATCAGCGAGCGGGCTCGGGCTGCGGTGGAGATTGGGAAGCTCAAGCGCGATACTTCGATGCCGATTTATGAGCCGGACCGGGAGCGGATTGTTTTTGAGAACGTGCAGGCAGTGAATCGAGGGCCGCTGGCGGGGCGGGACCTGGTGCGGATTTACGAGCGCATTATCGACGTGATGCGGAATGTGCAGAAGGAAGAGATTGTTCCGCAGGGTGAGTCGGCCAAGAGTGAGACGGAGTTGGATTCGGAAGTGAATGATTAGTGAGCTGCGAGCTATGAGCAACGCGCTGTGAGCCGAACGAATTTGGTTCCTCGCGACTCGTGGCTCGAAGCGAAAATCGAGAAACTCTTATGATTGTGGCGATGCAGGAAGGCGCGGATGAGGGGCTGATTCAGCAGGTGATTGAGCATCTGGTGAAGATGGGGTTTGAAGTGCACCGCTCGACGGGGGCGCGGATGACCGTGCTGGGTGCCGTCGGATCGGGGATCGATTTCGATATCCGCATCCTGGAGTTGTTGCCGGGGGTGCAGGAGGTCCATCGAATAAGTTCGCCGTACAAACTGGCGGGGCGGAGCTTTCGTCCGGAGGGGACGATCGTCAAGCTCGCCAACGGGATTGATGTTGGCGGGAACGAAGTGGTGGTGATGGCCGGACCGTGTTCGGTGGAGACGCGGGAGCAGATTCTTTCTACGGCCGAGGCCATTGCGAAGGCCGGGGCGAAAGTGCTGCGGGGCGGGGCGTTCAAGCCGAGGAGTTCTCCGTATTCGTTTCAGGGGCATGGGGAAGATGCGCTGAAATTGCTGCGCGAGGCGGGAGAGAAGTACAACCTGCTGGTAATCAGCGAGGTGATGGAGATTTCGCAGATTCCGATGATGCTGCCGTATGTGGACATCCTGCAGGTGGGTGCGCGCAATATGCAGAACTTTAATCTGCTGCGCGAACTGGGAAAGGTGCGGAAGCCGGTGCTGCTGAAGCGCGGGATCGCGGCGACGCTGGAAGAGCTTTTGCTGTCGGCGGAATACATTATGGCGGGCGGGAACTACGACGTGATTCTGTGCGAGCGCGGGATCCGGACGTTTGAGACTTATACGCGGAACACGATGGATATTTCGGCGATTCCGATTATTCATAAACTGTCGCATCTGCCGATGACGGCGGATCCGTCGCACGGGACGGGGCGGCGGGACAAGGTGGCGCCGATGGCACG
Organism: uncultured Acidobacteriaceae bacterium; assembly: GCA_963701935.1. GTDB lineage: Bacteria > Acidobacteriota > Terriglobia > Terriglobales > Acidobacteriaceae > Sulfotelmatobacter. The sequence continues at coordinate 245,398 of CAVPBT010000010.1, read as the reverse complement.
GGCGTCGGTGGCGGCGGGCGCGGATGCGTTGTTGATTGAGGTGCATTGTGATCCGAACAAGGCGTGGTCGGATGGGGCGCAGTCGTTGTTTCCGGAGCAGTTCGCGAAGCTGATGGATGAGTTGCGGATGATTGCGCCGGCGGTGGGGAGGAAAATCTAGCTGATTCAGTCATTGAGCGATCGGGCCATTGGGTCATTGAACCGCGGTTGCACGTGACCAGGGGGAAATCACTCAATGGCTCAATCTCCCAATGGCTCAATTTTCTTATGGCGATTCGGCAAATCACGATTGTTGGGACCGGGCTGATTGGCGGGTCGCTGGGGCTGGCGCTGCGGAAGAAGAAATTTGCCGGGCGAATTGTGGGATGCGATCGCGAGGGGACGCTGGAGCGGGCGCGTATGCGGGGCGCGATCGACGCCGGGACTGTGAATCCGGGAGACGCGGTGCATGGGAGCCAGTTGGTAGTGCTTGCGACTCCAGTGCTGGCGATTGTCGATTTGATCGAGCGTGTTGGGCCGGTGCTCCCGGCAAAGGCCCTCCTTACGGACGTTGGAAGCACAAAGACTGTGGTTGTCGATCGTGCGGTGAAGGTGTTTGGCAAGGCTGCCGGGAAGCGCTTTCTGGCGGGGCATCCGATGGCAGGGAAAGAAATGAGTGGAGTGGACTACGCGGATGCGGATTTGTTTCACAAGGCGGTGTGGTTTCTGACGCCGCTGCCGGGGCAGAATCTGAATGAAGGAGTGTTCGCGGAGTTTGCGGGATGGATTGATGCGATCGGGGCGCGAATTGCGATGCTGCCGGCGGGGGAGCATGACAGGCTTTGCGCGTGGATCAGCCATCTTCCGCAGATGATTTCGACAGCGCTGGCGGCGGCGCTGGTGGAGGAGTTTGGCGATGAGGCTCCGCTGCTGCCGGCGGGTGGGCGCGCGTTGCAGGAGATGACGCGGATTTCGGCGAGTCCGTATTCGATGTGGCGGGATATTGCGATCACGAATAAGCCGAATCTGGAGAAGGCGCTGTGGAAGGTGGAGCAGCGGCTGGCGCATATCCGGGAGAATCTGGCGACGCGGCAGTTGGCGGAAGAGTTTGAACAGGCGCATCAGTTGAGAAAGAGTGCGGCGAAGAAACGGAGAGAGAATTGAGTAATTGTGTAATTTGGTAATTGTGCAATTGAAAACGGTGCCGTGTATCGCTTTCAAATTACTCAATTACCAAATTTCCTAATTACTCAATTAGAATCCTTTGCGCTATGAATAAAGTTGTGGCCAATGCGGATGAGGCGATCCGCGACGTGTTCGATGGGGCGACCGTCATGATCGGGGGATTCGGCTTGTGCGGGATGCCGGAGAATCTGATTCGCGCGCTGGTGCGCAAAGGCACGAAGAATCTGCGGACCATTAGCAACAATGTTGGGGTCGACGGCGTGGGGAATGGATTGCTGCTGGCGGCGGGGCAGATCGTGCACCACATCGGGACGTATGTGGGCGAGAACCGGCTGCTGGAAGAGATGGTGTTGAAGGGGACGATTCGGCTGGATCTGGTGCCGCAGGGAACTTTTTCGGAGAGGATTCGCGCCGGGGGCGCGGGGATTCCAGCGTTTTATACGCCGACTGGTGTGGGGACGATTGTCTCCGAAGGCAAAGAGACGCGCGAGTTTGATGGGCGGACTTACGTGATGGAGCGCGGGCTCACGGCGGACTTTGCGTTCGTGAAAGCCTGGAAGGGCGATCGCGAAGGGAATTTGATTTACCGGAAGACGGCGCGGAATTTTAATCCCATGATGGCGACGGCGGCGAAGATCACGATTGCCGAGGTGGAGCATCTGATTGAGGTGGGGGAGTTGGATGGGGACGCGATTCACACGCCTTCGATTTATGTGAAGAGGATTTTTCAGGGGGAGTTGTACGAGCGGAGGATTGAGCGGCGGACGGTGCGGAAAGTCTAGTACTCAGTACTCGGTACTCAGTACTCAGTTGGGATGTGATCGTGATTGGGCAGGGATCCTTCGACTGCGATTTTGCTTCGCCGTCGCGAAGCAAAATCTTCGCTCAGGATGACAACGTAGTTATTCGATGATGACGCAATTATGAATAAGCCAGGAAAAGATGTTGATAAGCGGGAGCGGATTGTGAAGCGGATTGCGCGCGAGTTGCGCGATGGGTTTTATGTGAACCTCGGGATCGGGATGCCTACGCTGATCGCGAATTACGTGCCGGAGGGGATGGAGGTCACGCTGCAGTCGGAGAATGGGATGCTGGGGATTGGGCCTTATCCGGTGGAGGGGACGGAGGATCCGGATCTGATTAATGCCGGCAAAGAAACGGTGAGCGAGATGCCGGGGACTTCTTATTTTTCGAGCGCGGATTCATTTGCGATGATTCGCGGCGGACATATTGATTTGAGCGTGCTGGGCGCGATGGAAGTGGATGAGACCGGGAGCATCGCGAACTGGATGATCCCCGGAAAGATGGTGAAGGGGATGGGCGGGGCAATGGACCTGGTCGCGGGGGCGCGGCGCGTGGTGGTGGCGATGGAGCATACGACGCGCGAAGGGGCTCCGAAGATTTTGAAGAAGTGCACACTGCCGCTGACGGGCGTGAATGTCGTCGATACGATTGCGACGGAGATGGCGTATATCCGGGTGACGAAGGATGGGTTGGTGTTGGAGGAAGTGGCGCCGGGATTGACGGCCGAGGATGTGCAGCGGGCGACCGAGGCGCGGTTGATTGTGAGTCCGGGGTTGAAGGTGATGGAGAGTTAGCGGAGGCTCAACTTGATCCGCGCGAGATCCCTCGCTCCGCCTGAAAAACGGCTCCGCTCGGGATGACGCCCCAGGGGAATATCTGACTCTGCCATGTGCGTCCGCACGGCTTTGCCACGCGACTGTAGTGCTCCCTTCCCTCTTTCGTTTCCTTTAAACTACGCGGAGGCGATGCGGCGGATTAGGTCTTCCTGTTCTTGCTTGCTTTCGGCGCCGATGGTGAAGGCGTCGAGGATGCCGAGCGACAGGGCGTATTTGATGGCTTCGTCCTGACGGTTGCGCAGCTTGCCTTGGCCCAGGATTTTCATGCCTACGACCGCTTTTCCGGCGGTCTTCATTTCCTTTAGAACGCTCACGACGGTGGCGGGATCGGCGTCCATGTAGGCGCCGACGGGGTTGATGCGGGCGAGATCGAGTTCGACCCAGGGAGACTTCGCGGCTGCGCGCAGGGCTTCGATGGTGTGGCACGAGCAGCCGTGGGTGCGGCGGATGATTCCCTTCTGCTTGGCTTCGGAGAGCACGTCCAGGACGCCGCGGTAGCGGTCGGTCCAGTCGGCTTCGGTCACGCAGTGGATGAGGCAGACGTCGAGGTAGTCGGTGCCGAGTTCGCGGCGGAAGCGGTCGAGATCGGAGCGGGCGCTGGCGGCGTCGCGAGAGAAGGTCTTGGTGAGGACCGTGACTTTGTCGCGAGGCACGTGCTTCAGAGCTTCGGCGACGTGAGGATGGCTGCCGTAGGTGTCGGCGGCGTCGAAGAAGCGGAGGCCGTGATCGTATCCGTTGAGGAGGAGGTCGGAGAGGCCCTTGACGCCGAGGGCGGTTTGATTGGAGTGATGTCCGGAGCCGAAGGTACCGGTGCCCATGGCGAGGCGGCTGGTCTTGATGCCGGTGCTGCCGAGAGTGACGGTATCGGAGGCGGAGAATCTTGTGGGAAGACTTTGTTCCGCGATCGCTTGGAAGATTGCTTTGGATGAGAGCCAGGCCGCGCCTGCGGTGGTGGCGGAGCGAATGAGGAATTCGCGGCGACGCATGAGATCCTCCTATGCATTCAACCACAGAGGACGCGGAGGAAGTCTCGACCTCAGCGGTTTCTCGGTGATGGCATCGTAATGAGGCTACACCAGGGGCGGGGCAGGGGGGAAGGTCTGGCGGAGTGGTTTCGGAGGTTGGTCCAGCGAGATTGGGGGGACAGCTTCAGGGTAGGGATCCTTCGACTGCGGTTGGTCCTTGCACTTGGCGCGCAAAGACCAATCCTCGCTCAGGATGGCAAAACATGACATGACAGATTGTTTAGATGCGGAAGGGGGCAGCCAGGAGGCGGAAGGGGAGGGTGATGGCCAGGTAGATCACCTCGAGGACTCCGTGGACGGCGACTCCGATGATGCGGAACGGCAGGAGAAGGAGCCAAACAAATGGATAGGCAACAAGGGCCAGAATGGCGAGGGGCCAGCACAGGACGAACAGGATGCACCAGAGCAGGAAAGCGAACATGACGGAGACCTCCTTTTAGCTTATGGTACGCGTAGCGCCGGGGGAATGTTCCGTGTTTTCGAGATCCGCGCGCCGCAGGATCTCCTGTATAAAGTCGGCTTTGGCTTGCGTGTAAGTCTCACGATCGACAGAGAATTTTCCGGCGAGGCTGCGTTTCAGCCGGGCATAGTCTTCGGCATCTTTGGGATGCGTGCGCAGGTAATCGCGAAAGGCGATGTGGCGGAAAAACTCGGTGCCAGGGGTTGAGCAGACGTAGAGATGGTGATGAATGTCGTGCTCCGGAGCCTTGAAGGCGTCACGGCCGGGAACGCCGAGGATTCCCTGATGCTGATAGCCGATTGCCGCTAACTTGGCGATGACCCGTGGAAGGTCGTTGGCCGATTTTAAAAGAATGTCGATGTCGATGATGGGCTTGGCGGGGAGTCCGGGAACCGCGGTGCTTCCGATGTGTTCGATCGCAGCTGCGAAGGTGCCCAGGACAGAGGCGATGCGCGAGCGAATCGCGTCGAATTGCTGGGGCCACTCCGGGTCGTAGTCTTCGATGATGATGGGGGCGATCATTCGAATTGTCTCCGGAACGTTGCGAGTTGTTGCTGGACTTCGGAGAGTTCGTGGCGCAGGCGGGAGACTTCTTCTTCCAGAGCAATGAGACGATCGGCTGTTGAGTTGGTGCTGGCATGTGCGGGCGAGGGCGCCCGCGCCACATTCACATCTGCATCTTCTGCGCCACTGGACATTGGCGGTTCGCCGGAGAAGAGGTGCGTGTAGCGGCATTCTTTGGTGCCGGGCTGGCGGGGGAGAATTCGGGCGAGCGGCGGTTCGCGCTGGGCCAGGCGATCGAGGGTTGAGACGACGTCTTCGAGAGCTTCGAAGTGGTACATGCGGTCGGTGCGGCCGCGGAGTTCGCCGGGAGTTTGCGGTCCACGGAGGAGGAGCACGCAGACGACGGCGATTTCGCGGCGGTCGAAGTTGAAGACTTCCTGCAGGCGGTGTTCGAATTTGGTGACGCGGCTGTCGGCGCCGCTGGCGGGGCCGGCGAGGCGTTTTTCCTGGAGCGAGGCCAGAGCGTCGCGGACAGCGGATTCGTCGAGCGTCATCACCGGGTCGCGGTTATTTTTCTGGTTGCAGGCGTTGACCAGGGCGTTGAGGGAGAGCGGGTAGTAGTCGGGTGTGGTGATGTCTTTTTCGATCAGGGCGCCGAGGACGCGGGTTTCGATATCGGTGAGGATCACTGGGATGTCCGCAGTGTGATTTTAATTCAAGGAAGTTCGTGGAGCGAAAGGCAGAAGAAAATTCACCACAGAGGACACTGAGGACTCGGAGGGTTAAGTCAAAATCCCCACCCTGTCGCATAAAACGCGACAAGGGTGGGGCACCCTCTTAGAATAGCGCGGTGGGGCGGCGCTTCCAGGTCCTTCCCTTTTCTTTTGCGATGTTCTCCATGTCGTTCACGTAGGCTCCGGCTTGGGTGAGGACGTGGTGGAGGTCGTTGCCGATGCTGATGAAGGTGAATCCTTTTTCGAGGAACTCGCCGACGCGGGCGGTGCCGAAGAGGAAGAGGCCGAGGATGACGTTGTTCTTGCGGGCGTGTTCGATCAGGCTCTTGGTGGCGGCGTCGAGTTCAGGTGAGGTGTACATGTGCGGGAACTCGTACTTGTTGTAGAGGCCCATCGACATGCAGAGATCGTTCTGGCCGAGGAGGAGGATGTCGACTCCGGGGACGGCGGCGATCTCGGCGATGTTCTCGATGCAGGAGGCGGTTTCAACCTGAAGAGCGGCGATGCCTTCGTTGTTCCAGTTGCCGGCGTAACCGAGAAGCCCGGCCTTATTCATGCTGCGCTGCGGAAAGTAGACGGAGCGCGTGCCGACCGTGGGATACTTGGCGCAACTGATGGCTTCGCGGGCCTCGGCGGCGGTGTTGATGTAGGGGATGAGGACGCCGTCGGCGCCCATGTCGAGGGCCTGCTGAATGCCGGGGCGGTCGGCGTACCCGCCGACGCGGACCATCGACTTCGCGCCGCCGTTGGCGATCCCGCTCAGCATGGCGGAAAGTTTTTCATAGCCCATCGGACCATGCTGGGTGTCGACCAGGAGCCAGTCGTATCCGCTGTGGGCGAGTTGCTCGGCGACGGTGGGGCTGTGGGCGTTGAGGAACAGGCCCATCTTGGGCTGTCCGGCGCGGAGTTGCTTTTTGAATTCGGATCCGCTGAGTGCGGGGTCGGGCATGGAAATCCTCCTTGAAGTCGAATTGATGAGTGTACCGTACGGGGCGATGGGAGCGGCAAATGGGGCGTGAATTTTTCGGGAGGGTGTGACCCGGGGACAGGTGGACTAGACCTCGCGGAAGTCAAAATCCCCAGCCTGTCGCAAAAACCGCGACAAGGCTGGGGCACCCTTGCGCTGCTACCTCATGTTGCCATCCGGGGAACGGTGCGCCTATAGTTCTGTCACATCAAGGAGATCGGTATGCGCTTGCTTTTGAATTGGGTTTTGAGCGCGGTGGCGGTTTGGGTGGTGGCACTCCTCGTTCCGGGAGTTTCGGTGAGCGGCCCAAAGAATGCGCTCATCGCGGCACTGGTCATTGGATTCATCAATGCGACCATCGGGCTTGTGCTCAAGGTCATTACCTTTCCTCTCACCCTGGTGACACTTGGCCTGTTCTGGTTCGTGATCAACGCGCTAATGCTGGAACTAGCCTCGGCGTTGCTGGCGCCGGGATTTCAGGTGCGCGGCTTCTTTGCGGCGTTTGTGGGCGCGATTGTGTTGAGCATCGTCAACCTGGTGCTGAAGGCGATCGTGATGCCGACTAAGGATCAGCGCTAACCGCCGGATTTAAACCGTAGGGGACACGGAGGGCGCAGAGGAATCTGGGTCGTCCAGATGTGCGGCCGCACGAATCTTGGCCAGCGTTTTCTCGGGATCGAACATTCCCTGCAGCCAGGTGCGGTACCACTGATAAACGCGTCCGCCGCGGGTGTGGACTACGATCGCGGCGGGATCGTCGGAGGTGGCTTGGTCGATTTCCGCGGACAGAATCTGATCGTAGGGGACCATCTGAAATTCATGGCCCGAGTCGTAGACGAGGATCGTGGCGGTGAAACGAAACGGGCCGATGAGTTCGATGTCTTCCGCCATTTCGCGGTCGAGGCGCTCGGAGATCTCTGAGAGATTGCCATAGCGCTTGAGTTCGTGGTTGACCGGATGCTTTTCGGGGAAGCGCGCCCAGATTACCGGGAACGCGCAAAAGAACAGCGCTGCAACCGCGAAAAGTGCGAAGCCTGCGGTGCTGCCGGCGCGGAATCCGTGGGGCCAGCCGCTCCACGCACAGAAGAGAGCCCAGCCCGCGAATACCAAGCCCGCCAGCAGGAACGAGAAATTGATGCCGCGAACCTTGCGTGTGGTGTAGCCCATCTAGACTCTGAAAACTAAATGCCTCCCGATCAGTGGTTCAAGTGAACGCCAGGCAAGCCGCAAGGGATGAAGCCCATTATCCGTTAGCAACGTTCGCAGGGGCTAAAGCCCAGATTGATCTCGCCCGATTTGCGCGGCCCTAAAGGGCCGCTCTTCCACGGTAGAGCGGCACATTTATGAGTTTTTTCCGCAGCCTCTGAAGTCGTGCCCTTCCCAATTCATTCAGGTGATGGACCAGAGGTCGAGCCTGATTTCTTGGGTTTGATCGCCTGCCAGTCTTCTTCTTTCAGGATTCTTCCCAGACTGCTGAATTCGCCGGCGCCTTGCAGGAATTCGCCGCCGTCCATGCGGATGACTTCGCCGTTGATGTAGGCGGAGCCGTCACTGACCAGAAAAGCCGCCAGGTTTGCTAGTTCTTCAACCGTGCCGAAGCGGTGCTGCGGGTTGCGCTCGAGCGCGATCTTTTCGAGGCCGGGATGCGGTAGCACGCGGGAGAATGCGCCTTGCGTGGGAATCGGGCCAGGGGCGATGGCGTTCATGCGGATGCCGCGATTGCCCCATTCGACGGCGAGGCTGCGGGTGAGGGCTTCGACTCCGGCTTTGGAGACGGCGGATGGAACGACGTAGGCCGAGCCCACGGGCGCGTAGGTAGCCGAGATGCTGAGGACGGTGCCGGGGTGGGAGGACTGAAGCCAGCGGCGTCCGCAGGCCATGGTGCAGTTGAGCGTGCCCATCAGTACGATGCCGATGACGGAATTCCAGGCGCCGGGAGAAAGTTCTTCGGTGCGGGCGATGAAGTTTCCGGCGGCGTTGTTGACCAGGATGTCGAGCGGAGCTTCGCTCCAAATGGAATCGATCATGGCTTCGACGGCGTCGAGGCTGCGCACGTCGCAGGGGATGGCGTGGATTGTGCCCTTGGGTGAGAGTTCGGCTGCGGTTTGTTCCAGGATTTCTTCGCGGCGGCCGCAGATGTGGACGGTGGCTCCGAGTTCGAGGAAGCGGGTGGCCATGCCTTTGCCGAGGCCGGTGCCTCCGCCGGTGATGAGGATGCGCTTGTGTTTTAGAAGGTCGGTGCGGAACATAGGTGTCTTGCCTCTCGGGAGCTAAAGCCCTGTCCTCTTCGAGTTCTCTACGCGGTGCTGAAGCGCCGCTCTTCCACATTCGATAATCTAAGCGCTGGCTGAAGCGTCGCTCTTCCACGTAGGCTCAACAATCTTAATTTGTACGGTATGGGTTCCGCGAACTACACGCGACGCGGAAGCCATAGTCGGCGTATTGAAATTCTGGGGGGATGCTGGAGCGGGCGGAGCAGCGGGCTACTTTGATGTGGTGACGCCAGGAACCTCCGCGGGAGGATTTGCGTGGGGGTTTCATGGAGCTTTGTTCGGGGCCGCATGGGTTCCGCTCCGGGGAGACGGCGTAGTAGTTGGGATCGTACCAATCGTTGCACCATTCGTGGACGTTGTCGCCGATGTCGTAAAGGCCGAAGGCGTTGGGAGCGTAACGGGCGACCGGTTCAGGGCCGGTTTGCCAGCGCGTGGCGTAGTCGGGAAGAGACTGAGGTGGATCGTCGCCCCAGGGAAAATTTTTCTGTTCGAGGCCGCCGCGAGCGGCGTGTTCCCATTCGGCTTCGGTGGGCAGGCGGTAGGTGCGGACGGTTTGCGAGGTGAGCCATTCGCAGTAGCGAGTCGCTTCATGCCACGACACTGCAGTGACGGGATGCTGGGGATGGTTGAAGTTTGGATCTTGCCAGAACGGGGGCGGCGTAGCGCCGGTTTCGGCGAGGAAGCGTGAGTATTCGACGTTGGTGACTTGTGTGGCGGCCAGCAGGAAGGCGTCGACCCAGACGCGGTGGATGGGACGTTCGCAGTCCTGGCCAGCGTTGGAGCCCATCAGGAACCAAGCGGCGGGAATCTGGATCAGCGCTGGTTCGTGGGCTTGCGCCGGAGTTTCCGCTTGGGTTGGAGTGAGGGACATGGCGGTTGCCGGGTGTTCGTTACAAGGGTAAAGTTTACCAGCGCTGGACTTTGGAGGACACGATGGCGGAGAAGAAGCTGCGGTTTCGGGCGAAGATCGACGGGAAAGAGGCAGGGGTAGTAGCGGCGATTACTCCGCCGGTGGATGTGATCCAGTGGTTCGGAACGCGCGCACGAGTGCCGATCCGGGGGACGATCAACGGGTTTCCGTTTCGCTCGTCGCTGATGCCCTGCGGCAGCGGCCGCATGATGCCCGTGAACAAGACGCTGTGCGAGGGCGCGGGCGTGCAGCCGGGAGATGTGGTTGACGTGGTGATGGAGCGCGACGTTGAGGAGCGGACGGTGGAAGCTCCGCCGGAACTCAAGAAGGAACTGGGGAAAAGCAAGGTTGCGCGGGAACGGTGGGACGGGCTGGCGTTTACACATAAGAAAGAGATGGCGAATTCGATTTCCGGCGCGAAGCAGGAAGAGACGAAGAAGCGGCGGCTGGCGAAGGTGGTGAACGTTTTGAAAACTGGGGCGAAGTGGACGGGGTAGTGGAATTCGCGCGGGCTTTGCGCGGTCGGTAGAGAAAGTCAGAAGTCGAAAGTCAAAATCGAGAAGTCAAAATCCCCACCCTAACGTCGCAAAAGGCGCGACGTTAGGATGGGGCACCCTTGAGTTAGGTGCAGACGCGAAGATGCTGCACGACCTCGGCAATGTTGTGGTCTTGGAAGAGGCGGATGGCGGCGATACCGGAGGCGCCGGCTTCCAGGCAGGAGGGGGCGTTCTCGAGAGTGATTCCGCCCAGGGCCAGGACTGGGATGTTGGCGGCGCAGGCTTGGCGGAGTTGATCGAGTCCTGCTGGATGAGTGCCGGGGGCGTCTTTCTTTTGGAAGACTGGGGCGAAGACTGTGAAGGTGGCGTTGCTGGCTGCGGCTTGCGCTACTTCTGCTGGGGAGTGACAGGAGACTGCGATCAGGGGAGGTCGTGGTGAGTTTGCGCGGGCGGGGGCGCCCGCGCCACATTCGTAGTGGTGGTGCCATACTGTTCTTACTTCTTGTGGGGAGACATCGTTGGAGCGAAGATGGACGCCGTCTGCTTCGACTGCTAGCGCGACGTCGGTGCGGGAGTTGATTAGAAGAGCGGTTCTCAGTTCTCGGTTCTTAGTTCTCAGTTTGGCAACGATTCTTACTGCTTCTCTTGCGAGGGATTCCAGGTCGCGCGTGGGGAGATTTTTTTCGCGGAGTTGGATGTAGTCGATGCCGGCTTGGGCGGCTTCTTGGATTTTTTCCAGGAGGCGGCCGCGGCGGGTGGGTTCGTCTCCGGGGAACGCGGTGCGGTCGGTGATGTAGTAGAGGAGGCAGCGCGTCAGCATCAACTTGCAGTTTAATGCAGCGGGCTGGACATCAAAATCTTAAACCACAGAGGACACGGAGGACACAGAGAGCTCATCCCCGTCTGCTGCGCTACGGTCTGGTCTTCGCGATGTCCGGGAGGACTTCTCCTACTTTCTTGGGGGCACCGCCCAGGTGGTATTTCGTGAGGCCATCGCGCAGATATTCGAAAGCGTCTTCGGGGGTGTCGACGATTTTGAACTGGTTGACATCTTCGGGAGCGATCGTGCCGGCGTCAACAAAGGCCTGGAAGTTGAGGATGCGGTTCCAGTATTCGCTGCCATAGATGACGACCAGAATCTTTTTGGCCAACTTGTCGGTTTGCGCGAGAGTGAGGATTTCGAAGAGTTCGTCCATGGTGCCGAAGCCACCGGGGAAGATGACGAGGGCCTTGGCGAGATAGGCGAACCAGAATTTGCGCATGAAGAAGTAGTGGAACTGAAAGTTCAGGGCGGGAGTGATGTACCGGTTGGGACTTTGTTCGAAGGGGAGCTGGATGTTGAGACCGATGGTCTTGCCTCCAGCTTCGTGTGCGCCGAGGTTGGCGGCTTCCATGATGCCGGGGCCTCCGCCGGTGGTGACGACAAAGCGGCGGCGGCGGGCGGGAATCTGGATGGACCACTTGGTCAGCATGTGGGCAAGGCGGCGCGCTTCTTCGTAGTAGCGGGCCATGCCAACTCCGGCTTGAGCGCGCTTCAGATCTTTTTCCAACTGCTCGGCGGGCGTCGCGGCGTGGTTGCGCTCGATGGCGGTCAGGGTTTTCGTGGCGTCCTGTTGTCCCTGAAAACGGGCGGAGCCGAAGAAGACGACGGTGTCCTGAATCTGCTCGCGGCGGAAGCGGGCGAGGGGTTCCTGATATTCGGCAAGGATGCGGAGGATGCGGCCATCCGGGCTATTGAGGAAAGGTTCGTTCTGGTAGGCAACCGGCGCGGACTTGAGATGGTCAGTCATAGATTAGGTGTCGCGTTCAAAACTCAGGGCCCGAATCGCAGGGTATCAGGATACCAGCAGTGTGCCGCAGGGGCGGAAGCGCGATGAGTTCCGATGCGTCGCCGTAAAGCGTGAGCCCGCGCTATTGTTGCTCGTGGTAGTGGAGCGCCTCCCAGAAACCGATCCAGATATCGAGCAGGCCCAGGCCGCTGCAAATGCCACGGAAGAAGCCATTGGAAACCACGGAGCGCAGGGAGGGAAAGGAAAGCAGCAGGTAGTTGTCTGTCCACTCGGGCGTCCACGGCAGAATGATGAGCAGCACACCGGCGACGGCACTGATTAAGACGAATAGAAAGACGGAAATGCGATGCATCCAGACCTGAATGGGGCCGTGTGGCCGTGGAGTCGTGGCTTCAACAGGCGGGTTGAGAAGCGCGGTGCTGGACTCCGCCTGAGGCGGAGCTGACTTGGGACTGTTGCCGGGAGCGCCAGAGAACGGAGTGGGATCGCTCATGCGGGGCAGCTCCGGCGCCGCGAAGAAACAGCATGAAGATCACGGCGGCGTGCACTGCACCCCGGGTAAGGACAATTGGGGACAAAAGCCATCGGGCTATTCTACGACTTCAGGGCCTTAATGCGCTCGGCGACGTCGCGATAGTCGATGTTGCTGCCGTAGACGTCCATAAAGTGCTTGAGGGCAGAGGCCTTGTCGCCCGCGGTTTCGAAGGCGGAAGCCAGTTCGTAATGGAGCGCGACGCGGGTTTCGCCGTCGATGGTGGGAACGGCGAGAGCTTTTTCGTACCAGCGGACGGCAGCCTCGGGCACGCCCTTTTCGAGGAAGCACTGGGCCAGCCAGGTATAGGTCTGCATGATCTGCGGGAACGGACGTCCGTGATCGAACGACTGGCAGGCCTTTTGCAGCTCTCCGATGGCTTCGTCGAGCAAGCCCATTTCGCGGAAGGCGATGCCGAGGTTGTAATGCGTTTCGGGATCTTCGTCGGCGGAAGCGACGTCGGCTTCGAGATCCTGCTTGAGTTCGCCAAACATTTCGGCGAGATCGATACCAGCCTCTTCGGCAAACGGAGAAGCTTTTGCGGCAGGCGGTGCGGGCGCGTGAGCAACCGGGATTGCTGGGGGCCGCGGGCGCTTCGACGGGCGCGTGCCAGGCGACCGACGCCTGTGCGGGCGGCGCGGACGCTGTGGCTACAGGCGCGACATGATTTGTTGCCGAGGCCGATGCGGCAGCGCTGGCAGCCATCGGCGGAACGACTGGCGGAGCCACAACGGGCCTAGCAACCGGTGGCGCAGGCTTCGCGGCCGCTACTGGAGCGGGTGCCTGCGGCGTGGCGACAGGCGCAGCCGTCAGGAAATCTTCGCCGAGAGAGGCTTCAATGTCGGCAACAAACTCGCCCAGAACCGGCGCGGTTGGCGTTGAGGCGACGACGGGTTCGGTGTGCGCGGCCGGGGCCACGGCGCGCTTGGCGGGTTGCGCGGCGGCGGGCGGCGTAACCGGCTGAGCTACTGTTCCGGGCAGGAAGCCGTCACCCAACGAGGTTTCGAGATCGGAAACGAATTCGTTCAGAACGCCGGGCTGCGCCTCGGGTTCGGGAGCGGCCACGGGTGGGGGCACGGGCACCGGCTTGGGTGCGGGCTTGGGAGCAGGTTTTGCCGCTCGAATGTGAACCGGGGGCTCCGGTTTGGGCGGCGCCGGAGCTTTGGCAACCACTTCGGCAACCACGGGAATCTCTTCGATGGCGGCGGGCTCGGGCTCAGCTTCGGCCTCAATGACTTCGGGCTCAACAACTGCCTCAACGATGGCGGACTCAGCGGTCGCGGGCTCAACCGCGGCGGGTGCTGCTTCAACCGGGGTCTCCTCGACCTCGACTTCGACGGTTGGAATGTCGTCGGCGGTGAGCTCTTCGACTACAGGTTCGGCGGCACGCAGCCTCTTCTTCTGCGTGCTGCGTGGCGGCTTCGACTTCGGCGCGGATCTCGGCAATCTTGGCCTGATCGCCGGTCAGAGTCTGTAGCTTCGCCAAGGCAGCCATGGCCTGCTCGGGCATGCTATGCGCGAGATAGAAACGAATCTCTTCGATGGTTTCGTCGGCCTTGGGATCGCCCGAGGCGCCGGCAACCTCGACTTCGGGCGCTTCTGCTGCGGGAGCGTCGGTCTCGACGGTGAGCGAGTCATCCCACTCGGATGAGAGATCGATTTCCTCGGTAGCGGGTTCGGCTGAGGCCGCGGCGGACTCATCGACGACGGCAAACTCGGGTTCCGCGGACGTGGGCCAGGCCTGCGCCACAGGGGCTGGTTCTGGCTCTTCTTCGACCGCAGCTTCTTCGGCGGGCGTTTCGTCGATGGAGAACTCCGGTACGTCGCTCTCGGGCTGTTGAAAGCGGGGAGCGGCGGCCGCCGGAGCGTCCAGGAAAATGGGTGCTTCTTCGGAGCTTGCGCCGGGTGTCGGAAGCGAGGAGCGCTCCTCATAGCGTTCGGCGAGTTCTCCGTAGCGGGTTGCTTCGTCGGGATGCTCGGCGTCCGAATAGAGGGTCTGCAGAGTGCGGCAGCAGATGGCGGCTTCGGCGAAGCGGCCAGCGCGAGTGTGCAGCGCGGCGAGACGCTGATTGAGGCGGAGATCGTTGGGCGCCAGCGGCAAGGCTCCGACCAGAGGTCCGAGAGCCTTGGCGGGCATGTTGTAAGAGATGAAGAGCTCCGCGTCAGTGAGAGCGGAGCGGACGGCCAAAGCAATCTCGTCGGTATAGTGCTGGTGAACCGAAGGCGCGGTGGCTTCCAGATCGTCGATGAGGACTACGGCTTCTTCCGGGGTAATCAGTTTGCCGCCGGAGGTGCCGCCGATCTGCCCGACCACCTGCTGGTAGTTCTGCATGTGCAGGGGATTCTGCGGCTCGACGGTCGCGAGCTTCTGGTAGAGATCGCGAGCCCGAGGCAGGTCGCCGGCCTGCACGCTGGCGTGGGCCAGCAGTTCAATGACTTCGCTGACGTGCGTGTTCTCTCCGGCTTTGTTGAACAGGTCGAGCAACTTCTGCAGGGAGTCGGGATTATCGCGCACATGCCCGATGATGGTGTGCAGGCTCTCGAGGACTTTGTCGGAGTTCTCGGCCAGCAAACGCTCGGCGTGCTGATCGAAGACCTGGAGCGCGGTCTCGTACTGGCCGGCCTGCATGAGCGCGTCGGCGAAGCTGGAAATCGCTGCCAGATCGTTGTGCACGGTCAGCAGTTTGTTGGCGACGGTGCCGGCCTCGGAAAGTTGTCCGGCCTGCAGATAAGCCTTCAGCAGATCGCGGAGACCGTCGGCGTTGGAATCGATGTCAGGAACTTTTTGCAGCGTGGCCACGGCACCGGCAGCGTCGCCGGACTCGAGCATGTTCTTGCCCTGCATCAGCAAGGCATAGGCATTGCCGGGATCGAGGGTGAGCATGCGCTGCAGAATTTCTTCGGCGCCGTTGAGCGAGCCCTTGGAGCGCAGGCTTTCGGCGGCGGCGGAGAAAATCTGCCAGGCTTCGTTTTTCTTGCCCAGGCGAATGTAAACTTCCGCCAGGCGAACCCGCATGCCGCTGTTTTCCGGGTCCATTTCCACAATCTTCTGGAAGATACGGACGGCGTTGTCGAGCTGACTGCTTTTCAGGAATTCTTCCGCGACTTGCAGATACTGGGCGCGGGCATCGTTGAACAGGCCCTGCTGGCTGTAAAGTTCCGCGAGTTTCAGCAGGCTCTCGAGAGAGGGCTGAAGCTTGCAGATCTTTTTGTACATCGCGATGGCCTTGACCGTGAACCCCTGGCTGGCATAGGCATCGCCTACAGTCTTGAAACATCCGGTAGCTTTATCGGTTTCGCCGAGGCGGGAGTAGAGATCGCCGACGGTGTTGGTGACCGTCAGATCCTTGGCGTCATTCTTGAGGACCTTTTCGTACTCCGCGATGGCATTCTGCAGTTTGCCCTGCTGGACGTACTTCTCCGCACTGGCCAGAACCTTTTGCTTGTTGAAACCAAACAATGCCATAAGAGTACGAACTCCAGAACCTGTTGTTCAAGACAAAGTCTTGATGCAGAGCCCGTCGACGTTCGGGGAAACTGTTCTCGGGTACCGCTCTGAGGGTCATGTCACATATCGGCAGATGGACCGACCCGACAAGGCCAATTGTACGTCGGGGAGTCATGAACCGCATGGTTACCAAGGGTTACCAAAAGGGAGTGTACGAAAGGGTTACCAAGGGAATCAGCAGGGGAGTGACTGCCGGGCTTCGGACGTTTCAGATGTGCTAGATGTGCTAATGTTCCTGAGCCATGCAGAAGTTCGATTTTCGGCTTCGCTTTAATCTGCCTGAGTCGTATCGGATAGCGTCCGACGCACAGGAGCTGGAACTATTAGCTACTCCATCAGGGCAGCGAATCTACCTAAAGAGCGCTGCCACCGGCTCTGCGATTAAGGATCACGCACGAGCAGCCGTCGTGGGTGGTTCCTTCGGGTCGGAAATGGAAGCACGTGAGGCGGCTGAGAGCTCCAAGAGAGCGCTTCTTTGCTGGGCTATTGAACAGCGTGCAGGAATTGATTTTGGCGACGGGATACAGCGGAGCATCGCAACCAATGAGGGTCTTCGGATGCTGGAAGAACAACATGGGGTGCCCTTCAGAACCGACGTACACGGCATCGACGTGTTCGAACCGAAGGACAATCTTAGGTTTGTTTACTCCAGCGCCGCTGCGCAAGTGGGAAAGTTCCCTCCAAACCTTGTAAGCGCTTTTGGCCGAGAGTACTCAAACAAAAGGCGCGCAACCGAGAAGCAAGTACTGGCATGTGAGATTTATGCTGGCTCATTTTTCGACATTAGCCAGCGGAGCCGCTTCATTGCTCTCGTTACAGCAGTGGAGGCTCTACTGGAGCCAGCCACGCGTTCCAACTCTGTCCAATCGCTAGTCGACGAACTGATGGCCAAGACACAAGAGGCGGCTGTCTGCGAGGCGACGAAAGTATCTATCCGAAGCAGCTTGGCGTGGCTTCGTCGCGAGTCAATCGGCCAATCAGGACGATCGTTAGCCAATTCCCTATTGCCGAATAAGGTCTATGACGGTAAATCAGCCGGCGCTTTCTTCTCCTCGTGCTACGAGTTGCGCAGCAGAATCGTGCATGAGGGGACGGCAGGGAGCCAAATAGATGTGTGGCAGTTGGCCTCGGCCATGGAAGAATTTGTTGCTCATCTCCTGCTCGCATCGCTAAATGCGGGCGTTCGACCGGCGGTTCAATCGGACCGCGCACCTGATATACCCGCCACCTAAGCTGGGCGAAGCTTCATTTGATTGTCCGACAGCCAATCGATCGGGATCTGCCCCGATGTTGACTCATTTTCCCGAAGCGGGCGGGCCAACTAAAGCACGACTTTATCTCCCCGAATCGAAACTAATATGAATGTGGTATGTGTCTCCGACGCGCGACAGTATATTTTTCCAAGAACCAAGGACGATCCAAAGTGCAGAAGTGGTGCTGTGACCATGAACTGGAGACAAACATGACTTGGATTCGAACTGTCTCACTGACGGAGGCGGACGAAAAGCTGCGGCAGGCGATTGAGGGCGAGCAGCTGTTTTATCCGAAGGAGTATGCCGAGCCGGTGCATCCGGATCCGTCGGGGGCGTCGTCGATTGTGGGGTCGCATACGCTGATTCCTGAGGCGCTGTATCACGCCTTCAGCACGTTTGGGGCGCTGATGTCGCCGGAGTTGCCGCTCAACCGGCGGCAGCACGAGATGATCGCCACCATGGTCTCGGTGACCAATCGGTGTGTGTATTGAATCGAGTCACACGCAGAGTTTCTGCGTAGGGTGACGTTGGATAAGGCATTGGTGGAGGCCCTGGCGAAGGATTACACGACGGCGCCGATCTCGACGCAGGACCGCGTGATGCTCGATTACGTGGTCAAGTTGACCAAGGATGCGACCAAGGTCTGGAAGGATGACATCGACGGGCTGCGGGCCGCGGGGTTTGATGATCGGGGGATATTGCAGATCACGTTGATCGCGTCGTGGTTTAACTACATCAATCGGGTGGCGGATGCGTTGGGGGTGGGGAGAGAGTAGGGCCTAGTCTAGCCGGCGTTTGAGGAATGGTAGGGATCCTGCGACTGCGGTGCCGTCCGCTTCACGGACGGCACCTTCGCTCAGGATGACAGGACCGAAAGGGTTGCTAGTACGTGAATGATTGAATCTCCGACACGCCTGCGTTGGGGCCATCCACGAAGCCGCTGCGGGTGCTGGGCTTCAGCGCGATGTGCAGGGCGATCACGTTCGAGGCGTTGGAGAAGCTGAATCCATTCAAGGTCTCCTGGAGAACCCCGGCGGTGTTGTACACGTAGATCGTGCTGCCGGTGGAACTGGAACTGGACACGGGCTGGGCCACGAAAAATAGTTTGTGGGTGGCGTCGAACTCGACGTCGGCACCGCTGAAGATCTGCTGTTCGCCGGAGTTCGGCAGGACCACGGTGAATCCGGTCTGCGTGGTGAGGTCGTAGAATTCCACGCTGGCGTCGTCTTCTGTGGTGGTGCAGGCAATGTTATCGGCCGAGTCGACGGCGATGCCGTTCACGAAGCCGAATCCGATACCCGTGAATTCGGTGAATGTTCCCTTGCCGAGATCGGCGACGCCAATCACGGGAAGACAGCCGAAGCAGCCATCGCCGCCTCCGAGAATCGCCTGGTTCGTCACCGAGTTGTAAGCCATGGGCGGTGGCACGCTGCCGAAATTGAAAGAGTCCTGAATCTTGACGATTGGGCCAAAGGTGTTGGCAGCGACGTTGGAGCTGAAAACCCAGGGAATGAAATTACCGCTGTTGTCTTGGGCAAATACCGCCGAGTTGGGCGTCCCCTGCGTGCGGCTTACCTGGTTAAGAAGATGCTTCGTGCCGATGGGCGGGGTCCACTTGCCCGTCAACTTATTTCCGCTGAGCGGATTGATCACATTAAAGGTGCGCTGCACGTTCAGGAAGCTGACGACGTGTTCGTGCTCGATGAGGCCGACGGAGTTGCCGACGACTCCAAGGGTGATGAAGTCGTCCTGCGTCTGAGTTTTGGTCACGACGGCGAGGATCTTGCCAGTGGTCTGGTCGAAGGTCTCGACGGCGGCGAGGATGTTGCCGTTCGTGAGATTCTTGGCCTCGCTGAGGACACCCTCGGTGCCATTCTGATCGATATCGAATCCGAAGATCTGGCCGCCAAACTTGCTGTGCACGATGATGGTGCCGGCGCCGGCTGCGGGGTTCGGCTGAAATGCGTCGGATTGCCCGAAGGTTAGGGTGGATACGGCGCAGAAGAGGATGACGAGGGCGGCGGCGATCAGACGCCGGGAGGACTTATGACTTGCGGTTTGCATGCGGATTCTCCTCATTCGGAAGCCTGCCAAGGCTACCCGATTCGAGTCGGAAGAGTGTCAGAAATTTGTCAAAAATTCGGCGCCCGGCGCGGTCAGAGGCAGGTTTACTGCTTGGAAGGAACGCTGTATTGCGACGCGACGACTTGCCATTTGCCGCCGACTTTCATCCAGATATCGGTCAGGCGGTCGTGATACTCGTAGGGCTTGCCGTTGGATTCACCCTTCTCGTGGTAGGCACCGGTCACAACGGCGGTGTCGCCGTGCATGCGTACTTTAAGGTCCGATAGTTCGGCGATCTGCACCTTGGTGGCGGGGTCGGCACTATGGCTGATGTAGCCCGCCTTGCTATAGATGCTGCCGTCTTCGATGGTGATGACGAAATCTTCCGCCAGCAGGGACGAGAGAATGTCGATGTTGTGCTGCTTGTAGGATTCAGTCCACTTCAGTTCCAGAGCGCGAATGGACGCGGCGTCCGACTTGTCCTGGGCCAAAGAGATGGCTGAGGCAGCGAGCAGAGTTAGAGTCAGGATGCCGATGCGGTGAAAGTGCATGCTTCTATGTCGCACAATTGGTATGGATTGGGCAAGTTCCTTGTTTAACCCATCCTCCGTACGGCCGGATGGGGCAGTTGGAAGACTGTACTGCCCCCCGCTATCGGAACGAATGGTTGCACTAAACTTGAGGTGGAGAGGTTTGCAACTCCGCTTTCGTCGTATCGGCGATTGTGAGGGGGTCCCCCCAAACGCGGCGTAGTTCAGCCGAGGGAGGGAACTCGCGTGCAGTCCCCAGGACACGGGGATGCGCGCGAGATCCTTCACTTCGCCTGAAGAGCGGCTCCGTTCAGGATGACGCCTTCTGGGAATAGTCGCCTGGGACGTCCGGGT
The DNA here is from genome assembly GCA_963701935.1 of uncultured Acidobacteriaceae bacterium. Lineage (GTDB taxonomy): Bacteria > Acidobacteriota > Terriglobia > Terriglobales > Acidobacteriaceae > Sulfotelmatobacter. The sequence continues at coordinate 225,193 of CAVPBT010000010.1, read as the reverse complement.
GGAAGCTATGGCCGAATCGATCGCAGAATTCTTCGCGGAACATTTTCAGGCACACCGGCATGAAACTGCTTACCGGCAGCGGCGGGGATACCGGACGGAGTCCTTTACCTACGGTGACGTTCTGGAGATGGCTTGTGGTTTTGCCCGAAAGCTGGAAGCGCGCGGGATTGCGAAGGGCGAGCGGGTGATGGTGTGGGGAGAGAACTGCGCGGAGTGGGTTGCAGTTTTCTTTGGGTGTGCGCTGCGTGGCGTGATCGTGGTGCCGATGGATGACGGATCTGCGTCCGATTTTGCGATGCGGGTGTTCGAGCAGGTCGACGCGAAGCTGCTGGTGGGATCGCGGAGGCATGCGCACGAGTGCGCGGCGGCGGGACATTCGATTGCTGCCCTGAATCTTGAGGATCTGGCGCAGGTGACGGGGCGCGAGTCAGCCATGCCTTTGAACGTGCCTGTGGGGCGCGACGACATTCTGCAAGTTGTCTTCACTTCGGGCACGACAGCGGAACCCAAGGGCGTGGTCATCACTCACGGGAATGTGCTCGCGAACATTGCGCCGCTGGAGCGGGAGATGCGCGGGTACATGAAGTATGAGCGACTGGTGCATCCGCTGCGGTTTTTGAACCTGCTGCCGCTGAGCCACGTGTTTGGGCAATTCCTGGGCATGTTTCTGCCGCCACTGTTAGGGGCGACGGTGATCTTTCAGGAAGAGTTGAAGCCATCGGAGGTGATCAGCACGATCCGGCGAGAGCGGGTTTCGGTACTGGTGAGCGTGCCGCGAGTGCTGCAGTCGCTGAAGCAGAAGATTGAGCGCGATCTGGAAGGTCGCGGAGAGGGAGAGGCGTTCCGGCGGCGATTTCGGATGTCGGAGAAGCAGCACTACCTGCGGCGGTGGTGGACGTTTCGCGCGATCCGCCGGCAGTTCGGGTGGAAGTTCTGGGCGTTCATTTCCGGTGGGGCGGCGCTCGACAGCGAGACGGAGGAGTTCTGGGGAAGGCTGGGTTATGCGGCGATCCAGGGATATGGGCTGACGGAGACGACATCGCTGATCAGCGTGAACCATCCGTTCCGGCTGGGGAAGGGATCGATTGGCAAAGTGCTGCCGGGGCGAGAGGTGAAGCTGGCGGAGGATGGCGAGATTCTGGTGCGCGGTGGAGGCGTGTCTTCCGGATATTGGGATACGAGTGGAGCGCAGGCAGTCTCGGACAAGGACGGTTGGTATCGCACGGGCGACATTGGCGCGCTCGATCAGGCCGGCAATCTTTATTTCAAGGGGCGCAAGAAGGAAGTGATCGTGACGCCGGGCGGGACGAACGTGTATCCCGACGATCTGGAGGCGGCGCTGCGCAGGCAGTCAGAGGTGAAAGATTGCGTGGTTGTCGGAATGGAACGCGGGGGAAACGCGGAGCCGTGTGCGGTCGTGATTCTGCGAGGCGGCGCGGCGATTGGGCAGGTGATGCAGCGGGCGAATCAATCGCTGGCGGAATATCAGCGGATGCGGATGTGGGTTGAGTGGCCGGAGGAGGATTTTCCGCGAACGAACACGCAGAAGCCGCGGCGGAATTTGATTCGCGAGGTGGCGCAGGCGCAGTTGCTCGACAAGCGAACGAGCAGCGGTGTGGGCGGTCCACTGGCGGAGCTGATGGCGCGAGTGACGGGCCGCTCTGCGGGAGCGTTGCGCGAGGACGCAAATCTGGATTCGGACTTGGGGCTGAGTTCGCTGGATCGGGTGGAATTGTTGAGCACGCTGGAGGACCGCTATCAGGTTGATCTCAGCGAGACCCGGTTCAGCGCGGTCCGCACGGTGGGAGATCTGGAACGCATGCTGCGCGGAGAAGCGGCACCGGGCGTGGTGTATCACTATCCGAGCTGGACGCTGAGTTGGCCGGTGAACTGGCTGCGGGTTGCGGTGCATTATTTGCTGATGCGTCCGGCGATGGTGTTGTTGGGGTGGCCGCGGATTATCGGTCGCGAACATCTGCGCGGGGTGAAGGGTCCGCTGCTGGTGGTTTCGAATCACGTGGGAGATGTGGATGGCGGATTCATTTTGACGGCATTGCCCGCGCGCTTCCGGCACCGGCTCGCCACGGCTACTGGTGGGGAAGCGTTGGAAGCACTCCGATCGCCAGCGGTCGACCGCGGATTCTCCGGGCGGACTTACGACCGAGTGCAGTGGGTGTTGGGAGTCACGCTGCTGAATCTGTTTCCATTGCCGCGTGAAGCTGGCTTCCGGCGGAGCTTCGCGTATGCGGGCGAGGCTGTAGATCGCGGCTACAGCGTATTGGTCTTTCCCGAGGGGCGGCATACTACGGATGGGAAGCTGTGTCCGTTTCGGGCGGGAGTTGGGCTGCTGGCGGGAAATCTCGGCATTCCCGTGTTGCCGATGCGGATCGATGGACTGTTTGAGGTGAAGAGTGCGGGCAGAAGATTTGCGGCTCCGTGGAAAATCAGCGTGCGGATTGGGGAGCCGATGAGATTTGCGCGGGGGACTGATGCGCAGGAGATCGCTGCCGAGTTGCAGAGAGCCGTGGAACAACTATAGCGACCTCTGGCTGTACTGGCGCTGCGGAAAAACTCGCCGTGAGCGCCCTGAAAGTCCCTCAGGCGCTGAAGCGCGGATACATTTGTAAAAGACTTAGCGGCACGAGTGGAACTCGTGCCCTTCCCAAATCCCCTCCGAATTGAGTTTTCCCGCAGCCTGTGTAGCGAGGCTGGAAACAGACGCGGGCGAGGGCCCCTTCGACTGCGCTCAGGGCAGGTCCGCGCCACATACCCTACTGAGGTGCCGGGACGACTAGATCGCTGTTACGGCGAGTGACCGCGTCATTCGCGCGATAACTCTGCCTCAGACACGCCGGTGAGGGTAACGAACCGAATCAAGCCGTGAGCGTCCTCAAAGACCAGCCCAGTCTGCCCATGGTTCACGACCGCAGTGACGAGATGACCGTACGATTTCGGGATGCCGCCTTTGACGGGCGTCTGATCGTAGCGTGCCAACTCGCCTTCCTTCATCCCGTTGACACTGACAAACCGGATTACGCCTTCCGCATCCTCGAACACCAATCCCGTTCCGATGTTGTCCGGGATCGCCGCCGCGAGCCTGCCGTAAGATTTCGGCACAACGCCGTGCGTGACCGGGTAGTCAGAAGCGAAGGTTGAGCTGTGGGTTCCGGCCAGATATCCAGTGATCAGCAAAAGTACACTTCCAACGACAAACAGGACGCGTTTGCGCATGTGTCTTATCCCCCTTTGGATGTAGAACAGCGGCGGTTTATGGCGTGACCAGGATTTTGTGCATCATGCCAAGATCCTCGTGCAGCAGGATATGACAGTGAAACAAGAAGGTGCCGGCGGTCGTGGGGTCGCTAAAATCCATGCGCAGCTTCACGCTGTGGTAGGGCCCCGTTCCGCTCCAGTATGGAATCTCGATGGTGTCGCGAAGGTCGTTATCCGGAGCCGGCTTGCCATCGATCTCCAAGACGCGGAAGTGGATCTGGTGGATGTGGAAGGCGTGAGTCTCAAGGGCGCGGTTCTCGATCGTCCAATCCTCAATTGCGCCGACTTTCGTGGTGATCACGGGTTGTTCGTTGGGCTCGAAGACCTTCTGTTTTTGTCCGTCTACAGTGATGTAGAACTGGATTGGACCATTGGTGCCGCCGAATTCCTCGGAGAAAAACAGCTTTCGTTGAATGGTCGCGGGCTGCTTCGCAAAGTCGAAGAACTTTACCCCATCCGCAGACGGGGGCGCGGTCTTCGGCATGCGCGACGACGACGATGCGTCGCTGGTGGTTTCGATGCTTGCCAGTTTTTGCGATAAGTCTAAGTTTCCTGTCGGGCCGGTGTTGTAGGTGTCCGAGAAGAAGACGGCGCTTCCTCCGGTCGGAGGAGCTTGCACGATGAACTCCGCGCGCCCTGCCGGCGGTACCAGGATTGTGGTTTGATTTCTCGTCTGGGCGAGGGGATAACCGTCAAGCGCGATCAATTCCATCGGTTGCAGCACACCGTTGAGTTGAATCTGCAGCTGGAGGAAATCCTGAAGGGTGGCGTTCGCGACTCGCCAGAACTGTTTTTCCCCGGGCTTCATCTGGATGACCGGTGATATCCCCAGAAAGGGTGCAACCTGGTAGTTGAGCGTCAAGAGATAAGGGCCCGGAATCCAAGGCACGAGGTACTGCTGCCGAATCACGAAGACCCGTTCGGCCAGTCCAGCAACCTCGGGCCGGACTTTTTCCATCCCTTCAACGATGAGCGCCCCAGCGGCGCCACCGTTTACCTGAAACTCGGTAAAGCCATGCACGTGGGGATGGTACCAATAGAGACCAGGCGGCTGTGTGGCGGGAACGTGCACGTTGAACTGGAACCCGGGTGTGCCCGGTTGAATCAGAGTGTTGATGACGTCATCCTGATGGCAGACGGGAGGAACGTTCATGCCATGGAAGTGCACATTGGTGGAATTGATGGTCGCGGCGCCCCCATCGCCGCAAGTCGGGCCTGACGGGGCAGCCATGTTCATCTTCATCGACTCATTATTGTTGATCCCGTCGACGACATTTAGATTGATCACGTCTCCCGGATTGACTCGCAATGTCGGTGCCTCGACGACCTGATTCGGCGCCTGGTAGTTGTAGCAAAAGTGCGTATAACCAGCCGTGTCCACGGAGTGCTGGAGCTTGAATTTGGCAGTAAGGACTCCGTTCTGCGAAACAATATTGAAGGGGTCGGCCACCACAGTCCCCGAGGCCGGACGAGCGGGGCAATCTTGTGCCACTGGCTTCAGAAAGGAGCACCCGCAGACGACGATCGCAAGCAACCACCTCGACAACGAGCGCATACCCCAATTCCCTTCCATTTTTTTCGAACTCCCCAAGGGCGACCAGCGTCACCCAGTCTACGTTTTACCCTAGAAAGACCGCGGAGGATAAGTACCAATGGACAGCAACCCTGGGCTGTTTGGATCGGAGACTGGCGATCCCGCAGCTTCCTGCAGAGTACATTTCTGGCCCGACGAACGGAGCGTCACGGTTGCAATCCCCGCCACACTGCCGAACTCGCCAACATATACTCCGCCACCGTTGCCGGTCTGGTTGATCGGGGCCATGCCCGTGAGATACGACCAGTTGGTGGATAGTCCGTTGAGTGGTGTCGAGGTGCAGCCTTTGGAAAGTTTGCCCGTGCTCTTGTCAAAGAACAGGGCGGTGATGGTGGCCCCTTGCGTGTTGATCACGTACAGCATCGTTTCATCCGGACTCAGCATCAGGTTGCTGGAGCTAATGCTCGCTGTGGATGTGTAGACCTTGGTCTTGGTCAACTTGCCCGAGGAGATGTCCGAAACTTCCACGTTGAGCGCAGTGGAGGTGTCCCCGAAAATCGCGTAGTGCCCATCGCTCGTGATATCGATGGAATTGGCATAGGTGGCTTCTTGCGAAGTCACGGTCGCGGTGGAGGACTGTTTGTCGCCGTTGGGAGCCGGAGTGCCTCCCGAAATATCAAACGACTCAATCGAGCCATCGGTGTAGCTGACGACCAGCATGGTCCCGTGGACCGCCATGCCGTTGATGATTCCACCGTGCAGCCCTGCAACCGAAGTATCGTTGAGAAATGCCAGACTGCAACCCGCCAGCACTGCGAACGTTCCGATGGTGTTCGAGTCGCTGAAGCTGGCATACAAGTAGTTGCTGTTCATCGCCAGGCCGATTCCATTGGACGTGCCGCCGTCGGTACCAGATCCGCTCGCCTTGCCACCCACCGTCAAGGTGTTGACGGCAATTCCTACGACGTCAGCGTTGGCAGCTTCCGACGCATAAACGCACTGCTGACTGGAGCTATTTAGCACGGCGACTCGGTTCATGCCAAAGTATCCGCCCCCAATCCCAAACTGGCCGGTCTGCACCTGTTGTTGGAAGATCAGTAGACCGTTGCTGCCTACGGTATAAAAGCTGACGCCCGTGGGGAACGGAAACGCCGAGTCATCATTGGTGACTACATATTTCGTTCCGGCCGTGGCAAGTCCGCTCACGGTGAGAACGCCCACGAGCAACGCAAGCGAGCGCAACAACCACAATGTTGTAAATCTCTTCATACTCGGTTCCTTACTCCTTGAAGCGCCCGTGCATTGGGAAGTACATCATGGGGCGAATAGCGGTTCAAGCGCAATTCATCAATGACATTGTAAAAAGTCGCACCGATTGCAATTGGTTGCGGAAAAATGGTAACGGACTTCCATTCCTATGACATTCTTCTGGGACGATGTCGAGCTAAATCGCTAATACTCCGGCGTACATACCTCAGGGGAGTGCGTTCCTGGCTGGAAAAAAGTCCGCTGCATTACCCCGCTTTAAATGCTCCAAGCGCTGGATTCGTTCTTAGGGGAACGAACCCAGCGCTTGGGGGAAAACGACTGCACGGTCGTCGAAGCCACAGCGAGGTGGCGGTTAATTAATGGTTACGGATACGGCCTTGGACGGAATGCCGTTCGTAACCACAACCAGCTTGGCCGCCCCGAGGTTGATCGTGAGCGGAATATCGAACTGCGCGCCCACGAGCTTCGTGCCTGTGGCCACGCCGCCCAGCCAGCTGTGCGTCTTGCAATAGACCACGACGTTCTTCGAATCGGTGATGCGAACGATGGGGAAGTTGGTCGAGGCCTGGTTGTCATCGCCGTAGTACGAGCCCTGCGTCAGGCCGTTGAACTGAGTCCCGGTGATTTTGTTGTTCTTGGTGCCGTGAGTCAGGGTGGTGGCCACGGTCTTGATGATGGGAGCGCAACCGGCGCACGGGGTGGTCGAAGCCGGTGTATAGATCTCGACGTCGGACGAGAAGTCCGTGAAGAGAATCTGGCCCGAAGGAAGAACGACCATGCCGCCGACGTAGGAGGAGTCGATCCCGGCGTTCGGCGGAGCGCTGGTCGCATTCATCGTGGTGCCATCCCATTCGAAGAACTTGCTGCCGGTGTTGAATACGCCGGGGCTGGCATCGAACAGGGCGTTACCGTTGGGCAGAACTGCAGCGGGTCCGTCGGCGATGTCGAGGGTGCCGCCAAACTTCGGAGCGGAAGCCCAAGTGCCGGTCGACGGAGTGTAGATAGCGTTGTTGGTGGTGGCGCCCGCGGCAAATACAAGTCCGCTCGGAAGCAGAGGCATCGGTCCCAGCTCCAGCGAGGAAGGATCGACCAGGTTCACAACCGTATTGTTGGTGGGAGTGGTCCACGCGCCGGTGGTGGGGTCATAGATCTGATAGCCCATCTTGCAGCAGCCGCTGGGCACGTAAGCATCGACGGTCAAAATCTTTCCGCCGGGCAACATGGTCCAGCCTTCTTCGTCGTTGTCATCGAACTTGCCCGTGCCGGTGGAGGCCCAGGTGGCTGTGGTTCCGGTCAAGGTGAGGATCGCTTCCTGCGTCGTGCAGCAGTTGGCCATCATCATGTGTCCGTTCGGAAGAATGATGCTCTGAGCATCGCCCACTGTCGTCCAACCGCTGGGGGCCGTGATGCTCGTCCAGGTCTTGGAATTCGGGTTATAAAGAGCGCCAAGCGTCGTCCACACCGCGCCGCCGTTGTTGTATTCGCCGCCCATGACGACGACTTGGCCGCTGGGAAGCACAGACGAGGCGAAGTACAGCGGGTTGTAGCCGGTTGGCAGAGTTCCAGCGTTGGACCATGTTCCGTTGACGTAGCTGCCGGTCTTGTCGGGGACCAGGCGGTACCAGGGGTCAGCGTGGCTTTCGAAAAACATGCTGTTGACCAGCACAGAGCCGTCGTTGAGCAGCAAGGCGTGCGCGACTGCCGATGAGGGAGCGTTCTTTGTCTTCGTCCATGTACCTGAGGTAAATGGTTCCTGGGCGCTCGCGATGCTGGACCAGGCCATCAACGCAAGCAGAGCAATTCCGAATGTTCGGAAGACCTTCATAGGATAGTGACCTCGCATTTTTTGGTTAATCGAAACGTGGCTTCGGACGCGGGATTGCGTTGACATGCCACCACAGAAAAGAGTCCCCACGGCAGGCCAACTCGAAGTCCCAAAGTCGGTGGATTATACCCCGCTCGGCTCCGGTGCAAAAGACTTGTAACAAGAAAATTACAAAGTTTCTTAACCGAGGAGGCAACTGCGCAAGAAGTTGCAGACATCCGGCCCTGAAGTCTGCAAGATTTTGCAAACTTGCGTTCTGACCGTCGTCGCGAAGCGGACGGAATGCTCAGGGTCGAAAGACTCACGCCGGCGCCCTGAGACCGCGAGCAGGATTACTCTTCGTCCACTTGAGGCTCTTCCTGATGAATGTCGGCCTCTAACTGTACTTCGGGGACTTTGGATTCGCGCAGCAGGCGATTGAGCGCGGGCAAGTCCGTGTTCTTGAATTCGCTCCAGCGCTTCAAGACGGCTGAGCTGTCATGGTCTGTAGTCGAGAGCGCATCCATTTGAGGAGATGTTGGCTCAGCATCGGGCTGCCAGACTTGCTGGTAGAGGGTGGCGGCTTGTCCGTTAACGCGCCTGAGGGTAGCTTCCTGCGAGGGCGGAGCGAAGAATCCGCCCGCTGCGCCGAGGAGTCCGGTAAGTTTCGTGTCGATTGCGGCAATCGCGTCTTTCGTTGGGTTGTCGGCTTGTGCGTTGAGCTTTTCGAGTTGTGCGCGAATCGAGCCGCCCTGCAGAAGGGCTTGCGCCGATTCGGTCATGATGGACGCAGCACGCATCTCCGCCTGGAATTTTTTCTCGAGTCCAGGCATGGAAGTTTTAACGCGCGGGTCCATTTTGATGGTCAGCGGTGCGCTGGAAGATTTTCCGTCGACCGTGAGGCGGACGGTGTAAGTGCCGGGCAGAACTGTCGGTCCCAGCGGCAGACGAGGCGTGTCGTGCGGAATCGCGGCAATCGGATAGTCGTGGCGCGTCGCCACCGGTGCTGGATAGTGTAGATCCCATACCCAGCGGTGCATTCCGGCGGTGGCCGAAAGTTGCCGGGGTTGGCGGACCCAATACAGCGGGATCAACTGCTTTTGCAGTTCTTCCTCGGTAATGTCGGGCTTGTCGGTGTTCGAGTAGCGGCGGACCAGGTGGCCCTGCGCGTCGAGGATTTCGAGCGTGAGGGTGGAGGTTGCAGCGGGCAGATAGTAATCAAGGATCGCCCCGTCGGGCGGATTCGCTCCGACAGGTTCGTCGGGCGGAAGCGGGGTATCGGTGTAGGTATCGCGCTGCACTCGGTAGGCGGGCGCTGGGGCAAACAGATGCACTGCGTTCGCAATCGCGGCTGAGGCCTCGCGCAGCGGCGCGATGTCGTCGAGAATCCAGAACGAGCGGCCGTGCGTCGCCACGATCAGATCGTCTTCGTGAATCCACAGATCGCGCATGGAGGTGTGCGGCAGATTCAGTTGCAGCGACTGCCAATGGTCGCCGTCATCGAACGAAACCCAGACGGAGTTTTCCGTGCCTACGAATAGCAAACCTTTGCGGACGGGATCTTCGCGCACTGTGTCGACGGGGCCGAAGTCGGGCAGGCCCGCGGTAATCAGCTTCCAGCTCTTGCCGCCATCGTGCGTGCGATAGATATAAGGATGAACGTCGTTGATGCGGAACCGGCTCACGGAAGCGTAGGCGGTCTGTTCGTCGAAGTGCGACGAGGAGATCTGCGTGACCTTGCTCCACGCGGTCAGCTCTGGAGGCGTGATGTTGGACCAGTTCTTCCCGGCGTCGCGAGTGATCCAGAGCTGGCCGTCGTCGGTGCCGGCCCACAGGGTGTTGACGGTTTTGAATGACGGTGCGAGCGCGTAGATCACTCCACGTTGCTTCTCGGCCCCCTTGGGAACAAGTGTGCCCACGCTGGCGGGCACGCCCGGGCTCTCGCGCGTCAAGTCTGGGCTGATGGTCTGCCAGGTGTTGCCGCCGTCGGTTGTCTTGAACAGAACATTGGCGGCGAAATAGAGGATGTGAGGATCGACCGGAGAGAACATCAGCGGCTCAGTACGGTTAGTCCGGTGCTTGGGGTCGCGCAGCGGAATCGGTGTGACGTTCTGCACCTGGCCGGTGGACCAATGGAATTTCGAGACCTCGGTTCTGCCGCCGCCGTACACCACATCGGGGTCAAGAGGATCCGGAGCGACGTAACCGTACTCGATCACGCCCACGGGATGCCAGTCGCGAAAAGTGATGGCGCCGTCGTTGCCGCGAGTGGAAGTGCAGACCGAGCCGCTCTCTTGCTGTCCAGCGCAGACATGGTACGGGAACTGATTATCCGCGATGACATGGTAGAGCTGCGCGGTGGGTTGGTTGTACCAGGAACTCCAACTGGCTCCGCCGTTAACGGTGATGATTGCACCTTGATCGCTGACGATCAGAATAATGCTGCCGTTGTTGGGATTGATCCAGAGATTCTGGTAGTCGTCGCCGCCGGGTGCGCCGCGGAATCCGGACCAGGTCTTGCCACCATCGCTTGACTTCATGGTTACGGTGCTGACCACGTAGAGCAGGTCGGGATTCTTGGGGTCCACCTTCGGAATCGGGAGATCGCCGCCGCCGATGCGTCCGGCGGGACGCGGATCGTCAGTGATCTTTGCCCAGGTGTCGCCTACGTCGTCAGAGCGGTAGACGTTGAGCTTTCCCGAGGCCGCAGCAAGTGTGGCGTAAAGACGGCGCGGATCGCTGGGTGCGATGGCCACGTAGATTTGCGAGAGATCTTTCGGCAGGCCATTGGTCAGCGGGTGCCATGTGGCTCCGCCATCGGTGGATTTGAAGAGTCCGCCGCCAGTGCCGTTGACTTCGTTGTTGTCCTCCCATGGGCCTTCGCGGACTTCCCACATCGAGGCGTAAATGACGTCCGGATTCGAGGGATCGATCACCACGTCAGAGGCGCCCGTGTTTTCGTCTTTAGCGATGACTCGCTGCCAGTTCTGACCACCGTCGGTTGAGCGATAGAGCCCGCGCTCTTCACTGGGCCCGTAGGGATGGCCGAGCACGGCGGCGAAAACTTTGTTGGGATCGCGAGGGTCGACGGCGAGCGCGGGGATTTGTTGTCCGTCGACGAGGCCGAGGTGAGTCCAGGTCTTGCCGGCGTCGGTGGATTTGTAGATGCCATTGCCGACGGAAAGGTCGGGACGATGCAGTCCCTCACCGCTGCTCACATAAATAATGTTGGGATCGGAAGGTGCCACCGCGATGGCGCCGATCGATTGGGTTGACTCGTGATCGAAGATGGGGTTCCAGGTACGGCCGTAGTCGTCCGATTTCCAAACCCCGCCGTTTACTTGTCCGACATAGAACACGTTCGGCTGGCTGGGGACGCCAGCGGCGGCGCGGGTGCGCCCGCCACGAAAGGGACCGATCATCCGCCAGTGCAAATCCTGGTAGGTGTTTTCGGGAACCTGCGTCCAACACGGAATTGAGAAGAAGAACGCGGCGAGAAGCACGCAGAGACGAACGACAAAGTGCGATCGGTTCACTTGAGCCCCCTCAATGACCAAACGGCAAACTACATAGAATAAACCATAAACGCAGTGATCGCGGCCCAGCCAAATAACGCTGGTAGCTGTCTTCCGCCGCATTTATGATGTCGAAGCTTTCCCATCATGAGCATTCATCGTAGTGCGAAACTTCGCAGCGCTCTCGCCTCAGCGTGTCACACCTTTCTTCTAGTCGCCGCGTCGTCGACCGTCGCGCTTGCTCAGCCGGCCGGAACGCCTGCAGCTGCTCGGGCGGATCAAGGACTGAAGCCGATTCTGAATTACATCTCCACGGCGTGGGATACTTTGACCCGCTCCATGACCGACTGCGCGAGCGTAGTCGATCCGAAGATCAAGGTGGCGCCAGTGTTGTACTTGCCCAAGGACGTCGCGGAGCCGGCCGCGGTGCAGAAGTTGGCGGCGGATTGCAATGTACGCATCGAACATCTTCCTCTGGAGATTCATCGTCTGGGCGAGATCGATACCGCCAAGATTCAGCCACACGGACTGCTCTACCTTCCGGATAAATATGTTGTTCCGGGCGGGCGCTTTAACGAAATGTACGGCTGGGACAGCTACTTCATCATTCGCGGGCTGCTGCGTGCGGGACGTGTCGAACTGGCGCGTGGGATGGTGGATAACTTCTTCTTCGAGATTGAGCACTATGGCGCGATGCTCAATGCCAATCGCACCTATTATCTGACGCGGTCGCAGCCTCCTTTTCTGAGTTCGATGTTCGTCGATGTGTATCGCGCCAAGGAGAAGGACGGACATCCCGACAAAGCCTGGCTGGAGCGGGCGTATGCCGACCTCAATAAAGATTACGAGATGTGGACCCGCGATCCGCATCTGGCGGGGGACACCGGATTGTCGCGGTATTACGACTTTGGCGATGGCCCCCCGGCGGAAGCCGTGCAGGACGAGAGTGGCTTCTATCGCAAGGTGGCGCAGTATTTCTTTTTGCATCCGGCCCAGGCGGACGACTATGTAGTCGAGACCAAGGACGCTCCAAACCAGAGCGCATTGCTACAGCCGGTCGCCGGTTCCGCTTATACGCTCCAGGTGTGCGACGCGCCGTTGACCATGGCGCACGCGGAGTGCGAGAAGGCAAAGCAGTTCAAACTGAGCGCGGATTACTACAAGGGCGACCGGTCGATGCGAGAGTCGGGCTTCGACGTGAGCTTTCGCTTCGGGCCGTTCGGCGCGGCCACACATCACTATGCGCCTGTGTGCCTGAACAGCCTGCTGTACAAAACAGAGAAAGATCTGGAGCAGATCAGCCTCTGGCTCGGCCATGGCGACGACGCGAAGAAGTGGAACGGGCGGGCGGAAGCGCGCAAGAAACTCATCACGCATTATCTGTGGAACGACGAGCAAGGGCAGTTTTTCGATTTCAACTTCCAGACGAAGCGTATGTCGACGTATCAGTATGCTTCCACCTTTTATCCGCTGTGGGCTGGGCTGGCGACACCGGACGCAGGCGAAGGCTGTGGCGGCTAATTTGAAGATCTTCGAACGGCCCGGCGGGATTCCGATGAGCACGCAGGAACCGGGCACGCAGTGGGACTTGCCTTACGGATGGGGCAATATCGAGATGGTGGCGATCGATGGTTTGCGGCGCTATGGATACAACGCCGACGCGGATCGAGTTTCGTACGAGTTCCTGTCGACGGTCGCGGAAAATTTCCGGCGCGATGGCACGATCAAGGAAAAGTACAACGTGGTGACGCGATCGTCCGAAGCGCACGTGGAACTTGGCTATGAGATGAATGTAGTCGGATTTGGCTGGACCAATGCCGCCTTTCTCGAGTTGCTGCACGGGTTGCCGAAGGAAATGGTGGAGCGGTTGGAGAAAGAGCAGAATCAACCGCTGCCGCGTTGACGGACCCGGGCATCCACCCTAAGATGGAACTCCGCTTTTTTGTTCATGATTAATCACGCGATGATCAACCAGACCATCTCGCACTATCGCATTACCGGCCAGCTGGGCAGCGGCGGGATGGGCGTGGTCTATGAGGCGGAAGATCTCAGCCTTGGCCGCAAAGTGGCGCTGAAGTTTCTGCCGCCGCAGCTGTCGCGCGATCAGAATGCGCTTGACCGGTTTCTGCTGGAGGCGCGGACTGCGTCGGCGCTGAACCATCCGAATATCTGCACGATTTACGCGGTCGAGAGCGCCGGGGAAGGCGCTGAGGCGCAATCGTTCATTGCGATGGAGCTGCTGGAGGGGCAAAACCTCGACCAGAAGCTGATCTCGGGCCCGCTGGCGATCGGCCCTTTGCTCGACATCGCAATTCAGCTTGCCGACGCGCTCGACGCCGCACATGCCAAGGGCATCATCCATCGCGACATCAAGCCCGCTAATATTTTTATGACGTCGCGCGGGCAGGTGAAGGTGCTGGACTTCGGCCTGGCCAAGCTCACCAGGCCCGATCTGGAGATGAGCACGATCGGCGCGACGCAGGACTCGCCCCGCCCGAACCTGACGAGTCCGGGCGCGACGGTGGGAACGATCTCGTATATGTCGCCGGAGCAGGCGCGTGGTGAAGAACTCGACACGCGCACCGATCTGTTCTCGCTGGGCACGGTGATCTACCAGATGGCGACGGGCAAGCTGCCCTTTGCCGGAGCCACGTCAGCGGTGGTCTTTCACGCCATTCTTGAACTGGATCCGGTGTCCCTTCTGCAACTGAATGCGACGCTGCCATCCAAATTGCAGGAGATCATCGAGAAGCTGCTGGAAAAAGATCGCGACCTGCGCTACCAGTCGGCCGCCGACCTGCGCGGCGATCTGAAGCGGCTGAAGCGCGATGTGGAGTCTGGGCGAAAAACGACTGCAGCGTCTGGCTCGGCGGCGATTGCGGTTGCGTCCACCGCTTCGGCGCCATACGCGACTGACCAATCGACGGTTCCGGCCATCTTCTAGTTCCGCGGTGGTTGCGGCGGCCGGACGGCACAAGCTGGGCACTGGAGTCAGCGTTCTTCTCGGAGTTGTTGTTCTCTTGGCCGCAGGGTACGGAATTTATTCTCTGCTGACGCGGCACTCGGTCATGCCCTTCCGCAATTTCTCGGTCACGAGAGTTACGGAGGAGGGCGATGTGGTGTGGGCTGCACTCTCGCCCGACGGCAAGTACATTCTCAGTTTGGTGCGCGACAACGGCCTGGCGAGTCTCTTGCTGCGTAATGTTCCCACGAATAGCGTCACGCCGGTGCAGCCTCCGGCGGAACTGTACTACCACGGAGTGCGTTTTTCGCCGGATGGGAACTATTTTTATTTTGTACGCAGCGATCCGGGAGTTCCCGATCTTCAGTTCCTGTATCGCGCTCCGCTGCTGGGCGGCACTCCAGAAAAGTTGGCGACAGACGTGGATACGAACATCACGATTTCGCCCGACGGACGGAAGGTCGCCTTTATGCGCTACGACAATCCTGGGCCCGGCAAGTACGAGTTGATCGTGCACTCGCTGGATCAAGGCACGGAAAGCTCGCTCACCAGCGGTCTCACGGGGCACCGGCTCCTGAGCCCGGCGTGGTCGCCCGATGGCAAGACGATACTGTGCGTCGAAAACCAGCCAAAAGATGCACTCACGGGATTGGTGGCCGTGGACACCGGCACCGGGCAGCAGCGCTTGATTTCGAGTTCAGCCGATGCTTTGGGTGTGCCGATCTGGATGCCGGACGGAAAAGGCCTGCTTGCTTTGGATGCCGATCGCTCGACCAACTACACACGGGCGCAGATTATCTTTATCTCTTATCCCGATGGAAAAATTACTCCCATCACCCGCGACACCAACAATTATTCCGATCTCAGTCTTGCGGCCGGCGGACAGGTACTCGCCACCGTACTCAGCGAGGGTCGCTGGAATCTGTCGGTCATGTCGGCGACCGGAGGAGGCGCCGATGTGCGGCAGATCAGTCCCGTCGTCAATTTTACGAATTTCACATGGACGCACGATGGCCGCTTGATCGACGACACGGACAACGTGCTGCATTGGGTAAATCCTGACACGGGTGCCAAGGGGTCTTTCGCCACCGGGACTGGCTCTATCAATGGGGATCCCTGGGAATGCGCGAACGGCCGGTATCTGGTATTTCTTCTCAGTGTGTTTGGTGCCAAAGGCGGCCAGAACATTTGGCGCGGCGATGCCTCAGGCGGAAATCTGAAACCGCTGTCGAATGGCAGGCAGGACAGCTCTCCCGTGTGCTCTCCAGACTCGCAATGGGTCTATTACACGGACGACAGCGCGAGAGGGATGATGAAGGTACCAATCGACGGGGGCACCCCAGAGAGAGTTACCGATATGACGCTCGACGGGATCTTTGATATTTCTCCGGACGGCGGCACGGCGGCGTTTGGGGTCATCGACCACGCTAACGGTCATGAGGAGAAACTCGTGCTGTTCGATCTGAGCACGCGACAAGTTCGGAAATCGATGAAATTTGAGCGTCAGCGCGCCGGTGTCTTCATTCGCTTTTCGCGCGACGGGAAGTCGGTGGTATACCCAGTTCGCGAGAATGGTGTGGACAACTTGTGGCAGCAGCAACTGGACGGGTCTGCCGGTAAACAGCTGACGTCATTCAAGGCTGAACACATCTGGGACTATCACTGGTCCCCGGATGGGAGCAAACTCGCGATGGTCCGTGGGCACACCGACTCCGATGTGGTGCTGATGCGTGACATGCAGCAGTAGGGCGGAATCCCGCGCGCCGGCGGGACTCGGGGCTCGGGGGTTATTGCTCCGTCAGGCCGCCTGATGCAGAGCGGGCAACTGCGCCGCCTTGGGCTGTCCCCAGAGCCACCCAACGATCGCTCCGAACACAAAGTTCGAGCTGGTCACTTCGCAGAAGTGGATCCAGCGAATCGAGTCTGGAAAATACGGATTCGGCATCAGGAGCGGCGCAACGCCGCTGAGCAGCGTGAACACGGCTCCCACTGCGAGCGCGCCGCTGAGCCGGGGAAGCCCCAGCATGCGCACCAGAAGAAGACACAAGACAACGAAGGCCGGCCCGCGCACCAGGAGTTGCAACGCAAAAATAGCGCGCAGGGAGGGTATCGTCTGGGTCGCGTAGAAGTCCTTGATGTACGGAAAAATGATTGCCCCCGCAACAAGATAGAGCGTCAGGAACGCTACATCAGAAACCACGAACTTCCACACTCGCTCGCCCCGAGATTTTGAAATGATCGGATGAAAATGTTCGTGCGCGTCGTCTCGTCTCCTGCTTCCGAACAGCCAGGTCCAGACCGGTACGCTGAGAGCGGCGGCAACCGCGGTCGTTAGGAGGATTCGAGTCCATTCGATGTGAGCGTTCCTCAGAAATATGGCCCCCTCGATTCCGTTAATGAATGCGATGGCTGCCGGGACTGCCGCAACGGCCAATCCGAGAGTCCAGCCGCGCCACTCCGTGCGCAGGGCGAGGATCGACAAGGCTGCTACGGTAACTGCGTTGGTGAGGAACATCCACTGCAGAATGTGCCTCATAATGTCGGGCGGAATATCCTTGGGCGGGAGCACGATCGCGACGAGCACCCCCGCCAGGATTTGAACAACTGAGACGGCAACGAAGACTGATAAGACTCGTAAGACTACTGTGGAGAGTTTCATACAGCCCACCTTTTGGAAACTGCGTTCATGAGGCAGCAACCCAATCCTCGATCGTGGTTTGGAGCAACTGCCTTAGCTGGCATGCCTTAACAACTCATGCGATTCGGGGGGAGACGCGGCCCTCACGGCTGCCTTGGGCCGGAGCAACAACCCGGCAGTGATACCGAGGGGCGCATTCTGCGTCAGGATCTCAAACACATGGATGATTCGCTGGGTTGTTCCCATGAAGGCGTTGGGCACCAACAGGGGGGCCAGTCCACCCGCGACCCAGATCAGGACGCCAATTGCGATCGCCATCTGCCATCGGCTCATGCGCAAGGTGTAGATCGCGGGAATCACCGCCAAGGTCATCAACGTCCCGCGCCCGAATTGGATCGCCCAGAACCATATGCCAAGATTCGCGGCGATTTGTGCGGCCTCGGGATAGTAGCCCTTGGTGAAGAACTGGTAGGTGATCGCCCCGAAGACGAGGTAGTACAGCACGTAAGCGACTCCACAGACTGCGACCATCGCGATCGTGCCGGCTATCGAGCGATGCTCCACGGTGCCGCTCGTGGCCGTGGGCAGTTTCAGCCCCCACGCCAATGCAGCGAGCACAGCAGCCACGATGAAATACATCACCAGGGATCCGGTCAAATCGCGAGCCGCATGCTCGCGGAATCCCGCCGCAAAAATCAGGGCTTCGGACCAGGTGCAGAGCACAGTAATGATCGCAAGTGCCAGTGCGATCACACCGAACTGCCCTAGGCCGCTGCGCGGACCAAACAATGCGACGGGCACAAAGGACGCTGCCAGAACAACGCCCGAAATCCACCACGAGGCGAAATGACCGGCACCCATAGCTGCGATGAGCATCGGGAGCCCGCCGAGAGCGCAATAGAGGACGATTCGTGATTTCATGATGTACCTCCTTTTTTCTTTCATTCTTTTTCGTAAGTAGCAAGAGCGTAGTGAGTCCAGTCGAGAAGGGATTCGTAACCCCGGATTCCGCATTCGAGGGCAAGTCGTCCCGACGTGGGCGCCACCCCCTTCATCGCTTTGAGTTGTTCATGCAGAGTCTGCAGGAAGGGCGGGAGGGCGGCTTCAAGAGACTTGAGTATCTTGAGCGAAGCATCGGCTCCGACGGCCGTTTCACTGAAAGCGAACCGGAGCATGACTGTCTTCAGTCCCGACTCGAGGTCTTCCCGCGTGATGGGCAGCGTGATCCATTGCTTGAGTTCCGAAAGACCTTTCGGCATGAGGCGGAAGATTTGCCGGCGGCGCAGGCCGGAGCCCTCTTCGATTGCCCCGCGAATCAAGCCCGCCTTCTCCAGGCGCGCTAACGCGGGATAGATCGCTCCCGGGCTGTCGCTGTAAGTCTTCATCGAGGTCGACGAGAAGACTTTCCGCAGGTCGTATCCCGAAGACGGCTTCTGCAGCAGTCCGAGCAGCGCGTAACCGAGCGAGGGAATCTTGCCTGAACTCATCTAGGGCACCAGATTCGTCGGGAGAGGTTCACTGAGTAACTTCATAGTACGTAACGTACTATAACGCAGCGTACTATTAAAGTCAATCCCTGTCGAGCTTCTCTCGACGTACAGCCGAGGCGGCGGTCCCCACATTCTCAGTCTCTCTGCTTCCAAAAAAACTAAGGGCGGCCATTTCTGGCCGCCCTCATTGTCGAATTGTGGCTCGCAAAGCGGTGTTAGACGCCCTTGACGTTCTCAGCTTGCCAGCCCTTAGGGCCTTTGACCACGTCAAACTGCACTTGCTGACCTTCCTGCAGGCTGCGGAAGCCGCTGGCCTGAATGGCGGAGAAATGCACGAAGACATCCTCGCCGTTCTGGCGGCTGATGAAACCGTAGCCCTTGGCGTCGTTAAACCACTTCACTGTTCCTGTTTCCATGATGTTGCTTGTTCCTTTTTTGTTGATGTAGCGCTGAAACTTTCAGGGTCTTCTGCAGGCAGGTCACGCGCTGGGTTAAGCGGAGATGCTTGTACTGCGAAGAAACTCTTAAGTCAAACGCACTTAAATTGTAAAGAAAGCGCCCCAAAATAGCTACATAATTTCCTGTAGGTCATGGCTAAACAGTTGATGTGGAAGATGTTATGGTTGGGTCATCCCTGTGGAAAAATGCTGGCGACTTGCGACCTTTTGGTAAACCATTCATCATCTAGACATGCGTTTGAGGATACTGCTGGTTTCGGTTGCGCTCACGGTTTCGGCGTGGGCGGGGATCGTTGATGAGGTGCGGATCGCCCTGATGCAGAACAGTTTCTCCTCCGCGGAGTCGGCGCTGAATGCGTATCGCCACCAGCAGGGAGTCACCGCCGAGTATCTCGAAGCCTATTCGTGGATGGGGCGGGCCGCGTTGGACCAGGGACAGTACGACCAGGCGGCCGCCTATGCCAAGCAGACTCAGACGCTCGCGCAGGAGTTGCTCAAAAAGCGTCCACTCGATGCCGATGCGCACCTGCCGACCGCATTGGGCGCGGCGCTGGAAGTTCAGTCGCAGGTCTTGGTCGCCCGCGGGCAGCGGACGCAGGCGGTAGCACGGCTGCGGTCTGCGCTTTTAACTTACGGGAATACATCGATTCACGACCGGCTGCAGAAAAACTTGAACCTGCTGTCGTTCCAGGGGAAGGTGGCGCCCGCGCTGAGGTCTGATCAGTTCCTAGGAGCGAAGCTACCTCTGCCGGCGCAGCTAAAGGGCTCGCCGGTGCTGCTGTTCTTCTGGGCGCACTGGTGCGCGGACTGCAAGGCGGAAGCGCCCATCATTACGCAGCTGCGCTCGGAGTTTGCCAGCAAGGGCTTGCAGGTGATCGGACCGACGCGCTTTTACGGCTACACCGCGCAGGAGGAGCATGCGTCGGCTAGCGATGAGCTGCAGTACATCGATGCAGTGCGGCATAGGTTCTATTCCGGTCTGCTCGACATGCCGGTGCCCATCAGCAAGTACAACTTCGATGTGTACGGCGCTTCGACCACGCCGACGCTGGTGCTGCTGGATCGGGCGGGGAAGGTGGCGATGTACCATCCCGGAGCGCTGCGATACAACGATCTGCGGGCGGAAATTGAGAAGGTGGTGAAGTAGTGTGGCGGAGGCGTTCTAGCTCGCGAGACCCCGTGGAAAATGGGTGGCGTCCAATACCGGAGGTTTTGTTAGAATCCTGCCCATGCCGACGGTGTTGCGGTCCGGTCCGTACCGCTTCTACTTCTACAGTCACGAGCCGAATGAGCTGCCGCATATTCATGTCGACCGCGACGATCTGTCGGCGAAATTCTGGCTCGATCCTGTCCAACTCGCATCGAATTTCGGCTTTCGCGCACACGAACTCCGCGCGGTACAATCCATAGTGGCAGAGAGCAGGACGCTGTTCCTGGAGGCGTGGAATGGGTTCTTCGGCAATAACGACAGATGAGCGGGTGCTCGACGTCGCGTTTAGCGAGGACGCGCTGAGCGTATCCCTCCGCGACGGGCGCGTGATCAGCGTGCCCCTTGTGTGGTATCCCCGCCTGCTGAACGCAACGCCCACCCAGCGTAGCAATTGGAAAATTGCTGGCGGGGGCTACGGCATCCACTGGCCTGATGTTGACGAAGACCTGAATGCTGACGGCTTGCTTCGCGGAGCGAAGGCGCCAAAGGCACAAGATCATATAGAACGATCCTCTCCTCAACCTCATGACTCCGATTCGAGAATGAAATATGGTTATGATGCCGGAGTCTGGGAAAAAGCTAAGGAGGAGGCAATCAGAGAAATCGGTGCTCGGGCAAAGAACGAATCCACCATTACTTATTCCGACCTAGCAAAACAAATTCATAGCATCACTTTTGGCCCGAGTGACTATGCTTTTCATTACTTACTATTCGAAGTTTCAAAGGATGAGGATGCGGCGGGCAGGGGGCTTCTAAGCGCACTGGTTGTGCGCAAGGAAGATGGCATGCCGGGTCAAGGATTCTTCGATGTTGCGCGAGAATTGGGAAGGGACGTAAAGGACCAGACTCGCTTCTGGACCGAAGAGCTAAAATTGATATTCGCCAAATGGCGCTAGCTAGACAGGTGGTGTCATCTCCGTTTCGCTCGTCTTTATACTTCGCCAGTTTGGGACTAAGCTAATCGGTGGCTCCGGAGCCTTTTGCCAGTGCGCTGCGAGCTTCGCTCGGCCGGGCAGCCGAGAGCGGCTGCCACTACATGCTTCACTTCACTTCCATCAGTCTCCCCGTCTTCACGTCGTAGACGAATCCACGCACCGGGATGTACTTCGGGATCCACGGGTGCGATTCCACGCGCTGCATCTGAAGGCGGACGTTCGCCTCGAGATCATCGAAGGCGTGGAAGTGCGAGGGTTCTGCGGAAGATGCTCCCATCTTCTCGGTCAGTCGCGCTTTCAGTTCATCCTCACGCACTTTCAGCAGGCCGCAGTCGGTGTGGTTGATGATGATGAACTCCTGCGTATCGAGCAGATGATGGGAGACGATCAGCGAGCGCAGGGCGTCGTCGGTGGCAATGCCCCCAGCGTTGCGAATCATATGCGCGTCGCCGGGATGCAGGCCGAGGCAGTGCTCGAACAGGATGCGGGAATCCATGCACGCCAGCACGGCAACGTGGCGCTTGGGTCGAACGGCCAGATCTCCCAGCGTGAAATTGCGCGCGAAGGTTTCGTTCGCTTTTAAGAGTTCGTCAGCAACCGACAATTTTGAGAGCTCCTTCGGGGTTATCAAAATCCCCACCCTTCGACAGGCTCAGGGCAGGCTTTCGAGCAAAGAACGCGAAAATTGGTGCACCCGGATCTTGGGTCCGTGAGTCGTTGGTTGTGTCTAGTTTACCCGTTACAATCGGCGCGTGAACGTTGGCATGAATCTGGACGACACGATCGTGGCGATTGCCACGCCCGCCGGGCGCGGGGGGATTGGTGTCGTTCGACTGGCTGGGACGCGGGCGCTTCAGATCGCGGCGCCGATGCTGCGGCTGAAGTATGCACTGGAGCCGGGGCGAGCCGTGTTCGGGGAGTTGGTTGAGCCCGAATCCGTCACCGTGGCAACAGAGGAAGTCAAAGACCCCACCCTAGCCGCAAAGAGCGCGGCTAGGATGGGGCACCCTGGGATGCCTGCCGGCGCCGGCCGCATCGACGAAGTCGTTGTCACTTACTTTGCCAAGCCGCACTCCTACACCACCGACGATGTGATCGAAATCTCCGCCCACGGGTCGCCCGTCGTGCTGCGACACATCGTGGAGCTTTGCGTTGCGGCCGGGGCTCGGCTGGCGGAACCCGGAGAGTTCACCATGCGCGCCTTCCTCAACGGGCGCATCGATCTGACGCAGGCTGAAGCCGTGCGCGATCTGATCGACTCGCAGACGTTGTATCAGGCGAAAGTCGCGGCGCAGCAACTGGAAGGGGCACTGTCGCGACGGCTGCAGCCGATCAAGCAGAAGCTGGTGGAGTTGATCGCGGTGCTCGAAGCAGGGATTGATTTTGCCGAAGACGACGTGTCGGTGATGCCGGATGCCACGATTCTTGCTCACATCGCGGCGGTGCGAGCGCCGCTCGAGCAACTCAGTGCGACTTTCGCTTTCGGCAAGATCGTGCACGAAGGGCTGACGTTGGCGATTGTGGGACGGCCAAACGTGGGCAAGTCGAGTTTGTTCAATCAACTGGTGGAGCGGGAGCACGCGATTGTCACGGCGACTCCGGGTACCACACGCGACCTGGTCAGCGAGACGGTCGCGATCGGCGGCATTCCGATCAAACTGGTCGATACGGCGGGCATTCGCCACGCACTCGACGAAGCGGAGTCGATCGGCATTCGGAAATCGATGGAAGCGTTGGCCGACGCGGACCTGGTGCTAGTCGTGCTCGACGCCTCTCAGGGAGAGACGGCGGAAGATGCGGAGCTTCTGCGGCTTGCTGAGAATCGGCCTGTGATTGTGGTTGGAAATAAGAGCGATCTCGGGGTGAGTGGGTCGTGGTCAGCCGTGAGTGGGGAGAGAGTTCGCACTTCGGCCGTTACGGGGGAGGGCATCGCCGAACTGCGCGCGGAAATTCTGCGGCACATTGGCGGAGAGGCTGGAATGCAGGCGGAGTTTGGCTTTCTGACGAACGTTCGCCATCAGGGATTGATCAAAGACTCGCTGGCGGCGCTCGACGCGGCTAAGAATGCGGTAGCGGGAAAAGTCCCGCACGAGATGCTGCTGCTCGATCTTTACAACGCGCTGCGCCCGCTGGACGCGATCACGGGAGCGACCACGACTGACGACATCCTCAACTTGATCTTTTCCACGTTTTGCATCGGGAAGTGACTGCAGTCGAGCTCCGCTCGACGGACAGCCGAGGCGGCTGTCCCCACATTATTTCGACAGCGCGGCCAGCGCATCGCGGAACATCGCGTCGAACGATCCGCTCTTGCCGTTCTTTGCGACCACAGCCAGTGCCTTTTCGGCCGCGGCACGCTGGTAGCCCAGATTCAGCAAAGCCGACAGCACATCCTCTTCAGTTGCGCTCATGGCGGGAACCATGGGCGCCGTGGCCGGCCCGGCCTCCGGCAATTTGTCGCGCAGCTCCAGCACCATGCGTTCGGCTGTCTTCTTGCCGATGCCGGGAATGCGCGTCAGCCGTGCGACATCGTTTCCGCGAATCGCTCCCACCATTTCGTCGGCGGCCATGCCGCTCAGGATAGTGATGGCCAGTTTGGGGCCGATGCCGCTCACGGTGATCAGTTTCTCGAACAGCAGCTTCTCTGATGGGCGCAGGAATCCGTAGAGCGCGATCTGGTCCTCGCGCACGTGAGTGTGGATGTGCAGCGCGACGTCGGCGCCGACTGACGGGAGGTCGGAAAACGTCGGTACGCTGATCACGACGTCGTAGCCGACGCCGGCCGTTTCGACGATGGCCTGGTTGGGATGCTTGGCCAGCAGCTTTCCACGAAGATGGGCAATCATATTTGGGCAAACACGCTCGGGCCATTGTAGCGGCAGCGCGGTCCCTGGAGCGACTGGCGCAGTATAGACACTCATCCTCGGACGCTCATAGAATCCAGATAGTTCCGTGGGCGCTTCCTGTGTCGCGAGTCCAACTCCGATCTCCGCTGTGGATTGTTGCCGCGCTCGTGCTCTCGCCGGCACTGGTGCAAGCGCAGCAGAGCGCGCTCGATCTCGATGGGCGCTCCGTGAATCCGCTAGCTACGGATTCCAGCAAGATTACAGTCCTGGTGTTCCTGCGTCGCGATTGCCCCGTGTCCAGCCGTTACGCCCCTGCCATTCAGCAAATCAGCAAGCAGTACGCCGACAGAGCGAGCTTCTGGCTGGTGTATCCCGACAAGACGGACTCTCCGCAGGCGATTCGGAAATATCTGCAGGACTATGGATATCATTTGCCCGCGCTGCGCGATCCCGAGCACGTGCTGGTCAAACTCGGCCACGCACAGATTACTCCTGAAGTTGCCGTGTTTGACCGCGCGGGGCAACTGGTCTACGACGGACGCATCGACGACTGGTATGTCGATCTCAGCAGGGCGCGTCCTGCGCCGACTACGCATGAACTGGAGGACGCGATCCGCGCGGCATTGGCGGGAAAGGCCGCGGCCAAGAGCGAAGTCAGGGGAGTGGGATGTTACATCTCAGACCTCGAATGAGCGACTGGCTGCGGGGCGTGGGATGGACGCTGATCGTCGTGGCGGGCGGCGTGATCGTGGGAACGCTTTCGGGCAGTCCGGCCGCTCGCTCATCTGTGCCTGCGCCGGTCACTTATAACCGCGACATCGCCCCGATCATTTTCCATTCCTGCGCGACGTGCCACCGGCCGGGCGAGGCAGCGCCGTTTTCTCTCCTGAGCTATTCCGACGTCAAAAAACATGCACGGCAGATCGTAGACGTAACGCAATCGCGGTCAATGCCGCCGTGGTTGCCTGAGCCGCAGAAGCTGAAGTTCGCGGATGAGCTGCGCCTCACGGACTCGGAACTCAGTCTCATTCAGCGCTGGGTAGAGCAAGGCGCAGTCGAAGGCGATCCGGCCGATCTGCCTCCGGCGCCGAAGTTCGTCGAGGGTTGGCGACTCGGTCAGCCCGATCTGATTCTCACGGCGACCAAACCGCTTACTCTTCCGCCGTCCGGCACCGACACGTATTGGAACTTCATTTTCTCCGTGCCGATTCAAGAGACACGATGGGTGAAGGCGGTGGAGATTCGTCCGGGCGACAAGCGTTACGTGCACCACGCGAACATCCTGGTGGATCGAGCCGGCTCGTTGCGAAGCCGCGAGAGCGAGCCGGGCGCAGGCTTCGGCGGCATGGAGATTCGCATCGAGTCGCAGGTGTTCGATCCGGACAGCCACCTGCTGTTCTGGAAGCCGGGAACCATTCCTTATATTGAACCGGAGGGTATGGCCCTGCGCCTCGACAAGGGCACCGATTTAGTTCTCAATACTCACCTGCAGCCCTCCGGAAAGCCGGAGGTGATCCAGCCGAGCATCGGACTCTATTTCACGCCGCATGCCGCGACGAAGATTCCGATGCTGTTGCAGCTCGAGAACGATGTGAAGCTCGACATTCCAGCGGAGCAGAAAGACTTCCTGGTAACTGACGAATTCACGCTGCCCATCGACGTTGAACTGATGGCGATTTATCCGCATGCACACTACCTGGGGAAAGATATGCAGGCGTTCGCCACGCTGCCCGACGGCACGACGGAGACGCTGATCCACATTCCTCATTGGAATCTGAACTGGCAGGCGGTGTACCGCTATGCGGAGCCGGTGCGATTGCCGAAGGGCACGAAGGTGAGTCTGCGTTACGTCTATGACAACTCGGAGGAGAATCCTCTGAACCCGAATCATCCGCCGGCGCGCGTCATGGGCGGCAACCGGTCGAGCGATGAGATGTGTCACTTGTGGTTGCAGGTGCTGCCGGTGAACTTTGACCCGGCGCAGGGCGATCCGCGAATGGTGCTGCAGGAGGCGCTCGCGCGCCACAATGTGGAGAAGAATCCGGGCGACTTTGAGGCTCACTACAATCTGGCGGCGATGTTGCAGGCGAAAGACAAGCTTGAGGACGCCATTCACGAATATGAATCGGCCATACGGTTGCGACCTGACGACGCGGCCGGAAACAACGCGCTGGGCACGGCTTTGGTGGCAGCGGGACATCCCGCGCAAGGTGTTGGATACTTTCGGACGGCGCTGAAGGCGCGTCCGAATTATTTCGATGCGCATTACAATCTGGGATTGGCGCTAGCGGCGCAGAATGATTTTGAAGGTGCGTTGCAGCAGCTTGATCTTGCGTTGAAGTTGCAGCCGGACGACGCCAATGTGGAGGCGAACCTGGGGGCCGCAATGGCGGAACTGGGACGCTTTCCAGAAGCGAAGGCGCACTTTGAGCGGGCGTTGCAAATCGATCCCAACCAGGCTCTGGCCAAGGAAAATCTCGAGGCTGTTAAGAAGGAAATGGGTGCGCACTGAAGGGGAGAGTCAGAATCCCCACCCTTCGAAAAGCTTAGGGCAGGCCCTGTCGCGAAAAGCGCGACAAGGCTGGGGCACCCGCGCGAATCCTGATGTGCTCTAATCCTTGATATATGGAAACGCGATTTTTCGTTTTACGCTTTGCGTGTTGCGCGATGTTTCTCGCGGCGTCCGCTGTGGGTTTGGCGCAGCAGCCTGTTCTGAACGATGTGCCGCCCGCGGCTTCGCCGCAAACACCGGCCAGCGTGCCGTCTGACTTTGCCGAGGCGCGGAAGTTGACGCAGCAGGGCCGAGTGGACGAGGCGATCGCGGGGCTGCAATCGATGGAGGCTCGCGATCCCAACACCAAAGGGCTGGCCTTCGAGATGGGGACGGCATACTACAAGAAGAGTGATTTCCCGAAGGCGATCGAGTATCTGAAAAAGGCGACGGCGGCCGATCCCGCGAACGAAGAGGCGATCCAGTTGCTCGGGCTTTCGTATTACCTGGGCGGGCATCCGGGGGACGCGATTCCGTTGCTCGAGAAAGTGCAGGGCTGGTATTCGCGCGCCAACGTGGACG
This sequence comes from uncultured Acidobacteriaceae bacterium, assembly GCA_963701935.1. Lineage (GTDB taxonomy): Bacteria > Acidobacteriota > Terriglobia > Terriglobales > Acidobacteriaceae > Sulfotelmatobacter. The sequence continues at coordinate 198,186 of CAVPBT010000010.1, read as the reverse complement.
CGTCTTACATTCTCGGAATTTGTTACATCCAAACAAAAGATTATCCGCAGGCGCGCAAGGCATTTGGCAAGATGTTCGACGTGCCGGCGGATTCGGCGGCCAGTTATTTGTTCACTGCGCGCATGCTGCTGCGCCAGGAATTTGATCCGGTGGCGGAAGAGTACGCGCAAAAAGCCGCGAGCGTAGATCCGAAGCTGCCACTGGCGCACTTCCTGCTGGGAGAGTTGTATCTGTACAAGTCGCGCATACCGGAGGCGATTGCGGAGTTCGAGAAGGAGTTGGCCATCAATCCTGCGTATGCGCCGGCCTACTACAAACTGGCCGACGCTTACTCGCGCGTGCAGAAGTTTGAAGAAGCCGAGCGGGTGCTGCAACGTTCCATCTGGCTCGACGCGACGTCGACAGGCCCGTACATACTCATGGGGAAGGTTCTCGAGAAGAAGGGCGAGTTCGAACTGGCGGTGCGTGCTTTGCGGCACGCGGTGAGCATGGATCCCAACAATCCCACGACCCACCACCTGCTCGGTCAGGCCTACCGCGATATGGGGAAGAAAGAAGAAGCGGAAAGCGAACTCAAGCTTGCGGAACAGCTGCAAACCAAACAAAATCCGTAGCGCTTTGATTCACGGAGCGGCGGCCTGGTCGCGGCGGCGCGCCTGGATTTCGATAAAGACGTTCACCAGCGACACGGCCGCCGGCGTTACGCCCGGAATACGCGACGCCTGGCCGATGGTTCGCGGGCGCACGTGCGTGAGCTTTTCCTGCATCTCGCGCGAGAGGCCGCTGACGGAACGGTAGTCGAACCACTCGGGGATGGAGTGCTGCTCGGACTTCCTCAGGCGCTCCATGGCGCGCTGCTGCTGCAGCAAGTAGCCTTCGTACTTGATCTCGGTTTCGACGGACTTGAGTTCGTTTCTTACTTCCGAAGACAACTTAACCACAGGGGACACGGAGGACACAGAGGAATCTCTTGCGAAAAACTCTGGCACGAGTTCCAGCAGGATCGGCACGAGTTGCTCGACCGTTACTTCCGGACGCTTTATCAGTTGCGCGAGATTTTGCCCGACGGAAGCAGACAAGTCGACATCCGTTGAAACGCAAGGTCCCTCGACTACGTTCGGCTTCGCCTCACTTCGCTCGGGATGACAGGGCTTTGATTGAGCAGAGACTTCAATTCGCTTCGGCATGTCAGGTGTGAGCCGCGAACTCTCCAACAGCTTCTTCATCGCAGCCAGGCGCTGCTGCTTAGCTTGAAAATCGGTCCACGCTTCGTCGGAGATCAGGCCCACGCGGCGGCCGTGCGGCGTGAGGCGGCGGTCGGCGTTGTCGATGCGCAGGTGCAGGCGGAACTCGGCCCGCGACGTGAACATGCGGTAGGGCTCGTTGGTGCCCTTGGAAATCAGGTCGTCGATCAGAATCGCGGTGTACGCTTCGGTGCGGTCGAGAATCAGGGCTGGCTGTTGCTTCACCTGCAATGCGGCGTTGATGCCCGCCATCAGTCCCTGGCAAGCTGCCTCTTCATAGCCCGATGTGCCATTGATCTGGCCGCCCAGGAACAGGCCAGCGATCTTGCGGGTTTCGAGCGTGCGCTCCAGTTCCGTGGGATCGATGGAGTCGTACTCGATGGCGTATCCGGGGCGCAACATTTCTGCATTTTCGAGGCCGGGGATCGACTTCAGAATCTCAAGCTGTACTTCTACCGGCAATGAGGTGCTCATGCCGTTGACGTAGATCTCATGCGTGTTCAGTCCTTCCGGCTCGAGGAAGAGCTGGTGCATCTCCTTGTCGGGGAACTTGACGATCTTGTCTTCGATGGACGGACAGTAGCGCGGGCCGATCGATTGAATCTGCCCGCTGTACATGGGCGAGCGGTGCACGTTTTCGCGGATGATACGGTGGGTCTCGGCTGTGGTCCAGGCGATGAAGCAGGGCACCTGCGAGTCGTGGTGTGCGACGCGCTTGGTACGGAAGCTGAACGGAGTGGGATCGGCGTCGCCGGGCTGCGCAGGAAAACACGACCAGTCGATTGAACGTCCGTCGAGACGCGGCGGAGTTCCGGTCTTGAGGCGGCATCCGCGCAGGCCCAGCTTCTTTAGAGCCTCGCCGAGCAGAACTGCGTTGGGCTCGCCCGAACGCCCGGCAGGATATTGCTGTTCGCCGCAGTGGATCAGGCCGTTGAGGAAAGTTCCGGTGGTGATGATGACGGCGTATGCGGAGACGGTGCGGCCGTCGCGGAGACGAACGCCGAGAACTCGGCGTCTTGGAGCTGGGCTTCCGGCTTCCGGCGTTCGGCTTCCGGCCTGCTCTGGCTGAGTGCTTCGCTCTCCGGAAGCCGGAAGCCGAGAGCCGGAAGCCTCTTCCAGAATTAGATCCGCAACCTCCGCCTGCTTGATCTTCAGATTCGGCTGCGACTCCAGCACCTCGCGCATCTTCAGACGGTACGCCTGCTTGTCGCATTGAGCGCGCGGCGACCACACGGCCGGGCCGCGGGAAGTGTTCAGCAGACGGAACTGGATGCCAACCGCGTCGGTGATTTCGCCCATGATGCCGCCGAGCGCATCCACTTCCCGGACCAGATGTCCCTTGGCGATGCCACCCACCGCCGGATTGCACGACATCTGCGCGATCAGGTCGACGTTGAGCGTGTAGAGGGCAGTCTTCAGGCCCATGCGTGCGGAGGCCATCGCTGCCTCGCATCCGGCATGGCCAGCGCCGACCACAACTACGTCGAATTGTTCGGTGAACTGCATGGATACGGTTGGAGCAAAAACCCCGGAAAATGCCAACAATGTTACTTCCTTCATTCTAGCAACTTGGCGGGACATGTGATCCTGATCACTTGCTGATACCACTCGCCCGCTCGTATATTTATCTGTCCTAACCGAACGCCAGAGGGGGCCTCATGAATACCGCGGAATTCTTTGAGCAACTGGACACGCGCATCGGAAAGTACGACCTGCTCTGCCATCCGTTCTACAAGGCATGGTCGGCGGGACAGCTGACCCGTAACGATCTGCGCGAATATGCGCAGGACTACTACCACCACGTCGAAGCGTTTCCGTCGTACCTGGCAGCTCTCGGCATGCGCCTGGAAGAGGGAGAACTGCGCCGGGCTGTGCTGGCGAATATGTGCGACGAGAAGGGCGTAGACTGTGCGCCGGGGCGCGATTCGGTTCCCCACTCGGATCTTTGGCTCGATTTCGCCGAGGGCATGGGATCGAGCCGCAATCTGGAGTGGCACACGCCGGTGCCGGAGATTCGGCAACTCATCCGGCACTTCAATCAGGTAGCCAGCGAAGGCACGCCCGAGGACGCCTTGGCGGCGTTCTATACCTACGAGTCACAGGTGCCGCGGATTGCGAAGGAAAAAGAGCGCGGCCTGCGCGAGATGTACGGCGCCGACGACAAGACCTGCGGCTACTTCTCGCTGCATGCGACCGCTGATGTCTACCACTCGAATGTGTGGCGCGACCAGCTCGAAAAGCGGGTTGCGGCCCGTCCCGAAACCGCGGACGCGGCTCTCGACGCAGCCGAGAACGCGGCCCGCATGCTGTGGAAGGCGCTGGACGGGATCGACGCTCGGCGTACGGCGATGGCTGTGGCATAGATCGGATTTCAAAAGACAGACTTGGGCCAATGGTTCGGTAGAATCATTGGCTCATTTCTTTTTGAAAGGAAGCGGCTTGGCGAAAGCAATCCCCATCGGCACGCGTGGCGAGGCGGAAGAGACGGTTGAGTTTGAGCACACGCTCACTTCGCACCATCCGGAGTTGCCTCCGGTGTACTCAACGCCTGACATGATCCGGCTGATGGAGACCGCCGCGTTTCGCGCGCTGCAACCTTATTGTGAAGGCGACGAGATCACCGTGGGAACCTCCATCAACATTGAGCATCGAGCGGCCAGCGGGATCGGCGCGCGCATCAAAGCCGAAGCCGCGCTGGAAGCGTTCGACGGCCGTTTTTATACGCTGCGCGTGACAGCCCGCGACGAGGCGCAGGAAATCGGGCGCGGCACGGTGGGGCGCGCTGTGGTCAGCGTAGGGAAGTTCATCAAGAAAATGAAGGCGAAAGATGAAGCCTGAGAACTGAGAAACGAGAACTGAGAACTGAGAACTCCCATCCTCATCGGCGTCATCTCCGACACGCACGGCCTGCTCCGTCCTGAAGCCCTGGCAGCGTTACGTGGTTCAGACCACGTCATTCACGCCGGAGACATCGGCGCGCCGGAGATTCTCGAGCAACTCGCAACCATCGCGCCCGTGACTGCGATTCGCGGCAACGTCGACACAGCAGCGTGGGCGCGTACGCTGCCGGAGACTGAAGTCGTTGAACTCTCCGGCATTTCCATTTATGTCCTGCACGATCTGGCTGAACTCGATCTGAAACCAAAGGCTGCAGGGTTCGACGTCATCATCTCCGGCCACAGCCACGTTCCCAGGCAGGAGACGAAGAACGGGGTCCTGTATCTCAATCCAGGCAGCGCCGGGCCACGGCGGTTCAAGTTGCCGGTCACGATCGGCAAGCTAATCGTGGAGCGTGGAAGCGTTCGGGGAGAAATCGTTTCGATCATGAGCTGAGATTTCTACGTGGAGTCATCCTTGAGCGGAGCCGCTTTTCAGGCGGAGCGAAGGATCTTGCGCGCTTCGGCATCGCATCCAGAAGCGCCACGCGAGATCCCTCACCCGCCTGAACTGCGCCGGGTTTCGGGATGACGCCTGTGATCAGGAAAGCGACCGCAGTCTCAGCATTCCTCCGTTGCTACAATCCCAACGAGTGTCCATTTCCTTCCAGATCGACGCCCATAGCGGCAAAGCTCGCACCGGGCGCCTCCTGACTCCGCACGCTGAGATTGAGACGCCCGTCTTTATGCCTGTGGGAACCGTGGCCTCGGTCAAGGGCGTGTCGCAGGACATTCTCGAGGACCTGGGCGCGCAGATCATTCTGGGCAATACCTACCACCTCTACTTGCGTCCTGGCGTCGACACCGTCCGCCGGATGGGCGGGCTGCACGGTTTTATGTCCTGGCGGCGAGCGATCCTGACCGACTCCGGCGGCTTTCAGGTTTTCAGCCTGAACGAGTTGCGCAAGGTCACGGAAGAAGGTGTGACGTTCCGCTCCCACCTCGACGGTTCTTCGCATTTCTTCAGTCCGGAGAGCGCGATGGCAGCGCAAATCGGGCTGGGCGCCGACATCATCATGGCGTTCGACGAGTGCACGGAGTATCCCGCGGATGGTGGCCGCGCGCGGGCTTCGATGGAGATGACGGCGCGCTGGGCGGCGCGCAGCAAGAAATATTTTGAGGAGCACAAGCACGAAGTACCTTGGAACCAGTACTCAGTACCCAGTACTCAGTACTCAGCGCCTGAGAGGGGTGGCGCCGCGAGCCTCCCTTCAGAAAACATCGGCAGCACGAAGTCTGGCAACCGAGTACCGAGTACTGAGTACTGCCCTACACAGTCCCTCTTCGGCATCGTTCAAGGGGGGATGGACCGTGCCCTCAGAAAAGAATCCGCCGAGCGGACCATTGAAATCGGCTTTCCCGGCTATGCCATTGGCGGGCTGAGCGTGGGTGAGCCGCGCGAACTGACCCGCGAGATCGTCGAGTCGACGCTGGAGCATCTCCCTAAAGATCAGCCGCGTTATCTGATGGGAGTGGGCACCCCGGAAGAAATCGTCGAGTACGCCAGCCTAGGCGTGGACATGATGGATTGCGTCCTGCCCACGCGCGCTGCCCGCCACGGACTGCTGTTTACCTCGGAAGGCAAGGTCTCGATCAAGCAGGCGCGCTATGCCCAGGATGCGGGCCCGCTCGACCCGAACTGCTCCTGCCGCGTGTGTTTTCGCTACTCCCGGGGCTATTTACGTCATCTTTATGCATCCAATGAAGTGTTGGCGCAGGTCTTGAATACGATCCACAACCTTAGTTTCTACCTTGACACTATGCGGCGGGTACGGCATTCTATTTCACTTGGGGAAGAGTCCCGTTTTCTTTCTACTGTCTGGTCACGACCAAAACCATGACCTCGACGGACGGCCTCCCCGGATTCAAGCCTGAAAGCTGAAGGAACCCGGCCGAAGTCGATCTAAACCCCGTGGTGAAATAACAGCTCCCGCGGCGCTAATGGGCGCGGGCGGTTTTTCGCGAATCCGTACGCGCAGACCTCATATATGCAATCTTTGCTAGCAATGCAACTCGGTGGTGGCGGTGGCATGGGGTGGCTCGGTATGGCTCCCCTCATCTTCATTTTCGCCATTTTTTACTTTCTGTTAATTCTGCCCCAGCAGCGGCGCCAGAAAAAATGGCAGGCCATGCTGGATCAACTGAAGACGGGCGACAAAGTTACGACCAGCGGGGGATTGCGAGGCACGATCATGGCCCTCAAAGATGATTCCATTCATCTGCGCGTACCCCCGAACAACATTGTTGTGGAAGTGACCAAGGCCTCGGTGCTGGCGGTCACAACGACTGAGGAAGAAGCGAAGGCAAAGTAGTTTCGAGCTTCCAGTTTCGCGTGCGCGGCGAAGTTGAGTGTTCGAGACTCGATAACCTGAAAGTCGAAACGCGTTTTTCATATGAATAAGAATTTTCTCTGGAAGCTCGCGATCATCGTCGGTCTCACCCTGTTTTTTCTGTTCGGAATCTTTGGGGTTCCGAAGAGCTTCTCCCGCCAGGGACTGATCTCGGCGGTGAGTGATCACATCCATCTCGGCCTCGATTTGAGTGGCGGAACGCACCTGATTCTGCAGGTACAGGTCAACGATGCGGTGAACGTCGTGGCGCAGAACGCCATGGAAGTGTTGAAAGAGCAGCTGCGCAACCACAAGATCGACTATTCCGACATTACCCAGCCCGAGCAGCAGAGCAGTCCCGACCACTTGGTGCTGAAAGGCATGCAGCCGGCAGCGCGCTCGGACTTGCTGACCATCGTGCAGGAGAAGTTGCCCGAGTACGACGTGACCGGCGGCCCGGACAATTCGTGGAATCTCACGATGAAGCCTTCCTCCCTGTCGGATCTGAAGAGCAAAGCGGTTGACCAGGCGATCGACACCATCCGCAACCGGGTGGACGCTCTCGGCGTCAGCGAGCCCACGATCGAGCAGCACGGGGCAGGCGGGCAATATCAGATTCTGGTGCAGTTGCCGGGCGTGGATGATTTTGGACGGGTCAAGGACATCATTCAGTCCACCGCCATGCTCGAGATTAAGCAGTCGCTCGGCGGACCATATCCCAGCGAGCAGGCGGCTCTGCAGGATAAGGGCGGGGTCATCCCTGCCGATGCTGTTCTTCTTCCCGGACACAACATGCCCGGCGCCGAATCAGAAGGACCGGCGTGGTACTTCGTATCGCGTATTTCCGCCGTGAGCGGCAAGGACTTGCGCGACGCGCAGCCCAGCCGCGATCCCAATGGCCAGCCCAGCGTGACCTTCTCGCTGACGGGCGATGGCGGCCAGCGTTTCTTCAGCTTCACGTCCGCTCACGTTGGTGACAGCCTGGCGGTCGTGCTTGACAACAAAGTTCAGGAAGTGGCCAACATCAAGGAGCCGATCCGCGATCAGGGCTCCATCAGTGGGGGCCGCATGAGCGAGCAGCAGGCGAAGGATCTTTCCATGATCCTGCGTTCCGGCGCTCTCCCGGCCAGCATCAAGTATCTGCAGGAGACAACCGTAGGGCCGTCGCTGGGCGCAGAGTCGATTCGCTCCGGCGTGCGGGCGACCATCATCGGCATGGTGGCCGTGCTGATTTTCATGCTGGTCTACTATCGCGGCGCGGGCATTAACGCAGACCTGGCGCTGATCATGAACCTCATCATCCTGCTGGGTTTTCTGGGATGGTCGAGCATCGCAGGGGTCAACATTGCACTGACGCTGCCCGGAATTGCGGGTGTGATTCTGACCGTCGGCATGGGCGTCGATTCCAACGTGCTGATCTTTGAGCGCATTCGCGAAGAGTTGCGCAATGGCAAGACGCCGCCCTCGGCGGTGGATCAGGGCTTCAGTCACGCCTGGATCACCATCGTCGATACGCACGTGACGACGATTGTTTCGGCGGCGATTCTCTTCATTTTCGGTACTGGTCCGGTGAAGGGTTTCGCTACCACGCTCACATTCGGTTTGCTCGCAAACCTGTTTACCGCCGTGTTCGTGTCGCGTTTCATTTTCGACTGGGTGCTCAGCAAGAAGCAACGCGGAGAGGCGCTCAGTATTTAGGGAATTGAGTGATTGTGTCATTGAGTCATTGAAACCTGCCGCCGTTGCGTTTTCAATGGCTCAATGACACAATCGCAAAATCACTCGATCTTTGCTAAGTCATAGATAGATAAGGGGCTAAGACAAACCCGTGGAGTTCTTTCGCAATACCAACATAGATTTTCTGGGCAAGAAGTGGTATTTTCTCGCCTTTTCACTGATCTTCAGCGTTGCGGGCGTGTTCTCGATGTTGTTCTGGCACCACATTCCGTGGGGCGTCGACTTCCGCGGCGGAACGCTCGTCTATGTGAAGTTCACGCATACACCCAACGAGAACGCCATTCGCTCCCAGATCGATCACGCGGGCTTGCGCAATTTCAAGCTCCAGCGTTACGGCGTAGCTGCGAATAACGAAGAGTTGATTGACCTCGATGTCCGCGAGACCAGCGAGCAGGCGCTCGATCAGGGTAAATTGACAATCATCAAGGCACTGCAGGCTGGTTCGCCTGCTCCCGCCGGCAAAATCGACCTGAACAACGCCAGTCTCCTCACCGTGAAGGGCTACCTCGTCGAGAAGGACCCGCTGCACCTGGGCACGGATGCAGATCAGAAGTATGGCGCCCAGGCGCAAGCTGTGGTGGATTATCGCGAGAAGGTTTTGGGCGGCGTCCTGAATTCTCTGGACCAATTGAATAGCGCGGCGGGCGTGGATCCCAAGGTGGCCGCCACTGTGGCAGATGGTTTCTATCTTTCCGACTTCGGCATCCGCAACGTCGAGATCATCGGGCCGCAGGTCGGCGGCCAGCTGCGAACCCAGGCTGGTCTGGCTACCCTCTACTCTCTGCTGGGGATGCTGGTGTACCTTGGCTTCCGGTTTGAGTGGATTTACGGCCTTGCCGCAGTTGTGACCGTGTTTCACGATACCCTGATCACTGTAGGCTTTTTCTCCCTCAAGAATCAGGAAATCACCCTGACCGTGATCGCGGCCATCCTCACCCTGATTGGTTACTCTAATAACGACACGATCGTGGTATTTGATCGCATCCGGGAAAACATTAAACTCATGCGGCGGGAGAAACTGGCGGATATCGTCAACCGCAGCATTAATCAGACCCTTAGCAGAACGATCTTGACAGCGGGCCTTACCTTCCTTACCGTACTCGCACTCTTTTTATTCGGCGGCGAGGTGCTTCGCGGATTCAGCCTCGCGCTGGTGATTGGCATTTTAATCGGGACGTATTCGTCGATTGCGATTGCCGCTCCCATCCTGGTGGCCTACCAGGATTGGCGGATTGAAAAAGGCAAGCGTCCCCTCGCCATGCCGGCAGGGAAAGCTAAGTAAGTTACTTATGGCGGCAGTGGCCGCGGTTGCGTTACGCCTTCTTATGTAGGAGTTAGAAGGATTTGCTCGGTTCGCCATGCGGGCTCAGATGGGCCGCGGGGCGGGCCAAAGAAAGTGGGAGCAAAGAGGAAGCAGTCGGTGTCTAAGTGCTCGTAGGGGTCTGAAGAAGTTAGGGGAGAATTCCAATGTTTGAAGACAGCCTTATCGAATCCGGCGGCAGGCTCAAGACGAAGCGGGGATGGACGTCCATTGTGTCGTTCACCATTCAGATCGGGATCATCGGCGTGATGGTTCTGATTCCGCTGATTTTCACCGAAGCCTTGCCCAAGGGACAAATGATGTTCCTGCTGGTGGCCCCCCCGCCACCTCCGCCACCGCCACCGCCCGCAGCCGCGCCCGTCCATGTTGTGAAGCAGATCCAGAGCGACATCATCAACGGTGAGCTGCGCACGCCTACCAAGATTCCCAAGAAGATTCTCGAGAACCTGAAAGAGGACGAAGCCCCACCGCAGATGGCCGTTACCGGCGTGGTGGGCGGAGTTCCGGGCGGAGTTCCGGGTGGATCGATGGGCGGCGTAATCGGCAGCGTTCTCAGTTCTACGCCGGTTGCCGTGCCGAAGATCGCCACTCCGCAACGTGTTCGTGTGTCGTCGGGCGTGAGCACCGGTCTTCTGATCCGCAAGGTTCCGCCGACCTATCCTCCGCTGGCGCGCCAGGCGCGCATTCAGGGCGTGGTCATTCTCCAGGCCCAGATCAGCAAAGAGGGTAATATTCAGAACCTGCAGTTGATCAGCGGGCACCCGATGCTGGCGCCGGCCGCGATCGAAGCCGTGAAGCAGTGGAAGTACAAGCCGTACCTGCTGAATGGCGAACCGGTCGAGGTCGACACGCAGGTGCAGGTGAACTTCACCCTCGCTGGGGGCTAAACTCTCCAGCGTGGCAGCGTTTCGTATCGAGTGGTAGCAGTGTGTGCACAGCCCTCCCCTTCCCACCTTGTTCCTTGGTGGCCGGGAGGGGCTTTTCAAGGCCCGGGCACGGCCGCCGTACCCCTCGTCGACTTTAGGGATGGCCAGCCGGGTTTGTGCGTGTGCGGCGAAAAAGCCGCGCACCCGTCGGTAACCGAATCTTATCCGCGGTTGGCACTACAGAGCGCATCAAAGTGTCCAAGTAAAGTAGAGAGTTCCGAGGAGGGAAAAGCAACTCATGTTCGCAACTCACGTAGCAGCAGCACTTCTCAGTCACGTTCACGTCGCAGCCACCTGGATGGTCCAGGAAGGCGGCGGCGCCATGGCGACCGATCCCTTGGGCTTGTGGAAGGCAATGGGATGGGTTGCGCGTACCGTCGTCATCATCCTGTTCATCATGTCGGGCTGGTCGATCGGCGTGATGATCGATCGCTGGATGGCCTATAGCGCCGCCCGCAAGCAGTCTCGCGCCTTCGCTCCCGCCGTTGCTGGAGCTCTGCGCGACGGCCGTATCGATGAAGCCATCAAGGTTGCCGAGCGCAACAAGAAGAGCCACCTGGCCAAGGTTGTCACCGCTGGCCTGATGGAATTCAAGGCTCACCAGGATTCTCCGGGTGCAATCCCTGGCGAAACCATTGAAGCCTCGAAGCGCGCTCTGGAACGCACCGAAGCCATCGTCCACGCCGAACTCAAGCGCGGATTGGGCGGCCTCGCCACCATCGGCTCGACCGCTCCCTTCGTGGGACTGTTCGGAACGGTGATGGGCATTCTGAACGCCTTCATCGGCATCAACAACTCCAAGGCCACCGGACTGGCAGCAGTCGCCGGCGGTATCGCGGAAGCGCTGGTAACGACCGCCATCGGGCTGCTCGTCGCCATCCCTGCCGTCATGATGTTCAACTATCTGACCGGTCGCGTGGAAGCGTTCGACGTCGAAATGGACAACTCGTCCAGCGAACTGATCGACTACTTCCTGAAGAAGCGCGGCGACGTTAGGCGATAAAAGACCGTCGGTAAGAACCGCGCGGTCTGGTTCGCAGTGAGTTGCTGGTCCGGCGCTGGAGCGATCCAGCGCCGGCCTTCCCGACTTGAGCGCCATGGGCGCGGCTGCGGACGCGACGGAAGTACGGGAGATTTCAAGCTATGTCATTAGCGAAACGAAACGAAGGAGCGAAGATCAGCTCAGACATCAACGTCACACCCATGGTGGATGTGATGCTGGTTCTGCTGATCATCTTCATGGTGGTCACGCCCATGTTGCAGAAAGGCATCAGCGTGGACATGGCCAAGGTCAATAACCCGGAACAGATGCCGGATGCCGACAAGGAAGATGCACTGCTGGTCTCGATTACTCGTGACGGCAAGGTGTACTTCGGCAGCGATCAGGTCCAGGACGTTGATAATCTGACCACCAAAGTGAAAGATCGCCTCGCCAACAAGCAGGACAAGCGCGTGTACGTGAAGGCGGACATGCGAACCCGGTTTGGCGGAGTGGTGTAGAGTTGTGGACAGCGTGCGTGCCGCCGGGGTGGATGACCTTGGCTTGCTCACCGATCAGAAGAAAACGGCTCCAAACGCCCCGCCAGCTCCGGCTGCGCCCGGCCAATAGAGGAGAACGACCATGGGAATGGCAGTTGGCCCGAGCGGAGGCCAAAGTGCAAACATCAACGTCACGCCGCTCATTGACGTATTGCTGGTGCTGCTGATCATCTTCATGGTGATCTCGCCGGTAACCCCCAAAGGACTGGATGCGCTGGTTCCTCAGCCGCCTCCGCCCAACGCCCCCAAGAACAATACCCCCGACCGTACCATCGTCGTGCAGTTGATCGACCGTGGCGCTGGCTCGGAGCCGGGCGTCAAGATCAACAACGAAGACGCGACCTGGGACAATCTGCAGGGACGTCTGACCGACATTTACAAGCAACGCGCGGAGAAGGTGATGTTCGTGAAGGGGGACGATTCCATTCCCTTCGCCAATGTCGCCAACGTGATTGACATTGCCCACGCCGCAGGTGTGGACAAGGTCGGTCTGATTACCGCGAAGATCGAAGCGGGCAACTGAACGGCCCGTCCGGCAAGCCCGGAGTTGCGTATTTCGTATCGGCCCACTGCACGGAAGCGCGCCGCTTCCGTGCTTCCGCGGCCCGCGCTTGTCGCGCTTGGTTAAACCGCGCTTGTCAAATCGATGTCTCTGGGCCTAGGATGCTCTGTCGAGGGAGACTTATACCGCAATGAATAAGAATCTAAAACTCATCACGCTGGCAGCGGTCGCGCTGGCGCTTTTCTCCTCAGTGGGATGTGACAAGCTGAAGGCGCGCGACCAGCTCAACAAGGGCGTGGAATCTTACAAGAACAACCACTACGAGCAGGCCATCGTCCACTTCCAGAAAGCCGTTCAGCTCGACCCTAGCCTGATCAACGCCCGCATGTATCTGGCTACAGCGTTTGTGTCGCAATACATTCCCGGCGTGGACTCGCCGGACAATCTGCGCATTGCTCAGCAGGCCATCGAAGAGTATCAAAAGGTGATTGACGCTAATCCTTCTCGCGATCAGAAAGTGAACAGCGCCAAGGGCATTGCTTACCTGTACTTGAACGAGAAGAAATGGGACGACGCCAAGAAGTACTACCGCATGGCGTCGGATCTGGATCCTAACGATCCCGAGCCTTACTACTCGATCGGCGTGATCGACTGGACCGCCTGCTACCAACCGCGCATGGAAGAGCGCGCCAAACTGGGCATGAAGCCGGAAGAGAATCTGAATCCGAAGAACAAGGATCAGATGAAGGTCTGCTCCGAGTTGAAGGTCAAGAACGCGCCCGCCATTCAGGAAGGCATCGATAGCCTCAACAAGGCGATCCAGATCCGTCCCGACTATGACGACGCCATGGCGTACCTGAATCTGATGTACCGCGAAAAGGGCGACGTGGAATGCGACGATCTCGCCGCTCGTGCGGAGGATCTGAAGACCGCGGACCATTGGGTGGACGAAACCTTGCGCGTGAAGAAAGCGAAGGCCGAGAAGGCAGCGCAGAGCCAGGGTGGCGGAATCACCATGGACAAGTAGCCGAAGTTCTTTTGCATTGAGACTGAGCCTCCTTCGCGCGAGTGAAGGAGGCTTCTTCATTTTGCGGCCTCACCGCCATGCGCTGGCCGCAGGAACTATTCTTTGGCGTAGAGCCGCACTTCCACCTTCGCGAACTGCCAACGCTGCACTTTGGGGAACGACTCCGGAAGAATCCTTGTCAGCATGACGGTTGTGGGATCGGGGTCCCCTGCAGGTCCGTTGTTCATCAGCATGAGCCACACGCGCGGATGGCTGCTTGCCACCGCGTGCAGAAGATCTGCGGTCGGCTTGCCCGTGAAGTCGCGATAGTCGAGACCAGCGCCGTGGTGCGGGAACAGAATCTCAGGTCCGAGTTGAGCGGTGAATCGCGGGCTGGCAGTATTTTCCCCGCTGCGCTGCGATGCGGACAAATTCGTAAGGAATGCGCGTCGCGGCGATGTGGAACACGACGGCGTCTCCGGGCTGCGCATGGTCGAGAATAAAGCCCGCGGCTGCGCCGGAGGCATCCCGCTCGTTGTCGAAGTCGTTTGCATAGACGAAGAACACTCCCTGCATGCTGAGAAGCAGAATCCCGCTCAGAGCCACGGCCAGCAGCCACGATTGCCGCAAGCGCGCCAGCCCTGCGGCGACCAGAATCAACAGCGCGGGCAGGCAGAAGATCATGTAGCGCGCCAGAAAAACTGGACGGGCGAACGACAGCAGGACGGTCAGCCCAACCGGGAAGAATAGCCAGATGAGCAGAAATTGACAGCGCCAAACCTCCCAAGGCTGGTTGCGCACCCAATGCGACTTGCCCAACGGCGTCACGGCCATAATGCAAGCGACGGCGCTGAGGGCCAGCAGAGGCCAGCTGCTAGCGCCTGCCAGGTGCTCGAAGAACTCCAACAAATCGTGGAAGCCGGGCCTCTGAATCCAGCGGATCGGTCCCGCCCCGGTCTTGGCTACAAAGACGAGCAGCGGCAGCACGGCGATTCCAATCGTGATCCAGACGCGCCGCAGCTGCGCGGAGAGCTTTGTTCCATCTGTACGCCCCTCGCCGCTGCCTAGCCAGCGCAACGCCAGCCAGTGCGTGGCCAGCAACAGCAGTGCGTAAAAGTGCGCGTACACGGCCAGAATGCTGACCAGCACATAGCCAACCCGATTCCGGCGGACAGGCTCGCGCACCAAGGCAATCAGAAAGCCCGAGGAGAGCGTCGCCAGCAGCAGGAAGAGCGAGTAGCTGCGCGCCTCCTGAGCGTAACGAACGCTGTAGGCGTTGAACGTGAGCAAGGCGGCCGCGATCAAAGCCACCCGGCGATCGAAGAGCAGCCGGGCCAGCCAGTAAATCGCCGGAATCGTGGCCACCGCAATCACGACCGAGAGGCTGCGAATGTAAAACTCGCTGTGCCCAAACTGCAGCCAGACTCGCAGCAGCAGGTAGTACAGCGACATATTGGCTTCGCGCCACCACAGCAAGTGCAGAAAGTTGGCCCAGCTGATCCGCGCGACTTCGGCGCTGAAAGACTCATCAAACCAGAAGGGCTTGCGCGCCAGGTACAAAAACCGAACCACCGCACTTGCCGCCATCAGCAGAACAAGAGTCCTCCAGGGAGTCCGGCGGGCAGTGTCATGCGGGTACGGTGAAGCGCCTGCGCTTTGGTTCACCGCGGCTTCAGGTGGATGCATGCTAAGCGTTGGAGTTGGTTCGATCCCAGATGATACTATGCTAGAAAATCCCTAGATTTGCGCGTATTTTCGATTGAACTGGTAGTGTGACTTCCTTGGCAACCGCATCGTGGCCAACCCGTGCAGAGACGAATGATCCGGCGATGGATCGATCCATGACAGATCGCTGGAAGGGTTCCGTGTCGGTGATTGTGCCCGTCTACAACGAGGCCGCCCATGTGGACGAACTTCTGCAGGCGATCCACGCTTCGCCCGTGAAAAAAGAAATCATCATCGTGGACGACGGTTCCACCGACGGCACCCGCGAGAAGTTGAAGGCGCTGCCGCCGATGGACGACGTCACCGTCGTCTTCCACGAGAAAAACTGCGGCAAAGGCGCGGCCATCCGCACCGCTCTTGCCTATGCGCGCGGCGAGTACGTGCTGATTCAGGACTCCGATCTGGAATACGATCCGCAGGACTATCCCGCGTTGCTGCGTCCGCTCGAAGCCGGCAAGGCGAACGTTGTCTATGGTGTGCGACCTGATCGTCCCGAGCGCGGCCTGCGGTTCTTTCTCGGAGCCAAGCTGCTGACGCACCTCACCAATCTTCTTTACGGCGCGGGCATTCACGATGAGTCCACGTGCTATAAAGTCATTCGCCGCTCGCTGCTGTCACGGTTTCAACTGTCGTGTCATCGCTTCGAGTTCTGCCCTGAAGTGACCGCGAAGCTCTGCCGCATGGGAGAGAAGATCGAAGAGGTCCCCATCCAGTACCACCCGCGTTCGGCGGACGAAGGAAAGAAAATCCGCCACTCCGACGGTTGGCAAGCCATCTGGACCTTGATCCGCTACCGCTTCGTCCCGCGACAGCGCTGGCTGCGCGAGGACGAAGACAAGCCCCAAGCCCCGTTTGCCGTGAGTTTTTCGCGTCTGCCGGAGTAGACGCCTTCCGCAGTGTTACTTGCGCGGAATCGGGAATTCTTCGCGGCGGCCCATTGCCAAAACACAGCGTGAACAGCGGCTGTCCGGTACAATATGCGGTTTGACCAGACGCTCGACGAGTCGCCACGTGAGTAGGTCGCATGTTCAAAAAGATTCTCATCGCGAATCGCGGAGAAATCGCCGTACGCGTCATCCGCGCCTGCCACGAGATGGGAATCGCCGCGGTTGCGGTGTACTCGGATGTCGATCGTGCCGCGCTGCACGTCCGCAAGGCCGATGAAGCGTACCCTATCGGCGCGCCTGCCGCATCCGAGTCGTATCTCAACATCCAGAAGATTCTCGACGTCGCGGCGCGCTCCGGCGCGGACGCAATCCATCCCGGTTACGGTTTTCTTTCCGAAAACGCGAAGTTTGCCCGAGCCTGCGCCGATGCGGGCATAAAGTTCATCGGCCCAACCGCTGCGGCCATGGACGCCATGGGCTCGAAGACGCGAGCGCGACAGGCGATGGAGCGCGCCGGCGTTCCCTTTGTTCCCGGCACATCACGCGGCCTTGAGTCGTTCGAGCAGGCCGAGCAGGTCGCGGCGCGCATCGGCTATCCCGTGATGTTGAAGGCCGCGGCAGGCGGGGGCGGCAAAGGCATGCGTCTCGTCCACGTGCCCGAGGACCTCAAATCGGCTCTCGAAGGCGCGCGCAGTGAAGCCGAGCGCTCCTTCGGCGACAGCGAAGTCTATATCGAGAAGGCGATCGTGAATCCGCGCCACATCGAGATGCAGGTGCTGGCCGACGAGCACGGCAACACCGTCTATCTCGGGGAGCGCGAGTGCTCGCTGCAACGCCGCCATCAGAAGGTGGTCGAGGAAGCGCCGTCGCCCATCGTCGATCCTGACATGCGGAAACGAATGGGCGAGGTCGCGGTCCGCGTCGCCCAGGCTGCTGGCTATACCAACGCGGGCACGGTTGAATTCCTCGTCGACCAGCAGAAGAACTTCTACTTCCTCGAGATGAACACCCGGCTGCAGGTGGAGCATCCGGTGACCGAGTTGATCACCGGGCTCGACCTCGTGCACCTGCAGATTCGCATTGCGGCCGGCGAGAAGCTGCCGTTCACGCAAGACGAGGTACTGATTCGCGGCCATGCTATCGAGTGCCGCATCTACGCCGAAGATCCTGACAATAACTACTTCCCGAGTCCCGGCAAGATTACGCTTTTGCTGCTGCCCTCGGGGCCCGGAATCCGGCGCGACAGCGGCATGTACGAAGGCTGGACCGTGCCCATGGACTACGATCCTCTGCTCGCCAAACTGATCGGCTACGGCACGGACCGCGAGCAGGCAATCAGCCGGTTGACACGCGCGCTGAACGAATACTTTGTGGGCGGAATCAAAACGAATATTTCGCTGTTCCGCCGCATTCTGAGCGATCCCGATTTTCGTGCCGCGAAAATGGACACCGGTTTCCTGGATCGCCTTTTGAAACAGAAGCGTCCTGAAGCTGCGGTGGACCCAAAGGCAATTGAGGTCGCCGTGATTGCCGCCGGAATATTCGCCGTGCTGGGCTCTGCCGCCGCGGGAGCAGGAGAGCGCCCAGTCGCATCCGTGCCCGCGAATAGTAAGCCGCACGCCGCGTCGAACTGGAAGATTGCCGCCCGCAAAGAGGCGACAAAGTGACCCTCAACCAGATGACTGGCAACTGGCGACTCTTCATGACCTACGACATCGCCATCGACGGCAAGAGTTACCGGCTTGATCTCAATCGAGCGGACGGTGGCTGGTCCTGCCGCGTCGACGGACGCGAAGTGGCAGTCGACGCCATTCTCGCGCGGCCCGATGTCCTGTCCCTCCGCATCGGGAATCAGGCGTACGAAGTGAAGTGCGAGCGCGTCGCCGGCGAGATGCACCTTTGGGTGGGTAGCGCCCGCTTCGCCGCGGAAGTCCGCGATCCGCGGTCATTGCGCGGGCGGGTCCGCGCCGTGGATGATCACGGTCCACGGAAACTCACCGCCCCCATGCCGGGCAAGATTGTTAGGGTGCTGGTGAGCCAAGGCGCCGCGGTCGACGCAGGAACAGGAGTGCTGGTCGTCGAGGCGATGAAGATGCAGAACGAAATCAAATCGCCGAAGAAGGGCGCGATTCAAAAGATATTGGTGAGCGAAGGTGCGGCCGTAAACGCCGGAGACGTGCTAGCGATTGTCGAGTAAACAGTCCGCCGAGCAATCAGCACTTCCCAGCCGCTACTTTTCCATCCCATTGCTGTCGAGAACCTTCTTCGCGTAGAAGTTCTCAACCTTGGCGGTATCGCGCAAAACCTCGTAGTACGCGGCTTTCAACAGCTGCTCGCGGCGATCGTGCAGTTGCGAGCGGATGGCCTGCTGCACTCGCGGATCAGACAGTTCGCGCTGTCCAGCCGGCTCTTTCGACACCAGCTTTACGATGCGGTATCCAACGGACTGCCTGGTCGCGGGATTCACCACGGCGATGACTGGGCTATACTGGCCCGGCTTAAGCTTCATGACCGCGTCGCGGGTAGCCGGATCGGTTCCTTTCAGGCCTGACTCCTGCACTGTGCCGAGATCGCCACCGTTGCCGGAGGTTTCCGGATCTTCGGAGTACTTCATGGCCAGGGTGGCGAAGTCGTCGCCACTGTCCAGGCGATTCGCGATCATCTGGATTTTCTTTCGCGCCTCGGCTTCGTTCTGGGCCTTGTCGTTCTGGTTGTGCGCCTGCGGATTGGGGGCGGGAGTCACCATGATCTGGGCCAAGTGATACGTGGGCTCGATCAGGTTGAACTCTCCTTTGTGGGCGTTGTAGTAGTCGGTAATGTCCTGATCGGTGACGTTGATCTTGGACGACACTTCCTTGTTCATCACCTTGTCGACCGTAATCGAACGCCGGATGTCGCGCTTGAAATCGGCCAGCGTAATCTTCTTGTCTTTTAAGCGCTTGTCGAATTCTTCTTGCGTAAAGGGAGACTTGTATTCGTTGTACTTGCGGTCCACTTCTTCGTCCGTCGCCAGCAAGCCCAGCTTCTCGGCGCGCCGCATCAGGATCTCGTCGTCAATCATCTGGTGGAGGATGTTCAAGCGCAGTGCGGTAGCCTGCTCGCCCGACGGGGCCTGCTGTGCGGACGCGACGTTGTTGTCGTAATACTTGTCGACATCGGTGCGGAAAATCTTCCGACCATCCACGGTGGCCATGACGTCGCCGCCGGTTTGCGAATTACACGCGGCCAGGGCTGCCAGCAGGGCGACGGCAGAGAGCGTCGCGGCCAACTGGGCAAAGAATAGGTTTTTTCTCAAGAGTTTCTCCGTTTCCTGACTGCCACCACAAACGCGGACAATCTACCTGGAAGCTGGCGCGGGGGCTGATGTTGCATGCGCCGGCACGGGTTCGCCTGCGTCCCGCAAAGCGGCGTCCAATGCGGCGCGAAGGTCAGCGATAGGAACCGCACCGTCAATCTTCCGGCCGTTGATGAACAGGGCCGGCGTTCCGTTAACGCCCAGGCCGTCGGCTTCCTTCATCGACGCTCTCACCGCATCTTCGTTCTGCGCTTTCACGCAGGATTGCAGCTTTGCCGCGTCCACGTTGTGTTTCTGTCCCTGCAGCAATGTCATCTTATCGATGGCGTCGAAGCGCGCTGCCGAGGTCTTCTCCGTGTCCACTTCGCGCTTGTTGGCGTGAATGTAATCGGCGAAATCCCAATAGGCATCGGTGTTTTGCGCGGCCAGGCAGTTCGCGTCCACGGCGGCATGAAGCGCCCAGGGATGAATCTCCGTGAGCGGATCGTCTTTATAGATGAACGTGACCCGGTCGCCATATTCCTTGAAGATCTCGGGGAACAGCGTCTGGTGCATCCGCGAGCAGAACGGACATTCAAAGTCGTCGAAATTGATGGCCACAACCTTGGCCGATTTGGCCCCGCGGGTCGGCCGGTCCTTGACGTCGATCTTGCTCATCAACTCGACGTATGGATCCTTGGTCAAGTCGAACTTGGTCATAGGGCGCATAGTGGCCCGGTCTTTTGAAAGTAGGAACTTTATATCCTTCTGCCTGCCTTCGCCGACGTCGACGTTCACCACCACGGCGTCATATCCAGGCAGTTCGGTGCTGGGAGTGATCGCCCCGACCGTTACCTTCGCATCGAGGGGGATGGTGTAGTAGGAGCGCACCTGGTGCTCGATCTTGCGAGCCACATCGGGAGGTGCGGACTGAGCAACACAACCCAGACAAACCAGAAGCAGAATAAGCAGCGAACGTCGAATTAGGATCACCAGAACCCGCCTCAGCATCACGTTTTATCGATTTGATTATCTCACAGCGTATGCGAGCCAGCCCCGGAAACAGCGGGCCTGCTGCGTGTTTTAGCCCGTGCGGCGAAGTTGCTCCGCGGGCAGCAGGGAGTTCATCGATCCCGAACGGAATCCTTCCAGATCGAGCGTCACAAACTTGAAGCCGAGAGCCTTGAAGATCGCTGCGAATTGCGCCGCGATGGCCGGATTCAAAGCGCGCTCAAGCTCCTCGCGGGCGATCTCAATGCGGACGATGTCGCCGTGATGGCGCACGCGGAACTGCCGGAAGCCCAAGGCGCGAATGGCGTCTTCGCCCCGTTCAACAACTTCGAGGGCTTCGCGCGTCACCGGGCGGCCATACTCGATACGCGACGAGAGGCAGGCCGATGCGGGCTTGTCCCAGACGCGCAGGTCCGCCGCGCGAGCCAGATCACGAACCTCCTGCTTGGTCAGCCCAGCCGTCAGCAAAGGAGCGGCGACGTGATGTTCTTTGGCGGCCTGCTGGCCGGGGCGGAAGTCGCCCAGATCGTCCTGGTTCACGCCGTAGGCTATGGCTTGGAATCCGCGTTCGGCACGCAGCTTTTCCATGACCGCGAAGAGTTCGTCCTTGCACTGAAAACAGCGCTGTCCGTCGTTGCGCGCATACTCCGGACGGTCGAGTTCCGAGGTGGAGATCACTTCGATGGGGATCCCCTGCTCGTTGGCGAAGGCAATGGCGTCGCTTAGGTGAGTGCGGGCGAGGCTGGGAGAGTCGGCGATCACCGCCAGCATATTGCCGGGGAGAGCGCGGTGAGCAGCCCAGGCCAGATAGGCGGAATCGACGCCGCCAGAATAGGCGACCAGCACGCGACCGAGTTGACGCAGATCAGCCTGCAGTTGAGCGCTCTTGGCGGCGATGTCTGTATCCCGGACCTGCATCGCTTCTATGGTATCAGTCCCAGGCAACCTCGGAGACGAGAGTGATTTTTGGGTGGCGCAGCGCTTTAGCGCCGCGGACAGGGCCTGAACTAAGGCGGCTTGAGCCGCAGAGGTACCTCGGAGGCTAAAGCCTCATCCATGTGCGGAACGTTGTCGCAGCGCTGGAAGCGCTGCGCCACCCAAAACCGAGGGCTAGTACAGCCGCTCCAGCCGCCGCAGGTTTCCAAACGAGCCGATATTCGCCAGGCTGAAGGTGAACCGAAATAGATTCTCATTGCGCACGTTGGCGATGGCGTACCGGCGGTATTCGATGGTCAGGCCGCAGCAGTCCCAGTTGTATGTGGTTTCCGCGGTGGCAAACTGCAATTGGCGTGCTTCGGCATCGAAGCCAAAGCTGGCGGCCGCGCTCAATCCCCGGCGTGCTAGGCCTCCGTAGCCCAGCGCCACGCGGAACTGCTGAAACTTGCATGTGGGCTGTGCGTTGCCGTTCGAGCTGGAGCACGTCCCTTCGGGCGGAGCCGAGGTTGTGGTGGTCTGCGGAATCTGCAGGAACGCATCCCCGCCACCCACCGTGAAGGGGCCGAGATTATAGTTCAGCAGCAGCGTGCTGGCGTTGATGCGGCCCAACTGGAAGTCGTAGTCGAGGTCCCATTCGGTGTCGGTGTGGCTGCTGGTCGCCGCCCGCAGGCGCGACACAAGCGGAGAAAGGTGCCGCGGTTCGGTGGCGAAAGCGATCCCCGTCAGATCCTCTGTCGTGGTGAAGACATTGCGCTGTCCGGTCACCAGCGCTCCGCCGAAGTTCGGATCGAGAAAGTACTTTTGCGAGACTTCCCAGGTCGCTACTTCGCGGGCTTGCGGACCGGGACTGCACGGCTGGCCATCCAGATTGCTGACGCGCTGCCAGGGAACGGTCTGTTCCGGCGCGGCAGCGCCTACGGCCAGGCCAGTCATCGGGGTCTCGCACTCCTGAGCTGCGGATGATGTCTTTTTCGCGTAGAGGCGGGTCACGAATCCGTACTCAACCTCGTGCGTATTGCTCAGGATGTCGCGCTCATCGAAGTGCAGCACATTCGCGAAGTCGTTGACCCCGGTCACATAACGGAAGACGGCGCGCGGCTCGATGACGTGCTTCCATTTTCTTCCCAGAAATTCCTTGGCGAAGATCTTTTCGAGAACGGGAGGCCGCAAGTCCACTGAAGTTTCCAGCGCCTGCCGGTTCGTGGGATCGTTGACGGCGACTCCGTTTACAAACCGTTCGCTGTAGTAGGTTTCATGCAGAGTCAACGCCGGGCGCAGCGTCCACCCGCGGTACTGCAAGGGCAGGGAAATCTCGGGGCTTAAATCGAAGCGTCCCAGCAATCCTTCGGTATGAAATCCGGGCTCACTGCGCGAAAGACCAGCCAGCGATGCGTCGAAGGACCAGAGAAAAGGCGAGTGCATGAGCCGCCGGTCCACGCTGGATGCGTCGACGCTGGGTGTGTGCAGGATCCGGATGGAATCGAAAGATGGCGGATTCGAAAGGACGCCGTTGGTGTCGGTGGTTTGGAAAAAATTCTGATAGCGCTCCACCATTCCGCCTAAAGAAAAGCCATTGATAGCTTTCGACACAAAAACTTGCGACTTCACTTCCGAGTTGATGGCCTGGGTGAAGACCTCGTTGAAAGCCAGCCGGAACAGAAACGAGCTGAGGTAGTCGACATTGGAGACGGCGCGGAGGCCGTAGAAGTTGCCTTCGGCCGTCAGGCGAGCCTCCTGCCCTCCTTCCTTCAACGGAGGCGTTCCGATTCCGCGGTCGATCACGCCGAAGAAATTCAGGTCCACGTAGGAAGTGTCGCTGGGGCGCGCCCGAAATTCTCCTCTTTGCGCCCACCCGCGCTTCGACATGTACTCCGCGCCGATCGTTCCGTCCATGCTGCGATTGATGACCCAATAGAAGGAGTCGCCGACCTCATTGCCGTTGGTCGAGGACCGCCCGACGCTCGGCACCAGGAAACCGGTTTCGCGAGCTTCTTTGGTGACCGGGTGCGTCGCGTACGGAAAGTAGAACACCGGGAATCCGTGGAGCCAGAATGTGCTGTGATAAATCTGGGCATTTCCGCCCACATCCACCACCACTTTGCGGGCATTGAACTGCCACTTCGGGTGCGGAAGTTCGCAGGTAGTGATGGTGCCGTCGAAGACGAGGTAGTGGTCGGGGCTGTCTTTCTCCACGCGTTTCCCAGTGAAGGCAAAGGGAGCGGTCGAGGTCAACACCGCGCGCGCGCCGTGAAAGCGGAGTCCGGTGGTCGCAGCAACATCGTAGAAGCGTCCGGTCTCTGCGGTCAGGTTGTAGGTTCCATGACTGGCCTTGAGGTGGTCGTCGTTTGGGCCACCGTCGAGCCGGAAGTGCCCTGAAGCCGTAGCCTCGCCGCTGTTGGAGTCGTAGGTGACCTCATCCGCCTTCAGGATGTAATTGCGATAGTGAATTTCGGCGTTGCCATGCAGTTTGTAGACGTCGCCATCTTTTTCCTGCTGGTCGGCGCAGATGGTGGCCGAACCGGAATCCTGGTTCGCGGCTTGCAGGGCACAGGGCGTGCTCGATGCTGTTGCCGGGGTTTCTGCTTTCTGCCTGACGTTCGATGGGGACGCGGTTGTGGTCTGATCGGAATTTTCCGACGGCAACTGTCTGGTTACTAGTGCAGGGGCGAGAACCTGATGACAAAGAAACAACGCCGTGATAAGGAATCTAGTGCGAAGAGTCATCGGAAGAAAATCAACGGAAGAAGATCGTCTCTTGCAGACGAACCTCCCCTTTCGGCTGTTTTGCCGCGGCATCGTGAACTTAGCACGGCGCTGGTCACGAGGCAAAGTGGCGAAAAAGGCTAGGATTCCCGGCGCGTCCCTTCCGGTTGTACGTTGGGTTCGAACTAGTACGATTTCAAAAGACTGGCTTTCATGAATTGTCCGCTGTGTGGAGAAGTTTGCCGTTGCCAATTGGAGCCCCTTCCCTCTGCCCCGTCGCAGGGGAGAGCCGACGTTGAGTCATCAGGTGCTGCATCTTTCGACACTGCGTCCCGGCCGAACGCGGTGGATCCGGGGTCTGCCACCGATGTTGACGCGAATCCGGCGCCGGAACCCGTGACCGCGGCAGATTTGACAGGTCGCGTCGCCCCTCAGGTCGCAGAAGCTCCCGCCTGGCGCGACGAACTCTCCGACCGGCTCAACCGTTATCGTGCGCGCCGCAAGGTGCGTCCGCCGCGTTACCCGTCACTCAGCCTGAAGTTTGACGCCCCGGAAGCTTTCGCAAGTGCGAATGCACCCAGCGGATCGCTGCCAGAGTTTGAGCCCATCTCGAGCCAGGCCCTTGCGCTCGATGGAATGAGGCACGAACCGTCGGCCGCAGAGCCGGAGGTGAACCCTCGATCGGTGCCGTCCACGGAGGCCGCCCTCGCGCATCAGCCGGTTGTACATGCCAGTGCGAAGCTCATCGAGTTCCCCAGGCTCGCCTGGGGACCGCCACCGCCTCCGCCGGATCAACTGGCCGAGCCGGTCAGCGAGCGCCCGCGAATTCTGGAGGTACCTGAAGTTGCGCCTCCGCCTCCAGCGCTGGGTGGAATCACCATGGAAGCCGCCGCGCAAGAGGAAGCCGAACGGCGCCCCGGCATTGACCTTCCTCTGCAAAGCGCGCCGCTGGGTCTGCGTTTCGTGGCGTCCCTAATCGATGGTCTGATCATCGCGGCGGCGTCGGCCCTGTTCGGTTACATTTTCTGGAAGGTGACGGCGGTGCGTCCGCCCCTGGTTCAGATTCTGGGGCTCGCTGCCGGGATTTCGTGCCTTTTCTGGGCGGCCTACCAGTACCTGATGATCGTATACGCCGCGAGCACTCCGGGCCTACGCGCGGCCGGGCTCGAACTGGCGCGCTTCGACGGCACTTCCACTAGCCGCTCACTGCGCCGCTGGCGCGTGCTGGCCGCCTGTCTGTCTGCTGTTTCTGCCGGCATGGGGTACGCCTGGGTCTTTCTGGACGAGGACGCCCTCTGCTGGCACGACCGCATCACCCACACCTACCTCGCGCCCGGGAAGCGCAAGCACAAGCCTGAAGAACGCTCGAAGGCCTAAAGCTCCCGCCACAGTACCCAGGCGACGGCACATCGAACGCCAATGAGCGCAATAGAGATTTATCAACAGGTGCGGTGGAACCGGGGTTAGACTTACTGTTGAGTGTCTCCAAAGAAATGTGGCGAAAAAACTTTCCGGCGCTCACTTTTCTTCTGGTATCTGTCGCGGTCTCGTCTCAGCAAGCGCCTGAAGCCGTCGGCCCCACTCTGAAGACCACGGCGCGATTGGCCGTTGTCGATGTCGTGGTGACGGACCAAAACGATCAGCCGGTTCCTGGACTCCATAAGGAAGACTTCAGAGTTTTTGAAGACGGCAAGCTACAAACGATCTCGATCTTTGAGGAACATACGGGCAAGGCTCCCGCTGCGATAAAGCCACCAACACTGCCGCCGAATACCTTCGATAACTCCCCCCGCGCAGACGCGCCCGATTCGCTGAACGTGGTTCTGCTGGACGCACTGAACACTCCTATAGGGGACCAGTCGTTTGTACACCAGCAGGTTCTCAAGTACCTGACTGGTATGCATGCGAGCGCACCGATGGCGATTTTCACCCTATCGACGCGGTTGCGCCTGGTGCACGGGTTTACGAGCGATCTGTCGGCGCTCTTGGCCGTTCTCAATGACAAGAAATCGGGGAGCAGTCCGCAGGCATCCCCGCTACTGCGATCGGGTGGCGAGATTCACGCCGAGGAACAGGCCACTGCTCAAATGCAATCGCTGGCCGCCCTCGATCCGAACATACAGGCTGCGATGGATGCGCTACGGCAGTTTCAGGCTGAGGAGAAGTCGAGCAAGACATTGGATCGCGTAAAAATCACGCTATTGGAAATGCAGCAACTTGCGCAATATCTCGCAGGTTTTCCAGGGCGCAAAAATGTGATTTGGTTTTCGGGAGCATTTCCAGTGACCTTTTTCAAAAACTTCTCTTCCATGGGGGAGGGCGGGGAATACGAAGAGCTGCGCAAGACTGGTGACGCGTTTACCGCGGCGCAAGTGGCTGTTTATCCGGTAGAGGCTAGAGGCTTGGCTACGGATTCGTTTTACGATGCCAGCGCTCTGCCCCTGAAGGTGACGGGGGCGAACAGTGCCACTCAAGCTCAAGTGACGCAATTAAAAAACGGCAGCATCCAGCGCAATGCGAACCAAGCGACCATGGGAGAGTTAGCCCACGAGACAGGCGGGAAGGCTTTTTATAACGCCAATGGGCTGGACGAGGCCTTGGCGCAGGCGATCCGCGATGGCTCTCGCTTCTACACGCTGGACTATATTCCAACCAATAAGGAGATGAACGGGAAATACCGGCACATCCATGTGAAGCTGACGCACGGCCACTACAAACTTGCTTACCGCCTCGGCTACAACGCAGAGGATGAACGTACCGCAGGCGCAGTCGCGCAGAAACTTGCCACGGGCGACCCCTTGGTGCCCCTGATGGCTTGGGGCCTTCCGGACTTCGCCCAGATTCTATACCGGATGAGCGTGAAGCCCTCAACGCCCCAGCCGGAGCTGACAGCCCCGCGCACCGGGGACAATTTGAAAGTGCAGGGTGCCTTCACGCGCATGGACGTGGACCTGGCGGTCCATGAGAAAGCGCTTCAACTGGAAGCGGCGCCGGATGGACGCCGCAATGGAAAACTTGAGGTCACGCTCATTGCCTACGATCGCTATGGGAATCGGCTGAACTGGCTCCTGCGAAAAATGGAACTCTCTTTGAGCCCGGAGCAGTACAAGGCGTATTGGGACATCGGACTCCAGTTCCACCTGGAGTTTGATGTACCTCGGGGTGCTGCGTATCTGCGGTCCGGCGTTTGCGATCTGGAGTCGGGGAAAGCAGGCACGATAGAGGTCCTGCTGAATGTGCCCACTGCCTCGCCACAAGAGGCGAGATCGAACTGAGCGAATCGAAATCGATGCCCCGGTGTGATTGTTGCTACAGGTTGACTTCACGCATTGAGAATGGGCCGACCGGGCCAATGAGCGCGATGTTGCAACAGCCACACGAATCGGTCTTCTGCACTTGATGCGCGACCCTCCGAGCAGCGTAGCGCTCGTTCCCACACGAAAGGCCGAGATGCGGTATGGCTGAAAGGGCATGGGTAACGTCGTTACTCATGCTCTGATTGCGCGGAAACGGTAGCGTGGATATGCACTTCGGGCACCTGCGTTGGGCAGGAGTTGGCTGATAGGCTGCCAGGATGCCGGTTAGTGTCAATGACGTGAAAGCCCCGGAAAACAAAGCCAGTGAGCCAGCCCCGGCCTCGGAGAAAGTGGCGGCGCTGGTGGAGCTGTTGCGCAACCGTTCTTATGCGGAGATCCGGCAGCGGATGTATGACAGTCCTCCTGG
This sequence comes from uncultured Acidobacteriaceae bacterium, assembly GCA_963701935.1. Lineage (GTDB taxonomy): Bacteria > Acidobacteriota > Terriglobia > Terriglobales > Acidobacteriaceae > Sulfotelmatobacter. The sequence continues at coordinate 170,386 of CAVPBT010000010.1, read as the reverse complement.
GAGTCCGTGGTGGACGGCCTGTCGGACTGAGCTCGATTTGCGCAATGGGCAGCAGTTCGGTGAAGCTGCGCTGGCCATGTCGAGGACCTCGGACAAAATGAGGGCCTCGGTGCAGCATTTTGAGCAATTAGCCGATACTCTGCATCAGTCCACCAAAGACGTGGCCGACCTGCTGCGTGGGACTCAAGAGGCGGGTCGACGGCTGGAGATCGCGGTCTATGTCACGATCGGGATCACGCTCGTGCAGTTCTTCAATCTGATCTTCGAAATCTTCCGCAAGCATCGGTAAGCGCGGTGTCGGCAACACGCTCCCAAATTGGTGAATGAGTGCTATGGGGCATTTGAACAACTACCCAACGCTTTTCTCCTCCATGATGTTGGGCAATGAAGCCCCATTTCTTGCAGCTTAATCTCGGTTGGAATGCCGAACCGAATGCGCCCGATCCTCACGTTGACATTTTGGGCAGCGACATCATTCTCCACTTCTCCGTGAACCCATTCCAATTCAAGGAATTTGCGAAAGACGAGATCGGGATTCTGCGATTCGCGAACTGTGGTCGTTACCATCTCGGGCCGACGGATGACGTAGGCTGGCATCGCGGCCGTTGTCGTTCAGCCAAATTGCCCCACAGTGGGGTGAGTTTTACGAAATTTTCGGTGATGACAAGAGCATGAGAGGCCAACCGACTATGACGTATCAGTGTGTAAGCGCGGCCCATTCCACATTTTCTGTCCTATTTCAGAGACGAAACGTTTGAATGTGCTGCTGAGCGTTGCACTATCGAGCCGCGAACAGATAATGCTCTTCAGACGACCGGGAAGCGCCTTCCCGAGTTGGCCGCCGGTCAGTGAGTTCTATCGCGATTTTGCGACAGTTAGCGAGTCGTCGCGACCGCTTAGAAGTTTCTGACGAACTTGTGTATCCAATACGTCCAGAGGCAGACCAATCCCAAGAGACAAAGCAGGAAGGTCACAATCACCTTGACGCCTTCGAGGTTGATCTTCCTTAACATGAAGGAAATCATACTGTGGATGGCTGATCGCCACAACAATGAGTGCTATGGGGATTTTGCGACAGTTGTGGCGGCCTGCACTGCAAAGACGTGACCCAAGTCACTGACAACACACGCCCATTCGTGTCGAATTAGTGGGACCTCTCGCCTCCCGAGAGCACCTCCATCGCGGGATGCAACACCCCCTCAGGCAAGAGCCTCGCGAATTTCTTTTCGGCCAATCACGCTTTTCAATCCGAGCGTTCCGTCATGGAGGCGACATGAAACGCATCAGCATTCTGCTTTCGGTTTTCTTCACGTGTTTTGCTTTGGCGGCGTGGCCGCAAGCAAGACCACAATCCGAAAACAAAATCGTCACCTTTGACGCTCCGGGCGCGGGCACAGGCTCCGGTCAAGGCACCATACCCATAGGCCCCAACGTGTGGGGGGCGATCGTGGGATTCTACTTTGACACGAACAGCGTGCCCCACGGCTTCCTGCGCAGTCCCACGAACTTCACCACATTTGCCCCCGCAGGATCACGGCCACCTACGCCTTCGGCCTCAACTCAAAGGGGACGATCACGGGAGACTACATTCACTCGATCGGCATGCGTCACGGCTTCCTACGTGCGCCCCACGGAACTTTCACCACGTTCGACCCTCCGGGGTCCACTTGCCCAGAGCGCCTGCCTCAATGATTTCGGTGTGATCGGAGGATCTACTCTGAGGCATCGGAGTGCCGCAAGGTTTCCTGCGCGTTCCCGACGGCGCCATCACCACGTTCGACGCTCCGGGCGCAGGTACAGGCTCCGGCCAAGGCAGCTTCACGGGTTCTTGTATTGATCCCTAACGATTTCTTGTGACCGTGACCGGATACTACCATACGCGAATAACGAGAAGGATGGCTACGTGCGAGGTCCCATGACGAAGCAATACTACTTTCATCGTTAAGGGCGCGGGCAAACGCTCCGGTCAGGGCACCTATGGGGCGGTCGTCAACGATTTCGGTGCGATCATCGGCTGGTACGTTGACGCGAACAACGTGAATCATGGCTACGTGCGCGCTCCCAACGGAGCTATCACCACCTTCAACGTTAAGGGCGCGGGCAAACGCTCCGGTCAGGGCACAGTGCCCCAGAATATCACCGACCTCTGGGCGATCCCGGGATACTACGTTGACGCAAACAACGTGGCTCACGGCTTCCTACGCGACCCAGAGGGCGCCATCACCACGTTCGACGCTCCGGGCGCGGGCACAGACGCTGGCCAAGGTACATTCACCGACGCGAGCAACCAGTGGTGCGAAATCACGGGCTGGTACATCGACGTGAACGGCGTGTACCACGGCTTCCTGCGGATGCCGTAAAACGAACTGTAACCAACATTATGCCAGCCCGATGTCCGGGCGGCTTTCTTCCGCGCGGGCGTTCGCAACTGCTGTAATCAGATGGGATGAGAAGGCCGGTCTCCGGCGGGATGCGATACGCTCCCAAGTTATCGACGTGCTCGAAGCACAGATAAAAAGGAGACCGGCAATGAAAAAGGTTAGCACCGTGTGGCAAAGCAGAGCAGGAATATTCGCAGCAGAATGACCATCGGATTGGATCTGGGAGATCGCAACAGTTGGTACTGCGTGGTGAATGAAGCCGGTCAGATACAACTGGAACAGCGAGTTCGCACGAATGCGAAAGCGTTGCAGGAAGTTTTCGGCGCGATGCCGCGCAGTCGGATCGCACTGGAAATCGGGACGCATTCGCCCTGGGTGAGCCGCTTGCTTAGCGAGTTGGGGCATGAAGTGATCGTGGCCAATGCGCGCAAGGTGCGGCTGATCGGGGAGAGCCGCAAGAAAGATGATCGTCTGGATGCGCAGACGCTGGCGCGGCTGGCGCGGATCGATCCCGAACTGCTGTATCCGGTGCAGCATCGCAGCGCGCAGGCGCAAGCGGATCTCATGATGATTCGGGCGCGCGCTGGGCTGGTACGAGCGCGAACCGGGCTGGTCAACACGGCTCGCGGGCTGGCGAAGTCTTACGGCGAACGATTGCGCGGCTGCAACGTGCGCAATATGAATCCGGAAAAGGCGGAAGGGCTGAGTCCGGAGCTGCAGGCTGCACTGGAACCCCTGTTGAACGCAATCGAATCGCTGAGCGAACGCATTGTGGAATACAACGAACGCATCGAGCAGTTGGCGCAGCAGAGTTACCCGCAAACCGCGTTGCTGAAACAGGTGAAGGGCGTGGGCACGCTGATCGCGCTGACGTACCTGCTGACGCTGGAAGATCCGCATCGTTTTCAAAAGAGTCGCGACGTAGGTTGCTACCTGGGACTGCAGCCGGGACGCAGGAACTCGGGACAGAGTGAACCGCAGATGCACATCAGCAAAGAAGGCGATCCCTATCTGCGGACGTTGTTGGTGCAGGGAGCGCAACACATCTTGGGGCCGTTCGGCATCGACTGTGATCTCAGGCGCTGGGGACTGAAGCTGGCCGAACGGGGCGGGAAGAGCGGCAAGAAGCGAGCGATCGTGGCTACGGCAAGAAAGCTGGCAGTGCTGCTGCATCATCTGTGGGTGAGCGGAGAAGTGTACGAACCGTTGCACAACAGCAGCAGATCGACAGTAGCCGCAGCCGCGTAAAACCAAACGGCAAAACAAAGTCAAAACCGTTCCAGGAAGAGAAAAGACAAAAGCCCAAAGCCGAGTTCCGGTGACTGCGTCTATGGCCTGGCCCAGGTTCCACTCTGAAAGAGCCGAACCACAGGGCGCTAATCAGATGGCAGCACCGGCTGAACCGAGAACGCCCAACAGGCACCGAGCGAAACGAATCGCTCCTCGAGAGTGCGGATGGAAGCATGGCGACAGTGGCCACTCGGCAGGGAGAAAAACCATGTTTCACGAAACGAGAACAGAATCGACTTGACTCCGACCGGCCTTCTCATGGAAGGCCTTAGCACAAGCTTGCGCCGTTTGTTCGCCTTTTTGCGGGACGATCAGCGAAATCGGGATATTTCAACAGTTATCGAAGCGTGGACACCAATATGTCTTTAGACCAGAGCGGCGGGGCGACCGTGCAGGGCGTTCCCGTTGGAATTGCCTTTGACTTCAATCCGACAATCAGCTTTTCTATTGTTGCGTATTTCTCTGGAATTTCCTGATGTTCGCCGCCATACTCTCCAGCAGAAAAATCTCGCTTCGCGCTCCACCCACTTTCTGGAGTGCAGCCCCACAATTTGTGCAAATATGCTGCATCGCCCTTGGCATTATGTAGGATTTCTGCGGCAAATTCAGAAACTTGCAGTCAGCATTGTCTCAAGATCCGAAATCGCTCGGGTGACCTTGCCCTTGCAGGTTGGCAGCAACGGCAGTTGTTTGGTGCGGCATGAACGCCGCACTTCGTGCAGGTTCTCCCAGTGAGCGTGTTCGCCCAACGCACAGTCATCAAGCCAATCATACGCTCTGTATACCGCAACGGTTGCGGTTCGTCCCCCCCAGTGAGCGCTGTTCGCCCAACGCACAGCATCAATCTTACCACTCATAGCCTGCCACCCCCATCTCCTGAGATAACTGTTAAACAGGCGTGGCTGTTGAAAAACTCGATCTCTCAAAACTGATCGAAAAAACTTTGCGCTAGGAAGCCCTACAAACGACTTTCTTGATTTTCCTAGACATTTTCTATCCCCCAAATTCTCGCTGTTTTGGAAAAATGGAGTTTTTCAACAGCCACAGGCCTTAGCGCTCATTGACGTTGGTGCGGTTGGAGCATGCCGGTTCACTCTGTTACGCTAATCCCCCTATGCGCGCTTCCCTGACTTTCCTGCTCGTGGTCGCCGTAGCAGCGTCCGCTTTTGCACAGAGGCCCCAACCGCTTGTCGAGCGCCTCGCGGCGCAGAATGCCCTTTTCGACGAGCAGTACGAATCCGACCTGCGCAACTTTCCCGAGCGTGCGACCGCATTCGGCGACTACCGCTATAACGACCGGCTCAACGACTATTCAGTCGATGCAATCCAGCGGCGTCATGAGGGCGACGTAGTGTTTCTGCAACGCCTTGAGGCTATCCCAACCGATGGCTTCTCCGATCAGGACCAGCTCTCGCACGACCTATTGATTCGCGTGCTGCGGCAGCGCATCGCCGACTTCGACCTCAAGGAATATGAGATGCCCATCAACACGCAGACGGGCATCCATACCAACCTTGCGGATCTCCCCCTCGCGGTGCCGCTCGATTCGGTCAAGCATTACGAGGACTATATTTCGCGGCTGCACCAGATTCCCCGCGCCTTCAGCCAGGTGACCGAAGTCCTGCGGGCTGGCATGAAAGACAAGCTCATGCCCGTGCGCTTTCTGGCGGAGAAAATTCTGGCGCAGTGCCAGGGCATCATCGATGCCGATCCATTCCTGCAGCCGACCAAGAAGTATCCAGCCAGCATTTCGCCGGATGAGCAGAAGCGCCTGACCCAGCAGATCACCGACGCCGTCAACACCGACGTGCTGCCCGCCTACAAGACATTCGCTGCCTTCATCCAGACGGAGTATGCGCCGCAGGGCCGCACGACACTGTCGATCACTTCGCTGCCAGACGGCCAGAAGCGTTATGAAAATGACATTTATGCGCGGACCACGACGCACATGACCGCGGATGAAATTCACCAACTCGGCCTGCGGGAGATCGACCGCATCGAAGCCGAGATGACGGCGATCGCCAAGAAAGAGGGCTTCGCCGACCTCGCCTCTTTCCGGGCTTCGCTGAAGACGAATCCCAAATACATCCCGACCTCTGCCGAGCAGATTCTCGACGACTACCGTCATTACATCGCGCAGATGGAGACGAAGCTTCCGGAACTCTTCACGTTGCTTCCCAAGTCGCCGGTCACGGTGGAGGCGATCCCGGCTTTCAATGCGAGCGCGATGACTCACTACATGATCGGAACGCCTGACGGCAAGCGGCCGGGCCGGGTGGTCGTCGCTACGTCGAACTTCGCCGAGCGCTCGCTCATCGACGACGAGGCGATCGCCTACCATGAAGGCGTCCCCGGACATCACATGCAGCTTTCGGTGCAGCAGCAACTCGAGGGGCTGCCGAAGTTCCGCCTGCACGGCCTCGGGTTCAACGCCTACGTCGAAGGCTGGGCCCTCTACGCCGAGCAACTGGGGAAGGAAGTAGGCTTCTATCAGGATCCTGTTTCCGATTACGGGCGTCTTTCCTCAGAGCTCTTTCGCGCGGTGCGTCTGGTGGTTGACACTGGGATTCACGCCAAGGGATGGAGCCGCGATCAGGTGGTGGAATTCTTCCGCAAGTCCGGTGCGGTGGATGAGCCGACGATCCAGTCCGAGACCGACCGCTACATTTCGTGGCCGGCGCAGGCGCTGAGCTACAAGCTGGGGCAACTCAAGTTCCGCGAACTGCGCGATCGCGCCCAGAAAGAGTTGGGGCCGAAGTTCGATCTACGCAAGTTCCACGACGAGATGCTCGACGGCGGGACGCTGCCTCTTGATCTGCTCGACGCCCGCACCGACAAGTGGATCGCGCAGCAGAAAGCGAAATGACAAAGCGATAAACCACGAAGGACGCGAAGGTTCACGAAGGACATCGCATTGCTGGTTTCCTTTGTGAAACTTCGTGTCCTTCGTGGTTGAGGATTTCAGCCACGAGCGGCTGCTCCGTGGCTGTGCTATCTTCAATGGGTTCATCGAATTGCGGTTTCCGCCATTCATCTGAAGCATGGCCACAGCCCCTGAGGGTATAAAACCGGCAGTAAAGGTCTTCGTCGCCACGACGGTGATGCTGACCTTCATTTCCTTCTGGCGGGCCTCCGCCATCGTACTGTCGGATCTGGCCTCGTCCGCCTACTACGCCGGCGGCGACGCCGAGAAGGTCATCGGCAAAAGCGCGCCCTGGTTCATCCTGGCGGTCATGCTGTTCAGCTATGCGGTGCGGGCGCTCTACATCGAGTCCAGCAGCATGTTCGTGCGCGGCGGCGTCTACCGCGTCGTTAAAGAGGCGATGGGCGGAACGCTCGCCAAGTTCTCGGTGTCGGCCCTGCTCTTCGATTACGTTCTTACCGGCCCCATCAGCGCGGTTTCCGCCGGGCAATATCTCGCAGGATTCATCAAGGACCTGGGCCGGCAATACCTGCATCGGGATCTGAGCTTTTCTGACAACTACTTTGCCGCCGCCATGGCGGTGATCGTAGTGGTTTACTTCTGGTGGAAGAACACCCAGGGCATCCACGAATCCAGCCAGAAGGCGTTGCAGATCATGGCCATCACCACCGTGATGGTGGTGATTCTGATCCTGTGGTGTACCATCACAGTCTTGCGGGCGCCGGTCCAGTTACCTCCCAACCCGCTGCACGCCGGCGTGGTTCCACTCAATAAAGAGTCGCTGGGCTGGCTCAATGGAACGTGGTTCAGCCACTGGATTTGGATCATTGCCTTCGTTGGCTTCGGCCACTCCGTACTTGCCATGAGCGGCGAGGAAACGCTGGCCCAGGTCAACCGGGAAATCGAACACCCCAAGCTAAAGAACCTGGAGAAGACGGGGCTGGTGATTTTTATCTACAGCCTGCTGTTTACCTCGCTGGTGTCGTTCTTCGCGGTGATGATTATTCCGGACAATGTCCGGCCGGATTACTTCGCCAACCTCATCGGCGGCATCTCCATGTATCTGGTGGGACCAACCACTCTGAAGCTCCTGTTCCACGGCTTTGTTGTGCTCGTGGGCGTGCTGATTCTCGCGGGGGCGCAAAACACTTCCATCGTGGGCGCGAACGGCGTCTTGAACCGGGTGGCGGAAGATGGTGTCCTCACCAGCTGGTTTCAAAGGCCGCATCACCGTTACGGTACCAGCTATCGCATCATCAACCTCATCGTCTCCATGCAGTTGCTCACCATCGTGCTGAGTCGGGGCGACGTCTACCAGTTGGCCGCTCTGTACGCCTTCGGGGTGATTTGGAGCTTCACCATGAAGTCGATGGCGGTTCTGGTGTTACGTTTCACCGAACCCGGCAACCGCGAGTGGAAAGTTCCGGGCAATTTGCACATCGGGAAGACAGAGATTCCGATGGGCCTCATGGTCATTTCTGCCGTACTTTTCATGACCGCAATTGTGAATCTGTTCACCAAGTATGAAGCAACGATCGCGGGCATTGTCTTCAGTGTAGTTTTCTTTACGATCTTCACCGTCTCAGAACATCACGTTGCCAAAGAGCGCCACGGCAAACCCGAGCAGCTCGACCAGTTCCGCGTCTACGGCAATCAGGAACTCGGCAGCGGGGCCATGGGCGTGCGTCCGGGCAACGTGCTGGTCGCCGTGCGCGATCCCCGCAATCTCTACTATTTGCGACACGTGCTGGGTCACACTCATACCGGCAAACAGGACGTGGTCGTCATGAGCGCCCGTCTGTATCATCGCGAGCACAGTTTCAGCGGCGGCTTGGTCTTTGAAGCCAGCCAGGTATTCGACCACTATGAGCAGGAACTTTTCACCGCGGCCGTGGCCGTTGCCGAAAAAGAAGGCAAGCCCATCTCTCTGCTGGTTGTTCCCGCGACCGATGTTTTCGAAGCCATCATGGTGACGGCGCAGCGACTCGATTCCAGCCGCGTGATCTGCGGGCTCTCCAACAAGCTCACGGCCGACGAGCAGGCCAAGCTCACCGGTGATGCTTGGGAACGCCTACCCGAACCGCGTCCACGGCTGACGCTGGAAGTTTGCGCCCCTGACGGAACCATCCGCGAATTTGCCCTTGGGCCTCATGCGCCCCGCATGCGCCCGCAGGATGTCGAACTCATGCACCGGCTCTGGCTCAACATCACGGCTGATCCCAGATACGCCGGCGCGCACCACTACCACATCGTGGCGTTGGCGTTAGAGGAATTGCAGCGTGAGTTGAGCACAGAACAGCGCGCGCAACTCCTGCAAAAGCTGCAGGAAGAAATGAACGGCCCAGCCCGCACCGATCTAGATTCGTAAGGAGGTCCCCATGGCGCGCATTCCCGGCGCTCCCCGTAACCAGGGCGGCCCGCTGCGCCGGTTGTTTGTCGGCATCGTTTACTCTCTCACGCAGCGCAGGCTTGGCCGGCTCATCATGCCCGTGCAGGTGACCGCGCATCATCCCACGATCTTGTGGGGATATGTCCAGATGGAGCAATCCCAAGCCAGCAGCAAGCTGATCGATCCCAAGCTCAAAGGGCTCGCTGAACTGCGCGTCGCAACACTCGTCGGCTGCCCGTTTTGAATCGACATCGGCTCTGCCGTGGGCAGGGCGAGCGGCATCACGGCGGAGCAGATTGCCAATCTCAATCACTACCGCACAGATTTGAGTTTTTCCGAACTGGAACGGCTCGTCCTTGAGTATGCCGACGCTATGACCAGGACTCCGGTCGAAGTCTCAGACGCACTCTTCGCCAAGTTGCGCGAGCGATTCACCGAGCCCGAACTCGTGGAACTCACCTCCGGCATCGCCTGGGAAAACTATCGCGCCCGTTTCGATCACGCGTTCGGCATCGAAGCAGAAAACTTCACGGAAGGCGCTGTCTGTGCGCTGCCAGTTCGGGGGGCCGGCTAGAGCAGACCCAAGTGGTCCGGGTACTTGGCCTGCAAAGCGGTGATGAGAAGTTCAAACTCCGGAAGGGTTCGTAAACCCGCGAGGCAGGGATCTTTCAGGAAGAAAGGCCAGCACGCGAAGCCGGTAGTCACGCTGCGCTCCAGCCATTCGAATGCCGTGTCGCGTCTTCCAGTCAAGGCGAGTGTGCAGGCGATCTGATAGTACGTGTGATGCGCGTGGCCGAAAGACCTGGGACTCGAGCAGGCCTGGGTCGCACACTCGATGGCCGCATCCCGATTCCCCATCAAAGCGTGCAGCAGACCTTGTCGGCTGATGATGAGCGGGTCGTTCGGCACGAGCCGCAACGCCTCATCCATCAGTAGGGTCGCCTCTTTCCAATCCCCAGTCATCATCGCAGGGTACGAAGCAAAATAGAGGGCGTACTTGTTGCCAGGACTCGCAGCCCGCCAGATCTCGATCTGCTGGCGTGCCCGGTCGTAATCCTGGCTCCAAACGTAAACTTGCACGATGCTCGGGCTCACCTCCTTTCGGGGTTGAAACGGACGTCCCCTTTCAAACATCTCACGCGAGTGATCGAGCAGTCCGATATGCGCCAGGATGGTGCCCAGACGGTTGTAGGCATGGGGCAGGTTGTTCTGCAGGGCTAGAGCGCGCTTGAGATCGGCAATCGCCTCCAGATGCTGAAAGTTTTTCGACGGGCCCCACAGCAAAAAAGCGCGCGCGACATGTCCCTCGGGAAGATTCTTGTCGATTTCGAGAGCGCGCTGGCAATGGAACTCCGCCTTCTCCAGCCATACGCTCGCGGGGTCGAATTCGAAATGACGGGTTGCGCATGCGAACGAGAGGGTCGCATGAGCGAGGGCAAACACGGGATCGCGAGTCACCGCATTGCTGAGATGCTGGCTGGCCTGGTCCATCTGCGACGCATCGCCGCTCGCAGTGATGCGATAGCCACGCATGAATTCCGCATAGGCCATCGGATCCCGGCTATAGCGCTGGCGCTGGTCGGCTTCTGCCCGTATCGTGGGCCGGTTCAACGCGCGACTGATTCCTTGCGCAACCTCGCCTTCCACGCTAAACAGGCGACTCAAGTCGAGGTCGCACCTCTTCGTGAAGCAGGAGCGATGCAATTGTGCGTCAAACATTTCCAGCGAGAGCCGCCATTGTCCCTTCGACATCTGCAGTGCCCCGTGAACCACGAATCGCACGCCTAGGCGAGACGCGACCTCCGAAGGAGTTGCTTCGGTCGGCAGGTTCAGCACGGCCGAGGTGGGCAACACATCCACGCCCGGCAGATTCCCGAGACGCGAGACCAGCGAGTCGGCAAACCCGAGACTCAAACCCTGGTCGTCCGCAGCCTTCTCCAGCAGCAACAGCGGCAGGACTGCGATCGACGAGCGGTTGCCCCATTCGCTCGCGTCTGTCCGCTTGTCGATGCGTTCCGGCGTTCGCCCAGTTTCAGAAGCTGGATATTGCGCATCGATCACGCGAACCGGGCCGACGAACCGGTAGCCTTTTCCAACGACCGTTTCCAGAAAGCGTGGCTTGTCAGCGCTGTCACCCAGCGCGGTGCGAAGCTTCCGCACGACGTTGTTGACGTTCTTTTCCGTGTCGATAAACAGGTCGGAGCGCCAGAGTTTCTTGACGATGTCTTCACGCGACACCATCTGTTCGCGCCGCCCGAGCAGGAAGATCAGCAACTCCATGGGCTTCTTCTCGATCTTGATCCGCTGTCCGAACCGCCGCAGTTCGTAGCGTCCCAAGTCGACTTCGACATCGCTGGTGTTCTTCTTAGGGTGCCCCATAGAACCCCAATTTGGAGCATTATCCACTAAAAATCAATAACTTGCGACGGTATCGAGAAGATATCCAAAGAATATCCCGGCTGCGTTGTCCAATTGCCCACTTCACGGAAGATGCCCCATCACGATTCACAAAGGAGAGGATTATGAAACGAAATCTGCTGGTCGTCATGGGATCGTTGCGATGCTGTGCCTCGCAGGTCAGCTCTTCACCACCGTTGCTCATCCTGGCGATCACGAGAAGAACGCTTTCACCCCAGAAACAATTCCGTGGGGCCGCCGCCGCCCTTTGTGCCCCGGGCGCGCAACTCGCTGTATCGAAGGCAACCCCGCCGCTTCCAGCGGTGACTTCACCGTGCGTTTGAAAATGCCCGACGGTTATCGGATTGCGTCCCACTGGCATCCTCAGCGCGAAAACGTCACGGTCATCTCTGGCACGTTCAAGGTTGGTATGGGAGACACGTTCGACAAGGACAAGATGGGAACCTTCCCGGCCGGCAGTTTCGCTTATCTCGATCCCGATATGCACCACTACGCGATGGCCTCCGGCGAAGTCATCGTGCAGGTCCACGGAAGCGCGCCCTTGCAGTTTAACTATGTCAATCGCGATGACGACCCGAGCAAGAAATAAGTTCTAGGCACTTTCGATCGATTGGAGGAACCCATGACCGTGGATACAAAAAAACTCGAGCAATTCTTAGGACAGTTCGTCAACGATCTGGGGGCCACCGTTCACGCCGGTATGGTCGTGATCGGAGAACGCCTGGGTCTTTACAAGGCTCTGGCAGCCGGCCCACTCACACCCGCGGAACTGGCCGCCATCACGCGCACCGACGAGCGCTACGTGCGCGAGTGGCTCGCCTCGCAGGCGGCGGGCGGTTACATCACGTACAGCCCAGAAACTCGCAAGTTCGGAATGACGGAAGAGCAGGCACTCGCCTTGGCGAACGAAGATGGTCCGGCATATTTGCCTGGTGCATTTGAACTGGCTTTGGGATCGTTGGCTGCCGTCCCGCGCATCACCGAGGCATTTCGCTCTGGCGCCGGAATGGGCTGGGGTGAGCACGAGGACCGAGTGTTTCATGGCTGCGAGAAGTTCTTTCGTCCCGGGTACGCCGCGAATCTCGTCAGCTCGTGGATTCCGGCTCTGGATGGCGTTCAGGACAAACTTGCACGCGGTGCGAAGGTCGCTGATGTCGGGTGCGGGAAAGGAGCTTCCACGATCCTGATGGCGAAAGCCTTCCCCAAGTCGCACATCTATGGATTCGACTATCACGATAAGTCCATTGAAGCGGCGCGGGAGTCTGCCAAGCGTCAAGGCGTGGCAGACCGTGTGACGTTTGAGGTCGCGAAAGCGAAAGAGTTCCCGGGGAAAGGCTACGACTTCGTGGCGGTCTTCGATTGTCTCCACGACATGGGAGACCCAGTGGGCGCAGCCGCGCACGTGCGGGCGGCTTTGAGCGACGACGGCTCGTGGATGATCGTCGAGCCGTTCGCCAATGACGACCTACAGGACAATCTCAATCCCGTGGGCCGCGTCTACTATTCCTTCTCGACGTTGCTGTGCACGCCCTGTTCCCGCTCGCAGGAAGTGGGGATGTGTCTGGGAGCTCAGGCGGGGGAGAAGCAAATGCAGAGAGTCGTCAATCCGCCGGCTTCAGCCGTTTCCGGCGGGCGACGCAAACGCCGTTCAACCTTGTTATGAGGCCAGGCCATAACGAACAGGCCAGTCTGAGGTTCAAACCCTGAAGAAGAAAAAGAAAAGGCCCCGGCTCAGATCGCCGGGGCCCCTTTCAGGCGGATCAAAGGTTCTCGCTAGCTGTGCATCTCTTTTGCGCAGCAACTCTTGGCCGTCTTCTCGCTCTTCATTCCGGAGCAGCAGCTTTTCTCTTCCATCCTTCGCACACTTTCCACTGCAGCACGCGGCTGCAGTCTTGTCTTTCGCGCAGCTGTCTTTGCCGCAACCATCCTTGCAGCACGACGCAGCGGTCTTGTCCTTGTCGTTCTTCATGCAGGACATGGCATCCTTGCTGTCGCCGCTTGCGTCCTTGCCCGCGCAACACGAGGCCTTCGCCTTGCCGTCTTCGGCCTTCATTCGTTCTTCATGGCATGACGCGCGCAGCACGAGTGCGCATCCTTCGAGTCACCGCGGCCATCTTGTCGCAACACGCGCACTTTGCCTTTTCCGCTGGCACGGTGCTCTGCTGCGGTGTGGCAGGTGTGGTTTGGGTGGACGTCTGGGCCCAAGTCGCGACGGTCAGGGCCAGCATCAGGGCAAACATTTTGTATCGCATGATGAATCTCCTAATTTGTACGAATTCGTAGTTTTGGGCTCACGCCCGTTCCGACAGCAGGCAGACGTCAACGGCTTGACTGTCTGCTTCTTGAAAGGATTGCGCCTCTGACGCGGAGGAAGGAATCAGATTCGAAGAACTGTACTTCGGACGGAGTAAAACTCGAACGAATTGTCACCGTGGCGACGGCGGCGAGGGCCTGCGCCGGTCGCTGTGTTGGCTCCGAGCGCTACAAGACGCCTTCCGAGCCGGGCCGCGCACGCGCTCAAGACAGGCAACGCTGGCGGATTTTGCGGTGCTTGTTTCGCGCAGCACGGGTGCTGGTCACGCAAGGCATCGAGGCAGGGGCAGGCATCACGAAGATCGGTTTACAAGGTGTGAATGAACGCCCGGACAGCACGAGCGATCGTGCATGATCGATGGCGGCTGACCGGCTTCTGGGCGCCGGAAGATGCGGGCTGCAGGGAAGAGGCAAGAATTGCAGGCACGCTCCACAACGTCAACGAGGCCAGCACAACAGCGGTGATGAATTTCTTCCTCATCCCAGCCACAGCGTGACACTGCGGCGACCGGGAGTCTGTGATTTGCATCACAGGCTGGCGTGAGCGTTAACTCTTGAGGATATTTTCCAACGATGCCCTGAGGGTGCTGAAACGAAACGGGTATCCACTCATCACCAGCTGTGTCGGTTCAACGCGCTGGCTGCCCAATAGAACCGTTTCTCCCATTTCGCCAAAGGCCAATTTCACCACGAAGGCCGGCACAGGGAAGATCGCGGGCCGCGAGAGCACGCTGGCCAGCGTCTTGGTGAATTCCGCATTAGTGACCGGCTTCGGGGCGACCATGTTCACCGGTCCTTGCAGCAGATCGCTCTTCAGGATGTGATGAATCGCGCCTACCATGTCCTGCACGTCAATCCAACTCATCCACTGCTGCCCGTCGCCGATCTTTCCGCCGACGCCCATCTTGAACGGCATCAGCATCTTTCCCAGCGCGCCGCCCGTTGGGCTAAGCACCACGCCCGTGCGCATCTGAACGGTACGAATGCCTGCGTCAATGGCAGACCGGGTTGCCGCTTCCCACTCGCTGCACACGTCAGGAAGGAACCCAATGCCCGGCTCACTTTGCTCGTTCAAGACCTCGCTGCCACGGTCGCCGTAGTATCCGATTGCCGAACTGCAGACGAACACTTGCGGCTTGTGCTTCGCGTGCGCCAGAGCTTCGGTCAGGGCGGAAGTTCCGATGACCCGGCTGTCCCGGATCTTGCGTTTCTTTTCCTCCGTCCAACGTCCGACAATGCTCTCGCCCGCAAGATGAACGACCGCATCGAAGCCGGAAACCGCCTTCGGGAGCAATGGGCTTCCCGGGATCCCACGAGATCTGATCCTCTCCCTTGGCCATGCCGCGAACGAGGCGCGTGATTTCATATCCGCGGGTTCTTGAGAGGAGGAAGAAGAGCGGTGCCGATTGGTCCGGAAACGCCGCTGACAAGAATTCGAGAAATCATGGCTGACAGCTTTGTCACTGTATCAGCTTGCGGCGTCATCAACCAAACTGGCGGCGGATTCGAAGGATTCGAAGCGTCTGAAATGCGAATGCTAAGAGGATTGAGAGCGTGCTGCTGCCTCGTTATTCCCCAGGACCGACCATTGCTCTCCCTGGCGAAACTCATCCCGCCGCTTCGCCCCAGCCGTGCTGTACCAGTTCTGCCAGACTGCTGGATCGTTGCCGAGGTGCTCGTTTGTAATCTCGCGCAACGGCTGGTCCGCCCAAGACCGCGTCGTGTTGTCGAGCGAAATGATCATCCCCCAGTTCGATCAGCCCCGGCACCGAAGCATCAGCTGCTCACGGGTCAGCATACCCGACTTGGCCAAGCTGCATCCTGCACGCTCTCGCACTTCGAGCGAAGGATCGTTCCGAAAAATCATCCAGAAAATCCTTGATTGTTTCGTCGGTTCCCAAGTGTGCCATGCCTTCGACCGTCCAGTGACGCGTCTTCTCGTTGGGATCGTGCAGATAGCCGCGCAGAAATTCATGAATCTTCTCCGGCTCCACGCCGCGGTTGGCAAGCATGCCTAGCACCCACGTGGCATACGGCCGGTAACTCGGCGATTCTCCGCCGAAGCTATCAGTTTCTCTGCTGTCTCCTCCGTCTTCGACAGGTTGTCCACGGCTAAGGTGATTTCAATCGCCGCGGCCCGCACCCGCAGATCGTTCGAGTACAGCGCCGTCATTGAGAGGTCATCGAATTTCTGCGTATAGTGCACCTTGCCGTGCCAGCCTTCGACCATCTTGTTGATCATGGCGGTGGCGCCGTGATCGTGATTGATCGCCGTTCCGAGCAGAAATTCCATCTGCACCTGCGGCGGCTGCCCCTGCAACCACTCGATGTTGTGTTCAGACAGTTGCGAGTGATCTGCGGGAACAGGGCGTCCAGGAACTGGCAGTTGCTCCCCGGAGGTGACTGGGGGAGTTGTCTGGGCAGCGCTGTGTGTTGACGGAGCAAGCACGCACCCGACCACAATTGCCGCAACATCCAATCTTCTGAATTGAATCATACTCAGTCCTCACCCTCTCGTGAGCCTAGGCTCAGGCTGAGCCCGCAGCAAATTACCGCAGTCATCAACTACCCGATTCCGCCGCGTTGCCCGCACCTCGCTGTTAAACTATGCAGTTCAGACAGTTTGAAGTGGAGAACCTAAGGCAGGTACCAGCCCGGGCGAGAATAGCAAAGCGGGCGGACCATCGTTCGTGATTACGTTCAGATGGTGGTACCCGAGCCCGATGCCATCAGAGTCATCGGTCAGGAGTCGTAGCGCCACGGAGCGAATACCCTGACTTTGCGTGAGATCGATCAGATCATAAAGACTCCCCGGTCCCAGAAGTCGAAACGGTATTCTTCCTCAATGAACTAGCAGGCGCGGGTCGCCTTCTACGCCCGAGAGCCGCTTCCCTCGACGGGTATAATCCATCATGGCGAGCTTGCGCCAACAGATCGCTACCACTGCCCTCACGCTCACCAAGTTCCGCGACTTGATGAAGAGAATGCAGGAGAACCGTCCCCAGGACGATCTCACCATCATCAAGAAGGCCTACGACTACTCCCTGAAGCATCACGAAGGCCAGATGCGGGCGTCCGGCGAGCCTTACCTCGTCCATCCCCTCGAAGTTGCTCTTGTTCTTGCCGAAATGAAAATGGACCCGGTTGCCGTCGCGGCCGGTCTTCTTCACGATTCGGTCGAAGATACCTCGGTCACCATCGTCGACATCCGCAAGGAATTCGGCGAACAGGTCGCCCACATCGTCGAGGGCGTCACCAAGATCAGCAAAATTGATTTCGCCACGCGAGAAGAGCAGCAAGCCGAAAACTTGCGCAAGATGATGCTCGCCATGGTCGACGACATCCGCGTGGTGCTCATCAAGCTGGCCGATCGCCTGCACAACATGCGCACGCTCGAGCACCTTCCGCCCGAACGCCAGCACAAGATCGCCGAAGAGACGCTGGAAATCTATGCGCCCATCGCCCACCGCCTCGGGATGGGCAAGATTCGCGGTGAACTCGAAGATCTCGGCTTCCGCTTCCTCGATCCCCTGGGATACGAGCAGGTCGAAAAATCCGTCAATGCCCGCCGCAAGGAAGGCGAAGCCTTCCTCGCCAAGATGCAGACGACGATTACCGACAAGCTCAAAGAGGCCGGCATTCAGGCCCGGGTCGAAAGCCGCATCAAGCGCCTGTACAGTATCCACAAGAAATTGCAGCGCCAGCGCATTTCCGTCGACCAGGTTTACGACCTTTGCGCGATGCGCGTCATTACGCGATCGCTGCAGGACTGCTATGCCGTGCTCGGCATCATTCACAACTTGTGGCGGCCGGTTCCGGGACGCATCAAGGATTTCATCGCCATGCCGCGGCCCAACTTTTACCAGTCGCTGCATACTTCGGTGATCACGGAAGATGGCACGCCGTTTGAGATCCAGATCCGCACCGAAGAAATGCACAAGATGGCGGAAGAAGGCATCGCCGCCCACTGGAAATACAAAGACGGCCCAGTCTCGGCGCAGGACGAGCAGCGCCTCGCGTGGTTGCGGCAGGTGGTCGAGTGGCAGCGCGACGTCAGCGATCCCAATGAATTTCTTTCCACGCTGAAGGTAGACCTCTATCCCGAAGAGGTCTACACCTTCACGCCCAAGGGCAAAGTTGTCGTGCTGCCGCGCGACGCCACGCCCGTCGATTTTGCCTATAGCGTTCATACCGAAGTCGGCCACACCTGCATTGGCGCCAAGGTCAACGGACGAATGGTGCCGTTGCGCCACAAGCTGCACTCTGGCGACATCGTCGAAATACTCACGCAGCCCGGACACAAGCCCAGCCGAGACTGGCTCGGTCTCGTAAAGTCGTCCCGCTCGCGCAACAAGATCAAGCACTGGCTCAACGTTCACCAGCGCGAACGCGCGATCGAAATCGGCCGCAAGCTGATCGAAAAAGAAGCTCGCAAATACCGCATCGCGCTCAAAGAAATCAAGGACGAAGACCTGCAGAAAGTTGCCTCGGGCTACGGCCTAGGCAAGGCCGACGACCTCATGTCGGGAATCGGCTACGGAAAATATTCTGCGCGCCAGGTGCTCGCGCGCCTCCTGCCTGCGGGCGCAACGCATTCCATCGCCGGCGACATCGAATCGGAAGGCTTGACTTCGCAACCCGGCGGCATCGCCAGTGTCGTGCGCCGCGTCTTCGGTGACCACAACGCCATCACCGTCCGCGGCCAGGGGGACATGATGGTGTACCGCGCCCGTTGCTGCAATCCCATTCGCGGAGAAGGCATCGTCGGCTACATCACGCGCGGCAAAGGCGTGGCCGTGCACTCCATCCACTGCCCCAACGTGACCAACCTGATGTATGAACCGGAACGCAAGATCGAAGTTGAGTGGGCGCGCGACGAGAGCACGCCTACAGCCTATCCAGTAAAGCTGACCGTTTTTTGCGATGACCGCTTCGGCATGCTGAAGAGCATCACCGGAGTGATCGGCGACGCCAAGAGCAACATCCGCAACATTACGGCGCACACTTCGAACAGCCAGGCTAGTGTAGAAGTCGTCCTCGACATTGCCGACCTGAAACACCTCGAGCAGATCATCGCGGGCCTGCGCAAAATTCCGGGTGTCCACGAAGTGCAACGGTTGCAGAAAATCTAGAACCAGTACCAATGCTATAAACGCAGTGGGATTTCCCGCTATGTTAATCTGTGCCGTCTGATAGAGTTTATCTCGATCTGAAATCTGACGTCACAGAGCGGGTGCCCTTATGCGCGAAATCATATCCACCAAAGATGCCCCGCAAGCCATTGGCCCCTATTCTCAGGCCATCAAAGCCAACGGACTCATTTTCACGTCGGGACAAATCGCGATCGATCCCGCGACTCAGCAAGTGATCGACGGCGACGTTACCGCCCAGACCGATCGCGTCCTCCGCAATCTGTCCGAGATTTTGGAAGCCGCTGGCAGCGGCCTAGGGAAAGTCGTTCGCTCGACCGTCTTCCTGAAAAACATGAGCGACTTTGCCGCCATGAATGCCGTCTACGGCAAGTACTTCAGCTCCGCGCCGCCGGCCCGCTCCACGGTCGAAGTCGCGCGCTTGCCGAAAGACGTGCTGGTAGAAATCGACGTCATCGCACTGGCATGAAAAAACTTCAACCACAAGGGACACAGGAGAACACAGGCTTCCAGTAGTTCCTTGTGCCCTCTGTGGTTGATGAATTATTGGAAGGAGCAAACATGAAGAAGAACGTGGCGGCGGTTATCGTTCTCTGCGTTTGCAGGGCACTCGTGGCGCAAACGCCGACCCACAAACCCATTCAGGTGGTCCGCCCCAACGCCAACTCTCCCACCAAGGTCACGGGCGATGGCATCAAGACCGAATCCGGCCTGCAGTACTGGGAGATCAAGGAAGGTCTCGGCCCGCCCGCCAAAGCAGGCGACCATGTGAAGGTTCACTATACTGGATGGCTCACCACCGGCAAAAAGTTCGACAGTTCAGTCGGCACTAACCAGCCCTTCGACTTTACGCTCGGACAAGGCGACGTCATCAAGGGATGGGACGAAGGTGTCGCAGGAATGAAAGTCGGCGGCAAGCGTCAATTGCGCATCCCGCCGGAGCTGGCCTACGGAGAGGCGGGACATCCGCCCGAGATCCCGGAGAATGCCGCGTTGATCTTCGACGTGCAGTTGATGGCGATCCAGTAGAACGGCGACGTTCAGACGGACACAGAGGGCTCATGAGGGAAGCAAAGTCCCTCTGTGAACTCTGTGTCCTCTGTGGTGAAATGTTCTTACGCCTTGACGACTTTGCCGCTGCGGAGGCAGGACGTGCAGACGCGCATGCGCTTGGTGGTCGCGCCCACGCGGGCGTGCACCGGACGCAGATTGATGTTCCAGCGCCGCTTGGTGACGTTGTGCGCGTGGCTGATGCGGTTTCCCGCTTGCGGCTTCTTGCCGCAGATATCACATTGTTGTGCCATGACGACTCCCGAAGAATTCAATACTTGTAGGGCAAACCTAGATTTTACAGGAACTTGGCCAGATTCGGCAATCCCGGCGACCTGTAGCGGGGTAGCGGGGTCATAGCGTGAAGGCGCGCTGGTTCTTGGGTCCTAATTCAAAGCCCAACAAGTAACAGAATCACTCCGTCGCTGGCATCGCCAACTCCAATCTTGCCGGACTGCGTGCTCAGGCCGTTGTATCCGACCCCAATACTTAGTGGGAAACGTGTGAAAACTACTTGGCTTGGGGAAATCGCTAATGTGCTCACAATCTAGCAATCGCGATGGACCCATCGGGCTTAGCAAAGGCCCAGCACTGGCGGTACTCGCCAGGCAGCCATTCGGTTTCACCAATAACGAAGTTCGTATCACTCGTATGCGGGACACGGCCCGCATTATCAAAGAACTTGTAACCACCGATGGGAGCCTGCCGCGATGATAAACAGCAGTGCCAAAAACCTAACAAACTCCCGCGTACCACCTTCTTCGGCCACGGCGTAAGATTATACGACCACACGATGCAGCCAAGAATCACAGATCACATTTGGTAGTGTCCTAAGGTTGCGTTGATGAGCCTTCGTGTGCACGCCAAGCAATGGAGGCAGGATTGACTGACAACGTATGGAGATTACGAGAGGTGCTCACAGTAACAAGCCAACCAAAGCGGATCGTTTAGGGATAGAGGCTGCTGCGCGTAGGGCTATCGGACGCATGTATGGCTTTTTCCCGCTTGCCGCAACATCCCCGTCGGCGACGCTGGTGCAAGTCACGAGTTTGACATTTACGCTGAAAACATCGTTATCGGTGGCGTAAGCACGGGCCCGCTCAAACATCGGGAACAAAACCGTAATACCGGAAGCTGTGATCGTGCGTGCTCTGAGTTGCTCTGGTTGTCACTGTGGCCAGGTTACGAAAGCCGCGTTCACGTTCTCGCCGATAGAGCTATCGCCGACTGGCTGGTCGTTCGGCATTTTAAAGGTGTCGCCTTCCCCTCTCATCACGATTTACCACTACAACAGTGCTGACGACACACTCCATCAGATCGGCATTTTAGGAGGTGTCTCGGACCGAATGGCATCAACGCAACTTTAGGACACTACCTCACGTTTGGGAATTGGAGGAACATATCAATGCCTAAAGACCCTATGTCGCGTCCCGATGAGGTTGGAGAAAAAGGGGGCATCTGCCCGCGATGCAAAGAAAGGTACGGCCTCGAAACACCGACGGTCGCTAGGCGATCAGGCAAAGGAGAGCTTTATTTCGGGTGCCCGAATTTCGATCCACCATACAGTTGCAGGTTTAACGGATGCAGGGATATTGAAAAATCATCGCCACACTAAGACCCCACTACCCCTTGGGCGCGCTGTGCGATACTTACTCCATGCAGTCCCCGCTTCAAGCCGCCACTGCGGCCACCGATCCCAAGTCGGTGAAGGTAAACATCACGACGGGCACCGGCGTCGACATCGAATGGAACGACGGTCACGTCTCGCACTATAAATTCGTCTACCTGCGTGACGCCTGCCCCTGCGCCATGTGCAATGAGGAACGCGACAAGACTGGACGCCGTCCCGGCGATCCGGTCGTCGCAGCCCCGGGCGCGCTGCTGATTTTCAAGCCCAACGCCAAGCCCCTGTCGGCGGAAGGCGTGGGCAAATACGCCATCAAGTTCTCGTGGAATGATAATCACGACCTGGGACTCTATTCGTGGAAGTTCTTGCGTGAGATCTGTCCGTGCGCTGAGTGCAAGGCGGCGCAAGCCAAGGGTTAACGACGGCCGCCTTTGATGCTCGAATAAACATGGTCGGCCAAACATGAGTTCCGCTAAGCCCAACGCCGCCGTGCAATCGGTCGTCAACGAACTGCTGGCGGATCTTCACGCCAAAAGCGGCTGCGAGAAAATCGGACTCACCCGCGAATCGTTCTGCGTGATCCTCTGTGAAGTCGGTTCGAAGCACGCGACGGAGTCGACGTCCGAATCTGAAATTCGCACGTTTTTTCTGAGCCTCAGAGTCGACGAACTGGCCCTCGCCCGCGCCTGCGCTGCCGGCGTGAATGTCGCCTGGGAAATCTTCCTCACGCGTTTCCGTGAAAAGCTCTATCTCTCGGCCCTGCGCATTGCCCGCGAGGATTCCGCCGCCCGTGAACTGGCCGACACCCTTTACGCCGATCTCTACGGCACCAACACTCGCGAAGGCCAGCGCGTATCTAAGCTCTCTTCCTACACCGGACGGGGATCGCTCGAAGGCTGGTTGCGCACGGTTCTCTCCCAGGAATACGTCAACCGCTATCGCCGGACGAAGCGTTTGGTGAGTCTCGATGAAGAATCCGAAGAGGGCGTCCAATTTCGCGCTCCCGATCCGGAGCCGCTCCCACCCGCCGCTGACCAGCGCCTGGCGCAGGCCACAGACGAGGCTCTCGCCGCGCTCTCTGCCGAAGACCGCACGATTCTGAGCGCCTACTATCTCGATGGCCGCACCCTAGCGGAGATCGCCCGCATGCTCGGCGTCCACGAGTCGACCATCAGCCGCAAGATCGACAAGCTGGCCAAGTCCTTGCGCAAGCAGATCGTTGCCGCCCTGGGGCGCCGGGGTATGTCCCGCCGCCAGGCTGAAGAGGCCCTGGAGGTCGACGTCCGTGACCTGCAGCTGGATATTCGTCGCAGTCTGGCGCAAGAAACGTCCCCTCCCGCGTTCTCAGAGAAGAGAGTGGAAGCTCGGGTAAGGGAAGGTCCGGGATGACAGTTAACGAGAAGGTAAACCCGTATCTAAGATTGGAATGGATCGAGACTTAGCGGAAGCCGGCAGGCTAGAAGCTGAAATGCAGAACGTACCCAAAATCGTGCGCGATCGCCTGCAGGCCGCAGCGCCCGCCGTCGATCACCCTGACGCGGACCTGCTGACCGCCTTCGCAGAGCGTTCGCTACCCGATCGCGAACGCACGGTCGTGCTCGAGCACCTCGCCCGCTGCGGCGATTGCCGCGAAATCGTGGCCCTGGCCCTGCCGGAAATCGATTCAGTGCAAGCGACCGTTCGCCCATCGCCCCGCGGATGGTTGACCTGGCCCGTCGTTCGCTGGGGATTTGTCGCGGCCAGCGTTGTGGCGATCGCCTCGCTTGGGGTCCTGCAATTTCAGCGACGCTCCCAGCCACAAATCACGGCCTCTCTCAAGCAGCCTGCGCCGGCTGAAATGGCCGCGAATGAGCCCAAGAAAGCGATCGCCGAGTTCGTTGCTCCGGCCGACAAGGCTCAGAAAACAGAGAAGCTCCAAGCTCCTGCCACTCCGGCCTTCGCCAATTCGGTCAACGGTGCAGTCGTGGCTGACAACGAGAAGAAGAACGAATTTCACGGGGAGGTGTCTCCGGCGCGCATTCCTCCGCCATCGGCTGCGCCGGTTGTAGGCGGCAATGTGGGCGCGCTAATCGGCGGCCCGCTACCTCATGGCCCGAGAGTCTTAAATCAATACCAGCAGCAGAACATCGTCCAGAATCAGATTCCCGCTCCCGCGCCGCCTGCGGCGTTCGCGAAGCAGCAGCCGAGCGAGAATAACCGAGTCCCCGCTGCGTCAGAGACGGTCGAAGTAGCAGGTGCGGCCGCCGTCAGCACCACACGGGATTCGAAGCTCGATGAAGTCGCCCGGAACCTGCCCGATGCCGATTCCACTTACAGCAGGGCCAAGGAACTCCCCAGCCAGAGCGCGCAGCAAGAGGCGCTCCGCAGGCTGGAGGGCCGGGCCGCTCCCGGGCAGATCGGCGGATATGTGGTTGATTCCAGCGGAGCTGTGGTGTCGAACGCGCAAGTTACGATTACTCCCTCCAAGAAAGGAAAGCCCACGACCGCGGTGACCGACGATCGCGGGGAGTGGCTAATCGCTGGCCTCCCCACGGGAAGCTACAGGGCTCAGGCGGCGGCTCCGGGCTTTAAGACCACCGTTGTCGACTTGAACTACGATGCCGATCAGCCCAAGGCCTTTGCTTTCACATTAAGCCCCGGCAGCGTCTCGGAGATGGTCGAGGTGGCAGCCGGGGCTGTGCAGGTTCAGACCGCGACGAACAATGTCGCGAGCACGGTGTCTAGCAACGCGGTCAACCAACTTCCCATCAACGGCCGTAACGTCTCCGACCTTTCTTCCGCTCTGCAGCCCCTCTGGGCGGTGAACGCCGCGGGCGCCCTGCAGCGCTCGTTCGATAAGGGCAGCACCTGGCAGACTGTTGATGTCGCAGTAAACGGGGCCAGTCTCGAACTTTCCGCCAACACGCCCCGAGCCAAAGCGAAAGATGCTGGGAAGGCTCTTAGACGGGACGCCGCTCTCACTTTCCGCGCTGTCTACGCAGCTGGCGCAGAAGTCTGGGCCGGTGGCTCCGCCGGAGCCCTCTACCACTCTCAGGACGCCGGCAACCACTGGGTCCGCGTCACTCCCGCCTCGGCCGGCACCGCGCTTACCGGCGACGTTCTTACCCTGGAATTCTCCGATCCCCAGTACGGCAGGCTCTCCACCTCTACCTCCGAGGTCTGGACCACCACCGACGCCGGCCAAACGTGGCAAAAACAGTAGCGGCCGGGCATCTCCTCGATTCTCTGTAGTTACTTCAGTCAGCCCTCACCTTAGCTCTGTGCTAACCAAGTTACCAAGGTGACGTTTACACAAAATGAGGGGAATCTTAATATCCATCTCGTGGTTTGGCAGTTCTGGGGGAGGGCTGCTAATACCGAGGCGTCCTGGACTGAAAAGTCGAGGACGCTTTTTGTTTTGGCCCCACGTTGCACGGGGCGGGCCTATTGCGATCCCCGGCAGGCCGAACAATAGCCGCCAATCTCCAGCCGCGATACCAGCACCCGGAACCGGCAGTCCTTTTCCACTTGCTGCTTGAGCTTTTCGAAACTATCACTCACAAACTCGGCAATCTTGCCGCAGCGCAGGCAGGCCATGTGGATGTGGTCCCGCTCCAGCTTGCGCTCGTAATAATGTCCCTCGCCGTTGATGTGCATCAGATCGAGCTCGTCGATCAGCCCCTGGCGTTTGAGCAGCCGCAGAGTGCGGTAAACCGTACTGCGATCGACGCTGGCGTCGATCTTCTGTGCTTTCCGCAGAATCTGGCTCGCATCCAGATGCTTGCTCGCGGTTTCCATCACGCTCAGGATGGCGCGCCGCTGCTGCGTCATGCGGATGCCGCGCTGGGCGAAGTGAGCCTGGAGTCGTCCGGGCATTTCCGTTTGGGGTAGCGGCATCGTAGTCCTCGCTGTCGCAACTAGTCGCAAGCAGAGTGCGACGGATTCTTCCGCCGATGCTTGACCGTTCGGCAAGCGATCCGGCAGTATCTTGAATGTAGTCTAGATGCGACTGAGTTGCAACTACAAGTCCTCGTAGTGAAAGAGGGCGCAAAGGACGATCTGGAAAGGAATCAACAACTCCGCTTGCCTCTCACCACGCCACACATCCAATCTCGATTCATCCCTGAGAGTTCCGCCAATGCCGCCTCCACCTTGCGCGCCCGGCTGGGATTATTCGTCGGTTTGATCGCGTTTCTGCTGCTTGTCGGCCTCCCCGCCCGGGCCCAGGAGAGTCCCTACATCGTCACTTACGACCACTACCTCGAAGAACCCGGCAGCCTCGAGGTCGAATACTTCTCCACCTTCGGCACCCAGCGCGCCGGCAACAATTTTCTCTCCTACTGGGCCGAGTTCGAGTACGGCGCGACGGCGTGGTGGACGACTGAGGTTTACCTCGACGCTCAATCCACCTTCAACGACAGCACTCTCTTCACCGGCTTTCGGTGGGAGAATCGCTTCCGTCTTCTGCAGCGCGAGCACTTCATCAATCCCGTGCTGTACATCGAATACGAGCAGACCAGCGGCGCCGACAAGATTCTGAAAGAAGTCGAAGGCCACGATGTCGAAGCCGACTATGCAGTCCCTAACTCGATTGCCCGCCAAGACCACGATCACGAACTCGAGTTCAAGCTTCTGCTGTCGAAGAACTTCAAAGGCTGGAATTTTGCCCAAAACACAATCGCAACTAAGAACCTTACGGGCGGCAATCCCTGGGAGTTCGGCTATGCGATGGGTGCCAGCCGTCCGCTCGCTCTGAAAGCGTCTGCCCAGCGCTGCAGCTTCTGTCCTGAGAATTTCGTCGCCGGGATTGAAATGTACGGCGGCCTCGGCGACCGTTACAGCTTCGGCCTGCACGACACTTCTCAGTACGTGGCGCCCGTCATTGCCTGGAACCTTCCCTCGGACTGGACCCTGCGCCTGTCTCTCGGCTTCGGCCTCAACGACAACAGCCACCGCTTCCTGCTGCGCTGGGGCGTCTCACGAGAATTCTCCGGCTTCGGCGCCGCGATCGCCCGTCTGTTGGGAGGGCACTGATGACAGTTCGATCTTTGCTCAGGATAGATTTAAGAAGTGGAATTCGTGATATGGCCAAAGCCAACCTTCATCGGATGCGAATCTTCGCGTTGCGAGCCTTTACCGCGGTTATCGTACTGTGCGTCGGTGTGGCCGGGGCGCAGACCTCCAACTCTTCCCAGGGCAACCGCTCTATCTACGCGGAACTGGCGAAGGCTCCTAAAAAGGATGCCGCTCGCCGCAATCCTCTGGCAGCGGATCCTGATGCGGTTGCGGCAGGCGGCAAACTTTTCGCGTTGCATTGCGCCGAGTGCCACGGTGAAATGGCGGAAGGTGGAAAGAAAGCTCCCAGCCTGCTCGCCGGCGAAGTGCAACAATCCACCCCGGGCACGCTGTTCTGGCTGTTAACCAACGGCGTTGTCCGCCGCGGTATGCCTGTATGGTCCAAGCTCCCCGAACCCCAACGCTGGCAGTTGGTTAGCTTCATCAAGTCCATTAACCCACAACCCCCAGCCAAAGCCACCGAGGCCCAACCGCCTCATCCTTGAGGCTGCCAGCCTTTGCGACTTTCCCACCTCCCCAGGCATCCAATGACGGTGTTACGATAGTAAGTTCGGTTCCCTTACGGGGACGCACTTATATACCGATCGCAGGCCCGGCAGCGCCGCCCGATGGAGCGTCTCGCCGACAGCGCGACGTTTACAACGAGGAGAAAGAAAATGGCAGGTAACGGAATCGTCGAAGTCACCGATGCGAACTTCGACCAGGATGTTTTGAAATCGGACAAGCCCGTTCTGGTGGACTTCTGGGCAACGTGGTGCGGCCCCTGCCGCGCCATCGCCCCTATCGTCGAGGAACTGGCCACTGAGTTTCAGGGCAAAATCAAAATCGGCAAAATGGATGTCGACTCCAACAGCGCCACCCCCATGCGCTACAAAGTCACGGGCATCCCAACTTTGCTGGTGTTCAAGGGAGGCCAGGTCGTCGAACAACTCGTCGGCTACCGCCCCAAAGATGCCATCGCCCAGGCCCTGAACAAGCACATCGGCTAAGGAAAGCAAGGACCGTCAATCGAGATCTACGCCCCGGCAGATGCCGGGGCATTTTTTCGTGTGAAGGAATTTGCATTCGACTAGAATGCGCGGTATGAGCCTCCGCTCCCGCCTCATCGCCAGATATCTGAGTGTCCTCCTTCTCGCAATCGCTGTTCAGGCCCAGTCGCCAGAAATCGAGCAATCTCTGCAAAGCCGATATCAGGACAAGATCCTCTTGCTACGGGGCTTCTTTCGCGGCGATAAGCTGCGCTTCGACGCTGCCGGTACTCCGATCGGGAATCCCTCCGCTGGTAGTTGGACGGCACACGGATTTGTTCTCATCACCGAACCGAGAGTCTCCGGTCAGACCTTGGTGATCAAGGGCCACCGAATGTTAGTGACCTCGATCGGCCACGGTTTTCAATTCCGTGCTGACACTCCGAAGAAGCGTAAGAAAACATCCGCTGTCGAAATTGAAGCAGGAATCGGGCCTGGCAACCCTTCGGAAGGTGTGGAAGCACTCATGGCTAAGATCTTCTTGACGGACCAAGACAGTCTAGTCGCTCTCGTCCCCTCTTATTGGCAAACTTGTGTGTCAGCTGGACTCAATGATGTGAACGACCCCAAATACTCAGGCTGTCACTTCTCGACAGATATTCTTAGGGTCCCCGGAGTGAATGCTCACGCCGACCTCCGCGCGAACGCTGAAAAGGACAGAACCAGTTCGCTTGGAGCTGATTCCGTACGTGTGTTTCAAGTGATCAAGGGCATTTCTCCCCCCAGACAGATCTTCGCACCGGAGCCACAATTCAGCAGCGAAGCGCGTGAGGCCAGCCTGGAAGGCACGATGACGCTCGGATTGATTGTGGATGACCACGGAAACCCCAGAAATGTTGAGATCCTCTACCCTTTGGGCGCTGGATTAGACGAGGAGGCCGTCCGCACAATCAGTACGTGGAAGTTCAAACCTGCTGAACGGGACGGGAATAAACCCGTTGCAGTACAAATCGCCGTCGAAGTCGACTTCCACCTGCATTAAGCAACGCAAAACTGGAGGAGTTGAAGAGAACTAGTACTGCTAATACTTCCTCAACACCCCAATCACCCGTCCCTGCACATCCACCGAAGCTGCGGGCACGATGATCGGCTTCATGGTCACATTCGAAGGCTGTAACCGGATGCTGTCGCCCTCGCGATAAAATCGCTTCAACGTTGCATCGCTCTGATCCACCAGAGCCACAACGATATCTCCGTTGTGCGCCGTGCGCGCTTTCTCGACCAGCACATAGTCGCCGTCGAGGATCGCCTCATCCTGCATCGAGTTTCCCCGCACTTCGAGGACGAACACTTCTTTCGAGCGCACAAAATCCGCCAGCGAGATCGTCTCCGGATTCTCCACAGCCTCGATCGGCTGGCCGGCCGCGATACGCCCCAGCAGCGGTAACACCAGACCGGTGTTCACGCTCATCGCCTGCTTCAGCCGTCCCTTGGGGGGCAGCAGATCGATCGAGCGACTGCGGTTGTAGTCGCGCGTCAGCAGTCCCTTCTTTTCCAGGTTCGTGACATGCTTGTGCACGGTCGCCAGCGAGGTCAGCTCCAGCCCCTTGCCAATCTCCTCGAACGACGGAGAATACCCATGCTCCGCCACGAATCGCGAAATGAAGTCATACACTTCCCGCTGTCTGCGTGTGATAGCCATGCCGCCATTATTGGCGAACAGAAGGCGAAAAAGCAAGTGAGAAGTTAGGACGTGTGGGGACGGGCGGCTTCGCCCGTCCAGGCGGCCCAGGTGTATCGGGCCGCAGGTGCGGTGCTCTATATAGGATCGCAACTGCAGTCGCCGTCAAGAGTCCCGCGGTCCTGAAACTTTTCCCCCGCCCGCGACTCCAATCTGCCAGCCCAGAAATTTCGTACTGGAAGGGGGGACAGAATGCCATCATCCACGACCCTGGTTCTAACTCTCGCAGCCGCACTCCTCACCACCACCGCCTGCAACGCCAAAGCCAGCCCAGCCGCTGGTCCGGTGCCCGCGCCGGCCCAAGACGCTCCCCGCGCATCCACACCTGGCAAGCAAACCGCCGTGGTTTCCGGCGGATGTTTCTGGGGAATCCAGGCCGTCTTCCAGCACGTGAAAGGCGTGATCACCGCGACCTCTGGCTACTCCGGAGGTTCCGCGAAAACCGCCGAATACGAAACGGTCAGCACCGGAGAAACCGGGCACGCCGAGTCCGTCGAGATCGTCTACGATCCCTCGCAGATCACCTATGGCGAACTCCTGCGTGTCTTCTTCTCGGTCGCGCACGACCCCACGCAACACAACCGGCAGGGCCCCGACGAAGGCACACAATATCGCTCCTCGATTTTCTACAGCAACGACGAACAGAAGCGCATCGCCGAGGCTTACATCGCGCAACTCGACAAAGCAAAAGTGTTCCCGCGCCCTATCGTGACGAAGGTTGTCCCACTGCAAGCGTTCTATCCGGCAGAGGCCTATCACCAGAATTACGCGGCGTTGCATCCGAACCAGCCCTACATCGTCTTCAACGACGCTCCGAAGGTGGAGCACCTGCGCCAGGAATTCCCGGACTTGTACACCGGAAAGTAAAAGGAGAGTCCGATGTTCGACTCCGATCTTGACAGCAAAACGACCCATGTGGGGACAGCCGCCCCCGGCTGTCCGGCCGAGCAAAGCTCGGCAGCCCCGCCGGCGAATATTCAGCGTCGCGCATTTCTCGCAACATCATTCGCCACGATTGCGGGCCTTGCCTTGTGGCACTGGAAACGCTCCGCTGTTTTGAACGTCGCGGCCGCGCTTCCCGAACCCAAAGACGTCACCATCGTCCTGTTCTCCGACTCCGGCCAACGCCTGAAGAGAGTGGAGATCGCAAAGGTCATCAAAACTCCCGACCATTGGCGCCAGCAGCTCGCCCCCGGAGTCTTCGACATCACGCGCAACGCCGACACCGAAATCGCCTTCACCGGAAAATACTGGAACCTGCACGACAAAGGCATCTACCGCTGCATCTGCTGCGACAACGCGCTCTTCGATTCCTCTACCAAATTCGAATCCGGCACGGGATGGCCCAGCTTCTGGGAGCCGATCGCGAAAGAAAATGTAACCGAAATCCGCGACACAACCTTCGGCATAGTCCGCACCGCAGTCGCCTGCACCGAATGCGACGCCCACCTCGGCCACGTCTTCGACGACGGCCCCGCCCCAACCGGTCTTCGCTACTGCATGAACTCTGCTTCCCTCCGCTTCGTGAAGTGAATGTGATCTGTGCACATGATCCCTCTCAAGCTCTGTCATCCTGAGCGAAGCGAAGGACCTCTGCACTCCGCCGGCAGCGCCCCGCACCTGATGCTTCACGAAGAAGCTGCAACGGCGCCGCTATAATCAAGCCATGAATTCCTCCCTCCCCACCTTCCGCGAACCCACTGCCGTTGAAAAACTCTTCAACCGCACCTTCGGATTCCTCGTCGGCCTCGGCTTGGGTCCGTCGCATATCTATCTTCTCCAAGTTCGACGGACGCAAATCCGGCAAGCTCTTCTCCACTCCCGTCGATCTACTGGAACTGCAGGGCAAACGCTATCTGGTCGCACCGCGCGGGCGAACGCAGTGGATCCGCAACGCCGAAGCCGCCGGAGAAATAACGTTGAAGAAGGGAAGCACGAGCCAGAAATTTCATCTGCGTCCAATCCCGGATGCCGAGAAGCCGGCGATCTTGAAAGCCTATCTCGACTCGTTCAAGCGCGAAGTGCAACGATACTTTCCAATTCCGGCAGGGTCGCCGCCAGAACCTTTCGCCGCGATCGCCGCAGGCTATCCCGCGTTCGAACTTCTCGCAGACTGATTGGCTGCATCCGAATCGCAGAAAATATTCTGAAATTAATTCTGTTTTTCCTCTGTTGGTAGCAAGTTAAAATGTCCGGTTTTTGTAGCAAGTGAAATGTCCGGTTTCAAAGTTGTGCCCTCGCCGTTTGGGTTGGGTTGGTTTTGGGGATGGGGTTGCAGGGGAAGGGGGCAGTTCCCCTTCCCCTGCTCAGCTCTGCAGAAGCCTTGGCGGATAGAGGTGCACCGCCGGCGTCATAGCGACCCAAGCAATGCGGCCCGTGGGTCAGACTCAAGTTTCCATTCAGGTGTTGGTGCACCACCACCTGGCAACCCGCCAACGTGGCCCGCCAGCGTACCCGCTCGATCTGCAAGCTCAGATTTTGAAAGCTCACGGTGTTGTCGCGGTTCACACTGCGCTCGAACTGCAGCGAGAAAATCCGTTCCAAATCACGACTCCGGCAGGGCACGAAAGCATTGCCCCGCTGCCGGGGCGCGACCTGAAAACGGCGATTGAACTCGGCCATGTAATCTTCCCGCAGAAACCGGTTCGCCGCCTCCAGCGTCCCGAGCTGGCGCAGCCGCAACTCCTGCGGCAATCGGCCCTGCCAAGTACCGAAGTTGCGTTCGCTGCGCCCGCGCGCTTGCGGCGAGTAGGCCGGGATCATCTGCACTCCCAACTCGTGCAACGCTCGCCCCACTTGCGTGCGGCGATGGTAGTCCACCTTGCCGCCCACCTTCGGCGTCAGCCAGAAATGGCTGCCCCGATCGCTGTACAGCGCGCAGAACACGCCTTTGCGCTCGATCACTTCCCTCAGTCCCGCCATCACCGTCGCCGTCGATTCCTCCTCCACCAGTTGGGCGTAGTAAATCTCGCTCGTGGCATCGTCCAGAATCACGATCAGGTCGTACCAGCGTTCGTCCTGAAACCACTGGTGGCGGCTGCCGTCGATATGCAACAGCATCCCCGGCAACGGCCGCCGCTCCCGCCGCTTGCGATGCGCCCCGCGCTTGCGTCCTCGCCCCACCAGGCCCGCTCCCTGCAGGGCCTGCTTCACCCAGGTGTAACTCAGTTCGATCCCGTGCTCGGCAGCCAACTTCTCGTGAAAGTGCTGCACGTTCAGATCGAAATACTTCTCCCGGTACAGCGCGAACACCTTCTCCACCGTCGCCACCGGCACCCGCCGCCGCGAGGGCTGGCCCCGCCGCCGGTCCAGCAACCCGTTGTAGCCCTCTTCCACGTAGCGCTCCCGCCACCGCCGCATGTGCCGGTCGCTGATGCCCAGGATCTCCGCCGCCTGCCACCACGTGATCTTCTTCGCCATCGCCGGCAACATTACGTCCTGCACTTTCATCGCCCGCTCCATCGCGGCCCTCGGATAAGCTTCCATGCTCCGCATGGTCTCCCATCCTCACCGCCCGCAAAGCGGACATATCACCTGCTATCTCAACCGGACATATCATGTGCTACCGACAAATTCTGTTTTTCCTCTTGCGCAAAACTAAAAGTTATGGCATCTTCGATCATCCTCTAAGGAAAGGACGCCCAAATTTGTCAGATTCTATGCACAAATCGCTTAGCGGGCTGTATCGGCCAATAACACGCCGAGTCAGCTTTAGGGCGTCGTCCGATCGCGCTAATTAATCCTCGGCGCTCCTTAACGTAAAGCTAACAACATAAAAACACACTGGGTGGCGCAGGCCGCGGTTTCTTCGCCTTGACACGACACGTCCGCGGTCGCTCATTCCCCCCAGCAAAGGATCCGCGAGGATCTGGGGGCGTCGTCCCGAAGCTCAGGGTTGCCGCAGAGACCGGCCTCGAGTCGAATCTCTTCTCGCAGGTTCCCCGGTGATTTTCGCCCGCGCATTTCGCGGACGTGGAAGAGCGGCCCTTCGAGGGCCGCGTAAGACGTTCGAATCGATGTGGGCTTTAGCCCCTGAGGGCCTGGCACAGAAGTCGACAAGTTCGGCCGGTGGTGAAGACAAGGGTTCCTTCGCCTGTCACGCGGGTGGTCGCAGGTTCGAGTCCTGCCACGGGAATTGTGCCCGTGTAGCTCAGTGGTAGAGCACCTACACCTTTGTCGCGAATTCCCCGGCTGATTGATTTGAATTTCGCAACTCCGGCAGGAGCCGGTTAGAAAGCAACACGTTATGAGCATCACAGTCAGAATTCAAGGCGCGCCGCCGCAGGACGGAGAGTCGCTGTGCCAAACCTGCCGCTACGCGCATATCCAGAAGGGATTTCGCGAGAGTGAGCAGACCGTGTTTTGCGGTTTCAACGATGCCGGTCTTCGCCCCATCAAGTTCAAGGTGGCGGCATGCACGGACTACACCAACCGCACGGTCCCGAATCGCTGGGAACTCGAGCAGATGGCGCTCTTGATCAACGTTGCACCGGCGCGCAAGAAGACTGGCTTCCGTGTCGGCGCCAGTTTCGCAGAGCAAGAAGCAGTCGACGAAGCGGAGCCGGCTGCTGTCGCGGAATAAGCGCCAGAGCTTCGCCGGTGGCGCTCTGTAGTTCAGCCAGAACATCCGTCTAAACGCCGTAGTCGCCCAATTCCCCGGCGATGTTTTGATTCGTCATTCTCAGCGAAGTGATGTCGTTCGCTTCGCGAACGGCATCACGGAGTCGAAGGATCCCTACATCAGCATTACTGTTCGGGTAGGGATGCTTCGACTGCGCAATGAGGATCGCGTCGCTCTCCTCATTGCTGCGCTCAGCATGATAATCGTCTTAGCTAGTCGCTAGGAGCTAGCAGCTAGTAGTTGTAAGAAAGGAGGCCACACATGGCTCGACTGAATCTACTCAACCTGAACTTCCGCTTGCGCACGCATGAAGGCGCACCGGCGCGCAATATCTCGACGGAGCTGCAGCTGCGGCGCTCGGTGCTGGCTTGCCTGCTTTGGGAGAGCCAGTTCTACGAGGACGGAGTCGAGATCGCGGGCCGCATCGCGGAACTCGTTCCCAAGGTTGCAGCCGACAAGGTCGCATCCCTCGCGGTAGAGGCTCGCGCGAAGATGAAGCTGCGTCATGCGCCGCTTCTGCTCGTGCGCGAGATGGCGCGTCATGCGACTCACCGCGGCTTTGTGGCCGAGACGCTGGCGCAGGTCATCCAGCGTGCCGACGAACTCGCCGAGTTCGTTGCCATCTACTGGAAGGACGGGCGCGTGCCGCTCTCTGCTCAGGTGAAGAAGGGGCTGGCTGCAGCTTTCCCCAAGTTCGATGCGTATGCGCTGGCGAAGTACGATCGCGGCGGACCCATCAAGCTGCGGGACGTGCTGTTCCTGGCGCACGCGAAGCCGCGCGACGAGGCGCAGGCCGAAGTGTGGAAGCGCCTGATCGCGGGCGAACTCACCGCTCCTGATACGTGGGAAGTTGCTCTCAGCTCCGGCGCTGACAAGCGCGAGGCGTGGGAGCGGCTGCTCCGCGAGCAGAAGCTGGGCGCTCTCGCTTTGCTCCGCAACCTGCGCAACATGCGGGAGGTTGGAGTCGAGGAGTCGCTGGTGCTTGCCGCGCTCGGCTCGATGAGCACGGCGCGTGTGCTTCCGTTCCGTTTCCTGGCTGCGGCGCGATACGCTCCGCAGTGGGAAGAGGCGCTGGAGCACGCCATGCTGAAGTGCGTTGCGGGACAGGAGAAGCTGCGCGGGAAGACCATCGTGCTGGTCGACGTTTCCGGCTCGATGACCGCTCCGCTGTCTCAGCGTTCCGAGATGCAGCGGACCGACGCGGCTTACGGGCTTGCGGTGTTGCTGCGCGAGATCGGCGAGAAGGTGGCAGTGTTCAGCTTCTCGAACTCGCTGGTCGAAGTGCCGGCGCGGCGCGGCTTCGCCTTGCGCGACGCGATCGACAAGTCGCAGCCGCACAGCGCAACGTACCTGGGTCGCGCGGTGACGGAACTGAATGAGAAGCAGGGCTACGATCGCCTGATCGTCATCACCGACGAGCAGGCGCACGACACGGTGCCTGCGCCGAAGGGCAAGGGCTACGTGATCAACGTGGCCAGCTACAAGAACGGCGTTGGCTACGGCAAATGGACGCACATCGACGGCTGGAGCGAGTCGGTTGTCGAGTACATCCGCACGCTGGAGCAGACGGCGTAAGGGGATCGCGGAGGTGAGAGCCTCCGCGATATTCCCGTCCGGGTCCTGCATTTTTTTTGATCAAGATTCCTAAAATATTGTTTTCAAAGAACTTGCGCGTGCTGGATAGGCTCGCGTGCTCGCAAAATCTTGAGCGGCTAGGACTTACACGCAAAATCTTGCGGAATAAGGACTTAGCCTTGGGCCGGAAGAACTCGCCCTGCCTTTCGGCTGAAAGATGATCGGCTGTCGAGGCTGTGGAAGGCAAGGTCAGATGTCACATGGCCGGAAAGAAAGCTGTGGAGAACGGTGGGTGGATCCGTTTTGGGAGCGATCAGGCGCCAGCGGTTAAAGCCGTCGTGCCCTTCCCGGCTTGTTGCGGGCACCTCAGGGGCTAAAGCCCACACCTTTTCACCCGCCTTAACGCGGCCCTGGAAAGGGCCGCTCTTCCACGGTCGTGTACGCGTTTGTAGGTTTTTCTGCAGCCGTGAAGGTCGGCCCTCTTGGTTGGTGCGGGTCGGGGTGAGCCTCGGGGCTAAAGCCCTATCGGAAAAGGAGGGCGTTATCGCGGCGCTGCAAGCGCTGCGCCACCCAAACGCGTGCGAGGCACAAGATGGTCCTTCGGCAGGCCTCGATGGTCGGGTCCGGGGCCAAGATGGCCCCGGGACAGCCGGCAGGATGGCGGCGCTACGCAGTCCGGGGCCTATTTGGGGTTGGTCTCGCCGGCGCTTCTTAGTGTTACCTGGTCCTGCGAGAGGGCGCCGCTTTTTGCTACTGGCGGAGTCTCGGCGTGAGGGTCGGGCTTCGGTTCCGCAGGCGGCTGCGAGACTTGATGGACGTCGGCCGGGTGAACGCTGTTGATTGGAGTGATCATGGTCTGGTCCTCTGAGGGATAGGATCGGCAGAGGACGGGGAAACTTTAGCGTGGGATTGGTGATCTTTGGTAAGGGTTACGCGAGGATCGTAGGCGTTTGCCGTGCCATGAACTTCGCGCCGAAGTTCATGGCAATGTGTTGCCTCAGCGGCTGAAGCCGAATTGATTTTCCGTTACTTACGGCATCGCTAAAGCGATGCCCTGATACGAATCGCAAATTTTCAACCAGGGTCTTTGCTGACGGTCCGGCTTGAAGCCGGGCCCTTCCAAAACTCGGCGCTTCTCGAGACGTGATGGGAGATCATTC
The DNA here is from genome assembly GCA_963701935.1 of uncultured Acidobacteriaceae bacterium. GTDB lineage: Bacteria > Acidobacteriota > Terriglobia > Terriglobales > Acidobacteriaceae > Sulfotelmatobacter. The sequence continues at coordinate 133,725 of CAVPBT010000010.1, read as the reverse complement.
GAATTCGATATCGTTGTTCGAGTTACTTGGTTTTTCGGAGTTGCATGGTGCGCGCTTTGACGGCCTTGCCACTTTCATCCTCCGGCGCTTCGAAGCCGATGCGGGTGCGGGTGGGCTCGTCGGGGCTCATGAGTTCGCGGATGGCGTCCATGAGGGCTTGGATTTCGGAGTCGTGGGTTTCGAGGCGGCGTTCGAGTTCTGACAGCTTGGTGAGGATGTGGCGGTTGCCGGCGATGGCGCGGCGCATGCGCACGAAAGCGAGAACGACGAAGACGCTCATTTCGATGGCGCGTTCGGAGTTCAGCACGGTGGCGGCCATGATGGCGCCATGTTCGGTGAAGGCGTAGGGAAGATAACGAGCGCCGCCGTGGGTTGCGGTTGAGATCACATTTTGTGATCTCAAGAGTTTCAGTTCGTGCGGCGTGAGTTGAAAGCGGAAGGCGGGTGGAAATCGTTTCGCGTTGCGCTTGACCTGCTGGTTCAGTTGGCGGACTTGCACGCCGTAGAGTTCGGCGAGGTCGGTGTCGAGGATGACGCGCTGTCCGCGGAGAACGAAGATTTTGGAATCGACTTTTTTCGCGACTACGATTGCTGATTTCGGCATGGTTAGAGCCCGTTTCGTCTCAACGAGCAGATTCCTCACCGGCAAACACCGCCGGTTCGGAATGACAAGAAGATCTGAGATCACAAATTGTGACCTCAAGTTTTGAGAAATAGCAGCAGAATAACAGCCCGGCAGAAGGTTGGAGCACCGCGGAAGTTCATGCGTGGTTCCGGCGACGCTGATTGAGGAGGAGCATGCTGACTCCGGACTGATGAGCTTGCTTCAGAGCGTCTCCATCGCTAATGTCAAAATCCCCACCCTGCGCTAAAGACGCGGCTAGGATGGGGCACCCGCCGAGCCGCTCGCTTCGCTTGCTGGACGGGCGAAGGCGCCCGTCCCCACATGGTCCTTCTTCCCTGCATTGTTCCTTCTTCCCAACTCAATCAGGTTAGGCGCCGGTTACGAAGAAGCTTTCGTCTGGTTTGGTGTTGATTTTTTCTGGGGGGACTTCGGCGGTTACGTCCTGGACGAATTCGCGGCGGCGTTCGGGGCCTTTGCGTTCGACCACGCGGACGCGGCGGGCGGGCATGTTGCTGGGCTCAAGGCTGACGATGCGGCCGTCGCGCACCACGATTTGCGAGCGGAACCAGTCGGTACGGAACATGCGTCCGGCGGCGTAGAAGGTCATCGAGGCGGCGATGGGGCCTTCGAATTCCGATCCGGTGCAGGCCAGGATGCGCTTGCCCATTTCCTGGGTCCAGGTCATGCCGCCGACCAGAGGATCGTTCAGGCGGCAGCGCTCGAAGGGCGTGGCGTGCGTGAGTTTGCGCAACTGCAGAAGCTGCAGCAGAACCGACGTCTTCGCCAGATTGGTGACGATGACTTTGGCTTCGCTGCTCGAGACGCGCTCCATCTTGATGTGAAGATCGGGCGACCACTCGCGCTCGAATTCTTCGCGGGCGAGGGCCAGGCCTTTGTCGGTGGCTTCCACGTAGCGCAGGGTGGCGCGGGCCAGAATCACGCTGAACAGGGTGGTGACGATCGTCGCGATGATCGGGATGTAGCTGATCAGCGTCGAGAACGGGATGCGGTACGAGTTCATCAACTGCATGTGCATAGAGACGAGTGGCTCCTGCGGACGCGGTCTCGAAAACAGGTAACGATCTCGATGAGGATAGCGGGCAAGGGGAGGGGGCTCCAGATGCGCATGGTGCGGGGGCGGTAACGCGCGGGGGGCTTGGACTTTGGTAACTACGGGCAGCGGGGATCTTGGCAAGGAAGGCGCGGGCGGGGGCGCCCGCGCCACATAAAGCTATTCCAAGACGCTATCGTCTAGCTTTTTCTTGCCCCAGTCGTTGGCGGCTTGGACGAAGGCCAGGACGATGGGGTGCGGCTTCTTTTCGGTTGATGAGAGCTGCGGCTGGAATAGGGTGGCCAGGAAGAAGCGGTGCGTGGGGGATTCGATGGCGCGGATCTCGCCTTCCGCGCCGCGGGCGACGACGGGGAATCCGGCTTCCATGGCGGCCCATTCGAAGTCAGGATTGATTTCGAAGTTGCAGAAGAACTCTTCGGTCGCGGACTCTTGATCTTTGCCGTAGAAGGACTGCAGGTAGGAGCCGGGGCGCAGGCGAATCTCGGGCATAGAGCCGGAAAGTTTGGGGGCGTTGCCTTTGCGGTCGGGCATGGCACAGGCCACGGGATAGATGATGATGTTCTTCGAGCCGGAATTGTTCTCTGCGCTGTCGGCGTCTTTGATGTTGAGCACGTTGCGGGCGAATTCGATGAAGGCGTACTGGAATCCGCCACAGGTGCCAAGGAAGGGCCAATCGCGGCGGCGGGCGAACTCGATGCCTTTGAGCATGCCGTCGAAACTCTTGTAGGGACTGCCGGGCGAGGCCCAGAGGCCGTCGAAACTCTCGAGCGTTTTTTCGGCGTTGGCCGCGGTGAGCGAGGGCGTGGGCAGCCACTCGGATTCGACTCTCAGGTTGAGCTTGTGGGCGGCGTGCTGCAAGGCGTCGGTAGTGGCGTGGTGCGAACGGAAATCGGCATTGAAGTCGCCCAGGATTCCGATGCGGACGGCGTCGCTCACGGGTTGATTGTACTAGAGGGGGCTTCGCGGGCTAGGCACCAGTGGACGAGGACTGGTTAGAAGCGTGGTGCGTCGAAAGTGTCCTTGAGTACACAGCACCTAAAAGAGGTTCTTGATGCCCAGGAAGAAATAGAGGCTGAGAAGCGCGAGCGCCGGGCCACCCCAGATCATCAGGGTGCACTTCCATCCGAGGGAGCGGGCAAGTTCTTTCTGGCTGCGCCAGGAGATCAGGAACGTCTTGTTGTTCGTGCCTTTTCTCAGCACGACCGGGGGGATGCGGATCTAAACCGTTGGCCAGGTCGGAGGAACTGACGTTCGAAGGCGAGGCGTTGCCGTTCTCTGGAGCGACGGGCGCCGCGAGAACCATGATGCCGGGGCCGCTGTGAGCAGTGGGAACTCCGGCTGCGGACCAGGCGGTAGGATTCGAGATTCCCGCTTTCATGAGCGCGGCAGCGATTTTTTGTTGCTGAGTCATGTTCGCCGTCTTGGTAGGGCCGGAATCCGGAGAGAGGTGAATGACTTCGCGGCGAGTGTCGGAGTGCACTCCAAGACGCTCGGCCAGGGAACCGATCTTGAAGTTGTCGTCATTGCTGCGCGAGGAGAACGAGGTTGAATTCAACGACAGGGAGAATTCGTGGGATGAAATGAAGGTAGCCGGCTCCGCGTCGTGAATCGGCTGCGCGGTCACTTCCACGCCTGGGTTTTCTCCCAGCGTGCCCAGGATGAAGAGCGAGTTCTTGGGCTTGATGCAGAACTCTTCCACCTTGATTTTGTTGCTCGTGAAAACGCCGTGCCGCGCGAGGAAGCTGCGCACGGAGGCGGGCAAGGGATCTTTCGAGGAAAAGAACGAGTCGCCGAATTCCTGTTCGAAGTCGCGGTGAAGGTCGAGGTCGGCGTGGCGCGGGTCGACGAGCAGGCGGCCTGTGTTGTCGTCGAGAAAGAATGACAGGTGCATGCACTCGCCGGCGATCTTGACCCAGGTCTTGCTGCGTCCGCGCTGTTGCCACTCCCAGACCAGCGTGCGGTAGTAATAGCATTCCCGCGCCGTGACCGGCGCGACCATGGTGTAAGGGCCGACGGCGAGGCCGCTGACTTCGACCATGCCCATGGAGGCGCTGCGAATCTTCGAGAACGGAGTGTCGAGAATCAGGCGGCGGCGCTGCAGCAGACGGAATCCGTAGATGAAGAGGCCGATGCCGGCGCAGAATCCGACCACGCACCAGAGCAGAAGTCCGCTGGGGTCGTGCGAGCGAAAGATCAGCGTGGCAAGAGTCACGGATGGAGTCCGCGGGCGGCTGGGTACACACCTGCCCTGCGGTCAGGCTAGCTAAGACTGCGTGGGGGTGCAGCTTACGTTGGTAATGGCGCAGGGAGGAGCGTTCGACAGTGTGCCACTGTCGACTCCGGGGGCGAGACGCCGGCGCTACGTCACGCGGCGCTACTTTAGGCGCTGCTAGATCACCAGACGTCGCAGCGTTTGGCTTCGGGGCGGACCATTGGCGCGTCTGCTTTGCAGCTCCAGGCTTTTTGGAATTCCGGGAGGTTGGAGAGCGGGCCGATGACGCGATACTTTGCGATGGGATGAGGATCTCCCTGCACCATCATGCGTTGCGCTTCGGGGCGAATCGCGTCGCCGCGGAACTGTCCCCAGGCGATGAAGAATTGCTGCTCGGGAGTGAAGCCGTCGATGTCCGCGGGGCGCGGCTTGCCTTCGAGTGATTTCTGGTAGGCGAGGTAGGCAATCTTCGCTCCGCCGAGGTCGCCGATGCTTTCCCCGAGCACGAGCTTGCCGTTGTGGTGGATGTCTTTCTCGATGTAGTAGTGGTCGAACTGATCGGCCACGCAGGCGGCGCGCGCCTGAAAATCCTTCAGGTCGGAACCGGTCCACCAGTTGCGCAGGCGGCCGAGGTAGTCGTACTGGGCGCCTTCATCGTCGAAGCCGTGGGAGATTTCGTGCCCGATGACCACGCCGATGGCGCCATAGTTGACCGCGTCGACCGCATGCATATCGAAGGCGGGCGGCTGCAGGATTCCCGCTGGGAATACGATTTCGTTGAGTAGCGGATTGTAGTATGCATCGGAGGTGGGCGGAGTCATGCCCCAGCGGCCGCGGTCGACGGTTTTGCCGATCTGAGCCCGGTCGTCCTGTTCGACGAACTTCCTCCCGGCGATCATGTCTTCAAAGTATGCGTCGCGGCGAATCTCGACGTGGCTGTAGTCCTTCCACTTGTCGGGATATCCGATCTTGGGATTGAAGGTAGCGATCTTGGCCATGGCTTTTTCTTTGGTGTCGTCGCTCATCCAGGGGCGGCTGAGGATGTCGTCGCGCATGGCGGCAAGAAGGTTGCGCACCATCTCCTGCATGCGGGCTTTGGCTTCGGGCGGAAAATATTTCTCCACGTATTTCTTGCCGAGCGCTTCGCCGAATAATTGATCGGTGGATTCAACGCAACGCTTCCATCGGGGCTTCATTTCGGTCGTGCCGGCAAGATATTTTCCGTTGAAGGCGAAATTTTCTTCGACGAAGGGCGTCGAAAGAGAGTTGGCGACGGAATCGAGCAGTTGCCACTTCAAATAGATTTTCCAGTCGGCGAGCGGAGTCTGCTGGATCTGGCGGTCGACTTCCTGCATGAACTTGGGCTGGTCGACATTCATGTCGACGTCGGTGAGAATCTGTTTGTGTTTGAAGTAGCCGGCCCAGTCCACATGGGGAGCCATTGCCTGCAGTTGCGCAAACGTAGTGTTGTGATCGGTGGCGGCGGGATCGCGCAGGGCCACGTTGTCGAGGGAGGCTTCGGCGAGCTTCGTCTCCATGGCCATGATGGTCTGGGCCGCGGCTGCGGCGGACTTCTGGTCCCAGCCGGCGAGTTTGAACATGGCGGTGACATGCGCGACATACTTTTCGCGGGCTTCTTTGAAGCGTGGTTCGGGTTTCAGGTAGTAGTCGCGATCGGGCAGGCCGAGGCCGCTGGCGCCGAGGTCGGCGAGCACCCAGGAGGGCTTGTGCGGATCCTGCTGGCTGCCCAGGGAGAACGGCACGTTGACGATAATGTCGTGCATCTCGGCCATGACTTCTTGCAGAGCGGCGATGTCGCGGGCGGCGTCGATTTTCGCGAACAGCGGTTTGACGGGATCCATGCCGCGGGCGTTGACGCGGGACTCGTCCATGCAGGCGCCATAGTAGTCGCCGATGATTTGTTCGACGCTGCCTTGGGGCGCGTTCTTGTCGGCGGAGGCGGTTTCGAGAATATCGTGCAGGCGGTCCTTCGCGGATTCGCCGGCCTGCCAGCGCTTGCTCCAGCGGGCCATCGACGCGGGAATGGGATTGTTCGCGCGCCACGTGCCGTTGGCGAACTGGAAGAAGTCATCGCAGGGGGCGTCTTTGCGATCGAGATCGGTGGGGTCGATGCCGTGCAGAGAAACGTCTGGGATAGGGCGAAGGGCGCGGATGAAATCAAAAGAACGAGCAGGGCGCAGAGGGAGTCTCGCAGCTTGCGCATGTAGTGTCTCCAGATTAGGGCGGAATTGGCGGACAGCCATTGTAGATCAGGCATGAGGGATGGTGCAGTGGGTTAGACGGGGGTTGAGGAGTTTAGGGAGCGCGTCGGAAGTGCCTCCCACTTCTCGCGCAAAGGACGGGTGAGAAATGGGGCACCCGGATCGGGGATGCATTTGCAGTTTCTGGTGGGTAGGGATGCTTCGACTGCGCAGCATGACATGGTGGTCGAGAGATTTGTGCTAGAGATTCCGCGGGCGAGACGTCCACGGGACAAGCCGGCGGGACGCTGGCGCTACCATGCGCTGGGCGGTACTACTTAGCCGCCGGCTTTTAATTCTGTGAGGACTTGCTTGGCGATTTCTTTCAGGGTTTCGAAGACGCCGACGCCCTGGAATGCGACGGCTTCAACGATGGGTTCATTCTTTTTGCGCAGTTCGGTGGCGAGGAGATCGGTGGGAAGAATGTTGGGAAGGTCGCGCTTGTTTAGCTGGAGCACGTAGGGAATCTTGTTGAAGTCGTAACCGTGTTCTTTCAGGTTCGACATCAGGTTGTCGAGCGCCTCGACGTTGGCGTCCATGCGCTGCTCCTGAGAGTCGGCGACGAACACGATCCCATCGACACCGCGCAGAATCAGCTTGCGGCTGGCGTCGTAAAAGACCTGTCCGGGGACGGTGTAGAGGTGAATACGCGTCTTGAAGCCGCGTACATTTCCGAGATCGAGCGGCAGGAAGTCGAAGAACAACGTACGCTCGGTCTCGGTGGCCAGCGAGATCATCTTGCCCTTCTGCTGGTCCGCAGTTTTCTGGTAGATCACTTGCAGATTCGTGGTCTTGCCGCCGAGTCCGGCGCCGTAGTACACGATCTTACAGTTGATCTCACGCGCTGCGAAGTTGATGAAACTCAAGGCTTTCCTCAAATACGGGCATCCCATTGAGGGCTGCCACGCACACCAATGTCCTAATGGAGGCTCGCGGTCTTTATATCATACGGGAGGTGCCGGACGCAGGTTACTCACGTGACCCCCCGTGGCCCAAAGGAGCTACGGGCAAGTTTCAGGGGCGGTCCCGGGAGGGTCAGTGGGCCTGAGGAATCGCAAAATATCCATCTTTGGCGTAAACCTTCAGCCCTTTTTTGTGAACATCGACTTCGACCGTGCGATAAGCCGAGCTGCCCGTTGTAGGCGCAGGGCTATAGCCCAAAGTGTATTGATTCCGTGCCTCGTTAGTGATTTGCGCGTAGGCGTCTTCGATCGCATTGCGTGAGAGTTCAGGATAGGGTTCCGCACCGCAAGTGGCCTCAACGAATTTCTTGAGGTTATTGGTGCGTCCCTGATCGGGCAGGTGGAACTTTTCGAGCTGCCGGTAGCCGGGCAGGGCGCCGCTGTCGACGACGACGGCTCGCACCTGGATGTCGCGGGTCTGAAGCACGTGCCGCACGCCGGTGTAACTGGCGCGGCTGCCCAATTCGCGTCCATCGCTAATGACAAAGATGACTTTGCGGCGGGTGCGGTCACGCTTGCTCAGGTCGAGCGCTGCGCGCAGGATGGCGTCGTTCAAAACGTGCGCTTCGCGGGGTGGAGTGTTGACGGGCTGGACTGGAGGGCCTCCGACGGGAAGCCCGTTGACCGATGGTCCCTGGGGGCCGAGTGGGCCGCTCATTACCGGCGGGCCATTATTACGGCCGCGGACCAGTTTCAGTTCGTTCAGTGCGGCGGTGAGCCGTTCGGGCCTGCCGCTGAAGTCCGTGACTTGGCTGACAGTGCTGCTGTAGGTGTAAAGCGCAACTTCGTCATAAGGGCTGAAGGCGCCGACGAGCGCCGAGTAAGTCTGGTTGATCTTCTGCAGAGCAACGTCGGCGATGCCGATATCGAGGACGATCGCAACGGAGAGTTCGAAGGGATCGCTGGTGAAATACGTGAGCGTCTGCGGCTTGCCGTTTTCTTTGACCGTGAAATCCCGGGCCAGCAGGCCATCGACCGGACGCCCGTCGGAATACCTGACCATCACTGGAACCTGCACGAAGTTGACGGTGGTCGAAATCGTGTAGAGATCCTGTTTGGGATTGATCTGGTTTCTCGGAATCGAGCCCGGGGGTACCGTCTCGACTGGCGGCATGGGCGGCGGAGCGGCCTTGTCCTGATCTTGCTGACCTTGGGCGGGCGCAGTCTCGCCAGGTCGGTTCGGCTTGTCACCAGGGAACGGAATTGGTTCGTTGGGGCGGTTCGCGCCCGGCGGAGGGACCGGAATGGCAGGCTTCGGAGGCGGCGGTTGCACAGCGGAGGGAGCATCGGGGATATCCTGCGCCGGCTGGAAGAGGCGGGCGGCTGGGACTGCGTCTGGCTTCCGCTGGATTGCGCTTGCAGTGCCGGGGCCGCTAACGCTGCCACGATCGCCACTGCGATCAGCTTGCCCCAAGTGCTTGCCCATGTTGCCTTAGCGTTGACCTGCGCCATGCTTTCCTCGTCGCAGAGAGAAAATACATCTTTCTGTCTGTAAGATGCTCAAACCACCCCGTTTGGTGCATCTAAGAGTACAGGATTAGACTAACACCATCCACGAATCGAGAGAGTCTGAATGCCTAAGGTTCCCGTTTCTCCGCGGCGCGTGCTGGCAGCATTGCTGCTGGCGGGCCTGTGCGCGTCGGCTCCGTTCCTCGCGGCACAGCAGCAGTCCAGCTCACCAGATCAAAAAACCGACGACTCGCAGAAGCCGACCGAGACGTTGAAGGTCAATGTCAATGTGGTGCAGCTTTTCTTCAACGTCAAAGACAAGCACGGCGCGCTCATTCCGAACCTGACCAAAGACGACTTTGATATTTTCGAAGACAACCAGAAGCAGACCATCAAATATTTCACCCCTGAGACGAACCTGCCCCTCACGCTGGGGATGTTGATCGACTCGAGCGGCAGTCAACTGCACGTCCTCGACATGGAGAAGGAAGTCGGCGGGGCATTTCTGAAGCAGGTCTTGACCGACAAAGATCTGGCTTTCGTCCTGGACTTCAACGTGGATGCCAGCCTGGTGCAGGACTACACGCGCGACGTGCAACGGCTGCAGAGGGCGCTGAATTCAGTGAAGATCCAGTCCGGCGTCACGATGCCGACTCTGCCCGGCGCGGGTGGCGGGCCGGTTCCCACGGCGGCGTCTCCAGGTACGGTGCTCTATGACGCGGTGTATCTGTCGGCTCACGACATGCTGGCGAAAGAGGTCGGGCGGAAGGCGATGATCCTGCTGACCGACGGCCAGGATGAGGGCAGCCGGCTTAAGATTCGAGATGCGATTGAAGCGGCCCAGAAGGCGGATTCGATTGTCTACGTGCTGCTGTGCGCCGACCGCGGCGGGTACTTTTCAGCAGGGATGGGCTACTCCGGTGAGGGCGATATGAAAAAACTTACGGAGGCAACCGGAGGCCGCGTTATCAACGTGGGCAACAAGTTCGACAAGCTCCGCGAGGCCTTCGACCAGATCGCTGCCGAATTGCGCAGCCAGTACAACATTGGCTACACGCCGACCAATCTCAAGCTCGACGGAAGCTACCGCAAGCTGGAGATTAAGAACAAGCAGAACTATAAGATTCAGGCGCGGGCGGGATATTACGCGGGACGGAAAGAAGACTGAGTTTGTAGAGAGTTCTCCGGTGGACGTCGAGCTGGACCTAGGCAACGGCAACAGCAAATTCAAATTCAGAGTCAAAGGCCGCGGGCGGGGGCGCCCGCGCCACATACGCCCAACCGCGCCTACTTCCTGATACACTCCCTCTCCTGGAGGTTTCCATGCCCCGATTTTCCCGGCGTTCATTTCTGCATTTGTCGGCGGCTGCTTCTGCGGCGGCTGCGTTCCATGGCATGTCCGAGCCCATGCTTGCCGCCGCTTCCCGGCGCCGGCCGCACGCGAGCGACGCAATCCTTATCGATTCGAACGAGAATCCGCTGGGACCCTGCCAGGCGGCGCGCGACGCTGTTGCCAGCATCATTCCTCTGGGCGGACGCTATTCCGACAATCTTACCGACGAACTGGTCAACACTTTCGCGCAGCAGCAAGGCCTGAATCCCGACTGGATTTATTGCACCGCTGGGTCGACTCCTCCGCTGATGCTCAGCGTTCTGGCCTTCACTTCTCCGCAGAAGAGTTATGTAACCGCCGATCCGTGCTTCGAAACGGGGATGATGATGGCGGGGATTGCGGGAGCGCGCGTGGTCAAAGTTCCACTGACGAAGACATATGCGCACGACGTCAAGGCCATGCTGGCGGCTGGTCCGGATGCCGGGGTTTATTACATTTGCAATCCGAACAACCCGACCGGCACCATGACTCCGCACGCGGACATCGAGTATCTCGCTGCGAACCTGCCCAAGGGCTCGATCGTTCTGGTGGACGAAGCATACATCCATTTGACGGAAGCGCCGTCGGCACTTGATCTGGTGAAGGCCGGGAAAGACGTGATCGTGCTGCGGACGTTTTCGAAGGTCTATGGAATGGCCGGCCTGCGCTGCGGGTTCGTGATTGCGCGTCCCGAGCTGCTGGAAAAAGTTACTTCGCACGGCGGGCAGAACTTTATGCCGGTGACCGCCGTCGTGGCAGCGACAGCGAGTCTTAAGGACTCAACGCTGGTGGCGGAGCGGCGGCGCATTAATGCCACCGTCCGGCAGCAAACGTTTCAGTGGCTGGATCGCAACGGGTTTACTTACATTCCCTCCGAGTCGAACTGTTTCATGCTTGATACGAAGCGTCCGGGGAAGGAAGTGCGGGACGCCATGGCGAAGGAAAATGTACTGATCGGCCGCGTGTGGCCGGTGATGCCCACGTGGGTGCGTATCACTGTGGGCGCGCAGCCAGAGATGGAACGATTCCAGGCGGCGTTCCAGAAGGTGATGAAGAGTTAGCCGCGCTACTGCGGCGTCAGCAGATACGCGTGCTCCTGCCCGTTGTGTGTACCCATGCCCACGATCTGGCCGGTGGCATTGATGCCCTCGGCATCGATCAGGACCCAGCCGGATCCGGCGGGGATCATTCCGTTGAGATCTTTGATCTTGCCGCTGCTGTAGACGAAGGCGTGATAGGTCCCTTGAAAAGTGGACTGGCCGACGACGATTCCTGAATCGTTGATGCCGAATCCCCACACGGTGCTGGTGCTGCCGGCGAAGGTGCCCAGGTCTTTCAGCGGGCAGGTTCCGCAGTTCGCGATGAAAGCGTGCGCTGAACCGTTCTTGGTGTAGGCCAGACCCGTGACCTGACCTTTGTTATTGATGGCGTAAGCCTGGCTCCACTGGCCGCCCAGTGTCCCCATTTTTGTCATCTTGCCGTTCTTCCAGACGAAGCCGAAGAAATTGCCTTGGGCGTCGTACGAGGTTCCTGCGACGGCTCCGGAGTTGTTGACGCCCTGTGCGCTGTTCCACCAGTCGTTGTTGCTCGATCCCAGAGTGCCGAGGTCGGTCATGCGGCCGTTGCGGTAGAGAAAAGGATGGTTCTCACCCTTGGCGGTGACGGCTGACCCTACGACAAAGCCGAGATCGTTAATTCCATACGCGACCGCAGACCCGCCGCCGAGGTCGCCGATGTCGGTGAGCGTGCTGCCGCTCGAGAGGAATGCGCGGTAGGTTTGACTCGAGTTCTGAGAATAGCCAGCCACTTGGCCCGACGCGTTGATGGCGTTGCCGATGCCGGAGGTGCCACCCAACGTTCCGAGGCTAGTCATGGTGCCGTTGCTGTAGAAGAAGATGTCGCTGAGGTTGCTGTTGTTGTTGCCGGCGGCTCCAGTCACTTCAGCGGTCGCGTTGATGGCACGGGCCACGCTGTATCCATTGCTGCTGAGCGTGCCTAGGTCCGTGACGGCGTAGGAAGTTTGAGCGGCGCAGAGCGAAGAGGCTGCGGTCAGAATGCAAGCGAGAACAGCGAGACGAGTGGGCGCGTTCATTGCGAACTCCTTGGCGCGTGAGGATCCGACAGCGAATTTTTCCACGGGGGGATATCTTAGTTGTCAAAGGATTGTCAAAATGAAGCCGTGTATTACCCGACGATGGACGAGAAAAAACGTGAACCACGAAGGACACGAAGGATCACGAAGGCTCCTCTTCCGAGGTTTCGGGAGTGTTGTGAGATTCAATCTAAAAGTGCAGGGCTCATTCCGGGGTTTCGGTCCAGCGGACTCGGCGGCCTTCGCGGCTGCTCTTGTGCGCGAGTAAGAGGGCGCGCATGGTGCGCAGCGCCTGCTCCGGCGTGACGTCGAGAGGCGTTTTTTTCTCGATCGCGTCTCTTACGTTGGCGTAGTAGCCGCGATAATCGCCGCGATCGGTTTTCACTTTGCGGGTTCCGCCCTTCACCAGGCTAAGAGTGCCCCAACGATCCTCCGTTTCCACGCCCCAATCCGGACCCCAGTCGGGACCGTCGGGACAGTTGGGACTGCGCAGAATTTCCTCCTGAGGATCCATGCCGTACTTGATGAACGTTCCCTCGGTTCCATGAATCAACAGGTGAGGTCCGGGTGCGTAGGCGATGATGCGAGCGCGGAGTGTGGCGAGCAGATGTGGATATTCCATATGCACGTCGAAAGAGTCGTCGATCTGCGAGGTCGGGCGCTGGCAGAAGGCCGTTGCCCAAATCGTCTCGGGCGTGCCGAACAGAACCAACGCCTGATCGATCAAGTGCGGGCCTAGATCCCATAGGACGCCGGCGGCGGGGTGGTCGGGCTTCTCACGCCAGGCTCCGGGTTTGGAGTCAAGACGGAAACGATCGAAGCGCGCTTCGTACTCGGCGATTGCGCCCAGAGTGCGTGATTTCAGCAGGTCCTTCACCGTGGCGAACTCTCCGTCCCAGCGGCGGTCCTGGTAGACGGTGACGAGACGGCCGCGATCGGCGGCGATCCGCACCAGTTGCTCGGCCTCTGCCATGGTCGGCGTGAATGGTTTGTCGACCACCACGTCGCGGTCTGCTTCAAGGCATGCCTTTGTGTAGGAGTAATGTGAGTCGTTGGGAGTGGCGACCACGCAGAGGTTGATCGTCTTATCGGACAGCATTTCTTCGAGCGCGCGGGCCACGCGAACTTCGGGATACTTCTGCTTGGCGTTGTTTCCGTGGCGTTCGAGGATACAGGCGAGTTCCATGCCCTGAACGCCGCGAATGACGGGCGCATGAAAGGCCTGGCCCGCGAGACCAAATCCGATTAAACCGACTCGTACCATATCTTTCTTTGTTCCTTTTCAGCGATCCTTCACGCGACGCACGAATTTTAATCCCGACCAGACCTCCGTCACGGCACATACTTTCACGTCGACCAGGCCCGCGGCCAGGCCGATTTCGCGCACGATGTTCTCATTCAGATCGGTTGCGACGCCAGAAGTCTTCTTCGGCCAGGCCACCCAGAACATTCCGGCGGGCGCAAGCAGCTTGGTGATGCGCTTGAATTCCTTCGTCAGGTCCGCTTTCGATTTCACAAACGCCATTGCGAAATCGGGGACAGACCTGCCGTCACGAATCATCTCGCATCCGGCCAGCTCAGCGCTTAACAGCTCCCGCACTTCGCGGGGTGCATCCACCAGGCTCACGCGGAATCCGGGCTTGATTCCCAGCTTTTTCGGAAGTGGTGTACCTGAGTATCCGGGCATGCAGTTCGATCGTTCCCCATGTGGCCGGAAGCCGGAGCCGAAAGCCTTATTGCGTGGGCGCGTACCAGCCGCGGCGCGAGCGCACCCGGAAATTTTTCCGGTCGTTGGCCTCGATGTCGATGGAGCGGTAGTGCCCGTCGGTCTTGAAGTCCGCCGGCTTGTAGGAGATCGCGTATTGGCTGCGGAGTTCATCCTGAATTTCCGCAAAGGCGTTGGCCACGTCGCGAATCTGGAAGGGGTGGAACGGTTTCCCACCGGTGGCATCCGCAATGCGATCGAGCACTTTGTCGCCGGGCCCCGGGCTGCCGCTCACGTTGGTGCTGATGGTGTAGACGACCGCCTCCGCGCGTTGCGCCATCTCGATCGCTTCTTCGCGGGTGACATGGCTCTGGTTGTCGTCGCCATCGCTGAGCAGAATGATGGCGCGCCGCACTGTGATCGACTTCGGAGCCTTCAGCAGCTTGTCGCGGCAGGCGTAATACAGCGCGTCGTAGAGCGCGGTACCGCCGCCAGGGCGTAGTGCGTGCACTCCGTGCGCCAGCAATTCGCTGTTGTCAGTGAAATCTTGCGTGACCTCCGGAGTCACATCAAAACCGATCACGAACGCCTGATCTTTGCGCGGCTGAATGGTCTGGTTCAGAAACTCGATGGCGGATTCCTGCTCGAATTTGAACCGGTCGCGGACGGAATTGCTGGCATCGATCAGCAGACCGACCTGGAGCGGAAGGTTGGTCTCGGCGAGGAAGCTGCGGATTACCTCAGGCGGCTTGTTGTCGTCGAGGACGCGAAAATCGTTCTGCTTGAGATCGGTGATGCGACGCCCGTGCTTGTCGGTTACCGTGAACACAACATTCACTTCGTTGGGGCGTACACGAATGACCGCGACCGCTTCGCTGTCGGCCGCAGCAGCCGCATCGGCGGACTTTTGCTCCTGCCCAGCGGCAGTGCCGGCGACCGGCGGAGTGCTCGCAGTCTGCGTCTGTTGCGGCGTGGCCGCGGGCGACGAAGCTGGAGCGGGGGACACCGGAGCCGTGGCAGCGGGAGCCGTGGAGGTTGGAGCGGACGTAGTGGGAGCTGCCGACTGTGCCGTTGCGCTGCCCGCAAACAGCAGCAGGGCAACTCCAAACCTAGCGATCAATCTGATCCCCAGAGATTCCATGTGTAATGAGATTATAATCCGCCTCCCGGTAGGTGCCTCAAGCCCGGGCTCCGGGCGGCCTACGGGCCGGCCGGCGAGACTTTGCTGTCAACGTCTTTCTCGATGGTTGCCAGGAAGGCCTGCAGTTCTGCGGGCAGCGGGCTCTTCAGAGATATCTTCTCCCCAGTTCGCGGATGCAGCAATTCCAATTGCGCGGCATGCAGAAAATTGCGGGGAAGCGAAATCGCGCCGCCCTCGTCGGTGGCCCGGCCGCGTCGGGCGCGCATCTCGCGCGGAGCTCCGTAGAGTGCATCGCCCACAACAGCATGCCCTAGCGACGCCATGTGGACCCGAATCTGATGAGTGCGGCCGGTATCGATTTTCACCTCGACCAGCGCGAACCTGCCAAACGGCGTATCGAGCCGTCGGATCACGTTGTAGTGCGAGACGGCGTCGCGGCCGCCGGAGCCGCGCGTGGTCATGCGGATGCGGCGAATCCGGTCGCGGCTAATGCTGGCTGAGATGGTTCCGTGATCTTTTTTTGGCCAGCCGTGCACGAGAGCGATGTAAGTCTTCTTCACTTCGCGACGGGCAAACTGCTCGGCCAGCTTGCGATGAGCCTCGTCGTTTTTCGCCACGACGATCAGGCCGCTGGTTTCCTTGTCGAGGCGGTGGACGATGCCGGGCCTCATCTCGCCGCCCACGCCCGACAGGGTTGAGAAATGATGCAGCAAGGCATTTACTAAGGTGCCGCGATTGCGCTGGTCCTCTGTGGCTCCTGCGCCCGCGTGCACCATCATTCCGGCGGCCTTGTTGATGATGGCAAGATCGCCGTCTTCGTAGACGATGTCGAGTGGAATCTCTTCCGCTATGGCTCGCAGTGCGGGCCGCTCGGCCAAGCCGAGTACGGTAATGCGCTCACTGCCTCGCAACTTCAGCGAAGCCTTGGCGGGAGCATCATTCACCAGCACTTTTTGTTCGGCGATCAGCTGCTGCACCCGCGCGCGGCTCACGTCGAGATGCGCCGCCAGGAGCTGGTCGAGGCGCTTGCCGGCATCGTCCACCGCAACGGAAAGAAGGATTGGGAAGGCGTCCGCCATTTCGCAGGGGAAGAATACTACACGGCATGTCAGGCGTCGTTGGTATGTTGAGAGGCGATGCGATAATGAGCGGGGCCATGGGGATGAAAAACATCTATGCGGCGCTGGTCGGCCTGTGTCTGGCGGTGGGCGGCTGTCCATTGCTGGCCGGACAAACTTCGCATCAGGCTTCTTCGAACAAGTCTCCCGAGTACACGTTTACCGTCGTTCATGTTTTTCCCCATGACACCTCCGCCTACACCCAGGGTCTCGCGTATCGCGACGGGTTTCTGTATGAGGGCACGGGCCGGAATGGCCAGTCCTCGCTGCGCAAGGTACGCCTGGAAACGGGCGAGGTCGTGCAGCGGTCAATTTGGGGTCCGAGTTTTTCGGTGAAGGCATCGCCATCGTCAAAGGTGAAGTCTTCCAGCTGACATGGAAGTCGGGCGTGGGTTTCGTATATGACGTGAACGACTTCCGTCTGCTGCGGAAAGTCTCGTACGCAGGGGAAGGCTGGGGACTTGCGACCAACGGCCGTGAACTTTTCCTGAGCGACGGAACGGCAGAGATTCGCGTTCTGGATCCGCAGACGTTTCAGGAGAAACACCGCCTCAAGGTTCACGATGGATCGGCGTCGGTCGATCAACTGAATGAACTGGAATTTGTGGAGGGACAGATTTTCGCCAATGTCTGGCACACAAATCGCATCGCGCGAATTTCTCCGCAGACCGGGGAGATTGTCGGGTGGATCGACCTTTCGGGACTGCTCAGCTCCGTCTATCGTCTCGAACCGGAGGCCGTGCTGAACGGCATCGCGTACGATCCCGTGGGCAAACGGCTGTTTGTGACGGGGAAACTATGGCCCAGTGTGTTTGAGATCAGGTTGTTGCGGAAACGGGGTCGGTGGGTGCTCCGTTCCTCGAAATCGGCCTGATTTCGGGTGCCCTCCGGACAACTTCCGGTCTGGAATGGGGTTCCAAATAGAGGTAGGATTAGTACAGGCGGTCTGCCCTCCTGGGCATCCGGCCGCTGTTTCGGTGGAGGGAACTCATATGCGGAAATCCACCTTGCTCAAGACTCTTCTTGCAGGTCTCGCTTCTTTCATCCTCGTTTGCCTGCCCGTCCCCGCAGTTGCCCAACATGGCGGCGGTCATGGGGGCGGAGGCGGAGGCTCCCACGGTGGCGGTGGAGGCGGCTTCCACGGCGGTGGGGGCTACGGTGGAGGTGGGTTCCACGGCGGAGGCTATGGCGGCGGGGGCTTCCATGGCGGATCGTCCTACGGCGGGTATCACGGCGGTGGGTATCGCGGCGGAATGTATGGCGGCAGCCACTCTGGAACCTCCGGCGCCGGACGGGCCTGGGCCTTTGAGCGTGGAGGGATGCGGAACACTTCGCCCGGATACCACTCGTTTGCCAGATCCGGGAGCGGTGGCATGTCTGCGGCTCGCGGCGGGGCGATGGGTGCTTCTCGCGGAGCAGGCATGGCCTCGGCTCACTTCTCGCGCATCGCTGACGGGAATTTTCATTCTTTCGGCGGGGCCCGCGCTGCTGGGATCACGCACGCATCCATCAACCACGCGGCCTTTGTGGGCGCCGGCAGCCTGAACTTTCGCGGTGCAGGCTGGCGCGGCGGCTGGGGTGGTTGGGGCTGGCGCGGTGGATGGGGTTGGGGCGGCGGTTGGGGCGGTTGGGGCTGGGGCGGAGGTTGGGGTTGCTGGGGCTGCGGGTGGGGTTGGGGATGGAGTCCGTTCTGGGCGTGGCCACCCTACTATTACAGCCCGTGGTGGTATGACAATCCGGATTACCTCGCGTACTAAGACGTCGGGCGCAGAGTCCGCCGCTTAGGCAGAGCGCAGAAGAAGGTTGTCGATCAGCCGCGTGCTACCGAGGTAGGCCGCTACCGCAACCAGCGCGCCACCGGATACATCTTCGACAGGGTCGAGCGTGTCGGGATTCACGATCTCGAAATAGTCCAGGCGCACGGAACTTTCTCGTGCAAATTCCTCAAGGCCTGCGGAGCGGAGTTTAGCGGCGTTCTTCTCTCCTGCCTCCGCCAGCGCCTGCACGCGCTGCAACGAACGACGCAACACCAGCGCCTGTTTTCTCTGCTCGGAATCGAGATAGGCGTTGCGCGAACTCATGGCGAGCCCATCGGCCTCGCGGACAATCGGGCAAACGACAATCTCGACCCCTAGATTCAGATCGCGCACCATGCGGCGGATGTTGGCCACCTGCGCCGCATCTTTCTGCCCGAAGAAGGCTGCGTCTGGTTCGACGGCGTGAAACAGCTTCGCCACCACGGTGGTGACGCCGCGAAAGTGTCCGGGCCGCGAACGGCCGTCAAGTTTCTCACTCAGCCCTTCCACTGTCACCCAGGTCGCCGCCCCTGCGGGATACATCTCTTCCTCTGTGGGCACGAACAGGAGTTCCACGCCTTCGCGCTCCAGCATTTCGCAGTCGCGCTCGAACGATCGCGGATACTTCGCCAGGTCCTCGTTCGGTCCAAACTGCGCGGGGTTGACGAATATCGACGTCGCCACTACATCGGACGATGTACGCGCCGCCCGCACTAGCGACAGGTGACCATCATGCAGCGCTCCCATGGTCGGAACAAATCCCAGCCGCTTGCCTGCGCTCCGTACAGCGCGAGACGCGGTCCTGATTTCGCGAATAGTGGTGCAGATTTTCAAGTCAGATTTTCGAGAACGGATTTGTTCGAGTGCGAGTTTGCCTCATGGTGACGGAACCCATTTGATCGCGACATGTGCGCCCTGCAGCATCCCACCCACAATGCCACGATTGCGGCGGATTTCCACTTGTTCCTGCTCGGAAGCTTTGATGTTCTCGGTCGCCGCTACGATGCGTCCATAGGGCCAGTTCGATGCGGGCAGCGCCGCCAGAGCCGGCAGCAACTCGGCCGGCTTCAGGCGGATCTCCGCACTGTCGGCGGCATCGAGCAACGCCACACCGTCGGGGCGAACGATGAGATACGGGTTGCGCCAGTTTTTCATGTCGTGAATGCGGTCGACCTGAGCCTGGTCCACCGCGGGAATGGCCTGCAACACGACTTCCGGCGAGGGTGCCGTGGCATCGTGGGGCGAAGAGCATGCCACCAAAGAAAGGCACGCCAGCACAACCGCCGTTCCGATGCGAAGAGACTTGCCGATCACGGGCCCGAAGTTACCTCACCATCGCGGGGACGTCGTTTTTCGCCGCCCAGACCAACGCGACGATCCATCCGATGATGCTCCATCCCAGGAAAAGGTTGAGCAGGAAAATCGCGAGGAGGTCACGCTTGCTGCGGGCCAGCGCAATGATCGACGGCAGGAAATACATCACTAACGGCAAGCCAAAGAAGAAATGGAAGAACAACGTTGAGAGAACCATGGAGCCCCTCCTTTTCCATAGCCTAGCACCATCGGGCGCAACCTGGCACGAGGCAATGCGGGCGCGACTGCGCCTGTATTAAAGGTACGGGATCTATGCCGGCTTTGTTCCGCCGTTACCGCCTCATCGCCCGTTTCCGAGAGAGAACAGTATCGAGCCCGGCCTTGGTCTCCTTCGGCAGGTGATACGACTCCTCGTCCTTCGGATATTGGTGCGAGCGCACGTCCGCGCGAAATGCCTGGACTGCGTTGGTGATCAGCGCCGCCGCATCTCCGTAGCGCCGCACAAATTTTGCCGGAGGCCCAAACGTCAGGTTCAGAATGTCATGGAACACCAGCACCTGGCCGTCGCACTCGGGGCCGGCACCAATGCCGATCGTTGGGGCGCTAATCTCGCCCGTGATCATGGCTGCGACTTCCCGTGGAATGCCCTCGAGATAAAGACAGGCCACGCCGGCGCGGTCGAGGGCCACGGCATCGCGCATGAGCTGTTCGATGCCGCTAAGACTCTTGCCCTGCACTTTGTATCCGCCCATCACATTGACCGACTGTGGAGTGAGACCGATGTGCCCGGCGACGGGAATCTCGGCGTCAATAATCTGACGTATCAGGTCGGCGCGCTTTTCGCCGCCTTCAATCTTCACGACCTCGGCGCCGCCTTCCTTCACGAAGCGGGCCGCATTGCCCACTGCGGTTTTTGGGTCAATCTGATATGACCCGTAGGGCATGTCGGCGACCAGCAGCGCGTTCTTCACGCCGCGCCGTACCGCCTTTACGTGGTGCAGCATCTCGTCCATGGTGACCGAGAGCGTGTTCTCGTAGCCGAGCATGGTTTGCGCCAACGAGTCGCCGACCAGCACCATGTCGATGCCGGCCTCGTCGACCAGACGCGCAGAGGCGTAGTCGTAGGCGGTGAGGCAAGTGATGGGCTCGTGGTGGAGTTTCTGATCCCGCAGAGACGCGGTGGTTACCTTATGGCCGGAGCCGTCGAAAAGACGGCCGCCGATAGGGGTCAAGCTCATGATGTCCTCCAGTGCCCCTCCGCCGTGGCGGATAGAGCCTGTGCACGCATCGTGGCGTCGACAGCTAGGATGACGCTGGGGTTATTGTAGCCGGGAAAAGGACGGGCGTCGATGGGGTAATATCATCAATGTTCCCAATGACATGGGGAATATTGATGATATGCGAAACAGCGGAACGCTCGTCCTTGTCACTTGATCGGGATGGCGCCTCTCGCGTGCTGCCATGACGCAGCCAGTTCGATGATTGCGGGTTCTTTCGTTACGCGCCCACGGCGTCCTGCCCGCCCAGTGGCAGGAAATACTGCGTCCCCTTGATCGGCTCGGTGACCTTGCGCAGGAGTTCCTGCAGATCTTCGTTGCGGTCGACGAAATCGATCTCCGACGTGTTGACGATCAGCAGGTCTGACGACGTGTAGTGAAAGAAGAAATGCTCGTAGGCTTTGACCACTTCTTCCAGATACTCGTCACTCACGGCGCGCTCGCTGGGGGCGTTTTTCTTCTTGAGGCGCTTCTTCAGGACTTCGGGCGTGGCCTGCAGGTAAATTACCAAGTCGGGCGTGGGCAGCAGCTCGCGGAAGTGGTTGTAGTAGCGGTTGTAGGTGTCGAGTTCGTGGTCCGTGAGATTCAGGCAGGCAAAGAGCTTGTCTTTTTCGAAAATAAAATCGGAGACCACAACCTTCTGCGAGCGGGGGCCCAGATCAAGTGCCTGCAACTGCTCGAAGCGCCGCACGAGGAAAGTGAACTGGGCCTGGAACGCGGCGCCGCGGTCTCCTTCATAAAAGGAATCCAGAAACGGATTCGCCTCCGGCTCCATCACGCGCTGAGCATTCAGTCGCTCGGCGAGAATGCGCGCCAGCGTGCTCTTGCCTACGCGGATCGGTCCCTCCACAGCAATGTACCGGGGCAGTTCGAAAAGATTGGCCATGATTTCGTGCGATGTCTCGGAATTGAGAGGATATCTCGGATAAGGCTGAGTGGCAATTGCGGGAAGAGTTAACAGCGGTTGTGGATTTGAGAGATTGTGGTCTCATCGCTTCCAACAGCCGAGGTTGCTTGTCATCCTGAGCGAAGCGAAGGACCCATGCACTCCACGCGGGTTGCATAGATCCTTCGCGGCAAAACGAAGCCGCTCAGGATGACAACAACCGCAAGCCGACTCACGATTCCCCAATCCGTTTACAATCCCTGCATGCTCGGCCTAGCTCTGACGGGGCTCACTTCAGCCGCTGTCATCACTGCGGGATACCAATCCATGGCGCCCACCGGGCAGTGGTACGGGCGCACGTTCACGGGCCTCGCACGGGGAACGAAACAACTGGCGCTCACCTATGACGATGGGCCTAACGATCCGCATACGCTGCGACTGCTGGAAGTACTGGCCAAGCACGATGTGCGGGCGACATTTTTTCTGATTGGGCGCTACGTCAGGCAACGGCCTGAGATAGCTCGCGAAGTTGTCAAGGCTGGACACATTGTGGGCAACCACACCTTCACGCATCCATTGCTCACTTTGAAGAGCACGGCCGAAGTTCGCAGGGAACTCTCCGACTGCCGTTCCGCCTTGCAGGATGCAATTGGAGAACATTCGAATCTCTTCCGTCCCCCATTCGGAGGACGCCGCCCTGCGGTCTTGCGAGTGGCGCGCGAGCTGGGGCTTGAACCCGTGATGTGGAATGTGACGGGCTACGACTGGAACGCGCCGCCGTCGCAGGTGATCGAGCAGAAGGTGGGCCAGCAGATTCGCGGCGGAGACGTTATTCTGCTTCACGATGGCGGGCACAAACAGATGGGCGCCGATCGTTCGCAGACTGTCTCCGCTACCGATCATCTGATTTCGCGCTACAAGTCGGAAGGCTATGAGTTTGTCACGATTCCTCAAATGCTCGCGGCGAGCACTGCCGGCTGAACCTGCCCAAACGCCGGGCCATGTTAGAACCTAAAACCCGTACCTAGCCACGATCTTCTTTTCTTTCTTCCCAATCACTGCAATCGCGGCGTGTTCGGCGGTCAGAGTGAATGCAAGCGGCACGCCTGTGGCCTGGTCGCGGAGGTTGACGTTGGCGGGGCTCGCGGAGTCTGAGACCAAAACGTAGAGCACGGAATCTGCCAGGACGGTGGGAAATACTAAAACTCCGCCGGGAAGCGGCGATTGCTGCGTGAACATCTGGGGGATGCTCACGCGCGTTGCAATGTAGGCGTAGAGATCCGCCGTCGAGTGCGCGTCTTCGGAGAGTTCCACTGGGTAGGCTGTCCAGAAGATGCGCCCTTTGCCGTGAGGGATTTCTTTGAAAGTCGAGCTGTCGTCGAAGTGCAGCGAGCCGAGCCAGTTCTGCTGCTGTTGCCCGAATGAGAGAGCGAGTGAACGAGTGCCGAGGCTGATGGTGGCGTTGTGATAAGTGAGCGGCTCGACGTGGGACGAGAGCCCGAGATCGGCGGCGCGGTGGAGGACTTGCCAGTGTTCGTCGCGATCGACGGGCCCAGTGACGAGCAGGTTGCCTCCGGCGCCGACGTAGGTCAGCAGGGCCTGCCAGGCTTTCTCTCCCAACGCTTGCGGCGACGGCAGGATGGCGAGCTTCGGCGTGCCTAGTTTGTCGATTTGATTTTCAGCGATCACGTACGCAGGCAAGTGAGTGTCATAGGCGAGGGCGCGAACGGCGTTCTGCTGCGCCGCCAGTTGGAATTCCGCGAGCGCGGAATACTGCGCCGCTTGCGAAGTTACGATGGCGATGGAGGGCAGCTGCGGGTCGCGGAGATGCTCCTGCAGCGACGGGGCGAAATGGGCGAAGGCGCGGAGGAGCGTGGCTTCGGGCTTCTCGGTGTAATCGGTGCGCACGGCGCCGATGGGAGTCTCGTTGCTCTCCGTCATGTCGGAATTCGTGTTCCAGAGCCACTCGATCGCGCCGGAACCTTGAATGAACGATGTGGCGACTTTGCGTTCGAGGAGTGCGGCTTCGCTCTCCGTGGTGCGCCGGGCGATCTCATCGAGATTCAATTCGCGCTGCAGGCCCGTTTCCTGGATCAGCATGGCTTTGCCGGGCTGCTTTGCAGCGAGCGAATCCCACAGGATTTGATCGTTGAGCCACCAGGAGTGGTTGGTAGTGAAGTCGACGGACGCTCCCCAGAAGGCAGGCGAGAGGCGGTCTTGAATGCCGCCTTCGTCCTGGCCGACGGTGACGAGTTGCTGCGAGCCCGTGGAGCGGATCGTGTCGCGCATAGTGCGCGCCCAGTGGGCGAAGGATTCCTGCGCAAATAGGAAATAGTCGTTCAGGCGGAGCGAGTTAGTCCCGGTGTACATACCGCGGGCGGAGAATTCTTCTTCCGTTGGGAGCGAGATCATGCCCGCCACTGAGCCCGGCGGAACATTCCAGAGCGCGGCGAGTTTCGCGCGGTCGGGATAACGCTCGTTCAGCCATTGATTCCAGGCTGCGAGTTCGATGGAGTCGCCGTTGGGGCGCGTTCTCCAAAGGTGCTGAGAGAAACTGGGCTCGTTGATGAGATCCCAGGCGAGATAAGGGACGTCACGGAATCGCGCGACGACGGCGGAGATCAAAGTTTGCTGGCGGCGGACGGCCTCGGGATCGAGGAAGGCGTTCGCTCCTCCGAGGACGTCGGGCAGAAAGGCGAAGAAGTTGAACTGCACCGGCAGGCCATACTTGCGGGCGGTCATCAGATAGGCTTCGAGCGTGCGCAGGGTGCGTTCGTAGGGCTGGCCGTTCTCGTCGGAAAATTTGTCCCAGCCGGTCCACCATCCGGTGCGGATCATGTTGAGTCCGGCATCGTGAATCTGCGCGAGATCCTGGTTCCAGACATACACGTTGGGATGCTCGAAATAGAGCCGCTGGACTTCGCTTGACATGTAGGTCGTACCGACGACGGCAAGGGGATGTCCGTCGAGTTCGAAGTAGTCGTGGTTGACGCCGAGGTGCGGGCCCGAACGGAGGTAGGCTTCGTCGCGGATCCAGAAGGCGGAATGGTAGATGGCGCGGACGCGGTCGCCTTCGAGAAGCTGCGCTTCGATGATGTAGAGGCCCTTGCCTTCGGGAGAAGGCAGCACGACGGGATCGGTGGGCGTCGCGGTCACCGTCGATCGATTCGTGGGCTGTCCGTCGGGGAATGAGGTGATCTTCAAAGAAACCGGTCCCTTCGGTTGTACTGCGGCGCGCCATCGCACTTGCAGTTCTATGGGCTCGCCGTGGAGATGGAGCGGCAACGCGGGGCGCACGGTGAATTCTTCGGCGCCTTGTAGCGCGCGGTCGACGAGCGACTGTACGAGGGCCGCTTTGTCGAAGAAGTTGCGGGAAAGTTCGGCGTTGACGAAAATCCAGCGGCCACCGTCAAATCCGTTGCGATAGTGATCGACCTGCAGGACCGGGGCCGAGAGCTTACGGCCGTCTTTGACGCCCCACGCGAGCGTGTCGAGGCGGGCGTCGAGGGAGCCCGCGGCGCCTCCGCGGTGGTAGAGGTCGACGGCGCTGAGGCGGATCACAGGGCTGAAGGCGCGCTTCCACGCAAAGGCGGGAAGCTGCAGCGGCAGCTCAGGATTCGGCTGGAATCGCAGGCCGTCAGAGCCCGGAGTGTCCTGATACTGGTCGATCATGAGCGGGCGAATGCAGCGGACGCTGTATTCGCGCAAATGCCAGCCGCTGCGGTCGCGATAGGCGGCGCGAGTGAAGGGCATGCCGCCGAGGACCAGCAGATTGCCTCCGCGATCGAGGAATTGCTTGATGGCGGGCCATGCATCTTCGGGGAAGGCGGAGCCGTTGGGAAGGATCAGGAGTCGCGTGGTGGGCGCGGCCAGAGCATCGCCAAGGTGGTCGGCACCGGCCTGCTGCGCTCCAGGGAACAACGCGGCGAACTGCTGCGGCGACGGAGCGGTGGTGTCGACTGCGGGAAACCCAGGTTCCGAGAACAGAACTACAGGCGCTGTGCTGGTTTGGGCGAGGAGTGCGGCTTGGCTGTTCAGGAAGACGAGGGCGAAGACTGCGAAGAGCAAAGGCTTGCGCATGAGTATGGCCTGATGAGGAGATTCGACAGGTGGAAACGATTGCAGTCTCCGGCAAGGGCGGTGGATTGTCAAGCTAGAGAAACGATTTTGTAGGGTACCAATTCGATATGACGTGAAGAAAAATGCGTAAAACCGCGCTCTGGCGATGCTATGATGTCGCGTTCACTGATTCAGACAATCTGGTTCGCGCAATCTGATTGCACTCATCCTTGGAAGGTGGATACAGCACTCATGGCAATCGCGGCCCCCAACACTTCTACTACGACTGCTGCGCCGGGAACGGGGCAGAACTATACTGCTCCGCTGGCTACGGTGACGACGCTGTTTTTCATGTGGGGATTTCTGACCTGCCTGAACGACATTCTGGTGCCGCACCTGAAATCGATCTTCGACCTGAATTACGCGAAGATCATGCTGATCAATTCCGCGTTCTTCGGAGCCTACTTCGTTTTCTCCATCCCCTCCGCCAAACTCATTGACTGGATTGGCTACCAGCGGTCGATGGTGGTAGGTCTGCTCACCATGGGGGTGGGCGCATTTTTGTTCGTGCCGGCAGCCAGCGTTCCGTCGTATCCGTTGTTTCTGGGGGCACTCATCGTTCTTGCCGCTGGAATCACCTGCTTGCAGGTGGCTGCGAATCCTTATGTCACCGTGTTGGGGAAGCCGGAGACGGCTTCGAGTCGGCTGAACCTGACGCAGGCTTTCAACTCGCTGGGAACGTTTCTGGCACCGTTCTTCGGCGGGCTTCTGATTCTTAGTGCGGTTCCCAAGACCATGGACCAGATTCGCGGGATGGCGCCTGATGTTTTGCAAGCTTACCGCCTGCATGAAGCTGCGAGTGTCAAGACGCCCTATGTGGGACTGGGTATTGCGTTAGTAGTACTTGCGGTTGCGATTGGGAGTTTCAAGTTACCAAAAATCGAACACGCGCAACATAAAGTCGGCGAGAAGGTGAACGACTCGATCTGGCACCATCCAAATTTGATTTTTGGTGCGATCGCCATCTTTGTTTATGTTGGCGCCGAGGTTTCCATCGGAAGCTTCCTGGTGAATTACTTCGGCCAGCCTGAGATTGGCGGGCTTGCGGCAAAGGTCGGAGCGAGCTTCGTGGCGTTTTACTGGGGCGGTGCCATGCTAGGACGATTCATGGGGTCAAATTTCCTGGGGGGCGCGAAGGCCACATACATGGGCTTGGTAACCGGCGTAAGCATCGCATTAATCCTGCTCTCGTACCCAATCCAAAGCCACATGCCACCAGGATATCAGCCGGGAGTGCCGAATCTAACGTGGCTTGCGTGGCTGGTGGTCGTCGGACGTCCGCTGTTTATGCTGGTGGCGACTGCGGCGGCGGCAATCGCCGTGATGGCGGCGCTGCGCGGAGGCAAAGCCACTGCGAATACAGGAGTGTTGCTCGGTATTTGCGCCGTATCCACAAGTGCACTCGCAGCGATCTCGATGCTGAGCAACGGGCATATCGCCATGTGGAGCATCATCCTTGTCGGCTTCTTTAACTCCATCATGTTCCCGAGCATCTTCACTCTCGGTGTGGCCGAGCTCGGTCCGCTCACGGGGGACGGCTCCGGCGTCATGATCATGGCGATTGTGGGCGGCGCCATTATTCCGGTAGCGCAAGGGTGGATCGCCGATCGCATCGGGATTCACCACGCCTTCTTCCTGCCGGTCATTTGTTACCTGTACATTCTGTTTTTTGCTTTGAGCGGATCGAAGCCGAACAGCCAACGTTATGCCAAGGCGTGACGACGCTGGGGCGTGCCCGGGCGTGTGCGGAATCACTGACAGAGTCCGGGCGTTTGATAACATGTCTCACGAAGCAAAGGATTAAAACGATTTAAGCGATCATGGGCCAAATCAAGAAACCTGGCCAGAAACCCGAGGTCGTCACCCTCAAGGCCGTCGCCCAACATATTGGACTGACTCCAGGCACGGTCTCGGCGGTTCTCAACGATTCGCCGTCGGCGCGGTCCATTCCACAGGAAACCAAGAACCGCATCCACGCGGCGGCCAAGGAACTCAACTACCGGCCCAATTTTTTTGCCCGCACGCTGCGCAACAAGCGCACCTACACCATCGGAGTCATCGCGGAAGAGATTGGCGACTCCTACAGTTCGCCGATTATCAGCGGCATTGAGCAGTATTTGAGGAAGCGCGATTATTTCTTTTTGACGGTGGTGCACCGGCACGATCCCGTATTGCTGAATCGATACTCTCAGTTGCTGTCGGAGCGTGGAGTCGAGGGCATCATCACGGTCGATACGACCGTGCAAGACGCGCCTGCATTGCCAACGGTCGCCATTGCCGGCCACAAGAAGTTGAAGGGCGTCACCAACATCACTCTCGATCACGTGCGGGCCGCGAGGCTGGCGCTGACCCATTTCAAGGAGATGTCTCACGAGCACCTCGCTTTCATGAAGGGAAATCCGGTGAGTTCGGATGCGAAGGACCGCTGGGACGCGATCTGCCAGGTGGCCGCGGAGATCGGGATGAAGATCGATCCGGAGCTGACGGTGCAAATCGACACCGACGACCCAACGCCGATGTTGGGTTATCCGTTTACCAAGCAACTGCTGGCGCGCGGCAAGCCGTTCACCGCACTGTTTGCTTACAATGACATGTCGGCGATCGGCGCGATTCGGGCGATTCAGGAACAGGGACTGCGGGTCCCGCAAGATATCTCGGTGATGGGGTTCGACGACATTCCGGGGGCCGCGTTTCATACGCCGAGTCTGACCACGGTGCAGCAACCGCTGAACCGTATGGGAGAGGTGGCGGCGCAGGTCCTGCTGGAACGAATTGAGGGAAAGAAAGAATATCTAGCGGACATCGCCATCGAGCCGGAACTGGTTATACGGGAATCGACGGCGAAGGCTCCGGGAGCTTCCTAGCGTCAGGGTTCCGATATAGTAGCGGCAGAGCGTCCTCGCCATTCATGCCCTCCTTTGACTCACCCAGCACCTCAACCTCCGCCAAGGCGCTTACCTTTGCCGCGTACGCGTCGTTCGTGCCCATCGGAATTGCGACCGTGCTGTTGGGACCGATGTTGCCGACGTTGTCGGCGCGCTGGTCGCTGAACTACTCGCAGGCGGGAGCGTTGTTTACTGCGCAGTATTTGGCGTCAACCTTGGCGGTCGCCCTCTCTGGCGTGTTGGTTTCGCGTTGGGGATTCCGATTTGCGATCAAGACCGGGCTTCTGCTCATGAGTGCGGGCGTGGGCCTGCTGCTGACCGGTCCCAAGGCGCTGGGGATTTTTTGCATCGGGGCTTATGGCGGAGGATTGGGGCTGGCGGTTCCAGCGGCGAATTTGCTGGTGGCGGAGGTCAACCCGGGCCGGCGAAGCGCGACCTTGAATCTGCTGAACTTCTGCTGGAGCGCGGGAGCGGTATCTTGTCCGTTTCTGGTCGCCGCGGCCGTGAAGAGCCATCGTGTCCCTCTCTTTCTGGGGGCAGTGGCTGGGTTCGCGCTCATGATGGCGATTGGGATTGCGGCCATGCCTGCGTCCATCGTTGAGCCGTCGGCGAAAAAAGATGATGCCGATAAAAAGGGTGTGGCGATTCCATGGGGGCATGGCACTTTACTGATGCTGGCGGCGCTCTTCTTTCTTTATGTCGGCGTCGAGAACGGCTTCGGGGGATGGGTTGCGTCGTATTCGAAGAGCCTGGGAAACCTTACGCCGGCGATGTCGCTGATGACTCCTTCGTTTTTTTATGCGGCGATGTTGTTCGGCAGATGGCTGGCGCCGATGTTGTTGCGGCTGGCTGACGAAATCCGGTTGGTGCAGATCGGACTGCTCGTGGCTTGCGCGGGCATGGGTGGACTGGTCTTGTCGCATGGGCTGCGTGGGGTAGTGGTGAGCGCTTGCCTTGCGGGGTTGGGCCTTTCTTATGTTTATCCCATTACGATCTCGCTGTTGTCGGTGAAGTTTGGGCCAGCATCGGCGCGGTTGGGCTCCGTGATGTTCACGCTATCGAACATTGGCGGGGGATTGCTTCCGTGGATGGTGGGGGTTTCATCGAATCATTTCGGCAGCCTGAAGGCGGGGCTGGCTGTGCCGTTGATGGGATGTGCGACGATGTACATTTTGTATTTGCGAGAGTGGAAGACGACGGCAGTCGAGCCCGCGATTTGAGCGGGTGCCGTCCCTGCGGGACTCGTTGTATGCTTCGGCGCCTACCCTGCACTTTGTGCCGGGCTTTCACATTCCGCCGCTTCGCGGCTGAAGTTCGGTTGGGTTTCAAGATCCGGTTCGGAGAACTAAGGTCGGACGAATCTCGCCGCCAGGCGAGAGAGGCGCACCAGTCGATACAGTGGGAAAAGCGGCGCGGGCAGGCGGACGGCTTGCCACTCGCTTGGTCCGGGGGTGAAGGCGAGACGCTGCAGGAATCGCAGACGATCGAGCGGCCGTTCGCGCAGACGCATCATCAGGCGGAAGTAGTCCATTGACTCGACGTTGAACGCGGACTCGCTGGCAATATGAGTTTGAATTTCATCCACTAGGGCCGGTGCACCGGGATCTTCGGGAAGATTCGCTTGCGCCGCCGCCGGAATTGGCGCGCCCAAGAGGCGGTTTGCCAGGAGCATGGTGACTCGCAGGATGCGCACGATTCCCAGAACCTTCGCCTGCGATGCGATCCAACCCCAGTCCAACGTCGGGAAACTCATGATGCGCGCGATGTCGCAGAGCCAGATCAGGCGTCCCCAAACGTGTTTGGCGGCATGCGCCGAAAGTACCAGAAGCAAATCCTCGGACGATGGCGTCTTCATGGGATGTCCGGCGACGGAGATGGTGGCGGCGCGCCCGAACAGTGCGTCCATGTCGAAATCGACGGCATAAAAGCTAGGCTGAATTGCCCACTGTAGTTCGAGAAGGTTCGGTCCGGCCGCGCCGTCGAAAGCACACTCGTATCCGGATTGCAGATAAGCACGTTCCTCAGCTGGGGAGAGGTCGAGGTGCGGAGTGTAGCCGAGTTCGCGGACCGCGTCGCGGATGCGAGGGAAGTCCTGCGGGCGGATCAGCAGGTCAATGTCTCCAGCGTGCCTGAGCGCGATGTCACCATAGGCAAGTTCCGCCAGCGCCAGTCCCTTATAAGGCATGACTTCAATGCCTAGTTCCGACAAGCTGTCCACAATGCGGATCAATTCTCGCGAAAGAAATAAAGCTTTGTGCAGGTTGATCTGATAGCGCTGCCGTAGAGCGGCCATCTCGGACTGAGGAAGCCCATCCTCAACGTTGGTGAGGGCCTGATAGAGGAGCGACTGGGTGCCGTGACGATCCGCAAGGTCGAGAAGGGAGTTCCAGCGGATCGACTGGGGCGACAGGATACGGATCCGATCTACCTTTTTCGGGAGAGGAATTTCGGAGCATGCGGTTTGCAGGAAGGACCACTCGGCTCCGAGTGTGGCGCTAGTGCCAGACATGTTTTTGCTTCGACCGGAAGGAGCGAGTCCAGATCACGCGATCGCGCCAGCCGGCGAGGCGCCAACGGAAGTCGGCAGCGTCTGAATCTGCACCAGGTTCGCTCTCCTCACATTCGCCCACGCGTTCTTGTTGGCGATCATGTTCGCCGAAGGCACCCCGGTGCGGACGAACGATTTTTCACAATCCTGCGATGAGGGCCCCCGCATGTTGCCTTCCATATAAGCGAGGCCGGGACAGCGTGTGCAGGTTCCGGCGTGGCTGCACGACGGGCAGGTCGTCAGGTCCTTGAGCCGGATGGAGCGGACATCGTTCATCTGCTCGGAATGGCGCCAAATGTCGATGAAGCGCTGTTGCCGCACGTTTCCCGTGGGAAGAGGAAACTGAACGCACGGAAAAACTTCGCCGTACGGCGAAACATAGCAGGCAGTGTGGCCGGCGCTGCAGGGCGTGGATTCCATTTCGTCCTCACCGGCAGGCGCGGGGATGGCGCAAAATTCGTCGACATCACCAACCAGCGAAGTGTCGCGGAAGACCTGGCGCAGTGCGCTTTGGTCAACGCCCAAGGCGAGCGTAGAGCGGTTACCGTCCATCATCGGCGTGATGGTTGGGTCGA
Source organism: uncultured Acidobacteriaceae bacterium (assembly GCA_963701935.1). Lineage (GTDB taxonomy): Bacteria > Acidobacteriota > Terriglobia > Terriglobales > Acidobacteriaceae > Sulfotelmatobacter. The sequence continues at coordinate 102,316 of CAVPBT010000010.1, read as the reverse complement.
GCGTGCACTCGACGCCGAGTTCCGCAGCCAGGGCGCGAACGCCCTGGTAGTCCTGCATGTTCTGGGTCATCAAAACGTTGGCGATGATGACCTTCAAGCCCTGCGATTTGAGAAAGCGGATCGCATCGAGCGAGCGTTTGAGCGAGCCCGGAATCAGAGTGATGGCGTCGTGAACTTCTGGACGATGCGAGTAGATGCTGATCTGGACGGATTCGACGTTGAGGTCGCGGAGGCGGGCGGCCTCGCGCTCGCGGATCAGGACCGCATTGGTCTTGAGCTTCACGCAAAACATCAGGCGGCGGGCGTGTTCGAGAAGGTCGAAGAAATCCTTGCGCAGAAAAATCTCGCCGCCGCTCAGCGTCAGAATGAAGACCCCAGCCTCGGCCATTTCGTCGAGCAGGTGCTTGATTTCGGCGGTGGTCATCTCGCCATGATCGTCATGATCGAGATAGCAGTGCACACAGCGCTCGTTGCAGCGGTAGGTCAGGTCGAGCTGCACGCTGAGCGGAATGTTCAGCTTCTGCGCTTTCACCGACATTTCCTGCAGCAGGTCGCTCATCGCGTTTCTCCAGCTACCGGGTTGCGCGGCGGAATCGGTTCTTCTGAGATTTGGAGTATCTCGTGGCTGGCCAGTTCCCGGGCTAGGGTTTCCGCGTCGTGCAAGGCTTCGGTGGGCTCGACCTCGAACTCGGCGCAGATGCGATGCTCGACGATCTGATCGAGCGGAGTCGTGCCGTCGGCGGACTGCCACAAGATGGTGGCGGTCTTGTTCAGGGTGAAGAGGGTGGAATCCCGCCCGGACATGATCATCATTTCGCCGTCAAGACTGCGCGCCGCGACCCGCGGATTGCGTGCTACGTAAAGCCTGCTCATCCTATCAACTCCCAGACCCGGGCATCGGGCACAAAGGTAAGGCGGGACACTGGGACCCGGCTCACGAACTCAAAGGCGGAATGAAACGTCGATTGCACCAGTTCCTCATCCTCCGCGAAAAAGAGGAGATTGGCAAGCAGAGATCGGGCCGCTTCTCCGGGCGGGATGGGGTCGATGCGATTCTCAGAACCCTTGGCCAGAAGGTACAGCGTGTCGATGGGCGCGGAAACATTTTCGCCGAGCTTGGCCAGTTCGCCGGTAAACGGAGTGCCGTAGGCAACGTAGCCCGATCCTTGCTGGCGAACGTAGGAAATTTCGTCGGTCAGCAGAGTCGCGTCGGGAGGCGCGAGCCGGGAGATGGTCGTCTTGCCCGCCTCCGAAACACCAGCGAACAGGAACGCCTTGCCGTTGCGAATGGCGCTGGCGGAGTGCAGCAGGAAGCCTCCCTGGCGAGCCAGCACGAGGGTGTGCACGATGCGCAACACAGCGTCGATGGAATAGGGATTGGCGGTCTGGCGAATCCATCCGGTGCGGGAGGCGGGTTCCCACTCGGCGCGAAAATCTCCACGCTCCAGCGTCCAGCGGCCTAGCCGATGAGTCACGCTCACCGGAGCAGGGGGATCAGGAAAGCTGGGCGGGGTGATTTGCACGTCAAATTCGATCTCTGCCCTCTCGGAGGAGGTCACAAACCCGGCATAGCGGTCCTGCAGCATGGCGAGGAAATCCGGGTCGGTGGTATGCACGCGCACGGGCATGCCCCCGATTTCAATCACCAGGCTGAGACGATCGACTTCGGCGGCTAACTCGGGCAAGGCGGCTCGATCCTCTGAAGTGAACTTAGGGCGTTGGAAGCGGAGATTGACGATGAGATCGCATGCCGTGTACGCCCACAACGACACGGGCAGCAAGAGTCGAACGTCGAAATACAGCCGCGACTGCCCGCTCGGGAAGGCGCAGACTCCTCGCCGGTTTCACTCGTTTCCCCTTTCTTATGATGAAGGAAACCTTCCCGACAAGCTCGTCGTGTGTTATCGGGGAATCGGGACGGGATAGCGCGTCACCCTGGGTCTGAACCATCGAGTCTCCCGACCCGCTGTTCTTCGCTACCACGCGGTGGGCAACGAAACGGCGACCGTTGCTGAACACCACGACATCGCCGTGGAGGATGTCTGAGCTGCTGGCGCGCTCAACAACGAGCGTATCGCCCGGCCAAATCGTGGGCAGCATGCTCCATCCCGTGACGCGCAAGCACAGTGTACCGGACGAACGCAGTAGTGCGCCCGCCAGTTCGCACTTCAGGGCGTTAGCGTCGTCCAAGGTAGGCGCAGTCGAGTTCATGACACCTTGGGGTTAGTGTTGCAACTGAAACCTGCGTTTGGCTGCTTTCCGCATGAAAGGGCAGTCGTGACGAAAACCTGTTCGTAGCGGAAGGACGGCTTTTCGTACGGCTTCTTAGCCGGAGTGTCTAGCGTATCGGAGGATGTGTCGTTCATAGCCATAAGAGAACCCTGTCTGCCTATTCTAGTTTAATCCCGGCTGAGACGCCTGTACGGCGCAGCCACCGGTGCCCGACGTACCGCAAACCTGGTCGCTCAGAGTGCTGAAGTACACCTGGGAAGTTCCGGCCAAAGTGCCATTCAGGACGTTGTCGATAATAATGCCGCTCGTGCCCCCTGCGGCGGAGAGAGCAAAGGTGCCGACAGTACCGACATTTGTCCACGTTACTGTCCCGTCGGCGGTGGTTCCCCCGGGGGTCGTGTTCCACGTCGGCATACTGCCACTAGTTGTCCCAGGGGTCGTTGATACCTGAACATTGAAGTTGGTGTCGAGAATGCGGTTGGTGGAGACTGGATAGTTGTGACCGGAAAGCCAACCTGCGATTGTGGCCGCTGTAAGCACGCCCTGATCGATCCAAGTCACGCCGCCATCCGTTTTCTTGCTGCCGGCTGAATTGGTCCAGCTCGGCACTGACGATCCCGAAATGCCCGGCGTGATCACCGTTTCCACGTGAAGTCTGCCGCTCAAGACCTGTTGTCCGACGGCATACGATGTGGAAGCTTTCCAGGGAGCAGACACGAAGTTGAAGATGCATCCGGCGGAACCGCACGCAGTCGCCGTGCCGTCGTTCTGCACGCTAACGAAGAGCCGTTCTGAGGAACCGCCGGTTGTGCTCGCGTTAGGAACGTCGGCCACTGGCGAGCAGGGTGCGGTGGATGCCGATTTCGCCAGGGCAGTAACGGCCAAGCCTTGGCCCGATCCCGGCATGACACCGGCCGAAATGGGAATCTGATACAGGATTGCGTTGGCGCCGGTGTTGCCGCACACATACAGGTTTCCGGTCGCGTTGAGGGAGTTGTAATAGGCGCTGTCGAAGGCGCCGATGAACAACGGGCTTGGGTTCGGCAATGTTCCAGATACCACACTGCTTCCGACAGTGACTTCAGTTCCGGTGTCGCCCGCGGCGAATGAGGCTGGGAGTTGGTAGACCGCAGCGCATGCCACGTTGAACACTAAGGGCGGGCAGTTTGAGGTTCCGTCGCTGGATGCGAATACGTACACCAAGCCATAGGTCGAATTCACGATGGGGCCTTCGAGGAGTCCAGTGCCGAAATCCAACTGGCCGGACTGGGTGACCGCACCGTTTGTGGAGTTCACACTGTACAGGAATCCGCCGAGGTCGCCCACAAAAACGTTCGTCGAGGCTTGATCGAATACCGGGCTGGAAAGGGGATTTGGATTACCCGGATTGACTTGTACCGGGAACCCGCCCCCGTGCACCTCTGTTGGTGTGCCGTTGAATACGCCGGTAATTTTGTGGAGCCATCCGCGGGCACCGCCGACCCATGCGATGTCGTTCGTATAGTCATAAAAGACCGACGAAGTAGTGTCGTCGGTGACAAGGTTGCTGCCGTCGTGCAGGATGACTGTGGTCATGCAAGGTGCGGTGCAGCCTAAGTAATTGGCGGGGATTTCCATCGTTGGAGTCGCCGGTATGCCTATGGTGCCCGTCGATGCGGCCCACTTTATCAAGACCAAGGTTCCCACCTGGCCGACGTTGGTTTGAACGAATGCGATTTGCGTGCCATCCCGCGAAATCAACGGAGAAGTGAGCACCTGGCCCGCGGTGTTGTAGGCCCAGTTAACCGAGGGTACGGTCCCGCCGCAGCCGGAATAGAGGTTGTTGAATGCCACAATATTGGCTTGGTTCACGGAGCCCAACAGTCCGGTGCTGAAGACGACGAAATCAGCAGTGCAACTGGCGGTGGTTCTGCTGGCAGCGAATCTGGCCGGGTAGTTTCCCGCGCCCACGCTCGCACCCGCGCCCAGATCCTGTGACCAATCGCGCCGCAGCTTGGTGCCGTGCCATTTAACGGGTGCGGGCGCAGCGGCGTCTCCGACCGTGCTTGCGGGCATCATGAGCGCTTGTTCGCGGCGCTGGATTTGTTGCCAGTAGCGTGGATCTTTGCTCACCCGGGCAAGTTTCTCGGGGGTGCCCGGGCGCGAGAAGATCAGGTGACTGTGACTCCAATCGGTGGTCAAAGGGATTCCGTGCTTCGCGGGCTTGGCCGCCTGACCAGTTAATACCCAACCCAAAACCACCAATCCAGACAGGCTCACACCCAAGCGGAGAAATCGTGCGGCGGTACCGTTCATTGTCCTGACTCCATGGGTCGCGCGAGATGCAAAAGACTTGCGGGCGGTACTCAAAAAGTATCCCGACGTTAAATCCGTCCCGAGTTAGTGAGCTGCAGTTGAAACGGACTCATCTGCCCTCCAGCGGATGGTCGATCCAAACTTGCATGCTCGAAACGCCGAGAGAAAGCGGACGTAGGCCTCCCATCGGTTGGCTGGATTGGGGCCGATTTTACTCTTTATCGAGAACGCAAGCAAATAAGGTTTTCGTGGTCACACAGCAGACGGAAGACGGCTCCGCGGTACAGAAAGTGGCCGAGGTGATTGCCCGAGGCCGTGGGCGCCGGCGTCCGCCGCTCAGGGAAAATCGGTCCATGGTTCGCGATTTCATCCGTTGCCCGTACAATAGAAAGAATTCAATCTCTGCCGCCGATGACATCATCCAAGCAGTTCTACAAAGTGAAGCTGGGCAGATCGTAACTCGGCAGATCAAGTTTAAGACCCTTACGGAGGCTAGCGAACCAGATTGGAAGCACACGAGAGAGTAGCTGAAGAGACGGAGCAAGGAGCGCGTTCGAGCGAAGTCAGGAATGTCCTGAGCCTGGAAGAGATTGCGGATCTCGCGGCGGAGGGCGGCAAGCCGGCGGAAACGCTGATGAATGTGGTTGCCTTGATCGCCAAGAGATTTCGCACCGATGTGTGCTCGGCGTACTTGCTGGAGCCGGACCGCGCCAATCTGGTATTGGCTGCAACAGTTGGACTCCGCCGGGAGTGCATCGGCAATCTGCGGATGGCAGTGCACGAGGGCCTGACTGGTCTGGTGGCGGAGTTGGTGCGCCCAGTTGCAGTTGAACAGGTGAAGAACCATCCCCGGTTTAAGTATTTTCGAGACGCCGGCGAGGATGCGTACCAGTCGTTTCTCGGCGTGCCCTTGATCGAACGGGGCGTGCTGCAGGGTGTTCTGGTGGTGCAGACGATCGAGGCCCGGGTTTTCGGCGAAGATGAAATCCGGATGTTGACGGAAGCCGCCACTCAGGTGGCTCCGGTCGTGAGCGAGGCTCGCACGCTCGATCGTTTCATTGCTCCGCTGCAGGAGCGGCTGTGGGCGCTGGCGCGCAACTTGTGGTGGAGTTGGGACCACAATTCCTCCAGCCTCTTTCTCGATCTGGATCCGGCGCGATGGAATGAACTCAACCATAATCCCGTCGCACTGCTGAGTGAACTTCCTCTCGCCAAGCTGGAAACCCGTGCCGCAGAACTCATGCTGCACAGCCGGGTGAATTACGCGTATCGCCGCCTGTTGGAGTATCTGGAGGCCGATCGAACCTGGGGCACGAGGCATGCTGGTGTTCTGCGGCCTCACCCGGTGGCCTATTTCTCGGCCGAGTTTGGTCTGCATGAGTCGCTGCCGGTTTATTCCGGCGGACTCGGAGTGCTGGCCGGGGATCACATCAAGAGCGCCTCGGACCTGGACATTCCACTGGTGGGCATTGGTTTGTTCTATGGCCAGGGCTATTTCCGGCAGCGGCTCGATGAAGGCGGATGGCAGCGCGAAGAATATCTTAAGACCGACGTCAACCAGATGCCGATGGAAGTTGCGATCGGGAAGGACGGCAGGCCGATCGTAGTGGAAATCGAGACACGCAGCGGCCGGATCAGAGCAAAAGTCTGGCGCGTGGATGTAGGACGCCGGGACCTGCTGCTTCTTGATTCTGATGTGGAGGGAAATGCTCCCGAGGACCGCCAACTGACCTCGCGCCTGTATGGCGGGGATCTCCGCATTCGCATTCGTCAGGAATTGCTGCTGGGCGTGGGAGGGCTGCGGGCTCTGAAAGCTCTGGGGATATCTCCCGGTGTTCTTCACCTGAACGAAGGCCACAGCGCGTTTGCGGTGCTGGAAGCGATTCGCATGCGGATGGAGGAGGAAGGGCTCCCGTTTGACGCCGCGGTTCCGCGGGTCTCGCGAGAGGTAGTGTTCACTACGCACACTCCGGTGCCTGCCGGACACGACCGATTCGATGCCGGTCTGGTCGAGGAGCACATCGGACCGCTTCGCGAGGCGCTGGGACTCTCCAAGGAAAGCCTGCTGGGGTTGGGCCGTGAAAATCCCGGCAATTCGGATGAGCTTTTCTGTATGACTGTGCTGGCGCTGCGACTCTCGCGGCGCGCCAATGCGGTTTCGGCGTTGCACGCTGAGGTTTCGCGCCATATGTGGACCGGGCTGTATCGCGACAAGGTGGAAGACGACGTTCCCATTGGACACATCACCAATGGAGTGCACGTTCCCTCGTGGCTGGCGCCGCAGATGTTCCGCCTCTATGACCGCCACCTGGGCACGGACTGGCACCAGCGCAGCAGCGAGGCCAAGATCTGGCTCGGGATCGAGAGTGTCGATGACGGCGAATTGTGGGAGACGCACCTCAACCTGAAGTCGCAACTCATCGAGTTTGTGCGGCGCCGGGCGGTCGAACAAGCGAAGCGCCGCACGGAATCTCGAGAGGAGCTCCAGCGTCTGGAGCGCGTGTTGAGTCCGGACGCACTTACCATCGGATTCGCCCGCCGGTTTGCCACCTACAAGCGGGCCAATCTGATCTTGACCGATATCGAGCGGCTGGCTTCCATGTTGAATGATCCGAACCGCCCGGTGCAGTTCGTGTTTGCCGGCAAGGCGCATCCGCTGGATGAACCGGGCAAGCGAGTGCTGCAACAGATTGCCGAGTTGATGCGGGATCCGAAGTTCCGCGACAAGTTCGTGTTCGTCGAGGACTATGACATCAACGTCGGGCGCAGGTTTGTGCAAGGCGTCGATGTCTGGCTCAACAATCCACGGCGGCCGTTGGAGGCCTCGGGAACGAGCGGTCAGAAAGTGGTTCTCAACGGCGGCCTGAATCTTTCCGTCCTCGACGGCTGGTGGGCGGAAGCCTATGACGGAATGAACGGCTTCTCGATCGGGACCGGGCGGACTCACTCCAACATGAGCGTGCACGATACGCGCGATGGCGAAGACTTGATGCGAACGCTTCGCGAAGAGGTGATTCCACTCTACTACCAGCGCGATCGCGATGGCCTGCCGCGAGGCTGGATCAGACGCATGAAGCGGACGATCCGCACGCTGGGCTGGCGTTTCAACGCCGATCGCATGGTGATGGACTACACGCAGAAGTGCTACGTTCCCGCAGCGGGAGGGACGTCGAGTGATATGAGAGCCAGTTCGTAGAGCCTGCCCTTCGAGGGCGCTGCTTGTTGCTAATTTGCGCTTGACCCATGCAACGAAGAAATTTCATCAAAGTCGCGGCGGTTTGCGGCGGAGCGGCCGCCGTTCCAACGGCGTTCTGGCTGAGTTCAAGGTGGAGCACGGCCGAAGCGGCGACTGACGCCAGCCCCATCGTTTTCAATCAACTCGGGTATCTGCCGAACGCGACGAAGCTTGTGACGCTGCGCGCTTCGTCCGCAACGTTCACGGTGCGTGCCGTTAGCAGTGGTGCAGTTGTGCTGCGAGGAAAACCGGACGCGGCCCGCGACGACGCGGCTTCAGGAGACCGCCTTCAAATTGCCGATATTTCGCCAGTACGCCAGCCGGGTAAGTACGTTCTCGAAACCGAGACCGGGAAGAGCGCGCCTTTTGAAATTGGAAATGACGTTTATCGCCAGGCACTGTGGCTGACCATGCGGGGCTACTACGGCCAGCGCTGCGGCTGCAACGTTGACTTGGGGAATGGCTATTCACATCCCGCATGTCACTTGGCGGCTGAGTATCACAAGACATCCGGAAAGAGTGGCCCCATCAAGAATCGCGGCGGGTGGCATGATGCCGGGGACTACGGCCGGTACGAGGTGAATTCCGGTATCTCGACGGGAACGCTCCTCTGGGCTTGGGAGATGTTCAACGGCGCAGTGAGCAAGCTGGATTTGAAGATTCCTGAATCCGGAGGAAAGCTCCCCGACTTTCTCGCGGAAATCCGCTGGAATCTCGATTGGATGCTCAGCTTGCAGGACGCCGACGGGGGCGTGTGGCACAAGCAGACAAGCGAAAACTTCTGTGCGTTCGTGATGCCGCAAGACGATCACATGATCAGCTACGTGATCGGGACTGGATCAGCTCCGTTCAAGAGCACCTGCGCGACTGCCGATCTGGCCGCGGTTGCGGCGATTGCCGCTCGCTGCTACGGCCCTTTCGACGACGCCTACGCCAAGACCTGCCTTGACGCAGCAAAGAGAGCGTACGCATGGGCCAGCAAGAATCCGGACGTGCAGTTCCGCAATCCCGAGGGCATTCGCACCGGCGAGTACGGAGACGGCGACTGCCGCGATGAAATTCTCTGGGCTGCCGCGGAACTCTGGCGCACCAGCGGCGACGAACAATATCGCCAGGCATTCGAGAGCGGTGTCGCCTCTCTGCGGACAGGCAACGGGCTGCGCGTGAAGGCGCCGGGCTGGAACGATCTTTCGGCTCTTGCGCTCTGGACGTATGCGATGACCGAGCGGAAAGGCGCCTCCGGCGAGCTGTTGGCGTTGATTGGCGAATCCAGCGAGCGTGAAGCGGACGCGTTGGTTCAGAACAGCCGCCAGAATGGCTACGGAAACACTCTGTCGCTCTCAGACTATGTCTGGGGTTCGAACGGAGTAGCGGGCAATCAGTCGCTGCAACTGATCGTCACTGATCGCCTGCAGAAGAATGATGAGTTCCGCCAGGCAGCGGCGGAAAATTTGCACTACTTGATCGGGCGCAATTGCTGGGATTTGTCCTGGGTCACGCAGTTAGGGACGAAAGCATTCCAGCATCCCCATCACCGGCCGAGCGGCGCCGATAACATTGCCGCTCCATGGCCAGGACTCCTGTCGGGCGGACCCAACGCCCATCCTTCTGACCCGGTTGCGTGGGCGTTGCCAAAACGCCCACCCATGCAGATGTACAGCGACAGCCAGGCGGCGTATTCCATGAACGAAATCTGCATTAACTGGAACGCGCCTTTGGTTCTCCTGCTGGCCGCGTTGAATTCGTAGGAATTGTCATTTTGCCGGCGTGATCGTGATGTTCCGAAACGCCACGTGTCCGGCCTCGCTACCCTGCAGGTAGATCGGTCCAGGCAGGCCTTCGTTGCTATCCAAAGCCCCGCCGGTGATGCCCGGAATCTCCTGCTGATCAATAATCGTCTGACCATTTTGTACGACGGTGACGACTCGCCCCACCAGAGTGATGTCGTAGGTCTGCCATTCTCCCGGCCTGCGCGGCTGTTCTGGCGACGGCGCCAGAAGGCCATACACTCCTCCAGTGCGCATGGTCGGTCCTTCTGGTTCGGGATCGTTCTCGATCTGCAACTCGTAGCGACCGCGCAGGTAGACGCCACTATTCGATCCAGCGGCGCAATTGAATTCGACGTGTAACTTGAAATCCTCAAACTTGGCATCCGAAATAAGTTCAGGGCCATGACCGGGACTCACCAGCGTTCCGTTTTCGACTTGCCATTTCGCTGATGCATTCGGATCGCTCATCTTCCACCCGGTCAGGTCTTTGCCGTTGAATAACTGCACCGGCTTTCCCCACTGCGGGGCGTTCTTTCTCTTCAGCGATGGCGCTCTCACGCCCGTCCACTGCCATGGAGTTCCGTCCTGACCAGTCGTTGTCCCCACCAGCGTCTGCCCTGAGAGCTTGCCCTCAAAGACCATGTCGTCTTTCCGGTCTTCCTCCTCTTTGGGAGATACGAACAGGATCCGGCCGTTCGAAATCTCAATCTTCGGGAGCGGCCGCGCGTGTCCCCAGCGGCTCACCATTCGAGCTCCGAGTTGCCCACCTTCTTGAGTGATCTCCAACCACGAGGGATATTCGCGCCCCGGAGTCTTCAGGGTCAGGTCCCAACGGCCAAGAAAAGCCTCGACCGATGCGTTCGTGGTCTCAGAGGGCTTCTGCGCGGAATACATGCCGACCGAAAGCAAGGCGATCAAGGTAGCTAGCATGAATACTTTCTGAATAAAACTCACGTTGCCACGTTGTTCTTTCACCTGATGTGCCATGGAATCCTCCTGCAGCGGGGATTGTAATTTATTGGTGGCCTTGGGAATCTCCGAGTTGCGCATATGCAGGATCGCCCAGCACCCGGCGCAGCGCAATGCCAAGTTCGGCTGCTCCGGCACCTGTTGGCCAGGCCCTGACTAAATGCCCATCGGGCGTGAGCAGCAGCAACAGCGGTTCTCTTGATGTAGCTTGTCCCGCATCTGGTGCCACGACGAACCGAGCAGCCCCGAAGTTGAGATCAGAAATTGCGTTGCTGAGAGATCCTCTTCCCGAAGCATTCTTCGGAATCTCGCGTAGTGCAATCACCGCTGCGAGTCCATTGCCGTGAAACTGCTTCGTGAGGCTATTCAGGATCGTCAATTGCTTGCGGTCGGGCTCATTGAGAAGGCCGTCGGGATCGAGTCGTCCAGACATCTCGGCATACACCGTCCACTTGCCACGCGCTTGCGGATGCAAGATCGCACCGTCTTCTATCGCGATCAGGGGCTGCGAAAGCAGATCATGATAAGTTGTGTCCAGTTGCGGTGCGTTTGCTGCCGCTTCCTGCCCCAAGGCTGAGTCTGGCCTTGTCGAAGCAATTCGGCGAAAACTGCTTCCGGCGTCTCCGCCACTCTGCGACTGGTAATCCGCAAAGCCGTGAAACACGATATCCCCGTATTTCCACCTGTCGTCCGACATGCCATCGTGCGAGTAAAGAGTGTACTGGTTCTTCTCGAGATGGAGCGCACTGTTGCTTGTAATCATCCATGGCGAGGTGGAATCAATGCAATTGTTCCTGAAGATGGCGTCACCTTGAAACACCGCATCGTTGACAATTGCGGGAGCAGTTCCTGGGGGATTCCAATAGATGGTGTTGTTTTCCATGACGAGTCCGTCCACCTTCCCGTCATTCCATGTATGTAAGAAGATGGCTCCTTGAAACTGTGCCATGCGCGGACTCCGCCCGTTGTTCAGGCAGGTATTTCCCCGCACCTCGCTGTGATGCGTAATGTACCCGGCGGCGAAAACGGCGATGCAATATCCCTGGGTATCGTGTCCAAAATTGTCGATGACAGAGTTGTTCGTGTTGCCGTAGTCGATGTCGAACGCGCCGCCATCCACGCCCGGGCTATCGGTCAGGAATGCTTCATTCTGTTCAACAGCGCAGTCGCGGCACATCCACGTCCAAATGGCATTCGGAGTTCCCATGCTCTCCGTCACCTGCATTCCGGTATTCCAGGCGACACTCGAAGCGATGCGTCCATCGCGCACGCGGAAGAGCACAATGCCGTCTCCCTGCACGTCATGCACGATGGAATCGCGAATGACGACGTGCGTGCTCCACGTTTCCTCAGGCGGCCACCCAAAATTGCCGCCGCCGACCATGATGCCGACCCATTCCTGCGTGTTGTAGGCTGTCACGCCGTCGACTAGGACATCATCGAAGCGCTGCTCGACGCTTCCCGGGGAGATCACCACGAGTCCGCTCTCCTTATGCTTCATCTCCGCACCGCCGACATCGTGCACCAGCAGATTCGTCAGATGAATATGGTGGAGGATGCCTTTGTCTCCGCTGATGAATACGCCGAACGTGTTCGCGCCTGCAAGATCGAGCGAGTCGATATTCCAGAACTCCTGGTTGAACAACTTCAGCACTTCCTCGTCTTTGGAATCCGCGACGATCTTGGGTCGCACTCCGGTGCCGTATGCAGTTGAGCGAATAGGCTCGGATTCCGTGCCACTGCCTTTGGGCCAGAGTGTTCCGTGGCACACGCTGCCGCGCTTGAAGCTTACTTTGTCCCCGGGGGCGAATACGTGTCCGTTCACTTGCTCAAGGCTGATCCACGGTGAATCTGCGGACCGGCCGTCATTCGTTTGAGCTTTGCTGCTGCAATCGACGAAGAATGCCGATGAGTGCGGTACAGGCTGGGCCGTTCGTGCCAGGCATGAGAGTGCATATAAGAAGATAGTCGCAAGCACTCCGCCAACGGTCTGTCGACTCGGTCTGAGCATTTGATTCGCCGCGACAGCGACTGGGGCCATAGTCGCTACTGGGTGATTCCCGGCCAATCGTCGGTCCGGAATGGAGATGCCGGCAAGCCGTCTTTATTAAATAAGTTGCAAATCGGGCTGTCGCCCCACGCGTAGCGCACAGCCACGGGGCTCGGTACCTCTCGACTGGAAACGACGACCGTGTCGCTGTCGACGCGGTCCTCGGCCCAGTGGAATTTGCGATCCGCGCCCGCCACGGCAAATCCGCGCAAAGCCTCCCCATTGCGCACCTCGAGACCAGCGCCCACGTGAGCGAAGCGCACACGGATCGCACCACCCTCGATCCGCATGGATTCATACAGAGGTCCAGAGTATTCGATCGGCTGCTTGTAGATCGTGCCCTCGGCCCATAACGCGAGCCGCTGCCCAACTTCCAGTTTGCGGTGCGGATGAAGGTCTTTCGGGTCTCCGACATCGATCGTGATCGCCATGCCCGTCTTTGGGACGTGCTGCATGGTCATGAACTGCGCCTCGCGCAGTTCGGCCCACGCGGATTCGGCGGGCTCGTCGGGTATGGCGCCGTGATTGGGAAGTTGCACAATCAAAAACTCCAGATCCTTATCATGCAGGCTATCCCGCCAGCTCCCGATCAACGCAGGAAGCAGCTTCCGGTATTGGTGAGCCTTGAGCACGTTGCTCTCGCCCTGGTACCAGATTGCGCCGCGGAATGCCGCCGGAAGCAGTGGCGTGATCATGCCTTCGTACAGCCCGGAGACGGGAATCGGAGCATACTCTGCGGTTGTCAGGCTCTCGATGGTGAACCCGGTGAGCGCGTCGTGAGTAAAGGGCTGCGTAACTCCCCAGCCATCCTGACGAAGGTCGCGAAACCAAACGGTGATCTCTCGCCATTCGGACGACGCTTTCATAACTGGGGAAGCGTAGTCGTCCCAGTCGGTGACAGTAGGCTGCTTCGATCGAAAACGGAAAGACCCACTCCCTCTCACCCAGAAACGGATGCCGGCATAGGCGCTGAGGTCGATGGCGGTACCGTCCAATTTATAGTTGGCACCAACAATCGAATCCTGTGTCCCGTCGAGGTGCCCGGCAATGCGGGCCGTGAACCCGACTCCTCCGCGCCCCGGGGCCACAAGTTCAAAGGGCGCGTCGGGCGCGTCTTCCCAGGTGTAAGTGAACGATCCGCCGGTGGAAACCCGCGCCGTTCCATCGTCAAAGTTCGCGAGCAGCTTGCTCGCGGAGGCGGACGCTGCTGGAATCAGTTCGAAATCATCAAATTCAAGATCGAGCGGGAGGGAACTCTCGGCGAACCTCTTCACTGCCGGCGTCGCATGGTTCCATTCCTCGAGAACCGGTTTCAGATCTGCATCGGCCTGCAAAGCATCCGGGGAAATCCAGTCTTCGATCGCAGTCCCAGGCCATGCGCTCTCAACGACGCCGATGGGAACATTCAACTTCCGCTGGAGTTCGCGGGCAAAGAAATAAGCGACCGCGGAGAATCCCTTGGCGTTGTCGGGCGTGCATATCTTCCAAGCGGCCGGAAGAGTATTCTCCTGCGGCGACAGCGCGATCTTTCTGGGGACAGTGAACAGCCGGATCTGTGGATAGTTGGCCTTCGGGACTTCCGTAGCTGCGCCCTCGGAGCCATCGAGGGAGAACGTCATGTTCGATTGACCGGAGGCGATCCACACTTCTCCGATCATCACATCCTTGATCTCGATCTTCTTATTTCCCTGAATCGTGAGAGTGAAGGGCCCTCCGGCCGACATTGCCGGGAGCCGGACAATCCAGCGGCGCGCGGCATCAGTTGTTGCATTCGCGGTATGGCCAGCAAGGGACGCCGTTATGGCTTCACCCGCATCCGCTGTGCCCCACAGATGAACCTCCCGCCCCTGCTGCAGGACCATGTGGTCACTGATCAGCGTGGGCAGGACAGGATCGGCCCAGCAGGTCAGACCGCACGCGAGCATGCATAGGAATACGGCAAGATGCACCATGGATCGCAATCGAAAACGCTCTCGTTCGCTCTGACTCATATCTTCTCGAATACCGTCGGCGTCCAGCGCACGTCCGTCTGTTTCAGCGTTCGCGCAAAGTTCACGCAGCAATGCACGACAATCCTAGCCTACTCGAATCGCCGCAAGAAAGATGCAGCCCGCAACATTCTGCGGGCTGCTCAGGAGATTGACTGCGCCTTCTTAGAACTCGAAGCGAAATCCGAATTGCCCATAGCGGGGGTTATCTGTGACTCCGAAAATCTGCCCGAAGTCGCCGTTGCCGATGGTGGAACGATTGCCACCACAGCCGTTGATGTTGTAGTAGTGGCGGTTGAACACGTTGTAGAACTCAGCCCGGAACGAGAGCTTGTAGCGCCCGTCCGGTCCCATTGGGAAATACTTGAGCAAGCTGGCGTCCTCGCTTGCCGCGCCGGGGCACCGCAAGCCCGAGATGGCCAGAGGACCCTGGCCCAGTTGTCCCGCGGCAGGTTGAGTCGCCACGCTCGCTGGCATGTAGATTTGTACCGTCGGGAATTTGGTTGGATCGTTGGGTCCGTGGAAGCCGTTCAGATTGAAATTTGGATAGATGTTGCCCCACTGCGGCCAATACGGATTCTGCGCAGAAACCTCGAAGGGCTGGCCGGTGTTGTAGGCGAGCAGCCAAGTCATATTCCATCCGCCCAGGATGCCGTTGATCCATCGGTTCTGGTCGGCCATCCAGCGGCGGCCCTTGCCGAAGGGCAACTCGTAGCTGACGTATCCCTTGACGACGTGGGTTAAGTCGTATCCGGTCAGAGAGTGTGCTGCCACTCCGATGTTGTTGAAATCCTGAATCGCGGTGTAGTAGCCATTGCCTTCCTGCTGCGCTGAAAAGCTGTCGCCTTCCTGACGCGACCAGGTGTAGCTCATATCCATGGTTAAGCCGCGTCCGGTGCGCTTGACAACGTCCACAATGAAGGAATCGTAGTAGCTCTGGCCCAGTGGCAGACCCACATATAACAGGTTTGGATAGTACCAGTAGTTCGATTCCGCTTGAGCTAACTGGGGATAGGGAGCGATCGCTGAGAGCACCGGACCGCAGAAGCCCGAGTACGGATAACTGATGCCGTAAGAAGCTGCGTCGGCCGCGCTGCAAACATAATTGCTAAACCCGTTCAAACTGGGGTACTGCTGGGCTAGCCGCAAGAAGGTTGAGGTTGGGCCTTCGTTCCAAGCTAAAGAGGTATCGGTGAGCCGGTGGCCACGGTTGGCAACGTAGGAACCTTCGACGCGCATATTGGGCGTGATCTCATACTGCACGCCCAAGTTGAACGCATCGCTGTAGCCAACGCGCAAAGCCCTGGGGTCAACGGTAACGTCTGGAAAAAGGAACGTGGGATCAACGTTCTTGTTTCCCGGCTGGAAAACGCCCGGATAACCGCTGTCCCAGTCAAACGGGTTGTTCATTTGGTTTGTTCCCTTGAAACCTGGGGCGAAACCGTTGGGCGTGCCCTGGAAATACGCCACGCCGACCGGGTTGTAGATGATGCCAAAGGAACCTCGGAAGACCACTTTGTTCCAGGGGTTATAGGCAAACCCGATCTGCGGTCCGAAGTTCTTGGCGTACTCGTTCTTTTCGAAACTGTCGCCACCTCCCTTGGCAAACACCAGCGTGCCCGGAACACCGTAGGTTGGATCGATTGCGTTCAGGTCGAAGTTGGCCCAGTGGCCATATTTCTCGTGGAAGCGGAAGGTGTAATCCCACCTCAGGCCCATGTTGAGGGTCAGTTTGGGAGTGACTTTGTAGCTGTCCTCGGCAAAAAGAGACATTGATTTCTGCCGCCCGTAGAGGTTGTAGGGCGTCGTCTCGCTAGCCGTGTTCACATCTCCCAGGAGATAGCTGGCAAATCCGAACCCTACATACTGGCCATAGGGCTGACTCGCCGCACCGGTCGTGTTGTTGGCGAAGTTAAAGGCAAGAGCCCCCGATCCGCTGTGACTGTTCACCTGATGTGCGTGGAAATCTCCGCCGAAACTAAGGCTGTGACGGCCTTTGGTCCAGGTGACGGTATCGCCTGTAATGATGGTCGCTCCCGAAAAGTTACCCTGGAAGGAGTTGCCGATAAAGGTTTCGTTGAAGCCGTTGTTCACCCCGACCGGCGCATTGTCGAAGGATATGATGGGGAAGTTGGTCGCGCCGGTGTCTCCGAACCCAAGTTGAGACGCCCAGTTGCCCGAAGCCGCGGGCTCGTCTCCCTGCCAGTCGTAGTTGTACGCGAAGTTCAGGACGTTCAGCACGCGGGATGAGAAAGTGTGCGATTCAGTGGCCCGGAACTGATGGTTATGAAATAAGTTGGTTCTCGCGGCGGAGAGCGGCCCGCCGTCCGTCGTGCCGGGGGACCAAACGCCTCCGCTGTCTACCAAGGTTCGGGGCTTGTGATTGTAGACCCAGGATCCCGACAAGTGATCCTGCTCCCGCAAGGTGTGGTCAAGCTTGATCACTACATAGTTGTACTTCTGGAATGGTGAGTTGCTGAGAGGAAGCTGATTGTTCAGAATTCCGGTTCCCACCGGCACGTAGGATTTCTGGTAAATGGCATTGATCTTTTGCGCCACGCTGCTGAACATCGTGGAAGGGATGGCGTTGCCCGTAAACTGATTCCCAGTCGCCGGGTTGAAGATCATGCCCTCTTGCAGCAGCACTGACTGGCCTGCGTCGTTCTGCACTGAGATTGGCGTTGTTCCCGCGCTGGTGCAATCCGTCCCCACGCTGGCGTCGGGCTGCGTGCACAGCTGCGGGCCCAGCAAGGCGGCGAAATTCCCGCTGAGGAAGGCAGCCGTCGGGACCGTTGAACTGAACCCGCCGAGCCTGCGGTCTACTTGGTCATAGCGCTCAAAAGTGCCGAAAAAGAAAGTCTTGTTCTTGATGATCGGCCCGCCCAGGCTGAATCCGTAGTCCCAGGCACGCCGCTTGTCTTTCCGTAATCCCTGATTGTCATTGTTCCACGTGTTGGCATCGAACAGCTCATTCACGCCATACAGGAAAGCGCCTCCATGCAGCTTGTTGGTTCCCGACTTCAGGTTGAACGACATCACCCCTCCAGCAGTGATGCTGCTGGCGGCATCCAATCCGCTCGTCTGAGCTTGTACCTCTTGCACCGCCTCCATGCTAGGGCCGGCTTGCATCGAATTTCCGGGGATGTCACCCGTCGCCGAAGTGCCATCCACTGTGTAATCCTTGGTAAACCACTGTCCGCCGTTTACAACCGCGCCGTACGGACTGCTGTAGATCGAATATCCGGGCGTGATTGCAACCGCAAAGTCTTCAACGGTTCGGCCTCCGTAAATGCTGAGGGGGAGTTCCTCGACGACGCTGCCTTTCAGGTTCGTGCCGATCGATGGTCTTTCCAAGTCCAGCACGGGCGCGTCCGCGGTGACAGTCACCGTCGCGGTCACCGCACCGACCTTTAGCGCGGCGTCGATACGCGCCACTTCTGTCGATGCCAATGTGACGGAGGGATGGACAACTGTTTCGAAGCCATCTTTTTTGAACTCGACGGAGTACTGTCCGGGAAACAAGTTCGGGATCACGAAGATCCCATCCTGATTCGCGACCGCTTTACTGGGCACGTTCGTGCCGGTATTGGTGGCAGTTACTTCCACCCCCGGCACAATCGCGCCGGTGCTGTCGGTGACAGTCCCGGTGATCGTGGCGCGGTTGACCTGCGCGGCCGCGAATGTCGTGGCAAGAACGACCAAAGCTGTTACAGAAAACAAAATAGCGCACAACTTAGTTCTCGACATGTTGCCTCCCCGTAACCCGCGAATCAGATTTCTGTCGGTTCTTAACAGTTCCCATATATGTGCACGCTCTAATTGCGCTTTGCGACGGATGTCTTTCGCAACTCCACTTCTACCAACCCAATCGATCCCGGAGTTGAAGTGATCCCGTTTCCATCAGGCCGCATTCCTGAGACTTTTTCATTGGCCGTGTAGAACAGCGTGAACGAATTCTTTCCCTCGGGAATCAGCCCGAGCGGTGTTCGCACCTCGCTCGCCCAGACTCCCTGGCCTTCCTGCACCACCAAATGCTGTCCCGCCGACCAGTGCACGCCATCCGCCGAAAACGTGTAGCCGATGGCATTCGGCGCGTCGGTGTCGTATACCGCGACGTACGTTCCGTCTTCCAGCTTGGTCACAATCGGGTTCTCGATAAATCGCTTCTCTACCGTCAGTGGGTTCTGTTCGGTGCAACGCACCCAGGGACCAGCAACGCCCGGAGCCTTCGCCAAGCCCACCTGCCACAACGATATGGGAAGCTTCTCGGTATGAGCGCTGCCATACAGCGCGTACCACTGCTGGCCGACCAGGTACGGAAAGAATGAATCCGTTCCTTGCAAGCCCTCCCACGCGTCGGAGCCCGGACCGCGCTGCAGAATTACCCCAGCGTCGGTGTAAGGGCCGCCGATTCCATCCACGCCTGGAGTACGCGACACCGCCCGCCAGATCCTTCCTTCATGGTTGGTTAACCACTGCTGCTCCGTATCGGGTGCCGCTTGATAAGCGACGTAGAACAGGTTCCAGCGGTTGTCGGCTGGGTCAAAAACCGGCAATGGAGACCACAAAGCGGCGCGAGGATCCTTCCCGGTAAAATCTCCGCTTGATTCGGCCAGCGTTGCGAGCCGCTTCCAGTGCAAACGATCCGTGCTCGTCCAGTGCGCCAGCTTCATCTTGACCCAATGCGGGTCGCCGACCATTTCTGACGTGAATAGGTGGTAAGTACGATTCAGCTTGACGACCCTGCCACCTTCAAACCCGTACTTGTTTCCCTCGGCGCCGCCCGATTTGATGGTCAGCACGGGAGCCTCGGAGCGATTCGTCACCACCAATTCTGGGGTTTGCGCTGCGACAGGGCCGCCCACGACCAAGAACGAAGAACATAACAATGCGGCGAGGAACAGACTGCTGCGGATTGCTGCGAGGATTGGCGTCGTGGCCACTTCCGCCCTTGTATGCGCCCTTGGGAGGTCTGACAAGGTAATCGAGGTTAAGTTGGAGGTTAACTGAGGCGAATCTCCGGTCGATTCTTACCCCGACCACGTGCTCAGTGGCCACGATGAGACAAGAATCATCCTGCAATCAGCCTCACGGAGCCCATATCAGATTGTCAGAATCCCCGATTGTGAATCACGGGGCAGAAAGCAGTGTTGGATAGGGCAAATATGTGACCCGATTTGGGAAAATAACGGCGATTAACGGCCCAAATAACCGTTATCTGTGGGCGGAGGGGATCACGATCTTCCGCATTGACCACGGCCAATCGCCAGTGCTATCGTGCGACTTGATCAAGAAACGTCGCTGGTGCGGGCAGCGCGTTCGTCCGCCATATCTCCAGAAGACTTCAAGGTGTCGTCCGTTCACACTTCCGTAGCCCCTTCCATCTCGCTCTTCGAGAAGCGCGAAGAACTGCGCCGAGTTCTCGAGAGCAAACTTTTCGCCAACTCTCCCAAGAAAACGCGTTTTCTCGAGTTTGTAGCGGAGCAGGCCTTCCTGGGCAATGGTGAGAAGTTGAACGAGTATCTGATTGGAGTCGAGGTCTACGATCGGGGCGTCGATTTCAATCCTCAGAAGGATCCGATCGTGCGCGTGCAGGCGCACGAGATTCGCCGTCTCCTCAACAAATACTATGAGGAGGAAGGGCGCGGGGGGCTGATCCGCCTCGACCTGCCCTCGGGCCATTACGTCCCCGTTTTCCGCCGCTCCACGTCGGATGAGTCCGTTGCGGACGTGCAGCCTCCGATCGAGGATGTGAAAACCCCTGCGCCGAATCGCCTGCATCTTTCGGTCACTCTGATGCTGGGCGCTCTCTGCCTCGCACTGGCATCCTTCCTCATTCTGAACTACTGGAGAGGCGTGCAAGCCGCGCCCAAAGCACAACTCGCCACTCTCCCGGATGGCATCGAGTGGTTCTGGCGGCCATTCCTTCCCCCGGCAGAGGCGCCGCTGATTACGATCCCAAATCATCCGTTACTGCGCGCGGCTCACGATGGCGACAGCCCGCAGACTCTCTCCGAAGGTCACGAGATACCCAAGGCGAGCCTGCCGGAATTCCGCGACACCATTCATTTCCGCGAGTTGAAGCGCTTCTTGTTCGTGCCCAGCCTGACCGATTTCACTTCCGTCGGTGAAACCCTCGGAGTGGTCAATCTCTGCAAGATGTTCGCCAGCGTCGGCCAAGGTTGTTCCGTGCAGCCTTCCCGTCTGGTAAATTTCGAGGAAATCAAGGGTGACAACGCAATCCTGCTTGGGGGCAATCAGTCGTGGAGCGGTCGCGTCTTTCTCAATGTGAAGGGATTTCAATTTCAGAGTGGCCTGATTCTGAACCACAATCCTCAGCCCGGCGAGAAGGACGTATACAAACCCGAGTTCGATCCAGTGACGAACCAGTTGACCCGGGACTACGCTCTGGTGCTCATGCTTCCGAATGAAAGAAAAGAGAAGCGCGTTCTCCTGATCTACGGAATCTACACGCAGGGTTCTCAGGCCGCGATCGAGTACCTCACGAATCCAGAGCGCATGGCCGACCTACGGAAGCAGCTGCTTGATCTCGCTCCCGACCACAAAACTATTCCGCCCAGTTTCCAAGTTCTGCTCACCACGACTGTCGAAAATGCCGTTCCCGGCAAATCCTCGCTCGTCGCCGTCCGGATCATCTCCAACTAATGCATTGCGCTTGCGTCGATTTGTGTCGGGAGAAGAGCGGGGAAGGCAAGAAATGAGTCCGTTCCACCATGGACTCGCTGCAAGTATGACCGGCTTGCAGGCACCAGATCAGAGGAAGTATGGCGGAGAGGGAGGGATTCGAACCCTCGGTACAGGTGTTAGCCCGTACAACGGTTTAGCAAACCGCCGCATTCGGCCACTCTGCCACCTCTCCGGCGTGCGGATTTACATTTTACCACGACTGGGGCAGGCATTTTCCCGTGCCTCCGTCCGCGCAGCATCGTCGCAACAGGCCGATCGAAGCGACCACTCAGATCTCCGAAGAACTGTGCGCGCGCGGTCGTCAAGGACACTCGCGCAGGGCCATCGAGTGCTTCCTTCGTACACCACCGCGATTGACACGCGTCTTCAGCATCCCCGGCGGATCTGCGCCAATCAGCACTGCCTGGCGACGTACAATGACGCCCATTTGTTCCCTTGCCATCAGGCAGCGACGGTCCGGTCGACGTGGAATTTCTTAACCCCAAGCGTGCCCAGCGCAATGAAAAGCGCCATCACAATCAGTTGCGCAATCAGGAATGGCGGCTCTTTCTGCGTCGGAGCCAAGGCCTTCAGCGCCGGTATCTTCAGGAATGACTGAACCACGGCGACGAACGAATTCAAGTACAGAGCCAAAACGGCGCAGACCACGTAGATCCATCGCCAGGCATGGCTCAGGTGTAGAGCGTAGCGCGCCAGAATCGCGACCGCCAGTACCACCAACGAGATGCTGCCGACAATATGAGACGGCAGAAGGTGCTCCACCGGGAAGAGGAATCCGGTCAGACTCGTTAAGACCGTGGTGGTTAAGAAGATCGCAGTCCATCCGTCGAGCCGTTTCCCAGTCAGCAGCCCGTAAACGACAATGAATCCAGAGCCTATACCGGCCAGGCTGATCAGCACATGGAGCAGCGTGAATGTCGATGTAGTCACCCCCAGAATCATGATGCGCTCCTTTCAGGACGAGAGAGTTGAGGCGTTCGTACAGACTTCCCCAAAGGCTTGAATACTTCGATATTCAGGGGCGAGAACAGGTTCCATTTAATTTTGGCCGACCCAGTGGCCTGGGGTAAACGTCGGTAACGATGTAGGGCCACGGCGTCTGTCGTAAACTGGTCGCCGTGCGTGGGGGAGATTTTGCCGAGAGCTAAATCAGGAGTCAACGACGCCACCAGTGCCGGTGCGCCAGACCGTACTGTGGTTGCGGAAGTGCCATCCGCCCAGCCGCCTTTTGAGACCAGATGGCATTCGAGTCAGTTCTCCCGCCCACGTAGCCGCCGGGTTGAAATCGGTTCTGAAAGCAGCCGAGGTCACCCTCAAAGAACCGGGGCTGGTCCGAGGAATCGCCACGCTTGCTCGTCTCAATCAATTTGACGGCATCGATTGTCCGGGCTGCGCCTGGCCCGATCCCGACCAAGATCGCTCTCTCAACGAATATTGTGAGAATGGCGTCAAGGCGATTGCCGAGGAAGCGACCACAAAGCGGTGCACGCCTGATTTTTTCCGTTCGCGGAGTGTCGTCGAACTGTCGCGGCAATCGGACTACTGGCTGGGCCACCAGGGACGGTTAACCCATCCCATGGTCTTGCGCACGGGCAGCGACCACTACGAACCGATTTCGTGGGACGACGCGTTCGCCATGATCGCGGGCGAATTGAACGCCTTGCGCAGCCCTGATCAGGCGATCTTCTATACGTCCGGCCGCACGAGCAACGAAGCCGCGTTTCTCTATCAGCTGTTTGTGCGCCAGTTCGGCACCAATAATCTGCCGGATTGCTCGAACATGTGTCACGAGTCGTCCGGGCTGGCGCTGAAAGAAGTGATCGGCGTCGGGAAGGGAACCGTCACGCTCGAAGACTTCGAGCTCGCCGACACTATCCTTATTATTGGGCAGAATCCGGGCACCAACCATCCCCGCATGCTGGCGACCCTGCAGCGGGCGGCCCGGCGCGGGGCGACCATTGTCAGCGTCAATCCGCTGGCGGAAGTGGGGCTGACCCGCTTCAAGCATCCCAAGGACGTGCTGCACCTGTTCGGGCAAGGCACGAAGATCGCCAAGCATTTCGTTCAGGTGCGCCTGAGCGGAGATCTCGCATTCTTCAAGGGATTGTGCAAGGAGATTCTGGAGGAAGAAGCTCGGCAGCCCGGCAGAATCGTCAATCAGGCATTTATTGAGGAGAAGACGAGCGGCTTCGCAGAGTTTCCGAGCCGCGATTGCCGCAGCTTCGTGGAATGAAATCGTCGAGCAGAGCGGCATCTCGCGGCGTCAGATTCGGGAGATCGCAGAAGTCGTGATGCGATCGAAGTCGATGATCGCTTGCTGGGCCATGGGATTGACGCAGCAACGGCAGGCCGTCGCGACCATTCAGGAAATCGTCAACCTGATGCTGCTCGGCGGCCACATCGGGCGGCCGGGCGCGGGAGTCTGTCCGGTCAGCGGGCACTCCAACGTGCAGGGCGACCGCACCATGGGAATCTGGGAGCGGATGCCCGACAGCTTTCTCGATAAGCTCCGGGAGGTTTTCGGATTCGAGCCGCCGCGCAAGCATGGCTGGGATGTTGTGGACTCGATCAAGGCCATGCACCGCGGTGAAGCGAAGGTGTTCTTCGCCATGGGCGGTAATTTCCTTTCCGCGACTCCCGACACGGAGTTTACGGCGAAAGCGCTGTCGCGCTGCACGCTGACCGTGCACGTTTCCACCAAGCTCAACCGCGCTCATTTGATCACGGGAAAACAGGCGCTGATCCTGCCTTGTCTCGGCCGCACGGATCGCGACTCGCGGGCGAATCGAGGTCAGTTCGTCAGCGTAGAAAATTCCATGGGCGTCGTGCACACGTCGCGGGGAAGCCTGGAGCCGCCCTCGGATCAGCTTTTGAGCGAGCCGGCGATCGTGGCGCGCCTGGCTGTGGCCACGCTGAGAGAGAAGACCACTGTCGACTGGGCGCATCTGGTCGAAGACTACGACCGCATTCGGGAGCTGATCGCGCGGGTTGTTCCGGGATGTGAAGATATGAACCGCCGCGTCCGACATAAGGGCGGCTTCTACCTGCCCAATGCCGCACGGGACGATGATTACAAGACGAAAACCGGGAAAGCCAACTTCGTCGTTTCGACAATCGAGCCCATTTCTCTTGGACCGGGACAGTTCCTGATGACCACGCTGCGGAGTCACGACCAGTACAACACCACCATTTACGGCCTCGACGACCGCTACCGGGGCATTTTTCATGGCCGCCGGGTCGTGCTGATGAATCCCGACGACATGCAGGAAAATGGATGGAAAGCGGGCGAGCTGTTAGACATCACCAGCCACTTTCGCAACGACGGTAAACAGGAACTGCGGCGCGCCCCGCGCTTCGTCCTAGTACCTTACGAGATTCCCCGGCGCTGCGTCGCCACGTATTTTCCCGAAGCAAATGTACTCGTGCCGATCGGGAGCGTCGCGTTAAGGAGCAATACACCCACGTCGAAAGCGGTGGTCGTGAGTTTTTCCCTTCATCGGCTCGACAACTCGCCTGCAGAAAATCAGGAAGTTCCGGACTCGCAAAATCTTGTTCGTAATTCGTAACGCAAAACGTTCTGCGGAAACTTTGGCACTTACGTGATGGACAATGCCCTCAACCATGAGGGGGGAGAGGAGTGGCTCCGGACGACTGCCCTAGTTGTGGCGGTAGTGGATACGTTGCGAAGCCAGTGGACTTGAACGGTAAGTCCGAAGGTGTCGCTTTTATCCGCTTGCAATGTCCCGTCTGCGGGGGCACTGGCCGGAAGCGCCCAATCCCGCCTTCGACCGCCGGCTGACCGCACGGCCTGCGGTGCTTGCGAAAACGTTCGGAGCCGGACCGTCATATGCCCGTCCTACGGTTGACGGTCCGGACCGCACGTTCCCGAAGTCATACCCGCCGAATCGTCTCTAACGGATTTTGAGGCGCACGCCGGCTCGGCGTTCAGGCAATTCCCGCTGTTTTGACCCGCGTCTTGCGTCGGGGTGACGACGCTATCTCGACCCGGTTGCGTCCATTCGCTTTGGCACGGTAGAGGGCCTTGTCAGCCGCTTGCAGAACAAGATCGGGATCCGAGTCTTCCTCTTCGGAAGTTGCAACCCCGATGCTGACCGTCACCGAAAGGGGCGCCGGAGATTTCTCCTGCGCGAGTTCCCGAATCGCGTGGCCTTTACGCGCGCGTCCGCGAGTTCGCTCGTTGCGGCGATCTGGCCCCCTGGGCGCTTGGCGGCGATCACCGGCCCGCAGGCGAAACTCAGAGGATTCGATTGCCGCCCGCAACTGTTCCAGATGATCCACAACCTCGGAGGTAGTCTTTCCTGGAAAGAGGATGTTGAACTCTTCTCCGCCGCAACGGTACGCGTGGCCTCCGCCGGTCACGCGCGATAATCCCGCTGCGACCAAGCGAAGGACCTGGTCCCCGGTGTCGTGACCATAGGTGTCGTTGAATTTCTTGAAGTGATCGATATCGACGACCGCAATCGAATACGGATACTGCAACCGCAGCAGCGCATCGTTGAAAGCGCGGCGCGATGGAAGCGTCGTCAGCTCATCGTGATAGGCAAGAAGGTATGAATTCTCGATGATCGAAGTGGCGAGAATGCAAGCCGCGGTCGCCGAGTACACCGTCGATAAGCGCGCGACGCCGGCAAAGCGCAGACACAAGAAGAAAGCGGAGAGCGACCATAGCAGCGCGCTGTCGACCGGCTTACGGGTGATCAGAAATCTTGCCAGCAGAAAGACGACGGCGGCACCAAACACAAGCAGAGCGTAACCCGGCAGCGTGAGCGCGGTCGCAGCGTGATGCCCGCGAACAACCGGCGCTGGCATGTCCTGAGCCGCGCGGCAAAGGACAGCCACGATCACGGATTGCACGAATAAGAAGATGCCGACGGGAGCGATGGCAGAGACGGTGAAACCACGCTCATGCATCAGCGCAATGAGAACGAAATCCAGCGGCACCAGGACGGCCGTCGCTCCCACCGCCGTCCACCCGGGCGTTCCAGGGGAGACATGCCCGCCTCCGAAAGCTGCAATCGCTTCCAGGGCCAGAAACAACACAACCAACGCACAGAAGATGCGGCTGGAATGGAATCTCCAAGCCAGCAGCATTCCGCCAATCAGGGCGCAATAGTAAAGGAAGCTGAGGGAGGGTAGGGCCAGCGTCAGCCAGCCCGAGTACACGAGCACCGCAACGCCCAAAAGCAGTATCCCGCCCGGGACCAGCAAAGACTTCAGCGTCGTTTTGCTCCACACCCGCAAGGCAGGGCTCCGGCCGGGAAAACTCCCTTCGGGATTATCGCTTGGGCTCCAGCATGACGGAATTGGCCGCGGAGGTTCGTACCGAAACGACACTCTTCGCGTCCACCTTCGCACCGAGTCTCCCGCTTTGAAATTCAGCGCCATTCCTGCACCTACAGCCCTTCGTTTGGGCTCGGTTTTGGCTGCAACTGAGCGCTTTCTAACTAGACTGGCGTGTTGGATTAAGGACGGTTCACTTTATGCGAATTCTTATTGCAGAAGATGATGAGGCATTAGCCCGATTCGTTCGCCAGGGTCTCGAAGGCGAACATTACTCCGTGGACGTTTTGCCGGATGGCGAGCAGGCCCGGACAGCAGCAACGGAAGTCGAGTACGACGTTGTGATCCTTGACCTGAACCTGCCGAAGCTGGATGGGGTCAGCGTCCTGCGCTACTTGCGGTCGAAAAAGCCCAGCTTGCCCGTGCTGGTGCTGACGCAGCGAACTCGAGTGGAAGATCGGGTCCAGTGCCTGGACACCGGCGCAGACGATTACCTCGCCAAGCCATTTTCGTTCAGCGAGCTTTCCGCGCGCATCCGGGCGCTGGTGCGCCGCAGCCATTTGCCGTCGGAGTCTGTGCTGGTCGCTGCGGACCTCCGGCTCGACCGCGTGCAGCGGCTGGTCGAACGCGCCGGACGCCGGATCGAACTGACAGGCAAGGAATTCTCGCTGCTCGAATACCTGATGCTCAATGCCGGGCGCAGGGTAACGCGCTCCATGATCATCGAGCACGTGTGGAATCTGACGTTCGATACAACCACGAACGTGGTGGACGTCTACATCTTTGGCCGCTGGCAGAAAATCGACTCTCTCCGCGGCGCCATCGTCGGGCTCGGCTTCCACCGGGTCAGCGACATCGCCATGTCGTGCGGCGTGCTCAACATGATGCCCAAGGACAGCGGCGGCATCGACCCCGTCGTCTTCTGGGAGCACTCCCTCGGATGCGCCCTCGTTTGCCGCCATTTTGCCCGCAAGATTTCCTATCCCGATCCCAGCAAGGCGTACCTCGCTGGGTTGCTTCACGATCTCGGAATCATTGTCAATCTGTGGGTTTTGCCAAAAGAATTCCGGGAAGCCTTCGAGCTCGCACGCGCCCAGGGAATTCCTCTTCACGAAGCGGAACAAACCGTCCTGGGGTTCACGCACTGCGAGAGCGGCCGTCTGCTGGCCGATAAATGGGACCTTTCTGCCGACCTTCGCGAGGTCGTGTCCCTGCACCACAGTCTGCAGGAGTCGCGCGAGCACGCTGGACTGGTGGCGCTGGTCGAACTCAGCGACCTGCTGTGCCGCATGAGCGGACTGAACTACGGCTACATGGAGAACCGCCAGGTCAACCTGCTCGACCAGACCGGCTTCTCGGTCCTGTCGCAGCAATGCCAGGGCCTCAAGGATTTTGACTGGGCCCGCCTCACGTTTGAAATGGATTCCTACATGGACGAGGTCCGTGCCCTCGTTCGCACGATCTACCGGACATGAAGCAAGACGACGATTCTCGCCCGATCCGCGTACTTGTCGTCGACGATAGCGCCTTCATGCGCACCGCACTCTCTCGCATGATCGCCTCCGAGTCCGGCTTCGAAGTTGCAGCCACCGCCTGCAGCGGAGCGGACGCGCTTGAAAAAATTGCCCTTCTCGATCCCGACGTCGTCACGCTCGACGTTGAAATGCCCGGGCTCGACGGGTTGCAAACTCTGCGTTACATCATGAATCAGTTCCCGCGTCCCGTCCTCATGGTGAGCGCAGTGACCGACAAAGACGCCCGCAACACCTTCGACGCACTCGCTGCCGGAGCCTTCGATTACGTTCCCAAGCAGCTTTCGCCGGCCTCGCTCGACATCCTTCATATAAGGCCGGACCTGATAGCCAAGATTCGGGCCGCAGCGCAAGCGAGGAAACCGCAGTCAAGCGATGCTTTGTCCAAGAAGCTTCCGCGTTCGTCTCGCACAGAAACTCTCACCGCGGCTTCTCTTTCCGCACCTGCGATTGTTGCTTTGGGAACTTCCACCGGAGGCCCGAGAGCTCTGCAGCAGATCTTGCCGCTCTTCCCCCGCGACCTTTCAGTCCCCATCCTGATCGTGCAACATATGCCCCCGGGCTTTACCGCGCCCTTCGCTCAACGGCTCAACACGTTGTGCGCCGTCACCGTGCGCGAGGCGACTCATGGCGAATGCATCCAGCCGGGCGTGGTCTACATCGCTCCCGCCGGAGTGCACATGCGGGTCGAGCGCCTGTCCGACTCTCGCGCCATCATCTTCCTCGACACGCATCCGGAAGACTATCTTCACATTCCTTCGGTCGACGTACTCATGACCTCGGTGGCCGAAGCCTTCAGAAACCTTGCGCTCGGAGTGATCATGACCGGGATGGGTTCCGACGGCGCAGCAGGAATGAATGCCATTCATCGCCAGGGCGGCCTCACCATCGGCCAGAATGAAGCGACCTGCACCGTCTATGGCATGCCACGGGCTTGTGCCGAGTTGGGCATCCTCACACGCATCGTTCCGCTGTCCCAGATTCCCGCGCAGATCCTGCAGGCTACACGGTACCGCAGGCGTGCGTGAACAGAGGTTCAGTCCCCATCGGCAATCTCACCCGATCCAACAATTGCCTCACTCTTCCCAGTAACACTTCCGTGGAAAATGGCTTGGCCAAACATTCTTCCTGCATTCCGTCCCGCAGTTCCATCTGCTCCGCATATCCGGTGACCAGCAAGACCTTGAGCCCAGGGATTCTCTCGCCGCAGTCTCCCCGCTAACGCCCGCCCACTCTCGCCCGGCAGCACCACATCGCTCAGCAACAGTTCCACTTCATCCCTCGCGCTTCGTAGATGCGCATCGCCTCCGCTGCATTCTTAGCGGTAAGGACCCGATATCCCGCCGATCGCAGCACTTCGCAGGTCACGTCCCGCACAAACGCTTCGTCCTCTACGAATAGGATCGTCCCCGCTCTCGACAACATGTTCTCGTCCGCACCCACACGCCACCCATTCGCCTCTTCCAGCGTCTCTGTCATTTCCACGTACATGATAATGCCTCGATGAACCATCTTCCAATCCGCACTCTTCTATAAGCAGATGGCTTGCCATCAGCAGCCCGCAGGCACGTCGCAGGATTCGCCGAAGGAAATGCAGCACTTAAGTGAGGAGCGCCGTTTCGACACATCGCGCTCGGGATTCCCTTTCGCCCATTTCGGGAATCGCTTCGAGAACTGAAGAACCGATTCGGCACAACAAATCCAGCGTTTGCGACTCTTTTTCGGAGCCCTATTTCGGACTCGTCAGAATCGTCTCGTTGGGATCGAGCACGATCTTGTGCGCTCCAGCCGGAGCCGGCAGATGGAACGAAGACTCCTCGCCGTCGGCGAATACCCGCCCCAGCAGCACTGTCTGTTTCCCCGCCATCACCGCATACACCGGAACCGACGTTACCAGATCCTCTGGTGCATCTTTCTGCAGGATCGTTCCACTCACGACCGAACCCGTACCCTTCGGAGTGAACTTCACCGCCTTGAGTTCCAACTTTGGCAGCGACGTGCCGTTGATCCATCCCTCCAGGAACCAGTCCAGCGATTTCTTGCCTTCGTATCGCAGCGGCGGGGGAAGCTCTTCCGCGAAAACGTCCATCAATTCGTTTGTGCTGATCGCTCTGCCTTCATACCGCTGCCGGACTTTTCTCAGCGCCCGCACAAACGGCTCATCCGTACTGCCAGCCTGCGGCTTGCGTCCACCTTCTTGCGCGGCAGCATCTTTCATCATGCTCCGCAGCATGTGAAACAGCCACGTGCCGCGCCCATAGAGGATCGCTTCATATCCTTCCGGAAACCGCGACGACAGCAGTCGCATGCCCAGCGTTACCGGCCCTGCCTCCATCGGAGAGACCCCATCTTTATTCTTTGCGATCAAATCCTGGCGGTACTTCTCCATCACCTGCCGAAAGCCCGCGGGATCTCTTCTCCTGCAGCATCATCAGCGCGCAGTAATTCGCCAGCCCCTCGGAAAACCACTGGTCGCGATAGCTGCTCCAGCTAACCAGATCTCCCCACCATTGATGCGCCGCCTCGTGCGCCGGAATCGATTGCTGCAGCAGGATCCGGTAGGGCTCGAAGTGCAGTTGTTCGCGCTGCTCCTGATCCAGAAACGCGTAGGAAGAAAGAAACACCAGCCCGGGCCAACCCTGGCTGTCCCGGCCCGGCATCTGCGTCAGAGCCAGACGACTATAGGGATAGGGACCAAACCGCTCCGCGTAATACTGAATGGCTCGTGCCGCGGCGTCCGCCACCGTCTGCTCGTTCTGCGCGGGAGACGGGTTGCTGGGCACGTGATGACCTCCGTTCCCGCGCAGAGGGATCGGAAGGGTTCGGCTCGATCACTTGCATTCGCGGCGTCGGGAAATCTCGCTCCACTCCTTTCGTGGCATACGTCTCCACGATCACGTCCCCTGCTTTCGCCGTCGCTTCTTTGTACTTACCCAGGTTGAATCCCGCCAAAGGAATCGGCCGCTCCGATACGAAGCGCGCCGTTTGCTCCCCACTTGCCTTGGCAGCTGTGTCCCGCCGGCGAAACCGGTGTCGGCTTCCCGGTCGCCACTAGCGTCCAGCCCTGCGGATACTCGAACTCCAGGTCGAAGTCCGCCATCGCCAGCCCACGATTCGGATACCACGTGCCTCGCGCACCCACATACAGCAATCCGCTACCCGCCTCCGCCAGAACTTCGCCGCCGTACACAAATTCAAGGTCGATTTTCTGACCAGCTCGCGTTGGCTCCGGGAGGATCACCGCCACAAGATCGTTGCCCCGGCGCGAAAGCTGCGTCCCTTCCACCGCCGGATTGTGAATGAACTCCACCGGCTGGCCATCGAGCTTGACGCTTTCCACTTGCAGGAATCGCGAGAGTTCAAACAACAAGGTCGCGCCCCAACCGCTCTCGTCTCAAATTGCACGCGCGCGGTCGCGTGAATTCGCTTCGGCGGCTGCACCTCGGTCGTAACTGTGTAGCGGCGCACCGCAACCGGGCCGTCATGCTCCTTCGTTTCTTGGAGAGACGCCGTCCCGTCGCGCTTAGTCGCTCCGGTATCCGGACTGCCGGTCGAAAATGATGCCCAGACGTCGTAATAGAGATCCCCGTGTTCCGCCATTCTGGCCTGGCCGGCCTGCACCTGCTCCGCCGCCGTTGAATCGAAGACAACGTCAAACACGCCCAGCTTCGTTCCTTGCAACCGCGCATGCAGGAAGCGGTCGTCCACATTCGAAGGTTCAATCTCGGCTGGCCCTGACGAAGTCGTCTTGTC
The DNA here is from genome assembly GCA_963701935.1 of uncultured Acidobacteriaceae bacterium. Lineage (GTDB taxonomy): Bacteria > Acidobacteriota > Terriglobia > Terriglobales > Acidobacteriaceae > Sulfotelmatobacter. Next base: position 70,484 of record CAVPBT010000010.1, on the reverse strand, counting down.
TTTCACCGGCAGCATCCGGCTGAAGGTCATCAGCAACCTCATCGCGTCCGCGGTCGCCAGATTCTTCGCCGTCTCCCCGAAGTGTTCCACGAATTCCTGCTTGTTGTCCGTGGCGCGCAGATCGGGCCGCATCTCGGTCGCCGCATCATCGTTAAAACGAAAATAGGCGGTGGCAAAGTGTTCTTCCAGAATTGCCATCCCCGTGAACAGGCTCATCGATCTGCGTTCGACGGTATTGGGAGGCGTCAGCAGCACTTCGCCGTCGCCCTCGAAGAACGCTCCCGTGATCCGGCCCATCACGTCCTGCGTGAATCCAATCGTGCCGTCCTCCAGAGTAATGTGGACCGCCGCTCGATCCAGCGACGCTCCCCTCACCTGATACACCCGCGCCGGATCCAGCCCCACCTGCCCGAGTTGCAGATAAAGCGCCTCAGCCGGCTTGTCCGGAGGGTTCTCGCCTCTTGCGGCGCACAGCGCGCTGACCACCAGCCAGATCGCCGACGCGACCCGCAAGCCTCGCATGTTGAGTAGTACCTTCGTCACGTGGTTGGGCTCTCTCCAGTTGCTAGAATGCGCCTGAATGCGGCTACGTGTCACCATCCTCTTTATAGCGGTGGCGTTTGCCCTCGCTAGTGCGCGGGCCGACACCATCCATCTGAAAAATGGCCGCACCATCCTAGCCGATCACGTTCGCGAAAACGGAAATCATTACGAATACGATATCGGCGACGACTCTTACGCGATCCCCAAGTCCTCCGTCGATCACATCGATGCCGGAGGTATGCCCGCTCACGCCGCATTCGGCACTGAAGGCAGCCGGCCTTCCCGCCTTCACTCCCGCTGACAGCCTGGCCAATGAGGGCGACCTTGTTGCCAGGATCATCAAAGAAGGCAAGGTCAACGCCGACGTTCTCGCCGGCCTGGAAGGGAAAGGCAACGCCGAGTTGAGCGCGACCGCCGATTTCATTGCCGGAAAATTTGAATTCGATCACGGCAACATCGCCCAGTCGCGGCAGTATTTCGAAAGCGCCCTCCGCTTCCAGCCCGACAATTCCACCATCCTTGTTTATTACGCCGCGTTGCTGGTCCGCACCGGAAATGCCGCCCAGGCTCTGCCCTATGCCCAGCGCGCCGTCCGGTCCGCCCCCACTTCACCTGATGCTTACACCATGCTCGGCTACTGCCCAGTTCGCCTCGGACCACACCAAGGAAGCCGTCGCCTCCTGGAAACAGCTCCCTCGAGTTGCGCCCCGACGCGGCGGTCCAGCAGTTCCTGGCTAAAGCCCAGCGCGAGCAGACGGTCGAGTCCGACTTCGCTCAGGGCGAAAGCAGCCATTTCACTCTGCACTATGAAGGCAAACAAACCTCCGAATCCTTTCGCGGACAAATCCTGGCGGCGCTCGAATCCGACTATGACGACCTGGTTCGCGATCTCGGCAATCCGCCCCGCGACAACATTCTTGTCACCCTGTATACCGAGCAAGCCTTCTTCGATGTCACTCACGCGCCCAGCTGGTCTGGAGGGATTAATGACGGTAAGCTGCGCATCCCGATCAGCGGATTGAGTTCCATGACGCCGGAACTGGCGCACGTTCTGAAGCATGAACTCGCTCACTCATTCATTGCAAGGCTTTCCGGCGGCCGTTGCCCGCCCTGGCTGCACGAAGGCATCGCCCAGTTCCTCGAGCCCAGGAGCCTCGGCGGCGAGGGGCACCAGCTCTCCCTCCTATTCAAAGCACAACGTAACATCCCGCTCAATGCTCTGGAAGGAAGCTTCAATCGATTCTCCGGCGGCGAAGCCTATGTGGCCTATGCCGAATCGCTGGCTGCCGTGACCTACATCAACGATTCCTATGGCATGAGCGACATCCAACGCATCCTGGAGCGCATCAGCCAGGGCAATTCCACCGAAGCCGCTCTGCGCGCCACCATCCACTCCGACTACGGCCAGCTTGAGTCCGACTTGGCCCGGTATCTCGCCGACAGGTACGGCGAATAGTTTCGATTGCCCTCATTCGCTCAAGCGATTGCTCGCCTCCCGTTCCTGTGCTAGTTTCGCTGGGGCTTGCCTTCCATGCGTTCTCTCTTTCACTCCCGCGTCCCTGATGCTCGCACCCTCGGTCGAGCCCGTCCCGACCGTATTTCCCAAGATCGAAGGGGCTGACATCGCGGCGGTCTTTGTGGGCAAACGCGTTGCCGGGGATTTCTACGACTCGGTCCGCGTGAGCCCCGAGCGCGTTCTGTTTGGGCTGCTCGATGTGGCTGGGCGCCGCGAGGATAACCGCGGCATCCTGATCACAGCTCAGGAAATCTTCCGCCAATTTGGCGTTGAACTCTTTTCTCGCCCCGACATCAATGAATCCGACGCCATGACCGAACTCAGTCTGCGCATCAATCGCGCGATCATTGAGAGCTCCAACGGCGTTCGCTCCTGCCCAGCCTTCATCGCCTGCTACCACGAGAAGTTCGGCACGCTCTGCTACACCAATGCCGGACATACTCCCGGGCTTCTCCGCGACGGCAAGGGAATCACTGAACTCACTTCCGGAGGTCTGCCTCTCGGACTCTTTTCCCATGCCACGTCCGACGCTCCCACCGTGGCCGTGGAAAAAGGAGCCGCTCTGCTGCTCGTATCTCGCGGAGTGATTGAATGCGAGGGCCACCACGAGAAGCGCGGCGAGGAATTCGGCATGGACGGCATTAAACAGCTTTTCCAGTCGACCCCGGCCACCAGCGCCCAGGAACTCTGCTCCTCGATTTTGAAAGCCGTGGGCGAATTCAGTGGCGGGGCGCCCCTATGCGATGACCGTACTGCGCTCGCCTTAATACGGAATGCCTGATCCCTCGCGGAGCACGAAAAAACTCATAATAGTGGAAGAGCGGCGCTTCAGCGCCGCGTAGAAGGGCAACTCCATGTGGGCTTTAGCCCCTGCCAATGTTCCTAGTTTCCCCTCCTGTACCGCGTCCAATCAATGGGCTGTGCTACGGGATTCGCTCCGAAGGAGTAAAATACCCTATCGGCCTGAACCCACTCTTTTGCCCGCAAGCCCAGGAAGCGTGGCGGCCCCATACATCCTATGAAGAAACTTTGCCTGCTCCTCATTGCTTGCGTTTGTCTGCCCGCCTTAGTGGCCGGACAAACGGCTGGTCAAACCGCCGGACAAACTGCGCACAGCCTGCCGCACCCAAGGCTCCGCTCGCGCCCTGCGCCCGCGGTTCAGCCCTCCGGCCAAATCGTCGAAGAGATCATTACCCGCGTCAACAACCAGATCATCACCAAGTCGGAGTTTGAGCGCAGCAAAGATCAGCTCCGGGACGAAGTGAAACAGCAGAATTCCAAGGATCCCGACAAACTCTACGCCGACCGTGAAAAAGACATTCTCCGCGATCTCGTCGACCAGCAACTCCTCCTCGACAAAGGCAAAGACCTCGGCATTACCGGCGACACCGAGCTGATCAAAGAACTCGACAAGATGCGCAAAGACATGAAGCTCGACTCCATGGAGGACCTGGAAAAGGAAGCCGTCAAACAGGGCATCTCCTGGGAAGACTTCAAGCAGAACAAGCGCAACCAGATCATCACCCAAAGGTGATTGGCGAGGAAGTCAGCAGCCACCTCTCCGTCAGTAAAGAAGAGGTCCAGCAGTTCTACGACGAACACAAGAGCGAGATGGAGCAGCCGGAGTACATCCGCCTGAGTGAGATCCTGGTCGCGCCAAAGATCGTCGCGCCTGCTCCCGCTCCACCTGCCGCCGCTCCTCCTGCTGCGGATGCAGCAAGTACTCCCGCCACCGACCCCAGCACACCCGCCGCCACGACACCCACCACTCCGCCCGCCGATGACGCAGCTCGTCAGGCAGCCGATGCCGCGGCCCTCAGCGCCGCCGAAGCCAAGGCCAACGATCTGCTCAAGCAGATTCACGACGGCGCCGCCTTCGACGACATCGCCAAGAAATATTCTGACGGCCCTTCGGCCGCCGATGGCGGGAACCTGGGCACCTTCGAGCGGGGCAAGCTCGCCAAATCAATCGAAGACAAAACCTTCGCCTTGAAAACCGGCGAAGTCACCGACGTCATCCAGACCAAGCAGGGATACGTAATCCTGAAAGTCGACGAGCACCAGCAGGCCGGCATCCCTCCTCTGAAAGACGCGCTGCCGCATATTCAAGACGCTCTCTACTACCAGAAACTGCAGCCCGCACTCCGCGCCTACCTCACCAAGCTGCGGGAAGACGCCTACATCAAATACGCAGAGGGCTACATCGATACTGGAATGAGCCCCAACCAGACCCAGCCCGTCGAAACCGCCGCTGCCAAGGAAGCCGACGCCAAGAAGCTCGGCAAGAAGAAACATAAGAAGTTGGGCTTCCTCTGATCCTCGCGTAGGGCGCGTGCTTTATACTCAGACAGCCATACTCAGACAACGATGAAAGACTTCTACATCGGCGATTGCGCGCGCCACGAAAACAAGGTCATCACTTCGAGCTTCGTCGTCGTCGGCAAGCAGATCAAGCCCAAGAAAACCGGCGAGCCCTACCTGGCTCTCACTCTCGGGGACCGCAGCGGCCAGCTCGAAGCCAAAATGTGGGACAACGTCGAAGAAGTCCTCGACGCCTTCGAGCAGGACGACTTCCTCAAGATCAAGGGCCTCATCAACAAGTACAAGAATCGCTTTCAGCTCACAATCCACAAGCTGCGCAAGCTGGGCGAATCCGAAATCGACTTCGCCGACTATCTTCCCAAGACCACCAAGGACGTTGACGAACTCTGGCAGACCCTCACCAACTTCGTCACTTCATTCCAGAATCCGCATCTCAAGTCGCTGGTCCAGGCCTTCATGGCCGATCCTGAAATCGCTGCCGCCTACCGCAACGCACCCGCCGCCAAGACGCTGCATCACGCCTACATCGGAGGCCTGCTCGATCACGTCGTCTCTCTGTTCCGTTCCTGCGATCTGATGTGCCAGAACTATCCCCAGATCAACCGCGACCTTCTCCTCACCGGCGCGTTTCTGCACGACATCGGCAAGATTCACGAGCTCACTTACAACCGCTCGTTCTCCTACACCACCAAGGGCCAGCTCCTCGGCCACATGATCATCGAACTGGAAATGCTGCAGGCCAAGCTCGCCCTGCAACCCAGCTTTCCCGACGAACTCAAAACGATGATCGAGCACCTCATCATCAGCCATCACGGCCAGTATGACTTCGGCTCGCCCAAGCTGCCCATGTTCCCCGAAGCCCTCATGCTGCACTATCTCGACGACCTCGATTCCAAGATGGAAGCTATGCGCGCCCAGTTCGAGCGCGAAGCCGGCCTCGATAGTCCCTGGACCAGCTACAACTCTTCACTCGGCCGCCCGCTCCTGAACACCGAAAAGTTTCTGGCTCCGAAAAAATCTGCACCGCGGGAAGATTCTGCCGCGCCTCGCGACACCGAACTCGACGAGACTCCAGATCCAACTCCCACCTTGCCCGGCATCGACCCTCGGCGGTAGAGTAGTCAACCGCACCGGCAGAGGGTGCCCATTTCTCGCGCGTTCTGTGCGCGAGAAAGCTTGCCCTGAGCGAAGCCGAAGGGTGCAGAATTGAATCGACTCGAGGGGGACCTATGCCCAAGCCCAAGGCTCCGAAGAAATCCTCCCGCAAGAAAACGACGCCCGATCCGCCAGGTTGCACCGCTGGGTTGCCCCACGTGCCACCTCTGTATCAACTGAAGCCGCGCAAACAGTACTTGCCGTTCAGCCACGCCGAACAACGGCTCGCGAAATCGAAGAACTACTGGATCTGCACTTCCCGCCCCGACGGACGTCCGCATTCCATCCCCGTCTGGGGCTTCTGGCTCGATGGCGCCATCTACTTCGGTACGGCGCGCTCTTCGCGCAAGGCCCACAATCTGTCACACAATCCTGCCGTCTCCATCCATCTCGCCTCCGGCGACGACGTCGTCATTCTCGAAGGCACTGCCGTCGAGGTTGACCTCACCGACAAGCGACACTCAAGAAGTTGGACGCACTTCCGCGCGTAAAGTACAAGATGCCGCATGATGGTCATGCCCGAGTCCGTCGTCTACTCCGTCCGTCCGCGCGTCGTGTTGGCCTGGACCGAAAAAGATTTCCCGAATAACGCCACTCGCTGGGAATTCAATACCGCCCGCGTCTGAACGGCCACCGACGCCCGCATCAGAGCACATACACTTCCGATGCACCATCCGAGATCGTTGCCCGTTGCTCCTTCGCGTCACATTCCGGTACAGTGGCAGCAACCCCAAAAAACAAATGGAGGTTCTTATGCGCTCACGCTTGGTTCTACTCACCCTAAGTCTCTATCTCACATTTGCCGTGCTCGGATGCACCAGCAAGCCTCCGGCTGATACCTCAACCGACACCACCGCCAATCCCAGCGACACAACCGCTAAGGGCGGAAAGGGAACGAAGGAAGCGAAGGAGCGAAGGAAGCGAAGGAGGCGAAGGAAGCGAAAGAGGCCAAGGAAGCCCGCCAGGAAAAGAAGAAAGAGCCCGTGATTGTGCCCGCGGGAACGAGTGTGACCGTGACTCTGGGCTCCGCCCTCGGCTCCAAGCTAAGCCAGGCGGGCCAGAAGTTTACCGGCACCGTGGCCAAGGACATCACCGTCGGCAACGAAGTTGTGATCCCCAAAGGTTCGACCGTGGCCGGAACGGTCACCGATGCCAAGGCCCTGGGCAAGTTCAAGGGCGGCGCGCTTCTGGATATTCGCCTGGACTCGATCAACCTCAACGGCTATGACCTGCCCGTTCAGACCGCCGCGCGCAGCTTCACGGAGAAAGGCAAGGGCAAGCGTACCGCGGTCTGACTGGCGGCGGTGCCGCGCTCGGCGGGATCATCGGTGCGCTCGCTGGAGGCGGCAAAGGAGCCGCGATCGGCGCGGCCGCCGGCGCAGGCGCGGGTGCGGGCGGCTCCGCCTTTACCGGAAACAAAGAGATTGTTCTGCCGGCCGAGTCCGACGTCACCTTCGATCTGACGCAAGAACTCAAACTGGAACGGATGTAGCTCGATCACTCTACTTGCGATCACTCCCGGCCCTGTTCCGGGAGTGATCGCAACTCACATTCTCGTAGAACAGGCTGCTTAGAACCGGACCCCGCGCCATGCTCGACTTCACCCGCTACGAAATCCTGACTTTCGACTGCTACGGCACGCTGATCAATTGGGAAGCGGGCATTCTCCCCGCGCTGCGCCGCGTTCTCTCCGCTCACAACAAAGAGATCGACGATGCGACGCTCCTCAAACTCTACGGCGACTTCGAGCATCGTTCCGAGCAAGGCGCGTTTCGTCCCTACCGCGAGGTCCTGGAATCCGTTGTCCGCCAGTTGGGCGCGGAGCTTCGGTTCACTCCCACCGCGGAAGAAGTACGCTCGCTACCGGATTCTCTCGGCACGTGGAAGCCCTGGCCTGACACCGTCGCCGCTCTTCGCGAACTCAAGACCCGTTTTCGTCTCGCCATTCTCTCCAACGTGGACGATGATCTGTTCGCCCTCACCCGCCCCAAACTGGAAGTTGAATTCGACGAGGTCATCACGGCGCAGCAAGCCCAGGCTTACAAACCTTCACTGAAGCTATTCGAGTTGGCTCTGAGCCGCATCAACGCTCCCGCCCATCGCGTCTTGCATGTAGGCCAAAGCATCTACCACGACGTAATTCCCGCGCAGGCCCTCGGCCTCGCCACGGTATGGGTGAACCGTCCTTCGGCCCGCCCCGGTGTCGGCGCCGTGAAAGCCGCGGAAGCCAAGCCCGACCTCACCGTCTCAAGCCTCGCAGAACTCGCCGCCGCCGCGGCCCACGATTAGGCGTCCACTAACTCGAGCCGCCTGGTCCGGCTCGCTGGGATTCCAGACTGCTTCTTGGTCACGCCAAATGAATTGCTTGACCCGTCGGCCGGAGTTTGGCAGCCATCCTCACCAGGTCGGCCAGGGAATTCGCCTTCATCTTTTGCATGACCTGCCCGCGGTGTGCTTTGACCGTGATTTCGCTGATGCCCAGTTCCCCGCCCACCTGCTTGTTCAACAAGCCGGAGACCACCAATTTCATGACCTGCCGTTCTCGAGGAGTGAGTAACTGGTAACAGTTCCGGAGATCGCGCATCTCCATTTCGCGATCAAGAGCCGCGCGGCTGCGTTCGAGGCTTTCCCGGATCGCATCCAGCAGAACTTCATTGCGGAATGGCTTCACGAGGAAATCGACGGCCCCTGCCTTCATCGCTTGTACCGTTGTTGGAACATCTCCGCAACCGGAAATGAAGATGATCGGCATCTCCGCGCGCTCTCGCGCAATCTTCTTCTGCACTTCGAGACCATTCAGGTCGGGAAGAGAAAGATCGAGGATGACGCAGCTCGGAACCAGAGGTCTGGATTGACCCAGAAATTCTTGGGCCGACTCGAAGGTCTCAGGTTGCCACCCTTCGCAACGAATCAATAGTTCCAGCGATTCTCGAACAGAGATGTCGTCATCGACAACGAAGACAATTGGTGTGACGTTGGGAATCGAGGGTAGACCGAGCTGATGACTAAATGCATGTGCTGAACTCATCTTCCACTCCTTCTTTGTTGTATCGCGAGTGTGCGACAGGTGCAGGTGAGTGGACAACCCCAAATGGTTCAGTCCTCAGCTCAATCTTTAATCAAGAAGCGCGCTACGACTTTCGGTGGGGGACGGCGTTGTTTTGTCTTAGGTTTCGATATGTTTTCGGCCGAAAAGTCGGGCATCGATGGACCATGCCCCCGGCCCAATCATTGCGGCAGTGCCACCGAGCGTTGCCAGGACGATCGGAATCCACGGGTCACCAAGCTGCGCCACAGCAACCCAAAGCTCGATCACGGCAATCAACGTTCCCACGACGGGCGTCCAGAGTCCTACCAGGAGAAGTAGTCCGGCGAAGGCAGCAATAATCTGTGGAATCATCGATGGAGAATGGGATGTCCGTGCAAGCTCGATGATCCCGAAGCGAACCAGCAAGAGGGCGGTTAAGCTACGCTGAAGTAGAAGACCAATCCCGGGCCACCCATTGGCGAATGTCGAAAACAGTCGTTGCAAAACTCCCTCCGATCAGATCGTAAGGAAATTGCAACCAGACCGAAACGCCTCAAAGTTGGAGGCCGCAATCCTACTTTTGGGGGATATCCAGTTCGATGATGCCGCGCTTCAGGGCGATCGTCACGGCGTGGGCGCGGTCGTTGGCGCCCAGCTTGGACAATATGTTCGTAACGTGGCTTTTCACGGTTGCTTCACCGATCGAGAGCTGATCGGCAATCAGCTTGTTTGAGTTGCCGGCGGCAATCAGTCTCACGACATCAATTTCTCGGTCGGTCAACGGGTCATCGGTGGCGTGATCCGCCAGTTCCGCGGCAATTTCTGCCGGAATCCGCTTTTGTCCTGCATGGACGGCGCGGATCGTATCGAGCAGTTCCTTGTGCACGTGTCCCTTGAGTATGTACGCTCTTGCACCCGCTTTAAGAGCTCGCAGCACTTGCGTGTCGCCACTATATGTCGTCAGCACGATGATCCGAGCTTCGGGAAACTCCCTCCGTATAGCATCAATCGCCCCGAGCCCATCCACTTCCGGCATCTGAAGATCCATCAACGTTACATCCGGGCGGTGAGATCGGAACGCATCAATCGCCTCTCTGCCATTCGAGGCCTCTGCGACCAATTTCAGGTCAGGTTCAGCATTCACTAATGCCGCGATGCCCTTCCGCAAAAGCGGATGGTCATCGACGGTAAGGATCCGAATTAGGTTATGAGTGCTGTGCACGATTTCTTCTCTTACGGAGGAATTTTGATCCAACACCATCGCGCGAAGTCTCGTAGGCGACAAAGGCAGGGACTGTCAGCTGAACTTCCGTACCCGCGCCGGCCTCACTCCAAAAATCCAGTTGGGCTCCAATTCGCTCGGTGCGTTCACGGACGCCTCGCAGTCCCCAATGGCCAGCGATTCCGCCTTCCTTCAGTACCCTGGGATCGATGCCTTTGCCGTTGTCACGAATCCGAACCCGAAGCTCCCGGTCATCGTATCGGATTTCCGCTTCAATCCGAGTGGCATGCGCGTGCCGAAAAGCGTTTCTCAGGAGTTCGAGCGCAATCCGGCAAACCTCATTATTCACAGTCGGAGACAAGTTTCGCCGCTCGCCCTCTTCGAATAAGTCGAAAGTCGGCAACGCGCCGGCGGTTCCGGGATTCGCCAAGTCTTTACTCGCAGCCGTGAGTAACTCAACGAGATTTCCCTTCGCGATGGGCTCGGAGCGTAAGCCCTGAATTGCATCCCGACTCTCGGCGAGCGCTTTTTCAGTCTCATCGATCGCTTCGTCCAGGGATCGCGTCGCCTCTTCGGGACGTTGCGGCAGCAGGTTGCGAACCGCCTGAAATTGAAACAAGAGTCCGTGCAACGTCTGCAGCAAGGTGTCGTGCAGTTCGCGCGCAATGCGGGTTCGCTCATTCACGCGCGCGTCGAGTCCGATCGCGAACTGCCGATGCAATTGCTGAACACGAAACTGATAGCCACCCCACAGCAAGAGCAGAAACGCGGCCGCACAGCACGCACGGAACCAGGCTGTTTGGTAATATGCCGGAAGGATGGAGAAATCCAGAGAGGCTCCGGCCTCGTTCCAGACGCCGTCGTTATTGCACGCAATCACGCGGAAACGGTAAGGGCCGGGGCGGAGATCGTTATAAAAAGCCTGGCGCCTCGTCCCCGGCTCCTGCCAGCCCGCATCATGGCCCTCCAGCATGTAGCGAAATAGAACTTTCCGCGGCGCGACGTAGCTTAGCGCCGTGTAGTCAAGTTCGAGATCGCGAGTCAGGGCAGGCAAACGTAGGTCGGCGCGCGGCGAGTAATTCTTGCGGTCCGCAAGAACCTCTTCAATCTGCACCGGCGGTGGAACCGGATTTTTGTGCGGATTGGCAGGATCCATCATTTGCAGAATTCGGCCGTTTACAAACCACAATCGTCCATCCGGGGACCTTGTCGCCTGAGGCTTCAAGGGAGTCAGGCCCGCTTGCACACCATCGAAAGCATCGAGTAATTTAAATTTCACCTGGCTCTCCGGATGCTCCCACCAATAATCGAGCTGCGATCTTTCGATCTCGATGAGCCCGCATTTTGAATCGAGCCACAATGAGCCGCGGTCATCTTCCACCAACGCGTAGATTCCATCGCAAGGCAGCCCGTTGCGTGTAGTCAGGTTTCTCCGCACGCCGTTCTTCCAGCGAGCCAACTCATCCAGTGTTGTTCCCCATACCGATCCGTCGGCTTCCACCAGGAGGTCGCGGATTTGGCGTGTGTTTGCCACCTCGTTAGACGAGTAGGTTCGCGTCTTTCCGTCCTCGTATTCGATCAGGTCCCCATCGACGAGGCCAAGAAATATTCCCCCCCGTGGATTCGCAGCCAGCGCGTACGCGGTCGAAATCTCCGGAGACGTGGTCTCCGCTTGCAACCGCAAATCGTAAATGCGGTCGAGATTGGGTCCGGCGCGCACCCAGATGTTGTGATTGGTGTCCTCGGTGATTCCGAATACGATTCCGAGAGCACTGCCATCGGCATGGCGGATGGCGCGGAATACTCTGTCGTGATACACCCACAATCCATTGTCGATGCCGACCCATAGCCTCCCCGCGTGGTCTGCGAAGAAGGTCGTCACATACAACCCCGGCAGCCCATGCCCAGCCCGAATCGCCGACAATTTGCCATCTTGAAAGAGATCTAAAGCGTGGAAATTGCCAATCCAGATGCCGTCTCGCGTCGCCAGCACCGACCCCGCGCCAGCCGCCGACAGACCTTCGCGCATGGAATAGCTAACCACCTTCACGTCGCGAAAGCTGTCGATTCCGCTGGAGGTCACGACCCATACCGTACCCTCCGCGTCTTGGTAAAAACGCCCGACGGCATCGCTCGACAAACCATCTGTACGGCCGTCGTTATCGACAGCGCTGCCTCTAACGCGAAACACTCCGTGATTCGCCGTCCCGATCCAAAGGGAATTATCGCGGTCCACAAACAGCGTCGTGACATCTGAGTTGTTGACGTTGATCTTGGGAAAGCTGCGCGTCGTCCATCTCTGCTGCTCAAAATGTTCAAGTTGCAGGAATGGTCCAGGTCGCTCGAGCGCAGCCCAGACCGTCCCATCTCCTCCAGTGGCAATCGCCTTAAGCGAGGCAAATGTTTCCGGACGATGAGACCCGTTTCCAACGTAGTTGCTGCACGGCGATCCTGGTTTCCAGCGACAGAGTTCGGAATAACCGCCGATCCACAACTCCCCTGAATTCCCCGCGCTCAATTGCACAGCAATGGGAAACGGAATTCCCTCAGCCTTTCCGTAGCACTTCAACTGTTCGCTCTTTATCCGACATATGGGGCCCATGCCGTCGGTGATCTGTGTTCGGACAAACCAAACCGCACCCTCAGAGTCCTCGGCGATGGCCTCAATTCGGCCACTTAATTGTTGACGGTTGATCAGCTCGCCCCTTCGCCATTCGGAGATGCTGTACCCAGTCCCAATCCACAAACTTCCATCGCGGGCTGCCAGGAGCGAAAAGACTCTGGGATCTAGCAGTCGTTGTCCCGATGGTGGGCTCCACGCAACGAAGCGCACACCATCAAAGCGCACCAGTCCCGCGTCTGTTCCTATCCAGAGATACCCATCTTTCGTCTGGGCGATCGCATTGGGCGCACCCCTAAACGCTCCGTCCTGCACCCGCCAAAAACTGTGACCGTATTGCGAGATCTGGATCGTCGGGTCCAGCGCGACGATCCGAGCCACACCAGCGACGAAGAAGACTGCAAAAAGCGCAAGTGCGCGCGCGACGGCCGATCGATCTTCGCCCATGGCAGCAGCAAGCGCTCGCGGAACCAATCTCTTTTTTCCCCCAGTAAGCAGACAAGGCCGACAAATGCTCGGCAGTTCCCCAGAGATTCGGGACGCCATTCCTCATTCGGCCGTCCAGAACCGATTTAACGTTGCCGACATCATACCGAACCGCGGATACTGCGCGTGAGCATCTATGACTTCACCAATGCGACAGCGACCGGCCAGCATCGTGGATGCAATCGTCCGTCCGAATCACCGAAGAAACATACAGAGGTCAGGGCAAGAACGCGCGCGTAGCAGGCCATCAGCACCGGGCCTCGCTACTTGGCCGGGGCAAGACTGACAGCGGAGGCTCGTGCGCCACGAAGTTTGGCGGCCATTCCAACCAGGGCGGCAAGGGAATCAGCCTTCATCTTATGCATCACTTGTCCCCGATGCGCCTTCACCGTGATCTCACTGATGCCGAGTTCGCCACCAATCTGTTTATTCAACAGGCCCGAAACGACTAACTCCATAACCTGCTGTTCGCGAGGGGTCAGTGATGCGTAACAGTTCCGAAGTTCCTGTATCTCCGCTTCGTGGCTCAGCGCAAGGCGGCTGCGTTGCAGCGCTTGCCGGATCGCGTTCAGAAGCACTTCATCACTGAAAGGCTTTGTCAGGAATTCAACTGCGCCAGCCTTCATGGCTCGGACCGTCATCGGGATATCGCCGTGGCCCGTGATGAAGATGATGGGCATATCGGTCCGCTCGGCGGCCACGCGCTTCTGCAGTTCGAGACCATTCAGGCCCGGAAGAGAAACATCCAGCACGAGGCAACTCGGGACCAGGGATCTTGGGCGGTCAAGGAATGCTTGCGCGGACTCGAAGGTCTCCGGCTGCCAGCCCTCGCAGCGGACCAGCAACTCCAGCGATTCGCGCACAGAGACGTCGTCGTCAACTATGAATACGATCGGCGTGGCAGTCGACATTGGTGATGACCCCACTTCATGACCAAAGGCGCGCGCTAGGCTCATTTTATATCCCTCCTGCGCGGTAATAGAACTGATCTTGGGCTCACTTGCGCCGCTCAACTCTCCCGCAGCGCGACGTTGAGCGCTTCCAGCAGAGCCGTGTCGCTGAATGGCTTGAACAGGCACTCCACTGCGCCTTGTTCGAGCAGTCGCCGGCGAATGGCCTTATCCCCGTTCGCGGTGATATAGATGATTGGAATTTCCTGTCGTCGACGGATCAATTCCCGCTGAAGGTCCGGTCCCGGCATCCCCGGCATAGCAACGTCGAGGATGAGGCACTTGGTTTGGCGGACACTGTCGGATGCGAGGAACTCTTCCGCCGACGAAAACGTACTGGCTGCAAAGCCGAACTCTTTCAGCAAGTCGGGTAGCGACTCGCGCACCGACTCGTCATCGTCGACCACCGACACAAGTGAAGGTTCGACGGCGCTCCCTTCTTCGTGGGACTTCATAAATCAACAATGCTCCGCTCAAGGAGAGGCGTCCATTGTACTTAGGTATTGGTTTTGCGACGGCATCGGGGCCAGATTCGATCACGCTTTGCCTCGATGATGGACCGGCTGATCGGCCCATTATCGCCAGTGCACTCATACCAAAGTCCCGACAATACTATCGTCCAATAGACTCCTCTCCTTGCTTCTGGCTTAATCACAACTGCTGATCCGGCGTAGAGATTGGCACGCGCCGCGGCGTCGTTTCCGCCGAACCATCAAAGCTCGCGATCACAGATTCTTGGAGGAATCATGAGCGCCGCAACCCACACCGTTCCTAACCAGCGTGAATCAGAACTCCTCGGGCAAACTGTCGTCGTGATCGGCGGGAGCGCAGGGATTGGGCTCGAAACGGCCCGACGAGCACGCAAGGAAGGGGCAAGGGTGATCCTAACTGGCAGGAATCCGGACCGTCTCGGGCGCGCTGCGACTGAAGTCGATGCGCTGAGCACTGCCGCGTTCGATGCCACTGACTTCACGCTGCTCGAGAGGTTCTTCGATGATCTGCCAGCGCCGGTGGACCACGTGTTGGTAACCGGCCCCGGTCCCTACTACGCGCCTCTGGCGGACCTCGATTTCGATAGGGCGCGCCGCGACATCGAGGCCCATCTGTTGCTGCCGCTGCAGGTCGGTCGAAACGCAGGAAATAAAGTCCGCCCGGGCGGAACCCTACTCTTCATGGGCGGCACGGGTGGCCGCAGCACGGCGAAGGGACTCGTCCTCGTCTCGGCTCTCACGGCCGCGCTTCCGGCCATGACGAAGAACCTGGCGCTCGAACTTGCGCCCATCCGAGTCAACCTCATCGCCGCTGGCTTCGTCGACACACCGTTGTCGGCGTCGCTCCTCGGCGACGAACTCGAAAACCGCCGCAATCAGCTTCGCGCCACGCTGCCCATTCGCCGCGTTGTCGGACCGGCCGACGTCGCCGCGCTCGCCGTGCACATCATGACCAACACGGCCCTCACGGGCGCGACCTACGACATCGACGGCGGGCAGCAGCTCGTCGCCAGATAGCAAAAGGAGCACACTATGTCCACGATCCACCTCCACCAGACAACCACCTCGACCCCAGAGCAGTACGTCGCCGGGCTCACCGACTTCGGGCCTGGCCGCTCGAAGCTCTTTGGCAACAGCGCTGACGAGTACCTCAAAGTGCATGACCGGGGCCGCTCGCAGGCCGACGTCACGGAAGGCTCGGGCGGCATCTGGGAACGCCTGCATTACGACTGGTCCGATCCTAACCGCGTCGTCCTCACGACGACCGACTCCAACACTTGGGGAGGCGCGTCGGGCCACACCTACACCTTTACTCGCCGGCCCGACGGCCTGACCGACATCGACGTGGTCGTCGTACGCGACGGCAAGAACCTCAAGGGATGGCTCCTCGGCCTCGTGGTCGGGACCATCGGCAGGCGCGTGTTGGAAAGGGCGTTTGAAAACTCCGTCAAGGCCATCGAGACCCGGAATGGCGCGGCTAGAGAGGCAGGCGCAGCATGAGGTAGCCTGCGAGATGTCGCATTTATAGCTAATGCCAAAGTGGCAGAAGGGCGAGAACCATGACAACCACAACGTCTGAAATCCGGCCTCCATTGCCTCCGTTTACTCGCGAAAGTGCGATGCTAAAAGTACGCCTCGCCGAAGATGGCTGGAACAGTCGTGATCCGGGCAAAGTCGCTCTGGCTTATACAATCGATTCTCGATGGAGAAATCGATCGGAGTTCATCAACGGAAGGAACGAAATCATCGCATTCCTTTCTCGCAAGTGGGCCAGGGAGTTGGATTACCGGCTCATCAAGGAATTGTGGGCGTTTGCCGGGAATCGCATCGCGGTACGCTTCGCTTACGAGTGGCACGACGACTCGGGTCACTGGTACCGGTCCTATGGCAACGAAAACTGGGAGTTCAATGACGACGGTCTCATGACCACTCGGTTTGCATCCATCAACGACCTCCCTATCTCAGAATCAGATCGCAAATATAAGTGGCCTCTTGGCCGCCGCCCGGATGACCACCCAGGCTTGAGCGACTTGGGTCTGTAGTCTTGACGATCGGACCAAATGTAGAAAGCGCCGCCTGCAATGTTGAAAGCTCAGAAACCACCAGAGCTAGAATTCTCCTATGACGAAGGTGCGCCCAGTTCCAAGTATCGATGAATACCTGCGTGAGCGGTTGATGCCCGTGGAAGGTGCGATTCCGCGCATTCCCGGTATTGAGATGTTTGGGAATTCGATTCCCGCGGGAACCGTTGGTGGTGACCTGTTTGAGTACATCAACTTTCAACAGCGCTACGACATTGACGCACGCATTCAGCGCGCGCAACGCCTGTCGAAGGAGTTCCTGGAACCGCTTCCTCCGGGCGTCCCGATACGCAATTCGGTTGACGATCACGTGCAATGGATGCAAGGAACCGCCAGCTACAGGCCCGAGATGGAAGCCGAGTACAGATTCGCGAGGAGTTCTGAACAGGTGCGGGTTGCGGAAGACTTGCCCGACCTTCGTTCGACGGCCGGCGTTTTGCTGGTAGACGCGCAAGGACACGGAATCATCTCGGCGAAAATTGCCTCCACCGTACACGACACATTCCACGCCTTGATGCTCACCGAACTCGATCGATACGGAAAAACTACTCCGGAGCTATTCCAGAACATCAATCTGCGGCTGGCACTCTCGATCACGGCCCGCAACGCGCTGGGAATGAGTGAAAAAGAAGGTGCACGCGAAATCGCGACCATGCTTTACGGCGAAGTGCGCCCCGGCGGCCTTTTTCGCTTCGCGAACTTCGGGCATCCTCCACCGCTGGTCTTCTCGGCGGAGTATCGCAAGTTCATGAATATCGATGAAAGCCGCATGGTGCAATTCCTCGCGCTCGGCCTGCAGATCCCTGCCGATCATCCCGATCGCAAGAAATACTACTCCGTGAACTTCCGGCAAAGAGAGTTCGACTCTTCCGATGTCGGCGAACTCACGCTGATGAGTCCGGGAGACATTCTTGTCCTCTATACCGATGGAGTCTACGACGGCAGCGACCAGGAGGCCCGCGAGCAACTGGAAGCGGTCTTGCGCAAGCACTACCTCCAACCCGCGAGAGACATCTGCAATGCCTTGCTGGATTATGCGGTACAGCAAGATGACCGTCTCCGGCAGAACGGCGATGAGGCTTTAATCGACGACAAAACCGTGTTTATCGTCAAACGAAATTGAATCGCCCCACGCTACTCCTTACCTTGCCCCCCCCTTCAACCAATACCAAAGCATCGCCAATACCATCGTCCAATAGATTCGCCTCCACTCCTGTGGCTTAATCGCAAATGTGCAGAGCGTTAGCGAAGAGCTGAGAAACACTTTTCTACCTCACGCATCTGCAAACACAGAACGTCGAGAAGAGCGGAGGCAAGCCATGAACACAGATTCCAACGGGACAGCACTCATATATGTGGAAACCGACGAGGCGACCGATCGATCCTCGCTCGCCACAATGGACGAGGCGGACCTTGTGGTGCGCGCAAGAGCCGGCGACACGGCAGCTTTTGAAAGTCTCGTAATGCCGCACAAGGATGCAATCCGTCGTGTTGCCTTTCGGATTCTTCGCAATCGCGAGGATGCCGAAGACGTGGTCCAAACCGCTTTCCTCGACGCACTCCGCCATTTGGACGCTTTTCAGGGACGTTCGCGATTCTCAACCTGGCTGACTCGCATCGCCATCAATGCGGCGTTCATGCGCTTGCGCGCGACTCGCCAAAAACGTGAAACTTCACTCGACGAGATGGTGGAAGGTGGTGAAACTCCTGTGAGGGTCCACCCGATTGACACACGATTGAACCCTGAACAGGAATGCTCGGCAAAAGAGGTTCGGCACCTGTTTGATAAGGCACTCGACCGGCTAAGCCCGCTCTATGCGGAGGTCCTTCATCTGCGGGATGTGCGAGAGCTCTCGGCCAAAGAAGCAGCACAAATCCTGGAATTGCCAGTGGGAACCGTAAAAGCCAGGCTGCATCGAGCACGCTTCAAGGTAACGCGACACATGCAGTCAATGCTGGTTCACAAGCGGCAGCGAACGCGTGTGCGAAGCCAGCGTGTTGGGGCGTTGATGTCGCGGGAACCACTAGGTGCGTAGTGAATTCCGGCTTGGCCGTCCCCGGAGGTTGCGCCACAGCCCTCTTCGACGGCGGGACGGAACCGGCTCACGCTAAGAACTCGCGGGCAGCTTCACCACTCTCTTCTGAATCGCCCACATCACCAGTTCCGCCTTGTTGTGGATCCCCAACTTCCGCATCAGGTTGAACTTGTGTGCGTCCACCGTCTTCATGCTGAGTCCAAGAACATCGGCTGCAGAGCGCACCGTCCTGCCCTCGGCCAGCAACTTCAATACCTCGCGCTCTCGCGTCGTCAACACGCGCCTTCGAGGAAGCAGGTCTTCCGACGGCCATTCCTCCTGCCGCCTTTCCAGGACCTCACGTACCCCAACTTTCGGGGTGCCGTGTGTCCTTCTCACCATCTGCACCAGCTCTTCCGCGGAAGTCTGCCGTACCACGCAACTGGTCGCGTCCGCTCGCGCTTCGCGCACCAGGTCGTCGCCTTCGTGGGTCGTCAGGAACAGCACTTTACTCGACGGACATTCCTGCAGGATCAGCCACTCGGCTTGATCGGCCGTACACTTGAAGATGTGCGCACCGGTGATCACGATCTCAGGACGATGCTCGAATACCAGGCGCAGCGCTTCGGCGGCGGTTCCGGCCTCCGCCACCACGTCCATATCCGGCTCGTCCTCCAGCAAGCGCCGCAACCCTTGGCGCAGCAAAACGTGGTCATGCACCAGAAGACAATGGATTTCTTTACCGCCAAAAAAATCTTCGCGTTGTAGCTGTGCGGGGGGACACACAGGGGCAACTCCTTCATTAGTGGCCAGAGAGATTTGCGATGCAGCGCGGTTCGGGTCGAACCCGGACGGAACAACGTAGGCCATTGTAACCTCTGGCGCCTGATTTTCCTCGTGAAAATCGCCCCTCCCCTTCATTTTCTTAGGGATACAAGGACCTCGTCGCCGCTCCTGAGCCTCGATCCCGCCTCACGATCAGGTACAATCGAGCGTTTATGCTGCGTTACTTCACTGCGGGAGAATCCCACGGCGAGGCTCTGGTCGCCTTCCTTTCCGGCATGCCCGCCGGACTGAAAATCGATCAGACCTTCCTCGACCGGGAACTATGGCGCCGTCAGCAAGGCTACGGCCGCGGCGGCCGCATGAAGATCGAGCGCGACACCGCCCACATTCTCTCCGGCGTGCGCCAAGGGATGACCATCGGCTCCCCCATCTCCGTCCAACTGGAAAACCGCGACTGGAAAAACTGGCAGGAATCTCTGCCTGTCGGCGAAGGCGATCCCGCCAAGCACAAGCGCGTTGCCTCACCCCGCCCTGGCCATGCCGATCTCGCCGGAGCCCTGAAATACAATTTTCCCGAAGCCCGTTACGTGCTCGAGCGCGCCTCGGCCCGCGAGTCGGCCGCCCGCGTGGCCCTGGGCGCGATCGCCAAACTTTTCTTGCGCGAACTCGGCATCGAAGTTCTCAGTCACGTCGTCACCACAGGCGCTGTCACTCTCCCAGATCAAGTCCCGTGGGACAAAATTCGCGCTCTTCATGCTCGCGAGGATGTCCTCCTCAACTGCGCCGATCCCGAAGCCGAGCAGCGCATGAAGGAAGAAGTCGACAAAGTCCTCAAGACCGGAGACTCGCTTGGCGGCGTCTTCGAAGTCGTGGCCCACCAGGTTCCGCCCGGCCTCGGCACCTACGTCCAGTGGGACGAGCGTCTCGACGCGATGCTCGCCGCCGCTGTCATGTCGCTGCAAGCGGTTAAAGCCGTGGAAATCGGCGCTGGTGTCGCGGCCGCGTTCGCTCCGGGCTCCGCCGTTCACGACGAAATCGGCTACACCGCCAGTTCCGGCTTTACCGCTTTCTCTCGCACCCGCAACAACGCTGGAGGCATTGAAGGCGGCGTCTCCAACGGACAGGAAATCCGTGTTCGCGGCTACTTGAAACCGATTTCTACGCTGCGCCGCCCGCTACAGTCGGTCGACTTTTCTACGCGTGAGCCCGTCAAGGCCGCCTACGAGCGTTCCGATGTGTGTGTGGTTCCAGCGGCCGGCGTCGCCGCCGAAGCCATGGTTGCGTTGACCCTGGCGCGCTGCGCTCTGGAAAAATTCGGCGGCGATTCCATGGTCGAGACTCTAAGAAATTTCCAGGGCTACTGCGAACAACTTAAAAAGTACTGACAATCCAATTACTGATGATCTATCCCATCGTAAAATTCGGCAACCCGGTTCTCGATAAGCCTTCCGAAACCGTAACCGTCTTCGACGAAGAGCTCAAGAAACTCATCGAAGACATGTTCGAGTCCATGTACGCCGCTCACGGCGTCGGCCTCGCCGCCCCGCAAATCGGCATCGGACGCCGCATCGCCGTCATCGACGTTACCTTCAAAGAAGACCCCAACGCCAAACTCGTCCTCATCAACCCCGAAATCATTCACACCGAAGGCCGCCACACCCAGAGTGAAGGATGCCTCAGCATTCCCGACTTCCGCGAAAACGTTACGCGCCCCAACAAGGTCACCATCCGCGCCCAGGACGTTCACGGCAAGGTCTACGAAAAAACCGGAGAAGAGTTGCTGGCCCGCGCCTTCCTCCACGAGACCGATCACCTGAACGGCAAGCTCTACATCAGCCACATCAGCGCCCTCAAACGCGACCTGATGAAACGCAAAATCCGCAAGCTGATCAAAGCGGGAGAATGGTAGAAATTGAGTATTTAGGGAATTGAGCAATTGGGAAATTGAGGAATTGGAGAATTTGGGGACCGTATTCGAGTTGCGGTTGCGAGACTTATTGAGACCGACCACTCCGTGGAAGAGCGGCCCTTCAAGGGCCGCGTAAGCGCATCAACAGATTGAGGGCTTCAGCCCCCGTGGTCGTATCGGATTTCAATCACACAATCGCTAAATGACTCAATCGCTTAATCTCGTTTTCTGCGGCACGCCGCGCTTCGCCGTCCCCACACTCGAAAAGTTGGCCGACGCCGGCTTCCGCATTCATCTCGTCGTGACTCAGCCCGACCGTCCCAAAGGACGCGGCCTCGAACTCGTTCAGTCACCGGTCAAAGAATCGGCACTGAAACTGAACCTTCCCATCGCCCAGCCCGACCGCATCAAGACCAACGACGAATTCCGCTCCCAACTCACCGCCCTCAAACCCGACGCCATCATCGTCGTCGGTTACGGCCGCATCATTCCCCAGTGGATGCTCGATCTCCCGCCGCTCGGCAACATCAACCTGCACGCCTCGCTGCTCCCGAAGTACCGCGGCGCGGCGCCCATCCAATGGGCCATTGCGAACGGGGAGACCATAACCGGCGTCACCACCATGCGCATCAACGCCGGACTCGATACCGGCGACATCCTCCAACAACAGGAACTCGCTATCGCGCCCGACGACACTGCCGAAACGCTCGCCCCGCGCCTGGCAGCAATCGGCGCGGATCTTATGGTGGAAACCTTGCGCGGCCTGCAAACCAATTCCATCCACCCACGTCCGCAAGAGAACTCGCAGGCTACACTCGCCCCAATCCTGAAAAAAGAAGACGGCCTCGTAGACTTTTCCCGGAGCGCTGCCGAGATCTACAACCGCATCCGCGGCTTCCAACCTTGGCCCGGCGCCTACACAAAATTCCGCGGCAAGACGCTGCAGATCACAAAGGCGCACCCCGCCGCCGACTCAATTCCGCAAGCTGAACTGCGCGTCGCAGCCGATCGCCTCCTGGCAGGCTGCGCCCACAACACATCCCTCGAACTGCTGGAAGTCCAACTCGAAGGCAAAAAGCGCACCTCCGCCCGCGACTTCCTCCACGGCTATCGCCCCCAGCCAGGCGAAAAACTGGGTTGACCTCCGTGTCCTCCGTGTCCTCCGTGTCCTCTGTGGTTAAGATCGGTTTTCCTCGACGGGGGCCTACAATCAGAAACAATGCCCGTCTCTCCCGCCCGCGCCGCCGCCTTCGACATTCTCCTTCGCGTCGAACGCGAATCCTCCTACGCCTCCGATCTCCTGCACGCTCACGCCTACGAGCACCTCTCGACTCCCGATCACGCTCTGGCAACCGAACTCGTCATGGGCGTTCTCCGTTGGCGCTCCCGCCTCGACGCGGAGATTGCCACCGCATCCTCGCAGCCCCTCTCCAAGCTCGATCTCGAAATTCTCATCGCCCTGCGCCTGGCGCTCTATCAATTCCGCTGGCTCGACCGCGTCCCGCAGCGCGCCGCGCTCCACGAAAGCGTCGAACTCGTAAAGCGCGCTCGCAAGCGCTCGGCCGCTCCCTTCGTAAACGCGGTTCTGCGCAAACTTTCTGCCGTACCAAAAACCGCCGATGTGGCAGTCGAAGTCTCCTCGCCCGAAGCCCTCGCCCGCTCCTTTGCCCACCCGCTCTGGCTGGTCGAACGTTGGACTCGTGAATACGGACTCTCCTCCGCTCACCAGATCTGCCAGCACAATCAATCCGTGCCCACAGCCGCAATCCGCCTCCGCAGCGAAGATGCAGAAGAACAACTGCAGCAACAAGGAATTGCTCTGAGCCCCGGAAGCCTTCTCGCCTCCGCCCGCCGAGTCGAAGCCGGAGACATCACGAAGACTCAAGCATTCCGCAGCGGCGAAGCCGTCATCCAGGACGAAGCCTCGCAACTCGTCGCCGCCCTCGTAGGCCATGCACTTCCTGAAGGCCGATCGCAAATCCTCGACTGCTGCGCCGCTCCCGGCGGCAAGACACTGGCCATCGCAGATCACAATCCCACAGCCGCCATCACCGCCGTCGAACTTCATCCTCACCGCGCACGCCTGCTACAAAAGCTGCTACACGCGCATCCCTCGCAATCGGGACGAATTCAAATCGTAACCGCCGACGCCCAACATCTCCCCGTCTCCCAGCAGTTCGACCGAGTCCTGGCCGACGTCCCCTGCTCCGGCACCGGCACTCTCGCCCGCAATCCCGAAATCAAGTGGCGCCTCACCGTCGGCGATCTCGCCGAGCTTCAGACGCGCCAGTTCGCAATCCTCCGCTCCGCCCTCGCCCAGGTCGCACCCCGAGGACGCCTCATCTACTCCACTTGTTCGCTGGAAAAAGAAGAAAACGAAATGGTCGTCGAGCAAGCCGTGTCGAAGAACAATTCCATCCGCCTGCTCGACTGCCGCACAGAACTAGAACGCCTGAAAGCGGCTGGACAACTCACCTGGCCCGACCCCGCCTCACTCACGCGCGGCCCTTACCTCCGCACCATCCCAGGCATCCACCCCTGCGACGGCTTCTTCGCCGCCGTATTCGAAAAAATCTAGGAGACGTGTTCGGTTATCCGTGAAGATCCGTGGAAATCCGTGGCCAGTTGTTTACCGCACGTCGAAACTCACCGCGGTCCCCGCAAACACCTTCTGCCCCGCAACCGGCACCTGCGACACAATAATGCTCGCTGGCGAAGGCTCCGCTGGAGCCGCGGACTGTACCTGCTGAGCCGCAGGAGCAGCGGCACCAGCCGCGTCCCCCGCATCCGCGCTGGTCGGCGCCACCACACTTACCGTCCCCAACTTGAACCCCGCATCCTGCAAGGTCCGGCTCGCACTGCCCAGCGGCTGCCCGATAAAACTCGGCATCACAAACGCTTGAGGCTCCGGAGCCGCCGACACCAGAAAACTGATTTTCGGCGCCGTCACCTGCGTCTCGTTTGCCGTCGGACTCTGCGCCAGCACCTGATCCGCTGGTATCCCTGGCTCCTGCACCTCTGCCGTCGAAGCCACGTCCAGCCCGCGCCGCCGGATGTTCAATTCCGCCGCATGCTCGCTCTGTCCCGTTACATCCGGAATCGTCACCCGCATCTTTCCCAGACTCTGCGCCACGCGCACCTGCCACCCGCGCCGCACCTTCGTTCCCGGCAGCGGCAGCTGCGACATGATCCGTCCCTCAGGGATCTGTGGGCTGTAATATTGCCGCTCGATCGAAATCTGCAGGCCGAGTGTCGCCACCGCTCGGTCCGCTTCTGCCGGAGCTAACCCCACCAGCGGCGGCACCGCGACCTCTTGACCGTGAATCGCAAACCGCATCGCCGTCAGCGCCGACACCATCGCCACAATCACCAGCACCAGCGCCAGCATCGCAAATCGGATCGCAGATTTCATATCACGACGGGTTAGATCACGGATGTCATAGCTGGACCGTTTGCAAAACTCGGTTTTGCGTGGCGCAGCGCTTTCAGCCCGGCCATCAGAATTATAGTCCGCACTCCGTGGCAATCGCTAAAACAGCCTTTTCAATAACATACAGCCCGATACTCAGAAGGCGCGCCGCCACAGGGCATCCGCCGCCCTCCGCCTGCAATCTAATCAACTACAAGCGTTCTACTCTCGAGGTGCGTCATGACTTCCTCGTTGGAGTATCATACCTCTGTGCGACATTCGATTCCGGCCTCGCTCGCACTCTTCGGCCTGCTCGCGCTGCCGCTGTGTCTTCTCTCGACCAGCCATGCGCAAATCAACGGAGCTCCCTCCTCCGTGACCTCTCCCGGATTCGGTGGACGCCCCGTCAACGGCACTGCCCCGAGCGTCACTTCACTTGGCCCCCGCGGCTATACTCCCAACCACGGCGCGACCTTCTCGACCAACGTACCCCGCAGCGGCGACGGACATCATCACCGCCGCCACGTGGAATACACTCCTCCGCCCGTGGTCTACGCTGTGCCGGTTCCCTACGCCGTCGATCTCGGTGCAACGGATACGGAAGACGACGCCAACGCGGATGACTCCGACGCCAACTACCAGGGAGGCCCCACCATCTTTGATCGCCGCGGATCAGGCGCCGCATCCTACGTCCCACCCGTGCAAAATGTCCCCAAGCCTCATGCCGTTCAAGATGCCGAGGACGCCCCTGCCGATCCCGAACCTCCCCAAGCTCCGACGCTTCTCGTCTTCAAAGACGGTCACAAGCTCGAAGTCGGAAATTACGCCATCGTCGGCGCGACGCTCTTTGACCTGACACCTGGACACTCTCGCAGAGTCGCCCTCGCTGACCTCGACCTCGACGCCACGCGCCAGCAGAACGACGATCGCGGTGTCACTTTTCAACTTCCGCCACCGCCGCAGGCCAACTGACCATGCGTCGATTGCTGCTCATCGCATTGCTGGCCGCTACAATGTTCGCCGCTTTAGCGCCTTCGGTGAGCGCGCAGCGAATGGGCACCGCCTCACCACACTTCGCCGCCCGATTCAATCGAGGCGGCCGTCCGCACGGCTTCTTTTATCCACTCGCATACTCCGACCCGTTCTACGCGGACTACCTTTCCAGTACGGGATATCCGTTGGCATCCCAGCCGCCGCTGATCATCGTGCAATCGCCTCAGGCATGGGCGCCTGAGCCGGAGCGAACTTCGCCCCCCGCGCAGCCGCTCATGATCGAACTGCAGGGTGGCCGCTACGTTCGCGTGAGCGGCCCAGAAATTTCGGAAGCAGAACTGATCGACAATGTGCCCGCCGGTTCGCCCCACCCAGAACTCGCGCCCAGCGCGCCAGTCCGCGTCGTCGCGGCGCCCCCAGAGTTGCCGCCGGCGGTTCTGGTCTTTCGCGATGGCCACCGCGAGGAAGCATCCGAGTACACCATCGCCGACGGCGTCCTTTACACGCGCGCCGACTACTACACCACCGGATCCTGGAACCGAAAAATCGAACTCTCCTCGCTGAACCTGCCCGAGACCGTCAAGTCCAACCAATCCCGCGGCGCAAACTTTCAGCTCCCCTCATCCCCCAACGAAGTAATCGTTCGTCCCTGATCGTTTTGCGTGAATGCGCTTTGAGATGGGGTTCAGAGCTCGCCGGAAGACTCGAGGTTCGTATCAGGGCATCGCTTTAGCGATGCCGTAAGTGGCGGAAAATCCGTTCGGCTTCAGCCGCTGCGCAGCGCCGTGCATCACTGTGCAGCGCCGTGGAAGAGCGGCGCTTCAGCGCCGCGTAAAGTGCGCACTTTGAGACGGGCTTCAGCCCCCGTGGCGGTTCAAGCCGCCGCCGCCAACTCCCTCTCTATCTTCCGAGCGGCGGCCCTCCGTTCCCGCACCCGCAACATCGGCTGCTCCACCAAATAAAAGGAAGCACTCGCCAGCACAACCGCGAACAACACGAAGTACCACGGCCGGGGATGCTGGCCGTACGCAAACAACTGCTGCCACAAATAAAGGCTGTAGCTGATCTGTCCCAGCCACACAACTGGCCGGACATTCAAAATCCAATACGGCCTCTGCATCACGTGCAGCACCAGTCCCGCAATCGAGAGATGCATCACCGGCCACAACCCCAGCAGCAATACCGCCGTGATGTGGAACCGCAACGTCCCCCAATACACTGGAACCAGCACCACCGGCACGATCATCGCCAGCGCCCACGCGGTTTTGATCTTCGGCAAACGATCCGCGAAAACCGCCAGCAGACATCCCATCGCGAGAACATCCGCCACCGCCGGAAACGTTTCGTCGGCCCGCCCATGCAGTTGCAGAAGGTGGCATGCCACCCGATACACCGGCGCGAATGCAACCACCCCGACCAAAATCGCCGCCCGGTGCCGGAGCCATTTCTTCAACACGCTCGGCCACAAAAAATAAAACTGTTCCTCCACGCTTAGCGACCACAAATGCCCTAAGAACCACGGATGCGCGAAATCAAAATTCGCCAGATACAACGCCGCGGCCGCCATGTGATACCAACGCAGTTCATGCCAGAAAATCACAAACACCGGCAGCATGAATACGATGGCCGCCGGAAGAATGCGATAAGCCCTCCGCACATAAAACTCGCGCAACCCAATCGTCGAGGTCCTACCGTGCTCTTTCAACAGCAGTGTAGTAATCAAATATCCCGACAAGATGAAAAAGACTCTAACTCCCAGATTCGCAAACGCTCCCGCCACATCCGAGTGATATCGCAACTCCGCCCAATGCCCCACCACGACCAGCGATATAGAAATGGCCCGCAGGCCATCCAGTGACGGAATCCGCTTCACCCGCGCAGCCTAACAGCCAGTCCCACAAAATCTCAGTGACACTCAACCAAAATCGCCGCGATTTCTTCCAGATTTCCCATCTCGGGACCAGCCCGGGTGCCTCATTTCTCGCATCTTCTCGCGAGAAGTGGGGCTTTCGCAGTTACTCTTCAACGGCTCTGACCGTGGTATAATGAACACAGTTCCCAGGGCACATAACATCCTGTAAATACAACCAGTTACAAGAGTTTCGGAACTGAATTTGGAGTTTCGAGCTGACGGCTGAAAGCTGACAGCTGAGAGCTAAGAATGGCTGACGATCAAAACCCTGAACTTCCCCTCACTCCTCCTCCCGGCGGCGACGGTACCGGCCCCGGCGCGTTGAACATTCAACCCGTCAACATTGAAGAGGAGATGAAGCGGTCGTATCTCGACTACTCCATGTCGGTGATCATCGGCCGCGCCCTTCCCGACGTCCGCGACGGACTGAAGCCCGTCCATCGCAGAATTTTATTCACCATGCAACAAATGGGCTTGCAGCCCAATCGCGCGACGCGCAAGTGCGCGCGCATCGTCGGCGACGTCATGGGCAAGTACCATCCCCATGGCAACCTCGCAGTGTATGACGCTCTCGTCCGTCTTGCGCAGACGTGGAGCATGCGCTACCCGCTGATCTTTGGTCAGGGCAACTTCGGCTCAGTTGACGGAGATCCGCCAGCGGCCGATCGTTACACCGAAGCCAAGCTCGCGCAGGTTTCCACCGCGCTGCTCGAAGACCTCGACAAAGAGACGGTCGACTTCCATCCCAACTACGACGGCAGCGAAGTCGAGCCTGACGTTCTGCCTGCGCGCATTCCGAATCTGCTGATCAATGGCTCCGACGGAATCGCCGTCGGCATGGCTACAAAAATTCCACCGCACAATCTCACCGAGATCGTCGACGCCACCATCACGCTGGTGAACAATCCCAACGCGCAGCTCGCCGAGATTTTGAAATTCGTCCAGGGGCCCGATTTCCCGACCGCCGGCATCATCCACGGACGCGCTGGAATCTTCGAAGCCTACCGCACCGGACGCGGCCGCTTCATGATGCGCGCCAAGGCCGCCATCGAGAACGTCACGAAAGATCGACAGGCCATCATCATCACCGAGATTCCGTATCAGGTAAATAAAGCAAGGCTGGTTGAGCGCATCGCGCAGCTGGTCAACGACAAAGACATCGAAGACATCTCCGACATCCGCGACGAAAGCGATCGCGACGGCATGCGCATCGTCGTCGAACTCAAGCGCGGCGCCGAACCGCAGATCGTTCTCAACCAGCTCTTCAAGCACACGCAAATGCAGGAGAGCTTCTCGATGATCCTGCTCGCGGTAGTCAACGGACAGCCCCGCGAAATGGGACTGATCCAGACCATCAAATATTTCATCGAGCACCGCGTCGACGTCGTCCGCCGCCGCACCGCCTACCTGCTGCAGAAGGCGAAAGACCGCGAGCATATTCTCGAAGGCTACCTCACCGCCCTCGATCACCTCGACAACGTCATCACCATTATTCGCGGCAGCGCCAACCGTGCCGACGCCCGCGAAAAGTTGGTGCTCTACTTCGGCGGCAAGAAGATCGACATCAACACCACGGGGCGCGCGCCCAAGCTCGATCCCGAGAAGCCCTTCACCACCCGCCAGGCTGATGCCATCCTCGAACTGCAGTTGCATCGCCTGACCAAACTTTCGATCGACGAGATTTCCAACGAGTTGAAGGAAGTCCGCGACAACATCGCGGAATACGAATCCATCCTCGGCTCCGAGACGAAGCTACGCAAAGTCATCATCAAAGAGCTGGAAGAAGTGAAGAAGCTCTACGGAGACGAACGCCGCACGCGCATCGAAGACGAAGCCGCCGAAATCGTTCTCGAAGATCTCATCGCCGACGAGCAGGTGGCCGTCACCGTCAGCCACTCTGGCTATCTGAAGCGGACGCCGATCTCCACTTACCGCATGCAGCGCCGCGGAGGCACGGGCCGCACCGGCATGAAGACGCGCGACGAGGATTTCGTCGAGCATCTCTTCATCGTCTCAACCCACGCCTACATTCTGATCTTCACCAACACCGGCCGCGTCTACTGGCTCAAGGTTTACGAGATTCCTGACGTCAGCGCCGCCGGACGCGGCAAGCACATCGGCAACCTCGTCGGCCTGCAACCCGGCGAAACACTGAAGACCACGGTCGCGGTGCGCGATCTTGAAGAAGAAAACAAGTACGTCTTCTTCGCCACGCGCAACGGTCTCGTGAAGAAGTCTTCGGTGCGCGAGTTCATGCACGTGCGCTCCAACGGCATCAACGCGATCGGCATCGAGCAGGGAGATGAACTGGTCGCCGCCCGTATTACCGACGGCAACCAGATTATCTTCATTGCCAGCCACGAAGGCATGGCCGTCCGCTTCGACGAAAGCCACGTCCGCCCCATGGGCCGCGCCGCTTTCGGAGTCTGGGGAATTGATCTGGAAAAGAACGACTACGTCGTAGGCATGGCCACCACCACAAAGCCGGGAGCTGAAACGGCAAGTGTGGGGACGGCCGCCTCGGCCGTCCGGGGCGCGTCAGCGCCCGAAGGCGAGCCCGAAGCCATCGACGCAGCCGTGAAAGGCGACCTGATCCTTTCGGTCACCGAGAACGGCTACGGCAAGCGCACTCCCGCCGACGAATACCGCTTCACCAACCGCGGCGGCAAAGGCGTCATCAACGTGAAGACCACAGAGCGTGTCGGAAAAGTCGTCGCCATCGCGCAGGTCGACGAAACCAGCGAGGTCATGCTGATCAGCCACTACGGCAAAATCATCCGCATGGACTCGACCACGATCCGCGAATCCGGCCGCAACGCCCAAGGCGTGAGACTCCTGAACATGGAGCCCGGCGACCGAGTGGCCGCAGCAGTAGTCATCGCGCCAGACGCGGAGCCAAACGGTGGCAACGGAGGCACGCTGATTCAGTAGGCTCGGTAATTTGCAAAGCGGGTGCCCCATTTCTCGCGCGTCTTTTGCGCGAGAAGTGGGGTTTTTTTCAAGTTCACACTCTAGGAATCGGACGGTCGTCGCATTGAACGCCGCCGCCCATGTGGCGCGGGCGCTCCCGCCTGCGTAGCCCTCAGCGGGACACGCGGATTCTAGGCTTCGCGCTCTCCAAGACGTTACCAATCTCCACCGCGGGAACGCCCGCGTCCCGCAGCGCGTTCGCCAACGATGTTCCATCCGGCGTAGAGATCAGCAACCCACCTGCAGTCTGCGGATCAAACAACAACGCCCGAACATCCTCCGGCACTCCGTCGTCGTACTCGACCAGGCACTCCGCAAAGTCCCGGTTGTTCTTGAGTCCTCCGGGGATGTGCCCTGCGCGTACACAGTCCAGGGCGCCGTCGATCAGCGGCACCGCTCCGGCGGAAATGCTGATTGACACCTCCGACGCAAGCACCATCTCGCGCGCGTGCCCGATCAGACCAAACCCGGTCACGTCCGTCATAGCATTCACTGTGTACTCATGCTGTAGGGACGGGGCTGTCGAGCCTTGCTCGACCTGACCAGGTCTAAGACCCGGTCCCACATGAGCACCTGTGATCACCTCAGCGGCTCGCTTGTTCAGCGTGGTCATTGAACGTATCGCGGCATCAATCCACGTCGCTTCGGCCTTGCCTTTCTTAATCGCCGTCGAAATCACTCCGGTCCCAATCCCTTTGGTGAACAGCAGCGAGTCACCCGCCTTCGCCCCAACGTTCGCCAGAACTTTCTTCGGATGGATCACGCCGGTGACGGAGTATCCGAACTTGGTCTCTTCATCGCGAATGCTGTGGCCGCCAATCACGGTGCATCCGGCTTCGATCATCTTCGACAATCCGCCAGCGAGGATGCGTTCTAGAATCGCCAGATCGGCCTTCTCGGGGAAACATACGAGAGCCAGCGAGGTGAGCGGCTTTCCGCCCATCGCGTAGACATCGCTGAGAGAGTTGGTCGCCGCAATCTGACCGAACGTGTAGGGGTCGTCGACGATCGGCGTGAAGAAGTCCACTGTTTGCACCAGCGCCTGGTCGGGAGCGATCAGATACACTCCGGCGTCGTCGGCGTGATCGAAGCCGACTAGTACATTCGGGTCATGTTGCCGGGCTAATTTCCCAAGCACCGTGTCCAGCGCCGCCGGACTCAGCTTGGACGCTCAACCCGCAGCTTTTACCGACTCCGTCAGCCGAAACGGCTTGCTCTCAGACATGAACCCATTGTATCGAGTTGTCGGTTTGCGCTCAGGTTCAAAGGGGAAGGTTCGCCACCACGGAGACACGGAGTCACAGAGAAATCAAAACAGGGAACCGATGAGAGCCGTTGTTTTCTCCGTGTCTCAGTGGCTCCAAGGTGAAAAGCGGTTCCGCTACTTCACCGTCACATCGGTCACGCGGATCTCCGGATAATTCCGGTTCCACTGCGCCGAGATGCTGTCGAACGTGAGCCGGAAGGGCTCGGCTTTGCCGGGAGCCAGTGGGGAAACGCTGACGTCTACGGGCTCAAGATAAGCTCCGTTGGTCCTGACCACCTGTAGCGGGACTTCTTCGCGCTGCGCCATCTGTCCCATCGAATCCTGGAACACAACTTCCACAACGACATGCGTCACGGTTTTGTCGCCCGTGTTCGTGATCGTCCCGTCGATGTAGCTGACCGTGTGCCCAATGAAATTTTCCGCCGCGCTCATCTTGAAATCGGAAAGCTTCAGGCTGGCGATATAGGGCGACACCGGCTTCGCAGCCTTCGGCGGCTGTTGCAGCAGAAACGCAGCCGCCAGCGCCCCGCCAATCACCACCGCCACCGCGATCCCGATAATCAAACGGCTGGAGTCGCGTTCCTCGGCGACCGGAGGTTGTCCCAAGCTGCTCATGTCTGGAATTGTAGGCCGTTGCTTTTCGCTTGTCGATTTCCTCGAAGTGCCTTGTCATCCTGAGCGCGTTTTTTGCGCGAAGGATCTGTGTACTCGCCGGCGGCGCGGGCGCTGCCGAAGAGTGCATAGGTCCTTCGGCCCGCAAACGACGCGGGCCTCAGGATGACAGGGCTGTTGAGATGAATTTCATTCGAGATCTTAAGCCCGCGCCGCCAACAGCTTCGCCGCATTGTC
This sequence comes from uncultured Acidobacteriaceae bacterium, assembly GCA_963701935.1. Classification (GTDB taxonomy): domain Bacteria; phylum Acidobacteriota; class Terriglobia; order Terriglobales; family Acidobacteriaceae; genus Sulfotelmatobacter. Next base: position 37,960 of record CAVPBT010000010.1, on the reverse strand, counting down.
GTGATACACCTGCTTCAAGATCGCGTCGCTCAGCCCGAAGCCATTCAAGCTCCAGTGATACGAGAACTGGTCGATCTCATAGAAGTGCTCATCCAGCGATTCCAGGATGCGGAACGTCACCCGGTACATCGCTTTGTCGACGCCCATGTCGGTGCCGTAGACCAGCCGGTCGGCATGCTTCTCATAGAACGCCGCCGCGAAGCGCGGAATCGGCGCCGTCTCCGCGTACCGCGCGGAAATATCCGCATAGAGATTGGGATTGCGTTCCAACACCTCGCCGAGCCGCGCTAGATCATAATCGAGGTTGGCGAAGTGGCACGCGATGAACGTCGTATTCCGATGCCTCGTCGCCGTGCGCTCGAGAATGTCGACCATCCCCGACAGCCCGACGATATTCGGCTGATTGTCCAGCCGCCACTCGTAAGCATTCATCAGCCCGTCGTTGTGCCGGTCCATCTTCTGATACATCCAGATCGGGTCGGCGACGTGCAGGCTGATGGGCATTCCCAGCTCGCCACACTTCTCCCACACCGCATCCATGCGCGCATCATCCGGATGCATCCCCGGCGCCTTCGACTTGCCCGATCGCAGTCCTTGACCCTTGTCGTGGATCTCTCCCACGCCCCGCGCGCCCGCCTGCCTGCAGCGCTCCAGCTCCTTGACCGCAGCGGGGCCGAACCCCGGCTTGTCGTATCCCGCAAGGTCGAAGCCGCACCACATTTCAAAGCGCTCGGGATACTTCGCATACTTCCGCTGAATCTCGTCAAACGCGGCGCCCGTCGACATCGTCAGGATCATGGTCTTCTCAATTCCAACCTCGTCCATGTTCCGCACCCACTCGTCGATCTCAGCCGCCGTCTTGGCATAAGGATGCGAGTGCATGTCGATGACCGGGAACTTCGACTTCGCGATCTGGGTGATCGGAATTTTGTAGATCGACTGCGGCCGGTAGTCCTTCAGCAAAATGGTCTCGGGCGACGCGGCCTTCGCTGGAGCGTCAGCATGCGCACCAGTCTTCGCGTCTTCGGCAATGGCTCCGAATGCACGCGCAGAAGGAAGTCCCGCCGCCAGTCCTGCCAGATTCGCCCACTGCAAGAACAATCTTCGATTCATGGAGCCTCCCGTCCCAAATCCGCCGGACAGAAATGTCTAAGCCGAAGTCCGAAAGAAGGCAAGCAGAAACAGCACCCCGAGCAGAGTATCGACTCCAGCGAACACCAAGTCCGACGGATGGATTCTCTGTTGTAGATAGAGAACAAGCAGGGTAGCCCCGTACCCGAACTTCTCGATGACGGAAGGAATCATCATCAACCGGAGGCGCACCGGATCCAGTGCAATCACCAGAAACGCAAACTGCCATGCCAGCCCAACGCTGACGAATCCGTAATAGAACCCGGGATGGGTGATGGCCGGAGGATCCTGCCGCCCGATCACATCGAACATGAAATAAAGAGGCGTGAGAATCAGGACACCCCAGATGAAAGCAACCCAGAAGACAATCTTGGCAAATTTCATTCGGCTCCCTCAGCGTCGCGGAACTCTTGCAAGTGAGTTCTGATCAATCCCCCCACATTTTTTTGCTCAAGTCTCTAAAATCTTCAATCGATGAGACTTAAGATGTTCAGATCGGCGGCACGATCCGCAAAATCCTGATTCTAAATATCTTGCACGCAAAATCGGAATAAGGACTTAGGCAGCATTTTCCGCGACCTCGGACTTCGGAACGTGGCTGTGGAAATCGCGCGCATGAAGACAAGTCTTCGCTTTCTCGAATCCTCGGTCAAGGTTGTTCGTCACAAGAATTCGAATTTTGCTTGTGGAAAACAGAACAGCGCGACAACTAGACCGCTAAGCCTCTGCAAGCCGTGAGTGGCGTCACTGCACACAATGAACTTGAGACTCATAGTTTTAATCGTGATTGGCCCGTCCGGTGGAGCAGTGCAGCGAGGAGTTGCGGAAAATATGCGCGCTGTGAACCTTGTTGACGATCTCGTGAGAGACCTCTCCTATGCAGCACGGACCCTGGGAAGAGTTCCCACATTCACGTTCACGGTGCTTTTGACGATTGCCCTTGGCATTGGTGCGAGCACGGCAATTTTCAGCGTGATCAACGCAGTGCTGCTCCGGCCCCTTCCGTACCAGAACCCCGACAGGCTGGTTCTAACGAACGATCCCGTTTCTAACGCGTACTTTTTCGATTTGCGCGATGGGACTGCGGCTGCATTCGACGATTTGGCAGCAATCATGGTCTTCCGTGCCATTGTCCCTCGCGAGGATGGCACTGCGGAGCGCATCGGCAAGGGCCTGATCACGACTAACTTCTTCCACATGCTCGGCGCTCAGATTATCGTCGGCCGCGATTTCACCGACTCTGATGGCGTACCAAAAGGTCCACCACCACCCCCGTTTCCGCCACCGGAGGGTTCGGTTGCCATCCTGAGCTACGACTACTTCCAACGGCGCTATGGTGCTGATCCGAACGTCATTGGCCGCAAACTACTGGGTACGGGAGGAACGGGCCCGCAAATCGTCGGGGTTTTGAGGCCGGGCTTCACGCTGTTCGTGCCCGTTAGCGTCAGCTCGCAACCCAGTGTGGACGTGTGGATTGCCAATGATCGCGGTTACGACGAACAGAACCGCAGCGGACTTATGCTGCACGTTATCGGTCGTCTCAAGCCGACGGTTACCGTACAACAGGCACAGTCGCAAGTGGATCGCGTCGCGACAACGTGGGGTCCTGATCATGTGCAGGTCCATCTCGATTTGTGGCATAAAACCCTGGTGGATGAAGTCCGCCCGGCACTTCTTGCCCTCATGGCTGCCGTCATGCTTCTCTTCCTCGTCGCATGTGCCAACACTGGAAACCTTCTACTCGTGCGTACGTCCATGCGTGAGCGCGAACTAGCCATCCGTACTGCTCTCGGTGCTCGTATCGGGCGCCTCACTCGCCAGATGCTGACTGAAGCTGTATTGCTTAGCGGACTGGGCACTCTGCTGGGTGTGGGGCTCGCCTGGGTCGCGATTCGTGGATTGGTAAGGCTCGCACCATCCAATTTGCCGCGCCTGGGCTCCACGTCCATCGATTGGAGCGTGCTGCTGTTCTCGGCGTCGTGCGGCATCCTGGGAACCATCGTCTTGGGAATGCTGCCCAGTTCGTGTGTCGCACGATCCGACCTTATGCAGATACTGCGCAGCGCGGGACGAAGTGGACATCTAGCGACTGGCCGATTCGTGCGATCTACCGTGGTGATCGCGGAGGTAGCGTTGGCGTTTGTGCTGCTCATAGGCTCGGGTCTGATGTTTCGCAGTTTTGTCGAATTACTCCACGTGAGTCCGGGCTACGATCCTCACGGCCTGCTGACGTTCCTGACTATCGGGGATGCGAAAGACGTTGAACCCGAGCGCCGTCTCGCGTTTCTACAGGAATTGGAGGACCGCTTGCGCTCGATTCCTGGAGTCCGCAGCGTCGGTGGTGCCACGGGTCTTCCCCTGCATGCCGTAGGACCGCCGGACGGCATTCGGTGGTCTGCCGAACAACTTCCGCCTGACCCGGAGCGGAGGGCGGATATCGAAACCGTTCTGCCCGGTTATTTCGAGACCCTCCGTTCACGCATTTTGGAGGGCCGCACGTTTACAGAAGCGGACAACGCCAGCGGGCAGAAGCTGGCAGTTATAGACCAATCGCTCGCGGAGAAAGTTTTCCCAAATCAGTCGGCACTGGAGCAACGCATTTGCGTTTACATCCCCGATCCGACGTGGCTTCGAGTAATCGGCGTGGTCGAACATCAACGGTTGCACACTCTGACCGATCGGGGACGAGACCAGATCTTCATTACGGATGGTTTCTGGGGAATCGGCATATCGCGGCACTGGGCGCTCCGCACGACGGGCGATCCAGAGAAGTACGTGGCAATGGTCCGCTCAGAGATTGCGAAGTTCGCGCCCGGACGCTTGGCGATTGCCGATATGCAAACCATGGACACCACCATTCATCGGGAACAGGCCGGCACGCGTTTTGATCTGCTGCTTATCGGGCTGTTTGCTACGATCGCCGCGTTGCTGGCGGCCGTTGGGCTTTACGGGGTGGTGTCGAGTGCGGTTCGGCAACGTACCGCGGAGATCGGCCTCAGGATAGCCCTGGGCGGTGAGCCAAATGGCGTGGTCAGACTCGTGATTCGCCAAGGGCTGACCCTCAGCGCGCTCGGCATCGGAATCGGCATTGTCGCTTCTGCCATGCTCACCCACGTCATGGCGAGTATGCTTGTGGGCATTCAACCAACGGATCCCCCCACATACGCTCTTGTGACCGCAGCATTTCTCCTGGTTACCGCGATGGCTTGCTGGGTGCCCGCACGCCGTGCAGGTGGCGTAGATCCGATAGTGGCACTGCGCGAGGAATAGCTTTAGCTCGGGCTATTTGTGCGCGCTGCTGGCGCGCAGTCGGCTATTCGCCGCCGACGGTGAGCCCGTCCACGCGAATTGTCGGGGCCGCGACCGATCCGCGGAACTCCAGGTCGTTCGCAATCTCGGAAATGTTGAAGAACAAGTCCTTCAGATTGCCGGCCACTGTGATCTCTTCCACCGGATAGGCAAAATCTCCGCCCGAGATCCACAGGCCCGACGCGCCGCGCGAATAGTCGCCGGTCACGAGGTTGACGCCCTGCCCAAGGAATTCCGTGACGTACAACCCTTCTTTAATCCCGCCGATCAGTTCCTTCGGAGTTTTCGCGCCGGGCTGCAGAAAATAATTTCCCGGCCCGATGCCCGGAGTTCCCGCCAGCCCGCGCGACGCGTTGCCCGTGGTCTGCAGGCCAAGCTTTTTCGCAGTGTAGGTGTTCAGCAGATAAGACTTCAGCACGCCGTTTTCGATGACGACCGTGCGCCGCGTGGGCACGCCTTCACCGTCGAACGGGCTCGTGCCGAATCCTCCGGGAATCGTCCCGTCGTCGATGATGTTGACGTTGTCGCCGGCAATTTTCTGTCCGAGCTTGCCGGCCAGGAACGACGCGCCGCGGTAGACCGAGTCTCCGTTAACGCCTTCGAAGATGTGTTCGAGGATCGACGTCGAAACCATGGGATCGAACACGATCGGCACCTGCGCGGTCTTGGCCTTGCGCGCGCCCAAGCGGCGCAGCGTGCGCTCCGCCGCGATCTTGCCGACTTTCTCGGGTGCGTCGAGCTTGGAAAGAGTGCGCGCTACTGAATACCAGTAATCGCGCTGCATCGCGCCCTCTGGAGTCTGCGCGATCGGCACAGCCGCCACCGAGCAATACGAACGCTTGTATTCGCCCACGAACCCGTGCGAATTCGCCAGAACCTTGTGTCCGGTGGCTGCGTCGAATGATCCGCCTTCGCTGTTTTTGATGCGCGGATCAAAATCGAGCGCGGCCTTCTCGGCGCGGCGCGCATAATCGATGCGGTCAGCACCCGGCAGCGAATAAACATCTTCGTGATAGAGATCGAGATCGCCGGAGATCTGGCCGAGCTGGTCAGCGGCAGGGATTCCGCCGAACGGATCTTCCGAGGTGATCTTCGCCAGCTCCAGCGCCGACTTCACCATGCGGTCGAGGCCGGCGCGAGAAAAATCGCTCGAGTAGGTGCTGGCCGCGCGCTGTCCGAAGAAGACGCGCACGCCGATCGACTTCGAGCCGGATTCTTTCAGGGTCTCAACCTGGCCGAGGCGGACTAGCGTGGAGAATTCATCGCCCTCGCGGACGACGCACTCGGCGGCAGTAGCGCCGCCAGCCATGGCGCGGCGGACGATGTCCTGCGCGATTTCGCGGAGATCGGTGGCTTGCGCAGTGCGATCTTGTGTTTCAGTTGTTGGCATTCAAAATCCTTTGTTGCAAATGGCACAAGTTGAAGCTGCGAATACTAAGCGAGGCTATAGTGCCGTTAGGGATCCTTCGACCGCTCAGGATGACAGAATCTTGAAATATCCGTGTGATCCGTGTTAATCCGTGGCAAAGAATTTCATTGCATGAACCCGCCCGGATCTTTCCTGGCGGTCCCGCCGACGGTCAGCCGATCGATTTTCAGCGTCGGAATGCCCACGCCCACCGGCACGGCCTGTCCATCTTTACCGCAGGTGCCGACACCCTCGTCGAGCTTCAGATCGTTGCCCACCATCGATACCCGGGTCAGCACATCGGGACCGTTGCCGATCAGCGTTGCGCCCTTGATCGGCGCGGTGATCTGCCCGTTCTCGATCATGTACGCCTCGGAGGCAGAGAAGACGAACTTTCCGTTCGTAATGTCGACCTGCCCGCCGCCGAAATTCACCGCGTAAATTCCGCGCTTCACCGAGCGGATAATATCTTCCGGGTTGTCCTGTCCTGCCAGCATGTACGTGTTCGTCATGCGGGGCATGGGAATGTGCTCGTAACTTTCGCGCCGCCCGTTGCCGGTATCGGAGATTCCCATAAGGCGAGAAGAGAGCTTGTCACTGAGATAACCCTTCAGAATCCCGTTCTCGATAAGCACGGTCTCTTGCGTCGGCTCGCCCTCGTCGTCGACGTTCAACGACCCGCGGCGCCACGGCATAGTGCCGTTGTCGACTACGGTGCACTTCTCGCTCGCCACGCGCTTGCCGACCAGACCTGCGAAAGCGGATGTCTTCTTGCGGTTGAAATCCGCTTCCAGCCCGTGTCCCACGGCCTCGTGCAGCAGCACCCCGGGCCATCCCGGACCGAGTACCACTTCCATCTCTCCGGCTGGGGCCTCGCGCGCATCGAGTTGCAGAATTGCCTGCCGTGCCGATTCCTTGGCAAAGAACTCGGGAGTCTTCTCGCCGAAGAAGAAATCGAGCGCCACGCGTCCGCCGCCACCAGAAGTACCTCGCGCCGAGTTGCCCTCGGTCTTCGCGATGCACGACACGTTCATGCGCGCCAGCGGCTGCGAATCTTCGGCAAATGTTCCGTCCGACCCGACCACCAGAATGTTCCGCAATTCGTCGGCGTAACTCGCCCGCACTTCCTGAATTCGAGGATCATATGCGCGCGCCGCCTTATCGGCGCGCATCACCAGCTCAACCTTGGCACTGATCTCTGCGTCCACCGAGGGCAGCGTCACCGGATACAGACTGCGCGCCGCCGCCTTCTGAAATCCCGCAACCGTCGCCTTTGCCGGGGCGCTCGCAATGAGAGCAGCCGTCTTCGCCGCATGCAGAATGCGCTCGGATGAAAGGTCGTCGGTATAGGCGTAACCCGTGCGCTCGCCCGAGACGACGCGCACCCCACAACCCGCGGAAATCCCCTGCGACGCCGACTTCACCATCGATTCGTCCACCATCAGCGATGTCGAGGAAAGATACTCAAAGTAGAGGTCGGCATAATCGCCGCCCGCCGACAGCGCGGCCGACAGGTAGCGTTCCAGATCATGCTCGGTGACGCCGTAATGGTCGAAGAAGAAACGTTGTCTGTCTAAACTTGGTTTGTCTGAGCTTTGTTTGTTCACGTGAATTAGATGCCGCCGAGTCTCGCTAGGACTCCCCCACGACGGTCGCTCCCTTTCCCTCTATTATCCCACACCGAATCTGATCCGCCGCGCCGCGGCCAACTCTTCCACAGCCGCGCCGATGACGATGGTCACTCGTCACAGACACGGCCCCAGCCAATGTGGACAATTCCCTCGTGACCCCCGACGCCCTCAGCCGGACGGTGCAGGACTTTCTCAGCGAAGCCGCGGGCGCCGTCGTGCTTGAAGATGGCGCCGTGGCGTTCGATCTGGGGCAGTCCAAGTATTCGATCTCCGGCGAGTACAACAAGTGCCTGCTGCACCTGTGGTCGGCCGAGCGCAACACGGTGCGCCGCGTGCTCGACGCAGAAGTAAAGAATGGGACCTTGCGTCTGGCTGTGCAGCGTCTGGGGCAGGCGCGTCCCACGAAGCTGGAAATCTGCCGCGAGCGCGACCGCCGCTCGCCATCGGCAAAGAAGGCGGCCCGGGCGGCCTACGAAGTAAAACTGCGCCGTACTCTCGAACGGCACTTTCCTGGGTTTGCAATCACGCGGCTCACCAGCGGAATCGATTTAGAAAAATCCTTCGGCCCGATCTATGCCCGCGGACTGCTGCGCCAGGGCCAGACGGCATTCGCTGTTCTCGGCGTGAACGCCTCTGAGACGCAGGGGTCGATCGACGCTTCTCTGACTTTCGGCATCTTGTGGCTTGAGGCTTGCCGCCAGCCGTCGGCGGGGAAGTTCCTGGTCGAGGGACTTTGTTTATTCGTTCCGCAGGGATGTTCCGCGCTAGTCCGCGAACGCATGGCCAACCTGAACCGCGCCGCCGCCAAATGGCGCTTGTTTGAACTCGACGAGCGGCACGATGCGCTGGTCGAAGTCGACTGCAGCGATCGCGGCAACGTGGCCACGCGCCTGGTCCACGCCACCAACGAAGCGGCCGCGCAAGAACGCTTCGCCGAATCGATCGCCCGAATTCATGCGATTCTGCCCAACTGCGAGGTCGCCGTGCTCTCCGCCGCGGAACTTGCTTTTCGCTGGCGAGGCCTCGAGTTCGCCCGCGCCCGCATGGGAGCCGAAGCCGTGACCTTTCGCGCGAAGCAGGAAATTGTTTTTGGCGTGGGTGCCGAAGAGCGGGTGCTCGAAGAGCGCAACTGGCCGCTCTTCCTGCAACTGCTTAGCGCTGTCCGCGACACTCGACACCCCTATGGCCCACGCCAGCATCCTCTGTTTCGGCTGCATCCGGAGCGCTGGCTGGAATCGTTGGTCGTGGCCGACGTCAGCGTCATCGACGAGCGCCTCGACCCCGGCGCGTTATATTCGCAGGTGCCAGCATTCTCGGCATCTGACCGCGCCATGCTCGATGTGTTGACTACCACGCGCGAAGGCCGCCTCGCCGTGGTCGAACTGAAGGCCGACGAAGACATCCACCTGCCGCTGCAGGGCCTCGATTACTGGTCGAGAGTGCAATGGCACCACAGCCGCCAGGAATTCCCCCGCTTTGGATATTTCGCGGACCGGGAACTGTCTTCCGAGAGGCCTCTGCTTTACCTAGTCGCGCCCGCATTCCATGTTCATCCTCAGACTGATGTACTGCTGCGGTACATCTCTCCGGAGATCGACTGGGAATTTGTAGGGATTGACGAGCACTGGCGCGAGGGAGTTAAGGTTGTGTTCCGCAAACGCCCCGAAGCCCGTTCCCGGCGCGGAAGCACGGAACCGCGAAAGCCTGCGGAGGGCGAATTACCGGTCGCGATCTGACCTCGGTGGCAGCCGCGGAGCGGCAAAAGAACTTAGCCCAGCGCTTCAGTGCTGGGTTAGGAGCGTAGAGAAAGGAACCAGTCCCGGAGTGACGGCACGCTCACTGCGCTACTAGGCCTTCCACGCCCCCAACAGCCGCCGCACATCCAGCAACTGTCCCAGGTGGTGGGAATTGTGATCCGCTACCAGCAGCGCCTCGCGAAGAATCGTCTGCCCATCGCCCCACGGAATGCGCGCGAACAGATCCGTCTTGCGATTCGCGACCAGGGCCTGCATCGCCTTCAGATCCCGCTGAAACTGCTTGACGCTCTTGTTCCAGGCCGCCGCGTTCGGCGGAGCCTCCGTCTTCGGCCAATACCCGCTGGGCCAGGGCGGAGAAACGTGCTTGGGATTGCGGCTGAACTCGAGAATGTCCCACTGCGCCAGACGCAGATGCTCCAGCAGCATCCACGCGGTGTGCGGAAATTTCGGTGGTTTGGCGCCGCGCAGCTTCGGTGGCAAGCCTTTTATGACGTCCTCGAATTTGGCGTGAGCACTCCCGCCCGCGAGAAGCTCTAGAAGATGTATACGCAGGGATCGTTCTTGATCTTTGGTCATCCGATTCCTCCGGTGCGGCGCACACTCAAGTGTAGCGCTGCCGCCCGGAGGATTGGACGAGCGATCGGGTCAGAAAGTTGCGAGGAGTGGTTGCTCTATCAATTGTGTCTTCGGCGCAGATCTTGGCGGAGCAGGCGAGATCCCTCGCTCCGCCTGAAGAGCGACTCCGCTCGGGATGACGCCGCCCTTCTTGGCGGCCCTCCCCTGTCTTCCACTTATTTGTTGTTTGCCGCCGAAGCCGTCTGCGACGAGGGCGCGTCGTCCATCACGTTCCCGATCGCGTCGCCGGAGAGCACCAGCTCCACGCGCCGGTTCTGCTGGCGTCCTTCCGCCGTGTCGTTCGAAGCAATGGGTTCGCTCTTGCCAAACCCACGCGCCTCGACCGCACCGGAGGGGATGCCCTGCTGCACAAAGTAATCGCGCACGGCCTGCGCACGATGCTCCGAGAGATCCTGGTTGTACTGGTCGCCGCCCACGCTGTCGGTGTGTCCTTCGACGGCGACGTGCAGACTGGGGTACGCGAGCACAATTCCGGAAACTTTCGCCAGCCGCTCACGCGCCGCGGGAAGCAATTCGAAGCTTCCGCTGCGGAAAAGCACGTCCGACATGTTCGCGATCAACCCGCGGGCTGAGTCGCGCGTCGCCAGAATGGAATTCAGCTGCTGCAGCAGCCGCGCACGCAGGTCCTGCTTTTCTTTTTCCGCCTGCTGCCGCAGACTCTCGGACTGCGCGGCGGCAGCGTGAGCCTTGTCGGTTTCAGCGGCGAGTATCTGCTGCTGGGCTACCGCTTCGGCTTTGGCCTTTTCGGCTTCTTCCTTCATGCGCTCGGCTTCGGCCTTGGCCTGTTCGGCTTGGGCGCGCGCCTGCTCCGCGTCGGCACGAGCTTTTTCCGCCTGCGCACGAGCTGCTTCCGCATCGGCACGCCGCTTGGCTTCCGCGTCAGCATCCGCGCGAGCCTTGGCTTCGCGTGCTGCTGCTGCAGCTTGCGCTTCGTCTTCCGCCTTCTGCTTCACCGCCATGAGCCGCGCTTCTTCCGCGGTCTCGGTGGCTTCCTTGGCCGCAGCTTCTACGGCGGCTTTGTTCTGCTTCTGCCGGTAGATCTCTTCCGCGTGCAGCAGTTGTTGCCCGGCCTTCGACAGAATCGATGCCGCGTACTTGTCGGCCGCCGCGATATGCGCGATGCGCACTGCATTCCGCGCCTCAAACAGCTCCAGCGGAGTCTTGCTGTCGATTCCGAAAATCGCATCCTGAATGTGCGTGTTGGTCGAGGAGTAGGTCCCGCGCGTCACCAGTTCATACTTCGCGTCGATGGCCTCGCCACCGCCGCCGTTGACCGGAGCGCTCTCCATCACCACCATGTTGCCCGGTTGCGTCACCGCGAAATAGGGCTCCGCTGTCACGATCATGCCAAACGTCTGCAGGTCGGTGTACGCCTTCACGTGCGCGTTGCCATTGTGATCGAGGGACAGTTCGCCCAGGTTCACCGGACGTCCCTGCGGCGAAACCGCCCACGCCACATACGTCAGGAATTCCAGACCAAACTTGGTCGCGTCTTCCATGCCTTGAAACTTGGCGTCGATTTCAAAATTCGTCTTCTTGCCTTCCACGCGGGCTTCGCCCGTGGCGCGCTGCAGTATATCGGTCCCACGGAAATCGACTTTCGTCGTTCCACCCTGCAGCCGGTAATGCACCGCCTTGGTGGTACGCGAGACCGTGGTCGCAGCCGCGGGAACATTCGAGGAAACAGAGGTTTGCGTTTGCGCAACCGCCATAGTGGCGAGCGCGAAGACGGAGACGAAGATGGCCAGACACAGTTTTTTCACAGGGTTCTCACTCTGGGGGAGATAAGAACTGACTAATCCCCTTAATCTTCGTCGATGTGGGTCGGAATGCAAAGAACAGGAAGGGATAGCACTTTAGTCACGTGGGAAAGCCGCAGAGGAGAACTTGCCGTGCTTCCTCCGTGTCCTCTGTGTCCTCTGTGGTTAAGCCTGTTGTTTTGAGTTTGTTGGAGGAAGCCCCGGGCCGGTCACGGGAGGAACGCCATGGCCCCTTTCGGCCCCACGATCAGTGCCCCGCCTTCCGGATACGCACTGACCGCATTGAACTGCATCCCCATTTTCTTCTTGCCGTTCATCCGTCGGGGATCGCGAGGAGGCCGAAAGTCGAACACAAAATCCTGACCGACAATAAACATCCGCTGCGGCGCCATAGCCTTGACCCGCATCCTCTGCTCGACCAGCGCTTCCCGAATCGCCTGTTCATTCACTTTGCGGTCATACGCCACAGCCGAAAAATACGCCAGCGGATGCAGCGTCGACAGATTCCAGGTCTTCCCTCCATCCTCGGTGAACGCCAGATTCGGCCCGTCGTCGTTGGGATGCTTGTAGTCCCCGCCGGCAATCACGCCATGCATAGGGTCGCGGAAAGCGATCGAGAAGATCCCCGCCGACTCCGGCCCATGCACCACGGGCGTATCGACAACTTGCCAGCTCTGCCCACGGTCGGACGAGTGGAAGACCCGGGCCACTTTCCCCCCGGTCGCAAACCAGATGTTGGAATCCAATTCTCCAGACACAATCGCAATGCACGTATTCGATGCCGCGAACGCGCCCTCGCCCTCTATCGCAGCCGGCAGTTGCGCCGAAGGAACTACCCGCCAGTTCTGCCCATCGTCCGTCAAAAGAACTTCGAACGTGAGTTTCCCCGCTTCGTCCGCGATAGGATCGCCGAGCACCACGCCATGCTTCGAATCCCAGAACACCATCGAATCGAAGAATCCCTTGGGATTCGTATTCCTGTACTGCAGCTGCCAGTGTTTGCCGGCGTCGTCCGTGTGATAAATCCGCGACAGTTCCCCCGGCCCCGCCGACATGAGAAAAGCTTCGTCAGCCGAGAATGCCACGACCGCCCGGAAATCGAGCGCCCCCGCATCCGGCACTTGCGCCGGAGTCCAAGTGACTCCGCCATCAATGGTCCGAAGATAAGTACCATGCGTCCCACTCGCCCAGGCAACTTGCCGGGACACAGCGCTCACGCCCCGCAAGCTCTCTGTAGTGTGTGAGATCTGCACCCGCGGCCCGGACTGGGCCGCAGCCATTGTCAAAAAGAGAAGGAATGCAAAAAAGAGGAGTGGAGACCGGCACATGCCGAACATTGTAGCGCCGGCATCCCTTCGACAAGCTCAGGGCAGGTTCTGCCGGCTGTCCCGGGGCGTCCCGCCCGCGGAGTCCAGGAAGTCGTCACTACTTCGCCGTGAAGATCGCAAACGACGCGCTCTTGCCCGCGTAAATCCGTAACGTGCAGCGCGCTCCCACGTGAGCGAAAGCCACTTCCAGCGCCTCCGCTGCCTGGTCTACCTGGTCGGTCTCCATTGCGGCCCGAGCGATGTCCTGCTTCTCGTCGTACGCCGCGCCCGGGGTCACGTTCTTATTTACCACCAGAGTCCAATGATCCTTCGCCGGTATGGGATACACGCTGTAGGCTCCAATCGGAATCACGGAACTCCCCAGCTCAAGTTGCGCCTCGGTAAACAATGTCATCGGCGTTCCGCCCGGAGCCCAAGGTTTGCCGTTGGGGGGCTTCTCTTTGTTGGAAACTGCGTTATAGCGCATGTAGATCTGGCGGCCGTCATCCAAATTGCAAGAGGTGGTCGAACTAGCGGCGCTGCCCGACTGCGCGGACAGCCACGGTGCAAACAATAACGATATGGCTACAGCTCTCCAGACGAGTGTGGCCGACATTGGAAAGCCTCCGGGCAGAAGTGTAGCTCCGTTCGAGGCTTAAGGGGAAGCCTTTTACACCGGCACACACCGTTTTCCGGCTGCCCAGTCTCGTTCGTCGTGCGTCTTCAGTGACGTTTCCCCTTCCCCCGGCGGTTGCTACCGTGGCTTGCAGGTACTGGTGCGTCGGGTACCGCGAGTACAAAATCGAGGATGATCAATGGCGAAAGCGAAATTAAGAATTCTTTATGGCGAAGGGGATAGTGAGGTTTTGGCAGCGCAGGCCGCAGCCATGGAAAAGGCCGGTCACATCGTCCAGTCAGCCGAAGGACGCAAGGCCGTGACCGAAGCCCTCGCGAAGAACTCGTTTGACCTGGTCGTGCTGGGCGCCACGCTGACCCGCAATGATCGTCATCATCTGCCTTATATGGTGAAGAAGGCCAGCTCCGAGACCAGCGTGTTGGTTATGCACGCCGACGGCAGCCGTCATCCTTATGTTGATGCCTGCACTGATACCGGCGCCAGCCTGGAGTCGGTCCTGAACCGTATCGAATCCATGAAGATCGCAGGTATGACGCCGAAAGCCGCGGCGGCGGGAGCGGGGCGGTAGTTTAGGCTAAGTTGTCAGGTAACAGTCACGAAGGGGGCGGTCCAACCAGGCTGCCCTTTTTCATTTGTCGTGCGCCGCGAGCGCTACCAGGCGAATCAAGATGATTAACTGTGGGAGATAACGCGGGCTCGATGCGCACTCGTCTCTTGCTTCTAGCTAGCGAATTGCAAAAAGTGGGAGGCCAGCCGCGAAGCGGCGGAAGAATGCAGCCCACGGCGTGAGCCGTGGGTCAGCGAAACTTGGAAATGGTAGGAGCCCCGGAGGGTCGAAAGAACCCTAAACCATGCACGAACCCGACTGGTAATAGTGGAACGCCGCGCGGATCTCAACTCCGAATCGAGATGCTTTCCCCCGAAAACCCAGCGCAAGTGGAACTAAGGCAGCGTTCTTGGCGCCGGTTTCCCCGCACCCTTGTAATCCTTGGGATATACGACCAAGCACCGCCGCATCCCCTCGCCTTCGCTCTCGGTCCGCAGGTCCGCCTCGTCGCGCAACGCTAGGTGAACAATGCGCCGCTCGCGCGACGACATTGGACTGAACTGATAAGGAGTTCCCGTCTTACGCACCTTCTCGGCGGCGACGGTCGCAGCCGTCCTCAGTTCCTGGATCCGCAGCGACCGCTGATTCTGGCAGTCGAACGAAATCTTCTCGTGCTCGCCGGAAGGCAGCCGCAGCATCTCGAGCGCCAGCAGCTCCAACGCGCGGAGCAGCTCACCTCCACGGTCGAGCAGCAGGGCCGAGTCGGGCCCGGAGAAATCCACCAGGATCTCGGGCTTCTCCCAATCCCGATTCTCGGGCAAAGGAGGATCGACAACGATCCGATATTTAAAACGAAGACCGCCGTGGGTCACGACGGCCTGCAGGAATTCGTTGATCTTCTTCGCAGCTGCAACTTTGTCGGGAATGGACATGAAATTCAGCTCTCAGCTATCAGCCGTCAGCTTTGAGCTGGGCCGATCAGGGTTTTGTGTTTCTTGTTCCCCAAGAAATCTTGGCGCAAATGCAAAAGTCGATCCCTACGTGTCCGCGATAGGCGCTCCAACTGAAAGCTGATAGCTGACGGCTGAGAGCTACTTATCCTTCTTCCGCGCACGCTTCGCCATCATCTCGCGCATTTCACGGCCCAGCGAGGTCCGGTTCATGACCGCTTGCTGCGCCATCTGGATGACGTTGGCTTCCGCGTAATACAAGTTCAGTCCCGCGGGCAGCCGGAAGAAGAAGAAGCCCATCATCAGCGGCATCATGATGGTCATCATTCTCTGCTGCGCCGGGTCCATGCCGACTTGCGGCGTCATCTTCTGCGCGAGCAGCATGCTGGCCACCATGAATATCGGCAACAAGTACAGAGGATCCGCCGCCGACAGGTCATGAATCCACAGCCAGTGCGCGTGCCGCAGGTCGAGCGCAATCCTCAACATTTGGTAATACGCCCACAGAAATGGCAACTGGATCAGCATCGGCAGGCAGCCGCCCGCCGGATTTACGCCTTCCTTCTTATAGAGGGCGCTGATCTCCTCGTTCATCGGCGCCTTGCGCGGATCGCGCAGGCTGTACTTCTTGTACTTCTCCTGGATGGCCTTGATTTGCGGCGCCACGCGCTGCATCTTCAGCATCGACTTCATCTGCGTAACCCGCAGCGGCAGCAGCAACAGGCTGACGATCAGCGTCTGCAGAACAATCGCCCATCCCCAGTTCGGTACGACGTGATGATAAGTCCACTTTAGCCAGAGGAAAAGAAACTTGGCGATGATGCCAAAAAAGCCGAAATCCACCAGCCCGTTCAGGTCGTTGTCCGTACCGACTCCCGGCACCGTGACCTTCTGCAGAACTTCCAATTCCTTCGGACCAGCGAAGACGCGCTCCATCGTCGTACCGTGGAGGTTGCCGACCGCCGCGCCCAGCACGTCCACGTTCACGACTTCTTTGGAGTCCGCCTTTTCCGGATCGCGTGCCACCGACATCGCATTGCGCAACGTCACCAGCGCCGCCGAGTTCGGATCGTCAGGGATGAACACAGCCGCGAAATACTGATCCGTCGGCCCAGCCCAATGGAAGGGGCCAGTAATCGTTTTGCCGCCGCTGATGTCGCTGCACTTCGAGAAGATAGTGAAGCCGCACCGGATCGGCAACCGCACAATGTCTTTATTGAACTGGTAGTCGATGAAAGCGGCCTGGTAGAACGCGGGCGTCGTCTGGCTGCCAAATCCTGCAGGCCACGCCGGCAGCGCCGCAACCGCGCTCCCTTTGTACGTAACACTGGTTTCGATGTTCACGATGTAGCTGGCATCAAAACCGAAAGTCTTGCGCACCGACACATCCTGGTCGGCGTATTCGAACGTAAGCGTAGTCGGGGCTGTCTGCTTGCCTTCGCGCGACGCCACGTAAAGCGCCGAACTCAGCTTGCCGCGCAGGCCCTCGTCATACGTCCACAGCGACAAAGGGTAGCCATATTTCTCCGCGGCTGAAGCGTTGACCAGATCGAGCGGCCCGTTCTGCGCTTCGTTGTCGAACTTTTTCAGGATCCACGATTTCACCTGCGCGCCGCGATTGGTGAACGTGATCATGTACAGATCGTTCTCAATAACGGTCTCGGTCTCGCCCGCCGCCTGCCTGGTCATGGTGCTCGCCGGAGCGACGACGGCAGGTGCAACGGTTGCAGCCGGAGTGGTCGGCGCTGTCTGCTGCACCGGCAAGTTCTGCTGCTGTTGCTGGGGCGGGGCCGCCGGCTGCGGCAAGTATTTCTTGAGCAGCGGCTGGAATGCCAGCATCACGATGAACGTCAGCAGAAACACCAGCATCAACCGCTTCTCGCTGCCGGGTTCGTGTTGTGGATTTTGAATGTCTGGCAAAGTTACCGTTTCCTCAGAGAACTGTTGTGTGCCCCATCTCCCGCTCCCTTGGCGAGAAGCCTGCCCTGAGCGAAGTCGAAGGGTGGGGATCTTCGTAATTCAGGCTCTGGTTCACCACGGGATCGTATCCCCCATGCGCAAACGGATGGCAGCGCAGCAGCCGCCACAAAGCCATCAGCCCACCGCGCACCGCACCGTAGCGCTCCACCGCTTCCATCGCATATTCCGAACAGGTTGGAACGTAGCGGCATGCTGGCGGAAACATCGGCGAGATCGCCCACTTGTAGGCCCGCAACAGCCGCAGCGTGACGAGTTTGGCGAACTGGCGCATGGAAATCGCTCTCAGGCTCTCGGCTTCCGGCTTCCGGAGTTCTTTCGCTCCCCGGTGGCCGCTTCCGTCTGGCCCGCGAGCTTCTCTTCTATCACTACGAAAGCGCGGCGGACTTCGTTCACCACCGCCGTAAAGTCAACAGTCAGAAGGGACTTCTTCGGATTGATGACCACATCCGCATTCGGCCCCGCTGGCGGCCTCGTGAACCGCACTGCCTCGCGCAGACGCCGCTTCATCCGGTTGCGCTGCACCGCTCCGCCCAAGGCGCGGCTCACCGTGAATCCGATACGGAGCCCCGGTGCTACGTGCCGCTTCGCTGCGGGGCCCTTCGACTCGGCGACGTCCTCTTGCGGCCGCCGCCAGTAGAACACGGTCATGGACGCCGAAAAATGCCGCCGTCCCTGCTTGTAGACACGCTCAAAGTCAGCGTGACGCAAAAGGCGTGCGCTGCGCGGAAACGCACCCTTGCCGGACCGCTGTTCAACAACTCGAGGTTCGACACCCCGCGGCCCGACGACCTCATGATTCGATTCTCCAGGCACACTGGCAGTCACAGTGACTCTAAATTCCAGATCGCTATTCTCCAGGGGACTGTGAACATCACTGGCACAACAGCGGGTTTGCGCGGACGCTCAGGTCCACGCCACTGGACTATTCGCGGAATCCTGGTTTCACCGAGACCCGCTTGCGCCCCTTGGCGCGGCGGCGTGCTAAAACCTTCTGGCCGCCCTGGGTCTTCATGCGCGTGCGAAATCCGTGTTTCTTCGATCGCTTGCGCCGGTTGGGTTGGAATGTACGCTTGGGCATGAAAAGTACTTGCTCCTGATTCGTTCGACGGTGTTAGGGCAAACCACAAGTATAAATCACCCTGTGCAATACCTCCAAACCGCCAACGCAACCGCGGGGTGCCGGCTCGTCAAGGTGATCATGTGGGGACAGCCGCCTTCGGCTGTGCATCGAACACAGTTCGACGGAATCCCGATCCGCCCTCATCCGGAGCGGCGCCGATTTTCAAGCGGAGGGAAGATCTGGCGGGATCCAAAACGCGTCGAAGCTTGACCGACTCCGCGCCCTTAGCAAGTTCCGCTCAGGGTTTGCCCGCAGATGTTCCCGCTGATCGTGCAACTCGTCTCTGAATTGATCGTCAGCGTCGCATTCATGCTGCAACTACCGGACGGGTTCGGACCATAAGAAATCCCGCCACTTTCCGTGAACGTGATCGGATATACCGGCAGGTCGTTCGCAATGGTCATCTGCATCGCGACCGTGATGCTCGGATCCCCATTGATCGTGAGATTCGATACGGAGCAGTTGGAAGGCGTAATCGTGAGGGTCGAGCTGTCCGATCCATCGCCCGAATTGTTTAGGGTGAAATCAAAATCTCCTGAAACTCCAATGGTCCCCCCGCCAGGGCAAGCGCCGCTGTAAGTTACTGGGATGTTGCACGTTTCTCCATTTGGATTGGTCGTGCAATCGGACGACTGATTCGGAGTAGGCGAGCGTGAGCGGTTCTTTCATACCTCAACACCTTTAAGAAGCAATCACTTACCGATAACCAAGCCCGCACGGAAGCAATCTGGTCTGGTATTGAAAAGAAGCGCTTTAGCGCACATGGGATCGAAGCGTACGGCACACTTATGGCACACCTCATAGGAGTCTGAAACTCATCTCGGAAATCGATGAATCGCCGGGTCTCAGGTAACCCCGTCCACCCGTCCGACAAAATAACGTCGATCAGTCTCTGCTGTACCCGCTCAGATTTTTCAGAATCCTGTGCTTGGCAGTGTTACCGCGAGCGAGTCTCATCTTTCATACCCTCTCGCCTACCGGGAACCCTCTAGCGACTTAGGAGTCACCTTCGGCGTCAATGCCAAGTCCAGCAGTCTCGCCTCCTGTTTGGAAAACCCTGAATGAGGTCATTGCAATAGCGCGTACTCCGCTTTGGCTTCCTTCAGGATGGGGATGTCGGGGTCGGCGTCTTTCCACTGTTTGAAGAACTGCCCATATGCGTCCTTGGCTTTTGGCTGGTCACCTTCCATTGCGTAGGCCCTTGCGAGCTGCAAAGGCGCCAGCGCCGCAGTGACGAAATTGACCACAATGAAACGGTCGTCGATGAGCTTCTGAAATTCAGTCGCCGCTGCGGTACCGTTATGGGCCTGAAGATAAGCCTCCCCGCGCAAGTACACGGGATAGAGGGTCGTAGCCCAATTCATTGGCCAGCCCGTTTCGTACGGCGCCGGAACCTGCAGCAAGGTCAATGCTTTTGAGGGATTGCCCCCGCGTAACTCAACGGCGGCGTTGATGGTTGGTAACCAGTAGAGGGTGAGCATTCGGTCAGACGGGTAGTCTTTTTCCAATTCCTTGACCAGCGTCTTTACGTGTGCGAGGTCCCCGACGCGAGCCAAGGTCAACGCCGCCAGAACCGTGCCGTCGCGTCCGTGAGCGGAACTGAGAACTGACTCTGCCTCTCGTCTAGCCTCCTCTGGGTACCCGAATTCCGCTTCCCTCAAACTTGCATTCGCCCGCCATGTGGCTGCTGTTTCTCCGGACTCACTACCCACGGCGGATTCTACTGCCCGGCGCGAAAAATCCCGGGCTTTGCTCAGCCGACCGTAGTACGCCTCAGTGTCGGACTGCGCCGAGAGCAGTTCATCCTCCTCCCCAGGTCTGCCCGCACCCCAGGCAACCTGCCGTTCCATTTGAGCAGGGTCTCCCTGCACGAATGCCAACTCGTAGATGCTCGCTCTCAAACACGTGCTGTCCAGGTGGCGGGCGAGGGCCTGTTCATACACGGCCTTTGCCTCCGCGAGACGGTTCAGATTCATGTAGGCGGTGCCGAGATTACAGTAATTCACAGCCGTATCCGGTTCGAGACGCTGCGCTTCCTGATACTCCAGTAGGGCTTTTTCGTACTGGCCAAGGTAGAGGTAATTGTTCCCAGAGTCTCCATGCGGCTTGGCGTCGCGCGGAAACGTCGCAGCCCACAATTGGCTGATGCGAGATTGCTTTTCCAAGTCTCCGATCGTCAAGAAATACTCATTCGAGATCATCAACTTCTCCCGTTCCGTGACTCGATCCCGCAATTCATACGCTCTGGAGACATCCTTGATCGCGAGAGTTGTCTGGCCAAGATTCTCGTAAATCCCTGCCCGGGCCGAATAGGCTAGCGCGAAGTCAGGGTCTAACTCGATCGCCCTTTGGAAGAATGGCAGGGCCGGTGCATCTCCTTGTTCGGCAATCACTTTCTTGCCCAGGCTGTAGCTCTTCAGGGCTTCAAGAGAGGATGTTGTCGCGGCAAGCGGAGCTTCGAATTTCTGGATCGAAGACAAGGACTCACCCATCTTGTTGCGGAGACTGGAAGCCGCCCGACTTAGAGCTTTCAGCACATCTTCTTTGCCTGTGGCATCGGCCTGCTCCTTGGCCAGCGTTTCGCCGCCACTGCAGGCGACCGCACTCAGGTCAATGAGGTAGTGGCTGCCCAGGTTGGAGATCGTTCCACTCAACAGGGCCTTGCTGCCTGTCCGCAGGCAAAGCTCCCGGGCCACGTCCCCTGTGACCCGTTCGTTCTTCGGGCGTCCCATCATTCCCAAAGTCTCGGTGACTTTCCGGTCGGAGAGCACGTTCAGGAAAGGAGATTGCTCCAGTTCCACTGCCAATGCTTGCTTGAGGGCATCGTCGAAGACTGCGTCCCCGGTTTTATTGTCAAAATCGGCGAGAACGATGGTGTCTTTCTCGGTCAGGCGCTTGCTTTGCTGATGCGAGCGATAGTAAAGTCCGCCCGCGATGAGGGCGGAAGACAGAATTGCGACCGTGATGTAGCCGAGCTTCGCTCGGCTCGGACGGGCAAGACTGCCCGTCCCTACACGGCCCGAGCTCGCTACCGGCGCTCGTCCGCTTTCGCTGTCGCGTTTGAGGCGTTGCAAATCGGTGCGAATGTCGGCGGCGTGCTGATAGCGAAGATTCCGATCCTTCTCCAGAGCCTTGTGGATGATCTCTCCCAGCTTCGCTGGGACTCCCGGATTCAGCTCCTCCGGCGGCACTGGGTCGCGATTCAGGATCGCTTCGTAGATCGTCGCTTCGCTCTCTCCGCGGAACGGCTGTTGCCCCGTCGCCATTTCGTACAGCACCGCTCCAAAGGAGAACAGATCGGTGCGGTTATCGAGTTCCTTGGCCCGCGCTTGCTCCGGGGACATGTAGGCCACTGTCCCCAGCGCTGCTCCTCCGCCGGTCAGCGGTTCCAGCGTCAGCACCGTTTCTTCTTCGCCGCTTCCGCTCAATAATCCCTTCTTCTGCGGTCCCGTCAGTTTCGCGAGCCCAAAGTCCAGCACCTTGGCGTGTCCGCGCTTAGTCACGAAAATGTTTGCCGGCTTGATGTCGCGATGCACGATGCCTTCGGCATGCGCCGCCTCCAGCGCGTCGGCAATCTCGATGGCCAGCGGCAGCAGTGTTTCCATCTCCAGCGGATGCCCTCCGATCCGCTGCCGCAGCGTCATCCCGTCCAAAAACTCCATGGCGATGAACGCGCGTCCGTCGTGTTCCCCGATCTCGTAAATCGTGCAGATGTTGGGATGATTCAGCGCCGACGCCGCCCGCGCCTCTCGCCGGAAGCGCTCCAGTGCCAACGGTTCGCGCGCGGTATCTTCGGGAAGAAACTTGAGAGCAACCAGGCGCCCGAGAGAAGTGTCTTCCGCCTTGTAGACCACACCCATCCCGCCCGAGCCCAGCGGCCCCAGGACGTGATAGTGAGAAATGGTCTGGCCAGTGATAGAAGAGGATGATCCCGATGGGCTCACGCCGAGAGTAGGCAGTTGTGCGGCGACCTCGGCGACGTGGAGCCCTGGCGATTCGAGAAAGCTTCCCGCCTTGCGATGAGAAGTCAGCAACGAGCGGACTTCCTCCTGCAGTTCGGAATCGTCTCCGCATTGCTGGCGCAGGAATTCCTCCCGCTGCTCGGCCGGGATCGCCAGCGCCGCCTGCAGCAGTTCGTCGACGCGTTTCCAGCGTTCAGCGTCCATCGGAGTTCTTTACCGTGTACGAGTCTTCATCGGACGTCGCGGATCAGTACTACATCGGCATTCGACTGAAAGCGATCCAGAACAAGTCGCGAGCCGTCGTGCGAAATGTCGAAATGATTGATCTGCTCGCTGCTGAAGCGTGTCACCTGCTTCGTCGGGCCTCCCGCAATCGGTTGTATCCATATGTTAGAGACGCCCGCCTTTGTGTCGATAAACAAAATCCCCTTGCCATCCGATGTCCAGCGAATCGGAGCGATTCCAGGGATGTCGAGCGTCTTGATCGCAGCCCCGCCTGAAAACGGAATGATTTCAACCTTCGGGGAGGTCCCGCGGAAGGCGTGATACGCAATCATTTTTCCGTCGGGGGAGACAATGGGTGAGCCGGCGAAAGCGTCGCTAATCTGCACCGGGTTGCCACCGTCAACAGGAACCTTCCAGATGCCGTGCTCTGGACCGTGCTTGCTGTATATCACCCACTCACCGTCTGCCGAGAAGTCAGACAATACCTCGTCATTAGTACTATCGGTCAAGGGTCTGGCATTGTTGCCGTCAATGTCCATCCTCCAAAGGTGCGGAGTACCGGTCTTCCATGAGTTGAAGACGACATAGCGGCCATCGGGAGAGACGCGAAAACAACCGACGTTGTACCAAGTGCCGGGAGTGATCTGGGTTGCGCCGGTTCCGTCCGCCTTCATGACCCAGACCGAACTTTCGCCTGCGTAGTTGGAATACACCAGCTTGCCGTCGCGCGTCCATGTGCCCCACGCGGAAATGCCTCCCGTGGTGACGGGCCGAAAACTGTCAGGATCGCTCACCGAACCGGCCCAAAGGTCGACAGTGAGATTGAGTTGTACGGTCGCAAGAGTTCGCGAATCTGCGCTGATGCTCACGCCGTAATTGGCAAAAAAGTTGCTGGGTTGATTTGTGATTTTCCGCATCTCCCCGTCTTCTCGGGAGACACGAAGCAGTTGAAACGGACCACCGGGAGCTTGTGCAGCCATGACCAATGAGCTTGCGTCGGTCATCCAAGCCAGACCGTCAACACTGGCCCACTGTTCAGACCCGATCGATCGCTCCGAACCGCCTCGGGCGGGAATCTCCACAAGCTTGTCAAAATTGGCCCCCGTTGCATGGTGGCCGACCGTTGCGGCGATGGTTGCTCCCAGTGGAGACCAGGCAACGCTGACAAACGCGTCGGGATCTGCGCGTTCCGCCAACTGATGTTCTTCGCTGCTATCCTCATTGGCCACGATCAGTGCGGAGGTGTGCTTCGACGGGGACTGCCGTACGAACCCCAGTTGTCTTCCATCCGGGGAGAACGTCACGGCGGAATCTACATCCGCAAGAACCTTCTGCACACTCCCTCCGAGGGTCGGCATCTTGTAGAGAATCCCCATGCCGGAACCGGCATCGGTTCGGACAAGATAGAGGTAGTCGCCATCGTGAGAGAAGGTCAGCCCGCCGTAACTCACTGCCGAAGGCGCTATCACCTGTACATCACCGCCCGCGACCTGTCGAATCCAGAGGCTTTCGTCGGTATCGGTGGACCACCAACTCCCTGGACTCTCGGCCGATCGGACGTACGCTACGTATTTCCCGTCCGGCGAGACTGCCGACCGTACCACCTTTCCCGAACGGGTGACCTGGGTTATTTCCATCCGTTGAAACGGTTCGGGATGCGAGACGAAACGATCGCGGGCAATCCAGCCGAGCGCGGCCAGAGACAGAATGCAGGCTGCTGCCCACAGAAGCAGGCGCTTGGGTTTACGGCTCACCGACGCATGAACGGTATCTGTCCTGCCTGACTCAAGAATTCTGCCTGACTCAGTGGCCCGCTGTAGCCGTTTAAGATCAGCCCTTAGCTCGGCAGCAAACTGATAGCGCAGGTCGCGATCCTTCTCTAGCGCCTTGTGGATGATCTCTTCCAGCTTTACCGTAACTTCTCGGTTCACTTCTGCCGGCGGCACCGGGTCACGATTCAAGATCGCCTCGTAGATCGTCGCTTCGCTTTCCCCACGGAACGGCTGCTGTCCCGTCGCCATCTCGTACAGCACCGCTCCGAACGAAAACAAATCGGTGCGATTGTCGAGTTCTTTGGCTCGTGCCTGCTCTGGCGACATGTAGGCCACCGTCCCCAGTGCTGCCCCTCCGCCCGTCAGGGGTTCCAGTGTCAGCACCGTTTCTTCCTCGCCGCTTCCACTCGATGATCCCTTCTTCCGCGGTCCCGTCAGCTTCGCCAGCCCGAAGTCCAGCACCTTGGCGTGGCCGCGCTTGGTCACAAAGATGTTTGCCGGCTTGACGTCGCGATGCACGATGCCTTCCGCGTGCGCCGCCTCCAGCGCGTCGGCAATCTCGATAGCCAAAGGCAGCAGCGCTTCCATCTCCAGCGGACGTCCCCCGATTCGCTGCCGCAGCGTCATGCCATCCAGAAACTCCATGGCGATGAACGCTCGCCCGTCGTGCTCGCCGATCTCGTAGATCGTGCAGATGTTGGGATGATTCAGCGCCGACGCCGCCCGCGCCTCACGCCGGAAGCGCTCCAGCGCCAATGGATCTTGTGCCGTGTCTTCGGGCAAAAACTTCAACGCCACCAGTCGTCCGAGAGAAGTGTCCTCAGCCTTGTAGACCACTCCCATCCCACCCGAGCCCAGCGGCCCCAGCACGCGATAGTGAGAAATGGTCTGGCCGGCGATCAGAGCTCCGGAGGACGGATTCACTCCGAGAGTAGGCAGTTGCGCCGTGACCTCGGCGACATGGAGTCCGGGCGATTCCAGAAAGCTTCCCGCCTTGCGATCAGAAGTCAGCAACGAGCGCACTTCTTCCAGCAATTCCGCATCGCCACCGCACTGCAGACGCAGGAATTCCTCCTGCCGCTCGGCTGGCACTTGCAGTGCCGCCTGCAGCAGATCATCGACTCGCTTCCAGCGCTCAGCATCCATACAAAGGTTTGCAGCGCTCAATACAAAATGCCGCCCAAGTACTGAGATTGCACTAACCAGGTCTCGGCAAAGGCAAAGCTCTGTCCTTCATTCTTCTGTTAGCGCGTTTCCGAACATTGGCTTTCCTCCGAGCGAGACATAAAAACCGTAAATCACCAGCGCGAGGGGAACGATCATACCCACTATCGCTAATCCGGAATACCACTCTGTGAGATTGAGCGGCGGAACGGGAGCGAGGGCACTCCACACGGTCATGAAACTGACCATGCCGACTAAACCCAAGCGCACAAGAACGATCAGGATGGAGGCCGCAAACATTACGCCCAGTGCTACCTCACTCGCACTACGGGGCACAGTAATCGCAGTAAGAATGACACCACAGGCCACTAGACCCAACCATCTCCGCCTTAGTATCCCGGTCATCGCCGACAACAGGACGACAAGCATCATTGACGGAATCATGCCCACGGCGAACATCATGACCGCTGCGGCGATTGCCGTTCCAAATCCCCGCCCGGAATTGGTATCCGCAATCGAAGGCGTGAGATTCGTCAGCGGAATGGAGATGAACATAATCGGGTTGAACGCGGCTCCTACCAGCCCCCCTAATAGAACATCGCGACCTACCAGAGGATCGCGGAAGCGACCGTTGAGCAGCCGCTGCCACGAAATCAAAAGCTTCGGCCAGGTGCGGCGCGCGAAGGGTTCCACTGCCATGTATCCGATCCACACGCAGAGCGCGGGAAATACCGATACAAAGATCGAAACGAACTGGCCGAGCAGATAATTCGCGTCGGGGACGAAGTGGTAGGTGAGTAGGGAATACAAGCTGCTCACCAGAAAAACGAAAGACGCCACCCGCAGCGCTCCTCTGGCGTCCCCGCGTCCCCGGCGAAGATTTCGTCGGGCAAAATAACCACCAACGACAACGTAGCCGGTGTAGATCAGCAAAACAACTACAGAGGAAATGCTCGCGCTGGCCTTCGATAACACCTCCTTCACTCGCCACGGCTTGTCCCATGGTGCAATCACTTGGAAGTAGACCGGGATGCCGTGATAAGACGCTGCGGTGATGTGCAGTAGTAGGTCCGGGCGCTCCGCAGATCGTCCCTCCCAATCTGCCCGACTGTCGCAGGTTTCTGGCGGAGCCCACTTTGGATTTGCGGTCGTGAAACGCGACTTGTCCAGTCCGGCCTCAGCGAACAACAGACTCCAATCCGGATCAGGCCGTCCGCCCGCGGCCGATTCCACTTGAGGTGGCACGCCGCGTAACATCACCAGGTGGCCCTGCACATCAAGCTTGAGGGTTAACATCCCTGACGTCTCGTATGGCGGATCCAACTCAGCAACGGAGGCGGTGGGACGATCCGAGAATAGATGAGGTTTCATCCAAGTCGGACTCTGCCGATACCAAAACCCCACCATGAACGGCCAACGGCGCGTCGCCGCCCAGGTCTTCTTCCAGTCGCGGAGAGTCGCCGGGTTCGCATGGCGGGAAGTCTCAGCTAGTGATTGGACGTAGTCCCTCTCAGAGTCGAGCCAATACGCCCGATCAACCGCATCCGTGTAACCCAGCTTCCTCGCCAGTTCTTGGGCACGATCCGCCAGCACCTCCGGTGATTTGTCCAAGGGAGTCAGCCCCCAGTCGCTAATCTGAGGGGCCAGCAATACAGACCAGCAGATAATCAGAACAACTGCCGCAGCAACACAAGCCCAGGCAACCAGAGGTGGCAGCGAACCTTGGGGCCCGGCAGCCGCCACCACTTCAGGCGCAGGCGTCTCACCGGCCGCCAGCGCAGCGGCGAGCGGATCACCGCCAGGCAACGCCGCCGCCACGCTCATCGCCGAACGCGGGCGCTGGGACGGGTCGCGCTCTAGGCAACGCAGAATGGCCTTCTCAACCGCGGGATCAAAATTCTTAACTACATTCGACGGCGGCGTTGGATTGGTTTCGCTTTGCTTGCGGTGAAGTTCGGCCAGGTTGGCCGCGTCGAAAGCCCTCTTGCCGGTAAATAACTCGTACAGAACAAGACCGAGCGCATACACGTCGCTCTGCACCGACGGCGCACCGCCGTTGAATGATTCAGGGGCGAGATATCCCGGCGTGCCGGCAGGACCGGTTTGCTGACTCGCCTCCGACGCCGCAATCGCGAGCCCGAAGTCGGTGATGCGGGCGCGGCCCTTGCCGTCGATCATCACATTCGATGGCTTCAGGTCACGATGCAGCACCCCGCTGCGATGAGCGGCGGCGAGGCCAGAACACAACTGCTGCGCGATCTCGACGGCTTTGTCGTCGGGCAGGCGGCCGATGCGGCGGAGCAACGAAGCGAGGTCCTCGCCGTCCACAAATTCCATCGAAAGAAAGAGAAGGCCTCCGCTTTCCCCGACGTCATAGACACGACAAACGTTGGGATGGGAAACCTGCCGTGCCATGCGGACTTCGGCGTAAAACTGATCGCGCCAACTGTTACTCTCCAGACGGTCCGCGGGAAGGAACTTCAACGCAACGCGCTGGCCCAGCTTGAGATCATCCGCACCGTAGACCTCGCCCATGCCTCCACGCCCGAGCAACGACACCACACGATAGCGGCCCGCGACCATGCTACCGGGAGCGAAGCCAAGCCCTTGCGAAGAGCGATCGCGACCTACCGAAGCACCGCCATCCGGCGCCATCTCCGACGATATCGACATCGTCGGGGAAGCATTGAGCGCAGCGCCCAGGTCGATCGCCGGATGTTCCAGAAAGCTTCCCGCCTTGCGATGGGACGTGAGCAGCGAGCGGACTTCCGCCAGCAGCTCTGCGTCACCGCCGCAGTGCTGGCGCAGAAATTCCTCCTGCCGCTCAGCCGGCACCTGCAGTGCCGCCTGCAGCAGATCATCCACCCGTTTCCAGCGCTCAGCGTCCATCGGAGTTTCCACGGCTCATCTCGCGATGCAGCCAGGCCCGAGCGGTGCTCCAGTCGCGAGCCACCGTAATCGCCGAAACTTTGAGCACGTCCGCCGTTTCGTCGAAGTTCAATCCGCCGAAAAAGCGCAGTTCCACGACCTGCGCCTTGCGCGGATCGATTTTCGCCAGCGCCTTGAGTGCATCATCGAGCGCGACGACGTCCAGATCTTTCCCCCTCCCCGGCTCCAACAGGCCAGTGTCGTCTAACGATAGTGTTTCGGCAGCCCCTCCGCGTTTCCCGGCACGGTGGCGGCGGGCATAGTCGACGAGAATCTGCCGCATCTGCTGGGCGGCGATGGCAAAGAAATGGGTGCGGCCCTCCCACTGCGGAGCATTCAGCCCCACCAGGCGGAGATACGCCTCATTCACCAGAGCAGCACTCTGCAGAGTGTGGTCGGGACGTTCCTTGCGCAGTTGAAAGTGGGCCAGACGCTGCAGTTCCTTGTAGACGACGGGCAGCAGGGCGTCCAGAGCTTTGCGGTCGCCACCCCGCCAGCCCTGTAACAGCCGCGTGATCTCTCCTGCTGATTCGTGCCCCACGAAGCTACCTTTGGGAGGGGAAGCGCTTTGGGAAACTAGACTAGCCACGGCTGTTTCGAAAGTCAACTGGAAATGATTGAAAAATAGGCTACTTAGGAGTGTTTCCTCGCGGCCGGAAAATACTTTGAGGGGCGATGATAGGTTTTGCCGGCGATTTTGCGCTGTTACAGACAGAAGGGCAAAACGCGAAGGAGAACGGTTATGAAGCTCAAAACGAAAATCCGGGCAGGCAAGATCAGACCCAACCACAATGTCACGGTTCATGGAACCGTAGCTTCGGCCAGCGGCATGCCCACCGTCGTGACGATGGGTCTCTCGAAGGCGACAACGGGGACCCCAGCGGACCAGAAATTTCGGACAGGAGAAATGTCTATGACCCGGAAAGCTCTGAGCGTTGCTGCTTTCGTGATTCTCTGCATGGCTGCAGCCACTAGCGTGGCACAGGTCCGGCCCAAGCCCAAGTCCAGCTTTGCAGCCGACGTGCCTTTCGCTTTTGTGGTTGGAAATCGCACATTGCCGGCTGGACGCTACGAGTTCCAATTCGTCCTCGGTTTGCCTTCGGCGGAGGATGACATCAACATCCTTGCCGTTCGCAGCCTCGACGGACAACGCCAGTATCACTCAGTGGTCACGGGCATTGTGCGGGGCGGGTCAGACTTGCGCACCGCGAAGCTCACTTTCAACAGTCAGGGAGACCGACGTTTCCTCTCTCAGGTTTGGTGGGAGAAGACCGGTTTGCAACTTCACGTTTCGCCACCAGGATTGGCGCAAAACCGTGAGACGGCTGAAGTGGTGACTCTAGCGGCTTCGACGAGCGGACGATAGTTGCAATTCTGCATGCGCGCATGCCGTTCGCGAGGCACAAGGTTTTGGTCAGACACTATCGCAACAAACGGGGGGACAGAATTTCATGCGGTTGCTGCGAGGAAAGGAGACTCCTATGAAACTGCAGACTCGCATCAAGGCTGGACGTCCCGGCCCGAATCACAACACCATCGTTCGTTAACCCTCTTGGGGCATGTACCGATCCCGCGAAGTGAGGTCATGCCCCGAAAGTTTCAAACGTCTGAACTCAAACGCAAAGGAGAATCGTAATGAAACTCAAGACCAAAATCAAGGCCGGCAGGCTCTCCAGCAACCACAACCCCATCGTTCGTTAACCGTCGTTTGGGCATGTATGAGGTGAGCCATACCCAGAGCACCAGAAAACTGACGAAAGGAGAATCCTATGAAACTCAAGACGAGAATCAAGGCCGGAAAGCTCTCCGCCAACCACAACCCCATTGTTCGTTAACACTCCTGGGGCTTGTGACGATCCCGAGAAGTGAGGTCATGCCCCGAAAATTTCAAACATCCGAACCCAAAGGAGAATCGTATGAAACTCAAGACCAAAATCAAGGCCGGCAAGCTCTCCAGTAACCACAACCCCATCGTTCGTTAATTGGCTTGGCGGTGCGCATGTTCTGTCAGGGCCACTACCAGCATAAGGACCCGCGACTCAAATCGCGGGTCCCCTTTGGAGAATCCACATGGCAACCACCGCGTTTGCTCGAACCTACGCCCGATTGCTGTCGGACCGCGGCGGCTTGACGCGCTCTCTGCTTGCCGTCGGCCTGCTGGCGCTGGGTGGTTGGAGCTTGTGGGCGGCTCGGGCGCGCGTGACCTTGTACGAAGTTTCGTCCGAGGCTCGGGTCGAGTTGGACGCCGCCGCTTATCCCATTCAGTCTCCTCTGCTCGGCCGCGTGGTCGAGGCCCATCTGCGGGTCGGTCAGGCCGTGCAACGGGGGGATGTATTGGTTGAGATCGATGCCGCTCCCGAGCAGCTGCAGATGCGCCAGGAAAATGTTCATGCGCAAGGGTTGGATTTGGAAGTAACCAGGTTGCGCTCGCAGGTGGCAGCGGAGCAAAGCGCTCGCGCGGAAGAACAAAGGACCGCACAGCTCAGCCTGGAGGAAGCAGATGGCCGGGTGCGTGAGGCCGAGGCTGCGTCGAAGTATGCCGACGCAGAATTGTCCCGCGAACAGAAGATGAAAGAGGCGGGCCTGGTTCCACCGCGCGACCTGGAAAGAATCGACGCCGATGCGCGCCGCTTGCGCGCAGCTTTTGAAAATACCGAAACCGCCGCCCGGCGTCTGCCCCAGGAGCAAGCAACCCGCGACCGGGAGCGCGATGTACGCATCCAGCGTTTGTACTCCGAAATCGCGGCGTTGGAAGAACAGCGCAACACGGTAAATGCGGGCGCACAGGCTCTGAAGTATGAGGTCGAGCGCCGTCAAATCCGCGCTCCAATCGATGGACGCATCGGCGAATGCATGACTCTCCGGCCAGGGTCAGTCGTGGAAGAGGCGGAAAGTCTGGCCTCGATCGTCCCCTCCGGCCAGTTGCGAGTGGTGGCTCAATTTCCTGCCGAGGCTGCGCTTGGCCGCGTCCAGACAGGGCAGTCAGCTACATTGAGGCTTGATGGCTATCCCTGGGCAGAGTTCGGTTCAGTCTCCGCCACGGTTGCGCGCGTAGCCGAAGAGGTCCGCGACGGAAAAGTGCGAGTCGAACTGGCGATCAATCCCAGTGCAAGCTTTCGCGGCCGGCTCGAACATGGAATGCCCGGAACGATCGAGGTCGCGGTCGAGCATGTGACTCCGCTGGCGCTGGTACTGCGCACCACCGGCCAGTGGATGACGAGGCGTCCATGAAACGATTCCTGGTCCCGGAAGTGATTCAAAGCTCCGTGATGGACTGCGGTCCGGCTTCGTTGAAAGCGCTGTTCGCCGGCTTCGGACTTTATCTCTCTTATGGCCGGTTGCGCGAAGCCTGCCAGACCGATGTAGATGGAACCTCAATCGACACGCTGGAGACGATGGCCCAGGCGCTGGGCCTCGACGCCGCGCAGATGGTCATACCCTCAGATCTAGTGTTGCTTCCGACATCGGATTGTTTGCCAGCCATCGTGGTAATGCGCCTGGCCGGGGGCGCGACCCACTTCGTCGTGCTGTGGAGCGTGCATGGTCCGCTGGTGCAGATCATGGATCCGGGAGCGGGCCGCATCTGGATGCACCGCCGGAGATTTCTGGACTCGCTCTACATCCACGAACAGGCGGTCACACGTGAGATGTGGGAAGAATGGTCGCAAACCGAGGTCTTTACCGCGGGCCTGGACAGCCGGATGCGCGCGCTTGGATTCGAGCCGCATCTGTGGAACGAACGTACCGGAGATCGCATTGATATTAATAAAGACCGCGCGGTTTTGGACGCGGCGCTTCGTCTGGCTCGCACTCTCTGCGATGCTGGCAAGCTAACGCCCGGCGCCGAAGCGGAACAATTTCTCAGCTTGTGCGCACAAAACCCCGATCAGATTCCACACGAGTTCTGGACCGTTCGCAAGACGACGGAGGATGGCGAACAGCTAATGATACGTGGCGCCGTTCTGGTGGTTGCTGCGGGCAGGCGGGAGGAAGCGTCCACCGAACCGTTGCCGCAATCCCTCGAAGCTGTGCGCAATGAACCGCCGACGCGGGTTTGGCTTCCCGTGTGGGAGGCGGTTCGGGAGAATGGTTGGCTTTCTACCGGCCTGATTGTTTTGGCGCTGCTGGCTTCCGCAGCCGGGACGGTGTTCGAGCCTCTGCTGTTTCGCGGATTTTTCGATCTGGCTCGGCACTTGAAGCTGACGGGCCAGCGTATTGGGGCGATCACTGCCATGATTTGTTTTCTCGGGGGGTTGCTTGCGCTGGAATGGCCAGCGGTGACTGGACTTCTGCGCCTTGGCCGCCATCTGGAGATGCGGCTGCGCACGCGCATTCTGATGAAAATTCCCCGGCTGCATGACCGCCATTTTCAATCTCGCTTGATTTCGGACATGGCGTTCCGCGCCCACACGCTGCAACTCCTGCGCCACTTGCCGGAATTCGCCGGGCTCTTTGTGCGCTTGACCGCCAGCCTGATTTTCGCGGCCGCGGGGATCGCATGGTTTTATCCCGGCGCAGCTCTGCCTGCCGTGTTGGCAGTGATTGTTGCCGTCGGAGTTCCCCTTCTGTTTCAGCCCGCCCTGGCAAGCCGGGACTTGCGCTTTCGCGAGTTCAGTGGCGCCCTGAGCCGCTTCTATCTGGATGCACTACTCGGTCTGCGACCGATTCAGGCACACGGCGCCGCTTCGACGCTTCGCACTCTGCATTCTGAGCAGCTTGGCCAGTGGGCGGAAGCCGGATTGCGACTGCAGTCAGTATTCGTGCGCGCCGAGGTGCTCCAGATGGCGGTGACGTATGTGCCCGTCATCGCGCTGGTTTATCGGGAAGCTCTGCGCACTTCCTCTCCCGCGGGATTGCTGTTGCTGGCCTATTGGGCCGTTTCTATTCCCACTCTCGGCCAGGAGTTGGCGTCCATCGCTTGGGACATGCCTGCCCTGCGCAACACGTTGTGGCGCCTTCTGGAGCCTCTCGGCGCGCCCGAAGAGGAGGTCCCGGAAGTCGCGCCTGCGGCGGCGAAGACCTGTGGCGTCGGCGTGGAAATCGAGAAGGTAACGGTAGTCGCAGGCGGTCACGTCATTCTAGAGAATCTCGACCTCAGCATCGCGCCCGGAGAGCACATCGCGGTAGTGGGCTTATCCGGCGCCGGAAAATCTTCGCTGGCCAGTCTGCTGCTCGGATGGCACAAACCGCAGTCGGGCACCGTGACGGTGGACGGCGCGCCACTCGACTCAGAACGCCTGTCACAACTGCGGCGCCACACCGCATGGATCGCGCCTGAGGTTCACCTTTTTCAGGCGAGCCTCCTGGACAACCTTAATTATGGCAACGGATCCGATTCGACCGGACGAGTCGGCCTGGCGATTCAAGGTACGGACCTGCTGAGCGTGTTGGAACGGCTACCCGACGGTTTGCAAACCGAACTGGGCGAAAGCGGCGCGCTGGTCTCCGGCGGCGAAGGGCAGAATGTTCGGATCGGGCGTGCGATGGCGCGGCCCGATGTTCGCCTGGCGATTCTCGATGAACCCGCGCGCGGTCTGGATCGCGAAGCGCGGCGGAGCTTGCTGGCAAGAGCGCGCCAGCACTTCGCCAAGGCAACGATGATCTTCGTTACCCACGATGTTCCCGACACCCTCGATTTCCAGCGCGTATTGGTGGTTGAGCAGGGACGGATTATCGAGCAAGGCTTGCCTCGCGAGTTGTATGAAAAGACAGATTCCCGCTATCGCGCTTTGTGCGATCAGGAGACCATCACTCACCAGCGCTTATGGTCAGGATCGACTTGGCGGCACTTGAAGATGAGCAGTGGAGTTCTCAGTGAGTCGACGGAGGCCCGCGAATGGACAGCCGCTTAGCCGCGTACATAGCGGTCCTGCCACCGCAGCCTGGGCAGAGTGCCGCTGATTCTCTAGATGGCAAAGTCTGGCCAGAGGGTTCCTTCTGGCAGCAGATGAGGACCGCAGGATTGGTTTCCCGCCTGGGCGTCCTCCTCGGTACGCATGGCCTTGAGATTGCACTCGTGTTTGCGAGCTGGGCTTTTCTGGGATCGGGCGCACTCAGCGGGCGATTGGACTATGCCTGGCTAACCGCATGGGCGCTGTGTCTGGCCAGCACCGTGCCGCTGCGCGCCGCCTCGCGCTGGCTGGAGGGCGTCGTCGCGGTCGGTTTCGGGGGCTTGCTGAAACAACGCCTGATGGTGGGTGCGATGACCATGGACGCCGACCTCATGCGACGGAAGGGCGCCGGCGAATTGTTGAGCGAGGTCTTGGAATCGGAAGCCATCGAGCAATTAGGCGCCAGCGGAGGGTTGCAGATCGTGCTTGCCGCTCTCGAATTGCTGCTGGCGCCGTTTGTCATTGCTTTCGGAGCCGCTGCCGGCGCTGAGATCACGCTGCTGATTCTCTGGATCGGCTTGTGCGCCCTTCTCATTTCCCAGAATTTGCGGCGTCGCTTTTCCTGGACCAGAAAGCGCCTTGGATTGACCCACCACCTGGTGGAAAAAATGAGCGCCCACCGCACCCGGCTGGCGCAGCAGGCGCCTTCTGAATGGCACCACGAGGAAGACCTTGAAACCGAGCAGTACGCCGGGATGTCCGAGAATCTTGACCAATCGTCCGCATGGATCGAAACAGCGTTGCCTCGCAGCTACGTGATTGCCGCTTTTGCAGTGCTGGCGCCATCGTTCCTGTCCGGCAAAGCATCGCTGGCGCAACTCGCCATCAGCTTCGGAGCAATCCTGTTCACGAGCGCCGCGATTGAACGGTTGACCGCCTGGCTTTCTCCCGGAACTGCAGCCTGGATCGCCTGGCAGAAGGTGAAGGTGATGTTCGACGCCGCGTCAGGAGCCGACCGAGCGGATCTGCCGCCTAAATCGTCCTCGGTTTCGGACACCATCCTGCAGGCGCAGAATGTCATGTTCACTCACCAGGGCCGCTACGAGCCGATTCTGAAAGGATGCAGTCTCGCCATCGAGCGCGGTGACTTCGTGTTGCTCCAGGGCGACTCCGGCAGCGGCAAGTCCACCTTGGTTTCTCTGCTCGGCGGCTTGCGGCGTCCATCAGGCGGTCTCCTACTAGCCGGAGGACTGGACCGGCACACGCTCGGCGAAGCAACTTGGCGACATCGCATCGCCGTAGCTCCGCAGTATCACGAGAACCATGTATTCACCGCGCCTCTCAGCTTCAATCTCCTGCTGGGGCGGCCCTACCCACACTCCGCCCAGGACCTCGAAGAGGCCAAAGAGTTGTGCCACGAACTCGGTCTTGGACCACTGCTGGAGCGAATGCCGGCTGGGCTCGACCAGATCGTCGGCGAGACGGGCTGGCAGCTTTCGCAAGGGGAACGGGGGCGAGTTTTTCTGGCGCGGACTCTGTTGCAGAATGCCGAAGTCGTGATGCTGGACGAAAGCTTGGGTGCGCTTGACCCGCAAAACCTCAGGCAGTGCCTGGATTGCGTGACTCGGAGGGCAACGACACTTCTGGTGGTGGCACATCCATGAACACTGACCGTGCTGTCGAACTGCAAGAGCAGGCTTGGAATCTGCAGGCTGAAGGAAAGCTGGACGAAGCTGCAACAGCTGTCAGGAAGGCTCTGCTGCTTCTCGAAGAGTCGGGCGAAGCAAACTCGCCCGATGCCGCCAACCTGCTCAACGATCTTGCCGAAATCGAAAGTGAACGCCAGAACTTCCAGGACGCTTTGGTGCTGGCGGAACGGGCGCACTCGATCGAAGACCAGTTAGGTGACTCCTTCGCCGGGGAAGGCGCCGCCCAGATTCGCGCCAGGACAACGGGTTTGATCGGCGAGATTTGCCGTATGCTCGGTGATTTCGGTCGCGCCGAGGAGAGTCTCAAAGAAGCGTTACGGATCGTGGCCACTGAGTTCGGCGAGGCATCAGAGTGCGTAGCCGACGCGCGGAACAATCTCGCCGTTCTCTTCAAGGCCTGCGGGCGCTTCGATGAGGGGCTGCAATTGTACCAGCAGGCTCTGGATTCCGTCGTGAAACTGCACGGTGAGGACTGTCTGGCCAGCAGCGTCATCTATCACAACATCGGCGGCATTCTCCATGCCAAGGGAGACTTCACGGCCGCCGAACCTCCTGGGCGCAAAGCCTGGGAGATTTCTCGGCGACTGCTTGGCGAAGACGATCCTTGGACCCTGTTCGACGCCGTCGCCTACGCGGCGATTCTCGATGGCCTGCAAAGATATGACGAAAGCGAGGCCATTTATCGCCGGGCTCTTGCGGTCTTTGAGCAGACCTTCGGGCCCGAGCACTACGAAGTAGCGTCGAACCTGCACAACCTGGCCGCGGTCCTTTGCGCTCGCGGTGATCTGGACGAGGCTGAAAAACTCTACCGGCGAGCGCTGACGATCAAGGAGAAACTGTTAGGTGTAGAAACTCCGGACGCGGCTCTGACGCTTAATAATATGGGTGCTTTGCTGAACCGAAAAGGACGATCGAAGGAAGCGGCGGCTATGCTGCAGAGTGCGGTGGAGACTCTTCAAAGCCGGCTTGCACCGGACCATCCACACCTGGCTTTCGCCCGCGCGAACCTAGAAAGCGCGCTACTCTCCTTGAAGAATTTGGACGCAGATGGACCGTCGTGAGCATGAAGAACGGTTGGCAGACCATCTTGCCTTTTTGAAATCGGCGCGACGTGCACAATATGCGATTCTATCGTATATTTTGCATATGTGGATTCCACGTGCGGTTGAACCCCGCCTGCATCGCTCCGCGAAGACGCGGCCAGTGGTCGTGCTGACCGGAGCCAGACAGACCGGAAAGACCTCCACCTTTCTGCGACTGTTCCCAAAACATGCGTTTGTCTCCCTCGACCTCCCCAACGAGGCTGAGCAGGCCGAAAAGGAACCGGGTACTTTTCTCCAACGTCATCCGCCGCCCGTCCTTATTGATGAGGTTCAATATGCGCCCGGCTTGTTCCGGCACCTCAAGGTGGCCGTGGATGCACACCGTACACGCCACGGGCAATTCCTGCTTACTGGTTCGCAGAAGTTCACCCTGATGAAGAACGTTTCCGAATCGCTGGCAGGCAGGGCTGACATCGTGGAGCTCGAGACCCTTTCCTTTGCCGAGATTCAATCGGCTTTGCCGCAAACACGGATCGAAACAACCATCGTGCGCGGCGGTTTCCCAGAGCTGTACGCCAACCCGGACATTGATTCCGTAGCTTTCTACAATTCCTATCTCGCTACGTATCTCGAACGCGATGTCCGATCCTTAACCAATGTCGGCAGCCTGCGGGACTTCGAGAGGTTTCTGCGCGCCTGTGCACTCCGATCTGCCAACCTGTTGAACAAAGCCGATCTGGCGCGCGATGTCGGAATCGCCCCTTCAACGGCGAACCATTGGCTGTCCATGCTGGAAGCGTCCGGTCAGATCGTACTGCTTGAGCCGTGGTTCTCGAATCGAACCAAGTCCATCGTTAAGAGCCCAAAGCTTTACCTTGCGGACACTGGCCTGCTCTGCGCTCTGCTGAATATTCGTTCCGAGGAAGCTCTTCGCCAGTCGCCGGCGGTGGGCGCAGTTTGGGAGACGTTCGTTTTTGCCCAACTTCGTGATCGGGAACGCCGCGGAGGGCGCACTGGCAGCCTCTTCTTCTGGCGCGACCGCACCCGCGAAGTGGACTTTGTGGTGGATACAGGCGGACGTCTGGAACTCTTCGAAGCGAAGTGGACGGAACTGCCAGATGTCGGCGATACGGTGAATCTCGACTTTGTACGC
>CAVPBT010000009.1:0-490578 GCA_963701935.1 uncultured Acidobacteriaceae bacterium | reverse complement strand
TTCAGTTTGTTTGATTTCGTTATCCGTGGGCCGGGGTTCCAGTGCGTCCAGGTCCGATTTCCTCGCGCCAGACAACGCTTGGAACGAACCGCGCAACCCCCGACTTGCCGGTAACCAAATCTCTTCGGATGGCTTGCGCCATCCAGAACTCTTCGCTTGTCATCCTGAGGCGACATGCTTTTTGTCGCCGAAGGACCTGGGCGCGCCGCGCGAACATTCTCGCGTCCTTTGCGAGAATGCGAAATCGCGCGTTTGGCGCGCTTCCTTTATGCTTCTTTGAACTTCTTCTGCTGCACGCCTTGATCGACCACTACGGCCAGGTTGCGGCCGACCGCGCCCATCGCGGTGACCAGGCGCTGCGCCGGAGCATTGAGCAGGAACAGGAGCTTGGAATACAGCTCTTCCTTCGACGGCATGCTGGCCAGGGCTTCGATCTCTTTAATGTTGATAACCTTGCCTTCGACCACGCCGATCTTGAAGGTGAATTCCGGCGTGTCTTTGGCGTACTTGGTCAGCGCCTTGGCCATGGCGACTGGGTCGCCGGTGGTGTAGGCGATCGAGGTCACGCCCGCCAGATCCTTGAGAGCGCCTTCAACCTTGGTGCCCTTGGCGGCCTTCTCGGCCAGAGTGTTCTTGACGACCTGATACTTCGCGCCCGCGCCGCGGAGAACCTTGCGGAGTTCATAGTCCTGGGGCACGGTCATCTTGGTGTAGGTGGCCACCACGATGTTCGAAACGTTTTTCAGGTCTTTGCTGAGCTTTTCGACCTGCGCTGTTTTCTTTGCCTTAGTAACCGCCATAATCAATTCCTCGTAATGATCTCTGTGGGGACAGCCGCCCTCGGCTG
The DNA here is from genome assembly GCA_963701935.1 of uncultured Acidobacteriaceae bacterium. Lineage (GTDB taxonomy): Bacteria > Acidobacteriota > Terriglobia > Terriglobales > Acidobacteriaceae > Sulfotelmatobacter. The sequence goes on along the minus strand of CAVPBT010000009.1, from coordinate 489,731 downwards.
TCCAGGCGCTTTAGCGCCGCGTTAAGCCTTCGCAGCCGTCTCGATCGGGGTCACGTCCAGAGAAATCCCGGGACCCATCGTCGAGCTTAGGAAGCAGCCCTTGATGTACTTACCCTTGGCGACCGACGGTTTGGCCTTGATCACGCTGGTGATCAGGACCGTGGCGTTTTCGATCAACTTGTCAGGCGGGAACGAAATCTTGCCGACCGGGCAGTGCACGAGCGCCGTCTTGTCGGTGCGGAATTCCACCTTGCCGGCCTTCACTTCCTGTACGGCCTTCGCCACGTCGAAGGTGACGGTGCCAGTCTTCGGGTTGGGCATCAGGCCCTTTGGACCGAGAATCTTGCCCAGGCGTCCGACGGACTTCATCACGTCGGGAGTGGCGATGAGGGCGTCGAAATCGGTCCAATTCTCTTTGGTGATCTTCTCGACCATTTCTTCGCCACCGGCGAAATCGGCTCCGGCCGCTTCCGCTTCCTTAATCTTGTCGCCGGTCGCGATGACCAGAACCTTCTTCGACCTGCCAAGGCCGTGGGGCAGAACGACGGTTCCGCGGACCATCTGGTCGGCGTGCTTGGGATCGACTCCCAGGCGCAGCGTGACTTCGACGGTCTCATCGAATTTGGCGTACTTCACTTTCTGCAGGAGAGGGACTGCGTCCTGCAGAATATAAGGGCGCTTTTCGACTGCAGCGTGCGCCTTAGCGATGTTCTTTCCTTCTTTTTTCATTGCTCTTCCTTGTCTCCCACCGCGGATCGTTATTTCGATCTGCCGTGGTGCTTTTGACTATTGAGTCATTGGGCGATTTGGTGATTGGGTGATTTATTTTCAATCGCACAATCACGCGATCACTCAATCACCCGACTACCTCGATGCCCATCGATCTTGCCGTGCCGCGGATGCTCTTGATCGCGGTTTCGACGGAGGCGGCGTTCAGATCGGGCATTTTTTGTTTTGCGATGTCCTCGATCTGCTTGGCGGTGACTTTGCCGACTTTATCTTTATTCGGCACACCGGATCCCTTGGCGATGCCCGCGGCTCGCTTCAACAGGATCGAGGCCGGAGGCGTCTTGGTGATGAAGGTGAACGAGCGGTCGCTGTAGACCGACACGACGACCGGGATGATCAGTCCCTCCATCTCTTTCTGGTTGGTTCTGGCGTTGAACTGCTTGCAGAACTCCATGATGTTGATCTGCGCCTGGCCGAGCGCCGGGCCCACGGGAGGCGCCGGGGTCGCTTTGCCAGCAGCGATCTGCAGCTTCACATAACCTGTAACTTTCTTTGCCACTTCGTTAGCTCCTAGCTTCTAGCTCTTAGCTTCTAGCCAAAGGCGTGCTTGCTGCCAGCGCCAATCCAATCGTCGGAACCAGCTTTTTCTGAACCGGATCGGCCGCCAGGCCGAGTCCTTCAATGGTGTGCGCGCCAATCACTTCCATATCGCTGCGTTCCGCGATCACTACGGTGTCAGGACCGCTAAATCCATTGCTGCCCACCCAAACAGCAGCGGTGTCTCGCTCAATGATGGAGCCATCGATCGCACGAAATCCCATACGCCGTAATACCTGAGCTCCTAGACGCTCCAAACGCTCGCGATGAATCCACGAAAACGCAGCTCCTGTATCCACCATCGCGACAATTTCTTCAGTCTTCTCGGGAGTGCCAGGATTCCACACTCGCAATCTGGCGCTAAACGTACCCATAACTAAGCTACTTTCTCCACCTGGTTGAACTCGAGTTCTACTGGGGTGGAGCGGCCGAAAATTGTGACCATCACTTTCAACGTCTCGCGGTCTTCGTTCACTTCGTCGACGATGCCGGTGAAGCTGGCGAACGGGCCTTCGGTGATGCGGACCGATTCCTGCTTCTCGAACTTGACCTTAAGCTTGGGCTTCTCGCGGCTGTCGGCGACTTTGTAGACGATGTGCTGCACTTCTTCTTCGGAGAGCGGCGTGGGCTGCTGCCCGGTGCCAACGAATCCGGTGACGCGCGGCGTGGACTTCACCACATGCCAGACGTGATCGTCCATGTCCATTTCGACCAGCACGTAGCCGGGATAGAACATGCGCTCGGAGGTGTACTTCTTGCCACCGCGCACTTCGGTGACGGACTCGGTGGGGATCAGCACTTTGCCGATCTTGTCCTGCAGCCCAAAGGCCGCGACCCGCGACTCCAGAGACTCTTTCACCTTGCGCTCAAAGCCCGAGTAGGAGTGGATGATGTACCACTTCATGTTCGGATTCTTGGGCGCCTCGGCCGTGGTGGTAGCGCCGTCCGTCGTGGGAGGCTGCGCCTCGCCCGTTGCGCTTGGTGCTGCTTCGTTTTTTTCTTCGTCCTGCATATGGTTGGTTCTTCTCGGCCAGCCGTTACTTTCTAAGCAGCGCTGGGCTGCGATCTCGTTAGTGCACCTTGAAGAAGCTGAACAACGCCGTCACGCCGTGCTGGATGACGAAGTCGATCACGGCAAAGTACAACGCGAAAATGAAGACCGTGATCACCACCACCGTGGTGGTGGCCTGGACTTCTTTCCACGAAGGCGCGGTCACTTTGCGCATTTCGGTGCGCACATCGTTGTAAAAGGTCTTGGTCCGCTCGGGCCAGGACTTCACCGTCGTCACAAGTGCGTTTTGTTCCGTCATGGTCGCCATCTTCTGCTTCTTTCTTTTCGCTCTATCTGCTGCGCCTGTGCGTAAACTCTGGCAGGGGCGGAGGGATTCGAACCCCCAAGTTCGGTTTTGGAGACCGACAGTTTAACCGTTGAGCTTACGCCCCTACATCAGTACTCAGTTGTCGGTACTCGGTACTCAGTTCAAACCGAAACCGATACTGGACACTTACTATTTCACTTCTTTATGCGGCGTGTGCTTGCGGCAACGGCGGCAGAATTTCTTGAATTCCAACCGCTCGGTCGTTGTCTTCCGATTCTTGGTCGTCGAATAGTTCCGCTCTTTGCAGTCACCGCACTGTAACGTCACGATTTCTCGGGGCATCTGAACAGCTCCTAACCTTGTGTCATCCTGAGCGAGATGTTTGTCTCGCGAAGGATCTATGCATTTCTGTCGTCCCTACAGGACGTCGCTCCTGGGTTTGGAGTCAATCTCCTCCCTAACCCAATCGTACTTCGCGCCAAGAAACTCCAGCACGGCGCAAATCAACCACCAAATTGCTCCCAACAGCCATCCCATAAAACACCTGCCAATGGGCCACTGCTGACTGCTGTTACTGAATGATCTCCGCAATCGTGCCGGCGCCCACTGTGTGGCCGCCTTCACGAATCGCGAACCGCAAGCCCTTCTCCATGGCCACCGGCGTGATCAACTCAATCACCAGGCTCACGTTGTCTCCCGGCATCACCATCTCGGTGCCCGCCGGCAACTCCGCCACGCCCGTCACGTCCGTCGTGCGCAGATAAAACTGCGGACGATATCCCTTGAAGAACGGCGTATGTCTTCCACCTTCTTCCTTCGTCAGGATGTAGACCTCAGCCTTGAACTTGGTGTGCGGCGTGATCGATCCCGGCTTCGCCAGCACCATGCCGCGCTCCACGTCTTCCTTGCCAATGCCGCGCAGCAGCAGACCGGCGTTGTCGCCCGCCATGCCTTCGTCCAGCTGTTTCTTGAACATCTCGACGCCCGTGACCACCGTCTTGCGGGTCTCGCGGAAGCCCACGATTTCTACTTCCTCGCCCACCTTCACCTTGCCGCGCTCAATACGTCCCGTCACGACAGTACCGCGACCCGAAATCGAGAAAATGTCTTCGATCGGCATCAGGAACGGCTTGTCCAATTCGCGCGCCGGTTGCGGCACGCTCTTGTCCACCGCCGCCATCAGAGCGTCAATCTGCGCTTCCCACTTCGCTTCCCCGTTCAGCGCGCCCAACGCGGAAAGCCGCACCACCGGAACGTCATCGCCCGGGAACTTGTAGGTCTTCAGCAGCTCGCGCACTTCGAGTTCGACCAGATCCAGCAACTCGGGATCGTCCACCGCATCGCACTTGTTCAGCGCCACAACGATGTAGGGCACACCGACCTGGCGAGCAAGAAGCACGTGCTCGCGCGTCTGCGGCATCGGACCGTCCGTCGCCGCGACTACCAGAATCGCGCCATCCATCTGCGCCGCGCCCGTGATCATGTTCTTGATGTAATCGGCGTGGCCCGGGCAATCGACGTGCGCGTAGTGCCGGTTCGCCGTCTCGTACTCCACGTGCGCCGTCGCGATTGTGATGCCGCGCGCCTTTTCTTCCGGCGCGTTATCAATCGAGTCAAAAGACCGGAACACAATCTTGGGATTGTGCTTCTGCAACACCTTGGTGATCGCCGCCGTCAACGTCGTCTTGCCATGATCAATGTGACCAATCGTCCCTACGTTGCAGTGCGGCTTATTACGATCAAATTTTTCTTTCGCCATTTCCGTCCTCAGGGGCTAAAGCCCCGGATTTTCTATTCGCTTAACGGCACGGCTGAAGCCGTGCCCTGATACAAACCTCGACTCAGTAGTACTGGTACAGCTTTTTAAACTTGTGCCGCAGCGCGATGTCGACGCCTTCGAGCTTCGACAGGTAAAACTCGCGCATCTGCGCCTGGTCGGACACGGGCAGCGACTGATACAACTGCCGCGCGTCGAGTCCTGCATCGCCGGCAACACCTTCCAGCAAACGCTGCGCCAGCACCGCGTCGAAATCCCGAACGCGAATTCCCTTGCGATCCAGCCGCTTCAGGAATCCCTGAGCCTTCTCAGGCAAGAACGCCTGCTCTACAGCTTTTTGCAGCCTGGCGAACTCTTGCGCCTTCTCAACCTTGATGGCAGCCTGCTGGAAACTCACTGTCATCGGCGAACACTCTCAATTCCTAAAACAATTTTCTGGAGCGGGAGACGGGAATCGAACCCGCGACCAACAGCTTGGAAGGCTGTGACTCTACCACTGAGTTACTCCCGCCCTGAAACAGCTCTCAGCTATCAGCCGTCAGCTTTCAGCTAAACCTCAGCGGCTAAAGCCGCGTCCAATTTCGACCGCTAACGGCACGGCTGAAGCCGTGCCCTTCCACAAACCCTTGCCGGCCACAAACCCTTGCGGCGCGGCCGGTCCTGCGTGCCGTTCCCGAACCTTTTCAGATCTGGAGCCGATGATCAGGATTGAACTGATGACCTCTCCCTTACCAAGGGAGTGCTCTACCAACTGAGCTACATCGGCTTAAAGCCAGCTGTCAGCTGTCAGCCTTCTCAGCTCTCAGCAAACGCCACGTTCACTCAGCCGAATCGCTCTCATCCGTCCGGGTGCAGTACTTCATTGCGCCGCAACACTGACTTCACCGCCAGCAATCCCAAGACCACCAGCGTTCCCGCCCGAAATCTGGGATCGGGGAGTGTGGTCCACGCCAGCGCTCCGAGCACTCCGTAACAGACCAGCGCGATGGACAGCGACTCACAAATCAGCGGCTCACAGAATTTCTGGTGCACAGGGAAGGATTCGAACCTTCGTACCTCGCTAGGAGGGACAGATTTACAGTCTGTTGGCTTTAACCACTCACCCACCTGTGCAAACACTCTCGGGCGATGCGGCCGTTGCGCTTTGTCCGGCAGACTCCGCTACCAGGGCCGCTCGAAAGCACACGCGAAACCCGCAGACCAAACGCAGAACAGCTTTACTTTTTCGCAACACAGGGAAACCAAGGCTCGCGCAAGAAGACCGCGAAGATCACTGACCTCGGATCGTCAGATCCATCCCTCGACGATCATTGATCACTGCACACCGGAAAAGTACCGAATGGAGTGCGTTGGAAAAACCTGTTGCGCCGCTAACCGAGTCCGCCGCCTGCCGGAACATCCATCTCGTCGTTCGTTTACTGGAGCTGGCGAAGGGATTTGAACCCCCGACCCTCTGATTACAAATCAGATGCTCTACCAACTGAGCTACGCCAGCAAATTCGGGGGAAAGACGCGCTACCGCGCAAACTTATCCCTCAGATCCCTGCCAGATGTCCGGGACAATTATTTAAGGTATCACAAGGGCAAGTTGGGGTGCAACAGAGGCCTGGGAAGGTGTGACCCGACTATCCGCCTCGCGCACTTACCCCGCAAGATCCCTCGCCCCGCTGGAGAAAGCGCGGGGCTTCGGGATAACGCCGAGCGTTGGTTGCGCGTGGCCTTCTCTTTATTCCTCCCGTAAGGCCACCATCGGATCCACGCGCGCAGCTCGCCGCGCTGGAATGATGCACGCCGCCAGCGCCACCGCGGTCAGGACCACTGCGACCAGGCTGAAGGTAGCCGGGTCTCGGACCGGTACGCCGAACACGAGACTCGACACCGCGCGGCCGAGTGCGAGCCCACCGGCCAGTCCGATGCAGACGCCGATCAGAACGACCTTCATCCCCTGACTGACGACGAGTTGCAACACGCTGCGGGGCGTGGCACCCAGGGCCATGCGCAGGCCGATCTCGCGCGTGCGCTGGTTCACGGAGTAGGCGAGCACGCCGTAGATCCCGATCGCCGCAATGAGCAACGCCACGCCGGCGAAAACCGACAGCAAGACCGTGTTGAGCCGGGGCTGGGCGACGCTGTTCGACAACCATTGGTCCATCGTGTTCACGTTCGCCAGGGCAAGCCCGGCGTCGATGTCATGGACTCTCTGGCGAATCGAAGGCAGCAGCGCCTGCGCGGAATCGTCGGTGCGGGCTTCGCTTCGGACGACGACGTCCATGAGCGGCCAGGTGCCGCGCTGTTGGAGCCCATAGTAAAGAGTCGGGGTCTGCTGGTTCAGAGCCTGATCGCGAATGTCACCGACGACTCCGACGATCGTATAAGCAATCTCCGGCTTAGCGCTGGGCCGAAGAGCCCTGCCGATGGGGTCGGCGTCGCCAAAGAATTTCTGGGCGGTCGACTGGCTGACGACCATCACCAACTGAGAGGTGCCGGTGTCGGCGTCGGTGAAGGTGCGGCCACGCAGCAGCGGAATGCGCATGGTGTCGAAGTAGCCATTGCTGACACTCCGCCAATCGATGGGCACGGCCGTCCCGGGCGGCAACACGGACGCTTCCGTCGTGATCATCGGATGCCGGGTGTAATTTCCAGCGCCGAACGGAATCCCGCTGCAGACGACCGCACTGCGAACACCGGGAAGCGATTGCAGGTTCTCGATGAGGGCGTGAAATAGCTCAGGCCCCTTGTCGGCCAACGGATATTGCGGCACGGGCGGGGCAAGTTGGAAAGTCATCAGACCGCTGGAATCGAATCCCAGGCGCACACGCTGCAGGTTGGCGAGGCTCTGCATCAGCAAGCCCGCGCCAATCAGAAGAATCGCGGCGAGCGCTATTTCGCCTGCAGCAAGGCTGTCGCGTAACCAGCTGCGAATGCCGCCGGTCGAGCCGCGTCCGGCTTCTTTGAGCGTGTCGTTGGCCTTGGCGGTGGCGATGCGCCACGCTGGCGCCAATCCAAAAAGCAGGCCGGTGGCAATCGTGAGCGCGAAACCGAACCACAGGACGGTCGAGTCAACGGCGACATCGGGAAAGGGTAGTGTGCCGTCCGGCAAGGAGCGAGTCAGCACGCGTACGGCGGCAACTGCTCCGAGCAGGCCAGCGCCGCCACCGACGATCGAGAGGGCGACGCTCTCCACCAGAAGCTGGCGAATCAGGCGGCCGCGCGTGGCTCCCAATGCGGTGCGCACGGCCATTTCCTTCTGCCGGGTCGCGGCGCGGGCCAGCAGAAGATTCGCGATGTTGGCGCAGGCAATCAGCAGCACGAATACGACTGCGACTAGGAGAACGAGCAGTCCCGTTTTCAGGTCTGCGCCGACAAAGGTATCGAACAAGCTAAGAAGATGAATGCCCCAATAGCGCACTTCGGGATACTGTTTGCCGACGCGGGCCGAGATCGTATCCATCTCGGCCTGGGCCTGTTGCGGCGTGACTCCGGGCTTGAGCTTCCCGAAGACGGTAATCACGTGGTTCAGGCGAAGTCCCTTGCTGGGATCGATGGTCAACGGCATATAGATATCGCCGCCGCCAATCAGTTTCAGGCTGGCCGGCGCGATGCCGACGATCGTCGTGGGCACGCTGTCGAGAGAAATCGTTTTGCCGACAAGAGCCGGGTCGGATGCGAAGCGGCGCCTCCACAAACCTTCGCCGATGATGGCGACTGCGGCTCCGCCGGGCTTTTCCTCGTCCGCCTTGAACTCGCGGCCGGCGAGCAGCCTCGTGCCGAGAACCTGCGTCAGAACCGGGCTGATGCGGTTTCCCGTGAGTTGCTCCGGTTCCCCATTCCCACTCAGCGTGAATGTGGCATAGCCCACTCCGGCGAGGTGCTCGAACGATTGCGCCTGCTCCCGCCAGGAAAGGAAGTTCAGCACGGAAGCCGCGAAGGTGGGCAGGTTGAGCTTGTCGTTCTTCTCCGCCACCTGCAGGATCCGGTTAGGCTCGGCGAAAGGCAGCGAGCGGATCATCACCGCATTTACGACCGTGAAGATGGTTGCGTTGGCCGCGATTGCGATGGCAACCGTGAGAGCCACCGTGGCCGTAAAGAGCGGCGCCCGGAACATGATGCGAACCGCGTAGCGGATGTCTCCCCAGATTGCGCTGTTCTGGAACATAGCTGTTTGGACGGTTGGGAAGTCCAAATGATATCAATGGTTCCGCGCGATAGCGCCGGTTGCCCTCTCCGATTCTTCTGGAATCTAGGAAAGTCAACCTCGGGCTATGTCATCCTGAGTGTTGGCGAAGCCAGCAGGAGGGACCTTACGTCGGCAGGCGGGCCGATAACGCTGGCGAGTAATTCGTAGCGGCTCGGCAAGTTGGGCATTCCTTTCAGCTGCGTCGTGGCTGATACCGTCGTGGGTCCCTCACCGTGGCTTTGCCACGGTTCAGGATGACGAGGGTGCTATCATTTGATCCCTGACCCGCATTTCATGCGAATAAGGCGCACTCTCCCCATCGCTCTGGCAGTCGTCGTGGTTGCTGCGGCGGTGACGCTCGCCGTCGAGTTGCGAAAGGCCGCTCCGCCGGAACCCGCGCGGTTGCTGCCTGCCGCCGACGCCTTTGTGTACGCCGATTTCGGCTGGGCCCGCAAGCTGAATGGCGGCAAGCTGCTATTCCCCGTCGCGCACGATCCGGAATATGAGCGGTTCATCCAAGAAACTGGGTTTGATTTCGAGCGCGACCTGGACGCGGTGGCTTTCGCCGTCCACTATCCACAGAACTGGCCCGGCGGTGGGACCGGGGGCGCGGCGCCGGAGCCCCGGTTTTCGGAAGTTTTTGCGGGGCGGTTCGATGGTGGCAAGTGTCTCGCCTACCTGAAAAAAACCGCGCAGTCGGTGGAGAACTACAATTCGGTTGATATCTTCACAATTCCTCTCTATGGGCGGTCGTTTCGCGTCGCCATCCTTGGCGTGGACACGGTTGCGGCCTCGAATCACGATGATCCGGCGGTGATCCGCGGCATGGTTGATCGGTCGCGGCGGCTGGCTTCACCGTTTGGCGGCCCGGCTTTCCTGCGCCGTTATTACAAGCGGGTGCAGTTGGCCAGTCCAATCTGGCTGGTGGCGCGGGTGGAGCCGGCGTCGCCGGGGTTTGAGGCGTGGTCGGCGCTTTTTTCCAAGCCGACGGATTTAGTGATTTCCGCCAGTTACAACCCTCTCCACCTGCCGCTGCGCACCGGCGTGCTGCACCTGCGCGCCGAGGCGTCGACCGGCAGCGACGAGGACGCCCGCATCATCACCGACAAGGCCAACACGTTTCTGACGATGTTTCGCAGCGCGGAAGTGTCGGTCGGATCGGGAGGCAATGACGCCGACGTGAAGGCCTTTTTTGACAGCCTGCGGGTGCGGCAGGAGGCGAACCGGGCGGTGCTGTCGGCGATCCTGCCGAGCGGCGTTTTTCGCAAGCTGGGAGAAGCTTCGGACCAGACGCCCGAGCCCGCACCGACCGCCCAGCCTGCGCCGTCGAAGCCTGGCAAATCACGCTGACGTGGCCCGAGTCGCTCGCCCAACCTTTTGCAACTAAATCGCGCCTGGATCGTCAGATCGAATGAGGCAGCATCTCCAGCAGGTACAATAAAAACGCATGTCCAGCTTCCTGTCAGGCCTTCCGCTTCCGATTGCCGCGTTTATCGCGGGCTTGATCTCGTTTCTTTCGCCGTGCGTGCTGCCACTCGTGCCGGGCTATGTTTCGTTGATTTCCGGCGCGGGCGTGGAGGAGTTGAAGTCGGCGCAGAGCCAGCTGATGCGCCGGGTCATGGTGAATTCGATTGGGTTCATCCTGGGCTTCAGCGTGGTGTTTGTGACGTTGGGTGCGATTTCAACCGAAATTGGCCAGCTCGCGGCGCGCTACAAGCACACGCTGTCGATCGTGGCGGGTGTGGTCATTATTATCTTCGGACTGCACCTGACGGGAATTTTCAAGATCAAGGCGCTTTACACCGACGCGCGGCTGCATAACGTGAAAGGCAGCAGCACTCCAGTGGGCGCGTTCGTGATTGGATTCGCCTTTGCGTTTGGCTGGACGCCGTGCCTGGGGCCGATTCTGACCGTGCTGCTGACCCTGGCCAGTGAGCAGGACACGCTGGTCAAGGGAATCGCGCTGCTGGCAGTTTATTCGTTGGGACTGGCGGTGCCCTTCATCCTGACATCGCTGCTGATGGAGCGCTTCCTGAAGTTTTACAGCCGCTTCCGGTCGCGCATGCATTTGCTCGAAGTCGCCAGCGGAGGCCTGATGATCGCTCTGGGAGTGTTGCTGGTGATTGGTCGTTTCACGCTGATCTCGAGCTGGCTGTCGTTTCTGAATCGTTTTGCTTTGTAGCAGGAGGGTCTGGTTTTGAAGGTTGAAGAATTTCAGTTTTGTCCGAAATGCGCTGCGGCGCTAAATCAGGGCGCTGGCGCGACGCCGGTGAGTATGCCCGGTGTGGTCACTTGCGGCGCTTGTGGTACGACGTTTCAGCAGTCCGATTTCTGGGTTGGTGCTCCGATCCCACAACCGTCGGGTGGAAACCGCAATCCGCTGGCTCTGTTCGCAGTGGCCGTGATCGCCGCGGCGATGCTGTTCTACGGGTTTCATGCGGCGCGGCGCTCGGGATCGCCGCAGTTCGTCACCAAGGCCTCGGCGGCGCCGGACTTCACTCTGGAATCGCTCGACGGAAAGGACGTGCGCTTGTCGGACCTGCGCGGCAAAGCGGTCCTGCTGAACTTCTGGGCCACCTGGTGCGGACCGTGCAAGATTGAGACGCCGTGGCTGGTGGAGTTGCAGAACCAGTACGGATCGCAAGGGCTGCAGGTGATTGGGGTCGCGATGGACGATTCCGGAAAAGACGAGATCGCCAAGTTCGCTAAAGACATGGGAGTCAACTATCCCGTGCTGCTGGGGAAAGAAGCGGTGGGCGACGCGTACGGCGGTGTCCCAGCCCTGCCGGAAAGCTTTTTCATCGGGCGGGATGGAAAGATTGTCGACAAGATCATCGGGTTGAAGGGCAAGGCTGAGATCGAGGACTCGATCAAGAAGGCGTTGAGCACGGAAGCCGCCAAGAATGAGGCATCAGCCCAGACGACGCGCGAAAATGGGCCTGTTCAGAGGTAACGTCGCGTCCCGCCGCAGATCGTTCTAACATTCGGGGATGGCTCGACGGCTCAGAAGTGACAATAGGAATGGGGCTGGGATCGCTCTACTATTGAGTGTCTTCAAAATGATGCGAGGCCACAACTCGCAGATGGTCTGGATGGTCACCTTGCTTGCGGGCGCGGCCGTGGCGCAGGGCGGGAAGGCGCCTTCGGTGTCATTCGCTCCGGTGCCGCTGGTCACCGCAATGCGCACCAGGCAGACCATGGTGAATTTGAATTTTCGGGTCGCTTCGGGATTCCACATTAATTCCAACGCACCGAAGGACGAGTTCCTGATTCCCACCAGCTTGAAGATGGACCTGCCCACCGACATCATCCTGGGGAAGATCGAGTATCCCGAGGGAAAAGATCTGACATTCCCTTTTTCGCCGGATCAGAAGCTGAATGTCTACAGCGGAGATTTCACCGTCGCCGTTGACGTGCATCCCCTGCACTCGGTCACGCCCGGAAAATATGTGATGCACGGCATACTGCGGTACCAGGCCTGCGACAACGCACAATGCTTTCCCCCGAAAGCGCTACCGGTCAGTTTTGATGTGAAAGTGGTGAAGGAACCGGCCGAGCATCACGCGAATCCAGCGCAGAGTCCGCACGTGCATAACTAGCCTCTAGTTACACAGGCGGAGGCCAGCGTTCTAGTCGGTGCGCGGCGTCGCGCTCGCGAGCGCTAAAATTGCTCCGGCGAACAGCAGCGTGTCGAAAAAGTAGTTGATCCCTTCCACTTTGACTCCGATGCTCGGATCGGCCAGCGCCGCGATCAGGATCGGCCCATAGATGAACAAGACCAGCAGCACGATCCATGTCCCGAGATAAGTTGCCGCCATCCGCGTCTTCCGGGCCAGCAGAATGCATGCGCCGGCGACCAGAAGAATCGCACCCGTCACATAGCCAATGAGCAAACGCCCGGGAATCCACGCGGGCATCAGCTTTTCGAGCGGGACCCCGGGAACGTTCGCTGGGTGCAGAAAATGCTCCACGCCGTAAAATACTGCAGCGATCGCGATCAACACGCGGCTCACGGTGATGAGCTGGCCTCCGCCTTGCCCGCGGCCTTGTTCGCGCAAGGCATTTCCCGCAAGAATCCAGCCTCCGCCCCCGAATGTCATTTCGCGGATGGTCAACGTCCATCCAAACCTGTCACTGGGGTTGGCGAGAGATCCCGGGATGTCCATCATCGCCACAAAAAGAAACATCGCGATCCCGAACAGCAGGCCTGACCAGCGCACCTGAATTTTTGTGGCAATGCTCAAAGACGCGGCCAGCAGCGCAAAGCCGAAGAAATACGCCCAAAATAAGTGCCACGGCATGTACGAAGGCACCATCAGCAGGACGAACTCTACGGACGAGAGATGCAGGGCGCCGAAGACCGCCAAGGGAGCGGCGAAACACAGGTTGCTCAAGGCCACGACCTTGTCCAGGCCGCGGGCCTGCGCGATATCGGCCCTGGCAGCCCACAGGGCGATCAGGAAAAGGAGGACGCCGGCGGCGCACATCGAGACCGGCGTGCGTGGGAACTCAAGAAATGCGAGGAGAACGAATGAGTGCATGTGGATGGGCCTAAGGTCGCGCGCCCGTCATCAGAGCCTTCCCGGCGTCAGCGCGAAAATCGGCGGTAACTGTAGCTCTTGCCGGCCATTTGAACAAGCTGATTCTTTGACTATCGTCGCCGGCGCTCCTAAGATTCCATCGCTATGAAACGATCTGTTGTTTTGTTACTTGTGCTGGAGGTTTTGTGTGCGATCGGCTACGCGCAATCGGCTGTCTTGATCATCCACGATGTCACGGTTATCGATGCGACCGGGTCCGCGGCGCAGGCGCATCGCACCGTCATCGTGCGCGACGGAAAGATTGAGCAGATCAGCAGCTCCGCTGACGGCAAGGGTGGAAAATTATCCGGAACGCATGTGGACGGTACCGGCAAGTTCCTGATCCCCGGGCTTTGGGACATGCACGTCCACATGGTGTTTGGCGACTGGTTCCCGCGGGGCAAGGAAGTCACTCTGCCGCTGTTCATCGCCAACGGAGTTACGGGCGTGCGCGACATGGGTGGCGAGTTGGAGGTGCTCCAGCAGTGGCGCAAGGAGATTGCTGCCGGGACGCTGATTGGGCCGCGCATGGTGATCTCCGGGCCGATGCTCGACGGACCACAGCCGCGCTTTCCCAGTTCGATTGCAATCACCACGCCCGAAGATGGGCGTCGCGCGGTTGACGATCTGAAGCGGCGTGGCGCGGACTTCATCAAGCTGCAGTCGTTGATTCCGCGCGAAGCCGTGTTCGCGATTGCGGACGAAGCGCGGAAGCAGGGAATCTCTTTCGTCGGGCATGTGCCGGATTCGGTCCGCGCGTCCGAGGCGTCGAACGCGGGGCAGAAGAGCTTTGAGCATTTGATCGGAGTCTTCGAAGGCAGTTCTCCGCTGGAAGACCAATTCATCAAAGGGACGAAAACCGAGGGCCAATTCCTTTCGACCTACGATCCGAAGCGAGCGGCAGCGTTGTTCGCGCTGCTGGCGAAGAATCACACCTGGCAGTGTCCGACGCTGGTGTGGGAGCGCGGCGGCAATTTGATTGATCAGACCGACTTCGCCAGCGACACTCGCGCCAGGTACGCGCCCGCATACTGGAAAGACGTGACGTGGAAGCGCTTCACCGAAGAGATCATGCATGATTTCAATTCGGATGATCTCGCGACCCGAAAACGTTTCGTGGAGAAAGAACTCGAAGTAGTGAATGCGATGCACCGTGCCGGGATTCCATTTCTTGCGGGAACCGACACGCCTCCCGGCGTTTACATTTTCCCGGGCTTCAGCTTGCACGAGGAATTGCAGAGATTCGTCGCTGCCGGATTCACACCGATGGAAGCACTGCAGACCGCGACACTGAATCCCGCGAAGTTTCTTGGGATGGACGACCGGTTAGGAACCATCGAGAAGGGAAAGTTTGCTGACCTGGTGCTGCTCGACGCGAATCCGCTGGACGACATTCGCAACACGCAGAAGATCGAGGGGGTGGTGGTCAACGGGCGGTATTTCTCGCGGGCCGAGTTGGACAAGATGCTGGCGGGAGTGGAGGCGGCGGCGAGGGCAAAGTGACCGATCGGCTATTGACGCGTTCCCGAATCGGAACGCGCATTCGAAATATGCACGGAGAAAGCTCGCAGGAACACCCGCTGCAACCGTAACCTTGTGTCAGGGCCCGTGGTGTAACTGGCAGCATATCAGCCTGTCAAGCGTGAAGGAGCGGGTTCGAATCCCGTCGGGTCCACAGCATTCCCTGGTTCGGTAGGGGAATCTGACGAGGGGTCTCCGACAGGCGGACTCCTCAAGTAACCTTGACTTCCGATTCGTGCCCTTTGATAATCGTATTGAGCTTGACAGGCTGATGTGCTACCCCGAGTGGAATTCGCGCTCGGGGTTTCGCATTTGGTCGATCTCACAGAACCGCAGACAGTTCCTGCCGTAGTCTTTCCACAGGCTCCCCGTAGCCGCGTTTCCAATCTTGAAAGGGTTGCCAGAAACGAAAATACCTCGCACGTCCGAACGGTCGAAAGACAATCACCAGGGGATTAAATTCACGACCGCCTCCGAACGAGTGGAAGACAGAAACGGACAACGACAACCGCGGCCATCGCTTTCGCTCCGACCAATTCAAGACGAAGGCTCTCGGTTGCACGAGTGGCAAAACTTGCGTAGTCATGTATTCATGCCATATCGAGCTGTCCGAGTAAACAAATAAAATGTCTCTACCTCTGGGCAGCCACAACGTCCACACGAGCGCGTATAAAGCTGCTCGATGTGCAACGCCCAGGGCTAACGCGATCAGAGCCAACGGCAGGACGACTGGCAGGATGACCACTACGCCGACCGCCCGCAAAATTGATCGTGAGGATTTGTCTCTTTGTCGCGTCGTTTGGTGCTTCCTTCCTCGACCGATCACCCCTTTTGTTTCTTCTCGACCCTCGCCCACGCGTCCTTCAACGCGACCGTCCGATTGAACACTGGCTTGCCCGGCTTCGAGTCGACGTCTGCGCAGAAGTATCCCAGGCGTTCGAACTGATAGCGCGTTCCGGCAGTGGCGTTGGCCAGTGACGGCTCGACCTTCGCGTCGGCGATGATCTCCAGCGAGTTCGGATTCAGGTAGTCGAGTACGTCTTTGCCTTCTTCCACGTCCCCGAGATTTTCCTTCGTGAACAAGCTCTCGTAGATGCGCACCTCTGCATCAGCCGCGTGCGCGGCCGACACCCAGTGGATGGTCGCCTTCACTTTGCGGCCATCGGGCGTGTTGCCACCCCGCGTCGCCGGATCGTAGCTGCAATGAACTTCGACGATCTCACCCTTGTCGTTTTTCACGACGCTGGTGCAAGTCACCAGGTAGCCGTAGCGCAGGCGGACCTCGCGTCCCGGCGTCAGGCGGAAATATTTCGGCGGCGGGACTTCGCGGAAGTCGTCCTGCTCGATGTAGAGCACGCGCGAGAACGGGACCTTGCGGCTTCCGGCTGCGGCGTCTTCGGGATTGTTGACCGCGTCCATCTCTTCGACCTGGTTCTCAGGATAGTTGTCGATCACCACTTTGAGCGGACGCAGAACGGCCATCAAGCGAATGGAGCGCTTGTTCAAATCCTCGCGCACGAAATGCTCCAGCATCGCGAGCTCGACAATTCCGTTGGTGCGCGATACGCCTGCCGCATTCACGAAGTTGCGAATCGCGTCGGGCGTGTATCCGCGGCGGCGAAGGCCGGAGAGCGTCGGCATGCGCGGATCGTCCCAGCCTCGCACCGTGCCCTGCTCGACCAGTTGCCGCAGCTTGCGCTTGCTCATCAGCGTGTAGGTCAGGCTGAGGCGGTCGAACTCGATCTGCTGCGACGGGAAGATCCCCAGCTGCTCGATGAACCAGCGATAGATGGGCTGGTGATCGGCGAACTCGAGCGAGCACATCGAGTGGGTCACTTTTTCGAGCGAGTCCGACTGGCCGTGCGCGTAGTCGTACATCGGATAGATACACCACTGGCTGCCGGTGCGGTGATGCTCGGCGTGCAGGATGCGGTACATGACCGGGTCGCGCATGTTCAGATTGGGTGACGCCATGTCTACTTTGGCGCGCAAAACGCGCGAGCCGTCCGGAAACTCGCCCGCCTTCATGCGTTCGAACATATCCAGATTTTCTTCGACCGAACGATTGCGGTATGGGCTGTCTTTGCCGGGCTCGGTCAGCGTGCCACGGTGCTTGCGAATTTCATCCGCGGTGAGATCGTCGACGTAGGCCTTGCCCTCTTTGATGAGCTTGATCGCCCACTCGTAGAGCTGGCCAAAATAATCCGAGGCGTAGAACAGGCCGTCCCAATGGAAACCCAGCCACTGAATGTCTTCCTTGATCGACTCGACGTACTCCACATCTTCCTTCTCGGGATTGGTATCGTCGAAGCGCAGGTTGGTGTGTCCGCCGAACTCGTCAGCCAGCCCGAAGTCGATGCAGATCGCCTTGGCATGCCCGATGTGCAGGTACCCGTTGGGCTCTGGGGGAAAGCGGGTCTGCACCCGGCCGTTGTACTTGTTGGTCTTGAGATCTTCGGCGATGCGGTCGCGGAGGAAATTAGAAGGACGAGGTTCCGGGGCTGTATTTTCGTTCATCTTGGCCTCGGCGGTTGGGGGATTCATAAGATCTGATCTTACCGCAAAAGAAAGCCAGGAGACTCCGGGCGGGAGGACCCGCCCGGCCACGCGACACCGATTTGGAATCAGGAATCTCTACTGCGCGGCGATCGAAGCGGGACGCTGCGGGCCAGACTCCTGTTTGCGCAGAAACCGGATGAATTGCCAGGTCTGCACGACGGCGGCAATCGAGAGACCGATCCATGCCCCAACAACGCTGAGCAGGATGGAGACGTTCACGATTGCGGCGATCTGAATGTATTTATGCGAATCGCGCACCGCGTCCTGCGGGATCAGGAACTGGAACGCCGTGGGAGACTTGCTGATGGCTTCGATCATGAAATTCAGAACGATCAGCACGAGCACCGAATGCAGGAGCTGGCTCAGGAGCGGAAACCAGGACCATTGCGGACGCGCCAGGGTGATGCCGGATCTGACCAGGGACACAACGCTGACTAAAACAAAAGCGAAGTAGAACTGGTGGAGGATCGGCCCGGCTTTCAGAAACGCCGCTGCCGGACCGAGGATCAGGAATGGGTAATGCGGGACGAGCAGCAGCCAGACTAAGCCGAACCATCCAAATCCAAATTCGCAAACTGCTTTGAGCAGCGATGGCTTGCGTTCCTGCGCGCGCACCGGGGGGAGCTTGAGAGGGTCCCACTTGGTTTCGGCTCCGAGATGCGAATTGGTGCGCTCGACGATGGCAAAGACCAACGTGATAATGCCCGCCGCGATGAACAAGCCGGACCAGAGGTCACCGAAGGTGTTGAGCGCACCGGACGTCCAGCTCCCGCTATTGGCCACGTTCACCGGGCCGACGATGAAGATGAAGACCGGAACCAGAATCCACAGCAGCACCATCTTTAAGACAAATTCGTAGATCGGGAACAAGGCGGGCCCAATCAAATGCCGTTGTGGCCCGAGGCGGCCAGCCACCATCATCGGGCTGCCGCAGCGTTTCAGGATCGCCGCCATTTCCGGTTTGTCGAGAGGTTGGCCGAGTTCCTGTTCTTTCTCGTCGACCTGGGAGCGCAGATCTTCTCCCAACTCGGCAAGCAGGTCCTCTTGTCGACTCGTTTTGGGCAGCCAGAAGCGGACGGCCTGCAGGTAACGATCGATCAGATCAATGTTGCGGATGGATATTTTGCTCATAGCGATGCCTCTTGTAGCATTCTGTTCAGGGACTGGTTGATGCTCTCCCACTCTTCGAGCAACTGCTTTAGAATCAGCTCCCCTGCGGGCGAAAGCCGGTAAAAACGCTTGTTGCGCTTGTCCTCTTCGCGCCACTGGCTGACCAACAGGCCCTGAGTCTCCAAGCGGCGTAGCAGGGGATAGAGCGTGCCTTCATCGATCGCCAAACCATCGTCCGCCAAGGCCTTGCGCAACGTGTATCCGTACTGCTCGCTCCGAAGCTGCGCCAGAACCGCAACGATCAGGCATCCCCGGCGCAGTTCCATCTTCAGGTTTTCAAGGATCTCAGGAGCGACTTGGGTACCGTTCGTCATATAGTATGTGACACACACTGTATGATACACAGTATCGGTTGTCAAGAGATTTCTTCAGGCTCTATGTGGAACGGGCACTCCTTGCCCGCTGCCTTGGACCTTCCTCCGTCGCGCGAAAGGGGAAAGAGCACGGCTTGGGAAAGGCAGCTTTGGGAAGGGCACGACTTCAGTCGTGTCGTTAAGCCCCTTAAAACCACCCCCGCTTCAGCGCCTGCGGAGCTGCGATGAAGCAGTTTGACCGCTTGCTTTGAAATGCATTGATGTGGAGTATACTGTGGAATAGGTTCCACATATGCAAATCGTTCAAATCGTACTGGATAAAAAGCTGTTACACGCCGCCGACCAAGCCGCAAAGCGCACGCGGCGAAATCGGTCCGCCCTGGTGCGCGACGCCCTCCGCGAACATCTCCGCCGGTTAGAACTCCGAGTCAGTGAGGAACGCGACCGCCAGGGCTATTCGGCACAATCGCAAGCCGACGCGGAAGCGCGGGGTTGGGAATCGGAGGCCACGTGGCCGCCAGAATAGCCCAAGGAAGAATAGCCCGAGGTGAGCTTCGCCTCTATCAGTTTGCCGCGCCCGACAAAAAACGACCAGTCCTCGTGCTCACCCGCAACAGCGCCATCGCCTATTTATCCACGGTCACGGTCGCGCCTGTCACTTCCACCATTCGCGGCGTACCGTCGGAAGTCGTTCTAACCGAGGAGGACGGCATGAAGTCCCCATGCGCGGTGAACCTGCACAATGCCGTGACGGTATCGCAACAGCGCATGGGGAAACGTGTGGCCCAGCTTAGTCCCGCACGGATGAATGAGGTGTGTGCTGCTCTGCGGTTCTCTTTGGGGTGTGATTCGAACTAGCTGCTGGGAACGTTCCGCCTATCCCCGAATTTCCTCTGAGTTAGTATTGGTGCGAATGATAATTGACCTTTCAGCTCTGATAAGTGCTGTCAAGCCGAAGGACCGGGGTGATCAGTATGTAATTCTGGCCGCACTATTTGTTCTGGGGGCGCACGCTAGGTCGGTCACGGCGAAGGATGTAAGCGACAAACTTAAACTCCACCTGGGGAAGAAGGTTCCCAGTAACATATCCGCGAGTCTGCGCGCCTACACGGCTTACGTCAGCCCAGCAGAGAAAGGCCCGCCCCTTCGCTGGTCTCTGACCCCAAAAGGAATTGAATATCTCCGATCTTTGAGCGGTCTCGCCCTCTCCACGACTGCGGACGCGGATAATTTCAAATCAGACATAGGGATCGTGTGCGCGTTGGAGTACCCAGAGCTTTCCGCAGTATTGAAGGCACTTGGCGGCGTTGCGAAATGGAAAGAAGTTGGGGATACGCGCTATGCTCACGTGTACCGTGAGACCCAGATGAAGACCGATGGCGGTGAGACGCTGCGAGTCGTGGCGACGACAACAACCTCGATGGGTCTAACGGCGGCCGCTATCGCTACGACACAACTCGTGCTCCAATTCCGCCCACGACTCGTGGCAATGATTGGGATAGCCGCAGGAACACGTACCGGTGGGAAACAGTTTGGCGACGTCTTAGTGGCAGACCCAAGCGTTGATTACAACTCCGGTAAGGTCGTGATGGAAAATGGCATCCGTGAATTCCAGCCAGACCCATATCCGATAGGGCTCAACCCCCGCCTTCGAAGCGTGTTGCAGAAGTATCGCAGTAGCACGCATCCATTGTTCGCCGAAATCCGGAGCCGGTGGGGTGGCCCAACTCCAGAAATGCCGAATCGCCTCCATGTAGGTCCGGTAGGCGGTGCTGACCAAGTTATTGACGATGAAACTCGCGTGCTTGAAATCCAGAAGAATTGGAGAAAGCTGATCGGCGTGGAAATGGAAACATACGGCGTATATCGGGCCATCTATGAATCGCCCGAACCCAAGCCACGTGCCGTCTCCTTTAAGGCCGTGTGTGATTTTGCGGCAGCGAAGTCGGACTCGTGGCAGGAGTACGCCGCATTCATGGCGGCGGAGTTTGCAGTCGGAGTTTTGAAGCGCGAATGGGCCACGCTCTGGCCCTCAACTTGATTTATTCAATAAAATTTGGAGGAAGTTAGTATGGCGGCAAATACAACCCTTGAACAGGACCCAGAATTCGTCGCAATGAGCGCGGTTTATGCTGCCTTAAAGGGTCTTGAGCAGGAGGCCCAGACCCGTGTCCTGAATTACGTGGCTGCGAAACTAAACCTGGCCATTCCGACGGCACAGCAGAAGCACAAGATCGCAGATATCGGGGATATCGCCGATGAGGCGGATGAAAGTAACATCGAGAACAACGAGGACGCGACCGAGGAAACGGAAGGAATCAGCCCGGCGGCAAAAAGGTGGCTGACTCGCAACGGACTGCAGCCAAAGCAGATCTCAACAATATTCAGTATCGGTGGCGATGAGATTGACCTGATCGCCGACACCGTGCCTGGGAAGTCCAAGGCAAAGAGGATGTACAACGTCTTTCTCTTAAAAGGAGTCGCGGCATACCTCGGAGCCGGTGCGGCTCGGTTCACTCACGAAGAGGTCAAGGAAGCCTGCCTGCACTATGACGCTTTTGACGCGGCGAACTTCGCCACTCACGTGAAGGATTTTACGGCGGAAATTTCCGGAAGCAAGGAGACGGGATATAGTTTGAATGCCCGTGGCATGGCTGCTGCCACGAAGCTGGTGAAATCGATTATTGAGTCGGATAAGAAGAACACCTGACGGCGGGGGCCCCGTCCTTTGGAGGCTGGCCCACCTTCCATCAAAACTAACTGAGGCTGCCCCACCCTCTGCGAAGCGGCGCCGAAGTCCGACGCCTGACGCCCCAAGCCCGCCCTTCACACTCCGGCCGACATGACCTGCCCCGGGGCTCCGACCGCCATCTCGCGCTGTGCCAGCCGCCGCCGGTATTGGACGTGCCGCCAGCGCGTCATCTCGACCAACGGCTTCCACACTGGGTTGACGAGATGGTGCTTGATCAGCAGGTGCCAGAAGCGGTTGGAGCGTTTATAGAGATACGACATCGCGATATACAGCGGGATCGCCTGCCAGTCTTCGGGGCAGCGGCGCCAGATCGAAGCGTGCGAAAACAGGCGCTGGTAGATCCAGGCATAGCCCTGCTCGAGTTCTTCGGGACTCATGTGCCTGGGCTGGAAGACGGCATGGCCGGTGTCGTAGAGCGTCCAGTCACGATGCAGGATGCGGCCTTGCTCTTCCATCTGGCGGAACAGCGGGGTGGCGGGATAAGGCGTGAGTATGTGAAACGTCGAACACTCCAGACGATTCTCTTCGATCCATTCGGCGGTTCGAGCGAAGACGTCTTTGCGGTCGTGATCGAAGCCGAGGACGAACGATCCGTTCACCTGTATGCCGTAGTCATGCAGGATGCGCACGCGGCGCGCGTAGTCGCTGGTCTTCGGCGTTTTCTTATGCGAGTCGGCGAGATTGTCGTCGGATAACGATTCGAAGCCGATGAAAACGCCGGTGCATCCGGCAAGAGCCATGTTGCGGATGAGGCTGGGATCATCGGTAACGTCGATGGTGACGGCGGCGCTCCAGATTTTGTTGAGCGGACGCAGGGCGGCGCAGAGAGCGTGCAGGTAGTCGCGACGCGAGCCGAGATTGTTGTCGATGAAGACGGCGTAGGGCTGGTCGTCGGCTCTGAATTCCTCGACCACCTGCTGTAGATGCCGCATCCGGTACGGCATTCGCAGGTTATCGGTCGCGAGATAGCAGAAGCCGCAACGGTTGTGACATCCGCGGGTGGCGATCAGGCTGGTCGTGGTCAGGAAGCTTTTGCGGGGAAGAATGCCGCGCCGGGGCGAGGGATCGTCGCAGTAGTCGTTTTCGTATGTAGCAACGTAACGGGGTTGCAGCCGGTTCTCTTCGATGTCATGAACGATGCGCGGCCAGAGTTGAACCCCGTCGCCCAGCGCAAGCGCGTCGGCATGGGGCGCGCATTCGTCAGGACAGGAGAGCACATGCAGGCCGCCGAATATCACTTTCGATCCGCGGGCGCGATACCAATCCGCCAACTCGAAGGCCCGCTGCGCGAAGGTCAGATGCACGGTGATGCCGACCACATGCGGCATCGGCTCGAACGGTGGCCGTCCATCGAGCAGGTTCTCGTCCCAGTATTCAACGCGCCAGCGTGCGGGCGTCGTAGCGGCGAAGCTGGTCAGGGCGAGCGAAGGCGTGAGCACGTGTTTGCCGAAGCTGGCGTTCGCGTCCTTCGGATAAAAGGGATTGACCAGCAGCGCGTAGCGGCGCTCGAGGAATCCGCACGGCTCGGCGGGATCGAGAACAGGCGCCGTAGTCATCTCGCGGGGAATCCAGCGCTTGGGAATGGGGCGAAGGAAAGGCTCATCGGATGCGATCATTGATGTACTTTATAATATAAAGTACTTCATGTCAATGACCGCACACATCGACCCGTTTCGAGGTTTTGACTTTTCTGGATTGCCCTTTAGCCCAGTTTCAGCATCGCCTGCTCGATCCGCGCCAGGGTCGTTTCCTTCCCTAGTACTTCCAAGGTCTCAAACAGCGGGGGCGCGTTCTTGCGGCCGCACACGGCCACACGAATCGGCTGGAACATCTGTCCGGCCTTGATGCCCAGCTCCTGGGCCGCTGCACGCAACGATTGATCCAGCGGATCGTGTTTAAATTCGACGCCTGCCAGCACTTCCTTTGCGCGTTGCAGAGCTTTGAACGCCATGGCCGCGTCTCCCTTTTGCGGGATGAGTTCGGCCGGATCGTACGGCGGCAGCTGATCGACGAAGAAGAAGTCGGCCGCGGTGAGTACATCGCGCAGTAGCTTGATGCGCTCGCGGATCAGGGGCGTGATGCGCAGCATTCTTTCCTGCGTAATGTTGAACCTGGCTTCGTGAACGATCGGCAACAGGCGCTGGCTCAGGTCTTCGATGGCCAGGCCGCGAATGTGCTCGGCGTTCAGCCAGATAGCTTTGGGGTCAAACGTTTCTTCGGGTGCGGAGTTCGCGGGTGAGGGCGCCCGCGCCACATCTAGCTCTTTAAAGTTCACCACTGCGTTCGCGCGGTTGATGCCTTCGAGCGAGAATGC
The DNA here is from genome assembly GCA_963701935.1 of uncultured Acidobacteriaceae bacterium. Lineage (GTDB taxonomy): Bacteria > Acidobacteriota > Terriglobia > Terriglobales > Acidobacteriaceae > Sulfotelmatobacter. Next base: position 465,922 of record CAVPBT010000009.1, on the reverse strand, counting down.
GTCTACAAGTTCCTGCCGGCTCATCTGCTCGCGATCGTTTTTCGGCGACCAGCCCAGCAGGCAGAGAAAATTGATGAACGCCTCGGGCAGGAATCCTGCGTCGCGATAGGTGGTCACACTCACGACCGGCCCGTGACGGCGTTTCGAGAGCTTCGTCCCGTCCGGCGCTACCAGCAACGGCAAGTGCGCGAACTGCGGCGGAGTGAAGCCGGCAGCTTCGAAGATCAAAACGTGCTTGTAGGTGTTCGAAAGATGATCCTGGCCGCGAATGATGTGGCTGATGCGCAGGTCGGCGTCGTCTGCGCACGACGCCAGGTGATAGGTCGGCATGCCGTCGGAGCGCAACAACGCGAAGTCTTCGATGTCGGCGCCGGCCTTCATCTGCTCGCCATACACCGCATCGGTGAAGCGCACCACTCCGCCGTCGCGCGGCACACGAAAACGCAAGGCAAACGGTTCGCCGGCGGCGGCGCGCCGGTCGCTCTCTTCGCCGGAAAGCTCCCGCATCCCGGGATTGAACAGCCATGTCCCCTGAGCGCCAGACCTCTCGCTGTCGCCGGTGTGCGCGGGCGTGAAATCACGGTAGGCGAGGCCCTTCTGAAAGATGGTCTCCGCCATCTTCCGGTGGAGCTCTCCGCGCTCGGACTGCTTGTATTCTTCGTCCCAACTCAGGCCCAGCCACTTCAGCCCTTCGAAAATCGAGTTGACCGAAGCGTCGGTGTTGCGTTCCACGTCGGTATCGTCGAGCCGCAGAATCATCGTTCCATTGTTCCGGCGGGCGTACAGCCAGTTAAAGATGAAAGTGCGGGCGCTGCCCACGTGGAGAAACCCGGTGGGCGATGGCGCAAAGCGCACTCGCGGAGTATTCGAAGTTGGATTCAACGATTCAGGCATAAGGTCAGGGTCAGTTCACAAAAAGTCGCATCCGGCAAGAGTGCGTCCGCGGGAAAGATTCTGCGCCAACGTAGCGACAATTGAAACGTCGGATTGGCCGACTTCCGATGGTACGGGCAGGCAAAAGCATCGGTCAAGCCGGGCCGCCATAACGATTTTGCATGCAACCCTTTGAATTCAAACCGGATCGAAGTCGGACAGTGTCCTTAAAACATGTTGTGTTCGGATGCCCGATATGAAAGCATTAGAGCACTGTTTCCCCCCGAAACTGCGCCGGTTCGCTCGGCCAGAGGTGTCTTCACCGACCCTATGAACAGTGTAGTCATCACGACCGTCTTGATCCCGGGATTCGTCTCGGTTCTGCTGTTCCTCGTCTTTACTTATCTGCACGAACAGAGCCGCCAGCAATACTTCCGTGCGTGGAAATGGGCTTGGGCCTTCTACTCACTGCACTACGTACTCGATACCTTTCCGTCGTCTCCGTTTGCATTCTTCGTCGGCGAGCTTTTCCTGGTCGCGATGGCGTTGTGCATTTTCGTTTCAACGCGCCTGATGCGCGCCTCCTATCGCTTCCGCTGGTATGACGCCGCCGTAGCTGCTTTCGGGATCACGCTCGCCAGCCTGACGCTTCACGGGCACATGCTGAACGGCATGTTTCGACCGGATGCCCAACCGACGTTTCGACTCGGCATCGGCTTGGCCGCCGTTCTGCTGTATTGCTCTGCGGTCTTCTATTTGAATGGCCACAAGCGGGGATCGCTCGCCTTCCAGGTGCTCGCCATTTCGCTCGCGCTATGGGCAGTGCTGATGGGTGTGGGACAACTGCAGCACCCGTGGATGCAAATGTTCGGCAACGCCAGCCGCCTGTTCGGCCCGGTGCCGCAAATGCTTTTAGGCATCGCCATGGTCATGGTGCTATTCGAGAACCAGCGCAACGCCGTGCAAGAGAATACGCTGGCTCTGTCAACCCTGGGCGTGGATCCGCGCCGTTTACTCTTCGCCGAAGACCTGGTGCCCAACATGCAGGCTGCGTTGGAACGTTTGCGCAGCGCATTACCGATGCAGCGTGCCGCGATCGTAATCACCGAACGCTGGCGTGGTCTGTTGCCTTCGGTGCAGCAAGGGTTCTCCCCAGGATTTCTCGAGGCCTTGGAGAAGAGTGGGGCCGGCGACTACGTTTGCGAACTGGCGTACCGGCAGAGCGGAATCTTTACGGTGCACGACGTGGCGGAGATGACCGAACCTCTCCCAGTAGCGCCGATGGGAACCTTCGCGGCCTTCAAGCGGATTCTCACCGAAGCGGACGTCCGCAATCTCACCGCGGTGAACCTCCAGACACGCGAACACAATTTCGGAGTCATCCTGTTTCCTCATGCCGAACGCAGGGCGTTCGGTTCGTCCGGCCCGCGGCTTATGGTGGGTCTGGCACTGCAGTTGGGCCTGACGCTGGAAAACTACGTGGTCAGTCACGACGCCCATCGCCGGACGAAAGAGTACGAATTGCTGACGGAGATCGGGAAGGCGATCAGTTCCCGCCTCGATCAGGACGAAATCCTTCGCACCATCCAGGTCGAACTGGGCCAGATCTTCGATACCAGCCACTTCTACATCGCGTTTCAAGAGGCCGACCAGATCCGCTTCGAGCTGGAGGTGCGAGACAGCCGGGTTCTGCCCAAGCGCACTCGTGAACTGCGGAACGCCTTCACCGAGCACGTCATCCGCTCAGCCGCACCACTTCTCATCCGCTCCGATCTGGAGAACACGCGCAAGGGCCTGGGCATCACGCACGTTCCGCAACGCCCGGCGAAGTGCCTGATCGCCGCGCCCATTCTCCTGGGCAACAAAGCGTCGGGAATCATGGTCGCGATGAATCCCGACCGGGAATTTGTTTTCGAGCAACGTGATCTTGATGTCCTGGTCACCGCTGCCGGACAGGTGTCGGTGGCCGTCGAGAATGCCCGCCTGTTCGCCGAAGAGCAGCGGCGGTCGCGGCAACTCGCCTTCCTCAACAATGTTTCGCGCACGGCGATCTCCAGTGACGATCCCGTGCACATGCTCGGCGAGATTGCCAGCGAGATTCAAAAGAACTTCAGCTTCGATCATATTGGCGTCGGATTGCTCGACTACGGAACCAAAGAGATCGAGATCAAGGCCGAGGCGGGCGTAACGACCCATGCCACGGGTAGACGGATCCCGCTGGGAACGGGCATTCTGGGGCGGGTGGCCCGCACCGGGGAGCGCGCGCTGGTGCAAAATGCCTTCCCCGGCAACTTGACGGGCATCCTGCCCGACTCCCGCGCAGTTCTGTGCATCCCCATCACCTACGGAGAATCACTGCTCGGGGTGCTCAACATTGAGAGCCGCAGCGAAAATGCCTTCGCTCCGCAGGATGTTTTGATTCTCAACACGCTGGCCGACTTGCTGGCCACGGCCCTGCACAATGCTTTCGTCTTCCAGAAACTGCAGCAACAATCCATTACTGACGGGCTGACCGGAATCAAGACTCGCCGCTTTTTCTGGGAAGCCTTGTCGGCGGAGTGGAAACGCGCCTCTCGTTCCGGCCGCTCGTTCTCAGTGGTGCTGATCGATCTCGACAAATTTAAAGAAGTCAACGACACCATGGGACACTTCGAGGGCGATCTCGTGCTCGCGCGCGTAGGCCGCCTGCTGGAACAGAAGTCCCGGCAATCGAACGTTGTGGCCCGGTATGGCGGCGACGAGTTCATTGTCCTGATGCCTGAGACGGGCGCCGAGCAAGCCCAGGTGCTGGCCGAGCGCCTGCGCCAGTGGATGGCCTCTGACCCCATGCTGAGCGAACACCGCATCACCGGCAGTTTCGGTGTGGCCAGTTTCCCCATGCACGGGTTCTCGATCGAGGACATCATCCGCGTGGCCGACGCCGGGATGTATGTGTCCAAGCGCTCGGGAGGAAACTCCGTGTCGACGGCCCAAGAATTTGTCGAGGGCCAGGACTTCGCCCGCCAGCGCCAGCAAATCTCGGCGTACATCGAGGGCTTTCTGCAGCGCGAAAATACCGGGCCCGAACACCTGGAGGAACTGACCTCGACCCTGCAGAAACTCTGCTGCGGAGATGAAGGGTGCAACGTGGCGCTGCTGAAAGAAGCGATCGAGTCCTTGAGCCGGGCCGCCGAGTCCCGCGAGTTGCAGAGTGCCGGCCACGGCGATCTTGTGGCGCGCTATACCGAAGTTATCGCTCGCGCCCTCGGCCTTTCGTCGGAGGAAACGGCTGACCTGGTCTACGCCGCCCGCGTGCACGACGTCGGCAAGATTTTCGTTTCCGAGCGCGTACTCAACAAACCGGGCCCGCTGGGTGAAGACGACTTCCTGCAGGTGAAAATGCACGCCCACGTTGGGGCGGAGATCGTCGGCACCATTCCGCACTCGCTCATGATGCGGGAGGCGATCGAACATCATCATCAACGCTTCGACGGTTCGGGGTATCCCGACGGGTTGCGGGGTGAGGAGATTCCTCTGTGGGCGCGCATTATCGCCCTGACTGACGCGTACGCCAATATGGTCACGGAGCAGTCGTATGCTGCAGCGCGGACGCCTGAGCAAGCTCTCGAGGAACTATCGAAGATGAGCGGCACGCGCTACGACGGCATGCTGGTGCGCCTGCTGCTCCGCGGGCTGAAGTCGGAACGCATGTCATCCTCTGGCACCGGCGACTGACTCCACTTGCAACGGCAGACGGGAAACGGGACACTAGTTTGCTATGTCGATCCCTCTGTCTCTCTCCGGTAGAGTCGCTCTCATTTCTGGCGGTTCGCGCGGCATTGGCGCCGCGACGGTTCGCATGTTCGCGGCAGCAGGCGCCAAAGTGGCGTTCAGTTATCGCAGTGCGCGAGCCCAGGCCGAGGCTCTGGCCAAGGAATGTGGCGCGAGTGTTTGCCATCCCATCGCTGCCGATCTGAACAATCCCGAAGCGGCTCGCGCGCTAGTGGCCGAGACCGTCCGGCACTTTGGCCAACTCGATATTCTCGTTGCCAACCACGGCGTGTGGCCGGAACAGGATGTGCCCGTCGAGCGCATGACCGATGAGCAGTGGCGCTCCACTTTGTCCATCAATCTGGACGGAGTGTTCGGCCTCGTCAAGCATGCGGTCGCGCAAATAAAGTCGCAGCCGCGCACGAACGCGCCGGCGGGACACATCGTGCTAATCAGTTCCACCAGCGGCCAGCGGGGCGAAGCTTTTCATTGCGACTACTCCGCGACCAAGGGCGCGATTATCAGCCTCACCAAGAGCCTGGCGACCGAACTGGCTTCCGCCGGAATCTACGTGAATTGCGTGGCTCCCGGCTGGGTCGATACGGACATGAGCGCCGGCGCCCTGGCCGACCCGAGAAGCGGGGACGAAATCCGCCGTACGATTCCCATGGGCCGCGTTGGGCGCCCCGAGGAAATTGCGGCTCCGGTACTGTTTCTGTGCACGGAACACGCTGGCTTCATCAATGGAGAGGTCTTCAACGTGAACGGCGGGGCGGTTTTGGCGGGCTAGAAGTCCTGAAAATCATCATAAAAACGCGCGTTGACAGCTTGCAATTGCGCCATTTCCTGCATCCAAGGGATGAGAGGAGCTGTCATTGCTGCGGGCGGAAAGTCCCCAAGAAACGCTACAATCCTGATTGCACGCGATCACTCCCTCAAGTGGAATGAAACAGTTTCTCCCGATTCTGATTTTGGTGTGCTCGGCCTGGGCGCAGGCGGTCGGAGAGCCTCATCCTGCCGCGGCTCAAGCGTCGCCGCAGAGTCCATCGCAATCGCAGGCCGCGGTGCCCGCGGACCAAGAGAACGCGCAAAAGGCCAGGGCGATCGTCAGCCAGGGAATCGAAGCGTTAGGCGGGCAGGCCTTCCTGACCCTCCGCGACCGCGAACAGCAAGGACGCATCTACTCCTTCCACCATGGCCGCGAAAGCGGCGGCGGCGTGTTCTGGAGTTTTGCTGAGTTTCCCGACAAAGAGCGGGTCGAACTCACGAAAGAACGCGACATCGCGGAGTTATACCTCGGCGATAAGGCCTACGAGATTACCTACAAAGGCCCGCATCCCATCGACGAAAAGATCCGTCAGGACTACATGCGCCGCCACAGGTTCTCGCTCGACACCGTTCTTCGCAAATGGGTCAACGATCCCGGCGTGATTTTCTTGTATGAAGGACAGGCGATTGCAGCGCAACATTCGTCTCACCAGGTTACCCTCATCAACTCGCAGGACGAGAGCGTGACCCTCTACTTCGACACCGACACACACCTCCCGGTTAAGAAGTCGTTCACCTGGCGTGATCCCGTCGACAGGCAGAAGAATCTGGAAGAAGAGGTTTACGACGATTACAAAAAAGTGTCGGGAATCATGGCTCCGTATAACGTCACTCGTTTCTTCAATGGGGACATGTCGAATCAGCGCTTCCTGAACTCGGTGACCATCAATCAGGGTCTCGATGGGGCGATGTTCGACCCCAATTCCGGCTATAACCCCAACAAGGCTCCCACCAAGCAAAGCAACAAGCACTAAAAAGTTTGCCTTCCAAGTACCCCGACCCGCTGGTGCTGGCAAAGTTATCGCAAGTTATTGCTATAGAAGGATTTACATTATTGCCTTTGAGGACTCCGATTGCTCCACGACGCCACGGACTGTGGCGTTTTTGCCACATACGGTTTTCCTGGCGGGAGGGTAATCTACTCCATTCACCAGGACATTCCTGAGTCATTCTTGACGCACGAGCAAACAATCCGCTCCGCCGTGGGATGCAGTGGCGTGGGGTTGCACAGCGGCGCCCCCGTCTCCATGCGCATCCTGCCGGCGCCGTCCGACACGGGAATCGTCTTTCGTCGCACCGACCTGGACGGTTTCGAAATCGAGGCGGTGAGCCGCAATGTGGCCCGCGTCAGTTATGCCACCAGCCTGATGAAGAAAGGCGTGCTCATCTCCACCACCGAGCACGTACTTTCTGCATTCATCGGGATGGGCATTGATAACGCGATCGTCGAGCTCGATAACCTCGAAATTCCCATCCTCGATGGCAGTGCTCGTCCTTTTGTCGAGATGATTCGGAAGGCGGGCATCCGCAAACAGCGGCGCCTACGCAAGTATCTGAAGATTCGCCGCGAGGTCGAGATGCGGGAGGGAAACAAGTTCATCGCGGTCTATCCCTCTGACAGCTATTCCGTTTCCTATGCGATCAATTTCCCGCACCCGCTGATTGGGAAAGAAACGTTTCAGGTGGAACTGACCAACGGAAGCTATCTGAAGCACATCGCGGGCGCGCGCACCTTCGGTTCGCGGGAAGACGAGCAGGCCATGCGCAACATGGGATTGATACGCGGCGCTTCCCGCGAGAACTGCATCGTGCTCACCCGCGACGGGGTTGAGAACGGGCCGCTCCGTTTCCCCGACGAATTCGTGCGCCACAAAGTGCTCGATCTGGTTGGCGATCTGGCGCTCCTGGGGAAGCAGATCCTGGGGAACGTCGTCGCCGACCGCGCCGGTCACGCCATGCACACCGCGCTGGTCTCGCGCATTCTCCGCGATAAGACTCTGTGGGAGGAAGTTACTTTCCCTGACGAAGATAGGACCAGCAGCGTCCCCTCTGGGGCCGAAGCGGCCGCAGGATCTGCCCTCTAGTCGCTAGCCTGTTTTGCCAGCCTCGACCGTCCGCCCCCAACAATCTACTCCGACACCCTTCACCGGTAGTAGTTGAAATTCCAACGCAGGAAGAAGTATTCGTTGATCGGCTGGTCGTCGGAAATCGGTGGAACCCGAGGGTTTTTCGCGATGAAACTTGCTAAAGGACGTTCCTGCCGCAGAACCGCTGCAAACATCTCTTGCGCGGTGGAGTACGGTCCCCACTCGGTAAAATCCACCTGGGCTCGCTCCGGCAGCCGGCTCGCGAGCTGCGATGCGTTCCGATCGGAAATAGGTTCATCGGCGCTTGCCAGAAAGTGAAACCCGTGTCCTTCCTGGCCTTCGAGCGACTCAAACACCCTGATATAGGGAAAGCTCTCGGCCAAAGCTTTCGCTACTGCGGCCTGAGTCCCAGGATCTTTGCCAGGCAACCAGACCTGAACCAGAGCTCCGGGACGCAAATGCTTTTTTACAATCGAATAGAATTCGAGCGAATACAGCAGGCTGGAGGTCGGTGCGCCCACCGGCGGAGGAGGATCAAGCGTAATGATGTCAAACTTCTCGGTGGTCCGCTCCAGGAACCGGCGGCCGTCATCAATCACGACGTGTGACAGCGGCGACTTCAACAGTTCCGGGCCGTCAGCATGGTAATACCCAAACACCTTCGGAACACTGGGAACAAGCTCCGCCACCGTGCTATCGATTCCCCACGACAACATCGAACGAAACGTCGTCCCCATTCCGAAGCAAATTGCCAGGCCATTCTGGGGAGGCCTGTTGAGTAACGCCAGGGGCAGATGTGCCATGACCTTACTGACCGGCGTGAGCGCCGTCATGCCGATTCCGTTGACCAGGAGCTGCCGCTCCATTCCTTTTCCAGTCGCCATCACAGTAGCTGTGTAGTCCCTCTTTTCTACGCGATCAGGGTCTCTCTGCCCGTTGCCCTTCGTGAGCGCAACCAGCGGGATCGAGAGCACCACAATTCCAGCGAGCAGTCCCGGATTCTGGAAAGACATCGGTCGCCTGCCCGGGACACCGGGAACGGCGCTTCGTTGCAGGCTCACCAGCAAGCCGATCACGAACAGCGGGAGTGACATCAAACATAGGCCCCAACGTTCGCCGAAGCTGGGGAGGATCCAGAATCCAGCGAACAGGGGCCCGGCAATCGCTCCCAGAATATTGACGGCGTACGCGCGCCCACCGCGCGCGGGGTCGCCCCCGGACCAATGGTCCACCAACATCGGGGTGAGGAAACCCAGAATCGCACTGAACGGCACGATTCCGAGGGCTGCTCTTATCAACCCCAGCGCAAACCGGCTCTCGTGACGCAGAATCGGAATCGGCAGCGACGGTCCACCGCAGAGTAGGGGAAGCAGCGCAGTCAAGCCCAGTACGGCCCACAAGAACGCGGTGTTGTTCAGATCGTGGGATTGCGCCCACCAACGATACGCTCGAGAACCCGAAAAGGTTGCCCCTAGATACAAGGCTAGGATCGCCGCAAATGCATAGACCACGTTTCCAAGATAGACCGTGAACAGCCGGATCCAAACGACCTCCATCGCCATGCTGCAAATGCCGGTCGTAAACAGCAGCCAAAGCACACCGGACCCTGACAAGCTGTAAAGAGCCGAGCTCGCGGCTTCCTTGGCAGGCGCGGCAACCGAGGGAGTGGAACGAAAGCTCAGCAGAATGACCGTGCACGCAAGAATGCCATTCAGCGAGCTCGCGACATAGAGAGTCCCATGAAAACCTAACACTTCAATCAGGAAAAACGCCGGAATGATGGTCCCCAAAATGGCCCCGAGCACGTTCGCCAGATAGAGGTAGCTGAAAGATCGTTGAGATTCGTTGCCCACCGTTGCCTGCATGGCCGCCATAGCGAAAGGAATTGTGGCGCCCATGCACGTACACCAGGGCAGAAGCGAAATCACGATCCAAAGTCCGGACGCCGAATAGTACGCGTATGAATCCCAAACCAGTTGCCCGCCAAAATTGCTCAGGATTTCATGCCCCCAGCCTAGTAGCAGCGGAACCACCAACCCAGAAACTCCAATCAGGATTTCGGTCAGCCCGTAGAGCCGCAACGGCGTGGCTCCCCCGGAAACCTTGAGCCTGCGGAGCACAATGCCGCCTCCCCATGAGCCAAGTCCCAGGCCAGCCATAAAAACGGACAGAACAATTGAAACCAACGGGGTAGTGACGCCGAACATGGCCATGGCAAGGCGAAGCCAAACCACCTCGTACACCAGGCTGCAGAACCCAGAAAGCAAGAAAAACAAAAAGTACCAGCGAATCTTCATGGCTCGGGTCTCGGTTCTCCTTAGTCGGGCTTCCGTTCTAACCCCGTGAACGGCGCGATTATATATCCCGTTGCCCCCAAACCTTTTCCCTAACCTGGAGGATTCACAGAGTATTCACAATGCCGCTGACCAAGAAAACCCGGCTGGCGAGACCAGGCCCTGCGTCCTGTGGTTGGTCTAGTCCCGAGGCATTCCTTGCAGCGCTCTTCTCTGAAGATCGCACTGCTGACGGGACGCAAGTCTGCCTTGGCTCCCTCCATTCGACTAGAAAGCTGTTGAGCGTATGAGTTTCGGGGGGCTAATCTGCGGGCTCACAGGGCATTTCGCTGGAATCATGCATGTCGTGCGGCTGCTCTTGCAGCAGTCTTTCCAGCTCAGCGCGGGCCTGGTCGATCACTGCCGCGGCAAACTTCCGCGCGGATTCCTGCCGTTCCTTCGAAAGCTCCTTCACTCGCATGTTGAGCAGAGGAATATCCTCTTCAAACCAGCGCAGCGTTCTTTGCACCTTGGCAATGCGAAAGTCATTGGTCAACATTCTGTGTCTCCGGGAATCTTCGTCTGGTGATCTCCCAGATTGCCACGCGTATTGCCGCGCACAAGTCTAAAGGTAGATACCCCTGCGACAGCTCAACGACAGAGGCTCAACCACAGAGGACACGGAGGACACAGGAACATAGAGGAATACTCTGTGAGCTCTGTCCTCTGTGGTTAAGTGATAGAAGAATCCGAGGGGCGGTTTGTGGCGGGGGGTTCTGCGCTGCCCGCTAGTTCGAGGTTTGGGATTCCGCGGCCGCCAATCGCGCCTTGGTTCCCGGAAATTCCTGTTCAATCTGCTCGTCGAGCCAGTTCTCCAAGTGTTTCTGGGAAATCTTCGGAACGTCATGAAATCGGAACCCGGCGAGCCCTTTGACGTCGACCCAGGCGACTTCCGCCTGAACTTCCACATCGATGCCGGAGCCCGGCAGCGAAAACTTCAGATGCGGGGCAGAGCCTTTCGGCAATGCCTCCCGCAACATCAATGCAATGCCGCCTTCGCTGATGTTGGTGCTGGTGGCGGTTAGAGTCTTGCCGTCGTAAATCACTTTGACCTGCATCTTCACTGGCTGGCGGAAGTAGCGGCGGCGCTCCTTGATCATGAAATTCAGAGCCGCATGAAAGCAGCGGGACGCATTGAGAATGCTGATCGGTTTCTGCAGCACGAAGTTGGCGCCCATGCCAAAGGCTTCCTGCGTGGTCGTCCTTTTTCCGTTGAGGATGGCGAAGGCAACCGAATTCTTATTGCTGGGAGTGCTGCGCAGGCCCTGCAGCACGGCCAGTCCGCCGTTCAAATCGTCGCAATCCACGATCACGGCGTCGAACTTGTCGGAGATCAAAATGTCGGCGCCCGCCCGTGCCTCGTGGCAGATCTCGACATCAATCGACAATTGCTCGAGCGTAGGCCGGATTACACGAACCAATTCCGGATCCTGGCTCAGGAGGAGCGAGTCCAACGTCATACTGAGATTCTAGGGGCGCGGCGCAGTTACACGATAGTGACCAAGGTGATGGACCCTTCGTCGGAGGGTATGGAGGCGTCCACCGCAGCGCACTCTTGCAAAAGTCTGCTGGCTCATCGTTTAGAATCAGGGCGCGAACCCTCAATCACGGTGGTGGATCCTGGCACCGCAGGAGTGAAAACGTGAAAGCTTTATTCGCATTCTCCAGTGTGCTGGTCATGGCGTTCGTGGCCGTCGGCCTGGCGCAGACGAATGATCTTGGCATCTTTACGAACCAGGGAAGCGTGGGCCAGACGCCGCCGGGCGGCATCGCTCACTACGATCCGGCGAAAGGTGAGTACCGGATTACCGGAGGCGGCGCCAACGTGTGGGGCACTTCTGACGCGTTCTACTTCGTGTGGAAGAAGGCGTCGGGAGACATGACTCTTTCTGCCGACGTGCAGTGGGTCGGCACAAGCAGCGCCGAACATCGCAAGGCAGTGCTGATGATTCGGCAAAGTCTCGAGCCCGGATCAGCCTATGCGGACGCGGTTTCTCACGGGAATGGGCTGACATCCCTGCAGTTTCGCGGCGCGGCCAATGAACAGACGTATCAAGTCTTCACGCAAGTCGACGGACCGGTCCGCTTGCGGATCGAGAGAAAAGAAAGCCGGTTCACGATGTATGCCGGGAAACCGAACGAGGAATTAAAGGTGGTAGGTCCGATTGAATACGTTGGCCTGCAGGATCCCGTGTATGTCGGTCTCGGCGTCTGCTCGCACGTGGCCACTACTCTAGAAACGGCTGTGTTCTCCAACGTGAAGATTGAACAAACCGCACCTTCAAAATAGCTCACCCGCACCCTGAGGAGTTCCCATTGAACGCGCGATCGATGCTGTCTCTCGTCTTCTTTGCTCTGGTCTTCTGTTCCGGTCATCCCGCGGGCGCGCAGTCGATGGACGCAAAACCCGCGCAGCCATCCAGTTCCGATCTGCACTTGACGGAGCACGACGTGCTTGAGACGCATGGCTTGAGCGTGCTTCTGTTTCACAACGAATATCACCGGGTATTCGGCGATCAGAAGATGAACGGGATGGAAATCATCCTGCACGATCAGCGCATCGCGACTGGCGGGGACGTGCGGCTGTCGGCGACGCCGGAGCAGTGGGACCCCATTCCGGATTTCAAGGAACGGAAACGGATCGGTCCGGACGAAGTCGCTGCAATCTGCACGTATCCAGATCGCGGGCTGAGTTACCGCATCGACATGCAGCCTGAGCCGGGAGGATTTCGCGTTGCGGTGCAGATGGACCAGCCGGTTCCAGCTACGCTCGCGGGCAAAGCTGGATTCAATCTGGAGTTTCTGCCGACGCTATATTTTGGCAAGTCGTATCTGATGGATGACGCCGCGGGGATGTTCCCCCGTCACTCGGACGGCCCGATGCGGAAGACATCGGATGGATCAGTCGAACCGCTGCCGCTGGCCTCAGGTCAGCGAATCGTCTTGTCGCCCGAGGATCCGATGACGCGCGTGATCATCACGTCCGACAGCGGGCCAATCTTCCTTTTCGATGGCCGCAACAAGGCGCAGAACGGATGGTTTGTGATCCGCACATTGATTCCCGCGGCCAAAACTGGCGACGTCGTGGTGTGGCACATTCACCCCAACCTGATTGCAGGTTGGACGCGTCCGCCGGTGGTTGGCTACAACCAGGTTGGGTACACGCCTGAGCGCGAGAAAGTTGCGGTCGTGGAACTCGATCCGCAATTCAACGCTCCCAAGGTGGCACGCGTTCTACGGCTGACGCCGGAAGGCGAATATCAACAGGCATTCCGTGGCGAAGTGAGGCCGTGGGGAAAATGGATGCGCTACCAGTACGCGCGCTTCGATTTTTCACCAGTGCGTCAGCCGGGAATCTATGCGATCGAATATGCCGGGCAGAGGACTGGACCGTTTCGCATCGCGAAGGATGTGTACGACGGTATCTGGCGGCCTTCGCTCGAAACGTATCTGCCGGAGCAGATGGACCACGTGAAAGTGCGTGAAGGATATCGGATATGGCATGGGGCGTCGCATCTCGATGATGCGCGGCAGGCGCCCGTGAATTACACGCATTTCGACGGCTACCAGCAAGGGCCGACGACGGACTCGCCGTTCAGTCCCGGGCAGCACATTCCCGGCCTGAATGTGGGCGGGTGGTACGACGCCGGTGACTTTGACCTGCGAACCCAGACGCAGACGCGCGTCATCAGCGATCTTGTGCTGGCGTGGGAACAATTCGGAGTGAAGTCGGATGACACCTCAGTCGACGAGACGGCGCGGTACGTGCAGATGCGCAAACCGGACGGCATCCCGGACGTGGTGCAACAAGTCGAACACGGAGTGCTGCTCTTGCTCGCGCAATATCACGCCATCGGGCACGCGATTCCGGGAATCATCGAGCCCACGCTGGAGGAGTATACGCACTTAGGAGATGCGGCATCCAAGACGGACGGGCGAATTTATTCGGAAAAAATGACGCCGTTAGAAACCGACGGCATTCACTCGGGAGTTCCGGATGATCGCTGGGCATTCACCACGCACACCACGGCACTGAGCTATGACGCCGTCGGCGCTCTGGCCGCGGCCAGCCGCGTGCTCCGCGGATACAACGACAAAATGGCAGAAGAGTGCCTGCAAATCGCGGTGCGCGTGTGGGACGAAGAGCATAAGCAACCGCCCGCGCTGTTTCATTCTTTCAATACAACGGGCAGTGATTTGCGGCACGCCGAAATTGAAGCGGCGGTCGAACTGCTCATCTCAACTCGCGGCGGCGAGATCTACAGGAGACGACTGAAAGAACTCTTGCCGGTGATTAAAGATCAGTTCGCGTTTGTGGGAGGGACCGCGGCTCGCGCTCTGCCGTTCATGGATCATGAGTTCAAAGACGGACTCCGTTCCGCGCTCGAAGCTTACAAGCCCAAACTAGCCGAGATGCTTTCGAAGAATCCCTGGGCGTGCCCATCTCTTTGGGAACGTGGGGCGGGTCCGGTGGAGTGACCAGGTTCGCAACTGAGATGTTCCTGCTGCATCAGGCGTTCCCTGAGAGTATTGGCCCACAGTACACGCTCGACGGTCTGGACTACGTGCTCGGTCGGCATCCGGTCTCGAATGTTTCGTATGTGTCGAGCGTGGGCACGCAATCGAAGCTGATTGCGTACGGGAATAACCGGGCAGACTATACGTTTGTGCCGGGCGGAGTGATTCCCGGGGTCGTCATTCTTCAACCGGACTTTCCGGAACTGAAGGAAGGATGGCCGTTCCTGTGGTACGAAAACGAGTACGTGGTGGATGGAGTAACGTCGTTCATTCTGGCAGCGAACGCTGCGCATTCCGAGACGAAGAGCGAGAAGTAAGGGGTCACTTCTTTGCAGCTGCGATCTGCTGTACCAGGGTGTCGATTTCTTCCGGGGTCAGTTTCCCGGCAAACTTGGGCATGTGGTGCTTGCCGCTGGTGATGATGTCGCGAAGCTCGTCAGCAGACGTGGACGTAGTTTTCTCCGAGACGAGCGAGGGCCCTGCAAAATGACGCCCCTCGGCAGTTTTGCCGTGACACTTCGCGCAGTTTTTCTGGAAGACCGGGTTCTCTGTCAGAGTCGCGGCTGGCGGATTCTGGGCGGCCGCAGTGAGCGCGAAGAGCAACGAAGATGCTGCGATGGCGAGTCGAGCTGCTTTCATGGTGCACCTCGTGTTCTTAGTTCTTCGCAATGACCGGCACCTCGCAAGACTCCGAGTTCTTCAAGTCGAGCGCGGCGCGAGGGCGTGAGCCCTCCGGGGCTGCCCTGAGATATTGGACTGGCCAGGTCATCGCCTGACCTAGCTCGCGGGCTGCGCGCAATGGCCAATAAGGATCGCGCAAGAGTTCACGGGCGAGGAGAACCGCGTCCGCCTGGCCCCCAGCGATGATCTGCTCCGCTTGAGAGGGGGACGTAATCATTCCGACCGCGCCGGTCATGATGCCGGCTTCGCGGCGGATCTGCTCTGCAAATGGCGTTTGATACGCCGGGCCGATTGGAATCTTGGCTTGCGCCACATTACCGCCCGAGGAACAGTCGATCAGGTCTACGCCCAACTTCTTCAGTTGGCGGGCGAGTTCGACGGACTGTTGAATGTCCCATCCACCGTCGACCCAGTCCGTGGCTGAAATGCGCACGAAGAGCGGACGCTCTTCCGGCCACACTTCGCGAACAGCGGATACCACCTCCCGTACGATTCGCGTGCGATTCTCAAACGACCCGCCGTAGGAGCCCGCGCGTTGATTGCTGAGCGGCGACAGAAACTCATGCAGCAAATATCCGTGAGCGGCGTGGATTTCGATGACGCGGAAACCGGCTTCGCAGGCTCGGCGCGCGGCCGCTGCGAAAGCGTCGACAACTTCCTGAATGCCCTCCACAGCGAGTGCCAAGGGCATCGGATAGTTGTCCGCAAAACGTATTGCACTCGGCGCGACGACTTTTTTCCAACCGCCTGCGCTTTCCGGGAGCGCTCCGTTCCCTTCCCAGGGGCGGTACGTGCTTGCTTTTCGTCCGGCGTGCGCCAGTTGCATCCCCGCCACACTGCCTTGCTCATGGATGAAGCGCACGATGCGAGCCAGCGGCTCGATGTGATCGTCTTTCCAAATGCCCAGGTCTTGCGGGCTGATGCGAGCCTCGGGAAGAACCGCGGTCGCTTCCGTGAGCACTAGGCCCGTTCCGCCGACGGCGCGACTGCCGAGGTGCACGAGGTGCCAATCCGTCGCGGACCCGTCGGTGCTGGAGTACTCGCACATCGGCGAAACAAATACGCGGTTGGCAAAGGTTATGTCGCGAATCGAGAGGGGATCGAACAGGTGGGGCATGGTTTCTTATAGTACTTCACGATTGGATGCGCGATTGCGCCCAACGATTCCGCTCGTACCGTGGTGCAAAAATGAAACGCCGCACTCCCTTCCGAGTCGAAAGGGAGTGCGGCGTGATTGACTACGCGCCTTCAGGAGAATGCAGCACCCGGAAGGTGTTGCCGCCGTTCGACCAGACAAGCAGCAACGCATCTTCGCCCTTGGCAATCTTCGACAGGGCGTCCTTCACATCACTCGCCGATTGCACTTTGTGGCGGTTGACTTCGAGGATAATGTCCCCCTGCTGCAGTCCAGCGTTGTCGGCGGGGCTGCCCGGCTGCACCTGCTCGATCACGGCTCCGTGAATCTCCTTCGGAGCCTGCAGCTGATCGCGCAGTTCCGGAGTGAGGTTGCTGAGGCCGACGCCCCAACGCATCTTGCCTTCGCCGCTGCCGGAGTTGTCGCTGCCTTCGGCGTTACGGCTGCCCAGTTCCTCGAGCGTGACGGGAATGGTCATACTCTTACCATCGCGGAGAACCTTCAGTGTAATCTTCGAGCCGGGCTGCTTCTGTCCGACCAGCACCTGGAGTTCGCCCGGCGTCGCTGACTTTCTGGCCGTCGATTTCGGTGATGACGTCACCGATCTGCAGGCCTGCCTTAGCTCCGGGTGAATCGGGCTCCACCTGCGTGACCACTCCGCCGGTCGGATTGGACTCGTCGAAGAACTTCGCGTTCTCGGGAGTCACATCGGCGATCCCGATGCCAATATGGCCGTGGCTGACTTTGCCATAGCGGATCAGAGTCTCAACCGTGGGCCGGACAATCTGCGAGGGAATCGCGAAGCCCATGCCCGAAAACGTCCCTGAGGGAGAGAACAGGAAGGTGTTGATGCCGACGACTTCGCCGCGCGCGTCCACCAGCGGGCCGCCGGAATTGCCGGGGTTGATGGCCGCGTCCGTCTGGATGAACTCGCCGGGCTTGGTGCGATCGGTCGGGTCGGGATTTGCGCGATTGACTGCGCTCACGATGCCGCGCGTGACAGTGAAACGGAATCCGTAAGGATTGCCGAAGGCCAGCACGGTTTGGCCGGGCCGGACTTCTTTCGAGTCTCCCCAGGGCGCGCTGTCGAGGTCCTTCGCGTCGACCTTCAGAACGGCGAGGTCAGTCACAGGATCGGTGCCGATCAGCTTCGCCTTCAGCACGCGCCGATTGCTGGTGGTGACGCGGATGTCGACCGCTCCCTCGACGACGTGATTGTTGGTGACGATGTATCCGTCCGGGCGAAATCACGACGCCGCTGCCCATGCCGTGCTCGATTTGCGGCTGGCGCGGTTGCATGCGCGGGCCGAAGAATTGTCCGAACGGGCTGTTCTGGCCGAAGAATTGTTGCATGTCTTCGGGGATTTGCTTGCCGGCCATGTCCGGCTTCGTGCGCGAGGTTACGGTGACGTTGACGACCGCGGGAGTGACGCGGGCCGCCAGCGTTTCCATCGCCTTGTCGAGGGCAAGCAGCGCGCCGACGCTGTCGACGTCGAGTGGCGCGGCCGAGGGCGTGGCATCGGCTGCCTTGGCCGGGACGGTTTCGCGAATTCATAGGTGACGAACGAAGTGACGAGGGCGAGTGCAAGCACCGGCGCCGCCAGTCGCTTCATCCATTTCTTCGTGCTGTGATTCAACATTCCTGCATTCATTTTCGGTGTTACTCCTTTTCGAGATTGCATACAACTAATTCGTTAGTTTCTAAAATCGGTACCCCGCATCTGTTCGCTGCGTTCATGGTTAAGTTTGTTTCGCGGGAATTCGGTTGCTGTCAGGATCGACGACAGGATGCAGAACCACTACGCGCCACATTTGGATCTGCAATACCGGCTGATCTGTAGGGCCGCTCTGCCTGCCTTCTACCACGACAAATAGCGTCTCCGTGAAAGCCAGCGGAGCCGCGTTGGCGCTCGTCAGGTGCACCAGGCTCGCCGCACGCTGTTGCGTCGTTCTTGCCTGCGTGCCCGCAAAGCCTTCCGGCGTGCGATGAGTTGCGCGCGCAGCTGGCTTCGCCTTCGTCAGTCGACGGTGCTGCGGCGCAATCTTCGCGCTGACAGGCACGATCGGCATGGAGGCCAACATGCGGCGGCTCGCGACCTGATCGACCGAGGAGTCGACCGTCGCAGAAGCGGAGACCTGATTCATCGCGCTGTCGCTGAAGGCAATTAGCCTGGGAGCTCTCGAAATCCCAAGGACGCACGTCGCGGCGAAAACGGCAACGAGTGAAACAGCGGGCTTCCAGGAACGTCCGTTGCCGGCGGGACGATTCGCGTCGAGAATCTGAGCGACGCGAAGCGAAGTCTGCCGAACCTTTCCCAAAGCCGCCTGCGCGAGGGCGATGCTGCGTTGGATCAGCGTCTTCTCCGCGAGGTGCGCCAGGCATTCTGCGTAAGCGCGCGGGCTCGCGGTTTCGGCCAGCACGGCGTCGTCGCAGGCCATCTCGCGTTCCAACGAGACTTTCCTCTCGATCCACCAAACTGCCGGGTGGAAGAAGAACAGCGCCTTCACCAGCTTCTGGGCAAGGTTGGTCCAGTCATCCCAGCGGCGCAGGTGCGCGATCTCGTGCAGCAGAATCTGATTCAGTTCGGACGGTGAGAGCTCTCGCATCACCCATGCGGGGATGACAATCGCAGGCTTCGCCAGCCCGAGGGCGGTGGGAACCTGCGCCAGATCGGACGTGCACAGTGCGATCTTCCTGGGACACTGGTTACGAGCAAGAGTGTTTTGCAAAAGAGGATCTAACGTCGCAGGATCGATCGCGACACAACTCTTGCGCAAGGCATACAGGTGCCACAAACCTCTGGCGACGCCGGCCAGGTGCCATGCTGCGACTGCGATCCACACTCCGAACAAGTAAAGCGCCCAGGTACCGGGCAGGATGACGGCAGGTCGTTCTGCAGCCGCGAACGAACTGGGAGCGACATGTGATCCGAACGAACCGGCGAACAACGGCAAAACCGCAATCGCCATGAGCGCCGAGAACCACACCGCAAAGCGAGTCACCGAACTCTGCCTGCGGATCACGCTTAAGACCGACCCCGTGAAGATCGCGACCAGAGTCCCCTCAACTAGGCAGTCCACGATCTGAACCGTTGACGCTTGGGCGATTGCATTCAGGTTGAAGGCTGCGGTCATTGCTGGATCACTTGCTCCTTTCCAGCAACAGCCGCACGCGAGCGAGTTCTTCCGCATCGATGCCGGTCTCTTCCAGAACGTTCAGCACAAGTTGTTCACGAGAGTTGCCGAAGAAACGGCTCACCAGGTGGCGAACCTCGAAGCGTGTAGCGTCTTTGCGGTCGACTTGCGGGAGATAGACGTGGGCCCGCTGGTCTTTCACGTGCTTCACGTAGCCCTTCTTCTCAAGAATGCGGATGATGGTCAGAACGGAGTTGTAAGCCAAGGCCGGTTTCGCGGGAAGAGCTTCGAGCACCTCGTGGACGGTCGCCGAGCCCCGATCCCACAGGACGTTCATGATGCGCAACTCGGCTTCGGTCAGGGTAGCGGACTTGCTGCGGGCCAACGCTTCCTCCCAGGTGTGATCTCTAGCAATAAATTTTGACGTGGCAGAAAGAAAAACGTCAACTAATTTGTTAGTTGCAAGGAAACGGGCTCGAGATGCCTGGCGCCTGGGGCAAAACGAGGAGATCCCGCCTTACTTCCTGTAACTTATTGAATCAATTAGAGGAATCGTGAGCAGAAGGCAGACGCAGGTATTGCTCGGCATTCCGATAACAAATGTCTTGAATGAGGCGTCCGAGGAGCGCGTCGTCATCGGGCAATTCTCCTCGCGCTACGTCCTGTCCGATGACGTCGCAAAGCACGCGCCGGAAATATTCGTGGCGGGGATAGGACATAAAAGAACGAGAATCCGTGACCATGCCGACGAAGCGAGACAGCAATCCCACATTCGATAACGCGTCGAGTTGGGCGGTGATGCCCTGCTTCTGGTCGAGGAACCACCAGGCGCTGCCGTATTGAATCTTGCCGGGACGCTCTCCGTCTTGAAAGCAGCCGATCAGGGTCGCGAACTGAAAAGTATCGGCGGGATTGACGTTGTACAGGATCATCTGGGGCAGAGCGTTTTCCTGAGCAAGCAAGTCGAGATACGCCGCGAGACTCGTGGCCTGCGGGAAGTCACCGACGGTATCGTAACCGGCATCGGCTCCGAGCTTCAGGCGGGCTGCGGTGTTCACGTTGCGCTGGGCGCCGAGGTGCAGCTGCTTCGTCCATCCCTTCTCAGCGTCGAGGCGGCCGAAGAACAGCATCATGAAGGAAGCAAACTGGGTGTGCTCGCCTTCCGTAATGGACTGTGCTTTTCGTGCCTTCGAGAAGATCACAGCAGCGGCTCGCTCCGAACATGGCGTAGCGTAGCAATGATTCAGCCCGTGGTCGGAGAGGCGGCAGCCCAAGGCATGGAAATCGTCGTGGCGCTTGCGCAGCGCCCTGAGAAAGCTGTTCAGATCGCGCATCTCGACATTCGCCGCCGCGGAGAGTTTGTCGACCCAGGCGGTAAAATCCGGATGATCGATGGCGAGAGCCTTATCGGGTCGAAAGGCGGGAAAGACGCGGGTCGGCAGATTCGCCTGCGCGATCGCCCGGTGATGTGGTAGGTCGTCCGTGGGATCGTCCGTGGTGCACACAACTTCGACGTTAAATTTCTGCAGAATGGCCTGCGCAGTCAGCGCTTGCAACGCCGCATTCGCGCGCTCCCAGATTGAGGGCGCGGCAGTCTCATCGAGCAATTCGTCAATGCCGAAGTAGCGCTGCAACTCCAAGTGCGTCCAGTGATAGAGAGGATTGCGCAGCGTGTAGGGCACGGTCCGGGCCCAGGCAAGAAATTTCTCGTAGGGAGTAGCGTCTCCCGTGATGTATTTCTCCGCGACACCGTTCGCGCGCATCGCCCGCCATTTGTAATGGTCCCCCTCAAGCCAGATTTCGAACAGATTCGCGAACCGGCGATTCTCGGCAATGTCGCGCGGGGAAAGATGACAGTGATAGTCGAGGATGGGCTGCGGGGCGGCGAACTGATGATAGAGACGGCGCGCTACGTCGTTCGAGAGAAGGAAGTCTTGGGTGAGAAAACTGCTCATGGGCGATTCAAGGCATAAATCATACCAGTTTCAAACGAGTGCATGTGTCGAGCGGGAATCGAACGGCCGCAACCACGAAGGACACGAAGTATCACGAAGGGATTCATTTGCAGGTGTTTCCTTCGTGCACCTTCGTGTCCTTCGTGGTTGAATGCCTTTCGCAGCGCCCGGTTCAGCAATGCCTTGACGGAGAGGCCCTGCGCCATGTGTAGTGATGCACAAAGCCAATGCGCACAATCGAGTGAACCTGACTTCCATTCCCGCCGTTCCGGAAAGAAAGCCGCCCAAGGTTGAGACTCCTGTGGGCCGCCGACGCTGGTTGATTTGCGGGCTGCTGTTTTTCGCCACGACGGTGAATTACATGGACCGGCAGGTGATTGCGCTGCTGAAACCAACACTGCAACTCCAGTTCGGCTGGACCGAAAATGATTACGGCACCATTATTTTTGCATTTACCTGCGCTTACGCAGTCGGAATCTTATTCATCGGCAAGCTGATCGACAAGTTGGGGACCCGCAAGGGATTCTCCGCGGCGGTATTTGCGTGGAGCGCGGCCGCAATAGCGCACGCCGCAGCCGGCTCCATGATCCAGTTCGCGTTGGCGCGTGTTGGTTTGGGACTCGGCGAGGCGGGCAGTTTCCCGGCGGCGGTAAAAGCGGTAGCGGAGTGGTTTCCCAAGCGGGAGCGCGCGCTGGCCACCGGCCTGTTCAATTCCGGATCGAACATCGGCGCGCTGGTGACGCCGCTGGTTGTACCGTGGATTACTTATCGCTTTGGATGGCGCATGGCATTTATTGCCACGGGTGCCATCGGATTTGTGTGGATTGTATGCTGGCTGTCTCTCTATCACCGCCCGGAACAGGATCCGCACGTTTCAGCCGCAGAACTTGCCTACATCCAGAGCGACCATCAGGACGAGAAAGCGATGGTGAAGACTACCGTTCCTTTGCTCACTCTGCTCGGGCTGCGTCAGGCTTGGGCGATCGCTCTCGGCAAATTCTTTACGGATCCGATCTGGTGGGTCTATCTGTTCTGGATGCCGGATTTCCTGAGCAAATTGGGGCTGAGTTTGACCGGCATGGCTCTGCCCCTATTCGTCATCTATAGCGGAGCCTGCGTGGGAAGTATCGGCGGGGGATGGCTTTCGTCTTCCCTTCTGAAAAGAGGATGGACACTCAATGCGAGCCGCAAGAGCGCGCTGCTGGTGTGTGCGCTCGCGGTCACGCCCATCATGATGGCGGCGCACACAACCCACGCGTGGCTGGCGGTCTGCCTGGTCGCGATCGCCGCGGGGGCCCATCAAGGATGGTCGGCAAATATCTACACGCTGGCTTCCGACATGTTTCCGCGAAGTGCTGTCGGCTCCGTTGTTGGCTTTGGCACCATGGCAGGAGCGATCGGCGGAATGTGCATTGCCAAGGCTGTGGGCTACATTCTGCAACATACGGGGTCGTATGTGCCCGTCTTCGTGATGGCTGGCCTGGCGTATCTGGTTGCGTTCGCCTTCGTACAGGCGCTGGCGCCGCGGCTCAAACCAGCGCAGGTCTGATTCGCGTTCTATAGGCGTTTTGTATAATTCTGCGGCTCCCGCGAGAAATGAGTTTCTTCGTCCCGTAAGCAGGCTTCCTATGCTACTCAAGCTGTTCCGCGACAAAGTTTCGCTGGGTCAGGCGGCCGCCGAGCAGGCTGCGGCTGCCATTCGGCGCGCGATCGCAGAGCGAGGCGCTGCCCGGCTTATCGCCGCCACGGGAGCGTCGCAATTCGAGTTCCTCGACGCGCTGACGAAGGCGCCGGGCATCGACTGGCCCAGAGTGGAAGCGTTTCACCTCGACGAGTACATCGGGTTGCCTGTCACTCATCCTGCGAGCTTCCGCAAGTTCCTGATGGAGCGGTTGGTGAGGAAAACCGTGATCGTCAATTTTCACTGGATCGAGGGAGATGCCGCCGATCCGTCGCTTGTCGTTCGCGAAGTAGGGAAGGAACTGGCCTCGGCGGCCATCGACATTGCATTCCTGGGGATTGGAGAGAACGGACACATCGCTTTCAATGATCCCCCAGCGGATTTCATGACAGAGGATCCGTACCTTATCGTGAATCTGGACAAGCCTTGCCGGCGGCAGCAGGTGGGCGAGGGATGGTTCGCCGACATTTCGCAGGTGCCAACGCGCGCCATCTCAATGTCGCCGCGCCAGATTCTCAAAGCCAAGGAGTTGCTGGTGGTTGTGCCGGATCAGCGCAAGGCAGCGGCAGTAAAGGCTTGTCTGGAGGGAGAGATCAGTCCCATGGCACCGGCGTCGATTCTGCGCAGGCATCCCAATGCGACGGTCTATCTCGACACCGACTCGGCGTCGCTGCTGAGTCCGGGCCTGAAGAGCGCGCTGGTTGAGGGATCGCAGGTTGCAGTGAGTTCGTAAAACGTAACTGAAGCCCAAACATGGCGAGCGCGCGGAAGCCGATCCCGTCGTTACGTTGGTGGATTGGCGGGCTGCTGTTCGCTTCCACGATTATTAATTACATCGATCGCCAGACTCTTTCTCTCCTCGCTCCCTACCTCAAACTCGAGTATCACTGGACCAACTCCGACTATGCGAATATCGCCATCGCATTTCGCGTGGCGTATTCCATTGGCCAGACTGGGTTCGGCAAGCTCATGGACCGCATTGGCACGCGGCGCGGCCTGACGCTCTCGGTGATTGGATATTCGACCATCTCGATGCTCACGTCGCTGGCCACGGGGTTCTATAGCTTCGCGACGTTTCGGTTCCTGTTGGGCGCGGGAGAGTCGGCGAACTGGCCGGCTGCGACCAAAGCGGTCTCGGAATGGTTTCCGAAACGCGAGCGGGCGCTGGCGACGGCTCTGTTCGATAGCGGATCTTCCATCGGTGGCGCGGTCGCTCCCTTTATTGTGTTGTGGATTTACTTCCGCTGGGGATGGCGGCCCGCGTTCATGATCCCAGGCGCGCTGGGTTTCTTATGGCTCATTGTCTGGCGGTGGCTGTACTACCCGCCGGAGGAGCACGCACGGATCGGGCAAGCTGAGCGCGCAATGATCGTGGCGGACAAGCGCGAATCAGACGCTCCACAGGACGGCAAGACTCGTCCGCGCTGGCGCGACCTGTTGCGACTTCCACAGGCCTGGGGAGCGATTATCGCCAAGGCGTTTACCGATCCCATCTTCTTCTTTATCACGGAGTGGTTCCCGATCTACCTGGTTGCGAAGGGAATTGAGCTGAGGAGCGGGTTGATCGCGGTGTGGATTCCGTTCATTGCGGCCGATGTGGGGAGCTTCTTCGCTGGGTGGGCATCGGGATATCTCATCCAGCGTGGATGGTCGTTGGGCGCAGCTCGGAAAGCACCGATCGTTTACGGTGGAATCGGCATGACGCTACTTATTCCAACGATCTTTACCACCAACCTGTACGTGATCGCATTTCTATTTGCGGTTGTGACCTTCACCTACGCGGGATTCACGACGATGGCAAATGTGCTACCTTCTGATCTTTTTGGCAGCGAATCGGTGGCGTCGGTCAGCGGTTTCACAGGGACTGGTGCGGGAATCGGGACCATCATCGCCTTCAAACTGATTGGGTATTTTTCGGATGCCCGGCAGGCAACGGGCACGCATGCCTTCGATCCCATCGTGATTGTGGCCGGACTGCTGCCCCTCGCGGGCATGATTCTGGTGCTGGTTCTGCTTAGGAATACAAAGGCGACGGAGCAAGGTCTGGTGCGCCGGATCTGAAGGTTTGGTTACACTCTTGAAGTTGATCTGAGGAGATCTCTGTGAAGATCACGGATGCCAAGGTATTGGTCACTTGTCCGGGGCGGAATTTCGTCACGCTGAAAATCTCGACCGACGAAGGGATTTACGGGCTGGGCGACGCGACTCTGAATGGGCGGGAGTTGGCCGTCGCATCATATTTAAGCGATCACCTGGCTGCGTGCCTCATCGGACGCGATCCGTTTCAGAGCGAAGACATTTGGCAGTATTTGTACCGCGGCGCCTACTGGCGTCGCGGGCCGGTGACTATGACGGCGATTGCGGCCGTCGACATGGCGCTGTGGGATATCAAGGGCAAGGCGCTGAAGACGCCCGTCTACAATTTGCTCGGCGGTCAGAGCAGGACTGGTGTGATGGTGTACGGCCATGCCAATGGACGTGACATTGAGGAGACCGCCGAGGAAGTCGCGAAGTATAAAGAGCTGGGCTATCTGGCGATTCGGGCGCAGAGCGGAATCCCAGGCTTGCCATCCACCTATGGCGTGGCGAAGGACAAGCTGTATTACGAGCCGGCGGAAAAAGGCTTGCCTCCCGAAAATGCGTGGTCGACTGAGAAATATCTTCTTCATGTTCCCAAGTTGTTTGAGGCGCTGCGCCTGAAGTTTGGGGACGACCTTCATCTGCTGCACGATGTTCACCACCGGCTGACGCCGATCGAAGCGGCGCGATTGGGCAAGAGCCTGGAGCCCTATCATTTGTTTTGGCTGGAGGATGCGGTGACGGCGGAGTTGCAGGAAGGATTCCGCATCATCCGTAAACACACGACCACGCCGCTGGCCGTCGGCGAAGTTTTCAATTCCGTTTGGGATGCGCACATTCTCGTTCAGGAACAGCTGATCGACTATCTCCGCATGACCGTGGTTCATGGCGGAGGGTTGACGCACCTGAAGAAGATCGCTGCGCTGGCGGAGATTTATCACGTGCGGACGGGGTGTCATGGGGCGACGGACCTGTCTCCCGTGGCGATGGCCGCTGCGCTCCATTTTGATATCTCGGTGGACAATTTCGGAATCCAGGAATACATGCGCCACACGAAGGAGACGGATGAAGTCTTCCCGCATGCATATTCGTTTAAGAATGGGTATCTGCATCCCGGAGCTGCGCCGGGATTGGGCGTCGACTACGACGAGAAGCTGGCGAAGAAATTTCCGTATGAGCGCGCCTATCTGCCGGTGAACCGAAAGCTCGATGGGACGATGTTCAACTGGTAGGCGGCGGCAGCACTCTATTTTGGGAGACGATCGAGGAGATATGGGTTACAAGGCGCTGGATCTCGACGGTAAGGTGGCCGTTGTTGTCGGAGGAAGTTCTGGCATCGGCAAGACGATTGCGCTCGGTTTGGCGCAGGCTGGGGCCGATGTGGTCGCCAGCGCGCGGCGCATGGAACTGGTGAAAGCGCTGGCGGACGAAATCGAATCGCTCGGACGACGCTCTTTGCGGGTGACTTGCGACGTGGACAATCGCGAGTCCCTGGACACGTTGCTGAAGGATTGCGTGGCCGCGTTCGGAAAAGTCGACATCCTGGTGAATGCCGCGGGCATCACGAAACGCGCTCCGACGCTCGATTTTCCTGAAGCCGATTGGAACCGGATCATGGATACGAACCTGACGGGCACGCTGCGATCGTGCCAGGTCTTCGGCCGCCACATGATTGAGCGGCGCTACGGACGGATTATCAATATCGCATCGATGGGAACTTTCCTCGCACTCTTTGAAGTAGCTGCGTATTCCGCCAGCAAATCTGGGTTGGCATCTCTGACCAAGTCGCTGGCGGTCGAGTGGGCAAAGCACGGAATCTGCGTCAATGCAATTGCACCGGGTTATTTCCGCACGCCGCTCAGTGAAAAGTTACTCGTCGGCACAGGCCGGGGAAACGAAGTGCTGATGCGCACTCCCATGAAACGGTTTGGCGAACTGGAGGAACTCGTGGGTGCGGCAGTTTTTCTGGCATCAGATGCTGCCAGCTTTGTCACCGGAACTGTGTTGCCGGTGGATGGCGGCGTCCTAGCCAGCGGCGTAAATCAGTAAGTGCATCAATCCGCAGTACTTCAATCTATTTGTACGTACATTGTTGTACGGCATGTCATGAGCCGGTGAGTCCTCACCGCCTCTAAACTGCTCACGATGCCGCATGGTATGCCACTTCCTGAGCCGGAAAGTACCCTACAAGCGACGATCGAGGTCGGGGATGAGGGAAATATCGTCCGCGGAATAATCTTGCGCCCTGGAGCCTCACAGCGCGTTCTACGAATTTTCAATGACTTACACGAATCCTCAATCACTTCTACGAGGACTCAACGACTTACAGCTGCCGGCTTCTTCTCGCGCAGCGCTGCGCGCGCGGAAATCACCGCCTGAACCAGTTCCTGCGCAGCCGCAGAGATCTTCTCCAGATTGCCTTCTCGTAAAGCCACAGTGTCAACCAGGTCTGCGCCTACGCCAAGCGCAAACGCACCGGCCGCAATGAACTCTGCCGCGTTCGAGGCATTCACGCCTCCGGTGGGAATCAACTCGGACTTCGGAAAAGGCGCTTTAAGCGAGCGCAGATACTTGGGGCCTCCCACATTGCCACAAGGGAAAATCTTGACCAGCCGCGCGCCCTGGTCGTGAGCATTCATCAACTCGGTCGGAGTGAGAGCGCCGGGGATTGCCAGTTTTCCAGAGGCGCGCGCGACGGAAAGCATCGGGATCGACAGGCCCGGGCTCACCAGAAATTCGGCTCCGGCGCGAAGGCAGGACTCTGCTTGTTCGGCGGTGACAACTGTGCCGGCACCGACTAGAGCCTTATCCTTGTATTGCTTCGCGACCTCACGGATAACCGACACAGCGTTCGGGACGGTCATGGTGATTTCGACGACCGGAATGCCGCCGGCACAGATCGCCTCGACGGCGCGAGTCGCTTCCTCCACCGATGCCGCGCGGACTACGGGGATAATCCCCACTTCTTCGATTCTGCGGATTACTTCTTCGATCGTCATAATCTGTTTGCCGACTCAATACTGAAGCTCTATCGTTCGATGCGAGCGGTTCGCGACTTCATAGCCTGCAGCACTTCCGCGAGCGTTGCCATGGTTGTGTCTCCAGGGGTGGTCATTGCTAGTGCCCCGTGCGCGGCGCCGCATTCGACCGACCACTGCGGGTCTCTGCCGGACAGGAATCCGTAAATCAGACCGGAAGCGAAGGAATCACCTCCGCCCACGCGGTCGTAGATTTCAAGATCTTCCCGCACGGGCGCTTCATGAAAGCTTCCGTGGCAATAACACAGGGCTCCCCAATCGTTACGCGTGGCCGTCTTTGCGTTGCGAAGCGTCGTGGCAATCACTGACATCGTTGGGTATTGCTTTACGACTGCTTCAATCATCTTCTTGAAACCTGCGGAGTCCAGCTTGGAGTGGTGCTCATCCAGGCCGGCGACCTCGAAGCCCAGAGCCGCAGTGAAGTCTTCTTCATTGCCCAGCATCACATCGACCAACGGAGCGAGGCGCCGATTTACCTCTTGCGCTTTCGCTTTTCCGCCAATCGATTTCCACAGCGAGGCACGATAGTTCAGGTCGTAGGAAATCACTGTGCCCGCTCGCTTGGCGGCTTCCATGGCTTCCTGGGCAACGAGCGGCGTCGTCTCGGAAAGCGCGCAGAAGATACCTCCGGTGTGGAACCAGCGGGCTCCATCTTTCGAAAAAATCTGGTTCCAATCGATCTCGCCGGGCTTCAGTTGAGACGCGGCGGTGTGCCCGCGATCCGAACAACCAACCGCCGCGCGAATGCCGAAGCCGCGCTCCGTGAAATTCAGACCGTTGCGCACCGTCCGACCGACGCCGTCATAAGGCGCCCAGCGCACATATTTCTGGTTGACGCCGCCCTGCAACATCAGATCTTCGACGAGGCGTCCGACGGGATTGTCGGCGAGAGCGGTGACGATCGCCGTATCCATGCCGAAACAGCGCTTCAGCCCGCGGGCCACGTTGTATTCGCCGCCGCCCTCCCACGCGCGGAAGTGGCGAGTGGTGGAAATGCGCTCGTCGCCGGGATCGAGACGCAGCATGACTTCGCCCATGCTGACTAAATCCCACAGGCATTCGCTTTTTGGTTTGATCTTCAGTTCGATGTTCAGTTTCGCCATGATGGTGCCGCTAACCCGTTAAACCCAAATATGATACAGGTTGTAGCCAGCGCCGCAGGACGCTTCGCTCTTCCCACTCCAAATAAAAGTCGATGGGATTGTAATAACTCGTCCCTGCCCTCGTCTTTAGTGGTGAAGAGAGCAACAGGAGGCGTACCCTGCAAAGCGCACTGGCAGAGGCACCGGCAATCGCGATCCCGACCGAATTCGATCGAGTGTTCCGGGCGTATCACGGCCTGGTTTTCCGCACGGCGTACCGGATCACAGGTAACGCGGCGGATGCCGAGGACGTGTCGCAGACCGTGTTTCTGCGCCTCTTCCGCAGAGGAACTGGTGCAGAGGTTCTGGAGAATGAAGAGAGTTACCTGCGCCGGGCCGCGATCAACGCGGCTCTGGATGTGATTCGATCGCGACAGGCGGATCGTACGGTGGAACTCCTCGATCTGCCGGCCGAACCGGCACACCACGATCCTCGCGAACTTAGGCAAGCGTTGGGACGAGCGCTGGCACAACTCAAGCCACGCTCCGCCGAGATTTTTGCATTGCGATTTCTGGAAGGATTCAGCAATCCGCAGATCGCGCGGATGCTCGGTATTTCACTGGTGGCGGTGGCGGTAATGGTCCATCGCACTCGGCAACAACTCCGCAAGGAGTTGGGAAAATATCTAGGAGACAGATCATGAAGAATGACAAGTTTGACCGTGTGATCTCGGACATTCGAAACGAACAGCTGGACGACAAGTTTGTCGCGCAGGCGGGCGCGAGAGTCTACAAGTCGATTGTGGGCGCTGCCCCGGCGGTGGAGCTGAACGCTCATACCCTGCGAAGGTGTGAGGATTTTCAGGCGCTGATCCCGGGATACTTGGCCAAGCAGCTCGCGCCGGCTCGCGCCATGCTGTTTGAGGATCATACGCACGCCTGCGTCGCTTGCCGGCACGCTGTCGAGCACGCTCGCGGCGGAGAACTGCAAAAGGTGTTTCGTGTAGCGCCCAAGCGGGCGAGTTCGATGGCGTGGGGCTGGGCGATGGGAGCGGCTGCAGTTTTTGCTGCGGCAATCGCAGTGGTCGCATTTAGCAATGGGATGCTTCCGGGCCAGCATGTGGTTCGCGCATCGGTTCAGGCCGTGGACGGATCGCTGTATACAGGCTCCGGCGCGGAAATGCGGCTGATTCCCGCGGGATATGAAATCCGGAATGGGGATGAAGTCCGCACCGCGAAGGGGTCGACAGCGGTCGTGAGGCTGCTGGATGGTTCGCAGGTCGAGATAGGCGAGCGCTCTGATCTCTCCGTGTCACGAGGATGGAAGGGCACGACAATCCGTCTGGATGGCGGCCAGGTCATTGTGCAGGCAGCCAAGCAGAAATCGGGCCGGCTGTATGTCGCAACCGATGACGGCCTCGTATCGGTGAAGGGCACGATCTTCTCCGTGAATCATGGAACCAAGGGCTCGCGCGTGGCAGTGATTGAGGGTGTGGTGCGGGCCGATTTCGGGGGAAACGCGACCGACTTGCGCGCCGGAGACGAGGCCACTTCTGGTCCTAACGTTTCGAAGGTTCCAATCCAGAACGAAATTGCGTGGAGCAAGAACTCCGCAAAATACCTCGCGTTGCTGGGCGACTTCGCGGTTCTACAGAAACAGTTTGCCGCGATTCCCGGGCCCGGGCTACGCTACAGCTCTGATCTTCTGCCATATGTGCCCGATCACACCGTAGTCTATGCGGCGATTCCCAATCTTACGAACACCCTGGGCGAAGCCACCCGGCTCTTCCAGGACCGGCTGCAGCAGAGTCCGGCGCTGCGGGATTGGTGGAAGCAGCAGCAGAAAGGGAACGGTCCGAAGCTGGAAGACGTGCTGAACCAGGTGAAGACGTTCAGCAGCTATCTGGGCGAAGAGATTGTGTTGGCCGTTGCCAAGGACGGAACAGAGTATTCTTCGCCGGTTGTGCTGGCGAAAGTGAAGCAGGGTGGACTGGAGGCCTTTTTGCAGAACGAAGGGCGCAAGCTGAGTGGAGATCCCTCGCAGGCTGCGCTGCAGACCGTACGCGATCCCTGGGCAGCTACCCCTGCGCGCAACAAACCGCTGCTGGTGTACGTCAGCAACGATCTGATGATCGCGACTCCTGATCTGGCGGAATTGCAGCGCACGGCACTGCGCGTAAAACAAGGCAGCGCCGGCACTTTTGCTGAAACGCCTTTCTACCAGCAGATTGCCCGGTCCTACCAGCAAGGGGCGGAATGGATTTTCTGCGCCGACATGGAACAAATTGTCGCGAAGAACGTACAAGCTAATGGCAAGGGCAATGAACTGCCGCCGGGGATTGGGGACGTGCGATACCTGACCATGGAACACCGGGAAGTGGGCGGCAAGACCGAAAGCCATGCCGATCTGATGTTCGCGTCCGAGCGGCAAGGCGTGGCGTCGTGGCTGGCTGCGCCGGCTTCGATGGGATCTCTTGAATTCGTATCCCCCGAAGCCAGCATGGTGACGTCAGCGGTGATCAAGAATCCGAGAAGCATCATGGAAGAAGTCTTCAAGATGGTCGGCAGCGGTGACGCTGACTTCACTGAGCATATGGCGGAGTTCGAGTCCAAGACCGGCGTGAATGTGCTGAACGACATCGCGGCGCCACTCGGCGGCGAAGTCACCATGGCATTCGATGGTCCGATGGTTCCAACGCCGCGGTGGAAGCTGATCTTCGAGGTATACGATCCCACGACGCTGCAAGCGACGATTGGGAAGTTGGTCGACAGCTTCAACCGGGAAGCCGCAACGAAGGGGCACACTCTGGCGCTGGCACAACGGCAAGTCGGCTCGCGGACCTACTTCGTCGTCAGCAGCTCCGAGACGCCGAACGCCGAAGTGGACTACACCTTTGTCGACAATTATCTGATCGCTGCGCCAGATCTGGGCACCATCTCACGGGCCATTCAATCCCGCGAGGCGGGCTACACGCTGACGCATTCGAGCGGCTTCCAGGCGTTGTTGCCGAACGATGGATACACGAATTTTTCGGCGATCTTCTACCACAACATCGGCCCGGTCGTGGGCCCGCTCGTCGCACAGCTGAAATCGAGTGGTGCGCTGACTCGGCAGCAGCAGCAATCGGTCGATGCACTCACGGCAAACTCGGCACCGGGCTTGATTTATGCCTACGGCGAACCTGACCGCATTGTCGTGGCAAGCAATACAGGCTTTATGGGATTTGATCTGGGAACTCTGTTAACGATGGGTCATAATGGGCCCTTCCTGCCACAGATGTTTCTGGGCGGCACCATGAATCACTCGACACATCAAACGCAGTGAGTACGACGATACAAAACGGCGTGGCGGGCGGCGTCCAGGAACAGACGCCGCCTGCTGCTCCGCTGGCGCCTTTGGTTGAAATGCATGGTCTGTCGGTTCGCTTTGGCGACCGGGACATCTTGCAAGGTCTTACGGCCTCGTTGCGCGGCCGTTCCATTGGCCTGCTGGGTCCGAACGGAGCTGGAAAATCCACGCTGATTAATACCCTCCTCGGTTTCTACAAGTCCTCTGCCGGTGCGGCGCGCGTGTTCGGGTACGACGTGGGAACGGAACTCCGGAAGATCCGCAGTCTGGTGGGCTACATGCCGGAGAACGATGCGTTCATCTCGAAGATGAGCGCGGTTTCGTTCGTCCAGATGATGGGAGAACTGTCAGGCCTGCCCGCGCGCATGGCGCTGGAGCGCGCGCATGAAGCGTTGTTTTATGTGGGGTTGGCGGAGGCTCGCTACCGCAAATTGGGAACCTATTCGCAGGGGATGAAGCAGCTGGCGAAGCTCGCGCAGGCGATCGTGCACGGGCCGAAGTTGCTGATTCTCGACGAGCCCACCAACGGTCTGGATCCTTCGGCGCGGCAGCGGATGATCCGCATGATCAAGGACATTCGCGATGGAAAGGAAATGCGGATTGTGCTGTGTTCGCACCTCTTGCGCGATGTTGAGGATACTTGCGATGAGGTGTTGATCCTGAAGCAGGGGCGGATCGCGCATTACTCGAATCTGGACGAAGAACGCCGCGCGAATAAGCGCTTCCTGGAACTCGAAACGTACGGCGCGAATGGCGATTTCACGGAGGCTGTCGAGAAACTGGGCTGTGAGTGCGCCGTGACCGGAAATCGCATGAAGATGATTCTGGCGGATGGAGTGGAGACACGCGACATTTTCCGCCTCGCTGCCGAACGCGAGGTTCGCATCCGGAGGATGAACTTCCGGCGCGACACGCTCGAAGATATTTTTCTGAAGGCCATGGAGAGCTGAGATGGCTGTTTACCGCCGCAACTACAAGCCGTACTCGGGGAGGCTGACTCCGGCGTGGTCGCGATGCCTTGTCCTGTTCCGCTACTCCCGGCGGAACCTGTTCCGGTCCAAATTTCTCACTGGTTTGTTCGTGGTGTGTTTTTTCTACCCGCTGACATGCCTGCTGATGATCTACCTGGCGTACAGTGCGAGCTTTCTGCAGCAAATCGGCGTACCCGCAGGCGTCCTGACAATCGACAACAAATTCTTCTTCCACTTCATCAGCGTGCAGGGAGGATTCGCATTTCTTCTGACCGCCTTCGCCGGACCGGGATTAATTTCGCCGGACCTGGCCAATGGGGCGCTGCCGCTCTATTTCTGCCGTCCGTTTTCGCGCGCGGAGTACGTGCTGGGCAAATCGTCGGTGCTGGCAATTCTGCTTTCTCAAATCACCTGGGTGCCGGGATTGATTCTCTTTGCCATGCAGGCGAGCCTGGCAGGAGCAAGCTGGACGTGGAGCAATCTTTGGATCGCCGGCAGCCTGATCGTCTCTTCGCTGATCTGGATCGCGATCCTGTCGCTGCTCGCGATGGCGCTGTCGGCGTGGGTGAAATGGAGAATCGTGGCCGGCGCTTTGTTGTTGGGCGTGTTTTTCTTTGGAGCAGGCTTTGCCCAGGCAATTAATGGCGTGCTGAGAATCGAATCCGGCCATTTCTTCGACATCGTCTACCTGATGGGCACGGTATGGAATGGCCTGTTTCAGGTAGATGCGGAGCACGCGATTCCGGTCGCCCAGGCGTGGATGGCTTTGCTCACCTACTGCGGGATCTGTCTCTGGCTGCTCATGCGGAAGGTGCGCGCTTACGAGGTGATCCGGTGAGCGATCGCATCGTCTTCGAAGATGTGTCGAAGTTCTACGGTGAGATTCTGGGTGTGAACCGGGTGAACCTCACGATTCCGCCGGGGATCACGAGCTTGGTGGGGCCGAACGGTTCGGGCAAAACTACGCTGATGAACCTGATGACGGGCCTGGTAAGGCCCACGCGCGGGCGCGTCGAGGTGCTGGGATATAAGACCAATGATTCGGAAAATCTGTTCAAGATTCTGGGATATAGCACGCAATTCGACGCATTTCCAAAAGGCCTGACGGGATATCAGTTCATCTATTCGTATCTAAGATTGTCGGGCCGAGACTCCCAAAGCGCCGAGCGAATGGCTTGGCGGGTCATTGAGCGCGTGAACCTGGTCGACGCGGCGAAACGAAGTGTCGCCGGATACAGCAAAGGAATGCGGCAGCGGATCCGGCTGGCACAGGCGATCGCACACGATCCCAAGGTGCTGGTGCTTGACGAGCCGCTGAACGGGCTGGATCCGCTGGCCCGCTCGGAAATGATCGCGCTGTTCCGGGCCACCGCGGCGCAAGGTTGCTACGTAATCATTTCCAGCCACATCCTGCACGAAGTGGATGTCATTTCCGACCAGGTCATCCTTCTCAGCAACGGGTACGTGGTGGCCGAGGGGCAGATCTCCACTGTGCGAGGCGAGATTCAAGAGCATCCCACACAGATTCTGATTCGTTGTACCCGGCCGCGCGATCTTGCCGCGAAGATGCTGGAAGGCGAACTCGCCATCGAAGTCTCCATTCACAAAGACGAACACGGGCTGCTGCTAAAAACACGCGATGCCGACCGCTTTTACCTGGAGCTGAATCAACTGGCCCTGAATGGGATCGACATCGAATCCA
Source organism: uncultured Acidobacteriaceae bacterium (assembly GCA_963701935.1). GTDB lineage: Bacteria > Acidobacteriota > Terriglobia > Terriglobales > Acidobacteriaceae > Sulfotelmatobacter. The sequence goes on along the minus strand of CAVPBT010000009.1, from coordinate 430,725 downwards.
TTGCTCCCGCGGACGACGACGTGCTTTCCGTTTACGAGTATTTGATTGGGAATGAAGAGGCGGTTCGATGACCAGAACGACGACGAGAGTCTGGTGGGCGCAAATCAAGGCTGTGATCCGACTGGAGATGCGGAAGACATTCTTCGCGAAACGGGGCCTTTGGATTTACGTGGTTGCCGCACTGCCCGTGATGATCTTCATCGCATATGCTGTGGCAAGCGGCCAACGACAGCACCAGACCTCCAACGTCGCGCGGCAATCGATGCGGCCACTGACCAATCAGGATCTGCGGGCCGTCAAGCCGGGGATGACGAGCGAAGAGGTCGTCGCTCTCCTGGGAAAGCCTCCCATGAATTTCCACTGGACAGAACATCAGCCTCCAGCGAATGACAAGGACGCGGCGGTCGAGATTTCACATGAGGATTGGCGCTATTCTGATGGCCAGAACGACCTGTTTGTGGGGCTGGTGAACGGCAAGGTCGAGAGCGTCAATTTTCAAGAGGGAATCGATCTTGGCCGGGATTCGATCCTGTTCGCCGGCGTGTTCCAGTTTTTCTTCCTTCGTTTGGCCGTCTTCTTCGGGTGCCTGGGAATTTTCATGAATCTGTTCCGCGGTGAAGTTCTCGACCGGAGCCTGCACTTTTATTTTCTGGCGCCGATCCGCCGCGAAGTGCTGATGGCAGGAAAGTTCCTTGCCGGGTTGCTGGCCACCTGCGTGATTTTTGTGACCAGCGAACTACTGCAGACGATTGCGTTTCTGTGGCACTTCACGCCCAGCGCACGCGACGTGTACCTCTACCACAATCATGGCCTTGAAAACGCTGCGATCTACATGGGAGTCACGGTGCTGGCGTGCGTTGGGTATGGCGCATTCTTCCTGGTTGCGGGAATGATGTTCAAGAATCCGATTCTGCCGGCGGCGGCGATCCTGATCTGGGAAGCGATCAATCCATTCCTGCCGAATGTCCTGAAGCAGTTCAGCGTTATTTATTACCTCAAGGCACTGTGCCCGGTGAACATCCCGAGCGAGTCGGGCACTCCGCCTGTGCTCGCGTTGTTGATTTCCAACTCTGATCCGGTATCAGCGCCAGTTGCGGTGCTGGGTATCTTGATCGTCGCGCTGATCGCGCTCTACGCATCTAGCATTCAGGTCCGGCGCATGGAGATTAACTACACCAGCGAGTAGCCTTCCTCAACTTCATCGCTCTGCCCCGGAAACACGCGGGAGAGTGATTTCCGTCACAGATCGATCCACGGTTCCGGACGCAACATTAAGGTCGCAGCGCAAGGCCGCAGCCTGCTTTGCCAAGCCCGCTTCTGCGATGCCAGCGGCCATCTGGCCCTGTTGAGGGCTCATCGTGCGTCTTCCGAAACCGACCAGGCTACGACTGTTTTCACAGATCGCTTTCTTTCTACTGTTCCTCTTTCTTCTGCTGCGCACTGAGTTCAGAGGATCGTTATCAGCATCCAGAGGCGAGGTTCGGCTTCCTGATCCGGTGGGTCTCTTTTTTCAGATCGACCCGCTGGTAGCACTGTCGAATGCTCTCGCCAGCCATGCGCTCTATCGTGGGTTGCTGTGGAGCCTGGTCGTTCTCATTCCCACGATGTTCCTGGGGCGCTTCTTCTGCGGGTGGATCTGCCCTCTCGGATCGGTGCACCACTTTTTCAGCAGCTTCAAGTCGGAACGCAAGCGCGGAAAGCAACTGCTCGAGTCGAACCGCTACAAGCGCTGGCAGACCACAAAGTTCTACCTGCTGATTGTGGTTTTGGTCGCGGCGCTGATGGGTACCGGCATCGTGGGCTGGCTCGACCCATTCTCATTCCTGGTGCGCTCGATGGGATTGTCCGTTGTGCCGGCGACAAACTACGGCCTGCGAGCGGTGCTGAACACCCTTGAGCACAGCCGGTTTGTGCCGGTTCAAACGTTTGGCGGGGTGCTGCACTTCATCCTGGGAACGCTGCTGCTCAGTTTCAAACAGCCCTACTTCCGGCAGGGTGTCTGGCTGGGCGCCATCTTCATCTTCATCGTGGCGCTGAATTTCCGCATCACGCGGTTCTGGTGCCGCGCTGTTTGCCCGCTTGGAGCTCTGCTGGGGATCGTGTCTCGTTGGTCGGTGCTTGGACTGGTGAAGAGCGCGGAGCACTGCAACGACTGCAACCGTTGCCTGCTGCGCTGCCAGGGCGGTGACGATCCCGTAGGCGGCGTTCCCTGGCATCAGCCGGAATGTCACTTGTGTCTGAATTGCGTCGACGAGTGTCCAGAGCACAGCTTGAAGTTCAAGTTCTTTCCCGCGCAGAAGACGGCGGGAGCCAATCTGCAACGACGCAAAGTGCTCACGGGGCTGGCGGCGGGGGCTGCCCTTGTTCCTCTGGTGCGCAGCACTCCCGGGTTCGCGGCGGAGCGTCATGAGCGCTTGCTGCGCCCTCCGGGAGCTTTGGATGAAGAATTCTTTCTGTCGCGCTGCATTCGCTGTGGCGAATGCATGAAGGTGTGTCCGAACAACGCTTTGCATCCGACGCTGACTGAGGCGGGGCTTGAAGGCCTTTGGACGCCGGTTTTGGTGCCGCGCATCGGCTACTGCGAGACCAGCTGCGTGCTGTGCTCGCAGGTCTGCCCCACTGGCGCGATCTGGGAGATCACTGCCAAGGAAAAGGGATGGTCGGTGGATCTGGCGAGCGCTGGGAAGCCGGTCCGGCTGGGAACCGCATTTTACGATCGTGGCCGGTGCCTACCGTGGGCCATGGCTACGGATTGCATTGTCTGCGAAGAGTGGTGTCCTACTTCGCCCAAGGCAATCTACTTTCGTCCGGCGGAAGTGATCGATGCCGCAGGCAACGTGAAACAGGTGAAGCAGCCGTATCTGGATCCCGCGCGCTGCGTCGGATGTGGCGCGTGTGAACATGTGTGTCCGGTGCAGGATCGTCCGGCGGTTTACGTGACCAGCGTCGGCGAAAGCCGCTCGCGCACCAATCAGATTCTGCTGAGTCGGAAAAAGGGATAAATGACGCCGAGGAGTCTCCAACGGAGTGTTTATGGAATCAGACAGTGGCGGATTCAGTCGTCGTGAAGCGTTGATCAAACTGTTGAGGGTCGCGGGTGCTGGCGCCGGAGCAGCGGGGTTGGGCGTCTGGCTCACCGACCGCAGTTGGCGGCCCGAGACAGCATTGGCCATGGCTGCGAAGCACGGCCACACGGTGCCGGCTGATGCAACACTTCCCGAGATGGCAATCATCCAGGGGGGCGACCCGACACAACTGGCGCGGCTGGCGGTCGAGGAATTAGGGGGCATGCGGCGCTTCATCTCACGCGGCGACGTCGTGCTGGTGAAACCGAACATTGGGTGGGACCGCACGCCGGAGCAAGCGGCCAATACAAATCCCGATGTGGTCGCAGAAATTGTGCGGCAGTGCGCAAGTGCGGGAGCCAAGCGTGTGATTGTGACCGATGTGAGCTGCAACGACGCGCGCCGTTGTTTTCAGCGGTCGGGTATCGCTGACGCTGCGAAGCTCGCGGGCGCCGACGTGATTCTGCCCGAGCCTTCCCGATTCAAGGAAGTCGATCTGGGGGGTGAGGTGCTGCACGCGTGGCCGGTATTCGATCCGTTCCTGAACGTCGATAAGGTCATCAATATTCCGATTGCGAAACACCACGGACTGACAGGCACAACGCTCGGCATGAAGAACTGGTACGGAATGCTGGGCGGACAACGGAATCAATTGCACCAGAAGATCCACGAGAGTCTCGTGGACCTTGCGGATTTTGTGCGCCCGACGCTTACGATCATCGATTGTTACCGAATCCTTCTGCGCAATGGTCCGACGGGAGGAAATCTCGAGGACGTGCTCCTGAAAAAGACGCTAGTCGCGGGAACCGACCCGGTGGCGCTTGACGCTTATGTGGCGAAGGCCTACTGGAATATGGAAGTGGACGCGTTGCCGTATTTGAAGATGGCCGCCAGTCGCGGGCTCGGCACTTATCAGTTCGAAAAGGTTCGCACGCGAGTCAAGAAGCTGTCGTAACGCGTTTCTTTTTGGGCTGGCGTCATGATCCGGTGTAGAGCTGAAAGGGAGCCCAGTAGAACGGATCGTGATATGCGCTGTCGTGGAGCAGAGACAGCTTGGCGATGCGCAGGGCGGCATCGGGAGTGGCTCCTTTATCCAGCTCAGCGTAGAAACGGTCCATCAATTGTTCGGTGGATGCGTCGGTCACTTCCCAGAGGCCGGCGATCACGTTGTGAGCTCCAGCTCTGAGGAATGCCCAGGCGAGTCCTACCAGACCTTCTCCGGAGTATGCACGTTCGCCAGCGCCGTAACATGCCGAGATCGTAACCAAATCGGCTTGCAGGGGATGCTTCACGATGTCGCGCGCATAGAGCTTGAACGAATCTGTCGCGGCGGCGCCTTTGGAGAGGACAATCGCCGAGTCGAGAGGACTCAATCGGCTGGCTGTGCCGTGCGCTACGAAGTGGATGTGCGAAAACTTTTCGGGATTCCCGGACAGGTAGGCTGCCGGGGTCGCCTTGTCGCGCTGGTAAACCTGCTCCAGCGTTGCCGGAAAGTGCTTGGCGACGTTGGCCATTTGCTGGGGAGCGTGCGGCAGTTCGGGATATTCCTTGCTGGGAGCGACGCTGTCGCCGATGAGCAGCAGGTTGCGGGCACGTTTCTTTTCACGGATGCGGTTGCGAGCGAATGAAGCGGCAAGCACCCGCAGGGAGCTGGCATTGGCCACGTCGGCATCTTCGATCCAGAAGTGGGGCTTGCGGTCGGGAACGATCAGCGTCTCGAAATTCAGGTTGTTCAGGCTGCCGTCGGGGATGATGAACACTCTGGCATTATTCGCGAGCAGCGCCTTGGCTGGAGCGATGAGAGTGCGGTAGAGCGCCCGTCCGTCTTCGCTGGATTCAAGGACGTCTTGCGGACCCTGGAGCGCGGTCCGATAGCGCTGTACCAGCGCCTCGATGTCCGCGCCCGGAGGCAGCGGAAACAAAGTGGTCTTTTGCGGCGTGATGGCCCACAGGTAGGACTGCTTCTCTCCCAGCCAATAGAAAAGGAGTGTGCCTTTGGCGCGGCGGGCAATGTCGCGGGGATCTAGAGGCGGAGGTCCGGCGTGGCCATTGTTCGAGGACGCCTTCGACAAAAAGCCCAACCCCTCTAACAGAGTGCGCGCCCGGTCGTAGTCGGCCCAGCGGAGGGCTTCGTCGGTTTTGCCCTGCGTTACGAGGAAATGGACGTAGTCGTCGTAGATGCGGGCAGCGTTGGTCAGGAACGAAAGCTGGAAGTCTTCATGACGCACGGTAGCCCGGGCCGACTCGAACGTCGCGAGGGCAGCCTGGTATTGACGGTCTGAGGCGTCCAGGTGTTTCTCATTCTCATATAGCTGTGCCAGGGAACGCTGGGCTTCCCATTTTAGAAAGACGGGACAGACCGAATCACCTTCGACCGCCTCGAACATCTGTTTGGCCTTGTCTCCATCACCGTAGCGGGCTGCAACTTGCCCCTGCACCAGCATGGGGTATAGGTCGTCCACATGATTGCCACCTTCGTGGGCGATACTGAGAGCCCGTTCGGCATATTGGCTTGCCTTTGTGAGATCGTTTGTTTGCAAAGCCAAGCGCGCCAGAGCACGGAGCACATTGTAAATGTCCTCTTTGCTGTCGTTCGGGACAGCGAGCTCAAGCGCATGCTGAAAGGACTGGGCCGACAGATCAAACTTCTGCTGGTCCATATAGATGTAGCCGATGTTTGTGAGTTCGTTCTCTTGATCGAAAGTATCCCCGAGCTGAGAGGCACGTCGTTCCACCAGCAGAAATGCGTCCAATGCTTTTTCGGAGTCTCCTAGCCGGTAAGAAGCCCAGCCGGAATTGCCTTGTGCGACCAGCGCAACTCGATTTGCATCAAGGGTCATGGCTGCCTGGTAAGCTGCGTCGGATTGGTCTTTCGCTTCGTCGAAATGTTCTTCAGCAGCCGCAACGAGTCCAAGATTGCTGAGCGCAGTAGCCTCTAGGAAACGATCCGAGTGAAGTCGAGCAAAGGACAGGCTCTGCTGAAAGTATCCTAGAGCCGTACTCAGTTGTCCGCGCTCGACAGCAAGGATACCTTGGGCACGAGCCACCGCTCCGCAGGTTAGCTCCTCGTGGGAGAGGCACATTTGCGCCGCTCGATCAAGAGCGTTATCCGCTCCGGTGAACGAGTGTAACCGAGCATATGCTACGCCTGTGACGGCGAGAGCTTGAACGGTCGAAGCCCGATCGGACGAGGAGTCAGGCAGGGTGTTTAGCAGACTTAGAGCCTCTTGGCTCCTCCCACGCCAGAACATGCACTCCGCTTCCAAGATCCTGAACTTCAACGCCCAGGATGGGTTCGAAGCTTGGAGTTTGAAATATTGCCTGTCGGCTTGGTCCTGACTCGCCCTTAGATCGCCGCGCTGAAAAGCCTTTTCCGCACTGTCGAATGCGGCCCGCGGATCGTCGCGAATGCAGCCCAGCTCGCAGGCCAGCAGGAAGCACAGAATCAGAACTACGGAACCGTATGCCCGTTGGCCGTGGCGCTCGCGGCCTTCGCCGCGCCGTGTCCGACGCAGCCCAGCTTCATGTTGATGCCCGTCAGTTCGAAGTAGACGCTGGGCCTCGTGGAATGTTGGTCTGCCCTCTCGCCCACTTCGATCTCGCCCAGAGCCACGCTGCCGAACTCGGGAATCACCATCACGTGCCCGAAGGTTCGCACTCCGGGAATCGGGATCTCGCCGATGCTTTGCACCAGGGAACATGTGATGGGCTCGCGGCAGACGTTGTCGTCCACGTCGCAAGTGCTGAGGAGCCGCTCGATGCGAGCAAGTTCCTCATAGTACTGTGCCTTCAATTCTTTGGGAAGGCCGTCCCCCTCGGCAATCTTTAAAGTCCGATCTTTCACTCCCTCGAGGAACTTGCGATCCCGCAGATAGGACCGGTCGTTGGCAGGCCGGTCTCCACAAACGCCGAGGTTGAGGGTCAGCGTGACCGGGAACCCGCTGACCTGCAAGTTCGTAAACTGCGTCCCCAGGAACGTCACCTGGGGCACATGACCATTCAAATAGGGATGATCGGTCGAGACCTGCGATACGACGCGATCTGCGGTGATAATTTCGAAGACGTTCAGGCCTTCCACAACCGAGGTGGAGAGGGTGATCCATCCATTGTGTTTCAGGCTTCGGGCTCCCGACACGCGGGTGTGGCCCTTGGCGAAGGTGATCAGTCCCTCGATGCTGACTTCTTCCTCGAAGCGGGTAAGGTGACCGCCCCTCCGGTCTTTCAACGTGACCGGCGCGTGGCGTTCGATATTTTGTTCGATGGGACGCTGCAGCTGTCCGCTGAGTAAGTGGGCTTCGGCATGGTAGTCATGCGAGCGAACGACTGTGCTGGCTGCTTCTGGGGTTTCCGTCATAGTGGCCATAGTGTACCTCCGCTCCTCGACAACTCATCGTTGAATTTGTAATTGAAAGGACGTGCTCCCGAGGTCTTTGGTCCCCCCACTGCTGGTGACTCCGCGGACGGCGGCGGTATAGGTTCCGGCTTCCCGAGTCGCCCCTGGCATGGTTACTGGCACCACGCTCGGGCGCGCTGGGGCCGGAATGGTGATGGAACCTTCCGATTTTCCGGCAGGATTGTACAACTCGACCATATAGCGCGCGTAAGAGCCGTCCGGGGTAATTCGCACGTACAAAAGAAGGCCCTTTCCCGCAGGTACGACGGTGGGCGTGTCACTTCCGCCATAGGTCCCAACATTTACCGATACCGCGGCGGGCAAAATCTGGGGCTGGTTGAGTTCGGCCTGCAACCGTGGATAGGTAACCAGGTTCTGGTAGCCCGCCACCGCCAGCAGAAGCGCAAGCACCGGCACGGCAAATGCGGGACGGAGCCAGGAGAACCACGGCTGGCGAGCAGGTTGGAGAGCGCGATCCCGGCCAGAGATCGCGCGGACAGGAACCGGTTCGGCCTCCTCCGCCAGAACAACCTTGCTTTCCTCCACAAACTGGGCGCCCGAGCGCACGTCGAGCGCACATTCCGGGCAGTCAAAGTAGTGCTCTTCGAATTCGTCCCGTACTTCGGGCGCGAGCTCCTGGAGCAGGTACTTTTCGGTCATCTTTTCTCGAACCACCGCTGTGTGGTCCATGGTGTATTCCCCCTCAGACGAAGTGTGTGCCGGGCTGCATTGCATGGTTCTTAAGCTGGAGCAAAATCCGGGGGATTGTCTCCCGAATGCTTCAGATACGACGACTTGAACGCTTGCTTGGCACGGTGCAACAGTACGCGTAGATATTCGCGATCGACGCCGAAATCACGGCAGACCTGATCCTTGTCGCGTTCTTCCAGGAAAACTTCCCGGAGCAGGCGACGGTCGCGTTCGGAGAGTTTCTCCAGGATTTCGCGGACTTTTTTTTCTCTTTCTTTTGCGGTAAGCGCGCCCAGCAGGTCGACATTTAAGGCGGGGAAGTTCTTTTCTTCCTCCTCGTCGAGGGAAGTGTTGCGGGCGGCGGACCGGTAGTGCTCGAGCAGGACGTTATTGCAAATGGAGTTTACGAACGATCCCAGGCGGTCGGGTAGAAGGATCTTCCCGTCCCGCAATGCCATAAAAAATCGGGCAAAGGTCTCCTGACGCACATCTTCGATAGCCTCGGGCGACTTCAGGCGAGCGCCCAGCTTGATCTTGATCAGCGCGCCGAAGTAGGCCGAAAAATGCTCCTGGGTCCGGAAGTCTCCGGACCGCAAGCGGCTGAGATAAGGCTCGTCAAAGGACTGGAACTGCAAGTACTTGCCCCGCACATTCTGGAGTGTCAGAAAGTGTAGCACCGGGGCTGGTGTGGCGCCGTCGTTTTCCGGGGCCGGTGCGGGGGCGGGCGCGGCCGGGCGTTTCACCAGGGTGAGATTGGTACGGCGGCAAACTGTGGGCGGGTTGGGCCGAGCGCTCTGCACTGGGAGGAATCAACTCCTGAAGCTTGAATCGAACGTTAGGGCCTTGGGGAAGTCTGAAATCAAAAGCGCCGGAGCCGCTTCCCCCCGGATCGACTCCGGCACTTACGAGAACTCCAACCGGTGTTTGCCAGGCTGGACTCCTGAACTGTGGCTGATCGGTTACAAGCCGATGTCCTCCACGTATAGGGATAGTGCGGGGAAGGCCTCTACCGTTTCAGGAGAACCGAAACTTTTTTGGACGAGGCACGGAAGGCACCCGAGCGGCCAGTTGACCTGAGGGAACAGTCCCCTGCGCGAACAGGGCAAATCAGTGTAGGATGACGGCTGTTTCCCTAATCAAACCATGGAGATACCTTCCCACATGACATCGGCCAAACGAGGCAAGCCACTCTTAATGCGAATCGCTTTCGGGACTGCGATCTATCTTTCTGCGGTTGCTATCGCATTCGGACAAGGCGGAGGTCCATCGGTCAAGAGCGTTCGGCAGGCGGTGATTTCTCCGGATGGAACGCATGTCGCGTGGGTGGAACCGGTAGCAGGTGGAGGCTCGGGCATCTATGTTCAGGACCTGAAGTCATCCAATTTACAGCCGCAGCGCATTGCGGCGGCTGGCGAAGGCGCCGCCGCGCATGAAGGAGATGCCCGCTGGTCGCCGGACAGTAAGCAACTCGCGTTTCTTTCGGATGCGGGCGGAGACGGCCAGTCGGAGCTCTATGTTGCCGACTTGGGCGGGGGCGCCGCCCGGAAGCTGACCAGCCTGAGAGGATTCCTGGCCGATCCAGCCTGGGCGCCCGACGGAAAGTCGATCGCGATCCTGTTCACAGAGAATGCGCCGCGCGCTGCGGGCCCCTTGATGCCGATGACCCCGGAAACAGGAGTCGTCGACAGCAAAGTGTTCGAACAGCGTCTTACGACGGTTGAGGTCGCATCGGGCAACGTCCGGCAGCTGTCCCCGGCTGACATGTACGTTTACGAATACGATTGGTCGCCGGACAGCAAGAGCTTCGCCGTAACAGCGGCTCACGGCGCAGGAGATTCGAATTGGTACGTGGCGCAGGTCTACACGCTGGGCGCGACGGGCGGAGACCCGCACCCGGTTTACAAGCCGCGCTTGCAGATCGCGGAACCACGCTGGTCGCCGGATGGGAAGAGCATCGCTTTTATTGAAGGGCTGATGAGCGATGAAGGGTCCACGGGCGGCGACATTTATGTTGTGCCGGCTGGCGGAGGGAACGCTCGGAACGTCACTCCCGGAATTGCTGCATCGCCCAATCGACTCTTCTGGGCGAACGCCGACAGAATCTTGTTCACCGAAAACATTGATGGCCAGTCCGGCATAGCGACGGTGGATCCCGCCAGCGGAAAGATCGTCCAAGTTTGGGCAGGAGCGGAGTCTATCTCGGTTTCGCTGTCGGCGGATCACTCCAAGTCTGCCGTCATCAGAAGTTCGGTCGAGCATCCCGGCGAAATCTGGGTGGGATCCATCGGCAGCTGGAAACAGCTGACGCACTACAACGACGCGATCCGACCGGAATGGGGCGAGATGAAGAGCCTGCACTGGACCAGCGACGGCATGCGTATTCAAGGCTGGCTGATGTACCCCAAGGATTACGACCCCGGCCGCCGTTATCCCATGGTGGTGATTGTGCATGGTGGCCCGGCGGCGGGGGTTCGACCGAGCTGGCCTGCCCGCGGTTTCAACATCGACACCCTCTCCACCAAGGGATACTTCGTGTTCTATCCCAATCCCCGGGGGAGCTTTGGGCTGGGCGAGAAGTTTACCGAGGGAAACGTCAAAGACTTTGGCTATGGCGATTTCCGCGACATTCTGGCTGGAGTCGACGAGGTGGTGAAGACGCTGCCGGTGGACGATCAACGGGTCGGCATCTTTGGCTGGAGTTATGGCGGATACATGACAATGTGGGCCGTGACGCAGACCCACCGTTTCCGCGCGGCGGTGGCGGGCGCGGGACTGTCGAACTGGCAGAGCTACTACGGAGAAAACGACATCGACGAGTGGATGATCCCTTATTTCGGCGCATCGGTTTATGACGATCCTGCTATCTATGCCAGGAGCTCGCCGATGACGTTCATCAAGAATGTCAAAACGCCAACCCTCATTCTTGTCGGAGAACGCGATGGCGAAGTGCCGGAACCGCAATCGCGAGAATTCTGGCATGCGCTCAAGACTCTGGGCGTGGAAACGCAGTTCGTGGTCTATGAAGGTGAGGGTCACTCCATTCGCAAGCCGGAGCATCAGCGCGACATCATGGAGCGGCTCGTCGGATGGTTCGACCATTATTTGAAAGGGGAACAGGCGCAGCACTAAGAGGAGCCAACCGAGTCGTCGCGGAAGAGTCACGCATCCGGCATCACAGCCGTTGCGTGACGACCGGCATCCTCCTTGTGTAGAGTGTTGTGCAGCACCTTCTAGCTTGATCTGGACTATCTGGAGGCACTCCTTGCGAAATAGACTGACTTTATCTTCGGTGATTCTGCTTGCACTGCTGGCGTCTCTAATCGCTACTTCAATTTCTGTGGTTGCACAAGCGCAACCGGCTCCCGCCCACAAAGCGGCGGCCGCCGTCCCGAGTGTTGACATCCCAATTCCTGATATCAAGTACACGAAGTTCGTTCTCCACAACGGACTGACCGTCCTCGTGCATGAGGACCACAAGGCCCCGATCGTGGCCGTGAACACGTGGTATCACGTGGGATCCAAGAATGAAAAGCCGGGCAAGACCGGCTTTGCGCATCTTTTTGAGCACCTGATGTTCAGTGGCAGCGACGACTTCAATCACACCTACATCAATGCGATGGAAAAAGTGGGCGCCACGAACCTCAACGGCACCACCAACAACGATCGCACGAACTATTTCGAGAACGTACCTACCTCGATGCTGGACTATGCGCTATTCGCCGAGAGCGACCGCATGGGGCACTTGCTGGGCGTGCTCGACCAGAAGAAGCTCGACCTGCAGCGCGGCGTGGTGCAAAACGAAAAACGGCAGGGTGAGAATCAGCCGTATGGCGTGACGGAAGAGATCATCACTGAGAATACATACCCCGTCGGCCATCCTTATTCATGGACGGTCATAGGGTCAATGAAAGATCTGGACGCGGCTTCCATGAGCGACGTGCAGGAATGGTTCAAGACCTACTACGGCCCGAACAACGTCACCGTGGTGATCGCGGGCGACATCACGCCGGAAGTGGCGCGAGAGAAAGTCGAAAAGTACTACGGCGACATACCCGCAGGTCCGCCGATTGCTAAGCAGGAAGTGTGGATCGCGAAGCGCACCGGCACGCATCGCGGCTGGGTGCAGGACCGTGTTCCGCAAGCGCGCCTCTACCGCATTTGGAACGTACCGGAATTCGGGTCGCCCGAAGAAGCGTTGCTCGATTTGGCGGCTGAGGTGCTCGGTGAGGGTAAGACGTCGCGTCTGTACAAACGCCTCGTCTACAAAGATCAGATTGCAACCAGCGCAACCGCATCGAACGATACGAGCGAAATCGGCGGACAATTCGATTTCACGCTCACGGCGAATCCGGGCGAAGACCTTGGCAAGGTGGAAAAAACCGCCAACGAAGAATTGCAGAATTTCCTGAAGAACGGCCCGACCGCCGCCGAGTTGCAATTGGCCAAGACGCAAATCCTCGGACGCTACGCGCGGATCGTGGAGCGGATCGGCGGCTTCGGCGGCAAGAGCGACTTGCTCGCACGCTGCCAGACCTTCCGGGGCAATCCCGATTGTTACAAGGACTACCTGAAATGGGTGAAGGCCGCGACGCCTGCCACGGTGAAGAAGGCCGCCGTTGACTGGCTGAGCGACGGCGACTACGTGCTCGAGGTGCATCCGTATCCAACGACGTTTAAGACGGACGCCAAACTCGACCGGTCGAAAGAGCCGGCGCCGGGCGATCCCATGTCGCTCAAGCTGCCTCCTCTGGAGAGATCCACTCTCAGCAACGGGCTGAAGGTGGTGCTGGCGGAGCGCCACAGCGCGCCGGTAGTGAACTTCACCTTGATGGTCGACAGCGGATACTCTGCCGATCCAACCGACGCGAATGGTACTGCCAGCTTTGAGCAACGCATGCTGGAAGAAGGCACGCCGACGCGCGACTCGCTGAAGATTGGCGAGGAACTGGAAGCCCTCAGCGCCAACTTCAACGCCGGCGCGAACCTCGACTACGCGTTGGTCAACCTGAACACGCTGAAGAGCACGATGGATCCGTCGCTGGATATTTACGCGGACCTGATTCTGCATCCGGCGTTTCCGCAGAAGGAGTTCCAACGCCTGCAGAAAGAACGCATTGCCGGCATCCAGCGAGAGAAGGTTACTCCGCAAGCCATGGCTTTGCGCGTGGTGCCAACTCTGCTCTACGGCAAGGGACATCCCTATGCGGTTCCCTTCACCGGCACAGGCACGGAAGCTGCGGTAAGCAAGATGACCCGCGAAGACTTGGCGAAGTTCCACGACACGTGGTTTAAACCGAACAACGCCACGTTGTTGATCGTGGGCGACACCACGCTGGCCGAAATCAAACCCAAACTGGAAAGATTGCTCGCTTCGTGGAAGCCGGGCGATGTTCCGAAGAGAGACGTCCCGCATGTTGCCGAACCAGAGAAAGATGTGGTCTACCTCATCGACCGTCCGGGATCGGGCCAGAGCGTTATTTTTGGCGCGCAACTGGCTCCTCCGCAGAATGATCCGGATGCCATCGCACTGCAACTGGTGAACGGGATCTTTGGCGGAAAGTTCAGTGCCCGAATCAACATGAACCTGCGCGAAGACAAGCACTGGTCGTACGGCGTGCGCGCTGTGCTGCCGCCTGCCAAAGGCCAACGTCCTTATATCAGCATTTCAGCGGTGCAGACCGACAAGACGAAAGAGTCGATGATCGAGTTGGTCAAGGAATACAAGGGCATCGCGGGCGAAAAACCAATCACCGCCGACGAACTCAAGGACGAGCAGAGCAACACCACCCTGGCGCTGCCGGGCAACTTTGAAACGGTGCAGCAACTCAGCGGCGCATATGGCAACATCCTCCAGTTCGGATTGCCGGAGGACTACTACAACACCTTCACTCAAAAGGCGCTGGCCCTGACACCGGAGAGCGCCAATGAGGTCGCGAAGAAATACATCTTGCCCGATCATCTGGTTTGGGTGGTCGTGGGAGACATGGGTAAAGTCGAGTCCGGTATCCGGGAACTGAACCTGGGCGAGGTCCACAAGATCGACGCCGACGGCAACCCGGTGCACTGAAGTCGGCTTGCATAATTGATCGGACCAGGTCGATGCGGGGCGCTCCTTGTGTGACGCTCCGCATCGCCTGGCCGAGTTTTTATCATTCATCCCTCTACCCGCATAACGCGGGCTGGAAGGCGCGAGGGGCTCGATGTGCCACCGTCACAGACCCTCATGATTGAAGTCACAGACCCTTCCGACCTCCGCCCGGAGAATTGAAAGGTTGTCTCACTAACGGATCGGCTCCGCTACGGTGGAGACGACCACTATTCAAAGGAAAACGAGGCATTCTCCGTGAAAACAAAGAAGGGTGTGATTGGAATTCTCACCGGTGGGGGTGACGTACCGGGCCTCAATCCCGCGATTCGCGCCGTAACCATTCGCGCGCTGCGGGAGGGCTGTGAAGTAATCGGAATCCGACGCGGGTGGGCGGGGTTGGTCGACATGGTCCGCGAAAAGGATTACGACAACAGCGAAAACTATCAGACTTTGTCGGAGGATCTGGTCAATCGCACGGGCCGCACCGGCGGCACTTTTCTGCATTCCTCGCGCACGAATCCCAGCAAGGTGAAGAAGGACAGCGTTCCGACCCACCTGCAGTCCGCTTATAACGCCGAGAAGAACGACCTGACGCCGGAAGTCCTGAAGAACCTGGACTGGCTTGGCATCGATTACCTGATTCCGATTGGGGGCGATGACACGCTCAGCTACGGCGTGCGGCTCTATCAGGAGGGCGTGAAAGTCGTCGCCATTCCGAAGACGATGGACAACGACGTTCCGGGTACGGATTACTGCATCGGCTTCAGCACGTGCGTGACGCGGACCATCTCCATGACCAACAGCCTGCGGACCAGCGCGGGATCGCATGAACGATTCATGGTGCTCGAGGTGTTCGGTCGTTACGCGGGATTTACAGCCATGCTGCCGACCATGGCCGGAGCCGCAAACCGCTGCGTAATTCCGGAGCACAAATTCGACATCGAGCGCCTCACCGAATTATTGGTCGCCGACCGCCGGAAGAATCCAAGTCGCTACTCCGTCGTGCTGGTTTCGGAGGGAGCGATGTTCGAAGGTGGAGAAATGATTTTCGAGGCCGAGACCACCGACGCTTTCGGCCACAAGAAACTCGGCGGCATTGGAGACCTGGTATCAGAGAAACTGAAGGAGCTTTCCCCCAAGTACAACAACGGCAAAGCGATAGACACGATCAATCAAAAGCTCGGCTACCTGGTCCGATGCGGAGATCCCGACGCGATTGATTCCATCGTGCCCATGGCCTATGGCAACCTTGCCCTCGACTTGCTACTGAGCAAGATTCACGGGCGGCTTGTGGTCTTGCGGAATGGCCGCTACGACAACATGCCGATCGATACCGTCACGGCGACTAAAAAGGTTGTCGATGTAAAAACACAGTACAACACCGACCGTCTCCGGCCGCACTACAAGAGCTTCGAAATGAAGCCGCTCTTCATCATGACGAGCGAAATGGGCTAGCGCCCTACCCAGCCTGGACCCACTTTCAGGTGATCTCATGCACCCCATGAGATCACCTGATTCAATTTCCGAATCATAAGAAAATCTTGCGAGCATTCTCGGGTTTGCGCGAGTGCGCAAGTCCGTGAAAACCGAGCGACCGGGTATTGGAGAGCCTGATGGGCGCGATTAGAAATATGAATTGGACGCCATTCACGCCTGCGGTTAGAAATCTGGGATCAGGAATGACCGCGATTCCAGTCCGTGGCTCGCAGCGTATGAGCGGCAACCGTTTCACTGGCGTATGGCAAAAACTTTCACAGTCTGGCCTTCCATTCTTCGATCCGTAGTCGGCTGTCTTGTGATCGGGTTGATCACTCTTGTCTGCTATCGCCTGCAACTGAATCTCACCATCACCAGCTTCGTATACCTGGTTGTTGTGGTATTGCAGTCCCTTGTAGGGAACTTCGCGTCGTCCGCCGTGGTTTCCCTGGTGGCCGTCCTGTGTCTCGATTTTTTCTTCACGACACCTCTCTTTTCTCTGGAGGTCACCAACCCGTTGGATATTCTGGCTCTGTTTTCGTTCTTGATTACAGGGTTGGTCATTACTCGGCTCACCACTCGAGTACGGGAAGAAGCAGCGGTATCTGACCACCAGCGACTGCAGGTGGATCGGCTGTACCGGCTGGCACAACAGCTACTGGCATTGGATCCTGAGAAGACCGCGTACACCCGGTCGATGGGACTGTTTCGGGATCATCTTCATCTCAAGGCGGTGTGCCTATTCGATGCCGCCAAGGCAGAAGCTCACTGCGCGGGCAATCCAAGTGGTGACCTCGCAGAGCGGACCAGGGCAGCGCATTCCTCGGGCCAAGATACCGCGGATCTGAGATCGGGAATTCTGATCCGTTGTCTGCTTGCCGGGGGCAACAGAATTGGCGCTATCGGCTTCGAAGGTCTGAGCGATCCGGAACTGACCGTGGGTCCTCTCTCAGCTCTGGCGGCCGCCATGCTGGAACGGACGCACTCCTTCCACAAGGCCAGCCACGCCGCTGCTGCCGCCCAAGCGGAATTGTTTCGCGGGGCGGTGCTGGATGCTCTCGCCCACGAGTTCAAAACGCCGCTTGCCACGATTCTCACCGCGGCGGGCGGTCTACGAGAGGTTGGCCCTCTGTGCTCCGGTCAGTCGGAACTCGCCGAGATCATAGAAGCAGAAGCTGCTCGACTGGGTGGGCTCACATCCCGCGTGCTTGGAACCCGCCGGTTAGACAGAGAAGACGTGAAGCCACGGCTCGATCGGACTGACATCACCGAACTAGTGGTGAATCTAGTGGAGCAGTACTCGCGCCAGTGCACGGACCGGCGCTTCCTGGTCACCAAAGGAACCAATGTGACTGAAGTGCTAGCTGATAGCGACTTACTCCAACTTGCGCTTCGGCAGTTGCTGGACAACGCCTGCAAGTATTCCCCGCCGGGTTCGGCGGTCGAGGTTAGCCTGGAACTGCAGAACGAGCAGGCCGCCGTCCGTGTGTCGAACAGTGGGATCCCGATTCGGGCGCACGAACGGACGCGGATTTTTGAGCGTTTCTATCGTGGAGTGGACGCACGGCGTCTGGTTCCCGGTTCCGGCCTGGGATTGTATTTCGCAAACAAGATCGTTCAGGCCCACGGAGGCAGTATGGAACTCGAAGGCCAAACGGCCGCGACCGCGGAGGGCGCCGCTTTCCGTCTGACGCTGCCTCTCGCCCAATCTACTCTCTGAGGATGTTTTCGTATGTCTACTGAACAGTTGAATGCTTTGCTCGTTGACGATGAGCCCTCGTTCCGAAGGGCGTTACGGACCTCTCTGGCAGCCAGCGGGTTTTCGATCGAGGAGGCTCCCAGCGGTGAAGATGCGATCGCGATCCTGGCTCAGCGACCATTCGATCTGGTGCTGCTCGACATGAACATGCCGGGCGTCGGAGGAGTGGAGACCTGCCGCGAGGTCCGCTCACTCTTGCCCAGGATTGGGATCGTTATAGTTACTGTGCGCGATACGGAAAATGACATGGTGAAGGCACTGGAGGCGGGTGCGGACGACTATCTCACCAAACCCGTTCGCTTCCGCGAACTGGTGGCGCGCCTGCGTGCTGTATCGCGCAGGTCGCACGTTGAGGATGCCCCCGAACCGCTCGTTCTCCGTGTGGGCGATCTTGAACTCGACGTGCAGCGCCGTGTGCTGCATCGCCGCGATGGTGAATTCGTTCATCTCACACCGACCGAGTTCCATCTGCTGGCGCTGTTGATGCGCCATCAGGGGACTCTCGTCACTCACTCTCAGCTGTTGCGTTCGATCTGGGGGCCGGAGTATGGCAGCGAGCTTGACTATCTGCGCTCCTATGTAAAAGCGCTCCGAAAAAAAATTGAAGAGAACCCTTCGCAGCCCAAGTACCTCCTGACCGAGCCCTGGGTCGGGTATCGGCTGTGCGATCCGTCTCAGGAATACTCTGCCGGCCTGCGTTGAGGAGTACTCTGCACTGGCAGCAAACTGGACGCACAACGTGCTCGTTAGCTACTAGCCAAAGCCGGCAATCCGTTTATAGTCGAAAGATGAATTCTGCCGTTCCCGTGCGAACAGCATCACGACGCGCGACCATTGCGATCGGAGCCTTCTTGGTTTTCGGGGCTTGCATGGCGGCCCTTGCAGGAACCACGTTGGTCTGGCAGGGTACGGTGCTCGATAAGGTCTGGGTTTTGAATGAGGCCGCCTACCAGCAACTTTCCCCTGCTGGCAGACCTGTCGGTGCTCTCTTCTTCCTGTTAAGCGCCACTCTCGCCACTGCCGGTATAGGTTGGTTCAAACGGCGTCTTTGGGGATGGAGATTGGCTGTCACCATCATCTCCGTGCAGGTTGCGGCAGACTTCGTCAATCTCGTAAGAGGTGACTTCTTGCGCGGTGCTACAGGCGTCACGATTGCAGGAGCCCTCCTGCTTTACGTGCTGCAGCCCAAGGTCCGAGCCACATTTCACTCGCAAACGAACGCGAACGTGGTTGGTTCTACAAGACGATAGCTCCCACTTCAACCGCACCAAGCACAGTCCAGAAGACTGCTCTCCGGCGTTCGCCGGCTAGCCAATATCCGGTGGCGGCACTAAAGCAAAGGAATGCGCTCGTCCATCCGCTCGCCCAGGCGGCAGGCTTGCTCAGCATCTTCAGGATTTTCATCGCATTATCCTACCCAAGAGAAAGGCAACCCCGCATCCTGTATTTACAATTTCCTATCACAAGCCGGAGATCACGTCCGCGGGACAGGCGCTCGCACGCAGTCATAAGAAACGCTTATCCCAGCCAAACAAATTATGAATCCCGGTCTTCACGGATTCTTCATGCCCCGCACTGTATTGTTCTCCGACCAAGAGAGCATTTGGATGTGCAGCTGGTGCAGCGTCGGCGATAGGCCAAAGATCTCTTTACTGTTTGCGGCATTGCAAGGCCGGGCCTTATGCACTCCCTACGATTGTTTTATGCGATCTTTATGACTTTCTGGATGTAATTGGCTCTACCCGAATTTCGAACACGATCTGAACGCCGAGTTCTGCTCGGCGGACCTTCAGTCTTCGGTTCCACAACATGCAACAACAACCTAAATCAGCAGGAGATCGGGGCGTGATGACCATGAGAATTCATTTCTATCGGATGTTGAACGTTGCAGCATCGCTCTTTGCCCTGGGAATTATGCTTGTCTTTGTTCCAATGCCGCGCTGTGAGGCGCAAGCGAAGGATCAGGCCGAGTCTGGTCCTCAGACGACAGTAGCCGCTCTGCATGAACCACCAGCCAATGGAACGCTCCACGACGAAGGCGCGGCCAGCAAGCCCGCACCCAGCGGGACCGCAGCCGCCCCCGATCCGGAAATATCTCCAGCGGTCGCCAAACAGCTTGCCGCCATGCAGGCCGAGATCGAACAGCTCAAAGCTGCTCTGAAGATCCGGGAGGGGGCTGAATCCACACTAGGACCAGCGCTCGCACCAAACACGCCCGTGGCGCAACCCGCACCCGCGACTGCGACTGCGAACCCAGTTGCCCCGGTCGCCGGGCAGGCAGCTGCTACGCCCGCCCAACCCGAAAAGCCAGAGCCCGCGGCCCCGTTCGCTTATGCCGACTGGACATGGCTGAACGGAAATCCACGCAATAAAGACGTGGTATGGGACTCCAAGTTCTTCACTCCAGAAATCCGCATGGACATCCATTACGTGATGGATCTCAATCATCCCAAAGACGACACGATGGGAGGTTCGACTGAAATTTTCCGGTCGAACGAGGTTCAAGTGGAGCAAATCAGTTTTGGCGGAAACTTCCACTGGCAAAATGTTCAGGCCCGCATCCTGACGATGAATGGAATGTTCGGCGTGACCACGCCACGCAATGACGCTAGTGCCGGACGCGGTCAGTGGGATCTTCGTGGCGCGTACAAGTATGTCTCCGAAGCGAACGCCGGTTATCACTGGGACGTAAATCACGGGCTGAATCTCGACGCAGGAATCTTCGTTTCCTATATCGGCCTGTTCAGTTACTACAACTTCGATAACTGGACGTACCAACCGTCCTATGTGTCCTCCAATACTCCCTGGTTTTTCAACGGAGTTCGAATCCAGTGGTTCCCGACCGATAAATTGAAGATCGAGCCCTGGATCATCAATGGATGGCAATCCTACGGGAGATTGGGCAGCAAGCCCGGTCTGGGTGGCCAAATCTTGTATCGCCCGCTTCCCTGGCTGTCTTTCGTCTTCAATAACTACGGCATGGGTGAAGATACGTTGGGCAATGGCGATGGTCACTTCGGCCGCTCGCGCATACACACCGACGACAGCGTTGAAGTTAAGTATTACGATCACCCGGAAAAGTTTCTGGACAAGATGGCTTTCTCCCTTACCGGCGATCTGGGCTGCGAGTACGGCGGAAGTGGTTCGTTCGTCAGCGCGCAAGGTCGAACGATCAACAACAACGTGAATTGCCACCACAACACGGCTACGAGCAGCAAACAGACCTTCGCCGGATGGATGCTCTACAACCGGTGGTGGTTCAAGAAGGACTTGTATGGCATCACTCTCGGCGGCGGTGCAATGGCCAACCCGGGGCGCTATCTGACGCTGCTTCCGCCGATCAATGGAGCTGACGCGATCACAGGGTCGCCGTACTTCACGCAGAACCCAGGCGATCCCTACAAAGCGTGGGATGCTTCACTCACCTTCGACTGGATGCCCAAACAGTACATCACTTTCCGTGCGGAGTACGGTTATCGTCACGCAAACGTGCCTTACTGGACAGGCCGCGGCGGCATCACGCCCGGCGACAACGTGACTCCCAGCACAGTTCCGAACCCCGGAGCCGGATCTTTGGTGGGAAACACTACGTTCGTGCCAGGTCCCTTCCTCTCCGCCACGCCTGGCTACACGTGTGTGGCAGGGGCCACGGGTTGGTGCCCAGATATGCGGAAAGATGAACCCAGCCTGAGGTACGCGATCATGGTGAAGTTCTAACTGGACTAGGAAGGAGACGAGACAACTACCATGCGCCACATGAACCGGAGCAGCGCTCGACAGTTATTGCCAACTGCGGCGTTGCTCTGTTTCCTCATTCTTTCATTGCCTGCGCTGCTGGCGATGGTCGGCTGCAATGCGCACGCCGACCCGGCGGCCGAGGCGCCGCCACCCGCCAACATCGTGCCGGGAGCGGACCCCAGCCTGTTCACGGTGGAGCATCCCGAGCAATTTCCGGTCACGGCCGCCGTGGAACGCCCCACGACTTCCGAGTTGGTGGTCACAGGGACGGTCACGCCGGATATTGCTCGCAACGTCCCAGTCGTCTCGCTCGCCTCTGGACGGGTCGTTGCAATTCACGCACGACTTGGGGACACCGTGAAAAGAGGCGAGGTGTTGCTGACCATTCGCAGCGACGATGTGGCGGGCGGCTTCGACGCCTATCGCAAGGCTGTGTCCGATGAACTTCTCGCGCGCAAGCAGTTGAGCCGAGCCAAGGATCTATATGCCCACGGCGCGATCGCAGAGCAAGACCTCGAAGTCGCGCAAGACGCCGCCGATGACGCGAAGGTCACGCTCGAGACTGCGACGGAGCATCTGCGTCTCGTGGGCAACGATCCCGACAAACCCATGGGCATCGTCGACATCGTTGCGCCCACCACGGGCGTGATCACCGATCAGCAGGTGACCAACGCGGCGACCGTGCAGGCTTACTCATCGCCCAGCCCGTTTACGATTTCCGATATCTCGTCGGTCTGGATTGTTTGTGACGTCTACGAGAATGATCTGCCGAACGTCCGGCTTGGCGACACTGCAGAGATCACCCTGAACGCTTATCCCGGCCACGTGCTGAAGGGGAAAGTGAGCAACATTGGCGCCGTTCTCGATCCCAGTATTCGTACCGCGAAAGTGCGCCTCGAAATCGAGAATCCCGGAATGATGCGGCTGGGCATGTTTGCTAAAGCCACGTTCCGCGGCCAAACCACAGAGATGCACACGATCGTCCCCGCATCTGCTGTGCTACGCATGCACGATCGAGATTTTGTTTTCGTTCCCGCGCCCGACAAGAAGTTTCGCCGCGTGGAAGTCGTCAGTGGAGACCTACTCACCGAGAACACGAGTTTGCAGGAAATCAAGTCTGGGCTCAAGCCAGGGCAACAGGTCGTTACGAACGCGCTGGTGTTGGACCACGTGCTCGCCCAATAACGGATGAAACAAGCGCATCCGGCCTCGCGAGTATGGCAAATGGCGGACATCCCAGAGCAGCGGCCGTCAGGAGCGGTTGAGCCGGCGTATCCGCAGACACGATAGGACAAGGAATGATTCGGGCCCTCGTAGACTTTGCGCTGAACAACAAATTTGTAGTGCTGGCCATTGCCATTCTGCTGGCCGGCTGGGGGGCGATCTCGTTTCACAACCTGCCCGTCGAAGCCTATCCCGATATCGCCGACAACTACGTGACGGTCATTACGCAATGGCCGGGCCGCTCCGCGGAGGAGGTGGAACAACAAGTCACGATCCCCGTCGAGATTCAAATGTCTGGCATGCCGCACATGACCTTTCTGCGCTCCGAATCGATTTTCGGGCTGTCGTTCGTCATCATGATCTTCGACGACAGCTCGGTCAACGACTGGAATCGGCAGAAAGTCCTGGAGCGGCTCACGCAGGTCACACTGCCGCCGGGCCTGCAACCTCAAATCGGCACCGACTGGAGCTTAACCGGGCAGATCTATTGGTACACGCTCCGGAGCACAAATCCCCGGTATGACCTGATGGAGTTGAGATCCATCGAGGATTTCACGCTGCTCAAGCAGTTCAAATCCGTTCCGAACGTAGTGGACGTCTCTGATTTCGGGGGGACGGAGCGCGAGTACCAGGTGCGCGTCGATCCGAATAAGCTCGTTTCGTATGGATTGAGCATCGCCCAAGTGGAGCAGCAACTCGCCAACAACAACATCAATGCCGGCGGCAGCTTCGTCGAGGTTGGGATGCAGCAGATGAACGTGCGCACCCTCGGGCTCTTCGGCGATGTACGTGATATCGAGCAGACCGTTTTGAAGACTCAAACCGGGACCGCTCTACGGGTAAAAGACATTGCGGACGTGACACAGGGTCCCAAGATCCGGCTGGGCCACATGGCCAGAGCCAATCACATGGAAGACGGTCGCATCATCGAGGAACCCGACGTCATCCAAGGCGTGGTGCTAATGCGTAAAGGCGCCGAAGAGCAGCCCACTCTCGATGCCATCCACAACAAAGTGGACGAACTCAACCACGGCCTCCTGCCCCCCGGAGTGAAGGTAGTTCCCATGCTCGACCGCAGCGACCTCCTCCATTTCACGCTGCATACTGTCATGCACAACCTGGCCGAGGGCATGATTCTGGTCAGCATCATTCTTTTCTTGTTTCTGCTGAACGTCCGCGCCGCTCTGATTGTCGCCCTGACCATTCCGTTCTCCCTGCTCTTCGCGTCGATCTGGCTGGACTTGAGCCACATACCTGCGAATCTGCTCTCGCTGGGTGCACTCGATTTCGGCATGGTGGTCGACGGGGCGGTAGTCATGGTCGAAAACATCGTTCGGCACATCAGCCGCCTGGGAAATGGCGGCGGATCGGCGAACCAGAAGACTCCCGCGGAAGCGATTCGCGACGCTGCGCACGAGGTGCAGCGGCCAGTTTTTTACGCCATCGCAATCATCATCACTGCCTATTTGCCGATTTTCACCCTGCAACGCGTTGAGGGCCGCCTCTTCCGGCCCATGGCTTGGACGGTTGCTCTGGCGCTGCTTGGCGCCATGACGTTTTCTGTTCTGGTTGCGCCCGTGCTTGCCGGCATATTTTTCCGCAAGGGAGTTCACGAACGACGCAACCAGGTGATGGACTACCTGACGGAGCGCTACCGGCAGCGGCTGCGGTGGGCAGTCCAGCATCGCTGGGTCGTGGCTGGCGTTGGCATCGCCGCCCTGGCGGGAACGATTTACCTGGGATTTGGCGGCGTGATTGGCGCAGAGTTCTTGCCCCACCTGGATGAAGGCGCCATCTGGGCGCGCGGCACTCTGGCCAATAGCACCAGTCTGTCGGAGGGGGAAAAATTCACCACCAAAGAGCGCATCGTGTTCGCCTCCTTTCCGGAAGTGAAAACGGTTGTGTCGGAGGTAGGCCGCCCGGATGACGGAACCGACACCGGCGGATTCGGTAACACCGAATATTTCGTCGATCTGAAGCCGAAAGACCAATGGCGCCCGGTATTTCACCGGAACAAAGAAGCGTTGATCGAGGCCATGAGCCGGGAAGTGCAAAGATATCCGGGCGCAGATCTGGAATTTCTCGCAGCCGATCGAAGACAACGTCGGCGAGACGATGACCGGGACGAAAGGTGCTCTGGCGCTCAAGATTTTCGGGGACGACCTGAAGACGCTGGAGCAGAAGGGCGAGGAAGTGACTGCGGTTATGTCGCGCATCCCGGGCATGCATGACATCAAACTCCTGCGTGATTTTGGTCAGCCCAATCTCGATCTCACAATCGACCGCCGCCAGGCCGCTCGTTTTGGCATCAACGTCGCCGACATACAGGATGCCATCCAGACGGCGGTGGGCGGTAATGCAGTCAGCCAGGTGCTGATCGGTGAGCAGCGGTATGACGTGGTGGTGCGCTATCAGGAACCGTACCGCAATACGGCAAGGGCCATCGCCAATGTGCGCTTGCTTTCCCCAACGGGAGAGCGTGTTTCCCTTGCGCAGTTGACCAATGTGGAGGTCAAGGACGGCGCCTACGATATCTACCGCGAAGGGAATACCCGCTACGTAGCGGTGACTTTCAACGTGCGAGGCCGGGACCTCGGGACCACGGTCGGAGAGGCCGTCAGAGAGATCAATCAAAAAGTGAAGATGCCGCCGGGCTATCGCATTGGCTGGTCGGGTGAGTACGAGAGCGAGAAGCGGGCGGAGGCGCGCCTGGCGATTATCGTCCCGCTGACCGTACTCGTTATCTTCATCATTCTTTACATCATGTTTCGCTCCTACAAATGGGCGCTGCTCATTCTGTTGAACGTTGGCCTGGCTCGGGTGGGTGGTTTCCTGGCTCTGCTTGTGACCGGAACCTACCTCAGCGTCTCGTCGGGCGTGGGCATGCTGGCCCTGTTTGGAGTGTCCGTGCAGACCGGAGTGATCATGCTCGAATACATCAACCAGCTGCGCGCCCGAGGCTACTCGATTCAGGACGCCGCCGTTGAAGGCGCCGTTCTGAGGCTTCGCCCCATCATGATGACCATGCTGGTGGCTACTCTGGGCCTTCTACCTGCTGCGCTGTCGCATGACATCGGATCGGATTCGCAACGGCCGTTCGCGATTGTGATCGTAGGCGGACTGATTTCCGATCTGCTGCTGAGTATTGTCCTGTTGCCCACGTTTTATGTCTGGATCGCGAAAGACGGCGATCAACTTCCGGAACCGGAGGCCGCCCTTGAATAGTCTTACATTGCTCCGGAGGGTCCGCGCAGGTGTGGTGATGAACGCGATGCTGGCGTGCGCACTGACTGGCTCGGCGTTCGCCCAAAGCATGGGCCCGGCCAGTATCACGCTCGACGAAGCGATCCAAATGGCGCTCCAGCACAATCACAACCTGCTGGCCGCGCGAACCACGATTCAGCAGAGCGAAGCGGACGAAAAGGCGGCGAACGTGCGGCCGAATCCGTCATTGTTTGCGGATTGGGAATACCTGCCGCTCGGCTCGCCAGCTCGCCAGAATCCAAGCGTTTATGGCGGCCAGTCCTTCGGCGACTACCTGCACAACAATACAGAGGCCGACATTGGACTCAGCTATCTGATCGAGCGCGGCAAGAAACGGCAGCACCGGCTGCAAGCGGCGAAAGACCTTACAGCGCAGACGCGCTCGCTGGTAACCGACAACGAGCGCACACTCACCTTTACCGTTGCCTCACTGTTTGTGAATGTGCAGCTTGCTCAGTCGACGATCGAACTTGCGCAGAAGGATCTCACCAGCTTTCAGAAGACCGTGGAGATTGGCGAACTGCGCTACAACAAAGGGGCAATCAGCGAGGACGATTTCTTAAAGATCAAGCTGCAACTCTTGCAGTTCGAGACGGATTATCAACAGGCCGAACTGGCCAAAGTGCAGGCGCTGTCCGATCTGCGGCAGTTGCTCGGCTACGAATCGGTTGCTACGGACTATGATGTGGCGGGCGCTTTCGACTACCTAGCCCTCAAGGGCAACCTGGAAGACTTCCAATTGAAAGCGATCCAAAACCGCCCCGATCTGCGAGCGGCGCAACAAGGCGTGACGGCGGCGCGGAGCCAGTATGAAGTACAGAAAACGATTGCCAAGCCGGACGTCACTGTGCAGGGGAACTATTCCCATGTCAATGCCCTCAACGCCGTGACGATCTACGGAAGTATTCCCCTGCCGATCTTCAATCGCAACCAGGGACAGATCGAACACGCGCGTATTGCCATCACACAATCGCAAGAGCAGGAGAAAGCCACCAACGGACAGGCCCTGACCGATGTGCGCGACGCTTATGAAGGATTGCGCGTCAGCGACCGCATCGTGCAGCTTTACCGCTCGGGCTATCTCGAGGTGGCGCAAAAAGACCGCGACATCGCCGAGTACGCGTACCAGAAGGGCGGCGTGAGCCTGCTCGACTTTCTGGATGCCGAGCGCAACTATCGCGCGACTCAGCTTGCGTATCGTCAGGCGCTGGCGTCATACTTGCTCGCCCTGGAGCAGTTGCGGCAGGCGGTGGGTACGAGGGCGCTGCCGTGACGAGGCAAGACTTTACGATTCAACTCACAATCCACACGGCGAAGCCCTGCCGGTTGCCGAGAGGAGCCGGGCGTTGAACAAGCAAGACGTACGGAGCCGGATCGAACAACTCGGGATCATTCCCTCTATTCGCGTGTCCACTACCGAGGATGCGCTCTTCGCTGCCGAGGCCATCGCACGCGGCGGGATCCCGATTCTCGAAGTCACGCTGACCGTTCCCGAGGCGATCAAAGTAATTTCTCATGTGGTGCAACGCGCGCCCGAGGTAATTGTTGGCGCTGGCAGCGTTCACGACGTCGAAACTGCCCGCCGCTGCCTGGATGCGGGCGCTCAATTCCTGTCGAGCGACGGTCTTGATGCCGACACGGTGAAATTCGCCGTGCAGCAGAACGTCGTCGTCATTCCCGGAACCCTCACGCCAACCGGCGTGATCACTGCTTGGAAGCTGGGTCCGGATTTCGTCAAAATTGTGCCGTGTGGCCACATCGGAGGTGACAGTTACATCAAAGACCTTAAGGCGATGTTTCCTTACGTTCCGATGATCGCCGCGGGCGGTGTAAATCAGCGGACTGCATTCAGCTTCATTGCTGCCGGTGCAATCGCGTTGGGGGTTGGCGGGGAGTTGATTCCGAGAGAAGCGATTCGGCGCCGGCAGCCTGATCGTATCGCCGAACTCGCGCGCCGGTTCCTGGAGTCCGTTAGCAACGCCCGTGACCGTTGAGTTCGTTGTAGACAAGGAGCAGCGATCCGGTAACTTTTTCAAATGATTTCATTTTGCCGCCAAGTTGACGGGGAGCAGAGGCGGAGCCCTTGGTGAATCGATATCTCGGGGTGTTGTCCGCGAGCGTAGCAACTTTCGCGGCCACGAATATCGATGATGCCTTTCTCTTGACTCTGTTCTTTGCCCGGCGGATTCCGACTCGGCGCATCGTGGCAGGTCAGTATGTTGGGTTTTCGGCCATCGTCGGCATCAGCCTGATCGGCGCCTGGTTTGCTTTGGCAATACCCCATCGCTGGATTCATTTTCTGGGAGTGCTGCCACTCGCGATAGGAATCCGGCGCTTGTGGCAGGCGCGCCGAACCGACGCGGACCGGCCTCGCGTCACGACAGAGAGCGTCGCCGCAATCGCACTCCTGACGTTGTCCAACGGGGCTGACAACATCAGCGTGTATATGCCGTTCTTCGTCATCGGCCGACCGAGTTTGTGGCTGATCCTGATCGTGTATGCAGCGCTGGTCGCGCTTTGGTGCTTCGTTGGGCGCTGGCTGGGAGAGCACTCGCTCATGTTGCGCGCCGTGGATCGGTGGGGCCATTGGGCTGTGCCGTCGGTGTTCGTGGGACTGGGAATTTATGTCTTGGCTTCATGAACGCGCACAGCCAGGACAGCTTGCGATTCCAACGGCGCTAGATCTGAGCACAGGCAGAACGGCCGAGGTTCATCGCACGCACGTGCAATCTCGAGGAGGGTCACATGAAGCTGGTTAGGTTTGAGGATATCAACGGCAGGGAAACATTCGTCAACCCTGACCGCGTGAACCATGTCAGCGATTACGGAAGTGGAACAACCGAAATCAACTTTGGCGACAAGGAAGCGAGCGTGATGGTCACGATGGAGGTCTCAGCGGTGGCTGCAACGTTGTTGAAGGCAGGGAAAAGTTGATCTCATGTGTCGTTCCCGAAGTAATTTGATGGCAGGCCCTCAGTTGTTTCGCCCGACCAATGCAACTTCGCTCACCCTGTTGTCAGCACGTGCTTCGGGTTGTCGTCCGCCGGGCCGGCTTCGGAATTTGTTCTGCAGCTTGTCGAGGTAAACGTAATAAACGGGAGTGATGTAGAGCGTCACGATCTGCGAGAAAAGCAGACCGCCGACGACTGCCAGGCCCAACCCTCGCCGCGAATCTGCGCCCGCCCCAAAACCAATCGCGATGGGCAGCGTTCCCATCAGCGCTGCCATGGTCGTCATCATGATCGGGCGGAAGCGGACGAGCGCGCCTTCATAGATGGACTCTTCCGGACTCTTGCCTTCTGTTCGCTCCGCCTCCAGAGCGAAGTCAATCATCATGATGGCATTTTTCTTGACGATGCCGATCAGCATGATGATCCCCACGAACGAATAGAGATTCAGTTCCTGGTGGAAAAGGTTGAGAGTCAGTAGTGCACCGACGCCGGCAGACGGTAAGCCGGAAAGAATAGTCAGGGGATGAATGAAACTCTCGTACAGAATTCCGAGAATAATGTAGATGACCAGAATCGCCGCCAACAGCAACAGACCCATGCCGGTGAACGAGTTCTGGAATGCCTGCGCCGTTCCCTGGAATGTGCCCTGGATGTCTGCGGGGAGCACTCGAAGCGCTTCGCGCTCGACTAATTTCGTGGCGTCGCCAAGCGCAGTTCCGGGCTTCAGGTTGAAGCTGATGGTTGCCGCCGGCAACTGGCCCAGATGATTCACCATCAGAGGACCTACGGAGGGCACCAGTTTCGCGACCGTATCGAGCGGAACCAATTTCCCTCCACTGGAGCGGACGTAGAGAAGGGAAAGCTTGTCAGGATTGTCCTGAAATTCCGGCAGTAATTCGATGATGACGTAGTATTCGTTGTTGGGCGTGTATATAGTGCTGATCTGCCGGGTCCCGTACGCAGAATAAAGCGCATCGGAAACCTGGGCTGGCGTCAATCCCAATGCGTACGCTTTGTCGTGGTCGACTTCGACCGTGAGTTGCGGATTTTTTACCTGCAAGTCGCTGGTCACGTCCTGTAGCTGGGGAAGGGCGCGCAGCGCAGCTTCCAGCTTTGGCGCATCCTCGTAAAGCTGTGCCGTGTCAGGGGTTTGCAGCGTGTACTGATATTGGGACTTGGTCAGAGATCCGCCGATACGGATGGTCGGCGGAATCTGCATGAACACGTTCAGGCCCGGTATCTGCGATACCTTGGGACGAAGTTCCTGAATCACTTCCGTCGCGCTCATGCGGTTGACGCGATCCTTCTTGTCTTTCAGCCGGAAGAAGATGCGACCCTGATTGATAGGATTGCCGATTGAAGACATCGTGTTCATGACACTGGGATCGAACCGCACAACGTCGGCGACTTTCTGCTGCAACTGCATCATGTCCTGAAACGCAATACCCTGCTGCGCTTCGGTGAAGGCAAAGACCAGACCCTGATCTTCGTCTGGAATGAATCCGGTCTTTGAAACCGTGTAGAGATAAAACGTCAGCCCAATGACGACGAAAGAAACCATCAGGGTTGCGAACTTGTGCCGCAGCACACTCTTCAGGCTGCGGTTGTAGCCTTGCAACCAAGCATCGAAAACTCTTTCGCCAAAATTGAAGAGCCGACCATGCCCAGAGCGCTCCTGATGGCGAAGAAACCGGCTGCAGAGCATTGGCGTCAGGGTCAGGGACACAAAGCCAGAAACCAGGATCGCGACCCCGATCGTCACCGCGAACTCATGCAGCAATCGCCCAATGATTCCCCCCATGAACAACAGCGGAATAAACACCGCGGCCAGCGACAACGTCATCGATAGAATGGTGAACCCAATCTCGCTGGATCCATCCATGGCTGCCTGCAGAGGCCGCTTCCCCATCTCCATGTGGCGGACAATGTTCTCTAACATGACGATTGCGTCGTCCACAACGAATCCCACTGACAAGGTCAGCGCCATCAACGAGAGATTGTCGAGGCTATAGCCCAGCAGGTACATCACGGAAAATGTCCCAATGATGGACATGGGCAAAGCGAGAGACGGGATGATGGTGGCGGATACATTCCGCAGGAAGATGAAGATCACCAAAATGACTAGAGCGATGGTCAGGACGAGGGTGAACTTCACATCGTTGACAGACTCGCGAATCGAAGCCGAGCGGTCGTAGAGCGTATCGACCTGGACGGCGGCAGGAATGTGTTCTTCCAGTCGGGGCAGCAGTTTCTTGATGCTATCCACGACGGCAACGGTATTGGTTCCGGGCTGCTTCTGGATCGCCAGCACGATGGCGCGAACTCCGTTGAACCAGCTGGCAGTTTTGTCGTTCAGAACGCTGTCGGTGACGCGGCCGAGTTCGTTCAGGCGGACCGGGGAACCATTCCGATAAGCCACCACCATCGGCCCGAATTGCTGAGCGTTCATCCGCTGCCCATTGGAGAGAATCGTGAAGGTATGATTTTGTCCATACAGCGTGCCGGTGGGAAGGTTGGTGTTTCCCGATTGCAAAGCTGCACTGACTTCGTCGATCCCGATCTGACGGGAAGCGAGAGCGCTCGGATCGAGTTGGGCGCGCATGGCGTATTTCTGCGCCCCGTACACCATGACCTGGGCCACACCGCTCACCATGGAAACATTCTGCGCAATGGTGGTCTCTGCGGCTTCGTCGACGTCGGACAACTTCATCGTCGGCGAACTCAGCGCCAGGTAAAGGATGGGCGAGTCGGCCGGATTCACCTTCTGAAAAGTGGGGGGCGTCGGCATCTGCGGAGGTAATTGGCCTCCGGCCGCGGTAATGGCTGCCTGCACGTCTAATGCGGCGCCATCAAGACTGCGGCTTAGGTTGAACTGGATCGTGATGTTGGTCAGCCCCAGGGAATTCGTCGACGTCATCGAGTCGATGCCGGCGATTGTCGAGAATTGCTTTTCCATGGGAGTCGCGACGGAAGATGCCATCGTGTCGGGACTCGCCCCCGGAAGGGAAGCGCTCACCAGAATCGTCGGAAAATCCACGTTGGGCAAGTCGCTGACGGGCAGGAGTTGGTACGCGAAGATACCGAAGACCAGGATTGCGGCCATGACCAGCGTGGTCATGATGGGCCGCTTGATGAAGAGATCGGAGAGGCTCACAGTCCGCCTCCGGCGGGGGCCGTAGCCGGCTGTGCTTCGGGCGACGTAGCTTGCACAACTACCTTCGCGTTTGGGGACACGCGCAACTGGCCGTTCACAATCACGTGCTCGCCAATTTTCAAGCCGTCCGAGACGACCGTTAGATTCTGATATGCTCCCGCCGTCTTGACCGGCCGCGATTCCGCGGTGCTGTCCGCTCTGACGACGTATACGTATTCGCCTTGCTGCCCGGTTTGAATCGCTTTCGTCGGGACGACGACTGCATTCTTCTGTGTAGAAAGCTCCAGAGCTACGTCGACAAACTGTCCTGGCCAGAGACGTCGGTCCGTGTTCTGGTACGTGGCCTTTAACTTGAACATACCCGTCGTCGTGTCGACTCCATTGTCGATGAACGTCAATCGGCCTTCTGACGGATGATCGGATTGCCCCTTGGGATAAGCCAAAACTTTGAGCTGGCCGGAAGTGAAGCGCTGCCGAACGCGGTCCAAGTTCGATTCGGGCACTGAAAAGGTAACGTAGATCGGCGTGACCTGGTTCAGCTGAACCAGATAGGGCGTATCATTCGCCTTCACCAGATTGCCCAGATTGATCAGCAATGCTCCGGCGCGTGCGCTGATGGGAGCAACGATGTCGGTGTACTGAAGTTGTACGCGGGCTGCGTCGACGGCGGCATTGTCAGCCTCAACTGCGGACGCATCGGCCTTGGCCTGAGCACGCAACTGTTCCGCCTGTTCATGGGAAGCAACTCCCCCTTTTTCCAGTTGGGAGTAGCGCTCTGCCTGAATTCGGGAATTCTCTGCCTGCGCCTGATCGTGCTTCATCTGGCCAATGGCTTTCTCAAGGTCTGCCTGGAAAGGCCGCTTGTCCAACCGAAAGAGCGGCTGTCCCTCGCGTACGTCCTCCCCTTCTTTGAAGAAGATCTGCTGGATCTGACCGTTGACCTGCGACCGGATCTGCACGGTCTGGTACGCTTCAACATTGCCGATCCCCTGGATCTGCACCGGGATGTCTCGCTGTTCCACGGCGGCGATAACCACTGGCGCCGGTGGACGGCCACCAGCGGCACGTGCTGCCTGACTTTGTCCTTTATTTCCACACCCAACGGCGGACAGAAGAGCACTGAAAAGAAGAAATACGATCGTCGACCGCGATCGCCCGACGCTGGGTTTCATGAAGGTTAGCCCCGGCAAGCATGATACTCGCATCCCTGTATATTGGCTTGTTTGATGGCCTTAGATCAGTGATTGCGATCACTCTGGGTGGCGCAGCGATGAGGCGTTAGGGGGACCTGGCGGCAATTGAAAGCTCGCCGAGCCTATCGTTTGTAACCAATCTTGCGCAACAGATCATGCCGCCAGGCAATATCGGACTGTCCCTCCACGCCTTTTGGCGAACTGCCGTCAATCACACCCAAAACTCCCCGGCCTTGATCACTCTGGGCGACAATGATTTGGGCCGGGTTGGCGGTTGCGCAGAAGATGGAACATACCTCGGGGACGTTACGAATGACGTGCAAGACATTAATGGGATACGCATTCTGCATGACCACAACAAACGTGTGGCCCGCGCCCAGGGCCTGGGCGTTCCGCACGGCGCAGTCCCGGAGGTTCTGGTCGTTCCCCTCCGAACGAATCAGACACGCACCGGAGCTCTCATTGAAGGCGAGGCCAAACCGAGCCTGCGGCACAGTTGTGCTCATCGCTTCGTAAAGGTCTTCGACCGTCTTGATAAAGTGCGCTTGACCAACGATCATGTTGGCGTCTTCCGGGAACTCCATCGGAACGGCCTTGATCTCCAGCATGGTCATCCTCCGCATAGTGCGCAAAACCTATCTCTTACGCGATCCGCCTGCGATCAGTGTGGGCTCGTTCGAGATATCGGCCGGTCCGGAGATCGACGCGTACCCATTCCTCCGGCGCAATGAACAAGGGAACGCGAATCGAAATGCCGTTCTCGAGAGTCGCCTCTTTCCAAGCGCTGTCTTGTTGGGAGTGCGCGGGCGGCGCCGTATGAACCACTCGAGCCTCCACGATATCGGGCGTTACGGCGCTGATGGGCTTCCCTTCAAAGAATTCCAGAGGGACGTTTGTGCCCGACTGCAGGAAGTTCACTGCGAGTCCGAGAATTGCGTCCGGAACCTCGACCTGCTCGAAAGTTCTCGGATCCATGAAAGTGGATATGTCGCCTTCACGGAAAAGGAATTCCAAGTTGCGGCGTTCGACTTGCAGTTCCTCCACGTGCTCCTGGGGACGGAAGCGAGCTTCCCACAGGCGGCCGGTAACGACGTTGCTTAACTCAGCCTTCACGACGCCGCCCAGTTTCGCAGCCGCTGCCTTGGATTCGACCTTCAAGACTCTATAAATCTGTCCTTCGACTCGGACGACCATTCCGTAGGTTAGTTCTGAAGCAGTTGCCATATCGGTTTCCTGAAGACAACAGTTGTCCCGCGCTTCAACTTAGCCGGTCGCGGGAGAAAATCCGGCCGGAGTATGCGCCTTGCGGCGCGACCGTACAAGTCAGACCTGGCCCGGCATCACGCTGCTGCATGCCGTGCCCGGTCTTCTGGAGTTTCAATGTCCTCCAGTTCTTGCTTGCGATGCAGAAACACATAGGCCGCGAGAAGCGACAGTATCAACAAGGCCAGAATCATCACCAGCAGAGCGAAAGCGGTCATGTTGCGAACCGGACCGGTGACTTCTCTGGCTTCCTGGCTGGCCAGCACAGTCCAGGGCAGATTCGCATAGGCGTCCTTCAAGCCAGTATCGGCGAAGCCGATGAGGTATGACTCGCCATTCGAGAGGGTGGCGAAGATGTAACCGGCTTCCCGGCCTCGCAAGCTTCCGAGAGCGTCACGGATGGCGGCGTACTCTTCCGACTTGATCTTCATCGATGGAGTCACGCCCGGTGCCTCAATTACAGTCCCATCCTCCCGCACCAGGAACAGTCTGCCGGTGCGGCCGATTTGGTGGCGGTTGAGTTGGGCAAATAGCGGCGACACGTCGACCGTGGCCGTTACGGCGCCGACAAATCTCCCTGTCCCCTCTTGCAGGATGGGGTAGGCGATGCTGATGTAGTAAAGATGACTCTGGTCGTCATAACGCAGATCTGACACGTTGATGGCGCCCCTCCCTCCGGACGAGAGCACGCGCCAGAATTCCCGGTCCGTCTGAGAATAATTTGCCGGACGATCCGTTGCAGCGACGGTCGATCCCGTCACATCGAAGACTGCAATCTTGAGCAGCGTAGGATCCAGCTCGCGCACACGCCGTAACTGGCGCGCCAGGTCGGAAGTGAGGATCTTCGCGGACAATCCATCCGTGTCCGAACGTTGCCAGGCTTGGTCAATCGCATCGATCTTTGCGCGAATTGCATCCTCTGAGAGGCGTTCGTATTGGTGGTTCGCGACCGTCACCGCCTCTATGGGACCCGGAGTGTTCGCGATCAAACTGACATTCCTCACCGATCGGGCAATGAAGTCAGACGTAGATTCTGCCGCAGTGAGAGTGAGCGAGCGAAAGTTCTCGCCGCTTGCCTGCCGTATGTGGCTGTCTCCTTGCATTGCCACATAGAAGCCAAAAACGGTGAGAGGAACAAGAATCAAAATGAGCCCGACGAGCAACTTCTGAAGAGATGTACGGAATTCCAGGCTATCGAGGGGCATGGGATGACCTCCTCATTAATTTGTTCCGCGAACGGAAACCACAGCACCCTGGCTCCCAAGGAGGGAGCCGGTGGACAAGCGGACGAATTGACCACCGGCACAAGGCTACTTCTCTTGAGTTTTTCCGTCTGTGATGCCCCGCACAGTACTCGGCGGTCACGGTTGCACAGACCACAGCTACCAGGAGGGCGGATTCGAGGATGGAAAAGGCGTTAAACTATACTTCCGAGGCGCTGCCCTTGGTGGCGTCCCATAGCATTTTTTTGCCACTGCGATAGGAGAGGTTCACCATGTGCCCCGCTGCGGCAGCGTGGTGTCCAACCTCCGCGGTCTCATAGCTCGGCTGCCGGGTGCGAACGGCATCGATGAAGTTCGCGAGATGCAAAACCGTCGCGTCCGGCTTGTCGGCAAACCCCAGATTCTCTGGCGCTGGTTTGGTCCCTGTTCCCTGGGATTCCGCTCGGTGGTTCTCTTGACTCAGGAATGCTTCCTGCATCGCTTTGGGCCAGCTGTCGATCGAGTACTCGTAGTGTTCGCTCTTGTACTCAAGCTGTTCGACCATGCTCGCGCCAAGCAGAAGGGAGAGCGACCCTTCCGTCCCCAGGAATTGGATCCCCTGACCGGCGGTGCTTGCGCTGTTAAATGTTCCGGCCATGTTGACACAGAAGCTGCCGTAGTCGAACAGGGCGTCCAGCGTGTCTGGCACTTCACGCCCGTCGTGCCGGTACAGGATTCCCCCGGTGGCGACTACGCTTTTCGGCATTTCTGCGCCCATGATGAAGTGAATGGAAGTGATGAGGTGAACGAACAGGTCGGTAGAGATCCCGCCAGAATAGTCCCAATACTTGCGATAACGAAACACGCGCTCGGGATTGTAGGCGACCTTCGGCGCAGGCCCCAGCCATTCCTCCCAATTGAAGTTGACGCCCTCCTGCAGGTCGGCAGGAATGGGATAGTTCCAGGAGCCTGTGGAGCTGTTGCGGTTGTAGGATGCCGTCACCTTGGTGACTTTCCCAAGCTTCCCCGACATTACGATTTCCCGCGCCTTCTTGTGTTGCTCAGACGACACCCACTGGCTGCCCGCCTGAGCGATGCGCTTGTGTTCCCGCACGGCCTGGATAATTGCCGGGCCATCTTCAATTCTGTAGGTCATCGGCTTTTCGATATAGACATCCTTGCCGGCGCTCAGCGCGTCGAGCACGATGCGCTGATGCCAATGGTCGGGCGTCGCCACGACCACCGCATCGACATCTTTCCGGTCCAGCAGTTTCTTATATTGTGCGAAATTCGTCGCGATCTTACCCTCGGTGCGCTCCTTTGCGCGTTCGAGGTGCCCCTGGTAGCAATCGCAGACTTCCACCAGATTCGCCTGCTGGGTTTCTTTGGCCGCCTCCAGCAATATGTTGCCACGAATCCCGAAGCCGATGAACCCAAGGTTCACCCGCTCGTTTGGTCCCGCGGGCTCCGGTAGCGGCGACGGAGGAAAAGTGATCAGCCTCCCATTTACGGCAAGCCCGAGGCCCGCCGCCTGAGTCGCACTGCGGAGGATGAACTGGCGTCTCGTGGATTTCGACATATTCGGATTCCTTCCGATCACGCCGCCGCGGAACGAAAAACACGGCGCGAACAGTTGCATCTGGTTGAACGTATCCCAGCGCTTCCGCAACTGCAATCTGAGAAAGCTTAACTCAAACGACACCACTTGGCCGTAATCGGTTGCTGAGTATCGCCATTATCGTCATTGACCACAGAGCCCGCCGCGACCTCTGTTAACATCGTGCAGCAGAACTGTCCAGGGAGGGCTGAGAACATGATCCCCCAAGGGGAACCCGCATCCGCAGCGGAAGGAACCGTGCACACCCGGGTGTTGGGCATCGTACTCGCCGGCGGCAAAGGAACCCGGCTCTTTCCCCTCACACGGGAACGCGCGAAACCTGCGGTCCCCTTCGGGGGCAAATACCGGATTATCGATTTCGTCCTCAGCAATTTCATCAATTCCGGAATCTACTCGATCTACGTGCTCACCCAGTTCCGCAGCCAATCGCTGCTCCAGCATTTGAGTGAAGGATGGCAGTTCGGCGGAATGCTGAAGAGCCACTTCATCATCAACGTGCCGGCACAGATGCGTTCGCACAACGAAACCTGGTACCAGGGGACGGCCGACGCCATCTTCCAGAACATCAACCTGGTCGAGCAGTCCGATCCGCACCTGGTGGCCATTTTCGGTGGCGACCATATCTACCGCATGAATGTCGCCAGCATGATCGACTTCCATACGGCGAAGCACGCGGGAGTCACCGTTGCCGCCATCCCGGTTCCGAAAGCGCATGCCGCGGAGTTCGGTGTCATTGAGGCCGATCAGGATGGACGCATTATTGCCTTTCACGAAAAGAAGCCCGATGCGCCCACCATGCCTGGCGATTCCAGCCGCGTCTGCGCCTCTATGGGTAACTACATTTTCTCCACGCGCACGCTTTTAGAACTGCTCAAGTCCGACGCGAAAGACCCCAACAGTCATCACGATTTCGGCATGGACATCCTGCCCAAACTTGCCGGCAACGCCCCCATTTACGCCTACAATTTCGAGATGAACCGAATTCCGGGCGAGGCCGAGGATGCCCTCCCCTACTGGCGCGACGTCGGCACGATCGAGGCCTTCTACGAAGCCAACATGGACTTGAACCACGTCAAGCCCGAGCTCAATCTTTACAATCGCGAGTGGCCCGTGCGCAGCACCAGTTACCCCGATCCTCCCGCCAAGTTCGTGTTCGACGATGAGGGCCGCCGCGGCGAAGCGCTCGACAGCATCGTATCCGGTGGATGCATTCTTTCCGGTGGCCTGGTGCGCAAGTCCGTTCTCGGACGCGGCGTCCGCGTCCACACCGGAGCGCTGGTCGAAGGCTGCGTGATCATGGATAACTGCGACATCGGGCGCCGCGCCAAACTGCGCCGCGCCATCCTGGACAAGAACGTCTGCATTCCGCAGGACGCTACCGTCGGCTACGATCTCGACGCCGACCGCGCCCGCGGATGGCACGTCACCGATTCCGGCATCGTCGTCATTGGCCGGGAACACAGCAAGGTGCCGGTGGCAACGCTGTTCACCTGAGCCTTGTCCTTGTCCGCCGCCTGCTTGTCGGCAAAATTGCGAAATACGGCCGAATTTCGCGAGTCATTGAGATGATTCCGCTGTCGTCCTGTTCAGGGGATTCGGTTATATCGGACCTCCGCAGCCGCCAGACACACAGATGTCGAAGACTCTGTGATCTCAAGTGGTGTCCGCGGTACTGCCAGATCTAGCGCTTTGCGAAGCGCATTCTACAGGCGGATGGACCGATTAGCCTATACGCGCTCGATTGCCGTAGATTTCGCCCTTTTGCTGTCGCGGATTTGCTCTGTAGTAAATCCGCCTCCACAGACGCTGCAACGCCAGCCTGGAGACGCGGATTGCGCGCCGCCTGGCTCCTGCTGATCGGTGCGCCGGGCTCTTACCAGTTCGCTACTACACCGCGGACACTGTCGCCTGATCATAAGATTGTATGCCCAAAAACTTCCTCCCCACGCTCTAGAGCATTTAGCTGCCAGGGTGAATCGTACGAGTTTCTTCAATCGTGAGTCTGGAAGGGTCACAAAAACCGTACCCCTTTAAGCAGGCTGAGTAATTGCGCTTGTGCTCGGCGTCGGCCAGTGTTTTGGCTTCCGAGACAGTCAGTGCGGTGTAGTCACAAGTTTCCTGCCCATCTTTGCACGCCGCCAGATTGTGTAGGTGCTCTGCTTGGGCCGTTTGTCTTGCCTCCAACGGAGTGAGTTTGGAGTGGTCGCACTCGTTCCAGCCGTTGTTGCAATTCCGCGCATTGCGCTGCTGTTCCGCGGCAGTCGTGTCCCTGGTCTGCGAAGGGGATAACTGAGCGTGATCGCACTGCCCAGAACCGTTCTCGCAATCGGATGCATTGATTTGGCGCCGGGCGATGTTCACGTCCTCAGTCTCCGCCACAGTCAGTTTGGAAGGATCGCAACCGCCCGTCCCATCTTTGCAGGCAGCAAGATTCCGCTGTTTCTCCGCTGCCGCCATCTCGCGGGATTCAAAAGGGGTCAGTTTGGAGCGGTTACAAGACTGCATTCCGTCGTTGCAGTCGGTCACATTCCTCTGGTGATCGGCTACGGCCAATGCAATCGTTTCCGGTTCAGAGAGTTTTGAGTGATCACAGGAATCGTAACCATTTCTGCAGTTCGCAACATTGCGCCCATGAGCGGCGAGGGCTGCATCCGCCAAC
The DNA here is from genome assembly GCA_963701935.1 of uncultured Acidobacteriaceae bacterium. Classification (GTDB taxonomy): domain Bacteria; phylum Acidobacteriota; class Terriglobia; order Terriglobales; family Acidobacteriaceae; genus Sulfotelmatobacter. The sequence continues at coordinate 390,988 of CAVPBT010000009.1, read as the reverse complement.
TGAGCGGCGCTCAACTTGGATTGATCACACGATTCACGGCCTGCCTTGCAGGCCTCCAGATTCTGCGCGACGTCAGACGACTGAGCAAAAGCCAGAAGCGGCGAGAGACAGAGACTAAGACAGGCTACTTGCGCCCAAAGATGTTTCCGGGGACTAGTTTTCATGTTTTCCGCCTTCTGCAAGATTCGTTCCACCAGTCACGAGAGACCGAGTCTATGCGTTTGTTGATCTGGCCGGAACCAGCATGCGTTCCGGCCAGTCACAAATCCGTCCTGTTGACAGCTTTCTGTTGCAGCTACTTCGTGTCTTCTTTTGCTTCGGCAATCTTGGCCTGTTGGCCTGCTTCCGAAACGGCCTTCAGGAAAGCGTCTGCGCTGCGCGGAGTGGCCGCTTTCCCCGAAAGGATGCTGCGGAACATCATGTGCTTGCCGTAGATCGCGTGAGTCGAGTCGTTGTCCTGTTCTACGACTGCGCCTTCCAACGTTAGGCCGGCGAACACGCCCTTAGATCGCGAGTAAGTCAGCATCTCGGTGTTCATCTTCCAGTCTGTTCCAGCGGACGCGTGACGCCCGACAGGGCCGGCTGCGACTGATCCTTCACCGGTAAGCTCGAACTTGCTGGAAAGCAGATGCTGGAAACCCTGGTCGTTCATGACCAGCATGACCAGGTCAACGTCTTCAACACCGATCTGCAATCCCCAGCTTCCGCCGCCAACGGAGACAAATGCCGGGGCGCTCCAGCCTTCGGCTGTGCGGCACGTGGCCACACCGCGTCCATGCTTGCCACCGAATACGAAGCCACCCTTAATCAGGTCTGGCACAACCAGAATGCACTTGGCGTTGCTCAGTACTTCTTCCGGGATGCCTTTGTCCGGGGTGGACATGATCGCGTGCAGAACTGTTACGGACCGTTGCAGGCGGTCCACAGAGTCTTCGCGTGCCGAACCTGCCCACGCGTAAGTTCCAAGCATCCCCAGGGCGCTCATCAACAGCAGTGACATTGTTTTCTTCATGAAAAGTTTTCCTTTCGGGGTTTCCGAACTAAGAGGAGAAAACTTCAGATAGCTGACTTAGCTCAGAGGACCTGAAAGAGAGAGAGAATTGCTTGTCTCAATAGCCATCATCGCTCAGGCCGCGAGCGATAGCTGGTCTGAATTGCTCAGTTCTCAAACGACAAGATCGAGGTCTCCGCAAAGATTGATTGAAGAATCAGCGGAAATGTGAGCAATCGTGCACAGAATCTCGGGCCTTGCCCTGTCATCGTTCAATTGTCGGGGGTTCGCACAATCAGCGGAGTGCTCCGCAAAGGTGAAATCGAAATGGAACCATATCGTCCCTCTCTCCGCCGGCGTCTAGCTTCCATAAGCGAATTCCTTGGAAAGTTGCTTGCGAGCTTTAGGCCACGGACCCAGGAAGTTCGATTACAACGAATGTGCCCGTTTTGCGGGCTGATCACGCCACGGGCCAAGCGATTTTGTCTGGAGTGCGGGAAGTCGCTCAGCGCCGTTTCCCTTGAGAGGGTAGAGGCAAAACAAGGATAGTCAGAGAGGATTGGCCTGATCAGAAGGCCATGCTCCCATCGAGGATGCTTCTCCACACTCGCGGGGAGAAAGGCGCATCCCTGTGGTCTGTGGTCCGATGAGAGGGATTTGCCTGGCCACGGTCCACCCCTCGCTGAGAGCTTTCGGGACGACGATGCCGTATCGGCACTTGCGCACTCAGGGTCGCTTGCTCGCGTGGGTTGGGCTTCACGTTCAAGATAAAGTGAACGGTGGCCCATAGAAAGTGGGCGCCGTCCGCCTTGGTTACGAGGGCATCGACGGACTTGAGCGCCCCGTCGGGTAATTCCAGGTGGTCGGCCAGCATGACGATAGGTATCTGCGGCTTGACCTTCTTGATCTCAGTTGCGACGGTCGCACCGTCCAGTAGGCCCAGATGGTATTCGAGCACAATTGCATCCACAGGGCGCGTCATCAAAAGCCGTAGACCCTCCGACCCGTTAGTGGCGACGACCAGTTCGTATCCGTTTTCTTGCAACAGACGCAATTGAGCCGGATCCCGGTGGATACAAAGCAAGGTACTGTTATCAGCCATGCCACTTACGTATACGCGCGGAATTTTCACAATTCTGCCCAAAAGTGCTCACCTCGCACTCGATTTCAGGCACGCACAGGCTAGAGCAATTGTGACCAGAAATCGCTAGCTCCAAGCCTTAGCATCGGCTGTGTAGCTCTTCATGTTGGAGGGACTCAATGAGAAGACAGTACCTTCACCTCTCCGCATACCCTTGTGACACCTGCGCCGGCCCAGTCATCGCTGGCTCACTTGCAGTTCGCGAGAACGAAATATCGAAAGAAACTGACATTAGATCGGTGGGGGCAATCTGTCTGTCGTGCGGCCACCGGCAAAGCGCAGCGACCGAGCCAGCGCGCGCTCGTCACTTGTTGCCGATGGAATGGGCGCCCGCGGATGCAGTCAAGGCTTCTCGCCTGACAACCGCTTTCGTGGAAGCACTCAATCGCGCAGAACTGCATTGAAGCGGCCTGCGAAACGGCGAAGACTCGAACTGAGCTTTCTTGCTCAGACCGCGACCTCTCGGAAAGTGAGAAGGTCTCTATCAGAATCATTTGCAAACGAGGCAGAGTCCGCAGTTCGTCTCGTCGCGGAAATCATCCCTCTCCATCCGCGCAGCCCGCAGCAGCACAGCATCACCGGGCACGCGAAGGATCATTGGGCAAAAGGAATCACAATGATTATCACTCGTTCCATTCGTTCGCCGCTGTTTGCGCTCGCACTGCTCGCCATGTCGGCGGCAGCGTACGCGCAACTCAGCGTCTCCATCTCATTCGCACCACCGGAATTGCCGGTCTACGAGCAACCGCTTCTCCCCGGCGATGGTTATCATCTGGACACCTGGCTACTGGGCCTATGCCGGCGACGACGACGGTTACTACTGGGTGCCGGGCACATGGGTCATGGCTCCGGAACCCGGCCTGCTCTGGACTCCGGCCTATTGGAGTTGGAGCGGCAACGGATATGTTTTCAACCAAGGCTACTGGGGCCAGCAGGTAGGCTTCTACGGCGGCGTCAGTTACGGCTATGGATACTACGGTGAAGGCTATCAAGGCGGACGCTGGCAGAACGGGCAGTTCTACTACAACCGTTCGGTGAGCAACGTGAACGTCACCAATATTCACAATGTCTACAACACGACCGTCATCAACAACACCACGATCAACCGGGTCAGCTACAACGGCGGCAACGGTGGAATCAGCGCTCGTCCCACGCCTCAACAAGAATCCGTGGCACATGAGAGGCACATTCCGCCGGTGGCCGCTCAAACGCAACATGAGCAGGCTGCCCGCACGAACCCGGAGCAGCGGGCATCCGTGAACCATGGCACGCCAGCAGTCGCTGCTACTCCGAGGCCCGGAGCATTCAACGACCGCGCTGTCGTACACGCGAAAGCAACTGGAACGCCTTACGTCGCTCCGGTGCGTGCCGCCGTTCAGCCACCGGCCAAGACGCCGGCGCGTCCCGAGAACAACGCTGCTCGCTCCGATCGGCCTGCACCGAAAAATCAGCCGGAGTCGAACCCAGCGCCATCCGCACGGCCGAACCAACCGGAACCGAATAAGCCCGAACCAAAACGGCCGCCCACGGCGCAGCCTGAGCCGAACCGTGCGCCCACGGCGCGACCAAACCAGCCGGAGCCCAACAAACCCGAACCGAACAAGCCCGAGCCAAGTAAGCCCGAGCCAAATCGTGCGCCGTCAGCCCAGCCGAACAATCGGCCCGAGCCCAACCGGAATGAGCCGGCTCCGCGACTGCAAACTCCACCGCCGAGCGAGCGTGCGCAACCTCAGCATACTGCTCCGCCGCCGGAACCGCGGCCGTCAGCGCAACAATCACAACACGCGCAACCGGCACCGGCCAAGCCAGAACAGAAGAAGCCTCAGGAAGAAAAGCCGAAGCAGAACGAGAAACCGCAGTAGGGGAAGCGTTTCGAACTTTGAGTTTATTCAGGGCATCCTCGGTTTTTAGAGGGTGCCATTTTTTATGACCGGCAAGGTCTAGTCGTGGAGAACAACGTTGAGCAGCGAGCTGTGGACCTGCAGGGCTCCCTCGGCTCCCCCAGCGTAGTGAATGAAGCCCAGCTTCCGGAATCGGTTCATGAAGAAGCTGACACGCGAACGAGTGGTCCCAACCATCTCGGCCAGCGTTTCCTGGCTGATCTTGGGGACCACGGTTTCGGGAATGCCTTCCTTGCCAAAGTGAGCGAGCAAGAGCAACACGCGGGCCAGGCGTTTTTCGCTGGAATTGAACAGTTGGTCGACCAGATCCTCTTCGTAACGGATATTCCGCGCCAGCAAATAGGCCACGAACATCTCAGAGAGCGCGGGCTCACGATGAAGAGCGTCCATCATGGTCTTCTTCTCCACGCGGAGAATCTCGCAATCTGTCATTGCCGCGGCGGAGCCCATTCTTAACAGCTGCCCCGCCAGCGAACCCTCCCCGAAGAAGTTTCCCTGATTGACGATCGCGATCGTTGCTTCCTTGCCGATCTTGGATACGACGGTGAGCCTCACTTTGCCTTTTTGCACGTAGAAAACGGCGTCCGCTTCATCCCCTTGCGCGAATATCGTTTGCTTCTTGAGAACCGCGAGGATCTTCCTGCCGTCGCCGATGGTTGCGAGAAACACATCGGGGTCAAATCCGCCGTTCTTCTTCGCTGCTACGGAGGGAGGCATCTTCAACAAGTATAGTCCGCGGACGGACAAGCACTACATAAATCGCCACTAGCCCAATTCTGGTGCGATTCGCACTTGCGCGCGACCCTCAGTAAGAGTGGTCACTTTTGAGCAGTTTTTGTTCGCTCGCCGGTCCAGCATGGATCTAGCACTACGGAGAGGCAATAAATTACTCATGCCACACACTGTAAGAGTCGGCACAATTCTGATGAGAGACTGGCTCGGGATGCCGCAGCTTCCGGGGCTTGAAACTGAACCCTGTTTCGGGGAATGGAGCGCGGTCAAGGCGCTGGATCCATTCGCCCTGGATCGCAAGATCCACGCTGCGGGGTGGAATTTCTTTTTCATAGCTACAGAAGTCAAGGCGATGTTCCTTGGGTTTCTTGGGCCGGAGAAGATATACAGTGCGTTGAAGCGGATATTGGCGAAGGTGAAGCCGCAGAATTTCAATGGTCTTGAGGTCACTGAAATCGTCGCCCGGCGTTTTCTCGGCGTGCCCTACGTGACCGTTTCCGCGCATTCTCGGCACATGCAACAGAACTGCAACCTAGACAGCTCCGAAGCACGGCGGACGTTTCAGAATGACGCCTCGTGGGCAAGAGGTTGACGGCAACTGGGTGTCACGGGGGTGACTTATGAAATCGGCTGTGAACCAAAGTCTCGAGCGAATGCTTGAGTCTGCCGTCATCGTGTCCTGGGCTGATTTGATACATGACGCCCAACCCGGTCTGATTCATATTGAGTACGGCTTCGCTCCAGCCGGCACATTGGATTACCTGAAAGTCTGGTCATCCCTAACCCGAGGTCATTGGCTTCTGGCTTGTGAATACTGGATGTCAGCATCCACGTTCCACGGTACCGGCGTGCGCTTCGACAATGGATACGCATCCGAAGGCCTGGCCCACATTTTGGAGTTTGTGATGCAACACCAGAGTGAATTCGATCTGCCCATGAACCGTGGCCGGCAGGGACTGCTCCAGATTTCAACGCCTACTCAAGAGGAGTGCGTTGCAGCTGGTGTGTCAGTTCACGAAGCGCTCGATCGTCTCGGCTCCGCTCTCCCCGAACCTGCGCTGGCCTGAGCTTCCAGACCATTCACTTTTCCGAGCCCGCCAGGCGCCGGTCCCGATGCGGTTCTGTTCGCGGCAAACCCGTGCTCAACTCGCACTTTTCTCCCGGTTTTGCCCCACAGGTAGGGCAACGAACCGCCAAGGCCAGCTTCTGTTTCGGAGTCATGGCTACACAATGCACCATTGCATGCCAACAAGATGGTCAATAGTGATCAGTCCGGAAAGGTACTTTCGGTGAATACTGACAAAAGAACAAATTAAGCATTCAGCGCTGGTGATGCTCTCGGGTCCATCTGGCAAATTGGCCCTTGCGGCACCGTCTTCATCGCAGTCAGGAACACGATGTCACTACCCAACACAGTGCTCTCCGAGCCTCTTCTGCAAGTCGTGGGCCCGCGGCCCATCGTGCACGACGCGACTGCAGCGTCTCAGGCAAGATCGCACTCGAAGCCGTCTCTGCCGAGCCGGATCGCGGTAATCGGGAATTATCTTCCGCGGCATTGTGGAATCGCCACGTTCACGACCGACCTGTGCAGCGCCATTTCCGCGGAATATGGCACAGCTCGACTGTTGGCTCTTCCGGTGAACGACACGGACGAGGGGTACGACTACCCTTCGCGCGTGCGATGGTCCCTGGCCCAGGACGACGTGAGGTCATACGAGGAAGCGGCTGAATTCCTGAACTTCAACAACATCGACATGGTATGCCTGCAGCACGAGTATGGAATCTTCGGTGGCCCGGCCGGAAGCCATATCCTGCATCTGCTACGCGGTCTAAAGATGCCGGTAGTAACAACTCTGCACACCGTCTTGCGCGAGCCAAATCCTGACCAGATGCTGGTCATGGAAGAGATAGCGGAACTCTCCGACCGCCTCATTGTCATGAGCCAGCTCTCGTCCCAGTTCCTGCAGGAAATCTTCAAGGTGCCTAGCAGCAAAATCGACATGGTGCCGCACGGTGTTCCCGACCTGCCATTTCTGGACCCCAACTTCTACAAGGATCGTTTTGGCGTGCAAGGAAAAGCAGTTCTTCTTACGTTCGGCTTGCTCTCGCCAAACAAGGGAATCGAAAACGTCATCCAGGCTTTGCCACAGATTCTGTCCAAACACTCCAATGTTGCCTACATGGTCGCTGGCGCGACCCATCCACACATCCTCCGCCGCGAGGGGGACAAGTATCGAGCTAGTTTGCAGGCTTTGGCGAAGGAAGTAGGAGTGGAAGCGCAAGTGATCTTCCACAATCGCTTCGTCAGCCCCGAAGAGATGGTCGAGTTCATTGGCGCCGCCGACATTTACATCACTCCCTACCGCCACGAGGCGCAAGTGGTATCTGGAACGCTCGCTTATGCGCTGGGTGCGGGCAAGGCCATCATCTCGACTCCGTATTGGCATGCGATCGAGTTGCTGGACGATGGCAGAGGCGCGCTGGTTCCATTCCAGAATCCCGATGCGATTGCACGTAAAACGATCGAACTCTTGGACACTCCTGCGATTCGCCACGCTATGCGCAAACGCGCTTACCTGTTCGCGCGGGAGATGGTGTGGAAACGAGCGGCGCAGGATTACATGGAAAGTTTCGTGCGGGTCCGCCGCGATCGTATGGAGAGTCCAACAGTTCAGTTCTCGGCGCGCATGACTCACAAATCGCTGGATCAGTTGCCCGAATTGAATCTGAATCATTTGAACCAGATGACCGACGGCACCGGGATGCTGCAGCACGCGATCTTCACGATCCCGAACCGCAGGGAAGGCTACACCACGGACGACAATGCTCGCGCCCTCATACTTGCCGTTGTGCAGGAGCAGTTGGAAGCGGAACACTCGGATAATAATCGGCGCGGCAAGGCAGATTTACCTTCCGCGAATTCACCTAGTCTGTATCTATCATTTCTGGAACATGCCTTTAATCCCGCGAAAGGCAGATTCAAGAACTTTCTCCGCTATGATCGCCGGTGGAACGAACCGATAGGCTCCGAAGACTGCCATGGGCGGGCGTTGTGGGCCCTCGGGTCAGTTCTAGGGCGATCCCAAGACCAGGGATTCAGGGGAGCTGCCGGTCGCTTGTTCGAGTTTTCTCTTCCCGCAGTGCTGGAATTCAGCAGTCCGCGTGCCTGGGCATACAGCCTGCTCGGAATTCAGGAATACCTCACCTCGTATCCCGGAGATCGCGACGCTCAGAAAGTGAGATCCGCCCTCAGCCGGCGACTGCTCGAAATGTACGAATCCATCCGGCGGCCGGAGTGGAAATGGTTCGAGAACGTTCTAGCCTACGGAAACGCAAGATTACCCCAAGCTCTGTTGCTGGTAGGTTCAGCCTGCTCAGATGATCACATGATCTCTGCCGGTTTGGAATCGTTGGATTGGCTGTCACAAACGCAACACTGCGACATCAATCGCCATTTTGTGCCGATCGGTTCGCAAGGCTTCTACCACCAGAATGGTGAGAAGGCCCGTTTTGATCAACAGCCGCTCGAAGCCGCTGGCGCGGTTTCTGCCTGTCTGCAAGCGTACCGCGTAACGGGCGACAGCCGCTGGCGCAACGAAGCGTGGTCGACTTTCAATTGGTTCCTGGGCGACAACGATCTGCAACTTCCTCTTTATGATTCCTCAACGGGCGGATGCCGGGACGGCCTGCATCCCGACCGCGCCAACGAAAACCAGGGAGCAGAGTCAACGCTATCGTTTTTGATGGCGCTCCTCGAAATGCGATCTCTGCAAAAGCCTGAATCAGTGGCTATACCATCATGACCATACCCGCAGAAAGACCTATGAGCCTTTTGAGCACTCGCATCGAGCCACTCCTTCTCCGCCATCCCACAAACCCGATCTTGACCAGCAAGGATTGGCCATACCCTATCAATAGTGTGTTCAACGCGGGGGCAACGCTTCTCGCGGATGGCACAACGCTGCTGCTGTGTCGCGTGGAAGATCGACGGGGGTTGTCGCATCTTTGCGCCGCGCGCTCGCGAAACGGCGTCGATGGATGGCAAATCGACAGCCAGCCAACGTTAAGGCCCTGTCCCGAGAAATATCCCGAGGAGATCTGGGGCATCGAAGATCCGCGCATCACGTTCGTTCCCGAACTGCAGCAATACGTGGTTACCTACACCTCCTATTCGCGAGGCGGGCCCGGGGTGTCACTCGCTCTGACCAACGATTTCCGCACCTTCGAGCGATTTGGCGTGATTATGCCGCCCGATGACAAAGACTCCGCCCTTCTACCTCGGAGGATCGACGGATGCTGGGCGCTGATTCATCGACCGATGACGACGCTCGGGTCACACATGTGGATTTCCTATTCTCCCGACCTGCGTTATTGGGGTAGGCACCGGTTGATGCTGGAAGCTCGCCGCGGCGCCTGGTGGGATGCGAACAAGATCGGGTTGTCGCCGCCTCCCATCGAGACCTCCAGAGGATGGCTAGTCTTCTACCACGGGGTGCGGCATACGCCTTCTGGTTGTCTGTATCGATTGGGCCTGGCTCTCTTCGCCCTTGAGAATCCGGAGAAATGCCTACTGCGGGGAGATTCGTGGATCTTCGGGCCAGAAGCCGAGTACGAACGCCACGGCGACGTTGACGATGTCGTGTTTCCTTGCGGATACACCATGGACGCCGATGGTGACACGCTCAACATTTATTACGGTGCCGCGGATTGCGCGATTGCCCTGGCCCGGGCCAGTGTGCGCTCTCTGCTCGAATGGCTGGACGCGAATGGAAGTAGCGAGCGTCGCCAGAGAGCACAGGATTGATGAAACCATTCTTGGGCGTCTTCCAGTTTATCTTCGGCTGCCGGCACCGTCACCTCAGTCGGGTGTTCACCATTAAACACCGCACATACAAGGTCTGCTTCGACTGTGGACGGGAATTCGACTTGCCCGACCCGCATGCGCCGATACGGTCTGACGCTTCGACGAATGCAAGCTTGGCGGCCAATCGTCACCATGCACGCTGACGGTCTCGTGGTTTGATTCAGCGTTTGGATCGCAATCTTGATTCTTCACATGTGAGCTATCTTGCTCAGACGCACAATCCCGGACCTGTCATTCTTACTCTACTGACTGTGGGTACGAGCAGCGACCTCTGATTCGCTGCTCTCATTCTTAAGCTGGAGTCGAGGCCAATCAGCATTTTTCATCCGTGCATGCCGCCAAACCTTGCGGCGGAACACGATTCGACCCCAAAAGTTCCCGACAATCGAAATCAGAGCTACACCTCCAGGTGCATGAGGGAGGTTAGCTCGCAACGAGGAAGGTCAAAAATATGCCTCTAATTCAACTTCTGGAAATTCTTATTGTGGTGGGTGTCCTGCTGTGGCTGGTGAACCGATTCATCCCCATGCAGGGCTCCATCAAGTCAATCCTCAACGGCGTTGTGGTCATTGCCGTGGTGTTGTGGCTTCTGAACGTATTTGGGCTCTTCCACTCACTAGCTCGGATCCACGTCGGAACTTTGCTGATCCCGTAGAGCTACAAGGTGTCTCGACGAATTCGGTTTCGGTGAGCGGTGTCGGCAACTCGTTGCCGGTGTCGTCCAACGACAACTCGGCGGGCCGGCAGCAGGGATCGCAGATTGGAATTTCTCGTTTCCGGCGACGCCATCGGTAGCCCGGTCAACGCAACAACAAGAAGCTTGCGGCAGCGCAAGAGTGAGCAACGATCGATAACGGAGGAATCACTTTATGAAACTCGTTGGAGCGATCAGCACAGCAGTTCTTTCTCTGAGCCTCGGAGTTGGTATTCCGGCTTACGCACAGCAGGAGCAGCACGACCAGCAGGAGGAAGACAAAGCGAAGCCCGCGCAGGCCGAGAAGAAAGCACAGCCAGAGAAACCTGCAAAACAAGAAGAGAAAAGTGCGCAGCAGCCGAACAAGAACAATCAGCAGGAAGAAAAAAACGCGCAACAGCAGAACAAGAATAATCAGCAAGAAGAGAAAAACGCGTCTCAGCAAGAGAAGAACGCCAAGCAGAACGAGAAGAACGCACCACAGCAGGAGCACTCACGACAGGCCAAGCCCGTACAGCACGAGCAGCATGCGAGCAACGGTGGTGGCCGCATTCCCGAAGACCGCTTCAAGGCTAACTTCGGAAACGAACACCGGTTTCGTGTCAGCCAAGCCGATTACGCCAGTCGCCGTTTCCAATACGGTGGCTACTCATTCGGATTCGTTGACGCTTGGCCCAGCAACTGGCTCTACACGCAGGAAGTCTTTGTGGTCGAAATTGACGGCGTGTATTACCTGTGCAACGCGAGCTATCCCGGCGTGAACCTCGCACTGTCCATCGCACTATAACCGCATCAACCATGATCGGCGCGGGGCCACCACTGGCTCGCGCCCTTCCTGTCATCGCAGAGAAAGGGAGCAACATGCTCGGAACTATATTGATCGTGATCTTGATTCTGGCACTTCTGGGAGCGTTACCGCGCTGGTCGCACAGTCGCGAGTGGGGTTATGCTCCGACCGGCGGCCTGGGACTGGTCCTTTTCATAATTGTCGTTCTGGTAGTTCTCGGCCGGATTTGAACCATGCGTAACAAGTTCATAGCGTCAGGCGCCATCTTGTGGAAAAGCTGGCGCCTGTTTTGTATCCGTGCGTCTGTACTTTTGCTGATCGTTCTGATGTGCAGCACCGGGTCATCGGCATACTCCGTTCTCACGCACGAGGAAATCGTCGACCTGCTCTGGAGCGATGAGATCCAGCCCCTGATCCTCAATCGGTTTCCTGGATTGTCGGCAGATCAGCTCAAAGAAGCGCACGCCTACGCCTACGGAGGCGCGGTCATCCAGGATCTCGGCTACTACCCTTTTGGCAGCCGGGAATTCAGCGATCTAGTGCATTACGTGCGCAGCGGAGACTTCGTGCGCGAGTTGCTGCTGGAAAGTCAGGATGTCGACGAATACGCATTCGCCCTCGGTGCGCTCTCGCACTATGCTGCAGACATCGCCGGCCACCCTGCGGTCAATCAGGCAGTCGCCATCGAGTATCCGAAGCTCCGTGCGAAGTATGGCAAGTCAGTCCGCTATGCCCAGGATAAAACCGCGCACTTGAAAACAGAGTTCGGCTTCGATACGGTGCAGGTCGCAAAAAATCGCTACGCTTCGCAGCAGTACCACGATTTCATCGGATTCGAGGTTTCCAAGCCTTTACTGGAACGCATTTTCCCGGTGGTCTACGGAATGCAACTGAAAGATGTGCTGACGCACGAAGGTATGGCGGTAGGTTCCTACCGTTACGCGGTCGCCCACATGATTCCGGAGATGACCCAGGTCGCTCTGCAAACTCATAAGAAAGAACTGATGCATGAGACGCCGGATTTCGCAAAACAGAAATTCCTGTACCGTCTGTCGCGCTCCGATTACGAAAAGCAGTGGGGAAAAGACTACAAAAAGCCGGGCGCGGGCACACGTATCTGGTCGACGCTCTTCCGATATATGCCGAAGGTGGGCCCCTTCAAAGGGCTGGGATTCAAGAGCCCGACTCCTCAGACCGAGGACTTGTATTTCAAGAGCATCAACTTGACCGTCGATCAATACCGCGCCTTTCTCGGGGACGTGCGCCACGGCAATCTTGTGCTCCCCAACACCGATCTTGATAGCGGCCAACCGACCAAAGCTGCCGAATATACGCTCACCGACAAAGCCTATGCGAAGTTGCTCGCCCAACTGGCCGACCGCAAGTTCGATCTGACGTCGCCCGAACTGCGCGCCAACATCTTGCAGTTTTATTCCGACCCCTCGGCTGCAATCCAGACGAAAAGAGACCCAGCCCGTTGGAAGAGTGTACTGATCTCGCTGGACCAACTGAGGTCCGAGGCACCGGCGGCAACGGTTGCGGGTAGCGCGGCACAGTGATCCTCGTGGGGCCACCCCCACGCAAACTACATCCCGCTGTAGCGCCAAGCGCTTCGGGACACCTACGGGACACTAGAAACCCACCGAGAAGCAAAAGATGAGGCGATTCAGTACGCAAACCAAGGAGCTAAGTGCTTGAGATTGAGAAATCTGGCGGAGAGGGAGGGATTCGAACCCCCGGTACCCTTTCGGGTACGCCGGTTTTCAAGACCGGAGCCATCAACCACTCGGCCACCTCTCCGGTTATTGCACGTTTACCAGGGCTGCGGTTGGGCGCTTGGTTAGTTTACAACAGGAGCGATCAATCTCAGTGCTGCGGCAACAGGCCGAAAGCTTTGGAATGAAATTCCATGACCTCGGCGAAGTGTGAAAGAAAATACGTCAGGCTGTGATCGCCGGGGTACGCGTGATATTCGTGTTTGACGCCTTCTTTCTGTAGTTCCTCGTGTAAAACTACCGCTCCTTTTTCGAAACCATAGTTGTCATCCTGTCCGCAGTTGAAATAGATGCTGAGCTTGCGCAGCGCATCTGCACTTCTTCTGGCCAGAACCAACGGACTGTTCTGATTCCAGTGAGGTACGTTGATTGGCTTGCCAAATACCGGCGCCAGCACTTCCTGCAAAGGCGATCCTGTCTGCGACGCGGAATCCAGCGTTTGCGGCGATTCGGTAATGAGGGCGGCACTCTGCGCGCTTACGGCGGAGAATAATTCAGGATGCGCGAAGCCGAAGCGCAAGGCTCCATAGCCGCCCATGGAGATGCCGCTGACAGCGCGTCCCGAGCGTCCCGGAAGGATGCGATACTTGCGTTCGATCTGCGGGATGAACTCCTGCAGAAAAAAGTCGTCGTAGCGCACGGAACCGTCGGCGGAGTTGATGTAGAAACTGCGACGGCCTTCCGGAGCGACGATCAGAAAATCACCCATCTTGTGCTGGTTGCGCAGATCGTCGAGCAGGGTCCAGCCGCCGCTGTTGAACAGCGTTTGCTCGTTGTCGCCCAGGCCATGCAGAAAGTAGAGCACTGGATAGCGGCGCGGAGGATGCTGCGTGGCACCGCCATCGTAGCCTGCCGGCAAGTAGACGCAATAGTGGACAACTTGTTTGAGGATGCGGCTGTTCAGCGCGCTGCAATCGATGCGGCTCTGCGCGGTGGCCCAGCCTCCAGTCATCAACAGGATGAGGAAGGCAAGCCTGACGGCGCGGATCATGCAGGTTAGTTTATTCGTAACGCAGCGCCTGTACGGGATCGAGCTTGGCTGCACGTCCAGCGGGATATAAGCCCGAGATCAGACTCACGAGAAACGCGAAGAGGATGGCGAAGCCGACAAGCCAGAACGGAACCGCCCAGAAATGTTCAGGCGGAAAACCCTGGCGTTTGAGATAAATGTTGGTCCCGAAATTGATAACTTGGCCGATGATCCAGCCGAAGGCAACGCCCACAATACCGCCCAAAACGCCCATCGCGCCGGCCTCGGCGAAGAAGAGTTTCTTGATGTCGCCATCGCTGGCACCGATTGCCTTCATGATGCCGATCTCGCGGCGGCGCTCAAGGATCGCCATCACGAGAGTGTTCACGATGCCGATGGAGGCGACGATTAAAGCGAGGCTTCCGAAAATTCCGAGAAAGGCATACAAGACTTTAAACACCTGTTGCAGGCCGCGGCTCGCGTCGAGGATGGAGAACGTGCCGAACCCCATTTTCTTGATGGCGTCTTCTACTCCTTGAACTTGCGCGGGATTCTTCACCTTCACGCTAATGGAGGAATACACGGGGCTGTCGCTCGCGGCTCGCGCAACCTCCCTCAGGTCGGTAGGCTGCATGATGTGAAGGCTCTGGGCAAGTTTCAGCGGCAGAAATACTTTGGCACGAGTTGGACCGCGCATGCTCTCGGGATCAAGGTCGAAGACCCCGACAATTTTCAGCGTCTGTTGGCGAGAGACCACGGAGTATGCGGCGGCGGCGAGGCCGTCGTCGGGGGGATTTGCGGCAGCTGCGCTTGGCGGTGACGGCTGAGCCGGAGTGGCTGAGCGCTGCGCGTAGCGCATTGTCAATTCCTTGCCCAGCAGCGGTTTCGCAAGATCGGCGACATTGGTTTCATCGATCCCGCGAGACGGGGTTTTGCCCAACAGCTCCTCGGCAAAGGTTTTTTGCAGAATGACTTCAGGCGCAGTGTCCGAGGTGAAGAAGCCGCCCTGCATGCCGTCGAACGACTCGTTGGACTTTGCGGACGGCGGCAGCGCGGCGATCATCGTCAGGTGCGGCTTGTCTTCGTAGCGCAGTTCCGAGATGAAACGAATGTCGGGATAGGCCTCGATCACGTTCGGCAGACGTTCCATTTCGAGGCGCGCGGATTCGTCCAGAATGCGGCTTTCGCCGGGAGGTGGACCGTTGCGCTCCTCCTCACGACCCATGCCGCGCAGATCGCGCCGGGAGGTGACCATCACGGTATCAAACAATCCCGATTTTGCCAGGCGACGAGAGAATAGCTGTTGCAGGCCGATGCCCAGCGAAAGCATCGCTACCAGCGACGCCACTCCTACCGAGATGCCGATCGTCGTCAGCGAGTTCCGAAGCAGCGACTCACGCAGATTCCTCAGGGCGAGTTCCGTCAGATCTGGAATCTTCACGATCGTCCTCCGTCAGAATTCGGCGTGTTAGGCCGATCGTCGATCAACTTGCCGTCTGCCAGAAAAACCATGCGCTGCGCATAGCGCTCAGCCAGCGCGCGCTCGTGCGTGACCATCACGACGGTCATCCCTAACTCGCGGTTGAACTGGCGGACCATGTCCATAATCTCGGTGCCGGTGTGACTGTCGAGATTGCCGGTGGGCTCGTCGGCCAGCAGAACCTGCGGACGATTGATTAATGCGCGTGCCAGCGCTGCCCGCTGCTGTTCGCCCCCGGAGAGTTCGCTGGGGCGGTGGTCCATACGAGCACGCAATCCCACGCGTTCCAGCGCCTCGCGCGCCAACTTGGAACGCTCGGCACGATCGACCTCGGCAAAACGGAGCGGGAGTTCCACGTTTTCGGTGAGCGTCATGCTGGCGATCAGATTGAACGACTGGAAGACCATCCCCACAACATGCAAGCGGTATTTTGCGAGTTCTTCGCGCGAGAGCTTCGCCAGGTCGCGATCTCCGACGAAGACGCTTCCCGACGTCGGACGATCGAGTCCGGCGATCAAATTCAGAACGGATGATTTCCCGGAGCCCGAACTTCCGAGGAGCGCGACAAACTCTCCAGCGCGTACATCGAGAGAGACGCCATCGACCGCGCGGATCACGGTCTCGCCCATGCGGTAATGGCGGCACAGGTTCTCACTGCGGATGGCAACGGTACCGCGCGAAACAGAAATTGGAGGGGCTGTGGCCATAGGTGCTAGCGTATTTCTCCCCGCAGCACGCGCAGAGCATCGGCCGCCTTTACGTCGCCGTTCTTGCCGTCCGCGCCATTGCCGTTGACGGCGACTGCGTCGCCTTCTCCGGGAGCGAGGAACAGATTTTCTTCGACTCCGTGCTGGCGCGTGTAGAGGTCGTAGTAGCGACCGCGAAGGGCGTAGAGCTGCGCGTGAGTGCCCCGTTCCACGATCTGTCCTTGTTCCATGACCATAATCTGATCAGCCCGGCGAATCGTCGAGAGCCGGTGCGCGATGACGAAGGTAGTCCGGCCCTGCATTAGATAAGAAAGCCCCTGCTGGATCATTTGTTCCGATTCCGAGTCGAGGCTGGAAGTTGCCTCATCCAGAATCAGGATGCGCGGCTCGGCCAGGATCGCGCGGGCAATCGAGATCCGCTGCCGCTGGCCGCCCGAGAGTTTCACGCCTCGCTCGCCGACGATCGTGTCGTATTTGTCGACAAACGATTCGGCAAACTCGTCGACGCGCGCGATGCGGCAGGCGCGCATAATTTCTTCTTCGCTGGCATCGGGCCGCGAGAAGGCGACGTTCGCACGGATCGTCCCGTCGAAAAGGAATGACTCCTGCAACACAACGCCCAGGCGCGTGCGGAACGAGTCGAGGCGCACCGCACTCAAGTCCACGCCATCGACGCGGACCGTCCCCTTCGAAGGCACATAGAAAGCGGAAATCAATCCGATGGTCGTCGACTTGCCCGATCCCGACGAACCGACGAGCGCGGTCACCGTTCCTGGCTCGGACCGAAAAGAAATGTCGCGCAGCACGTCGTGGGTGCCGTCGTAGCTGAAGGTCACATTCTCGAACTCCACTGTGCCTACGATGTCGCGAAGCTGGACGGTACGTTTCGGGTCCTGATCTTCGGGCCGTTCCGCCATGATCTCCTGGGTGCGCTCCAAACCAGCCAGCGCTTCGGTCAGCTGCGTGCCGATCTGCACCACCTGCATGACGGGCGCGATCAAAAACACGAGAAGAAAGTTATAGGAAAAATAACTGCCGGGCGTAAGTGTATGGGCCGACATCTGACGCCCCCCGATGTACATGGTGGCCGCTCCGACCACTCCCAGCAGCACGCTGGCGGAAAGCCCCATCAGAGAGGTCGCGGTTAAGGTCCGCATGACGTTATCCAGCAGGCGCCGCACGCCCCCTGCGAAAATTCTCTCTTCACGCTTCTCGGCGTGGTATCCCTTGATTACGCGGACGCCGCCCAGCGATTCCGTGAGGCGTCCGGTCACTTCGGCAGTGATCTTGCCGCGCTCGCGGAAGATAGGTCGAATGATTGAGAATGCCCGGTTCAGTGCGAACGCAAAACAGCCGAGAGAACCAACCGCAATCAAAGTAAGCGGTGCGCTGATGCGCAGCAGCAAGGCGAGCGCAATGCCGGCAGCGACCAATCCTCCCGCAAAATCGACCAAGCCAGTGCCCAGCAGATTGCGGACTCCCTCAACATCGCTCATGATGCGCGAGACCAGGGCTCCTGCCTTGTTGGCATCATAAAACGCGACGGGGAGGCGCGAGATATGTGCCTGTACCTGCTCACGAAGGTCGGCGATCAGGCGCTGGGCCGCTTTCGACAACAACTGGGTCAGAGAAAAAGACGTGACGCCTTGAACGAGCGTCGCCAACAACACTGAAAACACTAGAGGGCGCAGCAGCCAGGTTTGATTCTTGCCCACTACATTGTCGATCAGGAACTTCGAGGAATAGGGCAGAACAAATCCGGCGAGCTTGTTGATCACCATCAGCACGAAGCCCAGCGCGAGCAGTGCGCGGCGCGGGCGCATCAGCTTCCAGACTTCGGGCCAAACGGCCTTCAGACGCTGAATCTTAGGAGACTTCGCGGCTTCTTTATCTGGGACGCTCAATCTACTGTTTGACTCTGTTGGGTCCGAATTCGCTTCATTATTACTGCATTGTCACACATCTGCGGGCGTAGCGTGCGCCGGAGCCGGCCTGTGACACGCGCCCTGCCGACGTTGTATGCTCGGGGCGTGTCTCGCCCGTCTTCGCCGGACCGATCACCGACCTTGGGCCTGTTGCTGGGCCTGCTCATCACGCTGTCTGCGGTGGTGGCGTATTCGGCCTATATCACGTGGCAGGTGACTGGCCTGCGCAAGTTGCAGACCGAACTGGTTGACCGCAACCGCAAGGATTCGCTGCAGTTGCTGCGTATCCAGAACGATCTCAACCTGCTCGCCGTGGCTATGCGCGACATGGTGAGCAGCGATGAGCCCTATCCGTTGACTGCCTGGTCGGCGCAGTTTCAGCGGATTCGCACCGACCTGGATGACGCCATGCGACTGGAGGCTGGACTGGCCGCGGCCAGCCGAACTGCAGAGCAGAGCACCTTTCTCACTGCAAACTTTAATCAGTTCTGGGATGCGGTGGACCGCGTGTTCGCGCTTGCGCATGACGGCAAGGAAAAAGAGGCGCGCGATGAGATTCAGCTATCCCTGCAGGAGCGGCAGGCGGCGTTGAGCACCGCCGTCGCCCGGTTGCTCGTGCAAAACAGCGAGAATGAAGAGCAGGCTGGACAGAGAATCGTTCAGATTTACGATCGCGTGCAGATGCAGGTCTACGTATTTCTAGCCGCGACCCTGTTAGCAATTCTGCTGAATGGTCTTTCGGTGATTCGGTGGAACCGGCGCTTGTTCGCGCGCCTGGCCGAGGTCTCCGAGCGCCGGAGCGAATTAGCGCAGAAGCTGATTGCCGCGCAGGAATCCACGCTGCGGTATATTTCACGCGAGCTGCATGATGAGTTTGGCCAGATTCTCACGGCTGTCGGTTCCATGCTGCGCCGCGCGGGAACGCACGCGCCCGAGGGGTCGTCGCTGCGAGCGGATTTGAAGGAAGTTCTCCAGGTCGTGCAGACTACATTGGAGAAGGTTCGCAGTCTGTCTCAGGCGCTGCACCCGGTAATGCTGGACGAGGCTGGACTGGAGAGCACGCTCGATTGGTACATCCCGACCATAGAGCGACAAACCGGAATTGCCATATCCTATGAGAAGCAGGGCGTGTCGTTTGCCGTGGATGGCGGCGCAGGCGTTCATGTCTATCGCGTGCTGCAGGAGGCGTTGAACAATATTGCGCGGCACTCGGGCGCCAAAGCCGCGTGGGTGCGTTTGCGCTTCTTGCCCGATGCGCTCGAGTTGGAAGTGGAAGATCACGGCGTTGGGTTCGCCGAGCGTCCGAACAAGCGTGGGATTGGTTTGGTAGCGATGCGCGAGCGCTCCGAGTTGATGGGCGGGCAGATTGTTTTTTCGAGTCCAGTGGAAGGTGGGACTCGCCTGCATCTAACTGTCCCGAGGGAGAAAGCGGAGTCTTATGGAAAAGAAGATCACAGTATTGCTGGTGGATGATCACAGCCTGGTGCGGCGCGGTTTCCGCCGAATGCTCGAGGATGAGGCTGACATGGAAGTGGTCGGCGAAGCGGGCAATGGCGAGGACTCCATCAAGCTGGCGAAGGAGCTTCATCCCCGAGTGGTGGTGATGGACTGCGCTCTGCCGGGCATGAACGGTCTGCAGGCAACGCGGCAGATCATTGAAGATTCGCCGGACACCGCGGTTCTAATGCTGAGTATGCATACGGAGAGCACGTGGGTGCGGCAGGCGATCGAGGCCGGCGCCAAGGGATACGTCCTCAAGAACGCGATGGACCTGGAGTTGGGAGCAGCGATTCGCAAGGTGGCCGCTGGGGAAACCGTGTTCGATCCGACGGTCGAGCAGCGGTCGGTGCTGAAGGGTGAGCGCAGCGCCGCGCTTACCCAGCGGGAACTCGAAGTGTTGCAGATGATCGTCGATGGCAAGTCGAACAAGGAAATTGCGACCGCGCTCGACCTGAGCGCAAATACTGTGGCCGTTCATCGCGCGAACATCATGAACTCGCTGGGAATTCATAAGACTGCAGAACTCGTGGTGTACGCGATTCGCGCCGGGCTGGTGAACGTTCCGTGAATCGTCGGTCTTTCCTATGGGGGATGGCGGGACTAGCAGGCTGTTCGCAGTTGCCTCATTTGCAGGCGCTCGCGGCACAGACGGGGGCGGCGGCTTCTCCCGGATTTCGTTTCACCGATGTGACCGGTCCGGCAGGAATCCAATTCCAGCACAACAGCGGAGCATTCGGCGGCAAGTTCCTTCCTGAGACTCTGGGCTCCGGGTGTGCTTTCCTCGACTACGATCGCGACGGCTGGCAGGACATTCTGCTGATCAACGGCACGGACTGGCCGGGCCACAAGAAACGCCGCACCACCTTGCGCCTGTATCACAACAATGGCAACGGCACCTTTACCGATGTGACGACACGCGCGGGACTCGATGTCGAGATGTACGGCATGGGTGTCGCGGTAGGCGATTACAACAACGACGGCTTCCCTGACATTCTCATCACCTGCGTGGGGCAGAATCGCTTATTCCGCAACACCGGGAAAGGCACGTTCGTCGACGTCACCAACACCAGCGGACTGGGCAAGCGCGAGGGATTCAGCACGTCCGCATTGTGGTTCGACTACGACCGCGACGGTTTGCTCGATCTTTTTGTCTGCAACTATGTGAAGTGGTCGCCGGAACACGACGTGTTCTGCAGCCTCGACGGGAAGCACAAATCGTACTGCACGCCGGAAGCCTATCGCGGAGCCACCTGCTGGCTTTTCCATAATCGTGGTAACGGTACGTTTGAAGACGTCACCGCGGCGAGTGGAATCTTCGACAGCAGTTCGAAGTCGCTGGGCGTCGCACTCTTCGACAGCAACCACGACGGCTGGCCCGACCTGCTCGTCGCCAATGACACGCAGCCTAACAAGCTCTACCGTAACCAGCACAATGGCACCTTCAAGGATGCCGCAGTGGAGACTGGACTTGCGTTCAGCACCGAAGGCAAAGCGCGTGCGGGCATGGGAGTCGACGTAGCTGACTTCGATAACTCTGGTACGCCCGGCGTCGCCATCACGAACTTCGACAACGAAATGATCGGGCTCTACCGCATGAGCGGCAAGAGTTTCGAAGACATTGCGCCGCAATCCGGTGTAGGCATCGCGTCCCGCAACAGCCTCGGATTTGGCTGCGCCTTTTTGGACGTCAACCTCGATGGCTGGCTCGACTTCGCCGTTGCCAACGGCCACATCGACGAAACGGTGCGCAATATTCGCGGCAACGTGGGATATGCGCAGCCGCCTGAGCTTTTTCTCAATCGTGGCAAAGGGATCTTTCGTGAGGTCGCGGCGGAAGTTGGCGGAGAGTTCGATCAGCCCAAAGTCGGGCGCGGCCTTGCTTACGCAGACTTTGACCGCGACGGTGATCTGGATTTGCTGCTCACCACCAACAACGGTCCCGCGTATCTCTATCGTAACGATCAGTTCAGCGGAAACCGCAGCATCCGCTTTCGCCTGGTGGGGACGAAATCGAACCGTGATGGGATCGGTGCGATGGTGCGCGTATCTGCAGGAGGCGTGACGCAGTCTCGGCTGGTGAAAGGCGGTTCGAGCTACTTGTCGCAGTCCGAGCTGCCGGTGACGTTTGGCTTGGAAAAACGCGACCACATCGACCGGGTGGTGATCGATTGGCCCAGCGGGCGAACGGAAGAGTTCAAGAATCTTGCGGCTGGCCGTTGCTATGAGTGCACGGAAGGAAAAGGAGTCGTTCCGCAGGATGGCTACTGACAGGATGGCTACTGAGCGGAACTGATCGCCGTCTGTTTCGCCACGGTGCCGGCCGCCACCAGATCAATCTCCACTGAGTCATTCACTCGCAGGAACAGCGTGCTCGGATTCTTCATTCCCCACTTCGCGTAGGGAACGGTGAAGTGAACCGTGGCAGTCCAGTGGTCTGGGGCGATCTCGATTTCTGCAGGCACCACGATTTCGCGGTCCACCCCGTGAATGTTGAACATGCCGTGAACCTTCACGGAAGATTTCCCCTGACTTGCGACAGCGCCTTCAATCTTGTCGGGACGAAAAGCGATTTCCGGATAGCGCTCGCTCTCCAGAACTTCCTTATGCATCTTGCGATCGCGCATGCCGCTGCCGCTCTCGCCGCTCTTGGCGTCGACCACAATCTCGCCCGAGATCTTGCCCGTGGCCGGTTCGAACTGCAATGCTCCCTGCTTCAAGTGAAACGTTCCGTGCACCGTGTGGAGGACGTCGCCGAGAGTGAACTTGACGGACGTTTGTGCGGGATCCAGCTGGAAGGCAGCATTCTGAGCCGACGAGGAAATGACAAATGCAGCGAGCAGTATTAGGACCGCGCCCATCTCGCGCCAGGGGGCTCGGTTGAAAGCCTTGTGCGTTATGACGTTCATGTGGTTATGCGGTTAACAGTCCCCATCCCAGCGTTAGACCATCCAGGGCTAGATGCAGGGGCGAAAGCACCCCAACATGCAGCTCCAGCAAGCGCTGGAACACATTCGGGTGTTTCTGAAAGGCCTGCAGCGTGCGCCGTTGCAGGCGCGGACGTCCATCGAGCAATAGCATCAACCTAGCCATAAGCAGCGGCCGCAACGCCAGCCGGCGATGCTCGTGTTCATAACGAGCCAGATCTCCAGTCCGCAGACAATCCGCCAACACCATGGCCTGACTGAAAGCGAGGCAGAGTCCCTCCCCGGTGATGGCATCGACGGTGCCCGACGAATCTCCGATTAGTGCAACGTTTCCGCGACTCACGCGCTTCAGTGTGCACGTGGCAGTCAGCGCGCCTTTTTCGGTGGACGAAACACCGGCCCCGTCGAGCCGCGCCTGCAATTCCGGAAACCGCTGCAACGCTTCGGTCAGACGCAGCTTCGGGTCGCGCGAAATCAGGGCCACACAGACCTGATCTTTCGAAACGGGCGTGACGTAGATTTCTCCGAGCCTTCCCCAATGGAGTTCCATGCGGTCGGTCCACGGCGCCACGCGATAGTGTTGCCGAAACGCGTAGCGGCAATCTCGCTTGCGAAACGCGTCGAGTCCGGTCCAGCGCCGCACCCGCGAGTTGCCGCCATCGGCGCCGATAATCCAGCGGGCGTTTATTTTGCGGGCGCCCAGCAGAACTCCATCATCTGAAATGCCGGTCACGGGTGTCTGCCACAGGAAATCGATTCCCAGGCTGGCCGCCCGCTCCGCAATGAGACGGTGCAGAACGGTTCGTCGCACGCCCATTCCCGAAGCTCCGTGGGGAAACGCCGCGTCCACTGCAAGTCCAGCAGCAAGAAAACGAATGCCGCGGAAAGGGTATGACCCTTCCGGCTCAACCGAGACCCCGAGTTGTTTAAGCGCCGCCAATCCATCTGGCATTAGCCCTTCGCCGCACGGCTTATCAATCGGCATCTGCGCACCATCGGCGACGATGACACGAAAGCCCCGCTGGCGCGCAGCGATCGCCGCCGCCAGTCCCGCGGGACCGCCACCAATCACGAATACATCAGTCGAATTCAGCAACTGCCAACCTCACCACTGTAGGAGTACAAGCTCGGAGCAAAATCCCGGACCCATCGCCGCAAGCACGCCGAGCGTACCCGGTTCCGGACGTCTGTTCTTCATCACATCTTCCAGCACCACTAAAACAGATGCGGAAGAGAGGTTCCCAACTTTCTTTAGACAATCCCAGGAAGCGTCGAGCTGGCCGTTGTGCAGATCGAGCGCGGCGGCCGTTGCCTCCAGCACTTTCGGCCCGCCGGTATGCAGCACCCAACTTCCGATGTCGCCGCGTTTGTGTCCGTGGTCGCCCAGGAATGCATCCACATCGTGCCCCAGGTGTTCACGAATCAGCACCGGCACTTCCGGTGAGAGCGTGATGCGGAAGCCCTTCTCGGTGATGTTCCATCCCATCATCTCTTCGGTGTCAGGATAGAAGACAGATCGAGTCGCTACGATCTCGGGTCCAGCCGCATTCAGGTCGCCACCCGTGACGATGACCGCTGCCGAGCCATCCGCAAAAAGTCCCGAGGAAATCAGATTCGCCACCGAAAGATCTTCGCGCTGAATCGTTAGAGAACAGAGTTCGACCGACACCAAAGCCGCCGCCTGCGATGGATAGGCACGCACATAGTCGGCTGCGCGCGCAATTCCCGCTGCACCAGCTACGCAGCCCAGTCCGAAGATCGGCACGCGCCGTATGTTTGCCGGCAGGCCCATGCGGTTGATGAGCAAAGCGTCAATCGAAGGGCTGGAGATGCCGGTAACGGAAGTGAAGAACAGGGCGCCGAGTGCGCTGGATTCAAGCCCCGCATGGTGCAGCGCGCGGCACAGCGCTTGTTCGCCCAATTCTTGAGCGCACTGGATCCAGACATCATTCGCCTGGCCCCAGGTTGTCATGTCGTAGTACTTCTCCGGAGGCATCACCAGGTGGCGGCCTTCCACGGCAACATTCCGGTGCAGCCGCGCCAACATCGCCGGATTCCGCAGTTGGTCGCCCCAGTATTCCTGGAGTTTTTCCAGCAGGAATTTCTGAGAATAGTAATGTTTGGGGAAGGCGCTCGCGGCGCTGGCGATTTTCATTTGTGTGGATCCTCGTCCTGGCACGGCGTCAGCGCCATCACCTGCCGGACATCATGGCTTACGGACTTAGATGATTGGTCGCTGTTTGCGGTTGTACCCGCGTCCTGCGTACCGTTCCGCGTATTGTCCCAGTGGCCCGGGGCCGAATTGTCACCCGCATGTTAAATCACGCTGCGCCAACGGAGGCTAGACTAACCGCGGAAGGCGCGCCGCGCAAGCCCCAAGGCTTCGGACCAAAAAACTCCGGCCGAATGAGCAATCTCCACTACTTCTCGAATCGCCGGTACGAACGCGTCGAGTTGCGCGTCGGTTACGACGAGTGGCGGGGCAACCTTCAGGACCATAAAGTTATTCTTTCGGCGGGCGTAAGGCTCCGACGGCTCGACTTCGAGGGCTGTATGCATTCCGCTCAGACGCAAAACTAGGGCTGGGCCACGATTGAAGTCGGCGTATTAGGGACTCCGTATGACGCGATCGAAGTCAGTGTTCCGCTGCTGGTGTCCAAGCTAAGAGACTGAATCACAGGGCTCTTCTGGTTGCCGACAAACAGATACTTTCCGCCGGAATCGATCGCAATCGTGCTTGGGTTCGCAGCCGTTCCAAACGGCGAAGTCGACAGCACGATCAGCGAGCCATCGGTGCCGATCGAGTATCCGGCTAGATTCGTGGACGCTTGATTGGCCACATAAAGATACTTGCCGGACTTGTCGATCTGCAGCGCAACCGGCCCGGAGTATTGTGTTCCGAACGGAGAGCTGGCAAGCTGCGTGAGCGCCCCATCTGAGTTGATGGAGAATTCCGAGATGGTATTGTCCGTGTTGTTGCCCGTGTAAAGAAAACCGCCGCCGGGGGCGATGGCCAATCCGTAGGGGCTCAACCCCGTCGCAAAAGGCGAGCCTGTGATCAAGCTGGGAACGCCGTTGGTGACGGTAAACGCTTGCACGTTTCCGGATGAGCCTAGAGAGCCTCCACCGGTGACGTAAAGAACGCCTCCCGATGGCGACAGAGCCATGTTGATCGGACTGACTCCCATGGGGAAAGGGCTGCCGGGAACGGGGGTCAGCAGGCCTGTACTGGCGGTGATGGAAAACACCGAGATGCTAAAGGAGCCGGAGTTACCGACGTAAAGGAACGCCCCGGCCGGGTCTATAGCAAGCAACTGAGGGGATACGCCCACGGTTGTGCGCGGTGTAACTTCTGTGAGTGTCCCGGCGGACGAGATCGTGTACAAGGAAATGTCACCCTCGCCGGAGTTAGCGGCGTACAAATATTTTCCCGAAGGATGGATTGCCAAAGCCTGCACCGCCTGCCCTGCGGTGACGGGACTTCCCGCCAGTTGTGTGAGCACACCCGAGTTCGGGTCTTCGCGGAAGATAACGATCTGATTCGAGGCGGGAATCGCCGCGTACAAGAATTTGCTGCTGGTCGACCCACAACCGATCCATGTGGCCATGCTCGCGCAAACAAGGAACAGAGCCGCTGCTTTCTTTAGCATCCGTGACTCCTGAAGGAATTTGACGAAAACGAAAATCGGAAATTCGCCGGCACCCGGCAACACTCGGGGCGAATCTCTCGCTCAAGCGGTATTACGCGTAAACACCTATCATACGGGACAAACCGTCTTTCGCGCAGCAAGCATGGGGTCGTGATAGCTGCGATGCCGAAGGCTGGCGGCGAGGTTGCACGAGGCCTTCAGTCGGTCACTTACCGCGCAGCAATTCACTCATGGCGATGTAAACCGGCTCAGTGCGCGGGACTTGGGCGCGGGCTCACGGGCGGAGAGCCTTCGTGCAAAGACTCCTCTTCGCCCCCGCGCAGGGCCAGCCGCAACCGGTCAAGATACACGTAGACGACGGGCGTCGTGAACAGCGTCAGCATCTGGCTCACGATCAGCCCGCCGACAATGGTGATGCCCAGGGGCCGGTGCAGTTCGGAGCCGGTGCCCCTGCCCAAAGCCAGTGGCAGCCCGCCCAGCAGCGCCGCCATCGTCGTCATCATGATGGGCCGGAAGCGCAGGATGCACGCGTCGAAAATCGCCTCCACCGGCTTCTTGCCCTGGGTCCGTTCAACTTCGAGGGCCACGTCGATCATCATGATCGCGTTTTTCTTGACCAGCCCAATCAGCAGAATGATGCCGATCATCCCGATCACGTTCAGTTCGTTGTGCGTCAGCAGCAGCGCCAGCAATGCGCCCACGCCGGCTGAAGGGATCGTGGAGAGAATCGTGATGGGATGAATGTAGCTCTCGTAAAGCATGCCCAGCACAATGTATACGGCGCCCAGGGCAGCGATGATCAGGACCAGCATGTTCGACCGCGAATCCTGGAAAGCCGCGGCGGTCCCCTGGAAACTAGCCTGGATGGTCGGCGGAAACCCGATCGTACTCTCGGCTTTTTCAATCGCATCCGTTGCCTGCCCGAGAGAAACTCCGGGCGCCAGGTTGAACGAGATCGTCACCGAAGGCAGTTGTCCCTGGTGATTCACCGCCAACGGAGTGTTCGATGGCTCGAAATGCGTAAATGCCGCGAGCGGCACGGGCGTTCCCGCGGTCGACCGCAGATAGATATTTTGCAGCGCTTCGGGAGTTTGCTGGAACTGCGCCGCCACTTCCATCACGACATGATACTGGTTCAAGGGTCGATACATCGTCGACACCTGCCGCTGTCCAAAGGCGTCATACAACGCATTGTCCAGGGTTTGGGGAGTGATGCCCATACGGCTCGCCGTGTCGCGATCGATCACCAGCTTCGCCTGCAGTCCATGATCCTGTTGGTCAGAGTTCTGGTCGCGCAGTTCGGGCAGGGTCCTGAGCTTGGTGAGCAAGCGCGGCGCCCAGGTGTTCAGATCGTCCAGGTTCCCGCTCTGCAGCGTGTACTGGTACTGTGCGTTGCCATAGCGCCCGCCAATGGTGAGTTCCTGTGCCGACTGCAGAATCAGCGTCGCACCCGGCACGACCGCCAGTTTGCCGCGCAGACGGTTGATCACATCGTCGGCCGTCACGTACTGGCAAGCCTGCCAGAAATGTTGCTTCTGGCAGGGACCACGCTGCTCCAACGGCTTTAGCATCACAAAGAATCGGCCTTGGTTCAGGGCGCTGTTCCCGCCCGTAAACCCAGCCATGGTATCGACCGACGGGTCTGCCATCACGATCTTGATGTAGCGCCGCATCTTGTCGGCCATCGACTGGAACGAAATATCCTGAGCTCCGATCACCGATCCCTGAATACGCCCCGTGTCCTGCTGCGGGAAGAAACCTGTGGGCACTTTGAAGTACAGATAGATGCTCAGGAATGCGACCATGATCGTGACGATCAACATCGCAAACTGATGGGACAACACGCGTTTCAGCATGCGAGTATAAGTCGCCAGAATCCCGTCGAAAAACCACTCGCTGGCGCGGTAAAAGATGTTGTGCTTTTCCGTCTTTGACGGCCTCAGGAACTTCGCGCACATCGTGGGGGTGGTGGTCAGCGAAACCAGCAATGACACTACGATCGCTGTACTCAGCGTCACCGCAAACTCGCGGAACAGCCGCCCCACAATTCCACCCATCATCAGCAGCGGGATGAACACAGCGATCAGTGACACGCTCATCGATAGGACGGTGAATCCAATCTCAGCCGCTCCTTTGAAGGTCGCCTGCACGACACCCATGCCGTGCTCGACGTAACGCGTGATGTTTTCCAGCACCACGATCGCATCATCCACGACGAACCCGGTCGAGATCGCCAGCGCCATCAGCGAGAGGTTATCCAGGCTGTACCCCAGCAGGTACATCACCCCGAACGTTCCCACCAGCGAGAGCGGAACGGCGATGCTGGGAATGATGGTTGCCCGTACCGTACGCAGGAACAGGAACACGACCAGGATCACCAGCACGATCGAAATCAGCAGCGTTCTTTCGATGTCTTTCACCGACGCTCTTACCGACGTCGTCCGGTCCATCACGACCGAAAGCTTCATGGCGGGCGAAATCGAGGATTGCAGATAGGGAAGGATCGCCTTCACCCGGTCCACCGTATCGATGATGTTCGCGCCCGGCTGCCGGAAAATTGGCAGAATAATGCCCGGTTTGCCATTGATCAGGCCAAGGTTGCGCACGTCGGA
The DNA here is from genome assembly GCA_963701935.1 of uncultured Acidobacteriaceae bacterium. Taxonomy (GTDB): domain Bacteria; phylum Acidobacteriota; class Terriglobia; order Terriglobales; family Acidobacteriaceae; genus Sulfotelmatobacter. The sequence goes on along the minus strand of CAVPBT010000009.1, from coordinate 362,335 downwards.
GACCGCGTCCTCCACCTCAGCTACATCCCCGAGCCGCACTGCCGCTCCGTTGTGGTAAGACATGATGAGCGGCCGGTACTGATCGGCCGTAAAAAGCTGATCTGTATCGGTGAAGGAATATGACGTCGTGCTGTTAGAAACCGATCCCTTCGGGCGGTTGGCGTTGGCGGCATTCAGGGCGTTGCGTACTGTGTCGAGTCCAACCCCCAGTTTGTTGAGCAGAGTCGGGTTCACTTCGGCGCGCACCGCGGGTTGCGCCGAACCCCACACAAAAACCTGCCCCACTCCGTCCACTTGCGACAGCTTTTGCGACAGGATCGAGTCGGCGGCATCGTACATCTGTGGCACGGTCGTCGTGTCGGAGGTGAGCCCCAGCAGCAGAATGGGCGCGTCCGCCGGATTCACTTTGCGATAAGTCGGATTGCTCGGCAGGTTCGCAGGGAGCTGGCTTCGAGCTGCATTGATCGAGGCCTGGACGTCGCGAGCGGCAGCGTTAATGTCGCGGTTCAAATCGAATTGCAGGGCGATTCCGGTGCTCCCCAGCTGGCTCGACGAAGTCATCTGGTTCACGCCGGAGATTCGTCCGAACTGGCGCTCCAATGGCGTCGCCACTGCCGAAGCCATCGTCTGCGGATCTGCGCCCGGCAGCCCCGCGCCGACGCTGATGACCGGAAAGTCCATTTTCGGCAGCGAGGCTACCGGAAGAAAATTAAAGGCGAGAATCCCCGACAGCAGCAGCGCTGCAGCTAACAGCGACGTGCCAATCGGACGCCGAATAAATGGAGCCGAAATACTCATCTTCTACCCAGAATGTCTAGTCCGCCGACATGGGCTCCTGTGGAATCGGATTGCCGATCTGGTAGCGCGAGAACCGGTGCGCCAGCCGGTCAAACCACAGGTAGACCACTGGCGTGGTGTAAAGCGTCAGCAACTGGCTGAGCAGCAATCCGCCAACAATGGTGATGCCGAGTGGCCGGCGCAGTTCCGCGCCCGTTCCCGATCCCAGAGCGAGCGGCAGTCCGCCCAGCAGCGCCGCCATCGTCGTCATCATGATGGGACGGAAACGCAGCAGGCATGCCTGATAAATTGCTTCTTCCGGCGGTTTGTGTTCTTCGCGTTCAGCCTCGAGCGCGAAGTCGATCATCATGATGGCGTTCTTCTTCACAATGCCGATCAGAAGGATGATGCCGATCAGCGCCACCACGGTTAAGTCATTCCCGGTGATCATCAGTGCCAGAATCGCTCCTACTCCCGCTGAAGGCAGCGTCGAGAGAATCGTCACGGGATGGATGTAGCTCTCGTACAGGACGCCGAGCACGATGTAGACGGTGATTACGGCGGCCAGAATCAGATAAGGCTCCGACGCCAGCGAATTCTGAAACGCCGCTGCCGTTCCCTGAAATGCCGCGTGGATGCTGGGAGGCAGCTGAATGTCTTTTTCCGCCTGCTGAATCGCTTTGGTGGCGTCACCGAGCGAGGCACCGGGTGCCAGATTGAATGAAAGCGTCACGACGGGAAACTGCCCCTGGTGGTTGACGGCAAGCGAGGCGTTACTCGACTTCATGCGGGTGAAGGTCGAGATCGGAACAGGAGCGCCGCTGGTCGTCACGGCTGCTCCGTTGGCCGTGGGCGCACCGGTGTTCGCAGTCACCGTGCTGGGGCGGATGTAAATGTCTTTCAATGCTTCCGGAGTCTGCGCGAAATTCGGCAGTACTTCCAGGATGACGTGATACTGGTTCAACTGCGTAAAGATGGTTGAGACCTGCCGCTGTCCAAAAGCGTCATACAGCGTGTTGTCGATAGCTTGCGGGAAGATTCCCAGCCGCGATGCGGTGTCCCGGTCGATCGTGACATTCGTCTTGAGCCCGCCATTCAGCTGGTCGGTAGCCACGTCGGTTAACGCCGGCAGAGTTCGCAGCTTGGCCACCAGCTTCGGGGTCCACTGCGCCAGTTCCTGCGCGTCCGCATCTTCGATGGAATACTGGAACTGGGTGCGGCTCACACGGTCTTCCACTGTGAGATCCTGCACGGGCTGCATGTAGAGTGTGATGCCGTCGACTTTCGCCAATTCGGGCTGGAGTCGACGAATGATCGCGGACGCGTCTTCGGAGCGCTCGTCGCGGGGCTTCAGATTGATCTGGATCCGACCCTCGTTCGGAGTTGTGTTCGTGCCATCCACTCCGATGAACGATGACAGGCTGTCTACCGCTTTGTCCTGTAGAATGACCTTCGCCAGTTCCTGCTGCCGCTGCGCCAAGGCATCGAAGGAGATGAAATCGGGCGCTTCCGATACGCCCAGAATGACTCCCGTATCCTGCACCGGGAAGAATCCTTTGGGTACGATCACGTACAAGAACAGAGTAAGGACAAGAGTTCCGAAGGTTACCAGCAGAGTTGCGGTCTGGTGCTTCAAGACCCATTTCACGGTGCGGCCGTAGAAGGCAATGATGCGGTTGTAATAGTCCTCGGTGAGTTCGTAGAAGCGCCCTTGCTCGCCCTCCTTGCGGTGTTTCAGCAACTTGGCGCACATCATGGGCGTGAGGCTCAGCGAAACTCCCGCTGAAACCAGAATCGTCACCGCCAGGGTCACCGCAAACTCGCGGAAGAGACGGCCTACGATGTCTCCCATGAACAACAGCGGGATCAGCACCGCGATGAGCGAAACGGTCAGCGAAACAATCGTGAACCCGATCTGTCCCGCGCCTTTCAACGCGGCGTCCAGCGGGGAGTCTCCGGCCTCCAGGTAGCGATCGATGTTCTCGATCATGACGATGGCGTCATCCACGACGAAGCCGGTGGAAATGGTCAGCGCCATGAGCGTCAGATTGTTAAGGCTGTAGCCCAGCAGATACATCACGCCGAATGTTCCGATGAGCGAGAGCGGCACGGCCACACTCGGAATCACGGTGGCAGCAAGATTCCGTAGGAACAGAAAGACCACGAGCACGACCAGCGCGATCGCCAGCATCAGCTCAAATTCCACGTCCTTCACGGAAGCGCGGATCGTTGTCGTCCGGTCGGTCAGAATCTGCACCTTCACCGCCAGGGGCAGGGAAGCCTGCAACTGGGGCAGAAGCTTCTTGATCCGGTCGACGACGCTGATGATGTTGGCGCCGGGCTGGCGCTGGATGTTAACGATCACCGCCGGTGTCAGATTCATCCACGCGGCGAGGCGGGTATTCTCCGTTCCGTCGATCACATTTGCGACGTCGCTCAGCCGCACCGGTGCGCCGTTGTGATACGCGACGACAATCGGTTTGTATTGTTCGCTGGAAAAAAGTTGATCGTTGGCGCCGATGGTGTAGGACTGTCGCGCGCCATCGATTACGCCCTTGGCCTGATCCACATTGGCCTGGCCCAGCGCCGCGCGCAGGTCCTCCAGGCTCAGCCCATACGAAGCCAGTGCCGTAGGATTGGCCTGAATGCGTACCGCTGGCTTTTGCCCACCGCTGATCGAGACCAGACCGACGCCGGGCAATTGCGAGATCTTCTGCGCCAGCGAGGTATCAGCAAGATCCTCCACTTTTGATAAAGGCAGCGAATCCGACGTTAGCGCCAGCGTAAGAATTGGTGCGTCGGCCGGATTGACCTTGTTGTAAATGGGAGGATTCGGAAGGTCCGTGGGCAGGTAAGTTGAGCCGGAGTTGATCGCGGCCTGCACCTGCTGCTCTTCCACATCGATATTCTGATCGAGGCCGAACTGCAGCGTGATGACCGAACTGCCAAAGGAACTGGTCGAGGTCATCTGGCTCAGCCCGGGCACCTGGCCGAACTGCCGTTCCAGCGGAGACGTGACCGACGACGCCATTACGTCGGGATCTGCGCCCGGATAGAACGTCACTACTTGAATTGTCGGGTAGTCCACTTCCGGCAGCGCCGAGACGGGCAGCTGCATGAACGCAACCCACCCCACCAGAAGCACGCCGACCATAAGCAGCGTGGTGGCGACCGGCCGGAGAATGAATAGCCGTGAAGGACTCATGAACCTGATGTTCCTGGAACTGGGGTTCGGGAACCGCTCCCGGAACCTGGAGTTCTCGCCGCCTGCCGACCTACAGTTCCAGCCGGCACAACGCCAGTCGGGCTCGCAGCGCGCGGCTCAATCTTGCTGCCTCGCTGCAGCTTGTCTTGCCCGTCGGTGACAACGACTTCGCCGGGATTGAGCCCAGCAGCGATAACCGTCGTGTCTCCCTGTGTGAGCGATACAGTAACGGGGCGATCCTGCACAGTCTTATCGGAGTTGACCGCATACACGAACGTCCCCTGCGGACCCCGCAAAATTGCCGCAGTCGGGACGACGGTACTGTCTTTTCGCATCTCAAGCAGCAGGTCGGCATTAACGAACTGATTCGGCCACAGCTGGTTGTCTTTGTTGTCAAAGACCGCTTTGAGCTTCGCCGTTCCGGTCGTCGGATCGATCTGATTGTCAATCGTCAGCAACTTGCCGGTCGCCAGTTTCGTCTGGTCGTCGCGGCTGAAAGCATCGACCTCAAGCGTTCCCTGCTTCATGTGTTTCGATACGTTGGGCAGCACATCTTCCGGAAGCGTGAAGATCACCGCGATCGGCTGCAGCTGCGTCAAAATCAACATCGGATTCGTGTCGGAAGCGTGGATGATGTTGCCCGGATCGACTTGCCGTAGTCCAACGCGCCCGTTGAAGGGCGCAGTGATATGGCAATAGACAATATTGAGCTTGGCGGTCTCGATCTGCGCCTGGTCGGTGCGCACCGTACCGTCGAGCTGGTCGACCAGAGCCTTCTGCGTGTCGACCTGCTGCTGCGCAATGCTGCCGGAAGGAATCAAAGCGGTATAGCGCTCGAGATTCAGCTTGGCGTCGCGCAGTTGTGCCTGGTCTCGAAATAACTGCGCCTGCATCTGATCCAGTTGCGCCTGATAAGGACGGGCGTCAATCTCAATCAGCAGTTCGCCCTCCTTCACGTTTTGCCCTTCCTTGAAGTTGACCTTCATGATCTGGCCGTCAACCCGGCTCTTGATGTTCGCCGTATTAAACGCTGTGACCGCACCCAGCCCGCTCAGGTAAACGGGTACGTCCTGGCGCTGCACCGGAGCCGTTGCCACTGAAATGGCGCGCGGGCCCGCGGCCTGCGCCCTCTGCTGCTTGGAGTCGGCGCTGCTGGTACAGCCAATGAAAAAACTGCAAATAGTTATAAAGCCGAGAATCGCCACGATGCGGCATGTGCGCACTGTGGTCAAGCCCGGCTTTGTTTCAGAGACATAAATCATGTTCACAGGTTTTAGTCCGTCGCCGCGATTTTCGACACAAGACCCGGCGGGAGGTGCAAGTATTAGACGTACACATTGTAGGCTCGGTTGCGGCAACTCTACCCCGGAGGCGGGATATTTTCGAGCTAAAGAGGCCTCCCCAGGAGTGGCTCAGGCAGGAACCAGAAATGCAGTTGCTGTAGTAAAAACCGCCCTTTACCAGCATCAACCGCCGCTGGGGGGTAGGTCAAGACTAGGGCGAAGGTTTTACAAATCTTTACTCGCTTTGACTTCTCTTGACTGTTACGAGCATTGCCTGTAACGAGTATTGACTGTTACGAGGCTTTGAGCGCAGAAGGAGCAGGATGCTGCGCCTCGTACGCTGCAATGTCCGCTTCGTGCTGCAGAGTAAGCCCAATGTCGTCGAACCCGTTTAACAGGCAATGCCGGATGAATTCGTCGACCGAGAATTTCGCACGGAATCCCTGCTCGTCGCGCACTTCGCATTGTTCGAGGTCGATCGTGAGCTGGTAGTCGTCGATGTGCTGCGCTCGCTGCATGAGTTGTGCAACTTCGTCTTCGCTGAGCCGCACGGCGAGGAAACCATTCTTCGTACTGTTGTTGGCGAAAATGTCGGCGAACGAAGACGAGATCACCGCGCGGAAACCGAAGTCCGCCAGCGCCCACACGGCATGCTCGCGCGACGATCCACAACCAAAATTCTTTCCTGCAATCAGAATGCTCGCGCTCTCGTAACGCGGCTCGTGCAGCACGAAGTCTGGATTCTTGCTGCCATCCGCGCCGAAGCGCCAGTCATGGAACACAAACTGGCCAAAGCCCGTGCGCTCGATCCTCTTCAGAAATTGTTTGGGGATGATCTGGTCAGTATCGACATTGACCCGATCGAGCGGCGCGACGCGCCCGCGATGGACAGTGAATGGTTTCATGGCTGGGTTCCTCTAGTTGAAATGGTTCTACTCGGCGTCATCCCGAGCGGAGCCGTTCTTCAGGCGAAGCGAGGGATCTCGCGCGCATTGAATCGAACTACTGGAATTTCCAATTCCGAATGTCGGTAAAGTGCCCCGCAACCGCCGCTGCCGCTGCCATCATCGGGCTCACCAGGTGCGTCCTTCCTCCGCGGCCTTGCCGCCCTTCAAAATTGCGGTTGCTGGTCGAAGCGCAGCGCTCTCCGGGCTGCAGAATGTCAGGATTCATTCCCAGACACATCGAGCATCCCGACTCACGCCACTCGAAGCCTGCTTCCTGAAAAATCCGGTGCAAGCCTTCCTGTTCGGCCACGCGCTTCACGCTTTGCGATCCCGGCACCACCATCGCCCGCACCTTCTTGCTCACGTGATGTCCCTTGGCAACGCGCGCCGCCGCCCGCAAATCTTCAATCCGTGAGTTCGTGCACGAACCGATGAAGACGCGATCGATCCCGATATCCTCAATTCTCTTGCCCGGCTCAAGTCCCATATACTGCAAGGCAAGTTCGGCGGCGCGCCGGTCCGATTCCTCTAATCCCTTGACCTCCGGCACGCGCCCCGTCACCGGAGCGACCATCCCAGGATTCGTCCCCCAAGTCACGAATGGACAAAGCTGTGCTCCGTCGATCTCCACGACCTTGTCGAAAGTCGCGCCTTCATCACTCGGGAGGCTGTGGCAATACGCGACAGCCTTCTCCCATTCCGCATTCCTGGGAGCGAAGCGCCTTCCCTTCACGTAGGTGATGGTCGTCTCGTCGGGTGCGACCATGCCGGCCCGCGCACCCGCTTCGATGCTCATGTTGCACAGCGTCATGCGCCCTTCCATCGAGAGCGCCCGCACCGCTGGCCCGGCATATTCGATCACATGCCCGGTCGCGCCGTCAGTTCCGATTTGGCCGATGATTCCCAGCGCCAGATCTTTGGCGGTCACGCCTTCTGCCAGACGTCCGCGTACGTCGATTTTCATCGTCTTCGGAGTCTGCTGGGCCAGGCATTGCGTGGCCAGCACGTGCTCCACTTCCGACGTTCCAATCCCAAATGCGAGCGCGCCGAACGCTCCGTGCGTGCTGGTATGGCTATCGCCGCAAACAATCGTCATGCCCGGCTGCGTCAACCCCAACTCGGGACCAATCACATGGACGATGCCTTGATCTGGCGAATCCATATCGAACAGGCGGATGCCGAATTCCTGACAGTTCGCCTGCAAGGCGGAGATTTGCTTTGCTGCAATCAGATCGGTGATGGGAGTGCCACGAGGCTCCGTGGGAATGTTGTGGTCGACAGTAGCCACGGTGCGCAGCGGCTGCCGAACCTTGCGTCCCGCAGCGCGCAGCCCGTCAAACGCCTGGGGTGACGTAACCTCATGGACGAGGTGCAAATCGATATAAAGGATAGGCGACCGCCCCGCCGGCTGCGCCACCAGGTGAGCGTTCCAAATCTTCTCGAATAAGGTTTTCTTCTGTGACATTCAGATCAACTCACTGTTGAGTAAACCTACCGCGGCGTCGTGATCGCTCCCTGCGACGCCGACCAAACTAGGGCCGCATATTTCGCGAAGACGCCCTTTGGATAACGCGGTTGCGGCGCCTTCCACTGCGCCATGCGCTGGCGCAAAACGTCGTCGCTGATTTCGACTACCAGTTCGCGCTTGTTCACGTTGAAGCGAATCATGTCACCATCGCGCACGCCGGTGATCGGGCCTCCCAGCGCGGCCTCCGGAGAAACATGTCCCGCCATGAGTCCGCGGGTCGCGCCGCTGAAGCGTCCGTCGGTTAACAGCGCGACCGAACCGCCGAGCCCTTCGCCCACAATCGCAGCTGTGACGCCCAGCATCTCGCGCATTCCGGGACCGCCCTTCGGTCCCTCGTTGCGGATCACAACCACATCTCCCGCTTGAATCTTCTTCGCAGTGACCGCAGCCATCGCGTCTTCCTCGGATTCGAACACGCGTGCCGGCCCGCGCTGCTCCAGCCGTTCATGCCCGCTGATCTTGGCCACGCAACCTTCCGGTGCAAGATTCCCCCTGAGAATCACGAGACCGCCCGTCGCCTTCAGGGGCTTCTCGAGCGGAACAATAACTTCCTGTCCCGGAGTCTCGACTGCGGTCTCGCTCTCGACACCAATCGTTTGTCCTGTAACTGTCTTTGCCGAAGGATGCAGATACTTGCCCAGCACGAGTCGCCTTGCCAGCAGCCGAATGCCGCCCGCGCGATGCATGTCTGACGCCACGAAACGCCCGGAAGGCTTCAGATCGGCAAGCACCGGAGTGCGAGCGCTCACCGTCTGGAAGTCGTCAATGTCCAACGTAACGCCTGCCTCGCGCGCAATCGCCAGCAGGTGCAATACCGCATTGGTCGATCCGCCAGTTGCTGCGACGGACGCGATAGCGTTCTCGAAGGCGTCGCGGGTCAGAATGTCGCGAGGCTTGATTCCGTTCTGCAGGACGTTCATCACGACCTTGCCGCACGCGAATGAGATCTCATCTTTCGCCGGATCCATTGCCGGAACGCTGTTGAAGCCCATCGGCGACAGCCCGATCATCTCCATCACGGTCGACATGGTGTTCGCCGTGTACTGACCGCCACAGGCGCCCGCGCCCGGACACGCCGCATCTTCCAACCCGCGAAGGTCGGCGTCGCTCATTTTTCCCGCCATGTTCGCGCCGATGGCCTCGTATACGTCCTGAATGGTTACGTCTTTGCCCTTATAGCTGCCCGGAGCAATCGTCCCGCCGTACAGCACCATGCCGGGCAGATTCATGCGCGCCAGCGCCATCGCCGCGGCTGGAATCGTCTTGTCACAGCCCACGACGCACACGACCGCGTCGAACATCTGTCCGCGGCAGACGAGTTCTATCGAGTCGGCAATCAACTCGCGGCTCACAAGCGATGCCCGCATGCCTTCCGTGCCCATCGTCTCGCCGTCTGAGATCGCGATGGTGTTGAACTCCATGGGTGTGCCGCCCGCCGCGCGAATCCCTTCTTTGACCTTCGCCGACAAGCGGCGCAGATGAAAGTTGCACGGCATGGTTTCGATCCAGGTATTGGCCACGCCGATCAGGGGACGGCTGAGATCGGCATCGGTGTATCCAACGGCCTTGAACATGGAGCGCGCGCCAGCGCGGTCGCGCCCTTCAGTGATTCCACGGCTAATGTGTTTGAGATCCATAATTATTAGACCCATTGAAAGCTTACAGGATGGTTTAGCGAAGTTTCAAAGTTTCAATGTCGAGTCGCCAAACTTTGAAACTTTGAAACCTTGAAACTATGAAACCTGGTCCAGACAAAAACGGGGAACCCGCTTAGCAGCGGGCTCCCCCAGATGCATGACGCTGCCCAGGAGCCGTCATGCTTGCCCAGCTAAAACCTAAGCTCGTGCCGCGGCGCGGGACTCTTCAATCGTCACGCCCGTTGGCGGATGCGAACCCGTCCACGTAGCCGAGTGCCCCGAGCCGGAGCCGACCTTGATGACGTCCGCGATGCCATACCATTCGCGATAGAGCTGGCCGACCTGCTTCTGATTCACATCGAGGGCCAGCGTGACCTGATGATCATGCTCGGCCGGTTCGGCGTGTACGACAGGCAGATCGAGCGCTCGGCGGGAAGCCGCGTTCAGAATGCGCATCAACGTTCCCTGCGTATTGCGATAGCGAATGTGAAAGGTCTGCATAAGCCTGCTCCCTTATTGTGTCGGTTCCTCTTCCAGCAACATCTCCGAAAGCGCCGCGCCTGCCGGAACCATCGGAAAAACGTTAGCCTCCGGCGCGCAATCAAACACGAGCAACTCCGGCTCCGGAGACCGCAGGAACCGGTCGATCTGATCGCCAGTGTCCTGCGAGACTGGAAACTCGCGCATGGCGTCTTCGTTCAGCCGGAAGCTGTGAATCTTGTAGGCCTTGGCGATCTCCACGAAATCGGGGTTGTCGCTCAGGTCCGTCTCGGCATAGTTGCGCTGATAAAAAAGCTGCTGCCACTGCCGCACCATTCCGAGATACTTGTTGTCGATGATGACCATCTTCACGGGAAGGCCGAGCCGGTGAACCGTGGCCAGTTCTTGGATGTTCATCTGAAATCCGCCGTCGCCCGAAACGCAGAGCACGCACGTGTCCGGTTTTGCGAGTTGCACACCCACCGCAGCCGGCAGAGCGAACCCCATGGCTCCCAGTCCTCCCGAGGTGATGAATCCCCGCGGCGAGGAGGAACGATAGCGCTGCGCGGCCCACATCTGGTGCTGGCCGACGTCCGTCAGAACCACATTGTTCTCGGGCAGGCGGCTGAAGAGTTCGTCGAGGAATCGGATCGTGGGTTGCGCCAGGCCGCGCGGATCAAGCTCCGCTCGCTCGGCCCCGCAAGCGACTGCACGCCAGCCGCTGAAATCAGGCAGCGAGTGCCGCTTCAACTCCGCCTGGAACGCCGGAATCGTATCCGTGAGATTTCCAATCACCGGCAGATCGCAGGGGCGCACGCGATCCAGCTGAGCAGGATCGATTTCAAAGTGAACGATCTTGGCATGCGGCGCAAATCGTGTAGGCTCCCCCGTCACCCGATCATCAAGCCGCGCACCAAATACCATCAGCAGATCGGTCTCGTTTAACGCCGTATTCGCGGCGCGGGTACCGTGCATGCCGACCATGCCCAGGTAATACGGCGCCTCGGGCGGGACCGCGCCCAATCCATGAACCGTTGCGAATGTTGGAACATTCAGATGGTCGAGCAAGCGCCGCAATTCCGGAATCGCCCCCGATAGCTTCGCTCCCGCGCCCACCAGAGCAACCGGTTTCGAAGACTGTTGCAGCAACGCCACGATCGTGTCGGTGAAGCCGCCTTCGGCTTTCGCATCGGCAGGCCGGGCGTGCGGCGTGAACTTCACCGGCCCGGAAAATTCTTTCTTGGTCTTCAGCATGTCGGTGGGGATATCGATCACCACCGGCCCCGGACGCCCGCTACGAGCCCAATAGAATCCCTCGGCAATCGCTTCGGGAATTTCGTCAATCGTGCGAACCAGGCGGCTCCACTTAGTGAGCGAGAGCGTCACGCCAAAAACATCCGTTTCCTGAAACGCGTCGGTACCAATCAACGCGCTGCGCACCTGGCCGGTGATGCAGACCAGGGGGACCGAATCCATCTTCGCGTCGGCAATGCCGGTAACCAGATTCGTCGCGCCGGGACCGCTGGTCGCCATGGCGACGCCAACTTTTCCAGTGACCCGCGCATAGCCTTCCGCCGCAAACACCGCGCCCTGCTCATGCCGCGTCAGGATGTGCCGCACCCCGCTGCCCTCGAGCGCGTCGTACAGCGGCATGATCGCGCCGCCGGGGTAGCCAAACACCAACTCGACCCCTTCGGCGCGAAGGCACCGCAGAACGATGTCGGCTCCCTTAAGCATTCACCACCTGTTTTGTGGGAGGCTTGGGAGCTTCTGCCTTCTTGCCTTCCTTCGGCAGCCAGCTCATCATGCCGCGCAGTTGCGCGCCCACGATTTCGATGGGATGCTGCTTCTCTTTCTCACGCAGCACGTTGAAGTTGGGGCAGCCCTTCTTGTTTTCTTCGATCCATTCCTGCGCGAACTTGCCAGACTGGATGTCGGCCAGCGTCTTCTTCATCGCCTGCCGTGTGGCATCGCCCACGACTTGCTCACCGCGGGTAAGGTCGCCGTACTCGGCCGTGTTCGAGATCGAGTAACGCATGCGGGCCAATCCGCCTTCGTAAATCAGATCGACGATCAGCTTTACTTCATGCAGGCATTCGAAGTAAGCAATCTCGGGAGCGTAACCGGCTTCGACCAGCGTCTCGAATCCCTTCTTGATGAGCGAGGTGAGGCCGCCGCAAAGCACAGCCTGCTCGCCGAACAGATCGCTTTCCGTCTCTTCTTTGAATGTCGTTTGCAGAACTCCGGCGCGGGTCGAACCAATGCCGTGCGCGTAGGCGAGTCCAAGTTCGTGGGCACGGCCGCTCGCATCCTGATGAATCGCGAGCAGCGCCGGTACGCCGCGGCCCTCTGTGTAGACACGGCGAACCAGATGGCCGGGGCTCTTGGGAGCGATCATCACCACATCAACGTCAGTGGGCGGCACAATGGTCTTGAAATGAACGCTAAAGCCGTGGGAGACGCCGAGCACTTTTCCGGGATGGAGGTAAGGCTTAATGGACTTCTCATACAGCTCCCCCTGCGTTTCGTCCGGGGTGAGCACATGGATCCAGTCGGCGCGCTTGGCGGCCTCGTCGGGCGCCACGACGACCATGCCGTCGGCCCGCGCCTGCTGCGCGCTGGGGCGGTTGGGGTCGAGGCCGACAATGACTTTGAATCCGCTGTCGCGGAGATTCTGGGCCTGGGCGTGTCCCTGGCTGCCGTAGCCAAGGATGGCGATCGTCTTGCCCTTCAGTGCCTCGGGCTTCGCGTCGCGTTCATAAAAAATGGTAACCACCAGCGTGCTCCTCTCGGTTCACAAGGGGAGGAAGATGCCCTTGCTTGTTGGGGAAAATCGGTTTCTGTAGCAATACCGACCGGTCGGTCGGTATCTGGAAATGCTACCTTTCCGCCCCGCCGGGTGTCAAGGGAGAAGTCTGGTTCGTTGCCGTCGCGGCCGAGGTCCGCATCCGGTTGGCATTCCGGCCCACAACTGTTTACCATGGCACGCGATGGCACGCGAGACTCTGGTTGATTCCCGGCAGGAAATCCTGCGCACAGCGGCCCGCCTGTTCCAGCAGCGCGGATACGACGCGACTTCGATGAACGACGTCGCGGCCGCGCTCAAACTCAGCAAGGGCGGCCTCTACCACCATTTCCAGAGCAAGGACGAGATCCTGTTCGAGATCATGAATCACGCCATGGAGATCACTCAGGAGCGCGTGATCGGCCCGGCAAGCACCTTCGCCGATCCCGTGGAACGGCTGCGCGCCTTGATCCGCCTGCACATGGAAGTCGTGCTCAGCCCGCGCGATCGCGAGATCACGGTCATGCTGCATGAGAACCATCCGCTGCCGCCGGCGCTCCGCAAGCGCATCAACCACCGTAAGAAAGAATATGTGCACTTCGTGGAGAGCCTGATCGCCGACGTTCAAAAAGAAGCGCAACGCACCCGGACAGCCAAGGGCACGGTGAGCCCACGGGCCGCGGCCTTCGCCCTGCTCGGCATGATCAACTGGATTTACCAGTGGTACAAGCCAGAAGGAGCATTGCAGGCCAACAACTTGATTCCGCAATTCACCGATCTGTTCTTTGGGGGGATCCTCGCGTGAAGGCGTGGTTCGGGACCGTCGCCGAGATTGACCAACAACGGACCCAGAGCGGCAAGTTGTACCGCGAGTTTCTGCGCGTACCAGCAATGAGCGCGGGACTCTACGTGCTGCCCGCCGGAATCACTGATCCGCAGCGACCGCATCATGAAGATGAGATGTACTACGTCGTCCGTGGAAAAGGCCGCTTTCGAGTTGGCGATGAAGACCGGGAAATTTCCGCGGGCAGTGTACTCTTCGTCGCCGCCGAAGTCGAACACCGCTTCCACGACATCGCCGAGGAACTAGCCGTGCTGGTTTTCTTCGCGCCTGCGGAAAGTTAGATCCCAATCACGGATCGCCTTACTTATGCGGTGGTATCCAGTAAACCTCTTCCTTCACGGCTCCCTTGTCAGTAAACCCTCGCCGCTTCAGAATCGCCTTGCTGTGCTCGATCATGTCGGGATGACCGCACAGGTAGACCAGAGTGTTGCTCGGTTCCAGCTCCCAGTGATCGGCATACTTGCGCAGAATGTCGTCGGCGCGTCCAATCTCCCCCGGCCAATCTGAGTGATCCCACGGGCGGCTGACCGTCGGCACGTACTTGAACCACGGCAGGTCCTTGTCGAAGTGGTTCAGTTCATCCAGATATCCGAACTCCCACGGGCGGCTCGCGCCATTCAGCAGGTACAGTTTTTGCGTGCCGTCGAAACGGCCTTCCTTCCAATTTTTGGAGAGCGTGCGCACGTAGCTGACAAACGGAGCCACGCCGGTCACGGTCGAGATCAACAGGTGATTCGTCTTCTCATTTTGCGTATCCAGCGAGAATTTTCCCTTTGGGATTTTGCGCATCAGCAACGGGTCGCCGGGCTGCAGCTTGTGCAGTAGCGGGGTGAGCGCTCCTTCCGGTACCAGCTCGAAGAAGAACTCGACCTCGTCCTCGGACGGCGACGACACAATCGAATACGGCCGCTCGACGCGCTTGCCATTAGCCTCGACTCCCAGCGTCGCATACTGTCCCGGGACAAAATGGAATTCTCCGCCGCTGCGGATGCGAAACATCCACAGGTCGGGAGCAAAATCAACGCGCTTGGTCACCTCCGCGTGGAAGAACTTGTCGTCGGGAATCGTCATCTCTACCTGGCCTCACCTGTATAGCTTGTGTTCAAGAATGCCCTGCACGTCCAGGGAACTGGACGTCGCGGTCCCCGATCCAGCAGGATTCGTGTGATGGAATCGCGCAACCCGGTCTCCCCGGTTGCACGCCGGCTTCCAACCGAACGGTCGTACGAGATGCGATATCCTACATGAAACCGGTCTGCCTGGGAAGTCCATCTCGAGGGTGAAACTACTCAGTGGCTGTGGTGGTGATGATGTTCTTCGCTCTCACTCACGGGAATCACGCAGCCATGCGCCACCTCGCACACTACGTGTTCGAACTGGATGGTCGTATGGTCGATGCGGAAATCGTGCAGCAGACGTTCCTTCACGTCGCGCAAGATGCGTTCGCTGACCGAAGGAGGGATGTCGGCAATTGAAATGTGGCAGGACAGAGCGTGGGTCTCGGAGCCAATGCTCCAGACGTGCAGATCGTGCACATCATTGACCCCGCCGATCGAACGGATCGCGGACTCGATCTTCTCCAGTTTCATTCCACGCGGCGTGCCCTCCAGCAGAATGTTGAGGGTTTCGCGCACGATCCCGAATCCAGACCACAAGATCAGCGCGCCGATTCCGAACGATAGCGCGGAATCGATCCAGTAATTGCCTGTGATCAGAATGGCCCAGCCGCCGGCGATCACAGCCGCCGTTGAAAGCGTGTCGCCCACCTCGTGCAGCAGCGCGCTGCGGATATTCACGTCACCACCCGAGCCCCGGCTCGAGCGATAGAGCAGCAGCGCGATCACTCCGTTCATCACAACGCCAGCACCGGCTACCCACATCATCACGCTGGCCTGCACATGCTCCGGGTGCTGCAACCGGCGGAAGGCCTCGTAGAAGATGAAGAACGAAACTGCGACTAAAGAGGTGGCGTTGACCAGCGCTGCCAGAACTCCGGCGCGATGGTAGCCGTAGGTCTTGGTCGAACTGGCGGGACGCGCCTGAAAATAAACTGCGACCAGAGACAAGAGTAAGGCGAGAAAGTCGGAGAGGTTGTGTCCGGCCTCGGAAAGCAATGCCAGGGAATGAGCGCGAATCCCGGCCACCACCAGCAGCACGATGTACGCCAGGGTCACGGCAAGCGAAACCTTCAGAACCCGCGTAGGTCCAGCCGCGCCATGAACGTGCACGTGCATGCCTCCAGTGTAAGGGCACAGAGGGAGGGCTTCAAGCGTATCCGAACCCTGCCCGACCCCGCTCAAACTGCCTGAGGCCAGCTGAAGGTTCGCTCCCCCTCGTTCCCCGTTAGCTCCAGACCGGCTTTCCTGATTGAAGTCGTCTCCGCAAATGCCGATCTGCGTAAAGACCAGAGATTCAAGAACTGCTACGTCTGTCCGTTTAGAGATTGGCTCGGTCGCAGGTCCGAGACGTGCACTGCACAAACGAAGTTCGACTGGCGGGACTGTTCAATGGACGAAATCGTTAAGGATTTTCTTATCGAGAGCAATGAGAACCTGGATCGACTCGACCAGGAACTGGTGAAGCTGGAAAGCGAGCCCTCCTCCAAGGAACTTCTCGCCAGCGTTTTCCGGACGATCCACACCATTAAAGGAAGCTGCGGATTTCTGGGCTTCGCCCGGCTGGAGAAGCTGGCGCACGCGGGCGAGAGCCTGCTCTCGCGGCTGCGCGACGGCAAGCTTAGTCTGAGCGCTGAGATTACCAGCGGACTGCTCACCATGGTGGATGCTGTCCGGCGCATGCTCGCGGCAATCCAGGCTTCCGGTCAGGACGGCGAGGAAGACTATGCGCAGCTCATCGCACTTCTGGCCCAATTGCAGGGCGAGACCGCGGTACTGCCGGCGGCGGTGCCCGCCCAGTCTCCCGCGGCAAAGGTGGCCGCACAACCTGCCCCTGTATCTCCCGACTTGGGGCCAGAGCCGGATTCTGATCGGGAGAAGGTGGCGCCAGATCCCACGAAAATTGGCGGCGTCCTGATTGAACGGGGACTCGTTCAACCCGAAGACTTGGCACAGGCCCTGGAGATTCAGGAAAAGGGCCGTCACAAGGTTGGCGAGATTCTGGTGGCAGAGGGAACTGCCCGTCCCGAGGACGTGCTCGCGGCGGAGCAGACGGTCGAGTCTCGCAATCCCCAGGCCGCCATGGAAACCATTCGGGTGGGCGTGACGTTGCTGGACCGCCTGATGACTTTGGTGGGCGAACTGGTGCTGGCGCGCAACCAGTTGCTGCAGTTTTCCAACAGTACGCAGGACACCGGACTTCAGGCGGTGTCCCAGCGGATGAATCTGATCGCGACTGAACTGCAGGAAGAGGTCATGAAGACCCGCATGCAGCCGATCGGCAACGTCTGGAACAAGTTTCCCCGCACCGTGCGCGACTTGGCGCACAGTTGCGGCAAAGAGGTTCGGCTGGTGATGGAGGGCCAGGATACGGAACTGGACCGGACCATCATCGAGGCCATCAAAGATCCCCTGACTCACCTGGTCCGCAACTCCATGGACCACGGCATTGAAGCGCCCGAAGCGCGCCAACGCGCCGGCAAGGATCCCACCGGAATCCTGACGATGCGTGCTTTCCATGAAGGCGGGCAGGTCAACATCGAAATCAGCGACGACGGCGCCGGACTGAATGGCGACCGCATCCGCCAGAAGGCCGTGGAGCGAGGGCTCATCCCGGCCCAGCAGGCGAACCGCATGCCCGACCGCGATGTCTTTAACCTGATCTTCCTTCCGGGATTTTCGACCGCGGAAAAAGTTACCAACGTTTCAGGGCGCGGGGTTGGAATGGACGTGGTGAAAACCAACGTGGAGAAGATCGGAGGGGCGGTCGACATTCAATCGACGCCGGGAAAGGGTACCACGGTTCGCGTCAAGATCCCGTTGACCCTGGCGATCATTCCGGCCCTCATCGCATCCTGCAGCGGAGAGCGGTTTGCCATTCCGCAGGTCAGCCTGTCGGAACTGGTGCGCTTGGACGCCGAGGAGACCGGAAAGGGAATTGAGCTGGTGCATGGCGCGCCGGTATATCGCCTGCGCGGGCGTCTGTTGCCTTTGGTGTACCTCAGCCAGACGCTCAAGGCGGAAACCAACGGCGGCGCGCGGCAGGCTTCCCGCGGCGAGATACCGGACTTCGCCGCGGCACGAGACAAACATCACCAATGGCTGAGCCGTCTGCAAGCGGTGCTCGATGGAAAGCTCACGATGTCCGTCGAGCAAGCCGGTTCTGCAAGGGAATGCGCTTTGGGCAAGTGGTTGTACGGGACTGGCCTGAAAGAATACAAGGCCATCGTTGCGATGTGCACCCTGGAACAGACTCACCAGAAATTCCACGAGACCGTCCGCGAGGTTGTCGCCGCTAAGGCCAACGGCGACGACAAGCACGCCGAGCTGGTTCTGGAGAATGTGGCCGAACTTTCCAGCAAAGTGATCGAACTGCTGGTGGAGGTAGAGGCGAGGGCAATCGAGTTGCAGAACGTGAATATCGTCGTGCTGCAGGCTGAAAACCGGGAATTTGGACTCGTGGTCGACGACATTCTGGATACCGAAGAAATCGTGGTCAAACCCCTGGGCAAGCAACTCAAAGGGATCAGCGCCTATTCCGGCGCCACCATCATGGGAGACGGCCGGGTGGCGCTGATTCTGGACGTGCCCGGTCTGGCGCAGAAAGCCAGGGTCATCGCCGAGGCGCACGAGGCGGCGCACGAGGCGGCGCGCAGCGAGGCTGGCGCCGAACGGGTGCGCGACGAACACGCCCTGCTGCTGGCCGAAAATGGGTTGGAAGGCCGGGTGGCCATTCCCCTGTCCATGGTCGCGCGGCTGGAGGAGTTTCCGACGACGGTGGTGGAGCGCGCCGGCGCGCAGGAAGTGATGCAGTATCGCGGGCAGATTATCCCGCTGGTGCGGTTGTCGCAAATCATCCCGCCCGCCAGCGAGGCCGAGAAACTGGCGAATGCCGGGTCCATCCAGGTGGTGGTCTATTCCGAGGGAAAGCGCACCGTAGGTTTGATCGTGGACCGCATCGTCGACATCGTGGAGGAGCGCGCGGCCGTCGAGCCGCTCGCCCCGCGCCTGGGAATTGTGGGCTCGTTCGTGACCCAGCGCCACGTCACCGACCTTCTGGATGTGCCGGCCCTGGTCCGGGCAGCGGTTCCCGGACTGCTGGATGCGGTCGGCCCCGAAGCCGGGAGTGCATAGGAGCAACTCGATGGCATCGCAACAGTTCTGCACGTTTCATCTGGATGGCTATCTGTTCGGCGTACCGGTGCCGCAGGTACAGGAAGTGATCCGCTATCAACCCATGACCCCGGTGCCACTGGCGCCGCCGGCGGTCGAGGGGCTGATCAATCTGCGCGGGCAGATCGTGCTGGCCATCGATCTGCGGCGGCGCTTGTCCTTTGCGGATCGGCCGCAGGGTGAATTGCCCGTGAACGTGGTGGTGCGGACGCCCGACGGCGCCGTGAGCCTTCTGGTGGACGAAATCGGCGACGTGATCGAGGTGGAGGAATCCACCTTCGAGGCGCCTCCCGAGACCCTTCGCGGCCCGGTGCGGGCGACGATTCACGGAGTGTACAAGCTGGACGGCCGTTTGCTGCATGTACTGGACAAAGACAAGGCGTGCCAGGTGGGAGACCTCGAACCCACGGCTGCGGGCCGGTAACCGAGGGGAGATGTCCTGATGTGTGTCCGGATCAACCGGTTAGTTCCGAAGGAGAAGCAATGAGACTCACACTTGGCAAGAATCCGGTTTCGGATTGATCCCTATCCAGCGCCGCGGAAGACCAACGGGATTCAATTCAAGTTGTTCCCGTCAGCCGTCGATTATACGAATTGAATCGCAGGGTCCGAGGCCGACACAAAGTCACCGGTTGAGGCAGAACGCCAAAGGCGGGAGCAATCATTATGGGCAGCCGACTGACAATTCTGGATGCCAATTCCTATGCGGTTTTCGAATGAAGAAGGAAATTCCGGCTAGTAGCTAGCCGCGGAGGAAATCATGATAGTGCACGAAATACCAGGTACGCTTCTCGTTGAGTGGAACGATGAAGTCAAAACCATGGTTGACACTTGGTCCACTTACAGCATTAAGGTTCCTCAGTTTCGCGAAGCGATTCTGAATAAGGGAGTTGCACATGCCCGGGCCCATAGAGGCCGAGCATGGGTGATGGACGCGACAAGAGCTAAAGGAGCTTTTTCCCAGGACGTGCAGAAGCTCATTGAGACTGAGGTCTTCAAAGCCTTTGCAGCAATTGGCGTCAAGTATTTCATCACGATCAAGTCGGCTTCTTCAGCAATAACAAATATGGCCATTAAGAGCTTTACCGCGCACATTGGTCCTAGCGGAATCCAAATGGTCGAAGTTCCGGACGTGGATAAAGCAATAGCCTGGCTGAAGGAACATCCGTAGACGAAATCGCAACAGAGAGCGCGTCCAACCGCCGGCAAAGGCGATCGCGCACTTTGGGAGGCGCCCATCCGGCTCACTATGCACTTCAAGTTGATCTTCGACGCCGCCGACTATACGCACGGAAGAGCAGAGTTCGGCGGCCCAGGTCACCGAAACGTTCGATACCACGATCGTTCTGGGCACCAATTCCAGGAAATCGAGATTGAGGAGAAACCAAAATGAACCAATCACTGGAGCACGAGCGGACGCGCAGAGCCGTTCGCGGCACCTTGCCGCTGAGCTTGTGCATCCTGATCGCAACCGCAGGAGTGGCGAACGCATCGGAAAATGGCGCGAGCGTTTACCCCGTCGGGGTCGAAACCGTCATGCCTGGCATGACCCCTCACCCCGGCGGCACAATGTTCTATGAATACACCGCCTTCATTTCCGCCACCGAGACGTACGATAGCAACGGCAAAGCCGTGCCCGTCGAGTTCAAACTGCGGGTCTTCGCGAACGCCGTCAAAGTCAACCACAACTGGGGCTTCCATGTCCTCGGAGGCACAGCGGAGAGCGTCGTTGTGATTCCGTTTGTCTTCCAGGAACTTCACGTCTCGCCGGGCAAATTCACCAAGTTCGCGGTGGGCAACATGATGGTCAGCCCACTGGGATTGGGGTACGTCAAGGGGCATTGGCATTTCTTCTACGAAGGAGACCTCTATTTCCCGGGCACTGGCCGGGGCGCGGCCGACGTTCTTAACATCGGACAGAACAACTATGCCGCAGCACCGGTTGGTGGATTCACCTACCTGAAGGGGAAAGAAGAAATCAGCTCCAAACTGCAATACCTCATCAACCTCAAGGATACTGCGACCAGTTACCAGAGCGGAAACGAGTTCACCTGGGAATTCGACGGCATGCATGAAGTCACCCGGAAGGTCGCGGTTGGCGTCAACGGGTTCCTCTACAAGCAGACCACCAACGACCAGAAAAACGGCGCGCTATACGACGATGGAAACCGCGGTCGCGATTTTGCGATCGGGCCGGAAGTCCGCTTTAATCTCATCCCCCATGGCGGATTTGCCTTCAAGTACCTGCGCGACACGATGGTCCAGAACAGGGCGCCGACAAACGCCGTCTGGTTCCAGATGGCGGTCCCAATCACCATCGGCCACAGGGAGTAGGCCGGGCAGCGATTTCGACGAGTTCGGTCAAGTCGAAGCTTCCAGGGCGACTTCGCCACACGGGAGAATGCAATATGAAAAAGCTGAGTTTGAGAATGAAATTGGCAGTGGGTTTCGGGACGCCCTTGCTGATCTTGGTAATCGTCGGTGTGGCCAGCATTTACTCCATCCGCAGACTGAGTGACGCTTCCCTGACCATGCAGCAGAGGACGGGGTCAAACGTGCTTATGCGGACGGTGGAGGTCGAGCTCGACAACCGGAAGACAGACATCCGCTCGTTTCTCCTTAGTGACGACGAGAAGTACATGAGGAACTACGAGGAACAAGACCGGTTGTTGGGTGAGAAATTTTCCGAACTTAAGCAGCGGCTGACAACGGAAAAAGGCAGAGAAATGCTTGCCCACATTCACCAAGCGGCTGATGCATATGATCGCGATGCACAACGTGTGGCTGGGCTGGAGCGTGACGGAAAGAGAAAAGAGGCCGTGGATCTGCTCCTCGGCGCGGAGATGAACAGCATACGTGCGGAGATGGAGAAGATCGTCGTCGAATTCGTTGAAAATGGAGAAAGTCTCCTTAAGGCCGCTCGCGAGCAGCAGGCTGCCACAGAATCTGAAATGACGACCATTTTTCTTGTTTTGATTCTGGCTGGGTTGGCAGCAGGCCTTGGGATGGCAATCTACATTGCGCGAAACCTGACCGGAAGAGTATCGCAAATGGTGGGCATGATCCAGGCGATCGCAGCTAGCGATCTGTCGCTCGAGGACATGCAGATTCGAAACCACGACGAGATTGGAAGCGCCGGTGATTTACTCAACAGCATGAAGAACAACCTGCGCAAGATGGTCCAATCCATTGCCGAACACGCGGACCATGTCGCCACCGCCAGCGAGGAACTATCGGCCACCAGCCAGCAGATCTCCGCCAATTCCGAAGAGACCTCCGCTCAAGTCAACGTTGTCTCGCAGGCCACCAAGCAGGTCAGTCAGAACCTGCAGAGCGTTTCCACCGGCTCCGAGGAAATGACCTCCACCATTCAGTCCATCGCATCCAACGCCCACGAGGCTGCCACCGTCGCCTCCAACGCGGTGCAGACCGCCCAGGCGGCCAACGCCAACGTCGCCAAACTGGGCGCCTCCAGCGCCGAGATCGGCGAAGTCATCAAGGTCATCACCTCCATCGCGCAACAGACCAACCTGCTCGCCCTCAACGCCACCATCGAAGCCGCCCGCGCCGGCGAGGCCGGCAAAGGCTTCGCCGTCGTGGCCAACGAAGTGAAAGAGCTGGCCAAGCAGACGGCGAAGGCCACCGAGGACATCAGCCGCAAGATTGCCGCGATCCAGACCGATACCCAGGGAGCGGTGGAGGCCATTGGCAACATCAGTGGCGTGATCAGCCAGATCAACGATATTTCAGGGACGATTGCGACGGCAGTCGAAGAACAGAGTGCGACTACCAACGAGATGACACGGAACGTGGGGGATGCGGCCAAGGGTTCCGAGGAGATCACGCGCAACATCGAGGGCGTGGCGGAGGCGGCGCGGGGCACGTCGTCGAGCGCGCAGGAATCGCAGAAGGCGGCCAGCGACCTGGCGGAAATGGCGGAACAACTGCGCGGTCTGGTGGGACAGTTCAAGATCAACACCCACGAGGCTGAGCGGCGAGCGCAAGCTACGCCCTCGGACCGGCCTCGCAGCAGGGCAGCGGCAGCTTCCAGTTAGGTCCTAGACCTCAGCCCAACCGAGTCCGAACCCGGATTAGGGAATGCACACCAAAAACTCACGCCGATCGGCGAGGTAATTGCAATTCGCACCATTGCAAAACTGTGGATGAAGCTCGAAAAGACCGCCCACAGGGAGCGCACCAAAAGTAATCCAGGGTTACTAAAGAAGGCGGATCGGGCACCGATGAGTATAAGGGCGGCGAACCGTTTCGCATCCCTCAAACACGGTGCACTCGCGCCACAACAGGACAAGGAGAATACACAATGATCGAGATGGGAAAGAGACTGGGATGGGCTGCCCTCTTGCTTGGGGCGTCGGTGGCGCTGCAGGCGCAGGAGTTCAAACTCTTTGATCGGACGGTACAGGTGCATGGGTTCGCGTCACAGGGATTCATCCACACCGACGACAACAACTGGCTGACCATGAACACCGCCAATGTCGGCAGCGGCGAATTCACCGATTTTGGCGCCAACGTCTCGACGGCGGTCACCGACAAGCTGCGCATCGGCGCGCAGATCTACGATCGCAACCTCGGGCAGTTGGGCAAATGGCATCCTTCGCTGGACTGGGCGGTCGCGTCCTACCGGCTTAAGCCCTGGTTCGGCATTCGCGGGGGCAAGGTCAAGACCACGATTGGTCTGTTCAATGACACCCAAGACTTGGACTTCCTCCACACCTTCGCCCTGCTCCCACAGAGCATCTATCCGACTGACATGCGCGATTCCACCATCGCTCACGAGGGCGGGGACATTTATGGCGACATCTCTCTGAAGAAACATCATCTCGGGGTACTCTCCTACACGGGGTACGCTGGGCACCGCGAGGACAGCCCCTATGGTGGGTACACTTACCTGCTGAAGGACGTTCCCATCCTCTTCTCAAGCTATGGCGGCCTTCAGTACGGCGGCGACCTGCGCTGGCAGACGCCCTTCAAGGGCCTGTTAGTCGGTGGGTCCCGTATGAATGAAGACATCACCGGCAAGGGCACTTCGAGCCTGTTCGGTCCTTCGGCTCCGTACGAGGAACACTCAAAACAGGATTGGACCAACCAGTTTTACAGCGAATACACCCTCGGCAAACTACAGATCGATTCCGAGTGGCGCCGCTACTGGCGCAACCAGTCGATTTTCAATGGCCTATTTGGGATCGAGACCGACGTGCGCGGCATGTACGTCTCGGGTTCTTACCGGCTCACCAAGTGGTTCCAGATGGGTTCGTACTACTCCCGGTACTCGATCACGACGCCCGCGGGAATCAATCCTGCAAGCGAAGGCCACACGTATGACAAGGTCGTCACCGGGCGCTTCGATGTGAACCGATTCGTGAACATCAAGATAGAAGACCACTTCATGGATGGGATTGGCATCCCGGGCGACTATCCTGACGGCTTCTACACCGCTGCGAACCCTCAGGGACTCCAGCCCAACACCAACGCGCTGGTCGTGAAGACCGGCGTCAACTTCTAACGAGACCTGAGGACAGACAAAGGAGAATATTATGATGAAGAACCTGAAACCAATCCGTATAGCTGGTGCCATCCTCGCTCTCGCTTCCATCCCCGCCCTCGCGGGCGGGGTCAAAGTGATCGCCAACTCCAGCGTGAAGGCCGACTCGATCTCGGCGGACGAACTCAAGAGCGTCTACCTGGAAGAAACCAACTCGCTCAGCGATGGTTCCCATGTGGAGCCGGTACTGTCTAAAGGCGGGGCGGCGCACGAAGCGTTCATCAGTCAGTACCTCGGCAAGAGCGATTCCGCTTTGCAGACCTTCTATCGCAGCCTGGTGTTTACCGGGAAAGGCGCCATGCCGAAGGCGATGGGGTCGGACGCGGAAGTGGCGGCGTATGTGGCCAAGACCAAGGGCGCGATTGGCTATGTAAGCAGCGAGACGAGCACTGAAGGCGCCAAGACGCTGCAAGTGAAGTAATGCCCCAATATAGGGGAAGAATTGGCCGTCCAGCGGCGGCCAATTCCGCTCTGGGGAAGATCGCTTTCTGGAGGTGGGACTCATGTTGAATGTGAGCATTCGAACGACAATCCGTTTGGCCATCGGCATCCTGGGCGTGGGCTATATTGCACTGCTCCTGCTGGTGCAGTGGAGCGGATCGCGCACCCAGACACACATGGAAACGGCGTCCAGTTCACTGTTCCCCGCCGCTCTCAGCAGCCAGGAGGCGGAAGCGGATTTTCAAAAGCTCACCAAGCACTACTCCGACGCGGTTCTGGTGCAGGACAAGGGCGCCCTCGCGCAATCGGACGAATCCGCCCGCGCGCTGACCGAAGCTCTGGAGTCGGTCGGACAACACGCCAGCTTCAATCCCGAGCGGCAGAAGCAGGTCACAGCCTTGGTCCAGCGTTTGACGGACCTGACGGCGCGCTCCAAGTTGGCGTATAGCGCCATGATCGACAGCCGGGAGGGCATCTCGAAACAAACGCAAGATGCGGTGGCGGCGCTGGCCCAGGACAACAAAGACATGGAAGGAGCACTGCATGAACTGAGAACAAATCTGTCCAGCGACTTTCAGGCCGAACTGGAAGCGGTCACAGCATGGTCTCGCTGGCAAAGAAATTTCGGCCTGCTTCTCTTTCTGGTCACGGCGGCCTGCGCCGTCGTCCTCACCATTATGGTGGAGCGGCGAGTCTCGGTTCCACTGCAGCGACTTACCCACAGGCTGAAGGACATCGCTGAAGGAGAAGGAGATCTGACCAAACGGCTCGAGATCGCCCACCAGGACGAATTAGGCGAGGCCAGTTCCTGGTTCAACCTGTTTATGGACAAGCTCCAAGATGTCATGCGGCAAATAACGGCCAGCACCCAGAAGGTGGCCAGCGCCAGCCAGGGACTGTCCTCCGCTAGTGAGCAGATTACGACCAACTCCGAAGAAACTTCCACGCAGGCCGGCGTCGTCTCCCAAGCCGCCCAGCAGGTCAGCCAGAACCTGCAGAGCGTTTCCACCGGCTCCGAGGAAATGACCTCCACCATTCAGTCCATCGCATCCAACGCCCACGAGGCTGCCACCGTCGCCTCCAACGCGGTGCAGACCGCCCAGGCGGCCAACGCCAACGTCGCCAAACTGGGCGCCTCCAGCGCCGAGATCGGCGAAGTCATCAAGGTCATCACCTCCATCGCGCAACAGACCAACCTGCTCGCCCTCAACGCCACCATCGAAGCCGCCCGCGCCGGCGAGGCCGGCAAAGGCTTCGCCGTCGTGGCCAACGAAGTGAAAGAGCTGGCCAAGCAGACGGCGAAGGCCACCGAGGACATCAGCCGCAAGATCACCGCCATCCAGACCGACACGCAGGGTGCAGTCGAAGCCATTGGCACCATCAGCGGCGTAATCAGCCAGATCAACGACATCTCGGGTACCATTGCCACCGCAGTCGAAGAACAGAGTGCGACCACCAATGAGATGACGCGCAATGTGGCGGATGCAGCCAAGGGTTCTGAAGAGATCACGCGCAACATCGCGGGGGTGGCGGAAGCGGCGCGGGGCACCTCGTCGAGCGCGCAGGAATCGCAGAAGGCGGCCAACGACCTGGCGGAAATGGCGGAGCAACTGCGCAGCCTGGTGGGACAGTTCAAAATCGATGCGGCCGGGGCCAGCGTTACGCCCACGCACGAACCCGTCAAGAGCATGGCCGCCCACGCCGGAAGATGAGGTAAAGAACCGAAAAGGAAGGCCTGGCTAAGTGCCGGAAGCTATAAAAAAGCGGGTACTCCTGGTCGACGATGCCGTGGTAGTTCGCAAGGCACTGTCACTCGCCATCTCTCAAGATCAGGATCTTGAAGTTGCGGGTACGGCTGTGAACGGTCGAGTCGCACTGGCAAAATTCTCTGCGCTGACGCCCGACATTGTCCTCCTTGACATTGAAATGCCCGAGATGGATGGGCTGGCAACTGTCCGCGAGTTGCGCAAGATCGATACCCGCGTGCCCATCATCATGTTCAGTACGCTCACCGAGCGGGGGGCGTCAGCTACGCTGGAGGCTCTGTCCCTGGGTGCCACCGACTACGTTGCCAAACCGAGTAATGTCGACATGGCGGCCACGCTTGCGGCCATCTCGCGAGAACTCATCCCGAAGATTCGGGCGCTCTGCCATCTGCCGGAACTGTGCGCGAGTGGAGCGCCGGTAGCGCCGAAACAGCAGACTCCCCCAGTCTGTATTCCTCGCCCACGATTGCTATCTCCGGTGCAAGTCGTAGCGATCGGAGTCTCCACCGGTGGTCCGGACGCACTAGCTCGACTTCTGCCAATGTTGCCCGCGAACTTTCCCGTGCCCATCGTCATCGCGCAGCACATGCCGCCCATCTTCACCTCGCTGCTGGCGACACGCCTCTCCGCGAAGTCGGCTTTGCCGGTACGGGAGTGCGTTTCCGGGGAACCGCTCACGCCCGGTTGCGCCGTCATCGCTCCGGGAGACTTTCATATGGTGGCCAGTCAGGAAGAGGGAGTCGTTGTCCTCAAGACTCATCAAGGCCCGAAGGAGAATTTTTGCCGCCCCTCAGTTGACGTCCTCTTTCACTCCATCGCTCGCGTCTATGGAGCCCGGGCGCTGGCCGTGGTGCTTACTGGCATGGGTCAGGACGGGCTGAAGGGATGCGAAGCGTTGCGCTCCCTGGGCGCCCGGATCTACGTCCAGGACGAAGCCAGCAGCGTGGTCTGGGGCATGCCCGGTTTCGTGGCTAAGGGCGGCCTCGCGGATAAGATTCTGCCCCTCGCTCACATGGGTGCCGAGATTGTTCGCGCCACGACCTTGCAGAATGCCGCTCGAAATCAATCCTGAGATCTCGTTTTCGTTCGGCGCGGCAATTAACTCTTGGTCAAACTATCGAGATAGCGGTTGTTGTAGTAGGTAGTCGTCTTCTGCACGAACTCGAGAATCTTGAACATCCGCTCGCGGCCTTCCCGGTTCATTTCGCGGAACTGGACAGCGATCCCGGACCCAGGATCCAGTCTGGCCACCACGCCTTCCGCTGACAAGCTGGCGTCATCCATCGAGAATCCCAGTTTGATCTTGCTTCCCGGCGAAAGAATGGTGCTGGTTTCCACGAAGCAGCCACCCAGGCTGACGTCGGTCACGTTGGCGAACACGGGAGTCTTTCCTTCCTCAGTTTGCAGTTCGATCGTAACCCGGCACTTCATGCGCGGATGCGAACGTCGATCCTTATACGAAAGGTGTTTCTGCTTCTCCAGATACATGCGGCGGTCGGCTTCGGCCAGCAGTTGTTCTGCATCGTTGCCGTCCTCGGGATATATGGCCCGCCCCACGCTGAGCGAAAGAAGATCTTCGCCACACACTTCGTTTCCCGCCTGCCGCGCCAGAGCTCGCATTTGCTCGGCCTTCTTGCCGGCGGCATCAGCCGTGAGCCCGGGAGCAATGACCACGAATTCGTCTCCACCCATGCGTGCGACATAGTCGTATTCGCGGGAGCTGTCTTTGAGCGCCTGGGCGAAAAGACGCAGCACGCGATTGCCTTCCAGATGGCCGAAGCGGTCGTTGATCTGCTTGAAGCCATCCATGTCAGAGACCATGACGGTCAGCGACGAATTATCGCGTTTGCAGCGAGCCAGTTCGCGCTCGAGTTGCAGGAACAGCGAACGCGCGTTGGGCAGACCCGTCAGGTAGTCAGTAATTGCCGAATTCTCGGCCTGCTGGAACTTGAGCGCGTTCTCAATGGACAACGCCATCTTGCCGCTGACCGCGAGCAGAATGCGCAGGTGATCGGAGGTGAAAGCATCGCGTTCCCCGCGGTAAAGAGCGAGAACTCCAATCACGCCAGTGACGCCTTCCAGCGGCACTGCCAGCGCAGAGCGTAGGGTGCTGAATTTGGTGGGATCGTTCAGGTATCCCGGTTCGACTGAGGGATTGCCATTGATGATCGGCTTTCGGTTATGCGCCACCCAGCCCGACAGTCCCTGCCCGATCGGGATCCGCAAGGAAGAAAACAGCCGGTAGTTGTCTCCGTTCACATATTCCGGGACAAGTTCATCCTCGCGTTTGATGTAGATGGCGATGGCATCGTAAGGCACCATCGGCTTGAGTTTCACCGAGAACACGGAAAGTGTTTCCGTCAGACTGAGCGAAGCGCCCAGATCCTGGCTCAGTTCGAACAGCGATTGCGCTTCCTGCCGGGCCGCCGCGATCGACGACAAGAACGTGGTTTCACGTCCCGCATAATCCTGCGCGGTTGCGTTTTCAAAACCGGCCGCCGGTTCCAAGCCGCGCTCGATCTTGATCGACGTGGAGAGCGGACCGTTCGGATCCGCCGCGGACTTCGCCACGGCGAGCCGTTCCAGGTGCTGGTAGCGCTTCTGCAGAATGTCAACGACCCTCGGATCAAACGACTTGCCCGATTCGACGCCGAGCTTCTGCATGACTTCCCGCATGGGCAGGGCCCGCCGGTACTGACGGTCAGACGCCAGGGCATCGAGATAGTCGACGGCCGACAGAATGCGCGCGCCGATGGGGATTTCGGCGCCCTTCAATCCCAGCGGGTAGCCGGAGCCATCCCACTTTTCGTGGTGGGCGCGCACGATGGGCACAACCGGATACGGAAAGCGCACGCGCTCCAGAATCTCGGCGCCGACCAATGTGTGAATTTTCATCTTCTCGAACTCTTCCGGCGTCAGGCGGCCGGGCTTTGAGATGATGTGTTCAGGCACCGCAAGCTTGCCGATATCATGCAGCAGTGACGCCGCGTGGAGAGCTTCGAGTTCGGGACCCGTCACGCCCAGTTCCTTGGCCACTTCGATGGCATACACGCGGACGCGCTGCAAGTGCTCGTGGGTGGTGTGATCCTTGGCTTCAATGGCGAGCGCCAGCGCTTCGATGGTCCGCAAATGCAGATTCGCCATTTCCTCGACGTGGCGTTTCTCGTCTTCCAGTTTGCCCAGGTAGAGACGATACGAGCGGTAGATCAGGTAAACCGCTGGCACCATGAGCAGCGACGTTTCCCAGTTGAACCTCTGGTTGAGCCACGCGACTGCCCCGGCCACCCCCGCGCCTACAAGGTAGTAGGGGAAGGACCAGAAATAGCAATCCACCAGAATTCGAATGAGAGGCCGGCGCTCGGTCAGGGAGATGACCGTTGCGATCGAACCCGCGTTGGCAATGAAGTAGACCGTTGCCGCCAACCCCAACAAAATCGGGCGGCTCCCCACCAAAACGATTGCCAGCGGTTGGTGATAAACCAGGTAGGCGAGCGCCGTCGAGACCGCGCCCGCGCATACGTTGAACGTCAGTTGGATCGCCTTGGGACGCTCTGGATATAAGCATTGGGCGACCATCGAGATCGCACCCAGAATCACCGTTTCCGTGAAGCTGAGTTCTAGGACGCCAATCAGAATGAAAAGGAAATTCACCGACAGCGTGCCGGTAATGCCTGGCAGGTTCACCTTGAGGCGCGATGCCAGAATGGCAATGCCTAAGTAACAGATGAACTCCGCGATGTTCTTGCTGCTCTGGTGAACCCCTGCGTAGATCAACGTGGCCAGTCCCGCGAGCACCGTCAAGCTTACGAATAGCTTGGCGGGGAGCGATAGTCCTCTCCACGAGCGCGAGTGCGCAGGCAGACCCATGGCGACGCTGGTTGTGCCAGTCATTGGTGGAAATACACGGTGGCCGAACAGACCTCTAGCCACTCTACGAATATCAGCTAACATGTTTAGAAACAATGGCTTAGGCGAGATTTCGCAAACTTTCGTAACTTGCGGAATCCTGCGGGCGGGACTTCGGAGCAGGGGGACCCCCACTCGGCAGGGGTAAGTCTAACAACCGATTGGGCTTCGGCCCTGCCGATCGCTGGGCACTTATTGTGCCAAGCCGACCGCGGTTCGGGCGTACCTGGAGGGTTCAGACCGAATGCGAGACATCTTCTTCGGCCACTGGCTGGTCGTTGCCGGTTGCGGAGGCAGTCGCCGAGGATTTCCCGCGTCGCATGGCAACGATCCCAGTTCGAACCATCTCCAGCACACCGTAAGGACGCAGCACTTCGAGCAGACCGTCGATTTTGTCTTCGGCGCCGGTAATTTCAATGGTCAGCGAATCCGGCGCTACGTCCACGACCCGCGCCCGGAACACGCTCGCCAACTCGAGCACGTGCGAGCGCGCCTCGTGCGTGGCAGCCACTTTGATCATGGCCAGGTCACGGACGATAGCCGGCTCATGGGTGATGTTCTCGACCAACAGCACGTTGACCAGCTTATAGAGATTCGCTTCGATGCGGCGCGCCTGGTCCTTGTCTGCGTCAACGGTGATCGTCATGCGCGAGACTTCGGGCTTTTCGGTCCGGCCCACCGTCAGCGAATCGATATTGAATGCACGGCGGCGAAACAGCGAGGCTACGCGCGTCAGCACGCCTGGCTTATTTTCTACGTACACCACGTATGTGTTCAGCATGTTTTCTCGATTCGTCGTTTCTATTCATCGGCTGCGGTTTCGACAATCTTGCTGGGCCGCCGGATCATCTCGTGCAGCGACGCTCCCGCCGCCACCATCGGATATACCGTGTCTTCCTGTTCCACGCGGAAGTTGATCAGCACCGGGCCGTCATGCTGTCGCGCCGCCCGCACCGAGGGCACGACCTGCGAGCGCTCCGTGACGGTCATGCTGCGAATGCCGTAAGCCTCACCGAGTTTGGCGAAATCCGGATTCAGCAATGGAGTCGCCGCGTAGTTGCGCTCGTAAAAGAATTCCTGCCACTGCCGCACCATCCCCAGAAAACCATTGTTGATGATGGCGATGTTGACCTTCAGATTCTCCTGCACGATGGTCGCCAGCTCGCATAACGTCATCTGGAAGCCGCCATCACCGACAACGACCCACACGTCGGCTTCCGGGCGCGCGACTTTGGCACCGATTGCCGCGGGCAGGGCGAAGCCCATCGTACCCAGGCCTCCCGAAGTGATCAGGCTGCGCGCCTTCTCATGTTTGTAGTATTGCGCTTCCCACATCTGATGCTGGCCCACGTCGGTTACCACCACGGTGTCGCCGTCGCGAGTCTCGCGCCAGAGATCGTTAATCACGTGCGCTGCATACAGGTGTCCGCTGTCGGGCAGGTTCTGGATGTCGCGCACCGCAGCATCGCCTTTTAGCTTGTCGATGGAGTCGAGCCACTCGCTGCGGTCGATCGATTCGATCTTCGGCAACAACTCATGCAGCACTTCGCGCAGATCGCCGACGAGCGGAACATCCACTTTGACGTTCTTGTTGATCTCCGCCGGATCGATCTCGATATGAATCTTCTTCGCATTCGACGCATATGTCTTCAGGTTCCCGGTCACCCGGTCGTCGAAGCGCATGCCGAAAGCCAACAGCAGATCGGCCTCTTGAATGGTGTGATTCACCCAAGCTTCGCCGTGCATTCCCATCATGCCGAGATTCAGGGGATGCGCGGCCGGAAATGCGCCGATCCCCAGCAACGTCAGCGCAACAGGAATGCCGGCGCGCTCCGCGAATTCCCGGACTTCCGCCATCGCTCCCGAAATAATGATGCCGTGACCTGCAAGGATCACCGGTCGTTTTGAGTTGTGAATCAAGTCCAGCGCGTGTGCGTACTCCTTCGGCTCGGGCGAGAGGTCCGGTCGATATCCCGGCAGCTGGGGCTTGGCGGCCTCCCAGTCGAATTCGCAAGTCGTCTGTTGCGCGTCTTTGGTGATATCCACGAGAACCGGCCCGGGACGCCCTGATCGCGCAACATAAAAAGCCTCGCGAATAGTTCGCGCCACCTCGCTGGCATGCGTGACGAGATAGTTGTGCTTGGTGATCGGAAGAGTGACGCCGGTGATGTCCGTTTCCTGAAACGCGTCTGAGCCGATCAGCTTGCTGCCCACTTGGCCCGTGATGCAGACAATCGGCGAAGAATCCAGCATGGCCGTGGCAATTCCGGTGACCATATTCGTGGCGCCCGGACCCGAAGTAGCGACGGCGACTCCAACCTGTCCGCTGGCGCGCGCGTATCCGTCCGCCATATGGGTTGCACCCTGTTCGTGGCGCACCAGCACGTGGTGAATCTTGCTGTGCTTGAGCGCGTCGTACGCAGGCAGAATAGCCCCACCGGGATATCCGAAGACGACTTTCACGCCCTCGCGCTCCAGACATTCCCAAAGAATGCTAGCCCCGGTCATGCTCTTTCCAGATGTCTTGGCCATACGCCCCTCCTGCGCTCCTAAAAAGCAAAACCCACCGGGCCAGCGTTTCTGGCGGGGCGGGATTCGGGAGCCTTCAAGATTTCGTGTTTCTCAGCTCGCTGGTTCCCTCCGCGCCGGAGAGGGTATAAAAACGCCTACCCCCACGACTACCACACGAATTCGGTGTAAACAGAGGTTCTCCATAACAGTGCACAGATGGTATCGAAGCCGGGGAGTTGCCGCAAGTGGAAACTCCCCGCTGGCTCGTCACTTCGGCGGCGACACCTTACAGCTGCAGGACGTGACGCTTCACATCGTCGGCTGCTGCAGCCACGTTCTCGGGCTTGCCCAGATCCCGCCAATAAAATTCGTCTGCACGGAATGCGATGATCTTTTCTCCCTGGCCAGCCAGCCGCAAGTACGAGTTGATGATCGAAAAGACCCCATCCTCAGGCATCATCGGAAGAAGGCGCGGAGAAATCACATGCACACCAGAAAATGCGAGCGCCTGTGTTTCGGCTGACAGGCGGACAATTTCCGGTTCCTGACCGCGTCGTCTCCGCCCGCAGAGTTGATGCTGCTCGTCGAACAGCAGGTAGCGCGACGTCTCTCGATCCTGCACCGCCAGCGTTGCCAGCGCTCGATTCTGCTTGTGAAATTCCGTCATGCGGCGAAAATCAATCGTGCTGAGCACATCGACGTTGTGCAGAAGAAACGGCGCTGCCGCGTGGCCCTCTTCGAGAAAGAACCACGCTGCCTTTTTCAAACCACCGCCAGTGTCGAGCAAAACGTCTTCGCGCGACACCTCGATTCGCATCCCGAAGTTGTTGTTCTTCTCCAGATAATCAACAACCATGTCCGCAAAGTGATGCACGTTGACGATCACTTCGCGAATCCCAAACTGATGAAGCCGTCGAAGCGTGATCTCCAGCAGCGTGTGTCCAGCCACTTCCACCAGGGCTTTCGGGCGATCGTCGGTGAGCGGACGAAGTCGCGTGCCAAGGCCTGCGGCGAGGATCATCGCCCTCATTTCGCAGCCTTCTCCGCTGCACTGTTCTCCGCCGCCATCCTCTCTAGTTCGCGATGCTGCAAGAAAACCTCGACACCGCTCCTTCCGCGCAGACGCTTCGCCACTTGCTCTGCCAAATACACAGATCGATGCTGCCCGCCCGTGCATCCAAAGGACACCATCAGATTCTTAAACCCACGACGCTGATAGTTGCTCACACTTGCATCCACCAACGACATCACGCTGGCCAGAAACTGATGCACGCCCTCCTGTTGATTCAGGTAGTCGATCACAGGTGCGTCCCGGCCTGTGAGCATCTTGAAGCGATCTTCTCGTCCCGGGTTCTGCAGGCTCCGTCCGTCAAAAACAAACCCGCCGCCATTCCCACTCTCATCCTTCGGAAGGCCGCGGTGAAACGAGAAGCTCACAATCCGCACGACCAGATTGTCCGCATCCGAAGCCAGCCCCTGCAATTTCTCCGAAGCCAGCATGCTATGAAAAGCATCCATCAGCGTCGGCAGCGCGATTGGCAGCGTGACGTTGTGCAGCAACCAGCGCAGGTTTTTCAGCGCGTACGGTACACTCTGCAGGAAATGCACCTTGCGCTCATAGAATCCGCGAAATCCATAAGCTCCCAGCGCCTGCATGATACGGATGTACACGTACGCGTAGTAGTGCTTCATGAACGCGTCGCGCTTCAGATCGACGTAGCCGCCCAGTGTGTCCAGATAGTGATCGAGCAACTGCTGGCGAAGATCCGGCGGCAAATCGGCCTTGGCGTCGTACAGAAGAGAGGCAACGTCATACTGCAGCGCGCCCTTGCGCCCGCCCTGATAGTCCAGGAAATAGGGCTGCCCGCCGCGCAGCATGATGTTTCGCGACTGAAAATCGCGATAGAGGAAATAATCGCGCCCCGCGCTCAACAAAAACTTCGTCAGGCGGCTGAAATCGTCCTCCAGCGCCTGCTCGCTGAACGGAATCCCCGCCAGCCGCAGAAAGTAGTACTTGAAATAATTCAGGTCCCACGCAATCGACTGCCGGTCAAAACTGCCGCGCGGGTAACACACCTTGTAGTTCAAGTCCCGCCCCGCCTCTACCTGAAATCGAGGCAGAGTGGCGATCACCTTCCGGTAGGCATCCACTACGGGCGCGGCAATCTGTTCTCCGGTTCGATGTTTCGAAAGGAATTCAAAAAGTGAAGTATCGCCCAGATCCTCCTCGAGATACGCGCCATGATCCAGATCTTGAGCATAGATCTCTGGAACGGGCAGGCCATGCTTGCGAAAATGCCTGGAGAACTCGAGGAAGGCTGCGTTCTCTTCGCGCACGTCGTAGAGGATGCCGATGGCGCTGATCTTCTCGCCCGTCAGTCGGATGATCTTGCGCCCCGAGCCGCCGAGTTGCCCCTGCAACGGCTGCACCTGGCTGACCGGCGAGTGGAAGTGCTGCTCAAAGAGATGGTTGAGAATGTCCATGAAGAGCTTCGCGGTTCACGCGTTGGGGATTCACACCAAGATAACACTGAAGGGCAACACCAGAGCGCAGGGGCATCCCCATGCAAAACATCGGGGAGTTCTGAGAATGAAGACTAGATGGAAAATAGCCGGGGGAATGACTCTGCCAGAAGCCGCGCCGGCATTAGAACAGGGCCCCGGATTACTCCTGCAATCCTGTGAGTCCGGAGTGTCAGGGGGTGCACCCGTGCGCAGTGATAAAACGAACGATTGTCCACAAGCGGGCGCATCCTCGTTTCGCGCCAATGCAAAACACTATGACGCTTACGGGTTTTCCCCTGCGTTCGTAAGGGGCGTGCTCGCTACAGACTTAGGAGCTTTTTTCGTTGGTGCTCCACTGAATGGCGTGCTGCACCAACTCCCTCGCACTGCGCAGCGACAGCTTTTCTTTGATGTGTGCCTGGTAGGACTCCACCGTCTTTACGCTGATGTGGAGCTCTTCCGCAATCTGGCGAGTGGAGTGTCCCTCGCCAATCAGGCGAAAGACTTCGAGTTCGCGGTCGGTGAGGTCCGAAATTGTGGAAGGCCTACCGGCGCAGGGCCCGCCGATGTAGCGCTGCAGCATCCGGTTGGCGATGCGTTCGCTCACATAGATTTCACCACTCAGAATACGCCGCAAGGCAACCAGCACTTTCTCGGTCGCCTCCTGCTTCATGATGTAACCCTGGGCGCCGGCCCGAAGAGCCCTCTCCGCATAAATGGATTCGTCGTGCATCGAGAGGATGAGAACCGGCAGTTCCGGATACCGCGTTCGGATGTCCTTGAGCAGATCCAGGCCGTCTGGCCCGTTCAAGGAAATGTCAACGATCAGAACGTCGGGCTTGCCGGTTGCGACCGCCTGCACCGCGGTGTGCGCGTCTTCCGCCTCGCCACACACAATCAGATCCGACTCGCGGTTAATGAGCAACGCTAATCCCTGGCGCACAATGGGATGATCGTCGACCACGAACACTTTGTTCTTTTTCGCTGCGGTACCTGTCTGGTTCATTTACTGCCTCTCAAATTCGGCCGCGGGCGCAATCGGAAATCTGCAGGTGACTGCAGTGCCTCCGGGCTGCTCCCGGTGCACTTCCAGACTCCCGCCGATCATGCCCGCCCGATAACCCATGATGTGCAGCCCCACGCCCGCATGTGGCGCCTGGGGCCGCTCGATACCCACCCCGTCATCCTTGACGATCAGCGTCCCCTGGCGCTCGCCGGAGAAAAGCCGAATCAGTATATTTTTCGCGTGGCCATGCTTGATGGCATTGTTCACCGCCTCTTGTGCGATGTGGTACAAGTGCGTCGCCATCGGGGCATCATGAATCAACACCGGCTCTTCACACTGGAACTGGCACGCGATTCCGAACAGGTCTTCGATCTCCGTCGCATGCAGCCGCAACGCAGACATCAACCCGTGAGCATCCGAAACCACCGGCAGCAGGCCCCGCGACAACTCTCTCGTCTTGCGAATTGCATCGTTGACCAGCTCCACGATCTTGGCGGCATCCGTCGCCTCGGGAACCCCTCTCTCTGCAAGTTTCTGCTCCTGCACCTTGGTCATGAACGCGATGCCGGTCAAGTGTTGTCCCAGTCCGTCATGCAAATCCTGGCCGATTCTACGCTGCTCCCGTTCACTGATTTCAAGAACCGTTTTCTCCAGGCGCTTGCGCTCGCTGATATCGCGGATGGCGCTCGAAACCAGCACTCCTTCCTCCGTCTCCAGCGGACTGAGGCTGATCTCCACCGGAAACTCTCGCCCGTCCTTGTGCATGGCATACAACTCTATCCCCGCGCCCATCGGCCGCACTCGTGGCTCCGCGAAAAAATTTCTCCGGTGCGCCGGATGATTTCCCCGCAATCGCTGCGGCACCAGCTTCTCGATCTCTTCCCCCAGAAGTTCCTGCCGCGGATAGCCGAATAGTTTTTCCACCTGCGCATTCACCAGGACGATTCTCCCCTGCTGGTTCACCACCACAACTGCGTCGGGCGCCGCCTCCAGCAATCCCCGAAACCGCGACTGCGCCCGCTTTTGCGCAGTGACATCAATTCCTGAAGCAATAATGCACATGGGCATCTGCTTGGCTGCGGGCTGCACGGCGGCCGACCACGCAATCGTCCGGTGGCTCCCGTCCCGAGCTACCCACGAGCTTTCATACTCGGTCCGCGACTGGTTTTCGCAAATCTGCAGGAACATGGCCTGGAATTGCTCTTTTTCTTCCGGTGCCACAAACAGATCCCAAACGCGCTGCCCCCGCGCCTGCTCAAGGGACTGCCCGGTCATCTGCTCGCACGCACGATTCAACCGGACAATCCGTCCTTCACGGTCCAGCACGATCACCAGCGCTCCCACCGTGTCGAGAATTGCCGACACGACGTTGCGCTCGTCCTGCAACTCTTCTTCCGTGCGCTTCAGGTCGGTGATGTCGAACGCAACTCCGTGAATAAACCACGGCCGTCCGTCCGGGTGCCGGATCATTCTGGCCTCGCAATGAAACCAGATCACCTGACCATTGCGCGCGATCACCCGGTAGGCGGAGCGCAATGCCTTGCCCGAAAGAAACATCTCGGAAGCCTCGATGCTCCAGCGGTCCTTGTCGTCGGGATGGACTTGCCGGTACCAAACACCGGATCCTCGAGCCATTCGGACTGCGAAAATCCCAGCATCTCTTCTATCTGCGGGCTCACGTATGCCTCACCGATACCCCGGTCCAGATAGGCCATGAACACGACCGCCGGAAGCTGCTCCACCAAGGCCCGGTACTTCGCTTCCAGATTGGGGAGTTGCGCATCAGAAATTCGGGGCCGATCCAGACTTTCAAAAAAATGATGAAGAGCGCTGAGGGATCCAACAATATCTTTGTCTTTTGAGTACGTGCCCGCGAGTTCGTTCAGGATGGATTCTGCATCTTCAGCGCTGAGCGGCTTTTCTTCTGGAACTGGCGTCGCAACCTCGTTGGTCTGGCCGGCGCCGATTTTCCAGAACGTGCTCATCGAAAAAAACTCCTAATTCTTGTCGACACATCACAAGGACGGCGGGTTCTCGCCCGGCCATCGGTCTGTACCGCTTGTGACGACAACAACGACCCCGGAGGTTGGTTCATAAACGGCATGAACTTATCGGGAAAGCCCGGCATGGTGCATCAATCCAGATGCCGCCCACATTCGTCATCCGCCAATCCCGCCCATCCATCAGCCAGCCACCGCTTGCGCCTGCGTATTCTACGCCTAACCTAAGTCTCGCTGGGGCGCATCAAGACGAGTTGACTCCCTGCGCTAGTTTCAATGTCGCATATCGCTTCGGCCGCGCCGCCACCCCCTAGGCCAGTCTTGACATTCGGCGCTGTTCCTCTACAATTACCCGACCACGAAAGCGGTCCGGGACACCATTCGAAGTCCGGATCGTTTGTGAGCTCCGGTAACTGCAATCCCGTTGTAAGCGTCGCGAAACCGGTCTCTCCCTCCCCTGTTCACTCTCGCGCGCAGGCCCGCGACATCGCACGATCAAGCCAACGCTTTTGGGGTTCTGATGAAGATTCGATCAAACGTCACTGGGATGCTCGTCGCCTGCCTCGCTGCGTTAGCTGCAGCACCCGCGTTTGCCCAGGACGTAACCGTTTCCCCCACCAGCCTCACCTTCGGAAATCAGGTCCAAGGCACCTCCAGTGCGAGTCAGAAGATCACTCTGAAAAACGGCCAGAGCACGGCCATCACGATCACGAGTATTAAAACGAGCTTGCCGGACTACACGCAGATCAATACTTGTCCCTCCAGCCCGGCGAAGCTGGCAGCGGGAGCAAGTTGCACCATTTCAGTCACGTTCACGCCGCTGACCCTTGGATCTCGCGCGGCGGGGATCACGATCACCGACACCGGGCTCAGCAGTCCACAAATGGCCTTCCTTGGAGGAACCGGAATTGCTCCAGTCACCACTTCGCCCACAAGTCTTTCATTTGGGAACCAGGCAACAAAGCTGCGGAGTGCGCCTCTCCTTGTGACCGTGACCAACCACCAGACCAAGACACTCAGCATCACGAAGATTTCCACGAACCTGTCTGATTACACGGACACATCCACTTGTCCTCTCAACCCGAACACTC
The DNA here is from genome assembly GCA_963701935.1 of uncultured Acidobacteriaceae bacterium. Taxonomy (GTDB): domain Bacteria; phylum Acidobacteriota; class Terriglobia; order Terriglobales; family Acidobacteriaceae; genus Sulfotelmatobacter. The sequence continues at coordinate 322,772 of CAVPBT010000009.1, read as the reverse complement.
TGGCTGCTGGGGCCAGTTGCACCGTATCCGTCTTCTTTACCCCTTTGGCCCTCGGCGCCCGAAGCGGCACCCTCACGATCGTCGACAACGCCGGCGTAAACTCAACGGTCACTCTCACTGGAACCGGAGTTCTCGCCGCCGTCGCCAGTCCTGCAACTCTCGCGTTCGGCACTCAGACGATACATATCTCGAGCCCGCCGCAAACGGTGACGCTCACGAACAATCAATCCACAGCACTATCGATCTCGAAGATCGCCAGCAGCCTCGCTGATTTTTCGGTGACTTCGAGTTGTCCCATCAGCCCGAGCACATTGGCGGCCGGAGCCAGTTGCACGGTGTCTGTAACGTTCCAGCCCACAACAACTGGTACTCGCTCCGGCACGTTGAGTTTCACCGACAGCGCGAACAACAGTCCGCAGAAAGTGTCTCTCACCGGAAGTGGAACAACCGCCACTCTGGTGTCCATCGCCGTGACGCCATCGCCCGCGTCTGTTCCGCTAGGGACGACTCTGCAGCTCACGGCCACTGGATCCTACTCGGATGGCACCAAGCAAAATCTCACCAGCTCGGTGACCTGGAGTTCGTCATCCTCGGGAACTGCCAGCGTGAACAATGCAGGCTTAGCCGACGGAGTGAGCATTGGAAATGCAGCGGTCACGGCTGCTCTGAATTCGATCTCGGGTTCAACCTCGATTTCGGTGACTCAGGATCCCGTCGCGTACTACGTGTCGCCCACGGGCAACGACTCGAACCCCGGCACGCTCGCCCTTCCCCTGAAGACTGTCCAAAAAGCCGAGTCCTTGGTGGTTGCCAATTACTTGGGCACCCACTGTTCGTCGCAGACTTCGCCAATCATCGTTCAGTTTCGCGCAGGAAGGTGGGACAGTCTTTCCTTAACTATGACCGCATCGGATAGCGGTTGCAGCAGCACAGTGCCGGTCGTCTTCGAAAATTATCCGGGAGAAGCCCCCATCTTCTCAGCAGGGACGCAGGTATTGAATTGGACGAATGTATCGGGCTCGACTTGGCAAACAATTTTGCCAGCGAGCACCGTGAATTTCGAAGCGCTCTATTACAACGGCGCGAGGCGCATGCGCCCGCGCCTGGGCTCGACAACATCAACAAATCCCTTGGGATCCTACTACCGCGTCGCGAATAACGTTGCCGGATTCTACGATCGCTTCTACTACGACCCCGCCGATCCCATCACCGACAGCTGGCAAAACTATGCTCCGTCCACCGGGAACCCTTGCGGCCAGCCTCCCGGCCCGGCCAATCTGCAGGGAGACATTCAGGTCGCGATCTTCGAGCAGTGGGACGTTTCCTGGGAACGGATTAGCTGCATCGATACCATCAACCATCTCGTGTACCTCACCGGCTCGACCGCCAGTGGCGTTTCTCATGGATACATTCCTACCCACCGCTACATTGTCGAGAACGTGAAAGATGAACTCACCATTCCAGGGCAATGGTTCCTGGATCGTTCCGTAACTGGGGCATGGAAGCTCACCTATATCGCCAATCCCGGCGAGAACCCCAACGTCGACTCGGTCATGATTCCGCAGCGTGCGCAGATACTCAGCGCCAACGGATTGCAGCACCGAAACTTCACGGGCCTTACATTTTCCTACGATGACTATGTGGTTGGATTCAAGGGTTACGTTGGATCCCAGGCCGAAAGCGCAGTTCCCGCGGCCGTGCAGTGCCTGGACTGCAGTGATGTGACCTTCGATAGCGACAGTTTCACCAACATAGAAGGCTATGCCCTCGGCTTTCCCACAGACAACAAGGCCACCGCCACTGGCAATGTAATTCAAAACAGCGCGTTTTGGGATGTAGGGGCTGGTGGCCTTCTCACTGGCCGAGTTCCCACCGGCTCGGAAACCGACGCGAACGTATTCCAGTTTGCCACGATTCAGAACAACCTGATGCAGGGTTACGGACGCAAATTTCCTGGCGCGGCGGGCATCGCCAATTTGCTTGGCCATGATGTCTCCACCACTCACAACGATGTAACCGACGGATACAACCAGGGCATCATGATCTGCTTCCCGAGTTTCTCCTTCAGTTGCGCAGGCGTGCGCGATTCCAGTGGAGGCTTTAACCAGGCCGTGACCTACAACCACATCTGGGATCTGGGCCAGGGCATCCTGAACGACTTCGGCGGCGTGTATTTCGCGACCTACGGCGCAACCGGTGATGTGGCGAACAACAACAAGATTCACGACATCACCGACGCCTCGTCCCAGGACACAGACGGCTACGGCGGCAATGCGTTTTACATCGACCGTGGCGGTCCCATCCAGCTTACGAACAACCTGATCTATCGCACTGTCAACGCCTTTAATGTAACGATGGGGCCGCCCTCCACGGGGCAGGTGATCACCGCCGACAACAACATCTTCGCGTTTTCGCGCGAGCGGGTGATTAACTTATTTACGTGCGCGAAGGCCGGCTACTCTCAGTTCTCGCTCAGCAATAACATTTTCCTTCAGGATCGAACCGCACAGTCGGTTCCATCCTCACACCTTCAAGCCGGCGCCAGTTATCTTGGTTCACCCATCGGCTCAGCCCAGGCCTTCGCGAGTAACGACTACTGGAATACCACCGACGTTTTTGCCACCGACCCTCTTGCCTTCAATTCGCAGACGTCGACCTGTCAGAACAGGAGCTATTTCACGCTCGCCGCCTGGAAGGCGCTTGGTGAGGACGCCGGGAGCCTGTCTGAAGATCCCGGTTTCGTCGCGCCGAGTTATCCGAGCGACGACTACAACTTCACGGCAGGCCCACCGAACATCGGTTTCATTCCGTTCAACACAACTGGTACATGCTCCACCTGCCCCGGACGCACCGCCCCGCTGATTGCGCCCGGGCCACTCCCGGCCGCGTTTCCCACGGTGCCGTTTAACCCCGCAACCGATTATTAAGGACGGGCATGCCGCTGGTAACGCAGAGACTGTATCTATTGATCACTTCCGTAATAGCCCATCGGAGCCATTCCGGCGCTGCGCTCTACGCGTTAGTCTGTTGGTGAGCAGACTTCGGGGGAGGGCTGTTCGACGAGCGTCCCATGACTCTATGAGTCTGGGACGCTTTGTTTTGTGGAGAAAAATACTCTCGGGAATGAGAATTGAACTTGGTGGCGGCGGTAGGACTCGAACTTGAGCCGCTTTGCGGGCGTGAGCGAAGCGGGAGCCCGCAGGCGAAATCCTGAGCGCGGCGAAGGACCCTGCAAGCCTTTGGTGGCGGCGGTAGGACTCGAACCTACGACCTACGGATTATGAGACCGTCGCTCTAACCACCTGAGCTACACCGCCACATTTAGAAACAACAACTTACGAGTGGTTACCGAAGATTTGCTGCACACTGACTGCACAAATGCTACTCTGACGTTGTCGTGCTGGTCGCACGCCGACGACGGAGGGCAGCATGGGTCGAGTTCAATCAGGTTACGTTTATGAAGCATCTGGAGCACTCTACGTCCGCTACTGGACAAGTCAAATTGTAGATGGAAAAGCGCAACGCGTCCAACGTTCCGAGCGGCTCTGCGATGCTGATGGTAAGCACTATCTGACTCGCGTGACCGACAAGAAGACCGGGAAGAAACGGCTCGTCCCGTCGTCCGCTGTAAAACTCAAACTCAACGACCTGATGCGGAAGGTGAACTCGCAAGAAGTGAATCGTCGTCCCGGACAGGACATGACGGTCACTGACTTCTGGGTGACCCGATACCTACCCTACCTCGAAGAGATTGTCGAGTTGACCGGAAAGCCCCGCAGGAAGCCGAGCACGGTTCGTGGGTACAAGCAAATCTGGAATCAGCATCTCCAAGACCACTTCGGTGACACCAGCTTGCAAGACTATGAGCCGTGGATGGGGACGGACTTCCTGCAATCGTTGACAGCCAAGCAGGGCAAAGCAACGCTCAAACACATCAAGGCTCTCGGCGGTTCAATGTTCAAGCGTGCGGTCATCGAGAGGCGAATCAAAGTCAACCCGTGGCACGATGTCGAGATGCCCGAAGATGCAGTCGAGTCCGATGCAACGCCACACTACACGTTGGAGGAAGCTGAGGATATCATCTCCGCTCTCGTTGACCATGTCGATTGCCAGCTTATCCTTGCACTCGCGTGCTTCCTCGGATTGCGACCGGGAGAAATCGCTGCACTCAAGTGGGATGACTTTGACACTGACAACGACCTCGTTCACATCCGACGTTCGGTCGTCCGTGGTGTCGTTGACACTCCGAAGACGCTGGAGTCCCTTGCATCTCTGCCGCTGCCTGCACAGGTCAGAATCCCGCTTGAACTCTGGCGTCAGCAGACGGAGCGCGACAAGGCTGAACTCAAGGGCAAGGGCATCGACGACGAGTCGAACGGGTATCTCTTCGAGTCCCGCAACGGCACTCCGGTCGATTTGCACAATCTGACCGCCCGCGTCATCAGACCGCACGTCGAAGGCTCACACTACAAGATTCATGGAAAGGCTCAGGAGTGCATCCGCTGCAACAAAGTGCCGAAGTCGTGCGGGCGTGAGTGGAAGACGCTCTACGCAGGTCGTCGCGGTGCTGCGACGGCGGTCATCGAAGTGAACAACGGCAATTTGGCAATCGGTCAAGCGTTGCTCCGGCACAAATCGCAGATTACGACAGCGATGTTCTACAAGAAGGCTGTTACGCCTGAGACACTTCGCAACGGAATGAAGATGCTCGAAGCCGCCGCGAACGGAGGTAAGAAATAGCAGTCAGAGCCGACGGGGACTAGCACACGTGTGTTCGGATTCGTGGGATGATGGATGAGGGTAAAGCAGATGAACAACCCAGCACTTGTTTCTCTCACCTTCGACGACGGGCTGCGGTGCCAGTTTGAACGAGCGGTTCCCACCCTCGACCAACACGGCTTTCACGCTACGTTCTTCTTAGTAGCCAACACTGACCCGATTCATACAGACGGCTGCAAACATCCAGACTGGCGAAAGGTGAACTGGAGTGAGGAGGACAACCAGTTTCTCAGAGACATGATTCGGCGAGGACATGAGATTGGTGCCCACAGCGTACACCACAGACATCCATTCCTAGACAGCGACCCAAAGGGCGAAGCTGAGGGTTCTAAGCAGTGGATTGAGAGTCGGCTGGGCGTGGAGATTCCGTCTTACTGCTATCCGTTTTACCGCATGACTAAACCCATCAAGGACGCCGTAATCGGCGCGGGATACAAGCAGGCTCGTTGGGGACAACGAAGTCCCTACTACCCCGTATCGAATTCTTTGGACTGGTTCGGAGTGGATTGTCACCAGATTTCAAAGAATGAGAACGTCGGAGGGTGGGTACGACCCGACTGTTGGCATGTTCTGACGTTCCACGGAATCGGGGATGAGCAGGATGGCTGGGAGCCTATCTCCATAGCCGAGTTCGATAGACAGATGGCAGAACTGGTGAAACTGCGCGACTCCGGCGGTGTCCAAGTTGTCACTTTCAAGGATGGGGCAGACCGCTTACGACAGTCGAAACAGTGACCGACGAGCAAATCACCCAGCCCCAATCGAGAGCGGGGCAACGACTGATTGAAAACACGCTGGAATCCAGCGCATTTTTCGCCGTTCAAATGGGCTGTGTTTCCACACCTCTAGACCACAGGGAATCATGCTACGCTTCGCATGGAGACCACCATGCACCTGCAAGCCTATCACCACATCGGTCACATCATTCTGGAGTGGGCAGCGAAGAAACTCGGCTTCTATCTACTGGGTGAACTTCTTAGCGCAATCAAGACAGCGTTCCTCAACTCCGCATTCTGGCGCAGTGTGACCGCGTCAATACTCATCCTGACTTTCCCCGTCGAGCGAATCGTCACCGTGATGCGAACCGTCACCGTGGTTCTTCTGTTTGCCGGGATGATTGGAACGGCTGTCTACGTCGTGAGGCGTGGCGCTCGACTCCCAGCGGCGTGCTGAGATGTGAGGACCAGAACGGAATACGAGGAGTCCGTCTGTCACCGACTGGAGGGAGCCGTCCGCGTCCCCTATCGCAAAATGTTCTTTGCCGATGGTAGTGAGCCTCGTCCGAGTGCCTGTCACGCGAATACGGAAAGATGGGTCCAAGAAAATCGGGGCACGATGGTCGTCAGGGGATGGGTCACTTACGCCGACTTCGGTCTCACCATCGGCTTGACCGCGCATTCTGTTGTTCAGGACCGAGACGGGCAACTCTTTGACATCACGCCACTGGGGAACGAATGCGACCGCGCCGGGATGCGTTTCATCCCTCACATTGGAACCGAGCAGGAGTTTACTTCGATGAGGGAAGCCGAGATTTACATCAATTGTCCCACCCGGTAGTTGCTACCGCTTCGCGGCTCCTGCGTCACCATGCACGAACCTGAGTTGTCATTGACAAGCCGCCTCGCATGTCGAACGCTGAGACGATGTGCGCTGATTCGACACGCCAGCAATGGTCGGAGTTCGTCGAGGTCGATGACGTTCGCCGGAAGTTTCTCAAGTGCGAGTGTGGACAGAACACCGATGGTCTTTTTCTCCTGTACGAGCAGAAGCCGGGGAAGGTCAAGAGGCAAGGTCTATTTGCGGAGTGTCCGAAATGTCATGCCCAGATTCGACTCCGTGTGGGCTACGCGAGGTTCTGATGAAAGGCATTCTTAGACCAGCATTGTTATCTTTCCTTGCATTCACTGCCACGGTCGCATTCTGTCAACAGGCGTCGATGTCCCCCAAACCTGAGTTCGGCTTTTTGAAGTGTCGGGCTGATGCACAGAAATGGACGGCTGACCCATTTGATAAGACCGACCCAAGAACTCTCGGGGCGAATGCGGCGAAGATGGTCAATGGACAGTTCCGAGTAATCCCAACGATAACCCCGCATGTCACCGTCCGTGGTCTCTTGGAACGAGCGCATGAGATGGAAGTGTGTACGGCTGAGGACGCCGATTTCGAGAAACAATACGCCACGTACTCCGCAATCGCTAAGACATACGAACAAGAGGTCAGCTATCGCTATCAACTCTTTGTGATAAAGCACCACCTAGACGGACAGTTCGTAAAAGAGGACGAAGAAGACAACAAGTAGACCGAGATGACTTGCAGAGCGCGAACGGCAAGAGTAGAGTTGCGTCCCATGAATTGCCCCCTCTGCGATTCCGTTGACTGGTCCTCAGTCGAGAAAAACAAGGACGGTGCGAACCTTCGGGTCCAATGCGACAACTGCGGATTCACCTATCGAACACAGTTTCACGCGGAGTCGGTGAATTATCGCGTGGCGGATGCGTACAGCCACGGTCACATCATGCAGGAAGTGAGAATCCCCAACGACACAGGCGTATTCAGGGTTTGGGTCTCTACCGATACGGTTCTGGTCTAACGTCAACGTCGAGCCTGTGGAAAACCCCGCCCGTGGACTCAAAATCGGCACTCTTTCGCCTTTGTTTTGCCTTCCTTTTTCGTGCTACATTTGCGCCAGAAGGGGAGACGAATGTCAGCGACAGCCGCATTACCCCCGCACGGTACACCTGAGCGATGGCAGTCAGACTGTGACTGTCCAGAATGTCACTCAGCAATGTGGACAATGGTCAGCGAATCCAGAATTGATGGTCCTTCTGCTTGGACTTTGGCAGACATGCTCCGGTTTCGAGTTCGCGGTTGTGAATTGTATGTCGTGCCTGCAATGGTCAGTGAGCAGAGAGGCGGCTGTGTCGCCACGGTACGACGCCGCATAGACAGGCTAGTTGAATTTGGTGCTCTGTCGAAGATTGCCGACATCGAAGGTCATTCCGGTCGTTCGGGAATCTACGTTCTGCACGTCGAGAAGTTGAAGATGCGGTCTTCACTCAAACGGTACAGAGAGGTTCTGCGACTGAATGAAGAAGGGATGACGAAGGCGACCGCGTGGCGAATGATGATGCTGAGAGAGCACGAGTCGTCCAGCGGTGTCCCGTGTGTCAAGTGCGGAAGTTTTTTCCTAGAAGACGAGGGTTGCTGCACTCACTGCGAGGTGAGCAGGTATGACTCTTGCGTAACCGCAAGATGTCCGGTCTGTCAGGATGTAGAAATCCCCAAGGCATTCTTCGACCCGAAGATGCGAAGCGAGTTGGAGCGAGTAGAGAAAGCGAGAACGGTGTTCTTTCAACCACGTCGATTGATGCTGGTAAAAAATTGAGGGAGGTCTGAGACCGGAGGTGAAAAAATGAATAACCGCCCGAATTATTGCCCAATTGGATGGACTCACTACTACAAAGTTGACGAGATGTTCTCGAATTTTGAAAAATTCTTGGAGTCCCAGCGGGACGATTCTCAAGAAATGCTCACAGCAGAGACAGCGTGGAAGGAAGCATCGCAAGCAGCCGAGAAGCATTTTGATACGTGCGCCCAATGTGCAGAGGAACAATCCAGACTCTTATCCCCTATTATGAATCGTCTGGTTTCCCTTCAGGATAAAACCCGGACGACCCGCGTGAACTGAAACCACACATGACGGAGTCACAGCCTATGACAGAACAGGACGAGTTTGCCCGACGCGAATCCCACCTAATCGCAATCGTCGAACAGGAACTCCCAGATTTCGCACGCATGTGCCGTGACTCCAGTGCCGACCTCGTTCTCATGCATCAGGACGCGTTCGCAACGTCGCTCCATGAAGACGAGTACAAACTTCTCGGCATGGCAATCAAGTTCGCGGGTATGCACAACAAACACGTACAGATTATTCCGAAGGATGCAACGGCCATCGCTGTCTAGGTTCCGACTGCGAACCGCGTTCACTTGTTAGGAGTGGGCGTCTGAGAGGCTTCAAACTTTGCACAGTAATCCTTGTCGAAGACTCCCTTCGCGCAAAGTTCCCGAGTCTTTGCTCTCTTATCGGCTTCGGCTTTGGCTCTGCCCTCTGGAGTGCCCGCACAGAAAGTGAAGGTCGCATCCTTGGCACACATTTCTTTCTGGACCGGAGTCAGGGTCGGAGTGCCGTTTTCGACATCGGCGAGATGTTGCTTCGCCTTCTCCAATTCATCGTGTGCAGATTGAAGTCGTGCATCTCTCACGAGTTTCGCGTCAGCTTCGTATTTAGTCTCGGTACAATTCCCAACTCCCAAAATCCCTCGAAGGGCAGTCTCGTGGGCAAACGAATAGCAGTCAAAATAGAGGATGGACGGGTCGCCGAAGACCACAAGTTCTGCTGTTGCTTTCGTGCGTTGGAGCAAACGCAGAAATTGTTTGTCGGTCGCCGACGTAGCGTTAATTTGAATGCGGTCTTCCAACTGCTGAAGTTCCTCCCCATACTGATTGACTTCACTGAGATGAGTGGGGTCTATCATCTGCATAGCGTCGGGGTTCCACAATCCGCTCTCCACCATTTTCTTCGTGGTTTCAAGATACGTAAGCCCTGTCTCTTGCATGTAGTGGGAGACGCGCTTCGGAGCCGTACCGTGAGCGGGTGACGTTTGAGCGATTGCGACTGACGATAGCAAGAAGGCACAGACCGACGGTCCAAGTTTCATTTTCATCTTCCGGCTACTAGTCCTTCGGCGTCCAGCTAAACAGCCTTGCATAATGGTTGATGTATTTGACTTGCTTAGTGGCGGTATTCACTCACCAGATGGCTTGCTGTTCGCCTTGCCCGCCGTCATCGAAATCGTAGGAGACGTTGTACACGTTCGCGCCAGTGAGGGTCGCACTCCAACCCTTAATGGGCTTCGTTCCAGCCTTCTCAAACAGAGCAAGGTTCTCTTCTATATTCGTGGCGGACGTTCCCTGTCCGGGAACCGTCAGAATCGCGTGTTTGACGATGCTGATTGCGTTCGCCTCGGGTGCAACCTGTGGCAGCGGAAGAACGAATTTCGCGTCAAGGATTTTCTCACTATCAATGACATCAGGTTCGGTTAGCCTGAAAAGTTTGCCGCTCACCTTCTGTCCGCGCTCTCCAACCAGAGCAAGAACACTTTGGGGCTGCCACGCCCCGTTGAAGTAGGCGCTGAACTTCACCGACGCAGCAGTCCCTTTGGCATCGAAAGGTCCAATGCGAAAGGCACCTTTAGAGACAAAGGCATTCTTCTGCGTTCGGTCGCTCCCCACAGACACCCACATTTTCATTCCGTCTGGAAGATTTGTTGTTCCTGAGATGTAGACATCGCCCTCGGGTCCGCGCTCCGCGACTGGCTTTAGGAAAAGGTCGGCGGGCAAGACGTAGGGCTTTTGCGGAACGGCGGTCGGAGCAGTCGGATGTTCGGAACTGGACTCAGACGAGCACGCTCCTAAGAGAGCGCATAGAGCTAAGGAAAGAATGAGACGCATGAATTGCATTCTATCGGTCATCACAGCAGCCCTGTTTCAAGCGTCGCAGAAAACTGAAACGCCCGCGTCACTGATAGTACGTCAGAGCGGCATCGACGCGAACCGTCTTCTGGGCAAGTAGTCCGAACCTGTTGCTGAAGACGAGATAGTAAGTCCCCGCATCGGCGGGCAGGTTGACATTGAGATTCCCGACGGTGACCTTCCCGCTGTTGTAGAACGTCTTCGCATCGTGCCTGTTCTGCCAGTTGACGAAGTCACTCTCCAACAGGAGGAAGGCTTCAACGTCGTTGCCCAACCCACCACTCGCCGTGAAATTTCCGTGGACGAGAACGCTGGTCGCTCCCGCCGGAACGTCGAGTTTGAAGTACGCAAAGTTGAGTGCGTTGACCTTCAGGGCGGGATTCGCCAGCGTCGTCGTGTGCTGCTGTTTGGTAAGGCGCTCAATTGGCGTAGCAGCGGGGTTGGGATTTGCTCGTTGGCTGGCATTGTAAGCGTAAATCACGAAGACGATGAGCAGGACGCCCGCGATTGCGAAGGGTGTGCGGACGAGTTTACGTTGAGGCTTGGTTTCTGGAATACGAGCAGGGGCGACGGCGGCTGCGGTTCCGGTCGCCGATGCAACGACGGCTAGACCTTGACCGCACTTGCGGCAGAATTGCGAATCGTCGAGTGTTTCTGTACCACACTTAGGGCAGAACAAGACACTCCTCCTACCCCCTCAGCAGTGAAGTTAGTTTGGACTTAGAACTGTGTCAACTAACTGCTGAGGTTCTTGTTCACGAAGGTAACTGGTAACACTCCCTGACATCGGGCATTCTCACCGTGGGAGAGAACAATGAACCAAGAACAAGAATTGCAACGGTACAAAGAGTTGATGCGTCAGGCTGAGGATAGAAAAGACGAAGCAGGAATCACGAACTTGAGACGGGAGATAGAGCGCCTCGTGCGTGAGATGCGAGATAATCCCGATAAACCGTGAGCATCTCTTTGTTGACTTTGTGCGGTTGCTTCGGTCGTTCAAAACCCCACTCTTTTGCTAAGGCGTCCGTCGCGTGTTCGTCACGTTTGCTCTGCTCAAGATTCCAGCAAAGAGGCGAATGCTTCAAAGCGACATGAGCGAACTCGTGAGCAACCGTAAAGTTAACTTGCTCCTGCGACTCAATTTCGAGTTCAGGAGACAAATAGACCATCAATTCTGCAAATGGTGCGCCTGTGCAGAGACCGCTTGCGTCTGGTGCAAAGATGGCTGTCTGGGGAATCTTATCGAGTACGTCAGGAATCGTGCGGTATAGGAGTTCGAGCGCCTGACACCTCTTTCCTTCCGTCACCCATTTCCGTTTTACGGACGCCAACAAACTATCGTTGAACCAATTCATACTCACCTTTCATCGGTGCTGGGAGTGGAAAAACTCCAGCCCACCTGTGCCGGGGGAGGGCACAACCTGTCAGAGGAACAGGGGAGGAAAGCGGGCTGGGATTAAAGTCGGCACCGTGCGAGGAGGAGTTTCGCATGTTCTCGCAGAGGTGCGAGTGCGGTGCCGTATCTTGGTTTTAGTCGAGATTGACGCCGACGTATTCCAGTGGACGCCACTCTGTCGCACCGAATTGCTTCCACTGTGCAGTCATCGTGGCTTGCTTCGAGAGCACGAACTTGACGCTGTCCACGTAAGCCTTCGCGTCTTCGATGGGCTGGACGCCCTTGCTGTAGTCGGACAGAAATGCTTGGTACTCAATGTTGGGCACTCGCGTGATGAATGTGTTCCCGCCACTGGTTTTCTCACCACGGTCAATTCCAATGAGGGTGTCCTGCCCATAGAAACAGACGCACAGCGCGGCTACTCCCAAATCTTTTGTGCGATGGATGTCGGGGTTGCTCATAGAACCCGCCGACGGGAGAGGTCCATAGGTTCCGACGGAATGGGTTGTGGACGCTGCTCAACAGCAACAGCGATGCTCACAGAACGAGTGAACCGGAGTCCTACGACAGTTGCGCCTTCTTCCGACCGGAGAATCTTGAATCCTCGCGCCTTCAGTTCTGCGTAAACTCCGTGCTCATCGAACGCGGAATTTGGGAGGGATGCCTCGAATCCAAAAATCGTCGCGGTCGCAGCTTCGCGTTGCGCCGTTTGCGCGGCTTCGTGAATGAAGAACGCGTCGTCCAGCCGACCTGTGTATCGGGCAAGGTTATTCTCAAGGATATAGTTTTTGTCTCTCACAGTGCGGAAATCCCCTTCCTTGCCATGAGTGCCCGAACCGAATCGAGTGTGCTGCTGGGGTTGAGAACAATTCTCAGGCTCTCCCGGTCGTCGCTTGAAAGTTTTTCTACGCAGATTGCCTTCAGGTCGCTGAGGTCGAGGCACTTCTCTGGGAACATGCCAGCCTTCACAAATGCAACGCGGCACTGCTCAAGAGATGCGAACGTTCTCGGTTTGTTGAACTTGGTCATCCAGTTCTTCACGGCGTCGGCTTCCACGCTCGACAACTCGTACAGGAACCGCGACCACAGACTATCGACCCAGCGAAGGACGACGGGGCGGAACTCTTTGTCGAACAGGTCTTGCGCGATTCGCTTACCGATGCGGGCTTCCTCGTCGCTACCACTCAGGGTTAGGTTTTCAAACACGTCCGCTGTGACGGGCTGGCTATCGACCAGAGTCGCGGGTGTCGCTGATTTCCAGTTGGCGTCGTACTCGACTTCCCCTCCAGAAAAACATCGGTTCCGCAAAAGGCAATCCAGCGCAGCGTCAATCGTCTCCGGCGTGACTTCTATACGCCCGCAACGTAGCTCCACGCAGACCAGCTTCGAGAGCCGCTCGACTCCATCGGGATTCAACTTGAAGCCCGTCCGACCCGTTAAAGCAGCGCAATATTTTTGGAACTCTGCAAACGCTTCGCGTTCCGTCTGACGGATGCGCGGCTCCGTACCCTCGCGGAGATTGATAACCCAATAAAGGCTGGTCCACTTCGTACTGTCAAGAATTGCCTGAATTTCTGCGAGTGGGGCTGACCATGCTTCGGTCATCTCGAAGTTGTGAACTCGCATCGCGTGGATGGTGTCATCAGGCAGCACGGTCAACGGCTGCAACTCTCTGTGCAACTTCGCCCGTTCCTTAGCTTCTTCGTTGCGAACGAACTCATCGAACTCAGCCTGCGACTTTCGTCTCTCGTAACTGTTGCCTGTGAATGTCTCAAATGTTTGTCCGGCAAGTGCCATAACTTTCTCCTCCTATGCTTGTGTCGCTCGTATTTCCATCAGTGCGAATCGGAACGCTTCAGGGTCGTTCAGACTTCTGCCTGCGTTCACAACTGCCTGTGCGATACGTCCCCGCTCTGCGGGAGTCGCACTGTCGAGTACCGACTCAATCTGGAAATCAATGTTCGCCTGTTGCTGTTGTGCTTCTCGCTGTCGCACCGCAAGTTGCTGCTGGCGGGCTTGTTCCGCGAGAACGGGACGCTCCCGTTCTTCTCGTTCCCTTCGTGCTTTGCGTTCTTCTTGCTGAATCTCGAACTCAGTGAGCGGTCGCAGTGCTTCTCGCGGACCGTCGTAATTCCCGCGTGCTGCTCTTGCTGCGACTTCCTGCGGAGTTCTTTCACGTTGGCGAGCTTCATCCCACCAGATACGTTTCCATTCGAGATACTCGTGCTGTGTGTTGTCCGACGTGCGCTGGACGCCAACGTCGGCGAAGCGTTCTCCGAAAAGGCTCATGCACGCTCCCTAGTCAACTCAGCCTCGACTCGTGCGAGGTCTTCAACGCTATCGTCGCTGTACAGCCACAGGTCAAAGGCTCCTGAGAACTCGGCACTCTCTTGAGTACCGCCGTTCTTCAGGGCGTACTCGACACTCGCTGCGTAGACTGCGAGGAGTGCTGTGGCGTGCTTCTTCGCGTCTGGTGCGGCGTCGGGGTCCGTCGCTACTGCTCGTAGTTTGGGCAGGGTCTCACTCTGGGCAATCTGGGTTGCGTCAACTGGTGTGTACGTCATGTTCTGTTCGCTCCTCTGTTTTTCTCGACCAGCGCCTTGATTTCTTTCAGAGATTCGATGGGCTTGGAGTCCTTTGAAGCCGCTACGCGGTCAAGTTCTGTTCTCAGTGCTGCGACTTCGGCGGTCAAGCGTTCGACTGTCGCGTCATGCTCACGCTGGACGAGTGCCGCCAGCGTTGTGATTCTGGTCTGAATGAGTTTCTGTTCACTTACGCTCAATCCCGGCTTCGTTGCGTCGTCAAGCGCAGCCTCTAGCTGGCGCTCGATTCTATTTTTCCTTGCCAATACTCCTCCGTTCTCGTTCGAGCCTATTCGGGAATCAGGTGTTTGAGACCCGCATAGCCCGCTCCGGCTAGACCCAGACTCGGAACAATCCACTTGAGCAATTTCTGCGCGGCTTCTTTGTCCGCTGTCATTTCACTCCCACGCTGGACGATGCTTTTCAACGTCTCCGCGCCTTCCCCGAAGGCATGAGATAGGAGGTCGGTCGGTGTACCTTTGCGAGTAGCATTTTCCATCGAACGCATCCCGGTTTTGAGTCGGTTGACATCCGTCAACTCAGGACTCGTCAAATCGGTCGCAGCACCTTTCGCCTTGACGAAGAAACGCTGGAGTGTTTTGAATCGACCGTAATCAGAGTCGGCGGATTTCCATGCTGCCCGCTGTTCGTCGGTCAAAAGTTCTGCCATCTTGTCTTTGTTCGCCGCGAGTTCTTCTGCGATTTCACTCGCCTTCGCCGGGTCAAGGGCTGACTGCGCTCTGACCGCCTGTTCTTGGTTTGCAATGGTCTGGCGCAATTCCTGAAAACCGGGAGCCGCTTTGTCCAAAGCGTCGTAAGCACTCTTTGCCCGTTGCTGGAAACTCGTCATCAGATGCTTTGTCGCATCAACGACGCTGTCTGCTGTTCCTGAGCGTTCAAAGCCCGACTTCTCTGCGATGTCTCCCAGAGCATCGACCAACTTTTCTTCCACGTCTTTCGGAATATCCGTGACGAGGGCTTTGGCTTTATCCGCGACAGTAGCGGCTGTTTCACCTACCGTCTTGCTCACCGCACCCGCTGCGCGGCTTGCACCCTCAGCAGTCATTTCCCCCGCTTCGGGAGCGACGAACGCGGACGGTATCTGGATGGCTTGTAGTCCACCGCCGACAACGTCCTTCAGTCCTTGCCACGTCCGACCTTTGGAACCGCCGACAACAGCCGGAGCGAGTTCAGTCGTTCCCTTGGCTGCCTTGAGCAGACCGAGAGGAAGTGACGCCATGAAATCGCCGATAGCTTCGGGATTGCCGTTGTAGACGCCGTGCGCTCCCATTTTCTTGAGAACCGTTCCGATGCCCGTCTCGTCCGTTCCGTACTTCAAATCGTTCGAGACGTTCTCAGCCCAACGCCCGAACTTTCCGAGAAACGTTGTCGGCTCGTGAATCGCCGAAATAGTCGCTGTCGGCTGTTGAGGGGCAGAGGTCGTTTGCTTCGGTGCCATCTGGTCAACCATGCTGTCTAGAGCCGATGATGTGGCTGGAGTCGTGGTAGTCGATGTCTGCGTGGACGGTACTGTCGTAGATGTTTGGTTTTTCTGGGCTGCGAGTTGGTCAACCATGCTTTCCATTTTTGTTTTCCTATTCTGCTTACTGCGCTGGGCGACGGTGCCCACATTCCAAAACGGTTTCTTCCGCTTGGATGTCCGTCACCGACTGGATTGACTTACAAGTCGGACACCAGAGTCGCGTCTTTAGTCGGCGCAGACGAATCCTCGACCTCGTGTCGTGGTGGATGCGTTGGAATCGTCGCTGGTCTCATTGCTTCCTCCAAAATTAGGGAGCGGCACCGCTTTAGTGGGGGCGGTGCCGTCGCGCCGTGGTAGACCGCTAGGTTGGAGTCGGCACTATCGGAGTCATCGCGCATCCTGCCTTGCGGCGAGAGGCTCGTCCGAATCTCGTGGATGTTATTTATAACTTTCAGAACTTGCGCGTGAGCCGCTGTTCACGCGCCTTCTCGCGTTTAAACGCCACCAGACGATTTGGGTGCCCTTCACCACGTCGGCGGGCGAGAAAGCCCCACTGCGGGCGTCGGAGCATCACTTGCGGCGGGATTACGGGAACGGGGCAGCGTTATAGACGGGCGAACCCGTGAGAGCCAACTGCCCCGCTGTTCCCCAAGACTCCATCGCTGGGTCTTGAACTGTTGAGGGTTGGTTCCCTCTACAACTCATCCACGTTTAGCTGTGTCGCTTGTAACGACGTGAGGAACTTTATTTTTAGACGGTGGAATCGCATCCGGTCACGGGCTGCGTCCGGCTTATGTTCCGACCGCCAGTATGCGAAGAACCAACGCCACGCCGGAATACCGACCGCCCTGATGAATGCGGCAAGTCGCCGACAGCGGTCGATGTAGTCGATAAGTTCGTCTTCTGTGTCGAATGAATTTGCGTCTCGTGGAGTGGTCAGCGACGAGCCGGGAAAGACTCCGTTGCCAATCGTGCAGAATCCACGCTCATCTGATTCATCTGCATCGTCGATGACCATTTCTCGTCGGCGGTTGACTTCACTCATCAGCCTACGAACAGAACGACGGGTGACCTTGCGAATTTCTTCCGGCGATGATTCGAGTTTGAGAAGCTGGAGCGACTGCGCGGTCGCCGCGTCGAAGACCTGACCGCGAATGTCCATCGTCTTGTTGCCTGCCGGGATTCCAGCCTCATCCGAAATCCGTCGGAAGCCGAACATCTTCAACTCGCGGGAGACACCCTTGCGAACAGCGTCATAGAGTTGACATGCGTCATGCACAGGCACCCGCACTTCCGGTTAGAGTCGGGATTGACCCGCGATTCGCTAACGCTAGTTCTAGTTCTGTGACTCGCGCTTTCAGCCGCGTGTTCTGTTCGAGCAGTGTCCGTTGACCCAGAGGTCCAGCCGCGAAGCGACGAACGTATTCTCTTCGCTGGAGTTCCAACTTCTCTTGCGCCAGTCGGTTCATCTCATTCTGTGCAGCGATGCGTGTTTCTTCGCGTGCGTCCTTTTCGGCTGCGATAAAAGTTCTCAACAGCCGGAAAAGCTGTCGGAGCCGACGTTCCCGCCCGCGCTGCATGATTTCGCACGAAATGCGGAGACGGCACTCCGCTGCGTTTCGGGGAGCGGGAGGTCTTCCGCCCCGATTAGGTTTCGGTGTCATTGCGCCGTCTCCGTCTCTCGCAATTCCTCTACTTCTTCCCACGAAAGGAACGTGACGCAGATTTCACCATTCTGGTTCACGTCACGAGTGATGCTCACGCCTCCGCCCGCTTCCTCGTGTTTGATGATTTCGCCGTCCGCGTCATACGCCACGATGAAATCTTCAACCGTTTTGAAATACAGTCGCTTTTGTCCCGGCTTGAGTGGGCGAACTTCGCCGGGTGTCATCTGTGCCAGTTCTTCTCTCATGTCTTGAGTCTCCCCCATTACAAAATTGGTCAAGGCAACTTCCGGGTCTGGAATTGTCGCGGCGAGTTGCGGGTCATCGAGCAGACTGCTGACCGAATCCCGGTATATCGCGTCGCCTTGACGCCAGAGTTTCAAAATGCGTTTCGTCGTCAAGTCACGTTTGACGATAGCTTCAAGGTATGGCTGGATTCGTTCGCGGTCTTCTACGTGAACGTACCGAGCAGCCAGTCGCTTCTCCTCTGGCATCGCTTCGATGTCCGGGGGCGGAACGAGCGTATTCAGCACATCCTCAACTTGCCTCTCGTGCTTGCCTTCGAGTGACGCCTCGAACAACGCCTTGGCGTCTTCCATCTCGCGTGCGATTCGGGCGCTGTCCGCTCTATCCTGACGTGTCCGCTCCGCTTGTTCTTGCTGCAATCGAAGATGGTTTGCTTCAATCTCACGGCGCGTCGGCGGGCGTGTCGAATCAGGAACTCGGAAATACCAATCGAGTCGGCTGAGTGCCCACGGGTCAAGTCGCCAGTCCTTCTCGTAAACGCCGAAGGCGATGAGGTTCCCGACGTATTCCGCGAACTGCGACATCGCCTCATTGACTTGCTGGTGGGTTCGCAGATTACCCCGCTCAACCCAAAGGCGAATCCGGTCGAGCAGCATGTCGTTGTAGCGTCCGCCGCATGGACGAAGGCTGACCGTTCGTTGCTCCATATCCTTGAACATCGTGACTGCGTCAGCGCACGTCAGAACCAACGCATCAAGGTCTTCGTCTTGTGGGGCTGGAGTCTGGTGGAAAATCGTGTTCGGCTGGTTCTTCTCCGCGTATCCGACGAAGCGTTTGTCTTTGTCAAAAATCTTCTGCATCTCAGTTCTCCTCCACCAAAATCAGCACACCATCTTTCTCGACGACTTCGCCCGCCCGTTTCATAGAGGGTTCTTTTTTTGAGCGTTGCTCTATAGAGAGTTGCTTTACAGAGTGTTGGGGTACGGTAGCCGTACCAGCTTCGTCGAAAATTGGACTAGCTCGGTCAGCCAGTGGACCAGCCCCTAGTCCGGTAGCTGTACTAGTCCGCTCGTCGTCATCTGGTACAGCCTGCGTACCAGCCCCTAGTCCAGCAGCCGTACTAGCTTGCTTCGTGCTGACCTTGTGCATCTGGGAGAGGTCGAACATGTAGCGATTGGCTTCGTGCCGTTTGGCGCTGCCCTTCCGCCACTTCACGACCTTCAACGTGTCGCGGAGATACTGAATCGCGTTCGAGATGGATGTCTTGTTCTTGACGCCCGTGTGTAGCGCAATTGCGGCGTAGCTTGGGTAGCAACTCAAGCTGCTGTTCACGCTCTTGGCGAGATAGAGGAGCACCAACTTCTCAGCGTGGGTCCGTGTTTGGATTTTGAATGCGAGGTCGAGGCATGTCCATGATGCCTTGCGAACCTTAGGTTGGGTCTTCGTCTTCATCTTTGTCTCGTGCCTTTCTTACCAGCCGTGTTGCTGCTGGTGTTCTGCGAGTGCCGTCGAGACCACGGTCAAATCGTCATCGGTCAAGGTCTGGAGAATCTTGCCTTGGCTCCGGCGAGTTTGCGTGTTCGTCTCGAACGTGACTCGACGCAGGGCAAGGACTCGCGTGAGTGCGCCCTCTGCGGTTTTGGTCATCGTCATAGTCATGGGTTCATTCCTTCATTCATTCAGTCGGTCGGTGCGCTGCAAAGCGAAAGTGCCCTCCGACTCGCATGTCGTTGCGTTGAGCATGGCTCGTAGCGATGACGGAGTCGGAGGGCAGTGGTATTCACGCAGCCTGAGAAGTGCGTGAAAGTCGAAATGAAATTTGGTCTACGTTCTCAGGCGTGACTCGGATACCACTGCTCTATTGATTGGGAGCCGCTGCTGTCAGGATGACAGTGGGCTGGTGAATCGTCTTCAGTCCTACCCGTCGGTGCAAACTACCGAGCGGTCTTGCAGAGTGGAATCGTTCTTTTCCCTCTTTCTAAAGAGTAGCACATTCGCTTTCCGTTCGCAAGAGAAAAAATGCGTTTCGCCCAATGTTTATGCGGGTAGCGCGGAGTTTTTCTTTTGTAACTCAAAAATTTTCCGAAAATATAGCCCGCCCTTTCCCTACGAGGGCACACGCTCTCCCGGACTGCGTTCCCATAAATCTGGGAAATCCAAATCGCGTTGTTACATGTAACACGCCGTCAGAGCGCAGAGCGTTGGCTAGGCAAAGCGGGCAACGCAGGCGAGACACCGGGTGGGGTGACCGCACCCGCCCTTTCGCTTAGGGTGGTAGACACCCTTTAAGAAGTACCTCTCCAGCCCGTTCGTCCGCTGTGCCCGCGCCAGCGCCGTACTCCCTGAGGCAACGCAGCCAGCCGCCACGAGCAGGACAGAGCGCCAGCAGAGCGCGGAAAATGTAGCATAGGGAGGTCCAATCGACCCGCTGACGGGCTGCTCGACGGGGTTGCTGGCGGCTTGGCGTTGTGCAGTAACCCGTGCAGTAGCCCATTTTCGCCCTGTGCAATCAGTGTTTTAGCGGCACACACGGATAGGTAGACCGTCGCTCACGAGAAATGTCAAAGTGAGACGCGCAACTCGCTCGAAATCTTAGAGTGCTCCCGGCGTAGTCATTGGAACGTTTTGTCGTCGTCCTGAATCCAACTAGATATGAAACTCCTTGTCTTTTTCTCGGCTTAGTCGTTTCCTTCGCTGCAACCCTGATGGCGTGGTGGAAGTACAAGAAGTACCTCCAGATGGGCTACGCGCTTTATCTAGCTGGTCTCACCGTCTGGTGTGTTGGGCTTCTCCTCTCCAGCGGCGCGGACTTCGCTAGGAGACGGTGGCTGAATTGACTCCTACGATTTCCTTTTATAAATAACAACGTCGCCCGCTCGTCACTGACCGCACGTCTCCTGCGCTGCCAGCCATGCAAGGACCGATGACTTCCTGAATCGAAGCCCGCACGGTAGCTTGATGACCGGAATGGGATGCGCGTATCGCGCTGCTCCTCGTTTGCGAGTGAGGTTGTAGACCGATGATGGTTGACAGCGGATAATCTGCGCGACTTCAGCGACAGTCAGAATTTCTGACGGCTCGATTGGCGGTTTGGTGGGATTGTCCGAAGGCATTCATGTGCCCTCCAGTACCTCTTGCAAATGTGGCGTCCATAGCACCGAAGTAAATCGGACGCCTGAGGCGGTGCCCATGATGCCCAGCCGCGTGCTCTGCACGAAGCCTCATCACCGCCACGTCAGCGGAGTCGTAAATGCAACATCCCTGCGTGGGCTTGTTTCCAGATTACCAACCTGCACGACGGCGTCAACGACAAAGAGTGTCACTCGGTCGCCTTGCAACAATTCGATTATTTTGTAACAGGGTGCAAGTGCTGGACGAACAGTCAACTAGCCCGAATCCGTGCGGCTCTACCTCATTTTGTAACAGGGCGCGACACAAAAATATTCACAGCCGACCGTCTTGACGGGTCAAAACCTGCCGCGTATGTTCGCACGATGACACTACGTGCAACGAGCAAAGAGAAGTTCATCGCAGCGACGGGCGGACTTCGTCTGGAGTCCGACGCAGCATTCAAGAACCGACAGGCTGAGATTCGACGGATTGAGAAGCGGATTCAATCGGGTCGTGTCACCGAGAAGGACCAGCGACGAATCTGCGAACTCAAAGGCATCGTGTTCGACAGCTACGACCTTGAGGAACATCCGAATGCCTGACGAGCTTCAGTGACGATACCGTCGTCGGGCGATTTGCGAAAAATCCAAGGCACTTGACACGGGGGCGTATGCTATCCGCCATCAGGGTCAAAATCTGATTGGAGGTGGAACGATGCAGACTGCGTTGAGGTGCGACCTGTGCGAAATGGAAGTCCACAAATCAGCCGAAGGTGAATACGGTTATGCCTACGACTCCTCAATCCTTCCTCCCGTTGAACAAACGTCGCCTGAAGCGTTGGAAAGCGCATACCAAAGCCGCCTATGCCCGCTGTGTGGGGAAGCGATGAAAGAAATCACACTGAGTTGAGTAGCGCGAGACGTGACACCACGGAGGAAGATTTACTGCACAACTGCACGATTCGGATTTACTGCACAGTTCACTGCACAATGATTGACAGATGTAGGCAAGAGACCGATTTTCCGCAGTGACGCAACCAAGAGACCAAAAGCTAAATCGTTGAAAAGGCAGGCTGGCAGCGGGTTTCGCTGCATTATGAGACCGTCGCTCTAACCACCTGAGCTACACCGCCACGTGCCTGCAATCGGGAAGGATGCGCGAAAGGAACCTTGCTGCCGAGTACGGCCCCGGCACCCGCAGTAGGGAAGCAACGAACCTGCGTCCCATCCTTCATTCTAAAAGCGCCCGTGAAATAGGTCAAACATAAGACACATGTGGGGACAGCCGCCTTCGGCTGTCCATCGAGCGAAGCTCGACAGGTTTAACGTCAAACTGAGACACTACTCTGCGGCATCCTCGGGTCCGCAACTCACGATGACCAGAACGTCCATGAAAGCAATCGCTGTCATCCCTGCCCGTTTAGCTTCCACTCGTCTGCCCCGCAAAATGCTGTGCGAGATTGCGGGCAAGCCTCTGATCGGCGTGGTGTACGAAGCTGTGCGGTCTTCGCCGCTGCTAGCTGACGTGATCATCGCCACTGACTCCGAAGAAATTATGCGGGTCTGCAGCGAACATGGCTGGAACGCGCAGATGACTTCGCCAGCGCACCGCAGCGGCACCGAGCGAGTGCATGAAGTTTCCGGTCGCGAGGCGGCCGATATCTACATCAACGTCCAGGGTGACGAACCTCTTGTGTGTCCCGAGCAAATGACGACCCTGCTGCGCGTCATGGACGACCCCGCAGTTCCTGTCGGGACTCTGATGACGCCCGCCGCCGAGATCGATATCCCCAATCCAAACGCCGTGAAGGTGGTGACCGATCTCAGTGGACGAGCGCTCTACTTCTCCCGCGCCACGATTCCCTTCGATCGCGACGGCACCGGCCCTCGCTATTTCAAGCACCTGGGACTCTACGCCTATCGCAAGCCCGCGCTCGACAGGTTTGTAACCCTGCCAGAGTCCGCGCTCGAACGAAGCGAACGCTTGGAGCAACTGCGCTTCCTTGAAAATGGAATCTCAATCTACGTTGGTGAGACGCCGCACGATAGCGTGGGCGTCGATACAGAAGAAGACCTGGAGCGCGTGGTCGCGATCCTGCAAAAGCGCTGACCGCCGCGCCTTAAACCTGCGGATTGATTTCCTGCTTGCGGCCCCACTCCTTGGCCGCCGCCAGCCGCCTCGAAATGGCCGGATGCGAATGGAAAAGCCATTCCACCCACTTTGAGGGAGTTCGCTCCGCCAGGTTCTGCTCCGCCAGTTTATTCATCGATGAGATGAAGGGCTCAACGCTGGGGATGGACTCGAACGCATAACGGTCGGCTTGCCGTTCGTTGAAGCGCGAGTACGCGTTGAGCGCGGGCATGAGCACCAACGAGAGAACAACGGACACCAGCGCCAACAACGGCAGGTTAGCGAAGTCAGACAATTCCTCAAACAGGTGCTGATCAACGGCGTAATGCAACGTCCAGTTCGCGGCCCAGAAGCCGAACAGCGTGATACCAGCCTGCACAAAAATGCTCTTCAGAATATGGCGATGCACATGGTGCCCGAGTTCGTGGGCCAGCACCGCTTCGATCTCGTCCGGCGAATAGTTGTCGAGCAGGGTGTCAGCCAGAATAATGCGCCGGGTCGCTCCCAGTCCGGTGAGTGCCGCATTCGCCTTTTTGCTTTTCTCCGATAGCTTCCAGCGATAGACGCCGCGCACCCGCGTCCCGGCTCGCTCGCTCAGCACCACCAGACGCCGGCGCAGGTCTTCGTCATCGAGCGGTTCGAACTTATAGAAGATAGGGAAGAGTACCACCGGTGCAAGTTGCGCCAGGACGATGAACAAACCCATGAACAGCGCCCATGCCAGTATCCACCAGTGCTGCGGCCATTGCCGCAGGGTGAAGTACAGAACCTCCACCACCACCGCACCCATTACCAGTCCGACCAGAAATCCCTTCACCTCATCCCAGGCCCATGACCGAAATCTCTGGTTTGAGAGCTTGAATCGCCGCTCCAGCGAAAAGCCGTAGTAATCGAGCCCGATGCCCAGCACCTTGCTGATGATCAGCAACAGCACCAGATACATGAAAAGCGACAACGAATAATTCTGAAATCCCATGCGGTACGCCAGATCCCGCAACCAGTTCGTCCACCCCGTGACCAGCAGGATAATCAGGAACGCGAATCCGACAACGAAATCGGCGACGCCCAGCCATCGCCGGATGAGGTTGTAGCGGTGCGCCTCGGGCGAATCCGCCTGTACCGGATTGAGTTCATCTGCCATGATCTGTAGTTATCGACGTTCGTTAACGCAAAGCGCTAGCCGTTTCTCACAAAGCCCTCGCCAGTTGTCAGTAGTTCGCGCACCAACTCTGGAGAGGAAGCCTCCGTGTAAAGCCGCAATAGCGGCTCCGTTCCAGACGCGCGGAACAACACCCACGCTTCCGCCCCGTTCCCATTGGTTGGTGCATCCACGAAGAACTTTACGCCGTCGCGATGCTCTTTCTTTAGCACTTTGTAGCGGCCAAGAGTCTGCGTGCCCTCGGCGCGCGCGCGTTGAATCGCATTCTGCTTCATGTCTTCCGGAATGTGTAAGTCGCGCCGCCCGTAGTAATGCGAGCCAAACTCGCGCTGCAAATCGGCCACGAGTTGTCCCAGCGGCTTGCCTTCCTCCGCCATCACGTTCGCCAGCAGCAGGCAGTTCAAGACGCCGTCGCGCTCGGGAAGGAAACGCGAATACCCGATCCCGCCCGACTCCTCGCCGCCCATCAGAATTTCATTTTCCATCATCAGATCGGCGACGTACTTAAATCCGATGGACGTCTCGTGCAGCTTGCGCCCGTATTTTGCGGCTATGCGGTCAAGCATGCGCGTGGTGTTGAACGCGCGCACCACGTCTCCCGGCCACTTCTTGCGCTCCAGCATCCAGCGCAGGATCACGCAGAAGATCTTGTGCGAATCGACGAAGCTGCCGTCCTCCGCGACTGCACCGATGCGGTCCGCATCCCCGTCAGTGGCCAGGCCAGCATCACACTTTTCACGAACGACTGTCTGCTGCAGCATTGCCGTATGCGGCTCAATCGGTTCGGGATTGATTCCGGGAAACAACGGGTTCAGTTCCTGACGAATCGCCACGAACTGCACGCCGCGCTCGGCAAATATTCCGGTCAGTACTCCGCGTCCCGAACCATACATGGCGTCCACCGCAAACTTGAACTTCGTTTTCGCGATGAGGTCCATGTCGGCGAAACTGCAAACGGCTGCGATGTAGGCTTTCTTGAGATCGACCTCCTCAACCGCAGCCTTGGCCCCCTTCGGCATCGCGCCTGCAGCGAGTTCTTCCTCAATCTTCGTCATGATCGCCGGCGTAGCCGAGCCACCAAAGTTGCCTTTGAACTTTACCCCGTTCCAATTCCACGGATTGTGGCTCGAGGTGACCATCACCCCACCCGCCGCGCCTTGATGCTTCACCGCATAGGAAACTGCAGGTGTCGGCGTGTAATCGTTGGCCAGTTTCACGGGGATTCCCGCAGCCGCAATCACTTCCGCCACGATCTGCGCCGCCCGCGGAGAAGCAAAGCGCGCGTCATACCCCACGAACACTCCACGCTGCGCTTGTTCGTACTTCAATACGTAAGACGCAATCGCGCCCGCCACCCGGCGTACGTTGTCGAAGGTGAAGTCGTCGGCGATAATGCCGCGCCAGCCGTCTGTTCCGAACTTGATCTCTTGCGCCATGAGTTGAAATGGAGACTACGTTAGTCGATGCAGTTTCTTCTCGTCGAGATACTTCACAACCTTGCCCACATCCTGCGCGTGCTGGCGAGTCGTAATCAGCAGGGCGTCGGGCGTCTCGACCACGACCAGATCGCTCACGCCTACTGCCGCCACAAACTTTCCCGGAGCATACACGTAGTTGCCGCGCGCATTCAGGAGAAAAACGCCGGAAGCCGCCACCAGATTTCCTTCCGGTGGGCTGCTCTTGGCCGTGTGATGCTCATGCAGCGCTGTCCACGATCCCAGGTCGTTCCAGCCAAAATCTGCCGGCAGGCAAAAAATGTTTCCCGCCTGTTCACCCTTCGCCGAGCGCGGTTCCAGCACCGCATAGTCCACGCTGATGTTCTCGCACTTGGGATACAGTTTGCGAAACGTAGCGGCAAACTTACGCGCACCGACTGTCGCCGCGATTTCTTCCAGCAGGAGCGCAGTCTTCGGCAGATGTTCCTGCAGCGCGTCAGCCAGCGTGCGCGCGCTCCACAAAAACATTCCACTGTTCCAGAAGTAATTCCCTGCGGCGACGAATTCTGCCGCCTTCTTCGCGTCCGGCTTTTCTGTGAATCGGCGAACTCGCAACGCCTCGCCCTGAGACGCGCTGCCCACCTCAATGTACCCATAACCGGTTTCCGCGCGATTGGGACGGATCCCGAGCACCACAATGTTCCCGCCCGCTGCTGCAATTTCGATCCCGCGCTCCAGCGTCTCGCGGTACCGCGCCTCGTCGCCAATCACGTGGTCGGAAGGGAACAGGCCCAGCACCGCATCCGGATTCTCCCGCAACAGCAGAAACGCCGCCAATCCAATCGCCGGAGCCGTATTCCGCCCGACCGGTTCGGCAAGCACTTGCGCTTTCGGCAGCTTCGGAAGTTGCTTCGCAACGGCGGATCGCAAATCTTCATTGGTGATGATCCAGAACTTCTTTGCCGGCGCCAGCGGCAACAGGCGTGCCACCGTCTGCTGAATCATCGTCTGCTTGCCATCGAGCGCCAGCAGTTGTTTCGCGCGCTTCTTGCGGCTCAGCGGCCAGAAGCGCGTGCCGCGCCCTCCGGCCAGAATTACGGGATAGAAATTCGAGTTCTTAGCCACGGATTCTCACGACCTACATTCTTGTTTCGGGTTCCGGTAACGGCTTTCCAGGCACATAGGCTCGCAAAAACTCCAGCGTCCACTGCGGCCGCACACCAAACTCGCCGACACACGCGGGAACTACCACTGCGTCACCTTTCGTCAGCGTCACCGGATCCATCCCGGCCGCCTCAATCACTCCGCAGCCTTCGACCGCGACCAGGATTTGCACGGAACTCCGCCCCGAATCGTCATGCGTCGCCAGGTCCATCGAATCCTTCGCCTCAAACATGTCCACCACAAAATAAGGAGCGCCCACCAGCGGCGCATGCCGGTTCCTTGTGCCGCGAATCTGCTGCGGCGCCGGGCGCACGACTTTGCCCGACTTCACTTTTTCCTTCACCGCCGCCATTCCATCCTTCAAGTGCAACTCGCGCGGGCGCCCGTAATCATACAGGCGGTACGTCGTATCGGACTGTTGTTGTGTCTCCACCACCACCGATCCCGGACCGAGCGTATGCACCGTGCCGCCAGCTACGTAGATCATGTCGCCCGCATAAACGTTGATCCAGTTGAGCACCTCCTCCGCGCGCTTCTGGTGAATTGCCTCTTCCAACTGTTGCGCCGTAACGCCGGGCTTCAGGCCCAACGCAATCTGCGCACCCGGTTTTGCGTGAGCAATGTACCAGCACTCGGTCTTGCCCCACGGCTGGCCGACGCGCAACGCTTGCGCATCGTCAGGATGAACCTGCACCGAAAGCTTCTCGTGCGGAAATAAAAACTTCAGCAGCAGCGGAAACCGCTTCGAGTCCCGCGCCGCATCGCCCACCAGTTCACGCTGGTACTCCTCGCTCAACTGCGACAGGGTCCTTCCAGTGAACGGCCCATTCGCGACTTTGCAATCGTCCCCGCTCAGCCATGCTTCGCCAATCTTCTCTTCGAACTTATGATTGGGATAAATCGGCGACAGATCGAGTGTGCCCCACGGACGCGGATCAAATCCCGGAAGCATCAACAATGGATAAAGATTTCCCATGCCAACCTAACGCCCACAAAAAAGACCGCTCGCAATGGAACGGCCTTTGCCGAACCTGATGATCCACCTGCAATTGAGCCGCGCGTCTTACAGTGCCGCGAAAAATTTCCGCATGCGCTCCAGGCCGCGATCCAACTCAGCCTTCGACGTAGCATACGAAACGCGAATGTGCTCGCCCGTGCCGAAGCCCTCGCCCGGAACCGTAGCAACGTGCGCCTCGCGCAACAATCGCCCAGCCACATCGGACGCCGACTTCAACCCGCCGCGTCCGAGGAATGCCGAAATATTCGGATAGGCATAGAACGCGCCTTCCGGCAACGTGCACCGCACGCCCGGAATAGCGCGCAGTCCCGCCACCACATGATCGCGAAGCTCGATGTATTCCCGTCGCATCTGCTCGACGCATTCTTGTGGTCCCTTGAGCGCAGCCACTGCGGCCTTCTGCACAATCGAAGTTGGATTCGACGTAGACTGGCTCTGCAACTTCGCCATCGCGCTCACGACGGGAGCGGGTGCCATCGCATATCCCAGCCGCCATCCCGTCATTGCATACGTCTTTGAGAGCGATCCGAGCACTACGAAGCGCTCCTTATATTCCCGCAACGCGCCCACGGAGAAATTCTTGCCCGTGTAATTCAGATACACGTAGCACTCGTCAGACAGTACCCAAATCCCGCGCTGGTGAGCCAGGCGAATAACCTCGGTCATATCCTCCGCGCTCATGACCGCCCCAGACGGATTCGACGGCGAATTCAGAATGATCACCTTCGTCCGCGGCGTGATTAGCTGCGCCACCATCTCAGCCGTGACGCGGAACCCCTGCGACTCGTCCGACTCCAGCAGCACGCAATTTCCGCCCGCATAGCGCACGATATCTTTGAACGACACCCAGTAGGGAACTGGCAGAATCACTTCGTCGCCATGGTCCACCAACACTTGAATCGCATTGAACAGCGCGTGCTTGCCGCCAGTCGACGCGATCACTTCCTCGCGCCGGTAGTCGGAATCGAAGTCCACGTTATGGCGGTGCGCAATCGCGTCGCGCAACTCAGCCGTCCCAGCCACGGCGGTATATTTCGTGAAGTTCCCCTGGATCGCGGCAATGGCGGCTTCTTTGATGTGCTGCGGCGTCGCGAAGTGCGGCTCGCCCGCGCCAAAATCGACCACGTCGATTCCCTGCGAACGCAGCTTGTCGGCCTCGGCCACCACCGCCATGGTGGCGGAGGGCTCGATGCGGTTGATTCTCTCCGTGAGTCTCAGCGCTTCCGTCTTTTCTGCAGTAATGCTGGCCGTGGTCATGCCTTCCTCTTCCTTCTCCTCGGGACTTCGATGATTTGCGTATCCCGCAGTTTGTATGCAGGATCCAGTTTCTCCCGCAGCTTTTGTTCCACCGCCTCAGGGACGAGATCTTTCACTGGCCCCCCGGCCTGCGCCACCTCGCGCACCAGCCGCGAACTTACGTACGAATATTTGACGGCCGGCATCATGAAAACCGTTTCGAGCGAAGGCTCGAGTTTGCGGTTCATCAGCGCCATCTGCAGTTCGTATTCGTAGTCGCTGATGGCGCGAATGCCGCGCAACACACACATGGCATCGATCGACTTGGCGTATTCCACCATCAGGCCGTCGAACGTGTCGATGCGAACATTGCTCCAATCGGCAGTCAGGTGCCGCAGCATCTCCAGCCGCTCCCCCAGGCTGAACATCGGAGTCTTCTCCGAGTTGCGCAGAATCGCCACCACCAGCTGTTCGAACATCTTGCTGCCTCGCTCAATCAGATCGAGGTGCCCGTTGGTGGGCGGATCAAACGACCCGGGATAGACAGCGATGCCCTTATTCAATCGTCCTCACAGAAAGGCCGTGGGTTCAGCGTTTTGACTCAAGAGGAGCAATAAGAGATTTTATGCGGGTGGGAGCAACAATGGCAATCGGGAAGGGAGTCAGCAGCGGCTCAGCTCAGCCACGATCGAAGAAAGCGGGCGGAGCAGTTTGCTGAAAAACTCAAGATTCGTATCAGGGCATCGCTTTAGCGATGCCGTAAAGGCAGCAGAATCAATTCCGGCTTCAGCCGCTGTGCAGTTCCATCGACAAGAAAGTCAGTTTTTCAGCAAACTGAGAAGCCGGTTGGGAAGCCCGGGCGCGGCGCTATGAATCACCGCCCGGAGGCAACAAACTTAGCGCTTCGCCGCGATCGGTACCTTAACCGGCTCGGGAGGAGCGCTCGGCATCGTCGTGACGCGCCCGGTCGCTGCGCCATTCGTCGGCGCGGTCGCAGCCGCCGGTTGCGCCGGACCCTGGGCCAATCCCAGGGCCTTGCGAACCTCGGCATCCAGTTTTGCCATGACGTCCTTGTTGTCTTTCAGGAACTGCCGGGCATTCTCGCGCCCCTGGCCGATGCGCTCGCCCTTGTAGCTGAACCACGATCCGGACTTTTCGAGAATATTGTTGTTCACGGCGATGTCGATCAGATCGCCCTCTCGCGAAATGCCTTCCCCGTAAAGGATGTCGAACTCAGCCTCACGGAATGGCGCCGCGACCTTGTTTTTCACCACTTTCACCTTGGTCCGGGACCCGGTCACCACGTCGCCATCCTTAATCGCGGCAATGCGCCGAATGTCGACCCGCACCGACGAATAAAACTTCAACGCTCTTCCGCCGGTCGTCGTTTCCGGATTGCCGAACATCACACCAATCTTCTCGCGAATCTGGTTGATGAAGATTAGGCAAGTCCTCGACTTGGAGACCGTTCCTGTCAGTTTCCGCAGCGCCTGCGACATCAGCCGCGCCTGCAGTCCCATGTGGCTGTCGCCCATTTCGCCGTCGAGTTCAGCTTTCGGCACCAGCGCCGCGACCGAATCCACCACTAGCACGTCGATAGCGTTCGAGCGCACCAGAGCCTCGGTGATCTCCAGTGCCTGCTCACCATAGTCGGGCTGCGAGACCAGCAAGTTGTCCACATCCACGCCCAGCTTCTTGGCGTAGGCCGGATCAAGCGCATGCTCGGCGTCCACAAATGCCGCCATGCCCCCGGTCTTCTGCGCCTCGGCGATCACCTGCAATGTGATGGTGGTCTTGCCCGAAGACTCCGGACCGAACACTTCCACCACGCGCCCGCGCGGAAAGCCGCCCACGCCCAGGGCCGCGTCGAACGAGATCGACCCGGTCGGGATCACCGCGATCGGCACGATCGCTTCCTTCGACCCCAACCGCATGATCGAGCCCTTGCCGAATTGCTTTTCAATCTGTGAAACCGCCAGTTCAATCGCCTTGCCCCGTTCATCCGCCATTGGGTGGCTCCTTTTATGAGTGCCGACTAAATGAAATCTAATCTGGCCGGATTATACATACAGATCGAAGCGAAGAAAAGGCGAATCAACATAATTAACCTGTGGAAGGTTCCAAAATGGGGCGGGAAACATGTGGCGCGGGCGCCCCCGCCCGCGAACTCTAGCCAGAAAGAAGCACCATGTGTGCGGCAATCCACTCGTGGAGCAGGGCAAAGCGGAACCTGCCTTCCGCCAAGGCCTTCATCATGAACTCGAAGGCAGCCTTGCTGCTCACGTCCAGATCGAAGCCGTTCATGAGCAGAAACGTGTGGGCGGCGGCAAATCCCACCCGCTTGTTGCCGTCCAGGAAAGCGTGATTATTGACCAACGACTCCAGCAGGGCGGCCGCCTCTTCGCTGAGGTCGGTGTAGTAACCAGTCTGCGGACGGAACACCGCCGACTCCAAGGCGCCCTGATCGCGCAAACCGTGCCCTCCGCCATATTCCTCGATCTGGTGGTGGTGGATCGCGATCACTTCAGCCACCGTCAGGTAGACGCGCTCGGCCATGAGGGAATGGTACGGCTCGAAACTGTTAAGCGTTACGGAGGTCATCCCGAGCGCAGCCGTTCTTCAGGCGGAGCGAGGGATCTCGCGTGCAACTCCGTTAGATTGGGCGTTCGCCGTCACTTAGCCAGCCGCTTGTACAACTCTCGATACTTTTCGTTGGAGCGCCGATACGCGGCCATGACCTCGGGCCTTACCATGCGTTGCGACGGAACCACATTGTGCAGGTAATGCTCCAGCGCCCGTTCCAGCACAAACCGCTGCGACTGCCCGTTCTCCTTGGCGACGGAGACGAGTTCCTCGTAGAGCTTGGCATCAATTTCCGGAGCGATCTTGACGGAACGCGGCACGACTAGGCCTCTTCGTTAGATTTTAGCCGCGACGGACTGGCGGAATCAAGATAAATCTAGATATTGCTACAGTCGCGAATTGAAACGAATCATAAACTCGAACTGGGGCAAGGAATTGGCCCTTCGGAAATCAATCGTTGAATAATCCCCCAGGTTGTCATCCTGAGGCCCGCGCCTTTCGCGGGCCGAAGGATCTATGCACTCGTCGGCAGCACCTATGCCCCAGGCGAGTGCATAGGTTCTTCGCTTCGCTCAGAATGACAAGCAAAAGTGCGGGCGCAACCCATATCTACCGCTGCAGCAAATCCACCGGCGCCGTCACGTCATGCACCCGGAAATACTTCGCCAGCGCCGGATACTTCCGCGCCACCGCCTCATACATCGCATACGCCACATTGCGATAAGAAACATGCCCCGCCGGAGTAGTTCGCAGCTCCGAAATGTAAACCGCCTCGGCAAAATCCATCTTGAACAGCGCCCGCTTGCGGAACGCCAGCGGAATCGCATACTGCGAATTCTCCTCCGCCTCAGGCGATTTCCCCGAGGCCAACTTCTCAACCGCCGTCTGCACCCGCCGCATCGCCGCCTCAAACCGTCCGCGCACGCCCGCGTCCTCCATGTCGAGCAGCATCTCGTACCCGTGCTGCGTGGTGAATCCCTGCATCACCTGGATGCACCGCCGATGCCGATGCATGTCGCGGAACCCGCCCGTATCCATCAGAATGTCGAAGCGAAACTGCTGCCCCG
Organism: uncultured Acidobacteriaceae bacterium; assembly: GCA_963701935.1. Lineage (GTDB taxonomy): Bacteria > Acidobacteriota > Terriglobia > Terriglobales > Acidobacteriaceae > Sulfotelmatobacter. Next base: position 290,186 of record CAVPBT010000009.1, on the reverse strand, counting down.
CGCGGAATCCCCGCAGCATCTCGTCGTGCTTGCCGCGATGCCGCATCCCCAAGTCGATAATCTCCCGCCGCCGTCGCTCCCCCGCCACCTGCACCGCCTGCCGAATCTGACGATAAGAATGATGGCAATGCTCGTAGAGCAGCGTAGTTGCGATCTCGACTTCGAGCGGCTCTTCATCGAGCAAATCCACAATTGCTTTCGACGGAGCCAGCGGCTCGTCGGCCATCAACTCGCGCGCCGCCTGCCGCAACTCGCGCCGCGTCGCCATCTCATATTCATTGGGATCGGAGTACTTCACCAGGGTCGGCGCCACCCGTACCTCGCGCAGCAATTCCTGCTCGGCCCGCGCGCCCAACTCAGGACTGACGGTCCGAATTTGCGCAACCAAATCCTGCAGCGACTCCGCGTTCACGTTATAAGCCGCCCCGGTCGCCGCCTTTTTCAGCGATTCGCCCAGAGTCCTCACCTCTTTATGCGTGTGCGACAGCAGATGCGCCACCTGATTCTCCAAAGTCCGCGCATTGACGATCTCGCCCAGCGAAGTATTCGTCGCCAGCGGCAGCAGGTACCGCGTGATGTCAAACGCCCGCGCCTTCAGTGTGCGCTCGTACGCCTCCTGCTTCATGTCGGCCGGCTTGGGCGTGATGTCGATCAGGTACTGCGTCATGTGCGCCGACAGCGCTTCATACTCGGCGAACAGAAAATCCAGTGTCTCGCGATAGAGCGTGCGCCCTTCATCGTCCGCCCCAAAATCCGGTGTGTAATATCCACTCTTCTTGAAGTCCTGATACCGCGTCGACCGCTCCTGCCCGTCCCACCGCTGCTCGTCGGCCAGCTCAATCGCCGCCAGAATCGACAGCCTCTCGACCGCCAGCGCGATGTGCGCCAGGTCCGCAATCGAGCGGTGCCCATACTGAAAATAAAACGTGTTGAGAAATTTCTCCGCTTTCTGCGTGCTGATCTCGCGCAGCGACTCCTTCATCGACAGCGCCGACCGCGAGTATTTCGCCATTGCATAGGCCTGAATCTCCGGTTCCACTCCAAACACCGCGAACACTTCAGTCGAAGGTTCGCCTGATGTGGCGCGGGCGCCCCCGCCCGCGTTCTCGCCCGAAGGATCGCTCGCAGGCCTGTCGCCCACAGCCGACGCCCGCTGCGTCGAGCGGTGTCCCGAACCCGCATCGGCCGTGGTCGAATTTCTGGTGGAAGGGTCGGGCATCACAATCACTTCATTGGTTACAGTCTGAGGCATGAGTGCTGGAATGTTACCCGTCGCGCTTGTGGATTAGCAATGCGATTCGTCACCCGGGCAGGTGTTTCAGTTTCAAAGATTCAGATGATCCACTTGCGCCCGAGACGGTGCATCAGCTTTTGTCGTCGCGCCGATGGCAAGAAGATAGCTATCAAGAGCACCGGCAAGCTGAATGCCGCCATAACGAGGACCGCGATGGCCAAGACGTCCGAGAGCATTTGCTTGGATTGTACCTCTCGAATCGAAACTGAGACACTACGTTTCACGCGCTGTTCTGTTCGCCTTCTCGCGTATAATTCGGCGTTCCGCATTCATTCGACTCGGCAATTTGGGAGAAACTCCTCATGTCCCTTTCAGGACGAGTAGCCCTCGTCACCGGCGCCTCGCAAGGCATCGGACGCACCTGCGCGCTCCGCCTTGCCAAAGACGGCGCGACTGTCGCCGTGGCCGCCCGCAATCAGGAAAAGCTCAACGAGTTGGTTCTGGAGATCACCACGGCAGGAGGCAAGGCTGCCGCCTTCGTTCTCGACGTGGCTGACGAGGACCAGGTGAAATCCACCGTCAAAGCCATCATCGCCCAGTTCGGAAAAATCGACATCCTGGTCAACAACGCCGGCATCACCCGCGACCAGCTCGTCATGCGCATGAAGCGGACAGATTGGGATGCGGTGCTCCAAACCAACCTCACGTCCGCCTATCTCTGTATTCAGGCCGTCATGAGTTCCATGCTCAAGCAGCGCTGGGGACGCATCATCAACATCGCCAGCGTCTTCGGACAAATGGGCCAGGCCGGGCAGGCGAACTACTCCGCCTCCAAGGCTGGACTCATCGGCCTCACCATGGCAATCGCCCGCGAAGTCGGCTCCCGCAATATAACCTGCAACGCCGTCGCCCCTGGATTCATCGAAACCGCTATGACCGCGGTGTTGAGCGACGAGTTCAAGCAGACCGCCGTCAAACAGATCCCGTTAGGGCGCGTTGGAACTCCGGACGACGTCGCTGGCGCCGTGGCATTCCTGGCGTCGGACGACGCATCCTACATCACCGGCCACGTGATGAGCGTGAACGGCGGCATGCTGATGGGATAGGAGATCTTCAACGCAGAGGGCACGGAGGACGCAGAGAAATGAAAGCTGAATCCACAAACCATGCGATCCCAAATTCCTCCGCGTACTCTGCGACCTCTGCGTTGAAGGGTTTGGCATTTGCTCAAGCGAATTCTGACCAACAGATCGCCCAGGCCCGCGAACTCTTCCTCGAGTACGCGCAATCCCTCGGCTTCAGCCTCTGCTTCCAGAATTTCGACAAAGAACTCGCGGAACTCCCCGGAGACTACGCCCCGCCCGACGGCCGCCTGCTGCTCGCCGAGTTCGAAGGCCAACTCGCGGGCTGCGTCGCTCTGCACATGCTAGAGCCCGGCGTCTGCGAGATGAAGCGCCTCTATCTGCGCCCGCAGTTTCGCGGCAAGGGCTTAGGACGGGCTCTGGCGGACCGGATCATCACCGAAGCCCGCCAGATCGGCTACCAGCGCATGCGCCTCGACACCGTCGAGCCAGTAATGAAAGATGCAGTCGCGATGTACCGCAAAATCGGATTCCGTGAGATCGCTCCATACTGCGAGAATCCAATCTCTGGCGCCCTGTACATGGAACTCCAGTTGTAATCTCAGCCATCTTTCGGCCAGAATGTCCGCAACCAAATACCGAAGAGGATCCGATCATGAAGAATGTCCTGGTAGCCGCGCTCGCAGTTCTCCTCGCTTCTCCGTTCGCTCTCGCTGCCGACGGCAAGCCCGTCTCCTACAAAAGCGGCGACGAAACCGTCCAAGGCGTTCTCTATACGCCGGCAGGCTTGGCATTACCGCAAAGAACCGAGCCACCATACGCAAAGGGCCCTTTCCCCGCGCTGATCGTCATTCACGAATGGTGGGGCTTGAACGATTGGGTGAAAGAGCAGGCGTCAAAGCTGGCCGACCAAGGCTACGTCACGCTCGCAGTCGATCTCTACCGTGGCAAGGTTGCGACCACCCCCGACATGGCGCACGAAATCATGCGCGGTGTCCCCGAAGACCGCGCCAAACGCGACCTTCACGCCGCTTTCGAATTCCTCGCGTCCCAGCCCAGCGTGAAGAAAGACCGCATTGGTTCTATCGGTTGGTGCATGGGTGGAGGCTACTCCCTCGACGTCGCCTTGCAGGAACCGACCTTGGCCGCGACCGTAATCAACTACGGTCATCTCGCCACCGACACCGACGCGCTAAAGAAAATCAACGCTCCCATCCTCGGTCTCTTCGGCGGTCAGGACCACGGCATCACGCCCGCGGACGTGAACAAATTCAAGGCGACGATGGATCAGCTCGGCAAGAAAATAGAGGTCAAGATCTACGATGACGCGGGCCACGCCTTCGAGAATTCCAACAACAAAGAAGGATACCGAGCCGCCGACGCAGCCGACGCGTGGAAGCGCACCGTGGACTTTCTGGCCGCGACCCTGAAGAAATAATCACAGCCCGAAAAGGCCTGCCCGACGCGCTTTTCCGCCGATCCGTTACTTGCACATCGTGCAAGCAACGCCCCTCATCTGCGTGAAACTCCGCTGAATCCCATTCGATTTTCGTATGGCACGAACGTCCCGCTCATAGCACGAATTTCCCACTTGCCAGAAGGTGCTGATCTGGTTACTATGGCCCATCCTGAAATGCTCCCCACAATGAATATCGGCGAGACCATCCGCAACTACCGGCTCCAGAAAGGTATGTCTCAGGGCGACATCGAAAAGCGAACCGGACTTCTGCGCTGCTACCTGTCGCGCGTGGAAAACGGCCACACCATCCCTTCGCTCGACACGCTCTCGAAGATCGCCGGTGCCATGGAACTCCCGCTGTCGCAGTTCTTCGCCGAGCCCGGCCATAGCAACGGCTCCAAAGGCCTTCCGCAACTTTCCGACGACGAAGTCCGCTTCCTCAGCCAGATCCGCCGCTACTCCACCAGCCTGAACGACAGCGACCGCAAGCTGGTTCTCGCCATGGTGAAGAAAATGGCGTCGAATTCCGGCAAGTAAGCTCTCAGCCGTCAGCTCTCAGCCCTCAGCTGAACCGCTTCGACCTTATCCGTGTGGCAAGCTGCCCATTTCGGTTCTTGCTGGGAGCTGACGGCTGAGAGCTGACAGCTGACAGCTTACTTTCGTTCCATTCCCCTTAGTGTCCAACAGGTACCTCGTCCCCGCCGCTGCTCCTTACTACACTATGCATGGGGAATCCTGTGACCACCGACGAGGAACTGAATCATCTCGACTCGCAACTCCGTCGTCTGAAAATCGAGTACGAGATCTTCTTCAGCAATCCGCAGAAACGGCCTCCTTCCGACATCGAATGGAAGGTGCTTTCTCTGCTGCGCAAATTCTCCGACGGCGGCCGCATGAACTTCTCCCAGCGCTACCGCTACAACGAAATGGCCCAGCGCTATGCCATCTACAGTGACCTGTGGCGCAAAAAGTCCCGCATCCGTGAGGAAGGCTACCGCCGCCCCCAGGATGCCCTGCTGTCGGTGCAGGGAGTCCGGGTCCTGGAAGAAGAGCACAAGTCTCAGCACCATCCCGTCTACGGGGTGAGCCATGCGGCTGGCACGACCTCCCAGCCCTTCACCCTGCACAGCGTTGACCAGACCGAGCGCGAGCAAGTCGAGCGCCTCTACAACACCCTCGTCGCCGCCAAGAAAAAAGCCGGCGAGAACGTATCCGGCAACATCGATTCCTTCACAACCTTCGTTCAGAAAAAGACCCAGGAGATCCGCAAGCAGTTCCACTGCGAGAACGTCGAATACTCCGTCGAGCTCGCCGACGGCCACGTCAAACTGAAGGCCAAAGCAAAAACCTAAAACGCGGTATCACTACAAGCAGTCGACAGCGCGCGGAACCAACCTCCACCCGCCCAATTCTCGAAACTTTCTACTCCAGTCTTTCCTCCTTTGACTTCCACAGATGTTGAGGTCAAGATGGCCAGCGCAGCTCACGACATACGGCATGCACTCCCGGGCCCCAGCCAATGTCTCAAGCCTCAAGGAAAAAGGCTCTCAGGGAGTCATAGATCTTGGGCAATGCTGCAATCAACGATGGGAGGAAGAAGATGGTATTGAAGCGTGCACTTAGCAGCTTGTTTGTCTTGACACTCGCATCCGGGGTGCTCTTTGCCCAGAGTTCTCACCTGAAGGTAGCCCACACCGTCCACACTGGTACGATCACGCCGATGCAGAAAGCGCCAGCCTCTGGTCCGCAAGTGATCTTCACTAACATCGGGCCCAGCATTACCAACGCATTCAACGACACCACCGGGTATTACATTCTCGGACCCGACAACTCCGTGGGCCTTTCAGAACAGGCGATCGGCGTGCCGTTTACTCCGAAGACGTCTTCCCACGTAACGCAATTGCTGGTCGCGGTTCAGTGGATCTCCGGAACGAAACTGGTCAACGTCGGCCTCTATAGCGACTCCGGCGGCACCGTCGGGTCTCTTCTGGCCAGCGCGCAATCCTCCGCCATTCCAACCTTTGGAGCCTGCTGCCAGGTGGTCGACGTCACTATTCCTTCGACCGCGGTCAGCGGCGGATCTCAATACTGGATCGTAGCCTGGTCGGACGATACGAATGGGCCGGACTTCACCGGCGTCTTCGATGCTTCCAATCTGGCCAGCATCGCTGGCGACGTGGGGCAGGGAGGATGGTTCTCGTTTACCACCAATACCCCGGCCGCTGCTGCGCGCGGCACAATCCCATAGACTCTTTTACAACTCAACCACGCGCAGGCCGCGAAACTCTCGCGGCCTGTTTTTCTGATATCCCAGTTGTTCGATCCGTGCTCGCAAAAGGCTGAGGCGCGGCGTTCCCCCCAAGGACCTCCGCTTCCTCAGCCTTTAGCGCAAACGCACGCTCCCCCCATTGCACGCCCGTTTGCTCGGTTCACCCGAGACCTTGAGATTCCCAGAGACTCCGTCCCCTTAGATTCTTCTATCGCCGGGGAAGCGAATTCTCACAAATCAGGACCGTGCCGTCGCCTAATTCGCGAAAGTGCACTCTGCCTTGCTCGACCCAACGGTACAGCGTGCGCGGGGAAACGACGGCGGCCTTCGCTGCCATCTCGATCGGCAACATGTTGACCTCGCAATCACAGGCCGCGCAGCGCTCGGTCACGGCCTGTGCGCCGCTGTGGGCGAGGGTCAGTTCTCGCCGCTGAATCGTGATCTCTACCCGTCGTCTCAACCCCATGCTTGCTCGAACCTCCCTACCGTCCAACTTGGGGCAGTCGGCCAATCTTCCGGTTGCCTCATCCCCCGCTGTGTGGCCAAACTGCAAGTGGCGTCATCCTGAGCGCAGCCGTACTTCAGGCGGAGCGAAGGATCTCGCGTGCACTAACAAAAAGAGCGAGACAATCCGAACCTCGGGTATCTCTTGCCCGCAACTTCCGCCAATGGTAGAGTGCGCCTACCAACTGGCGGCAGGCTGACGCTCCGCCTTTGTCAGCACTTAACGGCAGCCGGGGCGCAAAGTCCTCAAGCGCGCGGTCAAGAATTATCAATAGTTCTTATGACGTCCTAAGTGCTGGCGAATGAAGCCCTTATACCATTTCGGCCCGTTTGCGCTTGACCCTAACAAGCGCGCTCTCTTTCGCCACGGCAAGCCCGTCGCACTCACTCCCAAGGCCTTCGAGGTCCTGCTCTATCTCGCTCAAAACCCCAACCGCGTTATTTCCAAAGAGGAGTTGCTCAAGGCAGTCTGGGCCGGAAGCTTCGTCGAAGAGGGCAATCTTACCCAGAACGTCTTCCTTCTGCGCAAGGTCCTCGCCGAAGAAAGCGGCGAAAGCGGTCTGATCGTAACCGTCCCCAGAGTGGGTTACCAGTTCGCTGCCCAGGTCGCGACCGTCGCCGACACATCTCTGGTCCCAGCCGGACCTCCCGGCAACCTCGTCCTGGAAGGCGTGCAGTCGACGACTCACATCGTCATCGAAGAGGAGATCGAATCCGACTCCGGATCCTCAGTCGTGCCCGGCTCGCATCTCAAAGCGCTCTCGGCCCCTGCTTCATCCCGCAAACGGCGCTGGTACATCGTCGCTTTTGCCGTGGTTGCGCTGGCTGCGGCCGTGGTCTTCCGTCCCATGTTGCCGCCACCCACGGTGACTCGAATCCGCCAGCTCACGCACCTGGGCACGCTGGTGCACAACACGAAGCTGCTCACCGATGGCCCCCGCATTTATTTCCGCGCTTGGGACGGAAAGGATCGTGCCCTCCGCTATGTTTCGCCGGAAGGCGGAGAAGTTTTTTCCGTGGACAGCCCTTTCCCGCACATGGACGTCAACGACCTCTCGCCCAGCGGATCCGAGTTCCTGGTGGTCAATCTTGCCGACCGACGCCGCACTTCCTATGCGGACGACGACTTGCCCAGCGTGTGGCGCATTGCCGTGCCCTCGGGCTCGCCGCGCCCCGTCGGAGATCTGCGCGCCCGCGAGTCCAGTTGGTCTCCCGATGGACGAACCATCGCTTGCGCGATGGGCTCCGACCTCTATCTCGTCGACCCGGACGGAAGTAATCCGAGAAAACTGGCGAGTCTGCCCGGCGATCCTTTCTATCTTCTATGGTCGCCCGACAGCAAACGCCTGCGCTTCTCAGTTGCCGACCCTCACCGCAACGCCGCCATCCTGTGGCAGGTCGACCTTGCCAGCAAAGCCGCCGCTCCCGTGCTGCCCGACTCGATCAATTCGACCGGCGTCTTGCCCGGAGGTTGGACTCCCGACGGACGCTATTTCCTTTACACAGCATCGGGCGACGGGACCAGAAACGTTTGGGCCATTCGCGAGACCAACGACCTGCTTCACCGGGTCAACAACAAGCCTGTGCCCATCACCGCCGGTCCTCTGACCTTCTATCTCCCCACCCCCAGCAAAGACGGAAAGAGTGTTTTCGTCGTGGGAGAACAACTGCGCGGCGAGTTACTACGCTACGACTCGGCCGCAAAGCAGTTCGTCCCCTACGCCAAAGGCATCTCCGGCGACCAGGTTACTTTTTCCCGCGACGGCCAGTGGATGGCCTATGTGGATTTCCCCTCCAGCGTCCTCGTGCGCAGCCGCGTGGACGGCAGCGAGCGCCGGCAATTGACCTTTCCCCCCATGCGCGTGCTCAATCCGCAATGGTCCCCCGACGGCACACAGATTGCCTTCCAGGCTTCCGCACAGACCGGCGCGCATCCCAAGCTTTACCTGGTCTCAAGCAGCGGCGGCCTCCCGGTTCAGGCAACTGCCGAGGGCGCCGAGCGTCAGATTTATCCCTCATGGGCCTCCGACGGAAATTCGATCTTGTTTTCAGGCTCGAATGAGGCGCGTTCCGACCGTGCACTTTACAGCTTGGATTTGAAATCGAAGCAGATCTCGCGCCTTCCCGGCTCCGAGCGCCTCTACTGGGGACAGGTTTCTGCCGACGGCCGGCATATCGTCGCGTTGCAAGACACGACTCAGAAACTCATCCTCTACGACGTCGCCGCCCACACCACCCGAACTCTGACCGAACTCGCCGACTACCCGCGCTGGTCCCCCGACGGCCAGTACGTCTATTTCAGCACGATGTATTTCAGCGGCCCCGGCAAGGACGGCGGCGTCTACCGCTGGAAGCTCTCCGCCAACACCACCGAAACTCTGGTGAAATATCCCGATTTTCCCCTGACCGGTATTTTCGGCGTTAGCTTCGGCGTCACGCCCGATGGCGACATCTTGGCCCTGCGTGACCTCAGCACTCACGACCTCTACGCCCTCGACGTCGAACTCCCCTGAGCTTTTCGTTTCAACCCTTTCGATGGCGTCATCCTGAGCGTAGCCGTTCTTCAGGCGGAGCGAAGGATCTCGCGAGGACTAAAGCGCAGACCGACCCAGCATCCCGCTACCCGCCACTCAATTACTGATAGAATTTTCGGTCGCCAATCATCCCACTACTCATCCGAGGCCCCGCATGTCTGCCCGCATCCAGCGCGCTATTCTCAGCGTCACCGACAAAACCGGACTGGTCGATTTCGCCCGCAAACTCTCCGCACTCGGCATCGAACTCATCTCCACCGGAGGCACCGCCAAGCTCCTGAGCGACTCCGGCGTCACGGTGAAAGACATCTCCGAACTCACCGGATTCCCCGAGATGCTCGACGGCCGCGTCAAGACCCTTCATCCCAAGGTCCACGGCGGCATCCTGCATCGTCGCGAAGATCCCAAACACGTAGCTGCCGTCGCCCAACACGGCATCGCCCCCATCGATATGGTCGTCGTAAATCTCTACGCCTTCGAGAAAACCGCCGCCAAGCCCGGAGTCGCCTTCGAAGAATTGATCGAAAACATCGACATCGGCGGACCCTCCATGATCCGCTCCGCCGCCAAGAATTTTCACGACGTCGCCATCGTGACGTCCCCCTCCGACTACGACTCCATCGCCGACGAACTTTCGCGCTCCGGCGGAGCGCTCTCGCACGAAACGAAGTGGCGCCTGGCGCAAAAAGCCTTCGCCACCACCGCCGCCTACGATTCCGCGATCGCTTCAACACTAGAACGCATCGGCGCCGACTCCAAAGCACAGGCGGAAGCCAGCGCCTTCCCGCAAACCCTGCGCTTCACCTTCCACAAGACTCTCGACCTGCGTTACGGCGAAAACCCGCACCAGAAAGCCGCCATGTACTCCGACGGCTCCGGCGTGGGCGTGGCCAACGCCCGCCAACTCCAAGGCAAAGAACTCTCCTACAACAACATCGTCGACCTGCAAGCCGCGTGGGATCTCGCTCAGGAATTCGATGAGCCCGTAGTCGCCATCATCAAACACACCAACCCCTGCGGCACCGCCACCGGCAAGACGCTCGCCGAAGCCTACAAGCGCGCTCTCGAATGCGATCCAGTCTCTGCCTTCGGCGGAGTGATCGGAGTCAATCGCCCGATCGACGCCGAAGCCGCGGAAGAGATGCACAAACTCTTCCTCGAAGTCATTGCCGCCCCCGCCTTCGACGAAGCTGCCAAAGCCAAATTCGCCTCCAAGAAAAACCTCCGCCTTGTCGAAGTGAAGGCGGTGAATCAGAAGTGGGTGCTAAAGAATGTTTCCGGCGGAATGCTAGTGCAAGACTCCGACATCCGCCCCCTGCAAGACGCCGACCTCAAAGTCGTCACCAAGCGCGCCCCTACGCCCGAAGAAACCCGCGCTCTGCTGTTCGCCTGGAAGGTCTGCAAGCACGTCAAGTCCAACGCCATCGTCTACGCGCGCGACGGCCAGACCGTCGGCGTCGGCGCCGGACAGATGAGCCGTGTAGACTCCGCCAAGATCGGCGCCATGAAAGCCCAACTCCCGCTGAAAGGCACCGTCGCCGCCTCCGACGCCTTTTTCCCGTTCCCCGACGGCGTCGAAGAAATCGCCAAAGCCGGAGCCACGGCCATCATCCAGCCCGGAGGCTCGCAGCGCGATCCCGAAGTGATCGCCGCCGCCGATCGTCTGGGTCTGGCCATGCTCTTCACCGGCGTCCGCCACTTCCGCCACTAAATCCCGGCGTCAGACGTCCGACCTGAACCTTTTTGGGCGTCATCCTGAGTGCAGCCGTTCTTCAGGCGGAGCGAAGAGCCTGCCCTGAGCGCAGTCGAAGGGATCTCGCGCGGGCTAACACACACTGACTAGTAGCGCTCTTTACACAACTTGACTCGTCCCCACCAGTACCTGTACCTCCGGTTCTCCCCGCAATCGCCGTGCTGCCAGTGTTTTTTCCCATCCCGCGACCCGTCGCGGTAGAATAAAGGCACCTTTCCCCCGGCGGCTTTGCATCCAAATAAGCTGAGGTTTCGGAAACGCGCTTCCAGCGCATCAGGTCGAGCATGAATCGATGGTTTCGCCTTCTTTTGATCATTTCGGTGGCAGCAAGCGCCGCTGTTGCCCAAACCAGCCCGTCCGGCACTCCGTCGGATTCCGACGCCAAGCCGGCCCCACGCAAAGTCGACAAAGCAGCCGCTTACTACCACTACACGATGGCGCACATGTACGAGGAGATGGTCACGGCCTACGGTCGCAGCGACCTCGCCACCAAGGCCACTGAAGAATACCGTCTCGCCATCGAAGCCGATCCCTCGTCCGAGTTCCTGACCTCCGCCTTGGCTGAGCTCTATGTAAAGACCGGACGCATTGCCGACGCCGTCAAAGAAGCGCAAGACATCATCAAGCGCGATCCCAAGAATCTCGAAGCCCACAAGCTTCTCGGCCGCATCTATCTGCGTTCCCTCGGAGATATGCCCGGCGGCTCCGGCTCCGACAATATCTTGCATCTCGCCATCGACCAGTACGAGCAGATCACGAAACTCGATCCCGAAAGCGTCGACGATCACCTGCTCCTCGGCCGCCTCTACCGCCTGAACAATGACCTTCAGAAGGCGGAAGGCGAACTGAAGACCGCCATCAAGCTCGATCCCTCCTCGGAAGAAGCCGTGACCACGCTGGCCATGCTCTACACCGATGAAGGCGACACCGCCCACGCGCTCAAAGTTCTCAGTTCGATTCCTGACTCCGCCCGCTCCGCCAAGCTCTATGCCGCTCTCGGCGCCGCCTACGAACAGCGCAAGGATTACAAGAGCGCCATCGATGCCTACAAGCACGCCATCGTCCTCGATCGCGACAATCTCGACGCTATTCGCGGCCTCGCAGAAAATCTGCTGAACGACGGACAACTCGAAGCCTCGCTCGAACAGTACAAAGTCATTGCCGACTCCAATCCGGAAGACGCGCAAACCTACGTCCGCATGGCCGAAATCTATCGCCGCCAGGCCAAGTACGATCTTGCGCTCGAGAATCTAAAGCGCGCCGACACCCTGGTCCCCGACACGATGGACGTCCCTTACAGCATGGCCTCCGTCTACCAGGCGCAGGGCCGCTACGACGACGCGATCAAACTTTTGCAGGATCTCGTTAAGAGAACAGACAAGAGTGAAGCCGGATCCAGCAACGCCGACCGCAACAATCGCGCCATCTTCATCGAGCGTCTCGGCATGGTCTACCGCGAGCAGGAAAACTACACCGCCGCCATCGAAACCTTCCGCAAGATGTTGCCTTTGGGCGACGAAAACGCCCGCAGCGGCTATCAGGAAATCATCGACACCTACCGCGAAGCCAAGCAGTGGCCGCAAGCCACCGCCGTCGCCAAAGAAGCCGTGCAGAAGTTGCCCGACGATCGCGACCTTCGCATGGTGCTCGATGCGCAACTCGCCGACACCGGCGAGGTCGACAAATCCGTGGCCGACATTCGCACCATGCTGAAGGGTGGCCCCGAGGACCGCGAAGTCTATCTCCGCCTCGGCATCATCTACACCCGGGCGAAGCGCTATAGCGAAGCCCTCGAAGCGCTCGCCAAAGCGGAACAACTTTCGACCAAGTCGGAGGACAAGGCCTACGTCTCGTTCCTTCGCGGCGACCTCTACCAGCGCCAGAAGATGTTCGATCAGGCCGAAGCCGAGTTCAGAAAGGTTCTGGCGTCAACCGCACCCACCGATCCCCAGAGCGCCGCTACGCTCAACTACCTCGGCTACATGAATGCCGACCGCGGCGTGAAGCTCGAAGAGTCGCTCAACTACATCAAGCAGGCATTGACCTTCGAACCCAACAACGGCGCCTATCTCGATTCGCTCGGCTGGGCCTACTTCAAGCTGGGCAAGTACGATCAGGCGGAAGAGAATCTAACCAAAGCCGAATCTCACATGGGTACCGATCCCACGGTGCAAGAGCACCTTGGGGATCTCTACCAGAAAACCGGCCGCCTGAAACTAGCCGCCGCCCACTGGGATCGCGCCGTCCAGGAGTGGAACAAAACCGTTCCCGCCGAGCAGGACACCGAAGCCTTCGCCAAAGTCCAGCAAAAACTCGACGCCGCCAAAGTAAAACTGGCCAAAGAAGAATCGCAAAAGTAGTGAACATGTGGGGACGGGCGCCTTCGCCCGTCCAGGCCGCGACGGTTTTTGTCGCGGCAGCGCATTTTGCTGGCGCCAAGATTGCGTCACGTGCGGAGAGAAACTGCTCGCACAATTCTTCTACCGCCGCGCAGCCCCCCGTCGCCTTGCTAAACTCCCCGCATGCCACCGGAGAACATTCTCATCCGCACAGCCTCACTCGCAGACATCACTGAAATCCTCCTCCAGCGCCGCAAGATGTATGAAGACATCCACCACCCCGACTCCGCCGTACTCGACGCCGTCGTCTCCCTCTCCTCTGCCTACCTCAAGACCGCAATGGCCGACGGCTCCTTCCGCGCCTGGCTCGCCGCCGACGGAGACCGCACAATCGCCGGAGGCGCCGTCATCATCTCTCCCTGGCCCGCCCATCCCTATGATCTCGAATGCCGCCGCGCCACGATCCTCAACGTCTACACATATCCCGAATACCGCCGCCGCGGCATCGCCCGCAAACTCATGCAGACCATCATCGCCTGGTGCCAGCGCGAAGGCTTCGCCCGCGTCACCCTCCACGCCAGCGACGAAGGCCGCCACCTCTACGAATCCCTGGGCTTCGAACCCAGCAACGAAATGCGCCTAAATCTGCGCTAGCTTTTCTGAGTACCGAGTACTGAGTACCGAGTACTGCTTCTGCTATCCTCTCCCCATGCTCGCCGCCTACGCGGTGCACGTCTCCAACTCCCGCGGACGCCGCTTCACCGAGCCTCCGCATCCCTACCGCAACGACTTCCAGCGCGACCGCGACCGCGTCATCCACGCCCGCGCCTTCCGCCGCCTCGAAGCCAAGACGCAGGTCTTCACCCGCCGTTACTCCGACCACTTCCGCAACCGCCTCACCCACACGCTCGAAGTCTCGCAAGTCTCCCGCACCATTGCCGGAGCGCTCGACCTCAACGTCGACCTCGCCGAAGCCCTCGCTCTCGTCCACGACATCGGCCACCCTCCCTTCGGCCACGCCGGAGAAAAAGCCCTCGACGCCGCCATGCGCGAGCACGGACTCTTCTTCGACCACAACCTGCACGCCCTCCGCATCGTCGAAGATTTCGAGCAGCGCTACGCCGCCTTCCGCGGCCTGAACCTGACCTTCGAAGTCCGCGAAGGAATCATCAAGCACTCGCACGACTACGACGCGAAACAATATCCCGAACTAGCCGAATATCTGCTCGATCAGCGCCCTCCGCTCGAAGCGCAGTTGATCGACCTGACCGACGAAATCGCCTACAACACCGCCGACCTCGACGACGGATTCGAAGCCCATCTCCTCTCCCTCGAAGAAATCCGCGAAGGCATTCCCGCCTTCGAGCGCTTCTACCGCGAAGTCGCGCAGATCTATCCCACCGCCCCCGACAAACTGAAATTCAACGAGACCCTGAAGCGCATCCTCAACCGTTTCGTCGGAGACCTCATCACCAACACGCGCACCCGCCTGCAGCAAGCGAAAATTCAAACCCTCGACGACGTCCGCACCCACAGCGAACGCCTCGCCGCCTTCAGCCCCACCGTCGAAGCCGAACGCAAACAGAGCAAAGATTTCCTCTACGAGAATCTCTATTACAGCCCTTCGCTAGCCGAAGAAAAAGAAGACGCCGAGCGCATAGTCGGCGAACTCTTCACCTTCTGGATGGACCACCCCGAAGCCCTCCCGCACAACTACCGCGACAAGGTCGAGAAGAAAGAAGACTCCCTCCCGCGCGTAATCTGCGACTACATCGCCGGCATGACCGACAACTTCATCTTCGAGCAATACGAAAAACACTGCGGCATTCGTTGACCGAGGTTTGTGTGGACACAGCGAGAGAGGTTCATGTGAAGAGAGTGAGTGAGGTTTATGTGGGGACGGCGAGTGAAGTTCATGTGGGATAGCCAGCGAGGTTTATGTGGGGACAGCCGCCCTCGGCTGTCCGCCGGGCAAAGCCCGGCTACCGACCTTCTCCCGACAGCCGGACCATTCACCTAGCCCTGTCATCCTGAGCGAAGTTGCCGTCCGCAAAGCGGACGGCAACGCAGTCGAAGGATCCCTACCATCCATGTGCTTTATCGTGCCGATTCAGGGAGTTGGAACGACGCGCTATGTTGTCATCCGGAGAAGAATCAACTTTACTGGCCAAAGCCGCCGCGCCGGGACTCCTTATCCTCTCGGCATTGTGCCTTTGCGGAAGGGTTCGGCTACTAGTTGCCATTCGTCCTCGTAGATCACGTAGCCGGGTTTGTCTGTTTTGACTTTCTTCACGTATTGCGTTCGAGGATGCCGACCATCTCCCAGATGCGGGAGATATGCTCAGTGGAACCTGTCTTGAACCAACAGATGCCGAGGCGAAGCTTGTTACGCCCGAAGGAAGCTGGCTTCTCTAGATTCTCGCTGAACCACGTTCGCAGTTCGTTCAGTTCGTCAGCGTCGGGGCCTGTGATGCTTTGCCACTCAATCGCCCGCGCTGCTGCCTGAAAGATTCCCTGCTCAACGTGACTGTCCTCGTCTTTGCGGCTGATAACGAAGCGGACGTATTCGCGTTTTTCAAGCGGATGGTGACGCTCGAGGATGAAGCGTTCGTCTTCTGTCTCGACAAAGGCGAGGCGTCCCGGTATGCAGGAGAGGACTGTGCCCGATCCCGCGCCCGACAATCTGGCTAAGTGCATCGACAAGTCGAAGTTCCTTCTGGTCGAGCGCGGGGTCTTCGGAGATCGCAAAAACGATGCCGGGAGAATGCCGTTTTTGCAACTCAGTTGCGATGTTGTCGACAAAGAGTTTGCCACTGGGAGTGGGCACGCGGTACTTGGGATCGAAGTCTGCGAAATGCGCGAGTTGGTTGGTGAACTTGTGGCGCAGGCGTGGATTGGAGAGGATCTCCCGGTAACGGTCGCGTTTGCTGCGCTTCACGAACGCCGCGATGAGTGAATGCTCGTTGTAGTTCACCGCCCCGCCACCCCCGCCACCACATCAAACAATATCCTCGGCCCCCTCCGCACTTCCTCCACCCGAATCCGCTCATCGTTCCCGTGCTCTGTATTCCCCTCCTCGTCCGTCGCCACATAAGGATTGAACCCATACGAAATAATCCCCAGCGGCCGGTACCGCTGATTCTCCGTATATCCGCTCGTGATGTGCGGCACCACCGGCGTCCCCGGAAAATATTTCCCCGACACTTCCCGTATCTTCGCAAACAGCGCATTATCCGTCCCCGAATAATTCGCCACGCGAAACTCTCCCTTCCACGGCTCCACCGTGACATCCGGATCATTCACCACCCGCCGTATCGCCGCCAGCACCGCCTTCGGATCGCCTCCCGGCAAAATCCGCACATCCAGATTCGCCCACGCCTCCGGAGGAATCACATTCGTCTGCTCCGATCCTCCCATCATGGTCAGCGAAATCGTGTCGCGCAGCAGAAAGTTCAGCGACTCGTCCTGCTCCACTTCCTCCTGAAATTTCTTGTCCTCAATCGCCTTCTTGATATTGCGATACTGCGCCGCCCGCTCCGGCGGCTCATACGGAGCCATGTCGCGCAAGAACTCATCCACCACCGGCAACACCCGCATCGGCGTCTGGTAAGCCAGAATCCGGTTCAGCGCCCGCACCAGCCGGTTCGGCGCCGAATCCGCAATCGGACGCGACCCGTGCCCCGGCCTGCCATGCGCCACCACGTGCATCCAATATGTAGTCTTCTCGCCCACATCGACGCCCACATACTTCACCTTGCCGTTCTCCAGCAGGTTCTCACCGCCTTCGTTAATCAGAAACTCCGCATTCCCCAGTAAATCGCGCTGGTGCTCGATGAACCAGTCGCTCCCCGTGTCATCAACCTCTTCATCCGCGACCGCCAGAAAAATCACGTCGCGATCCAGCGCGATTTTCTCGCGCTTCAGCATCACCATCACCACCAGTTGCGCCAGTCCTTCATCCTTCATGTCCTGCGCGCCGCGTCCCCAAATGTAGCCGTCGCGAATCTCCCCGCTGAACGGCGGAACTTTCCAATGCGCCGCGTCACTGGTCACCACATCCATATGGTTCAGCAAAATAATCGGCCGCGAGTGGGGATTTTGATCTCGGTCACTCGCGCCAGAATTCCGTGGAATCCGCGCCCACAAATCCCCCCGCCCCGGCGCATACTCAAACGCGCGATTCTCAATCCCTTCCTGATCGAGGATCTTCTTGTAGAACGCCACTCCCCGCATTTCATTCCCCGGAGGATTCGTCGTATCCACCCGCAGATACTCCTGCATCCAAGTCACCGCGAGATCGGAATACTGCTGCAGCCGGTCCGCCGGAATGCGTGAAGACGGCAGAGGCGCTGCCGGTTCCCCCGTCGCTCCGACACTTTGGCAAACCGTAAGCAATAAGACTGCAGCGAACGACCCCATCCACACCAACCCTTTGCCGAAACTTCTCATGTGCAAATGCAAATGTGCCTCCAGATATTCGTTGGTCCCGCGCAGCGATCGAGCGCTGGTCGTACCACCCAACAACCAGGCCCCCAACGCCCAAGACCCAAGACCTGTCGCCGCACGCCTTTTTTCCACGCAGTTTTTATATCAGGTTTCCCAAAATTACCCTGCCTTTTGCACCCCGCCTGGCTTTTCCCCTCCAGCAAGACTACAATGTCTATAGTTATCAATCATTTAGCAGCGTCAACCCTGGGGCCCGATTTGGCATCCCACATGTAATAGGAATAGCAGCGCCGCCGTAACTGGGCGGCCAGAGTTCCAGGCCCAGCGTGGCGTCAGCGCAGGCCGGCTCAGCGAAATCGCTGGCTTTCTTTACCGTTTCAGGGGACGCGAATTAAATTTCACGCACGCCCCAGGCGTGCCGGAGCAGAGCTCTAACAAAGCTCTCCCAAACTTTGGAGGAAGTCATCATGAACAACCGTCTACTCTTCGCCCTGCCGTTGGCCGCGGTTCTCGCTTTCCCGGCTGTCGCGCAGACCACCTCGTCATCCACCGATCAGAGCGCGCCTGCCGCCACCACTCAGTCGACCTCGACTGACAATGCAACCGGCAAGGCACCTCTGGCGACTCCTTCCCGCGAAGGCTTCTGGGGACGCATGAATCCCTTCGCCCGCAAGAACTATGTCAAGCGGCAGACCGAGCCGATTCGCGATCGCGTCAACGAACTCGATGAACTGACCTCCGCGAACAGCAAGCAGATTAAAGACACCGACTCCCGCGCCCAGGCTGGCATCAAGCTCGCCTCTGACAAAGCCGACGCAGCCGATCAGCACGCCGTCGACGCCGGCAACAAGGCCACCGCAGCGCAGCAGACCGCGCAGCAGGTCACGACCCGCGTCCAGACCGTTGAGACCGTCGTGGGCAACATCGACCAGTACAAGGCCTCGAACCAGACCGAGATTCGCTTCCGTCCCGGCCAGACCGTCCTCAGCAAGAACGCGAAGGACGCTCTCGACACCATGGCCAGCGGCGTCAAGGGTCAGCGCGGCTACATCATCGAAGTGCAGGGCTTCTCGTCCGGCAAGGGACAGACCGCCATTACCACCTCGCAGAAGATGGCCGAGTCGGTTGTGCGCTACCTCGTCCTTAACCACGAGATTCCCGTCTATCGCATCTACCTCGTCGGCATGGGCAACGCCCCCGTTCCGACGGATGACGCGAAGACCAAGCGTGTCAGCGGAGGCCGTGTCGAAATCAGCCTCCTGAAGAACGACCTGGAACAGCTCTCCGCCAACTCCGGAGCCCCTGTCACCAGCGCCGATCAAGCGCAGCAGCCGAAATAAGCGCTCGTGAGTAACTGCTCGTGTGGGGACGGGTCTCTGACCCGTCCACCGAGCGCAGCTCGGCCCTGAAATGGAAGAAGGCTTCTCAGGGTGCGCGTCCCGGCAATAAGCACCGTGGAAGAGCGGCCCTTCAGGTGTCCAGTTCCATGACATCCTTTACAAAACGTTCCGGGACATCCTTTACACTCCGGCCCGCAGGCGTCGCGGGTGCAGGAGGAGAAAACGGCCCGCGCCAGAGGGCGAGGGATGGCTTGGAGAACGAGGGACGTGGAAGAGCAGCGGGTGAGATTTGTGGTGGCGGCGAGTCGGCGGGAAAAGAGTTTGACCGAGTTGTGTGCCGAGTTCGAGATCTCGCGGCCGACGGCCTATGGCTGGCTGAAGCGGTACCAGGAGCGTGGGATCGCGGGGATGCAGGAGGAGAGCCGGCGTCCGCATCACAGTCCGGAGAGAACGCCGGCCGAGGTGGAGCAACGGGTGGTGGAGTTGCGGCGGCGGCGGCCGGATTGGGGAGCGCGCAAGATTCGGCATCTGTTGCGAGAGCAAGGAATCGGGCTGCCGGCGAGCACGATTCATCGCATTTTTCTGCGGCACCAGTTGGTGCGGGACTGGGACCGACAGCCGATGGCGCTGCGGCGCTTCGAGCGGGCGCAGCCGAACCAGCTCTGGCAGATGGACTTCAAAGGGCCCAAGGGGTGGGATCAGCCGGTGGGTCCGCTGTCGGTGCTGGACGATCACAGCCGCTATGCGCTGGCTCTGGAGAACACGGGCAGCACGCAGGCGCGGGGCGTACAGGCAGTGTTGGAGCGGGTTTTCCGCGAAAGCGGAGTGCCGGAAGAGATGCTGATGGATCACGGCACGCCCTGGTTCAACCCCCAAGGGCGCATGGGCTGGAGTCAATTTACGGTGTGGCTGATGGATCAAGATGTGAGCTTGCGCTTCAGCGGCTATCAGCATCCCCAGACGCAGGGCAAGGTGGAACGGTTTCATCGCAGCCTGACCGCGGCTCTGTTGCGCCGGGGCACGCCCGAGGACGGCGAACGGCAAAGCTGGCTGAACGATTTTCGCAAGGAATACAACTGTGTGCGTCCGCACGAAGCCCTGCAGATGAAAACGCCCGATCAGGTGTGGCACAAAAGTTCGCGAGCGTTCCGGGAGTCGCAGACGCCCTGGGAATATCCGGCGGGCAGCGAAGTGAAAGAGGTCGACCGCAACGGACAGTTCCGGCTGCACCACCAGCGCCACTACCTCACCAAGGCGCTGGCCGGAAAAGAGGTGGGGTTGCTGGAAGTCGAACACCGCATTCTGGTGTTCTACCGCCGCACTCTGCTCTGCGAGTTGGATCCGATCCAGTCGCGCTCGACTATGGCCCCTGCACCCGCGACGCCTGCGAGCCGAGTGTAAAGGATGTCCCGGAACGTTTTGTAAAGGATGTCATGGAACTGGACACCTTCAGGGCCGCGTCACGGGCCTCAAGGAAGTTTGGCTTTAGCCCCTGAGGTTGTCGGCAACAGTAAGTTTCGGGACCAACGGGCACCTCGCTCTCAAGTCCCTCCCCCAGAAAAAGCCTCTCGCGCAAGCGAGAGGCTTTTTCGTGCTCACAAATCATCAGAAGGGCGTCATTCCGAACGGAGCCGTTCTTCAGGCGAAGAGAGGAATCTCGCGCCCCTGCTCACTCTTCCGCTATCCTCACGTCCATACCCTAACCCTATGTACGATCTCAAACTCGCCCTCCGCCAGTTTCGCAAGTCTCCCGGCTTCGCAGCCACGGTGATCTTCACCATCGCCCTCGGCGTCGGCGCGAACACCGCCATCTTTACCTTGGTCCACGCGATCCTGCTGAAGTCTCTTCCCGTTGCGAATCCCGCGACCCTGTATCGCATGGGCGACCTGAACGACTGCTGCATCAATGGCGGTTACATCAACGACAACGGTGATTTCGATATCTTCTCCTACGATCTCTACCGCCACTTCCAGGACAACACTCCCGAGTTCGAAAAACTGGCCGCCTTTCAATTCGGACACAACATGGTCAATGTCCGCAACGGATCGGCCGCCGCCAAGGCGGAAATCGCCGAATATGTTTCCGGCAATTATTTTTCCACGTTCGGCTTGGGAGCCTTTGCCGGCCGCACGATTCTGCCCTCCGACGACAGTCCCGGCGCGGCGCCAGTCGCGGTCTTGAGTTACCAGGCCTGGCAAATCGCTCATGCAGGCGATCCCAGTGTGATCGGCGCGACTTTCTACATCCAGAACCATCCCGTTACGATTGTCGGCATCTCCCCGCCCGGCTTCTTCGGTGACCGCATCGACAGCAATCCCCCCGCCCTCTGGATCCCGCTCAACACAGAGCCCATCCTCGAAGGCCAGACCAGCATTCTCAAACAGCCGGACACGAACTGGCTCTACGCTTTGGGCCGCCTCAAACCTGGAGTGAATCCCCTCAGCCTGCAGGCCAAGCTCACCAACACTCTGCGCCAGTGGCTCTCCACACAACCCGCCTACACCATCAACGGACGCGAGACTCAAATCTCCAAGCAGTACGTAGCGTTGACTCCGGGTGGCGGCGGAATCCAGAACTTGCAGCAGGACGCCGGCGCTGGCCTCCATCTCTTGATGGCGATCTCCGGCCTGGTTCTGCTTGTGGCCTGCGCCAACATTGCGAATCTTCTATTGGCCAAGGGCGCGACTCGCCGCGCCGAAACTTCCATCAGCATGGCCCTGGGCGCTGCCCGCTCCCGCCTCATCCGCCAGATGCTCGTCGAGAGCCTGCTGCTCGGCTGTGCCGGAGGACTCGTCGGCATCGCCATGGCCTACGCCGGCGCCCGCATGATCCTCACTCTCGCTTTCCCCGATTCGCCGAACCTGCCCATCCACGCCAGCCCGTCGCTCATAGTTCTTGGTTTCGCTTTTGCACTGTCGCTGCTTACCGGACTCATCTTCGGAATCGTCCCTGCCTGGATCACTTCTCACTCTGATCCCGCCGAAGCCCTCCGCGGCGTGAACCGCTCAACCAAAGATCGCGCCTCGCTGCCCCAGCGCTCCCTGATCGTTTTCCAAGCCGCGCTTTCATTGGTCCTGCTGGTCGGCGCCGGATTGCTCACGCGCAGTCTGCGCAACCTCGAGCATCAGGACTTCGGACTCGTCACCGCCAACCGCTACGTCTTCCACTTCAATCCGGCCGGCGCTGGCTACACCCCTGCCACCATCGGCGCGGTGAACGACCGGCTGGAGCGCGAGTTCTCCACTCTTCCCGGCGTCCAGAGCGCGGGCCTGGCCCTCTACAGCACGCTGGAGGGCGATAACTGGGGCGAGGGACTATTCTTCGAAGGCCGGCCAGCGCCATCCGCGGATGATCACAACAATTCCTCGTGGGACCGCGTCAGCCCGCATTTCTTCGAAACCGTCGGCCAAGCCGTGGTTCGCGGCCGCGGCTTCACCGAACAAGACACGGCCACGTCCCCCATGGTTGCGGTCGTCAACCAGGCGTTCGTCAAAAAATTCTTCCCCAACGAGGATCCCATCGGACATCACTTCGGAACCTTCGAGCAGAAGTATGCCGCCGATTACGAAATCGTCGGCATCGTCGCCGACGCCAAATACAACAACCCGCGCGACCCCGTGCGTCCCATGTATTTCCGCCCCACCACTCAGTGGAACACAACGTTCAAAGAGCGCAGCGCTATCACCGCCGAAACTCGTTCCCTCTTCCCCAATTCCATCACTCTGCGTTTCGCTGGCGATGCCGCAGGTCTCGAGCCGCTGGTTCGCCACACTCTCGCCAATATCAATCCCAATCTCACGGTGATCGATTTCAACTCGCTCGACTATCAGGTCGCCGGTAACTTCAATGGCGAACGCCTCATCTCCCGCTTGACCGCTCTGTTCGGATTGCTCGCCCTCGTGCTTGCGTCGGTCGGTCTGTACGGCATCACCGCTTATTCCGTCGCCCGCCGCACCAGCGAAATCGGTCTCCGTATGGCCCTCGGCGCCAATCGCCGCGACGTCGTCGCCCTCGTCCTTCGCGCCGCCTCCTGGCAAGTGGGACTCGGCCTGGTCATCGGCATCCCCGTCGCCCTCCTGGGTGGCCGCCTGATGTCAAGCCAACTCTACGGCGTAAGCACCTACGATCCCTTCACGATCGCAGCCGCGGTCACAGTCCTCGCCGCATTCGCCGCCATCGCCGGCTTCATCCCCGCCCGTCGCGCCGCCAGCATCGAACCCATGAACGCCCTCCGCACCGAGTAGTCGCCTCTCACCTCGATTCTGTCGCTACTTGTGATGGCGTCATCCCGAACAGAGCCGTTCCTCAGGCGAAGTGAGGAGCCTGCCCTGAGCTGAAAGGCGAAGGGATCTCGCGCGGACCATCACCGAGTCGACCGCCGGGTGCCCCATTTCTCGCGCGCCCTTTGCGCGAGAAGTGGGGCTTTTTGTTTTCAGGATTTCGGATGGCGTCATTCCGAGTAAGTATTTCTTCACTATTTAAGCGGGCGTCATCCCGAACGGAGCCGTTCTTCAGGCGAAGTGAGGGATCTCGCGCGGATCTAGAATCCGCGCCGCCCCGGATCTTGTCATTCCGACCGTAGACAGGAATCCGCTTTTCCCCCACATGGGTCTATACTGCCAGCGTCCAAGGAGCCCAACCCGAAAGTGGACCTCTATCACTGGCTGCCCCCCGACGCCTTCAAGATCGTCCTCGTCCTCTTCCTGTCCTTCCTCATCGGACTCGAACGCGAAGAGCACAAAACTGCCGCCGGCGCGTACTCGTTCGGTGGAGTCCGCACCTTCCCCCTGATCGGATTGATCGGCTACTCCATCGCTCTTCTCTCCGGGGCACAACTGCTTCCCGTCACCTTAGGATTCCTTGTCGTCGGCGGATTCCTGCTGCTCTCATACTGGCACAAGCTTTCCAGCGCGCAGGCCGCCGGAGTCACCTCCGAAATGTCCGGCCTCACCACCTACCTGGTCGGCGCCCTCGTCTACTACGACCACCTCTGGATTGCCACCGCCCTCAGCGTCGCCAGCCTCTTGCTTCTCGAACTAAAAGTAGGCCTCGAGTCGCTCGCCAACCGCACCGCCCCCGAGGAAATTCTCACCTTCGCCAAGTTCCTGCTGCTCACCGCCGTCATTCTGCCCTTGCTCCCCCATCAGGAGTTTGGACGCTTTCACCTCAACCCCTTCAAGACCTGGCTCGTCGTAGTCGCCGTCAGCACGATTTCCTATGGCAGTTATGTCTTGCAGAAAGTCACGAAACAACGCGGAGGAGTCGTACTCGCCGCCTTCCTCGGCGGCGCCTACTCTTCCACCGTCACCACGGTGGCCATCTCGCGCCGCGCCGCCCGCGAACAGCGCCCCCATCTCTTCTCCGGAGGCATCCTCATCGCCTCCGGCGTCATGTACCTGCGCCTGGTCGCACTGCTCACGCTCTTCAATCGTCACTTGGGCGCGATGCTGGCCGCACCATTTCTCGTCCTCGCCGCCGTCGCCATCGCCACCGGATTCTTCTGGTCTCGCCGGGCCGACGCCGAGGCTTCCCAGATCAAACGTGAATTCGAGCCCGGCAATCCTCTCGAACTACAGGCCGCGTTTCTGTTTGCTGGATTGTTCGTTGGGATGCTGATCGCGACGCAGCTGGCCGTCACCTACCTCGGTCACGCCGGCGTCAACATTCTCGCCGCCATCATGGGCGTCACCGACGTCGATCCCTTCATCATGGGCATGACCCAGGCCGCCGGCACCCTCACTCCCCTCAAAGAAGCCGCCGCCGCCGTCCTGATCGCCGCCTCCAGCAACAACCTCGTCAAAGGCATCTACTCCTACAGCCTCGCCGACCGAAAAACCGGCACCCAAAGCCTCTCGCTGCTAGTCGCCCTGGCCGCCGCCGGCCTGCTCCCGTTGCTCTGGATTTGAACCAGCGCACCACGACGCGAATAGCCAGCTCGGGTGCCCCATTTCTCGCGTCTTTTGCGAGAGGTGGGGCTTTTGCTTGTCACGCTAGTTGCTTTCCCCGCCGAAATGTAGGCTTTTGGGTGGCGCAGCGCTTTCAGCGCTGCGATAAAGCCTTTCTTTTCTCCGAAGGCTTTACAGAGCGCTGAGAAACTCGAGATTCGTATCAGGGCATCGCTTCAGCGATGCCGTAAATGCAGCAGACTCAACTCCGGCTTCAGCCGCTGTGCAGCTCTATCGGAGTGGACCGGCGGACCCCCCGTCTTCAACCCCAAAACTGCCGCATAGGAGTTCAATGTGGCGCGGGCGCACCCGCCCGCGAAACCCGGCACACGCTCCAATTTCTCGCATACTTAATTGGCGTGACAGGACTAGTCGTGCTGGTGTCGGGTCGGGCAGGATACAAAAGTTTTCGTCGGAGCATCGTACATAACGCAGTCGCTCGTAATGTGAGGCGATCTCTTGAAAATGTCGTTGTAGCTAACTTTGGGACTGATGAGATAGAGAACTTTCCCGGTCAGAACGTCATCGCTGGGAACCCTGAATTCCAACGGAGCAGTATCTCCATTTTTTCCCAAAATTACGAATTTCTTGGAAATTTCATCCAAGGCATCGTTGAGCCCTGCTGTACCATTAGACCGCTCGGTATAGGTTTTATCCTGTCCTTGACCCAAACTGGGGCCATTGGGATTGGGCTCCGCGACGTACTTGACCTGAGCGGGTTTCCTTTCTCCCGTCGAGACATTCAGTGTAGAAAATTCCACATTTTCGGCAATGTCATTAGCCACGGTTGGACCGACATTCTTAACGCTGAACGCGACTTCCACTTCAAAGAACTTTCCAGGAATAATGGTTGGCTGGACCTTCTCGATGACAAGGCGGCTTGCTTGGGAAATCTCAGAAATATCCGCTTGTCGCTCCATCGATTTCCATTGTTTCTTAGCGTAATCGGAATAGTTAAATGTCAGCCAAGCTATGACAATAGTGGCCAAAGCTACAACCGCACCATCATGATCGTTGAGCCAGAGAAAGCACCAACGAGCCAGTCTCCCGATTGCTATGACAGGCCAGAATATGTACTCGCTTTTTGTTCTTGGAGCATCGGATTTATTTTCTTTATTGGAATCGGGGGCTTCGGGCGTCTTTCTACTGAGGCTAGCAGTGAAACTAATCGCGCCTTGTACTTCTTCGCTGCCATGGGTTGCCTTGTTAGCTGCCATTGGTTCGTCGGTCATGGATTCGACCTCGTTGTGTTCAGGGTGTTTCCGTGCACGTTTTTCGCGTTTATTCCGAATGCGTTTTCGTTTTTCGCGCACACTCTAACCCTTGGACCAAACTGAGAATATGAAACCCGAATACAGGGAAGGGCCGGAAGCTACACGGAACTTTGAAGAAGGCATGAAGGCCCTCTTTAACGTTCCCAAAGACGAAGTTGTAAAGGCCGAGAAGAAGAAGGGGAAGGGCAAGACTTCTTCCCGCGCCCAGAGTGTACGCAAACAGCGTCCCTCCGACAAGGACTGGAAGGGAATCGCCTTCTCCCAGCGGAGACCCGACGTTTTCCACAGCCTTCCACAGCAAAAATCGCTCTCACTGTGACAAACAACCTTTACTCAGAATTCCGAAAAAGCCCACAATGATCCCGTGCGCGAGAAATCCATCAACGCAGCGTCCCAAAACACCCCCACCCTAACTCCTTATTCCGCAATATTTTGCCGTCACAGCACCCGATCCTCCGAACGTAACCCCAACCAGTCCAACACTTTACGCACATCAGTCCAAAACAGCGCCCCAAAACCATCCGCTAACCCCTTATTCCAGAAGATTTTACGTGTAACTCCTTTCGCCTCAAGATTTTGCCGCGCATGCCCTCGATCCAGAACCCATAACCCCAATGAATTGAATATTTTACGAAACCGCGAAGAAAAAAACTGGTATGCCTCGTCCACTGCCAGTTTGACCCTACCGCCCCGCGTGACTAGAATCCGTCACATCGACCGTGGGGGTCCTTCCATGAAACGTCTTGCATGCCTGCTGCTATTCTCCGTCCTGATCTCGTTCACGGCGTTCGCCGACGACGAAGACAAAAGCCACCACCACCACGAAGATCTCACCGAGACGCAACTCGGCACGGTCCACTTCCCGGTCTCCTGTTCCGCGTCGGTGCAGAAGCCCTTCGCCCGCGGAATCGCTCTGCTGCACTCCTTCTGGTACGAAGAGGCCGAAAAGGAATTCCTGCAGATTGCCAAAGACGATCCCCACTGCGCCATGGCGCACTGGGGCGTTGCCATGAGCATCTGGCATCAACTCTGGAACGAGCCCGATACCAAGGTCATCGCCCGCGGCTTGAGTGAAGCCAACGCTGCACAAAAGCTGGGCGAGAAGGCCACGCCCCGCGAGAACGCCTACGTTGCCGCAATTGCCGCCTTCTACAGCAACTCCGAAAAGCTCGACAACGCCGTGCGCGTCAAGGCCTACTCCGACGGAATGAAGCAGGTCTACGAGCGCTTCCCCGACGATCACGAAGCGGCGGTCTTCTACGCGCTCTCTCTGCTGGCCTCCGAACCCCACAATGACGAGACCTTCGCCAACCGCCTCGCCGCCGCCAAGATTCTTGAGCCGCTGTTCGCGGCCGAACCCGATCATCCCGGCGTGGCTCACTACCTGATTCACGCCTACGACAAGCCGCAACTGGCCGAGCGCGGTATTCCTGCCGCCCGCCGCTACGCCCAGGTCGCGCCCGCTGCTCCGCACGCCCTCCACATGCCCTCGCATATCTTCGCTCGCGTCGGCCTCTGGCAAGACGACATCAACTCGAATCTCGCCTCCGTCGCCGCCACCCGTAAGACCGCGGCCATGCACATGGGCGGAGAAGGTCACCAGTTCCACGCCATGGATTTTCTCTTCTACGCCTACCTGCAAAGCGGGCGCGAAGCCGATGCCAAAGCCCTGATGGACGAAGTCAAGGCCATGCCCGAAATGCATGACATGTACGGCGTGGGCTTCGACCCGCATCTCGCCACCGAAGCGCACTTCGCCGCTTTGTATCCCCTCGAGATGCGCGACTGGGCCACCGCCGCCGCTCTCACGCCGGTAGCGGTCGAGGGCACGGCAGCGGACTCCTTTACCTATTGGGCCAAGGCGATCGGCGCAGCCCACCTCCACCGGTCCGACGAAGTCCGCAAAGATGTCAGCGCCATCGCCGCCATCCACCAGAAATTTGTAACCGATAAGAAGCAAGACTTTGCCGAGGCCACCGAGAACGACCTGAAGCAGGCGCAAGCCTGGCTCGCATTTTCCGAAGGCAAATACGACGACGCCGTCGAAACCTTGCGTCCCATCGCCGACAAAGAAGATGCGCTGGGCGACGAACCCCAGGGCATCCCCACCCGCGAAATGATTGCCGAAATCCTGCTGGAAGCAAAACGTCCGCAGCAGGCCCTCGCCGAATATCAGACGGATTTGAAACTCAACCCCAACCGCTTCAACGGCCTCTACGGCGCCGCCCGCGCGGCGGAAGAAGCCGGCAAGCACAGCGAAGCCACCGCATACTACGCCATGCTGCTGAAGACTTGCGACGGCTCAAACTCTGCGCGGCCAGAACTAAGCCGCGCCAAACAATTGCTGGCACAGAAATAACCAGCTAGGCTTAAGGAACGATGGCGGGTGCAAGTCCGCAATCATGCGTGATCAAACCCAGGTCGACAAGGACGAGTCCATGGCAGCCGCTCCCATCCTCACTGAGCCCGATTCGCCAGAGCGAGTTCTTGTGCAATGTATTTCCCACGCGCGATCCCGTGAGGACCTCTGGGTCGAGTTCATAAACTCCGTTGGCGCGCGACGCATGGCCGAGATCGGCGTCTATCGCGGAGACTTCGCGGCCTTCATGTTGCAGCATTGCCTGAGCCTGACCACCTATTACATGCTCGACCCGTGGCGGCACCTGAACGACTGGAACAAGCCCGCCAATCACGAAGACTCGGTATTAGGTGCGTACCTCGAAGAGACCAAAACAAAGACCGACTTCGCCGCCGCCAAAAGAATCATCCTCCGCGGCAAGACGACGGAGGTGATCGATCAAATCCCCGACGGCGAATTAGACCTGGCCTACATCGACGGCGACCACACGCTCAAGGGAATCGCGATCGACTTGATTCGCGTGTACCCCAAAATAAGTGTGGGCGGCTTCCTGTGCGGAGACGACTTCACGCGATCAGTATGGGAACACAAAACAAGTTTCGAGCCGACGCTGGTGTTTCCCTTCGCAGTAAACTTCGCCGAGGCCGTCGGCGCCACGATCTTCGCGCTGCCGTACTCCCAGTTCTGCATTCAGAAAACGGCGCGTCAGCAGTCCGCCTTTATCGATCTGACCGGCCACTACGACGACGTCACCCTGCGAAATCAATTCGCCCCAGAAAAGCTTCTCAAACTGATCGCAGCCGAACGTTTCCCCCGCCTCATGCAAGTCGTCAGAAAATTACTCTTGAGGTAATAACCCAGCAGGTAATAGATTCTCTCTTCGCCGATCAAGCCGCGAAGAACATCATCTTCAAGATGAGCGCCGCTGTCATCGCGAGCGCCCCGAGCAGCGCGTTGTACTCGCGATGCTTCCGATACAGCTCCATGGAGAAGCCCGCGGGATCCTCGTCCGGCCGCGATTGCCCCGCAAGTCTGGGTAACATCCTCGGCACCCGCCGCGCATACTCCTCGAACTCCGGAAACCTCTGCCGCAGGAACGCCTCCTCATCGCGGATCACCGGAACATAGATGGCGAAGAACATCACGACCAGAGCAACGCCCACCCACCAGCTCCGCGCCGCCACCGCAAAGCCGATGCCTATCAGCAATGACCCGAGATACAGCGGGTTCCGCGTATAGGCGTACGGCCCGGAAGTCGCCAGCGCCTCGTTCTTGCGCACATGTCCCGATGCCAGCGCTCGAACCAAGAGTCCCGGCACGATCGCGACCGCACCCAGGGCGATGAACCGCCACGTAGGCCGCGCCAGCCAGAAGTAGAGCACCGCGAACACGAACCCCAGCGGCACCCGGATACGCCGCGCGACTCGTGACCACTCAGCCATGCGCACCTTCCGTGTAGGGCGGACACTCCTGTCCGCCGCGGTTGCCTTCCGCCAGCAGACGGCGCGCGGCCTCGACGACCGCCTCGGTGCTGATCTCCATCAACCCCTCATCGGGCTCCGCTCGCCGCGCATGCGTAGTCGGACTCGCCGGGTTGCGCAACACAATGCTGCGTGTTCCGTAAGGCCCGTTGCGCGCCGGATCCGTCGGCCCGAAGATCGCCACCACTGGCACCTGCAACGCCGCTGCCAGGTGCATCGGCCCGGTATCTCCGCCAATGAACAACCGCGCCCGCCGCGTCAGCGCGATCAACTCTGCGATGGAGGCCTTTGTCGGCCTCACTACGCCTCCGCTCGCGGCATTGACCTCTTGGAACAAGTCCTCCTCACCCGGACCAAAGTTGACCAGGCAACGCAGACCATCCTTGGCCAACTGTCGAGCGACCTCCCCGTAGCGCCGTGCAGGCCAGCGCTTCGCTCCCCATCCCGCGCCGGGATTCAAGATCGCGTACTCGCCCACCCCGTGCTGCGCAAGAGCTCGGCTGATGTTCTCTTCCATCGCCGGGTCCATCGGAAGCTCCACGCGCGGCACCGCCAACTTCCTCTGCGCGACCGCCTCAGCCACCGACAGGTTCTGCTCGACCACATGCACCCCACGTGCCATCGCCTGTCGCGTGTACCACAAGCTCGCCGGAGACTCGCGCGGCTCCGCCGCGCCGTAGACCACCTGTGCTCCGGACCAGTGCGCCAGCACCGCCGACCGGACCGCCCCCTGCAGATCGACCGCCACGTCATAGCGCACCGAGCGAACGTCATTCCGCGCCTTCGCAATCTGCTGCGCAGTCGCAATCGTAAACAGCGACGTCCTCCACCCGGTCAGGTTCACGGGATGCACCCAGTCCGCCAGCGGCCTCTCCGCCGATCGCGGCCCCCGAAGCGGCGTTCCGGGCGCGCACAGCAGTTCCGCCCAGCGCTCTTCAATCACCCACCCAATCATTGCCTGAGGAAACGCCTCGCGCAGAGCCTGCGCTGCCGGCAGCGTATGGATGACGTCGCCCATCGCGCTGAGCCGCACGATTAGAAGCCGCTCGGGCAGCAACCGCTCGATGCTCGAATCGCTTTCTGGCTCGGCGCTCAAGGTTTCCTCGGCGACAGCCGCGAGCGGATGATCTCGCTGGTGGAGTGGTCTTTCGGATCGCCGACGATCTCGACGCGCCCGCCATACTCTGCAACCGCGTCGCGCTCTGGAACAGAGTCCGCGGTGTAATCCGTGCCCTTGGCCTGAATGTCGGGACGCATCTCCCGGATGATCGCGCGCACATCGAGTTCCGGAAAGATCACCACAGCATCCACGTCAGCCAGTGCGGCCACAATCTCAGCCCGCTCGGCGGCGGGCATGATGGGCCGCCCTTCGCCCTTGAGCGTGCGCACCGACTCGTCGGAGTTGATGGCGACCACGAGCCTGCCACCCAGAGCCTTCGCTCCGCGCAGATAGCGCACGTGCCCCACGTGCAGCAGATCGAAGTTCCCGTTCGCCAGCGTGACACGCTCACCCGCGCGCCGCCATTCGCTCACGCGCTCGCGGAGTTGCTCGCGGCTCAGGATTTTGTCGTGTGCCTTCAATGGTGTGTGTTCAATGCGGTCGTGTTGCCGGCGGCGCCTGCTCGATTGCGTGCACCAACTCTTCCCGCGAGACGGTTGCCGTGCCGCGCTTCATCACGACAATGCCGCCCGCGTAGTTGGCCAGTTGCGCCGCTTCCTCTGTCGTCGCTCCCGCGGCCAAAGCAGCCGTAAACGCCGCAATCACCGTGTCGCCTGCTCCGGTGACATCGGCCACCTGATCCGAGCCAAAGATCGGAATGTCGACCGGCTTATGCTTGTGGTTGAACGCAACCATCCCGTCGCGCCCACGCGTAATCACCAGCGACTGTAGTTTCATGCGCTCCATGACCTGCTCGCCCGCCGCGACAACCTTGTTCCAGTCTTGTCCGATGCGAACGCCGAGAGCTTCTTCGACTTCGGGTTCGTTTGGCGTGGCCGCGGTCACGCCAGAATACTGCATCAACCGGTAGCGCGAATCGACGATGACCGGCACCGCTCCCAGCTTGCCCTTTTCCTGCAGCGTGGACACGATCGCCGGAGTCGCGGCGCCGTATCCGTAGTCGGAGACCAGAAGCGCATCGGATGCATGCGCATAGTTCCGCGCTGCCAGATAAAGTTCTCGTGTCAAATGAGCGTTGGGCGCATCCAGAGGCTCGCGATCCACGCGCACCACCTGCTGGCGCGCAGTGTGCGTCATGCCCGCCAGGATGCGTGTCTTGGTTACGGTGGTGTAACTCTTATCCTTGAGGACGCCACTGACTGCGATTCGTTTGTGCCGGAAATATTTCAGCAGCATCCGTCCGGGTTCATCGTCGCCCACAACACCGACCGGAAGAACGTTGATTCCCAGGTCCGCCAGGTTATTCGCCGCATTGGCCGCACCACCCGGCACGACGGTTCGCTCGCGATGCTTGAGGATGAGGACAGGAGCTTCGCGCGACACGCGCGAAATCTCACCGAACACAAACTCATCCGCGACCAGGTCTCCCAACACGGTTACCGTGATGTTGGGAAAGGCGTCGACGATTTTCTTCAGCCGCTCCGCTTCTTTCAGATGTTTGGTCATGTCAAGCCGCGATCGAACCTGTCAGCGCCGTTGGATCGCCCGGCGCGCGAGCGAGACGCTCCCGCGGGGACGGCGGCGCTACGCAGACGATTCTCTCATGCGCCGTGCTTTCGCTTGTCGATCTTCTGCAGGATGGTATCGACGGCGTTAGCTGCGTCTGACAATTCCATTTTCACCGGGACAACCGCGAGCGGTGCAAGGGTGGAAAGATAGCCTCCCAGGTTCACGGCGTCTTTTTCGGTCGTCACGAAGCCCCCAGCCTCGCTCTGCTGCTTTAGTGCCAGCAGTTCGTGAACGTCCTTCTCGCTGTACGCGTGGTGATCGCGGTAGAACGCCTCGGCCACCGGCTCGATGTTTGCTGCGCGCAACTGCAGCACAAAATTCTGCGGCCTGGCAATGCCGCAGAACACCACGGGCCGCGCCGGAACATTCTGCGGCACAATTCCACGCCGCACGCGCCAAACCAGCTTCCCTTCGACTGGAAATGAATCCGCCGCCGCGCCGCTCGACAGCACCACGGCATCCGCGCGCCGCAACGATCCCAGCGGCTCTCGTAATCGCCCGGAGGGAAGCAGCCGGTCTTTCGCATCCTGCGGCGTCACCAGAACAATGTCGAAGTCGCGCGCCAGCGCGCGGTGCTGAAAGCCGTCGTCGAGCAGATGCAACTGCGGACCGAACTTCGATTCCGCGAAGCGGCCTGCCTCGTACCGATCCTCGCCGACGATCACCGGCACCTGCAGCTTGCGCGCAATCAGCAGCGGTTCGTCGCCGAACTCCTGCGGCAATCCCGCCGGTTCGACCAGCCGCAAGCCCTTCGACTGCCGCCCGTACCCGCGCGACAGCACATCGAACTTGAGGCCGCGCGCCTTGAGCAACTCGCCCAGTAACATGACAAATGGAGTTTTCCCCGACCCGCCCGCGGATAGATTGCCCACGCTGACTACGGCGCCTTGCAGCCGACGCGCCTGCAGAACTCCGCGGTCGTAGAGCGCATTCCGCGTTCCAACCACACCACCGTAGATGAATGAGAGGGGATTCAATCGGTGTGCGCAGCCTGCGCGGGAACGGCAAGAGGATCGCCATCGGCGGCAATCAGAGTCTTCAGCGCTTCCAGAGTCCGCGAAGTCGCTCCCATCTGCGACTGAATGGTCTCGGCGGCGCGTTGGCCGAGAACCCGGCGCTCAGCGTCGTCCGCCAGCAATTGCATCAGGGTGAGTGGCAACTCCGCCAGGCTCACGATCCGCACCGCGTCGCGGCTTTGAAACAAGCCGACAATGTCGCGGAAATTTTCCGTATGGTTCCCGGTTACCACAGCCACGCCGTGCTGAGCCGGTTCGATAATGTTGTGCCCGCCGCGCGGCACCAGGCTTCCGCCGACGAATGCCACATCGGCCAGCGCATAGAGTGCGGCCAGTTCTCCAATGGTATCGATCAGCAGAACTCCGCCCGCCAGCGCCGCGCCCTGCCACTGCGATCGCCGGAACAATGGAATGTCCAATTGCCGCACCAGGATCGCGACGTCATCGAAGCGCTCGGGATGCCGCGGCGCCAGAATCATCACCGCGCGCGGATGCGCCACACGCAGATTTTCAAACGCCTTCAGCAGTGGAGGCTCCTCGTCCTCCACCGTGCTGCCGCAGACCAGCACCGGCCCGGCGCCCGCTGCCTACCAGCGATCGGCGCAGGCTTTCCACAATGGGAGGCGGCGACGGCAGGCTCACGTCGAACTTAAGATTGCCAGTGACGTGGATGCGCCCGGCGTCCGCGCCAATCGACTGCAGCCGCGCGGCGTCCGCCGAAGTCTGCGCCAGGAATAGGTCGACATGCACCAGCATCCTCCGCAAGGCCCATCGAAAGCGCTGGTAGCGCGGCCACGACCGGTCGGAGATGCGCGCGTTGACGACTGCGATTCGCGCTCCCGCAGCGTGGGCCAATCGCAGGAAGTTTGGCCAGAATTCAGTTTCCGCGAGCACCACCAACTCCGGCTCGCAAGGCCTGAAGATACGGCCGGATCGCGAACGCAAAGTCCATGGGAAAGTAGAAGACGTTTTCCTGGCCAAAGCGCTTGCGGGCCAACTCCTGTCCAGTGTCGGTCGTAGTCGAGATCAGTACCCGATGCTGCGGAAACGTCTGCCGCATCCGTTCAATGAGTCGGCTGACGGCGATCACTTCGCCCACGGAGACCGCGTGGATCCAGATCACGCGACCTGGGCCGGAGCGAGCGCGAGTCGCCCTCGCGACAGCCGGCAGGACGCCGGCGCTACGTTCCGCCTGCGGCGGCGATGGAGAGCCGTTGCCCGTCATCAGCCGCGCCGGAACGTCGCCCATGCGTTCGGCAAATCCGCTGCGGTACTTGCCGTGGCGCAGAACCTGGTAGAGCCAATAGGGCAGGCTCAGCAGCATCGCCAGCGCCAGCACCAGACTGTAGAGAAGATAGCTCAAGCTGAGTCATTCTAAACCGGGCTCGTGAGCGCCGGGCGCCCCGCCTTCTATAATTGGGCAATGCGGGCCTTATCCTCACGATTCACCGTTTGCTCGATCGTTTTGCTGCTTGGTGTCGGAGTATTCGCACCAGTGGTACTAGCCTCCAAGAGCTTCGTGAAGCCGGAAGCGAAGGCTGCCATCAACTATCCGGCGCACGATTTCCATCGCGACGAGAAAGCCGCCATCGCCGCCGATCCCTACGACACGCCTGAGAAGGCCAAGATCTTTTCCACCGATTTCGCGGGGCACGGCTTTCTCCCCGTCTTTTTCATCGTGACCAATGACGGCGACCAGCCCATCTCCATCGCCAACATGGCGATCACGCTGCTTACGGCGCATCATTCCAAGCTGACTCCGATCACCACTGACGACCTGTACCGGCGCCTGTCCAATCCGCAAGTCGAGCACGCGGCCGAGCCCGATTCCGTTGCCGCACAAGGCGAAGGGCGGAATCAGCAAGAAGGAAATGGACGAGATCGAGTCCTCGCAATTCGCCGCCAGAGCGGTCGAACCGCACACCACGCAATCGGGATTTTTGTTTTTCGATGTCGGCGGCATTTCGTCGCCTCTTGCGGGCGCGACCATCGACATCACGGGTGTCGCCGATGCCAAGGGGAACGAGTTGCTGTACTTCGAAATCTCGGTAGACAAGTATCTGGACGCACCGAAGAATCCTTAGATTCCATTTGCGGTTGGGTTTAATGTAGTGCGTGACACTCTCCGGAGGTCCTCATGAGCAAGTCGAAGTCGCAGAAATCCTCCAGCAATCGTCGCAGTTTTCTGAAAGCGGGCGGCCTTATGACCGCAGCCGCGCTGGGCTCAGCCGCCCTACCCGATCTTGCGCGGAGCCAGTCAAGTCCGGCCTCGCGTCCGCTGCCTCTCAATGCGGCGACCACCAACGCCATGCCGACGCGAAATCTGGGAAAGACCGGATACAAAGTCGGCATCTTCAGCCTCGGCGGCCAGGCCTCTCTGGAGAAGCCGAACAACGAAGCGGTCGCCGTCCCCATCATCGAGAAGGCGCTCGACCTTGGCGTGAATTACGTCGACACGTCTTCGATCTACGGTGGGCCTGAGCGCTGGAGCGAGCAGTATGTCGGCAAGGTGATGAAGCATCGCCGCAACGACGCGTTTCTCGCGACCAAGACAAAAGAGCGGACGCGCGACGCTTCCATGCGCATGATCGAGAAGTCGCTCAACTTGCTGCAGACCGATCACGTCGACCTGTGGCAACTGCACGACATCGGCACGATGACCGATATCAACGAAATCTTCGCCAAGGGCGGAGCCATGGAAGCCCTGCTCGAAGCTCGCGACCAGAAGATCGTGCGCTATCTCGGCATCACGGGACACTACCGGCCCGACGCGCTGATCGAGGCGATTCACCGGCATCCGTTTGACACGATTTTGATGGCGGTTAATGCGGCCGATCCGCATCACTACAGCTTCAGTGAGCAACTGCTGCCGCTGGCGGTCGAGAAGCAGATGGGCATTATCGGAATGAAAGTTCCGGCGCGCGGACGCATTCTTTCGTCGTGGACGCCGCCGCCCATCGAACAGCAGAAGCATATGTGGGAAGGCATGGTGCTGGCGCCGACCGCGGGCACGCTGGATATGCGGCAGGCGATGTACTATTCGCTATCGCTGCCGGTCAGCACGGTAATCATTGGCTGTGACACGATTGCGCAGCTCGAGCAGAACGTTCAGTTGGCGCGCGAGTTCACCCCGCTCAACCAGCAGCAGATGGCGGCGCTTACCGAGAAGGCGCAGCCGGTGTCGAAGCAGTCGCTGTTCTTCCGGTTTTACGAGCGGGCTTGACGGCTCCGTTCAGGAGGCGTTCCCGCGCCGAGCAGACTTGTCATCCTGAGGGCCGCGTTGTTTGCGGCCCGAAGGACCTGTGCAACCTGCCGGGAATTACCTATGCAATCTCCCGGCGCCACCGGTGCTACCAACGAGTCCATAGATCCTTCGGCCCGCAAAGAGCGCGGGCCTCGGGATGACGAGGATGTGTTTAGGGCTTTGGTCGCCGCCGGAAAACGCCTTGCGGAGATTCACGTTCACTACGAGCAGCAGCCCAAATATGCGCTTACCAAGACTGAGAAAGCCGGTGAGAAACTCGATTACCGCGTCACTAAGATGAAACTGGGCAAGGACAAAACCTCGCTCATTTGCAACCAGTTTCTAACCCTCAGCGGCATTCCGCAGGAGACTTACGAATATCGCCTGGGTAATCGTTCGGCGCTCGA
Organism: uncultured Acidobacteriaceae bacterium; assembly: GCA_963701935.1. Lineage (GTDB taxonomy): Bacteria > Acidobacteriota > Terriglobia > Terriglobales > Acidobacteriaceae > Sulfotelmatobacter. The sequence continues at coordinate 252,810 of CAVPBT010000009.1, read as the reverse complement.
ATGGGTCATCGACCAATATCAGGTCTCGACCGACAAACGCAGCGGCATCACCAACGATCCCAACCGCGTTGATGATCCGCAGTACATTCTCCGGCTCATAGGACAAGTGGTCACCGTCAGCCTGGAGACGGTGAAGATTGTGCGGTCGTTGCCGGCGCTTGGCCTGCCGGAATAGCATCAGGGGCAAGCGCCAAGAACAACAACCCGCAAAAGCAGCGGACAGGAGTGTCCGCTCCACACGGGCATCTTCTGCGCCTGCTGATCCTCAGCGGCTGAAGCCGGGGAATTGTTGCTGCTTGGCGTCACGACTGAAGTCGTGCCCTTGCCGGCGAAATTCGACAATCCCTGTGACATCTGACCTTGCCCTCCACAGAAGCAATGTTCCATCATGGCCAAGCCGAGAGCCAGAGGACAGAATCGATGACGTGGCGTAAGTCGTTATTCAGCAATATTTTACGCGTAAGTCCAAGCAGCTCAAGATTTTGCGGGAGCCCGGCCCAACCTCCGTCTCGTAAACCATTAAGAATCAATATTCTAGCGTTGAGCGGCAGAAAAGATGATGGAGCAGCGATGCTGCTAAGTCCAATGTTCCCAATATTTTGCCCACAAAATATTGAGTTCATTGGAGTTCTTGGCGATTTCCCGCCAACGGTATTTATATACTTGCCGCACCTATGCAAGTTATGTCACCATTGCTCAATGCCCAAGCCCCCCAAGAAACCTCCGAAGTGGTTTTGGGAGGCACTTGCTTGGGGTGGCATTTTGAGTGCCGCCTACGCATTACTAGCAGCATCGTCTTTGTCTAAGACGCAATTGGTCGTAATTGCTGTGTTCGGGCTCATTCTATCGTGCATAACCACACAGAGGCATGGTTGGTTTAAGGCCCAATCTTTTCCAATTATAGGAACTATCATTCGCGTGCCGTTAGTCCTAATTCTCATTTCAGGCGTTTGGGCTTTATTGTTGTGGATGGCTTGGCCAATCGGACTGGACGTGTATCCAGCTACATTTACGTTTATCAATCCACCGATGCCAACCGAGACGTTTACGATAACGGTCTCGAATAGAAGTGACCAGAGTATCTACTTGGTTCAGTTCTCGTTGAAAGTAGACGACAACAATTCGGGACCTAGTGATTTCGTATTTGGTATCCCGCGAGGAAGTATAAGGATCTTAGGTCAATCGAAAGACGGGATACGTAGTATGGCGGACATAATGCTGATCCCGTGTCAGGACGAAGATGAACACCTTTTGTTTTTATTCTTTATTCCAAAGCTGGATGCAAAAGAGTCACGAGATGTGACGATTACATCTATAAAACATTCAACAGCTACCGGCAGTGCCAAGCCTGTTTATTATGACGAGAAGCCCCATTCGGTATCGTGGGATGACAATGGTGATACTGGCTTCGATTTGAGGTTGTCTAGCAAATCCAATGCACGAAATTGCCAAGCACCGTGGCTTTTCTTCATGGACACGGGGAACTACCAATCTGGGCACTTCCAAAAACCAAGCAAATAGGTAACACCCCATGGACAAACGAGAATATGTTGAAGGAAAACAAGCAACCGAGAACTTTGAAGAAGGTATGAAGGACCTCTTCAAAGTTCCCAAAGATGCAGTTGTAAAGGCCGAGAAGAAGAAGCTGAAGGCTTCTCGCGCTTCGCGTCTACGGAAACCGAAACTGTCCGACAGGGACTAGAAGGGGACTTGCGTTTCCCCCGCCCCTGTCGATACGTGGCGCGGCGATTCGTCTTTGCCTGTGAGTTCAGTATAGGTGAGACGGCGACCAGCAACTTGGCTCATTGCCAGTTTGAAACGGTCGGCGTCAGACATGGGCGATTTATCGGCTCGTTTGCGGTTGTTGTAACGGAAAACTTGTTCATCTACATAGCGAAACAGATGAAACGGCTCAACAGCAACGTAGGTTCCACGAAGGCCGCGCTTCAGCAGCGACCAGAAATTCTCCAAGCCATTCGTGTGGACTCGTCCGTTGACGTACCGTTCGGCGTGATTCACCACGTCATGCACGAAGTTGTAGCTCACCTTGTCGTAGCCGATTGCATCATCCGTGTACACTTTGGAACCATACTTAATGTTCTTGAGCAGAACGCTTTGCAAGGTCTCTCGCGTGACGTTCGGCACGATCTGAGCACGGACTTGGCGAAGGTTGCGGTCAAGGATTCCCTGCACTACAGTCTTTCCGCCATGCATTCCGCCCTGCTTCACAAGGCGCAACTTGCGATCCTTGTGCATGTTCTTGGTGAGTCCGCCCACGAACGTTTCATCCGCTTCGAGTTCCGAATCAGGACCGCCAAGTTTCGATGTAGAGCCGAACGAACGATTGTGCAGGGCAGTGCGAAGCCGTTGGAGCATGAACCATGCCGACTTCTGCGTAATGCCCAGAGCGCGGTGAATCTCCATGCTAGAGACGCCATTCTTGCAGTTGACCAGCATCCAAAATGCCATCATCCACTTATCGAGTCCGAGCGGCGAGTCCTCAAAGATCGTTCCAACCTTGAGCGTGAATTGCTTGTTGCATCCACGGCAAAGCCAGATGCGGCGAGTCTTGATGAAGTAGTTCTTGTCGGAACTGCACCGTGGGCAGATTACCTTACCGTCAGGGAACCGCAGGGCCTTGGCATAATCAAAGCAACGGTCCGGATCGGAGAAGTAAACGATGGCTTCTTGGAGTGTTCGCGGCGGCTTCATAGGAAAATACTATATGCCATTTGTTCGCGTGTGTCAAGTATATATTCACCCCGCCAACTCATTGATTGCAATAGACCGGGGGGGGACCCTCTCAATAAATGACGACCCCAATCGCGGGCCGAAGTGGCCGCAGGGAGGTGAACGCGCGGAAGTTTTGTGAGGCTGGCCTGACGATCAGTGATCTAATCCTTCGGGGTGCGACATGCAATTGAAACCATTCCTGCTGGACATGTGGCTGGATCGTTACGAGCACGACATTGAGTTCAACCTGGCCTCGAGCGAGGGACCGCGCTGGACCCTGAATGAGATCCTGAGCCTCGCCAGTGAGGAGGAGCGGCAGCGCTTTCTGCATCACAAATTGGCTTACAGCCGTCCAGCGGGAGCCGAGGGCCTGCGCGCCGCGATCGCCGAGATGCAGGATGTTAGCGTCGACACGGTCCAGGTCGTCACCGGCGCCTCTGAGGCGCTCCTCATTCTGTTTTGGCTGGCCGCAGAGCCCGGAGCCAACGTTGTGCTGCCTCGACCTGGGTATCCGCCGTTTTCCGCGCTGCCCGAATCACTGGGGATCGAGATTCGCTACTACGGTGTTCGCAAGGAGAACGACTTCCGCATCGATCTCGAAGAGATCAAGCGACTGGTGGATCGAAACACCAAGCTGGTTCTGGTGAACAGTCCGCACAATCCGACTGGCGCCACCATGAGCGACGCGGAACTGGACAGCTTGCACGAGTTCACGGCGTCTCGTGAAGTTCAACTGGTCAGCGATGAGGTCTACCACCCCATCTATCATGAGCAATATCATGGTCAGGCGACAAGATCGGCGTCCCGTCTGCCGCATGCGACGATCATCCATGATTTCTCGAAGGCGTTTCCTCTGGCCGGAGTGCGGACGGGTTGGATGATCGAGCACGATGCCAAGCGTCGCGAGCGCTACTGGAATGCGCGCACGATTTTTTCCATCTCCAACAATACTGCGGGGGAAATGCTGGCGGAGATTGCGATGCGGCACCGGGATGTCGTGCTCGGGAAGACGCAGGAAATCGCAACGCAGAATCTTCGGCATCTCGCGTCGTTCATGTCGGAGCATCGTGAAACGCTGGGCTGGATTCCTCCTCGTGGCGGAGTGACCGCGTTCCCGTGGCTGGTCAGCGGAGAGAACAGCCGCGCCTTTTGCCAGGCGGTTGCGGAACGGGGCATCCTTCTCGCGCCCGGGGATTGTTGGGATGCTCCCTCGCATTTTCGGCTTGGGTTCGCGGCGTCGACCGACCGATTTCCCGACGCGCTGGAGCGGCTTGGGGAATTCGTCAGGAGTTGGTCGGCGGGGAACGTGGGCGGGGCGGGCGCGCTCCATCAATCAGAGAGAACGTAGAATCTTCGGCATGACTTTCGGGGAGCGGTATCAGGTTGGCATTCGGCATTTTAATGCGCGGGAGTTTTATGACGCGCATGAGGTTTGGGAGGACGTGTGGCGGGAGTCGCACGGCATCGAGAAGCGATTTCTGCAGGGGCTGATTCAGGCGGCGGTGGCGCTGCATCATCATTCGACGGGGAACGTGGTGGGGGCGTGTTCGCTGATGGCGCGGGCGCGGCGGAATCTGGAGGGGTGTCCGGGAGAGTTTGGGGGGATTCGGGTGGGGGAGTTGCTGGCGGAGTTGGGGGAGTGGCGGGAGGCGGTGGTGCGCGGGGAGAGTGCGCCTGGGATTCCGTTGATTTCGGTGGTGGAATAGTACGGTCGAGCTGCGCTCGACGGACAGCCGAGGGCGGCTGTCCCCACATGCATTTCATCTCAGTGAAATTCCAGGAGGACGAACTTGGCGGCGTGGGTGTTTCTCAGGGTACTCCGGTGGTTGGCTGGGAACCACTGGACTTCGCCAGGTTTTAGAAGAATGTGGTCCATGGCTTGGATGGGGGCGTTGTGTTCCGTCTGAAGTAATTGGAGATCGCTCACGGCGACCAGGAGGTACGGACCGGGGGAAACGGGCGCCATGCCTCTGGGCTGGAGTTCGACTTCGGAGACGCGCACTCCGTCTTTGACGAAGAGGATTTCTTTGGTGCCGCCGTGGAGGATGTCGAGGCCGCGGTCTTCGTCCCATTTCGTGGACGAGGCCCGGAGTTTGTCGTCTTGCAAGAGTTCGACGTCGACATTGCGGAAGGGCGTGTCGCGGAGGTTCCGAGCGACGTGGGCGTAGTTGCCGGAGAGGAATCCGGTTTGTCCGTCTTGCAGTTTGACGGTGACGGGATCTTTGCCCTGGACGGCGTTGACGATTTCGGAGTCGCCTAGCGTGACGTAGATGTAATCGTGGCGGTGGCGGTGGAGGAGAGTCTCGGCGTGCGGGGGGAGTTCGACGCTGACGACGCGGACTTGAGCGTTGGCGAAGGTCTGGTGGTGGTGGGGCTCGGCGGTGATTTCGACTTCTGGGGCGGATTGCGCGGTCAGGAATGTGGTCAGGAGTAGGACGAGTGTGAGGCGGGTCATTGCGGGGATTGTAGCATCGGGGGCGACCACAGGGGCTGAAGCCCGCGCTCGTTCCACACGCCTCACGCGGCGGCCCTTAAAGGGCCGCTCCTCCACGGTCGTGCATGCGTTCGTAGTTTTTCGCGACCTAAAGACGCGCCGTACCCGTTCGCTCCCAACGCGGAGCATTCCTCAGTCCACTTAGATTGCGAAGTAGGTTTTTTTGTGGAGCAGGCTGTTTTCATCGCCGATGACGATGCGGTCGGGCCATTGCGGGATGGTGTTGATCAGGAGGCGGAGGCCGGTCGGGTCTTTGGGGAGATTGAATTCGAGTTGCGTGGTGTAGGACTCGGCGGGCTTGAGCGGCGTGAGGAGCGGGGTGCCTGCGGTTGCGACGGGGGCGTACTCGTGGCCCGTGCTATCGATCAGGCGGGCTTCGCGCGGGGATGGAGTCAGCGGGGCGTCTTTGGGGCGGCTGGGCGAGGTGGTGGTTTCGTCGAAGCGGGTGCGGAGGGTGACAACGAGGTGTCCGTCAGGCTGAGTGTGGGCGTCGAGGACAGAGTAGGCGAGGTGGCAGTCGATCTCGCAGAAGTATTTTTCCTGTCCGTGAGCGAGCGCGGTTTCGTGGCTGGCGGCGGAGAAGGAGAGCAGGAGAGTGAAGTAGACGATAGCGCAGGCTCCAGCGACGATGGCGGTGATGCGAGCGAATTTTGGTTTGCGGGCGAACCAGAAGATTAAGGCCGCAGCGACAGCGAGGAAGAGGCCGCCGATGGCGGCGAGGAATCCGAGGACGGCGAGCGGCGCGGGGAAATTCATGTTGCTGGCGATGGCGGTCGGCATGGTCGTGGCTCCGGCAAAGAGATTGGGAGGAGGATTGTTGGCGTAGGGATAAATTTCGTCGGCGATCCAGTAATTTTCGAGAACGAGGGCGAAGAGCGTGCCCAGCACGAACAGGGCGATGCGAGCGCGACGGCGGGAAGGGCCGGGCGCGAGAAGCTGGATGAAGAACTCGGCGAGATAGGCGGCGCTGTAACAGAGGTTGGCGAGGAGTCCGAGGATGACGAAGGCTTCGAGGGATCCCAGGGTGAGCGATGGACGGAAGTGGGGCCAGGTGAGGATGAGCCAGAGCAGGACGATGGTGAAGAGGATCGCGTTGTAGAGGAGGCGGCCGCGTTCCCAGAAGCGGGCGGCTTCGCGGGGAGCGGACTCCTTTGCATTCTTCAGATCCGAGTCAATCATGAAGTCCCTCATGCAGTGTACTTTGTATCGCAAAGCGAAATGGCAAAAAAAATGCCGCTTGGTTTCAGCTAACGACACCTGGCTGAGCGGAATTCGGCTCGTGCCGTTTCGTCTCAGCCCTCGGCCGGGACCAGACGACAGCGGCGCCCCATATTGACAGGGGGATAGAAATAATCAGGCTGATGAATGCGTAAAGGAGTACCAGAATTCCATCCCCTGGCGCGGTATGTCCACCGTTAGCAACAATGTTCGGATCCGAGCGCAGTACCAAGCCCGCGAGAATAAAGGCGATTAAGATGCCAACCAGCGGGCCAAGTAACAAAACTGAGATCGCTTGTAAGACTTTTGGCACTGCTCTTGCGAGTTTCATGGAGTTAGTGATCTTCGCGGGTGACGCGGATCCATTCCTCCATCTGGTCGAGATATTCGGCGAGGGCGCGGCGGCCGGTTGCGGTCAGGCGATATTCGGTGCGGGGGACGCGTCCTTCGAAAAACTTTACGCAGGAAATGTATTGCGCTTCTTCGAGCTTGCGGGCGTGCACGCTCAGATTGCCGTCGGTGGTTTTGAGCACGCGTTTGAGGTCGTTGAAGCTGAGCGAATCGTTCGTCGCGAGGGCACTAACGATGCCGAGGCGGATCCGCTCGTGGATCAGGCGATCGAGCTCGGGGAGTTCGGGGGCTACTGGAGCGTGCTCGCGGACCTCCTCATGGGCGCGCGCACGAGTCTTCTCTCGGACCTTTTCATGGACGTTCTCACGATGAGCGGGTTCGTGCTTGGCGTGCTTGCCGTGAGATGGAAGAGGTCTAGCCACCGTGCCTCCTGGCGATGAAGAGTCCGAAGAGGATGTGGAGCCCGCCGAAGCCTGCGGCCAGGAACCAGTTGCCCCAGGCGGCGGGGCCGAGGACGGTGAGTCCGCCGAGCAGCATGAAGCAGAGGCCCATGACAGGGACGATTTGGACGGAGAAGGCGCCTCCGGTGATGATGCCGGCGCCGTAAAGCAAGAGCCAGGTCGCGGGCAGGGCAGACTGCAGGCCCGCGCGGAATAAGAGGAATGAGAGGAAGGCTCCGGCGACCAGAGGCGGAGCGAGGCTGAGAGCGACTTTGCGGGCCGGGCCGGAAAACAGGGGCAGACCGCGGCGGTTTGCTTTCCAGGTGCAGGCGAGTAGTCCGATGGCGACGGCGAGAAGGCCTTCGGCGAGCCAGACGCGAAGCCACGCAAACGGTGAAGCTTGCTGAGCGGCGAGCCAGGCGGCGGCCAAGGCGGTACAGCCGAGTATGACGGTTCCCCAGCCCGAGACCGCAGTGAAGGCGGCGGAGCGCTCCATGGTGTCACGGATGAAGCGGAGGTCTTCGAAGACTTCGGGGGCGGTGCGCGACGGTGCGGCGGAGCTTTGCTCCAAGGAACTGCGCTCGGAGGATCGGTGGAAGCGCCGGAGGCGATGGGGCCGCGGGTCGAACATGGGGATAGAGTAACTCCACGGGCAGATGCTGTCAAGTACTTTGCGATGCAAAGACTAAATCGATTTTTGCGCGGGAAGTTATCTAGATCGAAAATCAGCTCCCCACCATTGCCGCATTGCCGCAAAGGGCGCGGCAAAGATGGGCCATCCATGGCGGTCGGAGAGGTGAGGTCGAAATCCCCACCCTAGCCGCAAAGGACGCGGCTAGGATGGGGCACCCGGCAGGTTCTCTCGCAGCGACAAAAATCAAAATCCCACCCTCTCGCACAAGACGCGAGAAGGGTGGGGCACCCTTTATTCCCCTCTATAATCTTCGCGAGCGCGCGGTTTGCGGAGGAGGGTGTGTGGGAGCTTGGGGTACGGGTAGTTTTGAGAATGACGATGCGGCGGACTGGGTTGGGAAACTGGGCACGATCACGCCGGCTGATCTAACCAAGATTCTGGTGCAGGCCGCGGATGAACCGGCGTATCTGGAGGCGCCGGCGGCCTACATTGCGGTCGCGGCGGGAGAAGTGGTCGCAGCGCTGAACGGTTCCGCAGCCGAGCGGGCGCCGAAACAGGTCGTCGAATGGGCGAAGAAACATCCGCAAGCCTTTACTCCGGAACTTAAAGCTCTGGCGATTCGTACCTTAGAACGGGTCCGGAAAAACTCGGAGTTGAAGGACTTGTGGATGGAGGCCGACGGGCTGAACGACTGGATTGCCGTCATGCAGGAGTTACAGGGCCGAATCGACAGCCAGCGGGGCTGACCGGCTCCTGGGATACCACCCCCCGGCCCCAAGCCGGCATCCAATTCTGGAGTTGACCCCGGGAAAGCTCGGCCCAGAACGGAAGCCGAGCCAGCTTTAACCGTCAGACAATAATCGTCAGGCAATTTAATTGGGCGAGCGTGTAACAACTGACGATTCCCACCGTCTTTCTAAGTATGCGCACAGTGTTGGACATTTTCGTGCAGATCTTCCGCAACTTGTGGACGCACAAGCTGCGCTCGTTTCTGACCATGTTCGGGATCGCCTGGGGCGTGGGATCGCTGCTGCTGCTGGTGGGCGTGGGGGAAGGATTCCGGTCGGGCAACAAGCGCGAGCTGGCCGAGTTCGGGCGCAACATCATGTTCATCTTTCCGGGGCGCGCGCCGGCGGTAGCGGGCAGCATGAACTCCGCGCGGCCGTATTTGCTCACCTATCAGGATTACGTGGATATACGGACGCAGGCACCGCACGTGGGCATGGCCGCGCCCGTGCTTTCGCGTTCAGACCTGCATCAGGTGAGCGAGTTCGCCAGTGCCAGCGTGGAGATTCTGGGAGTAGAGCCTCAGCTGAACGAAATCAGTTATCTCCCGCTCAAAGAGGGACGGTGGCTGAATGAAATGGATTTGAAGCAAGAGCGGAACGTGATCGTATTGGGGAATGAACTGCTGAAGACGCTGTTTCCCGGGCGGCCCTCGCTGGGCGCATTCATCCTGCTGAACGGAATTCGGTTCGAGGTGATCGGCAGCATGCCGCATCTTGGCCGTGGTGAGAATACATGGCTGAACATGCGGGGCTACATCCCGTTTACGGTGATGGCCACGAACTTCCCGCTGAAGGGGGAGAACCACCTGAATTCGATTTCCTTTGTTGAATACCAGCCTTACACGACGGCGGAACACAAGCTGGCGCAGGACGATGTGCACAAGATCATTGCGCGGAATCATGGCTTTGATGTAAACGATGAAAACGCATTTGACGGGTGGGATTCGATCGAGGAATCGAAGATGGTAGGAACGATTTTCGATGTGATGAACATGTTCCTGGGAGCGGTGGGGATGGTGACGCTGGCGCTGGGAGCGATCGGCGTAATCAACATCATGCTGGTGGCGGTCAGCGAACGAACGCATGAGATCGGATTGCGGAAGGCCCTGGGCGCGACCAACCGGAGCATACTGTTTCACTTCTTCCTGGAAGGATTGCTGCTGACGTTGGGCAGCGGGGTGATCGGCATGGCTTTGGCGGCGGGATTGATGGGGCTGATGGGAGGAATCCAGGGGCCCGGAGGATTTGATCCGCCGAAACTGGTGCCGATGTCGGCGGTGCTGGCGATTGGGAGTTTGACGCTGGCAGGAGTGGTGGCGGGGCTTTATCCGGCTCGCAAGGCGGCGATGCTGCAGCCGGTGGAAGCGCTGCGGCAAGAGGGATTCTAAAAGGTAATCCATGTTTCGTGATTTGTTCAACGAAGCCTACGGAGCGATGCGGCACAATCGCCGCCGGACGGCGCTGACCATGCTGGGCATGGCCTGGGGCATCGCCACGGTGGTGATGCTGCTGGCATATGGCGACGGCTTTGGTCAGGCGTGCGCGAATATTTTTGCGAATTTTGGCAATAAGCTGGTGATTGTGGTTCCGAACCGCACTTCGATGCAAGCGGGTGGGCAGAAGGCAGGAGTCCTGGTGCGCTTTACCGAGGACGATGTCGACACGCTCACAACGAACCTTCCGCAGATCACGCGCATCACGCCGGAGGTGAGTAAGCAATCGAGCGTGCAATACGACACGCGGGTTTTCACGTGGGCGGTCACTGGGAATTATCCCAATGTGCTGGACGTTCGATCGCTCAAAGTCGATCAGGGAAGGTTCTACAACGCGGAAGACGAAATCGAGCGGGCCAGGGTTGCGGTGATCGGGTCCGAAGCCAGGGAGAAGCTTTTTTCGGGACGCAATGCGGTGGGCGAACACATCCGGCTGGACGGCCTGAGCTTCGAAGTCATTGGCGTGCTGAAGGGGAAGATGCAGGAGGGCAATGACGATATCAATCGCGTGGTCTACGTTCCCTTCACCACGATGAGCGATCTGAAGAGCACGCATTACCTGGACACGATCTGGTTTACCTACCAAACGCCGGAGTACGAGAGCCTGGAACAAACGGTGCGCTCGATCATGGCGACGGAGCACAAATTCAACCAAACGGACCGGCAGGCTGTGTTCGTGTTCAACCTGATGACGCAAGTCCACCAGTTCGAAATTATTACGATTGGATTGAAGGTGCTGATGGGATTCATCGGCACGCTGACGCTGGGGATCGGCGGCGTGGGGCTGATGAACATCATGCTGGTGTCGGTGACGCAGCGGACGCGGGAGATTGGAGTGCAGAAGGCGCTGGGCGCGCCGCGGCGGTACATCCTGATGCAGTTCCTGGCGGAGGCGCTGACGATTACGGCGATCGGAGGCGTGCTGGGAGTGATCCTGGCGTACGTGGTCGCGCTCTCGGTGGGAAGGCTCACGCTGTACAGCGCATTCGCCAAGAACGGCGAGGCGGGGGACATCCGGCTGATCATTGCGCCGGGGACGCTGATTGCGTCGACGCTGATTCTTGGGATGGTGGGACTGATCAGCGGAATGATTCCGGCGTTCCGGGCTTCGAGACTCGATCCGATTGAGGCGCTTGCGGCACGAGTAGAAATGGCGGTCGGCGTCTTGCGGGCGGACCTCGAGTCAAGAATTCATAGGTCCGAAGTTCGAGAGCCTCAACGTCAAGAACCTAAGTCAAAAAAACTCCACAAGCGACACGACTCTCGCTTTAAGGCCGTCCGCTTTCGGACATGGGCCTCCACGAGCGGACAGCCGAAGCGACGTGTGCCTCCTGCATTATCTTCGCGGTCAATAGCTTACGGACGTTGCGGAAGGGTACGGTGATTGCATCCTGAAGATGTATGGCCGGTGGTGTGCTTCTTCAGGAGGCCGCAGGATGAGTGGGCTAGCTCAAGATCTTCGTTATGCGCTTCGGCAGTTGCGCAAGTCTCCCGGTTTCACAATTGCAGCCATCTTGACACTGGCCCTGGGCATCGGCGCAAACTCCGTGGTATTCAGCCTGCTGAATGGGCTGGTGCTACGACCCTTGAATGTTCCTGGCGGGCAGAACCTTTATCAGATCGAACGCACCAACGGAGGTGGACCGTCGGAGTCTTATCCGGACTACGTGGATTTGCGCGACCGGAATCGCTCCTTCGACGGTCTGATTGCCTACGAGATTTCGACGGCTGGGCTCGACTCAGATGGTAAGACTGCTCCAATCTGGCTCTATACGGCAAGCGGGAACTACTTTGATGTCCTCGGAGTGCAACCCTACTTGGGCCGATTCTTCCACGGCAGCGATGAGCACGGGCCGAACAGCGCTCCTTATGTCGTTCTGAGCTATGCCTACTGGCAGAGCCATTTCCAAAGCGATCCTGGAGTCGTGGGACGCGCGGTCCGTGTCAACAAGTACACCTACACGATTCTGGGCGTGGCTCCCGCAGGGTTCCGCGGCACGGAATTGTTCTATTCCCCTGATCTTTGGGCACCCATTGTCAATCAGCAGCAGATTGAAGGGTCGAGCAATCTGGATTCACGGACCAATCGGGGAAGGTGGGTGATTGGCCGATTGAGGAGCGGCATAACTCCGGCGAAGGCCGTTGCCGACCTGAACAGCATCGCGGCGTACATGGCTAAGAGCTATCCCAAGGAAGACGACGGAATTGCGTTTGGGCTGGCGCGTCCCGGCCTGGCGGGCGACATGCTCGGAGGGCCGGTGCATGCGTTTGTGGCGGGGCTGATGCTGCTTGCCGGACTGATCTTGCTGGCAGCGTGCGCGAACCTTGGCGGTTTGTTCGCTGCTCGCGCCGCGGATCGCACGCGCGAAGTCGCGCTGCGTCTGGCACTTGGTTCCAGCCGGGGACGCATTCTGCGCCAACTGCTCACCGAGGCAGTGCTGGTTTCGATTGCCGGCGGCGCGCTGGGCATGGCTGGAAGCGTTGTGTTGCTGCGCATGTTAAGCGCTTGGCGTCCCGATCCCATTTTCCCCATCTATCTTGACATCCATCCCGACCTGCTGACCTATGCGGTAGCGCTTCTGCTCGCGCTGGCTAGCGGATTCCTGTTCGGAATGGTGCCGGTACGCCAGGTATTGAAGACCGATCCTTTCCAGGGGATCAAGAGCGGGACCAGCGGATGGACGAACTCACGGCGCGTCACGTTGCGCGATTTGCTGCTGGGAGCACAGATTGCGGTGTGCGCGGTGCTGGTCACCTCGTCGCTGGTCGCGGTTCGGGGAATGATTCGTTCCTTGCACAGCAACTTCGGGTTTGTGCCTCAGAACGTGCTGCAGGTGAATACAGAACTGAATATGGCCGGCTACAAAGGCGAGCAGGCCGCAGCCATGCAGAAGCGCATGCTGGCCGCCGTCGAGACTATTCCGGGGGTAACCGCGGCTGCCTACGCCGGGAGAATCCCGTTGAACCTCGGTTGGAGCCAAATCACGATCTTCAAGGACAGTACAACGGACTACCGCAGTTCGAATGCGGCGGCGGATGCCATGGAGTACTACGTATCGCCTGGGTATTTTCATGCCGCTGGCACAATCCTGCTGCAAGGGCGAAGCTTTACATGGGACGACAAGCAAGGCGCTTCACGCGTCGCCGTGGTGAACCGAGAGTTTGCGCGCGTGCTCTTCGGCTCAGACGCGAATGCGATCGACAATTCGTTCAAATTTGGCGACGGGACGCGGGTGCGGGTCGTCGGCATAGTGGAAGACGGAAAATACAAGACTCTAAGCGAAGAACCCCAGCCAGCCATGTTCCTTTCGATCTTGCAATCACCGTCGAGTTGGACCTGGATGATTGTGCGGGCAAATCACAACGCGCAGGATCTGGCGCCAGTCCTGGAGCAGACGCTTCGCAGCCTGGATGAAGGGCTGCCGCTTACGATCAACACATGGGACAAAGAGTTGGGAACTGCACTGCTACCTGCGCGAGCAGCGTCGATTGCGCTGGGAGTACTGGGTGGGCTGGGCGCGATGCTCTCGATCACAGGTATTTTTGGAATGGCCGCATACTCGGTCAGCAAACGTTTGCGCGAGTTGGGAATCCGCGTTGCCCTGGGGGCACAGCGCAAGGAAGTGTTAATGGCGGCATTAGGACGCGCGTTCAAGGTGCTGGCATTTGGTTCGGCAGCGGGACTCCTCTTGGGAATTCTGGCAAGCAGAGTGCTGGCTTTCATCGTGTACGAGGCGACTCCTCGAGATCCGCTGGTATTGGGTGGTGTTGTCGTCTCTATGGCGCTCCTGGGCCTGCTCGCAACCTGGATTCCAGCGCGACGCGCGATGTCGATTGATCCTGTGATATTGCTTCGCGAGGAGTGAACTACCCTGTTTCAGGAAGCCGTCTGGCGGGGTCAAACTCCGGCCCGTCCTGCTTCAGTTAAAGCTCATGGGCGCACCGCTCTGCATTTCCTCTTGTCTTCGTTTACTTCCCTCACTTCCCTGCTAAGAGGCCGAATACGCCGACGCCGTTCGTTGTGCCCACATACACTTTGCCGTTGGCGATCATGGGGGTGATGTACTTGTTGCCGGCGCCGAAGTGGTCGCGTCCGTTGGCGGCCTGGTTGGTGTTGTAGATCTCGACCAGGGTCTTGGCGTTGTAGGCGTGGAGGACGGCGGGATTGGTGTTCTCGGCGACCCAGAGGATGGCGTTCTGTCCAGTGTTGGCGGAGACGCTGGGAGTGGCGCCGGGATAGGCGAAGGAGCTGGCGGTCTTGGCGATTGCGGTGGTGCGCAGTTTGGCGTTGCTGAATTGATACTCGGCGATGGGAGAATCTTTGGGGCCGAAGTAGATGCTGGTGTTGAAGGCGGCAGGCATGGACCAGATTCCGGCCTTGAGCACGCCCTGGAGTTCCTGGTAGACGTGGTTGGTCTTCGTATTGAATTTGCCCATGTTGGTGCGATCGACGACGTAGAGGTTGGCGTCTTTGCCGGCACCGATGGCGAGTTGCCACATTTTGCCGGTGGAATCCTTCTCGTTGACGAGCATGGCGCCGCCCGATCCGAGGTCGGTGTCGGTGCTGTTCTCGCTGGACTGGTTGAACATTTCGAAGTAGTCGGCGACGGCGAGTCCACCCTTGGTGGTGAGGTGGAGAAAGGCGTTGCCGTAGTCGCCGTTTTCGGGGAAGCCGGAAGAATTCAGAGTGGTGTCGAAGACGCCGTTGGCGTCGAGGAGGAAGATGTTCCCAGCGTTGTCGGCGGCCATGCCGGCGCCAGAATTCCAGATCGCGCCTTCGTTTCCGTTGGGAGTTACGTTGAGAACGGTGGTCTGCGCGAGGGTGGAGGCGTTGTAGCCCATGATCCATCCGGTGTAGGGACGGAAGTCGCAGTGCGAAGCCCAGCCGAGGTACACCGTGTTGTTGATGAGGAGAAGTCCGGCGCGCTCTTTATATTGGGCAGGATCGAAGATCACGAAGCCGTTGGAACTGTTGTCGCCAGTGCCGGGATACTGGGCGCTGACGTCTACGGGGCCGTTGAAGCGTTCGGTGCCGTTGGTGGCGTCGAGGGCATGCAGGCGCTGGTGATAGTCGCCGGAGCCATCTTTCGACATGGCGACGACGTAGATCACCGGGTTTCCGGTCTTGGGGCGGGAGATGACGGGAGTCGAGGTGATTCCGATCTCGGGCTCGACCTGCGAACAGCTGCGCTTGTCGGAAGTGGTCTCGCCGGACTTGAGAGTCGTGATCTGCCAGAGGTTCGTGCCGGTGTCGGCGTCGTAGGCGTAGACAGTGGCGTGCTCGGTGGCGACGATCAGGAGATTGTGGGTCACACCTGAGATGGAGACGTTGGAGAGGTAGAGCGGCTCGGCGTCGACGAGGCCGTCGGCGGAAACGACGAAGAGCTTGCCAAAGGTCGTGAAGTTGACGTTCGCGAGGGTGAGAGTGGTTTCTTTGCTATCGAAACCGGTACGAGCGTTGTTGTTGTGGTAAGTGAGGACGTCCTGAGAATGGACGGAGGGCGCGCAGAAGGCGGCGAACAAGAAGACCGCTGGTAGACTGCGGGACAGGGAGCGGACGGGGGGCTGGTATAACGGCATGGTGCGGGCCTCCAAGGGTCGGGTCAGGGGGGTGACCGTGGTTGGTATAGGTTACAGGGAAAAGGGCGAAAAGGGGATGGGTCTTTCTTCTTTGTCCCACTTCTTCTTTCGCTTTCTTTTTCGCGCAGGAGTTTTAAGCCATGTCGGATCTAGGTAAGCTGCTGATTGGCCTCGGGTTGGTGCTGGTGGTGGTGGGCGGCGTGCTGATGCTGCTGGGGCGGGCGAATGTCCCTTTGGGGAGGCTGCCGGGAGATATCGTGTACCGGGGGAAGAATACGACGTTTTATTTTCCGCTGGCGACTTCGGTGGTGGTGAGCGTGGTGTTGACGATTGTGATGTATGTGGTGGGGAGGTTGAGGAAGTGAGGCGTTTCAGGCGTCCTTCCGAGGACGCGGCTGCATTGGGTTGGACCTTACCCGCCAGTGAACTGGCGGGCTATTTTCGGTGGTCCCTGACGGAACCTTGGACTTTCCATCGTCCACATTTGACTTAGGCATCCTCAGCCATTAGATTTCTTGGCGACCGTTGTTTGTGCTCTTTGATCTGTGATGTCGTTCGGAACGCGCGTCTTTGCCGCTCGGTGAAGACAGGGAAGCGGGTGAGAATCCCGCGCTGCCGCGCAACTGTAAGCGAGGAAACTGCCATCGGCCACTGGGAGAAATCCCGGGAAGGACGAGGGCGTGATCGGATCGGAAATGATCCTTACTCGCAAAGCCAGGAGACCGGCGCGATCCGTCTACTTCAACCTCTTTCGCGTGCAAAGGAGGAAGGTATGCGCGTACTCGCTGGTGTTCTTCTGGTTCTCTGTTTTTCCCTGGCTGCGGTGGCGGCCGATCTCAAAATCAAAGTGGTGGATCCGCAAGGAGCGGCGGTAGGCGGAGCGCAGGTGTCGCTAGTCGGCACGAGCGACGGCAAAGTTCTGGCGACGCAGAGGACGTCGGCGGAAGGCGTAGCTATGTTGCACGTGCCGGGCGCGGGAACGTACCAGATTCAGGTGTTGGCGCCGGGGTTCGCGGCGGAGACGGTCGAGGCGGCGGCGCAGGCAGAGATCACAGTGAACCTGCGGCTGGCGACGGCATCGGAAACCGTGGTGGTGAGTGGGACGCGGACGCCGGTGGCGGGAGAAGCCGCAGGTTCCGACGTGGACTCTCTTAGTGCGGGGCAGTTGACGACCATCCAACCGGTTGGGGCAAGTGATGTGATTCGGTTTCTTCCCGGTGCGATCGTCAACGATGCGGGGCAGCGGGGAGGGCTGACGTCGCTGTTCGTGCGCGGAGGAGAGTCGCGCTACAACAAGGTGATCGTGGATGGAGTCACGATCAACGAACCAGGCGGAACGTTTGACTTCGGGACGCTGCGGGTCGATCAGGCCGACCGGATGGAGTTTGTCCGCGGGGCGCAGAGCACGCTGTATGGGTCGGACGCGATGACCAGCGTCGTACAGGTGTGGACGAGTACCGGGAGTACGCGCGTGCCGGAGTTGTCGTTCGGCGCGGACGGCGGAAATTTCGGGACCGCGCGAGGATATGCGTCGCTGGCCGGGGCGCGCGGGCGCTTCGATTACAACCTGTTCGGCAGCCAGCTCAATACCAATGGCGCGGGCATCAACAATTCTTATTCGGATTCGCTGCAAGGCGCGAATGTTGGGGTGCAACTCAATGACGAGGTTTCCTTGCGAGTGCACGTTCGTCATTCGAACAGCCACACCGGGGTTGCAGGGGAATGGAATTTCAACGGGTACGATCCCATTGTGTCTTCGGGGACCGGGTCGTCGTATCCGCTGCCACCGAATCCGTATGACTGGTCGCAACTCAATAGCCTGCTGGGGAGCGCCGAGCTGACGGTGGCGCGCAATCGATGGCAGCAGCGGTTCAGCGGATTTGACTACGTGTACCGGTATTACGAGCTGAATCCGGGAGATCCGAATCGTGTGAGTCCGGTCTACGGGCAGTTTGATTTTGCCTCGAATGAGGTCGACCACATCAATCGCGGTGGATTCGAGTATCAGGGCGACTATTTGGAGAGAAGCTGGGCGCACACCACGTTCGGATATCGCGTGGAGAACGAGAACGGGTTTGTGGGGAATCTCGCCTACGGGGCGCAGAATCACGGCCAGCGGTTGAGCAATGAACTCTATGCGCAGCAACAGGTGACGTGGAAGACGCTGTCGGCGATTGTGGGCGGGCGATTCGTGCACAACAGCGAGTTCGGGAACGTTGGAGTGCCGCGGATCGCGCTGACGTGGCAGGTGGTGCGGGGGAACGAGATTTTTTCGGGAACGCGTTTGCGATTTTCTTATGCAACTGCGTTTAAAGAGCCGCGGCTGGAAGAAACGTTCAACGGAATTCCGGCGGACCCGTTCAACCTTCCGAACACGGGGCTGCGGCCGGAGCACACGCGGGCGCTTGAGGCGGGGATCCAGCAGGATCTGATGCGGGGAAAGTATGTTTTCACCGCGACCTACTTTAACAACCTGTTTCACGACCAGATCAATTACGTAGAGGTCGACCCCATCAATTTTGTGGGGGAATACGTCAATGTGAATTCGGCACTGGCGCATGGGGCCGAGGCCGGGCTGCAGGCCAAGCTAAGGCCGCGACTACTGCTCAACGCGGCTTATACCTATACGTCAACGCAGATTTTGGAGAATCCCGCACCGATCAATTCGCTGTACGACGTGGGGCAGCCGCTGCTGCGGCGTCCGAAGCATTCGGCGACCACGTTGTTGTCGTATCTGGGGACGCGCTGGGGAGGAAGTCTGGCGGGAAGTTTCGTGGGGCCGCGGCCGGACTCGGATTTTCTGGGCTTTGGGATCGATCACGCGGCGGGATATGTACGCGTGGATTTCGGGGGATGGTACGCGGTGCGACCGCGCGTGACGTTGTATGCGAATGTGGAGAACGCACTGGACCGGAGATATAACGAGGTCGTCGGGTATCCGGCGCAGCCGGTGAATTTCAGGGCTGGCGTGCGGTTCCGGATTGGGGGCGAGTAGGCGTGCGAGAACAGTTCGCCCACAAGGATTTTTCACCACAGAGGACACGGAGGCCACAGAGGAGACCAACTAACTTACTTTTTGTGGGGCGCGGGGCAGGGGCATGGCGGCGGCGATTTTTGCGCCGAAGTATTTGGTGCGGGCCAGGAGAAGTTTTTCGATGTCGACTTCTTTCAGGGGCTGCTGGCGGCCGAGCAGGTGCGTGACCAGGGCGATCTGGGCGAAGTGCTCGACGGTTTCCATCTTCATGTAGGCGTGCTCGAGCGTGTCTCCGTAGGTGACGACGCCGTGGTTCGACATGAGGATGGCGTCGTAGGCGGGGACATAGGGTTCGAGCGTCTGGGCGAGTTCTGATGTGCCGGGCGTGCCGTAGCGGGCCAGCGGAATGCATCCCAGGCCCATGACTACTTCGCAAACCAGAGGCTCAGTCAGGGGAATGCCGGCGGCGGCAAATCCGGTGGCGGTCGGCGGATGCGCGTGCACGATGGCCTGGATGTCGGGGCGCATGCGATAGATCAGCAGGTGCATGCCGATTTCGCTGGTCACATTGCGGCGACCGGCGACTTTCGCTCCATCCATGTCCACAATCACCATATCCGTCGCCTTCATGGCGCCTTTGCTGACGCAGGTGGGAGTGACGAGGATGCGGTCGCCCTCGAGCCGTACGGAGAGATTGCCGTCCATGGCAGCGACGAAGCCGTGTTCGTGCAGCATGCGTCCGTAGCGGACGATTTCTTCCCTATGTTTGCGTTCCGTAGGCATGGTTACCCTTGGGGGAGATGACAAAAAGCAGGCTACGACTCGACCTCCGCATAGTACCAGCAGGGGCGGGCAGAGACAATCCAAATTTCGACAAAATCAGGCGCAATTTGGCCATAGACGCGGCGCGCGGGCGAGCGCTGTCCCTATAATCGGAGGGCGTGCTGGTCTCCGATTTCCATTACGAACTTCCGGAAGAATTGATTGCGCAGGAGCCGCTGGCGGACCGGGCGGGGTCGCGGCTGCTGCATGTCGATTCGGGTGCAGGCACGTTAAAGGACCGGCAGTTTCGCGAGTTTCCCGAGCTGTTGCGGGCGGACGACCTGGTCGTGTTCAACAACACGCGGGTTTTTCCGGCGCGGCTTTATGGACGGCGCGGCGGACTGAAGTCGCAGGCGGTGAGTCCGCGGAATCCGGCGGCGCGGGAGTTTCTGCGAGGGCGGATTGAGGTTCTGCTGACGAAGCAATTGCAGCGTGAGCCGAACGAGTGGGAATGCCTGGTGCGGCCGGGGCGGAAGATTGGGGTGGGGGAACGGCTGTTCTTTGGCGAGCAGGATGAGTTGCAGGCCGAGGTGATCGGGCGCGGCGAGTTTGGGGAGCGGAGGATTCGGTTTGCGAAACCCCCCACTTCTCGCGCAGAGGACGCGCGAGAAATGGGGCACCCGGTGGAAGACTTTTTCGGGCTGGTGGAGAAGATCGGGCACATTCCGCTCCCGCCTTACATTGCGCGGGCGGATTCTTCCGGCGATCGGGAACGGTACCAGACGGTGTATGCGCGGGAGCGCGGGTCGGTGGCGGCTCCGACGGCGGGACTTCATTTCACGCCGGAAATCCTGCGGCGCATGCGGGAGCGCGGAATTGAGACGGCCGAGGTCACGCTGCACGTCGGGTTGGGAACGTTTCAGCCGGTGCGCGTGGAGCGGGTGGAAGAACATCAGCTGCACTCGGAGGCGTATTCGATTTCGGACGAGGCGGCGGAGAAGATTAACCAGGCACGCCGGGAATCGCGGCGGATTGTGGCCGTCGGGACTACGACGGTGCGCACTCTGGAATATGCGG
This sequence comes from uncultured Acidobacteriaceae bacterium, assembly GCA_963701935.1. Lineage (GTDB taxonomy): Bacteria > Acidobacteriota > Terriglobia > Terriglobales > Acidobacteriaceae > Sulfotelmatobacter. Next base: position 232,266 of record CAVPBT010000009.1, on the reverse strand, counting down.
CGGCGCAGGGCTCGGGCGAAGTGCGCGCTGGTTCCGGCGAAGCCAACCTGTTTGTTTATCCGGGATACAAGTTTCAGGTGGTGCAGGCGCTGCTGACGAACTTTCATTTGCCGCAGTCGACGCTGCTGATGCTGGTTTGCGCGCTGGGCGGGAAAGAAAATGTGATGCGCGCGTATGAGCACGCGGTGCGCGAGCGATATCGATTCTATTCTTATGGGGACTGCATGTTTGTGGAGCAGGGGTTCTGAGTGTAGTTGGCTTTGAGGTCATCGTGCCTCAGGGGCTAAAAGCCCGCATCTTGATTAGCTATCTGCGGCGTGGCTTGAAGCCGCGCCCTTTCAAAGCAGCTTGGGCGGCACGGCTGCCGCACCCTTTCAGGGCAGCTTGGGTGTCGCGACTTGAAGCGCGCCCCTTCAAGGCAGGAGCAAACGTGGGCGAGACGCCTACCGCTGCCGGGGCGCGCCCGCCGCCGCTGGGACGGCAGCGCTACTTGATGGCCAGCGGGATCGGGTAATACTTCTGGATCATTCTTCCCGTCATTAATCCGCCTTCGTATTCCGGGATGATGACTTCGTCGGCGCCGGAGCTGCGGATGGCGTTGGCGTAGCGCTGCTGTCCGGCGCGGGTGATGATTTTGATTTTCGGATTGAGCGAGCGCGCGGTGACGGTGATGTAGAGATTGTCGGCGTCGTTGTCGATGACGATGCAGATGCCGCGCGCGCGGTCGAGTCCGGCCTGCAGCAGGACGTCGTGGCGTTTGGCGTCGCCCTGAATGACGGGGATCTTGTCGTTCAGCAATTCGCGGTAGAGGCCTTCGTTGGTTTCGATCAGCACGAAGGGGATCTCGAGGCGCTGCAACTGGTCGACGACGGTGCGGCCGACCTGGCCGTAGCCGCAAATAATAAAGTGGTCGCTCAGGCGGTTGACGTTCACTTCGTTGATCATGGTTCTCCAGGCCTCCACGCCGTGACGGCTGAAAATGGTGAGCAGGACGCGCTCGGCGATCCAGATCTGCAGCGCGAAGACTCCCGCATACACGAACAGCGAAAAGATCTTGGTGGACTTGTGGACGGCGCGGTATTCGATCGAGTGGGGATGAATCACCCAGAACAGGGCATCGAGCGGGCGCAGGCCTTCGACGCGCATGTAGAAGACGACGCACACTCCTAGGAACGCCGCCAGGACCAGGAGCGGGAGCCACAAGCGTTTTAGAAAAACGATGATGATGCGTCCCATGGTTTTGGTGTCGCGAAACCGGCCTTTGGAAAAAGGGGACAAGTATATCAAGGTGCTTGGCTGTCCGGTTGCAAAATCCTTCATCTTGACACCCTTTACCGCCAGTGGGATGCTTCGCAACTCTATCGGCTAAAGACTTCGGGCAGTGTCCGCGGGCGGCGCTGAGGAGGAATTATGCGGAACCTGAGATTTTCCTTGGGATTGACTGGTGTGTTGGCGATTCTTGTGGCGAACCTGCTGGTGGCGGGGACGCGTGCGGTTGGCCAGGAATCTGTCTTATACAGTTTCACGGGTGGCTACGGTGAAAGCAGTGACGGGAGACATCCATTTGGCGATCTGATCTTCGACTCGGCGGGCAACTTGTACGGCACGGCGGCGGCAGCAGGTAGTAGATGGGCTGGGGTGGTGTTTGAGCTCTCGCCCGTGGCGGGTGGCGGCTGGTCGGAAAAAATCTTGCATACCTTTACCAAGAACAGCGTGGACGGAACCGAGCCCGCCGCCGGCCTGATTTTCGATGCGGCCGGCAATCTCTACGGCACGACCGCGGGGGGCGGCGCGTATGACAACGGCACGGTGTTCGAGCTGCGGCCCACTGCGGCCGGGAGCTGGACCGAGAGGGTGCTGCACAGCTTTGGCGACGGCGAAAAAGATGGATTCAACCCGAACTCGGGCCTGACCTTAGACGCCGCGGGCAACCTCTACGGCGGGACCCCGTATGGTGGGGCCGATAACGGCGGCATCGTATTTGAGTTGACGCGCAAATCGAACGGGAGTTGGGAGGAGAAAGTGCTGTGCAGCTTCTCCAAGTCACCGAACAATTACAGCACTGGGCCCTTCGATGCGAAGCTGATTTTCGACTCGTCGGGCAATCTGTACGGCACGACCATAGCTAGCGGCGCCTACAACTATGGTTCGGTTTTCGAGTTATCGCCTACCCCGAGCGGGGCGTGGACACTAACGCTTCTGCATAGCTTCGACTTTAACGGCACGGACGGGTTCGGACCCGAGGCTGGCGTAGTGTTCGACTCGTCGGGCAATCTCTACGGCACGACCTCCGGCGGCGGTCCGGGCAAGGGATTTGGAACCGTGTTCGAGCTGTCACCGGCGACGGGCGGAAGCTGGACCGAGAAAGTGCTGTACAGATTTACCTGGAGCGCTGGCACCTACCCGACTGGGGCTCCAGTTTTTGATTCGGCCGGCAATCTCTACGCCACGACCCTCCAAGGAGCTGATCATGACGGCGGCGTGGTGGTTGAATTAACGCCCGCCGCGGGCGGAGACTGGACGGAGAACTTGCTCTACAACTTTGGCGGCGGCACGGACGGGAGCAATCCGTGGGGCGGCTTGGTGCTGGATAGCCAAGGGAATCTTTATGGCACGACATTGAACGGCGGCGTGGATGGATCGGGGACGGTGTTCGAGATTGCGCACTAGGGGCGAAGTAGGCTGTGCTACAGAATTAAGACGGGCATCCCCACGGATGCCCGTTCTTGCTGATCCGGCCAAAATTTCTGAGAGAGACTTACGCCCGGGCGCCGACTGCGGCCGGCTCAGCTTGCCGGAACCGACTTCTCTTCGCCGTTCGGCTTCTGCTGCGCGGGCTGTCCGCCTTTGCGGATGTCGATGCCGCCTTTGAAGAAGGCGCCGTCTTCGATGGAGATGCGAGCGGCGATGACGTCGCCGGTGAGCGAGCCGTCGCTGCGAATGTCGACGCGGTCGCTGGCGGTCAGGTTGCCGCGGACTTTGCCGAGCACAACGATCTCGCGGGCGTTGATGTTGGCGGCGACGACGCCATTGCGTCCGATGGTGACGCGGTTGCCGGCCAGATTGATGGAACCCTCGACGCGGCCGTCGATGTAAAGCGACTCGGAGCCGGTGACTTCGCCCTTAATGACCAGCGACTTGCCGATGGTGGCCTGGTCAGCGGTGGTGGTGGTTACCGGCCGGGGAGCGACGGGCTCAGCGGAGGCCATTGGCGCGCTGGGGGTAGACGTAGTGGGGCGCTCCGGCACCGAAGGTTGTGCAGGAGTTTGAGGCTGATTGGTCGGCTTCCACATGGCGTAAAAGGTCCTTTCCTAGTTGGGATTAGGGGTCACTGGCCGCACTTTCGTGACCAAAGCAAATTGTACTCCCGCGTCTCAAAATGAGCGCTGTGGAAATCCTTTATTTTCAATCGGGAGTTCCTCCGATGGTACGTGGGCGTCGGACGTCCAGAGGCAGGATTGGCAGGCGAGCGGGCCTGCATACTTTCTGCCTGATGCGTGTAACGAATCCGTAAAAACTGCCTGGCACCGTACCCTTCCACAGCGTTGGAGGGTTATGCTTGCAGGGTCGAAGATTTATCGAAAACCGAAACTGGGGTGGGGAGTCTAATTCTTCAGAAATCTTCTTCAGAAATCGGGCCTTGGGGCACACTTCAATTTTGGAGCCAAGCATGTCAGAACCAGCTGTGGTGAATGCAGCAACGTTTACGATCGCTCGGCCTGAGCCGGGCGAATATGCGCCTTATTATGACCGTTACATTTCGCAGATAACGGGGACTGATATTCTTGGGACGCTCGACGCGCAGAGGAGGCAAACGCTGTTGCTGCTCTCAGGGCGCGACGAGAGCGATGGGGATTATCGCTACGCACCCGATAAATGGAATGCGAAGGAAGTGCTGGGGCACGTCTGCGACACGGAGCGCGTTTTTGCGTATCGCGCGCTGCGGATTGCGCGCGGCGACCAGACGCCGCTGGCCGGGTTTCGAGCAGGACGACTATGTGAAGAACGGTCCGTTTGCGCGGGCACCGCTGGCGGAGATTATTGAGGATTACATTGCCGTGCGGCGGGCGACGCTGACTCTGCTGCGCAACCTGGATGAGGCGGCGTGGGTGCGGCGCGGCGTGGCGAACAAGAATGAAGTGAGCGTGCGGGCGCTGGCCTATATCATCGCGGGGCACGAGCTGCATCATCGGAGGATTCTGGAGGAGAAGTACTTTGCGGAGCGGTGAGCGCGCAACTTCTTCGCCGCGGATTCACGCGGATCAACGCGGATGAATCCACGACCATCTGGATGTCATTCTGAGCGAAGCGAAGAACCTATGCAATGGGCCGCGACGAGAAAGCGCACGCTTCGCTCAGGATGACAGGGCTTATCTTCTGATGAGCGCTATCTCGTTCCATCTCCCATGTCCCAGCGAGTGCTGACAGAACTGCTTCGGGGAAAGGGCGCGCATGCCGATCCCATCGCGTGCGTGGAGGATCTTTCTGCGGCGCTGGCGGCACGACACGTGGCTGGATTTCCGCATTCGGTTGGGCAGCTTGTCTTCCACATGAATTACTGGATGGAGTATGAGCTGCGGCGGATTCGCGGGGAGAGGCCTGCGTACCCGGAACACAATTCGGAGAGTTTTCCGGCGGCGCCGGCACCCGCTGACGCGCAGGAGTGGGATCGGCTGAAGACCGGGATGGCGAAACTCCTGGAGCGAGTTTGCTGAGCTGGCGAAATCTTCTCCGCAGGAGCTGCAGCGCGAAATCGAAAGCGCACACGACGGCGACAAGAAAATTGCCGGAACGCTCGAAGCCGTGCTCTGGCAGATGGTGGCGCACAACAGCTATCACGTGGGGCAGATTGCGATGGTGCGGCGCGCGCTGGGGGCGTGGCCGCCGCGCGGGGGCGGGGATTCGTGGTAGGGGAAACCTGATTTGTCATCCTGAGGTTCGCGTTGTTGGCGGACCGAAGGATCTATGCAACCTGCCGGAAATTGCATAGGTCCTTCGCTTCGCTCAGGATGACAAGGCGAAGCGCCGATCACGCCCTGCGGGTGCGGTATGCTGAGAGCTGTTCTTAGCCTGCCCTGAGCCGAAAAGCGAAGGGCTGATAGCTGACAGCTTTCTCTATGCTTCCTGAATCCACAATCCTGAAACACATTGCGAAACAGCCCAAGCGCACGGCGGGGTTCAAACAGCTCGTGCGCGAACTGGGGCTGCACGGGAACGAACGCCGCGAACTCGATTCGCTGCTACAGAAGATGGTGGCGCGCGGGACGCTGCTTCCTGTTGATTCGGATCGGTACGCCTTGCCTGCGGCGGCTGCCGACAAGAATCTGGTTGCGGGGCGACTTACCATGCACCGCGACGGATTCGGTTTTGTCATTCCTGACGCGAAATCGCTGAGTCCGGCGCTCAAGGCGAAACTCGCGGGCGACATCTTTATTCGCGCCACATCTCATTGGCAATGCCATGCACGGGGATCTGGTGTTGGTCGACATCAGCAACGTGCGGCCGGATGGGCGCGCCGAGGGGCGGATTGTGCGGCCGGTGATGCGGGCGCATCCGACGGTGGTTGGCATTTTTCATTACGGAAGCCGCGGCGGGTACGTGCGGCCCATCGACAGCAAGATTACGCAGGAGATTTTGATTCCGGCGGGGATGGAGAGGCCAGAGACTTCCGGCTCTTCCGCGACAGACACGGAAGAAAAATCCTGAACCACAGAGGACTCGGAGGACACAGAGGAAGAAATCTGTCGATCGCGTTTTGGGGGACGAAGTCGCGCGGCCTGCGGAGTGGGACGATCTTGAGGGGCTGGTGGTTGATGTTGAGATCACCGACTGGCCTTCGCCGACGCAGAATCCGCGGGGGCGGGTGACTGAGATTCTGGGGCGCGAGGATGATTTCGGGGTCGATGTCGAGATCACGATTCGCAAGTTTCATCTGCCGCATCATTTTCCAGCGGCAGCACTTGAGGAAGCGCAGGATACGTCGGCGGTCATCCCGGGAATCGAACTGGAGCGGCGGCGCGACTTTCGCGGGCTGCCGATTGTGACCATCGATGGAGAGAGCGCGCGCGACTTTGATGATGCCGTCTACGTGCACATGCTGGAGAACGGAAATTTTGAATTACAGGTGCACATTGCCGACGTCGCGCAGTATGTGACCGCAGGATCGGCGCTCGATCAGGAGGCCCGGCTGCGTGGCACCAGCGTTTATTTTCCTGATCGTGCCGTGCCCATGTTGCCGCTGGAACTTTCGACAGACATTTGCAGTTTGCGGCCGCAGGTGGAACGGCTGGTGCTGTCGTGTGTGATGGAGATGGATCATCGCGGCGACATCGTCAGCTACGAGTTGAGTGAGGGCGTAATCCGGTCGGTGGAGCGCATGACGTATACCGCGGTGAACGCGGTGCTGGAAGGCGATGCCGCCGCACGTTCGCGATATGCGCCGCTGGTCGCAACGTTTGAGCTGATGCGCGACCTGGCGCTGATTCTGAATCGCAAGCGGGAACGGCGGGGATCGATTGACTTCGATCTGCCGGAGCCCGTCATCGAGTTCGACGAGCTTGGGTTGATGAAGAGCATTTCGCGGTCGGAGCGCAACATCGCGCACCGGCTGATCGAGGAATTCATGCTCTCGGCCAACGAGTGCGTGGCGCATGATCTGGAGTCGAGGCATGTGGCGTCGCTGTATCGCATCCACGAGAAGCCGGATGCGAAGCGCGTGTATGACTTTGAGGTGATCGCGGCGACGTTTGGGTATTCGCTGGGCGTGGGGCCGCTGCCGATTCACCGGGTGCAAACGAAGACGGATCGGCGTGCGGCTTATGGAACGGGGAAGCGGGCGCGAGACATTGAAGTGCCGAAGGACGTCCATATCACGCCGCGCATGTATCAGAAGCTAACCGAGAAGATTGCCGGGAAGCCGGAGGAGCGGATCCTGAGCTATCTGATGCTGCGGTCGCTGAAGCAGGCGCGGTACTCGGAGGAGAATCTGGGGCACTTCGCGCTGGCGGCGACTTCGTATACGCACTTTACGTCGCCGATCCGGAGGTATCCGGATTTGATTGTGCATCGGGTGTTGAAGGATGCGCTGAGACGGCACCAAAGTCAAAATCCCCACCCTGTCGCAAAGAGCGCGACAAGGGTGGGGCACCCTCGGATCGAGGAGAAAGCTTCCCCCTGGTCTAAGCGTCGAGTCCCAACTGAAAGTGCGCAGGCGGGGGCGCCCGCGCCACATCAGGCATTGGGCGGGCCAATTGGCATCGAGGAATTGCATGAGATCGCGGAGGAGTCGAGCCGGGCGGAGCGGCGGGCGGCCGACGCGGAGCGGGAGTTGATGGAGGGGAAGAAAGTTAAGTTCATGCAAGACCGCGTGGGTGAGGATTTTGACGGGCTCATCACCAGCGTGACCAAGTTTGGATTCTTTGTGGAGCTTACCGATCTGTTCATTGAGGGGCTCGTGCCGCTGAATACTTTGACGGACGACCGGTACACCTATCACGAGAATACGCGCGAGATTATCGGGCAGCGTTCGAGGAAGATCTACAGCTTGGGGCAGAAGATTCGGGTGCTGGTGGACCGGATCGATCCGGTGGAGAAGAAGATCCAGTTTGCGGTGTTGGAGGAAGAGCCGGTGCGCGCGAAAGGCAAGCGCAAGAAACGTTAGGCCGGCAAGGGTCTCCGCGAAAGTCTTGGAAGCAAGCTGCCGGGCTGCGCCCGGCGGACAGCCGAGGCGGCTGTCCCCACATAAATCTCAACTACACTCCAAGGGCTTTTTGAATTTCCGCCGCGATTGCGGCTGTCAGGGCGCGCATCTTCTCTTCCGATTCGGCTTCTACCATCACACGCGCCAAGGCTTCGGTGCCGGAGTAGCGGACCACTACGCGGCCGTTGCCGTTGAGTTCGCGCTCTGCGACGTCGATTGCCGATTGCACGGCGGGAATCTGGGCGAAAGGAATTTTTTCGCGGACTCGGACGTTTTGGATCTTCTGCGGGAAGACTTTCAGATCGGCAACTAACTGTGCCAGGGGCTTCCCAGAGCGGACGATAATATCCATGAGGCGCAAGGCTGTGAGCAGGCCATCGCCGGTGGTGGCATCGCAGTCTCGGAAGATGATGTGGCCGGACTGTTCGCCGCCGAGTGTGGCGCCAGTCTTCAACATTTCTTCGAGCACGTATTTGTCGCCGACGTTGGCGCGTAGCATGCGGATACCGGATTTCTTCAGCGCGATCTCCAGGCCCATGTTCGACATGGTGGTGGAGACGACTGTGTCCGCCTTCAACTTTCCTTGCGCGCGCATGTCGCGGGCGGCAGCGAGCAGCACACCATCGCCGTTGACCACGCGGCCGGCGGCATCGCAGAACAGCGCGCGGTCGGCGTCTCCGTCGAAGGTGACGCCCAAATCGAACTTCCCGGGCGATTCCGCGACGATTTTCCCCAGAGTTTCGGGATGTAATGCGCCGCAGCCTTCGTTGATGTTCCTTCCGTCAGGTGCGACGTGGATGAAGGTCGCCTGAATTCCCAGCGTGCGAAATAGTTCCGGCGCTTCGGCGGTCGCGGCGCCGTTGGCGCAATCCACCAGCACACGCAGTTTGCTCAGGTCAGAATTCACGCCCTCGGCGAGCGATTTCACGTAGGCATGACGCAGGTCGGCTTCGCCGGGAAGAGACGGCTTGGGAATCTTGAGCGCGGTGTCATCGGCGGCGGAGGCATTCTGGAGTAAAGCGAAGATTTCTTTCTCGATGGCCAGTTCGCGTGCGTCGCTTAGCTTGAAACCGTCGCCGGAGAAGACTTTGATGCCGTTATCGGTCCAGGGATTGTGCGACGCAGAAATCACCACGCCGGCCGCGAGAGCACGCGAGCGCGCAAGGTACGCCACGCCGGGAGTAGTGATTACGCCAGCGCTGTGGACGTCGACGCCAACGGCGGCCAGGCCTTCGGCGACGCGGTTGGCAATCCATGCGCTGGATTCGCGAGTGTCCTGGCCGATGACGGCTTGGGCCTTGGCATTGGCGCGGACCAGATCGTGGCCGAGGGCGCGGCCGATCAGATAGGTGCTGTGCTTAGTGAGCGGGAATTCTCCCGCGACGCCGCGAATGCCGTCGGTTCCGAATAACTGCCTTTGGTCGCTCATAAGTAAAGAGAGTAGGACTAGAGATGATAAATGAGCGCCGGGGAAAGCGCTCGGTCGCGGACCGAGTAATGCGCGGCGGTTCACGCGAGATCCCTCGCTTCGCCTGAAGAACGGCTCCGCTCGGGATGACGCCAAAGTAAGGGGGCGGCTTTGCTTGATCGCTTGCGGTTACGGCGGCTGTTCAATGTGTGGTGGCGGTGCCGACTTTCTGCACTTGCACGGTGACGCGAATCGACGTGGCCTGCGCGACCTGCACCAGCGGGTCGGAAACGTACACATTCGTCGTGAAGACGGCGCTGCCGCGGGTTCCGCTGGCGTCGATGGGATCAGTTGTGGCGGCGTCGATTTTCTCCACGTGATGGCGCGGGCCGGTGATGGTGATGCGGGGCGGATCGGAATCGACTTTAACAATCTGTTCGCCGTCAGCAAAGGTGCCGGTCACGCGGGGATGAATCTCGACGTCACGCGTGATGCGAGTATCGAAGGCCAGGTGCAACTGGCTGGGGACAACCTGCACCACGGTGATGTCGCCGGGGTGGCGAACCTGCTGCGAAGTGAGATCGAAGGTGCGTTCGCCCGCCTTGACGTCGGCGAGGTCGATTTCGGCGTGGACCTCGTTCGCTTGCAGTTGGCGGATCACGCGTTCCGGGCCGCGCACGCGGATCTGCGCCTCCTGGATGGATTCGGAACTGATCTCCAGTTGCGAGGGGACGTGCTGAAAGACGATGGGCGCGTGCAGGGCGACTTCGGCAGGCTGCTCGTCGCGCGAAATGAGGAACCACAATCCAGTGGCGAGAAGCAGGGACAACACCTTTAGTCCAAAGTTGTGGAAAACGTAGCGCTGGAAGAACTGGATCATGGCCGCGGCTCCGCTTGCGCGCCGGATTCCGACTTGCGTGACGGCGCGGGATCGTGCAAGGGCGAGTCGAGCAGCGCATCCGATTCGTCTTCGTTATTCTGGGCGATCGAGGTCGGCAGAGTGACGGGCGCCATGTGGCGGCGGAGTTCGGCGCCCAGACGCTCGCGGAGTTGTTCGACTGTGAGATCGCGCTCGATCTTGCCGCCGATGGCGAGACTGATCGCGCCGGTCTCTTCCGAACAGATGACGGCGATCGCGTCGGTTTCTTCGGTGATGCCGATGCCGGCCCGGTGCCGCGTGCCGAGTTGCGTAGAGAGCAGAGGATTCATAGAGAGGGGCAGGAAGCAGGCGGCAGCAGCGATGCGATCTTTTTGAACGATGACGGCGCCATCATGCAGCGGCGCGCTGGGGCGGAAAATTGTGGCCAGGAGATCGTAGGAGAGGCGCGCGTCGAGGGGCACACCGCTTTCGATGTGGGTGCGCAGTCCGATCTCGCGTTCGATCACGATGAGCGCGCCAGTCTGGTGCTGGGAAAAGAGATTTGCGGCCAGCACGATGTCGTCGTAGGAGTCGCTGTCGGCCGAAGATCCGCTGAAGAACGAAAGTCTTCTGCCCAAGTCGGCGAGCACATGGCGGATCTCCGACTGAAAGACGACGATCAGCGCAAACACGAGATAGGGGAGCACGTGGCTGACCACCCAGTTGAGGGTGGTGAGTTCACCGATGCGCGCGAGGTAGAAAGTTACGGCGACGACGACGAGTCCCACCAGCATGGGAACCGCGCGGGTGCCGCGAATCATGACCAGCACCTGGTAGATGAGGAGCGCGACGAGAAGAATGTCGAGCGCGATCCACGCGCCTTGCGTCCATGACGTGATGACTGGCGTCACTCGAATCGCTCCTGGTGCAGATCTACGGCGCCCGCGGGGCTAAAGCCCGCATCTTATTGCTAATGGCGCGGCTGCACAACTTCTCAGCCGCACGGCTGAAGCCGTGCCCTTCCACAACCTTCTCAGCTGCGCGAACTGGCTTCACAACCTGATTGCGAAAGCCCATTGAGCAGGGGATTGAAACAGGGATTCTTGCCATGCCATGGGCCGCGGAGTTGTGGTCGCGCTCGCCTCGCTGCGCTTGGCGGGACTTCTTCGCTCAGGGCAAGCTCGCGAATGCGCCCGTCCCCGTGTGCACCCGTCGCACACGGCTCGCTCATTCATCCTGCTTTTTAGTGACTGCTGCTCGAATTTCACCATGAGCCAGGCGGGCGGAAATTTCGTCGCCGACGTTCAGGCCCCGCGCGTCCTTCAGCAGCTTGCCTTCAGAATCGAACACCAGGGCGTATCCGCGCTCGAGAATGGCCAGCGGAGACAGCGACTCGAGAGCGGTCTGCAGGCGCTCGCTGCGCACGCGCTGCTGCAGGAGAACGTTGCGCATGATGGCGACGAGGGCGGCGGTTCCGCTGTCCAACTGCTTTCGCATCCCGGAAAGCACCAGGCGAAGATCGTAGTGGCGCACGGCTGCTGAGATCGTTTCCCAGCGTCGGCGCATCTGCTCAAGCAACTGGCGCTCGGCGAGCTCCATGCGGTGGATAAGGTCGTCGAGCTTCTGCTGGCGCTGCCGAATCAGCTCCATCATGCGGGCGAAAGCGCCGTGCTGCGCGAGTTCGGTGAGGGCCTGGCGGCCCATCAGCAGGCGGTAACGCATGGCGCGGCTGAGACGCTCGTGCAGCGCGGCGGCATGATCTTCGACTTCCTGGCGGGAGCGGATGACCAGCTCGGCGGCCGCAGAGGGCGTGGGAGCGCGGAGGTCGGCAACGAAATCGACGATGGTGAAGTCGGTTTCGTGGCCGACGGCGGAGATCACGGGGATCTCGGACGCGGCGATGGTGCGGGCCAGGGCTTCGTCATTGAAGGCGGCCAGGTCTTCGGCGGAGCCGCCGCCGCGCGCGACGATGATGACGTCGACGTTGTCGTGCTGGTTGAAGAAGCGGACTCCTGCGGCGACCTCGTGCGAGGCGGCATCGCCCTGCACCTGCGCGGGATAGATCAGCACATTCACGGAATGATGGCGGCGCTGGAGGACGTTCAGAATGTCGCGGAGCGCGGCGGCCTGCGCAGAAGTGACGAGGCCGATGCGCGAGGGCAGCGTCGGGATGGGCTTTCTGCGCTCGGGGGCGAACAAGCCTTCGGCTTCGAGTTTGGCTTTGAGTTGCTCGAAGGCTAATTGCAGCGAGCCGGCGCCTTTGGGCTCGATGTATTCGGCAGAAATCTGCAGCTCGCCGCGATCTTCGTAGACGGTGACGCGGCCGCGGACGACTACCTGCAAGCCGTCGGCCGGGCGGAAGCGCAGCAGGCGCGCCGACGAGCGGAACATCACGACGCGAATCTGGGCATTGCCGTCTTTCAGAGTGAAGTAAAGATGGCCGGAATCGGGGGCGCGGAAGTTGGAGATTTCGCCTTCCACCCAGGCGTCGGAATATTCGCGCTCGATGTGAGAGCGGACCGCGCCGACCAGTTCGCGGACTTTCCAGACCCGGCGCTCGGGCGGGCGGAAGCTGAAGCCCATCTGGTCGGTGAGGAGACATTGTGGGCAGTGTACCGCAGGAGGGATTCGAGTGGCAGCGGCAGATCCAAAGTCACGCCACTCCTCTGTGATTTGCCTGCAGACGTGCGGCCTCGTGACAGAGGCTATAATCCTTGCCCATGAATCTCGAACAAAAAGTCGCCGAACTCAATAAGCGGAACCAGCTGGCCGAAGACGGCGGGGGCGCGAAGCGGCGCGAGCGGCAGCATAAAGAAGGCAAGATGTCGGCGCGCGAGCGCATTGAGTTTCTGCTCGATGAAGGGACGTTCGAGGAAACCGACAAGCTGGTCACGCATCGCTGCAACGATTTCGGCATGGCCGAGCAGAAGATTTACGGCGACGGATTCATTACTGGCTACGGGCGGATCGAGGGGCGGCTGGTATACGTGTTTGCGCAGGACTTCACCGTGTTTGGCGGGTCGCTTTCGGAGACCAACGCCGGGAAGATCGTGAAGATCATGGACCTGGCGGCGAAGATGGGCGCTCCGGTGATTGGGCTGAATGATTCCGGGGGAGCGCGGATTCAGGAAGGCGTGATGTCGCTGGCGGGGTACGCCGACATTTTTCTGCGCAACACGATCTATAGCGGAGTGGTGCCGCAGATTTCGGCGCATCATGGGGCCGTGCGCGGGAGGCGCGGTTTATTCGCCGGCGATCACCGACTTCGTGCTGATGGTGGATAAGACTTCGTACATGTTCATCACCGGGCCGGACGTGATCAAGACGGTGACGCTGGAAGAGGTCACGAAAGATCAACTGGGCGGCGCGATGACGCACAACGAAACGTCAGGCGTGGCGCACTTTCTGGCGCATGACGACGCGGAATGTTTGTCGATGGTGCGCGAGCTGTTGAGTTTCCTGCCGTCGAACAATCTGGATGAGCCTCCGCGGAAAGTCTGCACCGATCCGGTCGACCGGGCCGACTCGGCGCTCGACAAGATTGTTCCGGCGCAGTCGAACCAGCCGTATGACATCAAAGACGTGATTCACGCGGTGGTCGATGACGCTTACTTCTTCGAAGTGCAGGAGCATTACGCGAAGAACATTGTCGTGGGATTTGCGCGGCTCGATGGGCGCAGTCGGTGGGGATTGTGGCGAACCAGCCGTCGGTGCTGGCGGGAACGCTGGACATTAATGCGTCGGTGAAAGGCGCGCGATTTGTGCGCTTCTGCGATTGCTTCAACATTCCGCTGGTGACGTTTGAAGATGTGCCGGGATTTCTGCCGGGGACGGCGCAGGAGTATGGCGGAATCATCAAGCATGGGGCGAAGCTGCTGTTTGCGTTTGCCGAAGCGACGGTGCCCAAGGTTACGGTGATCACGCGCAAGGCGTATGGCGGGGCTTATTGCGTGATGGCGTCGAAGCACATCCGCACGGATGTGAATTATGCGTGGCCGACGGCGGAGATTGCAGTGATGGGGCCGGAGGGCGCGGTGGACATTGTCTACAAGCGCGAACTGGACGCGGCGGCGAACCGGGAGCAGCTTCGCCGCGAGAAGATCGAGGAGTTCCGCGAACGCTTCGCCAATCCCTACGTGGCCGCCGACCGCGGGTTTGTGGATGCGGTGATCCAGCCGCGGGAGACGCGGAAGAAGCTGATCCAGGCGCTGGCCATGCTGGAGACGAAGCGGGATAAGAATCCGCCGAAGAAGCATGGGAATATTCCGCTGTAGAGCCGGTGGGTCAAACCCTCGGGGGCTAAAGCCCAACATTATTTTGCTGCTTTACGGCACGGCTGAAGCCGTGCCCTTCCACAAATCCTTCCCTCGTCAAATCCTTCCCGCGTCGATTTGCGGGTTACGATGTCGCTGAAAACGGGATAAAATCACCTCGCCTCGGCTTACAGCAGTAAAAGACACATCGTGGAGATTCCCGTGAAAAAACTTCTTGCTCTAATTGCGTTTTGCTTTCTGACACATCCCTCTTTTCTCGCAGACTCCTTCCGCCTTGATTTCGTCGCTGCCGCAGGCTAAGGACTACGTGCAGAAGCGGGTTTCCAGCTATGACCGCACGGGCGGGAATGCGGATGCGCGGAGCATTGCGCCGGGGGAGACTCTCACGCTTGCTCGACGAGGCGGGGCCGGGGCTGATCAGCCATGTGTGGGTGACGATTGCCAGCGATGATCCGAATCATCTGAAGGCGCTGGTGCTGCGGATGTATTGGGATGGCGAAGGCACGCCCAGCGTGGAGACGCCGATTGGCGATTTCTTCGGGCTCGGGCTGGGAGATTATCACCTGTACCAGTCGCAGCCGTTGTCGGTGGGAGCGGACAAGGCGCTGAACTCCTTTTTCCCGATGCCGTTTCAGAAGCACGCGCGCATCACGGTAACGAACGAAGGGAAACAAAAGACCGACGCGTTTTATTTCAACATCGACTACCGGGCTTACAGCAAGGACCTACCGGCGGATCTGCTCTATTTCCACGCGCAGTACCGGCAGGCCGCTCCGGCGAAGGGGTGGACGAATCAGTGGAAGTCCAATGGCGATGCGATCGTCAACGATAAGAAGAATCTGAATGGCGACGGCAACTACGTGTGGATGGAAGCTACTGGGCGCGGGCACTTTGTGGGCGTGACCATGTCGGTGCTCGAGAATCAGGATGGGTGGTGGGGCGAGGGCGATGACATGTTCTTTGTCGATGGCGAGACCATGCCGTCGATCAACGGGACGGGCTCGGAAGATTATTTTCTGGGAGCGTGGGATTTTGGCGGGCGTCCGTTTGCGTATCAGCTGTTCGGTGCGCCGGTCGTGGGGCAGGAAGTGGCAGGCGGGCGGTGGTCGCTGTACCGGTTCCATCTGGATTCTCCGATCCCGTTCACCAAGTCGCTGCGGGCGACGATCGAGCATGGGCACGCGAATGTGCGCTCGGACAACTATTTCTCAGTTGCGTACTGGTACCAGAGCGAGCCGCATGCGGCGTTTCCGACGCTGCCGGGACTGGAGCAGAGGATTCCGCGGATTTATGCTGTGGGTGGGCCGGGGAATGCGGTGAAGTAACTGCGAGAACTTCTTTGCCACGGATTCACGCGGATCTCGCGGATTTTGAAATGCGGGAATTATCCTGGGCTTTTGGGTTAGGAAAGGGATACGCAGGGTTAGCTAGAAGCCAGGAACTCGAAGCTCGCAACTCGCAACTCGTAGCTCAACGCTCGTGGCTCGTAGCTCGTAGCTCGTAGCTCCAAAAAATAAGAGTTCCGAGGTGGTGTAGGGTCCATTCGTCTCGGCCAGTAGCTCGCGTTTGACCCTTGCTCGACCTGCTCTCGCTGCTTCCCTTGCGGGGTGCTGCGCGCGATCTTCGCTTGGGCTCCGGGCTCACCGCCAACCGGATAAACCTACCCTACGCCTCGGAACTCTATCTTGCCTTCAACATTTCTTCTTCGTTCTCCTCAACCAGCGCTTTGCTATAGACCCTCGCTCGCCCTCCGTCCCAACCTCGCGATCAGAACAGTGACTCCGCTTGAGCCCCGGACGCCGCACCAACCGGAAAAACTTAAGAAGCTGTCAAAGAACGATCCTTTTGTACTCCTCCTATTTTTCCAGTCAACGAAAAATACTCGCTTGTAAGTACACATGTTTCCAATCGAGTGCACGCCATCCACAAGCCAGTGACCCGAAATAGTGCAGCGCCGTCGCACATCTTTCGCGAAAGCCGCGTCAGATGCGGCTTTCCGCCGTATTCGCTGAAAAACCACAACTCTGGCGCTGCAGCAGCAGATTGTTTCTGGACTGTGAAAATCGCGCACTTCCCGTGCCCAACAAGGGATTCAGATTCGAATTATGTGGGGACGGCCGGCATCTGCCGTCGGTCGAGCGCAGCTCGACGGCGGTGTATTTACGCTGAGAGGAGTTGGCGGTGTGGTGTCAGCTACCATGGCCAAGCTTCGCGTGGCGGACAGCCGAGGGCGGCTGTCCCCACATATGCATCCCGTCAATCGACTTTGACTGGCTCGTTTACCAGGCTTTTGTCAGCTTCGTCTGAGCCGGTGAGTTCGAATGAGTTGGTCAGGACTGCCTTCCCTTTTTCTACGCTGGTGATGACGTACGAGCATCCGAACCAGTGGGCTTCCGCCAAGTCTGTCTTCGACCACTGGGCGGGGTGGTCGGGGTGGGAGTGGTAGAAGCCGACGATGTCTTCTCCGCGCTCGCGGCCTTCCCGCTGGATGCGGACGAGTTCCTTGGGATCGATGTTGTAGCGATTGTGCGCGGAGTCGGTACGGGTGTTGCCGCAGCGGGCAGTGGAGGCAACGATGCGGGTGCCGTCGTCGTCCATGCGGCCGAGCAGGACGCCGCAGCACTCGTGGGGGTATGTTTCTTCGCCGTGTTGGCGGAGCGAGTCGTAGTCTGCGCGTGTGAGCTTGAGCATAGAGAACAATTGCTGATTGATGATTTCTGATTGTTGATTGAAAAGCCTGTATCGTGGGGGTTCAATCAGCAATCAGAAATCATCAATCAGCAATTTCACTCTTCGGTCCAGAAGCGCTCGCTCAGGTACTTTTCGCCGGAGTCGCACAGGATGGTCACTACCACGGCCTCCTGGCCTTTCTTTACCGGCACGGCACGAGCGATCTTAAGGCTTCCAACGACTGCGGCGGCGGCGGAGATGCCTACGAGCAATCCCGCATTGCGCGAAAGATGGCGCGCCATGGCGTAGGCGTCTTCGGTGGCGATTTCGAGATTCTGATCGGC
The DNA here is from genome assembly GCA_963701935.1 of uncultured Acidobacteriaceae bacterium. GTDB lineage: Bacteria > Acidobacteriota > Terriglobia > Terriglobales > Acidobacteriaceae > Sulfotelmatobacter. The sequence continues at coordinate 215,012 of CAVPBT010000009.1, read as the reverse complement.
GAGTTGCGGATCGTAAATCCTGGGCACGATCGCGCTGGCCATGTGCTTGGCGCCTTCGATTCCGTGAAAGGACGAGTCGGGCTGCAGCGAGATGCACTGCACCGACGGATTCAGTTCTTTCAGTCGGCGCGTGGTTCCGACAAAGGTTCCGCTGGTGCCGAGCATGGAGACGAAATGGGTGACGCGTCCTTGCGTCTGCTGCCAGATTTCGTTGGCTGTGCCGTGATAGTGAGCTTTCCAGTTGGCTTCGTTGGAATACTGGTCGGCATAGAAATACTGGTCGGGATGCTTGGCAGCCAGTTCGCGCGCCAGGCGGATGGCGCCATCCGAACCATCGCCGGGATCCGTATAAAGAATGTTGGCGCCGTAGCCTTGCAGGATTTGCTTGCGCTCGCGGGAAACATTTTCCGGCATGCACAGGGTAACCGGGAATCCTTCGGCGGCACCGAGCATCGCATAAGCAATGCCGGTGTTGCCGCTGGTGGCGTCGAGCAGGATCTGGCCGGGACGGAGTTGGCCGCGGCGGCGGGCCTCGGCGACAATGTTGGCGGCGGCGCGGTCTTTGACGGATCCGCCGGGGTTGTACCATTCGGCCTTGCCCAGAAGTGCTATGCCGGGAAGGTCGGCGGTTAGCGCGTCCAGACGCAACATTGGAGTATTGCCGATGCGTTCGATCAGGCTGTGGCCGAGGGTTTCGCCCAGTCCTGACGCTGTTTCCCGAGGTTTGCCGTGTTGTGCCGAAGCTGACATTGCCGCCAATCTTGAGGATCTGAGTGCCAAGTTTGAACCGAAACTCCGTGACCAACGTAATGTGCTATATGGTTGGAAACGAGGTATGTAGTAATTTGTTTAGATGAATCAGTTTCGTCCGGCGATGCAGCTCGTGTAAAGTTACGCTCGGTTCTTATAAAGTGTGCATCTAATAGACGAGCATCGTCCGGCAAGGAAAGGTTGAAGCAAAACCGCAATGCCTAAAACTATTGAAGCACGAACCTATGAAGAAGCGCTAGCCTGGCTGCGCGAACACGGGTTCGACGTAACCGACGCCCCGGGCGCCACCGTTCGCGTCTTTCTGCGCAAATACAACGTGTCGGCGGCCATCCAGAAGGGGCCGGACGATACGGTGAAAATCTTCGCGTACCCCGGATACCTGATCGGCAGCGAGATTTCGAAGCTGGTGAACCGAGGGTACCAGCAGTTTCTCAAGACCTCCAAGACCGAGGTTCCGGCGACGGCCGACCACCTGAAAGCGTTGCAGTCTTTCGCGGAAGAGCTGAAAGTAGGGCTGGGGCTGCCCAGTTTGTACAACGAGTCGCTGGGAACGGTGAGCGAGTCGTACCATTACGACCGCATTGAGGACCGCGATAAGGCGGTTGTGGACCGCCCGAAGCGTCCGTGGGAAGTTGCGGGGAAAGAGGCGGCGGTCGCGGCGAAGAAGGGGCGGGCGTAGCGCGGCGCGACCCACGGGGGCTAAAGCCCGGTCTCTGTGCGCTTCCAATCGCGGCGCTAAAGCGCCGCTCTTCCACCTTGTTATCTCACTCCGAGCAGAATGTCGATCGTGAACTGGTCGAGCTTTTCGTAGGGTAGACGCTTCTGCATGATCGCGTCTTTGTCGAAGGCGTGGGACAGAAGCGCAGCCGATCCCTTGGCGGAGTAACGTCCGGCTTTCGGAGTTCCGGGGACTTCCGCGGAGATTTCCTTGAGAATCGCCTGGATGTCGCCATCGGCGTTCCAGCGGGCGGCTTTTTCCTTCAGAATTAAGTAGGTACGCATGCAGCCGCGGGCGAAATCTTTTACACCGTCATAATCTTCCGTGCGGTAGGCGTGAGCGTCGAAGTGACGCGAGCCCTCGTAGGCGACATCTTCGAGGAATTTCACGAGCCAGAAGGCGGACTTGGGATTGTTTGACCCGAAACGCAGATCCTGGTCGTAGCGTCCGGGGGCTTGATCGTTCAGGTCGATATGGAAGAGCTTGCCGGCCTCCCAGGCCTGCGCGACGCCGTGCATGAAGTTGAGTCCAGCCATCTGCTCGTGGGCGACTTCAGGATTGACACCGACCATCTCGGGATGATCGAGCGTGGGAATGAAGCCAAGATAGTGTCCAGTAGTGGCCATGTAGATGTCGCCGCGGGGCTCATTGGGCTTGGCTTCGAGGGCGAAGCGGTACTTGTATCCTTGAGCGAAGTTGTATTCGCAAAGATAGTTGACGGCTTCGCGCAGGCGCTTGACAGCTTCATCGGCGCGGCGGCAGGCGTCAGTTTCGACACCTTCGCGGCCGCCCCACAAGACAAAGATTTTCGCGCCCAGCTCGGCGCCAAGATCCATGGCACGCATGGTTTTCTGGAGGGCGTAGGCACGCACCTCAGGATCGTTGGCGGTAAAAGCTCCGTCGCGGAAGACGGGATGAAAGAAGAGCGACACAGTCGCCATCGGGACGACGATCCCGGCTTGCTGACAAGCCTTCTTGAACTCGCGCACAATGCGATCGCGCTCCGCGGGTGTGGCGTCGATTGGGACCAGGTCGTTGTCGTGCAGGTTGACGCCCCAGGCGCCGATTTCGCCCAGGACAGACGCGATCTCAGTGGGGGGCATGGTCCGGCGAACGGCCTCGCCGAAGGGATCGCGACCGCGGTTCCCCAAGGTCCACAATCCGAAAGAAAACTTGTGTTCGGGCTTGGGTTGGTAGTTCGTCTTGCTGATGGCTTCCCCCTTCACTTTTGCGGTCACGTTATCTATCCTCCGATGGATTCAATGCCGGCGGAGAAGAAGAGATCTTTCCGACCAGGCTGTCTTCTGCTTTCTTGTGCAGTTCCTGAACCTTGTGCAGCTCTTTTTCCGCTTCTGCCGGCTTGCCGACGGCCTGGTACAGGCGTCCTAATTGGTAATGGGCGTCGGGGATGGCCGGATCGAGAGCCACAGCGCGAAGAAGTGCGGGCTGGGCTTCTTTGTAATTCTTCTGCTGCATGTAGATTGCGCCTAGATCGACATAGACGATGCGCAGGTTCTTTTGGAAGCTCAGGGAGCGTTTGAGCAGCGCTAGAGCAGCATCGGGATGGTTGTTCTTCCATTCGATGTCGCCGAGGTACGCCAGGGATTGGGCGTGGTTGGGATCGAGGGCCAGTTCTCGTTCGAACTCCTGCCGGGCTTCCTCATACTGCTGCGACTTCCAGAGGAGATAGCCGAGACCGAAGTGCACGTTGGGTTCGGACGGGGAATTCTTCGCGGCGGCTTGGAATTCGGCGATGGCCTCCGAGGTTTTGCCCGAGCCGTCCAAGGCTTCACCCATGAGGATATGGGCAGCGGCGGAATCGGGGTCTTGCTCCAGCAGTTGGCGAAATTCTTCAAGCGCGCAGGGATAGTTTTTCGCCCAGAGACAGCTCTGCGCCAGCAGCCGTTGCAGCTCCGCGTTGCGAGGATCGTTCTTGGCAGCGGGTTCAAGATACTTGACGGCGTCGACAAAGCGCTGCTCGCCGTAGTAACTAATGCCGAGGAGAGTACGCGCCTGGTTGTTGCCGGGGTCTGCCTCCAATGCAGCGCGGAGAGCCGTGGCTGCAGCGTGGAAATGTCCCTGCTTGAACTCGGCCAGGCCCAGGTTGAGCTCGACGCCGGGGAGTTTGGGATTCAGAGCGAGAGCGCGCTTGTAGGCGGTTGCCGCTTCCGAATACTTCTGTTCCTTGGAGAGAACAACACCAAGACTGGCGAAAGCCGCGGCGTCGTTGGGATGGCGTGTGGTCACCGCGCGCCACGCGGCAGCGGCTTCCGGCAGCTTCCCTTGTTGTTCGAGAGCGATCGCATCCTCGGGAGTCGGGTTCTGCGCGACCGCGCCCATCGGAAGCAGGATCGGCGAGAGCAGAGCGGCGAGAACGAGTTCGGACTTCCACTTCTTCATGGCTGAGACTCAGGGATCTCAATTCTACGGAACCGCGATCTCCACACCCCCGTCGCGCAAGCAATCCTATCCATTCGCGGCAACGCACAGCCCTTCAACGCCAGCTAGGCGCAGGGAGTTAGTGGGGTGGATGGCGATCAGGAGAGCAAGTAATTATGCCCCGCTCGGCTCGTATTGAGCGCGAGCGGGGCACGGATAAAGCGACTGAAGCAAATTAGTAGATCAGCTTCAGAGCAAACTGCCACTGACGGGCATCATAGGCACTCTTGACCTGGCCGAAATCGCCAGCGCCGAAGTTTGTGCTGATACCGCCAGTGTTCGCGTTACCCTGAAACTGCGTGTGATTGAAGGCGTTGAAAGCCTCGGCTCTGAACTCCATGTGGAACCGCTCGGTAAGAGCGAAGTTCTTCAAGAGCGCCAAGTCGAAGTTGTTTCGGCCGGGGCCAGTGATTGCGTCGAACGGCAGATTGCCGTAGCAATCGGTTCCTGAGCCACCCGCTGTACAGGCAGGTGCGCTAAAGTTACCCGAGAACCACGCCGCAGGCGTCTTGGGATAGGAGATGGCCCCGGTGACGACAGGACGGGTACCCGAGTTGCTGATGTAACTGGCTGCCGTCGTGCCGCTCACTCCCAGGTTGATTGGCGCGCCCGACTCCTCGGTGACGATTCCCGAGAATTGCCATCCGCCCAGGCCTGCTCGAACGAGGCGGCTCGTGGCAGTCCGGAACAGGGGAACGTCATAAACGAAGTTGGCGAAGAATATGTTTCTGCGGTCGTAAACGGACGGTCCGAAATCGTAGCTCCAGCCTTGATACGGATTCGTCGCGTTGTTGAGATCGCCACCGCTCCCGGTAGCCGTAGTCGCATCCATAGCCTTCGCCACCGTGTATGACACTTGCAGGTGAAGGTCGCGCTTCACGGTTCCAGTAAGAGAGGTTTGCAGTGAATTGTAGTGGGCATTGGCCTCGTTATATGCCAGGCGCATATTGCCGAAACCAAGATAGGTTAGATCTTCGGCGAAGGTCTTCCCGGTCGGAGTTCCGTCGGCGGTGTGGGCTGCGGTATTGACGAAGTTTCCCAAGTCGGCAAGAGGTGGCAAGTTGATGGCCTGATAGTAGTTCTCATGCCGTCCCTGGCTCCCCACATACGAGACGCTCAGCACGGTGTGGGCACCCAGCGCCTGCTGGACACCAACACTGTACTGATAGCTCACTGGCGGTCTGTAGTTGGTCGCGATGCCCGTAACGCCCAGAGGGAGCACAGGCAACTGCGCAGCGGTGATGGGAACACCCGACGCGAGATTGAGGCCGGGATTGTCGAGTGAAACGCCATTCAGCGTCGGGTTGGGATCGCCCGGCGGGTTTACGGCGCCGTTGTACATATCGTTGCCCTGGATGCGTTCGTACATCATGCCAAAGCCACCGCGGACAACAGTCTTGCCCTGTCCGGTGAGGTCATAGGCAAAGCCGAGGCGCGGACCCCAGTTGTTCCAGGAGTTGTTGACGAGACCCTTGGGAATTCCGTTCACGCCACCAATCCCGATGCCGTTGAGGTAGAACTGATACCCGCCAAGTGTCGGGTTGGTACTGGTCACCAGCCCTGGGCTGTTTCCACCTGTGCAATAGCCCGGAGTAACCGGGGAGTTGGGGCTACAAATGTTGCCGTTCGAGTCAAATGTAGCTGCCTTGGCCGGGTCATACAGGTTGGGATAGAAGTTTGAAGAGAGTTGGTTGGCTTCGTAGGTATGCGGAATTCCATCCCACCGGAGGCCGAGGTTCAGGGTCAACCGGCTGTTCACGCGCCAGTTATCCTGCACATAGAACGCCGGGGAGATGTTGTTCCAGTGGCCACTGATCTTGACGCCATCCTCTGTGTATTGTTGCGCAAAACCCATCAGGTAATCGCCAAAATCGTATCCGCAGGCGACGGTGGGCGACGGCGTGCACACAGTAGAACCAGGATTGGTGAACGAACCATCAAACTTAAAGTTCCCTTCTGTATTCGCGAACGCGTCCTGCACTTTCTTGTAGAGGGCCCAACTAAAGCCGAACTTCAGTTGATGGGCGCCTCTGGTCCAGGAAACATCATCGCGGAATTGATAGTCATCCGCCTTGTTGACCCACGGAGTCCAGTTCGCGGTGTAATTAGTGCCAGTAACGCCTGCGAGCTGAATCGATGGGATCCGGGTGTCGGCATTGGGCCCGTTGAAGAGCCGGTTGAAAGTAAATCCGCTCGGCGCCGTAATCAGACCGGTCGGAATGATGTTGATGCGATTGCCGTTATAGTTAAACGCAGTCTCGTTCAGTAGCGTGGGGCTGATGACATAGGTCGCATGCACCACCGCGCTGTACGAGGGGTTTCCAAAAGTATTGGCGATCGTAGGAACGTTGTCGCCGCTCCACATCGTGGTGCCGTAGGTCTGCGAGATCTGCTCAGAGATCCAGTGCCCGAACACCGAAAACTTGCTGCTGAACTGGTGGTCGACCCTGGCAATCTCTTCCGTCAGGTTGGTGGGAGAGTTGTTGCCGCCCTGGAAATTCACTCCACTGGTTGGGGTCGGGAAGATCCCGCCGTACTTGCCACCGGCCGTCAGCAGAGCTGTAGCATTGGGTGAGATGACGCACGCAGGAATGGTGTTATTGGGGAACGCGCTTACGCCTGCGGCGGCAAGGAGAGCCGTCCTGGTGGCGGCACTGCATGTGGAGGGAATCAAGCTCGGGTTGGTCCCGAAAACAGCTGGCACGATTTCTTGAATCGTCTTGCCGTTATATGTGGTAGGAATCAGGGCGTCGCCATTCGCGCCGGGATACGCATTTGCCAGGGGCACGGGCAGGTTCAGAGTTCCGCCATCAACCTCTTTGCGCCACTCCTGGTTGTAGAAGAAGAAGGTCGGATGGTTGTTCGCCCCTGGAACCTTCCCGCCAAGATTGAAGCCGTAGACGTTGTAGCGCAAGTGGGGCACGTTTGGCAGAAAGTAGTTGCGCGAGTTAAGAGCGTCGTTGCGGAAGAACTCCCAAGCCTCGGCGTGGAAAGTCTTCGTCCCGGACTTAATGACGGTAGAGATCTGCGATGCGGTCGCCAGACCATACTCAGCGCTGTAGTTCGAAGTCATGTTACGGAACTCAGCCAGCGAGTCGATGGACGGCATGACGCTGCCGCTGCTGCCGCCGCGATCGAGGTTTTCGCCGCCATCGATCAACTGCAGGTTGTGACCGGCGCGCTGTCCGTTGATGCTCACGTTGCTGTCGCCGCTCACAGGTGTAAATCCCACTCTCGAGCTCTGCAAACTGGATGCGCCAGGCGCCAGAGCGAACAGCTCGTACAAGCTTCGTCCGTTGGTAGCTAGCTGCGTGATTTGTTGGCCGCTAATGACGTTGCTGACTTCGCCACTGTCGGTCTGCACTGCCACCGCGTTCGCTTCGACGGTGACTGTCTCTTGGGCGCTGCCCACTTGAAGCTTGAAGTCGACGCGGTCGCGGTCGCCGACGTTCAGGGTGATGCCTTTCTGCTCGGCGGCCTTAAATCCAGTGGCCGTCACTTTTATGACGTAACCGCCGATGTGAAGGTCAGGCGCCACGTATTGGCCGTCGCCGTTAGTGGTCAGGTTGCGGGTCACACCAGTGTCGGTGTTCGTGATCGAAATAGTCGCGTTCGGAACGGCCGCGCCCGTGGGATCGGTTACCGTTCCGACCACGGTGGCTTCCTGAGCCAGGGCTTGAGCCGCGAATATTACGAGAAAGGTTGCGAGGAGAACGGCAAGGCGGGGGGCGCTGCGTCTCACAGCTGCGCCAAAACTCCCGGCAAACATGGGCGAGAGGGATGTCATGTGAAGCCTCCGAATTGGTTGCCGCGACGCTTTTCCCGAGAAAAGACTGGTCGCAGATAGTTGGAGCTGGGACTTCCTCCGAAATTGGAAACGTTTACGGTGTTACGCCCCCCCGATGACCGTTGTCAAGAAGAAAATCGATATAGTAAGGGATTTTTAGCTGTTTTCAGCTTGAGGGGATCTCCATTATTGCCAAGAGGGCGTATACTCTGGCGATAACAGGTGCTGCCGCCTCGGTAGACAGGCTTTTTTCTGGAACGACCACGGTTCTTAGCAAAGGGGTGTATTTCCATGCTGACCCTGAAGATGGCAGTAACAACTCTGGTACTCGGTGCGGCTTGCTCCTACACCTTGCTCGGCCAGCAAAAGGGGCCGAATCCTAGCCCCCCTGGAGTACAGGAATTTCCCATAACGCTGGAGCAGAACGTGACCGCGGGTAAAACCCCGGTGGGAACCAAGATCCAGGCAAAGTTATGGGTGGCTACCTTACTGAACGGCACCGTGATCCCACGGAATGCCATTTTCTCGGGCGTGGTGACCGAATCGGTCGCAAAGGCGAAGACCGATCCCTCCCGGATCGCCCTTCGCATGGATTCCGTGCAATGGAAGAACGGGTCGGCTGCGGTGAAAGTCTATTTGACGGCCTGGTACTACCCTCCCCGAAGCGCGACCGGCCAGGACCTCCAGTATGGACCGCAGCAACCCCCGAGCCGTACATGGAACGGAGAGGGGCAATATCCCGATCCGAATTCGAAGGTTTACAAGCCCTTTCCGGGAAGCGGCTCCGATCAGGGGTCGGCTGTTCCTGACACTCCGAACGCCGTCACTTCGAACCACAGAATCCCGATGCCAGATGTGGAGAGTGCGAGTAGTGCCGATGGCGGCCTTGCCCTGGTCTGCAAGCGAACCAATCTCAAGTTGGATAAGCTCACGACTTACGCGCTGGGCGGCACCGACCTTCCGGCAAAGTAGCTCCAGGCCCGAATCGACCATTGCACCAGCGTCCGTGGGACTCGACCGTGACGGGTCTCCTTGACCCGGCGATACGGCTGTGCTACAAGCGACGGTCGACCGTAATCGTTAACGGAAATCACATCTACCATTCAGCCAGCGCTCTCGCCTGCCTCTTGACCGCGCGGGTTGGGAAGGAAATCTTCATGGCAACGCGTACGCGAACCACCCTGCAGATGGCGTTCTTTCTGGTTCTCATTCTTGTTCGTGCCGGCGCACAAACGGCAGGGGGCGCCGTGTATCTGGACCCTTCGCAGCCGATCGATGTGCGCGTCGATGATCTGATCAAGCACATGACTCTGGAGGAAAAGGCTACCCAGCTGGTCAATCAGGCGCGAGCCATTCCCGAGCTGAAGGTGCCGAATTACGACTGGTGGAGCGAGGCCTTGCACGGGGTCGCCAACGCCGGGACCGCGACCGTATTCCCCGAGCCGGTTGGACTGGCGGCCACGTTTGATGACTCTCTCATTCACGAGATGGCGATCGTGATCGGGACGGAAGCGCGGGCCAAGCATAACCAGGCGGTGCGGGCGGGCCGGCGCGACATTATGGAGGGGTTGGATTTCTGGTCGCCGAATATCAATATCTTCCGCGATCCGCGCTGGGGGCGCGGGCAGGAGACGTATGGGGAAGATCCGTTTCTTACGGGGCGCATGGGTGTCGCGTTCGTGACCGGGCTGCAAGGGGATGATCCGAAGTATTTCCGCGTGATCTCAACGCCGAAACATTTTGCGGTGCACAGCGGTCCGGAGCCGTCGCGACACACGATCGACGTGCAGGTATCGAAGCACGATATGGAGGACACATACTTACCCGCATTCCGCGCGACGGTAACCGAGGGGAAGGCGGAGTCGATCATGTGCGCGTATAACCGCATCAACGGCCAGCCTGCCTGCGCAAATACATTTCTGCTGCAGGACCAGTTGCGCGGCGCATGGAAGTTCAACGGCTACGTGGTCTCGGATTGCGATGCGATCGTCGACATTTATCAAGGACACAAGTTCGTGAAGAGCCAGGCCGAAGCCGCGGCGGTCGCGATCAAGACAGGCATGGACAACGAGTGCGCGGACTTTTTCGCCATCACAAAAGACGATCACGACTACAAGCCGTTCGTGGACGCTGTAAAGCAGGGCCTGCTCACCGAGGCCGATCTCGATGTTTCGTTGAAGCGTCTGTTTACCGCGCGCATGCGGCTGGGGATGTTCGATCCTCCAGACATGGTGCCCTACGCCAAGACGCCAGATTCGGAAATAGACAGCGCGCCCCACCGCGAACTTGCGCTCAAGATTGCGCGCGAATCGATGGTGCTGTTGAAGAATGATGGCGTGCTTCCCCTCGCGGCGGGCGTGAAAAAAATCGCTGTCGTGGGCCCGCTAGCGGATCAAACCGGCGTGCTGCACGGCAATTACAGTGGCACGGCTTCGCATGCCGTCACAGCGCTCGAAGGCATTCGCAAGCAGTTTGCCGGGACACAGGTCTCCTTCGAACCCGGGACCAACTTCCTGCGCGAGCATCCCGTGATTCCAACCGCGATGTTGTCTACCGACGACGGCAAGCCCGGACTCAAGGGCGAATACTTTGCTGGAGAAATATCCGGCACGCCGCAGGTGGTTCGAGTCGATCCGTATGTCGATCTTCAACTTTCTCACCCCGATGCCCATGCGTTGCCGGTGCCCAGCGGCATGAAGGATTTTTCAGTTCGGTGGACAGGATTTCTGACGCCCGCGGAATCGGGCACGTATCAAGTAGGACTCAGGGGTTCGATGCAGCGCTTGTGGCTCGATGGGGAACTGATTGTCGATGACGCCATCGGTCACGATCCCAACCCGCAACTGGCAACCGTTCAGTTGGAGAAAGGACATCGTTACGCGATCAAGGTCGAGTACCAGGCTGGCGGACGCACGACCAAGCTGATCTGGCTCTCGACAACGGCTGATCCGCTCGTGGATGCAGTATCGGCGGCCCGACAGGCTGACGTTGTCGTCGCGGTGGTCGGCATCACGTCGAGGCTTGAGGGCGAGGAGATGAAGGTCGACGTGCCGGGATTCAAGGGCGGCGATCGCACCAGCCTCAACCTTCCGGCCGAGGAAGAAGCGCTCCTGGGAGCTTTGAAGGGGACGGGTAAGCCGCTGGTGGTTGTCCTGATGAATGGCAGCGCGCTAGCAGTGAATTGGGCCAATGATCATGCCAACGCGATCCTCGAAGCATGGTACTCGGGAGAGGAAGGTGGCACGGCGATTGCTCAGACGCTTGCGGGCGTGAACAATCCCGGGGGACGATTGCCCGTGACCTTCTACAAAGGAGTAGAGCAGCTGCCGGAGTTCGAAGACTACGCCATGAAGAACCGCACCTATCGCTACTTCACGGGCGAGCCGCTGTATGGATTCGGGCATGGCCTGAGCTATACGACTTTCGAATACGGCGGTATGAAGCTGTCGAACCCGCAGTTGCAAGCGGGTAATCCACTGGATGTTGAGGTGGACGTAAAGAACACGGGCAAGCGGGACGGCGACGAAGTGGCTGAACTCTATATCAGCTTCCCGAAACTGCCCGGTGTGCCGTTGCGTGCTCTGCGCGGATTCACCCGGGTCCACCTGAAAGCGGGCGAGCAGAAACATGTGAAGCTGACACTCAGTCCGCGGGACCTAAGCTACGTGAATGAAGCGGGAGATCGCTTCGTCTCGACTGGCGATTACCTGATCACGATCGGCGGAGGGCAGCCAGGAACAGGGGCAGCCCACGCAGATTCTCACTTGATGATTCAGGGCGAACAGAAACTACCCGAATAGGCGGGGTTTCTCAATCACGCGGAATGGAGTTCGGCAATCCCATGTGCGCACGTAGTTCCTGCCACTGTTGCATAACTCGGGAGTCGTGTGAGAGTTCGGCAGCCCTGCGGAGCGACTCCTCGGCCTTGGGAAGATTGTTGACTTGGACAAAGCAATCCCCGAGACCCGCCCATGCATACCAATCTTGCGGGTACTCCTGACTGACTTGCTCAAAAACTGGCATAGCCTCACTGCATCGCCCGTCGTCGGCCAGTTGCAAGGCCACTTGCACGTGAGCATTGGCAAGGTTGTGAGCCACGGGAGCGTTGCGGGGCGCCAACTGGTGGGCGACGGTGAAAACCGTCAAATCATCCTTCCACTGCTTTTCCTGCGAAACGGTCAACGCCGCGAAAACAACGGCTAACAGTCCGCCTGCAAACAATAAAGGAACGCGCAGCTTCCCGGCGAGGTGCCATGCTGTCGCCACTAGAAGCATCAAGCCAGCCGAGGGCAGGTAGGTGTATCGGCTATGCAGAAAGTCTCCCGGGTTGAGAGCATTCAGGTCCAGCGTGAGCAGAATCGGCAGCACCAATAGGAGCGTGCCTATCAACAGGGCGTACTGGACATTTGCTACGTCTTGAAGGGGAAGGTCACGTCGAGCTTTTTTCCATGCCCAAAACAATGCCCCCGCTAGGATCGCAACCGCGCAACCAACGCCGAGGCCCGGCATCAGGACACCACGGAAAGAGAACCCCTCTGCCAGAGTGGGGTCTGCAAAGGCGCGTGAGCGGTCGGGCCAGAGCAAAACCTTCACGTAGAACCAGAGCGTCGCTGGCCACGACAGCAGGACGGTGCTCCAAGGCAAAAGCTGGGTTCGTGACCCAAGCTTTCCCCCCAACGCATTGAACCGCATCAGAAGGTACAAGACCGTCACGCACAAAAATGGTACAGTTTGCCGGATCGCCTGCATCAGCCGAACTCCAAAGTTTGTATCTGCGTCCTCGCTTTGAGGCATGAGCAGCGCCAACACAAAAATTAAGACAGGTAATACGATGGCTGTTTCCTTCGCCAACAGTGCCGCAAAGCAAACAGCGGCGGAGGCGATCAGCCAGGACGCCTGAGGCTGAGCGGCCTGCCTCATCCGGGCCTTCTTGCGCGACTTCCTTTCGTCAGCGTGGCCGCCGGGAAGGACCGCGACCCACCTGAGGTATAGGAGCACGGCACTCAATATACCCACGGACATCAACGGATCGGGCACGGTAACCCAGGCCACGGATTCGGTCTGTGCCGGGTGCAGGGCGAACAAGCTCGCGGCGATTAACGCGGCGACGCGATCGCGAAGCACTCTCAACACCAATAAGCCCAGCAAGGCCGCAACCGCCAGGTGTTTCGCAATGCTGAGCACGTGCCATCCCCACGGAGACATTGCGCTCAGAATGAAATTTATCCTCAGCCACAGGATGAACAGTGGCCGATAGAAACTCGGAGGCCCGCCCGTGTATTGCGCCCACACGTAGTTCGCAAAGTAGTCCCAAACATGATCGGGGAACTGTATGCGCGGATCACCCGTGAAACGGTGATCGTCGAGGACGAATTGAAACTTCAATGCGGGGCTGTAAACGGCAAAGACAACGGCCCCTAAACACAAAGCCACGACGAAGAAGGTCAGAGGTGTTAGCAGCTCCGGCACTCCAGCTAATGACTTCTCAATAGCGAGATTCTGCCGGCGAGTCGAGAGGCCGAGGTTCATCTTCAATGCCGAAAAACTGGAAGGAATTGTCTCACAGCATCAGTTGGGCGTGGAGGCCCGGCCATCGAAGCAAATGTCAATATGTCACGAAGCCAGTTGGTGATAAAAATCGCCGATTGCCCTCAGCTACCCGCTGATCTCATCCGGACGAACCTTTTTAGTCGTTTGTCCTGACCACCCGGGTTAGGATGAGAGCAGGCCACATGTGCCCAGGGAGATGAACATCCGCTGGTTTGCCTGCTTGCTGACAGTGCCGTTGCTCGCGATGGATTCCTCCTATGCCGTGGGGCCTGCGATTTCGCCGCGCAAAACGGTGACGGACGCTTTGGGGAGCGTGAATATGGTTTGTGCAGAGGCGTCGATGGACGAAACCACAGGCGGCAGGTTTGGATCGGCATGAGCGGTGGCGTCGGCGCCGTGCCAAACGTATTGTTGGCTGCCAAATGTGACCATGCGAATTGTGCCGGAAAAATGTCTGGTCCCGCCGCCGCTTTCAAACGCGATTCGAATGGAATGCGCGTTCTCCCGATCTTTGTTGATCAGAAGTAAGGCCCACTGTCCGTCCGGGCGCCGGACGGCATAGCTCGTAACCAGATCGTTCCCGGCAGCATCTTCGATTCCGATGTCGACGGAGTAGAGGTGATGGGTGCCGCTGCCATGCGTCACCCACTCGTTATTGATCATCCGGCCGGCGTGGTAAAAAGCAGTATAGCCAGTGATCTTGGCATCGCGGTCCCAAAGGGCGTTGCCCCAGATGGCCCAGCCCTGGCAGCCATGCTCGATGCCGCTGGGCTCGATGGGCGAATGAATATAAAGCGCGCCGCCTTCGGCGAAGAAACTGCCGACATTGTCGGCAAGCCACAAGGCCGAAAAAATGTCGGACATGTAGACCGAGAGCGAGCCACAGAGATTGCTCTCAGTGTTCATCAGCGGAATGGAAGCTGGCAATCCATCATCGCGAAACGCCTGAAGAGTCTTACGCGTCAGCTCGCGGTTCCGGTACAGATCGCCCCACTTCATGGTGCAGGCTTCGTAGGGATAAATTTCAAACGAAGCGAACTTCAAGTCCCCGTGACGATTGTGTGATTTCAAATAATCGTAAAAGCGGCCGAACCAGGACTTGTTTCCCCGCGCATCGGGCCAGACCGAGACGTCCTGATTAATTCCCTGGAACACGGGCCCGCCCAGCTTCAGGGTGGGATCGACCTTGAGCATGGCGTCGGCAAACTGAATATAGAGAGTCGCGTAGTCCTCGGGCATGTAGAACTGCCCGTCCGCTTCTTCGTCCATTTCGACCCAACTGATGGGATAGCCCCGCTTTTTCAGATAAGCGATCATCGCGGCAGCGTCTTCGGGGACGCTGTAAATGAGAGGAACGGTGATCAGCGCGGGTAGACCGTTCGTGATGCCGCTGGTGTAGAAGGTATCCCAGCCGGTCTGATCTCCATGCGGATTCAGGTCTTCTGCCCGGTGCCACGGGTCGGTAGAAGAGCAATAGGTCGCGGTCTGTTGGCGGCCGTCGGGCGCGTGCTTTACGAAATCCGCGAACTTGCCATCGGCCTCCAATCTGCCTACGTACACTTCATACATTGCGTATCCCACGCGATGGCGAACGTCATCGTTTCCGTGCGGGCCCGGCTGGTTGGACGATTGCGTCATCACGACGCGAACCCAACGCGTTGCAATCAGCTCGTCCGCAAGTTTCAGCGTTACGCTTCCGCCTTTGCCCGCGTGCACCGCACCCTTGGGAAAACCAACCCAGTTGCCCATCGCTTGATTCGCTACAGGAAGATACTCGCCGCCCTGGCCCGTAGAGTCCAAGGCTGGCTCTTCCCAGTTCATAGGATCGGCTCCCACCCAATACTGCACTTCGTACTCGCGGGCGCTCGGTTCGCACCAGTCGATGCTGATCGCATTCACGTCGTAATATTCGCCCAAGTCAACGATGATCCATTGCGGATGCAACGAGTCGTTTTCGTGGGTGAACGCATTGGTCACGTAGGGATTGCTCTTCCAGAAAGTTTGGGGATCGCCATCCGTAAGGCGAGAGTAGCCACCCTCAGTACCGCCATTGTGCGTGCAGCCACGGTGAGGGAGGCTGTATCCAAATGAATCGCGAATGGGTTCGGCCAATTCGGAGCTGCCAACAAAATATCCGCGCTGGTTGGCTTCGTCCGTCCACCGGCCTTTCGGATTCCAGTGCCAATAATCGATGGTCTCCGGTGTATGCAGTCGATAGCTGATCGGTCCCCAGCCGGCCGACAGGCAGACTTTTACGTTTTCGGGTGTGTATATCTTGTTAATGGACTCGCGTGACTGGATGTCCATTGAGGTCGCGAGGGCCTGATCGGGATCGAAAGAATTGATGATCTGTGCTGCGCGTACCCGAGCGACTGCGGGAGCCGGGGAAGACGAAGTTGCATTCTGAACTGCCGGAAGGACCGCATCCCTCAGGTGCGGAACCATTGTCGACACGGCCGCGCCGACGCTCACTCCCAGGAAAGTACGCCGCGAAGTAGCCATTGGGATGCCTCCATTGCACGTGCCAAATCGGCTGAGATCGCACCTGGCTGAACGCACTTTGAAATTTGACCCAGTGTATTGCCGATCCCAGCAGGATAAGAGCACGGTTCTCGAACCCCACAGTGTACTTGGATCGGAATGGACGCGCAGGGGCGAGCCTCGGCAGTCCATTGACGAACAATCCCGGTTACACTCATCCTGCCGCCGCAGGGGTTTTGAGTGAAATTGCCTGATTACAACAGTAACGCCCGAGTGCCGAATCCCTTCTCATACAATGGAGGGACTATGCTTCGGTACACATCCCGAGTAGCGGCGCTCATCATTGCGCTCATTTTGTCTTTTCCGGCACACGCGCAGGAAACAGACGAGAAAGAAGTGGACATCTATTACGTTCTGCTTCACTCCCGCTCGTTAGCAGTTCAGCGGAATGCCCTTACAGGAGTTCTAAACGACCCGAAGAGATACATTCCACGCATTCAGCAGAGTCTGCGCGACTATCCCCGATTGCTCCAGACGGACCCAGTAGCCGCGAACCGCGCCGTCTATGTTTCCGCGTTGGTGCGCGACCCGTCATTTCCGCATTTTCTGGTTAAGCACCTTGGCAATCCCGATGTTCTCGATGATTGCACCTATCCATGTCCACTGGTGTTTGCCCTGACTGTTCAAGCTACTTTCGCCGGATGGAGACCGCCGTCAAACTTAGACTCCAAACTGACGACGGTATACGACTTGCAGAGCAGTATTCGCTCTGTGTCGCGCCTGAAATTGAAGGTCGGACGAATTGATGACGTTGTGCAGGGGCCTTGGCTTGAAGAACATAAGAAGGAAATTGAGGGAAAGACCGAGAAAGAGCTAATTCAAATGGCTGGTCCGACCAGCAAGTCGGTTGACACCCGACAACTCGCGGCAGACCGGCTCGAAACACTAGTCACCACCAGCGGGAATCGGGTCGAGCTTTATCTGTTAGCTCTCAATGAGGTCCGAGACGCTTCGGGAGAGTACCGAGACTCCGTCTATCAGGCGATTTATAGGGCGGAGCTTGCGAAAGCGCGGTCTGAATCAGCCGCACCTACACATTGACTCTTGTCAATTGGCGAAAAATCGCGATTACACTCATCTACCCGCTGATCGCATCCAGCCGACCCCCGCAGTCGTTTGTCCTGACCACGCCGGGTTAAGATGAGAGCAGGCTACATGTGCCCCGGGAGATGAATATCCGCTGGTTTGCCTGCTCGCTGACAGTGCTGCCTTTGCTCGCGGTATGGATGCCGCAAGCGGCCGTGCCTCCCCAGTCATCGCCGAATCCGTCCGCCTCTTCGGCGAAGCCCGCCGCCGACAGCCCGATCCGTTTCACGTTTCAACCCATCGACTTCCAACTCGACAGCGACGAGACGCCCGAACGCCATGCTCCGGAAACCATGGCCGGCGGCGTGGCTGTCTTCGACTACAACAACGACGGCAAGCTCGACATCTTTTTCACCAACGGGGCGGACCTCAAGACGCTCCACAAGACTGAGGCGAAATATTCCAACCGGTTGTTCGAAAACGACGGCCACGGACACTTCACCGATGTGACCGAGAAAGCCGGACTGGCCGGCACAGGCTATGACACAGGCGTCGCCATTGGCGACTACGACAACGACGGCTATGAAGATATTTTTGTGGCAGGCGTGTACCGCAACACGCTTTACCACAACAACGGGAACGGCACGTTCGCGGATGTCACGACCAAGGCCGGGCTGAATAAGCCTGACGCAGAGTATGGGCCGCTCTGGTCCGTCGCCGCCGCGTGGGTCGATGTGAACAACGACGGGCTGCTGGACCTGGTCGTCATCAATTATTTGAAGTGGGACTTCGATCACGAGCCCGTGTGCGAGGGCTACGGGCATCGCGACTACTGCCATCCCAAGTTCTACAAACCCACGCCCAACCAGCTGTTCATCAACAATGGCGACGGGACGTTTCGCGACGAGTCGGTGGAGGCGGGGTTCCGCGCGCATCCGGGAAAAGGGATGGGCGTCGCGGCTGCCGACTCTGAACTCACCGGCAAGATGGACCTCATGATTACCAACGACAAGCTGATGAACTCCTACTACCGGAACAAGGGAGGCGGGAAGTTCGAAGAGGAGGGCTTCGAGCAGAACGTCGCGCTACGCGAGGACGGGATCTACATTTCCGGCATGGGAGTCGATTTCCGCGATCTGGATAATGACGGCTATCCCGACATCGTTCTGGTTGCACTCGATGGAGAGACGTTTCCCGTGTACCGGAACACGGGGAAAGGGAGTTTCGTCGAAGTCACCCGCGAGAGCAACATGACGAAGCTGAGCCTTCCCATGGCGGGATATTCGCCGACGATTGCCGATTTTGATAACGATGGGTGGAAAGACATCTTCGTTTCACGCGGGCATGTGCAGTCGCTGCAGGCGTCGCAAAATCTGGTGGTGGCTCAGCACAATACCGTCTTCCGCAATCTCGGGGGCATGAAGTTCTCCGCTTTGACCGCGGAGGCTGGACTGACGGCGCAACCGCCTGTCGCGGCACAGAGGCTCGGCCGTTGGGGACTTGAATGGGGATGGGCGTTTGGACGTGGTAGTGAGCGCCATCAATGCGCCCGCGGAGATTTGGATCAACCAGAGTCCGGGTGACAATCATTGGATCGAGTTCAAACTCCAGGGAACCAAGAGCAACCGCGACGGCATTGGAGCGAGGATCAAAGTGGTGACGAAGTCTGGCGCGCAATACAACCACATGACTACGAGCGCGGGATATGCGTCGTCGAGCGCAGGGCCAGTGCACTTCGGGCTGGGGGCGCATGCGTCGGCGGATCTGGTCGAGATCCGGTGGCCTTCGGGAATCGTGCAGCAGATGCGGGACGTGGCAGGGGACCGAGTCGTGGTGGTGAAAGAGCCGGCAAAGTAGAGCACTCTGCTGGCAGCCAAAGGCCTGAACCATCAAGGACACGAAGGATCACGAAGGTTTTCTCTTCTAGGGTTTCCTTCGTGAACCTTCGTGTCCTTGGTGGTGAAGAATTTACTCGAACACCTGATGCAGCGCGGGATAGATCTTGCGATAGGTGCGATAGTTCTGCTGCAGGGTTCTTGAATTCGTTTGCTGTAAAGGGATCCGCGACGCCACGCGAACTACTTTGTCGCAGGCTTCGTCGACGGAACTCCACGCACCCACCCCCGTACCCGCCAGAATCGCCGCGCCATACGCGGCGCCTTCCTCGGCCGCAACAATTTCTACTTCGTGCGCGTACACGTCTGCCTGAATCTGACGCCACAGTGGCGAACGTGCGCCACCGCCGCCCAGTCGAATCGACGTCACGGGAATCTTCATCTCGTCGAAAATCGTAAACGTGTCCTTCAGGCTGTAGGCGACACCTTCCATGACCGCGCGAATGATGTGCCCACGCGTGTGAGACGCGGTCAGCCCGACCAGAGCCGCGCGCGCATTCGGGTCGAGATGCGGCGTGCGCTCGCCCATGAGGTACGGGACCCAGAGAGCGCCCTCGGAACCGGCGGGCGCCGCGGCGGCCTCTTCGGCAAGAATGTCGTAAGGATCGCGTCCGTCTTTATTCTTCACACCTGACTCAACACCGAAGCGGTCGCGGAACCAGCGCAGCGATAATCCCGCAGACTGCGTAACGCCCATCACGTGCCAGCGCCCTGGGATGGCGTGGCAGAAAGTGTGCAGCCGTCCTTTCGGATCGAGCGCCGGACGGTCGGTTGCGGCAAACACAACGCCTGAGGTACCGATGGTGGCACTGACCGCTCCGGCACGCGCAATGCCCATGCCAATCGCGCCTGCCGCCTGATCGCCTGCTCCCGCAACCACAGGAGTTCCGGCACGCAAGCCTGTAGCTTCGGCGCCCGCCGCAGATACTTTTCCGCAAACCTCAGGTGACTCGTGCAGCGCGGGAAGCAAGCCAGCATCGATGCCGGACTTGCGCAACACTTCTGTCGACCAGCGGCGGTTGGCAACATCGAGAAGCAGAGTTCCCGACGCGTCCGCCATGTCGATGGCGCGCTCTCCCGTAAGACGGAAGCGCACATAGTCCTTGGGCAGCATCACGTGCGCGACGCGGGCCCAGTTCGCGGGCTCGGTCTCACGCACCCAGAGCAGCTTGGTCAGCGTGAAATTGGTGAGCGGAGGATTGCAGGTCAGCTGAATCAGCGCGTCGCGGCCAAACAATTTCTCGAGTTCGTGGGTCTGCGATTCGCTGCGTTGATCGCACCAGATAATGGCGCTGCGCACAACTTCATCGGCGGCATCCAGCAGGACGGCGCCGTGCATTTGTCCCGAGAACCCGACGCAGGCAATGTCGCTGGCGCTGAGGTTGGAAGAATGAAGCACCTTCTGAACCGCAACTCCGCAGGCCCGCCACCAGTCGCGCGGATCCTGCTCGGCCCATCCCGGCCGCGGACTGAGGAACGGCTCGTGGTCTTCCGATCCGGAAGCGATGACCTTTCCTGCAGCGTCCATGACGAGCGCGCGGGTGCCGCCTGTGCCGACATCGATGCCGAGATACGCGATGTTCCCTCCTTTGATTTCCTCTTAACCAGGATTCGTTTTAGCGGCTATTCGCGGCACATTCGCGCACTATGCGAAGTCCTCCGCCAGTTCGCGCTCAGATTCACTCGATTGATCTTCTTTTTCTTTGGCCAATTCCTGAGATTGCCTCTGCAGGAAGAAATCCAGATTGCCCCGCATCACCAGGTGCGGAGGGAGTGCGACCTGATGCGATCGGCTCGCGCCCTCGACCAGAAATTCGTGCAACATGCGGAATGCGATCTCGCCCTGCGCCCGAGGACGCTGGTAGATGGTCGCGGCCACCGCACCCGATCGAATCTGAGGAACAAGATCGGGAAACAGATCGGTGGTGATGATGGTGAGACGATCGAGCAAGTGTGCGTCACGCGCCGCATTCAGGACGGGGATCGAGGCCTCCGTCGTCACGTAGACCCCCGTCAGGTTCGGGTTCTTTTCAAACAGCTTCCGGCACTTGCTATACGCTTCTTCCTCCACATCGTGATCTTCGATGGGTTTGAGCAGATGAAGCTTGGGATAGAAGGAGCGCAAAGTTTTTTCAAAGGCGGCGTATTTTTCCGCGTGCTCGGTGATCCCCATATCAAACACGGTGATCGCGATCGATCCCTCTTGCGGGCCAAGAAATCTGCCCATAAGGTCGGCGGCGATCGAACCGCTGGCCTGCGTGTCGATCGCGACGATGCCCAACCGGCCGCTGTTGGGAGCATCGGTCGCTACACACACGACCGGGATGCGGGCGCGGGACGCGCGGCGTATCCAGGTGCGCAAGACTTGAGGACGGCTGGGAAAACTGATGATGCCATCGACCTTGTCGTTGATGGCGGATTCGAAAGCCTCTTCTTCTCCTTCGCCGAGACCCGGATAAGTGCGGAATTCGACCTCGACATTTTCCAGCAGGATCGAACTGGCGGTTTCCCGGATGCCGGCCCGCACCTCATCCCAAAACGATGTGGTGCCCCGGAGAGTGTTGACCGAGATCCGCAAATTTTTCTTGGAAGACAAATACCGCGCCGCCAGATTGGGCCGGTATCCCAGAGTCCTCGCCATCTGCAGGACTCTATCTTTGGTAAGTGGACTTACACCTGGATTGTCATGCAGCGCCCGATGCACAGATCCGATCGACGTGCCCAGAGCCTTCGCAATATCACGCAGAGTCGTGGGAGCTTTGCCCATTTTTCTTGGCCCGCGTTCCCGCCGGCGACCGGAGGTCCATAAGAAATAGACCGGGGGAGGGCTGTCCGGTCGCCGGAACCGTAAACGTTAACGGAAGTTGCCCAAATGCGCAAGCACAATTCCCAACCGCAATTCCCAACGATGACTAGGGACGCCTGAGGCCGGTCGGCGTTGCGTACCTGAAACTAATGAGGCCGACGACGACCTGAGCATCCGAAACTACTGTTGCGGTTGGGGAACGACGCGGCCCTTATCGTCCGGAATGCCCGAAAGGCGGTAGATCCAGTTGCAGATGACGTCGCGCCAAACGATGGCTTGGCTCGCCTGATATTGCAGACGCTGCAAAATGTCACCATAACGATCGCGGTCGACGTGCCCCTCCAGCGACTGCCATTGAGCGATAGAGTCGCGGGCTCGATCCGCGCCGTCGTAGTGCGAATCGTACACGTGTTGAACTACCGTCTTCCCGGAATGCAAAGCGTACGTATACGGTACGTGATGGAAAAACAGCAGCAGGTTGTCGGGGCAGTTGGCCAGCGATTCGTACAGCTTTTGCACCTCCGGCGGATACTGGCCGATGTATCCAGTGCCGGTCGCGACGGTGCGATCCATGCCGATTCCCTGGTGATCGGCGCGGTGCCATTGTCCCCAGCCGTTTTCTTCCGAAGATTCCGGCCCGGGATCGTAATGATTTCCGAGAATGTTGGTGAGCGTTCCTGCGCCCAGCGGACCGGTGTAGCTTTCGTAGACGTGCCAGGAGTTGAGTTGCATCGCAGTGATTGTTTTGACGACGAGCGGATCGCTGCCGAAGGTGAGGCGCGTCCATTCATCAATGATTTTCTCAGCGCTGAGATTCGGATCCCATGCGAGGCGTCCGAAGCCGTAGAGATTGGCCATGGCTAGCGGACTGCCGAGCCAGCTGGCATCCATACCGACGTTGGCCACGCCGACAAAACCGCCGACCGGACGATGGAAATTGCGACCCGCGACCAGATCCTTAACCGGCGAGGCTTTTGCGTCGACTCGCATATCGAAGTCGAGAACTTCCTTCCACATGGGGACGAGAAAGCAGAGATGGCGCTGTTGTCCGGTGTATTCCTGCGTGATCTGCAACTCGATGGCTTCATTGGTGCGGCGCAGTCCCGCGAACAGTGCGGAAGCCGGTTCGCGCACCTGGAAGTCGATGGGACCGTTCTTAATTTGAATGATGACGTTGTCGTCGAAGGCGCCGTCGAGAGGATGGAAATTGTCGTAGGCCGCTTTCGCGCGATCGTTCTTCAGGTCGTGCCAGTCGAGATGATGGTTGTAGACGAAGGCGCGATAAAACACGACGCCGCCATGCGGCTTGAGAGAGCGCGCGATGACGTTGGCGGCGTCGGCTGGCGTTCGGCCATAGGTGGAGGGACCGAGCCTTCCTTCGGAGTCTGCCTTGACCACAAAGCCGCCGAAGTCCGGGATGTGCCGGTAGATCTCATCGACTTTCTTGCGCCACCATTCGGCGACCCGCGGATCCAGCGGATCAAACGTGCCCAGTCCGCCGATGACTTTGGGGCTGCTCAGATCGACCGACAAAGAAAGCTGCACGCCCCACGGTCGGAACACATCCGCAATGCGGCTAACTTGCGCGATGAAACTGTCTTCGAGAATGCCGGGCGCGGCATTCACGTTGTTGATGGTGCATCCGTTGATGCCGACCGACGCCAGCAGACGAGCATACTGCCCAGCGCGGGTCAGATCGCTGCGGACGTTTCCATCGGCAAAGAAGATCGACGGGCCGCCGTAGCCGCGCTCGATACGGCCGTCGAGATTGTCCCATTGGTTCACCCAGCGGATCGGCGCGTAGGGCTGCTGCACTTCATCGAGGGCCGTGAGACTCTCGGCGCGAGCAATCTTGCTCAGCAACGCGAACACGCCGTAGAGAACGCCGCGATCGGTGGAGGAGGCGACGACCAGACACTCGAATCCGTGTATCTTTGCCGACTTCAGCCAATAGCCATCGGCTCGCAGATCTTGAGGCGGACGCAGCGCCGGGTCGAGCGCGCGCAGCTGCGTCAGGGTTCCGAGAATGATGGCGTTATGCGACGGCGAGCCTGGGTGCGGGTGCAAGGTTGTGCCGAGCATCTGCGCGACGCCGGTTACCAATTCCCTCTCCGCTGTGTTGAGCACTGACGAATCGCCGAGCAACACAATCTCGTCCGGCAAGCGCTGATAAGTTTTGGCAGCTTGCGGACCCAGCGCGGAATGGCGCAGCCAGGCCTCGGCTTCAGTCTCGGCGAAAGTCGGAGTGGCGAACAATGCGACGCAGAGCAATGCCGCTCCCAGGACGGCAAACCGCAGCGCGACACGTTTCGAACCGGTGGCTCGCATCGCAACGAGTATAAGAGGAGACAGCGGTCCCGCGTCACAATCTCATTGATTTTGCATCGTTAGAGGCCTACTATTCGCGGCTGGAGGGCCTGCCATGAATGCGTACGGCCCGATCTACCGCCATCTCCTGAAGCTCGCCGCCATCACCTTCCTGGCCACTTCTGCGTTTTCGCAGGCGCCGCCCAAATACGATCCCGCCACCGAAGGCACCGTCAAGGGAGTCATTGAGGAAGTGAAACTGATTCCTCCCTCGGGCGCAAAGGCCATCGCTTATTTAACGTTGAAGAACGGTTCGGATAATGTTGAAATTTTTCTCTGTCCCAAGAAATTTCTCGACGACATGGGCATTGAGTTCAAGCCGCAGGAGCAGATTGAGGTCACCGGCTCCAAGGTAAAGCAGGACGGAGCGGACCTGACGCTGGCGCGCGAAGTGCTGAAAGGCGGGGAGACGCTGACGCTCCGCTTCAAAGACGGCAGGCCGGCCTGGTAGATCGGACGCGAAGTTTCGTCGCGTGAGTATGTGGAGACGGGCGCCTTCGCCCGTCCGGCGGCCCAGGTGTACCGGGTCGCCAGGTTTTGACTTTGACTTGTCATCCTGACGCATCCGGACTCCTAAATTGCGTTGTCATCCTGAGCGAGGATTGGTCTTTGCGCCCAAGCGCAAAGACCAACCGCAGCCGAAGGATCCCTACCCTCATGCGCGAAGCCGAAGAGACCGATGCACTTCGCCGCGGCCACTAGACTGACTCCCCCCATAAGCGCCCGTCCCCCAGCCTTCGTGATTTTCGAAGGCTGGGTATTCGTGCTGATCGATCCAGGAGATTTGGACGGAACGAGGTACGACCCGGTGCGACGTCCCACTAAGACCGTTGGCTTCGGCAGCATCGTGCCCACCCTGCGAAAACCGCGCACCGCGGCGGAGCCTAAGTTAGGTGGGCCAGCTCCCCGGGGACCGCAACAAGGACCATGATTTGTCGAGGTAGGGCATGACAGTTGAACTCACAAAAGACGAATTGGTGATCATCAACAACGCCCTAAGGAACCTCTGAAGAACTCTGCGATCCACAGGCGGAGCGTATAGGGTGTAAGTCGAGGTGAAAAGGCGAGTGCGACAACAAACTCTGGCGGCGCAGACGGGGTTCGAGAAGTACGGGCGGAAGACGAAGCGGGAGCGCTTTCTCGAGGAGATGGAGCAGGTGGTGCCGTGGGCCGAGTTACAGGGGTTGGTGGAACCACACTATCCGAAGGGAGAAAACGGGCGGCCTCCGGTAGGACTGAGCATCATGTTGCGGGTGTATTTTCTACAGCAGTGGTTCAACCTGAGCGATCCGGGGGCGGAGGATGCGCTGTATGAATCGCCGGTCCTGCGGCACTTTGTGGGCATCGATCTGGGGCGTGCGCCGGTGCCGGACGAGAGCACCATTCTCGGGTTTCGTCACCTGCTGGAGAAGCACGAACTGGGCGGGGCGATGCTGAACGCAGTGAACCAGTATCTGGAAAGCCGGGGCATCCGCATCACCACGGGGACGATTGTGGATGCGACCATTATTCATGCGCCCTCGTCGACCAAGAACCGGAGCGGAGAGCGCGACCCGGAAATGCATCAGACGCGCAAGGGAAAGCAGTGGTACTTCGGGCTGAAGGCGCACATCGGAGTGGACTCCAAGCAAGGCCATGTGCATTCGGTGTGCACGTCGGCGGCTTCGGTAGCGGACAAGCACATGTTGCCGGATCTGCTGCACGGGGAAGAGCGCAAGGTGTGGGGCGACGGTGGATATCAGGGACAGGGAGAAGCCATCCGGCAGGCGGCTCCGCGAGCGCAAGATATGACCAGCCGCAGGGTCAAGTACAAGAACTTTGTGGACGAGTTACAGAAGGCCAAGAACCGGGTGAAGGCCAGAGTGCGAGCGAAGGTGGAACATCCGTTCCGGATTCTGAAGCGCATCTTCGGCTTCGAGAAGGTGAGATACCGCGGGATACAGAAGAACCATCATCGACTGTGCGCCAGCTTTGCGCTGGTGAACCTGTACTTGCACCGCAAACGGCTGGCGGTGGCGAGGGCGTAGTGTCTTTGAAAGCCGCGTAAATGGCGGGTTCCGGCAAGGTCGCAAGCCCTACAGGGGAATTCCTGGCCGGTGCAGGTCTGGAATTCCCGCCGCCTTCAAAATTGATGGTTGCTCAGAGGTTCCCTAAACGAAGTCTGCAATGGCATTCATGTTAAGGGCGAGTTTGACACGCGTATGGGCTGCACAGTCGAGGAGGCGAGGAACCTTCTCATGAAGATCCACATCCTCGCACCCTGGTCAATGAGCGATATCGCTGTTAACAGAAGTTGTGGCTTAACTGGTTACGACTGTTACCTATCGCAGGAATCCTCTTGGCTGGAACAATGAAGTGTGCAGCGGGGTCTCAATTGGTAAAAGCCATGACTCCACGTCGAAGAACCGTCAAACTGATTTGCAGCAGTGATCTAAATACGTTTGCTCTCATCATGGCTGTTGTAGTTTTCCTGACACTCAGCGTGATCATGACAATCCCGGCTGATTCTCCTCACGGGACTTGGGGAGATTACCCCAGAATCCATCATCCTAAAGTTTTGGGCGCATGGGCATGGGGCGCTAATCGCAGTGACGCTGTGATTGTTTCGGTTACGCGAGATAGCCGTATTTATTTCGGGGCCGACGCGGTTTCGTCGGCTCAGCTACCCGCCAGAATCCGTGAGCGTGTAAGCAGTGGGTCCGAACGGCGGGTTTATATCCGAGCCGATGCCCGCGTCCGTTACGGTGCGGTGAAATCCGTCCTAGACGCCATCCAATCAGCCGGGGTCAGAGATATTTCCATTTTTGCCAACGAATCGAGAGATATGCCCTCTGCTGATCATGTGCGCTAGATTGTGATGGGCTTGGAACGGCGTAAGCTGGTGAAACATCGCGATATCGCTCATTGACCAGCGGTCAAAACGTGTAATGGCCTGGTTTCAACAGTCGACGGATTCAGCGACCCCGATGTCACTCAGCTTTGAGCGCACGAATCAGTTCCAGGCATTTAATGCCAATCTCGTCCTCAGTGGACGAGTTGTCGGCGGGAGGAACAGATTGCCAAACTTTCCGAAACTCCACCGCCGTGGTTAAAGCGGCCTGATAGCGTATTTTGCTCAGCCCAATAATTAGTTCGTAACTCACCGAATCGTGCGCGCGGAACGGTGAACTCTCGTTCAAGTTCTCATTCCACCAGTTACGTCGAAGAGTTGGCCCTTTCGATTTCCAGAATTCCAGTTCGCGTTGTAGGCGGCGTGTGAGTTCGGGTCCCGCCGCTTTCCCGCCAGCATCTACAAGCGCGTGAATCAAGTCAGACGACTCACGGGAGAACGCTGGGTCGTCGATCATTCTGGAAATCACCGGAATCGCGTCAGGCCCCGATTTGCCCAACTCCTCTAGCGCCGCCAGTCGAACCGGAAGGATGGACGAATTGACATATTGCCTGAGTCGCTCGGCGCGCTCAGTCCCGTCCGGCACCGCGAGGTTAGCGGCGATCTGGGATTGAATCTGGGCAATCTCAGCAACGCGATTCCTCACGTCTGTCTCTGACTCACGCAACTGGCAAAGCAATGGAAGCCCCGGATTCATCACCTGCTCGAACGCGTAAAGGCCGCTGCCCTCAATCCACACAACGGAAGCCTGCATACTGTCCATGATGTCGGATGGCTTCCATTCTTCGACTTCAGCTTTACCCTGCGAAATTGGTTCATGGGTTCCGCCAACCAGGAACAGAATCACTCGGGAACCGACCGGCTGTTTCGGGATCAAACGCGAGCCGGGGTGGCACAGAACTGATTCCGGCGACTCCAAAGAAGAAGCAATTGGTTCAGCGTCATCTGATGGGCGAAGATCGGGAATCACGAGACGAGCGCCAACATGCAGGTCACCCTTCAAAGACTCCACAACCTCGAATGTTCCATTCGTTGCGGTCGTGACTGCTATCACAATGTGAGTAGCCTTCCACGCCGAATGGTCCAGCCGGAACGAAGGCCGAATCCCGCCAAAGGCGGTCGGAACAACGGCAAGAATGAGAAATGCCGACCAGAGGAGGAGCTTCAACTTCATTTATGTCTTCCTCCACATCACTGCTATCCCAATCCTACTGAGGAACACGTAGCGTTTGGAAGTACCCTCGGTAATCAATCGCGTCCAAGTTGGCGATAAATCGCCATTACACTCTTTGACCCCGCTTCCTGAGCGCTAGTGGCAGAGGAGACGCAATGAGCGCATAATGCCCGGCATGGGTACCGGCATTTTCATCAGTCTAAAACACCTCCTACTGCTCTTGTCCGGGATGGTGGTGCTTTTTCTGCTAGTTCTGTTTCTGCTACTCAGGATACTCAGAAAGTCAAAGTAGCCCCACCCAAACGGAAGAATGGCGACTGCCAACTGCCAACTGGCGAAACATCCCCGCTTCACTCATTCGCCCCTCTGCCTCTTCGTGGGAGTTCCTCCGGCCTGAGGCCTCGTCTGAAAGTCCGCTGACAAAAACCGCACGAGCCCGACAGCCTCTTCCATAGATTTCCACAGCAAGAAGTTCAATTCCTGTGACGAACAACCTTTACTGAGAAAATTCAAACGCTCACAATGGCTCCGTGCGCGAGAAATTCCTCAACTCGACGAGAGCAGGCTGCGGTGCTCTTTCCGGATCGGTTCGTCCTAAGTCCTTATTCTGCAATATTTTGCCGTCAAAGCCCCCGGACGTCGATGCATAACTATAAGAAAGCAAATCCCTTACGAAAAGCGCCGAGAAAGAACGGTCGGAAGTCCGCAGCTAACTCCTTATTTTGGAAGATTTTACCTGCAAGTCCTTGTGGCTCAATATTTTGCCGGCCCTCAACCCGATCCCGCGCTCATAAGTTGTTTGAAATGAAGATTTTAGAAAAGGAGATGAAAAAAAATCAGAGAGGCAAGGTCACCGCAATTCCCGCCCGGTCGGCGCAGCCGTCGGCATGCAGGCTCAGCCGCCGGCCCCAAGTGGACCTTCCTGATAATCTCAAGCTAGACCTTTATTCGCCCCCAGGAGATCGAACCGCGTTGCCGCCGCTGATTAATGTTCGCAGCATCTCGAAAGCCTTTGGAGCTGACCCGCTGTTTCGGAACGTGTCCTTCACCGTTTCTGAGGGCGACCGCATTGGGCTCATCGGCCCGAACGGCTCGGGCAAATCCACGCTGCTGCGAATTCTCGCCGGAACAGAAGACACAGATGACGGAGAGATCGCCGTCCGCAAACGGATTCGCCTGAGCTATGTAGAGCAGGAGTCGGCATTCCGCGCCGGTGACACGGTGCGGTCGGTGGTCGATGCCGCACTGAAAAGTTCCGCGGTACCCGAGTCGGAGCGGCGCACGCGCTTTGCCGAGACGCTGGGCCGCGCGGGCTTTGTGGACCTTGACGCCGAAGCGTCCGCGCTCTCCGGCGGATGGCAGAAGCGGCTGGCGATCGTCGAAGCATTGGTGCAAGGTCCCGACATCCTGCTTCTCGACGAGCCCACGAACCATCTCGACCTGGCTGGCATCGAGTGGCTCGAAGAGGTGCTGGAGCAGGCTGGCTTCGCTTGCGTGGTCATCAGCCACGATCGCTACTTCCTGGAGAACGTTGCCACCGAGATGGCAGAACTCAGCCGCGTCTATCCGGACGGATTGCTGCGGGTGAAGGGACGCTACAGCACCTTCCTCGAGAAGAAGGAAGAATTTCTGCACGCGCAGGCCAAGCGTCAGGAAGCCCTTGAGAATCTGGTTCATTCGGAGATTGAATGGCTGCGCCGCGGGGCCAAGGCGCGCACGCGAAAATCGAAGGCGCGCATCGGCAAAGCCGGTGAATTGATGGAAGAACTCGCGGACCTGAACACGCGCACCCGCAGCAGCTCTGCGCAAATCGATTTCTCCGCCACCGACCGCAAGACCAAGCGCTTGATCGAACTGCAGGGTGTGTCCTATGAGATCGGCGGGCGGAGGCTGTTTCAGGGATTGAACTTCATCATTTCCGCGGGGCTTCGCGTTGGTCTGGTGGGCCCGAATGGCAGCGGCAAGACAACTTTGCTGCGACTGTTGCGCGGCGAAGTAGCGGCGACCGCTGGAGAGATTCGTCGCGCGGAGAAGTTGCGCATCGTGTATTTCGACCAGCGCCGCGAGCTTGATCCGAATGTGACGTTGCGCCGGGCGCTGGCTCCAGAGGGAGATTCGGTCATCTATCAGGATCGCGTGGTGCACGTAGCGTCGTGGGCGGCGAAGTTCCTGTTCAAGGGCGAACAACTCAACCAGCCGGTAGAGCGTCTATCAGGAGGTGAACGGGCACGAGTCTTGATCGCTCAGTTGATGCTGCAGCCTGCCGACGTTCTTCTGCTCGATGAACCTACCAATGACCTCGACATTCCGACGCTTGAGATTTTGGAGGAGAGCCTGCTGGAGTTCCGAGGCTCGCTCGTGCTGGTGACGCATGATCGCTACATGCTCGATCGAGTGTCGACCATCGTGCTCGGCCTGGATGGTCAGGGCGGCGCCGAGCGCTTCGCTGACTACACGCAATGGGAGACCTGGCAGGCACATCGGCTGCAAGCGGCACAGACCGAAGCACGCGACACGCCGCGAGCAGCGCCGCAATCGACCTCATCGAAGAAGAAGCTCTCATATCTCGAAGCCCGCGAGTACGCGAGCATTGAAGATCGCGTCGCGGCGGCAGAGCACGTGCTCGAGGCGAAGCGCGCGGCTGCCGAGGACCCGGCGATTGCAAGCGACGCGACTCGTTTGATGAATGCTCATGCGGATCTGGAAAGCGCACAGCACGAAGTGGATGAACTGTACGCGCGCTGGGCAGAGTTGGAGAAGAAGCAAGCCTGATTCGGTCAGATCAGGAGGCGAGGTAGAAGGCCATGATCGTATCTCCACGCTTGCCGGTGCTCTTCTCGAGCTGCTTGAGCAGACGCGATTCCAGATCGTCTGGATCGGGAGTCATTTCGCAGGCCGCAATTTCCTTGTCGGACGCGCCTTGAAAGCAGAGCTCGCAAACCCCAAGGCCGTCTTCTGATCGCACCGGGGGGCCGAAGACGCGGCAGGTCATGGGGCGCGATTCGTAGAGCTCGCAGAGACCAGTCTCAGGATCAAGGACCGGGCAAGGTTCGTCGTTGGCAAAGTCGGCGAACTGTTCCTCGGCGTCTGCTCCTTCGTACAGCAGGCCGCTGACGGGATCTCCGGGAAACTCCGGTGCCAGCCGGGCCACCGACTCACGTGCACGCTGGCGGACTCGTGCGGCACGTTCCGGGGCGCGCTTTTCCAGATCGGCCAGGCCTCGCCGCAAACGCAGAGCGTCGAGTTGATTGATCGGGAATGCGCCGATGCAGCACTGCGTGCATCCGGGGCGACAGGCTAGCCATGCACCGCTGCGGCGTGTAGCATCGGCCAGCGCGGAGTCCACGATCTGGATCAGCTGCTGGTCTCCGCGGGATGGAAAGCCGCTACCCATCTTGTGAGGATAGCGCACGTATTCGGAGGCCGCACGTTCCACGTCTGGCGAAGACATTTACCACAAAGGACACTAAGGTACACGAAGGGAATCCTGATGCGCGCAATGAACTCCTTCGTGAACCTTCGTGTCCTTCGTGGTTCAGTCTTTGTCTTTCAGAATCATGAGACCAGGGATCACATTCCCATGAGGTTGGTTTGCAGCTTGGCGTAGCCGTGCTCGCGGGCCCAGAGGTCGAGTGGAGCGGAGGCCAGTTCGTCGACGAGCGGCTCGGCGCGGCCGTTTTTCGTCAGGTCGATGGTTTTGATGTAGGTCTTGCAGGAGTCGCAGCATTCCACCCGAATGTAGTCGAAGTCACTGGCCGTGTAGACGGCCAACTGCTTGTCATTCTCCTCGCCGCATCCCGGGCAGACGATGCGTCGGAACTCCCATTCGGCAAGGCAGAAGGAACAGATCATGGAGCGCGCACCGCCGTCGCCCATCTGCCGCAGTACGCCGAGAGCGGGCTTGCGATTACAGAAAGGACACAGAGCATACGTAGTCTGACTGGGGCGAAGCTGGGCTCGCGAACGCAGTAGCTCGGCGTAGGGCTGAAGGAAGGCTTGGGCGAGGAGTCCCGGCGCGTCGACTACGGAGTGGGTGGTCCAGCCGAGCCGCAGCAGATCAGACCAGGCCGCGCGGCCACGGGCGCGCAGTTCACGGCTCAGTTCGGCCAGCGGCTTCGGGCCATGCGCTTCGGCCATCGACAGAAACGGCTCAAATCTCGAACTGAGTTCTGACAGTTCCGAAGCGGTGAGGTCGCGATCCGCAGAAGCCGCCGGGGACTGCAACGCCGCGCTCAACCGGTGGTGCAGTTCGTCCTGAAAGCGGGCGACGTGAACGAAGAATCCAAGAATTTCCGCAGCGAATGGGTGTTGGCTGGCAAGTTCTTGTGCGCGGTGAATACTCCGTTGCCAGGGCGAGACCTTCATCGGCCGATTATCAGCTCAGTCGCGAATGAGATCCCAAGTGCGTTCAAGAATGCTCTATTGCGCTGGCTGAAAGTGGATTGTGCATTATATCAGCCGCATTTCCGAGATTGTTTGTTTATGCAACCACGGCGATACTGCAGCCATGAAAACTGGAACCGCGCAGATCAACGGCATCGAGATGTTCTACGAGACGGTCGGTTCGGGAGAGCCTCTCCTCCTACTTCATGGCGGCGGTGGCTGCCATGAAGATTGGGTTCACGCTGGGCGCGATCGATTCTTAAAGGGGTATGCGTTTATCCTCCCAGACGCCCGGGGGCACGGGCGCTCGACGAATCCGCAAAAGACGATCACCCATCGGCAGTGTGCCCTGGATGCTCTCACACTCCTGGACCACCTGGGCATCGATAGATGCAAGGCGATCGGCCTGAGCATGGGTGGCAACATTCTTCTCCATATGGCGACGCTGCAACCTGACCGAATTGAAGCCATGGTTCTGGTCAGCGCGACGATGTATTTCCCTGAGCAGGCCCGGGCGATCATGCGGCAGGTTGTAGTCGAGAACCAGTCCGCAGCCGAGTGGGAGGCAATGCGAAAACGCCACAGACTTGGCGACGAGCAGATCGTGGCCTTGTGGGAATGGCAACGCGGGATGAAGGATAGTTATGACGACATGAACTTCACGCCGCCGTCATTGCGAAGAATCACTGCGTCGACCTTAATCGTCTACGGAGACCGCGATTTTCTCTATCCGGTCGAGATGGCGGTAGAGATGTATCGTGCCATTCCCCGTTCCGCCTTGTGGGTCGTGCCAAATGGCGGCCATGGGCCCGTCTTCCAAATTGCCAGGAGTCAGTTTGTTCAAATGGCGCTAGCCTTCTTTCGAAAGTAGGAGAGGAGGATCTGGAGCCCGCTGGCGAGTATTCCACTTCTACGGAGTTCTTCCCATTGACGGCCATCAGGAACCGGAGGTATAGTTTCCAAATTCTGTTTGGGTACGACTCGGTTGCCGGGAGTAAGTATTGCGGTGACCGCAACCTTCAACCTCCGTCGAACATCCTAGTTGACCAGGGTCCGCATTGCAGTTGACCGCGCGCGGTAGTTGCTGGAGGTTTTTATGGAATTCTCCCGCAGGACGTTTCTCAAGGGCACCATCCTCGGTGGTGCAGGCCTTTCTGTACTTGGCTTCGATCTCACTCCGGTCTATGCCCAAACCCAGAACTTGAAGATATCGCGCGCCAGCGAGACGCGCAGCACCTGTCCATATTGTTCGGTGAGTTGTGGCGTCATTATCTACACGCTGGGCGACAAGGCCAAGAACGCGATCCCGCAGGTGGTGCACGTGGAGGGCGATCCCGACCACCCCATCAACCGCGGAACGCTGTGTCCCAAGGGGTCGTCGCTTGAGCAAGACATTATGAACGACCGCCGGCTGCTCAAGCCGCAGGTGCGGCGACCGGGCGCGACGGAGTGGGAAGACATCACGTGGGAGCAGGCCTACGACGAGATCGCGCAGAAGGTGAAGAAGACGCGCGACGACACCTTCGTGGAGAAAGACGCGAACGGACACATCGTCAACCGCTGCGAAGGCATCTCCTTCACCGGCGGCTGCACCGACACCAACGAGTTCAATTATCTGGTGGTCAAAAGCATGCGCAGCCTGGGGGTCTGCTACCTGGAAAACCAGGCCCGGGTTTGACACGGCCCTACGGTCTCCAGTTTGGGGCCAACATTCGGACGCGGGGCAATGACCAATGGCTGGATCGACATCAAGAACACCGACATGATGTTGATCATGGGTGGAAATCCAGCCGAGAACCATCCTTGCGGCTTCAAGTGGGCGATTGAAGCCAAGATTC
Source organism: uncultured Acidobacteriaceae bacterium (assembly GCA_963701935.1). Taxonomy (GTDB): domain Bacteria; phylum Acidobacteriota; class Terriglobia; order Terriglobales; family Acidobacteriaceae; genus Sulfotelmatobacter. The sequence continues at coordinate 180,827 of CAVPBT010000009.1, read as the reverse complement.
ACCGCAACGCGAAAACCATCGTGGTCGACCCGCGCCTCACGCGGACGGCCGCGACTGCGGACATGTATCTGCAGATTCGCGCGGGCGCCGACATTGCGTTTCTTGGCGGGCTCATCCACTACGCGATTGAGAACAACCGCATCGCCCACGACTATCTGGTCAACTACACGAACGCCGCATTCGTCATCAAGGAAGGATTCAAGCTTCCGGACGATGGGCTGTACTCCGGGTTCGATCCGCAGAAGCAGGTTTATGACAAGGCGACCTGGAACTACGAGGAGGGCGGCAACTTAGAGGGCAAAGCGGTTGCTGCCGGAAGTGTTCAGGCTGTGGCGAAGCCGGCAGCACCGGGCGCGACGCCAGCACCTCCACCTGCGCTTCCGCCGAAGACCGCCTACGACCTCTCGCTGCAGCATCCGCGCTGCGTGTTTCAACTGCTGAAGAAGCAGTACGAACGCTACACGCCGGAGATGGTCGAGCGCATCACCGGCATTCCAAAGGATCAGTTCGTGAAGGCGGCGGATCTGTATACGTCGGTCCGCAAAGATGGCGACATGAAGAAGGTCGCCACGATTATTTATGCCGTGGGCTGGACGCAGCACAGCTTCGGAACACAGATCATCCGTACAGCCGCGATGCTGCAACTGCTGATGGGGAATATCGGACGTGCGGGCGGCGGTATAAACGCACTGCGAGGACATTCGAATATTCAGGGCGCTACCGACATGGCCGGCATCTTCGACATATTGCCGGGTTATCTGAAAATGCCCAATCCCTCCGACGAGGATCTCGCGACTTACCTGAAGCGCATCACTCCCAATGCCGCGAAGCCCGATCTGTGGGATTCCTTCAATTACTGGTCGAACACCCCGAAATTTGCCGTGTCGTTCCTCAAGGCGATGTACGGCAACGCGGCCACCAAACAGAACGATTACGCGTTCCACTACCTGCCGAAGATCGACCGCAACTATTCCTGGGTGAACATCTGGAACGACATGTACGAAGGCAAGGTTAAAGGCATCTTCGCCTTCGGCATGAATGGCGTGATGATCGGGCCCGATTCGCAGAAGAACATTGATGCTTTGAAGAAAGCCGACTGGCTGGTGGTTTGCGAAATCTATCCGGATGAGACCAGCGAATTCTGGCGTGCGCCGGGGATTTCTGCGGACGAGCAGAAAAAAATCAATACCACCGTGTATCGCCTGCCGGGCGCGGGCTTTGCCGAGAAGGATGGAACGTTCGTAAATTCCGCGCGCTGGCTGCAGTGGAAAAACGTGGCGCTGCCGCCGCCGGGTCAGGCGAGGCTGGATCAGGAAATTCTGGCGACGATCTTTCTGAAAGTACGGGACCTCTATAAGAAGGACGGCGGCAAGTTCCCCGACCCGATTCTGAATGCGACGTTTGCTTATACGAATCCGTACAACCCGTCTCTGGCGGAAGTGGCGAAGGAGATCAACGGGAAAGCGCTTGCGGATATCACTGATCCCAAGACGAATGTGACGATCAAAGCCGGGCAGCAACTTCCGGGATTCGCCTGGCTCAAGGATGACGGGACAACGCTCTCCGGCAACTGGCTGTACTGCGGATCATGGACCGAGGCTGGGGCACTCACTCAGCGCCGCGGCACCGAGGATCCGTCCGGCCTGGGTGTCTATCCGAACTGGGCGTGGTCGTGGCCGATGAACCGGCGAGTGCTGTACAACCGTGCATCGTGCGACGTCGACGGCAAACCGTGGGACGCACCCCGGCGTCAGGTTTGGTGGGACGAAGGGAAACAGTCCTGGGCTGGAGTCGACGTACCCGACTTCAAAGCCGATTCGCCACCGAAGGATCACATGGGACCATTCATCATGAATCCCGAGGGCGTGGGCCGGTTGTTCGTGCCGCTCGGCGCCATGGCGGACGGGCCGTTCCCCGAATTCTATGAGCCGATCGAGAGCCCGATCGCGAATCCGCTGCACCCGAATCAATCCAACAATCCGGTGGTGAAGAAATACAAGACTGACATGGACAAGTACGGCACGGTTGAGCAGGGGTTCAATGTGATCTGCACGACGTACCGGCTGACTGAGCACTATCACTACTGGACGAAGAACAATCCCATGAACGTGCAACTGGTTCCGGAGCCCTTCGTGGAAGTTCCGGCGGAACTTGCGGATCGCATGGGGATTCGCGGCGGAGAGAACGTCAGAGTGACGAGTGCGCGCAGCCACTACATTGCCAAAGCGATGGTCACGCGGCGCATCCGGCCGATGAAGATCGACGGCAAAGAGATGTTCCAGATCGGCATCCCGATTCACTGGGGATTCCGGGGCATTGCGGAAGACGAGGGCAAGACGGCGAAGACTCTTACGAATCAGTTGACTCCGACGGTGATTGATCCGAACGCGTTCACTCCGGAGTTCAAGGGGTTTCTGGTGAAGATCGAGAAAGTGTAGATGGGGAGTCACAGGTGCTAAAGCCCTGAAATTATGGGCGTCTTTTCGCGGCCCCTTCGACAGGCTCAGGGCAGGCTCTGAAGGGCCGCTCTTCCACGGTTGCGGAGGCGGAAGAAGACGCCATCGGACGGCCAAGATTTACACGAGCAGGCAAGTATGAGCGAGCGCAAGACACTTCAGATTCGGCAAATCTCGGGACACTCCGGGGCGGCAGCCGGGTTCGACATGCAGCGCGATCCGGAAGTCTGCAAGCTGATCGACACCACGATCTGCATCGGATGCAAGGCTTGTGAGGTGGCGTGCGTCGAGTGGAACGACATGCCGTTCAGTCCCACCACGTTCGACAACACCTACCAGACGATGCCGGAGACGCGCTGGAATTACTGGAACCTGATCAAGTTCAATGAGCATCAGCGCGAGGACGGAACCATCCAGTGGCTCATGCGCAAGGACCAGTGCATGCACTGCGCCGATCCCGGCTGCCTGCGTGCGTGTCCGGCCGATGGCGCAATCGTGCAATACACCAACGGCATTGTCGATTTCCAGCAGGAGAATTGCATCGGCTGCGAGTTTTGCGTTTCGGGATGTCCGTATGACATTCCTAAGTTCAATCCGGCGACGAAAAAGGTCTACAAGTGCACTTTGTGTTCGGACCGCGTGGGCGGCGGGCTGGAACCGGCTTGCATCAAGGCGTGCCCCACGGGATGCCTGAAGTTTGGCACCAAGGATGATATGAAGTACATCGCGGAAGAGCGCGCGAAACAACTCCGCGAAAATTTCGGATTCGAGCAGGCGGGCGTGTACGATCCGCAGTCGATCGGCGGCACGCACGTGGTTTACATTTTGCACGACGCGGAGAATCCTGAGCGCTATGGCGGGTTGCCGAAGAACCCAGTGATCCCGTGGAGCTACACGGTCTGGAAGTGGCTGTTCAAGCCGGTGCTGGGAACGTTCGCGCTGTTCGGGCTGGTGGGAGTTTGGCTGCACTACGTGACGGTGGGCCCGCGCCGTCAGCAACCCGAGCCGCCGCTTAAGAAGGAGGCCTGATGTCGACCGCAGTTGAACGTTTTGACGACAAAGCGCGCGCCGCCTTCAATCGGATCGGGATGAACGAAGTCTACGCGGGCGAACTACTGCGTCACCCGGTGTACACGCGCTTCCTGCATTGGATGGTCGCTCTTTTCTTTTTCCTCGCGTTGTTCACCGGATTTGGCATTTATATGCCGTGGCTTTTCCGCTGGTTCACACCCATCTTCGGAGGCGGACCGTTGAGCCGTGAAATGCACCCCTGGTTCGGTCTCGGGTTTGTAATTTTCTTCGGCCTGCAGACGCTGAACTGGATCCGTCCGATGAAGTGGACGGCGGGCGACACGAAGTGGATGCGGAATGTCAGAAAGATTTTCGGCGGCACAGAAAAACAGGATCCGCCCGAGACCGGCTTCTTCAACGCCGGACAGAAAGTGCAGTTCTGGGAGATCGTGGGCGGGTGCGCGGTCTATCTGATCACTGGAATCATTCTGTGGATGGGCACGCGGACCTTCGGGCGCTGGCCCGTCGCGGTCAGCTACGTGCTGCACGACATCTCAGCTCTGATCATGCTGGGCGGGATCTTCATTCACATCTACCTGAGCACGATCGGCGAGCCCGGGACGTTCCAAGCCATGATTCGTGGCGCGGTCAGCGAGGCGTGGGCTTGGACGTTCCATCCTGCCTGGTACAAAGAGATGACTGGACGCGATCCAGTCGAGGCTTGCGAGGAGGCGCGGCGGCGCGGCCAGTTTGAAGGCAAATAGATTGGCGTAGTCCGCAGGGCCGTGCGGGAACTTCGTTGAAGGAACCTCAGGATTGGGGAGCAGGCCGCACCGGGATCGACGACTTCTTCTCAAGCAGACGGTTGAGTTCTTCGACCAGAACCGAGAAGTGTTTCGGATCCTGTTCTACTTCAATTTTGGTGATCAATTCCTGCAATCGCCGGTTGGCGTCAGCGTCGACTTGCATGACTCTTCCTCCGTGCGTCGAAGCGTGGTTTTTCTCCGTGGTGCTATCTGTCGCACTGCCATCTCGCGCATCTTGGCCGCGTGCTCGTGGAGAGCAGACCGGAGTTCCGAAAGAATCGGCGCGAAACTCTTATCGTCTGCGGAGACGGCGCGAGCGCACAGTTCGCGAATGCGTAGATCGAGATGACGAGGCGACACATGGCAAATCTGCCTCACATTGCGCAGCGGTCCTATACGGTGTTCTCTGTAGGCTTGAATCGGTCGCTACCTAAGGCATTGCCATGACGATTCAGGACGACCGCACGAGAAGGCATCTCGCTCTCCCGCACCTCACGACCCCCCATCGCTGCGCTGATCTTTCCAATGGATTTTTTGCGTTGGACTATTTGCCCGAGTCTGCCTCAGAGTAGTTAGACATCTTCTGCAGAGTGGCAGAAGCACATACAGACTTTGAGCAGTCTGGTTTCCCCGCGAATGGGTCCTGTGGTTGACTTCGTCGTCTGAATGAAGGCCCGCACCGGTAACTGAAAAGGCCAGGGCGTTGGAGAATCCCGAAATGGATGAGGGGGAGATGTGTCTGACAAGAAAACTGTTGTGAGCCTGCGCACCGTCGCCGAACGTGTTGGATTGGCCCCGTGTTCGGTTTCAGCCGTGTTGAACAATACGCCTGCATCGTGGGCGATTCCGCAGCGAACGAAAGAGCGGGTCTTCCGCGCGGCAGGCGAATTGAACTACCGTCCAAATCTGTGGGCGCGATCTTTGCGGACCAAACGAACCCGCGTAGTTGCGGCCGTGACTTCCGATATTGGCCTGGCGCCGGTGGCGCGGGTCGTGGCCGGAGTGCAAAAGCTGTTGCACCGACGCGGATACCTGCTTGCGCTCGCAACCTTTGATTGCGCCTCGGAATGGAACACGATTCCGGTTCAACTGCAACAGCGTGGGATTGAAGGCGTCATCGCGATCGATGCCATTTTGCCGCAAGAACTCGCATTGCCGGTGGCGTCAGTGGAACTCGAGTACATTGATTTTCCGGAACCGCTGGCCGACGAGACGCGGGTGTGGCTGTCGGAATTGGGCGAGTCCGCTGCGGATACGGTTCTGCGGCAAATTGAAAAGGAAAGTGTTCCTCGCCGCATGAAGGTGGTTCCCAAGCTTCCCAGCGCCTACTTCGATCTGGCGGATGCGCGGTTGGGCGCGGCGGTCGAGACTCGCGAACGCGCTTGATCTGAGTCGGGGCAGAGGCTTGGACTTGGCGGGGAGCGCGTCGAAGGGATGCTGGCGCTACGATTCAGCGTCCCGGTCCGCGGCGGGATTTGGCGCGCTCCAGGATGCGGAACAGCAGCAGCCAGCGCTTTACATTCGTGGTCATCAGGAAGTTTTCCTTCACGTGCTCGCGCCCGCTCGCGCCGATCCGCTTCGCGAAGTCGGGGTGCGTCAGCAAGTAGCGAATCTGGAACGCGCATCCTTCCACTGAGTGAACAAGAACACCGGTAAGTTTGTGAATGATCTGGTTGGGGATGCCGCCGACGGCTCCAGCGATCGTGGGCTTCCCTTTCCAGAGCGCCTCAGTGACGGTCAGGCCAAATCCTTCCTTCAGAGATTTCTGCACCACGATCGTGGAGGCGCGCTGAATGGCATTGATTTCGAGCGCACACCAGGGCGGGAGATCGAGGATGATGATGTCCGGATCGTTGCCTGCTGCCTCTTTCACTTCCTGCAAGACGGCCGCGCCTTCCGGATCGTCGGAGGCGCCACCACCGGCCAGGACCAGCTGGCAGTCCACGTACTTCTTCGCGAGCTTGTAGGCCTGCACCACGCCCACGGGATCTTTCAGGCGGTCGAAGCGCGAGACCTGGGTCACGATCGGACGCGAGCGGTCGATGCCAAAATCGTCACAGATCTTCTGCACGACGGCATCCGGCAGTTCTTTGTTCTTCTCCGAAAGCGGGTCGATACAGGGGTAGAAGAGATATTGCGGGATAGGAAGTTGCCGGGCAAACGATTGCGAGGAAAAAATCGCGGCGTCGTAGCGCTCCACGAAGGGCCGCAAGAATTCCCACACGTGCGCATCGGGATTCGACAGGTCGATGTGACAGCGCCAGACCCAACTGGCGCGCGACGTTTCACGAGAGCGGATCAGGCCGACTGGCTGAGGGTCGTGGATCACGACCATCTCTTCGCCAAATTGCAGACGCTCGCGATTCTGCTCGTTATACGTCAGGAATATTTCCTGGGCAGCTTTCGTGAGTTCGTAGGGACTGCCGTGCAGCGCATTGTGGAAGGCTTTGGTGACTTCAAAGAAATCGTTGCCTCCGGTGATGACATCCCAGTGCGTGGGCACTTCCAATTCGGAGAGCAGCGGCACCAGGCGGTTCAGCATCTCGGCGACGCCGCCGCCGACGGCGGTGGAGTTGACCATCTTGATCGACTTGCCTTTCAGATCTCGGGCCAGAAAGCGGAGAGCATCCAATAGGCCCTGGCCGATGATGTTCTGGTAGTCGTCCAGATGGGGAGAGGGAGCGGGCGGAGGCGGCGTGAGCACACTCGCGGGAAGAGATCTGCCGCTTCCACGAGCGGGGACCGCTCGCACGGGCTCGGGCGACTCGATCTCAGGCGCGGTCTCCGTGGCATCGGCTCGAGGGTGTGGGTCTGCGGCGGAATTGCTGACGGTGGCGCGCTGATCTTGTGACTGTGACTTCATCGCTGTCTATCTCACTGTCCTAACTGGCTGTCCTACCTCGCAGTGCTAGTTCAAAGATTGTTCGACGATGGTGGCGATCTGCTGGCGGACGCCTTCCATCGTGTTGGTATAGATGTCGATGCGCTCTATTGCGTCGGCGGCCTGAGGCAGACCGACTTCTTCCTCCAGCCACTGCGAGAAATCGTTCGACATCAGATGCAGGCGGAGCCGCGCTTCAATGAAGTGATGATGAATGGAGTGCACGCTGACTTGCTTCAGGCCATCGAGGAAGCCGGGCACGGAGTCCGGCGAAAATGGCGTGGGCAGCACCACGATGTCAGCGGCGCAGAAATAGAACGGCTCGTGGCCCGCCTTGGCACTGGATCGGGGATGCTGCTGCAGAAAGTCATCGACGATGGCGACCATCCTCCGGCGCAGACCCTCGATCGCGGTAAACTCCCGCACGTCAACACTGGCCAACTGTTCGGCGAGCACCGGCTCGTTGCAGGCGGAAAGGCACCAATGGGCAAAGTCGTTGGAGAATCCCTGGCGGATGAAGTGGTGTTCCTGCAGGGTACGGAACGTATGTTGGAAGATGGAATCATCGGGACAGGTTTGCAGAGCCTGCCACAGCTCGGGGAGCGTGGTGGCCTTCTGCCTGCCGATGCGCAGCAAGTGCTCGGAGGTATTGAAGTAGAACGGCTTGTCTGGTTTCCGCATGAGTCACCGGTGATTTACAGTTTTGTTGGCGGCCGCGCTAGCCGACCGAGGCGCCCGCACGGAAGCGATTGCCGCCTTCTTCTGCCACATCCAGGCGCACTTCGCAGAGTTCGCCAATCAGGGTTCCCGCCCATCGGTACACGTTGTTCTCGCGCACGAGTTTCCGCATGCGCTGCATGCGCAGCTCCTTTTCTTCGGGTTGCATTTCGAGAGCCGCGCGAATCGCCTCTGCGGTCTGATCGATGTCGTAAGGATTGACTTGAAGGGCGTCGCGCAACTCGCGCGCCGCTCCAGTGAAGCAACTGAGAATCAGCACGCCGCGCTCGTCGCTCCGGGTAGAGACGAATTCCTTTGCCACCAGGTTCATTCCATCGTGCAACGAAGTGACCAGACAGAGGTCGGCGGCGCGGTAATAAGGCTCGATCTCTTTATGACTGTGCTGCCGGTTCAAAAGAACGATGGGCTTCCATTGATCGGCCTGGAATCTCCAGTTGATGCGGTCGGCTTCCGCTTCCACTTCGGCTTGCAGGTCGTGATAGCGCTTGATGTGCGTGCGCGTGGGGGCGCCAATCTGCACGAAGGTGAACACTCCCTGGTAGCGCGGATACTTTTCCAGGAAGCGCTCGATAGCGAGAAAGCGTTCGAGAATTCCCTTGGTGTAATCCATACGATCGACGCCGACGCCCATGAGCGCAGCCTGTACGCCGAGGGTCTTCAGCAGGGCCGCCCGTTCTTCGTACGCTGATTCGCGCGGCGGTTCGGTGGTGGCGGCGTCGGTCATCTCCACACTGATGGGGAAGGGGCGCACGGTTGTGCAGTGGTCGAGGCGCTGCACCGAGAAGTGTTCCCAGTCGATGCGCGATTCAACAATGCGATCGACGGTCTGCAGGAAGTTGGTGCAATGCGACTGGATTTGGAATCCGAGAAGATCGGCGCCCAGCAGGCCGTCCACCAGCTCGCGCTGCCACGGACAGATTCCGAAAGCTTCGGGATTCGGCCATGGGATATGCCAGAAGATGGCCACGCGCGCATCGGGCCGGCTCTGCTTGATCAAGCGCGGCAGCAGCGCAAAGTGATAATCCTGCACCAGCACGACCGGACGGCTGACGTTCTCCATCTCTTCGAGCAGTGCGTCGGCAAACTTGCGATTGACTTCCTGATAGTACTTCCAGTCACTGGCGCGGAACAACGGGCGGGTGTGCGCGATATGGCACAACGGCCACAACCCCTCGTTGGCAAAGCCGTAGTAATACCCCTCCTCCTCCTCTTTGGTGAGCCAGACTCGACGCAGCGAGTAGCGTGGATCATCTGGTGGAACCGGCAGGCGATCGTTGGCGTCCACCATTTCCATATCGGCGTCGCCGGAGCCGTGCGCCACCCAGGTTCCATCGCAGGCGCGAAGCACGGGCTCGAGGGCCGTCACCAAGCCGCTGGCCGGAACGTTGACCTCGACGGATTTTCCGCGCCTTACGTGTGTGTAGGGTTCACGGTTCGATACTACGAAGAGCCGGCCGTCTTGCAGCTTGGCGCGCACATGTACTGCGAGGCGGTCGGCGGTCCACATCGATTCTCCGCTCTCGCGCAGACGAGCTTCCAGCTCGGCCGCTGAACGAGCCGTGTTCAGGCTCTCGGCGAAGGTTGCCACCTCCCGCGCCAGGGGACGAAACATCTCCAGATCAGGAACTTTGATCCGCACGGTGCCTCGCCCTGTGCGCAAGGCTTTCATCCAGTGAGCCGTGCGCGCGATTGGACCGGCGATGCTCCAGCGCACGATCAACAGAGTGATCAGGACGATCAGGACAACGTGCGCCAGCGCGCTCAGGAAAGTCTCGCGCCAAATCCGCAGGCTCTCTTGCCGGATGTATCCGGAGTCGTGCACGATGGCCAAACTGCCAATGAGATCGTCGCCCCGGTGCAAGGGCAGAGCGTAGATATGAATTGAGGCGCTTCCCATGCGCACGAAAGCGCTCGCATCATGATCTTGCTGGAGGGATTGCAGTACGGTCGCAGGCGCTTTTGCCATCAACGGCTCAATGCTGGTCGTGACGGCAATGGGATGGCCCTGCGGATCATAGACAGCCAGTCCTGCCAGATGCTCACGGTTGGCGAACTGCTGCACGGTGCGCTGCAAAGTGTGTTGGGCGTCCCGATCGAGATCACGTTCCACGTTCCGGCCGAGACTCTCGCCCAGAACCTCGGCGCGGCGTTGCAGATCCTTTTGCAGGCCCCGGTTGAGCGCGAGAACCTGGTAGTAGGACGTGCAGAGCGAGACCAGCGTGACGCCAATGATCAGCGAGACGATAAGTCGAGCGCTAAGCAATCGCATATGGCACGTCCTCCGAGGCCCATTCGTGCAAGGGCGATTTAACCCAGGCATCACCGGGAACAAGCGACACTGCCGTATGATTCGGACTGCTGACCAGGACAACAGCCTTCAGACATGCGGCGCGGTCCACAGGATCGCGTCAGTAGACGAGGGCGCCAGACGAAGCGCTAGACGAGGAGCGATTCCCGCAGCCGTTGACTCGATGGGACGCAAACCTCCGCGTCCGTCGCTTCTCCGGCGAAGCAACAACGTCTATCTAGAGGACGGGAACGTGTAAAGGGTTGCACAGCAAATGCCAAAACCTAAGGCCTTGGTTCTAGGCTGGTTTTGGGCCAATCGGCATGCCGCCGGGCAGAGACCGGCATGTAATTCTTTCCACTCGATGAGCTGGGACGACCTGGATCACTTCCAGGAAAGGGTCGTCATGGAATCCGCTGGCAAAGTAAGCTCGGCGATTCTATCTCCTTGTTTAAGAGTTGCCGTCTTCGCGGACGCCGAATTCGTCACGACCAGAACTTTTTGTCCGTCCGGATTCTCAAAGGCCACCTGGTCTACGTCGGCTATCTTGCTCGTGGAGTCAAACCGTTTCGCCCCTCGTCGCACGTGGCGCGAGAAATGCGCGAATGCCCAATACTGTCCGCTGCGCGTGATCTCTTTCGTCTGCGAATTGATGGTCACCATTCCACCGCATGGAAACGGCCCGATGTTCGGTCGGCCTTTTTCGTCAAGCGCCAGATTCCACCCGCTGATTGCCTGGCACCAGTGCCGAATTGCCTGGGTAAACGTCTGGCCCCACGTGGCCCATTCTGTGGCGTACACAGGTGACGTGTAGTCTGGACCTCCCTCGGTCCAATACAACTGCGCGTCGGGGTGAGCGTCGTGCACTTTGTCCATCATTTCCGGAGTGCCAACGTATCCGTGGAATGCGATCGCGTTGCAGTACTTGCGCAGGCCGTCTTCATCGAGCTCGCAGATCGCGCGTCCCCAGAGGTTGTAGTTGTGGTCGAGCATCCAGATCTTTGTGGGGAGACCACTCTGCTGGAGCGCGGGGCCCAGGTGATTTTTGACGAACCCAATTTCGTATTCCTGCGGCCACGAGCACGCCGGCATGCGGCCGTCCTGGTCCGTGTCGACTTCGTTCTGAACGGTGACAGCCTGCACTGGCACGCCCTCCGAGGCGTAGGCCTGCAGGAACTTCACAAAGTATTGCGCGTACGGACCGAAGTAGTGCTGCCGCATGGAGCCGCCGAGCATGGAGCCGCCAGCCTTCATCCATCCCGGAGGGCTCCAAGGCGAGGAAAATATAAACAGGTCTGGATTCACCTTGCGCGCCTGCCGCAGCATGGGGAGCACGTAGGCTTGATCGTGCGCGATGGAGAATCGCTTCATCTCGAGATCGGGCTCGCCTTCGTCGTAGCTGAACATCTCGGTGGAATAGTCGCTCGACCCGATGCAGGTGCGGCAAACGTTCATTCCCATTTCCGAGGGATGGAACAGATCATGAAACAATTCGTCGCGCGCCGGTGCCGGAAGCTGGTTGAACATGTAGCAGGCGGCGTCGGTAAAGGCCGCACCGAAGCCCAGCATCTCCTGGTACTTCTTGCTGGGGTCGAGGACGATGGCGTTCTCACCCGACTTGCCGGAGCGCCACGTCAGACCATCGGCGGCGGCATAACGAAGTTTCCCACTTGTGACTCTCACCGAGATGTCTCCGGCCGGAGGTGGGGCGGCGGAAGGAGCGAGGGCGGATGCTAAGTCGGAGGTCGCAGTTGCGGTTAGTCCCACGGCGGATAACTTCAGGAAGGTACGTCTTGTCTGTTCGGTCGACACAGAGTTCTCCTGGCTGGAATCAGTTCGTGGTGAGTATAGTGCGGGAGTAGAGTGTGTGAGTATAGTTCGAAAGTATAGGTGGGACATTCTGAAGATCACGGAGCGGCAATGAGATCGAAATGGCAGCGTCCTCTCTTATTCGCAATGATTCTGGGCGGAGTGTGGGTTGTGACTGCGGCTGCGCAGACGAGCGGTTCGCAGGCCGCCAGTCCCGCGTGGAAACTGGTTTGGAGCGACGAGTTCAATGGCCCGAACGGGTCGGCAGTAGACTCGTCGAAATGGGTCTCCGAAACCGGCGGCGGAGGCTGGGGCAACAACGAGCTGGAGTACTACACCAAGCGGGTTCAGAACGCGTGGCAACAGGATGGCAACCTTATGATCAAGGTGCTGCAGGAAAAATACAAGGGCGCCGACGGCGTTTCGAGGGACTACACATCCGCGCGGTTGAAAACGCTGGGCAAGTTTTCGCAAACCTACGGACGCTTCGAAGCGCGCATGAAGATTCCGCGCGGGCAGGGGATCTGGCCCGCATTCTGGATGCTGGGCAACGACATTGAAAAACCCGGCTGGCCCGATTGTGGGGAAATCGACATTATGGAGAACATCGGCAAGGAACCTGCGATGGTTCACGGCACTATTCACGGCCCGGGATATTCCGGCGCGGGCGGGATCGGTTCATCTTTCTCTCTTCCTGGGAACCCGAGTTTTGCCGACGACTTTCACCTGTACGCCGTCGAGTGGGAACCGAAAGCGATCCGCTTCTACGTCGATGATCATCTGTATGCAACGCGCACTCCGACCGATTTGCCCAAGGAAACGAAGTGGGTTTACGACTACCCATTCTTCCTCTTACTCAACGTTGCCGTTGGAGGAGACTGGCCTGGAAATCCCGACGCGTCGTCCGTCTTCCCCCAAACGATGCTGGTGGACTATGTCCGCGTCTACCAGCCCGCGACATCGCCAAAACACTGACGTTTGTGTCCTGTTGGTCTGACAAGCCCGAAGCCGTTCTTCGGGCAACAGGTAGACTCTTGCCAAATTCGCACAGGGAAAATCGTATAAAATCGATTCCCGAAAAACCTCTGCAAAGGAGTGCAGCATGAGCAAAGTTCGGGTCCTGGTAGGCACGCGCAAGGGCGCATTCATTCTTACGGCCGACGGTAAACGTCAGAACTGGGAAGTCAGCGGCCCACACTTTGCCGGGTGGGAGCTGTATCACCTGAAGGGATCGCCGGTCGATCCGAACCGCATTTACGCCTCGCAAACGAGCGGATGGTTCGGACAAGTGATTCAACGCTCCGACGACGGCGGCAAAACTTGGCATCAGCCGGGAACTCCGCCTGGTGAGACGGCGGGTCCGGGCGGCATGCCGAAGGGCGAGAGCAACAAGTTAGTGTATGATGCGGCCGCTGCGCCGCTCACGACGCATCAGTGGTATGACGGCACGCAGCATCCGTGGGAGTTCAAGCGCGTGTGGCATCTCGAGCCCTCGCTCACGGATCCCAACACGGTGTACGCCGGAGTCGAAGATGCCGCGTTGTTTCGCTCGACCGACGGCGGACAGAACTGGCACGAACTGCCCGGCCTGCGCGGCCACGGCACCGGCCCGAAGTGGCAGCCTGGCGCCGGAGGCATGTGCCTGCATACGGTGATTCTGGATCCCAGCAATCCTGACCGTATCTACATTGCGATTTCCGCGGCGGGCGCTTTCCGCACCGACGATGGCGGCAAGAGTTGGAAGCCGATCAACAAGGGACTGTATTCGAAATACATTCCAGACCCCACCGCCGAGATCGGGCACTGCGTGCATCACATCGCGATGAATCCGACGCGTCCTGGAGTGCTGTTCATGCAGAAGCATTGGGACGTGATGCGATCGGATAACGCCGGGGACCAGTGGACGAAGATCAGCGGGAACCTGCCCACCGACTTCGGTTTCGTCATCGACGTGCACTCGCACGAACCGGAGACGATTTATGTACTTCCGATCAAGAGTGACGGCGAGCACTACGTGCACGAAGGCAAGCTGCGCGTGTATCGCAGCCGCACGGGCGGCAACGAGTGGGAGGCGCTGACCAAGGGCTTGCCGCAGGAAAACTGCTACGTCAATGTGCTGCGCGACGCGATGGCCGTCGACAAGCTCGACAAGTGCGGCATCTATTTCGGCACCACCGGCGGACAAGTGTACTGCTCCGCCGATGCAGGGGACAGCTGGAATCCGATCGTCCGCGACCTTCCGGCGGTGTTGTCGGTGGAAGTGCAGACGCTGGCGTAATCGAAGCTCCAGGGTGCCCCACCCTTCTCGCACTTTTTGCGAGAGGGTGGGGATTTTGACTTTGTCGCTCCTATGCTGCTAGCGTCGCTGAGGTTTATCCAAGGAGAAAAATGAAAAGAGCACTGGTTGCAGTTGCATTGCTGTTGGCGTTGACGAGTGCGGCAGTGGCGCAGGAGAAGCAGCAGGCGGCCAAGACCGGAACGTTCGCTCCTCCAATCGAAGCGCAAGTTCGGAAGCTCTGGGAGGCTTACAAGAACAAAGACAAAGCCGCGCTTTCGGCATTGCTGGATGGCGGATTCCGGCAGTTCGAGGAGGGCCTCACCACTTTCGGCGACAAGAAAACGGAAGTCAACTCCGTGGATGAGTTCACACTCCTCAGCTACACGCTCAGTGATTTCACAGTGCAGTCGCTCGGGCCGAATGCCGCTCTGGTTACCTACATCGCGCAGTATGAGGGCAAGTCCGGCGGCGAAGTATCGAAAGCAAAGAGTGTCTTTGGAGAAGTCTGGATTCGTGCGGGCGGTCAGTGGCAAGATTCTTATATGCAAGAGACATATGTAAAGTGAGGATGCCGTTGAGATGCCGGTAGTCATTCGCGTTGAGCTTCCGCAACATCTTTGCACGCTGGCGCACGTGGGGCACGAAGTCGAGATTCAAGTCGACGGTCCGGTGACGCAGCGCTCGGTGCTGGATGCGGTTGAGGCGTCGTATCCCATGCTGAAGGGTGCGATCCGGGACCACGTCACCAAGCAGCGGCGCGCGTTCTTGCGATTCTTTGCCTGCCAGGAGGATTTGACCCACGAATCTCCGGATGCTTTACTGCCCGATGCGGTGGTGTCGGGGAAGGAGCCGTTCCTGATTATTGGCGCCATTGCCGGGGGGTAGGGCCAATCAGCCACGCGCAATCTGGATCAACTTTGGGAGAACCTTCCCGAAGGCCGATCCTTCCGGCCTGCCGAATTCAAAATAAATCTTGCAGTAGAGTTCGTAGAGCTCGCGATATACATCCTGCGTGTCTGCCTGCGGCTCGTAGACCGTGTGCGTGGGACAGATCTTGTCCTGCGCCTCTGCAATCGACTTGAAACTCCCGGCTGCGAGGAATGCGAAGATTGCCGAACCCAGGCCAGTAACTTTGCCGCTCGGAACCAGCACCGGACGCCCCAGCACGTTCGCGTACACCTGGTTGAGCACAGGATTATTCTGCGGAATGCCTCCTCCGTTGATGACCCGAAGCGTGGGCGCGCCATACTCACTCATGCGATCGAGAATCACGCGGGTATGAAACGCAGTTCCCTCGATGGCGGCGAACAGCTCGTCCTGTGCGGTGTGCAGCAGGTTCCATCCCAGCGTCATGCCGCCGAGATTCGGGTTGACCAGAACCGTGCGGTCCCCGTTGTCCCAGGTCATGCGCAGCAGGCCCGTTTGGCCCGCGCGATAGCCCGCCAATCCTTTACTCAGCTCTTCGACGGTCGTGTTCGCGCGGCGAGCGATCGCGCTGAAAATGTCTCCGGTCGCGGAAAGGCCCGCCTCGATGCCCGTGAACTGCGGATGTACGCTGCCCGGCACGACTCCGCACACTCCGGGAATCAACTGCGCCTTGGGCGCGTACGCGATGATGCAGGTCGACGTGCCGACCACGTTGACGACGTCACCTTCTTTTGCCCCGGCGCCGATCGCGTCCCAGTGTGCGTCGAACGCGCCAACGGGAATCGGGATTCCCGCGCGCAGGCCGAGCTTCTCCGCCCACTGTGGCGCCAGTTTCCCAGCGATCTGGTCGGAGGTCGCATACTCGCCCTCGAGCTTCGGGCGCACGCCCGCCAGAAGTGGATCGACCTTCGCGAGAAAACTTTCCGGTGGAAGGCCGCCCAGGGACGCATTCCACATCCACTTATGCCCCATTGCGCAGACACTGCGCTTCACGCGACGAGCATCCGTGATCCCGCAGAGCGTGGCCGCGACCATGTCACAGTGTTCGAACGCGCTGACGAACTTTGAGCGCTTGTCGGGATTGTGACGCAGCCAGTGCAGCAGCTTGGCGAATCCCCATTCGGAGGAATACACGCCACCGCACCACTCGATGGCTTGTAATTTCTCCAGACGCGCCAGCTCCGTGATCTGGGCGGCTTCCTGTTTTGCGCGGTGATCGCACCATAAGTAGTAGTCATCGAGAGGAGCCATCCCGTCGCCCACGGGAATCACGCTGGAACCCGTCGTATCGAGCGCGATCGACTGCACATCATCGCCTGCGATTCCGGCGGACTTCACTGCCTGCCGAGTGGCTTCGGCGAGAGCGCGCATGTGGTCTTCGTGGGATTGGGTCGCGAAGTCGGGATCTTCGCGCTTGCGATGCAGAGGATATTCGGAGATCGCAGAAGCCAGCAGCCCGCGCTCGCTATCGACAATGGAAACCCGCACGCTGAGCGTGCCGAAGTCTACTCCCGCCACAATGGCCATGCGATCTACTCTTCTCGAAGCCAGCTTCGGAGAAACCACAGCCTAGCAGTGCAAGAACCGCGGCTAAAGCCTGATCCGAGGAGGCTACTTTTTACGCGACCCTAAAGGCCGCTCTTCCACGTTTCAGACAGAACTAGTTCCCGTGCCAGTGCATTTGGTATCCCAAGTAGCGGATCGACGCTTCGTGCACGGCCGCCGCTGTGGTTGAGAAGTTTGCCGCGACGTGATGCTCGAAGCCGTTTTCGCAGATGTAGTGCAGCAACTTCTGTAGCTCTGCAATCTGCACGACGCCCACGCCGCCAAACGTGTTCAGCGCGTCACTGGTGAACGAGCCTTCGCCCACGTATCCGCGGATCACTCCCGCGGTGTCGTCGGTCGAGAAGCGCGCGAAGCTCATCGCACCGGGCTTCACGCGGCCCACGACTGTTCCAAACGTGTTTTCCTTGCCGACGGTTCCGGCAATGATCTCCTGGAAATCCATGCGCACGTCCTGGAAGAAGTGCTTCGGCAGGTTGCTGCAGTGGAAGCAGACGGCTTTGTTGGGATCGTCGCCGTAATTGTTGTTCCAGTCGAGCAGCGCGCTCGGCGTTTCCGATGCCAGCGCGAGAGCATGCATGCTCAGCGTACCGCAGACATCGACTTCGCAGGCCGCGGGAATCAGGTTGTTGCTCATCATGCTCATGATGGTGCAGGGGACGACGCCGAAGTATTCTTCCATCGACGTCCAGCACTGCACGGCGCTGATCTTGACGTCGGTCTGCTTCATCCAGTCGTCGATAACGTAGCCGAGTTTCGCCATCTTGATCAACGCTGCATCGGGAACTCCGCTGGTAGTGACGTACTTTCGAATGTCGGCGAGCTTGCCCTGCACTCCAGAGTGATCATCTTTCAGCTTGGCGATGCGGCCGAAAACTTCTGACAGATCAAGCGTCTCGGTGGAGATGCCGTGCGCTTCGAGGAGTTTTTCGCTGTAGCGTACGGTATTAAACGCGGTCGGCCGCGCGCCGATGCTGCCCACGCGCAGGTTGCGCATGCCGTTGGCGACGCGGCATACCGCCGCAAACCATGCCAGGTCATTCTGAAACTCCTTCGATTGCGGGCTCACGGTGTGCAGCTTGGTGAGCGAATAGGGAATGCCATATTGACGCAGGTTGTTGCACGCCGACATTTTTCCGCAGAAGCTGTCGCGGCGGTGCAGAATGGTCATGTTCGCCGCATCGTCGGGCGTCGCCTGCACCAGCACTGGAACGTCGAGCTTCGACAGTCTCATCGTGTCGGCTATCGCGCGCTCGTCACCGAAGTTGGGGAGCGAGACGATTACGCCATCGATTTTGTCCCGATTCTTTTGGAACAGCGCAGCGCAGCGTTTGGCCTCTTCGTGAGTCTCTACCGCGCCGTGTTTACTATCCTCAGGACCCAGTACGACAGAATCCATGCCGGCCTTCGCCAGCGCCTGGATCATTTCTTCGCGCCCGGATTTCGCCAATTGATCGGGAAAGAAACCGCGGTTCCCGATGATGACGCCCATTGTCATTTTCTTGCCAGACATAAATCTCTCCCATGATTTCGTAAACCGTTAGTCATGTGCCCGCGATGGGGCGTAGTGCCACGAATAGAAACCGCCGAGCAGGGTCAAGAGTCCACCCCACCACACGCTGGCATGCAGCTGGAACAGCACGACCTGGGCCTCAGGGGCCGGAGGATGCGCATATTCATACAATCCCGCGCCGAGAATCAGAACTCCGTTGACCAGCAGCGCAATACCGATAAAGAACCAGATTGAAGCCGATTTCCCAGTTGTTGTCATAGGTTCTCCACCTACCAGAAAATGATATTCAGCGCGATGAATATAAGTCCAACAACCGCCGCCCAGAACAGCGGCTTCTTATACAGCGGGACGTTTCCGACTGACGGAATCGCCGTCTCGCCATAGACCAGGCCTGCCAGCGCAGTCTCAGGCTGCGGCTTGCCCAACAGACTCACGACGACGGTCACGATCACGCATGTCAGAAAAGACCACAACGCCTGGTACATGTCTTGCGCCAGGGCCTTGGCATCGGGTGAGAGCGCAACGTAGCGCAGGGCCGTCGGATCGACCTTGACCCAACTCCACATGCTGATAGAGCAAAGCGTGCCGGTAAGCAGTCCCCAGAATCCGCCGGCGCCGGTCGCACGCTTCCACAGCATACCGAGTACCACTGTGCCAAATAATGGAGCAATGAAGAAGCTGAACAGGGCCTGCACATAGTCCATGATGCTGGCCGAACGCATCACGAGGTACGCCGTACCGACGCTGATCAGGACGCCGATGATCGTGGTCCAGCGTCCCATGTTCACGTAGTGGTGGTCGCTGCCTTTGCTGTTGATCAGCGGGCGGTAGATGTCATAGGTCCAGACGGTCGTGAATGCGCTGACGTTCCCGGCCATGCCCGACATAAAGCCGGCAATCAGCGCGGTAACGCCGAGGCCCAACAGCCCCGGCCCGCAATAACGCGCCAGCATGAGAGGAAGGACGTCGTTGTAACTGTAGCCATGAGTGACGGTCGCCACAGATTCCGGAACCAGTTTCATCGGGAGCAGGCCCAGACCAAGCAAGCCGGGGAGAATCACGATGATCGGCACCAGCATCTTGAATCCTGCGCCGATGATCGGCGCCATCTCGGCGCTGCGAATGTCTTTCGCGGCGAGAATGCGCTGCACGACGAGAAAATCCGTTGTCCAGTAACCCATGGAGATGACCGCTCCGAGACCGAAGACGATGCCGGTCCAGTGAATGCCCATGGGATTGGTACTGAAGTGGCCCAAACCGGCCCACAGGTGGACATATTGTTCGGACGCGCGTTGCGCGATCAGAATCTTGAGGTTGCCCCACCCTCCGGCCTCGTAGAGGCCAAGAATCGGAATCAACAATGCACCGGCCCAGATCAAAAAGAACTGCAGCACTTCGTTAAAGATCGCGGAGCGTAATCCGCCCAGCGTCACGTAAACCGCAACGGTGAGAGACGAAACCCAGATGCTGAAGTTGATGTCCCATCCCAACACGATTTGCATGACCTTGGCCATGGCGAACATGTTGACGCCGCTCATCAGCACGGTCATGAAGGCGAAAGAAATCGCGGATAGGGCGCGGGCAGGTTCGCCGAAACGCAGTTTGAGATAGCCGGGAACGGAGTGAGTCTTCGAGATGTAATAAAACGGCATCATCACTAGCGCGAGAAAAAGCATGGCCGGAATCGCGCCGATCCAGTACCAGTGCGTCGCCAGAATGCCGTATTGATAGGCGGAACCAGCCCAGCCCATCAATTCCAGTGCGCCCAGATTCGCCGAGAGAAAGCTCAGGCCGGCGACCCACGCCGTCATTTCCCGGCCTGCCATGAAGAAATCTTCGCCGGTGTTGGCCCGTCCTTTCAGATAGACGCCGATGGCCAGCACCAGCGCAAAATAGAAAGCCACGATGACCATGTCCACTGGATGAAGATGAACCAGGCTGGACGAACCTGAGACGGCGAGGGCTAGATTCATTAGGTTTTTACCTGTCCGTAGTAGGCGTTGCGGCCGTGCTTGCGCAGGAAATGCTTGTCGTGCAATGCGCGCGTTAAGGGCCGGGATTCAGCGTTAATCGACAGCGTGTGGAGCGCCATGCGCGCCACATATTCCAGAATGACGGCGTGGTGCGCGGCCTCGGCGGCGTTCGCTCCCCAACAAAATGGAGCGTGTCCGGCAACCAGCACCGCGGGAATTGCGTTGGGATCGAGTTTCTTAAACGTGCGGCAGATCGCGGCGCCCGTTTCCAACTCGTAGTCGCCTTCAATCTCAGAGGTGCTCAGGGGCTCGGTGACGGGAATCGGGCCGTGGAAAGAATCCGCGTGCGTGGTGCCGAAGCATGGAATGGGCGTTTCCGCCTGGGCCCAGGCGGTGGCAAACTCCGAGTGCGTGTGCGCCACGCCTCCGATGCTGGGAAAGTGTTTGTACAGCTCAAGATGCGTGGCGAGGTCTGAAGACGGGCGCAGAGTTCCGTCGACGATTTTTCCGGTGAGATCGGAAATCACGATCTGCTCGGGCTTAAGTTCTTCATAGGGAACACCGCTGGGTTTTATGGCGACCAGTCCCTGGCTGCGGTCAATGCCGCTGGCGTTACCAAACGTGTAGAGCACGAGGCCGCGGCGAACCAGTTCCAGGTTCGCTTCCAGCACTTCTTCGCGCAGTGACTTCAGCAGCATTTGGGGAAAACTAGGAATCCTCTGCCCTCAAAATGGAGCGGGCAAAAGCGTTTTCGTAAACGTTTACGCAACGGAACATTAAACGGAGCTGCATGCCTTTGTCAAAGACTGATTGAGATCCCGTTTTCGCTTTCGGCCGACGAAGGTTGAGCGATGAGAGCTTTGTCGACGTCGACCTTAGCTAACGTGACCTCGCGCACTGACAAAATATCTTGAGCGACTATCGTCTCTTTGTCTTGAAAAACCAGGATTGCTCCGTTCTGTCATTCTACGAATCACATCTGTCCCAGGAGACATGCGATGACGAAGACGAAACTTCTGGCCATGGCTTTGGCATCCCTTCTTGCCCTGCCGGCATTCGGCAAGACCTCCAAAAATACCTATCCCGCTCCTTGCAGTGAGTTGTGGGGAGCGGTCAAAGACGTCCTTGGGAATGCGGAGAACTACGACGTCGTGGAGAGTAACGACACCTTAATGGCGGCGACATACAAAGTGAAGCACGCGGCGCACGTCACTGTTTCAGGGGCGATTCTGCAGCGCGCCAACCACGTCGCCCTTGTGTCGAAGGGCACCGAGTGCGAGATGCAAGTCAAGTCGAACTATAGCGGATTCGAGCACAACGACAGCGGTGACTTCCGGACGCGGGTGGAAGAATCCTTTGCCAAGCTGAAGGGACCGAAGCCTGCCGAGCCCGCAAAGCCGGAAACACCACCCGCCAATTGAGTTCGGCAGCGCCGGACGTGTGACGCTAGCCAGCGGTCCGTCGAATGTCTGATGAACCCCGGTCTGATGAGTTCTAGGTGGGCTTGTGCTTCACCTTCCAATACACCGCATAGCGTTCGTGGATCACTTGGTTCAGAGGAACCAATGTGAGTGGCTGTGGCTGGCCGACCGCGTGGAACATAAGCGGCTGCTTCGAGTCGGGCTCGAGCCATGCCGTGGGGAGAGTGGCGTCGGCCACGATGTCGGGTACCTTGCTCTGGGTGCCGGACTTCGGACCGTAGCCGCTATAGGTCATCTCTCTCGTCACGGCGTCGAAGCGCCCCGCCAAGACCAGCGGGCCGTACATTGCGGCCTGCATGGTTTCGTCGTCGGGCATGCTGTCGATATGCAGGGACATCGGGAGGCTCAGTTCAATCTTGTCGCCGGTCTTCCATACGCGATTGAGAGTCAGATAGCTGCTGGGGTTGGAAAACGCGGATAACGGTGAGCCGTTGATTTTCACGCTGCCACCCTGCGCCCAGTATGGGATGCGGAGGTTGATCGCCAGTTGCGTGGGGCTCTTGGTCGTGACGGTGAACGTGGTTCCTTGTTGTTCGGGGAAGCGAGTCTCCTGTTTCAGCTGCAAGCCTTTTTCCGGCCACTCCAGCTGCGATGCGATGTAGAGATTCACGTAGAGCGAATCGTCGTCGTGGAAATAGATGGTGTCGGCCAGCTTGGCGTACTCTTCCGAGCCTGTACCGGTACAGCACCAGAAAGCATCGAGAGGCTTGCCGAACGTCTTCCAGTATCCCGATGCGAGCGGCAGGTAGTACATCATGGTGCCGTCTTCGGGATTGATGGTGCCGAGACGGTGGTTGAAGAGCGTGCGCTCGTAGTAGTCCATGAGGCGGGCGGCGGGCGACCAGCCAAACAGGTGGCGCGTCAACTTCATCATGTTGTAGGCGCAACAGCACTCCGTGGTGTCGGGACCCAGTTCGGCGGAGAGCTTACCGGGATCCGTGTTCCACGATTCGCGGTTGCTGGTGCCGCCTGTGCAGTAAGAGCGCTCGCTCACAACTTCGTTCCAGAAGTATTCGGCGATGTCGCGATACCGGCGTTCGCCCGTCAGTTCGTAGTAGCGCGCCGCGGCGATCACTTGCGGAATGTGCGTGTTCACGTGCAGGCCTTTGAGTTCGTCGCGGTGCGCGGCGAGGGGGTCGAAGAATTGCTTCTTATCGAAGCGCGGTGCGATCTCCAGGTAATCCTGCTTGCCGGTCACGGCGTAGAGATTGCAAAGCACTTCTCCCATGCCCCCAAACTCGGTGCCGAGCACTCGCTGCATGTGTTCGTAGCTGAGCGACTCGGTGCAGCGGTCGACCCAGGCGGCCATTTTCTCCACCACGTCGAGAGCCTGCTCGTTGCCGCAGTAGACGTACGTGTCGAGCAGTCCAGCCATGATCTTGTGGATGGTGTAGAAGGGAGCCCAAACTTCCTGCCGCTCGCGCAGACGATCGAAGAATTCCACCGGAAAGGCGCTCAGGTAACCGCTTTTCAGGGCGGCCTGGCATTGGCCGAGTCCGGCTACGACTGAGGCGGCGTTGTTCTTCAGGTCTTCGTCTCCGCAAGCGGCGTACATCAGCGCGCACGCTGAGAGGTAGTGACCGCCGGCGTAGTGGCCGCGGAGTTCGCAGTCGGGGGCTTCCCATCCACCAAGCGGCTGCGCGGACGTGGGTATACCGGCGGTGATGCGGAATGCATGCAGGAGACGTTCGGGAGGCAGCGTGCGCAGATATTGACGGTCGGCTTCCATCGCGATTTTGCACGGGCCGTCGCCTAGACGTACTTGTTTCAACGGAAAGGGCGATGCCTTCCAGGAGACTCTCTCGCGACGAACGGGCTTGCCATCTTTCAGGGTGGCGTCGACGACGGGATCTTGCGGAGGAGCGGCCATCAAAACGCTGGGCAGGAGGGTCGACCCGGCGGCGCCGGCGGCCGCGGTTAAGAAGTGCCTGCGAGACCATGATCCGAAGTGAGCCATCGTTTCCTCCACGCTGAGACTGGCAGTGCAAGGGTAATGGATATTGTCTACACTAATCGTCGAATTCGCGAAAGCTCGAGTTGCAGTGTCGTGTTCGTTGTTGAATCAATCGTATGAGCAGCACGACCTTTGACGTGGTGATTGTGGGTGCCGGGATCGTAGGGGCAGCTTGTGCCGACGAGTTCGCGCGGCGCGGGATGCGGGTTGCGGTCGTGGACCGCGACGTAGTAGGAAGCGGCGCGACCGCCGCTGGGATGGGACACATCGTCGTGATGGACGACTCCGAAGCGCAGTTCGCCCTGACTCGTTACTCGCAGCAACTCTGGCAGGCGTTACGGCCAGAATTGCCAGGGGATGTCGAGTACGAACAATGTGGAACGATCTGGGTTGCGACCGACGAAGAAGAAATGACGGAGGTGCGGCGCAAGCATTCGTTTTATGCGGAGCACGGAGTGCCCACGACGGTGCTCGACTCGCAAGGTTTGAAGCGGCTGGAACCCAATTTGCGCGACGGCATGGCTGGTGGCCTGCTCGTAGCGGAGGATGCGGTGCTGTATCCGCCGTGCGCGGCGCGCTTTCTAATGGAGCGCGCACAGAAGCACGGGGCGGAGCTTCGGCTAGGTGCAGCGGTCACAGAGATTGGCAAGGGGCGCGTGCGCTTGTCGGACGGCGCCGAGATCCACGGCGAGATGATTGTCAACGCGGCCGGAGCCTGGTCACCGGACCTGACAGGCGGAGTCGAGATCAAGAAGCGCAAGGGCCACCTGGTGATTACCGATCGGTATCCCGGATTTCTGCGGCATCAGTTAGTGGAGCTTGGATACTTGAAGAGTGCTCATTCGGTGAGCAGTGATTCGGTCGCCTTCAATGTGCAGCCGCGCCGGACGGGACAGATTTTGATTGGGTCGTCGCGGCAATATGGAGCGGAACATAAAGAGGTCGATCAGGAAATCCTGCGGCGCATGTTGCAGCGCGCGCAGGAATACATGCCGGGACTCGGGCCGATGTCAGCGGTGCGTACATGGACTGGATTCCGCGCGGCCACGCAGGACAAGTTGCCGCTGATTGGTCCGTGGCCCGGAGACAAGTCTCTGTTTCTGGCGACCGGGCATGAGGGGCTGGGGATCACGACTTCGCTGGCCACGGCGAGAATCCTGGTGGATCAGATCACCGGGGCGAAACCCGAGATTGCGATTGAACCGTACTTGCCGTCGCGCGCGGGGAAGGAAATTGCGCATGCCTAGTTCCACGTCGGTGACGTTGACCGTGAACGGTTCGCCGGTGAGTGTCGGCGCCGGCGCTACGGTTGCGGTAGCGGTGGCAATCGCTGGACAAGCGTGCAGAACTTCGGTGAGCGGCGAACCGCGCGGGCCTTTGTGCGGGATGGGAATCTGCTATGAGTGCCGCGTTTCGATCAACGGAGTGGCGCATTGCCGGAGTTGCCAGGTTCCGTGCGAAACGGGAATGGACGTGAGAACCGATGGCTGACGCGCAACAACGGTTCGACGTGCTTGTGATCGGTGCAGGGCCCGCGGGCATGGCAGCGGCGGCGCGGGCGGCTGAGTTCGGGGTCCACGTCGGGATCGTCGACGACAATCCAGCCTGCGGCGGACAGATCTGGAGAGGTTCGGAAGCTGAGCATGACGACGATGCTATGCGATGGAGCGAGCAGTTCCGGAAGGCGGACGTCACCAAGCTGTACGGGAGGAGAGTTTTTCACCAACCGGAAGCTGGCGTGCTTTTGACCGAGGGAACCAACGATCTCTGCGAATTGCGATACACGAGTCTGATCCTGGCAACCGGAGCTCGAGAACGGTTTCTACCGTTTCCGGGCTGGACTCTGCCAAACGTGATGGGAGCGGGAGGCGTGCAGGCAATGGTCAAGTCGGGACTGCCGATTCGGGCCAAGCGCGTGGTGGTCGCGGGAACGGGGCCATTGCTACTTGCGGTCGCGGCATACCTGCGCAAGCAGGGTGCCGAGATCCCAGTCATTTGCGAGCAGGCGTCGTGGAGCAGGCTAGCGCGGTTCGGTGCAGGACTGTTGGGCTATTCCGAAAAGATCACTCAGGCCTTGCAATTGAAGAAGCAATTGACGGGCATTCCGTTCGCGGCGAACTGTTGGCCGTTGGCAGCGCACGGCGGGTCAGCGGTCGAAAGCGTTACTATTTCTCGAAACGGCAAGACGGCAGTTATCCCGTGCGACTATCTGGCTTGCGGATTTCACCTGGTTCCGAATGTGGAGTTGCAATCGCTGCTGGAATGCAAGATCAGCGGCGGCTATGTCGAGGTGGACGACTTGCAGCAAACATCGGTCAAGGGCATTTTCTGCGCGGGGGAACCCACCGGCATTGGAGGCGTAGAGTTGGCGCTGGTGGAGGGACAGATCGCCGGCTTGGCTGCGGTCGGGCAGGCGACAGCAGCACGAAAATTGTTCGGCGAGCGACGCAAAGCACGCCGCTTTGAGTGGATGTTGAGTCGGACATTCCGCCTGCGCCCGGAGTTGAGAGACTTGCCTGCCGCAGAAACAATTGTTTGCCGGTGCGAGGACGTTCCTTACTCGCGTCTGCGGGAGCAGCGGTCGTGGCGAGGGGCAAAGTTGCAGACTCGCTGCGGAATGGGACCGTGCCAGGGCAGAGTATGCGGGCCGGCCGCGCAGTTTCTTTTTCAGTGGAATCCGGATTCGGTTCGGCCGCCAGTGTTCCCGGCACGGGTAGAGAGTTTGGGCGGAGTGGTTCGTACTCAGGGATGAGGAGGCTTTCGATGAACTGGAAGGGCGTGATGCCCGCAATCACCACTTGCTTCAACAACGACCTCAGCATCGATCACGCCTTCATGGTGAAGCACTGCCGACTGCTCCTTGATGCGGGCTGCACCGGCATCGTGGCCCTCGGGTCGCTGGGGGAAGGCGCAACTCTAACAGTCGAAGAGAAGGTGGCGGTGTTGCGCACGTGTGTCAAAGCGGTTCACGGGCGCGGTCCGGTGGTTGCGGCGATCTCGGCGCTTTCGACAGCAGAGGCGGTGTCGCTGGCGAGAGTTGCAATGAATCTGGGTTGCGATGGCCTGATGGTTCTTCCTCCTTATGTGTACAAGGGGGACTGGCGCGAGATGAAGGCCCACGTTGCCGGGGTGTTTAAGGCTACATCGCTCCCCTGCATGCTCTACAACAATCCCGTCGCCTACGGGACTGATTTCCTTCCTGAACAGATTCGCGATCTGGCCGCAGAACACGAGAATCTGGCGGCGGTGAAAGAGTCGAGCACGGATGTGCGGCGGGTCTCGGCGATCCGCGCGCTGCTCGCCAGCCGGCTTGAGATTTGTGTGGGCGTCGATGATGCCGTTTTGGAGGCAATCGCAGTTGGAGCCACCGGTTGGATTGCCGGCCTGGCAAACGCTCTGCCGCACGAATCGGTGGAGCTGTTCAACCTGGCGATCAAGGGAGAGATGGACAAGGCCTTTGAGATCTACCGCTGGTTCCTGCCCTTGCTGCGCATGGACACGGTCCCAACTTTCGTTCAGCTCATCAAATTAGTGCAAGCGGAAGTCGGAATCGGAAATGCGCGAGTGCGGCCTCCACGCCTCGAACTGGTGGGACCGGAACTCGAGCACAATAGGAAGATCATTGCTGATGCATTGCAGTCGCGACCTCAGTCCCTGGGCAGCTACGCATTGCCGACAGGAAAATAGATGCTGGCATCGAAAATAAAACTCGCAGGGCGTTCGCTGATCGGATTTCGGGAAGGCACTGGTGTGGGTGAGGCGATGTATGCGACGAATCCCGCGACCGGCGAACGGTTGCAGCCGGGATTCGTCCCGGCGGCGGCCGAAGAGGTGGACCTCGCCGCCCGGCTGTCTGCCGAGGCATTCGACGTCTACCAGCGCGTTTCAGGGCGGGACCGAGGCGCGTTCCTGCGCACGATTGCAGCGAAGATTGAGTCGATTGCCGGAGATGTGATCGAGCGCGCCGCGCAGGAAACCGCGCTGCCGCAAGCGCGACTGCAGGGAGAAACGGCGCGCACCTGCGCACAGCTTCGATTGTTTGCCCAGGTTGCGGAAGAGGGATCGTGGGTGCAGGCGCGCATCGACCGTGCGTTGCCCGATCGCAAGCCTGCTCCCAAGCCCGATATTCGCTCGATGCTGCGGCCGCTGGGGCCAGTGGTGGTATTTGGCGCCAGCAATTTTCCTCTGGCGTTCTCGGTCGCCGGAGGAGATACAGCTTCGGCGCTGGCGGGTGGCAACACCGTGATCGTGAAGGCACATGCGGCGCATCCGGGCACCAGCGAACTGGTCGGTCGCGCCGTGCAGGAGAGCGTTCGCGAGTGCGGCTTGCCGGAGGGCGTGTTCTCACTCTTGTTTGGCAGCGGTCCGCAGATTGGGACGGCGTTGATGAAACATCCTCTGGTGAAGGCTGGAGGATTCACGGGATCACGCGCGGCAGGTCGAATCCTGATGGACGTGGCCGCGTCGCGTCCTGAGCCGATTCCGTTTTATGCGGAGATGAGCAGCACGAATCCGGTCTTCATTTTGCCGGGCGCGTTGCGGGAGCGCGGCGAAAACATTGCCGCGGGCCTGCACGGATCGTTCACTTTGGGGGCGGGGCAGTTCTGTACCAAGCCGGGGATGGTTTTTCTGCCGGAAGGTTCTGACGCTGCCGCGTTCGCCAAGAAGTTGCAGCAACTGGTTGGCGCATCGTCTCCGTTTCATCTTCTGACCAGGGCGATCCACTCTTCGTATGACGGGTCCGTCGCCGCACGAAAGACCGACGCTTCGGTCAAACTCGTTGCCGAGGGCCCACACGCGGCGACTGACGCGAGTTTCGCCGTGAGTGCTGCGCTGTTTGAAACTGACGCGAAGTCTTTTCTTGAGTCCGATCTGGATGCGGAGATCTTTGGTCCGACGACTCTGCTCGTGCAGCACTCAAGTCGCGATCAGGTTCTAGCCATCGCTCGGTCTCTAGATGGTCACCTGACGGCCACGATTCACGGCACGGAGCAGGACCTGCACGACTTTGCCGACCTCATTGCGATTCTCGAAAACAAGGTGGGCCGGCTGGTGTTCAACGGCTTTCCCACGGGCGTGGAAGTCACGCATGCCATGGTGCATGGAGGTCCGTATCCATCGACTTCAAACGGACGGTCGACTTCGGTGGGGAGTCAGGCGATCTTCCGGTTCGCGCGGCCGGTCTGCTATCAGGGATTTCCAGACAGCGCGTTACCAGATGCGCTGAAAGATGGCAATCCGCTGGGCATTTGGCGGATGATCGACGGGGAGATGACTCGCTAGCATTCTGTGGAGCCAGACGTTCGCGCTAGATCTGGTAGTCGATGTCTTCCATGATTCTTTGCATAGACTCCGACGGTGGTTCGCCCCCAGTGCCCGAACCTTCCAGCTGCTGCACGCGTTCGCGGAGTTTGTTCACTTCGGTCGCCACCGCCGCAAGGGCTTCCGAGAGCGGATCGTTGATCTGCTTGGGGTCGGTAATCACCACGCGCTTGCCTTCGCGGAAGATGATGTGTCCGGGAACGCCGACCACCGTGGAGTTCTCTGGAACATTTCGGAGCACGACCGATCCGGCGCCGATGCGGCAGTTCTTGCCGACAATAATGTTGCCGAGAATCTTCGCGCCGCCCCCGACGACTACATTGTCTTCGAGCGTAGGATGCCGCTTGCCGTGCTCTTTGCCGGTGCCGCCCAGGGTTACGCCCTGGTATAGAGTGACGTCATCGCCCACGATCGCGGTCTCACCGATGACCACGCCGTTGCCGTGATCGATGAACAAACGGCGTCCAATCTTGGCTCCGGGATGGATTTCAATTCCAGTCAGGAAGCGGGCGGCCTGCGACAAGATTCTCGCCAGCAAGAACAGGCCGTGGTTCCACATCCAGTGATTCATGCGGTAAAACCAGACCGCATGCAGCCCGGAGTAGCACAGGAACACTTCCAGGCTGGACTTGGCCGCGGGATCGTGCTCCACCACGTTGGCCACGTCTTCGCGAATTAGCGAGAGCAGGTGCGGCATGGATGATCACAGCGATGTTCGCAACAACGTACCCAACATGGATCAGGCCGGCGGCAGCTCAACCGTGGGAATCTGCAGCGCCTTTTCCCTCAGCTCCTGAAACAGAATGCTGCTCAAATAACGCTCGCCAAACGACGGTAGAATCACCACGATCAGCTTACCCTTATTGTCCGCTCGCTTCGCGACCTTCAGCGCGGCAGCCACCGCGGCTCCGGAAGAAATGCCGACAAAGAGTCCCTCTTCGAGAGGAAGCCGGCGCGCCATGTTGATGGCCTCGTCATTGGTTACGGTGATGACTTCGTCGATGTAGTCGCGGCGCAGGATGCTGGGAACGAATCCGGCGCCGATGCCCTGAATTTTATGGGGCGACGGCTTGCCGCCGGAGAGAATCGCGCTGTCGGCGGGCTCGACGGCCACGGCCTTGAACGAAGGCTTCTTCGGCTTGATGTACTGGCAGATTCCAGTGATGGTGCCGCCGGTGCCTACGCCGGAAATTAGAATGTCGGCGCGCCCGTCAGTGTCTTCCCAGATTTCGGGACCGGTGGTTTCGAAGTGAATCTTGGGATTGGCCGGATTGTCGAACTGCTGCAGCATGTACCCGCCGGGAGTGTTGGCGAGAATCTCTTTCGCCTTGAGAATGGCGCCGGGCATGCCTCGCGGACCCGGAGTGAGGACGATCTCCGCACCGAACGCAAGCAGCAGCACGCGTCGCTCCAGGCTCATGGTCTCGGGCATGGTGAGAATCAGCTTGTAGCCCTTCACCGCGGCGACGAAGGCGAGACCGATTCCCGTGTTGCCGCTGGTCGGTTCAATCAGCACCGTTTTGCCGGGATGGATTTTCCCCTCGCGCTCAGCCTCGGTAATCATGCTCACGCCGATGCGGTCTTTCACGCTGGCCAGCGGATTCTGGCTTTCAAGTTTCGCTACGACTTCGGCGACGCATCCTTCGGTCACCTTGTTCAGGCGAACCATCGGAGTGTGGCCAATCAACTCGGTGACATCTTTTGCGATCTTCATTTCAGTGCACGCCTCCCGCATTGGTCGGCGGAATACAGGCCGCCAGTTTCGTGTGGTAATACTACCAACATCGCGGCATCTCGCGATGGCGACTCTCGGCCATTTCAGCGGACGGACGCAATCGCAATGCTGGACTTTTAGATGGCAGGGACAGCGTGGCCGGCGCAAAATCAAAGCCGCGCTGGAAAGCGCGGCCGGGATAATGATTCAGAGATTTCTGGCTAACGATGTGCCAATCCGAAGGCCACGGCACCGGCGGAACTTCCGATATTGACCAGGCTCACTGCGCGCTCCAGCTTGTGATGGCCGGTCTTATGGAAGAAGTAGCTGAGAGTGACGACGCCGGCGGTTTCACCGATGAAGTTCACTGCCAATCCGGCCGTGGACCGCCCGAACACACGAACGATCGGATTGAGTTCCTGGCCGCCGCTCTGAAGGTTGGCGCGGGTCACGGCGAAGTCGGCTGCGTTGAAGGCTGCAGCGGCGATAAACAACACACGATTCTGCTTGTCCAAGAACCTGTGCTCGAAGGTCGCGGCTGGCGGCGTGAGCACGACCGGCGTCACAGCCTCAACCGCAGGGCTGGGAGCATTCGGGAGCGATGCCGATGCGAGTAGAGCCTGACCATGCAAGGCCGGGCACAGAATCGCGCTGACGACCAGCACAATGGCACTGAGGCAGAAATGCTTTGCTCTGAGTAAGATCATAGGTGCCCGCCGAGACCGGCGCGGCACTTAGGAAGGGGCAAACGGGTGGCCGCAAGTCGAACATTGGATTGGCGACAACCCGCCCGGAATCAATCACTTGACTCTTGTTTCTCATGAGAATCGCAGGCGGTTGTGCATTGTTTTGCAGATCGCTCCGTTCAATTACCATCTGAATCCGGGACTTATTTCTTGTAGACGACGCCGTCCTTCATCACGAAACTAACGTTCTGCAGCACACTGATGTCTTGCAGGGGATCACCAGGTACCGCGACCACGTCGGCCAAGTATCCCGCCTGCAGCGCGCCGATCTGCCCATCCCAGCCGAGCAACTTGGCGCCGTTCAGCAGATCCGCTTGCAACACAGCCAGTGGCGACATGCCGTACTTCACCATCAGTACAAATTCGCGGGCCTGGGTGCCGTGGGGGAACGGGCCGACGTCGGATCCAACGGCCATGGGCACTCCGGCAGCCACCTGCTTCTTGAATTCCTGCGCTTTCGCGTCGAGCATCTGGCGCTGGTGCGCGCCTCCTTCGGGCGTGGCGGCGTGGTCGGCAAAATATTCGAAGATCGTGAAGGTGGGCACCGCGACAATCTGCTTCTCCTTCATCAGACGCATGGTCTCGTCGCTTAGCTGATCAGCGTGGTCAATCGACACGACTCCTGCCTGCGCGGCGAAAAGCGTTCCCGGTTCTCCGGTGGCATGCACCGCGACGTGCCGGCCCAGCCGCGCCGCTTCTTTCACGGCCGCTTCCAGCTGTGGCTCGCTGTACTGGTATGGCGTCGAGAGTTTTCCATCCCGAAGCGAGTCGGCTCCGGTCTCGTAAATCTTGATGAAGTCGGCGCCTTCCTTGAACTGCTGGCGCATCACCGCGACCAGTTCGTCGGCATTGTTGGCGTAATTCGCATTGGGCAGGACGTGCTGTTCAGGGTTGTAGCCGAGAGCGTCCTCGTGACCGCCGAGGATGTTGATCGCGTTTCCGCTGATGCGGAGACGCGGGCCCGGGATGCGGCCTTCGTTGATGGCATTGCGCACCGCGGTGTCGGCGGATCCAGCGCCTTCGGTCCCCATGTCGCGCTCCGCGGTAAAGCCGGCCATCAAGTCGTCGCGCGCCGCCAGCGTGGCAGTGATGGTGCGCTCCGGCACCGATTCCTGCACCGTCTGCAGGTCTTCCGCGCCGGGATGGAGGAAAAGATGGATATGCGCGTCGATCAGGCCCGGCAGCAGAGTACGGTCGCCCAGGTCGATCACCTCAGCGCCGGCCGGACGCTTGACCGATGTGCCCACCTCCACAATGCGTTCGCCTTGCACCAGGACTTCTCCCGGCTTGACCATCTGCCCGGTCTTCACGTCCAGCAGGCGCGCCGCGTGCAGCACGATCGGATGGGCCGGGGCAGGCTGAGACTGAGCTGCGGCATGCCCGGCAAGAGTTAGGCACAGCAGAGAAACCGTAATGAGAGCGAGGCTTGGGTGCTTCATATCGCCCGCGATGGTACCACTCCGAATCGAACCGATACCAGAGCGGCCGGCAACATAGCTCCCGGACGCGCCGAGGGCGGGGACGCCCTCGCGACAGCCGGCAAGATGCCGGCGCTACTTCGGTGGCGTTCCTGTGATGCGAATCACAGGTTACGGTAAGACAGATCACACGACAATCGACGCCTGACAGGCGAAACTGAATCAGCGCCTATGAACGACTTTGGGGTCCTCAACAATCGCAAGCGCGCGCTGATCGCCCTCATTCATTCCCTAGTCTTCCTGGGGATTGCGATCCATGGCTTCGCCTCGCCCAAAGCCGGAGTTCTGCTGCGCGGGGCGGGCGGGACGGGTGACTTCATCCTGATCGGGATCTACCTGACCGTGGCATCGATTCTGGCCTGGCTGGTGAGTCTGGCGCGCTGCGCGAAAGAGCGCATGTATTTCGCTCTCTGTACCGGCAGTGCGACCTTCGGCCTGCTACGAACGATATTCGGAGACGCATCTTTGCCCCCTGCCCAGTACCTGCGCGTGATTCTGCTGACCTCCGCGGTGGTAGTAGGCACCTTGATTCTTCGCTCCTTTTCCGCTCCTGTCACCGAAGACGTCTTGTCGGACTAGATCTCCCCCAGAACAAAAAGAAAGCCGCCCGGGATCAACCCCGGGCGGCTGTTACAGGAGGAGTCGGCGAGGCTTACCTCGACCGTGTTATGACAAGAAGAATTCTTTGGTCAGAGTGGCCCAGTCTTCGTCGGGCATGTGCGCGGTGAGGTCATCGACCGCCACGCCGCCATCCTGCGCCAGCGCTCCCACTGCCATCGGCATTCGGCTCTGCAGCTTGAGTGCGGAGGCTTCGGTCCACAACCGCGCCAGCGTGCCACCCATCAGGTTGCGGAAGTTGATCTTCGAGTCGGGAGCCTGCACGGTCAGCAGCCAGCCTTCTCCGTAGGGGTCTTTGCGCGCCAGTTCCGGATCGTTGATGACAGCCTCGTTGACGGCGGTCACTGTGCCCTCGATCGGAGAAACCATGTCGACCGACTTGCCGTCACGGTAGATGGTCCAAATCTTCTGTCCCTGGCGAACCCACCGTCCGCGCTGCGGCAGCGCGATGTTGTCGACTCTTCCGACCAGCTTCGATGCGAAATCGTCGATGCCTACTCGCACCAGTTCGCGGCTCTCGCTCAGCGCCCAGGTATGCCCGGCGTGATACCGCAGGTTTTCCGGGACCTGAAAGCCGGCAACCATCTGCGGAACCACGCGGGCTGCCGTTTCACGATTGGCTGTCTGCAGAACGGGCTGCTTCGCCAGTTGCTTTTGTCCACGCACGTAATCAATCAGTAAGAAGATTGCGAATGTCAGAAGTACCATGATGACTGTCATAACCCACCTCGCCCGGAGTTCCCTTTTGCTTCTGGGTCACTCACGCTTTTACTAAGGCAATCGCCAAGCCAAACCAGAAGCGGGCGCGGGAATAGAGCTTGCGGCACATGCATCTACCGCACTCTGAACGAGATAGCGAAATGTCGACGAAGGGCGCGGAGACGTCCGCAAAAAAACGCAACACCGCCTCGCGATGAAGATCGCAACAGGAAAAAGACATCAATCCACGCGAGTTAGAGCAGCGGACGCTCGAACTAGTGTGCAATGAATGACTTGGCCTGACTCTAGGCGGCTGATGCGATCCGCATCACCGTCTGCTGCAATTAACAACGCGGAATAGCGTCGGTATCGACCTGCGAAACCCTATTGACCGGCATCACGTGCAAAGGTGATGTAGGTCACGGCTGAGAAAGTCCTAATTGTTGAGAATCTTAGCTGTCTGAAGCTGCTGAATTTCGCGACAGCCTCCGATCTGATGAGGTAAGCAGCTTGTAAGGGGTCCGATTCCCGTCTGCGGTTACGTCGGTAATCGCACCTTTTCTTCCTCATTCAGCTCAGGCGTCGGTCGAAAGGATTTCCGGGTGGCTCTGGTCTGCTTGAACAGCCGTGCCCGGAAAAATAATTCATGAGCAAAGCACTCTTATATGATTCCACGATTTGCATCGGCTGCAAGCAATGCGAACAGGCCTGCGCCGGGCAGAACAAGCTTCCTTATAACGACGCCATAGCGGCTGAAGAAATTCAGTCGGACCACAAAATGACCGTCGTGCTCACGCGCGGCGACAAGTTCATGCGCCGCCTGTGCATGAATTGCAACGACCCATCCTGTGCTTCAGTGTGCCCGGTGGGGGCGCTGCAGAAAACTGCCCTTGGCCCCGTTACCTACGACGCCTCGAAATGCATGGGGTGCCGCTACTGCATGGTGGCGTGCCCGTTCAGCGTTCCTAAGTATGAATGGGGAAAGCTGGTGCCCAAGGTGCAGAAGTGCACCATGTGTCCCGATCGCGTGGCGCAGGGAAAACCGACCGCCTGCGCGGAGATCTGTCCCACGGGCGCGACCAAATTCGGCGAGCGCGACGAGTTGATCGCCGAGGCGCAGAAAAGGATCCGCGACAACCCGGGCAACTATGTCGGGCACATTTACGGCCTCGAGGAGGTCGGCGGCACTTCGGTTCTGCTGCTCTCCGCCGTTCCCTTCGAGACTTTCGGCTATCGCAGCAACCTCTCTAAAGATCCCATGCCGATGCTAACCTACCGTGTGCTGTCGCACATTCCCGACTTTGTTCCTCTGGGTGGAATGGTGCTGGGCGGCATCTGGTGGATCACGCACCGCCGGGAGGAAGTCGCCCTGGCCGAAGGCCACGAGCCGTCAGCCAACGATGCAAAGACCGCCAACAAGAATGGGAGGAAGCCATAATGGCCCGCACCAATTTCAAGTTCACTTTCTGGAAGCTCATTTTCCTTTTCTTGATGGCGGCCGGGGCTTATGCGACATTCATCCGCTTCACGCAAGGCCTGGGCGCGTCGACGCATTTAAGCGATCAGTTCCCGTGGGGGATCTGGATCAGTTTTGACGTCCTGTGTGGCGTGATGCTGGCCGCCGGCGGCTTCACTCTGACGGCCGCCGTCCACATTCTCAACATCAAGCGCCTGCACTCGATCATCCGGCCAACGATTCTCACCGCATTCCTCGGCTACATCTTGGTGTGCGCGGCGCTGATGTACGACCTGGGCAAACCCTACAACATATGGCATCCGCTGATCATGCGGAATCCGCACTCCGTGATGTTCGAAGTGGCGTATTGCGTCATGCTCTACACGGCGGTGCTGGCGCTCGAGTTCTCGCCGATCGTGCTCGAGCGTTTCAATCTACAGAGGCCGCTGAAGGTGGTGCGGGCGATCCTGATTCCACTGGTGATCTGCGGCGTGATTCTCTCGACGTTGCATCAGTCGTCACTGGGCACCCTGTATCTCATCGTCCCCGAGAAGCTTTATCCGTTGTGGTACACGCCGTTGCTGCCGGTCTTCTTCTTTCTGTCCGCCATTGCGGTGGGACTGGCAATGACTATCTTCGAGTCGTCGCTGAGTTCCAAGCACTTCGGATTGCAGCTCGAACTGCCCGTGTTGCAGGAACTCGGACGTGTTCTGGTGGTAGTACTCGGGGTGTATGCAATTCTCCGGTTCGAAGATCTGGCGAATCGCGGCGTCCTCAAGCTGGCCCTGCAGCCGGGATACGAAATGTATCTCTTCTGGCTGGAGATTTCGTTGTGCATCATCCTTCCCCTGGCGTTGCTCGTGCAGCCCAGAGTGCGATCCAACGCCAACGGGCTTTACCTGGCTGCGGTGCTCGTGGTGCTCGGCTTCATCACGAATCGGATGAACGTGAGCATCACGGGATTCGAAGGATCGACGGGTGTGCGTTACTTCCCCAAATGGACCGAGTTGGCAGTGACGGGTTCGATCATCGCGGCCGGCTTCGCGCTCTTCGGCTTGGCCGTGAAGTACCTGCCGATCTTCCCGCAGGAAGAACACGCTCACGAACCAGTCACGGAAAAGGAATCCGCGCTACCCGACGTGTCGGCGGTCATGGAGCATGCAGGAGACTGAACCAACTCGTGGCCCGTGGTTGAGCTTGACTCTTACCCTGAGCGCCAAGCTGAACATACTTCTGCTTGGCGCCATGGTGGTGATCTTCGCGCTGCTGGGATATCTCAACGTCCGCCTGCACCGCCATCATCTGGAGCAGAACACCCTGCTGAGCGCGGAGCGCGTCAGCGACGTCATCAAACACAGCACGACCGATTACATGCTGGTCAACGATCAGGAGGGCCTCTACCACTCGATCAAAACCATGGCCAGTGAACCGGGCATGGAGAAGATCCGTATCTTCGACCAGGAAGGCAGAATCACCTACACCACCGATGCCGCCGAACAGAATCACGTCGTCGATAAGACCGCCGAAGCCTGCTACGCGTGCCACGCCCAGTCCCAACCTCTGGCGCGGCTGAATCGTCCCGACCGTTTTCGTATTTATCGCAATGCAGCAGGATCCCGGGTCTTGGGCATCATCACTCCGATCGAAAATCAGCCGGCGTGCTCCAACGCCGCATGCCATGCGCATCCTGCAGATCAGAAGATCCTGGGGGTGCTCGACACCAATCTTTCGTTGGCCCAGGCCGACGTGCAAGTGGCCGAAAGCAGCCGCCGCATGATCGCCTACACCGGTTGCGCCTTGTTGTTGATCGCGCTTCTGAGCTGGTTTTTCGTGTGGCAGGTAGTGGGCCGCCCGGTCAAGGCACTCGAACGCGGAACCGAACGCCTGGCGGCGGGCGATCTGGGATACCAGATTGCCGAGCAGTCCGGCGACGAAATCGGGGAACTCGCCCGGTCCTTCAACGGCATGAGCCGCCAGCTGCATGCTGAGCATAACGAGAATGTCTCCTGGACTCACACTCTAGAACAACGCGTCGAGCAAAAGACGCGGGAGCTCAAGCGTGCCCACGAGCACGCGCTGCACACCGAGAAGATGGCTTCCATCGGCAAAATGGCGGCGGTACTCGCCCATGAGATCAACAATCCGCTCTCGGGCATCCTCACTTACGCCAAGTTGCTGCGAAAGTGGATTGATCGTGAGGACGGGGGGCGGGCTCGCCGCCAGGAGATCTGCGACTCCCTCGATCTGATCGCTTCCGAAAGCCGGCGCTGCGGCGACCTGGTGAAGAACCTGCTCACCTTTTCCCGCACCACGCCGATGAACTTGCAGCCCGCCAACCTGAACCAGGTGATCGACCGTTCTCTGCGGCTGGTGCAGCACCAACTCGATCTCGCCGCAATTCAAGTGCAGCCGCAACTCGATCCCGACCTGCCGCCGGTGTTGTGCGACGCAGCGCAGATCGAGCAGGTAATCCTCGCGCTGGTCATGAATGCTTTGGATGCCATGCCGCAGGGCGGCAATTTGTGGATCGTCACCAGTTTCAGCCATGAACCCAACCAGGTACGAATCGTGGTGCGCGATGACGGGTCCGGCATTCCTGCGGAAATTCTCCCGCGCATCTTCGAGCCTTTTCTCACGACCAAAGAGACGGGACGCGGTGTCGGACTGGGCCTGGCCATCAGCCACAGCATTCTTGAACGGCACAACGGAAATATCGAAGTGCAGTCCGAAGCCGGCCGTGGGACGACGTTTACCGTAACTCTGCCGTGGGATGTTGATCACGAAAAGCTCGCGCCATCCCCGGCCAACGAAATTGCCGCTACCGCTAGCGGGAGGTGAACCAGGTGGAGACACAAGGAAAACTGCTGATCGTCGACGACGAATTGAGCGTTCGCGATTCGCTGGGAAAATGGTTTCGCGAGGAAGGCTACGAGATCGGCACCGCCGAGAGCGCAAGCGACGCGCTCACCCGCATGGCCGAGAATAAGTGGGACCTCGCTCTGCTCGACATCAAGATGCGCGGCACGGACGGCATCGAACTGCAGCGCCGTTTGCACGAGATGGATCCCGACCTCATCGTCATCATGATGACCGGTTATGCATCCGTGGAAACCGCGGTCACGGCGTTGAAGAACGGCGCCTACGACTACGTGAGCAAGCCTCTTGATCCGGACGAGATCGCCCATTTGGTGAAGAAGGCTCTCGCCCATCGCCGTGCCGAGAAGGAAAACGTCCGGCTGCGCGAAACCGTCGCCGAAATCACGCGCCCCGGCGATCTGGTGGGGCAAAGCCCAGCCATGCGCAGGGTGTTCGAAGCGATTGAAACGGTCGGTCCGACCGATGCCAATGTCTTAATCACCGGCGAAAGCGGAACCGGGAAAGAACTTGTGGTGCGCGCTATTCACGCCGCCAGCATGCGGCGCTTTCATCCGCTGGTCGTGATCCACTGCGGGGCACTGACCGAGACACTGCTCGAAAGCGAACTCTTTGGCCACGAAAAAGGCGCTTTCACCGGAGCGCAGTACCGCAAGAAAGGGAAATTTGAAATCGCTGAAGGCGGCACCGTATTTCTCGACGAAATCGGCGACATCAGCCTGAAGACGCAGACTGACTTGCTACGCGTGCTGCAGGAGCGCGAGATCACGCGCGTGGGCGGGAACCAGGTCATTAGAGTAGATTTCCGCTGCGTAGCCGCCACCAACAAGGATCTCGAAAACATGATCGAGGAGGGCACGTTCCGGCCAGACCTGTTTTACCGGCTCAACGTGTTCCGCATCGAACTGCCGCCGTTGCGCGAGCGCCGCGAAGACATCCCCCCGCTGGTGGAACATTTCGTACGCAAGTTCGCCCTCGCCATGAGCAAGCACGTCACCCGCATCGCGCCTGCCGCCATGGACCAGTTGCAGCAGCAGCCGTGGATGGGCAACGTTCGGGAACTCGAGAACGCCGTCGAGCGTGCCATGGTCGTGGCGCAGGAACCCGAGTTGCGTGAGCAGGACTTCGTCTTCAAGACGCAGCCCGCCCCAGTCGCCACAGCGGGGAAGAGTCTCGACGAGATCGAACGTGCCCACATCCTGCACGTGCTTGAGGCGTGCGGCGGCAATCAGAGCCGCGCCGCGGAGGTTCTCGATATCGACCGCGTTACGCTGCATCACAAGCTCAAGCGTTACGGCTGGACGCGCACTCCAGTGGAAACTCGAAACTGAGATTCGGTGATGCTGGCCTGAATGAACTGGGTCTGAATGAAACTAGTGCATCTGCTTCCGGTCGGTAAAGTGGAGCTCTCACTGCTGCACGATCTGCGCGCCGCGATTCCCCGAAGCCTGCACGTGGCCTGCGAGATTCTGCCGTACCAGCTGGATCCCACTCCTTCGTATCATCGTGAGCGGCAGCAATATCATTCGTCAGAACTCCTGCAGCGCATGCAGCCGCTCGTACGCCCACAGGACTGGCGGTTCCTGGCGATTGCCGACGTTGATCTCTACATCCCCATCCTGAAATACGTTTTCGGAGAAGCCCAGATGGGCGGCCCTTGCGCGGTAGTTTCCTTGCACCGGCTGCGACAGGAGTTCTATGGGCTCGACCGCGACGACGCTCTGCTTCGCCAGCGACTGCTCAAGGAATCCGTCCACGAGTTGGGACATACCCTCGATCTGCGGCACTGTCAGGACTATAGCTGCGTGATGGCCTCGTCGCATTCCGTCGAGTGGATTGATCTCAGGGATAGCACGTTGTGCGATTCCTGCCGTTATCAACTAGAGTCGAACCCCTCCATGGTTGAGAAGCGCGCCTAGCGAGGCTGCGGAAAAACGCGGACCATCAAGGATCAGTCGACCACAGGGGCTGAAGCCCACATTGATTCCACATCCTTACGCGGCCCTGGAAAGGGCCGCTCTTCCACGATCGTGCATGCCTTTGGAGTTTTTCCCGCATCGCCTAGCGGCGCTGACGGGCACTCTTGCCCGCGGTTCCGTTATGATCTCTTCGCTGTAAGTCTTGTTCACTCCATCGAGGTGACTATGCCGCAGGGCCAGACAGCTCTGGTAACCGGAGCCAGCCGGGGAATTGGGAAAGAAATTGCTCTTGAGCTGGCGCGGAATGGATATCGTGTCGCGGTCAATTACTACAACGATCCGGCGTCGATGGTGGAAGCGACCATCGCCGAAATTCGAGCGCTGCAAGCCGACGCGTTCCCAGTTGAGGCCGACATCCGCTCCAGCAGCCAGGTGACGGCGATGTTCGAGCGCGTGATCAACACGTTCGGCCGGCTCGACCTCCTGGTGAACAACGCCGGCGTGCAGACCTGGAAGCCGCTCCTCGAAGTGACCGAGGAAGAATGGGACCTCGTCGTCGATACCAACCTGAAGGGATGCTTCTTGTGCACGCAGCAGGCCGCCCGATACATGAAAGACCACGGCGGCGGTTCGATTGTGAATCTCGGCTCGGGCTGCAACAAGCTGGCGTTTCCGTCTCTGGTGGCCTACACCGCGAGCAAGGGCGGAATTGAGATGTTCACCAAAGAGGCCGCAGTCGAGCTGGGCCAGTACAACATCCGCGTGAACTGCCTGGCGCCGGGATCGATCGAATCCGAGCGCACCCGAGCCGAGGATCCGGACTACGCGGGCACATGGTCGAAGCTGACGCCGCTGGGACGAGTGGGAACGGCCGCCGACATCGCGCCTACCGTCGTTTTTCTCGCCAGCGAAGGAGCATCCTTCATCAGCGGCCAGACCATCTGGATCGACGGAGCTCTATTCACGAAAGCGCAATGGCCATATAAGAGGTGACGCGGCGGCGACACGGCACGAAGCCGCTCGCCGTAGTACACTTTCCGGCATGATGCCAAAACATTTCACGACCGTCTTCGTTACCGTCTTCTTAAGCCTGATGATCGGCAGCCTTGCCCTTGCGCAGGCCGCCACGAAACACAAGCCAGGCGTTCAGGAAAAACCTTTTGGCACGCAGGATGGGAGGCCCGTCACCTTGTACACGCTCACCAACGCAAACGGTGTCGAAGTCGAAACCATGAATTATGGCGGCATCATTCTTTCGATCCGCGTGCCTGATCGCAAAGGCCAGTTCGCCGATGTAGTCCTCGGTCACGAGACCCTTGAAGGCTACGTTCCGAATCCGCCATACATTGGCGCCATCGTCGGGCGCTATGCCAACCGCATCGCCAACGGCACCTTTAAGCTCGACGGCAAGACCTACACTTTGCCCAAGAATGACGGCCCGAATACTCTGCACGGCGGCACTGATAAGACTTTCAACAAAGTTGTGTGGGACGGCGAAGCCCTGAAGGGCAAGACCGGAGTCGCTTACACCTACCTGAGTAAAGACGGCGACGACGGCTTCCCCGGCAACATGAAGCTCAGAGTGACCTACACGCTGACCGACAGCAACGAGCTGGTCATCGACTACGAAGCCACGACCGACAAGACCACGGTCCTGAATCTAAGCCAGCACAGTTATTTCAACCTAGCCGGAGAAGGCACGGGCGACATTCTGAATCACGAGGTCATGCTGAACGCCGACCGGTTCACACCAGTCGATAAGAATCTCATCCCTACCGGCGAACTTCGTCCCGTCAAAGGGACACCGATGGATTTCACGATGCCCACCAGAGTCGGTGCCCGCATCGACGACAACTATGACCAGCTCATCCTCGGACACGGCTACGACCACAACTGGGTCATCAACCGCAAGGGCGATGGGCTCACCCTGGCGGCGCGGGTGTACGAACCCACGAGTGGCCGCGTGCTGGAAGTTTCGACCACGCAGCCCGGAGTGCAGTTCTATACAGGAAATTTTCTGGATGGCACCGTGACCGGAAAGCAAGGCCACGTCTACAAGCGGCGTTACGGCCTCTGCCTGGAGACGCAGCACTTCCCGGACTCGCCGAATCATCCGGATTTCCCGAGCACAGTTCTGAAGCCGGGGGAGACGTTCAAATCGAAGACGGTGTTCAAGTTCTCGACGAAATAGCATAGGCACTGCGTCGGCGGAGATGGGTTGCGATTCTCAAGATGCCAGACACGCACTATGAGGACGTCCTCGCAAAGCAGCTTGCAATGAATGAACAGACTTGGGCTGCTTTGCAGAGGCACGGTGTGACAGAAAACAGCATGCTGTGTCTGGATTTTTCCTACAACGCACCCAGTCGCGAAGCAGCCGACAAGATGTGTGCCTTGCTCCGGGAGCAGACCGATTACGATGTCAAAGT
This sequence comes from uncultured Acidobacteriaceae bacterium, assembly GCA_963701935.1. Classification (GTDB taxonomy): domain Bacteria; phylum Acidobacteriota; class Terriglobia; order Terriglobales; family Acidobacteriaceae; genus Sulfotelmatobacter. The sequence goes on along the minus strand of CAVPBT010000009.1, from coordinate 137,895 downwards.
CGAGTCCAGCGGTTCATTTCTGCGTCGCAAATGGCGCGTTGAAGGCAGAACTCTAAGGACAGCCGTTTCCCCCTCGATTTTGGATCAGTGGGTGACCTGGATGGTCACCGCTGGTAAAGAACGATCCTGTGATTTTGATGGTTGGGGAACATCGGTTTGAAATCTAAGCTATCCTCCCGTTAGTCCAGACCGATTCCATCCTCTGAAGTCGTTGCACCACGCTTACTTCGGCGTTCCCGCCTGGGCCACCACCGCCGCCACCGGAATCTCCAAGGTCCCAGCTCTACTCGAAGCTTGATCGTAGACGCCAGAGCGCAAGTAGACAGCCGCCGCAGGGACGTCGATCTCCAGGCTGAAGGAAACGCCTCTCGCCTGCGCGACGGCGTAGCGATCCGGCGGCAATGTCAGCTCCAGCATCCGGACCATCCAATTCAGAGGCTTGCCGTCGCGGTCGTACCCGAGCAGCGTCACTTCGAGGTTGCCGTGGCGGACTCCGTCAGGGGCAGGTTCGAGCGTAAGGTGATCGGCCGCGACGCTGAAACTCACGCTGTAGCGCGTCACCGGCCCTTTCATATTCTCGTTGTCGCCCGCGCGCTGGGCACCGGCCGCGGGCTGCGGATTCGCCGGCAGTACCCGCATGGTATAGAGAATCGTGGTCGAGTCCGGAGTACCGTGGTCCATCAGCGGGCGTAGCGGATCGCCCGTTGGCGTCGCCGAGGCCGATTGCGTAAACATCTGATCTTTGGCGTAGTAACCACGGCGATACGAAAGATGGTAGGTCGCTCCGCTCACCTTGACTTCGATGTGGCGCAACCTGCCGTCCATTTTCTTGTCGGGTGGCGAATAGCTCAGAGTGTAGTAATGCGTGCCGTGATTGAGCACACGATCGAGCGCGTCATTCAGCCCGTTGGTGTTATAGAAAGCCTCGCCACCGGTGTCCCTCGCCAGCTCGTCCATCGCCGCGGTCGCGGCATTTCGCTGCGTCATCTGCTCTTCCGCGGTAACGCTGGCGATCTTAGGAGGCTGCGGCCCGCTGAAATCAAATTGCCGGTCGGGAGCGAGTCCCTGCGCGCCAATGGGATAAATTGCAACCTGCGCCGCAGACAGCATGTTTGCCGTTTTCTCGACTTCTTCCTGAAAGTCTTGGCCGCCCATGCTCAGATCTCCAAAGATCGTGAGCGGGAAAGATCCTGAAAACCAGATCACATTCTTGCGGCCGGGAATGGCCTGCACGTAGCGTGCGAGTTGCTGCATCGCTTCCAGAGTGGTCTTGACGCGCACATCGGTGTGAAACAGCTCGGTCTCCGCCTGGAACTGTGCCAGCGCGGCCACTGACGCCTGAATCTGAGCCGACCCAGTGGACGACGCCATTTCCTGCATCTGGGCAACGATTCGATTGTCAGCATCGATTTGGGTGCTGGTCTGCAGCACCGGCGACAATTGCGGGTTGCCCGCCGACTTTTGTCCGTTCACGGCCGCCATCAGTACCGCAGGATCGCCCGTGAATCCCTGCACGAAGCGCAGTCGCGCCCCCAGCGTGAAAATCGCGAGCCGGGTGCCAGGGCGGATTCCCTTGACGTACTTGATCATTTGCGCATGCACATAGCTCTGATCCGACATCTGCGTATTCAGCGCGTCCAGCAACAGAATGTTTGCCGCGTCACCGGCTTTGGCCAGGGGAAGGTTGGAGAACGTATTGGGCGGCAGTTTGGCTTGGAGAGCCGACATATCGGGCAGCCCTGCATGTTCGTCGAAAGAGGTTAGGGTTTGAAGGCGACCATCCTCGAATATCTGAAATTGTTCCTTCGGTAGACCGGTGACGGGCTCGTCCTTGGTGTCGGTAACTACTACGTCCACCAGAACCCTGCGCACATTAGCGCGAAAGGTCGGCTGTTGACTGGAGGAGTCAGGATTGGAAGTTTGAGAACAAACTGGAAAGACGAAGAGTAGAACTACACCGAGCAGGCAACCGCGGGGCGCGACCATTGCGAGCCTCCTCTGAACAGAGCAGCCTACCACGAATGCGGGACCTGCTTTGTAGAACGCTCTATAGACTTGTATAGAAGTGTGTACGCTGTGCCGTAACAGGAATGAGCAGCGAGGATCGAGCGCCTCACTCCCCGCGCAGTTCCTCCACGAGCGCTTTCTCGACTCTCTTGCAATGTTCCGCGTTGAGCTTCTTCCCGCCCGACGTCAGATAAAAAGTATCGATCGCCATCTGCCCTTCGGTATCGATCAACGCGATCTCGATATTGCATTCTTCATCCGACAGGCACGACGCAATCCGGTGCAACAGCCGTGGACGATCCTGGGTAATCACCTGCACGAGCGTGCTGGTCGATGAGGACGAATCGTCAAAGTCGATCTTGGTTTCGACCTTTACCTTCGCGATCGCGCCCTTCTCGGAACGCTGGCGGTCGCGCAGCATTTTTTCCAGATCGGCCTGACCCAGCAGCACATCGGTGACACTGCGCTTGAAACGTTCCCACTCCGAAAGATTCAACTCCAGAGTCCGGAAGCGGTCTGTGAAGTAAAGTGTGTCGACGACGGTTCCCGCCTCGTTGGAGAACGCATTCGCCTTCACGATGTTCATGCCCCACGCGGCGAGCACGCCAGCCAGCTTGGCGAATAGAAAAGGACGATCTCTCGTCACCAGAGTCAACTCGTACCAGTGCCGTCCGCATTTCAGGTCAACCTGCACCGGATCTTCGCCAAGCTCATCGGCCATCCCCATGTGGCGCATCACCTCTTCGGCGGTGTGCACCAGCAAATAGCGCTGCGGGAAGCCCTCGAGAAACTCCTTAAACTTGCCGCTCGTCACCGGAGCGAGCGACCGTAGGCGGGCCAGCTTTTCATCGTTCACGTCGGCGTGCACGCGGTGGTCGGCACTGCGGTTCAGATAATTCTCCGCTCCCATGTAGAGCTGCCAGACGTTCTCCGCCTTCCAGGGCGTGAGCGCCTCAGGGTTCACCGCCTTGATGTCGGCATAGGTCAACAGCGTGAGCATCTTCAGCCGTTCGGGTGTTCCCATTTTTTCCGCAAAGGCCGCCACCGTCTCGGGATTGAAAATATCCCGTCTCAGGGTCGCTGACAATTCCAGGTGACTGGCAATCAAGAAGAGCACTTCTTCCCGCTCTTTCGGATCCATGTCCAGGCGGTCCATCGCGGCATTCGCAATGTCGAGGCTGGCCTCCACGTGATTGCCGCCGGGCACGCCCTTGCCCGTGTCGTGCAGCAATAACGCCAGGTACAACAACTCCGGATCTTCCAGTTCGCCGAGCAGCTCGGCGTAGCGCTTGTCCCACTCCGACTGCGATTGTTTCAGCCGGTGCAGACTCTCGATCGCTAGAAATGAGTGCTCGTCCACGGTGAAGCGATGATAGAAATCGCGCACCACCAGCGAGTCAATCAGCTTGAGTTCCGGCAAAAGCAGGGTCAACAGCCGCAAGGATTGCATGGCGCGCAGCGCGTCCGCGGCATGCGGCTGCAGTAGAGTCTCCTGCAGGTAGAGCCAGAGTTCCGCGCCCCTAGGAGGCATCGATGCCAAGGCCGGAAGCGCCTGCTCAATGCGGTATTCGGTGGTCGCGCTCAGTTTCAATCCGTGGTGCGCCATGAAATGAAACAGGCGCAGCAGCACTTCAGGATCCTGCAACGCCGAAGGCTGCTGCAGAAAAATGAGGCCATCCACCACGGAGAAATCGGGCGTTGTCAGCCGCGACCGCCAGCTCTGCACCTGCCGGTAAAGCGCCGACCAGGCTTCCGGAATTTCTTCCAGAAGTTGCGTGACGGTCCGCTGCACGGCGCGAGCATGACCGAAATAAATCCGCATCCAGTCGGCGGCAGAAAGCTCGGCTGCGTCGGCAGCCCCGATTTTCCGCGCCGCCGCTTCATCCTGGGCCTCCCAGCTGAGCGTGTTGTCATCCCGCCCGTGGCGGAAGTGCAGAAAGCAGCGTGCCGCCATCATGAAATCCAGCGCCGCATCGAGTTGCTTGCGCACCGGCGCCCGCAGCGAACTGGCGTCGGGCCAGTCGTGCAGCTTGTCCATTGCCGAAATCAGGGCGAGCCACGACGCCACATTGCAATCGCGCAACCCGCCAGGCGCCTCCTTCAAATTCGGCTCCAGATGATAAAGCGTCATCCCGTACTTCCCATGGCGCTCGCGCGTAACCTCCGCCAGCCCCTGGAGCAGGGCCTTGAATTCGCGCATCACCAGCTTCGGAATAACTTTGTCGTGAAGCCGCCGGAACAAGTCGTGATCGCCCGCCAGATAGCGGCAGTCGAGAAGAGAAATCGTGAACTCAGTGTTGTTGGGGTCGTAGCGGTCGCATTCGCTGAGCGTTCGCGACGCCGGACTCAGCTTCACTCGCAGGTCCCACAATTCCTGCTGCAAACGGCGGACGGGATCTTTGAAGGCCTTCTCTGCATCGCGATCCCCAAAAAGAAAAAGCAGATCGATGTCGGAATAAGGGAACATCCATCCCCGGCCGAATCCTCCGGTGGCGACAAGGGTAAAGTTGGCGGGCTTGCCGGCGTCAGGCGAAACGATATCGCGCCACAGCCGTGCCAGGATGTCTTCCACCAGCCGTGTGCGTTGCGCCACAACCGTGCGGCCGTCCCCGGAGACCTCGAACTCCCGCTGAATGCGCGCCGATTCGTCGCTGAGAGATCCCCGCAGTTCGCTGATCAATGAGGACGCTGCCATCATGAAAGTAGTTCCACCCAGTGCTGTTGGCCACCGGGGGAGGCCATTCGACCGCTGCCTGTCAATGCTTTCCGAGTGCGTCCCGTCGTACTTGTTTTGGCGCGTTCGCGGAACCCCGCGTCCGGCGCAACCTAGAGAGCGCCTTCGCCGCGCTCGTCATTGCGGATGCGAATCGCCTCATCCACATGGGACAGAAAAATTTTCCCGTCGCCGATCTTGCCGGTGCGGGCCGCTCCCAGGATGGCCTGCACCGCCTTCTCGACCATGGCGTCGGCCAGCACCATTTCGAGTTTGGTCTTGGGGATCAAATCAACGCTGTATTCACGGCCGCGGTAGACCTCGGTATGGCCCTTCTGCCGCCCGTGACCGCGCACCTCAAGCACCGTCATGCCTTCCACGCCGATTTCGTGCAGCGCAGTTTTGACCGCTTCCAGCTTGGAGTTTTGAATGACCGCTTCGATCTTCGTCATAATGTCATTAGGTCCTGTTCTGCGTTCTTGAACATTGTCGCGGCGTCAGAGCGGTCCAGTCAGCTCTGCCTGATCTCTACGCCGACGCTTCCCAATAGTATCCCTCTTCTCCATGTTGGGAGAGATCCAGTCCCTGCACCTCTTCCTCTTCTGAAACTCGCAAGCCGATAGTCGCATCCACTAGCTTCAAAATTGCGAGCGTTCCCACGATCCCCAGAATCCACGCGATCACTACACCCACCAATTGGTTGAGCAGTTGGTGCGCGTTTCCTTCGAACAAACCAGAGGCCACAACGTTCCCCTGAGAATCCTTGAAGATCGGATTTACCGCGCTCACCGCGAAGACTCCCGTCAGCAACGCTCCCAGCGTCCCACCAGCCCCGTGCACCCCAAACGCGTCCAGCGAATCGTCATAGCCGAATTTCGCCTTCACCTTGGCCACCATCCAGTAACAGAAGACGCCGGCAATGAGCCCGATCGCCAGCGCGGGCATCGGCTTCACAAACCCGGAAGCCGGAGTGATCGCCACCAATCCCGCCACCGCGCCGGAAATTCCTCCCAGCACGCTGGGCTTGCCGTTGCGTATCCACTCCGCCGCGGCCCATCCCACCGCGGCGGCTGCGGCCGCAAAATGCGTGGCCACAAAGGCGCTCGTCGCCAGGCTTCCGGCAGCGAGCGCGCTCCCCGCGTTGAATCCAAACCATCCCACCCACAGCATGCACGCACCGATGAAACTCAGCACCACGCTGTGCGGCGGCATCTGTTCTTTCGGGTATCCCACGCGCTTTCCCAGGTACAGTGCACACACCAGAGCCGAAACTCCCGATGTAACGTGCACCACCGTCCCACCGGCAAAATCCAGCGTGGGGAAGCGCCCGCCCAGTGATGCATTCAGCAGTCCACCCTTACCCCAGACCATATGCGCCATCGGGTCATATACGATGACCGACCACAAAACCGTGAACACCAGCATGGCACTGAACTTCATGCGCTCCGCGAACGCCCCGGCAATCAGCGCCGGAGTAATAATGGCGAACATCAACTGGTAGACCATGAAGGTCTGCGCCGGGATCGTCGGAGCATACGCCGCGTCCGGCGCTGCTCCCACGCCCTTCAGAAAGATGTTCTGCAGTCCCCCCACAAAGCTGTTGCCTGATCCGAACGACAGGCTATAGCTAAACAGGCCCCACAGCACAGTGATGACCGCCATCAAAACGAAGCTCTGCATCATCGTGCCGAGGACGTTTTTCTTCCGCACCAACCCGCCATAGAACAACGCCAGCCCCGGCCCGGTCATCATCAGCACCAACGCCGAACTGGTCAGCATCCAGGCGTTGTCGGCGGAGCCCTTCGCGTCTGCGGCTTGTTGCTCAAGCCGGGCCAGCCGAGAGTTCACATCTGTCGCCGGACTCGGCATCGTGGCTGAGTTCTGGGCGGTAACGAACGGTACGAGCGTTAAGAACAGCAGGGCAGTTGCCAGCCCGGCTACCACACTTCTTCCAATCGACACTTTCACCTTGTCCCTGTCCACCGATGCCAACGCTTCGAGGCGCCGCAATCCCGGACCGCCTCACTCTAACGTTCAGTGGCAGGTTCACGGAAATCGAAACTATTTATCGTGCCTATCAGGTTTTGTTATTGATTGGGCTCAGAACTTGAATTGCACGTCCAGCTGCATGCGCCGTGGAGGCTGGGCGGCCACCGGCTGGCCAAACAGGAGGGTGTTCCGGTGTAGTGTCGGAGGGACGTGAGAGCAATTCGGAAAGAGGAAAAGAGGAATGGTGTCCTGATTACGTCAAGTCGGCGCAATCATGATGACAGCGTCACTCCGAGGCCGTACTCGGTGCAGGCGCAGCGACAGGCAATCTGCCCCGCGCCTATTTTGCCGGCGGCTTTTGCTCTTCAGCCGGTTTGGCGAACTTGGCATCGTCTACCGACACGTTCTGCTTCACGTCGCTCACCTGAATCGTGAATCGACCGCTCGGCCGCGCCAGGGTCCAGCGGTACGGAATCTTCACTCCATTGGTGTCGCGGTAGTCCGCGTAATCGATCTGCGTCGGAAGCCATCCCAGCGCGGTTTCGCCGTAGCGCACCAGCCGCACCAGCAGTCCTGACTGCTCATCAAGATACAGCTGGATCGGCGGCTTTCCCTCCCGCTGGCCCACCACGAGGTAAGCCTCACGGTCCCCGACCTTCTCCGTACCAAGGAACTGCAACTCGCTGAACATCGGCTTGAGATGCGTCGCCAGGTGCAGATCCGCGTCAATCGATGCCGCATCCAATTCGCTTCCTTGCATCGGGCGGAAACCCGGCCGCCCCGGGGCAGCCAGCCATCCCTCATGCCCATTAAACGCGGTGACGGTGTCCCCCTCGGCCATGTGCGTAAACGATATGCGCTGGTCCGGATCCTTCGAATAGATGTCGATCGGCAACGATCTCCCGCCAAAATCAATCGTGCCCTTCATGACTCGGGTGGTCACCTTGTCAATCGCCGCCGCTCCGCCCGCCGCCTGCACGTATTTGTCGAGCAGCTGGTCCGCGGATGGTCCAACGTTTTCTTTCGCCGCGGCCGGCGCTGGTGCCCCCATGGGTTCCCTGGGCTCCTCGGTCATGACGGCCGGTATCGGCTGAGGCTTCGCGTTACCACGGTGGCACGAGTTGCAAGTTACGGCGCGGTGTCCGTTGAAATTGTCTTTGTTGATGGCGAACATCATCTCCATCATCTTGCGCGCCGTCTGCTTGGGCTTCTTGTCGTCTTTGTCAAAAGCGTTCTGCACGTGGCAGAAGTCGCACTGGACACCGAGTGATGCCGCAATGAATTGCATCGTCGGAAAAAGTTCCTCAGCCGGAATTCCCTTGAGCACCTGGATGTTCTTAAATTGTTCTTCGGCTTTCTTTCCGGCAGGGTTCATAACCTGTCCAGGAGCCGGAGAGTGCGCAGCCGCGCTCGACTGCGTCTTCGCCGTCGCAATCATGAGTCCCGATGCCAGAAAGAAAACGATAGCCGCCAGAACATCCACACGTCTTGCATTCATCAAGTGTTTGCCTCGGTAAATCTTTGCCTCGATCGAATTTAAGAGTCTAACAACGGTTAGGGCTCGTCAGCTAGTGATCCCCCTATTCCTTCTGCTTCGGCTTCTCGTCACTGCGCCGCACGAAGAATTTCCATTTATCCATCCCCGCCGCCACGGCGACGTCGAAGAATCCCACCATCATTTCGTCGGAGGTCTGATCGCCCCACGTCACCGTCTTCGTCGGATCAGGATTGTGTGGATTGTTCTTTGAATTGTCGTACCAGGCAATCGCCCGCAGTCGCGTTCCAGCTTTCAGCGGACGCGGCTCGGCCAGCCGGTAACTCAACTGCCAGTGGAAGTGATAGTTCACTCGCAGCAGCACTTCGACGCTCCCGTCGTCATGCACAATGTCGTACTCGAAGCGCTTCCCGCGCAGATGCATGTGCGGAAACAAGCTCAGCAGGGTCGCATCGTTGGGGAGGGTACCCTGCACTTCCACGCGAAAATCATCCGCGCCCGGTGGAATAATGAGCGCATGATTGTTCAACTGCAGCGTGATCACTCTCTGCTTCGGCGGCGCTTTCGCGAACACCAAACCAATGCTGGTCTGATCCTGATCCGCCGCACCGTTGGTCGTGTAGTGCATCTGGAACACAAGATCGGATCCTGCCGGGACAAACTTCGCCATCCCGTCCGGCCATTCGTCCGGCGAACTGCCCGGCGCGTATACCAGAAGGAGATCGCTGGTAGTCTCATGCGCCTCGCGGCGTTCCAGCGGATCGTTTAAGGTCGATGCCGTGAACGGCTCTCCTACCCGCGCGCGCCGCAGCCACTGCGAATCCGGTGGACGAATGTACACCACAGCGTGATGCACGTGCGCGGAACTGCCCGGCCGGAACTCCGACATCTGGACCCAGCGGTCTTCAGCAAAACGTGTGGGCACAATCTCGTACGTGTACTCAACCTCGCCGTGCGCAGGAATCTGGACCGGCTTAGGCATCTTCACAACAAGATCAGGCTCCGGAATATTCCATCCCTCCACCCATTTGCGTGGTGCGGGAGAGTCGTGCGCATCGCCCGCGGGCGCATCGGCCTCGGCCCACGCCACCATCGTTGCGATCTGCGCGGGCGTCAACGAGACATCGTTGACGAAGTGGCCGTAGCGAGGGTCCGCAAACCACGGCGGCATCATCTTCATCTCGACCACATGCGCCATCGCTGCCGCCCACGGGCGCGTCTGCTCGTACGTCACCAGCGGCATGGGCGCGACCTCGCCCACCCGATGGCAACTTTGACAGCGATCCTGCAGGATCGGCAGCACGTCTTTGTAAAAAGTGGGTGCCGCAGTCGCTTCCGGCTTCTGAGAAGCAGCCCCGCCGAGGCAGATGGTCGATGCCATCACTCCGAGGATGCAGGCGGCGCTGTACTTCATGCTGTGATTCTACAAGCCAAGGGTTTTCCTCTGTGTCCTCAGTGTCCTCTGTGGTTAGCCAGCCCAGCGGCGTCGCGATCACACCGCCCGCCACGAAAAAGTGCTACATTCAAGAATTCATGTCTGCCCCCAATTCCACCTTCGTTCGCGCCTGCAAGTCTCAACCCGTCGATCGGACACCCGTCTGGTTCATGCGCCAGGCCGGGCGCTACATGCCCGAGTACCGCGCGGTCCGCAAACAGCACTCGCTTCTGGAGATCTGCAAGAAGCCCGCGCTCGCCGCCGAAGTCACCATTACGGCTGCGGAGATTCTCGGCATCGATGCCGCCATTATCTTCGCCGACCTCCTGCTGCCACTCGAAGTCATGGGCCTGCCTTTTCATTTTTCAGCGGGAGAAGGTCCCGTCATCGAGAAGCCTGTCCGCAGCAAAGAAGACATCGCGAACCTGCGCACCGACCGCGCCTCCGAACTAGGCTATGTTTCCGAAGCTGTCGCTTTGGTGGCGAAGCATTTCGGCGACCGCCTGCCCGTGATCGGTTTCTGCGGCGCTCCCTTCACCCTCGCCAGCTACATGATCGAGGGCGGAGGCTCGCGCAACTACATCCACGCCAAGAAGATGATGTACAACGCCCCCACCGACTGGGACGCTTTGATGCGCAAGCTGGTGGCCGTGACCGCCGCCTACTCCGCTGATCAAGTGCGCGCCGGAGCCGACGTCATCCAGATTTTCGACAGCTGGGTGGGCTGCCTCAGCGTGGAAGACTATCGCCGCTACGTTCTTCCGCACGTCACTGGCATGGTGAAGCAGCTGCAGAAAACCGGAGTGCCTATCATTTATTTCGGCACCGACAGCGCGACGCTGCTTCCTGCCATGAAAGAAACCGGAGCCGATGTGGTCGGACTCGACTGGCGGATTCCGCTCGATGAAGGCTGGGCTCGCCTCGATCACAAGTGTGCCGTACAGGGGAATCTCGATCCCGTCCTGCTGTTTGCTGACTGGAAGGAACTGAAGTCGCGCGCCGAAGACATTCTCCGCCGCGCCGCGGGACGCCCCGGCCACATCTTCAATCTCGGACACGGCATCCTCCCCGAGACGCCGGTCGACAACGTGAAGAATCTGGCCCGATTGGTGCAGGAATATTCCGTCCCGGTTTCCGGAAGCCGAAAACCGAGCGCGGGAAGCCCCAGTTCATGACACGCATCGCCATCATCGGCGGAGGCATCTCCGGCCTCGCCGCCGCCTTCGCGCTCGAAACGGACCGCCGCGCCGGCGTCGATGTCGATTACGTTCTCTACGAAGCGTCCTCACGCCTTGGCGGCGTCCTCCGCACCGATTACATTGACGGATGTGTGGTCGAAGCCGGCCCCGATTCTTTCATCACCGAAAAACCGTGGGCTGCCGACCTGTGCCGCGCCCTCGGCCTGGGCGATCAACTGATCGGCTCCAACGATGCCGACCGCAAGACCTACATCCTGACCAAGGGCCGCCTCGTCGTCATGCCCGACGGCCTGATGTTCATGGTCCCAACAAAAATTCTGTCCACTGGCTTCTCGGCACTTTTTTCGTGGAAGACGAAACTTCGCATGACGCAGGAGTTGTTTCATCCCCCGCGCGCTGTCGATCACGACGAATCCGTGGCGGCCTTCGTGGAACGCCACTACGGCACCGAGATGGTGGACCGGCTTGCTGATCCGTTGCTTTCCGGAGTCTATGGCGGAGAGGCCGCCAGCCTCAGTGTCCGCGCGGTTCTTCCGCGGTTTGCCGAGATGGAACGGACGCACGGCAGCCTCGGCCGCGCCATGCTCGCCGCACGCAAGAAAGTACCGGCCCGGCCGCGCGAGCCCGCACCAACGCTGTTCACATCTCTTAAGAATGGCATGCAATATCTGGCTGAGACCGTGGTCTCGCGCCTCACACCGGCTGCGCTGCTCACCAATGTTCCCGTGCAAGCCGTTCAACGAGAAGCTGGAAGCTGGGTCGTCTCGGCGGGCATGCAATCCGACGAATTCGACGCTGTCATCATTGCTCTGCCAGCTCCCGCCGCGGCCCACGTGCTTCGCATGGTCAGCCCTGAGCTCTCGGCTGAACTCGCCGCGGTTCAGTACAGTTCGTCCATCACCGTTGGGCTGGGATACGATCGCGACGTGCGGCGGTCCCTCCCGCCCGGCTTCGGATTCCTGGTGCCCCGCAGCGAAGGCAAGAAGCTATTAGCCGCCACGTTCGTTCACAACAAATTTCCGCACCGCGCTCCGGAAGATCGCGCCCTGCTTCGTTGTTTTTTCGCCGGGAAGAATGCAGAAGATGTTTGGTCGCTGAGCGACGACAGCATTATCGGGATCGTGCGCAATGAGCTGCAGCAAATCCTGGGTCCACAAATGAATGGCCTGCGCGCCGACCCGCTCTTCGCTCGCGTTTACAAATGGAAGTCCGCCATGGCGCAATACGGCGTCGGACATCTCGATCGTCTCGACCGCATGGAACGCCTGCGCCAGCAGTTGCCGGGCCTCGCTCTCGCCGGCAACGCCTATCGCGGCATCGGCGTTCCCGATTGCGTCCGCTCCGGCCGCGACGCCGCGAAACAACTCGTCAACTCCTAGCAATTTTCACGTGGAGACAGCCGCCTCGGCTGTCTTGAGTAAACGAGTGCTACGCACTCACCTGGGACTCTGGCGCAGCTTTCTCATATAGAACCTCTGGAGCCTGCGGCCGCTCTCTGCGCCCGAATATAGCCTCCGTCACCAGCTTGAAGATCGTGTGCCGGTTCTCCGCCACCACCTTCAACCATGCCAGCTTCCCCAGCATGGGGAAATAGATCCCGCGGAAACAAATGCGCGCCAGAAAAATGTTGATGCGATACCCCAGAGGCTGGTCATCCAGCGAATCGACTGCCTGGGCCAGCGCCTCCGGACTGTAGGCATGCGCCCAACCGTATTTCACTTCGGCATGCGCCTCTGCAATGCTCATCTTGAGCGGCGTGTGCGCCATTGCAAACGGGATGAACTCCTGCCAGTGCTTCACCCGTGTAAGCCTCCCCGCCGCTTCCAGCCGCTTATAGAGCGGCGTCGCGGGCAATGGCGTCAGCAGCCCAAAAATAGGCAGCCCCGGCGGCCAGGTGCGCACTTGCGAGAGCGTGCGTTCGGCCACGCCAGTCGTGTCGTTGTCCATGCCGAAAATGAACGACGTGATCGCATAGACGTTCCGTTTCGCCAACCGCTCCAGCACTTCCGCATATTCCCCGGGCTTGTTGAATCCTTTGTTGACATCTTTCAGGTTCGCCGGATCGATCGATTCCATGCCGATAAAAACCCACTTGCCCCCTGAGGCTGCGATCAAGTCGACCAGCTCTTCGTCGCGCAACAGGTTGGCACTGATCTGCGCCACCCAATGCACCTGCGCTCCAGCGGCAATAATGTCGCGCAGCAAAGACTTGGTGCGCTTCACGTTGATGGCGAAGTTGTCGTCGATGAAGAACACCGCCATCTGCCCTTTTTCCTTGCGCGCGCGGGCTTTCAGCAGCAGCAACTCATTCACCACGCTCTCGTTGGTGCGGAAACGAATCGAGTCGCCGAAAAATCCCGTTACCGTGCAGAACTCGCAGCCGTACGGGCAACCTCGCCCTGACTCAACCGGGATGATGCGAAATGTCCCCCAGCCTTCGCCAACCTTCTGCAGCATTTTGGTCGCGGCCTTGGGTACAAGGTTGAACTGATCGAGATCGATTGACTGCCATGGGATCACGGGATACTGCTTCAATGATGGCTTGCGTTCTTTGCCCGTCTCGTCAACCGGCGTGTAGATGTCCTTGAGCTCACCGCGCACAGCATCGTTCACGATCTGAGGCCAGGTTTCATCGGCCTCGCCCAAGGCCACGGCATCCGCGTGACGCGGTCCGCCATCGCGCCCCAGGGCCTCGTCGGCCAACTCGGTGACGTGAGGCCCGCCCATCACCACCTTCACCCCGGTGGCCCGAATCGCGTCAGCAATGCGGTACGCCTTTGCAATCATGCGGGTCATAGCGCCGATGCCGACCAAATCGATCTTCTCGTCGCGGACGTACTGCGCAATCTGAGCCTCGTCCATGGGTTTGGCGTTACCGTCAATCAGCAGCACCTCATGTCCCGCCGGAGTCAGCGACTGGAGCAGAAACATCCAGAGGTGGGGCATGAAATTGCGAGTTACACCATTGTCGGGGTTATATAGAAGAATTTTCATGACTGCTCCCTTCGAAAGCAACGTACGTTACCGAACGTACTGACGTGCTTCACCGCACGGAAGCGTCACGAGCGATGCCAAGAACTGGCAAAATCTACTTACGTTTCATGAACAGATTGGATGGGATAAAGAACCCAGAAAATTGTACACCCTGCATGCAAGTATTCTCGGAAAGAACGCGCTAGGCAGGAATTTCAGTCCTGTTCTGGTTCTCTTTCCGGCGCAGACAGGCCAAGACTAGGCGTATTTCGTCATACGTTATTTCTGGTGGTAAGGCGTCTTTCAGCGGCTTCAAGCGCTCCAGGTTGTCCAGACCCATCTTTGTGCAGGCGGCCTCGATCACGGCCAGCTTGTTGCGATCGATCCATTCGGGACGAAATTCGACTTCGCCCTTCTCGACCAGATTGGCGACCGTGTTCACCACGGTCGAGATCTGACGGCCGCGAATCTGGGCGATTTCCTCGAAGGTCTTGCCCGCCGTCAAAAGTTGCAGGGTCTCCAGCGCAGGTGCCGTCTTCATTTCCAGCGGCGCCGAAGCTCGCGCACCTTCGCGATACTGTCGCAGCGCGGAGAGAATCGCTTGTCCGTAGAGGTCGGCTTTCCGCTCGCCGATTCCGGTGATGTTCAGCAGATCGGTAATTGAAGTCGGCTTCGATCGGCAGATCTCATCCAGCGAGGTATCGTGCAGCACCACGTACGCGGGCGTTCCCCTTTCCTTGGCCGTCGTGCGCCGCCACTCGCGCAAGTACTCCCGCAACTCCTGATCGGCATCAGCCACCGCGCTCTCGGCTCGTGCTCCGGCGGTCGTAACGGCCCGGCGCAGAACGGCAGGGGTCATCACTTCCGTCAGCCAATCGGGCGTCGCGCCGCAAATGTCACAGCCTCCACACGACGTCCACTTCGGAGTCTCCCCGAAGTGCGTGCAGATTTGGCGGTGACGGCATTTCCCGGACTCCGCAAATGCCCGGATCGTGCGATAACGATCCCACGCTCGGTCGCGTTCCGCAGCATCCAGAATCTGATTGGCGAAGTATCCCAGCAGACCGGCATCTTGCTTTCGCCAAAGCAGAATGCAGTCCGCCGGTTTTCCGTCGCGTCCGGCGCGGCCTGCCTCCTGATAAAACTGCTCCACCGACTTGGGCAGCGCCAGATGGATGACAGCCCGCACCGTCGCCTTGTTGATCCCCAGGCCGAAAGCGATCGTGCCTACGAGCACTCGCACTTCGTCCGACATCCAGCGCTCCTGGTTGCGGCGGCGGTCGCTGGTGTCCATCTTGGCGTGATAACCCACGACGGCGATTCCCTGGTCTTGCAAAAAGTCCACCGTCTCTTCCACTTTGTTTATGGTGGGCGAGTAGACAATCACGTTGCCTTCGTCATAGTGCCGCAAAGCGGTCACCAACAGAGCGGTGTGCTCGACGCTGTCACACTGGCGGACCAGATAGCGCAGATTTGGACGATGGAAGCTGGCAATGTACTTGTCGGGAGTGCGCAGCTGGAGTTGGTTGAGGATGTCGTGCCGCACATGACGCGTTGCACTCGCCGTAAATGCCGCAATCGGACGATCAGGGAACTTTCCGCGCAGGCTGCTCAACTGCCGGTATTCCGGACGGAACTCGTGTCCCCACTCGGAGATGCAGTGAGCCTCATCGATCGCGAAGAATGAAATCGGTACCTGCTGCAGCCAGCTGAGTGTATCCGCGCGCTGCAGCCGCTCAGGCGACAGGTACAAAAGTCGAAACGCTCTTTCGCGCGCCTGCCGCATCACCCGGTTCTGCTCTTCGTTGCTGACAGAGCTGTTGAGGACCGCAGCGGGAATCCCCATCTGAGCCAGCTGCGCAGCCTGATCCTGCATGAGTGCGATCAACGGAGAGATCACCACTGTGGTTCGCTCTGATACAACTGCGGGCAACTGGTAGCAGAGTGACTTGCCACCTCCAGTGGGCATCACAACACAAGTGTCGTGTCCGGCGAGCAGGCTGCGCACAATGCGTTCCTGCAACGGCCGGAACGAACTATATCCCCAGTAGCGCCGCAACGGGGTCAGCAGGTCGGCTTCTGGGGTCATGCAGTCAGTATAGGGGGAGGGAAGCAACAGATTTCCACCACAACGGTTCTTGACCTGCCGCGCTCCCAAACCGGAACGCTCCTCCTGAGGGTCTTGTCATTCCGAGAAGCTCAGCGACTAGGACCCTGGTGGCTCCGGCAGCGGCAGTGGTGCGTTATCACTGAGCATAGCCGACCTCGGATAGATCCGATCGAACACGATCCAAAGAACCGCCATCACGACGAAGCACAGCATGCTGCCTTCAGGCCCGACCATGCCTCCGCTGAGCCAATCCGGACCGCGGTGCGACGAACTCAGCAGGTGACCGGGCCAAACCGATCCGCTGTCGGGGACGGAGTAAAAGAAGGTCTCGCCCCAATCCCATGCCGCGTGAAAGCCCACGGCAAACCAGAGAGTGCCCGTGCGGCGGAGAGTCAGGCAGAAGAAGAGGCCGAGCAGCGCCGCGGCCAAGAGACCTAGCCATTGCTCGTGCTCATTGCGCAGGTGAATCAATCCAAAGGCACACGACAACGCCAATGCCGCAGGCCAGAAGCCGATCCCGCGCGTCAATGTGAATTGCGTGTAGCCTCGCAGCAAGAACTCCTCGAACAGGCCGACCAGCAGAAACATCACGGCCCAGAAGGCCGCGAACCTGGCCAGGCGAATCCCATGCAGCACGAGATGACCAAACGAAAAGGCGTGCAGTCCGTAGAGCGAGCTCATCAGCAGGCTGATTCCCCCAAATCCCCACAACGCGCCAATCCAGAACAAGCGACCGAAGGCTTGCTTGCCCGGCAATCCGTACGCCTTCCATGGGCGACGCTCGACTCTCATCAACACCAATGCTGGAACCATCGCCGCGACGAGATCGCAGAATTCCTCCAGCATCATCGACCACAGGCCGCTGGCGCCGAGAGTCCGCGACCAGGCCAACTCCACCGCCAGTTTTTGCAGAGGCAAGAACATGGCCAAATAGAAGGTGATTCCCCAACCTGCGCGCAGACCGTCCGGGCCAAAGAAGAGCGTGCGAGCGTATGACGGTTGGTGCACCACGGCAAAGGCGGGCGTTGATGGCGAAGTCGCTGGAGCGGTCTCCCGAGTGCTGTTCGTTTTGACTTCGAGTTCGCTCATTGCGGAACTTTCCCTAAACCACCTCCGACATGGTAAAACACTCGGCTCGGCCTTATGCGTCCATATTTCACGCGCGAACGCTTCGGACGTCCGCAGTTTCTTGCGGGACTGCTGCTGCTTTGCTTTCTGGCGCAGGCCTTGTGGCTGGTGCGCGCCGAGTTGCGAACGGCTCACGATCTTGAAGGTCAGGAAGCAGAGCGCATCGGTGAAGGATGGAAGCAGTGGCATGGACACGGGATTGCCGCGACTCCCATGCTCGACGCAGCCGTGACTGAGCGAGATCCGTTCCGCGCCGACGACAGCGGCTTCGACACCGAGCATTCGCCGCTACTCTATCTTGTATCGGCCGCGCCGCTGTTGGCCTGGCCGCAGGATATTGCGACCGACTCAGCTGCGTACTGGCGGTGGCTTCCGCGCATTCCGTTTCTCGCTTGTGGGCTTTTTCTAGGCGCGTCGTTGTGGTATGTCGCGCGACGGCTGTGCGGGAACGCCGGAGGATTTGTCGCCCTCACCTTCTACTGCTTCTCGCCTTCGCTGATTCAGGCAACCGCGGTCTGGCATACTGAACCTGAGATCGTTGCCGCCTGGGGAGCGTTTGGAACGATCTTCACTGCTATCGCGGTCGCGCATACGCTCTACGCTCCCCGCGAAGTCGTGCTGTGGAACTGGCGGCGCATCGTGCTGCTGGGGATTTCGCTTGCAATCGCCGTAGGATCGCAGTTCTCGCTGATCGTGCTGGTTCCGATGGCGCTGGGCTTTCTGCTCTATGTCGCTCCGGTGCGAAAGCAAGCAGGATTTGTGATCTGGATCGCGGCATGCGTGGTGGGATTCATACTGCTCTTCGCGGTGTATTTCTTTCACGCGTACGCATTCGCCGAGAGCATGCGGCACGCCGAGTTCTGGGGAGCGACTTGGCGCGGCTTCACTGTGCTGGGTGTCTACAAGCAGGTTGCGGTGCGGATTGGTCGCGCGTGTCCCGCGCTGGCGTTGGGGCTTCCAGTCGCGCTGGTGACTTATGCCGCATGGCCGCGCACACGCTATTTTGGCAACACCGCGCCGCTGATGGTCGCGGTATTGTTTCTTGGTCTCGGAATGGCGCATCCCCATGCCGCGGGCGCGGGATTTCTGCTTGCGGCCGTTCCGTTCCTGTTCATCTTTGTTTCAGGAGTGCTAGCTGACCTGCTGGAGACGAGTAACCGACAGTTGGTAATGGCGTGCGTCGTGGGAATGATGGCTGCTTACGTGGTGTGGAGCGTCGTAAACCTGGCGCAAGTGCCGCAGGGATGAACCTGAGGCCCGACCCTTAGCCCGAATTGCGCTTCCGAATTCCGCAGCGTAAAACTGAACAGCACGCGAATGCCACACCTTGCTTATCTTTCGCTCGGATCGAACCTCGGAGATCGCGAAGCACACTTGCGCGATGCCCTCGCGCGCCTGGAAGCGAACGGCAGCATCGTTGCGCTCTCTTCTTTCTATGAGACGGAACCCGTCGACTTCACCGATCAGGCGTGGTTTTTAAACTGTGCTGTCGCTCTCGAAACCGCGGAATCTCCCGAGGAACTGATAGCGGCCATTCTCAGCATCGAGCGGCAGATGGGCCGGAAGCGCATCCAGAGAAAAGGTCCGCGCACCATCGACATCGACCTCCTGCTGTTCGACGATGCGATCGTCGATTCGCCCGCATTGACCATTCCCCATCCCGCGATGCACGAGCGCCGCTTTGTGCTGCAGCCTCTGGCGGAAATCGCGCCGCAGGCCCGGCACCCGGTCCGGAACAAGACAATCCAGGAACTGCTCGACGCTTTGCCGGCGGGACAAGCCGTGCGTCGATATCAAAAGATCTAGCCACGGATCAAATGGATTGTCGCGGATCAAGCAGAACGAAGACCAAGCAGAAGAATTCAAATCCGTGGAGATCCGTGAAAATCCGTGGCAAAGATTCTTACGGCAGGATGATCCGGCTCCCAGCCTCCGCGGGCGTGACCACCGCCGACTCCTTCTCCGGAAACTGGGCAAAGAGAAACGCCACAAAGGCTCGCGACTTCGGACGGCCCGACGTTCGCCCGTTCGCCAGGCGCACCAGAAAAACCAGGGCTTTCAGCACGTCGGAATCCCGCAGGCTCGAATACCCGGCGTGTTTCTGCTCCGCCTCGCGGTACTCCTTGACCATCGTTTCGACCTCGACTGCCACCCTGCGCTGCGAATCGCTGGTTAGCGGTTGCTCGTAATGCAGTCCGGAGTTCACCCGCCGCTCATAGCTGGTCGACAACATCGAGAGCGCGGCAATCAGATCCGGGTCGTGCAGGCTGCGGTCGGCGCGCGCAGCCTTCGCTAGCGCATACGTCAGCCCCATAAGCAGATGTTCCTTCTCATACATGAACTGATCGGAAAGCTCGATCTGCAGAAACAATCCGGCCGGGTCAATCTGGTCCCGTTCCAGTGACCGCGGCTTTTCGTGCTCGTGCGCCTGAATCAAATACGGACAATCGCTGGGACAATCGAGCGTCACTTCGCGCTGCTCGCCGCAGCACTGCGGGCAAATGCGCCCGTGAACAGCGGGGCAAAACCGTTTTTCCTTGCGGATTTCGCAGATCGCGCAACTCAATTACAGACTCCTGGCCGGGGTAACGAACCCTTGAAGGTTACCACGCTGGTACGCATACCAGGCCCACACCAGCATTCGGAGAGGTAGAAAGCCCTGTAGAAATGGCCTCTTCCGCATTCATAAATTAGAAAACCCCTGTAAAAATGCTGTTTTCCACAGGCCCGCGGGTATAAGATAGGCCCCGCTGGTATTAAACCGATTTTTCTGAGGAGGAATTACATGGCTGCAGGTTTGACAAAGACACAGCTCATTCGGCATCTCGCCGAGAAAACTGAGCTCCCCAACAAGACCGCGGCGGCGTTTCTGGAGCACCTGGCCGACACCGCTATCAAAGAAACCAAGAAGAACGGCATTTTCGTTGTGCCCGGCCTCGGCCGTCTGGTGAAGGCGCACCGCAAGGCCCGCGTGGGACGGAACCCGCAGACCGGCGAACCCATCCAGATCAAGGCGAAGACCGTGGTGAAGTTCCGCGTCGCCAAGGCCGCGAAGGACGCGATCGCTCCCAAGAAGTAGTGGTTGTATGAAATGATTCGAAGGCCGGCGTCAAGCCGGCCTTTGGTTTTCTGGAGCACAAGTTTCAAAGTTTCAAGGTTTCAAGGTTTCGACAGGCGATTCGGCGCTGTGAAACCTTGAAACTTTGAAACCTTGAAACCTGACCCACACAACTGGATCGTCATCGGCATCGGCGATATCGCGACGCGACGGGTCATCCCAGCGATTCAGGCCGAGTCCCGCAGCCGTCTCTACGGCCTCGTCACGCGCGATCCCGCGAAAGCTGCTCCTTACGGCGTGCGCATCTGGGGAACTCTCGATGAGGCGCTCTCAGATCCTGCAGTTCACGCGGTCTACGTCGGCACGCCGGTCTATCTCCACGCGCCGCAGACGATTCAATCGCTCCGCGCCGGTAAACATGTAATCTGCGAAAAGCCCATGGCCATGAATGAGGCCGAGGCCCGTAGCATGGTTAAAGCTGCAGAAGAGAGCGGCAAGACCTTCGGCGTGGCCTACTACCGTCGCTGCTATCCGAAGGTGCAGCGCGCCAAAGAGTTGATCGAAGACGGCGTGATCGGCAAGCCCGTCCTGGCTGAACTTACGAACCACATGTGGTTTGACGGCCAAGGCAGCCGCAGTTGGCTGGTCGATCCCGCCAAGGCCGGCGGCGGCCCGCTGTTCGACGTGGCCTCGCACCGGATCGACGTGTTGAATTTTCTTTTCGGCCAGCCGCTGCGGGCCACCGGCCAACTCTCGAACGTAGTGCATCACTACGCAGTGGAAGACAACGCCACCGTCATGATCGAGTATGCAGGCGGAGTTCGCGGGATCGTCGACGTCCGCTGGCATTCGAAAGTGGTTCGCGACGAATGCCGCGTCCGTGGCACCGAAGGTGAGATGGAACTCTCAGCGCTGAACGGCCCCGATCTGGTCTATCCCGGCGGGCACGAGAATCTTCCCGCTCACGCTAACCTGCACTACCCCATGCTGGAAAATTTCGTGGATGCCGTGGAAGGTAAAGCCCCGCTGCTATCCAGCGGAGCCACCGCATTCTGGACAGACTGGGTCACGGAGAGAGCGCGCCGCGCGGAGCCGTAGCGCCGGCACCCTGCCGGCTGTCGCGAGAGCCTGCCCTGAGCTTGCCGAAGGGGCGCCCGCCCTCGCTGCTGGCAGCAATAGCAGTGTCAGTCAGTCTTACTTCCCGTACTCGTTCTTCACCACCTCGCCGCCCTTCATCACAAACTTCACGCGCTCAAGAGTTGTGACGTCCTTCATCGGGTCTCCATCCACGGCAACGATGTCCGCCCACGCCCCCGGCTCGAGGCTGCCGACCTTGCCTGCCCACCCCAGCAGGTCCGCGGCATTGATCGTGCCTGCTTGAATGGCCTGCAGGGGCGTCAGCCCCAGCCTGACCATCACTGCGAATTCGTGGCCATTCATGCCATGCGGGTACACGGCGGCGTCCGTGCCCAGCGCGACCTTCACTCCGCTGGCGAACGCGTGCGCAATGTTCTTGCGCGCCGCCGGAATCACCTGCTTCGCTTTGGTCAGCAACGGAGGAGGCAGGCGAGTCAGTCCCGCGTTATCGAGCATCCAGTCACCCAGGTAGAGCGTCGGCACCAGATATGTGCCATGCTCCTTCATGGCTGCAATGCCGGCATCGTCAATGTAAGATCCGTGCTCAATGGAGTCGACACCAGCCTCCGCCGCCCAGCGAATGCCCTCCGCCCCGTGAGCGTGCGCCGCGACCTTGCGGCCGAGCCGGTGCGCGTCGGCCACAATCGCCTTCATCTCCTCTAACGTGTACTGCGAGGCCTGCGGATTGTCCCCCAGAGAAAGCACGCCACCGGTCGCGCACACCTTAATCAGGTCCGCACCGTACTTGATATTCTCTCGAACCTTGTGTTGCACGGCCGCAATGCCGTCCGCCACACCATCGCTGACTGCGTGATATTCCGACGGGAGCATATTGTTATCGCAGTGGCCGCCCGTAATGCTCAGAGCCGGCCCACTGACCAGCATCCTCGGCCCCGGGACATCCCCCGCGTTGATGGCGTCGCGCAGCGCGACGTCACTGAAGCCACTGGCTCCTACGTTGCGAACCGTCGTGAATCCTGCCAGCAGCGTGACCCGCGCGTTCTTGGCGCCGATCAGCGCCTCGCGAGGCACAGAGATCGCCAGCCGGTCGTAGCCGAACTTGGGCTCCATGGTCAGGTGCGTGTGCGCGTCAATCAAACCTGGCAGGATGGTTGCGTTGGGCAGATCGATGCGCACTGCGTCCGCGGGAATCTTCGCTTCCGCGGCGGCGCCCGCGCTGATGATCCGTCCATCCTCAATCACCAGCGTTTGATCCGCGAGAAGTTTGCCAGTCTTCACATCGAGCAAGCGCCCCGCGTGAACCGCAACATGTCGTGACGTCTGTGCGATGCCCAGAGTCCCCAGACAAAACAAGGCGGCCGCGACCACCGCGGTGCCAATTTTCTTTATGCTTATGCTCATGCTTTCCCTTTCCCCGGATTGCTGATGGATAACAGCGACTACCCACGACTGAGCTGCCCGCGCCGCCCGTCGAGACCCCAGACTCGTCCGGCATCGGCAGCGAAGAAGATGATCAATAGCAGTAGCAGTGGCAGATGATCAAGCTCGTTCCCGAAATAGCGCAAAGCCGGGTCCGAGTCAAGGCGGAGGAGGAAACCATCATTTCAGGATTGGGCCGGGCAAATGTTCCCTAGCCGCCGGGCCCATCGTTAGAAACGTATTGCTCGAGGGAATCCAGCTCGTGGCTCAAGTCGTCGACGCGCCACTCCAGCAGATTTCGTATGGAGAGAATGCCCAGCAGTTTACCGTTGTCATCGGCCACTGGCAGGTGGCGGAAGTGTCGCTCCAGCATGATGCTGAGGGCCTCGCCGGCGCCTGTGCCCCGCGTGGCCATCTCGACGGGAGTCGTCATCAACTCGCGCACCGACGTCGTCCTCGGATCCACATGGCTGAGCGCCATTTTTCGCAGGACATCGCGCTCGGTGAAAATCCCCGCGACCCGATACTCGCTGTCGACCACTGCGACGGCTCCAACGTGATGATCTAGCATCTTATGAATTGCGTCCGCGACGGTCGCTTCCAGCCCCACCGCGGCGATCTCCCGGTCACAAAGCTCGAGCACGCTCATCACAACCTCCTGGGGTCCGATCGTCCTGAACCGATTCAACGCAAACTGGATTGACGCATTATGATCCCGGCGAAACCGTTGTCAAGGAAATTTGCACAAATCTTTCCACTCGTCGGAGGATTTTCACTTCGCCCGGAAGACCTGACCGTCCTTCATCACAAACTGGACGCTCTCGAGCACTTTGATGTCGCGCAACGGGTCACCACTGACCGCGACGATGTCGGCAAAAGCGCCCGGAGCCACTACGCCGATCTTGCCCTCCATGTCGAGCATCACGGCCGCGCGCGACGTGGCGCTCTGAATGGCATCCATCGGCGCCATCCCGAATTCGACCATGCGCGAGAATTCCTGCGCGATCGGTTCAGTCCATGGAATTCCGCCCATATCAGTGCCAAACACGATCTTCACGCCGGCTTTCAAAGACTTCTTGAACGACACTTCGTGCGCCGAAGCGCGCAAGCGATCCCGCTGCCCGCCCGGCGTATCCGCCGCAGCCCAGTCCGTGTAGTAAACGCTCAGCGTGGGAACGTACCAGGTGCCCTGCTTTAGCATCTGCGCCATCTGCGCATCGTTGATGTCGAGCCCGTGCTCGATCGAGTCGCACCCTCCATCGAGGGCACGCTGTAGCCCGATTCCGCCGTAGGCGTGGCACGCCACTTTCTTCCCCCAGCCGTGCGTCTCGTCCACAATCGCCCGCAGTTCCTCGACCGTGAGGGTAGGCTGCGAGACCAGTTCCCCATTCTTGCCAACCCACGAGCGGTGCGTCATGTAGACCTTGATCCAGTCGGCGCCGTGGTCCAGCTGTTCGCGGGCGGCCTTGCGCGCCTCCACGGGTCCATCGACGATCTGCGCGCCTTTCGGCATCTCAAGTTCGGGAGCGTAGCCTTCGAGCATGTAGCCACCGGTGGTCGAGATGGCCCGCGTCACCACAAACAGCCGCGGCCCGGGGATATATCCGCCTTCAATCGCCTGCTTGATGCCTACATCGCCGTAGCCCGCACCTTCGGTCTCCACGTCGCGCAATGTGGTGAAACCCTGCTCTAGCGCCCGCCGCGCCGCCACCGTGGCTCGGGCCGCGCGCAGCGCCAACGGCGCTGTCAGGATGTTGGCATCGTACCCGCCCTGCGCTGGATCTTCTCCCTGCAGGAAAATGTGCGTGTGCGAATCTATGAGCCCAGGCAGCACCGTCGCTTTCGACAAATCGATCACCGTCGCGCCAGCGGGGATCTTCGCGCTGGCCGCGTCCGCGACGCTGTCAATCCGATTGCCGCGAATCACGATCACCTGATCGCGCCGGGGCTTGTCCGACTTGCCATCGATCAGCGTGCCTGCCCGGATGACGGTAACCTGCGGCGATGGCGAACCGGTCGGTTGCGCGAGGACGCACGTGGTAAACGTAAAACAGAACAGCACGAGCAGGTGCTTCATCTGAATCCCCCCTGAGCCGCCCGCAAATTCACGGACGCGCTTTCGCCAGTCCCTCAATTCGTAAGTCCCTTAAGATGATGAGGCGGGAAGGATTCTATGCCTTCGTGCGATCGCGTGCCTCGCGCGCTGCAGATCGCGCGACGAACCCAGTGAGGAGGAGCTATGCAGATACGCGTGGCGGAGGTCCGGGATGCGGAAGCGATTGTCTCCGTGATCAACGTCGCGTTTCGTCTTGCGGAAGGCTTCCTCCTCGATCGCGATCGCATTGACTTGAAAGCGGTGCAGGAACTCTTGCAGAAGGGAACCTTCCTGGTTGCGGAAGACAGTTCTCTGTGCGGCTGCGTTTACGTCGAACCAAGGGGCGGTGATCGCTCCTACCTCGGGCTCCTGGCAGTCGATCCGAAGCTCCAGAAGTCCGGCCTCGGCTCCCAGTTGATGCACGCCGCCGAAGCCTACTGCGTGAAGGCAGGCAGCCGATTCATGGATTTGCGAATCGTGAGTGCGCGGAAGGAACTGCCCGCTTTCTATCACCGGCACGGATACGTTGAAACAGGCACCGAGCCTTTCACTTCCGGCCTGAATCCAAAGGTCCCCTGTCATTTCGTCGTGATGTCAAAACCGCTGACCTGATCCCGTGCTGCGCTTCAGGGCACAATCGCGTCCGCTTCGATCTCCACCAGAATCTCCGGGGAAATCAACGCGCTCACCTGTACCATCGACGTCGCCGGGCGGATGTCGCGGAAGAATTCCCCGTGCGCCTTCCCGATCTTCTGCCAATCCGCAATGTTCGTGACATACATCCGCGTGCGCACCACATCTTTCATACCCGCGCCCGCTTTCTGCAATGCGCTCTCAATGTTCTTCAGGGTCTGCACCGCTTGCGCGTAAACATCCCCCACGCCCACGATCTTCCCGTCTGGCCCAGTGGCGGTAGTCCCAGAAACATGTACGTTCGATCCCACTTTCACCGCACGAGAGTAACCCACGATGGGCTCCCATGCGGTGCCGCTTGCAATATTCTGCCGCTCCATTGAATCCTCCGTGCAAGCTCATTTTACAAGGAGGAATGACGAACCCGGCGTGGGATTGGCAGCCACCATCTTCGACTGCCAATAAACTACAGCGAAATGCGCCCATTACTAACGGGTTTTGCGCACAGCTTCGTTTCCATGCCACATCTTCTAACTGATTGGAAAAACGAATCGTGCCGATAAACAAAAGTCACTTGCGTTGCAGCATCAAACTGAGGTATCAACACTCGCATGTGGCTGAAACTCCGTGCGCGACGCGGAGTTCAGGGAGCTCAAAATGATTCCGGAATCGCATCCGTTGCAGGAGTTGTTTCAGGATCTTGTCGGACGACACTACGCGGAAGAAATTGGCATCCGCGATCCGCAGATTGTCGCTTACGTTTCGCATCTCCTGGCGGAGTTCTGTGAAGCCGATCAACTTTTCAAAATTCACGACGCGTCCAAACGTCCACTCGCCGACGTCGGCGAAATGCTGCTGGAATCGGATCCGGTCTACGGTCCCGCGCCATCGTTCGATCGCGAGCGCCAGGTGCGCAAACACATCGGCGACTACACACTATTTCTCGCGGGCATGTTCCCCGAGAGCATCAACCATTTCCGGCTCCGTCGCCAGCGTCTGGAAAATTTCGTCGAGTGGGTGAAAGCCGGGAAGGAGAGCTACTACATCGTCTCTAAGTTCGAGCACTTCGAATACGCCAAGGTCGCGCCCTTGTTTGCCAGTCTCTCGAAGAATTTCGAGGAATGCGTTTACGGGCTGAACATGGTGAAGAACGATTTGGAAGAGATGCAGCACCCCATCGTTCGCCGCACCAACGACCTGATCATGTAGGACACAGAAGCATTCGCTCCGAGCCTCCTCTGTGTCCTCTGTGGTTATCAGCGATTTTCACACTCGCAGATCCCCACTGCTCCCCATGCGGTAAAAACTCAGCGCCGCGCTCCCTTGCGCCAGGTGACGGAACCTGCGCAGCGCCCCGAATTCTTCGCCCGGATCGAATCTCTTTTCATGCTCGGCAATCACCACCGACATCGCCCAAACCAGCGACGAATCCGCCAGCGCACGCAGCGTCTTTATGTAAGCGTCCTGCATGCGGTACGGAGGATCGATGAACACCACGTCGGCCGCCACATGCTGGCGCTCCATCCGCCAAAACGCGCGCGGCAATTCCTCCTGCAGGATCTTGAAGCCTTCCCCGATACCCAGACTTTCCAGATTTTCGCGGATCGCATCCGCCGCGGCCGCCGAGTGTTCCACAAAATAGACTTCCTTCGCGCCTCGGCTCAACGCCTCGATTCCCACCGCTCCCGTTCCCGCGAACAGATCGAGCCACACGCTGCCTTCAAGTGCCGCCGGATTCCCCGCCGTCAGCACGTTGAATAACGTCTCCCGCAGCCGGTCCGAGGTCGGCCGTACATCCATCCCGCGCAGCGCACGCAGCGGCCGGCTTCGATATTTCCCCGCAATCACTCGCATGGCTGTGTACTCTCGGGTCCCGCACTCACTATATCCATCCATGTAGAATAAAAGTAGCGAAGGCTTATGCGAAATTGGTCCATTCCGATAGGGCGCTTGTTCGGTGTAGACGTCCACATCCATCTCACGTTTCTGATCCTTCCGATGTTTATCTTCTGGACGGACTACGTGGCCCACAAGGACAACGCCACTGGACCTCGGGACCTGGCCATCGTGGGCATCATTCTGGCTTGTGTTGCTGCGCATGAGTGCGGACACATGTTGGCCGCGCGCCGCTTCGGACTTACTCCGAAGGCGGTGATCTTGTTGCCGCTCACTGGCGTCGCGCTGTGCGACGAGCCTCGTACGGAGAAGCCTCAGCCAGCAGCACTGATCTGGCAGCGAGAGCTTCGGCTGGCCCTGATCGGACCGCTGATGAGCCTGGCCCTTGCGTCCCTGACGGCCGCCGTTGTATCCGCTTCTGGGCGGGGAGTTGATCTATGGAAGTGGCCCTTCCTGCAAGCCACCAACCTGCCGAAGAGTCTGGTCTGGGCGAACCTTTATCTGGCGATTTTCAATCTCATGCCCGCCTATCCGCTCGATGGCGGACGCATCCTGCGCGCGTTCCTGTCCCGCACGCTCGACGTTTCCACTGCGACACGACGCGCTGTCTCCATCAGCAACGCCATTGCCATGGTCCTCATGCTCGCGGGCCTGTTCAGCGACAATTGGCTCACGATGGTCGGCGTCATCGTTTTCTCGGCGGCACAGTTAGAAGAACGCGCTCTGGTTTTCCAGTCCGTGCTCGACAACGTCCGCCTTGAAGAAGTCATGCTCACCGACTTCGCCACGCTGTCCCCGGCCGACACTCTGGAAGATGCGCTAGAGAAAGCCGTCCATTCCCTGCAGGATGATTTCCCCGTGGTTCGCGGCAGCGACATGGTGGGAGTGATTTCGAAGCAGCGGATTTTGGACGCCCTGCGCGCGGAAGGAAACGGCTACGTGCAAGCCGTGATGAACAAGATTTTCGAAGTATCTTTGCGGCAGGAGACCCTGGGTTCAGCGTGGAGTAAGCTCAGCGCCCGCAATTCAAGCATCATTCCGGTGGTCGAGGACCAGCGACTGATCGGCATCATCACCCTGCAGAACCTGATGCACTCGATGGCCCTGCTGGCCGAAAGCCGTAAACTGCAACGGGAAGAAGCAGAATCGTAAGCCAATAACCACGAAGGACACGAAGTATCACGAAGAAAAACCAAACCCATATATTGGTTTCCTTTGTGGACCTTCGTGCCCTTTGTGGTTAATGGGCTCCCTTTTCCTGCCTAGAACAAGCGGACCGACTTGGCCTTCTGGACCGCCGGAATCGTTCGCAGCTTCGCGAGCACTTCGTCCGGCACACGCCCGTCGACGTGGACCACCGCGATCGCTTCGCGGGGCTGCTCGGAATCTTTCTCGGCGCGCCGGCCCAGCGAGAAGTCGGCGATGTTGATCGACTCTTCTCCCAGAATTGTGCCCACCTTGCCAATCACGCCCGGCACGTCGCGGTTTCGCAGATAAATCAGGCTGCGTTCCAGCGGCGCTTCCACGTCGATGCCGTCCACGTGCAACAACCGCGGCGCATCGCCGTGCAGAACCGCACCTTTCACCATGTGCTCTTCGGTGGAACTCTTCAGGAAAATCGACAGCACACTCCCCGCGCCCCCGGTCGATGACTTCGGCTTGTGCGACTCGAGCACTCGCAGTCCACGCTCCTGGGCGATCGTCGCCGCGTTCACCAGATTCGCTTTTTCCTCCAGCGCCTCGTTCAGAATGCCCTTGATTGCTCCGTTGCGGATGAGCTCCGTCTTCCATTCAGCGATATGCCCGCCGTATCGGATGGAAATCTCCTCGATGCTCCCCTCCGACACCTGCGACAGAAACGATCCCATGCGTTCCGCAAGCACGATGTAGGGCTGCATCGTCGCATACTCTTCTGCCGACACCGACGGCACGTTCACGGCATTCTGAATCACGCCGTGCTTCAGATACTCTTTCACCTGTTGCGCAATCTGCACGCCCACAGCTTCCTGCGCTTCAAACGTCGATCCGCCCACATGCGGCGTCAGGATCACATTTTCCAGCGCGGTCAAAGGCGAGTTCTTCAGCGGCTCTTCTATGAAAACATCGAGCGCCGCCGCGGCCACGTGTTTGGTCTTGAGCGCTGCCGCCAAGTCTGCCTCATTCACCAGTTCGCCGCGCGCGCAATTCACCAGCCGCACGCCCTTCTTCATCTTCGCGATCGACGCCTCATTGATCATGCCGGTCGTCTGCGGCGTCAGACCGACGTGCAGCGTGATGTAGTCCGCTGCGGCGTAGATCTCATCGAGTTCCGCTAGCCGGATCCCCTGCTCCTTCGCCACCGCCACCGAGACAAACGGATCGTGCGCCACCAGTTCCATGCCAAACGCCCGCGCCCGCCGCGCCACTTCCATGCCGATGCGCCCCAGCCCGATGATCCCCAGCGTCTTCGCTCGCAGTTCCGTACCTTGCAGCGATTTCTTTTCCCACTTGCCCGCGTGCATCAGAGCGTCGGCGCGCGACAGATGACGAGCCATGGCCAGCATCATCCCCAGCGTCTGCTCGGCGACCGCCACCGCATTGGCACCCGGTGTGTTCATCACCGCGATCCCTTTGTGCGTCGCCGCCTCGAGATCGATGTTGTCCACGCCCACACCGGCGCGTCCGATCACGCGCAGCTTCTTCGCGTGCTCCAGCAGTTTGGCATCGGCCTGCACCGCCGAACGAACGATCAGGGCATCCGCCGTTTCCAATTGCTGTTCCAGCTTGCCGTCGAGTTGGTCCGCCGTCAGGACGGTCCAGCCCGGCTCCTGCAGCTGCGCTACCGCTGATGCTGAAATCTTTTCCGCCACGATGATTTTCACGAATGATTTCCTTTGAATGAGAATCCGACTCTAAAAAGGGCTCCTGACAATTCCTTGACACAAACATGACGCTTCTTTGACATCGACGCACGCCCGCTTCTGACGAGCTCTTTACACCGAAATGACGCGTGCCTGACACGGGAAACACGCTGCTTTTCTAGACTTCCTTGCATGGGCCATCGCCCCGAGGAAAATCCAATGAAAACCGTCAAAACAACTCTGCTAACTACACTGATCGCCATGACCCTGGCGTGCGGCTACGGCTCCAAGAACTATGCGCCGGTGGCCGGAACCATGCCTGCCATAGCTCAACTCGCACCCGCCAACGCCAATGCAGGGAGCGCTTCGTTCCTGCTGACGGTCGACGGCACTGGCTTTGGATCAAAGGCAGTGGTGAACTTCAACGGCGCAGCCGAGGCCACCACCTACGTTAGCTCGAACCAAGTCACGGCCATGATTCCTGCGTCGGGCATCGCCACCGCCGCGACCATTTCTGTCACGGTGACCAACCCCGCCACCTCAGGGACAGGCATGTACGGAAGCGGCGGCACGCTGGCCGAGACCTCTGGCCCCATGAGCTTCACGATCAACTAGCGCTCAACGCCACCCGTCACGCGCCGACGAGTTGTTGTTTGCCAGACTGGGTGCGGGCATAGACCTGCTGTGCTGCCCGCACCGCCGCGCCGTACTCGACATTCCTGCCGGTCACCTTGGCGAGCACGTGTTCGAGCGCGCCCAGAATGCCGATCGTGTCGAGATAGTCGTAATACCCAATGTGCGCGATGCGGAAGAGCTTACCCTTCATATCGCCCTGCCCATTGGCGACGACAGCATCGAATGATTCGCGGAACTCCTTCACGATCTTGCTGGAATCGAGTCCGTCGGGCGCGCAGATCGCGGTCAGCGCCGCCGCTGGAGATGCCGCATACAGCTTCAATCCCAGCGCCTTTGCGCCCGCCCGCGTCATCTCCGCGCAGAGCTCCGCGTTGTTGACCAGCTCTTCACGCCCCTTAGCCAGATCGCCACTCCCCATGCCGCGTACAAAATCCAGCGCTGCTCCCAGGGCTGCAAATAAAGACGTCGCCGGAGTATACGCCGTCTCGCCTTTCGCGGCCGACTTTCGCTCCTTGCGCAGATCGAAGTAGTAGCGCGGCGAGGTGGTCTTATCCATGTGCTTCCACGCCCGCTCACTGACCGCGCAGTACGCTAGTCCCGGCGGCATCATCAGCGCCTTCTGCGATCCGCCGATGATCACATCCACCCCCCACGCATCGATGTCGAGATGCGTGGTGCCCAGTCCGGTAATCGCATCGACGACGAGCAGAGTTTCGTCGCCGTGAGCCCGCACGATTTTCGCGATCCCTTCAATGTCATGCCGCGCTCCCGTGGAGCTTTCCGTCGCCTGCACATACACCGCGCGCACCTGGCTATTCATCCGCGCCCGGATGTCGTCCAGAGAAAACGTCTCGCCATAAGGGACTTCGAGCACATCCACATGACAGCCGAAGGCTTTGGCCAGCCCCGTCCAGCGCTCGCCAAACTTGCCGGCGGTCAGCACCAGCAGCCGAGTCGCCCGGCGAAGTCAGGTTCGACACCGACGCTTCCATCACGCCCGTGCCCGAACAGGCCAGCACCAGCACGTCATTCTTGGTGCCGATAAATTCCTTCATGTCGGCCAGCACGCGCTGAAACAGCGCCCGAAAGTCGGCCGTCCGGTGATGCGCCGTAAACGAAGCCATGGCCGTTTGCGCCGCCGGCAGCAGCGGCGTTGGCCCAGGAGTAAAAAGACGGTTCTTATGCAACATAGGCAGAGTCCTTATGAGTAGGGATAGTCTTTAAGTTTACCGGAAGCGCGCCGTTGCAGCACGCTTTCGACAGTATTCGTCGAGCTTGGTGTAGCGCAGAATGGAATTCCGCGCCGTGACCCCCATCACACGTAGCCCCGGACGCATTCGTCCGGGGCAGTGGTCAATCTACGGATTGCGCGACAGAACTGAGCCAATCTACTCGATCTACCCACGTCCAGTCTTCGCGGCAAGAATCTCCGGCTTGTCGATCTTAGGTGGGGACGCCAGAAGATCCTTCGCCTTGGCGAACAGGGCCTTGGCAATCTCGCCATTCAGGTGCGCATTACGTCCATTTTCATCGGCAAAAGTATCGAAGATGCCGTATTTCCCCGGCCCCATCTTGATGGCGTACCAGCTCACCGTCCCCGGTTCGCGCTCTGCCAGCGACTGCGCCGACTTCAAGAATTCCTCGACTTCCTTCTCCTTGCCCGGTTTGGATTCCAGCTGAGCCCAGATCGCAAGTTTTCCCATGATGACTTCCTCCTGCCCATCAGATGCCGCGCATTGCACTTTGGTCCAAACAAAAACCCGAGGGTGCCCCATCCTAAACTCGCCGTCTCTTGGCGAGTTTAGGGTGGGGATTTTGACTTCGAACATAAGAACTCCACGTCTATAATCCCCTCATGCGCCTAGTCGACAGATCCAGAAAGACATCGTCGCCGCCATGAAGGCGAAAGAGGAAGCCCGCCTCTCCACGCTGCGCATGGTGAAAAGCGCCCTGCAACTCAAGACCGTCGAAAAAATGTCCCCGCTCGACGACAAGGAATCCCAGGCCGTGCTGGCGACGCTGATCAAGCAGCGCAAAGACTCCGTCGAACAGTTCACCAAGGGCGGACGCCAGGAAATGGCCGACAAAGAAGCCGCTGAAATCGTCCTGATCGAAACCTACCTGCCCAAAGCCGCCGGCGAAGCGGAAATCGTCGCCGGAGTGAAAGCCGCCATCGCCGAAATGGGCTCGCCCACGATGAAAGAAATGGGCACAGTCATGAAGAACGCCATGGCCAAATTCAACGCCGCCGGCATGCGCGTGGATGGGAAAGTGGTCAGCGAGATTGTGAAGAAGGAACTGGCGGGGAAGTAAGATCACTAGCGGCGGATCGCTGTCCGTCGGCCTGACTTCGCCTTTCGGTCA
The DNA here is from genome assembly GCA_963701935.1 of uncultured Acidobacteriaceae bacterium. Lineage (GTDB taxonomy): Bacteria > Acidobacteriota > Terriglobia > Terriglobales > Acidobacteriaceae > Sulfotelmatobacter. The sequence goes on along the minus strand of CAVPBT010000009.1, from coordinate 104,807 downwards.
GGTGTCAGCTTCGAGCCGCGCCGCAAACTCGGGCTGTAGGTCTTGATTGAGTCCGCAAAGTTATGTTTCATTTCGACGCGTATGCCGCAGGCCACAGGTTCAAGTCAGCCATGCGCTTCGTCGTACTGGTGTCATAGAACTCGTTGCAAGCACGTGAAGAGAAGCGCGCTTACGCGTCTCGATTCGACATTCTCCTCGCCGAAAGACTTTTTCGCGACTGCAGTCTCAGGTCGACGGCGTGAGCAGCGAGTCCAATCGTCAGCTTCGTGGGATTACGAATTTCGCCACAAAAGTCAGGCGTCGCATCTATCCAGCTTGCGGCCTGCACTCGGTACACCCGCTCGGCGAATGGTCGACCCATCCCAGAGCTATAGTCGGTGGTCCCTCCAACAAGTTCCCAGATAACTGTCTTTCCATCTTTGTCTTTGTGAAAATTGACCGCGGCTCTGGCCAACGTCGAAAAGCTTGTGAGGTTTCGGGTAAGAGACATCACGTTATAGATCCAGCAGCAATGCGCACCTCCGGCTTGATCCGTCGAAGACAACTTCGCGCTTGCCGTCGCCGTCAAAGTCCATCCCGGTAAGGTCCTCGTCGAAGATGACGCCGAACCCCGTTGTGCGGAATACTACTCTCCCCCGCGGCAGCTGTAGATCGCAGCCGTGCATTGGTCCTCGCCCGCGCCCGGTCGCGTTCCTCGCAGGCCCCAGCGAGATCTCGTAACCGTCCCAGAGCTTCTTCTTGTACGACTCAGTGGTCTTCGGATAGTCGTAGCAAGCGATCTTGCGTCATCGTCCTGGCGCACAGTGCCGCAGCGAGACAATACCCGCAGTGAAGCTGCAGCGAAGCTAATGCCGGGCATATCGCGATCGTAGGTCAGCTCATGCCAGCGTGGCAACGTTACTGTCCGGTCTCACTTTGCTCCGCTGCAACTCCCGATACGCCTCGCTCTTCGACACCCCCCGCTCCTTCGCCACTTTCTTCAGCGCGGCCTTCTCGTCCACGTTCTCTTCCGCCATGATCTGCTCCACCCGCTGCCGGATCGAAAGACGGGCGGACGAGGCGCCCGCCGCTCCACGAGCATCGCCTTCCTCCGCCTTCCCGATCAGCAGCGTGATCTCGCCCTTCACCGCCTCGCGCGCCTTTAGATTCTCCAGCACTTCACCCGCGCGCCCGCGCAAAAACTCCTCATGCAGCTTTGTCACCTCGCGCGCCACCACCACATGCCGACCTTCTCCCAGCACCTCGACCACATCCTCCAGCGCTTCCACCACCCGGTGCGGAGCCTCATAAAACACCTGCGTCCGTGGCGACTCCTTCACCGCCTCCAGCGCCGCCCGCCGCTCTCCGCGCTTCGCCGGAAGAAATCCGCTGAAGCGAAACGAATCCGTGGGCAGCCCGCTCGCCACCAGCGCCGCCAGAAATGCCGACGCCCCCGGCACCGGCACCACCGGCACGTGATGCCGGATCGCCAGCGTAATCAGCCGGTATCCCGGGATCGGAAATCCCCGGCATGCCCGCATCGCGTCACCAGCGCCACGCTCGCGCCCTCCTGCATCTCCTTCACCAGTTCCGCCGACTTCGTCATCTCGTTGTGCTCGTGATAGCTGGTCGTGCGCGTCATGATCGCATAATGATTCAGCAGCTTCTGCGTCTGCCGCGTGTCCTCGCAGGCGATCACGTCCACTTCCTTCAGCACGCGCAGCGCCCGCAGCGTGATGTCCTCCAGATTCCCGATCGGCGTCCCCACCAGATAAAGCGCCGGCCGCGGCAGCATCGCTCATGCCCGGAGTCTACCACCGCCCGTTCTCCACCTGCCCTAAGCGTCCCGAGCCCGCGTTTTCACAGCGGGGCGAGGTCTCGCGCGGGGTCGGGTGTCAGTATCCTCCCTACGCCTGAAACGGCCCGGTCGGGATCACGCCGAGGGAATGGATGTTGACGGTGCAACGACTATGCTGGGTTTCCGCACCGGAGGGACTCTGTGACCGCTAAAGGTTTCCGTCAGATCGCGCTTTCTTTTCCCGAGACCGAAGAGCGCGCCACATGAACCATCCCGACTTCCGCGTCGCCGGAAAAATCTTCGCCACCCTCGGCTACCCCGACAAGACGCTCCATGGTCAAGCTCTCCCGAGCAGCACATTTTCCAAGGACTATCCCGACGCATTCGTCCCGGTGAAAGGCTCATGGGGACGCCGCGGCGCCATTGCTTATTAACGGAGAAAGATATCGTCGCCAAATGTGCTCGCAATGCCCCTGAACAAGGCGTCCGGCGCAGCCCAACGGGAACCAGCCGCACCAAACCCCAGCCGCGTGAGCGGCGGCATGCAAGGCCGCCGGGGAAACGAAGGAGACGAGTCGCTAGTCTTCAGGCACGCCACCATCCGCGGCCGCCAGAATTGACGCAATCGTCCCGCGCCCCTAGAATCAATATGAAACTGAGTTGTCCCTCACAGCCGTCTCACACTCATGCCACTTTACGAATACGAATGTAAGAAGTGCGGCCACCGCTTCGAAAAAATCCAGAAGTTCTCCGACAAGATGGTCAAGAAATGCCCCGAATGCGGCGGCCAGGTCGAGCAGATGATCTCCGCTCCCGCCGTTCAGTTCAAAGGCTCCGGCTGGTACGTCACCGACTACGCCAAGAAATCCTCGTCTCCGGGCTCCTCCGGCAGCAGCGACTCTTCGAAAGACAAGAAAGACGACAAGCCGAAGTCGGACAGCAGCTCAAAAGATACGTCGTCGAAAGACAGCTCCTCGTCAAAGGAGTCCTCCTCCAAAGAGAGCTCCTCCAAGGAAACTCGTGCGCAAAGGTTCCGGCAGACATAAATAAGCGGCTCTGATCCGTCCGTTCCCGGTAACCCTGTCATCCTGAGCAAAGCGAAGGACCTATGCACTTTGCCGCGAGTGCATAGATCTTTCGCTCCGCTCAAGATGACAGTCGATCATTTCGACCGTGGGGCGCCTTACTTCAGCTCCCGCTCAAAGTGGTCCTCAATCATCGTGAACAGATGGACGCGCGCGTCCTTTCCCCGAAATGCTGTGCGTCTTGTTGGGATAGATCATCAGCCGGAACTGTTTCCCCGCCTTGATCAGCGCATCGATCATCTGGACGCTGTTCTGGAAATGCACGTTGTCGTCGCTCGTGCCGTGCACCAGAAGCAGCGCCCCGTGCAGCTTGTCCACTGACGTCATCACGTCCGACTGTTCATACCCATCCTTGTCGTCTTTGAGCAGCCCCATGTAGCGCTCGGTGTAAATCGAATCGTAATTCCGCTGATCGGTCACCGGAGCCACGGCCACTCCCGCGCGAAAGCGGTCCGAATGCGTCATCGCATACACCGTCATTGACCCGCCATTCGACCAGCCCCAGATTGCTATGCGATCTTTATCCAGCTGCGGATACTGTGCCAGCAGCTGATCGAGCGCAGTCAGCTGGTCCTTCAACTCAATCGTGCCAAATTCGTGCCGGATCGCCGTCTGGAACTTGCGATCCCGTCCTGGCGTCCCGCGATTGTCCACGGCGAAAATCGCAAACCCCTTCCGCGCCAGAATTTCGTCAAACGGATCTGGCGTCGACTTCCGCACCATCTGCCCCGCCGGCCCGCCGTAAATATCGATGATCAGCGGAATCTTCGCCGCTCGGCCGGCGCGTCCGGAGGCAGCAGCAACCGCCCGTACAGCACCGTTCCATCGTCGGCCTTGAACTCCAGTTGCTTGGGTGCCCGCAATCCATAGTCGGCAATTGCGTTTCGCGCCGCCCACACCGGGTAGCACGACCCTCCCACGGCGCATAAGGTCACACTCGGCGAATGCTGCGGGCCCATAAACATGTGCGTATAGTGCTTCCCGTCGTCGCTGAAATTTCCCATGTGCATGCCTTCTTCGGTGGTCAATGCCTTGAAGCCCGAGCCATCCAGCTGCACCGAAAAAATTTGCGTCTGCCGCGGATCATCTTTGTTCGCCGCAAAAAACACCGTCCCCGCGGCCTCGTTCACGCCTTCAATTCCCAACACCTCAAAGTCGCCCTTGGTCAGCTGCCGCTCCAGCTTCGCATCCGCGGCCATCGGATTCTGCTTGTCGAAACTGTACAGATAAAGATGCATGTTCCCGTCGCGCCAGCTCGGCCACAAAAACTGTCCCGACGTTTTCAAGAAGCGAACCTCGTCACGCAGGAAGTCAATCCACGCCCCCGGCGTATTTTCAGTTAATACAATCCGCGACTTGCCCGATTTCGCATCCACGAAATACAAGTCCATCTTGTCCTGGGTCCGGTTCAGCACTTCTGCCCAGAGCACTCCTTCGCGCACCCAGCCAAACCGCGGGATGTACGCCTCTTCATCGCTGGTCAGCGAAATCCACCGCACCCTGCCCTTCTCCGCGTCCGCCACTCCCAGCTTCACCACTGGATTCGGATCGCCCACCTGGGGATACTTCTCGTTGTCCACACTGGGGTGCGTCGGCAACCAGTCGGTAATGGGATAAATCGGCACCTTGGTCTCGTCCATGTGCAGGAACACGATCTCTTTGCTGTCGGGCGACCAGAAATAGTTGCTGCGTACCTCCAACTCTTCGGCGTAGACCCAGTCGATATCGCCGTTGAACAAATTCTCGCCGGTATCTTTGGTCAGCGCCTTCTCGCCCTTCCCGCTCGCTGGACGTACATACAAGTTATGCTTCCGTGTGTACGCCACGTGCGTGCTGTCCGGAGAAAATTTCGGATCCCCGCTGGGATCGCTTGCCGACGTGAACTGCACTGCGGTCTCCGTCCCCAGGTCGTACATCCATAGCTGCCCTTGCGAATCGAAGATCAGGTGCTTCGAATCCGGAGCCCACAGATACGCTGCCACGTGATAGCGCGTCAGTCGCTCCTTCTCGCGCTCGTTCTTCACCTTGTTCACATCCGGATCAAGCGACGCCAGCTTCGCCGCGCTCACCAGCATTTTCTTCTCGCCGGTGGCCGCATCCACGTACCACAGCTCGCCCTTCTCTCCCTTTTCGTCGCGCTGCACATACGTGAGCTTGGTCCCGTCCGGACTCCACTCCGCATTCTCGAGCCCCCGCCCTCCCAAGCCGCCGGGCTGATAGATCGTTTCAATGGTCAGAGGCTTGGTAGGCGCAGTCTGCGCGCCCACCGGCACAGTAGAGATGGCACAGACGATGAATGCGAACACGACAAAGCAGGCGATGCGAGAAATCTGTCTTTTCACGAAAGGACCTCTCAGGGAGAAGTGACTGCAGACGCGCAGAACGCGAACCATCGAGTGTACACCGCCCAAGCCCTATCAGGGCTAGCTGAGGCAGATTGGACGGGACCTCTGGTGAGAACTGTCAGACCTGTTCCCGGTCGATGGAGTACATTGAGTTCGCCTCCTGCAAACCGTTTTCCTTCGTGGACCTTAGTGTCCTTCGTGGTTTAAGCCTTTCCGGGCAGCCCGTAAATCGCGCTCTCCCGCATGCTAGAATCAATAGATATTCATGCTTCCCGACATAGAAAACCTGCTGAAACTGCAAGACACCGACAAGGAAATCCGCCGTCTGCAAGATGAGGTAGCTGAATTCCCCAAACGCGTCGCCGTCATCGAGCAGCAATTAGCAGGCACCAAGGCCCAACTGGAAAAGGCGCAGGCCGCCGTTAAAGCCGACGAAGCGGCCCGCCGCAAGTACGACACCGCGATCTCAGACCTACGCGGAAAAATTTCTAAGTACCGCGACCAGTCTCTCGACGTAAAGACCAACGATCAGTACAAGGCGCTCCTGCACGAGATCCAGTTCGCCGAAAAAGAAATTACCGCCAACGAAGACAAGATTCTCGAACTGATGGTCAACGCCGACACCCGCGACAAGGAAGTCAAAGCCGCGCAGGCCGAGCTGAAAGCCGAAACCGCCGAGATCGAAAAAGAGAAAGAAGACGCCCGCCAGCGCACCGCCGAAGACGAAAAGCTTCTTGCCGAGTGGCGCGCCAAGCGCGATCAGATCCGGACCAGCGTCAACGAAGACCTGCTCCGCCACTACGAACGCGTTTCCAAGTTCCGCGGCAGCGGCCTCTCCGAGGTCCGCGATCAAAAGTGCATGGCCTGCCGCGTCATGCTGCGGCCGCAGACCTACAACGAAGTTCGCTCCGGCCTGCAGACCATCATTTGCGACTCCTGTCAGCGGATTCTGTATTTCAACCCCGCCGAAGAGATGCAGGACGTCAAGCCTTCCACGACGCGCGCCAAGCGCCATCATCCTAAAATCGACGCGCCACAGGCGTGGTACTACCGCGCCGAGTTCGCCGACGTCGGCGAAGTTTTTCTGTGCCTGACCAACTCGCGCGGCCAGGCCAGCCGCCGCGTCTACGACGTCCACACCGGACGCCTCATCGGCGACATCCTCATCCGCGAAGGCGACTACCGCCAGGCCTTCCCCGAAGACATTTCCGGAGCCATCCGCCTGAACGGCAGTTGGACCGAAGACGAACTCGACGCCTTCGGCACCGAACTCCCCATGGTCGCCCTCGATTCCCTGCGATTCGATCTCGACCACGCCCGCCACGAAGCCGCCGCCGGCTCCCACGCCAAGCCCCACCCCCCCGCCGCCACCCCCACAGAACAGGCCGCCAGCTAAGAGTTCCTGTAAGAACAAGGCATGTGGGGACAGCCGCCTTCGGCTGTCCAGGTTTTGCATGTGTTGTGTTTGTGTCTTGCTTGTGTGGGACCGGGTCGGAGCCGGTCCTGAGCGGAGCCGAAGGAACCCGGTCGTGGAGCGCAGCTCGACCCTGCCAGCGCCAAATCGACAGCCAGTAATTTAAGATTTCTCCACCTTTCTCAGGAGAAAGCCCGATGTCCGCAGTCGACACCTACCACGTCATCGCGAAATATTACGACGGCGCCTACGCCGCAAAACAAGATCTTGTTGATCTGCCCTTCTCCCTCGATCTCGCCGAGCAATCCCACGGCCCCGTTCTAGAGATCGCCTGCGGCACCGGCCGCGTCCTGCTCCCCATCGCGCGGAAGGGCATCGAAATCTGCGGCGTCGACAACTCGCAGCCGATGCTCAACGTCCTGAACCAGAATGTCGCCCAAGAGTCGCAAGAAATCCGCCAGCGCATCACCGTGCACCAAGGTGACATGCGCAGCTTCCGCCTGAACCGAAAATTTCCTCTGGTGATGATCCCCTTCCGCCCCATGCAGCACATGTTCACCGTCGAAGACCAGGTCGCCGCTCTCAAAACGGCAGCCGCCCACCTGACCGACACCGGAACCTTGGCCTTCGACGTCTTCTATCCCAAGTTCGACATGATCTGGACCAATGTCGGAGAAGAAATCCCCGAAATGGAGTGGACCCCGCCTTCCGATCCCACCAAGCTCGTGCGCCGCTTCTTCAGCAAAGATTCGATCGACAAGATCAACCAGATTTTCAGCTTCACTTTTATCTTCCGCACCTACCAATCCGGTGACCTGATCCTCGAAGAAACTGAAGCCTTCCGCCTCTGCTACTACACCTACCCGCACCTGCGCGCATTGTTCCTGCTCGCAGGCCTGGAGCCAGTCGCCGAATACGGCTCTTTCGCGAAAACCCCGCTCGACAACACCGCGGAACAAATGATCTTCCTCCTGCACAAGTCGTCCTAAGCCGGGTGCAAGGGCAGGGTCATGTGGGTACAGCCGCCATCGGCTGTCCAGGTCTTGCTTGTGTTTTGCTAGTGTGGGACCGGGTCTCAGACCCGGTCGTCGAGCGCAGCTCGACCCTGTCTGCGGCGCCCGAGCACTCTGCGTTTAAGATGGCTGCATGCCGAAAGCCTCCGCACCCGAGAGTCTGCCCACCGTGAAGATCTCCCCCCGCGGCGCCACCCGCCTCAAAGCCGGCCACATCTGGGTCTACCGCTCCGATATCGTCTCCGCCGAAAACGTCGAACCCGGCTCCCTCGTCCGCGTCACCGACCATCGCGGCAAACCCTTCGGCAGCGCGCTCTACTCCAGCTCGTCCCAGATCGCCATCCGCATGATCTCGCACGACCTGGTCACGGATCTTCCCTCGCTTCTTCGCCAGCGCATCGCCGGCGCCATCGCCTACCGCGAGGCCCTGGTTACAGACACAGAAGCCTACCGCGTCGTCTTCAGCGAAGCCGACTTCCTGCCCGGCCTGATCGTTGACCGCTACGGCGACATCCTCTCGCTGCAAATCCTCACCCAGGCCATGGACGCCGATCCCGTACGCGAAGCAATCCTAGCCGAGCTGACCGCCCGCCTGAGCCCAGCGTCCATCATCGAGCGCGTGGATGCGCGTGTGCGTGAACTGGAATCCCTCCCGCCCCGCGCTTCCGGCCTCTTACACGGCAGCAAGACCGCCACGACCTTCGCCATGAACGGGGTTCAATTTCATTACGACGCCCTCGAAGGCCAGAAGACCGGAGCCTTCCTCGACCAGCGTGAAAACTATGCCGCGGCCGCCCGCTACGCTAAGGGCGATGCCCTCGACGTATTCTGCTACCAGGGAGGCTTTGCCCTCCACCTCGCCCCACATTGCGCGCAAGTCACTGGCGTGGACAGCTCGCGTCCTGCCCTCGAAGTTGCCGACCAAAATGCCACTCTCAACCAGGTACTCCTCAAGGGAAAAGAGATCGAATGGATTGAAGCCAACGCCTTCGACCTGCTCAAGGATTACTCCTCCTCAGCTCGCCCCAACGAAGCTCGCCGCTACGACACCATCGTTCTCGACCCACCAGCCTTCGCCAAAAGCAAGCGCGATCTCGACGCCGCTCTCCGCGGCTACAAGGAACTCAATCTGCGCGCCCTCAAGATGCTCCGGCCCGGCGGCATCCTCGTCACCTGCTCCTGCTCCTACCACGTCAGCCAGCACAGCTTCCTCGAAATGCTCGCCTCCGCCGCCCTCGACGCCCACCGCACCCTCCGCCTGATCGAGGTTCGCGGACAGGCCAAGGACCACCCCGTTCTGCTAAATGTCCCAGAAACCGCCTACCTGAAGTGCGTGATAGCGTCCGCAAGTGCATGAAAATAAGCATATTTTATATGTTGATAGTAACACGCTAAACTTTTATGATTCTTTTACGCTAACTATGCGTCTAATTTGAAGTGACCGCAGGAAGCCCGCACCGTCTGTGTGGGCCGGGTCTCAGACCCGGTCATCGAGCGCAACTCGATGTTTTCCCGCGGACAAGTTGCACCGACCAATTTCCGAAGGAGGATTTAGCCATGACCGTATTAACCCGTTGGGAGCCTTTCCGTGAGTTTGCCACCCTGCAGGACCGCATCAACCGCGTGTTCCGCGATTCCTACAGCAGTTCAGGCCAGGACGAGGCTCTGACCACTTCCAGCTTTGCCCCCGCCGTCGACGTCTATGAAGACGAGCACAAGGTCGCCTTGAAGATCGAAGTGCCCGGAATCGACGAGAAAGACATCGACGTCCGCGTGGAGAACAACACCCTCACCGTGCACGGCGAGCGCAAGATCGAGAAGGAAGAGAAAGAAGAGAACTACCGCCGCGTGGAGCGCCAATACGGCAGCTTCACCCGCACCTTCACTCTGCCCACCACCGTGGACACCGACAACGTCTCGGCGACCTACGACAAGGGCGTGCTGAAGATCAACCTCCCCAAAAAGGCCGAAGCCAAGCCGAAGCAGATCAAAGTCAGCGTCGGCACCGAGAAGACCCTCGAAGCCAAAGCCCCCAGCAAAGCCGCGTAACGTAAGTGCTCGTGTGGGACCGGGTCTCTGACCCGGTCATCGAGCGCAACTCGATAGTTTTTGCGGGAGGCGGCACAGAGGTAACCGCCTCTCGTTCTTGTTTTGAAGTCGTAAACGATTGGCTCGATAGCCGCGTTTGGTTCACAATGCTCACAGAGGGACGACGCCGTGAAAGCCACGCTCGAAGCGATCAACCAAATGCAATCCGACGGTGTGATCGGCAGATACGCCATCGGCGGGGCAGTCGGCGCGACGTTCTACCTAGAGCCCGCGGCGACGGTTGATCTGGACATTTTCGTCACGCTTCCAACTGCAGTCGGTGGATTGCTGGTCAGTCTCACCCCGATTTATGAATACCTTGGGTCGCGCGGTGGCAAGATCGTCGATGAATACATCGAAATCGGCGGCTGGCCAGTTCAGTTTCTTCCGCCCAGTAACGATCTGGAAACGGAAGCTGTCGCGGATGCCGTCGCAACGACAGTCGAGGGCGTCACGACTTGGGTCATGACAGCCGAACACCTCGTCGCGATTGCGCTGCGAACTGGCCGATCGAAGGATCACAACCGGATTCTCCAGTTCATCGAGCAAGAGGCGGTAAATCGTGAACGGCTGCAGAGTATTCTTGAACGCAACGGCTTGACCGCCAAGTGGCACGAATTTGAACGCAAGTATCTGGAAGGTACTCATGAGTAAACCAAAAATGCGTGCGCGTCTGAGGTCGCTCAGCTTTTCCGAAAAGATCAAGATTCTGGAGAAACTCCGCGACCGCAGCGTAGTAATCGCTGCCAGTGGGCTAAGGCGGAAGAACGGCGCCAAGACGGCCCGAGCGTAGGGCGCGCAGGGAGGCGGCATGCATCAGCTATTAGTGTGGCTGTCGTCTAACACGGCAGCTCTCACCATCATGGGCGCCGCCGTGGCTTTTATTTGGTCCACAACGCAGCAGATAGCGCAACGTAAGGTTGATGCGCGGGAACGCGAGTTTCAGGCTTTTCACAAACTCGTCAGGGATCTGGTATCGCCTCACCGACCGGATGCGGCTTTGGGCATGGACGCTCAGTCCGCAATTGGCTCCGAGCTGCGCCACTTCCCACGCTACTTCGAGTTTACGCAGCGCATGCTGGCAAGCATCAAGCAGCAATTCAGCTCTGACCACGCGACCTAGCCGAGGAGATAGATCTCACTCTGGCATACATTCAACAAGCGAAATAGCAAGCCGTCATCATCTAAGGAACAAACACTATGCCCATCCGTTGGGACAAATTCACCGTGAAAGCGCAGGAAGCCGTCCAGCGCGCGAACCAGCTCGCCTCCGAGCATGGCAACCCCGAGCTGCGTCCGATTCACCTGCTCGCCGCGCTGCTCGAAGACAAGGAAGGCATCGTTCCGCCGGTGCTGGAGAAAATCGGCATCGGCCCGCAAGCCGTGCTGGCCGAGATCTACAAGGAAATCGAAAAGCTCCCCAAAGTTTCCGGCGAAGCCGCGCAGGCCACGCTCTCCAACGAAGTCAACAAGCTGCTCGAGCAGGCCTTCAAAGAAGCCTCCAATTTCAAAGACGAATACGTGTCCACCGAGCACCTGCTGCTGGCCATCACGAGTCTCAAGCGCGATCCAGGCCAGCAGATTCTCGCGCGCCACGGCGCGACCAACGACGCCATTCTGAAGGCGCTCGCAGTTGTCCGCGGTTCGCAGAAAGTCACCGACCAGAATCCCGAAGCCAAGTTCCAGGCCCTGGACAAATACGCGCGCGACCTCACCGAGCAGGCGCGCCGCGGCAAGCTCGACCCCGTCATTGGACGCGACGAAGAAATCCGCCGTGTCGTGCAAGTCCTCTCGCGCCGCACCAAAAATAATCCTGTGCTCATCGGAGAACCCGGCGTTGGCAAAACGGCCATCGTCGAAGGCCTCGCGCAGCGCATCATCTCCGGCGACGTTCCCGAAGCTCTGAAGAACAAGCGCGTCGTCGCCCTCGATCTCGGCGCGATGCTGGCCGGAGCGAAATATCGCGGCGAGTTCGAAGACCGCCTCAAAGCCGTCCTCAAAGAAATCGAAGACTCGCAGGGCCAGATCATTCTCTTCATCGATGAGCTGCACACGCTGGTCGGCGCCGGAGCCGCCGAAGGCGCCATCGACGCCTCCAACATGCTGAAGCCCGCGCTCGCCCGCGGAGAGCTGCGCGCCGTCGGCGCCACCACGCTGAACGAATACCGCAAGTACATTGAAAAAGACACGGCGCTCGAACGCCGCTTCCAGATCGTCTTCGTCGGCGAACCGAACGTCGAAGACACCATCGCGATTCTTCGCGGCCTGAAAGAAAAATACGAAGTGCATCACGGCGTGCGCATCAAAGACTCGGCCATCGTCGCCGCAGCCACGCTCTCGCACCGCTACATCAGCGACCGCTTTCTGCCCGACAAGGCCATCGACCTCATCGACGAGGCCGCCTCCTCGCTGCGCATCCAGATCGATTCGCTTCCCACGGACATCGATCAGCTTGAACGCAAAGCCACGCAACTCGAAATCGAAAAGCAGGCGCTGAAGAAAGAAGACGACGCGAACTCACGGGAGCGTCTAGGGTTCATTGAAAAAGAGCTCGCCGAAATTCGCGAGAAATCCAACACGCTCAAGGCCAACTGGAAGAAGGAAAAAGATCTCATCGCCCGCGTTCGCGCCCTTAAAGAGCAGATCGAAAAGCTGAAGGCCGAAGAGCAGGCCGAAGAACGCAAAGGCAATCTACAGCGCGTCGCCGAAATCCGCTACAGCCTGATTCGCCAGGCCGAAGATGAACTGGCCAAGCTCAGCAAGCAGATGGAGAGCCAGGGCGGCAAGCGCATGCTGAAAGAAGAAGTCGACGAAGAAGACGTCGCGCGCATCGTCTCCAAGTGGACCGGAATCCCGGTCTCGAAGATGCTCGAAGGCGAAGTCAAAAAGCTGGTCACGATGGAAGAGCGCCTGCGCCAGCGCGTCGTCGGCCAGGATCCGGCTCTGGAGCGCGTCGCCAACGCGATTCGCCGTTCCCGCGCGGGCTTGAGCGATCCCAAACGTCCCATCGGCTCATTCATCTTTTTAGGTCCGACCGGAGTCGGCAAAACCGAACTCGCCCGCGCCCTCGCCGAATTCCTCTTCGACGACGAACACGCACTGCTCCGCATCGACATGTCCGAGTACATGGAGAAGCATTCGGTCTCTCGCCTCATCGGCGCGCCTCCGGGCTACGTCGGCTACGAAGAAGGCGGACAGCTGACCGAGCAAGTTCGTCGCCGTCCGTATGCGGTGGTACTGTTCGACGAAATCGAAAAGGCGCATCCTGACGTCTTCAACGTCCTTCTCCAGATGATGGACGACGGACGCCTGACCGACGGCAAAGGCCGCGTCGTCGACTTCAAGAACACGATCATCATCATGACGTCGAACATCGGCTCCAGCTACTTGCAGTCGGACCATGTACGCACGCCGGAAGAATTCGAGAAGGCCAGCGATCAGGTCCAGAGCCTGCTGCACACGCATTTCAAGCCCGAGTTCCTGAACCGCGTCGACGACATCATCGTCTTCCGGCCGCTGGGCAAAGAACAGCTGGTCAAGATCATCGAGCTGCGCCTGGAAGACGTTCGCCGCCTGCTCGCCGACCGCAAGATCTCGCTCGAACTCACGGACGCCGCGAAAGACTTGCTCTTCACGCAGGGCTACGACCCGAACTTCGGCGCACGTCCGCTGAAACGCTCAATCCAGAAACTCGTGCAGGACCCGCTCGCGCTCAAGATCCTCGACGGCGAGATCCTGCACGGCGATCACGTCATCGTCGACGCCGACAAGAAGGCCGGCAAGATGACGTTCGAAATCAGCCCGCGAGTCGGCGAGAAGGCCCCAACCAAAGCCCAGAGATGAACTTTGCCACGGATCACGCGGATTTACACGGATCAAATCCACTGCACCAAGAGTTGATCCGTGCGAATCCGTGTTGATCCGTGGCGAAGTTTCGGTATCATGTTCTCCGGCGCGCGAGGCGCCGCTCATGACTCGAACCTTCTCGACACTCACAGCCGTCATTCTGATTTCGCTCGTCCAACTCTCCGCCGCACAAGCTCCCATGAAATGGAAGATTCACGATCTCAATCGTCCCTTACCGCCAATCGTCGATCCCGGAACCGCGAGCACGCAAGAAACTCCCGGACGCGCTCCGTCGGACGCTGTCGTCCTGTTTGACGGAAAAGATCTCTCGCACTGGGCCGACAAAGACGGCAAGCCTTCGAAGTGGAAAATCGAGAACGGCTACATGGAGGTCGTGGCCGGCACAGGCTACAATTTCACGCGCGATTCCTTCGGAGACTGCCAGCTGCACGTGGAGTTCGCGGAGCCGACTCCACCTCACGGAGAGAGCCAGGAACGCGGCAACAGTGGCGTCTTCTTGATGGGCCTCTACGAGATTCAGGTGCTCGATTCGTACGAGAACAAGACCTACGCTGACGGACAAGCATCAGCAGTGTACGGACAATATCCGCCGCTGGTGAATGCGTCGCGGCCTCCGGCGCAGTGGCAGACCTACGACATCATCTTTCACCGCCCGCACTTCAAAGATGGCAAGCTCACGAAACCAGCGCGCGTCACGGTGCTGCACAACGGAGTACTGGTGCAAGACAACGTAGAACTCACCGGACCGACAGCACATGGCGAGCGTCCTCCATACAAACCGGGGCCGGACAAGCTTCCGCTGCAGCTGCAGGATCACGGCAATCCCGTGCGCTACCGCAACATCTGGATCCGCGAACTGCACGAAGAATAAGGACAAGCCACGGATCACGCGGATTTTCGCGGATAAGGCCCCAAGACAATGGAGTAAGCCGTGTAAATCCGTGGCGATCCGTGGCTAACGTTGTGTTCGTTTGGTCACGAACGCGTCAACGACGGCGGGCGCTTGCGCCAAATACCACGCGACCGCCGCGCGCAGCGCGATCTGCAGTCCATACCAGAACACGGGATACCGAGTTCTGCCATCGAGATCTTCGGGACGAGCGCTGCGACGGCAACCACCACAACCAGCATCGCGGCCCAGCGTGCCCAATTGTGCAGCCGAAACAGTCCCCAACCAACAAGCGCGTAACCCGTTCCGACGAGCATCGCCATGTACGGTCCCGCGAGTTCCAACCCATACATGAGCGGCGCTCCGCTCATCAGCGAGATCGCCTCGGGCGCGAGCAACTTCACGACACCGATCATCCAGAGATAGATTGCGGCCAGGAAGAAGAGAACGGAAATGACGGTAACGCCCGCAGGCCGCTGCATAAGAGATAACAAGCATTGTCATCCTGAGCGCGTCTTTTGCGCGAAGGATCTATGCAAATTGCCGGCAGCGCCTCGCCGCAAGGAAATTGCATAGATCCTTCGCGAGACAAAACCTGTCTCGCTCAGGATGACAATGTATTTCGGGAAGGCAGGATTTAAGCCAGATCGAACAGCAGCACTTCCGCGTCGGCAGTGCCCTTGATGCTCAACTTCTTTTCATCGCTGATCGCAGCACCGTCGCCATGACTCAGCTTCTTTCCATTAGCCTCGACTGCGCCGCGCGCAACTTGCAGCCAGCCGTGACGTCCTGCGCCGAACTCGTGCGTGGCCTCTTCTCCGGGCTTCAGCAACGTGACGTAGAGCTTCGCGTCCTGGTTGATCTTCACCGATCCATCGCCGGAATTGCGCGATGCGATCAGGCGCAGTTTGCCCCGCTTCTCCGCCTCGGGAAACGACTTCTGCTCGTAGCTCGGCGCAAGCGCGGCTTTCTCCGGCTGAATCCAGATCTGCAGCAGATGCACGGCGTCGGTCGTCGACGGATTGAACTCGCTGTGGCGAATGCCGCTGCCTGCGGTCATGCGCTGACCATCGCCGGGCAGAATCACCGATCCGGTTCCCAGGCTGTCTTTGTGTTCGAGCTTGCCCTCGAGAACGTAGGTGATAATTTCCATGTCGCGATGTGGGTGCGTGGGAAATCCGGTGTTGGGCGCGACCCAATCTTCGTTGATGACGCGCAGCGAGCGGAATCCCATCCACTTCGGATCCCAGTAATCGCCGAAGCTGAAGGTGTGATGAGTTTTGAGCCAGCCGTGGTTTCCGCCACCACGTTCGTGGCTGGGACGAATCTGAATCATGGCGTTCTCCGTTCCAGATTGAGTTTTTAAGGAGTAATCAACTGATAAACATTAGATGCTGCAGGGATGCGGAAAGCTCCAAGCGCGCTCGGCGAGGAAAATTTGCGAAAGAGAGGCTCGAAACAGGGGGCCGAAACGGGAGAGTTTACTGGTTAGTATCCCCACCCCCCCCTCCCCCCTGCCTCCTGAAACCCGCGACTGGCGCGGGTTTTGCAAAATGTGTCTGCAAAATCTTGAGCCCCAAGGGGTTAGGAGTCAAAATCTTGAAAACACAGCACTTGGCGGGACCGCTCTGCAATTCACCCACGGCGACGCCGGTTCACATAATGCCGCACTTCAAAATCTGACGCAAGGTCAGATGTCACACCATTGGCAGGCAAGGCTGTGGATTTCTGTTCACTCGATCGCCAACACCCATTCACCACAGAGGACACGGAGGACCAGAGAAAGCTGCGCTTCGTCCTCTTCTTCTCCGTGGCTCCGTGCCTCCGTGGTGAAAACGTTGTGTGGCACACTAGTTTCATGCACCGGCTTACGCTCGGCGACTTCGAACTTAGCGTTTTTTCTGATGGCACTTACCCGCTCGATGGCGGCGCCTATTTCGGCGTCGTTCCGAAAGTGATGTGGTCGCGCAAGGTTGAGGCCGACGACAAGAATTACGTCACGGCCGGACTGAATACGCTGGTCATTCGCTCGGAAAATCCGCGCACCGGCAAACAGACCGTGCTGGTCGAAACCGGGATGGGCAACAAGCTCTCGTCGCGCATGGCGAAGTTTTACGGGCAGCCGGCGGGACTACTCAACGATCTCGCGGCGGGCGGCATCGCGCCTGAGGATGTCGATATCGTCATCAACTCGCACCTGCATTTCGATCATTGCGGATGGAATACGGTGCGCGACGCGAATGGCAAATTCGTGGCGACGTTTCCGCGCGCGAAGTATTATGCCCCCGAAGGCGAGTGGCAGTATGCGCGTCATCCCAGTGAGCGGGACTCCATCAGCTTCATCTCTGAGAATTACGATCCGCTGGTCGAGAGCGGCCAGATGACGCTGCTCAAGGGCGGCGAAGAAATTGTGCCGGGAATATCGGTAAAAACCTTTCCCGGGCACACCGAGCACATGCAGGCTGTGATGGTGCAAAGTCAGGGAAAGAAGGCCTGCTATATCTCCGACCTGATGCCCACGACAGCGCACATCGACCTGACCTGGGGCATGGGCTTCGACCTGTATCCGCTGCAAACGATTGAGAGCAAAAAGCAGTATTATGCTCGGGCAGTACCGGAAAAGTGGCTCACGGTTTTCACGCATGATCCGAAGACGCCGTGGGCGTACGTGGAGAAGGACGAGTTGGGAAAGATGGTAGCGAAGGGAGTGTGATTTTAAGACCGATCGCCGCGGGGATCGACGACCCCTTCAACGTTGACGACTGCTCGGCAATCGGAGTAAGTTTGAGGAGACAGAGTATCGTCACCTCTCGGCTGGCTTGAATCTGAAGCCATTGAAAATTGACGACGTGCAGGGGTGAATTGGTGCCTCTGGTTCGAAGCGGTGCCGTAAGACGCACTGCCACAATCAGGAGCCCAATAATGAAACTCCCTCATGATCGTGTTCAAGTCCTCTTGGATCGGCTCGATCCTTCATGCTGCGATGACTGCCGCGAGTTTGTCTCCTCTTGCTATAAATACCCTTCATCCGAGGCACTCGCCTGCTGGTGTGACCGGGCCGAGGACCACCTAGATTGTCAACATCCCAGAAACGGTGGCTGCGGTAGTCTTAGGCGCCGAGAGGTTAAGTGGACGGTTACCGAGGCCTGAAGAATCGTCGCGCCATTCGGCTAAGTAAGGATGTGGACGACATTCCCCGCGCATTCAGATGTAGGTTCGCATTGTCCATATTGCTTATTGCAGATCTAACTCCCCGAAGCGCTCGCTGCATATCGGGTATCGGTCTTTGGGAAAGCTGATCAAGACGCAAAGCGGAAATATATGCAAGGCATGGATCTAGGCTGCCTTCGAGGTCTTCGAGAGCTGAAACGATCGCGTCGGTTTGGGCTTTCGCGCGATCCGAGGACGTTACTTCCGCCGCCTTCAATATTTGACGTAGCTCCTGGACTTCTTTGACGAAGACTTCATTGTGTCTTCTCGTCTCGCCAAGGCGAAGCGAACACCGCTCCCGGATCGCTTGCACGACAGCCTCGCTGCGCAAGTCGGTGCGAAAATAGGGGCGAAATGTTGAAAGGATCTGTGCCACGGAGTACACACTCGACGAGTTCAATCCGTCCATGAAGTCACCTTGCGCACAACTTCGCATGTGACAGACAAACAGGTAAACGAAGGCGAGCTGACTGGCGTCCAGATAGCCCACCTCACGCGTGTGTTTTGTCATACCGTCCGCTGCGGTGACGACCCGTTCAGCGTGGCGTCCGTTTAGCATCAATTTCCCCAACCCTAAGAATACGGCCGTTATATCGGTCAACACCTCATTGTGATAGTGGTCGGCTTGGCCAGTGCCCCAGGACAGTCCATTAACATGAAGAAACTTGTGGGATATTTCGTGCGACAGTGTCGCCAAGATCGCCTCGGGAAAGCCAAATAGGTCTGGGGACAGTTGAACAAAAACATCCGACGATCCTGCACGAAGCTCGATGCGCCCGCACGTCCCGGTACCAAGCGGTACGGGTTCAATTAAGAACGTTAGCCCAGCGAGGCCGACAAAGTCAGCGATTTTTTTCGCCGCGATTTGAATTTCGACGTATTTGTCCGAGCCGCTACCGAGTGCCAGCAGGAAAGGCTCCAATATCCGATAGTGGACTTTATGACCGACCGCTCTCTCAAGCCGGACAACCTTAGCGATGTAATCGTCGACGAACACTTCCACGGCGGAGAACCTCGGGTGTGAATCGGAGCGGCAAGATTTTACTCTATCGAGGTAAAAGCAACCAACGGCGGAGCTGCCGTCGTTGTGCGGCCTAACTTTAGTGAGCGAGGGCGCCCACGCCACATAATCTAGCTTCGAAGAATTCTTCCACGCGCGCCAGGATCTCTGGCGCGCTCTTCGATTCGTAGATCGCTTTGCGCAGGCCAGCGCCGCCGGGGACTCCGTGCGTAAACCAGCTGGCGAACTGCTTCATCTTGCCGACGGCGTCGGGGAGTTCTTCCTCGATCAGCATCTGGAAATAGGTGCGAATCATCTGGTAGCGGTCGGCCTCGGAAGGATGATCGTAAAGACTTTGTGTGGGACCGGGTCTTGGACCCGGTCGGGCCGGGCGAAGTCCGGCGGCCTCGGTGCTGATGCGAGTTTCCGAATCCTGTCCCGAGTTAGCAGCCGAGCTTTGCTCGGCCTGGCCGGGTCTGAGACCCGGCCCCACACGAGCAAAATCGCAGTACTGTTCGATCTGGCGGAAGATCCACGGGTTGGAGGGGGCGCTGCGGCCTATCATCACCGCGTCGCAGCCGGTTTGCGTGACCATGGCGCAGGCGTCTTCGGGACTGCGGATGTCTCCGTTGCCGATCACCGGAATCTTCACCGCGTCTTTAATAGCGGCGATCCACTCCCAGCGGGCGTTGCCGCTGTAGCCCATCTCGCGGGTGCGGGCGTGTAGCGCGACGGCGGCTAGTCCGCATTCTTCCGCCATGCGGGCGAGTTCGACGCAGACGATTTCTTCGTCGTTCCATCCCGCGCGGAATTTCACAGTGAAGGGAATCTTCACAGCCGCGCGCACGGCTTCGAAGATCTTGCCGATGGCCGGTAGGTCGCGCAGCAGCCCCGAGCCTCCATTGCACTTGACGACTTTTTTCGCGGGGCAGCCCAGATTCAAATCGACCAGATCGAAGCCCAGACCCTCGACCATGCGGGCTGCCTCGGCCATCACATTAGGATCGCTGCCGAAAAGCTGCGCCGAGATCGGATGCTCGTCTTCGTAGAAATGGAGATAGCGCTTGGCCTTTTGATCCTTCTTGCGGAGCACGCCGTCGGCCGAGGTGAACTCGGTCATGATCAGGCCGCATCCACCAAGGTTTCGAATAAAGCGGCGGAAGACAGTGTCGGTGACTCCAGCCATGGGAGCCAGCACCGTCGCGGGGGAAATGGTGACGGTGCCGATCGTGAGGCCCTGCGGGACGGGCTTCAGGGACCCAGGCTCGGTGACCCTCGGCGCCGGCAGTCCGCGGGCGGGAGCCTGCCCTGAGCTTGCCGAAGGGGCGCCCGCGCCACATGCGTCCGCTCCACACGCGCCCGAGTTGTCCCAGAACTTCTTCACCGTCTTATTCTACCTGTGGCCACAAAACGAAGCCCTCGCCGGAGCGAGGGCTCGATTCCTGGACTTGATCGGTGCGAATCCGCGAAGATCCGTGGCGAAACTTACTTCTTCGCCGGTTCGGCCTTGGCGTATTTGCGCCGGAAGCGCTCGACGCGGCCGGCGGTGTCCATCAGCTTCTGCTTGCCGGTAAAGAACGGATGGCAGCTCGAGCAGATTTCAACACTGATGTCGCCCTTATGGGTCGAACGGGTCACAAATGCGTTGCCGCACGCGCAATGCACGCGCACTTCGTTGTAAGCGGGATGAATAGCTGCTTTCATGGGAATTCCGTCCTCGATTCGAATATTAGATTCTACCGGATATCCACAGGATTCGGCAATCGTGAAGCGCTCTCAGCTGTCAGCCATCAGCTATTAGCAAAGACAACCGAATCAGACAGTTCCAGGCTGAAAGCTGACAGCTGATAGCTGACAGCTTCCTTCAAAACCGAAACAGATAGCTCACCTTTACGAAAAACTGGCGGCTGTCGTTCATGTAGCCCCGGGCCGTGTTGGTGACGTAGCTGGGAGAGGTCGGCGTCTGCGGAACGACGTCCAGATTCTGCAGGTCGCTGTTGTAGCCGACATAGATCGCCGTGCCGGGGTGCACGAGATAGGTGACGAGAAAATCGGCGTTGAATTCCTTCTGGGTCGGCAGGTAGGTATAGGGAGACCCCACGCCCGGGGTCCCGGCCAGCAGCGCGTTGTATTGCAGGATCACCCTCACCGAAAGCTGGGGCGTGAATTGCCAGTTCCACTTGCTGCGCAGGATGTGGTCGTTGAAGATTCCGCGTCCGGCACCGGGAAACTGCGATTGTTCGAAGAGATAAGCGGTGTTATTGGTACGGAGGCGTTCGAACAGGTAAGTGTTCTCGATCTTCAGCGGCTTCACGGGACGAAAGGTCAACCCGGCCTGCGCAGTGTCTTCGCGCGCCAGAAAAGGGTTGTTGTAAGGCGTCGGAACCGCTAAAGGCGCAGGCGGCAAGGCCACAAAATTCAGACCCTGTCCCCAGTAATAACCCGCATTCAGCGTGACTTTCTTTAAGTAGCCCGTCTGGAAAGACGCTCCGCTGGTGTGCTCATGATAGTCCTGACTGCCCAGAGTAGTCGGCGCACAATACAACGCGTACCCGTAGAAGCAGAAATCCTGTGGACGCAGCCGCTCGTGAAACTCTTCGTATGGACGGACGATGATAACCGTCTGCCCGCGCCCTTGCATCGAGAAGTATGGATTGTAGTCAGTGTCGAGGCGCAGACCGGTGTGGTCGAAGTCGTAGCGGGCAGTAACGGACGGTCCCCAATCGACGATCCAGCCGCGTTTCGGGCGAAAGCGGTAGTCGGCCCCTTGCATGGTCTCGCGAATGTCGACGCGGTTGATGAATCCGGGGATCGACACGAAGCCAGAGGTGATGTCGTTATAAGTACCGTCGTAGGAAAAGTGCAGGCCGTCGCGCCGCAACTCGACCTTCTCGGCAGGTCCAGCATAGTGATTGTTGTTCCCCTGATTGCCAGAGCTGAAGGGATAGAGATTGGCTTCACAATTCAGGTTCAGGTAACTCGACGCTGTGACCGCCTGTCCGTCGAGCGTCCAGTTGGCATTGAATTTCAGGTGCGTATCAGCGCCGCCAATGCGGTTGTATTCGCCCGTCGTAGGACACTCCCAGTCGGTGTAGAGCCCACCCACACTCGACTGCCGGAAGATATCGCGGCTCACGCGCGCAATCGTGAAGTAGGAACGCATGCCGGAATACTGGCTGTAATCCGGCACGGCCAGGCCGGGACTGCGGTCATCGGTTGACATCAGGCCGACCGAATAGGGACCGTCCTTTCCCGTGAGGCGGATTCCGGCGGAGGGATCGCCGATGCTGCGCGTGAAAAACAAATCCAGCGGCGTGCGGAAGAAATCTTCGTTCTCCAGGAAGAACGGACGCTTCTCCGGAAAATAGACGGCGTAGCGCTGGTTGACGGTGATCTGCGGGTCCTCGGATTCGATCTGACTGAAGTCCGGGTTGGCGGTCATGTCGACGACGAAGTGATCGTGAATGACAAACTTCGCGTCCATGCCGATCTGGCCCTGGGCCTCCGCATGCTGAAAATAGGGATTCGTGGGATCCCGCGTATCAAGGGCGCGAAAGCCGCGCATCAGGCCGTAGGGAATCAGTTCGATACTGTGGCCAGGAGAAATTCCTTCGAGCCCGAGCAGCGTCGCCGCCTGGCCGAGCCGGCCCTCGATTTTGTAGGACACGTGAGGCCAGAAGGAATCTTCCGTCTTGCGTGTGATGCCGCGATACAGAATGATGCCCCAGTCCTGCCGTTGGACGGTGGGAAAGCGCAGACTCTTGAAGGGAATCGCGATCCACACGACAAAGCCACTGTCGGTGACCTTGCCGCGCGAATCCCAGACGGTATCGAACGAAGTATCGAAGTGGCCGGAGGTCTGCTCCTCGCGCGAAGCTTCGGTCCAGATCGCATCCCATTGCACGCCGAGCGGCGTGGTCTGAAAGGCGTAGGCACGGCGGCGGTCGTGGAACGTGTCCAGCATCACCTCAACCTCGTCGTCGTCGTAAACATCTTCGCGGCGCGACATGCGTGCGCGCACTTTCCTGGGATCGTCGAAGCACACGAACACCACGTACAAATTTTTCTGGTCGTAGCCCAGGTAGGCTTCGGTGCGTTCGGAAACAGCCTCGCCGTCGTGCGGATTGCGCTGGGTAAAGCCGCTTACCTTCGCCATCTGGCCGGCGATTTCCCCTTGCGGCTTCATCGTGAGAAAGTCGTCCAAGGCCGGAGGCCGCGGCAACCGCGGAATCGTCAATGCAGGGGGTCCTAGGCCAGGTTTCGGAGCAGGCTCCTGCGCCGGAGGATTTTCCGAATCCTGCAACCACGCGGATCGCAGCAAGGATGGGGAGGCCGACAGCTCCGTCGCCCGCAGAGTCAGAACCGTGATAAACGCTAAGATGACTGCTAATTTCGTGCGAAAACGGGCCCTATTCGTCAGAGTTTGAAACAGGCGCAAGAGTCCCCTCTTCTCCCCGCCCCCCACGGGTGAATTGAGCAAGATACACCAAGCGCCCGCAGACAAAACAGCAAAATGATGTTTGTGGGGTTTGCCGAACAGATTCCTTCCTATCAGGTAGGGCTTAGACCCACTGCAGGCTAAAACAAGGAAGTCTGCCTTCGGGTCGGCGTGATCTTGAAATAGTCGTACGCCAGCTGCGTGGCCACGCGGCCGCGGGGTGTTCGGTTCAGGAATCCGGCCTGCATCAGGAAGGGCTCGTAAATCTCTTCGATCGCGTCGGGCTCTTCGGCCAGCACGGCAGCCAGCGTGTTCACGCCTACCGGGCCGCCTTGATATTTCTCGATGATGGTGAGCAGCAAGCGCCGGTCGACTTCATCGAAGCCGTACTGATCCACTTCCAGCATACCGAGCGCGGCTTTCGCCGTGGGCTCGTCAATCTTTCCGGCGCCCCGCACCTGGGCATAGTCGCGCACGCGGCGCAACAGGCGGTTCGCGATTCGCGGCGTGCCCCTAGAACGTCCGGCAATCTCTTCCGCGCCAGCATCGTCTACTTCAACGCCAAGAATCTCGGCTGAGCGTTCGACGATTACCTTCAGATCCGCAGGAGTGTAAAACTCCAGCCGCAGGACGATGCCGAATCGCGATCGCAGCGGCGACGAAATCAATCCCGCGCGCGTCGTCGCGCCGACGAACGTAAACGGCTTCACCTCCAGCGTGTGCGTGCGCGCCGACGGCCCCTGTCCAATAATGATGTCGAGCTTGTAATCCTCCAGCGCCGAGTAGAGCAACTCTTCCAGCACAGGCTGCAGCCGGTGGATTTCATCGATGAACAGCACCTGCTTGTCCTGCATGTTGGTGATGATCGCCGTGAGGTCGCCTTTGATCTGCAGCAGCGGTGCAGCAGTCGGCTGAAAATGCACTCCCAGCTCGTTGGCAATAATGTTCGCCAGCGTCGTCTTGCCCAGACCCGGAGGCCCGTAGAGGAGCACGTGGTCCATGGCCTCGCCGCGCGAACGTGCCGCCTCAATCGCCACCGCCAGATTCTCTTTGACCTTGTTCTGTCCGATGAATTCGTTCAGCCGCTGCGGCCGCAGCTTCAGCTCAAACGAGGAATCGTCCTCGACCGGCGCGGCAGACACCAGGCGTTCGCGGTTGGCGTTGAGATTGAGATTGTTCTTCGCGGTAGCCACTGGTTCGGATGGTAGAACGAAATGCGAAGACGCGCAATTCCTCTCTGCCGGACGGAAATTCACGGAACCTTCATTCGGCCGTTACCGAACTGTAACAAAATCCCACTAGGGTCTCTGGTTGACCCGGCTGGTTTCTGTCCTGGCAAGCCTTGAAAGTGCCCGGAATTGGATTTCCCAGCCCAAGGCAATCCTCATCGAGGAAGTTCAGGAGACAACTATGAAGAAGACCACCCTAGCTCTGGGCCTGTTGGCCGCTCTCACCGGTAGCACAATGGCGCAAGAAGGCGCCGTGCCGAAGGGCATCCCTCACCTCGACCATGTTTTTGTGATCATGATGGAAAACCATGGTTACGGAGAAATCCTCCACAATCCGAACGCGCAGTTCATCAACAAGTACGCCCGGGCCGCTAATCTCGCCTCGAACTACTTTGCCGTCGGGCATCCCAGTCTAACCAACTACCTCGAAACCGTGGGCGGATCGAACTTCGGCGTACTGAGCGATAACTCTCCCGACTGGCACAACGGCAGCTGCGCAACGAATCTCTCCACCGGAATCGCGAACACCGACAACCCGCCGAGCCCGGCTATTTGCCCCATCATGGGCACCGGAACCGATGCCGCTACCCCAGTCATCGATTGCACCAACGAAGTCACCGGACCTCCCTGTGAGATCAACATTGACGGCAAGTTGTCGTACGCGCCAGCTACCAGCACACTTGGCATCACGATCGCCGACCAGCTGGTGGTCGCAGGCAAGAGCTGGAAAACCTACCAGGAAAACCTGCCGATGACCGGGCCGGATCTGGTGGACTACAGCGATGGAAACTTCACCAACAATACCGACTTCACCAAGATCAATCCGCAACTGAACCCTCCGCTCACGACTGACGACATCGTGCAGCTGTACGCCTCCAAGCACAACCCGTTCGCCTATTTTGAGGCGGTACAGCAGGGCACGAACCCGCTGTTAAGCTATTCCCAAATGACCGGCTTTGACGGTGGACACGGCCTGTGGGCTGATCTTGCTTCCGGCAAGGTGTCGAATTTCTCCTACATCGTGCCTAACCAGTGCAACGACCAGCACGGACGCGGCAACGGAACCGCTTTCTGCGGCTATGATCCCAACGACAACGGCACGCAAGCCGGTCTCAACCCGGCCCTCATCATTCTGGGAGACCAGGCCGTCGAGAAGACCGTGTTGGCCATCCACAGTTCCCCAGTGTGGCATCAGGGTCATGCCGCGATCGTCGTGGTCTGGGACGAGAACGACTACGCCGTGCAGCCGATCATCAACCAGGTCGTCACCATCGTGGATACCAACTATGGCTTCCACAAGCTGAGCAGCGCGCAGTTCTACACGCACTTCTCGCTGCTGCGCTCGATCGAGGGAGGCTTCGGCTTGCCGTGTCTGAACCATGCCTGCGACGAGAGCACCAAGGCCATGACCGATCTGTTCGACGAGCAGTAGGCTCTGGATCGCACCCGACATGAAACGGCCGCCCCTTCGGGCGGCCGATTTTCTTCGTTGAGCGTGTCCTTACTGTCCGTCGTCCCGGTGCGGCGTGGTGCGCCGGGGATGATCGGAATGCGCGTTCGGAACCGGCTTGTCGTTGGCCGAGCTGAACTGGGGCTCGTCGGCCGCGGCATCCCCGATAGCAAACTGATTGGTTTCCATGGCTTCGTTGAAGGTCGAACCCACGTTCGCGGTTGCGTCGGCAAACACGCCGTGCACTTTATTCGAGAGGTAGGAAGCGGCCATGTAGTCTCCCACCATTTGTCCGGACGTGGTGGAGGGCAGCCAGTTCGGATTGATGCCCTTGGCCAGCGTCTTCGGAGCACCCCAGGTGGCTCCGCCGTTGATGGAACTGATAAAGCCGACGCCCAGGCTGCAGGTCGTGCAGCTCGCCTTCGGAAAGAAATTGTAGGTCAGCGCAATGTGGGCCGTGCTGCCCGACGTTCCTTTCTGAATGGCGAAGCCCGGAGTGAAGTGATCCACCGTGCTGCTCACCGGATCGATGGGAACGCGAGTTGGCGATGTCCAAGTTGTGCCGTCGGTCGACGTGCTGTAGACGATGTCGTTCGACGAGCAGTTGGTGCGGAAGCTGCAATCTGCCCAGGCGACGTAGACTTTTCCAGCCGCGTCCATCTGCGCCGCGACCAATGGCAACGCCCGCATTCCGCCAGCGACGCCGTGCTCATTAATGAATGCCACCGTCACCGGAGCAGACCATGTGCTGCCGCCATCGGTCGACTTGAACGCCAGAACGCCAGCGAGGAACGGATCGTCGATCGGAACAATCACTGTGCCATTGGGCTGAACCATGGGCAGACCGCCGTTGCCGGAGCCGCTTCCGGCTGTTGTCTTCTTGGCGCTCCACGTCTTGCCGCCGTCGGTCGACGTGCTCATCTCGATCAGATCGAACTGGCTGAAGTCGTCCCATTCCACGTAGCAGTTGCCGTAATGCGGGCTGGTGGCAGTGTTGTCGCAGCCGATCCACGGCTTGTCGTAATAACCACCCGCTTCCACCACCGACACTTTAACCGGGTTGCTCCACGTAATACCGTTGGACGAACTGCTGA
Organism: uncultured Acidobacteriaceae bacterium; assembly: GCA_963701935.1. Taxonomy (GTDB): domain Bacteria; phylum Acidobacteriota; class Terriglobia; order Terriglobales; family Acidobacteriaceae; genus Sulfotelmatobacter. Next base: position 77,908 of record CAVPBT010000009.1, on the reverse strand, counting down.
CCAGAACAGCGGCGCCGTGCACTCCGCCGGTCGTGGAGAGGCCCAGCGTTTCCGCCAGCCAGAGCTTGTACTTCACGTTGTAGGTAACCGACGGATCGCTGGCGCGATCGTAGGTGCCCGTGCCCTCAACCTTGGTGATGCCGGGCAGGTTGCCGTGCGTCCACGTCGCACCGGCGTTGGTGGAGGTGGAGAAGCCGATGTCAGAAGCGCCGCCATCGGTGAAGCGTCCCATTTGGAACACAGAAACAATGGTGCCGCCCACGGAGTAACTGGCGGGCTCTACTTCGGTCTCATGCTGGCTGGAAGTGTTGGTGAACGTGTCGTTGCTGATCTGGGTGAGAGGAATCTGGGCCGTGGCGGCTATCGCAAAGAACAGCAGCGCCAGAAGCGCAAGAGTTGCGAAGCATTTCGATACGGCGCGAATGTTTAGGGTCAGAACGCTGGGCAAGGGAAGCCTCCAAGATGTGAGTGGCAGAATGCAAATCGTCGAAAATGAAACTCCGGCCGGCACAGAAACCGAACCGAGAACTCCGACTGGCTCTGGATTTACGGCAGGGTCAGGAACCCAGGCAGCACGTTGGGCGAGAACTATAGACCGATAGTAGTGTGCGGTCAACGCGCAAGAATTTGCACACCTGTGGAACCCGGCGTCCGTGAGGCGATTTCGGAGATCAGAAATTTCCTTGACTCGGATGTCAAGCGTGCTTTACATTATTAATGTCAAGCATGCTTGACTTGGAGAACCGCGATGGACGCCAACAACAAGCGCTATCTGAAAGAGTTCCTGACGTCGATGGTCGCCTACTCGGTGATGGTGCCGCTCTCCATGCGGATGCTGCGCGGCCACCAACACACGCCACTGGGATACGGCCTTGCATTCCTGCCCATCATCCCCTCGGCCTTCGCGATGTGGGCGTTCATGCGGTATTTCCGCGGTCTCGACGAATTGCAGCGCCGCATTCAGCTGGAAGCGGTCGCATTCAGCTTCCTCGCGACGTGCCTCATCACCCTCACCTGGGCTTTTCAGCAGAACGCCGGACTCCCACGCTTCGATGTGAGCTGGGTGGCGCCTCTGCTGATCATGCTCTGGAGTCTTGGCCTCGCCATCGCCAAGCGGAGGTACGAGTGAAAAACAGCGTGCGTGACTTCCGCGCGCAATTGAACTGGACCCAGGCCGACCTCGCCGAAAAACTCGGCGTCTCGCGCCAGACGGTCAACGCGATCGAAACGGAGAAGTACGATCCCAGCCTTCCGCTGGCATTCAAGATCGCAAAGATATTCCGCAAGCCAGTCGAGGAAATTTTCAAGGCGTAGAGGGTTATGTGGGGACAGCCGCCAAAGCCTGCCCTGAGCGAAGTCGAAGGGGCTGTCCGTCGAGCAAAGCTCGACAGCGGCTTCTCCAAAGTCCTACTTCGGATACCACTCCAACAGCCGCACCTCGATCCCAGTTCCTTCCAATCCCTTTTGAAAGACCGCGAGGTCCGACCCGCGGTAGTGATACGGAATCACAATCTTGGGATGGAAGGCCTTCACCGCATCGGCGGCCTCATCGGGCGGCATGGTGTACGGCAGATTCATGCACACGAACGCCACATCGATGTTCTTAAGCGCCCGCATCTCCGGAACGCCTTCGGTGTCGCCCGAGAAATAAAACCGCTTGCCCCCGTAGGTGAGCACGTAGCCATTGCCGCGTCCCTTATCGTGAAAAAGTTTTCCCGGCGCGGGACCGCGCTTCAAGTTGTAGGCGGGAATCGCCTCGACGGTAACGCTCTGCCACTTCTTCGTCTCGCCGTTGGCGATCGGCTTGGCGCTGGTCACGGTCTGCACGACTGCCGGCGGCGCCAGAATTTCGGTATCGGCCTTACTGATCTCTTTGATCGAGTCGGGATCCATGTGGTCCCCGTGAATGTCGGTGATCAGAATGAGGTCAGACTTGGGAAGCCCCGTAAGTTTCGCCGGCTTGGCGGGATCAAGATAGATCACCTTATCCCCGGCCTCAATCAGCGTGCTGGCATGGTTCAGCGGCGTGATCTTGACCGGCCCGGCCGAAGTCGGAAAAACCTGCGGCTCGGCGGCTGCATGCATCAGAGGCGCCAGCGCCAGAAGAAAGAAAACAGAGCAGACCACAGTCAGAACTATTCTCATCACAAACCCCCATTTCCCATTGTCATCCTGAGCGAAGCATGAGCGCCTGAAAGGCGGTCATGCGCAGTCGAAGGATCCCTATAGCCCCACTCTGCTCCCAGCGTTACTAGGACGCTCTCACGAAACCTCGAACGGGAGCGCCAAATCGCCGATCCCACTCATCAACCTACTCTTCCTCTTCCTTCACCTCGCCCCGCTCCGCCTTGGCCTTCTCGATGATCTTCTCCTGCAGCTGCCCGGGCACAACGTCGTAGTGATGCATTTCCATGTTGAAGCTGCCGCGGCCCTGCGTCATTGAAGTCAACTCGACGCCATACGTCAGCATCTCCGCCATGGGCACCTCAGCCTTCACCACGGTGTTGCCGCCCTTGTTGTCCATGCCTTGAATGCGGCCGCGCCGGCTGTTCAGGTCGCCCATGATCGATCCCGCGAAGTCGTCAGGCACAGTGATTTCCACCGCCATGATGGGCTCGAGCAGCGTGGGCTTCGCGACCTCCATCGCTTTCTTGAAGGCGATGCGGCCCGCCATCTGGAACGACAAGTCGTTCGAGTCCACGTCGTGATACGAACCGTCGTAGAGTACCACGCGGAAATCGACCACCGGAAACCCTGCGAGATACCCGCGTGCAGCAGCATCGCGAATACCTTTTTCCACCGGCGGAATGTAGTTCTTCGGAATCGCGCCTCCGAAAATATCGTTCACAAACTCGAACTCGCCGCCGCGCGGCAGCGGTTCCATCCGGATCTTGCAGTCGCCGTACTGCCCGTGCCCGCCGGTCTGCTTCTTGTGGCGTCCCTGCACGTCGGCCTTGCCGCGGATGGTCTCGCGGTACGGAACTTTCGGCGCCTTCAACACGACTTCCGTGTGATACCGCTTCTTCAGCTTCGACACCGTCACTTCGATGTGCTGCTGCCCCGTGCCCGCGATGAGAAATTCTTTCGTCTGCGGATCGCGGAAGAATCGCAGCATGGCATCTTCTTCCATCAGTTTGTGGATGCCCGGCCCCAGCTTGTCTTCATCGGCGCGGCTCTTGGGTTCAATGGCAAACGTGATCGCCGGCTCCGGCAGATTCACCCGCGGATACTGAATCGGCGCCGACTTGTCGCCCAGCGTGTCGCCGGTCAGCGTGTCTTTCAGTTTCGCCACCGCGCCAATGTCGCCGGCATGCAGCTCGGGCACCGGAACCGCCGTCTTGCCCTGCATGACTTGAATGTGCGCGAATTTTTCCTGCCCCGCGCGGCTGTAGTTCACCAGCGTGGCGTCGTTCTTCAGCACGCCGGAAAAAACCTTGAAGTAGGAAATCCGGCCCGCAAACGCGTCCGACACCGTGCGGAATACATACAACGAAACCGGCTCTGCATCCGACTCGTGCCGTTTGGGCGCGTCCGCTCCGGCCGCAGCCTCTCCCTGTACCCACTCGTGCTCCGACGGCGCGGGCGTGTAGTCGACGATGAAATCCATCACCCGGTCCGCGCCGATGTTCCCCAACCCCGAACTGAAAATGACAGGAAAAATCTTGTCTTCGCGGATCGCGTTATGCAGCGCGGGGACCAGATCTTCTTCGCCCAACGTTCCCGCTTCGAAGAATTTCTCCATCAACTTGTCGTCGCCCTCGGCGACCAGCTCCACCAGCATCTCGTGCGCTTCCTGTACCTGCGCCCGCATGTTGTCAGGAATCTCGGTCTCTTTCCCTTTGCCGTTTCCGCCCAGCTCGTAGGTGTAGGCCTTCATGCGCACCAGATCGACTACACCACTCAGACTCTTCTCAGCGCCAATCGGCAGCTCGATCGGAATCACATCTCGGCCAAACGCGTTGGTCAGCGATTCCAGCACGCGCTCGGCGTTGGCGCGGTCGCGGTCCATGCGGTTCACAACGATGAGCCGCGGCGTCTTGTACTCTTCGCAATAATTCCACACGCGCTGCGTAACGACCTCCACGCCGGCCACGCCATCGACTACGACGATCGCCGCGTCCACCACGGGCAGCACCATCTTGGCCTCGTGGACGAACATGCTGAATCCGGGCGTGTCGAGAATATTGATTTTGGTCGTGCCTGACGACGTGCCCCACTCGACCACGGCGGCGCCGGTCGAAATCGACATCTTGCGCGCAACTTCTTCTTCGTCGTGATCGGTTGTGGCCGACCCGTCGTCCACCCGCCCCAGACGCGGGGTTGCGCCCGCCGTGTACAGCATGGCCGATACGAGCGTGGTTTTGCCCGCATGGCCGTGTCCCACCATCGCGACATTCCTGATGTTTGCTCCAGAATAGACTTTCAAGTTGGGCTCCCTTCGGCAGGCGTGGGAAGGAAACGGCCCATGAGAAGTGATGAGGACAGGAACCTCGGGCCAACCCGACAGATTCCAATAACCCCGCCTGCCAAAACCTAGGATGCTACCACGTGGGTAGCAGAAGCCTCAACAGGACTAGTCCAAGGTTCGATGTGAGAGGGTGCCCCACCCTTCTTTTCGCGCCCTTTGCGAAAAGAGGGTGGGGACTTTGACTTTCGCCGCCACGCCCCAAACCGTAGTATGATCCCGACGGCATGCTAGGCAACCGCACCACCGAGCAGTGGATCGCACAGTACTCCACCAGCCACCAGCACCCGGCAAATCGCCTCTGCCACACCTTCGGCATTCCCACCATCCTCTTATCGATTGCAGTATTCATAGCCGGCTTCTTCCTGCATCGACTTTGGTTCTATGCCCTTGCACTCTTCGTGATCGGATGGATCCTCCAATTCATCGGCCACGCCTTCGAAGGCAAGCCCCCCGAATTCTTCAGCGACTGGCGATTCCTCTTCGTCGGCGTCCGCTGGTGGTGGGCCAAAATCAACGGCAAAGCTTAATCTGGGACGGGCGCCCCGCCTCTGCTTGCACCCACTCAGCCTTGTGTTCTATGCTTGCCCCAACTTGGGGTTCTGATTCACATAACAAAACATGCAGCGCCTGACTGCCAGATTTCTGCTGTTGTTCGCGCTTCTCGGAACGTTTGTTCCGCTGGCGCTAGAGGTCACGGCTGCGCCACCGCATGCTTGCTGTCTAAGAAAGTCAGCCCACCAGTGCCACGGCTCCGACCCCGAAGAGCGAGCCTTCCGCGACACCAGCTGCTGCAACCAGAACTACAGCCGCGCCGTAACCACATCGCAGTGGGCGCATCCGCGATCGTCGCTCGCGTCGCTCTCGGTGCGGACAGTTGAAGCCCGCCTCATTGAATCGCGCGTGCAAGCTCCAGCCAACCGACGCTTCGCCTCCCAGTCCACCCGCGCTCCCCCGCAAGTCTCCATCGCCTGATCGAAGTCGCAATCTGTCAGCGCGTTCGTGTGGGACCGGGTCTTAGCTTGTCCTGAGCGAAGCCGAAGGAACCCGGTCGCCGAGCGCAGCTCGGCTCTTTGCGGCACCCGCAGCCCTAACAGGTCATCGGAGATCTTCATGCGTTTCGTTCGCATTCCACTGCTCGCAGCATTCCTGGCCCTGTCCGCCTTCGCCGCGGTCGTCGGCTCCGTGCGCGGAGTCATTCACGACTCGCAACATCGCCCGGTGCAGAATGCCATGGTCATGCTCAAGGCGAAAGCCTCCGACTGGTCGACCACCGCAAACTCCGACGCCAACGGAAACTTCCTCTTCAACGCCGTGCCGCTCGGAGAATACGTCGTCACCGTAGTAGGCGTCGGTTTCGAACAAACTGAACAGGAAGTCGCGGTCACGTCCAGCTCGCAGCCCGTGCTGCATTTTGCACTTAACGTCGCCGGAGCCAAGGAGATGATCAACGTCTCAGCCACTCCCGATGTCGCCCCCACGGATTCCTCGACGCCGACCACGGTGGTCGATCGTCTCGAGATCGCCCGCACACCCGGCGCCGCCCGCTCCAACAGTCTCGCGATGATCACCGACTACGTGCCCGGCGCCTACATCACGCACGACCAGCTCCACATTCGTGGCGGACATCAAACCAGCTGGCTGGTCGACGGCGTTCCCGTACCCAACACCAACATCGCCTCGAACCTCGGACCGCAGTTCGATCCCAAGGACATCGACTATCTCGAGGTGAGTCGCGGCAGCTACGGCGCCGAGTTTGGCGACCGCACCTATGGCGTTTTCAACGTCGTGCCACGCACGGGATTCGAGCGCAACCGCCAGGCTGAACTCGTTTTGAGCGCGGGCAATTTCTACCAGACCAACGATCAGTTCAGTCTCGGCAGCCATACCGAACGCTTCGCCTACTACGCCAGCGTGAACGCCAATCGCAGCAATCTCGGCATCGAAACGCCCATTCCGCAGGTCGTCCACGATGCTGCCAACGGCTACGGCGGCTTCGGTTCGCTCATTTTCAACGTCGATCCTTCCAACCAGCTTCGCCTTGTGACCCAGCTGCGCAAGGATTACTACCAGATTCCCTACGATCCGAACTTCAACGATTTGGAAAGCTCGCAATACGATAGCAGCGGCCTTCGCGACGCGGACCACGAATCCGACGCAATCGTTAATTTCTCCTGGGTGCACACGTTCAACTCAAAACTCCTGCTCACGGTGTCGCCCTTCTACCACTACACTGCCGCCAATTATGAAAGCTCGCCCTACGACTATCCCACCGCCAGCGCCGACCATCACGCGTCAACCTATGGTGGCGGCCAGGTGAGCTTCAGCGCGAATCTCTTCCAGGAACAATTTGCAGGCAGGATTCTACGGATTCGGCCAGCGTGACCACTCCGACCTCGGCGTGGTCTTCAATTGCCCAACCAACGGCGACCCGAACTTTCCCGACTTGCGGCGGCTCGCCCGTTGCCGACATTGACCACCCCTCAGGCAGCGTTACCGCATTCTTCCTCGATGACAAGTTCAAGCCCGTCTCCTGGCTGACGCTTTCCGCAGGCATGCGCCCCACTCGCTTTTCCGGCAACGTCGTAGAAACCGCGATCAGCCCGCGCTTCGGCATCGCACTCAACATCCCGCGCCTCAACTGGACCTTCCGCGCATTCTACGGCCACTACTATCAGGCGCCGCCGCTGGTCACCGCCTCGGGCCCGCTGCTCCAGTTCGCCAACAGCAGCAACCTCACATTTATCGCGCTGCATGGCGAGCGCGACGAAGAAGCACAATTCGGTGTGACCATCCCGTGGCACGGCTGGGTGTTCGACGCCGACACCTTCCGCACCAACGCCGCCAACTTTTTCGATCACAACAACGTCGGCGAGTCGAATCTCTTCTTCCCGCTCACGATTCAAAACGCGATCATCCGCGGATGGGAGGCCACGCTCCGCTCTCCCCGCATCGCGCACCGCGGACAGCTTCACCTCGCGTATTCCAATCAGGTCGCTTGGGCTGGAGGGCTCGTCAACGGCGGTCTCACAGATCTTTCCTACCTGCCTTGGGGTCCGCTTGATCACGACCAGCGCAACACGCTCAACGTCGGCGGCGACGTGACTCTGCCCTGGCGCGCTTACGCCTCGACGAATGTCTATTACGGTTCGGGCTTCACGAATGCTTTTCCCGGCCAGCCGTATCCCGGCAACTATCTTCCCCAGCACACCACGTTCGATCTGACTCTGGGCAAGGATTTCGGAGAGCGCTTCTCGGCCTCGGTCAGTGCGATGAACGTGGCCAACCGCCGCGTCGAACTCGACAACAGCGTCACCTTTGGCGGATTCCACTGGAACAATCCCCGCGAAATCTTCGTCGAGCTCCGCTACCGCTTCCACTACTAGGACGAAGACAGGCAAATCCACAACGTCATTGACTGTTTCGTCGCCCGTCCACGGACATGGTTCCGGCCCCGAGCAGAGCAATCGCAACGAGTCCCATAAGCATGCAGAAGTCGGTCCGGCCCTCATGCATCGCAGCCCAAAAGCCCTGCTTGAGGAGCATGGGAACTTTCGTTGTCGCGATCGCGACCAGAATATCGATAAGCAAAGGCCAGACCGCAAAGCTGGTCAAGAAGCCGAGGACCAGCAAAGAGCCGCACACGATTTCGGTCACGCCCACGAATGGTCCTGAGAATTGAGGAAAGGGGATACCGATTTTCTGAAATCGGCCCGCGCCCAGTGCAGCAGGAAAAAGAAACTTCTGGATGCCTTCGGAGAGGAACACCCAGCCAACCAATACGCGCAACAGGAACAAGCCCAACCCGACTCGATGGGGAGATGATTGTTTCATCCGTTCAGACCCCCTCCTATGCGCGGAGCCCGCCCGCTAGACGTAATCGAACAGCGTCATAAAACCGAAGTCCATGTGCAGTTGCTGGTGGCAATGGAACAGGGTAAGGCCCGGATTGTCGGCGACGAAATCGACTTCGACTTCCTGATATCCACCCACCATCACGACATCCTTCATCACGCCGGAAGTGGGCTGACCGGCAACCCTCGCCAGCTCGAAGCTGTGCCGGTGCAAGTGAATCGGATGGATATCATCGCTCGCATTCCGCATACGAATGCGGTACCGTTTACCCTCGTGCAGATGAAAGCTGGGCGCCGCCGTCATCTGCTCCCGCGGATACGCCACGCCGTTGATCGTCCACTGATTGAATCCGTCGAGCACCGCATTCTGCTTCTCGAAGAGCATGTCGAACACTTCATCGGGCGTGGCCGAAGGCACACCGGAATTACCAAAATGCGCGTAGTTCCACTTGAACGGCTTCTGCGGCAGCCACTGTGGCTTGCCCTTGTAGCCGGCGTACTCCACCACAATGCCCATGCCGTGGTGACGGTCGTCGTCGGCCAGGTCCCCCATCACCCAAACCCCGGGATGATTCATCTCCACAATCGCGGAAATCCTCTCCGCAGTTCCCAGCCAGAGAACCGGCACGCGCACCGGCTTCGGCAGCAGATTCCCATCCATCGCGACGATGTTGAAGGAGTGACCAGGAAGCGCCAGGCTGCGAATTTCCGTGGCGCTGCCATTCAGAACGTGAAACAGGACGCGCTCGCCCTGTTTGACGCGCACCGGCTCGCCATGTCCAAGCATGCGACCATTGATGGTGAACAAATCGTAACCCACTTCGTATCCGTGGGGCATGCCCTTGGCGAGCGACGCCTTCATCTTGCTCTCGCCCGCATCCTTCAGAGCAGGAACCGTCTGCGCTGGCGACAGAAAATCCATCGCCATATCGCCTCCGCGGCTCAGTGTGGGCTGAAACTCCTTGAGCGTGAGAAAGACCTCGCGATCGTAGTTTCCCGCGTGCTGTTTCGGTTCAATGTAAACCGGGCCAACAAGCCCACTGTACTGGCCTGCCGCCAGATTAGCTCCCGCCCGGACGTGTGTGTGATAAAAGCGCAGGCCCGCGGGCTTCGGCACAAACGAAATCCTGCGACTGCCATGAGGTGGAATGAACGGCGTGCCCTCCTCCGCCGCTCCATCCACGTCGGCCGATACGAACTGCCCGTGCCAGTGCAACTGCTCTGGCGTGTCGGTGTCATTGCGGACGTCGATCGTGACTCGCTCGCCCTCCTTCAGGCGCAGTAGCGGGCCGGGAAACTGCCCGTTGTAGTTCGTAACCGAGACAATCCGCTTCGGCGCCAGTTCGATGGGAGTCGTTGCGATCGTGAGCGTGTAATCAGCTGGTGAGTCGTTCTGCGGAGCGTCTAGGCTGCGGACGATCGTCCCGCTCCAGAGTCTTGGCGAAGGCAGCAGACTGGCACCCACAGTTGCTCCCACTGTCTTGAGAAAAGTGCGGCGGGTGGAGTGGAAGCGAGACATGAACGCTCTGATGGATCGTCGATTGCGTACTTCCTAACAGAAAATATATCGAATTCTCATGGCCTTGGGAAACTCTCACCCGCGCGCCAGTTTCTCGCGCAGCATTTCTTCTACATCGCCAATCTTTTCTCCCAGCAGATTCAGCTTCCGCGCCAGACCCTGGATCTCCACTTCTGCTCTCCGGTTGACGTCGTAATCCAACTCGCCGCGCAGCCGGTCTTTTGTGTCTTGCCGGTTCTGGCTCATCATGATGATCGGCGCCTGTACTGCCGCAAGCATAGACAGAAACAGATTCAACAAAATGTACGGATACGGATCCCACGCCTTCTTCCCCAGCGCGGCGTCGATGGTCATATAGGTCGCCAGCGCGACGCTGAACGTAATAATGAACGTCCACGATCCTCCGAAGCCTGCCACCACGTCGGCGATGCGTTCTCCAAACGTCGCATCCTTTTCAATCACTTCGTTGGGATGCCGGTTCGCCCGCAGCCGCACCAGTTGCTGCGACGCGTGAAACTGCCGCCCCAGCACCCGCAGCATATCCATCCCTGCCAGCGGCTTGCGCTGCAGCAGCACGGCAATATCTTTCTGATCGACCTCCAGACACACCGCCTCGTCAATCGCCACCGCCTCCGTCTGATGCGCAGTCTGCTCCAGCATTGACGCGAACCCGAAGAACTCTCCGTGCGACGGCTCGTCGACCACGACTTCCTGCTGATCCTGATCGACGGTCGCGACCCGCACGCGCCCCGAGACCACCACATACGCTTGCCCGCCGGAATCTCCGATCTTGTAGATGCGCTGCCGCGGCGCAAACGTCTTCAGCCGCACCTGCCCGGCCAGCACTGCCGTCTCTTCCTCATCGAGCAGCGCAAAAAGTGGAACGTGCTTCAATACTTCAGGATTGCATGCCATCGAATGCCTCGCCGTGTGAAATCTGGACCTCGTCCGATCGCCCTGAGGATTGCACAAAAGCCGCACTCCGAACAACGCCCATGGCACCAGCCGCTCCCTCCGAGTTAAAGTGTTTACAACGTGAACAACCTTATTCGCCGTATTGTTCTGATCGCTCTCATCCTTGCCGGCGTGTGTCTGATTTCTTCGTGCCACCGTACGAAAACGTCGGCTGCGAAACGTTACCCCTTCACCGGCCGCGTCGTGTCCGTCGACCCGCAGGACCATTCCGCCATCATCGACGGCGACGCCATCTCCGGCTTCATGGACGCCATGGCCATGCCGTACAAGGTCAAGCCCGAAGCGACTTTGAATCACCTGCATCCCGGCGATTCCATTTCGGCCGAAGTGGTCGTGGTTCAGCCCGACTCCAAGAACGAAGACGCCGCTCCCGACTACTGGCTCGAGAACGTTAGAACTGTCACCCACATCGATCCCGTCCCGGCCGCGGCAGCGAACTCGCTGCACACGCCCGCGCCCGGCGAGGATGTGCCCGATTTTTCATTTACGAATCAGGCCAGCAAACGCATTTCTCTCCGGCAGTTTCGCGGAAACGTTCTGTTCCTCACCTTCATCTACACGCGCTGCCCATTCCCTGATTTCTGCCCGCGCATGAGCAGCAATTTTGCGGAAATCTACCAGCAGCTCGGCACGAACCCTGCGCTCTCCGGCGCTCACCTGTTGAGCATCAGCTTCGACCCTGAGCACGACACGCCCAAGGTTCTCCGCGATTATGGCTTCTCGGTTGCGCACACACACGAACCCGCGCTCTTCAGCCACTGGGAATTCGCCGCTGCCAGCAAAGATGATTTACCGAAGGTCGCTGACTTCTTCGCGCTGACCGTAAAACCCGAGAACGGACTGATCACCCACAACCTGAGCACCGCCGTCATCGGCCCCGACGGCAAAATCGTGAAGTGGTATCACGGCAGCGATTGGCAACCTTCTGATTTAATAAAGGACGCAGCCGCTGAGCGCGCACACTAGAATTCCAGCCGCGACAGCATCGCGGGCTAATGGTGCGCAAGATGCTGTTACAGGTGTTGTTTGAGAGGTATGAGACTTGGGTCGTACGAGATTTTGGGTGGCGCAGCACTTCGAGCGCTGCGACCAGCGGCATATGCTATGAGTCAGGCTTTAGCCTCCGGGTACGTTACAGCAACGGAATTCATAAATCGTCCAACCGCAACGAGGAAATTATGAAATATCTGCTTCTGATTCTGGCCGTCTTAGGCGTGGTCGCTTCCTCTCTCGCCCTGCGCGAGCACTACCGCGAGGCAGGCGATGCCCCCTGCGACATCAACGCCCGCTGGGACTGCGGCATCGTCAATCACAGCCCCTACGCCATGATCCCGCATCACGCCGGCGACTGGCCTCTTCATTTCCAAATCCCCGTCGCCGTCTTCGGCATCGCCGGATACCTCCTCATGGGCGCGCTCGCCTTCCTGCGCCGCTACCGCCTGCTCCTCATTCCCGCGTTCGCTGGCCTCACCTTTTCGCTCTACCTCGCAAACATCGAAGCCAACGTCCTCGGCGTGTGGTGTATCTACTGCGCCATTTCACTAGGACTTATTTCTCTGATCTCTTTATTCACGCTCGGCACGGTGGTGGCGCAGTTCGTCCGCAAGCCGTCGGCCGTTTGAGAAGTGGACGAGGAAAAAGGGGCAGGTGCAATCAGGCGCGGATCCCAAAGCGCGAGGGGGCGATCCCCTGCCTGGTGTCCGCCCGAGACCTGCCCCACATAGTTGAACCATGAATCGACTCTGCCCGCCATCGGGTGGGAACCCGACTCAGAACCCGGGAAAACTCCCATGGCGACACTCGGGAATTCTCTACCTTTGCCTGGCTCCGATCTTGCGGTTGATGTCCGTCGATAATTCAATGAAAAGATTCAGCAGCACACCATAGCCCGCCTGCCCCAGCGTAGCGCGCCCACCTTCCGCGAAGGCGTTCCGCGGATGCGGCTTCCACGCCGCTGAAATCAGCCCTCCGCCGAACGATCCTCCGTACAACGCCCATTGCGGACGCAGTTCCTGCTCAGTCTGGTTGTAAGTAAGAAAGTTCCGCACGATGGCATGCCGCGTCCGGCGCCAGAACCCGCGGCACTGGCACTGGTCATAGCGCGGTTCGTATTTCAGCTTCGCATTGCCCAGCGCCGCCAGGCTGTTCGCCGCGATGAATTGCCCTTCGCGCGACGCCAACCGCTCCACATATCCGTCCCAACCGTCATCCCATTGCGACGGCACCCCGCGCGCCTGATCAATCCCGGCTGCGAACATGCGCTTCATATACGCACCCGGAGTCGTCAGCGTCTGTTGCAAATAGATCTCCCGCCGCTGCTGGACGCTCATCGGAACCAGCGCCCGGCCCTTCTCCACGTACACGCCGGTAAGCCAGCCGCTCTCCCAATCCCGCGCTTTGAGCAGCGCCGCCGTCCCCAGGTGTTTTGTGGCCACGGCCGCCTCCACCGTCACTTCTTTCGTCTTCTCCGCCGCTGCTTGCGCCGGATTCGAGCTGTCCTCTTTCTTCTCTTCCTGAGGCTTCTCTTCGGAACTTGGCGACGGCTGCGAAGTTCCCTGCGTCGCCGGAGGCTGTGTATTCGGTTCATCCTGAGCCAGCGCGCGCCGGCACGGTATCGCCAGAAGCATCAGCAATAAAGTACTCGCGCAGAATTCGCCCCACCCGAAACGTACGATCCCCACTACTCACCCTTCCTCATTCTTCAGGATCATTCTTCATGATCCTGCACTGCGACCAGCATTCTCAATGTTGACGGCTCACCTCTTGGCCCGTCTCCAGTCAACCCGCTAGACTCCTTTCGATGCACTCCCGCTACAACCGTGTTGCTGGACAAAGCGTCGAGCGCCTCGCCGCGCTCAGCGACGGCATCTTCGCGGTTTCTCTTCTGTGCGCTTTAGCCCCCGGCGTGGAAGAGCGGCGCTTCAGCGCCGCGAAAATCGAAATGCAACGCGCGGGCTTTAGCCCCTGAGGGACCCTTATCAGAACCGTCATCAGGAGTACCATGCTCATAGCCCAGCACCCATGCTTCTCCGCTCCAATCTGCTCTCGACTGCTCTCCTCGCATGGTTCGCACTCTCACTGGCCGCGCAAGAACCCCAGAAACTCGACCCCGAGAACCCAACCGTTCAACAACGTGCCGAAGCCCTCCTGGCCCGAGCCCGCACTCTGTCCGATATTCGCGCCAAAGACGCTCCCGCCTTTCACCTGAAAGCAACCTTCGCTTTCATCGGAGACAATCTCGATCCCGTCGAAGGCACCTACACCGAGACCTGGGTTTCCGACGCGCAATGGCGGCGCGAAACCGTCATCGGAAATCTGCGGCAGATCGACGTCGCCGGGCCTGATAAACATTGGCTAGTCTATCCCGACGGATTTCCCGAGCAGGCCAGCGCCCTCGCAACCCTCATGGCCTTTCTCCCGCCCGCTTCGCTCCAACTCGAATTCGCTTACATACGGGAACGCGCTGCTGGCGACGTGACCGCCGAATGTGCCTTCAGCCGGCCGGTCATCCAGAGCATGCAATTCGTATTCTGCTTCGGGAAAAAAAGCGGAGTCCTGCTGGAAAGAATCGATCCCGAAAAACGTCCGCGGAATCTAGTAAATTCTATCTGCGAATACGGCACGTTTCGCAAGTTTGGCGATTACACGTTCCCGCGCGAAGCCAGGTGCTTCGAAGATCGCCACAAAAAAATCAGCGCCAGCGTTGTCGAACTTTCGCTTGAGCCCCCTATGGATCCCGCGTTATTCGACCCACCCGCCGGGGCGATCGAAGTGGGCCGATGCTTCGGAAAGCGCGAGGCGCCCAGTCTCCCGATCGACGAACTCGAGTTCCCGGGGCTGGACCCGGAACGAATTGCCTGGCTCAGGATCTGGTTCGTGGTCGACGTCAAGGGAAAAGCGCAGGACCTGAGGGTTCTGCATTCGGCGTCGAAAACGTCGAACGCAAAGGCCCTCGACACCGTTCGCAACTGGCGCTTCAAACCCGGCACCTGCGACGGCAAACCCATGTGGATGACTATGACGATGGAGATTCCCTCCACGCCCCGGTAGCTATTCCTTACGAATCTATCGGGGCTGAGCGATAGCTCTCGGTACCGGCGATGAGTACTGGGTACTGAGTACCGAGTACATGCACCGCCTACCCTCGCTCGAACGCGTGCTTCTTCTCCAACTCTTCCATAGCCTGCCGCCGCGCGCTCTCGAATCGCTCCGCCTGCCCCATGAGTCCGGGAGTCGCTTCGGCAAACTCGCCTTCGATCCGCAGTAGCCCCTGCGCCGCCACCAGCCGCGCCGCGATCTCCACTAAGTGAGCGGGCGTGGTCTGCAGATACTGCGCTTCCGCCGGATCGCCGATCCAAACTCTCTTCGTTTCGCCCAGCGCCGTCTGCCAGTACACCTTGCGCTCGATGAACTCCGCCATCACTTCGTCCGAAGCTTTCCCGAACACCCACTGCTGGCGCTTGAAGTCGTAGTGCCGGCTGGAAAACGGTACCGGCAACAATTTCCCGGATTTCAAAAACTCAATCTGCCGCCGGTCGACTTCCTTGCGCAGGGCATTGATCACCGGAGCTTCCGCATCCTTCGGATCCAGCGATGGCATCACCTCGCGCACCGTCTGCGACAGATTCACCGCCACTGGCGCGTGCAGTCCTTCCGAACCTTCCAGTCGGATGTCCCCATGCAGCACGAAAAAATCCGCGCCTGAGGTCGACCGGTGAAATGGCCACTCCAGCTGCAACGTCAGCGGCAGCCCTTTCAGCGTGACCCAGATCTTCTTTCCCGCCGCGCCCTCATCGTTCGTGGTCAAGTGATTCTCCTGCACCTAAAGTTATAGGTCCATATTCGGTTCCCCAACGCAAATCCTCCGCGTCCTCTGTGTCCTCTGTGGTTAAAGGTCTTTCGCAGGAGTCCCAGCGCTGGAAGATCAATCTACAATCTGAAGATTTTACCGCTCGCCCTACTTCCGATCCAGCGTCGAGCGCACCTTCAGCGCGAGGTCGATCTTGTTGAAAGGTTTCTGCAGCAGCATCACGCCAGGTTCCAGCACCTTATGCTGCACCACCATATCGTCGGTGTATCCCGTCATGTACACAATCCTGGTTTGCGGACGCTTGCTCAGAATCTTCTCCGCCAACTGCGCCCCGCTCATCCCCGGCATGATGACATCGGTCAGCAGCAGGTCGATCGAGCCCGCGAAAGTGTCGGCCGTCTGAATCGCCTGCTCCGCGCTTTCCGCTTCCAGCACCTTGTACCCGTAGCCCTCCAGAAAAATGCGCGTCAGTTCGCGGAGGTCGGGCTCATCTTCCGCGATCAGAATCGTCTCGGTTCCCCCCGCCACTATCTCTTGCCCATGTACCGCCTGCTGTTTGCGCGTGCTGCCCTCGGTCGCCGGCAAGTAGATGCGGAACGTCGTCCCGCCTGCAACCTTACTCTCCACCTGGATACTTCCCCCGCTCTGCTTCACGATTCCATACACGGTCGCCAATCCGAGTCCCGTGCCCTTGCCCATCGGCTTCGTCGTAAAAAATGGCTCGAAGATGTGGGACAGCGTGGCCGCATCCATCCCGTGACCAGTATCGGTTACCTTCAGCATGGCGTATCGCCCAAGCGGAAGATCCAGAGCGCGGGCCAGTTCTACTCCGGCCTCCACGTTCGATGTCTCCATCGTGAGTTTGCCGCCGTGCGGCATCGCATCCCGCGCGTTGACCGCCAGGTTCATCAGCACCTGTTCGATTTGTCCCGGGTCCGCCTTCACCGACGCCAGCGACGGATGCAGGCTCGCGACCAGCTCAATGTCCTCGCCAATCACCCGCGCCAACATTTTCTGTACGTCCGCGACGGCTTCATTCAAGTCCAGAACTTTCGGCTGCAGCACCTGCTTGCGGCTGAAGGCCAGCAGCTGTTGGGTCAGCGACGCCGCCCGGTCCGCCGCCCGCCGGATCTGTTCCAGCCCGTTGCGCGCCCGTTCGTCTCCTCCCACCGCACCCAGCAACAACTCGCCGTGCCCCATGATGATGCTCAGAATATTGTTGAAGTCGTGCGCCACGCCTCCCGCCAGCCGGCCGATCGCCTCCAGTTGCTGCGCATTCCTGAGCTGCTCTTCCAGATGGATTCGCGCAGTGACATCCCGCTGGATTCCCCACGTCCGCATCAGGCAGCCCTTCTCCACGATTCCCACCATCGTGTTGCGGAAGATCTTGGTTCGTCCCTGCGCATCCCGCTCGTGCGATTCCCAGTCGGTGATCCGGTATCCTGACTGCAGGAATGTTTCCATGAACTCCTTGGTCACCGGATCATCCGCAATCAGAAATTCCGACAAACGCTTGCCGATGAGATCCCCTGCCTTGTTGAGCCCGTACATTCGTGCCATGGCGTCGTTGCACTCCGCGATGTATCCGCTCGTCAGGCTGAGCTTGATCTGCTCTTCCACCGGAGCATCCACCGGCACCGGCGGATCATGCTCCGTGCGGTAAATGCCTTCCGAAGTCTGCGCCACAAACACCCGGTAGCGCTCTTCGCTCTCGCGCCGCGCCTCCTCTGCCTTGTGCCGCTCCTCTTCCGCCTTCAGCCGCTCCGTGATGTCTCTCTGAATTCCCCAGGTCCTTAACAGCTTCCCGTTCTCCACAATGCCGAACATGCTGTTCAGGAACACTTTCGGGTTGCCGTTCACGTCCTGCTCGTGCGACTCCCGCTCCAGCACCCGAAATCCATTCCGCACGTACTCCCGCGTCAATTCGATGTTGTGGGGATCGTCCACCATCAGTAGGTCCGTGAGCCGCTTGCCCAGAAGCTCCATGGGCGAATCGAGCCCATACATCTGCGCCATCGCCTGGTTACACTCGGCCATGTACGAATCGTGGAGAATATGGTGAATCAGCTCTTCCTCTGGAAGGTTAATCGCCACCGGCGCATCCAGGTCCTGCCGGAAAATTCCTTCCGAGCTTTGCGCCACGAACATGCGGTAATTTTCTTCGCTCCGCCTCAGCGCGTCGTCGGCGCGTTTCCGCTCCGTGATATCGATCAACATCCCGCGCGTCAGCCGCTTTCCGGTTTGCGGGTCGCGGACAATTACCGCTTCATCGCGCAGCCACACCTCGGTGCCATCCTGCCTGCGCATACGGTATTCGACTTGAAACGGACGCCCTTCCTCCCAAGTGTCCTCCAGCAGCGCAGTCGGGTGGTCGTCCGGATTCAGGTGACTCCACCAAAAATGGGGATCCGCCACGCAATCCTCAGGACGGTAGCCGAGAATCGTCTTCACCTGCGGACTCAAATAGAGAAAGCGCCCTTGCGCCCCCGCCTCCGCCACATATGAGATCGCTGGCACCTGCTCCACCAGTTGACGGTATTTCGCCTCAGCTTCCTGCAGCGCCGCCGTCGCCCGCCTGGTCTCCTCCTGCGAACGAATCGCCGTGATGCCATACGCCAGGTTGTTCGCCATCTCGGTGAGCAGCTCGACCTCTGAGCTTTCAAACGAGCCAACCTGTTCCGAATAGATCGCCAGCACACCGAAAGCCGCTCCCGCGACTCGCAGCGGCAGCGCGATCACCGCCGCGTATCCCCGCTGCAACGCCGCTTCACGCCATGGCGCGAATTGAGGATCATTCGCCGTATCCGCGATCACGCAGATCCGGTTCTCGCGGATGGCGCTGCCCGCCGGACCGCGCCCCGCCGGAGTATCCGACCACCTCAGCGAAATCTGCTCGAGGTATCCACTGCCGTAGCCGGCGTGTGCCATCGGCCGGACCGTTTTCTCCTCGTCCTGCTCCGCATACGCAATCCCTGCCATCCGGTATCCGCCCAGACTCACAATAATGTCGCAGATCTGCTGCAGCAGCTCTCGTTCGCTGCCCGCCTGTGCCAGCGCCTGATTGCACGCGCTGAGCGCGTGCAGCGCGCGGTTCAGCCGTCGCAGTTCTTTGTTGATGGCGCCCTCGCGAGCCGAGTCTGAAGGTATCGGGGACGAGAATCCGCCGGAGGTAGGAAAAGAAAGGTCGGAGGAAGATGAGGATGACGAGAGCCCGGACGAATCCTCTACCCGGCGATCCACGCCGGGGCCGTTCGTACCGAAGTTCTTGGAAGCCTTGCCGGCTCCCGTTGGCTCATTCAACTGAAATTTGTCCTGCGTCATGGAAAACTTGCCGCGATCGCCCCGGCAGGTTTGCTCTTGGGTTCTTGCTAGTGTACAGGTTCCCGCTTCACCTCCGTCTGAAAACCACGCACTTCAGTCACCTCCTGCTGGGCACCGCTGTCGACTAGCCATCCCAACAGCCCGGTAAGACAGAATCCAACCGCGTTCAGAATGCCATGGGTCTTCGCCATCTCCGGGATCGTCAACGCGTCACTACCCAGGTAGTCGGCAACCGCGTAGACCCCCGACAACACCATCCCCATGAAAATTGCGATTGCCGCGATTTGGAGCAGAACCCGCGCCGTCACATCGTGCGCCTTCCTGCCATGAGAGCGCAGCGCGATCGCCAGCCCCGCCACGCTCGCCGAAAACAACACAGCCGCGCCCATCTTGACCACGGGAGAAATCACAAATCCTGCCGCCACCACGACTGGAAGCACCGCCACCAACAGAACCAGCCTCTGCAGCCATTTGTGCGGCGCGTCCTTCTCCGCAAACCGCAACGTCGCGGCCCCAATCATCGCCGTGGCAAATCCCGCAAAATGAAAATGCACCGCGGTCAGCAACCCAATCGGTTCCTGAATCCCCATCGGCCGCATCCCCAGCCGAGAAGCCACCAGCCAAGCTCCCCCCACCGCTAGATCCATCCGCGCAATGCCGATCACAATCGATGTGGCGCGGGCGCCCCCGCCCGCGTCTGACCACGCAGCGCGCCCGAGTCCCACCATTCCAGACCCAGCCATGAGCAAACACACGACCAGCCACCCAACAGCAAACGCCCCGGCCCTCTTTCCCGGGGGAATCCATACAGCCACAACTGCAAGTGCCGCGCCCAACGGTTGCAGCCAGCGCGCCAGGTCGTGGAACGCATCGCTCCCCCGATCACCCGCGACAACTCCATCCCCAACGGGACAATCACCAGCGGTGCGAACAGAAACAGCAACTCAATCGCCCCCACCCGCGCAATCCCCATCCGCGCCAGCACCGCGATCCCAGCCCAGACCGCAGCCCCCGCCAGCGGAATGATCTGCCTCGTCGTCTTCATAATTTCACCTCGAGGGTGGAATTTTGACTTTTCTCACGCACCCCAAAGCCGGGTGCCCCATTTCTCGCGCGTTTTTTGCGCGAGAAAACCTGCCCTGAGCGCCGCCGAAGGGTGGGGACTTTGACTCCCTTCACACCGGCCGAATCACCGCCACACCAAACACACTTACAAGCACAATCAAAGACGCCAAATACATCGAATCCAGCACCCGGTTCTCCCGCCGTATCTCCGGGTCGTAATAAAAAATTTGCAGCACAATCCGCAGCAACCAGAACGCGGCCATGAACCCACTGAGGAACCGCCCCAACGCACTAGCCCCAGCCAGATCCGCCGCAAATCCAAAACACAGCGCCGCAAACAGCCCCAGCACAATCACGATGTAGACCCAGTGCACGTAGAAAATCTGCCGCACGAATCGCGGAACGCTAGCCAGCCGTTCGCGTACTTTCAGCCGTCCCGGCAGGGGAACATTCGCCGCCATAATCCCGACATGCACCACCCCCGCCCCCCAGATCATTTCCTTCATCAGGGCCCCGTTCATAAAACCCTCCGTGTCCTCTGTGTCCTCTGTGGTTGATCTGTTCTTCTATGACCTCTAGTAACAGATCGTTCTGTAATAACAGAATATACTCGATAAAAAAGGGGCCTACCCCGCTTTCTTCCGAACTTTCGTCCCCATGCGCAACAGTTTCCGCACCGTCCCCGTCGGCAGCCGCTTCATCTGGTCATACAATTCCGTCACCGCCTCAAAGAATCCCGCCATCGCCGCCAGCCGTTCCCGCGTGTAGTCCGCTCCCGGTTCCTTGGGATCCAGATCGGCCAGGCACTGCCGCAAAATCTCCCGCGTCGGATCGATCTCCCGCCGCTTCCTCTGCTCAATCACCAGCCGGAACATCTCCCACACATCTTTCATCGACTCATAATGTTCGCGCCGGTCGCCCAGCACATGCACCGCGCGCACAATTCCCCATGTCTCCAACTCCCGGATCGACGTGCTCACATTCGACCGCGCCACGCTCAGCGTCTCGGCAATCTCCTCCGCCGGCAGCGCCTTCGGCGACAGGTACAGCAGTGCGTGAATCTGCGCCACCGTCCGGTTGATCCCCCACCGCGTCCCCATCTCGCCCCAGTGAAGGATGTACTGCTTCTGCACTCCAGTCAGTTCCGCCATAACGTTTCTTTCAGTACAAACTGAATATACAGAATAATCAGCTCGCTGTCAAGCCTTGCCGTATGTGGCGCGGACCTGCCCTGAGCGCAGTCGAAGGGGCCCCGCCCGCGAAATGCCGGCAGCTAAGATGCTGCCCGGCTCTGCCCGACTCATGTGGGGACAGCCGCCATCGGCTGTCCGTCGAGCGCAGCTCGTCATCGCGTGAAGGCTCCGGGTAGCTATAATTTCCCATCACCCTCGCATCCCATCTCGCAGCCTTCCCCTACTACATTCACCTCGGCCCCTACACCTTCCACCCGCACTTCTTCTTCGAAGCCCTCTCCTACATCATCGCCTTCGCCGTCTACCTCGTCCTCCGCCGCCGCTTCGGAGATCCCATCGTCACTCCACTCCGCTGGGCCGTCATCGCCGCCGCAGTCACCGGAGCGGCACTCGGCTCCAAACTTCTCTTCTGGCTCGAAGACCCCCAACTCACCTGGGAGCATCTCCACGATCCTACCTACCTCATCGGAGGCAAAACCATCGTCGGCGCCCTCGCCTTCGGCCTCATCACCGTCGAACTCGCGAAACGCTACATCGGACTCCGCGCCTCCACCGGCGACCTCTACGCCATCCCACTCGCCCTCGGCATCGCCATCGGCCGCATCGGATGCTTCCTCACCGGCCTCTCCGACAACACCTACGGCACCCCGACCACGCTCCCCTGGGCCGTCAACTTCGGCGATAACATTCCTCGCCACCCGACGCAGTTGTACGAAATCGCATTCCTCCTCGCCCTGATCCCGATTCTCTACGTCGTTCTAAATAAAGTCTCGCCGCAAAATAAAAATGTCATCCTGAGCGAAGCCGTGACGCAGCGAAGCGAAGTCACGGCGAAGTCGAAGGACCCCGTGCTCGCTGGCGCGATTCGAGAATTGGCGGGGACTTCCCGCCGCCCCCTCCCCGGCGACGCCTTCAAACTTTTCATGGTGGCCTACATGTCCTTCCGCCTCCTCTGCGATTTCATCAAACCCTACCCCCGCATCTTCCTCGGCCTCGGCGGAATTCAGTGGGCCTGCCTCCTGATCCTGCTGTACTATTCCCGCGACGTCACTCGCTGGCTGCGCCCCGCCCCTCGCGTCGCCAACGCCTCCTCATGAAAGTGCTCGGCACCATTTTCTTCTCGCTGATCGCCATCCTGGCGTCGCTCGTCTTCTTGCTTTCCTCCCTCTGCGCTTCCGCCACCCACGGCGACGATCGACAGATCTTCGTGCTCGTCGCCTTGGGCGCCCTCGTTTTCGTCATCGCATCCATGCGGAAGATTGCCATATTGAACCGCAAGCCCCGCCGCGTTCCTGAACTCGATCCGCTGCTTCCGCCATATTCGACTGTGCCGCCTCCGCCCGAAGCCGCCGCAAGGCAATCCAGTTCAACTCCATCCAGCTATGTTCCGCGAGTCTCCCAGCCCGGCGTCGCTTCAACGCACGCTTCGCCCGAGCCGATTCAGCCGCGTGTTATCCCTACCGTCGTCAAACATCTGTCTCCCGCGAGCCAAGCCGCCATTCGGCAACTGGCTGTCGCAATCGCCGCCAAGATCGCCGCCGAAGTTGTCCTCGGACTTGTCGGCTGGTACGGCGCCCTCGGCTCACCGCGCACTCCCTTTGCCCTTTTCAAGTTCGGATTTCTCGCCTTTGGCCTGGCCGCCATCGCTCCTGATCTGGCGCTTCTTTACAGTCTCACCCGCCGCCTCGGACCTAGCACCTTCGCCTACTCTCTGGTAATTCCCGCTCTTCACCTCCTCTTTGGCATCTCCGGTCACTCCGCCCTTCTCATTCTGATCCCTCGTTCCGGCCAGGCCGCCATTCCATTGCTTTCCATCCTTCCTTGGATTCTCGACATTGTCGTTCCCTATCTCGCCTGGAAAGCCATCCGCTCCACCGGAATTCGTCCCGACCCCACCCGCCTGATCACCGCCTTCGTTGTCATCCTCATTTATCGCATCCTGCTGCCAGCCCTCTTCGTGTTCCTGAATTGATTCGCGCCCGCCTTAGTCGCGGCTCAAGGAATTCAATGGGCGTACATCCGGAATTGCTTTACTATTCCCGCGACGCTGCTAGTGACCTCATGGAACGCTGGGCCGCCAACACGCTTCGCACTCTCGGCATCATCCTCACTGCCGGACTCGTGCTCGTCACCAGCCTGATCCTCCTCCTGCTCTCCATGTGCGCCGCCCAGAGCTACGGAGGCCCCTCCCACCCCGACGCTGCAGTGCCATACATCCTGGGCGCCCTCGTCGTCGCCATCGGCGGCGTTTGGTTCATCGTCTGGCTGGCTCGCGGCATCTTCCGCTCTATGAAGGTCCGTCAAACCCGCGCCCGACGGCACACTTTCGATTACCCAGTCCGCCGCCACGGTACCCGATCTCACGCCGGTCCCTCTTCATCTGTCTCCCTCGAGCCGCAGAGCCATCGACCGCCTCGTCCTCGCCCTCGGCGCGCAGATCTTCCTCAGCGCCGTCGCCTGGATCTTCGGCCAGCTTCATTTCTGGTCCGCCCGCGCATCCGCACGCCCCGCGCAACTGGACCCTCGCCCTCCTTGCGCCTTACATCCTCTACCACGTCCCCTACGCGGTGCTGATGTACTTTCTTGTCAAGAAGCCCGACCGCCGCACCTTCGCCTATTCCATCGCGGTCCCCGCAGTGATGATCCTGCAGGCCGTCTTCAGCCTCGGCATCGTCGGCTACTATTTTGTCCACGAGCCCCGCGGATTTCTCCTCCTCGTCATCCCCTGGCTGCTCCACATCGTCATCCTCGTCCTCGCCTACCAGGCGATCCAGCAAGTCGGACTTCATCCCGAACCCTCATCGATCATGATCGCCGCCGCCGTCACCTTCGCCTTCTTCTCCTCGATCCACGTCATCACCCCGTTCCTCTACCGCTTCCTGTGGAGATAACTCCCGTAGAGACGGACGCATTCGTCCGTCTCCCGATGAGAAGCGAGTCCGCCGGGGGCCCCATTTCTCGCGCGCCTTTTGCGCGAGAAGTGCGGAACTGGGGTGGAATCATGCGAAGATGATTTCCTTCCTCCGTGTCCTCAGTGTCCTCCGTGGTTATTTTTGCGCTTCGCCCTGCCCACCACCCGGACACTCCGCAAACTGCCACAGATCGCCATCCGCAAACTCGTTCCCGCTGCTAATATTCCCCTCGTTGGAATTCGCGCCAGGTCACGTCCACCCAAGGCTGACGTCATGCCCCACAAAACCCGCCCCTACCTCTTCTACGACGTAGCCATCTCCATCTGCTCCACCTGCTACCGCAAAGTCGAAGCCAAAACCGTCTTCCAGGACGGCAACGTCTATCTCCTCAAACGCTGCCCGCAACACGGCGCCGAGAAAGTCCTCATCGCCGACGACGTCGACTACTACCGCCGCTGCCGCGAAATCTTCATCAAGCCCCCCGAGATGCCCCTCGTCTACAACACTCCCGTCAAGTGGGGATGCCCCTACGACTGCGGCCTCTGCACCGACCACGAGCAGCACTCCTGCCTCACGCTCGTCGAGATCTGCGACTACTGCAACCTGCGCTGCCCCGTCTGCTACGCCGCCAGCGGCCCCGAGCGCCAGCAATTCCGCACCCTCGAGCAAGTCGAAAAAATGCTGGACGCCGTCGTCCGCAACGAAGGCCATCCCGACGTAGTCCAACTCTCCGGCGGAGAGCCCACCGTCCACCCTGATTTTTTCAAGATTGTAGAGATGGCCAAGGCGCGCCCCATCCGCCATCTGATGGTGAACACGAACGGCGTCCGCATCGCGCAGGAAGAAGATTTCGCAAAACGTCTGGCGGACTATAAAGAAGACTTCGAAGTCTATCTTCAGTTCGATTCCTTCGAGCGAGAGCCCCTGATGCAACTCCGCGGCGCCGACCTCCGCCGCGTCCGCGAAGACGCCCTCGAGAAACTGAACCGCTACAACATCGCCACGAATTTAGTGGTGACGCTGAAGAAAGGCCTCAACGACCACGAAATAGGAAAGACGATCGACTACGCCCTAAAGCAGCCGTGCGTAAGAGGCGTAACCTTCCAGCCCATCCAAGACGCCGGCCGCCTAGAAACCTGGGTAGAAGAGAGTGCCCCACTTCTCGCCTGTTTTTGGGAGAACTGGGGATCTTGACCTTCCGTCTACTGCCCCCGTTCAGGCAGACACACCGAGCCACAAAACCCGGCAAGTTTGTCCGCAACTTCAACCCCGCCACCGACCGCCTCACCCTCACCGAAGTCCGCCGCAAAATTCTCGAGCAGACCAACGTCTTCCGCCCCGAAGACATCATCCCCGTCCCCTGCCATCCCGACTCTCTGGCCATGGCCTATGCGCTAAAACTCAACGGCAAAGTCACGCCCCTCACCAGCATGATCCCGCCCGAAGTCCTGATCAACGGCGCTGCCAATACAATTTTGTACGAACAAGAACCCGCCGTCCGCGACAACCTCTTCAAACTCTTCGCCACGAACCACTCCCCCGCCAGCAGCGCCGGCACCCTCCGCGAACTCCTCTGCTGCCTCCCCAAAGTTCTCGTCCCGGATGCGATCACCTACGAAAACATTTTCCGCATCATCATCATGCAGTTCATCGATGCCCACTCCTTCGACGTCCGCAGCGTCAAGAAAACCTGCGTCCACATCGTCCACCCCGACGGCCGCCTCATCCCCTTCGACACCTACAACCTCTTCTATAGCGACGACCTGGAAAAGACCCGCCTGGATCCCCTTAGAAGAAACGCCGAAGCCGCCCTGGCCGAAGTGTGATCAGAGAAGAAATGCGACAGGGGTATGTGGCGCGGGCGCCCCCGCCCGCGTCTCGCCACCACCACATAACTCAACGCAAGAAGAACTCAAATCCAAGAATTTTGAGGTCCAGAGTCCTCAGCTGCAGAGCAGCCAAGAGTCAGCGTGTACTTTCGATCAGCTGCGCGATCTCGCGAAAGGTTTCGTCGGAGTCCTCAATGATCCCCGTCGTTTCCTCTCCGCTGTAGCAGACGTCATCTCGCTGCACACAAAATGTAATCATCGGTTTGCCGACTTCCACCGCGATGGGCGCTTCAGTAAAGTAATGCCGCTGGACCAGCAAATTCACCGGCTGCGAAAACTTTCCCGTCGTGTCGGCAAAGTGAACCAGTGGAATCCCGTTGTCCGCCTTGCCAACCCAGGTCGCGTGGCCGCGATACACCGACGGCACAGCGCGAGGATCAGCACTCCGCGTTGCCAGATACGTGCGGATGTCCTCGATAATCAGCGCTCGCTGGTTCTGCCGAGCTTGCCCAGCCCACTTTTCCGCTCTGTGAATGTTTTCGCCGCTCGCGTCCACCGTGGCGAGAGCGCAGAAAGCCTGCGGACCTCTGTAGACACCACCCATCGCTTCGCAGTACGCGATCACCTTCGAGCCGACAGGAACGTCCGAACAATCGCGGTGCGGACACACCGCATTCACTTCCGCTTCTTTGTAATATCCCCAGAGCAGACGAGAAACCGCGACCCGCATTGTAGGGATCATCGGGACGGATTGAACCATGAACGACCGTTTGGGCGGGAGGGCAGTGACTTTGCCGAGCAACAACAACGGACGGCTCGGAGCAAGTTCCAGAGAGTCGCGAAGCAGAGAGTGCATCTTCAGCAACTCAGGATTGCCCTCCCGAGCTCTCAGTTCTGCAATCCACTGCTTCACGCGAAACAGACGGTCGTCGGTGAACATGACCGGGGCAAGGCAGTTGTAACCCTGACCATGCAAGGCCTCACAATACGCGATCACCCGCGTCCCAGGTCCCCAATTTGGCAGAGGAGTCCGCCGGCAGTCGATGAAGTCTTTGCTCACCGTGTAGCCCGGACCCAGCAGTGAATCCGGATAGTCCCACAAAACCTGCTTCACGCGGTACGCGATTTTCTGTTCGAGCCCGGAAGCACATCGACGCTGATGAATCTGTTCGTTCCGGCTGATCTCGCCTTCAAAGAGGAACCCTCGCTTCTTCGCCAGACGATCAGGGTCCTCGAGCGGTGCATGCAATGCCCACAGGATTGTATCGCCGCGATCTTCCTGCTTCGCCAGGTCAGCGGGAATAGCTGCGATCCAGGCCTCAACCGTTCTTTGCCGCTCTTCAGTGGACTCGACAGGCGTAAGGCAACTCAAGAAATGAAACCGCTCGCAGTAGACAATCACGCGGGCGCCAACCGTGAAAGGCGGCGACGGCAGCGGCCTCATGGTGCAATTGATATAGCCCGCATGAACCACCGTCTCGGAGAATTTGCCAAACAGCAGGCGGGACACGGCGAAGTCGACACTTTCATTTACCGCTTCTTTGCAAGGACCTTGATACACAGCTCCGAGAGCGGTGATTTCGCCAACGAAGACGATGGGCTTGTGATAGCTGAGCTTCTCAACACTCTTGAGTCGCTGATGTATCTTCTGGAGAACTGCGTCACTTTGCTCCACCTGCGCCTGCAAAGCGGCAACCCACCAGAAGCAGACCAGCATCAGCCCGGCATTTCGAATCAGCCTGCGATGGTTCGCAGCGAGGCCTCGCCAAGCGGTTAGAAGCGCAAACCCGAAAATGTCGGGAAGAAAGCCCACAATCGATTGGACACCGCCAAGCCCCGGTTGGCAGCTTACGCCGGTAACTCTCGTTTTGGTCTCGCCAGCATCGCCACTATCCTGGGCGTCAGTCGGCCGCAAACAGCGCATCAGCGCACCAAACCAGTAAACACCAGGCCGCGATCAAGTCGAGCGATCCCACCCGACGCCCAAATTCAGACGAACGATCCCACTTCGCCCCGCGCACACTGGGATAAACAAGCGTTGCCCGACCACCAATGTTAACGATCGTGGTTCCGCCCCATCGAGAACGCGAACAAAAAAGGCGGCCGCCAAGCCGCCCGAACCAACTCGAAGCTCGTAGCTCAGAGCTCGAAGCTAGTATCTATTTCTTCCCCCGCAACATCTCCACCACCCGCTCATAATCATCCACATTGGAATACTCGATCACGATCTTCCCCTTGCCCTTGCGGTCCCGGATCTTCACTCTCACTCCCAATATCTGCTCCAATTCCCCCTGCGCCGCCCGCACATTCGGATCCACCCACCTCGCCCCGCTCTTCTTCACCACCTGACCCGGCATCCCCGGAAAGGGATCCAGATCCCCGTTCATCGACAGCACGAGTCGCTCGATCTGCTCGATCGTCAGGCCCTTTTTTACCGCATACAACGCCGCCTTCGAAATCTGATCGTCGCTGTTCAAGGCCAGCAGTTCCTTGGCTTCGGAGAACGAGATCTTTTTTTCCGCCAGCAGCTGCATCACATCTCGCGGCAACTTCAAAAGCCGCATGTAGTTCGTCACCGATGTCCGCGACAGCCCGACCCGCTCCCCGATCTGTGCCTGGGTCAGCGAAAATTCTTTACTTAGCACGCGGAACGCTTCCGCCTGTTCCAGCGCGCTCAAATCCTCGCGCTGCAGGTTTTCGATGATCGTCATCTCCGCCGCCTGCTGCAGCGAAACCCTCCGCACCATCGCCGGAATCGTCGTCTTCCCCGCCTTCTTCGATGCATGCAGCCGCCGCTCGCCCAGAATCAGGATGTAGCGCCCGTCCTCCTCCGACGGACGCACCATGATCGGCTGCACCACCCCGTTTGCCTTGATGGAATCCGCCAGTTCCTCCAGCGCATCGTCATCGTCGACATACCGCGTCTGAAACGGATTCTTATCAATTTCCGCAATCGCCAGGTTCACCACCAGATTCGCCGGCGTCCGTGACTCCGCCTGCGCATAAATCGTGATGGTCTCGTCGGAGGCCTGCCCGGAAGAATCCAATGTAGGGGCAGCCGCCCCCGGCTGTCCTGCCGAGCGCAGCTCGGCTGGTGTGGACGTCATAGGTGGTGCCGCAATCTGTGAAGAAGGGGTATGTGGCGCGAGCGCCCCCGCTCGCGCAGCGTCCTCCACCAGATCGTCCACGACGGCGCGAATAGTCCCGTCAAAAGGAACTCCGGAAGTTGGGGAAGGCACAGCTGGAGATGAACCGTGTGGCGCGGGCACTCCTGCCCGCGAGCCCGCATCCCCCGCAGCCGGCGGCGCCACCGGACGAACCGCCGTCCCTGCCACTACCCGCGGTCCCGGCAGCAACGACTCCAGCCCCCGCCCCAACGCCCGCCGCTTCTCAACCTTCTCCTTATTCTCCGCCGTCGAAGTAGTCATCAATGTTTTCCCTCAATCACTCTGTCTTGCTCACACCCAATCCCTGTCATCCTGAGGCGCCGTACTTTGGCGCCGAAGGATCTATGCACTCCCCGCCCGTATATCGATATTCATCAATGTTATATATCGATGACGATCGATATATAAACTGACAGCAGAACTCAAGCCGTCTTGTCCATCTCCGCCGCCGTCTCTGGAACCTCCTCGACCGGCTCCTGGTGCACTTCTGTCGTCAAGTTTTCAGCTGAACGCTGAGAGCTGACAGCTGACAACTGATCCACTGGCGCCTGCCTCTCAATAATCTCCTTCGCCAGCCGGATATAACTCTCCGCACCCTTCGACCGCGGGTCGTACACCAGCGCCGCCTTCCCATGACTCGGCGCCTCTGCCAGCCGTATGTTCCGCGGCACCGTCGTGCGGCACAACTTCTCGCCAAAGAAATTCTTCAGTTCAGTCATAACCTGCTGCGCCAGGTTGGTGCGCTCATCAAACATGGTGAGCACCACGCCCTCGATCCCCAACTCAGGATTCAGCCCCGCGCGTATGCGCTCGATGGTGTCGAGCAACTCGCTCACACCTTCCAAGGCAAAGTACTCGCCCTGCATCGGAATCAGCACCGCGTCAGCCGCCACGAGCGCGTTGAGCGTGAGCAGGTCAAGCGCCGGTGGACAGTCCAGCACAATGAACTGAAACCGGTCACGCAGTTGGGCGAGGGCATCGCGCAGGCGGTACTCGCGCGACTCTGCGTCGACCAGCTCAAGGTTTGCGCCAATGAGATTCTTGTGCGCAGGAATCAGCCATAGCTGCTCGAGTTCAGTGGTGAGCAGCGCCTCCTCAGCCGTGGCCGCGCCCATCAGCAGATGGTACGAGCTGACGCGCTCAGGATCCTTGACGAACCCCAGGCCGCTGGTGGCGTTCGATTGCGGATCGCAATCAACCAGCAGCGTGTTGACTTCCGCAGCCGCGAAGGACGCGGCTAGGTTGATGGCAGTCGTAGTCTTCCCCACGCCGCCCTTCTGATTGGCAACAGCGATAACGCGTCCCATGATGTTTTGGAGAACCAGAGCTACTCGGCAGCATAATCCGCATCGCATTTCAATTGCAATGACGAATTGCTGTGCACGAGCGTGAATTGTGTGCAAAACAGGTCCCAATGTTCCTGCAGGAACATTCGCGCGCAAATCAGGCAGCCTTGGTTACAGACTGAGGAAGTGTTCCTGCAGGAACACCTGACGTACGGTGCCCCTGTGACCGCGCTGGCAACATTCGGGGGAAGAGCTAGCGCCTGTCCGGACGAAGGCGCTTGGACCATCGAGTGTTCCTGCAGGAACATATTCAGGGTTTGGCCAATTTCTGGGTCGGGTTAACCGGGACGGTTTCACCGGGAGTGTGGGCGCAAATTGCAGAAGTGTTCCTGCAGGAACACTGTGGAAAACTCGGCGCCATGGCCGGTTCTGCGGGGTGACAGCAGTGGTGAATTTGCATACTTTGTTCCACTTTATCCTATCTTCTGACAAAACTATGACCGCAGCGCCGGTATAAATGGCGGAATATGATACGATCATTCCACTTATTACATCTTTGGTTCCCATGGAATTGCCATGGGCCGAAGCTTTCTCTATGACGCTCTCCGACAATCGCTCGTAGTGGACAATTCCCAGAGATATTCTATTAGTATTCCCACTTTTCTCACGCAATGGCTTATCATGTCCGCAAATGTTAAATATCAAATGAGATGTTTGTCCCACTTCAGCCATTGATGAATCAGCGGTTGTGGCCAATTAGCAGGATTCTTGAGCGGGAATTCGGGATAACGATAGGGGTGGACCAGCTTAGGCGAGGCAGGACAGGGCATGCGCGGTCTTGTTGGGCGGAGCCGATCAGGAGAGCCAGGCGGCCGGCGGGGGCTACCAGGCTGGCGGCTGTGGGGAGGATTGACTCGAAGCGCTCGACGGCGCGGAGGGTGACCGTGTCGAAGACCGTGCCGGCGAGGGCTTCGGCACGGGTGTTTTGTATATTGATGTCCGTCAATGTAAGGGCCCGGGCGACTTCGCGGAGGAAGGCGGCTTTCTTGTGGTTGGATTCGATCAGGGTGAGGGAAATGTTTAGCGCCCAGAGTCTGAGCGGGATGCCGGGGAAGCCTGCGCCGGAGCCGATGTCGGCGACAGTCGTCTCAGCAGCACCGTCAGGGGCTAAAGCCCTCATCTCTCCCTCGCCGGGTACGCAGCCCTGAAGGGCCGCTCTTCCACCGACTGTCCCTCTTCCACTTGGGACCGCTAGCCCACGAGGGAACAACTGGCGGGCGGCGAAGAGGGATTCGCCGAAGTGGCGGGTGACGATCTCTTCGGGATCGCGGATGGCGGTCAGGTTGATGCGGGAATTCCAGCGGAGGAGTATATCGATGTACGTGGATATACGCTCCAGTTGGGCGGGCGTTAGGACCGCAGATTCCTCACCTGCTCTCGCCGGTTCCGAAGGCCGTGAGCCCGGAGCCGGCTGGGTGGGCGCTCGGAGGAAGGGTTCCAGCAGCTGGGCGATGCGGGCCGTGTCCATAACAAGGCCCGATTGTAGATGTTCGCCGCGCGAATTGGAAAAGCGGTGGACCGATTTGGGAATACGACCGCCGGATAAATTGGCGCCCCGCCAGAAAGCTGGAGTCGCGGGAGCGCGATCACGCATCCAATTCAGGATGAATGCACAGGGAGATTTCTTCGAGGAGAAGTATCGCGTGGTTGCGGTGGATAGTCAGTGCCTGACGATCCGCGGAGTTCGGAGCGGGAAGGTGCTGACGATCGTGAATCCGGACCCGGAGACTCCCCTGTCGCCCGCGGAGTATCCGCCGGGAAAGTTGATTAAGTTGAGTGATCCTTCGGCGAGACCGTTGAACTAATTCCGCGCTGTTCCCCGAGCCTTGAACTGCCCCGGCCATATCCTACCGGGGCATCTTAGTTTCCGCCGCGCTTCGCTCTGGCGGGGCAGCCGAGGCGGCTGTCTCCACATCTGTGTGGTGTTCTTCCCGCGTTTTGGCGCTTGCGGCACTGGTTCGGACAGGAGTCTCGACCTACACGGGACCTGCTACTTGCTCACTTCCAACACTGGCTCGTCCGGGTTGTAGTCGTAGATGCCCCGGATGACCGCCGTGATGGGCTTTCTGCGGAGGATGTAGACGAAGCGGCGTGGAGCATCGCCTTTGCACTCGTTCACCAATTCATAGAAGACGCCTTCGTGCGAGATCGTGGTGAGATGGGTCCAGGGTTTGGGGCGGCAGCTGGCGATTTGCAGAGAGTCTGCGGAAACGGGCTGCACTTCGTCGCGGATGCGCTCGCCCAGTTGCCTCTCTCGACTTTGCGAATCCAGTTTCGTGTGCACAAACGCGAGGAACTGCAGCGGCAGACTGGGCAGGACCTCGTCGGCGCCGGTGGCGGCGATGGCGCGCACGAAGCCCTCGAACATGAAGAACGCCATCACTATCGTCGTCGGGAGGATCAGGTACTCCAGCATGAAAATGCTGCCGAACCCCATGATGGCAGATTCTCCGCCCTTCTCTCCGGCCTTCGTGAACACCTCCGGAGGCAAGTTTGCCATGCGCCAATTCATGTAGGCGTAGTAACCGCGAACCAGCAGCCCCACGCTGGTGAGAGCTTCGATGAGTCCACTCCAGATGCCGGCTGCGGAAGGCAGTTCGTGGGGCGTGAAGACTTCCCGGTAGCGCCTGGGGAGAAACGAGAGCAGCGTGGAAAAAAAGAGATCCATTGGAACACTCAGCGCGGCAGACCCAAAGCGCAGAGCGCCGCCATAATCAGGTTAATAATGGATGCAGGTTTTGCAAGATTACTGAGGTCCGGGACCGCATTCCGCTTTCGGTCTCGCTCCAACCCTGTAAGACCGCTACGCGATCACCGTTGCTGGGCCTGGGCGGCCGTGAAAACCGTCGACTCCATCATCTGCTTCCAACCTGCTTCGCCCAACACCGTCCGCAGTTGCTTTTGGGCGGATTGCCAGCATTGCAGCGCACTCAGGTATTTGCGCTTTCCTTCTGCGCTTAGAGTCAATCGGACCTCTCGCCGATCTTTGCCAGGTTTCGTCTGAATCCATCCCTTCCTGCGCAGCAGTGCGAGCGTCCGCGTCAGAGTTGTGCTGTCAAGCCCAAGCAGCTCACCCAAATTACCCTGCGAGATGTCCCCCGCGCTCGTCAGCGCCTGCAGCAACGTGAACTGCGTCGCCTTTATGCCAGCGGACTGCAGTGCCTGGTCGTAGCGCTGGGTCACGAGACGGGCGGCGCGACGAAGATTCGCACAGGCACACGGCAAGGAAACAATTTCGTTTCGAGGGCTCACTCCGGGCTGTTTCATAATATGTATATACATCCATCCTGCTCGTCTTAGCAATATTTGCAATCATTCCTGCATCCTCTTAGATGCATATACATCTATTTGGAGCTGAAGAGGAGGTTCTATGAATTACCTGGTGCAACTAAAACTCGCCAGCCGACCCGACAGTCCACAGGAGGGCATCGTATTCATCGAGCAGTTCATCCTGCCGACACTGGAGATGTGCAAAGGGCTCGAGGGAGAGAAAAGGATCGTGGCCGGGGGACCGCTGAGCGGAGCGGTTGCTCTCGCCTTGATCGTGAACGCCAAATCAGCCGGGGAGCTGGACGATCTCATCACCAGTTTGCCTGTCTGGCCGCGAATGGAAACGACGGTCACCCCGCTTTCCACCTTCGACGTCCGCATGCAGGCGGTCCGCGCCCGGCTCGAAGAACTGAAAACCGAAGGAGGTGCCCGATGAACGCATTCGCATTATTCGGAGCCAGCATCCTGGCGAGCTTTGTGAGTTCTATGGTCGCGGCTCGACTCTTCGCATGGCCGCGCCTTCAGAACGCCGATCCCAATCGCGCGCTCACCTTGCTGGTCGCGCCTCACATGTTCCTTCGCTTCATCGGACTGAGCTTGCTGGTGCCTGGCGTTGTTTCTCCACTGCTACCGGCGGGATTCGCCTTACCCACAGCCTACGGTGACCTCATCGCCGGCATCCTGGCGATCGTGGCCACGATCGCGCTCGTGAACCGCACCACGTGGGCCACCACGAGCGTATGGCTGTTCAACCTGTGGGGCACTTCTGACTTCCTATTCGCCTTCTATCAGGGCCCACGGGTCGGGCTTCAACCAGGAATGCTCGGAGCGGCGTTCTTTATCGTGACCGCAGTGGTACCACCGCTGCTGGTCACACACATTCTGATCTTCCGCTTGCTCGTTCGGCGGCAAACCGCAAGTGAAGCCGATCGCAGCCAGCAAGTGCAACATGTTGAACTGCCAAGCCAGCCGGGACGGTCGCCGCAAGCAGGTTAAGCACGTCAGTTAGCGCTGCTGGGGCACACCGCCGGGAGGCTTTCGGGGGTGTGCACTCCGCTCGCGAAGTCAAAGTCCCCACCCTCTTTTCCCCAAGTACGCGAAAAGAAGGGTGGGGCACCCGGTCCACTTCTTAAACTCTTTTCTGCTTCTCTTTTCACTTACGGCTTTGCGCCGTGTTGCTTTAGCAGAGTGATGATCGGCGCATAGTCGATTGCGGGATCTCCGTTTGCGGCGGACCAGAGGGCCTGGCCCAGGGCGGTCCCTCCATACACATTCTTTGCTCCTAGCGACGCTCCTCTTTCCAGGAGCAGCTTGATCGTATCTTCGTGCCCTCCGATGACGGCCCAGTGGAGGGCGGTTTGGCCGGTGTTCGCTTGCTTCTCCAATGACGCTCCGTGCTGCAGGAGAAATTCCACTACGTCGTTGCGACCGTATTCGCAAGCCCATAGGAATCCGCGGTCCATTTGAATGTTGGTGGCATTCGGACGCAGCGCGCCGGATCCATCGAAATAATCTCTGACCACATCCAAGCGGCCCACGCCGGCGGCGCCTTCGAGGTCGCGGTGTGCGCCGCGGGCGGCTAGGAATTCGGCTGCCCGGCGGCGTCCGTTGGCCAGGCAGATGTTGACGAGAGGCACGGGATTCATGTCGATGGTTGCCCCGTGGTCTAATAGAAGCCGCAGGAGAGCTTCTTGCACTCCGGCTCGTTCGGGATGGACGCTGGTCGCTACCAAAGCTAGGGCGGTGGATCCGCCGTAGACGTCGGCGATGGCGTTGACATCGGCGCCGGCGCGAAGGAGGAACTCGGCGATCGGAACGATGTTCGCGGGAGTCTTCTGGCGGTAGCCTTCGATGCCGTTTGCCGAGATGTAGTGGAGCAGGGTGGCTTGATGGCGGCGTGTGGAGCGGGCTCGAATCAACTGCGGATCATCGTGGAGAAGTTTTTGCAGGTACGCCTCGTCGCCGATGACGATGGCATCGGCAGCCTGTTCGAAGCTGCCCACGCTGGAGTTGGTGCGGATCAGGGCCTCGATGTGCGCCGCGAGTTTCGGCCAGCTTTCGAAGCCGTGGGCACGGGCGATGACGAATTGGGCGTCGGTTAGGGTTCCGCTCTCTGTCAGCTTCTCGCGCGCGAACTTTTCTAGTTCGTCGGTCCAGTGGTCGATTGTTACTGGGAGTTGAGGCGTGAGGGTGACGTTGGAGAGGCGGACCAGCGCATCGATCCACGTAGCAGCCCAGATTCGGATGGCAGTTGGGTCCGCGGACTGACTGGCTTTCAGCAATTCTCTGGCACGCTTTTTATATTGATCGAGATTGGGGCGCGGAGGGAGCGGGAGAGCGTCTTGCGGATTGGGAAACATACGAAGCTCCTTTCAATGCGCCTGGAGTCCGCACTCGAGCAGGCTGAAAGAAGGTTCGTCGCCTTCGAAATTGTGTGGCAGGTGGGCACGGCCCTTTCCGCGGACTGGAGGCGCCCTTCGCGCTCAGGAGTGAGCATAGGGATTTTTGGGGCGCGAGTCAATCGGCAGAGAAACTCCTTTACGCGCCGGTGGTAAGGGAAGGGCGCACGGGGTCCTTCGACTGTGTGACGGCGCTGCTTCGCCGCGCCGCCACTTCGCTCAGGATGACAGGGCTGATTTTTCGAGACGTTGCAAAGCGGGATTCGGTCGGAGTATCGTGCGCTGGCGGGGGAAATTCCTGCGCGATTTCTTCGTCACGAACTTTTTCATTTCACCTTGGGAGAATTTATGAAGCGATTGCTGCGGCAGCTGCAGGTGGGCGGGTTGGTGCTGGGATCGGTGATGGTGTTGACGGCGGCGGATACGGGGACTCTGCCGGCGCCGCCGGTGGCGAAGAAAGATCCGCATGTGACCGAGGTCAACGGCCACAAGATGGTGGACAACTATTTCTGGCTGCGGGACAAGCCGAATCCGGAGGTGCGGGCGTATCTGGAGGCGGAGAACGCGTACACCGACGCGGTGATGAAACCGACCGAGGCGTTTCAGAAGAAGCTGTATGACGAGATGCTGGGGCGGATCAAGGAGACTGACGTCGAGGCGCCGTATCGCGAAGGCGACTTTTTTTACTATTTGCGGACGGAGGCGGGGAAGCAGTACGGGATTCGATGCCGTCGCAAAGGCAGCATGGACGCGCCGGAAGAAGTGTTGCTCGACATAAATGAGCTGGCCAAAGGGCAGGCATTCATGTCGGTAGCGGCGTTTGCGGTGAGTCCGGATGGGAATCTGCTGGCGTACTCGTACGACAACACGGGGTTTCGGCAATACACGCTGGCGGTGAAAGATCTGCGGACGGGAAAAACGTTGGCCGATCATGCGGAGCGCGTTGGGTCCGTCGTGTGGGCGAACGATAACAAGACGATTTTCTATTCGCAGGAAGATGCGGTTTCGAAGCGGCAGTACCGGCTGTACCGGCACACGGCCGGTACGACTGAGGCCGATGCGCTGGTGTATGAGGAGAAGGACGAGCGCTTCGATGTGTCGGCCAGGAAAACGCTCAGCCAAGCTTACATTTTTCTGATTCTGGCGAGCCATACGACCAGCGAGGCGCGGTACATTTCGGCGAACGATCCGACGGCGGAGTTCAAGGTGATCGAGCCGCGGAAGCAGGGCGTGGAATATTATCCGGACCACAACGCAGACTCTTTCTATATTCGCACGAATGATACGGGGCGGAATTTCCGGCTGGTGACGGCGCCGGTCGAGGATCCGGGGAGCAAGAACTGGCACGAGGTAATGGCGCAGAATCCCGACATCATGCTGGACGACGTGGATCTGTTCAAGAACTTTTGCGTGCTGTACCAGCGCGAGGCTGGGCTGCCGCAGATTCGCGTGATCGATTTGCGCAGCGGGAAGTCGGGGAAGATTGCGTTTCCGGAGCCGGCGTATGCGGCCTATTCGTACATCAATCGCGTGTATGACACGACGGAATTCCGCTACGGGTACCAGTCGCCGATTACGCCGGCGTCGGTGTTCGCGTATGACATGGAGAAGGGGACGTCGGTGTTGTTGAAGCAGAAAGAAGTGCCGGGCGGGTACGACGCGAAGAAGTATCAGGTGGAGCAGATTTATGCGGTCGCGGCGGATGGAGTGAAGATTCCGGTGTCGGTGCTGCATTTGAAGGGCGCGAAGCTGGATGGGACGGGCGCACTTTATTTGTATGGGTACGGGTCCTATGGAGTGTCGATCGACATGTTTTTCAATCCGAATATTTTTAGCATGGTCGATCGGGGAGTGGTGACAGCAGTGGCGCACATTCGCGGCGGCGGGGAAATGGGTAAAGCCTGGCACGACGCAGGGCGCATGATGAATAAGAGGACGACGTTCACCGACTTCATTTCGTGCGCGGAAGATCTGACGAAGCGAGGGTACGGGTCGAAGACCCGGCTGGTGATTGAAGGACGCAGCGCGGGCGGGCTGTTGATGGGAGCAGTGCTGAATCTGCGTCCGGATCTATTCAAGGCGGCGCTGGTGGGCGTGCCGTTTGTGGATGTGATGAACACGATGCTGGATGAAACTTTGCCGCTCACCGTGGGCGAGTTTGAGGAGTGGGGGAATCCGAAGGAGAAGGCGGCGTTCGATTACATGATCACTTATTCGCCGTATGACAACGTGGAGGCGAAGAATTATCCGGACATGCTGGTGAAGACTTCCTTCAACGACAGCCAGGTGATGTATTGGGAGCCGGCGAAGTATGTGGCGAAGATGCGGGCGACGCGGACGGATCACAATACTCTGATCCTGAAGACGAACTTGAGTCCGGCGGGACACGGCGGGGCTTCGGGAAGGTATGACCGGCTGAAGGAAGCGTCGTTTGACTACGCGTGGATTCTGGGGGAGATGGGGATTCGGGATTAGAACGTGGGAAAATCCCCACCCTTCGGCTGCGCTCAGGGCAATCTCTCGCGCAAAGGACGCGCAAGAAATGGGGCACCGGGACGCGGTGCTGCGATGGAGGTAGGGATCCTTCGACTGCGCCGTGACTCCGCGTTGCTTCGTCACGGCTTCGCTCAGGATGACAATACTGAGCTGAAGTTCTCTTCGGAGTTTCAGATCAGGCCGGCGCGGACTCGGCGGAGGAAGTCTTCGCCGTCGGCTTTGGCCTGGGCGAGGATTTTCGGTTGGTTGCGGTATTCGAGGGCGATCTCCTGCAGAAAAAGTTCGACGGCATCTTTGGGCTTGAAGCCTTGCTGCACCAGTTTGCGGATGCGGGGCGTAAAGCTGTCGGCGTCGTCGGCTGAGCCCAGGCGCGAGAGGTGGTCGGTGCATTTGTGGTCGCGGAATTTGGCCGCTGCCAGGCGGTCATAGGCGGTCTTGGCCTCAGGATCGTTCAGTAGCGTGGGCATTGCAGAATTCCATTCACACTGGGAGCAGGTCCATCCGTGGAACGAGTGGTTGGACGTCCAGATCAGTTCTCTCGCGGTTTTCTGTTGTAGCGAACGGTGATCGTTACTGCCGTCCATGAGCTGCGCGACTCCCCCCCGCACCTTGCGTTGCCCATGAGATTCTGCTCTGGAATAGTAACTCGATTCAGGGAGCTTGGGGCGTGCTTAGGGCGGTTCGGGGGCGGTCTATCCTCAGACCGAAGAGTTCCGACGGTAGTGGCGGAGAGCCCGAAAGACTCTCCGCCGTTCCGGTTTCGATGTTCCAGCTCCGTTCAGAGCGAACGCAGGAAATTCAAAAGGTCCTGCTCGTTCGACGGTTTCAGCGCATTGAACTTTTTGATCACCTGGTTGGCCTCGGATCCGGAACTGCTGTGGGATTCAATGGCCTGAATCAGGTCGGTGGTGCGGCCATCATGAAGGAAGAACAGACGCTGGCCCAGGCCCCAGAGCGGCGCCGTGCGAAATTGGTTGGCGGCGGCAACGCCCTGGTGGATGCCATCCGACAGCAAGCTGCCCATGTTGTGCAGGGCAAAGTCGGAATAGGGATTGTAGGTAACGTTGGACATGCCCGTGTAGATGGAAGGGCCAGCCGTGAGAGTCGGAGAGTGGCAGAGATTGCAGCCAATAGTGTTGAACTGAGTGGCTCCGTTTTGAGTGGACTGAGTGGGAGGAACCGGCGTCGGAGGGGCTGAGAGGCGTATGAACGCAGCGAAGTTCACCGTGTCCGACGACATTTCCGATGCCGTGCCCAGGGGCGTACCGAAGTTGATGCTGTTGGCATTCTGATTTAGCAGCTCGGTGGAATCTTCCGGAGATCCGTTAAAAACGCAGCCGGTCACGGCACTGCGCTCATTAGGAAAATTCTCGTTAGTCACACCTTGTTCGACGTTGTAAGCCTCGCCCACAAAAATCAGAAGCGATTTGTTCTGCGCCTTCCAACCAAAGCGGGTGATGGTTCCATCGTTGCCGCTGGTGTTGAAGACGCCGCCGATCTTGAGCGCCGCTCGCGCCGATGCCGTGGCTGCCAGGTTGGCTTGCAGAGTTGCGTCGGGCGTGGCCTCCACCAGGCCCAGACCGAACAGTGGAGTAGGGGTGCGGAAAATCACATTGTTGGTGGCAAGGGCCGTTGCGAAGTCGGGCTGCGCCAGAGTGCATCCCACGGCGTCGGAACGGCCAGCGATGGTGTAGAGGTCATGGACCCCGCCATCGAGTGCGCCCGTGGAGGTCTTGATGAAGCGCGCCTCGAGCACCGGACCATTCGTCGTAATGAACGAGGGGACCGTGTTCGTTGCGCCGTCGAGCGTGGCGAGGGATACCTGCGGATTCTGAATCGGGTTTTGTGGACTGGTGATGCCGGGGCTGACCCCGCCAATGGTGGGCTGCGCATGGCATTGGGCGCAGCTATTGCCGTTGAAGGTTGGGCCGAGCCCCGATCCGGCTTCGCCCGCAATGGCTCCGGAAACGGAATCCACTTCCTGGAAACGAAGCTGAGCCTGGTTGAAGAAGGTCTGCTCATTGGAGTTGAGGGTGGGATAGAAACTCCCCGCGGCCGCCGGGCCAGAACGGGGACCAGGATCGGTCTGTGCGTCGAGGGGCGAGATCGCGATGCCTGCCAATGAGCAACAAACAAGGGTGACGGTCAGATGGTGACAGTTCATTTTGCACCTCCGTGCAGGGTGAGACACACTTCGAGTTGAGGTTTGGTGGCTTGGCGACGGGTGGCGCGAGGGTTGGTTTTAGCTGTTCTGCCGAAGCTCCGGTCCGGCGAGAAGGGCCGGTGCCGTGCCTACCGCGAACGGAACAGCACTGTGGGAGCGGAATCCCACCTGGGACTTCCTTCCTCAGGCGAGGAAGGAGGGTCGAACATTGCCAGAGACTCTAGGATGAATGCGGAATTCGGTCAACAGCCCGGAAGTACATTCGCGCTCGAAATCGGAGGCGAGCCCGGTTTGTGGGAGACGCGCAAGAGGGTGGCGTCTGTGGGCTGTGGTCCGGGAAAGATGCAGAGATCCTTCGACTGCGCGGCGGCGAGCTCCGCTTGCCGCCACTCCGCTCAGGATGACATTCAGATTCGATCTTATTTGGCGAAGAAGTAATCGAAGGATTTTACGGCGGTGAATTCGTCGTCCTTGATGTCGAAGACGGTGTAGAGCTTGGTGACGTGAAGGACGTCGTGGACCTTTCTGGGTGAGATTGAGGAGCTTCAGTTCGCCGCCGGCGTTGCGGACGGTGGTGAAGCTGCCGACGAGTTCTCCGACGCCGGAG
The DNA here is from genome assembly GCA_963701935.1 of uncultured Acidobacteriaceae bacterium. Taxonomy (GTDB): domain Bacteria; phylum Acidobacteriota; class Terriglobia; order Terriglobales; family Acidobacteriaceae; genus Sulfotelmatobacter. The sequence goes on along the minus strand of CAVPBT010000009.1, from coordinate 36,516 downwards.
CTGTCGAGGTAGTCGACGCCGTTGAGGTTGAGGATGATCTTTTTCTTGCCCTCGGCCACCAGGCCGCGCACGGCGTCGCGGAGCGAGTGAATCTCTTCGCCGAGGACGATGCGTCCGTTGATGTCGAGGATGGTGACGTGAGCGACTTCGCGACTGGCTATCTTCAGAGACATGGTTCGGGCCGGTAGCAGGCCACTGGCGGGAATGGTAGTGGGTGCGGAGGGGCAAGTCAATGGGAGTTCGGGGGGGCTTAAGCACAGAGGACACAGAGGCCACGGAGGAAGCTTACGAGTGGGCGCCTTGGATTGCGATTTGGCAGGCTGGGCAACCTTGTGGGGTGGGACCGGAATCTGGAGAGATGGAATCCCAGGGAAATTCAGTTGAGGAGGGCTGCCATGCGGAGCCAGTGGGTTCGACTGCTTTTGGGCTTGGCGTGCCTGAGTTTGGCGGCGCGCGCACAGTGCGGGAAAGATCACCGAGATGACCCGAAAGCAGGGATCCTGGTGACGGACTTCGCGATTACCGGGACGCAGACGGTCAGTGCCACCGAGTTGGCGGGAATGACGGGCGAGTTGACTGGGAACTGTTTCAATGACGATTCCGAGGAGATGGGGGAACGAGTTCGGGCGCTCTTTCAGAATCGAGGATATTTCCTGGTGGAGGTCAAGAGCGTGAAGTTGAAGCCGGGAGATCCGCTGGGGATTCCCAAGCCGGTGACGATGGAGGCGGATGTGGCGGAGGGTCCGAAGTTCAGAGTTGGGGAAATTACATTCGTCAAGAATCGGGCGTTCACGGCGGAGCGGCTGCGGTCGGAGTTTCCACTCAAAACTGGAGCGGTGTTTGAACGGGAGAGGGTGGCCAGCGGCATTGAAGGCTTGCGCAAGGTTTATGGGAAGACCGGGTACTTGGACTATTTCGCCATTCCCGAGACGACTCCTGGAGCTAACGCGACGATGAACCTGAACCTGACGATTGAGGAAGGACCACAGTACCGGCTGGATAAAGTTGAGTTCGTAGGCAAGAAGGAGATGATCTCCAGATTGCAAGTCCAGTGGAAGCTGGAGGTCGGCTCGGCGTACGACTTCACTTATCTGGATCAGTACATCGAAGAGAATCGGGACCTGCTGCCTTCGGGATTTGGGCGGAAGGATGTGCAGCTTGCGAAGGATTGTCCGAAGGCGCTGGTGTCGGTGCGGTTGGTCGTCGATCCGGCAGAAGATGCTTCGCGATCGCCACTGAAGGATGTGGCTTGCGAAGAAACCCACGATAAGGCGAAGTAGGCCTTGACGAGCATTCACCACAGAGGACACCGAGGACACAGAGGCTGCCGAGCTTTGATCAGCCTGTCCTGGCTGGGACTCGGACCCACATCAAAATTGGCTTACGAGTGGGCGCCGTGGGGGCGGGCGTCTAGTTCGAGGGTAGGTAGCTGAACTTTGTCGCGAATTTCCTGAATGGGGGACGTGATGATGGGAGTGGAATATTGGGGATGACGGAATTCGAGGTGCATGCCGCGGCCGACGTATTGCAGCTTGAGCATGGAGCCTCCCCAGGTCGAGCCGGAGATCGCTACCTGCACAGGCTCAGGGCAGAATTCGGGATGGCCGGAGAGTAACGCCTCGCTGCCACCGAGAAGAACCGCGGTGTAGCAGTGGTGCATGGTTTGAATCTGCAGGACGGTGGAGGGCGGAAGGTCATCGAGAAACACGCCGCCTTCGATTTCCGACTGGATGATGCTGCGGTTGACTTCGTCCGCCAGGTTGGGATGAGGACTAAACATACAGACGACCGGGATTTAGGGTACCGGGTTTTGGGGGAGTGGACAAGATTTCTTTCGGGCAGGGCTGGGAGCGGAGGAGCATGACCTTTAGAGGAGGGGCGGGGCGTCGGGGTTGCAGAGTTTTTTGTGAGGCAGCCGAGCTTCCGATCGGATCTGGGCAAGCACAAGAACCCTCGCCGGCTCGCTAGGCGATCATCGCCTCCTCAGGCAAGGACAGCGATTCGCTTGGTGCAGCATCAATCCACCCAAGAACGTTCAGCCTCCGAATGGCGAGAGCGACGTCGCCCTCGTTCAAGGGAGGGCGCCGACGAATCTTCCACTGCATGACGTAGTCGAGGATTTCCGCTTCGGTGGGTTGATTCGCATTGGCCTCGCGCAAGCGGCTCGATGCGAAGTGAACGGTTGCCGCTGTTTCGGCATCGTTCGTGTTCATCCTCACGACGAGGTCCACGACCCGTGCAATCTGCGACTGCCACTGGACGAGAAACGACTCGTAACCCCTCCTGGCATCCGCAAACGTCGGGCCTACATCCGTCGCCAGCATGCGGTCGAGTTTTCGTTCGACGATCAACCCATTGTTGATAAGGCTCGACAGAACCTGTTTCATCTCAGGGGCGTACGGTCCGTAGCTGCCACGACGGTACGAGAGGCCCGTGGGGATGCCGACCTCCGTAGCGAAGTAGGCTACCTTTTGAAACCCAACACGGCCAATGGGGAAGTGGTATCGCTCCTTGCTAACTTGCTCGATAATCGCAACCAAGGCAACCCATCCCGGCTCCACACGAAATGGTGCCGGGGATCGATCCTGCTGGCCGCTGCCCGTCGACGGCGCATCCCGATGTTCCAAGAACTCGGGCCGTAGCTCTTCGTGCGGCGTCCCGAAGGGAGCGTAGAGTTCGACGGGAATTTCAAGGTCGCGGAGATAGCGATAAAGCGTCGGGCCCACGACGCGCCAATCGAGTCGGCCCTCGCCGCAGCCGAGCGGTGGGACCGCCAGCGATGCGACACCCCATTCAACGATGTGGGCCTGAAGGTATCGGAGGCCCTTGGTGATATCGTCCAGGTTGGATACCGATCGCCAATGTTCCTTTGTCGGAAAGTTGATGATGTGCGGGGGCGTGAGTCGGCGATAAATGTAAGGCTTCGTCAGTTGGACTTCATGCCGTTCACACCGGCGAACGTAATCCTCAAACATCTCCGGAAAACGCTTGCGGAACCCCAGCGCAATACCCTTCCCCATCACTCCGACTGTGTTCACAGTGTTGACGAGCGTCTGCGCCTTTGATTCGAAGATGTCGCCAATTGATATTCTGATCATGCGACCCTCACTGGAAAAAAAGGTCTCCATTAATCGCTATCGGCAGATCAGGCGCCAGCTCCGATAGTCTCTGTTCAGCTATGCCAGACGATAAGAACGCTCCCGTGATGTACCGCACAGGGACAACGTCCGGAACCAGCACCTCTGCGCATTTCTGGGCCGAGTGGCGCCACTCGTCGATCTGATCCTCGGGATGCTTCCAATTTCGGGCGAATGTGCGTTCTCGATCAACGATCGCCAATCCGGATGGTGCTGGACTGAAGCGCACATACTTGCTGCCCGCATTGCTGTTGGTAATGACGACGTTCGGCAAATCAACCACGTCCGCACTCACGCGCAAAACACAGATTCGATTGTGGCTATCTTTCCGCTTGAAAAGCATCGGATTGCGGGGGCATATGTACATATTCGCGTATTCATGCAAAGCGCGCCCATTGGGCACTTTCACCTTTGCTCGCAGATCCTGAATGTCCTGAAGAGCGATTGATTCATGCACGATCCTATCGGCCCGTCGGTGAGAGAGAATGCCGTGCTGAAGGATCGATGGAACCGTCGCGATCGGGACGATGTATCCGAGTTCATGTAATTCAGCTCTTGTCATGAGCAGCGGTCCATGCCGCCTAGCTCAAATTTAGCCGCTACCTAGCTTCTCGGAGAAGGATACATTACTTTGGTTCCAATTGGAACCAAAAATGTTCGATTAGGAAATTTTTGTGTTCTAGCTTAACCTTGGAGCGGTTCGCATAAGGTACCAAACCCGTGCCATTTCGACCAGATCGCGTGAAAGGTCTCAGGGACGCCAAGGGTTGGTCTCAAAAACAGCTGGCGAAGCATGCACGCCTGAGCCGCCCGCTGATCACGAAGAGTGAGAGAGGCAAGAACTCGCCCCGTTCGGACGCGCTCGACCAGTTGGCTCAGGCCCTGGATTGCACGACCGATTATCTCCTTGGGCGAGGTCCTGATTACGACACCCCCGCCGCTGCAGCCGCGCACATGGCCTTTGAGGTTTTTATCGCGCAGCAGGAAGTTAGCGATGAGCGACGCGAGAGGTGTCGCCGCGCGCTTCGGCACCCTGACGCACCCAAGACCGCGCAAGCATGGCGCTCATTAGCTGAAATGATTGAGTCGGCGATAGGGCCAACTCCTTCGATCGCTTCAGTCGCTCCCATGGGCGAGCCACCGACAAAGTCGAAGCCAATGGCCGTCGTCCGGCGAACCACCAACTGACGGTTCATCGAAACAATACATTCCTGATAAAATAATAGGACAAGGGGTTCCCTACATTCATGCCAGTTCCTGTGTCACAGATGTGGACCGTGGCGAGCTATGTGCTGCGGCAGAAGTTCGCCGGGCGGAAGCAATATCCGCTGGTGCTGATGCTGGAACCGCTGTTCCGCTGCAACCTGGCTTGCGCGGGCTGCGGGAAGATCCAGTATCCGGCGCACATACTGAAGAAGGACCTCACGCCTGAGGAGTGCTTCCGGGCGGTCGAGGAGTGCGGCGCGCCCATGGTGTCGATCCCGGGCGGAGAGCCGCTGATGCATCCGCAGATCGGGGAGATCATCGAGGGCCTGGTGGCGCGGAAGAAATACATCTACCTATGCACCAATGCCCTGCTGCTGAAAGAGAAGATCGACCTGTTCAAGCCCAGCAAGTATTTGACCTTCAGCGTGCACCTCGACGGGCAGCGGGAAGAGCATGACCTGGCGGTCTGCCGCGAAGGTGGGTACGACATTGCGGTGGACGCGGTTCGCGAGGCGCTGAAGCGCGGGTTCCGGGTGACGACCAATACGACGTTGTTTGATGGAGCGAATCCGAAGTCGGTGCGGGCGTTCTTTGACGAGATGATGGACCTGGGCGTGGAAGGCATGATGCTCTCGCCCGGATACTCGTATGACAAGGCACCGGATCAGAAGCACTTTTTGGGACGGGCGAAGACACGGCGGATGTTCCGGGCGATTTTGTCGAACCGAAAGAAGGAATGGCAGTTCAATCTGTCGCCGCTGTTCCTGGAATTCCTGATGGGGAAGAAGACGTATCCGTGCACGCCGTGGGGCATGCCGACTTACAACATCTTCGGGTGGCAGAAACCTTGCTACCTGCTGCAGGACGGGTACGCGGAGACCTTTGCCGAGCTGCTGGCAACGACCGAGTGGAGCAATTACGGGACCGAGTCGGGGAATCCGGCGTGCGCGAATTGCATGGTGCACAGCGGGTATGAGGCCTCGGCGGTGAATGCGACGTTCAGTTCATTGGGCGGATTTTTGGCCACGGTGAAGGGGACGCTGTTCGCGGCGTATCGCGACGAAGAGGCGCTGCGGATGCTGGACGAGCCGACGGCTGCGGTGCATCCGCTGGTGCAAATCGCGCCGACGGCTCAGGCGGAGTCGTTGCAGGAGACGGGCGCGTAGGACGGCAACCACCGGGCTAAAGCCCAGCGCATTCTTTTCGTGCTTCACGCGGCCCTGAAGGGCCGCTCTTCCACTGCGAACAACAGCATAATTATGACTGGTAAAGAAGGCGGACATATCGATCACGCTTCGCCGGCGGCGACGCCGCCGCATGCCAATGCGATGAATCCCGATGCCCTGGAAGTTGCGCCGGGGACGGCTCATGAGCGGCTTGAGGGATGGATTCCGGAGTTGGCCAGTGAAGACGAGCTGCGCGCGGCTCTGGAGAAGGCTTTCGATTATCGCGGCGATGTGACCATCACGCGCAAGGATGGGTCAAAGATCGAAGGATATTTGTTCGACCGGCGGACGGGGGCTTCGCTCAAAGAGTCGGTAGTGCGGTTGTATCCCAAGAATTCTGGCGAGAAGGTTTCGATTTCCTACGCAGAGATTGGCGCGCTCGTCTTTTCCGGACGCGATACCGCGGCGGGCAAGAGTTGGGAAGCCTGGATGAAGAAGTACGCGGAAAAGAAGGCGGCGGGGGAGAAGGATTTGAGTTTGCATCCCGAACCGCTGGAGTAACACAGGGGCTGAAGCCCGTCGACTTCGTTTGACCGACGCGGCCCTGAAGGGCCGCTCTTCCACGATAGTACCTAGTTCTTCCCCGCGGCAAAACTCAGGCCGTCCACCAGATCTTCTACTTCGTCATCTGTCCCGCCGATTATGGTGATCGAGATCGCGTAGCCGTGCGAGAGCATCACCAGGGTGGACTGGTGCATGACGCGCGTGCCCACGTTCTTGTGGAAGTCGCCACGGACCAGCGTTTTGCCGCCGATGGCGGCGTCGTAGGGATCTTCGTCTGCCGTGAAGCCTTGCGCTTTGGCCACCTCGGTGAGCGGGAAGAAATATTGCGCGGCCTCTTTGAGTCCTAGGTACGAGGATGCGCTCTCGGCGGCGATCACGATCGACGCGTTGATATCTTCCGCGCGCGCTTCGGGTGGGCGCGAGAAGGCGGCGAGCAGGACTTTGGCGCCAGCGCTGGAGGCTGCTGACGGTGGCGACGTCGCTTCTTTTTTCTCATCAGGCTCTTCGCGCGCATGCATCTCGTCGGTTCGCAAGACCCAGCCGGGAGGAATCTTGCAGGATAGTGCCAGGGTCTTGTTGGTATAAACGCCGTTTGCGACGGAACCGGAATCGAGGCCGGAGTTTGCGGAAGCAGCTGGCTTCTTCGTTTGCTTGGCTGAGGATGACGACGGCGGGGCAGAAGACTGGGCCTGGATGAACACAGACAGCAACAGCACAACTGGAGCCAGGACAGCCCCACAGCGAAGCTCTCGACGCAAAACCATACAACAATACTAACGGAGCGAGTCCCACCTTCGCGCGCGAAGCGGGAGGTGGGGCTCGGAGAAAGCTTCTAGGCGGCCTTACCCATCACGGGTTGCGCGCAGTGCGCGCAGCGGCGCGCATCGATGGGAATTTCGCTGAGGCACTCGGGACACTTTTTCGTCGTGGGATCCGCCGGGGCCGGGTCTTTGCGCATGCGCGCGACCAGGGCGTTGATGGGAGTGACCACGAAGAAGTAGACCGCCGCTGCTACCAGCAGAAACGAAATCACGGCATTGATGAACTCGCCGTAGAGGAATTCACTATTGTTGAGGGTGAATTTGAGCTTCGAAAAATCCGGGGCCTTGACCAGAGCAGCGATGAGCGGGGTCAGAAGATCTTTGGTGAGGGCTCCGACCACGCCCGCAAAGGCCGCGCCGATCACGACGCCCACGGCCATATCCACAACATTTCCACGCAGGATGAATTTCTTGAATCCGCTTAGCATGATGGTGCCCCTCCCAAAATTTAAGTGCGGACAATGTAAGGCAGGGGCGGCGGGAGGTCAAGGGGGCGAAACTAGCTGACAGCCGGGCGCTTAGCTTGGACTTCGGTGCCGTCTGCAACTCTCGTAGAATTCGTGATCCTTTACACCGGTCACTTTTCTTAGCGCCTTTTCTGCGGCTACTGCGACGTCGGAACAGTATTCGGAGTAAGAAAAGACCCTGAGGGTGAGCCTGTACTTTTGGTAAGCCTCCAGCCACTTGTTGATCGGGAACATCTCGCCCACCTTGACGGCATATCGGCCGCCGGATTCGCCTATCAGCTCATCCATGCCCTCAAATGCGGGTACCCATGGAACATCGAACCACACTCCTGCCCTTCTGCATGCCGACTTTGGATCGGATTCGCCTTTCAGTTCCGTTCTCCTTCGCATCAGTTCGTTTCCCACGATCGTGTCGAGTTCGTCCAACACGCCTGCCTTGGCGTCGTCATCTTCGAGCTTGGAAAAGAAGTCCGTCAGGTATGTGTCGTGGGGCTCTTCGGCGGTTGGACTAATCTCGTACACCACACGCGGCAGGAGTCTATTCACCAACCGGTAAGACGCCTCACGTATTTCGTCGTTATCTGAGCCAAGAAACTTAGATCCTTGAAGAGATGTGTCGTCGAGGTCCAGAAACAGGGGGACAATTTCCGCGTCTTTTTTCCCGAGCTTCCGCCGCTTTGGCTTTTTTTCCCGTGCGGTGGTTTTGGTGGCTTCAGGTACCTGCCAGTTTCGAAGAACTCTTAACAAAAGTCTCTCAAACATGCCCTCAGCTGCACGTACTTTTTGATGCTGATAGATATAGCTGGTGAGCATCAGCTTGCAAATAGTGATTTGTTCAATCGTGTTCATTGAACGCTTTGGGAGCCGCAGCCTATAGGAGAAGAAATACGGATACTTTTCGTTCGGATCAGGACCGTGTTTGGAGGGACGAGGAGCGAAGTTCCGATAGAGTCTCTCGAGTTTTCCCGTCGCGTCGTCGTATAGCTTCAGCTTTGGTAGGTGGACTGTCGAGAGATATCTGTCCAGGTCGTAACGGAGAGGGAGGCCTGCTGATATGGCATCTCGCAGCAAGTAATCCAACTTGTCGGCGTCGAAGCCAGACGAGATGATGTCGCCCATAAAATGTTGCCATGGATGTCTCGACCGACCCAGAATGAGGAGCGAGACGTTGTCCATGTCTAGATCGCCGTCGTATTCTCCCGTCAGGTCGGGCGCTTTCATGAGCTTCGCCTTCGCTCTCGCCAGCAGACTACTTAGAGAGGTCGTTTTGCTGAGGCAGTAGGAGAGAACTTCCCCTGCTTTTTTCTTGGCAGCAGCAATATCACTTGTTCCGCTGCGGCGCTTTTCAATAGCTGCAGCTCTCCATAAACCCTCTCCGACGCATGACTCAGCAGGCTGTGGCCCGTGTCGTGCAAGAGAGCGGCCAATCTGAGCTCTTGGCGCCAGCGCGAAACGGCATCTTCAAACTTCTCTTTCGGTGCTAGGTGTCCCGCTATTTCTTCAAGCCTTCCCGCATACCGTAGGGCGATCGCATCAAACACCCGCGTCGCCACGGTCACTACACCCCAGAGAGTGTTCGAACCTGCTGTGGCGCGCTGATGGATAGACGTAGTACGCGAGACCGGTCTGATGAATTCTGCGAAGCCTTTGAATGATCGGTGAATCAATAATTATGAGCTCACGCCATGAAAACTTGTTGGTACCCCAGATCGGGTCGTGTACGTCCTTGAATGGTCTGAGATCCGTGAACGGATGGGAGGGCTTGCTGCCGAAGAAGGCCGGATGGGCTGTCTTGAGATGCTTGTCGAGTAAGGTGGTTACTTCTTCAAGGTACATCTAAAGTTGTTCCTCACTTCGTGAGAGAGGAGAACGATTCCTCTGCCAAAGTCGCCGCATGTTCTACGAACTTACGCTGGCCCTTGGACAACTCTCCCACTTGTGAGAACCACAACTTCTCTAGTCCCTCGCTCAGTTCCATCTTCTTGTATGACGGATTGGACACACCTACGCATCCCGTTACGTGCAACAACTGAAGGTACCGGGAAAGATCTTTACTTTTCGGAAACGGACCTCCCCAGTCGAATATCAACCGATTCAAGAACTCTGGCTTGTCGGCGTAGTCCTCCTCCTGCAAGCGGTGCAAGAGCACATGCCAAGGCTCCTCGTCCTTGAACGGCATAGGCGTATCTTTCTTGCTGAGGAGAGCCGCCAGATACTTCACGAATTCACCCAGGGTCATCTGCGTTTTTGCCATGGGCACCTCAATCCTGAAACTGGTGATTCTAACAGGAACGCCATTCGCGGTGTCAATTTGTACTCATTTGAGTACATCCGTACCTAACTTTATCCCGCAAATATGTGGACAAGTCAAGAGGAATCTGCTGATATTGTACGCATTTGAGTACACAATGATGGCTGCTCTCCAACTCGGCGGTCAGATTAAGGCGATTCGGTCGCAGCGGGGTTTCAGCCTAAGAAAGCTGGGTGAACTTGCGGGAATACCTTGGACGACAATCAAGGGCTATGAAGAAGGGGGGAGGAAGATTCCGGCCGACAATTTCCTACGCATCGCCGACGCCCTCGATCATCACACTTTCGAAGTTGATGGATACAAATTCACGGTTGGCCGATCTGACAAAGTGCTGACGATCTTAGCTGCGAGTGAACAATTGAAATTGGAATTCTTCAAGGAATATGACTACTCCAAGGCCTCTGTGAGGATCGGTCCCGGCAAGATCACGGTATCCTTCGACGGAATAGGCCCCTCGGTACAGCCAGAGCCCGAGGCCGTGGCAACGTAGCCTCAGATGCGCATCGGCATGACGATGTAGCGGTACTTGTAGTCGTCGCCTTCGGCCGGGCGGAACTGGCCGGCGGACTGCGGGTCTTTCAGCTCCAGGCGGACTTCGCTGGTGCCAGCGGCTTTCAGGAAGTCGACCAGGTATTGTGCGTTGAAGCCGATGGTCAGCGGGTCGCCGGTGTAGGGTGCTTCGATGGAGTCTTCGGACTCTCCGGCTTCGGTGGAACTGGCGGAGATTTTCAACTCGCCCTTCTCCAGTCTCAAGCGGACGGCGCGCGATCGCTCATCGGCGAACTGCGCTACGCGGAGGATGGCGGAATTTAGTTCGTCGGAATTCAGCGGGACGATCTTGCTGTTGTCCTTCGGCAGGACGGCTTCGAAGTTGGGGAATTGTCCCGTCAGTTGGCGCGAGGTCAGCAGACGGCTGCCGATGCGAAAGAAGAGCGTGGAGTCGTCTTTGGCGAACTCAATAGTCTCGGCGTCGGTGGAATCCAGCAGGGACTTCAGTTCGTCCATCGCTTTCTTCGGGACCAGGGTTTTCATTTCGCCGGAGACGCCTTCGAATTTCTCACCGGGGCGCTCGCAGTGAGCGAGACGATGTCCGTCGGTCGCGACCATGGTGATCGATTCGGGCTTCAGCAACATGAGCGCACCGTTCAGCGTGTAGCGCGACTCTTCGTTCGAAATGGCAAAGCCGGTGCGGGCGATCAGGCCACGCAGAACCTGAGCAGGAATCGTGACTGCGCCCGCTGTCGGAAACGCAGGCAGGCTGGGGAAGTTTGATTTCGCCATACCGACCATCTTCGTGTTGGAGCGGCCGCAGCGGATGCTGACCCAGTGATTCTCCAGCAACTTGATGGTGATGTCGGCGTCGGGCAGCAGCTTCACGTAGTCATGAAGTTTGCGCGCGGGGATGGTGCACGAGCCTTCCTTCTTGACCTTGGCGTTGCAGGAGGTGCGGAGACTGAGGTCGAGGTCGGTGGCGGTGAGAGACAGCCGGTCGCCGGCGGCCTCGAACAAATAATTGGAAAGGATGGGAATAGTGGTCTTGCGCTCGACCACACCTTGCGTGGCAGTTAATTCGCGCAGCAGCTCAAATTTGCTGACTGTGATTTCCATCGTGCCCGCGGCAACAGCGGCCTCCACCGGCATAAAGTCCTTCTCCCCGTACGTCGCTACTTGCCTGCTACTTCTATTACTCTTCTTATATCAAATGCAAAACCTATAAAACCAGCAGTAACAGTAGGGCCTTCGCAGAAGTGGAAAACCGGGGCAACTCGCCTGTTGTCACCGGGTTCCGACTGGAGCCTTGATGTTAGAAATCGGTCCCGAACTCTTCGGAGACGGTAGTGTAACTTGCCCGCTCTCCCGATTTCCTCCCTGCCTTACACAACTTCCACATGTCATTCACAGGCATCGCAAAGGAAGACTGGATGGCTACGTGGAAAAGTCAACGATCACTGCGATTCATCCGCCTAATTGCTCGGTCAGTTTATTGATCAACCTGTTCAAATCTTTGTCGTTCTTGCGAAGCTCTTCGATCTTCTCGACCGAGTGCAGCACGGTGGTGTGATGCTTACCACCGAACTGGCGCCCGATTTCCGGCAGCGAAGCTTCGGTCATGTGCTTGGCCAGATACATGGCAACCTGACGCGGATAAACGATGGCGCGAGAATTGTTCTTAGCCTTGATCTCGACCAGGCGCAGTCCGAATTGTTCGGCGACCATTTTCTGGATCGACTCGATCGTGACCTTGCGGGCCTGCGAGTCGATGAAATTCTTCAGGACTTGCTGCGCGTAGGGGAGCGTGATCTCGGCACCGATCAGAGATGAATGAGCGACCAGGCGGATCAGCGCGCCTTCCAACTCGCGAACGTTGGAGCGGATGTTCGACGCGACATAAAGTGCAACGTCGGTGGGCAGGGTAACTTTTTCCTGCTCAGCTTTTTTCTGCAGAATCGCGACTTTGGTTTCGAGGTCGGGCGGCTGGATGTCGGCGATCAATCCCCACTCAAAGCGGCTGCGCAGCCGGTCTTCGATCTCGGCGAGTTCTTTCGGCGAGCGGTCGCTGGCGATGACGATCTGCTTCATCGACTCGTGCAGCGCGTTGAAGGTGTGGAAGAACTCTTCCTGGGTGCGCTCTTTGCCGGTGAGGAACTGGATGTCGTCGATGAGCAGGACGTCGACGTTGCGGAACTTGTCGCGGAACGTCGTCATCTTGTCGTAGCGCAGCGAGTTGATCATGTCGTTGGTGAACTTCTCGCTGGAGGTGTAGCAGATGGCAGTCTGCGGCAGGCGGCGCTTGATCTCGTGTCCGATGGCCTGCATGAGGTGCGTCTTGCCCATGCCGACGCCGCCATACAGGAACAGCGGGTTGTAAGCCTTGGACGGACGCTCGGCGACGGCCTGGCAGGCGGCGTGGGCGAACTGGTTGCCGCTGCCGATGACGAAGGCGTCGAAGGTGTAGCGCGGATTGAGTTGCGAAGCGCCGTCCCAATCGAAGCGTGACTGCGAAGGATTCGCGGTTGCGGGAACTGCACTCAGGCCGCCGTCGTGCCGGACCGGAGTAGCGGCCGGATCGTCCTCGGGAGTGACGAACTTCACGTCGTTGAATCCGAGGCCGAGATTGTCGATGGCCTCCTGGATGAGGTCGGCATACTTGTCGCCGGCGTGGCGAAATTCAACAGTCGGAACGCGAACGAAGAGAACGCCTCCGCTGGAGTGGCTGTAGCGCGTGGGCTTAAGCCACGTGTCGTAGGAATGGCGGTTGATTTTCTTTTCCAGCGCATCGAGGATGCGCGCCCATGGGTTCGGGGAGGGAGTTGTGCTGGAGACTGACATATTTGAAATGTTCACCGCGGCGCTCCGGCGGCTGGTGGAGAGCGCCTGTTTAAAACTGCCGTTTTTATGAAGTTGCCGGAACCATCAATCTTACTGCGGAATGCGTCCGATTTCTCTGTGCGCGGCTGCCGAATGCAAAAAGAATTTCGAAAGCAGGATCAGTTCGCGATACTAGCACAAAATATTTTGTTGTGTGGAAAACTTTGGCTGGAATTTTTCCGCGAATGATTATTCATTACCCGAAGGTGTAGTGCTGTCAAGTGCCGCGATGGTAACTGCCGCAGAGACGGTGCAGAAGATTGAGCCCTGGCAGCTGCGAACTTCTTTTGGAGTAAGCCGAATGAAGTGTGCGCAGGCGCATTGACCCATGATACGGGCCATGCTAGGCTGCACTCGTTTCTTGTCCAGTTCTGTCAACGGGGACAGTCGCGCAAAAACTTTTGCGCTCAGTTTTTCTTCGGCGGACCTCGCTGGCTCCTCAAGAACGCCGCGGTTGCGACGCACGTCCAATCAACTCTCGCGCCGAGGAGGCTTTCATGATTCGGCCAATCAAATCTGCATCGCCAATTTCACTCGCGCTCGCTACCATCTTTCTGATTCTCTGTGCGGGCTGCGGCAGTTCGAAACAAAGCAGCCAGAACCTATCATCGGCGCAGGCTCAGGCGGTGTCGCAAGAGGTTGAGGCTGCACTGCAAGCCGCGCTGACCGCAGCCTTATCCTCCGGGTTGCCAGCCGATACACACCGCAGTCTCGCAGCGAGCGTAGGACATCTGACTCTTAATCAGTAGGTTGTAGGTTCGATTCCTACCGCGCTCACCATCTTTTCAATCACTTACCGGTGATTTGCAAACCGATTTTTCCAGGTGTGCCGTAAAGTGTGCCGTAACTCAATCCGGCGACACCCGTTTCTCTACTGCTGTGTCATGATCGAGCGCAGCGCGCACGATCTCTAGCTCGGGATGCTGATACTGCATCGCAGTCTTCACATCCCTGTGTCCCATGGTTCTCATGACGGCAGCCAGGTTTCCGGTTCTCTTTAGAATCCGAGTGCCATAGTCATGCCGCCCACAATAGAGGACAAGATCTTCCGGTAGCCCAGCCTTGACTCTGGCTTCCTGAAATCTCTTGGCCATTGTGGTGAGGTGAGCAGACTTGGCGCGCTTCGATGGGAAAACCCACCCTGCGTGCCTTCCTTCACACCGCTGTCTAAGAATGTCAAAGACGCGATTGCTCATCGGCACGCGTCTCCTTCCTTCTTCGGTCTTGCTGTCCGGCACGAAGATCACGCGGCCTTCCCAATCTAGGTTCTCGATGCGCATCCGGTAAAGCTCTCTTTCGTTCCGCATACCGGTATCGCGCATCAAGATGATGATGTCTCGGAAAAGCTGAAGGCTGCGTTTCCGCCAGTTGCAGGCAGCAGCGCCGGCCAACAATTTCTTTTCCGCTTCATCGTCAAGCCTGAGTGAACGTCCGTATTCCTTCATCAGTTTGAGTTTTGGAGCATGACGAATCAGAGCCCACTCCTCCGCCTTGTGCAGCATCCTTCTTAACGTTCTCAGCGCGCAATTGGCATTCGAGGATGCGCCGGAAAACCTCAGAGTCTCGATAACATCCCTCGTGATCTGATCCAGTCGCATGCCAACGATGGTCGTTGTCTTTATGAGTCGCCAGCCATCGCGGTAATAGGTTTTCGTTTTGTCTTCCAGTCTGACCTTATCCAGCCATTCCAGGAAGCGCCGGGAAAACTCCAGCAGCACAGGAGCTCTTTTCGGAAGCAGATCTGTATTCTCGACCACTCTTGCGAGTTTCAGACCAGCAACCTTTGCCGCCCTGGCCGCTTTTGTTTCGTTCGTTGACCCACGGTAGCGTTGTCCGCGTACCGTGAAGTCATACCAGTAAAACTTGGACTTCGCTTTCTTAAACAGCTTCACGAGCTTCCTCCATTGCAGCCCGCACGGAAGCAACTCGTGTGTTCTTCTGGATGTATTCCAAAAGAACATTCACATCATAGCTAACCCGACCTTGCAGTTCTATCCAATTCGGCCCGACTCCCTCGGCGCGCCATCGTTTCAAAGTTGCTGCTGAGCGTCCGAGAATCTCAGCGGCGTTGCGCGTGTTGACGAGCTGAGGCATGGCTGGTTTTTTCATCACGATTGGCTGGGGCATGGTTCATCTACTCCTGAGGGGAGACTCATCCGCCCCTCGTGGACGACATTGCCCTTGACGGTAGCGCAGGCGTACACATATAGTCAAGCTGTATCGTTACAGATGGCAGGAGGTGAAATTGGCCGAAAGAGAGCTCACGACGGAGAAGGCAGCGATAGTGCAGCAGCCAGTGATCTCCATTCGTATTTCCGAGGAGCTGCGTTTAAAGCTTGAGGGCTTAAAGGTGCTCATGTCCATGAAGAGCGGCGAACCCGTTTCCACATCGGAGGCGGCAAAGCAGCTTCTTGAGTCCTCAAAAGAAGAACGACTTGAGCTGGTAAGTCTGCTTACCGAGCCAACCGATTCTCTGCTGATGATTCGCCGAAAGGCGGACTCAAAGCTCCCGCTTTCGCAGGCGGAATGGACCGTCGTTGCCTATTTCTGTCTGCACGGAGTGGAGAGATTTGCCAACACCGCACAGACGGAGATTTCATATGAATCTCTTACCGGAATCCTTGAGGCATTCCAGGCGGTTTACGGATTGCTTCGCAAACCAAACAAGACCCATTTGGACTCTTTCTTCGTCGCACATCTCCCGCCCGATCGGCAAGCCGAAGCGAAGAAGCCGGAAGAGATCGGAAGCGACGATGTTCGGCGCGCTGTCACCCACGCCATTCGGATGCTAAGAAACCCGACAGAAGAGCGGCAGAGACCCATCTTTGTCGCCCGGAACCTTTACTTTCTCCTCGACGAGCTAGAGTTCCCCAATATCGAGAGGTTAAACGAGGCGCTTCGGCCGTACTGGCCGACCCTGTGGCGCGTGTGCGCCCGCGGCCACTATTTTCACTATGGTAAGCCCTTGCAAGATCCGAACTCTTCGGCAGGGGGGATGGGCGCTCCGTTGAATCCGCCATTACCGAAATTTGAAGAAGGCGAGTACCGTCTCGAATTCGTGCGCTCGCCGAGCGAAGTTTTTTCCGTTTGGTTGTCCTTTCCAGGAAGACTTTCGCCACTTTATCCCGTGGAGGGATACCCAAAGATTTCGGAATTCAGGACGATCCTGGAACGGCTCGATGTAAGGCGGGTGTTGATCTCCTGGAATGGGCGCTATTTTCTCGCGTATACGGGGGCAGACGAGAAGGACGAAATCGGCGTGAATTTTCGCGCTCGTGACAACGGAATTACGTTCAACTTTTGTGGCGAAGACTGGCAGTCTATCAAGAAACTGTTTCGACGCGCGTGGCAGGCTCCGCAAGTACGCCGCCTGTGGGACGTGCTGGCTCTTGAGTATGGCGAGTTGTAAGAACGCGGTGCTTCGCACCGGAAGAAATGTGGAGACGTCACCCCCAAATTGGGAACTGCGGCGCGCCAGACAGCGCTTCGATGTTTACGCCGGTTAACTTTCGCTGCATCAACAAAATTCGTCGCCTGCTGAGTGACTGCGATGTCGAACAATGATTTTTGTTTGCGACAAAGCGCTGCCCATCGTCGATCACGTAAACGCGTTGAAGCGCAAGAACTTGATGTGAACTAACAATTGCGAAGTTTAGTCGCATTGGAATTAAGGGCAGTAGTGCAACAAGGCGGTTTGTCCAATGAGTAATTCCCGCGTTCAGGCTAATCCTCAGTCCAGTTTGCCGTTCGGAGAAGAGGCGAAGCCCGGCTTCCGCACCAAGACTGCCGCCACCCGGCTGACTCCAGACGAACTGGCCGAGATCGAAGCGGCCGCTGAAGGCGCGGGGCAGGCTCTCTCCGAGTGGCTGCGCGAGACCGCGCTCGGCTCTGCGCGCAAGCGGCCCGCCGATCCTAGCGAACTGATGTTGGCCGAAATCTGGGCGGTGCGTTACACGCTCTTGAATCTCTTCCATGCAGCTTCTCAAGCGGCATCGGAAGGCAGACAATTGTCGCCTGATTCCGTCCTCAAGATTCGCGACCAGGCAGACGCACGAAAGCTTCAGCAGGCGCGCAAACTCCTTGACGACTTCTTCGCCCGCGAGGGCAAGGAAAGAGCTCGTACGCCATGAGTGCCATGTCTTTTCCCGGAAGCCTTTCGCTCTTGGCGCCATTGCTTTGGGTAGCCGCGATGTTCCTTTTGTTACTCGCTGTGCGGAGTGTGTTGCAGAACCGATCCCCACGTAAATGGCGGGATGTGGAAAAGATCGAATGGGGCCGACCTCGGCCAAGTTTGATCCAGAGATGGAGGATAAAGATGGTCAGAATCTGATTCGGACTGCCGAGATTTTCGCAGCGGCAGATGCCCGAGATCGGGCCGAAACCAGCGCCATCAGTGCCCGCAAATGCTCCCGCCGATCCGCTGAAGGAGCCTACCCAGCCGATGCTCGCACTCTTTGGTTCGATCCTCGGTGCGCGCGGGACCAAACCCAAAGAGGCGTTCGCCTGGGAGAAAACGAAGGGAATCGAATGAGAGACAGATTGCCAAGAACACCACTTGACGCTTGAGGAACCCTCGGTATGCTCACGATCTCGAAACCGCTGTCAGCCAGCCAGGCGCAGACCTACCATGTGCGGGAGTTTGCCTCGCAGGAACAGAACTACTGGAGCCGCGATCAGCAAGGCCATAGCGAATGGCAAGGCAAACTCGCCGAGCAGTGGAAGCTCACTGGCCCAGTTGAGTCTGAGCACTTTGCTCGGCTGAGTGAAGGCCAGCATCCCCACAGCGAAGAGCAGCTTGTCCGGCATCAGGTTTCTAGAACCTATGAAGGGAAGTTCGGCAAGGAAGTGACCAGCGCCGAGCACCGAGCCGGATGGGACGCAACGTTTTCCGCGCCGAAGTCAGTATCGATCACCGCGCTTGTGGGCGGCGATGATCGGGTGCGGGAAGCCCATCGCGAGAGCGTTCGCGCAGCGCTTCAGGAACTTGAGCGGTACACGCAGGCGCGGATCGGCAATGTGCATGCCCCGGAGACGACCGGAAAATTCATCGCCACCACTTTCGAGCACGACACCGCGCGGCCCGTCGATGGCTACGCTGCGCCCCAGCTTCATACGCATGCCGTGATCTTCAACATGACCGAGCCCGAGAACGGTCTCGAAAATGGAAAACAGATGCGAGCTTTGCAGCCGCACGAGATGTTCGTGTCACAGCGCTACGCCACAGCGGTCTACCGATCCGAGTTGGCTCTGCGTCTGGAAAAGCTGGGCTACGAACTGGAGCGCGGCAGGCATGGACAGCCGGAAGTAAAAGGCTACACGAAGGAATATCTGGAGGCTTCCAGTCCGAGGCGTGGACAGATCAAAGACCATCTCCGGGAACAAGGAATCGACGGAGCCGCGGCGGCACAGATCGCGGCCCACCACACTCGCGATCGCAAGGAACTGCTGTCGCCTGGAGAAGTCTTACAGCGGCACCGCGAGTTGGCCGCACAGTACGGGCATCAGGCAGACCGGGTCGTCGTACGGGCGCGCCAACATGGGCAATACCAGATGCCGGAGCCAGAGATGCAGGCGAAGCAGGCCGTGACATGGGCGCGCGATCATGTCTTCGAGAGATCGGCGGTGCAGGACCGCCGCGCGATCCTTGAAGCAGCGCTGGTGCGCGGCATTGGAGAAACCACCTATGCCCAGGTCCGGGAGGAGTTCGAGCGCCGGATCGAGGCCGGGGAGTTCCGCGAAGTCTCGCACGTTGGCGCTGGCAGACAGTTCACAACCGCCGTGATGGTGCGCATGGAGCGCGAGGTCGTTGGCCGGATGCAGGAAGGCAATCGGCGCGACTACAGCGATCCCATGCTGGTCTCGCCGCAGGTGCGCATCGCCACGGAGGACCGCCACCCGGAGTTGAATGCGTCGCAGCGCCAAGCCGTAGACGAAATATTTCTCTCGCGTGAGAAGATGGTCGGCTTAGATGGCATCGCAGGCGCGGGCAAGACAACAACTCTGTCCGTGATCCGCGAAGGCGTGGAGGCCGAGGGCTACAGGGTGGAAGGTTTCGCGCCAACCTCCCGCGCGGCGCAGAAGCTCGGGGAAGCAGGCATGGAGACATCTACACTACAGAAGCATCTGGTACGTGGACAGCAGCCGGATAGCGGGGAGAAGCGGCTCTATGTGCTTGACGAATCCTCGCTGGCATCGACCCGGCAAGTGCATGGGTTTGTGAACCGGC
The DNA here is from genome assembly GCA_963701935.1 of uncultured Acidobacteriaceae bacterium. Taxonomy (GTDB): domain Bacteria; phylum Acidobacteriota; class Terriglobia; order Terriglobales; family Acidobacteriaceae; genus Sulfotelmatobacter. Next base: position 17,249 of record CAVPBT010000009.1, on the reverse strand, counting down.
TCCATCCGAATGACCGTGTGTTGCTCGTCGGCGACCGGCGGCAACATGAGGCCGTTGAGGCCGGGCGGCCCTTCGCGCAGCTCCAGGACGCCGGTATGAAAACGGTGAGGCTCGAAGAGATCGTGCGCCAGAAAGACCCGGAACTAAAACAGGTGGTCGAGCAGCTTGCGCGTGGTGATGTACGCGAAGCAATACAGAATCTTGGCCGGCAGGGCCGCGTCCATGAGATTCAAGGCGGCGACGAGCGCATCGCCGCGATTGCGAAGGACTACGCAAAATCACCGGAGAAGACGCTGGCGATTTCTCCCGATAATCGCTCTCGCATGGAGATCAATGAGCGCATCCATGCGGAATTGCAGCGGAGTGGCCTCGTCAGCAGCGAAGAGCACCGCATCAGGACGCTTGTGCCGCGCCAAGACCTCACCCGCGCGGACCGCACATGGGCCGAACGGTATGAGGTGGGCAATGTGCTGCGCTACTCGCGCGCATCGAAGGAGACCGGCATCGGGAAACGCGCGTACGCACAGGTGAAGAGTATTGACGCTCCGAAGAACCGGCTGACAGTCGAGCTGCAGGATGGCACAGAGCGCACTTACGATCCGCGCAGGCAGCAGGGAGTCTCGGTCTTCCGCGAGGAGATGCGATGTTTTTCAGTGGGCGACCGCATCCAATTCACCGCGCCGGCCAACGAACTGAAAGTTGCGAATCGCGAGTTGGGGACCATCGAGAGCATCGACGGAGACCGGCGGCTGCGCTTGCAGCTGGACGGTGGCCGCACGGTCGAACTCGACCTCCACAAGCATCCGCATCTCGACCACGGTTATGCCATGACCAGCCACTCCAGCCAGGGACAGACTGCCGACCATGTCCTCATTCACGTGGACACCGAGTTGGGCGCCAAGGATCTGCTCAACAGCCGCATGGCCTATGTCTCGGTCTCACGTGGACGCTATGACGCCCAGATTTATACGAACAACGCACAGACGCTCGCGCAAGAACTCAGCCGCGACGTGTCCCATTCTCCTGCTATTCAGCAAGAGCCAGGAGCGCACAACATAGAACCACAAACTACGCACACGAATCAGATCAGTCAGGGTCTCGGTCTAGGCCTGTGATGCTGAATTCCCCGAATGACATGCCCCGGATAGCCAGAGCATAGCCGAGGCCCGGCCAGTGTCAAGGCCGCGCTTCGCGCGCCGCGTTCGCGGTCGAAGAGCCTTGACACTGGCCTTTGCGCCTCGGCTTATTATTCAGCTATCCGCGGAATGTCAATTTTTCTAGTTCTACGAAACGGGCTCCGCCCCAAGATGAATCGCTGTTAATGGCAATTGTCCTCTTACACATCGAGACAGTGCAAGAACCGCTGTCCTGTTGGAGGAGATCTGGCACTCGAGGTCCTCGATCTCAACGTCCCGCAGAGCACGCGCACCCGGGAAGATACTACTGCAGGAGCTTGACCCCGGTCTCGCAGTCGGCCCGGCGGTGGTTGTACTGCCCCGACGCCAGCTCATGTCAATATCGCCTATTTTCGATGTTTATTGATTGTGAAAATAGGGCGGACCTTAAACGTGGAGTGCCGCGGCCAGCCTCCGGACCCCGTCAAGTATTTGACGCTCGTTCAGCCCGGCGTACCCGAGCATAAGCCCTCCTCGGGAAAGTTTTCGCAGCGAGCAGTAGGAAAGGGGCCAAGTGAAGATCCCGTGTGCCGCCGCACTCTGATAAGCGCGCACATCGCTTGCACCCTTCGGGAGCCATCCGACCACGTGCATCCCGCCGTCGGCGGATTCTATCTGCAAAAAGCCGGCGAGTTCGTTTTTGGCCGCTTCGAGCAGGGCTGCCTGCCGATTCCCGTAGAGGGAGCGCATGCGCCGGACATGCCGAGCGAAATGCCCCTCGGCCACGAAGTCCGCCAATACTGCCTGTTCGAACAAGGGTGAATGAACATCCAACACCGAGCGAGCACGCCGGAACGGCTCGACAAGGTCGTTCGGCAGGACCATGAAACCGAGTCGAAGCGATGGAAAAAGAGTCTTGCTGAAGCTACCCATATAAATGACACGCCCGGATTGGTCGAGACCCTGCAAGGACGGCAGAGGCTTCCCCTGATAGCGGTACTCGCTGTCGTAGTCATCTTCGAGAATCCAGGCGTGACGACGACGCGCCCACTCCACCAATTCCAGCCGGCGGGCCAGGCTTAGGGTGACTCCGAGAGGAAATTGATGAGACGGAGTGACAAAAATGAGACGCGCGTTTCTTTCGATTTGGCGTTGGCCGGGCAGTCTGACGCCATTGTCGTCAACTGGCAAAGGGACGAGTCGCGCTCCGGCTGCCTCCAAAGCAAAGCCGGCCCCCGAATATCCTGGATTCTCAATCAATACTGGATCGCCGGGGTCGATCAAGAGTTGCGCGCTCAGGTTCAACGCCTGCTGCGAACCGTTGACAATGAAAACCTGATCGGCTTCGCACCTCACAGCACGTGCTGAACGAAGGTACGATGCGATGGCCTCGCGCAGGGGTCGGTATCCAGCGGGATCGCCATACCCTAGGAGTTCGTAGTGAGGCCGCCGCCAGTGGCGACTGATCAATCTCCGCCAAATTGCATACGGAAAGATCTGTGAGTCGGGAAGTCCAGCTTCAAAAGGGCTCGGTTGATGTGGCGCACGCAAAGGCCTCACGCGCCAACCGGCTATCGTTTTTCCACGTTTCGACAGAAGGTGCCGCTCTGAGCGTCGTGGTTCCAAGTAGGCTTGGGCACTCTTGGCCAGCAAGCCCGGAAGCGATTGGGCTACGCGCGTACCTGCGCCAACTCGTGCGTCGAGATACCCTTCGGAGAGCAATTGCTCATATGCATTTGTGATGGTGTTTCTTGAAATTCCGAATTCGGTGGCAAAGGCCCTCGTCGACGGCAATCGATTTCCGGGCCGCAGCCTCCCACCCAGAACGGCTTGACGAATCCCATCGTAGAGCTGGCGGGAGAGAGGTCTTGGATCGCGTTCATCGAGTCGGAGCCAGGGCAACCTGACCTCAACTGCAACCTTTGTCATATTCAAAGACCGAGGATCGACTGGGCTCCACTCGCGAGAGACGCGCCAGATGGGTTGCAGATCGATTCAGTTTCCAAAATGGATCCAACACAAGTACATAAAATGGATCTTGTGGATATCCATTGTACGCGACTACAGTGATTTCATGGATTTTGCAAATACTCCTGCGAGATGTGTTCGGAGGATTTTGGAATCGTTCTGAGAATTTGAGCTCCCCTAATTAGGGCTGAAAGGAACTATGGAAAACCTATCGATCCGGCGGCTTGAATTCGTGACGATCTACACGCGAGACCTGGAACGAGCACGCCAATTCTGGATTACCGTGCTCGGTTGCAAAGTTCTGCGAGAGAGTCCCAAGGAATTTGTGCAGATCGAGATTGCGGGCGTCCCGATCTGCATCGACCTCCTGGCCCCAGGCACCTCGGGGCAACCCAACAATATAGGCGTCTTGGTAGATGATCTGGAAAAGACGATTGCCGCGTTACGCGCAAAAGGATTGGAGGGCAGCCGCGGCTTCAACCCGTCTTCGCTGGAGCGATGGGTGGCTGTGAAGGATTTCGATGGTAATGAGTTAATTTTCCTGACCCACAACGAGAGCAAGCAACAGTCGTGATCGGCCTTCGCGTTGCAAATGGCCCGGGGGGAGTCCGGGTTAGCCGACATCCGTGTAAGTCTTTGTCAAGGGAAAAACACAGTTCTCCTGACGCGCGCTTCGGAGGAGCGCGCACCACCGTACTCGCCAGTATCCGCAGCTCGCAGGTATGCCTCTCGGCGGTGGTTCCTGCCTTCGCAGAAGCGGACATTCATTCGCTGTCTCGGGCCCCTGAAGGACGTCACCGAAGGTTGAGTCTGTGTTCGCTGCCAGTCCTAAAACAATCCGAAGGGCGCCTCGGGAGTTTGCGTGCGCAAGCAGATGATCGTAGATCCAGCCGGTGAATCGTCCGTGGTTGTGGAAGAGTCTTGATCCAGCATCCAGTTCGCGTCGCGTCGCTCCCACCTTGCCTTCCTGATGGGAGCCGCCCGCTTTGACGCAGTAGCTGATCGTCTTCTTGTGAACATCCAGCCCGACGTAATACATAGTGTCCGCTGAGGAGCCTCCGCGGTAGTTCTCTGAATCAACGTTCCGTTGAGTTCAGCCTTTTGTACACCACGCGCTCCTCGCTAGACTTAGCATTCAAACAAACCTCCCGGAATCCGGTCTCCGTGCGGATCGCTCACCGCCGAGACTTCTGCGAGCCGCTATGCAAGGCCTTCTGTTCGCTGTCCAGCGCGATCGCGAGCTCCCGAACTCCGCGACGGATCTCCTTCACGTCCACCGCAGCAAATCCCAGCTGCAATCCCTGTGTCGCGACTCTGCCTTGGCTGTAGCGATCCACTGGAGTCACATCCACACTGCGTTTTGCTGCAGCAGCGGTCGCAGATTCGGTGTCGATTCCACCACCGAGCCATCCGATAGTCTGCAAGCCAGCTTCGACCTCTGAGATTTCCAGTAAACCGACGAGTCTCAGGCGTGCCTCTTCCAAAAGTACCGAAAGACGCTCAGCATATATCTCGCGCATGCGCCGCAGGTGTCGCCCGAAGTGGCCCTCGATGATGAAGTCAGTGAGCACGAGCTGCTCCAACAGCGTCGCGTGACGGGAGGTCAACGAAAGGATCGCTTCGAAGTGATGCAATAAGTCGACTGGAATCACCAGATATCCAAGGCGGAGCGCGGGAAACAGCACCTTGCTGAAACTGCCCGCATAGAGAACCAACCCGCCGTCATCGAGCCCCTGCAGTGCTGGAATCGGCCGACCCGAGTAACGGTACTCGCTGTCATAATCGTCTTCAAAAATTACCACTCCCGACTTCCGTGCCCACTCCAGCAGTTGCAGTCGCCGCGCCAAGCTCATCGTGGTTCCCAAGGGGAACTGATGCCCAGGTGTTGTGTAAATCAACCGAACTCCCTGAGACGGAAGCCGACGGACCTCTATCCCCTCGTCATCCACCCCGGCGGCAACGATCCTTGCGCGGAATGCCTGAAACGCCATGACTGCGCCAGGGTATCCGGGGTCCTCCACGCACACCCGATCTCCGGGATTCAAGAACAGTCGAGCGGTCAGGTCGAGTGCTTCCTGCACGCCAGAGACTATTGCCACTTGCTCTGGCATACATCTCACCCCTCGCGACCGGATCAAGTACTCTGCCACCGCTTGCCGAAGCGGAATGTATCCCAGAGGATCGCATCCCATCAGTTGGCGTCTCGAAAGTCGACGTAAGCAGTGGAGCGTGATCTTTGTCCACCGCGCCACGGGAAACAGATCTAAAGCTGGCAGGTTGGCACGGAAGGCGCGGGTCGGACGATTCTCATAACCCCCAAATAGCTTTGCCCGTCGACCGTAATCTGAAATCGCGAGCTGCCGCTTTCGGTGCAATGCGGGATTCGTGGCAGGCTCAGACGCTGGAGGTCCGGGCGAGATCTGGAGCAGTCTCTCCGGCAAGACCTTATTGACTTGGGTGCCCGACCCCACGCTGCCTTCAATATAGCCCTCGGACTTGAGCTGTTCGAAAGCATTGACAATCGTTCCTCGCGCCAGCCCGTACTGGATTGCCAACGCGCGAGTAGATGGGAGCCGTGCCCCTGGCCGCAAGCGACCATGCAGAATCTCATCGCGTAAGGAGGAATAGAGCCAGCGATAGGCCGGCAGTCCTGAGTTGTTAAATGGAAGAGCAAGTTCGAATGCCGCTGCCAGTTTCGCCATAAAAGTGGTACATACATAAAATCGGAAAGTGGATCTTGTACCTGATCCACCATAGTTTATCGTACACCTTGCGGGGTGGGTGATGAGTTCGATCAGAAGCCGAATCAGCGTCGCTGCTGTGACTCTTTGCGGGGGGTTGTTCGCAGCAAGTTTTGCATCAGGCCAAGAGACCAGTGCTCACCCCCAGGCAAAAGATCGAGCGCGAATTGTGCTCTCCAGATCGCTATCTAAACTGGATGGCGACCACCTGAAGGCGGTACTGGTGGAAGTTAACTACGGCCCAGGCGAGGCATCGTCACCGCATTCCCATCCTTGCGCAGTCATTGGCTACGTCGTCGAAGGGGCGCTCCGAACCCAAGTAAACGGCGAGCCGGAGGTGATCTACAAGGCCGGTGAGAGCTTCTACGAGGCACCCAACGGCATTCATCTCGTCTCCGCCAATGCAAGTTCAACGGAACCGGCAAAGTTGGTCGCGTACTTGATTTGTGATCACGACACGCCGCTCAGCGTGCCGGTGCCGGACTCCAAAACCGAGAGAGGTAAGTAATGATGACCGATGCAGCTCTGACTCCGTCCCACCCCACGTCGGCTAACGCCTTTCCTATTCTGACTCCGGAACGGCTGCAAGTGTTAGAGCGGGGGGGAATCCTGTACGCCCGTATCGCGCTTGGCGCTGCCTTTCTGTCCGCCGTAGCCGACCGCTTCGGTCTCTGGGGCAAGTATGGTGGCTGGGGAAACTTCGCCAATTTCACGAAGTACACGGCAGAAGTCAATTCCTTCATGCCGGCATTCGCCATACCATTCCTGGCATGGGCAGCCACAGTGGCTGAAACGTCCCTTGGCATCGGGCTCATCCTTGGTCTTTGGCCGCGCTGGGTGGCCCTCGGTGCCGCACTGTTGTTGGCGATGTTCGGCATCTCTATGGCGATCTCCTTCGGCGTCAAATCTCCGATGGACTATTCCGTGTTTTCCGCATCCGCAGGAGCGATGTTGCTGGCGCTTTATCAGAACCGGAAGTCCGAGGCGAACTCGTGAATACATTCTGCGGGAGTTCTAGAGGCAAGTATGTGTCGCGAGAGCTTAACTTCCATGGCGATGGTTGGTGCACAGGAGTGGACATAGTATGAACGAGCTAAGACACGCATCGAGTTGGAGCCGGATCGTCCTGTCCGCAGACTGGCTGGTGGTTGCAATCCCCGGACTCATCTGGGGCGCATCCTTTCTGTTTATCGCCGAGGGATTGAAGTCGATTGGACCTAACGGCGTCACCTTCGTCCGTCTGTTCATCGGGTTTGCAACCCTGGCATTGTTTCCCGCCGCGCGCAAGCCAGTAGAGTGGTCAGCATGGCCGGGAATCGCTGTGGTGGGCGTTTTGTGGTTTGCCTTCCCTCTGAGTATGTTCCCATTCGCCGAGCAGAGAGTGTCGTCGGCCCTGACCGGCATGTTGAACGCCGTCGTCCCCCTTTTTACCGCCATCGTTGCCACCGCCATCGCCCGTCGAGTTCCCGAACGCCGAGTGATCGCGGGTTTGACCATCGGATTGATGGGAGCCGGGCTGCTTGCTTTGCCGACGATCCATGAAGGTCATAGCAGTGTCGTCGGGGTCTTACTGATCCTGGCGGCGGTTAGCTCCTACGGATTCGCATTGAATCTTGCCCGTCCCTTGCAGCAGCGGTACGGAGCCCTTTCGGTGATCCTTCGCGCACAAGACTGTCGCAGTGATGTTGACCGCGCCGCTCGGTGTACCCGATGTGCTCTCTGCACGCTGGACACTGGTGCCCTTCGTCTCGCTACTGATCTTAGGAGCGTTCGGGACCGGAGTCGCATTCGTTTTGCTGGCCACAGCCGCTGGGAGAGTCGGAGCCACGCGCGCGTCGTCAACAGCGTTCTTGATCCCTCCCGTCGCGCTCCTACTCGGAATCCTGGTACGGGGTGAGCATGTTGCGACGCTCTCCATCTTCGGCAGCATAGTCTGCGTGGCTGGCGCGTGGTTCATGCGCCGCCCGCAGATCAGTCAGAAACTTGACGTCGAACATTGCCAGTCGTCGACGCTTGTCGCCCGGAGTTGCGAATCATGAAAACGTCCAATCGGTGGCCCCATTCTGCAGCCGAGCTACCTAGCAGGCTGCTGAAAAAGTGATCGGCAGCGAGTTTTTCTTTCTGTTTCTCATTTTGGTCGGTGTTGATGTGGATTTCTGAACCGTTTTTCGTTTACTTCATGCCCTGTGAGACACACGTCGGCTCCGACTTACGCCAGGGGAACTGCGGCGGCCAGGTTACGCATGCGCACCAGATTGTAGGCGGCGCAGGCCAGAGTAAATATCCAGTGCACTTTGCTCACCCCGCGATGCCGCACCTTCCGCATCAGCGCGACGGTCTTCAGCCAGCCGAAACATTCTTCGATCCGCTTCCTCTTCTTCTGGCTGATGGCGTAACCCGAGTGCCGCGTCGTGCGGCCGTCAATCGCGCTGCCTCCGCGTCGTCCCAGGTTCTGCGCCACGTGCGGCGTTACGCGCAGGTTGCGGCACTCCTCCACGAACCCGAACGTGTCGAAACCTTTGTCGCCGCCTACCGTCAGCGGTTGAGTGCCGGGAAGTCTCTCCATCATGACCAGCGCTGCATCGCGTTCGGCCGTCCCGTTCGCCTGGAAAACTTCCGCGTCCACGATCAGGCCATTGCGATTCTCCACCAACAGATTCCCGTTGTAACTCAACTTCGATTCCTTGCCCTGGCTTTTGCGCGCCAGCAGAGCATCCGGATCGGTCTTGGATGCATGAGTTTCGTTCGAGCGCTTCTGCCCGTGAAAGTTCACCGTGGGATTGCCAGGATCGTCCGGCGGTGGTGTCGGCTTGCCCTCTTTGGGTTGAAAACTCTTCAGACTCGCCCAGGCTTCCAGCAGCGTACCGTCCACCGTGAAATGTTCGTCCGAAGTCAGACCTTTCCCCCGCGCTTGCTCGACCACCCGCGACAAAAACTCTTTGGCCACGTCCGCCTCCAACAAACGGTCGCGGTTCTTGGTGAAGCTGGTCGCGTCCCAGACTTCGTCGTCCGCATTCAACCCCACAAACCAGCGGAACAGCAGGTTGTAATCCATTTCTTCCATCAACAATCGCTCGCTGCGGATCGAGTACAGCATCTGCAGCAACTGCGCCCGCAACAGCTTCTCCGGCGCAATCGACGGCCGGCCGACCTTGGCGTACATGCTGTCGAACCGCCGCGAAAGTTGCACAAGTACTTCGTCCACCATGCCCCGGATCGCACGCAGCGGATGATCCTTCCGCACTCGCGCTTCCGGCGACAAATAACTGAACATATGATTCTGCTGCTGATCCTCTCCTCGCATGTCTTCTCGTATCACAAGAGGCTGTGCATTGGGAGTAGTTTTTCAGCAGCCTGCTAGGAGAAAGAGAATGCCTCGTATTCTCCGAGTTAGCGTTGCCATCATCATTCTGCCGGTGTTACTGATCTCGATGGCAGGAGCATCCCCGTCGGATGATGAGCTTCTCAAAGTACGTGAAACGGTCTGGCGCGCATGGTTTGCCGGCGACACAAAGACACTTGAGGAATTGGTGCCACCTGAGACGATCGTCATGAGTGGTGGCGAGGACAAATGGAAGAACCAAGCCGATGTGCTTCGCACTGCTACCGAATTTCATGCCAAAGGCGGTAGGCTGCTCCGGCTTGAATTCCCCCGCACCGAGGTGCAGCACTTTGGCGATGTCGCCATCGTCTGGAGCAGCTATGTTGTGGAAATCGAGGTTGACGGGAAACGATCATCCGGTTCAAGCCGAGTGACTGAGATCTTTGTTTGGCAGCATGGAAGGTGGACCAATCCGGGTTGGCACACTGACGAGGAAAAATGAAGTACGCTCGGCGACCTCACGCCAGACGGCCAGGAAGCCGACTGTCTAATTTGACATGTGACATATAGCCCTTCGCCTCCGCATGAGGAAGAGCATCCGCCGCAAAAATGAAAGTTCCTTTGTCTTTCACTTCGCGCGCAGCTCGCACAAATGCTCCCAGGGCGGCGCGGGCTAAGGCTCCACCGACGCTGATCCGCTTTACTCCGGCAGCAGCCAGCTCTTCTACGGAAAACGTAGCCCCCTTCAAGCCCATAACGACGTTGACGGGCTTGGAAACCGACGCGCAAACGTCTCGGATGGCTTCGAGGCTCGGGAGCCCTGGCGCGTAGAGAACATCCGCGCCAACCTCGGCAAAGGATTGCAATCGCCGTATGGTATCGTCTAGGTCGGGAAGGCCATGAAGGAAGTTCTCGGCTCTTGCGGTCAGCATGAACTGGCAATCATGAGCCGTCTTCGCCGCCGCCGCGACCCGCTCCACCGCAAGTTGGAACTCATAAATGGGATCTTTCGCATCCCCTGTGGCATCCTCAATTGATCCCCCAACCAGGCCGATATCTGACGCGAGGCGAATGGTTTCTGCGCACATTTCAGGCGAAGGGCCGAATCCGTCTTCCAGATCAGCTGAAACGGCCAAATGAGTTGCGTCGACAATGGCCTTGGCATTCTCCAGAATCTCATTCCGTGTAAGGCTTGCTGCGGAGTCCCGGCGTCCGATGGCGAAGGCGAAACCGGCGCTCGTCGTCGCAAGAGCTTCGAAACCCAAGGCCGTCAGAATCCTTGCCGTTCCTGCGTTCCACGGATTTGGTATCACAAAGGCGCCAGGTCGTTCATGGAGCGCCCGGAATGCCTCGTACTTCTGGTCTCGTGTCACCGTCGTGATCCTCGTTGTCGAAGCTTGAATTGTGTCATAGGTGCACACTTCAGTGGCTCTGTTTCCAGTGCAGCCCGTAGCTTCAGGCGAGCTAACTTCGCAGAGGAAACGTATCGCAGTCCACAAACAAAATCTCCGCCACATTAACACGCCGAAAATGACCGGAAAGAGCGTTTCGAGCGGCGCCCCGCTCTTAGCTGCTACGGACGTTTGCTGGTACTGGTGAGTGCAGCCCGTGAACGTTGCCTTCCGAGTCCTTGAACATCGCCCAACCGCCCCACCGTTCGCTCCGTGGACCCTCCGTAAATTCAATGTCAATCTTCTTGAGCTTCTTATGGGTTTGGTAGACGTCGTCCACCTCCATGATTACGCCACTGAACCCGCTGTCCTTAGCAGACGACCGGTGTGGGGAACGCTTCGCCAGGGTGAACGCAGCCTCCTTCCCGCCCTGAGGTGCCACGGTCACCCAGCGCGTGCCGTCGCCCATCGGCGCATCCATGGTCTTCTCCCAGCCGAGTTTCTTTGTGTAGAAATTGATCGCCCGATCAACATCATTAACATAGAGTGTCACTACCGAGATGTACATGTGCCCGACCTTCCTATCTTTGCTCACAAGAAAACCTCCATTCCTCGGACTACTTTATTTGAGTTGACATCACGCAGTCAGCGTTGAATCGACAAATTCGCAATCGTCAAAAGCCCCACGGCGAGGGGGCCTCCGCCTGTTGCTTAGCCAGCAGAATGGAGAGGCGACGCATGCGCGTACCCTCGATGCGGCGTCAGTCGCCAGCGACCGTAGGCCACAAATGACGCGAGGAGCCCCACCACCAGTGGAATCAGGGCCGCCGCGCCACCACCGCCAGCCAGCGTATACACCGCTGCACCGATCATGATGATCACCAACCCGCAGGCGGCCAGCGGTGTCAGAACCATTCGGATGCGAAGGAGCGAGGGGAGGATCAGGCCGATCCCGCCGAGCACCTCTGCCAAGCCGATGAACCGCAAGAACAGACCTGGCAGGGGGAGCGGCATCTGCTTTGTCAGCGCGTCGAGTGGCAGGATTAGCTTCATTCCGCCGGCAAACAGAAAGAGGACCGCCAGCAGCCCTTGAACGATCCACAGCAGCATGGTCGTCTTCCTCATGTCCATTGCGGCAACGAGCATATGATCCTGCCTAGTGTCCATTTCCGAGTTTTTATTGGCCCTGTTCGTCGTCATGAATCGCATTGTCATTCCTCCTGGTTTAGGGTTCAGAGTTGGGCTTCGGGACGATCTCGACCAGCCAGAACTCTGCTCTGCTTTAAATGTCGAACGAGGTGAAGCGAGAATCGCCAAGCGATCGAGTCGTCCCGGCAAGTGTCCGTTGGTGGAAAGCCACGAGCCTCCGAGGATGAGTAGCAGGCCGGCGATTGCTCCGACTCCGGGCCGCTCACCAAGGATCGCCATGCCGAGCGCGACCGCGACCAGTGGATTCACATAGGTCACAACAAGCGCCCGGCCCGCTCCCACTTGCCCGATGAGCGCGCCCCAGAGCACAAGGGCCGCGGCTGTGCAGAACAGAGCGAGACCGAGAAGCGCGACAATGGCCCTCGCCGAGGGCACCGCGGTGGGCGGGTGGAGCGCAGCCGCTGGGGCCAAGAAAAGCGCCGCGAGGGCGAGGCTCGCGCCCATTGAGACCCGCCGGTCGAGATCGGCCAGTCGGCGCTTGAAGATCATCGGGCCGACGGCGTAGCAGAAGGCCGCAGTGAGAACCGGGGCCGCACCGAGAAACTCATCGGCCCGCCCCGCAATGTCTAGTCCCACGAGCCCACTAACGCCTGCAAGGCCCAGGATGAGCCCGGCCAACTGCCGGAGCGAGGGACGTTCGCTTGGGTCGAAGCGAAGGGCAAGGAGCGCCACGAACAGCGGCGCTGTCGCGATGAGAATCGCTGCCAGTGATGAAGTCACATGCTGCTCACCGGCCGCGATCAGCGGAAATGGTACGGCGATCTCTGCAACCGCGAAGGCAGCGAGCCACTTTACGCGGCCCCGGAGACCGCCCAAAACACGCGCCCGCCAAGCCAACCCCAGCAGTATCGCTGCGCCGAGGAGAATCCGCACCCACGCAACGAATGCCGGCGGGACGCCGTCACCCACTGCGATCTTGATCAATAGGTACGGAATCCCCCAGAGGACGGCCACTGCCACGAAAGTGGCCCATGCTCGCGCGCTCATGGGCGATTCGCTAGGACCTTGGTCCGCGTTTGCGTGTGGCCCCATTCGTATTTCGTCGCTCATTGGTATGTTCTCCGCGTCTCCCGATTTCGAACTGTACCGAACTAGCTGGCCTATTGTAAGATCCAATTCCATGACGATTCAGTGGGCCGGTTTGGGGCCAGAAATCCTCCTCCGCCTTGACCGTGGGTTGCGCGAGACGCTTGGTTCGCAGCTCCAGCGGGAGTTGCGGGAGGCGATCCGCTCGGGCCGCTTGAGCGCTGGCGAGCGCCTTCCTTCGTCAAGAGCTTTGGCCCGCGAGCTTGGTGTTTCCCGTGGCCTGGCGTTGGAGTGCTACGAGCAACTCCAGGCCGAAGGGTACTTGATCACGCGGGTGGGCTCCGCCACTCGCGTGGCGGCGAGCGCACAGGCGGTGCCACAATTGTCCCCCCGAATCGCTGCCACGCCGCGGCTTGTTGTCGATTTCCGTCCCGGAGTGCCCGACCTCACGAGCTTTCCACGGCGCGACTGGCTCTGGGCGCTGGGGGAGGTTGCCCGCGGAGCGCCACCGGAAGCCTTTGGCTATTCCGAACCACGTGGGAGCATCGCGTTACGTGAGGTCCTTGTCGCCTACCTGCGCCGGGTTCGTGGCGCGGTCGCGAACTCTCAGAATATGGTGATCTGCTCGGGATTTGCACAGGGCCTCAATCTTGTGCTCCGCACCCTCGTCCGAGAAGGCGTGCGCCAGATCGCGGTCGAAGATCCCGGAGACCCCGACAACCGCTCCATCGCCACCCGGGCCGGGTTGGAAGCTATCCCTGTCCCGGTCGATGAGCACGGTGTGGACGTTGAAGCGCTCGGTGCTACGGATGCGCGCGCCGTGGTCCTCACACCCGCTCATCAGTCGCCGACCGGTGGTGTTCTGGCCCCCGAGCGACGGCACGCTCTCCTCGGATGGGCGAACAAGCGCGGCGCGACTATCATTGAGGACGACTACGATGCCGAGTTCCGATACGACCGCCAACCGGTCGGGCAAGTTCAGGGCCTCGCCCCGGACCGTGTGGTTGTCTTGAGTTCGGTCAGTAAGACGCTCGCACCTGCTCTGAGGATCGGCTGGATCGTCTGCCCCCCTAGGCTTGCCGAAGCGATTGCCCGCGATAAGCACCTGGACGATCGTGGATCCCCCGGCCTCGACCAAGTCGCACTGGCCCGGCTGATCGAGTCGGGGCGCTATGATAGACACCTTCGCCGCATGCGTGCGTTGTATGAAGGTCGGCGCCGAGCGCTCACGGAGGCCCTGGCGCGGCATGCTCCCCACGTCGAGCTACGTGGGCTCGCAGCGGGTTTCCACGCAGTGGCGAACCTCCCGGACACAGTCGAAGAGCGGGCGGTCATCTCTGCGGCTCGGGCCAGGGCCATCGGCCTCTACGGCATGAGTAACTACCGCTCAACTGGAAGCACCCGGCCGCCGCAGCTCGTGCTCGGCTTCGGCCATCTTAGCGAGAGCACAATCGAGCGAGGTATCGCTGCGATCGCCGACCTCCTGTAGGCCAAGCGCTAAGAGAAACTCATCTCATCCCTGGCTGTTCACTCTGCCGGCTGTCGCAGAGTCCTCGGTTCGACATTCTCAACATCCGGGCTCGGAGCCATTTGCCGAAATTCCTAGACGTAAGCGTTTGTCGCATAAGCTACATAGGGTAATTCCAATCAATACCTTTTACAACGTAGGCACACGTGCGGAATGCGATAGGAGGCTTCTGACGGTAAGCGAGAGTATCGCAAACCAGCCGCCGTATGGATCTCAATTGCCGCCTGTAGGGCTTTTTCAGGGAAGATACCCGAAATCATTGGTGTCCAATGGCATACAATCGTACTTGACCTGAAGGTGTCCAATGGAGTACAAGAGAATTGTGCAGACGGTCGTCGAGACGCCCACTTACCTCGCCATTGCCAACAAGCTCTTTAGCGAGGAGGAGCGTGCGGACATCGTGGCACTCGTTGCGGCTGACCCGGAATGTGGAGACGTGATCCGCGGAACTGGCGGATTTCGAAAGGTCCGGGTGGCGCGCAAGGGAATGGGGAAAAGTGGCGGGGCGCGGGTTGTGTATATCTGGCGCAACGAGAGATTTCCGGTTTTTCTCATCACGGTTTTTCCAAAGAATGAGAAAGAAAACCTGTCGATGGCGGAACGCAACGCGCTGAAGAAACGTGCCGATAGTGTTTTCGAGACTTACGGGAGGTAGCATGAAAACGCAATTCGAGCAGATGATGGATGGCCTTAACGACGTTGAGGCTTTTCTTGCTGGGAAGCAAGAAGGATTCAGGGCGCATGTGCCCCGGGAGGTTGACGTAAAAGCGATCCGCAATCGACTTGGCATGACACAAGCCAGATTCTCTGACACGTTTGGGTTCAGCCTGGATGCCATCAAGCACTGGGAGGGCGGGCGGAGGACCCCCGAAGCGCCGGCTCGCACGTTGCTCACTGTCATTGACAGGAATCCAGCCGCTGTGCTCACCGCACTGAATCCCGCTGCGTTTGCTACTGCTGTCGGGTCTTCTGAACCCACCACTGCGCACGTCAGGGTTGACAGAAGGCGTCAGACATCGGGTCGCGTTACAAAACGGAAGGCTCATTCTGCCGCGGGTGGACACAGAATCACGAAGTAGTGAAAAGGAACGCTCGTTCAAACTACGACATAAACCACCTGAAAATGGAGAGCTCATACCAACCAGGAACTGAATGTGGACTGGGGACTAAATTGGGGACTTCGGTGCGTTCCTTGCAGTACCTTACAGTCGCTTAGGTGTCATCCGTGCGCGTGTAAGTTGTTTCGTATCAGTGTCCCTTTGAACTCTATTCCCAACCGCCATCCCCGGGATACCGAGAGCGTAGCCGAAGCCCGGTCCGTGTCAAGACTCTGCGACCGCGTTACGCGGCGGGCTTCGCCCGGTCTTGACACAGACCTGAATGGCCTCAGCTAATCATTCCTTTATCCGGGGAATGTCAGATGTTCCTACAGCACCATCAAGTAAGTTCATCTGAGTTCAGTCAGGGGTACAGCCCGAAATCCATTCGAAAGCGGAAAGCCGCTCGATGCGCGGCACACGACTGCACCGGCGGCTACCCGTGATTTCCCCACCACGTTGCGCACGAAGTCGAGATTCACTGTATCGCCGACATCTGGCAGTTCCGTCCACTTCGCTTCAAACAGTTCCAAGCGTCCACCAGTATCCACCACGAAGTCCACTTCGCGGGTTCGGTCACGCCAGAAGAAAAGGCTGCCCGTGCGCCCTGCGCGGCGTTCCCGGTCCCGAAGCTGGGCGAAAACAAACGTCTCCCAAACTGCGCCTACGGCGGGTGATTGCCGTAGAGCTTCCTCGGTCCGAATATTCAGCAGGGCGCAAAGCAGACCCGTGTCAGAGAGATAGAGTTTTGGGCTCTTGACGATGGACTTGGTTCGATTCGAAAACCACGGCTCAAGCAATACGATCTGCCCGGAAGCTTCGAGCATGGACAGCCAATGATTTGCCGTTGAAGGTGCAATCCCGACATCGCGGGCCAGATCGGCTTTGTTCAACAGGTTGGCAGAACGGAGTGCGCAGGCGCGTAGAAATCTCTCGAAGTCCCGCAGGCTGCCAACATTAGTCAACGAGCGCACATCGCGTTCGAGATACGTAGCGAGATAGGAATTATAAAAAGCTACAGAATCAATGTCTGGGTTGGCGTACAGTTCTGGAAAACCACCGCGCACGACGGCTGTCTCGATCCGGGTTTTGGGCAATGCCGACTGAATCTCGGCAAAGGAAAGGGTTTCCAGTTCCACGATGTCTGCCCTGCCTGCGAGTGATTCGGAAACATTCTTCATGAGGCTGAACTTCTGCGAACCAGTAAGCAGAAATTGTCCGTTGCGAGTACGGTGGGCATCCACTGCCGCCTTGAGGTGCCGGAACAAGCCGGGCGCATATTGGACCTCATCAATAAGGACGGGCGGAGGATGACGTTGGAGGAACGTGCCCGGTTCCTTTTCGGCTTGCTCGGCTTCGACGGGAAGATCGAGGGAGACAAACACATGCTTCGGGAACAGACGCAGAAAGGTGGAGGTTTTGCCGGTCTGTCTGGCTCCAGTCAACACGACCACGGGCCGCGTCTTCGCGGAGCGCTGCAGGCGGGGTTCAACCGCACGCGGAATCCACATATGCAAAATATACGATAAGATCGCATATTTTGCACTGACAATATTTTCTCCATCCTCAGGTCGTGACCCGCTGCGGTGCGCAAGACTTCATTCTCAACTGGTGTTTAGCCAGAACGAGCCGGATTTTTGACCGACTGACCCCCATCAGTTGTCCAGACCGCACGAGTTGGCTCCTGCGAGGTGTGCCATAAGTGTGCCGTGCGCTTCGATCCCATGTGCGCTAAAGCGCTTCTTTTCACTACCAGAGCAGATCGCTTCCGTGCGGGCTTGGTTGTCAGTAAGTGATTGACTTTTAATGGTGCTAAGGCATGGAAGAACCGATCAGACTGGCCTACTCTTAA
>CAVPBT010000008.1:0-1053918 GCA_963701935.1 uncultured Acidobacteriaceae bacterium | reverse complement strand
CGCCGGCGAGCCTGATGAAACAATGGCGAGGGTGAACCCGGCGAGGCCAACGACGGGCGGCGAGTCGCTGTGGCCGCGGCTCGCGGGGCTGCCGCTCGTCGATCGAGGCGTGCGAGTACGACCGCCTGCACGCCGTCCTCGCGTACGAGTTCGAGCGCATCACGACGCACGTGCGGCTCGTCGGCGCCGGCGTCGACGGGCTGGGCGAGGACGTCTCGGTGTTCCGCGAGGACGGCACGGCGCTGCACGAGACCCGACCCTCGCTACCGCTCGAGGGAGAGTGGACGCTGGCCGGCTTCTGCGAGCATCTCGCGACGCTCGAGCTGTGGCCGGAGCCGCCGGAGTGGGACGTGGCGCTGCGCTTTCGCCACTGGGCGTTCGAGTCCGCGGCGCTCGACCTCGCGCTGCGCCAGGCCGGCCGCTCGCTGCACGACGTGCTCGGGCTGGAGCCGCAGCCGGTGCGCTTCGTCAACTCGCTCGGCCTCGGCAAGGAGCCTTCGATCGAGCCGGTGCGCCGGCGGCTCGCCCGCTCCCCCGGCGTGCGCTTCAAGCTCGACGCGGAGGCGAGCTGGCCGCCGGCGCTCGTCGACGAGGTCGCGGCGACGGGCGCGGTCGACACGATCGACTTCAAGGGCCATTACGGCCTCGAGGTCAAGGATCCGCGAGGCGCTCGGTGCGCTCTACGACCGCGTGCTCGCGGCGTTTCCGGACGCCTATCTCGAGGATCCGCACGACCTCCCCGAGATCGCGCAGCGGCTCGGCGATCACCTCGAGCGCGTGTCATACGACGCGCCGATCCGCACCGCCGACGACATCGGCGCGACGCCGCTCGCCGCGCGCGTGGTCAACGTCAAGCCGTCGCGGATCGGCAGCCTGCGCGAGCTGTTCGAGGTCTACGCGCGCTGTGCGCGGGAGCAACGGCCGATGTATGGCGGCGGAATGGGCGAGCTGGGCGTGGGCCGCGGGCAGATCGAGCTGCTCGCCGCGCTGTTCCACGCCGACGCGCCCAACGACGTGGCGCCGAGCGCCTACAACGAGGACGACCCTGCGGGCGACCTGCCGGCCAGCCCGCTGACGCCGCGACCCGAGGCCACCGGTTTCCGCTGGGCGCGTAAACGCGACCACCGCCCGCACCTCTTCTCGGAGCGCTGAGGTCCAAGCCCCGCTTGGGTAAGGGGTGCGGGTCCGAGGTCGCTGCACATGCCCGATGTCAGAACCGGGTCTTAGGGCCAAGATCTGCTTAGTCGAGTGTGAGGAGCAGATCATGGGAACGTCACTCAATGCATTGGTCGCGAGCGAACGCATCGCCGACCTCCACCGGGCCGCGCACGCGGCCGGCACCGGCGCCGGACGAGCAGGGCTGCGGCTGCGGCGCCGGGGCAGGAGCGGTGCGGAGCCGTCGACACCCCGACGCCCGCCGTGACGGTGCGGTTCGCCGACCCCGACGAGGCCAGGACGCTCCGGCACCTCGCCGAGCTGGACGATGCACCGGAGCTCGCGGGCGAGGTCCTGGTCGCGACGATCGACGCGCAGGTCGTGGCGGCGCTGGCACTGGGCGACGGACGCGTGGTCGCCAATCCGTTCGTCCTCACCTCCCACGCCGTCGAGCTGCTGCGACGCACCGCGACGGAGTTGACTCGCCGTCCGCGCCGTCGCTGGCGCTCGACATTGAGTCCGCGCCTCGCCTGAACCGCACGCAACCGGCGCGATTGACACCAGACGAGACAGGAGCATCGACCAGTGGGGACTCCAACCAGCGCCAAGGTCAGTTCCGCCGACCGGACGACGATCGCGTTGACCGTTATGGCGACGGCCGACCCGTGATCCTGATCGGGGGCGCCTACAACGACCGCTCGACGGTGGCCGGCGTGGCGGCGGCGATCTCTCCGGCCGCCTCGCAGCCGTCACCTACGACCGACGCGGCCGCGGCGCGAGCACGAACAACGACACCGCGTTCGAGTCCGATCGTGAGTTGGAGGATCTGTCCGCGATCATCGAGGCGCTCGGCGGGCCGGTCAGTGTCTTCGGCCACTCCTCGGGCGCGGTGCTCGCCCTTGAAGCGGCGATGCACGGGTTGCCAATCGATCGGCTCGCGGTCTACGAGCCGCCGTACGTGGTCGACGGGACACGGCCGCTCCCCCCGGACGACCTCGATGAACGCCTGATCGCGCTCGTCAGCGAGAGTCGTCGCGACGACGCGGTCGTGCTGTTCTCGACCGAGGCGGTCGGGCTTGCACCCGCGATGGTCGACGGGATGCGGACCGCTCCGGTGTGGGGCGGGCTCACCGACCTCGCGCACACGCTGCCCTACGACACGGCGATCCACCACGGCTACAAACTGCCGTCCGGGCGGCTCGCCGAGCTCGAGCTTGCGCTCCTCGCTCTCGACGGCAGCGAGTCGCCTCCCTGGATGCGCGCGACGGCGCAGGCCGTGGCGCACGCGGTTCCCGGGGCGCGACATCTCACACTCGACGGTCAGGACCACGGTGTCCTGCGGCACCCGGAAGCGATCGAGCCGGTGCTGGCCGAGTTCTTCGGTTGATCACACCGCGCCTCGCGCTCCTGCGCCGGCGATGTCGCCGATAGCGCCGATAACGGCTCAAAGAGTCGGCCCGTCGTCCGATCACCTCGTTCGGGACCCCATCCAGGCTCGGTGGACCGATGGATCACCTTTTCCTTGCTCGTCAGCCGATTTTTGACCGCACGAAGTCCGTCATTGGCTACGAGCTGCTGCACCGCGGCGGGTTCCTCCCAAAGGCGACGTTCGATGACGCGGAGGCGGCAACCGCCCACGTGGCGCTGAGCGCGCTGACCGAGATCGGGCTTGACCCGCTTGTTGGTGATCACGTCGCGTGGATTAATGTCACGCGCGATTTCCTGCTCCAGGGTCTGGCGCGGAGTCTGCCGGCGAAGCGGGTCGTGCTCGAGTTGCTCGAACATCAGCTCGTCGATCGACAGCTGCTGGATGTGATCGGCGAGCTGCGAGCCTCGGGGTACGTGATGGCGTTGGACGATTTCGTGTATGAGCCGGGGAGCGAGCTGCTGTTGGAGTTGGTCGAGTTCGTGAAGCTCGACCTGCTCAGTCTTGGTCCCGACGGGCTGGCACGACAGGTCGAGCTGCTGACGGGCTTTGACGTGAAGTTGCTGGCGGAGAAGGTCGAAACCCACGAACAGTTCCAGCTCGGCTTGGACGCGGGGTGCGACCTGTTTCAGGGGTATTTCTTCTGTCGTCCGGAGCTGATCCGCAATCGCGCGATCTCAGCCAATGGTTTCGCCCTGCTGCGGTTGGCGAGCGTGCTGCAGGACCCCTCTCTGCAGCTGGTCGACCTCGAGCGCTTGATCTCAAGCGACGTTGCGCTCAGCTACCGGCTCCTGCGATACATCAATTCCGCGTACTTCGGGATGAGCCAGCGAATCTCCTCGATCATGCACGCGGTTACGCTGCTCGGGCTCCAGAACGTCAAGCAGTGGGCGATGCTGACCACATTCGCCGCAATTGAGAACAAGCCCCACGAGCTGTTCCTCACGGCGCTGATCCGTGCCCGCTTCTGCGAACTCGCCGGAACTGCACAAGATGGTGTCCCCCCGGAACGATTCACGCTCGGCCTGTTCTCGGTGCTCGACGCACTGCTGGACACCAAGATGGAGACCGCCGTCACCCTCCTGCCGCTGCCGCCGCGGATGCGTGACGCACTCGTCTCCCACAACGGTTCGGGAGGCTGCTCGACTGCGTCCAAGCCATTGAGCAGGGACACTTCAATCCGGTCGTCCGGCAGCTGGATCACGCCGCGCGGCACTACGTCGCGGCGGTGGGATGGGCCAACGAAACCTCCCGAGGGCTGGTCGCCGACGCAGGCCAGCGGGTCGCCTGACCGATCGCTGGGCGATCACTCAGGCGCCGTCGGCTGTGCCGCGACGCGACCAAGATCGACCGGCCTTTCGACCTCGAACGATGGATCTCGTTCGTCCTCGGCCGGGTGTGGCTGCGCCGCGGCCGGCTCCCGGACCTGCCCGACGAGGACCTGATGTTCGTGCTCGGCGGGATCGCGAAGCATCTGAGCCTGCTGCGCGTGATCGACCCGCTCGGCGAGGACGCCCCCGATGCCTCAGGCCGCCGATTCCGGGAGGTCGACCCGGTCCTCGCCGCCAACCGCGTCCGGGTCGCGATCGAACGGACCGACAGCGACCTCGCCGCGCCCGTCGGCGACGTGTTCCCACCCAACCGCGCGATCGCGATTGCCCGTGTCACGCCGAAGCCCACCGCGTTGATCCGACCGCTCGCGAGCTGACGCCGCGGTCCGAGGTGGCATCGACGGCCTGGTCGGGCTACTGTCCCGTCCGTGGGCGCTCCTGACGATGGACCCGTGGGCGGGTCGGCGCAGGCACACACAGCAGCTTGGTGGTTGGAGGAGGTGCGCCGTGAGGAGCGCCGCGGCGAGCTGCTGACCGCATTCGACCTGGCCGAGCGCGGACTTGCCGAGCATCCAGACGACATCGGCCTGAAGCACCGGGCGGTGCTCGTGCTCGCCCGCGCGGGCGCGACCGAAGAGGCCGCTCGCCATTTTGAGGTGTACGGCCTGGGCGGCTTCGCGAACGACGACGAGGACGTCGCCGCGCTGCGCGCCCGGATCGCCAAGGACGTCGCGCTCGGCAGCCGCGGTCCAGCGCGGGCCCGCGAGGCGGCCCGGGCGGCCGAGCTGTACCGCGACATCTTCGTGCGGACCGGCGGCTACTACCCGCTGATCAATGCGGCGACGTTGTCGCTCGTGGCTGGGGACGGCGCGCTGGCCCGGGAGCTGGGCCGAGCGAGCGCTCGAGGTCGTCCGCGACGCGCCGGACGACTATTACGCCGCGGCCACGGTGGGCGAGGCCCGGCTGCTGCTCGGTGACGCGGACGGGGCCCGCGGAGCGCTCGGGCAGGCGGCCGAGCGCCACCACGGCGACTACGGCGCGCTGGCAACGACGCGGCGACAACTGCGGCTCATCTGCGAGTTACTGGACCTCGACCCCGGCGTCCTCGCGCCGCTCGCCGGCCCGTCGGTCGATCCACTTCTGCGGGCACCGACTCGCAGACGGCGGGTTCGGACGGACGCTTTGCGGACGAGGCCGAGGCGGCGGTCGCGCAGCGCATCGCCGAGGTCGTGCGGCGCCATCCACCCGGCTACGCCTACGGCTCGCTCGCCAGCGGCGCGGACATCCTGTGGGCCGAGGCGTTGCTCGCGGCGGGCAGCGAGGTGCACGTCATCCTTCCGTTCGCGCGCGGCGAGTTCATTGAGCGGTCGGTGACGGAGTCCGGTCCTGGCTGGGCCGACCGCTTCGACCATTGCCTCAACGCCGCGACGTCGGTGCAGTTTCGCGACCAGCGACGCATTTCTCGGAGACGACGTCCTCTTCCGGTACGGCACCGAGCTCGCGATGGGCCTCGCGCTGCTCCGAGCGCGCTACCTCGACGCCGACGTACGGCAGCTCGCCGTGTGGGACGGCGAACCGGCGGCCGGCGCCGCCGGCACGGCAATCGACATCGCGACGTGGCGGCGGCGGGGCGGGGCGACGACGGTGATCACGCCGTCCGCCGAGGCCTCCGTCTCGGAGTTCACCGAGGCGCCGCCGGCGAGCGAAGAGGCACCGCCCGATTCCGACCCGGACGGCAGACGGGTCGTACGCGCGATGCTGTTCGGTGACGTCAAGGGCTTCTCGAAGCTCACCGACGAGCAGCTCCCGAGCTTCTCGAAACAGGTTCTCGGCGCGATCGCGGATGTCCTCGAGCGCTACCGCGCCGACATCTGGCACACGAACACGTGGGGCGACGCCGTCTACGTCGTGCTCTCCGATGCGATCACGGCCGCCGCCTGTGCGCTTGATCTTCAGGATGCGCTCGCCGCCGTCGATCTCGCCGCGGCGGGCCTGCCGGCGACGCTCGCCCTGCGGCTCGGCGGCCACATCGGGCCGGTGTTCCCGACGCACGACCCGGTGCTCGATGAGCTCGGGTTCATGGGCTCCCACGTGAGCCGCACGGCGCGGATCGAGCCGGTCACGCCGCCGGGGATCGTGTACGTGACGGAGCCGTTCGCGGCGGCGCTCGAACTCGACGGCCACACCGAGTTCGGCTGCGACTACGTCGGCCACATGGCGGCGGCGAAGGACTACGGGCGACTGCGGATGTACCGCCTGCGGCGGACACCGCGGGCCCGGGATGACGAGTCCGGACCGGGCGCGCTGTCGGCGGCGCCGCCCGATTGACGCCACGGGACGCGTGCCCTCGGTCTTCATCTCCTACTCGCGACGGGACGGCGCGTTCGCGAGCCGCCTCCGGGACGCGCTCGCCGAGCGCGGGTACGACGTCTGGATCGATCGCGAGGACATCCCGCCGAGCGCTAAATGGTTCGACGAGATCCGCGCGGGCGTCGCGGGCGCTGACGGCGTCGTCTTCGTGATCTCGCCGGACAGCGCCGCCTCTGAGGTCTGTGTCCGCGAGCTCGAGCTGGCCACGGATCTGGGTAAACGGATCGTGCCCGCTGTCTGCCGGGAGCCCGACGGCGTGCCGGTGCCGGAGGCCGCCGCATCGCTGAACTGGGTGTTCCTGCGCGACAGCGACGATTTCGCCGAGGGCGTGGCCACGCTGACGCGCGCGCTGGAGACCGACCTCGACCATGTCCGCACGCACACGCGGCTCGGGGTTGCGGCTGGCCGATGGGAGGCGAGCGGCCGCGACTGGAGCCAGCTCCTGCGCGGTGCGGAGCTGAGCGCCGCGGAGAACTGGCTCGTCAGCGCCGGGGAGAAACCGCCGCCGCCCACCTCCGTGCACCGGGAGTACGTGCTCGCGAGCCGCACCGCCGCGACGCGCCGGCAGCGCGGGATCGTCGGCGCAGTCTCGGTCGCGCTCGTGGTGGCGATCGTGCTCGGCGTGATCGCGCTTGTGCAGCGCTCGACAGCGATCCACGAGCGCAACGTCGCCACGGCCCGGTTCCTTGACGCTGCCGCGCAGTCAAATCTCGATTTCGACCCGGAGCTCAGCGTGCTGCTCGCCGTGCGCGCGGCGCAGATCGCGCCGGGCAGCACCTCCACCGAGGATCTGCGCCGTGCCCTCGCGAGCTCGCACGTGTTCGCGACGTTCAACTTCCCGAACGCGACCGCGGCGCCCGACATGGTCTGGAGCCCTGATGGCGCGCATCTGCTCGTCGTCAGCCCGGGCGTGTCGGCTCGAATCCTCGCTCCCGGCGTGCCGAGCGCCCGACCGATCGCGCTGACCCCACCACCGTCCCGTCAGCAGGTCGCGTGGGACGCGCGCGGCGATCGCGTCATCCTCGGCGGGCCGCACACCGTCGTGTATGCGGCCGCGACCGGTCAGGCGATCGTGCGCCTACCGGGCATCGCGGTCCGGGTCGCGCTGTTCCGCGACGGGTCACGGGCGGTGACCACCGATGAGAACGGGATCGGGCACGTGTTCGCCGTCCCGAGCGGTCGGCGGCTCGCCTCGTTCAAGCCCACGTACCGCGGCGGGGTCACCTGCCTGGCGGTGGCTCCGGACGACTCGGTCGTCGCGGAGTGCGAGGCGGAATCGACCGTGACGAGCACCGCGCCGGCCGCCGTCGATCTCTGGGATCCGCGCACCGGGCGGCTCGTCCAGTCTCACCACCGGCCGCACTTCGTCACCCGCCTCACGTTCAGCCCGGACAGCCGCCGGTTCGTCTTCGTGACGACGAACAGCCCGACCGGGAAAAGTCTGTCCGCGCTCGGGCGCGCGGTTGGTGAGGCGGGGACGTTCGTCTACGACACGCGGACTGGCCGGCTTGTCCACACGTTCCCCGGCTCGGCGACCGCGGCGGCGTTCAGCGCGGACGGCAACGAGCTCGCCTACGCGACGATCGCCGGCGACCTCGGCCACGTCTACAACTTCACCTCGCGCCTCGATCAGCCGCTCTCCGGCGCCACGTCGGGCATCAACTCGATTCGCTTCGACTCACGCGGGGCGGATGTCGTCACCGGCAGCGACGATGGCCTCGCGCGGGTATACGACGCGAGCACCGGCGATCTGCTTGAGACACTCGCGGCGGGTGATTCCGGTCCGGTCCGCGACGCGAGCTTCGGCCTCGCCGATACGGCGATCGCCACGACATCGCAGAACGGTCAGGGGCGCCTGTGGAACTCGCCGAACCCGCGACCGGCGCGGCAGGTCGTCCTCCCGTCGGCCCAGGCACCCGGGGCGAGCGTGACCTTCGACCGCGCCGGCGACCGCATCCTCGAGACCGGCTCGGGCTTCGGCGGCCGGACCGCGGCTGGGTCACTCCTCAGCGCTCGGACGCTCGGCACGCTCGGCACGTTCGCGGCCCCGCCCGCGTACGGCTTCGCCGGAGCCGCGTTCAGCCGTGACGCGAACGTCGCGGCCGCACTCGCGTTTCACTACGTCGGCGGCAAGCCGACCGCGGGTGCGTTGCTCACGCTCGACGCGGCGAACGCCCGCGTGCTCGGACGCATCACCCCACCCGCCTTCCCGACGATCGCCGCACTCGACAACGCCGGCGATCTCGCCGCCACCGCGGATGCCACCGGTGCGGCCGCCGAGTGGGACCCACATACGGGCCGCTTGGTGCGGGTGCTCCGCGGCCACGGCTCGGTCGCATCGCTTGCCTACTCGCCGGTCGGTTCGCTACTCGCCGTCGCTCACCTGCCGCCACTGCCGGCGCGGCTGACGTTCGCCAACGAGTCTGCACATCGGCAACGTGACCGTCGCGTTGTGGAATCCCCGGACAGGGCGCCTGCTACGAACGCTGACCGGCCCACAGCTGACACCGCTCATTCCGGCGATCAAGCAGTTCGCGCCGATCGTGCTTGCGTTCAGCGCGAACGGGAAGCTGATCGCGCTTGGCGGTGCCGACACGAACGTGTGGGGCTTCTCGACTCGGACCGGGGCGCGGGCGCGTCCGCTGGCAATTCCGGGCGGTGAGTTCGCGACCTCGTTGGCGATCAGTCCTGACGATCGCACGCTCGCCGCCGGCACCGCGTCGGCGGCATACGTCTGGAACCTCTCGACGTCAGCGCCGCTGCCGGCATTCCAGCACGCTGACCCGTCGCAGTTCTCGATCGAAACCGCCGGCGGCGTGAAAGTCGGCTTCACCGAGAACTCGCAGAACCTTGTGACGGCCGGCGACGACGCGCTCTCGGCGTGGGCGATCAGCAGCCACCTCAAGCTGTTTCATGCGTTCGCCTTCCGCGGTGCCCTCAGCGCCGACGGCCGCGAGTTCGCCGCCGTCACCGGGCGGATGCTCACGGTGTACCCCTGTGAGCTCTGCGGCGGACGCGCCCAGTTGCTCGCCGTCGCCCGGCGTCACCTGACGCGGCGGTTCACGGCCGACGAGCGCGCGAGCTACCTAAGTCGGCACTAGTCGACGCGTCCGTCAGCTCGGCACGGTGGCGTGCTCGCTGCCGCCGCCCACCGCGAGGACCTCGTCAAAACCCTCCCGCAGGCAGTCCATGAGGACATCGGGGTCGGGCACGGCGCCGGTGTCGATGTTGACGCTGACGTAACACGTGCCGCAGTACGACATGAGCGTCACGTTGATCGCGGCGCCGATCGTCGGACCAAAGCCGTAGAAGGTCTCGACCTTTGCGCCCGTCAGATACAGCGGCACGGCGATCCCAGGCACGTTGCTCGCGAGGAAGTCGACGTGGCGGAGCATCCCGCCGATATACGCGCGCGGCAACAGGTTGAGCGTGCCGGCGATCGCGTTCGTATAGGGCAGCGAGCGATCCGCCTTCACCGCTTCACAGCGACGGCGCGTCTCGGCCATCCGCTCGGTCGGGTCGGTGAGACCGACCGGCACCTTGAAGCGCATCAGCGTGATCCGGTTTCCGCCGAGCGCGTCACCTTCCTTGCGAATGTTGATCGGCATCGTCAGCCGCAGCTCATCGACCGGTCGGTCGTGGCGCTCGTGGTACAGGCGTAGGCCGGCGGTGACGCCGGAGAGGAACGCGTCGTTGTGCTTGGCGCCGGCGGCGTGCGCCGCGCTCAGCATGTCCTCGAGCGGAAACTCGAGCACGTCGTAATGCCAGGTGAGGTGGCGATCGGTCATCACCGGCGACAGCGTGTCCGCCACGGGTTCGATGAAATGCGCGATGTCCTGGCCGGTCCCGAGCGTCTCGCTGATCGTGCTGCGCGGGTGGCGGAGCGCATGCGCGGCGTCGCCGACGGCGGAGCTGAGGTGACGCCTGGCGAAGTCGAACAGATGCGACCAGTCGTACGTGAGTGCGTCCTTCGCGAGACCGAGTGTGCCGAGCTGCTCGGGTTGTGGTGCCTCAGGCATCGGTCCGAGGTCGCCAGGGTCCGGCTCGACGTCGAACAGGAGCCGCGCGATCTCCATGCCGCCGACGCCATCCGTCAGCGAGTGGTGCAGCTTCATGACGAGCGCCGTCTTCCCGCCCTCGAGGCCCTCGATGAACGTGAACTCCCACAGGGGCCGATCCCGATCAAGACCTGCCATGCCCGTCTTGCGTGCAAACTCGAGGACGCTTGCGAGCGTCTTCGGTGGCGCCGCCTCGAACCGTCGGACATGCCATTCCAGCTCGAAGTCCGGGTCGACGACCCAGCGCGGCGTCGCGAGCCGCAGCGGCGGCATCACGACCCGGTGCCGGAACCCGGGCGACTGGCGCGTACTGCGCTCGAGCCGGTCCATGAGGACGCTCCAGTCCGGGCTGCCATCCAGGAGCAGGACGCAGACAACCGTCGAGCGGAGCAGTGGATCCTTTTCCATGTACCACGAGAACGCATCGCTATCACGCATGTGGACGTCGATGTGTTCGTGTCCGTCACTGCTCATCGTGGTTTTCTCCTCTCTGGGTCGAGTCGACTCAGGATCTCTGCTGCCCCCGGCCGTGCATCGGCGAAAAGGAGCGAAGTTGCGCCGGGTTTCTACGCACTCGGCGGCACGGCTGCGCGTGCCGTCTCAGCGAATCGGTCGAGCGTCGGCGAGGTCCTTGGAGTCCACGTGTCGTGACAGCGGCAGCGGCTTACCGTCTTCGTCGAGGAGCCTGGGCGCGTGGTCAGGGGCGACTGCGGCTTCGTCCATACGCGCCAGCCCGGTCTTATCCGGGACGTGTCCCTCTTCCTGAACGCGGTCGGCCGACCAACCGTTGATGGGGTCGTACCAACGCCGCGCTGCGGTTCCGTATGGATCTGGGTACCAGGCGCCGGAAGGCTCCTCACGCGGCTCCACCTCGCGGACCTTGCCGGTTCGGAAACGAAAGGCCATAGCAACCTCCTCCTGTCGCGCACCGCTTGGGGACATAGGCGTCCTCCAGCGTGGACGACGGAGAACCAGAATCATTGACGGCGTCTCTGTCGCCCAGACGAAACGACACGTGGGGTCATCAGGAAACGGTGGCCGTCGCGAGCACTTCGGCAGGCGGGCAAATCAGCCCGAACGACGACTGTACTCGGTGTGCAGGTGGTCCTCGCGGACGCGAGTCTCAGTGGCCGCCGGTGGCCTGCGAGATGGTGCGCTTTCAGTCCCGCGGCCCAGCGTGAACGAGTGCCGGCGCAAAAAGCTGCCTGGGGTGTGTGAGCGCCCGTAAGATCGCGTCGTGCCGGAGACGCAGGGTGTTCGCGCGGCGTATCGAGAGCTGCGCCTGGGACTCGTCTTCAACGGCGGCGTGAGCCTCGCCGTCTGGATGGGCGGCGTCTGTAAGGAACTTGATCGGTTCCGGTGCGCCTTGCACAGCGACAGTGAGGCGCTTGCGCCGTACCGGGCGCTGCTTGACGCTGTGCGTACCGACGTCGTCACAGACGTGATCTCCGGCTCGAGCGCGGGCGGGATCAACGGCGTCATGCTCGGTTATTGCGTGGCCAACGGCAAATCGCTCGAGGGAAGCGATCCGAACCGCATCCGCGAGCGCTGGCGGACGTTGGCTGATGTGGACGCGCTGCTCACCGCTCAGGGCGACCCGCAATCAGCGCTCGAGGGTCGCCGGCTGCTCCAGGGCTGTGCGGACGCGTTCGGCGTGCTGAGCTCCGCCGCCGCGGACCTCCACGAGGATGCGTCACGGGAAGTTCGCCTCACGGTGACGGCCACTGATTCGGCGGGATACGAGGTCCACGAGACGCCGGATGCTGTGACTGGGGTCGATGACGTGAACACGGTCGACCATCGACTGGAGATGCGCTTCCGTCACATCGACCGTCCCTCCGGCATCAAAGTGAAACTCAGCGATGCGCTCCGCGATGCAATCGCGCACCTTCCGGGGACTGAGAAGGACGCGGCGTGGCCATTCCCCGAGCAGAACCGCAGCCGAAGCCTCGTCCATGCCGAGGCACCGAGCCTGCTGACGCGGGCGGCGCGGACGACGGCATCGTTTCCGATCGCGTTTGCCCCGAGCCGGTTGCCCCTGGACGACGAAACCGAAGGCCTCGGTGTGTCTGTGCCAGACCTCACTGTCACTCCACCAATGCGCGATGTGATCGTCCGTCGCGGCGGTGAGAAGCCGCCCGACGAGCTTCACGACCTCTTCGGCGTCGATGGCGGACTGTGGGACAACGCCCCGTTCGAGGCCGTGCTGCGCAACATCGATCGCATGCCGTCAGCGCGAGACGTGGCCAGACGCCTCGTCTATGTCATGTACACGCCGCCGCTGCCGCCGGTCGCGGAGTCAGGAGGTGAGCCAGAGCTCCTCCGTTCCTTTGTCCAGGCTCTGGCCCTGCCGTCCAGCGTTTCGTTTGCCAATGATCTGGAGCGGATCAGGGCCGACATGGCGCAGCAACACCGCCGACAGCAGAACTTCCGGTGGCTGCTCTCGCTCGGGTTGAGTGACGTGTGCGCGCTCGCCACACGCCTGTTACTGACGTTTCCGAGCGTACCCCGTGGGCTGACTGTCCTCGACCCAGCGGCGGGTCTCGACACCTGGCACGCGACGCCGGAGGACTGGCAGTGGGGCGAACTGCCGGCGCGCACGTCGATCGAGGAGGCGCGCGGGATTGTTCGCACCGTCTTGCGGGCGGCCGCCACGGCGGGCGCTGACGTGACCACGTGGGTCGAGACCCGCGAGCAGCTCTCGCAACTGGCCTGGGTGCTGGGCGACTTGGAGGACCTAAAGGTCGACGATGCTGCCGCGGCACCCATCTGGGGACAAGTGATGGACGACTTTGCCGCGATCGTCAGCCCGCTGAACGAGCGGCTGCACACGTTCCCGGGCGTCTCGGACGAAGCATTGGCCCTGTCGGCCGATGGGCCGGAAACGATCGTCAAGCGTGCGATCGCCCTTGAGGTCTGCCTCCACGCGCTGGCCGGGGATCACCGGCGCCACCGGGTCGATTACCGTCCGGTGACAATCCGTCCGAGCGAGCGCTGGCCAGACGGCACCCCGGGCCGCCCGCTCCTGGCTGGCATCCGCTACGGGCACTTCGGGGGCTTCCTCCGCCAGTCCTGGCGGCTGAGCGACTGGATGTGGGGCCGGCTGGACGGCAGCAGGCAAATGATCGACATGCTCCTCGACGATGAGCAGGTCAAGCGCCTGACGATCGGCGCCCCGCCTGAAACCATCCCAGCGATTGCGGACCAGCTCGCCGCCGTGGCGGGTGACCCGTCGCTCACAGATGAGTTTGCGGCGACGATTGAGGCCGTCAAAAACGGCTCAGACGTCGGACTCCAGGACGTGCGAAGCGCGCTGCAACGGACGTTCCGCCAAGCAATCCTCAAGGAGGAACTGAACGACGTCGCGAGCGCGATCATTTCCGAACTCGGTGAGCACACGCTCGACGTCTCGCAACTCGGTCCGCCTGATGACGCCGCTTTGCAAACCGTCGTGAACGCGCTACCACGCGACGTCCGACCGCTCGATCTCAGCCAGTACGGCGAGCGCGCCGCCGCCAACGTGATGCAAGCGCTGAAGCATCCGAAGGTCGCTCAGGCTCTGAGATCTCTCGCGACGGTCGAGCGCAAGGGCATGGCGTTTTGGCACGCCGTCCGGGCTGCCGCGCAATACGTCCGGCACCGGGTGAGCGGCTGGAAGCCGTAACGGTGGTCATCGCCCGGCGACCTCGGCCGGCGGGGCTCCGACCATGGACGGGACCTCGGATGGCGTCCGGCGACGCAACGCCCCGCCCGAGGCCAGTGCGGCTCCGCCCGTCAGTAGGAGCGCGATTCCCGGCCCCATGATGTACCACGGCAGTGGCGTGAAATCGAGGCCCTTCATCCGCTGGGCATCGGCCACGCTCGCGACCTGGAGCCGGACGAGCGCGACGGCGCCGGGCCGGATCGACGGCCACGCCTGAAGGCCCTTGACCACGTCGGGGTAGCGCTGTGCGAGCGTCGCCGACAGTGCGGCGGGTGTCACGTGCAGCCGCCGCGCGAGTGCCGGGAGCATCGCCGTTTCGACCTGCCCCACCACGCCGTCGATAAGCCGGTTGGCGGTCTGTGCACCGGCGGCCGCTTGCTCGGACAGGGCGACGCGCCCGACGGCGGCCACCCGCTTGGCGTCCCGCGCCTTCTGCGGGTAGGAAAGGGCGAGCGGTAGCACGAGCATCGCGGCACCGACGGCTGTCGCGGCGACGAGCGGCAGTCGGCCGCGTCCCCGCCACGTCCAGGCGCCGAGTCCCACGAGGCCCAGTCCGAGGCCGACGAGGATCCATGGCACCGTCGTCAGCGGCAGGCCGAGGAACGGCAGCGAATCCACCGATTCGAACTGCGGATGCAGCGCCTCGAGTTGCGTCGCGACGGGTGTGACGAAGGCGACGAGGGGCGGCAGTCCGCGAACGCCTGCGGCGACCGCCGGGAACTCCCGGGCCACGTACGCGTCGAAGGCGGCCGGGCTCATGTGCAGTTCGCTCGCGAGTTGCGGTGATGTCTCGTGGACGAACTGATTCAGGAGTGCCCCGATCGTCCCGAAGTTGGTGCGCAAGGCGTGCAGCCCGCTCACCGACATCGTCTCACGGAAACGGTTTGTGACCCGCTCACCGGCCGCCGACCGCGGGAACAGCGACAGCGCGAACGGCGCGGTCACGAGACCGATGCCGCACACCACCGCGACGATTGCAACGCTCTTGCGCATCACAGACATCCGGTTCTCCTCCTGTGGAAACATCGCCGTCCGCACCGGCGGCGACTCTGACGCGGGTCAGTATCCGGTTCGGGCCGACGCTGTCGCATCGGCCAAACGGCCTAATTGTCGAAGCCGGTCGGAACGAGTCCGTGCTCGATCGCAAACACCGCGGCTCCGGCCCGCGTTCGGACGCCGATCTTGTCGTAGACGCTCGCCAGCTGGTGCTGCACCGTCCGTGGCGACACGACCAGCGCGTCGGCGATCTCTCGGTTGCTGAGCCCGCGCACGAGCACTCGCAGGACCGCGACCTCGCGGTCGGTCAGATCGTTTGGCCACTTGGCCCGGCTGCGTGGCAGGCCGGCCGCTTCAAGCACCGCCGCCATCGCCTCGGCGTCGAGTCGGCCGGCGGCCACCTCGTCGCGGAGCACCACCGCCGCCTCGGCGAGTGAGACGCCCGGGCGATGAGGCCGGTCCTCCAACAAGGCGGCGAACACGTCGGCGGCGGCGAGCAGACGCGCGCCCCCCGACAACTCGCCGCCGCGGACGCCGCGGTGATAGCCGCTGCCGTCGAGCCGTTCGTGATGGGCGGCGGTCCGGGCGACCAAGTGCTCGAGTCCGGCGCATCGCCGGAGGATCCGCTCGGTCCAGTACGGGTGGAGGCGGACGCGCTCCCACTCCGCCGGCCCCAGCCGGCCCGGGCGATCCCAGACCGCGCTCGAGACGCCGACGCGACCGAGATCGAGAAGCAGTGCGCTGAGGCGCAGATCGGTGCGCGTGTCCGCGGTGGCGCCGCTCAGCGCTGCCGCCTTGTCGACCAGGTCGGCGACGTGGGCCGCGTGACCGAGCAGGAAGCGACCCTTGAGGTCGGCGAACGCCGCAAAGGCTGCGCACACGGCCTCGATCTCAGGATCGCGGACCGAGCGCCGCGGTGCCGGCTCAAATGCGCGTACCTCCGCAAGGATGTCCTCCGATGCGAGCGGGCTGAGGATCCCCTCGGCGGACTCCACGAACACCGCACACAGGTCCGGGTCGAGCTTGCCGCCGGCGCGCCGCTCCACCTCGCGCATCGCCTCGGGATCGCCGCCGTCGTAGTGGGCCATGACCGCGCGCTCGGCGACATGGACGATGCGCGCGGCGATCGTCAGCTCGTCGCCGTGCCGCCGCGACGGCGCACCCCGCCCGTCCCAACGCTCGTACACCTCGTCGAGCGCGACGATCGCCCCCGCCGGAAGCTTGAGTTGAGATCCGAGTCCGGCGCTCACCTCACAGCTGCCGGTCGCGAGTTCCTTGCCGTGCCGCGGTATGACCTCCACGAAACGCTCGCTCAGCTCGGCGGCCCGTGCCTCTCCCGCCCACGCGGCAAACCGCGCCCGCTGAGCACCGGCCCAGGCGGGATCGTCGAGGTCGAGCGTCTTCAGCTCCCGCTGGACGGCGACGTCGTCGCCGAACCACGCGGCGAACTTTGAGCCCTCCGCGGTGCAGCCGAGCGATCGCAGCAGCGACGCGAAGTACACAGCGGCTCGGTCATCCGGCTCGAGCCCGAGCTCGCCCGCGATCCCGGAGGCCACCGCACACGTGCGGAGCCCTTTCTCGAACGGGACGCCGGCACCGAGATCGGTCGCCAGTGACAGCGCGCCAAGTAGGTCGGAAAGTCTCAGTGCCTCGTTCGTCGTAGCCCCCATCCCTCGTGGGACGACGCGATCCTACGCCCAACAGACCGGAACGTGGACTCTGTGGTCGTTTCGCGCACGGGAAGGTTCTTCCTTCTCCGTGCGTCAGGAGTGGGTAGTAGCCGACGCAGGGTTGGCTCGACCGCGCGCGAGCTCGGTCGCGCGCAAGGGAGGTGGGACGTTGGGTTCCCCAATCTCACGTGTGGATGTTGGTGCAGGGCGGCAGGGCCGCAGGAAGCGCGTCTGGTGGTGCGGCGCACTGGTTGCCGGCGCAGCCATCGCAGCGGTGGCGATCCCCGTCGCGACGGCGGCGGATCCGCCCCACTACCAACAGACGAATCTCATCTCGGACATACCCGGGGTCGCGCGGATCACCGACCCGAACCTGGTCAACCCATGGGGGCAGTCGGCGAGCCCGACCTCGCCACTATGGGTGGCCGACAACGGCGCTGACGTCTCGACGCTGTACACAGGCGGTGTGAACGGGAGCATTCCAGCGATCGCCCCGCTCGTCGTCAGCATCCCGCAGGGAGCTCCGACCGGCACGGTGTTCAATTCGACCAGCGAGTTCGTCGTGCACACGTCTACCGGGAGCGGGCCGGCGCTCTTCATCTTCGATTCGGAGTCCGGCGTGCTCAGCGCATGGGCTGGGAAGCCGGTTTCCGGTACGAGCGCGCAGGTCGAGTTCGCCAACAAGCGCTCCGTATACAAGGGCCTGGCGCTGGGGTCGGTCGGCAGGCACTCGTTCCTGTACGCGGCCAACTTCAGTAAGGCCAGAATCGACGTGTTCAACGGCCGCTTCAAGCGCGTCAGGTTCCCGGGCGGGTTTAAGGACAGGCGGATCCCGGCGGACTTCGCGCCGTTCAACATTCAGTTGCTCGACGGGAAGTTGTATGTCTCATACGCCAAGCAGGACAGCGCCAAGCACGACGACGTTGCCGGGCCCGGCAACGGGTTTGTCGACGTATATGACCCCACCGGACGCCTGCTCACGCGCCTGATTTCCCAGGGAGATCTCAACTCCCCGTGGGGCCTGGTGATTGCACCGCCGTCGGGCTTCGGCGCCTTCAGCGGCGATCTGCTCGTCGGCAACTTCGGGGACGGTGCGATCCACGCGTATGACCCGGTCACGGGCGACGCGAAGGGGCAGCTGATGAACAGGGATGACAACCCGATCCTGATCAACGGGCTGTGGGCCCTGCGGTCCGGAAACGGCACGTTCGGCGCTACCAACAGCCTGGTGTTCACGGCCGGCATCGGTGACGAGAGTCACGGATTGTTGGGGGAGATCACCGCAGCGCCCTGAGTCAGTCTGGTGCGGTGGGTCCACGGTCACCGTGGGCCCGCCGGGCCGCCGTGGCCGGTTTCGCCGTACAGTGCGCGGGCATGGACGGCCACGATGACGTCCCGCTGACCAACCTCGACACGCCGCTGTTTGACGATGCGCACGCGACCAAGCGGGATCTTGTCGAGTACTTCGAGGTTGTGAGCGAGCAGCTGCTCGGCGAGCTGCGCGATCGGCCGCTCTCGGTGGTGCGGGCGCTGCGCGGCCGGAAGCCGTTCATGCAGAAGAACGTCCCGAGTTATGCGCCGCCGTGGGTCAAGACGGTGACGATCTGGGCGGAGCGCTCAAAGCGCGATGTTGCGTACGCGCTCTGTAACGATCCGCGGACGCTGCTGTGGTTCGCGAACCAGCGCGCGATCGAGTATCACCCGACGCTCGCGCGCGCCGATGCACACGGCTTTGCCCAAACACACCTCGTGCTCGACCTCGACCCGCCGGTGGCGGCCGGGTTCGACGCCGTCGTGCGGGTCGCGGAGCTGGTGCGCCGGGCGCTGGCCGACGCCGGGCTCGCGGGCGCCGTCAAGACCAGCGGCGCTAAGGGCCTGCACGTGTTCGTTCCCATGCAGCAGCCCGCAAGTGCCGAGGAGATCGCCGCGGCCACACGGGCCCTTGCCGCGCGAGCCGAGCGCATCGACCCGCAGCTGGCGACGACCGCCTTTGTCCTCGAGGAGCGAGACGGCAAGGTGTTCCTCGACGCCACGCGCGCGGGCGGCGCGACCGTCGTCGCGGCTTACAGCCCGCGCATCCGTCCGAACACGCCGGTGTCGTTTCCGGTCTCGTGGGACGAGCTCGACCGCGTGGCGCCGACCGACTTCACGATCCACACCGTGCCGGCCCTGCTCCGGGGCGGCAACCCGTGGGCCGACCGCCTTCCCGAGCCGCAGTCGCTACCTGCCGATCTGATCGAGGAGGGCCGCACGATCCCGGTCGCTCGCGTCCAAGCGATGCACGAGGGCAAGCGCCGCGCCCGCGAGCGGCGCGGACGAGCGGGCTCATAGCCGAACAACGCTCCGCCCTTAGAGCGACGTCTGCTCGACGGGCGGCCGGGCGACACCGTTCGCGATCAGTTCGGCGACTGACCAGCGGCGAAGCACCGCCGGTCGGTTCGCTCGCCGCGACTCGCGGTCAGTGCTGCTGTGCCCGCGTGGGCCGGAGCGGTCAGTGCGCGCCGCTGTCGTCGTCTTGGCCCGCGCCTGCCGGCGTCGGCTGAGGGCGCCGCGGACGGCGTCTTCCGTTACGAAGCCGCCGCTGGCGTCGGTCCTGTGCTGTTTGATGTTCATCAAGGGTCTCCCTGTCGTTAGTCGCTCGTGCTCACGCGTTGTCGAGCGCGAGTGCGGGTTCGGTGCCGGTGTCGACCTGCGCGCTGCCGGCGCGGGCCGCTCGGTCGGTGGGAAGGATCAGCGTCGCGAGCAGCAGTCCCACGCCGAACAGCGCGGCCGCCCACTCGAATGCCGTGGCGTAGCCGTGGATCGAGGCGGCGCTGGTGAGCGTCGCGACGTGAGCGTGGGCGGAGGCATAACTGGCGACGGCGCTCGCGAAGATCGTGCTGAGCAGCGCCGTGCCCACCGACCCGCCGACCTGCTGGGAGGTGTTGACCATGGCCGACGCGATGCCCGCATCGGTGCTCTTCACCCCGAGCGTCGCGGTCGAGAAAGCGGGGGCGAAGATCGCCGAACTGGCCGAGCCGGTCCCGGCGCCCGGCTGGTCACCATCTCGCACTGCTTCCGACCGGGCGGCGGGCTACTTCGCCGACGGGCGGCACGGTCCGGCGTCGTCTGCCTGCTGACCGCCACCTCCGTTCCACGGATCATGCACCACGACGGCGGCCCCCCGATCGTAGGCACGAACCCCTTCTGCCTGGGCGCCCGGCGATCCGACCCAACCGTGGTCGACGTCTCGATGGGACGCGTCACGTTCGGAGGAGGCTGCCGCGACGCAGCGGGCGACCGGCTGCCAGAGCGCTCAGCGGCCACCGGACGCACCGAGACGCGCGACCCCCGTGACGTGCTGGAGGATCGCGCCGGCGTTTCTGCCGATGGGCGGCGACCAGGCCTACGGCGCCGCGCTGGCCCTGTTCGTCGACCTGCTCGCGGCCGCTGCTGGGCACGGACGGCTACGGCGCAGTCGCCTTGCTCGCCAGGCCCCAGCCGGAGCCGGTGGCGGTGTCCGCTGAGCGCTGGAGGGCCCCGGATGCGGCGACGGGACATGGCGGGCGGACGGCGGCCACGGCGCGGGGCAGTCGTCCTTGCCCAGCGCCTGTGGAGCGGGCCCCGCGGTAGTTCAGGCCGACTCGAGCGCGGCCTCGTGCAGCGAGGGCTTGCTCGGCATCCGCCGCGACAACACCTTCGACTCGCCGTCGCCGGCCATCGTCACGCCGTAGAGCACGTCGGCGACCTCCATCGTCCGCCGCTGGTGCGTGATGACGATGAACTGCGCCTTGTGCTGGAGGCGCGCAGCAGCTCCAGGAAGCGATCGATGTTGGCGTCGTCGAGGGCGGCCTCGACCTCGTCCAGCACGTAGAACGGCGACGGCTTCGTCAGCAGCAGCGAGAACAGGAACGCGATGGCCGTCAGCGACTTCTCGCCCCTGACAGCAGCGACAGCGATCGATCCGCTTGCCGCAGGCCGCACCTCGAGCTCGATCCGGCCGCGTGATCGGCGGAGTGGCCACGTCCTCCTCCTCGTCCCCCTCGGCCGGAGCCGCGGAGACCACCTCTGGCTCGGTCAGCCGCAGCCGCCCGCGACCGCCCGGGAAGAGCGTCGCCGATCACCTCGGCGAGCTTCGCCACCGAGTCGAACGTGGCCGCGAACCGCTGGTCGATGGTGGCCGTCAGGTCGCGGATCAGCCGCCGCAGCTCGGTCAGCGACTTCTCCAGGTCGTCGCACTGGCGGGTCGAGGTCGTCCGGCCGCGCACCTTCTCGGCCTCGTACTCCTCCTGGGCCAGCGGGTCGACCGCGCCCAGGCTTGCCCGCCGCCGCTCGAGCCGTTCCAGGCGCGCCGCCGTGGCGGCGGCTCGTCGACCGACAGCGGCTCCTCGAGCTCGTCCACCTCGAGCTGGTGCGATGCCGCGATCTCTGCCCGCCGCCGTCCAGCTCCGACATCCGCTCCTCGCAGCGGGCCAGCGAGACCTCGACCTCGGTCACCGCCGCGGCCAGCCTCGCGCGCCCGCGCCCGCGCCTCGGCCTCGGCCGTGGCACACGCGTTCAGCTCGGCGGCCAGCGACGTCGCCCGCTGCTCGATCGCAGCCACGCCCGCCCGCGCGCGGCTCGGCCAGTGCGAGCGCCGCCTGGGATACCCGGACGAGCTGCTCGAGTCGCCGCTGCCGCGGTCGGAGCCAGTCCCCGCGCCTCCGCGACCATCCGCCGGCGAGCGCACGGCGCGGCGTCGCGGTATCGGCCGCATCGCGCAGCCGCTCCGCTCCTGCCCGCGCACGCGCCTCGCGCTTCCCAGGGCGGCGACCTGAGCAGCCAGCGCGCGGCCTCGTCGGCCAGCCGGCGCCGGTCAGCTCGCAGGGCCGCATGTCGCTCGTCCGCCGCCCGCGCGCGCTCTCGGCGCTCGGCCAGCTCCGTCTCGCAGCCGCCGCGGTGCCTGCCAGCTCGGCGACTTCGCCCGTTCCAGCTCCAGGTCGCGTTCGGCCAGGTCGCGCGCGGCGTCGGCCTCGGCCAGCTCGTCCGCCATCGGTCGCGCCGGGCCGGCTGCGGCCCGCGCGGCCTCCGACAGCTCCGACTCCAGGATCCGCGCATCGCGCAGCGCCCCCGGGCCTCCTGCTCGGCCGCCGCCGGGCTGCTCCCGCCTCGGCCTCGCCCGGCCGATGCTCCGCCAGCACCGCCGCTCCGACTTCAGCCGCTCCACCGCAGCCCCGAGCCCGGTCGCGCTCGGCACGAGCCGCCAGCAGCGCCGCCTCGCCGGCGTCTCCGGTGCGCCAGAGCCGCCACGATCGGCGTCATCAGCCGGCGCCGTCGATGGTGACGGCAACCCCGGCGGACACGACACCGAGATCCTCGACCAGCCCAGATCCCGTCGACCAGCCAGGCCAGGTCGGGGTCGGTGACCGTCGCCACCTCGGCCAACGGCCGCGCGTCCGAGGTACGGCAAC
Source organism: uncultured Acidobacteriaceae bacterium (assembly GCA_963701935.1). Lineage (GTDB taxonomy): Bacteria > Acidobacteriota > Terriglobia > Terriglobales > Acidobacteriaceae > Sulfotelmatobacter. Next base: position 1,031,780 of record CAVPBT010000008.1, on the reverse strand, counting down.
GACGCCTCCGGCGCCTCCCTTTGCCCGCCGACCACCACCGCCAGCTCGCCGTCACCCTCCGCGAGCAGCTCCAGGCCGCCTCCATGTGCTCGGCGATCACGGCCCGGCCCGCCACCCCAGCGCGGCCGCGACGGCCCGCTCGTAGCCAGGCTCGGCAACCACTCCGGAGATGACCAGCCGCCGCCCGGCCTCGCGCGAGCGCCCGGGCCGCAGGGGCAGCCCGTCGCCGCGTTGAGCGCCAGGTCCAGCGACCGCAGCCGGTCACGGGTCAGGTCGAGCTCCTGGGACGCCTTGCCCGCTGCCAGGCCAGCCTCGCCGGCGCGGCTCCGCGCCGCCTCGGCCGCCGTTTCGGCTCGACGCATGCCGCCGCAGCGCGCTCCAGCGTCTCGCGGGCCTGCTCCAGATCCGCCTGCACCGCGCGCGCCTGGGCGCAGCCTCCTGCACCGTCTCACCCGCACCGGGCCGCCGCCGGTCAGGGCAGCCAGACGGGCCTCCAGCTCGGCAGCACGCCGGCCGCGCCTCGGCATCGCGGCGGATCGTGGCCGCCCGCCCCTCGGCTTCGGCCAGCGCCCGTTTCGCGTCGAGCGAAACCGCGAGCTCCGCCTCCGCGGCCGCCGCTGCCTCGTCTGCAGCCCCTCCGTCGCCGGTGGCCAGCGCAGCCGCCTCGGCGGCATGCTGGTCGGCGGCCGCCTCCGCCTCCACGGCCTCGGCTCGCATCCGTTCGGCGTCGTGCTCCAGCCGGTCGGCATCGGCCTCCCGCCGGCCGGCGCCGCGCTCCAGCGCCGTGGCCGCCCGCTCGATTCGCTGGCTGCGCTCGGCGACCTGCCCTCTCACCGTCTCGAACGCGTAGAACGCGCGGGCGGCGCGCTCCTGCGCCGACGCCAGGCCGGTCAGCTCCTCCTCGGCCTCGCGCGGCGAGCGGAGATCTCGGCCACCTCGCGCTCCACGCCGCCGCTACCAGCGGCTGCCGTCTCGTGCCGCGCGCGCAGGTCGTCGACCTGCCGGCGCTCGTTGAGCAGCTCCGACGACAGCAGCAGGATGCGGCCGCTGGCGATCTCGGCGGCCAGCTTGGCCGCCCGCTCGGCGGCCGTTGCCTGCATGGCCAGCGGCCGCAGCCGCGCCTTCACCTCGCGCTCCAGGTCGCGCGCCCGCTCGAGCTCCGCGGCGACGCGGGCCAGCTTCGACTCCGCGCGCGACCGCCGTCGCTGGTACTTGCCCAGCCCCGCGGCCTCCTCGACGAAGCGGCGCCGCTCGTGCGGCTTGGACAGCAGGATCTCCTCGACCTTGCCCTGGCCGATCACGGAATGCATCTCGCGGCCCAGCCCGGTGTCGGACAGCAGCTCGAGCACGTCGAGCCGCCGCACCCGGGCGCGGTTCACGAAGTACTCGCTCTCGCCGTCCCGGTACAGCCGCCGCATCACGGACACCTCGCCGAACTCCAGCGGCAGCGTCTCGCACTCGTTGTCGAGCACCAGCTCGACCTCGCAGACGCCCGCAGGCGGCCGCGAGTCAGTGCCGCTGAAGAGGACGTCCTGGCCGGTCGGCGCGCGCAGCTGGGCCGGCGACTGGGCCGCCATCGCCCACTGCAGGCCGTCGGCGATGTTCGACTTGCCGCTGCCGTTCGGGCCCACGACGACCGCGATGCCGGGCTCGAAGCGGAGCTCGACACCGTGGGCGAAGGACTTGAAACCGCGTAGCCGGAGTGCCTTCAGATGCATCGAGTCGTGGTGTCCTTCCGTTTCACAGCTCACCGATCCCGGCCAGCGCTTGCCTGGCCGCCGCCTGCTCCGAGGCCTTCTTGCTCGGCCCCCGAACCCCGGCCCAGCTCCTGCCCGGCCACCAGCGCCGCCGTCGTGAACGTCCGCTGGTGGTCGGGGCCCGAGACCTCGACCACGGAATAGGTTACCGACCCGCCCCGACGTGCCAGCTCCTCCTGCAGAACCGTCTTGAAATCGACGTGCCGCTCGCTGGCGTATGCCACCCGGTCGGCGAACGCCTCGACCACGGCCGGACCGACCCGGTCGTACCCGAACTCCAGGAAGGTGGCCGCCGATGGCCGCCTCCACCAGCGCGGCCATCACGCTGTCCGACGCCGCCAGCGACGGCGCCGAGGCGGCGGCCTCGCCTCCCCGCCGCTCCCCCTCGGCCAGCAGGTCGGCGTCCAGGCCCAGCGCCCGCGCGGCAACCGCGCAACTGGGCCGCGACACCGCGTTCGCCCGGATCCGCGCGCAGGTCGCCCTCCGGCCGGTCGGGATACCGCGCGTACAGGTGCGAGGCGATGGCCAGCCCGAGCACGCTGTCGCCGAGGAACTCCAGCCGCTCGTACGACGCGGTCCTGGGCTCCACCCACGAGGTGTGGGTGAACACGGTCTGGCGCGCTCGGCCGGGAGCGCCTCGATCAGCCCGCGCAGCGAGGCGCCGTCCACTGCCTCGCTACGCGTGCGTCGTGACGTAGTCGACGGCCTGGCCCACCGTCTCGATCTTCTGCGCGTCCTCGTCGGAGATCTTCACGCCGAACTGATCCTCCAGCTCCATGATCAGCTCCACCAGGTCGAGCGAGTCGGCGTCGAGGTCGCCCTGAAAGCTCGCAGCCTCGGTCACCTGGCCCTCGTCGACTCCGAGCTGCTCCACAAGGATCCCTTTCACACGCTGGAACGCCTCGTCTCGGTTCATCTTTCAGGAAACTCCATTCTCCGGGTCGGGGACGAGCGGGACACTACGTGCCGCGGAGCCGTCCTGCAAGTCCGATCCCGCCATCCGCTCGGCCATCCGCTCGACCACGCCCGCCTCGACTCCGCGTGCTGCGTCGCGATGGCGTTGCGGATCGCCACCCGGCTCGAGTTGCCGTGGGCTATCACCGACAGCCCGCGGACGCCCAGCAGGTAGGCGCCACCGTAGGCCTCGGGATCAACCTGGTCGCGCACGCCGCGCAGCGCCGGCATCAGCAGCAGGCCACCCAGCTTCGACCCGCAGGCTGGAGCTTGCAGCTGTGCGCAGCTCGCGGAACAGCATCTCGCCGGCTCCCTCCAGCGACTTCAGCACCACGTTGCCCGCGAAGCCGTCGGCGACGATCACGCGGATCTCGCCGCGCAGGGCATCGCGCCCCTCGCAGTTGCCGCTGGAAGTCGAGGTCAGACGCCGCCAGCAACGCATGCGCCTCCAGCGTCAGCGCATCGCCCTTGCTTGCCTCCTCACCCACCGACAGCAGTCCCACCGCGGCCGCTGGTAGCCCAGCACCTCCTCGGCGAACACCGAGCCGAGCTGCCCGAACTGCAGCAGATGCTCCGCCCGGGAGTCGACGTTCGCGCCGGCGTCGATCAGCACCGTCGGGCCGTCGCGGGCCGGCAGCATGACGGCGATGCCCGGCCGGGACACGCCCTTCAGACGGCCGATCACCAGCAGCGACGCCGCCAGCATGGCCCCGGTGTTGCCGGCCGACACAGCACCCTGGGCACGACCCTCGCGAACCAGCCGGCAGGCCGTCACCATGGACGAATCCGGCCGCGCGCGCACCGCCGCCACCGGCTCGTCGTGGAAGTCGATCACGCCGGGCGCGTCGACGACCTCGATCCCCGGCACGTCGCCGTGCCCCGCCGAGCTCCTGCTGCATCTGCTGCCTGCGGGCCGCAGAGCACCACCCGCTGACCCGCCTGCGCCGCGTCGACCGCGCCGGCTACCGTCTCGGCCGGCGCCCTGTCTCCTCCCATCGCATCGAGGGCGATGGTGGCTGCGCTCATGGCCGGCCCCCTCGTCCGCCTTAGGGCGCGACTTCGGCGAGGGGCTCGACCTCACGCCCCCGGTAGTGGCCGCAGTTGCGGCAGAGATGGTGCGGACGCACCGGATGGTGGCACTGCGGACACTCGCTGAGCGTCGGCGCCAGGATCGAGTGCGTGGCGCGCCGCTTGTCGCGACGGGCCTTGGATGTTTTCTTCTTTGGGACTGCCATGAGCCCCGAAGTTATAGCAGCTTCCGCAACGCATCCCAGCGGGTATCGAGCTCCTCGGAGCCGCAGTCATGGTCGACTCCGTCGACCAGCCGCTCGCCGCAGCGAGCGCACAAGCCGACGCAGTCGGGACGGCACAGGATCTTCTCCGGGATGGCGGTCGCCAGCTCGTCCAGCGCCCAGGCCGTGACGTCGACCTGGTCGCGGTCGACGTAGTCGCTGACCAGGTGGTCGTCGCCCTGCGGGTTGTTCGCGTGATACTCGCTCGCCCGCACCTTGACGGGGCAGCGGGCGGGCTCGAGGCACCGGTAGCAGGGCCCGGCCAGCTCCGCCTCGAAGGCCAGCTTCAGGTACAGGCCGTCGTTCGTCCGCTGGAACTCCAGCCGCACCTCGATCGGGTTCGGCTCGACGGTGAACGGCTGACCCGCCAGCGTCAGGGTCGGGAACTCGACCGGCCACCGCTCGTGGCGCACGTCGCCCGGCCTCAGGCGCAGCGGGCGCAAATCGAACAGCTGCGGCGCTTCCACGGGATTCTCCTTCATCCTCGCCTCGGATGTCAGCGGGCGTCGAAGCCGGCAGTGCCGGCGCCGGTCGCCTCGCCACGCGTGGCCAACTGCTCGCGGCCGCGCTCCACCGCAGACAGGAACTTGCTGAGGTTCACCTCGAGGTTCTCGAGGATGCCGTCGGCGTAGTCCTCCGCGCCCAGCCGCGTCTCGCGCTCCTTGAGGCGCGCCTGGTCCAGCAGCTCCTGGGCCTGCCGCTCGGCGAGCTTCACGACCTCCTGCTGCGACGCCTCGCGCGCGGCCTGTTCACGGGCCTCGCTGATCAGCCGCTCCGCCTCGCGCTTCGCCTCGGCCAGCATCTCCTGGCGCTCCTTGACGATCCAGCGGGCCTGCTTGATCTCCTCCGGGATCGTGGAGCGCATCTGATCGATGATCTCCCAGATCTCCTCCCGGTCGATGCGCACCTGGTCCGTCATGGGCACGCCCTTGGCGGTCTGCACCAGCTCATCCAGCTTGTCGATCAACACCAGAACGTCCACGGACTCTCCTCAGTCTCATCCATCGCCGCCGGCGTGCATCTCCGCCAGCCGGCGCGCAACCTGCTCAGGTACGTACTGTGCCACGGGGCCGCCGAAGGATGCGATCTCACGCACCCCGCGGGACGAAAGGAAACTGTACTCCGGCGTGCTCATCATGTAGACGGTCTCGACATCGGGATCCAGTCCCCGGTTGAGATTGTTCATCTGGAACTCCCACTCGAAGTCCGAGACGGCACGCAGCCCTTTGATGATCGCCCGGGCCCCGACGGAGCGGGCGAAGTCCACCACCAGCGTGCTGAATCCGGTCACCTCGCCGTTCCAGTCCGGCCCCAGCGAGTCGGCGATGAACGAGACCCGCTCCTCGACCGAGAACAACGTCGTCTGCTTGTGGCGCGGCTGGCGGACGACCCCGACCACCACCCTGTCGAACAGCATGCCGGCGCGGCGGATGATGTCGAGGTGGCCGAACGTGACCGGGTCGTAGGTGCCGGGGCAGACGGCGATCCGATCACTCACCGGCGAACACCGTGATCCGGCTCTCTCCGTAGCGTCGGCTGGTCTGCACTGGCAGCGGCGAGCTCTGGCGCAGGCGCAGCGCCGGGTGATTCGACGACCGCCAGTCCACCAGGAGCCAGCAACTGCGGTATATGCAGGGCGAAATGCCGTTGCAATGCGGGCAGCATCCTATAAGGGGGATCGAGGAGGATCAAGTTGTACCGCCTGCCGGCGGCCGCGTCCGCCGCCATCTGACGGCGCGCGTCGCGGCGCAGCACGGTCGCCCGTTCGCCGTAGTCCGAGCGCCTCGATGTTGCTCCGCAGGGCGCGCAGCGCCGTCGTCGACGTGTCGCAGAAGGTCGCCGTGGCGGCCCCGCGGGAGAGCGCCTCCAGGCCCAGCGCGCCCGATCCGGCGAAGGCGTCGAGCACCTCGGCTCCCTCGATGTCACCGAGGATCGAGAACAGCGCCTCGCGCACCCGGTCGCCGGTCGGCCGGGTGACCGCCCCGCGTGGCGCCGAGATCCGCCGGCCGCCCTTCTCTCCCGCAACGATCGCATCACGCGCGTGTCAGCCAGTCGAGGTCGTCGCCGAAGCTGCGCCGCGCCTCGCCCTCGATCAGCTCTGCTGCCGGCGAGCGCAGCTCGGGGTCGCCGTCCAGGAAGCGGCGGGCCTCCTCGCGTGCCAGCTCGGCCAGCCGGCGGTGCTTCGAGAGGCGGGCGTGGCGCAGGTCGGGGACGCCGCTCTGCCGTGCCGCCATGAGGCTGCCCTCGCCGCGCAGCTCGAGGTCGACCTCGGCCAGCTCGAAGCCGTCGGTGCGTCCGCACCATCGCCGCCAGCCGCTGCTCGGCGTCCTCGGTGACCGGGTCGGCGATCAGGACGCAGAAGCTCTCGTGCGCTCCGCGGCCGACCCGCCCGCGCAGCTGGTGCAGCTGGGCGAGGCCGAACCGGTCGGCCTCCTCGATCACCATCAGGACGGCGTTGGGCACGTCGACGCCGACCTCGATCACGGTGGTGGCGACCAGCACCTGCACCTCGCCCGCCCGGAACCGGTCCATCGTCAGCCGCCGCTCGGCCGCCGGCTGCTGGCCGTGCAGCACCGCCACCTGGTAGCCCTTCAGCTCCCCTGCGGCCAGCCGCCGGCCCTCGCTCTCGGCGGCCGTTGCCTGCGCAGACTCGGACTCCGACGACCAGCGGGCAGACGACGTAGGCCTGCCGGCCCTGGTCGAGCAGCCGCCGCATCCGCGCGAACACCTCGTCGCGGCGGCGCGGTCGGGACCAGGCGGGTGATCACCGGCGTCCGGCCGGGTGGCAGCTCGTCGAGGATGGAGACGTCGAGGTCGCCGTAGACGGTCAGCGCCAGCGTGCGCGGGATCGGCGTGGCCGTCATGTGCAGCACGTGCGGGCTGGCGCCGCTGTCCTCGGCCTTGGCGGCCAGCGTCTGCCGCTGCTCGACGCCGAAGCGGTGCTGCTCGTCGACCACCACCAGCTCCAGGTCGCCGAACACCACCGCGTCCTGGATCAGGGCGTGGGTGCCGACCACGATCTGCGGCTCGCCCGACTCGATCACGCCCAGCGCCGCCCGGCGCTCGGCCGCCGGCAGTCGCGTTGACCATGCGGTCACGCGCACGCCCAGCGGCTGGCAGCAGCGCCGCGATGCCTCCCAGGTGCTGCGTCGGCCAGGGTCTCGGTCGGCGCCATCAGCGCGCCCTGGCCGCCGTGCTCGACGGCGCGCAGAAGGGCGTGCACGGCCACCGCGGTCTTGCCCGATCCGACGTCGCCCTGCAGCAGCCGCTGCATCGGGATGCTGCGGGCGACATCGCGGTCGATGTCGGCGATCGCACGCTGCTGCGCGCCGGTCAGCTGCGAACCCGAGCACCTCCAGGAACCGGGCGGACAGCTCGCCCGGCTGCCCCAGCTCGGGCGCGACGCTGGTCCGCTCCAGCGCCCGCCGGTGGCGGATCAGCCCCACCTGGAGCAGGAACAGCTCCTCGAACGCGAGCCGGGTCTGCGCGCGTCTCGCCTCGTGCCAGCTCCGCGGCTGGTGGCTGGCGTGGATCGCGTCGCGGCGCAGCGGCAGCCTCCAGCAGCTGCGAACCGGCGAGGGCAGCGGATCAGGCCGGTCGCCCGCATGGGGCAGCAGCGCAGCCGCCAGCACCCGCAGCCGGCGGCTGCCGATCTTCTCGCCGGCCCGGTAGACCGGCACCAGGCCCAGCGTGTGCAGCTGGTCGCCGTCGGCGTCGAGGATCTCGTGGCTCTTGGCGGCGATCTCCGCCTCGATCGATGCCCGCCGCTCGCCGCGGATCGAGAGCACCATGCCCGGCTGCAGCTGCTTGGAGAGGTAGCGCTGGTTGAACCAGACGACCACGCCGGGGCCGGAGTCGTCGTGCACCCGGGCCTCGATGATGACCAGGTTCCGGCGGCGGGTGCGGCGCAGGCGGACGCCGTCGACCGTACAGACGATGGTGGCCTCCTCGCCCGGCCGCAGGTCGGCGATGCGGACGCGGCGGCTGAAGTCGTCGTAGCGGAACGGCACGTGCTCGAGCAGGTCGTCGACGGTTCGCAGCGGCCGCGGGCGCAGCGACGCGAGGGCGGTGCGCGTGCGCTTGTCCTCCGCGATCGGCTCCTCCAGGTGCGACGGGTGCGGTGCTCGCAAGGGCGCCGGGAAGGAGTCGACCGCGAGCCCCGCGAACCCGCGGCGGGAGGTCATTCCGGCAGGACGGCCATGGCCAGCGTGCCCGGGCCGCCATGCGTGCCGACGACGGCGCCCAGCTCGCCCACCCGCTCGATCGTGACCCGCGGCCGGACGCGGGCGATCATCGCCCGCAGCGCTTCGGCGCCCTCGGGGTCGCGGGCGTGCACGACGGCAGCCGTCGCCGTGCCCGACTCCGGCACCGCGTTGCGCAGGAACCGCTCGAACTCCTGCATCGCCTGGGCGCGGCTGCGAACGCGGCGGAATGGCTCGACGGCGCCGTCGCGCAGCGTCAGCATCGGGCGCAGCCCCAGCAGGTTGCCGAGCAGCGCCCGGGCACGGCCGATCCGGCCGCCGCGCTCGAGGTACTCCAGCGTGTCGACCGAGACCAGCACCCCCAGCCGATCGCGCGCCTGCCCAAACCAGCTCATCAGCTCATTGTCGGTGGTGCCCCGGACGAGCAGCCGCTGCACGCCCTCGGCCAGCAGCAGGGTGCCGATCGACACCGACAGGCCGTCCAGCACGCTGATCCTGGAGCCGCCGGGATCGACCGCACGCGCGCCCAGCTCAGCCGTCTGTGCCGTGGCGCTGACCTGCGACGAGATCGCCACCACGATGATCCGGCTGTACTCGCCCAGCGCCTCGAACTCCTCCTGCCACGCACCCGGCGACGGGGCGGCCGTCTGTGGCAGCGTGTCCGCCTGCTCGAGCCGCCGGTAGAACTCGTCGGGCCGCATCTCCACGTAGTCGAGGAACGCCTCCTCACCGAAGCGCACGGTCAGCGGCACCATCCGCCAGTTGGCATGCCGGGCCTGGGGATCGTCCAGGTCGGCGGTCGAGTCGAGCACGACAGCAGTGTTCTCGGCGGTCAGGTTGCCTGCCCCTGGGCTAGCCGGCGACGCTCCCAGGAGCAGGCCGTAGAGGGGCTGGCCGCCATCCAGGTCGCGCACCTCCAGGCCCGGCCGGTCGTGGAGGAGCTTGCCCAGCCAGGTAGCAACGTCGAACGGCTCCGGGTCGCCGCGGATGACCGTCAGCTGCCCGGGCTCGCCGCGCAGCAGCTCGCGGGTGATCCCGTCGACGACGGTGCGGGCGTCGCTTCCGGCTGCCACCAGCCGGCCATCCACCAGGCCGATGTGGTCGCCGGCGGTGACGGCGACGCCGTCGAGGGTCGCCTCCCGGGCGGCCGTGGTCAGCTCCCCGGTGCGCACGCCCTCGGCGGCAGCCCGCATCCGGCCGGCGTTGCGGTCGAGCTCCCCCTCAGGGGCGAATCGTTCCAGGGCCGCCAGCCCGGCCGGGATCGACCGCGTCGGCACCACCCGCACCGGGCGGCCGGCCTGCGCCGCCGCCTGTTCGGCGGCCAGGATCACGTTGCCGTTGTTGGGAAGCACGACGACGCCCGCGCCGGCGCAGCGGGCGATGGCCTCGGCGATCTCGCCGGTCGAGGGGTTCATGCTCTGGCCGCCCTCCACCACCTCGTCGACGCCCAGCTCGCGGAAGGTGTGCGCGTTGCCCTCGCCGACAGCGACGGCCACCACCGAGGTGGCGATTGCATCCGCCTGCGGCGGCGGCACCAGCCGCAGCGCTGCCTCTGCGGACAACCGCCGCTCTCGCTCCTCGGTCTGGCGGTGCATGTTGCGCACCTCGACGCGGTCGATCATCCCCACGTCGGTCGCGATCGCCAGCAGCCGCCGCAGGGTCGTCGGTATGCACGTGCACCTTCACCATCGGCGGCTCCCCGACCACCAGCAGCGAGTCCCCGAGCGGCATCAGGTCGCGCTCCAGCTGATCGCGGTCGATCTCCTCCTCCTCGACCACGAAGCTGGTGCAGTAGGTGTAGCGGGACGGCTCGAGGTGGATCGCATCGGGTGAGATGGGACGGACGACCGCCTCCTGAGCGGGCTCCAGCCGCTCCCCGCGGAGGCCGGCGACAGCCCCGCGGACGGCCTCGACCAGGCCGGCGGCGCCTGCGTCGACAACGCCTGCGTCCTTGAGCACCGACAGCAGCTCGGGCGTGCGCTCGACCGCCTCGGCGCCGGCGGTCATGGCGGCGTCCAGCACCTGCTCCAGGCTCGCGTCCGGGCCCTGCGCCTCGGCCGCCTCGGCCATCTCGCGAATCGCCGTCAGCATGGTGCCCTCGACCGGTTGGCGGACGGCGCTGTAGGCGGCGTCTGCAGCGCCCCGCAGCGCGTCGCGCAACCGTGGCTCCGTCGAGGCTGCCGACGCCCGGGCCCAACCCTTCCGCGAACCCGCGCACGATCTGCGACAGGATGACGCCGCTGTTGCCGCGCGCGCCCATCAGCGCCGCCCGCGTGGCGGCCCGCGCCAGCGCCGTGCGGTCGGCGGCGGCCAGCGTCGGGTCGTCGAGACCCTCGACCAGCGCGGCAGCGGTGTCGGCCAGGTTGCTGCCGGTGTCGCCGTCGGGCACCGGGTAGACGTTCAGGTCGTTGATCCGCTGGCGGTCGCGCTCCAGCGCATCTCGCCCGCCGCGGGCCAGCGCGAGGGCGATCTCGGCTGGTGTCATGAGGTGCGCTTGACTCCCTGGATGTGGATCTGGAGGGAGGAGACGGGTAGCTGCGTCAGCTTCTCGACCTGGTAGCGGACACGGGAGCGGACGCTGGTCGCCACCTCCGCGAGGTTGAGACCGTACTCCACCACGATGTAGAGCTCGATGGCAAGCCCGCCGGCCTCGCGGCGGACGGCCACCCCCTGCGTGATCCGCTCCCGGGACAGCAGGCGGGCGACGCCCTGGGTGAGGTTGGTGGCCGCCATCCCCACCACGCCGTAGCACTCGAGCACGGTCTGACCCACGATCTGCGAGATCACCTCGTTGGCGATCGTGAGGGTGCCCTCCACCCGCCTTGGGTCGGGCGCGGACGAAAGTGCGCGCTCGGCCATCCACTGCCTGAGACGCTCCGCCGTCCCCAGGCGCGAGTTGCGCGCTATAGTGCGGCGCGCGTCCGTTCGACGGAAGGAACTTCTGTGTCCCGCGTGTGTGCAATCTGCTCGAAGAAGCCCGGTTTCGCGTGACAACCGAAGCCACTCGATGGTGGCCCAAGCGCCGCTTCGACCCGAACCTGCAGCACATCCGGATCATGCTGAACGGTCGCCGACGCGCGCCTACGTGTGCACAACCGCTGCCTCAAGAGCGGGCGCGTCACCAAAGGCGTTTCGTGCTAAACCTGCAGCAGTGCAAGCGTCGCCAGCCGGCCTCGCTCGCCAGGCGGCCTAGGCCTCGCACGCTGCCTCAAGTCGGAATCGCTCGATCTCAGCGCCGCTGGCGCGGCAGCGTGCGCAGGAGGCCCGCCATCTCGACCGCGGCTTCGGCCGCCTCGGCACCCTTGTTGCCGTGCCTTGCCGCCAGCCCGGTCGAGCGCCTCCTGCAGGTTGTTGGTCGTCAGCAGGCCGAACGCGACCGGCACGCCGGTGTCCTTGCTGGCATCGGTGATGCCCCGCGCGGCCTCGGCGCAGACGTACTCGAAGTGCGGCGTCTCGCCGCGGATCACGCAGCCCAGCGCGACCACCGCGTGGTGGCCACCCGCCTCCGCCAGCCGGCGGCACGCCAGCGGCAGCTCCCAGGCGCCCGGGCACGAGCACGATCGTGATCCGGTCGCGCGACACGCCGTGGCCGGCGAGCCCCTCGACGGCGCCCTCCAGCAGCTTCTCGACCACCTCCGCGTTGTAGCGGGAGGCAACGATCGCGTAGTCCTGGTCGGGATGCGGCCGTCCGATGACGGCGGTGCAGCCCTCCGGAACCCTGACCTCGCCGACGCCCTCTTCGCTCACGCGCGGTTGGAGCTGGTCGCGGGGATCGCGTAGCCGAACGGGTCGTCGGTGAACGGCCCCGGGACGCCGTCCGGCTCAGGCTCGAAGCGCACGCCCTGGTGCGTGATCGTGTGCCCCATCCGCTCGCGCTTGGTGCGCAGGTAGTCGGCGTTGACCGGGTTCGGCTCCGCGACGATCGGCACCTGCTCGGTGACCGACAGGCCGTAGCCCTCGAGGCCGACGATCTTCTTCGGGTTGTTGGTCAGGATGCGGATCGTCGACAGGCCCAGGTCGGCCAGGATCTGGGCGCCCATCCCGTAGTCGCGGGAGTCGACCGGGCAGACCCAGCGCGAGGTTGGCGTCGACCGTGTCGAGGCCCTGCTCCTGCAGCTCGTAGGCGCGGAGCTTGTTCAGCAGGCCGATGCCGCGGCCCTCCTGCGCCAGGTACAGCAGGACGCCGCTGCCCTCCTGCGGCGATCTGCGCCAGCGCCCGCTCGAGCTGCTCGCCGCAGTCGCAGCGCAGCGAGTGGAAGACGTCGCCGGTGAGGCACTCGGAGTGGACGCGCACCAGCACGTCCTGGGCGCCGTCCACGTCCCCCATCACCAGCGCGACGTGCTGCTGGCCGTCGATCATCGAGCGGTAGCCGTGCGCGAGAACTCGCCGTACCGGGTGGGCATGCGGGCGCTCGCGATCCGCTCGCACCAGCTTCTCGCGGCGGTGGCGGTAGGCGATGAGGTCGGCGACGGTGATCATCTTCAGCCCGTGGGTCTGGCAGTAGCGAGACGAGGTCGGGGATCCGCGCCATCGTGCCGTCGTCGTTCATCACCTCGCAGATCACCGCCGGCGGGGCTGAACCCGGCCATCCGGGCCAGGTCGACCGACGCCTCGGTCTGGCCGGTGCGCTCGAGCACGCCGTGCGGACGGGCCCGCAGCGGGAACACGTGCCCGGGCTGGACCAGGTCCTCGGCGCGGGCGCTGGGATCGACCGCCACCCGGATCGTGTGGGCGCGGTCGGCGGCGGAGATCCCGGTCGAGACGCCGTTGCGGGCCTCGATCGAGACGGTGAAGGCGGTCTCGTAGCGGCGTCCTGTTGCGCTGCGTCATCATCGGCAGGCCGAGCTCCTCGCAGCGCTCCGGCGTCAGCGTCAGGCAGATCAGGCCGCGGGCGTGCATCGCCATGAAGTTGATCGCGTCGGCGGTGACGCACGTCGGCGGCCATCACCAGGTCGCCCTCGTTCTCGCGGTCGGGCGAATCGACGACCACCACCATCCGGCCGGCCTGGATCTCCTCGATCGCTTCCTCGACCGGAGAGAACGGCGAGTCGCCGTACAGCTCCTTGTACCGCTCGTCTACCGTCATGTCGGCTGCCGCCTCCCCACGCCCGATCCGGCTTCAGATCAGGCTTTTGTCCAACGATGGTAGCAGTCGAACCTCATCTCGAACCTGCGATCCGCTCGACGTACTTGCCGAACAGGTCGGCTTCGAGGTTGACGCGTGCGCCGATCTCCAGCGCCCCCAGGCCGGTCACCTCGCGGGTGTGCGGGATGACGGCGACCGCGAACCGGCCGGGCTCGAGCCGGGCCACCGTCAGGCTCACCCCGTTGACCGCGATCGACCCCTTCAGCACGGCGTAGCGGAGCACCGAATCGGCCGCCTCGAACACCATCAGCACCTGATCGCCCTCCGGCGTTTCGACTCGACCAGCGTGCCGACGTCGTCGACGTGCCCCTGCACCAGGTGGCCGCCCATCCGGTCGCCGGCGCGGAGGGCGGGCTCCAGGTTCACCCGGTCGCCCGGCGCGAGCGCCCCCAGCGTCGTCAGCCGGAGCGTCTCGGGCACCGCGTCGAACGAGAGCCGGGTGCCGTCGATCGCCGTCACCGTCAGGCAGCAGCCGTCGACCGCGACCGAGTCGCCGAGCGCGGCGTCGGCCGCGATTCCGCGGCGCGTCGAGCACGAGCTGCGGCGCCGGCTCGACGACCCGCCCCTGTTCGACCACGATCCCCGTGAACACCGCCTCAGACCTCCCGGAACACTGCGCGCAGGAGGATATCGGGGCCGACGCTGCTCGGCGGTCAGGGCCAGCGCGCGCGGCGCGTCGCCCAGACCGGCTCGACCAGCCGTCGATCAGCCGCCGGCCGTCACCCAGCAGGACCGGCGCGACGAACAGCTCCAGCCGATCGAGCAGGCCGTCGGCGACCAGAGCGCCCAGGATCCCGGCGCCGCCCTCGACCAGCAGCGACGTGACCTTCCGCTCGCCCAGCTCGTGCAGCGCGTCGGCGAGCCCGGTGGCCTCGACCACCTCGACGCCGGCGGCCGTCGACCCCGGCGCGCCCTGCGGCTCCCGGGCTCGCAGACGTCACGACGCACCGGGATCTCGCGCGGCGGTGGTGACCAGCGCCGAGCTCAGCGGCAGCCGCGCCCGGCGGTCGAACACGACCCGCAGGGGCTGGCGCTCTGCCGGCGGATCGACGTCGCGGGCGGTCAGCATCGGGTCGTCGGCCAGCGCGGTGCCGATCCCGACGCGCCACTGCGGCCGACTCCTGCCGCCAGCGGTGGACGAGCGCGCGGCTCTCCGGCGAGGAGATCCACTGCGAGCGGCCGGCGGCATCCGCGGTTGCGCCGTCCAGCGAGACGGCCGCCTTGCCCGTCACCAGCGGACGGCCGAGAAGGTGCAGCGCGCGGAACGGCTGGTTCTGGCGGCGGGCAGCATGCTCCGAGCTCGCCCTCGGCGACGTCGACGTCGATCCCGGCCGCGCGCAGCAGCTCGACGCCCCGGCCGTTGACCTTGGCGCTCGGGATCGAGGGCGGCGACGACGACCCGGGCGACGCCGGCTGCGATCAGCGCGTCGGTGCAGGGCGGCGTGCGGCCGTGGTGGCAGCACGGCTCGAGGCTGACGTAGGCCGTGGCGCCGGCGGCATCGCCGGCCGCCTGTGCAGCGCGGCCACCTCGGCGTGGTCGCCCCCCAGGTCTGACGTGCCAGCCCTCGCCCAGCACCCGCCCGTCGCGCACGATGACGCAGCCCACCACCGGGTTTGGCGCTGCAGTCGGGCGGCCGCGCTCCGCCAGCTCGAGCGCCCGGGCCAGGTGGCCGGCGTCGACGGCGTCGATGTGGCGGCCGGTCACTGCCAGGCGACGACGCCGGCGGCCTCGGCGGTCTCGACCAGCTGCCGGTAGCTCTCGCCGGGAGACGGCGCTCTGAACACCGCGGATCCCGGCCACCAGGATGTTCGCGCCCGCGCGGTAGACGCTGGCGACCGTCAGGTCGTGGACGCCGCCGTCGACCTCCACGGCAACACCCGTCGCGGCGGTTGGCGAACTCGCGCAGCGCGGGGCAGCCGGTCGAGCGTGGCCGGGATGAACGCCTGCCCGCCCCAGCCCGGGTTGACGCTCATGCAGAGCAGGACGTCGGCGTAGCGGGCCGCCTCCTCGACGGCCTCCACCGGCGTGGCCGGGTTCAGCGTGACGCCCGCCCGGCAGCCCAGCTCCTGGATCTGGTGCAGCGTGTAGTGCAGGTGCGGGCAGGTCTCGACGTGGACGGTGATGCTGTCGGCCCCGGCCGCGGCGAACTGCTCGAGGTGCCGCTCGGGCTGCTCGATCATCAGGTGGACGTCGGCGAAGCCGCCGTGGGCGTGGATCTCGTCGGCGATGTCGGCCAGCATCTTGGGCCCGAACGTGATCACCGGGACGAAGTGGCCGTCCATGACGTCGACGTGGATGACCCGCGCGCCGGCGTCCATCACGTCGCGCACCTGCTCTCGCATGCGGCCGAAGTCGGCGGACAGGATCGACGGCGCGACCTGCATGCTCGTGGGCCAGTTCTGCACGGCGGGGACTCTACTCCAGCAGCTTCGCCACCTGAACACGCGTGTGTTGACGAAGTTTCTTCTTGACTGGAGAATCGCCGAAGACTTCAGGGGGTGAGACTGATGCTCCAGACCGTCGCCGCTCCACGCTCTTTCTGGTCGGCAACACACGACCCGGGCCGGGGCTCCCCTCGCGCTCGGCCCGGGTCGGCATCGCCCGGCTCGCGGTCTGACTGGGCCGGTGGCGGATCCGATACTGGATCGGCATGCCTGACCCTCACCTCAGCCCGACGCGTTTCGTGGTCGCTGACCGTCGCCGCGAAGCGGTTCGACCTGGTTCATCGACACCCTCTACTGCCATCCCGACGCTGTGGTGTACGGCGAGCCGTTCAAGGCCGCAACCGCGTGAAGCCGTTCCGGTTCGGCGCCAATGACCTTCGCCCCCGTTCGTGCCGTACAAGCGAGAGCGTGGGCGAACGGTGTCGGCCGCCGGCCTCCGTCGCGTACACTGCGCGACCTCTATGCCAGCGGCGAGGGATCCGGGGCCGTCGGGTTCAAGCTGATGTACGGGCACGCCCGCGCGCACCCGCTGGCGAGCCTGTACCTGCGGGCGACATCGGTGCTGGTCGTCCACCTCGTGCGCACAACGCCGTGGATTGCGTCCTCTCCCGCTACGCGATGGAGGGCGCGGCAAGTCGGGCGGCCACGACACTGCCGACCGGCCGGTGGTGCAGGCGACGGTGCGCGTGGATCCGCGTGAGTTCGTCTCCGCGGTCGAGGCGCACGAGCGGACGATCGGGCGGATGCGCCGCCCGCTGCAGGTGACGCGGACACGGACGGCGGAGGTGGTCTACGAGGACCTCTCCGCCGACCCGGCCGGCGAGATCGGGCGGGTCGCGAGCTTCCTCGGGCTCGATCCACACTCGATGTCCCTGGAGAGCCAGCTCCGCAAGATCGCAAGCGGCCCGCAGGGCGGAAACATCGAGAACTTCGATGAGGTACGGGCGGCGCTGATCAGCTCAGGGCACGGTGGGTACCTACGCGACCGCCACGTAGAACCCGTCGCTACCCGTGCCTGCGGCAGCAACATCGGCCCGCGCGACGTACCCCCTCTCACTCTGCACGGGTGAGGGTGCAGACCGAGTAGACGAGGCGGCCGCCGGGGCTCAGCAGGCTTCGGGCGTGCTCCAGCATCGCGCGCTGGATGCCCGCGAGCTCCGTCGACGTCGGCGGCCTGCCGCCGCCAGCGGGCGTCCGGCCGTCCGGACAACACGCCCAGGCCGCTGCAGGGCGGGTCGAGCAGGATCCGGTCGTAGCCACCGCCGGCAACGTCCAGCACATCGGCCACCTCGACGCGGGCGCAGGTGACGCCCAGGCGGCGCAGCGTGCGCTCCAGCTCTGCCGCCCGGCCGCGGTGGCGCTCGACGCAGACCAGCTCGACCGCTGATCCTCCATCAGCGCCGCCAGGTGGCCCGACTTGCCGCCGGGCGCAGCGCAGAGGTCGAGCACGCGCATGCCGGGCTCGGCGGCGACCGCGCGCCCGACCTGCATCGAGGAGCGTGACTGGGGCCAGATCAGCCCGTCGCGGAACGCAGGCGAACCGAGCACGTCGAACGGCTCGTCCAGCACCAGCGCCTCCGGCAGGTCGGGGTCGCCATGGGTGCGAACGCCCAGGTCGGGCACCTCCCCGCGCAGCGTGTTCACCCGCACAGCCGGCTCCGACGGCTGGTTCTGGGCCTCGCCCAGCTGCTCGGCCTCGGCAGCCCCCAGCAGCGCCGACCCACTCCTCGATCACCCAGTCCGGATACGACAGTCGCACCGCAACCGGCAACCTCTCCAGCCACCCCTCCGGGCGCCTCGGCGATCCGCCGCAGCACGGCGTTTGCAAGACCGCTGATGCGCTCGCCCGCGACCGCACGCGCAAGCTCCACGCCCTCGCTGACCGCCGCCCGCGCCGGCACCCCGCTGTCGAACAGCAGCTCGTAGGCAGACACCCGCAGGGCGTGGCGAAGCGGCGCCTGCAGCCGCATCGGCGGCCGGCCGCCGAGCTGTTCGATCGCAGCGTCGAGGGTGCGGCGCCGCTGAACGGTGCCATATGCCAGCCGCATCGCCTGGCGGCGCTCCCGCGGGATCCAGGCCCGCCCGCTGAGCCTCGGCGCGGAAACGCGCGGTCGGTGTAGGCGCCGCGGTCGAACGTCCGCCGCACCACTTCCCAGGCGACGCGCCGCGCAGTCACGCCGCGTGCTGCGGCGGCGCTCGCAGGCCGCGCAGGTAGTCGACCGCGGGCATCCGCCGGCCGCCGGAGGGCTGAATCTCCAGCACCTCCAGCGCCCCGCTGCCACACCCGATCACCAGCGGCTCCGCCACCGCTCCCGGCTCGGGGCCGTCTTCGAGCGGCCGCGCCAGCCAGACCGTGAGGTCGCGCCCGTCGAGCGTCGTCCGGGCGCCGATGTGCGGGCTCAGCGCCCGCACCTGGCGATCGAGCTCCGACCGCAGGCCGGCTCCAGTCGAGCAGCCGGTCGTTCGGCGCCAGCTTGTGGGCGTATGTCACGCCGTCGGCGGCCTGCGGCTGCGGGTGCAGGCGGCCGGCGACCGCCTGCTCGAGCAGAGGCACGCCGATCTCCAGGGCCGCCGCGCGAACCGCGCCGGCGTCGTCGTGGGGCCCGATCGAGATCGGCGTCATTGCGTAGATGGGGCCCGCATCCAGGTCGGCCACCAGCCCGATCACCGCCACCGCGGTCTCGGTGTCTCCGGCCATGATCGCCCGCTCGACCGGCGCCGCCCCGCGCCACCGGGGGAGATGGGACGGGTGCAGGTTGAAGAGCGGATAGGCAGTCAACAGCGGATCGCGGAGGATCTGGCCGAACGCGACCACGATCCCGGCCTCGGCGTCCGGCGGCGCCGCGCTGGCGTCCTCCGGCTGCAGCAGCTCGATTCCCAGCTCGCGCGCCGCGTCCGCCACCGGCGGCGAACCTGACTTGCGCCCGCGGCCAGACGCGCGGTCGGGCTGGCTGACCACCGTCGACACCTCCACGTTGCCCCGCTCCACCAGCGACGCGCAGCACGGCGGCCCCGAACTCCGAGGTGCCGAAGAAGGCGACGCTCACCCTGCTCGCAGGCGCAGCTCCCGCAAGGCCCCGCGGCGATCCTCCTGGGGGGCCCGGTCGACCATCAGCACGCCGTCGAGGTGGTCGACCTCGTGCTGGATCACGCGCGCCTCGAACCCTTCGGCGTCGAACTCGCAGCGCCTCGCCCTCGCCGTCCAGCGCGCTTACCCGCACCCGCGCGTGTCGCTCCACCGGCACCGTCAGCTCGCCGCCGAGCAGCGACAGGCAGCCCTCGGTGTCGACGTCCGTCTCCTCCGACTTCTCGACGAAGCGTGGGTTGACCAGCACCTTGAAGTCGTCGTCCTCACGGGCCCGGTAGACCAGCACCCGCCGCGGACACGCCGATCTGCGGAGCGGCCAGGCCGACGCCGTGGGCACGCTTCATGACGTCGCCGAGCCGCTGCACCAGCGCCCGCACGTCGTCGTCGAACTCGCCCACCTCGGCTGCCGGGTTCCGCAGCACCGGGTCGGGGAACTGGCGCACGATCCGCATCGCGGCGGCCCGCCACTCGCGGCAGCTCGCGCGGGGCTGGGACGGCCGGACTCTTCGGCTCGTCGGCTCCTCGGCCTCGTCGACCTCTTCAGGCTGCTCGGCTTTGCTCAGAGCTCATCGGGTGATGCTAGCTTCGCGTAGCTGTCGGAGAGAGCAGACAGGAACGCCCCGTGCACCTGCGCCGCGGGTATCGGCGCGCCACGGAACTCGAGATCCAGCGTGGCGCACGCATCGGGGACGACCGTGCACTCGAAGCCGAGGTCGGCCGCGGCGCGAACGGTCGCATCCACGCACATGCTGGTCATCATCCCGCAGACGACCACGGATTCGGCGCCGGCCGCCCGCAGCTCGCGCCTCGAGGTCGGTCTCGAGGAAGCCGTTCGGGTACGCCTTCTGGATCACCGGCTCGCCGTCGGCCGGGCGCACGCTCTCGTGGATCTCGACGCCCGGGCGTGCCGGGGGCGAAGAACGCGGCGTCCGGCGCGTCCCAGACGTGCTGGAGGTGGACGACCGGCTCGCCGGATGCGCGAAAGCGGTCGAGCACCGTGCGTGCGGCGGCCGCCGCTTGCTCCGGGCCGACCAGCTCGTGGCGGCCGCCCGGGAAGTAGTCGTTCTGGATGTCGACGATGATCAGGGCTCTGGACATGACGCGAACGCTACCTGACGGCCCTGGTACAGCGGCCGCACGTCCGGTGGGCTTTGTACTGTCACCAGCGATGGAGCGGATAAAGGTTCGTCCCTGGTCAGCCGCAGCCCTCGCGGGATCGGTGTTGTGGACCCTGATCTGCGTGTACGAGTTCTGGATCAGGACGAACAGTGCGATCGGTATCGGCGCCTCAGGCTTCATCAAGCTCGAGGAGACGGTCCAGACCTCGGCCTTCGGCGTGCTCGGCCTCACGGCGCTCGCCTGGCTGGGCGAACAGATCTGGCCGCCGCCGCGGCGGTTCTAGCGCCGCAGCAGGTGAATCAGGCGACGGTCGGGGTCGACGTCGACGACGGCGGTCGCCGACGCGCGCCCCAGGTCGGTCGCCAGGTCGCGAAGCAAGCCGCGGAGCACAGTCGCCGCGCGGGCTGGGACAGGCGTCTTGATCAGCACGTGCGATCGGGCCCGGTCGCGGATCCGGAACAGCGGCGCCGGGCCGAGGATGGTGTCCCCCTCGAGCACCGGCCGGGCGGCGTCGACCAGCGTCGCGGGCGACGCCTGGCGACGCTCGTCGTCGGGCCCGGTGACCAGCACCCGCACCAGCCGCAGGAACGGCGGATAGCCGAGCTCCCGTCTGCGCTCCAGCTCGCCGTCCAGGAACTCCGGCGACGGCATGCCGCGTCGCCAGCTGCACCGGCCGCGCACCCGGGATCCCAGGCCTGGACGATCACCCGGCCGCGCGGGTCGCCGGGCCGTGCCGGGACGGCCGGCAAGCTGGGTCAGCAGGGCGAACGTGCGCTCCTCGGCCCGGAAGTCGGGCATCAGCAGCCCGGTCTCGGCATCCAGCACCGCCGCCACGGTGACTCCGGGCACGTCGTGCCCCTTGGCAACCAGCTGCGTCCCGATCAGCACCGCGCCGCTCGGCCTCGCGGAACGCGTCCGAGCGTCGCCTCGGGCTCGCCGGCGCGGGCCGCGATGTCGGCGTCCAGACGCAGCACCTGCAGGCCCGGGAAGCGCGCGTCGTAGCTCCTCCTCCACCCGCTCGGTGCCGGCTCCGATCCGGGTCAGGTCGACCGAGCCGCAGGCCGGGCAGGCGCGCGGGAGGTGCTCGCTGTGGCCGCAGTGGTGGCAGACGCAGCCGGCTGCGGCCGTGCAGGCGAGAGCGAGACGTCGCAGCGCGGGCAGCGGAACGACGCGGCGCAGGTCCGGCAGTGGATCGCGGCGGCGGCGCCGCGCCGGTTCTGCAGCAGGATCGCCCGCCCGCCGGCGTCCTCGATCCGGCCCAGCGCGTCCAGCAGCGGTCGGCTGAGCGGGTAGCCGCCGTCGCGGCGCAGGTCGACCACCTCGCACGCGCGGCAGTTCTCCGCCGACCCGGCCCGGCAGCGCGACGCGGCGGGCGATGCCCTGCCACGACTCGGGCCGGGGTGTGGCGCTGCCGAACACCACCAGCGCGTCCTCCAGCCGGGCGCGCTTCGCGGCCACCCGGCGGGCGTCGTAGCGAGGATCGGCCTCGTGCTTGTAGGAGGCGTCGTGCTCCTCGTCGATCACGATCACGCCCAGGTCGGGGACGGCGGCGAACATCGCCGACCGCGCCCCCACCACCACCCGCGCCTCGCCGGCGGCGATGCGGGCTGCTCGGCTCCGCGCTGCGCCGGCGTCAGACCGCTGTGCAGCACCGCCACCGTCTCGCCGAAGCGGGCGGCGAAACGGCCGGCCGTCTGCGGCGTCAGCGCGATCTCGGGCACCAGCACGATCGCCCCCTTCCCGCGTCGAGCACCTGCTCGATCACGCGCAGGTAGACCTCGGTCTTGCCCGAGCCGGTGACGCCGTGGATCAGCACGTTCCCGATCGCCCGCCTCGATCGCCTCCAGGCAGGCGGCGACGGCCGCCGTCTGCGCGTCGGTCAGCTCGACCGGCGTTGTCGGGCGGCGGCTCCGGCGCCGTGCGGCGCAGCGCCCGCTTCGGCGGCGGCGGCGGGATCACGAGGGCCAGCGCCCGGGGCAGGGTCGAGGCGTAGGACTCGGCCATCCAGGGGGCCAGCTCCAGCAGCGACGCCGGGACCGCGCCGGCGATCTCCTCCAGCTCGCGGAGCTCGTCGTGCTGTGGCTCCTCCGTCAGCTCCAGGACGACGCCCTCGACGCTGCGCGCCCCCAGCGGCACGCGCACCCGCGACCCGACGACGACGTCCGCGGCCAGCTCGTCGGGCACCAGGTAGTCGAACCCGCGGTCGACCGCCCGGGCGGTGACCAGCGGCTGAACGCCGGGCGATCAGGCCGGGGTGCGCTGCTCGAGCCCGCAGGCCTCGCGCAGCGCCTCGGCGCGCGTCGTGCGCTCCCACGTGAACTCGCGGCCGGTGCGCCCGAAGTGGCCGTAGGTCGAGGTCTCGCGGTAGATCGGGCGCAGCAGGTCGAGGTCGCGGATGATCGCCGCCGGGCGCAGGTCGAAGACCTCGCTCACGCGCGCGCTCGATCGACCGACCGGATCGACGTCTCGGTGCCGAGTCTCGACCATGACCGACACCGGATGGGCGACGCCGATCGCGTAGGCGACCTGCACCTCGGCAGCGCGCCGCCAGGCCGGCCGCGACGATGTTCTTGGCGACCCAGCGGGCGGCGTAGGCGGCCGAGCGGTCGACCTTGGACGGATCCTTGCCGGAGAAGGCGCCGCCGCCGTGGCGCGCGGCGCCGCCGTAGGTGTCGACGACCAGCTTGCGGCCGGTCAGCCCGGTGTCGCCCATCGGGCCGCCGGTGACGAACCGGCCGGTCGGGTTGACGAGCACGAAGCCAGGCTCGCCGAGCCGCTCGGCCGGGCAGAGGTCGCCGGGATCACCGGGCGCAGCACGTGCTCGACGATGTCGCGCCTGATCTGCGTGCTCGACGTCGGCACGTCCGGGTGCGTGCTGGGTCGAGACCAGCACGCCGTCGACGCGATCGGGACGAGCCGGCCGTCCTGCTCGTCGTAGCGCACGGTGACCTGCGCCTTGCCGTCCGGACGCAGGTAGCGGCAGCACGCCCGCTCTTGCGCGACCTCGGCCAGCCGCGCGGTGATCTTGTGGGCGAGCGAGATCGGCAGCGGCATCAGCTCGGGCGTCTCGTCGGCAGGCGTAGCCGAACATCATGCCCTGGTCGCCGGCGCCCTGCTGTCGAGGTCGGCCGTCGCGCCGCCGTCGGCTGCGCCTCGTAGGACGCGTCGACGCCCGGCCGATGTCGGGCGACTGCTCGTCGAGCGCGACCATCACGCCGCAGGTCGCGGAGTCGAAGCCGAAGTCGGAGCTGGTGTAGCCGATGTCGTGCACCGTCTCGCGCACGACCCGCGGGATGTCGACGTACGCGTCGGTGCGTGATCTCGCCGGCGACGATCACGAGGCCGGTCGTGCACAAGCACCTCGCAGGCAACGCGGCCGGCGGGATCCTGGCCGAGCACGGCGTCCAGCACGCCGTCGGCGATCTGGTCGGCCACCTTGTCCGGATGGCCCTCGGTCACCGACTCGGACGTGAACAGGAACTCCCTGCTCACGGCGCTTACTGTAGCGAGCGGCGGCAGGCGAGATTGTCACGACAGCGCGCGCAGAAACCTATGGGCACTCGGACACGTGCCAAGTGGCAGGACGCCAGTCGACGACCCCGGACGTGGGCTGCGAGCGGCCGATGGCCGTCGGCTATTCACGCGGCGCGCCGGCGTGCGTAGCCCCGACCCAGGCCGCCCCGACGCGACTACTCCTCGGTGGGCTCGCGGGCCATCAGCTCGCCCAGGACTTCCATCGCGGTCTTGCCGCCGAGACGCGAGGTCGGCAGACCCCGCGGTGATCGGCAGCTCCAACCCGTGCGACGCGCCAGGTCGCGCAGCGTCGGCGCCGTGGTCAGGCCCTCGGCGACCTGGCCGATCTCCGCGCTCGACCCAGTCGCTGGGCACGCCGCGGGCCAGCAGCTCCCCGGCGCGCCGGTTGCGCGAGTGGCGGGACGTGCAGGTGGCGACCAGGTCGCCCATCCCGGCCAGGCCCATGTACGTGCGCTCGCGGGCGCCGAAGGCCGAGCCCAGCCGGAACATCTCCGCCATTCCGCGCGTGATGATGGCCGCCTTGGCGTTGTCGCCGAAACCGAGGCCGTCCGAGACTCCCGCCGCCAGCCCCATCACGTTCTTGGCGGCGGCGCACAGCTCGACGCCGACCACGTCGATGCGAGGCGTAGATCCGCAGCCTCGACGTCGCTGATCGCACACTGCAGCCGGCGCGCCAGCTCCATGTCCGCGCTGGCGATCACCGACGCGGTCGGGCACGTCGCGCACCACCTCCTCGGCGTGGTTCGGGCCCGACAGCACCGCCACCCGGTCGGGGCGGCCAGCTCGACCAGCACCTCCGACAGCCGCCGGCCGGTCGCCGGGTCGAGCCCCTTGGTCAGCGACAGCAGCACGGCGTCGCGGCGACAACCGCCCGCCAGCCGACCCGACCGTCGCCACGAACGCGCGGCTGGGCACCGCCAGCGCCACCAGCTCCGCCCCTTCCAGCTCGGCGTCGCTCGAGGGTGGTCGCCTCCAGCGCCTCGGGCAGCTCGACGTCGAACAGGTAGCGCGGGTTGCGGTGGCGCAGCTCCGATCGCCTCCGCCTGCTCGGCGTCACGGCAGACCAGCGTCGTGTCGTGCCCGGCCGCGACCAGCATGCCGGGAGAACGCCGTCCCCCAGCTGCCCGCAGCCGAGCACGAATGTCCTCACGAGCGGCTCTGGAAATCGATGATCAACGGACAGCCCTCCAGGTCGAGGCGCCGCCGCAGCTGGTTCTCGACGTAGTAGGCGAAGTCACGCGTCACCAGCCGGCGATCGTTGACGACGATTCTGAACCTTGGCGGCCGTGTTGTGTACTGCGTCCCGTAGAGCACGTTGAGCCGCCGCCGGCCGGAGCGGGGCAGCTCGCGGGCCGAGGTGATCTCCTCCAGCGCCCGGTTCAGCACGCCGGTGCCGACCCGGGACGTGTAGCGGACGAACAGCTCCTCGACGGCGTCCATCAGCTTGTCGACGTTGCGCCCGGTCAGCGCCGAGGTCGTGACGATGGCAGGTCTCTGGCGGAGCTTGACGCCGATCCGGTCGCGGACGTCGTCCACCGTGACGGTGCTGATATCCCACTTCGAGAGCACGACGAGTGTGCCGCAGCCGCGCCTTGCGCGCGTCGTCGGCCACCGACAGATCGCCCTCCGTGACGCCCTCGGATGCGTCGATCAGGACCAGCGCGATGTCCGCCCGCTCGGCTGCCTGCAGCGCCCGCAGCTCGCTGTAGTACTCGATCCCCTGCCGGTGCTTGCGCTTGCGGCGGATGCCGGCCGTGTCGATCAGCCGGATTCGGCGGTCGCCCCGCTCGATCACCGTGTCGACCGCGTCGCGGGTCGTCCCCGGCTGATCGGCGACGATCACCCGCGGACGGCCCAGGATCGCGTTCAGCAGCGACGACTTGCCGACGTTCGGACGGCCCAGGATCGCGACGCCGAGCTCGTCACCCAGCCGCTCATCGTGGCGGGCGCCCTCGATCGCGTCCAGCCGCTCGACCACCGCGTCCAGCAGGTCTCCGGTGCCGCGTCCGTGCACGGCCGACATCGGCATCGGGTCGCCCAGTCCCAGCCGGTGCAGCTCCAGCGCATCCGCCTCGTGAGCGAGGTCGTCGACCTTGTTGGCGACCAGCAGCACGGGCGTGCCCGAGCGGCGCAGGATCTGCGCGATCTCCTCGTCACCCGCCACCAGACCGGCCCGGGCGTCGACCACCAGCAGCACCAGGTCGGCCTCCTCCACCGCCACCCGCGCCTGCGCCGCCACTTCGGCCTGCATCGGCGAGTCGTCTGCGACGTCGAGCCCGCCGGTGTCGATCAGCCGGAACGTGTGGCCGCGCCACTCGCACAGCGTCTCGGTGCGGTCTCGGGTGACGCCGGGCATCTCATGCACCACCGCCCTCCGCGACGAGGTCAGCCGGTTGATCAGCGTCGACTTCCCGGCATTGGGGAAGCCGACGACGGCGACCGTCCCCGCCAGCACCTGCGACTCGCGGCTCGGCGGTAGGTGTTTCGGGCTCGTCGCTCACGAGCCACCGTCCCGCAGCCGGCGGATCTGCTCCAGCAGCTCGTCGGCGGTCTCCCGGTAGGCCTCTCCCGGGCGGCGCTCGCCCTTCTCGTACACTCCGCGGCTCGCCGAACACGATCTGCACCGCTGCGGCCCAGGCGCCACTCCCTGGTGCCTCTGACGGCAACGGCACCACCGGCGCCGACTCGACGATGGCGATCCGGCCGGCGCCGGCCTTGGCATCCGCCAGCTCCGCCTGGCGGTGGCCCTGCAGGAACACGCCGACGATGTCGCCGTCGGTGAAGGCGTCGTGCACCGTGCGGAACACGTCGCGGTCGGGCTCGCCGCGGCGCACCGGGAACGCCCCGCCCTTGCGCAGGAAGCCGCCGATCGCCCGGTTCCTGAACAGCTCCGACTTGGCCATGAAGCGCACCGGCCGCGGCGATGCGTAGCCGATCAGCGGGATGTCCCACCAGGCCTCGTGGTTGGAGACGAACAGCACCGGCCCGGACGCCGGCAGGCGCTCCCGCCCCGTGACCTGGGGGCGCAGCAGCACCCGCACGAGCGGGCCGGCGATCGCCCGCAGCCACCACCACGATGCCGTCGTAGCGGCTGCCGCTCACATCCGCTCCCCGGCCAGCTCGACGATCCGTTGGCGACCTGGGAGGCATCCATCCCGCCGGTGTCGATCAGCACCGCATCGGCTGCCGGCGCCGACTGCTCGGAGTCGAGGCTGTCCCGCTCCACGATCGTCCGCTCCACCTGGTCGACCGGCATCCGCAGCTGACGGGCCCGGCGCTCGGCGCGGACGCCGGCTGGACGCCACCAGGAACACCTTCAGGTCGGCCTCCGGGCAGACGATGCTGCCGGTATCGCGGCCCTCGAGCACCGCGTCGCGTCGCCAGCTCGCGCTGGCGAGCGCGCATCCGCGCCCGCACCTGCGGGTGCCGCGCGACCGAGCTGACGTTGCCGGAGATGCGCCTCGGAGCGCGAGGTCGACACCGTCCGGCGGCGGCTGCCCACCAGCGCGGCCAGCGCGTCGCCGTCGTTCAGCGACATGCCGCGCTCGCAGCGCCACCGCCGTCAGCTCGCGGTACATGGCGCCGGTGTCGACGTAGCGCAGGCCCAGCCGCTCGGCGACCAGCGCGCGCCACCGTGCTCTTGCCGACCCCGGCCGGCCCGTCGATGGTGATCACCATCGACGTTCCAGAACCACTCACGTGCTCACCGCCGCCAGCCGGTCGGCGAAGTCGGGGAAGCTGACCGCCAGGCATCGGCGCCCTCGATCGTGACGCCGCCCTGCGAGCAGGCGCCGGCGACCGCACCCAGCATCGCGATCCGGTGGTCGCCGACGGCGTCGATCCGGCCGCCGCGCAGCCGGTG
This sequence comes from uncultured Acidobacteriaceae bacterium, assembly GCA_963701935.1. GTDB lineage: Bacteria > Acidobacteriota > Terriglobia > Terriglobales > Acidobacteriaceae > Sulfotelmatobacter. The sequence goes on along the minus strand of CAVPBT010000008.1, from coordinate 1,004,380 downwards.
CGGGCACGCCGCGCACCCGGAAGCCGTCCTCCAGCGGCTCGCACGTGGCCGCCGATCGCGTTCAGCGCGTCGGCGACGGCCGGCGATTCGGTCGGACTCCTTCACCCGCAGCTCGCCCGCCCCGCGGATGGTGGTCGTGCCGCGGGCGAAGCCCGCCAGCAGCACCATCAGCGGCAGCTCGTCGATCATCGACGGCACCAGCTCGCGGCTCGATCTCGGTGGCCACCAGCTCGGCCGGGCAGCACCTCGATGTCGGCCACCGGCTCGCCGCGCCGCCCAGCGGCGGCCGAACAGCCCGACCCGCGCGCCCATCCGCTCCAGCACGACCAGCAGGCCGGTGCGGGTCGGGTTGATGCTGATCCCGCGAAGCGTCAGGTTCGAGCCCTGCAGGACGGTGGCGGCGGCGATGAACGGCGCCGCTGACGAGAAGTCGCCGGGCACCTCGATCTCGGGCAGGACCAGCTCGCGCACCGGCGACAGCGACGACCCGGCCGGGCTTGCGGTCGACCGGCACCCCCGCCCGCTGCAGCATCCGCTCGGTGTGGTCGCGGGTCGGCGATGCCTTCCTCGACAACGGTGACCCCGCGCTCGGCGAACAGACCGGCGAACAGCACGCACGACTTCACCTGCGCCGACGCGACCGGCGGGCGTAGCTCGATCCGGCTGACCTCGCCGTTCGCGTGCACGGTCACCGGCGGCAGCCCGTCGGTGGTCTCGACCTCGACACCCATCTGGCGCAGCGGCGCCGCCACCCGCTCCATCGGCCGGCGGCGGATGCTCTCGTCGCCGTCGAGCCGAAGGTGCCCACCTGGCCCGGCCAGGATGCCCGGCAGGATCCGCATCAGCGTGCCCGCGTTGTGGACGTCGATCGGGCCTCCGGGCGGCCGCAGCCCCCGCATCCCGACGCCGTGCATGACCAGCGACTCGGCGTCGCGCTGCTCGATCTGCACGCCCATGGCGCGGAAGGCGTCGACGGTGGCCAGCGTGTCGGCCGAGGCCCCGAAGCCGGTCACGCGCACCGGCTCGTCGGTCAGCGAGCCGACCATCACCGCGCGGTGGCTGATCGACTTGTCGCCGGGGACGCTCAGCTCGCCGGCCAGCGTGGCGGCCGGTGGAACGTGGAGCTCCTCGCCCCGGGGAGGTGCCATCGGCTCGCTCATTCCACCGCCGGCGCGGCGATCGCGCCGTATCCGAGGCCGTCCAGCAGCTCGACCGCGCGCTCAGCCTCGCGGGCCGCCGGCGATCGTGACCATCACGATGCCGCCGCGTCTCGGCCGACTCGTGGTGCAGCTCGAAGTCCTCGATGTTGATGCTGTCGGCACCCAGCGCATGGAAGACGCCGGAGAGGACACCTGGGCGGTCGGGCACGCGCACCCGCACCTGCCACAGATCCTCGGGCGCACCGGGTAGGCGACCTCGAGCAGGCGTCGCCGGTTCCCCGCCGCCTCGGCGATCCAGCGCGCCAGAAACCCGGCGTCCTCCCGCTCCAGCGCGCGCGTCAGCTCGTCGATGCGGCGGCCGTAGTCGCGCAGGCCGTCCAGCATCGCTCGCGGTTGTCGAGAAAGATGTCGACCCAGATCCGCGGGTTGGCGCCGGCCACCCGGGTCATGTCCCGGAACGCGCCGCCGGTCGCGGCCAGCGGGTCGTGGCCGTTCACCCGGCCGGCGCCGGCCTGGTTCATCAGCATGTTGGCGATCGCATGCGGCAGGTGGCTGGTGATGCCGACCAGCCGGTCGTGCGCCACCGGGTCGATCGCCACCGGCCGGGCGCCGATCCCCGTCACGAAGGAGTGCAGGGTGCGCAGGTGCGCCGGGTCGGTGCCGGTCACCGGCGTCAGGAAGTAGGTGGCGCCCGCGAAACAGGTCGACCCGGGCGTTGCGATCCCGCGGGCCTCCGAGCCGCACACCGGGTGGCCGCCGACGAAGCGAGGCTCACCGCCCAGCGCCTCGACCAGCCGCTGCTTGGTCGAGCCGACGTCGCTGACGGCGCAGCTCTCCGGACAGGCCGCGAGCGTCTCACCGACCAGGCTCGGCAGGCTGTTGACCGGCCCGCAGACGAGCGCCAGCTCGGCCTCGGCGACCGCCTCGTCCAGCGAGTCCGCAACCGCGGCCAGCGCTCCCCGTTCCAGGCCCGCCGGCCCCACCTCGGGATCGGCGTCGTAGCCGGTCACGTGGTCGCCGCCGCTCGCTTGCCGCAAGCGCGAGCGAGCCTCCGATCAGGCCCAGGCCGACCACGGCGACCCTGGTCATTGGGCGTCTTCTGCAGCGCGCATCAACTCGGCAACCCTAAAGGCGAGGTCGAGGGATTGACGTGCGTTCAGCCGGGGGTCGCAGAGGGTGGAGTAGTTGTGATCGAGGTCCGACTCCACCACCACCTCGGAGCCGCCCAGACACTCGGTCACATGCTCGCCGGTGAACTCCAGGTGCACGCCGCCCGGCCAGGCCCCGCTGCTCAGGCAGGCGGCGAAGAAGCCCTGGATCTCGGCCAGGATGTCCTCGAAGCGCCGGGTCTTGGTGCCCCCCGGCGTCGGAACATGTTGCCGTGCATGGGGTCGCAGACCCAGACCACCGGGTGCTCGGCCGCGCGCACCGACTCGATCAGCGGCGGCAGCAGCTCCCCCACCTGCAAGGCGCCCATGCGGGCGATCAGCGTCAGCCGGCCGGGCGTGCGGTCGGGATCGAGCTGCTCGCACAGCTCCACCACCGTCGGCTGCCGAGGCCGTCGGCCCCAGCTTGACGCCGATCGGGTTCTCGACACCCGAGAAGAACTCCACGTGCGCCCCGTCGAGGCGGCGGGTGCGCTCACCGATCCACAGCATGTGCGCCGAGCAGTCGTACCAGTCGCCGGTCAGCGAGTCACGGCGGGTGAGCGCCTGCTCGTACTCCAGCAGCAACCCCTCGTGGCTCGTCCAGACGTCGACCTCGTGAATCGACCGCTCGGTGGCGAGGTCGATGCCGCAGGCGGCCATGAACCGCAACGCGCGCTCGATCTCGGAGGCGATCACCTCGTAGCGCCGGCCCTCCGGCGAGGTGGCGACGAACTCCTGGTTCCAGGAGTGGACGCGGGTCAGGTCGGCGAAGCCGCCCTTGGTGAACGCGCGCAGCAGGTTGAGGGTCGAGGCGGAGTGGTTGTAGCCCTGCACCATCCGCTCGGGGTCGAACCTGCGCGCCTCCGCGGTGGGAGCGTCGTCGTGCACCATGTGGCCGCGGAACGTCGGCAGCTCGACGCCGTCGACGACCTCGGTGGCCGATGAGCGGGGCTTCACGAACTGGCCGGCGATCCGGCCCACCTTGACCACCGGCAGCATCGAGCCAAACGTCAGCACGGCTGCCATCTGGAGCATGATCTTCAGCTTCTCGCGGATGCTGATGGCCGAGAAATCGTTGAAGGACTCCGCGCAGTCGCCGGCCTGGAGCAGAAACGCCCGGCCCTCGGCGACCTGTCCCAGCGACTCGCGCAGCCGGCGCGCCTCGCCGGCGAACACCAGCGGCGGCATCGTCGCCAGGCGCTTGCCGACCTCCTCGACGTGCTCGGGGTCCGGCCATTCCGGCTGATGCAGTGCCGGCCGCCCGCGCCACGACGAGGGCGACCACGTATTCGGTGTGCTCACCACGCGATCAGTCTATCGGGCACGCCTTTGCAGACAGTCCGCAGGAGGACGGTTGGAGGGTATGGATCCGCCGCCCCGCGGTTAGCAGTTGACGGCCAATGGCTCGCGTCTTCTCAGGCATCCAGCCCACTGGCCGTAAGCACCTGGGCAACTACATCGGGGCGATCCGCCAGTACGTGGCCGATCAGTCCCTCGGCGAAGCGATCTACTGCATCGTCGACCTCCACTCGATCTCGGTGCCCTACGACGCCGGAGACGCTGGCCGACAACACACTCGATACGGCCGCCACCCTGCTTGCCGCCGGGCTCGACCCCGCGCGCTGCACGCTGTTCGTCCAGAGCCAGGTGCCCGAGCACACCGAGGGCTGCTGGCTGCTCTCGGCTGTTGCCACGATGGGCGAGCTGCAGCGGATGGCGCAGTTCAAGGAGAAGAGCGAGGGCAAGGACTCGGTGTCGCTGGCGCTGTTCAGCTACCCGGTGCTGCAGGCCGCGGACATCCTGCTCTACCAGACCGACCGCGTTCCCGGTGGGCGACGACCAGCGCCAGCACGTCGAGCTGGCGCGCAACATCGCCCAGCGGTTCAACCACCGGTTCGGCGAGACGCTGCGGCTGCCGGAGGCGGCCGTCCCGTCGGTCGGCGGCCGGGTCATGGACCTGCAGGAGCCGACCCGCAAGATGTCGACCACCGGAGGCACCGAGCAGGGCACTGTCCTGATCGGGGACCCACCCGAGGTGGTGCGCAAGAAGGTCATGTCAGCCGTCACCGACTCGGGCAACCAGGTGCGGCGCGGCGAGGGCAAGGAAGGGATCGCGAACCTGATCGAGATCATGTCGATCGCCACCGGCGAGCCCGAGGAGGTGATCGAGGGCAGGTACGACGGAGGTGGCTACGGCACGTTCAAGAAGGACGTCGCCGAGGCGGTCATCGAGATGCTGCGGCCGGTGCGTGAGCGGCACGCCGAGCTGCGCGCTGACGACGAAGAGGTGCGGGCGGTGCTGGCCGCGGGTGCGGAGCATGCGCACGCGCTTGCAGCACAGACGATTTCGACAATGCGGGAGAGGATGGGGTTCCTTGCGTAGGACAGTGTCGGTGTCCCTGGTGGTGGCGCTGGCTCTGGCGGCGCTGAGCGCGAGCCCGGCGTTCGCGGCCGGCAAGAGCTGATCGGGGTATTACGTCTTGTGCTGCTTGAACGCGTAGAGCCGTGGACCCTCAGTCTCGCCCAGGCTGGGGCCGATAACGGGTAACGTGGTGGGCGATGCGTAGATGGCTCCTGGGAGTGGCCGCGCTCGGCGTTTTCGGCGCGGCCGGGGTTTCGGTGGTCGGCGCGACGACGGCGGCGAGCAACTGGACGGGCTACCTGCACGGCCGCGTGCACAACTCCTACTCGCCCTGACACCGTGATCACGCCGGCCAACGCCGCGTCGTTGGTGAAGCGCTGGACGTTCATCCCCGAGACCGGCCAGCCGGGCGCACCGGGCAAGCAGTTCACCGCCAGCCCGACGGTGTCGAACGGCCACATCTACATCGGCGCCAACACGGGCGACTTCTATGCCCTCGACCTTGCCACCGGCACGAAGCTGTGGAAGCGGTACCTGGGCTTCCAGCCCAGGCTGACCTGCAGCCAGCGGGGCATCACCTCGACCGCCACCATCGCCAACGATCCCAGGACCGGCAAGCCCACCGTCTACGTGGCCGGTGGCAACGGGTATCTGTACGCGCTCGACGCCGCCACGGGCCAGAACGTCTGGCGGGCGCTGGTCGGGCCCAAGGCCCCCTCGACCAGGGTCAACGACGTCTACAACTGGGCATCGCCGATCGTGGTTGACGGCAGCGTCTACATGGGCATCTCGTCGAACTGCGACCGCCCGTGGGTGCGCGGAGGGCTCGAGCGGTACAACCAGGCCACCGGCGCTCCGGAGGGGACGTGGTGGGCTGTCCCCGCGGGGAGCGTCGGCGGCGGCGTCTGGACGAGCCCCGCGGCGTCAGGCGACACGATCTACGTCTCGACCGCCAGCGCCACCAACAAGACGGCCGGCGACACGTTCTCGGTCGCCAGCATCAACGCCAAGACGATGGCCAGGATCCAGCGCTGGCAGGTGCCGGTCGCCAACCGTGTCGTGGACAGCGACTGGGGATCCTCCCCGACGCTCTTCTACGGCACCATCAGCGGGACCCGGCTTCACATGGTGGCCGTGTGCAACAAGAACGGCTACCTGTACGCGTTCCAGACGAACCACATCAACGCCGGCCCGCTCTGGCAGGTGAGCATCTCGGCGCCCAACTCCAGTGGCAACCGTGCCTGCCTGCCGGCGCCGATCTCCGACGGCACGCATCTGTTCGCGGCCGGCCCATTCACGACCATCGGGACAACCGCCTACGACGGCGCGGTGCGCGAGATCGATCCGTCCAGCGGGACGATCCTCTGGCAGAGCGGCCTGCCCGCGTCGCCGATCGGGAGCCCGTCGATGGACGCGGGCGGCGTGATCGCGGTCTCGACCTGGGACGCGACCGCCGGTGTCACCAACGGCACCTTCCTGCTCGATGCCTCCAACGGCAACGTCCTCACCGAGATCGTCTCGCCACACGCCTCCGACGCGTTTAGCCAGCCGGTGTTCGCACAGGGCTACCTGCTGATCGGAACGCTGGCCGACGGGCTGTCGGCGTACTCGCCCTAGGCGCCGGTGCCGGCGCCGCCACCGGACGCGATGCAAGCGTAATGGGGTGATGTGCGCAAGCGCGATCAAGCGCCTGATCGCCGGCGGTGGCACGATCAGTCTGTGAGCGTGACGAGCGACAGACTGGCCCGGTTCCTCGACGTGGTGGCAGAGACGCTGGACGAGCGCGGCGCCGGCTCGGCTGAGGCCGCCTCCCGACTCCACCTATCCCGGTTCCATGTCGACCGGCTGGTCTCGGCAACGCTCGGAGAGCCACCGGCCGGCCTCCGCCGGAGAATCCTCCTCGAGCGGGCGGCCTACCGGCTGGTGACCACTGACGACGACGTGCTGAGTGTCGCTCTGGAAGCCGGCTACTCCTCGCACGAGGCGTTCACCCGCGCGTTTCGCCGTGCGTTTGACCGTCCGCCGTCACGCTGGCGGCTGGCCCCGTCGAGCTACCGCATCGGTCGCGGAGCCCGAGTTCACTTCAACCCGCCGGGCAGTCTGCTGCTGCCCGCAGAGAGGATGGTGACTGGCATGGATCTGATCACCCGTATGGTCGAGCACCACGTCTGGCTGATCGGCGAGATGATCACACGCGCTGAGACCGCCAGCGAGGAGGCGCTCGATCGTCCGATCGAGCTCTCCGTCGACGGCATAGACGACACGCCGACGATGCGCTCACTGCTCTCGCGCCTGGTCGGCCAGCTCGCGATGTGGCATGCATCGATCCACGAGCGACGCTACGACTTCAGCGTCGAGGAGCACGAGTGTGTTCGCTCCATGCGGGCACGCCTCGCCGAGGCCGGCCCCGGCTTCCTCGCGGACGTCCGCGCCATCGTCGAGGAAGGACGCCTCGACGAAACCTTCGTCGACACCCATTGCGACCCGCCGCAGGTGTTCAGCTACGGCGGCGTGGTCGCCCACGTCCTGACCTTCGCGGCCTACCGGCGCACGCTGGTCTGCGGCGCCCTCTGGGACGAGGGCATCACCGACCTTGGCAACGGCGACCCCAGGCTCTGGGTCGCCGAGGTTCACTAGCCGGGGCGCTCAGGAGAGGACGACGAACGCGTCGACGTCGACACGAGGGCGGCCCGCGGTGCCGACCACCACGATCTTCAGCGTGTGGGTGCCCTGGGCCGCCCACATGTGGGTGTACATGAGCTTCCGGAATGTCGCGGTCTTGCTGTACAGCGACACCGCCTTCTGGAGCACGCCGTCGAGGTAGACCCGGGCCGCGCCCCGCGTGGGCCCGGTGGGCGCCACCCATGCGACCCCTGTGCCGGTGAACGTCGCCGACATCGACGAGTTGGCCTTGGTCGAGTAGCGGTCGTGCCCGCCGTCGAACGACGACGAGTTGGCGATCGACCAGGCGCCGGTGCGGGTGACGGTGGGCGCGCTCTCCTGGGACACCGAGGCATGGAAGACCCGGCTGTAGCTGTAGGCGCTGGTGTTGATCAGGTCGTGCGCCTGGAGTCTGAACTCGCAGTTGACGCCGCGCGCCAGCGCCCGGTTGGCCTGCGTCGACGGTCGCCGGACTGAGTGTGATGCTCGACCACGTGACGCCGGCGTTGCAGGTCTGCGCGAGGTCGTAGCCGGGCGGCGTGGTGCCGGCGTCCGACCCGGCCCAGAACACGTTCACCGGCCAGGTACCGGAATCGAGCACGGAGTTCGGCAGCAGCCGCACCGATGGGCCACTGGTGATGGTGGGCGGGATCGTGTCGACGTAGATCGAGTCGCTGTGGACGGGCGACCAGTTGCCCGCCCCGTCCTCCCACTGCACGTAGACCCAGCGGGTGCCCTGCATCGGGGTACCGCCGTACGTCGCATTGGTCAGATCCCATGAGATCGGCGTGTCCGCAACGTACGACTGCTCGTCGCCCTGGCTCAGGAGTCCGTTGGAGCTGACCGTGGATTTGCTCGAGATGAGTACGTTGGCGACCCCGCTGCCGGTGTCCGTCGCATTTGCGGTCACGTTGACGGTGAACGTGTTGGTCGCCGCCTGTCCGGAGTCGATCGAGACGCTGCCCGTGGGCGGCGTGCCGTCCACGGACGAGAAGACGTCGACGGCCTTCAGCGGCGTCGAGCCATCGCTGCCTCCGATGCCGCCGAACAACCACACCTTCAACGTCTGCGAGACCGCGGCCGCCCCCAGATACCTGGCGCGAAGCATCACGGTGTCCGAGCCCCAGGAGCTCCCGCCGATCGTCAACACCTGGCTGTCTGATAGGGCGAGCGCGTCCACGTCGTCGTAGCCCCCGAAGACGAAAATGCGGTTCTTGACTGCTGCGGCGCTGCCGCCCCACTCCGCGGTGGCCAGGCTCGGCCCCGTCGTCCAGTGGTCGGTCGTCGGGTTGTAGATCTCGACGGTCGACAGGCCGCCGGTCGAGTCCATCCCGCCGACCACGTAGATGTCGCCATCCGAGCCGACCACGGCCGAGGCGTACTCGCGGGGCGTCGGCATCGGCGCCATCGTCGCCCAGGTGTTGGTCGACGGGTCGTACCGGAGGTTGTCGGCCAGGTATCCGTCACCGACGGCATCCCAGCCGCCGATCACGTAGACGTCGCCGTTGCCATCCGGGCCGGTGTCGCCCACCGTTGCCATCCCGGCGCGGGGCGTCGGCAGCGCGGGAACCCCCTGCCACTTGTTGGTCGACGGGTTGTAGGCCTCCGAGGTGGCGAGCAGCTCGCCGGTGTCGCCGTTCGGATCCGAGGCCAGGCCGCCGTTGCCGCCGAAGGCGTAGATCCGGCCGTCGCCGCCGACGGCCACGCCCTCCGACGAGCGGAAGTAGCTCATCGACGGCAGATTCGCCCAGACGCCGGTGGTCGGCGTGTAGGTCTGCGCCGTGGCCAGATCGCCGCTGCCGTTGACGCCGCCCAGCACGTACATCGTGCCGTCGGGCCCGGTCGTGGCGCCGAGCATGAACGTGGCCGTTGCGAGCCCCTTTCCCGCAGCCCAGCTGTCGGCGGCCTGCGCGCTGGCGGTACACACCAGCATCGCAGCCACGAGCGCGAAAGCGCCGGCTGCGCGCCGGCGCGACAAGAGCCTGGGGGAGCGCCGCATATACCTCCAGGGTACGAGTGAGATGGCGGGTTCGCAACGGGATGCGGCGGCCACCACCGATGGTACGGTGGACTCCGATGCGCAGGCGTAGAGCCGTTGTCACCACGCTCGTCGTGGTAGCCGTCGCGGCGGGCGGCGCCGCCTGGTACGCGTCCTCCAGGTCCGGCAATCGAGCGGCCGCGCCGCCTGGGACGGCGCTCCCTGTCGGCGTCGCCACCCACCCCTGGGTGCTCGACGCGGCCGACTCCGCCCAGGCATGGCAGGCGGTGCACAACCTCCGCACGCGGGTGATCCGCGTCGACGCATCGTGGGCAGCCGTCGAGGCCCAGCCGGGCAGCCTCAACTGGGCCGGCCTGGACTCCGTGGTCAATACCGCCAACAGTGACCACGTGCGGCTGATCTTCGCCGTCCACGCCACGCCTTCGTGGGCAAACGGCGGCCTGGGCCCGACCGCACCGCCGACCCAGGTGGCGACGTTCGCGGCATTCGCCCGGGCGCTGGCATCCCGCTATCGCGGCCACCACATCGTGTACGAGATCTGGAACGAGGAGAACGCGCCGTTCGGCTGGGGCGGTCCGGTGCAGCCGGCCCGCTACGCCGCGCTGCTGGAGGCCGCATCGAAGGCCATACATGCCACCGACCGGTCGGCGACGGTGCTGGTCGGTGGGTTCGCACAGAGCAGGAAGGCAGGCGTCGTCCGTGCTGTCCAGTTCCTGCACGATCTGTACGCGCTGGGAGCCGGGAAGGCCTTCGACGGCGTCGCCTACCACCCCTACGCCCGCGGCTCTCCGGTGGCGCCCGGTGCGGCGCTGGTACGGCAGGTGCCGTTGCTGCGGGCTGCGATGGTCAGGGCCGGGGACGCGGAGAAGGACATCTGGGTGACCGAGTTCGGGTACCCCATCACCCCCGCCCGAGGTGCGGTGAAGGTGGCGGCCCTGGAGCGCGGCGCGATCCAGTACACCGCGGCGCATTACCCCTACGTCGCCGTCTTCGTGATCTACGAGCTGGTCGACGAGGGGCGAAGCCTGTTCGGCCTCTACGACCACTCCTGGGATCCGCGCCCGGCGGCGCGCATGCTGGCGGCGGTGCTGTCGCCGGCGGGGACGGTGCCGCGAGCGAAGGTCAGGCAGTGACCGGCGCCGGCACCGCGTCCGTCTCCGGCACCAGCGCCGGGACCCGGTCGGGCCGGGGCGGCGTGCGCAGCAGGCCGAGCAGCAGCCAGAACAGCAGGTTGTACGGGGACGGATCGAGCGAGTTGGTGAAGAGCGACGCCGCCGCCTGCTGCACGAGCAACCCGAACATGACCAACGGCAACAGGGTGCCCCAGCGGTCGGTCTCGTACTTGAACCGGTGCAGAGCCAGCCGGATCGCCACGATCAGCAGCGCCGTGTACCAGAGCGCTCCCAGCAGCCCCATCTCCCACAGCTGCTTGATCCAGTAGTTGTCGCTGACCACGCGAGGGGTGGCGCCGGTGCGGCTGCCGAAGCGCAGCGCGGAGCTGCCCGTGTATCCGGGGCCGTGCCCGAACGGGAACACCGGAATCTGGCGGATCACCGACGACCAGGTGTGGAACCGGCTCGACGTGGAAGAGGTGCTGCTCGCGCCGCTCACCGAGCTGACGCGTCCGACCGCACCGCCGCCGCCCGAGAACACGCTGGCTCCCAGCGCCAGTGCGCCGCAGATGAGCACGGTGCCGATCAGGATCCGCGACCGAGTGACCACGCCGAGCAACACCAGGGCCAGACCGGCGCCCAGCATGGCGGCACGCTGGCCGCTTGCAAACAGCCCGAAGGCGATCGGCAGCAACGTCAGGATCAGCAGCCGGTACGAACGTCCCTGCGGCCGCATCAGCAGCGCGACGTTGATCACGAGCAGGGCCGCGAACACCATGCCGGCCACACCCGGCAGCGGGAACAGCGACGGCGGCCGGAAGGCGCCGCCGGAGGAGCTGAAGCCGAGGACGACGCGAGTCGTCAGGTGGTGCTGCTGCGACCACGCCGGGCCCATCACGTACTGCACCATCGAGACCACACCGAGCACCGCACCACCGACCACGATGGTGGTCAGCAGCAGACGCTCACGGGCGCGGGTCGGCACCAGGTCGCGGGCCAGGAAGTAGAACGGCAGGTACAGGACCAGCGTGCGCACCCCGCCCAGGAGCTGCACTCCGTGGGGGGCCGCCGGGTTGACCAGCGCCATCAGCACCACCAACGCGATGAACAGCGCGACCAGCCAGTCGAGCGTGGTCTTCGGCCATACGACGCCGAACCTGGCAACGGCGGCCACCAGGACGATCGCCGCCATCGCGTCAGGGATGGCCGCGGACGCCGTCGACCCCTGCTCGATGTTCTTGACCAGCCCGGCGACGACCTCGGCGTAGAGCACCGTCGCCATCAACGCCTCGCGCGGTCGCGCGGCTGCCAGCGCAACAAAGCCCGCGCCCAGGAGGACGGCCAGCGCCCACTTGGACGGGATGTGCGTGCCGGCCATCAGTACCGCAATCGCGGTCAGCACGAGCAGACCGCCCAGCGCCGGATGGCTGACGGGGCGTCGGACTCGCTGGTCGTTGGGGGATGCGACAGCCATTCGGGGGCGGTATAGCAGCTTCTCTCTCGAAGGTACGTGCGACCCGACGGTGAATCAAGGCACAGGCGCTACCGTCCCGGGGCCCTCCAATCGTCCACCAACCGCTTCCGTTTGCGCCACCCGCAGAACGGTGGTTTACTCGAAGACAGGTAGCTGTGGCACTTCGATCCTCCAAGACCCCAGACAGCGAGCCCCGGCGGAAGCGCCGAACGGCCGAGTCACGTCAGACCCCTCCGCCCGGCAAGCCGGGACGCGGATGGGCCGTGGTTCGCAGCGTGCTCGTCGTCGTCATCCTGACCGCCGCGGGCGCGTTGATCGCCGTCGGCGTGGTCGAGGGCAAGGGCGTCCAGTACCGGGCCAGCATCGACGTGCGGTCGGCCACCGCCGACGCCACCTGCGTCTACTACACGTGCCCGCAGCCGGTATCCACCCCGCAGGGCAACCCCTACGTGCTCGACCAGGTCAACGCGATCCTCTCACCGGCCCTTGCCGCCCAGGTGGCCAAGCGGTTTCCGTCGCCGTCGCTGACCACGGCGAAGCTGGTGTCACACGTGTGCGCCAACGAGATCGGGCAGTCCGCGACCATCCGTGTCTGCTACCAGGCGGCGTCGGCTAGCGACGCCAAGACCATTGCCGCCGGCTATGGACAGGCGTACGTGGACTGGTCGAATCGGCAGGCAGTCACCTCGCTGACAGCGCTGAACAACTCGATGACCGGACTCTGGACGAGCCTGACGAGCGCCCAGAAGTCCGGCCTCCGCGGCCAGACGCTGCGGTCGCAGCTGGATCAGGTCCAGCAGGCCCTGACGGCGTTCAAGTCGCCCCTCGGCGGCCCCAACGGCGCAAAGATCTTCGGCACTGCAACCAACCAGGTGAGCACGGTGCGCTCGACCCCGAGCCCGGCCAAGGCCGGCGCAATCGGCGCCGCTGCAGGCCTGGTGCTGGCGATCGGCCTGCTGCTGATCCTGCCCCCGCTGATCCGGCGCCCCGGGTCGGGAGACGGGTCGGGCGATGACGGGCCGACGAGCGGGAGCGCGAGCGGCAGCGAGGAGTCGCTGGATCTGTTCACCGCCCCGGTCGACGAGCCGGTTCGCTGAGCAAACCGCTCCCCGTCGTCCTCGCCGCCGGTCTCGGATCGCGGCTGGGAGGCACACCGAAGGCGCTGTTCGAGCTCGAGGGTGAGACCCTGCTGGGTCGCTGCGCCGATGCGCTCCAACGGCTCGGCTTCGAAGATGTAATGGTTGTCACAGGCCATGGCGACGACCAGGTGCGCGACTGGTGGGCTTCCACCCCGCGCCCGCTGCGAGCTCAGTTCGTGCACAACCCCCGCTATGCCGACCTGAACAACTTCTACACGCTCGAGATCGCCTGCACGCAGGCAGCGCCCGGGCGCCTGCTCGTCCTCAACTCCGACATCGTGTTCGCCGACCAGGTGGTGGCTGACGCCGAGGCCGCCGGAGGCGATCTGACACTGGCGGTCGAGACCGGCCGGGTGGACGACGAGGCGCTGAAGGTTCGGCTTGTGGACGGGCATGTGCGCGAGCTCGGCAAGCACATCCCTCACACCGAGGCGCACGGCGAGTTCATCGGCGTCTCGCTGCTCAGCGACCTCGGACGTCAGCGCTACGTGGAGGCCGCCGGCCGGGCGCGCGACGGAGGCGAGCACACGCCTCTACTACGAGGACGTCTACAGCCGCATCTGCGACTCGGTCGACAGCCGGGTGAGCAGCGTGGCCGCTGCCGCCTGGGCAGAGATCGACGCTCCCCAGGACGTGCCGGCGGCCCGCGAGGTCGTCCAGGCGAACGCCCCTCTGTAACGTTTTCGTTCTCGCGCACGCTTGACAGCCGGGACGACTGCTTTAGTGTGGGTGCCTCGCGGAGGGAGTGTAAGCATGCGCCTGTGGGCAGGGACGATGATCGCAGTGGCGGCCGCCGGCTGCTGGTTCGGAATGGCCGGCACGGCAGCCGCGTCGGTCTGCGCCGACGCCAGGGCGGCCGACGGGGCGACGGCTCAGATCTGCATCACCTCGCCTGCCTCGGGCACGACCGTCAGCGGCGGCGTGACGGTGACCGGTACCGCCGTCTGGCACAAGGTGCGACCCAGCGACGTCGCCGGCTGCGCCGGACAGCGGCTGACACCGAGCGGCTGCATCACCTGGACTGTGAACGGCGTCTACCAGCTCACGCACCTCTACAAGACGCCCGGCACCAGCTCGTACCGCTGGGTCTGGCACTCGCAGGCGTGGACGAACGGTCCCAAGACGCTGACCGCGTCGATCGCGCTGAACAACGCCCCCCACTCGGCCAGCATCCACCTGAACGTGGCGAACCCGCCCGGCACCCACCTGGGGTCTCCGAACACCGGGCTGCTGCCCATCTTCTCCCAGGCCACGCCGTTCGTCATAGCCGCCACCGGTGACGGGGCGGCCGGCTCGACGTACGCGAACGCCGTGGCGGCGATGGTCGAGGGCTGGCACCCGAACATGTTCATGTACCTGGGCGACGTGTACCAGCGCGGGTCCAAGGACGAGTTCATGGACTTCTACGACCCGACGTTCGGGCCGCTGCGCAAGATCACGGTGCCCACCGTGGGCAACCACGAGTACAAGATCTACTCCACTGCAGCGCCGTACTTCTGGTACTGGAACTACCCCGACTCGAAGCCGACCAGGCCCGGCGGCGGCGGTCAGTACTACAGCTTCAACGCCGGCGGCTGGCACATCATCAGCCTCGACGCGAACATCGCGATGGACCCGATGTCGCCCCAGGGTGTCTGGCTGCACAACGACCTTGCCACCCACCCCAACAGCCTCTACCCCTGCACGCTGGCGTTCTGGCACCAGGAGCGCTTCTCGGACATCAGCCTGCGGCTGCCGTCCACCTCGGCCCTGTGGGTGCAGCTCTTCAACGCCAACGCCGACCTGATCGTCAACGCCCACGCCCACGCGTACGAGCGCTGGCGGCCTCTGAACGCAGCCGGGCAGGTCGATCTCACCCGCGGCATCACCCAGCTCGTGGCCGGCACCGGAGGCAACGTGCTGTCGCAGAACTGGCAGACCAACGACTCGCGCTCCGCGTTCCGCGACCACTCCAACTGGGGCGCGATCAAGCTGGCGTTGTATTCCGGCCATGCGACCTACCAGTTCATCGCCTCGGGGAGCAAGGACGGCACCGCCAACGGCCTGAAGGACCAGGGCACGGTCAACTGCCATTAGGGGTTTCCAACCCCCGGCCGCCGGTTGGGCTTCCCGACTTCCAGAGTCGCACGTAAGCTGGAAATGGTGGCTCCGTCCAAGCAGCACCGACCCCCGATCTTGCTGCGTGCGCTTCTTGTCTGCGCGCTGGCTGTCGCATGCTGGATGGGATTCGCGTCGGCCCAGGCCAAGGCCGACACCTTCTGCTCCCAGACGCTGACGGTATCCAGCCCGGGCGGGAACCCCCCGACGTCCAGCGTGTCGATGTGCATGACCGTTCCATGGGTGGCGCAGGTGCCCGGTGGTCAGGCGCCGGTCATCTCCGGTGACCAGCAGGTCAGCCTGCAGCTGAACTGGAACCCGTTGGTCGCACAGGCCGGCGACGTCCGCGGCTGCAGCGGCCAGCGCAAGACGCCGAGCGGCTGCGTCACCTGGACGGTCACGCCGGCCGGCGGAAGCGCGCAGTACCTGCTGACCCACCTGTACGACAACCCGATGAACACCAACATCTACCCGTTCACGTGGCACACGGAATGCACCCCCAGCACCTCAGGTGCGTGCAATCCGAGGAACGGCTTGACGACCCTCACCGCACAGATCACGCTCAACGGGCAGACGCTGACGCTGCCCACCCAGGTCGACATCGAGAACCCGACGGTTGCTGCGATCCCCTCGCCCAACGCGTGGAACGGCGGCCGGTTGCCGATCTTCAGCCAGCACACCCCCTTCGTCATCGCCGCCACCGGCGACGGCGCCGCCGGGTCACTGATGTCCCAGCAGGTGATGAGCATGATGCAGTCCTGGAACCCCAGCATGCTCATGTATCTGGGCGACGTGTACCAGCGCGGCTCGCAGGAGGAGTTCATGAACTTCTACGACCCGATCTTCGGAGCGCTCACCCACATCACCGCCCCGACGGTCGGCAACCACGAGTACAAGCAGTACCCGACCGCGCTGCCGTACTTCTGGTACTGGAACTACCCGGACTCCGGGCCACCCCAGCCGTCCGGCTACGGCGGCCAGTACTACAGCTTCAACGCCGGCGGCTGGCACATCATCAGCCTCGACTCGAACATCCTGCCCACGAACCTGGCGGACTTCGTGAACACCCCGCAGGGGATCTGGCTGAAGAACGACCTGGCGGCGAACAAGGGCTACAAGTGCACGCTCGCGTTCTGGCACCAGGAGCGCTTCTCCGACATCAGCCTGCGGCTGCCGGCGACGTCGGTCTTCTGGAACCAGCTCTACGCCGCGAACGCCGACATCATCGTCAATGCCCACGCCCATACGTATGAGCGCTGGCGCCCGCTGAACCCGGCCGGCGTGGTCGACAAGGCGCGCGGCATCCCCGAGTTCGTCGTCGGCACCGGCGGCAACGTGCTGGCGCAGAACTGGCAGACGGCCGACAGCCGCTCCGCCTTCCGGACGAACACGAACTGGGGCGCGCTGAAGCTGACGCTCTACCCCGGCTTTGCCAAGTTCGCGTACTACTCGCCGGCGAACGACAACGCCGCCACACCCAACGCGTCGATCCCGCTCGACGCCGGCACCATCCCCTGCCACTAGGTCGGGTCAACGATCTGCTGGACAGGTTACGGGCCGTGACGTACGGCACCGCTCTGCCGCTGTAGACAACGGCTGCAGCGTCCGAAAACGTCCTGAATAGGCCGTAAACCTCGGATTCATGGGTACCCCCTGACACCCTTTCGGGGCATGAGGGCGCACTAACCCATTCCGATTACCCCCCTGTACCGCAGAAACCAAGGGGGGTCTTCGTTTGACTCGCGGTTCGGTGAGGCGCGCAGTACGTGCGACTCGGTTGACAACAGTGTCACGGTGGGGTCGCCTGGCAGGCACCCTGGCCGTCGTGCTGTACATGGTCGCCTTCGCCACCGACAGCAAGCTGACGCCGGGGTCGACCGCGTCGGCCGCGAGCGCACCCCCGCTTGCCCAGTTTGGCTACGCAAACGGCACCATCTCGGATATGGCGCCGAGCGACATGGCCCTGTATCTGAACGCCATCAGGGAGGTCACCGGGCCGGGAGGCATCGTTCGTGCCCCGCTGCACTGGGATCCCTATCAGACATCCGGGCCGAGCTGGACCAAGTACGACGCCTTCATCGCGGCTCTCCAGTCGCGTGGACTGGTGTGGCTGCCGGAGATCCACGAGTCACACAACAACCACTACGTGATCCCGGGCACGTCTCCTGGCGGCTGGACCGACTGGGAGAACGGCATCAAGGCCGTCGTCGACCACTACGGCCCCGGCGGCACCTACGCCCAGGCCCATCCCGGGTTCGCCGGGATTACACGTTTCGAGATGTGGAACGAGCCCAACACGCCGACCGGCAACGCCAACCCGACCTGCCCGAGCTGCGTGATGGCGCCGGCCACGGCGGTCACGATTCTGCGCACCGGTTCGGCTGCGATGCGCTCCGAGGCGGCCGCGAAGCACTGGACACCCACGGTTGTCGGCGGCGTCATCGGCTCGATCGACATGCCCTACATCGAGGCGGAGAAGAAGGCCGATCCCAACCTGTTCAGCTACATGAACACCTTCTCTGTCCACGTCTACATGCACGACGACCCGGACACCTGCCCCACGACCGATCCGCGGTGCATCCGGACGCTGGGCGTACTGCGCAACTTCATGAACGCGAACGGCGGCGCCAACGTTCACATCGGCATCAGCGAGGGCGGGTACTCGGGCTCCAACGACGCCAACCGGCCGACCTACAAGGTGGTGTCGCTGGCGCAGCAGGCGTCGATGGGCAAGGCCGCGATCGACTGGATCCGCGCCAACCCGCAGCTGATGGTCGACTTCTTCACGCCCTACAACCCGATCGACAAGGGCTCGAAGTTCACCGGGGGCGAACCTCTACAACTACTGGTACGACCACCTGGGCGCGGTCTACACGAACCTCGCGATGAAGCCCTGGGGCGTGACGTACCGGAACCTGATCGCGGCCTACAGCACGCCCGGCGGCAGCCATACGCCGACCGTCCCCACCGGCCTCACCAACACGACCGCCCCCGGAGCGGCTCCGAGCTTCACCTGGACGGCGTCGACCGAGACCGGAGGCACGGTCACCGGCTACCTGGTCTTCCGCGGCGGCACGCAGATCGCGACCACCAGCGCGACCAGCTTCACCGACACCACCGCGCCGATCGGGCACACCTACACCTATACCGTCGAGGCCAGGGACGCCGACGGAAACGTCTCGGCCGCTTCGGCGCCGATCGTCATCGGCTACGCCGACACGACGCCGCCGACCGTGCCGGCCGGGCTGTCGGCGACGAGCCTGCAGGGTCAGGCGCCGAGCTTCTCGTGGGCCCCTTCCAGCGACCCCGACGACGCCATCGCGGGCTACATCGTGTACCGGGACGGCACCCAGGTAGGCACCACGATCACGACCTCGTTCACCGACTCGGGCGCGCCGTACGGCGGGATCTACGGCTATACGGTCGCTGCCAAGGACAACAACGGCAACATGTCAGCGCAGTCCTCGCCGCTGACGATCTCCTACATCGACACGACGCCCCCGACCACGCCGACCGGGCTCGCCGGACCCAGCCCGACCGGCGGGGCTCCGTCGTTCACCTGGCATGCCTCGACCGACAACGCGGGTGTGGCCGACTACGTCGTCTACCGCAACGGGATCCAGATCGCCACCGTCGCTCACCCGGCGTACACGGATACGTCGGCGCCGATCAACTCGTCGCAGGTCTACACCGTCGCCGCCGTTGATGCCCACGGAAACGCCTCGCCGCAGTCGAATCCGCTGACGATCGCCTACCAGGACGCGCAGGCGCCGACCGCGCCGACCGGCCTGGCTGCGGCGTCGCCAACCGCCAGCGCACCCAGCCTGAGCTGGCACGCTTCGACCGACAACGTCGGCGTAAGCGGCTACCGGGTCTACCGCGACGGAGCGCTGATCGGAACGCCGACCGGCACCAGCTTCGTCGACACCACCGCCACCATGCCGACCGGCGCGGCCATCTCCGACTCGTTCCAGCGCACGGCCTCGTCGTGGGGCAACGCCGATGTCGGCGGGCGCTACTACTACTCCTCGCTGGGCGAGGGGAGGTACTGGACGAACGGTGCAGCAGCGCTCGCTCAGGTCACCGGAGGCGGGCAGAGCCGGCAGGGCCTGCTGCCCGCAGACCACCTGCTGAACGCCAACGAGAGCGTGACCTTCTCGCTGAGCAGGATGCCGACCGGCAACACGGCGCGCGTGATCCTGGTCAGCCGCGCGATGGGCACCACGCCTCACCTCCGCCGAATACCGCCTCGCCGTCGAGATCAGCCCGAGCGGCGCCATGGTGCTCACCGCCCGCCGCTACGTGGCCGGGGTGACCACCCTGATCGGCTCGCCGGTGACCTCGACCATCCGGTTCACGCCCGGCACCCAGTACTCGGTGCGGGCGCTGGTGACCGGCGCGCCCGTGACCCAGCTCCGACTGCGCCTCTGGGTGGCCGGCACCACGGAGCCCACGACCTGGGCATTCCAGGGCAGCGACGGGGCGGCCGTGCTCCAGAAGCCCGGCTCCACCGGCCTGCGGTTCGAGGCCGCGAGCGGCATGACGCACTGGCTGACGGCGATCTACCGCTCGTTCCACGTGACGAACCTGGATCCCAGCCGCACCTACACCTACACGGTGCGCGCGCAGGACGAGAACGGCAACCTGTCGCCGGCGTCCGAGCCCAGGCAAGTCACCGTCAATTAGCCGACCGATCAGCTCCAGGTTCGGTTCGGGTTGGAGGAATCCAGGCTCCGCGCCGATCATGCAGCTATGGTCGATAGTCGAATGCGCCGCCTGCACCTTCTGGGATCGGTCGCGGCGCTCCTGATCGTGGTCGCGCCGGCGGCGGCCTGCTCCAGCTCCTCGGCGCCAGGCAGCTCCTCCGGGTCGGGCGCGACCTCCTCCCCGACGGCGACATCGGGGCCGGCAAGCACCGGCAGAGCGCCCTCCCCACGGCCCAGCGTGACCGCCTGCGAGTCGACCAAGATCCGCGATCTGCATACGAACGGCACCGTCGCGCAGTCGGTGGTGCAGGCACCGCCCGGCACACAGCTCTTGGGGGTTGCCGTCGACCATGCCTACGTTGTCTGGGCCGCCCAGCCGTCCGGCAAGAAGCCGCCGATCGTCTGCCAGGCGAGCCTCGCCTCGCGCAAGGTCACCGGGCTCTGGAGCGGGCCCGTGGCAAGCCCGCCGGCGACCACGCCGGCCGGCGTCTTCTGGGTCACCAGGAACGGCACGCTGTGGCAGGTCGACCACCATGGCCGCCAGGCGCGGCCGATCGCGCGGAAGGTGTGGCACGGAGTCGCCTACGACCCCGTGACCGGGCTGATCGCCTTCACCGATCGGGCCGATCCCGACCACAACCGGATCACCGTCCTCAAGACCCACCCGGGCAGGCCCACGGTGTACCGCCGCTTCCTGTTTCCGAGCTGTACCGGCGCGATCTGCACCCGCGTCCGCTCGGTCGCCATCACGAAGAAGGGCGTTGCCTGGACGCAGCGGCCGACGACCGGCTCCTTCCAGGGCCTCGTCAGCCGGCGCGCCTTCGCCAGCCAGGGCAGCGCCACCCACCGCATCCCGCGTACGCCGGCGCCGGCGCTGGTGCCGGGGTTCACCACGTTCGCGTTCTCGGTGAAGGGCGGCTACGCCCTGTGGCCGCTGCCGGCAAAGCACGTGTCGAAGGCGCCGAAGCTGACCGGTCAGACGCTGGTCGCAGTCGGCGACGGGCAGTACTACACGCTGCGCACGACACCGCAGGGCGTGCTCCTGCAGGCGGTGTCGTCGACGGGTACGGCGCGGGTGCTCGACAACCTCTCCGTCCTGCAGTCGGCCGGCCAGACCGCCCAGGCGGGGTCGGTCTCGATCGGCCCCACCCGGATCTGCGAGGCGGTCAACGTCTACCCGACCGGGAGCCCCGCCGAGGGCCCGCCCGCGAACGCCTACGTGCGCTGCGCGCTGCTGCCCACGCCGCTCCTGAGGCCTGAGCCCGGCGACCGCGGCGAACGCCGGCCAGCACCTGGCGATCGGTCTCGTCGACGGCCAGCAGCCAGAGGGCCGGCAGGTAGATCACCGCGGCCAGCGCCAGCTCGATCAGCATCTGGATCGCGGGCCTGCCCGCAACGTCCGGCAGCAGCAGCGTCACCGGCAGGGCGATCAGCCCGGCTGCAACCACGCCGATCAGACGCCACCTGAACGGCTGCACGTGCAGCAGGTGCCAGACCTGCCCCACCCGCAGCACGTTGACCAGCACGACCGCGATGGCGCTGGCGACGGCCGCGCCGACCAGGTGGTAGCGGGGGATCAGGATCACGTCACCGACCACGCTGGTGGCAAGGAAGATCAGCGAGTTGATCAGCGAGAGGCGCGAGTAGCCGGCCATCACCAGCACCGCCGCCACCGATCCGGTCGCGAGGTCGACCAGGCGCCCCAGCGTGAGGATCGCCAGCGCCTCAGCGCCGGCAGTGAACCCTGGGCCGAACAGGCCCATGATCTCGTGGCTGTGGGTGACCACGAACAGGAAGTACGGAAGGCCGATCATCAGCGACCACTTGGTGGTGGTGGCGTACATCGCCTGAACGCGGTCGTGGTTGCGGGTGGACAGTGCGGCCGCCACCACGGGCGAGAAGATCGCACTCACTGCCGCCAGGATCGCCGCGGTCAGCAGCGCCACCTGCAGCGCCGCCTGGAAGATGCCGATCAGCGCTGCGGTGCCGAAGACGCCGAGCAGGATGATCTCGGTCTGGTTGTTGGTGTAGAGCAGCGCGCGATTGAGCGACAGCGGCCACGAGTAGCCGGCCATGGACAGCACGTCGGAGCGGCGCACGCGCACCCGGCCGGTCAGCACCGGCCGCCAGGCAAGGGCGGCTGCGACCAGCGTGGTCGCGATCTCCACGGCCATGAACGCCACCGAGAATGCGATCAGCCCGCCGCCGGCGACCCCGACCACGATCGCCGTCGCCAGCCGGCCGCCGGGATTGAAGATCTGCAGGACGAACGTCGACTCGCGAACTGTCTGCCGCGCCTTCAGACCGGCGGTGATCACGTCGGTGGAGGCCGCGAAGGGGATCGCAATCGCCATGATCCGCACGGGCTCGACCGCGTCGGGGTGCCCCAGCAGGTCGCCGACCACGACGCCCGCAAGCGCCTCGAGGATGACCGCGAAGGCGATGCCGGCGACCCACACCCGCACCAGGCCGGCGCGCACCAGCCCGCGGAGCTCCGGCATCCGGCCGTCCTGGTAGACGGCCGCGCCGTAGCGGATCACGCCGAAGTCGAGCCCCAGATCGGCGGTCTCGGCCACCACCGTGTAGATCACCGTCGCCAGTGCCAGCAGGCCGAACCCCTGCTCGCCCAGCGAGCGGCCGGCGGTGGCCGCGTAGCCCAGCATGAACAGCGCGGTGGCAACCCCGCCGACTGCGCCGATCGACGTCCCCTTGGCGATCCGGCGGGCGTCGGCGACGCTGGGGTGGCTCGACTCGGGCTCGCTCACAGGTAGCCGAGCGACTCGAGCGCGGCCCGCACCTCGTCATCCTCGGTGGAGCTGGGCGCGGCGCTGGGCGTCTCGTCGCCGGCTGCTCCGAACGCCGCCTCCAGCTCTCCGATCAACGGGGCGCTGGCAGCCGAGTCGTAGAGCGACCGCAGCTCCCAGGGATCGCTGCTCAGGTCGTAGTGCTCGTGGGCCCCGTTCGACGCCCAGATCACCTTCGCCCCGTCGTCCCGCACCAGCGCTCGCAGCGTGCGGTCGCAGCGCGTGAAGTCGCCGTCGGGGAACCGCTCGCAAGACGGGAGACGGGCGGCTGGGGCCGCAGGTAGTCAGAGACGATGGCGGCGCGCCGGGGGCCTCCGAACGGCCCCGGCAGCGCCTGACCCGCCGCGATCGTTCCAGCCGCCCGCAGCATCGACTCGTGGACGTCGGCCAGCCCGACCAGCTCGTCCCGCCGGGTCCCTGCGCCGGCCCCGTCGGGGTGGCGCACCAGCATCGGAATCCGGATCAGGGTGTCGTGAAGCGAGAACTGGTGATCCATCAGCTGGTGCTCGCCGATGTTCTCGCCGTGGTCCGACGTGATCACGAGCAGCGTCTGCCGCCCGGTGGCATCGAGCCGCTCGACGAACTGCCGCAGCACGTTGTCGAGATAGCGGATCTCGGCGTCGTACAGGCGCCGCAGCACCTCGAAGTCCTCTTCGGTCATGGGCTGGGTGCCGCCCACGTACGGCCACGCCTTCTGCGGCACCTGCTGCCAGCCGTCCGGCACGCCGACCAGCGACCGGGTGCTGCGCGGGGCGATGTAGGGCAGATGGGCGTCGAGCAGGTTGAGGAAGCCGAAGAACGGCTGACCGGACTCCAGCTCCCTGCGGTGGCGAAGGAGGGTCGATGCCAGCCGGCCGGGTGCGAAGCGGCCGGTTCGCCGCCAGCGGGCAAAGGCGTAGTTGGGGGCGGTCGCGAACGCGGTACGCGGCCCGCCGCGCAGCGCCATCCGCAGCTTCTCCGACACCGGCTGCCCGCCCTGCGTGATGCTCTCGCTGGCAACATCGACGCCCGACTGCATCAGCTTCCACCCGCAGGTGAAGCGCTCGAACCCGCGCTCGAACCCGAACGCCGGCCCGATCCAGGGGTTCGACGACACGCCCGCCGTCCGGTACCCGGCGTCGCTCAGGCGCTCGGCGAGCGTCGGCTGGGCCACCGAGTCGAGACTTGCCTGCTCGCCACCCACCCGGTGCGCGCGCGGCTCCAGGCCGGTGAACAGCGTGGCATGCGACGGCGCCGTCCAGCAGCTCGGTGCGTAGGCGCGGTCGTAGACGACCGACGAGCCGGCAAGCTGCTCCAGGAACGGCGTCGTCGGGCGGTCGTGGCCGTACAGCGAGAGGCTCTGCGCGCGCACCGTGTCGAGCACGACCAGGACGATGTCGGGACTGGTCACCCCGCCTCCTTGCGGGTGGCGGTGACCTCGGCGCGAGGGCCGCCCAGCAGCGCGTCGACGTGGGCCCGGATGCCGGCGGCGAACCGCTCCGGCCGGAAGTCCTCGGCGCGCGCCCGCAGGCGCGCGGCCGGCCAGTCGGCGGCCAGCACGCGCTCGATGGCGGCCGCGACGGCGTCGACGGTTTGCTCGGCGAACAGGATCCCGGTCTCGCCGTCGATCACCGTTTCGGTGGCGCCCGCCCGGTTGAACGCGACCACCGGAGCACCGGCCGCCATCGCCTCGACCGGCGAGATCCCGAAGTCCTCCTCGCCCGGGAACACGAAGGCCGCGCAGGTCTCCATCATCTCGGTGACGGTGCTGTCTGCCCTGCTCGCCGAGGAACTCGACCGTAGGCCCGGCTTCCTCGCGGAGACGGGCAGCCGCAGGGCCGTCGCCGATGACGACCAGGCGCCTGCCCAGGCGGGTGGCGGCCGCCACCGCGAGGTCGATCCGCTTGTAGCCCAGCAGCCGCGACACGACCAGCAGGAAGTCGCCCCGCGGGCGGTCATGCCGGAAGCGGTCGACGTTGACGGGCGGATACACGACCGGCGCCTCGCGGCCGTAGATCCGCTCGATGCGCTCCTCGGTCGTCCGCGAGTTGGACAGGTACTGATCCGGCTTGGAGGCAGCCTCCACGTCGAGCCTGCGGAGGTGGCCGAGCAGCGGATCAGCCATCGTCTTCAGCGACCGCCGGTCGCCGAAGTAGTCGGCGGCGCGCCAGAGGAACCGTGGCGGGGTGTGGCAGTACACCAGCATCGGCGTCCCCTGCGGCGGCACAACGTGGTGTGCGAACCCGCTCGACGACACCAGCACCAGGTCGCACTCGGGAAGCTGCATGCGGCGGAACGCCGACGGGTACAGCGGCAGCATCGCCCGGAAGGCCGCGGTCGCGCCCGGCACGTGCTGGAGGTAGGTCGTCCGCACCTCGCGCTGACAGTGGTGCTGGATGTACTCGTCGGAGATCACGGAGGTCGCCAGCTGGGCGTCCGGATAGACCTCGAGCATCGAGTCGACCACCCGCTCGGCCCCGCCGCGCTGGATCAGGTAGTCGTGGACGATGGTGATGCGAGGCTCGTTCACCCGGCGTCCTCCGCCAGGGCAGACTGAACGGTGCGCACGCCGACCCCGGTCAGCAGGTGGAACGCGTTGAAGGCGACGGCCACCGCGATGCCCGGCAGCGGGTGGCCCGTCAGCGGGCCGATCGTGAAGGCGAAGGCCTCGGCGTCGACGGTCGAGCCCGGCTTCGCCATCCGGCTGGGCGCCGCCCGCAGCAGGGCGAGCGGCGAGGCGGCAACCTCGATCGGCGCCGCCGCCGAGCGGTCCGGCCAGGCCGAGCCGGCCACGATCACGCCGAAGTGGGTGGCCGGGTAGAGCGCGATCAGGGCTGTCCAGATGGCAGCGTGCGAGCCCGTGGGTGCGGCGGCGTAGGCGAGCGCACCGACGCAGCCACCGAACCGCAGCGTGTCGGCCGCCACGTCGTAGAAGCCGCCGAACCGGCTCCGCTGGTCGCGGGTGTACGCGAGCTTGCCGTCCATGCAGTCGACGATGAAGCTGACCTGGAACAGCAGCGCCCCGGCCACCAGGTCGCCGATTGCGAACGCCACCACGGCCGCGGCCGCGATCGCGGCCGAGATCGCAGTCAGCATGTTCGGCGTGATCGCCGCGACCGGGTAGACGACGCGCACCAGCGTGCCGGCGATGGGATCGATCACGTACACCAGCACGCGTCCACCACGCGTCCTTCCCACGCCTGCGTTTCAACGCTTCCAGCCTGGTACCACGCGACCTCCGCCTGCTCGACGACGAAGTCCGGATCGGCGGCCAGCGCCGCCGAGATGCGGCTGTGCCGGTCGGGCCGGACGAGATGGGCCATCCGCACCGCCCGCATCGCGTCGTCGTGGCTGATCCCGAGCTGCTCGGGCGAGGTCGGCGCTCCGATGTTGCGTAGCAGCTCCAGCATCCTCTCGCTGTCGTCGTCGAAGAACCTGGCCGCCAGAACCGCGCCCACGGCCACCTGCTCGCCGTGAGAGCCGTCACCGAGCGACAGCCAGTCGAAGGCGTGGCTGATCAGGTGCTCCGGACCGCTACACGGTCGGCTGGACCCGGCCAGCGTCATGGCCAGTCCCGAGAGGGCCAGCCCGTGAACCAGTACCTCGACGTCCTCGTCATCAAACGGACGGTCGGGACGATACAGACCGCGGCGGCCGACCATCAGCTCGGCGGCCGACCGGGCGAGCAGCGCCGCGTAGTCGTCGTAGGTGTCGCCGTGGAACTGGCGCGCCCACTCCCAGTCGCGGAGCGCGAGCACGTTCGAGGCCAGGTCGGCGATGCCGCTGATGATGGTGCGCCGGGGAGCCTTGACGATGGCGTGCAGCGGCACCACCAGGGCGATCGGCGGGCGCGCCCCGTAGCTGCTGGCGCGGGCGTCGGCCGGGCCGCGCAGCACGGCCACCGGCGAGCAGATGCCGTCGTGGGATGCCTGGGTGGGAACGGCCACGAACGGTACGTCCTCGAGGAACGCCGCATACTTACCGACGTCGATCGTGCGGCCGCCGCCGACCGCCACGACGCAGTCAGCCCCGTGCTCGACGACCGCGGCCCGGAGGCGCTCGACCTCGTCCACGCTGCCGGTCTCGACGTCCAGGGGCAGGCAGGTGACGCGCGGCCCCAGGTCGATCAGCAGCGAGCTGCCGATCAGCGCCCGGCTGCGCTGGCCGAACACCAGCAGCGGGCGCGAGGCATCCAGATCCTCGAGGACGTCGACCAGCGCCTGGGCGACCTCCCGGTCACGGCGGGTGAACACGATCGAGCTGGGGATCTCTGCGGCCCGGGCCGGGACACGACGCGTCATGCGGCCACCGCCCCGCGGGCCGCCAGCGACTCGATCCAGGCATCGAAGCTGCGTACGTACACGTCGATGGAAAAACGCTCCAGCGCCCGCCGATGCGACTCGCGGCGGAAGTCGGCGCGAAGAGACGGGTCGGCCAGCTCGGCGAACGCGGCCGCGGCCTGGGCCGGTGCGCCGGGCTCCACCAGCAGCCCGGTGCGGCGGTGCTCGACGATCTCGGGGATGCCGCCGGTGCCGCTGGCAACCGCCGGAACGCCCGCGGCGAGCGCCTCGATCAGCGTCGTCGGCAGCGGATCGGCGGCCACCGGCAGGTGCACCACGGCGTGCGCCTCGGCCAGATGCGGGCGCGGATCGGTATGCCCGTGGAACCGCACGGCCCCGGCCAGGTCAGGCTGTGCTGCGCGTGCGCGCAGCTCGCGCTCGTAGTCCTCATCGCCGAACAGCGGCGCACCGAGCACGTCCAGCTCGACGGACTGGCCGTCACCACGGGCGATCGCCACCGCGGCAAGGACGTCGTGGACGCCCTTCCAGCGCGCGAGCTGGCTGACCGTCAGCAGCCGCAGCGGCGGGGCATCGGGATCGGGCAGCGGGGCGGCTGCGACCTCCACCCCGTTCGGGAAATGGGCGACGCGCGGGATTCCCGCTGCAACGGCGGCGCCGGCGGCCGCCCTCGAGACCGCTGCTGTCGAGGCTGACAGGCGTCCGGACACCTGCATCAGCCGGCGTGCGGTGCCGCTGGTCGTCTCCCGGTCGAGCACGTCATGGAGCCGCATGCCGCAGCGCATCCCGACCAGCCGGGCGACGCCGGGCACGACCACATGCGCCTTCATGCTGTTCGAGACGACCACCTGCTCACCGCTCTTCCGGAGCGCGGTGGCAACATCTCTCATGCCGGTGGTAGTCGTCCAGGCGCCGCGCAGCGCGGCGACGCCGCCCAGCTCACGGGTGGTCGAGCCGCTGTTATCGAACGTGGTCAGCGTCTGAACGTGGGCGCCCAGCTCGGCGAAGTACTCGCCGCAGGGCCCGCTGGAGAGCACGAGAACGCCGTGCTCACCCGGCCGCTGCGCCAGGTACCGGCCGAGCACCACCTCGGCCCCGCCCACGGCCGGTGCGTGAGTCACGAACAGCGCCATCAGGCGGCGTCCTGCCCGGCCCGCGCGCGGGCGGCCCTGGTGCGCAGCTTCTGCTTGCTGCGGGCGACCGGCTTCGCGTAGCGGTGGGCCTGCTGGCGCGACCAACGACGGGCCGTCCGCCAGGTGATGAACGCCTCGCCGCGCACCCGCGCCGCCGTCCGCGCCAGGGCGGTGCCGTGGTATCCCGACAGCGCGTAGCCGTGCCGCTCGAGCTCGTCTCCCGCAACGGCCTCGAACTGGACGATCTGAGTCTTCGAGAGCTCGTCGCGCCAGTTCCGCGCCTTGCGGTCGACTGCCTGGTTGGCACGCGCGAAGATCGGGTCGTCGGAGACGACGATGCGAGTGCTGCGCTCGGTGATCATCGCCTGACTGTACGTCAGGCCGGCGAAATCACACAGCGTCTCGACGTACCGCTCAGGGTCTGCGACAAGGTCTTCGTAGCGCAGTTCCAGGTAGCGATCGCCGAACCGCGGAGCAAGCCGACAGGCCGTTCGCAGCGAGGCCCGCCACCAGGCGGCGACCGACGGGGTCGACGGCGCGACCCAGCCCTCCCCGCGCCCGCGCAGGTCGAGGTGTGAGCAAGCCACGTCCCGGCCGTCGCGGACGAGGTGGACGACGCGCATCTGCGGGAACATCTCGTCCAGCTCGCCCAGCGCGAACAGGTAGTGCGGCGTCTTGTCGCCCCACCATCGCTTGCCCTCCCGGCGGGCGAAGGCGCGGTGGGGACAGGTGATCGCCTCGGCGAACGAGGTGGGCGGCTCTCGCTCGGCCTCCTCCCAGACCAGGGCGGCAGGGAGCTTCCAGTCGAGGAAGTGCGCGTCGATCACGACATCGCGCAAGACGCGGGTCGTGTCAGCGGGGGTCCACCGCTCCAGCCGGCCCCGGTAGCGGTGAAACAGGTACACGAGAAAGTGCGACTCCGGCGGAATCGCGATCTCGTCACTGGCCGCGAGGAAGGAGCGGAGAAGGGTGGTGCCGGAGCGGGGAGCGCCGACGATGAAGATCGGTGGATGGTCGTTCAGCACGGGACGTGGGGGCCGAGGACTCGTCCGCGGGAGATCGGACGGCCACGGAGCCGCGTGCCTCGGGCACCCAACCCCATTAAACAGTCGGAAATCGGACCTGTCGATATGACAATCACCGATCCGCCGCGGCGCGCAGCAGCGCCAGCTCTTCGGGTCGCAGCGCCCGCCACGCGCCCGGGCTCAGGTCATCCGCGCCGATTCCCGCATAGGAGCTGCGATGCAGAGCCGTGACCGGATGGCCTACCGCCTCCAGCATGCGCCGCACCTGGCGGTTGCGGCCCTCGTGAATCGTCAGCTCGACGACCGACGGCTGCACCGCCCGGGCGCTCGCGGGGGCTGTCAGCCCATCCTCCAGCTCGACGCCCGCCTCCAGCGCCTTCAGCGCTTCTTCGCCGACCCGGCCCTGCACCTGCGCCAGGTACGTCTTCGGCACCCCTCCGCTGGGGTGCATGAGCTCGTTGGCAAGCCGGCCGTCGTTGGTCAGCAGCAGCGCCCCGGTGGTGTCGCGATCGAGGCGGCCGACCGGGAACACGCGGGAGCCAACGTCGACCAGGTCGAGCACCGTCTGCCGCCCGTGTGTGTCAGCAGCCGTTGTGATCACGCCGAGCGGTTTGTGGAGCAGCAGGTAGACCTCCGGCTCGACGCCGACCGGCTGTCCATCGACCTCGACGCGGTCGCCGTCGTCGACGCGATCGCCCAGCTCGCCGGGCCGTCCGTTGACCGTCACCCGGCCCTCGCGGATCAAGGTCTCGACTGCACGCCGCGATCCCAGCCCGGCGGAGGCGAGGAACTGATTAAGCCTCGCCGGCACGCTGGTCCGCGACCAGGTGCAGGCGAGCCCGGAGCGCCTGGTGGTCGGCGTCGGTGAGCTCGAACTGGGAGGGGCTGGGGAGTCCCTCCATACCGTCCAGGCCGAACATCCGCTCGAAGACGGTGGTGGTGCGGTAGACCACGGGCGTGCCGGGAGTCTCGGCCCGGCCTGCCTCCTCGATGAGGCTTCGCTCCAGCAGGCCGGCCACGGCGGAGTCGGCGGCGACGCCGCGGATGCGGGCGATCTCCGGGCGGGACACTGGCTGCAGGTAGGCGATGATGGCAAGCGTCTCCAGCGCGGCCTGGCTGAGGCCGCGGGCCAGCGGCCGGTCGAGCAGCCGCGCGCATGCCTCGGCGGTGGCCTTCGACGCGCGGAATCCGTACCCACCCGCGACACGCTCCAGCACCACCCCGCTGCGATCCTCGGCATAGCGGTCGGTGAGGGCGTCCAGCGCTCGCTCCACGCGCTCGGGCGGGGCATCGGTGACCGCGGCCAGCTCCCCCACCGAGAGCGGCTCGGACGCGACGAACAGCAGCGCCTCCACCGTGTGGGTCAGCTCGCTCACGCGATCGCCCTCGACTCCCGCACTGCTGCACCCGCTGCGGCGACGTGGATCGGCTCGAACACGTCCTCCTGCTGGGGATCGACCTCGCCCCGCTTGGTCATCTCGAGCAGCGCCAAAAACGCTGCCGCCTGCGCCAGCCGGTCGAGGCCGGCCACTGCGTCCTCGAACTGGAAGGAGCGCCGCGAGCGCAGGATCTCGCGGAAGTGGGCAACGAAGGTCTCCACCGGCACCAGCGGCCGGCGCACCGAGCTGACGTCGATCACCGGCGGCGGTATCAGCAGCCGGTCGACGCAGGTGGCCAGCGACCACGGGTCCTCGCTGAACTCGACCACGACCGGCTCGGGCCGGGGCACCAGCGGCGCCGGTCCCGCCCGGAACACGCGCGGGAACTCGGATCCCCGCTCGCGGAGCCAGCCGGCGGCGCCCTGGAAGCGGCGGTACTCGATCAGCCGCGCCATCAGCTCGGCGTGGGCCTGCTCGGGGGTCATGTCCTCGTCGTCGGCAAACTCGTCGCCGAACAGCTGGCGCACCTTGATCTCGAGCAGGGCGGCGATCAACACCAGGAACTCGCTGGCGGACTCGAGGTCGAGCTCGTCGCGCTCGTATGCGGCGGCGACGTACGCAACCACGATCTCGGCGATCGGGACGTCCGCCAGCTCCACCTCCTCGCGCAGCACCAGCGCCAGCAGCAGGTCGAACGGGCCTTGAAAGACGTCAAGGTCAAGTGCAAGGTCCGCGAGGATCATCGTGGCATTCTACGGTTGTACGCGGACGACCAGCGATTCTCGGCAAGGATCATTGACGGGGCCGAGAACCGCACGTACCGTCGAAGTGGCTCGTGGGACTACACCTTCTCATCAAGCGCGCGGCGCTGACAGCAGCCGTGGCACTCGCAGTAGTGGCCGCCCCAGGCGCGGCCCGGGCTGACACCATCCCGGGCACCTGGAGCTCCGAGGCGACCCTGCCGACGACGCCGTTCTGGCAGGACCTGGCCGCCAGCCGCACCAGCGACCACCTGGTCGCGACGATCTCCGTCTCCAAGGGCGGCATCCGTGACGGTGAGCTCTACAACCCGGACACCCAGGCGTTCACGCCGATGGCGACGCCGCCGATCGTCGTCCTGCGCTCGAGCACCAGCCTCGCCTGGGGCGCCGATGGCTACCTGTACCTGGTCCAGCGGGGAGTCGCCAACGGCGTCACCGTGCTGCGGCTCGAGCGGTACTCGGTGGGCACCAACACCTGGACGCGAATCCAGAAGCCTCCGATCGCCCCCGGGCGCCTGGTCACCGGATCGGGCGACAACAAGGTGATCCTGATCGGCCCCCACGCGACCTTCGCCTACCAGCCGGCGACGAACCACTGGAAAGAGCTGGCCACGATGCCGACCCCGGTGATGGACCCAGCGGCGGCCAAGGTCGGCAACCTGATCTACGTCGTCGGCGGCACGACCGGCACGACCGGGTCGAGCGCGACGTCGATCACCCAGATCTACAACCCGACCACCAATCACTGGTCGACCGGAGTGCCCAGCCTCCACCGCCGGATCGACGCATCGGCCACCCCGGGCGCAGACGGCAAGCTGTACGTGCTCGGCGGCACCGACCTCTACGGCCGCGCCGTCCCCTGGGTCGACGTCTACGACCCGGCGACGCAGACGTGGAAGGGTTCCGCGCCGACCCATGACAGCCCGTTCTCGGCAGCCCTCGGCTCGGACGGCCGGCTGCACACCTTCGGTGGCTACATCCCCGGCACCGTGACGATTCGCACCGGCGATGTAGAGGCCTCGCCGACGCAGGCGCCCTCCGAGACTCACCCGCCGGTCTTCTCGGTCCGCCCGGCGCCGGTCATCGTCACGCCTCGCTCGCTGACGAACACCCGGCCGGTGACGGTCAACGTTGTCTGGATGGCAAGCGACCCGAGCGGGATCTGCTTTGCCCGTGTGGAGAGCAAGGTCAACAGCGGCGCGTGGACTGACGTCGGCGTCACCGAGCCCGGCGCCGCCCTCAGCGGCACGGCCCCGTACGCGACGTTCGTCAAGCCGGCGACCAACGTGCGCTTCCGCGTCTCGCTGACCGACTGCACGGGCATCAGCACCACCTGGGCCGACACGCCGACGTTCAATCTCGCGATCTGGCAGGAGACGTCGGCACACTTCACCGGCTCGTGGACGGCGGCCAAGAGCTCCTCGGCTCTCGGCGGCGGCTTCAGGTGGTCGCAGACGCCGGGCGCCGCCGCCACGCTCAGCTTCAACGCGGCAGCCATCGCCTGGGTCAGCACGAACCCGCCCGGGTTTGACGGCGGCACCGCCGACATCTCGATCGACGGCGGGAAGTTCACCGGCACCGTCTCGACGGTCGGGATCCGCAACGTGATCTTCAGCAAGCGCTGGGCGAGCCAGAGCGCTCACACGATGTCGATCACGGTAGACCCGAGCGACACGACGCCTGTGACAGTCGACGGGTTCATCCTGATGCATTTGCTGACCCCGTAGCGGTCGCGCGGCCTGCGTGGGCGGATCCACCGTCCGGCGGACCCGCCCATGCGTGAGGTCGTCGCTAGCAGGATCCAGGCGCCGCTGGGATCGCCTGGCAGTTGGACGACGCGGTGTTGCCGTCACCCCCGAGAACCGAGGCGCCGTCGGCGCTGGTCGTGTTGCTCTCACCTCCGCTGACCGATGACCAACGGCCTGAGGTCTGGTTCTCAAAGCCGCCAAGGATAGAGTCGAAGTCGCCGGAGGCGATGTTGGAGTTCCCGCCAAGGACGGAGGCCCCTCCACCTGAGGCGCTGTTGAACTGGCCACCCGCGACGGTGGCGGCGCCCCCTGGGGCGAAGTTGACTTCACCGCCGGTGACCGTCGCCTCCAGACCGGTGGCGGTGTTCTGGTAGCCGCCGAGCACGGCCTCGGCACCTGTCAGGCACAGTGCAAAGCCCACGATCTTTCCGGTGCCCGCCATCGCCTTGCAGCCACCGAAGGTGCTTGCGAACGCGTCTGCCGAGACGTCGAAGTGGCCGCCCGCAGCCGTTGCCCAGTCACCCTGGGCGTGGTTGTTCTGGCCGCCCAGCATCGCCTGTCCGCCGCCCGAGGGGCAGGCCGTCTTCGGCACCTTGCCCAGGCCGGTCAGGTTGTCACAGCCCCCGCCGATGAACGACTGCGAGCTGCCGGCGATGTTCTGCAGTCCGCCGCCGATCGCCGCGTTTGCAGCGCTGACGGTGTTGTGGCTGCCTCCCGTCGCCGAGGAGTGCAGGCCGGACGCAACGTTGACACTTCCAGCGACCAGGCTCTCGGCGCCGCTGGCCACGTTGGTCAGCCCGAACGCTGCCGCATAGTTCCCAACCGCCGTGTTGTCGAACCCGCCAACGATCTGCCCGAACCCGCTCCAGCCGTTGTTGGAACCGACGATCAGGTCGTTCGAGCCCGTCTGCGGGAACCCGTCCGAGTTCTCGGCATAGCCGACGACCAGGTTGCCCTCGCCGTTGACCGCCCCGTGCGTCGACCCGGAGCCGGACACCACCTGGACGTTGACGGTCGAGAACTCGACCGTCGGCTTACCGCCCACACCCGACGAGACATACGTCGGCGCCAGTACCGCCGTCGTCCCGGCCCCACACGTCGGCGCCGCACCGGTGCCGCCGGAGACGACAGCCTGACCGGCAGTCGTGGGCACGCACTCCCACCCGGGCGTGACCGCAAACGCCGAAGACACGTTGAACGCCAGCATCGCTGCTGCTGCAAGCGACGCCACGAACGCCAGCCGCTTCATCCCAAGACCCCCTGTCCCGAGCCCCGCCGGCTGCGGGGCCACGGCGACGACAATACTCCTTCGGGAAATCAGGCAATCAGCGCGGCGTCGCCGAGCAGCGCCTTGGCCTCGGCGAAGAAGTCGCCGTCGGGGCGCACCTTGTACTCGGGCCCGAAGCGCAGGGTCTTGGGACCCTCCGACGTGTCCAGCTCGAGCATCACCGGCGCCTCGCCTGGAAACTCGCCGATCAGCGTCTTGAGGTCGCCGATCAGCGTGCCGGCCGCCCGCCTGGCGTCCAGCCGGAGGCGGACGATCCCGAAGTCGGCGGTCGCCTCGAACGGCGCCACCTCGAGGGCGACGATCTTGATCTCGCCCTCGGCCTTCTGGTCGACCCGGCCCTTGACCAGGACGACGGCGTCGGTGACCAGCACCGAGCGGGTGGCAGCCCAGGTGTTGGCGAACACCACGACCTCGACGCTGCCGGTGGCGTCGTCCAGCTCGGCGAACACCATCTGATCGCCCTTGCGGGTCACGAAGGGCTTGAGGCTGGTGACCAGGCCGCCGACGGTGACGACCTGCCCGTCGCGCAGCGACCCCAGGTCGGACAGCCGATGGTCGACGCGGCGGTGGAGCTGCTCGCGGATCTCCGACAGCGGGTGGCTGGAGACGTAGAGACCGAGCGTCTCCTTCTCGCGGCGGAGCAGCTCGTCGCGGTCCCACTCGACCGGTGACGTGGCCGGATGCGAGCGGGCGACAACCGGACCGCCGCCGTTGTCGTCGCCGGCCAGGTCGAAGATCGAGAGGTGGCCCATCATCGCGTCGGCCTGCTGCTTCTGACCCGACCCCAGCGCCTGCTCGAGCACCTCGAACATGCCGTTGCGGGTGGCGCCGGTGGAGTCGAGGGCGCCGCACGCCGACCAGGCTCTCCAGCATGCCGCGGTTGAGCACGCTGGCATCGACGCGCTCGCAGAAGTCCCAGATCGAGGTGAACGGCGCATCCTCGCGGGCGGCGATGATCGCACGCACCGCGCCCTCCCCCACCCGCTTCACCGCCGTCAGGCCGAAGCGGATCCTGCCGTCGACCACGGCGAAGTCGGACTGGCTGGAGTTGACGTCCGGAGGCAGCACCTCGAGGCCCATCGAGGTGCACTCCGAGACGTAGTAGGGCACCCGGTCCTTGGTCGACATCACCGACGAGATCAGGGCGGCCATGTACTCGGCGGGATAGTTGGCCCGCAGCCACGCGGTGCGGTAGGAGGTGAGGGCGTAGCAGGCGGCGTGGGCCTTGTTGAAGGAGTAGTCGCTGCTGCGCTCGTTGTCGTCCCACAGCTGCTCGGCGACCGGCCGGGACACGCCGTTTTGGAGGCACCCCTCGATGAACTTGTCCTTCAGCGAGACCATCAGCGTCCGGATCTTCTTGCCGATCGCCTTGCGCAGGTCGTCCGCTTCGGCAGGGCTGAAGCCGGCGATCTCGCGGGCGATCAGCATGCTCTGCTCCTGGTAGACCGTGATCCCGAAGGTCTCCGACAGGATGTCTTCCAGCCGCGGATCCGCGTAGGTCACCGGCTCGCGGCCGTTCTTGCGAGCGGCGTACTTCGGGATGTTCTGCATCGGCCCCGGCCGGTACAGGGCGCCCAGGGCGATGATGTCCTCGAACCCGGTCGGCCGCACCGAGCGCAGCGCCTCGCGCATGCCTCCCGACTCGAACTGGAAGACCCCGGTGGCGTCGCCCTTCGCCAGCATCTCGTAGGTCTTCGCGTCGTCGAGCGGCAGGCTCGGCATGTCGAGCCGCTCGCCCGTGGACTGCTCGACCAGCTCGACGGCGCGGTCGATCACGTCGAGGTTGCGCAGGCCGAGGAAGTCCATCTTCAGCAGGCCCAGCGCCTCGACGTCGCCCATCGGGAACTGGGTCACCACCTCGGCGTCGGTCCCCTTCTGCTGCAGCGGCAGGTACTCGGTCAGCGGCCGGTCGCCGATCACGACCGCCGCCGCGTGGATCGAGTCGTTGCGGACGACGCCCTCGAGCGGCTGCGCCATGTCGACGATCGATTTCGCCGTCTCGTCGGTGTCGTAGGCCTTGCGCAGCTCGGCGCCCGGCTTCATGCACTCGTCGAAGCTGACCTTGGGCCCGTCGGGCACCAGCTTGGCGATCCGGTCGACCTGGCCGTACGGGATCCCCATCACGCGGCCGGCGTCCTTGATGGCCGCCTTGGGCTGCATCTTGCCGAAGGTGATGATCTGGGCGACGTTGTGGCGGCCGTACTTCTCGGCGACGTAGTTGATGACGCGCTCGCGGCCGGCCACGGCGAAGTCGATGTCGATGTCGGGCATGCTCTTGCGGCCCGGATTGAGGAACCGCTCGAACAGCAGCGAGTAGCGCATCGGATCGAGGTCGGTGATGCGCAGGCAGTAGGCGACCAGCGACCCGGCGGCCGAGCCACGGCCCGGCCCCACCGAGACCCCGTCTTCGCGCGCGAACCGGATGAAGTCCCAGACGATCAGGAAGTAGTCCGGGAAGCCCATCTCCTCGATCGTGCGAAGCTCGAACTCGAGCCGCGTCCCGCAGCTCCGGAGCGTCGTCCTGGCCGTAGCGCTCTCTCAGTCCCGCCTCCGCAAGCTCCCGCAGGTAGGAGCACGGCGGTCTTGCCCTCCGGCACGTCGAACTTCGGCAGGTGCGTCGACGTCCATGTCCAGCGCGGCCGAGCAGCGGTCGGCGATCTCGACCGTCCGCCGCAGCATGTCCTCGCCCCAGGTGCCGGCCATCAGCGCGTACATCTCGTCGGGCGACTTCAGATAGAACTCGTGGTTGCTGAACTTGAAGCGGTTCGGGTTGTCGAGCGTGTCCTGCGTCTGGATGCAGAGCAGCGCCTCGTGGGGGATCGCGTCGTCCGGCGGTCAGGTAGTGGACGTCGCCGGTGCCGACCAGCGGCAGCCCGGCATCCGTTGCCAGCGACGCCAACACGGGGTTGATCCGCGTCTGGACGTCGATCTTGCCGTCCTGCAGCTCGACGTAGACCTGATCCTTGCCGAAGATCTGCACCAGCCGGTCGAGCTCGCCGCGGGCGCCGGTGTCGTCGCCGTCGACCAGCGCCTTGCAGACGCGACCGGACAGGCAGCCCGACAGCGCGATGATGCCGTCGGCGTGGGCGGCGAGCTGCTCGAAGTCGACCCGCGGCTTGTACCAGTAGCCGTCGAGGTAGCCCGCGGACACCAGCCGGATCAGGTTGTGGTACCCCTCGGTCGTCTCGGCCAGCAGCGTCAGGTGAGCGCGCTTCTCGCGCTGCACGCGCGCCGTGTGGTCGTCGACCACGTAGATCTCGCAGCCGAAGATCGGCTTGATGCCCTGCTTCGCCGTCGCCCGCGCCAGCTCGACGGATCCGGCCATCGAGCCGTGGTCGGTGAGGCCGATCGCGGGCATCCCCAGGTCGGCCGCGCGGGCCACCAGCGGGCCCACCCGGCACGCCCCGTCGAGGATCGAATACTCGCTGTGGACGTGGAGGTGGACGTACGGCAGGGAGTCGGGCACAGCCTCGCCAGTCTACTGAGAAGATGGACGGCACCGCAGGCAGGCGGCATCGTGATCCGGGCACGGGCAGCCACCCGCTCCGGGCTTGTGCCCGGAGCGAAGTGGATCCTCATGGACGGCCTTCCAGCGTCAGCCGCGGCTGCGGGTTGCGACCACGGCCGCGCCGACCAGCCCGACGCTGACGGCGGCGACGCCACCGGCGACCGGCAGCCAGCGGCGGCGCTGCTTGCGCGGCTCTACGACCCGCGAGACGGCGCGCCTGACCTTGCGGCGAACGACCTGCCTTGCCGCCTCTCGGCCGACCACGTAGGAGACGTACGCGACTGCTGCTCGTCGTGGGTTCATGCGCCGGCAGGATACCCGGCGATGAGGACGACACCCGCATCCCGGGAAGGCGAATACCTCAAGTCGGTGAGGTGCCAGAGTGCCCCCTGCGGCCGATGCTTCCGTGATGTTCGAGTTCGACGAAAACACCCTCAGCGACAGCGACCCCAGCCGCCGAACTGGCCGAGCTTCGCATCGACGACCGCTTCATCGGTGACTGGGTCCGCTACGGGCTGACGTCGATGGATGCGTACCTGGCCAAGCAGGCCCGGTTCGCCGCGTTCCTCGAGCAGCGCGACCAGGCCGCCTAGGCTCAGCGCCTCCCGTCCGTAGGATCCCGGCTTGATGGCCGAGGACTCCGGAGACCCGCCGGGCTACCCCCCGCCCGCCACCCTCTACAGGTGGTCGCCGGCTGCGCAGTCGCCGCCACCGTGTTCCTCGTTGCGATCGTGCTGACGTACGCATCGGAGGCCGGGCACCTGCACGGGGCCACGTGGCTGGGGTTCGGCCTCGGAGTCGTGCTCGCGGCCGTGCTTGGCGGATTCGCGGCCATCCAGGTGCGCCTCCGCCGGGAGCGGCGGCGCCGCAGCACCATCGGCGGGTGGCTTGCCGTCGCCGGCGTGGTCTGCGTGCTCGGCGCCGGAGCCCTGTCCTCCTCGGCCAACGCGACCTACGGCGGGGCGCTGCTCGTGGCGGGGCTCGGCCTCAGCCTCGGGATTGGGGCCGTGGCGCTCCACTTCGCCCGTCGTCCCGTCGACTCGGAGTGAGGCTACGCGCGTTCGCCGTCGCCGAGCGGCCATTGGCCTCGGGCAACTGGCACTGCCAGCTCGGACGGATCGCCACTGCCTGCGTCCGAGGTCGGCCGCGACGTAGCAGAGCCGGTAGACGTCCTCGTAGCTCTCCAGCTCGCCGATCAGCTCGCCGCCACGGCCTTGCAGGCCGGCGACGAGGGCGTCGATGTCTTCGACCTCGAATGAGACGTGGCGGAGCCCCAGCGCATTCGACGGTGCGTCCGCGTAGCCATCCTCGGCCGAGGGCGAGAGGAACTTCACCAGCTCGAGCCGCCCATGGCCGTCGGCGGTTTGCAGCATCACCAGGTCCGCCTGGACGCCGTCGAGACCGACGATGCGGTCCACCCAGCTGCCCTCGACCGACCCCGTACCCTGCTCCTCGAGGCCAAGCTGGACGAAGAACTCGGTCGCGGCCTCGAGGTCGTGGACGACGATGCCGACGTGATCCATCCGTTGGATTGTCATGCTCGCCGATCCTAGGCGATCGGCTGCTAGAACCGCGGGAGCACGCGGGCCTGGCAGCTGGCTGGCGGCCAAGGTCGTCCAGCGATCGCGGCGGCCAGCGCCGACCTACGGGACGACGGGCAGGGCGTGCTTGCGGGTCTTGCGGTCGGGGCGCACCATGCCGCCCTCGATCCAGGCGTCGACCTCGCGGAACAGCTCGTCGACCAGCTCGCTCTGCGGCACCTTGCGGAGCACGGCGCCGTGCGCGTAGATGAAGCCGGCGTCGCGACCGCCGGCGATGCCGAAGTCGGCGTCGCCCGCCTCCCCCGGTCCGTTCACGGCGCAGCCCATCACCGCCACCTCGAACACCTCGTCATACCCGGCGAGCCGCTCCTCGACCTCGCCGGCGAGCGCCGATCACCTCGACGTTCGTGCGGCCGCACGACGGACAGGCGATCATCATCGGCCCCTTGTGGCGGAGGCCGAGCGAGCGCAGGATCTCCCACGCGACCTTGACCTCCTCGACCGGGTCGGCCGTCAGCGAGACGCGAACCGTGTCGCCGATCCCGCCCAGCAGCAGTGAGCCGATCCCGACCGAGCTCTTCACGGTGCCGGTGAACACCGGCCCGGCCTCGGTGACGCCCAGGTGGAGCGGGTAGGGCACCTTCTGCGAGAGCCGCTGGTAGGCCTGCACCATCACCGGCACCGACGACGACTTGACCGAGATCTTGAACTCGCGGTAGTCCAGCCGCTCCAGCAGCCGCACCTCCTCGAGCGCCGCCTCGACCAGCGCACCCGCCGGGTCGTTGGTCGCGAACTGCCGCAGGTGGTCGGGCAGCGAGCCGGAGTTGGCGCCGATCCGCATCGGCGTCCCCGTCTCCTTGGCGCGGCGCACGACCTGCTCCACCTTGTCGTCGCCGCCGATGTTGCCAGGGTTGATACGGACGGCGGCCACGCCGGCGTCCATCGCCCGCAGCGCCAGCGACGCGTTGAAGTGGATGTCGGCGATCACCGGCAGCGGCGAGCCGGCGACGATGGCCGGCAGCGCGTCGGCGTCGGCCCTCCCCGGCACCGCGACCCGGACGATCTCACAGCCCGCCTCGGCCAGCCGGCCGACCTGGGCCAGCGTCGCCCCGACGTCGGCCGTCTCGGTGGTCGTCATCGACTGCACCACGACCGGCGCCCCTCCCCCGATGGGGACGCCGCCGACCGTGATCTGCCGTTCACTCGCCATGGTCAGAGGATACCGGGGCTTGGAGAACGATCACCCCGCCTCGCCGGTCGACCTCGGCGTAGCCGAGCCGCTCCCAGAAGGCCAACGCGCCCCGGTTGGCGGGAAGCACGCCGGCCCGCACGGCCGGCTCCGCCGGCGAGCATGTCCGCCGCAGCACCGGCAGCCTCACGGCCGAGGCCGCGACCCTGCAGTCCGCGCTCCACCATCAGCAGGCCGATCCACGGGTGCCCGTCGTTCGGGTTGCGGTCAAGCAGGTCCAGCCAGACCGCGGCAGCGCCGTCCTCGAGGCGCCCGATCAGCTGCCGCCGGGCGGCCTCGAGCGTCCCCAGCCACCAGTCCCGCTCGAGCATCTGACGGTTGTAGCGCCCGACCTCGCCCTGCGAGCCTTCGGTCAGCGCGGCGTACTCGGGGTTGCCGGCGTGGATCGCCAGCAGGTCGTCGAGGTCAGCCTCGGTCACCTCGTCGAATCGGAGCCGCTCGGTCGCGGCAGCCCTCACTTGCCCGGCGCGCTGAAGAGCGAGCTGAGGTCGTTGTTGAGGCCGATCACGAAGACCAGCAGCATCAGCACGATCCCGATGGCCGAGACCCGTTCGAAGACGTTGCGCGAGATCGGCCGGCCCCGCAGCCACTCCAGGACGATGAACAGCACGTGCCCGCCGTCGAGGGGCAGGAAGGGCAGCAGGTTGAAGATGCCCAGCGACAGCGAGATCAGCGCGAACAGGTAGAAGTAGTACTCCGCCCCGCGCTGGGCGCCCTCGGCCGATACGCGGACGATCCCGATCGGCCCGGAGAACTGCGACCGCCCCGACGCCGTGCCGATGTCGCCGAGCGCGGTGAAGGTGCCCGACGTGATCGCCCACATCTGCGACGCCGCCTGCCCCGGCGCCTGCAGCACCGGGAAGCTGCGTGGCGGAACGTACTTGCCGCCGAACTGGAAGCCGAGCCGGTAGGCGCCCTGGTCGATGACGGGCTTCTCGGCGTGCAGCACCACGCGCTTGCCGTCGCGGATCACCGTCAGCGTCTGCGGGGTGCCGTCGCTGCCGGTGATCACCGAGCGGATCTGCTCGGGGCCGCCGCCCACACCGTCGATCGCCACCACCCGGTCGCCTGCCCGCAGTCCCGCCCGCTCGGCCGGGGAGTTGCCGAGCACTTCCGCCACCTTCGGCGTCACCTTCGCCGCCTGCGGCATGCCCGTGACCGCGACCACGAAGAGCACCAGGAACGCGATCGCAAGGTTCATCACCGGGCCGGCCAGGATCACGATCAGCCGCTTCTTGCGCGGGCTTCGCCAGTACCCCTTGGGGTCGAGCGCCTCCTGCACGCGCTCGATCGAGCGCATCGCCCGCTTCAGCTCCACCGCCCCCATGTGAGGCTGGGCCTCCTCGACCAGCGTCCGCAGCCGCGAGCACTCGTCCCCGGCCTGGCTGTAGCGGCCCTGGGAGAGCATCCGGCAGAGGTCGTCGTAGCTGACGCCGATCGCCGCGGCCAGGTCGGCGGGGATGTCGTCGTTGTGCTCGAGCAGCGCGGCGACGCCCCACAGATCCTCGGCCTCGGGGCGCAGCATCCCGGGGATCTTCACGTAGCCGCCGAGCGGGATCAGGCCCAGCGCGTACTCGGTGTCGCCCACCCGCTTGCGGGCGATCAGCGGCGGGAAGCCGATCGAGAAGCGAAGCGCGCGCATGCCGGTCGCCTTGGCGGCCGAGAAGTGGCCAAGCTCGTGCAGGAAGACCAGGATCAGCAGGCCGGCGATGCCGATCAGGATGTCGATGCGACGACCTCCAGACTCTCTCTGGCCTTGCTCCGGGCGGCACCGTCGGCAGCGTGCACCTGGGCCAGCTCAACCAGCGGCTCGGCAGGCGCCTGGTCGAGCACCCGCTCGACCACCTCGGCGATCTCGAGGAACCCGATCCGTCCGTCCAGGAACGCCGCCACCGCCACCTCGTTGGCGGCATTCAGCGTGCAGGGAGCAAGCCCTCCCGCCTCGCCCGCCGCGCGGGCCAGCGCCAGGCACTGGAAGGCCCGCGTGTCGGGCGACTCGAACTCGAGTGTCAGGGGCTGGGAGAAGTCCAGCGGCGGCACCGGGGTCGCCGCCCGCTCCGGATGCGTGAGAGCAAACGAGATCGGCACCCGCATGTCGGGGTGCCCGAGGTGCGCCAGCACGGCGCCGTCGCGGAGGCGCACCATCGCGTGGACGATCGACTGCGGATGCACGACCACCTCGAGGCGGTCGAAGCCCACGCCGAACAGGTGATGGGCCTCGATCAGCTCCAGGCCCTTGTTCATCAGGGTCGCCGAGTCGACGGTGATCTTGGGGCCCATCTGCCAGGTGGGGTGCGCCAGCGCCTGCGCCGGCGTCACGGCGCGCAGGTCGGCGGCTGCCATGCCGCGGAACGGGCCGCCCGAGGCGGTGACCACGATCGCGCTGAGCTGCTCGGGCGCCACGCCCTGCAGGCACTGGGCGATCGCCGAGTGCTCGCTGTCGACCGGCAGGATGCTGCCGGCCGGCGCGGTGCGCGGCCTCGGTCACCAGGTCGCCGCCGGCGACCAGGCTCTCCTTGTTGGCCAGCGCCAGGTCAGAGCCGGCGGCCAGCGCCGCCAGGGTCGCGTCCAGCCCGGCCGCTCCGACGATCGCGTTCAGCACCACGTCGGCGCCGCAGCCGGCCAGCTCGACCACGCCCTGCGGCCCGGCCAGCACCTCGCCCTCGAAGCCGGCAGGCGGCCACCCTGGCCGCCTCCGGGTCGGAGAGCGCGATCCTGCGGACACCGTGCTCGTGCGCGAGGCGCACCAGCTCGTCGGCGCTGGATGCGGCCGAGAGCGCGCACACGGCCAGCTCGGGGTTGTCGCGCACCACCTCGAGCGCCTGCATGCCCACCGAGCCAGTCGCGCCGAGGATTGCGACGGACTTCACGGGCTCAGTGTAGC
This sequence comes from uncultured Acidobacteriaceae bacterium, assembly GCA_963701935.1. Classification (GTDB taxonomy): domain Bacteria; phylum Acidobacteriota; class Terriglobia; order Terriglobales; family Acidobacteriaceae; genus Sulfotelmatobacter. The sequence goes on along the minus strand of CAVPBT010000008.1, from coordinate 960,925 downwards.
CGTGGGCTTTGTGACGCCTCTGTGAGTTCGCTGAGAGACGCCGGTCATTTCCGCGTGGCGAACTGGACGATGTTGCGAGGCAGGTCGCGCGGCTGCTCGATCCTCCGCTCCCAGACGACGTGGCCCGAGACGACGTCGATCACGAAGCCGCGGGCCTCGTCCAGCCCCACCTCGTCGTCCTCGGTGAACCCCAGCGCCCAGTACCGCTCCTGACACGTCGTCGCGCAGCGGCCAGCCGAACCACGGCGATGCGCTCGTCCCGGTACTGCACGCGATAGGCGTGGACGACCTTGATCGCGTCGGCCATCTCGGGCTTGGGCCGGACCTTGTCGAGCAGCGTCTGGAACGGGTTGTACCAGCCGATCCCGCTTGCAGCTTCTTGGCATGCGCCGCAGAATAGATCGTCGATCAGGCGCGGCTGAGCGCCAGGGCCACGAAGTACGCGGCCGCGCCGGCGAACAGCAGCGCGTCGATGCGGTCGAGCACCCCGCCGTGGCCGCCCAGCAGGTGGCCGGTGTCCTTCACGCCCATGTCCCGCTTGAGATACGACTCGAACAGGTCGCCGACCGGCGAGGCGATCGCGATCGCCGCCGCGACCCACGAGCGCATGGAGCGGGCTGATGGGGTCGCCCTTGGGCTGGTTGTACAGAACCAGCCAGGCGACCGCCAGCCCCATCACCAGGCCGATGATCAAGCCCCTCCACCGTCTTGTTCGGCGAGATCTGCGCCGCCAGCTTGCGGCGGCCGATCAGCCGCCCACCGACGTAGGCGAAGATGTCCGACGCCCAGACGCCGAGCAGGACGGCGAGCAGCAGGGTGCGGCCGAAGTTCCCCGGGCCCGGGACGTCGCGCAGCGCGACCAGGAACCCGATGCCGTAGCCGATCCAGGTGATCCCGAACAGCGTCGTCGCCAGCTGGACGGTGGCCCGCTGCCGGACGTCGGCCACGGCCGACAGCCAGAACGCCAGCACCAGCGCCGCCAGCAGAACTGCCAGACCCCACACCAGACCGCCGCGGTGCACCGCGATCACGATCCCTGCCGCGCCGGCAAACCCGGCGACGGTCAGCGGCCGCAGCTCCTCGCGTCATCGCGCAGTACTCGTGCACCGCGATCAGCCCGCCCACCACCCCCAGCCCGGTCATCAGCCAGCCGCCCACCCAGACCGCGTACAGGGCCACGACCGCCAGCGGCACGGCGAACACGATGCGCGAGACGAGCGAGCTCATCGGCGTCCGTACCGGCGGCGGCGGCTGGCGTACGCCTCGAGCGCCTCGCGCAGGTCCTCCTCCCCGAAGTCGGGCCACAGCGTCGGGTGAAGTGCAGCTCGGCGTAGGCCGACTGCCAGAGCAGGAAGTTGGACAGGCGAAGCTCGCCGCTGGTGCGGATGACGAGGTCGGGGTCGGGCATCGAGGGAGCGTACAGGTGGGTGCGGAACGCCTGCTCGTCGACCGCGTCGGCCGCCACGCCCGACTCGATCAGCCCGCGCGCGACGTGCACGATCTCGTCGCGGCCGCCGTAGTCGAAGGCCACCCACAGTCCAGCCGCTGGTTCTGCGGCGGTGACCCGCTCCATCTCCTCGCATCTGCTCGAGCAGGCGCGGCGGGCAGCGGTCGCGGCGGCCGACGAAGTGCACCTGGACGCCCTGCCGGTGCAGGTCGGGGAACTGGTCGCGGATGGTGTCGGCGAACAGCTCCATGAGGTCGTCGACCTCGTCGGCTGGGCGGCCCCAGTTCTCGGTCGAGAAGGCGTACACCGCCAGGCTGGTGACGCCCAGGTCGGGGCGCGCGCCTCGACCGTCCGGCGCAGCGCCGAGGTGCCGGCCCGGTGACCGGCCAGCGGGGGCAGGCCGCGGCGGCGGGCCCAGCGCCCGTTGCCGTCCATGATGATGGCCACGGAGGTGGCCGCGTCGGGCAGCGGTCGTTCGGTGGCGGTCAGGCGCCGGAGTCGAAGCAGTCGGCGCAGTCGCACAAACGCGACTTCAGACCTCCATGATCTCGGCCTCTTTGGCCTTCAGCGAGGCGTCGATCGCCGCCACGTGCTCGTCGGTCAGCTTCTGCAGCCGATCCTCGGCACGGTGGACGTCGTCCGACCCGGTCTCGCCGTTCTTCTCCGCTTCCTTGAGGTGGTGCAGTGCGTCGCGGCGCACGTTGCGGACGGCCACCCGTGCCTTCCTCGGCCAGCTGCCGCACCGCTTGACGAGCTCCTTGCGGCGCTCCTCCGTCAGCGCCGGGATCGGCAGCCGCACGATCTGGCCGTCGTTGCTGGGCGTCAGCCCCAGGTCGGACTCCAGATCGCACGCTCGATGTCCTTCATCTCGGCTCTTGTCGAACGGGCTGATCGTCAGCAGGCGGGCTCGGGGACGCCGATCGTCGCCAGCTGGTTGATCGGCATCTGGTGCCGTAGGCAGTCACCTGCAGCGCGGTCGAGCAGCGCCGCCGATGGCACGCCCGGTGCGGATGGTGGTGAACTCGTGCCGGAGTCGCCTCGACGGACTTGTCCATCCTGCGGGAGGCATCGGCAAGCACGTCGTCGATCATGTCTGCACCTGCACTGGTAGGTCGCCGGGAACTGCCGAGATGATCGTCCCGATGCGCTCGCCGCGGGCGATGCGCATGATGTTCATCGCTCGTCGAGATTGAACACGTACGATCGGCAGCCCGTTGTCCATGCAGAGCGAGAGCGCCGTCGTGTCCATCACCTTGAGTCCCGCGCTTGATCGCCTCGATGTGCGTCAGCTGCCGGGATCAGCCGGGCGTCGGGGTTCAGCTTCGGGGTCGGCGTCGAGCACGCCCTCGACACCGTTCGTCGCCCTCAGGATCGCCTGGGCGCCGATCTCCAGCGCCCGCAGCGCGGCGGCCGTGTCGGTCGTGAAGAACGGGTTGCCGGTGCCCGCGGCGAAGATCACTACGCGGCCCTTCTCGAGGTGGCGGATGGCCCGCCGCCGGATGTACGGCTCGGCGACCTCGGCATCTCGATCGCCGACATCACCCGCGTGGACACGCCGATCCTGCTCGAGCGCGTCCTGCATGGCCAGCGCGTTGAGCACGGTCGCCAGCATGCCCATGTAGTCGCCGGTCGCACGGTCCATGCCCTGCCGCCTCCTGCGACGCCGCGAAAGATGTTGCCGCCGCCGACGACGATCGCGATCTCCACGCCGTCTCGTGCACCGCCTGCACCTGCGCGCGCGATGGCTGCGATCCGCTCGGGGTCGATGCCCGTAGCGCCGCTCGCCCATCAGGGCCTCGCCGCGCAGCTTCAGCAGGACGCGGCGTACGAGGGCGAGCCGGGCCGTCAGCCTCTTGCGCTCATCTCGACTCAGCCGACCGTGGAACCGCGCGAACCGCTTGACCTCGATGTTCTCGCCGATCAGGCCGGACAGCTCGGCGCGCGAGCTGCTCGATCGTCTTGCTGTCGTGCTCGGCTCGCGGATCGACGGCTGCTCGAGCAGGCAGTTGTCGCTCGAGCGACTTGTTCCACTTGCCCTCGGCGATCTGGTCGAGCATCTGCTCGGGCTTGCCGTCGGCCGCCGCCTTGGAGCGGAAGATTCGAGCTCGGACACCTTGAAGTCGTCGGCACGTCCTCGTCGCGAGAACCCAGCGGCTCGGAGCCGCCGCAACCTGCAGCGCGATCTCCTTGGCGAAGCCTGGAACTGCTCGTTGCGGCGACGAAGTCGGTCTCGCAACTCGACCTCGACGAGCACGCCGATCTGCCGCCGGCGTGGATGTAGGTCGTCGATCACGCCCTCGCCCGTCGCCGCGCCCGGCCCGCTTGCCCGCCTCGGCGATGCCCTTCTCGCGCAGCCAGCTTGACCGCGGCTTCCGAGGTCGCCGCCGGTCTCCACCAGCGCGTTCTTGCAGTCCATCATGCCGGCGCTGCGTGCGTCTCGCGGAGCTCCTTCACCTCGGCCGCACTCGGCTTGTATCGCCACGTCACGTCACTGCTCTCAGCCTCGCTTGCCTCGTCGGTGGTCTGCTCCGTGCCCTGGGCGACCGCCGGCGGTCACGCGCCTCGCGCTGCCGCTGCGGCTTCCGCCTCGGCCGCCGCCGCAGCTGCGGCGGCCTCGGCCGCCGCCTCGGCGCTGCTTGCGGGCCGCCTCCTCGGCTGCGCGGCGCGGGCGAACTCCTCGGCGCGCGACCTTGCTCGCGGCCTTCGGCGACGGCGTCGGCGAGCACGCGGACGATCAGCGTGGCCGAGCGGATCGCGTCGTCGTTGCCGGGGATGACGTAGTCGGCCTCGTCGGGGTCGCAGTTGGTGTCGACCAGGCCGATGACGGGATGCCGCAGCCGGCGCGCCTCGCGTGACCGCGATGCACCTCCTTCTTCAGGTCGACGACGACGATCGCGTCGGGCAGGCGCTGCATGTCGGCGACGCCGCCGAGGTTGGTCTCGAGCTTCTCCAGCTCGCGCGCAGCGTCGATCTGGCTCCTTGCGTCGGCAGCAGGTCGAGCTGGCCCTCGGCTGCTGAGCCGGCGCAGCTCGTGCAGCGCGCTTGATGCGCTCTGGATCGGTGCCGTAGTTGGTCAGCAGGCCGCCCAGCCAGCGGTGGTTGACGTACGGCATGCCGCAGCCGCTGCGGCCTCGTCCTCGATGGCGTCCTGGGCCTGCTTCTTGGTGCCGACGAACAGCACGGTGCCGCCGCGCTCGGCGACGTTGCGGCACGAAGTCCTGGGCCTCGCTCGAGCAGCACGATCGTCTGCTGCAGATCGATGATGTAGATGCCGCCGCGCTCGCCGGAAGATGTAGCGGCGCATCTTGGGGTTCCAGCGGCGGGTCTGGTGGCCGAAGTGGACGCCGGCCTCCAGCAGCTCGCGCATGGTGAGGCGGACAAAGCGCAATCCTCCAGCAATACGCAACTGAACCAGGCGCCCCGCAGGGTCGAACCACGTATTGCTTGTTCAGCGCGTTGAGAACCGGGAAGGTGACGGCGAACATCGCAGGGATGATCGCGAAATACTTGGCGACGTCATTGGCGATGGAGAATGTGGTGAGCGCGCCGCGTGTCATCAGCAATTGCTTTCCGATTTCGACCACCTCGATGAGCTTCGTGGGATTGGAGTCGAGATCGACCATGTTCCCGGCTTCCTTCGCGGCCTGCGTGCCAGTATTCATAGCAACGCCCACGTCGGCTTGAGCCAGCGCAGGCGCATCGTTGGTACCGTCGCCGGTCATGGCCACGAGTTTGCCGCCAGCCTGCTCGCTGCGGATGAGTTTCAGCTTGTCCTCGGGAGTGGCCTGAGCTAGAAAGTCGTCGACGCCCGCCTCACGCGCGATGGCTGCGGCCGTGAGTGGGTTGTCTCCCGTGATCATCACGGTGCGGATGCCCATCGATCGCAGTTGATTAAAGCGGTCGCGGATCCCTCCCTTGACCACATCTTTCAGGTGAATCACGCCCATGGCGCGGCGGTTTTCTGACACCACGAGCGGCGTGCCGCCAGAGGATGCGATGCGCTCGACTGAAGCGCGTACTTCCGGGGGCATGTTGCCGTTGTTCTGTTCAAGATGATTCGCGATGGATTCGGCGGCGCCTTTGCGGATCTGCCGGCCATCGAGATTCACGCCCGACATTCGCGTCTGCGCCGTAAATGGGATGAATTCTGCCTCGTGGGCGGCAAAGTCGCGGCCACGAAGCTTGTACCTTTCCTTGGCCAGCACGACGATGGAGCGGCCCTCCGGAGTCTCGTCGGCGAGCGAGGAGAGTTGTGCAGCGTCGGCCATCTCGGCTTCGGTGACTCCCGGGGCGGGCAGAAATTCCGTCGCCTGGCGATTGCCGAACGTGATCGTGCCGGTTTTATCGAGCAGGAGGGTGTTCACATCTCCTGCAGCTTCTACTGCTCGGCCTGACATGGCGAGAACGTTGTGCTGCACCAGGCGATCCATACCGGCGATGCCGATCGCAGAGAGCAGGCCGCCAATCGTGGTGGGAATCAGGCAAACTAGCAAAGAGACCAGTACGAAGACGGTCTGAGGTGATCCGGAATAAATCGCAAAGGGCTGCAGCGTCACCACGGCTAGCAGAAAGATGATCGTTAATCCGGCGAGAAGAATGTTCAACGCGATTTCGTTGGGAGTCTTCTGCCGCGAGGCCCCTTCGACCAGCGCGATCATGCGGTCGAGAAAAGTCTCGCCGGGATTCGAGGTGATCTTCACCTTGATGAAGTCGCTGAGAACGCGCGTGCCGCCCGTGACGGCGGAGCGGTCGCCACCCGCCTCGCGAATCACCGGAGCAGATTCGCCCGTGATGGCGGATTCGTCGACCGAGGCGACGCCCTCGATGATCTCTCCATCGCCGGGGATAAGTTCTCCGGCGACGACAGACACCAGATCGCCGGCGCGAAGCTTCGCGCTCGGAATCTCTTCGATTTTGCCATCGGAGCCAAGGCGCTTCGCGATCGTCTCCGACCGCGCCTTCCGCAACGTTTCCGCTTGCGCCTTGCCGCGGCCCTCGGCCATGGCCTCGGCGAAGTTTGCGAACAAAACGGTGAACCACAGCCACAAGGTGATTTGTAGATTGAAGCGGAAGTCCTGGTGCGGGTGAAGAATCAAGAGCGCGGTCGTGATCACACTGCCAATTTCGACCACGAACATCACCGGGTTTCCCATCATATTGCGCGGACTCAGCTTGAGCAGCGCGCTCCAAGTGGCGTTGCGAACAAGGTTTACATCCCAAATCGATTTGCGATGGCTTGCCATAATTTTCTAGAAGGTCTTTCCGACGTTCAGTAAAAGGTGCTCGAGAATCGGTCCCAGGCTCAGGGCCGGGAAAAAGGTGAGCGCCCCCAGAATCAGGATGACGCTGATCAACAGCAGCGTGAACAGCGGCGTCGTGACCGGGAAGGTGCCAACCGACGGAGGTACATACTTTTTCTGCACCAGGTTTCCGGCAATGGCCAGCATCGGGATGATCATGAGAAAGCGGCCCACGAGAGTCGTGATTCCTGTCGCGGCGTCGTACCACAGCGTGTTGGGGATAAGGCCTGCGAAGGCGGATCCGTTATTTCCGGCGGATGAGGTAAAGGCGTAGAGAATCTGGCTGAGGCCGTGCGGCCCGGGATTCGTAATGCCCGCAGTTCCAAAGCCTTTGACCACGGAGAGTCCGGTGAGGGTAAGAATGATGAGTGGGAAGACCAGCGAAACCAGCATGGCCATCTTTACGTCGTAGGCTTCGATCTTCTTGCCCAGATACTCCGGTGTGCGGCCCACCATGAGGCCGGCGATGAAGACGGCCAGGACAATGTAGACGAGAATGCCGTACATGCCTGAACCGACACCGCCGAAGATCACCTCACTCAGCATGATGTTGACGAGGGGGACCATGCCGCCCAACGGCGTGAAGGAATCGTGCCATCCGTTAATCGCGCCGCAACTTGCGTCGGTCGTCACGGTTGCAAACAAGGCAGAGTTGGCGATGCCGAAGCGCATCTCCTTGCCTTCCATGTTGCCGCCCGGCTGATTTGCCGTTGCATGCTGAGCAATGGTCGGCGGATAAAGCGGATTGCCTCTCGCCTCGGCCCAGTACGCGGTGGTGACCCCGCATAGAAACAGAATGGCCATGGCAGACCAGACCGCCCATCCATGTGCGGGAGAGCCGGTCATGCGGCCGAGAGTATAGGTAAGGCCTGCTCCGATCGCGAAGATGCAAAACATCTCGAACAGATTCGTGATGGGTGTGGGATTCTCGAACGGGTGAGAACTGTTGGCGTTGAAGAATCCGCCGCCGTTCGTGCCCCATTCCTTGATGACTTCCTGCGAGGCTACAGGACCCTGCGCGATGGTTTGCGTGGTGACCGGGTCCATCACGGGCTTGCCGCTGGCGTCGACGACGCCTTTACCGTCCGGACCTACGCGCTGGACCTGCTGCGGCTCGACAAGTTTTACGGTGTCGTAGGCTTTCAGATTCTGCACCACGCCTTGTGAGACGAGGAACAGCGACCCGACGACGCACATTGGCAGCAGTACCCAGAGACAACAGCGCACGAAGTCGACCCAGAAATTACCCAAAGTGTTCATCTGGCGGCGAGCGATGCCGCGGATGAACGCAATGGCCAGCACAATGCCGGTCGCCGCCGAGGCAAAGTTGTGAAACGCGAGACCCGCCATTTGCGTGAAGTAGCTCATGGTGGTTTCGCCGGAATATGCCTGCCAGTTGGTGTTGGTGGTGAACGATGCGGCCGTGTTGAAGGCCAAGTGTTCAGGAGTCACTGCGCCGAGATGCTGCGGGTTGAACGGCAGTGTCCCCTGAATTCGCTGGATCACGTAGAGGACCACCATCGACACGGCGCTGAACAACAGCATGGCGGTGCCGTATTCAGTCCAGCGCATTTCGTGGGATTCATCCACGCCAGTCACGCGATGGAGCAGGCGCTCCACCGGCCGCAGCACGGGATCAAGAAAGGTTCGCTCGCGGGAAAACACACGAGTCATGAAGACGCCGAGTGGCTTGGTGACGGCAAAGATGAGTCCCAGGAATACCAGGATCTGCAGCCATCCATTAAGAGTCATTTCAGAATTTCTCCGGACGCAGCAGCGCATAGAACAGGTACACGGTGACCAGCGCGCTGATGATGAGCATGATGAGTGACTGGGTGTCCATGACTTTCTCCTACTTCATGCGATCGCAGAACTGTACGTACGCGATGGATAGCGCGAAGAAAGCGATCGTTACAGCAATCCAAAGAACGTCTTGCATAGCTAATTTCTCCAGCCTTGAGTACCGGTTCCCGTATCAAAGAGCGATCCGCCGGTCAGTTGGCGGTTTCCCTTTTTCCTTCTGAGCCTTAGAACTTATTCGGATGAGCATGCCGCGCTGCCGCAATCCAGCAGCCCTGCGTGGTGAGTGCCTTACTTCGTTGAGCAGCGCCACCAGAAAACGAAGCCAAAACAGCACCCCGGCGAAACACAGAATTGCCAGCGCTATTCGCATAACCACACCGGCTCACGAGTCGCCCCAGGCCGCTGAACATTCAACTGCTGAACATTCATTGGACAACTCCGAGCGTAAGAGTGGAGTGAAGAGTTCATAAAGAATTCGTAAGGAGCTCACTCCGAACGAATGCCGATATCGAGTCTCCGAGCGGAGTGCGTCTCAGCAGCCCCACTCTGCCTCGCCGGGCACCGCGTAAAACTGGCGGCGAGGGTGCGCGGGTGTCGTCGCCAGTTCGAGCAGCGTCAAACGGGCCGCGGCTACCATCAACTTGCGCTCGTTCTGAGGAGCGCGGTCCCAGGAAGATGATTCTTGCTTGACGCCGTGACCATCGCCGTCATGAGCCAAGGCTTCCTGATAGTGATGGAAGAGTTTCGCCAGTTGTTCCGCGGAGACATCCTGAATCGTTGACATTAGAATCTCAGCCTTTCTGTTCTTCGGCGAACTGCTCCAGGCCAGACGAGGGCTTCGGTCGACGTTGTTTCTTGCCCAGTTTGATCAAGAACCCCAGTAGTAGGAGGAGCATGTTCGCGAGTTGCGGGGCGGGACAACTTGTCCCTTCCGCGTTCAGTAGATTTGATGACTAAAGGCGTAAAGATTGAATAAAAGGTTCGTAGAATGTTCGTAAGAGGAGCGGGACTCTTGTGATTCGCGGGTGCGAGGGCGGGACGCTCCTTCGACAAGTTCAGGGCAAGCTCTCGCGACAGCCGGCAGGACGCCGGCGCTACTTCCAGATCGCGCTACTCCCCGGGTTCGAAGCGGTAGCCGACCCAGGGCTCGGTGACGATGTAGCGGGGCGAGGAGGTGTCGGGTTCCAGTTTCTTGCGCAACTGGCCGACGAAGACGCGCAGATATTCGACCTGCTCGGTGCTCTGTCCACCCCAAATGGCACCCAGCAGAGTGCGGTGATTGACGACTTTGCCGGGACGCCGTGCGAGGAAGACGAGCAGGTCAAATTCCTTTGGAGTGAGCCGAATTTCGCGGCGGCGGACCGTCACCTTGTGAGCCGCCGTGTCGATGCGAAAGTCGCCAACTTCGATCACGGGATCTTCCTGATCGCCATCCATGGGGACACGGCGGAGATTGGCTCGTACTCGTGCTAAGAGTTCGTTCATCCCGAACGGCTTGGTGACATAGTCGTCGGCCCCGGCGTCGAGCGCTTCCACTTTTTGTTGCTCCTTGTCGCGCACCGAGAGGACTACGATCGGCACTTGAGAAGTAGCGCGAACCGTGCGGCATAGCTGGATGCCGTCGACCGAAGTCATGGAGAGATCGGTGATGATCAGGTTGGGCGACCAGTCTTTCATAATCTCCAGCGCCATTTCTCCGCTGTTGGCGACGCGGATGTCGTAACCCTGCGCCGAGAGACTGGTGCGCAACACGCGCGTAATCTGCGGCTCGTCATCTACCACGAGAATGTGGGGGCGGTCGGGCATCAGCGAGCCTCCTGCGTCACGATGTGGACGTCGACCGAGGGCGAGTCCCGAAGAAAGCGCTGAATAGCCGACAAGTAAAGATAGCGCTGCCAGCCCGTGCGCGCAGAGCGGCCGAAGATCACCTGCGTGATGTGATGCTCGCGAACTAACTGGGCGAGGCCGTCGGCAATGCTGCGGCCCGATCCGCGGACGACCTTGGCGCCCAGGTTCTCGGCGAAGCGAATGTTTTCCGCCAGCGTCTTCTGGTCTTCGGGTCGGGTATCACGACCGACATCGATATAGAAAACGTAAAACTCGCCACCCATGGCCTGCGCCATACGTGAGCCGCGCGCGATCAGGTATTGCGCGGCTGGATTCGAACTCACGCACACGCCAATGCGCTCACGCACGGTGTGTGCCGGCTGGGTTGTGTCTTTGTCCAGAAACGCGTCGAGGCTGCGGTCGACCACTCCCGTCACCTGCCGCAGGGCAAGCTCGCGCAACGCGATCAGGTTGCCGGGACGAAAAAAATGCGACAGCGCACGCTGAGCCCGGTCCACGGGGTAAATGTCACCGCGCTCCATGCGCTTCTGCAGGGCCTGCGGCGTGAGATCGGCCAGAACGATTTCGTCGACGCGCTGCATCACCCAGTCGGGAACGGTTTCTCGAACCTGCACGCCTGTAATCTGCTGCACCGTGGGACCAACGCTTTCCACGTGCTGCACGTTCATGGTCGAGAGCACATCGATCTTGGCGTCCAACAGTTCCATCACGTCTTCATAGCGCTTGGGGTGCTTGCTGCCTTCGATGTTGGTGTGGGCTAACTCATCTACGACAACGACGGCCGGCCTGCGGGCCAAGATGGCGTCCACGTCCATCTCTTCGAAAGTCGTACCTTTGTATTCGAGTTTTCGGGGAGGAATGCGGTCGAGTTTGCCGGCCAGTTCCGCCGTGGCCTTGCGGCCATGGCTCTCAACAACTCCAACCGCGACGTCTTCTCCGCGGCTGGCACGGCGGATGGCCTCGCTCAGCATGCTGTAGGTCTTGCCCACGCCGGGAGCGTAACCGAGGAACAACTTGAAGATTCCCCGCGGCTTCTCCGGCGAACATTCCTTCAGCCACTCCTCGGGCGTCTTAGTCATCGCAGCTATTGTCTTTCGACACGGCGGAATTGTCACGTCCATCGTACAATGCGGGTGTGAAAATCGGGGCTCGCACGCAAGCCGTACGTTATCTTTTTGTGGTCGCGGCTATTGCTGTCATTACCGCGGTCGATTTTAAGCTGCGCCTGAATCACACGACTGTTGCGCTAATGTTCCTGGTGACGGTGCTGCTGACCTCGGCCTACTGGGGACTGCGCTACGCGGCGGTAATGGCCGTGGGAGCCACCGCTGCTTTCAATTTCTTCTTCCTGCCGCCGGTCGGAACGTTCACCATTGCCGATCCGCAGAACTGGGTCGCCTTGTTCGCGTTTTTGGTGACTGCGCTCGTCGCCAGCAATCTTGCGGAACGGGCACGCAGCGAAGCCGAGGGAGCGCAGCAACGCCGACGCGAAGTCGAGCGCCTTTTCGGGCTGAGCCAGCGGTTGCTGGCTTCTGAGAACGTCCTAGAATTGCTGAACGCGTTGCCGGGCTATGTGCAAGACACTTTTTCGGTGGGGAGCGTGGTCGTGATGGCGGCGGATCACCCTACGGTCTATCGGTCATCGCTCGACGCGCGCTTCGAGGAGAGCGTGCTGCGGTCAACACTCTTGCGCGGGGAGCCGATCACGCAGGGCGGCGTTTCGTACGTGCCTCTGCGCCTGGGAATGCGCACAGTCGGGGCGCTAGGCGTCACTGGGGACGAACTTTCGCGGGAGACACTCGACGCACTCGGAAGTCTTGCCGGACTTGCGATTGAGCGGGCCCGCGCCCTCGAGGCTCTCAGCAAGAATCGCGCCGAGCAGGAGCATGAGCGGCTGCGCACAGCCTTGCTCGATTCGGTGACCCATGAGTTCCGGACGCCGCTGACCTCCATCAAGGCGAGCGTCACGACCCTATTGTCGGGTGCCACGCTTGACGACCAGAGCAGGCGCGACTTGCTGACCGTCATTGACGAGGAGACCGACCGCCTGAACCGCCTGGTGGGTGAAGCCTCGGAGATGGCGCAACTCGACTCCGGGATGTTCAAGCTTGATCTGCAGCCGCGCTCGATCCTCGATGCCCTCCAGCCGGCGATGGAGGACGCCAAGGCGTCGCTCGAAAAGCATCGGGTAGAAGTCGCGGTGGCGCCGGACTTGCCCAAGGTCCCTATGGACGTGCAGCGGGTTCGCGAAGTCCTCATGCACCTGCTGGAGAATGCCGGAAAATACTCCGACCCCGGGGTGCCGATCAAAGTGACGAGTGAGGTGAAAGGCGACAGACTCGTGACCAGCGTTGCCGACCGCGGCCCGGGCATTGACTCGTTCGAGCAGTCGCTGATCTTCGAGAAGTTCTATCGCGGGCAACACCAGCGCTACACCGCACCCGGCACGGGCATGGGACTGGCCATTGCGAAAGTGATCGTAGAAGCTCACGGCGGAACGATCGGCGTGGTCAGCCAACTGGGAAGCGGCTCGGTGTTCTCGTTCAGCCTGCCATTGGAGAAAGCTCGCTAGTTGGAAGCGCTTGGGGTGTGATGGATTTTGGGTGGCGCAGTGGCGCAGCACTTTTAGCGCTGCGATGAAGTCTTTCTTTTCCGAGAAGGCTTTAGCCTCTGAGGTGCTCCGAACTGAAATCGACGATGCCGTCTTTGCGCTGGTACATCGCGGTGACCGGGCAGATGGTCACGCACGGAGGATTCTCGCAGTGGTTGCAGCGGGTGACTTGAAAAACGCGGCGCGTGTTGGGAAAGGTTCCCTTCTCGACGTACTTTACCCACGTGCGTTGACGGTGAGGGGAACGTGGTTCTCGGTCTTGCACGCCACGGTGCAGGCATGGCAACCGATGCACTTGCGCTTGTCGATGATGAATCCGTATCTCATCCGGACTTTCTGTTCGAGACCCGCACCGGAATCCTACGCGGCTTGGGTATTGTAGCTGACGGCCCGCCGGGAGGGAGTGACCGGGTTGAGGCGTGGGGTAAGCGTTTGGAAGCTGGATGAGATGCGAAATTGCCGGGTTGCGCTGGCGCCTACGCTACAATGCAGAGTCTTCCCAAATCACAGCCAGTTGATCGATCAGCTTGCGCGAGATCCAGGTGACGACGAATCCATGACTGCTGAGACTGCAATCGGCACTCCGCTCGACGACGAGAAGATTTTTTATAACCGCTTTCTCCTCATCGTGGCTGGCCTCGGTGGGCTGCTGTACGGCGTCGATGTCGGCATCATCGCGGGGGCGCTGCCTTATCTGGAAGCGACCTCAGGGCTAAACGCCGGCCAGCTCTCCATCGTTGTTGCGGCTGTGCTGCTAGGCAGCGTGATCTCCACCTTGTTTGCAGGACTGCTGGCGGACTGGATGGGGCGCAAGTCACTGATGGCGCTGAGCGGCGTGATGTTTGTCATCAGCATTCCGATGATTGCGTTGGCGCACGGCTATGGCCCGCTGGTCTTCGGCAGGCTGTTGCAAGGGGTGAGCGGCGGTTTAATCGGGGTCGTTGTTCCGCTCTACCTGGCTGAGTGTCTAATGGCATCGAACCGAGGCAAGGGTACGGGCGTCTTCCAATGGTTGCTGACACTCGGAATCTTTATCGCTGCCCTCGTGGGAATGTACTTCAGTATCCGCGTGGATCAGGTGGCTAAGCTCGGCGACGTGGGTAGGCTCCGTGACTTTAAGGATACGGCTTGGCGCGGAATCTTCTGGGTCTCGCTGCCGCCGGGTGTTTTGTTCGTCGTCGGCAGCCTGATGGTGGCTGAGTCGCCCCGCTGGCTCATGCGGCGCGGCAAGAAAGACGCTGCATACACCGCCCTTCTGCGCTCGCGCACAACCGCACAGGCGGATATCGAACTCAAGGAAATGCAGGATGTCACCGCCGCCGAGAAGGTGAACAGATCAGGCGGAACGAACGCCAACGAGTCTCTATTGCGGCGCAAGTACGTGATACCGTTCGTGCTTGCTTGCATTATCCTCGCGTGCAACCAGGCCACCGGCATTAACTCGATTATCGCGTACAACACCAACATTCTCTTGCAGAGCGGACTTTCTGACGTGGCCGCTCACTGGGGGTATGTCTTATTCACTTTTGTGAACTTCGCGATGACTTTCGGTGGCGTCGTGCTGGTGGATCGAAAGGGACGCAAGTTTTTGCTCGGCTTAGGCACGGCGGGGATTATCGTGTCACTCATCTGCACCGGCATCCTCTTCCTCGGCACGGAAAGGCTGCGCGTTGACGCAAGAAGCGTAGCCCAGTCGATGGTCACTGCCGACCAGAGGCTCACTTTGCGATATAACGACGAGTTAGCCAACAAGTTGCTCAGTTCCGGCAACGCGGTAAGCCCGCGTCCGACCTCGCTCGTCGTCATCTATTCGTATGGAGATTTCCGGGCAGCAAGCCAAGCCGTACGTTCCGACGATCCGGCGGTCAAGCCAATCGAGCTCACCCGCGAAAGCTGTGTCCCGGAGAATAAAGTCAAAGCGTTCTTCTCGAATCCCTTCGGCAACCTCGATGCGTCGCGCACCGCGCCGCTGAAAATCGAAAACGCTCTTATCACTCCGATTCCGTCGACCAATAACGGGTGGATGGTTGCGATCACCCTGTTCGTCTTCATGGCGTTTTATGCGGTCGGTCCCGGAGTGTGCGTGTGGCTGGCGTTGTCGGAACTGATGCCGACGCGGATTCGTTCCAACGGGATGAGCATTGCGCTCGTACTCAACCAGGCGGTTTCGACCACGATCGCGGCGATCTTCCTGCCGACGGTGGGCAAGTATGGGTACTCGACGATGTTCTTCGGATTCGCCGCGTGCACAGTGATCTATTTCGTTACGGCAACGTGGTTCTTGCCGGAGACTAAGGGCAAGACGCTGGAAGAGATTGAAGCTCACTTTGAGGGTACGGTCGTCGCAAAGTAGCCTGCCTTGGCTGTGAACCCTCTGGATTTGGCTCGCTTTCGGGGTGCGAGGGCGGGACGCCCCTTCGGCAAGCTCAGGGCAAGCTCTCGCGACAGCCGCCGGGACGGCGGCGCTACTCGGTTTGCCCGTCAGGTCGCAAATGATTTACTCTGCCCAATCACGATGACTCCTGCTAAACAAAAGAAGAACAGCAACAACCAAACGCATTCCCACGCGATGCGGCGGGAAATCTACGAGCAACCTACGGCCATTGCGAAGACGGTCGCGAAACACCTCAAGAACGACATCATCTTTCCCGGCGAGCTGGACGCGATCGAAGGCGCGCTGCTCACGTTTGAGAAGCTGATCATCGCCGCCAGCGGATCGAGCCGGCACGCAGGCCTGGCGGGCGAGATCATGATCGAGGATCTCTCGGGCGTGGCGGTCGACGTCGAGTACGCCAGCGAATATTGCTACCGCTCAACTCATGCTGCCGTCGATCCCATCGTGATGGTCATTACACAGTCCGGCGAGACGGCCGACACGATTGCGGCCCAACGCGAGGCGCTGACGCGTGGCGTGAAGACGATTGCGATCTCCAATGTTCCGGATACGACGATTGTGCGGGAAGCTGGGGCGGCACTGATCTCGGGCGCGGGTCCGGAACTCTCGATTCCCGCAACCAAGAGCTTCACTACGCAACTTACGATCCTCTATCTGATGGCGCTGTTCCTGGCGCGCAAGCGTGGGCGCATGACCTCGGAAGTGACGCGCTCCTACTTACAGCGGCTGATGCGGCTTCCCGATGCGATTGAAACGAACCTCAAGATATGGGATAGCCTTGCTGAAGAGTTCGGCGCCGTGCACTTCAAGGCAGAGAAGTTTCTCTATCTGGGCCGCGGTGTGCACTACGCGATCGCTCGCGAAGGCGCGCTCAAGCTGAAGGAAATCTCGTACGCGCATGCCGAGGGATATCCTGCTGGCGAACTCAAGCACGGGCCCAACGCGCTGGTGGACGACAAATTGCCGGTCGTGGTGCTGGCCACGTGTGACCACCATGATCCGGACTCGCTGTTACGCTACCGGCGCACTCTTGAGGTGATGAAGGAAGTCCGGTCCCGGCGCGGGCCGCTCGTCACGGTGGCGACGGAAGGCGACAAGGAAGTCGATGCCATTGCCGATCACGTATTCTACGTGCCCGCAGCGCCCGAACTATTGTTGCCCATCGTGGAAGTGATCCCGCTGCAACTGTTCGCGTATCACGTCGCGGTGAATAAGGGGTATGACGTGGACCATCCGCGAAATCTGGTAAAAGCAGTAGTCACCGAATAGCGGATCACCAGCGAAGAAAGTTATGGCTTCGCCGGGCTCATGGGATCGTCGTTCTGGCAAAGGAAGCCGAAGCAAAGAGCTCCGCCGACGCCCGCGACGCCTGCTGCAATTACCCATGGCGAGCTCATGATTGCTCCTCGTCCGGCGATGGCGCCGGGAGTTTTCTGATAGGCCGCTCCACACTTTTCTTCCCTTGACTTCTGTTCGCTTTCTCGCACGATGACGCGGTCGGAGTGTGCGGATTGCTTCGCATCCTTGGGATTTTTGGACCGGGCATCGATGTAGACGTCATCCTTCAGCGCAAAGACCGTCACCTTCCCGTCGAGGTCCACGACGTCGTAATGCGTCCACTGCTCCTTGTTCACGGGCGTGACCGTCAGACAGCCCACTCTCACCCGCATTCCACGAGAAGTATTCACCGACAAGCTGCCGTGATCGAGAACGAGTTCGGTTACGTCGAACTGCACGATGGAATCGGAATTGATGTCCGCCGTGGAACCGCTGGCTTCGAGGCGCGCGGCGGCATTCTTCTGGGTCTCGATGAGGTCGTGGTCGAACACAGCGATGGGAGCGGGAGCGGGATACTTGTTGACCACGACGCCCACACCGTTGCTACGCAGTATGGCGGCAGCGGTATCCTGCGCGAACAGGGACACGGGCAGAATTACGATCATTGGCAGGCAAACGAAATGTCGCCATCTGGACAACAATACGCCCCGTAATTTTCCGCACGAACGATCACTACCAGCTTAGCTTGCGGGTTTCGGGACGACTATTGGCTCTGGTGGTGCCTAGACGAGAGATGGCACGTGCTGTGATTTCGGGGATTAGGCGCGGGCGAAGTCGATGAATCCCCTTTGCACATCGGTGCGGATCAGCTTGACGCGGAGCTTGTCGCCCACATCGAGCCCCTGCTGACCTTGACAGAGAAGTCCCTCGATATGCGGCTGCAGAACACGAACGAAGGTTCCGTGGTCGGTTACGCCGGTGACGATGGCATCGAAGACTTCACCGATACGGTGCTGCATGGCAACGGCGGCCAGGCGCTTGGACATTTCGCGCTCTACTTTCTTGGCGGCGTCTTCCTTCTGCGTGCAGTTGGCGGCGACGGCGGTCAGTTCGTCGTCGGAGTACGGATTCTTCTGCCCCGCGAGCAGTGCTTTGATCAGGCGCTGGGTGACGACGTCGGCGAAGCGGCGGTTGGGCGCGGTGGAGTGCGTGTAGTCCTGAACCGCGAGACCGAAATGTCCGGGAGCGGGTTCGCCGGCGCGCTCGAGGACGTACTCTCCAGGACCGATGAGCTTGATCACGGCCAAGGATACATCGGCGAAGTGATCGGGATCAGCGGCCTTGCGGCGCAACAGCATATCGTTGAGCGCCTTGGAATCTGGTTGCGCGGGGAGCTTCTCGCCTTTGGTCGCGGCGAGTTGTACGATGCGGTCCCAGCGCTCCGGAGTGCGCACGATGCGGCGCAGAGATGAAACGTTCTCGAGGAAGCGAGCGACCACTCCGTTGGCAGCGACCATGAAGTCCTCGATCAGGTCGGTGGCGCGATTTTTCTGCTGCTTCACGACGTCGATGACTTGATCGTTGAGCACCAGGGGATGGACTTCGTCGGTCTGCAGGTTGAGGGCGCCGTGCTGGATGCGCTGGTTCTTTAATCTCTGGGCGACTTCATCCTGCAGCTTGAGCTGGGCCTGAAGATCGCTGGACGCTGAGACCTTCGGCGGTGCGGGAGACTTCCCTTCCAGCCAGGCGCCGACGGAGTTGTATTGCAGTTGCGCCTTGTTGCGGACCACGGCGCGATAGACGTTGGACGACTTCAGTGTTCCGGTCGCATCGACCACGAATTCAATCATCACGCTAAGGCAGTCCTGACTTTCGAGCAGCGAGGTTTTGCCCGTCGAAAGCTCTTCAGGGAACATGGGGAAATTGCGGATTCCGGTGTAAACCGTCGTGGTTTCCTTCGCGGCGTGCTGATCGATCGGGGTCTGCTTGGGGACGAAGGCATCCACGTCTGCGATCCCGACCATGACTTTCACGTCGCCATTCGAGGCGCGTTCGGCGATTTCGATCTGGTCGAGGTCGCGTGAGGTGTCGTTGTCGATGGAGGACCAGAGCAGATTGCGCAGGTCGCGGATGTCTCCAGAGGCGACGATTTGCGGCGGGTCGGCCTTCAAGTCCGCAAGCTGCTGCGCGACTTGGGGAGGAAAATCGGGATCGAAACCGTGGCGCTGCATGACATCTTTTGCGGTGGCCTGCAGGTCGAGATGCGAAGGATTGGCGTCTGGCATGAACTCCCCGTGCGGAATTGAGATGGGTTCAGGCTATCACGCGAAGGGCGGTGATGCGGGAGTGCGCCGGCTTCTTACAAACACGCCCGGGCACCCGTTGATCCCGTGAAGAACCTAGGGCTTGCGCGGGCGGGGGCGCCCGCGCCACATCAATCTAACTCTGGTGCAGGCGCTGGATGTCGGCGTTGGTGTAGACGCGGGGGGCGTGGGGTTTGTGGGTTTTCCAGAACGAGGCGACGTCGCCGACGGCGACACCGTATCCGCGCACGCGCAGGGACTGCGCATCGGTCATTCCGGTGACGCCGACGTCGGTGATGCTTGCCGGCAATCCTCGTGGGGGCTCGGCGGAGGTGATTTCAACGACGCTGATCGTCGGATAACCGTAGTAGATCGGAAGCAGGTTTGGCTCACGCGGACTTTCGGGATTCACGACATAGGACTGATTTTCGACAGCCGGTCCGATTTCGGGGAGGTTTGGAATTCCGGGCAGCGGCTCTCCCAGAGAAAGCGACGGCGTCGCGAGGGGACGGGCGAACAAGGGCGAACCGGATGTCACGAGATACTGCGGTCCGACGGAGAAGTTTGTATCTTGTGCGGCACTGATGCCAAGCAGGGCAACCGATAAACAGAACAAAGTTGTGAGACGCATAGGGGCCTCCCGAACGTCGCTCGATTTCCAAAGACGATTATGGACCGAAGGGCGGCGAATTGCCAGACTGATTTTGTCCAAATCCGGCTTCTGGTGCGGGTTTTGCAGTTTGCTGAAAAACCCTGTCCGGGACCTCGGAGGCTAAAGCCCTAACAGAAAAGAAGCCCTTTATTGCAGCGCTCTAAACGCTGCACCACCCAAAAGCAAGTCTTTCAGCAAACTGTTTAGCGTGCTGCTCCCATGGCAGCCGCGCGGCGTTCGCGGCGGTTGTCGCGGATGACGTAGATCATGTAGATCACAACCGCCAGGTTGCCGATCAGCAGAGCGCTGCGGATCCAGGTGATACCGCGCATGAGTTCGCGGATCTCCAGGGGCAGGAGCAGGGCGCCGGAGACCAGGGCCACCCACTCGGCCCAGTGGCGGGCCTTCCACAAGCCGTAGGCTTCGGTGAAGCGCAACGCGGCATAGGCAAAGGCGATGCGGGCCGCGGCCCACAGGCGGGCGTCAGTAACGTTGTCAGCAAGGTCGAGAAAAAGTTGGGCGGAACGGCGATCGGTGCTGATGTGCAATATGGCGAGGATACTTTCGGCGTAGAGCCAGACATCTTTGTGAACCAGCGCAAGGGCGGTCAAGCCCATCAGGACGACAAAGATGCCCTTGCAGAATTCGAACATGGCTACGGCCTGGAGCACGCGCCGTTGGCGGCGGTGGTGGGAATCTGGCTTGGTTCCGGGCTGGCGCATGTATGCGAGCAGGGACTCAAGGCAGGGTACCACGGGGAAGCCCGCAGATACAGAGTTCCACCGTCTCTGACAGGTGTGAGCGCTGGTTCTTACCTCGGTAACTGGAGAGGACGCGGAAAGGATGTAACGATCGGAGCGGGAGATGAGTTATGCGAAGACTCGTCCTGTGTCTGTCTGTTGCAATGCTGTGGGACGGCAATTCGTGGGCTGGAACAACTGCGGGAACTCCGCAGGCGGCGCCGCAAACCGCGCGCCAGGCGCTGATCGAAATGTTTTTCAGCAAGACGCCAGGAACGCTCGTGAAGCACCTGCCCATGGCGACGCGTGCCGCACTGGAGAAGGCGGGAGCGCTGACGGCGCTTCAGCAGTATGCGGCGATGGCGAGCCAACTGCAGACGCAGGGACAAAACATCCAGACCTTTGAAACTGGGTCGGTACTGCTGTCTGCCGAGAATCTGAAGACAGGCGAAAAGGCCGAAATCACAGTGGAGAATGACGCTCTGCGTGGGGATCAAGACGACATCGAGGTGTCGTTTCAGATGTACAAGAACGGAGTCGCCCAGAAGGGTCCATTCATGCCCCAGATCACCCTCTCAATGAAGCAGGAAGCGCAGGTGTGGACGCTGAATGAAATCTCCGTGACACTACACTTGCCGCTGGCGGATCCGGAGTTTCTGAAGGCCATCACTGAGAAAATGACGCCGCACGTCAGCACGACCGGCGCGACGGGCACGTTCACTCCTCGGCCTGAGGTAACGGCGCAGGCTGGGGGCAGCGACGCGATGGTGATCGCCGCCATGCGAACGATTCTTACGGCCGAGGTCACGTATGCCAGCAGCTATCCGGCGGTCGGGTACAGCTGCACGCTGTCGGATCTCGACGGTTTCGGGGGCGGGACACCGAACGAGCACCAGGCCATGCTGATCAGCAGCGGGCTGGCGAGCGGGAAGAAGTACGGCTTTGTGTTTACGCTTTCGGGATGCGGTGTGAGTCCGGCCACCAGCTTTCATCTCACGGCGGCGCCGAACGGAAACAGCTACGGGCGGAAAGCGTTTTGTGCGGATCAGTCGGGAGTGATTCGGTCGGCTAGCGATGGGAATCCGGCGACTTGCAGCGCTAGCGGGACGCCGGTGCAGTAGTAGTAGTTAGATCGAAGGGTACCCCACTCTTGTCGCGTTTCTTGCGACAGGGTGGGGCACCCGCTCTCCTCAATTTTTCTTCTGGCGAATTGCGGCTCGGAGCTCGGCGACGATCTGTTGCGAGGCTTTGATCGCTGCGGCGTGCTGATTTACGTTGAACGAGATTGCGCCGACCCGGGCGTGGCCTCCGCCTCCGAAGCGCTCGCAGATGCGTGCCAGGTTTACTTCCGGTTCCTGCGGGGCCCACGGGTTCGATCCCACCGAGACTTTCACGCGAAAGCTGCTCTTGCTGAGACCCACACTGTAGACCGATTCCGGGTGCAGGTAGTAGGGGATGAACTTGTTGTAACCCTCGAGGTCGTGATCGGTGACGTCGAAGAAAATGGTGCCGTCCTTGCACTCGGTGCGCTGCTCGAGGATGCCGATGGAAAGTTCGTGGCGTTTCAGCAGCGGTGGAAGAAGCGGCGCGACGAACGGTTCCTTCAGAATATCCGCCAAAGATTTCGCAGCCAGCAGCGGAATCAGGTTGGGAACGAAGCCGTGGTCGGGCGCGGATTCGATCACCATGGTCAGCTTCATGGCGGGAGCCTCCATTTCGACGGCGGTTTTGGCGTCGGGGTAGAGGGCGCCGTCGATGATGTCGGTCCAGTGGACGAGGTCGGCCATGGACGAGGGATCGAAACCAAAACGCTGCTGCGCGATCATGGCGATGAAGCTGGTACAGGATTTGAAATCGGGATCGTAGAACTTGCGATTACTCTGGTCCTGCTCAAAGTGCTCGGCGTCCTGCGGCGAAAGGAATGCGCTCTCGTGATGGTCAAACCACCAGGTAATTTTGGGCGAGCTGGAATACTTGAAGTCGACGATGGCATTCTCGTCGCCGTCGAATTGCTTCTCGTCGAACAGGGCGCCGGCGCGGTGGACCAATCCGGTGAATTCGAACTCGGCGTCGCCGCGGATGCGCTCGCGATAGAAGCGGGAGAACAACGCAGCGGAAGAAGCGCCGTCAAAGCATTTGTCGTGATAGAAGACCCGTACGCGCAATGAATTCCCCAATCGGCCAACAGAATTCCCGCCGGCCGCAAACCACGCAGACGGCGTGGAATTGGGACGAGGGTAAAAGCTAATAGGATTGACAGCTTACAGGAAGAAAGTCAAGCGCGGGAGTTTTGCGGCTGCGGTTGCGATCCGCGCGAGATCCTTCCCTTCGCCTGAAATGCGGCTCCGGTCAGGATGACGCCATCTGTGGAAATCACTTTACATGGCACTCGCTTGTTTTTCCGCCATGTCGCCGATTACGGGCAGCTTGTACATCTGGCCCTGATTCGCCTTCAGCGCCATAAAGATCAGCAGAATTAATGTTGCGAGAGAAACCAGCCCATGCAGGGGAAAGGTCAAGAGAATGAAGAACGGAATCGCAGACACGATCCCGAGCGCGATGTGAGCCACTAATGACGCCACGCAAATAAAGATGCACTGAAACGAGTGGAAGCGGACAAAGCGGTTCCGGTTGTAGGGCTCCAGGACGAGAAAAATGATGGCCGGGATGAACGTCACGTAAGCCAGCATTCCGGCGGCGGTGTCGTTCAATCCGGCGGTACCGGCGGGCGCGGCTGCGGGAGCCGCGGGGGCACGACCGGCGCAGGCAGGACATACGGTGGCACCGTCGGCGATCTGTGCGCCGCACATGTTGCAGAAAGGCATGGGAGGATCCTCCTCGTCACCGCAAACGGGCCGACCAGAGCAGTGGCTCAGCTTGGTGCCCCAAGTGGCGTCGGCGGCAACGTAACAGAGAAATCGACAGAAAGCAATTTTTTATGTGTGGGGGCGCGCAGCTCCGATCGCTACATCGAACTGGCGTACTGCGCGGCAAATTCGCCGAGCATGGGCAAGTGGAACATCTCTCCCTGAAAGGCTTTCAAGACGAGGACCAGCCAGATCACGATGGCCGCGAGCACAACGACCGCGGCGACCACCCACACCAGCAGTGGACCCAGCACCGGGACGATAAACAGAACTACGCTGGCGAGTTTCAGCGCGATCGCAATCAGAATGGCTGCTGCCCAGAGCAACAGGCACTGGACGGAATGGAAACGCAGAAAGCGATTCTTCTTGTACGGCTCAACCACCAGAAAAATGATGGCCGGAATGAAAGTGAAATACGCCAGTGCGCCTCCGACGTTTTCAGGAAGAACGCCGACGCTTCCCTGGGCACGCGCTTCCACATGCATGGGTCGGCCGCAGCCTGGACAAAATGCCGCAGTCTCGGGCATTTGGGCGGAGCATTCGGGACACGATGTCAAGGGGACGGTGGTCGGATCCATTGAGGGGCACCATATCAAAATGGCGAGGCGGGCGGCAAATCCCCAGAAGCGATCTCAGAGTGCGCGCGGCGCTTGGTTTTTCTTACGGCAGTCTTCGCAGACGCCGTAGATCTGGAACGTGTGCCGGGTGGTGAGGTAGTGGTAACGGCGTCCGATCTCCTGCTCGAGTTGGCCGACTTCCTGGGAGAAGAATTCAACGGAGCTACCACAGTCGGTGCAGACCATGTGGTGATGGCTGCGGCGGTTGTATTGGTGCTCGTAGCGAGCGATGCCGTCGTGGAAGGCGACCTCGCTGGCCAGGCCACACTCCGCCAGCAACTTCAGGGTGCGGTAGACGGTCGTGTAGCCGATGCGGGCGTCTTTCTTCTGCACCAGCCGGTGAAGTTCGTCCGTGGAAAGATGGTCGCGGGTTTCGAGGAAGGTGCGGAGAATGGTGTCGCGCTGCGCGGTCTGCTTGAGGCCGACGCCCTTCAGGTGCTTGTGAAGGATATCCTGGGCCTCGCGGACCATCTGGCGCGAGATCGTGGGCTGATCATCGATGCGTTTCTGGAGCATGGCGGGTGGAACGGAACTGGGTCAAGCAAGGTCAGGATACCATCCGGCATCTTGAAAATGAAATTCATTTTCACCGCCGGGCGGGGTGGCGGGGCGTGGAATACAATCAGAGATTCCTCATGAGCACATTGGCCGACATCAGTCCACCCAAGTCGCGACGTTCTCCTGTTTCCCGCATTCTGGTGTGGCTATTGCTGGCTGCACTCGCGATTGTGGCGGGCATGGTCGGGTATGGCTACTACGTCGCGCACTCTGCCCTGCCCCAACTCGATGGACAGCTGCAGATCAGCGGTCTCGCGGCGCGGGTTACTGTGACACGCGATGGTCACGGGGTTCCCACGATTGAAGCGGCAAGTCTCGAGGATCTTTTCTTCGCGCAGGGGTACGTCACGGCGCAGGACCGGCTGTGGCAGATGGACGTGATGAGGCGCTACGGCGGAGGAGAGCTATCGGAGATTCTCGGGGAAGACCTTCTGAAGCTGGATCGCGAACAGAAGATCTTAGGTCTGCGGGCCGCGGCAAAGAAGGCGGTAGAACTTCTGAGCCCGCGCGATCGCGCTTTCTATGAAGCCTACGCGCGGGGGGTGAACGCGTACATCGGGACGCGCGGCGACCGGCTGCCGATCGAGTTTCGCATTCTGCACTACGCGCCAAAGCCCTGGCTGCCAGAAGACTCGGCGGTGGTCGCCAATTCGATGGTCAAGGATCTGAACTACCACTACTTTTTCGACGCGCTCGCCCGCGAGAAGATTCTTGCCAAGTTGGGCCCGGAGCTGACTGCGGATTTGTATGTGAACCGTTCGTGGCACGATCGTCCGCCGACGGTGATGCGGGAGGATCTGACGGAACCGGACAATACTGGCGGGTCCGATGACGAGGACGACGATGATTCTCCGGACAATGCGGTGACGCAGAGGTTTCCTTCCACCGCGCCGGAAGGCTTGCCGGTCGCGGCCTCGGGGGCTAAAGCCCTTCCAGAAGGGACGACGTCTATCGCAGCGCTTAAAGCGCTGCGCCACCCAAAGGCAAACTCTGGAGATCACCGTTTTTCAGAACTCCCTGAAGCTCTGCCGAGCGAAGAACTGCCGGTGAACGGATCGAATGATTGGGTGGTTTCCGGGACACACACGGTGACGGGCAAGCCGCTGCTCTCGAACGACATGCACCTCGGCCACCAGATGCCGAACCTGTGGTATGAGGTGCATCTGCGCTCGGGCACACTCGATGTGGCCGGCGTGACGCTGCCGGGAATGCCGTATGTGATCGTGGGGCACAATCAGCGGATTGCCTGGGGATTCACCAACGTCGGTCCTACGGTGACCGACGTGTTTGTCGAGAATTTCAATGCGCAAGGCGCTTATCAGACTCCGAGCGGATGGGTGCAGCCGGAGCATCGCGCGGAAGTGATTCACGTCAAGGGCAAGACGGACGTGAACGTGGATGTGAAGATCACGCGCCATGGACCAGTGATCACGGAACTGGTTCCGGGCGAGACGCGGTCGTTGGCACTGCGCTGGACGCTTTACGACGGATTGCGCATTCCGTTTTTCGACGTGAATGCGGCGCAGAACTGGGATGAGTTCCAGCGCGCGTTTTCGCAGTTGGACGCGCCCGGACAGAACGTGGTGTATGCCGATGTGGATGGAAACATCGGGTATCACACGACGGGCAAGGTGCCGATCCGGGCGGCGGGAGACGGCAGCCTTCCAGTGAGCGGCGCCGACAACGCGCACGAGTGGATTTCTTACATTCCGTTTGAAAAGCTGCCCAGCATCTACAACCCGCCGTCGGGGATTATCGCCACGGCGAATGGAAGAATCTCCCCGGACGGTTATCCGAATTCGATCAGCATGGAGTGGGAAGCGCCATGGCGTACGGCGCGCATTTACCACGTGCTGGAGTCGGGACGGCAATTCTCGGCGGGAGACATGCTCGCGCTGCAGACCGACATTCAGTCGGAAGCAGTCCTCTTTGCGGCGGAGCGCCTGGTTTACGCGGTGGATCACGCTGCGAAGCCCTCCGCGCGCGCCAAGCAGGCTGCCGACCTGATGCGCAGCTGGGATGGCCGCATGCTGGCCAGCTCGGCAGCTCCCACGATCGCAGAGAATGCAATCGGCGAACTGCGCCGCCTGCTGCTCGAACCAAAATTGGGGTCGGCTCCCCCGGAATCGCGGAAGGAAGCCGACTCCGAACTCTACAAAGAAACCGAGAAGAACGCTGTCGACTGGAAGACCTATTCGTGGCTGCAGCGGTCGGTGTGGATGGAGAACATCCTGCTCCATCGGCCGAAACGGTGGCTGCCCGACAAATATCCGAATTATGACGAACTGCTGACTGCCGCGGTCGAGGCTGCTGTCGACCATCCACAGGCGCCGAAGGATTTGGCGTCGTGGCGCTGGGGCGCGTTCAATGCGATCGAGATCCAGCACCCGATCCTGGGAAAGATTCCGCTCGTCAAGCACTGGTCGGGAACGGGAGTGCAGGAGCAGTCGGGCAGTGGATACACGGTGAAAGCGGTTACGCCGTATCACGGACCATCAGAGCGGTTCACGGCGAATATGGCCGACCTGGATCAGTCGACGCTGAATACGGTAACCGGGCAAGGTGGAAACTTCCTGAGCCCGTACTATATGGATCAGTGGAAGGCATGGTACGAAGGAACTACGTTCAGTCTTCCCTTCACCATGAAGGCCGTGGAGGCGACGAAGACGCACCAGTTGATGCTGGAGCCGACGAAATAAGCATCAGCCGGAGCCATAGCTCGCCGCTGCGAGAGCGAGATGCGCCTTCGGCAAGCTCTGTCGAAAATCCCCATTTCTCGCGCAAACAACGCGCGAGAAATGGGGCACCCAAGATTTTCATTTCCTTTGGTGGGCGTCGGCCCATGGGTACTCAGGGTAGGCTCTCGCTACAACTGGCAGGACGCAGGCGCTATCCCTTCCCTAGAAGAAGTCGATGGCTTTCACATCACCCACGTAGCCCACGATATCGATCGTTCCCAGGGGCAGGAAATCGTTGACGAGCAGCGTGTCCGTGACCGTGTAATAGACGCGTAGATTGCCACCCTCCGCCACGTACTCGGCATCGCGGGTAGTGAAACCCTGCAGGCCATTGACGTCGCCATTGTCCGGAGGGATGACCACCGAGTTGTCGGCGGTCCGATAGATGGCCAGACAACCGCGCACTTCCCCACTGGGATTATTGACATTGCCGACGTTGGTGCAGTCGTATGCGCCGACGAAAACCTGGCCGTTCGTGGTCATATCGATGCGGTCGTGAAAGCCGTCGGTGATAGCGATCTCAGCGCTGGGGTTGTTGTAGTAAGGGTCGGTCATCGTGCTGAGGTCGACGATATCGAGCGTCCCGCAATAGGTTGCGGCGGTCGTGGCAGCGCTCGCAATGGACTTGCATCGAGGCCCGGTGGGCGTACCCTTTCCGGCAACAAACAATTTCGAACCGCTCAGCAGGCCGATCGTCGCGCCGTTCACGGGGACCGGCGTGCCGACGGCGAGAGTATTCAAGTCCAGGGTCTGCACGCTGGCCTGAACTCCGCCACACTCCGCGCCGCAATTGAGAATGTACGCGGTGCTCCCGTTGACAATCGCCCATACGGGACGGTCGAAGCCTGGAACAACCGTACAAACCGCGTTGGGAGCGGAAAAGCAACTGAGGTCGACAGGGGGCACCGCGTTGGAGGGAGCCAGCACCGTGACCGAGTTGGAGTCGTTGCTAAAGACGAGGAGTTGGGTACCGCTGGAACTCGCAATCACGGTCTGCGCATTGCTGACGGCGATCGTGGTGAGCTGGGACGTGACGAAATTCAAGATATCGACGGCGCCCAGGAACGAAAATCCGTTGACGGTCGCCGACGGGATAGCTGCATATCCGATGGCCTGGGCTGTCGGAAAAGCCATGCTTGAAGTCGGCCCCTGAATGCGCACGTTGCCAATACCAGTTTCCCTAAATGTGTCGATGGCGTAGACGTTGTTACTGGCGGAGTCGAAGGTGGCGGCGATGTTTCGGGTGGGCGAAACCACCATCAGACCCGGAGAATTGCCTGCCTGTAGAGGAGCCAAGCCCGGGATCGTGTCGTTATAACCGTTGAGGATCACCACGCCGCCGAAAGAGCGCGTCGCGGTTACGCCTTGCGAGGCTAGGACGCGGTCGGGCAGGCCGCTCGGCGGGTCCTTCGGCTTGCTGCTGCCCCCACAAGAAGAGAAGTTGAGAATAGCCCACAATCCGACTGCCAGTACGAGGATGCGTTTCTTCAAACGACAGGCTCCTAACGACATGAAAAAGGGAGATTTAATCGCGAAATCGTGAATTATAACAGACCCGGAACACGTGCTCATGCAGAGGTTGCGAGATACCTTCGCGATTTTCCGCTCTTCGTTCCAAAGTCATCGAGATGCACGAACCAGCACTGATCCTGTATTCTCAGAATCTATATGGCGGCTGACTTTCTTGCCCGGATCAAGCAATCCCCGGTACTGTGCGACGGCGCCATGGGGACCCTGCTCTACGCCAAAGGCATTTTCATCAACCGGTCTTACGATGAGTTGAACCTCTCTCAGCCCGACCTGATTCGCGGGATTCACCACGAATACCTGCAGGCTGGAGCCGAGATTATTGAAACTAATACTTTCGGCGCCAACTCTTTCCGCTTGGGACGGCACAGCTTGGCGGACAAGGTGCGCGACATCAATCACGCCGGTGCCCGCCTGGCGCGCGAAGCCGCCAAGAGCTTCGATGTATGGGTTGGGGCATCGGTTGGCCCGCTGGGCACCAGAATCGAGCCCTTGGGAAAAACCTCGTTCGATGAAGCTCGCGAGGCATTCCGCCAGCAGATTGAGGCGCTGGTGGAAGGCGGAGTCGATCTGCTGATTCTGGAGACGTTCGGATATCTGGAAGAGATCCACCAAGCAATGCTGGCCGCCCGGGACGTGAGTGCCTCGCTGCCGATTGTGGCGCAAGTCACCATTGACGAGGACGGCAACTGCCTCGACGGCTCCGACCCGCAGACATTTGTGTCGAAACTCGAGGAGTGGGGGGCGGATGTCATCGGCTGCAACTGCAGTGTGGGTCCGGTCGCGATGCTGGACGCGATGGAGCGAGTGCGGGCGGCGACTTCCCTGCCGTTAGCAGCCCAGCCGAATGCAGGCATTCCGCGGTCAGTGGAGGGACGAAATATCTATTTGTGCTCGCCGGAATACATGGCCAGCTATGCGCGGAAGTTCGTGGCAGCCGGAGTCCGGCTGGTGGGTGGATGCTGCGGCACGACGCCGGAGCACATTCGGGTGATGAAATCGGCGCTGCGCGTGGGGGAAGCCAGAGGAAAGACGGCTTCCGCTCATGTGTCAGGGAGCGCTTCGGCTCCGGCGGCCGTGCCGGCTGTGCCGCTGGAGAACCGTTCGCTGCTCGGCAGCCGGCTGGCTCGCGGTGAGTTCGTCACCATGGTCGAAATTGTGCCGCCCAAGGGGATCGACGTCCGCAAGGAAATCGAGGGGGCGCGGTTTCTGAAGTCGGTGGGAGTCGATGCGGTCAATGTCCCGGACAGCCCGCGAGCTTCGGCACGCATGAGCAACCAGGCGCTGTCGCTGCTGATCCAGAAGGACGTCGGGATCGATGCGATTCTGCATTACACCTGCCGCGATCGGAATGTGCTGTGCATTCAGAGCGACCTGCTGGGAGCGGCGGCGGTTGGGATCAAGAATCTGATCTGCATCACTGGCGATCCGCCGAAGATGGGGAACTATCCCGATGCGACGGCGGTGTTCGACGTGGATGCCATCGGCCTGGTCAACATCGTGCACAACCTGAACCGGGGGCTCGATCTGGGCGGAAATCCTATCGGGACCGGGACCGGCTTTGTGATTGGCGTGGGCGCGAATCCGGGGCTCAGCGACATGGATGAAGAGATTCGGCGATTCGAATATAAGGTCGAGGCCGGGGCGGAATATGCGGTGACTCAGCCTGTGTTCGATCTGCGTCTGCTGGAGAACTTCTTGAAGCGCATTGAGCACTGCCGCATACCCGTGGTGGCCGGAATATGGCCGCTGGTGAGTGTGCGCAATGCGGAGTTCATGAAGAATGAGTTGAGGGTCTCGGTGCCCGACTCCATCCTGGAGCGCATGGCGCGGGCGCAGACGCCGGAATTGGCACGAGCCGAGGGTGTGGCGATCGCGCGCGAAATGCTGATTGCAGCCAAGCAGATGGCGCAGGGAGCGCAGATCAGCGCGCCGCAGGGGCGATATAGCTCCGCCGTCGACGTGCTGGAGGCGCTGGGGAAAGATCCAGGGTCCAAGGCGACGGCCTAGGGCGCATCGGATAAATTGCCGCTCTGACGATATCGGAAGCATGCCTTCTGAAACCTACAGTCGATGCTCCCCGAACGGACGCGATCTCGTTCGCCCTCGTGTAAAGCTGCCTTCCCAACAGAAGTGACGAATACAGCGTGAGTCTTAGGGAATCCGATTCGTCGTGGTCGGAAAATCGTTATTGCGAAATTGTTTCCCGCTCTGGGAATGAATGGTCCATTAATTTCGATTAATCCCATTAAAAAGACTGGACTCTTCTTCCAAAATCCTGCATTACAATAAAGGACGGAGCGAAAAACCCGTTGGCCAAATTTGAAGAGTGCCTCCAGCGACTGGAGAAAATTGTTCAGGAACTGGAAAAGGGAGAAGTCCCTCTAGAGAAGTCTCTGACGCTGTTCGAAGAAGGCATGCAGCTTTCTTCCGCCTGCCGCAAGGAACTGGAACAGGCGGAAGGAAAAGTAGAAATTCTGCTGAAAAAGAACGGGAAGCTTCAAGCTGAACCATTCGAACCGCTGACAGAAAAGTCGACTGCACGCCGGTAAGAGCGCGGGTTTCTGATCGCGATTCGAGAGCTTTGGATGTCTGTGGAGTTGTGGTTTCTCAGCCACCCCGCAGCCCTAGTCGAATGTCGACGTCCGCCGTTGACGAAGGTTGAAGATCGGGGGAAGTATGGCTCAAAGCGTAGTCGTTCTCGAGAAAGACCCTAACGTGGCCAGGACCCTGGCCGGTGGACTCCGCCCACATTTCGCAGTGCATGTAACCCGCTCCCGCGAGGAGTTACGGGACAATGTAGCCCGCACCCATCCGGAAGCGGTGGTTCTCAACATCGAGCATTGGCTGTTGGCCGATGTGGAAAGTCTGCACCGCGACTTTCCTTCCCTGCCCATCGTCTGTACGCACCGCATCCCCGACGAAGAAATGTGGATGGCGGCCTTGGCGGCCGGCGCCAGCGATGTATGCCCCGCCGATGACGTGGCGAACGTGCTGACCTCGGTTCTGCGCAGCATGGCGCTTTCGCGGACCGCTGCAGCGTAGATTCATCGTCTGCCACGAGGACGCCAGCGGGCGTCCTTTCTTATTTGGGGGCTTCTGCGCGTGTGCGCGCAGCGTTTCCGCCCGCGCCGCCTTGTTATACTCTCTCCTTCATGCTCAAGGAAACTCTGGAACAAGGACGGCAACTGGCTGATGCCGCGCTCGACCGGCTGATTCCGCTGGAGACTCAGCATCCGCAGTCGATTCACAAAGCGATGCGGCACAGCGTATTCGCAGGCGGCAAGCGCCTGCGGCCGGTGCTCTGCATGGAAGCGGGACGGATGGTGGCGGGATCGCTACCGCCGCGCATTGAAGAACTGGGCGCGGCGCTGGAGATGCTGCACACCTATTCGCTAATTCATGACGACCTGCCGGCGCTCGACAATGACGATCTGCGCCGCGGGCGTCCGACGTGTCACAAAGCGTTCGGCGAGGCCATCGCGATTCTAGCGGGGGATGCCCTGCAGACACAAGCTTACGAAGTGCTGGCGCGGTTGAAGTGCCCGGCAGAAGCGCGTGTGCGGATTATCGAGGAGATCGCCCACGACACGGGAACCATCGATGGCATGATCGGCGGGCAGGTCGTCGACCTCGAATCAGAGCACGTGCGGCCGACAGCGGAGATGCTGGAGTACATTCACCGCTCGAAGACGGCCGCGCTGATTACGGCGAGCCTGGTGAGTGGCGGGCTCTACGCTGGAGCGAAAGACAGTCAGGTGGCGAGGCTGCGCGCCTTCGGTCTGGCGATTGGCCTCGCTTTTCAGATTGTGGACGACGTGCTCGACGTTACGCAGACTTCGGAACAGCTGGGAAAGACTGCTGGAAAAGATACCGCCTCGGAGAAAGCGACTTACCCTGCACTGTTTGGGATTGAAGCGTCGGTGCGCAGAGCGGATGCGTTGGTGAACGATGCATTCGCTGAACTGGAAAGCTTTGGGGAGTCGGCGGAGACTCTGAAGGAACTCGCGCGGTTTCTGGTGGAACGAAAGAAATAAGGCGGGCGTCAGACTCGGACCTCAGACCTTCGGTTACTGTGCTCCTCCGTGTCTTCTGTGGTAAAAATAAATACGGCGATGGAGTTCGCCATAACCGCTTGCAGCGAACGGCAGGCTGATAACTCCTACAGAATCTGACTCTTTTTGTAGGGAGCTCCATCGTGAAGGATTTCCTCGCTATATCCGTCGCTGCGATTGTCGGCGCCAACCTGCGGTATCTGCTGAGCCGTCTGGCTGCCCGGGAATTTGGCCCCGTCTTCCCTTACGGAACCCTCGCCATCAACATCGTCGGCAGTTTCATCGTCGGCTTCTTCGTGATCTGGACCACCGAGCGAGCGCTGGTGGATCCACGCTGGCGATTGCTGGTCGTCATTGGATTCTGCGGTTCGTTCACCACTTTTTCCAGCTACGCATTCGAAACCATGTCCTATTTCGAACAGGGCCAGTGGGGACTAATGCTGACTAACGTACTCAGCAACAACCTGCTCTGCCTCGGCGGCGCACTTGCCGGCATGGCGCTGGCGCGGGTGCTGTAAAATGGCGAACGCGATGGCTGTACAGGTCACCATCTATCTGAACGAAGCGGACCAATGGCATCACCGGCCCCTGCACATGGAGATTCTTAACTACCTGCGCAAGGAGAACGCCTACGCAGCGACGGCGATCCATTGTGTGGCTGGATTCCTGGGGAGACAGCGCGTGGAGTCAGCCCATCTGGTCGAGGCCGGCGGCAAGCTGCCGGTGATCATCATTTTTGTCGACACAGATGAGCATGTGAATCGCGTGCTGCCCACGCTAAAGGAAATGGCAGCGCATCGGCTGATCGTGCGCGAGAACGTCGTGCTGGAGCAAGGCAACCTCGACTGACATGTCTTCTCTCCCGTTGACTCCATCTCTGGACATCCTAGCTATCGCCGCACACCGCGACGATGTAGAGCAGACTTGCGGCGGCACTCTGCTGAAGGCCGCGCAGCGCGGGCAGCACACGGGCATCCTCGACCTGACGCAGGGCGAGATGGGGACGCGAGGTACGGCGGAGGATCGCGCGCGCGAAGCCGACGACGCAGCCAAGATTCTAGGAGTGAGTTGGCGGCGGGCGCTCGATCTGCCTGACGGCCGCGTAGAGAACACCTACGAGAACCGGTTGAAGGTCGCCACCGTGATTCGGGAGGCACGGCCGCGGGTGGTCATTTTGCCTTACTGGAAGGGGCGGCATCCGGATCACTACACCGCTTCGGTGCTGGGATATGAGGCTTGCTTTCTGGCGGGGCTCGCAAAACTGGCTCTCAGCTCTCAGGAGGCGGCCTCCGGCGCCGTTTCGCTTGCCCCACATCGTCCCTTCAAGATTATTTACGCGACGCTCTACTACGACATTCGGCCTTCGTTTGTCGTGGATATCGGCGAACAGTTTGAGGGAAAGTTTGCATCGATCCTCGCGTACAAATCGCAATTCAGCGACCAGGAGGCGGGCAAGGATCTCTTCCCTGCCCAGGCTGAGATTCGCGCCCGCGTAGAATCCATGGCGCGTTTTTACGGCATGCTGGGAGGCGTGAGCCACGCGGAGCCCTTCCTGCAAAAGGAAGTGGGCCTGGTCGAGGACCTGTTGGCCATTCCGGTCAAATCCATTTAGCATTACTGAACTTCATTTTGTTCCGAGGAGACCTTTCACGCATGAGTCGTTTTGTATTTGCCCTGATCACCGCGCTGGCGATGGCAGCCACCGCCGCAGCGCAAGCCGGAACCTGGCAGATCGATCCCAAGCACACTGCCGCGCAGTTTGCCGTGCGGCACCTTGGAGTATCGACGGTCCGCGGCGCATTCACGACCGTGAGCGGCACGGTGAAGCATGATCCCGCCGACCCGTCGAAGGATTCTCTCGACGCGACGATCGACGCGGCCTCCGTGGATACGCGGGTTGAAGCGCGGGACAACGACATTAAGAGTCCGCACTTTTTCGATGTGCAGAAGTATCCGACGATTACCTTTCATTCCAAGTCCGTAAAAGTAGCCGGGCCGGGAAAGCTCCTTCTCACTGGAGACCTCACGCTTCATGGCGTGACCAAAGAAGTCGTACTCGACGTGGATGGACCTTCCGGGCCGATCGCCGACAAGGCCGTGCAGCGCATGGGCGCTTCGGCAACCACTAAGATTACCCGTCAGGATTTCGGGATAACGGCTGCTCCCGGTGTCGTGGGAGACGAGATCACCATCACGATTGACGTCGAAATGATCCAACCGCAGGCGAAGTAGAAAAGAACCCAGTTTGTATTGAGCCAGAGTTGTTGCAGTTCTGAATTCCGTTCTGGCCAGGAGTCAGACATGACACGACGTGTGCAAGTGTGTGGCTGGTCGATTGCGCTGGCAATGCTGGTTCTTACGGGCTGCGGGGGCGGAGGAGGAGGAGGAACGATGATCGTGCCGAGCGCGACGGTCACGATCTCCCCGAAGCAGGCTGCCGTAGTAGCGACCAGCCAGACCCAGCAGTTCTCGGCTACAGTGACGGGCAACGTGACCGATCTTTCGGTGACCTGGAGTGTGGATGCCGTCACCGGCGGAAGCGCCACCGTCGGGATGATCGACGCAACCGGTTTATATACCCCGCCAGCCAGGGCTGGCAGTCACACGATCACCGCAACCAGCGCTGCTCTGCCCACATCTTCCGGTTCCGCGAGCGTGGCCGTCACCGACTTGGCGGGAGTGTTCACCCACCACAACGACCTGGCTCGTGACGGGGCCAACATGCAGGAATACGCGCTGACTTCGTCGACGGTCACTCCATCGACCTTCGGGAAGCTATTCTCCTGCCCGGTTGACGGCGCCGTGTACACGCAGCCGCTGTGGGTGCCGGGGTTGAGCATCGGAGGCGGTACTCACAACGTCGTGTTCGTGGCTACTCAGCATGACAGTCTCTACGCGTTCGATGCCGACGCCAGTCCGTGCGTAACGTACTGGCAGGCGAATTTGCTGGACACGCTGCACGGCGGAACGGCGAACGAGAAGCCGGTGACTTGGAACGACGTAGGCAACTGCCTCGGGGACGTTTATCCGGAGGTAGGCGTCACGGGAACTCCAGTCATCGATTCGAGCACAAGCACGATCTACCTGGTCAGCGCTTCCGAAATTGGCGGGGCCGTCTTGGGAAACTGCGTGGGATCGTTAGGCTCATTCTTCCACCGCCTGCATGCACTGGACCTTGCTAATGGAAGTGAAAAGTTTAATGCGCCGGTAACTATTGCTGCGTCAGTGCCAGGAACCGGCGACGGCTCTTCCGGCGGCATGGTGAGTTTCAATTCACAACTGCATCACAACCGTTCGGGACTGGCGCTCGCTGGCGGAACGGTTTATGTTCCGTTCGCCGCGCACGAAGACGCCAATCCGTATCACGGCTGGGTCTTGGGTTACAGCAGTTCCGATCTTTCGCAACTGCCGAGCGTGTTCAACACAACTCCGAATGGAATCGGCGGCGCTGATGGCGGCATCTGGGGTGGAGGTGGCGCACCTGCAATTGATAGCGGGGGCGATGTTTACGTTGCGACCGGAAACGGAATCTTCGACCAGAGCGCGGGTCTGTCGCTGGAGAACGATTATGGCGACAGCGTTCTGCGACTTCGCCCATTTTCCGGATCGACGGCGAACGGCGTGAACTTGAACCTGGTCGATTACTTCACACCGGATGACCAGTCGTGTCTGGCTGGCAATGACACCGATCTTGGCGCGGGAACCCCGATCCTACTGCCAGATCAAACTGCAGCGGGAGTACCGCCGCACTTGCTGGTAGAGGTCGGCAAAGAGGGTGTGGTGTATTTGGTGAACCGCGACAATATGGGACACCTCCAACTCAACGACTGCAGCGGCTTGAACAGCCAGATTGTGCAGAGCTTCCCCGGTGCGGGAGGCTTGTGGGGCACGCCATCGTTTTGGCAAAACGGTCTGTACTACGCGGGAGCAGGGTACCCGATGACCGTATTCTCCTTTAGTACGAGCACTGGGCTGTTCAGCACCTCGGCCGCGTCGCAATCGGCGAATGCCTTCAATTTCCCCGACGCCAGTCCTTCGATCTCGTCACAGGGAGCTTCCAACGGCATCGTGTGGGGGATCGATGCGGGGCTCTATGGCTACGCCAGCCCGAATTCGGGCAACGCAAACTCCGGTTATTGCTTTGCGGTTCCGGTTCCTCCGACATGCACAGGCCCGGCCGTGCTGCACGCATACAGCGCGACTAATCTGGCGACCGAATACTGGAATAGTGCCCAAGCTGCAGGCAACCGTGATCAGGCGGGAAACGCGGTGAAGTTCGTGCCGCCGACCATCGCCAATGGCAAGGTCTATGTGAGCACGCGCACGGAGATTGACGTATACGGGCTGCTGCCGTAGGTGGGCAGCTACTTTTTTAATGCGACCGCGAGGCCGTCGCGAATCGGCAGCAAGGTCGTATAAAACTCTTTCGCGTCGTACAGTTTGCGGTTGAATTCGAGGATGGCCTTGGTGCGAGCATCCGTTGGATTCTTTTCTACGACGCGGCCACTCCACAGCACGTTGTCGGTGATGAACAATCCGCCCTTGCGCAGGCGCGGCGACACCAGGCGCAACACTCGGGGATAATCTTCCTTGTCGACGTCGTTGAAAATGATGTCGAACTCCTGCTTCTGCTCCGAGAGGAACTCCAGCGCGTCTCCGGTGTGCAGGGTGATGCGGTTGGAGACTCCGGCGCGCTTGAAGTAGCCGCG
Source organism: uncultured Acidobacteriaceae bacterium (assembly GCA_963701935.1). Taxonomy (GTDB): domain Bacteria; phylum Acidobacteriota; class Terriglobia; order Terriglobales; family Acidobacteriaceae; genus Sulfotelmatobacter. Next base: position 923,477 of record CAVPBT010000008.1, on the reverse strand, counting down.
AGCGCGCTCGGCGTTCTTCGAGTCGCCGTCGGTGTAGATCACACGTCCGTTGTCACCGACCGCCTGAGCCCACCAGATGGTCGAGTACCCGATCGCCGAGCCCAATTCGAAGACGGTTCGGGCGTTGATCATCATCGCCAGTTGCTGCAGGACCCGCGCCACGGCTGGACCGACGATGGGCACGTTATGCTCGGTCGAGTAGTCCTCCATCTCGGCCAGGACTTCGTCGCGCTTGGGCAGCATGGAGTAGAGGTAGTCGTCGACCGGACCTGCGGTGGTGAAGTTGTAGTGGCGCCAGCTAGCGGCGGAGTCCTTCTTCGGGGCTTGAGTTCCTTTTCCTTGAGTCAAGTGCTTCCTTTCGAGTGCTGTACTCGTGATGATTCATCGTTTCGATGATTCAGCAGCCGATAGTGACGCCCGGCTTCATTTCGTACACTTCAACATTGGGGACCAGTTTCTGCAGTGCGCTGGGCGTTCCGGTGAGCGCAGGGAACGTTCCGAAGTGCATGGGGATGACCGTCTTCGGCTTCAGCAGATTGATGGCGTACGCTGCCTCGCGCGGTCCCATCGTGAAAAGGTCGCCCACCGGAATCATGGCAATTTCTGGAGCGTAAAGCTCGCGGATGATTGCCATGTCGCCGAAGACGTTGGTGTCACCGGAGTGGTATAGCTTCACACCGTTGGCGAACTCGATCACGTAGCCGCAGGCCTCGCCGCCGTAGACGATTTCGTCGCCGTCCTGGATGCCGCAGGAGTGATCGGCGTGGACCATGGTCACTTTGATGTCGCCGACGGTCTGCGATCCTCCCTTGTTCATGGGAGAGATCTGCTTGGCGCCCTTTTTCGCCATCCAAAGGCAAAGCTCGTAGATCCCGATGACAAGCGGGTTATGCTGTTTGACGACTTGGACGGCATCACCGATGTGGTCTCCATGGCCGTGCGTGCAGAGCAGGACGTCGGCCTGCTTCACCTTCTTGTCGGCCTCGGGACACATCGGATTTCCCATGATCCAGGGATCGATGAAGATTGTCTTCCGGGCCGGAGTCTCGATGCGGAATGTTGAGTGACCCAACCACGTGAGTTTGACGCCTTTTAGATTCATGCTGCTTATAGCTCCTAGCTGCTAGCTTCTAGCTCCTCGCTCTCAGCCATTCGCACTCGGCATTGTGCAGGGAGCGCTACCTTTTCAACAATTAGCCCACCTAGTTTAATATGAAACGCCATGGCAGAACTTAAGGTGCTGATTTCGCGGCAGGACATCGCAAAGCGGGTGAGCGAATTGGGCGGGCAGATCACGAAAGACTTCGGGGGCCAGTCCGTGATTTTCGTCGGAGTGCTCAAGGGCGCGGCGATTTTTCTGGCCGATCTGGCTCGGCAGGTTTCGCTCGACTCTACGTTCGACTTTATTGGAGTTTCGAGCTATGGCAACCGGCCTAGCCCAGCCAACGAATTGAAGAGCGGGTGGGATTCGACCGGTGAAGTCCGCCTGCTCAAGGATGTGGATCAATCCATCAAAGACAAGAACATCATTTTGGTGGAGGACATTCTCGACACGGGCCTGACGATGACCTATTTGAAAAAGATGCTGCTGGCACGGCAACCGCGCTCACTAAGAGTGGCGGCCCTGCTCGACAAACCGTCGCGACGCAAGCTTCCGCTAGAGGGCGATTACGTCGGGTTCAAGATTCCTGACGAATTCGTGGTCGGGTACGGGCTTGACTACGCGGAGAAGTATCGCAACCTGCCTGACATTTGCGTTGTACCCAGGGAATAGTGCAGGCGTGAGCGGAGCAACCCAGGTCCAGTCGCAATACGCCTTTCACGCTGTGTTCCTTCGTTGCAGGGGCAACGCGGAACACGGCTGCTATCATACGAACGAATGAGTTCTGTCCTTTCCAAGCCGGACCGCTTGCCGGTCGAGTCGCTGCTGCTCGATGTGGCCGATGTGCTGGCCACGTCGCTCGACCTCGACACGACCGTGCGCCGGGTCGCGGAAGTCGTGCGCAAGGTCATCAATTACGAGATTTTTGCGATTCTGCTGCTCCACGAAAAAACGCAGGAACTGCGGTTCCGCTTCCAGGTTGGGTATCCGCCGGAGTTCGCCGAGCGCAGCCGGATCAAAGTCGGCGAGGGCGTTACCGGGCAAGCCGCGCAATTGCGTCAGGCGGTTCTGGTTGACGACGTCACCAAAGATTCGCGTTATATCGAAGCGGTTCCAAATGTTCACTCGGAACTCGCAGTTCCGCTGATCACCAAGAACCGGGTGATTGGAGTCATCGACATCGAGGCGCGCGAACCCGGCTACTTCAACGAAGAGCATGTTCGCGTGCTGACCCTGGTAGCGTCCCGCATGGCCGCGGGCATCGAAAACGCGCAACTCTACACCCGCACCACGAAGCAAGCTCGGATTCTGCTGTTGCTCAACGAGATTGCGCGCGAACTGACCTCAATTCTGAATCTGGACGAGTTGCTAGGCCGGATCGCGGAACTAGTGCGGCGGCTGATCGACTACCAGATGTTCAGCATTCTGCTGCTTGATCCTGCTGGAGAGAAGCTGCAGCACCGGTTTTCTTTGCGCTTCAACGAGAACATTCATCTGAAACACGAAATTCCGCTGGGACGTGGATTGGTAGGCATCGCGGCAGAGAGCCAACAAGCGGTGCTCGTGCCCGACGTTACGAAGGATGCACGCTACGTTGAGGCCAATCCAGAGACTCGCTCGGAGTTGGCGGTTCCACTCATCTACAAAGGGAAGGCGATCGGGGTGCTCGATCTGGAGCACACGCGGCGGGGCTTCTTTACCGAAGAACACAAGCGCACCATGACGACTCTGGCCGCGCAGATTGCGATTGCGGTGGAGAATGCCCGACTCTACGAAGAGATTGAGCGGCAGGAGCGCCGACTGGAGCGGGATCTGGCACTGGCGCGGGAGTTGCAAGGACGATTGCTGCCGCAGACGAGCCCCAAGCTCGCGCATCTGGACGTGGCTGCTAAGTTCGTGCCGGCCCGGGCCATCGGTGGCGACTTGTACGACTTCATCCCGTATTCGATGTCGAGACTTGGCATTGCGATTGGCGATGTCAGCGGAAAGGGCGCGCCGGCGGCGATCTACGCTGCATTGGTAAGCGGAATTATCCGGTCGCATGCTCCCATCGAGCCCGGATCCGCGGAGATGCTCTCGGCCGTAAATCTGTCGCTGGCTGAGCGCCGGATTGAGGCGCAGTTCGTGTCCATCATCTATGCGGTGTGGGACGACGAGCAGCGCACGCTGACAGTGGCGAACTCCGGACTTCCCCGCCCGATTTTTGTGCACGGCGGAAAGAACGAAGTGATCGAAGCGACTGGTCTGCCGCTCGGACTGTTCGACGAAGCCGACTATGACGAGTTCAAGTTCCGCATGAAGCCCGGCGACATGTTCGTGTTCTTCAGCGACGGCATCCTCGACGCCCGCAATCGCAAGGGCGAACTCTTCGGGCGCGGGCGGGTGGAGAAGATCGTCGCCGAGTGTGCGGAAAAGTCGGCGAGTTGCGTCGTGGATTCGCTGTTCAAGGCTGCAGCCGAACACTCGGCGGGCGTGGAAACCTTCGACGACCAAACGGTCGTCGCCATCCGGGTGCACGGCAGCGCGCACGCCTCCACCAAGAAGAAATGAGTTCGCGCCGTCAGAGCCCAGCAGTGCGCCCTCCAGGATTTGCCTACCGCGAGACGAAGGGCGGGAGCTTGCGCCGGGGTGGTTCGTTGGTTGTGCACTGCGAGGATATTTCACTTCAGAAGCTAGCCGACCAATACGGCACGCCTCTTTACGTCTACTCGGCAGCGATGATCGGCGAGCGCTACGAGGCGTTTGACGCCGCCTTTCAGGATCATCCGCATACCATCTGCTATTCCGTTAAGGCGAACTCGAATCTGACCATCCTGAGGATGTTGGCCAGGAAGGGGTGCGGGTTCGATGTGGTTTCTGGGGGAGAACTGGAACGCGTGCTCGCCGTAGACCGCAAGGCGGTGAAAAAAGTTGTGTTCTCCGGCGTGGGCAAGACGCATGAAGAGCTGACGGCGGCATTGAGGGCTGGGATCATGCTTTTCAATGTCGAAAGCGAGTCGGAATTGTGGGCGCTGGCGGAATGCGCCGGTCGGCTACGCAAGACGGCTCCAGTGGCGCTGCGGGTGAATCCTGATGTCGCTGCCGAGACGCATCCTTACATTTCGACCGGCTTGCACAAGCACAAGTTTGGAGTACCCATCCGCGAAGCCCGGGCGCTCTATGGCAAGGCTGCGGGGGACCGCTGTCTCAAGGTTCGCGGGGTTAGTGTTCACATCGGCTCGCAGATCACGGATGTTTCGCCATTCGGCGAGGCGATGGCGCGGGTGGCGGACCTGGTCCGCGAACTGCGCCAGGATGGCCACACGATCGACTACATCGACGCGGGCGGAGGTCTGGGGATTGCTTACGAGAAACCCAGCGACCTAGGATTCTCCGCGGATGTGGCGGCGTACGCCCGAGTGCTGGCAGCTCCGTTGCGTGGCCTCGACGTGCGGTTGCTGCTGGAGCCTGGGCGGTCGATCATCGGTCCGGCCGGCATTCTGCTGACCTCGGTGCTGTACCGAAAGCAAAATGACGGCAAACGATTTCTGGTGGTGGACGCCGCGATGAACGATCTGATCCGTCCTGCTCTTTACGGCGCGTATCACGAGATCATTCCGGCGGTGCGGAGTTCGAACTTGGCGGCAAAGGCCGAGACCACGGACATCGTCGGCCCGGTGTGCGAGACGGGAGACTTCTTCGCGCGTGACCGGGAGTTGCCCACGGTCGAAGAGGGTGGGCTCCTTGCAATTCTAGATGCCGGAGCTTATGGAATTGTGCTGGCGTCGAACTACAACACGCGGCCGCGGCCGGCGGAAGTGTTGGTGGCAGGCAAGGCGGCGAAGATCATTCGGCGGCGGGAGAAAGTATCGGACCTGCTGCGCGCGGAGTTGTAGCGACTTCCTCACTTTCCTGCCGTTCTCCCCACTTCAGCTTGGTGCGAAGCACGTGGAAGAAGTCCGCTCCGGTACGGAAGAGGTTCACCTCGTGCTCGGAACGACGGCAGCGGACACGATCTCCGTCACGCAGGTCTAGACCGGGTTGCCCGTCCAGGCTCAGGTAGGCCACTTCCTCTTCGCTGCGCAACAGGATTTCGATCTCCACCGAATCCGGCACCACCAGCGGGCGATGGGTCAGGGAATGCGGGGCGACCGGCGTGATCACGAAGGCATTGACCGTGGGCATGAGCACCGGCCCGCCAGCCGATAAGGAATACGCCGTGGAGCCGGTCGGCGTGGCTACGATCATGCCATCGGCCCGGTAGCTGGCGACAAACGCCCCATCGATGCAAAGCTCGTAGGTGTTAAGGCGGGCGAGAGCGGTTTTGTTAACCACCGCGTCATTGAAGACCAAGTAGTCGCCGCGCACGGTGTCTCCGCGCAGCAATTGCACCTGCATCAGGCAGCGATGTTCGACCGCAGCGCGTCCCTGGGCGATCGCTTCCAACATCGTGTAGAGCGATTGCAGGGGCACTTCCGTCAGGAATCCGAGTGATCCCAGGTTGACGCCGAGCAGGGGAACATCGACCGCTGCCGTGACCCTTGCGGCGGACAGCAAGGTTCCATCGCCGCCCAGCACAATCACGAGATCGAGAGGCTTCGAAGCCATCTCTGCCCGCGGGACGACTTCCTGACCGCTGGTATATTTCGCCGTTTCCACGTCGACGACGACTTTGTAGCCATGCTCGTTCAGCCAGGTGAACAGGCCGGGAAGAATCTGCGCGACTTGGGGGCGATCGGGCCGGGCAATGATGGCTGCGGTTTTCTGAGAAGGCGCTTGCGGACTGGCCATAGGGCAAAGGAGATTGTACAGAAATTCCGGCGATTCACCACAGAGGGCACTGAGGACACAGAGGTTTAGAACAAAGCATAGAGCAGGAACTCGCGATTGCCTTCGGCACCCAGGATTGGCGATTCAATCTGGTCGATTTGGACTGCACCCAGACTTTTTACAGCGGCTTTCACTTTCTCCACTGATGCGAGCTGCGCGGCTTGGTCGCGGACAATGCCGCCCTTGCCCACATGTTCCCTGCCCGCTTCGAACTGAGGCTTCACCAGTACGACAATTTGCCGTCCCTGACGTTCGTCCGGCGACTCCGGAAACGCCGCCACGATGACGGCGGGAAGGACCAGGGTTGCGGAGATGAACGACACGTCCATCGCAATCAGATCGATCGTGACGCCGAGATCGTCGCGCTTCAGGAAGCGGGCATTCATCTTCTCCAGCAACCGGACGCGAGGGTCCTGGCGAAGCTTGAAGTCCATCTGGCCATAGCCGGTGTCAACGGCAATGACATGCTTGGCGCCTCGCTGCAGCAGGCAATCCGTGAACCCTCCGGTGGACGCACCAACGTCGAGACAAACTCTTCCCGTGACGGCGATATTCCAGTATTCGAGGGCGCGTTCCAGCTTGAGGCCGCCGCGGCTGACGTATTTGAGATCTTCACCGAGCAGGCGGATGGCGCATTCCGCGGAGACTTGCGCGCCCGCTTTCTCAACTTTCTGTTCGTCGACCAGCACCTTGCCTGCCAGAACGAGCGCCTGGGCCCGCTCACGCGAAGCGGCGAGACCTCGATCCACGAGAAGCTTGTCGAGTCGGACTTTCAAGAAATATTTTGCTCGCGAGTTCTACCACGAAAGTGCCAGCACTTGCTGTAGTGCAAAGTGTTGAAGCGTCCGTTTGTTGTATCACTTACGAAGATACTTCGGTTCTTTTCCACAGTGTTTTCCACGAACGTGTTGAAAACTTCGGTCCGCGGAATGCTCTCCCGAAGAACAACGAATCCTGCAAGAATAAAAAGCCGCCCGAAACCCGGGCCGCTCAGCGATCTTCACCGGTTGCGAATTATCCAGCAACTTCTTCCAAGGTTTTCTGATCGATGTCGAAGTTCGAGTGCACGTTCTGCACGTCATCGTGTTCTTCGAGCGCTTCCATCAGGCGGATCATCGTGTTGGCCGCGGCGCCTTCCAACTTGATGTAGTTCTGCGGAATGAACGCCACACTGGAGGACGCTGGTTCAATCCCGGCCTTCTTCACGGCTTCGAGCACGGCTTCGTAGGCAGAAGGCTGCGTCAGAATCTCCCAGTTGTCGCCATCGTCATTCAGGTCCTCTCCACCGGACTCAAGAACGATGTTCATCAGGTCGTCCTCTTTCGCGGCGGCCTTGGGAATAATGATGTCGCCTTTCTTGTGGAACATCCAGGAGACGGCGCCGGCTTCTGCCATGTTGCCGCCGTTCTTGCCGAAGACGTGACGGATTTCGCTAACGGTGCGGTTGCGATTGTCGGTGTTGATGTCGAGCAACACCGCCGCGCCGCCGGGACCGTAGCCCTCCAGTGAAAATTCCTCGTAAGTGGCGCCGGGCAACTCGCCAGTGCCGCGCTGGATGGCGCGCTTGATGTTGTCGGCGGGCATGTTCTCGGCTTTCGCCGCAAGGATGGCGCCGCGCAGGCGCGGGTTGGAGTCAGGATCGCCGCCGCCGTTCTTCGCGGCAATGCTGATTTCCTTGATGAGACGGGTGAAAATCTTGCCGCGCTTGGCGTCGAGCGCGCCCTTCTTGTGCTTGATTGTGGCCCATTTTGAGTGGCCGGACATGGTTAGACCTCGTGTCTAAATATCTTCTTTAAAGAGCTATGGATGGCGCAGGATTCGCCTTCAGAGGAGATCAAGATTACCTCAACAACGCTTGCCTCGGTACGGTATGCAGGCGAAAGTGAATTATAGCACGGACACGGAACCGGACTATAGCGGATTCGCTTCCCCCAAAGCCCCTCGGGTTGTTCTGTCTCCTGTTCCCTGTTGTGGTCTTGACTGTGTCCGCCTGCGCACCTAACATGCCATCTCAAAGCAGCTTTGCCTCAGCGCGCTACGGTATTCAACCATGGATGGCCAGTTGTTCGGGCATTACCGGGTCCTCGAAAAGATTGGTGCGGGAGCGATGGGAGAAGTCTTCCGCGCCCGCGACGAGAGACTTGGGCGCGATGTCGCGCTGAAACTCATCCGGCCTGCTTCCAGCGAAAATCCCGATCATCTGCGTCGCTTCGAACAGGAGGCGCGAGCAGCCGCCGCGCTGAGCCATCCCAATATCCTCGCCATCTATGACGTCGGCTTCGAGGGTAGTACGCCCTACATCGTCTCAGAGCTGCTGGAGGGAAAGACCTTGGGGCGGCGACTCGCCGAAGGCCCCATTCCCGTGCGCGAAGCTGCGGACTGTGCGCTGCAGATCGCCCAAGGCCTCACTGCCGCTCATGACCGGCTGATCGTTCACCGCGATCTCAAGCCGGAGAACCTGTTTCTGACGAACGAGGGGCGAGTCAAGATTCTGGATTTCGGTGTGGCCAAGCTGCAAGCTCCTGCCGGTAGCGATCGCTCGATCGAGAGCCTGACGACGGTGACCAAGCAGGGAGCCGTCATCGGCACCGTCGCCTATATGTCGCCGGAGCAACTGCGGGGCAAGCCGGTGGATCACCGCAGCGACATCTTCAGTTTCGGAGCGATTCTCTACGAAATGATGACGGGACGTCGCGCGTTTCACGGTGAAACCGAAGTCGACACCATGACCGCAGTGCTGCGCGAAGAGCCCGCGGGCGTGTGTCTAGACCAGGCCGCGGTTCCGCCGGGATATCAGGATATCGTCAGGCATTGCCTGGAAAAGGATCCGGAGAACCGTTTTCAGTCTGCCAAGGATCTGGTCTTTGCGTTGCAGACTCTTTCCGGGTCTTCGCCAGTCAAGGCGCTTCCCTCGCCAAAGCCTGCGCCGCAGCGCAGGTCCGTGTTGCCGTGGGGCCTGGCAGCGGTACTCGCCGTGGCAACGGCGATCCTTGTGGTCACGCAACTGCTGCGCACGCCCGCCGCCGCTCCGTCTTATCAGCGCGTAACTTTTGAGGCTGGGACGGTGTATTCGGCACGGTTCTCTGCCGACGGCCAGAACGTCGTGTATAGTGCCGCTTGGAATGGCAAGCCGGTACAGCTTTTCTCCACCGTGGGAAACACCCTTCTGACCCAGCCGCTGCGTTTCACCGATGCCAATCTGCTGGCAATTTCGCCCACAGGCGAACTCGCCCTCGCGATGCATGGCACCCATGATGGGCAACTGGAAACTGTCGACGGCACGCTGGCTCGTGCGCCTATGGCAGAAAGCTCCCCTCGGGAAGTGCTGCCCGAGGTGCGATGGGCGGACTGGGATGCCAAGGGTGAATTGGCGGTGGTGCATTATGTGGACGGCCACAGCCGCCTGGAATACCCAATCGGTAAGGTGCTCTATCAGAGCGGGGGGTGGATCAGCAACATTCGTTTCTCTCCCGACTCCGACCAGATTGCATTCATGGATCACCCGGCGCTCTGGGACAATCGCGGATCGGTCTGCGTGGTTAATTTGGCGGGCCAGGTCCGAACTCTCTCGAGCGGATGGTCATCGGAGCGTGGAATTGCGTGGCGCCCGGACGGTAAGGAAATCTGGTTCAGTGCCATCGATAAAGGCACCAACCTGAACCTGATGGCCGTGACCCTTGCAGGTAAAGTCCGCACGTTGCTGAACCTGCCCATGGGACTTGCTCTGGAGGATATCGCTTCCGACGGTCGTGTGCTGGTTGCGTTGAACTCAAAGCGCCTGGCGATGGCGTTCGGCACTCTGGGCGCGAAGCAGGATGTCGAGCTTTCCTGGCACGACTGGAATGTCGCCAAGGACATTTCGCGCGACGGTCAGTTTGTGCTGTTCGAGGATTCCAGTGAGGCTGCAGGGCCAGGTTATGCTGTCGCTCTGCGCAAAGTGGACGGTGACCTGCCCGTTCGCCTGGGTGATGGCAGCGCCGGCGGACTGTCGCCCGACGGCAAGTGGGCGATCTCCGTGTCCACGGGACATCCCGAGCAAGTCACGCTGTTGCCGATCGGTGCCGGGCAGAAGCGTCCGGTCAACTCCATCGGACTGGAACGCATCCAGAACGGATTCGCGCGCTTCCTTTCAGATGGAAAAAGGATCATCACCAACGGCAATGAAAAGGGCCACGCGACTCGATGCTATGTGCTGGACCTGGGCGGCGCAGGACCTACAGCAATCACACCGGACGGCATTGCTTGTGGCCCCTCGTCTCCCGATGACCGGTTCGTAGTGGGCACGGGGCCGAATGCGGCGCTGGCCATTTATCCCGTCGAAGGCGGCTCGGCGCGAGCCATCCCAGCCGTGGAAGCGAGTTTCCATCCCTCGCAATGGTCCGAGGACGGACGCGCACTCTATGGCTATGAGGCGGGCGAGCTTCCGAGCAAGCTTTATAGGGTCGAGATCGCGACGGGCAAAAAAAACCTACTGCAAGAACTGCGACCGGGCGCACCGGCAGGCGTGGTCAACGTATCCCCGGTCGTAGTGAGCCGCGACGGGACCCGCTTCGTCTACAGCTACAACCAGGCGTTGTCGGTGCTGTACGTTATCTCCGGCTTGCACTAGACGCCGCAGCCGGATTCTTGATCACGCCAAAGACCCCGCAAAATCCTCCGCCACATAATGGAAAAAGATGGAAGCCGAAGTCTGCCCTTCCGCCAGCACGTAGCGGTAGTGCGGCAATCGAGTTCCCCGGTATGCCAACCCGTCTCCCAGAGCCTGATAGACCGTGACTGTGCTGACGGGAGTATCCAGATGGATCGGCCAGGGGGTCGCAAGCTCGGGCTCGGGAGAGAAATCGAGGCAGAGAGTCACGCTGAACTCACACTGCGGACGGTCCGTGTGCTTCTTCAGCTCGGCCCCGCTGAGATAAGAGGCCATATATACGTAGGAGGGCTTGATGGGCTCTCCCGCCACCGCACCCAGGGTAGCCGCAATGTCTCGGTGGAAGAAGCTTGCCACTGGCTCGTTGTAGGCCACGTAGCGGCGGGGACTCTGGCCGTCTCCCAGCCGGATCGCGCCGGTGCGGATCAGGTAGCGATAGTAACGGCGCAAAGCGGCGATATGAAATGGGTGGATCAAGTCACGAAGCGGCGCGTATCCTTTTTCGCGAAATAAGGAAGACGCCTTCCCGATGGCCTCGTCGCGCGACGTGAGATGCCGCCCAATCCGATCTTCCGGAAGCAGGATATGGGCTGCGGCCAATAGCTGGCGCGCGTTTTGCGGAATGCTCACAGGCACAGGCTCATTCAGACGAAGACCGCGAACCACGTTCTCCAACTGCGGCCCGAGCCAGAATGGAAGCAGGTTCCCCGTCTCCAGTTTCCGGACCCAGGCAATGGTTCCGGTCAGAGCAAATCCGGAAAGCAATTCCTCCCACGACGCAAATTCGCACGGCACCTGCCCGTCCGCACACAAAATGCAGTCGGGATTCAGGTAGAGGTTTGGTTGTTGATCCGGCCGAATGTGCAAGGACTGAGAAAAGGGTTGCGGAATCAGGTGCAGGGGCAACTCATCCAGCAAACAATGGAAACGATCGGGAGGAAGCGTCGCGGTGCGGGTTTGCCGCGACGCTCCTCCCATCACAGTGGTCATCCAATCCAACCAAGCCGGGTTTTTTATCGACGTAGCCATCCGTTCACCGTGAAGCGGCTGTCGGCGAACTGCTGCGATGCGCAATTCACCGCTGTGATTTCGTGCAGCAGTTGGCACGGGAAGAAGATGATCTGGTTTTGCCGCGGGACGATCGACTGGTAGCTGCCATCACTGACGTAAAGCCCATCCTGCAGGCTCGAGTCGTGAATCCGCAGTTCCCCGCCCTCGAATGGTCGCGGCTCGCGATGGAAGAAATATACAAACGTCAGGTACCGCGAGGCCACGCGGTCACTGCCGTTATCGCTATGGAAGTGGAAGAAGTCGCCGTCGTTGCTGGCGGTCGCCTGCACTTCCACCCCGGCGAGAGTGAATGGCTCCATGCCGAGTTCATCCAGAACTTGCGGCAGAACGGACTTAATTCGTTCCACCATCACGTCCTGGTGGTGAGCAAGGTCCATCAGTACCCGCGAACGCCGGTGCTCATAGTTGATGACGCCGCTGTCTGCATGGGAGCAACCACTTCGCTGGCCCTGAAGTCGCTCTCGTGCTCCAGCGCGAAACGGGTAAGTTCCTCAAGTTCCTGGGGTGCCAGGAATTCGTCAAGGACCACACATCGCGCCGACAGAACTGGCGGCATTTCGAGGACCGCTGTGGCGGTTTCGGAAACGACCTCGCCCCGAGCGGCCCCTGGTGACTGAGGGTCTTTCGGGGATGGGTGCGGCTTGTGGGGCTCTTTTTGCGGTGCCTTAACACTCGGAGGCTGCGGCCCCTTCGGTGTAGTTGCAGGGGGATCCGGTTCCGTCATTGTGGCGCGCCGCGACTCGCCGGGACCTTGTGGGTCCCGTGGGGGGCGCGGCCCGCTGTGCATGTCGGCGCTTCGTACTCCTACGGTGGGAAGGAACTCTCCCGGGGGTTCAGGGTCATGGGGGGGGGTGCGGCGCGGGGTTGATGTCGGCAGTTCGCGCGCCGGCAGACTCTCCGAGCGGAAGTGAGCTGTTCTCCAGAATGCGTTCGACGATGCTTGTGCCTAGCACCGCGAAAGCACGCTGAGCGACCGTTTCTCCCACGGCCGTTGCGATCACTTTCCTGACTGCATCCTGCGTGTCCGGGTTCTCGCTCGTGGCGGTTTTGGCGTGATGCAGGAGCGTAGCGACCAGCGCGCGCTCTTGCGTGCTGAGAATGCGCTCGTCTCGCATCAAGGTTTCTGAGAAGGAATCTAGAATCTGTTTCGGTGTCATGAGAGACACGCCTCCCTGCGTGCGCTGCTGGAAAATACAACTAGGTTTTGGGGACCCGTACTACAGGGGAAGAAGGCACGACAATATACCGGAAGCCTGTTGATAACCAAGAAAATTCTTTTTTTGATCAGTTCGAGTGGCTTTTACGACCCACTATCTCTGAGCCATCGCACCGACCATGGAATGGAACACTTTCATTCCATCGGTACAGCCCAGTTCGGGCTCCGCCGAGCGTTCGGGATGAGGCATCATGCCAACCACATTGCCTCCGGGGCTGCAGATGCCGGCGATGTTGTCTAACGCCCCGTTCGGATTCGCGGCGGCCGTGATTTCTCCGCCCGGCGAGCAATAGCGGAACACCACGCGGTTGCCGCGGTGCAACTCTTCCAGCGTAGCAGGATCGCAGAAGTAGTTGCCCTCCATGTGGCCGATCGGAATGGTCAGCACTTCCCCGTTCGCACAGGCGTTCGTGAAGGGTGTCTCAACGTTCTCGACGCGTACCTGCACCGGCTTGCAAACGTACTTGAGACCCACATTGCGCATTAGAGCACCCGGAAGCAGGCCCGACTCGCAGAGGATCTGAAAACCGTTGCAGATGCCGAGCACCAAGCCGCCACCATCCGCGAACTTGCGAACCGACTCCATGACCGGCGAGAACTTGGCGATCGCTCCAGTTCGTAGGTAGTCGCCATAGGCAAACCCTCCCGGCACGATGATAGCGTCACAGTTCTCCAGGTCGTGCGACTCGTGCCAGAGGAACGTCACGGGCTGCTTGGCGACATGTTGAATCGTCCAGTAGGCATCGTGATCGCAATTCGAACCCGGGAAAATGATGACGCCGAATTTCATGGATGTCCTCAGTTTGCAGGAATTTGTGGCTAGTCTAACACGCTCGTCAGGATGGATGCTCGAACGAACTCCCTCACACCGACGCTTCCACTGCGATCTCTTTCAGGCGCCGCAGGTCGAGTTTTCCAGTGCCCAAGTACGGCAACACATCGACATGTACGAATTGATCGGGGCGCGGCTTCCACAGGGCTGGCAGTTCTGACTTGGCAAGCAGGCCGAGGCAAGCTTCCAGTTTGTCCGCGGGCAGGGTGTGCAGCACGATCAGGCGCTCGCCTTTCTTCTCGTCGGGAACGGCTGTTACGGCGAACGTCTGCTCGGTCGAGCCGCTGAGTTCGTGCAGCTTGTCTTCGACTTTGATGTGGGGCACCATCTCGCCGCCGATCTTGCTGAAGCGGCTCATGCGGTCGGTGATGCGGATGAATCCGTCCTCGTCGACCGCGGCGATGTCGCCAGTGTTGTACCATCCGTCGCGCAGCACTTCGGCGGTTTTTTCCGGACGATTCAAATATCCCTGCATCACGTTAGGACCGCGCACCAGAAGCAGACCCGTCTCGCCTAACGGAAGAGGATCCAAGCGTTTCGGGGTTCACGATCCTCACGCTGATGCCCGGCAGCGGATGCCCGATGCTGGCGCGCTTGGCCCCCACTTGGCGGAACTGTGCGGCGCGAAAGTCGCGCGTGTTCACGGTGACCGCCGGGGAACATTCGGTGCAGCCGTAGCCTTCCAGTGGGCGAAGTCCGAAGCGGTCCTCAAAGGCAATCGAAGTCCGCTCCGGAAGTTTCTCGGCGCCGGCCATCACGTATTGCAGGCTGCCAAAATCTTCCGGCTCGCAGCGACGGATGTAGGCCTGCAAGAAGGTCGGCGTCGCCAGCAGAAAAGTGACGCCATATTGGCTGACCAGCGCGCCGATGGCCCGCGATTCGAGCGGACTGGGATGGAACACGACGCCCATTCCGATGGTGGTGGGCAGGCAAAGCGTTCCAGTGAAACCGAAGGAATGAAAGAACGGCAGAATGCCCAGGATCTTATCGTTCCGCCCCAGCATGAAAACCTGATTCAGTTGCTCGACGTTGGAGGCGACGTTGTAGTGCGTGAGTATGACTCCCTTGGGATCGCCGGTGCTTCCGCTGGAGAAGATGATCGTGGCGATGTCATCGAGGCTCGTCTTGCGGGTTGCTCCGACTGCTTTCTCGATGAGTCGCACGGGCAGCAGCCATGAAATCAGGGCAGCACTCAATCGCTCGAGTGAACCGGGCTTGTCGGCAAGATCCTCCAGCATGATGGCTTGCGCTGGAACCTGAAGATGCACGCGTTCCAGGAAGGCCTTCGACGTGATCACCGTCTTCAGTTCGCACTGCTTGGCACATGACGCGAGAACTTCGTTCGACGCCGTGTAGTTCAGATTGACGGGAACCTTCCCCATCAGCAGCGCGGCCATATTGATCAGCGCCCCCGGAACCGATGGCGGCAGCAAGATGCCGACCATCTTCTGATCGCGCCAGACAGAACGCAGCCGGCGCGCCAGAAACACCGTACTGGTGAGAGCCTTGCCAAACGTGACTTTCGGTGTGCGTCCGTCGGCCATGGCGAAGCGGAACGGATGTCGCCGCGCGGTCTGCACGAACGACCGATGCAGCGTCCGCATGTAGCGCTTGCGGAAGTGATACGCCTCGGCGCCAAGTTCCTGCACCGCCTGCCGCACTTCCTGCGCACTGGTGGTTGCGGGCATCGGCTTGCCGAACGTCACGGTTACGGGATACGGAATCCGGCGCGGCATCTTCCAGAGAAACTTTCCGCGCTCGAAGCTGAAGATCGATCCCCAGACTCCCCCGAGATTCACAGGAATGATCGGCACATCGACGCCCTTTACAATTCGCTCCATCCCGCGGCGGAACGGCAGCATCTGGCCGATGCGCGTCATCTGGCCTTCGGGAAAAATACAGACCACCTCCCCATCCTTCAACGCCTGGGTGGCTGTGCGCAGTGACTGAATCATTTCCCGGGGACGCAGCTGCGACGAGATCGGAATCACGCCCATGATCTTGGCAAACGGCTTCACCAGCGGATGATCGTAGGAACCTTTGAACATCAAGAAACGAATCGGACGATCGATAGAGGCGATGAGCAGCACCGCATCCACCATCGACACGTGATTCGGAACCAGCAGCGCGCCGCCCTTGGCGGGAACATTGTCGCGGCCTTGCAGATGAATTCGATAGAGCGTGTGGGTCGCGATCCACAGGAGCAGCCGGAGCAAGGCGTCGGGCAGCAAATACAAAACGTACACGGTCGCGGCGACAGTCATTAGCGAGGCCGCAAGAAAAATGTGGGGCGGACTCAGGTGGGTGTAGTGCTGGAAGACGTAGTAAATGCCCGCCGCACCGCCAATCCCGACGAACGAGAGCAGATTCGCCGCTGCAATGACGCCGCCCTTATCTTTTTCGTCGGGACGATGCTGAATTAACGCATTGACCGGAACGGCGAAAAAGCCAGCAGCGAAGCCCAGTGCGGCAAGCAAGCCGAGCACATGCGCGAACGAAAGATTCTGCCGTGAAAGCAGGATCCCGAACACGGTCATGCCCACCGAGCCCAGCGGAATCAATCCATACTCGACCTTGCCACTCGAGAGATATCCCGCAGCCAGGCTGCCGACACCGATCCCAATCGCAACCGCGGCTTGAAGTATTCCCGTGCGCGTGGAGGTGATGTGCAGCACATCGCTGCCATAGAAAACAATGTTCGCCGTCAGCAGCGCGCCCAGAAACCAGAAATATGTGTTGCCCAACACGGCCAGCCAAAGCACGCGATCTTTGCGGATGAGGCTTCCCTGCACCCAGAGATCGCCGATGGGGTTGGCGCGAAACTTTTTCGTCGGATCCGCGGGAGGGACTTTCGTGATCCCGAGACTGAAGAGCAAGCCGACACAAGATAGTCCTAGAAAGATGAGTCCCGACCAACCTTGATGGGACTGAAAGAAGTCCGCCAGAAATGCGCCGGAAACGCCGCCCGCAATCACCGCCAGAAATGTTCCGAGTTCGAGTACGCCGTTACCCCAGGAGAGCAACGGATCGGGCAACAGTTCCGGCAGCAATCCGTATTTCGATGGACCGAACAGCGCCGCCTGCGTGCTCGCCAGAAAAACAGCCGCCATCTCAAGGTTCAGGTTCTGCCAGCCCAGTCCCGCGATGGCCAACACCATCACGGCCATTTCGAGGAACTTGGTTCCGATCGTGACTGTCCGTTTACTGAAGCGGTCTGCGAGAAATCCACCCGTCATCGAGAAAAGAATGAACGGAACCGAGAACAGCGTGCCGACGACCAACACCAGCCGGTCGCGATCGGCCTTCTGCATGGCCATCCCGAGAATAAGGAAGACCACCAGGTTCTTCAGGCCGTTTTCGTTGAACGCGCCCTGAAACTGCGTGATGACCAGCGACCAGAAACCACGCCGCCATGGCCGAGCAGCGGTGGCTAAACTCGCGACGGGTGCATGTTCAGGGCTCTCGACCACAGCCGCAGCTGTACCTTGGCTCATAATAGAGATGCTCTCACAAGCTCCTGTTGTCGTTGGAGTTGGGCCCATCTTGTCACGAAGGGCTTTCCTAATCCAGTGACAATAGATAAGAACGTTAGTAACTTCCGAGCTTGCAGGGAGGAAAGAAAATGCAAGACCTGCCCTCTCCACGCGTTCTAGTATTTAGGCTACGGAATCACGAACATACGGGGGAGTGCCAATGCTGGAACTCGTTCTCGTAGTGATCGCGGTATTAGCCCTGAGCGAACCGACAGTCAGTATCGTCTTCGCTCTGGCCGCAGTCGGAATAAGCGCGTGGAAGCAAAATAAGCTTCGTCTGCAATTGCAGGATCTGGCCGAACTGAACACCAAGCAGAACGATGCCTTGCATCGTGAGCTTTTGGATCTGAAGCGGCAGATAGCGGCCGCGCCCCCGATTGCAGAGCCAGGTCACGAGACGCCGCAGTCCGTTCGTCCCGCTGTTCACACCGAGTCTGTCAAGACGACTGCTCCGGTCACGCCGGCTGGTGCAGAAGCCGGTGGAACCGGCGATCGTATCTGCGCCCAGCGGCCCCCCGCCCGTTCCGGCCGTTGACAAAGTTGCTGAGTTTATCGCCTCTAGGCAGAAGGAAGAGGCGAAGCCGCCAGTCCACGCACCGGCAGCGCCGCCCGCGGAACCTGTTTCGCCGCCGGCTATTGCTCCGCCGATTGCAGCCAAGGTTCCGGCTGCGCCGAAGCTACCGGCGCCCGTTGCGCCGGCTCCTGTGATTCCGCCTCGGCCTCCAGACGTAACTCCGCCGCCACTTTCGAGGATGCAGATGCCGCCTGCGACACCGCCAACTCCGACGGTGGCGCCACCAGCTCCGGCAACGCCGCCTCCGCCGCCAGCCGCTCGCGTCACCGGGCCGACGGAGCATGCCGCGTTCCGCGCGTCGACGCCAGCAGTGCATCCGCCAGATACTTCGATTCCCAAGGCCACCTCCCAGGAGCGCATGAAGTCGGTCTTCGCGCTGGAAGAAATCCTGGGCAGGAATTGGCTGAACAAGATTGGCATCGTCCTGATTGTGCTGGGTGTCGCCTACTTCGGCATCAAGGAACTCGGCCAACTCGGGCCCTTCGGTAAAGTCGCGCTTTCCTACGTGATCTCACTTGCGTTGCTCGGCGGCGGCATTTTTCTGGAGAAGCGCGAGCGCTACCGCGTCTTCTCTTATCCCGCCATTGGTGGCGGATGGTCGCTGCTGTTCTGGACGACTTATGCCCTGAACCACGTGGCCGCGATGCAGGTGCTGGACTCGGTCAGTACCGACCTCATCCTCATGCTCGCCGTGGCCCTCGCCATGGTCGTCCACACGCTGCGCTACCGCTCGCAGGTGGTGACCGGGATCGCGTTTCTCCTGGCCTACGGCACCGTCGCGCTCAGTAATGATGACGTCTACAGTCTCTCGTCGGGCGTGATCCTCGCGATCGGACTCGTCGCGATCGTCATCAAGATGGGATGGTTCGAACTCGAAGTCTTCGGCATTCTGTCGAGCTACGGAAATCATCTGTACTGGCTGTACCGGCTGCTCGGGCCAACGGTGCCGAGGGACACGCGTTTCCCGACTACCACGCCAGCACTGCGATCCTCTTGTTCTACTGGATCACCTATCGCATTTCGTACATCGTCCGCAAAACGAAGTCTCCGCTCGAAGAGCACATTTCCACTGCGGCTGCGCTGCTCAATACGCTGCTGCTGCTGGGGAACTATGAAGTTCCAATCGGTGCAGCCCGAAGCTCGCGTTCTGGGCGCTGCTGATCATTGGAGCCATCGAGTTCAGCCTGGGACAGCTTTCGATCACCAAACGCCGCCGCGAGGCATTCATCGTTCTCAGTGTTCTGGGCACGGCGCTGATGATCAGCGCGGTGCCGTTCCGCTACTCCGGCAACAACGTCGCGATCCTCTGGCTGATCGGCGCCGAAGCATTTCTCGCCGCCGGCGTGATGGTCGGCGAAGTCGTGTTCCGCCGGCTGGGACTATTCGCAGGCTTGCTGGTCGGCTTGCATCTGGTCGGAATCGATTTTCAGCAACTCATGGTCGCCCGGCGCGTCGGCGACAACGTTGTGCTCGACGCCGGAGTCATGTTCGCACTCTGCGCCGTCGTCTTCTACCTGAACACTCTGCTCGCGGGGCAGCGCTGGCGGCAGTTCTTCACCGATCCGCCGGACGCGCCCATGCTTACCGCTCATTCCTATGTGGGATGCTTCGCGGCTGCGTCCGCCGCCTGGGCATTGTTCTCTGCCGACTGGACTGCTCTCGCTTTCGCCGGCGTGATGTTGACCCTGGCCGTACTCGGCCAGAAGCTGACGATCGTTCCACCTGCAAGTGCAGTACGGCGTCCTCGGCCTGCTGACTTTGTATCGCGTGGGCGTGGTCAACCTGCACAGCGAAGTTGCACAGTACACCCACGTTCAGAACCGCCTGATCACGTTGCCGATTCTCGCGGCAGCCTTCTATCTCACTGCAAAATGGGCGGCAACTCGGCGAGGATGACTCCAACCAACGATTTTTCCGCGGGATGTTCGCCTTCGCGGGCACGGCGCTGATCACCGCGCTCATCTACTTCGAAGTACCCGAACTCTGGCAGCCGCTGGCGGCGATTGCTTTCGCCGTGCTGCTCTTGGAAGTTGGCCAACAGATCGGATATCCCGTGCTGGCGTGGCACGCACATCTGTTGGGCAGTCTTGGCGAGCCCTCGCCGCTGTGACTGCCGACCCATCGGGCATCCAGCGCTGGCACAACATTCCGCTGCACGCATTCGCCGCGTTGCCGGTCGTCGTGGGAGCTTATTGGATCGCCCGGCGAATCAACGTGCCGCATTCGGACCACGTGCGGCTTCGGGCGCATCGCGTACAGTTCGGCGGGCACCGGGTTGATGGTCTGGGTGCTCAACGAAGCTGTGCCCGCGCCTTGGATCGCCGTCTCCTGGATCGCTTTCGCAGTCATCCTCGCGCTGGTGATGCGCCGGATCGCTTATCGGCCACTCGGGTGGCAGGCCAATGCCGTGGCGGCTGTGCGCTGGTGCGCGCTTACACGTTCAACCTTGAATTGGAGCAGTCGGTCTGGCCGGGCGTTTCACTGCGACTGGTCACCATTACGATCGTCGCCGCGGGACTCTACTTCCTCTCGCGCCAATCGACAACGCCCGATTCCGAATGCCGGCAGGCGGTCGCTTACCTGCACACCTTTGCTGCGACGGCTCTGCTTGCGCTCCTGGCGTGGCATGAAGCGCCCAACGCATGGCTTGCAGCGATCTGGGCGGTGTTTGCTCTCGTGCTCGCGCTCGTCGATCGTCGCTTTGAGCTTGAGGATCTTCGCTGGCAAGCGCACGCGCTCGCCGCTCTCACCATGGCTCGCAGCGTCACTGTGAATCTGTACGTGACCGACCATTGGCATGGCATCAGCGTCCGACTGCTCTCTCTGGCGATTGTCGCGGTCATCTTCTATGCGCTGTCGCGGCTCATCCGCATGCCGGAACAATTGCGCGAGCGCGAATTTCATCACATCTATTCGTGGGCAGCATCAGCGCTGGTTTCGCTGCTTGCTGTGGTATGAATTGGAGTCGCTGAGTATTGCCGTGGGATGGGCTGTCTTCGGCCTGGTTCTCTTCGAGTACGGGCTGTGGCGCAAAGTCCGGCAGTTTCGGTTCCAGGCATATCGTGGCGCTGGCGGCCTCTTTCGGACGAATCTTCTTCGCCAACCTGACCGCCGGAAATCCCGGAGAATTCTGGGGACCGCGAATGTACACAGTGCTGCCCATCACGCTCATCCTGTTCTTCGTCTACTTCCAGTTGGGACCCGGCGAAGAGTCCGCACGCGACGACCGCGGTTTCCACTTCGACATGCTGCTTGCCTACCTCGGCACCGGCACCGTCGTTGCTCTTCTTTACTTCCAGTTTGCCAACGAGTGGCTGGTCACGGCATGGGCGGCGCGTGGTCTTCGTCCTGTTCGGACTCGCGCTGTGGCTGGATCGTCCCCTCTTCCTCATCAGTCCTCTGCTTCTTACTGTGGGTGTCTGCACGCGCGGCGTGATGCACAATCTTTTTGGCGCCAGCTATTTCACCGGTGGCGACTGGACCGGCCGCTACTTCGTTCTAGGCTCCGCCATTGCTTTGCTGCTGGCATGCCTGCCCTTCGCGTTCCAGTGGCGCGACCGCTACCGGGGCAAGCTTTCCGCAACTGGTTCGGCGCGCTGATGCGGCATCCTGAGCAATTCATGTTCTTTGCGCCGGTCGCTCTACTCACGCTGATGCTCGCCATCAAAATGCGCGCCGGCATGGTCACCGTCGCCTGGGGCATGGAAGCGCTGTCGATCATGATCTTCGCCTTCGTCATCAAAGAACGCAGCTTCCGCCTGACTGGATTCCTGCTGCTGATCGCCAGCTTTGGCAAGATGTTGCTGCTGGATATGTGGTCGGGGGCCTGGACCTGGCGCGATCGCTACATCACGTTCGTGATTGTGGGTGTCGCAATGGTCTCGGCCTCGTTTCTGTACAACAAGTACAGCGAGAAGATCCGGCAATTCCTATGAAACGTGCTGCCGCGTTTGTGGTTGTGCTGCTCGTCGGAGTCGCGGGCCTCTATTTCAGCCAGCGCCGCCACGACCCCACGCCAGTCTCGGCGAACGCAATCGTGGCCATGGCGGCCGATGCCCAGCGCGATCTTGAGCCGCGCGCCCATGCGCCTGACCCGCCTCTCCGATGCCGAGGAGATCGCCGTCGGCAAACAACTGGCCGCCGGATACTCCCTCTCCACAGAAAAGCTCAGCCCGGAACAGCAGGCGCTCGACAGCTACGTGCAACAAGTGGGAAACGCCGTCAGCGCGAACGCCCACCGGCGTTTGCCGTACTCATTTCATCTGGTACCCGACCGCGAGCATGATCAACGCCTTCTCCCTTCCCGGAGGCCCGGTCTATGTCGGCGAGGGAATGCTCGACCTGATGACCAGCGAAGACGAACTTGCCGCCGTGATTGGACACGAAGTCGAACACATCGATCACTACCACTGCGCCGAGCGCGTGCAGATCGAAGCCCGCTTGCGCAATCTGCAACTTGGCATCGTGGGCGCCATCCTGCAAATCCCGCTTCAGGTGTGGGAAGCCGGCTACAACAAAGATGAGGAACTCGAAGCCGACCGCGAAGGCATGCGTCTGGCGGTCCTCGGCGGTTACTCACCCTACGGGGCCGTCACCATGTTCGAGCGTTTCAGCAAACTGCACAGCGAATATGTGGTTCACGCGCAGAGTCCGGAGGAAGAACTCACGCAACTCGCCATTCAAAGCCTGCAGGGATATTTCCGCTCCCATCCCCTGCCCTCCGAACGCCTCGCGCAGGCCAACAGCCTGATCGCGCAGGAGGGCTGGCAGGACCGCAAAGACGCAGAAGCCTTTCCGCGTCGAATACGAAGTGCAGAATGGACAGATTCGTGAATAAGAGTTCGAGACTGCGATCGAGTGTTGATCCTATTGTGGATTTTGCGCGGGTGAAATCTTGGGCGTGTTCTGCGGCTCAGCCACTGCCGGCGATAATGTGGGCTTCGCTGCAGATCGACTGATCAGATATCGCCTGCACCGCCGACCGAGCTCGTTGGTTTCCGCCGCTGTCTGCGGCGCGGCCCCGTATACGTCTGCGGCGGATAACCTCTGGCTTGCACGATCGCCCAGTGCCACTCCTCGTCAGCAGCAAGCTCCTCTTGCAGCGTGGCACTGAAAACCGCCGTCTCCGACGGCGGCGCGGCCGCACGCATCCGGTAAATCGTCGTCATATCGGGCTTCTTCTCCGGCCGAACCTCTAGTCTCCTGCGCCACCGATCGACATGCCACCGAGAACAAGTTCTTCTTGACGATCGTCAGAGCCACCGCGACTTCGCTGACGTGCCAGTCCGTCCGGTTATAAACGGCAACGATCAGCGCATCGCCTTCAATCGTGGCCGGTCCTTCGAGCTTCGAGCACTTCGCTCGGCGGAAGCTCCATTTGCGCGTATTGGTTCGAAAGCAGCGACTTCACATTAGCCGTGAAGGCGAGACTACAAGTGACATCCGGCGCGCTGACCCGAAATCCTTTGCTTTCTCCCGCCATCAGGAACCTGAGCGCCGAGCCCGGAGCGTGGCGGCTTTCCGCCTGATCCATCACCTTGGTCAAGTTGTCGTCATCGATCACACCCTGCGATGGCGGAGTCTTCTTGCGCAAGGTAGCGGGCCACGTCCCCCAGGGGAGCATCGTTCGGATCGACGCTCGGATCGTCCTGTGCAGCCAGCGGCACAGCGATCAGCGCCGCAAGACGCATGGGCAGCGCGAGGATCAGACGCATTTTTCGCAGCCAGAACATGAAGCTCAGACGCACTCACGAGAGAGGTCCCTGAGCTAATTGTATGGAGAGATCGAAGAAACCGGGATGATACAGGCAAACCTTAGTAACAGTTACTTCAGGGAGGAGGCAAGGAAGCAATGGGCGCGCGCTGACGAAATGGAGGCGCAACGGGGCGCACGCCCAAGCCCGGAGAAAACCGTTCTACAGAAGTCCCTGCGACCGAAACCGTGTAACTGGGTCGACTACCGCTTGCCGCTTAAAAATCCAGCGGGCCACCGCGAAGCCAAGGGCCGCATAGAACAGGTGCATCTTTCGCATAGACACCCCCAATCCGAATCGACCTCGGTGATTCTTCAGGGGAGAAACCAACTACAACCTCTATCGGCACAATAGCAACAGGGCTTCAGGCGAACAAGGCACAACCGTGCCATCGAAGTGGCACGGAAGTAATAGAAGTAACACCGGAAAGACAACAGGCCGGGAATGCGGACGTTACTCCGTTGTCCGCTTCCCAGCCATGCGCGAAACTGCAAGAACAATCAGTGCGCCGGAATCGCCTCATCCGTAGCGCGTCCCGGCGGAGGCACGACTACTGTCGACAAGCTGCCTTCCGCCGTGAGCTTCTGAAATGCGGCCAGATCGCGGCGCTGCAAGTCCTCCCAACGCCCAATCAGCTCTCCGCTCTGCCGCTTCAGCTTCTCGAATTGCCTCTGCTCGGCCTCGGTTGGCGCAGAGTCCGCGGTACCCACATCCATCGCGAGATAGGCCAGCTTCGCGTCCAGCTGCGGAGGATACGCCAGCGAGTCTTCGTTCGCGCTGATCGTCAGGTTGACGAGTTCCTCGCGCACCGCGACCAGCTTCTTCTCCAGGTCATCCGCCGCAGCTGACAATCGTCTTTGTGCTGGCGTTTTCCGGCAGACGTCGTTTCAGCCCCGAAACTGCGAACGAACGTCCTGGATCTGATTAACCGCGTCATAAACGCGGCTCAGTTCGTCTCGCGTCTGCAGCAGAAGATTGAACTGCTGCTCCAGATCGGCCTGGCTGACCTGCACCCGCGGATCCAGTTTCAGATCGAACGCGGCCGTCTGCGTTTGTGCTCCCACTGTCAACCGAACCTGGTAGTGACCGGGCACGGCAACCGGACCTCGCGCTCCGCCGCCATATTCCCACAGGTAGTAGCCGGGGACGTGATGCGCCTCTTCGTAGCGCAAATCCCACACGAACCGGTTCAATCCGGCTTCGGGCTTGAG
This sequence comes from uncultured Acidobacteriaceae bacterium, assembly GCA_963701935.1. GTDB lineage: Bacteria > Acidobacteriota > Terriglobia > Terriglobales > Acidobacteriaceae > Sulfotelmatobacter. The sequence goes on along the minus strand of CAVPBT010000008.1, from coordinate 898,728 downwards.
TTGTTTCTCCGGCTTCTTGTCGTCTGGATCGGGCGGCTCTTCCAGCGTGTTGTACTCGGCGCTCGAATACTTGCGAATGACTTTGCCGGAAGCATCCAGAATCTCGATCTTCGCTTCGGTATCCGCCTTCGGCGCGTCTTTCAGGAAGTAATAAATGACCGCGCCGGCCGGAGGATTCTGTCCCGTCCTCTTGGAAGGATGACGTTCGCCGCCCGCTCCCGCCTGAATCCGGTAAGCCGTCCCGGGCGTATACAGGAATGCATCCTTCTGCGCGATGTCATCGCTGTACTGCCGCAGCGGAGACAGGTCGTCGAGAATCCAGAATGCCCGTCCGTGCGTGGCAACCACGAGATCGTTGTCTTTGATCACCAGATCGTGCACCGGCGTCGTCGGCAGATTCAGCTTCAGCGGCCGCCAGTTCGCCCCGTCGTTGAATGAAACGTACATCCCGGTTTCCGTTCCCGCATAGAGCAGTCCGCGCTTCTTCGGATCTTCCCGCACGACTCGAACAAAAGCCGTGTCCGGAATTCCCTGCGTCAGCTTCGTCCAACTCTTGCCGTAGTCGCTGGTCTTGTAGATGTACGGACGCAGATCGTCGAACTGGTGGCGATCCACGGCCACATACGCAGTCCCGGCATCATGCGCGGATGCATCAATCTGGCTGATGCGCGCCCACTCCGGCATATCTTTCGGAGTGATGTTGGTCCAGGTCTTCCCTTCATCCTGCGTGAGCTGAATCAGGCCGTCGTCGGTTCCGACCCAGAGCAAGCCTTTCTTGAGAGGCGACTCCGCCAGCGCAAAGATCGTGTCGTAGTATTCCGTGCCAGAGTCGTCGATGGTGATGTCGCCGCCAGAAACCTTCTGCTTCTCCTTGTCGTTGCGCGTCAGGTCTGGACTGATGGTCTGCCAGTGCACGCCTCCGTCGGTGGTCTTAAACAACTGCTCTCCGGCGTGGTACAGCGTGTTGGGATCGTGCGGAGAAAGCATGACCGGCGCGGTCCACTGGAAGCGATGCTCCAGATTCGCGGCCCCGTGTGCGTCGGAAAGTTCGGGCTGTTCGGTGATCGCCTTCACCTGTCCGATGTGCCGGTCATAGCGCGTGATGTTTCCCTGATAATCCGCCGCGTAAACGATATTCGGGTCGCGCGGGTCCGGAGCAATGTAGCCGGCCTCGCCCCCGCCCACGTCATACCAGTCGCTGTGGCCAATCGATCCGTCATCGCTGCGGCTGACGATGGCAACCGTTCCGCTATCCTGCTGCGGACCGTAAACGCGATAAGGTGTGGCCGAGTCTGTGATGACGTGGTAGAACTGCGCCGTCGGCTGGTTATCCTGCAGACTCCAGGTCTTGCCGCCATCCAGAGTTACGGTAACTCCACCGTCGTTCGATGCGATCATCCGCCGCGTGTTCTGGGGATCAATCCATAGTCCGTGGTTGTCGCCGTGCGGGACGCGGACCTTGTTGAAGAGATGCCCGCCATCCGTCGATTTATAGGACTCGACGTTCATGATGTAGAGAACGTTCTCGTCGCGCGGGTCCGCGATCACGTGCATGTAGTACCAGGGACGCTGCCACAGGCTGTGGTCCGGATTCACCAACTGCCAAGACTCGCCTCCGTCGTCGGAGCGATAGAGGCCGCCATCCGGATTGTGCGCCTCGATCAGCGCATACACGCGGTCCGAGTTCGCGGCCACGGCTACGCCGATCTTCCCGTAGGGTCCTTTGGGCAGACCGTGTTCCTCAAGGTGCTTCCAGGTGGTCCCACCGTCGTTCGAACGGTACAAACCGCTGCCCGGGCCGCCGCTCGCCATGCTCCACGAAGTGCGACGCGCCTGCCACAGGGCTGCGAACAGAATGTTGGGATTATGCGGATCGAACGCGACATCGATGCCGCCAGTGTTTTCGTCTTTGTACAGGACCTTCTCCCATGTCTTGCCGCCGTCTGTCGTCCGAAAAATTCCGCGCTCGGTGTTCGGCCCGTAGGGATGCCCCAAGGCAGCGACGAACGCGATGTCTGGATTCGAGGGATTGATAATGACCTTGCCGATGGCGCGCGAATCCTTCAGGCCCACGTTCTTCCACGTCTTGCCGCCATCCAGCGACTTGTAAACACCGTCGCCATGCGAGATGTTGCCGCGGATGCAAGCCTCGCCCGTCCCCACGTAGATCACATTGTGATTGGAACTCGCAACCGCGATGCTTCCGATCGCGGATGTTCCCTCTTTGTCAAAGACCGGCGACCACGTCATCGCGCCGTCGGTTGATTTCCAGACGCCACCGCCAGTCGCTCCGAAATAATAGGTCGTGGGATCGCCTGGTATGCCCGCCGCAGTAAGCGACCGGCCGCCACGGAATGGCCCGATCATGCGGTACTTCATCCCTTTGAAGGCCTTCTCTTCGGACTTGGAGGTTTCGGTAGTGTCGGCGTCAGTCGCGGCCGTGGCGGCAGGTTGCGCAGCCTGCGTTGTAGGCGACGGCTTCGCGGCTTTGGACTGCCGTTCAGGTTTGGTTTGCGGGTGTGCGGGAACCGCAATCACGATCGCGAACACTGCAGCGAAAGCCAACTGAGCAAAGAGCGACGCATTCGCATGAAGTTTATTTGGGCCCATGTTCTGGTATCTCCGGGGAAGAAGTGGACAATCTGGTTATGGTAATCGAGTCGCGGCTGCCTGCAAAGGGCGGCGAGTGTTCTCGCCGCCGCGCCCTGACTGGTGGTCACGACCCGCAGGAGCACGCTCACTTTTTGGAAATCAATATCTTCTTCGCGGCTTCCAGCTCTTTCCGTTTCGCATCATCGACCTTGGGATACGCAAGGTGCAGAGACTCCAGCGTCTCCACCACCACCGCCGAGACTACGATCCGCGTGAACCACTTGTTGTCTGCAGGCACCACGTACCACGGCGCGTGTTCGGCGGCCGTGTTGGCGATCATCTCTTCATAGGCGTGCTGATAATCGTCCCAGCATTGGCGTTCGCGGATGTCGGCCGCTGAGAATTTCCAATTTTTCTCAGGCTCTTCCAGGCGCTCCAGAAATCGACACTTCTGCTCTTTCTTCGAAACATTCAGGAAGAACTTGCGGATCACCGTCCCACTCCGCGCCATGTGCCGCTCGAAGCAGCGGATGTCTTCAAAACGCTGCTCCCACACGTTCTTGCCCACTAGCGACGGCGGCGTCTTCTGGCTCTTGAGAATTTCGGGGTGAACCCGCACTACCAACACCTCTTCATAATAGGACCGGTTGAAGATGCCGATATGCCCGCGCTCCGGCAAACAGCGCGTCGTCCGCCACAGGAAATCGTGTTGCAGTTCGAGCTCTGACGGAGCTTTGAAGGAATAGACCTGGCAGCCCTGCGGATTGACCCCCGACATCACATGTTTGATGATGCCGTCTTTGCCGGCTGCATCCATCGCCTGGAATATCAGAAGGAGAGCCCAGCTGTCCTGTGCGTAGAGTTTGTCCTGCAGCTCCGCCACACGGGCAATTCCCTCTTGCAGAGCCTCGGTCGCATGTTCTTTCGAGCGCCAATGCCCAGTATCCGTGGGATCAAAATCTTTCAGCCGGAAATGCTTGCTGCTTTCCACACTGTAGGTCTTTGCCAATTTGTCAGTCTTCATCTTTGAGCGAGTCCTTTGCGCGGAAAATTCCAGGAGGTGGACCTGAGCATGTAGTGTGAGGTTGCGGCCGTCGTTTGATGCTCAAACTCAAGCACCCGCAATCATAGCGCAAAGCCTCGATGGCTCGCTGTTTCCGGCGGCGCGAAGTTGAGCCTTGCATGCCGCTTGGTGATAGGATCACAGGCGTAATCGCGGATGATGGCTGCATGTACACAAGCGAATCAATCTGTTGATCGGAGCTTCCCCTATGAAAGCCCTTCCCCTCGTCGGAGTCCTGCTGCTCGTGCTCGGGGTGCTGGCGTTGGTCGTCCCGGTACCGCACCGCGAGAACCATGGTGTGAAGATCGGCGACGCCAAAATCAGCGTCCAGACCGAAAGCGATGACAAACTGCCTCCGGCGGCCGGCATTGTTCTTCTTGCAGGCGGCGTCGTTGCCCTCATTCTTGGATTGCGCAAGACATAGGCCAAACACCAGGGACGACGCGCTTGTTCGAATCTGAATTCTTGACTCCCACGCCGGACGGCAAAGACCTGTACCAGAGGCTTGTCTCGCAAGCAGCCCAGATTGTCTGCACTTCGCTGCCGGAGACTCCATACTCGGGAAAGGCGGCAGCGATCTTGGGGGACGAGGTCGGCGCCGATTTTCTTCCTGACACCGCATCCACGTCCCAGCAGATCGCCGCCATACTGCGAAATGTCGTTTCAAACTCGGTCGTTGTAAACCATCCGCGCACCGTGGCGCACCTGCACTGTCGACCCTTGTTGGCCGCTTTGGCTACCGAGGTTGTGATCAGCGCGCTCAATCAGTCGATGGACTCTTTCGACCAGGCGCCCATCGCCACAGTCGTCGAGCAGAAAATGATTCGGTGGTTGTGCGCACAAGCTGGGCTGCCAGCTACTTCCGACGGGACGTTCACGACTGGCGGTTCCCAGTCCAACTACATGGGCCTGCTGCTGGCGCGCGATACGTTTTTGCAGAAGCACTGGAACTGGTCTGCGCAGAAGTCCGGCCTTCCTCCTGAAGCTCGCCGGCTGCGCATCTTCTGTTCCGAGGTGGCGCACTTTACGGTGGAGAAGGCCGCCTCGCAGTTGGGTCTGGGAACTGATGCGGTAATACGCGTGGCCGTGGATCAGAACTTTCGCATCAGTACAGCGGCCCTGCGGGATTCTCTCCATTCCGCTCAGGCAGCAGGTTTGCTTCCCCTTGCAATTGTCGCGACGGCCGGCACGACCGACTTCGGTTCGATTGATCCCTTGCCAGAAGTGGCCATCCTCGCCCAAACCGCCGGCGCATGGCTTCATGTGGACGCAGCTTACGGCGGGGCTCTGCTTTTCTCGGCTCAGCATCGCAACAAACTAGAAGGCATCGAAAAAGCCGACTCGCTCGGCATCGATTTTCACAAACTCTTCTGGCAACCGATTCCGTGTAGCGCCTTCCTGCTGCGCGACGCGCGTCATTTCGACTCGATTAAACTGAATGCCGACTATCTGAACCCCGAGGCTCACGAAGATGAAGGCATTCCCAACCTGGTGACGACTTCCCTGCTCACCACCCGCCGCTTTGACGCTCTGAAATTATGGATTTCGTTTCAGACTCTGGGCCGAGCCAAACTCGCCGCCATGATTGACCGGACGGTAGAACTGGCCCGGCACGCAGCGAAAGTTATCAGTGGAGAACCGCGGCTCGAACTCTTGTCCGAACCTCAACTGAGCACCGTTGTTTTCCGCTACGTCCCATCTCGGCCAACTACAGATTCCGACCAGCTCAACGCCGCTCTCCGGCAGCGCCTCTTCGATAGCGGACTCGCAGTCATCGGTCACACACTGGTCCATAACCGGCAGGTCCTGAAATTCACCTGCATGAATCCCACGGTGACCGAAAATCAAATGGATGGACTGATCCGCTTGATCGTGGATCAAGGAATGGCGATCGAATCGGCAGCAAATCGTCGGGTCTAAGCAAGAAAACGGGAGCGGGTCTCTTCAGTAGGCATGGGACACTTGTCGTAGCGCCCGAAGACGCGGTACCGGTTACGCGCGACCACTCGATATCCCCATTCGCGAAGCGGCTGGGGAACGACCCGAAGGAAGCGTCCCGTCCAGCGAAGCGCACCTCCCATGTGCTGGAGAATAAAAATGACAGCGTCCGAACGGGACAGTAATTGCTCGTCAGGCTGTTCGTAATTCGCGACGACGTACACAGTATCGAGATCGCGAGCATCCAACCTATAGCGCGTCAGAATGCTCGCAGCCAACTGGCTCTGCAACGAAGCAAATCGAAACACGCCCGCCGGATCCCGCCGCAAAACGAACTGCACCATCCGGTTGCACAGCCCACAAACGCCGTCGTAGAGCAGGACCGGATGCGCAACCGACTGAGCCGCTAGCTGGATTTGCGGAGCCTCCTCCGTCACTCGTCATTCCTCAGATCGGTTCTAGTTATTTTGCTAAACAGCGTCAAGCGGTAATCCGCCGTTGGCCTCATCGATCCTGTTTACTCTCATCAACCTTCTGAAAACGGGAGTACAATTTCGTCCAAGAGTACGCCGCCTGACGGAGGTTCCTATGGCTGCCCGCCACATTTCTCTCCTGCTGTTTCTTCTCTCGCTCCCGGCCCCTGGCCAGCAAACCAGCCTCCAGACGCGCATCAACCAGAGAGTCTCACAACGCGAGGAGCAGATTTCGCAAGTATCCGCATCCCCGGCTCCCGACGTTCGGGCAGCCCGGCTGGCGGCCCTTCATCACGACGCGAGCGAATTATCCGTGCTGAGTATTTCGGTTCAGTCAGATCTGCAAAAGCTGCAGCAGGGGATGCTGGTTAAGGACCTCAACGAAAACCTGAAGAAACTCGAGAAGCTCTCCAAGAAGGTTCGTCGCGAAATCGAGTAGCTAGCGACTGACCGCGACCCTACCGCTTCGACCCCAACCGCAAGAGTTCTTCGCGCAGTCGTGGATGATGCTGAATGAGGCGCAGATACTTCATCTCGCTGGGCTCAGCCTGCGCGCGGATGACCTTGGCCGCGTCCTTCTTCTCCTGCGGCGTCCAGCGGCTCAGGTTAGGAATCAGCGCCAGCACCAGCGACCAGTTCTCGAATGCCTGACGCTCCGCTACATCCCAGTTCGACACGTTCACGCCCAACGCGCGGCTCGCTTCCAGCACAGATGCTCTGCTAATGCGCTCGCTGTCTCCCTCGCACTCGCGAGCCATCCGCCGGTTCACGCGCAAGCCCAGATTTCGCGTCGAGAACGTATCCCAAGCTCCCTTCCTCAAAGCGGAGGGGTCACTTCTGTCCAGCTCATAGAACACATGCGCTTCAGCCAGCCGCTTCAGAGTCTTCTTCGGTGTGCGGTATCGTGGGTTCGCAGCGATCTTCTCCTCTTCTCTTCTCGCGAGTTGCTCCAGATCTGCGCTGCCTGACCGGAAGCCCAGCTTGCGATAGAACCAGAAGGCCCCGGAGTCGAGAGCTTCGTCATTATTCTGTCCGATCTGGTATGGATAAACAGAAATCGTACTCGCGCCCGTGAGAGCGCACAGGCAGCGCAGCGCCTGTGCATAGACCCACGCGGTTTCGCCTTGCCGGTAGGTGTAGAAAGTGTTGAAGCCCACCTCGATCCACTCGCATAGACCGATGGCTTCGATGTAGTTGATGGGCACACCGTTCTTGAGTGTGAATCCCGCAACGTAGGCGCGCAGCGGCAACCGTCGCTCGGCCGGCAGACTCCAGAAATACATGACGACGCCGCGCCCGAGAGTGGCGCGCACAACGGAGTTGGGATCACCCAAAGTTGTACCGTAGAGCTCGCGGTAACGTACGACCATCACTTCACGAATCTTGTTCATGACTCGCTCGCCCTCCTGGCGAGAGAGTCTGACCAGCAGCGGAGCTGGTTGCGAGAGTTCGCGCGCCAACGAAACCTGACTCCGCACGATCAGCGCCGCACTGTGATAGTAGAGCGGCCTCGGCCGCGACCAGTTGCGGCTGCGCGAGAGTTTCACATTCTCAAGGTGCCAGCGCAATGGAAGACGCAACGAGTCGTACAGTTCTGCGCGTTGGCGGTTGGAGACGGGCAACTGCTCGAAACGGCGGATCAGCCATTCCAGATCCCGCTCGCGCCCCCTCGCAGTATCGAGCCAGGTCCGCCACGGAATGTTGGCTTCCACGTCGGCATCTTCCGCGAGCAGTGGAATGAAGCGCGGCCAGGTGGATCCCATCGCGCGTTCTTCCTCATAGTCATCCCATGCGATTTCAACATTGCGCGGAATTCTGCGCGCCAGCCAGCGCGCGGCGTCGAAGTTGAGTGCATCCTGCATGGTGGTGCCCGCGATGCCGGAGGTGTCGAAGTCATCGAACACCGACATATCGGCTCCGAACTGGCGGAGCTTCTCGACCCTCTTGTGGAATGTGTTGAGCAGTTGCTCAATCTGCGCAACGACTTGGCCCGATGGCGGAAACGCTCGCAAAAACAGCAGGCTCTCGTGAAAGCGAATGAGCGACTCGGGATCGCGAAACTCGTGACGTGCCAGCCGGTCGAGCAGAGCGCTCGCCTTGGCGCCCGCGCCTCGCCCAAAATTGCTCTTAGCGGTTTCGAGACGAGTCAGGAGCGCGTCGAGAGTTGCTGGCATGTGGATTCTAGTTGGAAAGTCTAGCCGACTTCGTCTAACTATTCTCGAGTTCCTGCGACCGGAGGAGTAACCCTGCTGCAACCGAGCAAAGCGCGTGTCACTTCACTCTCCGGCTGGCAACGAGAATGTGAGTCCACGGCTCGTCGTCGAGGCGGCCGATTTGGACGACTGGATGTCCGTTGGTGGTGGCCTGGATGAACTGGCCGTCGCCAATGTACATTCCGGTGTGATCAATCTTCCGCGGCGAAGCGCCGAAGAAGAGCAAGTCCCCGGGCTCAAGATCCTTGCGATCCACGGCCAGCACGCCGCTCCAGGCGGCCTGCTTGTCGGCATCGCGGGGCATCGTGATCCCCCGGGCCCGCACCAGCATTTGCGTGAAGCCGGAACAGTCGAAACCAAAACTCGACGTGCCTCCCCATAAATAAGGAATGCCGACGAAGCGCTTCGCCAGTTCGATGGATTCGGGAATCGATCGCGGCTTCGGGTCGGTGACGACATCGCTCGACTGGATCCACTCGCTGCGCTGGTCGGGAAGGCGAACCTGCAGCCAGCCTTCGTGGCTTCCTTTCGCGGGCTTCCTTTTCGCGTCGCTTGCGTCCTCGGGGATCACTTCCAGACGCGATTCGAAGGGCATGGTGATAACTGGCTTGTGGCGGGTAACGTCGGGCTCGCGATAGATGTTGGCAAAAAGGCTCTCGACCTGCACCACGGTCCCGCTCGTCGCGTATCCCGTGCCGACCTGCACGAGCCGGAGATGCCGGCTCGGAACCCATCCTCTGTAATGGTCCGCCGTTTGAATTCTGCACCACTCGCCTCGAGCGGTCAGCAGCGTCACGTTGCTCCCGTAAATCGCCTGCGAGACAACATCCGTCTGGTCGCTCGGTCCCGAGTACATATTGGTAACCGGAACTACGACAATATGAGTACTGTTCTTGGCAAAGACGCCCGGCACGGCCAGGATTGAGAGAACGACGAGCGCGCTGAGAAGGTAGCGTTGGCGATTCGTTCGCATGGGTTCGGTAGCTGCGAGGAACAAATTCCACCGTGGCTGCGGAGCGTTCCTCGAAGGGAGATGGTAACGGATAGCACGATTGCCCGCTACTGGAAACCTTCAGTCTGCTGAGGATTCCCCAAGCGTGCAGAAGACTGTATCCTAGGGACGCCCAATCCGAAGCCGGAGAACCACGTTGGCTCAATCGCACCCTAAGCAAGGGTCTTCCATCTACGATCTGGATACACCTACAACCCTGATTGATCTCGACCGTTTGGAAAAGAACATCCGCGAATGGCAGGCGCATGCCGACAAGTGCGGCGTGAAGTTTCGAGCGCACATTAAGACCCACAAGATCCCTGAGATCGCACGCATGCAGATTGCTGCCGGGGCTCGTGGAATCGTCTGTGCCAAGATCAGTGAAGCGGAACCCTTTGCAGAAGCAGGGATCGAAGATATATGCATCGCGTATCCCGTTGTCGGTGAAGTGAAGTGGCGGCGCCTCGCCGCACTGGCGTCACGCATACGAAGCCTGACGGTGAACTGCGACTCGGAAGAAGCTGCCCGCGGCTTGTCGAAGGCTGCCTCCGAGGCTGGCACTACCATCCATGTGCAGATCGACATTGATAGCGGACTCCACCGGGGAGGAATTCCCTCCGACGACCAAAGCGCAATCGAGCGTCTGGCCGCGGCAATCAATTCCCTGCCCGGTCTGCATTTCGCGGGCGTCACCACTTATCGCTCCGGCAGTTTTCCGGGAGCACCGAACCCCAAGGATGCCGGACATGATGAAGGTCAGTTGCTGGTGGACGTTGCCAATCGACTGCGAGCGGCCGGCATCGCAGTCGGCGAGGTCACGGCCGGAAGCACGCCCACCGGCAAGTGGGTCGCGGAAGTCGCCGGAGTCACGGAAGTACGCGCGGGCAACTACGTTTTCAATGACCTGATGCAATTGGACAACGGCATCGCTTCCGCAGATCAATTGGCGCTGTCTGTTCTGTGCACCGTGGCGAGCACGAACGGAAGTGGTCGCCTCACGATCGATGGTGGCACCAAGACTTTTAGCGGAGACGCCGGCGGCGTCGGCACCGGTCGCGCTGCTCCCGCCGCCATTGCGCGGGCCGTGGACCGCCGCATCTTTGTGGAGCGCCTCAACGAAGAACACGGCATGGGGCGCACCGAAGAAGCTGTAAAGCTAGGGGAGAAGATTCGCTTCTTTCCCTACCACGCCTGTACTTGCGCCAATCTCAATGACGAGATCGTTGGGTTCCGAGGCGAGCGGGTCGAAGTCGTGTGGCCGGTGCGAGCGCGAGGACTGCGGACCTAGACCTTCATATTGATCGCTGAAATAGAGTTCTGATGAGCCGGGAGGCATCATGGCGAAATATGTGATTCAGACTGACCAGGGAGCGGCGCCGCAGGGAGCGTACTCGCAAGGCTGGCGCGCGGGAGACTTCATCTTCGTGACCGGAACCGGCCCCGTCGACGCCCGGACCGGCAAACTGGCAGGCGATACGATTGAAGCACAGACCGAACAAGTGATCAGCAACATGGAGTCTGTCCTCGCTGCCGACCATGCCACTCTCGGCGACGTGGTCAAGGTGACGGTGCATCTAAGCGATACTGCCTTGTTTGCGCGCTACAACGCGATATACGCCCGCCGATTTTCTGCTCCTTACCCCGTGCGCACCACCGTTGGCAGCGACTTGCGGCAGTTGCCGGGAATGTTGATTGAAGCGGATTGCATCGCCTATGCTCCGCAGAAGAAATCGAGCGTCAAAAAGTCGAGTTCGAAGAAAAAGAAGCGAAACCAACGGCGCGCGAAATAATTAGCGGTTGGCTCCAGCGGCCGGCGGAATTTCCGCATGCGATTTGCGAAAGTAGAAATACAGGGGAAGACCGGCAGCAATCAATCCCAGGCCCACGGTGGATTCCAGCGGCCGGGTGTGGATCGTGTTCCAGACCAGCCAACAGGCGACCACCACGAACACCAGCGGCAGAAAAGGATAGGCCAGCGTCTTGTAAGGTCGCGCTACGCCGGGCATTTTCCGCCGCAGCGCAAAGACGGAGGTCGTGACCAGCGCGTAAAAGATCCAGGAAGCGAAGACCACGCAGTCGGTCAGTTGGTCATAGGTTCCTGAAATTGCGAGCAAACTAGCCCAGATCCCCTGCAGGACAATAGAGAATACCGGGACCTGCGTCGCGCCGCTCACGCGGCCAAAGGGCGCGAAGAACAACTTGTTGCGCGCCATGGCATATGGCACGCGCGCTGAAGAGAGAATGGTTCCATTCAGCGCGCCCAGAGTCGAGAGCACGAACACGAGCGATATAAAAGTGGCGCCATGGCGTGCGAGAAAAGTGGTTGCGGCCTTGGCGGCGACCGGCAGCGCATCTGGATGCGCAGTCGAATTCGAGGACAAGACTTCAGAAAATGGCAGCGCATAGAAATACGAGAAGTTTGCCAGGCAGTAGATCAAAACCACAAGACCTGTGCCGATGATCAGCCCGCGTGGCACATTGCGCGTCGGGTTCTGCACTTCCCCGGCGCACATCGGCATCTGATTCCAGCCTTCGTAGGCCCACAGAGCCGCCAGCATTGCGGTCCCGAACGCAGCGAATCCGGTCCACGGCCGCACGCCCGCCGGGCGGGCCAGATTGCCCAGTCCACCTGCTTTAGAGAAGAACAGAATTCCACCGACGAGAACTGCGATGCCAGCTACTTTGAGAATGGTCAACCAGAGTTGAACTTGCCCGCCCAGCACCACGCGGCCGCAGTTCAGCGCCGAGAGCAGAATGATCACGCCCAACGCCAACGCCTGTTGCGTACCGAATCGCCAGACCAGCGACTGGCCAAACGCATGGTAGGGACATTCCGCCCAGACGTGATTGATGGGCAGGATGGCGGCGAGGAACGTGGCGAAACCCACAGCCAGGCTGGCAATCGATCCGGCCGATCCCATCACGAATCTCATCCAGCCAAAGAGAAACGCGGGACCTTCGCCGTAGGCTTCCAGCAAGTACACATATTCACCGCCCGCATGCGGCAGAAGCGCGCCTAGCTCCGCATAGGTGAGCGCCCCCGCCATCGAGAGCAGGCCGGCCAGGCCCCACGCCCAAAGCACAAGGCTCGGCGACCCCACAGTCTGCGCCATCACGGCGGCTTTTAGAAAGACTCCCGTGCCAATTACGGCTCCCACGACGAGAGAGATCGTGGGGGCGAGTGTCAGTCCTCGACAAAGCTCTGAGTCGTTTTTCCCGGGGGGCTGATTCATGGGGATTCAATGCGCGGACAATAGCCCGAACGGAAATTCAGGTCGAGGAAGTATATGGGGCAGATGGGAAAACGACAAACCTGATGGGTGCTACATAGAAAGGGATGAGCAGAAGGAAACGATTTGGCTGCCCCCCAGGGATTCGAACCCCGATAACCTGCTCCAGAGGCAGGTGTCCTAGCCGTTGAACGAGGGGGCAGTCTTAAGCCTGCAGCCAAAGCGTACAAGCGTATTTTCATTTTATGGTTGAGAGCGAGCTGGGGTCAACCGAAACCCATCACACGTGGCAACACATCCACATTCACACAGAGAAGATTTCAATTCTTCAGACCCAACTGTCGTGACGCGCTAGAATCGAATCATCCCATTTCACCAGGAGTGGCAATGGTCACCACCCTCGATTCCATTCATCCCGTAGCGGATTACGCCGAGATGGCCCGCCGTCCTCTCGAGGCCGAGCAGTGCGCGCTGGTTGTAATCGACATCCAGGAAAAACTGCTGCCGCCGATCTTCCAAAAAGAGCAACTGGTGCGGAACGCGCAGCTTTTGATACGTGCCGCCGCGACCCTGAAGATTCCTGCGCTCGTCAGCACGCAGTATGCGAAGGGGCTCGGAGCAACGGTCCCAGAGATCGCTTCCCTGCTGCCCGGGACGGAAGCAGTCGACAAAACTCTATTCTCCTGCTTCGGCAGCGACCTGTTTTGCAGCCTCGTCAAGCGCCTGCCCGGCAAACGCAACACGCTGCTGCTCTGCGGCATGGAGAGCCACATCTGCGTAACGCAAACCGCTCTGGGAGCTCTGCGCGAGGGATACTTGGTTCACGTGGCATCTGATGCAGTCAGTTCGCGTACCGAATGGAACTGGAAGATTGGCCTCGAACGCATGCGCGCGGCGGGCGCCGTGATCTCTTCGACCGAAATGATGATTTATGAATTAATGAGGTCTTCCTCGTCGGCCGCGTTCAAGGAGTTGCTTCCTCACTTGAAGGGTTAGAAGCGCCTCGCCAGCCTCGGTGTTAAGCTTGTACAGAGCAATCGAAGTCGATGATCTCTTTGCGTAAACTGTTCGCGCTTGCCTGTCTCGTGGCCGTCCTGTTGGCCGCGCTGACTCCCGTTTCTGCCAGCCTGTTCTGGGCCATTCTGGTTCCCTTTTTACTCTTTATCTGCATAGCAAGTGTGGTTTGGGCCGAGCCCCAACCGGAAGAAAGTGGAATCCCAACCGACTCATCTCTTTCCGCGGTTACCTCCCGCGCACCACCCTGCGCCGCCTCGTTGATCTGAAGTTCTCCAGATAGAAAGCAATTCACAAGGATCAGGCAGGCTCCCGCCGCAGAATGCCTATTTGCGCTGCGGCCCGGGCGTCTGCCGGGAGGCTATCGTGTCGATCAAGCGCCGCCTGCGCATGCTAGTGCTGTGTCTACCGCTTCTAATGGGGGCAGGTTTCGGGATGCCGATGCGTCCGGAGGAAATCGAGGAACTGATGCACAGCGCAAATCAACAGACAATCACCTACACGATCCCCGGAGACAAGGAGACGGCAGACGAAACGATCCGGAAGCTGACGGAAGGAAAGCCCTAGGATCACTCCTTCTTCTTCACTCGGACGACGGTGATCTTCGCGAAGCCTTCGTCGAAGGCTGGCGCCTTGAGCTTGGCAGCCATGCGGCGCATGATGTCTTCCGGCACCACCCGATCGCGGCGCTGATGGCGCTCAATGCAGACTTCGAGCGGAACATCAAAGAAAACTGCGTGCACTTCGTAGTTGTAGTCCTTCGCCAGTTTGATCCAGTGCTGGCGCTCTTGCGGCGTCAGGTTCGTAGCATCCACATAGTTCATAGGCCGCTTGGCGATGAGCCGCGCCTTGAGCATGGACCGCAAATTAGAAAACACGAGATCCTGAAAGCGCTGCTCGCGCACGTCGTCAAACAGAAGCGAGCGAACCATGTCGCTGGAGAGCGGAACTACGTTATGGCGCTTGAACCACGAACTCTTTCCTGAACCCGGAAGCCCGATCGCCAACACAACGATCCCTTTCGGTGGACGCGCCGATGCCGCAGGCACGGCGGCCGGAATGGCAGGTGCTTGCGGCGTGGCCTCCGCTTCAGGCTCGGCCGTTTCCACAGCTCCTGCCTCGGGCGCTGCTTCCTCCGATCCTGTCAGATCAGGAACAATGCCCTTCACCGCCGCAGGAGTGAACGCCTGAGCAACCGCTTGCTCGCGACCGCGTCCGCCTCGGCCTCGGCCACCACGGCGACGGCGACCGCGTCCGCGCTGGCCCTCACCACTCGCAGCGGGCCGCGACTGCCCGACCGCTCTCACCGCTTCCTCGCGAGGAGCCTGCGCTTCGAACTCCGGCTCAGAGATTGCAGAAACTTCGGCCTCGGCAGGGCTTGACTCATGATGTCCAGATTCGACGTGACTTGGTGCTGCCGGTGTGCTCGGGACTTGCTCCGCGTCAAAATATGCTGGCTGCAGGGGCGGAGGCGCCGCCTGACTTCCCTGCTCCGGGGCTTTCTTCTTGCGGCGCTGTAATCGATCTTTCATCCATTTACGCATGTTCAGGCTTGTAACACATAAGACGTGATCGGAGCAATCGCCGCCGGCCGGTTGCGTACCAGAGACGACAGGGGTTGAAAGACCTGGAGTTACATGGTCCGAACCGTGGGCCAAGAGAACAGCTCGCGACTAAAAGGTTTGCAATAATCAGTGTGGGAACGCGAAGGTGAATGAGATGGAACTTCCGGACGACGTTTTGCGCTGGGTTTCGCTCCACTTCAGCGAGGCGGATAGAGAACAGGCTCTGGCAAAACTTCAGTCTGCTGAGATTCACACGGGTGAACCCGCGAGCCCACGCCTCCTGCGGTGCGTGGCTTTTAGCTCTCGCGGCAATCTGAAGCTTCTCGATCAACAGATTAGGGAACTCGGGAGAGACTTTCGTGATGTAATCATGGGAGCTGAGTACGCGCGCGACGCAGGTAAGGACGTGCATGTCCGGGACTTTAACAATCCAATGGAGGTGCCGAGTGTGACTCCCGATCGGCCTAGCTCGATTCCCTCGCCCGTTCAGGCTCAGAAATATATTTCCCTGACAACGTTTCGCAAAACCGGCGCGGCAATCGCAACCCCTGTCTGGTTTGGCGAGGAAGACGGCAAACTCTATGTGATGACGCGCAGCGACATGGGAAAGACGAAGCGGATTCGCAACAACCCGCAGGTGCGCGTGGCGCCGTGCACCATTCGCGGAACAGTGACTGGACCGGAGTCTCCGGCGACGGCACGAATCCTGCCACCAGAAGAGCACGCCCGGGCACGCCAGGCAATCAACCGCAAATATTGGATGGCGCGGCTGCCGCTGATTTGGTCACGCACCGATACCTACATCGAAATCAGCTTTCAATAATGCAAGGCTTCAACGTTCAGAGGTTTCAAAGTTTCAGTCTCCATGATCCTATCTGTCGAAGGTTTGAATCATTGAAACGTTGAAACCTTGAAACTCTGAAACCTGGTTTGCCTCACCACTCGCCGGTCGTCAGATAATCGTGAATCGACTTCGCCGCGCGGCGGCCGGCGCCCATCGCAAGGATTACCGTCGCGCTCCCGGTCACAATATCTCCTCCAGCAAACACGCCTTTGCGCGTCGTGCGCTGGGTTTCTTCGCTGGCTTGAATGTATCCACGCTTGTTGGTTCCCAGCCCCGGCGTTGTGCTCTGCACGATCGGATTCGCGCTGGTGCCGATGGCAATAACCGCCACCGACAGCGGGAGATCGAACTCCGAGCCCTGCATGGGCACGGGGCGGCGGCGGCCGGACGCATCTGGCTCGCCGAGCTCCATGCGAACGCAACGGGCCGCAGTGAGCCATCCCTTGCCGTCAGAGAGGAACTCCACCGGAGCCGTCAGCATCTGGAAGTCAATCCCTTCCTGCCGCGCGTGATGCACTTCCTCGGCTCGGGCCGGCATCTCCGCGTCGCTTCGTCGGTAGATCACATAGGCCTTGCGTGCACCCAAGCGCAGAGCGGAACGAATCGCATCCAGCGCCGTATTGCCGCCACCGATCACGGCCACGTCTTTCCCTTGCAGATCAAGCATCGGCTCGTCGTACGTCGGAAACTTGTAGGCCTTCATTAAATTGATGCGTGTCAGAAATTCATTGGCAGAGTACACCCCATTGAAATGCTCCCCGGGGATATTCATAAACTGCGGCAGCCCCGCGCCGGTCCCGATGTAGACGGCATCGTAGCCCTCTTCGCCAATGAGTTCATCAATGGTCACGGTGCGCCCGACAACCACGTCGGTCTCGAACTCCACACCCATCTCGCGCATGTAGTCGAGTTGCTCGCGAATAATCTGCTTGGGCAGGCGGAACTCAGGAATGCCATACACGAGCACACCGCCCAGTTCGTGCAGTGCTTCGAACACACGCACCTTGTGGCCTTTCTGGATGAGATCCCCGGCCACCGTCAATCCCGAAGGCCCGCTCCCGACCACGGCAACCTTCTTTCCTGTCGGCGGAACGTTGGGCACTACGTGCGTCCCCATGCGCTTTTCATAATCAGCGACAAAGCGTTCCAGATAGCCAATCCCGAGCGGCTTCACCTTCTTCGACAGCAGGCACTTGCCTTCGCAGTGATCTTCTTGCGGGCAGACACGCCCCGTTACAGCGGGCAGAACGTTGTCCTCACGAATCTTCGCCGCAGCTCCAAGAAAGTCGCCAATCACGATTTTTTCCACAAACTCCTTCACCTTCACGCCCACGGGGCAATTGTCGGTGCACGTGGGTTTGGCACATTCCAGACAGCGCAGAGCCTCTTGCTGCGCCAATTCCGGGCTGTAGCCGAGATTCACCTCGCTGAAGTTGTGCGCGCGCTCCTCGGCCGCCTGCTCCGGCATCAATTGCCGGGGAACCTTGATGCGCTCTTTCATCGGCAGAGGGTTAGCCGACTTCTTTGCGGTGGGGCTCATCGTTGTTCTCCTTGCCGTCCAGCCGGAAGAGCAGCGCCAGCGTGTTCAAGTTCGCGCGTCGCGGCTTCCGTCCGGCAGCGTTGGAATTCCGCGAGCGAGCGCTGCTCAGCATCGCGGTACATCGAATTGCGCTGCACCAACACGGCGAAATCGACCTTATGCGCGTCGAACTCCGGGCCATCGACGCAGGCAAACTCGCTCTTGCCGTCGATCAGAACGCGGCAGCCTCCGCACATGCCCGTGCCATCGATCATGATCGGGTTCAGGCTCACCACGGTGTGGATGTTTTCCTTGCGCGTCATCTCCGCAATCGCTTTCATCATCACGATCGGACCCACGGCCACCACCAGGTCGATGCGCGTACCGTTCTCAATCAACTGGCGCAACTTGTCGGTGACGAATCCTTTATCGGCATAGCTGCCGTCGTCGGTGGTAATCATCAATGCGTCGCTTACTGCCCGCATCTCTGGCTCAAGGATCACCAACTCCTTGTTGCGCGCGCCCACGATCGAGATCACGCGGTTCCCCGCTCGCTTCAACGCCGCCGCCGTGGGATACGCCATTGCTGTCCCAACCCCGCCACCAACCACCACCACCGTCCCATAGTTCGCGATCTCGGAAGGCTTGCCCAGCGGCCCGACCACGTCCAGAATGTGATCGCCGGTATTCAGCGAATTCAGCAACTGGGTCGTCTTCCCCGCCGATTGCACCACGATGTTGACCGTGCCGCGCTCCGGATCGGAGTTCTCAATGGTCACCGGAATTCGCTCGCCCTCTTCGTAAATGCGAAGGATGACGAACTGTCCCGGCCTCTGTTTGCGGGCAATACGAGGCGCCTCGATGACGAAGCGCTTGACACCGGGCGCTAGGAATTCTGCGTGGATGATTTTGAACACGTGGCCCCCAGGCATGAAAAGTGACGGTTTTCCGTACCAGACGATTGTGTTCGGAGGGCCATGGGAGAGGCTGTGATTGAAATCACAGTCCCCTGTGCGGACGAATTCCTACAGCGTGGTCGATTGGGTGCAACTTTCTTGCACACTGATCCGGCTTATCGATTTTATTTTCGCAACTCAGGTGAAATTGACACTTTCATTCCATATCTGTGGCACAATCACCTCCGCTACCACTGTCATGTTGTCATCGCTATGACATATCTATATAATAGTGTCAGTTAGCTTGAGGAATGACATGAACGCAGAGACCAGGTTGCGGGTCAACGAAAATGGCCGAGTCGTAATACCAGCTTTTTTTCGCAAAGCGCTTGGCATCAATCCCGGTGACGAGGTCATCCTGAGCCTGGAAGAGGACGAACTGCGGATCACGACCATGAAACGCCGCATCGAGCGGGCACAGCGGCGCGCGCAGCAGTACGTGAAACCCGGCGTCTCACTGGTAGACGAGTTGATTGCCGAGCGACGCGAGGCTGCCAAGCGTGAATAACGTCGTCGTCGATTCGTCCGTCCTCCTCGCTGTGATTCATCAGGAGCAGGGATCCGAGAGAGTCACTCCTGAGCTGCTCACGCAGGCCGTCATCAGCACCGTTAATCTCGCCGAGGTTCAAGGCAAACTCCTGAATCAGGGTTGGCGGCTGGAAGAAGCATGGGCCGATGCCACAGGATCGGTCGGCGAGATTGTGCCTTTCACCATTGAGCAAGCCAAGGCAGCAGGCAGCCTGATTACCGAGACTCGGGCGCTCGGACTCTCTTTGGGAGACCGGGCGTGTCTGGCGCTCGGGTTGGCGTTGAAGGCGCCTGTCTACACCGCGGATCGATCCTGGAAGAAGCTTAAGCTGGGCGTGCGAATCCACGTGATCCGATAATCATCCAAACCCGTGTCGTACCCTAGTTTCCTTCCGGTTTGAAGATCACTCCCTGGCTGCTTCTGCTGTTCATCACCACGCGCAGTGGCTGGGCGAATTGCAGGTGGCGCACGCAGCCTTGTTCCTCGATCGCGGGTTGCTCCGACAGCCACTGCCAGTCGACCGAACCCTCGCCCGCGTCGGGATTCACCGTGAAGTATCCGACCTGGAAGGCAGTCAGGTTCTGAAAGAAGTGGCTGCCCTGCGATGGAGTGACGCGGAAGTCGTGGAACCCGGCTTCGACAATGGCGCGGGCACCGGAAATCTCATCCCATTCCACCGGGATACCGAGCCACGGATCATTCGATCCCCAGCGTCCGACACCAATGAGCAGGTAAGGGCGATTTTCCGTGCTTAGCTTGCCGTTGAAGTGCGCGACCGCGCGCGCCACTTCCTGACTGCGGCTGCGCTCAAAGCGTTGCGAATCGACGACGATGATGTCCTGCAGATTTTCGATGCGCCCGTTGCCCAGAACCTTCGTGCTTCGGCAAATCAGCTGCGACGAGTTCACATCGCCGATGGCGAGATCTTGATGGTCGCGCGACAGCGTCAGCGGACGAATCTGCAGAAACCCGAACTCGGCTGTCTCTTCCGCACGGGGCAGGCGCACGGCAAACTCGATCTCGACCGGATTGCCCAGCGCGTCTTCGCCAGCTCGCACGAGCAACTCCAGAATCGTCGCCAGCGGAAAGATGCCGTGCTTGAGCATCGGAGCGAAAGTCACGATGCGAGTTCCGGCGCGGCTCAGCCCGTCGTAGACAGCGTGATTGTCGGCGGAATAGGTGGAAGCAACCGAGTGCAGAGTCCCATCGCGTTCGGCCACGTCGAGGCCGAAGCGAGCCTCGCGTAAATGGCCGGGACCTGCTCCGAGCGGAACGCCGTCGAGTTCCAGCGCACAGAACTCGGTCTGCGTGTTCGCGAGGATATCTTCGACGGAAGAAAACTGCAACAGATTCCGGGGATACCGGGGACAGAAACTCAGGCACTTGCCGCCATCAACCACGGTGCGGCCCAGACCTAGAGCAACGGCTGCAATGCCGTCGGAGAAGGTCATCGGCTCGATCGGATAAAAGTTATGCGATCGCACAACGCCGGAAAAGTCGGGATAGAAGCGCGTTTCATGCGACGTTCCCACGACCTGCTGCAGAATCACCGCCATCTTCTCTTCTTCCAGGCGATAGGGCGTGGCGCGCACGTAAGCCTTCGCATGCTGACTGAAGGTCGATGCGTAGACGCGCTTGATCGCCTCGCAAAGCTCGTCGAGGCGCAATTGCACGCTGGCTTGCCGGTTGCCCAGCATGAATGTCTCGTACACGCCGGTGAAGGGCTGATACTGCGAGTCTTCGAGCAGGCTCGAAGACCGCACCGCGAGCGGGTAATCGACCTCGGCAAGAAATGCCTTCAGATTCTCCTGCAGCGGAACAGGCAGCGAAGCATCCAGGAAGCGTTGCTGTATTTCGCTATCGTCGTCGCAGTGCAGCGCGAAGTCACTCAGATTGTTCTCCGCGAGAAACAGATCGAACATGTCCGTGGCGATCACCACGGCGGGCGGAACCGAAATGCGCACGCCCGGAAACCGGCGCGCGATGCGGCGCGTGCGCAACAAATGCCGCACAAAGGCCAAGCCGCGGGCCTTGCCGCCGAGCGATCCAGAACCGATTCTGAGGAAGCTCGACTCTGACGGCTTGAACGTGTCGGGCTTGAAGTCGCCGATCAGCACTTCGTTCTGTTCCCGGCGATAATCGTGGATCGACTCGATCAGATCGCGCCGCAGATGCTCGGGACCGTTGAAGTCGGACACCTTGCGCGGCCTGAGTTTCGCTGCCAGGGCAAACTCCGTGCGCGCCATCAGCCAGTGCGAAAAGTGATTGCGCTGCGCGTGGTACATCAGGCTGTCGGCGGGCAGCGCCTGCAGGGTCTCTTCCAGTTCGTTGAGGTCTTTCGCTCGGCCAACTTCCTGCTGGTCGGGCATGCGAAAGACAAAATCGCCGAAGCCAAACTGATCGGTCAGAATGCGGCGGAGGTCTTTCAGCAGTGTTGGCGAGCGCTTGCGCAGGAAGGAATATCCTTCGGCGTGGGCGCGCGGACGGAATTCCGTTCGGCTGGTCTGCAAAACCACGGGCACATCGGGAGTCAGACTCTTCACCAAACGGGCCAGCTCGAAACCAGCTTCGGGACTGAGCTTCCCTTCCCAGGGAAACTCCACATCAGACACCAGGCCGAAAATGTAATCCCGATATTCCTGCACCAGCCGCGCGGCGTCTTCGAAATTAGAACTCAACAGAATCTTGGGCCGCGCTTGCATGCGCACGAGTTTGTGCGCAACGTTGATCCCTTCCTGGATCACCCGCCGCGACTGCTTGATGATCTCGGTGTAGATGACAGGTAAGAACGAAGAGTAGTAACGGATGTTGTCTTCGACCACGAGCAGCACGGGAACACCCATGGCGCGCGTGTCGTGCAGCACGTTGCGCTTGTCTTCAACGTACTTGACGATCGCGATCAGGATGCGGGCATTCCCTTGCCAGAGAAAAACCCGGTCAATATCGGTGACGGGATTCCGCGCGACGAAGTTCTTGATCTCGCGATAGTCGTAGCCGAGCACGACCACAGGGACATCGAGACCTTTGCGGCGGACTTCGCGGGCAAGTTGCGCCGCGTCCATGTCACCGACCGCGAGGTTGGTCACAATCAGATTGAATTGCGGATTGGAACTGGCGAGATCGAGCGCCTCGGCGCAGCTGGAAACATGCGTGATCCCTGGAATCTGCCGTAGGTTCAACTCGAGGGATTCGTCGATGAGTAATTCGTTGAGGCGTCCATCTTCGCGCAGAATGAACGAATCGTAGAGGCTCGAGACCAGAAGAATGTTCTGCACCCGGAACGGCATCAGGTTCTCGAAGCCTTCAAAGCGCTCTTCGGCATCGAGAATGGGCTCGGCGATGGGACGGACGATCATGGGGCGCGATCGTTAACTGCCCATCATACTCGCGTGGCAGTGATTCCGAGGGGTGCGCACCGCGCAGCCGTGGAAGAGCGGCCCTGAAGGTGTCCAGTTCCATGACATCCTTTACAAAACGTTCCGGGACATCCTTTACACTCGGCTCGCAGGCGTCGCGGGTGCAGGGGCCATAGTCGAGCGCGACTGGATCGGATCCAACTCGCAGAGCAGAGTGCGGCGGTAGAACACCAGAATGCGGTGTTCGACTTCCAGCAACCCCACCTCTTTTCCGGCCAGCGCCTTGGTGAGGTAGTGGCGCTGGTGGTGCAGCCGGAACTGTCCGTTGCGGTCGACCTCTTTCACTTCGCTGCCCGCCGGATATTCCCAGGGCGTCTGCGACTCCCGGAACGCTCGCGAACTTTTGTGCCACACCTGATCGGGCGTTTTCATCTGCAGGGCTTCGTGCGGACGCACACAGTTGTATTCCTTGCGAAAATCGTTCAGCCAGCTTTGCCGTTCGCCGTCCTCGGGCGTGCCCCGGCGCAACAGAGCCGCGGTCAGGCTGCGATGAAACCGTTCCACCTTGCCCTGCGTCTGGGGATGCTGATAGCCGCTGAAGCGCAAGCTCACATCTTGATCCATCAGCCACACCGTAAATTGACTCCAGCCCATGCGCCCTTGGGGGTTGAACCAGGGCGTGCCGTGATCCATCAGCATCTCTTCCGGCACTCCGCTTTCGCGGAAAACCCGCTCCAACACTGCCTGTACGCCCCGCGCCTGCGTGCTGCCCGTGTTCTCCAGAGCCAGCGCATAGCGGCTGTGATCGTCCAGCACCGACAGCGGACCCACCGGCTGATCCCACCCCTTGGGCCCTTTGAAGTCCATCTGCCAGAGCTGGTTCGGCTGCGCCCGCTCGAAGCGCCGCAGCGCCATCGGCTGTCGGTCCCAGTCCCGCACCAACTGGTGCCGCAGAAAAATGCGATGAATCGTGCTCGCCGGCAGCCCGATTCCTTGCTCTCGCAACAGATGCCGAATCTTGCGCGCTCCCCAATCCGGCCGCCGCCGCCGCAACTCCACCACCCGTTGCTCCACCTCGGCCGGCGTTCTCTCCGGACTGTGATGCGGACGCCGGCTCTCCTCCTGCATCCCCGCGATCCCACGCTCCTGGTACCGCTTCAGCCAGCCATAGGCCGTCGGCCGCGAGATCTCGAACTCGGCACACAACTCGGTCAAACTCTTTTCCCGCCGACTCGCCGCCACCACAAATCTCACCCGCTGCTCTTCCACGTCCCTCGTTCTCCAAGCCATCCCTCGCCCTCTGGCGCGGGCCGTTTTCTCCTCCTGCACCCGCGACGCCTGCGGGCCGGAGTGTAAAGGATGTCCCGGAACGTTTTGTAAAGGATGTCATGGAACTGGACACCTTCAGGGCCGCGTAAGTCGTGTGAAATCAGAGCGGGCTTTAGCCCCTGCAATTCTTGCCACCCCCTACAATATCCGCACCCCCTCATTCGTCTACAGAAGTGGATGAACGAAGCGGCGAGCCTCGAACCGAGCCTGAACCGGATGGCACTCGAACAGGACCAGCGCATCTCGGACGTGGTCAGGCGGGAGCAGTCGCGGCTGCGTAACTTCATTCGGCGGCGCGTCCCTGATCCTCTCGATGCGGAGGACATTCTGCAGGACGTCTTCTACCGGCTGGTGGAGGCGAACCGGCTACTGATGCCGATCGAGCACGTGACCGGCTGGCTGTTTCGTGTGGCGCGGAACCGCATTACGGATCTGTTTCGCAAGAAGGAGCCCGAGAACTTCAGCGAGATCGAGTCGGCGCAAGAGGAAGACGAAGACGAGTCGCTGCAGTTCGAAGACCTGCTGCCCTCGCCCGACGCCGGGCCAGAGGCGCTATACGTCCGCAACGTGCTGCTCGGTGAACTGCAGCGCGCCGTGGCTGAACTTCCGAAAGAACAGCGCGAGGTATTTGTGGCGCACGAGTTCGACGGGCGCAGTTTCAAAGAGCTGTCGGCGGAGACCGGAGTGAGCGTGAATACGCTGCTGTCGCGCAAGCGTTATGCGGTGCTGCATCTGCGGGAACGACTGCAGCGGGTGTATGACGAATATACGGAATGAGGGGAATACTGCCTTTTTAATTTCCAGGACGGCGTCATCCCGAACGCGCGCGTTTTCACCAGCGCTCGGAGGGATCTCGCGTGGAGTGCACGACGATTTTCAATCAGGGGAAACGAATATGAGAAAGAAATGGTTTTGGATTGTGCCGCTGGCGATTGTAGCGATTCCGCTATTTCTCTTCGTGGGCGGCGAAGTGGTGATGCATCTGTGGAACTGGCTGCTGCCGCCGCTGTTCGGCTGGCGCACGCTCGGCTTCTGGCAGGCTTTGGGACTGCTGGCGCTGTGCCGGATTCTATTCGGAGGGCTGCACCACGGGGGACCAGGACGGCATAGTGGGCGCGGATTTCGTGGGCGGTGCCGGAACATGAGTCCAGAGGAGCGGGAGAAGTTTCGGCGGGCGATGGATGAGGGGTATGGGTTTGGAGGCCATGGGGAAAAAGCGGTGCCGTAGGTGGGTGCCCCAGGTCTCGCTGGTTTTGCGAGACCTGGGAGCGAGACATGGCCGACGCCGGGACTTCTAGAAGCGCACTCAACTGGTCTTCTTGGTGATAGTGAGCGAATACCCAAGAGCCTGAAGTTCGCCGCTCTCGATGTCCCAAGGCTCATAGATCGTCACATCGCCGCCCGACGCCGACGGTGCGTCAGTTTCGTCGGCAGAGACACCAATCCCACTCACAACAAACAGCGCCATTTGGTCTTTGTGCTTTCTTGCGTGCGTGACCTCGTTCGGCGTAAGAAGCACTTCTAGTCCTGAGCCTCGGGTGCCTTTGACCTCGACGTAGAGGGTCCCTCTTTTTCCGCACGCGCAAAAGAGGTCGTATGGCTTACCCTTGATCTCTACCGAATATCCCTCACTCTCATAGTGCTGTTTCGCGATGGTCACCGCATGCAACTCTATCGCCTTGCGAATCCGGGGCGACATCAGAAAGCCCTGTCCGGATGCACCCAATGACTTAACATGATCGGCGATTTCGACGACCGCATCGTGGATGTCTTTCTGAAATGTCATCGCCGCAATAGATCCAGCACTCGCAATCAGCTCGTCGATTATTCTGGCCGCCTCTTCCCTAAGGGTCACACCCGCAGCCTGCAGCTCCCATTGGCTCTTCGGCACTGGCATTCGCAGCAATTGCTCCTCATTAACGAAGACGCTCTCGAGAGGATCACACAAAACGTCCCCACGGCGGGCGTCGAAACGGAGCATAACTTCCCACTTTCCCCGACCTGGCTCGACGTCCGTCCGCGGTCTAGGCTCACCAACGACGCTCCCCCTGCCGAAGATGCCAATTGGTGTGCGCTGCTTGAGAAGATACACTCGGTCACCGGCTCGAATCTTCTTATGCGCCGCGCAAGTCCAGGGCTCGTCCACTCGCCCATCCGAGTAGAATTTCTGGACAAGCTCCGCCAGTTCTTCGTGCGGCCAACCGTCAGGCACCCATGTAAAGAGATAGTCGTGGCCTTGGGCAGCTTCGGCCCTCTGATCGGTATTCAGCATGACGTTGAACGCTCCCTTTGCTCGGCAGTTTGAATACAGCCGCATGATACTGCTTAAAGCGTTGCTCCGGCCAGGATGCCGCGTCCATCTGCACAAAATCAAAATCCCCACCCTGTCCCTGCAAACATCGCAGGGACGAGGGTGGGGCACCCGCTTCTTCTTTGGGACGGACGAATGCGTCCGTCCCTACGCGTTCCTAGACCAACCCCTGATCCAGCATGGCGTTGGCTACCTTGAGGAAGCCGCCGATGTTGGCGCCGTTCACCAGGTTGCCGGGCGTGCCGTATTTCTCGGCCGTTTCGAAGCAGTTCCGGTGGATGGCGATCATGATCTTGTGCAGACGGTCGTCCACTTCCTCGCGAGTCCAGCTCAGCCGTGCGCTGTTCTGGGACATTTCGAGGCCAGACGTGGCCACGCCGCCCGCATTGGCGGCCTTGGCCGGTCCGTACAGGATCTTGGCATCGAGGAACATCTTGGTCGCTTCCAGCGTGCTTGGCATATTCGCGCCTTCGGCCACCAGCTTGATGCCGTTCTTAATAAGATTCGCCGCATCTTTTGCGGTGATCTCATTTTGCGTGGCGCTCGGGAAGGCGCAGTCCGCTTTAATGTTCCACAGCGGGTTGTGCTCCAGCTTGATGTCCGTGGGCATGAAGATCGCTTTTTTGTAGTGATCGGCATAGTCCCGGATGCGTCCACGCTTCACGTTCTTCAGTTCGATGATGAACGCCAGCTTCTCGCGGTCAATTCCGTCCGGATCGTAAATCACGCCGTTCGAATCCGACACCGTAACCGGCTTCGCGCCCAGGTCGAGCAGTTTCTCGAGGGTATATTGCGACACGTTGCCGCTGCCCGAAACCAGGCACAGCTTGCCGTCGAACGAATCCTTCTTGCTCTTCAGCATTTCGGCGGCGAAGTACACGCAGCCGTATCCGGTGGCTTCGGGACGAATCAGCGATCCGCCCCAGCCCAGGCCCTTGCCCGTCAGCACGCCGGTGAATTCATTGCGCAGCCGCTTGTACTGGCCAAACAGGAAGCCGATCTCACGGCCGCCCACGCCAATGTCGCCGGCCGGGACGTCGGTGTCGGGGCCGATGTGGCGCTGCAGTTCGGTCATGAAGCTCTGGCAGAAGCGCATGACTTCGTTGTCGCTCTTGCCCTTGGGATCGAAGTCCGATCCGCCCTTGCCGCCGCCCATGGGGAGCGTGGTGAGCGAATTCTTGAAGACCTGTTCGAACGCCAGGAACTTCAGGATGCCGAGGTTCACGCTGGGATGGAAGCGGAGTCCGCCCTTGTAGGGGCCGATGGCGCTGTTCATCTCAATGCGGAAACCACGGTTGACTTGAATGTTGCCCAGATCATCGAACCACGGCACGCGGAACATAATGACGCGCTCTGGTTCGACAATTCTTTCCAGCAAACGTGCAGACTGATATTCGGGATGCTTCGCGAGCACTAAGCGGAGAGAATCGAACACTTCGGCTACGGCCTGATGGAACTCAGGCTCCGCGGGGTTCTTGGCCTTTACACTGATCATCGTGGATTCAATGTAGTCCCCGGGAGCTTTGACTCCGGGGTGTGTCAACACAGACATAGTCCTACCTCCGTAGGTACAACATAAACATAATGCCGTTCTTCATTGTCGGCCTCTATTGGAATGCCGCAGTGATAATTCTCACGGGCGGGGGTGATTGCCATCACTCTTGTGTAAGCGCAATGGAATCAGTTAGATAATTGCCATTTAGCGGTAAGTCCAGTGGTACCTCAAGCACTATCTCTTGAGGTTTGGACTTGCTTTGCGCGCACTATGCAATCAATGATTGCACTGCTATCATTGATGGCATGGCGAGTATTACCGTCAGAAATCTGCAAACGGACACGAAACGCAAGCTCAAGATCCGGGCGGCTATGAACGGACGCTCCATGGAGCAGGAGGCCCGCGAAATCCTGAAGAGCGCGCTGGCCCAGACCTCGAAGAAGAAAACCAACGTTGCCGAGCGCATTCACGAGATCTTCGGCCCGCTGGGAGGAGTGGAAGTGGAGCGTCTTCCACGGGAGCTTATACCCGATCCAGATTGGCTCACTCCGAAGGAATGAGCGCGTGATTTCAGATCGTAGATTGCAGATTGACGATCTCCGTCACTGCCGTGCGCAATCTAGAATCGGCAATCTGAAATGACGCCGGCTCCCTCGGCGCAAACTTTGAAGTCGATGATCATTCTCGATGCCAACGTCGTATCCGAACTGATGCGCCCGGCGCCGGAACGGATGGTTCTACGCTGGTTCAGCAGCCAGGCGGCCGAAGACCTGCACGTCACCGCCATCACCATGGCAGAAATTCTCAGCGGCATTGAGATCACCTTCTCAGGCCGACGCCGCGAAGTAGTTCGGGCGGGCGCCGAAAAAATGTTCGGGGACGTATTTGCGGATCGCATCGTGACCTTTGAGGAAAGAGCCGCGCATGCTTTCTCGCAAATTGCGTCATCGCGCCGCCGGCAAGGCAAACCGATATCCGGAGTCGATGCGCAGATTGCGGCGATCGCGCGAGTCTACGGAGCGACGGTGGCCACGCGCAACCCCTATGTCTTCGAAGGATGCGGCGTAAGGCTGGTCAATCCGTGGGAAGGGTAAGACCAGCCTCCGCTGGTTGTCATTCGCGGTTTGTCATTCGCTGGTCTGCCATTCGCAGTTTGTCATTCTGAGCGCAGCAAAGAACCTATGTACTTTGCCGGCAGCGTAGAAATTGCAGAGATCCTTCGCGGCAAACTGCGCCGCTCAGGATGACAACGGAGTTTCGCGCTTAAACGCTTCAGCAAATGCGCGGCAACTGTTCCCCACTCAGCATGTCAACCACACGGTTGCCGCCGATGCGGCTTTGCAGGACGACCGTGCGGCCAGGAGTCTCTTCCACCCTTCCTACGCGGACCGAGCCTTCCGAGACCGGGATTTTCTTCATGACTTCGAGTGCCGCGTCCGTCTGCGCGGCTGGAACAAAGACCGCGAAGCGCCCTTCATTCGCCACATACAGCGGATCGAGACCCAGGATCTCGCAGGCGCTCTGCACCGTCTCCTGCACCGGAATCAGAGTTTCCTCAAGCTTGATGCAAATATTCCGGTCGGAGGCAATCTCGTTCAGCGTAGTCGCCAGGCCGCCGCGGGTCAGGTCGCGTAGGCAGTGCACTTCGATGCCGGAATTCAACAGAGCCTCAACTGCCGGCCAGACCGCGGCCGTGTCGCTCAGGATCGGCGACTCGAACTCGAGCCCTTCGCGTACCGAAAGAATCGCGACCCCATGTCGCCCAAGATCGCCGCTGACGATGACTGCGTCTCCAACCTGAACCGATGCCGGGCCGATCGTGCCCTTCACGTTCGCCTCGATCAGGCCGATGCCGGAGGTGTTGACGAAGATGCCGTCACCCTTGCCCTTGTCGACGACTTTCGTGTCGCCCGTGACCAACTGCACTCCGGCCTTAGACGCCGCTTCCTGCATGGACGCGACCACGGTGCGCAGCGTGTCCATGGCAAGACCTTCTTCGAGAATGAATCCGGCACTCAGGTAGAGCGGGCGCGCGCCGCACATGGCGAGATCGTTGACCGTGCCGTAGACGGCCAGATCGCCGATCGTCCCGCCGGGAAAAATCAGCGGGCGCACCACAAAAGAATCGGTCGTAAAGGCCAGCCGCGAGCCGTTGACCGCCAGCACCGCTCCGTCGTGCCGCTGTTCGAGCATGGGATTGCCGAACGCGGGCATAAAAATCTTTTCGATGAGTTGGTGGGTCAGCCGTCCGCCGCCGCCATGCGCCAGAACAATGCGATCGTCAGCGACTCGGGGTACCGGACAACTCAGGTTGAACTCGGTCATTGGTTTGGCGTCTGCCATAGTGATAATAAGCCGCGCATGCGCCTTCCGACGAGACCATCGGCGCACCCAACGGATTTTCCGGCGTGCACTTCACCGCAAATGCTGGACACTCGTGCGGCTTCTTCAGGCCCTGCAGAATCAGGCCGCTGATGCACTCCGGCGACTCTTGCGCGGGTGTGCCCGAGAACGGGAAGCGGCGATTGGCATCGTACTTCTGAAAACGTCCGCGCAACTGGAAGCCGCTGGCCGGAATCTCACCCAGGCCACGCCACTGCCGGTTCACCACCTCGAACACCTCGACAATGCGCTGCTGCGCCGGGCGATTCCCTTCCCGCCGTGTGGCGCGCGCGTACTGGTTCTCCACGTCGTGGCGGCCTTCTTCCAGTTGGCTCACCGTCATCAGAATACCGTCGAGAATGTCGAGCGGCTCGAAACCAGTCACGACGATCGGGACCTTGTACTTTTCTGCGATCGGGAAATACTCTTCGTACCCCATGACGGTGCAGACGTGGCCCGCTGCCAGGAATCCCTGCACCACGCAGTGCGACGACGACAGCAGCGCCTCCATCGCAGGAGGAACCAGCACGTGCGACACTAGCAGTGAAAAGTTTTCGATGTGGTCGTGATCGGCCTGCCACGCCGCCATCGCATTCGCAGGCGCAGTGGTTTCGAAACCGACCGCAAAGAAGACTACCTGCCGATCCGGATTGGTTTTCGCCAGCTTCACCGCATCGAGCGGCGAATACACGATACGAACGTCAGCACCTTCCGCCTTGGCGTCGAACAGGCTCTTGGCTGATCCGGGCACGCGCAGCATGTCGCCGAACGAACAGAAGATCACTTCCGGCCGCTGTGCAATCGCGACTGCCTTATCGATCAATTCAATCGGCGTCACGCACACCGGGCATCCGGGGCCGTGCACGAGCGTGATGTCGCGGGGCAGCAAGTCTTCGAGCCCGCTTTTGACGATGGTGTGAGTCTGCCCGCCGCAGATCTCCATGATCGTCCACGGACGAGTTACCTTCTTCCAGATCTGTTGCGCGAGTTGCTCGGCGGCTTTCTGATCTCGATATTCACTGAGGAATTTCACCGAGTTCCTCCTTCATTGCACCGAGCTCTTCGAGGTACTGGAAGACGCGCTTCGCTTCCTCCTCGTCGATCACGCTGATGGCGAAGCCCACGTGGACGAGCACATATTTTCCGACTTCGGCTTCGGGGACATAGGCAAGGTTGATCTCCTTGCGGATGCCGCCGAAGTCCACCTTGCCCACGCGAAAAGCGACGTCGCCTCCGTCCATGATTTCCACCACCCGTCCTGGAACCGCAAGACACATTGGATGATCTCCTAAGCGCCACACCGCAGGGGCTAAAGCCCTTAGATTGGCTACCTTAACGCGGCGCTAAAGCGCCGCTCTTCCACGTTACGTGCTCATCACCGCTTGCCCCAGTGCGATGCCGCCGTCGTTGGGCGGAACCTGCCGGTGCGTGTGCACTTCAAAACCGCGGGACTCCAGCATTCCAGCCGCCCGTTCCGTCAAATACCGGTTCTGAAACACACCGCCGCTCAGCACGATTGGTTTGAGCTTCACAAAAGCGGCAACTTCCAGAATCCACTCCACCAGCGCGTTGTGGAACTTAGCCGCGATGCGCGGCACGGGCACGCCCGCAATCTTGTCGGCCATCACAGCCGAAATCAGCGGGCCCCAGTCCCCACCCGGTAGAGCATACGCCTCTTCCGTCCGCAAAGCGCCGATTTCATTTTCGAGGAGCATCGCGGCCTGGCCCTCAAAGCGGTTCTGCCTCGCCACCCCGGTGATGCAGGCTACGGCATCGAACAACCGGCCCACGCTTGTGGTAGGAACAACGTTAATCCCACGCTCGAGCATATAGCGGACCTTGGCCTCGTCCAATCGGGGTTTCCCCGGCGTTTGCGATCCAGCATCAGGCACCACAGGCTCCGAGCCGAATGCCTCAAACAACAGGCTGGCTGCGGAACGCCAGCCCTCGCGGACCGCCGCATCACCGCCAGGCAGTCCAAACGAACGCAGGTGTGCGACCCGCTCGTAATGGTTCGCTTCCACAGAAAAGAACTCGCCACCCCAAATGGCGCCATCGAGGCCGTATCCCGTGCCATCCCACGAAATTCCAAGATACGGTCCTTGCACATTGTTCTCGGCCGCACAGGCAGCCACATGCGCCTGGTGATGCTGTACACGGATCAACGGCAGCCCCGATTTCTCCGCCCATTGCGTTGATGCGTAGTCGGGATGCAGATCGCAGGCCACGGCCTCCGGCTTAAAGCTGTAGAGTCGGCACAGATCTTCAATTGCCTTCTGAAATGCCCCGCGCGCTTCGAGCGTCTCGAGGTCGCCGATGTGTTGGCTGAGAAACACGTCCTGTCCGACCGCGATCGCCACCGTGTTCTTGAGATGCCCACCCACGGCAAGCACGGGCGGGAGGCTCTGCGCGACGCGAATGCCCAGCGGAGCGTAGCCTCTGGCACGACGCAGGATTCCGGCGCGCCCGCGCGTCAGCCGTACCACGGAATCGTCACACGCGCGTACGATCGGCCGGTCGTGCATCAGGAAATGGTCGGCGATGTCCTTGAGGCAGACCGTGGCTTCGTCGTTTTCGATGGCGATGGGCTCGTCGCTGCGGTTCCCACTGGTGGCAATCAACGGAAAGCGGCACTCTTCCATCAGCAAATGATGCAGCGGCGAATACGGCAACATCACGCCCAGATATGGCGAGCAGTGCGCCACATTTCCGGCGATGTCGGTGCCCACCTTCGGCTGCAATAACACGATGGGGGCGGCCTGTGATTCCAGCAATTGTACTTCGGCAGGCGAGATCTCGCAGTACGCCCGCGCCATTTCGAGCGACGGCATCATCAGCGCAAAGGGCTTCTCTTCGCGATGCTTGCGCTGCCGCAGGCGCGCGACGGCATCGGCATTGCGGGCGTCGACCAGAAGCTGGAAGCCTCCAATACCCTTGAGAGCCACGATTTCGCCAGCCCGAAGAGCCTCTACTACCTCTTCGATGGTGCCGTCGAGTTTCGGTCCGCACACCGGACACGCGTTCGGCTGCGCGTGAAAGCGCCGGTTCGCCGGATTCTCATATTCCTCGCGGCACCGCGGACACAACACAAAATCGCGCATCGTCGTGTTGGGCCGGTCATAGGGAATATCGACGACAATGGTGTAGCGCGGACCGCAATTCGTGCAGTTGGTAAAGGGATATTCGAAGCGGCGGTTTTCAGGATCGAACAGCTCTTCGCGGCAGTCCGGGCAGGTGGCCAGGTCGGGCAGAACGTTGACGGTCTTGCCGGAGTCGTGGTCGCTGGCGAGAATCTCGAATCGCGTCGAGCCCTCGGCGGCCAACCAGGCAAATTCGCGCACGGTCACGACCGATGCTTTCGGCCGTTCCTGCTCGAGTCTCTGTTGAAAGAGACTCAGTTGCTCGGTGGGCCCTTCAACTTCTACGACGAGTCCCGCGGAGGAATTCAGCACCCATCCCGTAAGCGACATCTCGGTGGCGAGGCGGTACACGAAGGGACGGAAGCCGACGCCCTGCACGGCTCCGCGCAGCGTGATCCGGAGGCGTTGCGTGGCGGATTGGGCCGCAACCGTCATCGTGGCGCCGAAGTGATGTCTTGATTTTAAGCCTTGTTCCGGGCGGGAGGAAGTGATTGAGACAGCACGGATTCGACCAGCGCTACGATTCGCACCACCAGGGTGGGAAGGGCGACCTCAACCACGGGGGAAAGAGAATCACCGTGGTCAAAGCACTGGCCGGCGAGCGTCACGGAAAATGCGCTCGGGCGAGCGCTGTAAAGCTGGCGAGCCAGCGCCACGAGGGCTGCGGGTGAGAGCTGGTGCGAGAACCGGGGTGCGCCTTGCAACAGGCCGATCTCCTGGCAACGAACCTCTCCTGGCTTGCCGTTGTTGCTGTCCGGGGAGGCGGCGTCCACGAAAATCACGGCGTCACAGCGCGTGATCTCTTCTGCCAGCTCGGGAGCGAGTTGATGGACGCGAAGGATTTCGACCTCGGAGCTGGAGAAGTGTTCCTCCAGTGCATCGGCCGCGCGCCATGCGATGCCATCGTCGCAGCGCATCGGATTTCCGTACGCGATGATGAGGACGCGCGGCATGATGTCGAGTCTATCCCGATTGAGACGGGAGGCAATGTTGGTCATTCTCAGCGAAGCGAAGAACCTATGCAGTCTGCCTGCGCCGGCAAAATGCAGAGATCCTTCGCTGCGCTCAGGATGACAGGACGTTCTTCGTGCGGTCAGGTCCGCGTCGCCAGCGGAGCAGCTTGGCGACATCGCATCCATCAAGCCCGCGCCACTTCGTCCAACACTTCCCCAATCGGACTGAGCAACTGGATCCGCAACGGCATCTCTCCGAACGCGTGCGTCGAGCAACTCAGGCACGGATCGTAGCAGCGGATCACGGCCTCGACGCGATTCAGCATTCCCGGCGTTAGGCGGTTGCCGTGTACGTAATGCTTGGCCACCTGCAGCACGCTGCGGTTCATCGCCAGATTGTTCTGCCCGGTGGCAATGATCAGGTTCACCCATCGGATCAGCCCCTGCTCGTCGATCTTGTAGTGGTGGAACAACGTCCCGCGCGGTGCTTCCGCCGCGCCCACGCCTTCGAGCGCGTTGGGCCGGGCCACGGCGCGTACATGCTTCGACAGAATCTCGGGATCGTTGAGAAGCTGCTCCAGCCGCTCAATGCAATACAGTATCTCGATCAGCCGCGCATGGTGATAGTGGAACGAACTCAGCACTGCGGTGCGCTGCAGCTCGTGAAACTCCGCCAGCTCCTGATCGGCCCGCGGCGTGCCGCAGCGGTCGGCCACGTTCAGCCGCGCCAGCGGTCCCACGCGGTAGATGCCGTCGGGAAATCCCTTGGGCTTGTAGTACGCAGACTTGAGATAGCTCCAGGGCTCAACTTTTTCCCCGATATAGCTCGCGTAGTCGGCCGGATCCAGTTGTTGGGCGACGATGTGGCCTGACGCATCCACCACGCGCAGGTTGCCGTCGTAGAACGTGAGCCCGTTGTCCTTCTTGACGATCCCCATAAACAGCGTGGGAAAGTTGCCGAACACCGAAATCTCTTCCCGAAATCGCTCGGTCGTACTCTTGAACCACTCGAGGGTCCG
Organism: uncultured Acidobacteriaceae bacterium; assembly: GCA_963701935.1. GTDB lineage: Bacteria > Acidobacteriota > Terriglobia > Terriglobales > Acidobacteriaceae > Sulfotelmatobacter. The sequence continues at coordinate 863,816 of CAVPBT010000008.1, read as the reverse complement.
CTCGGCGATGGCCAGCGCATCGGGAAGCGCCCAAAGAATGGCGTCGCGGTTGGCTTCGGTGAGCGCTTCGCTAACGCCACCGGGAACGATCCACGCCGGGTGGATGCGCTTGCCCCCCAGCCGCTCGATAATCTTCTGGCCGAACTGCCGCAAACGGATTCCATCCAGCGCCAGCTCCGGATTCTTCTCCGCTACTCCAAAGATGTTGGTGGTCGCCGGATCGGCGTCCATGCCAAATAGCAAGTCCGGCGACGAAAGATGAAACAGGCTAAGAGCGTGGGACTGCGTGACCTGGGCGAGCCCGAAGATGCGGCGCAGCTTGTCAGCCGTGGGCGGAATCCGAACCGCCAGCAGCTGGTCGCACGCCTTGGCCGACGCGATCAGATGGCTCACAGGGCAAATGCCGCAAATGCGCGCCATCAGCGACGGCATCTCGTAAAACGGACGCCCCTCGCACAGCTTCTCGAAACCGCGGAACTGCGTGACGTGAAAGCGGGCTTCTTCGACCCGGCCGTCTTCGTTCAGGTGGAGCGTGATCTTGGAATGGCCTTCGATGCGCGTGACCGGATCGATGACGATGCTGCTGCCCTGCTTCACGAAATCTCCCTCTTAGCTACGAACTGCGAGCTCTGAGCTTCCAACCTGAATCTCTCGCAGCTCGAAGCTCATAGCTCGCAGCTCACTTATGACCCAAAACGAGTCTTCAAACTGACGTCTGGCTTACGCCCTTCCAGCAGTTCCGACACCACGTAATAAATCGTGTCGGCCGATGGAGGACAGCCCGGGACAAATACATCTACGGTGACAAATTCATGGATCGGACGCGAGTTCTCCAGCAACGCGGGCACTACCTGATCGGGAATGCCCGGGTCGAACGTGACATTCTCGCGATACGCCCGGTCACAGACCGCCTTCACGCCGAACGGGTTGCGCATGCCCGGCACGTTGGCGGTAACCGCGCAGTCGCCCAGTGAGACCAATATTTTGGTCCGCTCGCGCACGATCTTGATCTTGTGCAGGTCTTCCTCGCTGCTGACGGCGCCCTCGACCAGAGCCACGTCCACGTCCGCGGGAAATTCCTTGGCATCGACCAGCGGGCTGTAGACCAGATCCGCCAGTCCGGCCACGGTGAGAAGGCGTTCGTCCATATCGAGAAAAGACATGTGGCAGCCGGAGCAGCCGTCGAGCCATACGGTAGCAAGCTTCTTCTTACTCATAGGACCTGAATTCATTCACCACGAAGGGCACGAAGGTCCACCAAGGAAAGTCGGCAAACGAAGTCCTTCGTGAACCTTCGTGTCCTTCGTGGTTCAAGATTGTGAACTTCATTCGTTTTCTTCCCGCATCATGGTCAGGTAGGGCAGGAACTGGCGCCGCTTCAGCATCTCGGCGACCGAACGCCCTTTCTCAAACAGCGCGCCTGTGGGACATACATGCACGCACTTGCCGCAACTGGTGCAGGTTTCCGACGATCCCCACGGTTCATTCAAATCGGTGATCACTTTGGCGTCGATGCCCCGGCCCATAATGTCCCAGGTATGCGCGCCCTCAATCTCGTCGCACACGCGCACACAGCGGGTACATAGGATGCAGCGGTTGTGGTCGATCACGAAGCGCTCGTGCGACGCGTCCACCTCTTCCTTGGGATAGCGATAGGGGAAATGCACGTGCGTGATCCCCAGCCGCTGGGCCAGCATCTGCATCTCGCAGTGGCCGTTGGAGACGCAGACCGAGCACACATGGTTGCGTTCGGTAAACAGCAACTCGAGGATCATTCTGCGGTATCCCTGGAGCCGCTCCGAGTCGGTGGTAACTTCCATGCCTTCCTCGACTGCCGTAACGCAGGCGGGGAGCAGCTTGTTCTGTCCCTTGATCTCGACCAGGCACATGCGGCAGGCACCGACGTCAGAGAGTCCGTCCATCTCGCACAACCGCGGGATGAAGATGCCATTCTGCCGGGCCACGTCGAGGATGGTTTCTTCCTGGCGTCCGCTCAGGTCGCGGCCATCGATTTTCAGCGTTTTGACGGGGGCCACGTGACTCATGCGGTTTCTCTTTCTGCCGCGGACTGTGCGCCGCACACTCCGGCGGGGCACTTGTGATCTTCTATATGCGCCCGGTACTCCTCGGCGAACGAGCGCAGTGTGCTGACCACGGGATTCGGCGCCGACTGTCCCAATCCGCACAGGCTGGTGTGCTTGAGCAGGTCGCAGAGTTGCTCCAGCATCTTCATGTCTTCGGATGTCGCGTTCATGTTGGCGATGGCGGTGAGAATGCGGTGCATCTGGTAAGTTCCGACGCGGCAGGGGATGCACTTGCCGCACGACTCGGTCATGCAGAAGTCCATGAAATATTTGGCCACGTCGACCATGCAGGAACTTTCGTCCATCACGATCATGCCGCCGGAGCCCATGATCGACCCGGCGCGGGCCAGCGATTCGTAGTCCACCGGCATATCGAGGCAATCGGAAGGCAGGCAGCCGCCGGACGGGCCGCCGGTCTGCACCGCCTTGAACTTGCGGCCTTCGGGAATGCCGCCGCCGATTTCAAACACCATCTCGCGCAGGGAGATTCCCATCGGAACTTCAACCAGGCCGGTATTTTCAACTCGCCCCGCTAAAGCGAAGACTTTCGTGCCTTTACTCTTCTCCGTGCCAATGCCGGCGTACCAGTCACCGCCATTGCGGACGATGGGCGCAATATTGGCCAAGGTTTCCACGTTGTTGATGAGTGTCGGCTGTCCGAACAGCCCTTCCATGGCCGGATACGGAGGCCGCGGACGCGGCGTGCCGCGCTTGCCTTCCACCGAGGCGATCAACGCCGTCTCTTCGCCGCAGACGAAGGCGCCGGCCCCCAGACGTACGTCCAAACGGAAGCTGAATCGTGTTCCGCAAATGTTGGAGCCGAGCAACCCGATGCGTTCGGCCTGCCGAATGGCATTGCGCAGCCGCTTGATGGCCAGTGGGTACTCCGCCCGCACGTAGATGTAGCCTTCAGAAGCGCCCACGGCGTACGCCGCAATCAGCATCCCTTCGAGCACGCGATGCGGATCGCTCTCGAGCACGCTGCGATCCATGAACGCGCCGGGATCGCCTTCGTCCGCATTGCAGACGACATACTTCTGCGTGCCCACCGCCTTCGATACCGTGCTCCACTTTAGGCCCGTCGGATATCCCGCGCCCCCGCGCCCGCGCAAACCGCTTTTGGTCACCTCATCGGTGACTTCGCGGGACGTCATCTCGGTCAGGGCCTTGATCAGGGCGGTGTAGCCGTTGGCGGCCACATAATCTTCCACGCGGTCCGGATCGATGACACCGGAGTTCTCCAGAACAATCTTCTTCTGCCGCTGAAAGAATGGAACGTCCGTGGGACAGACCAGGCGGGAGACGGGCTCGCCATCGATGCCGTCCAGGATCGCGGCGCCGTCCGACGCCTCGACCTTCTTGTAGAGCACGCCGTTGCTGGTGGATACCAGCGGGCCTTCCGAGCACAACCCCATGCAGCCCACGCCTTTGACCTGGCAGTGGTCCTTGGTGCCGCGGCGCGTCACTTCCTGGTCGAGCGCGTCTTTCACCGACTGGCTCTGGCAGGAGAGGCATCCGGCGGCGACGCACACATTCACCCGCTGGGTGAATTGGCTCTGCGCCTCGCGTTCGGTTTCGGCGATTTGGTCGAGTTCCTCTGGTGTCATGCGTGTGTCCATTTCTTCAGGTGCTCGCGGACGGCTGCCGTCCCAACCTTACCCGCAACTTCCTGGTCGTAGACCACGGCGGGAGCGAGTCCGCAGGAACCCAGACAGCGCGCCGTGAGCAGCGACACCTTCTTGTCGGCGGTGGTCTCCCCGGGGCTAATGCCCAGGTCGTGCTGCACGGCATCGAGCAACTGCTGCGATCCCTTGATGTAGCACGCCGTTCCCATGCAGATGACGCAGGTATGCTCACCCGCCGGTTTCAGCGTGAAGAAATGGTAGAAGGTGGCGACACCGTAGGCCCGGCTGAGGGGCACGCGCAGTGACATGGCGACATAGCGCAGGGCTTGCTCGTCCAGGTATCCGAACGCCTCTTGCACCGTGTGCAGTGTCTCAATCAGGCCGCGTTGCTGTGCGCCCTGGCGGCGGATGGTGGCGTCGACCAGTTTCCAGCGCTTGTCCTGATTGGGAGGAGTGGGCTTGGCAACATATGAGGGCATATCGATTCTCAATCGCAAAGAACTTCAACATCTATGACTGCGGCCGCGACCGTGAAATTCGACCGCGAAATTAAAGATCGATTCTAGTCCCGGCGCGGGCTGTGCACATGGTTCGACTCACAATAATTTTGCGCGGTGGTTTCATTTCGGTTCTAGTCCCAGAACTTTCCGCCGCGCACACTTCGACCGGCTCCCCGCCGCGTGAAGATCGAGAAGCGTTCTGGAATTAAGATCATTTCGAAAAAAGGTTCCGTCTTTCGTTTACCCCACTCACGACCGCAAGGTGAGCACCGGGCAATGAGCCTGCGCGATCACCTCGTGCGCGGTCGACCACGGCAAATGTGTAGTCCGGCTCTCGGCCGCGCGGCGCGCGCCCAGCACAATCATGTCGGCCTCGCGATCGGACGCAGCCTTCAGAATGCAATGCGCCGCGTCGCCAAACTCCAACACGGTTTCCGGGGCGTACTGCAGTGCGTTATGGGTTGGGATTAGCGATTTCAAACGGCAAATGCGGTCTTCCATCAAATCGGGTCGCGTACCCAACTGCGTATAGTCCTCGATCACATGCAGCAGCGTGAGCCGCGAGCGGAATTCCTCGGCCAGCGCGACCGCTTCCTGCGCCGCGTACAGCGAGTACTGCGCGAAGTCCGTGGCGAAGACAATGTGCTGCAACTCCAACTCGACCGGAGCCAGATCGCGTCCATGGGCCGGCAATGCGGGGAGCTTGGCGCGTCCCGAAACTTTCGGGCCCACCGTAAGCACGGGACATGCGGCGTGCCGCAGGATGTCTTCCGCGACCGACCCGAGCAGCAACTTGCCCAGGCCGGAGCGGCCATGGGTCCCGACCACGATCAGATCAATGCGGTTCTCGTCGACAATTCCGGACAGGTTCTTCCACACCTGGCCATGACGGACATAGGTGTGATGTTCGACCCCTTCCACGCGGGCGCAGATCTGGTCGAGTTTGACTCCAGCCTCGGTGTGTGCGTCTTCGTAGATCGTGCTCATACTGACGTAATCCACCCCGCCCGTCATCATCAGCAGGCTGGCGTCGGAAAGCACGTGCGCGGCGTGCAGCGTCGCTCCAAAACGCCGGCAGATCGCTACCGCGTAGGGGAAGGCCGCTTCCGAAGTCGAAGAAAAATCGGTGGCAAACAAGACATTCTTGACCGCAATGGGGACTTGCGATCTTGGTTGGAGCACTGTGTCGTGTCGTTCTTCAACAGTGGCCATAGAACACCTCCCACAGCTATATTCAAGATCAACCCTGAGCGGGGTTGTCCGGTATGCCCCCTGTCACCGCTTTTTGTGATTTGGATCACCCACGGGCGCGAAAAAGCGCGGCGGCGGCGTAGAGACGTTGCTGGCAATGTCTTGTCGGCGCAACGAATGCCCTTCCAGCGGGTTGGGGCGCTGACGGCAGAGACGTAGCAAGCTACGTCTCTACAACTTGACCTTCACCCTTCTTCAGTCACTTACAGATACAATCAATAACTTACAGATAATTACAACGACTTAGCGGCGGAGGGCACACGAGAGCGAATGATCACACCCGCGAACGAGCCTCGCTCGTCACGCAGGATGGCATTTGCGGAGCCGGAAATGGGGCTAATTTCGACGATCAGGGAGCGAGACGAGGAAATCCTCAGGAGCAGAAACGCGACGCGCCCTGCGGCATTGCAGAGCTGCTCTACGACATTTCAACCACTTACACGAATCGTCAATAACTTACAGATAAGATCAATCACTTCCAGACAACTGCACCGTTTACTGTGCAAATCCGTCGGCCTGCGTCACCGCGCCGATCGCCACGGTGTGGTCGATGTAGAGTCTGCCCGCGTCGAGCGCCTTGCGGTCGAGTTCGAGCATTGCCGGATTCTTGACTTTCTTTTCCAGCACTTGCATCGCTGTCGCGGGGGACAGGCACTCGGTTTCTTCGAGCAACGCGCCCATCAGGACGACGTTGGCAACTTTGGCCGAGCCCAGTTTGTCGGCAATTTCGGAGGCCGGAATGCAGACCACTTGCGCCTGCGGAATGCTCAGGTCCTCGGGCAGCCGGTCGCGGCCGTAGATGATCGTGCCGCCGGGCGCGACTTGCGCGCAGAACTTGCGCAGCGAAATCTCATTCATCGCAATCAGCACCTCGGGACGCGAAATCACGGGAGAGCCGATGCGGTCTTTCGACAGACATATGTGGCAGTGTGCGCTGCCGGAGCGCATCTCTGGTCCGTAGGATGGCAGCCAGCTGACTTCCAGACCTTCCCGCATGCCCATTTCGGCTAACAGTTGGCCAAGCAGCAGCACGCCTTGTCCGCCAAAGCCCGCGATCTTGATGCCGAGGTCGCGGAAGTGATGCTGTTTTCTGGGTGCGGGCGCGTCGCCCGCTGCTTTGCGCTCGCCCTCGACCAGTTCGGCGACGGTCTTGTGCGGCGGGACGTTGTTGTTCGGAATTTCAATGGCGCGGTCGCGAAATACGTTCAGCGGGAAGGTCGGAATCATCTTCTCGGCGATCCACTTGCGCGCTTCGACGGGATCCTTGCCCCAGATCGTGGGACAGGGCGAGAGAATCTCCACGAAGGTGAAGCCTGCGCCGGCGCGCTGCAATTCCAAAGCTTTGCGCACGGCCCGGCGCGCTTTCATGATGTTCTTGTTGTCCGACAGCGCGACGCGCTCGATATACACCGGAGCTTCGAGCGAAGACAGCATCTCGGCCATGTGCAGAGGGAAACCTTCGTTCACGGGCCGGCGTCCCCAGGGAGAAGTGGTGCTGCGCTGGCCAACCAGCGTCGTGGGTGCCATCTGCCCGCCAGTCATGCCGTAGATCGCATTGTTGACGAAGAAGACGCTGATCTTTTCGCCGCGGTTCGCCGCATGCACGATTTCCGCCGTGCCGATCGCTGCCAAGTCGCCGTCTCCCTGATACGCGATGACGATCTTGTCAGGACAGGCGCGCTTGAGTCCGGTGGCCGCTGCGGGAGCGCGGCCGTGCGCGACTTGCACGTTCCCCACGTCAAAATAGTAGTAGGCAAAGACGGAGCAACCCACGGGGCTGACCAGGATGGTGTCGTTTTGCACTCCGAGGTCTTCGAGGGCTTCGGCGATGAGTTTGTGTGCTACGCCATGGCCGCATCCGGGACAGTAGTGCGTCTGGTGTTGTAGATCGCTCTTGCGTTCGTACAGCGGATAGAACGCGTCCGACTTCTGGTGGACGACTTCGTACTTGTCGCTGACCGCCTTCGCTGGTTCGAGGACTACGTGGTCCGCCATTGTGAGATCCCCTTTACGGCTTCCGGCTCTCGGCTTCCGGCTTCCGGAAGGCGGAAAGCGGAAGCCGGCTCTTACACTGCCGCTGGCATCTGCTCTTCCATCTTCGCCAGCAGTTCTTCGACCGACGGCACGTTGCCGCCCACGCGTCCGTAGAACTCAATCGGCCGCTGGCCATTCAGGGCAAGGCGAACGTCTTCCACCATCTGGCCGTTGCTCAGTTCCACCACAAGAAGTTTCTCGGCGTGCAGGGCCGTCGCCACCAGTTGCTTTGAGGGGAAGGGCCACAGGGTGATGGGGCGGAATAAGCCGACTTTCATTCCCTGCTTGCGGGCCTCGTCGACGGCGGACCGCAACACGCGCGACACGATGCCATAGCCGACCACGATCAGTTCGGCGTCTTCGGTACGGTACTCTTCGCAGCGCGTCTCGGCTTCCTTCGCCCGCATGTACTTGGCTTCCATACGGCGCTGGTGCTCTTCCAGGTCGTCGGACTCGAGGAAGATCGAGCTGATCATGTTCTTGCGCGTCTCCGCGGTTCCCTTCACCGCCCAGGGTTTTTCGGGAGCAACGATCTCGCGGTATTCGAGGTCGAGCGGTTCCATCATCTGGCCAACGAATCCGTCGGTCAGCACGATAGCGGGGTTGCGATAGCGGTCGGCCAGTTCGAAGGCGAGGATAGTCAGGTCGGCCATCTCCTGCACCGACGCCGGAGCGACCACCAGATTGCGATAGTTGCCGTGCCCGCCGCCCTTCACCATGGCGAAATAGTCACTCTGTTCGGGAGCGATGTTGCCGAGTCCTGGGCCGCCACGCATAACGTCAACGATGACGCAGGGCAGCTCGGCGCCGGCAAGGTACGAGATGCCTTCCTGCATCAGGCTGAGACCGGGTCCGGAGGACGCGGTCATCACGCGCACGCCCGCCGAGGCCGCGCCGTACACCATGTTGATGGAAGCCGTCTCGCTCTCGGCCTGGACGAAGGTTCCACCAATCTCGGGGAAATAGAGGGCGGCGGCTTCGGCAACTTCGCTGGCCGGGGTGATGGGGTAGCCATAATACGCGCGGCATCCCGCCAGCACCGCGCCCTTGATGACCGCAACGTTTCCTTTACAGAGCTGCCGCATGTTCGCCTCCTGGCAGGACTTGCGACACAGCCACTTTTGGAGGGGGAATGAGCCGGTAGACCGTGATGGCGCCCGGCTCAGGGCAGCAATAGAAGCAGATGCCGCAGCCGGTGCAGTCGTGGCCCGTGTAGCGCGCCGGATGCACTCCGTAGGAGCTCAGTTCCGGAGCCAGTTCCAGGCATTTGGGCGGGCAGGATTCCACACAAAGCCCGCATCCTTTGCACTCCTCTACATCGATCGTGATATTGCCGCGTGCTGGACCCGCCATAGGTCGTCACCTCGATACGGCTGTTTGTGCCTGCTGGGGATGCTGCGCCCACTTGGTCTTCTCGCAGTACTCGTAAAGCTCGGCGCGGAAATCGGGATGCGCGATCTCGATCAGCGACTTGGCCCGCTCGCGAATCGACTTGCCGTGCAAGTACGCGACGCCATACTCTGTCACGACATAACGGACCAAGCCTCGCGAGGTAACGACTCCCGCCCCAGGATCGAGCATGGGCACGATCCGTGAAATAGTTCCCTGCTTCGCGGTCGACGAGATCGCGATGATAGCCTTGCCACCCTTGGACCGCGAGGCTCCGCGCAGAAAATCCACCTGCCCGCCGATGCCGCTGTAGAACTGGTTGCCAATCGAGTCGGAGCATACCTGCCCGGTCAGATCGATCTGCACGGCGGAGTTGATGGCCACCATGTTGTCGTTGCGCGCGATCAGACCGGGATCGTTGGTATACGACGTCGGATGGAACTCGAAGATGGGGTTGTTGTCGACGAACTCGAACAGGTGCTTGGTACCCAGGGCAAATCCCAGGATGATCTTGCGCGGCTTGAAGTTCTTGCGCGCGCCCGTCAGCACGCCGGCTTCGATCAGCGGGATGACGCCATCGGATACCAGTTCGCTGTGCACGGCGAGATCCTTGCGGTCCATGAGCAGCGGCAAAACGGCGTCTGGGATTCCGCCAATGCCGGTCTGCAACACGGCGCCGTCTTCAATGAGGCCCGCGACGTTGCGCGCGATCGCGATCTGCAGGTCGTTTACCACTGGCCGCTTCAAGGCGCACAGCGGACGCGACGACTCGACGAAGGCATCGATATCGTTGACGTGAATGAAGCTGTCGCCGTAGGTGCGCGGCATGTTGTCGTTGATCTGCGCGACCACGTGCTTGGCGCACTTGGCGGCCGTCAGGGTCGTATCGACGCCGACGCCAAAGCTGCAGAATCCGTGGGAATCGGGCGGAGAGACTTCTATCAGGGCCACGTCGATCGGCATGGCGCCGCTTTCAAACAGCCCTTCAATTTCGGAGAGGTAGATCGGAGTGTAGTCGGCGCGGCCGTCGTTGATGGCATCGCGCACGTTGGCGCCGATAAACACGGCATTGTGCCGGAAGTGCCCCGCCATTTCAGGGGCGACGTAGGGGGCGCACCCCATGGTCATCATGTGGACGATTTCGACGTTAAACACTTCTGGCCCGCGGCGCATAAGCGCCTCGACCAGAGTTTCGGGCTCGGCACAGCCGGGCTGGATGTAGACGCGCATCCCCGACTGTACGCACTGCAGCGCGTCGTCGGCCAATCTTAGCCGCTTCTTGTATTCCATCTCCCACGACATCGACATGTTGGTAGCTCCCCTAGCCAGCCCGCAGCGCCCCAGTTTCGTGGGCGGCCCGGGCAACTTCTTCTTCATACCCCACAGCGGCATAATAAATGGCGCGGTCGAAGAACATCTCAAGCATTTGCAGCAGTTCCAGTTCCCCCATGATTTCGATTGCGCGGTCCATCACGGCCTCGCTCTTCAGGAACTCCCAGAGATTTTCCTTGGTGAGCACGATGGCCTGCACCACCTCGCTGAGCGGAACCTTCTGCTGCGCCCGCCGCGAACCGATCTCGCGGTAGCGGTGTTCAATATCCAGTTCGTTCTTGCCCAGAAGCCACTCGCCCAAGTGGCGGTAGATTTCGTAAACGCGCTCGCGCAATTCATGAGCGGAGATATCGCGGAAATGCGTGACCTGGACACTGCCTGTTACTCTTTCTTCCAGCCCCGCGGCGAGCGCGTCGGCATGCGTTTCAATCAAACGCACCAGTCTGTAAGAGAACATCATACGCACCCCCTCGCCCGTTGCCGGGCGCTTGCTTATACGCCGACTTTTACGGCGACATCCTGATTATTCCACCCCTCGACCGGAACTTTGCCGGTTTCGACGGTGGGTTCCAGAGTCTGGGGGACGGTGATGGCACGCGAAATCATGCACACCGCTTTAGTTTTGCGCAGCAGGTTCAGTCCCGCTTCACATTGCTCGTCCGCATGCACGGTGAGCCGGGGACGAATGAGGATTTCGTTGAAATTGCATCCCGTGCCGCGGTTACGGCGGACGCTGCCTTCGATCTCCACTTCAAGGTCGGTGAAGTCAAACTTGGCGACGCGGGCTACCTCATGAAACGTGGTGGTGAAGCAGCCGGCCAGAGAGCAGAGCAGCAGTTGCTCGGGCGTCCAGCGGCCCTGCAGGCCTCCCAGTTCCGCGGCCTCGGAGAAGTGGATGGTGTTTGGGGAGGACTCGCACTTGGCCAGTCCGGTGCGGCCTGAAGTCCACCAGGCCGAAACGCGATACGTATATTCTGCCGCCATATTTAGACTCCTGGCGCTCCCAGAAGGCGCCGTCCCCACGCTACGAAGAGGAGAGGGTGAAGATCACGGTGATGGTGGTCTCGACCTCTACCGGTTGCCCGTTCAAAAGGTACGGTTTGTAACGCCACTGTTTAACCGCTGCCAGAGCCGCGGGCACCAGCATGGGGTGACCGCTGACCAACTGCAGATTCTGAATTTGCCCGTTCGTATCGATGACCGCGCTCAGTACCACGTCGCCCTGTACCCGCGCGGCGCGGGCAAGGGCCGGATAGACAGGTTCTTCCCGATGAATCAACAAGCCCCGGGTCACGCCCTGCGAAATGCGGATGCGGGTCGGGGTGGCAGGGACGAACCTCGGAACCGCCGCGAGGCTGTTGGAGGAGCTGATCACGCTGCCAATCACGCCTCCCAGTTGTCCGCCGGGGATACCTCCCGGGACGCCTCCTACGACTCCACCACCGGCGTTCATCGGCGGCGGCGCCTCATCTTCCTTAATCATCTGGATTTTCTGTGGAATCTTGGTTGGGGTCCGCAACGCTCCGTTGTTCAGCATATCCGTCTCGATCTGGTGGACGACCCGCACCGGCGCGGCTGCCGGCGGAGGCGGAGGGGGCGGAGGCGGAGGGGCCACCAGGAAGGTCAGCAACTGCGCCTTGGGCAGCTCTTCTGTAAACATCAGTGGAACCGCCAGCATGAGCATGATCGCCAGGCAATTCAAGGCAAACGACGTGCCGGTGGCGAGGAACTTGCGCTTGCGCTGTACGCCAAACTCCAACACGCTGTCGGCAAACATGGGCCGCGGCGGCACCGGCGGTCCGAGGACGAGTTCAGTTCGTGGCAGGACCGCCGCCGTCCCACGGCCTGCCTTAACTTGTTTGATTTCCTGTACTTCTGGTTCATGGACCTCGATTGTGCTCATCGGAACCTCCGTGCCTCACCCTGCCCCGACTTCTTGGCTGCCGGTCGTGTCCAGGGGATGTGGCCTCAGCGGTCGCATCTCCGCTTTCTCCACGGACATCTTCTTCTAAGCTATCGGCAGGGCAAATGGCGCTCATCACGGTTCTTCGTGATCCAAATCACGGATTTCGCATTTTGGGCTAAACCAAAGTAACCACGGCAGATGTGGGGCGGGTGCGAGGCCTCATGTGCGGTTTTCACGCCACAAGGGACGCCGCGAAGAAGAAGCAAAGGGGGAGATGCCGGAATTTCGGGCCACGAACCGTCGCCTTCAGACCGTTTGTCGCACCGAGTGTGCAATTCGATCCGCGAGGTAAGCTGCGTACAGCCCGGTGACCAGGCCGGTGAAGACGTCCATCGTGTAATGAGCGCGCAGGACCAACACAGTCGCAATCTCGAAGAGCACGATTCCGATTCCCACGAGTGTCATCCAGCGCTTGCCAGTGCGGGCTAATTCGGAGGCGCCGAGAACGGCGATCGCGGTGTGCCCGGAAAAGAAGTAGTCGTTGGCTACGCCGTATGTAACCAGCAACGACGGGAACCCAGGGTAGTGCCAGATCGCATTGGGCGGAGTCGGAAGGGCAACGCACGCCTGCATGATCTGGCGCAGTCCGAGAACGATTACGAGCGCGAGGAAAGGCCGCGCTTCGCCGCGGAAGATCCACATCGACAGCAGCAAAATTCCCAGCAGGTCAATGATTGCCGAACTAACGACCAGGAGCGCGTTCGCTGCCGCAGGATGCAAATGCAGATAAAGATTTCCCGCAACCGTCGCAGACTGGATGCGGTCAGCGATGCCGGAAGCGGGCGCGCCGCGGGCGCCGATCAGAGATTGCGTCCAGAACCAGATGACGAGCGCGGCTGCAGTGACAAGCAGACGGATGGCGAGCGAGGATCGAAATCCGGAACGACCGCTTGGGGCCAGAGCCATAAATTGCGGAATTATATCGTGCGGAACGGGCTGATCATTTCTTGTTCTTGCTTTCGTTCTTCGTCTCGTTCTTCGTCTGGTTCTTGATCTCGCTTGCAGCCTGATTCTTGATGACCACGCCACCCTTCATGACAAACTTCGCATGCTTCAGCACGGTCACGTCCTGCAAGGGATCGCCCGGAACCGCGATGATGTCGGCATATTTCCCGGCTTCGAGCGTGCCGATCTTCTTCTGCCATCCCAGTAGTTCCGCGGCATTGCTCGTCGCGGCGTGGATGATCTCGAGGGGCGTCATTCCTTCGTCGGAATAGGCGTCGAACATATCGAGGCTGGCCTGCCCGCGGTCCTCGTCTGGCATAGTGAGGTACATGTCGGATCCCGCCGCAATCGGCACCCCAAACTTACGGGCACGCTGAAGGCGGTCGCGATTACCGGCGACGTAGGGCTTGATCCACTGCTCCTGCTCGGCGCGTTCCTCGGGCGTAGGCTGACGATGGCCAAACGTCATGTTCAGGTATTCCCGCTCCGTACCGTCGGTAGGCACGAGAAAGATGTGTTTCTGCGCCATCATCTTCAGCGTGTCGTCGGCGATGACGTAGGCGTGCTCGATTGAGTCGACCCCGGCCTCGGCCGCGATTCGGGTGGCTTTGTCGCCGATGGCGTGGGCTGCAACTTTCACTCCGGAGATGTGAGCCTCGTCGACAATGGCCTTCATTTCCTCGAGCGTCACAGTCGCGGGCGCGCCGTTGACGATTACCTTGATGCAGTTGGCGCCGTCATACAGCGCCTGCCGCACTGCCTGACGAGCACTGTCGGGGCCGTTAATGATTGCGTATTCCTGGTCGATGATTTTCTGCGCTTCGGGGGTCAGGCGTCCGAACTGTCCTCCGGGCGAGGCGAGGGCGCGCGTCGCAGCCACGATGCGCGGACCAGGAAGCCAGCCGCGGTTGATGGCGTCACGCAAAGCCACATCTCCGTTCACACCCGAGTTGCCTACGTCACGCACCGTGGTGATGCCCGCCTCCAGGTCTTCCTTGCCGAGTTTGGCTCCGAGCAGCGCGCGCTCGGCAGTGCTCTGCGTGGCGACGATCTTGAGCATCTCGACGTCTTGCAGCGACACATTCTCCCCATTCATCTCGGACAAGAGGTGGGTATGCACATCAATCAGGCCGGGCAGCAGCGTGGAGTTGCCGAGATCGATTACCGTTGCGCCAGCGGGAATGGACAGCCCGGCGCCGACCGCGGAAATTTTTTCGCCGTCGATCAGGAGCACAGGTTTGTTGACGGCGGTGTCACTCTTTCCGTCGATCAAGCGCGCCGCGCGGATGGCAATGGTGTTCGGCTTCGCGATCTCCTGGGGGTGGGCGCACAAGGATGTTAGCGAGACGCAGAGGACACACAGCACGAACTGCAGATGGAGTTTCATACTTTTCCGGAATGCTCGGCCGCTAGCCTACAGGCGGAGGATTGTGCGGAGCAACAGCAATCTTCTCTGTCTCCGCGGGAGAGGTGAGCGATCAGCCTGAGGCCCGCGAGCCACTCCTCCGAGGCATTGTGAACGCGGGAGCGATTTTACTTCGACCAGGTGGATTGCCGCCGACGCCCCTAGGGCATAAGGTCCGCTGGATCAGGAGCTTGGAGGCACAATCGAGGGTCACCAGCGGGTGGTAACTGGCGTACTTTGCGGTGAGACGGACCATGCTCTAATCTCGTGCAAATCAAAAGCTGGAGGGCACAACCATTCGATCCTCTTCCAGAGTAATCCACGTTGCACCGTCTGCAGCATCGGCGCGAAATGGTGTGTCCAAGCGCCGCAGCAACCGTATGGCTCTGCATGCGTCGGTAGGGTTGTCGGGCCACGATCGAGGGAAGACCGCCTTCACCCTGTCCGCGAAAGCCACCAACTTGAACAAGCACGGAGCCGCGGTGCAGTTGAATCGCGATCTGCCGGTGGGGTCCGTCGTCGTGATGAAGAATCAGCGCGGCGCAGAGGTTTCGGCCCGCGTGGTTTCGCACATCAGCGCGGTGGCGGGAAACCGCGTTTACGGTATTGAATTTGTCGAGAAGGATGAGCGGACACTGAATTTCTGGGGAATTTCATTCCCGACGGCCTAGGGGGCCTCTGCGCTTTCAAGATGTGGCCTCAAATCGGTGTCTCTGCGCCAAAATCCTGCCAGAGCATTCGCTCCAAAACATCCCTAATTAGAGCGTCATTAGAGCGTCGCGGAGTCGAAAGGTCCCTAACTGCACGGAGTGCCGTTGAAAAAGGGATGCTTCGACTGCGCAATAAGGATCGCGTTGCTCTCCTTATTGCTCCGCTCAGCATGACAACGCGATGGATTTGGCCAGGAGCGGGCACCTAGGGGCCAGGCAATCGGCCACAGGAGTGCGGCCTACGATTCAGGTCGAAGATTCGGGAGCTGGGCTAGAAAGGCTTGGCGACCAGAACGTAGACGAGCACCGCGACGCAGAGAGTCAGCACGAGGTAGGACAACTTCTCGACTTTCAGGCTGTCTTTGCGGTTGTTGGATTCGGCTGCCATGGTGAGTAGTTTGCGCCAGGACGGCCGGTTTGAGAATGGCTCGACCGGGGGTGGCACGGCGGTAACGTATCTAAAGTTTGCAGGATCTCAGGGCAGTAAGGAAAACGTGCCTCCCCCTCAGTCCGGTCAGTGCCCTCCGGTTACTTGTCAGAGGCGGGGTTTCGCGATGAAATTGCCTCTGCGGAGGGACTTATGAGTCGCATGTTCGGCTTCATCAGCGTCATCATTGTGATGGCGATTGGGATGTACATCTATTCCAAGCAGATACAGAGCACATCTGCCGAAGCCGGGGCGAGCACGCCGCAGGGCGCTATCAACATCACAGGCGTGAAGAGCGATCTGGTCAGCATCGCGTCGGCCGAGCGGCGGTACTTTGCGACTGAAGGCAAGTATGCCTCCTTCGACGACCTGATCTCGACGAACTACATTACAGTGGCGCGGCAGCGTCCACCATACAGCTACAGCGTCGAAGTGAGTTCCGGCAGCTTTCGCGTAGTCGCGACCCGCTCCGGAGAGAACCTCGCAGGCACGCCCAAAGAACTCTCCGTCGACGACAGCATGGAGTTTCACAGCTCGGAATAGCGGCGGCGACGCAATGCCGTAAGTCTTGTTGGTGTTTCCTTGACTCAGGCGAGTTACGGTGCCCCGGACGAATGCGTCCGGGGCTACGTGTTTCTGTAAGAATTCTAAGGAATGGAGCGGGAGACGGGGATCGAACCCGTGACATCCAGCTTGGGAAGCTGGCGTTCTACCGCTGAACTACTCCCGCTCAGCCGGGGAACGACCTTAGCTTATCATCCTCCTTCCGCGCTCACAACCGTTTGCGGGGCCTGGGACCGGGGCGAGTGACGGCCGCAAAACAATCTCAACCACAAAGGACACGAAGGATCACTAAGGAAACCTCAGCAATGGAGGCCTTCGTGATACTTCGTGTCCTTCGTGGTTGAGATCATTGTCATTCGTGTTTTAATAGTCGGCCTGTGGTTCAATTCTTCTTCGACCGTTGGGAGACTATGCCATCCTCTGACTCCGCTGCTTCGCGCCGCAAATTTCTGCAATCCGCTCTGACTGCTGGGAGTAGCGCAGCGCTGTTTCCGGCGCTTGGCGCGGGCCGCGCCGTCGCTGCTCCGGCTGCGTCGGCTGCTCCCGAGGTGAAGGCCTTCGAACTGGAAGAGATCACGATCCCGGAACTGCAGGAGGGGATGAAGTCCGGCAAGTCTACGGCGCGGTCGCTGGTCGAGCAATACCAAGCGCGGATTGAGGAGGTCGATACTCCGCGTAAAGACAAGCGCGGCCCGGCGGTAAACGCGATCATTGAAGTCAATCCGGAGGCGCTCTCGATTGCCGATGCGCTCGATCAGGAGCGCAAGGCCAAGGGACCAAGGGGACCTCTGCATGGTGTTCCCGTGCTGATCAAGGACAACATCGACACGGCCGACAAGATGATGACCACGGCCGGGTCCTTGGCGCTGGTCGGCTCAAAGCCATCCAAGGATTCGTTCGTGGCGCAGAGGCTGCGGGCGGCGGGCGCGGTCATTCTGGGCAAGACCAATCTTAGCGAGTGGGCGAACATTCGTTCCAGCCATTCGACGAGCGGTTGGAGTGGACGCGGCGGGTTAACGAAGAATCCCTACGCGCTGGATCGCAATCCATGCGGATCGAGTTCTGGTACCGGTGCCGGCATTTCGGCGAACCTTGCTGCGGTTGGTATTGGAACGGAGACCGACGGGTCCATTGTTTGTCCGTCGTCGTCGAACGGGCTGGCTGGGATCAAACCCACGGTGGGACTGGTCAGCCGCAGCGGCATCATTCCGATTTCTCATAGTCAGGATGGCGCGGGCCCGATGTGCCGCACGGTGCGTGATGCAGCGATTCTTCTGGGCGCGCTGACGGGGGTGGATACTGAAGACGCTGCGACGGCAGCCAGCGCGGGGAAGTCGCAGATGGACTATGCGCAGTACTGCGACCCCAATGGGCTCAAGGGCGCGCGAATCGGAGTGGCGCGAAAGTATTTCGGATTCAGCGATGCCGTCGATGCGCTGATGGAGCAGTCCCTGGCGGTGATGAAGCAACAGGGAGCGACGCTGGTCGATCCCGCCGACATTGAGACTTTCGGCAAGTTCGACGAGAGCGAGTTCATGGTGTTCCTATATGAACTGAAGGCCGACCTCAATGCCTATCTGGCGCGGCTCGGCCCGGGCGCGCCGGTACATTCCTTGCAGGAGATCATCGAGTTCAACGACCGCAACCGGCAAAAGGAGATGCCTTACTTCGGACAAGACATCTTCTTAAAGGCGCAAGCCAAAGGACCGCTGACAGAACAAGCATACTTGGATGCTGTGGCGAAGAATCATCAACTGGCCCGCACCGAGGGCATTGATGCGTTGATGGACAAGCATCGCCTCGATGCGATCGTGGCTCCCACGGGAGGGCCAGCATGGCTGACCGATCTGGTAAATGGCGACCATGTCGCAGGCGGCAGTTCGAACGCCGCAGCAGTGGCGGGCTATCCGAACATCAATGTAACAGCGGGCTTTCTGTCGGGCTTGCCGGTGGGCATTTCTTTCTTTGGCCGAGCGTGGAGCGAACCTGCTTTGATCAAGATTGCATACTCGTTCGAACAAGCCACCAAGGTCCGGCAGGCGCCGCGGTTCCTGCCGACCATCGCGCCATAGAGAATTCTTTGTTCAGGCTGCGCCCCTCGGCGGATTGGTTACTAAGAACCATGGCGAAACGGATGTAAAGTTACGCAAAGCTCGCTCAGAAGGGATTGCCAACCACCTACAATTGATACGGAGCGGGAGGTGGTTTATGAGCAAGGTTCGGGGTTGTGGATCCGCTTCGTGGGCGCTGACTAACTTGGTGGTCGCGGGTCTTGCGGTGTGCGGCTGCGCTCACGGCCAAGTGCTCTATCAGGATCAGGTGATCGAGGTGCGCGATTTGCCATCGTTAATGGCGCGGTCGCCGCACTCCGCCGACGTGCTGCTCTCCTCGCTCGATAGCATAATCCACGATCGTGAAATATGCTGCGGGAAGGACTCGGCGCTCGAAGATAGCGCCGGGGCAGCTGACCCTAAGTCGTTGAAGGATGTTGCCAGCAGACTGGGCGGGCAGCATCGGTTGAGCGACGGCCGGCCCATCATGGTGACCACGACTTATGTCACGCCGGACGCGGTCAATTCCGGAATGCTCATCACCTGGTTTCAGAATCATCATGCCGCGCTGATGCAATGGAATTCGCGCGTGTATGTGGTGCATGGAATCGTTTATCAGTGGACGGCCAGCGGCACGCCAGATGGCGGAGAGCAAACCGGGACGGTGATCCACAAGTTTCTGCTTTGGGATACGCGCTATTCGGATTCGCGGCGTGAAGTGGTCTTCAATCGCGAGACCGACGACCTGGGCAAGGTAGACGGGTTCTTATTTGTGCATGTGAAACCGCAGTAGACCTATGCTTTTGTCCAGCCTCGGCCGGAAATTCTCTCGCGCCGCATTCTAATTTTTCGAATTTATGGTGGCAGTCATGTTAGCCTCGACTTATGAGGGGGTAATAAATGACCAACCTGAACAAGGTAGTCACTTCCCTGCGGCATGAGTATGCCCGTCTCGAAAAAGAGATGGGAAGAGTGGGGAAGGCGCTGGACGCGCTAGGACATGCAGGCGGGAAATCGCTCAAGAGGACAGGACGCACCTTGAGCAAAGAAGCCCGCAAGCGAATCGCCGATGCGCAACGACTACGCTGGGCGAAGGTGCGGAAACAAGCCGCCAAGCTAGTCAAAACCTAACTGCAGGTATTTCGCAAGCACCGCAGACGGCCTCGTTCGTAACTTCCCCAAAAACTTACGGGCGAGGTCGTAAGCGGAATCTGATCTGACTCCCCAAAATGCCAGTGCCAAGACGCTCTCTATCTCGGGCTTGGATGCTCGTCGCACTTCTTCCTTTGATCTTAGGCGGGTTTCTGCCAGCGCAACAGGTTTCGCTGCAGGCGATCGTCACGCCTTCTACTGTGCTGTTGAAGGATGGCCGGCCCGTCACATTTGCGGTACACGGATTCATTGAGCTCAATTCCCTGGCCGAATTGTTTCCGTACATCGACTCGCAGACCACGCGGTGGAAAGATCGTGCGGATTTCGGAAAAGCCCAGCGAGAAGCGCTGGCCCGCGAACTGTTGCGGCGCGGCGTCGAGAGCCGTGTTATTTCGATGGCCGATGAGCGCCCGCTGGAAGCGCTGGTCACCCATACTAAAGACGAGTTAGAGCAGGCGCTCGCCCGGGTGAAAGAGCCGGTGCCCGCTGGTTACGCTGAGGCATTTCTTGCAGTGCAGGATAAGTGGAAACATGCGATCAATTGCTGGAGCGCGTCTCCGTCCATTTCGGCGCGGGTGTTATCAAACTGGTATCCGATCGAGGAAGGTATTCAACTCTACGGCGCTACTTACGATTCGACCGAACATTTCTGGCAGGCGGTCAAATACCATCCGGATGTCACGGTGACACAACTAAGGGAACTGCTCGCCGTGTTCCAGCGCAGGGATTGGAGCCAGTGGCTGGCCCGTCTGGATGCCGATCCGAATTGGTATTTGCCCAACGCCTATGCGGTGGAGTTCCTGCGGCACAACCTCACGCCAGAGCGCTTGCGTTGGTTTCAAAATGAGTTAGCAGGACATGATCTGCATGCCGGCGATCATGCCCGCATGGTTCAAAGGCGGCGTGGGACGCCATTCCGATTTAGCGCGTTTGAAGAGAAGGTACTATGGGGCGACTTGGCCGACCTGTTTCATCTGGTTTACATCTTCTCTGCTCCGGATGATACCTTGCGTGCCACGCTGGCGGAACGGCACTTTGACGGCATTTATCTCGGCGAGCGCAAGATGGGATTTATCAGCGAAGAGTTTCGGTCGCTGATGCTGGAAATCTGGAAAGTGAAATACCTGCAGATGCCGCGGTTCCGTGAGGTGATCTCGTCGATTCCGAGGGAGATCCGGCTGGAACATTTCCTGAATGACGGTGACTCGCCCGATATTCCGATCCCGATCTATGTGGGATATCTGAACCAGATACGGGAACTGGCGCTGGCGCCAAGCCGTTAGCGATCTGCGTATTGATTGCTTCTAGGGAACCTCTGAGCAACCATCAATTTTGAAGGCGGCGGGAATTCCAGACCTGCACCGGCCAGGAATTCCCCTGTAGGGCTTGCGACCTTGCCGGAACCCGCCATTTACGCGGCTTTCAAAGACACTACGCCCTCGCCACCGCCAGCCGTTTGCGGTGCAAGTACAGGTTCACCAGCGCAAAGCTGGCGCACAGTCGATGAGGGTTCTTCTGTATCCCGCGGTATCTCACCTTCTCGAAGCCGAAGATGCGCTTCAGAATCCGGAACGGATGTTCCACCTTCGCTCGCACTCTGGCCTTCACCCGGTTCTTGGCCTTCTGTAACTCGTCCACAAAGTTCTTGTACTTGACCCTGCGGCTGGTCATATCTTGCGCTCGCGGCGCCGCCTGCCGGATGGCTTCTCCCTGTCCCTGATATCCACCGTCGCCCCACACCTTGCGCTCTTCCCCGTGCAGCAGATCCGGCAGCATGTGCTTGTCCGCTACCGAAGCCGCCGACGTGCACACCGAATGCACATGGCCTTGCTTGGAGTCCACTCCGATGTGCGCCTTCAGCCCGAAGTACCACTGCTTTCCCTTGCGCGTCTGATGCATTTCCGGGTCGCGCTCTCCGCTCCGGTTCTTGGTCGACGAGGGCGCATGAATAATGGTCGCATCCACAATCGTGCCGGTGGTGATGCGGATGCCCCGGCTTTCCAGATACTGGTTCACCGCGTTCAGCATCGCCCCGCCCAGTTCGTGCTTCTCCAGCAGGTGACGAAACCCGAGAATGGTGCTCTCGTCCGGCACCGGCGCACGCCCCAGATCGATGCCCACAAAGTGCCGCAGCACCGGCGATTCATACAGCGCATCCTCCGCCCCCGGATCGCTCAGGTTGAACCACTGCTGCAGAAAATACACCCGCAACATGATGCTCAGGCCTACCGGAGGCCGCCCGTTCTCTCCCTTCGGGTAGTGTGGTTCCACCAACCCCTGTAACTCGGCCCACGGCACCACCTGCTCCATCTCCTCGAGAAAGCGCTCCCGCTTCGTCTTCCGCCCGTACTTCTCGAACCCCGTCTGCGCCGCTAACGTTTGTTGTCGCACTCGCCTTTTCACCTCGACTTACACCCTATACGCTCCGCCTGTGGATCGCAGAGTTCTTCAGAGGTTCCCTAGGTTGCAACCATATACTCACTGCTGACCAAGCCGCTCGGATATTGGCGTGTCGCTACGTGACGGAGCCGGACGTCGCCGGGCAGAGTTCCGAAGAGCGGGATTCCTTCTCCAATCAGCACCGGCACGCGCGTAATCACGAGACGTTGAATCAGCCCTGCGCGCAAGAACTCCTGAATCGTGATTCCCCCGTCGATGTACAGGTTGTGGGCGCCGCTTGCGGCGAGCTTAGCAACTATCTGAGCGGGAGGACCAGACATCTGTTCGACGACACCTCCGCGGTCCGCAGACAAATCGATGGGCCGACTGCTCAATACCACGACGCGCTTTTTGTCGTAAGGCCACGGCCCGAGTGTTAGAACCGTCTCGAAGGTCTTGCGGCCCATCACAATCGCGTCGATGCTGGCGATGAATTCCTCGTAGCCGTGAGGTTCTCCGCCGCCGGGCGGGAGGAAGTCAAACGTGCCGTCTAATCGCGCAATGAAGCCGTCGAGGCTGGTCCCCACAAAGACAGAAATCATGGTCGGTCTGCTTCCCTTCGCAGGGTGAAATCTACGAGGGCCTGCGGCGGCTTACTAGGTCCAGCGGAACCACTTTAACGCGAGTACGAACGAGATTCCTCCCCACAGCGCCATAATCAGCAGGCGGGGCCACTGTTGCAGCAAGGGTGTGCCTTCCAGAATGCTCGCCCGCAGCGCGTCGTTGAGTGCGGTCAGGGGCAGCGCCTTGATCAAGGGATGGATGACCGCCGGAAACCGCTCGTAGGAAAAGAACACGCCGGAGAAGATCCACATGGGCATCATGACCAGGTTGATGAGTCCGCTGATGCTCTCGATTTTCTGCGCGCGGCTCGCGGTGAGCAGGCCGACGCCGCCGAAGGTGAGCGATCCCAGGCCACCGAGCAGGGCGATCGAGAACACCGATCCGAGGACGCGCATGTGGAAGAAGATGACGCCGAAGACCAGGAGCAGGCCGATCTCGATGATCATCAGCAATAGGCGGCTGGTCATGATCGCCAGCAGAAAATCGCCGCGGCGCATGGGCGTGCCCACGAAACGCTTGAGCAGTTTGCGCTGGCGCATATCGACCAATGCGAAGCCGATGCCCCACATGCCGGAGTTCATCAGGTTCATGCCGAGCAATCCGGGGATGAGGAAGTCGATGTAGCGCGAACCCGGCTCGGAAGAAGTGACCGCCGTTGGTCGCGACGACATCCTTGCGTCCGGCGGAGGATTGCAGGGCGTCATTTACCTCGGTTCTGGCCAGCACGCTCTCGGGGCGCGCCGGATCGTAACGGTATTCGAACGCCGCCCTTGCCGTCGGGCTCGATGACGAGATCGAACTTGCCGAGGCGGAATCCCTTTTGCGCTTCGCTCGGCGGCAAGCATCTGCATTTTGAAAAGGTCATGCTGGGACGAACGCGCGAGAAGCGTCTGGGCATCTTCGGAGCCGCTCCCGCAACAATCGCGACGCGGACGGCATCTGCAGGCTTGTTGCGGAAGGCGATCCCGAGGCCGAGCGCCAGCAGCAGCGGGAACACGAATACCCAGAAGACGACCTCCGGCTCGCGCTTCAGCTCGAGCATGCGGGCCATGAGTAGGTGGCTGTAGCCGGCCCAGCGGCCGTTGCGCGGGGCGGAGCGTGCGGCGGTTGGTCTTGTTGTGACCGGTGTTTCCTGGGCAATGCTCATAGTGTTACTGCAGGGACGAATCAACGCGCCTGCGGCTTCCATTTATTCAAGAATTCCAGCAGCGCCTCAGGGGTCAGCCGGCGCGCGTCTTCGACCTCGCCATTTTTCTGGCTGAACACCAGTTTTCCGTCGCTCTCGGCTACGGCCATGCGCCGGAACACCTTTGTCCAGCGGAATCTCGAACTGCTGTACCAGGTCGGCGTTCTTGTGCTCGTCGGGACCGAGGTCGATGTGGACGAGTTCATAATTCGCGGTCAGAACGGGCGCCAGATCCGGGCCTTGAAATGCAAGGTCGAGCACATGACAGTCGAAGCACCAGTTCGCTCCGAAGACCAGCAGTAGACGCTTGTGCGCCCGGGCCGCCCGCTCCTCGGCCTCCTTAATTTCGGCGTGCGCATCCACGTCAGCCGGATAGATATTCTTCTTCATGTCCGAGGGCTGCTTCAGGCGGGGCGAGTCGGTTCTCTCGACCCCAACCAGCCGCCACTGGTCGCCCTGCTTCAACCAGTACTGGTCGTCGGTCACCGAGACGGTTTGTCCGTTGGGCATCCCCGACACGACCTCCGCGCGGAAGATCATGCTGGCGCGGTCGGGACGCACGATCTGGCGGACGAACTCCACCTTCATGCTGCGCGCCTTGAGACCGAGCCAGAAACTGGTGTCGGCGTCGGCATCGTGCATCACGCCACCGACCCTTGTCTGCGCCGCAGGACTGGTGCTGTAGAGGGCCTTGAGCGCGCTGGCGTCGCCGGCGAGCACCGCGCTCTTCCACTGCTCGAACGGTACAAAGCGCGGCGGGCTCAGGCGAAGGCGCGGTCTGCGCCCATGCTGCAGCGGTAGGATGATTCCGAAAACGAAAACGGCAGCGCCGCAACCCGGCTTATTCGATTCATAGATACCTTCCTCGACGGACGTTATTCTTCGCGCAGATGGCGCCCCGTCAGCCGTACGAACACATCTTCCAGACTGGCTTGCCGCGTGGTCAGATGCTGCAGCTGTGCTTCCCTGCTTGTCGATCGCATCGAGCAGCGCCGGGATCGTCAAGTGCGGCTGCTTGACGTTCAGCGCCACCATGCCATCGTCCTCGCGAACCGACTCGACGCTGGGCAAGCCGTTCCAGGCCTGCAAGCGCCGCGCCGTCGGAATTGCCACTCGACAGAAAACTCGACCACGTGATGTCCGCCGAGACGGTCGATCAAATCGGCGGGCGAGCCCTCGGCGATGATCTGGCCGTGATCGACGATCGCGAGGCGGTCGCACAGGCGCTCGGCTTCGTCCATGTAATGCGTGGTGAGCAGCACGGTGCCGCCGTCGCGCTGAAAGCCGCGAATAATGTCCCACAACTGGCGGCGGCTCTGGGGATCGAGCCCGGTCGTCGGCTCGTCGAGAAACAGAATCTTCGGATTGCACACCAGCGCGGTCGCCACCGCCAGCCGCTGGCGCTGTCCGCCGGAAAGCTTGCCCACCCAGGAGTCGGCCTTTTCGGTGAGTTGGAGTTGGTCGAGCACTTCGTCCGAGGAGCGCGGCTGGCGGTAGAAGCTGGCGAACAGTTCGATGGTTTCGCGCACCGTGAAGCTTTTCCGACAGGCGCGTCTCCTGCAGCGAGATGCCCAGCCACTCGCGCATTTCGCGCTCATTCTCGCGCCAGGTGTGGCCGAGGATTGATGACTTGGCCCGAGGTTGGCTCGAGCAGGCCTTCGAGGATTTCGATGGTCGTGGTCTTCCCCGCCCCGTTCGGCCCGAGCAGGCCGAAGCACTCGCCGGTCTGGATCTCGAGATTCAGGCCGCGGACGGCTTCGACCTTGCCGTCGTAGGTCTTGCGCAGGTCGCGGCACTGGATGGCGGTGGGCATGCTGGCATTCTAACGTAGACGGAGACCCCGCCAGTCGTTGCCGCCTGGGGGCTTTTTCCACAGTGTGGATGGGTTAATATACCGCAGCGCGGACACTCTTTGCCGCATCCATTTCCCATGCGCATCCCGCAGCGCGGCTTTACTTGACGGCGCTCCCTCTAAGACGCCCGTGTGTCGTTTCCAACCAGCTCTCAGTTCGCCAGTTCTCAGTTGAGAACATGAGAAGGAAGCCGCCTATGCTGCGCAAGCTCTGTGTCTTGTCGTCTCTGCTGTTTACTTTTGCTCTCGTCTCCGTGGCTCAAGACTCGCGCCACTTCACGTTTCACTATGGCTTTACGGTAAAGAATCTGCCCGCAGGCAAGAAGGTTCGCATCTGGATTCCGGCGGCGCAATCGGACGCTTCTCAGGAAGTGAAGATCGTCTCCGCCAAAGGCGACCTGCCGTTGAAGAAGACGCGCGAGTCGAGATTTGGCAATGAGATTTACTTTGCCGAAGCCGGCAGCGCGAAGCAGCCCGAACTGCACTTCGACGTGGAATACGACGTGGTGCGACATGAGCGCGTGGCGCTGAACGCTACTCCACACCTGGTTACGGCTGCCCTGACAAATAAGGAACGGCAAGAAGACTTGCAGCCCGACGCGCTTGTCCCCGTCACCGGCCTGCCTGCCGATCTGGCCGTCAAAGTGACTGAAGGCAAGTCGCAGCCACTCGACAAGGCTCGCGCGATTTACGACTACGTCTTCACCACCATGAAGTACGACAAGACAGGCACCGGCTGGGGACACGGCGACGTGCTCTACGCCTGCGACGCCAAGAAGGGCAATTGCACCGACTTCCATTCCCTGTTCATCGCGATGGCGCGGTCGCAGGGCATTCCCGCCCGCTTCGAGATCGGCTTTCCGCTGCCGCCCGACAAACATTCCGCCGAGATCGCCGGCTACCACTGCTGGTCTGATTTCTATATCGACGGCAAGGGATGGATTCCCGTTGACATCTCCGAGGCGTGGAAGCATCCGGAGAAGCACGACTACTTCTTCGGATCGCACGACGTGAACCGCATGCAGTTCAGCATGGGGCGCGACCTGCGCCTGAATCCTCCGCAGGAAGGCAAGCCGCTGAACTACTTTGTTTACCCTTACGTGGAAGTGGACGGGCAGGAGTATGCCAATGTCTCGCTGGCCTTCTCATTCGCGGATGTGGCGCCTACCCTAGCCACGAAATAGTTCGGGCAGAGCCGTCCTTGTCTGGTTCTCACGCGCTTTCAACGGTATTGGTCTCGATCTCGATTGAGAAGTGCCGCTTGCGGAGTTCGGTGAAGAATGCGTCCGCATGGAAGTACTCTTCGGCAGCCCAGACACCCGGCCGCAAGGGATGGCTCAGCATTTGTTGCACCCCGATCGACATGTTCATCGAGGTGCCGGCATCGGCGTAGCCGTCGTACAGCGGATGCAGGATGGCCGATGACGCGGCACGTCACGCGGCAAGGCTTGCCAGCGCAAGTACCGTGGCCGATGGCGAAGTGGATCTCATGACTCTCCTCAGCGGGGATACAGTGGCGATTCTTCGCGATGTTTCGGTCGATGACTGCCTGCAGCACATCGATGGGACGCACCGATACGCCCTTCACGGTGACCGGCTCGTCAGCGGCTCCGAATCCGGCTTTGACCAGGCCGACCCACGCTTCATGATCGCGTGACGGCAGAGACAGCTTCCAGGTAAATTCGCGAATTCCCTTCTCGGCGATACCTTTGCGAAAAAGGCACGGTCAGCGGTTCGGAATGCTGGGAGTGGATGAAGGTCGTACGTCCCCAGGGCTGCGGAAGATCGATGGTCTCAGTTCCTGCTTGCGCTGGCACTTCTTGAAGTTTGCCGTCGAGGAACTGCTGGCTGGGATTGGCGTACTCCGCCAAAACCGTGGAGATGCTGTAGGGCGGAACCAGCACGGGGTTTTCCGCGCCGATCTTGGTGGCGGCCCAGTACAGGTTGATGCGATCGATGCGGTCGAGCCGGTCGGCGACCGCGCGGCAGATGATGTTGGAGAGACCGGGATCGGAGCCGAGTCCGATGACCGCGGTGGCGCCTGCCTGCTTCCATTTGTCGTGCTCGGCCTTTTGGCGGACGGTGTAGACGCCCATCCCGCCGTAATCAACATAGGGGCGCTTGGCCTGCAGGCAAGCCTCGAAGATCTGCATTTGGAATCCGGCAAAAGTGGGGACGCCGTTGATACAAACGTTCGCAGTCGGCCAACAGAGATTGGATCGCGCCGCGATCGTTGACGTCGAAAACGCGAGTCTGAAGGCGGGCGTCGGGAAGGGATTGCTTGAGAGCGGCGAGTCGTTCGGGGTTAGCATCGGCCGCCACGATTCCGGTGACGCCGGTCGATAAGCTCGAAAGAAGGTCGCGCGCCGTTCCTGCTGACATCAGTCCGGCACCGCCTAAGATCAACACACGCATGTGAGGGTCTCCTTTCCGCCGAACATCATATCGGATGGAGAACATGCGGCGGTGAGCGGACCGTCCGCACCCGCGTGGAGTCTATCTGTGACCGGGTATCATCTCGCCCGGGCCTGGGTTCCCCGGCGGCTGCTGAGTATCGGGCGGCGCCGCGATAGGGACCGGAGAGATTCCGTCGGAGGGCCTCGGAGCGTTTTCTGAGTCTTCTCCGGGGCGGCGCAGGCTGGGGGCATTCGCCGGACGGTCCTGTTCCTTCTTTGCCTCGGTATCTTTGTCGGGCTTGTCGAGGATCACTTCTTTTTCCGTGCGCACGATTTTCTGGCCGCCGACCTTCATGGTTTCGACGCGCACAACTTCGTCGCTTACGATGCGGACGAAGTCTACGTCCGCTGGCGGTTCACCGTAGATCCATTCCTCGTATTCGGTGTCGCCGTCGCGCTCGCGCACTTTCTTGGGAGCCTTCCCTCGAGCGTGCAGCACCATCTCGGTGTTCATGCCCACCAGTACGTGGTGCGCCTGAATTGCCTCTTTTACTTTAGGCGGCACGGTGTCGAGATAGGCTTCTTCCTTGTTGCGCGCATTGAAATCAAGCACGGGATAGAGCAGATCGCGCAATTGCCGGGCGGTCATCTCCGGGACATATTTGTCGAAGTAGACATCGAGATAAGTGCCGTGCGGGTTCTGTGCCGACTGATTAGGGCCCATCTGAACCGGAGCACCATTGGCTCCCTCCACCTGGATGTGTTCGTACCACTTCCTGCGGTGGACGGGACCACCGTTGATATCGAAGTGAATGTGGTCATCTTTGATGTGCACGTACGAGATGTGCGCCGGATCGCCTGGCTTTATAGCGGGTCCCGTGATCGCGAGAGCTTGCTGCAACTCGAGCCCGTTCGGTGTCGTCATGCCGTCTTTCAGCTTGATTCCTTTCGTTCCCATGGGAAAGACGGTCCGCGCGTAGACGATCTGAGTCTCAAAATCGCGGATGATTTCGTAGCGTGTCTGCTTCGACATGCGAGGGGCGTTGGCAGGAATGGGCGGCGCGGGCGATTGAT
The DNA here is from genome assembly GCA_963701935.1 of uncultured Acidobacteriaceae bacterium. Taxonomy (GTDB): domain Bacteria; phylum Acidobacteriota; class Terriglobia; order Terriglobales; family Acidobacteriaceae; genus Sulfotelmatobacter. The sequence continues at coordinate 834,870 of CAVPBT010000008.1, read as the reverse complement.
ACTTTGTCGCCTGGGTGGTTGACGTCGCGGCAGGCGAATGGTCCTGTGGCGGAGCAGGATCAGCGCTTTGTCCGTTGACAAGGATCGCCGGGAGAAGAACGGGAAGAAACAGGAGGGACGCGACGTGGAGACGCTGCATAAAACACCCCAGGGCCACTTGCCGACATTATAGCGCGGGGCCGCCCCAACGCTGGAAACCTTTCTGAGAGGGGCGTTCGGAGGGACTTGTGGGGATGTTGGTAGCAAGTTAAAATGTCCGCTTTTTGTAGCAAGTGAAATGTCCGGTTTCAAAGTTGTGCCCTCGCCGTTTGGGTTGGGTTGATTTTGGGGATGGGGTTGCAGGGGAAGGGGGCAGTTCCCCTTCCCCTGCTCAGCTCTGTAGAAGCCTTGGCGGTCAGAGGCAGACCGCCAGCGTCGTAGCGACCCAGGCAATGCGGTCCGTGGGTGAGACTCAAGGTTCCATTCAGGTGTTGATGCACCACCACCTGGCAACCCGCCAACGTCGCCCGCCAGCGCACCCGCTCGATCTGCAAGCTGAGATTCTGAAAGCTCACGGTGTTGTCGCGGTTCACACTGCGCTCGAACTGCAGCGAGAAAATCCGTTCCAAATCACGACTCCGGCAGGGCACGAAAGCATTGCCCCGCTGCCGGGGCGCGACCTGAAAACGGCGGTTGAACTCGGCGATGTAGTCTTCCCGCAGAAACCGATTCGCCGCCTCCAGCGTCCCGAGCTGGCGCAGCCGCAACTCTTGCGGCAAGCGGCCCTGCCAGGTCGAGAAGTTGCGCTCGCTGCGCCCGCGCGCTTGCGGCGAGTAGGCCGGGATCATCTGCACGCCCAACTCGTGCAACGCCCGCCCCACCTGCGTGCGGCGGTGATAATCCACCTTGCCGCCCACCTTCGGCGTCAGCCAGAAATGACTGCCCCGATCGCTGTACAGCGCGCAGAACACGCCTTTGCGCTCGATCACTTCCCTCAGTCCCGCCATCACCGTCGCCGTCGATTCCTCCTCCACCAGCTGGGCGTAGTAAATCTCGCTCGTGGCATCGTCCAGAATCACGATCAGGTCGTACCAGCGTTCGTCCTGAAACCACTGGTGGCGGCTGCCGTCGATATGCAACAGCATCCCCGGCAACGGCCGCCGCTCGCGCCGTTTCCGATGCGCCCCGCGCTTGCGTCCCCGCGCCACCAGGCCTGCCCCCTGCAGCGCCTGCTTCACCCAGGTGTAACTCAGTTCGATCCCGTGCTCGGCAGCCAACTTCTCGTGAAAGTGCTGCACGTTCAGATCGAAATACTTTTCCCGGTACAACCCGAACACTTTCTCCACCGTCGCCACCGGCACCCGCCGCCGCGAGGGCTGGCCCCGCCGCCGGTCCAGCAACCCGTTGTAACCCTCCTCCTCGTAGCGCTCCCGAATCCGCCGCATGTGCCGGTCGCTGATGCCCAGGATCTCCGCCGCCTGCCACCAGGTGATCTTCTTCGCCATCGCCTGCAACATTACGTCCTGCACTTTCATCGCCCGCTCCATCGCGGCCCTCGGATAAGCTTCCATGCTCCGCATGGTCTCCCATCCTCACCGCCCGCAAAGCGGACATATCACTTGCTATCTCAACCGGACATATCATGTGCTACCGACAGGAGGGACTTGTGGGGATTGACAGGCCCTTCGATTTGCGCCAAACTCGTTGCCACTCGCGACTTCGTCACTGGCCAACTCTGATCGTTACGGGCCGTGCCATGGACACTTCGCCGCTTCCGAACCTCTCGGGCTCCACCCTACCCGGCCACGATGCCCTGCCTGTTGCCTTATATCGCGGGCAGCCGGGACCACCACAGCTTTCCGATACCCTCGCGCTTGTCGAGGTTCTGCGTCAGTCCCTGGATGGGGGCGCGCGCTCTACGGAGTCGATTCTGCGGGCGGCCACCGATGCAGCGCGGGTGCTGACGGGCGCAGACGGAACGGCGCTGGCCTTGCGCGCCAACGGAGTCATCGTCTGCCGGGCACGAAGCGGCGAGATTGCTCCCGAGTTGGGGGCCCCGCTCGATATGGAGTCGGGAATCTCAGGTGAGTGTCTGCGCAGTGCGACCATCCTGGTCTGCAACGATGCCGCCACCGACCCGCGCGTCGACCATGAAGCCTGCTTTAGCCTAGGAGTCCGTTCGATCTTGGTTGTTCCCTTGCGCGGCGCCGTGGGAATCGTCGGAATTATGGAGGCCTTCTCAACTCGTGGATACGCTTTCGGCCCCGAACAGATCGATTCCCTGCGAGCGTTGTCCGAAATCGCCGAGGCTGCTTATGATCGCGAAGGCCGAACGCCGAGCCGTGCCGCCGTTTCGGTAACTTCTGCGGGCAGACGGTCCGCGCTGTTCGAAACGCCAAGCGTCACGTCGCAACGCGCCGCTTCCCAGGATATTGAGGAGCAGCCCCGTGCGGCCAAGTTCTCCGACGAATATTCGCCCAAGCGGCGCTATTGGATTCCGGCGCTTGTGGCGATCGCATTGCTGTTGCTTTCTGTGGTGGCGTGGTGGAGTTGGCGCGATTCCTCCGCCGAAATCGCCGCGAGCGAAACACTCGTAACCTCCTCGAGTCCTCGCGAGGAACCTCCGGGCAGGGCAGCGCTTCGCGTCCTGCCACTGAAACCCAACCCTGGCATCGCCAGCCGGCCGTTGGAACGATCTAAGACGGAGGGCGTGCTGCAGAACGCCGCCCAGATCGATCCGGAAATGGTCGGGTCACAACCGACAAATTCCGACACAAGTCCGGCAACCGAGAGATCAGGAGTGAGTCCCGGCAGATCGACCTTGGGCTCCGCAACGGCGAGTCTGGAGAGCGAACCCGCTCCTACCGTCGAAGTGACGCCTTCGAAGACTCCGGCTGACCTTCCCGGTTTGGGTTCGTCTCCGACCACTCTACCAGCGTTTGGGGCAAGAGTTTCCACGGGCGTCACCGAGGCAACGCTCATCCGCAGGGTGAATCCGATCTATCCTCCGGAGGCGCGGATCCAGAGGCTAGCAGGCCTGGTGACTCTTGATGTGACCGTTGCTGAGGATGGCTCGATTCACAACATAAAGGTCGTCAGCGGATCTGCGCTGCTGGCCTCCGCGGCAACGACCGCGGTCAAGGAATGGCGCTATAGTCCGTCGACGCTCGACGGCAAGGCCATCGAGGTCCAGAAGCGAATCACCATTAATTTCAAGCTTCCGTGATTCCTAGACGATGTTCAGAGCCTTCTTGATGGTGCCGCGTTCTTTCTGGATTTTTTCCTGCAGAAGCGTAATGGCGTAAATGAGTTGCTCGGGACGCGGCGGGCAGCCGGGAACGTAAACATCGACAGGGATCACCTGATTGACGCTCTGCACCAGCGCGTAGTTCTGAAAAACCCCGCCTGAAGTCGCGCACGCGCCCATGGACATGACCCACTTGGGCTCGGGCATCTGCTCCCAGAGCTGGCGGATGACTGGAGCCATCTTGTTCGAGACGCGGCCGGCAATGATCATCAGGTCGCTCTGCCGCGGCGACGGGCGGAAGACCTCCGCTCCAAAACGCGCGATGTCGAAGCGCGAGGCGCCCATCGACATCATTTCAATGGCGCAGCAGGCCAGACCGAATGTCATGGGCCAGATGGAACTCTTGCGCATCCAGTTGACGGCTTGGTCGAGCGTAGTCAGGACCACCATCTCAGGCGTGGGATTGCCGTAGGTGAGGTCTTTGACGGTCTTAGTGCCGTTTTCGATGTCGACGTAGGGTCCGAAGTTCAGTTCGCGGGCCATGGAAACATTCTAAACCACAGAGGACGCAGAGGACACGGAGTAAGCCCAATCTTACGGGTTCACTACCACCTTGCCGAACATCTGGCTCTTCTCCAGATATTCATGCGCCGCTCGCAGTTCACCGAGGGGAAAGGTCCGATCCAATACCGGCTTGAGTCGGCCCGCGAATACGTGGCCTAGAACTTCGTGTAACTCGGCCATCGTACCCATGTAGGAGCCGAGCAGCCTCAACTGGCGCGCGAAAAGATGGCGCAGATCGAGGCCCACGGCGGGTCCGGTCGTGGCCCCGCAGGTTACCAGTGTGCCGCCGCTTTTGAGGGATCGCATGCTTTCATCCCAAGTGGCGAGGCCCACGTGCTCGACCACGATGTCGACGCCTTCTTTATTGGTGATTTTGCGGACTTCTTCGGAAATTTTCTGCTTGTAGTGATTGATGCCGAAGTCGGCGCCGAGAGCGCGTCCCTTTTCGAGTTTTTCTTCATTTCCAGCGGTGGTGATGACGCGGCAGTGAAACATCTTGGCGATCTGGATGGCAGCGATGCCCACGCCTGAACTGGCCCCTAGCACCAGCACAGTTTGTCCGGGGCGCACGGCGGCGAGGCCAACCAGCATGTGCCATGCGGTCACGAAAACGAGCGGGACGCTGGCTGCCTGATTGAAATCGAGAGAATCGGGAAACGGAATCACGTTGGCGCCCGGAACGGCGATCAGTTCGCAGTTGCCGCCGTCGACAGCATTGCCGAGAACCGTGAACTCGCGGCACTGGTTCTGCAGTCCAGCGAGACACTTCGAACAATGTCCGCAGAAGTGCATGGGCGCGACTAGCACCCGCTGCCCTACTTTGAATCCGGTGACGTATTCGCCGATTTCTGCGATCTCACCCGCAACGTCGCTGCCGAGGATGTGCGGCAGTTTCACGCCCGGCAGTCCTTTGCGGACCCAGATGTCGAGGTGGTTGAGCGAGCAGGCCTTCACGCGCACCAGCACTTGGTCTTTGCGGGGCTGCGGGTCGGGGATGTCTTCGTACGTCAGAACTTCGGGACCACCGAACTGATGAATGCGGACGGCTTTCATGGACGAAGCTCCTTCGCGCGACTGAAGGTCCAGCGCATTTCAAGCTATCACACGGTCGACCGTTCTTACTCCGTGAAACTTGCGCACGACGCCCCGATGTAGAATGCGACTTTGCATCCTGAGGAATCTTAATCATGGGTTATTCCCTTTGGGCGCCACCGAAGAATCTCCACTCGCTTGCAGTGCTGGTAGGGCTGGCGTTACTCGCGCTGCTCCCTCCGCGGGTGAGCGCGCAAGACGACGATGAAGGTCACGGCCCACCCCCTCTCGCCATCGGATCGCAAGCCCCCGATTTCTGCCTTGCCGGCGTGGACGGCCAAACCCATTGCTTAAAGGACTATGCCACCGCCAAAGCTCTGATGATCGCTTTTATTTGCAATCACTGCCCGACCTCCCAGCTCTACGAAACTCGGCTCAAGCAGATCACCGACGACTACAAGGACCGCGGCGTCGCAGTGGTCGCGATTGAGCCGAACAATCCGAATGCGGTGCGCCTCGACGAGATGGGGTACACCGACGTTGGCGATTCGCCCGAAGAAATGAAGATCCGCGCCGAATACCGGCATTTCAACTTCCCGTATCTCTACGACGGTGGAGACCAGAAGATCTCGAACCTCTACGGGCCGAGCGCGACCCCGCACGTCTTCCTCTTCGACGCCGAGCGCAAGCTGCGCTACGAGGGACGCATCGACGACAATCCGCGTGAGCCGCTGGTCACCAAGCGCGACGCCCGGCTCGCCCTCGATGCTGTGCTCACCGGCAAGCCGGTGCCGCTCGCGAAGACTCCGTCGGTCGGCTGCTCGACCAAGTGGATATACAAAGAAGAAGGCCGCCGCCAGGAGATGGCGGAGATTGAGAAGCAGCCGGTCAGCCTCAAGACTGTCAGCCTGGACGATCTCAAGGCGTTGCGCAGGAATTCCACCGGCAAGCTGTTGTTGGTGGATTTCTGGGCGACCTGGTGCGGCCCCTGCCGTAAAGAGCTGCCGGAGTTTGAAACCATGTACGGGATGTACGGACATCGCGCTTTTAACCTGGTCACCGTGAGCATCAACTACCCCGATGAAAAGGCGGGGGTGCAGAAGGTGCTCGACGCGGAGCACGCCACCAGCACCAACCTGATCCTGGGCTCGACCGACCTCTACGCGCAGTTGGCCGCGTTCGATCCCGACTGGGACGCAGCGGTGCCGTACACACTGCTGATTCGACCCGACGGCACGATCGCCTACAAAATGCAGCGGGCAAAAGTCGACCCGTTGCAACTGAAGCGTCTCATCATCGCGAACCTGCCCGACGATGACTACATTGGTCACCAAGCCTACTGGAAGACGGGGCTGGTAGCGAAGCCGTGAGGTCCAGGGCTCTGGTTGTCGCTAGCCGTTGACCTCTTTTGTTGACCGCCTGATAATCAAGGCTGCAAGTAGAGTCGCGCTCGCCATGGATATCTACGAACAGATCGTCGAGCTTCGCCGCAGTGGACGCCGCGGGGCCGTGGCCACGATCGTCAACGTGCGCGGGTCGATTCCGTCGTTCAAGACCGCGAAGATGCTGGTGCGCGACGACGGCTCGATTGTGGGCACGATCGGCGGCGGATGCGTCGAGGCGGACGTGTGGCAGGCGGCGCGCGAAGTCATGGAATCGGAGAAGCCACGGACCTTAAAGTTCGACTTGAACCAGGATCCGAAGTACGACACAGGCCTGGTCTGCGGCGGGACACTCGAGGTTTTCGTGGAGCCGATACTACCTCCAGCATTACTTTATATATTCGGCGCAGGTCACGTAGCCTTCAATCTTTGCCAAACAGCCGCGAATGCTGGATTTGATGTCACCGTAACCGATGACCGCTCCTCGTACGCGACCAAGGAGAGATTCCCTACAGCCCACGAAGTTCATGCGCTCGATTTTGACGAGGCTACGCAGAAGCTGGACCCGAATGAGTCTTCCTTCATCGTGATCGTGACGCGCGGACATCGCGACGACATGCGGATTCTGCGCTGGGCGGTACAGACCCGAGCGCGCTATGTAGGGATGATCGGTTCGAAGCGGAAGGTGATTGAAATCTTCAAGACGCTGCAGAACGAGGGCGTGCCCGCCCATCTGTTCGATCGCGTTCATGCTCCGATCGGGTTCGATATTGGGGCAATCACGCCTGAGGAGATTGCCGTCGCCATTACTGCGGAGTTAATCGCGGTGCGGCGGCATGCCAACTCTGCCCTGCCGCATCTGAGCTGGTTTAAAGGAGCGCGGGAGGAATCTGGCGCGGCCTCCGCCGCCGAGGCTGTAGAAGAGGCCATAGACGAAGGCGAGCACTCGTAGTATCCCCGCTCACTGACTTTCCTCAGGCTTTTCTGCTATCTTCCGCAACATGGCACGATCCCCGAGTTTCGCCGGAGTCATTTTGGCCGCCGGGGAATCCTCGCGCATGGGCACCGACAAAGCCCTGCTGCCCTGGCCACCACAGGTCGAGGGACAGCCTCCGTCGAAGGACACTTTCCTGTCGGCGGCGATTCGTTCCCTGCTGCTCACGACTGATTTCGTCGTCGTGGTCGCTGGCAAGAACGAATCGGCCCTGGCACCGATTGCGTATGCCAATGGGGCGTCGATCGTGATCAATCCCGATCCCACCCGCGGGCAGTTCAGTTCCCTGCAGGTGGGATTGCAGGATGTACTCAATCATGGCCGTGACGCTGCCGTAATCACGCTGGTCGACCGGCCACCGGTTGGCTCGGGAACCATTCAACTATTGCGGGATGCTTTCGAATCCGCTCCGCAGGACGTGTGGGCGGTGGTGCCGGAGTTAGCGGGCAAGCACGGGCATCCGTATCTTGCGGGCCGCGAATTGATTGAAGTTTTCCGGCAGGCAGCGCCGACTGCCAGTGCCCGCGAGGTCGAGCATCGTTATCAGGATCACATTCGATACGTCGCGGTGAGCGATCCGTTTGTTGCGTTGAACATCAATACGCCCGACGACTACGCGGCCCTGGTTCACAGGGGCTGAAGCCCACGACATTTTTCGACACCTCTACGCGGCCCTGAAGGGCCGCTCTTCCACGGCAACGCAAAGGCAGTTCTTCCGCAGCGTACTTGCCAATCAGGTAACGTGGGTTTGCACATTTCGGTTTCCGCACGTTATTGTCGGAGTGCATGGAAACTTCCGGGGCGCGCGCTCTAAATCCAACTAAAAATGAATTCCTTGAATCCGTTCTGCGGCTGGAACCGCGGGTGGCGGCATTTGATTGCGACGGAACACTCTGGTCGGGGGATGCTGGGGAAGGTTTCTTCGACTGGGAGATCAAGACGGGCGTGGTGAGCGATGAGGTTGGCCGGGCGATGCGTGCCCGCTACCTCGAATACAAGGCTGGACGCGTGAGTGAAGACGACATGTGCGGAGAAATGGTCACGATGCACAAAGGTATCACCGAGACCGCCATGATGAAGGCCGCGGCGGATTTCATGCGGCACGCGTTCCCCGGGCAGATGTTCGCTGAGATGCAAGAACTGGTGCGCCGCCTCCAGGAACGTGGCACCGAAGTCTGGGCGGTGTCCTCGTCCAACGAATGGGTGATTCGCACCGGCATGAGGGCGTTCGGCATTGCCGAAGACCGCATCCTCGCGACGAAAGTCGAACTCGAAAACGGAGTGATTACCGACCGACTGGTTCGCATCCCTTCGGGTCCGGGCAAACCGAAAGCGCTGCGCGAAGTGGTCAAGAAAGAGATCGACGCGGCTTTCGGCAATTCCCGCTGGGACGCCGATATGCTGGCCCTTGCCAAGTACGGCTTCGCCGTCAACCCCAATCCCGATCTTGAAGCGGCAGCCCGCCAACGTGGATGGACCGTCTACTTCCCCGATGGAACCCGCGGGTAAACTCCATCAAGCAATCCCCAACACCTCGTTGAAGAAGCCCACCAGGTACTTCCAAACCAGATAGTAGGCAATCAGAGCGCACGAGAACCCGACGGCCAGAAAAGCGTAGGGCACGACAACTTCATGGAACCAGACCAGGCCGCTGGAACTCGCCGCAAGAAATCCTGAGCAGGTGGCCAAGGCAAATCCAGTGGGCGCCAGAATAAACGGCAAGATCGCCCCGTGAAGCCCAATCGGCAGGTGACGGTGGGGACGCAGCCACAAGTAAAAAATGTTCCAGGCTCCAAAAATATTGGGCACCAACGCCATCGGAAAGATAATCGCGCGCTCAATAGGAATGGGAATCTGGAATGTATAGCGAGCGACGAGGAAACCACTGAGCACCACCAGCAACATCATGGTGGGCACGGCACTCCCGGCCATATAGGCGCGGAGATAAGGATGTGTATTCATAGCGACCTCCAGAATTAAAAGTGATACAGCCAGATCGGGATGGACTTCGGAAACGCGCATATCCCGATGACCAGCGCGGCCAGCAAAGCCCAGTCGAACCATGGCACCGACGCGAGAGCGGCCGGCGAGAACAACAGGGCTATCCATTGACGGTGGCGGGCGCCCTCATTCACGCGCCGGAGCATGTTGGGCCACAAGTCACGATTCAGTTCCCGGCTCATCGGGGCTAACGACTGCTTCAACTGGTTGGAAAACTTCTCTTGTTCTTGTTCATTCATAGGTTGTATCCAAGTTTCCTAGTTTCTTGCGCAGCAGGCGCACCGCCCGAAACAAGCGTGACTTCACCGCGGCGGTCGAAAGATTGAGCGCCGCAGCGATTTCGCTGTGGGGACACTCTTCAACCAGCGCCAAAGTAGCGACCACGCGAAGCTTGGCAGGCAACTCCTGGAAGGCCAACTGCGTGCGTTCGCGCAGTTCCCGCTGGATCGCCGGATTCGCGGAGCTACCAGCGCACTGATCCGGCGCGGATTCGACCGCCGGACTCCCGGCCCATGCTCCTTCGCGCGATTGGCCCGTCTTCAGATAGTCGATCGCGACGTTGCTGGCAATCCTGCGGGCCCAGGCGCCGAAACTGCGCTCGGGATCGAAGCGCGCATGACCGCGGTAAATCCGCCAGAATGTCTCCACCGTCAGATCCTCGGCCGCAGCCTGGTCGCGAACGATTCGGACGATCCAGCTGTAGACCTCTCCCTGGAACTGGCGGAATAGAGTTTCGAAGGCCTCGAGCTCGCCCGCCGCGAAGTGTTCCAACACCTTCGGTTGCTCTTCTAGCAGTTCCATTTTCCTTTCCTATATACGCTTACCGGAGAGCTGGGACGATGGTTTCATGTTTTTCTTGGGAGAGTGTCGCTGACGACTGGCACCGAGCTCCGAGGGGTCCGGGCCATTTACAATTTGATTGGTATGTACTCCGCACAATTGCTCGACCACTTCCAGAACCCACGGAACGCGGGGGAAGTGGCGGACGCTGACGCCATCGCGCAGATCGAAAATCCGGCGTGCGGAGACGTGCTTCGACTTAGCTTGAAAATGAATTCCGGCCGCATCGCGGAGATTCGATTCAAGGCCAAAGGGTGCGTGCCCTCGATGGCCTGTGCCTCGGCTTTGACAGAACTAGTCGCGGGGCAGACTGTGGACGATACTCGGTCACTGCGCCGAGAAACGTTGATCGCTGCGGTGGGCGGCCTCCCCCAAGCTTCGACCCATGCCGCACAATTGGCGTTGGACACGCTTGCTGCGGCGCTACGCCAACTCAAACCCTAGACTCGACCATGCCTCGCTCACACCATCCGCGTCGCATCGCATGCCTGCAGCCGAGCGCGACCGTTGTTCTCAATGCGGTTGGCGAACTTGGGCGCGTGGTGGCCTGCACGCGCTATTGCGCTGACGTGGTCCCCGAGGTCGCTGACGGCTCGCGATTGATTCTTGCCGACTCTTGGACTGCCAACACCGAACAGATCGTGGCTGCACAGCCCGATCTGGTGATCGCGGCGGTTCCCTATCAGGAAAAAGCGGTCAGTGAAATCCTAAAAGCGGGTGCGCGGTTTCTCGGCCTGGCTCCGACAACCCTGGCGGATGTCTATACCGACATCGCAACCATCGCTGGCACGGTCGGCGCGACGGATCGGGGAGAGGCAGTCATCGCGGCCATGCAGCACAGGATTGACGAGGTTCGCGCCCGAACCGCCGCCAGCGCTCGACCGAGAGTGTGGTGTGAGGAGTGGGGCAAGCCAGTCATCGCCTCACAGAAGTGGGTCGCGGAACTGGTCGAGGCCGCTGGGGGCGAGTTCCTTGGCGCTCCGGGCCGGCAGGTCTCGGCTGAGGAAATTCGAAGGCTCGATCCGGAAGTGATCATCGCGGCGTGGTGTGGGGCTGGCGATCGCGTCCCTCTGGAAAAGATCGTTGCGGATCGGAACTGGCAGCAGACCTCGGCGGCGCTTTCTGGACGCGTGTTCTGCATTCGAGACGAATTTCTGAACACGCCCGCACCTACGCTGCTGCAAGGTTTGGACGCGCTCGCCTTCGCAATCCATCCCGAATTGTTCCCTGACACCAAAGGAATCCGGCACGATTATTGCGGTTCCGGGTTGCAGGCCTGAAATTTCATGCAGTGAGTTAAGATTTCATCTATGCACGTAGCCCGCAGAATCGAGGAAATTCGGCTCGAGATGACTGAGTTGGCTCAGGCAGCCCCCACGGCGCAGGAACTTATGCAGTCGATGGTGAAACTGCTGCACGATCGAATGCTGAAATATAACTGGGTGGGTTTCTACATGCTGGAGCCGGGAGCGGAGCCGCCCATGCTGGTGCTAGGCGCGTTCGAAGGCGCCATGACGCCGCATACCCGCATTCCGCTCAACCAGGGTATTTGCGGAGCGGCGGCATCGAGCGGACAAACGGTCGTGATCGACGATGTGAGCAAGGATCCGCGCTATCTGGCGTGTTCGCTCGAAACCAGGTCTGAGATCGTCGTGCCGGTGTTTGTGCGTGGTACAGTCGTGGGCGAGTTGGATATTGACAGCCACTTCCCCGCCGCGTTCACGGCCGAACATCAGGATCTGGTACAGCACTGCGCCATGCTCATCGGAAAGAAACTGGAAGCCTCGGGACAATAACAGACATTCATGAAAGCACGAAGATGAGAGTCGAGAAGGGTAAGGTGCGCGCACCGGAGATCGGGCGCGTCTGGCTGAATTCGACTCCTTTGAGCTTCCGCCAACTGCGCGGGCGCGCCGTGCTCGTCGACTTCTGGGATTACACTTGCGTCAACTGCATTCGCACTCTGCCTTATGTGCAGGCGTGGCACGAGCGCTATAAAGACAAGGGCCTGACCGTCATCGGAGTTCACACGCCGGAGTTTACGTTTGCCCAGTACGAGTCGAACGTGGAGCGGGGCATCCGCGAGTTCGGGCTTACTTATCCTATTGTTATCGACAGCGATCGCGAGATATGGAAGGCGTTTGCGAATCGCTACTGGCCGACCAAGTATTTGCTCGATAAAGACGGCTACTTGCGCTTCGGGCACTTCGGGGAAGGCGGTTATGGGGAGTGCGAACAGGTGATTCAGGAACTGCTGCGGGAGGTTGATCCGAACGTGATATTGCCTGCGTTTATGGAGCCAGTGCGCGAAGAAGATCACATGGGCGCGGTCTGCTATCGCGCGTCGGGCGAACTCTACCTGGGAAACCGTCGAGGGAGGATCGGCAACGAAGGCGGATTCAAAGAAGATCAGATTGCCGACTATGTCTTCACGGGCAAAGTGGAAGAGAACTTTTTCTACGCGAACGGGAGGTGGGCATCGACCGCCGAGTACTTCGAGGCAGTGGAAGCTGCGGCGCATAGTTTGCGATTGAAATACGATGCGTCCGCCGTAAACTTGGTCATGGCTTCTCCCCATGCGAGCGTTGCCGAGGTAGTGATTCTGCAGGACGGCAAGCCGCTGGCTCGCAAGCACGCGACACGAGACGTTCAATTCCGGCCCGGTTCCAACGGAAACGTGGAAGAAAGCTACATCGTCGTCGACTCGGCTCGCATGTACTCGCTGGTCGACAACCGCGAGTTTGGGGAGCACGAGTTGGAACTGCGATGCTCGCAGGGTCTGGCGGCGTTCGCCTTCACCTTCACCAGTTGCGTCGATCCCGTGGCTAGCGCACTCCAGGCCTCAAGCGTGCCTGCGCCGGAAGCACCTAAGCTATGAAGCGCGTGGTCGCAGGCCTCATCGTCAAAGACGGCAAGCTGCTGGTGTGCCAGCGCACGCGTCACCAGACCATGCCGCTGAAGTGGGAGTTCCCTGGGGGGAAGATCGAGGAAGGCGAGCAGCCTCGCGATGCTCTGCGCCGGGAACTGGAAGAGGAACTCGGCATCCTGGCAACCGTTGGGGATGAAGTTCGTCGGATCAAGCACGAGTACCCGAACGGGGGGATGGTTGAACTCCGCTTTTATATCGTGCGCGAGTTCCAGAGAGAACTTGAGAACCGCATTTTCCGCGACATGCAGTGGGCCGAGCCCAAGGACTTGCCCAAGTACGACTTTCTGGAAGCCGACTTGACCTTGGTGCGGGAGTTGGCCGCGGGCAAGCTGCTTTAGCCCGAGCGCAGCGTCCAGAACCACGCCACCGTAAGACCGATCATCAAGACCGTCGTGCTCCAAGCGACCGCGTTAAACAAGCGAGTGTTCACGTACTCGCCCATCAAGTCCTTCTTGTTAATCAGCAACAGCATGAAGATCAAGACAAAGGGCAGCACCACGCCGTTTACGACCTGCGACAGCACGGCGATTTTGACCAGGGGCAGTCCTGGGATCATGACGACTGCGCCTCCAGCAATGATCAGTAGCGTGTACAGCCAGTAAAAAGCTGGGGCCTCGCCGAATTTCATCCCGACACCAGACTCAAATCCGAGACCTTCGCAAACGGTATACGCGGTGGACAGCGGCAGAATCGAAGCAGCGAACAAAGACGCGTTGAACAGACCGACCGCAAAGAGAATATAGGCGTAGTCCCCTGCCAGCGGCTTGAGAGCCTGAGCGGCATCGGCGGCGTACTTGATATCGCGAAATCCGTGAATGTAGAGCGTCGCGGCGCAGGCCACGATGATGAACCACGCCACTACGTCGGTAAAGATGCAGCCGGTCACAACATCGAGGCGAGACGCTTTAAATCCGCGCTTCGTCACTCCTTTTTCTACGATTGACGATTGCAGGTAGAACTGCATCCAGGGCGCGATCGTGGTCCCCACGACGCCGATGACCATGTAAAGATAGGCCTGCTCGCGAAAGGCTTTTAGTGCAGGCGGTTTGAATGTGGCGATCGTCGCATCCTTCCATAAGGGATGCGCCAGCACGCCCGCAACGATGTAGGTGACGTAGAAGAACGAAGCGGCGAGGAAGACTTTCTCCACGCTCTTGTACTGGCCCTTCACCACAATCAGCCACACGATGACGCAGCACACGGGTACGGTCGCCAACCGAGGGAGGCCAAACAGTTCGAGGCTGGTCGCGATGCCGATGAACTCCGTCACAATGTTGCCGAAATTGGTGATGAGGATGCCGATCATCATGAAGAACGTGATGCGGAGACCGAACTCCTCGCGGATCAAGTCGCTCAGGCCTTTGCCGGTGACAGCGCCCATGCGGGCGCACATCTCCTGCACCACGATCAGCGCCAGCGTGATCGGGATCATGGTCCAGAGAAGAAGATGCCCGAATTGAGCCCCGGCCTGGGAGTAGGTCAGGATGCCGCCGGCGTCGTTATCGACGTTGGCGGTAATAAAACCCGGCCCCACGACGGCGAGGAACAACAGGATCCGGGTTTTCGAACGTTTCAGGAACTTCATGCGCACTTTTCGCTGACATATGGTTGGAGCAGATTCAGGCCACGAAGGACGCCACAGGATAAACGTACGCAGCGACTCTAACCAAACGAAAAGTGCACACCTGATGGAATTTAGAGATGGCAGAGTTGGTGCGGGCGCTGGTTTGGCGTTGGGTCCTGAGTGTTAGGTCTCGGGCCGGTACCGCACTTTAGCCCCAACGATGATTTCCGCGCTACAGCTTTGCCCGCAACATGCTGATCACGTCGTCGGAGGTGATGACGCCACTCAGCTTGTTGTGCTCGTCCACCACGGGGAGCGTTTGCAGGTTGTATTTATCGAACAGTTCCGCCACTTCATTTTCCTCGACGCCTTCGTGAGCGAGGACAAGGGGCTCCTGCGTCAACGACAGCATGGGAGCCGACGTGGGCGCAAGAACCAATCTCGCGAGCGGGACGGCGCCGACCAGAGTTCCGTGAGAGTCGACCAGGTAGATCGTGCTGACCACCTCGACTCCACCCTCGAATTCGCGGAGGGAATCGATGGCGTTCTGCACGGTGGCTTGAACCGGCAGCGCAAGAAACTCTGTCGTCATGCGGCCGGCGGCGGTTTCTTCGCGGTGCTCCAACAGTTCGACGACATCCTGCTGGGCTTCCGGTTCCATCTGGACCAGGATTTGCTCGCTGCGCTCTTCCGGCAGATCCCCCAGCAGGTCGGCAGCCGCGTCGGGATCCATTTCCTCAACGATGTCGGCGGCCCTGCCGGAATCCAGCGACTCCACAATCGCTTTCTGAACCTTGGGCTCAACCTCCTCCAGGGCCTCGGCGGCCGTCTCCTCGTCCAGGGTCTGAAACACCGCCTGCCGCTCATCGGGCGCCAGATCTTCCACGATGTCGGCAATGTCGGCCGGGTGCAACTTGGCGAGGCCTTCGTTTGAGATCTTCAGCTTCACCCGCCGTGCCGGATCGGTCTCGATCACATCGACAAAATTCCATGGAATGCTTCGGGGAGGGATTCTGGCAAGCAGCGCGTGCAATGCGGTCTTGGGCGCCACACCGCGCAGCAGGCGCCGGACCGCGCCGCGGGCGCCGACATCGACCGAATGGACGCGCAGCACGGGATGCGTGGCCGCGTTCTTGTCCTTGGGAGCATCGACCTGAAGATCGACGTCATTCACGCGGACCACTTTGCGTCCGTTGATGTCGATGACCTGCTGGTCAAGCAAGTCACGTTCCAGAAGAAACAGTCCTTCCGTCCCATTCACCGCTGGCCATTCTGCCGACGGAGTGGTCGTCCGGATGCCACCATTGATCGCCGAGACCGACGCCAGGGCAACAATGCGGTTGCCTGACTTGGTTTTCACGATCAAGGAGGAGATGCGGGAGCGGTCCTCTTGCGGAGTCATGGTCACTTCGCGCACTCGTCCGGACGCGCCAGACGGGTCGTACACCGTGGCGCCCAGCAGTTCGCTCAGTGCAAGAGTCATCATCCCGCTAGAGCATAACCAACTCGCGCACGATTCGAAACGAAAATCGCAGAGCAGACCTCGGACTTCGGACCCTGGACCTCAGACCTGTCGCTTGCCCGAGGTCCGAGGTCTGAAACTGCGCAGGAACGGCATTGGAACCCGACCGAGTCGAGGTCCGTATAATGGATTACGTGCGCCACATCTTCGACATCATCGGGCAGACCTTTCGCGCGCTCTGGGCGCACAAGCTGCGCTCGTTTCTCACCATGTTCGGCATCGCCTGGGGAGTGGGCTCCCTGCTGCTGCTGGTTGGTCTGGGCGAAGGCTTCCGAGCTGGTAACCGGAGGCAGTTCGACTCGATCGGCGAGAACGTGATGTTCATCTGGTCGGGCCGGGCCCCGGTCATGCAAGGCAGTTTCACCGCTCTGCGCCAGTACTATCTCGACTACCGCGATTACGAAAGCATACTTCGCGAATGCCCCAGTGTGGGGGCGGCCGCTCCCGTCATCCGGCGCAGTGATATCCGCGCCGTGAGCGATTTCTACCAGGCCAGCGGCAACATTCTGGGCGTTCCCCCCGCGTTCAATCAGATCCGCTACCTGCCATTGAATGAGGGCCGCTGGCTGAACGAGATGGACGATCTACAGAAGCGTCCCGTGATCGTGCTTGGGGATGAAGCTCGCCGCACCTTATTTATGGGGCGCCCCTCGGTTGGCGCCACTGTTCTTTTGAACGGAATTCGCTTTGAAGTCATCGGCACCCTCAAGCGGATCGGCCATGGGGACAACAATACCCAGAATCTCCAGAGCTTTGTTCCGTTTCATGCCATGCAGGACTACTTCCGGCCTCTGAATGCAGGGATTGGCACGAATGTGATCTCTTTCATTAACTATCAGCCTCGTTCGCGTGCGGTGCACGAGACGGCGCGACAGGAAGTTCACAAGATCATCGCCCGCAATCATGGTTTTGATCCCAACAATCCGGATTCGTTCGACGAGTGGGACACCATCAAGACTGTCGATCAGATCGGCAAGATTTTCGATGCCATGAACATGTTCCTGGGCAGCGTAGGACTGGTCACACTGGCGCTGGGTGCGATCGGAATCATTAACATCATGCTCGTCGCAGTCGCTGACCGCACCCGGGAAATCGGACTGCGCAAAGCCGTGGGCGCCACCAATGCCAGCATCATGTTCCAGTTTTTCGTGGAAGGTGCGTTTTTGACTATGCTGAGTGGGGGTATCGGTATTGGAGGCGCGGCCGGGCTGATGGCACTCCTCTCCGGGTTTGATCTCGGGGACGGGTTCGATCCGCCCAAGTTAGTGGCATCGACGGCAGCTCTTGCGGTGATGTCGCTTGGGGTGGCGGGCGTGGCCGCTGGTCTTTATCCCGCCCGGCGCGCCGCTCTGCTCGAGCCCGTGGAGGCCCTCCGCAAGGAATAGCATGCATCGCGATCTCTTAAAACAAGCGTACTCCGCCATGCGCCACGATCTGCGCCGCACGGTGCTCACGATGGCAGGAATGGCCTGGGGCATCGCCACGGTCGTGCTGCTGCTTTCTTACGGTAATGGGTTCGGGAAAGCGATCGAGACGATTTTTGAGAGCTTTGGTGCAACCGCGGTGGGCATCTTTCCCGGGCGAACGTCACAGCAAGCCGGGGGAAACAAGGCAGGAGTCTCGGTGCGGTTCACTAATGATGACATTGAATTACTGCGCAACAACATACCGCTCAGCCGGCACGTCGTGCGGATGGCGGAAAAAGACTCGACCGTCCAGAACAATAACCGCTCGTTCACCTTCCCAGTGATGGGTCTTGACCCATCCATTCAGGCGATCTGGAATCTCGATATCGCGCAGGGACGATTCCTCAACGATGCCGACAACATGCAGCATGGGCTCTACGCCGTCATCGCATCGGAGGCCCGGGACAAGCTCTTCTCGGGCATGCCGGCGGTGGGCGAATCGATTCGTATCGATGGCGTTACGTTCGAAGTAATTGGAGTCGGAGCGCCCCGCATGCAGGAGGGGGACAACGATAACAACCGAGTCGTTTACGTCCCCTATAACTCGATGGACGTGCTCAAGGACAATCACTATCTCGATGGGATCTGGATGGATTCCGCGGGGCTCGACCACGACAAACTGGAGGCTACGATTCGGGGAACCCTGGCCACCGCCCACAACTTCAAAGTGGACGACCATCGTGCCGTGTTCGTCTTTGATGCCCAGAAACAACTCAAGCAATTCGGCATCATCACGCTGGCCTTGAAGGTTCTGCTGGCTTTTATTGGGACGGTCACGCTGGGCATCGGCGGAGTGGGGCTGATGAACATCATGCTGGTTTCGGTAACGCAGCGCACCCGGGAAATTGGCGTGGAGAAGGCGCTGGGAGCGCGACGGCACCACATTCTCTTCCAGTTCCTGTCGGAGGCGATGGTCATTACAGCCGCCGGGGGTCTGCTTGGAATTGCCCTGTCGTACGCGGTGTCGATCATGGCGGGCCGCATCACTTTCTACAGCGCGATGGCGTCGCACGCCGAGGCGGCTGACATCCGCCTGATTGTGTCGCCCATGATTCTCTTGGTCGCAACCTCCATCTTGGCGGTGGTGGGCGTGGTCAGCGGAATGGTCCCGGCCATGCGCGCCGCCAACTTAGATCCAATCGAAGCTCTACGATACGAATAATCCCTTCGGCGATTAGAATTATTTCTCGAATATGTCTGATGACATCCTCAGTCTGGCGCCGCCGCCTGCCGACGCGCGACTTGCTTACGGATCGGACCCGAACCAGTTTCTCGATTTGCGTCTGCCTTCGTCGAAGGAGAAGAGCAAGCAGCCTTATCCGTTGGTCATCAACATCCATGGAGGCTACTGGCGCGCGAAGTACAATCTCGATCATGCCGGGCACTTGTGTGCGGCTCTCTGTGCGGAGGGAATGGCGACGGCCAATCTCGAATTCCGGCGCGTGGGTAATGAGGGCGGACGGTGGCCCGGGACGTTTGCGGACATTCGCTCGGCGTACCACTTTCTCTTGCAGAATGCCCAGTGGCACAACCTGGACTCGACCAGAATCGTCCTAATGGGGCACTCCGCTGGAGGCCAGCTTGCATTGTGCCTCGCCGCTCACGAGCCCGGCATCATGCGCGTCGTCTCTCTCGCCGGTGTAGTCGATCTGCAACGCGCATACCAACTCCACCTCAGCAACGACGCCGTGGTCGAGTTCCTGCGCGGGAAGCCCGGCGAGGTTCCCGACCACTATCGCGAAGCCGATCCCATGAGCCTTTCCATTCCCCAAGCGCGGCAGTGGCTGATTCACGGTTCCGCAGATGACGTAGTTCCCCCTGATTTCAGTCGTGACTACGTTTCTGCCAAAAAGAAGCGGCCGGGGAAAGAGAAGGAAGACGTGCATCTGCTCGAGATTCCCGGCGCAGGACACTTCGACGTAATCGATCCGCGCACCCGAGCGTGGAAACAAATTGAGGACGCCGTGCTCGAACTTGCCAAGCTCGAGCTTGCCGAGTAAGAACGGCGGCCGGTGCACTTCCGTCAGTTGCCGTTGTCGGCGATCTCGCTTAGAATTCCCTCAATTCTCAGCAAATCTCCTGCGGCGCTCGGAAACCGCGGGATCATCTACCAGACCCGAACTCATGGCATTCGACAAGACGACGGAAACATCCTCGCAGGACATTGCTTCGAGCGAGACCCTTTACCACCTGCTTTTTCAAAACAGTCTCGACGGGTTGATGTTGACCGTGCCGGACGGCGCGATCCTCGATGCCAATCCGGCTGCCTGCAAAATTCTGGGCAGAACAAAAGAGGAGATTCTGCAGGAAGGACGTCTAGGACTGGTGGATGGCGCGGATCCCCGGGTCGCCGCTCTGGTGGAGGAGAGGCAACGAACGGGCAGGGCGCACGGAGAACTGCGAGCACGCCGGAAGGACGGCACTTTCTTCCCGATTGAAATCTCGTCGGTCGTCTTCCAGAGCCCTGAGGGGGACACCCGCACCTGCATGATCATCCGCGACATCACCGAGCGCAGGGCCGCAGAAGCCGACCGCGAACACCTAATCACTGAACTCCAGGAGGCTCTGGGACGCGTCAAAACCTTAAGTGGACTGCTCCCTATCTGCGCTTCGTGCCGCAAGATCCGCGACAAAGAAGGCGCATGGCACAATCTCGAAACCTATATCCGCCACCACACTGAGGCCGACTTCAGTCACGGAATTTGCCCGGACTGCCACCGGAAGCTGTATCCGGAGAGTTTTCGCGGTTGATCGGCATGATTGACACCGTGGGTGCGACCCCCTACGATTTTCGGTTCACCGAATAATCCCTATGCCGAATCGCCTGCGCTCTTATCGCATTCTGTCCTTACTCGCCGCCGCAGTCGTCTTCATCGCCGCTTCGACTCCGGTACAGCAGGCCGATCCAGCACGCTACCTCAACGACATCAAGTCGCTGGCCGCACCGGACATGGAAGGCCGTGGCGCCGGAACCAAGGGCCTGGCGCGCGCTCAACATCTGATCGAGAAGCGCTACAAGGAACTCGGCATTCCACCTGCGGGAGTGCACGGATACACCCAGCCGTTCATCGTAATCACAGGGGCGCGACTCAAGTCTGACAACGACTTCGTGGTACAGACTACGGAATCCAAGAACGGTCTGAAGATCAACCAGGAGTTCGTGCCGTTTAGTTTCTCCGCCTCGGGCCAGGTCGCGGCCCCGCTGGTTTTTGCAGGATATGGAGCTACTGCCGAGGAATTCCACTACGACGACTACGCCGGCCTCGATGTGAAAGACAAGATCGTGGTTGTGCTGCGCTACGAACCCTCGGGCTTTGCGGAAAAGAGCGGTAACCACGGGCTGACACAGCACTCTCAACTGATCACCAAGGCCATTAACGCCCACAATCACGGAGCGAAGGCCCTGGTCGTGCTCAATGGAAAACTCGGCGATGGAGAAGAAGATTTGCTGACGCGCTTCGGCAGCGTCAGCGGCCCAGAGAACGTTGGCTTGGTGATGGTGCAGGTGAAGAACGCGGTCGCGGAATCCTGGTTTCAGTCCGCTGGAAAATCATTGAAAGAAGTACAAGACCAGATCAACTCGAGCACAAAGCCCGCTTCGTTTGCCTTTCCCGACACGCTTCATTTGTCTCTGCATATCGACATCGAGACGACCCGCGCCACGGTGAACAATGTTCTGGCATGGCTGCCGGGCCAGACAGATGAATACGTGATTATTGGCGCTCATTATGATCACCTCGGCCGGGGAAACTTCGATTCGCTGGCGCCGTCGCAGATTGGGCAGATTCATCCCGGGGCCGACGACAATGCCAGCGGCACCGCGGGAGTGCTCGAACTAGCGCGCCTGCTCGCCCCGCAAAAGGGGCAACTGAAACGCAGCATTCTGTTCATGGACTTTGCCGGAGAAGAACTCGGGCTGCTCGGCTCGGCGGCATGGGTGCAGAATCCCACGCGGCCGCTCGCGAAGGCCGTGGCCATGATCAATATGGACATGATCGGCCGCATCAAAGATGACAAGGTCTACATCGGCGGAGTGGGCACCGGCTCTACATTCAAGGCCGTGCTCGAACAGGCGCAGAAAGATGCGCCTTTCAAGATCGAATACTCTGCCAGCGGATATTCTTCGAGCGACCACACTTCGTTTGTGACCAAGAAGATTCCGTCACTGTTCTTCTTTTCAGGGCTGCACTCGGATTATCACAAGCCGTCCGACACGTGGGACAAGATCAACGCCCCCTCGGCTGCGCAATTGCTCGATATGGTGGAGAACGTTGCGCTGCAATTGGCGAATGCGCCCGATACCCCCGCATTTCAAGTGGTCGCCGAAGACAAACCTGCCACCGGTGGTGTTGGCGGAGGCTACGGCCCTTACTTCGGATCGATTCCCGACTTCGGGCAGACCGAGAATGGCGTGAAGTTTTCCGACGTCAAGCCAAACTCGCCTGCGGCGAAGGCTGGACTGAAGGCTGGAGACATCATGATCCAATTCGGCGACAAGCCCATCAAGAATCTCTACGACTTTACCGATGCGCTTCGCCGCAGCAAGGTGGGAGAAGTAGTCGAAGTGAAAGTCCTGCGAGATGGGCAGCCGGTCACGGCCTCGGTGAAGCTCGAACAAAGAAAATAAAGCCATTCGTCGTTTGTCATCCAGAGCAAAGCGTAAGGACCAGTGCGATCTGCTGGCACTGGCAAATTGCATAGGTCCTTCGCGGCAAAAGAAGGCCGCTCAGGATGACAAGGATTGCTCCGCGTCGGTCGGCGTGAATCCGTGGCAAAGAAGTTTTCTGGTTTCCTGAATCCCTTATAATCGTCGGTCACATAGAGAGGAATCCTTTGCCCTTCGACGACCTCCGCCAGTGGATCGCAGCGCTCGATCGCGCGGGCCAACTCAAGCGCGTCCAGACCGAGGCTGACCCCGTTCTTGAGATTGCGGAAATCACTGACCGTGTGTCCAAAAGCCGCGATGCCAAGGGCGCCGCGGGCGGCCCCGCGCTTCTGTTCCAGAACCTGAAAGGCGATGCCGGATCGCAAGTCCTGATCAATCAGTTCGGCTCCGACGCGCGCATGAAGCTCGCTCTCGGGGTCAATTCCTTCGACGAGATCGCGGGTCGCATCCGGATGTTTATGGATGTGAAATCTCCGCAAGGATTCCTCGACAAGTTAAAGATGCTTCCGCTACTGACGGAGGCGGGCAAGTTCTTCCCGCGTACGGTGCCCACTGGTCCATGTAAAGAAGTCATCAAGCGCGAGAAGTTCTCGTTGCTCGATTTTCCCATCCTGCAGTGCTGGCCCAAGGATGCGGGACGCTTCATCACTCTGCCCTGCGTCACAACGCGCGACCCGCGCTCGGGAAAGCGCAATCTGGGCATGTACCGGATGCAGGTTTATGACGAGCGCACGACGGGAATGCACTGGCAGCGCCAGAAAGTTGCAGCAGAGCACGCACGAGAGCGCATGCGGGCCGCGGTCGAGGGTAGGTCTGCGGCGGTGGACATCATGGCGCGCTCGTCGGGTGGATCTGTGGTCCCCGAAGGCGAACGTCCGTCCGGGAAGATGGAGGTTGCGGTTGCGATCGGCACCGAACCTGCGGTGACTTTTTCGGCCATCGTTCCCGCGCCACCTGAGATTGAGGAATACCTGATCGCCGGCTTTCTGCGCGGAGCCCCGGTCGATTTGGTGAAGTGCGAGACGGTCGACCTTGAAGTGCCCGCCTCAAGCGAAATCGTGCTCGAAGGGCACGTGCATCTCGACGAACTTCGCAGCGAAGGTCCGTTCGGCGATCACACCGGTTTCTACTCACTCGAAGATCTGTATCCCGTGTTCCACGTCAGCTGCGTCACGCACCGGAGGGATCCGATCTACGCGACCACAATCGTGGGCAAGCCGCCGCAGGAAGATGCGTACATGGGCAAAGCGGTGGAGCGAATCTTCCTACCCTTGATGAGGCTCACGATCCCGGAGTTAGTGGACATCAACCTCCCCGTCGAAGGCGTGTTTCACAATCTGATGATCGTCTCGATCAAGAAATCGTACCCGGGACAGGCACGTAAGGTGATGAACGCGGTCTGGTCACTTGGCCAGGCAATGTTCACCAAGTGCATCATCGTCGTTGACGAAGATGTCGACGTGCAGGACATCGCCGATGTCACGCTGAAGGTCTTCAACCACATCGATCCCGAGCGTGACATTCAATTTACGCTAGGTCCGGTCGATTCACTTGACCACGCTTCGCGCCTGCCGAATTACGGATCGAAGATGGGGATCGACGCCACGCGCAAGTGGGCCAGCGAGGGTTTCACGCGCCCGTGGCCCGATGAGATCGTGATGGATACGAAGACGAAGGCGCTGGTTGACAGCAAATGGAAGGCGCTGGCGAAAGAACTTGGATTGGAGTGATCCGACTCCGCTACGGGTTTAGTTCTCGAGCTTGAGATTCGCCAGCATTTTCACGACGCTAGCATCCGGAGCATCGCGCACTTCAATGCGCACGGCGGTTCCCTCAGGGTAACGCTTGGCTTCGTCGATCATCTTGAGGATGCGCCCCGGGAGCTTGCTCTTCCGTGCGGCCGCGACTGCCTTCTCACCCAAAATAAACGAAGCCAGAAACCAACCGGCGCGAGGGCCCAGGTGCACGATGTTACGTTTTTTCTTTTGCAGTCGAAACGACCACCCGGCCTTGACGGAGTAGCTGTTCCACTCTTCCCCATCCAATTTCAGATCGTGCTGCAGGTCGGTCACGAGGTTCTGCCACAGGGCGTGGCTGTTGCCCAGGGCCTCGGCCAATTCCGCGTCTGTAGGCTGCTTGGCGTGACCCGCGAATGCGTTTTCTGAAATCGGCTTCGTCTTCGTCTTCTGCGCAGGCATCGCCATCTCCTGTCAGTGTCCCAACCCAAACAGCGTTCGCACGCCCCACGTCGCGGCAACGCCGAACGCCGCGATGAACGCGAGAGCGATGAAATGATCGGTAGTTGATGCTTTGCTCCAGCCCTGGAGCACGGCCACCACTCAAACCACAAACAACACGATTGCGCCTGTGCCAAGAATCTTCAGGAACATGATCCGATTCCCTCCCAGAGGTCAATTCACGTGACAAATATCGAGCCGATATTGCAGGAAAGGCGCGGTTTATGCAGTGACCGCCGTCACGCCTTTGTCCCGGGGTCCGCGGTCAATGGCTCATACCCCGCGCATTGCAGAACGGGTAATCGCGGATACTTGGGGAACCGCGCGTCGGTTGCAGAGCGCTCACAAAGATAAAAGCTCGACCCACGATCTGATTCGATCAACCGCTTGAACCGGCAGTCAGCACACAATCCCACTCTAAGCGGAAGGGATGGTTTCACAGGCTGGCTCACAGCTAGAGAATAGCGCGGCTTGAGCGGGACAGGAATGTTATGTAACTTTGTCTGCCCGCGAACAGAAAGATTCTTTTTACGAACCTGAAGAAAAATTCATCGAATTTTCACGACGTTTGCACGGAACTTCCTTGAATCCTTCCAAGTCGTTTTGATATAAGGGCTTTCCATTTAACAGGAGGGCTCTACCGTGCGTTTGCCTAGCCTCTTCGTGTCTGCTTCGAAGTTCTCGCGCGCTCTTTTTGTGGTCACGCTGGCGCTTGCCTTTCTCACGCAGTTTGCCTCCGCCCAGCAAACTTTGGGCGCGATCACCGGCACGGTGAGTGATCCGTCGGGAGCTGTCGTATCCGACGCCACGGTGAAAGCGGTCAATATCGCGACCAACCTCGAGGTTGTTGCTCATACCAAGAACGGCTCTTTCCAGATCCCGGATCTTCCCGCCGGAACCTATCGAGTCACCGTCACGAAGGACGGCTTCAAAACGGAAACGCACACACAAATCCTGGTGTCCGGTAACCGTACGACAACCGTGGATACGTCTCTGGCGGTGGGCTCGATCGGCACCACAGTGGAAGTGACGGCTGTACCCTTGATGAACCAGGTGGACACCACGATCGGCTATGTCGTCGATACCAACACCATCGAAACGACTCCGCTGGGCACCGGCAGCTTCACGCAACTGGCAATTCTTAGCCCTGGCGTGCATGCGGACTTCCTGGGTGGAGGGGGCGCCAACACCGGCCTTGGCAATCAGGCCATTTTCGCCAACGGGAACCGCGACACCAGCAATAGTTTCTCCTTGAACGGTATCAGCACCAACAACCTCTTTAACGGCAATTCCACCAGCCAAGTGGGCGAGAACCGCTTCGTGCTCAACACCGGTGAGAACTTCGGTGCGGGCGGCACAATTCAAACCAGCACATCGGTGTATGGGGCGATTGGCCAGGCTCTTCCTACCCCGCCCCCGGATGCCATTCAGGAGATCGCCGTCAACTCCTCGCAGTACGACGCCACACAGGGCAACAACAGCGGCGCACACATCAGCGTACTGACTAAGTCTGGTACGAACGCGGTGCATGGTTCACTATGGGAACAGTGGCAGAACAGCGATATGAATGCTGCGCCATATTTCTATAATGCGGCTGGCATCAACCCTGTCACAAATCAACCTTTTCTGCCTCGTCCTTTCCTGAATCGAAACGCTTTTGGCGGGACCATCGGCGGCGCGATTATCAAGGACAAGCTGTTCTTCTTTGGTTCCTATCAGGGAGTGCACATTGCCGATGCGGAGGCTTCCACCAAAGATGTGACGGTACCTCTGTATCTGACGGATGACCGCAGTACGCAGGGCATCATCAACATGATTCAGGCGACATACGCCAGCACCACTGGCCAAACCATTACCGCGAGCCAGATCAATAGCGCCTCGTCGCAGATCCTGAATGCCAAACTTCCTAACGGGCAGTATCTAATGCCAAGCGCACAGTACACTCCGGCAAATGCCAAAACGCTAGGCTACGATGCCGTCGTGCAAGGCCCCAATACGCAAGCCCGCGTAAATCAAGGGATCGCCGGCATCGATTATGTTGTAAGCTCCAAGGATCGCTTGGCCGCAAGATATTACATTCAGAGCAATCCCACCAACAATCCTTTCGGCGCGGTCGGTTCGCTACTGGGATTTGCCCAACAGCTTTCCGCGGGCAGTCAGGTATTTTCGCTCTCGAACTCCGTCGTGCTGTCCCCCAACCTCACCTGGGAACAGCATGTGGGATTCACCCGCCTGCGAGCTTATGCAAATACAACAAAAGACTTCACGGCAGGTTCGGTGGGTATCAGCCTGCCAGGCGCGGCGACTTTTCCAGACCTTAGCATTGAAAAAGGGGACCCCAACATCAGTGGTCCTAACAGTTCGTTGGAGTTTGGTCCCAGCACCAGCTTCGGCGATGGTGGCATGATCCAGAATCAATGGGAATACGGGACATCCATGAGTTGGGTGAAAGGAAAGCATGTCGTGAGTGTTGGGACGACATGGGACCACACGCAACTCAATGTCCTCAATAACAACACCAATACCGATACGCTTGACATCCAGACCTTCCTTGACTTCGTGGAAGGCGACTTGCACGGCGGCACTGAGTTCGTTGGTTCAGCTAACCGCTACTATCGTGCCAATACCGTCGGTACTTACATCAACGACAATTATAAGCTCAGGAAAAACATCACAGTAACGGCCGGGTTGCGTTGGGACGTCGACGGGCCGCTCTCGGAAAAATACGGCAAGCTCACAGGTTTTGACCCTTCGAAATACAGTTACACGCAGTGCACCGTCAATGGAGTTCCGGCAGACCCGGCTTTGACGTGGTACAACTACGGCAGTTGCGACACCGGGACTGACGTAATTACCAACTCGGGCCTGCTAATCGCTGGGAATAACAAGACTGGCGCCACGCCCGGAGCCAGCAATTCACTCATGAAAAATCACCAGTGGGGTTTGGCGCCCCGCATCGGCATCGCGTGGGCTCCAATGTCTAAGCTCACCGTGCGCGCAGGGTACGGTATGTACTTCGACCGCGGCGAGTTCTTCAGCTACTTGTCTCCGAGCGCGGGGTCGGGATTCAACGGCCCATTCGGCGTCACGCTGGCGCCTCCGTTTGTCCAACCGATCTCAGTCGCGCAGGGTGCTACACTCGATCAGCCGTTCGGCACGACTCTGCCACCACCGCCGCCAGCCACGGGAGCCGACTTCCTCTCTTACCTGCCAAATCTTCAGCAGACTGCTTGCGGTTATCCTGGTTGCTGGCCGACCGGCAATCTTTATGGCCCATTCCTGTCTGGCGGTTACGATATCAATAACAAACTGCCTTATACGCAGAACTGGACACTCGACCTGCAATTTCAGCCCTCCAACACCTGGATGTTCGAGGTCGGTTATGTCGGCAATCACGGTACCCACTTGGTGCTGCCCATCCCCTTCAACCAGCCACTCATCGCCACACCGACGAACGTGGTGAACGGGCAGACCAGTTCCTACGGAGGTACCACTCCGCTGTACCTGGATAGCGAGCCGATCTATACGAACGAATACGCCGGCAATGCGCCGATCCGCGTGCCTTATCCCGGCTACGACATGAATTCGGTGTCGTATAAGGCGGAGGGTATCTCGAACTTTAACGCGTTGCAAGTACAGGTGCACAAGCGCCTGTCCAACGGCCTGCAATTCACCACGTCTTACACCTGGTCTCACGCGCTTGACGAGCAAAGCGGCCTAGGATTGTTTTTCACCGGGAACAATCCGGCCAGTCCGCGAGCCAACTACGGGTCCTCGGATTTCGATCAGACCCACGTTTTTCTGGTCAATTACAGCTATACGATTCCCAAGTTCGTGGATAGCGGGGCGTTGAGTTACGTGGTTAATGGCTGGACAATTGGTGGCCAAACGGTGGCGCAAAGCGGGCAGCCCTATAGCGTTTACGACTATTCGGGCTCGGTGGCGAGCCTCTACTACGGCACCAGCAACTATATTGGGAACCCCATTGTGCCGCTGGTACCGGGCGTAACTGCCAAGCAGGCAGCAAGGGGCGGTATTTGCCCCGTGGGAGTTGTGGGAGTTTCGCCGGCACTCTGTAAGCTCAACGCGGCTGATTTTGGACCCCAGTTCGTGGCACCGGGGTCCAGTGGGGTTCCGGCTTGCGACAGCAGCGGTTGCGATGACTTTGAATCCTTGTATGGAACTACAGGCCGAAACAGTTTTCGGGGCCCATTTCAGGTGCGCTTTGATATGAGCCTGTCCAAACAGTTCTCATTCAAAGAGCGCGACCAGCTGAAGTTTGAGGCCGATGCGTTTAACATTTTCAACCATGCCGATTTCGACACTCCGAACAACGACGTGGACTTCTTTCCCAATTACGTAGGTCCGCCCTCGATTCCCCCGTCGGGTAGCTTGGGCGTGATCCAGCACACGATTGGCAGCCCACGCTTCCTGCAGCTCTCGATGCATTTTACATTCTGATTTGTAGCGAGAGGAGCAACTGACTTCTGCGGAGTGAAATGAAAACTCGGCGATTTGGACGGGGGCTGGTCAGCATGGCGCTGACAGCCCTGGTTCTTTTGCAGAGCCCGGCGGCTGTCGCGTGGGGCAACGAGGGACACACCGCCATCAACCGCGTGGCCGCGCAGAAGATCCCAGCGACGATGCCCGGATTTCTGCGACGCGCGGTGGTCGAGATCGCGTACCTCGGGCCTGAACCCGACCGCTGGCGTAGTCCCTCGGAATTTGCCCTGAAGAACGCGCAGGAGGCCGATCACTTCATTGACCTCGAACGCGTGTCGTGGCTCGATCCGCTGCCCCAGGGCCGCTATGAGTTCTATCGCAAGCTCTATGAGAAGCGCGCTTCGACCACCGATCACCCGGACGACTATCTTCCGGAGCACGTTGGGCTGCAGCCGTACATCACGATGGAAGTCTACGGGCGGCTGAAGGCGGCCTTCCGCGAATACCGGCAGCGACTGGCGGCGCATCAGCCTACGAGTGCTGTGCAGCGCGCCATCATCTTCTACGCAGGCTGGCTCGGACACTACGTTGCCGATGGCTCGCAGCCGCTGCACACTACAATTCAGTACAACGGCTGGGTCGGGCCGAACCCCAACGGATACACGACGCAGCACACGATCCATGGGCAGTTTGAGTCCGCCTATGTGGCGGCAAACATCACAGCCAAGGATTTCTCCGGACTGGTGAAGAGTCCCGAGCAGCTCGACGATCCGTTCGCGCGTTACGTTGCCTATCTCCGGCAGTCGAATGGGAAGGTGGACAACGTCTACGCGCTCGAAAAAGCTGGAGGATTTACAGGCAAGGGCACTCCTGCCGCATACGACTTCACCACTCATCGCCTCGCCGCCGGATCGCAGATGTTGCTGGACCTCTGGTATACGGCTTGGATGGAAAGCGCGGTTCCGGTGCCGGAGCATGCGCCCTCAACTCCGCCAAATAAGTAAGGCGATCAAAGTGGAGACAGCCGCCATCGGCTAGCTTGCCCTGAGCGAAGTCGAAGGGTCGAGCGCAGCTCGACCGCACTTAATCGCCATTTGGCGGCTCTCCTCGCGACGCATTCACACCTCTTTCGGTATACTGAATATCGACATGTCGGTTCTGAAAAACATCACCGCCATCGCCAAAGGCATGAGCATCACCTTCATGGAGATGTTCCAGCCGACGACCGTCGAGAATTATCCCGACGGCAAGGGACCGCTGAAAGGGGCGCGTTTTGAGGCCCGTTTCCGCGGCGCTCACGTGTTGCAGCGCGACGAGGACGGACTGGAGAAATGCGTGGCCTGCTTCCTGTGCGCGGCCGCCTGTCCGTCGAATTGCATCTACATCGAGGCAGCCGAAAACACCGCCGAGAACCGCGTCAGTGGTGCCGAGCGCTACGCCAAGGTTTACAACATCGATTACAACCGCTGTATTTTCTGCGGGTATTGCGTGGAAGCGTGTCCCACGGATGCGATCACCCACGGGCATGGATTTGAGCTGGCGACCTTCAATGCCAGCAACCTGGTCTACCGCAAGGAGCAAATGCTGGCCCCCCGGCCAGCACACATGGGAGCCAACGTCATATTCAACCAGGCCGACGTGGACGGTGGGGCGCCGGCGCAGATGGTGCCGGGGAGCTAAACTTCGAAAAGGGTTTCGAGTTTGATCAACGCCGGTCCATTCGAGACCGGCGTTCGTGCATGTGGTGAGGAACTT
Organism: uncultured Acidobacteriaceae bacterium; assembly: GCA_963701935.1. Classification (GTDB taxonomy): domain Bacteria; phylum Acidobacteriota; class Terriglobia; order Terriglobales; family Acidobacteriaceae; genus Sulfotelmatobacter. Next base: position 804,249 of record CAVPBT010000008.1, on the reverse strand, counting down.
AACTTCTTGGCCACGGATTCACGCGGATGAACACGGATTCCCACAAACAGATCTATAGCTAGAAGCGAGGAGCTAGAAGCTGCAATGGCTGACTTTTTACAGACCGTGAAGGAACGCGTCGTCGTCTATGACGGCGCGATGGGGACCAACATTCAGAAGCGCAATCCCACCCTGGACGATTACTGGGGCAAGGAGAATTGCAGCGAAGTGCTGGTGTTGAGCCGTCCCGACATTATTCGCGACATCCATGCCGACTTCTTCCGCGTAGGCTGCGACATCGTTGAGACCAATACTTTCGGGGGAAGCGGGATCGTCCTCGCGGAATTCGACCTGCGCGACAAAGTACACGAAATCAACCTCAAGGCCGCGCAACTCGCCAAGGAAGTCGCGCAGCAGTTCTCGACCAAAGACCGTCCGCGGTTCGTCGCGGGATCGATGGGACCGGGCACAAAAATGCCGTCGCTTGGCCACATCGGCTTCGATGCGATGGTTGCCGCTTATACAGAGCAGGCAGTCGCCCTCATCGAAGGTGGGGTCGACGTGCTGCTGATTGAAACTTGCTTTGACTTGCTGCAGGCGAAGATCGCGACGATTGGGGCTCTCGATGCGATGAAGAAGGCACGCAAGCGCCTGCCGTTACAGGTGCAAGTGACCCTGCAAGAATCCGGGACGATGTTATTGGGGACGGAAATAGGTGCTGTTGTCACCGCACTCGAACCCCTCGATGTCGACATCTTGGGCCTGAATTGTTCCACTGGTCCGGACCTTATGAACGATGCTGTACGGTATCTGGGCCTGAACTCGACGAGAGAAGTCTCCGTTTTGCCGAATGCTGGCTTGCCAGAGAACCAGGGCGGGCTGGCTGTATTCAAGCTAAAGCCGGAGGATCTGGCGGAGTATCACAAGCACTTCGTGCAGGATTATGGAGTCCGTATCGTAGGCGGGTGCTGCGGAACGACCCCGGACCATCTCAAGGCCGTCGTTGACGCGGTCTCCGGTGTCGAACCCGCGAAGCGCGAGGTCAAGCGCGCGGGTGCTGCTTCCAGTGCTTATACCACCGTGCCTCTCGACCTCGAACCCAAGCCCCTGATCGTCGCCGAGGAGATGAACACGACGACGCGGGTTGAGCATTTCCGCAAACTCGTTCAGGGAAAGAAATACGACGACATTCTGGCGCTGGCAAAAAGACTGGTGAACGACGGCTCGCACATGCTCGATTTGTGCGTCGCCATCGTGGGTGAGGACGAGAAGGGTTACATCACGTCGATTCTGGAAAAGATCGCCACGCGCGTTCCCGCGCCGATTCTCGTGGATTCGACCGAAGCTGACGTCGTGGAAGAGGCCCTGAAGCGCATTCCGGGGCGCGCCATCATTAACTCGATCAATCTGGAAGACGGCGAGAAGCGGACCTCAAAGGTTCTACCCATGGCCAAGCGTTACGGAGCAGCAGTGATTGCACTGACGATTGACGAAGACGGCATGGCCCTTACCGCCGACAAGAAAGTCGCTATCGCGCACCGAATTCACGACCTGGCGACCAAAAAATATGGCCTAGACAGCACCGATCTTATTTTCGACGCCCTGACGCTGCCGATTTCGACGGGCCAGGAAGAATATCGTACCGCCGGCATTGAGACGATCAAGGCGGTGGAGCGCATCAAGAAAGAACTGCCCGGTGTCAAAACCATTCTGGGCGTGAGCAATATTTCGTTTGGCCTCGACGCCTACCCGCGGCGGGTGTTGAACTCCGTGTTCATGCACGAGGCGGTCGACCATGGTCTCGACATGGCCATCGTGAACTACACGAAGATTTATCCGCTGTACAAGATTCCTCAGGAAGAAGTGGAACTGGCGCGCAAACTGATCCACCGCGATGCTAATTCTGACGGCGATCCGCTGCAGAAGTACATGGCGCATTTCGCGGGCATGAAGGGAAAGCCCGCGGCTTCGACCACGGCGCATGTCGACACGCTGTCGGTGGAGGACAAGCTGAAGTTTGCCATCATCAATGGCGAGAAGTCGGTCGGAGACGGCGCACACAAGAAGACGTTGGAAGAGTTGCTGGAGGAGGCGCTCGCCGCAAATTATTCTCCGCTGGAACTGATCAACACCGTTCTGCTCGACGGCATGAAGACAGTCGGCGACCTGTTCGGCGCGCGCAAGATGCAGTTGCCCTCGGTCCTCGATTCGGCGGGCGTGATGAAGGCGGCCGTCGCCTATCTCGAGCCAAAGATGGAGAAGAAGGCCGGGTCGCAACAGAAGGGTACGATCGTACTCGCGACGGTGAAGGGCGACGTGCACGACATCGGCAAGAATCTCGTCGACATCATTCTGTCGAACAACGGATTCAAGGTCGTCAACCTCGGCATCAAGCAGCCCGGAGACACGATCATCCGCGCGGCGCAGGAGCACGGGGCCGACGCCATCGGACTGAGCGGATTGCTGGTGAAGTCGACGCTGGAGATGAAGTACGTCATCCAGGATCTCGAGCGTCAGAAGCTCGCGTTCCCTGTGATCTGTGGCGGTGCCGCTCTGACGCGCAAGTATGTCGAAGACGACTTGCGCCGCGAGTACGCCAACGCCGTCTTCTACGCCGACGATGCATTCGCGGGCCTACACATCATGGAGGATCTCGCGACCGGGAACGGCGCGAAGCAGACACGTCTTACTGAGGGGAAGACTGTTAAGGAGTACGCCAAGGCCGCGGCCATCGACGAAGAGACCGGACCTGTATTTGCCGAGCGCAGTCCAGTCGTGGCGGATGCTCCGAATATTCCGACCCCGCCATTTTGGGGCGTGCGCGTGCGCAAGGACTACGATCTGGCCGAGTTATTTCAGTACATCAACGAGACGGCGCTCTTCAAGAATCAGTGGCAGCTGAAGACGGCTTCGCAGTCGGATTATGTGCGGCTTGTCGACCAGAAATTCCGGCCCATCTTGCACAAGCTGCAGGATGAGATTGCGGCTTCGGGATTGTTTGAGCCGCAGGTTGTGTACGGGTATTTCCCTGCCCAGGCGGATGGAAACGATGTGATCGTTTATTCCGCAGAGGTGCAGCCGAGCTCCGCTCGGCCCGACCGGGTTCCTTCGACTGGGCTCAGGACAGGCTCTGACCCGGTCCCACACGAGTTGCTGCGCTTCACGTTCCCCCGGCAGCGCGAAGGACGGCGGCTTTGTATCTCGGATTTCTTCGCTCCCAAGTCTTCTGGAAAGATGGATATGATTGGCCTTTCACTTGTCACGATCGGTCCGAAGGCTAGCGTGGAGACGCAGCGCTTGTTTGAGGGTGGGGAGTACACGAAATATCTCTATCTCCACGGACTGAGCGTCGAAACCGCCGAGGCCTTGGCCGAATTCCACCACAAGAAGATGCGCGAGGAATTGGGCATCGCTGGCGAAGATTCGGCGGAGATTCGCGATCTGTTTCATCAGAAGTATCGCGGCTCACGGTATTCGTTTGGGTATCCGGCGTGCCCGAACCTCGAAGATCAGACCAAGCTATTCGCTTTGTTGAAACCGGAAGAGAACGTCGGAGTGCGGCTGACTTCCGGATTCCTGCTTGAGCCTGAGCAAAGCACCTCAGCGATTGTGGTGCACCATCCGGGGGCGAAGTACTTCGTGGTTTAGAAAACTTCTTTCACCACAGAGGACGCAGAGGACAGAGGGAAAATCCCTGCCCGAGATGACCTGAGCATCAGAACGTGGCTTGCAAGCGCAGGAAGTAACTTCTGGGCGGTGCCACCGCGTTCCCCGAAAACAGACCCGCGAAGTTGATCAGGTTCAGGCGATTGTTCAGATTCTGCACGTCACCCTGCAGACGCACCGCCACCTGGTCGTGCTTCCACAAATCGACGCCAGCGGATACATCCATCGACAACGAGGGCTTCACCCGTCCCCGCGCGAAGTCGACCCGGTCCACAATCGCCTGCCCGTATTCCGAGACGGCCTCAGCAATAGCCTGGGGCGTATCCTCCACGACAGCGGGCAGTCCTGAACCGTATTCTCCTCCCATCGCAACCCATGCGCGGTGATTCAACTGGTAGCGCAGGCGTCCGCGCGCCGTGTTGCGCTGGTCCTGCGAATCCCAGAAGCGGCCGTTGGTTTGATTCAGAGCGTTGGTGGCGTCCGAGCCAAGGAACAGCCCTCCGGTGACCGGCAAATACGCGCTGCCGACAATATAGGAGTAGCTTAAAAAGCCAGAAAAACCGCGCCAGTTAGGCAGTTCGAGCTTGCCTTCCGCCCCATAGATCGAAGCCCTGCGGAATGCAATGGGGAAACTCACAGCTGTATTCAGCAGGAGATCGTCGTCGGCGTAATCGTTGGAATCACGACGGAAGGCGTTCACATCGAGCTTGAGCTTGTCCGCAAAAGACTTAGCCATACCCAGTTCGTAGTAGTTTCCCAGCGACGGCCGGACGGGTAAGCGTAGAACGTTAGGGTTCAACGACACGACCGTCGGCGAACTAGCGAGAAGAATGTTCTCAAAAGCCGGAGTCTGAAAAGCACGGTCATAAGAGGCATGCAGCACGAGATTTGCCGAACTGAAATACCGAGCCACGGCCAGCCGCGGACTGACCGCATTCTGATTGACGAGGAGCTGGTAGTGGTCCCAGCGAAGGCCGGCGCTCACCGTCCACTTGCCGAGCCGGATCAAGTCTTGTACGAACGCGGATTGTTCCAGACCGAGGCGGCGTCCAGAAAATTGGAACGCAGGCGGGGTTCCGGGGTCGAACTGCGACGGGTCGGTAATGATGTCGCTGAAGTTTTCGCGAAGATGCGTGAAATCGCCTTCGAATCCGGCTTTCAATTCGTGATGGTCGCGATGATATGACGCAGTTCCCTTCACGTATTGCTCGCTGAACCCGCGGTCCTGAAAAGCAATGATCGGGGTCGACTGCGCATTGGAGTTTAGGCCCACGGTGTCGCTACGCATCATCCAATGAAGGTCAGCCAGCAAGTGCTCCGAAAAGATGTGCTCGTAGGAAACAATTCCGAGGGTCTCGAAGTCGTCGCGATGTTGGATCTGTCCTGCGTCTTGCTGAAGCTGCTCGTTGGGCACCAGGAACTTGGAAAACTCGCGACGCAGCGTGATGCCGAAACGATCGTGGTTGGAAAAATCCCGATCGTAGTGGACGGCGAAATCGCTAGTGGTCGCAGTGTCGGTGTAGTCCTGCAGAACCGGGGGATTCAAGTACCGGTCCGTAACCGCCGCGTCTCCACTGACGGAAAGTGCATTCTTCCCCCAGCCGTACTGGGCCAGCAGATAAGCGTTGGCGGTACCGAAGCTGCCTCCCGAGAGCACCGCTTCACCGTGAAGCCCGGGACGGCGGTCACTCTTGCTGGTGTCGACTTCGACGACGCCTCCCATCTTGCGGCCGAATTCCGCGGGAATTCCGGCTGTGTAAATCGTCAGCGAGTCGACGTCGTCCGCTTCGATATCGAGGCCGGAACTGGGCGAGCGGTTTTCGGTGAGCGGCACCCCATCCACGACGAACTGCGTCTGATACTCCGACCCGCGCGGATGCAAGGTGGCGCTGCCTTCGTACACCCAGCCCGGCTGGGAATTGACCAGATCAGGCAGAGATCGTCCCGGGAGCGTGGCGGCGCGGGTGGCGATGGCCTGCGAGTCGATCCGGTTGCTGGATGTGGTTTGGCTCGGGTCCAGCAAGGGGCTGTCCGCAGTTACGTTGACGGCGGTGCTGAGCGCGGCAATGCTCAGTTTGACCAGGTATTCAGTGGGCAGGGCCGAGCGGATCTCGATGCGCCCAGCGAACGAGGAGAAGCCCTCGCTTTCAACCGTGAGCTGGTATGGGCCGAAAGGAAGATTACGCGCCACGAGGAATCCGGCGTCGTCAGTTACAAGGCTACGGTGAACCTGCGCGGCATCGCTGGCGAGGGTGACGGACGCTTTGACGCCCAAGCCGTGTGGGTCGGAGACCTTGAGGCGCAGTTCTCCCACGTTGCTCTGCCCAAACAGCGGCAGAGCCAGCAGCACGATTCCGAGGTGAAGCAGCCGGCGCAAGGGTATCTAGAGGGGGAATTCTCATGATATCAGCCCCGCCCACAGGGGCTTTATTACCATGGGCATCGAAAACCGACGACGGCGTGCCAGGAATTTTTACAAAATTTGGACACCGTAGTGACAAAAGAGTTCCCCGGGTGCGGCACTTTCTAATCAGATCCTGCGGGTCGTCGCTGCCGCCCGGTTCGGGATCGCAAGCTTCAAGCCTTCCGTCACCGGGAAGGCATGGGGAAAAACTGGTGCTCGCACCGCAGGGGGTGTGAGCGCCAGTTTTGCGTTTCACACCTCCTCTCGGGCCCGCAGGTGCTTGGCTAAGCACTGGGCATGCAGTGTGTTAGCTTCGCGATCCATTTTCAACTGTTACAATTTTGAGTGATCGGCCAGGTCGCTGGCCAGACCAATCAAGCGCCATGAAATGTCCTTTTTGCGGATTCGCGAATGACAAGGTAGTCGACTCGCGCGAGAGCAAGGAAGCGGAGTCCATCCGGCGGAGGCGCGAGTGCCTGAAGTGCGGCAAGCGCTTCACCACATACGAACGCATCGACGAAATTCCCTACATGGTGGTGAAAAAAGACGGGCGCCGGGAAAAGTTTGATCGCCAGAAGGTTCTCAACGGACTGCTGCGGGCCTGCGAAAAACGCCCGGTGCCGATCAGCAAACTCGAACAGATCGTGAATGAGTCGGAGTCGTTCGTCATGGAGTCAGCGGAACGCGAGCGCAAGACCAGCGAACTGGGAGAACTGATCATGAACCGGCTGCGGCGCTACGACAAGGTGGCGTATGTGCGCTTTGCCTCCGTCTATCTGGATTTCAAGGACGTCAAAGAGTTCATGAATGAGTTGAAGGATCTGGTCAAAGTGAAGCCTGCATAACGGCTAACCTCAAGGACAATCGAGTCATGAGTCATAAAGTAACTCTGATCCCCGGAGACGGGATCGGTCCCGAAGTGATGAATGCTACGGTCCGCATATTGGAGGCGACCAGCGTGAAGTTTGATTGGGAGACCTTCGCCGTGGGTGCGGAGGCGTACGAAAAATCGGGTGAGTATATTCCCAAGGATTTGATCGAGTCCCTGGAGCGGACCCACGTCGGCTTGAAGGGTCCGGTCACCACGCCGGTCGGTGGCGGCTTTCCCAGCATCAATGTGGCTCTGCGGAAGAGATTCGAACTCTATGCCAACTTCCGTCCGATCCGCAATCTGCCGCATATTCCGACGCGGTATCCGGACGTCGATCTGATCATCGTGCGCGAGAACACCGAAGGCCTCTATTCAGGGTTGGAGCACGAAGTAGTACCCGGCGTGGTGGAAAGTCTAAAGATCATCACCGAGAAAGCATCGACGCGCATCGCCAAGTTCGCTTTCGAATACGCGCGCAAGAACCACCGCAAGAAGATTCACTGCATCCACAAAGCCAACATCATGAAGTTGTCGGACGGATTGTTCTTGCGCTGCACCCGCAACGTGGCGAAGGACTATCCCGAAATCACCTACGGCGAGCACATTGTCGACAACACCTGCATGCAACTGGTCATGAACCCTTACCAGTACGACATGCTGGTGATGGAAAATCTGTACGGCGACATTCTCTCGGATTTGTGCGCCGCGTTTGTCGGCGGACTGGGCTTCGTCCCCAGCGCAAACCTGGGTGACGACTGCGCCGTGTTTGAAGCCGTACACGGCTCCGCGCCCGATATTGCGGGAAAGAATCTGGCCAACCCGACGGCACTGCTCCGCTCTGCCCTGCTGATGGTGCGGCATCTCGGGGAGCACTCCGCTTCCACGCAGATTCGAAATGCACTGGAGCGGGTCTATCGCCACCCGGAAAAATTGACCCGCGATATCGGCGGAAAGTCTGGGACGTCGGAATTTGCCGATGCCGTCATTGAGGAAATGCAGAGCAGCAAGGCCGAACCGGCGCCGGTCTAGCTCTTCGGCTATAGGGCCCTAACGTTTACCGGCGCTTCAACGCTTCCAGTTCTTCTAAAGTTCGCGGCCAGTCCGATCCCAGCAGGCGGGACAGGCTCCGGTCGGCCAGATACTTTTCCGTCCGTCTGGCAGCGCGCGCAATAGTTGGTCTCTTTGTCTGCATAGCGAATTCTCAAAATCTTATCGCCGCACCTTGGACAAGGAAGTCCAAAACGCCCGTGGGCTGCCATGTCAGGACGAAACGCCGTGACCTTCTCTGGAAAGGTCTTTTCTGCCTCGATGCGCAGCCGATTCATCCACCGCTCCAGCGTCTGCCGTGTTGCCGCGAATAACCGCTCCCAATCGTCCGGCGAAAGCTTGTTGGTGAGCATGATCGGCGAGAGCTGCGCCGCGTGCAGAATCTCGTCGGAATACGCGTTGCCGATGCCGCTCAGTAATCGCGGATCGGTCAGGGCACGTTTCAACGTATGATTTTCAGCCGTCATGACCGCGCGGAAGGAATCGAGACCCGCGGCGAGAACGTCAATTCCGCCGGCGTCCAGGGCTCGCAGCCCCTCTTCGCCGCTGACCAGATGCAGCGCCGCTCGACGCTTGCTACCAGCTTCTGTCAAGACCAGAGAGCCATTCGGAAAGTCGAAAGCGGCCAGACTCTGGCGGCCTGCGAGTTTGGCGGCGGCTGCGCGCCAATGCAGTCGGCCAGCGATCATCAGGTGCAGCACCAGCCAGAGGTCGCCCTCCACACCGAACGCGATACGCTTGCCAACGCGGCGGAGGTTTTCGACGACTCGTCCTTCGGCACTCGCCAGCGGCGGCTGAACGGTTCTCAGCAAGAAAGGGCTCGCCAGGCGTATGCGTTGCACAGGCTGGCCCACCACGCGGGGCTCGAGAGCGGTGATGTAGGCTGTTATGTCTGGCAACTCGGGCATAGAGACCAGATTGCATGTGGACCGCGGATTTTTCAACGCCGGTCTGCGCGATTCACCGTATCCTGTTGAAAATTTGCAACTGCGCCATTGACTCGCGCGCTCGGATTCGGAGTACAGTCCTTGGCGTTCTGGGGATTCTGGGGAAAATGACGCGCACAGCACGGCGTGTGGGGATAGTTCTCTTTCAGCTCGGTGGACCCGACACGCTGGAAGCGATCGAACCTTTTTTGTACAACCTCTTCTGCGACCCAGACATCATCGACTTCCCTTTTGCCCGCATCGGGCGCAAACCGCTGGCCAAACTGATCTCGACCACTCGCGCCCGCAAGGTGCAGCATCACTACGCCACCATCGGCGGAGGGTCGCCCATCCGTCGGCATACGGAACGGCAAGCGCGCGCGTTGGAGACGGAACTGCGCGGTCAGGGCATCGACGCCCACTGCTTTGTGGCCATGCGGTATTGGCACCCGTTCACGCGCGAGACGATTGAGCAGCTAAAGGCAGCGGAGTGCGACGAAATGGTGCTCCTGCCGTTGTACCCGCAGTATTCCTCCACTACCACCGGTTCAAGCCTGAACGAATGGCGGCGGCTCTTCCATGACGACGTACCGGTACGTTGCGTAGAGACTTTCTATCGTAATACGATGTATTTGGACGCGGTCGTGGAGAAGGTGAACGAAGCGCTTTCGCGCTTCCCTCAGCCCGAGCGCGCCGAACTTGTTTTCAGCGCGCACAGCATACCGATGTCGGTGATTGACAAAGGCGACCCCTACCAGCGTCAGATTGAGGACACAGTGCGCCTGCTAACCGAGCGCGGAGGCTGGAATAATCCGCAGCGCCTGTGCTACCAGAGCAAGGTGGGAGCCAGCCGCTGGCTGCAGCCTTCCCTGCATCAAACTTTAAAGCAGTTGGCAGCCGAACGCGTCCGCGAGATGTGTGTTGTCCCCGTCGCGTTCGTTTCCGATCACGTGGAGACTCTCGGCGAAATCGATCATGAGGCCCGAGAGGAAGCGCACCGGCTGGGGATTGAGCAGTTCGAAATGAGCGCCGGATTAAACGATTCCGCAAAGTTCATCAGTGCTCTAGGCCAGATCGTGCAGGAGGCTTTGGACCAGGCCGTTCATAGCTTGATTCCGATTCGCAGTTCGGGGAGGACGTTGGCCGAACCGCAGTACGCGGCGGCCGCCGGTTTGGATTAGGGACGTAGTCATCGAGTTACAGGAGGGAGTTCATGGCCGAGGAGACCGGGAAGGTCAACCCGAATCCCGACGTAGCGAAACCTGTCGCGAAGCCCGCGGCGGCCGGGGCCCAGGATGCCACGAAATACGTCGGCACACCGGCCGTGGGAACCTCGAAGGCAGCAGCCGCCGCTGGCGTGGCCGGCACGGCTCCGTCCACGGAGATCGACCGGCACCGCCGCCGCTTCGTTTGGACGATGGTGACGGGATTCCTGATGGCGTGGTTCCTCGCGTTCTTCCGCTTCTTTCTGCCGCGCACTCTGTTTGAACCGAACTCCGTTTTCAAGATCGGATACCCGTCGGAATTCGCTCTCGGCGTCGATACGAAATTTCAGCAGAAATATCGCATTTGGGTTGATCGCACGCCGGACCGGCTGTTCGTGATCTACGCACGTTGCACGCACCTCGGCTGCACTCCCGATTGGAAACCCAGCGAAAACAAATTTAAGTGTCCGTGTCATGGCAGCGGATACGACAGCGAAGGCATTAACTTCGAAGGGCCTGCGCCCCGGCCGATGGATCGCGCGAAACTCGAACTGGCGCCCGATGGTCAGATCATCGTAGACACTTCGCGCCTCTACCAGTGGCCCAAGGGACAGCCCTCACACTTTAATGATCCGGGAGCGTTTTTGACGGGAGTGTAGTTGACAGCGTGCGCGGCCGAGACGGCCGCGCGACAGCCGGCGGGACACCGGCGCTACAAGAAAATTCTTATGGCTGACGAAAACAATCCGAACGGCGGTAGCGGCGGCTCTAACGGTGGGCCAGGCGGTAAGAACGGGAAAGTTGGACTGGTGGAACGGGTCACCACCGGCGTCAAAGAGGATATTCAAGCCCTCAAGACCGATCTTCCCACCAAGACGAAGGAACAGATCGAAGGGCTGAAAGATCCGACGAAGACGCAAGTCTACACGTCGATCTTTCGCCACAAGCACGACGATACGCCGCGCAACCGGGCGCTGGGCGTGCTTTCCAACGTGTTCCTGCATCTGCATCCAGCCAAGATCAATCGTGATGCCGTGCGCTACAGCTACACGTGGGGTATGGGCGGGATTACGTTTTACCTGTTCATCATCCTCACCTACACCGGCGTCTTGCTGATGTTCTATTACCATCCCAGCAAGGTGCAGGCGTTCCGTGACGTGCTCTATCTGGAGCACGACGTCCCCTTCGGCAAGATATTGCGCAACATGCACCGCTGGGCAGCCCACCTGATGGTGATCGGTGTGTGGCTGCACATGTTCCGTGTGTTCTTAACCGGGTCCTATAAGAAGCCACGCGAATTCAATTGGAATATTGGCGTGCTGCTGCTGGTATTCACGCTGCTTCTGTCGTTCACCGGATATTTGCTCCCCGACGATCAACTTGGATTCTGGGCGGTCACGGTGGGCACGAACATGGCGCGCGCTACGCCACTGTTAGGCCATGAAGGCCCGTTTGGTTCGATGCTCGGCATGACGCCATATAACGATGTGCGCTTCGGATTACTCGGCGGATCGATCGTGGATGCAAACGCATTGCTCCGATCCTACATCTGGCATTGCATCGGAATTCCGATTGTTGCGTCGGTGCTGATGATTGTGCACTTCTGGCGCGTGCGAAAAGATGGCGGGATTTCCGGTCCGGCTCCGGTGATGCTCGAAGCGGAAGCAGACAAGCCGCGGCGCGGCCCGAAGGCAGCGGGAGAGTAACAACGTCGGGCTAGGCCCGACGGACGGCCGAAGGCGGCCGTCACCACAGAAGCACGGGTCGTGGAGAGACTATGGACTGGCGACAACTCTGGGAGATTTGTTCGGCGCCCGACAACGTGCCGATCGTGGGCTTGATTCCCCTGCTTGCGTTCTACATTTATCTGGCGGTGAAGCAGGCGCGGGCCAACGATCAGCTGATCGAACAACTCGAAGCCGATCCCGCGATGGCCAAGACCCACCATCGCAAGACCTGGCCTTTCAAGCCCGGCTGGGCCAAGGAAGTCCACGTCTGGCCATTCTTGCTGCGCATTGAATTTCTCGCCGCCATCATCGTCACGATCATTCTGATGGTCTGGTCGATCACCCTGAACGCACCGCTCGAAGAACCAGCCAATCCCAACCTGACGATGAATCCTGCCAAGGCTCCGTGGTATTTCCTCGGCCTGCAGGAGATGCTCGTCTACTTCGATCCTTGGATTGCGGGCGTGGTCATGCCGACCATGATCATCATCGGCCTGATGGTGATTCCCTACATCGATACGAATCCGCTAGGCAGCGGGTATTACACGTTGAAGCAGCGGAAATTTTCGATCGCGACGTTCATGTTCGGCTTCGTGATCCTGTGGGTCGCGATGATCATCATCGGCACGTTCATTCGGGGTCCCGGCTGGCAATGGTTCTGGCCCGGGCAGACGTGGGATCACAATCGGTTGATTTACGAAGTGAACCGCGATCTACCGGATATTTTTGGACTCACTTCGAACGCGGCAAAGGCAATCTTTGGCGCCATCGTGGTGGGTGGATTCTATCTGGTCGGGGGAGGAGCGGTGTATTCGCTCTTCCGTCGAAAAATGCCGAAAGATTTCCAGCGCATGAGCCTGCTGCAGTTTTCGCTCATGGCTTTTCTGTGGCTGACCATGATCGCATTGCCGCTGAAGATGGCTCTGCGACTTCTGTGGCACATCAAGTATGTGTGGATTACGCCGTGGTTCAACGTGTGAGAACGGTCGCTGGTCGCTCGTCGTTGGCCAGAACCCCCGACCGTCGCGAGGTTGGCCAATGACCAACGACTATCGACCAACGACTGATGTCGGAGGAACTGGTGCCAGATAAACCGATTCCCGAGCAGGATCCGATCACTGGAAAATCGTACGCGATTCATTACGTGATCGCGACGATGATTCTGATTGCCACGCTGTTCTGGGCTCTGTATGACGAGGCCTGGGGACAGCGGCCGTGGAAGGCCTTCCAGGACCAGTGGAAGGACCGCTACGCTGCCTTCCTCAACACGGCTACCTCCAAGTCCTCGAAGTCTGAGCAATCGGTCGAGCAGGATCCGCAATACGCGACACTGAAACAAGCGTACGAAAAGGCCTATCAGGATTCGAAACCCCAAGCGGATGAAGCCCGGAAGAAGCTCGACGATGCCAGCGCGCGGCTGCTGGCCGTGCAGAGCGTTTTTACCGACCGCCGCGCCTACGTAAACGCGCTCACCTACGAATTGGAAACCAGCACCAGTGCTTCGGCGAAAGCGAGCAAGCAGAAGGAAATCGATTCCTATAAAGCTGAACAAGCGACGGTCAAGTTTCCCGACGGCACCAGGCAGGAATTTACATTCCCGCAATTGGAGGAGAAGTACAACGAAATCCGCGACGAGCGAACCAAGCTCAGTCTTGAACTCGGCGACGTGCTGAAGCCTGTCACGGCTGCCAGGGCCAAGATGGATGAATACGTCTCGGACCACATGGTCGACCTCACTCCCCAGCAGATTCAGGGACTGAAGAAGCGCGCGACGGACTGGGATCCGGCGATCGTGCAGATCAATGTCGCCGAGGCGAACATCGTGGATCGCTGCGAGTCCTGCCACATGAATACCCGCGAGCCGCTGAGAGTCACGGCGGCGGAGATGACGGCAAAAGGCGCGAAGCGACCGGACGAGTATGCCAACGCGTTTGTCAGCCATCCTGAGCCCGAGTTGCTGTCGATCCACGATCCCGAAAAGTTCGGTTGCTCACCCTGCCATCAGGGCAACGGCCGCGCCACCACCAGCGTCGAGAAGGCGCACGGCAATTACGAACACTGGCTGTGGCCGCTTTATCCCAAAGAGAATGCGCAGGCGGGATGCCAGAGTTGCCACTCCGCAGACATGGTGCTAGTCAGCGGCGACATGCAGTTCAACACCATCAACAATGGCAAGGACTTGTTCCGGCAGCGTGGCTGCTTGGGCTGCCACCGCTACGAGGGTTACGACAAGGAGCCCGAAGATCTGAACTCGATCGGTCAGCAGATCAAGCAGATCGAGACGCAAAAGAAAGAAAACGTGAAGAACTCGGCCGACTTAATGAAGCAGGCCGACGCCGCCGAGTCGAACGACGAAGCCAATGCGCTGAACACCAAGGCCATCGACCTGAAAGTCGCGAACAGCAAGCTGGACGGGCGTTTGCAGCAGCTCGACTACCAGTCGCAAAGCCTGATGCAGGACCAGAAGAAGGTAGGCCCGAACTTAAAAGACGTCCGACTGAAACTGAACAAGAACTGGATTCCAGTTTGGCTGAAGAAGCCGTCCGACTTCCGGCCGACGACGAAGATGCCCAACTTCCGGTTGAACGATCATCAGATTCAGGCCATTTCGGCGTACATCTGGCAATCGGGATTCACCGACGAACTGCCCAAGCACAAACCGGGGAACGCCGCTCACGGCAAGGAATTATTTGAGGAACGAGGATGCCTGGCCTGCCACTCCATCGGCGAAGGCGACCAGATGCACGGCGGCACATTCGCCGCCAACCTGACACGAGTCGGTGAAAAGGCAAATTACGACTACCTCGTACGCTGGATTCACAATGCCCGCCAGCGCACACGTCCCTATTGCCCGTATGAGAAAAAGGACATTGGCCCGGAAGACTACGCCAAAAAGGGTCTACCGTACGTTTTCGATCTCGACCACAGCAAGTGTCCGAACGACGGGCACGAACTGCAGGTGCAGAACATGACGGTGATGCCGAGCCTGCGCCTGAGTCCCGAAGACGCGGAAGACATCGCCACCTACCTGATGTCGCAGAAGAAGCACGAGCCGTCATCGTATGCGGCTGCGTCATTCATGGATGATCCCGCTCTGAAAGAAGAAGGCAAGAAGTGGGTGCGGCACTTCGGTTGTGCGGGATGCCACGAGATCTCAGGCTTCGAAGACGAAGGCCGCATCGGCACCGAACTGACGTTCGAAGGCAGCAAACCAATCGAGCGCCTGGATTTCGCCCTGTTCACCGAAGCCGCACAGCGCGGGGGCAAGGACGCCGAACCGATCAAGGACAAAGAGGACCTCGCCCGCCTGCCCGACGGTCCAGCGACTGAGCCCTGGTACGACCACAAGGGATTCTTCGAGCACAAGCTAGCCGAACCGAACGTCTACGATCAAGGAAAAGTGAAGGGGGAGACCGAAGCGCTGCGCATGCCGAACCTGCACCTCAGCAAAGATCAGGTGCTCGATCTCACAACGTTCCTGATGGGGAGCCAGGAAACTTCCCTGCCCCAGAGCTATCAGTACAAGCCGGGCGACGCGCGGCATGACATTCAAGAAGGCTGGTGGATCGTCAAGAAGTACAACTGCATGGGATGCCACCAGTTCGTCCCTGGGCAGCGCACCATTTTGATGGGCCTCAAGCAGTATCAAGATGTGCAGGAACAGTTGCCGCCGAAACTGCTGACCGAAGGTGCGCGCGTCGATCCCGAATGGCTGCGGAAATTCCTGTCAAATCCTGCGCTGAGCACGACTGACACGAATCGCAACGGAGTTCGACCGTATTTGAGAGTACGCATGCCGACGTTCTCCTTCTCGGATAATGAACTGCGAAAGCTGATCCGCTTCTTCGAAGCGTTGTCGCAGCAACCTCTTCCGTACATTCCGGAACAGGTACCGACGCTCACGGCCAAGGAAACGGATATGGCGCGGAGCTTGTTCTCAAGCACGGCAGCGCCTTGCTTGAAGTGCCATGCTACTGGCGATCCATCGCACGACAAGATCGCGACCGCTCCGAACTTCCTTCTGGCGAAGGAACGCTTGAAGCCAGACTGGGTTGAGCGCTGGATCACCGATCCTCAGGCGGTCAGCCCCGGAACATCGATGCCGTCTGGTCTGTTCAGGCAACAAGGCACGCAGTATGTCTTTGCCGGGCCGACTCCGCCAACTTTCAATGGGTATACGGGAGATCATCGAAAACTCCTGACCGACTACATCTTCCAGTTGACGGCGGAAGAGCAGCGGCGGGTCGCGGCATCGATGCCGCGCGCGAAGGCGGCGATACAGCCCTCAACGAACCGTAAACAGGCCGCCGTGGAATCGCATCCTACGGTGAGCGGTGGTTCGCGGTAGAATGTGCGGTTTGGTGAATGCTCTTGCAGTTTGTTCGCAGTCTACGGCGCGGGCGGAACGCCCACGCGACAGTCGGCGAGACGCCGGCGCTACCACTTCAAAGAAAGGGCGACATCATGAATAAGACAGGTTGGACAAGAATCACGGTTAGCGCGTTGGCATTGTGTGCGCTTCTGATACTTGCAGCGTGCAGCAAGAAAGAGGAGGCCCCCGCGACTCCAGCCGCCGAAACACCGGCAGCTTCCGCTCCGGCCGCAACGCCAATTGACCTTGCAACGGTAGCCACCATCAACGGAACTGTGAAGTTTGACGGCACGGCTCCAAAGGTTTCGAAGATCGACATGAGCCAGGACCCCGGCTGCAAGGGCACGAACGAAGCCGAAAACGTTGTCGTTACCGGCGGCGACCTGGCCAATGTCTTCGTCTACGTCAAAGACGGCTTGGGCAACCGCACTTTCGATGTGCCAAAAGACCCGGTCGTGCTTGACCAAAAGGGCTGCCAATATCATCCGCACGTGTTGGGTGTGATGGCGGGCCAGACCGTGCAGATCAAGAACGACGATCCCACCACGCACAACATCCATCCCACGCCGAAGGATAACCGGGAGTGGAACGAGTCGCAGCCGCCGTCATCTCCGGCGATTGAAAAGAACTTCGCGCGCGAAGAGATTATGCTGCCCGTGAAGTGCAACCAGCATCCGTGGATGAAGATGTTCATCAACGTAGTGAAGAGCCCGTTCTATGCGGTCACCGGCAAAGATGGGAAGTATGAGATCAAAGGCCTGCCGCCGGGCGACTACACCATCGCGTTCGTCCAGGAAAAACTGGGAGAGCAGGACCAGAAGGTCACGGTCGCCGCCAAGGAAACCAAGACCGTCGACCAGAGCTTCAAACCAGCCGCCGAGTAAAGGCGCCGGTGCTAAAATACCGGGTTGGACAGAACAGGTCGCGCTCACTGTGCGGCCTGCTCTGCCCTCCGAAGCCAAGGGCGGTCTCATCCAACTCCTGAGACCACCTGACCCAAGGGGCACTACTCTGAAAGCCATCGCGACAACCTACAATCGCGGGCATCATAGGCTCGCCGTCCTTCTTGCCTGCTGGACGTTTCTTCTGATCATTGCGGGCGCGCTGGTCACCAGCAACGATGCGGGGCTTTCGGTCCCGGACTGGCCCACGTCGTTCGGCTCCTTGTACAAAATTCCGAAGCTGGTGGGCGGCATCAAGTTCGAGCACACCCACCGCATGATCGCGCAAGGCGCGGGACTTCTAACCATTATCCTGGCTTGGTGGACCTGGGTCGTCGAGAAGCGGCGCTGGATGCGGATTCTGGGCGTTGCCGCTCTCGAAACCGTGATTGCCCAGGGGATTCTGGGCGGCCTCACCGTTTTGTTTTTTCTTCCTCCATTGGTTTCGTCCGCTCATGCGGCGCTCGCTCAAACCTTTTTCTGCATCGCGGTGGCGATGGCGTTGTTCACTGGCCGGAAGTGGGTGGAAGAACAGCCCCGCGTGGAGTTCGACCAGCGCCGTCCAAGCCTGTTCACGCTGACTCTGCTCTCGATTTTCGTGCTGTACGTGCAGTTGATTCTGGGGGCGATGTTCCGTCACCACGGCCTAAGCTGGTGGCCCCATGTCGTGCACGCCGTGGTTGTGTCCTTCGTGCTGGCGTGGACGTCGGTACGGGCGCTTACCGTTTATCCGCAAATCGAGGCAGTTCGCCGTCCTGCAATTCTCATGCTGTCGCTGGTCATCGCTCAGCTATGCCTCGGCTTTACAGCGTTCCTGACCCGTGTGTCGTGGGGGCGGGACGCGGTACAACCGGAACTGCCCATGGTGCTCGCAACAGTGACTCACGTCGCCGTGGGAGCGCTTCTGCTCGCGACTACCGCAGTCCTGGCGATTCAGGTGTGGCGGCATGTTCCGGTCGCATTCGAAGAGAGAGTGCCCCAGGCACAGCACGATGCCTCGGCAGCATGAGTTTTTGCGCCAGGGGACACGGCGAGCCGCAACTTCTCGCCACAGGCAACTGTTCTAGTAAGACTGGTCTTCCTTTCCGCAATAGTCGGCACGATGTCGTAAACTGAATGCAGTCCCCGGAGTCGCCCTTGGTTTCGAAAGTCTCTGCGCTCGCTGAGCCTGGTCCAGAACTGGAGCAAGCCGCCGTGCCCGTCATTTCCGTCCAAAATCTGGTTCATCGCTACGACACTCGGACGGCTCTGAACGGAGTTTCCTTCGACGTCCGTCCGGCGGAATTGTTTGGATTGTTGGGACCCAACGGCAGCGGCAAGACAACGCTCTTCCGCATTCTCTCGACCCTGATGATCCCTACAGGCGGCCGCGCGGTCGTCATGGGATGCGATGCAGCACAGAATCCCGCGAGTCTGCGACGCCAGATTGGCGTGGTGTTTCAGGCGCAGAGTGTCGACGCAAAATTGACGGCTTACGAGAACCTGTGGCATCAGGGACACTTATACGGCCTGCGCGGATCAGCTCTGAAACAGCGCGTTGGCGAAATCCTGGCTCGAGTGGGACTGGCCGACCGTGCGAAAGAGCGCGTTGAAACATTCTCCGGCGGTATGCAGCGGCGCATCGAGCTGGCGAAGGGCCTGCTGCACCATCCTGGAGTCTTGCTGCTGGACGAGCCCACCACCGGGCTCGATCCGGGTGCGCGTCGCGACCTGTGGCAGTATCTGCAGATGCTCCGCGATGAAGAGCATGTCTCGGTGCTGGTCACAACGCACTTGATGGAAGAGGCCGAACGATGCGACCGCCTCGCCATCATGAATGAAGGAAATCTGGTGGCGTTGGGAACGCCAGCCGAACTAAAGAGCGAAATCGGCGGCGATGTGATCCTGCTAGACGCCGCGCGCGATGCGGTTTTGCTGGCCGAGCACATCCGCGCCCGCTTCCACGTGGAAGCCACTGTGATGGGCAACCAGGTGCGCATTGAGCGTGAAGGCGGACACCGCTTTGTCCCCGACGTGGTCGAGGCGTTCCCCGGCGAGATCCAGGCGATTTCCGTCAGCAAGCCCGCGCTGGAGGATGTGTTCATCCACCGCACAGGCCACAAGTTTTGGAGTGAAGAGCGGGAAGCAAATTCCGGAGACGAAAAGAAAGATAAGAAAAAGAGGAGGTAGCTTGCGTCCAATGATCCTGGTGCTTTCTCTGGTGCTCGGTTTAGTGCCCCTGGTGGGCGTCGTGTGGATTTTCGTGAGCGGCATGATCGTCCTCTATCCGTTTTCCGCAACGGTCGACGGCTTGTTCATGACGCTGATCCTGCTCACCCTTTCAGCCTGCTTCCTGATCAACGCATTCTGGGAAATGCGCGACCGCGGGATGCTGGGCAAAAAGCAAGCTCCGCCCGCCAAGACCCCGGCAGCAAAGGCGAGTTAGCGATGGCGACTCAGACAGCGACGTTGGTGCGACCGATGGCCTCTGCATCCGCTGGCGTGATGCTGCCCGCATTCACTCTCTGGTGGCGAGAGATCGTGCGCTTCTACCGCCAACCCACGCGCGTGGTCGGAGTGCTGGCGTCGCCACTGGTGTTCTGGCTGGTCATTGGCTCCGGCTTTGGAACCTCGTTCCGTTCCGGCGGCGGACCCGGGCAGCAGCATTACCTCGACTATTTTTATCCCGGCGCGCTCATCATGATCGTGCTGTTCACTTCGATCTTCACCATGATGTCAGTGATCGAAGACCGCAAGGAAGGATTCCTGCTATCCGTGCTGGTTGCACCCGTGCCGCGCACCGCGATTGTTTTGGGCAAGGTGCTGGGGGGGACGACGCTTTCTGCCGTTCAGGGCCTCATCTTTCTGATCTTCGCGCCTTTCGCCGGAGTGCATCTCGAACTGGTTCAGGTGCTATTGGCTGGCGTAGTGGTGTTTCTCGTGTCCTTCGCCTTGACTGCACTCGGGTTCGCGATCGCGTGGCCCATGGATTCTTCGCAGGCCTTCCACGGAATCGTCAACCTGTTCCTGATTCCTCTGTGGCTCTTGTCGGGCGCACTGTTTCCTCTTGAGGGCGCCTCGGGATGGATTCGAGTCATCATGCGCCTGAACCCGCTTACCTACGGAGTAGAGGCGCTCCGCGGACTTCTCTACCCGGGTGCGGAGACCACGTTTCCGCTGCCTTCCGCTATGGCAACCCTGGTTCTGTTTTCGCTGGTCATGTTCGGACTTGCATTTTTGATGGCAAACCGCCGCACCCGATCTTCTCTCGCATGAGGCCCGTTGCGTGATCGCTGAGCAATACGCGTTCTTCCCTGCGCTCAACGCCACTCTGAACGGAACCAGCGCGGTGCTGCTTCTGTCTGGACGAATCTTGATTGCGCGCGGCCGTGTGGCCGCCCATCGCATTTGCATGATCGCCGCCGCAGTCGCCTCGGCGTTGTTCCTGTGCTGCTATCTGTTCTTCCACTTCAAAGTGGGGAACATTCTCTTCCTGGGTCAGGGATGGGCGCGGCCAGTCTACTTTGCGATTCTGATTTCGCACGTCACGCTGGCGATCATCATCGTGCCTCTCGCGATCATCACATTGAACCGAGGACTCAAGGCCCGGTACCCTCAGCATCGCGCGATCGCTCGCTGGACGTGGCCTCTGTGGATGTACGTTTCCGTCACCGGGGTACTCGTGTACTTTATGCTGTACCAGTGGTTTCCGCATAGCTAAGTTGCTAAAGGGCGATTCACCACGGAGGACACAGAGGACCCAGAGAAAGGCAGAATAAAATCCTTCCTTATAGATTGCGCTCGATCCTTAGATTTCTATCTTTCCTCTGTGTCCTCAGCGTCCTCTGTGGTGAAATAGATTCTCATGTCCATGCTGAAACTCAAAATCGATGTCTCCGGCACCATCGGCGATGCTGCGTGGCGCCAGATCCAGCAATTTGATCAGATTCAGAGCGCCGATTTCGGTCAGCAGTTCGGCAGCGGCGGACGCTGCAACCATCCGCCCGATGCTCCCCACGCCAAGGGCGAATGGATCGGCGCCGAAATCCGGCTCCAGACGCCGCTTTTAGCCCAGTACGCCATGTCACACTACCTCGAGCAGGAGCGGGTGCTCGACGCAGACGTAGAGTAGCTTCATTCTGCTATAGTTCCTTTCCGGGATTCCATGTCGGCTGAACCAGAAATCTCAAGTCCACCCACTCCTAACAGCGCCGCCTCGGAGCTCAAGCCCAAGCGCAGTATGTCGCGCACTCAGAAGATTCTGTTCTTCGCCACCGGCTGGCTGATCGTGCTGATGCCTTTTCTATTCTGGTGGAACACATGGTTTGGGCGCCATCTTTCCGATCAGCAGTTGACCGAGTATCTCAACGACGCAAAGAAGCCGCGCCACATTCAGCACGCGCTGGTGCAGATGGGCGATCGCATGGGCCGCCAAGACAAGGAGGGCAAGCCAGCCCCCGATCCAGCGGTCAGGCAGTGGTATCCAGACCTGGTGCGGCTCGCCAGCGATCCCGTGGAAGAAGTTCGCAACACGGACGCCTGGGTTATGGGGCTCGACACCTCAGGCACAGGCTTTCACGAGGCGCTGCTGAAGATGCTGTCCGACCCTTCGCCTATGGTTCGCGGAAATGCGGCATTGTCGTTGGTGCGCTTCGGGGACGCGACCGGCCGCCCGCAGATCGTTGCGCTACTCCAACCGGCGCAGCTCACTGCTCCAGTAGACGGCCGCGTGGTTGACTCCGACCGCCCCGGCACCGCAATTCACCAAGGCGGGTTGCTGGCGAAGATCGCGCCTTCCGGTTCTTCAACTGCCGTCGAGATCCGCTCGCCGATCCCGGGACGAATCCGCTCGGTTGCGCAGCCCGGCGCAAATGTCACCGCTGGCTCGGAAGTAGCCGTGGTCGATCCCGGAACGGAGCAGGTGTGGGAAGCGCTCCGCGCCTTGTATCTGGTCGGACAGATCGACGATCTAGTGGCGATCCGTCCCTACGAACGCGACCTGCCGGATATTTCGAACGATGTGCGCCAGCAGGCACAGGAGACCGAGAAAGCAATCCAGAGCAGAAATCAACACTAGAGAGGAGAATCCCCATGGCAGGCGCTCCGACGACAATGGGATTTCTGTATTTCACAGCGGTCAAAGCCGCCGGATACACTGCGGCTTCCGTGGTCCTCAAGTATGGATACGGTCTGTGGCGCGCAGCCAAGCCACGCATATGGGCCTTGGGACTGACCCGCACGGGCATCGGACTTGTGGCAGGCGGGCTCTATGGCGGTGTCTGGATTCTCGCCTTGAACAAATTAAACAGCTTCGGTGGCGAGGGCTCAGCGGCCTTGTTTTACGTGTTCCTTTTGCCGGTTCGCCTGGCAGAGTGGATTCTCTTGATTTGGCTTTTTCTGGACCGTGGTCTCCACGAGCGCGGGCGCATGTGGAAATATGCCGCCTTCGGGACGATTTGTTCGTACGCGCTAGACGCAGTCGGCGTGGGCGCCGCCTTCGTGCTGCCGGGCGGGTTCTGGGTCTGCTAGCTCATGGCTCAGAAACTTGGTTACGTTGCTCTGGTGGTCCGCGACTACGACGAAGCCATTCAGTTCTACACGCAGTCATTAGGCTTTCAATTGATCGAGGACACCGACCTCGGCGGCGGAAAGCGGTGGGTGCGGGTCAGGCCCGCGGGATCAACTGGAACAGACCTGCTGCTCGCCCGAGCGGTCAATCCCGAACAAGCCACCCGCATCGGCAACCAGACCGGCGGACGCGTCTTCCTGTTCCTTCACACTGACGACTTCTGGCGCGATTATCGAGCGATGACCGAACGCGGCGTGAAATTTCACGAGAAGCCGCGCGAGGAAGAATATGGAACAGTGGCGGTCTTCCAGGATCTCTACGGCAACAAGTGGGACTTGCTGCAACTGAAGAATTCGCCTGCTGAATGATAGTTGCGTCGCACGGGACTCCCCGTCGCGGATGAGTTCCGCGAAGAGGGTAGGGATCCTTCGACTGCGTTGCGGACTTCACTTCGTGAACTCCGCAACTCCGCTCAGGATGACACGTCTTGTTGGTGAGTTAGACAGTGGCGATTAAGAGAAAGCTTCAGGCTAGAAGCTAATAGCTGCCATTCAAATCGCCATCGGGCCGACTTCTTTTTCCACTTCAGCCGTGTCGACCATGACGATAGCGTCCCACGGACAGCCGTCGAGGAAGCAGCCGTCGGGGCCTTTGCTCAGGCATTTCTTGCAGCCGATGCAGAGGATGGGGTCGATCTGGATGCGGCCGAACGGCGGATTGTCTTCGTCGGGCACCCAGAACATGCAGTCTTCTACCGGGCAATATTCCACGCAGGCCGGCGACCCGGCGCATCCGGTACAGCACTCAGTGATCACCGCCAATTCCTTCGGCTTCTTCTTGCGCGGGGTGGCGAGGCCTTTGGATTTCGGTTCAAACTTGAGCTCGTCGGGAACCATCCCAACGGCTTTGGTGGCGCCGGGTGCAGGAGGCATGGGCCGCATTATAACCTGAATCCGCGCCAGTTATGAACCTTACTTGCGCTTGAAGATGAGAGCCGACTCTGTCTTGAAAGCTTCCTTATTGTCAGCAAACTGGCGACAGAAAGCCTTTAAGTCTTTCGAGGATGCGGTGATCGTATCGGTATCGCCTGCCACCGTGGATAAGGTCACCGTCTTTGCCTCGATCGACTTCTTCAGCCAGTCGGAGTCGATCTGAGTGAAGGACAACGTGGCTTTGTCGAACTTCACGAGAAGGATGTCGTGCTTCGCGGCGCACATGTCGCACACGGCGTCGTCCATCGGCGAGACGTCCAGAAAGTAGTAGGCATCCAGTTTGACCAGCCGGGCCTGGCGGTGGGACTTGTCGTCTGTGCATCCCTCACCCTGCTCTGTCGATTGCAGATCGTAGCTTTGATCCTTGGCCGCGATTGTGAGCAGTGTCGTGCATTTGTCATCGGTCGAGGTCCAGGAACCAATCAGGCTCTGGTCCAGAACCACGTCCGGGTCGTTATGAGGATGATCGATGCTCCCCTCGTCGTACAAGGGGTTGATGGAACTCACCCAGCAGCCCGGCAGCACAAGGAGCGCGCCGGCAATCAGCGCGGAACCTGAAAATCTTCGAAAAGTGCGAGAAAAGAAAATACCAAAAAAAGACATGGCTCTCCTGCGGAAGATGGAGGTTGAGGCAATACCTCAAAGCTCCCGCCCAAAATGATACTCCCCTCGTAGTTTGTGCCAACAGCACCCTTTCCACCGCCCCCGTTCTGTTATAGTGAACCCCTGCAAAGGAGCACCGACATGGCTGGCAAGAGTCTGAACCGGGTTCAATTGATTGGAAATCTAGGGAAGGATCCCGAAATCAAATACACGCCGCAGGGCACGCCCGTGGCCAAGCTGACCATCGCTACCAACGAGCGATTTAAAGATAAAGCCGGCGAGTGGCAGGACCGCACCGAGTGGCACAACGTCGTGCTCTGGCAGCGCCTGGCCGAGATTGCCGGCGAGTATCTCAAGAAGGGCGGCAAGGTCTACATCGAGGGACGCCTGCAAACCCGCTCCTGGGACGACAAGACCTCCGGCCAGAAGAAATACATGACCGAAGTCGTGGCCAGCGACATCATCCTGTTGGGTGGTCGCGGCGAGGGCGGCGGTGGCGGCGATTTCGCCGGCAGTTCGCGCGGATCATCCTCGTCTGCGGGCAGCAGCAACAACTTCGACCAGCGCACTCCCGAGCCGGAGCCAGCTGCAGGCGGCCCGATCACTGACGACGATATTCCGTTCTAGTGCGCGTCTCGTGCGATGGCAAAGTCCACACGGATTGTCATCCTGAGCGAAGCGAAGGATCTGTGTAACTGGCCGGTGAGTACATAGATCCTTCGCTTTGCTCAGGATGACAAACTGTTTACGGGATGGGCAATTTAACTGTTGTCGCTATCGCCGCATCCTCCGCCGGGTAGTCGAACTGTGCAAGGAACTCGAAGGCCGGGGAATTTTCCCGCTGCCAGTCTATCGTCCGGCGGATCGCTTCCTCAATCAGTACTGGTTCTTCGTACCCCAGTTCGCGCCGGATGCGCGCGGAACTGGCTGTCCAATGCTGGGCGGCATTTCCGGGCTTTAGCAAATGCCGCGGCGTGCGCTCCACCGGCAGAATCATGAATTCGCCATCCCATTGCATCTCGCATGCGATTTTCCGCGCCCACTCCAGCTCGCTGAATGCGGGCTCCTCACACACGTTATAGATTCGTCGCGCGGCTCGATCATCCGTGGCAGCTAGCGCGATCGCGGTGGCCACGTTCTCCACATACCCACGTGGCGAACGCCAGGCGGCGAGCGTTTCCGGAAAGATAATGTGGCGGCGTCCGTCGGCGATGCGCTTTACTACCGGATAGAAACGATGCAGAGGATCTCTGGGCCCATACACCATCGGCATCCGCAGCACGGTGCCGGGCAGTCCGCTGTCGTTCATTACGAGGCGCTCCGCCGGGATCTTGTCGTAGTCGTCCGTCACCCAGGGGAAAATCTTGCGCATCACATGCAAGACCTCAGGTGGGTAGGGATGCAGACTGCGGCGCAGTTCGGAGTCCTCCGTAAGAGGCACTTCCATCAGCGGGCCGTCTTCCATACCCTGGGAAATGCCCACCGCGCGGTACACGTCCATGCTGCTCAGCACGACGACGCGCTGCGCCACGCCGCGGAAGATCGTCATCAACTCTTCCGCCTGCGTACCCGAGCTGACAACGAAATCAATCACGATCTCGGGCGCAAAGCGTTTCAGTTCCTGAGCGCTTGCGCTGAGTTGGTTGTGGTCGCCTCGAATCTCGTGTACGTCAGCGGGCGAGGCTGATGTGCCGCGGTGGAACACGGAGAGAGTATGCCCTTGCTGCTTCAGTGCAGCCACGACAAACCGGCCGATGAAGCCATTTCCGCCAATTAAGAGGATGCGCATAGCGCGGCACGCAATATCGCAACGGGACGCGTACCATTCCCACGATTCGCTCGACAGGGGACGATCGCGTACACGGTGGACGAAGGTTAGATCTCGATCTCGGGTATCTGCGCCCTGCTAGTCGCCGTCGCCAGTATCGACTGAAATCATTTCCAGGCTTTGCAGCAGCGGGCTCGAGTCCGCGACGAATTCTACATGCCCGCACCGCGGGCACGACAGAATGGCATGCCCGGAATTGCCCGGAGCCAGGCTGACCTTCATCAGCTGATATCTCTGGAGCTTCTGCTCGCAACGCAAGCAACAGACGGTCTTGCTATACGGATCGGTGGAGACACCGCCCGGTGTCTCGATGGCTGGTTTCATACATTCCTCTAAAACAGGAATTCTGGAGCCGCCCAGAATCGGCTAGCATTCCAGTTTAAGTGGAACGAGTGTAGCACGCCGGATGCGGCCGAGACCGCGCGAAAGGCAACGGCCGCAGTGCAAAGGCTGGCTCCCCCAAAAGCAAATCCCATCACGACCAACTCCAGATTTGGACTCTGATCGCGACAGGATCGTCGAAGAATCTTTCTGATCGGGCGCCCCTACGGATGCAGGAACCAGGGCGTCGTCGTGTCGTCGGTCTTAAAGAAATTCAGAATCTGCCCCGCCACCTTCAGATCTCCCGCCGGAAACGACGGATGCGTGCCGTCCGATTGCAGGTCCTGGCATGTCCACACAAATCCGTCACTGCGTCCCAGCAGTCCATTCGCCCAGTAATATGGCCCCCAGGACATCCACGGAGCCTTGACCGCACCCAGCGCTGGGTTGTAATTCAGATTCGCAGCGCCGTTCAACTGGTCGTTGATGGCATTCTTCACCGCAAAGCCAGCTTCGTAGGCGTAAGGTTCCGGATCAATTTTCGCCACGCCATCCGAGTAGCCCGCATAGATCCGGCTGGAGAAATACACCAGCTTCGCGTTGGGGAAGAACGTATGAACGTTGTTCATCTCGGTTTCGTAGTTCCCCTGCATCTGGGTCATGTCGCCTGGAAAAGACCCTTTCGCGATGCCGTTGGTATCTTCAATCCACACCGCGACGACCTGCTGCGCCGTGACGCCCTGATCGGGCAGGTAGTTGTTCAAAATCATGTTCCAGTACGGCGAACTGGTCGACGACAACAAGTTCGGAGTGGCGCCCCCTTGCGCGCCCGAAACGAATATCAAGGCCGAGTTGATCGCCGGATCGGTTCGCGCCAGCGCCAGGAACTCGGCGAATTCATCGAGTGCGGTGGATTCTCCCAGCGCCAGCATTACATCCTTCCCTGTCGGGCTGTAGTTGCCGTTGGCGTCCAGCGGCACAATGGCCTTGGCGAATCCGACGCCATCGGAATCGTGCGACGCCGGACGCACGTTGCTGCCGTTCGGATACAGGCCTCCCTCCTCGCCTTGATAGATTCCGGTCGCCAAGTCAGTTAGGGGCACGATGGGGGTAGTTGTCTTCGGAACGTCGTACGAGATGTTGTTGCACACCGCGCCCGTCGACTTTGCCACCGTCAGCGTGAACAGCTTGGTGACGTTGAACTTGGCGGAATCCTTCACGCCCGCTGTAAACGTATAGTTACTGGCGGTCACGGTCGAAGCGACTGTTCCACTGATCAGGCCCGTGCTCGAAAGCGTGAGGCCCGCCGGTAGAGTCGAACCCGGCTTCAAGCTGAACGTATACGGGGGCTTTCCAGCAGCCGCGAGGAGACTTGTCTGATAGGCCGCGCCCTGCGTCGCCGCCGGCAGCGTGGTGATATTAAGAAGCGATAGCGAAGTGGCCACCGAACCATTGCCGCTCAAATCCACCACTTGCGTCGGGACTTGATCGAAAGTGAAAGCGATCACCCCGGTCTCCGAACTCACCATCGTAGGACTGTAGCCAACGCTGATCGTCTTGCTCGAGCCGGCATTAATAGTAATGGGCAGACTTACGGGCACGATGGCGAAGGTCGGTGGCGTGATGGTGATGCCCTGCAACTTCACCGCGCCAGTTCCTGTGTTGGAAATTGTGATCAACTGCGTCGCGCTGGCAGTTCCCTCAGGCTGATTGGGAAAGCTCAACGACGTTGGACTCGAACTCACCACCGCGAGGGACTGAAGGCCGGTTCCCGTCAACGGCACCTGCAGTGGATTCCCAGTCTGCTGCGTCAGGGTGTAATCGCAATGGAATGTCTTCGCCGCGTCAGGGGCAAAGTACATGGAATATGTTGTGGTCTTACTTGGCGCTAACGTGAACGGCGTTTGGCCTGATGCCAGCTTGAACTCCGGACAATTTGAGGTAATGGCTGTAATCGTGGTGGTCGTCGTCCCTGTGTTCCTGATCGTAATGGTCTTGGTCGTCGTGCTCATCCCGAGGTACGTGCTGGTAAAGGTCAGAGAACTCGGAGTGGACGTAATCTGTCCTGAGGCCGCAATCAAGAAAAGTCCGCTGATGAAGAAGATGTAGGCTACACAAGAAAAGGCTCGGCGCATGACAGCAGGCATTCGATCCTGCGATTCGATCATCTCAAACAGTAGTCGAGGTACAACAAGCATTTGGATCGAGGCAAGTTGAAGGCCCACGCCGGAAAAACGGATGGGCTCACAGTTTCGTTTGGAGTCTTCGCAGTTGGGGTGGCGAACACTTGAGACTCCACGCTCTTGGGTTACGCCATCGGGGGAAACCACGGGCCCGCTCTCCGCATGAAGGAGAGAAGACCGATGTGGCATTCTTCGCTGCCCTATCTAGAGTGTCAAGGATGAAAGTTCCTGCATACCCTTCAAGCGGTGGGCTCGGGCCGGGTAAGGTTTGTCGTTGGTCTCAGGCAACCTGGCTTTCGCCGTCATGCAAGGTGATGGGTGGAGTTGCAGGTCTCGTAGCCACCTTTTCGGGTTCTCTCGCCAGAAACTCTTTCGGACAAATGAGCGCCAGAACCGGTGTCGTCATGACGGTTGTCACCAGCGCCATAATGACCATCATCGAAAACAGCGCGGGCGAGATCACGCCGATGTCAAGGCCAATGTTGAGGATTACCAGTTCCATCAGGCCTCGCGTATTCATGAGCGTGCCCAGCCCGGCAGCCTCGCGCAGAGGGATGCCCGTCACCCAGGAGGCTAACGTCGAACCACCCAATTTGCCGACGGTTGCGACCAGGATGATGAGGCCGCAGTACATCCACATCTCCGGCCCTTTGACCAGGCCGATGTTGGTGCGCAATCCCGTAAAGGCGAAAAATAAGGGCAACAGCAGAGTGACCGTGATGGTCTCGAAGCGGTCGAGAACGTATCTCACGAAATGTCTTTGCTTCGGCATGATGGCGCCCATCAGGAACGCGCCAAACAATAGATGAATACCCAGATACTCCGTGCACAACGCCGATGCCAAGACCAGCAGCATCATGAGCGCCATCAGGTTCTCGCTGAGTTCTCCTTTCTCTTTGTAGACACGTTCGTACCCACGCAACAACCGCCGGACGCCGTAGATCATCACCAGACCGAACGCGACGAGGCCAGTGGTCGTCACCCAGATCGAGGTGGCAGAGTGGGCGGCGCGGATCAGCACGACGATGTAGGCCAGAATGCTCCAGCCGGTGACATCGTCGACCGCTGCGCAAGCAATCGCAACGGTCCCCAGCCGGCTTCTCAACATGTTCCTTTCCGCCAGGATTCGCGCCAGCACAGGAAAGGCGGTAATGCTCATGGCCGAGCCCATGAACAGCGCGAAATTGGTAAAGGCAACGCTGTCGTCCGACAGCCGGGGATACAGATAGAGCGCAAGGAATGCGGCAAGAACGAACGGCGCGGTGATGCTCACGTGGCTGGTCAGCACCGCGGCATGTCCCTGTTTTTTGAGTTCCCTCGGATTAATCCCCAACCCGACCAGGAACATAAACACGATCACGCCAACCTGGCTCAGCGCGTTCAAGAACCCCAGGCTGGACGGTGGAAACAAATACCCAGAGAAATGTGGTGCGACCCAGCCCAGCAGCGAAGGTCCCAGCATAATGCCGGCAAACATCTCGCCTACCACGCGTGGCTGGTGTATCTTTCTGAACAACTCGCCGACCAGACGGCATACGCTGAGCACGACCGCAAGTTGCAGAACTAAGATGAAGAGGTTCGGCATCAGTAGGTGCCTCCGCTCGCGGCACGCGGTTGCTTCAGAGCGTGAAACTCGACGGGCACACAGGACGGACATGCGTTCAACGACAGGGCCCCACTCAACGACTTGGGCTCTGATTTGGGATCGATCGTGGCCGTCATCGCTAGCGGTTGATCGCCACAGCCGTTGTCGCTCGCATCTCGAGCCAGATCCACCGATGCTTTAACGCTTTTGCCGTCAATCGTGCCTGAAGCCGTCGTCTTGGAGGCATTGTTGAAGCTGAGGGCGAGACTTTTGCCCGACTGAGAGATCACCACGGATGTATTGGAAAGCGACGAAACGGTTTTGGCGCAGGGCTGTCCTGCGAGACGACTGGTGTCGGCCTCGATCTTCCAAACGCCGTCCACCGAAATCGGCGCGACCAGGGTGCGGCCAGTCCTTAGGACTCCGGCGAGGCCAAGCAAGGGCAGACCAACGAGGAGAACGTACGCAACGACGAAATTGCGGCTCGTGTGCGACATCGTGCCTCTTTATGCTTTTGGTGCTGAACCCAGGGAACACCGCGTGACAGCTTACACCAAAAACGAAGGAAGTCCGATCGAACAATCGGACTTCCCTTACATATCCTACGAAACGAACTTCTAGACCTGTTGCGGACGGAATGCGTCGGAGGTCAAATCCCCCAGCAGCTTATGCCACGGGTGTTTTTCGTTCTGCTCGACCTTCGAAACCATCTGCTTCATCTTGGTCAGCACTTCCGGCGCCTCTTCGTCATACACGTCGCCTTGCAATAACTTCAGAACGTCCAGCCGGTAGTTTTTGTCGCTGATGAAGTAGGTGAACAGCACGTTCAGCCGGTAGTACACCGAGATGAACTCGTACCAGTTCTTGGTTCCGCGGCGCAGCTTCGTCTCGTAGTCAGCGAAACTGGCGCGCGAGAAGTCATTCTTCTCGATGGCCCGGATAATGTCCTTATGGGCAAAGCGGGAGCTATTCAACGCGATGCTTACACCAGTGGAGAAAATCGGATCGACGAATCGTCCCGCATCCCCCACCAGCATGAAGCGGTCGCCCGCAAGCTGCTTCATGGCGTAGCTGTAGTCGCCTTCTTCCTTAAAAGGACGAATGCGATCCGATTTCCGCAAGGTCTCCGCAATCAACGGCCGGCTTCCCACCGTCTCCCAGAAGAATTTCTCGCGGTCTTCCTTCGACTTGGCGAAATTCTTTTTCTGCGTCACGACGCCGAGGCTGGTGACTGTGTCGGTGATCGGAATCTGCCAGATCCATGTATTGGAAATCGGAAGGAAGTGGATGTAAATGTAATCCAGGTTCGTGTCGCGCTTCGCGAACACCTTGCGGTCGTAGCCGTCGAACCAGGAGTGAATGGCGTACTGGTCGAACACCGTGTCTTTAAGCTTCAGCTTGAGTTGATTCCCGAGGAACGTCTGCCGACCGCTGCAGTCCACCACCATCTTGCAGCTGACGTTCATCTCTTTCGGACCGATGTTGAAATAAACCTCTGGATGCTCGGGGCCGAAGTCGACGCGCCCAACTTTGACGCCGTCATAGACGGTCGCGCCGAGTTTCTGGGCGTGCTTCAACAGCATCAGATCGAACTTGCCGCGGTCCACGTGGTAGGTATAGTTCCGGTCTTCCATACCTTCCTGGAGCCGCTCTTCGAACCGGATGTCGACGTTGTAATCCGGTGCCAACCCCTCGAGGTCATGCACGTAGCCGGGATTGTCGTCGTTGGTGGTCCAGACCGCACCGAACTTGTGCGGGAACTTGGCCTCCTCCATCTGCGGAAGGAAGTCGAGATCCTTGAACACGCGTGTCGAAGATGGAACGAGGGACTCGCCCACATGCGGACGTGGGAACAACTCGCGTTCGAATACTACGCACTTGATGCCAGCTTTCGCCAGGTAGCACGCCATGCTCGATCCCGCAGGCCCGCCACCAATAATGCCTACCTCAAAATCAGGGACTGAATGATTCATATCGCTGCTTTTCTCCCAGTGTCGTCGCTCGCTGTTTCTGCCTTAGACCGACGCTTCCACAAATGCATCGGCGGTTAGATCACCCAGGAATCCATGCAGAGCATGGTTGGGATCCTTTTCGACTTGCCGGACGATGTTGCGCATCCGGGTCAGCACTGCCGGCTCGGCATCATCGTAGACATCTCCCTGCAGCAGCTTCAGCACGTCGAGGCGGTAACGCGGATCCTGCACGAACGCTGTGAACAGCACGTTCAGGCGGTAGTACACCGTGATGAAGTTGTACCAGTTCTTGGTTCCGCGCTTGAGCGTAGTCTCGTACTCCTGGAACGACTCGCGGCTGAAGTCGCCAGTCTCGAGCGATTTCAGGATGTCCTTATGTGCGAAGCGCGAGCAGTTTAGCGCGATGCTTACGCCCGTCGAGAAGATAGGATCCACAAAGCGCGCCGCGTCCCCTACCAGGACCACGCGATCGCCGGCTATCTGCTTCATGGCGTAGCTGTAGTCGCCTTCGTCCTTGAACGGCTTGATCTGCTGCGAGCCCTGCGCCTTCAGGCCCTCGTAAAG
The DNA here is from genome assembly GCA_963701935.1 of uncultured Acidobacteriaceae bacterium. Classification (GTDB taxonomy): domain Bacteria; phylum Acidobacteriota; class Terriglobia; order Terriglobales; family Acidobacteriaceae; genus Sulfotelmatobacter. The sequence goes on along the minus strand of CAVPBT010000008.1, from coordinate 771,514 downwards.
TTCCGGACGGCTCTTAATGCACTCCCAGAAAAACTTCTCGCGCGATTCCTTGCTCTTCGCGAAATTCTTTTTCTGCGTGACCACTCCGATGCTGGTGACCGTCTCGGAGATCGGAATCTGCCACACCCAGGTATTGGTGATCGGAAGGAAGTGGATGAAGATGAAGTCGCCCTGGGTCTGCTTGTTCGACGCCATGCAGCGGCGGTCGTAGCCATCGAACCAGGTGTGAATCGCGTACTGGTCAAAAACGCTGTCCTGAATGCGCCACTTCAACTGGTTGCCGAGCAGCGTCTTGCGTCCGGTGGCATCAACCACGAGGCGACAGGTCGTTTCCATCTCCTTCTTTCCCATCGTGTACTTCACGGTGGCATGGTTCGGGTTGGTGAAATCAACGCCGTTCACCCCGATGCCCTCGTACACCTTGGCGCCAAACTGGTTGGCGTGCTGCAGCAGCATCAGATCGAACTTGCCGCGGTCCACGTGGTAGGTATAGTTCTGACTCACGCCGGGCTGGCTGCGCTCTTCGAAGCGAATGTCGACGTGGCAATCTGCCGAAACCCCGCCGAAATCCATGTTGTAGACTTTTGCGTCCGAGGCCGCGGTCCAGGCGGCGCCGAACTTGTGCGGAAACTTCGCCTCTTCCATCTTGGGCAGGAAATCGAGTTCTTTAAAAACACGAGTCGACGATGGCACCAGCGATTCTCCCACGTGTTCTCGAGGCATCAACTCGCGCTCAAACACCACGCAGTTCACACCAGCTTTGGCCAGGTATGCCGCCATGCTCGAACCAGCAGGGCCGCCTCCAATGATTCCTACCTCAAAATCGGGCACAGATGATTTCATATCTGCTGTCTTCTCCCCAGGATGTTTGCTCGGAATTCGATCATTTCTGTCGGATTGGTTGGTTGTTTAACTGAATTCTGAAAAGACAAAGTTGCCTTCCCACGTAACGCCAAGACAACGCCCATTTCGTGCGGGAAAGAGCAAGAATGTTACAGAATCGCTAAGGGGGGGACACGCTGCTTTTACCGTCGCGCTGTGTTCCCCTATTTAACCAAAAGTCGATCGGTTCGCCAAGGATGAAATTATTTGCACACATACGTCATCGCCGGGCCCGGATTTGGGGGGAGAACGCCCTGAAGCCAGGCAGTAACGTGCCGGTAATCTACTATTTGGTCGCCACGCCAAGCGATTGTTTTGAATGGAATAAGCAAGAACAGTTTCCTTTTCATCAAAGAAGGCGTGCTGTTTTGCGCGGTGCGTAAAACAGGTTCGTGTTGCGTTGGCGACTCGGTTCCGTGAGCGGGGACGAGTTAGACTTCATCGTCGTGCAGATCGAGCGTGACAATATGCGAAACACAGGGTAGACTTCCATTCCATCCCCCAGACACCTTTTACCCTTTTCTATTCATGCGAGGTCCCTTGCGAAGCGGATTACCAGGTCGTGGCAGTCAGGTTGTTGGCTCGGCGATAGTCTTCGCCGGCGTGCTGTTCCTGGCAGGATGCATTGCCACGAAGAGTAGCAACGGCGGTGGCGGCGGCAACCAGCAGACAACCGTGAGCGTTTCGCCCGCCACTGCCACAGTATCCGGCGGAAGCACTCAGAATTTTACTGTCACCGTGACCGGTCCCTCGGAAACCGCGGTGACGTGGTCTGTAAATGGCGTCCAGAACGGAAATTCGTCCTTGGGCACTCTCACCGCTGGCGCTTCCGGCACAAATACTGCGGTTTACACGGCACCAACGACGGTGCCGACACCGCCCACCGTGTCGGTGACGGCAACGGCGGTCGCGAATGGCACGACCTCGCCGGCATCGACGGTTACGATTACGAAATCGACGGTTGCTGTAGCCCTTTCTCCTCTCACCGCCACCATAGACGCCGGAGGAACCTGGGATCTCACCGCGACGGTGACTGGAACCACCAACGTTGCGGTTAACTGGAGCGTAGACGGTATTCTGAACGGCAATTCCTCCGTGGGTACCATCGCGGCCAAAAGTACGTCAACAGGCTCCACTGCGACCTACACTGCCCCAACGACCGCTCCGTCAACTACAACCACGGCAACGATCACTGCGACAGCGGCGGCGAACGTCGGCGCTTCGGCCTCGGCAATTGCCACGATTCCGCCGATCGTGGTAACCCTTTCCCCCGGATCCGGTGTATCGATCCCCGTCAATGGAACTCAACAATTCACAGCAGCGGTGACCGGCACAACCAACACCGGAGTCACGAACTGGCAGGTGAATAGCATCCCAGGTGGGAACCCTACCATCGGCACGATCAGTTCCACGGGGCTTCTATTCAGCTCCGGCGAATCTCACTGCTTCTCCAACGCAAGTGACAATCACCGCAGTCTCGGTGGCGGATTCAGCGGTAACAGGATCGATCCTCGCTAATGTGCATGTGACGGTCACTGTTACTCCTGCCACCGATACGATTGGACAAACCGCCAACCTCCAGTACACAGCAACAGTGATCGGCTCGAGTAATCAAAATGTCATTTGGAATGCGAGTTGCCCCACGTGTCCTAAGGGCCAAACCGGGGGCAAGTTCGACATAAACAATTTGGGTCTGTATTACGCACCTGGATTCGGAGCCGGTATCACACAAGTGACCGACCGCATCACCGCCGCCCCGGCAATCGATCCAACGGCAACCCCTGGAACGGCAACAATGACAGTGCTTGCCAATGATCCACTCGGGACCGTTACGCCATCCACCGCCGCCGCAGCTCAAATTTCATGTCCCACCTTCGCCGGTGGGCTCTCTGGCGCCACCTGCTACCAACTCAAGGTATCTTGCGACGCGGTCGCGGACTACAACGTCTACCTCAAGGTGAACACGCCAACCAGTCCTGTCGGCACCGTAATCTTCGGAACCGGAAGTGGTGGTAACACGCTCTATGACGACGAACCGAGTTTCATCGTCGGTGCCGTGAATGGCGGCGAGACCATCGTGCAAGGCGTGTTTAACGCGGGCTACACGACGGTACAAGTTTCATATGGCGGACTGTTCGACTCCACCGCGAGCACAAATGGGTGGCTGCAAGGGCCAGGCGGAGTACGCCGGCTGGCTTGCCGGTACGCGACCGCTGCGGACTGGATCTACAAGAACATCCACGACTCCAATAAGAGCGCACCCATGTGCGCCACGGGACATAGGGAAGGATCGGGCGCTCTCGGCTACGCGGTAACCGAGTACGGGTTGGCCTCGGAGTTTTCCCTCATCGAGCACACCAGCGGGCCGGCCATGACGCTCCTCCACTGGGGTTGCAGTGTTTGTGGCGGGCAATATGTTGGATCAGACCCCTGTACGCATGCAACCGGTGTGAATATGTGTTACTCCCTCTCGCCTGGCGGGTCGGACATCGACGCTTCGCTCATCGATGCGGCCTACCAAGTCGCGGGCCAAAGCACACCTACCCTCTGCACAAACGGGATCAACGCGGACGATACAAACTTTAGTCGCTTCCTTTCCGACAGCGTCGAAGATGACCCGGGCGTCAACCCCAAATTTCCGATTCCCAATCCGCCCACCAATGTAAACGTGGTATTCGGGACTTTGGACACCGGCACCGCCGCATTGCCTCAAGGCTATGCATGGTGGGGAGGAGTCGGCCCGCAGCCACCCGCGCCGACATGCGTGCCGACTGCAGCCCAAGCAATTCCCGCAGATAATACGCCAGTTACGGGTGGCGCGGCTCAAATCCTCAGTGACATAACCTCGAAGTGCACGGTGCATTAACGAAGACTCGCTAGCCTCTATTTCATGCTGGAGATGGGCAGAAGTTCTTTGCCGTTCGGGGCGGATTGCAGTTGATTTGACAGCCTAGTTTCCGGGTGGCAACATAACTTCACTGCCGCCACTTTTCTCCGTCGCTCGTGTTCCCATTTCTATCTTGCAAGCAGGGTACCCTCGTGTTGAATCCTAAAAGCCGAATCTGGTGTCAAGCTGTCATTCTGATGGGCCTTCTCTCGCTGGTGGGGTGCGGAGGATCTTCGTCAAGTGGTAACACCCAGCAACAAGTAACAGTCAGCATTACCGGAGCGCTCCCGAGCACAATCGGCGTTGGTGCCAACTGGCAATACACCGCCGCCGTGAGCGGCTCTACAAACCAGAATGTCAGCTGGACGGCTAGCGCCGGGACCATCGACGCGACAACCGGACTCTACATCGCACCGAACAGCGTCCCGAATCCGTCCGCGGTGACGATCACGGCCGCCGCGCAAGCCAATCCCAGCTCCACGAAATCGACGACCGTCACGGTGCAAGCGACGGACCCTCTCGGATCGGTGAGCAGCTCCTCGCAGTTGGGCAGTTGCGCCGGTTCCGTGAGCGGCGGAGCTTGTTATCAGCTGGCGATTTCTTGCCCAGGAGTTGCGGACTTCTCTGCATATCTGAAAGTGAATAACCCCACCGGCGCCCCGGCGGGCACAGTCCTCCTCGGAACGGGCACCGGAGGCAGCGGTCTTTACGACGATCCGAATGCTGGAGGATACGTTGACGGAAGCAACGTGATCACATCTCTTTTGAGTGGCGGCTATAACACGGTCCAGGTATCGTTTGGCGCGCCCTTTGACAATGGCGCGACGCCTCGGGGATGGCTAACCGGGCCGGGCGGGGTTCGTCGTCTGGCCTGCCGCTATGCGACGGTCGCAGATTGGGTCTATAACCACCCGACGATCGTCAACCCGAATGCCACCGCAACCAACAGCGCTCCGATGTGCGCCACGGGAAACAGCGGAGGGTCCGCTGCCCTTGTTTATGCCGCGTACAACTATGGATTGGACTCTGAGTTGGCCATGATTGAGCCCACCAGTGGCCCGGTCATGTCGCGCATTGACCTGGGCTGCAGCCCCTGCAGTTCGAACTTCCAAGGGAACATCTGTCCGCTTCCAGCAACAATCCGAATCTCTGCTATGAATTCGCCGACGCCTCGCATCATTGACGAGGCCTACCAAAACCCAGGCGCAAGCACGCCCACTCCTTGCAGCGACGCTCGCAACGGAAACCCGGGGCCGAATGCGCAAGCGTTGTTTCTTTCGGACAGCATCCTGTATGCGGGCGCAAGTCAGCCCGTCAACATTCCGAACACACGCTTCAAGATGTTGCTCGGGGACGATGACACGAGTAACGCCGTTCCGCAGGCGACAGTCTTCGAAGGACTTGTTCAGCCGTCACCCTCATCGCCTTCTCCTATGTATCAATGCCTGCCGGGGGTGCAGCACGACATTCCCAGTTACGCCGCCGGCGCAACCCAAATCGCGAGCGACATCATCGCCTACTGCCATTAGCCAAAGATGAACAAAGCCCGCCGACTCGCGGCGGGCTCTGTCATTTGCAGCTAATGTCCGTTCTCTTCTCTTACTTGCAGGTCGACAGTTTGAAGTTCGAGATTCGCGTATCCCAGTCGATCGCACTTCCGGTCTCGCTTACTTTGTAGTACTGGTTCACGTACCAGAACGTGCAGCCATCCACGGGATCCACGGTCATGCTGGTGTAATCACCCCAGTGGCTGGAATTCTCCTCGTCACCGATTCCATTCTGCAGGGCAATCTCAACCGGCGTGGTCTTACTCGGGAGGCTCCAATAAGCCGCCCGGATGCCCGGTTCGACCGCGCTGCTCGACACACTGTAGCCAGCCGCGGCATTGCCCACTTTGTCCTGCGCGATGCTGGGCATGAAGCGGTAAAGGCTCGTGCCGTTATTCACCGTGCCGCTCTGATACAAGGTTGGATTGCTGGCACCCCGCAGTTCATACCACCGGATTCCTGTCTGCTGATTCGTACCGGCTGTCATCTGAACCGTATGGCCGATCAGGAACGACTGGTAGGTGCCGAAATTCCGGTAGCCCAGGCGCGGCATCAGGCGATCGCCCACCGAATCCACGTAAACGCCGGTGCTTTTGCTCGAAGGCTCGTTCACACAAAACGTATTCGCGACTTGCGAAACGTCATAGCATCCCGGTTCGTAGCTGGGAACAGTAATCTGCGTCGTGCCGAAGGTGGACATCTTCGGAGTCGTCCAATTCACATGGAAACTCCACAGATTCAGCTTCGTCGAGGTTGTGGTCTTTCCATCGTTAGGAGGATTCTGGATGCTCAGAAAATATTCGTGACGTCCCGCCGGCGGAGCGGTTGTTCCCTCCACATCGGCAGGAATCAGGCTGTGCTTCAAATACAAGGTGCCGTTGGGTGGAATCGGACTGGGATCGCTGAAACACTGCATGGCGCGCGCGGTTCCACCGCTCAGCATGTTCGCGCGGTCCAGCGCGCAAGCGACCACCCCAATATTCGTGTATTGGTTATTTGTGTCCTGCAGAACAAAACTCACATAGTAGCCGTCGATCCACGTGCCGAATTTCGGCCAGTCGGGCCAGTAAACATTTCCGTGCGAGTTGGTTCCAAGCACCGTGTTCAGTGAAAACTGATAGGTGAACCAGGCCAGCGTCGCGGACCTGAGATCGTCCGTATTCGAAATGGCAACGCAGTAATAATACGTATTGGTCGCAGGCACGCCCCGCCGCGCAATCACCCAGCGCGAAGCCAGCCGGTCAAACGTGATGATGCCGTCGCCCCCGCCCGCGCCATAACAATTCGTCATGTTGTTGTTCCGCCACGGCGTGTCCCCGGCTTGCGGACTCGCCCATATCGGCGCGAACGACGTCTTGTCGTACGCCTGGTAGAACGTGTTCACCCACTCCATGTACTGTTTCGTTCCAACTGCTCCGTTGGGATCGATGTCATAACCCGGCCCGGAAACTTGCGAGGCGTCGATGCCTTCAAATGACGAAACCGTTTGGCTCTGAACCGCAAAGGGCACGATAAGGGCGACGACTGCCAGGACTGCTGCCTTGAAGGTCATAATGAGTTTTCTCGATTTCTACGAAATCACCGTTGACGAGTGACGGAGGGGAGGTCTTGCAATGAGGCTAGCATGAGTCCAACGTTTGGCCTAGGAGACAAAAGTTTCGCTGCTGTTGAGTGAACGCGCACTCGAGTGTGCAAGAACTTTCATCATTGACATAGCTTTCGGGGGGCCCAAGAATAACTACACGATTCTGCCCGAAGTGATACGCGCCGTGATCCCCCCTTCGTTATCGGCAATCGCTCAAGACAGGGAAAGCTCTGCACCCCGGAGCATCTCTTGTCTGTTAAGAATTCTCTCCCCTGTTTGTGATGCTGAAATGGTTCTAAGCGTAGTGCATTCCGCGCTAGGTTGTTTCTGGGGTTGTTCATGAAAGGGGCACGCATGCGTTCTGACCGTCCCGCAAGAGTGAGCGTTCTAGCCGTCGTGATGTTGGCCGTCGCCGGGCTCGCCGTCCTGCCGCAAGCGGTTGCCCAGGTCAACGTGCTCACGAACAAGATGGACAACTCGCGTACCGGCCAGAACATCATCGAGACTCTGCTCACAACATCGAACGTGAATTCGACCCACTTCGGAAAGCTGTTCGCCTTCAACGTCGATGGCTACGTCTCGGCACAGCCCCTCTATATGTCTGCTCTCAGCGTTAATGGGAGTAGGCACAATGTGGTTTTCGTCGCCACCGAGCATGACAGCGTTTATGCGATTGACGCCGATACCGGTGTCCAACTGTGGCAGACCAGTTTCATCAACCCCGCCGCTGGCATTACGACTGTGCCGATGGCGATTCAAGGTTGCAGCAACATCACGAAACTCAACGAGATCGGAATAGTGGATACGCCGGTCATCGACCCGACTACCGAGACTCTGTACGTGACCGCCAAGACCCAAGAGGTTGTGGGAAGCACGACGAATTACGTGCATCGCCTGCATGCTCTGGATGTCACCACTGGCTTGGAGAAATTCGGCGGGCCCGTTGTGATTTCCGGCTCGGTCGGAAATCTGAGCCTCCTTAGCAAGAATGAGCTGCAGCGGCCAGCTCTGCTCCTGTCGAATGGCACTCTCTACATTGGGTTTGGTTCGAACGGCTGCGACCTCGGCGGGCGCGGCTGGCTCTTCGCCTATAGCGCCTCCACCTTACAGCAGCTCGCCGTCATGACCACTCAACCCGACAGTAATTATGGCAGCTCGATTTGGCAGGGCGGCGTCGGCCCCGCGGTGGACAGTAACGGGAATGTCTTTCTTTCGACGGCCAATGGGCTCTTCGACGTCAGTGCGGGCATCGCCGACCTCGGGGACAGCGTGTTGAAGTTGACGCTGGGCTCAACTGGATTCACCACCGAGGACTATTTCACTCCTTTTGACCAAGCCACCTTGGCGGCCAACGATCTGGATTTGGGATCCGGGGCGGTGACGATTCTGCCCGATCAAACCACCGGACCCTATCCGCATTTGCTGGTCACCGCCAGCAAAAGGGGGGACATCTACCTCATCAACCGAGATGACCTGGGAATGGATCATCTGACCGATAACAGCCAAATCCCACAATATCTTCCCGGCGCGCTCTCGAAATACAATTTTGGTAGTCCCATGTACTGGAGCAACGGTACCAGCCAGTTCGTCTACTTTCTGGCCCACCAGGACTATCTGAAGGCGTACTCGTTGGCCAACGGCGCGCTCTCGACCACGCCTGTAGCCCAGACGGGCTCCAAGCTGACAACCGCCGGGCTGCCGGTGATCTCGGCGAGTGGAACCAGCAATGGGATTGTGTGGCTGGTGCGCAGCGTCAGCAATGTTCCCTTGCTCTCAGCGTACGATGCCATCAATCTCTACCTGCTCTATGATTCGGGCATGGCTGCGGGTGGTCGCGACACCCTAGGGACGGTTGTGCCTTTTGCCACTCCCACGGTCGTAAATGGCAAAGTGTACGCCGGTACCGAGTCTCAGTTGGTGGTGTACGGCTTGTTCCCAGAGATCAATCCAGCCGGAGGCAATAACCAAACCGGCAACGCAGGCTCAACCTTGCCGACTCCTATCACGATTGTGGCCAGCAATCCATATACATCAAGTCCGGTTCCGGGCGTGACCGTGACGTTCAGCGATGGAGGCAAGAACGGCAAATTCAGCAATCCGACAGCGATCACCGACAGTAACGGCCAGGCTTCGAGCACGTACAAACTTCCGAATCTCCCCCAGACGGTGACCATAACCGTATCGGCGGCCGGCTACGCATCCGCGACTTTCACAGAGCACGATACCGTCGGTCCCGTGGCCGTTTTGTCTGTCGTGTCAGGCGCCAAGCAAGTCGGAACGGTCGGAACCACTCTGCCTCTTCCCATCGTCATTCGAGCCAAAGACGCCATTGGGAATATTGTTCCCGGGGCGAGCGTAGCTTTCACGGACGGCTCCGGCGGAACCTTCTCTCCGAACCCTGCGATCACAGATTCGACTGGGCAAGCCTCCACCTCTTACACGCTGCCAACGGTGGCCAAGTCACTCACCGTCACCGCCTCAGTCGGTTCGGTCAAAGTCACCGCCGTGGAGCAAGCCAATGCCGGGCCTGCAACGGCGATGACCATCGTCCAGGGCAACAACCAGTCCGCGCACGTGGACACGAAATTAGCGAAGGCCCTAATTGTTTCCATCACCGATCAATATCAGAATGGCATCCCCGGGCTCACCGTGACTTTCACGGACAACGGCGCCGGCGGAATCTTTTCGACGACAACGCCGATCACGAATAATCACGGACAGGCGTCGGTGACTTACACAACGCCAGCAAATACGGGCACCGTTCACATCACCGCGACCTACTCAACCCTACCGCCGGCTCAGTTCACCGAAACGGTGAATTAGGAGGCTTGACGCACTCGAGGCAGTGACCGTTTCCGGCCGGCCCGCGAGTGGCGCTGCCTTTCTTCGTTTGCAAGGAGCTCCACAGAACCCGCACCAATACTGCTCGTTACTTTGGTCTCAAACGCGGACGTGTACTTCTGTCCCTCCGCGTTAGGGCGTTCGCCTTATTCCATCTTCTGGACACTTCCGCTATCCTTGTCTCACTGCCGCCTCGTTTCGTCTTTAACTGTTCGGGTTCGCACGTCCCGGTGCCTGCTATGCTCTGCACGCATTGTGTGAACTAGACATCCTGTTTCACTCTCTGGCCGAACATCGTCGGTTATCCGAGTCCCACCGTCACAGGGAGGCTGTGTCTTCACAATGCGACGATCTAGCTCTATTTTTTGCTGCCTGACCGTGGCTCTTTCTTGCCTATCCCATTTTTCTCTTGGCCAAGCCAATGTCAATGAAGGCCTGGAAACGGCATTCATTTATGTCGACGGCACGACCGGATCGGACTCGAATTCGGGATCGAAGTCCAGCCCGCTGAAAACGATTGGCGCAGCCACGTCGATGGCGATGACCAACAATCACAACTCGGTTGGATCCCGCATCATCATTAATCCCGGCACCTACCGCGAGAGTATTACTCTGAGTCACAGCAGCAAAGACACCAGCCTTCCGATCACAATCCAAGCCGCGACCAAGGGAACCGTCATCGTGAGCGGCGCCACGCTCTACACCGGCTGGGCGAAATATCAGACCAATCCGAGCATCTATACCAACAGTTGGACCAACAACTGGGGCACCTGCCCTTCCATCGCGATCTGCCCGACGCAGCAGGAGATCATGATGCGGCAGGAACTGGTGGCTGTGAATGGCAAGCTGCTGACGCAGGTTTTGTCACTCACGCAGATGGTGCAAGGCACGTTCTACGTGGATGAGGCGGGAGCGACGATCTACGTCTGGCCGGCCGCAGGAACCAATATGACGACGGCGACCGTTGACGTCGCAACGACCCCGATCATCTTGAAGATCTCCAATAAGTCGAACATCGTGGTCCGCGGCTTGACTTTCCAGTATGCCAATAGCTGCCACTTCACACCGGCAGTCTTTGTTTCGGGTGCTTCCACCAACATTCTGTTCGACTCTGACATCTTTCAGTGGAACAACGGGGAGGGGCTGAATATTTCCTATCCGACCACATACTTCACCGTTCAGAACAGCCTGGCCCAGCACAACGGCGACAGCGGCTTCCAGGAATCACAGACCAAGTACGGACTCTGGCAGTCCGATACCACTTCTTACAACAACTGGCGAGGCGCGCAAGCGGGCTACTATGCCTGCAATACGTCGGGATTCCACGCCTCGCTGGTGCACGTCGATACCGTCAACAACCTCACCACAACTTTCAATCAGACGTATGGCATTCACTGGGACACCGACAATGCCAACATCAGCAGCAGCGGCATCAACGCCACCGGCAATCAGATGACCGGAATTTTCCTCGAAAAAGACGAGGGGCCCATCTCGATTACCGGCAGCTACGTGTGCAACCAGACGTCCACGACCGGAGTCGGCGGCATCGTTCTGCGCAATTCGGAAGCCGTGTCCCTGACCAAAAGCGCCATCTTGAACAACATCACGGCGCAAATCATGGTGATCGGTCAGGCTGGTGGCATCGAGGTCACCAACTGGGAGACGGGCGTGACCAAAAACCTGGTCACCCAGAATTTCACTAACACTGCCAATGTCATTGAGGGAACGACCAGCAGCCAGCAGGTCTTTGAGGACAGCTACCTCGTCGATGGGGACTGGACCACTTTCCAGGGCACTCTGGTCTCATCGGGCAACACCTGGTGGAATGCCTACAATTCCACCAGCCCATTCGAGGTGCCCACCCCGAAGAAGAACTCCAAGACCGATTTTTCCGGGTGGAAGAGCGACACGCTCGCCGATGCCACCTCCAGTTTCAAGACTCCCCGCAGCAACGCAGGAGCCGCCTGCAACCTGCAACCGGTCGGGACCGACTTCTGGTTCATGGTGGACCACTCTTCTCTGACAGCAACCGCCGGAGGGAGCGCAGTAACCTATAACTTAACGCTAACTCCACTCAACTTCAACGGATCGGTGAAGCTAACCCTGGATGGAATCAAGGAAGTGCATGGGCTCTCCGCCACCTTGAGCGCCAGCACTATCAATATCTCTGGGACCTCGGCCCTGACGGTAACGGCCGGATCCAACACAGCTCCCGGCACCTACTCGATCACGGTGATTGCCAATAGCGGCAGCATGACTCGCACCATAACCGTGCAACTTGTGGTTAGCTAGAAGAACAAACCGCCTTGCCTTCTGCGTTGAATTAAAAAGATCTTTGCCTCCCCCGATGCAGAGGACAAGGCCGTTTGTTGATCCACCCTGGCTCTCTGCCGGGTACTCCGGGTGCCGACTCTCTCAACAGTTCGCTTTACCGCATGCGATAGAATCAAGCACGCACCCGAGGCACTACGCGGAACCCGAGCGGACTATGGACCACGTTGCGCAACAATCGACACCTTTAACTATAGCTTTTGGCATTAGTAGATGCCAGGTGTGATACAGCGCGTTCAGGAGCGGCCAATGTTCAAATTTCCTCATGTAATCCTGGTGCTTTCGGTTTTTCTGGCATTCGCTACCGGGCAAGAGGACCTTTCGAAGAAACCAACCGTGCCGGTGGGCAAACTAATCCCCGGCTGCGACATGACCATTGCCCGCGGCGGTCATACGGCAACTTTTCTGCCCGATTTTCGAGTGCTTATCGCAGGAGGAAAGCAAGAGCCTGGCGTCGTCCTGGCGACGACTGAAATCTACGATCCGACCACAGAGAAGTTCTCGGCGGCGGCGAAGATGACTGCTCCACGCGAAGGTCACGTTGCCGCTCCCCTCTCAGATGGAAAGATCCTGGTGGCCGGGGGTCGACGCCAAGGCGGAGCTCCCCTCTCCAGCAGCGAGGACTACGATTTCGAAACCGGCAAGTTCACGCCCAGAGGAAACATGCACGCACCTCGCATGCACGCGGCCGCGACGGCTCTCCGCGATGGCCGCATTCTTGTAACCGGAGGAGACGACGGAACCCACCCTCTTGATTCCGCCGAGTTCTACGACGTTCTCACCGGCAAATGGACACTCGTCGGGAAGATGACGTCACCGCGCGCGAATCACAGCGCCACGCTTCTCTCCGACGGCCGTGTGCTGATTGTGGGCGGCATCGGCCTCCATCATGCCGCGCTCGCCACTGCGGAGATCTTCGATCCCAAGACGAACCGCTTCACCCCCACGGGGAATCTGCATGCAGCCCGCTCCGACCATACAACCGCGCTCATGGCGAAGGGCACAGTTCTGATTGCAGGCGGCACTGGTACGAGTCAGTCCGCGCTAGCCTCGGCTGAGATTTACAACCCTGCGACGAATTCCCTTTCTCCGTACAGGCAATCTCACCGAGGCGCGGTTTAACCTTCCCTGACTCCACCGCCCTGCTCGATGGCCGAGTCCTGGTCGATCGGCGGAGCAGCATCGGCTGAGATTTACGATCCGAAAACCGCCTCGTTCCGCACCGTCGATGGACGCCTCGATACGCCCCGCTACTCGTCCGCGGCGGTGCAGTTGATGGACGGGACCACGCGTATCTTCGGCGGGTACGACTCCAAGGGCGTCAGCACCGCGAAGACTTGGATCTACCGCCCTTAGCAGACCGGCTCCATGCGGCCTCTGTTACTTCGCAGCAATAGAAACGGGCCTTGGAGAAGTTCTCCAAGGCCCGCCAAATCCTACTCGGTTCAGCCCACAACTAGTCGCCGGTGCCATTAAGTGTAACCTTTTGCGGCCCAGTCCAATCGGTGTCGCCGATATTGAAGGTAGCCGTAAACGTTCCGACCGCTTGCGGCGTGAATACTATGCCGTAAGTGCAACTGGAACTCGGCGGTACGCTACTTCCGCAGGTGGTGCTACTCGGCTGAATGGCCCAGTAGGGAGCTGTGCCGCTGAAGGCGGCGCTGCTGATCGTCATCGCTGTCGTTCCGGCGTTCTGGAAGGTTATCGTCATTGGAGTGCTCGTCACGCCGACTTTCGTGGTTGGGAAGTTCAACGTAGTAGGCGAAACCTTCACCGCGGTTCCCTCGCCGTTGATCAACAAGCCCTGCTTCAACAGCGTGAAGTTGCCGTAATAAACCATCGTCGTGGTTTCATTCCCCGCCGGCTGAAAAGTTGGAGTGAAGTAGACGGTCGAAGTGCAACTGGCTCCAGGCAGCAACGGGGTAGTGTAGTTCGTCCCACCGCAAGTGGTCGTGAAGCTGTAGTCGTTCTGATTGACACCTTCCAGATCGATTTTCGTGAAGTAGATGTTCACGCCACTCTTGTTGGTAAACGTGTTCGTCTTCCCAGCGCTCTTGATAAAGAGCAGGGTCGTGGGGAACGTCTGGGTCCGCGGCGCCAAATAAATAGGAATGTTGCCTGTCCCAATCGTCTGGACCGCGATCACGCTGCCATTCGACGCAGTAATCGTCATCTGGGCATTGGCTGCTTCCGACGCTGTAGGCGTGAACGTCACAGAGATGGTGCAGGTCTTACCCGCGGCTACCGAGGTGCTGCAGGTATTGGTCTGAGTGAAGTCGGTGGCATAGGCCCCGACGAACGTGATCGCGCCGACCGTGTAGGCCGTGGTACCGCCGTTCTTCAGCGTCGTGTTCTTGGTCACAGCATAAGTGGGACCCGAAGTCTGCGTGCCGTAAGCCAGCACACTCGGGGTCAGCGAGATCAGGTTATCCGTCAAGACAGAAACTTTGTTTGCGGTTGACGCGGCCACTGCGATGTCGAGCTTTCCGTTTCCGTTAAAGTCGCCGATGGCTAGGCCGGAAGGGCCGGTGCCGGTCGGGAAGACCGACTGTCCTTTAAACGTGCCGTCGCCATTGCCTACCAGAGTCGAAACTGTGTTGTCGTTGAAGTTCGCGGAAATCAGATCCAGCTTGCCATCCCCGCTGAGGTCCGCGGTCGCCACGAGGACGGCATTGGCACCAATCGAGTATTCCTTATGGTTTTGGAACGTTCCATCCCCATTGCCCAGCAGGATGGAGACTGCCTTGTTCGACGTGCCCACAGCCAGATCGAGTTTGCCATCGGCATTGAAATCGCCCGCGACGACGCTATTGGGCAGTTTCGCTGTGGGGAACGGGATCGGTCCCTGGAAGGAGCCGTCGCCGTTGCCCAGCAAAATCGCGACTGTGTTGTCGGTATTGTCCGCAACCGCTAGATCCAGCTTGCCGTCGCCATTAAAGTCGCCGATCGTCACGGCGGAAGGAGCATTGCCAGTCGCGTAATCCACGTGAGACTTGAAAGTGCCGTCGCCATTGCCCAGAAGGACCGCAACCTTGTTGTCGGCAAAATCGACCACGACGAGGTCCAGCTTGCCATCTCCGTTCAAGTCGGCCGTAGCCATCGCCACGGGGTGACTGCCGGTCAAGTATTCCTGGTGCGCCTGGAATGTTCCATCGCCGTTGCCGAGAAGAATCGAAATCTCGCTCTGATACGGGTCGACGGTCGCGATGTCGATTTTGCCGTCACCGTTGAAATCGCCCGTCACGATCGCGCTGGGATGCCCGGGGACCGGGTATTCCACATGCGTCGGAAATGTTCCATCCCCAACTCCCAACAGTACCGAGACGCTGTTGTTGCCGGTCGCAACCGCCAGGTCGACCTTGCCATCGCGGTTGAAATCCGCCGCTGCAACATCCTGCGGGGTCAGATCCGTGGCGTAATCCAACTTGCCGAAAGCGACTGTGTACCCGCTCTTCACGATCTGGAAATGCGCTACGTTCGACACGCCGCCGCCGGGCGCGGGGTTGACCACCGTCACGTTTGCTGTCCCAGCCGTCGCCACGTCGGTTGCGTTAATCGAAGCCGTCACCTTGGAACTGCTCACGAACGTTGTGGTACGGGCGTTGCCGTTCCAGTTCACCGTCGCTCCTGAAACGAAACCTGTGCCGGTCACGGTCAACGTGAAAGCCGCAGACCCTGGTGCCTTCTGTCCAGGGAACAGCGGGGCGTTAATCAGAGGCAGGGCATTTTGTGCCAGAGCTGCCGAAGCGCCCAAGGCTAACACCACCGTCACCGTCACGATTAGGGTCAGAACGCTGTTGCGGCGATGTGAGATGCTTCCCTCACGCAGGGTTCTTGCGGCGGGCTGTCGGCAACTATTCACGGGGTATCTCCCTCAATTTGAGTCGTTTTGATGCAGGAGTAAGTCGGAGCCCTCTAATGGTCTCTGATTGATCGCTCGGCAGGCGGGGGATACGGCAAGACCGAGTGGTGATTGCCAGTGTCGCTGCCTTCAAGTGTGCTGTCAAGATGAAGGAACTTGCATAGGGAGTCTTTCGTTTAGCGACAGCAATCACCTGATTTTGCGGGGCTCAGACGCTGTTTTTGACGTGCCGTGATTGAGGATTTCCTGCAATCAATCAGGCGGTTCAGGACAAACCTGGCCCCCGGAAGGCTCCCCACAACGCCCAATTCAGGGTTGCGCCGAACACCACCACGCATCGGGCCCCTCTCGTTCCGGAGGCCAGGCCAGGTCCTGTTTTTGGCCAAGGCTCAAAGGTGTCAGAAATGTGCAACTTTTATGCCAAGTGCGGGTTCACGAGCATATTCGCTTTGGTTTGCGTCTCATACCTGCTCTCGAGGAAAAATATGTCTAAGAGCCCTTCCCCTGAATCGAGCTCCCGTACATTCCTCAAAGCTCTAGGCCTTATCTTGCCCCTGCTCGTTATCGCCGGCCTGATCGCCTGCGGAGGCAGCAGCAGCGTGAATCACCTAACAACCAGTGGTGGCGGCGGCGGCACTCGCACCGTCAACGACATGCTCTTCGCCGCCGACTTCAACCGGATCGCTGGTAATTCGGCGGGTTGGTGTCCAACGGATTCAGCGGGCAATGTAGCTGCCGTTACCACATTGAGAATCTGGGACAGCGGAATGAAGTGGGCGAATATTGAAACCGCGCCCGGTGTCTACGACTGGTCCAAGATGGATCTTACCGTCAACACTCTCGCCACCAATCCCAACTGCACCATGGGCGTCATTTACACGTTGGGTAATACACCCATATGGGCGTCCGCCTGCTCGGGGCAGGCCGATCCGGGTCCTTGTCTGCCGGGACCGACGTCCTCCGGCTTTGGCGGCGGAACGGAATGCGCTCCCGAAGATGGAACCCTTGATTTTTCCTGCACTCCCCCGTCCGATGTGAACTCCGATGGCACCGGAACCGATCTCCAATTCCAGACTTTCATCGCTGCCCTCGCCGACCGTTACGCCGGCAAGATCGCGTATTACGAAGTTTGGAATGAAGCGGACTCGCCAAATTTCTGGTGCCCTGACGCCACCCCAACTAATCAATCGCCGGCAACTTGTACAGGCAGCATCCAGCGGATGGTTCGCATGGGATGGGATCTCTACAACATCGTCCATTGCGCCGACCCCAACGCCAGCGTGCTCAGCCCCTCGTTCCACGGGTTTTCCTCGGGCGCAGGGGGATGGATGAATCTTTATTCCACACAGACCTCGGTTAGCGCACCTGCCGGCTCAATTACTCTGCCAACGAGTGGGAAGACCTGTACTTGGGCGGCAAAGTCAACCGTCATTGGCAAAGACACTTTCGACATCACCAATTTCCACGGCAGAGGATCGCCGACTTCCGATCCCACCGGGTTCGTCGCCGTCTACAACGTCGCCGTAGGGGAAATCCAGCGCGACAACTTGCCCACGAAATTCTTCGACGATGAAAACGGCTATATTGGGTCGATGGACGCACCCACTGTCGATTTGCAAGCCGCATACGTGTCGATTTCCTATGTGCTCCGGGCGGCGGTCAATAATCCTCCGATTCTGCTTTCAGGCTGGTACGCCTGGGACTCCGGGGAGGCGCAATTACAAGGGACCAATGCCGGCCTCGCGTATGACGTTACCGCCGGATGGCTGAGCGGCTCGACGTTGAGCAGTGGCTGTACGACGCCTGTAGGCACGCTTTATTCCTGCTCGGGCACAACTTCAGCGGGAAAGCCGTTCACGATCATGTGGGATATGAGCCTGATGTCAAGCTGCAACACCTCGTGTACGACGGTGAATCAGCCCGTTCCGTCGAGCTCCTACACAACTTGGACTGGTCTGGACGGCATGCAACACTCGATCTCTGGCGGAGCGGCGCCAGTTGGCTATAAGCCGATTCTTCTGGAGTGAGATCCCGCGGCAAATTGCGGAGTTGATTCCTGGTCTTTTCCCGAACGGGCCAGCAGCGCGAAAATGGCGCGACTCTTCTGTGCGGCTGGAGTTATGATCCGGTATTCGCTTGGGTCCCGCTCTGAAATCAAGAAACGAGAAGAACAGCACCGACGACATCTATGATCCTATCCCCCAAATCAACCTCGAACACCCTCTCCAAATTCGTGAGTCTGATCCTCCCGATTTCTCTGCTCGCCGGCCTGATCGCTTGCGGAGGCAGCAGCAACAACGCTCCAGCAGGTGGTGGAGGCGGCGGAGGTGGCGGTGGCGGAGGCGGGAACGGTGCGGACTGCGCTCAGCCCGTACCGATCGCGGCTTCTCCGCAGGCGCAAGGCGGAAAAGGAGTCGTCGTGCCAACCAGCTTCCTGGATCTGCACCTGGGCAGCAGCAGTCTGCCTTGGCCTACCACCCAATCCGGGGCTTTGCTTCCATTCGGTGGCCTGCGCCTGTGGGACACGGCCACGGGCTGGGCTCAGATCAACACGGCACAGAATTCCTACACTTGGAGCAACCTGGATGGGTTTCTTCAAGTGGCCCAACTCAAGGGTGTGGACGTTCTATACAATCTGGCCCGAACACCAACTTGGGCATCGAGTAACCAAACGGATAGCACGTGCGCCTATAGCTCATCCGCTGAGGGTGGTCCAGGACAATGCGATCCGCCGATTGATCTGAACGCTGACGGTAGTGGTACCAACCAGCATTGGATCGATTGGGTCACAGCCGTCGCACAGCATAGCGTGAGTTCTCCCTACGCACACATTAAGTATTACGAAATCTGGAACGAGTGGAATGCCGCGCTCTTCTGGAATCCGAGTCCACCCGGCGGAACAACACCCGCGACCGCTGCGCAATTGGTGCGCATGGAGCAGGATGCCAGCTGCATCATTGAAGGCACAAAGCACGGCGCCTGCAACAATCCGAATAGCAATTACAGTGGCGGGACAGCGATTGATCCCGGCGCTCAAATCGTTTCCCCTTCGCCGGTCGGATCTCATTCTCAATTGAACGCCGTCCAAACCTACCTCAACACCTACTTCGGCACGACCGTGAACGGATACTCCGGCGGTCAGTTCGCCGACATCATCGGCTTTCACGGCTACGTCTCCACCGGCACCAGCGGAAAATGCCCGGTCGCAGAAGACGTAATCACCGTCATCGACGACATGAACAGCGCCATCACCAGCGCTCCGGGCGAATCCGGCAAACCGTGGTTCGACACCGAGGACGGTTGGAGCAAAGCCAACGACGAGAACTTCCTCGATGAAGACCGGCAATCTGCCTTCCTCGCGCGCTATTCCCTGCTCCAGCAATCCATGGGAGTCGAGCGCCAATATTGGTACCGGTGGGACAGCACTCAAGACTATGCAGGCGCTCTCTGGACTTCTTCCAGCGGCGCCATCCAAGCAGTCGGCGCCTGGCAGGAAGTTTCCAAGTGGATGGTGGGAGCCACTCTGAGCACCCCCTGCACCGTGAATGGAACGGTCTGGACGTGCGGATTCACGCGATCCGGATATCAGGCGTTAGCCGTCTGGGACTCCGCGCAGGATTGCCTCAACGGCGCCTGTTCCACGTCATCCTTCACCGTTCCGGCGGGCGGCTACACGTTGTCACGCGATCTCACGGGCGCAGAAACAAGCATCACTTCGGGGACTGTGCTCATCGGTGCCAAACCAATTCTTTTGGAAACAGCTACCTTGCCGTAGTGGAATTTGCAGTTAAAAGAAAAGCGGCCCATCCCGGCCGCTTTCTTTCTCTCTAATATGAACGATTTACGAATCGCCGAACAATCCCTGTCAGTGCAGACCGTTGGCATTCGTCAGCGTGTAGATATCCGACGACGGATTCAGCGGGTTCGTGCTGGTCTGTCCGCCGAAGGTCATCATTTCGTTCGAGCTCGGATCGTACAACGAACTGGGGAAGCGGCGCGGTTGCCCGGTAACGCCCTGGCTCCAGGTCGCGGTACCGTGTTGTCCGCTCGCACCCGACAGAATCCAGACGTCGCTCAGAATGGCGCCCCCGTTGTATCCGCCATAAATCGTCATACGATCGTTGACCGAATCGTAGGTTGCGGAGTGGCCGGATCGCGGGGTTGGTCCGTGATTCGAGGGAGTGATCTGCGTCCACTTGGGACTCCCTCCCGTGCCGTTGGCATTCGACAGGACCCAGATGTCGCTAAAATACTGGCCTTTGCCCGCGTCGCCTCCGAACACAATCAGAATATTCGCCGCGGAATCGTAGACCGCGCTGCTGCTTTCCCGCGCGCTCGGGCCTCCACCTGACGGTGCAAGTTGCGTCCAGCTGGGCAGCACGGTCACATCGTTTGCATTCTTCAGAACCCAGACATCCTTGTAGTAGGTGTTCTGGCAGTTGTAGCCGCCGAAAATGATAATTGTGTTGGTCGCGGAATCGTAAACGGACGAATGCAACGTACGCACCGCAGGCAGCGTTCCCGATAGCTTCAACAACGACCACGACATCGTGCCGCCCTGCCCGTTCGCGTGCTGCAACACGTGGTAGTCGTTGACGCACGGTGCTGGGTACCCCGTGGCGCCGCCAAACACCATCATGCGGTCGCTTCCACTGTCGAACAAACCAGTGTGACCGAAACGCGGTGAAGGGCGACTTCCAGTGGGATTGAGGACCGTCCATTTCAGGTTGGAAGAACCGATGACGTTCGAGGCCTGCCAGTAGTCACCAAAGTCCAGGTTGGTCTTGGCGTGCTGGCCTCCGAGGACAAAGAGACTGTTCGTGCCGCTATCGTAGAACGCGGCCGCGGAATAGCGCACCGCTGGCCCACCGAGAATCCATCGACTGCCCGTCTTCGTAACATTGTTCGCCCCAAAGAGCGTGAAGGCATGGGAGTTCGTCGAAAGCTTGTCGGCACTGCTGGAGCCTGCGAAAACGTACATATTGTTCTCCGCTGGATCATAGACCGCGCTGTGGTAAGCAACACTGGGCGACGTGCCCGAGGTTTTGATCATCGTCCAACTTGGAAACCCGATCCCGTTTGCTGAAGTCAGAACCCATGAGTCCGACAGGGTGAGTCCGTTGTTGACCCCACCGAAGATCGTCATGTGATTGGTGGCGGGATCATACGTGGCGGTTTGACCGGTTCGAGTCCCAGGAGGAGTTCCGCTCGGCGACAACTTTGTCCACGCCGGTGTTCCGCCCGTCCCATTCGCATGCGAGAGCACCCAAACATCCCCAAAGCCTGATCCTCCGGTGTCTCCCCCATAAAGAGTCATGATGTTGTTGACGGAATCGTACACAGCGCTGGCGCCCTCGCGCGCGGCCGGCGGAGTTCCGGAAGGCGTCAACTTCGTCCACGACGGTGTTCCCCCTTCCCCGTTGGCGCTGCTGAGCACCCAGACATCATTGAAATATCCGGTAGAGCAATTGTTACCGCCGAACACGATCATGGAGTCTGTAGTTGGATCATAGACAGCCGTGTGGTAAACCCGCGCCGGTGGCAGCGTCCCCGATGGACTAAGCTCGAACCAGGAGGCACTCCCGCTTCCATTGGCATCGTTCAGGATCCATGCGTCGTTAGAGCAGGGCGAAGGCATCCCCTGCGCCCCCCCAAAAATCGTCATGCGATTGCTGTTGGGGTCGTACGTCGCAACATGCCCATACCGGCCCGGCGGAAGTGTACCCGTAGGGACCACTTGCGTGAAACGATCGTTCTGCTGGGCAGAGGTCACCCCCAGCCACACGTCGTTGAGATCCGTGCTCGTGGCCGATGCCTGCCCTCCAAAAATGATCATCTGCGCGGTCGTTGGATCAAACACCGCGGAATGGGAGTGGCGGGATGAGGGACCGGATAGGGTCCACACCTGGGCATCCAAAAATGTAGAGCCGCCCAGGAAAACGAGGAGGAGAAAGCTAAGCTGCTTCATGGGAGTCCATTCGCATTCGTTAGTGAGAATAAGTGATCGTCTGGGAGCGACGGCAGGGTGAACACTCCCCCAAAAACATTCATTTGATTGTGCACCGAGTCGTACACCGCACTCGCGAAGCGCCGCGCCGGCGCCGTGGTCAGTAAAGTAATTTCAGTCCATTGCGGACGAGTGCTCTGTCCATTTGGATCCGTGAGCACCCACGTGTCGCTTAACAACTTCGTTCCGTCATAGCCACCGTAGGTCGTCATCAGATCGTTCGTCACGTCGTAGATCGCTGTGTGCCCCGTCCGTGCAACTGGCCCGCTATTCGACGGAACCGCCAGCCTCCACTGCGGCGTACCTCCGGTGCCGTTGGCATTGGAAAGAATCCAGATATCGCCAAAGGGCGTGCTGCCCGCGTCCCCGCCATAGATCGTGAGAGTGTTGGTGGTTGAGTTGTAAATGGCCGAACCGCTCTGCCGCGCGCTCGGGGGGGTGCCGCGGGGCGTCAGCTTGCTCCAGGCAGGTGTGCCTGTCAGAGCATTTGCATTGCCGAGAACCCACACGTCGTTGTAGTACTTGGAAACGCAATCGAAGCCACCGAAGATGATCAACCTGTTGGTGACCGGGTCATAGGCGGAGTTGTGACGAGTGCGAATTCCCGGCAATGTACCTGTGGGAGCCGTCGAAATCCACGTGGGCCTGCCGCCCTTATTGTTGGCGCTGGTCATGACCCAGTAATCGTTCACACAAGGTGCGGGAAATCCCGTACTGCCGCCAAACACCATCAAGCGGTTATTCGCGCTGTCATACTGCACGCTGTGACCCCATCGCGCCTTGGGATGCTTGCCGCCAACGTTGATCGGAATCCAGTTGATGTTGGAGGAGTTGTTGACCCCGGTTGTCTGCCAGTAGTCGTCGATGTTCGTATTGGTCTGCGCGTGCTGGCCATCCACGACAAACACGCTGTTGGTGACCGAGTCGTAAAACATCCCTTGCGAATATCGTGCGGGCGGACCGCCACGCGTCCATGAACTCGTGCCCACGCCATTCGCGCTGCTCAACGTGAAGGCATGGTCGTCTCCCGCCAGTTTGGCCTGGCTGCTCGATCCTGCGAAAACGTACATATCGTTCAGTGTCGAGTCATAGACTGCGCTGTGGAAGCCGACCGCTGGCGCGGTTCCCTTGGTGACAATCTGAGCCCACGCTGGCGTCCCGCCGATTCCATTGGCAAACGTCAATACAAAACTGTCGGATAACGCGCTCGCAGAATGAAACCCTCCAAACACAATCATCCGATCATTCGTGCTGTCGTACACGGCAGTTTGCCCGGAGCGACTACTGGGAGCCGTCCCCGCTGGCGAAAGCTGCGTCCACGTAGGAGTTCCACCCGTACCGTTGGCGTGGGAGAGCACCCAGACATCTCCAAAACTCGTGGCCCCGGCGTCACCGCCGTACACCGTCATAATGTTGTTCGCGGCATCGTATATCGCGCTCGCGCTCTCGCGTGCTGCCGGAGGCGTGCCGCTCGGCGCGAGTTGCTGCCACGTCGGGCCTCCGCTGCCCCCGTTTGCATCGCTCAAAACCCACACGTCGTTGAAATATCCGGTGGAACAATTGCTTCCCCCAAACACAATCAGGGAATTTGTATTCGGGTCATACACACCCGTGTGATGCAAACGCGCGGGTGGTGTTGTACCGGAGGGAGAAATCGAAAGCCAGGCGGCCGATCCACCCACACCGTTGGCGCCATCGAGGATCCAGACATCGTTCATGCATGGCCCTGGCGTTCCCGTGCCACCGCCGAAAACGGTCATGCGGTTGCTGTTCGGGTCGTACGTAGCCACGTGCCCGAACCTGCCCGCCGGCGCGGAACCGCTGGGGATCAAACTCGTCGAGGTCACGAACTTCGAGGTACTCGTGCCGACCAGCCACACGTCATTCAGATCCGATTTGGTGGCGCTGTTCTGCCCTCCGAACACAATCATCCGCTTCGACGAAGGGTCGAATACCGCCGTATGAGAGAAGCGCGCCGATGGACCATATTGAGTCCACGTCTGCGCGAACAATCGCGGATGGGAGAAGAGGAACAAAATGCAAAGCGCCAGCGGAAAACTCACCGACGCTAGGGTTCCCCGCACCTTCATGATTCGGCGGCTCCTGGACCTGAAAAACTACCGCAAGCTGTGAACACGTACTGGGGGCACGCCGTCTGGGCACAGCTTCACCGGCTCTCAACTAGGCGAACCGAGGGCAGTTCAGTCTGTCCGACCGTACTCACACTGTCAAGATGAAGGAATTTGCATCTTGACGCTGTAGGGCCACAGTCCTATGCTGCCTAGGCACACGCGTAGAGCAGCCGTTTCCCCCACAACGCCCTACCTTGAACATCGAACATACCGGAGCCAGCCCATGCTGTGCCCGTTTCGGAGTCCTCACTTGAACCGGTCCAATTCTCTGTACACGGCCCTGCTGTTGGTATGTTTCAGCATGCTCCTGGCTTCATCCGCCTCCGCACAAAAGTGGAATCGCTACGGCCCCGGCACTCGCAGCCAAGCCTCGTCGGTCTATGATCCGTCGACCAAGCAGATGATCATGTTTGGCGGGCAGCACGCACCGACCAACGTCGACTTCCACGATGTCTGGGCTGTCAAGAACGTCATCGAGTCTTCCGCAGCAGTCGCCAACAATTTGAATTGGGTCTCGGTCACTACTGCCGGCACGGTTCCCAGCGTACGCTTCGGACACTCTGCCGCCTACAATCCCACCTCCAACCGCATGATTATTTTTGGCGGCGGAACGGGATTTCCCGGTCCCTGCGCGAACGATCTGTGGGTCTTGACCAACGCCAATTCCGTCGGCGGGACGCCCACATGGATCAAACTCAGTCCAACAGGAACCCTGCCTCCGGTCCGTGAAGGCCACGCCTCTGTGTACGACGCCACCTCGAACACGATGATCGTGTTCGGCGGCACCGATTGCGCTGGAAATTTCTACAACGATGTCTGGATCTTGAGTAACGCCGACGGATCTGTCGGCACACCCAAATGGACTCAATCCAAGCCGGTCAGCACCGCTCCGGCGGCCCGCTCGCAAAGCACCGCGATCTATGACTCTACCAATCGCGTCATGACGCTTTTCGGCGGCGCAGGGGCTAGCAGGGCCGTGTTCAACGACGTTTGGACTTTGGCAAATGTACATGGAACCCCAACGTGGACCCAGTTGGCTCCGACCGGGCCGGCTCCAAATCCGCGCAGTGGCCACACTGCCGTCTACGACTCGGCCAATAATCGAATGATTATTCACGGCGGAGTCGTCGGCTCGACCGCCGTACAAAATGACACATGGATTCTGAGCGACGTAAATGGGGTCGGCGGCAACCCGGCCTGGACGCAACTTACTCCAACCGACCCGGCTCCGTATCGCGCGAGTCACACGGCCATCTACGATCCAACTTCTAACGAAATGGTGATCTTCGGCGGCGACAGCCAGCTTCCCAAGACCTTTACTGACGATCACGTTTTTGTACTTACAAAAGCGAATGGATTGCAATCCGGAGCCAGCTGGTCGCAGGACGGCCCGGCCCCGCGAAACCACCAGAGCGCCGTTTACGATGCCGTGACAGATCAGTTGGTCCTCTTCGGAGGGCAGACCTCCGGAACTCCCGGCGCGTTGAACGACGTCTGGTCAGCACCGTCGATCGTCGCTTCCGGTCAGGTCTCGCAGGTCCCCACGAATTGGGTTCGGGTACTTCCCGCGGGAACTGCTCCGGCCGCACGCTTCGGACACAGCGGCCTCTATGACTCGAGCAGTAACCGCATCATCATCTTCGGTGGCGCAACCAGCTCAACCAGTTGCCTGAACGATCTGTGGATTCTCGACGACGCTAATTCCGCCCACGGCACGCCGGACTGGATCAATCTGACTGCCTCGGGCACGTTGCCGACCCCGCGCATGAACCAAACTGCGGCATACGATCCGGCGCAGAACACCATGATCGTTTTCGGCGGGACCAATTGTTCCTCCGGGTATCTTTCGGATGTGTGGGTGCTGAGCAATGCAAACGGCGAGGGTGGAACTCCCACGTGGACCCGGCTTTCGCCTTCCGGTACGCCGCCGGCGGCTCGAGAGAACAGCAGCTCTATATATGATCCAGTTAATAACGTCCTGACCATTTACGCAGGTGATATTGGCGGCAGCGGCTTTGCCGACGTCTGGACCCTCTCCAACGCCAACGGACAAGGTGGAACGCCTGTCTGGACAATGCTTTTGCCGACCGGAACCGCTCCCAACGGAAGAACCGGACAAAGTACGGTTTACGATGCAAACAATAACCGCATGATAATGTACGGTGGAATAAACGCGATCAATGGCACCCGCTTCCTGTATGACTCGTGGGTCCTCACTTTCCCCAACGGCATCGGAGGAACTCCGGCATGGACCGCCGAGAAAGTTACCGGTACTGCGCCCGAACGATTCTTTCACTCGACGGTGTACAGTTCCACTTTCAACTGCCTGGTCGTTTTCGGCGGCGACAGCCAGATCGAATCTTTGCCCGATGATCACATCTTCATTCTCTCGAAGGCCAACGGGCAGAAATAGTCCCGCGCAGGCCAGCGCCACTCCGGCGCTACTGTATGATTCAGGAGTCTCGCGAGACCGCAGTCTTGCGAGACCGAATCTTAACAGGATCAAAGCCCGGCTCGCCTCGCGAGGCTTGCATGCTTTCCCGGGGATAACTTCCCTGCCGAATGACCACCCGTCCATCCAAGATCAACGCCCGCTCTGACCAGGGATTTCGCCCGGGGCACGCACAACTTGCCAGCCTCATTCTCGCGCTCGTCGCCATCACCTACGCACTGATCGCGGGCCTGCACACTCTGCAAGACTTCGACCTCGGATGGCAGCTCGCCACCGGCCGATGGGTTGTCCAGCATCGACACGTGTTCTCGACCGATGTGTTCTCGTACACCGCCGCGGGCCAGCCGTGGATCTATCCCGTTCTGTCAGGGATCGTTTTCTACCTCAGCTACCTCGCCGGAGGGTACACGCTGCTGTCCTGGATGGGCGCCATCGCGTGCGCGGGAACGGCCGCGCTACTTCTGCGCCGCCAGAAGCTGATTGGATGCGTCCTGGCCGTGGTCGCTGTGCCTCTTATTGCGAACCGCACTCAGCCTCGCGCCGAAATGTTCAGCACGATCTTGTTCGCCGCGTTCCTGAGCCTGTTATGGCAGCATTATCGAAATGGTCGTTCACCTCTGTGGCTCCTCCCCATCCTCATGGTTGTGTGGGTGAACCTGCATCTGGGATTCGCGGCCGGCCTTGCCCTCTGTGCCGCATATCTGTTGTTGGAAGTTCTGGACCTTCCCTCGAGAACAACGCGCCCAGCAGCAATCGCTCGCTTGCAAAATGCGTGGCCCTGGCTGGCGCTGACAGTTGTCGCTACGTTCGTGAATCCATGGGGCCCTTCGCTATACCTTGCGCTGGTCAGGCAACAACGCGCCCAGAGTCTCCACACGTCCTGGATCGTCGAATGGGAAAGCGTTCCCCTTTCCCGGGCCAGCCTGCACCAGGCGCTCGACTGGCGCGATCCCCAAAGTTGTTTCTGGTGGCTGATCGTTGTCGTGCTCATCAGCGCCTTCATTGCCCTCTGGCGGAAACACTGGGGAGCCGCGATCATACTCGTCGCCTCCGCGTATCTCGCCATCCAGCATGTTCGTCTGCAAGCCCTGTTTGCTTGCATCGCAGTCGTCGTTGGTGGCGCAGTATTTGACGAGCTCCTTGCGCCAAAGCCTGCCATCAAAACCGCATCGGGTCAGGATCCAAGAGCGCTGTCGCCCACGCGATCGCAACTCGCCATTGCAGGCATCCTTCTTGTCGCCGTGACAAGCCTAGCCTTCGCCCGCGCCAGCGATCTCATCTCCAATCGCTATTACATGCGATCCATCCTGCGCACTTCATTCGGGACCGGTCTCTCATGGTGGTATCCCGAGCGCGCCGTCGACTTTTTGCAGCGCGAAAAATTGCCCGCCAACATCTTCAACACCTATACCCTCGGCGGATACCTTACCTGGCGATTGTTCCCCGCCTACCGCGACTACATCGACGGCCGCGCCATCCCGTTCGGCTCGCAACTCTTCTTTCGTGCCTACGAGTTGAGCGTGGATCCTCCAGATTCACCCGTCTGGCAACAGGAAGCCGAGACTCGCGGCATCAACACCATCATCGTTCCGCTAGGGCGCTATCAGGGGATGACATTATTCCCGCAACTCGGCGCCTTCTGTCGAGGCCCATCCTGGCGCCCCGTCTACCTCGACGAAGTATCGGCCATCTTCGTGCGGCGCACGCCCGAAACTGCTGCGCTCATCGACCGCCTGCAGATCGATTGCGATAGGATTTCGTTGAGCCCAAGCTCGGCCCCGGGTGCTCCACAGTCTTCCCAAGCGAAAGCCGCGCTTTTCAACTCGTGGGCAAACGCCGGCGGAGTTCTCTACAGCCTCGAACGCTACCCCGAAGCGCTCACTGCTCTCGACCGCGCTCAGTCGGTCTTCGCCGACAATGCCAATGTCCGCCTGCTCCGCGCGCTCGTTCTTCAACAGACGAACCGCGCGGCCGAGGCCGAAGCGGAATTCCGTACCAGCCTCCGTCTGGAGTCGACTGACGAGACGTGGTTCGATTTCGGCCTCTTCTACATGACGCAACAGAGGTACGCGGAAGCCGCCGAAGTCTTCCGCCAGTCCGCGGAGGTCTCCTCTCGTCCCCATGAAATGTGGATGATGCTGGGCCAGGCCGACCTGCAAATGCACCAGCCACAACCGGCACTAGAGGCGCTCGACAAGGCCGTCGCCACAAGCCCTTTCGAAACTGAAGGACAATCGCTGGGCGCGAGCTTCAACTCGCTCATCGCGACAGGCCGCGCCAAGGCGTGGTATCAACTGGGAGACCTTCCGCAGGCTGTGAGTTTTCAGGAAGAGGCCGTAAAGCTGGCGCCGGGGGATGCCAAGCTCTGGCTGGGCCTGGCAGACTTGTACGAAGCACAAGGGCGAACCACAATGGCTGGACAGGCCCGCCTCCGCGCCAAAGCTGCCGGATCGCCCTCTCCGCAGTAACACTCCACGATTCACTGCGCAAAAGTTCAGGGCGCCGCAACCAGTTTCGATTTGCGGCGCCCTCAGTATTACAACTCGTTGCTGCTGCTGAACTCTCCGACTACAACGACCGCAGGAAGTTCACCAGATCCTGCTGGTTTTTCGGACTCAGATTGTTGAAGTTCGTCACGCTCTGATTCGCTTCCGACGCGGAGTACGAGCTGTTCCCCAGGCTGTAGTGATCTTCAATCGCAGTGACGATGTTGTTGGTGCGGCCGTCGTGCAGGAACCACAGACGCTGTCCAATGCCCCACAGCGGCGAGGTCCGGAACTCATCCGGACCCGCGCCTACCTTGCGCCAGTCCATCGGCCAAGCCCGGCCCCATGTGATGCACCAGAATGATCGGAATAGAGATTGATGGTGATGTCGCCCAACGCCGGGCCGCGAGGTCGCCGGCGTCGTGAACGAAGTGGTATGGCAATAAACGCAACCCAGCGTTGGTGAACTGCGTCTTGCCGTTCTTGGTGGAACTGTTCTGCTTTCCCGGAGTCGGCGGCGCCAGCCACTGCATAAAGTACTCGGTGCGCTCCGCATCGCCAGGGAACATTTCCGTCAGAATCCCGGGCGTGAAGTTCGAAGACCGTCTCCGGCACCGGATTCAGCACGCATCCCGGGGTCTGGTCGATTTCGTTGGGGAACGTTTCGTTGGTGACGCCCATTTCCACGTTCATCTGGTTGGCCGCCATCAGCAGCGTCGACCGAACCTGCGCCTTCCACCCGAAGCGCTGAATGCTACCGTCGTTCCCGCTGTAATTGGGATGACCGGTAATGCCCAGCGACTGCCTTTTTGGTCAGGTTCGAATTCATGTTGTTGATGATGTCGATGTTGCGAACCACTTCGATCAGGCCGTCCCCGTAGGTTGGAGATTACCTGGCGCAGCACGAGATTGCCTTGCGAAGCCGCGGTTACGAAGTCCGGCTGCGAAATGTTGCAACTGGCAGCGTCGCTGCGGCCAGTGATCGTGAACAGTTGGTGTACGGTACCGTCCGGAATGGTCGTCCCCGGCTGATTGATAAAGCGCGCTTCAAGGATTGGCCCGTTCGAAGTAATAAACGACGGCATGGTGTTTTGCGCGCCGTTGTAGTTGTACACGGCGAACAACGGATTTGACGGCGGGCTCGATCCGCCCACCGCAGGATAAGCGTGGCAACTCGCGCACGAATTCGAATTGAATCGCGGCCCCAGTCCGCCGTCGGTCGGAGAAGTCACGATGACGTCGTGCGACGCGGTTGAATTCCGTCGTGATACTGGGCTCAATCTGCTGCTTCGTTGGAGCTCAACGTCCCCAGGAAGTTCCCGGCATTCGCGGGCAGCGGCCGCGGCCCCGGATCCGTAGCTGTCACTGCCGGGGCAGACCCGCATTCGTCCGCAAAGACGAAGGGGCAGTCGGCTTCGTTGCCTTCGCGCCATTCGGAAAATAAGCGGTCGCCGCGGTGCACACCGCCAGCAGCAAGGCCATCGGAAGAACTATGCGGATCCACTTCCCCTTCTCGCCTTGAGCCTGCATTGGATTCGTCTTCTTTCGACAATGACATAGAGTTCCCCTTAATCCTGGTCGTGACCGGAAGCCTTACAGCGAGCGCAGGAAGTTCACCAGGTCCTGCTGATCCTGCGGGTTTGTCGTGCTCAGATTGTTGAAGTTATTGATAACCTGATTCGCTTCCGAATCCGGATAGGTGCCATTGCCCAGACTGTAGTGGTCCTCGATCGCCTGAACGATGTCCTGTGTGCGCCCGTCGTGCATGAAGAAGTATCTCTGGCCAATTCCCCACAACGGTGCGGTGCGGAATTCATCCCCGCCAGCGCCGCCCTGAGTGACGTTGTCGGCATTGCCCGGTCCCATGTGGTGAACCAGCAAGTCTGAGATACAGGAACGCCTGCACATTGCTCAAAGCCGCGATCGAAGACTTCGGAGTGGTAAACGAGTTCGTGTGGCACATGTTGCAGCCAATCGAGTTGAACACCACGAGACCATTGGAGGTCGACCTCGTCGGAGTTACTGGTGTCGGCGAGGCCAGGAAGCGCATGAACAGCGAGAAGCGCTCCAGATCACCTGGGAAGTTTACCGGCAGCTTCGGCGCTTCGCCCGAATCCATGCGGTCGTCGGGCACGCCCTTGGTCTTGTTCGTCCCCGGCGGCACCGGGAACGGCGGCAGGCAACTCGGAATCGACTCGTCGTTCTCACTGGGGAACGCTTCGTCGCTCACGCCTTCCTCTACCGTGTACGCCTCGCCCGAGAAATAGAGCAGAGACTTGTTCTGCGCCTTCCAGCCAAACCGGGTGATCGTGCCGTCATCGTCGCTGTAGTTGTGGATGCCCCGAAATCCCCAGCGACTGTTTCAGCGTGAGGTTGGAATTCATGTTGGCGACGATGTCGCTCTCCTGGATCAGTTCCATCAATCCCGTGCCATAACGTGGGAGTCACCTGGCGAAAAATGATGTCGTTGTTCTGCTGCGCCTGGTTGAAATTCGGTTGCACCATCGTGGTGCATCCCGGAGCGTCGGTGCGATTCGAAATCGTGAACATCTGGTGCACGCCGCCATCGGGCGTCACTCCGTCCGACTTATACGGGAACCGCGCCACAATCACCGGCCCCGTGGGCGTGATGAAATACGGCATAGTGTTCGTCGCGCCCTGCAGTTGATAGATGCCGAAGAGTGGATTATTCGGCGGGCTCGATCCACCTACCGCGGGATATGCGTGGCAACTGTTGCACGAGTTGGAATTGAACCGCGGCCCCAGTCCAACCGTTTTCACCAACGGTCCACCCGCCACGAAGTTGACTTCAGTAAAGATCTGCGTCAACCGTTGCGTGATCGCGCTCTGATTGGGTGTCAGATTCGAATAGAAATTTCCGGCGTCGGCGGGAAGCGGGCGCGGCCCTGGATCCACCGCAAGCGGCGAACCGTGCACCACTACCGGCCGCATCATCAGCACTGCCGCGGACGCTACCAGCAAAAGCGCGAGTGCAAGATAGTAAGGGACGTGTCGCCGGGACTTGTTTACCGAGTGGTCTTGGCTAGGAGAAATGTCGAATCTGGGCATGGGTTTCCAACCTGTCGTCACCGAGTTCGTTCCGTTGGTCCACTTTTCAGCGGCTGTGCTGCTAGGAAGATGTGGGGGGTGAGCTTCCCGCGAGGTCGTGCGCACTTCTTACTCACGGTACCGTAGTACAGCGTCGAGACCGAGTCAATGAGAGGATCGTCTCCGTGAAGGATTTTGCATACCGTCTTCAACCTCGACCTGGAGAGTAACCACCGGGTAACATGAGCCAGGGGATAACTCTTTGAATAATGGCCCTAAAGTGCCATTTACCGGTTTCCGCCACCCTAATAACTTTGTCTCCAGAATGTCTTCGCCCCGGAAGCGGGACGAATCAATTGGGGTTAGAGACTCCCGACTTGGAACTTAGGTTTTGCACCTGTTCCCCCCTCAACATCTGATCAAACCGTTGTCTTACAGCTATAGAAGCGATGGGAGACGAAGGACTCCCTAACGTTTTTTTGGTTGCAGGCTCCCGATCATGGCTCAATTGACCAGCTTTCCTCAGCAAGACCGAATTCGCGTCCTCGCCGCCGACAACACTTCGATGAACACCCAGTTGCTGGTGGAAACCTTGGGCCGCGACGGCCAGTTCAATGTGGCCAGTCCGGCCTCGAAAGAAGCTGAAATCCTCGCCGTGCTCAAACGCGAGCGTTCGCAGATCGCCTTGATCAGCGCCCGCCAGGGTGCCGACAGCCGCGGCGGATTCGGCTTGAGCCGCGAGATCTGTTCCTCGTCCCCAAGCACCCGAGTTATCATGCTTTTGGACTCCTCCGAGCGTACGCCCGTGATTGAAGCGTTCCGCGCCGGTGCACGAGGAGTTTTCTGCCGCACCGAGTCCCTGAAGTTACTCGCCAAATCCATCCGTTGCGTGCACGAAGGGCAGATCTGGGCGAATAGCACCGAATTGCAGTTCCTGTTGGAATCCATGGCCGAGCCTGTCCCCATGAAATTCCTGAGCGCGAGTGGCGATGCATTGCTCTCCGCGCGCGAAGTTGACGTCGTCCGCTGCGTGGCCGAGGGACTCAGTAACCGCGAAATTGCACAGCGTCTGAACCTGCGGGAGCACACTGTTAAGAACTATCTCTTCCGCATCTTCGACAAGCTGGGAGTGTCCAGCCGCGTGGAAGTCGTCCTCTATGCGTTGGGCAATCACGCTGCCGAGGCGGCCAATACCGATGACGCTCCTCCCTCGAAAAAGGAGATCGCTCCAGCAGCAATCCCCTCTCGCTTGGATTCACCCGTACGCGTCATGCGACGCTAGCGAGGTTACCCTCATTCCGTAATTAGCCCTTCCGCGTCGGCGCAAGGGCTCCTTCCGCATGTACTTCTGGTTCCCCCGGTCAATGACCCTTGGGTATCTGTGACCATGCGTAGCGCCTGTCTACTGTTACCTCAACGACGGCCGAGGTAGGCGTCCGGACGAAACCCCCATTTGAGGTAACACACATGATGTCCGCAGCACTTCCCCCGGCTCGGAACCGCCTGCAGTCTGGGGCGGTGCGATTCATTGGTGTCGCGGCTTTGCTGCTGTCCCTGTCATGGTTGTCTGCCTGTTCGGGGTTTAGTTCGGCCGGCTCATCTGGAAACTCCATCCAAGTTTCCGGAAACCTGTCTCCTGCGGAAGTGGGAGTGCTTTACAACGGAACGATTACTGTCAGTGGAGGAAAGGCGCCTTACGCCTTCAGCCTCTCGTCCGGATCTCTGCCCTCTGGCCTTGCGCTCACCCCATCCACCGGCACCGTCTCGGGAACCCCCGCCAAAACAGGAGTCTCTAACTTCACAGTGCAAGCGACAGACTCGACAGGCATGCAGGGGGCAGGGTCCTTCCAAATCACGGTCTCGGCGTCCGGTGCCATCACGGTCACAGTCACTCCCTCGGCAGTTACGATTCCTTCCTCCGGAACGCAGCAATTCACTGCTCTTGTCACCAACAACACGTCCAACGCCGGCGTAACGTGGTCCGCTTCGCCCGGAACAATTAACAGCAGCGGTCTCTATCAGGCGCCAGCAGTCAGCGTGAATACGACTGCCACGGTCACCGCTACCAGCATCGCGGACTCCACCAAATCCGGAACCGCTTCACTCACCATAACGCGGGCCCTGGCGCCTCCGCTCGTTGTAGTAACCACATCGTTGCCCGGCGGAACCGCTGGCACCGCTTACTCCGCCACCCTTCAGGCGACCGGAGGAATGACTCCATATACTTGGAGCCTGGCTTCCGGCACGCTACCCAGCGGCGTGACGCTACAGGGCAGCGGCCTGCTTTCCGGAACCACTTCTCAGACTGGACAATTCAACTTCACAGTTGAGGTGAGCGATTCCTCGTCCACGAAGGAAAATGCGACTCAGCCCTTGGTCCTGACCATCAGCACGGTCGTCAGTGGCAACACGGCCCCTGCGACGCTTTTTGGATTCTCTACGACTAACACAGCGGCGCAGGACTATCCCACCGTGAACTACGCCATGCAACGTTTCTGGGATTCTCCACCGTTGCAATGGCCCTCGATCAACACCGCGTCTGGCGTGTATGACTTCACAAAACTCGACTCGGTACTCGCTCAGGCCTACACCAGCGGCGTGATGGAAGGTTTGTATACGCTGGCTCGTACTCCACCGTGGGCAACGTCCAATACGGCCGACACGTCGTGCCAGTACACCACCGCCTCATCGGGCGGAGGCGCCGGCGAGTGTGATGCCCCCATCGATCTGAACAGCGATGGCACTGGAACGAACGCAATCTGGAAGGCGTGGATCACGGCCATTGCCACGCACGTCAACAATCCCACGTACCTGCAATCCCATGCTCACATCAAGTACTGGGAAATCTGGAATGAGCCGGATGCTACGTTCTACTGGTCCGGGAGTTTTGCCCAGCTCGCGCGCCTTACGGAAGATGCCAACTGCATCATCACCGGCCGTGGTGTGATTCACGAAAGTGGCAACGGCACCGCTACCGCCTGCACTGCCACTGCAATCGATCCCGCAGCACAGATCGTCATGGCCTCTGGGCACGCGGATAGTTCGTCTAATCTGACCTATGCGCAGAACCAGCTGTATTGCAACGCATCGCCCACGGGATACCAGTTGCCGTGTCCGAATCCTCCGAATGCAATCGCCGCTGCCGTCGACATCGTCAACTTCCACATGAAGCCTGGCAACGCCACCGGAGACCATTGCCCGGTGCCCGTTCCCTGCACCCCTGAGACCGCCATGCAGACTTATGTGGCCAACGCTCGCGGCGTCCTGCAGCCCGCGGAACTCGCAAAGCCCCTGTGGGACGGAGAAGGGGCTTACGCCGAGGCCGGCTTCACTGGCGCCTACACCGATACTGACATGGCCGCTTCCTTCATGCCGCGCTTCTATTTGATGAACTGGTCGCTCAATATCTCCGGCATGGCTTGGTATGACTGGAGCTACTTGACCACTCAGCCCGCCGCTGTGCAAACCGCCTACCAGCAGACGTACAACTGGCTTGCGAACTCTTCCCTGACCACTCCATGTGAGGCGGTCGGAAACATCTACTCGTGCAGCATCAACAAGTCTGGCACGCAGTATCTGGTCATGTGGGATTCCTCGCAGAGTTGTGCCAACGGCTCCTGCACCACATCGAACCAGACGGTCGGAGCCCAGTGGTCGCAGTATCAGGACATGACCACAGCAGACGCCCCGATATCCATCTCGGGAAGCATTGTTCCGGTCGGAATCAAGCCGGTCGTGCTGCACTAGCCAGCATCGCGCAACCTCATCGTCCCAAAAGGAAAACGCCCATATATCGCAAGATACGGGCGCTTCGTTTTCGCAACTCTACGTCTACACAAACAACAGCGGAACGATCCACCACAATCCAGCCGCGCAGTAGCGGCACACGAAAGCCCGCCACGGCAGTGCCGGGTTCGGGCGAGAAAAAGGAAGAGTCCCGATGGGCACGGTTCCCGTCGTGGGGCAATTCCAACCTTACGAATGATTTCTTACTCTTTCGTGTTATTTCGATTCTGGTGTAGTATCTCCGGTATTGCCCTAGTTATCGCACTTCGCCACGCAGGAGCGCCCATGGATCGACGCAGCTTCTTGAAATCCGCCACTGCAACAGGACTGGCCGTCGGTCTGTACAAGGCCGGAGCCCACGCCTCCATTCCGGAACACAACTGGGACAAATACGATTGGGGATCGGGGCCTCCGGTTCCCGACCGGCTCTATCAGGGCCCGTTCCCACAGTATGGGCCCGGCGCGGTTGTCCCCGACAGCGACGTCTCGATGGTCACCTCGCCATCCAGGGACATTGTCAGCAACTACGGCATGGGCCTCGTTGTTTATGTCTCCGACGACACCGGACCACCTCACGTCCCCGGTCAAACGCTGGAACGAACTCTCGAAGATCTGATCAAACTTCCCTTCGCGCAGAAGATATACATCCGTCCCAATTGGCGCGACGTCCAGAAACAACCCGGCCGCCTCGACCTTCCCGAGTCGTGGAAGATCACGTTCGATCTGGCTCGCCGCTACGACAAGCGCATCGGCTTCCGAGTCCAGTTGGAGAATCCCGACGTTCCCGATCCCGGTATGCCGGATTTTCTCCTCAGTCAGGTCCCTTACGTGAAACTCAAAGGTGAATGGAAGGGCAACCCGGCGGAAACGCGCTACAAGAAAGATAACCGTGTACCGCGCTACGATCACCCGGCGTATCAGGCTGCGTTCCGCGAATTGAATGGCTTGCTCGCTGCCGAATTCAATGGTCATCCGCAAGTCGAGTTCGTGGATACGATGATGTACGGCTTTTGGGGCGAAGGGCACACCTGGCCATACGAGGGCAATCCCTTCCCCAGCCAGTTGGTCGCGGAGCAGACGTGGGCGGCCATGTTCGAATTGCAACTCGAACACTGGACCAAAGTCCCGCTGGCCACGAACACGCAGCCCGACTTCAGCAACGTCGGCAACGCCGACCTGCTGGATCGCACGATGCGCACCGGGAACTGGCTGCGTACTGACACGATCTTCATTGAAAATACTCAGATCGAGGCGCTCAGCTACCGTCCACCATGGGCCGCTGCAATCTGTGAGGTTGGCTTTACCACCGGCGGTCCGAAGCAACTTCAGATCGACGAGGACGGACTGACTTACAACGAACAAATCATTTCCCACGCAGCCGATGTCGGCGTCAACTACCTATCGCTTTGGAATTGGCACAACCTGTCCGCCGGCAACCTCCTGAGCTACTACGAGGAGTTCCCCGGGCCCATCGACGAGATGGCCCGCAAAATCGGCTACCGCATCCGCCCATCTTTTATCTGGACATTCAAGCGCGACGGAGTTTCCGGTCTGGTGATCGGTCTCGCAAACGACGGAATCACGCCGGTTCCGGGAGTGCTTCGCCTGAGCGTGCTGAGTGAGGACAACAAGGTCAACGTATCCGGCTGCATCGACCCTGGGTATCCGAAGCCGATCGGCGTTCATCAAGCCATGTTGATGCTGCCTGCGGGCGTCCAATGGCAAGGTCTACGGCTGAAAGCGGAACTCGAGGTTAAAGGCGTTCGTTATCCAGTCCGATGGGCCTGCCGGCAGAAGGTCAATGCGGATGGCTCATTGACGCTGCGCCACAATTACCGGCCTGATCAGCCGCTGGTCTGACGGCGTGGGGCCTCACGACCATTACTTTACTGAAGTGAACTCTTTAATTTCGTTTCATGAAGGCGACAGTAGTCGCCAAGGGAGTGATAAGCATGAAGTTTTCAACCCTCTTCCTGGTACTTGCATGCGTCTCCGGAGCGTTCGGCCAGCCCAACTCCTCCTTCTATGTCGCGACGACCGGAAATGATTCGAATCCCGGCACACAAGCATCCCCTTGGCGCACCATTCAACACGCCGCAGATACCGTGCGGGCGGGCAGTACTGTCTATGTTCGGAGCGGAGTCTACGAAGAACTCGTCAGCATCAACGTATCCGGTAACGCGACCGATGGATTCATTACTTTTAGAAGCTATCCCGGCGAAACAGCGGTCCTCGACGCAGCGCACATCACTCCCTCCGGCAGAAACGGCGTACTTACGATTCAGAATAAGAGCTACGTGAGAATCGAAGGCTTTGAGATTCGCAACTTCCGCACCGCCGAACACCGGCTCAGCCCCTTGGGTATCAACATTATCGGGGCCGGCTCCCATATCGAACTGCTGAAGAACAACGTCCATCACATTGAGAACAATTTTGAAGGCCGTGATGCTCCGGGAAGCGGTGGCAACGGGTTTGGCATCGCTGTCTACGGAACCGACGCCAAGACTCCGATCACGGACTTGATCATTGACGGCAATGAGGTACATCACCTCAAAACCGGTTCGAGCGAATCGTTAGTGGTGAACGGGAACGTCACCAACTTTCGCATCACGCACAATGTGGTCCACGACAACAACAACATTGGAATCGACGTCATCGGCTTCGAGCGAACGGCCCCCGACCCTGCCGTGGATCAGGCTCGCGACGGGGTCGTCAGTGGCAATTTGGTTTACAACATTACATCACGCGGCAATCCCGCTTACCGCAACGATGAATCTTCCGATGGCATTTACGTGGATGGCGGCACCAGGATCCTGATCGAACAGAACGTCATGCATGACGTGGACTTTGGAATCGAACTGGCCAGCGAGCACAAGGACCGCGCCACCAGCTACATCACCGCCCGCAATAACCTTGTCTATCACTGCCATACCGCCGGTGTCTCCATCGGAGGCTATGCGCCTGAGAGAGGGCATACCGATCACGCCACGGTGGTCAACAATACGCTCTATGAAAACGATACCTCCGGAACAGGCTCCGGCGAGTTTCAGATGCAGTGGAACATGACCGACAATATTTTTGCGAACAACATCGTCTATGCAGGGCCGCGCTGCCTTTTCACGGTGACCAAGACTCAGGTCGACAAAAAACAGCCGCCTGCCATGATTGACCACAACCTTTACTACTGCGCCGCCGGAGCGAAGGCGAGTACATGGGCGGGGGCTTCCGCCACGGTGACGGGATTCGACAACTATCTTGAGTCCACCGAGAACGACCGTCATTCGCGCGTTCTCGATCCGCGTTTTATTGATGCTGCCGCGAACGACTTTCACCTGCAATCAGATTCTCCCGCAATCGCTGCGGGAACGACTGCGGGATTGCCGGTGGGAGAACTGGACCTGGATGGCTCACCGCGTGTCAAATCCGGCAAGGTAGATATCGGCTGCTACCAAAGACCATAGGAGTCGTCCATGTCGAGATCGGACGTGAATCGTCGCGAATTCCTGAAGATCGCGGCCGGAGCCGGCGCCGCCTTGGCCATGCCTAATTCAGGACACGCTGCCGTCTCTTCCAAAATGGTCGGCATCCAGGTCGGAGCCGTTTCGTTTGTGGATGAAGGTACAGAAAAGGTTCTCGACATACTTCAGGAACGCGGCTGCGTGAACACGCTGTTTCTCGCGGTGTTCACTTACGGTCGCGGTATTGCCGGACGACAGATTCCGGGACAACCTCTGCCCGATCACGGCAAGCAGGAATACGATCTCAATTTTCACGGCGGGAATTTCGCAACTCCTCATCCCCAGTACTACAAAAACACGGTTCTCAAAGACACGCGCGCGCCCGACCACGGCGGTCTGGACATCCTGGGGGAGGTGCTCCCTGCGGCCAAAAAGCGCGGCATGAAAGTCATCTGCTGGCTTGAGGATGTATTCCGCACCGACCTGCCGGGCATCGAGAAAGTGCAGGAGCGGGATCTCTACGGGCGAAATGCCGACACGTTGTGCGTCAACAATCCCGATTACCGGAATTTCCTGACCGGTCTGGTCGAGGACTACGCCCGCTCCTATGACATCGACGGCATCATGTGGGGATCGGAGCGGCAGGGTGCGCTTTGCGATAGCTTGGCGGCGACGCATGACACACCGCCGGTCGATCCCGGCGCCGTGACTTGTTTTTGCGAGTTTTGTCAGAGCAAAGCGAGAGAACGCGAAATTAATGTGGAGCGAGCTCGGCAGGGATTTCTCGAGTTGGAAAAATTCGTACGCTTATCGCGCAGCGGCAAGCGCCCCGTGGACGGCTACTACGTTCAATTCTGGCGACTCCTACTGCGTTACCCCGAACTAGCCGCATGGGAAATGCTCTGGACTGATAGCCTGCGCGAGACTTACGCCGCAATCTACAAAACGGTAAAGACTGCGAAGCCGGGGGTGCCGGTGGGTTGGCACATCTGGCACAACAATTCCTTTAATCCAATCTATCGTGCCGAGCAGGACCTCCACGAACTCTCGAATTATTCCGACTTCATCAAGGTCGTGATGTACAACAATTGTGGCGGCGAGCGCATGGCGCTCTACGTGGACAACGCTGGCTCGACCCTCTACGGAGATCTGTCGAAACAAGGCCTGCTCGATTTCAATTACGCCGTAATGGGATTCCAGGAGCGCAGCTACGATCAGATTCCTCGCAGCGGGCTCTCGGCTGACTACGTTTACCGCGAGACCAAACGCGCGCTCGAGGGTGTTGCGGGCACGAAGACTCTGATTTGGCCCGGCATCGATATCGACATCCCGACCGAACCCAATCACAGCAAATGTACGCCGCAAAGCGTGAAGGAAGCCGTCCTGGCAGCTTTCCGGGCCGGCGCACCGGGTGTGATTCTATCCCGCAAATATTCTGAGATGCGCCTCGCCGACCTCAGTGGCGCTGGAGATGCGATCCGCGAGTTGAAACTGTAGCCGGCTGATCCGCGTCTCATTCCACGCGAAGCTCCCGAATGATCAGCCCAGCGCGTCGCTGAATCCGCGTGCTAGACTTTCCCCTTGCCAACCCCGCTCCAGAATCTGAAGCGCCGTCTGTTCTGGATTGTCGCGCGCACCTGCTTCGCCCTCTACCGCTGGTTCCCCTTATTTGGATCGCTGCGCGCTTCCATCGGCATCATTCGCCGCGGCCAGACTTTTCTGGTCATCCAGCGTAACGATGGACGCGGCTTCTCGCTGCCCGGAGGAATCTCAGGCAGGAACGAAGCAGAAATTGACACGCTCCGTCGCGAGGTTCTGGAAGAAACCGGATTAGCCGTCACCGGCGAGACACTGCGAATGCGCTACCACAGCACGGCCGAGGTGCCATGCGACATCGCAGTCTTCGAGGTTGAAGCCAGTGGAAAGTTGAAGGATTCCTGGGAAGGATCGCCGCGTTGGATGACGATCCCCGAACTTGAACCGCGACTGATGAACGGTCAGCGGCCCGTGCTCGATCTGCTCAGGAAGATCTCCGTCGAAGGTCACCAAGACGGTGCCGCGGAGAAAGAAGAGAAACAAGAATAGAAAATGACCGCTGCGCGAAGCATAGGCTTCCGCGCAGCAGTCTCGTTACTACCGAAAGCTCACTGACCCGTACCCGTCAGGCTCACCACTTCCGGCGAAGACACGGCCGCGTCGCTCAACGTCAAATCGCCGCTGATGGCGCCCGTCACTGTCGGACTGAACTCCACTCCCAGCGTGCAAATGCTGTTCGCAGGAATGTTTGCCCCGCACGGAATTCCCCCACCCGTTGTGTAGATGAAGTCCCCGCTTGCCACGATGCTGTTGATTGGCACCGCCGTCTTCATGTAGTTCGTGACGGTCACCACCTGCACCGAACTGGTCGTTCCCACTGTTACCGATCCAAAACTGATCTTCGTGGGAGACATCGTCACCGGCAGAATTCCGCTACCCGCGGCGTTCAGCACCTGCGGGCTGACCGCAGCATTGTCGATCACCGTGATGCCGCCGATGTTGCTGCCCACTACCATGGGCTTGTAGGTCACGGTAATTGTGCACGACTTGCCGGACAGTAGCGCTCCACCACAAGGCGTCGTGCCGCTCGGTGTCGCCGTGAAGTAGCCGCTGCCGGTTACGTTGCTGAGGGTCACAGTCGAGGTGCTTACGTTCTTAATGGTGACCGTTTTGGAACTCGTGGAGTTCAGAATCACACTCCCGTAACTCAAATTCGATGGAGTGAAGGTCAGGGGCACGGCGGGCCCGTTCTGACCCGTTCCCGTAAATCCGCCCGCCGCGACAGACCCGCTGAAGGCGATCGTCAACGCACCCTTTACCTGGCCGTTGAAGGTCGGCGTGAACGTTACTGAGAAGTTGCACTTCGCCCTTGGCGCCAGCGTCCCAGTGCAGGGACTCGTGTTACTGCCGACCGCCGAAAAGTCGCCGCTCGTGGAGTAGGTGAAGTTGAGGGTCTGCGTCCCATTGTTGGTCATCGACATGTTCTCCGGGATGCTGGAACTGCCTACATTCGTCGCGGGGAACGATATATTCGCCGACAACGACACAGCCACCTGCCCTGTCCCCGTCATACTGACCAGATGCGGTGCGCCGGCTGTCGTGTCATTGATCGTGATCGTGCCGCTCAAGGCTCCTGTCGCCACGGGCGCGAAGCTCGCCGTAATAGTGCAGCTCTGCCCCGGAGTGAGCGTGACACCGGAACAGTTGTCGCTTTCCGTGAACCCTCCGCTCGACTGCACCGAATTGACGGTGATATTCACGAAACCAGTGTTCGATACCGTTACTTTCTGTCCCGCACTGACCGTGTTCACCACTTGAGTACCGAACGTAAGAAGGGTTGGGGAGATCGAGATCGCGGAGGCTGAACCGATTCCGCTGAGCGCGACGCTTTGCGGGCTGCTGCTGGCATCGTCGGTGACGGTCAGCGTCCCCTTTCGCAGGCCCGTCGTGGACGGAGTGAAATACATGTCGATCGTGCATGATCCCCCAGGAGGCACGGCCGATTGACATGTATTGGTCTGGGTGAAGTCGCCGCCCGCGGAAATCCCGCTGATGTTCAGCGCGACCGTCTGGTTATTGGTGATGGTTTCGACCAGCGGCGCACTCCTTACTTCGACCTGCTGATTCCCAAAGCTGAAAGCGACATTGGAGAGCAATACCGGTCCGCCCGCGCACGTGCCCATCGGCGGCAACTTCGCCATTTCCGTATACCAATAGGGCTCGGTGGTCCGATTCTGCGGCAGATATTCTCCCGCCACCCACACCGTGCACGAATCACTCGGATCCAGAACCCCGCTGTACCAGTCGCCCCAGCGGTAACCCAGTGTGTCAGTATCTTCCGCGTCACCATCGGTGATGGGACTCGTGATATATCCCCACGTTCCGGCTTGCAGCGTGCCGGGATTGAACGTAAGGCTATTCAGCGCCGGATGCTCGTTTACTCCGCTGCCCGAGACTCCCAGGATTCCCTGCAAGTTACCGCTCTTATCTCGGACAATGCTGGGCAGGAACACATACGCGCTCGAGTCCACCGGATCGAGCATCGGATAGTCCGCGGAAATATAGACCGAATTCGGCGAAGACGCGTTCCGTTGAAGAACGCGGATGTCGGCTTCGGTCTGGCCGGGGGTGCCCGAGTTCGGAACAACTTCAATGGCGTGAGCTGAAGTCCAAATGCTTCCCTGCCCGCCCTTGGATGTGTAGTGGAAGAACTGTTGCATGCGGTCCGCGACCGAATCGATGATGATGCCAGTCGCTGCCGTCGAGGGTTGCGGTATGCAAACTGTGTCGTAATAGTTTCGGGCGATAAAGCATCCCAACTGGTCGCCACCCGCTTGCGTCGAGGGCAGATCCCAGCTAGCGACAAAGGTCGGCGTAGGAGTAGAGGCGCTCCAGTTAATCGTCCACTGTTCCACACCCTGGGTGTGATTCGGATCCGTCAGATAACTCACGCCATCCTTGGGCGGCTCAATTATGTAGGTAAACATTTCTCCGTCCGCTGCGATGGGCGGAGTCGTGTCCGAGTTGTTGGCCGGAACCCAACTGCGTCGCGGGTTATAGGTCGCTAGCGAATGTGCCACGGCACA
The DNA here is from genome assembly GCA_963701935.1 of uncultured Acidobacteriaceae bacterium. Lineage (GTDB taxonomy): Bacteria > Acidobacteriota > Terriglobia > Terriglobales > Acidobacteriaceae > Sulfotelmatobacter. The sequence continues at coordinate 727,588 of CAVPBT010000008.1, read as the reverse complement.
TGCCGGGGTCTTCGAGTTGTTCACCCATGGACTTATCGTGCTCGCTCGCAAACCAGCTAAGTCCACCGCACAAACCAACGGCGCCATAATCGTCGAGCCATTGTTCGGGTCCTGGAGGTCGTAAGAGATCCACAAAGCCTGATCGGTTGCCGCGGTGTATGGCGGAGTCGTGCTGGTCGAGGTCTGCCACAATCCGGTCTGCGGATAATCCGGATAGTAGTAATTACCCTGCGTGTTCTTCGGAATCACGTTGTCGAGGTCGTATTCGAAGGCAAACCACCCGAAGGCGGGAGAAGTCGATCCGACATCCTCCACATTGCTGATGGCTACGCACATGTAGTTATGGCCGTTGCTCGGCGCCGTGATTCGCTTCTCCATGATCCACAGGTTGTAGACGTTGTCATGCAGGATCTGCGAGTTGGGACTATACGCAGTCGGACAATGCGTCGTATTGCCGGAATTGTTGCTGTTCTGGCTCCAAGGCCCTGCGTCGGACTTGACGTTCGTATTCCCCATGAACTTGACCGGCTGGTTCGTGCTCTTGTACCAGCACTGGTAGCCGCTGTTCACGTGCTCGCAATACTCGAGAGTGCCCACGGCGATCGTGACATCCGGAGCAGCCGTCGAGTTGATGTGGTTCTGCACCGTATTCATGCCGGGAAAGTTGCTCAGCGTCTGGCTAAAACCATAGCCGCACAGCACTGGAACCAGGCATGCAAGGACTGCGACCAATTTGCCACGTAGATTCAAGGCGTAGGACCTCTTACCTGTTTTTTTGGGGATGAGTACTGAGCACTGAGGCTGCATCTTGAGTTCCAATCTGCCGAACCTGCGGCTGATCTATACCGTTCAGAATGAATAGGTTGCGAGCACCTTCTGCTATACTGCTTCACTTCTGGTCGGCTTGGTGGCAATCCGTTGGTACCGGGATTTCACCTCACGGTACTTCTGCCACACCGACACAGGAACAAAAGAATAAAGGAACGGAACGATGCAATCGAAGGTTCGCAGCGCTCCATGCCGAATGCGATCGGCTGTCCGCTCGACCAACGATGCTGCTTTGGTTCCATCAGTCACTGCTGCTTTCACCGGCCAATTTCCACCCGACTGCTTTCTCCAAAACACGACGTAGCGCTCGACCTTGCTTTTCAGTGCCGGAGAAAGAACCTCAGGGCGATTGCGCTTGGCTTCGATACTCGAACTCTTCACCATCGAATGATGCTCGCCGTTGTAGATGGCCGAGCGGTCCGCGCCCTCAAGAGAGGTCATCCGCGGCTCAAACGGCACGCCGATGAATTCGCAAATCGAAGTCAGTGCGGCTTCGGGATCGCGCACCAGATCGTCGTACTGCAACTGGTGAATCGCAGCTCCACGCCGCATTAACTCATCCGCTTCTTTCTTCATGCGGCGATAACCGAGCAGCGCACGAAGATCCATGCCGGGACGTGCGAACCACGGGGACTTCTCCGCCGCGCGCACAATGCTCCGGCACACATCCGCAGGGTCGCGCCAGATCACAATGAACTTCGCCCTCGGGAACCAGTTGGCCAGTTCGGTCATGTAGTCGTAATAGCTCGGTGACTTGCATCCCCACACCGTGGCGCCTTTCTTCATCGCGTACTGTTGGGCGACCGCGCTGAATGCGCCGGGCAAATCGCTGATGTTCTCCGGAATCGCTGTGGCATCGATTTTGTGACGGGTTAACGCCCCGTTCCACGAATCCACCTTGTTCAACCACCAGGAACTCTTGCGCGGCAGCAGGAAAAGCGAATGCAGCAACGGCAGATCGGATTCGTACATCAGTCCGATCTGGGGATGTTGATTCAGAAGCGCGTAGAGCAGCGACGTCCCAGAGCGCCACATGCCCACGACAAAGAGAGGGCCTGCGCTCATCTCCGCTGCCTTCTGAAGCTCCGATTTCTGATTTTCGATCGTCATCGACAACATTTACGCCACCCGCACCTGGGAGAAAATCTTCATCAGATTCTTGTACGCCTGTTCCGGACCGTATTTCGTTTCCGTCAATCGCCGCCCGCACTCACCCATGCGCGTGGACTCCTCGGGTTGATCGACGAGTGACTGAATGCTCTGCGCCAACTCCCCGGCATTGCCCGCCTCAAACAGCAGGCCCGACTTGCCTTCTTCTACGATGTAGGGCAATCCGCCCAGGCGGGCCGCAACAATCGGTTTGCACGCCATGAACGCTTCCAGCGCGGTCACCGGAAAATTCTCATACCATTCCGAGGGCATCACCACGCACAAGGAATTTCGCAGAATGCTCCACTTTTCTGCACCGCTCCTAAAGCCGAGCAACTCGATATTGCGAATACTCTTTTCGCGGATGTAGTCCCGCAGTTCCTGCTCCATGGGTCCGGTCCCCATGATCTTCAGAGGCACTTGCGGCAGGCGTTCAAACGCGCGAATCAGGGTCCAGCAGCCTTTTTCCGGGGACAACCGGCCCATGAACAGCGCATAACCGTTGCCGGGCACTTCCCCCGCTGGCAGTGCCGGAGCATATACAAAGTTCGGTCTGACAAAGAGCTTCGATGCAGGAACTCCAACTTCCTGCATTTTGAGTTTGAAAAACTCCGTCAGACAGATAAATCCGGAGATCTTGTCGATGACTCCGCCCAACCGGTTCAAACCCAGCGTCAGTGCATACAGCGCGCTGAAGGTGTAACTGTCTTTGTAGCAGCGCTTGCTGACCGCGTTCAGATAATTGCCGCCCTTGCACGCTTCACAGATGCGCCCTTGCGTATAGAACAGTCCGTTCGGACAATGCAGGCGAAAGTTGTGCAAAACCTGCACGGTCGGAACTCGCAAGGCATGCAGCTCGTGATACGCCGAGGGGGAAATCAGCGGATAGACGTTGTGAATGAAAGCAACGTCCGGCTTGAATCGGCGGACGACATCTCCGATTTCGCCGCTAGTCTTCCACGAGTAGATCGTTTGAGGGAGGAATGCTGCCTTCTGCGCCAGGCCAAACTGCTTGATCTCGTCGTTATGCCGCGTGTAGCTGCAAACTTCGTCGCCGTGCTTCTCGAGCAATTCGGTCTCGGCACGAACGACTGAGTCTTCGCCTCCAAACTGCTGGTACGCACTGTGGACGAGAAGAACTTTCATGCTCGAGATTCATTGTGACGCGACTCAGAGTTTCGATTTTGCCACTGTTGCAACTGTGCCGTCTTCTAGACTTCCTGTTGCTTCGCGATGCCGAGCAACTCCAGCGTGATGCGGTAAACGAACTTCGGATTATTGACCAGGTAGCGCTTCCAAAGCCGCTTCGGATCTTGCCAGATACGGTGCATCCACTGCACGCCTGTCAGTTTCATCCAATACGGGGCGTCCTTGATGCGGCCGGTGTGGATGTCGAAGGCCGCGCCCACGCCCAACATCACCTTGGTGTCGAGCTTCGACATGTACTGATCCATGAACCGCTCCTGCTTCGGTGTGCTCAAGCCCACCCAGAAGAAATCAGGCTTCAGTTCAGCTACTTTATGAATGAGATCCGCCTCCTCGTCGGCAGTGAGCGGCCGAAAAGGAGGAGTGTAAGTGCCAACGATCTTGAGCCCAGGGAACTGTTGAGTCAGGGAATCTTTCAGTTGATCGGCGACGCCATCGTTTCCGCCGTAAAAGAAATGCGTATAGCCTTTCTCCGACGAGAGTGCACAGAATCGCAGCATCATGGTGGGGCCGGTCACCTGACGCATCTGAAACAATCCACGCAGCCATCCTACCCAGACGGTGGGGCGACCATCGGGAAGGTTCAGCAGTGCGCGGTTGAGGATGTGCTTGAGGTTGGAATCCATCTGCGATTCCATGACGCCGTGTACGCCCGTGACGCAGACATAGCCTTTCTCTCCGTTGGCGATGGCGCTTTCCAGACGAGAAAGCGTGCGGTCCATGCTTGTGGCATGGACCTTCACGCCCAGGATCGTCACGCAACTGTCAACTGATACGTTCGCCATTGCCATGCCTTGATTGCCCCGTAAGTCGACTAGTCGCCCGTAACCTCGGCCAGTTCGCCAACTTCTTTCTTCTTCACTTCGCCTTCGATCCACTTGTAGGTGATGGCGAGGCCCTTTTCCAGCGGGGTCGCAGGCTCCCAGCCCAGGACTTTCCGCAGCAGCGTGTTGTCGCTGTTACGCCCACGAACGCCCTGCGGCTTGGTGAGATCGTGCTGCTTGGTGAGTGTCTTGCCGGCGATGCCGCAGATCATGTCGACCAGATGGTTAATGCTCACCATCTCGTCGGTGCCCAGGTTCAGCGCCTCGCGATGGTCAGAAGCCATCAGACGGATCAGACCTTCGACGCAGTCGTCCACGTACATATAGGAACGCGTCTGGTCGCCATCGCCCCAGATCTCGATCGTGCCGCCATCGGTGGCCTTGGCGACTTTGCGGGAGATCGCAGCCGGAGACTTCTCCTTGCCGCCATCGTAGGTGCCGAGCGGGCCGTACACGTTGTGGAAACGCACAATGCGCGTTTCGAACTTGTAGTCGTGGTAGTAGTAGCGGCAGAGTTCTTCGGCGAACAACTTCTCCCAGCCGTAGCCCGGCTCCGGATCGGCCGGATATGCGTCTTCTTCCTTCAGAGGAGTCACTTCGGCATTCTTCTGCTTGGACTGCGCGTAGACGCAAGCCGACGATGAGAACAAGTAGCGCTTCACATCGTTCTGCTTGGCGGCTTCGAGCATGTGCGCGTTGATCAGGATATTGTTCTTCGAGATATCGGCCAGGAACGACGTGATGTAGCCGATTCCACCCATGTCGGCGGCGAGGTTGTAGACCTGATCGATATTTTGCGTGGCAGTCAGGCAGTTCTCCCACACCCGCAGGTCAAGAATTTTAAAATCATCCGCGGCTGAGGTTTCGTACTCGGGGTATTTCACGTCGACCCCACGCACCCAATGACCATCAGCCTTCAGCCGTTTGACCAGATGATGACCGATGAACCCACCCGCACCCGTTACCAGAATCCGAGACTTGTTAGCCATTTGCTTTTACTCCCCCAAAGTAAAGTTGATTTGTTCTGATTTGCAGATACTGAAAGCTTGTTGCAGACTTCTTTGATCCAATACGTTTTGAACTACAACGGTCGTCGCTCCAATGCGTAGCTGAACTGCGTCTTCCGGTGCGTCCGCACCCATTCGGCATATCCCAGAATGGCGAAATACAGGAGAGGACAGTGCCAGCTCAGCTCATCGTTGAAGAAGGAATGCATGGTGAGCATGCCCAACAGAGCGAAAAGTTCGAGCGCAAGCTGGCGTTGGTCGGGGGAGAAAACATCGCTCTTAATGCAACGGTACAAAAACCACCAGGCCGCAAGCAGGGCGCCAGCGAACGGGATCAGGCCCCAGATGCTGGTTCCAATGAGAACTTCAATCCAGTCGCTGTGCATCATGGCGGCGGCGCCGACACCCAGTTTGCCGAGCACCGCAAAGCGTCCGGCGGCGTATGCACCCAACCCGGTGAAGGGATGATGCATCAACTGCTGCATTCCATAGGCCCACCATGCGGTGCGGCCGCTCAAGGAGCCAATCGCAGCGTCGGATTGGTCGCGCTCAGCCACGCTCAGAACCAGGTCCCAGGCGTAACCTAACAGGCGATCATTCAAAAGGATCGCCACTGTGATAACAGGCGCCAGAAGCACGCTGCCCCAGATCGCAATTCTGCGCAGGCGCCGCGACAACAGAACAATCAATGCCACCGCAAAAATGAAAGCTGCTTCCGAGTTTCTGGTCTTCGACAGAACCATCGAAACCATGCCGAAGATGAGCAGCAGCATGTACCAGGCGCGATTCTTGACTTCGCCGAATACCGGCATCAGCCGGCACAGCGCGATAATCGCCAGTACCGCGCCCGACGTTCCGACGCTGTTGGAAGCTTCCACCGGGATGACGCCAGTGAGGCGACCACCGTCCATGGCCTCGGTCGGCCAGATCGGCAAGTTGCTCCAGACACCGAGCAGAGACAGACCGTAGAACGTCAGGGTCCAATCCACCAGATTTTTGTAAGTAAAGTATCCTTCCGCGCTGGCCACGATGGCGGCCAACAGAGAAACGTCCGCCAGAAATTCGAGTGATTTGTACGCGGTCCACGAGGCGTTCACGGACCACGCGGTTGTCGCCAGACACACCAGGCAGTAAATCGCCATCGCGCCCGGAATCCCGCGAAAGAGTGCGCCGAGCCAGTTGGGCTTCTTCAGAATCAGCCGCACAATCAGCGTGATCGAAACAAACGCTTCGGGCAGAATTCGCAGCATCGCAAAGGCATCCAGCGGGTTGGCCTTGGCCTCGCTGACGTCGCGAATGCGAAAGACCAGCATGCTGAAGAAAATGAAGAACCACAACGGATGCCACCAAGTCCAGTTGCGGGCGAGTTCTCGCGCGCTCGCCAGTGCCTCAGGAGCCGCCTGGATCATCAAAATCAGAAGGGGAACGGACATGCCGATGATCGCGGCGACGATCAGGACTCCGTACGGCGACGACCCGGCAAGCATCGAGACCCCAACCGAAATCGACAATCCCACCAGGGCAAATAGCAGGAGAAGCCAAAGGGGGCTGCGACGGCGGACTTCGTGCGCGCTCTGCTCCCCGGTCCTCTCAATTGTCGGCCGCTCTAGAACGCTGTAACTCATCGTCCCTCTTTCAAGGCTTGCAGCACGCCGTAGTAGGCTGGCTTCTTCCCGTAGTTGTCATCGAACATTGTCTGCTTGGCACTCGGCAGATCTTCGGCGCTGCGCAGGAAGCTGTAACGATCCGCAATCCCCCAAGTCATAAACCCGATGCAATTCGAATCTTTCAGGCAGGTGTGGACCACGTTGTAGTAGATCCCTTTCTGCTTGGCAAAAACCTCCGGAGAATCCGTGGGTCCCTGGTATAGGTCCATCTCCGTGATGTGCACTTTCACTCCGGCCTTGCGCGCGCTCTCCAGGAACGACTTGAATTCATCCAGATACGTAGGCCGCAACTCTGGCATCTGCCAGTGCATCTCGGTTCCTACGGCATCGATCGGCGCGCCAGCCGCCTTCAGTCGGCTCACCAATGCGAAGAATTCATCCGCACGATCTTTGTCAATTCCACCGTGCCCGAACGTGTCATTGAGAATGAGCAGGGCGTTGGGATTGGCTTCGCGGGCGTACTGGAAGGCCTTCACGATGTATTGCTCATCTCCCAGAATCCGCGACCAGCAACCGTTATGCGTCGGATTGGTGGGCTCATTCACCACTTCCCAGGCGTAGTAGGAATCTCCCCCATGCCGCACGACGGTCTGGATGTGCTCTTTCATAATCTGATCCAGTTCTTTTGCCGGCCATCCACCGCAGGTTTCGCTCTTAAAGTTGAGCCAGGGCGCAGTCTGCATGTTGCGGTAGATCAGGCAGTGCCCCATCAGTTTCATCTGATGCTGTTTGGCGAAACCCATCGCTTCGTCCATCGCATCAAAATCAAATCGCCCGCGCTGCGGTTCCGTAAGATGGGGGAACACGATCGAAACCGCAGCGTTGAACTCCCGCCCCATTACCGGCTTGTAGGCCGGATCGTGATTCCACATTCTTCCCTGAATCGTTGTGCCCACCCAGAACCCCATCGGTTCGGCAGCGTGGCGCAGAGTCTCGTTTTGAGTTTGGGCGTCCGTTTTTTGGGACGATGCCAGGGGGACGAGTAGCAGCATCATCGCCAGAAACCAACCGATTTGCTTCATGACTTTAGTCACCAAACCAGTGGTTACCTTCGGGCCTGCAATGCCACCAATTCTTCCAATTGACTTTCCGTCGCAGGTCCCGCGGGATATCCGGCTCGCACCAGCGCTTCTCCGGCGTATTTGGTGACCATGGCGATTTGCGCTTCGCTCAGCTTCTCGCGCCAGCCGCCGACCGACCCGCTGCGCACGAAGCGTGCATCCTCGCGGTCGACGCGGTGCTTGCGCAGCAGAGTTCCCTTCCCCAGAGTCGCTCCGGACTTCTTGGCTTTGTCTTCTTTCTCGCGCATGGCCCGCAGGGAGTTGTTCTCCACTGCGCGACGCACGACTTCACGATCGCCCGGAAGTCCGAGGAACTCGAGCATCTCCATCAGTCCGGTCTCGGTATCCTTGCGGAGATCTTCGTAGTGCACTACCAGCAGATTCCCGTTCTTCGCCAGCGGACAGTTCATCCAGGAATCGACATGCGATTGCCACGAACCGAAGCGAGTCACCTTACCCTGGAGGAAGGATTCGATGTATCCGTCCATGTCTTTGCCGTTGTCGAAGTATTGCGAGAATCCCATTTCCTTGTCGCGCGCCCAGTTGGAGAGCATTACGTCGCGCAGATCGCGCATAAGGTAGATGGCGCGTTTGTATTCCGGGCGATACTGCTCGTGAGTCTTGATGAAACGGCCGCCGTTGGGTAGCACAGGCTTCGACTCGCGGTGCGTCCCCATCTCAGGCAGTACATGATTTACGTTCAAGAATCCCGCGTTATCTTTGGTGAGAATTTCCATGAGAACGAAGCGCAGCCAGGTGTTGCCCGAACGCTCGAACGACGCGAACATCACGTCTTTCTCATTGAGACCACGATGTTCCCACCATGCCTTGGGAAGTCGAAGCGCGGTGCGGGAGGCCTTGTAGCGGAGCTTCTTGAGAGTATTCATGTCTAGCTTTCCCCTTGCAGAACCGGGTTCGGTATCGAAATCGGATGCGACTTGCGGTACAGGATGTACATCGAAATCAGGAATGCCGCGAGGTTGGCGATGATGATGCTGCCAACCACTCCCCACAGACCAAACGCGCGCGTGGCAGGTACCCCGACGACCAGCGATAAAACGCTGGCCACGATGCGCGCATAAAAGATGGAATCCGGCGACTCAATGGCACGCAACAGAATCGCAGGGCCAAACGCCGCAGCCCACAGCGTCGTGCCCAAGGCCACGTAAGGAATCAGGTGCGCCACCTCGGTGTATTTGCCTCCGTACAGCACGCGGAACACGAGACCCTTAAACGGAATCAGCACGGCCCAGTACGCCACGGCTCCCACCACAAACAGCAACGTGATGCGCCGCACCAGCGGGCCGGAACTCGAGATGCCCTTTTCACGGCAGACGCGCGCTGCGTACGGCAGAAAGAGAATGGACAGCGCCGTGTAGCTCTGCTCCATGGGGAGCGACAGATTCATCAGCGCCCGCAGTTGCCCTGCCTGCGCCATGCCGGAAAACGCGCTGACCAACGGGTAATACATGTAATACGGAATCCACGTCACCACGGAAACGGCCAGCGCCCAGCGTCCGTATTCCCAGTGTTTGCGCCAGGCCTGACCGGCTGTAGGCGCCTTTTCCGTATCTGGCGGAAGAACCTTATTCACCTGCGACAGCAGGAAAAATCCTGTACCCAGAGCGCCGATCGCCATCAGCAGGTACGCCGAGAACGGAGAGACCAGCGCCCGCTCGTACGCCACGAACAAGCCACCCGTCACCAGCACGCAATAAATGAAAGCGCCAATCGCAGCGCGGGCCGGCGCCAGGTTCATGTAATACGCGCGCCGCAGCAGCCAGAAGAACAAAATGCACGGCGACGCGATCGCAACGCCGGCCAGCGCTCCCGGCAGGCCATCGGCTTTCCCCAGACCGTACACAACGGCAGCAGAACCGCCCAGCAGCACCAGACCAAACACAGTGAGAACTGCCTGAATCCCAAGCAGCGCTCTGAGATATCCACGCAGGCACTGGCGATACGCCGAACCACTGAAAACCCCCTGCGGCTCCGACAGCAGCGAGTGGTATACGTAAGAGAGCAGTAGGAAAACTGAGAAGGCTAATGAGAATGCGCCGTACTGAGCCGGCATCAGCCACCGTGCCAGCAGAATCCCGATCAGGAAGTTCGATCCCGAAATCAGGCCCTGATCAAGAATTGCCAGGCCGCCCTTGGTGACCCAGCGCGTAAGCTTGCGAGCGAGACCGCCGCTATCGACTTGCTCCCCGTCCTCCGCCTGAGCGGCTACCACCGCGTCCTCGACGTAGGCTGGATCGAGTAATTGCTCTGTATCGGATGAGCTCATTATGATTGCGACAACCGTTCTTTATGAAATCTTGATCTGTGACTTTCCCGGTCCAAACCAGCTACACGCCAGCTGCGACGAGAGAACGCTCAGTGGCGGAGGGCGCCAGGGAGTCGCCCAGTTCTTCGCCCAGAAATCGAACTTGTGGTTCCTTCAAAAGGCTCAAGTGATCGCCGCTGATTTCCCGCAAATCAACCGCGGCAGCCACCCGCCACCAGATCGCGTAGGGATCGTTCAGACTGCCCACCGACTTTTCCCGCACCCGAAACAGCGTCACTCGGCCACTATAAGGCTGCACGTCGTAGTTGGCGGCAGCTTTGGCGCAGGCTTGTCTCACGTTGCGCAGGGCGGGCGGCAGCATCCGTAGTTCGAGACGCTTGCGTAGCGTCATCATCACGAAACTACCCTTCTTCAGGACAAAGCTAGCCTGCTCTTTCAGTGGCAGCGAAAAAAGATTCTTCAACTGCGATCCACGCGATTCCATCTTTCCCGGATACGTGTCAAACAAAGCCAGCAGCGCCATCTCCTCGCCCTGCGCTTCCAGTTGCTGCGCCATCTCGTAGGCGACCAGTCCGCCAAAAGAGTAGCCGCCGATCCGGTACGGACCTTCCGGCTGAATTCGCTTGATCTCCCGAATGTAGCGTTCCGCCATCTCCGGAATGCTTGTCAGGCATTCGCGCTTGCCATCGAGGCCTTGTGGCTGCAAAGCATAAAAGGGTTGATCCGGACCAAGATGCCGCGCCAGGTCCCGGAAGCCGACAACGTTGCCTCCGACCCCATGCACGCAGAAGAACGGAGGCCGCGAACCTTCGGCTTGAATCGCCACCAGCGATGACCACGAGCTCGACCACTTCTCCTGCCGCAGCATGCCCGAAAGTTGCTCGACCGTAGGCGCCTGCAACAGCGCCGCCAGCGGAAGCCTCTGACCGAGCGACTGCTCGATGCGATGCATCAGCCGCGCAGCCAGCAGCGAGTGCCCACCCAGTTCGAAGAAGTTGTCGCGAATGCCAATCGGCGTCTTATCGAGAACCGTTTCCCAAATCTTGGTCAGCTGAGTCTCGAGTTCGTCAGTCGGCGCCACATACTCCTGCGTCTCCGCAAAATCTGATTGCTTCGGAGCAGGCATCGCACGCTTGTCCACCTTGCCGTTGGGCGTTTTCGGCATCGCCTCCAGAAGAACGAATGCAGCCGGCACCATGTAATGCGGAAGTTTCTGTTTCAGATATGAGCGCAACTCGCTGGCCGTCGGCACCTGCTCGCGCGACGGCACCACATAAGCCACCAGATTCTTCTCACCCGAGGCATTCTCGCGCGCCACGACGACGACTTCGCGGACTCCAACGTTCGATCCTAGGACTGCCTCGATCTCCTCCAGCTCAACTCGATACCCGCGGATCTTCACCTGATCATCAGTGCGTCCCGCAAATTCAATCTCACCGCTCGCCAGATAACGCGCCAGGTCTCCGGTCTTGTACATACGCGCTCCTGGCTCTTTGCGGAACGGGTCCGGAACAAACTTCTCCGCCGTAATTTCCGGTCGATTAAGATATCCCCGCGCCAGCCCCGGGCCTGACACATACAACTCTCCGGCAATTCCCACCGGTAGTGGCTGCAGATTCTTGCCCAGAATATAAATTCGCGTATTGGCGATGGGACGTCCAATGGGCAGCACCGCTGGAAGTTCTTCCGACGCCTTAGGCTCATACGAGGTGACAATCACGCTGGTCTCGGTAGGGCCGTAAGTATTGACCCAGCGCACCCCCGGACCAGCTACCTTTCGCCAGGTCGCCAATGCGGCGGCAGATGCTTTTTCTCCCCCCACGATCACCATCCGCAGACTCTTCGGCAGGCTGATCGCCGACTCCGAAAGCCCGCGGACCAGTTCGTGCCAGTAGGCTGTGGGTAGATCGAGCGTCGTGACGCGTTTCTGGTCGACCCAGCGCAGGAAATCTCCCACGGCCAGCGAAGCATCTTCCTCGCGAACCACGAGAGCCCCGCCCGCAATCCATGTCGGAAAGATTTCTTCGATCGCGATGTCGAAGGAGATCGACGCAAACTGCGCCATGCGATCAGCAGGGGTAAGTCCGAAAAGTTGCGTGGCCGCGACGTTGTGATTCACGAGTCCGCCATGGGTCAACAACACCCCGCGTGGCTTGCCGGTTGAACCCGAGGTGTAAATCACGTACGCCAGATTCTGTGGCTTCACGCCGCTGGAAAGATTGTCGCGGCTCTCGCCAGCAAACAATTTCCAGTCAGCATCGAGGTTCACAACTTCCGCGTCGAAATCCGTAACCTCCGCCAGAAGCCCAGCCTGCGTCAGGACCAGCGGGGTCTGCGAATCTTCCAGCATGTACGTCAGACGCTCTTTTGGGTAAGCCGGATCGAGCGGCACGCATGCCGCCCCGGCCTTCAGCACCGCCAGCAGTGCGACCGGCAACTCCAGGGAGCGCCGCAGACAGATGCCGACCTTCGATTCGGGAGCAATTCCGCGCTTCTGCAGAAAATGCGCCAGCTGATTGGCGCGTTGGTTCAGTTCGCGATAGGTCAGCGACAGACTGCCGTGCTCCACCGCGTTTGCATTTGGGGTGCGCGCAACCTGCGCCTCGACCAACTCGTGCATGCACAGTTCGCGAGGATACTCAGTCTCAGTACGGTTCCACTCTGCGAATCGCTCGCGCTCCGCCGCCGATAACATCGGCAGACGAGATAGCTTCTGCCCGGGATCGGCGACGATCGCTTCCAGCATCGTCTGAAAATGTCCTGTCATGCGCGCGATGGTTGCGGCATCAAACAGGTCCGTGCAGTACACGAATCGGCCTTGCAGTCCGGTGGCCCGGTCATCCAACTCCAGATCAAGATCGAACTTCGCAGTGCCAATTTCGAGGTCCAGCTGATTCAGATCCCAACCTGCTTCAAAGGCAGGGGTCGGAGGAACCAGCGAAAACATCACCGGGAACACCGGATTGCGACTGGTGTCGCGTCGCACCGAAAGTTCCTCGACCAGCCGCTCGAACGGAGCGTTATCGTGCGAGAGCGCACTCAACGTCACTTCCCGCGTGTGCGTCAGCAACTCGCGGAATGTGGGGTCGCCCGCCAGCTTCAGGCGCAGCGCCAGTGGATTCTGAAAGCAGCCCAGCAGCGCTTCCAGTTCCGTGTGCTTGCGGCCGGAGGTTACCGTGCCCAGCACGAAATCCTCTTGCGCGCTGTAGCGCCGCAGCAACGCGGCAAAGCAGGCCAGAATCGTGATGAAGAAGCTGGTGTTCTCGCGATTCGCCAGCTGGTGCAATCTGTCAGAGAGGCTCTTCGAAAACGCGAAGCGATGCATCGCGCCGCGGAAACTCTGCAGGGCCGGGCGCGGATGGTCGGTCGGCAATTCCAGCACCGGAATCTCTCCATCCAACTGGCTCGACCAGTAGGCGCGCGATTCCTTGAGCTGAGCTTCATCCAGCGACTTGCGTTGCCAACCGGCGTAATCGCCATACTGGAGCTGCAACTCTGCCAACGGAGAAGCCTTGCTCGCAAGCAAGGATTTGTAAACCGTAACCAGTTCCGGCAGGAAAACGTTGTACACCGAGAAGCCGTCGAAGATGATGTGGTGCAGAAACAGATAGAGCCGGTACTCCTCGTCGCCGAACTGCACCAGCATGGCGCGCAGCAGTGGTCCGCGCTCCGTATCGAACGGAATTCTGGCACGCTCGCGGCCCAATCGCAGCGCCTCGGCTTCCTGCTGATTCGCCGCCAAAGGCCGCAGATCAAAGACCTCGAGGTTCGCCTCATACGGTGCTCCTACGATCTGAACCGGATGCCCGTCGATCACTTTGAACGTCGTCCGCCAGGCTTCGTGACGACGGATGATCTCTGCCAGACTACGGCGCAACGTAGACACGTCCAGCGGTCCGCGGCGATACACGGTCACCGATTCGTTGTATAGATCCTTGGCAAACTGGCAGTGCAGCCAGATCTGCTCCTGCGCAAACGAAAGTGGTGCCGGGCTTGATTCCTGGCGCCGGGGGATGACGGGCGCGCTCTCCGCCTTGTGCGACATCCTCGACTGCAGATATTTCTTGATCAGAGCCTGTTTGTCGTTTGTTCCTTGCACTTCATACGGGCAACCAGAATGCGTCGCCGTCGTCGCGGTCGATATGGCGCGGTGTTGCGAAGTGTCCGACTCCACAGGTCGAGTCTGCTCTCCCACCTTCACCTTCAACGCCTTCAACCCGCGCAAACCCAAGTTCGAGCGCCACTCCAGAGGCTCCGGCGCGAGCGTGACATTCGCAAAGCGCTGTAAGAAGGCTTCCAGAACAACCTGCCCTTCAACGCGTGCGAGCGGAGCGCCGAAGCAAAAGTGCGCAGCATAACCGAACGCCAGATGACGATTGTCCTTGCGCGTGATATCGAAACGATTGGGATCAGGAAACCGCTCCGGATCTCGATTGGCCGCTGCCATCACGGCAATCACTGCCTGCCGCTTCTGAATCCGCTTGCCGCCCATTTCCCGATCTGACGGACACATGCGGGCTGTATGCTGGCTCGGGCTCTCGTAGCGCAGCATTTCTTCCACAGCAGACGGAATTAGCGACAAGTCATTCCGCAGCCGTTCCATCTCCCCGGGATTGCGCAGCAGGGTGAGCACGCCGTTTCCGATGAGATTGGTGGTCGTCTCCTGCCCGCCCACCATGGTCACGATGCAGTTCGCAATCACTTCTTCTTCGGTCAGCCGGTCGCCGTCAATTTCAGCGGTCAACAGCGAGTGAATCAGGCCCTCGCGCGGGTGCTCGCGTTGCTCACGAATGGCATCGCGGAAGTATTCGGTCATCCCGGCAACGGCCTGCAGAACCTTGGGATACCTGCCTGGGTTATGCTGGAAATTTCCCAGCATCTCGGCAAAGTCCGCCGACCACTGCTTCAACTGCGGATGATCGCTGGTCGGTACGCCTAGCATTTCAGCCGTGACAATCGCCGGCAGCGGCTCGGCTAACTCCGCGATCACATCGATTTCGTCCTTCCCCTGCAAGCCATCCAGAAGATTCTTGGTTATGTCCTGGATGTGCCCGCGCAGCTGCTCTACTCGCGCCGGAGTAAATGCCTTGGACGACAATCCCCGAAGTCGCGTATGCGCAGGAGCGTCCATGAACAACATCTGCTTCACCATCACGCTGGCGATGGGATTCAGAGAAGACAATCCCATCTCATCCAACTGCGCTGGAGTGGGCGTACGGTCAGCCGAGAACGAGAGCAGCACTTCCAACACATCTGCGTAGCGGGTCACCACCCATGCGTGCAAGAACGGATCCCAATGCACGGGATCTTCGGAACGCATGCGGTGAAACAGCGGATAAGGATTCGCCAGCACCTCCGGGTCGAGGAGGTGGTACAGGCTCATCGCCTTGTCCGGGCTGTCCAGCCGCGTGGGTGTGTTGGTACTAGACACGGGCGTCGCGTGCTCCTGACTGGCTGGTCTTGGCTTCGTTGTCGACTTTCGCCATGATCAGACTTTCAATTTCTGACGACATCTCCGCCACCGTAGGGTGATCAAACAAAGTCAGCAGCGTCAGCTCGACGCCGAAAGTTTCACTGACTCTCGCGATCACCTGCGTCCCCAGCAACGAGTGCCCGCCGAGAAGGAAGAAGTTGTCGTTCACGCCCACGCGGTCAAGCTTCAACAACGGTGCGATGATCTTCACTAGCTCTTCTTCGACCAGCGTGCGGGGTTCGACGTATGCCTCGTCCGAGAGCCGGTTTCCGTTCACGCTGGGCAGAGCTGCCCGATTCACTTTTCCCTGCTCGGTCACGGGCAAACTCGGGATTGCTACAAACGCCGCCGGCACCATGTAATCTGGAACGCGCTGCCGCAGGTATTCACGCAAGGCCGTCGCACTGACGGTGGCCGCGGGAGACAAAACCAGATAGGCAACCAGCTGTTTCTCTCCCGGCACATCCTCCGTGGCAATGACCACGCTAGCCTGCACCGCGGGATGCTGGCCCAACACAGTGGACACTTCGGTAGGCTCGACGCGATAGCCTCGGACTTTCACCTGCTCATCCAGTCGGCCTAGGAATGCGATTTCGCCGTTGGGCAGCCACCGCGCCAGATCACCCGTGCGGTACATGCGCGCGCCGGGCACTGTGCTGAAGGGGTTCGGAACGAAGCGCTCGGCTGTCAACTCGGGCCGGTTCCTGTACCCGCGACCCAAACCAGCCCCTCCGATGTAAATTTCGCCCGCGCCTTCAGTCACTGGACGCCGCTCCTCGTCCAAAATGTAGATATCAACTCCATCGATGGCACAGCCAATGGACGGCGCCTGGTTCATCTGGGGCTGATTGACGGTTCTTCCCGCCGGGACGATTCCTGATGTGCTGACCACCGTGCACTCAGTCGGCCCGTAGTTGTTCACCAGCACAAATGGCAAACGCGCTGACGGATACACCTTCAACGTGTCCGCGCCAGTCAGAAGGAATCGCAGAACGGTCTCTGCCGGCCAGTCCAGCCTCAGCAGCCGTTCTGCCATCACCGTGGCAGCGAAAGTAATCGTGATGCGGCGGGAAACAATCCAGTCTCGCAAGGCGGTGGCGTCGTTTCGAACTGACTCATCCGCCAGATGCGAGCTCGCCCCGCAGGACAAGTACGACCACATCTCCCAAACCGCTGCGTCAAATCCCAGCGTTGATTGTGCGCTGGCGCGATCTGCGGACCTCACCTGAAACGCGCGCTGGTGCCAGCAAACCAGGTTCGTCAATCCGGAGTGAATCAGTTCCACACCCTTGGGCTGGCCTGTGGAGCCGGAAGTATAGATGATGTAGGCCAAATCATCAGAGCCGACGCCGCTTTCCAGCGGAGTATTCGGCTGGGCTGCGATCTTCTCGGTGTCGCCATCGAGCGTAACCATCCGCCACTCACGCGACGGGAATCCTTCGGCCAGGCGTTTCATGCTGACAACGGTGCTGGCACTTGAGTCACGCAACATAAACGCGAGCCGCTCCATGGGATGGATCGGATCAAGAGGCACATACGCCCCGCCCGCCTTGAGAATCGCCAGCGCGGCGATGACCATTGACGGCGAACGATCCAGATACAGGCCGACCACCACGTTGCGTTCCACACCGACAGAACGAAGATAATTCGCCAACTGGTTGGAACGGCGGTCCAGGTCGGCATAGGACAGATCTTCGTACCTGTTGGACACAGCAACAGCGTTGGGATTCTCAGCCGCTCGCTGCGCCACGAATTGGTGGACGCATGCGCCAGGCTGTGAACGCAACTCTCTGCCGGCACGGACATCAGCAACAGAACTGGACGAATTGACGGAAGGCATAAGGTTTTAGACGGTGAAAACCTTTGTTACGCGGCCCCAGATCCCCTCAGGACAGCAGGAACAGTCTTGGCCAGGATCTCCAAATCAAGCCACAACGACCACGTGCGGATGTATTGGAGATCGAGTTCCATCCACTTTTCGAACGTGGTGGAACTCCGCCCCATGATTTGCCACAGGCAGGTGATCCCGGGACGCACGCTGAAACGCTTGCGCTGCCAATCCTGGCAGTAGGTTTCGAATAGCTCGTAATCCCGTACTTGGAGCGGCCGCGGACCCACCAGGCTCATCTCTCCTTTGAGCACGTTAAAGAGCTGTGGCAGTTCATCAATGCTGGTCTTGCGGAGGAAGGCACCAACCAGAGTGATGCGTGGGTCTTTCTTGATCTTGAAGACAGGACCGTTCGCCTCGTTCTGATGCTCTATCTCTTTCAGGCGCTGCTCCGCGTCCACCACCATCGTGCGGAACTTGAAGATGTGGAACATCCTTTTGTTCAGCCCGAGGCGTTTTTGCACGAAGAAGATCGGACCAGGCGAAGTTAACCTCACCAAAAGTGCGGCCAATAGCATTACAGGCGAAAGAAGCGTGATAGCGACGAAGGAAACCACGATGTCGATCGCGCGCTTGATGGCCAGTCCCCAGAAATCGGTAATCGTGCTTTCATGGCTGATCAGGGCATCGCCATCGAACTCTTCGGCGCGCTGGCGCGCTTCCTTCAGATCGAAAATGTTCGGAAGGAATCGGACGATGATTCCCTGCTGCTCGCAGGCCGCCGCGATTTGCGACGCAAAGCCGTGGAACGAGCGAATCGGCAACGCCAGCACAACCTCATCGACAACGTTGCGCCGCACATAGGATGGCAGCGCATCGAGATCGGACACCAAGACATGTCCCTGCTTCTTGAATTCCTCGAGACCAAGCCACTCTTCGTCAGCAAAGCCCAGAATGCGGTAGCCCAGTTCGGGCTTGCGCTGGATCCGTTCCACGAGTTGCAAAGCCCGCGGGTTGGTCCCAATCACGAGCATGTTCCGCAGGTTCTTGCCATGCCTGCGGGCGTAGGCCAAGGTCTCTCGAATGATCATGCGCGAGAGCACTACGCTCGACGTGGTCAACACTAGGAAGAGCACCAAAAAGATGCGATTCACCGCCCAGATGCGAAACGCCACGCCGAACACGGCAACCACCAGAGTCCCCAGAGTCGTGGCCCGGGTGATGTCCCTGATCTCATCCCACCGGCTTGTCAGACGCTTCGAACCATAGAGCCCAAACAGGCTAAAAAGGATGTGCCAGATCAGCAAAAAGCTGACAAACAGGATCAAGTTCCCGAGTTTTATCTTCAACTCGAAGAACTCTGCCAGCGTGAACCGCCCTACCCGATGGTATTGCGGCACCGTGGACACAGCGAAAGAGATGCTCATCAAGAACAAGTCAAAAAGCTTAAAACCGCCCGTAAAAACTCTGCGACCTAGGTGCATAAGAGATCCTGTGGAGATAGGTGCAAGACTTGCGCGAACCCAGGGGGAAGGAGATGACGCCGCTAAGGCTGCGCGGAATGGCGGGCAACACAACGATGCCCGCCCCGCGATTAGGGTCTGGAGCAGTTACTTCTTGGATTTGGCGATCACGAGCCGCTCGATAGCATCGATGCTCTCGAGATTGTGGTGCGTAATTTCTTCGTCGCCCACGCGCACGTTAAATGTCTCTTCCAGAAAGGCCACCAGGCGAAAAATGCCCATCGAATCGATGATGCCGTTCTTGGTCAACACTTCCTGGTCCGTGATCTGATTGATACCCTTGGTCTTGGCAAATTCCTCGAGCACGTATTCGCGGATCCGGTCTTTCACTTCTGCTGACTCGATCATTTTCGTTCTCCCAATTGCAGTGAATTTATTTGTTTCCAAATCGACAACTAAACTCTGAAAACTTCTGTGCCTACGCCCGTCTAACGCACGCTCGCAGGCTCGGCTGCCAGTTTGACTCGATCGATCTTCCCCGTCGAGGTCTTCGGCAGCTCATCGTAGAGATCAATCAATTCTGGAATCATGTACTTTGGAACCCGCGAAGCGCAGTACTGCTGCAGATCCAGAACTCCCAGCGAGCCCGCGATGTGCAGCGACACGACCGCCCGGATGCGATTGCCGATGATCTCGTCGGGAACCGCCAGCACCGCAGCTTCGCGCACTCCAGGATGACTCAGCAGCGCGCTCTCGATTTCACCCAGCTCAATGCGATAGCCACGGCTCTTGATCATGCTGTCGCGGCGGCCCTGGAAGTAATAGTTGCCGTCGTCGCCGACGGTCACGATGTCGCCCGTGCGGTACATCTTCTCTTCAAAATGTTCCTGGAAATGATTAGGCACAACCATCTTCCGCGTCTTTTCTTCGTCGGCCCAATAGCCGTAGGTCACGGCCGGCCCGCGCACGTACAATTCGCCGGATTCGCCCTTCCCTGCCAGCCGTCCTTCCGGCGTCACTGAAAACGTCTCGGTGTTGGCGCATGCAATCCCGATGGGCAGCTTTTCCATGCCGGCCAGCCGCTCGCGCTCTACTTTGTAGTACGTGCAAACGTTGGTTTCGGTGGGACCGTACAGATTGTAGAGTTCGGTATTCTGCGAGACTTCGGCCAGCTGCCGCAGATACTTCATGGGGAAGACTTCGCCCGCAAACAGGATGATGCGGAGGCTCTTCAGTTTCTCGGCAGTCAGGCGCCCGTGCAGCAGCAGAAGCATCAGCGCCGACGGCACCGAGTACCAGATCGTGATTCCCTGCGTCTCGATGAAGTTAGCCAGGCTGGTGGGGAAGACCGCGAGATCTTCCGTGATGAGGTAAACCGTCGCGCCCGCTTCGAGCGTGTTGTAAACGTCGAACACGGACAGGTCGAAGTGCAAAGGCGCGTGGTTCGAGAGCCGGTCTTCGCTGCGAACTTGAAACTCTTCCGCGCACCATTCCACAAACGTCAAGGCGTTCTGGTGCGACAACATCACGCCCTTGGGCCGTCCGGTTGAGCCCGAGGTGTAAAGGATGTAGGCCAGGTCGGTCTCGATCAGGGTTACCGCGGGGCTGTGCGACGCGGGGAATTCCGAGAGCCGTGACCACTCGATGAGGTTCTCACCGTCTGCCGCACCCTCGGTCAAAATGCAGCATTCCAGTGTGCTCAGCGTTTCAGGCGCCAGCGCCAAGCGCTTCTCGCTGTTGGTGATCAGAACCCGAATGCCACAATTTGCGATGATGTAGCCGATTCGGTCTGCCGGGGCCTGTGGATCGAGCGGCACGTATACGCCACCCGCTTTCAGGACGCCCAGCATGCTGATGATTGATTCCACGCACTTGGGAAAGAACAGGCCGACGCGGTCGCCCTTGTTGATTCCCTGCTTGCGCAGCAGGTGAGCCAGCTGATTCGACCGCTCGTCCAGTTCACGATAGGTAATGCTCTTGCCGCGAGCCCACACCGCCGGCTTCTCCGGATAAGCCTTCGCGCTCTTGCTCAACAATTGCTGCAGTACATATGCCATGATCGAGAACCCTGCCCAATTGGATTTAGTGTGGGGGATGAAACAAAAACAGAACTCTAAAGACCCTGCATATTCGCGATAATCACGCGGTGAACTTCCGACGTACCTGAATAAATCGTACCCGCGATCGCGTCGCGCAACTCGCGTTCGAGTTCGTACTCCGTCATGTAGCCATAACCGCCGTGCAACTGAATCGCGTCGAGGCAGCTCTTCACGCAGGCCTCGCTGACATATAGTTTCGCGATGGACGCCTCACGCAGCGGATGCCGGCCCTGACTCTTCAACCACGCGGCCTTGTATAAGGCCAGCCGCCCGGTTTCCAGCCTCACATCCATGTCGGCAATCTTGTTGGCAATCGCGGGAAACTTCCCGATCGGCTCGCCGAATTGCTTGCGCTCTTTGGCATACTTGACGCAGGTTTCCATGATCCGCTGCATCGCGCCCAGATGGCTGGCGAGAATGCAGATGCGCTCCCACTCCATCGACGACGTGAACACTGCCTGCCCGCCAAATTCCTTGCCAAGCAGATTCTCCACGGGAATCTCGCAATCTTGCAGTGCGATTTCCGCCATGGGCGAGGTGCGCAGCCCCATCTTGTGCAGCTTGCGGCCTACCGTGAAACCTGGGGTCCCCTTATCGACTAAGAACGCGGTAACGCCGTTCGGACCACGGCTGGGATCCAGGTTGGCAAAAACAATAGTTACATCCGCGTTCGGAGCGTTGCTGCTGAAGGTCTTCGAACCATTCAGAATGTAGCGGTCGCCCTTGCGTTCGGCGCGGGTCTTGAGGCTGTATGCATCAGAGCCGGATCCCGGCTCGGTCATGGCATGCAAACCAAGACCACCACTCACCAGGCCAGGAAGATACTTCCGTTTCTGCGCTTCCGTACCAAAATTCCAGATCGGAATTTCGGAACTCCACATATGCGCATTGATGGAGAACAGCAGCCCGTTGTCGTGGCATCCATAACCCAGGGCCTCAAGCGCACACACCGTGGTCAGAATATCTGCGCCACCACCACCGTACTCTGTGGGGATGGGTAATCCTTGAATCCCGAACTTCGCGCATTTCTCCCACAGTGTGCGGGAGAATTCCTCATTGTGGTCGCGCGCAATGACGTCGTCTTTCAGTTCCTCGCGGGCAAAGCGCAAAACCTCCTTACGAAATGCCGCTTGCTCCTCGCTCCATGCAAAGTCCAAGGTTGTCGTTCTCCTAAGTTTGTCGTTCTGGCCCAAGTACCCTTGAGCTTTGTTATGCGGATACTGAAGCGGGCGACTGCCCGGGAGCAGATTTCGCCGCCGCCGGCACTGATGTAGCTTGACCCGCCGCAACCGGTGTCGCCGCCGCCGTCGGAGCGGGAACCGTTGCCACCGCCGTCTTCTTCACAAATCTCTGGGGACGCCCACCCGGCAACTTGATGCGCGCCGGAACTCCCATCACCATCATGTTCGAACGGACGTCGGTGAGCACGAGACTGTTGGCCGCGATCACGACATTGCTGCCGATCTTCGCGTCGCCCACCAGTTTGGCGCCGGGACCAAAATAGACGTTGTCGCCGATGCCCCGGCAGGCGTGAGAGATCAGGCAACCGGTGGCTATGGTGAAGTTTTCGCCGATCGTAGTCTTCCCCAGATTGATCGCATACACGGAATGAATCACAAAACCCGGGCCAATCTTCGCGTTCACATCGATGTGCACACTGGTGAACAGCTCCACCCACTTGCGGAATATCAGCCCGCTCAACCGCAACAGCTGACCAATCACCGGAATCCGCACGCCCAGCGTCCAATGCCCATAGCGATAGGCAGTGACCGGCCAGGTCGAATGTCGCAGCACAACGTTCACTTTGTTGCGCCACGTCGGCTTCCAGTCGGGATCGTTGCGGGTCTCGCGCATCGCCCGACTCATATCTGCTCTTAAGGTCTCGAACATTTTGATCTCGTCTTCGTCCCTACAGCGAGAGCCCTACAGTTTCCGATAGATCGCTTCAGGAACCGGGAACGTGCGGTGATTGAGCACCGCACCCAGCACCTTAACGTTGGCGTTCTCCAGATTGCGGACCGCCTTGCGTGCCGTCTCGCGCCGCGAAGAATTGGCCCTGAGCACCAGAACCACACCTTCCGCATTGCGTCCCAGCATCAGGCTGTCGCCTCCGGAGCCCATGGGCGGCGCATCGATCAGAACGTAATCGAACTCTCGCTGCAACTCCGGCAGCAGAGCGCGCATGCGGTCCGAGCCGAGCATCGTCTGCATGCCTTCCACTTCCGCGCCGCAACTCAACAGCCAGAGGTTCGGACGCGAGAGCGAAGTGACAAATCTGCGCACGGGTTCGGTCACCTGCAGCGCATCGGTCAGTCCGAAGTGGTTGGACACTCCGAATTCCCGGTGCAGGCCTGGAGCGCGGAGATTCGCATCTACCACGCAAACCGTTCCTGAGGTCTGTGCTGCCAGCACCTCCGCCATGCGGGCGCAAATCCAGCTGCAGCCGTTGCCGGATTCCATACCCGACACCACGACCACGTGGGACTTCTCTCCCGGCATCAGAAACACGCGCTGCACGAGCTTGAAAATCTCGTCGCGCTGCGCGTCTTCCATTTTCAACTGAAGTGGCTGCAGCTCAACCGGCTGCGCGGCGTTGACAGGTTCTTCAACGGTGGTCGCTTCCGTGGGGGCCTGAAACATTTCGCGTTCCTTGCCCAGGTTTTGCATCAATTCGAAGTTTCTGCTCATAAGGTCCCGTAACCTCTAGTCTGCTGGTGTTCTGCTATCCCTTCGGAGACCGCTACGTGGCGGCTAGGCTGACTGCCGGTCGGGGCGGCCCGAACCGTTCCGCCAGTTATGCAACAACCGTGCTACATCCTTCATGTGCTCAATCGCTTCCGCGGGACTCAAGTAGTCCTTCACTCCGGTATCCGCGGTCGGGGTTGGACCGACGTACTCCCGGGCCACTCCCGTCAACTCCTCCACCGGATGGAACGGATCGCTGTTCCCATTCGCGCCGTTGAATCCATGCCGGTGCGGTGACGATCCAACTTCGGAAACAAACCGGTGGATATCGAGGTCGTGAGTTACTTCGCGGACCATGTTCACATCCACGACTTTTTTCCGCATCGCACACGCCAGAGAAAGCGAGTGGAAGCAGTAGTTATTGATCTGCCGCGGGATGCCCTCGCTTACCTGCGCAATTAATTCCTGCGCTTCCGGAGAGAACAACCGCGCTCCCCGATACCCTGCCACCTGCAACCGGTGATCCATGAAGCGGCCAGTCTCTTCCCGGGTAAGAGGACTCAAACCGCTCACCGAGGTGATACGTTGACGCAACTGAACCAGCGAAGGACTGGCGAGCTTATCCGCCAGGCCCGGCTGTCCGACCAGGATGATCTGCAGCAACTTGGCTTGCGGTGTCTCGAAATCAGAGAGCAATCGCACAGTCTCTAACACCGTGGCGTCCAGGTTCTGCGCTTCGTCGATGACGATGATGAACCGCTTTCCCGCCCGCGCTTCCTGCACCAGACAGCGGTTAAACTGCTCGTGCATGCGGACGAAATCCTGCGATTCAGTCTCGATGCCGATTTCAGCCAGCAGGAACCGCATGAACTCCCGCGAGCTGCACTGGGTTTGAAATAGAAACGCTGTCCGGGCGGTGTGGTCGAATTTTGCCAGCAAGTGAAACAGGAGCGTGGTCTTGCCCATTCCCGGCCGCGCAATCAGCGACAGGAATCCCCGGTTCGCCTCAATCCCGTAGTAAAGAGATGCCAGAGCTTCCCGGTGTGCCGGGCCGAGATAGAGGTATCTCGGGTCCGGGGTGACACCGAAAGGCTGTTCTCGAAGGCCGAAAAAGTCTAGATACATCGGTCTTACCCTCGCTCTTGGATGATGTGGCTGTCCGTGCCGGTCTGGTCATAGCTGACGTCGCTGTGACCATTGCCGTTTCCGTTTCCATTCCCATTGCCCGCATGCAGGCCATTGGTCCGGTGGATCGGAACCGCCGCCAGCACAGGGATCCGCAATTCCGACATCACTTCCGAAGGCGTACGGAATGATTGGTCTGCGTAGTCGATCGCGAACACGACTCCGAGACTTACCGCTACACCCAACAGGCAAGCCACCAAGGCGAATACCCAAGGAGACCGCGTCGGCAAACTGGGGAGCAGCGGGCCTTGCGCCACCGACACGTTCAGCAGGCGGGTTCGGTCGAGGGCATCCTCGATGCGGGCTTCCTCTTTCTTCTTCGTGTAGAGAAGGTAGTTGGCCTCGTCGGCTTTCTCCGTCCGCATCAGGTCGCCTTGCAGGATTCCCTGCTGCTCCAACTCCCGTGCCTGCGCCATGTACACATTTACAATGGCGGTGAGAGCGGTCTCGCGTGCCTTGAACCCACTCAGGTCAGCCTTGGCCTTCGCCAGTTCCGAGTTGACCCAAGCATAGGTTGGATTCTGGTCGGTGGTTTCTTCTTTGACCGGAGAGGTTTCTTCTTTGGCCAGCGCAAGCCGTGTGTCCAGCAGTTGCTTGTCGACTTCCTGCACCAGCGGATAGGTAGGCTGGTACTTCGTCAGCAACTCGGTGCGCTTCATTTCCAGGGTCAGCAACGTTGCCTTCAGGTTTTGCAGGACCTGGGCGTTGTCTCCCGACTTCACCTGTGTCGTCATGCGAGTCGGAGTCGAGTGGATCTGGCTCTCGAGGTCCGCAATCCGCTTTTCTGTCTCGGCCATCGAGGCGCGAGTGGTTTCCAGAGAACCGTTGAAATCAGCCAACTTCTGGAGCGTCATATCCCTCATCGTGGTCGGCGCGACGCCGCCCTGTTTATCGGCGAAGCCCTTCAGCTGCGCCTCGGCCGCCATCATGTCTTTCTTGTACTGTTCCGCCTGCTCGTCGAAGAATTGGAACTGTCCCGAGGGATGGTGCACGTCCAAATGTTTCTGCAGATACGCATCGTCGAGCGTGCTCAGTACCTTCTGGGCCACCCGCGGATCGTGAGCCTCATATGCGATGCTGATGACATTGGTCTTCTTGATCACTTCCAACTGCAGGTCCGAGCGCAAATCCATGACGGCTTTATCGATCCGGTTCTGCGGGGTCTGTCCGGGATGCAGCAGGTTCGACAGGAACTTCTTCTTGTCGAGGCCGCAAGTCACGACAACCTTCTGCAGAACGTCCGGACTCTGAATCAGCTCCACTTCGGAGTTGATTTCTTCCTCGCTGACAGTATCGTGGAAGGTCATGGGCGCGTTCTGCTCCGGCGAGACCACAGGGTCTACGCGTTCGCGCTTCACCAGAAGCTTGGTTTCCGCCCGGTACTTCGTGGGCAGGACGAGGGCGGAAAGGCTCACGCCCAGCACCACTCCCAGAAAACACAGAACCAGAACTCTCTGGTGGCGGAATCCGATCGCGACCACATCCCGCGCCGTAAAAGAATAGGGCCGGTGCCCCTGGCTGCTCATTTCATTCATATAGTCTCCGTTATGTTCCTTCGTAATCCGGACGCATCAAACGAGCCATTCCAGGGCCCCTACGGAATTGTCAGCGGAAGATAAGTACCCATGCTCAAGTTCGGAATATAGCGATCGATCTTCGACATCGTGTTCTTCGGGACGATCACCATGTCTCCGGGATGAAGGAATGGATCTTCCTTCAGGTTTCCGCTCTTCTCCATCTTCTTCACGTCGATCAGCTTCGCTTCGGTCCATTGGTCATCCAGACGGCGAAACAGCATAACCTGCGAGTGCTTGGCGGACGACTGAAAACCTCCAGCAATCTCGATGGCCTGGGTCAGCGTGATCTGCCCGTGCATGTCGTACTTGCCAGGCTTGGCCACTTGTCCGCCGGCCACGAAGTAGGGCTTTTCGAAATCCTTCAGAACGACCGAGATCGCAGGATCGTTCAGAATCTTCGAGTAGGCTGTTCGAAGCGTGTCGGTCAACTCCGGCACAGTCTGGCCGGCAACCTTCAGGTCTCCGACTCCCCGCAGGGTGACAAATCCGTCGGGTTGCACCGCAACCGCCAGCTGGTTGAATTCCGGGCTCAAATCAAACGTGAGATCGAAAGTATCGCCAGCCTGGATCCGGTAGCGCGGGCTGCGCTGCTGAAATCCTGGAGTGTTTGCTGGCTTGGTGGCGTCGACCACAGTTACGGCCGAAGCCGAGGTCGAAGCCAGGTTTGCCGCCGGGGCCTGCGCCGCGCAGACGGCGGTAACGGCCAGAAACACTGCAGACAATCGTATTGGTGACGTGAAACGCTTCATCATTGCGAATCCTCCAACTGGATAAACAGCGCCCCGATGCCGACTGGGGATGATCTTGGCACAGCCTCATGGGAACCAGCGCCCCTTCGTGCGGTCGAATCCATATCGCGAACGGCCGCACTAAAGGCCCGCCAGCTTAGCCCTGAGATTCTGCCTTCAGAATCTCGCCCACCGGCTCCTGCTGCCCGCGCGGACGCGGCGTCAGGTTGTGCTGGCGGATCTTGTACAGAATCCCGCGATAGCTGATGGACAGCAGCTGCGCCGCACGCCGCCGGTTCCAGCCTGTGTACTCCAGGGTTCGGCTGATGGCATAAATCTCAGCCTCCACCCGAAGGCTGCGCAGCGACGGCGGGTTTCCTTGCGCCTGATCAAACGCAGCGCTGTCGTTCCGCGATGCCTTGGCCGTCGTATGCTGGGATTCGATCTTGCTGGCTTTCATTTGCGTCTCGTTCATAAAGTCCACCTCGCAACAACCGTTGATCTTGGTTTGAACTTAGTTTCCTAAGAAGGGGAGAAGAGCACTAAATCGGTTCTACGTTGTAGCCGGCGACGCGCACACTGATCGATCTCTGAATCAACCCTACCGAAATCACCAGACTGCGATCGCTGTTCTCTGCGGCCAGGATGCCTTCGACCCCGTCCAGCGCCCCGCCGCAAACCCGCACCCGCTGCCCCACATGCAGGTACGGTCGTTCCTGGTACGTCACTTTGCTTGCTAGAAGAATGTTGATGTTTTCGATCTCCTGATCGGGGATCGGAATTCCCGAGCCTTGCACTCCTACAAAATTCACCACGCCCTGCGTCTTCAGGACTCGCATCCGATCGTCCGACGAATGGTCCAGCCGCACAAATGCATACCCGGAAAACAACGGCAGTTCGACTTCCTTGCGGCGATCGCTCCAGTTACTGATTTTGGTGATGACAGGAAGGAAAGACTGGATACCCTGGCTCTCCAGCTGCCGGGCCACCAGTTTTTCGTGGCGGGAACGGGTTCGAACGGCGTACCAGCGCGTCTGATCAAGGACCGTGCTGCCTTCGACCGGCACATCGATCTCTGCCATTCGCGCATCTCCGTTCATGGCTCCGCCCTCTCAGTCACATTCGTGGTTTCGACAGAAATCCCACGGGACGCGACTTTGCGTTGATTTGAACCTGGACAAGCGAGAACCCGTTCGCTTGCGCTTCGTTAAAGGGGGGGGTTAGTACAACTCGTGAAACGCCAAAACATCGGCGCAATCGAACAGCAAGTGGAGTCAATTTATCGACTCCTGCAAGTTCTTGCAATGGGAAGAAAGTGCTGGTGACAAAAGACTTATGTGAGGCCAAACGGCCTATCTTCGATAGAGAAGAAAGACTCTAACGCCCCTTGACACGCTCTGTGAACCGCTTCTAGACACCGCGTCCCACGCCGCGTCTTAGGGAACCTCTGAGCAACCATCAATTTTGAAGGCGGCGGGAATTCCAGACCTGCACCGGCCAGGAATTCCCCTGTAGGGCTTGCGACCTTGCCGGAACCCGCCATTTACGCGGCTTTCAAAGACACTACGCCCTCGCCACCGCCAGCCGTTTGCGGTGCAAGTACAGGTTCACCAGCGCAAAGCTGGCGCACAGTCGATGATGGTTCTTCTGTATCCCGCGGTATCTCACCTTCTCGAAGCCGAAGATGCGCTTCAGAATCCGGAACGGATGTTCCACCTTCGCTCGCACTCTGGCCTTCACCCGGTTCTTGGCCTTCTGTAACTCGTCCACAAAGTTCTTGTACTTGACCCTGCGGCTGGTCATATCTTGCGCTCGCGGCGCCGCCTGCCGGATGGCTTCTCCCTGTCCCTGATATCCACCGTCGCCCCACACCTTGCGCTCTTCCCCGTGCAGCAGATCCGGCAGCATGTGCTTGTCCGCTACCGAAGCCGCCGACGTGCACACCGAATGCACATGGCCTTGCTTGGAGTCCACTCCGATGTGCGCCTTCAGCCCGAAGTACCACTGCTTTCCCTTGCGCGTCTGATGCATTTCCGGGTCGCGCTCTCCGCTCCGGTTCTTGGTCGACGAGGGCGCATGAATAATGGTCGCATCCACAATCGTCCCCGTGGTGATGCGGATGCCCCGGCTTTCCAGATACTGGTTCACTGCGTTCAGCATCGCCCCGCCCAGTTCGTGCTTCTCCAGCAGGTGACGAAACCCGAGAATGGTGCTCTCGTCCGGCACCGGCGCACGCCCCAGATCGATGCCCACAAAGTGCCGCAGCACCGGCGATTCATACAGAGCATCCTCCGCCCCCGGATCGCTCAGGTTGAACCACTGCTGCAGAAAATACACCCGCAACATGAGGCTCAGGCCTACCGGAGGCCGCCCGTTCTCTCCCTTCGGGTAGTGTGGTTCCACCAACCCCTGTAACTCGGCCCACGGCACCACCTGCTCCATCTCCTCCAGAAAGCGCTCCCGCTTCGTCTTCCGCCCGTACTTCTCGAACCCCGTCTGCGCCGCTAACGTTTGTTGTCGCACTCGCCTTTTCACCTCGACTTATACCGTATACGCTCCGCCTGTGGATCGCAGAGTTCTTCAGAGGTTCCTTAGCGCTCAGCTGTGTGCAAGAACCTTCATCCTGACGGGCCCTCACAACGAGGTCCACAGTGCTTCCACACAGGCGCCCGCCTCGCTGTAGAGGCTGCGGGAAAAACTCAATTCGAAGGGGATTCGGGAAGGGCACGAGTTCCACTCGTGCCGCTAGGTCGTTCAAACTGTGTCCGCGCTTCAGCGCCTGAGGGACTTTCAGGGCGCTCACGGCGAGTTTTTCCGCAGCCTGTATAGACGTGGAGTTTGCAGTAAAGTGTTTCCCAAGTGGCATCGGTATAACGCAGGAGGAGTGTTGCGGCGACCCCCATCTTTATGTGGGTGGAAGTGTGAACCGGATCGTGACTCGCGTCTGCATTTCCACGGGGCGTCCATCCACAGAGTAAGGACGATACCTCCACTGCCGCACCGCCTGCACTGCCGCTTCGGCCAGCACGGGATTTCCTTCCACAACGTCGATGTTGTGGACGGCTCCCTCTCCTCCGATCTGAACCTCCAACGTAACTGCGCCTTGAATGTGTTGCGCCCTCGCCTCCGGCGGGTATATCGGCTCGACTCGATGAATCAGTCGCGTCGCTGAAGCGCTCTCTGATGATCCCAGTGTTGGACGCTTCCCCGTACTCGAGTCCTGGCCTGTTGACGGCGAACGGTAGATGACCTTGCCATTTTGAGTGACCTGCAGTCCACCCTCTGGCGGTTCTGGCGAGGTCACGGCACTCGCTGGCCTGGTCGGCGGCACGGAACTCGTTTTGGCGTCGGTTGCCAACTCGTCAACCGGTGCAGCCTTCTGATCTCCCGCGGACTCCGGTCCGCGCGTTGCGTCTGCAGAGGTCGGAGCTACCCGCGCCTGACCGGTTCCTTGCATACTCCGGCCGATTCCGGCTCGCCATCCAAGCGCGAGTCCTAGCAACACTGCCACCAAAATCACAAGAACGCCCAGAATCGATGTCCAGACTTCGCTTCGTCTCGGCGGTTCCTCTTCAATCACGCTCGCAGCATTGTGCGGCCAGAGCTGATCTTCGTCGGGAATAGCCTCTGGTGGCTCCGCCAGCGCGGGCGATTCCTCTTCCAAATTGGGTAGGACAGCAGAGTCATCCTCCGCTCTCCTCTTGTTCTCAACCACGCGTCGCGCCAGAGTCTGCAAAGTATTGATGTCTTGTTCTCCAAATGCATTCGGCTGCGGCGAAAAGACTTCGAGGATGCCAAATGGTTCCTTCCCGTCGCCCAACGGCAGGATCAAAATCGATCTCACGCCTAGACTGCGGCAGGCCTCGGCATTCACTCGCGGGTCGGTCTCGGTGTCACCACACACTTGAATTTGTCCGGTTTGCAGGCACGCTCCAGATAACCCCGACGTCGTCTCGAGGCGAGCACCCAAATCCGGCGCATCCGAGCCCGTGGTGGCGCGACATTCCATCTCGCCGTCCCTGTCTAGCGCGACTGCCGCTCCAGTCGCTCCCGTCAACAAGCACGCTTGTTCGACCACTTCGTTCAGCACCAGATCCAGAGCTAGATCGAAAGACGCAGTTCCGCCTCCATGGGCCGCGATGGTTCGGGCCACTTCCGCCACGTCACTGGGATGTTGCACAGCGGCGGAATCGCGCGCCTCGCCGTGCGATTTCTGATCCAAGTTTGGCGGTGCTCTGTAGGGCTCCGGCTGCGACATTGGGTAGTAAGGCATGCTCGGGCCCAGCCGTTCAATCAAGAGGACCCTGCGTCGTCAAGCGGAGTTTTGCGCGAATCCTCAGCGATGTCAACAGCAAACGCCAGCGCTGTCGGTAGCACATGATATGTCCGGTTGAGATAGCAAGTGATATGTCCGCTTTGCGGGCGGTGAGGATAGGAGACCATGCGGAGCATGGAAGCTTATCCGAGGGCCGCGATGGAGCGGGCGATGAAAGTGCAGGACGTAATGTTGCCGGCGATGGCGAAGAAGATCACGTGGTGGCAGGCGGCGGAGATCCTGGGCATCAGCGACCGGCACATGCGGCGGTGGCGGGAGCGCTACGTGGAAGAGGGCTACAACGGGTTGCTGGACCGGCGGCGGGGCCAGCCCTCGCGGCGGCGGGTGCCGGTGGCGACGGTGGAGAAGGTGTTCGCGCTGTACCGGGAGAAGTATTTCGATCTGAACGTGCAGCACTTTCACGAGAAGTTGGCTGCCGAGCACGGGATCGAACTGAGTTACACCTGGGTGAAGCAGGCGCTGCAGGGGGCAGGCCTGGTGGCGCGGGGACGCAAGCGCGGGGCGCATCGGAAACGGCGCGAGCGGCGGCCGTTGCCGGGGATGCTGTTGCACATTGATGGCAGCCGCCACCAGTGGTTTCAGGATGAACGCTGGTACGACCTGATCGTGATTCTGGACGACGCCACCAGTGAGATTTATTACGCCCAGCTGGTGGAGGAGGAATCGACGGCGACGGTGATGGCGGGACTGAGGGAAGTGATCGAGCGCAAAGGCGTGTTCTGCGCGCTGTACAGCGATCGGGGCAGTCATTTCTGGCTGACGCCGAAGGTGGGCGGCAAGGTGGATTATCACCGCCGCACGCAGGTGGGGCGGGCGTTGCACGAGTTGGGCGTGCAGATGATCCCGGCCTACTCGCCGCAAGCGCGCGGACGCAGCGAGCGCAACTTCTCGACCTGGCAGGGCCGCTTGCCGCAAGAGTTGCGGCTGCGCCAGCTGGGGACGCTGGAGGCGGCGAATCGGTTTCTGCGGGAAGACTACATCGCCGAGTTCAACCGCCGTTTTCAGGTCGCGCCCCGGCAGCGGGGCAATGCTTTCGTGCCCTGCCGGAGTCGTGATTTGGAACGGATTTTCTCGCTGCAGTTCGAGCGCAGTGTGAACCGCGACAACACCGTGAGCTTTCAGAATCTCAGCTTGCAGATCGAGCGAGTGCGCTGGCGGGCGACGTTGGCGGGTTGCCAGGTGGTGGTGCACCAACACCTGAATGGAAACTTGAGTCTGACCCACGGGCCGCATTGCTTGGGTCGCTATGACGCCGGCGGTGCACCTCTATCCGCCAAGGCTTCTGCAGAGCTGAGCAGGGGAAGGGGAACTGCCCCCTTCCCCTGCAACCCCATCCCCAAAACCAACCCAACCCCTGCGGCGAGGGCACAACTTTGAAACCGGACATTTCACTTGCTACAAAAAGCGGACATTTTAACTTGCTACCGACACAGCAAACGCCAGCGCGAGAACCCAGCCCACCAGCGTCCGTTCACTAAACGGATCGTGAGCCATAGAATACCAGCGTTTCCCATTTTGGCGACTTCTCATCACACGGCGAAAGTTTTCCAGCGCAGACACCCTAAGGAGACTCTAGAATTTGTAAAATCAGATCGAGCCAGAAAATGCAGTGCGTACTGGAAGTCACCCGGTACTATGGTTCGATCCTTGTGAGGACACCGATGCGGATTGCGGTAGTAGGTTCTGGATACGTCGGACTGGTGGCCGGTGCCTGTTTTGCCGACCTCGGACACGATGTAATCCTGGTGGACAATGATCAACAGAAACTGAGCGCCCTGCGCAAGGGTCTGGTCCCGATCCACGAAAATTTTCTGCCAGAACTTCTAAGCCGCCACCGCGGGCAGCGGCTGACCTTTTCCGACGACCTCAAGGAAGCCGTCACCCTCAGTTCGGTTATCTTTGTGGCCGTTGGCACACCTCCCACTGAAAGTGGGGAGGCGGATCTGTCCTACGTGGAGTCAGTCGCTCGCGAAATCTCGGGCGGCATCAATGGCTATAAGGTAGTCGTGGAAAAAAGCACGGTTCCCGTCTATACCAGCGACTGGGTGCGCAAGATTATCCTGCGCAACGGCAGCGACCCGGCAATGTTCGACGTCGCTTCGAATCCCGAGTTCCTGCGCGAGGGCACGGCCGTCACCGATTTCCTGTTTCCGGATCGCATCGTGATTGGCTGCGACAGCGATCGCGCGGCCGAAGTGTTGCGCGAAGTTTACGCGCCTCTCACCAACGGCACCTACTACCAGCGGGCTGACGCCATCCCACAACCGGACCGAGCATCGATTCCTCCTCCGGTCATCGTGACCAGCACCAAGAGCGCGGAGTTGATCAAGCACGCTTCGAACGCGTACCTCGCCATGAAGATCTCCTTCATCAATGCCGTGGCCTCGGTATGCGAATCCGTCGGCGCGGATGTGAACCAGGTGGTCCATGGTGTCGGAACCGATTCGCGCATTGGTCCGCGCTTCTTGAATCCGGGCATCGGATATGGCGGTATCCTGCTTCCCCAAAGACGTGATGGCGTTTCGCGCCGTGGCGCGCGAGAGCGGCTACGATTTCCGCCTGCTCGACGAGGTGATGCGCATCAACGAAGATCAGCGCCAGCGCTTCTTGCGGAAGGTCCACAGCGCTCTCTGGACGCTGCGCGGCAAGAACCTTGGCGTGCTCGGCCTCGCGTTCAAAGGCGGCACCGATGATATTCGCGAATCACCGGCGCTCTTTCTGGTGCAGGCTCTCCTGCAGGAAGGCAGCAAGATTACGGCCTACGATCCCGCCGCCATGGAACGCGCTCGCGAAGTACTGTCATCCGGCGTTTCGTTCGCCAACTCTGCCTTCGAAGCCGCCCACGACGCGGATGCCCTGTTGATCCTCACCGAGTGGGAAGAGTTCGCCAACCTCGATCTCAACCGCCTGCGCCAGGAACTCAAGTATCCAATTGTGATCGACGGCCGGAACTTGTACGATCCCGAGGTCATGGCTGCACAAGGCTTCACTTATTACAGCGTAGGCCGTATCGCCGCTCATCCCGACGGCGTACCGGCCGCGGTCCTGAAGAACGGCAAGAAGGCATGAGCCCAGGACGCGCGCTCGTCACCGGCGGCGGCGGATTTCTCGGATCCCACCTTTGCGACGCTCTTCTCGCCGAAGGCTGGAGCGTGGTCGCGGTCGATAACTTCCTCACGGGACGCCGTGCCAATCTCGCTCACCTGCAGACTGAGTCCCGGTTCGAATTGGTCGAAAAAGACATTTGCGAACCGTTCGACCTGGGCCGCGTCAACTATGTCTTCCACTTCGCCAGCCCAGCCAGTCCCGTCGATTACATGGTTCACGGCATTCCCACGCTGAGGGTCGGCTCTCTGGGCACGTTCCACGCTCTCGAAGTGGCGCGCAAGTACGGCGCCAAGTATTTCGTCTCGTCCACTTCCGAGTGCTATGGCGATCCGTTGGAGCACCCGCAGAAAGAAACATACTGGGGACACGTCAATCCCATCGGCCCGCGCTCCGTGTATGACGAGGCCAAGCGCTTCACCGAAGCCGTCACCATGGCCTATCACCGCTATCACAAAGTGGATACGCGCATCGTCCGCATCTTCAACACTTACGGCCCACGCCTGCAGTTGAATGACGGCCGCGTGGTTTCGAATTTCATGAAGCAGGCCCTTCTCGGAGAACCGCTCACCGTCTATGGCGATGGCCGGCAGACCCGCAGCTTCTGCTATGTGAGCGATGAAATCGACGGCTTCCTGCGCCTGTCAAAATCAGACGAACATCTGCCCGTCAACATTGGCAATCCCAACGAATTCACGATTCTGGAGTGCGCCCAACTAGTCTCGAAGGTGACGGGATCGACGAGCCAGATTCATTACGAACCGCTTCCGCAAGACGATCCTAAGCAGCGTCGCCCCGATATCACCAAGGCACGGCAACTGCTGCAATGGGAACCGAAAATTGATCTGGAAACCGGCCTGCGCAAATCGCTGGATTACTTCAAGAACGCCGTCGCTGAAGAATCTGCCATGAAATAGCCCCTACTTCTTGATCTCGAAATAAGAGTCGGTCGAAAGCGCCCCTCGAAAGTATTCTTCTTTCCACTTTGGATGGATCCGATCAAGCAAGAATCCCTCAGCCGCTCCGAAGGAATACACCACGGTTCGCTTCCACATGGCGAGATCAGCCTGCTTGAGTTCGTTCAGAGTGTCGCTCCTCGCCTTCGCCGCGTAACTGGAAAACGGCTCAAAGTCCGGCAGAGCGGCAAACTCTTCGCTGAGACGATATTGCGCCCCCGCTTCCGCTGCCTTGACCTCTGTATACCGCGCCATGCCCTCCTGCCAGAGCTGGAAGCTGAAATACTTGTGCTCGTCCGGTGGAAGCTGTGCGAAAAACTTTTTCCGCTGCTCCAAGTACTCTTTTGCCAGCTTCGAAAACGCAGCTCCATTCGGCTCATTCAATGTGTGCAGCAGGAGGTCGCGTAACTGGCTGAATCCCCGCGTCACCTCAGGCCTTTCGTACGGGAACGGAAAATTCAGCATCCACATGCCACTCGTGTCGCCGCGGCTCAAGTCGAGGCCGTTCACCTTCGCGAGGTAGTCAGCCTGCGCCCACTGCAGTTGATGAAAGCGCTCATGCATCACCATAAACAGCCACGGCGTGCTGGTCTTGCTGGCGGTGTTCGCCGGCTCTCCCACCACCATTACCGCCGGCGGACCGAAGGCCGGAAACGTTGCCTGAAAGTTCGTGGGAAACTGACGTGGCCGCGCATACATATCGTCTCCGATCTTCCGCATTTCCTTGGGAGGTCCCGGATGGTGCGTCAGGAATTCAGTCTCTGATGTCACCAACATCAACGGAGCCGGCACCTCGCTCCAGTGCGGCCAAATTCCGTCCTGAATGGTGGAAGCCAGCCGGTAATACTCCTTGATGCGAATCGCGTCCTGGGCGGGAAGCTGGGGCGGAGGGGCGTCCTGAGCGACGACAGAGATGGCGATCAGAAACAGAGGCAAAAGGTTCCGCATGAACGTTTGGACGCCGGAACCGCTCAGGAGTGAGCGTCGCTTTAGGAAGGTTCCGTGGTCGACGCCACGAAGTCAGTTAACCTCTTGACGTTGGCCTGTTCGTCTCGGGTCCTCAGCTCAAATGCCACACCCATCCCGTATCCCGGATGAGAAGCCTGTACTGTCCCCCGCACCTGCAATTTCATTTCGTAGGTTCGGACCACGATCTCAACCGAGGAACCTTGCGGGAATGACATCGCTCCTTCGAGGTAGCAGCCGCCCGAGCTGAGATCGGTCAGGCAGCAATGATGCGGTACGGCAATTCCGGTGCGGTAAACCTCTGCTCCCAGCCGACAGGCATATCGGGCCTGCGTGCGCCGGTTATCGGCATCGGACGATCCTAACGGCGTGGCCTGAGCATCGGAATAGTACGAGGATCCTTGCGCCGTCGGCTTGCCATGGGTCTGTTCGACGACCGATATCATTGCCATCTGCAGTGGCTCCTCCATCTCGACCGTAACGTTGGGAAACCGTTGCGACCTGCCATCATTCGGCACGTTGGCAGAAAGATAATCGGTCAGCAGGCGCCGCGAGGCCTTGGGCACATCCATAAACTGAAATCCAGCGCGGCCGCTCCAATCCTGCCAAACCACCTGCCCTGACAGACGAATATTCGACCTTTGTCCGGGCAGAGTGAACTGAAAGTACACCTTGCTCACGGGAGGAAGTTTCTTCCCGAACCTCACGCACATCCCGTCTTGCGCCAGGTCGACCAGGGTTGCCTTCTCCTGCTCGATGTTGGCGTAGTCCGCGGTTGCTTGCGCATGCACGGTAGCGCGGGCATTCTTGCGCTTCTCCTTGCGCATCACTTCGCGCGCTGCGCGCAAGCTGCTCAGTGCCCGATCATAGGCAACCGGTTTATATAGAACGAAATTGACGCCCAGCGAGAACAACTCGCGGATGCTCTCCTGTCCGGCCACGACCGCGACCGCCAGCGTGGCGTCCTTCAGTCGCGAGGCGCGGCTATCGCGCAACAGGGCGATCACCTCGGCATTGGATTTCCCGTCGACAATCACCAAGTCGAACCGCTCTTGCGCCAGCCGGATGGCTGCGCGCACAAAGTCCGGACAAGGCTCAACCCGAATGCTGAGTTCTTCCAGGACCCGGCGCAGCACTTGGGCTGCTGCCTCATCAACACACACTAAGAGAGCCGATAGAGTCATACCTGCCCCATCCTAGGTTTCCCGCGGTACCTCCCACAAGTTACCGGGGTCATGCTCCAACTGGTCTCTCACGGATCTTCTGCCGCTAACTGTTGTGTTCTCAATCATGACCCTAGTAACCACTTCTGTGCCCGAAAGGCCAACACGCAGGTATTGACCCGTCGTGCTTTGACGCATGCCGGATCTGTTCCTACGATAACCACGACACGATGAAGATCGCGAGCCCGCCCTTTTGTCCGGCGCGGAGACTGCGATCTTTCCCGTGTTGCCGGTAAACGGGTGGACAGCGCTCTCGACTGGT
Source organism: uncultured Acidobacteriaceae bacterium (assembly GCA_963701935.1). Lineage (GTDB taxonomy): Bacteria > Acidobacteriota > Terriglobia > Terriglobales > Acidobacteriaceae > Sulfotelmatobacter. The sequence goes on along the minus strand of CAVPBT010000008.1, from coordinate 689,673 downwards.
GGCTTTTCCTCCCCGAAAGAGTACCTATGACATCGGGCAAAAATCGCGGATTCTCGCTGCTGGAGTTGCTCATCGTCATCTCCATCGGTTTGTGCATGGCAGGCATCACGTTCATGGCGATGAAGCCTCTCCTCAACGAAAACCATGTGGACCAGGCCTACGACACCACCCTGTCGGTAATGCGCAACTACAGAAACCTGTCCATCACTCAGAGCAAACGCTACATCGTGTTTTTCACTGCGCCCCGCACCATCACGGTGCAGTACTGGGGTGTGGGCGTACCAGTTTCGCCGGCTCCGGTCACGGTTGCCACCTACACCTTGCCCAGCGACATGTCGTTCGCGGTGCAGGCCGGATTTCCTAACCCCGGTCCTGACTCGTTCGGCACCGGCACAACGGCCATCACCGTGAACAACTGCGCGCTGGTCGGCACGAATTGCCTGATTTTCTATCCGGATGGCTCCGCCCAGGACGACTTGGGCAACTTCAATAGCGGAGTGGTCTATTTGACCCGTCCGGGCGACATGTACAGTTCGCGAGCCCTGTCCATCTTCGGCACGACCGGAAGAGTCCGGGGCTGGCGCCTCTATAACCAGAGTGGTGCGAAGTGGGTGCAACAATGACGCAAAGCAGATCGCAAGCATCCCGGCAACAAGGATTCACGTTGATCGAAACCATGATCGCCATCGCGATCATGAGCATCGGCATCGTTGCCCTGCTTGCCGCATTTGGCACGGCGGTCGCCACAACTCAGAATGCTCAGGCAAACCTGATCGCCCGCCAGAAGGCGCTGCAGGCAATGGAGAGCATCTACACCGCCCGCAACACGCAGCAAATCACGTTCTCGCAAATCGGCAACATCGCCAGTGGTGGAATTTTCACCAACGGAGCCACTCAACTACTGGCCGCGGGCCCTGACGGACTGGTCAACACCGCCGACGATCTCACCTTCCCAGCCACTGGACCCTGCCCTGCCGGACCTGAGTGCCTCGTCATGCCCGGCCCAGATGGAATCCTGGGAAATGCGGACGACACCGCCATGAGCCTGGCCAACTTCACGCGCCAGATCGCAATCAACCCGGTTCTGGAAGCAGACGGAGTCACGATCGATCCCAATCTGAAGCAGATCGTCGTGACCGTGAGTTATACAACCGGCATATCGTCGACTCGCCGTACCTACACAATCGATGCACTGATCTCAGCCTACCGCTGAGGCAAGCGATGGAAACCAAAATGGGAAACATGAGACTGTCAAGACAAAATCCGGAACAGGGGTTCACGCTGGTGGAAGCCATGGTCTCCATGGCGATCGGCTTGGTCGTGCTGGCGGCTGCCGCCAGCCTGTTCAAGACTGCGCTCAATTCCACCATGCTCGTGACCCAGCGCGCCGAAACCCAGCAGAACATGCGCGCTGCCGTCGAAATCATGGTCAAAGATCTCAGCATGGCGGGCGCCGGTCTTCCCTCCGGCGGAATCCAATTGCCCACGGGCGCAGGCGCCACAGCTTCGAAGTTCGGTTGTGACCAGACCGGCGCCTGCCACGTACCGGCCCACAACTATCCCACCGGGAACTACATGTATGGCATCCTTCCCGGCTTCAGCAATGGCGTGGAAGGTAACGCGGTCATCCCCGCTGCTCCTGCACCGGCCATCAACGATAGCGTTACCTCGATCTACGCCGACTATAACTTTCCCTTGTGGGAGTACAACGTAACCTTCCCCACTCCGGGCAGCGGCCTCTCCATCACGCTGACGCCGAACGCGACTTTCGTTCCCGCGCCTCCCGCCATCAACTCAAACGGCGGAATTCAAGTCGGCGACTTGATCATGCTTAGCAACAGCATTGGCACGGCGGTCGGTGAGGTTACCGGACTCACCGCGACCACCATCACGTTCGCCAATCTCGACGCCCTGAACATCAATCAAAGTGGCGCCGCGACCAATAACATTGCTGCCATCTCCACGGGAACGACCACCATCGCGTACCGCCTGTTCGCGGTCACTTATTATTTGACGGTTCCTGGGGTTGGCCAGACACCGCGCCTGATGCGCCAGGTGAACGGCCTCACCCCCGTCCCCGTGGCCGATGACATCATCAACCTGCAGTTCGCTTTCGATACCTACAACTCGACAACTTCGGCGCTCGACGCCAACCAAGCCAATCCTCTTGGCGTGGGTGAATCCCCCAACAACATCCAGAAGATCAACCTGATCTTGATGGCGCAGAGCATGGTCAACAACGGGAACAAGTCCCAGAACATGTATCTGGCGACTGACGTTAGCGCACGCAATATGGCATTTCGAAATCGTTATCAGTGAGGTTTTCTTGGGGCAGGAGATCAACCACAATGAAACAGGGAAAAAATAGTTCGCAGGGTTTCACACTGATCGCGGCGCTTCTCATCATGGTGCTGCTGTCGGGCGTGGCGGTCGGCCTTTTTTATCTGGTCACCAACGAATCCCGCATGGGCGGCAATGACCTCGAGGCCAACTTGGCTTTTTACGGCGCTGAGTCGGGCATGGAGAAACTCACGGCTGACCTTTCCGCACTCTACACCCAGTACCAGGCCCCCACGAACGCCCAAATTCAGAATCTGATCAACTTTCCGCCCACCTCTGCGATGGTGAGTGGGATGAACTACACCGAGACCATTACCTACCCCGTCAATGCGGGCGGCAATCCGGTGAGTACCTTTAACACCGTCAGTTCCGGCTCGAACCAGGGCTTGTACGCTGAAATCATTCCCATGACGCTGCAGGTGATCGCTACGCGTCCGGCCGGCGCCTCGATCAACGTCACCCGCAAAGTGGAAGTCGCCCTGATTCCGGTGTTTCAGTTTGGCGTTTTCTGCGGCTACGACTGCAGCTACTTCCCGGGCCCGAACTTCAGCTTTGGCGGTCGCGTACATACGAACCAGAGCCTGTTCCTGGCGGCCGGAGGCGACCTCGTCTTCAACGATAAAATCTCGGCCTATACGCAGGTCATTATGGATCGCCTGGAAAACGGCCACTCGACCTCAGTCGGCTACGGCGGCACGGTGTACGTTCCCAAGGCAACCTCGGGTTGCCCTTTGAACACCTTCCCACCCACGGGTGGCAACTGTCTGGCCCTTCCCGGCGCCACAACCGTCCCCGGCGATGCCAGCTGGAGCGGCGGCTACCCCTCGCTTGCCGGCTCCGCCAACGTCAACTTCCCCAGTCTTTCCTCTGGTACCTTGAACGGTTTTATTACCAATGCACTGACCGGCGCCAAGAACATGGAGTTGCCCTTTGTGCAGAACAGCTGCACCAACAATCCGCCGCCGATTCCCTGCACCGATCCAATCGCGATTATCCGTAGACCTCAGACCGAATCGTCCACCAGCACGCTCGGCACTTCGCGTCTGTACAACAAGGCAGAAATCCGGATTCTCCTCGCCGACACGGTCGCCGATCTGCACCCGGAGCGCGGCGCCGGCGCACTCGCCGACGGGCAGGACTTCCAGTTCCCCAATTCAACCGGTTCAGCCAATGCCACCATCGCCGTACCAACCGGACTGGGTCCTGAGGCTTTCGGATTCGCAACTCCGGGCACCAAAGGCTGGGTCAATCCCTACACCGACAGCGGATTAAAAGCCTGGGCCTCGATTCCGTTGATCGGAGAGCTGACCACCAATCCCGCCACCACCGCGGCCATGACTGGCCCGTGGCTTCGAGTGGAATATTGCAACGCACCCCCACCGACACCGTGTGTGGGCGTGACGAATGAGTGGCTGGCATTGGGCTTCGGCCAGGTCTTTAACGCACCGCCCACCACTCCGGGCTCGAACCAACCCAACCCCAACGCGATTTTGATCCTGCAGCAGTTGCGTCCCACGCTCACCGCGACGGCCGCCAACATCGCCGGGTCCGGCAACTGGTACCCCATCAACTTCTATGACGCGCGCGAAGGCGAGATGCGCGACAACAACGTGCCCAACACCACGAGCGGCAACAATACCTACTCCTCCTGCTCGGTCAACGGCATCATGAACGCCGTGGAACTCGACGTAGGCAACCTCGCCAAATGGCTCAAGGGGACCATCGGTGCCAGCGGCGCCGCCGTGAACTACACCAACTATAACGGCTACGTTCTCTATTTCTCCGATCACCGTGGCATGTTGCCCTCGACCCACCCTTCCAACGGCGGGCAGACGGCGGCGGGCGTGATCAACGGCGAATCCGGGATCGAGGATGTGGTCAACTCATCGCAGAACCTGACTTCCACCACGCCGGACGGAGTTCCGGAAGCCTTGAGTTACTACGGCTACTCTCCCGAGGACGTCGATCAGAACGGATTCCTCGACAACTGGGGCGAGAAGAACATCGGATACGGCTTCGGCATCAACACCTCTGCGCCCCTGAATCCCTATAAGCGGATTGCGGTGTCGGGCGCGGGCACCGCTGCCTCCGTCGACTGTGCCAGCTACAACACCTCCACTGGCGCCCTCCTGACCGGCGTCACCGACCAGGAAGGCCTGGCCAATCCAGTCAGCGGTGCGCGCCATGTGTTGAAGTTGGTCGATGCCGGCATGAGCGCGGGGGGGGCGAGTTACCTGCCCGTCATGCCTGCTGCCAGCGGATGCACGCAGAGCGCGGCTAATCCCACGGGCTGCGGCGGATTCACCATCGCATCTGAGAATCCGGTGTACGTCCAGGGCAACTACAATAGCAGTGCCGCGGATCCGTTCTGGGGCACCGCCAACGCCACTACTCCAACTCAAACACCTCATTCGGCGGCTTCCATCATCGCTGACGCGGTCACGGTTCTATCGAACTCGTGGGGTGATATGAACAGCCTGATGTTCCCAACCGTCCCGGGCAGCCGCGGTACCGCAGCGCCTGCGTACTACCGTATGGCGGTCTCGGGTGGAAAGAACATTCCGTTCCCCAGCCCCGCATGGGCCAACACCGCAGGCATTAATGACTTCGGAACCGACGGCGGATTGCACAACTTCCTCCGGTATCTTGAGAGCTGGAACAACCCCCTATACTACGACGGCTCGCTGGTCAGCATGTACTACGCTGAGTACGACACCGGCACCTTCAAGTGCTGCACCACGGTGTACAGCCCGCCGACTCGAAACTACTACTTCGACGTGCTGTTCCTGAACCCCGCCAACCTGCCTCCAGCTACGCCGGAGTTCCAGGACATCAATACGCTGAGCTATCACGAGAACTTCACACCACAGTAAACCGACCCGTACCGGCCCGGTTCCGCCTTCGCGGAGCCGGGTCATTTTTGTTTATGCGCTCAAAGGGTAATGCGCTTGGAACTCCCTCGAGCGTCGCCTCGGCACTTTTCGCAGGTGAAAGCCGACGCGCATAGGCAGGGTCCTTCGTAACGTGAACCTGCTCCCTCGCTCCGTTTATCCTCTTACTTGCACCGCCCGGCAGTCACTGGAGGACCATTGTCTTCGCTAGTCCAACGCTCGCGACCCGTCGCCGCCCGGCGCCCGGACCCTCTCCACCAGCACTGGGGCATGGTCATTTTCGAAAGCCTCTCCGTCGGCGTCCTGACCATCTTCGTCGTGTTCGCGTTGGTCCTGATCGCCCTTGGCGTGTATGGGATGCTGGTCTGGCCCCTCACTTTCTGGGATCTCGCCAGTCTCGGCATGGAACAATACGGCCCCTGGGTCGATACCGTCGTGTGGTCGCTCTTCGCCGGCGGCTCCCTCGCCGGATATTACGTCTTCGGCGGCGCCGCTTTTAAAGCGAAACAGAAAGCTCGCACCCCAATGCCCTCCCGATCGACCCGATCTAGTAGATAAAAATTCCGTTCCGCTCGCGATTTTCCTCGCGCCTGATTGCTACAATTCCTCAACGCGCCAGCCCTGGTAAGGTGGCCGTGGGGAGCAGTCTTTCGCTATGCAATCTTCTTCCGATCGTCGCGGTTTTCTATGGTTCGCTTTTTCCGCATCGGCTGTGGTAGCCATCGGGCTGTTTTTTGTGCCCGCCTTCATCATCCGTCCCTTCACCCACCAGACTCCGACGGGGCTGGCTGTCGCCATGGCGCTGCGCCAGCGCGCTCCCTGGGGGACCTTGGCCGCCGCTTTGCTTTGCGTGGTCCTCGCTCTTGTCCTGTGGGGTGCCTCCGACCGCTGGCGAAAGATCGTTCTCGCCTTGGTGATGGTGCTCGCGGCGTTCTCGGCCGTCATGTCTCGCCTGAATTACTTTGAGTGGATGTTCCATCCCGTGTCGAGTGCGCAGTTCGAACCTGCGTCCGCCAGCAAGCTCGACAAGGGAGAGATGATTCTCGCGGTCCGCTTCGGTTCCGACGCGCGCGCCTACCCCATCCGCGAAATGGCCTACCACCACGTGTTAAACGACGTCGTCGCAGGTGTCCCGGTGGCCGTCACCTATTGAACGCTTTGTCACACCGGTCTGGTGTGGACACGTACGGTGAATGGAAGAGTCCTGCACTTTTATCTCGCAGGCATCAACAACCAGAACTTCCTCATGCGCGACAAGGAGACCGGTACCTGGTGGCAGCAGATCACCGGCAAAGCCATCTACGGGCCGCTCAAGGGCTCCTCACTCGACCTCGTCCTGAGCGATGAGCTCACCTTCGGCGAGTGGAAAGCGGAATTCTCCGACGGCCAGGTGCTCGCCGAGGTGCCGAAGTATGTGAAGGAGTACGACAGCAACTGGGAACCCGAGGTTGCCAAGCTTCCCGTGGTGATCAGCTTCCCGGGGAGTGAACTCAAGTCCCGCGACGTAGTCGTTGGACTAGAGATGACGGGCCCCGGCCGCGCCTATCCCTGGGACACTCTGGTAAGACAGTCGCCTGTAGTCGACCGCGTGAACGGCACCCCGCTGCTGGTCGCGGTCGGTCCCGACGGAAAATCCTTCCGCGTTTTCATCAGCCGCATCGACGGAAAAGATGCCGAGTTCTTCCTGAAAGGCGAGACTGAAGGCGAGCCTGCGACGCAACCGACAGGGCAAACGAAGCGTGAAGCACCAACGGCTGCGACGCCCAAAACGCCCGCTGAAACGAAAGCTACGCCTGCAGCACCCGCGTCAGTCGACGCAAAGACGGACGCTCCATCGGCTCAAAAGACCGCCGCCCCACCCAAACCCTGGATCCTGCTCGACACCACGTCCGCCAGCGAGTGGAACTTCCAAGGCTGCGCCATCTCCGGACCTTCTCTGGGCAAATGCCTCGACCGCGTCCCCGCCCTCAAAGACTACTGGTTCGACTGGCGCAACTATCACCCGGGCACCACCATCTACAAACGCTAGGATCCACATGGGTACGCTCTATTGACAAAATAGTAGCATCGTGCTACCACAAGGGTACGTGGTAGCACGGTGCTACTAGCATCTACCAGCACTGCCTGGAGAAGGGAAGGGCCCACATGAATTGCTTAACACCAAGCTAAATAGGAGGGGATGTGCAGCCCAGTTACCCGCTCGAACAGGTTAAACAGCTTTTTCAACAGAGGAAGTATTGGATTACCGAGACAGCGTTGCAAGGCGCGGCAATGATGAACTTCCTAGAGGAAGAAATCGTGGATTGCGTGACGAACTGTCTTGGCGACAGTCATTTCTACAAGTCTGGCCACGCGGTGGTAGTGGCGTTTAAGGCGGACGAGAGTTCTACATGAAGTGCTGACTGTGCTTTCTAAATCAGATTTGGGGAGATTTTGTGGCGACCATATCCTGTGCGGTGTGCAATTCGGATAAGGCGAAGAAGGTTCGAAGGGAATTCTCGGCGAAATACAATCAGATGCCGATTTCCGTTCCGGATGCGGAAATGTATGAGTGCGCATCTTGTGGGGAACGGTTCTTCACCCCGGATCAGGCCAAGGCAGTCTCTCTTGCAGTGAAGAGGCAGGCGAGGGTCGAAGCGGGGCTTCTGAATCCGGAGGAAATCGTTGCGATCCGGCAAAAGTTAGGCCTGAGCCAGAGTGAACTCGAGCGACTTTTCGGCCTCGGATCCAAAGTGGTCACACGCTGGGAGACGGGACGCGTCGTCCAGAGCAAGACGGCTGATGTTGCACTTCGGTTGCTGGCTCTTGATCCCGAGAATCTAAAAAGACTTCGCCTGCGCCGTGACGAAGTATCTCGCGCAGACTCGGACTTGGTGGGGGTCTAAGTTTTCCCGCACCCGGCGCGAGTCCCTAACACGAACGGATTCTCATCCGCACTCCGCCCGTAAATCACCGGCACCGGCACATCGAGCATCCGCAAGTAAACCGACAGCTGCCCGCGATGGTGATACCAGTGATTCAGCATGATCGACCGCAGCACCTCCACGCGCGGCCGGCTGAACGCCTGCTTTCCGTTCACCAGCAGGCGCCAGTTCCCTCTCGCCTTTTGCTCACTCATACCGCCGACGCACTCCTCAGCCACCCGGACGCTTTCATCGAGAGCGGCGTGGATCTCTTCGAGACTCCTCGCCTCCGGCGGATTGAAATTCGCCTGAGCCGCGTCGAACTCGTCGAGTTGTGAGATTCTGGCCAGCGCACCAGGCACCGTCGCGATGTGCAGTGCCAGCGCGCCGAGCGACATCGACTTCCGGTGCGGCTTCCAGCTCAGTTTGTCCGCAGGCACTCGATCGAGCACTCTTTTCGTGATCGCCACTTCCTCGCGGAATTCCTTCAGCATCGGTTCCATCATCTGTGTCATTCTTTGATCCTCACTTTTCCCTGTAGTTCTTGCCTTACGCGCGCGGCCCTTCTTTGAACTTTACGAAGCTTCCGCCTTCGCCGGTTGCACGTAGAGCGCCTTCACATCGACCATCTCGCCGTCGACATACTTGTCATGGTGGCGTACCCACGCCATGGTGTGAGCCAACCCATCTTCGTCCCTCCCCTTGGGCGCCAGGTCGAGCCAGTTGTAGGTGCTGACCATCGGATCCAGGCCACGGGCGTAGGTCGAATAGGTATGGAAGATCTCGCCCGCCGGATTCTTGTAGAACACGCTGCTCCCGGGGCCTTCTTCCGACGGAAATTCCATCTTGTCGTAGTTGTAGTAGACCTTGCCCTGCCCCTTCTCCCACTCTTCCTTCGAAAACGACACGTGATAGTCGTAGTTGAAATCGTTGCCAAACGACGACACCCACCTGAACCGCCATCCCATGCGCTTCTTGAACGCTTCAATCTCCGGCAGCGTCGCGCGTGAGATTGCGAGGAACGTTACATCGCGGTGCGCCAGATGCACGACCGCGCCGTCGAACCCATCGGCCAGGTACGAGCAACTCGGGCAACCCTCTTTCCATCCCGGGCCAAACATGAAGTGATACACGATCAGCTGGCTCTTTCCCGCAAACAAATCGGCGAGCGTCTCCTTACCGCGCGGGCCGTCGAAAACGTAATTCTTCTCCACCCTCTCGCGTGGAAGCGCGCGCCGCTGCCGGCTCAGTTCATCGCGCAGGCGTGAGAATTCCTTCTCTTTGCGCAAAAGCTCTTTGCGGGCAGCCAACCACTCGGCGTGTGGCACTACCCTGCCCAGTTCCGTCTTACTTGTCGTCATGGTTGCCATCGTCGTTTCTCCTCTCCGTCACGTTCCTTGAATTGTCCTGCGATCCGCTTTTCTTCCCGCGAACGATCCTGACCGCGAGCGCGGCAATCCCGCCCGTCGAGATCACACTACTCGCCATCACCGCTGCATTAGCCATGCATGCCGGACACATCGGGTCCTCCTTCCCGCTCATTGCTGATTGCTGATTGATGATTGATGATTCCCTGATTGTTGATTCCAGAACCGCACCATGGTTTTTCAATCAACAATCAGAAATCGACAATCAGAACTCAACAATCAACAAGCGCCCCTACTTCCGCGCTTTGCGCTCGGCCAATTCCTTCACTCGCCCGTGCATGTGGTTCCACCCCTTCGTCATGCCCTGCCTGTGCTCGTCTGGAATGAATCCCAGTGCCATGTGGTGAAACTTGATCAGCGTTCCGCCGTCTTCCTCGCTGAGCCGATACTGCAAATTCGATACGACCGGATACGACATGAACAACGGCCCCGTGATTTCAACTAGCGTCGGCCGCTTGATGGCCTGCACATTTCCCCAGAAATGCCCGTTGCCCTCTCCCAGATCGCGGAACCACCGTCCACCGGGCCACGGCTCGATTTTCATGTTCATCCGCTTGCCCTCTGGAGTCTCATTCTCCGGGCCTAGTTCTGCCAGAAGCGCCTCAAACGTCACCTCCAGCGAGGCCCTCACGTGAATCTCCTGTGTAATGTTTAAGGTTAGACTCTCGATCCCTGTTGTTGCCGTCGCGCTCATCGTTCCTCCTTGCTTTCGTTTGGTCAGATTCGGTTGGGTTCAGATTGTGTCTAGAGATTTTTGTTTCGCCTCGGCACGCTCTTTCACGCGGCCTAGCTGGTGCTGCCACAGTCGCTCGAAGGTCTTGGTCCACTCATGCAGCGGCCGGATGGCCTCGGCATTCGTTCGATAGAACATCTGACGCCCGTGCCGCCGCACCCGCACCAAGCCCACTCGGCGCAGCACTCCCAGGTGTTTCGATACCGACGGCTGCTCCATCCGCAGGGTCGCAACGATGTCCCCCACCGCCCGCTCCTCGACCGCCAGATAATCCAAAATCTCGCGCCGCCGGGGCTCCGCTACCGCGTTGAACGCATCCGATGTAGTAGCTGCCCTTGCCATGGGGGAGAATATATATTCCTATATGGGAATATGTCAAGTACATTTTTCTCCCTCGCAACGGGGGTTTATTCTCACAGGATCGGATTACAAGCCGCCGTTCACTTCGTCTGAAGGGTGTAGAAGGATTAGCCGATGTCCACCATCTCTCGCCGCGCTTTCCTCGCCATGGCCGCTGCCGTGGGCGCCACAGCAGCCTGGGGTTCTCCGTTGGGCACGAAGTCTCGTATCTGAGTTTCTTCTTGTGGAAATTTTAGCTACTTTCATGGTCTTGACACATGCTCCGGACTCGTCCGATGCTCCAGAGTACAGCTCTAGGGTCGGTAAGCGGGTGCGCTGCATAAGTTATTTACAATCAAGACTTTACGCACTGTAAGCTGGCTCGTTCGCTGATTCTATAGACTTTAGCGTATCGCCCGACGCGTAAGTCTTTTGAATGCAAGATTTTGCCCGTAACCGGTTGAGCTGCATAGATATTTTGGCGATTTTCCTCTAACCCATTGATTGTATTAGACCGAGGGGGAGGGGGAGGTACCCTCAAAAATCGTCGCGCTTCCCAGAACGAAACTGCGCTCGCCCTCTTCCTCATAATTCTCGACTAAACTCTTTCCCAGAATTTTTCTCTTGGGAGGAACCACCTGTGCCTGCGATTCGCGCCCTTTTCTGGGATGTCGGAGGAGTGCTGCTCACCAATGCATGGGACCGCACGGAACGCACTGCGGCACTCGAACATTTTCACCTCGATCAGGAAGAATTCCACGATCGCCACGAGATGGTAGTCTCGTCGTTCGAGCGCGGCAAGATCACGCTCGACGAGTACCTCGACCGCACCGTCTTCTATCGCACCCGTCCCTTCACCCGCGACGCCTTCCGCGATTACATGTATTCCCTCTCGCAACCCTTTCCCGAGGTACTCACATTCGTGCAGGCGCTCAGTGACTCCGGCAAGTACTTTATGGGAACGATCAACAACGAATCACGCGAACTGAACTACTACCGCATTGAACACTACGGACTGCGGAAGACGTTCCGTTTGTTCGTCAGCTCCTGCTTCGTCGGATTCCGCAAGCCAGAACGGGACATTTACCGCCTCGCACTCGAGACGACGCAGATCCCCGCCGCAGAGTGCTGCTTCATCGACGATCGCGCCCTCAATCTGGAATGTGCCGCCAAGCTGGGAATGCAAACGGTCGAGATGCAGCAAGTCGAACAGTTGCGCGCTGATCTGACAAAATTAGGCGTTGGCCCGTAGAACTAGGACGTGGAAGAGCGGCCCTGAAGGTGTCCAGTTCCATGACATCCTTTACAAAACGTTCCGGGACATCCTTTACACTCCGGCCCGCAGGCGTCGCGGGTGCAGGAGGAGAAAACGGCCCGCGCCAGAGGGCGAGGGATGGCTTGGAGAACGAGGGACGTGGAAGAGCAGCGGGTGAGATTTGTGGTGGCGGCGAGTCGGCGGGAAAAGAGTTTGACCGAGTTGTGTGCCGAGTTCGAGATCTCGCGGCCGACGGCCTATGGCTGGCTGAAGCGGTACCAGGAGCGTGGGATCGCGGGGATGCAGGAGGAGAGCCGGCGTCCGCATCACAGTCCGGAGAGAACGCCGGCCGAGGTGGAGCAACGGGTGGTGGAGTTGCGGCGGCGGCGGCCGGATTGGGGAGCGCGCAAGATTCGGCATCTGTTGCGAGAGCAAGGAATCGGGCTGCCGGCGAGCACGATTCATCGCATTTTTCTGCGGCACCAGTTGGTGCGGGACTGGGACCGACAGCCGATGGCGCTGCGGCGCTTCGAGCGGGCGCAGCCGAACCAGCTCTGGCAGATGGACTTCAAAGGGCCCAAGGGATGGGATCAGCCGTGGGTCCGCTGTCGGTGCTGGACGATCACAGCCGCTATGCGCTGGCTCTGGAGAACACGGGCAGCACGCAGGCGCGGGGCGTACAGGCAGTGTTGGAGCGGGTTTTCCGCGAAAGCGGAGTGCCGGAAGAGATGCTGATGGATCACGGCACGCCCTGGTTCAACCCCCAAGGGCGCATGGGCTGGAGTCAATTTACGGTGTGGCTGATGGATCAAGATGTGAGCTTGCGCTTCAGCGGCTATCAGCATCCCCAGACGCAGGGCAAGGTGGAACGGTTTCATCGCAGCCTGACCGCGGCTCTGTTGCGCCGGGGCACGCCCGAGGACGGCGAACGGCAAAGCTGGCTGAACGATTTTCGCAAGGAATACAACTGTGTGCGTCCGCACGAAGCCCTGCAGATGAAAACGCCCGATCAGGTGTGGCACAAAAGTTCGCGAGCGTTCCGGGAGTCGCAGACGCCCTGGGAATATCCGGCGGGCAGCGAAGTGAAAGAGGTCGACCGCAACGGACAGTTCCGGCTGCACCACCAGCGCCACTACCTCACCAAGGCGCTGGCCGGAAAAGAGGTGGGGTTGCTGGAAGTCGAACACCGCATTCTGGTGTTCTACCGCCGCACTCTGCTCTGCGAGTTGGATCCGATCCAGTCGCGCTCGACTATGGCCCCTGCACCCGCGACGCCTGCGAGCCGAGTGTAAAGGATGTCCCGGAACGTTTTGTAAAGGATGTCATGGAACTGGACACCTTCAGGGCCGCGTATGCATGATGAATTCTTTGGGCCTTTAGCCCCTGTGGTGAGACTCGCTTATGGATTCTTGCGCGGCACGCTCGTCTTCACTCCCGAACCCTGCGGAACATCCGATTCCAGCGTGCTGAGCGTCAAATCGCTGGACCAGCAATCTGCCGCGAGCTTCCATTCGCCGTTGCTCTGGCGCGCGCAAACCCACAAATACTTCCCGCGTTCCTCGCGGCGTTTGCCAGTCGCGCTGGGAATCAACGCCTTGCAGCGTCCCGCTTCGTAAGCCAGATCGCCGACGACTTCCACCCGCAAAGGATCGACTTCCACTTCGCCGAGTCCGGCATCGAGAGCTCCAAAGAAGAACTCGCGCACCGCAGCGGCGCCGCGTACCGGAGGACAGTTCGATCGCAGCACCAGCGCGTCATGGGTGTAGAGCTCGATGAGGTCATCTAGATGCTTGGTGTTGCAGGCTAGAACCCACTCATGCGCGAGGCCCCGAACCGCTGCCTCGGCGCGGCTCATATCGCCGCGCAGGGCCGCGGTTGCCCGCAGTTTGTCCTCGCGATTGGAATCCCGCATGGGTTCGCGGGCAGGCTCCGCACCGGACCGCGCCGCCATCGCTTCCCCACCCGGAAAATAGTGGTGGTGATAGTGATGATGGTAGTGATGAGTTTCCTGCCCCGACGGCCCGCTCTTCGGCGGCCTTTCCGCGGGATCGTGATCCAGAAACGGATTGCGGGGAAGCTCCAGCGCCTGTGGCGGACGCTCATCCTCGGCCGATAATCCAAGCTCCACGGTGATGCCACACATGCCGCAGAACTTGTTCCCTTCGCGATTGCGGTATCCGCAAACACGGCACACGCTCGCACTCGAGTCGCCGCTCAAGTCTTGCGCCGTGTCATCCGCAGCCTGCTCGGCGTCGGCTTCGGCGGCCAAACGCTGAGCAGCCTCCAGCGCCGCTGTAATCGCCTCTGGACTCGGCTTGGGTCGGCGCATTTCGGGCTGCAGCCGGCGGTAAAGTTCTTCCATCTCGGCGCTGTGCACTGGAGCGTCAGGAGACCTGGGATTTTTCTTGTCTTTGTCCACGAACCCGCCCCCGAATCGAAGCGATCGACTGCTGGCGTCATTCTAGCCCAGCTACTCGGACTCGTGCTATCGGCTGGAAAATTCGACATTGCCTTCGATCTCGGTCGGAACGCCGTTGCAGGTCGCCGGGCGATATCTCCAGGTGCGCACTGTCTGCAGCACGCGGCGGTCGCCGGCCAGGCCCGCGCTCTCCAAAATCAGCGGGCTGTGCACGCGTCCATCGGTTCCGATGATGAAACTGACTTTCACCTTCTGGCCGCGCGCCGCCGAGGTGAAGAGAGGATCAGGCGTGGTCAGGGCCTCAGGCGGTTGCACCTCTGCGCACGATGGACGAGAGCCACTGTGAGCGACATCCACAAACTGCGAAGCGCGCGCCAGCGTCTTCGACGCCTCACGCTCTCTCGCTTCAAGGTTCGTCGCGCGCACCCGCGGCGCAGGCGTAGTCACCGCCAGGGCAACTACGGGGACCAACAAGAGAATCGCAGGCCAGGTGCGACGATGCATGGGTCTTGCGCTCCGCAGAGCCCGAATCGCTCTGAACCTTAGGCCGTGGCAAATACAGGACCACTCTGTACTAGAGGGATATTGCTGATCTGGAAGAGGTTACATGCTGCACCGTAAAGAATGGGAGCCTTCCAGATGAAAGAGATTGCATAAGAGGATCAGGATATCGCGACGCACCCTCACATGACGACACGCTCTCTAACAAATGAAGAGGCGGAGCCACACACGCTCCGCCTCCAGAATTCGAGCGCACGACTTACGGTTTGTAGATCGTGTACTGGTTCGTGTAGGTGTACATGGTCGTTCCGTAGGTGGAATAGAACGACATGTATGCGGTGTGAACGCCATTGGTCACCGAGGCGACGTTGATCGAACTGATGGCGGAATAGGAGCCGTCAGACGCATCGTAGCCGTTGTAGGCGCAGGCGCCGGCAATGCTTCCATCGACGACGAGGCAGAGTGCGCGATCGTCACTCGCAACGCCGCCGCCAGAACTGGTCGCAAACGAATTCACCACAAGAGAGCACGTTCCCGAGCCGCTCTTGCAGGTGAATTGCACTCCGCTGTCTTCGGTGTTGAAACCGGCGACCAGCGTCGCATAGGGAGTGCCTGTCGTATAAAACGTTGAGGTGTTCATTTCAATTACAGGCGGTGGAAAGTGGAGACCCGAGATATCGCGTGGCGGACCGGGCTGGTGAACTCCTGCTGCCGAAACGACGAAATAGGCGCCGACCAACAGCATGGTGAGGGTGACGCAAAGGGCCATCTTTGTGACTTTGCTCATGGTTTCTCCTGTGTGAGTCTTGAACGTGAACTACCCGGAAGCGACAACGGTGAAGCGAGGCCCAGACTGCGAAAGCGGAAATGAAGGTACCTCAACTTTTCAGAATCTCAAAGCGCAATTTTTCGATTCGTCGGTGATGAAACGACAGACCGCAAACTCTTGCACAGTAGTAGAACTTCGTTGCAGGGCAGCTGGGCAGAACGTCGAGCCTGCGGGCGGTTGAAGCTAGCGAGTTGAGGCGCGACGAATAGTCAGCAGAGTGATTTCAGGAGGGCAGTTCAGGCGGACCGGAATTTCAACCGTGCCCAGGCCTGGGTTGGTGTAGAGCGCAAGCCCGCGGATCTGATACAGACCCCAAACGTATTTCCTGGCGAGTTCCGGCAGGTAAAGGGGACGGACAAAAGGCACGCGTACCTGGCCGCCGTGAGTATGGCCCGAGAGTTGGAGATCGACCGAATAGCGCGCAACAGTATCGGCATAGTCAGGCTCATGGACCAACAGGACGGTGGCTTCGTTCGCGGGAATATCGTGCAGAGTTGCGTCGAGCTCAGCATCTCCGCCCAAGACGTCGTCGACCCCGCCCAGCCAGAACCGCGCGCCATCGCGTTCGATCGGTACGGATTGATTGGAGAGAACCTGGATTCCGGTGGAGCGAAGCGTACTGGTTACTCGATCGGGATCAGTGAACGCATCATGGTTTCCCATGACGGCCCACAGGCCGTGAGGCGCTCGCATTTGCCGCAGCAGTTGGGCGCAGGGTTCAGCGGCTGATGCTGCGTCCGCAGGATCGCCGAACCAGGGCACGGAAACGAAGTCTCCGGTCAGCGCGATCAGATCGGGTTGCAAACCGTTGACCATGCCAATCGCCGAGCGCAGCGGATGCGCCGAAAAGTAAGGGTCGTAATGAAAGTCGCTAAGGAGCGCGATGGTGAAACCTTCGAGCCGAGCGGGCCAGCGACGGAGAGCAATTTCCCGACGCACGATTCGGGGAAAGTTCGGCGCGAGCAGAACAGTATCGGCGGCGAGTGCGGCCACGCCAGCAGTCGCGCCGAGGCGGATGAATTTCCGCCTGGTGATAGGAAGAAAAGGCAATCAGTTTTCGGGCCTTAAGCTGCGGTAAGACGCGGACCCCAGTCCTCACCTTCGAGCATAGCGCGAATCCGCCAATTCGCGATATGACGAGAGGAGTGCAGGGCCGCTAGAAGTTGAACGTGGCCTGCAGATCAATACGGCGGTTGGCCGTACCTCCCTGCGAGAACGGACCGCTCTGGAGCGCATTGGATTTGTCAAAGAGCGGAGATCCCAGAACCGCATTGGGATTTGCCACGTTGACATTGTTAAACACGTTGCGCGCGCCCACTCCGAGAGTGAGATTATAGCGACGGTCGGAATTGGAAGACGTTATCATGGGGCCTCCGCCACCAAACAGCGGCCCACCGCGACGTCCCCCTCCACCACCGCCGGGACCACCTTGCGGTCCCTGCGCGGTATTGCCTTTAGTTTTCGGTCCGATGCCAAACGTCTTGGTGAAGCGCAGGTTGAGAACGAAGTGAACCGGACCCGTTTCAGAATTGATGGGGAGCAGTTTGCCCGCGCCCGAGCCATCGAATGTCCCGAGTTGCGTGCAGTAAATCGTGCCCTGCGGGTTCGTGCCTGCAGGGCACGTCCCAGACGATACAAGACTGGGGCGATCGTTGTAGATCTGATCTCCATTGACGTCGATCGGCGACATTATGGTGAACGGCGAACCGGAGCTGACCACCATGAATGGACTGAGCCGAAACAGATAGGGGAAGGCAATGCTGCCGCCAAGAAAGAGCCGGTCGCGAACATCGAACGAGGCACGGCCCCAGTCCTGACTGAGGTTGTAGGAATTTGACGGGAAGCCGGAAACTCCAGAGGTATCGCTGTTGGCATAACCCAGAGTGTAGAAGCCAAAGAGCTGGACTTTGGTGCCGATGCGAATATTGGTGTTCAGGATTAACTGGTTCTGTTTGAAGTTGCCTTCGGAAACATAGCGGTAGACATTGCCGCCGGTGATCGCTGGACACCCAGTCGCGAAGCATGGAGTTCCAGGATACGGGGCACTGGCGTTGATGGTGATGAACTGGTCGAAGCCACGCGAGTTCAGGTACGTGGCGGACACCGTCGCTGACTTGGTGACCTGCCGCTCTATGCTCACCGCTCCTTGCATGGTGTAGGGTGCGTGCAGCGTTGGGCTGATCTGATACACGTTAGAAGCCAGGGAAGTAGTGCCACAGGACTGCGCTGACGCAGTCAAAGGCATGTCGAGACCCGGAAAACAAGTGGGGCTGTCGATGATGAACTGCTGTTGGACGACGCCATTGAGACGGTCCGCTTGCAGAATTTGCGCCGATTGGAAACGGTTATAAAAAATGCCGTAGCCTCCTCGAATTACGACCTTCGGCGGAGAGCTCCTGCCTCCCACTCCCCATGCAAAACCTAAGCGCGGAGCAAAGTCTCCATGGTCGTGAATAGCGTTCTGGGTCTCGAAGCGCAGCCCTGCACTGAGTGTGATATTGGGCCGGACCCGCCAGTCGTCCTGGATGTACGGTTCAACGTCGTAGTACGTGGCTGATCCGCTGGGCGATCCCTGTGTGATGGAAAGTTGCTGCGGATTTGCTCCGGCTAGACCCTGGCATGCAGGCGGCGGCGAACTCAACGTCGCGCACTGTGCCTGCTGAAACTCTGTAAGCGAAGAAAATGTAAAGGTGCCGTTGAATCCCCCAGTGGAGTAATTCGTATCTTGGGTAGCTCGGAATCGCCCACCGAACTTGAGCACATGATTGCCGTGAATCAGCGAAGTGTAGTTCTGCACCTCATAGCGATTTTGACGGTCATTGGAGTTCCCCGCACCGCTGCCGCCTCCGCTGAAAGCGCCGAGCACATTTACTGTGGGATTCGTGTCCCCTGGATTCTGGATGCTGTTGTCGCGTACGTACTGGAAACGCGTTTCATTGACGATCTTCGAGCCATACACCTGCGTATCGCCGATCTGCACGGTGTCCTCAGTGGACTTGGTTGAACAAGCTTGGGATGGAAGGCTGAAAAGGCCAACGCAGTTATTGGTTTCCGTGTCGCGATAATACTGGTAGCGAGCGGTGAGAGTGTTGTTCTTCGACAGCGCCCAATCCAGGCGCGGGCTGAGGTTGGTGCGCTGGCGCGGGTTGGGAATGGACTCAATCAAGGAACTCTCATTCAAATTGGAATCGAGGATCGGGGTATTGATCGCTGTCAGTTCATTGATGTTGCGGCGCTCAATATTGAAGAAAAATGATGCAACTTTCCCGATGGGTCCTCCTATGTTCCCGTTGTACTGAGTGGTGTAGTACGGAGGCTCGGATCCCGCGAAAGGATTCGGAGAATTGAAAGCTGAGTCATTGCCGATCACAAACAGCTGCCCGTGATACTTGTCGGTTCCGGGTTTGGTAAAAATTTCTATGCGGCCATAGCCCAGCTGATCGTATTCCGCAGAAAATGGGTTCTGATTGACGCGGATTTCACGGATGGAAGACTTGGGGGGAAGCTGGCCCGCGGTGAAACCGTCGATGTACATCTGACCGCCGTTGGGGCCGGCAGAGGGCCCCGCGAGCGCCTGCAAATCTGTCAACAACTCATCCGGATCGTCGGGCAGGGCTTCGAGTTCTTTGCCGGAAATGACGATAGCGCCAGCGTTGCTGGAGGGATTCACATCGACGGTTGGAGCATTCTCGGAAACCTGCACTTTCTGGGTTTCCACCTCGATCGACATGACCACGTTCAGACGCAGAGGCTGATCGGCAATTACGACGTTGTCATTCTCGTAGAGAGTGAACCCCGTAGCCGCGACTGTGAGCGTGTACTTCCCTGCCGGCAGAGTCTTGAATTCATACATGCCCTGGCCATTGCTCTGAATGACGATCGGAGATCCGGTGGCAGGAGTCATAATGACGCTGGCGTTTGGAATGGCGGCGCCAGAGGGATCGGTGACTTGCCCACGGAGAGATCCCGCGGCGGTTTGCGCCAACAAAGCGGCAGCCGGCAGCAACAAGAACAAAGCCGTTATAAAAAAGAAACGTATGTACTTCTCAACCTTCATTTCATCTTCCTGTTTCGTAGTTTATGAATCTGGAATTAATCCTTTTCGAGGCGGGCACTTCTATTGATTAGCGTCCCCACTGGGGGCGCCTCCTAGACTCCAAGGAGCCAACATCATCGCCTGGCTGCCCGAGGGAGCGGCCTGCAGAATCGGCTCCACTCCGCTGAACAGCTTAATCACGGTGCTCCCTCCCGACGGCGTGCCCTCGGTCGCGAGAATGGCGACCGCGTCTCCTTTGTGCAAATCCGTGAGCGCAACTGCGGGCGTTTGATCGAGGAGGCGCTGGAAGTCGAAGGCTCCGCCGGAACGAGCGCCCGCGCCCATTCCGCCATTCTGCCCCATCCCTGCACTTTGACCCATCCCGCCAGCCTGGCCCGTACCGCGGGAGGGTGCCCCAGCCTGTGCATTTGCCCCCTTTTCAGCCTGAGCCGGGCCTGTTCCGGGATTGGCCGCCGCGCCGGGTGTTCCAAGGGGCAACGAGGCCTTCAATCGCATGGCAAATCGCTGCGCCATCTCAGCCGGAATCTTGTGGAGTTGGGAGTCGGTGGTTATTTTCAGCTGCACCGCTTTCTTGCTCACTGCATCCTGAACGCTAAGAGTGCCCCCACTTGCGTCGACGGACTTAATCAAGCCCGCGACTACGGGGAAGGTGCCCGTGTAAATTTCCTCAGCAGTCAATTCAGTGCCATCGGCGTTGCGGTCGCCGCGAGCCCGCAATTGGTCGCCGACCCGAACTTCCCGCAGCGTTACCAGCTTCGCATCTTCGGGTTTGAACGAGTCGGGAGAGTAACGATGGATGATGGTGCTCCTGGACGTATGCACTACGAGCGTCTTTTTCCCGCTGAAACTGGAGATAGAGATGGTCACCGTTCTGGCAGCGGGGTCCACGGCAGTGACTGGACCTCCGACGCCGCGTTTCTGCCAGTCCTGGCGCATTTGATCGCTCACCGCCTGGACCGCAGAACGGGTGATCACAATAATCTCCAAGGCTGCGATCGACGCGCCGTCGCTCGAGCCCTGGCCGCGCGCGCGAATGGTGTCGCCTACCTGCAGATCCTGCAACTGGATGGCGGTGGCGTTCTTCAGATCCTTGTCGCCCGGCACCAGTCGCAAGAGGCGAGCATTGGGCTGCACAGTCACCGCGACTTCTGGGCCAGACTCCGGCGCCAGCGTGATGACATTCCCATTGATCGCTTTGATGGCACCGATACGCTTGGCTATGGCAGGCTGGCCGGAGTCCTGGGTTGCGCCCATGGCGGACGCGAAACACGCAGGCAGGAAGTGCGAACCTGAAACGATGATGACAGACAAGACGACCGTCGTGACTACTGTTCGATTGGCTTTCAGTTTCATGCGCCCCACCTTTAATTTACCTTGCCGGAAGCTGCGGAAGTTGATGATTTACAAAGTTTTACCCACACATAACAAAGATTACAAAAAGGAAAATCGCGATCGCTGGAGCGGTCGTAGTTTCGAGCGCGCATCCACAGTGCTAATAGACGACGACAGCACCCCCAGTTACGCTTCTAATAGGGAAGTGTGTGGAAATTGGTCTTGCGGATGCGTGTTTCTATTTTACGTGGTTTTCTGTGCTGGGTGATGTTGGTGATCGTGCCAGTATCGCTCCTGGGGCAAACTCCGTCCAACCAAACTGGGGCCGCCATTCTTCACACTCAGGGGGGCGTCTGGGTCAATGGGTACGAGGCGACGGATTCCTCCGCGGTTTTTCCCGGAGATCTGTTGGAGACCAAACCGGGATCATCGGCAAACTTGACTCTGGACGGGACTACAGTGTTGATCCAGCCGGAGTCGGTGGCAAAACTTCAAACCGACCTGCTCGAACTGGATCATGGCGGCGTCTCGGTGGGAACCTCGAAAAGCTTCAAAGTGCGGGTGAATTGCCTGACGGTGGTTCCGGTCCTCAACGAGTGGACCCAATATGAGGTGACCAACTTGAACGGGAACGTTCAAGTGGCGGCCCGCAAGGACGACGTGCACGTGGATCGGGGATCGGATCTGCGGAAGCCGTCAGCGGAGACGGAATCGTCGCACGGATCGATCGTTCACGAGACCGAACAAAAGAGCTTCGACGTGTCGGAAATCTGCGGGGCCCCGCCCCAGCCTAAGGGAGCGTCGTCGGGCCTGAATACAAAATGGATAGCGGCGGGGGCGGCAGGAGCCGGGGGCATTCTCCTCTGCGCACTGCTCTGCAGGGGTAGCGGTGGAGGGAAAGCGCCTGTAAGTTCATGGCAGCCGTGACGCAAGAATCTTGAGAGCGATCAGACGTCGTGGCTACAAAATTCTTTCGTGCGTGTACCCGGCAGAGACCAGCGCTGCGAGAAGCTCTGCGATGTGATCGGGGCCGCGGGTTTCCATGGTGATGTCGATGGCGGTGTCGCCGAGATTGACACCGTGGTAGGCGCGATCGTAAGCGGTCTCGACGATGTTAGCGCGGTGGTCGGCGAGGATCCCGGTGAGGCGGTGCAGCGCTCCAGGATAGTCGGGCAGGTGAACGCGCAGGCGGACGAGGCGTCCGTCTTTTACAAGGCCGCGCTCAATGATGCGCGAGAGCAGGGTGACGTCGATATTGCCGCCGCAGACCAGCACGGCGATTTTTTTGCCCTGCAGCGGCAGCTTGCGGTTGAGGACGGCGGCGATGGCTGCGGCTCCAGCGCCTTCGGCCAGTGTTTTCTCGCGTTCCAGCAGCAAGAGAATCGCGTTCGCAATCTCTTCTTCTTCCACCGTGACGATGTCGTCGACGTATTTCTGAACGAGGGGGAGCGTACGCTCTCCGGCGCGGCGGACGGCGATGCCGTCGGCGATCGTCTTGGCAGACTTCAGCGTAACTGGTTTGCCCTCGGCGACCGCGGCTTTCATCGAGGGAATACGCGAAGGCTGAACTCCGAAGACCTTCACCGCGGGATTGGTCTCTTTGACAGCGCAGGCGATTCCGCCGATGAGACCTCCGCCACCGATAGGCGCCACAATGACTTCGATACTGGGATGCTGCTGCAGGATTTCAAGACCGAGTGTTCCCTGCCCCGCAATCACGGCATCGTCATCGAAAGCGTGAATCAGAGTCAGGCGGTCTTGTTGGCTCTGCTCGATAGCTTTCTCGTAGGCTTCATCGTAGTTAGCGCCGTGTAGGAGAACTTCTGCGCCGTAGGCGCGAGTCGCCGAAACTTTCGTGAGCGGCGTGGGCAGCGGCATAACGATGCGCGCTGCGATCTGGTGACGTCCAGCATGGTAGGCGACGCCTTGGGCATGGTTGCCGGCGGATGCGGCAATCACGCCGTGAGCACGCTCTTCCGGCGTGAGAGTTAGAAGTTTGTTCAGAGCACCGCGTTCTTTGAACGCGCCAGTGCGCTGCTGATTATCGAGTTTGAGGAAGATGGAATTGTTGGTGAGACCGGAGAAGGTTTCCGAGTGGGTACAGGGTGAGACGCGGATGTCGGCGCGAATCCGGTCGAGGGCGGCCTGGATATCAGTTAGTTGGATCATGAGGCTGGCGCAGTCATCTTACTGCATCTTCCGTTTCGAGTTGGAGTTGGCGTGAAGTCCTGAAAATTCGTGAATCCCGAAGGACACAAAGGCAGACGAAAGAGCTCGATGAATGTTGGCCCGCAATGGTCGGAGTATCACGAGGCGATTTGGCGCGCGGTGGAAACCACGGGGACAACCGGGCGGGCAGGCAGCGCGTTCAAATAGGAATCGACGCAGGCAGCGGCTTTGCGACCTTCGGAGATCGCCCACACGACCAGCGACTGTCCGCGGCGCATGTCGCCGGCCGCAAATACCCCGGGGACCGACGACATATAGTTCTGGTCGGTCGCGACGTTGCCCCGGTTGTCGAGTTGAACTCCCAGCTGCTCGATCATGCCGTTGCGCACCGGGCCGAGGAATCCCATAGCGATGAGGACCAAGTCTGCTTCCATGGTGAACTCGGTGCCGACCAGAGGCTCAAACTTCGGGGGAGGGCCAACCCGAACACCGTGCAAATGGGTGACGTTGCCGTTCGCGTCGCCGGTGAACTTTGTAGTCGCGATGCTCCAGTCGCGGATGCCACCTTCTTCGTGGGCGGCCTCAGTTCGCAGTTGCATAGGCCAGAGCGGCCAGGGCGTGTTTGGGGAGCGCTCATCGGGCGGCTTCGGCATGATCTCGAACTGGTGAACAGAGATGGGCCTTTGGCGGTGAACGGTGCCAAGACAGTCAGCGCCAGTGTCGCCACCTCCGATGATGACGACGCGTTTGCCGGTGGCAAGAATTTCGATGGCGGGATCGAGCGTGTCGCCGAGGCAACGCTTGTTCTGCTGCGGCAGGAATTCCATCGCGTAGTGAATTCCTTTCAGTTCGCGACCGGGGACTGGGAGGTCACGCGGATGCTCGGAACCTCCGGCCAGCACGATGGCGTCGTAGTCGCGGCGCAGGTCCTCGACTTGGACGTTCTTGCCGACTTCCGCATTGGTGACAAACTTCACGCCCTCGGCGGACATCTGCTCGAGGCGGCGATCGATGATGTGTTTCTCGAGCTTGAATTCGGGGATGCCGTAGCGGAGCAATCCGCCGATGCGGTCGGCTTTTTCGTAGACCGTGACCGAGTGTCCGGCGCGGCATAGCTGTTGCGCTGCGGCGAGTCCGGCCGGGCCCGAACCAACGACTGCGACTTTTTTGCCGGTGCGGAGTTTCGAGGGCTCGGGGCGGATCCAGCCTTCAAGGAATCCGCGCTCCACAATATTCTTTTCGTTCTGCTTGATGGTGACCGGAGGCTGGTTGATGCCCAGGACGCACGAGGCCTCGCACGGAGCCGGGCAGATGCGTCCAGTAAACTCAGGAAAATTGTTGGTGGCGTGGAGCTGGCGAACGGCATCTTTCCAGCGTCCGCGGTAGACCAGATCGTTCCAATCGGGAATGAGATTGCTGACGGGGCATCCGGTCTGGCAGAACGGGACGCCGCAATCCATGCAGCGCGCGCCTTGCTTGCGCAGCTTCTCTTCCGGGAAGTCCTGATAGATTTCGAACCAGTCGTTGACGCGCTCCGCGACGGGACGGCGCGGAGCCAGTTCGCGCGAGTAATCCATGAAGCCGGTGGTCTTACCCATGCTGCACCTGCTCTTGCGACTCGGCTTCTGCCAGAATAGCGACGGGCTGGTTCGGGATATAGGCTTGTTCGCTGCGCGCCACCCCCAACACTCGCTTGAACTCGTGCGGGAAAACTTTGATGAAGCGCGAGGCCATGTCGTTCCAATTATCGAGAATCCACTTGGCGCGGCGGCTGGCCGTCAACTCCCGGTGCGACAACAGGAGATCTCTGACGATCACTATGTCAGACTCCTCGAGCAGCGGCTCGAGATCCACCGAATCCAGATTGCAGCGCTTCTCGGTAAAGTCTCCGCGCTCGTCGAAGACATAGGCGACACCGCCACTCATGCCGGCGGCGAAATTTCTGCCGCATGAGCCGAGCACCAACACGATGCCGTTAGTCATGTACTCGCAGCCATGGTCGCCAACGCCCTCGACGACAGCAGTTGCTCCGGAGTTGCGGACGGCAAAGCGTTCGCCGGCAACGCCATTGAAGAACGCCTCGCCGCTGGTGGCACCGTAAAGGGCGACATTGCCGATCAAGATATTTTCTTCCGGAGCGAATCCGGACGCGCGGGGCGGAAAGACCATGAGCCGGCCACCGGAAAGGCCCTTTCCAACGTAGTCATTGGCTTCGCCCTCAAGCGAAAGCGTGACTCCCTTGGCGAGGAAAGCGCCCAGGCTCTGACCAGCCGAGCCCGTGAGGTGAATGCGAATCGTGTCATCGGGCAGTCCGGCAGAACCGTAACGGCGCGCGATTTCACCGCTGAGCATGCTTCCCACCGAGCGGTGAATGTTGCGGACCGGAAACTTCACCTCAATCGGCGCAAGGGTTTCGAGAGTGGAAGCAACTTGTCCGAGAATCTTGTGATCTAGAGCCTGCTCCAAACCGTGATCCTGGGCCTGCACGCGGCGCCGGGCGACGCGCGAGGGCACGGGTGGGTTGTAAAGGATGGCGGAGAAGTCCAGACCGCGCGCCTTCCAGTGATCGACAGCGGGTTCCACGTCAAGCATATCGACGCGGCCAACCATCTCGTCGACCGTACGGAATCCCAGTTCGGCCATGTACTGGCGAAGCTGCTCTGCAATGAAGAAGAAGAAATTGATCACGTGCTCGGGCTGACCTTTGAAGTGCTTGCGCAGTTCCGGATCCTGCGTGGCAATGCCCACGGAGCAGGTATTGAGATGGCACTTGCGCATCATGATGCAGCCCATGGCGATGAGGGGCGTCGTGGCAAAGCCAAACTCTTCGGCGCCCAACAGAGCAGCAATGGCGACGTCGCGGCCGGTCTGGAGTTTGCCGTCCGTTTGCACGCGAATGCGGCTACGCAGATCGTTTAGAAGAAGAACTTGCTGCGTTTCCGCCAAGCCGAGTTCCCATGGAATTCCTGCATGCTTGATCGAACTCAACGGGGACGCACCGGTGCCGCCCGAATCACCGCTGATCAACACGACGTCGGCGTGAGCCTTTGCGACGCCTGCGGCGACCGTTCCTACACCGACCTCGGCTACCAACTTCACGGCAATGCGTGCGTGTGGATTGACGTTCTTCAGATCGTAGATCAGCTGCGCGAGATCTTCGATCGAATAAATATCGTGATGTGGCGGTGGTGAGATCAATCCAACGCCCGGGATCGAATGCCGCAGGCGGGCGATGACATCGTCCACTTTGTGGCCGGGGAGTTGACCGCCCTCTCCGGGCTTCGCACCCTGCGCCATCTTGATCTGCAGTTCGTCGGCGTTGACGAGGTAGTTGGCAGTTACGCCAAAACGCGCTGAGGCCACCTGCTTGACGGCGCTACGGCGCAAGTCTCCGTTCGCATCGGGCGTGAAGCGCGCTTCGTCCTCTCCGCCTTCGCCAGTGTTGGACTTGCCGCCAATGCGATTCATGGCGATGGCGAGCGTCTCGTGGGCTTCTTTGCTGATGGAGCCGAACGACATGGCGCCGGTGGTGAAGCGCTTTACGATTTCTTTGGCTGGCTCGACTTCGTCAAGCGGCACTGGCGTGTCGCTCTTCTTCAACTTCATCAAGCCGCGTAGCGTGCAGAGATTCGCGCTCTGCTTGTCGATGAGATCGGTGTATTCCTGAAATGTCTTGAAGCTGTCCTGCCGCACTGCCTGCTGCAGTTTGCTGATGGTTTGTGGATTGAGCAGGTGATATTCGCCGTCAACGCGCTGGTGATAGCTGCCCCCAACGGAAAGTTCGGTCTCAAACTCAGTCAGCGGGCGGAAGGCGTAGTCGTGTTTCAGCAACGCTTCGGCAGCTAGTACAGACAGTCCAATGCCCTCAAGGCGCGAAGTCGTGCCGGAGAAATACGTGTCGACTAATTCTCTGTTCAGCCCGATGGCCTCGAACACCTGTGCGCCCTGGTAGCTTTGCAGAGTCGAGATGCCCATTTTCGAGAAGGTTTTCAGCAATCCCTTCTTGATCGCCTTCATGAAGTGCTTCACCGCCAGTTCAGGCGTCATGCCTTCGCCCAACTCGCCGCGCCACACCAGGTTCTCGACGCTCTCGAGTGCAAGGTAAGGATTGATGGCGCTCGCACCATAGCCGCTGAGCAAGGCGAAGTGCATAACCTCACGGGGCTCGCCGGATTCCGTGATCAGCGCGACCTGGGTTCGCGTCTCTTCGCGGACCAACAGGTTGTGAACCGCGGCCAGGGCGAGCAGACAGGGAATGGGAGCGTAGTCTTTGTCGACGCCACGGTCGGAAAGAATCAGGAGCGAATATCCGGCCTTCACCGCTAGCGAAGCTCTCTGGCACAGCTCGTCGAGGGCGCGCTTGAGCCCTTCCTCACCGTCTTTCGCGCGGAACAGCGCCGGCAGCGTGGTCGCCAACAAGTCACGATTGGAAACACGGCGCAGTTTCTCGAGTTCGCGATTCGAGAGCAGCGGATGCGCCAGCTTCAGCATGTGGCAGTTCTCGGGCGCTTCCTCCAGGATGTTGCGCTCGCTTCCGATATAGCTGATGAGCGACATCACCATCTCTTCGCGGATGGGATCGATGGGAGGATTGGTTACCTGTGCGAAGAGCTGCTTGAAGTAGTTGAAGAGAGGCTGCGGTTTATCGGAGAGGCAGGCCAGAGGAGTGTCGGTGCCCATCGAGCCGATCGGCTCTTCGCCCTTCGCTGCCATCGGAGTAAGGATCATGCGCAGATCTTCGTCGCTGTATCCGAACGCACGCTGGCGGCGGAGAAGAGTCTCGGCGTCTGGAAAATGCATGCGCGAGGGCTCGGGCAACTGATCGATGGTGATCTGATTTTCTTTCACCCACTCGGCGTACGGCTGCCGCGACGAGAGCTTCTGCTTGATCTCCTTGTCGGAAATAATGCGGCCTTCGACGGTATCGACGAGGAACATCTTGCCTGGCTGCAGACGACCTTTTTTCTTGACCTGCTCAGGCGCAACGTCGAGCACGCCTGCTTCTGAGGCCATCACAACCAGATCGTCGTGGGTGACAACGTAGCGGCCGGGGCGCAGACCATTGCGGTCGAGCGTCGCGCCGATGACGCGGCCATCGGTAAAGGCGATCGCGGCGGGCCCGTCCCATGGCTCCATCAAGCAGGCGTGGTACTCGTAGAAAGCACGCTTCTCCGGCTTCATGTGAGGATTGCCCGACCAGGCTTCGGGAATCAGCATGGCCATCACGTGCGGAAGGCTGCGTCCGGACTGAAGGAGCAATTCGACGGCGTTGTCGAAGTTCGCGGAGTCGCTGCCGTCGGGAGCAATGATCGGATGCAGCTTCTTGATGTCATCTCCGAAGAGCGGAGACTGCAGCAGCGACTGGCGGGCCTGCATCCAGTTCACGTTTCCGCGGAGCGTGTTGATCTCGCCGTTGTGGGCGATATAGCGGTAAGGATGCGCGCGGTCCCAACTGGGAAATGTGTTCGTCGAAAAGCGCTGGTGAACCAGGCACAACGCGCTAACGGCATCAGGATCGGAAAGTTCGCGATAGAAATTCGTGATCTGCGACGCGAGCAACAAGCCCTTGTACACGATCGTGCGACAGGAGAGCGACGGGATGTAGAACATCTCCGCGTCCTCGACACCGGACTCGCGGATCTCATTCTCCGCGCGCTTGCGTACCACGTAGAGCTTGCGCTCGAAGGCGTCTTCGTCCATCTCGGCAGCGCTGCGCACAAAGATCTGCTGAATGTAAGGCTGCGAGGCACGCGCCACGCGGCCGATCGCCGACGCATAGACTGGAGTGTCGCGCCATCCGAGCAAGGTTAGGCCCTCTTCGCGAATGATGCGCTCCAAGATTCCTTCGCACTGCAGCCGTTGATGCTTTTCGACCGGAAGGAAGGTCATGCCGACGCCGTACGTCCCGGGCTTTGGAAGAGCGAAGCCCAGCTTCTCGCATTCGCGAGCGAAGAATTTGTGCGGAATCTGAATGAGCACGCCGGCTCCATCGCCGGTCTCCGGATCGCAGCCGCAAGCCCCGCGGTGCGCCAGGTTGAGCAGTACCTGGATTCCCTTGCGGATGATGTCGTGGCTCTTTTGCCCGCTGATGCTGGCGACGAATCCGATGCCGCAGGCGTCGTGCTCGTGCGCCGGGTCGTAGAGACCTTGGGCTGGCGGCAGGCCATTGCTCGGGATTAGACGCGTCGTCATGGACTTCGTCCGGTTCACTGATTTCCTTTCGAATTGCTTGTTCTTGGGCGTGGCTTGCGAGGGCGACGGAGGGTCGCACACTTCTGCTCAGGAACAGACATGGGTATTGTCGTGCCTCACAGTGAGCAAAGTACAATAAAGAATTTCGATGGAAGCCATGCAAATTTCAGGGCGCGATCTGGCGAGACTGATTCTGTCTAATTAACCTCGATTTGCGCTGAGTTCGCTATAATCTCGCTCATAACATGGACTTTGATCAGCTCATCACGTTTCTGGAAGTGGCTCGGCAGGGTAGTTTTTCGCGGGCCGGAGAGAAGGTTTTCCGCTCGCAGTCGGCGGTCAGCGCGCAGATTCGTCAACTGGAACAGGAGTACGGCGACCGCTTGCTCGACCGCTCTGGCAAGACAGTGAAACTGACTCCGGCGGGCCAGGTATTTTTCGAATACGCCGAACGGCTGAAGGCCCTGCGCGACGAGTCGCTGATGGCGGTCGCCGACCACAGCGGCACGCCCCGCGGTACACTGCGCGTGGGCGCCAACGAAGCTACGTGCTTATACGTTTTGCCCGAGGTTTTCGGAGAATACTGCCGACGCTATCCGCCGGTGCAGATCAGTATCTACCGGAACTTCAGCTATAAGATCGTTGAGAAGCTGGAAAACGGGCAGGTCGAGGTGGGCATTCTAACCCTGCCCATCCAGTCGCCGAGCTTGAAGATCCAGCCGATTTTCCGCGACAAGCTAATGCTGATGGTGAGCCCCAAGAATCCGCTGGCCAAGTTTAAGGTGGTGCCGGTGAGTGAGATTGTGAAGCATCCGCTTCTGTTTCCGAAGACGGGGCACACGCGGCGGTTGCTGGACAAGCTGTTTCGGCCGTATAACGCTGAGTTGCAGGTGCGGATGGAACTGCCCAGCATCGGCATGATCAAGAGCTTCGTGGCGGCAGACCTCGGAGTGTCGCTGATTAGTGCGTCGTTTGCACGTGACGAGGTCGAAGCCGGCCGGGTCAAGCTCATCGATCTTGAGGACGCGGTGCTGTATCGCGAGTTGGGGCTTGCCTACCGCCGGGACCGGACGCTCTCTGTAGCATCGACTGCGTTTGTGGCCTTGTTGCGCCAGTTTGCCACTCAACTGAAGAAGACCGAAGATTAGCGGCTTTTAGCAACTTAAATTCCGATACCTGCTATCGAAATTTTGAATTTCCCCTGGTCTCTAGAGCAGACTACCCTTATTTTGCGGCTGTTTCACGCCGCCACTAGCGCTTTGATGATGACCCTCATCCAGAAGTCCACGCGAATTACATCGACAGGCACAGGTATGTCGACACGAATTACCGTGTCTTCTGGAGGATGGTATCGGATGAAGTAAAGCAATCTTAAAAGAATCACCCGAACCCACCGCCAGAAGCGATCTGGCGGTGGGTTTTTCTTTGCGCCAAAAAGGAGAGACATTTATGAGCGGCCTGCAGCGACAAAGTAGATTCGAGCGAAGCGATGACGTTGTGGTAATGAAGTTCGGAGGCACGTCCGTGGAAGACGCAGACGCCATCCGGCGCCTCATCAGCATCGTGCAAAGCAGACTCGGCGCGCGACCGGTCGTCGTGGTGAGCGCCCTGGCAAGAGTGACCGATCAACTGCTGGAAGCGGGAAACGCGGCAGCGGCGGGACATCTGGGCTCGGCGCTTGCCATCGTGAGGAATATTTATGTCCGGCACGAGCAGTTGGCGGACTCCCTGGTCGATGAATCCGCATACAGCGCTCTCGATGGCGAACTGCGCGGCGAATTTCGCGAACTGGAATCGCTGCTGCACGATCTGGAAGCTGTGCAGCAACTGGACCTTAGATCGCAAGACCATCTGCTGGGCTTCGGCGAATGCTTCTCCAGCAGGCTGGTGAAGGAAGCGCTATGCCAGGCCGGAATGAAGGCGGCGCACGTCGACGCGCGAGCCTGTATCGTTACCGATGCTCGCCACGGTCAGGCGAGTCCGATGTGGGATGTAACCGAGCAGCAGCTGCAGGAAAAGGTGGGGCCTCTGTTGGAGTCCGGCCGAGTGCCAGTGCTGGGCGGCTTCATCGCCTCTACCTGCGATGGAGTTCCCACGACTTTGGGCCGCGGCGGCTCCGACTTCAGCGCGGCGATCGTGGGCGCGGCGCTGTGCGCGTCGAGAGTTGAGATATGGACCGATGTGGACGGCATCATGACGACCGATCCCAAGCTTTGCTCGGAGGCCCGGGTAATCCGCAAGATGAGTTTTGATGAAGCCGCAGAGTTGGCGCACTTTGGCGCGAAGGTTTTGCACCCGTCAACGCTCGCTCCGGCGATGCGCGAGAACATTCCCGTTTTTGTTCTGAATTCGCGACGGCCGGAGGGCGAAGGAACGGAAATCCTGGCGCGGGCCAAGACCGGCAACCTGGTCAGCGCTATCACCGCGAAGAGAAAAGTCGCTTCGGTTGAGATTGAGTCTGCGGGTGGGGTAGATTCGGAATTCTTGCGCGCCGTCTCAGCGGTGTTCGACCGGCACTCTTGTGGAGTCGATTTGATGGCTCTTTCCCTGGGGCGCATATCAGTGCTGGTGGGCTCGACCGCTGCATTACCAGGGATTGCTAAGGATCTTCAAGGTGTCGCCGAGGTCCGATGGGAGAATCATAAGGCGCTGGTTTGCCTGGTCGGAGAGAACATTCGGCGACAGCCCGATGTGGCCAGCCGCATCTTCGCCACCGTGTCGGACATGGACGTGCGCGTCGTCTGCCAGGGTGCCTCTGACCGGACGATTTCGTTTCTGGTGGAAGAGTCGAGGGTTGAAGAGTCGGTGCAGCGATTGCACGGAGTCTTCTTCCCGGAAACTGCACCGTTGCGCGACTGGGGAGGGATTTCCAGCGCATACTGTCAGGCGGGGTAAAGCTCAGTTGCCCAACTTCGCGGCCTTCGACACGCCCACTGGCGCTGATCCCGGCACGGGCTCAATGATGTGCAAACCGCACTCGGTCTTGGCGAATCCCGGCCAGCGCCCGGCACGTGGGTCTTCTCCCGGCCTCACGGCGCGCGTGCAATGCGTGCAGCCGATGCTGGGATAGTCCTGATTGTGAAGTTGGTTGTAGGGAACATCGTGATCGTGGATGTAACGCCACACCTGCTTCGACGTCCAATCGACCATCGGATTGATTTTCGCTAATCCGAACTTCGCATCCCATTCCACTCTGTGTGCGCTGGAACGAACTGAGGTTTGATCGCGACGAATGCTGGTGATCCACGCACTCAGCTCGCCCAGCTTGCGGCGCAGCGGCTCGACTTTTCGCAGGCTGCAGCAGAGGTCTGGATCGCGTGTCCACAGCGCAGTTCCGTGAGTCTGCTCTTGCTCCTCGGGCGAGAGCAGCGAATATACTTTTTCGATGGCGATGCCGTATTTGTCCTCGATCCGGTCCATCAAGCTGTACGTTTCGGGAAAGAGGAACTCCGTGTCGATCGTAAACAGGCGGAAGTCTTTGCGGACACGCGAAGCCATATCGATCAGCACCATGCCCTCGGCGCCGAAGGCCGAGGAAATGGCAACCTGGTTTCCGAACTTCTCAAACGCCCACGTCAATGCGCGCTGCGGCGTCCAAGTCTCAGCTGCGTGCTGAACTTCCGCGATCTGATCTTGAATCTGCTCCTGAATCTGGTTCTTCACGGAAGAGGCTCCTCATTGGTTCCGAAATCTGGTGTTGGGAATAGCGAGGCAGGGAGAGCACTGTCGTTGACCGCAGAGCGGTTTGTCATATTGAATTGCTGCGCCAGCAAAAGTGGATCGACAAAGCGTACGACTTCGCCGACGACCAGCAGCGTCGGCGCTGCGAGTTTCAGCGAGCCGTTTAACTCGGCGATCGTGGAACGCTGCATTTGCTGTTGCGGAGTCGTCGCGCGAGAGATGACCGCGCACGGCGTCTCGCCGGCGAGGCCAGCCGCGCGAAGCTTCGCGGCGACCTCGGAGTAGTTCTGTCCGGGCATGTAGATCACGAGCGTCGCACCGCTTCCCGCCAGTTTGCTCCAGTTGGCAGCTTCACTTCCTTGAGCCTGATGCGCCGTGAGAAAAACGAGCGCTGACGAGGCGCGACGATGAGTCAGTGGAATCTGGGCGGCGGCCGCGGCGCCCATGGCGGAAGTCACGCCTGGGACAATTTCAAAGGGAATGTTGGCGCGCCGCAGAGACTCGATCTCCTCTCCGGCCCGGCCGAATATGAGGGGATCGCCGCTCTTCAGCCGCACGACACGTAGTCCAGAGTCGGCGAGAGCGACCATCAGGAAGTTAATTTCTTCCTGCAGGATCTTCTTTTTCCCGCAGCGCTTGCCGACGTTGTGAACTTGGGCCGTTTGCGGGATGAGTCTCAATATTTCGGGCGCGACCAGGTCGTCGTGCAGCACAGCGTCGGCCGTTCTCAGCACGCGCAACGCCTTCAGTGTGAGCAACTCTGGGTCACCCGGCCCTGCGCCTACCAGATAGACTTTTCCCTTCATGCCGGTTCCCCTTTTGCAGCGAGCTCTGGCAATTCGGCCAATGCGGCTTCGAGAGCTTCCCGGCTCGCCAGGGAATGCAACAAATCCAGCTTGTGTTCTTTGTCGAGATCGCTGGCGAGAATCAGTTTTCGGGTCTCGCCAAGCTCCGCCACCCACGAGGCGTATCCAGGGCCGAATTCTCTTTCGAGCTGCTGGCGAATCTTCTGCGCGAGCGATGGACTCTGCCCGGCGGTTGAGATGGCGATTTGCAGATCACCACGACGTACGACAGCGGGATAAAAGAAGTCGCAGAGATCTGGAACATCGACCACATTGCACAGCACCCTCCGGCGCTGCGCTTCGTGATAGACCCGCTCATTCAAGGTCCTCGAATTCGTCGCTACAACGGCGAGGAATGCGCCGTCCAAGTCTTCCGCCGAGAAGGCATGCAACTCGAGTTCGATCCTTCCCGCGTGCGCCCATTCGCGAACTGCGGGGCTCGCCTCCAACGAAACAACACGGATGTGTGCGCCCGTCTCCAGCAAGCCCGCGACCTTGGGTTCGCCAACTTTGCCAGCCCCTACGACGAGGCACTGCTTGCCTTCCAGCTTCAGAAACATCGGAAATAGGCTAGTCACCGAGACCTCCTGCCTGAGCCAGACTTCGAGTCGAGTCGGGCAAATCGCGAGCCACTGCGGATACAGCTTCTCCGGCCAGAAACTCGCGCAACTCTGAATCGCTGTGACGGGCAAAGAACCTGCGCAGGTTCTCGCCTGGTTCGCGATGCGTTAGATATTGGCCGAGCAGACGTTCGAGCGCGTCGGGCACTTCGGAGGCGGCGCAGCGATAGCCAATCGGCCGGGCGGTTGCCTGGTAAAAACCGAGGGCGCCACCGACGCAAAAGTAATAAGCGTCAACCATGCGGTCTTGGATCTTGATTTTCTTGCCTTCAATGCCGACGTCGGCGATCCAGTGCTGTCCGCAACTGTTCGGGCAGCCCGTCACGTGCAACTTCAGATGCTGATCGAAGCCAGGCAAGCGCTCTTCCAGTTCCTCCACCAGCCACCGGGAAAAACTCTTCGTTTCAGTGATCGCTAGCTTGCAGAATTCCGTGCCACTGCAGGCGACCGTGCCCCGCCAGAAAGCAGAACCGCCCACTTTCAGTCCGATCGCGTCGAACTCCTTCGCCAGCGGTTCAGCGTTCAGCGTGGGCACATTCACGACGACAAGGTTCTGCATGTTCGTGGCGCGCAGTTCGCCGCCGGCGTAGCGCTCGGCCAGATCTGCGGCCACTTGCATCTGTTCTGCTGTGATTCGGCCGCGAAGCGCTACCGCACCGACATACGAGAGACCAGACTGCTTTTGCGCGTGGATGCCGACATGGTCTCGATAGACGTCTTCTGGGGGATGCTCTTCGACTGCCGGATCGAGCTGGAATCCGATGCGCTCGTGCAACTCTCCCAGAAAACGGTCCGCCGTCCATCCGTGGCGAAGGAAGAGGAACTTCAACCGAGCACGCTCGCGGTGTTCGCGCAAGACGTCGGAGTCACGGAACAGTTCAGCAATGCCTTTGATGACGGGCACGACCTGGTTCCAACGAACGAACGCATTCAACCGCGCACCGAGGTAGGGTTCGGTTGATAGTCCGCCGGCGACTCGAAGAGAAAAACCCACTTCGGGCTTTCCGCCGACCGCGCGGGTGATCGCCGTTAAACCGATGTCGTTAATTTCGGGATAGGGGCACCACACGCGGCATCCGGTGATTGAGATTTTGAACTTGCGGGGCAGATTGTAGAACTCGGGATTCCCTGCGAGCAATTGCGATGCTTCCAGCACCAGCGGCGACGCATCGACGATTTCGTCCGCATCTACACCGGCGACCGGGCAACCCGTAACGTTTCGAACGACATCACCGCACGCTCCGGTGGTGTTCAGTCCAACCTGCCAGAGCCCGTCAAGCACTTCGGGCAGCGATTCGATCGTGACCCAGTGCAGTTGAATATTTTGGCGAACGGTGAGGTCGGCGATTCCGTTGGCGTGCCGGTGGGTAAGGTCGGCGATGGCGCGCAACTGGTGGGAATTCATCATTCCGTTGGGAATGCGGATGCGCACCATGAAACGCTGCAGGGCGCGACCCACGCCATTCTTTCCACCGGTGACTCCGGCGCCATCTCCCTGGGTGTAAACGCCCCACCAGCGAAAATAGGTTCCGATCCATTCGGGTGGAATGGAGTCGAATCCCTCGCGGGCGAAGCGCCGGATTTCCTCCAGCCCTTTCCATGGATTCATCGCGCGCTTGAGGCGCTCGACTCTCTGTGCTGTGGTCTCTTTGGCTGCGCTTGTCATAAAAGTTAGGTCCGAAAATGAGTGCGGAAAATAAAAAACCCACCGCCAGGATCATCTGGCGATGGGTTTATGAGTGCCGGTGTTAAGAAAAAATTCTTAGGTCAGCAACCTCCCCGCGCCAGTGCACACGCATGCACAACAACAACAAGTGCAACAGCACACCGCGCGAAGATTTTGGCTCTCTGACATTCGAGTCTGAATTCTAGGTTGAGCAGCTTCCGCCGTCAACTCACTCACGTAACAACTTCGATTCATA
Source organism: uncultured Acidobacteriaceae bacterium (assembly GCA_963701935.1). Taxonomy (GTDB): domain Bacteria; phylum Acidobacteriota; class Terriglobia; order Terriglobales; family Acidobacteriaceae; genus Sulfotelmatobacter. Next base: position 653,218 of record CAVPBT010000008.1, on the reverse strand, counting down.
ATTTGGATGCAAGGAATCATAATTTTTGCAGGGCTGCTCGAAGAACTACACGGCACTGTAGAATCAATGACTTAGCACCATCAACAACTGTTGAGTGATAATCTTCGGTTACTTTGCCATAGTTTGTTGCAGTCGAACTGGCGTGGAAAGGTGTGTTCTCGATGAAGCGTAGCGTCATCTTCTTATTACTCGTCTTATTACTCGTCGTTCTGCTTTTTGCGGCCTTTGCATTCTCACAGGCTTCCGGCGCCCCCGATACTTATAAGGCGACGCTCGACCGACTTGAGGCGGTTACCCGTCAGAACGAGGCCGAATGGCGTTTTCATGCCGACGTTCCACATCCTGAGGATCCAGGTCTGAATGATTCCGACTGGGGCACACTCGTCATCAAGAATGTCTCGGGACCGGGTGGACAGAATGCGAACGAGGAGCACTGGACAGGAACCCGCGTGTTTCGCCGCTGGATTCAAATTCCAGAGAAGATCAACGGCTATGCCACACAGGGCTCGCGAGTGTCGATTGATCTACGATTTGGGAGCCCGCAGGGCCTAATCATCACCGTCTTTTCGAATGGAGCGATTCTTTATCGCGGCAGTGACGACGATATCTTGCCCGTGCTTCTGACGGAGAACGCGCAGCCCGGGCAGAAATTCCTGATTGCGGCCCGGGTGGTTGGGGGCGACGAATCGCAATCGGAATTCTTTCACAGCGAACTGACGATTCAACCTTCGTCGACGCGACCTGATCCGGCTTTTCTTAGGGCGGAACTGCTCTCTGCCCGCCCCATCATTGCGGCTTATGAACAAGGAAAGGCGGAACGCCTGCTTCAACTGGATGCGGCGATCAAGGCGATTGATTTCACGCCGCTCGACAAAGGCGATCAAGCCGGCTTCGATGCATCGCTCAAACAGGCACACGCCAAACTCGAAGCTCTCAAGCCGTTTCTGAAGCAATTCAACATCCGCATTGTGGGCAATTCGCACATCGACATGGCGTGGCTGTGGCCCTGGACCGAGACGGTCGAAGTGGTGCGCAACACGTTCCAGAGCGTGCTCGACCTGATGCGCGAGTATCCGGACTTCAAGTTCACGATGTCGTCGGCTCGCACCTACGAGTGGATGCAGGAAAAATATCCCGACCTATTTCAGCAGATCGAAAGGCGCGTGAAGGAAGGGCGTTGGGAAGTCATCGGCGGGATGTGGGTTGAGCCCGACCTGAACATGCCCGACGGCGAATCTCTGGTGCGGCAGATTCTGGTGGGCAAGCGATACTTTGAGAAGAACTTTGGCGTAGATGTGAAGATCGGGTGGAATCCCGATTCTTTCGGATACAACTATCAACTGCCGCAGATCTATAAGAAATCAGGGATGGATTACTTCGTCACCCAGAAGCTGCTCTGGGCGCATGAGTTTACGACCTTCCCTTACAAGCTTTTCTGGTGGCAAGCGCCGGATGGCAGCAAACTGCTCACATATTTCCCGCACGATTATGCGGGCGGTATTGATGCGGAACCGCTAGCGACCGACCTCTCGATCTGGATGCCATCGATCTACGGCAAGACCATTCCCGACAAACCCGAGATGATGCATCTGTACGGCGTCGGTGACCACGGTGGCGGTCCGACACGCATCATGCTCGATCATGCCGAGCAACTGAGGGCTCCCGACGCGGTGTATCCGAAACTAGAGTTCAGCTTCGCGCGGGACTTCTTTAACGACATCGAGAAGAAACTACCCAGCATGCAGATGCCGACTTGGGATGGGGAGCTTTACTTCGCCTACCATCGGGGAGTGTTTACTACCCAGGCAGAAACAAAACGGAGAATCCGGCGGGCCGAGGAAAACGTATTAAACGCCGAGAAGTTTGCCTCTCTGGCCTCACTCTACGGACGGCCTTACCCGCACGATGGGATGGAGCTGACTTGGAAGAATCTGCTGTTTGATCACTTCCACGACATCATGCCGGGGTCGGGAATTGCGGTGAACTATCTGGACGCCAAACGCAATCTGGAAGATGTCGACCGAGCTGCGAATGACGTGAGTATGGGATCGCTGCGCGAGATTGCCGCACATGTCAACACACAAGGTGGGGACGTTCCAAGCGAGGTCCCCGTACTGATTTTCAATTCGCTCTCCTGGCCGCGAACCGAGGTAACCGAAGTTGAGGCCCAACTCCCGTCGCCGGCAAACCAGATCGAAGTGGCAAACTCGACCGGAACGCTGGTGCCATCGCAACTGCTTTCCGTCGACGGAGAGACGCACCGTATACGGTTCTTGTTGTTGGCCAACGCGCCCTCGCTTGGCTACCGCACCTATTTCGTGCGGCCTGCCATGAGCGCACAAGCAACTCCTACTTACCTGATCGCTTCTGCGAATAGCCTTGAGAACGAATTCATCCGGGTGAAGATCGATCCACAAACGGGATGCATGACCAGTTTGTTCGACAAGCGAAGCGGGACGGAAGCTCTCGCGCCAGCAGAAACCGAAACCGGCGGCCCGAAGACTTCCACGTGTGGCAACCTGCTGCAGACTTTTGTTGATAAACCGCAGCGCTGGGATGCGTGGAATATCGACGCTGACTTCGAGAAGCAGCATTGGGATCTGGACAAGGCTGATGAGGTGAAACTCCTCGAAAGCGGCCCCCTCCGAGCGGTGCTTCAAGTCAAGAATCATTTTCAGAGCTCGACGTTCGTGCGGGACATCATCTTGTACGCGGGCGTGCCTCGTGTCGATGTGAAGATGATGGTGGAATGGCATGAGAAACACATCTTGCTGAAAGTTGCGTTCCCGCTGAGCGCGCACAGCGATAAGGCGGCGTTCGAGATTCCGTTTGGCTCGGTTGAGCGGCCGACGACGCGCAACACGCCCGCAGAACAGGCGCAGTTCGAGGTTCCGGCACAGCGCTGGGCGGACATCTCGGACTCGAAACACGGGTTCAGCTTGCTGAACGACTGCAAGTACGGATACGACGCGAAGGGCAACGTGCTGCGATTGTCCCTGTTGCGCTCGCCGGAGTGGCCGGACCCTCACGCCGACGAAGGCCATCACGAATTCACTTATTCGTTGTATCCGCACGGCCGAGGGTGGAAGGATGCGCTTACCATTCGCCGCGGTTATGAGTTGAACTACAAATTGCTTTCCCTGCCTTTCGGAAAGCATCAGGGATCGCTCGCGCCTGAGGATTCCTTCCTGCAGGTGCAACCCGACAACGTCATTGTCACCGCACTGAAGCGGGCCGAAGATGAGAACTCTCTGGTTCTGCGCTTTTACGAATGGGCCGGAAAGGACGGTGAGGTTACAATTCAACTTCCCGCGGGAGCCGAGTCGGCGTCGGAAACGGATCTGATGGAAAAACCATTAGGCAGTCTAGCGGTACACGATGGTGCGGTGAACGTGCACGCCAAGCCTTACGAGATTAAAACTATCAAAGTGCAATTCTCGAATTTGCCCCAGATGGCGGATACAGGCAAGCATGACTGAACCCCAAGGTACGGCTCCGGTTCTCGGCGTAGATGTTGGTGGCACAAAAGTAGCCGTGGGACTTGTGGATCGCGAGGGCAACATACTCGCCCAAGGTCGCAAGCCCATGGTGGCAAACAGCACCGCGGAGGCTGGCCTGCAGGCCGTCGCCGATGCGATTGATTCCCTGGCGTCCACTGTTCCGGGTGGCATTCACAGCATCGGGATCTGCGCGCCTGGTCCGCTGGATCCAAAAACAGGGGTGGTTCTCAATCCTCCGAACCTGCCTTGCTGGCGCCACTTTCCACTGGCGGAGAAGATCGTGTCGATGTACCACGTGCCCGTCAAAGTGGACAACGACGCGAATGCTGCAGCACTGGCAGAAACGCGTTGGGGCACGGCACGTGGGTACCGCTATGTTTTCTATGCCACGATCGGAACGGGCATTGGAACCGGCATTGTGCTCGACGGCCGAATCTATCACGGCAACACAGGCTCGGCGGGTGAAGGCGGACATGTCAGCATCGACTATCGCGGTCCTCAGTGTCCCTGCGGCAAGCGAGGATGCATCGAAGTGCTGGCGGCAGGTCCGGCGATTGGCGCGCGTGCACGAGTTAAGCTCGCCGGAGGTTCTCGGTCTGCAATTCTCGAATTGGCAAAGGGAAATGTTGCCAACGTCACCAGCGAATTTGTAGGAAAGGCTTATGCGTCCGGCGACTCGCTCGCAAAGCAGATCCTTCACGAAACGGTCGAGGTCTTGACTCCCTGGCTTGGCAACATCGTCGACCTGCTCGATCCCGACGTTCTCGTGATGGGCGGCGGCGTAGCTGCGATGCTCAGGCCATTCTTCGATGACATCAAAAAGCGACTGCCCAGTTGGTGCGTGAACCCGCGCGCAGCTGATATTCCACTGGTTATGGCACACTATGGGGCCGACGCGGGGATCGCCGGGGGCGCGGCACTGTGTGCTGTGGATACCCCTTAACATACAAGACGATCAACAACTGAAAGGGACTTAATGCTCCTCTCGCAACTCTTCCGCCGGGTCGTAATAACGTTCCTCTTTATTCTCTCTTTCTGTGCGCCTTTGTTCTTGCGAGGCCAGGATCTGCCACGAGCTCCGCACACTCAGATATTCCCCCTCACTTCTACAGTGGGTCCGTTTACCGAGCCATCAATTGCCGTAAGTCCGACGAATCCGCAGCAGGTGGTTGGCGTTTTTCAGGACAACGTGCACGCGTCTTATTCCCAAGACGCAGGTCATACATGGCAAGCGGCCGAGAACGTGGACCCCAAGAACTACCGCGTCTCCGGCGACGTGTCGGTGGCTTTCGACAATCAGGGACACGCCTTCGTCTGTTACATCGCCTTCGACCGACTGGGAACTTTCAACTACTGGGCACACGGCGCAACCCGCAATGGAATCTTTGTGCGGCGCTCACTCGACGGCGGAAAGACATGGGAAGCCGAGCATATTCCAGTCGCCGAGCAGACCAGCACTCCTGGAATTCCGTTCGAAGACAAGCCCTATATCGTCGCGGACAACAGCAAGAGTCGCTACGCGGGCAATCTCTATATTGGTTGGACGCGATGGAGGCTGGCAGATTCGCAGATGGTGCTTTCGCGCTCCACCGACGACGGCAAGACGTGGTCGCAGCCGATTGAGATCGATGCGCATCCCGGGCTGCCGCGAGATGACAACGGCGCAGCCGAAGGGTTCGCCGGCGTAGTCGGCCCGGATGGCAAGCTGTACACGATCTGGAGCCAGGATGACTCGATCATGTTTACGACGTCGCGCGATGGTGGCAAGACGTTCTCGCACGCGCGTGCGGTCATTCATACGGCGCCCATCATGTTCGCCATTCAGACGCTCGAAAGGGCAAACGGATTTCCGCAGATTGCCATCGACCCGAAGGGCAAACGCCTATACGTCACATGGAGCGACTATCGGAACGGCGACCTTGATGTTTTTCTCGCGACTTCGGACGACGGAGGAAAGCGTTGGAGCTCACCGGTCCGCGTGAACAACGATCCGGTGCACAACGGAGCGGAGCAGTTCTTTCAGTGGCTCGCGGTGGATCCCACCGACGGCTCCGTCAATGTCGTCTTCTATGATCGCCGGGGCGATCCTCAGAACCGCAAGCAGATCGTGGTTCTCGCACGCTCTACGGACGGCGGACATAGCTTTGGCAATTACGCCTGGACCGAAGAACCGTTCGAAGCCAGTGGTGTTTTCTTCGGTGATTACAGCGGAATTGCGGCGTATGGAGGGCGCGTCTACGGCATTTGGACCGAAAAACCTGCGCCAACGCCGGAAGTAAAGGAAAAACCGCAGGAAGGCAAGGACGCGAAAGAGACCAAAGAAACGAAACCGCAGCCGCAAGGAACGATCGTAAAGATCGGAACCGCGGACTTCTCAGCATCCGCGCGCTGATCCAAGAGCGCTTGAAGACCGCGCGAAAACGGAAAAGGCGATCTCGCAGAGAGATCGCCTTTCGCATTACGGGATTCGGTTAGAGCGGCTGGACGTTCTCAGCCTGCCAGCCCTTGGGGCCCTTGGTCACGTCAAACTGCACTGTCTGGCCCTCCTGCAGGCTCTTGAAGCCGCCCGCCTGGATCGCTGAGAAGTGCACAAAAACATCTTCGCCATTCTGACGGCTGATAAAGCCGTAGCCCTTGGCGTCGTTGAACCACTTTACTGTTCCTTGTTCTGCCATGTGTTGGGTGTTCCTTTACTTGATCAATTTACGCTGGAGAGATTCGGAGGTACTACAGGCAAGTGCAGGCTGTTTAGGCGAGAACTGCTTACGACCGATTCGGTCTAACGCACAGGGTGATGCTACGCTGTGCGCTGCAGGTTAGCAAGAGAATTACTAGGTCGGCACAGCCTCACCTGGAGCTTCCGCCTCCGCCATGGGAACTGTCGGCATCCTGGGTGGCTTTCGACTCGCGACTCTCCAACTCTGCCTGACGGAGTTCGGTGGCCTCGGCGGGGTTGGTGCCCGCCTTCAAAGTCGATTTCTCCAGGAAGTAGCGCCAGCCCTCATGCCGGTCGGACGGGCTCTGTTCGGCTTCGAAGTTCTTCAAGATCGTCTCCGCGTTCTGCCGTCCCTTGACGACCTCGACGACTCCTGCGGATTCGTAAGTTCGCACGTTGTGCCGGATTACAACGTAAGACGACTTCAGTTCGTCGTGTGTCAGATGGTCTCCCTTTTCAGCCGCAACCCAGACATACTTTCAGAGTAAGCGCGCAGGCCGTGATTAGCAAGCTGATTGGAGTGCCAACGCGGACTCCGAGAATCTCTCTACGAAACAAAATCGCAGAGGACGGGATCGCCGGAATGAACGGTCATAGGAGGAATGGTTTTACTTCATGGACACTTGGTCCTTGAACTGCTGCGCGGTTCCTACAAATAACTCCTCGTAATTTTGCTTGCCCGCAGCCCCAGATCCTTCCCCGTTGATCTTGCCCCAAATCAGCGCAGCCGATCCGGAGTCTGGAAGTGGGCGCATACCCTGAGCAGAATAGTAATAGTAATGATCCTTGGCCCATCCGTACTGCTGACCAGAAGAGGTTCGCAGTATTCCGTCTGGAGGAACCTTGAGAACATATTGGCCTCCTTCTATCGGTAGAGCCGGCGCTCCCGGCACCTCAAACTCGATTCGTATCCAGCCTGTGTATCCTTCGGGAATCAGAAACCGCGATGCGGGGCGAGTCGAATTCCGGGCGCCCGCGCTCAGCCACAAAACAAAAGAAGTCACCAGCGCAAGGGTAAAAACGCCCACGACGATTCGCGCAGATCGCTTTGGAGCCTCCGGGAACATCCAACTCTTCTTGCCAGCCTCTGCGTTGCTGAAGCTGACGATCGCGGAATACAGCGTGGCGAGCACCAGAAGAGCGGTGGCAGCGTATGGCAATATCATTTGGGTTCAGAACGGACGAATGGCATCGTGGCTTGAGCCCACAAGACCTCGGGACGCAGGATTTGCAGCTGACTGGATAGCACGGAGCTCTGCTTGCCAAACTTTGTCCGCACCGATTTTGCAATTGCTGGACCATAGAAACACCAGATCGCCAGGCACGCGATCAGGGCCAGTTTTGCGGCAGCATGCGGCCTGAAAAGACTGATATACGCCGCAATCAAAAGGCCCAAAGATCCGAGTAACGAGACTAATTCCAGCGGGTTCGACGGAGCTCCATAAATCGCAGGGGCCAGCAATTTGTAGACGTGGAATCCAGTGATCACACTGGCGGCGAAATAGAGGCAAAACGAGAACATGCCGACCATCATACCGCCCCCATCAGAGACGTTCGTTCCTACCTGCTTCATAAAGCCTCCTTCAGGCCCTCGTTAGTCGGGTGGTGAACGATAATAGACCGCCACCAGTACAAAGATGATCCCAACGAATAGCGCAATCGCCAGCGAAAGCAGAATGCCATGAAGAGTTGTGAACGATGATTGTTTTTTCTTCCTTTTCCTAACCTTTACGAAACTGGCCATATAAAACTCTGCTTCTAGGTTCCGGGCACAAGCGAGATCGTGCAGAAATGGTTCCTGCGCGCCGCCGGACGACTTCTCTCAGATTCCGCTCGTCTGGTATTGCAAGACCGCCAGCGAGAGCCGATAGTCGTAGCCAGCCTGCGCATTACTGATTTCCGCTTGCGTCTGCTGAAGTTGTGCCTGACTCAACTCCACAATCGAGCCAAGACCGAGGTTGTACCTTGACTGAGCCAGATTCAGCGCGAGTTCGGCTTGCTCCAGAAGTTGTCGCGTTACTGCAAGCCGGTCGTAGGCTGTAGTGGCGTTCAGCCAACTCGTGCGTACGTCACGCGAGATGCGATTGCGGAGGTCTCGCAGCCTCTCCTGGACGGCCTGGGCCCGAAGTGACGCCTCGCGCGACCTCGCAGGATAGAGGAAACCATTAAAAACCGGAATATTCACATTGACGCCAACCGCCCCGTACCAATTGGAAATAATTGGATTTCGTACCGGAGTATCGCCCACCGCTCCGAGGGCACGAATGTCCGGAAATAGTAAGTCTCGCTCAGCCGTCTGAAACTTCTTTGCCGACTCCGATTGAAACTCGAGTGATAGGATCTCCGGTCGCATCGTAAACGCGGTAGAGATCAGATCATCCACGTTTCCCGGTGGCGGCAAGCTCGGAGTGGTGTCTTCCATGAGCTGAAAACTCTGCAGATTGGAGAATCCGAGCACCGCGGAAAGCGCGGCGAGTGCGGCGTTTTCGTTGTTCTGTGCATCCAGGAGGAGCAATCTGGCCTGGGCAAGATTCACGTTGGCGAAGCTGAGGTCCAGTTGAGACTTGAGTTTGCTCTGGAATAATGCGTCCACCTGGCTGGCCACGGTTTGGCGCTCTTTCACCGTCTGCTGCGCAACGGTCAGCACCGCCTGGGCCTGTAGGGAGTTGTAGAAGGCCTGGTCGACGGCCAACAGGATCTGTTCCTTCGTGGCCAACGCATTCTGATCTTCGGCCTTGGCTGCAAGATTCGCGCTCGAAACCAGGTTGGTGGTCCGCCCGAAATCGGTAAGCAGTTGGCTCACCATGGCTCCAGCAGCAGCGCGCTGATAGAGGGCCGGGTTGTTCAGCGCGCCGGCCGTGAGGCGCGTACCGGGATTGGCATCGACCGCCGTCAAGTCAATCGCAGCAGTCGGCCACAGATTCGATCGAACCTCCCGCGTGACCTGGAGTGAGGCTAGCGCAGTCAGGCGTGCAACCGAAATCTGAGGATTATTCTTCAGGGCAAGCGCCTGCGCGTCCTTCAACGACAGCCCCGTAGGCGTGCCGGGAGGATTTTGCGGCACGGTCGCTTGCGGCCCCATGGGAGTTGCTGCGGCCGGTTTGGACTGGGCCTGTGGTGCCGGAGCGGAAGGCAGATTCGACGGCGCCGCCGCGCTCAATCCACCCTGCGCGAAGCAGCACCCAGGTAGTACCAAAAGCAAACAAATTTGCAGTAGGTTTCTCATCTCGCTATAATCTCCCGACCTTTCGGACATCCGGGCTCTGACTCCTCAAGCCACATCGCCGGGAGTTGGCTCCTGCGCAGCATTCAAATGTTGCTTGCCATAGACCAGCAGGTAAGCGGCCGGCACAATAAAGATGGTCAACACCACTGAGGAAGTCAGCCCGCCAATGATCGCCCTTGCGAGCGGCGCATATTGTTCGCTTCCCGTACCCAGCTTCAATGCCATCGGCACCATTCCTATAATGGTGGCGAGCGACGTCATAAGAATCGGGCGCAACCGCACTCGGCAGGAAGTAACTATGGCGTCCTTGACTGAACTGCCCTGGTCTTCAAGGCGATGGGCAAATTCCACAATCAAAATGCTGTTCGATGCAGAGATACCGACTAGCATCAGCACGCCCATCAGCGACATCACATTCAGGGTTGTCCCCGTCAGAGGCAGAATGATCAGCACGCCAATGAACCCCATCGGGATCGCCAGCATGATGAGCAAGGGATCTTTGAAGGACTTAAACTGTGCGACGAGAATGAGATAAAGGAGGATCACAGATAGCGAAAGCCCGATCGCAAAGCTGCGGAACGAGGCATTCATGCCCTTCACCATTCCCCGAAGATCGACGCGAACATTCTCTGGAAGTTTGGTCTCGTCGACGGTACGTTGCACCTCGCTCGCGATCTTGCCCAATCCTTCGCCAACTGGCGTTACGTACACGTCAGTGACTCGTTGAATTTGGTAGTGATCGACTTCTGTGGGAGTCCGTATGTCTTCGAGCTTCACGACCGCATCCAGTGTCGTGGGTTGCTTCAGATTGGGAGCGCGGATCGGGATATTGGTCAGATCAGCAAGGTTGTGAATCGCTGCCCGGCCATTCTCGAAATATTGAACCGTGAGGAAGTAATCGTTGCCGCTCTTCCGGTCGACCCAGTAGTTCGGAGCGATCATCGAATTGGAATTGAGCGCCGTGATGACGTTATCGACCACTTCTTTTTGTGTCAGCCCAAGCTCGCCAGCATGCACCCGGTCGACGTTCAGTCGCAGTCCGGGATAATTCATGTCTTGCGGAATATAGACCTCGCCCACTCCGGGCAGTTGCCGGATGCGACTCGCCAGGTCCTGTGCCACGCCGTACGATTGCTTCAAGCTGCGACTGCTCACCTGCACGTCTATGGGAGCCGGCATCCCTGAATTCAGAATCGCGTCCACCATGGAACCGCTCGAGAAGAACGTGCGGATATCCGGGTATTGGCTCGCCATTTCTTTCCGCACCCGATCCATATACTCGAAGCTGCTGAGCCGATGGTCATCCTGAAGCGCGACTTGAATCGTTGCCGTGTAGGCCCCGGCATTGGTCGTGTAAAGCGCGGAAAAATCGGGTACGACGCCGATATTCGATACCACCATCTTCAGATCCTTGGAGCCCACGACATTGCGGATCAGGTCTTCAACTTTGGCTACGTATTGTTCGGTCACTTCCAGGCGGGCTCCCGTCGGAACCTTCATGTTGATGGTGAATTGCCCTGCATCGGTGCTCGGAAAAAATGCCAGCCCCAAAAACGGATAAATCACCAGGCTGACTAGAAACACGCCGCTCAGGATCGCCACCGTAAGACCGGGGCGGACCAGAGCTCGATTCACCCAGTATTCGTAGAAGTCCAGCATTTGGTTGAAGCGCCGATTGAACCCGGAAGTGAATCTTTCCCACCTGGACTTACCGGCGGCCGCGGTAGGTTCGACCTCATATTCCTGACCCACCTCGCCGCTGGCATGAGGCACAGCCTGGAGATAGCGCGAGCAGAAGAGCGGGATCACGGTCATGGCGACAACATAGGAGGCGAACAGCGAGATCACGACCGCGAGCGCCAGCGCCGAGAACAGGAACTTGCTCACGCCGTAAAGAAAGGTCACGGGGAAGAAGACTACGACCGTGGTAAGAGTCGCAGCCAGCACGGCGAGAGTCACCTCCGAACCTCCAACCTCCGCAGCCGCCATGGGCGCGGCCCCGTGTTCCAGGTGGCGATAGATGTTTTCCAGCGAGATGACCGAATTGTCAATGATGCGAGAAAAGGCCAGCGCCAGACCGCCCAGAATCATCGTGTTGATTGTGCTGCCCATCATGTAAAGCACGACAAAGGTCGCTAGAGCGGAAAGGGGTATGGAGAGAAACACCGCCGAAGTAGCCCGGAAACTTCCCAGAAAGATAAGAATCATCAAACTGGTGAGGGCCAGCCCAATGACGCCCTCATGAAGCAGGGTCTTGATGGCTTCCTTCACGAACGCCGACTGATCAAATACGACCGCGGACTTCAATTGTTTCGGAATGTCATAGAGGTGCTCAATCGCATCGCGAATGCCTTGCACTACCGCGATGGTGTTGGTATCGCCGCCTTGCTTCATGATGGGCAGATAGACTGATCTTTGGCCATCTACACGCACCATGTTGTACTGGATTTGATTGGCATCTTCGGCTTGGCCAACGTCACCGACTGTGACCCATGAGTTCCCCACGGTCTTGACTGGAAGCTTCGACAGTTGGTCCATGTTGTCGACCAAACTGTTCGAATAAACGTAGTAGTCGATGGGGCCCACCTTCACATCACCCGCAGGAAGAATCAGATTCGAGTTATTCACCGCGGTCACGACATCCATCGGGCTCAGTTGCCGGGACGCCAGCTTGTAAGGATCGACATAAACCATAATCTGTCGATACTTCCCTCCGAAAGGCGGCGGAATCTCTGCCCCCGGCACGACTGCGATCTGGTTGCGAATGCTAAATTGGCCGATATCGTGAAGCTGTGTCTGGTTCAATCCCTCTCCTTTGAGAGTGACCAGACACACGGGCAAGCTGGAAGCATCGAACTTGAGCACTACGGGAGGCAACGTTCCCGGCGGCAAACGCTTCAGATCCGCCATCGCCAGGTTCGACAGTTCGGTTACGTCCGCGTCAGCATTGGTTCCGGGCTGGAAGTAAACCTTAATGATGCTCACACCCAGCATAGAGCGCGATTCCATGTGATCGATGCCGCTGGCTAGCGTAAAGAATCGCTCGAGGGGGTCGGTGATGTCGGTCTCTATGTCCTCAGGGGGCATTCCGGAATAGAACGTGGCCACGACAACCTCTGGCAAGTTAATCGTCGGGAACAAGTCGATCGGCATGCGTGCCAGACTGGTCACGCCAATCACGGTTAGCAGAAGACAGACGACGACGATGAAGTAAGGATTCCGAATTGAAAAACGAGTCATTTCATTTCACTCTTAAGTCCGCGCGCAAAGGAACGGCTCATGGTTGACTGCCCTCTTGGTATTGCATGATCTGCACCACCTGGGGATGAACCTTGTCACCCGGCTTCAGGCCGCTCCGGTCGCTAACGACGACCTGCTCACCTTCCACCAGACCTGAAACCACCTCCGCGTCGTTGGCAGTCTGAAGACCTAGCGTGATCGGCCGGCTTTCAATTTCACTGTTCCCGCCCACGACAAATGCTGTGGTCTTGTTCCCCTCATGATTCACGGCCTGCAACGGGATCGTTGGGATGTCGTCGCGATGCTCAAGAGCCACGTCGGCTTCGGCATAAAGGCCTGGCATCAGGATGCGATCTCGATTTTGAATATCAACTTCGGTGTGCATGGTGCGCGTAGCCTCCTTCACGTCCACCGAGAACCGCGCGACTTCCCGGGGAACGTCTTGTTCAGGGAGGGCACGCGAACATCCACGGGATCGCCGATGTGGATGTAGCGCACGTACGATTCGGGAACGGGTATCACGAGCCGGAACAGGTCATCCTCGGAAAGCTTCACGATCGGTGCCGCCTGTGAGTTCGTACCCGCCTGCACCAGAGTGCCGAGGTTTGCGTATCGCTCTGTGACTACTCCGGCGAACGGTGCGGTAATCTGCGCATAGTCAAACAGACTCTGATCGTGAACCAGTTTCGCCCTGGCCACGGACAGTTGGCTCTGGGACGCCTCCAGCGCCGCCTGACCGGCGTCCACTTGAGCGGATGCCGCCATATCCTTCCCCTGTGCGTCATCGACTTCCTGTTGCGCGACAATTCCGGGCTGACTCTCGAAGACGGTATTCAGGCGCGTATATTGCAGGTGAAGCGCCTTGTACTGTGCCTGATAGCGGGACAACTCGTGCTGTGCCCGGCTCACCTGATTCGTGGCATTCTTGATCTCCGCCTGATCTTCCTGAAGCTGCGCCTCCAGCTCCGGAATCTCCAGAACTGCCATCACCTGACCAGCCTTCACATGCGTGCCATAGTCAACCAGCAGCTTCTTCACGTAACCGGATTCCTTCGCGTACACGTCGATCTCCTGGAAGGGCACCAGTTCGGAAGACAAGGTGATTTGCCGCCCGAGCGACTTGTTCACGACCTTCGTTACGCCGACGGTGATCGTCGGGCCTCCCGCTTGAACTCGTCCGTCCCCACTCCCTGAACAGGACGACGCCACGATAGCCATGACGACCACAGCGGTAGTCAGCGAATAGGAAAGCAGATCAGATCTGCCTGCTCGCATCTTGCGAAATCCGTTGCAACTTTGAGGCATCGAGTTTCCCTTGGCCAGTTTCCCTGGCTGTTTCTTAACTCAGCGTCTTCATAAGGTCACGCAACTTCGGCACTGAGAAATCCTTCGATCGACAAAAATCAATGATCTTTTGCTCAGCTCGTCGCAGTCGATCTGCAACGGGCGGAACTTTGGCCGCAATCTCTGCCGGAACCGTCAGCACACCGTGGCGGTCCCCGTGTAACAAGTCTCCTGGACGCACTTCCATCCCACCCACGTTGATCACGGCTCCCATTTCGAAAATGTGGGCGTAGGCGTGGGAGACAGCTACACTGCCGGCGAACAACTGAATTCCCATCGTGCGCACGGAGGGCAATTCACGCACAGCCCCGTTCGTCAAGTAGCCGACGCAGCCCAAACCCTTCAGAATTGCTGCGTGCATGTCCCCGACAAAGGCCCCTCGCCCGGGTGGATCGTCCATGTCCTCTAATACGAGGATGCGTGGTGCGGGAACCATCAGAATGGTATTCCAGAAATCGCCGCGGTCATGGAACGTGGCACCGCTGATCGGCGGCTGGCCGCTGCGAAGGCGGGCCGTGGCCGCATAGCCCACCATCGCAGGAGCATCTTCGAACATGCACCGAACGCTGGCATCGGCGAACCCAGCGTTCCGCAGCCTGACATTAAACGATTCGATCGCGTTTGCGATCATGCATGTGTCAAACTGCCGAAGAGCATCAAGCTCTTCTTCGGTCAACAAAGGTGCGATGGGCATGCCCATTCCTTTCGGACTCGTCGTTACATCCAGAAACAACGTACTCTGTCAGACTCACCATGGTGGCCTGTTGGTTTGCGGTTTCGAATCCGTTTACAGACTGCCGATAGCACGGCGCAGCCCCTGGAATCGAAAGTCCGATTCGAGACCCGCGCCGCCAGCATCGGCACACTAACCGAAAAGACCAATTTACGAGACTCAGTTAGTAAAAACGCAATGCCAACTGGAGAGGTGACCTATGAGAACGATTCGGAGGATGGAGGGGGCCGATTGTAGAGGCTTTCTTCAAAAACAAGGCCTGGCATCGGAGGACCGGCCGGCGCGATTCGAGGATAATTGCGGGGAGACTGCAAAACACTGAGACAGATCACGGGGGCAATCCAGTCGGCAGCGTCCTTGGCGAGATGCTGCCGTTTCGCCTCAGGCGAAGGATGAGTCGGGAAGGCCTTTGCCGTAGCGGACGAAAAATCGCCCGTAGAGGAATAGCGCGTCGCCACGCTCACAATCAACGAGAATACCGCCACCAGAACAACCAGCGCGCACCACCCACGGTGCCGGCGACCTTCGACATGGCTTAGCAGTGGCATTTCAAGAACAGTTCAAAATCTCGCTAATTTTTACCATATAGAATTGGGTCGCCGCAAGCAAGAGGATAGACATGACAACAGTAACCACGGCGATCAACATTCACTGAGATAATAACAGCCTGGCTGTTGGTTGTACCGTTCTGTGAGTTATCTCTTTCTGGTTGGATTTATTCCACAAGCTTGCTGGAAGCCGCACTTGCGAGTCCGGCCGCGGCCCTCCGACGATCACAACCAACGTTGGAGCCAGTTGTACCGTAGGGGTAATTTTGGCCGGGATCTTGGGTGAAGGCAACTTTTCTCGCACAAAGACCGAATCACCGACTCGCTCCACGCGGCAGCACGAAATCGCGTCGAATGCCGGAGTCCCCAATGCCTCGCCAGTCCGCAGGCTGAAGCAGGCGTGATGTAAGGGGCAACGCACCTCGTCACCAGATCAGACCTTTTGCGAGCGGTCCGCCATAATGCGTGCAGTTCGCGCCCACGGCGAAGAATTCCTCGCCGCGGCCCGCACCCTCCTCATCACATCTGATGGACATGAAGTTCTGAATCCCGTATTACCTTACTCCCCGAAGGACATTGAGAGCGCTATGCACCGCTGATATTGGTTGGCCCCAACCCAAGACTGTTGAACTCATGTTTTTCAAGCCGCGTGAAGGCGCTCGCCGCTACACGGGACTTACAAGCCAACCGTTCCCCGTGCAAATCTGATGGTGGAGGAGGTACAGGAAGGCATGGCGAGCGTTTATTTTCGCGATGATGACGCGTGGGAAATCGTCTTCGAGAGCCTATCGTTGAAAACATTGTTTCAGGCGTGTTTAGGCCAGTGCTGGCAAAACATTCGAAGTCGTTCTCGCTCATTGACTGCATCTCTGTTGGTGTTGACCGAATGCAGCGAAACTTCGAGCCGATGCGAAAGCAGGTGGAAGCTTGGCAGAAAAGTGAATTGACGGCCATCACCGCCAAGGTGGTCATCTACGAAGCCTTTGTCGAGGGCAGGCTGGAAGCTCCGAAGCACCTCGCCCGCAGCGTGCATGACCTTTATTTCGAACCAAAGTACGAGGAATTCCGGCCGCGGACGATCTGGAGTCTCTCCAACGCCTTCACTTCAGCATTCAAGGAACTGGAGCCCATCCCGCAGTTCAAGGCGACGGCGAAGCTGGGCGAATTCCTGGAAGCGCGGCTCTCACAGTCGTTTTAGCCAAGGGCGGTACCGGCCGACCGCCCCTTCCCAACGCGGCATCCCGGTTCTAAACGGCCCACGCTGGCGAGGAAAACAATCGTCCCATCGTCCCCCTCACACCAGCCCGACGTCACAGAACGAGTGTCGTCGCCAGGCTGTCGGAGAACTGGAGCTATGCGGATGTCTTCGTGTTCGCGCTCGCGGGTCGGGGCGGCGCTTCAAGCGCGGTGTGTGCCCGTTGCCAGGCGGCATCGAGGTCGCGGTGATCGAGCGCGCCCATGGCGCTCGCGGTCTCAAGGATCGCGTCCGCTTGATTCGACAGCTCTTGACGACAGGCGTCCGGGAGTCGCGGTGCCAGACGGCGGATCGCGTCGAGCTGGCGGATCAATACAGCTGGCGTCGTCGCCGAGGCCTGACGGATCTGATCGAACGCGAGCTTGGCGAGGCGCTCAAGCCGCACCGGCGGCATCCACACCCGGAGCCGGCTGCCAGTGTCGTACCAGTTCCCTTCGAGCGGTGGCCGCTCGGCCAGCGTGAGCAGCGCGTCGGCGAGCCAGTCGACGCACGCAACGCCGGTAAACGTATCGTTGACCGCGGGCGACAGCGCCCGGATCGCGATCTCAACGACCTGCGCGATGCCGAACTCGCTATCTTGGGTGAGCGTGCGGTGACGGCCGATGTGAATTCCACGATCAATCGCGGCGTCGAGCGTGCTGGCGTTCTCCGCCGGGACGATTGCAGCGAGCGGCTCACCGCGGAGCACGAACTGCCCCGGACGGAACTTCAGCACGATCAGTGCTTCCGCCGCGCGCGCGGCCGCAACCAGGGCACCGTGACCGACATGCTGCAGGTATCCGCTCTTCGCACACGACACGATCGCGCCAGTCTCAGCCTGGCGCAGAATCGCGGCGTCGTCGGGCACCGCGCCGGTGCCCTCTCCACGCCCAGGCACGTGCGCTCTGCCGGCGGCGACATACAAATCGTCGACGATCGCGCCGATCATATCTGGGTTCTGGATCGATCTCGCGACCCGATGGCTGTAGTAGACGAGGAACCCGAAGCTGAGAACGACGAGTACCCAGGCCATGATCAGCGAAATCTGCGGGATGAACGCCGACCGCGGATCCTGATGCGTGACGAGGAAGACGAGGCAGATGTACACGAACGTGCCCATGAACATGCCGATCGTGACCTGGGTGACCCAGTCTTGCAGGAACCGGTAGAGCAGGCGCGGGCCAAACAGCGTCGAGACCATCGACAGCACGAGCAGCGCGACCGAGAAAATCAGCGCGAGCACGGTTGCGACCGCGCCCATCATCGCCGACAAGATCGCGCGGGCGTCGTCGATGCTGCCCATCGTCAGCCACGACGGGATATGAATGACGCCATACTTGTCGAGGATGTCCGGAATCAGGGTGATCGCGAACAGACCGACTGCAGCGAGCGAGAGCTGCAGCGGAATCCGCCAGAGGTTAATGTCGCGTTGCGAACGGAGCTTGGTCGGGCGCGGGGCGAGCATGCGATGTGAATTCCAATCGTTCTATCTTCCGAGGAGCAATCGTTCCAGCACCGGACCGAGGGCCAAGGCAGGAAGATAGCTCAGGGCCACCATTACTATCAAGCAGGTCGTGAGTAGGGTGACGTCAAGCTGCTTGTGTAAATAGGGTGAGGGTGCGGGATTTCCATTCCAGGTTGAATCTCTGGAAAATGGAGTAGATGATGCGGTCCACGCTTTCGACATTGACAAAGCAGACCATGGGGCGAGTGCGGCGTCGTACTTCCACGAAGCAGCGCTCGATGACGTTGGTGGTGCGCAGTTTGCGCCAGAGGTGTCGGGGGAAGGCGAAGAACGACAGCAACTCGGGCAAGTCTGTCCCCAAGCGCTTCACCATGGCGGGATAGCTGCGTTGCCAGCGGGCCCGGAATCTGCGAAAAGCGGCTTCGGCCTGAGCTCGGCTGTCGGCCTGATAGATAGCCTGCGCCCCGGCTTTGACCTCGTCATAGTCCCGCTTCCGGGCCTTCTCCAGAATGTTCCGCATCTTGTGGACCCAGCAACGCTGATGTCGCACCCGCGGGTAGACGGTGCGGATCGCCGCCGCCAAGCCCGGCGCAGCCGTCGGTGAGAATCAGACCCAGTGATCGGCCTTCCAGTCCACGACGATAGAGATCCTGAAGCAGGGCCTCCCAGTCGGCCTGGCCTTCGCCCTGGCTGCGCAGAAACGCCAGCAAATGTCGGCTGCCGTCCTGCCGGATGCCGTAGGCCACCAGCATCTGCACTTGCTTGCGGCCGCTCGGTCGCCGCACCCGCAAGCTCACCCCATCGAGAAACAGATAGATATAGTCGTCGCTCAACCGCGCCTGATGAAACTGGCGGACCGCCTCATCCAGATCCCGCGTCAGCTTCGACACCGTCTGCGCGCTCACCGTCTCGCCGGTGATGGTCGCCACCACCCGTCCCACTTGCCGTGTCGAGATGCCCCGCAAAAAGGCCTCCCGGATCAGCAGCGAAACTTCCTCGGCCCGCCGCTGGAATCGTCGCAGCCCCACCGGCAGAAAGCTCTTCTCGCGGGTGCGCGCAATGCGCAGACGGATGGTCCCGAAGCGGGTCACGAAATCCCGCTCGTAGTAGCCGTTGCGATAGATGCGGCGTTTCCCGCGCCGGCGCTCATACCGGCCCCAGCCGGAGAACCGGTCGCGCTGCCGCTCCGACTGCAGCTCGAAAAACCGCTGCCACGCCTGTCGCGTCTGCCCATACAGATCGCCCCAGAAACTCTCTTTCATCTCCGCCAGAAAATGTTGGAAATGCTCGCTGATCGGGATTATCTTCGCCATTGGGTGTAGGTCTCCTTTCGGAACGGCTTTAGCTCGTGAGGCCAAAGCCAACTTACACCCTCTTGCCTTTTACACAATCAACGTTACGTCACCGTGAGTAGCACCCCGAACACAAGAGAATGGGTCGGAAGAGTTCCCGACGTAGAAGGAGTGTTTCTCTGACGACCAAAGAGAGCTGCGAATGCCAACGCGGGAATCGCCAAGCCGAACCTACCCACCATCATCGCCATCGCCGTGGTGAGGTTGTAAAACCGAGTGTTAGCACTCAGACTCGCAAAGCTTTGGCCATTGTTGGCGAAGCAGGAAGTAAACGCGAAAAGGATCCCCGTAAAACCATGCGGGCCGGTGTTGACCGTAAGCCCGGACAGTCCCAGCCTGGTGCTCACCGCAATCGCGGTGAGTGGCAGGACGACCAGCGGCGCGGCCAGCGCGTAGAGCATGATCGTCTTGTTCTCCGCGGGCCCTATCTTCTTCCCGAGGTATTCGGGCGTGCGTCCAACCATGAGTCCCGCAAGAAACACGGCTATCGCAGCGGCCATGACCATGCTGTAAAGACCAGTCCCCAGACCTCCGAATACGAGTTCTCCCAGCAGCATGTTGACCAGCAACACCATGCCACCGAGCGAGGTGTAGCTGTCGTCCATTGAGTTGTTAGATCCCGTGGCCGTGTTGGAGGTGACGACCGCCGTGAGGGTGGAACTGCCTATTCCGAAGCGCACCTCCTTCCCTTCCATGTTCCCGCCGGACTGGAGGCGACTGTGTCGGGAATTCACGTTTGCGATGTGCGGGAACCCCCATTGTTCAAAGTGATGTACGAAGACCAGTCCGCCGACGAAGAGAAGCAGCATCACTTTGTAGAGAAGCCATCCTTGTCGAGGCTGGCCCACCATCCTGCCGAAAGTGTTTGTGAATGCTGCTGGCAGGAGCACGATGGCCAACATTTCGAGAAAGTTTGTAAGCGGCGTGGGGTTCTCATACGGATGAGCCCCGTTGGCGTTAAAGAAGCCGCCGCCATTCGTGCCGAGATTCTTGATGATCTCCAGCGCGGCCACGGGACCCTGCGGTATGACTTGCTGAGCACGCTCGACGGTAGTTGCGACCGTATAGTGGTGGAAGTTCATCGGAACGCCCTGCCCGACCAGCAGCAAAGCGCCGACCAACGCTCCCGGCAACAGGATCCACAGAAGTGCGCGGGTGAGATCAACCCAAAAGTTGCCAAGCGTGTCGGACAGTTGCCGGGCCAGGCCGCGGATGAAGGCAACGCCCACCGCTAACCCTGCAGCACCAGCCAGGAAGTTTTGTGTGCAGACTCCCACCACCTGGCTGAAATAGCTCATCGTGTTCTCGCCCGCGTAGGCTTGCCAAGTCGTAGTCGTCGAGAAGCTGATCGCCGTATTCAGGGCCAAGTCTGGGGACAACGGGGTGGTGTGGTACTGGGGAAAGAACCAGGGAAGAAACTGCTGCATCCTGAGAATGGCATACAACAGGAGGGTGCCGGCAAGGCCGAAGAAAACAAAACACGTCGCATATTCCTTGCCGGTCATCTCCACATCGGGATCGACGAAAGTAATGCGATAGATGAGCCGCTCAACGGGAAGGCACAATCGATCGAGAGCGGTGTGCTGCCTAGAAAAGACCCGTTCCATGTACCCGCCCAGAGGTCTCACAAGGGCGGTGACGAAGACCACAAACAACACGTATTGAATTGCGCTGTATAAATCCACGTTTTACTCAGGAGCAGCCCGACCGAAGTGTCTCAAAACCAATCACCAGGTCCCGGAACGCGATATGTGCCCGGTCGCGCTTCCTTGAGGCATTCTAGTGTCGCGTCGGTGTGTTTGAAAGGCATCATCATTGTTAAGCAGAGGGTCAGTTTGAAATGTAGCGCCGTTGGAAATTATTCCATCGAGCGACCTAACACCCAAAGCAGACAAAGCCTCATGGGATCGCTATCAATAGGCCGCCGCTTATTCCAAGCGATTGCTCATGCCCCCGCCCAAAGTTGTACTCGTAGCCCGGTTCGAGGTACCAACCGAATCTATGTTTCGCGGAACGCCAGAACATAAAATCCAGCACAACTTCACCGCTGACGGAGTTCGTTGTCATGCTGTATTTCGTCGTATGAACCCATTGTGGACCAACACCCAACATGAACTCCGTCTTTTTCGAGAGCGTCCAAGGCTTCTTGAACAGAAGGTCGGTGTCCCATTCTGTCGAGTGACGAGTGAAAAGCGGCGTAACTC
Source organism: uncultured Acidobacteriaceae bacterium (assembly GCA_963701935.1). Taxonomy (GTDB): domain Bacteria; phylum Acidobacteriota; class Terriglobia; order Terriglobales; family Acidobacteriaceae; genus Sulfotelmatobacter. The sequence goes on along the minus strand of CAVPBT010000008.1, from coordinate 631,656 downwards.
CCGCCTCAAGTTCCAGCCAGTTCTCTATCGGCGTAACCTCAACCGCGACGGTGGGGCCGAAGCTCGATCCGCCGTCTTTGACATTCCAGCCAGCAGCTCCCCCAAGCTCCACAACTGCAGCAGGCTCCTTGTCGACCGACTGCGCGAAGGTTTTCCCAGCGCACAGAAACAAAGATGCCATCAACACGGGTTTTATGGCGTTCACTGAATGTCCCCCCGCGTCGCAACGATCTGCACCCTTAAGCCGAAAACGGTAACACGCGCGGTTCCGAGCGACCCGGTCAAGTATGGTACTCATGCTAAATCGATCCACTGCCTGTTCTTGCCTGAGAACCCACACTCGTGACGGATCGCCTGAAGGCGGAATGAATGACCGATCCCAATGCGATGATCGACGGCGGCCGACGATAGACCCACGCCGACATGGAAATCAACTTGTTGCTGCTTTGCGATCTTTAGGGCTGTCCCAAAGTGCAGCAAATGCCGCGGCCCGCCAACTTCCGGAAAGTCACCCGCGTACTCAACAAACGCATCCCATGGTTTTGTCAACTCCCAATCTAACAGGAACGTGGACTCGCCGGTTACATTTCGCGTGCGGCCCTGAGTAGGCCAATACACCGAGAACATGCCGGCCGTCGTCCAGTTGGTGGATAGCGTGCGACCACGGCACCCTGCAATCCCGGATCGTACCCGCCGCTGGACACGCCGTTGGCGCCGATCGGAACACTGAGGAACAGGATTGCGGATACATCGAATTTACCGGGTGTGGGGCCAAGCTGCTCTTTTAACCCGAAGGCAAAGTCGCCGAATCCGGAGCCGCTTGGGCACTCAGGTTGTGAAAATAGTCCGGCACCGTGAAACGTAACTCTGTCCTCTTGGCGACTCCAAAACGTACTAGGCTCTCTGGGCCGTCTAAGACGCTTTGTCCCTGACTGCCAGTTTCAAGGAAGCCGTTCTCCATCTGCAGGCTGCCGGCCGGGACCACCAAGCTGGAGTTCGTTACTGCGGCCGATCTGTTGCGATTGGTCCCGCTGCGTCAACGCTCGGGGGCTGATCTTGACCATATAATGGCGCCGTTCCGGCCAAAGGAATGCCAGTAGCGCAGTGGGAATTCGAGCATTGGCCGAGCGGACAGTCCCGCGTTGTCCTAGCAACCACAGTAGCACGCAGCGTTTACTTCCCCACACTTACGGGGTGGCTTACACGCAACCTCGATTGCGTTAGCTCTTTGACGTCCAACTGCCCTTTCTTATCCTTATCCAGTCGGTCGAACTCCGCTTCCATAAACTTCATCCATTCTTGCTTGGAGATCTTGGTGTTCTCGTCTGTATCCATCAGGAGCAGCAGTTGCTTGACCTCACCCTCTCCGAGTGCGAGTTTATCCTGCGGCTTCGGAGTTGCTGCCTTTTGCGCGACCGCAGTCCCTAGCATGGCCCAGCTTGCGACCGAGACAGCAATGACCACGATAAACCATGCGATGTTCGTTCGCCTCAACATGGTTTGACTCCTGTGATACTCCGTTTCCAACGCGTTTCTCAAGCGGCGCAAGTCACTGGTTTTTTGCGCTCCCGCAGTTCGGCAATCGTGTCCTCAATAGAACCGAGTCGCAGACGCACCCAGTAACCGATCGAACGAGACTTGCTCTCCTTGCATAGCGCCACCAGGAAGCGCACATAAAATGCAATGCCCGCCGTGCACAGCAGCGTCATTACGGTCTTAAGGAACATGCGGGACCTCCGGCTCGGGTCCCAGTGCAGGAATGTTGCCTGGAATTAGTCAACCCAAATCATTGAGCACGAAAAGTCGTAAATTTCGAATAAAATAATCGTAGTTTGTTCGTAAAGATGCGCCCTCCTTCGCCTGGAAAGTCTTGCGCAGTCTCTATGTGAGACTTTTATGGGGTGGCGAAGATGGGCCTTTGAGTTTCCCATCCCCTGGCTATTGGGACTATCTTCGCCCTGTGTTCAGCTTGTCGAGTGCGCGTTTCAATTCTTCAAGCTTCTGCCCGGCCTCGCCGAGTTTGCCCTCCGCCGTCAGGCGCTGGTAGTCGGCAAGGTCTTTGGCGGCTTGCGCAATGAGCGCGTCACGATCCGCTGCGGGCGATGTGGCCGATGGCGTTGCACTTCGCGTCGGCTCCGCGGGGACAGCCGCGGCGCCAGCTGTTGGGGCAGTCAGCGACGAGACCACTCCGCCAAAGAGCGACGCCATCGCCGACTCAAAAGTTGGTCCGTACGCCAGCTTGTCTTGCAGTGCGAGCACGACCAGGCGCAACTCCGGCATCGGGCTTCGCTCGGCCTGTAGGTAAATGGGTTCCGCATACAAGAGTGCTTTTCCGGTCGGAATCACCAGCAGCGCCCCGCGCCGCACATGCGAGCCTTGCTGGTTCCACAGCGTCAGCTGTCCAGAAAGCTGCGCGTTCTGGTCGATGCGCGCTTCGATTTGGAGCGGTCCGTCGACTAACTTCGTCTTGGGAAAGTTGTAGACCACCGATGTACCGTACTGTGCGCCGTCGCTGCGCCCGGCAATCCAGCCAATCAGATTGTTCCGGTTGGATGGCGTGAATGGCAAAATCTCCACGAACTCCTCGCCCGTTTCGCCCGGCAGTTTCATCAGCACGAAATTCGGCTGCATCGCCTGCGTTGTCTGCTGACCTCCCTCTCCGATGCCGACTTCGGTAGCGACCGTCCACAGATCCTCACGGTTGTAGAACGCTTCCGGATCCGTCATGTGATACAGGCCGTAGACTTCCGCTTGCAGTTTCAGCAACAACTCGGGGTAGCGCACGTGCTTGCGCAGCCCCGACGGCATCAGGGACGCATCCTTGAACAGACTCGGAAAGATGTGACGGTAGGCCGCGATGATCGGATCCTCTGTATCAAAGACGTAAAACGTGGTGGTGCCGTCGTAGGCGTCGATGACCACCTTCACGCTGTTCCGCATGTAGTTGATGAGGTCGTTGCCCAGACGGTAATGAGTCGAGTAGGGATAGCTGTCTGAAACCGTGAACGCATCCATGATCCACGACAGCCGGCCGTCATCGCCGAGCACGATGTACGCATCCGGATCATAGGTGAGGAACGGGGCCAACGCCGACACGCGATCGCGGATGTTGCGCCGCATCAGCAGCCGGCTATTCCTGTTCACGTCGTCGCTGAATGGCAGCTTCGCAAGGTCGCTTTGGTCGAGCGCGATGATCATGCGGCGCAGGAAACCGCCGACAAGGATGCCGCCGTTGCCTTCGTAAGAAGTTAAGTTGTTGCTCTGACCTTGCGGGTAGTTGAACTCCTTCTGCTGCGTCTTCACGTAGACGTCGGTATTGGTCATCTCGCCGAAATAAATCTCTGGGCGCGTTACTGTGAGACTCCGCACCGTGCTCTGGATCGGCATGTTGCTCAGAATCAGCGTGGGTAGTCCTTCCGGCGTGAACCCATTGACCGGGTTCATCGTGATTCCGTAGCCGTGCGTGTAGATCAGTTTCTCGTTAATCCAGTTGTGGCTGCTTTCCGGAAGCTTGTCGAAGTTCAGTTCGCGCGTGGCGAGCATCACCTCGCGAGTCGTGCCGTCGATTTGATAGCGGTCAATGTCGATGTCGGGGAAGTCGTAATACGTGCGGATTTCCTGAATTTGACGAAGCGTGTCCTGCAGCGCGCGCCAGTCCCAGAGCCGGATGTTCTGAAGCGTAGCCTGGTTGTTCGCCGGGTCGGCCGCCTCGATGGTCGTCTCTGCGGGAAACTCGCGCTGCGTAACCTGGCCCAATCCATAGGCCTGTCGGGTCAAGCCGGTGTTGAAGACGATGTAGGGCTTTTCGCGGACCAATTCGTTTGGTTTGACGATGAAGTTGCCGACGTACCATGCGATCCCTTGAACGGCGATATAACAGACTGCGGCCGGGAGACACGCCGCGATCAGCCAACGCCCGCGCGGACTGCGCACGGCGTTGACGACTGCGATCAGCGCTCCGAGTACGAGTGCTGCACAGACGACCAGCATCCCGGTGAGCGTGACGTGCGCGTCTGTGTAGGTCACACCCCCGAAGATCGTGTGATCATCGAGCAATCGCTCGAACCGCCCGATATACACACGCATCGACAGGACCAGCAACAGAAACGCAAACGTGATGGAAAGCCCGCGCCAGGGCAATGTGACGGAGCGGCTGAGGCGCCCGGAGAGCACACGCGCTCCGCCAGTGATGAGGATGAAGAAAACGGCGAGGGCACAGACAATCAAAGCCAAAGTAAACATCCAACCGATGATGAGCTGCCACGCGGGAAGAGTGAACAGAAAGAAATTCAGGGGCTTACCAAAAATCGGATCCACGACGCCACTGCTGGCGCGCGGTGCGAACCAAAACAACGCAAGCGTCGGCCACTCTACTATCATGGTGCCGCCAGTTGCAGCGGCAATGAGGAGCGAAATGCCGAGCGCGATGAGGCGCAGGACAGGCTCAACCGGCAGCTTGAACGGCTGTCCGCCGACGAGAATCGTGTGGCCACTCGGTAAATCGGGGAGGTGCGCTCGCTTCAGAGCCAGGAACGATCCGTACACAATGAGAAATGTGGCCGCTGTAAAAGCCGCGAAGATTCCCCACTGAAGGCCCGTTGTTTTCCAGAACACCTCTCCATAGCCGAGCGACTCGAACCAGAGCACGTCCACGTAATACGACAACGCGGTCCGTACAGCGAAGACGATGCCGACAAGGACGGCGAGAATGAGAAGGAAACGACGGCGACGCCGAGGCCGCGCTTGATGCGGCGGCGGCCAGTCAATCGACTCAGGCATTGTCCCACTCCGTTTTCAGCAACTTCATATAGTTATCCGCATAATACTCCTCCGCTTTCGCGGGATGCCTCATGGCTTGATCCTCACCTCAAAGTTGCACCGCGATTCTCGCGCTTGTGCTTGGATCACTGTATTCCCGGAACAATCCACGGAAGCTTCAGTCTCGAAGCCAACGCGCGCCGGACGACTTTCTCACATCGTCCTGGGTGTGTTTACGCCAGTACTCGCCAAACATTCGAAGTCGTTCTCTGTGATTGATTGCATCTCGGTAGGCGTCGACCGGATGCAGATCGAGCTTGAAGGCTCCAGCCAGATGCATGCGGTATGACATTAAATCTGATCCGAAGAGCGCTTCGATAGTGGCACGGGGAAATGTCCGAACTTCACCAACAAAGCACCAATGGCAAGCGCGATAAGGCTGGTCGGAATGTATCTGGATGCTCTTCTACAGGCCATTATCAGGATCAAGGTCGCAAAGGCCAAAATCATTGCGTGCGGCTCGATCTGCGCGGGATATCGCACAAGCGCTAGCGCTGCGCGGGGGACTGGATCGGCGATGATTTGCGAACGGATGCCAAGAAGTTCGGGGACTTGCTGGCTAACGAAGCGGAAGCGGAAATGGTCGTAGTAGCTAAGACAGACTACGAACTTCGGCAGCCAAGTCATATATCGAACCGCCTCAGTTTGCGGTGTCCTGAGCACGTCAGATTCCCCGCCTCGCTCAAGCGGAGACTCCGTGAATCCTCAGCACACCAAAGATCCGAATTGCGGGTCAACCCGCGCGGTCGTTGTGCAGTCGTTCAGCCAGACGTCCGATGGCGAGGAGGATTCCATGAAGAAGAGCTTGTGGCCGAGGTGGACAACCAGGAATGTAAACATCCACCGGAAGCACTTTATCGACGCCTCCAAGAGACGCATAGTTCACGCCGAAGATGCCGCCACTGATTCCGCAAGCACCAACCGCGACGACTACCTTTGGTTCCGCCATCGCCCGATACGTCTTCAAAAGCGCGAGCTCCATATTCCGCGTTACCGGGCCAGTGACAAGGAGCATGTCGGCATGACGAGGAGAGGCAACGAATTGAATTCCGAAGCGTTCGATGTCGTGGACCGGATTGTTCAGGGCGACAATCTCCAGTTCGCATCCGTTGCATGACCCGGCATCCACTTCACGGATGGCGAGAGACCGACCCAGGATCTTCTGGATGGTCTCGCGCGCTTTCTGCCCAACGTTCTCGACGTCCGTTTCGGTACTCACCAACTTGCGATCAACTTTACGCAACACGCGGTGCGTGCGGTCGGCATTCAGGGTGTATTCCGCGGTGAGAACCAGGTTACGGCGGTCCGACGCCGCCAGCTCAAATTCCTGGGTGATGCGCACCGCCTGCTCGGACGATGCGTCGGCGCACAAGCCGCAGAAGACACAGAGACCGTAATCGACGGTGACTTTCCGGGAATCACCTTTGTCGGATAGGGAAATAGCCCCGGTCGGACATACCTCGGCATCAGGTCGCGCGTCCTTCCATTTGTCGAAATCGAAGCTCGGACGTCCGCGAAAGCGATCGGAGATCTTAGCGGACTCGGCCGGATAGTTTGCGGTGACTGTTCCCGTGCTGACCGTCTTTTGAAGAATCTTGAACATCGTTTATCGGTCCGTCCCCGAGTAGGAAAGGTTGAAGCTCTTGTTGATGACGGGAAAATCCGCAATGATGTTTCCCTGGACCGCTTCCACCAGCGCTGGCCAGTTGTTGAGCGAGGGGTCTTTGATCTTGCAGCGCTGCAGATGATTATCAGGCCCGGTGCGAATCCAATGGATAATTTCCCCGCGCCAACCTTCGACTGCGCTCAGGGCGCAGCGGTCTGACGGGATGGAGGGCACTGGCACACGGAACTCCCGCTGCAGACCATCCGTCATAGCGCTTCGAACGATGCCAATCGATTCGTTCACTTCGTCGATGCGGACCTGCATCCGGTGCCAAACGTCTCCAGCCTGGTAGACCGGGACGCGGAATGGGTAGCGAGAATACGCGGCATAAGGATGATCGCGCCGCACGTCCCGATCGACCCCTGAGGCACGCCCTCCCACGCCCACGATGCCCAGATCCCGTGCCTTGTCGGGCCGCAAGACTCCGGTCTGTTCCAGACGGTCGCGGGTGGATTCGGACCTGTCAATCAGACTGATCAGGTCCTGAAATTCGCGCGCGAAAGAGTCGACTGCATTGAGCAGCATATCCAGTTGCCCCTGGTCCCAGCCCCTGCGCACTCCACCGACGCAGACCATGCCGCGTAATAGGCGGCTGCCAGTCAACTGCTCGTTTAAGGTGACCATCGCCTCCTTCAAGCGGCTGGCATGGGCATTCGCTATGACGAAGCCGACATCCGTCGCAATGGCCCCAATGTCGCCGACATGGTTACAGATTCGTTCCAGTTCCAACAGGATGGTCCGCATCACCAGACCGCGCAGCGGCACTTCAATGTTGGCCGCGCGTTCGATGGCCTGACAAAAGGCGGTGCCGTGAGAGAAACTTGAGTCTCCCGAAATGCTTTCCGCCAAGAAAACGGCTTTGTGTATGGGCAACTGCTCAAATAGCTTTTCGGTGCCTTTATGGGTGTAGAACATTCGAAGCTGTAGATAGAGGATCGGTTCACCCGCCACCGCGAAGTTGAAGTGGCCGGGCTCGATGATTCCCGCGTGAACCGGTCCCACCGGCACCTGAAAGACACCTTCCCCTAAAGCCGGCCGGTAGATATGGCGTTCTCCCTCAAAGGGCGGCAACACTGTTTCGAGAGCAAAGTCCTTGCGCAAGGGGTAGACATCGGGCCAATTGTCATGCAAGGCGACCCGGCGGGGATTCGGGTGTCCCATGGCCTTCAGACCAAACCAATCCTGAATTTCGCGTTCTTGCCAGTTGACTGCCGGCAGTTCGGCGGACAGCGAAGGAAACTCAAGACTATCGGACGGCACTGGCGCTTGCACGATCAAATACGGAGCACTATCCTTTTGTTCGAAGACATAGTAGTTGAAGAAAACGCCTTTTGCTGCACGCCGGTCTTCGGCGAAAACTGTAACCAACCTGGCCCCGAATTCGCCGCGCAAGTGTTGTGTGATGGGCCGAATATCGGGATCGCCGAGAAGAACATAGATTTCGTCCTCGCGGTCCGCACGCACGGACTGAACCTGCGAGCCCAGCTTCTGCCGCAGAGCTTCGAACATTGCGGACGTTGTTGCGGACGTGGCTTGCGTCATCATCCACCCACCACGATGCCGACGGCATTCTGAATCAGCCTGAACAATGGAGCGGGTATCCAAAACCCCATCACGAGAATAACCACGGCCAAGCCCGCGACAGAGTACTTCTTCCAGCCGCACATATTGGCATGAGGAAGGCCTGGGTCCTCGCCGAGGACTAGATTCGCGATGTGCACGAGGAAGCCGGAAAAGATTAACACGAGAAAACAGACGAACAAAACCGACAGCACAAGAGAGCCGCTGCTGAACCCGGCCCGCAGAATGGTGAACTCACTCTGGAAAAAGCTGAAAGGAGGCGAGCCCGTGACCGCAAGCGTCACCACGAGAAAAGCCGCCCCGGTCAGCGGCATTGAATGAATCAAGCCGCCCTTCGCCTTGCGGAACAAGTCCGTCTTGAGGTGTTGCTGGACATTTCCGGCGCAGAAAAACAGCAAGGGTTTGGTCACGGAATGAAAGGTCATGTGCAGAAGCATTCCCAGGATACCCAGGGGGCCTCCGAAACCAAGCGCCAACACCATGATCCCGCTATGGTCGATGCTCGAATAGGCCAGGAGCCGCCGGAAGTTCTTCTGCACCAGGATGAAGGGGACGGCCACTCCCATGGAGAGCAACCCGAACAGAATGAGGAGGCGCGACCCAAACTGCGGCCCAAGGCATTTCGAACTGAGGATGTAGAACCGCACCAGACCATAGAGAGCACAATTGAGGACTCCCGTTGCGAGCATCGCTGCCCCGGGGATCGGCGCTTCGCTATAAGCGTCTGGCTTCCAGGTGTGCATGGGAGCGATGCCGGCCTTGGTTCCATAGCCCAGAAGAATAAGGATAAAAGCCAGCCGCATGGTCGGCTGGTCAAAGTGGCCGGCGTTTCCGGCGAGAACGGACCAGTTCAGACCCGCCAGTGTGTCGGTACCGAGAGCCCGATAAGCGGAGTAGTAGGTCAGAATCGTGCCGAACAACGCCATGGAGAGGCCAACGCCGCCAATGATGGCGTACTTCCAGGCAGCTTCAAGAGATGTTTCGCGCCCATAAAACATGACGAGGAAGACCGACGCCAGGGTGGTTCCTTCAACGGCTACCCAGAGGATGCCGAGGTTGTTCGCGAGTGCGACCAGGATCATGGAGAAAACAAACAGAGGCGTAAGAGTGTAGTACTCTCGAAGTTTTTGGACACCAAAGCGGCCGCCCACTTCCTCGGCCTCTTGCAGAACTCCGCTGCTCTCGTCGTGACGAAAATAGCCGACCGCATAGACAGAGCAGACCAGGGCCACAAACGCTGACAAAAGCACGACCAGCGCACTAAGAGCGTCGGCATAGAAGAACCCGTTCCAGAGTGAAACGGAACCGTTCCGAAGCACTTGAGCGACCAACACGGCGGCCATACCCAATAGAATTGCGAAGGCGGCAAGATTGATCACCTCCATCACGCGCCGTCTCCGGAGCAAGAAGGCCAAGGGACCGGCGGCCAGAGGAACGATAAGGAGTCCGAGGAGAATCATAGGGCTACTCTCTCAACTTCCGCAGTTTGCTGACATCCATAGAGTCGAACGTCTCACGGATGCGGAAGACGAGAATGCCGAGGACCATGACCGCGACCAGAACATCAAAAAAGATGCCGAGCTCAACCACTAATGGCATTCCATAGGTCAATGAAATTGCGGCCAGAAGAAGGCCGTTTTCCAGAGACAGCAAGCCCAGCACCTGCGTCAACGCCTTGCGGCGGTTCACCATGGTAAAAAAGCCGATCAGGAACAGCGCGATGGCAACAGCGAGTGTGTTGTGTCCCAGTGCCGCTCGGGCAGAGGTCTCTTCCGGATGGTAGAAAGATTCCGCGACCACGTACCCCAACAACGTCAGGCCTCCTGTGATCAGGATTGATAGCGGAATGTTGATCAGCGGCTCAATCTCGCGCCGGATTCCGATTCTCTCCACCAGTCGCTCCAGCAACCGGGGAAGGAGTCCCGCTTTCAAGAAGACCGTGAGCAGCGCGACGACATAGATGTGGCTGGCCTGGTTGAAATACGCGATGACCGCCGCGATCGCCCCCAAGAGAAACGACTGCACCGCGAAGATGCGAATGCTCGAAATGATCCAGCGCTGTCCCACCGCGGCGATCTGCAGTACCAGAACCAATGCCGCCATCAAGGTGATGATTCGGTTGCCAAGCTCCGGGTTAGGGACAAAGTGCATGCGCGACCTCAGAACAGAAACGTCGAAATGAGCGCGAGCGCTCCGAGAATGAAAGCAACCATCAGCAATTCCGGCACTCGAAACAGGCGCAACTTCGCGTTGGTGGTTTCTACAAGGACAATGAGGCACGCGAGCAGCAACAACTTCGCAAGATAGAAGGCCAGTCCAACCCCAACCGTCTGTGCCGTCCAGTCAGAACTCAAGCCGAACGGGAAGAACGTGTTGACCAGCAACGTCATGAGCACCAGTTGCTTGATCGAAGCGCCCCATTCGATCAAGGCAAGATACGGTCCCGAATACTCGAGAACCATAGCCTCGTGGATCATGGTCAGTTCGAGGTGGGTCGCTGGGTTGTCCACCGGAATACGGCCGGTCTCGGCAATCAGTACGATGAAAAGCGCCGCAAATGCCAGCATCTGCGATGGCGCCAGGAACCTCCAACTCTGGCCGACAGCAACTTTCGCCATTTCACTCAGGTTGGTCGAGTTCGCTCCCAGGGCAACCGTGAAAATCGCCAGCATCATGGCTGGCTCAGCGATTGCGGAAATAGTCATCTCCCGGCTGCTGCCCAAACCACCGAACGAACTTCCGGTGTCGAGCCCGCCCAGGGCGAGGAAGAAGCGACCCAGCGCCAACAGATAGACAACTGCGAGGACACCACCGAAAAGGCTGAAAGGGGCATGGGTCGTGGTCATCGGGATCATGAGTCCGACCAGGGTGGCCGTCCCAAAGACCACGTAGGGAGTCACAGAGAAAATCCATGACGCCGTCTCCGGGATCACCATTCCCTTGCGCAGCAACTTGAAGATGTCGCGGTACGATTGCAGAACGCCCGGCCCGCGGCGGGTCTGAAGTCGAGCCTTCAGCGTCTTGATCACACCGCTGAGCAAGGGTGCAACGAGCAATAACAACACTAACTGCAGCCCCGAGTTGGTGAGCAATTCGGTCACTTGCGCACCCCGAACAGCAAAAGTAAGACGAGAGTTACGAAGATGTAGGCCAGGTAGGCATGAATGCTTCCCGCCTGAATGGTCCGCATTCTGCCGGAAATCCGGAAGATGAACTCCTGCAGAGGGGCATACAGCCACTTCTCGAACGTCGGTTCGATTTCACTCTCGAACCGGATCTCTTTGGGAAAATATGGCGAGACATCGAAGACGGCTTGAATTTCCCGCCGCGGCTTGTATAGGACCGAGAAGATCATCCGCAGCGCTTTCGAGAATCCGGTGGCGGTGTATTCGTTTTCTTCCGAAAGCGCGGGCAAGCCGCAGTCCCATACCGGGCCGCTCTTGCGTCCGAACCGCCTCGTCGCCCTCGACACCAGGAGAGCTGCCGGAAGCGCCAGAATCACAAGGCCGACGGCGATGATTGCGGTAGACACTGTGCCGCCGTGGGGTGTGCCGGCGGAAAGCACGAATCCATCTCCGGTTATCAGACTGGCCACTACGCGCTGTCCAAGCAGTTGCTCCGTCATCGCGTTGAACACCGGGAGGAACCAGGTGACGCCCAACCCCAAGCTTACGCAACCTACGGTCAGGGTACCCATGCCCACCAGCATCGAACGCGGCGCCTCGTGCGCATGGCTCGCCTCCGCGCCGCGAGGTAGAGCAAGAAATGTAATGGCGAAGGCCTTCACAAAGCACGCCGCCGCCAGGGCGCCGGTCAGCGCCAGCATCGAGCCGGCCAGCGGAAATAAAATTCGCGTCAACCCTCCAGTCGCGCCAAAACCTGCGAGCAGACTCTGGTAAGTCAGCCATTCACTGACAAATCCGTTCAGAGGAGGAAGGCCGGAGATGGCGACTGCGCCAATCAAGAAACACAACGCGGTCACGGGCATGGGACGGATGAGGCCGCCCATTTCCTCCATGTTGCGCGTTCCCGTCGAATGCAGTACCGAACCCGCTCCCAGGAACAGAAGGCACTTGAAGATGGCATGGTTCAGGGTGTGAAACATCGCCGCGATCAGGGCTATTCCAGCGAGCAGCGGATGCCCGGCCACACGGAAGATCAAAGCGGCGCCCAGCCCCATGAGAATGATTCCAATGTTCTCGATGCTGTGGTAGGCCAGGAGCCGTTTGAGATCGTGCTCCATCAAGGCATACAAGACGCCCAAAACGGCGGAGACGACGCCCACGATAAGCACTGCCAACCCTGCCCAGGATGGCACGCCTCCCAGTGAATCCAAGAAAATACGCGTCATGCCGTAAATGCCGGCCTTGATCACGATGCCGGAAAGTAGAGCCGACGCATTGCTTGGTGCCACCGGGTGGGCGGCAGGCAACCAAATATGAAAGGGGATGACTCCTGCTTTAATACCAAAGCCCAGGAAGAAAAGAACAAACGCAGCGGACTGGCGAGCGCTGGACAAATGCGCGGCGGCGGTGTGAAAGCTAGCGAACTCGGCGCTGCCGCTCCCCTGGATCAAAAGAACGAAACCAAGAAGTAGACACCCAACATCGGCATGCGCCATGATGATGTAAAGCAATCCCGCTTGCCGGCTCTCCCTTTGTTCGTGGTAAAACGCCACCAATCCGTAGGCGGCAAGCGCCCCCACTTCCCATCCGATCAAGAACAAGAAGGCATTGGCGGCTGTAAAGACAATGGTCAAGCTGAGAAGCAGGAGGTGGAACAAGAAACCAAAGAAGCCGATGTTCCTCTTGCCCTCGAATTCTTTCAGATAGCCGAATGAGTAGACTGAAACAGCGATCGTAAGAATCGCCAGGATTAGGTTAAAGAAACCGCCCAGAGCATCGTAGTAGAAGCTATAGGCAAAGAGCGGAATGCCCGAGGGGACCGACCACTGGACTGGAGTCCCTTGAAGGATGCCGAGAACGGCAGCGAGCCCTCCCAGGGCGCCGCCCGCCAAGGCCACACCACAACAAATATTGCGAGCCATGGACGGTCGTCGCCAACTCGCGAGCGAAGCGACGCCGCCCGCAGCATAAGCTGCAAGACTAAGTGCGAAGGCCGCGCTGACCGGGAACGTGTTCATGAACCCTGTTTGCCATTACCCATGGCGCATCCTCGTTAGCTTGGAACAGTTGCACTGCGAGCGTCAATTTCGGATCACTGACATCTACTACCTAGCTATCTCCCCTTAGTCAACGGGGCTGCGGCCGATGCTGCGCTCGAGGGGGCAAGGTCGGTGCTTCTTCGTCCCCAGTTGGTCCCTCCCGTACCCTGCGTTGCCCCCTCGGGGAACAGGGTCTTGGCTCGCTCGAGGGCGTCAGCCACGCTCCGGCAAATGTTCTCCTCGCCCACATGCTCGTGAAATTCAGTCTCACGCATTCGCAGTAAGGGTTGTTCCCTGGCACCACAAAGGATGAGTTGCCGCCCGGATTCGTGCACACGGTCCGCCAGGTTCTCCAGTGCCTGAAGACCCGTGGAATCAATCGCGGTCATGTTCCGAAGTCTCAGAATTACGATAGGAGGGAGATCAGGCAACCGAGAGACGATCGTATCGATCTTGTCAGTTGCGCCAAACAAGAAGGGCCCATGGATTCTGAAGATGCTGACGTAACCCGGAATTTCTTTGTGCTGCAAGATATGCACGTGCCCTTCGTGAATGTATTCTGCCGTAACTTCGGACACAGTGGTGGTCTGTGTAACTTTCCGGATGAACACCAGCGCCGCCAGAATCATGCCCGCTTCGACGGCCACGGTTAGGTCGGCAAAGACCGTGAGAAGAAACGTCACCAGCCAGGCGACAATCTCAAACCGGGACTGTTTGAAGAGTTCGGGAATCTCCCGCCATTCGCCCATGTTGTAGGAGACCACCAGCAATATGGCAGCGAGAACGGACAGGGGAATAAAGCGGGCCAGTGGCGCGGCAAAGACAATGATTGCGAGAAGCGTGAGGGCGTGGACCATTCCCGCGACCGGCGTCTTGGCCCCAGAACGGATGTTGGTGGCCGTTCGAGCAATCGCTCCCGTAGCTGGCAGTCCCCCGAACAGCGGCGAGAGAATGTTGGCGACTCCCTGGCCTACCAGTTCGACGTTCGGGTTGTGCTTGTCCCCGCTCATCCGGTCGGAAACCACCGCAGACATGAGCGACTCGATCGCGCCCAACATGGCGACCGTGATGGCCGGGGAGATGAGCGGGCGCAGCAGATCCACCCGAAAGTGCGGAATCGTGAGCTTGGGAAGTCCTGAGGGAATCCCGCCAAAACGAGTACCGATGGTTTCTAACGGGAGTTTGAAAACCACGACCGCTGCGGTACCGACAAATAGAGCGACGATGTAGCCCGGAACTCTCTTCACAAAGAGCATGAAGAGGATAATCACGACGAGCGCGCCAACGCCCATGCTCGTTTCAAGGGGCGAGAACGATGAAAAGTTGTGGGCATAGGCCAGGATTCGGGCCGCAAATTCACCTGGGACCTTGTCTATTTTCAGCCCAAAGAAATCCTTGATCTGCGTGCTGGCGATGATGACGGCAATGCCATTGGTGAAACCTACGACGACGGGGCGGGGGATGAACTTAACCGCCGTACCCAAGCCGGTGACGCCCAGGATCAGGAGCAGCACGCCGGCCAGCAGGGTGCACATGAACAGCCCATCGACACCGTGTTTCGCGACAATGCCATACACGACGATGACGAATGCGCCGGTTGGACCGCCGATCTGGGTCGAGGATCCTCCCAGCGCGGAGATCGTAAAGCCCGCGACGATCGCACAGTAGAGGCCCGTTTGAGGGGGCACGCCCGAGGCGATCGCGAAGGCCATGGCTAACGGGAGTGCAACCAGTCCTACGGTGATACCAGCAAGGAGGTCCCCCACAAACATACGTTTCGTATAAGACTTAAGGCAGAGCACAGACTTTGGCAGCCAGTCGTTCATAATTGCTTTTCCACGATCGGTGGTGCCGGTGCGGGTGCTACCCGGCTCACCAGTTCGAAGTGAATGAGAATCTCCTATATGAGGTTGGGGAACATTCATAGTGCCTAGTCTAGGGATAAAGCGGCGGAACTGACTCGATGTTTTGCCGAGCGAGGACTCTATCGGCCAACCTCCTTTGCTTTCTCCAGCGGAGGCTTTTCTGGACTACTCTCCATAGAGCGCAGCATTTCGAAGACGGCTTGCTGGTCTGCTCGGATTCGGGTAACGAGACTGTTCCCATCTTTCTCAGAAGTGTGGATCTCTTGCGCTATGGTCAAAGCACGGCCATACAGAGCATGGGCCACGACGTAATTGTGATTTTCGCGATGCCGGTTCGCCAGCGTGCACAGGTTCTCTGCCATCGCTTGCAATTGCCGGAGACGAGTTAGATCCACACCATTGGAATTGCTCATTGAGTGTTTCCTTTGAACGCCAGACAAATCGCGACGAAGATCAGAAGCATCGGCACTGCCGCCCACAAAAAGGTGAGCACCCATTAAACTCTCGCCAGGAAGCGATGCGTCGCCCGTGGGCTCGCGATGTCCCGCAGCTTGCGCGGCGGCCGAAACGGCATCTCGAAACCAACTCCCTTCCGACTGCCCCGGGCCCGACGCAACCGATGGTTCTGCACGCCTTGTGATCCGGCCTATCTGCATCGCTTTGTCGCGAATCACTACAGGAACTCCCGGGCCGAGTTCAAGCACGAGCTCGTAGTCCGCACAATTTTTCATTGCAATCGTGATCAGTTCCGGTATGCCGCGGTCCGGCATCAATCGACCCAAACGCCGCGTCTGCTTGGCCAGGACCGTGCAGAGCAGAAAGGAATTGACCGGCGCCTCCCGGCCTAATCTCATCCGCGAGTGAGCTTCCATCAGCATCCTCTGCTTTATCTCCGGCTCTCCGCAGCAGAACTTTCTTCTACAGGGTGGTCCACCCTCCGTTGCGCCTCTGCGAGCGTCAAACCACGACTCATGAAGAGAAGGATCCCCTTGAGCCGGTACATATCCCGGGATGAGTAGAAAACGCGCCCCACTTTCGGGATTCCGTGAACGATCCCTTCTCCCTCGAAATCTTCCAGCTGAGTGGCTGAGATTTCCAGCTTGTCGAGCACGTATTCCGCGGGAAAGTACATTCAGAAACCTCCTGCCATACCAAAACAAACCCGCCATGGCCGTAGCCGCTGCTCACTTTTACCCATCAGTCGGAACCTTCTCCTTCTGCGCAGTTACGGGAAACTGCATGGCTCTGAATACGAGTGCGGCAGAAACGAGCGCCATAAGCCCTCCAGATCGCTTCCGCGCGGTTCTTCAGAGCAATTCCTTCCGCCGAGCGATTGGTTCTTCTAAGCAGATCGGAATAGCACTCCAACACTTCGGCCATCATGGGATGTTCCTGCCCCAGCGTTCTCTCTACCAGACCCCACGCACGTTGATAGAGCTTCTCGGCGGCTGCGTACCGCCGCTTTCTGGAAAACTCCTCTCCCCAGATCAAGAAGCTTCGCGCTGCCACCGCAGTCGTGTCCTTATTCGGTCCTGTGGCCATATCGCGAGTCCTCTGTTTTCGTGCCAATCGTGCTCCTGGACGTTGGCCGGCATCGCGCTGCAACCGCCTGATGTTCACTGCGCATGGCTGCTCAAACCCGGTACTGAAGGTCGAACTCCACCCAGTGCCCCCCCCTGAGCTCGTCCAACCCCGTTGCTTGCCTTAGACCGCTCAAAACAGACTTCCTTCCCGTCTTCGGCCAGAATGCAACCGGACCCGTCTTTCCGCGAAATCCGTGTGATGGAACCGCGCATCGGACTGCTTCTCCTTCAAGGTGCGACCGAACTGGCCATGAATATCCGGGCACTGCGATTGAATCTCTGGCAGTCGACTTCCGATGCCTGGCAGCTTTGGTCAAGACGGTCCCAACCTTTGACTCCAACGATTTGATCGGGATCAATGCCAGCGCTTCCCAGGAACTTCTGGACTACGGCACCACGCGCTTCGGCCAACGTGTGTGTGCAAGTTTCCGAGCCCCCCGAATCACACGAACCGACTATCAGAATTCGCGCTTCGCGGTGTTGCCGCAGCCAATCGGCAGTTCGTTTCAGCATGTTCCTGCCTGCAACGGTTAGTTCAAGACTGTTCGGGCCGAACTGGATCGGGTGCCTGAGAAAAGGAGGATCGGAGATTGCCACCGGGACCGCCTGGGAGACGGTGGCACTCGCCTTGGAACGGTTGAGCCCGGAAGCCTGCTGCGGACTGAAGAGAGATCCGGAAGGCGCCAAAGTCAGGCCCCTTTTTGCAAGGAGCCCCGCTCGCAAAACAGCAGGTGCCGAACAACAGGCCGTCCGGCCTTGTATAGGCAACGGGTCGCCAGCGAGTAAAGCTGAAGTACCTAATATGACGATATTTGAATACACGCTCACAAAAAAGTACGGCCTAGCCTCTGCTGGCAGAAGTGACGGCCAACTGCGATAGCAGGTCTTTTACGTCGATCAGGTGGTTGTTAAAAATCTTCTTGGCGACATCCAACAGCCTGAAGATTTCCGGGTCGCGAACCGAATAGAAGACACTCTGTCCGTCTTTCCTGCCTACTACAATGCTGCGATTCCTCAGGACGGCCAGTTGCTGGGACAACGTGCTTTGTTCTACATCCAAGCGCACACAAAGGTCATTCACACCGACCTCGCCGCGGCGCAACTCGTCCAAGATCCTGATTCGTAAGGGGTGAGCTAGTGCTTTGAAGAACTCCGCCTTGAACTGACTCAACTCTGGCATTACATTACTACATTTGCATATGACAATTTATCGTGTCAAGTTGAATTCGCTCGCATTTCAACCACGGAATGAATCAGCTTGGTCTGGCTGTCCACTCCCACGTGGGCTTTCATCCCGAAGTACCACGGCTTGCCCTTGCGCGTCGGGTGCATCTCCGGATCCCGCTCCTGTCGCGCGTTCTTGGTCGAACTCGGGGCATTGACAATCGTCGCATCCACGATGGTCCCGGTACTGAGGCGCAATCCCTTCGCCTGCAAGTGCTCGCCGACCCGCTCAAACAGCCGCTCCCCCGTGCGAGCCGCGTGCTGGGCGGACGGAAGAGCCTCCGATACTTTAGGGGAAAAAGCCCGCCGTGATTGCGGCGAAAACAAGGATGAGCCAGACCGTCGCACGGAGCCAGACACCTAACCGAACGGGTGCGCTAGCGAAAACGAACCGACTTCTCCTGCTTGCGGCCTGCTGCAAATTGTGCATTCACGAATCGTAAATCAAAGGCGGAGCCAGCCTCTGTGAACGAGGACAATCTTAAACTGTTCACATCAGACCATAACACTCAGAACCGGACCAGCGATCGCAGGTCGGAGCGCTCCATCAGTGTCAAGGTTCCAAGGCAACAGCTCAGCGATTCGATTGACGGGATGATCGGCGATTCGGGTCAGCACTGCTCACAAGTAGGCTTCTGGATCGCGATCGTTCAGCTTTGCTGTTTCGATCAGGCTGTAGATCGCAGCTGCTCGCTCGCCTCCGGTGTCCGACCCAGCTAATAAATAGTTCTTGCAACCGAGAGCCACCGTTCGCAGGGCACGCTCCGCGACATAATTGTCGATCTCCAAACGACCATCATCCAGTAGCGCGTCAGCGCTTCCCATAGTCCAAGCCCCATAGCGAATCGCCGCCGTCGGGTCCGACTTGCGCGACATCCCGCCTGCCCCCAAACAGCCATCTCGCCCACGCAGAAACTATCTGCATTGCTTGTTGCAGTGGACAGCGCCCACCGACGAGCTAAAAACAAACACATTCGCACCGAACGCGAAATCTTGATTTTTCCTATACATCAAGGGCTTGACGGCAACTTCTGGGCCGACTGGGTTAATGGGTTTTGAGTGCCCTGCCCTGATTTCGTCAACCGAGAATCGAATCCAACTGCAGTTTCATTGCTGGGATCAACGGGCTTTAGGACTTCAACCCTCGGCTTGTTGGAAGCCTTTTCCGCGTACATAGCCCGATCTGCCGCGTCAAGCATCTCATCAAGAGTGGTGCCGTCACTCCATTCAGATATGCCAATGGAAAGGTTCAACTCGAAATCTTCAAGATGTCCTGATCCATTCCAGTCCAGCAAGTACTTCCTGATGCGTTGAACCACCCGAGAAGCGCCCAGAGCACCCGTATCAGCCAAAATTACCAGGAACTCGTCTCCGCCATAACGGACTACGGCATCAGACCCTCTAACGGAACTTCTCAACAGCGTGGCAACTTCTGCCAGCACAAAATCGCCGGTCAGGTGTCCAAATCGAGTGTTGACCTGCTTGAATCGGTCCACGTCGATCAGCATGAATGTAATCGGGCTGTGGAGGCGGCGCGCATGACTAATGAATCGGCCTGCCATGTCCTCGAGAGAGCGACGGTTGTAAACCTCTGTGAGCGGATCTGTGAACGACTGCAAGCGAACTAATTCATTTTGAATGGTGCTAGAGATCAACCTTTGTCTTGTTCGCCGCAGCTCTAGGCGGCGCGTAACTAGGTAACTGTTGAGCAGTGTGAACAGGATGAATAAGCCCACCACCAGTTGTCGTGAGACCGTGATCTGGAAATGAACTTCGTCTTGCTTCATGAAGGCTGCCGGAGTAATTAGGGCCAGAAGCCCGATGGCAACCATGACTCCCGCGAAGCACACGATTGTCCATAATTCCCAATCGCGCTTCTCAAGAGCCGCAAGCTGCTGCGTAACCGCTGAGAACGTATCCTGTGATCTGCCGTCGTTCTTCATCCGCGCGAGTACATCACTCCTTTTTAGGTATCTCATGAGGTTTGTTAGTTTCGTGCGCGTGACGATTGCTTTTCGGGCTCGGTCACACCATCCAATATTCTCTTCACGATATGGAGGAAGGAGTCAGAATTGTTGTCCAATTCCAACTTCGATTTCTCGAAATAGGCGGCGGCACCTTCTTTTCTTAGCGTATGCTCGTTTTTTTGAGGAAGGCTGCTCAAGATAATGACTGGGATGAAGTTGGTTTTCGGGTTGTTCTTCAGAGCGTGGAGAACCTCCGGCCCTCCCAGCTTCGGCAACAACATGTCCAACACGATCAGGTCCGGCAGCCTCGCCCAAGCGACACGCAGCGCTTCTTCACCGTCGCGGGCAGTCACAACGCTGTAGCCTGCCCTCAGAAGTGCCCTTTCATTAGCCATCCGCATGAATCCGCTGTCCTCAACCAAAAGGACCAATTTCACAGGGCGCCCTCCTCCGCTTGGCTGCAGTTTGGTGTCCAACAATTGGACATGTCATAAACCATTGATTCTCCGAGCGTTCCCAATTTTGGTCAGGGACACAGTTGTGCTGTACTTAGAAAGAGTGTCTGGTACACAGGCATTCGATATAGAGACTGCCTCCGCTCGCAGAAGGTGTGGCCACACAGTTTTTAACCACTCAAGCCACGATCATCCTTACCTAAATCTTAAGGCGGAGTTGAGACTGGTTGGTCATTGAGTCGCAGCCTGTTCAAGTCCGGCTCTAATGACGACCGGAAACATGAGATCCACCCCCACCCGTGAGTCGCATCGCTATGGCACAAACAGCTGGTTACTCTGCATTACTACCTGCTATTACGTTCTTGCGATTGCGGCGGTACACGTCCCAACGTAATCTGGACTCATGACGGATCGCAGCAAATCGGTGGCAGGCACACAAACCACGGATGCCTCACGGTCGATGCCAATCACAGGAGAAAAAATCATGAAATCGATCATATCGTCGGCACTGGCTCTATTAATCCTCACTGGAATCTCTGTGGCGAAGGAACTGCCGGAGGCTCCCAGCTCGGTCGCGGCGGCCGAAGCGTACATGGTGGAAGCACCTGGTCCAGTTCCAGCACCAAAGATGTTCGAGACGAAGAAGCCCATTGATGCGACGTTCCTCAGCCTCGCTATGATTTCAACCGGTAGCACCTTTGCCGACTCTTACACCACCCTATTCGCACGCCAGAACTGGCTGGCTGGGAAAAAGGGAGTCTGCAACGTCGAGGTTCAATCCGCTTACTTGTACGGCACTCACCCGACGGTTGGCCGGGCGTACGCAGTGGCTTCTGCGAAGAGCGTCGGTTCAATACTCGCCGCATACTACCTGCGCAAACACCACAACAAGTTCTGGAGCGCACCCCTGGTCGCGAACTCCATCGTCAGCCTTCAGGGCGTAACCCAGAACATGGCGACCTGCAACTAAGACCTGACTACTCCGCAGTCGCAACGTTCTCATTGCACCGTCAAAATCACGGGAACAGAATGGTGCAAAGCGCCAGAACTTCCAGACACAGTGATTGTGTACGTCCCCGGCGTCGTCCCGGACTGGTTACTCGGGCCGATGCCAGTACCGCCGGCGCATGCGGACATGAACAGCATTGAACCACCGAGGACCGCCACTGCGATCAGCATCAATGCCTTTCTTGTGCGCCGCTTTGATCCTGTGAGCGTCAATGCGAAAAGCCCGAGTCCATAGAACCCAATCCACATAGCAAACACCGGCTGATTCTTTGCAGAACCAGGCAGTGCCAGATCAGCGGACGGTGCCGTGGTATTTATTGTCATCGTTACGGAGGCCGAGCTCGAGCCCGGCGTCACCGAACTCGAAGACAGGCTACAGGTCGTTTTTGCGGGAGCTCCGCTGCAGCTCAGTTTGACGGCGTTCGCGAACGTCCCGCCCGCAGGAGCGACGGTCAGGGTGAAGGTTGCCGTAGCGCCGGCTTTGACGGTGGCGCTACCGGCCGAACTGGCAAGGCTGAAATCTGATCCAGCGCCGGTTAGTCCCACCGTTTGAGGACTGCCCACCGCACTGTCGCTGATCGCCACACTTCCATTGCGAGTTCCCGTTTGTGTCGGAGTAAATGTCACATTGATTGCGCAGGTGGAGCCTGCCGACAGACTGGCCGGGCAGTTATTGCTTTGCGCATAGTCTCCTGTCATCTGGACGCCGGTGATGTTCAACGTTGCATTGCCCGTGTTGGTAAGGGTCACAGCTCGCGCTGCACTGGAGGTCCCCACAGATTGAGCTGCAAAAGCCAGATTTGCGGGGGTCACGGTGGCGACGGGAGCGGAAGCGACCGAACCAGTCCCGGTGAGATTCACACTTTGAGGGCTACCCAAAGCGTTATCACTGATGGTCAGAGTCCCGTTGCGGGTTCCGGAAGCTGTCGGAGTAAATGTCACATTGATCGCGCAGGTGGACCCTGCCGACAGACTGGCCGGGCAGTTATTGCTTTGCGCGTAGTCTCCTGTCATCTGGACGCCGGTGATGTTCAACGTTGCATTACCGGTGTTGGTAAGGGTCACAGCTCGCGCTGCACTGGAGGTCCCCACAGATTGAGCTGCAAAAGCCAGATTTGCGGGGGTCACGGTGGCGACGGGAGCGGAAGCGACCGAACCAGTCCCGGTGAGATTCACACTTTGAGGGCTACCCAAAGCGTTATCACTCATGGTCAGAGTCCCGTTGCGGGTTCCGGAAGCTGTCGGAGTAAATGTCACATTGATCGCGCAGGTGGACCCTGCCGACAGACTGGCCGGGCAGTTATTGCTTTGCGCGTAGTCTCCTGTCGTCTGGACGCCGGTGATGTTTAAAGCTGCACTACCGGTGTTGGTGAGGGTCACAGCTTGCGCTGCACTGGAGGTCCCCACAGATTGAGCTGCAAAAGCCAGATTTGCGGGGGTCACGGTGGCGACGGGAGCGGAAGCGATCGAACCAGTCCCGGTGAGATTCACACTTTGAGGGCTACCCAAAGCGTCGTCACTGATGGTCAGAGTCCCGTTGCGGGTTCCGGAAGCTGTCGGAGTGAATATAACGCTGATCGTGCAACTCGAGCTGGGGGCCAATATGGCTGAGCATGTGTTGGTTTGCCCGTAGTCTCCAGTCATCTGGATGCCGGCGATGTTCAATGTTGCATTGCCGGTGTTGGTAAGGGTCACAGCTTGCGCCGCACTGGACGTCCCCACCGGTTGCGCTGCAAAAGCTAGGCTTGTGGGACTCAGGGCGGCAACAGCACCAGAGCCGCTGCCACTCAGGTTGATGACGTGAGGCGAGCCCATTGCGTTATCCTGAATCAGGATCGACCCGGATCGGGTCCCCACCCCGGTGGGTGTAAAAGTCACAGAGAAACTGCAGTTACTGGCAGCGGGTAAGCTAGTTCCGCAGCTATCCGTCTCCGCAAAATCTCCGGTGGTCGTGATCGATGAAATGGAGAGCGGTGAACTGCCCATATTGCGAAGGAGGGCCGTTTGTGGCTGGCTGGTAGCGCCAATCGACTGGGCCGGGTACTGCAGAGAAAAAGGACTCACGGACACGGCTGGTGCCGCGTCCGGTCCGATTTTCATCACGAAGGCGTTAGCGGTCCCTGCCAGCGTATTCTGAAAGGCTGTCGATGTAACCGGGAGGTCACTGGAAAGGGTTTGACCGCCGATATAAACGTTCCCGTTTGAGTCCACGGCGATACCAGCTGGATACTCGTCGCTGCTCCCTCCCAAGTAGGTCGCAAACAGTTCCGTACTTGCAGCTGGATCGATCTCGGCCACCAAGAGGTCGGCTCCATTGGTGTAAGGCTCGATGCCGTTCGGGATTGAAAACGAAGTGCCCCATGAAACGGCCAAGACATAAGCGTCATTGTTTTGGTCGAGTACAATTGCTTGCGGAAAAGCAAAATTATAAAGACCCAGGAAAGTCGAATACATCAAGGTAGATCCGGTCGGGTCGAACTTGGTGACGAAGGCGTAGCTGCACCCGCCAAAAGAGACCGATGGGTCGCAGATGCTCGTGGATGTGATCGGAAAAGTTCCATCACTGGGGGCTGTTCCTGTGACGTACGCAGAGCCAGAGCCATCCACTGCGATGGAAGCTATTTGCACAGCGGCTCCACTGGTTCCGTACAGATACGTGGAATAGTCCAAAGCTCCCGAACTGTTGAACTTACTCACAAAACCGATCATCGCATCTAGAGGAGCAGAGTCGATCGTGAGGTAGGCGCCCGGCGTAGCCGGGAAATTGTAAGTATTGGTTTGCCCCGCGACGTAGGCATTGTCGTTAGCATCCAGAGCGAGTCCATAGATAAGGCTGAAAGGTGCTGGCCAGCATGGCCCCTGGGTGCAGGTTTGGGCGACATTTGAGTTTCCACCCAAGAACGTCGAATACACCAGTGATGAGCCATCAGCGCTGAACTTGGTCACGAAGCCGTAAACCCCGTAGTAGCCTACTTGGTTTGGAGAAATTGTCGGCTGGTAGGCATTGACCACTGGAAAATTCTGGGACGAAGTGATGCCCGCCACAGAGATTTCACCCACACCGTCGATAGCGATGCTTGCCGGCTGGTCGTAGTTATCTCCTCCCAGGTATGTCGAATACAGAAGCGAAGAGCCGTCGGCAGAAATCTTGGTCACAAAGCCGGTGTAAGAGCCTGGCGCCGAGGCCTGATAAGCGTTGACTACCGGAAAGTCGGTGGACTGTGTGCTGCCGGTTACGTACACATTGTTCGCGCTGTCGAGCGCGAGCGCATAGCCAAAGTCCTGGTTGCTGCCGCCGATGTAGTCCGCATATACGAGATTCGAACCAGTCGGGTCGAACTTGGCCACAAAGACGTGGTCCGCTCCTATTGGAAGTGAGCCCAGAGCTGCCAGCGGGAAATCGGCTGAGTCCGTGTACCCGGCGATATAGACACTGCCGGTGTTGTCCAGGGCAATTCCAGCAGGCTGGTCGGTGCCGCTTCCTCCTAAATACGTCGAGTAGACCAGCACAGGGTCAATCACCAGCGTTTTTGTCGAATCGTGGTGAGCAACGTGGAAAGTGATATGGGTCGGATCATTCACCACGTATCCACCGTCGACGACAACTCGCTGGCCGTCAGTTTCCTGGTAGACGATAGGGCTCTCGAAGTGGAGATCCCCACTGGCCGTCTTCAGCACAAGGTTGCCCGATTCGTCGATTCGAATCCCTTCGGCACCTTGGATCTCGAATTCAATCTGCCCAGGGTCGGCTCCAGCAGAAATCACAAAGTCATACTCGAGTTGCTGGTGATTGCCGTAGTAGACGAGATCGATTCCAGGATAAACATTCCGGTAGCGAACGCTGGCATAAGTGGGCACATTTGTGTGCCACTTGGCGGGGTCCCTTCCAATAAAATAATTAACCCTGCCCGGCTGTTGCCCCTCACCAATAACGGTAGGATTCTTGGCTGCTCCAGACAACCGGAACTGCATGGTTGTGGTCGAAGACGGCGGGACGTGGCTGGAGTTAGGGGGATTGCCCGTCTGAGGGATCGCCACTACGTTAGCAGGACGCAAAGAGAGGACCATGCTGCCTGAAGTGAGAAACGCTGTGTATCCTCTGCCGCGAAACAGGAACTTGACCTGCGGGTCGACCTGACCTTGGTTTGCTTCGAATTCGGATAACATGTTGCCGTAGTTCGTGTTGCTTCCCGCGCCCAAAGGGGTACTAGCATTCGGCAGCAACCGGCCTGAGGTCTTCTGAGCGAAAGATGCCATGGCGGCTAGCACGAAAAAAATCTCACACACAGCGATTCTGACTCGCATTACTGTCCCTCGCAATTTGGATGACTTTTGTTTGCAAGCGGCAAGGGGGACCGTTCCGCCCGGAGCTCTCGCACGGGTAATCATTGCAAGAACACTTCCGGACAGCTTTGCTGTGAAAGATAGTTATGCAGCTGTAAGACTCCAAAGGTCTTAGGGCTGGTATTGGCTAGAGGGTCTTAGCGCGACCCCGCTTGAGGTGAGACTTTATTCCGGAATACCGTCTTGCTCTTGGACATCACATGATCGGTTGATTTCACCGAAAGTTCGGTTTTGGGCTCAGCATCTTAAGTATGCGGGTGAACTTGCGATGCGAGAGGAAGCTGAGCTTGCGATCTGGAATCGTTGGGGCATCCAGCTCGCGCTTTCAGGTCGGATCCAACGCCTTGCGAGAGGTGATCCGCGCCCGTTGCTTTGAGAATCTGTTCTTGACTCTTCAAAGTGATCCCTTGGTCTCACGCGACAGTCTCGTGGATTCGACAGTGATCGTTCAGTGCACGTTATCACTGACGGAGCAGACGGGCATCTCTGCGTTCTCCAGTTTGGTCAGTTCGCTCGCCAGCCAGGTTTGAAGCACAGTGAGGTCGGCATCGGGAATGAACGAGAAGCGAATTCCGGCCCGTCCCTTCCCGTCTGCATTCACGACCCCGCCGGACAAATAAATCAGACCCGTGGTGCCCGGAAGTGTAAAGAGTGCCGTGAGCTTCTGATCGACTTCCAATGGCTGTTTGCACTGCAGGGCCAATCCGCCGATGCTGATGTCGCTGATTTTGGCATCGAATCTTTTCCCCCGATCACTCTGACCACCACCGGGAGGTCGACCGGAACCCGAGCCGCACGCCGGCGGTTTTGCAGCATGGTTCCGTAAGCGGCGCGCATACACCGTTGCGCGTGATCATGGTCCATCGGCTTGTGGATCATGAAGTTAGCCCCGGCCAGCAACGCATGCGCTTCGGAACTCTGATCGACCATGGCGACAATGGTGGAGTTGCTATTGGGAGATGACCTCCGCGCGGCGCGCACGACGCGATTTGGATCGTGTACCCCGCTCCAGTCCACAATTACGGTATCAAGTCTGCGGTGGGTGACGGCGTCAACGGCCGAGTCAAGTTCGCCAAAAACCTCGGTCTTAATGGCGAAGGTGTCCAGAATCTGACTCATGACACCGAGCACGTCCGTGTCGCTGGAGAATAAGAGTCCGTCGAGTCGAACTTGTTCTTTGATCATAGCCTTCAGGAGAACAGCATGTTGGTGACCAAACTCGATCGAGCGGCTGCAACCGACTGGCCGCTCTCGATTTGTCGGCATAAAGGGTTGCATTTCTCGCTGACTTGACCGTGCTACAGGCTGGAATACTGTCTGCCATGCAGACGTTTGCCGGCAACAAAGCCCGTCTTTAACGCCCCCTGGAGCTAATCCCGGTTCGTTTGAGGTTTTCTCTACTGGTATGCTTCGCCTGATGATGAACTGAGGTGGGGTTGTGGTGTTCGGATTTCGTAACACGACAGAAGTGGTAAACAGAACGGTCCAGAACGTGTGCCACAATCCCATGCTCTTGGAGGGAGATGTGAGTCAAATGCGGTCGAAGGAAAAATGTCGCCAGCCAACCTCGTTAGTAGTTCATGATCTAGTGAACCAACTCTCGGGCCTTATAGGCCGTTGTGAGCTACTGCTCGAAAAGGCAGAACCGGGTACAGAGAGCGCGAAGCAGCTTGCCTTGGTTTGCGATTTGGCCTACGCAGCTGTGAACAAAGTAACTGGACATCGACGCCAAATATCAGAGGAATTAAGTAGGAATGCAGTCGGATTCCAAAACCAAAGGAAAAGCCATGGTGTCCTCCCGCCGTAACAAAGTTAACTCGAGAGCAACCTAGACAGTTCCAGCGGCCTGCAAATTAGCAGATGCTCTTTCGGTTAGCGCCAACGGGTAATGCGTGCAAGTCTTTTTGCGCTTCAACGCAGATTTCAGACACTACCGTGATCCACTTTGTTACTGATACTTGGTTCTTTGTGGTATACTGCATGCGGCTAGCTCTTCATACGAAAGCTGCTGATGTGTATGCTTATTTGTACTGCTTGCTCAGCCATGGGCAGACTTGGTTTCCGTGTTTTGCGCCGACAGCAGTTGTAGCCCACTCGCCTCTGTCGAAGCCTCCCAGGGTTAGGTCGTCTCGAGGCCAGCCAATTCGAGCAGGATCTCATCGTGCTACCGTCAACACCTGGAACTGTGATCCTCGTCACACGCCCCGACACCAAGAGCCAGTCTTAGTCATGGTTTATCTCATTGGGAGAGTGGACCAATGTGCGGGTGAAAGTACCGAGCTTAGGTGTTCCCAATGAGCAGGCCGAACATCTTCAAGTTGCTGGTGATTGACGACGATCCCCAGACTCTGTCGGTCATCGCAGACGCACTCGGCGACGAAGGACTGGAAATACTCACAGCGGAAGATCCTGACGCTGGTTTCGAAATGTTCCTGCAGCTACGACCTAGAATCGTGCTGCTCGATCTGATCATGCCTGGAGTGAGTGGCTTGGACGTGCTGAAGCGGATGATCGCCTCGGACCCTGGTTCGAACGTGATAATGATTTCGGGACATTACTCGGCCGAATCTGCCATGGAAGCGATTCAGCAAGGCGCGTGCGACTATCTAACGAAGCCGCTTGATTTTCGTAGGCTAAGACATCGAATTGCCAGTTTCCTTGCAGAAGCCGAAATAAGGCGAAGAACGTTGCTCCTCGATAAGGAGCTAGTGCAGGCCTGTCAATTCGAAGGGATAGTCAGTCGTAGTCCCTTAATGCTTGATGTCTTCGCGAAGATCCGCCGGGTAGCACCGCACTTCAGAACGGTTCTCATCACCGGTGCCACCGGTACAGGTAAGGAACTGGTTTCACGAGCGCTGCATAACCTGAGCCGGGCCTCCTCAGGCCGGTTCGTCGCGTGCAATTGTTCTGCACTTGTGGAGAGTCTGGTCGAGAGTGAACTCTTTGGCTATGTGAAGGGTGCTTTCACGGGTGCGACTCAGGACAAGGCTGGTCTCTTTGAGACCGCACATGGTGGGGTCATCTTCCTCGACGAAATTGGAGATCTATCGCCAGGGGCTCAGGCGAAGTTACTTCGTGTCTTGCAAGATCGTCAGGTTAGGAGAGTGGGTGCTTCGGTTTCCCGCAATGTTGATGTACGAGTGATCGCTGCTACGCATCGCGATTTGAGAAAGATGGTACGCGACGGTCAGTTTCGCGAAGATCTGTATTACCGACTCGCTGTGGTCGAGATTGCTCTGCCACCTCTGGCAAATCGACGCGAGGATCTGCCCCTCCTGGAGCGATACTTCGTGGAGCGCTTCGCCGCTGAGTATAAGAAACCCATTTCGGGCCTGACCCGGAGAGCGCAGGGTGTCATGGCGACTTATCCCTGGCCGGGAAACATCCGTGAACTGGAGAATGTTGTGGGAAACGCCTGCATGATGGTGGACAGCAAGTTTATTGATATCAATGATTTGCCGGAGAGGCTGCGAACCGCTTTCGCGGGCGACTCGGTTATTGATGAAGGTCTCCTTTCGCTCGACGAAGTTCAGAGACGTCACGTCATGCGAGTGCTTGAGCGAGTCGGCGGGAACAAAGCACGAGCTGCAGAGATCCTCGGTCTCGGTCGTGCGACCATCTACCAAATGCTGTCGCGGATGAAGATTGAAGGCAAAGACGTAAGTGCGTAGCGCAGCTAGCGGTATTCGCGCTCATCCAGTGGTTACCCGATGAAGTCGAACTTCGGTGTTTGCCGCGGTAAGCTCGGCTGCCGCTGCTGACCTCCACAGCATCCTTCGCGTTCGGGGCCCATACAAGACTCTCAGCCGGTCGATGCCTGCAAAACGGAATCGGCGTCTGCTTTCTGGACATTCAACCGCCCTCAGTTCCATGCGAACCCCTGCGAGAAAAGACAAATAGCACCGAAGAGTCTGGCAGTCGAAGTGCATCTGCACGATGCGGCGAACTGGGAACCCGTCCGCGCAAGTCGGGGGCAAATGATGCAAACGCAAAGGCAAGGCCAGTTCAGTCTTTGCTGGCAACGCTGTTCCCAGGCAAGAGGAGGCGGGAGATGACATCCGACCTAGCGTTTGAGTGCTTGCTGGTGTCGCGGGATCCCAGCGTCGTTTGCCCCATGAACAGATTGCTCGGAAATCTGTCGATCAGCACAAATCTATGCGTGAGTTCCTCAAAAGCCTTCGACCAACTGTCGGAAGGCAGTACGGATTTGATCATCATTGACTGGGAGGACGACTCTGCAGATCTCTTGCACAAAATCCAGAAGTCTGTGAAATGGCAGAGGCCCACCGTTGTTGCGGTCTCTTCGCAGGATCGCCCGGTGCCTGGTGCCCATGTAGTGCTTCGTAAGCCCGTAACAGAAGCCTCGGGAGCCATGTCGCTGAAGGCCGCCTATTCCCGAATGTTGTATGACTACCGCCGTTATGCTAGGTACGCACTGATGAGTTCCGTCCATGCGACCAACGAAAACAATCAGTCAGTGGATGTCACGCTTACCGACATCGGCGACGGCGGAGTAGGCCTCAGCAGCAAACTAGAACTCGCGGTCGGCGATGTGTTGTGCTTTCGCCTGTTGTTGCCTGGCACTCCGAGACCAATCTACATCGAAGCACGGGTACTGTGGACTAGGAACTACGGAGCATCTGGCTGTGAGTATATCCGTATTCCGCCGGTCGACCTCAACATTCTCGACGGTTGGCTCAGGAGCAAGGCCCAGATCAAGAAGCCATTGGTTGAGATATGACCACACGGAGATGCCGGGACCAACTTGCCCGCGTTTCCTTTGTTCGGAACTATCGTCCAAAGACAGAGACTGCGATCACGTGAGCAACGAACAGCAACTCAATAGCGTCACCGAGTCCCTTCCACCCCAAATGCGCCAAGTCGAGCGCCGGGAATGGTGGCTTTGGGGATTCGCCGTAGCCGTCACACTGGTTCTGGCCTTTGGCATTCTTTCGTTAACGTTTCCCGGATTTCAGCTGCCCACCGACAAGCTTTATTCCCTGAGTCTGAGGGAGTGGGTTCGTGGGCTCGCGGCTCTAGTCGTGTTGTTCGACATCTACACGGTGTATCAACACTTGCAACTCCAACGGACCCGGCGCCAACTGGCGGAGCGTGACCGGCTCTTTCAACTCATTAGCGAAAACGCCGCGGATATGATCGCGGTTGTAGATAAAGATGGCCGTCGTTTGTACAACAGCCCTGCGTATCGGAAGATCCTCGGATATAGCCAGGACGAGTTGGTCGCCACGTCTCCCATGGAACAGATTCATCCCGACGACCGCGTTCGCGTGATAGACGCGGCTGAAAAAGCGAGAGTGACTGGCTGCGGAGAGAGGCTCGAATATCGCATCCGCCACAAGGATGGTTCGTGGCGTGTCCTGGAATCCACGGCTAGCGCCATTCGTGGGCCCAAAGGCCAAGCCGAAGGGCTGGTCGTCGTGAACCGCGACATCACAGAGCGCAAGCGAGCCGAGGAAATGCTGGCACACAACGCTTTTCATGACGGCTTGACCAACCTTGCAAACCGAACTCTGCTGCTCGACCGCCTCGGGCGTGCCCTCGCTATTTCGCGCCGCCATGCCGATTTCAAGTTCGCGGTCTTGTTCATCGACGTCGACGGGTTCAAGGTGTTCAACGACAGCCTGGGCCATGTCGCCGGTGATGCCCTGCTCATTCAGATCGCCCAGCGCCTAACGGCTTGCTTGCGCCGGGCCGATACGGTTTCGCGTCCACGCCAAGGTGAAAACGAAGAGTCCGCTTTCGGCGACAGCACTCTGGCCAGGCCGGGCGGTGATGAGTTTGCGGTACTGGCCCAGGAGCTGCGCGACCCCAGCGACGCCATCCGTGTGGCCGAGCGCATTCAGGAGAGACTGGCGCTTCCCTTCGATGTGGATGGTCACCTAATCGTTGTCACCGCAAGCATCGGTATCGCATTCAGTGGCAGTACCAGCACCGAGGCGCAGGATGTGCTCCGCGACGCAGAGATCGCAATGTACCGAGCCAAACACAA
Source organism: uncultured Acidobacteriaceae bacterium (assembly GCA_963701935.1). Taxonomy (GTDB): domain Bacteria; phylum Acidobacteriota; class Terriglobia; order Terriglobales; family Acidobacteriaceae; genus Sulfotelmatobacter. The sequence goes on along the minus strand of CAVPBT010000008.1, from coordinate 599,971 downwards.
CGGCAAAGCCCGCTGCGAGGTTTTCGATAATGCCATGCACGCTGGCGCAGTCAAGCGTCTGCAGCTTGAGACGGACCTGCGCAAGGCTGTCGACTCGGGAGAATTTCTCGTTTACTACCAACCCATCGTGTCCTTGGACAACGAACAGATCGTGGGGTTCGAGGCGCTAACTCGCTGGCAGCGCCCTCAAGGCATGGTGATGCCGAACGATTTCATTCCCCTCGCGGATGAGACCGGTATTATCTTGTCTATCAATCGGCAATTGCTGCCCGAAGCCTGTCATCAGCTGCGCTCCTGGCAGCAACTCTTCCCCTCCGACCCACCCCTCTCCCTCAGCGTCAACATCAGCCCCAAACAATTCGCACAAGCCGATCTGGCTGCTCAGATCGGTCAACTTCTTCAGCAGAGTGGCATGGATCCGCGATGCATCGACCTAGAGATCACCGAGACCATTGCCATGGCGGATGCCGAAAAGTCTGCGGGCGTGCTCTCGGAGCTGAAGGCACTCGGCGTGGGGTTGGACATCGACGACTTCGGCACGGGGTACTCCTCGCTCAGCCGCCTGCAAGCCTTTCGCGTCGACACTCTGAAGATCGACAGGGTGTTCGTCTCCCGCATGGAGAGCGACGCCGAGACTCATGAAATTGTTCGGGTCATCGTAATGCTCGCCCACCACCTGGGTATGGAGGTAGTCGCCGAAGGGGTCGAAACGCAGGTCCAGTTGGATCTGCTCAGGCATCTCGGCTGCGAGCGCGCACAAGGCTACCTATTCTCCAGACCTGTCGACCACGAGGCGATCGTGAAGCTTCTGGCAACTAATCGAGCCGCCGTCCCCTTTCGAGTTGGAACCGCTGGATGAGTGCCCGGGTGACCAATACACCAGCGAGCGGACCTGCCAGCTCTTGGAACTATCCGAAGTACAACTGAAGCCGTTCCGTGAAACGGTCGCCTCCAGTCCCTGCTATGTTTGGATTGAACGTTGTTGTATTCTTACGTGAACGAAAGCAGGGGCAGGTCACAACGATGAAGAGGCCGAAAGTCAGGAACGCCCAGTGAAAGTTTTCCCCGGTGCACCAGGAAGACGAGTGCCACCGAGATGACCAGGTGGGCGATGGCGATCAGACTGTCGGATACAACGTGGGTCAGACTAAGCCGGGCCTTGCCAGACAGCAGTACAAATGTGGTAGGTAAATTGGACGAGAAGGCGTACGTTGCTAAGGAAGGCCGGAAGATAAGCAACCCGAGCACAGCTGCCAACTCTGTGTGCGTATTTCTGTTTTCTCGGCATTTCCATCTCCCTTGGTGGGGATGGAAGATAGACCGGGTCGTAATTTCGGTCAAATTAGGGAACGGGATGGACGCAGTAGACTGTATTGACAGCTTCTATGTCGACAGGAAGCGCGACAGGAACACGGGAACGCGTTGAAAACAAATGCCGGTTTTGCTAAGGCAGCGTTCTAACCAACTGAACTACGTCCCCGGTTTCTGAACGGAATGCCAGATGGTGGGCAGTGCAGGACTCGAACCTGCGACCTCCTGCTTGTAAGGCAGGCGCTCTAACCAGCTGAGCTAACCGCCCCTCGAACCTTCGCGCGACCAGACTGTCACGCCGGTCAGAACTCGAATGAGGGGCATCCGCGCGAACCGCGCCTCAACGAGTATACGAGAGCCGTGGGGAAACGGTCAAACTGCGTGGTAGTGGTGCGGCAAACATGGCAGCGCTACCGATGAAGTTCGCACAACACGCTGGAATGTCTGAATGCATCGCGGGTTGCGCAGACTTCGGGTGCGACGCCTCTCGTCTGCACTCTGCCTGCTAGACTGGCTGCGTGCGGCGTTTGATCGTCAACGCAGATGATTTTGGATACACGCCGGGTGTGAACCGGGCCATTGTTGAAGCTCACACCCGGGGCATCGTCACTTCTTCGACGCTGATGGCGAACGGCGCCGCGTTCGCCGAAGCTGCGCAGCTGGCAAAAACAATCCCTAGGCTGAGCGTGGGTTGCCATGTCGTGCTTACTGATGGCGAACCGGTGCTTGCTGCTGGGCAACTTCCCTCTCTCACGACCGCGGAGCACTTCCGCGACGGCATGGTGGCATTCGCCGCGCGCGCGATCGCCGGCAGCATGGCCGCCGACCAAATCACCGCCGAGGCCACCGCGCAGATTCGCAAGATTCAGTCCGCCGGCATCGCGGTCTCTCATATCGACACCCACAAGCACACGCACCTGTTTCCCAAGATATTGCGTCCGCTGTTGCGCGTGGCGGCCGATTGCGGGGTACGCGCCGTGCGCAATCCATTTGGGCCCCGCTTGCCTCTGCAATCCAGCCACCTGTTGACGCGTCCCAGCCTTTGGACGCGCTACGTTGAAGTGCGAATTTTGAGCACCTTCGCCGGAAAGTTCCGCGAAGCTGTGGACCGTGAAGGCTTCGCCACACCCGACGGCACCCTCGGGATCGTGGTCACCGGCGCGCTCGACGAGACGCTGTTCTACGCGATCGCTCGCAGCATTCCCGAGGGCACGTGGGAATTCGTCTGTCATCCCGGCTACAACGACTCGGATCTGCAGATCGCCCAGACCCGTCTGCGCGAGTCACGCGAGACGGAGCTTCGGGTTCTGACCCTGCCGGCAGCCCGCGAGGTGCTTGCGCAGCAAGGGATTGAGCTCATCTCCTATCATGAACTGGGGGCGAAACCCGGCTCCTCGTAGGGCCGTTCGATTTAACACTTCGATAACGCCACCGCGACCATCCTTTGGTACCGCCAGACGTAGGGGGCTCAGGTACTGTGGTAACCTGTTGAAATCACAGCAAGTAGTATGATTATTCGCAGATCGCCCTGTTGCTAGAGCTTTTCGAATCTGGAGGTTTTCGCTGATGTCGGCCCAAGGGTCAGCGCCGCGTGCCACACTGGACCTGAAGGTCCGGGTGTGGGGCATGGGTTCCAACAATCAACCTTTCTTCCAGAATGCCATGGCGCAAAATATCAGCGCCACGGGCGCTTGCCTGTATGGAATTGAGCCCGACCTGAAGGTGGGCGATGTCATCGGCGTGCAGTACGAAACCAGAAAGGCGCGATGCAAGGTGATCTGGGTGGTCGATGCGGGAGCGCTGAAGAAAACCCAGGTGGGTGTTCAGTTGGTGCTCGACCAGGATTGTCCGTGGGCTGCAGTTCTTCCCAAAGACATGCAGGCGGAAGAGCGGACGCAGGCACACCAGGATAATCGCAGAAAATTTGTTCGCCACAAGATCTCTTATCCGTTGGAATTGCGCGACGAGCGCGTAAATACTCCGCTGCGCGTGAATGCCACAGACATCAGCGGCAACGGATGTTATGTAGAGACTGTCATGCCCCTCGCCGTCGCCACCGCGTTGCGAGTGGATCTATGGATCGAAGATGAGCGTCTTCAACCCTCGGCTGTGGTTCGCACTCGCGACCCCGGCGTGGGCATGGGCATCGAATTCACCGGCTTGCCCGAAGAATCCAAGAAACGGTTCCAGGCTCATCTCGACAAACTCGACCCTGGGAAGGCCTTCGGGCCTAAAGACGGCCAATAGACGCAGAATCGCGCCGTTCGCGTCATCGACGCCATGCCACTCGTGTAAAATCTGCAACCACTGCCCATTCCAGCCATCGAATGACGGGAACAAGAAGGCGGCCCCTCGCACATGAAGATCGGAATCACCTGTTATCCGACGTACGGCGGCAGCGGAGTTGTCGCCACCGAACTCGGCCTTGAGCTGGCACAACGCGGACACGAAATCCATTTCATTTCTTATGCGCAGCCGATCCGCCTGCGGGGCGAGGAACCCAACATCCATTATCACGAGGTAGAAGTTTCCCGGTATCCGCTCTTTGACTATCCTCCGTACGATCTGGCGCTGGCCACTCGCATGGCGGAGGTCGCGCAACTCTATGATCTCGATCTGCTGCATGTGCATTACGCCATCCCGCATTCGGTGAGCGCGCTGCTGGCGCGGCAAATGCTGGCCGATGGACCTCGCGGCCGCCGCTTGCCATTCGTCACGACATTGCATGGCACCGACATCACTCTGGTAGGACTCGACCGCTCGTATCTGCCGATCACCCGCTATTCGATCCAACAGAGCGATGGCGTCACTGCGATTTCGAATTACCTGCGCGACCGCACTCAGCGCGTGTTCGATGTGAAGAACAGCATTGAAGTGATTTACAACTCGGTGAATTGCGATGTCTACCGCCGCGATCCCGAGACTTTTGCCAAAGTGCGGGCGGAGTACGCGCCCAACGGGGAGCGCGTGCTGGTGCATCTTTCGAATTTTCGCCCGGTCAAGCGTCTCACCGATGTGATTGAGATTTTTGACCGTGTGCACAAGAAGATGCCATCGAAGCTGCTGTTAATCGGCGATGGCCCTGACCGCTCCGTCGCTGAGTGGCTGGCCGTGCAGAAGGGCATTCATGATGACGTCTTGTTTCTGGGCAAGCAGGACCAGATTCAGGAAAAAGTATCCATCGCCGACATCATGCTGATCCCCAGTGAACTGGAATCGTTCGGGCTGGCTGCGCTCGAGGCCATGGCGTGTGAAGTGGTTCCCATCTCTACGCGCGCGGGCGGAGTGCCGGAGGTCATCGAGCATGGCAAGAGCGGTTATCTCGCTGATGTGGGTGACGTCGAGACCATGGCGCGTTACGCGATCGAGTTGCTCAGCAACGACGACCTGCTGCGGGAGATGGGACAGCAGGCTCGAGCGGCCGCCAAAGAGCGCTTCTGTTCCACCAAGATTGTGAAGCAGTACGAAGACTTCTACCGGCGCGTGCTGGAGCGCTCGGCGTAGAAGCCCTCGGGAACCGAACTCGCCGCCTCCACCAAAGGCAGCCGGATTCGGATCAGTGTTCCCTTCCCTTCGTGACTGTCGATGGTCATGCGCGCGGTATCGCCGTAGAGCACCTGCAGACGCTCGGAGATATTGGCCATGCCGATGCCCATACCGGACCAACTGCTGCTTTCCTCCAATTGTGCGCCACCCATGCCGACGCCATCGTCCTCGACTTCGATGATCAGGCGCGAATCGATCACGCGGCTGCGCAGGTAGATGCTGCCGCCCTCCACTTTCGGCCCCAACCCGTGCTTGATGGAGTTCTCGACCAGCGGTTGCAGCAGCATACTGGGAACGACGACGTCGAGCGACACGGGATCGAGTTCCTTGACCACGCGCAGCTTGTCGCGCCCGAAGCGCACGACTTCGATGTCGAGATAGTTGTCGATGAATTCGAATTCTTCGCGCAACGGTGCGAATGCTTCGCTGCTGTTGAGCAGCCGCCTCAGGATTGTCGCGAGCTTGAAGATCACATCCCGTGCCATGTCGGGATCGAACCGCACCAGAGACGAGATGGAATTCAGAGTGTTAAACAAGAAGTGCGGATTGATCTGGTTCTGCAGTGCTTCCATGCGAGCGTGCAGCAGCAAGCGTTCCTGCTCTTCCAGCTTGATCTGGATGCGCACGCTGTTGAAGATCTTCAGCTCAATTCCCACCGCTGTCACTGCCGCGGCGTAAATCGCGCTGTACACCCAGTAATTGTCGGGACTCTCGATGCTGAAGATGGAGTGCGGGAAATACTGCACCAACTGCGTTTGCACGAAACGCAGGCCGATTACCGTCCAAAAAAACATGATCTGCCATTCGAACAGTCGGGGACGCGGCAGATTGCGCCGAATAATCCGAAAAATGCCTTCATCGATGAACGGCGAGAACGACCAGATATCATCCTTATCGACCGCCCAGGTGCGCAGTTGGCCGGCGAGAAAACCGGAAAGCACATCGAAGGGCATTGCGGCCCACTCGTGGTGCAGAAGAGCAGGTAGGCCCACCAGAACGCCGCCCAGCGATCCTGCCCAGCGTCCACCGATCACGCCCAGCAGGAGCGCGGTCTCGAAACTCATGTCGCCAGCCTGGAAACTCTTCGAGAAAATTCGGGTCCAGACGCCAACCATGATCGGCAACCCGAACCAGAGCACCAGGTATACCTTCTGCCTGAACGTGCGCTCTTCGCGAAACAGGAGGCGTTTGAATTCCTTGGAGCGCACCAGACTGCTGGACACGGCCGCAGCCACGCCCAGCTTGAACAGCAAATTAAACAAGATGAGCCGCTGTTCCATGGAATTCGTTGCCCGTGAATTACCGGAGTCTCTCTACGACGATCGGGAGCGCCCCAGAAAACTGTAGCACGAAGCCGGACGCTCAATATCCCTTGTGCTTGTCGATCACGAATCGTAGGGGCTGCCGCGCCAGGTAGCGGCGCAGATTGTCGGAGAACAACTCGTAGTGCCGGTGCCAGAGTTTCTCCGTGAGACCAGCGGTATGTGGAGTGATCAAAAGATTGTCGAGACCCCAGAGAGGTGATTCCGGCGGCAGCGGCTCGCGGTCAAACACGTCGAGAGCTGCTCCCGCGATGCGTCGCGTGCGAAGCGCTGCGACTAGCGCGGCCTCGTCCAATTGCGCCCCGCGGCCAACATTAATCAGGTAAGCATCGGGCTTCATGGTAGCTAGCCGGTCAGCATTGATCAGCCTTGTTGTCGCAGCGACTAGCGGCGCGGCCAGCACCACATAGTCCGATTGCTTCAACATCTCGTCGATCGCCGAAGGCGCGAACACCTGCTGCACGCCTTCGGGATTCCCTTTCTCTACGTGCTCGCGAACAGCGATCACCCGCATGCCCAGGGCTGATGCCATCTGTGCCACCCGGCGTCCGATGCTGCCGACGCCGATCAGACCCACGGTCGCACCGGCTATTTCACGGGGATGCGCCCCATCGGTCCAGATTGCCTCTTGGCCCCAGACACGTTCCTGCTGGAAGGCCGCGGCCTGCGGAATCTTCTTGGCCAGAGCGAAGATCAGCGCCATGACATGCTCGGCGACTACCGGGCCGTGCACTTCCCGAGAATTGGTGACCACCACGTCGCTGTTCACTAACTCGTCAAACAGAAGTTGATGCACCGCTGCCGTCGGGGCATGGATCCAGCGCAGGCTCTTTGCCTCGGCAAACTGCTCAGGCCGCAGCGAGATCGTGAAGATGATTTCAGCATCGCGCAGATCTCGCTCGATGCCGTCGTAGCTGGTGCGCAGCGTGATCTGCAGTTGCGGAAACTCTCGCGACAGCCGCTCCTCGAACCACGGCGGCACGTTCCAGAGCGCAAACCGGTGATGCACAACAATCAACAGCTTCATGATGTGAGAATTTAATCATAAAACCCGCGCGGATCACGAAAAGCTCCGCAAGAATCCCATTCTCGCGCGATCGATTTCAAGGAGGAACTTCAACGCGGCTTTTGGAGTCTTAGAACTGTAGAATTGAACGCGTAGGACGTCCCAGTGGCGGCGCTCCAGGAGATTCTCAATGCGGCTGCTTCGGCTGGTTTCCTTGTTTGTGGCGGTTTCTGGCTGTATCTCGCTTCTGGCCCAGACTCCCACTGCAACGCCTCCCCCGCCTCAGTCCGCGCGTCAGGCGCTGCTGGAGATGTTTTTGGGTAAGGGTGAAAACGACTTCACGAAGCACCTGCCCGAGGCCGCAAACCAGGCTCTGATTCACAAGGGCGACAGCCCGGAGACAAACGTCGTTCTTAAAATCTCCACCATCGGCCGCCAGCTAACTGCGCAGGGCGAGCACTTCGAAACATTCGAAACCGGTCCCAACCTCCTGGTGACGGAACAAAACAATGGCCACGAGAAATACGAAATCGCCGTCGAGCATGACGCCTTGCTCGGCGAAGACGACGAGATCGAGCTATCCGTTCACTACTATAAAGACGGACAACTGCAGTCGCTTCCCGTCGTGCCGCGCATCATCTTTACTCTGAGGCAGGAAAAAGAAATCTGGCGCCTCACAGAAGTCACGGCTGCGGTACACGCGCCGCTCACCGACCCCGACTATCTCAAGGGATTGCGCAAGGACCAAAATGAGTCGAACGAGACCGCCGCACAAAACCGGCTGGTCACCGTGGCAACGGCCGAAAGCAACTATGCGGCCCGGCACCCCGACCGCGGCTACGCCTGCACTCTAGCCACCTTGTTCGCTCCTGAGCCCGGCGCTAATCCCGGAGAGGGAAATTTTGTTTACGATCCCGGCCAGAGCAACGACGAGTGGAGCGGATATCGCTTCTCGTTCACGGGATGCGACGGAACTCCCACGGCAAAATATCGCATCACGGCTGTGCCGCTCGAATCAGACCAGAGCCTGAAGACGTTTTGCGCCGACGAGTCGGGAGCGTTCAAGTTCGTGACCACCGGAAAAAGCTCGAACTGCATCAGCCGCGGGCAGCCCGTAAATCCTGCTTCCGCTCCCACTTCCTCGGAAGACTGAGACGGCTGCAACCTCTACCCGTAGGCCAGCTCTTTCGCACGCTGCGCCGCTTTCACGACTGCTTTGATCAGCGTGACACGCAACTTCCCTTCCTCGAGTTCCATGATCGCGTCGATGGTGCAGCCGGCGGGAGTGGTCACTGCATCCTTTAGCAACGCGGGATGGTCTCCGGTCTCGAGCACCACACGGGCCGCGCCGAGCGTAGTCTGCGCCGCTAGCAGGGTCGCGATGTCCCGTGGCAGTCCCACCTTTACGCCGGCCTCCGCCAGAGATTCGAGGATGATATAGATGTAAGCCGGGCCGCTGGCCGAAAGCGCAGTCACGGCATCCATATGTTTCTCGTCGACCACAACCGTGCGCCCTACCACGTCAAACATGTGGCATGTCATAGCCACGTCATCGGCACTGGCGTGCTTGCCCTTGCAGATCGCGGTCATTCCAGCCCCCAGCAGACACGGCGTATTGGGCATGGCGCGAATCACCGGAACATTCGGCGGCAGATTTTTCTCGATCATCGAAGTCGGCACCGATGCCGCCACCGACACGATCACCTGCTTCGACGTGATGTGACCGCTAATCTCGCGCACGACATCCTCGACCACCTGGGGCTTTACGCCGATCACAATAATGTCGGCGCCCTTGGCGGCTTCCACGTTGTTGGTCCCGACTTTTACTTTTAACTTCGCCGCCAGAGTCTTGGCGCGCTCCTCATGCGCCACCGTCGCGCACGTGGACTTCGTCGAGAGCAGACCGTTCTTCAAAAGGGCCTGCAGAATGATGCCGCCCATCTTGCCCGCGCCCAGGAACGCTACTTTCTTTCCCGCCAGATCATTTCCCATGATTTCCCTCGGAAACTCAATTCACCCAAAATCTTCACCACAGAGGACACAGAGTACACAGAGGAATGCGAATCCAAGAAAATTCCTCGCGTCCTCTGTGGTGAAAACCTACCTTGCCGTATGCTTCCCTTGCCTCTGCATCCAATTCCACGCCGTCGACACTACATCGCGCAATCCGCGCGTCGCTCTCCATTGCAGCAGCGCCTGCGCCTTCGCCGGATTCGCCACCAGAATCGGCGGATCTCCTGGCCGACGCGGCACCATCTTCCGCGGCACGCGCTTTCCCGTCACTTCCTCCACGGCGGTGATCACTTCCTGCACAGACGCTCCGGTGCCGGTTCCAACGTTGACGGCGAAACTGTCCTTTCCCGCCGCCAGGTGGTCCAGAGCCTTCAAATGCACGCTCGCCAGATCGTTCACGTGGATGTAGTCGCGCACGCACGTTCCATCCGGCGTTGGATAATCCGATCCAAACACTTGCAACTCCGGACCCAGCCCCGCGGCCGCGCGCAGCGCCAGCGGAATCAAATGCGTTTCCGGTTCGTGCAACTCGCCAATCTCTCCGCTGTCGTCCGCCCCCGCCGCGTTGAAATAACGCAGGCTTGCGAATTTGAAACCGTACGCCCGGCCGTATGCCTCGAGCGCCTGCTCGAAGAACAGTTTGGTCACGCCGTAGGGATTCACCGGCTGGCGCGGAATGTTCTCCTCGATCGGAACCTTCGCAGGTTCGCCGTACACGGCGCAGGTCGACGAGAAAATGATCTTCTTCACTCCCGCGTCAAGCGCAGCATTGAGCAAGGAGATCCCGCCCTCGACATTGTTGCGGAAATATTTTCTTGGATTCGTTACCGACTCGCCGACATAAGCATGCGCTGCGAAATGCATGATCGCGTCCGCGCGCGGCAGCACTCGCGCCAGCACGGCAGCGTCCAGCACGTCCCCTCTGACCAGTTCGAAGCCCGCAGCCAGAAATTCATAGCCGGTGCTGAGATTGTCGAAAATAATGGCCTCATGCCCCGCGCGCTTCAGCGCCCGTGCCGCATGACTGCCGATGTATCCCGCACCACCAATGACCAGAACGACCACGAAGTCTTCCTTTCTGTCCGCGTGTTTCGCCCGGGCGCCTGAGGTTCAGTGCTAGCGCCGCGACCACTGCGACTTCCAAGGCGTCACGGTTGCCGGAGTTTTCCAGACCGGGAGGGAGCAGACAGACATTGTACACAACGAGATCGTGAGCGCTTATCTCTCGACGCCAACGGCGCGAACCCTAGAGAATCCGCAGGTTTGATTGGAATTCGAACGAATTGGTGAGACCATTGAGCTGGAGAACGGCAAGGAGTCGCCGTATGAAATATCGCATTGCCGTGTGGGCGACCGCAGGTTTCCTCGTAGCCGTCGGTTGGGCAGTTTATGCCTTCGCGTCAACGCCCCCAGCCTTGACCTTCAACGACCCGATCATGACGCTGGTCCGCATCACCTGCCCAATTGCCTGGGTGAGGGCTTATCCCGATTCGTATGGAATGGACCTTTCTCGCAAACGCTGCGACTTACGCATTGGTTGGCCTGATCGTAGAGAGCCTGCGGCAACGGCTGGCTCACGCGCAATAGTCTCAAACCAAACGCTCGTACTCTCATCCGCTCCACTGTCCTGCTAAGATTGTCCCTTCACCCTGGGAGGTTTCGTGGAAAACGAACTGCCGCCAGATCCCGGACCAGCCCCGCAAGCCGTGCCCGAACCCCTGGCAACCAACGTGCCTGAGCCAACGATCGTCGCGCCTGTGGTTGCGGTGGCGGCTGTTCCGTTGCCTCCAGTTGCTCCTTTGCCCTCAGAAGTCCTTACCTACACCGACCGCAGCACCGGCTTGATGGTCTTCGGAGTGTTGCAGATCATCCTGGGATGCCTGGCCGCGTTGATGGTTCCGCTGGCCGCTCTTGGTGCATTCATGTCCCGCCTCGCGCCCGGCGCCAGCATGCGTCCCGGACAGTTTGTCTCGGGCGTATCCACCTATGGTTTTATGGCCGTAGTGCTGCTCGGGCTGGGCATCGGATCGGTACAAATGAAGCGTTGGGCACGGGCGCTCACGCTGGTCACTTCCTGGTACTGGCTCATCATGGGCGCACTCATCACGGTCCTGCTGACTGCCGTGCTGCCAGTCACCATGCGAAGCGCTTTGGCACAGATGAAGCAGAGCGGTCCGAACGCGGCCTCGCAGGAAATGTCCACCGCAGTCATGGCCGTCATGCTCACGCTCATCATTATTTTCATGGCGGTTTTTCTGGTGGTGGTGCCGATCGCGTTCGTCATTTTCTACAGTCTTAAGGATGTCGCTGAAACTTGCCGCCATCGCGATCCCGTCGAGCGCTGGACGGACCGCACGCCGCTGCCTGTGCTCTTCGCCAGCGTCGTACTCTTCACCGGAGCCATGTACCTGCTACTGACGGGCATTACGATGCCGATGTTCCCCTTCTTCGGACGATATCTCACCGGGGTTGCCGGCGCGGCTGGCCTGCTTGCGATGGGCGCTCTTGATATTTATCTGGCCATCGCCCTGTTCCGTCTGCAGGTCGCCGCCTGGTGGATTGCGATCTTTACCCTCGCCCTGCGCCTGTCCTCGATGGCGCTCACTTACGCCAAGGCCGACCTGATGACGGCTTACTCAAGGATGGGCATGTCGGATGCGCAGTTGCAGATGATGAACTCGAGCCCAATGCTTCGCGGGCACGTCCTGTTGTGGTGGAGTCTGCTCTCCATGGTGTTTTTCTTCGGCTACCTCGTGTGGTTGAAGAGGTACTTCAAAACGCCGTCCGCTGTCGCTTCGGTAGTCCTGCCCGCTCAGGTCGGTTGATCTTCTGGGGGACCGCTATGACCGAACAACTTGCCGACAAACAATGCGTGCCGTGCCGCGGCGGCGTTCCGCCCCTCAAGGGAGCAGAACTGGAACGACTGCATGGCATGGTTCCGCGGTGGACCGTCACGAACGATCATCACATCCACCGTGAATTCAAGTTCCCCGACTTCCAAAAAGCGCTCGACTTTGTGAACCGCGTGGGAGCGCTGGCCGAGGAGCAGGGACACCATCCCGACATTCTGCTGGCGTGGGGCAAAGCTGAGATCACGCTGTGGACGCACAAGATTGATGGCCTGACGGAAAGCGATTTCATCATGGCCGCCAAGATCGACAGGCTTAGCGGGGATTAAGCCAGGGGCGTCCCTTCGCAAGCCTTCTTGAGGTCTTCAAAGAATTGCCTGGTGCTTTGCTCAATGGCCCTCTCAATCGCAAAACCAGCGATGCGTGAAAAAACTCCCACGAACTCTAACTGCACCTGAATCGCGGTCTCGCGCTCAGACAGGGCCTGGAAGATCACCCTGGTCTCAAGCGTGATGCCTCCGAAGTGGCTGAGGAAGTCCACGCGGCGGTTGGGATCGAAGTGCATCAGCACCTGATCCACCGTTCGAACTGGACCATCAATTTCGATCTGCAAGCGGCTCGCTTCTTCCCAGGCCGGCCCCACCCAGCGAATATCGCGGATGTAGGAGCACCACCGCCAGGTGTCAGGTTGCGTATAAACCGCGAAGACGGTCGTTAAAGGACGAGTTACAACGACGCGGATCTCAGGCGACTGCATGAATGTGGCGCGACCGAGCGAGCCGGGAGTCGGCCGAAAAAGATTATACCCGCAGTCTCGGCGAAGACCCCCAGGGTGAACAGATGAGGAATTCGCAGCAGGCGAGATCCCAAATTACGATTCGGCCTTAGCGCGTGAGGCGGCTTCGCACTCTTTCCGCAGTTCCTCGAAAAATCCCTTCGTGGCCTTCGTGATCGCGGGTGCCAACGCAAAACCCAGCGCGCGGGAGGGCGTGCCGACAAGATTCATCACAACATTGATGGCCGTCTGACTCTCGGTGACGCGGGTGAAGATCACCCGTGTCTCGCATGTGATTCCGAAGACGTGGCTAAGGTACGACACGCTTTCCTTTGGCGTGAAGTGCTGCACGACCTGATCGACATGGAAAATACAATGTCTAAGGGACAGTTCAGGACGATTTGAAAGTCAAACGACTGCATGGCGACGGCAGTGAGGAATCTGCAAGGCGCTAAGCTCCTCACGCGATCGGCAAAGTGTAGAAGAAAAAAACGCCGAGGGCAATCATGAAACCGCGCGAGCCTGGCTCAACCGGCCTGCATGCAGCGCCCATGCGAGGATCGCGGCAGGAACCAGCATGAGAATCCCTGTGCTAGTCGCGACCGTGCGCGCGGAGATTCCTGCATCCAGAAAGCGGCCCGCCAGATAAGCGGTGACCGCGAACGTAAGGCTCCCCAGGCCCAGGTCCGCGGCAAACACCCGGCCTCGGAAGCGGTCGTCGGTATGAAGTTGCAACAGCGTGGTGGAGAAGACCCACACGGTGGAGCCTCCCATGTGCGCCAGCATGGCACAGACCGCAGCCATCCAGACGCTGCGGCTCGCGCCCAGCACGGCATAGCCGCAGGCGATGGTGATATAGCCGAACAGAATTCCCAGGCGAAGCCGATGGTCCCTCTCTCCTGCCCAGCGCGCCGCTAAGAGAGGCCCCACCATAGCGCCCAACCCGCGCCCTGCGAGCAGAATGCTCATGCCGAGCATGGCTCCGCCCGCGGCATCGATGCCGTGGCCATGCACGGCAAACTCGCGCGCTCCCATCACCGTAAAGATCACCCAACTAGGCCCGACCATCAATTCTCCGGCTTTGGCAAACACCGCCGGCAACAGAGTGGGATGGTTGCGGATGTAGCGGATCCCTTCCAGCACCGGTGAGAAGTCAACGAGATCGTGTGGGAGCAGGGGATCTGCGGCGTCCGCATGCGGCTCGGCGAAGCGCATTCCGCCGATCAGCAATGCCGACGTGAGAAACGAAAGCGCGTTCAACACGAAGACCGTATCGCGGCCGAAGAATGCGGCCACGACTCCGCCCACGGACGCTCCGATCAGCAAATTCACCGACCACGTCGCCGATGACAGCGTGTTGGCGACCAGAACCTCACCCTCGGCGGCGATGTTGGGAATCACGGCGCTGCGGGCCGGTTCGAAAAACGCAGCCATGGTCGTTTCGGCAAGCAGTAAGGGATAGACCAGCCACACCGTCGAACGCGAGCGCACGAACAACATGGCCAGCACGACCACGCAGCGCACGACGTCGGCGGCGATCATCACATGCTTGCGCTTCACCCGGTCGCTCACTACGCCCGCCGTTGGCCCCACAAAAGTTTGCGGAAGAACCTGCAGCATCAAGGCTAGGGCCACCGAGCCCGCGTGCCCGGTCAACTGCAACAGCAGGGTATAAATCGAAAGCGTGTAAAACCAGTCGCCGATCTCGCTGACGATCTGCGCCAGCCACAGCCGCCGGAAATTTCTATTTTCGCGGAGCAGCCGTACATAGGACGCTACTGTGATCGAAGATGCGACGCGCTCCGGCTGAGGGTCCATGGCTGAGTGCTTAATCTACAGGGTAGGGCGTCTCTAGGCTATGGGGCGGGATAACACACCACTACGGCCGCAGCTTGCGCTTGAGGTCGTCGGCGATCTGCTTGCCGTGAAAGCGGCCGTTTTCGATAAATATCTCGTTCGTGCGCGATCCCGCAACGATCACGCCCGCCACGTATATCCCCTTGACGTTGCTTTCGAGCGAGATCGGATCGCACACCGGGCGGCACTGCTGCTCTGACAACTCGATCCCCATGCTGCGCAGAAAATCGTAGTCGGGATGGTAGCCGATCAGGGCCAGTACGAAATCGTTCTTCAGGCGCATCGGTCCGCGCGGCGTGTTGAGCACAACGTGGTCAATGCCGATCTCCTGCACGGAGCTGTTGAAGTGCGCCTCAATCTCGCCGTTCTTGATGCGGTTCTCAATGTCGGGCTTGATCCAATACTTCACGTGATGGTGGAGTTGGGACTCGCGGTGCACCAGCGTGACACGCGCTCCGTGGCGCCACAAATCGAGGGCGGCGATCGCGGCGGAGTTCTTTCCGCCGATCACCAGCACATCAGTGTCGTAATAAGGATGCGGTTCGCCGTAATAATGCGAGACCTTGGGCAGATCCTCGCCCGGAATGCTCAGCTGATTCGCCAGATCGTAATATCCCGTCGAAACGATGACCTTCTTCGTCTTGTAATCATGCGGCCGCCCGGCGCGGTCAGTCGCGGTAATGCTGAAGTTCCGGTCCTCGCCCATGACTGTCTTAACCCACTCGTACTGCCGAACGTCGAGGTGGTAATGCTCGGCAACCTTGCGGTAATACTCGAGCGCCTCTTCCCGCGTGGGCTTCTGCTGGGCGGTCGTGAAGGGAATGTCGCCGATCTCGAGCAGCTCCGGCGTGGTGAAAAACGACATGTTCGCGGGATAGTGAAATAGCGAATTTACCAGGCATCCCTTGTCGAGGACGATGACCTTCAACCCGATCTTCTGCGCTTCGATGGCACAAGCCAGCCCCGTCGGCCCGGCGCCGATCACCAGAACATCGGTGTTCATCTCGGGATGAGACTTGGCCTTGGTCTTAGCCAGGGTATCGAGTTCTACGGCGGCGAGAAAGTCAGGCATGGGCCTCAGGGCAGAGTCGGTCGAGGCAACGGGGGTTCGAGCGCAACTCGGAAACCGTTGATTCTAGCATGCGGTGATTGCGCGTAAGAGCTTCAGAATCACGGCAGACAATCCTAAGCGTTCCGGATTGCTTCCGCGACCTGCTGAGGATTCTCATGAACTCCGACGAGTCCTCCCCCACATTGGATCGCGGAGCCGGAGCCAAACGGCACTACCGAGGTGATCGAATCCGCGTCCACCAATACCTCCTGGTCTGGATTCATGTGGTCATGCAGCGTGATCATCTTCATGTGTCCTCCTCGAGCGGTGGGGGAAATTCTACGCCAGCAACGCGATGTTGGAACATACCCCAGAGTGGGTTCCCTATCCTTCGCAGCTTGGCCTGGATGGACGATCCTTCGCGGTTTTTTCGCGAAGGGTGGGGAGACAGACTGACTACACCATTGGGCCGCACCCTTCGCGCCGCCGTATAATGATCGGTTCTCATAGCCGTCGAATGGCCGAGCGATCGCGCTCTGGCCCGCCAGACAGGAGCCATCGTGTCCACTCTTACAGAGCCCCCCACCGCAGTCCAAGGCAAGACCCGCATCGAATCCGACAGCATGGGAAAGATCGAGGTCCCGGCGAACGTTTATTGGGGCGCGCAGACCCAGCGGTCGCTGCTGCACTTCAACATTGGCCGCGACACCATGCCCCCGGAGCTGATCCGCGCTTTCGGCATTCTCAAGAAAGCGTGCGCGCTGGTAAATCAGGATCTGGGCAAGCTCCCTGCCGACAAGGCCAAGCTCATCGTGCAGGCGGCAGACGAAGTCATCGCCGGCAAACTCGACGACCAGTTCCCCCTGCGCATCTGGCAGACCGGCAGCGGCACTCAGACCAACATGAACGTGAACGAGGTCATCTCGAACCGCGCCATCGAAATTGCTGGGGGCGAGATGGGATCGAAAAAGCCCATCCATCCCAATGATCACGTGAACATGTCGCAATCGTCCAACGACACATTCCCCGCCGCAATGCACATTGCTGCGGCTGATCGTGTGAAGAATGCGCTGATCCCGGCGATCAAGACCGTGCATCACGCGATTGCAGCCAAGGCGAAAGAGTTCGACAGCGTCGTCAAAATCGGCCGCACTCATCTGCAAGACGCCGTGCCCTTGACCGTCGGCCAGGAGTTCGGGGGATGGGCCAGCCTGCTCGAGCGCGACATCCACCGACTGGAGCAGGTGTTGGATGGCCTTTACGATCTGGCCATCGGAGGTACGGCAGTCGGCACGGGGCTGAACACGCATCCCGAATTCGCCGAGCGCGCTGCCAAGAAGATTGCCGAACTGACCGGACTTCCCTTCCGCTCTCACGGCAACAAGTTCGCCGCGCTCTCGGCGCACGACGAAATCGTCTTCGCCCAAGGCGCCATGGAAACCCTCGCCGCATCGCTGATGAAGATCTCCAACGACATCCGCTGGCTGGCTTCAGGCCCGCGCTGCGGCCTGGGCGAGTTGTCGATCCCCGAGAACGAGCCGGGATCGTCCATCATGCCGGGCAAAGTAAATCCCACGCAGTGCGAGGCCATGACCATGGTCTGCGTGCAGGTTCACGGTGCAACCGCCGCCGTCGGATTCGCCGGATCGCAAGGCAACTTCGAACTCAATGTTTACAAGCCGGTCATCATTTACAACTTCCTGCACTCGGTCACGCTCATCACCGACGCCTGTCACGGCTACGTCGAATACATGCTGAAGGGCATTGAAGTCGACCGCGCCAAAGTGGACTGGTATGTGAAGAATTCCCTGATGCTGGTCACCGCGCTCGCTCCAAAGGTGGGATACGACAAAGCGGCGCAGATCGCGCACACGGCCCACGTGGAGCACAGCAGCCTGCGGGAAGCGGCGCTGAAGTTGGGATACCTGACGGGTGAAGAGTTCGATCAGCTCGTGAAGCCGGAGAAGATGACGCACCCATAGTCGCGCTCTCATCGTTCCGCAGTTCTGAGGGCGTCATCCGGAAGCCCCGCGCGAGATCCCTCGCTCCGCTGGAGAAAACGCGGGGCTTCGGGATGACGCATCTTCGATAAGAAATGGCCCTACTCTGCTTCGCTTACCAGGGGCTTAAGTTCGCTCTTCGTTTTCGGCGTGGTCGTAATCACCACCACACTCACCAACACCAGCAGCGTGCCCACAATCGTCCGCGGGCCGATCACTTCCCCGCCCAGAAAATATCCCACCAGCACCGCGACCACCGGATTCACATACGCATACGTCCCCACTCTGGTCGGCGATTCGTGATGAATGAGCCAGACATATGCGGTAAAGCCGACAATCGATCCCGCCACGATCAAATACGCCAATGCCAGCCATGCCCCGCGCGAAACCGCCTGCACATGGAACCCGCGGAATTCCCCAAGCAGTGTCGCGGTCATCGTCAGCAGCACGCCCCCTGCGAGCATCTGCGCCCCGGAACTCATGGCCTTCGCCGCGGGCAGCGGCAGCTTGCGGCTGAGCGACGCCGCCACTGACCAACTGATCGCCGCGACGAGCAACGCGCAGGCACCCGCCGTGTCGACGGGAGCCTCGCCCAAACTCATCGTGTGTCCTACGAGAACGGCGACGCCTGCCATCCCCACTAGCAGAGCCAGCCCCAATCGCAATGTGAGGCGTTGTGTCCGAAGGAACACAATCTCCGCGAGCGCCATGAACACAGGAATTGTCGCCATCATGACGGCCGCGATCCCCGACGGCACGCGCCGCTCTGCCCAAAACAGCAACCCGTAGTCGAGCACAAAAATCAGCACCGCCAACAATGACGACGCACCCCACTCGCGCGCCGTTGGTGAAGCAGTGCCCCGCGCGCGCATCCATCCGTACAGAACAATTCCCGCCACCAGGAAGCGCATCGCAGCCAGCAGAAATGGCGGCACCTCCCGCACTCCGACCCGGATCGCCAGGAACGTCGAGCCCCAGACGAAATAAATAATGGCGAAGGCAAGCAGCACCTTCCAGGCACGAGGTGGAGAAGCGGAATCCATGCGGATGATCCTTCGCCAGAGTGCGACGCAGTATCGAGCCTGATTAGATCACCGTAACCCTTTCCAGACGCGGGTTTCGCGCATAAAAAGATTTTATGGGCCTATAACCGCGGACACAGTTCAGACAGAGAAGTTCGACAGGAAAGGTGTGAAATTAAAGGTGAGTGTTACTTCTTCAGGAGGCTGGTGTGGCTAGCCACGCACTGCCACTTGCCGGCGTCCAGGACCCAGGTGTCGGTGAAGCGTCCGACATGGTCATAGGGCTTGCCCTGGTAGGAGCCCTGCGTGTGATAGATCCCCGTCACCACCGCGGTGTCGCCGAAGAAATTCATCTTGACGTCCTGGATGTTGAGGGCAGTGGGTTTGAAACGCGGGTCCTTAATATCGGCCAGAAATCTCTGCTTGTCGCTGAGCTCGCCGTCCCACTCGGTATTCACAAACCGGCTTGAAACCAGCGCCTCGAGGGCGGACGAATCGCGGTTCACCTGTGCTTCATTCCACAGGCGTTCCAGAACCAGCAGTTTGCTCTCGCGAGGATCGGCCTGCTGGGCGGCCATTCTGACGGTGCCCAGAGCCAGCAGAAGACAGCAAAGGATTGTGGTGCGCTTCATAGCCGTGCACGCTCACCGGCATCCCTACGTGGGGCAAGCGTTCCAAAACGATAGCAGCGGCGACCGAAGTCAAGCCACCGAAATGCACAAAGGAGAGGTTACGAACGTCATAGACCTCGGAACGCCCTTGCGCGACCGTGTCAAGCGGAGCACGTCTGGTAGCATCTCCGCATGACAGCCGCCGCAGTCTCAGCCTCCGGAGTTGCCACTCCGATCCTCGATTCGGGGATGAGGCCGAAGGCGGCCCGAAAAAGAATTGGCGGCGTGATCTTCGGCCTCATCGCGGGCATGGCCTTCGCCGGACTGCTCATCGAATCGTCGAACGCAGCGAAGGATGCCGGAAATCCCGCCGCAGCCTTCGTCCTTCCCTTCTTTCTAATGTCTTTCGTGGTCGCGGTCGCGGTGCATGAGTTCGGGCATGTGCTGGCTGGCTGGACTGTCAGGTTCCGATTCAGCTTCATCTCCATAGGGCCACTTTTCTTGAAGATTGAATACGGCAGACCGAAAGTAGGGCTGCGGCGCGGCATGCCCGCCGGAGGCCGCGCCGGAATGCACGTGGATCAAGTGCGCCGGCTGCGACGAAGGCTCCTCATCTTCACCATGGCCGGTCCTATGGCCAACCTGCTCTCGGCAGCGGGCACCTTCGTTCTTCTGGATTATTTTCTCTCCCCGTCGGAGAGCTGGCTCTATCTCCCGGCGCTCATCTTCTTGCCGATCTCTTTGATGCTCGGCATAGTGAATCTCATCCCATTCCGACTCGGCATGCTCTACACGGATGGTGCGCGGATCGCTATGCTGCTCTCATCGCTGCCACGTTCACGGCGTTGGATGTGCATCACGGCGCTCGCCAACCAGAGCCACAGAGGAGTCCGTTCAAAGCATTTGCGAAAGACATGGCTGCAGGCAGCGGGTTCCGTGCCGGACGCCTCGGTGGATGACTTCTCTGGCAATTGGATCGCCTACATTTCCGCGAATGATCGGAAGGACGCCTCCGTGGCCGCCCTGCACCTGGAGAGGTGCCTTGCGGTCATGAATCTGCTGGGACCTTCGACTCAAGATCTCGTAACTCTGGAAGCCGCGGTCTTCACAGCGTGGTTCAGGAACGATGCGGTGACCGCGCAGAAATGGCTGGAGCAGGTGCGGAGGATGAAAGCGATTTCACCTTTGTTGCGGATCCGAGCCGATGTAGCTTCAACGAGCGCGAGAATGGAATACGACCAAGCTCTCGCCGCCTGGCAACGAGGAGTTGACCTCGTCTCAGCACTCCCCGTGAGCCCGGAGCAGAAGCGACTCAAGGACGGCTGGATGGAATGGCAAGCTGAGATCTGCGAGCGGCAGTTTGCAAGGGCAAATAGCGAGTCCATACTCGAAGCACCTTCGGCCTCGGGCTAAAAAGCTCACCATTATCGTGCGGCCAAGCTAGCCTAGAAAGCCCAGCGCAACAACGTCGCGCCTACGGTAAATCCGGCGCCTACCGAAGCCAGCATCACCAGGCTTCCCTTCTTCAGCTTGCCCTGCTCGAGCGCCGTATTCATCGCCAGCGGGATCGTCCCTGCTGTCGTGTTGCCGTAGCGCTCGATATTGACCACGATCGCCTCGGGCCTCAGCCCTAACCGATCGGCAGTGGCATTGATGATCCGGAGGTTGGCCTGATGCGGAATGAACGCGTCAATATCCGATCCCTTCAGCCCATTGCGTTCCAGCAGTTTCTGGCACAGCTCGGTTTGTTTGCGCACCGCGAACTTGAAGACCTGCTGGCCGTCCTGGTGGACGTAGTGCATCCTCTTCGCGATCGTGTCTTTGCTCGTCGGATTCAAGCTGCCGCCGCCCGGCATGTAGAGAAATTCTGAGCCTGAGCCATCCACTTCGTGGATGTAGTCGATCAGCCCCACCGAGTCATCTTCCGCCGGCTCCAGAATCGCCGCGCCCGCGCCGTCCCCGAAGATCACGCAGGTAGCGCGGTCCGTGTAGTCGATGATCGACGACATCACATCCGCACCAATCACCAGGATTCGTTTGTGCGACCCAGCGCCAATAAACTGCGCCCCTACCTGCAGCGAATACAAAAAGGCCGAACATGCCGCCGAAAGATCGAATCCCCACGCTCCCTTTGCTCCCAACTTGTTCTGCACCAGGCAAGCTGTGGAAGGAAAAAACATGTCAGGCGTCACGGTGCCCACAATGATCGCGTCGATGTCGGTCGGAGCCAGTCCGCGCTGCGCCAGCGCAATCTTGGCCGCTTCCACGGCAAGGTCGCTCGTGGCCACGCCTTTCTCCGCGATGTGGCGCTCGCGGATGCCCACGCGCGCCATGATCCACTCGTTGTTGGTATCGACCATCTTCTCGAGGTCGGCATTGGTGAGCAGGCGTGGCGGCACATACGTGCCGAGGGCGCTGATTTTGGCGCGAATCGGTTTCGTCAACAAAAACTCCTGTGGATGAAGGCTCCAGTATTCTGAAGGATTGTGGGGAGATTGTCTAACCCGCTTGTCATCCTGAGCGGAGCGAAGGGTCTATGCAGTTTGCCGGCGCCGGCAATTACAGAGATCCTTCGCGTTGCTCAGGATGACAGTACAGTCGTTAATACGCCCACCGCAACAACGATGCACCCGAAGTAAACCCCGCCCCTACCGTCGCGACCAGCACGCGGTCTCCTTTTTTCAACCGTCCCTCTTCGATCGCCGTCCGCATCGCGATGGGGATTGTTCCCGCTGTTGTGTTCCCGTAACGATCGATGTTGATGATGACTTTCTCCAACGGCATCCCCAGTCGCTCGGCGGTCGCGGTGATGATGCGCCGGTTCGCCTGATGCGCGATGAAGCAATCCACGTCTTTGCCTGTCAGCTGATTCTTCTCCAGGATGCGCTCCGTCATCTCCGCCATCTTCTTCACCGCGTACTTGAAGACATTCTTGCCATCCTGATGAATACAATGCATCTTCTGGTCAACCGTTTCGTGCGTCGCGGGGTTCAGACTGCCCCCGCCCGGCATGTAGAGATACTGGCCGCCCATGCCCTCGATCTGGGCCACATGATCGATGATTCCCTCTTCCCCTTCCTCCGCCGGCTCCAGCAAAACCGCGCCCGCCCCGTCGCCAAAAATGATGCACACCGCGCGGTCGGTGTAATCGGTCATCGAGGAATTCACGTCCGAACCGATCACCAGCACCTTCTTGTATTGCCCCGACTCCACGAACTTCACCCCGGTGTTCAGAGCAAATAAGAATCCAGAACATCCCGCGGAAACGTCGAATCCCCAAGTGTTCGCGATGCCCAACTTGTGCTGCACCAGACATGCGGTCGACGGATACATCATGTCGGGCGTCACCGTACCCACCACGATCAGGTCCACTTGCTGCAGATCAAAGGGATGCGACTCCAGCAGATTCTTCACGGCCGCGACCGCCAGATCGCTGGCCGCGACGCCCTTGTCCACGATATGGCGCTCGCGGATCCCCACCCGCTCCATGATCCATTCGTTGGTGGTATCGACCATCTTTTCGAGGTCGGCGTTGGTAAGAACTCGCGGCGGCAGATAAGTGCCGAGCGCGCTGATTTTGGCGCGGATCGCTTTCGTCAATGGGGCTCCCTGAAATGTGAAAACTGAATATTCTCAACAATTGGGAGCAGAATGTCTATGTAGCGACAGCCGCCTCGGCTATCCGGGTCTTGAATCGGTCGCCTTCATGCCGCAGCCCGGCCGTCCTCGTGCTCCATCCACTCCCGCACTAAAGACGGACAAGACGCGATCCCGAAGTCGCGATTCTCCCCCTCGGTCAGATATGAGAGTGCCGCCCGGTCCAACTCTTGCAAATGAGCGAGATTCAGCATAGGCCACAGTCGACACTCCGCCGCCGACTCAACCAAGTGCCTTAAATATGGCAGATGTCCTTCAAATAACTGACCCGATACGCGGATGGTGACCTGGGGAGCGTGCTTGGAAGCGATACTGCGACGATTCATTGTTCTCCTCTCGGGCCGGCTGTTACTTTGTTGCGCGCCCGACTCCTTCTTGATGCCCGAGAAAGCGTTTCTTGCGCAAAGACTCGTAAAGGAGTTGTAAATCTTGGTAACCACGCGGGCAGAAACTACTCTGTGCAAAAAAATAAGCCAGGCACCGGGGACTTACTGCACACGCAAGAGCCCGTTACCGTTGCTTCCTTCCGGACCTGGCGGGGTTGGCGGGAGTACGTCGCGTAAGACCGATGCCTGACCTAACCCATAATAGCATTCCGCAAATCTAGGCCCCTGTGCAGCGCCGGTCTCGCCGGCTGTCGCGAAGGCGTCCCGCCCTCGCACTCGTCCTTCACCGCAACCCCCCGCCGAAGTGCATGTGACTTTCGGTGCAAGATTTTCCCCCGAAACCCTTCCCTTCTGTAGTCGCTTGAAGAACAATGGAGGTCGAGGCTGGCAAGTTCACGCCAGCAGCTGCAGAAGTCTGCCCAGCATTCTTCCGCTCATCACACATGGCGCCAAAGTCCGCACAACCCGATGTAATCCCATTGCAACGGGCCATCGACCATTACTTCGAGCTGGCGCTATATCTGCTTGTGCTGACTGGCTTTGCCACGCTCGCCAGCACCGGTGGACTCGACCTGCCTTCCACGATTATGGTCGGCGTCGCATTGGCCGTCCGGGGCTATCAACTGGCAGAACGCCGGCAGTTCGTGATTTCCGAAGCCTGGACCACGCCACTCTCTATCGCCTACTTCGTCTTCTTCGCCCTCGACTACTTCGTTCTCTCGCGCGGATTTCTGCCGGCCACAGTGCACCTCGCGCTATTCGGCGTCGTAGTTCGCATGTTCTCCCTGCGCCGCGAGCGCGATCACGTTACGCTGGCCATCCTCGCGTTCCTGATGGTGCTGGCCTCGGCGGTGCTGACCGTCGACAGCATCTTCCTGTTTTCTTTCGCCGTCTTCATGATGATGGCCGTGGGAACGTTCGTGCTCATGGAAATGCGCCGCTCCGGACACTCGGCCAGCATCCATGCGCGACACTCCAACGATCCCCAGGAACATCGCCACCTCGCCTTCTCCCTGGCGCGCGTCGCCCCGGCCTTGATGTTGATGATCCTGATCGGCGGCGCCGTCGTCTTTTTCGTGATGCCCCGCATGTCCGCGGGATACATGGGCGCCTACTCGTTCGGCACCGATCTCTCTTCCGGCTTTAGCGATCACGTCCAACTGGGGCAGATTGGCCAGATCCAGCAGTCCGGCGCCGTCGTCATGCACATTCAGATCGATGGCGATACCGTCGGCCGCTCCGACCTGCATTGGCGCGGCGTGACCCTGGCGAATTTCGACGGCCGCACCTGGTCCAGCCCTCGCGACCAGTTCGTTTTGCAGCGGCAATCGGATAACAGCTTCAAAGTGCCGCGTGCCACCGTGTTCGCGCGGTCCTTCACCAAACCGATTCTGGCGCGCGAGCACGTCATCCACTACCGCGTGCTCATGGAACCAATCGGCACCAACGTCTTTTTCCTGGCGCCCTGGCCCCGCAACGTAAGTGGCAACTACCGCATGCTGGCCGCCGATGCCGGCGGCGCTGTCTACAACTTCGATTCGCAGCGCGCCATCAGCCGCTACGAGGCCGATTCCGACATCGCGACCGCCACTCCCGCAGAGTTGCGCTCCGCGGGACGCGACTACCCTCCGCAGATCACCGAGCAGTATCTGCGTCTGCCAGACCTTGATTCGCGAGTTCCCCAGTTGGCGGCTCAGATCACAAAGTCAGCCGGCAACGATTTCGACAAAGCGGCTGCCATCGAGAACCATCTCAGGACGCGCTTTGGCTACACCTTGCAGTTACCGCAAACCGCTGTAAAAGATCCCATCGCCAACTTCCTCTTCGAGCGCAAGCAAGGACACTGCGAGTACTTCGCTTCCGCGATGGCCGTCATGCTCCGCACCCTCGGGATTCCGTCGCGCGTGGTCACCGGATTCCGCTCCGACGAGTTCAACGACCTTACCGGAAACTACGTGGTCCGCGCCAAAGACGCGCATGCCTGGGTGGAAGCCTACTTCCCGGAATATGGCTGGCAGACTTTCGATCCCACACCAGGCGGCATCGGCAGCACGCCCCAGGGCTGGAACCGCCTCGCGCTTTACGTTGATGCCATGTCTTCCTTCTGGCGCGATTGGGTGGTCAGCTACGATACTTCGCACCAGTATTCGCTCGGTCAGGCCGCCTTCAGCGGCACCCGCGGCGCGTGGGAGAACGCACGCAAGTGGGCCCGCACCCACTATGCCTCCATGCTGAAGTGGGCGCGTCACAGTCAGGATCGCGTGGAACATTCGCCTGGCCGTTGGGCCATCCTCGGCACGGGAGTCGTGCTCGTTCTTCTGCTGCTGGCCAACCTTGGCCGCATCGCGCGCCTGCTGCACGAAAAGTGGCTGCAGGCCCATCCCGAGCGGTCTCCAGAACAGGCCGCTGCCATGTGGTATCACCGCATGGTACGGGCACTGGCCCGCCGCGGCTTCAAGAAACCGGCAGCGCAAACCGCCCAGGAGTTCGTGAACAAGATTGAAGACAGCCGGCTTCGCGAACCGGTTGCACGCTTTACCCAGGTCTACGAGTCCGCGCGTTTTGGAAACTCCGCCGAGGACGTAAAACGCCTGCCGGAATTGTACGTAGAAGTCGAAACCGCCGCGCGCGACCGCTGACGGACATCGATCGTTCTCGGCCCGAAAGTGCTGTTAGGAGAGCGCAAAGCGATGTTCAAATTCGAGAGAAGACCCGACACCACTGCAGCTCTTGCGGCCACAATTGGCGCCATAAGCATTTGTCTCGTTTTGTCGGGAGCCGTTCATGCTGCAGGAACAAAGCAACAGCACTTCGCGACGTTAGAGGGAGCGACGATTCGCCTGGAGCCGCTCGGAGCCTCCTTCCAGATTCCATCCGATTGGACGAAGGACTATCAGACCGTGAATCTGACTCGTCCACAACTTCAGAAAGTGCGAAAAGGAAAGGGGGAATGGTACAGAGAGTACGCAAGGATAGCGAATGCTGCCTTACCATTCGCCGGTTGCTCGGTTCAAGCGGGAAGATACTCTTGGGACAGCGCAAGCTTCGCAGGCGTGCAAATGCGCGCCTACGTATTTGCTTCAGGCGCGGAGGAGATTGAGCGGAGGATTGCCGCCAAGGGCTTGGCCGCCGCGAAGGCGCTCCCGACCCACACGGCTCGAAATGCCGCGGAGAACCAATACGAGGAAGGCCGCTGGCACAGAGTTCTGATCTCCTACGACGCCTGGTATATCGATTACGGAGGAAAGGCCAACGTGGAGTTTTATCTCACTGCAAAGGAGGAGAAAACGGTTGTGCTGGTCTTCATGTACGCTGGCACCGACCCGCACGACGATACCTCGGCGATCCGCCAAATCCTCAAGTCTTTCTCCTGGGAATAAGCCCTCCCGCCTCTAGAACCGCCAGAAGACGCCGCCGCCGACAAAGAAATTGTGTTGCCGGGACTTGCCCGTGGGCGCCAGCGGAAAATCCATCGCCCCGGACCAGAAGTCTCGAACTTCGCCGCGGATGCTGAGCCTTTTCCACACCTTCACATCGAGACCGAGTCCACCCTGGAACACGCCTGACGTTGTGGACGAGCCAGGATTGGCACCTCCGTAGAGCAGTTGCGAACTTTGCGTGATACGGCCAAAACCTCCACCGACACTGACCCAGGGAGAAACTGCTGTGGTGGGAAACAAATTCACTCGCACCGCCGGGGTCACAAACAGTTCGCTCAACTGCTGAGGCACTACCGCAAAGCCGTACGAGCCGCCGTTGATATCTTGATCTTTGTCGTACATCAGCACAACTTCGCCCGCGACCGAAAAGACCGGAGTCACCAGAAACCGGCGGGCGTATTCCCCCTCGAAACTCAGGCCTTTGCCGAAAGCGATGATCGTACTTGGGTCCGTCCCGCCCGTAATGCCTTGGTTGCTGATGAACGTGCGCCCGATGATGCCGCCCAGTTCGTTCTTCTCGTCCTGCGCCACCGCCGACGCCACCAGCATGGTCACTGCCATCAGGAGCGCAATCCCAAGACGTTTGCCTAGCATTTCCCCTCCAGCGAGGTTCATAAATTGTTACGGCGGTAAGACATAGCCTAGCACGACCCCGGCTGTTTTGGATGAGCACTACTATCTTTTCTGGTGCAAAACCTCACCGGCAACTCAAGCGACTGCGCTACCGAATGCTGATGCGCGGGATGCTAGAATAGAAAGATTGCATGCCCGTAAAAGACCTCACTGTTAGCGCTTCCCCCGATCTCAAGCCTGATCGAAAGTCAGAAGTCAGGAAAGACGGATCCGCGCAGAAGCCGGCCGCCGGTCGCCCGAGCGATGCACGGCCGCAGAAAGTGGGTTTCGTCAGCCTTGGCTGCCCCAAGAACCTCGTCGACAGCGAAGTCATGATGGGCCTGCTCGCTCGCGCCGGAGCCGAACTCACCCGCCGCGCCGAAGACGCCGACGTCATCGTCGTCAACACCTGCTCCTTCATCGAAAGCGCACAGCAGGAATCGGTCAACACCATCCTCGAGATGGCCGCGCACAAGTCCGGTGGCAACGCGAAGAAACTCGTCGTCGCCGGATGCCTGGTCGAACGCTTCCGCGATCAGATTCAGAAGGACATTCCTGAAGTGGATGCAGTCGTGGGCACGGGCGAGTTGGAGAAAATTCTGGCCGCCACCGGACTGAATCCCGCACCCGCGCCGCAACCGAACAATTCCCCGTTCGTCGTTCTGCAGTCGCGCCCCGAAGGCGATGCCCGTGCCGCGCAAGGCCGCTTCTCGCGTGAATCCTGGGCTCGCGAAACATGGACGGGCACCATCGGCGATCTGCCGAACTATCTTTACGACGACGCCACGCCGCGCATTCTCGCCACGCCGCGCCACATGGCCTACATCAAGATCGCCGAGGGTTGCGATCATCCCTGCACCTTCTGCATCATTCCCCAGTTGCGCGGCCAATTCCGCTCGCGCCGCTTCGAGTCCGTCATCGCCGAGGCCGAGCGCCTGGCAAAAGGCGGCGTCCGCGAAATCACGCTGATCGGGCAGGACACAACCTGCTACGGCGAAGACTTCGGCCTGAAAGACGGCCTCGCGCTCGTGCTCGAGAAACTCGCCGCCATCGAAGACCTCCGCTGGGTGCGTTTCCTCTACGCCTATCCCAACAAGATCACCGGCAAGCTGCTCGACACCATCGCGCAGCACGAAAAAATCTGCTCTTACATGGACGTCCCGCTGCAGCACGCCTCGGCCTCGGTCCTGAAGCGCATGAAGCGCGGCGGCGGAGCCGATGTCTTCCTGCGCTCGATCGCGAAGATGCGCCGGACTATTCCTGACCTGACGCTGCGCACCTCGTTCATCGTCGGGTTCCCCGGCGAGACGGAAAAAGAATTCGAAGAACTCTGCGACTTCGTGCGCGAAGCCCAGTTCGACTGGATGGGCGCCTTCGCCTACTCCGACCAGGACGGCGCCCAAGCCTACGCTCTCGAGAAGAAACTCTACCCGCGCGAAATCGAACGCCGCCGCAAGCACCTGATGAGCATCCAGCGCCAGATCAGCAAGAAGAAAAAGAAGGCGCTCGTAGGGCGCGAGTACGATCTGCTGCTCGAAGGTGAGTCCGAAGAAACCGAGTTGCTGCTTGAAGGCCGCACGCCGATGCACGCCCCCGAAATCGACGGCAAAGTCTTCGTCAACGACTTCCCCGAGGAAGTCGACCCGCAGCCCGGCCAGTTCTACCGCTGCCAGATCACCGAGGCGCACGACTACGACCTGGTGGCCAAAATTCTGTAGCGGCTGCGTCAGAGAGTCGTCGAACTACAATACGAATCGTATGCCGCGCAAGCGCACCGTCAAACTCCGCTGCCCCATCTGCAAGAAGCCAGTCAAAAGCGCCGACCCCGACTTCCCTTTCTGCAGCGACCGCTGCCGCCTCATCGATCTCGGCAAATGGGCCAGCGGCCAATACGTGATCTCCTCCCCCGTCACCGACGCCGAAGAAGCCATCCGCGACCGCAACCCGGAAGACCCCGAGGACGAATCGTGAACCCCGGACAGACGGCCTCGGAGCTCCCCAACCCTGCGGTGAAGTCCCGCCCGCGCGCCCCGCTCTGGGCAACTCTGACGGCCACGTTTTTCGGCATCGGCCACCTCCACCCCGGCCCCGGCACTTGGGGCTCGGTCGCCACAGTCCTACTCTGGGCCGCACTCGCGCACATCCTAAAACCGGAGCTCCGCACGCCCGTCGCCATCGCCCTGGCCCTCCTCGTCACGCTGATCGGCATCCCCGCCGCCACCCGCGTCGCGCGAGCGACCGGCGGCAAAGATCCCCAATTCGTCGTCATCGACGAAGTCGCCGGACAACTCATCGCCCTCATCGCCGTCCCCCTCGCGTGGAAAACTTTTCTCGCCAGTCTTATACTTTTTAGAGCGTTCGATATCATCAAGCCGCCTCCGGTGCGCCAACTGGAGAAACTTCCCGAGGGCACTGGAATCGTGCTCGACGATGTGGCGGCAGGAATTTGTGCCTTCGCGGTAATGCATCTCCTGCTACATTTTGGGCTACTAACCAGTTAGGGACTCAGTTCACGACCATGGGATTTTCCGACCGCATCCTCGGCAAGAAAACCGTCAATGGCGGACCGCGCATTGAAATGGTCGCGCCCTCTGCAGCGCTCGCCGGAGGCGAACTCCGCATCACCGGCTCCGGCCTCCGCCCGCAAGAACTGCAGCGCCCCAAAGTAAAGTTCGGCGAGTTCGAAGGCTCCATCATCGTCAGTTCCGACGGATTCCTCGTCGCCCGCGTCCCCGAAGGCGCGACCACCGGTCCCGTCGTCGTCGCCACCAACGGCCACGTCAGCAATCCCCACACGGTGAAGGTCGCCGTGCCCATCGCTGAAAATCTTCACCCCGTCACCAGCCCCGCCGTCGACGCCGAGGGCAACATTTACGTCACGTTCTCCGGATCGCGCGGCCAGAAAGTTCCCGTCGCCATCTTCAAGATCGACACCAACTACAACGTCAAGCCCTTCGTCACTGAGATGATGAACGCCACCGCGATCGCCTTCGACCGCGAGGGACTGATGTACGTCTCCTCGCGCTTCGACGGCGCGGTCTACCGCGTGGCTCCGAACGGCACCATGACCACTTACGCCGAAGGCATGGGCGTGGCGACGGGCATCGCCTTCGATCGCGAGCAGAGCCTCTACGTCGGCGACCGCAACGGAACCATCTTCAAGATTTCCCGCGATCAGCAGGTGTTTGTTTTCGCCACGCTCGAACTCAGCGTCTCCGCCTATCACCTCGCGTTCGGGCCGCACGGCGACCTCTTCGTCACCGGTCCCAATGACCGCGTCTTCAAAATCGATCCCAACGGATCGGTGACCACTTTCTACAAAGGCCTGGGACGGCCGCAAGGCCTCGCCTTCGACATCGACGGCAATCTCTACGTCGCGGCCTCGCTCTCCGGCACTCGCGGCATCGTGAAGATCGCGCCCAACGGCCTCGCCAATCTCGAAGTCGCGGGCCAAGGCCTGGTCGGCCTCGCCTTCGCCCCCGGCCGCTCCGTCATCCTCGCCACCAGCGGAACCGCGCAGCAAAGCGGCGGCGCCGTGCACCATCTCTCCTGGAACATCCAAGGTCTCCCGCTGATTCCCGAATAGCCTCTGTGTCCTCCGCGTCCTCTGTGGTTTTCATTTAGACTTTTAGCGGTGAACGCCGAAATCATTGCGGTGGGTTCCGAGATGCTCACCCCCTTCCGCATGGACACCAATTCGCTCTACCTCACCGAGCAGCTCAACCGCCTGGGCGTCGACGTGATTTTCAAAAGCATTGTCGGCGACAATTTCCGCAACCTCGTAGGCGCCGCCCAGCACGGCCTGTTCCGCTCCGACATCGTGATTTTCATCGGCGGCCTCGGACCTACCGAAGACGATCTCACCCGCGAAGCCGTCGCCGAAGCCCTCGGCCTGACCGTACACCGCGACCCCGAAATCCTCACTCGGCTCGAACAGCGCTTCGCCGAGCGCGGATGGAAGATGTCCCCCAACAACGCCAAGCAAGCCGACGTTCTCGACGGCGCCACCGTCCTCCCCAATCCCAACGGCACCGCTCCCGGACAATGGCTCAGCGGGGAATTCGACGGCCGCGAGCACATCATCGTGCTGCTCCCCGGCCCTCCGCACGAACTCAAGGCCCTGTTCGAAGCCGAAGTCCGCGAACGCCTGCACGCCAAAGTTCCTCCGGCATTTCTCGCGGTCCGCACCTTGAAAATCGCGATGCTCGGCGAATCTGCGGTCGACGCGCGCGTCGCGCCCATCTACAAGCGTTACGCCGACGTCGAGACCACCATCCTCGCCGGCGCCGGAGAAATCGAACTGCACTTCAAAAACATCGCGCCGACGCAGGACGCAGCCCAGCGCCGCGTCGATGAAGTCGCCGGCGTCGTCGAAGACGAACTCGACGACGCCGTCTACTCCCGCAACGGAGAATCGCTCGAACAGATCGTCGGCTACTGGCTGCAGATGCGCAACGCCACCGTGGCCGTGGCGGAATCCTGCACCGGAGGCCTGCTGGCCGAACGCATTACCTCCATCAGTGGAAGCTCGCGTTACTTTCTGGGCGGCGCGGTCGTGTACTCGAATGCCTTGAAGACAGAACTCGCGGGAGTCCCCGCGGAAATGATCGACCGTCACGGAGCCGTCAGCCGGGAAGTCGCCGCGGCCCTCGCGGAAGGTATCCGGTACCGCTGCGAATCAACGTTGGGCGTAGGTATCACAGGCGTAGCCGGTCCGAGTGGTGGCACGCCCGACAAGCCGGTAGGCCTCGTGTTCCACGCCGTTGCCAGCAGCACTGGAACAGAAGTCGTCCAACGCAATTTCCCCGGCGACCGCAAACGCATCCGCCGCTTCGCCAGCACGATGGCGCTGGATATGGTGAGAAAGAAGTTGATGTGACAAGCAAAGTTTCAAGGTTTCAAAGTTTCAAGATTTCAGAGTCGCCAGGTTTTGGAAACCTTGAAACTATGAAACCTTCAACCCGGAAGCCGCCAGCTGCAAGTTACGCGTCCATGCGCCTCTTCATCGCCCTCGACATCTCCGACGCCATCCGCGATTGCATCGCGCGCTACGTCGAAGGCGTCAGCGGATTCGCGCCCGACGCGCGCTGGGCCAGGGCCGAATCGCTGCACGTCACCCTGAAATTCATCGGCGAACAACCCGAACCCGTCGTCGAACGGATAAAACAAGCGCTATCCACGATCGAATCGGGTGCACCCGAAATTCACTTCCGCGGCTACGGATTCTTCCCCACCGCCAAATCCGCGCGCGTATTCTGGATCGGCATGGAAGCGACGCCGCAACTCGCTGATCTCGCCGCATTAATCGACGACAAGATGCCGGCGCTTGGAATTCCCAAAGAAGACCGTGCCTTCAGCCCGCACCTGACGCTGGCGCGCAGCGCCGGCGGTTCCGGCTCACCGCGCCGCAACAAAAAAGACGTCCCAAACCGCACCTTCCAGCACCTGCAGGAAAAACTGTCCGCGCTCTCCGCGCCGGAGTTTGGTACCATGACGCCCCGAAGTTTCTTTCTGTACCAAAGCCAACTCTCCCCGAAAGGATCAAAATACACAAAGCTAGCGGAATTTGTTCTAAAGTAGCCGCGGCAGCAAAGTAGCGCCGGCGACCCGCCGGCTGGAGAGGGGGCGTCCCGCCCGCGCACCCGACAGCAAACGAAAAGCCGCCACCTTCTGACAGATGCCTAGACTCCTCCAAATCGCCGTCGCTAGCTACCTGCTAGGCTCCATCCCCTTCGGCTACCTCCTCGTCCGCATCTTCCGCGGCGAAGATGTGCGCCGCACCGGCAGCGGCAACATCGGCGCCACGAACGTAGCCCGCAAATCGCCCGCACTCGGCGTAGCCACGCTCCTGCTCGATGCACTTAAAGGATCCGCTGCAGTCGCGATCGGCATCCTCCTGAGTCCACCGATCTTCGAGCGCATCGCGATCTCGCAGATCCCGTGGCGCACGGTGCTCCCAGCTTCCTCGCCTGAGTTCGTCCTCTGCGCAGCCATGGCCGCGCTCTTCGCCGTCGTCGGCCACATCTTCCCCATCTGGCTGAAATTCCGCGGAGGCAAAGGCGTCGCCACCGGACTCGGCGCATTCGTCATGATCGCGCCCAAAGCCGTGCTCATCTCCGCAGCGATCTTCATCATTCTTGTACTTGTCTTCCGCTACGTTTCTCTCGGGTCGATCACCGCCGTCGCCGCCTTCCCCAACATCACGCTGGCCCTGCACGAATACGGCAACGTTGCCCTGGCGCTCGTGCTCATGTCCTTCGCGTCGGTGCTCATCGTCGTCAAACACCACGCCAACATCCGCCGCCTGCTCGCAGGCACCGAAAACCGTTTAGGATCAAAACACGCATGAGCGACATCGCAGTCATCGGCGGAGGCGCGTGGGGCACCGGCATCGCCATCGTGCTCGGACGCAAAGGCACGCACCACGTCCGGCTGTGGGCGCACGAAACCGACGTCTGCGAATCGATCGCGCAGAAGCGCATCAACGAGCGTTTCCTTCCCGGACGCAACATCCCCGACTCCGTTACCGCGACCAACGATCTCGCTGCGGCTCTTCGCAGCGCGCAAATCATCGTCAGCGTCATGCCCTCGCAGCATTGCCGCGCCCTGTTCGAGCGCATGCGACCGCTGATCCAACCGCAAACAATGATCGTCAGCGCTACCAAGGGCCTCGAAGAAGGCTCCCTGCAGCGTATGAGCGAAGTGATCACCAATGTTCTGAAAGATGACGGAACTACGCCCGCAGTCGGAGCGCTCAGCGGCCCGTCCTTCGCACAGGAAGTTGCCCGTGGCGATCCCACGGCGATCACTATCGCGTCGCAAAGAGCCGAACTCCTCCGCATCGTGCAGCAGGAATTCAGCGACTCAAGTTTCCGCGTCTATACCAACAACGACGTCGTCGGCGTCGAACTCGGCGGAGCCTTGAAGAACACCATCGCCATCGCCGCCGGAATCTGCGACGGCCTCGGCCTCGGTCACAACTCGGTCGCCGCCCTCATCACGCGCGGCCTTGCCGAGATGACTCGCCTCGTCGTCGCCTGCGGAGGCCGCACCGAAACCATGGCCGGACTCGCCGGACTCGGCGACCTCGTCCTCACCTGCACCGGCGGCCTGTCGCGCAATCGCAGCGTCGGCGTCGAACTCGGACGGGGCAAAAAACTTCCCGAGATCATCGCTGGCATGCACGGCATGGTCGCCGAGGGAGTCTTCACCACTTCGGCCGCCGTCGGACTCGCGCACGCCCGCGACGTGGAGATGCCCATCACCGAGCAGATGCACGCCATCCTGCACGACGGCAAATCCCCGCGCGAAGCGATCCAGGTACTCATGTCGCGCACCGGCAAAAGCGAGACGGGGGCATAGCGCCGGCGTCCCGCCGGTTGTCGTGGCGGCGAGTCGCCGCGACACCAGAAGTCGTTACGACTGCCGACTGGGTCCTTTCACGCAGTGGTCGTGTTACCCTTGACCCGCTCGAACTCTCAGGAATCGAATTGAAACAACCCAAGGCTGCAATCGCCACCGCTCGGATAATCGAGATTCCGTTCGTCTCCCTTGTTCTGGCCTGGGTGGGGCTCAAGATAGCGGAAATGCGCGATTGCTGGACTTGCACATCGGGTCTCGCCTTGGCAGAGCGTTTTATCCCTGAGGATCCAGCGCACGGCCTTGATGTCTTCTTCAGGCAGATCTCGCTAGCCATTGCGACCGATGCTCTGATCTGGTTCGCCATCATTGGAAGCACAGTTCTAGCCATTTCAAGGTTCCGAAGAAGACCTGCTGCTGCTGAAACATTGAAAGGTCGAAAATGAATGTCGGTTTGAAGTCGTCCCTGCGCACTGTCTCACTAGCAGTCGCATTTCTCATGGCGTTTGTAGTGACCTTATTCGCACAAACCAAAACCATCGCCGAACGCCTAGGCTATCCCGCCGACTCGAAACTCCTCATCCTCCACGCCGACGATCTCGCCGTCGCTCACTCCGAAGACGCCGCCAGCTTCGACGCGCTCGACAAACATGCGGTCACATCCGCCAGCATCATGGTTCCCTGCCCTTGGCTCACGGAAGTTGCCGACTACGCGAAAGCCCATCCCGACGCCGACCTCGGCCTGCACCTGACTCTCACCAGCGAGTGGAAGACCTACCGCTGGGGTCCGGTCGAATCCAAGGACAAAGTCCCGAGTCTTCTCGATCCCTCGGGATACCTATGGCCCGACACACCTCAGTCCGTGGGCGCTCTGAAAGCCGACGAAGCCGAGCGCGAAATCCGCGCCCAGATCGAGCGCGCCATCGCGATGGGAATCCATCCCACACACGTCGACAGCCACATGGGCACGCTCTTTTCGCGCCCCGATCTGTTCGCCGTCTACGTCAAAGTCGCTCACGAGTACAAACTGCCATTCCTTGCGTTTCTCGCGCCCGACACTCCCAAAGAACTCTCGTCGGTTCTTTCCAGCAAGGATGTCCTCCTGAATTCCGTGGTGATCGCCGATCCTTCGGTTCAAGCCGCTGACTGGAAGGCCTTCTACGCCAACGCCATTAAGAACCTGAAACCCGGCGTCACCGAAATCATCGTTCATCTCGGCTACGACGACGCCGAACTGCAGGCCGTCATGCTCGATCACGCCGATTACGGCGCAGCCTGGCGACAGCGCGACTATGACGTCATGACCAGCCCCGAATTCAAGAAACTCCTCGAAGACAATCACGTGATCCTGATTCACTGGAGTGACTTGAAGAAACTGTTGCAGTAATCTTCGCGACTTCGACGAACCAACGACTCCGTTGTGGGTGCGGGTGTGCGGGCGAGACGCCCGCGCGACAGCCGCCGGGACGGCGGCGCTACGCGAAACCCATCTCTCGGTTTCTCAGCCTCCTCCGCGCAAGTACCGCGTTCGAAGGGTACTTTGGTAATGCCAACCCCTGCACCTTTTCGGTTCGACCCACCAACTTCCCCAGTAGAATTTTAAGGATACCTTTGAAAGCCGCCGCCACTTCGCATTCGGCGTCTGCGAAAAGTGAGGGGAGAGACTTGTCCGCGAGCGCTCCGCATCACGCACGCATCCCGATTCTGTATGTAATCCTCGGTGTGCTTCTGGTGATCAGCATTGTCCCCATGTATTTCTACTCGGCGCAAGTCGAGTCCATTAACGGGGAGCGCCTGAAGACCAACGAGCAGTTGCTGCAGAACACGGTGACGCGCTCACTGGCGGATGATCTCGTTCAGCACCAACGCTCCCTGCGAATGATGCTCGCCAATCTGTCGTCGGCGATTCAGATCGCCAGCGGCGGCGACCTCAGCGAAACCAACATCCATTCCCCCGAACTGCGCGCCCTGCTGGAACATTTCGCATCTTCGGACGAAGAGATCGCCTACGCGACCCTGCTCAACTCAGACGCCAAGGGCATCTACAGCGGAACCATCGTTCCTGACGCGTTCCTGAACCGCGAACTGGAGCGCGCCTATTCCGCTGCCCGCGAAGGCCGCGAATACAACGGCCAGGCCCTCGTCGTAGGCGAGGGACAATCAACACGCACCGTCTTTCTGGTCAGTTATCCCGTGAAGTACGGCGATCGTTTTCTGGGAATGATCGCGACAGTTGTCGACCTGCAATTCCTGATTCGCCGTTTGCAGGAAGTCGCGCGCGGAGGCCTCACACCCTACGTGGTCGATTCTCAAGGGCGCCTCGTCGCCGCAGCGACGCCCGGATTTGCCACCGGGCAGGACATGAAGAACCTCGACATCGTGCGCACGTTTGTCGGGCGTGGAAATAAAGCACGGTTTGCCGAGACCCGCGAGTTCAGCGTGGACAACGGCTCCGATCGTGTCGCTATGTTGGGTACCTTCAGTCCGGTGATGTCGCTGAACTGGGCCGTCGTAGTGCAAAAGCCGCGGAATGATGCCTATCGCGACGTCATCGAAATGCAGGGCACCGCGCGCAAGCTCGCCCTGGTGGCGGTGCTGATCAGCATCCTCGTCAGCATCTACGCCGCTCGCCGCATTACCAATCCTCTGCATGTTCTCACGCAGTCCAGCCGCGCCCTGGCGCGTGGCGACTTCTCACAGCGGGTGAATCTATTGAGCCGCACAGAAATTGGCGAACTGGCCAACACGTTCAACACCATGTCCGACGAACTCGAGCACTTCGTCGAGGACCTCAAGCGCGCCGCCGAAGAAAACCGTGAGCTGTTCATGGGCTCCATCCAAATGCTCGCCGGAGCGGTCGACGAAAAGGATCCTTACACGCGCGGTCACTCTGACCGCGTCACGCGCTATTCCCTGATGATTGCCGAGGAAATGAAGCAGTCGGCTGCCTTCCTCGAGACACTGCGCATTTCGGCCCAGCTGCACGACGTGGGCAAGATCGGCATCGAAGATCACATTCTGAAAAAGCCCGGCGCGCTGACTGAAGAAGAATTCGAGGTCATGAAGACGCACACGACCAAGGGCGCAAACATTCTGCGTCCAGTCACGCAGCTGGCGGAAATGCTTCCGGGCATCGAGTTGCACCACGAAGCGCTCGACGGCCGCGGATATCCTTACGGCTTGCAGGGCGATCAGATTCCGTTGCTGGCGCGCGTGATCGCCGTCGCTGATACGTTCGACGCGCTCACCACGAACCGTCCATACCAGCAGGCGCACACACCCGATCAGGCGCTGCAGATCATCAAGAACCTCGCGGGAAAGCGGTTGGATCCCAAAGCAGTCGAAGCCCTGCTCGCCGTCTACGCCCGCGGGGACATCAAGATTCAGCGCTTCACGATCAAGCGCCCGATCGCGCAGCCGGTGGCGGAAACTCAGGCGGTCGCAACCGCAGCAGCGGTCGCTGCAGCGCCGACAACTCCCGCTGGGAGCGCTCCTCTGGAGAGAACCCGCGTGTAGCACGGGCGGCTCGCCCTCGCACTGGATAGAATCTCAGCGGCGTGCATTCCCTCCGCAAACGTACCTTGAGCAGCCGCAATCTGTCCCTAGAACGTCAGCCGCGCTCCCAGCTGTCCGATGCGCGGAGCCGCACCTCGGAACGTCCCGGTGGTAGTTATCTGCCCAAAATTCGGATTGTTAATGTCAGCCGCTCCGTCGAGAACCGTGGGTTGCGCGAACTCGGGATGATTCAAAGCGTTGAAGTATTCCACCCGAAACTCGAGGCTGATGTGCTCCGTAATCGCCGTGGTCTTGGCCAGAGCGACGTCAACGTTCGTGAGATGCGGTCCGCGCAGCGTGTTGCGATGCAGGCCATAGGTGCGGTCTGCTGGATTGTTCACCGGATCCAGCTGCGGGAAACAAGGGTTGGTCCCACCGTAGTAGGCATCGTTTTGCAACGGAATGGTCGAGAAGCTGTTGGGATCGAAGATGAAGTGGCCCGTGATGGGCGCTCCAGTTGAAATCTGACAGTTCCCGCTCGCATCGCTCCCGTAAACGATCGGGGTGATGGTCGTCAGGTGTCTTGGATCCAGCATGTGAATCGGCGCTACCTGAGCGGCGTTGGAGAGATAAGGATCGCCGGCTCCTGAGGTTCCCGGGTTTGTGGGATCGACGCTGCCTCCCAGCCGCGCCGGGATGTCGAATGGGAAACCGGTACGCCAGGTCACGATCGGATAGAGGCTCCATCCTTTGGTTAGGCGCTTTGGACCTCTGGCCCACATCCGGTCGAAGGGCAGGTCCCATCCTCCGCTGAAGCTGATGCGGTGCCGGACGTCGCCGTCTCCCGAAGAGTAGAAAAAATCCGGAGCATAAGCGGGCACGGCCGAGTTGCGCTGGCGGAAGCCCGACGCGTTATCCAGATTGTGAGCATAGGTGTAGGCGAGAGTGAAATAAGCGGCTCCGAGTTTCGTTCCCTTGGCTTGCCTTGTCAGACTGGCCTCAAACGCGTTGTAGTTGGCGTGCGACACGTTCTGGAATTCCGGTAGCTGACCAAAGCAACCTGCGCAACTGCTATCGAGAGCGCGGTTGGTAGAACCCAACACCATCGGATTAAGGTCCTTCAGCGAAGTCAATCCGTGGGCCGAAGTACCAACGTAGTTTGCCTCCAGCACCATGTCGGCAAACACATTCTGCTGCAGACTCAGGTTGTACTGGTAGATGTAGGGAGTGCGCAGGTGCGGATCATCCAGATAGACAAAGCCGGTGCTGTTGATCGGCAGCACCGGACTGAAATCATAGTTGCTGGGCGGCGGCTGCGACGGAAACGTGTTGGTCTGCCCTCCTGCCACGAAGGGCTGGCTCAAATAATTCAACGGAGCCGTTTGGCCCGGGCCCACATTATCAAAGTAGAATCCTGCATTGCTGACGAAGGGCGGCTGCCCGTTGAACTGCAGGTTGTCCTCGCCTTTGAGAATGTCATAGAAAAGACCGATGCCGCCGCGCACGCTGGTCCGGCCTTGTCCCGTGGGATCCCAGGCGAATCCGAAGCGCGGCGCAAAATTCTTCTTGTCGGGAAAGTTCGTGCCTTTGGGAGCCCCAGGATCGCCCGGGAACACCATCCCCAAGGGAGCATTGATGAAGCGCTGCGACTGCAGTCCTGGAATCACTGAGAAACTGCGCCCTTCGGTGTCAGATTTCGGTGTGTTGTACTCGTAACGCAAACCAATGGTCAGGACCACGTTTTTGATGGCATGCCACTCGTCCTGGCCAAACAGATACGTGCTCTTACTGCGAATGTTGGAGGGGGCCAAAGCGCCCTGAAAATAGCCGCCTGCGGCTCCCAGGAGAAAGTCGGCGTACGGATTTCCGGAAGCGCCGCTCCCGGTGTAGAAATCAAACTCCCCATTGGTGTAGTAGTCGTAGACCAGGTTCTCCTGATACGGCGAGAATCCTGCTCCGAACTTCCAGTTGTGCTTGCCGCGCGTCCATGAGACCGCATCGGTCCAGGAGAACGTGTTTTCCACGTAGCGCGTGGGCCCATTCTCGCTGGGGCCAATCTGAAATCCATCATCGAAGTAAATGTTCGTCGGGCCCGTCGCGAGGTCCGGAGTAATGCCGATTCCGAGACTGGGTCCGGTGGGCAAATGCGAGACCAGGGTATCCGACAGGTAATTGCTGCGATGAGTCACAAAGTGAAAATCGTTCAGCAACGTCGGTGAAAAAATCCGCGTGTAGCCGATGTTGGTGAAGTAGTAATTGGCAACGGTGCGGCTGGGATAACCGGGCACTGTCGCGAAGGCGAACGGATTTAGCGAAGGCACACGATTCAAGCCGATCGTGGCCGAGAGCTTGTCTTTGGCGCTCAGGTTGAAGTCGAACTTGGTGGTCAGTTCATCTGCGTTGTTGGTCTGGTCCAGTGTGGTGGAGAGCAGACCGGAGCACACGCCATACGGGTCACAAACCGTTTGGTTCGTCGCCGAAGTGGGGATCAGTCCGGCCTTGATGTAGTTCTGCGTGACCGGATCGATCTTGGTGGGGTCGATAATCGCCTGTGCCGCAAGAGCAGGGTTCGCCTGAAACGACGGATTCGGCGGCAACGGATTGCCACTGCTGTCGACGCAAGAACTCAGGAGTGGAGTCGGTTGGTAGCCGGCCAAAAAGCACGCAACTAATGGATCCGGGTTGCCGTTCACGGCTTGCGAGAAGTTTCCCTGCAACTCCTGCGGCGTGTATACCGGAGCGTTGATGTCCGGCACGGACTCGAGTTGTCGTTGTCCCTGATAAGCGAGGAAGAAGAAGAACTTATCCTTGATGATGGGGCCGCCGAGTGTCGCGCCGTA
Source organism: uncultured Acidobacteriaceae bacterium (assembly GCA_963701935.1). Lineage (GTDB taxonomy): Bacteria > Acidobacteriota > Terriglobia > Terriglobales > Acidobacteriaceae > Sulfotelmatobacter. The sequence goes on along the minus strand of CAVPBT010000008.1, from coordinate 558,819 downwards.
CTGATTGCGTTTCAGATCAAGCCTGGGAATGCCCAGCGGAATGTTGAAGTAGTCGTTGGCGTCGAGCACACGGTTGCGGAAGAACTCGAAGAGGCTGCCGTGGATCTGGTTCGTCCCAGACTTGATGACTTCGCTGATGATTCCGCCGCCGTTGCGGCCATATTCCGCGGTGTAGTTGCTGGTGAGCAGGCGGAATTCCGCGATGGCATCGGGATTGGGGTTGAGCAGGTTGCTGTTGTCGATCAGATCATTGTTCAGCCCGCCGTCGAGCAAAAATGTGACGGAATCGGTGCGTCCGCCAGCGATGCTGTAGTTGCCCGCGCCGCCGTTGTCGTCATTACTCTCGGTGACTCCGGGTTGCAGCAGCGCGAGGTCGAGCGCGTCGCGGCCATTGAGCGGCATGTTGGTCAGAGTTCGGCCGGTTACGGATTGACCCAGCGTATCGCTTATCGTGTCGACGGGCGCGGCCTGGGCGCCGACTTCCACTTTCTCGTTGGCGCTTCCGACTTCCAGCTTGATGTCGACTCGCAACGCCTGGTTGATGAGCAATTTGTATTCGGTGCTCACGACGGTGCGAAAGCCCTGGTGCGCGGCGGTGACTCGATAAGCTCCGATTGGCAGTTCGAGAACCTGATAGAAGCCGTCATGGTCGGAGGCTGTCTCGCGGCTGACATGGGTCGCCGTATTCGTCACGGTGACCTGCGCGCCGGGAACGACCGCACCGGTTGCGTCGGAAATTGTGCCGGTGATTCGGGCGGTCGCGTCCTGAGCGTGACTTAATCCTGAACTGAACATTACAAACAGTGCCGCAGCCGCGAGCAATGAGAGGGAAATGTGCACAACACGACTCTTGGTCATAGTGAGGGGCCGCTTCAGGGTTGCTATCGTAGAAGCACGGAATGCGGCTCGTCAATCCGCACGAGGGTCACATGGCCGCACTAACATTCTGCGGATGTTTTGATACGAAGAGCGGTATTTGATTCGCGCGGTGCAGTGATCAAAGCGCGGCCACGCGCCGCTGCACCAACAGGAAGTACACAGCGACCAGCACCAGTAGGAAACCATTGGCTGCTAACACCAGGGGAGCGGTGTAGGCGGGGACGAGCCATCCCGACACCAGATTTCCCATCGGCATACCGCCGCGGAAGGCGAAGTTGTAGACGCTCATCACGCGGCCGCGCATTTCGTTGGTCACGATCAGTTGCACGAGTGACGTCACAGTGGCGAACACGGCCATCATCGAAGCGCCCACCAGGACCAGCATCGTGTAGGACAGCGGCAAATGCTTGGAAAGAGAGAATCCCGCAATCCCCGCACCCAGAATAATCAGCATCGAGAGGGCGAAGCGGCCTTTCCTGGAGATGTTGCCAAGGCTTGCGACACCGAGTGACCCGCAAATCGATCCCACACCCATCAGCGAAAGCAGATTGCCGTATGTCTCCGGACCGCGATGGAAGATGTCTTTCACGAATACCGGGATATAGGTCCGCATAGGCATGCTGAGGAAGGTCATGAGGAACGCGAGAATGATGAGGCCGACCATCGATCCGTGATGCCAGATGAAACGGATGCCTTGCTTGAGGCTGCTGTACATCGTCTCCTTGGTACTCTCGGGCATGAAGCGGGCGGTGATCATCGAAAGCGAAATGATGGGAGCCAGAAACGAAAGCGCGTTCAGACCGAAGCACCATTTCTCGCCGAATTTTGCCAGCGTGATTCCGGCCAGCGCGGGACCGACCGTGACTGCCAGATTGAACTGAATCGAATTCAGCGCGATTGCATTTGGCATGTCTTCGCGGTCGACGAGGCTGGGAATCAGCGCCTGATAAGCAGGTCCACCAAAGGCCTGAGCGAAACCGGAGACGAAAGAGAGACACAGTATCTGCCACACATGCACAACGCCGAAGGTCACGAGCAGCGTGAGGGCTCCGGCGCTCGCCATCTGGATGTACTGCGAGATCAGCAGAATCTTCCGCCGCTCGGTACGGTCGGCGACCACGCCGCCGATGAGGGTGAAGAGGAAGATGGGAATCCCGGCGAGAAACTGATCCAAGCCGAGCAGGAAGGAGGAATGGCTGAGGCGGTAGATAAGCCAGCCTTGCGCCACGATCTGCATCCATGTGCCGACGCTCGAGGTGCAGGCGCCGATCCACATCAGGCGGAAGTCGCGATATTGAAAAGCTTTGAAGACTTTGCGCAGCGTAGGCGTCGGCATGGGCTCCGTGCGGATTGTCGTTCCGGTGTCTATCTTCGCACGAGCGCGCGGTTTCTTGCTTTGGGGGACGCTCGGGATGTGGAAAATCAAAAATCATTCACCACCAAGGACACAAAGGTTCACGAAGGAAGACCAAGAGATGAACCTGCGGTAACTCTCCTTGCTGGAAACGTGCGTGAGCGAGATGTTCCCGCGATAGCCGGCGGGACGCCAGCGCTACTGTCGGGGTCTTGAGTCGATAGGCCCCATAATACAAGGCTTGGGCTGAGGGATAGCCGTTGTAGGCGGAGAAGAAACTCGGTCCCGGCACCTCGTGGGCTAAAGCCCTGCCTGAAGGGAAACTCTCTATCGCAGCGCTGGAGCGCTGCGCCACCCCAAAAGCTTGCGATCTGGTCCCTGCACAATCGTAACCATCGCGAACGAGCGAATCGGCATCACAATAGGCCATGCGGAATTGGAGAAAGACCGGGCTGCTGGTTGGGCTGTGTGGGCTGGCGCTTTGTGTGGCGCGCGCGCAGGAAGGAACCCGGGCGGTCGGGTACGATCGCGGGGCGCAGCCTTCGGTGAGTTCGGCGCCAGCTACTGCGAAGACGGTGACGGATCCGGCGTCGCGGAAGGGGCGTGGGCAGAAGAGCGCGAGGGCGCTGAGTTCGGATGACCGACTTGCAGTGATTGCTTCGGCGCTCGACTCGAAGACCCCGCGATTTGCGGAGCACGACTGCTCGCATCTGGTGCATGCGATTTATGAGCGAGCGGGATTTCCGTATGCCTATGCGAGTTCTGATGATCTTTACGACGGAGTGGCGGGGTTTCAGCGGGTCTCGCAGCCGCAGACCGCGGATCTGGTGGTGTGGCGGGGGCATGCGGGGATTGTGATTCGTCCGTCGCGGCATGTGTTCTTTAGCTTTCTGCATGCGGGGCCGGGAACGGATGATTATCGGAGTCGATATTGGGTGGGGCGGGGAGAGCCGCGGTTTTATCGGTATGTGAAGAATGCAGGTTGCGCGGGATGCACGGTGGCTCGCGGGCGGGAGAGTCAGTAGAGTTGAGCGCAAGTTGATCAGCAATCCTCCGAAACCCCTTTCACCACGAAGGGCACGAAGGTACACGAAGGAAAACTTACAAGACAGGGTCTTCGTGACCTTCGTGGTCGACGCTTTTCCTATCCGGCGAACTGGCGCGATCACCAGCGTCCTCTGCTGTGTCTTCCCTTCTTGCCCGTATAATCTACATTCGGGCTTTTTATGATTCAGACTTTGTTTGGCAGTCTTACGGAAGAACAGAAACCTAGCTTCATGGACCGCATGAAGCAGGCGGTCACGCGCACGCGGGAGAATCTCGCGGAGCGGATTGAGGAAGTGGTTTCATTCGGTAAGGAGATCGACCGGGGCACGCTGGATGATCTGGAGGCCACGCTGATTGGCGCGGACCTGGGGAGCACGACCACGCAGGAAGTGCTGGGCAAGCTGCGCGAGAAGGCCGACCGGAAGCAGATTAAAGATGTGCAGGAACTCAAGCGGCTGCTGAAGGAAGAGTTGCTGGCGATTCTGACGGCCGCGAATACGCGTCCAGTGAGCAAAGTTGAGGGCGCGCCGGAAGTGATCCTGGTGGTGGGCGTCAACGGCACGGGCAAGACCACGACGATTGGGAAGCTGTCGCAGGTGTTTCGCTCGCAGGGAAAAAATGTGCTGCTGTGCGCGGCGGATACGTTTCGCGCGGCGGCCATTGATCAGCTGGAAATCTGGGGATCGCGGACGGGGACGGAAGTGATCAAGACCAAGCCGGGAGGGGATCCTTCAGCGGTGTTGTTTGACGCATTGCAGGCTGCGGTGGCGCGCAAAGTTGATTACGTGGTCGTCGATACCGCGGGACGGCTGCACACCAAGACCAGCCTGATGCAGGAACTCGACAAGATGCGGCGGACGGCGCAGAGGATTATCCCAGGGGCTCCGCATGAAACTTTGCTGGTGATGGACGCGACTACAGGGCAGAATGGGTTGCAGCAGGCGCGCATGTTCACGGAGTCGGCGGGGGTGACGGGGATCGTGCTGACCAAACTGGATGGGACGGCGAAGGGCGGCGTGGTGGTGGCGATTTCCCGCGAACTGGGGTTGCCGGTGCGGTATGTGGGCGTGGGCGAGAAGGCTGGAGATTTGCTGCCGTTTGATCCGAAGGAGTTTGTGGATTCGCTGTTTGAATAGGGGCGAGAAATTCTTCAACCACAAAGGGCACGAAGGTACACAAGGAGAAATCTTCGGCGAGAACCTGGTGCCTGCTCAATAATGAGGAGTCGCTTATGCGAGATGACGGGGGGAAGCGGTCGCGATTTCGAGTCTTGCTGGATTTCTTGAAGCGGCTGCTGGGGAAGAAACCGGCGGCGCCGGGAGATCCGTATGCGTATGTGATGGCTCCGGTGCGGCGGGGGCCTACTGGACGAAGCGGGGCGGCGGTGGCGGAGATTGAGGATGATTCGTTTGAGAGCTTTCCGCCGCGCGGATAAGGCAGGGGCTAAAGCCCTGTTGTTTTGAGCCGTTTTACGCGGCCCTGAAGGGCCGCTCTTCCACGGTGCACGGGGCTGCGGGCACGGGGGCTCCGGGCGTGGGAGCTGCGCGGCGGATCGATGTTGCCGCGCGCCAGATCACAGGTCCTTCGTGGCAGAGAACGCCGCTCAGGACGACAACGCGTTTCGACTTCGCTCTACACCTTTTATCTTCAATGTCTGCTCACTCTTCTGACGAACAGCTCGTGCATCGAGCGCTGGAGTTGGCGCGCGCTGGAATCGGGCTGGCTTTGCCTAATCCTTATGTGGGTGCGGTGATTGCCGACGCGCACGGCAACGTAGTGGGCGCAGGGAGCTACACCTACGCGGGCGTGAAGCATGCTGAGGTGCTGGCGCTGGAGGCCGCGGGAAAGAAAGCGCGCGGCGGGACTCTGTACATTAATCTGGAGCCGCATGCGCATCAGGGGCGGACTCCGCCTTGTACTGACGCATTGATTGCGGCGGGGATTCATCGCGTGGTGGCGTCGATGGCAGATCCGAATCCGAAGGTGAGCGGGGTTGGATTTGAAAAGCTGCGGGCGGCGGGCGTGCACGTTGAAGTCGGGCGACTGGAGGAACAGGCGCGGCGGTTGAATGAAGGGTTCGCGCGCTACATCCGGCATGGGACGCCATTGGTCACGTTGAAGGCGGCGATGACGCTGGATGGGAAGATCGCTCCGCCGCCGGCGGATCCTCTGGAGCGGCGGGACGGGACTCCGGCGGGAGGATGGGTGACGAGCGAGGTGGCGCGGGCGCATGTGCAAGAGTTGCGGCATGCGAACGATGCGCTGCTGGTGGGAGCGGGAACGATTTTGTCGGACAATCCCCTGCTGACGGACCGGAGCGGACGGGCAAGAAGGCGTCCGTTGCTGCGGGTGATTCTGGATTCGCGGCTGCGGGTGCCGCTGGATTCGCGGCTGGTGCAGAGTGTGGCGGCGGAACGGAGAAATGATGTGTTGATCTTCTGTTCCTTCGAGGACGAGCGGAAGAAAGCGCAACTGGAGGAATTGGGAATCCGCATTGAGAGACTTCCTTCGGTGCTGCCGGATGGACGGCCGGACCTGCCTGCGATTCTGCGGCGGCTGGGACAACTGGAAATCACTTCGGTGATGATCGAAGGCGGCGCGACCGTGAACTGGACGGCGCTGGCTGCGAATGCCGTGGACAAGGTCTTCCTTTATTACGCCCCGAAGATTCTGGCGGGGACGGGGTCGATTCCGTTTGCGGCGGGAGCGGGGTTTCCTCATATGAGCCAGGCGGCGCAGGTGAAGCATTTGCATCTGCATCGGTTTGGCGAGGACTTTGCGGTGGAGGGGTATTTGCGGGATCCGTATGGGGAGTGAAGAACCATTCACCACAGAGGACACGGAGGAAGACCCAATGAACCAAGAAGAAAAGGCCAAGATTTTGGGGTTCTCTGTGACTCTGTGACTCTGTGGTGAATTAAGATGTTGGGTTCATTCTGGAGGCAATTATGTTCACGGGCATCGTAGAAGAAGTTGGGCGCATAACGCGGATTGAGCAACGCGGGGAGAATCGGCGGATTACTGTCACGGCCGAGCATGCGCCGAAAGAATTGCAGACGGGCAACAGCGTGGCGGTGAGTGGCGTTTGCTTGACTGCTCTCCATATCAAGCCGGGATCGTTTTGCGCGGATCTTGCGCCGGAGACATGGGTGCGGACTTCGTTTTCGCGGATTCATGAGGGCGCGCTGGTGAATCTTGAGCTGCCGATGAAATCCGATGGACGGTTTGGCGGACATATTGTGCAGGGACATGTGGACGGAGTGGGAACGTTGATTGCGTTCGAGCGGATTGCCGATTCGGAGAACTGGTGGCTGCATATTGAATTGCCGGACGATGTTGAGAAATATACGGTCTATAAAGGATCGATTTCGATTGAGGGCATCAGCCTGACGGTGGCGAAACTGGAAAAGAAGCGCTGCTCGATCGCAATTATTCCGCATACAGTAGAGGCGACGAATTTGCATTCGTTGAAGGCGGGGGATCCGGTGAATTTGGAAGCCGATCTCATCGCGAAGTATGTGGAGAAGATGATGCGAGGGGAGGCGTCGGAGAATTCGCTGACGCTGGAAGAGTTGGTGCAGCAGGGGTTTTAGGAAGTTTCGAGTTTCGAGTTTCGAGCCTTAACGCGGCCCTCGAAGGGCCGCTCTTCCACGGCGGTACACACGTTTGTGCTCTTCCAAAGCCTTTTGCGCGATGCCCTGATACGAATCGTGAACGGCAGTAAATTGTCAGCGATGAGATCAGGTGATCTTAGTGCGCGGAAGATAGGTCGTCCTTAATTACTACACCGCCTTTCATCACGAATTGGACATGCTGCAATTGCGTGATGTCGGTGAGCGGGTCGCCTTCTACGGCGATTAAGTCGGCGTAGTGGCCGGGTTCGAGCGCGCCCACTTTGTCTTCCCATCCCATTAGGGCCTGTTCACACTATCGCAGAGCTTCGATGATGAATGCAAAGTAGATGAAGGCCAGAAAGACAACGTCGAGTTTCTCGAAACGCGAGAAGATGCGGCGGAACCCTTTCAGTCGTCGAAACAGGCGCTCTATCTGGTTCCGTTTCTTGTAAAGTTCACGATCGTAATCCCAAGGTTCGCGCCGGTTCGATTTGGGCGGCACCACCGGGATCATATTCAATTCCAGCACCAATTGACGGGTTTCGTCGCTTTCGTAGGCACGGTCCATCACTAGCGGAACTTCGACCGGCAACGGACCGAGTTCCAGCAGCAGTTGCCGGCCCACCGGAGCATCGTGCGCTTCTCCGGGCGACAAGCAGAAAATTATTGCCGTTCGAGCATTCGCGGCAACCAGATGAATTTTGGTGTTCCATCCGCCGCGCGACTTTCCGATGGCCTGCGGTCCGTTTTTTTTAAAGCCCCAGTGCCGTCGGGGTGCACCTTCACCGAAGTCGAGTCCAAACTGAAGGCTTCGATCTTGAGCCGCAGAATCTGCTCTTGCTGCAACTTGGCGAATACCTGATCCAACACACCCTTCTTGGCCCAGCGATTCATGCGTACGTAGATGCTGTGCCAATTGCCAAACCGGCGGGGCAATCCGCGCCACTTGCACCCATGCTCGGCCACATAGAGGATGGCGTTGAGCAAGACCAAATTCTCGTGACGCACATTGCCGCGTTGCACCGGCAAGCACTCTTGAATTCGCCCATACTGTTGTTGAGTAAGTTCCATGCCACTCATCTTACTCGTCAATTATTGATGTAGTGTGAACACGCCCTAGTTCTGCAGCGTTCGTGGTGGCGGCGCGGATTGCTTCCAGCGCGGGCATGCCGCGTTTTGTGAGCGCTACCAGTTCGTTGGCGTTCTTTGATTGTCCTTCGGCCTCGGCGGCATCGAAGCCCGCCGCGATCTTCACGCCGAGACTCATGGCCATTTGAATCTCCTGCTGGATGCCTTGTAGGAAGGCGTCGAAACGTTTCTGCTGCTCGGGCGTTAGGGGATCGTCTTTGCGACGCTCGGCGATGCCATCGATTACGCCGACGGTGGGGACCAGGAACGTGCCTTTGGATTTCATCAGCTCGAGGTCGGAGCGGTCGATGCGGTGTCCGTGCTCGATGGAATCGACTCCGGCGGTGACGGCGTTCTTGATGCCTTCGGGAGTGGTGGCGTGGGAGGCGACTTTGAGTCCCTGTTTATGCGCTTCTTCGACGATGACGTGGATTTCGTCGACGGTGAGGGTGGGATGCTCCCAGTCGGCGTAGACCTTGATCAGGTCGGCGCCGTGGCCAATTTGTTCGCGGACGGCGCGACGGGCCTCTTCGACTCCGCTCACCATTTGTGCGCCGGTGGGAAAGTTTGCGAGGTCGGGAGAAACGCCGAACGGGTTGTACTGGCCGACGGCCGCGATGGCGCGGGTGGAGACTTGCATGCGCGGGCCTTCGGCGAGGCCTTGATTGATGGCGTCGCGCAGGGCAACGTCGGCGTAGCCGGAGCCTTCGTTCTCCACGTCGCGGATTGTGGTGTATCCGGCTTGAAGGGTGATGCGGGCGTTGGAGGCGCCTTCGAGGGCGCGGAAGGCTTGCGACTTGGTGGCGAGGTTGAGGATGTATCCATCGTCGCCTTCGGGGATGCGTGCCATGATGTGGGTGTGGCAGTCGATGAGTCCGGGCAGGAGCGTGGCGCGGCCGAGGTCGATGAGTTTGGCGTTCTTGGGCTCGCGGGCCAGGATGTCGGATGCTCTGCCGACTTCTTTGATGCGGTCGCCTTTGATCCAGAGGGCGGCGTTCTCGAGGTAGGAGCCTTTGTGGACGTCGAGGAGGCGCGCGGCTTTCAGGACCGTTGAGGCTGGAGGCGGCGGTGCGGGATTTTGTGCGAGGGCGACCAGGGGGAGCGCGAGGAGGGCGACGACGGCTGCATGCTTCATGGGCCTCTTTGTTACCACAGTCGGGAGGACGCTACAAGCGGATTGGGCAGACGAGAGCGTTCCTTAGCGACAAAAGTTTTTGCCCGCTGAATGGCCAACAAAGACTTAAACCACAGAGGACACTGAGGACACAGAGTAGCGGGTCTACGCTTCCAGTTTAAGTTCGTCGAGTTCTAAGAATTCCTGGATGATGGGCTCGTTTGATTTTTCCATTTCGGCGTAGGGGCCAAAGAAGATGGCGCGGGCTTCGTGGAGGAAGACGACGCGGTCAGCCAACTTCTTGGCGAGTCGCATGTCGTGGGTGACGACGATGCTAGTGAGATTAAGTTGAATCTTGAGGCGCTTGATGAGGTCGCCGAGGAGCTGTGCCATCAGGGGATCGACCATCGTCGTGGGCTCGTCGTAGAGAACGCATTCGGGGCGGGCGGCGAGGGCGCGGGCGATGGCGACTGAACGCTTCATGCCGGTGGAAAGGTCAGAGGGAAGAAGGTCCCGCATTTCCTGCACGCCGACCATTTGGAGAAGGCCGTCGACGATCTGGAAGGTCTGCTCTTCGGTTAGTTCCCTGCTCTCGCGCAGAGGGAAGGCGACGTTTTCGCCGACGGTGAGCGAATCGAAGAGCGCTCCATTCTGGAAGACCATGGTGACTTTTTTGCGGATCAGTCCCAGTTGCGCCTCGGTGTAGTCGGTGATGTCTTCGCCGGCAACAATGACGCGTCCAGAGTCGGGCTTGAGGAATCCCATGATGTGATGTAATGCCACCGACTTGCCGACGCCGCTGCGTCCAAGGATGCAGACGGTTTCGGCGGGGAGGACGTTGAAGCTGACGTGATCGAGGACGACGTTGTCGCCGAAGGCTTTGGAGACGTCGCGGAATTCGATGTAGGGGGCGGGTTGGGCGGTGTCGTCGGGCATGAGTCAGCTGCTAGCTGCTGGCTACTAGCTTAACCCGGTTTTCATTCTGGCGACGATCTTCGTGGGCGGTTACGCGTCTAGGGGAACTTGGTTGATGAGCGCTATGGCGATTTACCGTCATCCAAAAGTAACGTGGAAGCTTGATTCAGGATCAACTAGCATTTGCATATGGTTGGTCATCCGCACGCAATCAGATTATTGACCTTGCTGGCCTTCTTTACCCTGCCATTTCCGGGCGTTGCACAAACCAAATCTCCTCGTGGAGTTCACAGCGCGGTCATCAGTCTGCCGCAGGGTGCGATGACTACCGTTCCTTCGCCGGATCGAAACTGGACATTGATCTTCGAGTTTCCTGATGTGTACAAGTCCCGTAAACTCTCGATTCAGCACAAGGGTTCAAATGAACGAAAGCTCGTCCGGGAGTTTGACCGCAGTCTCGATATTTCATGGTCACCCGATAGCCAGCATTTCTTCGTAAATGATGCGTCAGGCAGTGGAGAGACGCGCCCATACGTATACGATCCAGCCACGCTGCAATCTATCGATCTGGCTGTGTTGATTGCTAAGGCTAGTCTCAAAGCGGATGACTATTTGGGCGCTGACCATTCGTACCTCGATGCGAAACACTGGATCAATTCGCACGAGCTGCTAATCAAGATGATGGCGTACTTTAGCGAACCTCCGCCGCACAGACCCGGATTTATTGGTACGTATCGCGTCGATTTGAGCGGGTCTGTGCAGAAGGTCCACGAAGCATATTGGCGCTGAGCGTCGCACGAAACGGAAGTGACGAAATCAAGGCAATAGCACTCGTTGATCCGGAAAAACGGGTTTCTGATCAATGCTTTTTGGCCGACTCGCTTGCCTCCGCTAGTTCTCCCAGAGTATTCAGATTGCGGAAAACTTTCGGGGAGAAACCTGCGGTTTCCAATTCTTTTTCTGTGATTGTTTCCGTGGTTGTGGGTGTGAAGAGCGCGTCGATTTTATAGCGGCCCGCTTGCAGGGATTGCTCGGCAGCCTCCGCGAAGTTGCGGCGGTAGATGGCGCACAGGGGTTGGTAGCCTCCGCCGGTTTGTGCGACGGTGACTGTGGCTGGGTTGTTGCGGGCGCGCTGGATCAGGTAGTGCAATAGGGCGGGCGAGGCGAAGGGGAGGTCTACTGCCAAGATGAGGTTCAGATCGGTTTGCGAGGAGCGAAGGGCGGCGTGGATTCCTCCGAGAGGGCCGCAATTGGGAAATATATCTTCGACGGTTGGGGCGAAGGAGGAGAATTTCGCGGTATCGCCGACGATGCGGACGTTGGGGGTAATGGAGCGGGCGACGTTCAAGGCGCGAGTGAGGAGAGTCTGACCGTCGAGGGTGACGAAGGCTTTGTCTGCGCCCATGCGGGTGCTTTTGCCGCCGGCAAGGATGAAGACGGTGAGGTCGGGCGAGGGGGCGAGCATGGGGGAATGATACACGGGGTCGGAGGAGTGTTGTGCCGTCCCTACGGGACTCGATTGCCCAGTATGGCCTCTAACGCGGCGCTAAAGCGCCGCTCTTCCACATCGCGGGGGCGACTCATCTGGATGCGCGCGTGGCGCTGAAGCGCCGCTCTTCCACGTCACGGGGACGACTCATCCGGTATCGTGGGCGCTCGCTGCGCTGAAGCTCTGCTGTTCCACGTCACTGTGCTAGGCTCATCCGGCAATCTTAAGGGCGCGTCTTCGGTTTCCACCGGGTAAGCAGATGTGCTCCGGCCAGTTGTGGTGTAGTCGTGCCGCACCCTGCACGAAGGTAACCTTCCCAAAGTCAGGGCTTCGCGAGATGATGAGCCTGCGTCCGAGGTTTAGTGACCCGGAAGTACCAATCATGCCGCAAAAATTCATGGATGTGCTTATGCTTGGGCGCTGCTCTCACGAGTTCTCATGGCCACGCCGTGGTGGGGATGGCGACTACTACCAGGTCTGCCTGCTCTGTGCCGCGGAATACAAGTATGACTGGACGACCATGCGCCGCACCGAACGGGTGGAGCATGCCAAGCCGGAGACCGGTCCGCGGCGGAGTCACACGCGCGAGAAGCGGCCTTCGTGGGTGCCGCGGGCACGGCGGTTGAAGCTGGACATTCCTCTGCGATATCGCGTCAACAAGACCAGCACGTGGTATGAAGGGATTATCGAAAACATTTCTCAGAGCGGAGTGCTGTTTAGCGGGCCGCAGCAGCTTCCCGTGAACGCGCTGATCGAGATGGTGTTTGAGATGCCGGAAGAAATTTCCGGACAGAAGAACAGCAATGTCGTGTGCCAGGGGCGCGTGATGCGGTTCAAGGGTACGACTAAGGGTGAAGACGTGTCTGAGCAGGAGAACGGTGCTCTGGCGGCGTCGATTGTGGATTATAAGTTTATTCACTAGCGCGGCTGGTCTGTAAGGCCGGGTGCGCGGCCGGGACGGCCCCGCGACAGCCGGCGGGTCGCCGGCGCTACGCAACCCCGGCGCTACTCATTTCAACTTCCTTTTCTTCCTCCGCATTTACTTCTGCAAGAATCCGCATCTAAACTGTTCTGGACGTGTGGGCCCGCATCTGGCCCGGGTCAGGAGTCGAGTATGAAAACTAATTCCTTGTTCATATCTTCCTTTCTTTTGGCGGTCGTTTTGGGGACGGGTGTAGGGTGTTCCAGCAAGCCCAACGACGCCAAGATTTCCAGCGATATACAAAGCAAGTTTAGCCAGGATTCCGGACTCGCGAGCAAGCAACTCAAAGTTGAGGCCGAGAACGGCACCGTGACTTTGGCCGGGACGGTGGACAATGACGCGCAACGGGAGGCCGCGGGGCGGCAAGCGGCGTCGGTGGCCGGGGTGAAGACGGTAATCAACAATCTGCAGGTGGGCAGCGCGTCGATGGCGGCCGCTGAGGAGGCAACGTCCGAGGCCGCAACCGCGACGAAGGCGTCGTCATCCGGCGCCCCACAGGCCGCGAAGCCCAAGGCGGGCTCGGCGAAGAAGAGCAGCAAGAGCCGGTCTTCCGACGATTCTGCGGTCGGCAGTGCTGAGGACACTTCGATTGCGAGCCAGATGAGCGGTGGCAGACAGCCGGAAGCGGCAGCTCAAACACCTCCGCCAGCAGCGGATAATACGGCGGCGCAGGCGCCTCCGCCACCGCCAGCGCCGAAGAAGCTGATTATTGATCAGGGGACGCAGGTGACGGTGCGGCTGATCGATCCGATTGACAGTGAGAAGAATCAAACGGGTGATACGTTTCATGCGACGCTGAATGCTGCCCTCAGTTCCGACGGAGAAGAGGCGGTACCGGCGGGCGTCGAACTGGTTGGCCACCTTGTGTCGGTGAAGAGCGCGGGGAAATTTGCGGGGCAGTCGGAAGTGGTGCTGCAACTCGACAGTCTTTCTTCGGGAGGCAAGACCTACAGCTTGCAGACCGATCAGTACAAGAAGACGGGAAGCTCACGCGGCAAGAACACGGCCGAGAAAGTTGGCGGAGGCGCGGTGCTTGGCGGCATTATCGGTGCGATCGCGGGCGGAGGCAAGGGCGCGGCGATCGGCGCGGCGGCGGGCGCAGGCGCGGGTGGCGGCGTGCAGGCGGCCACCAAGAGCCAGCAGATTAAGCTGCCGTCGGAGACGGTGCTGAATTTCACGCTGCAGGCTCCGATCACTGTGGTGCAGGCTCCGGCGGCGGACGCGAACCGGCAGAAGCTGGAGTCGCAGTAGGGATCTGGAAAACCCCCACCCTTCGACTGCGCTCAGGGCAGGCTTTCTCGCGCAAAAGGCGCGCGAGAAATGGGGCACCCGCGGATTCCGGCATCAGGATTTGGAGACTTGTCCCGCAAGACTTGATAAGCTGCCAGCGACATGGGTTACGGCCGCGAGGGCGGTGTGCCCGCACTACATAAAGACGTTCTTCGCATGGCTTCCATCACCGCACTATTGTTCACACAAAACGATGCTTTGCGGTTGGGGCGGGCGCTGGAGACGCTGTATGCCTGCGACGACATTGTTGTGGTGGACCATGGCTCGGGGGATGCTTCGGTGCGCATCGCCCGGGAGTATGGGGCCCGCGTTGTGGATGCGCGGCCGGGGCCTTCCCCGGCGGACTACGTTCGATCCTGCCATTCAGATTCTGCAGAGCCGGTGTGGATTTTGTGTCTCGATCCGCGTGAGTCGCTGACGGAGAAGCTGGCGGCGAGCCTGTTTGAGTGGAAGTCGGAATTGGTTCGTGGCGAGGCTGCGGCGGCTCCGGCGTTTTCTGTGTTTCTGCGCGAGGAGACGGCGGAGGGATGGGTGGAGGTTCCTGCCGCGCAGACTCGACTCGTTCCTCTGATGTGGAATTCGTGGAAGGGAACGCTGCCGGTGCAGGAGCCAGCGGCGATAGCGCTGGAGGGAGAAGTGTTGCGGTTTGTTTTTCCGTGACGGGCGATCGTTCGAGAGCGATTCCCCGGCTGCGTTTTAAACTGAGATCCCTCGCCCCGCTGGAGAAAACGCGGGGCTTCGGGACGACGCCTTCGTGGTGCTGTTTATCCGCGAGTCTTGCCTTGAACCTATACCGGTCTTGAACCCTACCAATGCTCAGAACGCGTAACGCAGCCCGAGCTGCATGACGCGTGGCTTGAACAGAGTGTTGATGAAGTTGCCGAAGCTGGAGGGGCTGTCGGTGTAGTTATTCACATTCTGTATATTCCCGGCATCGAAGCGCACCGAATTGGTCACGTTGAAGACTTCCCAGCTCAAATGCAGGTTCTGGCTCTCGGTGATCTTCCACTCTTTCGACAAGCCCATATCGATATTGAACGATCCCGGTCCGCGCAGTTCGTTGCGCTGCCCTGATTCGCCCGGATAGGCATCACGGAACTGGTTGACCGCGGCGTTCGGATCGCTAGAGTTCGTGGTTCCGGGATTCTGGAACACATTCGGGCCGGTGCCACCTCCCGCCTGCGCAACAATAAATTGTCCGGTCTTCGGTTTTTTCCCAACGAGTATCGCGTTAGATTCGAGATCCCAATTGGTGGGCCAGCTATAAAACGGATATACGGAGAATGGATATCCGGTTGACCAACGCCACAGGCCTGAGACCTGCCAGCCGCCAATCAAGGTGTCCGCCAACTTGCTCATTCCTCCACCAAACCGCTTGCCCTTGCCTACCGGGAGTTCATAGACCCAGTTGGCGTTGATTGCATGTGTGGTGTCAAAATCGGAAGGTCCACGCAGTTGGTTGGGAAACCATGCGTTGATGACCTGGCTGGAGAATCCAAGGCCCTCAAAAACACTGATTCTTTCGGCATTAGAGCCGATATCGATTGACTTTGAGTAGGTGTAATTCAGGTCAAAGCTCAGGCCACCGGAGTGGTGGCGGAGACTGACTTGCCCAGAGTTGTAGGAGCTATTCCCAATACTCGCCCAGGAATCCAACGAGGAGTATTGCGGCGACCAGAAGGCATAGCCCGTGGTTTGACCGTTGATCGTAGCGCATGCGGGGAAACATTCATTCGACGCAGTTTCCCCGGAGTATCCAGGAACATCAAGGTACGCCAGTGAAGTTGTTTCATTCGCTGCTTGTGCGGAAAGGCCGCTGTTGCAGGAATACATGTCGTAGATCGCCTGGGTAGACGTGAAGGTTGTGATTCCTCCAGCATTAGGAGCGCAATTATTGATATATCCCTTGTTGGTGGCGTTGGAACCCGCTAGCGGGAACAGGTTCTCCCAATACGGGATGGGAGCGACATTCGCGATATCAACTCCCTTCCAGTACTGCTTGGCCAGCGCTGTAGCAGCCTGGTAGTAGGTCGTCCCGGACTTCGGGTCTTTCAGGTTGGCGGGCTGAGCGAGGTCGATTTCCTCCAGCAAGCGGTGCGCGTATCGTCCGACGAAGGCGGTCTCGAGCACAAAGCCGCGGCCCAAGTCTCGTGTGAATGACAACGTCACTACGTGAGAATAGGGAGTCTTCAGTTTGTCGTCCAGTCCGAACCCGATTCCGAAGGCATATGGAAAGGTAACCGGGAATGAACCGGAAGGCGCAGGGTAAGTAAGTGAGCAAGGCGCCGTCGGACAGGATGCAGTCGTGGTTAAGCTGGTGGTCGGAATGTTGTTCAGTCCAGTGAAGCGGGCGGCTCCATCGGTAGTCTGAACTCCGGCAGGATTGGAGATCGAGGACGTCAGTCCGAATGCTCCTTCTCGATCAAACGTGCTGCTGATGCCCTCCCCAAAGTGATCGAAGTACATGCCCATAGCCGAGGCGAATACTCGATTTTCCCGGACTACCCCAGAGTTTGCGGCCGAGTCCCGAATCTCCGCTGGGTGAATAGGCGATGGCGAGGCGGGGCGCCAAGTTGCGGTAGTCCCAGTTCCAGTACGGCTTGCCGTGATTAGCCTGTCCCCCCAGGGCAAACTGAAGGTTGTGGTCATAGATCGCATTGCCGGAACCATCGGTGCCGGTCTGGTGGAAATAGGACTGGCCTTGATCGGCTGCTTTTCCCCGGTTCATGAACCAGTCGTGCGCACTCGTCAGCGGCTGAACCTGAGTGCCGTTGGTCTCGTAGGGAGGCTCCAGAATTGAATAACGGAGGCCAAAGGTCACGGTTAAGTTTGGGCGCGCGCGCCAGGAATCCTGCGCATACCACTCCCACTCCCAGGCGCGGAAGTGGCGGCTGATCAGGGCTCCCTCGGCGAGGGGACTCAGATTCTTGTCCAAATTGTAGTTCGAATCCACCTCTGAAATCAGGCCCGCCAGCGCCGTTGCCGCTACGTTATAGGAGGATTGAAAGTTGGAAGAGACAGCTGGCAAACCCTGGTTGATCCCGTATTGGCTGGCTGGATCAAGGCTCGTATTTACGTTATTCGCAGGATCACTGGTATTGGCTATTCCTGCGTTGAGCAGCCAATCAGGATTGGTCGAGGCGGTAAAGTACGAGGTGTAATTGGAGTCTCCTACATTATCAACCTTCCTCAGATTGACACCGAACTGCAGCGCATGTTTGCCGTGCTGTTTGACCACATCGTCCACGAAGTTCAAGACCGGCACATGACGAGCACTTGTTTTGCTAAACGAGTTGATATCGTCGAAAAAGCGGAAGTGGACAAAATGCTGGTTCTGTAAGCCGCGGTCTTCATAGGCCTGGCGGATATACCCGAAACGGAAGTTATTGATCCATGAGTTGGTAAAGGTTGAAGTGAGCCCTGCGGTGATGCCTTTACTCGTGACCACTTCCAGCACCGAGCTTGGTTGCAAGGGGAACTGTTGCGGTCCGGCAGAATTGTGGTCTCCGTCCTGCACGCCGCGAACGAACAGCCGATGGCTTCCGCTAGCGGTGAGGTTGTAATCCAGTTTCGCGACATACATATTGAGGTTTTCAGGAGCCGAGGCGGCAAACGTGTATCCAACCGTGTTGTATCCGTCGCCGGCGCTGCTGCTGTTCCCGTGCGGATACTGTCCGAAGACGTCCAACACATACGGGTTCGCGCCCGGGAACGATCCGATGTGGGCCCCGCTGCTATATGTGCAACTGCCGATGGATGAGCAGTTCGGATCCAGATTCGCCAACTGCCCAGGAGCAAGCCTTTCCACTCCAGACGCCGGACAGTTCGGATCGGTCGCGTCGCATGGGTAATTGATGTATCCATTTCTCAGGTCGTCGCTGGGAACAGTCCGAATGACGGACTGGTCCTCTCGCTTTCTCATGCCCTCAAAGCTGAGAAAGAAAAACAATCGATCTTTCTTGATGGCACCGCCCACGAATGCTCCATAGGTATTGCGAAGGAGGAACGGGGGGCGGTTCGGAAGTCCACTGGAAATCTGCGATGCTTTGATAAACCAATCGTTGGCAGCGAAGGTCGGACGGTAGTACTCATACGCTCCGCCGTGAATACTGTTGGTTCCGCTCTTGGTCACGAGAGCGACTTGCCCGCCTGAGGAACGGCCGGAATCGGCATCCGAGTTGGCCGTGGTCACGCGAAACTCTTCCAGTGAATCCAGTGGAACGCGCAGAGAACCCTGTAGTCTGCCGGTGGCCTGGTCATTGTCGTCCACGCCGTCGAGGGTCACGTTGGTCTGGTCGCTGCGGCCGCCGTTTACTGATCCGGCACGGCTGTCTACATCGAAGCCGCTCGCCGTGGTGCTATTGACCTTGTCCAGGTTGTTGCCGGTAAACGTGACGCCCGGCTGCAAGGTGAGGATGCTGGTGGGTTCACGGCCTTCAAAGGGCAAAGCTTGAATTTGTTGAGCATCGAAGGCGTGGCCCATGGTCGCATTTTCAGTGTTGACCATGGCGGCAGCGGCGTTCACCTCCACCGTCTCCACTCCCCCAGACACTTGCATGGTCACGTTGAGGGTGCCCGGTGTGCGCACCAAGAGTTGAATACCAGTTTCCTTTATAGAGGCGAACCCTTGCGCCTTCACGGTGAGTTGATAGGTCCCGGGTGGCAACTCAAGAAATTGATAATCGCCCTGAGCGCTTGTGGTGCCTTCGCGCGATAAACCCGTCGCTGGATCGCTGAGGGTAACCTTGGCACCAACCATAACCGCACCCTTGGAGTCGGTCACGGTGCCACGCAGAGAGGTTGTCGCAGATTGCGCGACAGCAACCTTGCCGAGCGCGAGGACAGAGAGGAGCACCACTGCCACTGCCCATGAGCTAGAACGCATAGAAAAGCTCCCTTCACCCGAGAGTCGGTTGCATTTCCGTTTACGTCTGCCCAGGAACGTAGAGAAGCACAGAAAACCCTGGGCCCCTGATGGGGCGCTATTGTGCTACCGCGCTGCGGAAGTGATCAAGCTGAATCTGCTGCAACTGCCCTGCTTCGTCAACATGACCGCGGGATATCTTCGTGCATTGCAAAATGACGCTGCCAAGAAGATGCGAAGCTGCACACTCCAGGGATCAAATCAGCGCGTCTCATTCTTTCAGACAAGTTTCAACTTGCCTAACGTCGCCTTCGTCGCTCATCGACGCTGGGGTTTGAGTGGTTCGCTACTTGTCTGTTACCTTAAATCGACCGTTTCACTTAGCGACGCATCCCGGACTCAGGGGTCACACCTGCTTGTGATTCTGGTCACATTCCGTCTGTCGGAGGCGCGCCTAGACTGCTTAGTTGAAGCAGTTTGGGCCACGTAAGCCCTAGGAGGAAGAAATGCGTGTAATGAAATTCATCAGTCTTGCCGTCATTCTGGTGGTGATCTCGACATTTGCTGCGGCGCAGGCGGCCCCGGCGCAGACTGCTCCCACTGTGAAGCATGTTCCCATCACCAACACCCCGTCGAACTCGGGCAAAGATATGTACAACAGCTATTGCGCCGTTTGCCATGGCAAGGACGGCAAGGGCGACGGGCCGGCAGCCTCGGCCATGAAAACTGCGCCGACTGATTTGACGGCTCTGGCGAAGAATAGCGGCGGAAAGTATCCAGCGCAACATGTCGCTGCAGTGATTAAGGGACAGGCGACGACACCGTCTCATGGCAGCCAGGATATGCCGGTGTGGGGACCACTGTTCTCGAGCATCAGCCAGGGTCACGAAGCTCAGGTACAGCAGAGAATCACGAATCTGGTGACCTATATCGAAACCCTGCAGGCGAAGTAAGCTGGGCTTTACGAAGCGAATGGAAATGGCTCCGGGGCGCGGGTGGCGCGCTCCGGGGTCCGGCCGTCTGATGTTGAGGGGCTTGATCGAACTGCAATATCTGGCTGCATCGGCAGTGAGGCGATTGCACAGATCCCTTTGACAAGCTCAGGGCAGGCTCTTCGGCCCGCAAGAACGCGGGCCTCAGGATCACAAGTCTTTTTTCGAATCGCGTCAGTTTGACGAGGGCAAATCACGCCCGGATCTGACCGGAAGGAACCTGCTCTCGTTTTTGGCCTTCGGGCCGTAAGCGCCGAGTGGTCAATGTCTTACTGCCCCTTGGCCTTTCGGCCAGTGACTTCAGTACCTTAGTCCTCGCCGCACGATCGACTTATAATCCAACCAAGAACTGGGAATTGCAGCGTTCTTCAGGAGACGCTCGCGCGACGGTGCGGGTGGCACCTGGGAAATATTCAGAGACCAAGTGGATCCATTCCTGGCATCGTCGATTTTTCTGTTTGGGCTGGCCTTCGGCAGCTTTCTGAACGTGTGCATCTACCGGCTGCCGCTGGGACTCTCGGTGGTGACGCCGCGTTCGGCATGCCCCAAGTGCAAGCAGCCGATCGCCTTTTACGACAACATTCCGGTGTTGAGCTGGATGATTCTGGGCGGGCGCTGCCGCAACTGCGAGACCAGGATTTCGCCGCGGTACTGGATGATCGAGTTGCTGACGGCGCTGTTGTTTCTGGGCTGCTACTGGCATTTCGGGATGACGCTTTCGACACTGAAATATTGCGTGTTTGCGTTTCTGTTGCTTGGACTGATTTTCACGGACGCGGAGACCAAGCTGCTGCCGGACAAGATGACGTTGCCGGGACTGGCGCTGGGTGTGATTTTCAGCCTGCTGGTGCCGGTGAATGATCTGGCTTCGCAGTTTCTGCCGGGGATGATGAATTTGCCGTTCAGCGGAGATATTTCGGCGCGGCTGCTGTCGCTGGCCGATTCCCTGCTGGGCGCGGCGCTGGGCGCATCGTTCATTTACGGTGCGGGCGCAATTTACCTGCGCTGGCGCGGCACGGAAGGTATGGGCTTCGGCGACGTGAAACTCATGGCCATGGTGGGCGCGTTTCTGGGAATGAAGCTGACGATATTTACCGTGTTCACGGCGTCGCTGGCGGGATCGATATTCGGGCTGACTACGGTTTTCGTGGTGTGGCTGAAGCGCACGCACCGTTTTATGAAGCGGCTGGCCAATGCGCAGGCGGCGCGGCGGCGGGGATGGCAGTCGGCGCAGGTGGTCTACCGTAATTATCAGATGCCGTTTGGAGTGTTTCTGGGAAGCATGGCGTTGATCGCATTCTTTTTCGGCAACCAGTTTCTGCACTGGTACGGAGGGCTGTGGTGAGAGTTCTGTCCAACCCGCTGGTGCTGCGCGCGATCGTCGTGCTGGTGTGCGCAACGTTTGCGTTCTTGATGGGATTGTTCTGCATCCGCGCGCTGCGAAAAACGATTGCGGAGGAGAGCGACTTCTCGGCTGAGCCTACGCCGTCGCTCGAGACTCTGCCGCTGCACTTGTACAACACGGTGATCCAGCAGTTGAAGCAGCAAAAGCATGAATTGCAAGTGCAATCGAAGGCAGAGAAGCAGCGGGCGCGGATCAGCGAGAATTTCAGCCATGCGGTGCTTTCGAATCTATCGTGTGGCGTGCTGGTCTTTGGAACGAACGGGCTGGTGAAGACGGCGAATCCGGCGGCCAAGGCGATTCTGGGTTTTGCTTCGACCACAGGGATGGGAGCGGAAGACATTTTCCGCGACGCGGTGGTGAGTCCGGCGAAGTGGCGCGTGGCGAGCGCGACTGGGGACGAAAGCAGCGATGAGGCCACTTTGGTCGCGGAGGAAGTCAGCTTGGTGCTCCGCGAAGAGATCAAGCGGCGAGAAGTCGAAGCCGAGTACGAGACGCCCGGGGGCGAAAAACGATTTATCGCGGTGACGGTGTCTCCGGTGCCTGCGGCCGAGGGTGGATTGCTCGGAGTCACGTGCCTGATTAACGATCTGAGCGAACTGGAACAGATTCGCCGCCAGCAGGAATTGCATGGCGAGATTTCGGCCGAGATGGCGCTGCAGTTGCGAACTTCGTTGACTACGATTTCCGGCTTTGCCCAGCAGTTGGCCAACAGCCGGGATGCGGAGCAGTCACTGCAACTGGCGAGCGACATTGCATACGAGGCGGCGCAACTGGATCGGAGCATTGGAGGATTCTTGACCACCAAGCGGGCGGCGCAGGGAGTGGCCGCGGGCAGCTCGGCGGATTGATTTGGAGTGACCGGGAGGGTTGGCCTGGAGAAGAGGGCCAGCCAGCAAGACAGACTTCGCGTAGGAGAAAAAGGTGGGAATCATGAAACACATCGCGTGCAGTGGAATGGGACTCGTGCTGCTTCTCGGGTTGACTGGCCTTCCAGCCGGCGCCCAGAACCAGACTTCGTCGACCTCGCAGGCGTCCTCTTCGGACTCGTCTTCTTCAGGATCGTCACTTGGCGCCTATGCCCGGCAGGTCCGCAAGGATCCGGGCGGCACGTCGAAGCCGAAGGTGTATGACAACGACAATCTGCCGCGGGAAGACAAGCTCTCGGTGGTAGGCCAGACACCGGCGACCACCACGGCCGTGAACTCGGCCGCGCAGACGGACAGCACGGCTCCGGCAGAAGCGGCCAAGCCGGGCAGCGACAGCAAGACTGCCGCAACTGCGGAGAAAGCTCCGTCGGGGGCGGCTCCGACAGCGGCTGAGGACGAAGCGAATAAGGCCACTGCGGATAAGCAGTGGGCCGACAAGATCACGGCGCAAAAGGATCAGATCGATTTGCTGGGGCGCGAACTCGACGTGCTGCAGCGCGAATACCAGATTCGGGCGGCTGCGATGTACGCGGATGCAGGCAACCGCATGCGCAACTCCGCGGACTGGGATAAACAGGACGCACAGTACAAGCAGCAGATCGCCGACAAGCAGAAGGCGCTCGACGACGCGAAACAGAAGTTGGACGACCTTCAGGAAGACGCACGCAAGGCTGGGGCGTCGCCTTCGGTTCGCGAGTAAATCAGGTAACGGGCAGGACTTTCGAGCGACTGGGTGAAAACTCCGGCGCTCGATTTTGTTTTGGGTACGCGGGGCGGGACGCCCCTGCTACAGGGGCCGGACGCCGGCGCTACTTTGCTTGGCGTTACGAGCTTGGGCGCTACTTGTTCTTTCTCAACTGGCGGATTTGTTTTAGGTGGTGAAGACCGTGGACCAGGTGGAACTTCCTCCACTGAGAGGTCGTGAGTGGGCCGAGGATGGGATGGTCGAGAAGTTTGCGGCGCGAACCCAAATTTTTTTCGCAACGCGCCATGATGTCATCCATCTCGGCGATCTTGAGACCAATCTCGGCCCGCACTTGCTCGGTTGGCAGGCCGCGGGGACGAGCTACTGGCGGGGCTTGGCGGCCCGAGGGGCGATAGCCAAATCCCACGACAACGAGAGCACGCCCGCGCTGCGCCCAGGACTGGGTCGTCGCCAACGGCTTTCCGGCTTCGACCACGCGCTGAAATCCCTTGACCGTTCCGGTGTAGGTTAAGTAGAGATGCTCGAGAATTTCGGCGATGCACCACTTTCCGGGTGGATGCGAGGTGTACTGCTCGGGTGAGAGTTCAGCGACCGCCGAAGCGATCTCTTGTTGCAACCTCTGAAGGCCAGGGTCCACGGGGGTTACTTACCTTTTTCGATGTTTCGGTTAGAATGTTGCGCGACCACAAAACTCATCCAAAGTTATCACAGGAAGGAAGTCATGAAGACGTCCAGCCTTGCCCCCATGAAGCGCCCCGTTGCAAAAGAGCAAATGTCGGGACCTCGCAATCAGAATTTCCGGAGCACCGGGCGCAACTCGCGCGCATTGCTTGGCGCATTCGCCATGGTGCTGCTGGCGTTGCTCAGCGCATGCTCATCGGATTCGAAACCCGCGGACGAGGCTAAGCCCGAAGTCAAAGGCCCCGAACTGATCACGGCGCGGTCGGCATTCCAGAAGCTTTATGTGGCAGCGCGCGGGTGGAATCAGGACGCGAAGCCCTACCGGATCGAGTCCACGGCAACCAGCGACGGCAAGGGCCAGGACGGCAAGTGGGCGGTGTGGCGGTGCAGCTTCGCTTCGCCGGCCGCACGCTCAGAAAAGTCGTATACCTGGTCGGGCAGCGCAGCCGACGGGGCCCCGGCCCGCGGGGTGAATCCCGGGATCGAAGACAGCTACAGCGCGTCGAACTCATCGACGCAAGTGTTCGACATGGCGTTCCTCAAGATCGACTCAGACCAGGCTTTCGCCACAGCGCAGAAACACGGAGGCGACAAGGTTCTGGAAAAAGCGCCCGACACGCCGGTCATCTACGTTTGCGACTGGAATCACAACACGAATGAGTTGACCTGGCATGTCATCTACGGCGCGCAGCGCGAAGGAGCGAAGCTCACGGTAGCAGTCAACGCTTCCACGGGCGAATTTATCCGGGTGGAGAAGTAGGCCTGGTCCACGCGTGGCTGCTGAGTTCCTGTCCGTAGAGAATGAAACGAGTTACAGCGGGAGTTCGCCTTACCGGTTCGCGTCTGCTTCGTGGTTGATCTGGGCCTGAATCTGGGAAAAGAAGCGGTGCATGGCCTCGGCGGAAGCGATGGCACGCTCGAGGGCGCGGCGCTCGCCAAAGGCAACTATGTCCCGCGGGGAATACTGCAGGCGAACACGGTCGGCGGCGCAGTGGGCGCTCAACAGTTCCACGCCGGCGGCTGCCAGGTCAGCGCGAAGGCGGTCAATATCGATTTGTCGTTTGGTTCCGGACTCCATTTACAACTCCTCAAATTCATTTAGGGGAAACGCAAGTGGGTCCCGGGAACCGTATGGGAGGACTGCCTTTCGCGGTTCCGGCGGGACCCACCCTGCGAGGTCATCAGTTCTTGCTATGTATATAGTATACGGCGTTAGTAATACGCAGTTCAAGTAATTATTTCCGAGTCTTGGAGGCGAATTGCCCCGGCATCCCGACCCTGAATTGGAACAGCGTATTCTCGGCGCGGCCTCGCGGCTGTGGGCACGTGGAGGCGAAAAGGCGCTCACCATGCGCGCGGTGGCCAAGGCCGCCGGCACGACGACGCCGACGGTCTACGAGCGCTATCGCGACCGGGGTGACATTCTCCGCGCCCTGCGCCTGCAAACCCGCCGCGAACTATTTGCCGCACTCAGCCGCACCCGTACGCTGCGGGAGGCTTTCCAGGCGCAACTGGATTTTGCGCTGGAACACAGTCACGCCTACGAAGTTTTGTTTGACGGTGTGGCGCGACCTCCGTCCCTGCACGAGCCTTGGCCGTCGTTCAACCTGATGCGCGAGCGCGTGGCCAAGCGCCTGGGAGGAAATCCCCGGAAGCATACGCGGGTGATGCTGGCGGTATGGTCACTGATGCATGGTACGGCCATGCTGATCATTCGCGGGGGGTTCGAGGGCACGCTGCGTACCCAGACGATCCACGCGTGTATGGATGCGTTCGACGGGATTCTGGACTCGGCAGCGCGATCGAAGGGGCAGGGTCACTCCGGACCGAAATGGCCTTCGAACTTGATTTTGGGCGAGGGCAGACAGAGCCGGGTGGGAAACGGCGACGCGGAAACAATCAAGACGAATTCGAAAGTCAGAAAACCGCGCTGATGACGAATGCCAGGCGCGACCCTTCACCGGGAGGGTTTTGTGTTAGCAACAAGACCCTTCAGGCGCTGGATGGATTTCTGGGCCTCCTCCGACTGCGGTCCATGAGGCAGGATCTTCAAGTAGTTCTCGTATTCCTTGCGGGCTTCGTCGGGCTGATCCATTTTTTCCAGGCAGACGGCAAGGCGGAAGGTGGCTACCGCGTCGTTCGGTTTGTAGAGTAACGCCTCGCGGTAGCGGTCGGAGGCGGCTCGGTAGTTCTTGCGCTCCTTGAAGTAGTAATCTCCCACCTCGATATCTTTGGCGGCTTTGTGAGGGTTCCAGGGATGGAACTCGGTGACGTTGCCGTTGCCCGGAGCGCCATCCACGTCCATCAGAATATCGGCACCCTCGGGGTGCGCCTTCTCGTCGTCGGGCGGAGCGCTCAGGTCAATCGGAGTATCTTTGCTCGAACTTTCGCCGTCTTCGAGATCGTTAGCGCTGATGCGATCAGAACGTGGTGGCGCGAGCGTAGGATTGTGCGGGCGCGAGCGGCTTGGAACCAGGTGTGGCAACCGAGTCCGGCGATTGGGAATCGGCAGGAGCAGAGTTCGAAGGATTCGAGCTTTGGGCCCAGACACCGACGCTGCTTGCGAGCAATACGATCAAAAGCCAACTGCGCATAGAGATTATTTTACCGCCCTCCGTGTTCGGTTAGCATGTTCCCTCGACGCGTTCACCATGCATGTTCGCTCGGTCATTCAAGCCTGCCCGCTTAGGCATGCGTGGCGCGGAAAGCCTGCAGGCACTTGCGCGCGGTTTCGAGCTCCGGGTAGCGGCTTCCCTCTTGTTCGACCAGGTAATACTCGACACCGCCCACGCTTTCGGCGGCCTGGAAAATACCCTTCCAGTCCGCTTTCCCTTCTCCGAACAGAGTCTTGTAGCCGACGCCGGGGTCCGGCGACCAGTCTTTACAATGGATGGAGCGAATGCGTCCCGGGTTGGCTCGGATCCAAGCGACCGGGTCGGCGCCAGCTTCCAGGCAGGTGCCGACGTCGAGTTGGAGCATGATCGAAGGCTTGGTATTACTGGCGAGCACCTCGATCGGACGCTTTCCGCCCACCGGTTTCCACTCGGCGTCGTGATTGTGGTAGCCGACCTTGAGGCCGGAGGGTTGCAGCTTGTCCGCCACCGCATTCAGGTTGTCGGCGAGCGCCTTCCATGCATCGAGAGTGGGCTTGGGATCACTCCAGGCTTGCACGACATAGCGGCAACCTAAGATCAAGTTGAGGTCGCGGGTGCGCTCGATATTCTTCGCGCTGAAGAAGTCTTCGTCGTTGTGGGTCGAGTAACAATGGATGCCCAGGTCATCCATCAGCTTGCGCGTCTGTTTGGCCTGCGCATCGCTCCAGTCGTGATACGGGGCGTAGAACTCGACGGCCTGATAGCCCATTTGCGCGACGGCACGCAAGGTTCCGTCGGGATCCTGTTTGAGGGCGTCGCGGACGGAGTAGAGTTCCAGGCCCACGGGAATCGAGGTGTGTGCAACCGCACCCGAGGCAAAGCCGCGGAACGCCCAGGGCAAAGCGGCGGACATGGCGAGGAACGAACGGCGGGAGAAGGAAGTCATGGCTGCAATCCTACTCAGCCAATCGGCAAAGGCCAAGAGCTACCGTAAGAAAAAAAGCAGGCCGCTCAGGGGGAGGCGTTGAGCGGCCTGGTTGGCGAAGTCCTCCGGGGAGGAGGGTAAACTTGAGGCGCTTGCGCGGCGTCTGAGCCGCGCGCCGAAATCCCGAGCGAAGCGAGGGATCCCGGGCGGCCTGCACAACTTACATCGATGGCGGATTGTTCTGTCCCGTGGTGGCAGGCGCGGCGGCCGGCTTGGTGCTGTCGCCCACGGTGTTGGTCATCAGGCGCACATCAACGCGGCGGTTATCGGCGCGGCCGGAGGAGGTCTTATTCGACTCCACGGGCTTGTCCTTGCCGAGTCCGATCACGTAGATCTTGTGCGCGGGTACGTTGTACTTGGAGGCCAGGTACTGGATGACCGAGTTGGCGCGGCGCTGGCTGAGGTCGTAGTTGTAGTCGGCCGGGCCAACGGAGTCGGTGCCGCCTTCCAGAGCGATGATGTAGCCCTTGGTCGAAGAAATGCTGGCTGCGAGCTGATCGAGGGCTTCCTGCGCCTTGGAGGTCAGATTGTCTTTGTTGAAGCCGAACTTCACGGAGGTCTCGGCGACGGCGTGATAGTTGTCGAGGTTGGCGACGGTGTTGGTCAGCACGCCCACGCGGCCGTTGGCGGCGTCGGCCATCTGCTGAGCCGAGGCTGCGGTCTGTCCGGCGGTCTGCGCCTTCTGCTCAACCTGGTCGGTCTTGGCGTTGACGGCGGCGATGCCGGCCTGGGCACGCGCGTCAACGTCTTTGATGTCCTTGGTGTTCTTCGCGGTCAGGTCGTCGAGTTCGTTGGTCTTGTTGATAAGTGGGGTGGTCTGCTGTTTCACGTAGTTCTTGCTGGCGCATCCGACGGTGGCGACCATGCTGGCTGCCAGGCAAATCACTAACGAAGTGCGGTTCATAGGGTAAGGCTCCTTAGTTTCGATCTTGTATGTATCGTTTGGCGCTATCCGGGTTGCCTCGCGCCGTACTGCCAAATCTTTAAGGCCCTGGGAGTGACTCGATATCGCTTACAAGTTCCGCCTCTGCTTGTGCACGGCAGATGCCAGTTTTCAGTACCGGGATCGTGCGGGTTAAGTATATACGTTTTCAATGGCTTGCGGAAAGTAAATGCGGCGGTCGGACCGCCTTACCGCGGGCTCGGGAACGCAAAGGGGACACAGGGAGTGGAAATTTTATATGGTCGAGCTCAGGTTAGGGGCGGGAGCATCATTGCCGGGAAAACCTTTTACGCGATGAAAGGTCGGGCGGGAGCCCGGTTATCGCTCCTGCATGTCGCAGGAATCGCCGTTTGCCACTGACGGCCTTGGCTGACTCAATCCACTCGCGGATTAGTCTGCAGACGGGCATATTCGTTCTGCGCAACGTCTCTTGGAGCCACGCATAAAGGCCACCCGCAAGACGAATTGTTACTTTGCGATTCATCTGCAAGTAACTTAACACAAGTCGGAAGCGCCAGCCGACCGGTGGTGGTTGCGATCTCACGGTTGGGAACTTGCATTTCCGCCACGCGTTCTCCCTTCGAGCGGTGTGAGAACATAAAATGTAGAGTCATTCCCGCTGATGGATCTTCTTCAGAAAATCCGCACCATTCCCACCGAGCCTGGCGTGTATTTGTACAAGAACGCCGAGGGGGACGTCATTTATGTGGGGAAGGCCAAGAATCTGCGCAGCCGCGTGGCCAGCTACTTTCACGAAGGGCGGTGGGAAGACGCCAAGACCGGGACGCTGGTGCGGGAGGCCGTTGATGTCGACTACATTGTGGTCGCGAACAACAAAGAGGCGCTGGCGCTTGAAAACAATCTGATCAAGCAGCGCAAGCCGCGGTTCAACATCCTGCTGCGCGATGACAAGACCTATCCGTATGTGAAGCTCACGTTGGGAGAGCGCTGGCCGCGGGTGTATGTGACGCGGCGGCTGCGCAAGGACGGCAGCGCGTATTACGGGCCGTACTTTCCCGCCAATCTGGCGTACCGGATCGTCGATCTGATCCATCGCAATTTTCTGATTCCATCATGCAAAGTGGACTTGACGCGGTTTCATCCAAGGCCGTGTTTGCAGTATTACATCAAGCGCTGCCTGGGGCCGTGCGTGCAGGAGTTGACTACGCCGGAGGTTTATCAGGAGGCGGTGCGCGACGTGAAGCTGTTTCTGGAAGGGCGGCCGACGGATTTGAGCCGATCGCTGCACGCGCGCATGGAGCAGGCTGCGGCGGAGCAGGAGTACGAGCGCGCGGCGCGGTGTCGCGATTTGATTTCGACGGTGGAGCAGTTGCAGGAACGGCAGCGCATCGCGGCTGCCGAGGGCGACGATGCGGACGTGTTTGGGTATCACTACGAGAATGGGATGCTGGCGGTGAATCTGTTTCACATGCGCGGCGGGAAGATGGTGGATCGGAGAGAATTCTTCTGGGAGGAGTTGCCGGAGTTTCTGGAAACTGATGCCGTACCCTCTCGTGCTGCTTGTCATCCTGAGCGAAGCGAAGGATCTATGCAACCTGCCGGCAGCGCTGAGGGTGCGGGCGAGTCCATAGATCCCTTCGACGAGCTCAGGGCAGGCTCTTCGGCCCGCAAAGTGCTCGGGCCTCAGGATGACAAGGCAGGTGGTGGAGACTTTCATCCAGGGGAATTTTTCTCGGCCCTGCTGAAACAGCTTTACATTGGGCAGCCTTATGTTCCGCGGAACTTGTATGTGCCCGTGGACTTTGAGGATCGTGAGGCCTTGGAGGATCTGCTCTCTGAGCAGAACGCGGGCGAGGGCTCCCGTGCCACGCGGGTGCATATTCTAGTCCCGCAGCGTGGCGACAAGCGGTCGCTGATCGACCTGGCGGGCAATAACGCGAAGCAGTCTTATGATCAGCGGTTTCGCGTGCTCAAGCCGAATGCGCAGAAAATTCGCGAGGAATTGCAGGACGTGCTCAGCCTGCCGGAACTGCCGAAGCGGATCGAGTGCTTTGACATTTCGCACATACAGGGCGCGGAGACCGTTGCGTCGATGGTGGTGTGGGAAGACGGGAAGATGAAGAAGTCGGACTACCGCAAATTCATTATTCGAACGGTGGAGGGAGTAGACGACTTTGCGTCGATGCGCGAAGTGGTGGGGCGGCGGTACAAGCGTCTGCAGGAAGAGAAGAAGCCGATGCCCAGCCTAGTGTTGATCGACGGTGGGCTTGGACAGTTGCACGCGGCTGCGGAGGCTCTCGACGCGCTGGAGATCATCAACCAACCTCTGGCGGCGATCGCCAAGCGCGAGGAGATTCTGTACGTCTACGGGCAGGAAAAAGATCCGATTGTGCTCGACCATCATTCGCCGGTGCTGCACCTGATTCAGCTGATTCGCGACGAAGCGCACCGCTTTGCGGTGACGTTCCATCGCAAGCGGCGGCAGATGCGCGACCGGGCCACTGAACTGCTGGAGATCCCAGGCGTGGGGGCGAGCACGACGCGGCGACTGCTGGAGCATTTCGGCAGCGTGCAGGCAGTGAAGCAGGCGGATCCCGCTGCGTTGTCGGCGGTGGTGACGCGGACACAGGCAGAGGCGATTAAGAACCACTTCCAGAAATAGTCGCGTCGGCTACGCGGCTATTTTGGCTCCGGGCTCGCGTTGCCCATGTCGAGGACGACTTTCCAGCTTCCATCTTTCTGCTGCTTCCAGATGCTAGTGTACTTGCCGTGTTGCACGACCGGCTTGCCGTCTTTGTCTTTGGCACGGAATTCGTAGTTGCCGTAGGTGTAGCCGAGGTCGCCGGAGGAAGAGATGTCGGCGCCGACTGGGGTCCATGTAAGGCTGTTATTTTTGTCGTCGAGAAAGCCCATTCCCTTGGCGATCTCCGCTTTGCCCTGGATCAAAGGTGCGCCGTTCGGGACTTCGACGGAGTCGTCGGCGTAGTACGACATGTATCCCTGAGAGCCTTTGTCGGCGGCAGCTTTCATGAATTCGCGTTCGAGTTGCTTCAGCATCTCGGGAGTTGCCTTCGGCGAGGCTAAGACGGTTGGATGCGCGATAGGAAGGGCGACTGCGGCGACGAGGAACGCGGCGAGCAGGATCGAGAGAGATGATTTCATGCGGCCTCCTAGCGCGGCTATTCTACGCTCCAAAACCGGATCAACACAGAGGATACGGAGGACACAGAGAAACAGAGATTTGTATCGCAGATATCGGTTGCCGTTGTTTCCTCTGTGTCCTCCGTGTCCTCTGTGGTTAGGATTTTAATGCCTTTGCTACACTAGCGGACATCCCAAATGACGCGACTTTTTGCAGTTTTTCTAATGATCGCCGCGATTGGAACTAGCGGCCTGTCCACCCTTTCCGCACAAACCTCCAATCCGCCCGACATGGCTACGCCGCAGGAAAAGCACCTGCGCAATGTGCATCAACTAACTTTCGGCGGGCAGAACGCCGAGGCTTATTTTTCTGCCGACGGAAAAAAGCTGATCTTCCAGTCGTCGCACGGCGATGTGAAGTGTGACCAGATTTTCGAGATGAACATTGACGGCAGCGACCAGCACATGGTCTCGACCGGCAAGGGACGCACCACCTGCAGCTTCTTTTATC
This sequence comes from uncultured Acidobacteriaceae bacterium, assembly GCA_963701935.1. GTDB lineage: Bacteria > Acidobacteriota > Terriglobia > Terriglobales > Acidobacteriaceae > Sulfotelmatobacter. The sequence continues at coordinate 527,298 of CAVPBT010000008.1, read as the reverse complement.
CCGACGGCAAGAAGATCTTATATGCGTCGACGCATCTGGCAAGCCCGGAGTGCCCTCCGCGTCCTGATTTTTCGAAGGGATATGTGTGGGCCGTGTATTCGGGGTATGACATTTTCACGGCGAATCCGGATGGATCGAATCTGAAGCAGCTTACCAACACTCCGGGCTATGACGCCGAGGCCACGATTTCGCTCGACGGAAAAAAGATCGTATTCACGTCGATGCGCAACGGCGATCTCGACATTTATTCGATGGACGCGGATGGCACGCACGTGAAGCAACTCACGCACGAATTGGGATACGACGGCGGACCGACCTTCTCACCCGACCGCAAGTCGATTGTGTTCCGGGCGTACCATCCGAAGACCGAGAAGGAAATCTCCGACTACAGAGAATTGCTGGCGCAGAACCTGATTCGCCCGACTTCGCTGGAAATATGGACCATGAAGGCGGACGGCAGCGACAAGAAGCAGATCACGAATCTGGGCGCGGCCAGTTTCGGTCCGGCGTACACAGCCGATGGGAAGCGGATTATCTTCTCGTCGAATTATGATACGGAGACGCACGCCAAGGGTGGCATGGGCAATTTCGAGTTGTGGCTGATCAATCCGGACGGCACGGGCCTGGAGCGCGTCACTTACAGTGATGGCTTCGACGGCTTCCCCATGTTTTCGCCCGACGGGAAGAGACTGGTGTGGGCTTCGAACCGCAACGCCAAGGCGCCGCACGAGACGAATATATTTATTGGGGATTGGGTGCCGTAGGAAATTTTGGCATTTGTATCGCTGCTGAATGCGAGGCCAGGATGGCCTCGCGACAGCCGGCGGGACGCCGGCGCCACATGGCGACAGTTGGCGGGGCCCTTCGGCTTCGCTCAGGGCAGGCTGCCGGCGCTACGTTTTACGTTTTTGGCTCTGCTTGCCATCCATGCTACGACCGTGAGCATTCCGCACCAGCCTAATAGCCTCACTACGCTTGCGATCTGCGTGTCGTGGTCCAGCACGCCGAGGCTTGTGAAGATCGCGTGGAAGTCGTGCTCTACAAAATCTGGATCTCCGGTCGTGACTAGGGGCAGAACTTGCGCGCGGGCGTCGGCCATGTAGGTTGCGGTGTAGAGCCAGTTCTCGAAAAAGAAAAAGAGACAGAAGACGAAGCCCGGTGTCTGGCGCTCGGTGAAGAAGTAGACTGCCAGCAGAAACGGGACCAGCCACTGCAGCAGCGTGCCTCCCCAGAGGCCGAGAGTGGGGCCGAACCAGCCGAACAAGTTGTGTCCGCCTTCGTGCACGATCAGGTTGGCGTTGTCGATGAAGAGGTACCCCCCATGCGCCGAGAACGCATACGCCAGGAACGCCACGTAGAAGATGAGCCAGGCCGCCAGCGCGGCGCGGGAGACGGGCTTCCAGGGTTCGTCGAGGATCGATTGGAGCCGTTCGAGCATGTGTTCACGATTCTATGGCTGCGAATTTGTCCGGGGCAGATTACCAACGTGCGCGCTGGCGCGAGAATCACAAGGACCGGTGACCATCGCATGAGAGGAGAGTTTCTTGCTAAAGTGATCTGGCGCGACGAGTTCATTCGATGAGACCCGCCCGCATGTGGTAAGAGAGACGTAGCGAGCTACGTCTCAACGGAATGATTTATGAAAGCTCGGCACTGGATTACCGCGATTGCGCTGTTTCTGCTGGTGGCCGCGGCCATCGTGGGAATGGTGTGGACCCGAGAGTTGCCGGCGCCGAGCGAGGAAGCGTCGGCCACGCCAGCCACGAAGGTCCTGGGGAAGAAACCACAGGTGGCACCGCGGCCGTTGGTGGACCAGCGTCCGCTGCAGACCGCGCGGCGGATGGCGGCGCTGGCGGGCACACCGGAAGAGCAGGTACTGGCGCACGAAGCCGAAAAGGTCGGAGACCATGAGGTCGATCTGGCTTTCTTCGATGCTTTGCGCACGGCGGAAGAAAATCCTCCGCCGCTCTCGCCAGAAGCCAAGGAAATCTCCGATCGCAAAAAGAAAGCCGAACAGGCTCTCAAGGATGATCAGGAAAGCGTCGCGCTGCTGACGCGGAAGCTGGCCGCCGCTGCCGAGGCGCAGAAAGATAACCTGCAGGACCAGATCGACGTCGCCAAAGCGCAGATGGATCTGGATCAGGACGAGGTGGACGATGCCACCGAAGATCTGGAGCAGGCGGGGGGTGATCCGCAGTCGAAGATCAAGCGCTTGCAGGCGGAGCATGAGGCGGGCGATCACGCGACACAAGTGGGCCTGGGCTCGGGGGTCAGTCCGCACGAACAGGACTATGAGACCCACACTCTGCTGAGCGTGTTTCGGGCGTGGCAGGCGCTGCGTGAGAAGAAGGCGCAGTTGATCGAGGCGCAGGAAGAAAGCCGCGCCAAGCAGCAGCGCTTGAACCAGCGCCACGAAACATTGAGCGCGACGGTGGAGAAAGACAAAGAGAGTCGCGAGGCCGCCAAGCAACGGGCCAAGGGGTTCACCAAAGGCAACCAGGCGGCCAACCGGGAGGATTCAAAGGCTGCGGCCAAGAGTGCGCTCGACTCGCTGAAGCAATACACTCGCGACCAGAAAAATCTTGCCGACCTGGGGCGGCGGCTTCAGGACGAGCAGGAACTGACGGACACATACTCCAACTGGATCGGCCTGGTCGAGACCCGCGAACGCTCGGCGCTCCACCACATCCTCGAAGCGCTGCTCTGGATTCTGCTGGTTCTGGTGGTGGTGTATGCGGCGGACCGGGTGATCGACCAGCTGTTCACGGGCGTAACCGCCGAGAACAAGCGGATCGACACGTTGCGCGCTGTGGTGAAATTCGCGGCGCAGGCGGTCGGCGTGATCGCAATCTTGTTCATTATTTTCGGCATGCCCACCCAGACCACCACGGTGCTGGGCCTGGCAGGAGCAGGCTTGACGGTGGCCATGAAAGATTTCATCGTGGCCTTCTTTGGATGGTTCGTGCTGATGGGACGTAACGGCATTCGCGTGGGCGACTGGGTGGAGATCAACGGCGTAGCTGGTGAGGTGGTCGAGGTGGGGCTGCTGAAAACGATTTTGCTCGAGACCGGCAGTTGGGCCGATGCGGGGCATCCCACCGGGCGGCGAGTTTCGTTTGTGAACAGCTTTGCCATTGAAGGACACTTCTTCAACTTCACCACCTCGGGGCAGTGGATGTGGGACGAACTGCAGGTGCTGATTCCCGCGGGTCAAGATCCCTATCCGATCATCGACGGCATCCAGAAACTGGTGGCGAAAGAAACGGAAGCGAACGCGGGCAAGGCCGAAGCCGAGTGGCGCGAGGCGACCACGCGCTACCGGGTGCAGGCGATCTCGGCCGTGCCCGGCATCAATGTGGTTCCCACCGCGGCGGGGATCGAAGTACACGTCCGCTACATCACGCGAGCCAACGAACGGCACGAGGCGCGCAAGCGTATGTACGAAGCGGTGGTGGCAATGATGCATGGACCGCGGGAAGCGGTGCAGCAGCAGTAGCTGTGAGCTTCGAGCCATGAGCTAGAGCTGTTGGCTTCGCTTAGCGTCGTTGTCAATGTTGGCTCCTTGGGGATTCCCTTCCGATCTACATGGCTAACAACAAAGAACAGTTGGGGACGCTCATTGTGACTGGCGGCAGCCGCGGGATAGGTGCGGCGATTGCGCTGCTCGCAGGTGAACGCGGGTATGCGGTTGCGGTCAACTACGCGACGGGCGCGGCGGAGGCCGCGAAGGTTTCAGAAGAGATTCTGGCTGGCGGCGGGCGAGCTTTTGCGATTCAGGCCGACGTTGCCCGCGAAGAGGACATCATGCGCTTGTTTGAGACCGCGGAGCACGAGTTAGGCCCGATCAAGGCGCTTGTGAACAATGCTGGCGTGACCGGCGGCTTCACACGCGTGGATGAAGTGTCGAGCACGGCCATCGAGACGGTCATGGCAGTGAATGTTGGCGGGACGATTCTGTGTTCGCGCGAAGCGGTGCGGCGGATGTCGACGCGGCGCGGTGGGACCGGCGGAGCGATCGTGAACATCTCTTCGATCGCAGCCCGCACCGGAGCACCGGGAGAGTGGGTGCACTACGCAGCATCGAAGGGCGCGATCGACAGCTTCACTATCGGACTGGCGAAGGAAGTGGCCACGGAAGGTATCCGCGTGAATGCAGTATCGCCGGGATTGGTCGAAACCGGACTGCACGCGGCGAATGGCGAGCCGGGCAGGCTGCAGCGGCTGATGGGTACGATTCCGATGGGAAGGCCGGGCTTTCCGAGCGAAATAGCAGAGGGAGTGCTGTGGCTGTTGTCGCCAGCGGCGTCGTTTACGACGGGAGCGATTCTGGAGATTGGCGGAGGGCGATAGGGCAGTACTCGGTACTCAGTACTCAGACTCGGAGCTCAGTTTCTTGAACGGGCGCTACTCTTCAAATCGTTTCTCAGGTACTCCTTAATTTTTTCTGGCAGGCGCGAGGCGTGCAGAATGTCGCGCAGTTGTGCGGGCGGGAGCCGGCGGGCGAATTCCAGGGCGCGGGCCATCGGTGTGTATTCATTCCGCAACAGCGCCATTCGAATCTCCGGGCGCAACGACCACTTGGCGTGATGGCAGACTGCTTTGACGAAAGCCGGCGTCGCAGCCGGACGCAGCAGCGCCTTGACGATTGCGGCTTCGGTGACTCGGGGATTCTCCAGCGCGGTCTGCCAGACACGCGACTCCTTGTCGAGCAGCAATGCCGCGGCCACCATGGCGGACGAACGGCGCGCGAGTGCAATGCGCTCACCCAGAGTGATCGAGGCGAGGCGCGCCACCAACAGTTCGTCGGCAACGCGCTTCAGATCGGCCGCCACGGCGGGGATCAGCGAGAACTGCATGAGATCAAAGGTATAGAGTTCGCGGATCAGGCGAAGCGCGATGCGGCGCGGGGTGCGCGGATGAGCGGCCAGGGCAACCTGAACTTTGCGTGACTTCATCACCGCCGTATTCCGGCTCATCTGCTCAATCACTTCGGGAGCCAGATCACGATCTTTTATCGCGGCGAGGGCGAGATCCGCTGTCAGGGCAGATTCAGAGGGATCGAAGCCGGGAGAGGCCGGAACGGAGGGCGACTCCGGCGGGAGTAGTGATTCGATCGGATTCTCGCTTTCCGAATTCATGCGGCATTGTTGATCGAAGGAACGCCCGCGCCCTAGGTGCCACGGCGCGCCATTCTGAGCGCTCCCTCGACCGGCTCGACAACGTTCGGATTCACTTCCACTCGCGGATCGAGTGTACGGAGTTCATTGTAAAAAATCTGCTGCACCAGGGGGGCGTAACGAAAGACGCCTCCGATCATGGCCACCGGGACGGAAGCGGCGTGTCCTTCTGCAAAAAGTCGGCGAATGACAACTGCGGCGACCGCGGCAAGTTCCCGGCCAGCATGGGTGAGCACCTGAGCAGCGAGGTCATCCTGGCTGGCGGAAACCGCCGGGAAAAGAGCAGCGAAGTCGGGAGGGGGAATCGAGTTGGCGGCGCGGGCGAGGTCGGTAAGCGAGGCCACTCCCCAAGCCTTGAGCAGAGCGGCAAACAAGGGAGAGTCGGGCTTGGTCTCCAGTGTGCCATCTCGCGGGTCGGCAGCGCGAAGTACTGTACTGACGGCGGCACGTCCAATCCAGTGGGCAGAACCTTCGTCGCCGATGGCGAATCCCCAGCCTCCGGCACGCGCGGTCCCTCCTTGCCGGTCGCGGCCGTACGCGATGGAGCCCGTGCCGGCGATGACGATCACGCCAGGGCCCTTGTCGAAGGCAGCTTCGAGGGCGATCTGCATGTCGCCGACGACGTCGATGGGCGTAGGAAGAATCTGCGCCAGAGAGTGTCGGACGATCTCGGCCAATTCCGGACGGGCGGCGCCGGAACCACCGACGCAGGTCCGCACGATTTGCTCGGGAGTAATGCCAGCTGCGGCGCATGCCTGGCGCACCGACTGGTGCAGGGACTCGCGGGCTTGCGCTTCTCCGACGCGGACGATGTTGCTGGGGCCGGCGGTCGCGGTGGCGAGCAGGCAAGATTCATCGCCGACCGCACTCGTGGTTTTCGTACCGCCGCCGTCGATGCCGAGATAGTAGGACACGATTTATTTCTAACACAGAGGCGTTGCCCGTTGCCGTGGTGCGTGCCTGGCTTGAGTGGGGACTATAGAGTCTCACTCGCGCAAACGTAGGATTGCTCCCATAATTAGAAACTGCTCTGGCCCAGACGCACCATGACAACGAAGATTGAGATCAAGGAACTCAACAACAACGGCGATGCACGCGGCGTCAGCTTCTCGGCGCCGGCCGAGGCGCTCGCGTTTGTGGGGCGCATGGCGGACGTGCACTTGGCGTCGACAGAACCGGGAGCGGTGCGCGGCAATCATTATCATTTGCGGCGGCGTGAGGCGATCGTGGTGATGCCGGGGCCGATGTGGTCCTTCCATTGGGACGAGGGCGAGGGATCGACCGCTCAACATCGCGCGTTCGATGGCGGCAAGGCCGTGCTGATTCTCGTCTCACCGGATGCTTCGCATGCGATGCGGAATGACGGGGGCGACAGTTTGTGGTGGGTGGCGATTTCCTCCGAAACCTATGATCCGGCAGAAAGCGTGGCCCGCAAGGTGGTGTGAGCCTCCGGCACTCTATGGGTCTGAATCGTCTCGATTTCGTGATCATCGCGCTGTATCTGGCTGGGATCACGCTGTTTGGGCTGCGTTTTCGCAAGAAACAGCGGTCGCTGCGCGACTACTTTCTTGCGGGGCGAGATATTCCGTGGTGGGCAATCGCGCTCTCGATTGTCGCGGCTGAGACCAGCACGCTCACGATCATCAGCATCCCGGGGCTCGCCTACGACACGAACCTCACATTCCTGCAGGTTGTGTTGGGATATGTGGTGGGGCGCATCGTCATCAGTTTTGTGCTGCTGCCGCACTACTTTCGCGGAGATCTCTACACAGCGTATGAACTGATTGAACGGCGCTTCGGGAGAGGGCTGCGCTCGTTGACTGCTGGTTTGTTTCTGCTGACGCGGGGCGCGGCTGAGGGTGTGCGCGTGTATGCGGTGTCGATTGTGGTATCGATTGCGTTGGGAACCGGCGAGGTTGCGTCGATTGCGATTATCACCGCATTGACCGTCCTCTATACGTTTGAGGGCGGCTTGGCAGCGGTGATCTGGACCGACGTGGTACAGACCGCGATTTATGTGGGCGGGACGCTGGTGGGGCTGGTAACGATTTGCATCTCGTCCCCGGAGGATGGTCGGCAATTCATGCGGCCGCCGCGGGTTCGGGCAAACTGCAGGTCTTCGATTTCACCGCAAGCCCATGGATTCCTTATACGTTCTGGGCGGGCGTGATTGGCGGGGCCTTCTTCACGGTAGCGAGTCACGGCACCGATCAGCTGATCGTGCAGCGGTTGCTGGCGGCGCGCGGGCAGAAGCAATCGGCAACGGCTTTAGTATCGAGCGGAATCGCCGTACTGTTTCAGTTTGCCCTGTTTCTGACAGTGGGGATCATGCTGTGGGCGTTCTACCGAGTGCCCTCATCGATGTTTGGAAGGCCGGACCGGATTTATCCGACGTTTATTGTCACGCGGATGCCGCATGGAATCTCAGGGCTGCTGATTGCGGCAATTCTGGCGGCGGCGATGTCGAACTTGAGTGCGGCGCTCAATTCCCTGTCGTCGACCTCGATCATGGATTTCTATGTGCGGCTGCGGCCCCTGGCCGATGAGAAGACCAAGATGCGTCTGTCGCGTCTGGCTACGCTGGCCTGGGCGCTTGTGCTATTCGGACTGGCGCTGATCGCACTGCATAAGGTGGGCCGGGTGGTGGAGGTGGGGCTGCAGATCGCTTCGGTGGCTTATGGCGCGTTGCTCGGTGTGTTCCTGCTCGGCGTGCTGACGCGCCGGGCAAATCAGCGGGGCGCCATGGCGGGAATGGCCTGCGGACTCGCCGTGGAACTCTACCTGTGGCTGGGGACGCGCGTTCCCTGGACGTGGTGGGTGATGGTGGGCTCGACGGTGACGTTTGCGGTGGGTTGGGTCCTGAGCGTGATCGTCGGCGGCTCTGGGGAGCAGGACCAATCCTACTGATCAATTTTCGCGTCATGCAACTCAGGGACGGGATTAAGGGACGCCGAAAGCAGAAATGGATTTTCCAGCGTTCTTCGCGGCTTTTCTTAGCGAACTCTGCGGTTAAGAGCTTTTCTCGCCACTCGCGTATACTGGCTCACTTCGATAATGCCAGAGCCAGCAACTTCCCGTCCCGAACTCTCCCGCGACCTAGGGGTGAGCCACGCCTCCGCCATAGTGGTGGGGACCATCATCGGCAGCGGAATTTTTCTGGTGCCGGCGGAGATGATGCAAGCCGTGGGCTCGGCGAAGCTCGTATATCTGGCGTGGGTTGTGGGCGGATTGCTGTCGTTTGCGGGAGCGCTCACCTACGCCGAACTCGGAGCGATGAAGCCTCAAGCCGGCGGCGAGTACGTGTATGTGCGTGATGCGTACGGCCCTCTGGGCGGCTTCCTCTACGCGTGGACCTGGTTCGTGATCGCCAAACCCGCGTCGGTCGCGACTGTGGTCACGGGGCTGGTGAGAATTCTCGGGACCTTCCCTGTCTTTTCTTTTTTTTCCGCCGACGTCATCAGCGCGCCGTTCGTCGTGACGTGGGGACAGATGTTCGCCCTTGCGGCCGCCGTCCTGATCTCCTTGCTTAACTACCTTGGGGTGAAGAAGGCGGGCGAGTTTCAGCTTGTGTTTACGCTGCTGAAAGTCGCAATCATTCTGGGGATCGTGGTGGTGTGCTTCAGCGGCATCGGCGACGTGGCCGGCCGGGGATGGAGCAACTTCGCCGGTACGTTCGCGGGCGCGAAGGGTGGGATCGCCGGATTCATGGCGGCGCTGGTGGCGGCACTTTGGGCCTACGACGGATGGAATGACCTGAACATGGTGGCGGGCGAAGTGAAGCGCCCGGAGCGCAACATTCCGATTGCACTGATCGCGGGTGTGGCCACTGTGGGAGTGCTCTACGTGCTGGTCAACGCGGGGGTGCAGTATGTGCTTCCGGCCAACGCGATCGCAGCGTCGCCGCGTCCCGCCTCGGATGCTGTCGCGCTGGTGATGGGACGAATGGGCGCCAGCATTGTTTCCGCAGGCATGGCGATCTCGATGCTGGTCACGCTCAACGGCACGATCATGAGCGGAGCACGCGTTCCCTTTGCGGTGGCGCGGGATGGATATTTTTTTCGAGCGCTGGCGGAGGTGCATCCGAGGTTTCACACGCCTTCGGTCGCCATTGTGGTGCAGGCCGCGCTGTCGATCGTGCTGTTACTGCTGGGAGCAAATTTCCGGCAGTTGTTTTCGCTGGCGATCTTTGCGGAGTGGCTCTTCTACATGATTGCGGGCAGCACGATCTTCGTATTCCGAGAGCGCGAGCCACAGGCGGCGCGTCCATATCGCATGTGGGGCTATCCCTTCGTGCCCGCGATCTTCATTGTCGTCGCCGCGGCCCTGCTGTGCTACACCTTTGCGAACGACTGGCCAAACTCCGGCTATGGAGTGTTGGTCATCCTGGCGGGAATTCCGGTGTTCGCGATCTTCGCGTATCTGCGGCGAAGGGAAAGCACGATTTCTTAGTCAACAAGCAGGCCGAAAACGCTCCGTCAGGTCGGGTGCTGGTTTTCACCGGGGTCTTGCTCGATCCTTTCACGGTTCTTCCGCGTTTCTGCCCGGTTTCGTCCGAGCGCATCCTGTTGCCGCGGTGGTAAGCCCCGTCCCGCGCCCGTTTTGGGCCGATTCCCCAAAAGTGAGCATTTGAAGTTACCTAAGGTCAAGAGCCGTTGACACGTTTACCCCCTGTCCTATCTCCCGTATTTTTAAGACTCCAAGGCTCGGTCGTTCTCCCCAACTGGGCACCCTATGGAGTGAAATTGCATGGCGACGGCTTACCGCGGCTTTCAACTCGGACTACTGCCCGAACGCAAGATCAACAAACGGGCACTGGCGACGGCCTACGGGCTGGTAACGCTGGCCCTGCTCATCGTAATCAATCTCGGGCTGATCCTTCCGGAAAAGCTGCAGCTAAGGCAATACCACGTGACGGAACTCATTCCCATGCCGTCGTTGCGCCCGGAACCGGAGCCGATCAAGGTGGTGAAGCCGGAGGTCCATCCCAAGCTATTGCCTGCCGCGAAGTTGCCGGTGTTCGAGCAGCCTAAATTAATCGTACCGAAGGAAGTCCGACGGGAAGCTCCGCAGCCCGTGGAAGCACCCAAAGTTGTGGTCAATCAGTTCAAGGCTCCGGAAATAAAGATGGTGGCGGGCGGGGCGCGTCCGCAACTGGTGCACACCGGAGATTTTGGTGGCAGTTCGCAGAAGCCGACGGTAAACGCTGCGGTCGAGAAAGTTCAGACGGGCGGATTTGGCGATCCCAATGGCTTGAAGGGTGAAGGCAAACAGGGCGCGAAATTGTATGCCGCGCAGGCGGGCGGTTTTGATATGCCTGCGGGTCCGGGACAAGGCAACGGATCGGGCGGAGCCAAAGGAATCAAGGGCACGGTGGCCAGCGCAGATTTCGGCAACGGCATTGCGACCGGAGGCAAGGGTGATGGGCGCAGCAACGGCCAGGGCGTAGCGACCGGCGGATTTGGATCGGAGCAAGTGGTGCACGGCGGGCCGAAGATTGCGCCGGCGGATTCCGGACCGGCGAGCACTCCCGTGGAAATCACGTACAAACCCAATCCGGTTTATACCGCAGAAGCGCGCAGCCTGAAGCTGGAAGGCGAAGTGCTTCTCGAAGTCAATTTCTCAGCGAATGGCACATTGCATGTGAATCGCGTGGTGCGGGGCCTGGGTCACGGGCTGGACGAAGCCGCGATCGCTGCCGCCAACAAGATCCGGTTCAAGCCGGCGTTGCGCGGCGGACAGCCGGTGGATTCCACGGCAGTGGTTCACGTGACGTTCCAGATGGCGTACTGAAAAGTTTGGCGAAGTAACTCTGGCAATTGACCAGTCAACAGAAACGGTTCGGGTACTGAAACTGGGTCAAAGAAACTTGGAGAAGAGAGTCATGCGTACTTGGAAAGCGATCCTCACTGCGGCGTTGCTGGCATCGATGGGCGCGGCCGCACAGCAAGCGGCGGAGACACAGCCGTCCGCACAGCCGCCTGCGCCCGATGCGACGCAGACAGCGCAATCGTCTCAGCAGTCTGCCCCGGCGACGGCACAGGCCGTTGCCATCGAGCAACCGGCCCCCACGCCGGCGCCGACCACGATGGATCAGGTCGTGAATCTCTTCATTCAACGTGAACACGGTCTGATCAAGATGCTCTCGAACCGCACGCCGGTGGTCGAGACGTATCTGCAGAATCTGACCGCCGACCCGCAACTCGGTCCGGTGCCGAGCGCGGATCACTATTTCCTCGGGCGCATGGACATGGGCGAGACGGTTGACCGCAGAGATTATCTGAAGGAAGAAGATCGGAGCATGCAGTCGCGCCTGTTGGGCGGCTTTGGCAAGCTCTATAAGGTCCAGTACCAGCCACTCGGTTTCTCGTGGATGGTCTATGCCGATCGCACAGACTTCGACCGCGAGCACTATGACTTTCACTACGCCCGCCGCGAATTTCTGGGTGACGTGCGCTGCCTGGTATTCGATGTGACGCCGAAACCGAAATCCGGCCGTGGCCGCTTTCTGGGCCGCGTCTGGGTGGAAGATCAGGGGTTCAACATTGTGCGCTTGAACGGAACGTACTCTCCGGCTCCGCGCAACGCAATGTTCTTCCACATGGACAGTTGGCGCTTGAATCTGATCCCGGGCTACTGGGTTCCTTCTTTCATCTACAGCGAAGAAGGCGACTTCAGCGCGGGCGTGAAGAACAAGCTGGCCTTCAAGGCGCAGACCCGCATCTGGGGCTATGACCTGAAAAAGGGCGGCAAGGACGACGAGTTGACGCAGATTCGCGTGGACAGCGTGACCGACGAGAGCGCCGCCGCGCAGGATGCGTCCCCTCTGCAGGCTGAGCGCGTCTGGCAGCAGCAGGCGGAAGACAACGTTGTCGAGCGCCTGACCAGCGCCGGTTTGCTCGCGCCCGATGGCGATCTCGACCGGATTCTGCAGACGGTTGTGAACAACCTGGAAGTCACCAACAACATCGATCTGCCGCGCCCGGTTCGTACGCGCGTGCTTCTTACTTCCCCGCTGGAGACCTTCAGCGTGGGCAACACCATCGTGATCAGCCGCGGCCTGGTGGACGTGCTGCCCGACGAGGCCAGCCTCGCGGCTGTGCTCTCGCATGAACTGGCGCACATCGTGCTCGGCCACAACCTGGGCAGCAAGTACGCGTTCAACGACCGCATGCTGTTCTCGGACGAAGGAACGTATCAGAACCTGGGTTTCAAACACATTCCGGAAGAAGAGACCGCCGCCGACAAGAAGGCGGTGGAACTTCTGAAGAACTCGCCTTACGCGCAGAAGCTGGACAACGTGGGCCTGTTCCTGAAGGCGCTGCAGCTGCGCGCTCCGCAGTTGAGCGCACTGCTGACCACGCACTTGGGCAACCCACTGGCGGAAAACGGAACGGTCAATCGCTTGAGCGCTCTGTCGACGCAAGGTCCGGCGCTGGACAACACCAAACTTGATCAGATCGCTGCTCTGCCCCTGGGCGGCCGCGTGAAGATCAATCCCTGGGACGACAAGGCGGAAATGGTGAAGGCGGCTCCGGTTGCCATCACCTCGGCGCGCGACAAGATGCCGTTTGAGGTCACGCCCTTCTTTCCGCGGTTGATCCGGTTCGGTACGGGCGCCGCTGCTCCAGCTGCGGCTCCGACCACTGCTGCCGCCAACTCGGGCTCGGGCAACTAACAGGCAAGGCTTCTACTCCAAGTTGAACTAAGACGTGGGCCGGGATCCGGAACTTCCTTCCGGGATACCCGGCCTTCGTTTTTTGCGGACCTCAATGGTTCGCGGGGGCTGGCCCAGCCGTACCCAAACACGGGGTGCCCCACCCGTGGCAGTTTCACGGGTGGGCTGCGGCGAACTCTCCCTCGCATGTTCATACGTCACAGCTAAATCGTCGCATTCCTGTTACATAGTTTCCATGCCGACAAACCTGCACCGCTACTACGGCGCTGGATACTCGCACTTTATTACCACAAGTTGCTATCAACGCCGTCCCCTTCTCGGAACACCCCGCTCTCGCGATCTCTTCCTCGAAGTTTTGGAGCAGATCCGCCAGCGCCATCAATTTGTAGTCGTCGGTTACGTAGTCATGCCGGAGCATGTCCATCTTCTCTTCACCGAGCCGGAGCGCGGAGACCCTTCGCTAGTGCTGGCCGCCTTGAAACAAACCTTCGCCCATCGGCTGCTACGCGAAGTTGTCAAGATTGGAGCCCATACAGAAACGCTTTTGAGTACACCCGTCGCCGTGGGACACATTTGGCAACACCGCTTCTACGATTTCGTCGTTTTCACCGAGAAGAAGCGCGTAGAAAAGCTGCGCTACATGCATCGCAATCCCGTTCAGCGGGGTTTGGTTCTAAAGCCCGAGGAGTGGGGATGGAGCAGCTTCCGACATTACGCCTATGGCGAACGCGGCCCGGTTCTAGTCAATGAGACCCGAAAAGCAGAGCTTCACATCCGCAAAATCTCCTGATCGCATGGTGCATCGCAGCCCACCCGTGAAACCGCCACGGGTGGGGCATCCCGTGCCGTGTTTAGAGTACGGCTGGGCCAGCCGCCGAGGAGCCGACACGGTTATCTCATCAGCCAAGGGTGGGGATAAGTATGTGGTAATATGCCGCGCATGGCCGGATTGCTGCTCATCGTCGGGATAGTGCTGCTCATTACATCCGCGTCAACTTCGCCAGCAAAGAAGATCGTGAGTGGGGTGACAGCAATAATTCTTTTTGCCGCTATCGGCTTTTTTGTCGCACTGACGGTGTGGCTCGCTTATAAAGCACCTGCGGTTGCGCCGGAAATGATAGGACAAGCGGCAGCTTACGTAAGCATATTGATTGTTTTTACAGCAATAGGAGCGGGAATCCGGAAAGTACGACTCCTGAAGAACAAGAAGAAAGAATAGCCGCTCACGCCTCCATCTCCCGAATACGGTCGCACAAGCCCGGGCAGTCGAATGGGCGTTCAATGAGAACCTCTTTGAGAGACACCGAACAGCAGATTTACGGTAAACCGGCCGTGTTCAACAAGTGCCGCGCTGATAAGAAATTTGCCTATGTCGTGGCTCTCGCGCGGGCGGTGAATGCCTTGAATTCAGCGCATTCGTTGATGATGAGTACCGGGAGCAGAAATGATCCGGCGGCGCTGCGGGACCGAATGAATTCGTATTTCTTTGTGTCAGCTATTCTCTATGAGACGTTAGAGTTGATCCGGAAGATGAGCCCTGTCTATGGGAAGGACAAGAGTTTTCAGGATAGTCTTCAGATTGTGCTGAAAGATAAAACCGCCCAAGCACTTGAGCGGACACACTTGAAGGCCGCGCGAAGGGATGCAGTATTCCACTACGTTCCTGATCGATTTGCGGAGGCGATTGCGAAGACCCCGATAACTGAGTGCGTGTTTGCTTCTATTCTTGGACAGCGGAAAGGTGACATCCACTACGCGTTTGCCGACATGATTGCCGCCGAGATTGGAGTAGGTACTAGGATTGATAACGGCGTCGCCGTGAACGACATGATGGAAAAGACGCTAACCCTGGTCAAACAATTCATCGATCACTCTGAGAACTTTATAGCGGGTCAGCTCAATGGGTGGGGGTTCGAGGTTCTTCCTTTTCTACCTGCTTCACCGAAAAATCCACCAGGTTAAAGATTACAGGTGGGGGGGCGGGTTGCCCCACCCGTGGCAGCTTCACGGGTGGGCTGCGGCGAACTCTCCCTGACAGGCTCATCGGCAACAGCTAAATCGTCGCGTGCCTGTTATATCGTTTCAATGGGGGCTGGGCCACTCGCGCTTCCATTCACGGAGAGGCTGCCCCACTCGTCGCGTTTTTCGACGGGTGGGCACCACAGACCCCGACGTTTAGCGCAGCGATCTTCCAGCCTTTTCCACAGCCTTCCACAAAAATAATTCCAATTCCTGTGACGAAGGACCTTTACTGAGGATTTCCAAAAGCGCACGCTAGAGGGGATGCGCGAAAGCCTCTCTCAACCAGTTCTCCGCCAGCGATCCTCGCGGCGGCTCCGGGCCAAGCGCTAAGTCCTTATTCCGGAAGATTTTAGCTGCAAGTCCTTGCGGCTCAATATCTTGCACGGATTCCGACCACTACCCGCTTCACAAATCCTTAAGAATGAATACTTTAGAAAAAATAGGGGGAGGGGGGAGGGGGGTACCTGCCTCTCATCCCATCTCAGCCTCCCTTACGGAGTGCAGTGGAAGATCAACGCCGGCAGAAAGTTGAAGAGTTGGAAATTGAGTTTCACCGAACTGAAGCTCGACTCAAGATACGGCAGGAGGGTGCGCGTGTACTGAAACAGCAGCATTGATCCTTCGGCCGACAGCGCCTGACGGGATTCTTCGAGAATTTCGCGGCGCAGCGAATCGGTCATATTGAAATACGGAAGGCTGGAGATAATGTAGTCGGCGTGCGCCAGATTATGCTCCGACAGCACGCTCCGCACCCGCGCGGCTGAACCCTGTACAACGCGGAAGCGTGGATCGCGTACGTGAGCGTGGAGATACTCGACGAAGTCGGTGTTCAGTTCAATCGCAACGAGCACCGCGTCGGGACGCATGCGCTTGAGAATCTCGCGCGTGAACGTGCCTACTCCAGGACCGTATTCGACCAGGACGCGCGCCCGCTCCCAGTCCACATGGCTCATCATGTCGTTCACGAGGAAGGGGGAACTCGGGACAACCGAGCCGAGCATGAACGGACTCTTGAGGAAATTGCGCGCGAACAATGCGAGCGACGACGATGGTGCTGCGGCCTTCTTAACGCCCTGACCCGGCATCCGATTATTCCCGCAACCAAAGAAGAAGTGCGCCTTTTATCCTATCCAAACCTGAAGCGATGTGAACATGCTGGCTTACACCAAAGTAGTAACGACGTTGATACTTTGGTCACACCTTAATGGGATGCTCTGCGCGTGGTTCGCAGTTGTCAGGTTCAACACTTCTGCGCCGGGTCTGCGCGGACCCCGAATCATTCGCTCTCCCACGGTAACTTGCGGGTGAATGGATAGTCCTTGAGAATCAAGGTACTTCCGTCTAGGAATGTTGTCAGGAACCGAGGAGCAGGTTTGAGGCTTTGGTTGAATGCCGTGCTGAAGGCGATTTCAGGGACGTATTTCGTTCTGACGTCCTTGTACTGCGTGCTCGCGTTTTTGCCATACACGTACTATTTCCTGATCAAGGCGCCGGCGTACGCGTGGATGCCCTGGTTTGTGCATCACCAGGCGATCTTGTACTGGCTCGCAGCAGCAGCAGCAGCCGCAGTGGTTGCGAACTGGCGCATTCTGGATTCGTGGAAGAGGCGAGACCGGCGATTCATGGCAGGGGTTGGATTGCTGTTGACGATGGGCGTGTACGTTTCGTTCCGACCCTTTCTGCGAGAGGCGGCGGACAACCGGCCCACCTATTGGTGGAGTCTGGCAGCATTGCTGCCCTTAATCGCAGTGGCGCTTTGGAAAGAATCGTACGCGTCGAGGCATGGCGACGAGAGCAGTGACAGTCGCCCGTTCGCTTACTCAGGCGGCTTGCTGATCGCCTTCGTCGTAAGCATGGTTTACGTGGCAGGCGCGAGGATTCACGTTTATCGCGAAAGCGGCGCGTTGAGGTTTCACGCGGCCGACGCGGAACTAACGCTCTGGAGTCTGATTTCACACTTCGTGCTCGCGGCGGTTGTGCTGTCAGTCATCAACCTGATATTTGTGCTGGCGGCCAAGACGGCGAAGCCGCAAGTCGTTCGACGTGGAGTCTTGGGCATTGCGGTCTTCGCGTGCTTGTGGATCCTGTTGTTGCGCTTCCTTCAGGATGCACTGAGTTTCCGCGGATGGGACGCACGCGCCTACGCTGCCTCGCTGGCTCTGGCGCTTACATTGTGGGCATTCTCACTGGTCTTGCCCTTTCTGGAAGCACGAGAGCACTCGTCGGCTGCTTCCGGCCCACGATCTTCGCTGCAACCTGGCACGTGGACTGCGCTTATCGCGTCGGGCGCGATTGCGCTTGCGTTTCCCTACATGATCGGCGATGCGGACTGGAGCGGGTTCTTCCAGAGCACCGTAACTTTGTTGTTCTGGGTAGTGATGAGCGTGTGCTTGTTCCGCTTGCGTCCGATGCGAGCTCAGTATTCTGTGATGGTGGTGCTCCTGGTGCTCGCGGCCAGCGGCGCAATCTACAAGTCCCTGCAGGTGAGTGAGATCTTCTGGAGCAGGCCGCTGGGCTCGACCGATGACGAGATTTCGCTGAACCTTGAGGCGTACGCCGGACACGACAACTCGTTTCAACTGGCGTATCACATATTGGGCAACTCACGCAATGAGGTGTGCGGGGATCTCTGCCGCATCTTGCGCGAGAACTCGAACATTCGCAACAACAAACTGCACACGGATATTCGTCTCGTCGACCCGCTCACGCCATCCCAAGGCGAGCGGCCGAACGTATTCGTGTTTGTGGTCGATTCGATGCGTCCGGATTATCTCGGTGCCTATAATCCTCGCGCCGACTTCACTCCGAACCTCGATACTTTCGCGCGCGACAGCCTCGTAATGCGCAACGTATACTCGCAATATGCGGGGACGTCGCTCTCGGAGCCGGCAATCTGGTCGGGCGCGATGATGCTGCACGCTCACTATCCGCAGCCCTTCTCACGCTTGAACAGTCTGGACAAGATTTTTCACGCCGACGGATACAAGATGATCGTGAGCATCGACGAAGTATTGAGCGCCATCGTTCCGGCCGGCGATGATCTGGTGCGGCTGGACACCGACAAGAAACTGTGGAACCAAATCGAGATTGGATCGACGCTGCAACAGGCGGAGAAGGTGCTCGATGCTCCTGAGAGTCTGGCGCGCCCCGTCTTTCTATATGCGCAGCCCAAGAACGTGCACCAGTTTGCGCGCAACGATGTGCCCTCGCCGACTTCACAGCACTGGCAGGCGCCCGATGGAATGAGTATCCGCATCAGTTACGAAGTGCATTGGGTGGACAAGTGCCTGGGAGAGTTCTTCAGTTATCTCAAGCAGCGCGGAATGTATGACAACAGCATCATCATCGTGACCAGCGATCACGGCGACGCCACAGGTGAGTTCGGACGCATGAGCCACTCGACGGCGATCTGGCCGGAAGTGATGCGCGTGCCGCTGATCATCCACCTGCCCGCTAAGATGCGGGAGCATCTGGTGTACGACGACACTCGCCTTTCGACGTTGACCGACCTTGCCCCGACGCTTTATTACTTGCTTGGACATCGGCCTATTGTGCAGAACTCTCTTTACGGGCGTCCCTTGCTTGCCGAGACGAGGCAGGAACTCGATCGCTACCCGAAGCGGGATCTTCTATTGGCATCGGATGTTCGGGCGGTGTATGGAATTCTTACGGCGGACGGGCGGTATTTGTATACGACTTACGATTCTCCGGCGCAGAGTTATTTGTTTGACCTTGCGGCGGATCCGAATGCGGAGCACGACATTCTGACGCCTGCGCTTAAGCAGCGCTATGACGAGGAGATCATTGAGCATCTCCACATGATCGGCGACTTCTACGGATACAGGCCAGGGATGAGATCACTGCTGGCTTCATCGGCGCGCTCCGCCAATCCCGAGTAATTTCTGCAGATCCCTGACGCCTTTTGCCTGCAGCGTGTACAGCATTTTCTGCCAGACTCGGGCGGTGAGGAATGCGTCGGAGAGCGCGTGGTGCGCGTCTTGCACGTCGAGGTTGTAGAACTTCGCCAGCGTGGTGAGATCGAGGTTCTCCAGTTGGACGGACAAGTCCTCGGAATAGTGGCCGTGGCGCAGGATCCAGTGATGCACACGCGCGGTGTCGATGGCCGGATTGCTGAGCTCGAGCCCGGTTCGGCTCATCTCTTTGCCCAATATCCTCAGATCGATCTCCACGCAGTGGCCCACGAGCACTGCGCTTTCGATGAACTTTTGGAGATCGTGTAGACACTTCCCGGGTTGCTCGCCGCTCACCACGTCCTCGGAGCGAAGTTTGTGAATGACGACGCTCTCGGCGGGAATTTGGACCTGGGGGTTGACCACGCGGTAGAACTGGTTTCCAAGTTGGATACTCGGACCTTGCATCGCAATCGCGCCGATGGAGAGCAGGCGGTTGGTGCGGTGGTCGAGTGAGGTCAACTCGGTGTCGAGAACTACATAGCGTATTGAATCGAGCGTGGCAGTTTTGGAAGGTGCCGTTTTTTCGCCGTCATCAGATCCCATGCCGCGTTTGAACCAGCCTGACATTCATCTCCCCAATTGCGACCAGATAGCGGTGCGGAATTTCTCTTCGATCAAAGCTTGCGCCCGGGCGGTAGCGCGGAAGGCCTCTTTGAGCAGGCTCCGCTGCAAATGCGTAAGGCTGTCGGGAGCAATGTAGTTGCTCAGTTGCTGCCCATCGCGGACCTGACGAAGCTGACACTCCAGGCGTAACAGGGTGAGGAACTCGAAAGCCTCCTGCATGTCCTGAAAGATGGTGGGGTCGTTCTCCGGTCCGGAGGAGAGAGCCGAGAGACGGTCGGAAGTGTTCATGTGCTCAATTCCCGCATCGAGAGCGAAGACCCGTGCCGCATCGACTATGGGGGCAGTGCCGAAGAGTTTGAGGTCGAGCTGATCTTTGTGTTCTCCGCTGCGCTCAAGGACGAAATTGCGGAAGAAGCCCAAAGGAGGTTTGCGCGTGGTGGAGACGCAGGCCAGTACCGACTTGAACATGCCGAAGTCTTTCAGACCTTTGCGATTCGCGGCCGCGAGAGTCTGGTACAGAGAGAAGTCTCCGGCCACGGGACGCATGTCGAAGAAGAGGAGAGCATCTTCTGTGCCGTGAAGTTCGGCACCGGTCATCCATTCATGGAAGTAGTTCATCCAAACTTGAAGCGGCTGGCGCCAACGTGGATTGCTTGCCATGTAGTTGCCAGTACAAAGCGGGTAGCCGCACGTTAAGAGAGCATCCTGGGCGAAGGCGGAGAGTTGGGCGAAGTATTCGCGGGCTGCGGGTTGGTCGCTGGAGTCAGCATAGATCAGAGCGTTGTCCTGGTCGGTCTTGAAAGTCTGCTCTCGGCGGCCTTCACTGCCGAGCACGACCCAACAGTATGGAGTAGGTGCTGGTCCGAGCTTCGCTTCGGCGAATTGCAGAATCTTTACGATGAGCCGATCGTTTACCTCGGCGACGACGCGAGTGACGTGACTGGCTTTTGCGCCTTCGCGCAGCAGGAGGGGAAGAAGACCGATGATGCGTGCATTCGCGCTGGCCAGGTCCTGCACGTTGGTCTGCGCTTCCACGAACCTTACGACATTCAGAGGGGACTTACCCTGCAGCACCATCAGATCGTGAGCGGTGAGTACACTGGCGGGAATTCCCTGCTGGGTCACCAGCACATGGTGAATGTTTCGGCTCACCATCGCGAGCAAAGCGCGGAATAGACGTTCGCTGGCTTCGACCGCGACCACGGGACTGCTCATGATCTCGGTCACCGCACGATCGAGTGGCAAGGCTTGCGCAACCACTTTCTCGGCAAAGTCACGGTCGGTGACAATGCCGACGGCGGAACCGCTTGCATCCACCACGAATACGCAGGTGGCTTTCGAGCGGGCGAGCATCTGCGCGGCTTCACGGATGGTCGTGTCCTGTATACACAAAAGCGGAGCGGAACCCGGGACGTCGCTGACGGAGAGCGAATAGAGCAGGCGTTCGGTGTCGCCCATCAGCCCGGTCTGGGTGCGAAGTTCCTGCAGGCTGCGGTCCATGTAACGAGTGACTGACGTCCGCAGCAAATAGTTTGACACTTCGGCGTTGGAAGAAATCAGGCGCTGCATTTGTTCGGCGGGGACGCGATAGCAGAGCGTGTCTTCGACGGCGGTGACATCGAGACGCGCAAGATCCTTGCTCATGATCGAGAGCAGGCCGAAGATTTCTCCCTCGCTGCGCTTGTCGAGAACGAGTTGCTTGCCAACCTGGGAGCGGAGATGAAGCTTGACAGCTCCCTTGTGTACGACATAGAGCGACTCGGAGGCAGGATGCCCGGCGCTGAGGATGACAGCGTCTTTTGGGAAGAACTCCAGCGTCATCGTGCTGGCGAGGCGGGACAGTTCGGGGACCGACAGGAATTGGAACGGGGGAACGTTCTTCAAGAATGAGACGACTGTACCGGTGATCACCGAATCGGACGACGCCACGGCCAGACCTCACGAGGGACGAGGAAGGACCCTTGATGGTAGGTGGGCTTGCTCGCGAAAGTCAAAACCTGCGGAGCTTCGCTCCGAGGGACAGCCGAAGGCGGCTGTCCCCACATGAGCATTTATTTCGCTCCTAAATCATCGTGCTCGTGGTAGTTCGGGTACGGTGGACGTTTGATTTCAGGCAGCGGATGCTCTTTCAACTGCTGCATCACCACCTCGATGGCCTTTTCGAGCTGTGCGTCGCGACCGGCGCGCCAAGCGGCGGGTTCGAGATCAACCTCGACGTCGGGTGCGACACCGTGATTTTCTACTTCCCACTCGCCATTGAGGCCGTAAATAGCCGCGCGAGGCGCAGTGACGCGGCCGCCGTCGATCAGTTCTGGATAGCCACCGATGCCCACCAATCCACCCCACGTCTTTTTGCCAATCAGTGGACCGATGCCAGCTTTGCGGAAGTACCAGGGCAAGGCATCGCCGCCGGAGCCGGACATTTCGTTGATGATCATGACCTTGGGACCGTAGATCGCTTCGGATGGACTCGACCAGTCGTGGCCTTCGCGAGTGACCACCTTGCTCATCATGGGACGACGCAGGTAGTCAATGATGTAGTCAGCAAGTTGTCCGCCTTCGTTGAAGCGTTCGTCGATGATCGCTCCTTCTTTGCCAACCTGCGAGAAGAAGTAGCGATTGAAGCTGGTGTATCCAGCACCGGCCGTATTGGGCACATGCACGTAGGCGATGCGGCCTCCCGTGGCCTGATCGACGCGACGGCGGTTGCTCTCGATCCACGCGAGATGACGCAGGTTTTCTTCGCTGTCGACGGGAACCACGGTAACGTCGCGGGAATCCTTGCCATCAGGGTTCGAGCCGACTTTGAGAACCACCTGTTTGCCAGCAGTCTCTTCGAAGAAGCTGTAGATGTTGTCGGAGGCGTGGAGATCGCGACCGTTCACAGCAAGCAGATAGTCGCCAACTTTGACGTTGACGCCGGGTTGGGTCAGGGGAGCTTCATTGCCGGGATTCCAGTTCTCGCCGTTGTAGACCTTGGCAATGCGATAGCGGCCGTTTTCCAGGCTATAGTCGGCGCCCAGTAGACCGCCTTTCACCTTCTTCGGTTCAGGCGCTTCACCGCCGCCCACGAACATGTGGCCGACTGTCATCTCGCCGAGACACTCCTGGAATAGATAGTTGAGTTCGTCGCGGGACGCGATGCCATCGAGGTACAGCGCGTATTTCTTCTTGGCCTTTTCGAGGTCGAGGCCGTGATAGTGAGGATCGTAGAAGAAGTCACGCTCAATGCGCCAAGTCTCGTTGTATATCTGTTTCCACATGGCGCGGGGCTCGACGTAGACCTCCCATCCGTCGAGCTTCAGTGGGCCGAAACCCGGCTTGGCCGGGCCTCCTCCGGCGGGACCGTCGTCCGCCGAAGCGGTGGCCCAGGAGTCGCCTTTGCGGTAGAGAATCTTTTCGCCATCGAAGGAGATGGTGAAGTCGTTGACGTCGTCCATGAATTTGTCGACCTTGCGCTTGCTGAGGTCGAATTTCTGGAGAGTCTGACTGATGTTGGGATAGTCGTCTTCGGTGACGATCATGGGGGCTTCGGCGAGGAAGAGAATGCCCGACTTGCCGGAGACCATGTTGCTGTAATTCTTGGCGGGAATCGGCAGGGACAGAATGCGCTGGCCGATGCCGTCGATGTCGATCTTCACGACGACGGGTTCTTCTTTTTTCTTGTCCTTATCGTCTTTGTCTTTGTCCGTATCGGCGGCAGCGGATTTTTCAGCGGCCTTGCCCTTTTCCTTCGCTTTGTCCTTGGTCTGGTCTGTGGCTTTGTCCTTGTCTTTCTCTTTATCTTTATCTTGATCGGGCTTCTTTTCGTCTTTCGGTTTATTCTCTTCGTCGCTTTCGGGGGCGAGCGGCGATTTTTCTTCTTTGCTAAGGACGGCGAGGTAGACGTTGCGGGTCACGCGATGCTCGTCGCTCGTCATGTCGAGGCCGGCGGTGGTGAGGGCGACGTTGGTCGAAGCGGTGAAATACAGGTACTTGCCGTTCTTGTCGAAGCTGGGATAGAGCGCGTCGCTCATGCCGTCCGTGATTTGGAAGACCTTGGCCTGATCAAGCGAGTAGACGAAGACGGCGTGCTGGCCACTGGGAAGCTGCTTCGTATAAGCAATCCACTTGTTGTCTGGGGACCAGGTTTGGCCGGTTTGATTGGCGGCGAAGGTCCAGAAATAGTCGGTGTCCACCAGCTTCGGAGTGGGGTTGTCGAGGTCGACGTACCACAACTGCAGGCGCTTATCGATGTAGGCAATCTTCTTGCTGTCAGGCGACCATGTGGGCGTGTAGAAAAACGACGGCGGGTTGCCGAGATTGATGTGGCGGACCGCGCCGAGGCCATTCTGATCGCGGATGGCGAGTTCGTATTCACCGGACTCGTCAGAAAAGTAAGCGATGGACTTTCCGTCGGGGGACCAAGCAGGATCGCGGTCGGCGACGGCGGGACTGCGGGTAATGTCACGAATGTCTCCCTTGTCAGTAGGAACGGTACAGATTTCTCCCCAAGCTTCGAACACGGCGCGAGCGCCCGTGGGCGAGATGCTGAAGTTCTGGATGCGTTTGGGATCAACCTTGGCGAAATGCGGGCGCACGGCTTCGACGTCGCCGGCAACGTGGATGGTGACGTTCCTGGCTTGATGAGTGGCGAGGTCGTAGAGCTTGATGGCCCCGAACTGCTCGATCACGATAGCGTCGGGACCGGCTGAGGCGGTCTTGAAGTCGAGGCCGTCGCTGTGCAGAGCCTCGGTGACTTGCTTGGTCTTCGTGTCGTAGGCGAAGAGGCTGACAGGACCGTTGCGGTCAGAAAGAAAATAGATGGTGTCGCCGATCCACATGGGATGATGGTCGTTGGAGTTGTCGCGCGGAATCTTCACGATGCTGGAGTCTTTGAGATCGGCGATCCAAATGGGCGTGGTCTGGCCTCCGTGATAGCGCTTCCAGGCCTGCTGCCACTTGGGGTGAGGGACGTAGGCGATATGCGTGCCGTCGGGCGAGAAGGATGCGTCCTCGGCGATCGGGAGAGGAACTTCCGTGGGGAGCCCACCTTCGACGGGGACAGTGTAGAGCTGATCTTCGAAGTGCATGAAGCTGTTGCCCCATGAGTTGAAGAGAATCTTTTTGCCGTCGGGGGTCCAGCCGACGACGTACTCTTCGGCGGGATGGTAGGTCAGGCGGCGAGGGATGCCGCCGGTCGCGGGCACAACGAAGACGTCACGATTGCCGTCGAATTCGCCGGCAAAGGCGATCATGGAGCCGTCGGGAGAGAAATATGGAAGGCCTTCGATGCCAGCGGCAGAAGTGAGACGGCGGGCGTCGCCGCCGTCGCGGCTGACGATCCAGAGATCGTCCGCGTAGGTGAACACAATTTGCGTCTTGCTGACGGTGGGGAAACGTAACAGCAGCGGCGGATTCGACTGGGCTGTGGCTGTGTGCAGAAACGCGAGGACAAGGACGACCGACAGCATAGCGACGAGTTTGCGCATGAGGGGCTCCAAGCTGGGCTTGCTGAGTGAAGGGGAATCTTAGTGCTCGGGATGGAGCATGGTCAAGGTGACGGGTTCTGAGGGTGCACGGAAATCAGACGATGGAGCTTTGCGGGATCCCCACACTTTCAAGTTTGGGTGCGCGGGCGAGACGCCCCCGCGACAGCCGGCGGGACGCCGGCGCTACGATTTGCCGGCGCTACGGTCCGTCTGTCTACTTTTCTTGCCTGGGAGGCTGGCGGGATTTTCGTGAATGCGCTCGCGGAAGCTTCCGCGCATGCCGGTGGCGAGGCCCACGCTGGATTCGCCGAATTTATCGCGCAGGCGGTCGGCGGCGGCCATCGCATCTTTCCAGCGTTGCTGGCGGTTTCCTTCGAGCAGGTTGATCTGGTCGGGCTGGGAGGTAAACAAGGACGCCTGCACACCCAGAAGACGAATCTGTGAACCCTTCTTCCAATTCTTGCGGAAGAGCGCTCGGGCCTGCTCGAAAATTTCGGTGTCGAGCTGGGTCGGGGACGGAAGAGAGTGGGCGCGGGTGATCGTGGTGAAATCCTTGTAGCGGAGTTTCAGTTGGATGGTGCGTGCGTGGAACTGCGATTCGCGCAGGCGGCGGGCCACCATCTCGGAGAGGCGCATCAGGGTCGCTTCGAGCTGGGCGGCGTCGGCAGTGTCTTCGTTGTAGGTGTGCTCGTGGCTGATCGATTTGGCGCCGACGTCGGCTCCAACTTCGGTGTCGAACCATCCACCGGCATCTTCGCCGCGGGCCTTGCCGGCCAGTGCGAGGCCCCATTTGCCGAAGCGATCGGCGAGTTCGGATTCTTCGAGGCGAGCGAGGTCTCCCACTTTCTTGATGCCGAGGGCGTGGAGGTGAGTCTCCATGACTTTGCCGACGCCGGGGATTTCGCGGACGTCGAGCGGCGCAAGGAATTTCGCTTCCTGGCCGGGAACGATGTAGAGCACCCCGTTGGGCTTGGCCTGCGCGGAGGAAACTTTGGCGATCAGGCGGGAGGTTCCGATCCCGACCGAGCAGTTGAGGCCTGTGTCGGCTTTCATGCGTTGGTGCAGATTGTGAGCGGCTTTGAGCGGAGGGCCGTGCAGACGTTCGGTGCCGGTCATGTCGAGGTAGGCTTCGTCGATGGAGGCCATTTCCACTTGGGGCGAGAACGTGCCGAGTACGCGGTGAACTTTCTCTGAACACTCGCGGTAGCGTTCGGGATGGCCGTTGACGAAGATGGCTTGCGGACACATCTTGGCGGCCGTGCGGAGAGGCATGGCGGAATGAACTCCGAACTTACGGGCCGCGTAGGAGGCGGCGGAGACGACACCGCGCTCGTCACGCTGGCCGCCGACGACAACTGGCTTACCTTTCAGAGAGGGATCAAAGAGTTCTTCGACCGACACGAAGAAGGCGTCCATGTCGACGTGGAAGATGGTGCGGGTGAAGGCGGACATGGAGACGGCCGCGGACATGCTTCAGCGAATTGTAGCAGCGGGGTTGAGGACCGGTCAGCCGCGAATTGGGGCAGGCGATTGTTTTTGGAAACGCCTGCCACCACAGCGGCAGCACTGGACTGATAGGGGTCCTTCGACTGCGCCGGGCAATTCGCTTTTGCGAATCGCCCGGCTCCGCTCAGGATGACAGACTTGCCAAAGCTTTCTCAGGGGCTGAAGTGGTAGAGCGCATCTGCTTTACTTTCTCGTAGATCTTGCCGTACTCACGGGCGGAGGCGTTCCAGGAGAAATCTTTGTTCATGCCGTTGCGCATGAGGGCTTGCCACGAGGTCTGGTCGCGGAAGGCGGTCAGGGCTTGCTTGATGGTGAGCAGCAACGACTCGCCGTTGTATTCCGTGAACTTGAAGCCAGTTCCCTTGCCGGTGCGGGCGTCCCAGGGCTCGATGGTGTCGTCGAGGCCGCCGGTAGCGCGAACGACGGGCACGGTGCCGTATTTCAGACTGTAGATCTGGTTCAAGCCGCAAGGCTCGTAGCGCGACGGCATGAGGAACATGTCGGCACCGGCTTCGATCTTGTGGGCGATGGCGTTGTCGTAGGCGACCTTGACGGCGATCTTATTGGGGAACTGCTTGTTGAGGCGAAGGAACATTTCTTCGTAGGTTTTGTCGCCGGCACCGAGCGCGACCACGATCATTTCTTCGCGTGCGAGGCGGTCGGCGATCTGTGAAATCAGGTCAAAGCCTTTCTGGGCCGCGAACCGGGAGACGATTCCGATGACGGGAAGCTTCGCGTCGGCATTCTTGACGCCGAAAGCGGCCAGCAAATCGGCTTTGCATTTGGCTTTGCCAGAAAGATCCTGCGGAGAGTACTTGGCGGCGGTGAACTTGTCGGTTTGCGGGCTCCACTCGTCATAGTCGACGCCGTTGAGAATCCCGGTGACGGTGGCGGCTCGGTCGCGGAGGACACCTTCCAGACCAAATCCGTATTCGGCAGTTTGAATCTCCTGGCTGTATTTCTTGCTGACGGTGGTGATGAAGTCGGAATAGGTCAACGCGCCTTTGAGGAAGTTGACCTGGCCAAAGAATTCCATCTTCGACATGGTGAAGAGATCCCAGGGAAGCATGAGTAATGGAAGAGTGTCGGGCGGGAACAGTCCCTGGTAGCCCATGTTGTGGATAGTGAAGACGGTGCCTACGTCTTTAAACGCCGGATCTTCTGCGTAGATCGTGCGGAGCAGAACCGGAACCAAGGCTGACTGCCAGTCGTGGCAGTGAAAGATGTCAGGGACTCCGAGAATTTTCGTCGCTTCCAATACGGTGCGGGAGAACAGGGCAAAGCGCTCGGCATTGTCGGGATAGTCCCCGGCCGGGGTTCCGTAGAGAGCGTCGCGGTCGAAATACTGCGGGTACTCGACAAAATAGAATTTCACGCCACCCTGACTGCCTCCGCTTACGACCGAGGCGAAACGGTACTCGTCGTCGAAGGGTACGGTGACACTGCGAACCACCGTCGCGGGTTCGGAGAGCTTGGTCTGGCGATAACGCGGCAGGTAGACGCTGACCTGATGCCCCAACGAGGCCAGAGCACGAGGTAGGGCTCCAACGACGTCAGCCAGTCCACCGGTCTTCGAAAACGGTACGCCTTCGGAAGCAACAAATACGATGTTCATGAGTGCGGAACCTCCAGAAGCGCGCACGATTTTCGCGGCGCACGCTATTATGAATATGACTCGGGACCCAGAGGGTCCAGCGGTTTGGGAGCCCGGACCGACTTCAAAGTCTACTTCCCGAGGAAATGGGGGTCAATGTGCCAAAGGTAGCATCGGCGCGCCGTCCGCAAACCAAGCCTAAAATGGGACAGCATTTTCTGGCCAGCGAAGACCTCGCGGCTCGCGTGGTCGACGCGTTGGGCGATGTGTCGCAGAGTACGGTGCTGGAAATTGGCCCCGGGCGGGGGATTATGACTTCCATGCTGGCGAAGCGGGCGCGGCGATTGATCGCAGTAGAACTGGACAGGGTCTTGGCGGCGCAGTTGCGGCTGAAGTTTGGCATGGCGCGCAACGTGGAGATCATCGAGGCCGATGTGTTGGCGATCGACTTTGATTCTCTGTTCGGACCCAAGCCCGGCCTGAGCCAGCCGGGCATCGACCTGAAGCCGCAGCCGGTGAAGGTTGTGGGCAATCTGCCTTATTACATAACGTCCGACATTTTGCTGCGGCTGTTTGAGTTCTCGAAGTATTTCGAGAGCATTGTGATTATGGTGCAACGTGAGGTGGCGGACCGGATCGCCGCGGAACCAGGCGGGCGCGACTACGGCATGCTGTCGGCTACGGCGCAGTTGTATGCTCGCGTGGAGAACTTGTTCACACTGCCGCCGGGGGCGTTTGTGCCTCCGCCGAAAGTGCACTCGTCAGTATTGCGGTTGACCATCGATCCGCAGCAGGAGAAGTTGGGAGTGACGGGAGACGGGTTCATTGATTTCCTGCGGCTATCGTTTGGGCAGAAGCGGAAGACTCTGTGGAACAACCTGAAGGCGAAGTACGAGGGCGCGGAGTTGAAGCGCGCGCTGGCTGAGGCTAAGGTGAAGGCCACGGCGCGCGCTGAGACGTTGAGTCTGGAAGAGAGTGCGGCGATATTCCGGTCGTTGTCCTTGCGTGAGGGGCGGATCGAGTCATAGCATAAGGCCGTATGAGGGCCCGGGGCGAACGCGGAGATTCGTTTCGGTGGGAGAATGACCACAGGGGGCTGAAGCCCGCAGGAATCGGGACGACTAACGCGGCGCTAAAGCGCCGCGCTTCCACGGCGAGCACAATCATTTCGGCTGGTCTAGGATAGCCCTCTCACAGAACGGAGGGGCCATGACTACCACGATCCTTCGTCATCCCGCAGTCGCGGGACGATTCTATCCGGGTGATCCTGAAGAGCTGCGCGCCGAAGCACGGGAATACCTAACACAAGTGGGTTCCACGGATCAGGCTCCGGTCCGGGCACTGGGATGCATCGCGCCACATGCGGGATATATGTATTCCGGACATGTGGCGGGTGCGGTTTTTGCGCGGGTCGAGGTGCCGCGGCGCTGCATTGTGCTATGTCCGAACCACACTGGTGTGGGCCGGGCGCTAGCCATGATGAGTGAGGGCGGGTGGCAGACGCCGTTGGGGGATGTGCCTATCGATGCCGAGCTCGCAGCGGCTTTGAGACAGCGGTTCCCGGCACTGCAGGAGGATTCGACAGCACATCGGGCGGAGCATGCTGCCGAGGTTGAGCTTCCCTTTCTCCTGCTGCGGCAGCCGAAGCTTCGTTTCGTGCCTATTGCGCTGGGGACGGGACAGTTTGAGGTGCTTGATCAACTCGGCAGGGCTCTAGCCCACGTGGTTGCAGCACAGAGCGATCCCATTCTGATTGTCGCTTCGAGCGATATGAATCATTACGAGTCAGACGCGGTGACGCGGGTCAAGGATCATCGGGCGATTGAGCGGATTCTGACTTTGGATCCGCGTGGGCTGTTCGACGTGGTCACGCAACAGGACATCAGCATGTGCGGTTTTGGACCAGCTGTGGCGATGTTGACGGCGGCTCGACAACTGGGCGCGAAGTCGGCGGAGTTGGTGAAGTATGCCACTTCGGGAGATGTTTCCGGGGACCGGGACATGGTCGTGGGGTACGCGGGGATCGTGGTTGTTTGATTGAATTGGTGGACCTCGGCCGAGCCGGCGCAACGGCCGAGACCGCCGTCGCCACATAAGCAAACAGGGCGGCCCGGGCCGCCCTTTCCGTTCGTGTCAGCGAATCGGTCTATTTGTGCGAGCCGCTCGAAGAATGTCCGGAGGACGATGTGCTGTGGCCCACCGACGGCGCCGACATACTGCTGCTATGTTGCGGCGCGCTGTACCCAGAAGAGGGCCGGGGCGAGCTTGTCGAGAACTGCGGCGCGGGCCGCACTTCGGCGAATCCGGACTTGGCAACCTGGTGATTCAGGTGGTTAAGATTTTCGACCGAGCCACGCGGAATCCCCAAGCCAGCCGATCCAGCACTCACAATAAGCCGCGATGGCGGCATGGCTGAGATCGATCCGCCCTTTCCGACGGCGACGGTCTTCACCGTTCCGGTTACGGGCGCGACAAGCGGATGAAAATTGACCGGCAGCGTCCCAGCATAATGCGGGACCCCGACCCAAGAATTCCAGCCTCCGGGCTGCCACATCCATCCCATGCCGGGGACCATCATCCAGCTTCCGTAGCGGTAGGGCATCCAGCCCCAAGGATAGGCCGAGGCGAACATGTAGCCGAAGCCGGGATACCAGGACCACGCGCCGTCCATGAAAGGATCCCAGCCGACGCCGGTGAAGTAGGGCTGCCACATCATGCCGTAGCCGGGGACGTTGCTATAGGCGCCGTAGTAATTCAGGTCGCTCGCACCATAGCCATACGGCGAAGAATTATTCTTCGCGTACTGATCATGGTAGGCGGAAGCCTCTTTGTCCCAGGAATCTAGCGGGGCTTCTTCGACGTTGTTGGCGAGTGTGGACTTGTCATTGTCCGCTGCGTCGAAGTTGGCCGTCTTCTTTTTCGCGACCAGGATTTTCCCCGCTGGGCCTTCGACGTCTAGATCGCCTTTGAAAACCGCGAGGCTGGCGACTTCCGTGGACGTATTAACGCGGAAATGCGCGGCATGGTCGAGCGAGATTTTCTCGCGCGAGAAATTGAGAGTGATTTGGTCTTTGCCCAGCCAGTTGACATAGGCCATGCCCTCAACGAGGTTGACGACCGAAATGCGCTGGCCGGAATCGCTAAGGCCGAGGGTACTGAAGTCGACCGTCGTGTTCGGAGTGAGGCGCAGCGAGCTGCCGTCTTCGAACTCGATTTCGGCGCGACCGCGATCATGCGTCCTCACCTGCGCCCCTTGGGTAATGGGGAGGTTAAGGAACGCGTTCTCGAAACCCATGCCGGTGTTCTTGTCGATCTGAACCGAACCTTGTACGTCGCTCAGGCGCACGATCCGCGCCTGCGAAGAGGCCAGGGCGGGCAGCGCTAGTAGCGCGCAGGCGACGGCCGTCAGAACCACAGGGCTGAATCTGGCAACGGAGAGCTTGGACATAGCAACCCCCGGAAGGCGATCTCTGCCTATTAGAACACGGTTCCGGGGAGGAAGTTGTAAAACTTGGGTCACCTTAATTATGGCCGGTCGTACAAGGGGTTCCTGCCTGTCCCGACCAGTTTTCTGGACCAGTTTCTGGGCAGGAAAACCGCTCTGGCAAGAGCGGCCGACAACTTGGTTACCCGTGCCTAGGCAAAGGTATAGCGAAACGTGGAAAGGCGCTACGCGCCATGGCACCTTTCAAGAGTTGGAGTTAGTGCGTGGCGGGTGCGGCATTGCCCATCTCCATAATCCGCTGGGCTCGGACCCGAACGACGTTCATGACGGAGTTGTCGTCATGAATCTCCTGCAGCACGGGCCTTACGGCTTGCAACTCGACGAGTTCCCCGCGCCGAGCCTGCTCCTCCATGCGCTTCAACTCGTCGTCAAGGGCGAGTTTCTGGTAGCGGCGGTCGTAGGCCAGACGACGTCCGAACTCGAGCGTGGCAGAAACGCTTTGAAACAAAGTCGTCAACTGCTGGACGGCGGGCAGTGCGGAGAAGTTATAAGCCGCGCTGGACTCGCGCTGGCCGTCTTTGTAGATCAACTTCTTCGCGCCGGTGAAAGCCAACTTGCGATTACCGGAGTCGATCTTTCCAGAAAAGTAGTGGGCCTGGGCAGCGAGGTCGAAAATCCGGGCGCGGGTTGCGTCGCTGAAGGTGAATTCAGTCTGGTAGGATTCGCGGTCCTCGGACTCATCCGAGATTCGCGCCGAGCATTCGTAGCGGGCGTGGCCGTCGGATTGTACGGTGATGGAATAGCGCTCGGGGTCCGACTTTGGAAAGTCCAGTGAGAATGTGACGGTGGCGGGGTCGGCGGCTCGAGTCGGGAGAGCAGCCAGCAGAGCGAGGCACGCCACGAAGAGAATCGAGAACGTACGGTCGAACCGCCGTCTCTTCCGTGTGTGACGCAGTCGTGCTTTGCCGGTTCCGTTCATCAGCCTCAGGTTCGTGCCCGCAGCAAGGTCATACGAACTGCCACACCAGATTATGCCAAAAGTGGATTGACGATTGAACACTATCGCGCCACGGCGCGCTGCCGGCTGAGGGTCCCTGCGGTGTGGAGGTGGCAGATGGCAATCGCCAGCGCATCAGACGCGTCCATGGGCTCCGGCGGGGCGGAAAGCTCAAGCAACCGCGTCACCATCTGCTGGACTTGCTGCTTCTCGGCGCGGCCATAGCCGACCACCGACGACTTGATGGTGAGAGGCGAGTATTCGGCGACTTCCAATCCGGCGGTGGAGGCAGCGAGCATGGCAACTCCCCGGACCTGGCCCAGTTTCAGCGCAGACTTCACGTTGAGAGCGTAGAAAACATCCTCGATCGCGACTTCGTCGGGCTGGTGCTGGACGATGATCTCGCCGAGTTCGGTGAAGATGCGGGACAGGCGCTTGGGCAGCACTTCGCGTGGGGAGAGCTTGATCGCGCCGCAGGTCAGGCAGCAGAGCCTTCCGCGTGCATCCATCTCGACTACGCCGTAGCCGGTGTACTCTCCGCCACAATCGATTCCCAGAACTCGCATGTGAGAGCAGTTTATCGCGGAATAGGCCTGGGGCCTAGTACGGGTTGTGGGCGGGGTGATGACGAGAAAAGCTCTTAACCGCAGAGGACGCTGAGGTGTAGCGGAGGACGCTGAGCAGACCATTCTTGACGCAAGCCGTTCGCGTTTCCAGACATTGCCGTTCTTTGCGTTCTCCGCGCGCTCTCTTAGCGAACTCTGCGGTCCAAGGCTTTTCGCCGTCACCAGGCCCAGGCGTAGGCATCGACCCGAGGATCGGCTGCGGCGCTGAGGACTCCGGTCTTGGCGTCAAGAACAATTCCGGCGTTCGAGCCAAGCGACCACGGGGGATCGACCCGGAGTTTGTGACCGCGGGCGATGAGCGCCTGACGCGTCGCTTCTGGAATGCGTGATTCCACAGCCAGATCGCCGGGGTACATGGTATGGGGGAAAGGCGAGGCGGGGAAGGCGCGCGAGGACCAGCGCGCGGCCTCGATGGCCTGTTGGATGTTCATGCCGAAGTCGACCATGTTGATCAAGGTCTGCATGGTGCGCATGACCTGGTCGTCAGCGCCGGGGCTGCCCATGATCGCGTAAGGCTGACCGTCTTTCATGACCAACGTGCTCTGCAGCGTGCTACGCGGACGTTTGCCGGGTTCGAGGGCGTTGGCTTCGCCGCGCTTGAGAGAGTAATAGTCGCCGCGGCAATTGAAGATGATGCCGGTGTTGCCCATAACGACGCCGGTTCCGAACAGGCTGTGGAGGCTGGGCTCGAAGCTGACCATGTTGCGGTCTTTGTCGACGATGGCGATGTAGCTGGTGTCGCCATCATGGCTGGCGCCGCCGTCGAGGACCTTGTGCACCGGGCGGTCCAACAGTGATGAGTTCGCGGCGAACTTCTCTGGCGAACCGGGGCGCAGTTCCAGCGAGGCTTTTGCGGGATCAATCAGCTTTCTGCGTTCGCGGGCGTAGTCTTTTGAGAGCAGGCCGTCGTAGGGGATTTTGATGAAGTCCATGTCGCCGAGATATTTTTCGCGGTCGGCCATGGCGAGCTTTACGGCTTCCACGTTGGTGTGGAGAAAGTCGGGGCTGTTGTGGCCCATCGCTTTCAGATCGTAGCCTTCAAGCAGATTGAGGGCGATCAGCTCGGTGGGTCCCTGGCTCGCCGACGGATTTTTGTAGATCTGGTATCCACGGTAGTTGATGGAAACCGGGGTCTCGACTTCCGCGGTGTATTCGGCGAAATCTTCGTAACGGAACAGGCCACCGTTAGCCTCGGAGAATGCAGCAAGCTCCTTGGCAATGTCGCCTTTATAGAAGCGGTCGCGCGCGGCTTTAAGCGCTTCGTGCCGGCCTTTCGACTGATTCGCCTTCTCCGCCTCAACCAACTTCTTGAGAGTGCGAGCCAGGTCTGGATTCTTGAGAATCTCTCCGGCCTTCGGCGGACGGCCGTTCGGCAGATAGATTTTGACAGTGGTGGGATATTTGAGAATTTTCTTTGATCCTGCAATGTAGGAGGCGCCGTATTCGCTGAGTGGGAAGCCATTTTCGGCGAGGTCGATGGCAGGCTGCAAAACCTGCTCGAAGCTCATGGTGCCCCAGCGATCGAGCAGCGTGTACCAGGCGTCCATTACGCCCGGGAGGCCACCGGAGAGCAGGCCGTCGCTCTCGGGAATTTTTCCGCCATTGTTTTTCTCGTACCACTCGATGGTTGCGAGTTTGGGGGCACGGGGTTCGGCGTTGATGGAGTAAACCTTCTTGTCGTGGGCGTTGTAGACGAGGAGCACGGCGTCGCTGCCGAGTCCGTTGAGCGAAAAGTCGGTGACTGCGAGCGCCGCCTGGCCGCCGACGGCGGCGTCGAAGGCGTTGCCGCCCATCGCGAGAATTTGACGGGCGGCTTCGGTGGCCTCGGCTTTCATTGAGGCGACGGCAGCGTGGCGTCCGCGAATGACGGGGCGCATGGTCTGGCTGGAGTCATCGCTCTGGGCAAGTACGACTGCGCTCAAAGCGAGAGACGCCATCAGTGGATTCATAGCTAGCGACAATCTTATCGACATCGGCTTCTGCCACCTCGCGTAGCGTTTAGATTTGTAGAACCCGCACCTTTCGCAGAGAACGCGAAAGGTCGGCCACCCGTCCTCCGTTTCTTGAGCTCAAAACACAAAGTCAAAACCTGGGCGGACAGGAGTGTCCGCCCCACACGTACTTGCCCATACGTGCTAACAGCATTTGGGGCGGCGCGTTTTTGCCTCTTCAAATTCCTGGCGGAACGCGGCGTAGGATGCGGGTGACGATGCAATTTGCTTTCGGCAGAGAAAGCGATCGTAGGCGGCCTCGTCGAAAATTTCACGCAGGACCGCACGCAACGTTCGCAGCGCCTCTAAGATGCGGTTCATCCTCTCTCCTCTGCCAGGCGGGTCATCACGAAAGGCGTCTCCCTGAGCCGCACCTCTTCCCTGCCGCTGAGAACTCCCGCCCACTGCCGCATGGATTCGAACAGTACAAGCGTGACCATGACGACCACGACGGCGGTCACGACTGCATCCAGGCGATTGTTGAAGATCAGTCGCGCCGTTGCCGAGGATGCTGGACCTGTTCCCAGAACGTGCGCCTGCGCCAAGAAGCCGACGCGCGGGTTGGGGTCGAAGATCTTATGCCACGACGCTGTGAATGTGACGGCGACCAGCCACGCTAGCGGAACGAGCGTGACCGCGGCGTATCGCGCCCGGTGCATTTTGATGATGATCGTCGTGGCCACACAAAGAGCTACGGTGGCGAGCAACTGGTTGGCAATGCCAAATAGCGGCCAGAGAGAGTTGATGCCGCCCAGCGGATCCTTCACGCCTTGCCAAAGGAAGTATCCCCACGACGCGACGATCAGCGCGCTCGTGGCCAGAATCGAGGGATACCAACTGGTCCGTCCCAGCGGCTTGTAGATATGCCCTAGAGCATCCTGAATCATGAAGCGGGCCACGCGCGTGCCGGCATCGAGGATGGTGAGGATGAACAGCGCCTCAAACATGACGGCGAAGTGATACCAGAGGGCCATCACAGTCGCGCCGCCCAGGCTCTGCGAGAAGATGTGCGCCATGCCTACGGCGAATGCGGGCGCACCACCGGTGCGGTTGAACAGAGTCTGCTCGCCGACGGCATGGGCGAGCGCTTGCATGTCCGCAGCCGTGACGGGGAATCCCCAACTGGAGATCGTCGCAGTTGCCGCGGTTGCGGTTTGTCCGACCACTCCGGCGGGGCTGTTAATCGCAAAGTAAATACCGGGCTGAAGGACGCAGGCCGCGATGATCGCCATAACGGCAACCGCGGACTCGGCCATCATGGCGCCGTAGCCGACCATGCGAGCCTGGGTCTCGCGGGCGATCAATTTGGGCGTGGTTCCGCTGGAAATGAGTGCGTGGAATCCGCTGATGGCGCCGCAGGCAATGGTGATGAAGGCAAAGGGGAATATCTTTCCCGCGAAGACTGGGCCGGTGCCGTCGACGAAGCGTGTCAGTGCCGGCATGTGCAGCGTGGGATGCAAGACCACGATGCCGATGCCGAGAAGCGCGATCGTTCCCAGCTTTACGAATGTGCTGAGATAGTCTCGCGGCGCCAGCAGCAGCCAAACTGGGAGTGCCGACGCGGCGAATCCATAGACGATGATGAGTTTGGCGAGGGTGGTCCCTTGCAGAGTAAACGCCTGCGCCATGGCGGGATTGAGCGAGGCCCAGCGTCCTCCCCAAATCGCAAGCAGCACGAGAATGAACCCGAGGACGGAAACTTCGAGCACTTTGCCGGGCCGAATCCGGCGCAGGTAAAGGCCCATCAGCAGGGCGATGGGGATCGTCATCGCGATCGTGAATGTGCCCCAGGGACTGTCTTTCAGTGCGTTCACCACGATCAGTGCAGCGACTCCAAGCAGGATGATGAGAATCGCGATCACCGCCGTGTAAGCTACGAAGCCACCCACGCGGCCGATTTCCTCTTTCGCCATTTCGGTCAGCGATTTGCCGTCGCGGCGCACGGAGAAGAGAAGGATCACGAAATCCTGCACGCAGCCGGCGAAGACGGCGCCGGCGAGCACCCAGAGCGTCCCGGGAAGATAGCCAAACTGCGCGGCGAGAACCGGCCCCACCAGAGGACCCGGGCCGGCGATCGCGGCAAAGTGGTGGCCGAAGACGACCCACTTGTTGGTGACCAGAAAGTCGCGACCGTTTTCCAGTCGCTCAGCGGGAGTGGCGCGCAGGGCATCGAGGGCAAGAATTTTCGCCGCAATGAACTTGCTGTAGAAGCGGTATCCGAGGGCGTAGCAGCAGGTGGCAGCCGTGACCAGCCACAGAGCGTTGATCGGCTCTCCGCGGTGCACGGCGATTACGCCGACCGCGGCAGCACCAAGCAGGCCGACGAACAGCCAAGCAAAGATCGACACAGTCTTATTCATGTCCGAGGTTCAGGTCCGTCTAGCTTCATGTGTCGAACTTCACCTCGTCGAGCATTGTGTCGAATCCTGCGCGGAAGCGCAATGCCCATGTAAGCGGGCGCGGATGGCGTTGCCTGAACGATTTTCTGCGGGGTGTTTGGCTTTGGCGGCGGTTCGATTTAATGTTAATCTATCTCTTCCGACCGATGTTCACCCCTTGCGTTTTGGGCCATTTCGTCGCCCCGGCACCCGGGGTGCATCTGGAGGACTTTATCCTGAACTCATACTCGAAGAGGAGCAAACGATGAAGATTGGCATGTTAACCGGCGGGGGCGATTGCCCGGGGCTGAACGCGGTCATCCGCGCCGTGGTGCGGAAGGGCGTGTTTCACTATCACGATGAATTCGTGGGTTTCCTGGAGGGCTGGCGCGGTCTGATCGAAGACAAGAGCATGGTGCTGGACCTGGATGCGGTGGGCGGAATTCTGCCCCGCGGAGGAACCATTCTGCGCACCTCGCGCACCAACCCGTCGAAGCGTCCGGACGGCATTGATCGATGTGCCGCCACGATTGACAAGCACAAGATCGACGCACTGGTTGCCATCGGCGGCGACGACACGTTGTCGGTGGCGCAAAAGCTGCATGAAAAAGGAATCAAAGTGGTCGGCGTGCCCAAGACGATCGACAACGATCTGGGGGGAACCGACTACACGTTCGGGTTTGATACGGCGTGCAATGTGGTATGCGAAGCGATCGACCGCATCCACACGACCGCCGAGGCGCACAACCGCGTGATGGTGGTGGAAGTCATGGGACGCGACGCGGGCTGGATCGCCCTGTACAGCGGCGTCGCCGGTGGGGCCGATGTGATTCTGATTCCCGAGCGGCCGTTCGACGTCGACAAGGTTGCCGAATCGATTCGCCAGCGCCACGAGCGCGGACGTTACTTCTCCATTGTTGTTGTCGCCGAAGGCGCGAAATTTTCGTCGGACGAGGGCCGGGGCTCCGATCCTGCAGGACATGGGCAAGGACGAATTTGGTCACGCGAAGTTGGGCGGCATCGCGAATATTCTGGCACGCGAGATCGAGAAGCGTACCGGATTCGAGACGCGTGCGGTGGTGCTGGGACACATTCAGCGCGGCGGCTCACCCAGCGCGTTCGACCGCGTGCTGGCGACGCGGTACGGCCTGGGTGCGATCGACATGGTGCATCGCGGCGAGTTTGGCTGCATGGCGGCGCTGCGGTCGAACAAGATCGTGTCGATCCCGCTGAAGGAAGCGATCGCCAAGAACCGCGTGGTCGACAACGAAATGATTCAGATCGTCGATGGCCTGTTCGAAGAGACCGGCGTGAAGGAAGCTGCGGGCCAGTAGCAGTCCCGCGGCGGACGAGAAGTGGTCTGCCTCTCCAGCGGTTAGACCCTCATGAACGAAATCTACCGACACCTGGCGCCATGGTTGCTCACCATCACGGAAGCAATCATGGTGCTGGCGGCAGTCTGGCTCTCGCTGCGCACGCGCAGAAGAGCGGGCGGTTCTTCGAACGAACTGAGGGTTTCTTTGGGCGACTGGCGCGCCGACGTGCTCTGGCGGTTTGGACTGTCGCGGCACTGGCCCTCGCGGTTCGAGCGCTTTTGATCCCGCTGCTCGGAATTCCTCTGCCGGACTGGAACGACGAGTACAGCCATCTGCTGGCCGCCAACACATTCGCATCGGGGCATCTGACCAATCCCACTCATCCGATGTGGATCCACTTCGAGAGTTTCCAGATTATCCAGCACCCCACTTATATGTCGATGTATGCGCCAGGTCAGGGCCTGGTGATGGCGGCGGGAGTGGTCCTGGGCGGCCATCCGTGGATCGGGATATGGTTGATGACCGCTGCTTTGTGCGCCACGCTGTGCTGGATGCTGCAAGGATGGTTCCCTCCCACCTGGGCGCTCTTCGGGGGAATTCTCGGCATCTTGCGCTTCGCGACCTTCAGCTACTGGATGAATAGCTATTGGTGCCCCGCTCTGGCAGCCACAGGAGGCGCTCTGGTGCTGGGCGCGATTCCAAGGCTCCGCAACCATCCGCGTGCGCGGGACGGCATACTGCTCGCTCTAGGGCTCGCCATGATGGCGAACAGCCGGCCCTACGAAGGATTTGTTTTCAGCATCGCGGTCGCGGCTGGCCTCCTCGTGTGGCTGAAGGGTCGCAAGCTGCCGCCCTGGCCGCGATTGTTGTCGCGTTTGTTTCTGCCCGCAACGTGCGTTCTTATCGTCGCAGCCGTGGCCACCGGTTACTACTACTGGCGCGTCACGGGAAGTCCGTTTCGCATGACCTACGCCGTCAACCGCGAGACGTATGCCGTGGTTCCCTACTTTCTGTTTTTCTCAAAGCGAGCGGTTCCCGAGTATCATCACGCGGTGATGCGCGACTACTACGCGGGATGGGAAGTGCAGCAGTTTGACGAGGCTTGCACCCCGGTGGGCTTCGTGCGCAGAACAGGCAACAAGATTCTTCAGCTCTGGCGGTTCTATCTAGGACCTGCGCTTTCACTGCCTCTGATTGCGTTCCCCTGGATCCTCCGAGACCGTCGCATGCGTCTCGCGCTCTTTGCCGGCGTTGTCTTTTGCGTGGGGTGGCTGGTGGAGACGTGGACGTTCCCGCACTATGTTGCCCCTGCCACAGGGTTGGTCTATCTGATGCTTGTCCAGTGCATGCGGCACCTGCAGCTGTGGCGCCGCAAGGGCGCTCCGGTAGGACAATTTCTTATTGCGAAGTGTCCCTGTGGTCTGCGTGGGAATGATTTTCCTCCGCCTGGCCGGAATCGCCGCACACGCTCCGCTGGAACCCCACTGGCCATTGGGCAACATGGATCGCGTGCGCATTGTCGAGCGACTGAGCGCCATTCCGGGGTCTCATCTGGTCATTGTGCGCTACGGGCCAGGTCACAACGTGGATCGCGATTGGATCTATAACGCTCCTGACATCGACCGAGCGAGGATCGTCTGGGCCCGCGATATGGGGACCGATACAGAACCTGGAACTGATACGCTATTTTCGCGATCGCCACGCCTGGCTGATGTCGGGCGATCAATCACCGCCGCGGCTTGAACCATATCCCGTGAACTGAGGTTCTATCGCCTGACGTCCTCTCCCGAACATTCCCGCTCATGGCTGACCAGCAAGCGTTTGCGGGCTCATGGCACGATCCTGGCCGTGTGCCTGTGGTCTTTCTACGTCTGGAACCTGTCGACCCCCGGGCTGCGCGACCGCAACGGGAACCTCAAGGGAACGGACTTCCTCCATCTCTACACGGCGGGATCAGTCGCGGCCGCGCATCGCGGGGCGGATTTGTACGACATGAATGCACAGGCGGCGCTGGCGGCGCAGCGCGTGCCGGAAGCCGCGGGCATCCACTACTTGCCGTTGTATCCTCCGCAAGTTTCGGTCTTTCTCGCGCCGCTGGCTCATCTTTCGTACGGCTGGGCGCTTTTTCTATGGTGGTGCGGCAGCGCGGCGGTCTATGGCATTTGTTGCTATTGCATCTGGCGCGCGTGCCCGAACCTCCGCGGCCACGGCGGAACTGTGGCTCTGCTCGCGGCGGCATACCCTGCCTTCTTCCACCTCATCGCCTGGGGACAGACGTCTGCCGCCGCGCTCGCCTGCTTTACGCTGATGTTCTTCCTGCTGCGCGACAAGCGTGACTTCCTGGCGGGCGTGGTTCTGGGCTGTCTAATCTTCAAGCCGCAGTTGGGGCTCGCCGGAGCAATCTTGTTCGTTTCGATCGGAGCATGGAAGACGGTGCTAGGAGCAGTTCTTTCGGCGGCGGGACAACTCTCGGTGGGGGTTGTCTATTACGGAATCGAGCCTTTGCGCCAGTGGACACACGTACTGCGAAACGTTGGGAAGGTGTTGCCTCTGCTCGAGCCCAAGCTCTACCAGACGCACTCCTTGCGGACATTTTGGTCGATGCTTGTGCCGTGGCCGGGAATCTCCTTCGGCCTTTACGTTCTGAGCGCGGCGGCTGTGGTCGGTGTGACGGTCGCTCTTTGGAAATGGGGCCAGGCGGCATTGCCGCTTCGGTATTCGGCGCTGCTTTTGGCGAGTGTGCTGGTGGCGCCGCATCTCACGGTTTACGATCTAGTGATACTGGCACCCGCATTCATCCTGCTGGCGGACTGGCTGGTGGATCAGCAGCGCGCGCTCTCGACTCGCTGGTTGGGAACTCTTCTTTACCTGGTGTACGCGCTCCCGCTGCTGGGACCGTTCACTCGATGGACGCACGTTCAGCTGTCCGTGATTGCGATGGTGGCGACTCTTTGTGTGATCTGGCGTGTGTCGCGCGGAGGAACTCTGCGAGACGCGGGGAACATCGCAGCCGCCTCGTAGAGTTCGCGAGCACGGGGCGGAGGCTATCCCTGCTTCCCGAACAAAAATGTCAGCGCTTCGGGAAACCGCCGGGCCCAGGCCGATTCGTGGTGCGAAGCGCCCTCGTCGACGACGAGTCTCAAGCGTGTATCGTCCAGTCCCGCGCGGCGCAGAATCGCGGCCAGTTCGCGAACATCATCTACCATGCTCTGATCCTTGTCTTTGCGTCCCGCCTCGGCAGTTCCAGTTGCGAGGAAGACTCGCTCCGGCCAGCGTTTGACTCCGCGGCTCTGCCGAATCAACTGACGATTCGACGCCCACAACGAGGGGCTCTCGAGCAGCAACCGGCCAATCACGCCGGGCCGCACGGCCGCCGTGTAAAGTGAGACCAGAGCTCCAAGCGACGAGCCTCCGAGTCCCGTATTCTCAGGCCCGGTGGCCACACGGTAGCTGCGGGCCATGAATGGAAATACCTCTTTGAA
The DNA here is from genome assembly GCA_963701935.1 of uncultured Acidobacteriaceae bacterium. GTDB lineage: Bacteria > Acidobacteriota > Terriglobia > Terriglobales > Acidobacteriaceae > Sulfotelmatobacter. The sequence continues at coordinate 485,080 of CAVPBT010000008.1, read as the reverse complement.
CAGAAATGCTGGATAGCGCGTGCCATGCGCCCGCATCATCATGGGATGCAGCGAACGGTGCGGCATGTACTCGCGGATGCGGGCGCGGGCCGCGTTATCCATGCCCACAATAATCATGGGCGGCACAATGCCTTCACGGATCAGACGGTCCGCGGTTTCGTCGACCTGCCATTCGATTCCGGTAAAAGACGTCGCGGCTTCAAACAGGTTCTGGCCGTCATTCAAATAGAGAACAGGATAGTGCCGGCCGGCGTTGATCGGATCGTCGTATCCCGGAGGCAACCACACACGCAGGAATCGGGTGTTGCGGAAAATTCGGCTGCGAAATTCGTGGAGGCGCAAATCTCCTGTCGCGAACTGCGCGCGGATTACTCCGGCAGCAGATCCGGAAGCATAATTTTCTGTTTGCTGGATTTCTTCCATCAGGAAAAGCGCAATACCAGAATACAACGGAGCAGCCGGTTTAGGCTCTCGCAGTTCTCACTTTCACCGCGATTGCCAACAGGCTGATCAGGGCGATCAACGCCAGCGAGATCAAACACAAAATACACCAGGTCGTCAGTTCATAGGCTTCGATATACGTGAGGTAAAGAGCGAAGGCGAGGCCCGTAATCGCCGCCCCAAGCAGGCGGTTTGGGGTTTCAGCACGGGCCTTCCAGAACGTGGCCAGTACGAAGAGGGCAGCGTATCCCGCAATGCCGATCCCGGCGACGGGAATCCCCTGGATGGTCGAATACTCGCTGCGGTTCACGATGTCGCAACTGAACTTCTGGCTGAAATCGCAGAAGGCGGTGGCTGACTTTGCGTAGTGGCGCTGGAGGGCCACTGCCGAATCAATCACACCCGCCAGCGAGAGGAGCGCAATGAGTGCGAATACAATTCGATTGCGGGGCGCGGAGTCCGTCACGGGAGGCTACACCCGGTCTTGTCACTCAAAGCCTCCAACGATAAAACACCTTCCTTCGGCGGCTCGTCGCCAAACTGCCAAGCGGGAAACAACTTCACTCCCGCGATCTTGCAGACCGGCGCTTCTTCCTGCGAGCCTTTGATCGCGCACTCCTGATACGGCACGTAGTGAAACGCGTCGCCGAACTTCTCTTTCTGCTCGATGCAGTGCGGGCACCAGTAGAGGCCGTACATCTTAGCTTGCTTGGTCGCCAGGCATTTGGCGAACGTATCGTACTTGTGATTCTTGTAGTACTGGCCCGCCATCCAAGCGGCGGCCAGCAGGATCACCGCAATCCCATAGGTGAGTATCTTCTTCGTGTCCGCACCACTGGAACTGCTGCTGTCTTCGCGCTCCAGTTGCCGCTTCCGTCGTTCTTCAGACATGACTCATCCTTATATCATGGCGAACTTATAACGATGACCTACCAATCACAACAAAGCCACCACGTTGAGTGCGCGGGGAAGCACGTCGAGTTCCTCGCAATGCAGGGTCAGCACTTCTCCGTCGACCATGACGTCCACGGGGGCGTCCAGGTTGAACTCGATACGCCGCGATGCCTTGCGCTCGGCCAGTGGATGCTCGATATGGGTCCCGTCGTAGAGGCCGGGCAGATTGCGGATCAGGCCGAGCCGGCCGATCGGCCCCCAGCGTACATACTCCACCAGGCCATCGTCGATTTCTGCCTGGGGGGCGATCATCATCGTCCCGCCGGTGAACTTGCTGTTATTAAAGGTTAGGAAGAGGCACGGGCGGTTATCAAAGTCTGCCATGCCGTCGGCACGCACCGGAAAAGGACGCCGCTTGAAACGCGCCAGAGTCAGCAGAATAGAAGCCTGATACCCCAACTCTCCCCAACCGCTGAAGCGGCGGGCGCGCAGCGTAGCGACATCGGCGGAGAATCCCATGCTCAATAAATTGATGTAGTAGATGACTCCGGTACGGTGACGTAAGCGCATCACGTCGCAGGCCCGGCTCCGGTGGGCGAGTAGCGATTCGATCGCGTACTCGACACCCTGATGACTGAAGTCGCGCAAAAAAGAATTGCCTGTTCCCAATGGCAAAAAGCCAAGCGTCGGACGCTCCCCATCGAGTGCCTGAGGATACAGGCCATTCACGATTTCATACGAAGTGCCGTCGCCACCCACGGCGATGAAGTTGCGGACGCCGCGCCCATAGGCCTCGCGCGCGATCTCCGTGGCCTCACCCGGGGCACGGGTGGCCGCGACCTTAACCTCGACGCCGCCCGCTCGCAGGCGCTCCAGCGCGGGGCCGAGCAGTTTGCGGCTCTTTCCGCCTCCTGCCGCCGGATTCACAATCGCAAGGTAGCTTTGCCCCAAGATCTCAGGTCCCATCTTCGCCACTGGGGGATAATTTCTGTTTCAGATGTCGCGTGATAGATATCACTTCTGTAGCGGGTCACAATCCCACAATTGCATCCCGGCTGACGGATTTGCCAATCTCCTCAGCCAGCACCTGCCGCTTGATCTTCATCGAGGCCGTGCGGGGAAAATCCTTCTCCCAGATCAGATATCCGCTAACCCGCTTGAAATCAAGCAAGCGGCGATTGCGCGCTGAGATGTCTTCCAACAACTTGCTGTCGAATTTCTGATTCTGCTCCAGGCGCAGCACGAGGACCAGACTTTCGCGGCCGAGTTCTTTCTTCGGCCAGACGTAGTTCGCCGCGAAGACGGTGTACTCTTTGACGGGCAAGCCGTCGAAAACAGTTTCGATGTCCTCCGGGTAGATGTTCTTTCCACCCTCGGTGACGATCATATTTTTCTTACGCCCGAAGAGCTGCAGATGGCCGCCGCTCTCAAACCGGCCCAAATCGCCCGTCAGGAGCCAACCATCGACGATCGTTTCCAATGTCAGTTCGGGGTCGTCGAGATAGTGCGACATAACTGTCTTGCTGCAGACCGCGACTTCCCCCACGCCGTCGGCATCCGGATTAAGAATGCGCAGTTCAACACCTGGCAAGCGGCTTGCCGACTGTATCGGCGCGGAACGGTTTGAGATCGTTGAGAGTGAGCGCGGTGCCAGCCTCGGTGAGTCCGTAGCCGTTCACCACGGGGATACCGAGATCGTAGAAGAACTGCATGGTTGAGGGCTCCATGAAGGCGCCACCGGTGATCAGCGCCAGCACTTCGCCACCAAATCCGCGATGAATGTTCGACAGCAGTATGCGGCTAAGTTTCACGTTCGGCCGGCGGCGCGTCAGCAGCCGGTTGGTGGCGATCATGGCATTCAGGAACGCGCGCTTCCATGACGAAAGTTCGTCGAACTTCGCGCGCAGACCGCGCTCCAGGTTTTTCACGATCATCGGGACCAGCGACACGTAGGTGATGCGGTAACGGACAAACGCATCGCGCACGAACTCCGGACGCAGCGTCCGCAGATGAACCACGCAGGCTCCGCACACGAATGGTCCGATGAATCCCACCATGAAATCAATCGCATGATTGGTGGGCAGAATGCTGAGGTAGCGCACTCCCGGCCAGAACGGGTACCACGCAGTGAGGGCGCGGCATTGCTCCAAATAGTTTTCGTGGGTGAGAACGCAGCCTTTGGGGCGGCCGCCCGTTCCCGAGGAATAAACGATGCAGGCGACATCGTCCTTCTGACGCATGACAAAGTCGGGAGCGCCTTTGCGCTTGAAGTCTTCCCAGCGAAAGGCGCCCGCCAACTCCGCGCCCAGCGGGGCTTCGGTCACGAGGACGATCTTGGTGGCAATCTTCTGGAAATCGGGGGACTCCATGATCGCCCGCCACAGGTGGTACTCCACGATGAGAACTTTGGCTTTGGAATGCGCGAGCAGTTGCAGATGTTCCGCTGCCGTCAGCTTGTAGTCCAGCGGGACCAGCACGCCGCCACAATAAAAGATGGCATAGGCGGAGATCAGCCATTTCGACTGATTCGTCATGATGATCGCGGCACGGTCGCCTGCGTCGAAGTCGGCGTCCTCGAGGGCGCGGGCGAGAGGCAGAGCAATCTCTTTGAAATCGGAATACGTCAGGCGGACTTTTTCGCGATCGCGCTCCGCTTCGATGAGGCAGACTTCCGAAGAAAAGCGGTCGAGCGCATCGCGCAGCGCGGCGCCCAGACACGTGTATTGGCGGAGGTCGAGCATTAACCTTTCATTTCACCACAGAGGCGGGGAAGCATGGGGAAGAGCTTAGTTATCAATTCATTACCTGCCGAATCTCGGCTTTGACTTCAAGGCTCTAAAGCCGCGCCTGAATCTTGCCCGCGAGCGTGCGGAAGTCGGTCACGCCTTGCAGTTCGTAATCCGGGAGTTCGACGTGAAAGTGATTCTCCAGGCGCGTCAGCAAATCGAGCGTCTGCAGGCTGTCGATGCCGAGCGCTTTGAAGAAATCGGCGTCGGGAGAGAGCTTCTCGCGGGGCACCTTGAAATGGGCCGCGGCCAAGGTAAGGATTTCGTCCAGAGTCTGATCGGCTGTTTGCATAATAGTTACTCTAAACTGTTTGGCGATTCCTCGCACGGCCGGCCTCAAGGCAAATAGGGCTGCGCGTCGGTGCTCTCTACGAACTTCTTTAATCCGGCTTGCACGGCCGGCCGCGAGAACAAATCACAAAAGATGTCGATTTCCTTGCGCAATTCGTCATGCGGAACCGGCTTGATGAATTGCTTGGCCGCCACCGCGGTGTGCCGGTCGAATTTTCCGATCTGGGCCGCAGAGGCCCGGGCGGCGCGCAGCGCCTCCCCTTCCGAGACGACTTGACTCACCAGACCGATCTGCTGGGCCTTGGTGGCGTTGAAGCTGCGGCCGGTTAATAACAAATCGCGGACGACGGCGTTGCCCAAATCTCTTTTGAGACGCGGGATCCCGCCAAATCCGGGGATCAGTCCCAACCTTAATTCCGGAAAACAGAAGCGGGCCATCTTGTCGGCGATGATCAAATCGCAAACCAACGCGAGTTCAAACCCTCCACCGAACGTTACGCCGTGGACTGCGGCAATCGTGGTCAGAGCAGCTGCGTCTATTCGATTCAGCACACTGTGGATGCGTTCGAGAAAATCGCGCACGCCGCGGGCGGCCTCCGACTTCACCATCGTCTGCGAGCGCTCGTAAAGCTCGCGCAGATCGGCACCGGCGCAAAAACCGGACTTCAATTCGCTGTGAAGGATCAGGGCATGCGCGTCCCTCTCCAGGTCGTCGAGCGCAGAGGCGAAATTCTCCAATTCATTGAGAGACAGAGAACCCAGCTCGTTGCAAGGATCGCGGTGGAGTGCCAACTCGATGACTCCACCCTGCACCTGCCACGACAGCGCCTGCCCTTGAAATTGCTGCTTGCCCAATGCCTTCTCTTTCTGAGCCGGCCCTACACAGCCTGCTTTACTCGATACATGTCTTCGATCTCGTTCTTCATCCGTGCAGAAATCAAATCACGCTTGAGCTTGCCGTTTGCGGTAAGCATACCGTTCTCAATGGAAAAGGCTTCCAGCCTCAGACAGTACGCCCGGACTTGTTTATAGTGCGGAAGACCGGGATTGACGGCATCGAGCGCGGACTGCACTTGCTCGCCGGTCACGTTGCCCGTGACGATTGCCGAAAGATATCCGCGGCCATTGCCGACCACAACCACTTGCTGCGCACCCGGCAGCCGCCGAGTGATTTCTTCTTCGACTGTCTCGGGCGCAATCTTGTGGCCGGAGCCGAGAACAATCAGATTCTTGATCCGCCCCGCGATGCGCCAGTTCCCTGCCGCGTCCATCTCGCCCTGGTCGCCGGTGTGGAACCATCCATCGCGCAATACTTCGGCCGTCTGCTGCGGACGGTTCCAGTAGCCCGGAAACACGTTCGGTCCACGGACTACGATCTCATCGTTGTCACCGAGGCGCATTTCGATCCCTGATACCGCGGGCCCGACGCGTCCGGGCACGACGTTGTGGGGATCGTCCATCGTACAGATCCCTGTGGTTTCCGTCAGTCCGTACACCTGCAATACAGGGATACCGAGCACGCTGAAATAATCCTGAGTCTCAGGTGTAAGCGGAGCCGAGCCGCAGATCAGGGCCTTGAGATTGGAACCCACCATTTTCTTTCGGATCGCCGGAAACACCACGGCATTGGCAAGTCCCAGCCAGATATCGTCGCCTACTTTCGACGCTCGCTCTTTCTTTCGCGCTCGTGCGGCTTTTGCGCGCGCGTACATCGCCTGTACGATGCCTCCCTTTTGAGCGATCTGTTCGTCGACTGCGCGTCGCATGCGCTCGAGCAGTTGCGGTACGTTCAAGAAGTAGTGCGGTGCCACTGCCTGCATGTCGCTTGGGATCTTCGTCAAGTCGGTATTGAGCGTGACCAGGCTTCCGCGCAACAGGAAGGTCAGTACGGCGATCCAGGAAGCGCAGAAACTGAAGGGCAGATAGTGGAAAATGTGATCTTGTCCGGATCGGCCGCCCATCAGCGAGTCCAGTCGCGCCGAAGTGCAGCCCAGCATGAACCCGACGTTCGCGGCCGTCAGCACCACACCCTTGGCTTCGCCTGACGTGCCCGACGTGTAAATGATGGTGATGGGATCTTCATCTCGCACCTGCGGCCGGTCGAGCGAGACTCCGTCGACACCGACAAAGATTTCATCGAACAGAAAATGCGGAGGCGCTGCGGAACCGCCCGCCCAGTTCTGCACAATTCCGTCGCGCAGGGTTGCATCGCCACAGCAAACGAGAGCCGGCGTGCTGTCCTTCATCATCGCAACCAGTTCAGCTGAGGCCTGCCGGAAGTAGAGCGGAACGACAATCAATCCCTCGGCCATGGCCGCGAAATCGAGCGCCATCCAGCGGATGCCGTTCGCCGCCAGCAGGCCGCAACGGTCGCCTTTCTTCAGTCCCTTGGCAGCAAAGAAGGTCCGCGCCTTGCGGATCAACTCGAGGAATTCGGCACCGGTCACACTCGTGACCTGGCCGTCGCGGATTTCCTGGAGCACCCGGGTGTCCGCCGTGGCCTTGAGTTGCGAGAATATTTCCCCGACAAATGGCATGGTTGTTCGTACCGGAGAACCGGCGGATTCAGCTGTAAGCCGCCACCAACTGGCGAAGCGAAGCGTTCATGGGCGGGAGATAGTCTTCCCAACTCCATTCGCCTCTGCGCGTCTGAAAGTCGGGATAGCGACGCTGAACTTCTTCCTCGAAGTAAACTCCCATTCGCGCCATCACTTTCAGGTTCTTGACCACCGTGCGCGCAATACCATCGGCGACCCGCTCACCCTGCGTGGCGAGTGTTTCCAGAGCCGCCAGCAGCTTTTGCTCGAGATCCGGATCATCCACGGTCATCAGCAATTCCGGATGACCGCGCTCGCGCATCAGATTGCGAATGCGTTCATCCATGGTGATTCCCGCGGAAGGCACGAGCGCGGGCATGGTGGTCACAATCCCGTGATAGCGCGACGACGCCATCATATGGCAAGAGCGCAGAATGCTGACCAGTTCATACATGTTGTACTGGTCAGACGACAGAACAGGCACTCCACCGAGCTTCTCGGAAATACGATTCGCCGGGCGCGCATCCAGCCGCTCGGTCGCCGCCAGAATCACGAACACGTTCCGCCTCTTTCGGAAAGCGTCCACGGCCTTCGCAATGGAACTCAGGTAGTGCTCGTAGGCGCGATCAGCGGCCGGGCCTGAATTGTGGAAGTAGGGCCCGCGATAATGGCTCTTCTTGTAGGCGCCGGTCAGGCTGTGAATGGCTGCTTTTGCAACGGAGGCTTTCACCGGCCATTCAAACGGATTGATCGGGCATACCACAAGGACGGGCGTTTTGCCGTCCCAGCCAACCTGCCGTAAAACACTTTGGCCATACTCGGCGGGACGCGGTTCAAAGGTCCATGCTGTGTCGGTGCCGAGCTCGGTCGGAACACCCAACTCTCGCAACAGGGTGCGCGATTCTTCGTTGCGGGTGATGATAAGCGAGTTCTTGCAGTAACGGCCGCACATCTTGGCGACTAGTGGATCCATGTGGCCGGCTTCTGCGCCATATCCGACGGAGAGTTTGTTCTCCACCGCGGCAATGCCGAGGGAGCCAATCATCATCGTGGTAAGAGCGTTGGCGAACTTGCTCTTGAACATGGAGCCTTCGCACGCCACCACGCCGTGATGCTTTGGAACTTCATTGGATAAGAACGGCGGAAAGATATCGGGCAGGTGAACCTGCTTCGTGCCCTCGAAGTATCCCTTCGAGAACTCGAAGTTCTGGCTCATGACGCTGAACTCGACCCGCTCCGCGCCGAGGATGTGACGGATCTGGCGCAACATCTCGTCGACGCGCACGTCGGAACCCATGTTGCGCGTTCCGTTATAGCCAGCGAAGAGCAGCTTCAGCTTTTCGCCCGGATGCCAGGGGTTGTGTCCACCCAGCATCCATCGTGTCTTCGCCCTTTCGATGTTACCGCTGACCCACGCTTCCAAAACGAAGTCCATCATGCGGCAGTTCCTCCTGCGGCAGCGGGCCAAGGCTTGTACTTGTATTCGAAGTTATTGTCGCGGCTGAACTTGAGCAGCGGAAAGCTGTACTGCGAGAACGGCACCGGCTTGCGCTTCAACTCGGAGGTCACGCGAGTGTTGTCGAACACCGTGTTCCACACCAGATACGGCATGAAGACCTTCATCAGCGAGGCGCCCTTGGCCATCGCGCCCTTTCGATTGGAGAGGAAGTTGACCGATCCGGAGAACGGCTTCTCGGCAAACGGGAGAAACACCGGGCCCCGCTTCTGCTGGGCGGCGGCCAGAGCGGTCGTCAACTCGCGGAAGGTCTGCGATCCTGTGCCGGATGACAAATGGTAGGTGTCGTATTGCGGCTGGTCCTTTCTGATGCAAGGTCGCAATCGCATCCGCGACAAAATCCACGTTGACGATGTCGATCTTGTCCGAGGGACGGAACGGCAATACTGGCAGGCCCGCTAGAAACACGAATGCCTTCACCATATCGAACTGGGTCGTTTCCGCGTGGCGACTGTCGCCCAGCACGATGCTCGGACGGAATACCGTCTTGGGAGTATCGGGCAGCAACACCCGCGTCATGTGCTCGCAAAACTTCTTTGTTCGCGCGTAAGGATCATAGTCCGAGCGGTCCCACTCGATCGAGCGATCTTCGGTGACCACTTCGTTGCTGCGCTTGCCCGCTACGGCCACCGTGCTGACCTCGCTGAAGCGCCGCAAGACCGTGATAATGCTCGGCGTGCCGCGCCAGCGTCAGGACCTCGAGCGTCCCCCGCAGGTTCACGTTCAGGCAACTCTTCTCTGACTTGCGGTTCAGCGACGCCGCGCAGTGGATCACGGAATCTGTGGTGTGCACCAGCCGGTCGTACTCATCGCGGCCCAGGCCAAATCCGGGAGAAGTCAGGTCTCCGCAAAAGATCCGCACCTTCGTCTGCAGGTACTCAAAGAAGCGCGGAAACTCCAGGTGCAACTGCAGCGCACGCCACAGCCGCAGTTGCGCTTCCTGCGGATCACGCGCCCGCACCAGCACGTTCAAGGAGGCGCCGTGCCCTTCCAGCAGATTGGCGGCGACGTGTGCGCCGATGTATCCGGTCGACCCGGTCAGGAATATCGCCACGTGGCTCCGTCGGTCCCAGTCTTCACGGCATCTCCGTTCGCGGGCGCAAGTTGAAAAGTGCGGGGAGGCCGCGCTTCTAGGGGCCTTCCCTCAATCAAAGGATACGTCCAGCGGCGCAGCGCCGGAATGTGAATGTTGATCCAGTACTCCCACCAATCGAGCGATCGCGTGTCATAGGCGAAAATCTCCTGCTCTTCGGGCACGAGCGCGGCGGAAAGCTTCTCGATATTCTCCGCCGCGAAATCATGCTCGTTCAGCAAGATGAAAGGCTCAAACAGCTCGATGAGTTTTTCCAGACGCTCCAGGCTGCGCTCGGTTTTCACCAGCGGCGCCTTCTTCAGCGGCAGCGGTGACATGATGCGCTGAATGGACTTCACAATTGCCTTCTGTGCCGGAGCGGACATCCGGTTGTAGCGCGTCTTCGAGACCGGAATGGCATCAAAGCGCAGGCGCAGCCACGATTCCAGCCCTTCCTGGGCACGATAGTGCTTGCGGTGCGCCAGAGATGTCAACTCGATCGACCGGCCCATGTCGCAGGGATTGGTCACTGAGGTCGCGAGTTGGTACATCGGGTCATGCCGGCGTTCCATGACGGCTGCGGCAATCAGGGTCATGCCGCTGCAAACAGCGTCCACTGGAATAATGTCGAGGCGCTTGCTTTCGTTTGTGGGCAACTGGCGGAAATAGGTGCCGAGCAGATAGGACAAAGACGCGGATGTATTGATGCCCTCATTCCACCCGAGGAACGGCTTGGCGACCGACGTCTCAACGATCGCGGGACGCACCACGGCGACCGGGAGCCCAGCGCCGTGTTTCGCGATCAGCGACTCGGCCAGGCTCTTGGTGAGCGTGTAAGTATTGGGCCAGCCCAGTTCCTTGGCGCGGCGCGTTCCCGCCTCAGTTAGATAAGTCTTCAGCCAGCGGACGCGATTTTTGCGAATCTGATTCTCGAGTGCGGCACCTTGCAGGTTTTTTGCGGCGTGTTCCTTGGACTGTGCCTGCATCCGCAGGCCCGACGTGACTTCCTCGCTCTCGGCCTGTACCTCGGCCTGCTTCACGAATTCCTGGAGCGAGCGCCATTCCCTTTCGGCGTCGAAGTCTGCCAGTCCGCGCGGATTGTAGTTGGGCGTCAGCTTTTCGCTGACGCGCCCATCCTGCTCGCCCGCCACATAGCAGGTGGAGAGATGCAGGAGTCCGGCGTGATCGGCAGATCGCACGAACTCGAGAATGTTCACCGCGGCGTCTGTGTTCGTCGCCAGCGCGTCGCGCAGGTCGGGATTGAAGTCGGTCAGGCCGGAGCTATTAATAATGAGATCGAGGCTTTTCTGCAGGCGCCGGGCGGTCTCGGCATTGAGTCCCAAGCCGGGCTGTGTGACGTCCCCTTCGACGACCTCGACCTTGTCGCGCAGGAAATCGAGAAGCCGGTCCCCGTGCCGGTCAAAGAGCGGATCGAATACTGGCGAGTCTTCCACCATCTTTTCGAAGCGGCGATCGGCCGGATTCGACTTCTGACGGCGGATCAGCAGATAGATCTTCGTGACGTCGGGCAGGTCCAGAAGCGTATTCGCCAGCCAGACCTTGCCGATGAACCCAGTGACACCGATCAGCATCACGTGCTTCCCCGCGAATGCCCGGCGAACGGAAAATCCGGGAGCCTGCCTCTGCCCTTCGAAATGGACGATTGGCCGTGTCGGCGCAAACGGCCGGCGTTCAGCCGGAATGACTGCCGCCCGCAGGTCTTCCACCGAAATGGCCAGTTGCCGCGCCAGAGTTTTGGGAGCTCTGCGCCCGTCGGGATTCTCTTCGCGGATGCGCGCGAACGCACCGCGCGGACGGATCACTGGCTCGATCAATCTGCCGGTCGCCGTGCCATCGCGAAACTCCAGGCGGTTGGCGACGATGCGCTTGACGCCCAGATGTTGCGCCAGCGGGCGCATCACGTGATCCAACCCCTGGCTCACCAGCACGACATCCGCGCCGGCGTCGACCAGTTCCTGCACCTTGCGGACGCCGCGTTCTTTCAGCCGCGGCTTTAGTTTGTAGAGGAAGAACTCTTCGCCCAGAAGGTCCAGACGGTCGCGGGTCACTCCCCGCAGGACGGTGTGTATGGCTCGGGTGGCAAACTTGCGGTTCGTGGAATAAAGGAACGGCCGCAGCAGCGCCATCAGGAAGATCTGCCCGCGCCGCCGGAAGCGCTCGGCGAAGGTCTGGGCATTCCAGGTGAAGAAGGCCACGGGCTCGACCACGGTCAGGTCGAGCAGGCTGCCCTCAACCCGCCAGTAGACGGTGGGGGCCGTACTGGAATTGTGGTTTGTCGATTCCAAAATTGGTGATCGTTCCTCTATGAGGCTTCCATTCGCTAGCAGTCAGACGAAGTTTCTATTGTAAACAATTGAGGGGACGGCGCGAAGTCGAAACCGGTGGCTTTCTGGTACTTTACGGGGCGCGGGCGAGACGCCCCTTCGGCAAGCTCAGGGCAGGCTCCCGCGACAGCCGCCGGGACGGCGGCGCTACCGTTAAGAGCTCTTGCTTGACTGACGGCCCACGATTAAGGCGACTGTGCCACTGATGGCCAGGGTCGCGCCGATTGCCAGCAGGCCTCCGCGAAAGCCGCCGTTCAGCTTGCGGAAGAAGCCAATGATGTCGGGACCGAAATACCCACCCAGATTCGCCAGCGAGTTGATGACCGCAATTCCTGCTGCTGCCGAAAGACCGACCATCCGCGAAGTCGCCATCGCCCAGAAGGGTCCCACCATCGACTCGGCGCAGGCCATCCCAAGACCGATGCAGGCGACCACCACAAGCGTAGAGCGTTCCATATCCTGCGGCGACCAGGGCGGCAGCGCCGACAAATGCCGGAATTGCTGTGTGCCAGCGCCGCTCCCCGGTACGGTCGGAGCGCATTCCGACCAGAACCATTGCGATCGCAGTCACGAGGAATGGAAGAGCCGAGACCACACCGGTCCACAAGTAGCTAAGCTCCTGACAACGACTGGATCACGCTCGGCAGCCACAAGGTGACTCCGTACATGGTGGTCGAGACACCAAAGTAGACGAGCGAAAGCATCCATATTCTGGGGCTGATGAGGACCTCCCAGAAGCTGCCTTTCTGTGCGGCCGCCTCAGCTTTCTGCTCGACAGCCAGACGCTCCAGCAGCCACGCCCGCTCGTCACCGTGCAACCAGGCCGCGTCGGTCGGTGAGTCCGCCAACACCCAATAAACCGTCACACCCAGAAGGATCGCCGGCAGCCCTTCCATCAAAAACATCCACTGCCAGCCCGAGAGCCCTTTACCGCTAAGCCCCAGCAATGCCCCCGAAACCGGACTGCCGACGATGCCTGCGATGGGATTCGCCGTCATGAACCAAGCGACGGCCCGCGCCCGCGCGTTCGCCGGGAACCAGCGCTTCATGTAAAGGATCATGCCGGGAAAGAATCCGGCCTCGGCTGCCCCCAGCAGGAACCGCATGCCATAGAAACTGACTGGCCCGCGGATAAAGATCATCAGGCACGAAATGACGCCCCAGGTGGCCATCAGGCCCGAAATCCAGCGGCGAACGCCGAATTTCTCCAGCACCAGGTTGCTGGGAAGCTGGAAGAAGAAATAGCCAGCAAAAAACATTCCCGCCGCACGGCCGTAGACGCGGTCGCTGATGCCAAGCTGGCCTCGCATCTGCAACACGGCGAAGCTGACATTGATGCGATCGAGGTAAGCAACGATATAAAGAAGGAAGAGAAACGGCATCAGCCGCCACATCAGTCGGGAGACTACGGCGGATTCAAGGCGGTCGGGAGCGGTTTCCAAGGTGCGTGCCAGGTGGTGCGACTCTTTTGTGGTGGGAGGATTCTACGCTAAGCCGAGCTGTTTCCGAATCTCGGCAACGATCTGTTCGGGTGCGGGTGCGATTTCCACCATCACGGCTGCGTCTGGTTCTTCCAGGTCAGCGAATTGGCCCACCAGAATCTGTTCACCAGCGAAATGGCCATGCCGCGAGCGCAAGCGCTCTGCGATCAGATCCGCACTCCCTTTCAGGTATACGAACCGCACCTCCGGCCCAACTGCGAGTTCCAGGCGATAGCTGCGCTTCAGGGCTGAACAGGCCAATACAACGTCGCGGTGAGTCGGCGATCCAGGCGGTGATCGCCGTACGCAGGCTGTCGAGCCAGGGCTTGCGGTCATCGTCGTTGAGTGAGATTCCCTGCCGAATTTTTTCTACATTGGACGGCGGATGGAAGTCGTCCGCGTCGGCGAACTGCCAACCAAGTTGTTCAGCGAGCAGGCGGCCGACGGTCGTCTTGCCCGCGCCGACGACTCCCATCACGATCACGATCATTGTTTGAGGATTGTAATCGCAACCCGGCTCGTCTAGGTCCTCGATGAAATCCGAGACGCGGAATCCTTGCTTGCGGCTGTGAGGGCGAGACGCCCGCACAACTGCCGCTGGGACGGCGGCGCTACGGTCGAACCTATTTCTTCGAATACGTTTTCTGGGTGCTGGTACGGGCGTTCGTGACCGTGAAGCTGCCGTCCGTTTGCGCTTCGACTTTGATGTATTTGCCCTCGCACGGTTCTTTCACGTTCGCGATGCGCTCGCTGTCTACGTTGTGGGCTTTGTCTGATTCGGCGGCGTAGTGCAGTTGCCACAAGTCTTCCAGTCCCGGGGAATCGTGGACCATCTGCCATGCGGCAGGGCTCGATCCCTTGCGCGGACCGTTGTCGATCACAGCAACTCGTGGATGCAGTGCCCAATCCATGGCCTTTGAATTCGATAGGTCTGCTCCGTGGTGGGTCACCAGAAAGAGATCGACCGTGCCGATCAGGTTATTGGGACAAGCGATCTCCAGTTCCTTCTTCTTGGTAAGGTCACCGAGATCGAGGAAGCGAAACTGCCCATAGGTGATGAGAACGCCTACGGAGCGGGCATTCTCGGTGTTGTCCTCAGCAGCGGCAGGCTCGGAACCACAGTAGGAATTCGCCTCGCGGGCGCCTGGCAGCGGTTTCGTAAGATGATCTCCGGCCGCAGCCAATACCTGAACCTGCAAGCCCTTGATCGGGAGGCCCCATCCCGGCTTGACCACGACGTGAGCATGCCCTGCGATCGCCTTCTCGTAGGCAGCATAGTCCGTACGCGTGACTTCGGAGTCTTCCAGATTGGGCCCGTGGTCGACGAACGTGCCCACTCTAATTCCGTCGACGAGCTGCGGAACACCGCCAACATGGTCGCGGTGATAGTGGGTAATGAGGACGTAATCGATCTGCTTGAGGCCCGCTTGATGAGCCGCAGCCAGGATGCGGTCGGCGTCGCGGCCTTCATATCCAGGCCAGCCAGTGTCTATCAGCAACGACTCTCCCGACGGACTTACGACCAGCGTCGCCTGACCGCCCTCCACGTCGATAAAGTAGATCTGCAGGGGCTTCGGGCTGGCCGCAGAGGCAGCGGTGGCGCGAGGCACACTCACACCGAAGACACACAGGCAAAGACTCACAACAGCGGTCAGCACAGAACGCATCGATCGGCACCTGAATGGAAGATGTTGCCGAAGATTATGCCACGGGGCGAGGCGCAACGTTAAAGTTGTTTTCGCAAATCAGCAGAAGAAGTAGAGATGGGGAGGGCCGGACTTTCTACCAGTCGTTGTCCGACTTGTCAGATTCCTTCTTATCGTTGGTCCGGTTCCGCTTCTTGTAGGCGAGGACGGTGATTCCGACCGACATGAACATAGGAGGCACGATCAGCACCAGGATGCCCGTCTTCAGCCCCTGGATAAAACGATGTCCCGCCCCCGCCGCCTGGGTATAGCAGAGAGCACAACTCTGGGCGTAGCATGCCGCGTTCGCCGCCAGAACCAGCGCTCCGGTGAGCGCCACCTTGGCCCGGCGGGCAAACCGCAATTCTCGGAAGTTAGCCACGTGCCCTCCTCTACTTCGCAAACGGTTTCATGGAGATCAGCCGGAAACTATCGGCCCACACCATATTCAGCATGACCAGCACGAACAGTGTAGCCGGAATCAGAGCCAGGCGCAGCGTCGACTTCTCGTCCCGCAGGTGCATGAAGTACATCACAGCGAGAAATGCCTGAATGGCCGCGATCACGAGCATCCGGATGACTCCCGGGCTGTGATACGCGATAAAGATCTGCACCCCTGCAAACACGAGGATTCCCACGTACACCATCAGGTCCGTCTTCAAGCTTCCTTCTGCACTCATAAGCATTCTCCCTCGGATCAGACGATCGGCGTGCTATTGCGCTACGTTCAACAGATAGATCATGGGGACGACGAACATCCACACCAGATCGACGAAGTGCCAGTACAGCGACCAGACTTCAATATCGTCGGAGTTGTAACGACCGCGCTTGTACCCCAGAGCCACCACGGTCAAAGCGATGGCGCCGCTGATCACGTGCGCCAAGTGAAGTCCGGTGATGCCAAAGAACGACGCGCCGAACAAGGGCGCTCCCCAGGGATTCTGGAAGAGGCTCACTCCTTCGTGGATCATGCTCGACCACTCGCGCAGGTGAAGAGCCGCGAAGATCAGTCCGAGCACAACCGTGATAAAGGTAAAACGCAGCGCTTTCGCCTTGTCGCTCGCCTTGGCGGCGCGTGTGGCAATCAGCATCGTCAAACTGCTGGTGACCAGGATGAAGGTCATGATGGCCACGTTGATGATGCTCGAAGCCTCAAAGTGGTGCGGCCAGTCGGGCGCGGCATTCCGAACGTAGCCGTAGGCAAACAGCATCGCCCCGAACGTGCATGCGTCGGAGATGATGAACAGCCACATCACCAGCTTTTTCGAGGGAATGGCAAACGGGCGCTCTTCCATCACTCCCGCGCCATGCCCCATGGTCAGATTGGCTTCGCTCACAGTGCCTCCGTGCTGATGTTTTGAAAGGGCGCGGCTTCTGGCCGCGCCGTAGATCTGCCTACAGCTTCACCCACAAAACGAACAACAAGTACACCCACAGCATCCCCATGAAATGCCAGTAATAGGACGTGGCATCGATCGTGCTCCGACGCAACGGGTTCGCCGTGCTGCGAAACTTCACCATGACGCGGGTCAGCCCTCCCAAGCCACCCAGGACGTGAATCACATGCACTCCCGTGAATACATAAAAGAAGGAACTGTTGGGATTCGTGGGAAGATACAGCCCTTGCGAGCGCAACTTGAG
The DNA here is from genome assembly GCA_963701935.1 of uncultured Acidobacteriaceae bacterium. Classification (GTDB taxonomy): domain Bacteria; phylum Acidobacteriota; class Terriglobia; order Terriglobales; family Acidobacteriaceae; genus Sulfotelmatobacter. The sequence continues at coordinate 468,391 of CAVPBT010000008.1, read as the reverse complement.
CCACGCCAAGATACTGCCCGACCACAAACACCAGGCCGAGCAACATTGTCAGGTTGAGCCATAGCGTGGCCGAGGATCGACTGCTATCCTGCCCACGCATAAAGCCAGCCACCCGGCGCCGTGCCACTTCGAGCGCGACGGAGCTGGCGATCAGCGCGAGCGTATTGAACCACAGAATCGGGGGGAGGACGATGTGATGCCAGTCGGTGTTTGCCGACCCTTCGCGAACGTACAGCGCGCTGGTTAGCGCCGCGAACATCATGGCGATCGCAGACAAACCAACCCAGATGCCGGTGCGGGTCGGCTCGCCTCGTGGATCTTTCACCGCGCGCAGATCGCCGCCTGCTGGCGCCAGTCCTCTGATCCCGCCACCGTTTCCGTTGTGCGGGCGCAGTTCCTCTTCGATTTCGACTTGCGGCGGCGGAAGTGTGGTTGCCATAATGCCCCGTTTCTCGTCCCTACTGCTGTTTCGGCTCTCGTTTGCGCTACGGAGTTTCTCCTGCACGCTCCGGCGAAGCCTGCATCAGGTAGTCGCCCGTGGAACTCTTCACGCCGTACTGATAAGGATCGTGGTAAACCACCGGATGCACGCCACCAAAGTTGTCGAACGGTGGCGGAGACGAAGGCGTCGACCACTCCAGCGAAGTCGCCTCCCACGGATTCTCCGTGGCAACTTCTCCCTTAAAGCGGCTGTAGATCAGGTTGTAGATGAAGATTAACTGCACGGCTCCTGTGAACAGCGCGGAATAGGTGATGAACTTGTGAACTGGCATCAGCGGCACCAGGAAATCGTCGGTGAATGCCGAATACCGGCGCACATTGCCCGCCAGTCCCAGGTAGTGGAACGGCATGAAGATGCAATACGTGCCGATGAACGTAAGCCAGAAATGCAGGCGGCCCAGGCGTTCGCTCATCATGCGTCCGGTCATCTTAGGGAACCAAAAATAGGTTCCGGCAAAGACGCCGAAGATGGCGGCCACGCCCATCACCATGTGGAAGTGACCAACCACAAAGTAGGTCGCGTGCAGGTAGATGTCGATGGAGGGCTGGGCTAGGAAGAATCCGCTGACGCCACCGCTGACGAACATTGAAATGAACCCCAGGCAGAACAGCGACGCCGCATTAATCCTCAGGTTTGATCCGTACAAGCTGCCCAGCCAGATCAGCGTCATGATCGTGGCCGGGATGGTGATCATCAGGGTCGGAAACGAGAACACCAGCGCCGAGAACGGATTCATTCCGCTCAGGAACATGTGATGTCCCCAGACCATATAGCTGAGGAACCCGATGCCCATCATGCAATAGATAATCGTCTTGTGGCTCAGCATCGGCTTGCGCATGCTGTTGATCAGAATGTGGCTGACGATGCCGATGGCGGGCAGAATTGCGATGTAGACCTCAGGATGCCCGAAGAACCAGAACAGGTGCTGCCAGAGCAGCGGAGAACCTCCCTGGTGCGGTTGCAAGTGGTCGCTGACATTCAGGCCCGACGGAATAAAGAAGCTCGTCCCCGCGACGCGGTCCAGAATCAGCAATAGGCAAGCCGGCAGCAGCACGGCGAAAGCCAACAGCGAGATACAGGAGGTGATGAACCACGCCCAGCTCACGATCGGCATGCGGGCGAGAGTCATGCCCTTGGTCCGCAGGTCAAGCGTCGTGGCGATGAAGTTTAACGATCCCAGCAGCGAGGCAATACAGAACACGAAGATCGATAGGCCCCACAGCGTTTGGCCGAGTCCCTCGCCCGGTCCAGAGTCCTTGCCAACCGCACTCAGCGGAGCATATGCGGTCCAACCGGACAGCGGAGGCCCGTCTGGCACGAAAAACGCCGTCACCAGAATGATGAAGGCGATGAAAGTCGTCCAGAACGACATCATGTTGAAGCGGGGGAAGGCCATATCTTCCGCGCCGATCTGAATCGGCAGGAAGTAGTTACCGAACGCGGCGAAGGGCGCGTTCGTCAGCACGAAGAACACCATGAGCGTTCCGTGCATGGTCATCAGCGAAAGGTAGTATTCGGGCGTAACCACGCCGCCCGGCGCGCCGACTTTCGAGAGCATCCCCAGCAATGGAATGGGCGCATTCGGCCAAACCAGGTGAATGCGCATGATCCACGAAAGCACCATCCCAGTGAAAACCGCGACCAGCGCCAGCGCGTAATACTGCTTCCCGATCACCTTGTGGTCGAGGCTGAAGACGTGCTTGCGGATAAAGCTTGTAGGTGGTCCGTGATGCACTACGTGTGCGGATGCCTCAGACATGAATCGTCCTCTTCCGTCTTATCGTATAGTCGTTGGCCTCTGCTGCGAGTCTTTTCGCCGACCGCTCGCGTCATCTTCCCGGTTTCGCGAACGACCAACGACGAACGACCAACGACGGTTTCCTAGTTCGACTGCGCCTTCAACCACTTGTCGAAATCGTCCTGCGACATTACGTTGAGATAGGCCTTCATGTTGTAGTGCCCGAGGCCGCAGAGCTGCGTGCAGACAATCTCGTACTTGCCGACCTTGGTGGCTGTGAAATGCAGCGAAAGATCCAGCCCGGGCACGAAATCCTGCTGAATGCGCAGTTCGCGCACGTAAAACGAGTGCCCTACGTCCTTGGCGTGCATCATCAGGTGGATTTCCTTGTTGACCGGGATGACCATCTCTGCCGACGTGATGTCGTCGCGGGCGGGAATATCGTTCTCCGGATCAAGCCCGAAGAAATTCGAGTTGCCTTCATCGATCTTCTCGGGATGGATGTCCACCAAACTTGCCGTCAGGCCCGGCATAGCGGAAGTAAAAAGCGAACTGTCCAGCCTGGACCTGGATGGGCAGCGCGTCCGCCGATGCGGGCTGAAAGTAGACCTTCCCCCACGCTTTGGTTCCCATCGCTCCCAACGCAATGGCCTCCGCGCCGACCAGCAGCACAGCCGCGACAACGAGATATTTGGCGCCGCCCGGGAAGTTCTTCAGGGGGCCGTTCTTCCGTCCGCCAAACTGCCAGACAAAAAATCCCAGCACGAGTTGCGCGGCAAGAAAAGACAAGCCCGCCTCGATCATGGTCTCGTCGAGTTGCTTGTCGATCTCGGCCCCATGCGTCGAGATGTCCTCAGGAGGCGTGCACCGAGGCGCCCAGGAAAGTGTGGTTAATGATGGGAACTGCCGAGGCCAACGCAATCACGATGACGATCACTGCGAATAGTTTGCCGCCCATGTTCCCTCGCATAAGCCCGGAATCGCCCGGACCCTCGAATGTGGATGGCGGCGGCCAGCGCGAACGCGCCGGCCCGCGGAAGAAGTTGAGTAGTGGCTAGTAGGCTTTGGCTTTGAAACTGAAGTCGATCGACTTCGTCTCATTGCCCGTGATCGTCACTTCCTGCGTCTGGGTTCCGTAGTCTTCATGCCAGGCCGTGACGGTGTACTTTCCCGGTGGGAGATTCGGCAGCGAAAAGCTACCGTTATCGCCGCTGATCGAGTAGTGGTTCGTCTTTAGCACCACAAACCAGCCATGCATCCAGGGATGGATGTTGCACTTCACCGAAATGAATTCCGGCGAATCAAACTTCTCCTGAATCGGCGGAGAACCCGGCGGCTGCGACTTGTTCCACTCGCGATTCACCTTGGCCAGTGGATGGATGTTGTGTGAAGTCTGGTCCGCATTGACCACCTGCAGTTCCTGGCCCGTGTGCAGCGCGATCACGTGCGGCATATACTGGCAACCCTTCTGAGTGAAGGTCACGGCTTGCGAAGGCGCATTGGCATCATCCGCGCCCGCGGAAATGTACACCACCACGTTTTCCAGTGTGTTGTTGGCGCCGGTCACGACCGTCTCGGTCGTGATGGGAGGGTTGTGCTGTTTGGCGCAACTCGGCTCCTTCGACATGTCGATCGGCTTCTGCTTGACCGGAGTTCCGGTATAGGTCACCTTGCCGCTGATCGTGCCGCCGAACATCAGGGCGGGACAAAGCGCTGCTATCAGGGCTGCAACGCAGAGCTTGCTCGTACGCATTTGTCTTGCCTCCTGGGTAGAAAAGCTCGGGTTCTAGTTTCCGCCGCCCGCTGCCCGATTCTCGGACTGGCTGGCTGGCGCTTCGGCTTGCTTCTCGACGTAGGGAGGAATCTTCCCACCCGCCGCCTTCAAGACGTCGTTTTCTTTGCTATGACGATTCACTTGCAGAGTGCGCAGGAAATGAACCAGATCCCACGCATCGTTGGGCTGGATCACGTCGGCGAACGACGGCATCGGCGTTCCATCCACACCGGTGATGAAAATCTTGTAGATGTCCGGCGTTCGTCGAGCCGCACTTGAAACGGGAATCGTCCCCGCCTCCCGCAAAGTTGTAAGGACGGATGGGTTGATCCTGGCTGTCGGTCAGGGTTGCAGCCGAGGGACCGTCGCCCTTGCCCTCGCGGACCATGGCACTTCCAGCACTCCAGTTTGGTGAACAGCGCCTTGCCGTGCGAAATGCTCTCGATGGTGATGGGTGGCTCGGCTGGAATCTTGATCGGCTCGCCCGCTTTTTCCTTTTCCCACCGCGGCGAGAACGTCTTGATGTATGCGACCAGGTCTGCCCGCTGCTGCTTGGTAAAGGTATTCCAGATTGGCATGTTGGAGTTGGTCAGCCCGCGCGCGATGGTGTTGAACAAATCCTCGTCGGTGGGCAACGTGCCGGTCACGGTGGAACGGCACTTGAACGTGGCTAGAGTAAAGTTGCGCGGCTTGGGATCAAGCCATACCGCATTCTCACCGTTTCCGTCGCCGAGGTCGCCGTGGCAACCGGCGCAATATCTCCGGTAGTCCGACCTCGCGGCCGCGGAATGGCCGGTGATGTTGCCGATGTGACTCTCCATCGGCTTGACGGGTTGTGGCGGATGGGGTCCCACATCAGGCGCGTCCTGCGCCTGGGCTGCGGTGAATCCGACCGCGAGAACGAAACTCAGAATCGCGCTGAAAAAATGCACTCGCCTCAAGTTGTTCATTGGCATCCTCAATACGAATTCCAGGCAGGCGAACCAGGTTCGCCCGCGGATTCATTCTCGTTAAAAGTCAAAATCAAACCCGGTCAGCACTTCGCTGGTATTCACATTGCTGCTGCTCAGACCGACCAACGGCCCAGTGCCGTCCTGGTGCAGCCAGTTGTACTCGTTGTGCCAGGCAAAACCAGCCCGGCTGGTCATGAACGGGTTGTAACGCATCCCGATCGTGTAGGTGGAGATATTGCCGAGATTCGAAGCGGAGGCACTGGCCGACGCAGGACCATTCGCTTGCCGCGACATGCGAATCGTCTCGTACCGCCCAATGAAGATCAGCTGCGGGCTGTACACGTAATGCGGTTCGAACAGAACACCATTCCAGGTCGGCGCCTGCGAACCAACAGGGAGAGTCGTGCCGGTCAGGTTGTTCGGACCCCCAGGATTATCGATCGGGTCACCGTAACCTTGACCAAACCAGGCGTTATCCCAACCGTGCTGGGTTACGACCTGCAAATCGAAGTGCTGGCCAAAGTAGAATTGCCCGACAAAGCCCTCGCGGTGGAAAGACTTGTTACTGATGCCGGAGCCCGCAAGTGGGGTGCCACCTTGCGTGAGGTAGTACGTTGGAGCCTCGCCGATCATGGCATAGGCGCCGATGCGATCAACCCCCAACTTCCCCGTATCAAATGCCTGGCTGAACGTAAAGAAACCGGTGTAGGCGTTGCCGTAAGGCATTCCTGGGGTTCCGTCGGTCGAACTGAGCAAGGCCGCTGAGTACCGCGTCCGGTCGTTGTACGAGTGCCCCATCACTTCGACACCGAGTTGGTTGTCGCCCATTTGGCCGAAGATATTGCCATCTCCCACTGGCATGAAGTGATAGAGCTGGTAAATGCCGCCGTTGCCGGTAAGCGTCAACACGCGCTTTTCCGACAACAGGTTGTCGAGTTCGAACTTGCCCAGCTTCAAATTGAGCCAAGGGCTGCCGAACAGGTTGTCCAGCCGAACCATCACTGTTTCGAAGTGGAAGGACGCGGTTGCGTCGGAAGAAGGCAGCACATAGAACGAGAAGTTTTTTTCCAGCGTGCCGCCGGTGTGGAAATCCAACCCGCTCAGGTCAAACCCCGAGGTGGTGACCCGGGTGACGCCCGACCCTTGGTCGACCGGAACCCTGCCCGTGCTCACCCGATGCCAGATCGGGAGGATGCGGAAGGTGATCGGCCAGTACCCAGGATTCTGCCAGATCGGGGCATCGCGATCGTTCATGAGTTGGTAGCCGTTGTCTTTGAATTTCTGACCAAAATAATTCAACATCGGCCATGATTCGTGACAAGCCGAGCAGCGCAGACCGTACTTGCGGGCGAACGCTGGAATGGCATTCGCGTCTTGGCTGCCGCTCAGGATCAGGAAGACCAAGACCAAAGCCACGGTCAAAAAAGGCCTCAACCACGGCGCCTTCCCACAAAGGCGTAACTGCATCCCCATTCGCATGCCAAACTCCTCAGGCAAATTTTTGAACTGCATTCCCACAATGCAAAGGCAAGACCGAGCTTCAACGCAGAAGCCACATGCGGAACCCCTTCTCACATGCGGCGTTCAGGAGCGCGGACCTAAACCGATTTTCTCGAAAAGGTCCTACCACCGTACCGGAGCGGAATCCTACTACGTGTCCACAACGACTTGCAAGGGGTTGGAGACATTTTTTTTACAATTCCTTGACAAGGTAAAATTGTTGCTGGGCTTTTTCTTCAGGGATCAAAGCTCCAAAGTGGGGTTGACAGGCCCTCGCCAGAGTTGAGACTCTGGGGTCAACGGGGGGTATTTCGTGGGGAACTCGAAAATCGTCTGTAAGAAATCCTGGCGATCTTGTGGTCTGGCCTCGGGCATCCTGTGGAAAACCGCCACGATCCTCATCCTCTCGATCGCTGCGTTCGCCCTCCCCTCCCGGGAAAAGGACGCCACCCAGTACGGGATGGGACTGATCGTGAACCTTCCCTTCCCGGAGAGCGAAGTCACCCAGGTCGTGCAGGACGTCGTCCAGAACGGGCTTATCCGGGGAACCAAGGAATACAACAAAGACGAATACGTTACTGGTGCGGAACCGGCTACTTCCACGAAGGTGTTCCCTGAGTGGACTGAGGGCGGCAAGGTTTTCTACAAGGTGCGACTGAAGGCTATCGACCCCCGAAACTTCAAGGACAGCAGTGATGTCGGGACTCTCGTCGTGCGCTACGTGGTGCAGCCCCAAGGCGACAAGAACACGGTACTGCATATCGACGCGCGCTTTGTCGAGGATTTCCGCCACATCATGCACCCTTCGAACGGGTCGGTCGAGAGCGCCGAGTACAAAGACATCCATGACCACCTGGACTCCATCGAGGCGATGAGAGCCCAGACCATCGAGGCTCAGAAGGAAAAGCAGGAGCTGTCGGCTCAGAAGTCGGCACCCGCATTGGCCGACGAGGCAACCGCTGTCCCGCCACCGGCCCCGAGCAACACGGTCGCCGCGGACGTGCCGCCAAGCGGAGGCCCTCCGTCCCCGCCGCAGACTCTGGAACAGCACGTCCATGATCTACGGCGGCAGGTTCAGCGGACTGTGAAGTCGCCCGGAGCGGCACTGAAGTCCGCTCCCTTCCATACCGCAACTACTTTGCAATCGCTGCCCACCGGAACCGAGGTTCTGATCGTGATTTCGACGACGTACTGGGTTGGAGTTGAGACTCACGAAGGCCAACACGGCTGGATCTTGCGTGACGAACTGGAGTTGTTACCATGACAGTGGGAGCGAGACCGATGGGCCGACGTGCGCTGTGGGCTATTGGGTCGGGTCTGCTTGCGCTCCTCGCGAGCGTCCTTGTGCACGCGCAAAGCAATCCCTACGAGCGCACATTCCCGCAGTCGAAGGCTACGGTTGAGAAGGCTGTGACCGCTTTGCAAGCGAGTTTGGCTGGCCACCTTCCCGTGCTGGACGGCTTCGCCAAGCCGGGCGACCATCCCTTGGACCGCTACCAGCGCGGCTACTACCAGTCGACGGTTCAGGTCAGTTCGTTGCCGTCTGGCGGATCGCTGGTGCGGATCACCACCAAAGTGACTGCCTGGTATGCCGACCCGGGCGCCTCTCACTCGGGATACCAACTGTTGGCTTCGAATGGCCGCCTCGAGTCGGACTTGCTGGACCAACTGACGGAGCAACTCGCCAAGGGTCCGTCCGAAGGTGGCAAACGAACCGCCGCGGACGCGACGACCAAACCGACCCCGGAACCACTGGCCGCAGCTGAGCCGCCGATTTCCGCGCCCGCTCCGAAGTTCCCGGACACCGATCGAACGTTTTCGTCATCCGTGAGCCGAGGCTTGGCGGATCAGGTGCGTGCGAGCGCGCATCCGTCCGACGCGCCAAACGAAAAATCAGACAGCACCCTGCAGGCGGAAGCCAATAGCCTGGAAGAGGTTCTGAAAAACACAGCGCATCCCAAGAACCTGGTCGCTGTGAAGAAGTCAGGGACTCCGGTCGTTTCCACTCCCAGCCTGACGGCGAAGCCGCAATTCCTGGCCAGCATGCACGACGAATTTGAAATGCTGGACTTCAATGCCGACTGGGTACACGTTCGCATTTCCGGGCTGTCGCGCGGCTGGATCTGGCGGAACAGCGTCGAGATGCCCGACGGCATCGCTGATACCGCGACCGCTCCTACGTCCCCAACCCTGGCTTCCGCGGCGGATCTGTTCCATGTCATCCACGAGGAATCGTCCACCTTCCCCGGAGATTGGGACCCGCTGAAGAACAAGAATGTGAAAATTATTTCCGTGCAGAAGACCGACGAGAATGCCAAGAATGCAGACGCCAGAGAACGCCTCGAGTATGCCAAATTCCTGCTCGAAAAGAGCTACAAGGAAATTGCACAGAAGCCGCAAAATCTGGCTGGCGTTGTGGTGATTTTTGATTCCGCCGACGGCGGCATGATCGCCGCCACAATGCCGACACTGCAGCAGTGGCGAGCGGGCACGTTATCGGATTCCGCTCTCTGGCACAAGTGCTTCTTTGATCCTCCGGAAATGTTTGATTCCACAACGCCCTCGGGGAGCCAGTAGCTGGAGCGGCGAGGCTTTGCCACGCGATGTGTTAGCCTATTGCAAGCGTGCTGTTTGTGTTTTCGCTTGACTTTCGAAAACGATCAGAGTACCTATGCAATCCTTGAGCACGTAACGGGCGTGGGGTCCGTACGTGTTTTTCGGCAACAGTCAGACAACGGTTTTTCCGAAACGATTTACACGGCCAAATAATGAGCTCGATGACACTGCCTCTCTCCGCTTTCCGAACCAGGGCCACTTCCCTTCTTCGTGACTACGCCGAACTGACCAAACTTCGGGTCACGACTCTGATTGTCATGACTGCGTGGTGCGGATATTTCTTCGGCGCGCACCAGGCAGGTGTCTCATGGATTAGCTGGGGGCTATTCCACTCTCTACTCGGAATTGGACTCGTTTCCAGCGGCACCGCCGCTCTAAATGAAGTCATGGAGCACGATGTCGACGCCTACATGCGGCGCACCGCGCTTCGCCCTCTTCCCGCCGGCCGCATGAGCATGTTTCACGCGACCGCCGTTGGAGTTCTGGCCGCGGTGGGTGGATCGATTTACCTCGCCATCTTCACCAATCCCTTGACCGGACTACTGACCTTCCTTACTTCCGTGGTCTATCTGGCCGCCTATACCCCACTGAAGCGCATCTCGCCGATTTGCACGTTCGTCGGGGCTTTTCCTGGAGCGATGCCTGGGGTTCTCGGTTGGACCGCCGTGCGCGGCCAACTGGAATGGGGCACACTCGTATTGTTCGGGATCCTCTTCATCTGGCAGTTCCCCCACTTCTTTTCCATCGCATGGCTGTATCGCGACGATTACGCGAAGGGTGGAGTGAAGATGCTTCCGGTCGTGGAAGAAGATGGACGCTCAACCGCCCGCCGCATTCTCATCTATTCAGTGGCCCTGATTCCCATCAGCCTGCTGCCCAGTTTCATGGGCATGGCGGGGCGGATCTACCTTGTAGGCGCGGTTGTCCTCGGATTTGCTCTGCTTTATTTCGGAATCCGTCTGGCATTCCTGAACCTGCCGCTTTCCAGCGCGCCCTCGAAGATGCGCGCCCGTCACCTTCTGCAGGCGACGGTGATTTACCTCCCGCTGCTGTTCGCCGTGATGATGGTCAACTCGCTGAAGCCCTAGTGATTTTGCGCTGTTTGCTTTGGCGCCAGATCCGGTGGCGGCCCAACATTTTCGGGCATTGTCGCTGTTAGAGAGTCCAGGAACGCGAGAATGTCGTCCCGTTCATCGAAACTCAGAAAATCCAGCGCGTGAATCTCCTTGTCCAGATGGGGATTCAAATTCCCGCCCCCGATGTAATGTCCCAAGGCGTCCTTCACAGTGGGGAAGCTTCCGTCATGCATGTAGGGAGCGCGCGCAGCGATGTTGCGCAGCGTTGGAGTCTTGAACGCTCCCCAGTCCGCTTCATTCTTGGTCTGTTCGTAGCGCCCCAGGTCGACCATGTTCCCCCTGGTGTCGGCGCCAATCCCGAGGTTGTGAAACTTGTTATCGGTAAACAATGCATACTGTTTGCCGACGGTGTGACAGACAGCGCAGTTCCCTTTCTTGGGATCGATGAACAGCTTCAATCCTCGTTGCGCCGACGCGGAAATCGCCTTCTTATCGTGCCCGTAATAGAAGCGGTCGAAGGGCGAGTTTCCACACAGCACCGTGCGCTCGAAGGAAGCAATCGACTTCGCCACCAGGTCGATCGTGATCTGCTCCGTGCCCCAAGCCTCTTGGAAGCGCGCTACATATTTCGGGTCGGCCTGCAGGCGCTTCACAACGTCAGCGTGGGTCATCGCCATTTCCACGGGGTTTGCGATCGGACCCTTCGCTTGCTCCTCAAGACTCGGCGCGCGTCCATCCCAGAATTGCGCAGAGTTATAGGCCGAATTGATCACGGTCGGCGAGTGCCGGCTTCCTTTCTTGCCGCCAACGCCGAGCGACGCCGGGTGAACATCGGTAAATCCCGTTTGCGGAGAATGACACGATGCGCATGAGATTGTGTTGTCCGCGGAAAGCACCGGATCGTAGTAAAGCCTCCTGCCCAGTGCAACCGTCTCGGCGGTCGGAGGATTGTCCGCCGGAATCGGAACCGGCGGCAGACCGAGGGGGGCTTTGATCTGCAACGGCTTTCCTGCAGGCATCACGGCAACATTTCCCTGGTCGGCGGGTCTGCTGAATGCGTTCGCAGGACTATACACAATGGCAAAGACGATCAGCACGACGAAGAAGAGAGAAAACACGAGCAGGCGAACCTTTTCCGGAGATTTCACGGCCGGCTCCTTTCCAGGATCAACCAAGATTTTAGGTATCCAGTGAGTTGCTGAATGTGCTTCCGGTCACACCCGAGCGTGAGTCGAACTTAGGGGCTCGTATCCGACTTGCAAATCATGTGGCAGGCTGCTCGTCGTAGAATGCTGCAAGGCCAAACTTGAAACTCAACGAAGATCCTCACCGCCGGCTGAACGCTCTCACCAACGAATGGGTGTTGGTTTCGCCCCATCGCGCGACGCGGCCATGGCAGGGAGAAGTCTCGCCTCTTCCGACCACGAAAGAACCCTCTTACGATCCGGACTGTTACCTGTGCCCCGGGAACACCCGCGCGGGCGGGATTCAGAATCCCGCGTACGATTCCACATTCGTCTTCGAGAACGACTTCGCCGCGCTAAAACCGCAGGCCTCACCCGGACGCATCGACGTCGAGAACATGGGCTTGCTGGTCGCGGAGTCGGAGCCCGGTATTTGCCGTGTGATCTGCTTCTCTCCGCGTCACGATCTCACGCTGGCCACCATGCCCGTGGACCAGATCGAACTGGTGGTCCATACCTGGGCGGGACAATTCCGTGAGCTAGGTGGTCTGGAACATATCAAGCACGTGCAGATCTTCGAAAACCGCGGCGCTATGATGGGCGCCAGCAATCCGCACCCTCACTGCCAGATCTGGGCAACGGCTTCGATTCCGGAAGCGCCGTCCAAGGAACTCGCGGCTCAGCACGCCTACCGCAAGTCGCACGAGCGCTGCCTCCTGTGTGATTACGTTGCCTTGGAAGCCCGCCAGAAGGCGCGGATAGTGTGCGAGAATGACGCGTTCGTCGCTCTCGTGCCCTTCTGGGCGGTGTGGCCCTTCGAGATTCTGGTCTGCAGCCGCCGCCACTTCGGAAGCATGAACGAATTCGCCGGCAACGAAGCCCGCTCACTAAGCCAGATGCTTCACCAGATCACTTCCACCTACGACAAAGTTTTCGGAGTTCCCTTCCCGTACTCGATGGGATTCCATCAGTCGCCCACCGACGGCGTCGACCATCCAGAGTGCCATTTCCATGCGCACTTCTATCCCCCGCTGTTGCGCTCGGCCACGGTCCGCAAGCATATGGTTGGCTTCGAGATGCTCGGAACCCCGCAGCGCGATATCACTCCCGAGAGCGCTGCAGAACGCCTGCGCTTGCTCGCAAACGCCACAGGATGACGTTGCGTTGTCGGCAAAAGCCTTGTCATCCTGAACGAAGTGAAGGATTCTATGCAGTCCTCGCCGCAAGCAAGCTGTCGAGGTTACTTCTCCACTCAGAGTGACCGAGAATTCTGGTAAGTCGAGCAGGAGGTGTATTCTTGCACGTTGGTCGCTTAGTTCTTCGCGGAGCACTCTTATGAGAATCGCAAGCAGATCCTTGCAGCTGGCACTCATCCTCGGAATCACACTCCTCTCCATCTCTCAGGCAGCCGGTCAAGCTTCAGCGATAGCCACTGCCCGCCTGATCCAACCCGAAGACTTGGTGAAAATGATTCAGGCGCCCGGCAAAGAGAAGCCTCTCATGATCCAGGTAGGCTCGCACGTGCTGTTCTCGCAGGCGCACATCCCCGGGTCGGAATACATTGGTCCCGCCACGAGTGAAGCCGGGGTACAACAACTCAGGAAACGAGTGGAATCTCTGCCGCGAACCAAGCTCATCGTTCTGTACTGCGGCTGCTGCCCCTGGGGCCACTGTCCGAACGTGAAGCCCGCCGACGACGCCCTGCACGCCATGGGATTCACCAACGTGAAGGTGCTCTACATCTCCGACAATTTCGGCACGAACTGGGTGGACAAGGGCTACCCGGTCGCAAAGGGAGAATAGCTTCTGCGCGGCTCGACAAGATTCTTGCTCGCGGCGGCCGCGCTCGCTGCTGGCGCTCTAGTAGCCCACTACGCGGTGCGGCATCATCGCGCCACCAGTGTCATGAGATCAGCCACCGCCCAGCATCTTCCTGCGCCTGATTTCACGCTTCCCCAACTCGACGGACACGACCTTCGTCTGTCCTCCTATCGGGGCAAAGTCGTTCTGCTCGATTTCTGGGCGACCTGGTGCGATCCCTGCCGCGAGGAAATCCCGCACTTCGTAGACCTGCAGCAACGATACGGCGACCGCGGCCTGCAGATCATCGGCGTCTCCATGGACGACAGTCCCGATCCCGTCCGCCCCTTCTACCAGCAATTCCACATGAACTACCCGGTCGTGATGGGAACGGCGCAGACAGGCGCGATGTACGGTGGCGTTCTGGGATTGCCCATCGCATTCCTGATCACCCGCGACGGGCACATCTACGCGAGGCATATTGGAGCCACCGATGCTGCAATCTTCGAGAAAGAAATCCAGAGCCTCCTGCAGAGTCCCTAACGAAACCCGCACCGATAGAGTCTCCAGTCTGGGGGCGGCCCTATAAGAACTAGACTTAAGCAGGACGGGCCAGAACTTGACCCCGCCAGCCGGTTTCTGAACGGTAACTTCCGAGTAGCCGACCATTCAACCAGCGGGTTCCTGCTGGCGCATGACGGGCACTGAAGGGGTTCTCACATAAAAAAAGTGAAACCGGCGGTGTTTCGGCTTCGTACTCAGGAACATGCTCATTTCATGGAAGTTCGTTCTCCTTCCGCCTATTCTCGCATTATCGATGGGGTCCAACGCTCTACTCCCAACAGAGGCCGTCAGCCCTAGGCCGAAGCCAGCTCCACCACTCTTCGGCAATCTGCATGCCGGGGCCCATACTGTAGGTTTTCGCACGATCTTCCGCTATGACAATTCACGAACCTGGAAATCGACGCGGAGTTACGATGGCAAATTCTCGCCTGATCTGAAGGGGCGTCCGATCCAAATAAACGTCTGGTACCCGGCGTTGCCGGATCCATCAGCCACGAAGATGCGCTTTGGCGACTATGTCGACCAGATTGCACCGCTAGATTTCGCCGCGCTTAATACCATCATGAGGCAGCGTAGCCGAGATGATGCTGCCAGCTCCGTGCCCGGTGCCGAGATCCCAGCCTTGCGATCAGCGGAGATGAATGCATATCGCGATGCCCCGCCAGAAAAGGGAGCCTTTCCTGTAGTCCTCTATTTCGGCGGACTGAATGCTCCGATCAATTCAAACGCCATTCTGGCTGAGTATTTGGCCAGCCAAGGCTATATCGTTGCCAGCATCTCGTTACCCGGGCCGTCCGACGAACAAACATTTCAGTCGCGAACTCCCGACGATTTGGAATCGTCGGTCCGGGACATGGAGTTTGCGTGGTCTGTTTTGCAAACGGAGCCAACCATCGACAAAACCCAGCTTGCGGTGATAGGACACAGCGTCGGGGCCATCGAGGCGGTCATCCTGGGATTGCGCAACGGCGATATCTCTGCCGTCATTGCCTTGGATGGAACGTATGGGTTCCAAGGACTGTCCAGCGTGCTCACGCACTCCTACGGCTACGCACCTCAAAGGATGCAGGCTGCTTTTCTGGACCTTCGCCGTGCCCAGGGTGCGCAGGGCAACGAGCCTCTCGACCTCAGTGCTGTTGAATCGTTTCGCCATTCCGATCGCACCTTCATCACGATAGGGAAGATGCATCACAGCGACTTCACCTCGTTCGCGATGATCGGAGCACAGTTCCATGCGCCGCTCCCGACGGGCTATCCCCTCAACGGGTGGAACCGAGAGACCGGGCGTGCGGGATATGAGGAAGCGTGCAAGATTGTGCTTTCCTTCTTGGACGCGAAACTGAAATCGGATTCGAATGTCTTAGGCGAGATCGACCTTCTTGCTAGACAGACTGAAGCGATTTCTGTGAAGCACTTGGCTTCCGTACCACCTCCTCCATCTCCGCTGGATGCGGCAGCAGTGGCGGGCGCCAATGGACTTGAGGCTGCAAAGCGGGCTTTCGTGGCAAGTTGCGGAGACGACAACCTGGCCTCCTGTATGGACGAGAGCCGCTTCAACACTTGGGGATACAACCTGCTCGGCCAAGGGCATCCGAAAGATGCCCTGGCGGTTTTCCAGCTGAACGCATGGGCACACCCTCAGTCGGCGAATGCCCAGGACAGCCTCGCAGACGGGTATTTGTCGGTTAACGAAAAAGAAAACGCGAGAGCGGCAGTGCAACGTGCCATTGTTCTCGCTCCATCGGACGAAACACTCGACCCAGCTGCGAAATCATCGTTTGTATCGGAAGAGAAAGCCAAGCTTCAGAAGATAGAGTAGTGTTTCCCCTGAACTGCCAGTCCTGTGTTCGCACATAGAGTTCCAGACTGGATTACGGGCAACTCGAAACTAATTCTCAAGTAAGCCCTTATGGAGGGTCCCCCGGCGTTCTCAAATCACACACCCCTGTGATTCGAATCGTCGTCCTCCGCCCCCGTCCCAAGCTAGCCTGAATAGTTTGCATTGCCACGCGTATGCGGGACACTATCAAGCGCCTTTGGCCGGAGATCGACTGGATCGCAGATCTCCAATTACGTGAACAAGTTACACAGACCTGGATCAAGGCCCTCGAGCGCAGCCCGCTGACGGCCGACGACCTGAATAAGATCCCCTTCACCCTGCTGGTCCTGAACTGCCCCATCACTTTCATGGAGCACAAGCGCTGCGTCGTGCACATTGCCCGCGACAGCGCGCTCGCCATGCAGGCTTTCATGGGACGCGCGTTGCCCGTCGACCTTGACACCGTGATCGCGGGCGCAATCCTGGCCGACGTCGGCAAACTGCTGGAATATGAAATTGGGCCCGACGGCCAGAGCCGCCAGAGCGAGCGCGGCGAGGCCCTGCGCCATCCCTTCACCGGTGTCGCTCTCGCACTGGAATCCGGCGTCCCCGACGCCGTCTGCCACATCATCGCCGCCCACGCCGCGGAAGGCGATTTGGTCAAGCGCACTACCGAAGCCTTTATCGTGCATCACGCCGACTTCATGGCGTTCCTGCCCTTCAAGAATCCGAAGAACATCAAAGTCGAACCCTAAGGAGAATGCCCGTGTCAGCCCAGAAACCGATTTCTCCTCCGCCAGAGAACGTGACCGCCAAGATGTCCCGCTGGGCCGCTTCTCTGCAATACAAAGACCTGTCTCCCGAGGCCGTCTATCAGGCGAAACGTTTCCTACTCGATTCGTTCGGCTGCGCCCTCGGAGGCTATCGACAACACGACGTAAAGATCGCACTCGACGTTCTCGACGAAGTGGCAGGCCGGGGACTCGCTACCGTGATCGGAACCGGGCGGCGCTTCGATCCCGTCTCCGCGTCGCTAGCCAATGCGCTCATGATTCGCTGCATGGATTACAACGACATCTACTGGAAGCAGGACCCGTCGCACCCGTCCGACATCTTTCCCGCCGCGATCGCCTGTTGCGAACGTGCCTATAGCGGTGGCAAGGAACTCATCGTCGGCCTCGTGCTCGGCCATGAATTCGAAATGCGGTTTTGCGAAGCGGCGTTTCCGGGAATCCGCGAGCGCGGCTGGCATCATGCCACGCTCACCGCTTTCGTTTCGCCTATCGTCGCCGGACGTGCGTTGCACCTGACTTGGGAACAAATCCAGCACGCCATCGGCATCTCCGCCAGCCGTCACTGCACGCTGGGCGCCGTCACCGCTGGCAAACTGACCATGATGAAAAACACTGTCGATCCGATGGCGACCCAGAGCGGCGTGCTGGCGGCACTGCTGGCGGAGAAGGGCTACACCGGCCCGGAGCACGTGGTCGACGGTAAGGAAGGACTGACCCACGTCTTCAAGCCGGAGTGGAAACTCGATCGATTGACGGAGTGGCTGGGCGGGTCCTGGCGCATCACGCAATGCGGCATGAAAGCGTTTCCCACCGAGGCTCTGACTCACACTCCCATCTCAGCCGTGCTCGATCTGGTCAAGACTAATGACTTGCACCCCGACCGGGTGGAGAAGATCCAGATTCGCTCGCTGGCTCGTGCCGCCGACATTCTCTCCGATCCCAGCAAGTATGATCCGCACACCAGGGAGACGGCCGATCACTCCCTGCCTTACGTGATCGCGGCCGCGTTGGTCGACCGCCAGGTGACGCCAGTGCAGTTCACCATGGAGAAGATCATGGACCCGGCGATTCGGGCGCAACTACGGAAAGTCGAAGTGGTCGCTGACCCAGAGATTGAGAAGGTATTTCCAGCATTACAGAGGGTGATCGTGAACATCAACACAACCGATGGACGTTCTTTCCGCAAACAACTGGATTATCCGAAAGGGGATCCGCGCAATCCGCTGACGGATCAGGAGGTCGAAGAAAAGTTTTCCGCGCTGGCCGAAGGCGTGCTGTCGAGCGGCGCCCAGAAGCGCGTCAAAGAAGCGGTCTGGAATTTGGAGCGGGTCGGCTCCGTGAGCGAATTAATGGCATTGATGGAAGCCGACATTCGCAAGGCCAAGACCGCCAATCACAAGAATGGAGCGAGGCCACGCGCCAGAGGACAGAAGAGCCGCAAGTCTGTTCTGGCATAAAAGCACTCGCTGAAGGGTCAACGAGCAACGAGGGCGCTCGGCTGCTCGCGAAACGACTGGAGTCTCCGTATGCCTCAAACAATCGTCGAAAAGATCGCGCAAGCCCACCTCGCCGATGGCCCGCAGCGCCCGCTGCGCACCGGTGACTTCGTCTCCATCCGGCCGTCTCACACCATGACGCACGACAACACCTCGGCCGTGATGAGCAAGTTCAAGGCAATTGGGGTGAAGAAGATCCACGACCCGAAGCAGCTCGTCTTTGCGCTCGATCACGACATCCAGAATCGCGACGAAGCCAATCTGAAGAAATACCGTTCGATCGAAGCCTTCGCCCGCGAGCACGGAGTCGATTTCTATCCCGCCGGATCGGGCATCGGCCACCAGATCATGATCGAGCGCGGCTATGTTCTTCCGGGATCATTCGTGGTTGCGTCGGACTCGCATTCCAACATGTACGGCGCGCTCGGGGCCGTTGGCACGCCGATCGTCCGCACCGACGCCGCTTCGGTATGGGCAACCGGTGAGTTCTGGTGGCAGATTCCGCGCACCATTCAAGTCGTTCTCGAAGGCAAACTGCCGGAAGGCGTGAGCGGTAAAGACGTCATCATCACGCTCTGCGGCCTCTATAACCATGACGAAGCGCTCAACGCGGCCACCGAGTTTTCTGGGACGGGCGTGGCCAGTCTCCCGATGGACGCCCGTTTCTCGATCTCCAACATGAGCACCGAGTGGGGGCCGATTGTCGCCTGGTTCCCGGTGGACGATGTCACGATCCACTATCTGCGCGGTGTCTACCGGCAGCTGCGGGAACAAGGTATTGAACGCTTCACGGAGAAGGACATTGAGCGCTGGATTCAAAATCCGCCGCGCCCGGATCCGGATGCCGCTTATGCCGCGTGCATCGTTCTGGATCTCAGTCAGGTCACGCCGCATGTCTCCGGGCCGGACAGCGTGCAGGTCATGCAATCTCTCGCGGCGATCGAGCAGAAGAAGGTAGCCATCCAGAAGGCATATCTCGTGTCGTGCGTAAACTCACGCGCCGATGACCTTGAGGCCGCGGCTTGGGTGCTCTGTGGCAAGAAGGTCGCGCCGGGCGTAAAGCTCTATGTCGGAGCGGCCAGTGCCTGGACGCAACGGGAGGCCGAGAAGCGCGGAGTGTGGCAAACTCTGCTCGATGCCGGGGCCATTCCGCTTCCACCCAGTTGCGGTCCCTGCATCGGTCTCGGCACGGGACTTCTTGAGAAGGGCGAGGTCGGAATTTCAGCCACGAACCGGAATTTCAAAGGCCGGATGGGATCGCGGGAAGCCCAGTGCTACCTCGCCAGTCCGGAAGTCGTAGCCGCATCGGCAGTCGCGGGCTATATCACTGGGCCTCGCCGGAGTGCAGATCGTGCGCCTGTTCGTAAGTACGAAGAGTTCGCCACCAATGGGCAGGCCGCGGAACGCGTGGAAATCCTTCCCGGATTCCCCGAGCGCGTGCAAGGCCGGCTCGTGTTCATGCCGCAAGACAACGTCAATACCGACGCCATCTATGGCAAGGACTACACCTACCGCGACGACATGACGCCCGAGATGATGGCCCGCGTGGTCATGGAGAACTATGACCCGATGTTTGCCTCCCGCACACACGCCGGAGATGTCATCGTAGGAGGATTCAACTTCGGCACCGGATCGAGCCGCGAGCAGGCGGTTACCTGCCTGAAGGCCAAGGGCATCCCGCTGGTCATCGCGGCGAGTTTCTCGCAAACCTACCTCCGCAACGCCTACAACAACGGCTTTTTGTGCATCGAGGTTCAGGCGCTGGCGAAGCGTCTGCGCGAGCAGTTCTCCAGTGAAGTCGCCAATAAAGATAAGACCATCATCCCTGGTGAGAACGTGGAAATCGATTTCACTACCAGCGTTGTTGCGTGGCATGGGGAGCGTTTCGCCTTCCCACCACTCGGCAATGTGCCGCAGTCATTAGTAGTTGCCGGCGGAGCCGAGAACGTAATTGCAGCCAAACTGGGACTGCATCGTGAGCCCGAGTACCAAGCCGCTGTCGTGGTTTCAGGAGACTAGTTTCAGGAGACTTAGCAATGGCAAAACACACTGTAGTCACCATGCCCGGAGATGGAATCGGCAATCAGGTTCTGCCCGAGGCCTTGCGGATTTTGAAGGCAGTCGGCTTCGACGCCGAGTATATTCACGCCGACATTGGCTGGGACTGCTGGTGCCGCGAGGGCAATGCCCTGCCGCAACGCACCGTCGATCTGCTGGCTAAGCACAAGCTGGGACTGTTTGGCGCCATCACGTCCAAGCCCAAAAAGCAGGCGGAAGCCGAACTCGCGCCCGAGCTCCGCGGCAAGGGCTACTCGTATTTCAGCCCCATTGTGACCATGCGGCAGCGCTTCCATCTCGACACCTGCATTCGTCCCTGCATCTCGTTTCCTGGAAACCCGCTGAACTTCATCCGCAAGAAGACCGCAGGAGGATTTGAAGAACCACTGGTCAACGTGGTGGTTTTCCGCCAGAACACCGAAGGCCTGTACGCGGGCGTCGAGTGGACCAATCCGCCGGAGCAGGTTCGCGCCGCGCTCGCCACGCATTCCAAGTTCAAGGCGTTCGCTGCCGTTCCTGGGCCGGATCTTGCGATCTCGGTGCGCATTATTACTCGCCCGGCAGCGCGCAAGATTTGCCAGGCGGCTTTTGAGTGGGCAAAGAAGTACGGCTACAAGTCGGTGACGATTTGCGAGAAGCCCAATGTTCTGCGCGAGACATCCGGAATGATGGAGGACGAAGCCAAGGCCGTGGCCAAGGAATATCCGGGCATTGCGCTGTGGTCGACGAACATCGACGCACAGACCATGTGGCTGACCAAGAACCCGGAAGAATATGGAGTCGTCGTCGCGTCGAACCTGTTCGGCGACGTGATCTCTGATGCATTTGCTGGACTGATCGGCGGATTGGGCTTCGCTGCGTCCGGCAACATTGGAGACGAAGTCGCGGTCTTCGAACCGACGCACGGCTCGGCGCCCAAGTATGCGGAACTCAATCTGCCCATCGTGAACCCGATTGCAATGTTCCTGTCGGCGGTCATGATGCTGGAGCATGTTGGCGAGATCGAGAAAGCGCGCCGCATTCGCGACGCCATCGCCGCGGTCGTGAAAGAAGGCAAGGTGCGCACGTACGACATGATGCGCATCCAGGGCGGCAGCAAAGCAATCAGCCAGGGCGCGGCCAGCACAGTGCAAATGACCGACGCGATTCTCGACAAGCTGGAGGCGACCCGAGAACTGGCCTGCGCAGGTTCGGAGCGGGAGTTCGAGTGAAGAGCAATCCCCAGATGGAGGTTCTCTATGACGAGATTCGATCCGAGAACCTCGACGATCCCAACGCCTTGCCCCAGAAACTGCTAGCCTTGCTGAACGGAGGCTTCGTCGAGGAAGAAGAGTGCGTATTCCTGTCACTCCTCAAGAAGGGACCGGTCCAGCGGGTCGATTTTCCGGATCGCACCGGGTACGAATGCTTCGTGAATCATGTCCACATTGAGGACTACCTGGAAAATGGCGGGCTTGCTCCCCTGGAAATGTTGGGCCGAGGGCTGGCACTGGCGCGAGAATTGAAAGACCGGCTTTCGCGTTTGCACGGCACAAAGCAATTCCGAATCATTGTGGCGTTTGACGGTTCTACCTGCACTGTTCGTTTCCACTCGGTCAGACCAGACGAGGAATGGATCGGCAAGGGCCTGAACGGACATAAAGAAGAGGCGATCGCGGTACTGGAAACACAGGAGCTCGAACCATGAGCAATGTAATCGTGAGCAACGCATTGTCGAGCGGAGAGGCCGGACACTTCGGTCCTGAAATCCGCTCAGACCTGCACGTGCGCATTGAACCCCGCGAACATGGCGGCATCGCCATTGAGCTCGAATCTCGGGTCAAGCCCTACTACGGCGAGTCGATCCGCAGGCAGGCCGAAGAGGTGCTGGAAGCGCTGGGCGTGCGCCACGCGCAGGTTCAGATCCACGATGAGGGCGCATTGCCTTTCGTCATTGCTGCGCGCATCGAAGCTGCGGTACGGAGCGCCGGACTGGGCCAGGGCACACGCGTGCTCCCCGACCGCATCGCGCTGCCCGAGTCTTCCGCGCGCGATCGCTTGCGGCGCTCGCGGCTTTACGTTCCCGGCAGCGAGCCCAAATATTTCGTCAACGCCGCGCTGCACGGAGCCGATGCCATCATTCTCGACCTCGAAGATTCCGTCCATGCCAGCGAGAAGGACGCCGCGCGCCTGCTGGTGCGCAACGCTCTGCGCGCTGTTGACTTTCTGCAATGCGAACGCATGGTGCGCATCAACCAGTTGCCGCTCGGACTGCAGGATTTGGACGAGGTCGTCCCCGAATCTCCGGACTTGATCCTGATTCCTAAGGTCGAGACTCCAAATCAGATCATCGAGGCTACCGTGCGCATCGCGGAAATCAAGGCTGAATACGGCGTCACGCGGCCGATATGGCTGATGCCGATTCTCGAATCCGCTCTTGGAATCGAGAACGCATTTGCCATCGCCAAAGCGAGCGACAAGATCGTCGCCTTGACGATTGGACTGGAAGATTACACAGCGGACTTAGGCGTAGTGAAGACCTCAACTGGCGCGGAGTCGCTCTATGCGAGACAGCGGGTCGTAAACGCCGCACACGCCGCTGGCGTGCAGGCCATCGACTCGGTCTTTGGCGACGTCGGCGACATGGAAGGCCTGCGCACCTGGGGCCTGAACTCCCGCGCTCTCGGGTTTGAAGGCATGGGCTGCGTTCACCCACTGCAGATCGCGGTAATTCACGAAGCGTTCGCGCCCACGGCGGCGGAAATCGAGCGCGCACGCAAGATCGTCGTGGCCTACAACCAGGCACAGCAGAAGGGCCTCGGAGTCGTAAGCCTGGGATCGAAGATGATCGATCCTCCGGTCGTGCAACGTGCCCTCAAACTGATGGCGCGCGCGCAGGCGATGGGACTGGTCTCATAACGTGTCGCTCCAGGGGTGATTCAAATGGCAATCCTCGAAAAAACTGAACTGGCCGCAAACGCGGCGGGACGCGTTGTCCCGGAAACCGTCAATGGGCGTCCTCAGGTCCCATACATGGGTGTCGGAAAATACCGGCCGCTGGATATCAAAGCCTCGCCGGCCATCCGCACCGCGGCAGACTATCCCGCGAATGGCGACAAGCGCGTGCCCGATCTCGAAAGCGCGCTGCGGAAGTGCGGCTTGCGCGATGGCATGGTCGTTTCCTCCCATCATCACCTCCGCGACGGAGACCGCGTCGCGCTCATGGCCTTGGAAGCTGCTGCGAAGATCGGGGTGAAGAACCTGACATGGTTCCCCAGCGCATCGTTTCCTTCGCAGAAGAGTGCAATTGAATTGATGGAGTCGAGAGTCATCGATCACATCGAAGGCAGCATGAACGGTCCGCTGGGCGATTACTGCACGCAGGGCAAGATGCGAGGCATGGGGGTGCTGCGCTCGCACGGCGGGCGCTGGCAAGCGATTCAGGACGGCGAAGTTCATATTGATATCGCGGTGATCGCAGCGCCTACGGCCGATGCGTTCGGCAACTGCGACGGCTCTCACGGCAAGTCGGCGTGCGGCTCTCTCGGTTTCGCGCTGGCGGATTCGATGTATGCGGACCACGTTATTGTCGTCACCGACAATCTGGTTCCGTTTCCCTGCGTTCCGTGGCAGATCCAGGGCAACCACGTCGATTACGTGGTTGAGGTCGAGTCCATCGGCGATCCTTCCAGAATTGTTTCCGGCACCACGCAGATCACGCGTTCACCCGATCGGTTGCGCATCGCCGAATTTGTGGCGCGTTTTCTGCGCGACGCGGGCATCATGCGCAACGGCTTCTCATTTCAGGCAGGCGCGGGCGGCATCGCGCTCGCGTTCGTCAGCTATCTCAAGCAGATGATGAAGCAGGCGGGCGTGAAAGCGCGCTTTGTGCGCGGCGGATCGACTAAGTATCTCGTCGAACTGCTGGAAGAAGGACTCACTGACTACATTCTCGACGGCCAGACCTTTGACCTCGACGGCGTGCGCTCCATGGCCACGAACCCGCGGCATGTGGCCACTTCGCCGTTCACTTCGTACAACTATCACGGCAAAGGGAACTTCGCGTCGATGGTCGATGCAGTCGTGCTCGGCGCCACCGAGGTCGACACAAACTTTAACGCCAATGTTGTCACGCATTCCGATGGACGGCTGCTTCACGGCATTGGCGGCTGGCAGAACTGCCTTGCTGCAAAGTGCACGATCCTGGCAGTGCCTTCGTTCCGCGACCGCATTCCCGTGATTGTCGACGACGTAACGACGCTGTGCGGGCCGGGAGAATTAATCGATGTCGTGGTGACCGAACGAGGTATCGCGATCAACCCGCGGCGGCAGGATCTTCTGGATGCAGTGAAAAGCTCAAAGCTGCCGATTCGACCGCTGCGGGAAATCAAACGAGAAGTCGAACGCATCTGCGGCGGGAAACCTCAACGACCGGTTCACCGCGATCGTCCGGTCGCCATCGTGAAGTGGGTCGATGGCACGGTGCTCGATACGGTTTGGCAGTTGCCGTAGATCAGCTCCCACATCGCATAAGGTCTTGGGCAGCAGAAACCAGTCTGGGATGTATCTGCAGCATAACTGTTCTTTCGCCCTTCGGGCTGGCTTCGTCTTGCTCGTTTCTTCCCACTGCTTACGCCCCTTATGGCTCCATCACACCCCTACTTCGTGTATGATTGGACGCTTGTTTTTTGGGAGAGTGCATCATGCCCGAGCCGGTAGAAATATCCGTCCCGAGACCGTGGGTCTTGGTTGCTACGTTCTGCCAGACTGCGATTGTGGAAGCAAACACTGGCAATCTGAGTGTAATTCGAGTAATTGACACGTTACCGCTTATTGGGACGACGCGAGAAATGCAGCCCACGCCAGTACAGTTAACCATGGCGATCCTATTCAAGTCTGGCGAGATGCACGGGCAGTACAACGTAAGACTTCGCTGCAATTCACCGAGCCAAGTCCAAACGGAGGGGCCAGAGATACCGTTTTATTTTGAGGGTGGAGATCGCGGCGTACAGGCGGTTATGCCAGTCGGCCTGTACGCCAATGAACAAGGAATCTATTGGTTTGACGTGTTGCTTGAGGGTGACATTATTACCCGAGTTCCCCTGCGGGTGATTTATCAGCATGTGCAAATCCCCCCTGGAATGACAGGGCCGCCGGGTGTCGAAACGCAATGACCTGCGGGGGTGCGACTGCGATACGGTTTTGCGCTTGCGGCTCCGGCGATAGGGGCGCACCCCCAAAAACGATTTCTACAGTGAACTTGGTTACAAAAGAACGGAACTCTTCTCGCAGCGCGGCTTCATCAAGGTGTCCGCTGGAGTGCTCGGCTAAACGCAACTCGATCTGGGATGCCAATTTTTGGGCAGCTTCGTCACTGTCCTTGTGCATATTCCAGCTGCGCTGCACAAGCCAGTCCTCGAATACATCCAGCGAAATATCCCCGCGGAGATAGTGGCCCAGTTGTTCGCGAATTTGGGACTCAGCAATCATTTTTGGAACCTCCGGCGTTGGTGCGCCATTATGCCATATGAAACGTATAGAACCAACTGAGATGCAGAAAATGTTCAACGAGGGAGGGCTGTGGGAAAAGACGAAGACCGGCGAACTGTCCACGGTTCTGCTGGAAGATCGTCATCCTGCCCTGACCGTTGCCAACGAACCTTTTTGCACCCGTAGTCAGATGGTCTCATATAGGGACGCATCTGACAATGAAGTGGCCCGAGTACATCAGTACCTTAGAACTGATAACACTATCGGTGCCAGTGGCAAACCAGATCCGAAGCGCCTATTCCACGATGGCACGCTCTACAGATTAATGAAGAAACCGAAGCAGCCGTGACATCAAGGCGTTAATTTCCCGTTAATTTCTCTCCTTTCCTCCCATCTGTTCTGTCGGCATTTTCATGCCCCTACTTTAATTAGACCGCCCATACATGCAAAAGTTGCACCCTGTCACAGTCCAACCAGCCTACCGCGAAATTGATTAGTCATGCATATTCATACCGGAAAAATGCCGTGCAAAAATCTTGAGCTCCAACAGGTTATGGGTCAAAATACTGATAACAAATAACTTGCGTGCCTGGTGAGAGCGGCTGACCAGTCTGCTAAGCGCCTTGGAGATCATCTGCTTCTTTACCTGTGGAAGGCAAGGTCAGATGTCACAGGGTTGGGCTGTGGAAATCTCCCGGGACGGATTGCCCCAGGAATACCCACATGAAGTTGAACCTAGCCTCAGTTAACCGTCTCGGTAAAGTTGACCGTGTTAATTCCGGTTGCCCCTGCTGAGATCGTGATCGTTCCCGCCGTAGACCCCGTCGTGTAAGAGACCGTGGCGTGTCCTAGGGAATCGGTCACGGGGGTCGTGGTGGAGAATGTGCCTCCCGCGCCGTTGTCGGAAAAAGTTACGGTGAATCCAGAGACGGGATTGTTGTATTGGTCGGTGACCAACACGACGAGCTGGTTGGGCAGCAAGGTGTTGGGATTCGCAGACTGGTTATTGCCGGAAACAATGGAGTTCTTGGAGGCGGCCGCAGCCACCGATTTCTCGCTGGCGGTTGTAGTTACGCTTCCAACGGATGCCGTCACAGTAAGGCTTTTCGCCACGGTGGGCAGAGTGTATGAAGTGGTGGCTTGCCCGGTCGAATCGGTCACTGCCGGGTTCGGGGAGAAGGTGCCGCCCGAGCCGTCCGTGAAGCTGACGGAGGCTCCAACGACAATCGCCCCGGAAGAATCCTTGGCCTTCACGACAATCGGCAAGGGCAGAGTGGTCGCTACGGTTCCAGTCTGTTTTCCGCCCGAAACCAGCCCCAGCTGTGCCACGGTTACGGCAGTGGTTGCGGTCTCGGTGAAGGTCGTGGAGGTGTAACCGGTGCTGCTGGCAGTGACGGTATAGGTGCCCGCTGTGCTGGGCAGAGTGTAAGTGGTGGACGCGATACCGCTACTATTGGTGATGGCTGGGTTTGGACTGAAAGTCCCGGTTGAGCCGTCGGTAAAGGCCACGCTCACACCAGCAACACCGACGCCGTTCGAGGTGGCTAGAGTCGTCAACGCCGTGGGCAGCGCCGTGCCGGCTGTGCCCGACTGATTATTGCCGCCGTTTACCGCAAGGGTCTTGGTTACGGTGGAAGTCTCTTTGAAAGTTGCCGAGGTGTAGCCAATGCTGCCCGCGGTGATGGTTATACTCTTAGCCGCGTTCGGCGGCGTGTAAGTGGTCGACGCGATGCCGCTGCTGTTCGTAACCGCCGGGTTGGGAGTGAAAGTACCTTTTGCGCCATTGTCGATGAAGGTCACGCTGAGACCGGAAACGATGGTCCCGTTGTTGGTGGCTTCTACCGTCAACGGGAGCGGGAGCGGCTTGCCACCTTGGCCGGTTTGATTGTTGCCGCCGATCACCGTGATAACCTTGCCCGCCGCAGTCGAGGTCTCGGTGAACGAGGCCGTCGAGTAGCCGACGGCTCCCGCAGAAATGGTCACCGTCTTGGCTGTACTTGGCAGCGTGTACATAGTGGACGCGATGCCGTTGCTGTTCGTAACCGGGTTCGGGGGATTGAAAACCCCCTTTGCCTTGTTGTCGATGAAGGACACGGTTAAGCCAGAGACGACTTTTCCGTTGTTGGTAGCCTTTACGGTGAGTGCTACCGGCAACGTGCTTCCCGCCAGGCCGGTCTGATTATTGCCGCCGTTCACGGCGATCGTCTTGACCGCGGCGGTGGCGGTTTCGGTAAACGTCGCGGATACGTAACCTGCGCTGTTGCCAGTGATGGTATAGGTGCCAGCCGTGGTCGGCAGAGTGTAACTGGTGGTCGCGATGCCACTGCTGTTGGTAACGGCCGTGCTTGGATTGAAGGTTCCGCCTGCTCCGCCGTCGGCGAAGTTTACGCTCACGCCAGAAACCGCGGTGCCGTTATTCGAGGCCAAAACGGTGAGTGCGGTTGGCAGCTTGGTGCCGACAGCGCCCGTCTGATTATTCCCGCCAGTCGGAGTGAGAGTGGTCGCTTGCGTCAGATACCAGGGCGTGGTGGTCTCGTCGGTCTTGAGGAAGTTGAGGAGTGCGGTTGCAACTTTCAACTGCCCGTACTGCGTTGACGGATGCGTTCCATCAGCGGAGAAGTCGGCGCAGTCCCATTGCAGTCCGTCCTTCCGGCCGAGCATGCCATTCGACCAGTAGTACGTTCCCCACGACATCCAAGGAGCGACGACTGGTCCCAAAGCGGGGTTGTAGTTCAAATTGAGGTTGCCGTTGATCTGGTCCTGAATTGCCCACTTCACTGCGAACCCAACTTCGTAGGCATAGGGCTCAGGATTGTCAGGATGGCCGACGCCATTGGAGTATCCGCCGTACACACGCGACGAGAAGTAGACCATCTTCAAATTCGGGAACAGAGTGTGCATGGTCTGCATCATGGTCTCGTATTCGGTCTGCAACTCGGCGATGTCGGTGGGGAAGGTTCCGGTGGAGATTCCATCGGTATCTTCCATCCAGATCACGACAACCTGATTGGCAGTCACGCCGCTCTGGGGAAGATAGTTGTTGATCACCGTGGACCAATACGGCGAACTCGTACTCTCGAATACAAAGGGCGTACCGCCGCCCTGAGCACCGTTGACTATCACCAGATAGGGATTCTTTGCGGGATCGGCGTATGCAATGGGAATGAACCGGCTGAACTCGTTCTGTGCCGTCGATTCGCCGATGGCCATCATTACGTACTTGCCGGTCGGGCTGTAATTCCCATTGGCATCGAGCGGAACAATTCCCTTCGCGAAGTTCACGCCGTCAGCGTCGTGCGAAGCTGGCCGCACGTTGCTGCCATTGGGATACAAGCCGCCTTCCGAGCCCTGATAAGTTCCCGTGCCCAAATCGTTGAGCGCGGTCATGGGCGTGGTGGTGTTGGGAACATCGAAGGAGATATCGCTGCAGTTGTCGGCCAGGTTGGCGAACACGCCGATCGACAGCGGTGCTGTGGCGGTGGAACCAGAACTCGTGTCAGTTACTTTTGCTGTGAAGGTGTAGTTTCCTGTAGCCACGGTGGACGCGATCGTGCCCGTAATGGCGCCGGTACTGGAGAGCGTCAATCCAGAGGGCAACGATCCAGATGACACTGTCCAGGTATAGGAACCTGTCCCGCCCTCGGCGGCCAGATTGGTTTCATACACCGCATTCTGCGTGGCTTGTGGCAACGTCGGCGGACTCGAGACCACCAGAGATGTGGGTGCAATTCCGTTCCCGCTGAGCGTGATCCCGTTATCGGTCACTTGAGTGTAGGTGAGATCCAGTGCGCCGGTTTCGGACTCGACTCCACTCGGGGTGTAGTACACCGTAATCGGCAGGGTGCCACCCGCCGCAATATCGGTGGGCAGGGTCACGTTGTTCGTCGTGAAGCTCGGCGGCGACAGGGTGATGCCCGTTAGAGTCACAGTACCGGTGCCGGTATTGGTGATCGTAACGGTTTGCCCGGCGCTGGTGCTCCCGACCTTCTGATTGGGAAAAGTAAACGCCGACTTATTCAAGGAAGAGACGCCGGTACTTACAACTCCTGTACCGGTCAGCGGCACCTTGAAGACCGTGCTGTCACTCAGGTTGATGACGAAGTTGCAGTTGTAGTTCTGCGGAGCCGTCGGATTCAAAAAGATCGAATAATGCGTGATGCTCTGCGTCAGGCCGAAAGAAAAGGGAGCCACGCCAGACGCGATGTCATAGCCGGGACAATCAAACCCGATGCTCTCGATGGTGAGGCCTTTGCCCGTAAGGTTGGTGATGGTCAGCACCTTACTGCCGGAAGGCACGCCGATATACACGTCTCCAAAGGCTAGAGAAGATGGCGAAGAAGAGAGGTCCTGAGCGAGAGCAGGGAGAGTCGCGACCAGAGTCAGCAAAGTGCCAATGGCAAAAAGGGTCAGAAGAGGACGGGTCTGTACTTTCATGAAACCTCTCAACAAGGAGAACGTGGGTGTTCGTTTCCGGACGACGAAGGGGGGTTCGAAGTCCAATGCGAAACAGCTGGTTGAACCTTCCGAGGGACTCAAAGAAACCCCTTGGGTAGCACCACTAGGCCTATGGGAAACGCTCTTCGTGTCTCGGAGGCGGAGCCTAGAGAACAGAAGGACGCAGGGGAGTTGGAACCATTCTGGGTTCGGGCGGGTACCCCGTCAAGGATGAAAGTTCTTGCATACTGGGAACACTCGAAAGGGCTGAAAAATGGGCCCTAG
The DNA here is from genome assembly GCA_963701935.1 of uncultured Acidobacteriaceae bacterium. Taxonomy (GTDB): domain Bacteria; phylum Acidobacteriota; class Terriglobia; order Terriglobales; family Acidobacteriaceae; genus Sulfotelmatobacter. The sequence continues at coordinate 438,329 of CAVPBT010000008.1, read as the reverse complement.
GCGGGGAAATCCCAACCTTCTTCTTTCATCTTGCGGTTGGTCCAATGCTGGAGTTGTTCGAAGAGGGCAGGTTCGATGACGGCGAAGCGAATGCCGACTCGACCCTCGTCGCCGACCCACATGAGGCGAGCTTTGGCCTGGAAGAGGATGTCGGTTTCGGGCAGAAGGAAACTGATGTCGAGCAAACCCGCGAAGCGCAGTGGCTCTTTCAAGCCGTCGAGACCCATTCCTCCGGTGCTCAGGTTAACTCCCTGCACCGAGATTTCTTCGCCTTGCGAACTTCGGACCTTCACAGGAATTTCAACGCGGGTGCGGAAGAATTTCTGCTGTTCGTTGCTGATGAAGCCCATCGACGCAGTGGTTTCCCCGGGAGCGAAGTTGATGTTGTATTCCTTCAGCTTGCGGCTCAGGGTGCGGCGGGAAATTCCGAGTTGCTCGGCGGCGAGCGTGCGCTGGCCGCCAGTGCGTTCCAACGCCTTAATGATCATTTGCTCTTCCATGCTGTCGAGATTGCTGACGGGCATGGATGCAGTTTGACGCAGCGCGGCAGGCTCTCCGGTGAGCGCGGCGTTGAGCCGTGAGAAGTCGATTTCGGAGCCAGAGGATTCCATGGCCATCTTGGCGACCAGGTTGCGCAATTCGCGAATGTTGCCCGGCCAGGGATGCGAGAGCAGCGCGGAAATCGCCTGCGTGGAAAAATTTTTGCTGGGAGCCTTCAGGCGCAGGAAATGTTCTGCGAGAGCAACGATATCTTCGGGACGCTCTCGGAGCGGAGGAACCCGGAGCTGGATCTGACCAAGACGGTGAAAGAGATCCTGACGGAAACGGCCTTCTCTGACCGCGGCTTCGAGATCCTGGTTGGTGGCGGCCACAATGCGGACATCGACCTTAATCTTACGGTGGCCGCCGAGCCGGTAGAAAGGCTGGCCATCGAGCACGCGCAGCAGCTTCACCTGCGTTTGCAGTTGCAGTTCGCCGATTTCATCGAGAAAGAGCGTGCCTCGGTCAGCCATCTCGAACAAGCCTGGCTTGGAGGCATCGGCGCCACTGAACGCACCTTTTTCGTATCCGAAGAGTTCGCTTTCGACAAGGTTCTCAGGAAGCGCGGCGCAGTTGATGTCGACCCAAGGACGGCTGCGTCGGTTTGAAGACTCGTGAATGGTGCGCGCGATGAGTTCCTTACCGGTGCCGGTCTCTCCAGTGATCAGCACGGTTTCGGTGTGGCCCGCGACGCGATCGACCAGAGCCATGAAGCGGTGCATCACGGGGCTGGCCAGTATGAATATGGTGTCATCGATCTTGCGGGAGATCACGCCCGGCGGGGGCGAGGAGAGCACCGGCGATGATGTCACCAGCTCCGCGGTGGCACTCGTGGCGGCCAGCGGCACAACGACTGCGATCAGCGCTGCCGGTGCGGTGCCCAGAATCGTGGCCGAGAACTGCACGGGAAAACTTGGCCCCGTCTTCGGCTGAGCGAACAGCCGGCACTGGTAGTCAACCGGCGCGGAAATCGCCGACAGAATCGCTTTCCGCAAGAGTGAGCGGTCTTCTCCGTTGACTCTTTCCGATTGTGTAAAGAGCGCACAGAAATCCCGCCCGATGAGTTCCTGAGATGAATAGCCAAAGAGTTTGGAGAACGCCGCGTTGCACGCCCTGAATTCTCCCTGCAGATCAGCGGAGAAGACCGCCATCTGCGCAGATGCTGCGTTCGTGGCGCCATTTGCTGCGCTGGTAAAGGGCTGTTGCTGATCCGAACTGTGGTGCGGAGTCGGCATATGTCGGCGTTTGGAATGATGGTGACACAGGCAGGGCACTTGGACCGAGAGGCGTGTTACGAAGGGCGTAACCAAGGTAACGTATGGCTGATGAGTTAGCTTGCAGAAATATGCACACTGCGAGACGGAGATGGGGCGAGTGAGATTCCTTTTGTAGTCCGCTTTCCAATACGGACCAGGCTCGACGCTTGGTGATGCCCCCCCCACTTTCGTGTGGTTACCTAAGTAAGCTTTAGTACCGCTAACCCTTGCAATAGGATGCGGGCAGGCTCGAACCGGGAGAGATGTCTTCCACGAGGGCCGAGCGCGGGCTGAAAAGTCCGCGCAGTAAATTTTGTGTGTGCGCGGGAGGATGACGAGGGCGTCATCGGGGACAGCAGGCTTCGAGGCCGAGAAGCTTCGCGGTCGGGGTTGTACATGAAAGCAGAGACGGACGGATTGTCGATTCAGACGAAGGCATTCGTCGGCATCACCGCGTCCATTGGCGTGGTGGTGCTGGCGTATGCCTTGTTGCATTGGCAATCGCAGGATCTGCTGCGGTTCGCGTGCTACCTGGCGGTGGCAGTGCTGGCTTCGGGACTGAAGGTGCAACTGCCCGGGATCGACGGCACCATGTCGGTGAACTTTCTGTTCATCCTGCTGGGTGTGCTGGAACTGAGTCTCCCCGAAACACTGGTAATTGGATGCACGGCAACCCTGGTGCAGAGCGTTTGGCAAGCGCGCAAGCGGCTGGATCCGGTCAAAGTGCTGTTCAACATGGCTGGCATGATGGCCAACGCCAGCGCGCTCACCTACATCAGCTATCACTGGCTCGCGGCGAGGTTCGGATCGAACAAGCCGATGCTGCTCATGGTGGCAGCATTGGTGTTCTTCTTCGCCAACACTTTGCCGATTTCGGTTGTCATCGCGATGACTGAGGGAAAGTCGAGCCGCAAGGTTTGGTCGGAGTGCTATTTCTGGTCGTTCCCTTATTACCTCGTAGGTGCCGCGGCGGTTGGACTCGTCGGGATTGTGAACCGAGCGGAGGGATGGGAGACATCGCTGCTGGTTCTGCCCCTGATTTATTGGGTGTACCGATCGTACCGGCTCTACCTGGGCAGGCTCGAGGCTGAGAAAGAGCGCGTCGAAGTGGAAAAGCGGCACGTGGAGCAGATTGCGTCGCTGAACATGCGGACGATTGAGGCTTTGGCGCTGGCCATTGAAGCCAAAGACCACACCACTCACACCCATCTGCAGCGCGTGCGCACTTATGCGGTGGCCATCGCTTCGCAACTGAATCTGCCGGAAGGTGAGATCGAGGCGCTGCGTGCGGCCGCCCTGCTGCATGACATTGGGAAGCTGGCAGTGCCGGAACAGATCATTAATAAGCCGGGCAAACTCACCCCTGAAGAATTCGAGAAGATGAAGGTTCATCCGCTGGTCGGCGCGGAAATTCTGGACCGCGTAGCCTTTCCTTACCCCGTAGCGCCGATTGTGCGCTCCCATCACGAGCGTTGGGACGGAACGGGATATCCCGAGGGATTGAGCGGAGAACAGATTCCGATTGGGGCACGCATTCTGGCAGCTGTCGATTGTCTGGATGCTCTGGCTTCTCACCGTCAATATCGCCCGGCATTGCCGTTAGGCGAGGCAATGGCGAAGGTAAAAGAGAAGTCGGGCTCGTGGTTCGATCCACAGGTCGTCGCGATTCTTGAGGATCGTTATGTGGAATTGGAGCGCGTCGCACAGATGTCGGAGGACACGGCCACGCCTCATTCGCTCTCGAAGACGGTGAAGGTGGAGCGCGGCCAGGCGCCGGCAGCTGGGTTCGAACGAACCGAACCCACGCATGGCCCTTCGGACAGCGGAGACTTCCTGAGTTCGATTGCCTCGGCGCGGCAAGAAGCGCAGACCATGTTTGAGCTGAGCCAGGATCTAGGTGTGTCGTTAAGTTTGAGCGAGACACTTTCGGTCTTGTCGATGCGGTTGCGGCGCATGATTCCCTACGATTCCATCGCCGTGTTCGTGAACCGGAACGGCTGGTTGTTGCCGGAACTGGTGAGCGGCGAAAACTTCCGCATGCTGTCGTCGCTCAAAATCCGCGTGGGCGAAGGGTTATGCGGATGGGTGGCGGCAAACTGCAAGCCCATCATGAACGGAAATCCGCAGGTGGAAGCAGGTTACGTTGTCGACCCGGGACGGCATACGACGCTGCAATCGGCGCTGGTGGTGCCTCTCGAAGGCTTGAATGGCGTGGTTGGCGTGCTGGCCATGTATCAGACGAGTCGCGATTCTTTCACGCCCGACCACTTGAGAATCCTACTGGCGGTCGCCTCGAAAGTAGCGCTTTCGGTGGAGAACGCTTTGAAGTACCAGCAGGCCGAGAGCTCTGCGACAACGGATTATCTGACCGGCCTGCCGAACGCGCGTTCGCTGTTCGTGCATCTGGCGCAGGAAGTGGCGCGCTGCCGGCGCATGAAAACGTCGCTGGCGGTGCTGGTGTGCGACATCGACGGCTTCAAGGCGATCAACGACTCGTTCGGGCACCTCGAGGGCGACAAACTGCTGCGCGAGTTCACGACGCGGCTGAAAGACGTATGCCGCGGCTACGACTATGTGGCGCGCATGGGTGGAGACGAATTTGTGATTACCGCTCCCGGGCTGACCGCGGAAGCGGCGAAAGACAAAGCCGACCGCCTGAATCAGGCCGCCATCGAGTCGGGCCGGCATGTGTGCGGGCGGGATGTGATCACGCTGAGCGTCGGGATGGCGTTCTGTCCCGACGACGGCTCCGATGTGGAACGCCTGCTGGCCGAGGCCGACCTCCGCATGTACTCCATGAAACAGATGCACCACGCAGAAGCAGCCGAACGCGAGCAGGACACAAAGTCCCGCGGAGCCACGGCGGAATAGGAGACCTGCGACCATGCTGGGGCGGAAAATTGCGCGGCATGGACTCGCCATCGTCGCCACGGTTCTGCTGGGAGGGTTGCTCTCAGCGACGCTTGTGCGGCTGGCACCAGGTTTTGACGTGGATGAAGCGCAGCTCGATCCGCATTTGAATTCCGCCAGCGTTCAGGCCCTGCGCCAGGCACGACTGGACCAGCACAACATCTTCCGTTTTTATTTTCATTCCTTGCAACGTGCGGCCCATGGCGACCTGGGAACGTCGATCTCTCTGGGCCAGCCGGTGAGCATGCTGCTCCGGGAGCGCGCTCCGCTGACGCTACGACTCGTGGGGATTGGGCTGATGCTGAGTTGGGCGGTCGCGATGGCGATGGCGCTGAGCGCTGCATGGCTGCGCGCATCCGCTTTCGACGCGCTCACCACGGCAATCAGCGGAACGTTTCTCTGCATTCCAGCGGCAGTGCTGGCACTGTTGTCAGTGCTGTGGAATGTGCCGGGAGCGCTGGCGATCGGCCTGATTGTGTTTCCTCGTGTCTATCGCTACGCGCGCAATCTGCTGGCCAAGGCCTATTCCCTACCCCACATCATTACGGCGCGCGCTAAAGGTCTCAGCGAATGCCGGATTCTGTTCTGGCATGTGGTTCCGCTGGCCGGGCCGCAGTTGCTGGCGGTAGCTGGAGTGTCAGTAAGTATCGCAGTAGGCGCGGCGATCCCGGTGGAAGCTCTGTGTGGTTTGGCGGGAGTTGGGCAGCTCGCTTGGCAGGCAGCGCTGGCGCGTGACCTGCCATTGCTCACGAATTTGACCATTCTGGTGACGCTCGTAACCTTGCTGGCCAATTCAGGCGCGGATGTAATCGGACATATGCTCCGAGGAGCGGAAGCATGAAGCTCTCGCGCGTCTTTACATGGCGAACCTTGGCGTATGCGGTCCTGCTGCTCGTGGTCAGCGTGTCGCTGGCGGCAAATTGGCTGGCACCCGCGGGATATGCGAAGCAGTATCGTGAGGCCGCGGGCGCGCCTCCGTCGCATGAACACTGGCTGGGGACCGATGAGATTGGACGCGACCGCTTTGCGCGCGTGCTGTACGGCACCCGGATTTCGCTGCTGCTCGCACCCGCCGCGGCTCTGCTCTCGACACTGATGGCGGCCCTGGTGGGTGGGCTCGCAGGATATTTGGGTGGCGCCTGGGCGCGGGTTGCGATGGCGGTGACGGATCTGTTCCTGTCGCTGCCCTGGCTGTTTCTGCTGATCACGGTTCGCGCGCTCATGCCGCTGAACGTGTCACCGCTGGTCTCGGTGCTGGTGACCTTTCTGATGTTGGGCCTGTTGGGGTGGACGAGCGCGGCGCGCGTGCTGTGTTCGACCGCCGGTTCTTTGCGGAGTTCGGATTTTGTGCGGCAGGCGAGGGCCTCGGGCCTTGGCGGAGTTCGACTGTTTTGGATTCATGTGCTGCCGAATCTCAAGCCGGTGCTCTATGCGCAGTTCTGGATCTCGATTCCTGCGTTCATCTTGAGCGAGGCGAACCTGGGGATATTGGGACTAGGTGTGGCTGAGCCGATGCCGTCATGGGGAAGCTTGTTGAAAGAGTTGGAAGGTCTGGTTTCTGTGGGCGAAGAGCCGTGGAAGTTCGTGCCGCTGGTGTTGCTGGTGGTCGTGGTCACTTCGTTTCAGTTTGTACTTTCAAAGCAGGAGGAGGTATCCGCATGACGGGCCTCCATGGAAGGTTGGCAGTGATGGCAGCAAAGAGCAAACAAGCAATCCTAATCTCGCTGGTCTGTCTGGGGATGCTGGCAGGCTCGGCGATGGCGCAGGGCGAGCTGCGGTTTTGCCTCCGGTCGGAACCGAAGACCTTTGATCCATTGAAAGTCGAAGACGACGCGTCGATGGCGATCCGCTATTTGACCGGAGGCGTGCTGCTGCGCCTCAACCGTCAGACGCAGGCTCTGGAGCCGGAGCTGGCGCAGTCATGGAAGGTCTCGAAAGACGGAAAGGAGATCACGTTCAAGCTGCGCAGCGGAGTCTCGTTCTCTGACGGCACTCCATTTTCCGCGGAGGACGTGGCCTACACGGTAAAGCAGTTGATGGATCCGGCGCTGCATTCGGCGACAGGAGACGCGTTCCGTTCGGGACCGGGCGATGTAGAGACAAAGATTATTTCTACCACCCAGATTTCGATTACGTTTCCCGCGCCCGTGGCAGGACTCGACCGGCAGTTCGATCAAGTGGCGATTCTTTCGGCGCACTCCGGCAAGAAAGAAATGGCGGTGCTCGGGCCATTCATGGTGGCCGACTACAAGCCGGGCGCAACGGTCCTGCTGAAGCGCAATCCAAATTACTGGAAGACGGATGCGCAGGGACGGAAGCTGCCCTATCTGGATTCCATCAAGCTGGATATTCAGCCAAACCGCGATGTCGAAATGCTGCGCTTCAAGCGCGGCGAAATCGACTTGATCAACTCGATCGACAGCGAGTACTTCGACAAGCTGGCGGCGACTTCTCCGCAGCTCGTGCATGATGCGGGCGCATCGCTCGACAGCGAGCAGATGTGGTTCAACGAAGTCAGCAAGTCTCCGCTGCCGGGGTACAAGAAGAACTGGTTCCGTTCTGCGAATTTCCGGCGAGCGATTTCGCAAGCGATCAATCGTGAGGATTTGGCACGAGTCGTGTTCCGTGGGCATGCGCAGCCGGCGGTTGGTCCGGTGTCTCCGGCAAACAAGTTTTGGTTCAACGCTCGTCTGAAGGCTGAGCCCCATGCTCCAGACGCGGCTCTGAAGGCGCTGCAGAGCGAGGGCTTCCGGTTTGAGAACGGAACGCTAAAAGACAAAGACGGCAATGCAGTGGTGTTTTCGATCATCACCAACGCAGGAAATAAATATCGCGAACGCATGGCCACGATGATTCAGGAAGATCTGCAGAAGATCGGAATTCAAGTGAACGTAGTCACACTCGACTTCCCTTCTCTGATCGAGCGCATGACGCAGACCTTCGACTATGAAGCGATCCTGCTCGGCCTCACGAATGTTGGACTCGACCCGAGCGAGCAGATGAACGTGTGGCTCAGTTCCTCGGAGAATCACCAGTGGAACCCGTCGGAGAAAGTCCCGGAAACCGCGTGGGAAGCGGAGATCGACAAGCTGATGCGGGCGCAAGCTTCATCGGCCGATCCCAAGAAGCGCAAAGAAAGCTTCGATCGCGTGCAGGAAATTGCCGTGGAACAGGCGCCATTCATCTATCTGGTGAACCGGAATGCGCTGTCGGCGGTCGCAGCTTCGGTCCAGGGAGCAAGCCCGGTGATCCTGGTGCCGCAGACTTACTGGAATGCGGAGCGGCTGACGGTGAAGTAAGCGGCCGCCTGAGTTCAGGAAATCAAAACCGCTAACCACGAAGGACACTAAGGTACACGAAGGAAATGGTCGACGAATTACAAAACGGACACCTCTTGTCGGCCCATCTGTGGCTGCGCTACGGGAAAAAGCCCCCGGTGCTGAGCGATGTGGACATCGACATTTCCCACGGCGAAGTGCTCGGCCTGATTGGCCAGAGTGGATCGGGAAAGAGCTCGCTGGCCATGGCGATTCTGGGCCTGCTCGACCGCAAGCACGCCCAGGTGGAAGGCACGGTCCGGTTCGATGGGGCCGACCTGCTGCGACTGAGCGAGTCGGACCTGCGTGGCTTGCGCGGAAGGAAAGTGGCCCTGGTGCTGCAGAGTCCGCTGTCGTCGCTGAATCCGGCGCTGAAGATTCGGACCCAGTTGAAAGAGGCGTGGCGCGCCCACGCCTCAGGACCGAAGGCAGATTGCGAGGCCGCGATCCGGGCTGCGCTCGAGAGCGTGAGCCTGCCGGCAACCGATGAGTTTCTGCGAAAGTATCCTTCCCAGATGAGCGTTGGGCAGGCGCAGCGCGTGCTGATTGCAATGGCTGTGATGCACCGCCCGGCGCTGTTAATTGCCGACGAGGCCACCAGCGCCCTCGACGTGATCACGCAGTCTGAGATTCTGGCACTATTCCGCGAACTGAACCGCAATTCGGGAATGGCGATTCTCTACATCTCGCACGATCTGGCTTCAGTGGCAGGCATCTGCGACCGCATTGCGATCCTACACGAGGGCCAGATCGTCGAGAGCGGATCCACCGAAGAGGTGTTGACCAGTCCTCGCCACGAATATACGCAACGGTTGATGGCCGCCATGCCGAAGATGCCGCAGCCGCAGCGACTCGCCGCCGCCAAGGCCGCAGCAGTCTAGCTGCTCAGCAGTTCCTCTCGGCCACCTCGCCCTTCATTCAGAACTCACTTAGTAACGCGCGATAGAGGACTGAGGTCACGTTCCCACACGGCAGCAAGTGGGACAGAGTGTCCCACGCCCACCCTCAGGGGACAGAGTGGCCCACGGCGGCCCTTCCAGACCTCGATGATCTCCAATAGAAACAATCACTTACGCCGAGGCGATTGGCTGGTCCCGTGCAACACGAGAGCTGGGTACGAGCTTGATCTTTCCCCCATTCAAGAAAGTAGGGTGAGATTTTATGGAGCATACGACGAAGACACAGAAACCTAAGGGGCGCAGCGAACGACATAGCGCCGCCTGGGGCAAGCGTCTGAGCCTGGTCCTTCTCCTGGTAACGGGGATGGCCTTTGGTCAACGCTGGAAGGCCCCCCTGGCCGACGAATCGAATGGCCGGTTCTCCTCGCGGATCGCTCCCGAACTCTCCGGACTTCTGGCGAAGTCTCATCAGGGAACCGCAAAGGGCCAGACCGTGAAGGTCATCGTGCAGTACAAACAGGTGCCGACGTCGGCGCACTACGCCACAATGCAGAGCCGCGGTGGGCGGCTGCACTCGAGACTGCACATGATCAAGGGTGCTGCGTTCACGATTCCGGTGAGCGCTCTGGCTGCGTTGGAGGCCGATCCTGAAATCGCGTCCGTCACCATCGACCATGCGATGAATGTCATGGACGATCTGACGAACGACGCCACGGGCGTTGAATCGGCCTGGAGCGCCGGATATACCGGAGCGGGCGTGGGCGTTGCCGTGATCGATAGCGGCATCAACGACAACCACCCCGATCTGCGGAATGCGGACGGATCTTCGCGTGTGGTCTATCACCAGGACTTTACCGGCACGGCGACGAGCAATTCCGCCGGCGCGCAGTATGACCTTTATGGTCACGGCACGCATGTGGCCGGAATCATTGCCGGCAACGGCTCGCTCTCGGGTGGGGAATATGCGGGCGTCGCTCCGGGCGCCAGTCTGATCGATCTGCGAGCGCTGGATGCGAACGGCGCGGGCACGGACAGTACGGTGATCGCGGCCATTCAGCAGGCCATTGCCTTGCAGAACACTTACAACATTCGAGTCATCAACTTGTCACTAGGCCGCGGAATTCCCTCCAGCTACACCCAGGATCCTCTCTGCCAGGCCGTGGAAGCGGCATGGAACAGCGGGATCGTGGTGGTTGTCGCTGCTGGCAACTACGGCCGCTTGAGCGTAAATGGAAACAACGGGTATGGAACCATCACCGCGCCGAGCAACGATCCTTTCGTACTGACGGTGGGCGCGACCAAGAGCAACGGCTCGTCCTTAGCCTCGGCTGAAACCGCGGCGAGCTACAGCTCGAAGGGGCCCACGACCTACGACCACGTGGTAAAACCTGACATCATGGCGCCGGGCAATGCCATCATTTCGTTGGCGGCCCCGGGAGCCACGCTCGAAGGCTCCTATCCTGCAGATGTGATCACCGGCACCGACGGGAATAACGACTACTTCCGGCTCAGCGGCACCAGCATGGCGACCCCTGCAGTGGCAGGAGCGGCGGCCATCTTGCTGCAGGAGACCAACACACTCACGCCTGATCAAGTCAAGGCGCGGCTCATGAGGACCGCGTACAAGATGGGCTACACCTCGACGTCAGCTTGGGTACCGCACCTGAGTATGTCGTTCCTTAACTTCTACGATCTGTTCTCGGTGGGATCAGGGTTGATGAACGTTCAGGCCGCCACCACCAATACGGACCTGGCTCCGGCGACGGTCGGATCGGCCCTTTCGCCGACAGCGGTCTATAACCCTCAGAACCATTCGGTTTCCCTGGTGTATGGAAACTCGAGCGTGGCCTCAACCTCAGTGGTTTGGGGTACCTCGGTGGTATGGGGAACTTCAGTCGTGTGGGGCGCTTCGATGGTAAACGGCACCTCCGTGGTTTGGGGTAGCTCGCTGCCATGGAACGACAACACTCTGAGCGCGTTCAGCGTGGTTTGGGGATCGAGCACGGGCCAGAGCACCTCTGCCACCAGCGTGGTGTGGGGAGCGTCTGTGTCGAATGCCAACAGCGCGTTTACCGATGCTGGAGATGACGAGCAATAGTTGCCGTGTGAAAACTAGAGAAAGGAGACGAGATTATATGAACAACACACGGCGAATTAAGACCTTCATCGGCGCAATGATGCTGGCCGCAGCCATCACCGCAGGATACGCAACCTTCGTGAGCCACACGCTGCACACGTACTTTGCGCTGGCAGTGCTGGCGCTGGCAGCGGTTACGTCGAGAATGAAAGTGAAGCTGCCGGGAATCAACGGCAACATGTCGGTGAATCTGCCCTTTCTGCTTACGGCGGTCGTGACTCTGAGTGCTGCCGAAGCAGTGGTCATCACCTGCGTTTCGACTGCGGTGCAGTGCTGGCCGCGGAAGAATGCGAGGTTCAACCCGCAGCAGATGGTATTCAACCTGAGCATGATGGCGTTTGCCAGCTGTCTGGCGGGCCTCATGTTCCATGCACACTGGCCGGGATTGCAGTGGAGTTCGAGTACTCTGGGGCTGGTGCTGGCGACAGCGACCTTGTTCCTGGGACAAACTGCTCCAGTCGCCGCGATCGTAGCGGTGAGCGAGGGCAAGGCGGCAGGACAGATCTGGTGGAGCCTGGCGCACCTCTCGTTCCCCTACTACATCGTCAGCGCGGGAGTCACCACGATGGTCCAGACCGTCAGCTCGCACATAGGCTGGGGACTGGCTCTCGCGGTGTTCCCGGTGATGTACGGCATCCATCGCTCCTACCGCACGTACTTTGGAGCGATCGCCGAAAACCTGCGCGCCGAAGCGCTGCGCCCGGAAGCTCGGGTGCGAGCAGCTGGCGCGGGAGCCTGACCGGTTCGAGTGCTTGCATTGTAAGAAGGGTGGCAGCGCCCAAGCGCACCTGCCACCCTTTTTGCTTTGAGGTCGCGCACGCCGGCGCCGGGTCGAACGCGCATGGGAATCGAAATCAAACAGGAGTGGGAATCGTGCGAAGCAGCGACGTAGATCCCAACGCGCTGGTGCCGGGAGGGGGAATCGAACCCCCACAGTCCTTTCGGACCTGCGGATTTTAAGTCCGCTGCGTCTGCCAATTTCGCCATCCCGGCTCGCGTTCATTTTAGCGTAGGGATACCCCGGCACACGGGGAACTCGCAGGAAGTTTTGATGAAAAAAAAACGCAGCCTGGCAGGTCTAGGCGTGGGCGGCTGCCGCTGCGTCGCCTGAGGCCTGGGGAGGATTCGCTCGCTGCTTGTGCATCGCCTCGTGGAATTGTTCAGGCGTAAGCGACTCGCCGTAGAACAAATGCAGTAAGGGATCGTCGACATCCGCGGATGGTTTGCGCGCGCTCGATTCCGATTCTAGTCCTTGGGGCTCGACCAGCAACTCAGGCATCAGCGAGCGATTTTCGTTGAGCACCTCCAAGAACTTCTCCACAGCCGCGCGGTGCTCCGGCGTCGCTTGCGTGAACTCGACGCCCATGCCCTTATCTGGATGCATGATCCGGACCACGCCCTGGGCGCGGACTTCCACCCCGGCAGCCCGCATCGACAACGTCACGCGGCTCGAGGCCGGAAAGGGCGATGAAATTTCCAGATAACATCCGCCCAAACTCAGGTCGGTCAGCTGGCAGCGAATCGGTGGATCGTCCTGCTCGACTTCTGGGGAATTTTGTTTCAGCCATTCCTGCAGCTGGTGAGTCGCCTCGGGAGAAATGTCGTGGAAGCGCAGACCCGCCTGATCCCCCGAGCCCTCCCAGGCAAACTCGGCGGGGAGTTCGAGAGAGTTCTGGGTTCCCGGCAGCGTAAAGGCAATCTGCCAGCGCCCGTTCGGCCGGCGCCGGTTCGGCAGGCTGACGGCCATGCCGCCCTCGCTCATATCGATCGTCGTCACTTTCATGTTGCTGCCCACACCGGTGCTTCTGAGCACCACCGGAATCTGGACCGCGACCCGCGCATTGCGACGGCGTTCGCTCTTCATCAATGCCCGGGCCGCACGGAAACTCGACTTCGCGCGCTCAATCGAAACCGGCTTGTACAGCACGAAATGGGCTCCGATCTCGAACACCGCCTTCAGCCCAATGATCGGTTCGACAATGGCAACTGCGACCGCCTGCTTGTTGCAGGGAGCGGTGCGGGCGCTGCGCAGAACTTCGGTGGCTCCGTCGTCCATCACGTCGACGATGATCGCCTCGAACCGCTGCCGCGTCAGCCTGCGCAAGGCGCTGTCGGAATCGGAGCACAACTCCACATCGATCTCCAGATCGCCCAGCACGCGGCGCAAGACTCGTACGATCTTGTCGTCCGAACACAGAACCAATGATTTCAGACTCATGCGTGGCCTATTCCTGAGAGAAGTGCTGGGATCCAAACACCAGGTCAACGTCTCTTCCCGCGCGGAGCAAGGCGCGGGGACCGCATACAGGACTCCCTCCTTGCACTTTATGTCCATCGACCGATGCGATCAATGTTCTGCTGCGAGAACAGGTTACGGCCGTAATCTGCAAGGGATTGCAACCTCACGGAAGGGTGTCCGGCGAGATGGAAGAGGGACGGCGTTGCTAGTCCAGATATTCGACAGCAGGGCAGACGCTGCGATCTGAGTTCCGGGGGAATCCGTAACCTCCTTATTTACATACGCTTGAGTCGACAAGCCTACAGTTTCGGACGGAAATTATCGTTGACTTTCGGGAGAAATTGACTGTAAGATGTTGAGTCTCCGATTAGCTTTGGGCGCGGATCAGTCGAGGTCCTAGTTCTGTCTGCAATGAGCTTGTCATACCAGCTCACGTCTTGAAGCTGAATCCCGAAGACCACTCGGAGAATCATATAGATGGACGGTTTTAGCAAGAGGAGTTTGCAGTTTCATCCCCTTAAGTGGAAAGGCATTTTTCATGGCCAAGCGACGCGGAAATCCGAACTGGGGCAAGCCTGAGCCGATTGGACCGATCACCCCGACCATCACCGAATTCGAACAAGTTGTGCGCGAGTACAAGCTCTCCCCGGATCAGTACCTGCGATCGACCCGCCTGCGCGAGTGGGCGCGGCGGAACAAGAACTCGAAGTACATCCCCGAGCCTCTTTTGGAAGCCTGGGGCTTCGAGATCGAGTCCACTCTGTAAGCACGGCGCTGGCAGTAGTTTTTAGGGTCGCTCCGTAAGTTAAGGAGCGGCCCTTTGTATTTGGTATATATGGAGCGGTTTTGAGGTATGTGGGGACGGCCGCCTTCGGCCGTCCGCCGGGCAGAGCCCGGCGACTGTTCGCCGTCCTCAGTGATAATGTTGTGCCCGGTCCATGCTGAACGTACTGCAAATTCCGGCTGCGGAACTTTTCTCTCTCCTGGCCGCCATCGGCTTTGCCGCCGGATTGAATCTCTACGCCACGGTTGCCGTCCTCGGGCTGCTCGCGCGCTTCGGCCATCTGCCCCTTCCACCTGGATTGCTGCTCCTCGAGGGATGGCCGGTCATCGCCGCCAGCACCACTCTGTTCGTCATCGAATTCTTCGCGGATAAGATTCCCGCCTTCGACCTGATCTGGAACGCCCTGCACACGTTCATCCGAGTACCGGTCGCCGGACTGCTGGCCTACCAGGCAACGCGCCAACTTTCTCCCGAGCACCAATTGCTGGCCACGCTTCTAGGCGCAGCCGTAGCTCTCATTGCCCACGGCGGCAAGACCGCCGCTCGCGCTACAGTGACGCCGTCGCCCGAGCCGCTTTCGAACATCTCGCTGAGCTTGGGGGAAGATGCTGTCGCCATCGGACTGACGTGGCTTGCCACGCGTCATCCATACGTCGCGGGAGCTCTCGCCACCATCTTCGTGGTGGTCATCGCACTTCTGACGCGCTGGGTGATCCGCGCCATGCGAGCTTTGTTCCGTGGCGCCGAACACGAACTGGCTGGGTAGATCTCCTGGTTGAGGCCGGATAGAATCCCTTTTCTGTCCTTCAGGGCTGATTTCGTGAGAGTGCTCGCCGGGCCTCAACCAACTCGGGTCTCCCCGGCTTGTCGGCACGAGCGCAGACCTTCACCAGCTCGCGAAAATATCTCTGACTCGCGTCGTGATTCCCGCTGAGTTGCGCGGCGTGCGCCGCTCCATAGAGGGCGCGAAAGCGTCCCGGCTCATTTTTCAGTGTGGCCTCGAATTGCCGTAGTGCCTGGGCGGGCTCGTTCATCTTGAGCAACATCTCGCCCAATAACTCACGCGCCGGGGCTAGCGGGCCGGGAGTCACCGCACTCTTCTCGGTCCCATCTTCCAGTTCGGCGGCGGATTTCATCTGTCCCAGGGCTTCCCCTTGATTGCCCGCCGCCAGCGCTGCCCAGGAAACGACCTCGATCTCCTGAATTTGCACCTGCAGCGCCCAATAGGTCTCGCCCGCCTTCAAGAGCCGCCTTCGGATGTCATCCAGCGCCGCGGACGACTCTCTTGCCGCTTCCGCTCGACCCAGGCGGGCTGCCCCGATCCCACGAGCGAACCACGTCATCGCATCGGCATAAATAAACGGTGTCACCTGCTGTGGAAGCTGAGCGGCCTGCTTCCAGTCCTGACGTTCCAGCGCGTACCGTGCTGAGATCGCGGCGATCGCAAAATATCCAATCGGGGGTCCACCGGCGCCACTCACCACCTCCCTCGGATCGAAACGCGAGGCGATCTCCGGCACGGACTCCACGATCGTCAGCGCTGCCTGATCTTGCCCGGTTTGCAGGTAGGCGTAGATTTCATAGTCACTGGCGTGCAACTCTTCGGCGGTCTGCCCGTCGCGCCGCGCTGCGGCGGCTGCGGCTAGGTTGCTGTCGATGGACTCTTGCCAGTAGCCGGTGCGGGTGAAGGTATGAGACGGCATGTGCAGGGCGTGCGGCGCATCGGGTGCAATTAGCGAGTAACGTCGCGCCGCATCTAGGCCGCGCCCGGCGAGCGCTGGTACGTCGTAGGTATGGATGATGTAGTGGGCCAGCCCGGGATGCGTCGGCTCCTCTTTGAACAGTTTCTCGAGGATCGCTCCTGCCTTGAGCCGCCCGGCGTAGGTTTTATCCGCGGGATCTTCGGACGCTGCGATCGCCAGCGCGTAGAAGATTTGCGCCTCATGGTCTTCGGGATACTTCTCCGCGACTGCGCCCATGGCGTCGCGATAGGAGAACAAGCGCGTGCCCTGTGGCGTATTCTCGAAGTCGGCGTACAACTTGCCGACAGCCGCTAGATACGCCCGTTCGCGCTCAGTTTTTGCCCCCACGGTCTTGCCGCGTTCCGCGTTCTCCCGCCCGGCCTGCAACTGGGTTTTGTCTTTCATTCCCGGCGCGAAAGGATTGCTCCAATCGCTAAGCGCGATTCCCCAGTACCCGATGCCGCAGGTCGCGTCCTCCCCCAGCGCAGCGTTGAATCCGGCAATGGCGCGGCTGAACTGGAAGGAGTGCAGCAGCGCAACCGCCCGGTCGAATTCCTTCTGCGCCGCTGCGTTGCACGATGTGGCAAAGTGCACCGTCCCCAATTTCTCGCCAGGCCCGTGCTGATGGTCCTGCGCCCGGCTCGACGCCATCAGCGTGAGTAGAATCGCCGCAAGGAGTGTCCCTCTGAGCATTTCGCTCCCCCAACCCCGAGTAGTATAGGCGCGCACCAGGACCGTAGGACTGCGCTGCCTCTGTTAAAATCGCCTCAATATGAGCTCCCAGTCCCCATTCACCGATGTTCCTGATGCGATTGAGGAAATCCGCGCGGGGCGCATGATCATTGTCGTCGACGATGAAGACCGCGAAAACGAGGGCGACCTCACGCTCGCCGCCGAAAAGGTCACGCCCGAAGCCATTAACTTTATGGCCAAGTACGGACGCGGCCTGGTCTGCCTGGCGATGACCGAGGAGCGGCTTGAGCACCTGAATATCGGGCCGATGACGTCGGAGAATACCTCGCAATTTGGGACTGCGTTCTGTGAGGCGATCGACGCGCGGCAGGGGGTGACGACGGGCATCTCGGCTCACGACCGCGCGCGCACGATTCAGGTGGCGATCGATCCGGCAACGAAGCCCTCCGACTTAGCTCGTCCCGGACACATGTTCCCGCTTCGCGCGCGTAAGGGCGGAGTGCTGGTGCGGGCCGGACAGACGGAGGCTTCGGTGGATCTGGCACGGCTCGCGGGCATGATTCCGGCGGGCATCATCTGCGAGATCATGAAGGACGACGGCAGCATGGCGCGGGTGCCGGACCTGATCGAGTTCTGCCGTGAACACAAGATGAAGATGCTGACCGTCGCCGAATTGATCCGCTACCGGATGGCGCACGAACGCTACGTTCACCGCGTGGGCGAGGCTCTCATCGACACGCGCTTCGGGGAGTTCCGCATGATCGCTTATGAAAGCGAGGTCGACGGCGGCGAGTCGCACGTCGCGCTGATTCGTGGCGACGTTGAGCACAGCCAAGCTCCCGTCCTCGTCCGCATGCACGCGCATTGCCTGATGGGTGACGTCTTCGGCGCGACTGGCTGCGAATGCCACGCCACGCTGGAGGGGGCACTGCGACGAATCTCCCAGGATGGCTGCGGAGCGTTGATCTACCTGCACCAGACATCGCAAGGATTCTCGGTGGAGAAAGTCGGCGACCGTACTGCACTCGGCTTCCACCGCGGGCAAAGGCTTCCCGCGTTGTATGACGAGAGACAGATTCAGCGCGAGGTCGGGATCGGCGCGCAGATTCTGTCAGACCTGAACCTGCACCGCATCCGGCTGCTGACCAATCGTCCCAAGAAGGTTGCGGCGCTGGAAGGATTTGGAATTGAGATTGTGGAGCAGGTTCCGGTGCAGTTGCAGGAAGTGAAAGCCCGATCTTAAGTTGTGCCGTCCGGAGCGACGCGAACGACCTGTGCGGCCCCCGCGGCATGCGCCTGTTGTTCTGATGGAAGAAATTGCATAGATCCTTCGGCGGCGAAGTGCGCCGCCTCAGGATGACAAAGCTGTTGGAGGAATGGGAACGACTAGAACGGTTTGCGCACCACGACTTCGCTGTCGCGGATGAAGAACTGCGCCGAGCAGCTTTCCGACCCACAGATCACGGGCAGGAAGCCGTTGATCTGTTTGCGTGTGATGAGGCCCAGCATGCCACAGGATGGGCAAGACAGCACGGCCCAGTAGGGATCTTCTTTCTCGCCGATTTCCCCGGCGTTTTCCAGCACGAAGACGGTTCCCGGCTGCATCTGTTCGGGTATCCACTCATTGAGAAGATCCAGTTCACCGACCATGTCTTCCTCCTGTGTTCGAAGTGCCCTGCTGGTGCTGCCGTGCAAACTCTTCCCTACGAAACTTTTCTAGCACGCCGCCGGTAATCAGGCGACGTTACCGAAGTATTCGCCTTCCCGGAGACGACCCCGGCCCGCACTTGCCGGACGGCGTCGCTCAGGCAAACGCCCAGAATCGGCTGATCGGAATTCTTCAGAATGTCGACGATCTGGCGCGCCGAAGTCTCCAGATAAAGATGGGTTCCGTCGGTCAGAAGGTGAACGTCAGAGCTGCGGCTGACAATTTCGGCGAGCCCCTTCCCGATCTCCCGATCCAGGAAGCGCATGACCTTTCGTACACCTTGCAGCGAGAATCCCTTGCGGCGGAGTTCGCAGATGACGGCCATTTCAGTCAGTTGATTCATCGAGTAGAGGCGGCGATGGCCTTCGCGCTCGGGCTTGACCACACCGCGCTCGTCCCACCACTGGAGCTGGCGGGGCGTGATGCCCGTCAGAGCGATCACTTGTTGCGATGTGAACCGGCCTTCCGCTAGCTCTCGCATGAGTCCCCAGATATGTTTGAAACAATCCTCAAGTCGAATGTTTCAAACATTTTAGGCATGGACGAGCTGGGGTCAAGCAGAGAATCGGTGGAAAAGGGGTGACTAAGAGAGTTCCTGCATATGGGAGGGACCAGAGCCGCCGCCGACGAAGTGGACGATTTCCAGGCGGTCTCCGTCGTTCAACTGAGTGGCGGCCCAGCGGTCGCGGGGGACGATGTCGAGGTTGAGTTCAACCGCGACGCGGTCGGACTTCATGCCGAGGGTTTCAATGAGCGCCGCGAGCGTGCACGGAGTGGGGGAACCGCTGAAGTCGCGCTCTTCGCCGTTGATTTGAAGTTTCATGGGGGGTTGAGATCCGGGGAGACTGAGATCCCTCGCTCCGCCTGAAAAGCGGCTACGCTCGGGATGACGCCGCGGTTATGACGTTCCCGCCGATTTTTGTTTCTACTCCGCTTTGCGCAGCACGAACTTCCTCGTCGCCGTGCGGCCTGCCTGGTTGATCTGGACGAGCAGGGTTGAATCGGGCAGGTCGGCTTCCTCGACTTCGATCTTAATTTCCGCCGCTCCTCCGGAGTCGGCTACTGCCTGGGTATAGAACGGCGTGCCGCCGGGACGGGCAAAGCGGAAGGTCAGGCGGGCGCCAGACGCGGCCTCACCTCCCTCAGTGACGCGCAACTGCATCGTCAGGTTGCGGTCGGAGTGCACCGACTCGGAGTTCAGCCACTGCACGTCGAGTTCCTTGACCGTGGCCAGAACCTCCGGCTCGGGATGGTCCAGCACGTTGTCGAGCTTGCCTTCGCGGATCGCATCGAGCACCATGCGGTGCTGCTCGCGGAGCAATTGCTCCTTCTGCGAGTCTCCGACTTGCGCCTCGCTGTTCTTGCTGGCGTAGGATGTGGCCTTCTTACCTATGCAGCGGCCACGCACGAAGACCTGGGTCTGCAGCAGGAGTTCGCCTTCACGCGCTTCGCTCTGCACGTGGTAGATCGTGTCGCCGTGCTTCACGTCGGTATTGAAGCCAAAAATCATAGGGAGATTGCACTTTCGGAACCGGGTTTTCGAATGACTGAAGCCCCCGATTACACAATCACAAAATTATCCCGGCATTTCCACAAGATGCCAAGCTGTTCGCTTGACACTGTTCGTGTAAGCCCATAACCTAGAATGTTTAAGCAACGCTTGGCGCGAATTATATATAGCTCGTCCTATGCCCGACAATTACTTCGCTCAATACCTCCCGTTTTTGATCCATATTCTTATGGCGGGCGGCATTGCGGCTGCGATTGTCACCCTTTCCTGGCTGATCGGACAGCGTAAACCCACCCGCGCCAAGCTGTCTCCTTACGAATGCGGCATGACCCCGGTGGGGGACTCCCGGCAGCGCTTCTCGGTGAAGTTCTACCTGGTCGCTATGCTGTTCATTCTGTTCGATGTTGAGGCGGTTTTCATCTATCCTTGGGCGATCAGTCTGCGCCAGCTCAAGGCGCAGCACGAAGGTCACTTCGGCCTCTGGGAGATGCTGATTTATATCGGAATTTTCCTGGTTGGGTTCTTCTACGTCTGGAAAAAGGGCGTGCTGGACTGGGGCGAGACCTCTCCGAAGCGGGGGAACTTCTAATGCCGCTGGCCCCCGCGATCACTGATCTGGAACAACTGAAGAACCATCCGGCCGTGGCCCGGCTCTTGGGATGGAACGCAGCGGCCGTCACCGGCGTGAAGTTCGATCGCGACGAGATGACGGTTTACGTTGATCGGGCGTACATCCGCGAGGCATGCGTTCTGCTGAAAGAGGATCCCGCGTGCCCGTTCAACTTCCTCTCTGATGTCACTTGTGTGGACTGGTATCCGGCGGAGCCGCGATTTGAGGTCATCTATCACCTGCTTTCGATCCCGAACAAGGAGCGCATCCGGCTAAAGGTGCGGCTGAACAGCGACAGCCCGGCGGTTGAGTCGCTGACTTCGGTCTGGCCCGGCGCAAATTACTTTGAGCGCGAGGTTTTCGATCTGTTCGGGGTGCGGTTTACCGGGCATCCTTATCTACGCCGCATTCTGATGCCCGAGGACTGGGAAGGCCACCCTCTGCGCAAGGATTACCCGGTGGAGGGGTACCGTTAAAATGGAAGGCTACCGCTAGAACATGGCCCACCTGAACCCCACGCCAGTGCTGGAGCCCGGGCAGGATCGAACGATGATCCTGAACATGGGGCCGCAACATCCGTCAACCCACGGTGTGTTGCGCGTGCTGCTGGAGATTGACGGCGAGACGGTGGTACGCATGATGCCCGACATCGGCTTCCTGCACACCGGCATCGAGAAGACCTGCGAGGCGAAGTTCTACCAGCAGGTGGTGCCGCTGACCGACCGCATCGACTACCTCTGCCCCATGACCAACAATCTTTGCTATGTGCTGGCGGTGGAGAAGTTGCTGGGGCTGGAGATTCCTCCGAAGGCGCAGTGGCTGCGGGTTCTGCTGAACGAGTTAACCCGGATTAACTCGCACCTGGTTTGGCTGGGCACGCACGCCATGGATATTGGCGCGCTGACGGTTTTTTTATATTGCTTCCGCGAACGCGAAGAAGTACTGCGCATGTTCGAGATGGTCAGCGGGCAGCGCATGATGACATCGTATTTCCGCGTGGGCGGGATTGCGCTGGAGCCGCCGCTGGGCTTCTTCGATCGCGTGCGCGATTTCGCCGGATACTTCCCGGAGCGGATCGATCAGTACGAAAATCTGCTGACCGGCAATCCGATCTGGACAATGCGGACCAAGGGCGTGGCGCGGATGACCGCGGAAGATGCTATCGCGCTGGGCGCGACCGGGCCAACCCTGCGCGGAAGTGGCGTCGACTTCGATCTGCGGCGCGATATGCCGTACTCGAGCTACGACAAGTTCCAGTTCAAGGTACCGGTTTCGCAGGAAGGCGACGTCTTCGCGCGGTACATGTGCCGCGTACAGGAACTGCGCGAATCGATCAACATCGTGCGCCAGGCACTGGACGGCATGCCGGAAGGCCCGATCAAGGCTGATGCTCCCGGAATTGTGTTGCCCGACCGCGAGAAGATGAAGACCCAGATGGAATCGCTCATCTACCACTTCAAGATCATTACCGAAGGTTTCGCGGTGCCGCCGGGCGAGGTTTATCAGGCAGTCGAATCGCCGCGCGGCGAGATGGGCTATTACATCGTCAGCGACGGTACGGCCAAGCCGTATCGCGTGCACATGCGGTCGGCGTGCTTTGCGAATTTGCAGACGCTGCCGAAGATGTGTGAAGGACGGTTGCTGGCGGACGTGGTCGCGGCGATCGGGTCGATCGACATCGTGCTGGGGGAAATTGACCGGTAGGGAATTGAGTGATTGGGCGATCGGGTCATTGGGTGATTCGCCATCGATGATCAAGAGATTTTGAAGGCGGTGGTTGTGGGTAGTCAGCCGGAGCAGTTGCGGGATCGAACTAAGGCATTCGCGTTGCGGGTCATGCGGCTTTACCGATCACTGCCTTATAAGACTGACTCGCAGGTGTTGGGCAAGCAACTTCTAAGATGTGGCACATCGGTGGCCGCGAATTATCGGGCCGTGTGCCGAGCGCGATCGAAAGCCGAATTTGTGGCCAAGGTGGGAGTCGTGCTTGAGGAAGCGGATGAAGCGATTTTGTGGCTGGAATTGATGACGGAATCGGGAATCGTTCCGCTGGCGAAAACGGAGGCGCTGCTTAAGGAAGCGAACGAATTGACTGCGATTTTTGCGGCTTCGCAGCGTACCGCAAGGAGTGCGGTGTAGATTTTTCAATCGCGCAACGGCTCAATCGCTCAATTATGAGATTCTCTGAGGAATTCGAAGCGCGGTTTGCGGAGATGGTCCCGCATTATCCGACGAAGCGGTCCGCTCTCGTCCCGACGCTGCTTTACGCGCAGGACGAAGTGGGCTACCTGTCGGATGAAGTCATTGCGGAGATCGCGTCCCGGCTCGATCTCACGGAACTCGAAGTGCGCAACGTGATCAGCTACTACTCGATGCTGACCACCAAGCCGCGCGGCAAGTTCAACGTACAGGTCTGCACCAACATCAGCTGCATGGTGCGCGGCGGCGAAGACATTCTGCATCACTGCGCGAAGAAGCTCGGCGTTGGCCACAAACAGACCACGGCGGACGGCCTGTTCACGCTGGAAGAAGTGGAGTGCATCGGCGCCTGCAGCTGGGCTCCGGCGGCGCAGGTGAATTACGACTTTCACGAGAATCTGACCCCTGAAAAAATGGATCGGATTCTCGACGAGTATAAGAAGAAGGGAACGCAATAATTTGGTGATTCAGCGATTGAGCCATTGAAAACCGGCGCTTTTCAAATCGCTCAATGACGCAATCGCACAATGGCTCAATGTGACCATGGCTGACTTGGTCTCCCATCCCGACGAGGTAAAGGTCGTCTCCCGGCGCTTTGGCCAGGGTGCGGCTAATATCGACCGTTATCTCGAACTGGACGGCTACAAGGCCGTGCAGAAGGCGCTGGCGATGGAGCCGGATGCCATTATTAATGAAGTCAAGAATTCTGGCCTGCGCGGCCGTGGCGGCGCGGGATTCTCGACGGGAATGAAGTGGTCATTCGTGCCCAAGCAGTCGGCGAAGCCCAAGTACGTGTTGTGCAACGGCGATGAGAGCGAGCCAGGAACCTGTAAAGACCGGCTGATTTTTGAGCACGATCCGCATTCGGTGATTGAGGGCGTCATGATCGGCGCCTTGGCGGTCGGCGCTAAGAGCGGCTACATCTATATTCGCGGCGAGTACCGCTATCTCTCGATCATCATGCAGAAGGCGATCCGCGACGCCTATGCCAAAGGATTTATCGGCAAGAATATTTTCGGCAGTGGACGCGATCTGGATATCTACTGGCATGGCGGCGCGGGAGCCTACGAAGTCGGCGAAGAGTCGGCGCTCATGGAGTCGCTGGAAGGCAAGCGCGGCATTCCGCGCATCCGGCCTCCCTTCCCTGCTGTGGTTGGGCTCTGGGGCGGTCCGACGGTCATTAATAATGCGGAGACGCTGGCGAATGTGCCGCATATTATCCTCGGCGGCGCGGACTGGTATGCCAAGCTGGGCACGCCGAAAAATGGCGGCACGCGACTGTTTTGCCTGAGTGGCAACATTGCCAAGCCCGGTGTGTATGAACTACCCATGGGCTACAACCTGAAAAAGATGGTCTACGAGGTGGGCGGCGGGATTCCCAACGGACGCACATTGAAAGCAGTCGTGCCTGGCGGAGCCTCGTGCCCTTGCCTTACCGCCGATGAAGTCGATGTCGCCATGGATTTCGATTCGGTCGCGAAGGCTGGGTCCATGCTGGGCTCGGGCGGCGTGGTCGTGATCGACGATCAACAGTGCATTGTGAAATTTGCTCTGCGCACGATGAAGTTCTACCAGCACGAGAGTTGCGGATGGTGCATTCCGTGCCGCGAGGGTACGGACTGGATTAAGAAGACGCTGATGCGTTTTCACGCCGGCGGTGGCATGAAGAAGGACATCGACAACATCCAGTACCTGGCGGAGAACATGCTGGGGCGGACGTTCTGTCCGCTCGGAGATGCGGCGGCGATGCCAACGATTGGGTTTGTGAAGAAGTTCCGGAAAGAGTTTGAAGACCACCTGGAAGGCAGACCCTGCCCGTTCGAAAAAGAAGGCGTGGCGGAGCAACTGCCAGCTTTCGCGCACTAAAGTTATCCGGTTACAAAATTTAAAATGGCTGATGTGAATCTCACTGTCGACGGCAAGAAGGTCACGGCTCCCGCGGGTACGCTGCTCATCGAAGCCTGCAAGAGCGTGGGCATCGAAGTTCCCTCGTTCTGCTATTACCCCAATCTTTCCCTGCAGGGCGCTTGCCGCATGTGCCTGGTAAAGGTCGAGAAGATGCCCAAACTGCAGACCGCCTGCACCACGGTGATCAGCGAGGGCATGATCGTCGTCACCGAGAGCGACGAGATCAAGCAGGCGCGGAAGTCGATGCTGGAGATGCTGCTCGGCAACCATCCGCTGGACTGCCCGGTCTGCGACGCCGGCGGCGAGTGCGAACTGCAGGACATGACGTTCTCCTACGGCGCCGCCGAATCGAAATTCATGGAGGCGAAGAACCACAAGGAAGAGCAGCAGTGGTCCCCCGTGGTGTTCTTCGACCGGCCGCGCTGCATTCTCTGCTACCGCTGCGTGCGCGTCTGCGGCGAAGGTATGGACGTGTGGGCGCTCGGCGTGCAGAACCGCGGCGTGAGTTCGCTGATCGCTCCCAATAAAGAGGATCATCTGGAATGCGAAGAGTGCGGCATGTGCATCGACATTTGCCCGGTCGGCGCCCTCACCTCTGGCGCATATCGCTACAAGACGCGCCCGTGGGAAATGAAGCACGTGGGCACGGTCTGCACGCATTGCGGCGACGGCTGCAAGACCACGCTGGGCGTGCGACGCTCGGATACCGGCATGGAAATCGTCCGCGGCGACAACCGCGATAAGAGCGGCACCAACGGCGACTTCCTTTGCATCAAGGGTCGCTACGCTTTCGATTTCGCGAATCACGAGGAGCGGTTGACGCAGCCGTTGATCCGCAAGAATGGCAAGCTGACGCCGGCGACTTGGGAAGAAGCGTTCGAGTTGGTGGGAAAGAAATTCGCCGAGGTGCGCGACAAAGAGGGTGGGGCGGCGATCGGCGTGATCGGCTCAACGCGGACGACGAACGAAGAAGCGTACCTGCTGTCGAAGTTCGCGCGCGTGGTGCTGAAGACGAACAACGTTGATCATCACCGGACGGCTGACTTCCCTGCCCTTTCGGCGGCGCTGCGTGGCAAGCCCGACACCACCGCGAGCATGGCAGACGTGTTCACGGCTCCGGCGATTCTTCTGATTGGGAATGACCCGACGGAGCAGCATCCGCTGCTGGCCTGGCAAATTCGCAACAACGTCCGACTGCATCGCGCGAAGCTGTACGTGGTCAATTCAGAGTCGATCAAGCTCCGACGCCAAGCGACGAGCTTCACGCAAATTCCCGCAGGTTCCGAAGGCAAGGTGACAAGCTTTTTGTCAGGAGACGATTCGGCGACGGATGCATTGGCGGGCGGGTCGACCAGCAAGGACACCTGGATTGCCCTTCGCGACAAGCTGCGCGGAGAGCAGAATCTCGTCATCATTTTCGGATCGGAAATTCGCGGCAACGACGTCGCCACTCTGGTTGCATTTGGCTCGAGTATCGCGGGCGCTAAATTCCTATGCCTGGCCGATTATGCGAACTCTCGCGGCGCGGCCGATATGGGGCTCTACCCCGATCTTCTGCCCGGCTATCACCCGGCGGCGGGAAGCAGCGACTTCCATCA
This sequence comes from uncultured Acidobacteriaceae bacterium, assembly GCA_963701935.1. Taxonomy (GTDB): domain Bacteria; phylum Acidobacteriota; class Terriglobia; order Terriglobales; family Acidobacteriaceae; genus Sulfotelmatobacter. Next base: position 412,279 of record CAVPBT010000008.1, on the reverse strand, counting down.
GGAGTGGGGCGTGCCGCAAACCGCGGGGCTTGACCTTGCTGGCATGGTGGATGCGGGCAAGAATGGCAAATTGAAAGCGCTCTACGTGGTCGGATCGAACCCGATCGGACGCCTCAACATCGATCCCTTCGCTTTCTCCAACAGCTTCGTCGTGGTGCAGGACATGTTCCTGACCGAGACCGCAGTCATGGCCGACGTGGTTCTGCCGGCGGCCAACGCCTACGAAAAATCTGGGTCGATGACTAACACCTGTGGCGATGTGCAACTGGTCAAAAAGGCCGGTGAGATTTCTGGCACGAAGGCCGATTTCGAGATGATTGTTCGCATCGCCGACGCGATGGGTTTCGAAGTTCGCAAGCTGGTTCCGTTCGGCGGCGGCACACGGGCCGACATGGGGCAGTCTCGCGGAGCGCAGTCGGGCGAAGCAGACCGACACGCAGTGTGGCTCGAAATGCAAGGGCTGGAGCCGAAGTTGAGCCCGCTCGATCCTGCGGCGATTCTCGATGAGATTCAGCGGCTGGTTCCTGGCTATGACATTTCGCGCGCGAATCTGCTGGCGGGTAATGTCGAGCACACGTCGCTCACCAAGAGCGGCCCAGGCGCGGCGCACAACCCGGAATCGATTTCTCCGGCGAACGACGGGTTGTTCACTTCGGGCACGCTGGGGCTCTATTCGCGAACATTGAAATCGGTAATGGAGAGTCACGAAGTAAAGCCCGCGGAAGTTGCGGCAGACTAAGATTCGAGACAGGGTTGGCAGGTAAGAGAGGAAGCAAGGCGTGGCGTTGCCGTTCTGGCTATTCATACTGGCGTCGGTAATCAAGTCGGCGGTCGTTCTCGGCGTACTGCTCACTGCCGTTGCTTACACCGTATGGCTGGAGCGCAAGGTGGTGGGCCACATGCAGAATCGCTGGGGACCCACGCGGGTCGGCCCGTTCGGGCTGCTTCAACCCGCCGCCGACGGCATCAAGTTTTTATTTAAAGAAGATCTGACTCCGCCCCATGTGTACAGGCCGCTGTTTCTGGCGGCGCCGCTGATCGCAGTCATCTTCGCGCTGACGTCGATCTCGGTGATTCCGTTCGGCAACTCGGTCACGATTCGCGGATACAACATTCCGCTGCAGATTACGGACGTGAACACCGGGTTGCTGCTGATTCTGGGAGTTACATCGATTGGCGTGTACGGTGTCGCGCTGGCGGGATGGTCGTCAAACAACAAATATTCTCTGCTCGGCGGTTTGCGTGCCAGCGCGCAAATGGTGAGCTACGAGATTTCACTCGGCCTGTCACTCGTCGGCGTTCTCATCATGTCGGGCAGCTTCAGCCTGCGGGAAATTGTGAAAGCCCAGGGAGGACACTTCTGGGGCTTCATCCCGCACTGGAATATTTTCACCGGCCAGTTCATCGGCTTCTTCTGTTATCTGATGGCGGCCTACGCAGAGACGAACCGCATTCCGTTCGACCTACCGGAAGCCGAGACCGAACTGGTGGCTGGCTATCACACCGAGTACAGCGCGATGAAGTTTGCCATGTTCTTCATGGCTGAATACGCGAACATGATCACGGTGGCTTGCCTGGCAACGCTGCTGTTCTTCGGAGGATGGAACGGGCCGATCTTCGGTCCGCGACTGCTACAAGTGGTCTTGCCTGTATTTTGGTTCGGGTTAAAGATTTTCGGATTTCTGTTTTTGTACATCTGGGTGCGCGGCACGCTGCCGCGCTTCCGTTATGACCAGTTGATGGCGTTCGGCTGGAAGTTCCTGCTGCCGCTGTCGCTGGCGAATCTTATTGCCACCGCGATCGCGGTGGCGTGGTGAGAAGCAGTACTCAGTACCCAGTACTCAGTTCTCAGTCAGAGCGTATCCGCTGAGAATGCGGCGATTGTGGCCGCGAGTCGTTCTGAGTACCGAGTACTGAGTACCGTGTACTGAACGTTCATGCTTAGCATTCATCTCATATTGTTTCTGGCCTTCGGGGCCGTCTGCGTGGCGGGGGCGATCAACCTGCTGGCCCAGACGCACCCCATTAACAGCGCGCTCTCGCTGATCGCGGTGATGGCTGCGCTCGCCGGCGAATATCTTCTGCTGGGCGCGGAGTTTGTGGCCGCCGTGCAGGTCATCGTCTACGCCGGCGCCATCATGGTGTTGTTCGTCTTCGTCATCATGCTATTGAACGCCGGGGTGGAGGAGCGCACTTCGGGCAGCCGCGTCGCTGTTTTGTTCGGCATCCCGGGACTGTTGTTGGGCAGCATCCTGCTGGCGTGGGTTGTCTTGCGGCATTCGGGAACCGAGTCAGTCGCCGCTGGAGCGTTGCCGGGCGATCCCCGGACAATCGGTCAATTGTTGTTTCACGATTTCCTGCTGCCATTTGAAATTACTTCTGTCTTGATTCTGATCGCCATCATGGGCGCGGTGGTGCTGGCTAGCAAGCCTCCATCGGCGCCGGCCGGGAAGGTGGACTGATGGTCCCTCTTTCTTACTACCTCCTGCTCAGCGGATTTCTGTTTGCCTGCGGCGTGGCCGGATTCCTCATCAAGCGCAACATCATCACGATTTTCATGTCGATTGAGTTGATGCTGAACGGCGTGAATCTTTCGTTCGTGGCCTTCGCGGCGCACTGGCATTCGCTGGCGGGACAGGTCTTCGTTTTCTTCGTCATGGTCGTGGCGGCCGCGGAAGCGGCCGTGGGCCTGGCGATCATCATCGCGGTCTACCGCACGCGCGAGACCTTGAATGTGGACCAGGTGAACCTGCTCAAACTATGACGTCCAATCTCAATCTCTGGCTGATTCCGGTGCTGCCGCTGGCGGGCGCCGCCATCAACGGCTTCCTGGGGAAGAAGTCTTCGCGGACGGCAGTTAGCACGATCGGACTTTTCTTTTCGGGTGCGGCTTTCGCATGGGCGCTCTCGGTCGTCTTTCGAGTCTCGACTGACGCGCTTCCCTACCAGGAATATCTCGCCCACTGGGTCCGCTCTGGCAGTTTCAGCGCCGATTTTGCGCTGTATCTCGATCAACTCTCGCTGGTGATGCTGCTGGTTGTTACCGGAGTCGGATTCCTGATTCACATCTACTCCGTCGGCTACATGTGGGACGACCCCAGCTACTACCGCTTTTTTGCCTACCTGAACCTGTTCATGTTCTTCATGCTGACGTTGATTCTGGCCAACAACTACCTGCTGATGTTCATCGGATGGGAGGGCGTGGGCCTGGCGTCGTACCTGTTGATCGGGTTCTGGTTTACAAAAGACTCGGCGGCGTCGGCGGGAAAGAAAGCGTTCATCGTCAACCGAATCGGCGATTTCGGATTTCTGATCGGACTGTTTCTGATCATCCAGCACTTTGGATCACTCGACTTCACGAAGGTCTTTGCCCAAGTTCAGCCACTTGCACCAGAAACCGCTGGCGCCGGGTTGCTCACCGCAATCGGAATTCTGCTGATGGTGGGGGCCTGCGGCAAATCAGCGCAGATTCCTCTCTATGTCTGGCTGCCGGACGCGATGGAAGGCCCCACGCCGGTTTCGGCACTCATCCACGCCGCGACGATGGTAACTGCGGGCGTATACATGGTGTCGCGCTCGCACGTGATCTTTGAGCGTGCGCCGATGGCGCTGATGGTCGTCGCCGTGATCGGAACACTCACTGCGCTTTTCGCTGCGACCATCGGCATTACGCAGACTGATATCAAGAAGGTGCTCGCGTACTCAACCGTCTCGCAACTCGGCTACATGTTCATGGCGTGTGGCGTGGGGGCGTTCTCCGCCGGAATCTTTCACCTGATGACACACGCGTTCTTCAAAGGCTTACTGTTCCTGGCAGCAGGTTCGGTAATTCATGCGGTGGGCGGCGAGCAGGATATGCGCAAGATGGGTGGGCTACGCACGTATATTCCGTGGACGTTTCTGACGATGGGAATCGCGACGCTGGCCATCGCGGGCATCCCGCCGTTTGCGGGCTTCTGGAGCAAGGACGAGATTCTGTGGAAGGCATTCTCCAGCGAGCACGGGAGCTGGATATTCTGGCTGATCGGCGTTATCACCGCATTCATCACTTCGTTCTATATGTTCCGCCTGCTGTTCATGACATTTTTCGGCGACTATCACGGCGCCCAGGTTGACGCTCACGGACGCGGCAGCCACACTCACGACGGACACGGCCACGGTGAACCCCACGAGAGCCCGATGGTCATGCTGGTTCCGTTGATGATCCTGGCGGTGCTTTCTGTCGTCGGTGGACTGGTTGGAATTGGCAATCGCTTCGAGCATTTCCTCGAGCCCGTCTTTGGTTCGGGGGCAACTGCAGAAGCCGCAGGGGAGGCCGCCGGCCGTGGCACGGAGCTGCTGATGATGGGCGTGTCGGTCACTGTCGCGGTTCTGGGCTTCATCCTCGCCTACGTGCTGTACGTCAGCAGGCCCTATCTGCCCCAGAAGATCGCCGATTCTCTCGGCGGACTCTACCAGGCTGTGCTGGACAAGTATTACATCGACGAACTGTACGCGAAGCTGTTCGTGAAACCGCTGGTCGATGGATCAACCAGCATCCTGTGGCAGGGAGTGGACCGAAAGGTCATTGATGACACCGTGAACAATGCCGCCGATGGAGCGCGCCACGTGTCGGATGAAGTCCGCCACATGCAATCCGGCAACCTGCGATCGTACGCGGGCTGGATTGCGGCCGGATCGGCCGTGGTGATCGCCTACATGATTTGGATGGGAGTGCGATGAGCACCGATAGCTGGAGCCCCTATATCCTGACGTTCGTGACGTTTGCGCCGCTGGTTGGAGCGCTTCTGCTGGTGATGTTTCCGCGGCGCGATCGCGACATCCGGATTTTCGCACTGGTCTTTTCGCTGTTTACCTTTCTGCTCTCGCTGCACTTGCCCGTGCATTTCCATCGCAGCCTTGGAGGATTTCAGTACGAAATCGATCGCCAGTGGATCTCGACGCCCAATATTCACTATCACATGGGTACGGACGGAATTTCCATGTGGCTGGTGGTGCTGACGACATTCCTCACGCCGCTGTGCGTGCTGATTTCGTGGAAATCAGTGCACGACCGGGTGAAGGAATTCTTCATCTTGCTGCTGATCATGGAAACGGCGCTGATCGGCGTTTTCACTTCCCTCGACCTCTTCCTCTTCTATTTCTTCTGGGAAGCCACGCTGATTCCAATGGCGTTGCTCATCGGCGTCTTCGGTCACGAGCGCAAGGTTTACGCTGCCGTGAAATTCTTCATGTACACCATGATTGCCTCGGTGTTCATGCTGGCGGCGATTCTTTGGCTCTACGCGCATACGGGCAGCTTCGATTTCGTGACAATTCGCGATCTGATCGCGAGCGGCAAGGTACCCAACTTCCCTGCCGCTGCGCAATGGCTATTTCTCGGCTTCTTCCTGGCGTTCGCGGTAAAGGTTCCGCTGTTCCCGTTCCACACCTGGCTGCCCGACGCTCACGTCGAAGCACCCACCGCAGGGTCCGTCCTGCTGGCTGGCGTGCTACTGAAGATGGGCACCTACGGCATGCTGCGTTTCAACCTCGGACTATTCCCCGAGCAGGCCCGCCACAATGCTCCGTGGATCATGACGCTGGCGCTGATTGGCATTATTTACGGCGCGCTGGTGGCCATGGTGCAGCCCAACATGAAGAAACTGATCGCCTACTCATCGGTCAGCCATCTGGGATTTGTGGTCCTGGGTATCTTCAGCTTCACTCAGTTGGGATTGAACGGAGCCATGTTCATCATGCTGGCGCACGGGATTTCTACCGGCGGCCTGTTCATGCTGGCCGGCATTTTGCATGAACGACGACACACCTACGAGATCTCTGAATTCGGCGGGCTCGCCACTCCCATGCCGGTTTATGCGGCTTCGTACCTGTTCATCGTGCTCGCTTCGGTCGGGCTTCCTTTGCTCAACGGGTTCGTTGGAGAGTTCCTGGTGCTGAGCGGCGCATTTCAGGCGAAACCAATCTACGGAATTCTCGCGGCGACGGGCGTGATCTGGAGCGCGTGCTATCTGTTGTGGATGTATCAGCGCGTTTTCTTCGGCAAAGTAACGCACCCGATCAATAACTCCATGGCCGACATGATCGGCTTCGAGAAAGCTGCCGTCTGGCCGTGCGCGGTCGCCGCGTTGGTGATGGGTGTGGCGCCCGATTCTTTGGCTAGGTGCGATCGATCCCGCGGTGCAGGCTGCGTTGACACCGTTCACGCAAGTGGTCAGCAAGGTGGTGGGACAGTGATTGCCTCAACGATGATCGGCTTCATTCCTACCGCGTTGTTGCAGGCTATGCCTCAAGCGATTCCTCAAGGTGCCGATTACGTTCGCATTCTGCCCGAGTTGCTTCTGTCTGCTTTCGGCATTTTAGTTATGCTGCTTGACCCGCTGGTCGATGAAGAAAAGAGCCAGAAACTGTTGGGCTTGATTGGTCTTGGCGGAGCCGTAGCAGGGCTTATCGGCACCTGGTATATGGCGCAGTCGCCCGGCCTTGCCTTCTCGAACATGGTGAAGGTGGACGGCTTCAGCGTGTACTTTCATTTCCTCGTGATCGCGATCGCGGCAGTCGTCATTCTCAGTTCGTTCGAGTACATGGCGGTGCAACGGATTCGCGCCGGGGAATACTACGCTCTCATTCTGTTTGGCACGGTGGGCATGGCGTTGATGTCGTCAGCCGTGGAGCTGGTGCTGATTTTCATCGCGCTCGAAATTTCGTCGATCTCCACCTACATCCTGACGGGGTTCCGGCGCAACGAGGCCTCGAGCAGCGAGTCGTCGCTGAAATATTTTCTTCTGGGATCCTTCGCGACTGCATTCTTCCTGTATGGCGTGGCGATGATGTTCGGCGCGACCGGATCGACCAACATCGGCATCATCAGTCAAAAATTGCAGGCCGGGCCGGTACAATTGCTGGTTTATGTGGCCATGGCACTGATGTTGGTCGGGCTCGGATTCAAAGTGGCTGCAGCGCCCTTTCACATCTGGACGCCCGACGTTTACGAAGGAGCTCCCGCGCCTATTCTTGGCTTCATGTCGACAGCGCCGAAAGCGGCGGCATTCGCGGTGCTGCTGCGGGTTGTGTTCACGATCAACGCGCCCGGCCGTTTCTGGCTGCTCTGGATGACGGCAGCCCTCTCCATGACTCTGGGCAACGTGGGCGCACTTGTGCAGACCAATATCAAGCGCCTGTTGGCGTATTCTTCTATCGCCCACGCCGGATACCTGCTGGTGGCCTTCGCGATGACTGCGTCGGATAACTCCGTCGCGGGCATTTCCGCCGCCATGTTCTACACGGCATCCTACGCCGCCATGAACCTGGGCGCATTCGCCGTGGTCAGCCACTTCGCCAACTCGGGCGAGCGCTATGTGACCCTGGAAGACTATGAGGGACTCGGCCGGACGTCTCCGCTGCTAGCCGCCACGCTCACGATTTTTCTGCTGTCATTGATCGGCATTCCCATGACCGGCGGCTTCTTCGCCAAGTTCTATGTGTTCAGCGCCGCGGTAAAGGCGAATCTGATCTGGCTAACGATTATCGGCGTCGTGAACAGCGCCATTGGAGCCTACTACTATCTCCGCGTCATTGTCGTAATGTACATGCGGGAATCGCGGAAAGAGGTTCCAGTCACTCCGGTGCCCTTTGGCTTGGGCCTGGCACTTGCGGTGAGTCTCGTGGCCACTCTCTATCTTGGTATTCTTCCCGACCGCGTTCTGCAATATGCGCAGCAATCGGCCCGGGAACTGCTACCGCAACCGCCCGCCTCAGTGGCCGCGAATAGGGCCCAAATACGGCCTCCAGCGGCCCTTCCGGGGCGGTGATTTTTTCGTTAACAGTCTCAAAGGTGACGTAAGTTTGTCTGTGTAAAAGCAAGGAGGGTGTAAGTTGGTTTTGGGCTGACGACCTAAAACCCGATCCTGAGAAGAAGGAGACTTACACCCTATGGCGAGAGTAATCCCGATCACGGAGCAGTTTCAACATTTCGTAAGCGAGCTGAAGGAGAGTTTTTGGGGAGACGTGTACAGCCAGACCAAACTGGCGTGGAAACGGTTTCTGGAAAGAGTGTCCGCGGAAGCGCGAGACCGCTACGTGTGCGTGGAGGGTAGAAGCGGGGCGGGCAGGCAGTATCGCAACGGATTCTACGAGCGCAGCTTGGTCACGATCTTCGGGACGCTGGTGTTGCGCATTGCACGGACGCGCCGGCAGAGTTTCTTGCCGCGTGCGATCGAGCGCTTTCAACGCCGGGCGGACGAGGTGATGCTGCTGATCCGGGAAGCGTTTCTGCGCGGGGTTTCGACGCGGCAAGTGGGGCGCCTGGTAGCGATCGTGACCGGCGAGCCGGTGAGCGCGCAGACGGTGTCGAACTTGAGTCGGCATCTGGACCGTCTGGTGAGGGCCTTTCAGCAGGCGCCGCTGCAGGACGAGTGGGCGTACCTGTTTCTGGATGGAGTCAGCTTGCGGGTGCGGCGGCCGAGTGGGCGAAAGCGCGTGCAGATGCTGGTGGCCTACGGGGTGAAGCCCGATGGCCGTCGGCAGTTACTGGCCTTTCTGCGCAGCTCGGGAGAAAGCCAGGCCGCCTGGGAAGGTTTTCTGAACCACCTCTACACGCGGGGCCTGTGCGGGAAGCGCCTGCTGCTGATCGTCACCGACGGCTGCCCCGGACTGGCCGCGGCGATCCAGACGGTCTACCCGCAGGCGAAACACCAGCGCTGTTGGGTGCACAAAATGCGGAATATCCTGGAGAAGGTGCGGAAGCGCGACTATGACGCGGTCAAGGCCGGAGCCCAGGCGATCTATCGCGCCGGCAACCTGCGTCAAGCGCAACGAGCGTTTCGGCGGTTTCGAGCGCGCTGGCGGGAAGTTTACGCCTCGATGGTAAAACAGTTGGAGAAGCATCTGCCCGAGCTGCTCACCTTCTTCGACTTCCCCCCACACCTTTGGCGAAAACTGCGGACCACCAATGTCATCGAGCGTTGTTTCGTGGAAGTTCGCCGCCGCACCCGACCCATGGTCTGCTTTGTCAACGTGGCCAGCGTCGACCGCATCATCTATGCGATCTTCAATGGCCTCAACGAAAATCCGGAATGGAAAAATCGCACCCTCCGGCTTTTTACACAAGCAGCTTGACATCACCGTCTCAAAACGCTCATTGACAAGAACCTTGGCCCGCGTGCATCATGTGTGAACCAAGTTTAAGCTCAGTCCTTCCCTCTCAAGGAACTGACAGCGGCCTGGAGGAGAAACAATGTACAAACTGATGCATCGGCTTTGGTCGGAAGATGAGGGACAAGACATTGCCGAGTACGCGGTAATGTTGGCAGTTATTCTGGTTCTGGTGGTGGGAACGGTGCGCTTGATCGGATCGAATGCCAACAATGCGTTTTCAAGCGTAGCCAGCTCACTCCAGTAGATCGGTATTTCCACCGTTACGAGAGTTCCTTCGTCTATTCTTGCATCGAAATGAAGACTTCTATGACACGATTTACTCCAGGCGCCGCATTTACCGCTTACTTCCGGTTTACGGGAGCAGCGGCTGCGGAGCAGCTTGGGGTGAGGATGAGCCACTAAGGCCACCTGAACTAACAAGCTTCCCGCAAGCCGCGATCTCCGGATCGCGGCTTTTGTTTTCGCGACACAACCTACAAGGAGAACCAGCCCATGATCGTCAACATGTCCGAGAAAGCCACCGAGCAGGAAATCAACCATGTCATTGAGCGTATCCGCGAGGCCGGATACCAGCCTCATGTCACGCGCGGCACCGAGCGCACGATTGTTGCGGCCGTAGGGAGCGGGCGCCGCCATGAGATCGAAGCGCTGCAGGTGGCGCCAGGGGTCGACAACGTGGTCGCGATTGCCCAGCCCTTCAAGCTGGTCAGCCGCCAAGTCAAACCGGAGCGCACCATCGTGAAAATCAACGACGTGGCGATCGGTGGTCCCGACGTCGTGGTCATTGCCGGGCCGTGTTCTGTCGAGTCGCGCACGCAGTTGCTTGACACGGCGCACGCCGTGAAGCGCGCCGGCGCCGCTATGCTGCGCGGTGGAGCCTACAAGCCCCGCACTTCTCCATATGACTTTCAGGGGCTGGGACTGGAGGCTCTCAAGATTCTGCGGGAGGCGCGGGAAGAAACCGGGCTGCCCGTAGTCACCGAGGTGATGAGCACCGAGGATGTGGATGTGATCTGCGAGCATGTCGACATGCTGCAAGTGGGAGCACGCAACATGCAGAACTTCGCGCTGCTGCGGCGGCTCGCGACGGTTAATAAACCCATCCTGCTGAAACGCGGACCTTCGGCCACGGTGAAGGAGTGGCTGCTCGCCGCCGAGTACCTGCTCTCCGGGGGCAACCAGCAGGTTGTGCTGTGCGAGCGCGGCATCAAGACTTTCGAAACCGAGATGCGCAACACCATCGACCTCGCGGCAGTTGCGCTGGCACGCGATTTGTCGCACCTGCCGGTCATCGCCGATCCGTCGCACGGAACCGGCAAGCAGAGCCTGATTGCGGCGGTTTCGCGTGCAGCAGTGGCCGTGGGCGCAGACGGGCTGATCATCGAGGTGCATCCGTGTCCCGAACGCGCGTTGTCGGATGGTCCTCAGTCGCTCGACTTCGCCGGGTTCGGCAAGGTTATGCGATCGCTGGCCGAGCCATTACGGCAGACAGCCTGCCTGCCGGCTGCGGTGTCGGCAGCGTCTTGACGGAATGGGGCGCGGCTCAGTGTCCGGCGGCGGTCGTGGACGGTTGCTTTACCTGCATCGCGGGATCGCCAAACAGGATGAATGTTCTGCGGACATCAGAGTCGCCGATGTGCGATTTCGCTTTGACAATGGCATCGCCCAAGGTTGCACCTTTGGCGGTCAAAGCATTCTGCACGACGAACGCATCGAGGTTGGTTTGCGGTGGAGGCTGATTCAGTCCGCTCGAGGCCAGCACCGCGACCGCGCCGCCGTTCGACGCCAGCATCAGGGTGACGCCCAGTGGTTGCGCGTACACATCCTGGAAGAATCCGTTCAGGCAGTCCATGATCAGGAAGACCGGGAGTTGCGATCCGTTGGTCAGGGAACTCGCCGACGTGGTATCGAAGATGTCGGAGCCAGACCACTGCTCTTCTGAGCCGTGGCCAAGGTAGTTCACCAGCAATTGGCCTGAGTTGATCGCGCTAAGAATGTCCGTTCGGGCCCCGGTCGTGCCGACGGTATCTACGAATACGTCCGTGGCTTGCATCGACGCCGGCAGCTTCGCCTGCACCGTCTGGCTGTCTTGCGTGAAGCTTTCGGTGTCGTCTTTATCGGCGACCATGAGCGCGTTTGAAGTCCAAGAGCCGTTGGTGGACTGGCCTTCATACGTGGCTATTTTTCCAACCACAGTGGTGGCTTCGTCGACGGTGCTGACGGGGAGGCGTCCCGTGGCAATCGTTGGCATGCCGTTGCCGGCAAAGTCCGAGAACCAGTCATCCGACGCTGTCATCAGGCTGGTCGAAGGCACGATGCGGGTCGGGACAAAGTCCAGACTGCCGAAGCCCAGGTAATTCCTGGGATCGAGCGATGCCCGCCCGTTCAACAATAGGTAGGTTGGTGACTTCTTCCAGTTCTGATTCGCCGTCTGCAGGAACTGTTTGATGGCATACGGTGAACGCTCGCCGAAGTTGAACTCGTCGTACAGATCATTGATGGGCACTACGACGGATGACTTTCCTTCTGCCTGATGAGCGCTAACGAGGGGCGCCAGAGCTCCCGCGAATGGACCGTACGTGACCATGGCAATGTCAGCGCCAGCCTGCGCACTGTGCCAGCGCGACGGATGGTTCGGCCACACACCTGCGGCGGATGCAACTCGATCGTTGGCGACTGCCAGTAGCGTATGCCGAATCGGGTTTAATGGATTCGTCGTGATGAACGGCACCTGCACCGCAATCTCATACTTGCCGTTCATGGAAATGACTTGCGGCGTCAACTGAACTGGACGATTCGGATCGGTAATATCGAGCACGGCTGGTGCGCTATCGAAATTCCCCGCGGTGACTTCATCGCCAGCGCGGCCGGTAAACTTCAACTCGTCGTTATCCGCGACATACATGTGCGGATAGGAAATGCGGATGTAGTCGACCAGGCTCGTATCGTAGTCTCCGTTTTGCGCGGTGAGCGTAACCGTGTTGCTCCACGGTTGCAGGATGCCGGGCGGAATCGCGACGTTCAGCTTGCCTTTATCCTGACCGGTGAAGACAACGTCTCCCAGTGAGGTTCCGTTCAGCACAACGGTTACATCGTGGGGGAAGGCCGTAATCACGCCTTGCAGTACGACTTCGAGACGCGCCGTCTGCGTGGAGGAACCATCGAGATGTGGTACTTCCAGCACTTGCTCCACCGGAGTGGGCGAGACCAGCGCGCCGAAGAAGTTCTCATCATTCCATGTGAGCAGCGCGGCAAAATAGATGGTGTGTTGCTGCAATTCCACCATGGCAGAGTAGCTGGCTGGAGGCTGGTTCGATCCAGTGGACACCGGTAGCCTTGGTATCCGCGGGCCTCGCCCTTCGCCCGCAACCAGCCAGTACACGCGCGTGCCGGAGAAGACAGTGTTGATCCCAGTGCCGTAGAAGTTGATCGCCGCCTGAGGCCCGAATCCTCCGAGGCCGGCCGTCGCGCCGGTAATCTGCATAGACTGCTCGGTGGCTTCCGCGTAGAGGTGCAACAGAGCCGGATCAACGTTCGGGTCGAGTCCAGCCTTCACCAGATCCGCTTGGGTTACGTGGTACCAGCCTTCGTGCCGCACGTAGATCTTGACCGCCGGGTGCGCAGCCAGTTCGTATTGCTTCTGTTTCTGGCCCGGCGTCGGCGTGGATGCCAACGGCAGGGTTTCGACGATATGACTTTCCTGACTGCCGGGCGTCGGCGGTTGCGCCTGGTTCATCTGGCTCAACATCCGGGTCTCAGCCACAGAGGCGTCGCTTGCGGCTTGCACTCCCGCTGCCACGGAAACTGGTCCGTGCATGGTGCGCGTGCCGTTCACATCGATGTCTTCCAGCCAATAGGATGCTCCCGTCACTCCCGCCGAAGGGTCGATCCAGGCATAGCTGCGGCCTGCGTGCTTGGGGAGCGCACCGCGCATCAGCAATGCGGATCCCGCGATCACAGAAGGATTCATGCGGACCCGGTTTCCGTTCTGCTCGCGATACACATTGAAGCCCAGGTTGTGCGCCTCTCCGCCGGTTTTCCAAGTCAACAGAACGCGGCTCGCGCCGTTCTTGTCGATGCCTGTGTGAGCCGAAAACGAATGCAGCGTAATTCTGGTCGGAGCCGTAATCGTCTCGTTCTGCGTCGCTGTATTGTTGCTTTGATTTGGGTCGGCCTGGTCTGCCGAGACGGTCGCGGTGTTCACGACCATCCCCGGCGCGTTGGGGATGGTCAGAATTGAAATCGTCGCCGTGCCCGCGTTCGCCATCGTGCCCAGCAGGCACGTCACCAGTCCGTTCGCCTCGGAACACGAACCCGAAGGAGTTACGGTGGCTGAAAGATACGTCACCGCTGAAGGCAAGGTGTCGGTCACCGTCACATTTGTCGCGGATGCCGGACCATTGTTGGTCACGGTCAGCGTATAGGTGAGTGGAGTTCCTTCCGTTACCGGATTCGGACTCCCCGTCTTCACGATGGCCATGTCCGCACTGTTGGCGTTGGCAACCACGATGGTTGCGCTCGCGGTATTGGACGTGATGCCGGGCGGCATATTGCCGACGGTGGCGGTGGCCGTGTCAGTGATACTCGTTCCCGACGGCGTTCCTGCATTCACCTGCAGGACAAGGCTGAAACTTGCCGTGCCGTTCACCGCCAGAGTACCAGCGAGCGTGCAGGCAATCGTGCCGGTGCCGCCTACAGGAGGCAAGGTCCCGCAGGCCCATCCCGCCGGAGGAGTCATCGATTGGAAGTTCGTGTTCGGCGGAGTAATCTGCGTGAACGTCATCCCGGTATTGGTCACGGCGGGACCAAGGTTCGTAATCACCTGCGTATAGGTAACGTTGCTGCCCGCCGCCACTGAGGTGGCCGAAGGAGTATTCGTCGTGACCAGATCGGCTTGCGTCGCGAGGGCGACCACGTCCGCCGCGGTGGCGCTGTTGTTGGTAAGGACTGGATCGGTAACCGATGAACTGACGCTCGCCGTTTCGTTGATGGGGGTCCCGGAAGTCGTGCCTACGTTCACGTTCACCACATAGGTAATGGTCGCCGGTGCGCCGGCGGCAAGACTCGGATTGGCGCAGATGAGTGTAGCTAGGGTGCAAGTCCAGCCCCCCGGCCCGGTGAGGGAAACAGAGGTGGTGTTCGGCGGAAGCGCGTTGGTCAGAGTCACCGACGTCGCCGCGCTGGGTCCGTTATTGGTCACGACTTGCGTGTAAGTAATGTGGGTATTCGCCAGCACCGGGATCGGACTGGCTGTATTCGTAATCGAAAGATCAGCCGAGTCTGCAACCTGAGTATTCACGGTAGCGCTGTTGTTGTTGCCGTTCGGGTCGCTGGTCGTCGAGGAAACGGAATCGGTTTGGGTAATGGTCGATCCCTGCGCTACGGTTGTGTTCACTTTCACCACGAAGGTAAAGTTCGCGGTAGCGCCGGACGCCATGGCCGTTGTGTCTGTGCACGTGAGGCCTGCGCACGTCCATCCTGCAGGCCCTGTCAATGACACCTGAGAAGTATTCGCAGGGAGCGTTTCGGTGAACACGGGAGCGTTGGCCGTCGCCGGGCCGTTGTTGGTCACGCTCTGCGTGTAAGTAATGTTGTTCCCGGCGGTCACCGGATTCGGACTGCCGGAATTGGTCACACTCAAATCCGCTTGCGTGCCCGATGCCACGGCGATGCTCACCGCCGCGGCGTTGTTCAACTGGTTGGTGTCATGCGTCGTGGTAGTGCCCGCGTCCACATCCAAAATAATGGTTCCCGCAGTCGTTCCCGGGTTCACGTTGTAGATAGCTGTGATTGTACCTACAGAACCTGGCGGGACGCTCGGGTTGGTGCAACTCACCGGCGCTGAGTTCGGGCAGGTCCACGTTCCCCCGCCCGTAGTCACCGCGGCCACCGATACAAAGGTTGTGTTCGTCGGCGTCAGTTCAGTGAAGTTGGCGGTGCTGCAATTGCTCGGTCCTAGATTGCTCACCGTCTGGGTATAGGTGATGTTCGCCCCGGCGGTTACCGGACTTGGGCTTCCACTGTTGGTCACTACCAGATCGCAATTCGTCTTGACGTTCGTGACGACCGTCGTGGTGCTGGTGTTCACCGAGTTCGTCGCATTCAGTGTGGACGTCGCCGTAATGGTCGGCGCGACCACGCTCGCTGCGACGTTGACCACGACCACGATGTTGGCGGTTGCTCCCACGGCGAGACTCGGATCGGTGCAATTGACATTCCCGGTTGAGCCTACTGCCGGGGCCGTGCAAGTCCACCCGGCCGGCGCCAGGACTGATTGGAATGTCGTGTTGGGCGGCGTCGCCTCCGTAAAATTCGCGGCCGTTGCCGCCACCGGACCGTTGTTCGTCACGGTTTGCGTGTAAGTGATGTCGTTACCGGCGAGAACAGTAGAGGGCGATCCTGCCGTGGTCAGAACAAGATCAGCCTGCGTCGCACCCGCGACAATGTCGGTCGCTACCGCAGAGTTGGCCCCGTAGGACTGGTTCGTACCGTTCACCGTGGCTGTATCTGTGATTGTGGTATTGCTGGCGGTTCCAGCATTGACCCTGTAGACGACAGTGAATGTTCCCGAGACACCTGCGCCTACGCTCGGGTTCGTGCAATTGCTCGCCGGGAATCCGGTGCACGTCCAGCCTGCTGGCGGCGTAACAGTTTGGAAGGTGAGATTCGCAACCGGCAGATTCGTCTCGCTGAACGTCGCGCCGGTTACCGCCGAGGTCCCGGTGTTGGTCACCACCTGGGTGTACGTAATCAGATTGCCGGCCTGCACTGGATTCGGCGAAGCAACATTCGTAACTGACAAATTCGGACCAGTCGCACCCACAATCGTCGTGACCGTGGCCGTGTTGTTCGAAGCATTGGGATCGGTCGCCGAGGAACCCACTGACACGGTCCCGGTAATCACGGTTCCATTGGCCGTACCAGCGTTGACCTTCACCACGAGAGTGAATGTCCCGGAGGTCAACGCAGACATACTGACATTCGTGCAAACCACACTGCCCGTCGCGCCGACAGCGGTGTTCAAACAGCTCCATCCGGCGGGCGCAACGATGGACGCCAACGTCGTATTGGCAGGAATCGTGGCGACGACGGTGGCGTTGTCGGCGGCGCTCGGCCCGTTATTCGTAACGACCTGCGTATACGTGATGTTCGCTCCGGCAGCGACCGGGTTCGGCGAACCCGCGTCGGTCACGCTCATGTCGGTGGTGGAACCAACGTTGGCCGTATCGGTAGCAGTGTCGTTCAGAAGATTCGCTTCGTTTCCTCCGCCAACCACAGCGGTATTCGTTACCGTAGCCGGAGCCGACTGCGACACCGCGACGTTGAGCGTAATCGCCGGATAACTGCTGCTCACCCCCAGCGAGTCTGAACGAGTGCAACTGACGGTCTGCCCTGAAACTGAGCAAGTCCAGAACGATCCCGATGCAATCGTCGGAGTCAGGCCCAAGGGCAGAGTGTCATTCATCGTGACAAGGCCGCTGGTAGCTCCCAGAAGACTGACATTGGAAACCGTAATCGTGAAGCTGGCGCTGGACCCGCGCGTGAAGTTGCCCACGTGGGTTTTACTCACTACGAGATCAGGAACGCACAGCGCCGAGGACTGTATGCCGGTCACCTGCGACAGCGTGGCGCTGGTCGAACTAGTCCCGGCTGTGCCCGGCGTAGCTCCGTATGGCACTCCGGGATTTTCCGTCAGGCCGTTCGCACCACCAGTCACGCTAACGCTGGCCGGCGCACCGGAAACCAGCACCACCCCTCCCGCGCCCCCGCCGCCCGGTCCGTGACGATTCGCCAAGCTGTAAGCCTGTGAGTCCCAGGCGTCGCCGCCACGTCCGCCGTTTGCTTGCAGAGTCAGCCCGCTTTCGCCGCCATTCGCCGCTAGGACCACGATGGTTCCACCCGCGCCGCCGCCGCCACCTGCGTCATTGGCAGTTCCGTTGTAGGCGTCCGTGCCATTTGCGGTAAGAGTGGCCGTACCGGTCAAGCTATCGGCGCGAATGAAGATGAGGCCACCGCCCGTGGCGCCGCCGCTGGCCCGATTGTCACCATCGGAATTGTTGCGCGTACCCGCACCACCTCCACCACCGAGTGCAAGGCGGTCGATGGTCGCGGGAAATGCGCTTCCACCCTCACCGCCCGTACTGAGATTGGAGTTCCACGAATCACCGCCGAATCCGCCGGATCCGCCGTTACCACCACCACCACCACCCGCATTCTCGTCGTTCGCAACGGGATGCGCGTCCGTTCCGCCTCCACCGGCATTGCCGGGCGCTCCACGCGCCATGCTGCCATCCGTACCGGCTGTACCGCTGGGATAGCCCGTCGTAGTGTGCAGGTAACTCCCCAAAGACTCGACCCACTCCGGCGTGCCCGCAACGCCCTCTGCTTTGGGAGCATCGGTACCAGTTCGCGCGACACCGGTGTACGTTGCGGGAGATGTTTGCCAATAGTCTGCGTTGGAACCGGTCCCGCCGGTCAACTGCATTCCCGCGCCGCCTCGGAAACCTTGTCCGTCGACGATGACCGATCCGCCGCCCAGATTCAGTTGTCCTGCGATATCCAACGCGACAATTCCGCCCGTAGACCCGTTCCACGGAGTCGCGGTAACCGCTCCCAAAGTGGCCGACAAATATTGCGGCACCAGCACGACCTGATAGGTACTGATCCCCTTCGTCCCGGAAGCTGCGGTCGCCGTGTAGGCGAATACCAATCCGTTTGTCGGCCCGGCTCCTTTGATGGGTACGAATCCACCGGCGACCGGCCCCGTCGCGGTCACGAACTCATAGTTCCCCGCGTTATTGATGGTGGTAAAGCCCGAACCCGTGTATCCGTTTCCGTACGCGACGGTATTCGATGTGTTGATGCTGGCATCCTGCATCTGGATCACCAGCAGCAGACTGCCGTTCGCGATCGTGCCTCCTGCTCCGGTTGCAGTGCCCACGGGAATCGATGTGGCTCCTTTCGCCACATTCGCAGTTCCCGGATAGTACGTGTTGATCGCCCCATTCAGCGTTCCGCCTGCGGTCAAGGTGTTCGTGGAACACACCACACTCACCACCGGCGCCAGCGCCACGTACGTATTGTTGCCGGTGTTCGGATCGGGAGGCGTGCCCGAATCGCCGACCGTCGCACTGTTGGGATAAAAGCCAGCCGTCGTGGTCGACACCTTCAGAGCAACCGATACACTCGCTCCGCTCGCAAGACTACCCGTGACGTTGCAGATGAGGTTGGGTGCTGTTGTCGGGCACGTGATAGCACCGCTGGTCGTCGCCGACACGAATGTCAAACCCGTCGCCGCATACGTGTCGGTCAACGTAACGCCTGTCGCCGGTGACGGGCCATTATTGAACACGGTGATGTTGTAGACGGAATTCGTACCCAGAGGCACCGCGCTGACGCTGGTTGTGACTCCAATATCCGCCGTGCTCGGATTGATGCCCACGCCGCCGAGCGACCAGTTGGATGTGCCGCTGAACGTTTCCGACACAGGCACGCTGGGCGCACCGGATCGAGTGCTGCCCCATCCCGTCACATCTGGGTTAGCAGTGTTCCCGCTGTTCAGGTTCCACTGCTGGACTTGTGTGCCGAGCCCGACGCTGACCGTCTGGTCGCCTCCGGTGGCCAAAGTATCGATGACCATACCGTTGACCACACCGGGGATGTCCAACTGCCCGAAGCCGCCAGCAGCGCCGTCCCCCGAGACGAATGTCCCCAAGGGGACGTTTTGATCCGCCCCAGTAAACGTGGTTACGCCAACCACAACGCCCACGGTTGCTGCTGCCGGAATGTTCACGTTGACGACAACGTTGCGGTTCCCCGTTGCCGGAGCGACCATGTACCACATTTCCACGCGGCGCGTGCCCCCGGCGTCGTTGTGGCCCCCCACGAAACTGAGGGCCGCGCCGTTGTAGGTCACACTTACAACCCCGGCGGTTGGGGAGTTGGTGATGTTCATCGACACGCCGACAATCATCAGGCGGTTCACTCCGCCAACGACGGTTCGGTGAGTGAAGGTGGGAACTGCCCGTGTGCCCGAACCGGTAAGCTGGGCACTGGAACTGGTCGTAGCATCGACCACGACTTGCGCGCTGGAAGACGCGGCCGCCAGCAAGACGAGCAGCAAACTCAACACTCCCAGAAGAGTGTGCAACGCTTTTTGCGCCGGACGCACCGGACCAGTTTGCCACCACCGCAATGCCGCGCTCCTCACTAGCTTCTGCATAATTCGTTGTCCGCGCGCCGCACCGCACAGGAACCGCCCGCCCAGCCCATTCAGCCTCGCGCGCACAATCTTTCGGCCCACCCGCACCTCTTTGGCAACTGCAATACCAACGATTTCTTCGCGGCTAACTGCGGGATCATCCTGCTGGCCGCAATCGCCGCGTGTGATGAAGACATCCTGTTCCGCGTCGGCAACCACGAGACGGTGCAAGCGGAATCCCATCTCGCCCTTCACCAGAACAATGTCTCCTTTGCGCAAGTCAGACGGCTCCGCGGATTTCACATGCACAATCTCGCCATCACGAATGGCCGGAGACATGCTGGCCCCGCGCGCCTGAAAGCGGATGCCGTTCCCGCTTCTCAAGAGTTCCCGGGTGATGGCTTCGAACAGCCGAGACTGCGGACGGCCCTTCGAACACGCCCCTCCAAACTTGTCATCCTGAGCGAACTCATGATCCTGACAACACCTGTCATCCTGAGCGAAGTGACTGTTCCGCGAAGCGGAGCAGTCACGCAGTCGAAGGATCTCCCGCTCCGATGCGCCCGGCGCAAGAGAGGCTTCCGCCCGGTTCCCGCTGCCGCCGACGAGAAGTTGATTGAGAGTTCCCTCAGTCACGGAATTCCAAAATCCTCTCCACCGCGGCTTCGTTGGGTTCGAACGCATAGTGATAAACGGGAACTGCCCCGACTAGTTCTTGCAAGAATTCCAGCGCGGAATCGACATACTCATGCCGGTGAAACGGCACAAAACTTCGCGCAAACAACTCCGCCACCGCCTGGCTCGGAGAAAGCCGCGCCAGCACATTCCCGCGCCCATGTTCGAGAATAAAAATCCTAGACAGCGGTGCGCTCCCCGGCGACGCATACGCCGCCTCGCCATGCCACGGTGTGCCGTACATCCGCATGCCGCTATTTGTTTTTGGTTTGTCATCCTGAGCGAAGCAATTTGTTCTTAGTCTGTCATCCTGAGCGAAGTGACCGGTCGGCGAAGCCGAGCGGTCACGCAGTCGAAGGACCTCGTGCTTGTTGGCGGCGCTAGTGGCGTGTCGAGGAGTTTCTATAACTGACGCCCCCTCATCCCGCCGCACAATAATCCGGTCGTCACTCAAAACCTCAACATCCTCGCGCGCCGTCCACAGCCGCGTCGTCGTACTCTTCCCCGCCCCCGAATGCCCAACAAACAAATTCCCCGTCCCATCCGGCCTGACGATGCCGCAGCTATGCAGCTCAATCGCTTTCTCCTGCGTGAGCCGGTGCATGATCAGGAGCTCATCGAGCGGATAACCGAGCGGCTCTACTGTACGGGGATAACTCGCCAGACACTCTCCATTCATCTGGAGTGTTGCATCGCGAAAGCGATCATCGATCAGCAACCTCTTGAATGACCGATCCCCAAAGATGGCCGCGTTGAAGTCAAACTGAAATCCGCCTTCACTTTCATACAATTCCCAAGTGGTTGCAGAATCGAAGACCCGCCGTCCCGATGGAGGAGCAAGGTATGCGACCCGCTCCACCCAAATATTAATTACGGAAACACCCGATTCGACACGAAAGGGCTCTAGCGATGGAACCAAAGTAACGTCAGCTTTTTCATCGCCACACAACTGCACCGACACGCCACCGACACAGAATCGACTGCGATGGGTAGCACCTGATTCTTCAACTGACTCCTGCAGAGCGCATCCCAAGTCGGCCGCCATTCCTTTCCCGATTTCCCTCAACCCACGAAGCACTCAAGACCCGACGTTTTGGCAAAGAAACGACATACAAGGATTGCCGCATTGATCTCTACCAGTAGACGTCTTGCAATGGCCCAGAACTGCCTCCTCAGGACGGAGGCTGATCGTCGTCAACAGCGGCGGCTCATACGTCTTCTTGCCGTTCGCTTTGTTCGATTCTTGATTCATTCAGCCCCCTGCTGTCGCCGCCCGCTCAGTGCCCACAACTCCCGCACCGCGCTCCAGCTATGGCCGGATTATTGAGGATCGGCAGAATCTGCTGGGGTCCTGCCCAGCTCTCTACGTCAATTTCCCTGCTTGTGATGCGGCGCGCCGACTCCACGAGCAGTCCATGTTCACTTCCACCAGCGCAAAATTCACAGTCCCCATGCGATGGAGTCTCGACCCCAATCACCGCCGCCCGCAGGTGAGCC
This sequence comes from uncultured Acidobacteriaceae bacterium, assembly GCA_963701935.1. GTDB lineage: Bacteria > Acidobacteriota > Terriglobia > Terriglobales > Acidobacteriaceae > Sulfotelmatobacter. The sequence goes on along the minus strand of CAVPBT010000008.1, from coordinate 390,750 downwards.
ACGTTGCATAGAAACTCAACCGGACTCTCGCGGTCACCGTTCTCCATTTCCCCGTTCGCGGGACACATCCCGCACAATGACTGAATGCGGCACTGGACACATTTCGTCACTCGCGTCCGCTTCCGGTTTCGCAACTGCAGCAGGGACTCCTCCCAGACCGCGCTCACGCCAACTTCCCGAATCCCGAATGTCTCCTGCTGCGAGATCACGCAAATGCCGATCTCACCGTATGCATTGATCGCAAATGAGTTCATCCCTCCGCCGCAGAAATACATCGTGTCAGTTTGTGACAGGCTCGGCGGATTCTCCAGGTCGCGCTGCGCAAGCTTGCGGTACTCGCTAACCACCTTCGGAGTTGCCAGATCTAACGCCACCAACTCTTCCGGAGTAAGCCGCACTGCCAGTGGACTCTGCGAGCAATCAATGCGTGGGTTGACTTGCCCGTCCATCTTGAACTCCACGCCGAGTTCTTCCTCGGCAAACTGCCTCATCGCGATCACTTCATGCTTGTTGATGCTGGTCGCCACCGTTTTCAACTTCAGCGGCAGCCCTCTCTCCTTCAGCAGCTTAATCCCACGCAGGCACCGGTCATATGATCCCGGAACCGCCGTCAGCGCCTCGTACGTCTCCCGCGTGCGCCCGTAGAGCGTGATCTCAATGGCAAACGGAGGCCACTCCACAAGGTAATCCGCAATCTGTTCGTTGATGATCGTGCCGTTGGTGAACAGCGTGATCAGGAATCCTTTTTTCTTGGCGTAGGTGTAAATCTCGAGGAAATCTTTGCGGGCGAAGATTTCGCCGCCGGTGTAGAGCAACCAGAAGCAGCCCATCTCGACCAACTCATCGAGCACGCGAAAGTGCTCTTCCTTGGTCAACTCCCGCCGCTTGGCTTCCATGTCGCCCATGGGCAGGTTGTTGTAGCAGTGCAGACACTCCAGAGGACAGCGCCGCGTCACTTCAATCGAAACCTGCAGCGGCACACGCTCGCCAGCCTGGCGCTGGTGCAGATCCGCGCTAAACGCGCCGTAACTTAACTGCTCCAAACCCCCTCCATGCTCCGAAAACAGAGTCTGAAAGCAGCGGACGCGGTCTTTACTGTTTCCATCCGCGCGCCCGCTGCTGCCAGTCCTTCCCGCCCCACTGGTCGCTATGCTTCAGTCCCCGGCCATCGCGACGAACGATGTCGCGGGAACCTCGACCAGACCAACCGACTTCATCTCACTCACAAAACTCGTGACATCCTGCTCCGCCTGCGCCGGATCGACTTCGTATGTCTGCGCCACTGCCGTCGCCAGCTCCGCCACCGTGCGCGGCGACTCCAGCAATTTCCAGATCAGCGAACCCGTGCCGTTGAAGCTGTAGATCGATGCCAGGTCGCCCACCTTGGCGCGAATGGGAACGATCAGCGTTTCTCCCGCGACCACGCGCGCGACCACGGCCTGTGATCGGACTAACGTTTCGGCCTTCAGTGTTTCGGCTTGCATGGTTTCGCCTTGCATCGTTTCGCCTTTCAAAGGTTCTGCTTTGAGGCTGGTTGCCAAGGTGCATCTCCTGCTTTCGAAATGCGTTCCGGTTTTCGTAACAAACTTGCTCTTCGAAAGCGGAACGGTTTCGTCCCAATCTGAGATTACGGCAAAGCCACCCCCTATAAGCAATCGGACATTGGGGGTAGGTATTGGGTTGGTTATCATCGGGGATGGTTCCCAACTCTGTACAAAAAGAAGAGTTACGGGGTTGGCTGTGATCCGGTTCAGCGACCGATCAGCGACGGAGGCGGGAGGTTCGCAGGCTCGCTCGCCGGGGCGGACGGTCCAACCTTTGCAGTAGACAAACGAAACCAAACGCTATAAAAAGAAATACAGCGGCACGCACCTGTCGTCTGCACTACGAATTCGCCGCGAGCTATTCCCGTGCTCAACGAAGAACGTCGCCGCGCCATTCTCGACCAGCTAACCCACCACGGCAGAGTTCTAGTTACCGAACTTGCCCGGCAATTCGAAACTTCGCAGGTTACGATTCGTAAGGATCTCGAAATCCTGCATGCACACGGCCTCGTCCATCGCACTCATGGAGGAGCTCTGCCGTCGCGCGAGGGCGCGCTGGAAGATCCGACGCTGCGTGAAAAAGAAAAGCTGCACCACCAGGAAAAACTGCGCATCGCGGAACACGCTGTCGAGAAAGTGAAGGAAGGCCAGGTGCTGATTCTGGATTCCGGCACCACCACCACGGCGATCGCGCGAGCGCTGCGCAACTTCCAGAACCTTACGATCATTACCAACGCGGTCAACATTGCCGCGGAACTTTCGGGGACAGCGGTGGAAGTGATCCTGACCGGCGGCACTCTGCGCAAGAATTCTTTTTCGCTGGTGGGGCCCATCGCCGAGGAAACGCTGCGCCGCCTCAGCGCCGATCTGTTATTTCTGGGCGTCGATGGATTCGACACTCACTTCGGATTGAGCACCCCTAATCTGCTGGAAGCGAAAGTCAACCGCGTGATGGTCGAGATTGCCAAGAAAACCGTGGCGGTGTGCGACTCGAGTAAATTCGGGCGCCGCAGCCTGTCGCTGATTGCTCCGCCATCGGCGCTGCAGGAAGTCATCACCGACCGTGGCGTTCCCAAGTCTGATCTGCGCGCGCTGAAGCAGGCGGGAATCGAAGTCACACTGGTGTGATCAACACAATATTGTCATCCTGAGCGAAGTGACTGGTCCGCACAACCGAGCAGTCATGCAGTCGAAGCATCCCTACGAGCTTCCACGAAAGAATTATGCCCCGCTTTGATGTCACCATCGCCGGCGAACTGAACCTCGATCTCATTCTCTATGGCCTGCCCGAACAACTTCCGCCGGAGCGCGAACTGCTCGCCGACCGCATGATGCTCACGCTGGGCTCTTCGTCTGCGATTGTGGCGCACAACCTGGCCGCGCTCGGCAGTCGCGTTGGATTTCAATCACGCATTGGCGACGATCCGCTCGGACAAATCGCGATCGAAAGGCTCCAGCAAGGTGGGGTTGACGTGTCGTGCGTGCGCCGCGTTTCCGGATCAACCACGACCGGCCTTACCGTGATTCTTCACCACGAAGCGTGGCGCAACATTCTCACCTATGCGGGAACGATTGCCGAAACATCATGGGAAGATCTCGACCTGGAGTATCTCGCCGACTCGCGCCACTTTCATTTTTCGTCGTATTACTTGCAGCGAGGCTTGCGTCCGCGGGTCGCAGAGCTGTTTCAACATCTGAAATCGAAGGGCCTCACGATTTCTCTCGACACCAACGACGATCCGGATGATCACTGGGAAGGCGGACTGCACGAAGTCTTGCGTCATGTAGATGTTTTTCTGCCCAACGAGCGCGAAGCCTGCAAAGCGGCAGGGACGGAAAACCTGGAAGAGGCGATCCACAAGCTTTCCCAACTCGTGCCGCTGGTCGTTGTGAAGCTGGGACGCAAAGGAGCCGCGGCTCAGCGCGGCAGTGAACGATTTATCAGTCCGTCGCAAGAGGTCGTGGCGATCGACACGGTAGGCGCCGGTGACAGTTTCGACGCCGGCTTTCTGCACGAGTACGTAAAAGGATCGGACCTGCCCACGTGCCTGGCCAGCGGAAACCGGGCCGGCGCCTTCTCGACGACGCGCCCGGGAGGTACCGAAGCCTTCCGCGACGCAGCGCATCGCGAAAACTTTTTTCGCAAGTCTTAACCCACTGCATGAAGCAGGCTGTATCCAGGTTCCGCCGAGCTTCGCTCTGGCGGGACGGCCGAGGCGGCCGTCCCCACACGAGCAATCTGGCTACTGCGCGCTCACTTCCAGCAGCAAATGTTCTTTGAAATCCGTCTTAAGCCTGGGAGACTTCCCAGCCTCTGCCTGCACCGTGCCCAGATCTTTCCCATTCACATAATCCACCACGTGATACGTTCCCGGATTCAGCCCGCGCAACTCCACCTCACCGGCAAACGACCCGTTATCCTTCGCGAAAAACGCGTAGTACATCTTGCCATCTTTCTCAATGGCATACGCCTCAGGCACGTCGTACCCATATACATACAGATCGCGAAACTCACCCTTCGACAGCATCTTCTCGTTGTAGAGAGCAATCCACTTCTTCCAGTGTTCTTCCTTCTCGCTGGTCAGAGCCACTGGCTTAAACTTCGGGCCCGGGTCCGGCCACACGAACTTCGTTCCGGGCACCCCCCCGGTTCCCAGGGTCGAAGCGAAGTCAGCCCCGTGCTCGCTCCAGCCACCCTTGCCGACGGGCGTCATCGCAGAAAGTTCGACGTGATCGCCGTACACCGCTGCCTGCGGCCCCAGCAGCGCCTTGTACATCTTGATGCGCCGCCGCACTTGCACCGCGCCCACCGGATCGGCCGTTACTGCCTGATCGATAAATGGCAGCCACGCGAGCGATGGCGGCGTCCCGCACGGGCACGCCTGCGTCACGCTCTCCGGCTTGATGGCGCGCGTCGTCTGGAAGATCGTTTTATACACCTCGCCCATCGCGTTCACAGAATCCTGCGGCGACTTGTGGTGATGCGCCGGGTTGTAGCAGGCTGGCACGCTGTAAATGTTGTCGAGCTTCGACCCATCGAATCCCCAGTCGCGAATGAACTTCTCCGTCAGCTGTTTGTAGTAGCTCTGCACCTCAGGCACAGCGGGGCACAGCGCCGCCAGATCGCGCGTCATCCGTGCATGCTTGCCGTTCTTGTCGAGAATGAACCAGTCGGGATGCTCCTGCGCCACCTTCGAAACGATATATTTGTGCGACTCCCACCGGCCCTGACCGTCTTCCGCGCCCAGGGGCAGCCACCACAGTTGAGCGAGGATCCCCTGCTTGTGAAAGTCGTCCACCATCTGCTTGATGGAATCTCCTGGAAATGTCTCGTTGCGCGGATTCCAGTCGCCATAAGTATCGAACCAGCGATCATCCAGAGTCGCCCACTTAATCCCTAGCTCTTTCAACTTGGGCACGGTGCCCAGCATCTGCGCCGGCGTCACGTTGAACTCGTAGCCCCATCCGCACCAGCTCACGTTGTAGGCTTCGTTCGAGGGCTTCGGAATCTCCCACCCCTCTTTCTGCAGCATGCTGGACCACATGCGCAGAGGCTCGTAGAAATCTCCGCTGTACACGGCGACGAAACTTCGCGGAGAGGAATAACTCTCCCCCGGCTTCAGCGCTGCGTTCACGGGGATCGTGATCTGCGCTGCCACCCGCCCGTCTTGCTCGACCTTGACCGGCATGGAAAGAGTCCAGGGCAATGTTTCTACGTGGCCGATCGCTTCGCCGACCGTCGCGGTCCAGAACGCAACTACCGGAATTCCGCCACCGTAGCCGCCTTTCACCGCCTCACCCATCGCGTTCGGCTGAGCGGAAGTCCGTGTCAGTCTTTGCACATCATCTTTGCCCCAGTCGTAACTCGAGCCCTGAAACGACCACATGTCGTACGGATGTTCCTTCACCTCGTGCGAATTGAATCGATGCTGCTGCATCCAAACCTGATCCACCTGAAAATCCGCGTTTCCAACATTTTTGTAAGCCGTGCTGACCAGAGCGATGTTAGGAAAGTCGTCGTACACTTCCACGACCAACTGGCGCTCGATATTCACGCCTGCTGGCGCCAACGGACGCGCTGGAATCTGCACTCGCTTGCCGCGGCCGAGTTTGCCGCTGCCTTCCAGAACTTTGGCCTGCGAAAAATCCGGCACGAAGTCCAGTTCTTTCCCTTCATGCACGATGGAATCGCTGCCACCCGTGGACCCCACTCCCGGCTCGTCGAGCGTCAGACGCTTGCCATCTTTTAATAGCGTCGCCTGCAGGAAACCGGAAGGAAGAATCTGAAACTCCGCCGCACTGGTGGTTAGCACGACCGGACCTCCGTCGTGCACCTCGACCTTGATGTTGGACGGCCGAGACGGCGGCGTCTTCGGCTGCGCGGCAGGCTTGCTGCAACTGAGGGTCACGCTGGCAAGTCCGGCCAACGTAACGGCAAGAATGAAGGGATACAACTGAGAAAGGCTGCCCTGCCCGATGCGCTTCATGGTTCCCTCTCACTAGTCTGCTGCATACGAAAGTAAACACAATCTTTCGTAACTATACAACAGCCTGCGAGTTTCTGCGCTTTTTCATCAACGAATCTCGGCCAGCGAGTGCTCCAGCGCGCCGCGCTTGGGCGCGGGCATTGCGCCCACTTCGCTCGCCACCCAAGCTCCTACAAGATTCGCCACTTCATTCATCAGATCCAGCGACGCTCCGTGCAGATACTCGTGAAGCAGTCCCGCGGTAAAGGCGTCTCCCGAGCCCACCGTGTCGGCCACCCTCACGCGGAAGCCCGGATGCTCGCTCGCCTCTTTGCCACGCACCAGCAGGCTTCCTTTCCCTCCCCGCGTAATGCATACCAACTTCAGGTCGTACGCATCGAGCAGAAGCCGGGCCGACGACAACTCATCCTTGTGCGGAAACTTGCCTAGGGACATGATCTTCGGCAGTTCCTCGTCATTCAACTTCACGATGTCCGCGAGCCTCATCGATTCCGCGAGAACTTCCTGTGAGTAGAAGGACTGCCGCAGGTTGACATCGAAGACTTTGACGGTGCTCGGGGATGTGGCGCGAAGAAAATGCCGGATGGTTTCACGGCTAGCCTCCGAGCGCTGAGCCAGCGATCCAAAACAAACCGCATCCGCTTCTTCGGCGAGGTGCTGCCAGTCCAGAGTCCACTCCAGGGAATCCCAGGCTACGGGATGCGCGATCTCAAATCGCGCGAGGCCTTTGCCGTCGAGTTCTACTTTGACCGTCCCAGTCGGATGCTCCCGGTCGGTCTGGACATGGTCGATGTCGAGTCCCAATTCCTCCATACGGCGCAATGCTTCCAATCCGCGAGAGTCTTCTCCGACGCGGCTGGAGACAATTCCGTGATCGCCCATCAGCGTTGTAATGTAGGCAAAGTTCGCCGGCGCCCCACCCAGGCAGGTTCGCTCCGGCAAAAGGTCCCACAGCACTTCCCCGAGGCCGACCACTTTCTTTTTCATCGTTCTATTCCCGGCGATGCTTGTTCCGAAGAGCCTTCCCGGCAGCCCCGGGGCACGAGGGAGGAAAGCGTAAACATGGGTATCAGAAAATCTGGGGGAGCCTGTGGCTCCCCCAGATTACGTTCGTGGTTAACCGCTACGCTTAGAAGGTGACCCGGAAGCCCAATTGCATTTGCCGCATCTGGCTGTCGAACTCCAAGCCGGTGATAACTCCGGCCCCAGAGCAGTCAATACAAGTGTTGCCCGGAAGAGCGTAGACCGGGTGGTTGAACACATTGAAGAACTCCGCCTGGAACTGAGCCTTCACGCGCTCAGTGATGGTGAAATTCTTGAAGATGGACATGTCAGACATCAACTCTCCCGGCCCCGTGAACTGGTTGCGTCGAACGTTGCCAAACTGGGCAACGCCGGGTGCAGTGAACGGGCCGCTTTGGGTAACGATCGCCGGGCAGTCGGGTCCGCTGGTCCCGCTGTACGGACTGTCGCACAGCGATGTGCTCTCCGGAGTGAAATACACCACGGAGCGAGTCTGATTGTTGAAGCCTCCACCACCCATACTGAAGGGGCCATTCAGACTGGGTCGGCAGGGTCCCGTATCCCGGTCAAGATTGCAGTTCTTGTAACTCGGCGAGAACGGCAGACCGCTGCCGAGGGTGAACGTGGTGTTCCACTGCCATCCGCCTAACACCATGTCCATTCCACGGCTGATGTTACCCATGAAGTGCTTGCCCCGGCCGATCGGCAGTTCGTAGAGGGAAGTCAAAACGAACACGCTGTCGCGGTTGAAGTCTCCACGTCCGGTGCCCTGGCGCAGATCCGGCTGGTAGCTGCCGTCGTTGTCGTAGGCCCTGGAATAGTTCCAGAACGCCGTTAGCGTCAAGCCGGACGAGGTGCGGTGGTCGACTTTGATATTCAGCGCCTTGTACGAGTTGACTCCATCGTTGCCGTTGTAATTGAACCCCTGTCCAGAGCAGCAAACGACGCTGCTGGTTACGCCGTTTTGATCGGTGTAGCTGGTGGTGAAAGCAGTGTCGTAGGGCGAACGGGCGTTATAGCTCAAACCGCCGTGCGGCAAGAACCCAACCACCGTCGCTTGGTTCGAATTGTAGGTGTTGCTGTCGCCCTTGAACACATGAGTGCCATGGTTACCCACGTAGCCGATTTCAATGCTTGTCTTATTGGTCAGCTGACGCTGCACGGTTGCATTCCAGGCATCCAGGGTGGGCGCAACCAGACGGTCCGGCCGGATGCGGGGCGACACCGTTCCGGTTGGCCCAAACAGAGGAAGGATGCCATTGGCGGGAATGACCGGAAACTGGTTCGGAGCCGGGCCGCAAATCGTTGGGTTGTAACCCCCCGACGCTGGCAAGCACGTTCCCGTGAAATTAAAGGCGGCAGTCTTGTTGTCGTTGGTCGGTGAATTCAGTTGCTGGTTGGCCAAGACGGGCAGGTTCTGCGTGACCGTGTGGCCAAACAGGGATCCGAAGACGCCGATGTCATAGCTACGTCCATACCCCATCCGCACCACTGTCTTGGGAGTGACCTGGTACGCGATTCCAAGACGCGGAGCAAATTGTGTCCAGTTGTCCTTGGTGTCTCCGTTCATGCCGATGCCGCCGTAACCCGCAACCCGGATTACGCCTTCGGGCAACACCGCGAAACCGCCATTTCCCTTGCCATTGACGCTTTCAGGAGTGTAGAACTCCCAGCGCAGACCGTAGTTGACAGTCAATTTCGGGGTGACGCGCCAAGTGTCCTGTCCATAGAAGAAATACCGGTTTTGCGCTTCCATGGCCGAGGTTTCCCCAGTCGAACCCACATACCGGTTAAAAGCGGTCACCTCTCCGAACAGGAAAGTCGCCAGATCCAGACCGCCGTTGCTGTTGTCTGAAGTACCTAGATGGCTGAAGTTCAACACACCGGTACGGTTGTTGTCCGAAGGAACCCGCAAGTTGTTCGCGTGGCGGAGGTCGACGCCAAACTTGAACTGGTGGTTGCCTAATATCTTGGTCCAGTTGTTGACGAACTGAAAGCCCTGCTCTTTCTCAACCAGCGGGCAGTTGCACCGCCCGATGCCGAGACCTTCACCAATACCATTGTTACCAAGCGTGTTGGTACCGATGGTCTGCTCGAAGATCATCGCCGGCAGGCCGCCAGTGCTCGCGTCGGACGTGTTCAAGCCGGGAAGTCCAAGTGCGGTGGCCGCCTGAGCGTTCGCGTCAAACTTGGTGGAGTGCGGGTTGTAGCGGAACCATCCGAATCGGAAGTCTGTTAGCAGGCTGGTGCTCAATGTGTAATCGAAGCCCGTCGCCAGGCTGTAGTTTTGAATGACCGATTGACCGGCAAGACCGATTGGTCCCAGACCGGGTCCGCCGATCGCGGTTCCAAAGACCGGAGCGCCAGAGAGTTTGAAGTGCGCGTGCGTGTAACGGCCAAACACGTTCAGTTTCTGGTTTACCGCGTAGTCGACGCGCCCCGTGTACTGGTAATCGTTATAGCTGCCGCTGCCGTTCGCGGAATAGTTGTCCAGCGTTCCGTTGCTGCCCGGCGCGCCGGGAGCATTGGGTGCCGGCAATAGAGAGAGGATATGCTCGGCCACACCGCTCGGATCATACTGCTGCAGTACGCTCATTGGGATGATATTACCGGTGTACGCCGTGCGCGATCCCTGCGGATTATAAGGGTTATACACCTGCCCAGCGCCGCCGCTCAGACCGGCAGTGAGGTACTCGCTCAGGTTGCAGTTTGCGCTGCCTGCCGTCAGACACGTCGAGCGCACGAGATTTGTCGGTACGGTTACGAGAAAGCTGCTGCCCTGCGTGCGCCTCGTTCCTTCGTAGTTGGCGAAGTAGAACAATTTATTCTTGATGATGGGTCCACCCACTGCGCCGCCGAACTGTTTCCAGTTGTTGGGCGCGGGTGTTCCGGTGAACGGATTCACTGCGGGGCTGACCGGATCTAGGTCATAGAAGTATCCGCTGCCGTGGATGTCGTTGCTGCCTGACTTGGTCTGAGCCGTCAAGATTCCGGCAATCGCTTTACCGAACTCAGCGTCGTAGTTCTGCGTCGTCATCTTCGTTTCAGTGACCGAGTCGAGACTCGGGTTGACGATGATGATGCCCAGGATCGCATCCTGATTGTCAGTTCCATCCAGTTCATATCCCGTGCCGCTGAAGTGCTGGCCGTTCACGTAGATCTGCTTGCTGCCTTGCGGGTTCTCCGTGGCTGCGTGGCTCCAGCCGATGACCTGCGTTCCCGGCGTGAGCAGTTCCAAGCTCTGGAAGTTTCTGTTGAATATTGGCAGTTCCTCCAGTTGCTTCGAGTTGAACTCGAAGGACACATCCTCGCGGTCAGTCTTGAGTTGCGGGGCTTCAGCAGTTACTTCTACCTGCTCGCTGGTCGAGCCGACCTGGAACTGGCCATCGATCTTCGTGCCCGTGTCGGCCGACACTTGCACAGCTTTGTATTCCAGGCTCTTGAATCCTGTGCCTTCGATCCGGACAACATAGACGTCTGGGATCAAGTGCGTTACCGAGTAGTTGCCGCTCTCGTTACTCGTCGCCACTGTGGACAAATTCTTGGTCTGGCTGGTGACCGTGATCTTTGCTCCCGTCACAGCTGCCCCGGAGGGATCCGTAACTGTCCCCAGGATGCTGCCGTACACGGCTTGACCGAATGCGCCAGGCACCCACAGACTGCACAGTAGACTCAGCGCCGCTACCGCGACCCATGCTGACCTTTTCATGAACTTCCTCCTCAGACTTTGCCCAAACGAATGTGCCCCGGAAATGCAGAAGGGAGACTTGACCACGCTGGGTGCAGTCGTAGTACAAAACTATTATCTGGAATAAGTTTCACTAGGTTTGATACCGTTACGGGTGTAAAGTGCTAACACTGCAGTAAGATACGTGGGCCCGTTACCTCCCTGTGATATGGCTGTCACGCACACATTCGCTATCGGTCGGGAGCAATGCTTCCAGCAAATAGATAAACTTATTAAAAGTCATAGCCTGCACACGTCAGAATCTCTGTGCAAGCTCCTGCGGTACCTCGCTGAACACTCCCTCGATCACCCTGGAATCGCGCTCAAGGAGTACCAGATTGCGACTGAGGTCTTGGGTCGCCCGGTGGGATTCGATCCCCAAAGTGACTCGACAGTCCGCGTGCAAGCCGGACGCTTGCGCGTCAAACTCGCTGAGTATTATGCGCACGAGGGCCCAGACGATCTCATCGTCGTCGAGGTCCCCAAGGGATCGTACGCGCTGACGTTCCACCTGCGAGCTGCGAAGGCCGGAGCTCAACCGGTAACGACTCTCATTCTCGAATCCGAGAATCGGCCACAACCTCCTCGTTTCACGCGCGGGTGGGTGATTGGGGTTGCGGCTTTTTCCGTTCTGCTCGCAGTCTCTTTGTCGACAACTGCCGTTCTGCTATCGCAGCGCGGGCGCAGCCCGGGGATTGCCGTTCAACCGGCTCCTGCCGCGTACCAAATTTTCTGGAATCGCTACGTGATTGGTCCCCAGCAACCGTGGGTCATTTTCAGCAACGGCAGCTTTGTCGGACGACCGGAAACCGGGATGCGCTACTTCAATCCCTCATCCGACACGCGCGCCTTCATTCTCGATCACTACACGGGCGTGGGAGAGGTGCTGGCCATCCACGAACTGGACCATGTTTTCGCTCTTCTCAATCGCCCGATTCGCGTGAAGCGCGGCGCATTGTTCTCGCTCGATGACGCTAAGAACAACGACCTGATTTTCGTCGGATCACCGTCCGAGAATCTGAGCTTGCTCGACATTCCCGGCACTCAGGAATTCGTTTTCCGCCGCCTCGATTCCGGCCCGCGCAAGGGAGATCTCGCGGTGCTGAACGTGCATCCGCTGGCCGGTGAGCCGACGTTGTTCCTGGCGACACCCGCCAATCAGCCGACCACCGAAGACTACGCAGTCGTCAGCTTGCTACCAGGGCTGGATCCCTCTCGCTCCATCCTGATCCTCGCCGGGAACTCCACGTTCGGAACACAAGCAGCGGTTGAGTATGTATGCCGGGAAGACTCCGTCAAGGAACTGCTAAAGCGCCTGAATGTGACGAAACCATCCGAACTGAAGCCCTTCGAAGCGTTGCTGCACGTAAAGATCGCGCATGGGGTTCCGGTGATGACGGATCTGGTATCGGTTCGCAGCCGCGGCAACTAGAAATCGTCTATTCCGGCACAGTCAAGCGCGGGTCTAGCTCCGCGGCCCTCTGAAATTCCTTTTTCGCCTCGTCCTTCTGGCCTTGCTGCCGCAACGCCAGCCCGAGTTGATAATGAGCCGCCGCATATTTTGGCTCTGAACGAATAGCCGAACGGAACTGTGCGATCGCTCCATCGAGGTCTCCTACTCCCAACAGCCTCTTCCCCGAATTCGTCGCGAAGGTCGCCGATTGCAGACTATTGCTGGACGCTGAGATTTTCGCACCCGCTTTCGCCTCCTCGGCCGCGCCCTGAGCGTCGCCCATTTGCCGCAGCACTGCGGCCAGCGTGGTATGCGCTCCCGCAAAATCAGGCTGCAATCGGATCGCCTCCCGCAGGGCCGCCGCGGCCTCGGGAAGTTTTCCCTGCTGATTGAAGACCGTGCCCAGCGTGTAATGTGCTTCCGCGTAGTTGGGCTGATTCTGAATCGCCTTCTGCAGCTCGTCCGTGGCCTTATCGAAATCGCCCCGCTGCCAGAACAAGACTCCGAGCGTGTAGTGGGCGTCCGCCAGATCCGGCTGCAAACGGATCGCGTTCTGGAATTCAGGTACTGCTTTGTCGAGTTGGTCCTTCAGTTTGTAAGCCAGTCCGAGGTTGTAGTGTAGAGAGGCGTTGTCGGGCGCCAATTTAATCGCGGCTTCCAGTTCTGTGATTGCCGCATCAAAATCAGCTCGCTGCATGTACCCGATCGCCAAATTTCCGCGCAGCGTGCCGTCGTCGGGACGCAATTGCGTCGCAGTCTTGAACTTCGGGATGGCTTCCCCTGCGTCTCCCTTTTGCACCAGGGCCAGACCAAGATCGTTGTAGGCGTCCGCATCCTGCGGACGTAATCTCACCGCCTCGTTGAACGCTGCAACCGCGCAGTCGACCTCCGCAGCATGCTGGCAGGCCAGGCCCAGATCAATCTGCAACGCAAACCAATCCGGGCGCAGCGTGGCCGCCTTCTGCAGTTCCTGCAGAGCAGCGGAACTCTTGGACTGCGCAGTCAAGGTTTTCGCCAGGTAGTAATGAGCAACGGCATCCTGCGGCGCCAACTCGATCGCCCTTCCCAGTTCTCTGGCGGCCTCACTCAGTTGCTGCGCCTGCAAGCGTACAACACCCAGATGAAAGTGTGCCTGCTCGAGATCTGGTTGCAGTCGCAATGCTTCTTTGAACGCGGCTTCCGCTTCGGCATCCTGATTTCGCTGCGCCAGAAGATTGCCGAGGTCGTCCTGCAAATCGGCGCGCCCGGGAGCGAGTTCCACCGCGCGCCGCATCTCTGACAAAGCTTCATCCCCCGGTCGCTGGCTCAGAATCCGGGCCAGCATACGATGCGTCTCGGCGTTACCCGGCGCAATCCTGGCTGCCGCGCGCAACTCTTGCTCGGCCTCAGCCGACTTCCCCTGCTGCGACAGCACACCTGCCAGAATCAGTCGTGCCTCTGCAAACTGAGGTGCGGCTTTGATCGCGATTCGCAAGTGTGCCACCGCCGCGTCCGCCTCCCCCTGCTGAGCCAGCACCCAACCCAACGCAGACTGGGCTTGCGCATCCTTCGGAGCCAACCGCACTGCCTTCTCAAACTCTGTCCGCGCCCGCGTGATGTCCCCGGTCTTGACCGCTTCCTGCCCGCGCTGCAACGCGAGTTGCTCGGGAGATTTCGCAGAAGGAGGAGAAGTCGAAGCCGTCTGGCCCAGTGATACAGGCAACAGAGCAACGACCACTGCAAGGAAGAAAGAACCGAGCCTGAGAGGGTATGCGAACACGATGAATGGAAACTGTTCTAGCTTTTCCGCATTATATCCAACGGTCGCCTTGCGCTCGTGTGATATGACATAGTGCGAGCGTAGGCTTCACTCATGCCGCTATCTCGACGCGAATTCCTGCAACTCTCCGGCGCCGCCGCCTTCTCACCGGCGTGCTTTGACCTCTTTCCATCGAAGTCGAATCCGGCCACCGAAGCTCTGTGCAGGAAGCTAGCCTCGGATCCCCTTCGTCCCCAGTATCACCTGCTTCCCGCTCACAACTGGATGAACGATCCCAACGGTCCCATCTTTTTTCGCGAACGCTATCACATGTTCCACCAGTACAACCCGCAAGCTGCAGTCTGGGGCAACATGAACTGGGCGCACGCCACCAGCCTCGACATGATTCACTGGCAGCACGAACCAATCGCGCTGTCACCAACTCCCGGTGGCCCTGACTGCGACGGCGTGTTCAGCGGCAGCGCCGTGCTCGATAACGGAAAGCCAACCATGATCTACACCGGCGTCGCGCCGCCAACATCCGACGCCGATGCCACTCTGCGCGATGGTGTCCACACTTGGCGCGAAACCCAATGCCTCGCCGTTGCCCAAGACGATGACCTGCGCACCTGGAAGAAACTCGCTGAACCCGTAATCGCCGCACCTCCCGCCGGCCTCGCCGTCACGGGATTCCGCGATCCTGTCGTGTGGCGCGAAGGCGACACGTGGATGCTGATAGTCGGCTCCGGCGTCACGCACAAAGGCGGAGCCATCCTTCTCTACTGCTCGCCGGACCTCCGCCGCTGGACGTACCTACATCCGCTCATCGAGGGCGCACCCAGCAACAGCCAGAGCGTCAACCCGGTCGACACTGGAGAAATGTGGGAGTGCCCCGACTTTTTCCGACTCGGGAACAAGCATGTGTTGCTTATCTCGACCATGGGCAAGGTCCGCTGGAAAGTTGGCACTTATGCCAACCAGCGCTTCAAAGCCGAGAAGGAGGGCGTGGTCGATTGGGGATCGTACTACGCGGCCAAGACCATGCCTGACGCAGATGGTAATCGGATTCTCTGGGGATGGATTCCGGAAACGCGTCCTGACGCCGAGCTGATCGCCGCGGGATGGGCTGGGGCCATGTCACTGCCCCGAGTGTTGTCGCTGAACGCGGATAACGAATTGCAGACGAGTGTCGCGCCTGCTGCCCAACAACTCCGAGCCGCACACACCAACATCACAGCTGGAACACCGGTTGCCGCACGTCAGAAAGTTCTCGACACACTTCGCATCCACGATCTGGCCGCGGAGTTGAATCTGGAGTTCGTTCCGAAAGCAGACGAGATGTCCATTCACCTGCGATCAGAAACCGGAGAAAAATTCGCTACCATCTCGTGCACCACCAAATCCGGAAGTCGTGAACTCCGGGTGAACGGCGTCGCGGCACCGCTTCCCGGCGCCGCCGGATCACCAGTGCATCTGCATGTGTTCCTTGATGGATCGGTGGCGGAAGTATTCGCTAACCAAACCACGTCACTCACCGCGCGTGTCTATCGGATTCCCTCCGGCCCACTCCGACTCCAGATCGAACGCACGGCTGAACTGACGAACCTCGACGCCTGGCAACTCTCCCCGATCTCCAAAGACCGCCTCACCGGCTCGATGTGCTCGTAGGGTCCCGGCGACCTAGTTACCGGTAGCGCGGACACCCTTCAGTAGCCCACGACAATGGCAATCTCGAACTTGGCTGTTGGAGTTCGCTAACTCTATGATGTGTACGTCATGGAACAGTACGTTCACACGCTGATCGCCGCCAAGTCTGCATATGTCCCTAAGCCGTCACAGGTCGCGGAGTTCTTTGACGGACTGGTCAAGTGTTCTGATTTTCACATCATCTCTGAAAAGCGTTTCCAGCCGGGCCTGCGAGTAATGAAACCGTCAGGCCGGTTTCGGCAATTTGTCAGTCCGCTGACGGGGGAAACGAAGTCGTTCTCCATCTCCGACATCGTCAAACTCGAAAAGATCACCGACATTCCCGCCGCGATCGAGGGCCTTGAAGACTGCAGCGTTTTGCTATCCGGCGCATGGAAAGTGGAGAAGCAACCGCTAGCGTTTCTTACAACGGCGGGCGCTCCTTTCGGGGGTGATCCCGTCTGCGAGGTGAGTTGTCATCTTCGGACCGGCCTCGTATCCACCTCCTGCTGCGACGCCGAGGTTTCCCATTGTCAGAATCTGCCGAGTTTTGGTGCACCCTGTAACTCAGAAGATGAGGTGGGCATTTTTTCCCATCCGTGGACAGGCGCGATCATCCAGGTTCCGAATGCAGGCTGTGCTCGGTTTTGGATTGAATTCGAGTTTGGCAAGTTTCTGTTGCCGAAAATGGCCGACGACCTGAACATCCTGAGTCCTTCGATAGTCGCGAAGGCCGAGGAATGTTTTCAGACCAGGTTCGTTCAGGGCTGTCGATTCAACTAGGGCCTGTTCACACTATCGCAGAGCTTCGATGATGAATGCAAAGTAGATGAAGGCCAGAAAGACAACGTCGAGTTTCTCGAAACGCGAGAAGATGCGGCGGAACCCTTTCAGTCGTCGAAACAGGCGCTCTATCTGGTTCCGTTTCTTGTAAAGTTCACGATCGTAATCCCAAGGTTCGCGCCGGTTCGATTTGGGCGGCACCACCGGGATCATATTCAATTCCAGCACCAATTGACGGGTTTCGTCGCTTTCGTAGGCACGGTCCATCACTAGCGGAACTTCGACCGGCAACGGACCGAGTTCCAGCAGCAGTTGCCGGCCCACCGGAGCATCGTGCGCTTCTCCGGGCGACAAGCAGAAAATTATTGCCGTTCGAGCATTCGCGGCAACCAGATGAATTTTGGTGTTCCATCCGCCGCGCGACTTTCCGATGGCCTGCGGTCCGTTTTTTTTAAAGCCCCAGTGCCGTCGGGGTGCACCTTCACCGAAGTCGAGTCCAAACTGAAGGCTTCGATCTTGAGCCGCAGAATCTGCTCTTGCTGCAACTTGGCGAATACCTGATCCAACACACCCTTCTTGGCCCAGCGATTCATGCGTACGTAGATGCTGTGCCAATTGCCAAACCGGCGGGGCAATCCGCGCCACTTGCACCCATGCTCGGCCACATAGAGGATGGCGTTGAGCAAGACCAAATTCTCGTGACGCACATTGCCGCGTTGCACCGGCAAGCACTCTTGAATTCGCCCATACTGTTGTTGAGTAAGTTCCATGCCACTCATCTTACTCGTCAATTATTGATGTAGTGTGAACACGCCCTAGACTCTAGTCGAACAAGGCTTCAATAAATTCCCTTCCCCGCCTGCGTACTCTCAATCTTGCCGCGCTGCACGGACAGTGAATACGCCTCCCCTCCCTCACCCGTCCAAGCAGTCAGATCAAAGTGTCCACCCGCACGAACGCGATAAACGTTGATGCCGCGAAACGTGAGTGGCGCGCCCTTCTCGCACACCTCTGGCGCCTGCGTCGGGCGCATGAAATACGCGCCCTTCCCCGTACCCACCACCCTGGCTGTCCCATCCGCCTCCACGAGCACTGCCGATTTTTCGTCGATCGCCACCTCCCGCGGAGACGAACTCCATCCATCCTTCATAATGCGCGCCAGAAATCCCAGAGACCGCCCCAGGCGATCGCGCTTGGCAAAATGCGAATCCGTGATCAGACTTTCCAAATGTGGGACCTTCAGGAAATCTCGCTCCAGCGTGACGCGCTCAAAATAAGGATTCGGCAACACATCCGCGGATGACAGATTCTTGTCGTCCGGCTTGTCCCCCGCCGCGCTGTACACAAACTCTCCCTCAACCGCCAACCCCGCGCTGGTCCCACCGATGGGCTTCCCTGCTCGAATGCCTTCGTTGATCGCGTTCTCGACCGGAGTTCCCTTCCACCCGCGAACGTAATTCGCCTGATCTCCTCCGGCGATAAACACAACCTCCGCCTTCCGAATAATCTCCGCAGCTGCTGGATCCTGCGCCGCTTCGCGATCCGGAATAATCAGCGTCGCCACCGAGTTGGCTTTGCACAGTCCGTTGACGTAAGAGTTGTAATCGTCATCGCCACGTGCGCGCAGAATCAAGAAGTCCCCGCCGTTCCCTTTGTTGCAAAGCCAGCGAAACGCCTCGTCCAGATCGCTGCCCCCGCCCATCATGGCAATGCCCGCCGCGGGTTTGGTCTGAGCGTCGTCTTTATTTCCGAGACGAAAATATTTATAGGATTCCGCGTGCGCCAGATGCGCAACGCACAGCGCAAAGAAGAGCAGCCATATCCACCGAAGATGTGTTTTAGTCACGCTGGGAATATACCGCAGCCTGGCGGCTACGTCTTTACTTCAACCCCTGCACCAGATACAAATCCGACAACGTCCGGCTGTAACCATAAACGTAGGCCTTATTATCGGCCGAGAGCAGCACTCCTCGGATGGTATCGATTCCGGCCGCATCTGCGGGCTCGAGCGATCTCCAGAAAGTTCTTTGTCCGGTAGCCACATCCACGCGAAACACCTGCGCCGGAATCTGTCCCCGAGCGATCACAAGAATCGAGCGTCCATCCGAGGACCACGCTGTCGGAAACTCGCCGGGTTGCACTCCGGCGACCAACTTCGGCTCTCCTCCGCCCACGGGAAATAAGTAGACCTTCTGATCCTGGCCACGAGCCGCCACGAACTGGCCATCTGGAGAAAGGACGTTCGACCCTACTCCTTCCGCGCTGAACGCGTGTGGAGTAGCGTCGTCCAGCGACTCCAGATACAACCGTACGCCATGCCCAGGCTCCGAACCTGCAAATACGAATCTCTTTCCATCGGGCAAAAAGGCTGCTGTCATGTGGTTCAGCCCGTCGTTCTTCAAGACCTTCAGATCGCCGACTCCCGTCGGATAGAGAACGAGCGGCGAAGGCACTACGTTCAACCGCGACAACGCCCACTGCCCATCGGGTGAAAGTGAAAGCCCCGTACCTTCTCCCAGCCGGATCGCGGGCGAACCGTCCGTGTTGCGCAAGTACACCGCGTAGTGCGGCCCGCCACCCTCTCCCGATTCTTGAAACAGGATCATCTTGCCGTCCGCGGACAAGCTTCCTGGCACCGACCAATCCAGCCACGACAGATCTTTTTCCTTCGGTTCCCCGGGCGCCAGTCCAATCATGCCCGCGCGATCATTGCCGCGCGTCAATAGCACGTTCCCCTCTTTGCCGACGTCCAGGATGGTCAACTCGCCCGGCACACGAGCCATCAGCCGCACGTTTCCCGACAGGTCCGTCGCATACAGCGACCGGTCGCCTCCCGTGCGGGTTGCGGTAAACCAGATTTCGTTTCCGTCGGTGGACCAGGCCAGCCCCTGAATGCTGTCCCATCCCTCGGACAACGTCTTCTTCTTCCCGGCTGCTTCCACGATAGCTACAGCGCCACCGTCATCATTCAATTGCGGGTGATCGACAAACGCCACACGATGTCCGTCCGGCCCCACGCGCGGATTTCCAATCCACCCATCCGCTTCATACAGCACTTTGCCGAGCGGAAACTCCAGCCGTTTGCGTCCCCCGACCTCATGCACCACAACTACGTTGGTCCCGTCCGGCGACCAATCCGCCCATTCCACATCGTTCAGAATTTCGCGCGGCGCTCCGCCCACCAGCGGCACTCGTGCCAATGTTCCGGCGTAAAGAAACGAGGAGTCTCGCGGCTTGCTGTGCAGTGCCAGCAACATCTCTCCCGACGCCGACACCGCCAGAACATCAGCGCCCTTCGGTTCCATCTGCTGCGACTGCGGACTCTCCGGACGCGTCGTATACAGATCCAGAGGCTTGCCTTCCCACGCCGCGCTGTAAATCACGGTTTTTCCGTCGGGCGCAAAGCGCGCCGAATGCACGATCCCACGCCGGAACGTCAGCGGATGGTACGCCGCAAACTCGGTCTTCCCCGACCCCTTGAGCAGCAGCGCTCCTACTCCCAAGCCGACAAGCAGGGCCATCACTCCAACGAGAGCTGCGATTGTCCACACCCGTCCCTGCGGAGCCTGACTTGCACGCACTTGCGGAATCGGAACCGTCGCTCCCGACACTGCGGAAATCCCCGATCCGCTCCCGGCGCGGATTCGCGAGCTGTCCAGCCCCCTCTTGATCCGCTTCAGATCGCCGCGCAACTCCGCCGCCGTCTGGTAGCGCATGTCGCGCTCCTTTTCCAGCGACTTCGAAATCAGGTCGTTGAGCTTCTCGGGGACAGCCGGATTTACGTCCGACGCCGAAGGCGGCATCCGGTTCAGAATGGCTTCGAACACCACGCCGTTGCTGCTTCCGGAGAACGCCATGTCTCCCGTGGCCATCTCGTACATCACGGAACCAAACGCGAAAAGATCGGTCCGCGGATCCAAATCCTCCGCGCGCACCTGCTCCGGCGACATGTACGCCACCGTCCCGATCGTCGACCCGGGACTGGTCATCGGACCCTCCGGCGTCGTCAACGTATGTTCCGTACTTTGCGCCAGCTTGGCCAGTCCAAAATCGAGCAACTTGCTCTGCCCGCGCTTGGTCACAAAAATATTGGCGGGCTTGATGTCTCGGTGGATAATCCCCCGGCTGTGCGCCGCGTCCAGCGCATCCGCGATCTCGATGCTGATCCCCAGTAGCGTTTCGACATCCATCGGCCGTCCGGCGATGCGATGCTTCAGCGTCTGCCCGTCGAGAAACTCCATCGCGATAAACGGATGTCCCTCATGGTCGTCAATCTCGTAGATGGTGCAGATGTTCGGGTGATTCAGGGCCGATGCAGCCTGCGCCTCCCGCTGAAAGCGCGTGAGCGCCTGCGGGTCTTTCGCTACATCTTCGGGAAGGAACTTCAGCGCCACAAAGCGTTTCAGCTTCGTGTCCTCGGCCTTGAAGACGACACCCATTCCCCCTCCGCCGAGCTTCTCGAGAATCCGGTAGTGGGAAATGGTCTGGCCGATCATGCCATGGGCCTGGAGCAGGCGCAGCTATCTTATTGATGTGGAGCGTTCCGCGCAAGCCTCTTCACACCCCTTCGACCCAGGGGCACTTTGCGGTTTGTCCGGGGAAACAGCGACGGGAACCCGACTGATCACTCACTCGGCGCCTGACTTGTGTCCACGGCCCAACTCAAAGTGCCAACTGCAGACGGGCAAGTCCGATATTCGAAAGAATTTATTCTTGAACCAGCAAGTCGCGGGACCCGACTCTTAGGCATCAACGGCGGACCGGCTGCGTTTTCCCGGAATAAAGAGCAATCCGACGCTGCCCGCAATCGCAAAGATCGCACCGTAGTAAAACACAGCAGCGTGACTGACGTGGTCCCACAACAAACCAGCGACAACGCTTGCGACCAATTCCAGAAGTCCGACGACTGCGCTATACCAGCCGACGGCACTGGCGCGCAGGAGTTCTGGCACGAAATCCGAAGCAAGAGCCTTGCCGACCGACCGAAATATTCCCTGAAACAATCCGTAGAAGACGAACAAGGCGGCAATCGCTACCACGCTTCTGATGCGAGCAAAGCCAAGATATGCGACGAAAAAGATCACGAACGACGCCAGCAGGATGTTTCTTCTACCCCAACGATCGGAAAGAGAACCCGCTGGATATGAAATCAGTGCGGCCATCAAATTGAAACCCGCATAGATCAGGATGGTGACCACAAACGAGGCGCCGACGCTCTTTGTCTGGAGAATTAAGAATGAATTACTTGAGTTGCCGATCCCAAAAATCGCTATCACCAGCAGGTATTTCCAGTATCCGACCGGGAATTCTCGCAAACCGACATCGATTTTGGACTTTGCTGCCACGGCGACGGGCCGTTCGTGAACCAACAGGATCATTAAGAACGCAAGCAGCCCAGGAACGATTGCGACGAAAAAGATCCATCGGATCGCGAAATGGAACGAAAGAAAAAGCAGAACGGCCAATAATGGCCCCAAGAAAGCTCCCAGATTGTCGCCAATGCCTTCAAGGCCAAAGGCTCGCCCTCTATATTCATCGGAGACGGAAGACGCAATGAGGGCATCGCGCGGAGCGGAACGAAAGCCAGCCCCGAGGCGGTCTACAAAACGACCACCTAATACGCCTGGCCATGCCGTGGCAATTCCCATCAGAGGCTTACCCAAAGCGGACACAAAGTAGCCGATCAGTGCCAGTACTTTCCTTTTCTGGAGCTTATCCGAGAGCCAACCCGAGAAACCCTGAACGACATTCTGAGTTGCTTCTGCTATGCCTTCCACTACACCGACGACACTTCCGCTTGCATGGAGTACCTGTGTGAGGAAAATCGGCAAGATGGGGTAGAGCATCTCCGAGGAGATATCAGCGAATAGACTTGCGAACGCCAGGAGAACTGTATTCCTCGAAATGCCGGCGGGATATGGCGTTCGGTTTGCAGCCATAATGAGATCTCCACGCAGAATTGGCTAGCGGTAAATCTTTTCTCTCATGTGCTGCGAGTCATTCGGGGATGAGGTAATCATCCCCGACGCTGCCAATGACGAGTACACAGCTTGTTCCGCTGCGAACCAGTCAGCCTCAGGAGAACCGAACGGGCGACCCCTCTCTTCCCAAAGCTGGTAAGCCAGTTTTGCCACGAACTCGTGCCGATCCTCTCCTAGAAAATCGGTAGTGAGCTCTATCGATTGTTGCTTATCGGACGGTCGAAATTCGTCGGGCATCGTGGTTCCTCGAATTTTAAATTTGCGGGAGTCATCCCAGCCCGCTCCCCTTGTCTGATCGATCGTTACAATCCTGCGAAAGCAACTTCCTCCCACGGCGTCGCAAGCGAATCTCAAAGTTCATCGCCAGGACGGTGCTTCGTGCCACAAAATGAAGGGAGCCTCAAGCGGCACGAACGCTCCTGCGTGCTGCGGAACAAGGCGTGGCGTGTAGTCAGCCACCGGGCGGCTCGTGGGAACAGAAGCACTATAGGTGAAGGCATTTGTCGCTCCGACGAGGCGTTCGCCACGACTCATAGTTTGCGTCATTGGGTCCTCGTCGTTCTGTGCGTCCGCGTAGAGTTCGACCCTGACGGCATCAGGATCGATGTCATCAAGAAAAACCTGAACGTGAAATAGATATCGCTCGCCCTGTTGCTCGACGGTTGTGGGGCCGAATCGCAGCGCTGGCCAATGTTTAGCCAGTTCGGCGTGCCAAGCAACGAGATCGGCTCCCAGTGAACCTTGATTCTCGGCGCGCTTGCGAAACGCTGCTGCCGCCGAGAGATAGCGTTCTTCGGTATATTGGCGGACTACGCGATTGGTAGAAAACGTGGGAGTTAAGCGGGCCATGCTTCCGCGCATGCGCGCAACCCAGCCGCGTGGAATTCCATGCTCGTCGCGGGCATAGAACTCTGGGATAACCTCTCTCTCTAGCACTGCATACAGACTTTCAGCTTCAGCTGCGTCCCAAGAAGGGTCGTCCCCATGTTCGCGCCCGTCTCCGATCGCCCAGCCTACTTCCGGCGAATACGCTTCCGCCCACCAGCCATCAAGTTCCGAGAGATTCAACCCGCCGTTCACTAGCACCTTCATGCCGCTTGTGCCGCTTGCTTCCCAAGGCCGTCGCGGAGTGTTTACCCAGACGTCCACGCCCTGAACCAGATGCTCCGCCATGAGGGCGTCGTAATCCGAAAGGAAGACCACCCGGGATCGAACTTCAGGGTGGCGAGCAAACTCAAACCACTGCCGGATCATTTCTTGCCCCTCGGCATCTTGGGGATGAGCCTTGCCTGCGAGCACGAGTTGAACTGGGCGTTCCCGATTCATCAGGATGTTGAGAAGCCGCGCCGGATCGTGCAGGAGAAGGTTCGGTCGTTTGTACGTGGCAAAGCGACGGGCAAATCCTAGAGTCAAGATGTTCTCATCCAGTATCAGTGAGGCCTGCGCCACGTCTTCCGACGAAGCTCCCCGAGCTGCTAAATGACGGCCGTGAAATCTTCGGACGTACCCAACGAGAGCCTTGCGGCTATCTCCGCGGAGTTGCCAGAGGCTGGAATCGCTGGCTGCGCGAAAGTCCCTTCCCATATTTGCCAGTGTTTCGTGCCAGCAATGTTTTCCACACGTAAGTTCCCACAAGCGGTCTGCTTCAGGAGAGTCCCAGGTAGGAGTGTGCACTCCGTTAGTCACGTGCGTCACCGGCACCTCTATTTCAGGCCAACTGGGGAAGAGGGGCTGGAAGAGTCGTCGGCTCACTTGACCGTGTAATTTGCTGACGCCGTTGATAGCGCCGCTGCCGCGGATCGCCAAATAGGCCATGTTGAACGGTTCGGACGAGTCTTGGCGATCGCGTCGGCCCAACGCGAGAAGCTCGTCGAGTGAAATCGACAGTTTCTCCTCAGCATACTTCCTGAGGTATCGCTCGATCAGGCTGGGAGCAAAGCGGTCAAAGCCTGCCTCCACGGGAGTATGGGTCGTAAAAAGGTTGCCGGCACGGGTGACAGTAAGCGCGACGTCGAATGGCTTGCCATTGTCTTCCATATATGAACGCGCCCGTTCCACCACCGCGAATGCGGCGTGACCTTCGTTGAGATGGCAGACCTCGGGTTGTAGTCCCAAGGCTCGCAGGAGCCGCCAGCCTCCAATACCGAGGACCAACTCTTGTTTCAAGCGCAACTCCGGACCACCCCCGTACAGTTCAGTCGTAATGCCGCGGAAGGACGGAAGGTTTGCGGGATCGTTGGTATCGAGCAAATACAATTTGGCCCGGCCCACCTGTACTTGCCAGACCCTGATCCACAACTTAAAGCCAGGCAAAGCGAGGGCCAGGCGCAGCCATTCGCCGTCTGGCCCGCGCACCGGTCGAATCGGAAGCTGGCCGGGATCATTGAATGGGTACAAAGCTTGCTGGTGGCCTTGTGCATCAATTTCCTGCCGAAAATAGCCTTGTTGGTAGAGCAAACCAATTCCGGTCACCGGAACGCCCAAGTTACTTGCGGCTTTGAGCTGATCGCCGGCAACGTTGCCCAGTCCGCCAGAATAAATCGGCAACGCTTCGCTCAACATGAACTCCATCGAGAAATACGCAATGGTCGACAGGCCCGATCGCGAATGCGCCTTTTGAAACCACGCTTCCGACTCTTCGGCAAGCGTTTTCTCGCGGTGAACATCAGCCAAGAGTCTCTGAAACCTTGGGTCGGACGTAACACTTTGCAGTTTTGCCCGGGAGACGGTTTGCAGCAGAACCCAAGGATTGTGGGTTAGTTCCCAGAGTTCGGGATCGAGTTGCTCCCAAAGCTGGTCCGCCGAGTGATTGAACGACCATCTAAGGTCCAAGGCCAAGTCGGTGAGAGCATCTGAAATGGCCTTATCGAGGGGACGATCGAGAATTGTCGAGCTGACGACTGTCGAGCTACTCATAAACAAACTCCTCTCGTGCTTATTGGCCCAGGTTTATCGGCTCATGCTTATCGGCTCAGGCCGCCTGGGCACTGCGAGCCAGCGTTTCCGAAACAATGGTCTGGGCTTCTTCCTCGATCTGTCGTAGATGGTTCTCACCGAGGAAACTCTCGGCGTAAATCTTGTAGATTTCCTCCGTGCCCGAAGGACGTGCTGCAAACCAGCCATCCTTGGCAATCACTTTGATTCCTCCAATTGGATTGCCATCTCCCGGAGCGGTGGTCAGAATCTTCTGGATCGGCTGACCAGCAACTTCTGTAGCGTGAATGCCGGACGGGGACAATCTTGCCAGAGCGGCTTTTTGTTCGGGCGTAGCGGGAGCATCGATGCGTTCGTAGACGGGATCCCCCAGCTCGCGGGTGAGTTCACGATAAATCTCACCTGGATCTTTGCCCGCACGTGCCGTAATTTCTGCTGCGAGTAAACAAGGAATGATTCCGTCTTTATCAGTGGTCCATACGGTGCCGTCGCGCCGGAGAAAAGAAGAACCGGCGCTCTCCTCACCGCCAAAACCCAAGCGGCCGGCGAGCAATCCTTCGACAAACCACTTAAAGCCCACCGGAACTTCATAAAGCCGCCGCCCCAGGCGAGCGCTGACCCGATCGATCATGCTGCTGCTCACTACGGTCTTGCCAATGGCGACGTCCTCACTCCAATTGCGCCGATTCGCGAACAAATAGCTGACGCACGCTGAAAGGTAGTGATTCGGAGGCAGCAACCCGCTTCCTTTGGTCACGATGCCGTGGCGGTCGTGATCGGTATCGCTGGCAAACGCAATATCGAACTTGTCTTTCAATGCAATGAGTCTCTGCATCGCATATGGCGAGGAAGGATCCATACGAATCTTTCCATCCCAATCCACGCTCATGAAGCGAAATGTAGGATCTACAGATTGGTTGACGATCGTCAGATCGAGACCGTACTGCTCGGCAATCCGCGGCCAATAATCGATGCCCGCTCCGCCGAGGGGATCCACGCCAAGCTTAATCTTGGCGTCGCGCACCGCATTCATGTCGACCACACTGTTGAGATCGCTGACATAGACGCTCAAAAAGTCGTGTTTGTGCGTTGTGGGTGCACGCAGCGCTTTGGCAAACTGCGTGCGCTTAACACCGTCGAGGCCGCGCTCGAGAAAATCATTGGCTTTCGATTCAATCCACGAAGTCACGCTCGAATCCGCCGGTCCTCCATGCGGAGGATCGTATTTAAAGCCCCCGTCATCGGGAGGATTGTGGGACGGCGTGATTACGATACCGTCGGCAAGTCCTGACTTTCGTGCGCGGTTGTAAAGCAGAATCGCGTGGGAGACGGCTGGAGTTGGGGTGTACGCAGTGCCTTCGGAGAGCATTACTTCGATGCAGCTTGCCGCAAGCACTTCCAGCGCGCTCGCAAATGCAGGTTCGGACAGCGCATGAGTGTCCATCCCAAGGAACAGCGGACCGCCAATGTTCTGCTGCTTGCGGTAGTCACAAATCGCCTGCGTGATGGCGAGGATGTGCCACTCGTTGAAGGCCACGTCCATCGCAGATCCGCGATGGCCGGATGTACCGAAGGCAACCCGCTGTCTGGGATCACTCATATCGGGACGCAGCTCGTAATAGGCCGTAACGAGCTTCGGGACGTTAACTAGAATGGCTGGGTCAGCCGGCTTCCCGGCAGCAGGATTAACTGTCACGCAGCACCTCGCCGCCATCGGTTAAGAAAATTGCGCTTGATCGAGGTTCGAGCCGGAAACCGATTTGGCCCTGCAGGGACGGCTCTTTCCCACGGTCGAAGAGATCGTCGGGGGCGGTTCGGGAAGTATCGACCGCCAGTCGCCAGATCTTCCCGGCGGGCAAGGCAGGGATGGAAAAATCAACTGATCTAGTGTCGGCGTTAAACAGGAGGAACAAATCGGGTTCTGTCTGTCCCAGCATTGTTTGCCCCAGAATCAGACACGCTAAGGATTTCTGCCGCTGGTCCGCCCAGTCGGGAGTGGCACCGTTTGGCCCGAACCACTTTATGTCTGCATCCGTGTAGAACTTCTCTCTTCGTAAAACAGGATGGGCTCGGCGGAAGGCGATCATTCCCCGAGTGAAACGCTGGATCTCTGTGTGCGTTTCGAGCAGGCTCCAGTCAAACCAGCTCACCTCGTTATCTTGGCAGTAGGCGTTGTTGTTGCCGCGCTGGGTTCGGCGAAACTCATCGCCGCCGAGCAACATGGGAACCCCTCGAGAAATAAACAGGGTTAACAGAAAATTCTTGATCAAGCGGTTGCGCATGCCCTCGACACCGGCATCCTGACTAAGCCCTTCCAACCCGCAATTGTCGCTGTAGTTGGCATCGGTTCCATCGCGGTTGAACTCGCCATTTTCGTCATTGTGCTTCTCCTTGTAGCTGACCAAATCGTTCAGCGTGAAGCCGTCATGACAAGTAACGAAGTTGAGGCTGCTGGCGGGGCCCTTACCTGAGCTTCGGTACAAATCCGAACTTCCACAGATTCGGCTGGCGAATGATCCGATCATGCCCGCATCGCCAACCCAGAAGCGGCGCACATCGTCACGGAAACGGCCGTTCCATTCCGTCCAACGCTGGGTGGAAAAACTTCCCACTTGATAGGCACCGCCTGCGTCCCAAGCCTCCGCGATAATTTTTACGTCCCGCAGGATGGGATCCTCCGCAATGCCCTCGAGAAGCGGAGCGTTGCGGAGAATGTTCCCATGCTCATCTCGGCCCAGGACCGAAGCAAGGTCGAAGCGAAAACCATCCACATGCATGTGCATGACCCAGTAACGAAGCACATTCCTAACGAACTCCCGCACGACGGGATGATTTGCGTTAAGCGTATTGCCAACGCCGGAAAAGTTCTTGTAGTATCGGCACCCGTTCTCCTGCAACATATAGAAGATTGAGTTCTCAATACCGCGCAGAGAAATCGTGGGTCCCAGTTCATCTCCCTCGGCCGTGTGGTTCAACACGATATCCAAGATCACTTCAATACCGGCGCGGTGAAAAGCCTTGACCATCTCTCGGAACTCCAGGATCTGCTGACCATGCGGGTCTCCAATGCAGTAGGACCCCTTCGGCGCGAAAAAGGCAACGGGATCGTAGCCCCAGTAGTTCCTGAGTCTCTCTCCTGTGATTGGATTCAGCCGGTTGGATTCGTTTTCATTAAATTCAAGAATAGGCATCAACTCAATGGCGGTCACTCCCAGATCCTGGAGATACGGTATCTTTTCGGTCAGGCCAGCGAAGGTTCCAGGATGCGCCACACCCGAACTCGGATGGATTGTGAAACCGCGAACGTGTGTCTCGTAGATGACCGTGTCGGAGGCAGAATGCTTTGGAGGAGAATCCGTCTCCCAGTCGAAATGGTCGTGAGTAAAGATGCATTTCGGTGTGGTGCCCCCGTTATCGACAGTCGAAACGCTTAAGTCAGCCAGGCTGCTGGATGAATCGTAACCACGGGCGGCCAAAAACTCCCAATTCTCGACCCCGGCAATTGCTCTTGCATAGGGATCCAGAAGCAGCTTATGTGGGTTGAAGCGATGGCCCTCTTCGGGTAGATACGGCCCCTCGACGCGATAACCGTAGAGTTGACCTGCGGGAATGCCTCGCACCCACACATGCCAGACCTCGCCGGTCCGATGACGCACCGGATCGAAGTCAATGATTCTGCTCGGGGAAGCATCCTCAGAATTTTGATAGAACTCTAGACGAACACCGGTCGCGTGACGGCTGAATAAAACAAAATTGACCCCTATTCCTTGTTGGTGGGCGCCACCAATCGGGAGGGGATTTCCTGCCTGAACCTCGCCCAGCTCAGACGGTGCTGCGAGATTGTTCGCTAGACTCTGCTTGGTCGCTGATTCAGTCATCGACATGGTCTTCCATCCTCACGTGTCAGCTCCCCAGAATTTTCAATTCGCGGATCGTCGCCTGGTTGTCATCAGGCAGCAAATCATTGTTGCCACCCCCCTCCCAGGGCCCGATACAGTTGCACCAAGCTGCGATACTCGTCCCCTCGCGCACTCGCGAGTGAAAGTTCAGCGGCGTAAAGGGACCTCTGGCTGTCGAGAACTTCCAAGTAACTCGTAGTTCCTCCCTTGTAGCGAAGTGTGGAGATGCGGACTGACTCTTGAAGATCAGCGACCGTATTCTGCTGTCGAACCCGGACTTCGCGCAGTTTGTCATAGCCAATCAGCGCATCGGAAACGTCGCCAAAGGCTCGCTGGATTGTTTGTCGGTAGGCGATGAGGGCTTGTTCGTGCTGGGATTCGGCCAAATGTAAATTTCCACGAAGAGCCCCACCTGTGAAGATTGGCTGGCTGACTTGTGCCCCGTAGGACCAGATTCCGACTTGTGTGGGAAACAGTCTGGTGAAAGCGGAGCTTCGCCCGAAAGATCCTCCTCCCGAACCCGTCAGCGCTATTTGCGGAAAGAACTGCGCCTTGGCTACTCCGATTTCAGCGTTGGCTGCAACCAGGATCTGCTCTGCTTCACGAATGTCTGGACGGCGCTCGATGAGTGACGACGGCAGCCCGGGTGGCACTTCGGGCGGGAGCTCCTGCTCGACCAAGGCAAGGCCGCGTGGAACACTGTTCGGGTAATTGCCAAGCAGAATATTAATGGCGTTTTCCTCTTGAGCGATTTGGCGCTCCCAATCCGGGATCTGAGCGTTCGCGGTGTCCAGGACCTGCTGGGCCTGCAGGACTTCAAGCTTCGTCGCGACGCCGTGCTCAAGACGGAACTTGGTCAGCTTGACCGAATCGGTTTGTGTGACAACCGTTTCACGCGTGATCTGTAGCTGCAGGTCCAATTGCAGCAGAGCAAAGTAGTCGTTGGCCACATCGCCGACCAGAGTCAGGACGACGGTCTGCCTGGCGGCGTCGGTAGCTAACAGCGCTGCGCGGGAGGCTTCGGTTTCGCGGCGTAAGCGGCCGAAGAAATCCAATTGAAACGCAGCGTCTCCGACCAGGGTTAGAAAGTTGTATTTCGTTTGAAAGGTATTCTCTTTGCCGCCATTGAAATTGGCGCCAGCCTGCACCTGCGGGAAAAGGCTGGAGCGCGCAACTGCGAGCTGAGCGCGCGCAGCGTTGATGCGCTCCGTGGCAAGCTGCAAGTCGTAGTTTTGCTTGAGCGCCGTGCGGATGAGTTCCTGTAATTTCGGATCTTTGAAAACTTGCCACCAAGACAGGTCGGCGTATGAGGCTGACTGAGCCTGAAGCTGCGGATTCTCTGCCAGGTCCCGAAATGTGTTCGGAGTCTGCACGACCGGGCGATGATATTTTGGGCCCACCATGCAAGCGCTCAGAAGACCTGAACACAGCACGGCGGCAATGAGGAGTTCTCTGTTGATGCGAGAGGCCATTTTCAGTCTCCTACCGCGGGTGAAGGCGCCGGGAGTGTTCCGGACGCGGGTTCCCTACCCGAACTGGACCATCTCTCCACGGCGTAAAAGATCGCGGGAACAAAGAAGATGCCGATCGCGCTGGCGGCCACCATACCGCCGATCACCGTGGTTCCCAGAATCTGACGTGCCACTGCGCCGGCACCAGTCGCGGTCCACAGAGGAATACAGCCGAAAACAAACGCAAAGGAAGTCATGAGGATTGGCCTTAGACGCAGCCTTGCGCCTTCCAGTGTCGCGTCGACGAGAGGCTTGCCCTTTTCATACTCACCTTTTGCGAACTCCACGATCAGGATTGCGTTCTTGGCCGCCAACCCAATGAGCATGACCAGGCCGATCTGCGAATAAACGTCATTCTCAATCTGCACCATGTAAGGCGGTAGAAGATAACCGAGCAGCACGCGACGCAGCCAAAGGATGGCAAAGGCTCCAAACACAGCCACGGGCGTGCTCAGCAGGACACTGAATGGCAGCGACCAGCTTTCGTAGAGCGCCGCAAGAATCAGGAACACAAACAACAGCGAAAGGCCGAAAATGACCGAAGGCGGCACGCCTTGCCTCGCCTGTTGCTCCTGGAATGAGATGCCGGAGTAATCAAAACCCATCTCATGTGGCATCGTTTGCCTGAAAACATCTTCCAGAGCGGCAGTCGCTTGATCCGCGCTGTATCCCGGCGCCGCACTACCGTTGATCTGAGCGGAACGGTATTCGTTGAAGCGTTGCGTGAATTCCGGGCCGAGGCGCGATTTGATGTTGACTAGCGTGGATAGCGGGACACTCTCTCCCCTGTTGTTGAGAACATAAAATCGCCCCACGTTCTCGATGTGGGCTCGGTCTTCACCTTCCGCCTCGATATACACCTGCCATTGGCGGCCGAATCGATTGAAATAATTGATGAAAAAACCGCCCATGAAGGCCTGAATCGTACGATAGACGTCGCTCAGGTTGACGCCTTGCTTCAGAACCTTGTCTCGATCTACATCAATAAACTTCTGCGGGACACTGGGTAAGAAAGTCGTATTGATGCTGCCAATTTCAGGACGTTTGCGTGCAGCCTCAAGAAGCGTGTTGACGTTCTTCGCAAGGAACTGAACATCGGAGCCGGAACGGTCTTCCAGAAGGAACGTGAACCCTCCGGCTGTGCCGACACCGGGAATCGCCGGAGGCGAAAAGCCGAACGCCACTGCCTCGGGGATTTTGCTCAACTTGGCGTTCAAATTGGCCTTCAAGGTCTGAAATTGCTCGGCCCGCGTCGTGCGATCGTCCCAAGGCTTGAAGGTGACGAAGAAGGTCGCGTTATAGCTTGTCCGAACAAAGCTCAACAGACTGAAGCCGACGAAACACGTCGAGTATTGAACGCCCGGCGTATCCATGATGATGTTTTCGATGTCGGCCACAGCCGCTGTCGTTCGCTCCAATGAAGCTGCGTTGGGGAGTTGAACGGACACATAGGCATAGCCCTGGTCTTCATCGGGAAGAAAGCTCGTCGGCACACGATGGGCAAAGAATCCGGCAGCCAAGGCAAAGAGCACAAGTAACGCTGCCATCACGACGGTTTTCTTCAGGAGCACTCCGCTCCAATGTACGTAACCGTCAGTTGCTCGCTGGAACACGCGATTAAACCCATCAAAAAATCTGCGCAACAGTCCGTGGCTTGGTTCTCGTGGACGGAGCAGGAGTGCAGCCAGGGCCGGGCTGAGCGTAAGTGCGTTAAACGCGGAGAAAAGAACGGAAATAGCGATGGTCACAGCAAACTGCTGGTAGAGCCGTCCTGTGATGCCGGGGATGAAGGCCGTCGGCACGAACACCGCGGATAGAACGAGTGCTATTCCAATGACAGGGCCCGAGAGTTCCTCCATCGCCTTTAACGCGGCGGCCTTAGGGGAAAGTCCTTCTTCGATGTGCCGTTCGACGCCCTCAACTACAACGATCGCATCGTCGACCACGAGGCCGATGGCCAGGACCAGGCCGAACAGAGAGAGCGTATTGATCGAGAAGCCGAATAGCGGAAACAGAACGAACGTGCCCACCAGCGACACTGGCACGGCAAGCAGCGGAATCAACGTGGCACGCCAGCCCTGGAGGAAAAGATAGACAACTAGGATCACCAGGATGAGAGCGATCACCAGCGTCTTGACGATCTCTTTAATCCCTTGTGTTACGGACCGGGTCGTGTCCAGGGAGTCAACGAAGTCGAGATCTTCCGGGAAGCGTTGCTTCATCTGCGCCATGAGCTTCTTGACGCCGTTCGCTGCATCCACCGCGTTCGATCCGGGGAGTTGATAAACTGCGACAATTGCCCCAGGTTTGCCGTTGAAGCGGCCGGCAACGCTGTAATCTTGCGCCCCGAGTTCAATGCGGGCGACATCACGAACGCGAACGATACCTCCGTCCGGTGTCTCTCGCAGGACGATCTGGCCGAATTGTTCCGGCGAAATTAAACGGCCTTGCGCTAGAACCGTATAGGTAAGTTCCTGACCTTTAGGGACAGGCGGGCCTCCGGCCTTCCCCGCGGGATTCACAGTGTTCTGCGCTTGAATGGCGCTAATAATTTGCGGAACTGTGATGCCCAGCTTTGCCAGTTTGTCGGGGTTCACCCACATTCGCATCGCGTACTGACCTGCGCCAAAAACCTGCACATTGCCTATTCCGGGCGATCGAAGGATCGGGTCGACGAGATTGATGTATGCGTAGTTCGCCAGAAAAGTCGCGTCATAGGTTCTATGCGGCGAGTAAACGGCAAGCAGCATCAGGGGAGCCGTCACCGATTTTCGTACCGTGATGCCGTAATTGTTCACGTCCGCCGGAAGCTGAGAAGCAGCCTGGGTTTCCCGCGACTGGGCAAGAATGAAATCGTTATTGGGATCAGTTTTTGTATCGAAATCCACGATCAGGCTGGTGCTGGAGTTCCCCGTAGCGTTCAGAGAGTACATGTAGTTCATGTTGTCTACGCCGTTCATCTGCTGCTCCAGAGGCGTAGCAACCGCTTGTTCCAGAGTTTCCGCATCGGCTCCAACGTAGGTAGCCAGGATTTGGATTTCCGGAGGAACTATGTTGGGAAACTGGGAAACTGGCAATCGGAGGACCGTGAGAGCACCGACCAGCACCAGGACGATCGAGATCACCATCGCGACGATGGGACGATTGATGAAGAACTTTGACATTAGATCACCTGTTCGTTCCGTCTGTGCCGAAGGGCTTCGGATCGACTCGCATGCCCCCACGAACCTTCTGAGTTCCTTCCGCGACAACCCGGTCCCCAGGATTGAGCCCATCCGCGATCACCCACCGGTTATCCACCTGTGCTCCGACTGTGACTGACCGAATAGCTACCTTATTGTTGCTGTCCACTACGGCAACCTGATAGCCGCCCTGCAACTCAGACACAGCTCGTTGTGGCACAAGCAGCGCGTCATGTTGGGTCTGGATGAATACCCGAACTTTGGCGTAGCCGCCCGGCCGCAAGATGTTGTTGGGATTCGGGAACAGTGCGGCGATGCGGATCGCTCCAGTGCTCACATCCACCTGGCGATCCGCAAAATCAAACGTTCCCAGATGCGGATATGTCGAGCCGTCCGCCAGCACAAGCTCGATCCGCAATTTCTTTTCGCCCGCTCGCGTGCTTTCTTCGTTAGGGAATCGTTTTCTGAAAGCCAGATACTGAGGTTCCCCAACCGTGAAATAGACTTTGATCGGGTCGACTGTCGAAACCGCGGTCACGGCCCCGCTGGCTGGGCTAGCGAGAGCACCCACTTGCAGTTGCGCCTGTCCCGCGATGCCATCGATCGGCGCTACGAGCCGCGTAAAGTCGAGGTTAATCTTTGCAGTTTCAACGGCAGCCTCGGCGGTCTTAATCTGAGCTTTGGCTGTTTCTACGCTGGCGATAGCCGCGAGATTGTTTTGAACGGCATTGTCAAGATCCTGCTGGGTCGCGGCTTGTTCTTTCGCGAGCGGAGCGTAGCGCTTGACGTCAAGCTCGGTGCGTCCCTGCACCGCTTCTGCGTTGGCAAGCTGAGCTTTCGCTTGCGCGAGTTGGCCTTCGGACAGGTCCAGCGCCGCCTTGAACGGCCGTGGATCGATTTGAAAAAGTAGCTGTCCTTTTTTTACGAATGCCCCCTCCTGATAACCCTGTGTAAGCAGATACCCCGTCACCTGTGCCCTGACATCGGCATTGACCAATCCGTCGAGCGTGCCTATCCATTCATGAATAATCGGGACATCCTCCTGCTGGACCTGCACCACCCGGACCTCAGGAGCTGCTCCCGGCGCGGCCTGCGCATGCTTCTGTGGGCGAATTGCTCCAACGATCAATCCAATTACGATGACGGCAATAACTCCGCCACCCCAGAGGTAGCGCTGCGACACGTTCATGTTCATCTCCCGCAGTGATGTGATCCAGTTTCTACGGAGGCGTTGTGGACAACTGCGATTAAGCCAGAAGGGTGGAGGTGAGTCTATTAGACGATGGTATTGACCGATACCTTCGCATAAGCCAATGTTTGCAGCGCGCACACTGAGTCAAAATCTTCGGCTGATGCAGCCATAAACTGGCCTTCCCCGCAGCGAGCCAATCCGAAAGTGTGGGTCAACACCTTCGTCCAATAGCCTGATCCTCATGGTTGTGGCGTAATGACGTGGATCGGTCCTGGGGGCTGAGTTCGTAGCATTTTGAGCGCCTCCAAAACGCCAATACCTAATCACCGGACAGCAGTGCGGAGATCCAATGCTCTCAAAATGTGCGAATCCAATCTGTTCGACTACATTCCGCTACCCTCATGAAGGAAGGCTGTATGTGATTGCCCCCAGGGAAAAGCTAGGTCGGCACAAGCCGAGATGCTCAAGCAAGTCCGGACAGCCCGAATACGCCTGGCTGTGCTCCTCTTGCTCTCTCTATTTGACGATTCAAATTGACGAAGAATATGGAACGAGAGTGGTTCGGAAGGTTGAGGCGAAAAATGACTCTATGTTCGGTCAATCAGCCGATGACAGGACCAGCATAGATATTGCTTAAAGAGGCATTCACACATCAGCGTTACACGTCAAATGCCTCGCGGATGCCGCAAGTTTTGTTTCAGTTCCAAGCGTCGAAGGGGCGCTGCTATTTCTTCCGCACAATCGGATCATCTTCCGTACTGGCATGCTTGTTCCACCCGTGGAAACGCGAGAGGTCACCCGCATTCCACGCCTCGCGGAGTCCCGGAGTACTCAGGTCCCAGTCTGGGCGGATTTCACTCGTCACGGCGCGCAGATCGTGCCAAAGATCGACGACCGATGGACGCCCCCAGAACCAGTAGCCGTTATAGATGCTGTAGATCACGAGGCCTGGCTTGAGCACGAGCGTATGCGGGATCATCGGATTGTGCTCAGGGTCGGTGTACTCCTGGATGTCGAGACCTTTCTGAACCGTTCGGTCGGGGTCCGAAAGGAATGTCCACTGGGCTCCGACTGACGCACGGAATTCCTGCAGAGTATGGTGGTCGTCGGTGGCGATGGTTGCAATTTGAGTGTACGCCACTGCGATCTTCGGGTAGAACGCGGCGAGTTCCAAATGCTGCTGGTGTTCCTTTGGGCAGTAGTGGCCGCGCGCAAGCGTGAGGATTAGCGGATCCTCGCCCTGTAGCTCGCTGAGCTTGCGCACTTTGCCGGTGTGATCGGGCAGTTCGTAGTCGGGGAAAATACCTCCGGGCACAATATCAGAACGCATGATTCGACTCCTTCCGTCCGTCTCAAAGATCTTCTCTTAAAGATCCAGAGTGACATCCGCGCTTGGCTGGGAACAGCATACGAGCACGTTCCCGGGAGCGGGCCTCTCCAGCGGCTCAGGGTTGTAAGTAATCGATCCGCCAATCAGACCAGTCATGCAGGTATGACAGACTCCAGTCCGGCACGACCATCGGACCGGAACGTCGCACGCTTCCGCCAATTCAAGCAAGCTCGCGAATTTCGGATCCCAAGCAGCGGTAATCCCGCTCCGGGCGAACGAGACGGGGGGGCCAGATCCCGCAGGCCCGTGGGGCAGGTGAGGAGTGTGAACAACCTGCGCCATACCAGGCGTAATAGCTTCGAGAGAACCGAAGATTTCTGTGTGCACATTGTCGGCGAGCACACCCCAGGTTCGCAGCCCATCGCTCATGTTCTGCAAGAATGAAGATGGGCCACACAGATAGAAGTCACTGCCCTGCGACACGCCAATTCTCTGCAGCAAAGCTGTGTCAACGTGCCCGGGAGCATCGAAGTCTGCCCCGACTTGGTCGATTGCAGAGGGCCTGCTGTAGACGATGTATCCTCGTCCGCGAGAGAGCTGTTTCAGTAATGAACGCGATTCTTCTGCAAATGGATGGTCGACGCGATTGCGCGCTCCATAGATCCACCAGATCTCTCGCTGCGATTTTTCCGCAGCGAGTGAGTGCAGCATCGACATCACTGGCGTTGCACCCACTCCAGCGCTCAGCAGAACCACAGGACTCTGGCTGGGACGCAGAGTAAAGCTTCCTCGCGGTGCACTAACGTCCAATACATCGCCTTCTCGCGCACGGTTGCACAGAAATGAACTTCCAATCCCGTTCAATTCGCTCTTGACGCTGATGCGGAGATGGTCGGCTGCCGGCAGATCAGACAGCGAATAGCTGCGAAGAACCGGCGGTTTGTCCGGGTCGAGATGCAAGCGCAGAACCACAAATTGCCCCGCCTGGAAGAGAGGAAGAGGCTGCCCATCGATTGGCTTCAGAACGAAGGAAGTTACGCTATCGCTCTCCTTATTAATATTCGCGACTCGCATCTGTCGAAAGCCGGGCCATGCTGGTGCTTGTTCCTCATAGGCGAGTCCCGGATTCCCCGCCGTAGTCTTCGAGCTCAGGTCTTGTTTGAGCATTGCCTGGAACGAACTCTGCCAACCTTTGCTAAGTGCGGGAATCTGCAGCACGCGTTGCAGTTGCTCGCTGGAATGTCCTGGCGAATACAGGAGGGCGTCAACGTCGGCCACGCTGATTCGCTCTGGACCGTCAGCAATTTTTACGATGTCATCGCCTGCACCAACTTCTCCCTCCTGCAACACGCGAAAGTAAAAACCTGGTCTGTGATGTGCTACGAGGAGGGCTGCCATACGAGGTTCATTCATGCGGATGCCGACGCGGTAGCACGTTACGCGCGGCTGCGTTACTTCAAATTCAGCACCACCGATGCGGTATCGATCGCCGATGCACACCTCGCTATCAGCAAGTCCCTCAACGGTGAAATTTTCTCCAAATTGGCCGAAAGTGAAATCGTTGCGGCCCAAAAAGCGCTCCCAGTAATGGTAAGAGTCCATCTGGTAAACGAATACCGCGCGATGCTCCCCTCCGTGACCTTCCAGATCCGCTTGTGCGTCACCATCGATGTCGAGCCTGCGCACCATTCGCCGTCCATCAACTGGAGATTTCCAGACCGACGTACGGACCGTTTTGCCGTCCCATGTCACGTCGCGCGGAAGACCGACATTTACTGAAAGCAATCGGGGCATGCGAACCTCGTCTCGAAGCCCAACGTGTCGTTAGACTCCGTTTATTGTTTACCAGCGACGAGCCGGAGCGGCACCATCCACGTGCAGTATCTCTCCGCTCACATGATCTGCCTGTACAAGGTAAAGAACGGCGTCGACAATATCCTGTACCGTCGCCTTTTCCATAGTTGGCTGCAACGTCGAGTCGTTGGGAGCATTGCGGTGCATGGCTGTGTCCACAACGCCGGGAGCGACGGCATTGAAGCGAATGCCATCATCTGCATACTCGATTGCGAGATTCTGCGTCGCTGAATTCAACCCACCTTTCGTAATCATCGAAATCGAGCCATTTACGCCGACGATTGGCCGATCGGCAAGCGCCGCAGTGATGCTCACAACGCATCCCGATTTCTGTTTCAGCATTTCTTTCACCGTCCGCTGAGTGATGTAGAAGAATCCGAGCAGATTAGTGGAGACCAAGGCGTCGAAGTCCTCGGTAGTGAAATCCGTGAACGGCTTGGTTAGGAAGATTCCAGCGTTATTCACCAAAACATCGATGGTTCCGAAGCTGTTGATTGCTGCCTCGACCGCTTGGGCAGCAGTCTGCTGCTTGCCGATATCGCCATCGACCAGAACCAGGCTGCCTGAGGTGGTCAGCTTTCGACTGGCGTCCCGAGACGTTGCGACCACCTTATAACCATCTTCCAGAAACCCTTCGACTAAACCCGCGCCAATACCTCCCGATGCTCCAGTGATGATTGCTGTTTTCTTGCCCGACATAAAATAACCTCTCGCTTTAAAAGCTCGAACCCACTACGCAGTTGGGGCACCGGTCCTGTCAAAGCGGCTTCATCCCTCCGGCCATGGTCAAGAGGCGACGACGTGAAATCCCCGTCGATTCTGTATGCTGCATGATCGATCCCTCCTTTCAAGCCAGAAGCCGGTTTTGAGCCCAGTGTTGCCGAGGACGTCGTGAGAGGTCAGCACCACTAGTATTTTCATGTTCCTTCTCCTTCGTTGTTCATGTGCGGTAGTCCGAGGCAATCGGACGACACGACGAGATCAGACCAGAAGTCTCGAAGGCAAACAATTGGACGATGGTATTGGGGTACTGGTGTCAGCCGAAGGTATTAGGCCCCGCAGGGGGCTTGATCCTCGATGTTGCGCTTGAAGTAACTAATACGTAAGCGTCAGCTGCATTTGCTTTGACGCGAACCGCCACACGCCGAGGCTGCTACCCCGCTCAGGGCGCAGCCTGATACGTCGCGCCAACTGATGCAATGGTATCGATCAATACCATTGTCCAATAGATTCTCCCCGCCGCCTGTGGCTTAATGCATCTCATGCGAGGGCCGACGCGCCCGCCCTACAGCCAAATATCAGAGAAAGGATGGCAAAGACATGCCGGAAGCGACCTGGAAACCTCACGAAAAACACGGACAGCTGACGATGCAGAGCGACTTGCCCGACAGCGTCTACGCGTTTCCGAAGCAGCGTAAAGAACCGCTGACCGACGCACAACATGTGCGCAACGCGGTCGCGCGGTTCGATCAAGTTATCGACGTCTCCGATGCTGATCGTGCTTTGGCGTTCGCGAACATCGAGAAAGCTGCAAACTACTACGACGTCAACCTCGCGGAAACGTCATGGCACGACCTGGGCATTCATCCTCAAAAGAATAGAAGAGAGGCTACCGCCAAGGGCGCTGTGGCGCGCAAACGCCGAGTGCAGAGCTAAGAAAACCACGGGTCGAGAATCGGCCCCTCAGAATGTTGGTGAGAGGTATGCACAGCGACAAATCCATTCGATCAGGTTGGCGATGTGATAGTTGCGGCGAACTTGTGTCAGATCTGCAGGCAGGCTGGGTGGAGTGGCTGTTGGGAGTCCATGGTGTCGGTGACCAATGCTAGCTTCGCTGATCTAAGTTTTGTTAATGACTGTTTGCGCACCGTAGAAGGAGATGAAATATGAAAGCAATCGTTGTCCACCAATATGGCGGTCCTGAAGTACTCAAGTTCGAGGAATACCCTGATCCGGTGGCGGGTCCCGGCGAAGTACTGGTGCGGGTCGCTGCCTCGAGCGTGAATCCGATCGACTACAAGCGGCGTGCAGGGTTAACGAAAGACTTCTATCCCATCAACTTTCCGGGGCTGATGGGAGTGGACATCGCGGGGACTGTCGTCACGGTTGGGCCCGGAGTGGAAGGCTTTTCCGTCGGCGACCAAGTGTTCGCTATGGCAGACAATACTTACGCCGAGCTTTGTGTCGTGAAAGCAGCGGTTCTGGCGAAGATCCCCAAGGGGCTCGATTTGATCCAGGCGGCGGCGCTGCCGCTGGTGACGACGACGGGTAACCAGCTCCTTTCAGCTACGGGAATCAAAGCGGGCCAGACGGTTCTGGTCGTAGGTGCTGCTGGAAATGTCGGGCGTTCGGCGGTGTTCACTGCGAAGCAACGCGGGGCGACTGTGATCGCGGGGGTTTTGAAGAGGCAGACGGGTGAGGCGAAGACTGTTGGCGCGGATCAGGTCGTCGCAACCGACGACGACAGCGCAATTGAGAATCTTCTACCGCTGGATGCGGTTGCAGATACGGTCGGCGGAAGAACCGCCGAGAAGCTGATCGCCAAGGTCAAGCCGGGAGGTGTGTATGCATCGGTTGTCGGCGCACCACAGAACGCCGCGAAGTACCCATCCGTAAAGGTGGTGCCAGTATTCTCGACATTCGACCGGAAAACACTGGAATTCATGGCTGAAGCGGTGCGAGATGGCAAGCTAGTGATCCCGATTAGCCAGAAACTGCCACTCAGTGAAGCGGCCGAGGCTCAAGCAGCGGCAGAAAAGGGTGGTATCGGGAAGATATTGCTGGTGGCTTGACATTATCTTGCGAACAGCAGACACGAAAGGAAAATCGGAAATGAAAAAGGGTCTGCGCGGAATCAACCCCGCTTCGAAGCCGAGTGGCGATGGGTGTGCGGAATGCCTGGCGTCACCGAAAGGTTGGTGGTTTCATCTCCGCCGGTGTGCGGAGTGTGGGCACATCGGATGCTGTGACAGTTCTCCGAGTCAGCATGCATCCAAGCATGCGGCGGCCACAGGGCATCCAATCATAACCAGCTTTGAGCCGGGTGAGGACTGGTTCTTCGATTACGAGAAGCAGGGGATGGTCAAAGGTGGGGAATTGCTTCCGCCGCACGCACATCCCAAAAGTCAGCCCGCACCTGGACCCGCAGGAAGGGTGCCAGCCAACTGGGAATCGCTCCTAAACTAGCTTCGCATTAAGAGTAGCCAGCAACGGGAGGCAGCGATGAATGTACCCGACGCGCCGATTGCACACGAAGGCTTCTCCGCCACGCACTTCTTCACGGTGAGAGATCAGGAACAATCAAAGGACTTCTATGTCCGAATTCTTGGCGGGAAAGTGATCAAGCCAGACAATCCCTGCTACATCAAGCCGGCGAATACGTGGATCATTCTCAATCCCGGCGGTGGCCCGACTCCCGACAAGCCAGACGTCCTTCTTGAAATACCGTCGGATCTGAACAGAGTCAATAGCTTCCTTAATTTGCGTGTCGCCGACATCTGGCCTGCTACAAACAATGGGGCGACAAAGGAGCGTTCTTTCTTACCGAGCCACTAGACAATCACGGCTGGGAATGGCGCTGCTACATGCGTGATCCCGACGGCTACCTCATCTAGGTCGGCCAATATACTCAAGTCGCTCTCGACTGGTTCAACAACCGCGGTTAATTTGGCAAGCATCGTCGTCGATCAACTCAGCAACTTGCCGGCGAGCCAGTAATCAACACTGAACTTTCCCGAACCAGAGCAGAGCAGCCAGATAAAGAAGAGCACGTAAAGGACTTCGGGAAGGTAGAGGAGATCGTCGAGCCAGTTGAGAGGCGAAAGTCCTTTAGGCAAGGTCGAAAGCGCGCTGGTCAGGGTGGCCACAATCATGTCGATCAATAAAGCCACGCAGGCCACCCTCGAAAGAAACCCCACGGTCAGCAAGGATCCGCAAACGAACTCGACTCCCGACACGAAATATGCCATCTGGTGGGGAAACGGGACTTTGGCCTGAACGAGCGTGTCGTACACGGGTTTCGTGCCGCCGGCGACAAACAATTTATTTGCCCCTGAGATGGCGAAGAACAGCCCGATCGATACGCGTACCAGCAGGATGGCATATTGTTCCAAATCGCTGCTGCCCAGGAGCGCAAACTGGACCAACCGTTTCCAATCCATCTCTCCCGCCTCTCCAACCGAGAATGTGCTCCAACCATACCCCGCATCGTGCAAATTCGGATTCTCTGCTAACTGCGGCCGAGCGGTGTTGTATCGTTCGCGCCAATGGGCGGGCTCTAAGCGGAGTTCCGCAGGCGCTTAAATCCGCATCCCGTCCCGGCCGGAGCGTTAACCGTACATGACGTCGGTGCTCTGTCCGACTTCGATAATATAACCGTCAGGATCGCGGATGTAGCAGCGTATCTCGCCGTACTTAGGTATCGGTTCCGTGATGAATTCGGCTCCTCGACTTTTCCATAATTTGTAGCACGCTTGAATATCCGCAACGCGGAAATTCATAAAGCTGTTGATGTGATTCGGGTCGGGGACGCTGAGCGTTACCGTCGGCTTATCCGGGGTCGGCCCGCCTCCAACGTTCAGAATCATCCAGATATTCGCAAGCTGAAGGTACGGAGGGGCGTTGCCGTCACCCATGGTTAGAATGCGAGCGCCGAAGACCTTTTCGTAGTAGCGAGCCGATCGCTCGACGTCGGCGACGGTGAGAAAATGCGCGATGCTGATCCCGTCTTTCGGGGGCATCTCATAGCTCTTTTGTTCGATTTGTACGCTGCTCATTGACGTCTCCAATTCCGATATGCAGTGCTCACCTGTCGATTCTGGTTCTTTCCTGTTTCATCTCCGTTACCGATTAAGCCTGACCAGGAACCGCAAAACAATTGGACCAAGGTATCGGGGAATATCCCGTCTGCCCCGAGTTTTCGTTTGGGCCGCTCGATGGGCCAGCCCCTTTCAAGCGACTGACTTCTTCTTCCCATTGAGTGCCGGTAGAAGAAGTTTTAGAAGCGCTTGATCAGAGAATGGGTTCTGACCTGAGATTAACTCGCGATCTTGAACGACGCAGCTCTTCCATGGAGCGAGCACACTTACGTCACCGCCCGCCGTACGCAAGGCGAAGTCCGGGTAGAAGAGAACCTTACCTCCAATCTCAAGCGGCTCCCGCTGCTGCTCTTCCGCTGTCGAAAAAATGGTCATCTTATATCCGGAATATATCCAACCTT
The DNA here is from genome assembly GCA_963701935.1 of uncultured Acidobacteriaceae bacterium. GTDB lineage: Bacteria > Acidobacteriota > Terriglobia > Terriglobales > Acidobacteriaceae > Sulfotelmatobacter. Next base: position 347,208 of record CAVPBT010000008.1, on the reverse strand, counting down.
GAGCCTTTGCCCGCGCTCCAGCGGCATCGCCCGCCGACAGCGCGGCGACCACCTCCGTCGAATTCGGAAGCGCCGCGAGAAGTGAAATCGGACCATGGCAGAGCACTGCCGTAGGCTTGGATGTTTTATGAAAGTGTCTCATCACGGTGCCAGCGTCGGGATCATCGAGAAGATCCATCATCGGGCCATGACCGCCAGGGACGAAAACAGCGTCATATTCATCAAGGCCGGAGGCGATGACGTCTGAGATACGAGTTGGATTTTTGAGCCCAGTAAGGGTGTCGCGAAATTTCAGATAGTCCTGAAGCCTAGCCTCGTCTCCACCGAAGAAGTCGGGCACAGCTGAATGAACATCCATCTGCGGCGTGTTGCCTTTGGGGTTGGCGAAAGTGATTTCGTAGCCCTCCTTCATCAGGGCGCGAACCGGAACCGTCAGCTCGTTGAGGTAGTAGCCAGCGCCGGTATAAACCATGCCATCTTTCAAGGGCAAGCCGTGACCGCTCGAGACTAGTACCAAGACTTTTCCTTTTCTTGTCATTTTGTTCTCCTCTTTGAAATCGAATCTGATTTCCTGCACTTGGAACTAAAACGGGCCACCGCGGTTGATGTGTTTATGGCTGCGGGAATCCGAACATCAGCCACGACTGATTGGCTACCCAATGCGGGTACAGCTCCGTCATCTGATCGAACAGCTCCTGGTCGGACGTCGCGGTTTTCTGCACCCGATCGAAGTCTTGCAGGTAACGCTTGGTGTCCTGGATCGTCGAGGGAGAGTCGGGCGCGCCAGGCTTCTTGTGACCGGCCACAACCGTCGCCGGGTTCAGCGCCGCTAACCGGTCTAGCGCCGCGATCCAATTCTTTCGGCTCTCGGGGGTGGTGTCGCCGACATACATGCGGCATTGGTTGTACACAACGTCGCCAGCGACGATCAGGCCGATCGATGGAACGTATAGAGACGTCGAATCGGGACTATCGGTGCGGCCCTGCTCGATGATGCGCAATTCGTGGCCCTCGAGAGTGAACGTCTCGTGCTCGTAGGGCTCAGGCGGAACCAACTTGGTGGCCACTTGCCCAGGAAAGAGCCGCCGGGCCAACCGCTCCACTGGTGGAGAGAAAGACATCTGCATGGCGTTCACCGTCTTGGGCGTTGCTATCGCCCGAGCGCCCGGGAAACGATCGAGCAGAATGCTCAGACCGTAGAAGTGGTCGAAATGGGCGTGCGTTATATAGATGGTCTCCAAGTTGCGGTTGTGCAGAGCGACCCAATCCGCGAGAGCCTCGGCCTCAGCCACCGTCCCCATCGCGTCCACCAGCACCGCGTCGTACTCGCCGAAGATTAAAGTCGACGTGATCGGGTCAAAGCCGAACGGCTCGCCGAAGGGCTTTGGACGCTCGCCGACCATAGTCTTTCCCGGGGCCGTAAAAACATTCACACTAAGCGTGTTCGACGCGACAGGCGCGGTCACGCGCGTGGTCTCTTTCAGCCCATTTGTGCCGTCCATTTGGTATTCCTTCCGATGTCAGAGCGAGCGACTGTTCAGGATCGATTAGGCCATAACAAAATGGGCCACGCAATTGGACGTTGGTATTGCCAATCCCTTTGTATCGACTGCAGTACCTTCACGCCTGAGGCATACAGCTTTTCTCCATCCAGCTAGTCCTGAAAATCAATCAAAGCGAAAGAGACTTCGTCCCGCGTAGCTGACACGAAGGTATGGGCGATACCATCGCCTAATTGTTTTGCTCACTCACCAATTGCCTAATTGCAATTGATCGAGAGGCACTTTACACGATCCGCTAGCAGATCGCGCAAATGGATGTCGTTAGCGAATTCTCGCGCCTCGAGATTACGTGCCCATCCGTTCGACCCACTGAGCGCGCGATGCGGGAGCCGCGAATGGGTCCGCAAAGTACTGTGTTTCCCGCGCAACCTTGTCGCCCGTGAACTCCATGATGCTCACGGTGTAGGAAGGCTTGCCGTCATATGCTATGACTAGTTCGGTGACCCAAAGATCGCCGCCGCCAATGATTCGTCGGACATTAAACCGCTTCTTGCTCGGCTGACTAGCGCGTTGGCTCTGTATGTTGCTTCGACCGCGGGTTCGCTCGCCCGACTGCGGGTATTCCAGCACCGCGTCCTCGTGATAGATAAGGTGCTCCATTTCAAAATCGTTGGCATCCGACGCCGCCCAATGTTGATTCAGTGCCGCACGGATCTCTTGATCTCGCACTCCTGAGCACTGCTCCTTCTTTTGTTGATCGTTCATCTTGCGCCTTCAATTGGCGGCATAAAGGTGCCACCATTCAGCCACAACAAAATGGGCAGCGCAATTGGACGATGGTATAACCCATACTTCTGCATCAACTGCAGTGTGTCATGCCTGCGGCATACGGTTTTTCTCAATCTAGCTAGTCCTGAAAATCGATCAAACCGAAGGAAACTTCCTTCCGTACGGTTCATATGAAGGTATCGTCGATACTATCGTCCAATTGTTTTATTCCCCTCACCTCTGGCTTAATCGCATTCGTTCGAGACGCACACTGACCAGGCTTAGAAACCTTTTTAAAAGGAGAACACCATGTCTGAACTTGTGACGAAACCTGTCGCGCAACAACGACCAGAGCAGAAGATCGAAACCCGCACCGCCGTGGAGCGTATCGCCGGCTTTACCGTGGTTGCGATCGCCACGACGGTGCTCACCGTCCTCGGCGCCGTGGCCCTTTACGCGCAGGACAAATACTCGCTGAAATCGCCGAGCGGAATAGCGTTCTCCGACTTCAGGGGATACGAGGATTGGTCGGTAGCCTCTTCCGCCCGAACCGACCAAGTGCTCAAGGTGATCGTCGCCAATCCGACCATGATCACGGCGTACAAGGCGGGCATTCCCGGCAACGGCCAGCCTTTCCCAGATGGCTCCATGATCGTGAAGCTACAGTGGAAGCCGAAGAAGAGCACCGAGGCCCAATTCGCCGTGGACGTGCCCGACGTCTTTACCCAGGCTTTCGTCATGGAAAAGGACAGCAAGAGATTCCCGAAGAGTGGCGGATGGGGATACGCCGTGTTCAATTACGATGCCGCATCGGACAAGTTCACGGCCGATCCCAAAAGCCTCTCAGACTGCGGACTGGCGTGCCATACGGCCGTGAAGGCGAAGGACTACATCTTCCACCCGTACCAGAAGCGTTGAACCGCGCGTGCTCCGAGATCAACTACCAGGAGCAGCGCCGTCGAGTGACACCGTCAACCAACCATGCGGCCTCAACGTTCTGCATGAAAGTGCCGATGACGGGCGTTCCGAGACTAAGATGTATGTTCGCAAAAGGAGAAGACCTGCTATGTGTTTTTCAGCCACCGCGAACTTCGTAGGTAGCGGAGTCCTGGGTGCCGTCGGCGTCGTCACCTTGACCAAGGTGAAGCACCGGCGCGAACTGCTTTTCGCAGCACTCCCCACCCTATTCGCCGTTCATCAGTTTATCGAGGGATTCGTCTGGCTGGGATTGGATAGGGTTCTTTCGCCTGCCGTGGCGCACGACATGGGCGCGGCGTTCATGCTTTATGCGCAAGGGCTCCTCCCCTTTTTGCTGCCGCTCAGTGTGCTTCTGTTCGAGCCGAATGCCAAGAGCCGCAGCAGGATGTTGCCCTTCCTCGTACTTGGCGGAGCAACTACGCTCTATATTTTGTGGGCGCTGACGGCATTCCCATTACAGCTGTACGTCAGAGGAAACAGCATCGTGTACATAAATCAAGCGACCAATAATACAGCGGTTGCGTTGGTCTATGTGATTGCAACTTGTGGTTCGCTGTTTTTTTCGAAGATCAAAATGATGGTAATCTTCGGCGCGGCAAACCTGGCGATACTGCTGGTTGTAATGGAGGTCAAGCGATACGCGTTCACCTCGTTATGGTGTGCGTACGCGGCGGTTGCAAGTGTGATTATCCTCGTCTACTTCTGGAGGAGCCACGGCGAGCGACCGTTCCTGTATGCCTAGGAAATTAAGGAGTGAGATGGGCGGTTTATCTTCGACCGTGCAGCCTCGTAGCAGAAAAGGCGTGTCGGCAAAAGCACGCTGTCCCGCCTCGTTGCGCGCGAATCTTACTCAAATACCGCAGTGGGATCTCGGGGATCTGAATCCGAAGGCCTGATTGAGGGCAAATCCTCTTCCCCGTCAAAGATTCCGCAAATGATTGCGGCCTCGCTCACTCTGGGTGTCCGGGGGTGCCCGAAATCAGCCCTATCGAAATCAGCTAAGTACTTTGAAAACTTGGTGAGCGCGGCAGGACTCGAACCTGCGACCCATGCCTTAAAAGGGCATTGCTCTACCAACTGAGCTACGCGCCCCACAATCATTTAAGTTAACACATTCCTCCGGTCGCAGTCTGCGGAACTGGGGGACTGACTGTGAGACGATCTTCTCCACTCCGTGTCAAATTTCATCTCTGAAAACAAAGGCCGCCCTTTCAGGCGGCCTTTCCTTTACATTAACGACCCCCCGCACTTCACTTGACGAAGTTGATCGCCCCGAAATACCCGTTCGTATCGCTCGGCCCAGCCGTAAAGAACAGCTGGTTCGTTTTTCCATTGAGGCTTGATCCGCCGCCGAATTCGAGCCCCCACAATCCGTTAATCGCGATCGCCTTTCCCGCCGAGTTCTTCACCGTACCCATGAGTTTCCCGGTCTTCAGGTTGTATCCGTTGATGTTTCCGGTCGCCGTGTTGTTGGCAACCAGCAGCGCTCCGCTCAATGTTCCAAACGTCTTCGGCGCCACAGCCATCCCCCACGCCTGGTTCAACGGTTTGCCCTGGGCAAAGCGCTTCACGAACGTTCCATCTTCTCCGAAAATGTCGATGTATCCGCCCGCTGCGCCGGTCGTGCTGGCGTACGTCACATACACCTGGCCTGCAATATCCTGAATCCCGAACGGTGCGAAGCCTGCCGGAATCGTGCTATCTGTAAACGACTTCACCAGGTTGAAATTGCCGTCGTACACGTCCACCTTATTATTGGCGCTGTCGGCTGCGAACAAAGAGTTCCCCGAGGTATGGCTCGTGATCGCCAGTCCCGTGTACACCGCGCCGGCCTGCCGGACCCCGATCAGCGCCGTGCTCGGCTCAAAGTCGGACCATCCGCTGATAGTTCCATCCAACGTTGCAAACAAGAACACCGAAGTCCAGGTGTCAATCTTGAACTCCGACGACCCGTTATAGACGATCCCGGTCGGCATCCCCGCGCCCGTACCCGACGACGGCGGAACCACTACCTTCAAGCTCTGCAGATTCCCGCTCCCGTCATAAAGCGTCGACCAGCCGGAAGCTTCGTCGCTGATCCAGAACGCTCCGCCCGGTGCATAGGCCAAGCCCCAGGCATTCTTCAATAGCGGATCCATATGTTTCGCTTTTCCCGTAAGGTTCGAATCCAGGTAGGTGAGTGCATACGATTGAGCTAGAGCCGCGCCAGACAACATCAGCACGAGCGTGCAGCAGGCGACGACAGTGATCATGCGACGAACAGAACTGGGCATGCAGAATTCTCCTCTTAATCAGTAATTAGGGGGGGCCCCAAAACTGGACAACGGACGAACTTACGGATCGAATAACCAGCGCGCAGGATCGGATTCCAGTCCCCGACCTCGCAGCCCCCGAATCCTAGGCCCAATGCTGCTTCTCGTTTGTCACGGCCATGTCAAAAGTTTCCACATTTCCTGTCAGCCCTGTCTCGCAACAGGTCTCTGCAAGAACTTGCACAATTTTGTTCTGTCGTCGGCTTGTCTTCTTAGAAAGACGGGAGGCCCCATTTCTCGCGTCCTTTGCGAGAACTGGAGATTTTGATCCGGAAAAATTGCTGAGGCAACAGCGCGGCTCCAGCCTGTGGACCGCCGAACTACTTCGCCCACCCCAGACCATCCGCAAACTTGCCGGCAGCGATCACTTTCTGGACATTCCATTGCGCGAGATCGATCGCCACAACTTTCCCGCTCGTGTTGCACGATACGTAGGCAATCTTGCCATCGGGACGTATCAGAATCTCCTGCGGCGTACTCGGCACATCAACGCGACGCGCCACCTGCATGCTTTCCAAGTCGACGACGGCAACTTGATTTGTGGATGGAACCGCGACCAGCAACCAGCGGCCATCCTGCGTTGCAGCTGCGCCATAACCTGTACCTGGCAACGGCACCCACGTCTTCACTTTCTGAGTCGCCGTATCGATTACAGCCAACTGCGGCTTCGTTTGATCTGACGTGAATACCAGCTTGTCATCGGCTGAGATCGCAATCCGCTGCACCTGCCCCGACACGGGAATCACCGCCACCGTCTTCCGGCCCACCATATCGAGCACGGACACAGTGCCCGGCCCAACGTTCGCCGTGAAGCCGCGCTTCCCATCATGTGACAAGGCCAGCATATGGGACTCCTCCTGCCCGGTCGGCACCGCACCCAAGATCTTTCGCGTTTTCGGATCGACGATCGTGACGCTCTTGTCCAATTCCGTTGTCACATAAAGGAAACCACTCGCCGTATCCAATACCGCACAATGCGGACGTACCCCATGCCCAAAATCGATGTCTCCCACGATCTCCCGCGATGCCAGATCAATCACCAGCATCTCGTGTCCATCGATCCCCGGCTTTCCGACTCCGGAGCTGCCGTATATGGGCACAAAAGCTGTGTGCCCATCTGACGACACAGCGACCTCATGACCATGAACCCCGGTAGTTTTCTCGGCGATGGTCGCTACTTCCTTCGCAGCGACTGGATCGACAACGCTTACATTCGTGTCGCCCTGGTTGACGACCAGCAAGGATTGGGCATGAAGCCTCGCGGGAACCAGCCCAATACAAATCGCGCACAGCAATAGGAACTGGAAGACAAGTTTTCGCATAGGTCCGAAAGTATACCGCCCCTAATCGCATTATTTCCCGATCGTCATTCTGAGCGGAGCCGTTCTTCGGGCGACGCGAAGAATCCCGCGCGGACCTGGACGCAGTGTGAGCCAAAGTGATCGCGGGTTGACACGCGCCCAGCCTTGTTCTAGCTTGTTCCTGATCATCGGGCGACGACCATCCCGTTAAAAGAGGCCGGGATTCGCAAGTCTCGTTCGTGCTTCCCCATTCAACTGAATAAGCGGGCCTGCCTGCGGACGTTTGTCCGCCGCAGCAACTTGCTCACGGGAGGCAACTCTCACTCATATCCGGCTTCGTCCGGGCGTGCCCGCACCGAGAAGCCGGACGTCGCGCACTCCAAGAAAGGAAACTCAAGGTACACATCTATGGACCTCAACCAGGCGATCCTCTATGCACAGCTGGTAAACGCGGCCTACGCCGTCGATCCCGCAGACGTCACGAACCACGCGGGCCAGATGGTCAACGTGGGCGCAACGAGTTATCAGGTCGTCACCTCCATCTTCGCGAACGACCTCGCCACCGACATGAATCCGGAACGTGGCAAAGCCCGCGTATCCATTGGACTCATCCTGCAGGCCGCCGCTGCGGGTGATGTCGTAATCGCGATCCGCGGCACCGAAGGCATTCAGGAGTGGGTTCACGACGCCGAATTCCTTCTTGTCACCTGTCCCTTTCTGGTCGGCGCCGGACACACCGAAGACGGCTTCACCGCCGTGTATATGTCGATGACGACCACGCTCGATCCCAAATGTCCGCGCGTGACCCAGGCATTGGCGGGCTTGAACTTCCCCAGGCCGGTCACGTCGCTCACCATCTGCGGACACAGCCTCGGAGGCGCACTCGCCACCCTGCTCGCACTCGACGTCGCCGCCAACACTGCCTTCAAGAATCCTGCCATCTACACCTATGCCAGCCCGCGCACCGGCGGCCCGCAGTTTGCCGCCACCTACAATCAGGTCGTACCCAACACCAACCGCATTGCTGGCCGCCTCGATCTCGTACCGAAGCTGCCTCTGCCTCCCCTGTATGAGCATGTTCTCGGGCTGTTTGAGATCAACTCCGTCCAACTGGGGATCCCACCGAAGATTCTGGTCAAGCCGGATCTCATCTGTCTCCACATCCTGACCAGCTATTTGTATCTGTTGTCGCTGCAGGCTGGCGGCGCAGTCCTGCCCCTTCAACCAGCTTGTGTCCCCTGACGGAACCGGGTTCCCCATCTCTCGCGCCCTTTGGGAGAAGTGGGGCTTTTCGTCGATCTTCGCAAAAAGCATCGGGCCGCCGAAGGGCGGCCCGTCTGTTCTTAAGCTAAGAGCTAAGAGCTGATCTAGTCTCCAGCCACCGGCTCGGCAATCTCAGGCTTAGCAGCGTCCGTCGCGTGCCCGTTGCCATTGCCATTCCCGTTTGGCTTCGTCAGTGCTCCGAGCGGAATGAATCCGTTCTCAGCAACGACCGGCTTCTCCTTCAGCACGACTTCGCGATACATCGCGGCCATGCGTGCGTTGTAAGCCTCATCGTTGATCTGCGGCCCGCGCGCCTCGGCTTTCGCATCGGCAGTCTGCTTCTGCTTCGCGTCCCGCGCCCGCACCTTCTCTTCGCGTGCGTTCTTCGCGATGCCCTTGCTGTCGAGATCATGCTGCAGTTCAGTCGTGACCAGATCATCGCGCAGCAGCAGCGTGTGGGTGGCGTCTTCCATGTCGACTTTCTTGCCACCCGCGAAAATCTCGTGCCGCCCGTGCTCTTCATACCACTTGGTGAGCGTGGCCGTCATGTGCATCTTTTCGATGATGTTCCGCCATCCCACGCCCGTGTTGTAAGCGCAGAACGAGATCTCGCCTTCCTGCGTCGCATACGGAATAATGCACTGTTCGGTCCGCCGGAAGTCGTAGTTGAACAGATCCTGGAACCACATGCCAGCGATGAACAGGAAGTTCCAGCGGTCCTGCCGCCGCTTCATCACATCATCGACTGTGCGGTCCGGTCCAACCTTCCCGTAATTCTTTCCGGTCGCATTGAAGTTCTTGTCGAACTTCTTCAGCAGGTCCATGAGCTTGAAGTGCGTCGGCGCCTGGAACGGATCGTAGTTCTTCATCAGACACAGCGCCATTCCAACCACAGTCAGGAATTTCCCGCGCGCTGCATCATTCACCTTCGCAATATCCTTCGCGAGCTGATCGCCCTTCAAGAACGCCGTGACCGGAACAGCTTCCTTCGTTTCCTTATCGATCATCACAGCCATGCCAGTCCCGCAATTCGGGTGGCAACCACAACTTAATTGGCCCCAGTCGTTTTTCACGTCGTTGACGTGCATCAGGTCGGCCCAGTCGCTGAAGGTTCCCATGAAGCTGATGGGGAACCAATCGCGCGTCGGCTCACCGAGGCCGGTCTGATTCTTTACGTCGTGCGCTAAGTGCGACAGCGTATAGCGCTGCGCGGCGCGGCGGTCGTCGGTGACGGCTTCGTCGCGGCCGGTGAAGCTGACCGGTTGGAAGCTGAGGAAGCTGATTGTCTTTGGATTATCGAGCGCGAACTTGATGATTCTTCCGACTTGCTCGTTGTTGATGCCGTTCACGATCGTGACGACGGGGACGATTTCAACGCCGGCCTTGTGCAGGTTCTCGATCGCCTTCAGTTTCACGTCAAACAAATTACCGACCAGGCGATGCGCATTCGCCGCGTTGCCGATGCCGTCGAACTGCAGGTAGGCATAACGCATGCCGGCTTCTACTGCCTGCTGGCAGAATTCAAAACTCTTGGCGAACTCGATGCCGTTGGTCGCGGCCTGCACGGAGTTGTATCCGACTTTGCGGGCGTAGCGCACTGCGTCCAGGAAGTACGGCGACAACGTGGGCTCGCCGCCCGAGAACTGCACGCTCATCTGCCGCTTGGGCTTCACCGTGAGGGCGTTGTCGAGCATCGTCTTGATTTCTTCCCAGGTCAGTTCGTGGACGAATCCCACTTGGTTGGCGTCCATGAAGCAGGGATCGCACATCATGTTGCAGCGGTTGGTCAGATCGATCGTCAGCACCGATCCGCGCCCGTATTTCACGGTCGACGAGCCGTGATGATGCAGGTGCTCGTCCTTGTGCGCCACGATGTCGCGTCCGGGGAACACTTCCTCCAGATGCTGCGAGAACGCGGTGTCGATCGACATCACGTCTTCGAAGTGGCCGTGCTTCGGGCAGTCCTTCACCATCAGGATCTTTCCGTCGCGCTCGACGATCTGCGCCTTGATCTCGCCGACCTTCTCGTTCATCAGCACTTCATGCGGCAGGTGCCCATCGAGAATCTGCTGCCGGATCTCCGGCACGCACTTGGGGCACAGCGAATCGGTCGTCCGCGGCCAGCCCAGCGGAGGCTTCGACTTTTCGTACGACTTGAGCAGCGGCTTTTCCGACCACTTCGGCGTGGGCGACGGATTCGGCTTGATGCGGTTCAAGCGCTCGAACACTGCCCAAGTCCCCTTGGCGGCGATGACGACTGCTTTTTCAACGTACTTAATCGGCTTGCGCATGTTAGCTTCTAGCTCCTAAGCTTTCTGGCTTCTGGCCACGACTTCTCGGTCCTGGCTTTCGTTTCATTTGAATAGCGCTAACGTCCTACCAGTAAGTGCTATCCTTCAACCTGCGAGTTTGCGACTGCTCTTGGCCTCGCCTTGGATGAACCTGGAAGATCACCCAAAGAAGATCACCCAAAACCTGTGGCTCTCCCCGAGAATGGCCCGTGGTCTAACCGACCCGGTCCGCAACTACACTTTTCCCTGGGTATTTAGCTGCGCCTATCCTATTGGAATGCTTGGGTATGGCGCATCCATATCCCAACGAATGGTGCAAATTTGGGGTTTAGTGGTTCTGTGGAGGATTATACGGGGGTAAGTCGTTGAAAGCAAAGGACTGGCCGTCCAGGCAGATGCGCTTCGCGCCTTCCTAGGGTTTTCCCCAGTCTTGCCAGACCAGCCCTTTCACTCGCGAAAACTCCGAGACGTTGGCCGTGACCAGAGTGAACTGATGGCGGAGCGCTTGGCCGGCCATCAGCACGTCATACGCGCCAATGGGCTTTCCGGCGGCTTCGAGAGTGGCGCGCACCGATCCTGCGACACGCGCGTCGGCATCATCGAATGGGACGACGAGAATTGGACCTGCCAGAAAAGTCTCCAGCCGCTTGCGATTAAATTCCTGCTTCACACTCTTCGCAACGCCATACCACAGCTCAAACACCGCGACGGACGACACCACAACGTGGGCCCCGGAGGCGCTCGCCTTTTGCATGCGAGCGCGAACCGAGGCTGGCTCCCCATTGATCAGGGCGATGCAGGCGTTCGTATCCAGCAGGTAGTCCATTTAAAAAGCACCCCACTAGCTAGAAGATCTTGCGCTTGGGCGTGACGGGCTGGCGGCGTCCACGGGCCGGAAACGGCTCGGAGTTGAACTGGTCCAGTTCCTCAAACCAGCGGGCGGTGTCGGGGATGAGCGGCTCCAGGAGCACTCCCTGCGCTAGGCGGCGGATGCGCACGCGGTCTCCCTCGAAACGGAACTCCTTGGGCAGGCGAACCGCCTGACTGCGGCCGTTTTGGAAGAGTTTGGCGATGTCAGTCTTGGGCATGGGAAACCTTCATAACAAGTATATATCATTCGTATATATCATGCATGGGAACTGTTCGAAGACCGCCCTAAGAAAACACTTGCATTTAGTATAGTGTTATAGTTAACTATAACAGTATTGGGAGCGAGACCGGGTTTCGACCAGCACCTCTTTTAGGTCTGGAGCGAACCGAAACTCTGCCGCTGAGATGAAGAATTAAGGAGAATCAATATGAAGTCCCTTCGAGTGCTGGTGCCCTTGGTTTTACTGTCGCTCTGCGCCGTGGCTGGGGCGCAGTCCGACGCGCAAAAATCGTTCGATCAACTGAAAACATTGGCGGGAACGTGGGAAGGCGTAGTGAAGACTGATCCGCCTACGCCTGAGGCGGACGGCAAGCATGTGCAGGCAACATTGCGAGTCACCTCGATGGGGAACGCAATGCTGCATGAAATGAAAGTGGAAGGCCGGCCGGACGATCCGATCACCATGGTTTACATGGATAACGATCGCCTGACCCTGACACATTATTGCGATGCCGGAAATCGCCCGCGGATGGTCGCCAAGGCCTCGCCTGACGGCAAAACGGTGGAATTCGATTTCGTCGACGTCGCCGGCAGCACTCAATACGGACACATGCACCACGCGCTCTTCACCATGATCGATGCGAACCATCACATCGAGGACTGGACCTTTATGCTTCCTGGCGACAAGCACGTGCAAGCGCACATGGTGCTGCAGCGGACGAAATGATGGGAAGCGGATGTTCGATAACACTACCTGGAACCCATGATGGACCGTGAGTGGAACGACAGTCAGCCGATTTATCGACAGCTTCGCGACCGCGTGGTCGCGATGATCCTGGACGGCGTGCTCAAGGAGGGCGATCCGCTGCCCTCGGTGCGCACGGTGGCGGCTGAATATCGCGTGAACCATCTCACGGTCCTGAAGGGGTATCAACAACTGGTCGACGAGCAACTGGTCGAGAGTCGAAGAGGTCGCGGCATGTTCATCAATGCGGGCGCGCGCAATCTGCTGCTGCAGGGCGAGCGTCAGAAGTTTCTTGCGGAAGAGTGGCCCAGAGTGCAGGCGACCATTCAGCGGCTTGGACTGAAGGCGGAGGAATTGCTGGATGGGTCGGCCAAGCGCCGGTCGTCGTCTGATACCGCCAAGCCAGAAGTCGCAAAGTCAAAAACCGAAGAGAAGGAGCGCTGACGCCATGGCATGCATTGAAGCACGCGGACTCCGCAAATCATTCGGCACGACGGTCGCGCTCGATGGCATCGATTTGCGGGTCGAGGAAGGACGCATCCTCGGACTCATCGGGCCGAACGGCGCAGGCAAGACCACCGCGCTCAACGCGATTCTTGGGCTAACGCCATATCAAGGAGATCTGAAAGTGCTCGGACGCGATCCGTGGACCGAGCGCGAGCGGCTGATGCGTGATGTGTCGTTCATGGCCGATGTTGCCGTGTTGCCGCGCTGGATACGGGTTTCGCAGGCCCTCGAGTATGTGGCCGGAGTGCATCCGCGATTTGACCGGGCGAAGGCGGAAGGGTTTCTGGCGAAGACGACGATCAAACGCAACAGCAAGGTCCGGGAATTGTCGAAGGGTATGGTGACACAGCTGCATCTCGCCCTCGTCATGGCCATCGACGCGAGATTACTGGTGCTGGACGAGCCGACACTGGGCCTCGACATTCTGTATCGCAAGCAGTTCTACGATTCCCTGCTGAACGACTACTACGACCGCAGCCGCACGATCGTGGTGACAACGCATCAAGTGGACGAGATCCAGGAAGTGCTCACCGATCTCATGTTCATCGATCGGGGCCGCATTGTATTCGGTTGCAATATGGAAGAGTTCGAGTCGCGCTACGTGGAAGTGATGGTGAATCCGGAGCGCGTCGCTGCGGCACGGGCGCTCAAGCCGATGAATGAGAGGCAGATGCTCGGGCGCACTATTTTCCTGTTCAGCGGGGTCGACCGCCAACAACTCACCGGGCTGGGCGACACGAGAACGCCCAGCATCGCGGACCTGTTTGTTGCGGTGTTGGGAAATACGTCAGGCAATCCCGCCGGGCCAGCGCAAGGAGCACCCAGATGAATACGCAAGCGAATGCCATGAGCGGAACTCCACTCGAATCGCAGAGAGTCGCGCCGGCGGTTCTGGCGGCGACGCGGCCGTTCTATTGGTCGGTGCGGCGTGAACTGTGGGAAAACCGCGCGATCTACCTTGCTCCGCTGGCGGCGGCTGGGGTCTTTCTGGCCGGCTTCCTGATCAGTTCGGTTCATCTGGCGGGCCGCATGCGCGCGGCATTAGCGCTCGACGCGATGCACCAGCACGAAAGGATCGCCCAACCGTACGACTACGCGGCGGGCATGGTCATGCTCGCGTCGTTGCTCGTCGGACTCTACTACTGCATCGAGGCCCTACAGAGCGAGCGGCGCGACCGCAGCATTCTGTTCTGGAAATCGCTGCCGGTTTCTGACCTCACTACCGTACTGGCGAAGGCAACCGTTCCCCTGGTCATCGTGCCGCTTCTCGCATGGGCCATCACCACCGTCACGCAATTTGTCATGCTGCTGGTGAACAGTGCAGCGCTGGCGGGCAGCGGCTTAAGTGTCGCGACACTGTGGACGCAGTTGTCGCCGCTCCAGATGTCCCTGCTGCTGCTCTACCACCTGGTGACGGTCCACGCGCTTTGGCAGGCGCCTGTTTATGGCTGGCTGTTGATGGTCTCAGCGTGGGCGCGGCGCGCGGCATTCCTGTGGGCCACCGTGCCCTTGCTGGCGATCGGCATCGCCGAGAAGATGGCGTTCGACACCTCCTATTTCGGCGCAATGATTGGAAACCGTTTTGCGGGCGGCCCCGAGGCGATCCCTATGTCGGACAGCTTCCCGACCAATCCTGCCATGCACCTCACTCCCGGACACTTCTTGAGCAGCGCGGGTCTGTGGTTGGGACTAGCGGTGACGGCCGCGTTTCTCTTCGCCGCGGTGCGACTGCGGCGACACCGTGGACCACTCTGATTCGCGCGAAGGAGAAAACAAATGTCGCACTCGCCGGTATTACTTCTTCACATCGCATCCGGCACTTTGGGAATGCTGTCGGGATTTGTGGCAGCGTTTCTGCGTAAAGGGTCCCGCCGGCATGGCCAAGCTGGAAACGTCTTTGTCGTATCCATGATGATCCTATCGCTTAGCGGAGTGTACCTGGCGTTGATGAAATCGCAGCCCGGCAATGTTCTTGGCGGTACGCTCACGTTTTATCTGGTCGGCACCGCGTGGATGACGGCCAGGCGCCACGAAGCGAAAACGAGCACGTTGGATTGGGGAGCGCTTCTGCTTGTCGGGGCCCTTGCCGCCGTCGAAGTAATGCTGGGACTCGAAGCGGCGATGAGTCCGACTGGCATGAAATACGACTATCCCCCTGGACCTTACTTCTTCCTCGGCACCGTCGCCGTCCTCGCTACCGTCGGCGACGTTCGCATGCTCGTGCGCGGCGGGATCTCTGGCACCCAACGGATCGCACGACACTTGTGGCGCATGTGCTTTGCGCTGTTCATCGCCGCCGGGTCCATCTTTCTGGCACGGCAGCAAGTCTTCCCCGAGTTATTACGGCGGACCGGCGTGCTGCTCTTCCTGAGCTTCCTGCCGTTGATCCTGATGATTTTCTGGCTGGTGCGGGTTCGCTTCGCCAACGCGTACAAGAGAATGTCGGGTGCAAGCGGTGGCCATGCATATTCTGTACGGGCCTAGCTTCGACCGCTCAAGTTGCTCTGGTTATTGCAGGGGCTGTCCTGTTGCGAGCACGCCTTTGCCCGTGGCCCAAGGATGGATTTCTGTTTTGACTAGACCTGCTTTTACACTTGGATCATCTTGCAGCAGCTTGGCGGTCTGCTCGGGCCCGACCCGGAAGATCTCGACTCCGCGCAATTCGCCCGGATCGCTGTAAGGGAATAGCCCAGCCACTGCCAAACCTCCCTGCTCCGCGGTCTGTTGGACGAACGCCACGTGCTGCTTCATCGCGTCCATGAAATCGGGCGACTGGGGATTCCAATGGTCGCCGCTCTTGATGAGCACCAGCGCATACGTCTCCATGCCGGAAGGCTCAGATGGACTGTGGATGGTGCCCGGATCGATGAGCCATGGGCCGTGCACTTCAGCCGCTAGACGTCCAGCTTTCACTGCGGGGTCGCCGTTCGCCCACTCCTGCACCTGCGCCGCCGAGTCCGCCTTGAACACGAAGATGCCGCGAAGCACCGTGTCGTCAATAAACGGGCCGGCGACCAGCATTTTGTGTTCTGCCACCATCTTGCGAATGTTGGCCATGTGCTCTTCCTGCAGCTTCTCCCCAGCTTCCTTGGTCAACTGGGGAGCATTCGCCGGACGATTTAACAAGACAAAGTAATACTGCGCAGCGTGGGAGTTCGCGGCCGGCTGCGCTTGCGCAAACGCAACGCCTGTCACCGCGAGGACTCCAAGAACAATCACGGGAGCGAAAACGTTTCTCTTCATGGCGAGGAACAGAATACACCCGCGCGGATCGTACGATGCGTGCCGGGAACTCTGTATATAATTCGGGCACTGCCAACGCTATCATTCTAGGAGTGAAGAACATGCAAGGAACCGTCGAGTGCGTGAAGTGTCACGCGCAAATGGAACCGGGATGGGTCGTGGACAAAACACACGCCGGATACGAGCAAGAAAGCTGGTCTCCGGGCGCGCCCCAGCCAAGTTTCTGGACGGGCCTCAAGTTAGAGAAGGACAAGATCGTTCCGGTCACAACGTTCCACTGCCCGAACTGCGGCTACCTGGAATCGTACGCGCTCCCACAAGGAATTCCCGACCGATAACTGTGTGTCGACTGGCACGAGTCTAGAGGCGGGCCGCCGCGGCTAAGAGTGGGTGTGCCGGCACGTCCGCGACCGGCAGTTTGATGGTTACACGCGCTCCGTGGGGCTTCACGTTTTCTATTTCTAGATGTCCGCCGCGTTTCTTGATGATTCCGTAACACACGCTCAACCCGAGTCCTGTTCCCTTGCCCACCGGCTTCGTCGTATAGAAAGGATCCAGCGCGCGATTCAGATTGCCGAAGCCTGGGCCCGTGTCCTCGACCTCGATCACCACCCACGCACCCCTCTGCTTGGCGCGAATGCATATCTGCTTGCTGCCCGCCGTTCCCTCCAGCGCATCGCTTGAGTTGTTGAGCAGGTTGAGGAGAATCTGTTTGATTTCGTCCTCGCTGACAGCCAGTAAGGGCAGCTCCGGTGCAATGTCCATCTCCACTCGAACGTTGCGGCTGCGCGTGTAGTATTCGCGAAGCGTCAGGACCTGCTGCACCACCGGAATGAACTGCACAGACTGATCGTCACGCGCGCCTTTTCGCGAGAATCGAAGCAGGTTATCGATAATGCGATTCATGCGGCGGGCCTCGCTCACCAGCCTCGCGAGTTGGTCGCGCGCATGCGGCGCCGCGATGGCATCGTTGATCAGTTCACCGTATCCCATGATCGCAGTCAGTGGGTTATTCAGCTCGTGTGCCACTCCCGCCAGCAGTTGGCCCAGGGCGGCTAGCTTTTCTGAACAGACCAGCTGCGCATGCAGCGACCGCAGTTCGACGGCAAGCGCAATGTCGGTTGCGAGCCTTTCGATGTGCGACAGTTCAAGCGCATGGATCGTCCGCGTATCTCGCGGCGCTGCCAACTGGATGCAGCCCAGGTATTCGCCTCCCTCCGAGCACAGCGGAATCAATAGCTCTTCGCCATTCCTCCATTGCGCGTTCGGGTTCTCGCGCAGCCCAAACAGAATTGCTTCCTGCTGAAACAGCGCATACGAATTCTTTCCCATGAGCCGCGCCTGGGCGCACAGGCTCTTGATGGAATCGAGCGTCCAGTCTTGCGTTTGAGCCTGCAGACTCCGCAAAGAATCTGCCGGCAGCCCACTGGAGCCAGCCGCCCGCAACCTGCCATCCGCATCTTCGAGCTGGACCACCGCGACACTAAACGTGCTGACGTCGGTGATGGCGGAAGCGATTGCAGGGCAGATGGTATCCAACTCCGCACCGCTCAACAGGAGGGACGTGATCGCTGAAAAGCGTTCCAATCGACGATCGATCCGGTCTGCCTTGTGTTGCATGCCAGCGATCGACTCCGACTTGTCCTCCACGACAGCCAGAATCATTCCGAACGCGACCAAGATCTTGGGAGTGTTCCACAGTTCCCCGGGAACAACCAGATGTGGAGCGAGGCGATCGAGCAACAACCGGATCGGAAACGCTGCTCCCCAGCTGACGAATCCGGCAGCGATCGTCAAGGTGGCAGGTGACAGGCGCCGGTCAGTCCGGCAAATAAACACGCCCGCCAAACCAAATTCGACTCCGAGCAGGATGATTGCGCCCTCTTGAAAAGAGCCGCGGAGCACGGATGCAATCGCCCACGCAACGGCAAGCGAGCACAAGAAAGTCGCGACCGCAAAATCGAGCGAGAGTCGCCCATTCACGTTGAGGAAAAAGCAGGCGGCTCCGCCGAGACAGGCCGCAAGGCACAAGATGTAAGGCCAGTGCGCCTGCACTCCGCAAGAGGCGCACACCACATACGCTACAGAAGGAACACCCAGCACAAGCAGCAACAGCATCCGTTTTGCATAGTGTTCAGCAACCGCGGAAACTGAGACCAGAAACGCCACCACCGCGGCCTGCAGTGACCCGGCATCGACCGCTACGAGAATAGATTTGGACGGACCGCGATCTGGCTCAAGCAACTGCGCCAGAAAATGGGTGAAGACCAGCGTCCAGCCCACCGTCCAGAGCGTCAGGCGGGCACTGCGCGCGTGCCGTTTCAGGCACACAAAGATGATGACCAGTACGCCGGTGATCAAAAATATCGGAATCTTCTCGAGGACCATTAAGTATGCATAGGGGGAATCATGTATGGCTTTGCAGTAACCAAGGGTAATCAAACGTAAGTTGGGGCACAACGCCAGAACGTGCCATCAGAATGGCACCGAAGTCACGCCGCGTGCACGCTGGTGCCATGAGGCCGAGACACGTCATAACAGGTGCGCCGAGGTCCGTGGTTCCCAGCCTTCGAAGGTCACGAAAGCTGGGGCAGCCACGGTCGTGGAATCGTTTGGCTGAAAGTTGACAGCTGAGAGCTGCGTCTTAGAACCTGACCCCGGCGCCTCCGGTGATCATGTTGCTCTTCCAGTTGTACAGGCCGCTGGGGTTGCCGCCGTTGTTGTTGATGAAGCTGAAGTAGCGGGATTCGTAGGTTCCCTTTACGTACCACCACTGGCCGAAGTTGTAGCCGACGGATCCGCGCAAGGTGTAGCCGTGGTCGAAGTTGGGATGAGGGGTCTGCACGGGCACGGTCGACTTGTAGTGAGGAGTGAATTCCGGCCAACCCTGAACCTCCACGAAAAGGCGCTTCTCGGGGCCGAACTTGTATTTGATGACGATAGGAATCTCGAGCAGGTTCATGTTGTAACGGTTCAGGATCTGGTTATCGACCGTCGCGGGAGGAATGAGAATCTTGCGCACCTCGCCGTTGACGCCAATGGAAAGATCACGGGCAGCCCAGGCGACGCCACCGTAGACGGCATACTCCTTGGAGTGATTCAACGTGTCGCCAGGAACGCGGACTTCGCCTCCAGCCACGATGCTCGGACGCCCGGTCTTGGCGGAGGACTGGATGACCGTTAATTGCCCGGTGAGATCGATAACCACGCCGGTGAGGGGCGCGAGGGAACCGAACCGGTCGGAGGTCTGGCCGACATTCAGGTCGAGGGTCCCTCGTTGACAATAGGCCGGGACCGTGGCCAAGTGAAATAGAAACAGGAAAATTACGCTAATGCGGACTCGATCCGCCTTGCCGGGCTTCATCAATACGTTTCCTCCCCTAGTGGGCAGTGTACACTCCGGCGAATCCCGCCGGACAGCGAGCCGGGGTTCGGCCAATCTTTGAGTGTAACTGGTGTAATGCTAATTGTCTGATGCCGGACGGGAAGGAAGTGTTTTACGGGCGCGTTGAAGAGAGTGGGCGAGCGTCGCGGACGGAGATATTCCGTCCGCGGCACGCGGCCGCCGGGCGGCCGCCCGGCGGTCAGAGGCAGGAACCTACGAGCCTTGTTTCTCGAAAACTTTCTCGGCTTTCTTGGCAGCCAACTTTTCCTTGCGATAGGCCCGGGCCACGTCCCCGAGCGGCGTGGGCTCGGGATTGGGAGAACCAAACTCCCACAGAGGGCGCTCGCCCTGTGCGTAGGTGTAGGTCGTAGGCCCGCCGCCGACCAGACTCCGCGAACTGGCCAGGTCTCTGTACTCAGCAGTCAGCGGATGGTCGGGAAGCAAAAGAATCTGCGGTTGGTTGGAAAGTACGGCGACTCCGGTCTGTCCGAAGGCGGCGGCGGTGCATAAAATGAACAGCACAAAAAGTGTGATTTTCATAGATGTTAGGTCCCGATTCACCAGGGATGGTGCAACCCCTATACCAACCTAAGGGGCTTACAATTCTTTGAGTTACGGGTGGGCGCGGGGACGTGGCGCAAGACTTTGCACAATTAGGGAAGGGCGTTCCTGAGCCAAAAGCCGCGCTGGACGCGGGAAGTAGCGTAGCGGCCGGAGAGGCCAGACAACTCCGTTTGCGCGGAGCGCTTTTGCGGTGTATGTTTCGGCTGACAAACGGAGAGGATGAAAGCGCATGAAAATGCGGAATCCACGACAGAAGAGAGCACGCCAACGGGCGGCGTGGTTGGTCGTGCTGGTGGGCGTGTTCACGGCGGGTGCGCGGGCGCAGACCGACTGCGCCGAGGGGAACGGCGTGCTCGACACGACTCCGCCGAAGAACATGACGGTTCCGGAACTGATCCAGAAATTCTCCGCCGGGGAGACAAAGGTGAAGGAGGCGCGGACGCGCTACACCTACATTCAGGATGTGCTGGTGCAGACGCTCAATGACAAGTCGGCGGTCGACGGACAGTTTCACGAGATCACCACGGTGTCTTACGACGACAAGGGCAAGCGGCAGGAAAAGGTCACGTATAGCGAGCAACCGACGCTGCGGGAGGTTCAACTGACCCAGACCGACTTTGACGACATCCGCATCTTTATGCCGTGGATCCTCACCACCGACGAAGTGCCGCAGTACAACCTGACCTATGCGGGACAGCAGCACGTGGACGACCTGGATACCTACGTGTTTCACGTCGAACCAAAGAAAGAAGATAAGGGCAAGCGGTACTTTCAGGGGCGGGTGTGGGTCGACAACCGCGATTTTCAAGTCGTAAAGTTGTGCGGCAAGAGCGTGCCGGACATGGTGCGACGGAAGAAGAATCAGCCAATGGACATCCGGCCAACGTTCGTGGGCTATCGGCAACTGGTGGATGGCTACTGGTTTCCGGCGTACGCGCGTGTGGATGACACGTTGCACTTTCAGGTGCAGTCGATCCATCTGCGCGAGATCGTGAAACTCACTGGCTACAAGCGGGCTGGGGCAAGCGCAGAGGCCGGAAAGCCGTAGGGCCGGGAACGTCGGGGGAATCGCCGCGGCACTTGAACCGAAACTTCAGGTATGCTGTACTTCGTCTATGGCAGAAGAAAAGAACCGCAGTAAAGACATCGTTCTGTGGATCATCACCGTCGCCCTCGTGGCGCTGGCGATCTTCTGGTACATGAAGCCTCGATAGTTTTTCCTCGAACAGTCGCGTCCCCTGGAAGCGCATGCCGTGCTACGTCTGCAGGGTTGGTCTCGGCGTCGGTCCGAACGCTTGTTGGTCAATAGCCACCCGCAAAAAGTAAATCGCCGTCGGTCGTTATCGGCGGTTGCGGCTGCGTGTGTCAATCTCTGGGATGGGCCGCCAGCAGGAGTTCCGCGGCGACCAAGTCTTCCAGGGTGCAGCCTACGCTTTTGAAAATTGTGATTTCTTCCGGGCTTCGTCTTCCCTGCCTCGCCCCACTCACCAGTTCGTGAAGATCGGCGGCCACGTGATTGCGCGTGATGGCTCCTTCCTCTAGCGGGATCAACAACTCTCCCACTTCCGAGGCCGCTCCATGGGTATCGACGATCACGCGCGATCGCTGGATGGCGTGCGAGTCCACTTCGCGAGTCTGCGGGCGGAAGGCGCCGACCAGATTGAGATGGGTTCCGGGGCGCAGATCGCGGCCGTCGAACAGCGGAGCAGAATGCGAGGTGCAAGTGCAGATCACGTCGGATTCGGCGGCGCACGTGCGCGAATCGGCCACCGCGATGGTGAGCCCGGGTAATTCCCCGGAAACGATCCGCACGAATTCGGCAGAGCGCGAAGGATTGCGTCCACAGATGAGCACTCTCTGGAAGTTCCGAACCAGCGGAAGCACCGCGAGGTGCGTGCGGGCGAGCCGTCCCGTGCCGAAGATACCGAGGGTCGAGGCATCAGGGCGGGCCAGGAATTTTGTGGCCACGCCTGATGTAGCAGCGGTGCGCAAGTCGGTGAGGTAGTTGGCAGCAATAGTCAGGCGTGGTTGGGCAGTCTCCGGATCGAGCAGCAAGTAGGTGGCCTGCACGCGCCCTTCGCTGAGGTCGGCCTGTTTCTCTTGGGCTTTGTCCCGCACCAGCACCAGCTTCATTCCGAGTGTGTCGGCCGCGCCGTCGTAACACGACATGGTCAGGAAGATGCCGTGGGCGAGTTCAGCGTGGGTGCGCGGCGGAAGGCTGATGGATGGATAGCGATCGCGAAAAGCAGATTCGAGGCCAGCGATGAGTTGCGCGGGGTTCAGCAGGCGGCGAACGTCGGCTTCGGAGAGATAGGTGTCGGGCATTCCGTCGGTTCGTGGTCGGACTCATTTTACAGAATAAGGAATTGTGAGGTCTGACTTCCCGAGGCTGTAGCAGGCGGGCCTTTTCCTTTGCGTGAAAACACAATCACAAGCCCGTGCTGACCGCTCTGACAGCGCCTGTTAAGCAGCTCTGTTGCGCATCCACGATTTCTGGATGGATAGAAGCTTGTTTCCGAGCTCCGCTAACGATTCCTACCACTTCTTGTACTCGCCCTCCGGAAAACCATCGCCCACTGGGCTCACATAACGCAAAACAATTTTGAGGACATCGACGGATATTGAACTTGCGTTTGGAATGTTATGGAAGTGGATTTGCCCATTCTTCTGTAGCCGAATTTTTGCGGGGAAATCACGCTGAACACAAGACAGTGTCAAACACTGAAATGTAAAGCTCTCCGCCGGTATGAAGGAGAATGGAATGAAATCCGTTTTTGGGGGCAGGATTTATCTAGCTGTGGCGCTCGCGGCTTTGCTTTTCGGCGCTACGTTTTCACTCGCACAAGGAATCGTAACCGGAACAATTTCCGGCGTGGTGGAGGATGCGCAGGGCGCGGTGGTTCCTAATGCCACCGTCACGGTCACGCATCTGGCCACGAACCGCGTGTTCACAACCCAAACCAACTCGGCGGGAATCATCGAGCTGCGCGATCTGCCGCCGGGAGCATACAACCTGAGGATTGAAGCACCGAGCTTCCGCGCGCACGAATCGAAAAATGTAGTCGTGGACGTCGGAAAAGACACGGAACTGGGAGCGGTGAGGCTGGTGGTTGGCCCGTCCACCGAGTCGGTTACGGTGGAAGGTACCGCGCCGCTAATCGAAGCCACTACCGATCAGATTTCGGAAACCTTCAGCACCGATAAGGTTACCGCCCTGCCAATGGGGAACACTTTTGATTCCTTGGCGCTGTTTCTGCCGGGCGTGGCCACCGTGGGTGACGCCAGTTTCAGCAACAACAACGGCGCGGAAATGTCGGTCAACGGGCTGCGGGCTCGCGCTAATAATTTTCAGATTGATGGGCAGAGTAACAACGATAACTCCATCGGCGGACCATCGATTTTCTTCGGCAATCAAGACGCGATCGGCGAATTGCAAGTCGTAACCAACTACGACGCCGAGTTCGGCCGCAATACCGGCGCGGTGGTCAACTACATCACCAAGTCCGGAACCAACCAGTTTCACGGGACCGCTTACGAATTCTGGCAAGGTTCGACGTTCGACTCCCTGGAAAACAACGAAAAGAATCCGCTGCTCGGGTTCTGCTTGCCGGGACAAACCGCGGCGGACGGCTGCATCGTGCCCACGGTTCCCGGCTTTGTAGACAATCGTTTCGGCGGGACAGCAGGCGGGCCGATCAAGAAAGATAAGATCTGGTTTTTCGGCTCGGCCAATTTTGAACGACAGCGCTTCGCGGGCTCGCCGGCTTCAACCGGCGGAGGACTGGTGCCAACTCCCAACGGAGACGCCCAGCTGGCAGCGGCGTTTCCTGGCAGCCCCATCGGTTTGATTGAAAGCACGATCGGACCGAACGCAGTCAAGTCCGGCAATCCGGTATTCACGAACGTTCAGAATGTGCTCGTGACCAACCAGATTGACCCATCCACGGGATTTGCGTTTCCGTGTGCCACGGCAGGCGTGAACGGCTGCACGCCCATTGAATTCGGCTCGCTGACCCGCTTCGTTCCTGGTCCGTTCAACGACTACGAAGCTACGGGACGGCTCGACTTCAAGCTCTCGAACAAGGACAACTTCTTCGGCCGGTACGTCTACCAGAAGACGTTCAGCGGGGGCGTAAACTTTGGCAACGGAATCCAGGTGGGCGACTGGCAGACCGTACCCGGGTTGAGCCAGCAGATTGGCCTGGACTGGGTGCGGGACTTCAGCAACGTTTTTATCAATCAGGTTCGCTTCAGCTTCTCGCGAGCCAGCAGTTTCTTCCAGGAACAATCTTTCCCGAGTTGCAATTCGAACACACCGACGAATTGTCCGGCGGATATGGCGCTGATCGGCTCTGCGCCGCAGGATAGCGTGTTCTTTGGCGTCTCGGCCGGCTTCCCTCAAGGACGCATCATCAACAACTATCAACTGCAAGACAACGCGTCGATGCTGAAAGGCAAGCATACGATCAAGTTCGGCGGCGAAATCGATCAGCAGCGTTCGCCGAACGTCTTTCTGCCTGGTGACAACGGGATATTCGTGTTCACCTCGTTCAGCGACATGGTGGCCAACAATCCGTTCGAAACCCAGATCGCGCTGGGCAGTCCAATCCTGCCGTTCAGCGAGTGGGACCTGGGCCTCTATGTGCAGGATGACTGGAGAATCAAGAGCAACCTGACGCTGAACCTGGGCATGCGGTGGGATTGGTATCAGCAGGCGATCAATCTGCTGCATGATCAGAGCGTGAAGCAGCAAACCGGATCGACTCCGCTGTGGACGACCAGTTTGCCGCTGAGCCAGACGACAGTACCGAGCGTTCCCCAATCATTGAAGAATTTCGCTCCGGTGATCGGGTTCGCTTGGACGCCACATATCCTGAGCGGGCTACTCGGTGCAGACAAGACCGTGATTCGGGGCGGATTCCGCATCGCCTATGACCCCGCGTTTTACAACATGTTTCTGAACGTGGCCACCGCGGCGCCGAAGGTAAATTTCGCCACCTTGGGGCCAATCGTCGGAGGGGCGCCCACTGGTGTTCCGACCACCGGCCTTTTCGGAACGCAGGTTATTCCCTTCCTGGAGCCGCTGGCAGCGGGCGGCGATCCTGGGTTCGCGAATCAAGTGCAGGTGCCGCAGAACTTCCGCAATCCTTACACGGAACAGTGGAACTTCGGCATCCAGCACTCGTTCACGCAGCAGATCGTGGCCGAGGTTCGCTACGTGGGCAATCACGCCGTAGGATTGTTCCAGGAACTCAATGGAAACCCGGCGCTGGGACCGCTCATCAGCGCGGGCTTCCAGAACCTCATTCCTTCCGGATTGACGCCTTGCACCACGGCGGGAGCTCCTGGATCGTTTGCCGGGAATGCGAACTGCAACTTCAGCAACGTGATCGAGTACGCCAACACGGCGTCCTCGAACTACAACGGGCTGCAGAGCGAGTTGCGAATCGCCAACTGGCACGGGCTCACGGCAACCGGCTCCTACACGTTCAGCAAGACAATCGACAACGCGAGCGAGGTCTTCAGCACACTCGGTGGCGGCAATACGCTGGCGTACGCGCAGGATCCCTTCAACACGAGCGGGGCGGAACGAGCCAATTCCGGCATCGACTTCCCGCATGTCGTTGGAGTCGCCGTGGTGTACGACTTGCCGTTCTACAAAGCGCAGCACGGACTCCTGGGTCATGTGCTGGGCGGATGGCAAGCGAACACCACGTACCGCTACACCAGCGGGCAACCCTACACGACCATCCAGAGGTATGTGAATGGAAGCTTGTGCGATCCGACGGGAAATTTCGGCGGAAATTATGATGCCTGCCGTCCCATCGTTTCGAACGCCGGGGCACCGCTGGCGACAGTCGGCCAGTACAACTGCACAGGAACGACAGCCTCGACGTGCAGCCTGGTCGACTTCGTAACCCAGTTGCCGACATCTCCGAATGCGGTGCACTGGATCCAGAACAGTCCGGCGGCGGCCATCGTCTATGGCACGCCATTCGCTGGAACGGGGCGAAACACGCTGCGCGGACAGGACATCAGCACGGCCAACCTGGCGTTCTTCAAGAACACCAGGATCACCGAGAAGCTGACGGCCCAATTCCAAGCCCAGGCATTCAACGTGATGAACACGCAGTTCCGCGGCGTGCCTGACCCGATTCTGGACGATGTAACCCGCGGCAGCTTCCAGAACACGAACTTCAACAGCAACGGCGGGTTGACCTTTGCCGGCAACATCAATACCGACGGCATTGGACGGAGGCGGCTGCTGTTCGGAATGAAACTGATCTTCTGAGTCCTGACGTTGTGCGTCACGGCCGGCTCAATGAGCCGGCCTTTTTTTGTGCTCGCCGCGATTGGAAGACTGGCACGATTCGGCGCCTGGTCGCTAGGGAATTCCGCCTTGCATCGGGTAAGATACTTCGGCTGCGAAAGAAGGCGTTGTAGGCAACGTCTCTGCGGCGGCCTGGGACATTTCTCCGCTCACGATGAATCGCGAATATCACAAAGCTTATAGCCAGGAACTGCACCGGGACATGGAGGCGCTTGTCTACGGGCACGCGGGCATGCCGCTGCTTGTCTTCCCGACGTCGATGGGAAAGTTCTTTGAATACGAAGACCGGGGAATGATTGGCGTACTGGCGCCGAAGATCGAGCGCGGCGAACTGCAGGTATTTTGCCCGGACGGCGTGGATACCGAGAGCTGGTACAACAAGGGGGTGCATCCGCGGGTGCGCGTGCTGCGGCATTTGCAGTACGAGCGCTACATCCTGCACGAATTTCTGCCGTTCATCCGTTGGAAGAATCAGGCCTGGCAACTCGCCGTGACCGGATGCAGCTTTGGCGGATATCACACCGTGAACTTTGCCCTGAAGCATCCGGATGTGGTGACGCATTGCGTGAGCATGAGCGGGGCGTTCGACATTCACCAGTTTCTGGATGGCTACTACGACAACGATTGCTATTTCAACAACCCTCCGGATTTCATTCCGAACATGTCGGATGACTGGTTCCTGAGCCGCTACCGGCAGATGAAGATTGTGCTGGGCTCGGCGGACTGGGATATGTGTCTGGACCAGAACGTGAAGCTCTCGGCGATCTTGAATGGGAAGGCGATTCCGCACTGGCTGGACGTTTGGAACGACAATTCGAAACATGACTGGCCGCTCTGGCAGAGGATGGCGGCGAAGTACTTTTAGGGCTTCGTGGAAGGGCGCGGCTTCAGCCGTGCCGATTGGCGGCGTCCCTGGACCAGGCTTAAGCCGCTGCGGGGATGCTGCACGGCAGAATAGTTACCGCGATCCTATCGGAATTATGAACGTAGGGATCCATCGACTACGTAAGGGCTTCACTTCGTGGCGCACTTACTTCGCTCAGGATGACATTTTGAACATTGGAGAATTTCTGTGAGCACTAAGAAGATTGGGATTTTGTTTGGGATGGAGAATACGTTTCCGCCGGCCGTAGTCGAGAAGATCAACTCGATGAAGGTCGAGGGCGTTGAGGCGGAGTTTGTGAAGATCGGCGGGATCCGGATGGATGAGCCGAAGAAATACGACGTCATCATCGACCGGATTTCGCAGGATATCGAGTTCTACCGCGCGTATCTGAAGAATGCCGCTCTGCACGGGACGATTGTCGTCAACAATCCCTTCTGGTGGACGGCCGATGACAAGTTCTTCAACTACGCACTGGCGCACAAGATGGGCGTGGCCATTCCGCCGACCGTGATCCTGCCGCATAACAAGCATCCCGAGGGAACGACGGACCAGTCGATGCGGAACTTGATTTTTCCGCTGAACTGGCAGGAGTTGTTCGATTACGTTGGCTTCCCTGCTTTCCTCAAGCCGTATTCCGGCGGCGGGTGGAAGCACGTATATAAGGTGCATTCGCCGGAAGAGTTCTTTCATCATTACAACCAGACCGGACGGCTGTGCATGACGCTGCAGCGTGGCGTGGAGTTCGACGAGTATTACCGCTGCTACGTGGTGGGGCAAGAAAAAGTGCACATCATGAAGTACGACCCGAAGGCGCCGCATCATGAGCGCTACGTGAAGGGGAATCCACCGCAGTCGACGCCGGCCTTGCGCGATCGGATCGAGAAGGACGCCCTGTCGCTTTGCCGGGCGCTGGGATACGACTTGAATACGGTGGAGTTTGCAGTCGAAGGCGGAGTTCCGTATGCGATTGACTTCTTGAATCCAGCGCCCGATGCGGAGATCACTTCCGTCGGGCAGGAGAATTTCGACTGGATCGTGAATGCCGTCGCGGAGATGGCGGTAAAGATGGCGCTGAGCGGGGAGAATCCGGTGAAGGAGTTGCGCTGGGTGGAATTCCTGGCGGGAGCCGGAGCCGAGAAACCCGCGCGCAAGGGTGAACCCGAGTGGGTAGCCGCGCGGAAGCGCAAGCCGGCGAAGTAAGAGCGAGCGGACGAATGGCTCCAAAAGGCTCATCGGCAGCACGGTTGGCAGCAACCCGCTTGTCATCCTGACGACCGCGGCTCTTTGCGGGCCGAAGGATCTATGCAATCTGCCAACGGTGGATGCTGCGCAGGCGAATTACAGGTCCTTCGCTTCGCTCAGGATGACAAACGTATGCGAAAAGGCAAGCCTGCGAAAAACGTCGATGAATATCTGGCGGCAGTGCCGGAGCCCGCGCAGAGCACGTTGAAGCACATTCGTGCGGTGATGAAGTCTGTAGTACCGAAGGAGGCCACCGAGGTCATCAGCTACGGGATTCCCATGTTCAAGTACAACGGGATGCTGGTTGGCTATGCGGCGTTCAAGAACCATTGCAGCCTGTTCCCCACGGGCTCAGGCGTACTCGACCGGTTCGAGAAGGAACTGAGTGGATATCGCACCTCCAAGGGGACGATTCACTTCCCGCCGGACAAACCATTACCAGACGCGCTGATCAAGAAGATCGTGAAGGCGCGGGTCAAGGAAAACCGGGGGTGGGACTAAGGTAACCGTGGGCCGAAATCGTCTTTCGGCATTGTTATACTGTTAGGACTTCCCCGGCGACCGGATGCCGCCGGCGGACAGCAGGTTCCTTGACTTCGCTCGGAATGACAAAATATAGATAATGCAACCTACGTTCACCATCGGAATTGAAGAGGAATATCAGACAGTCGATCCCGAGACGCGGGATCTGCGGTCGCACATTCACGCCGAAATCCTGGAGAAGGGCAAGATGATCCTTCAGGAGCGGGTGAAGGCCGAGATGCACCAGTCCGTGGTTGAGGTGGGGACATCGGTCTGCGCCAATATTAAGGAGGCCAAGGCCGAGGTCAAGAAGCTGCGGAGCAACATGGTGCGGCTGGCGAAAGAGAATGGATTGAGGCTGGCGTCGGCGGCGACGCATCCGTTTTCGGACTGGCGGGATCAGGAGATCCACCCGGACCAGCGCTACAAGAATATTGTCGAGGATTTGCAGGTCGTGGCGCGGGCCAACCTGATTTTCGGGCTGCACGTGCACATCGGAATCGAGGATCGCGAGACCGCGATCCACATGATGAATCATGCGCGCTATTTCTTGCCGCACATTCTCGCGCTGTCGACCAACTCGCCGTTCTGGCTAGGGATGAACACCGGACTGAAGTCGTACCGCTGCAAGGTGTTCGACAAGTTTCCGCGGACGAACATCCCTGATTATTTTCCGAGCTGGGGCGAGTACGAGAATTTCATCAAGCTGCTGATCAAGACCAACTGCATCGATAACGCGAAGAAGATCTGGTGGGACATCCGGCCGCATCCATTCTTCAATACGATCGAGTTCCGGGTGTGCGACATTCCGATGCGTGCCGACGAGACCATCGCACTGGCGGCGTTGATTCAGGCTACCGTGGCCAAGCTGTACAAGCTGTACACCGCGAATCAGGGATTCCGGCTGTACCGGCGCGCGCTGATCATGGAGAACAAGTGGCGGGCGTCGCGTTACGGACTCGATGGCAAGATGATCGATTTCGGCAAACAGATCGAAGTGCCGGCGCGGGATCTGGTGCACGAATATCTAGAGTTCATCGATGACGTGGTCGACGAACTGGATTCGCGCGAGGAATTGAATTACATCCACACCATTCTGGAGAAAGGCAGCGGGGCTGACCGCCAGCTCCGCGTGTTCCAGGAGACTGGGGATCTGAAGAAAGTGGTTGATTACATCATCGAGGAGACGGAGGCGGGACTGGAAGAAGAGCCGGCCGCCGTACGAAAAGTAGGGTAATGAGTATTCCTGTGGAACAAGTCAATCCTTCGGGCCAACTCGAAATCCCCACTTCTCGCAAAGAACGCGAGAAATGGGGCACCCGCCTAACCAACATTTCATTTGATCCCGAGTACACGCCAGGGGCCTTCAACGCGGTCAACGTTTGCCTGCGCGTCAAGCCTAGCGAGCAGGTGTGCGTAATCACCGACGAAGCAACGATTGAGATTGCGGCTGCGATCGCGCGGGAACTGGAAAAAATCGGGGCCCCTTATCATGGCTGGGTGCTGGAAGAGTTGGCGGAGCGCCCGCTGACTGATCTGCCGCGTCAGATTCTGGACGACCTGGAAGGCAGTCAGGTTTCGATCTTTGCGGTGCAGGCGCAGACGCGCGAACTGCGCTCGCGGATTCAGATGACCGACGTCGTGAACCGCCGCAAGATTCGCCACGCGCACATGGTCAACATCAACCGGCAGATCATGCTGGAAGGCATGCGGGCCGATTTCGCGCGGGTCGACCGCCTCAGCCAAAAGGTTGTCGAAATGGTGCGCAAGGCTTCGAAGATCAAGGCTACGACTGCGGCGGGTACTGACCTGACCGCGGATTTGAATCCCAATTACAAGTGGCTGAAGACCAGCGGGATTATCTCTCCAGACAAATGGGGGAACCTGCCCGGCGGCGAAATCTTTACAACTCCGGGCGAAGTCAATGGAACGTTCGTGATTGACGGCGTGGTCGGTGATTATCTGTGCGCCAAGTTTGGGGACCTGAAACAGAATCCTCTGACCGTGCACATCAAGGGCAACCGGTTAACCGAAGCGCACTCGGAGAATCGTGAACTCGAAAGTGATTTCTGGAAGTACACCCACACCGACGAGAACAGCGACCGTGTGGGCGAGTTTGCAATCGGGACAAACATCGACTTGAAAGAAGTGATTGGACAAATTCTGCAGGACGAGAAGTATCCCGGAGTGCATATTGCGTTTGGAAATCCGTATGGGGCGCACACGGGCGCGGACTGGGATTCGACCACACATATTGACGTCGTCGGCCGAAAGTTCAACATCTGGGTGGACGACGAGCAGATTATGCGGGAGGGGAAGTTCTTGGTGGAGGCGTAGCACTGTGTAGAAACTCCTTTGGGCCGCCGGAGATGCAAATTGATAGGGATCCTTCGACTTCGCAAGAAACGCCGACTTTGTCGGCGTTTTTTGCTACGCTCAGGATGACAGATCGATAACAAAATGATTCCTTCCTTGCGTCAGCCCTTCAACGACAGCTTTACTCCCGGAAAGTATCAGACTTTTTTGCGGCGGGTCGACGAGGCTTGCGGAACGCATGTGCAGTTTCGGCTTTCGGAAACGCCCTGCTTCTTCCCAAAGTCGCTGATCGACCGGATGGCCCGTGACGGGCAGGATCTGATTCGGCAATTGGTCGACGATCCCGCGTACCGCGCGAAGTCGGACGAGGCCGTCCCCGCCGAGTTTAAGGTTCCCAACGAAGCGCCGCATCCCATGTTCGTTCAGGTAGATTTTGGGTTGGTGCGGGATGCTCACGGCGAACTGCAGCCGAAGCTGGTCGAATTGCAGGCCTTCCCTTCCCTGTATGCGTATCAGGGGCCGCTGGCGGAGGCTTATGTGGAGGCGTACGGGCTGGATGCGGCTTCCGGCTTTCGGCTTTCGGCTTCCGGGAGCCGAGCGCCGGAAGCCGGAAGCCGCCTGAAATACTTCTTGAGCGGTCTGGAGGGTTCTTCGTATCGCGATCTGTTGCGGCGGGCGATCGTGGGTTCGCATGATCCCGACAATGTAATTCTGATGGAGATTGATCCCGCGCATCAGAAGACGCTGCCGGATTTTCTGCTGACCGAAAAGATGCTCGGGGTGCGGGCGGTCGATATTGTGGACATCAAAAAGGATGGGGCTCACCTTTATTATGACCGCGGCGGCAAACGGATCCCCATCCGGCGGATTTATAACCGTGCGATCGTTGACGAACTGGAGCGCAAGAACGTCAAACTTTCGTTCGACTGGCGCGACGACCTTGACGTGGAGTGGGCGGGGCATCCCAACTGGTATTTCCGGATCAGCAAGTTTTCGATTCCCTATCTAAAGCATGCGTCCGTGCCGAAAACATGGTTTCTCGATCGACTCGAAGAGATCCCTCCCGATCTCGAGAACTACGCGCTGAAGCCCCTGTATTCGTTCGCAGGGCTGGGAGTGGTGATTGCGCCCACGAAGGAAGACATTGCGGCGATTCCGGCGGAGAAGCGGCCGTACTACATCTTGCAGGAGCGCATGCACTTCGAGCCGGTGATCGCGACTCCGTATGGCGGGACGAAAGCGGAGGTTCGCGTAATGTATATCTGGCTCGACGAATTGACGCCGGTGCTGACGATCATCCGCATGGGGCGCGGGCTGATGATGGGCGTGGATCACAACAAGAATATGGAGTGGGTGGGTGCATCGGCCGCGCTGTATCTGGACGAATAGGGGTATCATGAGCTGCCCAACTTTTTGGCGTGGAGGGTGGAGATGAAGCGCTTCTGTGTCGCTTTCTGTGCTTCGGTGTGGTTGCTTGCGGTGCCAGCGTTCCCACAGGCTGGAGGCAAGGCCGCAGAGAAGATTGTGTTTGTGCGCCCCGATCCGGTGATCACGACAGAATCCTCCGGAGTAAGGCTGTCGGCGGATCCCGTTGGAGGAGCCATCAATTCGGTGGACGATCCGTCGATGCAGTTCCACTCCGTGTCGGACGCGAAGATGAACCTGCTGGCCACGATGAATCCCGATGGCAGCGGGATCGCCGAGCTGCACATTAATGGATATGATCCCTCGGTCTCGCCCGATGGCACGAAGATCGCGTTCTGCTCGCTGCGCGATGACCAGTACTCGCAGGTCTACGTGGCCAATGCGGACGGAACCGGCGAGAAGCGGATCACGAAAATCACGACTGGCGATTCCTGCGGGCCCGTCTGGTCGCACGATGGGAAGAAGATTGCGTTCTACAGCTTTGCGCTGCCGCACCCGAGTCGCAATCCGGCGGTCTGGGTCATGGATCCCGACGGCTCGAACATGAAGCGGATCGTTGAGCACGGGCTTTCGCCTTCGTGGTCGCCGGACGACAAGCAGATGGCCTTCGCATCGAATCGTGATGGCAAGTTTCAGATCTACGCCATGAACTCCTACGGAACCAACGTGCGCCGGCTGACCAACAACAAGGCGGAGGAATCGGCGCCGGCCTGGTCGCCCAATGGCCAGGACATTCTCTTTGTCTCGGACCGCGAAGGCGAACATCCGGCGCTCTTTACGATGGCGCCGGATGGTTCCGGACAGCAGAGGCTGGTGTTCTCCAAGCACCAGGATTTCTGTTTCCCGGCGTGGTCGCTCGACGGGCAGACCATCGCCTTCACCGCTCTGAATCGCGTGGCCCGGCAGTTTATCGCGGTGGGCGAGGAGCGTCCGAAATGCGAGATGTGGACCGGGGAATATCAGATGTTCACGCTCGACAGCCAGATGAAAACTCACCTGTTGACGAACACGAAGTACATGGCCATGAAGCCCACGTATGGGCGGCTGGTGGCGGCGCGCTAACGGAAGGGAACACCGCGAATCGTGGTGCAGCAGCGAAAGTCCCCAGATGGTTCACTCTGCCGGAGCCGCCTCTAAACGGCGGTTCACCAGGATTCCGCCCACGATCAACGCCACCATCAGCACGCCAAACAGCAATACCCATCCCCGATATTGCATCGGATGGCGTAGCGCGCGGACAAAGTGCCGACCATACAAGTCGGCTACCAAGGCGATCGCCGAATAGCGGACTCCACGAGAAATGGTGACGACAACGAGGAACTTTCCCACCGGATAATCGGAGGCACCCGCTGCCGCGAAAAACAGGCTCGTCGGGGTTGGAATGGGAATGGCTGAGGAGGCGGCGAGCGTTCCCGTGCCCCATTTCTTAAACAGCTTCAAAAACTTTGATACTTTGCCCTTCTTGAACTTTCTGTCTAGGAAAGCCGCCCCCGCATGGCGGGCAAGACGAAATGTAATGTATGCGCCGATCACCGATCCGGCGGTTGCCGTGGCAGCGTACTCATACCACGGGTTGCGATGACTGGCCGACAGGATGGCGGTGAGGATGTCGGGGCCGCCGAAAGTGGGTACCGGTGAGCTGTCGAGGATCGCGAGAAAGAAGAGGCCAAGTGCGCCCAGGTGCCGGAGGGTCACTTCGAAGCTCGGTGTTCTCCTTCGGCGAGGGGCCGGAGCCAGCAGGCTCAGCGGGTTCAGCATCTCCGCCATAGTATCAAGCGGATCAGGCGGGAAGGACTGCTTACCTAGGAACCGCTTTTCTTAACGATGGTGGTCTCGAGGATTCTTCCGTTAGGACGCTTCACCAGCATCTTATCGCCATGAAAACGGACCGGGACCGATGCGCCGGGGTTGAATTCGCCCGGTAGGTAGCCCTCGGACGACGCCTGGTCGTACTCGCCGACATACTCCGTGCCGTTGACTCTGACAATGATGGCGGTCCGCCGGGCTGTAGCTTGCGCGCTCTCGCGCGCGATTTCCTGCTCGGCCTGGGCCCAGTTTTCGACGTCGCGACCCGGGACCCTGCCGTTGCGGATGTAAATTTCCTCGGCGCGCCGACGGATGGCTTCGTGCAGGTCAGGTGGCGTCGTTGGCCGTGGGTCGGGTTTTGCAGCAGCGTTCATGACGGTTGCCTCTTGCCTCCTACAGACAAATGAGCCGCGGTTCGTGCTTCCTTCATCATATTCGTGCAAACCGCGCTGGGGTGGGCGGGCATCTCACCTTAAGGACGTAGGTCAGCACAACATGGGAATTAAGGATGGCGAAGCCCCAAACGGGAACTCGGAAAGAGCCTTGCAATGGATCAATACCCTCAGCGCCAGATCGGAAATCCGTCGCCATGGTTCGCGGCACCTGGTGAAAGCCGCACCCTTTCCCGCGTCCTCACCTCGTGCGACCCACCCTGTAGGCCTCGGGAAATAAGGGAGTTGACCGGATTCCGCTGGGGGCCTAACATTACCGCCGAGCAAGGTCGCGCGCTCTCATGATCGGCCAGCAGGTATCCCATTACCGTATCCTCGGCAAGCTTGGGGGCGGTGGTATGGGCGTCGTTTACGAGGCCGAGGACCTTAAGCTGGGGCGGCATGTCGCCCTGAAATTTATTCCTGAGAATCTCACCGGCGACCCCAAATCGCTGGAACGTTTTACCCGCGAGGCTCGGGCAGCATCTCAGCTTAACCATCCTAATATCTGCACCATCCACGGCATTGAAGACAACAACGGCCATCCCTTCATTGTGATGGAGAAGCTCGACGGCGAGAGCCTGAAGGCGCACATTGCCGGCCACCCGATGGCGGTGGAGGAAGTGCTCGACGTCGGCGTACAGGTAGCGGACGCGCTGGTGGCGTCGCATGCCAAGGGGATCGTGCACCGCGACATCAAGCCGGCCAACATTTTCCTGACGCCGACCGGACAAGTGAAGGTTCTCGACTTCGGGCTGGCAAAACTGGTGCATGCCGAAGACGACGGCGGCGCCGACCTGTCTCTAACCGCCGTCGGAGTCATTCCCGGTACTGCGGTTTACATGTCCCCCGAGCAGGCACGCAGCGAGACCATCGACGCGCGCAGCGACCTGTTTTCGTTCGGCACCGTGATGTACGAAATGGCCACGGGGAAGAAGCCCTTCATCGGCAATAATTCGCTGCTCACCCTGGATGCGGTGCTGCACTCCAAGCCGGTTCCGCCAAAGGATTTGAATCCGAAGATTCCGATCGAACTGGAAGGCATCATCGGCAAGGCGATGGAGAAAGACCGCACCCACCGCTACCAGAGCGCGGCGGAGATGCGGTCGGATCTTTCGCAGTTGAAGCGTGAGACCGAGTCGGGCACCGTCAAGAGTGGAAGCGCCACCGTGGTAAAGCTGCGGGCGGCGTCGCGAACCTTTGGCAGAAATTCGAATCTGCAAACCTATCTCCTGCTGGGCATGGCCGGATTGCTGCTGGCGGTGCTTGGGTCGGTGGGAGCGTGGTGGTACAAGCACCGGGAAGTAGCCAACGCCGAGCAGCAGAACGCAATCGCGGTGCTGCCGCTGCAGAACCTGAGTGGCGACGTCAACACCGACTATCTGCGGTTCGCGCTGGCCGACGAACTGTCGAGCGTGCTGACCTATTCCCGCTCGCTCGAGGTGCGGCCTTCGTCGGTCACGCGCAAATATGTCTCGCCGGATATAGATCCGAAAAAGGTTGGGCAGGAACTGCGGGTGGGGCGCCTGCTGCAAGGGCACTTCATGAAGCAGGGCGATCAGTTGACGGTAACGCTGGAGGCGATCGACGTCGCGACGGAGCGGCTCTTGTGGCAGGGCACAGCCACGGGCAAGACAGAAGATCTCATCGGATTGCGCGAGCAATTGACGAATCAGGTGCAGCACGGATTGCTGCCGATCCTGGGTGGCGCGGCCGGCACGCTGGAGTCGGCGACCTCGCGACCCAAGAATCAGCAGGCGTATGACCTTTATTTGCGCAGCGTGGCGGTGCCGCACGATCCGGGACCAAACAAGGAAGCGATCACAATGCTGGAGTGGTCGGTGGGGATCGATCCCAGCTATGCGCCCGCGTGGGAAGCGCTGGGGCAGCGATATTATTTCGACTCGGCTTACGGCGGGGGTGGCGAGGAAAAGTTCCAGCGATCGAGTTCCGCTTACGAGCGGGCAATCGGACTCGATCCGCACCGCGTGATGGCGGCCAGCCTGCTCATCACCAACCGTGTGATGCGCGGGGAACTGGGCCGCGCCTATGATGCGGCGACGGAATTGGTGCAGCGGCGTCCACAGAGCGCGGACGCACACTTCGCCCTTAGTTACGTGCTGCGTTATGCCGGCATGCTGGAACAATCGGCTCAGGAGTGCAACACGGCACGGCACCTCGATCCGGGAAATTTTGCCTTTCGCTCCTGCGCGTGGACGTTCCTCGAGATGGGCAAGACCGACCGGGCGACGGACTTTGTGCATCTGGATGCGGGGTCGGAATGGTCGGCGTGGGTGACTCCGTACATCTACCTGGCGGAGGGCAACATTCCTGAGGCGCACTCCGCGGCGAAGAATGTGGGGAATGCGGCCACGTATCACCGCGAACTCATGGATGCCTGCACGGCGGCGCAACGCCCGGCGGACCTTGCTAAGATCGTGCGCGAAACCGAATCGTCGGTGATCGTGGAGCCCGATCCTGAGTTGTGGTATCACCAAGCCGCGCTGATGGCCGCATGCGGACAGAATGAACCTGCACTGCGGCTGTTGAAGGCCGCTGTGCAGCAGAATTATTGCGCGTATTCGGCCTTGCTGGAAGACCCGCTGCTCAAGGACCTGCGGAAGGAGACCGCATTCAATGAAGTTCTGACCATGTCGAGTAACTGCCAGTCCGTGTTCAAGGAAGGGCGAAACTTCTAACGTACGGGCGGACGTATTCGTCCGCCCCGCAACCGAAGCGAGCGCCTCAGTTCTCGGCTCTCAGTTCTCAGAACAATTTCTTGCTCCTCCTATGAGAAGTCTCACTCGGCGGGCGCTGCTGAAATCATCGGTCGTCGGAGTAGCAGCGACGACTACCGTTCTTCCCACCTTATCAGCCGCTCTTGATACAACGCCGCGCAAAGGGCGCATCCATCAGTCGGCTTGTCAGTGGTGCTATCCTCACATTCCTGTCGATCAGTTGGCGGAGTACGCCGCGAAGATAGGGTTGCTCGGAATTGACTTGTTGCAGCCGGACGACTACGAGATCCCGCGGCGCTATGGATTGCTCTGCACAATGGGATACGCCGGTGGCGGGGACATCGGGAAGGCTCTCAACCGCACCGAGAATCACGCCGCGATTGAGCAGGCATTTCGCGCGAACATTCCGCGGGCGGCGAAGGCGGGCGTGCCGAATGTGATTACTTTTTCTGGCAATCGCGCAGGCATGTCAGACGACGAAGGCGCGCGCAACACAGTTCCCGGGCTGAACCGGGTCAAGAAGATCGCGGAAGATCACGGCGTCACGATCTGCATGGAGTTGCTCAACAGCAAGCACGATCACCACGATTACATGTGCGACCACACGGCCTGGGGAGTCCGCGTGATGCAGGAAGTGAACTCGCCCAATGTGAAGCTGCTCTACGACATCTACCACATGCAGATCATGGAAGGCGACCTGATCGCGACGATCCGCGCCAACATCCAGTGGATTGGGCATTTTCACACCGGAGGCGTTCCGGGAAGGCACGAACTCGACGGCACGCAGGAAGTTCAGTGGGATGGCGTGATGCGGGCCATCGCTGACTCGGGGTTTAAGGGCTACGTGGCGCATGAGTTCGTGCCGACGGGAGATCCGCTGGAGTCACTGCGGAAGGCGGTGGAGTTGTGCGACGTTTAATGCGGCTTCCGGCGCTCGGCTTCCGGCTTCCGGTCTGGATTTCCGGCGACAGTCGGGCTCACCGTTGGCTGATACGGGCGTCTAATCTGAAGCAAGATCGGAAAGAATTTGCGTCAAACCGGGGGTAGGCCCCATCCTTGTAGCGTGAGACATTCCGGAACCCCTAGCCTGCTGCGGCCCCTTCGGCGCCGCGCTTCCTTCATTCTTCAGCGCCTGCACCTCTCGCAGCATCGATATGTTTGTTTGCTTGCCCTTTGTGCCTTGGTCGCGCCCTCACCCTCCCTTGCGCAAAATGCGCGCCGGGATGGAGCACCCTCAGCGGTTTCTGCCAATGCTTCAGCAGAGTCGTCTATCAATGTGGATCCCCCGGGACTTTTGTATCAAGGAACGCCCGCGGATATCCCGCAGGATGAGGGAATGCCGGGACTGCGGTTGGAACTTCTGCGCCTGGGAACGACGGCGCGACTGATGCAGGTGGTGGCGCATCCCGATGATGAAGACGGCGGGATGCTGACGCTGGAGGCGCGCGGGCGCGGCGTAAGCACGCTGCTGATGACGCTGAATCGCGGCGAGGGTGGACAGAACAAGATCGGCAGCAATTTGTCGGATGTGCTGGGTGTGCTGCGCGCTGAGGAACTTCTGGCGTCAGATCAGTACTACGGCGTGCAGGAACGCTTTTCGCACGTGGCCGATTTTGGATTCTCGAAGAATCCCGAAGAGACATTTCAGAAATGGGGCGGGCACGATACGGCGCTGGCTGATGTAGTGCGCGTGATTCGCACGTTCCGTCCTGATGTGCTGGTGGCGCGCTTTTCCGGCACCGAGCGTGATGGCCACGGTCATCATCAGGCATCGAGCATTCTGGCCAAGGAAGCCTTCCGCGCGGCCGCCGATCCTAAGCGATTTCCCGAGCAGATTGCGCAAGGACTGTTGCCGTGGCAGGCGAAAAAGTTCTACATCGGCAACGTATGCGGCTTTGGCGTCCAGAAGTGTGAAGACGAGAAATGGACGTTGAAGTTGAACACGGGCGAGCGCAGTGCAGATTTAGGCACGGGATACCTGCAGTTCGCGATGCAGGGGCTGCGGCATCAGCTGTCGCAAGGGGCGGCGAACTGGTCGATTGATCCAGGGGACTGGTTTACGTTTTACCGGCTGGTGGATTCAGTCGTGCCGTCGACCGTGGGCAAAGATGGGCATGAGAAGAGTTTCTTCGACGGCATCGACAGCACCTGGGCAGGATTAGCTGTTGGGCTGGGAGCGGAAGAGAAGAGAGTTCCGCACCTGCGCCAGGAACTGGCTGACATTGCAAAGCAGGTGGAGCAGGCAGCATCCTCGGCGAGAGGCAGCGATCCCTATGCCGCCGCCGCGCCGCTGATGAAAGTGGTCGCCGCATTGAATCGGGTGACGGACGATGTCCGGGGAAGCGCTTTGGGCAATGTCACGAAACTCGACTTGCTGACCCACCTCGCCGAAAAGCAGCGACAGGCCGAGACCGCGCTGAATCTGGCTCTGGGCGTGAGTCTTTCTGCCGATGTGTCTTCCGACGGAAACCCCAAGTCTCTCGCTGCGAAAGAACCAGACGCGCTGACTACGGTTTCGCCAGGGCAAGAGTTCGTGGTCGCCGTCACGCTGCACAACGGATCGAAGCTGCCTCTACGGATCGATCACATCAAGCTGGAGGTTCCGGCGGGATGGAATACGATCAGCGGCAAAACGAAGCCTGAGACCGTCAAGGCAGGAGAGGACCTGCACGCGAATTTCCGGCTGCGTGTGCCGAAAGACACAAAGTACACGCGGCCTTACTGGCATCGGGACGATCCCGAAACCGAGGCCGTGAATCACATCGACGACGATCGGTATGTCACGCTTCCCTTCCCGCCCCCGGCCCTGCGGGCGCGGATGGAATATTCAATCCCCGGCGGTGCGCCGACAAGGAATGGAATTAACGCCGTTGTCGTCACGCCGTTTGTCGACGAGGCCGGGAAGCTGCGCGCACGTCCATTGGCGATTGTGCCAGCATTCTCGGTGATGCTGGAGCCCGGGACCCAGGTGATCTCGACCCACAACGGTTCTACCTCAATCGTTGCAGTGGGCGTGACCAGCAACTTGTCGCGCGACGTGCATGGCGTCCTTCGACTCGAGTTACCAAGCGGCTGGCGCTCCGAGCCAGAGCAGTTTGCCATCGACCTGAAAAAGCGTGGCGAAAAGCAAGACTTCCAGTTCAAGGTCTTCACCACCGGACTTGCAGCAAGGCCGCACCACGGTCCGTGCGGTACTCGAATCGGAGGGCGAAAAGTACAGCGAAGGATACACGCTGGTCACGCGTGAAGATCTGGGCAGCTTCTACTACTACCAGCCGGCGCGGCAGCGGGTGAGCATCGTCGACGTCCAGGCGCCGCATGAGTTGAAAGTCGGCTACATCATGGGCGCGGGCGATGACATTCCCACCGTACTGAAACAGGTAGGGATGGACGTCACGCTCATTCCAGCGGAGAAGATCGCGAGCGAAGACCTCAGCAAGTACCGAACCATCGTGCTGGGCATTCGCGCCTACGACACGCAGAAAGATGTCGTCACAAACAACAAGAAGCTGCTCGATTTCGTCTCCGCTGGGGGAACGCTGGTGGTGCAGTACAACGCCGGCGACCGGCGACTTCAACACCGGCAAGTTCACTCCTTATCCGACAGAACTGAGCCGCGCGCGCGTTTCGGTCGAGGAAGCGCCGGTCGATATTCTCGCTCCCGACGATTCGGTCTTTCACTATCCCAACACGATCACTGCGAAAGACTTCGACGGATGGGTGCAGGAGCGCGGCCTCTACTTCATGGACAAATGGGACGATCATTTCACGCCGCTGCTTTCGTGCCACGACCCCGGGAGAGGACGCACAGAAGGGCGGGCTGCT
This sequence comes from uncultured Acidobacteriaceae bacterium, assembly GCA_963701935.1. Classification (GTDB taxonomy): domain Bacteria; phylum Acidobacteriota; class Terriglobia; order Terriglobales; family Acidobacteriaceae; genus Sulfotelmatobacter. The sequence continues at coordinate 305,737 of CAVPBT010000008.1, read as the reverse complement.
GCGTGCCCAGTATGGCAAGGGCACCTACATCTATGCGGCCTACGCATTCTTCCGGCAACTGCCGGCGGGCGTGCCCGGCGCCGTGCGGCTCTATGTGAATCTGTTGAGTGCGAAAGGCAACAAGTAGCCGTAGAGACGTAGCTTGCTACGTCTTTCTTCTTCGTGGTGAGAAGACGTTGCCAGCAACGTCTCTACGAAATGTCATCTTCTTCGCAAAACATCACGAGTTCTCCCAGCCTCATCCGCGGGATGGGCCTGTGGAGCGCGACCTCGCTGAACATGATCGACATGATCGGCGTGGGTCCGTTCATCACCATGCCGCTAGTGGTGAGCGCCATGGGCGGACCACAAGCGCTGCTCGGGTGGATCGTGGGCGCGCTGCTGGCCGTGTGTGACGGGCTGGTGTCCGCGGAATTGGGCGCGGCGCTGCCGGCGTCGGGCGGTTCCTATCGCTACCTGCGCGAGATGTACGGGCCGCAGAAGTGGGGGCGTATGATTTCGTTCCTCTTCATCTGGCAGGTCTCTTTTTCTGCACCTCTCTCCATTGCGACCGGATGCATCGGCCTGGCGGGATATGCCGCCTACTACTGGCCGGAACTGGATACGGTCCTCGCGCATCACGACGCTGCATTGCACATTCCGTGGGCAGGAACGCTGCAGGCCAGCTGGATCGTCACGCCGGGAACGGCCGTCGCAGTCCTGATTTGTTTCTTTACGGTTCTGCTGCTCTACCGCAACATCACGGCCATTGGGCGGCTGTCGAAAATACTGTGGTTTGGCGTGATGGGCACGATCGGCTGGATCATCTTCGCCGGACTCACGCACTTCAACGCCGCACGAGCTTTTGATTTCCCCCCGGGCGCATTCACCCTCTCCCATCACTTTTGGACCGGACTCGGTGGGGCAATGCTGATCGCGACCTACGACTACTGGGGCTATTACAACGTCAGTTTTCTGGGCGACGAGATCAAAGACCCGGAAAAGAATATTCCTCGCGCCCTGTTGCTTTCTATTCTGCTGGTGGCCTGTCTATATCTCATGATGAACGTCTGCGTCCTCGCCGTGGTGCCGTGGCGAGAGATGCTGCAGGCCGGACAGAACAACACCGGCCTGTATGTTGTTTCATTGTTCATGCAGCGCGTGTACGGCGCGTGGGCGGCCCGGCTGGTCACGGGACTGGTGATCATAACCGCTTTTGCCTCGGTCTTTTCCCTGATGCTGGGATATTCTCGCGTTCCTTATGCGGCGGCGAAGGATGGCAACTATTTCAAAGCCTTCGCCAAGGTGCATCCCGTGCACCGTTTCCCCCATATTTCGCTGCTGGCTCTGGGCGTGGTGGCGGCGGCCTTCTGTTTTCTGCGTCTGAAGGATGCCATCGCGGCGCTAGTGGTGATCCGGCTGATTCTGCAGTTTCTGGTGCAGGCCATCGGAGTCATCTGGCTGCGGATCTGGCGGCCAGAGATGCGGCGTCCGTTTCGCATGTGGCTGTATCCCTTACCGGCGTTGCTGGCATCGGCGGGGTTCCTCTTCATATTGTTTAACCGGGAAAACTGGCAGAAGGAAATGAGGTATGCCGCTGTCATTCTGCTCACGGGCGTGGCCATTTATTTGATACGGGCCTGGAAGGATTCGCAGTGGCCGTTCAGCAGGCTTCAGGAACCAACTTAACCACTAAGGACACGAAGGTTCACGAAGGGAATTCATTCGCTTGGCCGATCAGATTTCAGTTCCGATTCATGGCGCGGGAATGCGGCGCCCAGACGCGGCTTGGGCGCCCTTGGGCGAGCCGCTCTTCCGGTCACTATGGATCGCCGCAGTCATTTCCTATACCGGAACCTGGATGCAGAACGTGGGTGCGGGCTGGCTGATGACGCAGCTCACCACATCTCCGCTGATGGTGGGCCTGGTACAGGCGGCAGCGACAGTTCCGGTGTTCTTGGTCGTGCTCCCTGCCGGTGCGTTGGCCGACATGGTCGACCGGCGACGGCTGCTTTTGTTCACGCAAGGCTGGATGGTCGTGGCCTCGGCCGCGCTGGGTGTGTTGACCCTGCTGCACGCGGTGGAACCGTGGATGCTGCTGGCGTTCACGTTTCTACTGGGGCTCGGCGCTGTCATGAACGATCCAGCATGGCAGGCGATCACGCCCGACGTGGTTTCACCAGCACGGCATGCTTCTGCGGTGGCGCTGAATTCCGCGGGATTCAACGTGGCGCGTGCGGTCGGCCCCGCTCTGGGCGGAATCGTCGTGGCGGCCGCAGGATCGGGATGGTCCTTCCTGCTGAATGCCGCTTCGTTCTTTGGCGTGATTTACTTCTTATGCAAATGGAAGCGGGCCGCACATGAGCCGTTGCCCAGGCAGCGCGTGCGGGATGCGATCATCGAAGGCTTCCGCTACGTGCGCGGAGCTCCCGAGGTTCGGTCCGTGTTGATTCGCACCGGGGCATTCAGCGTAGGAGCAGCTTCCCTGCTGGCGCTGCTGCCTGTCATCTGCCAGCCCCATGGCGCGCAGGGATATGGATTCCTTCTGACCTGCTTTGGGCTGGGAGCGCTGTCGGGCGCGGCTGCTGCTGCCACGGTTGCGCCTGCGTTACTCGGTGGACGGACTGGTGGCCGGCGCAACCGTTGTGTTCGCCGCCATGACCTTCCTGGCGGGACAAGTACATATCTTTGAATGGCTCTGTCTGGTATTGTTTACGGCGGGCGCGGCCTGGATCGGCATTCTGGCCTGCTTCAATGTCGTGGCGCAGACGATGTGTCCGTCGTGGATGCGGGCGCGTGCGCTCTCCATGTATCTGCTGGTGCTGCAGGGAGGCATGGCCATCGGCAGCGCGGTTTGGGGATGGCTCGCCGCAAGGCAAGGCGTTCCCGAGGCGCTGGCATGGTCGGCCTTGGCGATGATTGTGGGACTGACGACGATTCGGCGGCATCGTTTGACGGCGGCGGAGTTGAAGCTGGCTCCGGCGGTAGTGCGAGACTGAAACAATCTAAAAAAGAATAAGGGGACCCGAATGATGAAGCGACTGGGATTGGTAGTGTGCGCTTTGCTGGTTTTGACCATGTCGGCGGCAGCACAGGCGGCCAAGCCAAAGGAAGAACATCGTAGCGTCACTGAAGTGTTGGACCACACCGTCCTGAACATGGAGCATGAGTTCGTGCCCGCCGCAGAGGCCATGCCCGAGGATAAATTCGGATTCGCTCCCACCAACGGAGAGTTCAAAGGCGTGCGCACCTTTGCCGAGCAGATCAAGCATGTGGCCGCGGTGAACTATGATACTCGGAGCCGCGCTCCTGGAACAGAAGCCTCCCGTGGATATCGGCGAGGAATCCGGACCGGCCTCAATCACGAGCAAGGCTGACATTCTCAAGTTCCTGAAGGAATCCTTTGAATATGTCCACAAAGCGCTCGCGACCGTGAACGACAAGAATCTGGTGGGCACCGTGAAGAGTCCGTTCGGAGAAGGTAAGTTAACGCGCCTGGGATTGGCGACCATCATTTCGACTGCACGGATTCGACCACTACGGTCAGATGGTCGTGTACCTGCGCATGAACGGGATTGTGCCGCCGGCCAGCCGGTAATAAGAAGGATCACTCAGAACTCGGCAAACGCGAAGGGCACGGCCAGGAGCCGTGCCCTTTCCACATCCGAGCTTGAACTTGCTTAGCTTCGACGATTGCTGTCAGCTTCAACGGCTGGAATCAAGCTGCCGCAGTGCTCTTCGAAAGTAATGCCGGGATTCCTCTTGAAACGGTCAGGATAAGAATTGAGCGCTTGCAGGAAAGTCTGAATCTCGATTCGGACCTTGTCGTTACCGGACATCTGATCGTCTCCCACCGAAGTCTGACGCATTTTCGACTTCATCTCGGCCTGCCCTAAGCGAACCCCGAAACCCCGCTCCCTCAGATGCCGGGACGTCCGATTCTGCCCACAACAAAAACACGATAGGCAGAAATTAGTTTCGCAGGGGGGAAGTCTTAAGCTATCGGGTACAGGAAAACCGGTAAATGGCACATTCTGGCTACAGTGTTTCGTGTAGGCCAACCGGTCGCTACTTCGCGAACGAACTCCGCGCTCCGCGCAAGGTGATCGCGGTAGGCAGCAGTTCTGCAGCGAGGTTGACATGCGAAAGGTGAGCGGCGACCAGTTTGCGCACTCTTTGGAGCGAAGCGCGCGGATCGAGAAAGATCAGCACCGACGGACCCGCTCCGCTGAGGGCCGCCCCCAGTATGCCATCCTTCCCTTTTAGTTCCTGCAGGCTCGGCAGCAGCGGACAGAGCGCCGCGCGATAGGGCTGGTGGATGCGATCGTCGAGAGCGGCAGCGAGGAAGTCAGGGCGTCCTTGCATGAAAGCCGCGAGCAGCAGCATGGAATTCTGCACGTTCGTGACCGCATCGGCGCGTGAATACTGTGCTGGCAGAACGCGGCGGGCCGCCTCAGTCGACAGGCTATGTTCAGGCACAGCAAGCAGCAGCAGCCACTTGCCCTTCGGCCGGATGCAAGCCACCTGCGCTTCCGATTCTCCAGACATGCGGGCGACGGTGAGGCCGCCCATCCAGCATGCGGAAGCGTTGTCGGGATGATGCTCGCGGCGGGAGGCTTCGCCAACGATTCGCGCATCGCTCCAACGTAGATGGCCAAAATGAACTGCGAGCGCGATGCCAGCCAACCGCGCAGCCGCCGATGATCCGCAACCCTTGCCGATTGGAATGTCGTTGGCGACGCGAAGAGTGAGAGGCAGGATCTCCCGGCCAGCGCCTTGCAGCACTTCGCGGTACGTGTTCAGAATGAGGTGGTCTTCGACCTTCCCGCAGATCTCTGGGTCGCGTCCGCTAGCGACGATGGAGAATTCGTTGGCGGCACGCGCGTCAAGCTTGATGTAGAAATCCATCGCAAGCGCGGCAGCATCGAAGGCGGGCCCCAGATTAGCGGAAGTGGCCGGAAGAGCTAACCTTAGCGATGGGTGCTTTTTGTTTTTGGAGGTCATTGTCCGCGTCGTTCACTGTAGCGCCGACATCCTAAGCCGGCTGTCGCGATGGCGTCCCGCCCTCGCACCGTCGGGAGAACGAAAGCCGCCGTGACTCTACCTCTCAGCCCGCTCTAACGTGTGCATCACCGCATCCAGCGTGGCATCCAGAACGATTGGTGGACGGCGCAACGCGCTTCAGCTCGGGCTGGTTTCCTCGTCCGGCGATCCTTTAAACAGTTCGCCCCGATGAAATTTGATGGTGAAGTCCGGATCCTTCAACAGATTCCCCGTCAGCACCAGCACCACGCTTTCGTCCGGCTTCACAAAGCCCTGCTTCACCAACTTCTTCAATCCGGCGAGCGTGACCGCCGATGCGGGTTCGCATCCAATTCCTTCGGCGCCGATCTCCGCCTTTGCCTGCGCGATCTCAACTTCCGTGACCTGTTCGCAGGCTCCCTCCGTGGCTTCGAGAACGTGCACCGCCTTCTTCCACGAAGCGGGATTGCCGATGCGAATCGCTGTGGCGCGGGTCTCTGCCTGCACGCTGACCAGTTTCTTCCCGCTGGCCTCGCGCAACGTTCGCACCAGAGCGTTCGCGCCTTCCGCCTGAATCACCGACAACTTCGGCAACCGTGAAATCAAGCCCAGGTCACGCATTTCCACGAGCGCCTTGCCAATCGCGGAACTATTTCCCAGATTCCCGCCCGGAACAATGATGTGGTCGGGCGGCTGCCAGTCGAGTTGCTCCATCAGTTCGAGCGCGAGCGTCTTCTGTCCTTCGAGCCGGAAGGGATTGATCGAATTCAGCTGGTACACGGGGGCGCGCAGAACCAGTTCCTGCAGCAAGCGCAGGCAGCCATCGAAGTCAGTGCGCAATTGGCAGGTGACGGCTCCGTAGTCGAGCGCCTGCGAAAGTTTGCTCCAGGAAATCTTTCCATCGGGAACGAGCACCAGGCTGCGCATGCCTCCGCGGGCGGCGTAGGCGGCCATGGACGCGGACGTATTTCCGGTGGAAGCACAGGCCACCCAACGGAATCCCGCCAGCCGCGCGAAGGTCGCGGCAACCGTCATGCCGGCGTCTTTGAACGAGCCGGTGGGATTCAATCCCTGATGTTTCGCGAACAAGTGTGGCACGCCGGTGATGCGAGCGCATTGCGGCAACTCGTACAGCGGAGTGTTGCCTTCACGCAGCGTGATGGCCTGGTCGTCACGTTCAAGCCCAGGCAGCACATCGCGAAAACGCCAGACGCCGCTCAGATCGACGGCCGCCTGAGACAGCCGCCGCTGCCGCCATGTGGACTTCAATTCTTGCCCACAGCTCCCTGATTCCTTCCAGTGCGGATAAGTAATTTCCAGCAAATCGCCGCATTGAGCGCAGCGAAAATCCTGGCGAGCCTTATCGCTGAGATCGCCGCACGCAATGCATCGGAAGTGAAACGCCTTTTGACGCACGCCCGGCGAAGAAGTGGAAGTGGAAGGCATGGGCCCGAACTATTTCTTTCCCCGGAGATACTGGTCGGTCTTGTTGATCCAGTCGGCGCGGGGTGGATTGAAGACGTCAAGATCGACGGTGTCTTCGAGCGCCTCGGCCTTATGCGGCATATTCGACGGGATGCAGAGAGTCTCGCCGGCGTGGACCACGATCTCTTTTCCGTCAATCCAGAACTTGAGCGCACCTTCGAGGATGTAGGTTAGTTGCTCGTTGGGATGGCTGTGCTCCGGCACGATACAACCCTTTTTCAGCAGCACTCGCGCCAGCATGATTTCCTGCCCGACTACAAATTGCCGCTGCAGCAGCGGCGTCAGATCCTCAAGCGCAACACTGCTCCAGGGAATGTATTGCAGCACGGGTGGGCGCGCGGCACGCCGGGAAACGGTGGCTTTCAAACCAGGCCCTCGCCGGATTCGAGAACGCGATTTGGATTTTCCCTTTGACGCCATCATCCGTTTCGGTTTCGAGATGCTTTTCTTGGCCAATTTAGGCGCCCTCCACCATGCGTATCTCGCGGTCTACCGCGTTTCCCAAGAGCCTGAAGGCCGACTGATAGGCGGGACTCTCATAAGCTGCGATTGCCTTTTCCACGCTGTCAAACTCGATCACAACCACCCGCTCGGCCAGTCCCCGTTCGTAGGTCTTAACCGGCACGCCTCGCGCCACAAAACGCCCCCCTGCTGCCTGAATCGCCGGCGTCGCATGCTTTGCGTACTCAGCAAGCGTGGCAGGATTCGAAACCGAACGATAAATCGTAATCCAATAACCCTTGGCCATTCTCGCTCCTTTGAGAAGTTCCCGCGACGTTAGTGCACTCGTCCTTCGTACAACTTCACGGCGGTATCGTGCAGGTAGGCGTGAGCTAACTCCAAAGCCCGAGCTTCGGTGATTTCGTTTTCTGAAACCATCTCCGCCAGAGCCGCGGCCAGCGCGGTGCGCGACGACTGCGCGCCCAACCAGTAACTCTCTTCCGCCCCCAGCACTTGATTGTAAGGGAAACAGTCGGTGCCGAAAGTGATCTTATCGGGAAAAGTTTCCAGCCACATCTTCAGCGTTTCTTTGAATGCGGACGGATACTGCGCCAGTTCGCCAAACGAGGAATCCAGGTAGACGTTCTTCATCGCGGCGAGCCAGATCGCCTCGCGCTCCAACGGATACCCGCCGTGAATCATCACAAACGTGGTCGAGGCGTAGCGCGGATCGCGCAACACGCTTTCCAGGTTCATGATGTTGCTTTGCGACAGGTTGAAATAGTCGCCGATACCGACCGCGGTGTGAATGTGCACCGGCAGATGCAATCGGCCGCCTTCGGTGACCAGGTAGCGGAAGATGTAGTCCTGGAACGTGCGGTACTCCCGCTCGCTGGGAATTCCGCCACTGACGTAGCGCTGGTAAACATCTTCCGCCTGGGCGCGTGAGGGATCGCTGAACGTCGTGGGGCGGAAATACGCCACCTCGAACTTCATCGCGATGCCGCCGCGTTTCGAATTGTCCTCCAACACCTGGCTGATGAACTTCAGATAGTCGGCGAACGTCGCGGGAAGCTTGCTGACGTTCTCCTGCTGCATCCAGCGATGCAGCATCTTTTCCTGCAAGGGAATGTAGACGCCCTCGTCAGCGTTGCGCGCAGTCTCGCGTTCATTGTTGAACGGCCACATAAACGAATCGCTGAAAAAGACCCAGGGGAAGCGCTTCTTGTCGAGATAGTCGGGCATCATGGCGCGGTTCGCCACCGAACTCTCGATGTTGATCTTGTCGAGAATGGTGTTGAAGTAGGCAGTGCCGGCGAGTTGCTTTTTGAGTTCCGTCTTCTTGTCGAGCAGCCATTTCGCGTGCTCCGGCGAGAGATCGGTATACGGATATCCGAACAGCGCCTTGGCAGCCACCGCCAGTTCCGGATTGTCATCGCGCGTGCGCAGCGCCTCGCTGGCGTTCGGAGGCGCGGCCATAGCGTCGACATCAGGATCGTCAGCGTAACCCGGGTGCGCGTGGTGGTCGAAAGCGGCGATCTTTTCGATCTGCGGCAGCAGTCGCTGGTAGATCTGCTGGACGTCAGGACCGGGGAACGGACGAGCCTGTGCGGTCGAAAACAAAGATGCGCCCACAACCGCGGCGAGAAGTAATCCTCGAATTGCAAATCGCATGCAGTTCCTCTGAGGCTTAAAGCCCACATTCATTACTGGCTGTTATCGCAGCGCTGAAGCGCGGCGCCACCCAAAAGCAACACTTCTCCAAAGCAACGCCTCGACCGCTTCTCAGCCGCTCCTCTGCTCAACGAACGACTGCCGTCGATTGCCAAGCCGACGATACTTTCACGATGCGCTCCACCGCCTCGTGAAGAGTCGCCATCGACGAGGCGAAAGAGAAACGGATGAACTCTTTCCCCGCCGGTCCGAAGGCTGCGCCGGGTATGGCCGCGACGCCCGCATCTTCCAGCAGGATACGACACAACTCCTCGGCGCTCATGCCCGTGCCAGTAATGTCGACCCACGCGTAGAACGCGCCTTCCGGCGCATGGCAGCGGAAACCCGGCACGCGATTCAACTCACTCACGAACTGTTCCCGGCGGCGAGCGAACTCGCCAACCATGTGTGGCGTGTTTCCCTCGCGGTCGCGCAGCGCGTCGATGGCAGCATACTGCGTGAACTCCGCCACGCAGGTGTAGGTATTCACGGCCATCATTACCAACGCGGCAACCACCTCGGGCGGCGCAACTGTGTATCCCAGGCGCCACCCGGTCATCGCGAAGCTCTTGGAGAATCCGTCGATGATCAACGTGCGCTCGTGCATGCCCGGATAGCGAAGCATCGACAGATACTCGCCACCATAAGTAATGCGAGCATAGATTTCATCCGACAGCACCCACAAGTCGTGCTTGACCGCGAGTTCAGCCAGAGCGCGCTGCGCCGCATCGGTATAGACAGTTCCCGTGGGATTGCCCGGAGAATTCGTGATCAGCATCCGCGTGCGCGGGGTGATTTTCGACGCGATCTCTGCCGGGTCCGGCTGAAAATGATTGCGGGCAGAAAGCGCGAACGGCACACGCACCGCACCCAGGCCCAGCGTGATCGAGGGATATCCGGGAAATCCAGGATCGGGATACAGCACCTCGTCGCCCGGTTCGAGCAGGGCCATCATCGCAAGGAAGAGCGCGATTTTGCACCCCGGGGCCAGCACGATGTTCGCCGCAGAAACTTTGATGTTGCGAGTGCGCTCCAGATACGCGGCAATCTCCTCGCGCAGCGCGGGAACCCCGGCGACGGCGCAGTAGCGGTCTTTGCCGTCGGCCAGCGCCTTGGCAGCCGCATCGATCACCGACTTGCCGGGATGAAAATCAGGCTCGCCCAGTTCCAGGTGGATGATGGAGCGGCCCTGAGCTTCCAACTCTTTGGCTCGGGCGAAGACCGAAAGCGCGCCTTCCCCACTCATGACGGACATTCTCGAAGCAATCGATCGCATGGATTAGCTCTGAGTTCCGCGCCTTGAGCGTTGAGCTGCGAGCGATCTCATTCGGCTCGAAGCTCGTGACTCGTGGCTCGAAGCTTTCTTTCTCACAACCCTTTATACATGCCGCCGTCAACTAGCACGGTCTGCCCAGTCACATACGACGCGCGCTCTGACGCCAGCCATACCACCGTATCGGCCAATTCACGCGGCTCGCCCAGGCGCTTCAGCGGCGCGTCCGCGGCCCAGCCGTCGAAAATCTCCTGCTCACTTTTCCCCGAGGCGGCGGAGCGAGCCTTCGCCAATTCCTTCAGACGGTCCGTAGCGGTGAAGCCGGGACCAACATTGTTGACCAGGATTCCGTCTTTGCCGAACTCGTTGGCCAGGCTCTTCACCAATCCCACAACCGCGGCACGCACCGCGTTCGACAGCACGAGGTCGGCCACCGGTTGCTTCGTGGTAATCGACGTGATCGTAATGATGCGTCCCCAGCGCTTGCGCTGCATGTGCGGGATCACCTCGCGCGCAAAGTACACGGTGCTCAGGAAGTTCAAGTCGAGCGCGTGCTGCCAGTCGTCAAGCGTGGCCGCGAGAAATCCCTTGGCCGGCGGACCGCCCGCATTGGTCACGCAGATGTCGACACCGCCGAACTTGTTCGCAACAGCAGCCACGAACCGGCTGACCGCGGCCGGATCGCCAACATCAAACGCTTCGGCGAAAACTTCCACGTCGTGCTGCTTCCTGATTTTCTCCGCCGACGCTTGCAGCGTCTGCGCATTGCGCGCGCACATGGCGACGCGGCACCCTTCGGCGGCGAACGCTTTACCGCAGGCCAGTCCAAGTCCCTGACTGGACGCGGCCACCAAGGCCACACGGTTCTTCAGTCCCAAGTCCATAGGTTGAGGCAGAACATTTGAATACGAATGGGGCATTATAAATGGGGCATCATAAATAGTCTCCCGTCGCGCTTTCTCTTGCCCGCGCGAATCCGCGCAATTACTCTGGAGATCGCGAGGAAGCCATGAAACGGAACACCCGCCGTCCTGAAACCGCCGCCGTCCACGGTGCGGCCGACCTTGAGAAGAAGAACGGTCCGGTCGGCACGCCGATCTACCAGACCTCCACATTCCAGGTCACCGACAATGACGAGCAGCAGCGCGTCACCACCACCGACCACTACTACACCCGCTGGGGAAATCCGACCAACACGGTGGCCGAGCAGGCCGTGGCCGCGATCGAGGGCGCGGAAGGTGCGCGCACGTTCGCCTCCGGCATGGGCGCGATCACCACCACGAGTCTGGCGTTTCTCAAGGCTGGGGACCACATCGTCGCGCAGCGCGACGTCTACGGCGGAGTCATGAAGTTCTTCTCGCAGTGGCTGCCGAAAATGGGGATCGAAACCTCCTTCTTCGATACCAACAGTTTTGAGCAGGCGGAGCGTGCGATCCGCCCCAATACTCGGATGCTCTATCTCGAGTCGCCGACCAACCCTTCGCTCCGCGTGGTCGATGTGAAAAAGGCCGCGGCCCTGGCCCGGCAACACAAGCTGCTCAGCATGATCGACAGCACGTTCTGCACGCCCATCAACCAGCGTCCGTCGGAGTACGGCATCGACCTGGTCATGCACTCCGGCACAAAGTATCTAAGCGGGCATGCGGACTTGACTTGCGGCGTAGTGAGCGGGCGGCAGGAACTCATGGACCAGATTTGGGAGACGCGCACCACCCTCGGCAACTGCATGGACCCGCACGCCGCATGGATGCTGATTCGCGGGATGAAGACGCTGGCGGTTCGGGTCGCGCGACAGAACGAGAATGCGCTGCGCGTCGCGGAGTTCTTGGACCAACATGCGAAGGTCCGCCGCGTGCACTACCCGTTCCTGAAAAGCCATCCGCAGCACGCCATCGCGCGCGAGCAGATGAGCGGGGGCGGCGGCATGGTCACGTTTGAGGTCGAGGGCACGGGCGAAGACGCGTGCCGCGTCAGCGAGGCCATGCGCCTGTTCACGCTGGCCACGAGCCTGGGCGGCGTCGAGTCGCTGGTGTCGATCCCCGTGCTGACCTCGCACGCCATGATCTCCGCCGAACAGCGCGCCGAGATGGGCGTGACCGAGCAGATGGTGCGCCTGTCGGTGGGCATTGAGAGCGTCGAGGATCTGATCGCAGATCTGGAGCGTGCGCTGCAGGCCGTAGGGAGCCGGCAGACGGTGCAGGTGGGATAGAAGGGCGGCTGTCCCCTCACGAGCATCGAAGTCTCATCGGCACTACAAAAAGAACCCGGCCTCGCACGAGGCCGGGTTCTATTATTCGCCTTTCCAACCAGAGTTAGAAGATGAACTTCAGCGCCAACTGCAAAATGCGCGGGTTGTGCACACCATTGATGTAGAGGAAGTTACTGTCGGTCTGAGTGGTGCTGGCAAAACCATTCCACTCGGTATGGTTAAACACGTTGAAGGCTTCCGCGCGAAATTCAAAGGCGTAGCTCTCCTTGATGGCAAAGTGCTTGAACAGGGCCATGTCGAAGTTGGTGTGGCGCGGATTCCGCAGAGTGGCTCGGCCGGCATCGCCGAACGTCAGCCCTCGCGGAGCTGCAAACGCGGCGGGGTTGTACCACAATGGCCCGAGGTTCGCAGCGCCGGCACGCGAGAATCCCGTGTTCGGGTCGCCCACAATGTCAGCGCGTGAACCGCTGCCGACCCCTGCAGCTACACCCGCGTTGTCCGTGGAATAGAGCACGCTGAACGGCGTTCCTGTCGAGATACCCAAAAGCCCGGAGAACTGCCACCCACCCAGGATGGCGTGACCGATCCCCTTTCCCCGGAAAAGCGGTACATCCCAGACATAGCTCAAGTTAAAGATGTGGCGCTGATCGAAGGTGGAACTGTCACGGTTGGCCGGGAAATTGTACGCATCCACCAAGGTTCCATCGCCGCGGTCGGAAGAATCGTCAATCGAATGACTCCAGGTGTAGGCCGCGCTCAGGTTGAGTTGGCCCACGCTGCGCCGGACTGAAGCCTGCAAGGCGTGATAGATGGAGGAAGACTCCAGCTCCAGTTTGGTAATGGATCCGTAGCCAGGGAACGGACGGAGCGGATCGGCCAATGTGCCGCAAGCCGAAATACCCAGATTGACTGCCGGGCCTGAAGGAACACCGTTCGCGTCGAACGTGACCGGGATTGCAACTCCGCTGGGAGTCTTGGCGTTCGTAGGCACGCCGTAGTTCGGATCGAACGTTGTACCGCAATCGGGTGAATTGCCGTTTGGATTCTGAGTAATGGTCTCGCCGACTTTGTACGGATTCTGACTCAGCGGAACCCCGTGGAGTTGGTTCATGTCGCTCTGGCGGGTCAGGTGCGTGCCTTTGCTACCCACATAGGAGACCGTAGCCACGGTGTTGTGCGCAAGGTCATGCTGCAAATCGAGGTGCCACTGCTGCATGTAGGGCCAGGTGACTTTGGTGGGAATGGAATTCACGCCCAGCGGGAACTGGTTTCCTCCCCCACCTCCGATGTTGGCGTAACCGACAATCTGAGTTTGGTTCACCGCCGTTGCGAGCGGCGGCGAGTTCTCCAGCGATTCGGTATTGCCCTCGTTGCCGTTGGTGTGCTCGAAAAATATGCCGTATCCGCCACGGATTGCCCACTTGCCGTCGCCCCAGGGGTCCCAGGCAAATCCAATTCGGGGCGCCGGATTGAAAGGATGCCCCTTCATGCAACTGACCGGCACTCCAGTCGTAACACCGCACTGGACGATGCCATTGGGCAGGTTTGAGACGGAAGGGGTCAGATTGTTAACGGTCAGGAAGTTGACGGTATCATCTTGATTTACGGTTGTCTGCCCTGCAACGTAATGACCCGGATCGAAGTTGAAGGCCTGCTTCTGTTTTTCCCGGTACGTCTCATAGCCGCTGATGCGGATGCCCAAGTTGAGGGTCAGGCGGTTGGTAACGCGCCAGTCGTCTTGGAAGTAGGGTTCAAAGAGCTTGTAGCGGTTGTAGTACTTGAGTAGATGATCCTGCTGCCCGAAACTGTAGATGTTGCCCAGCAACAAGTCAGCAAACGGATTGCCGGTCGTGTTGGTGTCATTGTTAGGATCAAACGTCAGATAGCCAGGGAATGATCCTGCTCCCAGTTCGCCGCCGAACTCGTTCTTTTGGGCAAAGGCCATATAGATGCCCATCTGCAAGTTGTGCTTGCCGAGGATCTTGGTGACGTTGTCGCGATAGGTGTAGGTCGGGTTCGAGTTGTAGATGCCGTTAGGAATGTAACCGGCATCCTCGCCGAAACTTTGATAAACACCAGCGGGATCCACCAAGTTGATGCCCGGCAGAACGCCACCGCCGTTTCCGGGAAACAAATCGTGGAAGCCCGTGCTGAACCCGGAAGGCCGCTGCCAGCTCCCGGTATCGTTCAGGATGATGTGGTCGACGGTGTAGCTAAACACAAATTCGTTCAGCAGCGTGGGAGACGCCGTTGCAGTCAGACGCGCAATCAAACTGACGCCGGGCCCTTTGAACGCTGTACCGATGGTGGGGAAGCTCCCTTGGTTTGTCCACAACGGAACCGCTGTCTGGGTCTGCCAGGAGTCGTGGATGTAGCGGAAAGTGGCGCGTAGTTTGTCGCTGAAGTTGTGATCCACGCGGATCAGTTCCTCGCGCCACGTCGTTGTCTGAGCTGGGGAGGATGTAAAAAAGCACGGGTTGGTGGCGTCGCCGGGAATACAAGTGGAAGCGCCCGCTCCGTTCGGCTCGGGAATCATTGCGAGCAGCGCACTGGCGGTGGCTTGGTTAGTGGTAAAGGCCGGCTGAGTAGAGATTATTCCCGAGACATCGCTGCCGATAACAGGGCAGTCCGCTCCAGGACTTAAGGGATTTCCCGTGCAGAGGTCGCTGAAATTACCGTTACGTTCGGCAAGGGAAGGAACCGGCAAGTTAAACGACTGCCCAGGGACGATATCCTTGCGCCACTCTTGCGACCAGAAAAAGAACGTCTTGGTCTTGTCCTTGTTGTAGTGTCCGGGTATGTAAACTGGCCCACCGAGGGTGTACCCATAATCGTTCTTCTTGTACTCCGGCACAACGCCGCTCTGAAACCACGCAGGTGAATTAAACGCATCGTTGCGCAGAAACTCGTAAACGTCACCGTGAAATTGCTTAGTACCCGACTTGGTTTCGACTTCCACCGTGCCTGAGCCGTTGCGGCCGTACTGCGCGCCGTAGTTGGAGGTCAGGACCTTAAACTCAGCGATGGCGTCAATGCTGGGATAGACGTTCAACGTGGAATTGCTGCCGTTGTCCATGTTGTCGCCGCCATCCAGTTCCCAGTTGTTGTATTCCACCCGGCCGCCGTTCATGCTGTAGCTGACGTTGCCGTAGACGCCGACCGTGCCTTCGTCTTGGCCGGTCTGGTTGCTAACGCCTGGGGTCAGCGTAACCAACTGCGTGAAGTTGCGGCCATTCAGTTCGAGCTGGGAGATCTCCTTCCCGTTCACGGTGCCCGAGAGTTCAGACGACTGGGTCTCGACTTGGGCAACGTCGGCGCCCTCGACGACGATTTCCGTCGTTATGGCGCCCACCTGCAGGGCCACGTCAACGCGCGCCTTTTCGGCGACGTCCAACTTCACGCCCTTCGCCGAATATTTCTTAAAGCCGGTCGCGGTCACGACGATGTCGTAGGTGCCGCCCGGCAGTCCGGACACGTTGTAGTCGCCAGCGGAGTTGGTAACCGTTTCGCGGTTGATGCCGTGAGCGGAACTGGAAACCACAACGGTTGCGCCTCCCAGTGCGGCACCGCTCGGATCCTTCACCGTACCCGTAATCGACCCCGTATCCTGGGCCCAGGCAGCCGCGCAAAACGTCACAACCAGCAACGCGATTCGCAACAGCGCTCGATGCGATTTCATGGTCACGTTCTCCCGATGGCGCGGGCTTTGGCCCGGCGCGAGTTCAGTTGACTTGCCGTACCGAGTCCAAGGGACTCGGAACTTCACTTCCAGAACCGACACTTTGCCCCTGGTGGATTGAGACCCATAGAGGGGTTATTAAAACGTATGAATAGTGCTTTTACGCGATGTCATCTGTCAAGAAAAAAGCGACACCTTTGTGCGCGGGATCACACACATTTCTGCAAAATCGATATGTGGTTGGCGAAAATCAGATCCGTGAGCCACCAGACTCCATTCGCTCACAGCAGGCTGCGCGTCGACTCGCGCACCACCAACTCCGGGGCCACCTTGCGGTGCGTGGCGCTGATCTCCCGCTTCTCCAGCACGCCATTGATGCCGTCGACTACGATTCCCACGGCCGACGCGCCCATCGCTTCCATGGGCTGGCGCACGGTGGTGAGCGACGGGGTGTAGAGAGCCGAAGTCGCGACGTCGTCGAAACCGATCACCGAGCACTGCTCGGGAACCCGCACTCCAGCCCGATTCAGCGCCCGAATCGCACCGAAGGCGCTCATGTCGTCAAAGGCCAGCAACGCGGTGAAGGGACGCTTCTGCTTGATCAGTTCTTCCGTGAGCTTGTGTCCCGATTCGAAGCTCGACATGGGATCGCGCGACTCCGGCAATTCCATGATGAGGCGGGAATCGAGTTCCAGCCCGCACTCTTTGGCGCAGTTGCGTATGCCGCGCCACCGCGGCGAGCTGTCCGTCAGCGCCTTGGGCCCGCGAATGAATGCGATCTTGCGGTGCCCCAGCGAGTGCAGATGTTCGAGTGCGAGGTAGCCCCCGACTTCGTTGTCGACGATGATGGAACTGATTGTGTCGGTCTTCAGCTCGCACCCGATCATCGCGGTGGGAATGCTGCTCTTCTCCAGATCGCCGAGCAGGTTGATGTCGAGGAAAAGCCAGTTAGCGAGCACGATCAGCGCTTCAATGCGGCGGTCGAGCAGCATCTCGAGATAGCGCTCGAAGCGGCTGCGCTCGTTGTGCACGTCGGTAAGAATCGGCAGATACGATGATTGATAGAGAGTGTTCTCGATCCCGCGCAGAATCAGCGTGCAGAACGGATCGGTCATGTCGAAAACCATGACGCCGACGGTGTGGCTGCGCTTGCTGCGCAGCGACCGGGCAAACTGGTTGGGGCGGTAGCCGAGCTTCTGCGCCGCGCGCTCGATGCGCTTCTTGGTGACCGCCGGAATGTAGCGTGCCAGCGGCGCGTTGTTCAGCACGATCGACACGGTGGTCGAAGAAAATCCGCTTTCCTTCGCCACATCACGAATGGTCACCATCGCTGCCTTTGCGAGCTATGTGGGGGACAGCCGCCCTCGGCTGTCCCTACATGTTTCCTGTGCGCTTTCGCGATTCGCGTTGCCGCTTGTATTGAAAGCGTACACTGGCGGACACTACAGCAGAGAGTAATACTAGTGTCAAGCGCACGAATCACATCGCTAGCTTTCGTTTTGCTTCTGCTGGTGGAGATGGCGACGGCCAATCCACCGCGGCAAACCTCTTCCCACGCTGGACAGGAGCAACGGCGGCCCCTCTGCGAACGCCGATCCGGCAAAGCTTTTTCAGCATGGTCAGGATGCGCTCACTCACAACCAGTTGGACGAGGCGGAGCGCGATTTTCGTGCTGTGCTGCAAATCGATCCCCAAGCCGGTGGGGCCTACGCGAACCTGGGTGTGGTCTACATGCGCCGCAAGCAATGGGGCAAGGCCCTCGAAGAGCTGAAGAAGGCGGAGCACTTGATGCCGCAGGTCGCCGGAATCCGCCTCAACATCGGACTCGCCTACTACCGCCAGAGCGAATTCCTGAAGGCGATTCCAGCCTTCGAGTCAGTGGTGCGCGATCAACCCGATGCCCTGCAGCCTCGCTATCTGCTGGGACTATGCTACTTTTTCGCCGAGCGCTGGGCCGACGCCGCCACGACCCTGGAACCGCTCTGGGCGCAGGAATCGGGGAAGCTGCCCTATCTGTACGTGCTTTCGAACGCGGCTCACCGGGCCGGACAAAAGGAACTCGACGACCGGGCGGCTGTTCAGCTGGTTAAGTTAGGCGACGGCTCACCTGCGTACCATCTCTTCGTGGGGAAATACCATCTGAATCTCGAGCAGTACGATGCCGCCCTCGCGGAATTTCAGGCGGCGGCGCAGGCCGATCCCAATCTCCCCTTCGTCCATTTCAACCTGGGGTACGCTCACCTGAAGAAGCAGGAGTATCCGCAGGCGCGTGATGAGTTTTTGAAAGATGCTGCCGTCGAGCCCGACCTGGCCCTCAACTACGACCAACTGGGCGACGTCTACTGGCTGATGCAGGACGACAAGAACGCCGAGAAGAGTTATCGCGATGCCCTGCGACACGATCCCCGGCTGGTCAATCCTCATCTCGGCCTGGCGAAGATCTATCAGCGCGAGAAAAAATACGCGGCGGCGCTAGCCGAGATCGAAGCGGCGGGCAGACTCGATCCCGAGCGTACCGACGTTCACTACGTCCATGGACAGGTCCTGCTCCACTTGGGACGCAAGATCGAAGCGAAGAAGGAACTGGAAGCGGCGGTGCGCATCGACAATGAACACCGCTCCGCCCGCGAAAAGCAGATGGACACAGGAACCGTGCCTTCTCCCGAACTATTACAGGACCCGCAGTGATAAACTCAGCGCATGATAGAGACGTTGCTTGCAACGTCTCCGTCTCCCGCAAACCCGACCGCAATTAGCCGTTCTGCCAGGAGGTACGAATCATGAAACGCATCCTGAAAATTATCGCCATCGTCGTCGCCGTGCTCATCGTCATCGCCATCGCGATTCCATTCTTCATCGACGCAAACTCGTTCCGGCCAACGCTGGAAGCAGATCTGACCACCGCCTTGGGCCGGCAGGTCAAAGTGGGCAACCTCTCGCTCTCGCTGCTCTCCGGCAGCGTATCAGCCGACGACATTTCCATCGCCGACGATCCAGCGTTCAGCAAGTCGCCATTCGTGCAGGCGAAATCGTTCAAGGTAGGCGTGGAGCTGATGCCGCTCATTTTTTCCAAGCAGCTGAACGTGACCGAACTGACGTTGAACCAGCCAGAAATCAGCATGGTGCGATCCGAGAACGGCGAGAAGTGGAATTTCTCCAGCATGGGCGGAAAAAATACGTCCGCGCCAAAGCCTGCCGCCTCGTCCTCGGCGAATCCGAATTTGTCAGTAGCGAAGTTGAACGTGAATAACGGCCGGTTGACCGTGTCGCGCGCCGGGTCGGGAGAGAAGCCCCACGTGTACGACAAGGTTAATATTGAAGTGACAAACTTCTCCTTCACCTCTTCGTTCCCGTTCAAGATGACCGCAGAACTGCCGGCTGGCGGAAGCTTGAAGCTGGA
This sequence comes from uncultured Acidobacteriaceae bacterium, assembly GCA_963701935.1. Lineage (GTDB taxonomy): Bacteria > Acidobacteriota > Terriglobia > Terriglobales > Acidobacteriaceae > Sulfotelmatobacter. Next base: position 286,536 of record CAVPBT010000008.1, on the reverse strand, counting down.
TGGCAAAGCCGGACCGGTCGACGCCAACAACGCTGCCGCGACTCCACTCGAAGCCAAGGTCACCGTACAAAAGCTGAACTTGGCGGCATCAGGCTTTATCGACTCCGCAGCTGGAATCTCGGGCATCGCCGATTACGAGGGGACCGTCACCTCTGACGGCCACCAGGCGAAAACCGAGGGCCAGCTAACAGCCACGAATTTACAGGTGGTCAAGAAGGGATCGCCGGCGGGCAAACCCGTAGTGGTGACCTATACCGTTGTGCACGATCTCGCCAAACAGACGGGCGATATTCCGAAGTGTGAGATCGCCATGGGCAAAGCCGTCGCTCACATGACAGGTAGCTACGATGCTCACGGCAAAGTGACGTCCGTTAATTTGAAACTGAACGGACAGGGCATGCCGGTCGACGATCTCGAGGCCATGCTGCCGGCTTTGGGCGTGATATTACCTCCGAAGGCAACACTAAAAGGCGGCACCCTCGCTACCACCATGGCCATTGATGGTCCAGTTGACAAGCTGGTTACGGTAGGAAACGTGAAGCTGGAAAACTCCACGCTCGCGAATTTCGACCTGGGCTCCAAACTCTCCTCCGTTTCCGCGCTAGCGGGTAAGAAAACAGGCAACGACACCACCATCCAGAACTTCAGTTCCGATGTCCGCGTGGCGCCCGAGGGCACGAAGGCCGACAACATCAATCTCAACGTGCCATCGATCGGCGTCGTCACCGGCGCGGGCACGGTCAGTCCCGCCAACGAACTCGCCTTCAAGATGAACGCAGCCGTCGGAGGCATCGGCATCCCGTTCGGCGTCACGGGCACCACCTCCGATCCCAAGTTTTCTCCTGACGTGAAAGGCATCGCCACCGGCCTGCTGAAAGGCCTCACCCAGGGCAACGGGAAACAGCAGAATCCCGTCAACAGCGTGATGGGACTCTTCAACAAAAAGAAACCGCAATAGAGATTCCACTGCGAAGAACCGTGACCAAATAAGAGCCACGCCCCGGGCGTGGCTTTTCTTTTACATGTCAATGCAGCCGTAGAGACGTAGCTTGCTACGTCTCTCTCGCCACCACATCGGACGCAGGAGGCAGAAGACGTTGCAAGCAACGTCTCTACGACATGCATTTATTAACAGGAACAATTGTTTTATTATAAAGAAATGGCGGCTGACACACGAGACACAATTTCCGAAGGCTTGGGACGCTATTCGATCGGCGAAAAACTCCGCTCCATGCGGCTGCGCAAGAGCATGGGCCTGGTCGAATTGGGCAAACATACGGGCCTCTCGGCCGCATTGCTCTCGAAACTGGAGAGGGGGAAGTTGTTTCCGACTCTGCCCACCCTCTTGCGCATCGCCATGGTCTTCGGCGTCGGTCTCGACTACTTCTTCACCGACGAGCGCAAACGCCGGGTGGTCGGAGTGGTGCGGAAGGGCGAGCGCGTTCGCTTCCCTGAGAAACCGGGCGCGCCCGACGTGCAGTATTACTTCGAGTGTCTCGACTACCGCGCCACCGAGCGCAAACTGAGCGCCTTTCTGGCTGATTTCCAAGAGGTTCCGGTGGAGAAGCTCAAGCCCCACCAGCACGCGGGTATCGAGTTTCTCTACGTTATCAAAGGGTCGTTGGCGATCAAGATTGGCACTGAAGAATTTGTGCTCGAACCGGAAGACTCCATCTATTTCGACTCAGCGGTGCTCCACAGCTACCGCAGGGTGGGCTCGAAAGCCTGCACCGGCGTGATCGTCACCGTGCCGTAAGATCTGCAGAGGAACCGTGGTCCATACAAGACTGCAGTCACCCGCAAGAACCAAGATTCCCCCAAAGCCGGCGGACCTTAATTTCTATCTGTCCTTGATTGACAAGGCCTGTTGACCATTCCATACTCGCGGTTAAGCTGCACTGGTTTGCAACCTTTTTGCTGACTCAGGCCTCAAAGCCCGTGGTTCAAGGATTGGTTTGATCTCAGTCCGAGTCGATTTTCACCACGCAGTGTTTCAGAGTTCCAGCACAGGAGGATTCTCGTGTCTAAGCCAATTACCCCAAGAAGTTTCACGCCTGCTGGTTGGGCAGGCCTCGGCTCGATCGTCGCGGTCGCCCTGTTAGCCGCCGCTGGAATCGTGGTCTCCGCCACCCTGCGCGCGCATCGCATCATCGCCGTGGCCAAGCCGGTTGCAGCACAGACCGCGGCGCGGAGCGCGGAACAGCGCGCCCGAGTGCAAGCTAGTCTGGGCAATCTTCCTCTTGCTTTCGAGGCGAACCAGGGACAAACCGATCCGCAGGTGAAGTACATGGCGCGAGGCAACGGATACACAGTATTCCTCACAGCCAACGACACGGTCTTCGCGCTGCAGAGTTCGGCCAAGGAAGGTTCGGCCAAGGCAACCATCACGCAGGTGAAAGGCAAGCAGCCTCTCGGGAGAGTCCAACCCGTGGCGGCAGCAAGAGACGTGGCCGCGATTCGCATGCACCTTGTAGGCGGAAACCAAAAGCCGCAGATCGCCGCGGCCGACCAGCTTCCGGGACACAGCAATTACTTCATCGGCAATGATCGCAGTCAGTGGCATTCAAACGTCACGCAATATGCGCGCGTCTCCTACCGGGACGTTTACCCCGGAGTGGATATGACTTCCCACGGCGAGCAGAAACAGCTCGAGTTCGATTTCATCGTCGCTCCCAACGCAAGCGCAGCTCCGATCCGGCTCGGCGTTTCGGGCGCGAAGCGCGTCGCAACGGATGATTCTGGAAATCTCGTCCTCGCATCCTCCGCAGGGGACGTGCTCCTCCGCAAGCCCGTCGCCTACCAGCAACAGGACGGAGCCCGCCAGCCAGTCGACGCACGTTTTGTGATGCAAGCGCACAACCAGATCAGCCTGAAGATAGGCAACTACGACCGCAGCCGCGAATTGGTGATCGACCCGTCGGTCACTTACGCCACGTACCTGGGAGGGACGCTTGAGGATGATGCATATGGCATTGCCATTGACGCTAATGGCGAAGCTTATGTAACCGGTCAAACAACGTCAACCGATTTCCCAACTGTCGCCGGCGGCGTTAAGACAACAAATAGCGGCGTCTTTGATGCCTTTGTGACGAAGATTTCTGCGGATGGTTCCTCTCTTGTCTATTCCACCTATATTGGAGGAAGCGGCGAAGATAGTGGAAATGCGATCGCGGTGGATGGATCAGGAAATGCGTTTGTCGCAGGCGGCACCGGATCGACAGACTTTCCGCATAATGGGGGCTACCAGACAGCTCTTAAAGGCCCGCTTGACGCGTTTGTATTTGAACTCAACTCCACCGGAACCGCGCTCACCTACAGCACCTACCTCGGAGGCACCGGTGACGACTACGCCTCGGGAATCGCCATCCTCGGCGGCAATGCCTACGTGGTGGGTTCGACTTTCTCCTTGGACTTCCCCACGCTGAATCCCATTCAGTCCACCCTGAATGGGATTTCAAACGGGTTCGTCGCTGAGGTAAGTAGTTCCGGTAACGCGCTCGTCTATTCGACCTATCTTGGTGGGGGCACCGGCGACTTCGCTGCGGGCGTAGCCGTTGATTCCTCGGGAAACGCCTACGTGACTGGCGCGACCCCGAACTCTTCTTTCCCCGTTACCAGCAGCGCGTTCCAAAAAACCTGTGGCAGCGATGGAACCTGCAATGGTGGTCTGCCCGATGCATTCGTAACGGTTATCAACGCCGCCGGGAACGCTTACGTTTATTCGACATTCCTAGGGGGCGAAGGCATCGACCAAGGTTTCGCGATTGCGGTCGACTCCGCGGGCGACGCTTATGTCACGGGGCTAACTCAATCGGGCGCACACTTTCCCTTGAAGTCCCCTCTTTACGCAACGCTTGGGGGCACACAGGACACCTTCGTCACCGAACTGAACCCCAGCGGAAGCGCACTTGTGTATTCGACTTTCCTTGGTGGCAGTCTATCTGACGCAGGCACGGGCATTGCCCTCGACGGGAACAAGAATGCCTATATCACGGGCCAGACCAACTCCAACGACTTCCCCCTGAAGAGCGCCACCCAGGGCGCTTTGGGGGGTGCTAACGACGCATTCGTGGCGGAGATCAATGCGTCAGGATCGGCGTTGTTGTTTTCCACCTACCTCGGCGGAACGCTGAACGAGAATACAAACTCGTCGGGCGCAAACCTCGCTGCGACCGGCTCCATCGCCGTCGACAGCGCTGGCGCCAACATTTACGTTGCCGGCAACACTGCGTCGACAGATTTCCCGGCAACTGCAGGGGCTACACAGACGGCCAACCGCGGGAGCAACGACGTCTTCGTGGCAAAGTACTCAGTTACCTCGACGAGCCCAGACTTCACCATTTCTGGCACTGCGCTGGCTGCAGTCACTCAAGGCGGCACTTCCACCTCGACCATCACGATCGCCGCGGTCAATGGGTACGCGGGCACGGTGAACTTCACCTGCTCGGTCGCCAGCGTCACCGGTGGCACGCCTTTGCCTACCTGCTCGATTCCCACTGCGGTAACCGGCGGAGCGGGCATGTCGACGTTGACCGTAAATACAACCGGCAAGCTTCCGGGCATGAGCCAACGGGCGAGCAGCGCGTTCTATGCAATGTGGCTGCCGGTCGTAGGATTGTCAGTGGTTGGCATGCGTTTCAGCACTGCCAACTCGCGGAGCAAGAAACTCCTGAGCTTCCTGCTTCTTGGCCTGATGATGGCTGCGTTGTTCTTGCTGCCTGCTTGCGGCAGCAGCAGCAACAACGGGGGTGGTGGCGGCTGTTCGGGTTGTACTCCTACCGGCACCTACACCGTGACGGTCACCGGCACAGATTCCGTCAACGCCAACCTGACGCACTCGGTCAGCCCAGCGCTCACGCTCACCGTCAATTAACGTTCACCGCACGACAGCGGCCGTCTTCCCCCGGAAGACAGCCGCTCCCTCTTGCGACACTCGACCCACTCCAGCTTCCGCCCCCGCAGGATGGTACTATGGAAGATTCCGTGGCAGCGATTCCGGGGAACTGTGTCCCGTGGTTCTGCGGGAAATGTCTGCGGTAAGTGTTCGAGGTAAAATAAAGCGCAGAGTTTTTGGCGCCGTTGGGCACGCGTCCGCCGTGCAGTGAAGCGATGGACACTTTGTCGGCGGCCAGGCAGCCTTTGGGTTGTCCTGGGAATCGAAGCTACTTGAACTAAAACCTGCTCATGTTGAAATCCGAAACCTTGCAGTCCGAATTGAAGTCTGAAACGAAGTCCGATCCGTTGCAGCTGACCCTTATCCAGCGCAGTGCCCGCGCCTGCGCCGCCCTGTGCCTGTTGGCCGCTCTTTTGACTTTGGCGACGGCGGCGTCGGCCCAGAGCTTCACGCTGGATGCGTCCGCGTTCTCTCCCGCCGTACCGCCCGAAGGAACTTCATCGGCGATCGTGACGGTTGGGTCGGTCAGCGGCTTCACCGGCACCGTCAATCTGAGCTGCCAGGTGACACCGACGACCTTCACAGATACTCCAGCGTGCACCGTGAGTCCCGCGACGGTCGCGGCTCCCTCCAGTGCATCGGCCACGATCACGACAAAGCGCGACACGACGACCATTGCCTACTCCGTTACGATCACCGGCACCGCGCCCTCCACGTCACAAACGATCACCACCGCAGCGCAGACGGTAACCGTACTGGCAGTCGCTCCCCAGTTCACCATCTCCGTAACCAGAGCCGTGACGCCCACCTCCGTGCCCGCAGGCAACGGAGGGCAAGGGACGATCACCGTCAATCCGATCAACGGTTATAGCACCCCGCCAGGCAAACCGGGGATCACTCTCTCCTGCAGTTCGATCACTCCGCTGGTCACAATTCCTCCAATCTGCTCTTTCACCTATCCGAACGGACTCACCAGCTTGCCCGTATCCGGAACGGGAGCCCAGACTTCCACCATCACAATCAACACGTTTGGCCCTGTGATTATCGGTTCCGTGGCTCGTCCCCGGACCTTCTACGCTCTGTGGCTGACCATCCCCATGCTGGGACTGGTAGGCCTGGGCGCGGCAGTGGGCGGAAAGCGATCCCGAAAAGCGTGGGGCTTGCTGGCTCTTTTCGTGATCAGTGGCGCGCTCTGCCTGATGCCCGCGTGCGCTAACTCCGCGAACACGACGATAACCACTCCCAACGGCGTGACGCCCAACAACACCTACACCTTCACCGTAACGGGCGTCGACGCCGAGGGAAACGCCGCTAGCAACACGAACTCCACCACGAGCACGAATCCCTCAGTCACTCTCACGGTAACTTCACCGACGACGAATTGAGTTATGGGGCAGCCCTCGCATCGCACGCCGCGGGTGCTGCTCATCGCCGCCGGGGCGGGTCTTGCGCTGGCTGCGGCGTCCCTGCTGCCCAACGCCGGGTACGCGAGCCCGCCCAAAACCAAATCAAGAATTCCCGCGGTGCGTTGGGATGAAGAGCGTCCCGGCTGCACCTTCTCGCGCGGCGATGATGGCAAGTACCGCTACGGGCTGTGGTCCGACGACGCCGGCATCACGGTGGCCGTCGATTCCCAGGAACTGGAAAAAGTTCACCGCCGACATGAGCCCTTCTTCGGCGTGCTGCTCACCGTGCGCTACCGCGGCGAGGGATCGCTGGATCTTGCCACCGACAATATTTCCCTCGAGTTCGTCAAACACTTCCATGTGGTACAGGCTTCGCTCGATCCCGACGACTTCGCCGAGAAAGTTCAGAACGACGCCGACGAACTCAACCACCAGACCGCCCGCGAGGTGGAGAAGCATCCGGAAAAGAAAGAAGAGCAAGAGGCCTTGTTACGGGCGTTCCTGAAAGATTCGACCGAACTGCAGGAGTTCGTCGGCAAAAACACTCTGCGAGCCACGCGCCTGGGACCGGGCCATCCTGAAACCAGCGGGTGGATCCTCTTCAGCACGCAGAGCAAGTGGATCGGTGCATGGAAGAAGCAGGAAGAATTCATCCTGCGGGTGCCGTTCGACGGGAAGGTCTTCGAGTTTCCCTTCAAACTTCCGCCCCAGCCGGGAGAAGTGATGCTAAGAAAACGGCAGTGAAGAAAAGGCTTCCGGCGTTCGGCGTTCGGCTTCCGGAATGCTCGGCCGCGAAAAGTTAGCACCGAGTGTCGGCCTGCTGGCTCTGGCATTCCGGAAGCCGAACGCCGGAAGCCGGAAGCCCCTTAACTTGCCGCTTTGCGCGCCAGACGCTCGATCTCCGCAGCCTGATGCATGAGGACGTCGCGCAGCGAAACCAGTCCCTTCAAGTCCTTGCCGTCGACGATCGGCAGATGTCGGAAGCCGAACTCGCGCATAATGAACAGGCACTCCTCGATGCTCTCGTCGGCATGCACGGCGCGCGGGTTCGCGGTCATCACTTCCGAAACCGCAGTCGTGCCCGGTGTGCGGCCCACGGCCACGACTCGGTTCATGATGTCGCGTTCCGACAGGATGCCCACGAGTTCTCCATTGCGCAGCACCGGCAGGGCGCCGATGTTGTGCTCCATCATGAAACGCGCGGCCTCGAGCACGGTGCGCGTGGCTTCCATGGAATAAAGCTTTCGGTCTTTCACCAGTTCGCGGAGGGTCGTCATGGATCACTCCTTCGGCACAGCGGCAATCTGGCTGGATTCGGCCAGCTCCCACAGCCGGCCCTTGCGGTGGGCAATACTCTATCACAGCCGGTAGGCACCCACCTGCCAGCCGGTTTCTGAACGGTAATTTCCAAGTAGCCGACCAACCACTCTCGATCCGATCAGGCGGCGCGCTCGGGCTTTTTTCGTTCCCAATAACTGTTCGGTTTTGGACGCTGTCAGCCGGTAACGGACAATCGACGGGTTCGAGCACTGCGCCAAGTAAAACAAAAACATAGCGGTTGCCTGGGCGGACAGTTGGAGAACAAACTGCTGCTATCTGCTTAGTCAAGGAGTGGCACCGGGTATAAGCACTGCCTCGATGGAGCCGCGTCGTTGCCTCTTCGGATCGAAGATGTTGACTCTGATGCTCGTTGCGGGCGAGACTTTTAGCTTCGAACCTGGCGACGTGGCCACGTCCCCATCGGCCGCGCGTCGAAGGTCCACTCCGTAGCCCTCTTACAGCATGACCAGGAACCTATGAGCGGCCTATTTCAAGATCTTCGTTACGCACTGAGGCAGATGCGCAAGAGCCCGGGATTCACCGCGGTCGCGGTAATCACTCTCGCTCTCGGCATTGGCGCGAACACCGCAATCTCTAGCTTGGTGAATGGCGTGCTGCTGCAGCCATTACAGTTCCCACAACAGGACCGCCTGGTTCAGCTTACCGACTCCTATCCAGAGGGCGCAGTCGTGGCTATGCGCACCGGGTTTCGCACGATGGATGTCGCTGGATATCGCGACGGTGAGGAGATGAACCTAACGGGCTTGGGAGAACCAATTCGGGTGCACGGTACCGCCGTCTCTGCCAATTTCTTTTCGGTGGTTGGCGTCCGCCCGGAGCGTGGAAGAATTTTTCTGGACGCCGAAGACCAGCCCGGCAGAGATCATGTGGTCATCCTGAGCGAAGGGTTATACCAGCGCCTATTCGGCAGCAATACGGATACGGTTGGTCGCTCAATCACGCTCGAAGGCGTCAGCCGAGAGATCGTCGGCGTTATGCCGGCCGAGTTTCAGCTTTCGTCCTCAAAAACTGAGTTCTGGATTCCGCTCCATTTAGATCCCAGCGCCGTCGGAGCGTACTGGGGAGGCGGATTCATGCCTGTTGTCGGACGACTGCATTTGGGAGCAACGATGGAGCAGGCAAATGCAGAGTTCCGTGCCAAAGTCCCGCAGTTGCGGAGGATGTTTCCGTGGAGAATGCCGGATGCGCTTTGGGCTTCTGTGAGCGTTGATTCCCTTCGCGACAGTCTGGTTGGCGATGTCAAAACAAAGCTGCTCGTTCTGCTGGGTGCGATCAGCCTTGTTCTGCTGATCGCATGTGTTAACGTGGCTAACCTACTGCTGGCGAGAGCAGCCGCCCGCCAAAGAGAAATCGCATTGAGGGCAGCGCTTGGCGCTGGCCGTTGGCGGGTCTGCCGCCAGCTCTTAACCGAGAGTGTTTTGCTTGGAGTGGCTGGTGGAACTGTTGGAGTGCTACTCGCGTTGGCGGCTCTTCCGTGGCTCAAAGCAATTCTCCCTGCCGACACTCCTCGCCTGGCAAGTGTCGGCGTGGAGTGGCATGTCCTAGCGTTCACAGCGGGCGTTTCGATTCTCGCGGGACTTGTGTTTGGGATCGCGCCCGCATTCCTTTCATCGCGAGCTGACTTAACGACAGCGATTAAAGTCGGATGCCAACGCTCGATTGCTGCCGCCGGCGAGCGTCTTCGCAGCGCTCTTTCTATATCGGAGCTGTCGCTTGCTGTCATTGTCGTGATCAGCGCCGGACTATTGGTGAAAAGCCTATGGGAGTTGTCGCGTGTCCGTCCAGGCTTCCAGACTCGATCCATATTGACGGCGCGAGTCACGCCCAACCAAAGTTTTTGCAAGGCTGCGGCTCGCTGCCGGAATTTCTATAGTGATTTGTTGGAGCACGTCGAGGCACACGCCGGGGTCGAAGGCGCCGCAATCGTGAACGTGCTGCCACTGAGCGGGCGAACCGCTCTCTTTTCAGCTGACGTTGAAGACCATCCGCGCAATCCAAGCGATCCTGCGCCACCCATTTTTGAGTCTGTGGTTTCACCTGAGTACTTCAGAATTCTAAGCATACCGATCTTGCGCGGACGCGGATTCACCATGGCGGACATGGATCCAGGAGCTATGCCCGTCGGACTGATCACAGACGCGACTGCGAAGAAGTTCTGGCCGAATGAAGATCCTGTCGGAAAGCACGTGAAGCGAGTTTTCGAGAAGGACTGGACGACGATCATTGGTGTCGTTGGCGACGTCAATGAATCCAGCATGGCCTACCGTCTACCAGACTTTGTTGAAGGCGCCATCTATCGCCCCTACGGGAACAGTTCAGGCGCGTCAGGCTGGTTCGCTCCCACGCAGCCAGCCGAGATGACACTGGTTGTACGTGGTGCGAGCGCTTCGGGGAGCCTGGCAACTGACGTTCGCCGAATCGTGGCGAGCATCAACCCTGATGTACCGCTAAGTGAAATACAGACATTAACCACAGTCGTCGATCAATCCCTGGCGGCTCCCCGATCGACGATGTTTCTCTTCGCCATTTTCGCCGGCCTGGCGCTGGTGCTCGGACTCGTGGGAGTTTACGGAGTGATCTCGTATGGCGTTACGCAACGTGTGCCTGAAATGGGGGTGCGAATAGCATTGGGTGCGCAGAAGCGCGATGTTATGTGGCTCATACTGAGACAAGGCGGGCGTTTGGCGTTAATCGGAGTTGTCATCGGAATCACGGGCGCGGTTTTCGCCGCCCGTCTGCTGTCGAGTTTGCTGTTCGCGGTCTCAGCTACCGATACACTCACCTACGCCGCCGTCTCCGTTCTGGTGATGATGGCCGCCCTACTCGCCTCATATATCCCCGCTCGCCGAGCTATGGAAGTCGATCCTATGGTGGCTCTGCGCTCCGAGTAAACGGCGCCGATGAGGGCATGACTCCCGAACGCCCCCCCTTGAGGTCGCGGCCGCAGAGTTGATCCATCCACAATTTCCAGTTCAGGTACGTCCGTAACTTTCACGCGCCGATTCTGTCCACTAACCTGAGCGCGAGAGGCACTTGGGGAGAGGGCTCCATTATGGATAACCGTCGTTGGCTTTGGATCGGCGCGTGTCTGCTGGTAGCTGGCACAATCTTTTGGGGAGTAGGCCAGGCCGTGAACCCGAGCAGCGGGGACACGGAGTTCAAGAAAACACTGGAATCGATCAAGCAGGTCAAAAGCTTTCGCGGCGTGTATACCGAGAGCGCGTCGGGCGCCCAGCATTCGGAAAGGCTATGGGAAGTGGATTGCAACCGCGTGATTGTCCGCCAGCATTCTCAAGATTCGCAGGCCAACTCTGATTCGCCTTTCGAGATGAACGAGGATGAATTGCTGGTGGGCGAGCAGAGATACAGCCATGCCCGCGACGGAGCCTGGGAAAACAACGGGTACGCCGGCGAGCGCTATTCCGCCAAGTGGTACTGCGACAACCTGGCGCGCGGCACGGTTCGCGATCTGCTGCCGGATATGTACCTCTTGGTCAGCCACGCCATCACCGAAGAAGGCGACAAGAAGACGGTAAACGGGGTTCGCTGCCGGGAATGGAAGTTCGCCGTACGGTCCGCCCTCAATGCCCAGGACGGTTCGATCTGCATCGGCGTGGCTGACCATCTGCCGTACGAGATGACCATGAAAAACGGCGGCCGCTATTCCTACTCCGATTACAATCGCCCTATCCAATTCGATGTGCCTGAAGCCGTCCTGCAGCCAGCCAGCGCGACCAGCGGAACGAACTGAGTCAGCCCCGAGGACCAAGGCTCTCTGCAACGGAAGTGGATGGACCAGTTCGAGCGCCTAGTGCAGGACGAGGTCGTGTTCTTCGTCGTAGGCCTCGTGTTCGAGAACGTCCGGCCAATCGTGCGCACTGTCCGAAGGAAGAACCGCTTGCCCCGCGTCAACCGTGGGCTTCACCGCACGCACATGCTTGGAATACTGCAGCAGCGGCAGGAACGCCAGCATTCCCAGAAACACGGCTCCCATCACCCAGAAGGCTTCGACAAACGCCAGCATGGCGGCGTGCTGTTGGACCATGCCATAAACAGCGCCGAGGGCTTTGCGCGTGGCGGTGACGCCGTCGATGCCATGCGCGATGAAGTTCGCCCGTAATCCGTACAACAGTCGCATGGTTTGCGGGCTGCCCGCAGTAACGTTCGCCACTAGATGATTCTGGTGCACTTGAGAGCGCCGCGCCAGGAAGGTGGTCATGAGCGCGATGCCCACGCTGCCGCCAATGTTGCGCATCAGGTTGAAGATGCTGGTGGCGTTTCCCATCTTCTCGGGCGAGATGTGCGACATGGCCAGCGACATAAGCGGAATAAACAGAAAGCTGAGCGCGACTCCCTGCAGCACCTGCGCCCAGAAGATATCCCAGAAGCCGGCGTAGAGATTCAGACCCGAGAGATCGAACATAGTGACCGAGCCCAGCACCATGCCTATCACGAGCAGCCTCCGCGGATCGGTCTTGGTGGTGAGGTGGCCCGCCAGCGGAGTGAAGAGCAGCGCCCCGATGCCTCGCGGCGACAGCGCCAATCCCGAGTTGTACGCGGGATACCCCATCAGCGTCTGCAGATACAGCGGCAACAAAACCAGGCTGGCATACAGAACGAAACCCAGCATGCTGATCAGAAACACCCCGGCGCTGAACGACCGGTCGCGGAGCACGCGCAAATCGACGACCGGATGATCCGTCATCAACTCCCGGATGATCAGGGCGACCAAGCCAAATGCGCACAGCGCCCCGAATGTCTGAATGTAGTGTGAGGAAAACCAGTCTTTGCGCTGACCGGTATCGAGCAGGATCTGCAGCGAGCCGATGCCCAGCGCGAGAAACCCGATCCCCCACAGATCGACGCGCGCTCCGTTGCTGCGCTTCACGTAATGCGGATCGAACACAAACTTGTTCATGAGGAACAGGGAGAGCCCACCCACAGGTAGATTGAGATAAAAAATCCAGCGCCAACTGTAGTTGTCGGTAATCCATCCACCGAGCGTAGGCCCGAGAATCGGCGCCAGCAGAATGCCGATGCCGAACGCCGCCATGGCATGCCCGTGCCGTTCCTTAGGGAAGGTCTCGAGCAGAATCGCCTGGGCCAGAGGCTGCAGCCCTCCGCCAGTCAGGCCTTGCAGCACGCGAAAAATAATCAGCTGCGACAGCGAAGTAGCAAGACCGCAGCAGAGCGATGTCACGGTGAATCCCGCGACGCACATCAGTAGCAGGCGCTTGCGCCCCAGGTGGTTCGCCAGCCAGCCGGAAATCGGCAGCACGATGGCGTTCGAAACCAGGTACGACGTGACCACCCACGTGCCTTCTTCATTGGTCGACGCGAGGTTGCCCGCAATGTGCGGAATCGAGACGTTAACAACGGTGGTGTCGAGCACTTCCATGAAGGTCGCCAGCATCACCGAGACGGTGACGACCCACGGGTTCACATAGAGTTGTGGATGGGCATCCACTGGAACCAGTCCCTGTCAGCGGAAGAAATCCGCATTTCGAACTTTTCAGTGTGGAGGAACGGGATGGGCCGTGCTGTGACACGGGTCACAGGAAGAAGTGACGGATTCGAACCATTCGGACGGGTGCCCCATTTCTCGCGTTCTTTGCGAGAAAGCCGGCCCTGAGCGAAGTCGAAGGGTGGGGCTTTTCGCATCAGCAGGGGCGGCGGACAGCCCGACCTCGAATGGAACCAACAGAAACGGCGCGGATCAATCTCCGCGCCGTTTCATCTCGTAGTTTGCGATTGCGCTACTGCAGGTGATTCAGGTGGACAGGGATCGCGTCGGCTGAGGTGCCGTCGGACCGCGGAGCCATCGACACCACGATGTACTCGCGCTCCTTGCTGCCCGGATCTTCCGTGCGCAACAGCATCTTGTCCTTCTGCAAGCGGAACTGCGCCAGCTCGCCCACGGGCAATAGCACCGGATGCTTCTCATCCCGCGGACGAATGCGATAGGTCACGCGCTCGGCCTGCAGCACGTACTCCTGGCAAAGAAGTTCCTGGGTCTTCTTGCTGCCGGAATCGGTGCCCAGCATTTCCCCGGCGACGCTGGTCGAAGCTCTTTTCTGACGGTGCCGCACTGCACCGAATCCATCTGCAGCAACTTGCCCGTCTGATAGGGCTTCGGATCTTTGGCAAAAGCCGCGGAGGCCACGCCTAGAACAACACACAGCATCCACTTGGAACGCATTTCACGCACCCCCAGACAATAGGTGAACGCCCCATGAAGATCGAGACCGAGGCGAGCGCGCCCTCTCGGTTAGAGCCCATTCTTCAATGGCGTGCAGACAGAAGACAGGTCACGGCGGTCATAGACCGGAAGTTACTGGGGGAACGTGGTTGAAGAGCTGCGCGTGTGGCGACAGCCGCCTTCGGCTGTCGCACCGGGCAAAGCCCGGCAGTCGGGCGAAAAAGGACAAAACCGTCGAACTGCGCTCGACGGACAGCCGAGGGCGGCTGTCCCCACATGCTCATCGTTCTACGACTTCTTCCAGCGTTTGAAAGAACGCAGGATACGAAATCGCGGCCGACTCCGCCCCACGGATGAGCGTGTCGCCCTCAGCCCGCAGCGCCGCGACGGCAAAGGCCATGGCGATGCGGTGATCGCCGCAGGAGTCGAGTTCCGCGCCGTGAAGAGTCTGCCCTCCGGGAATCGTCAATCCATCTTCGAGTTCTTCCACCTGCGCGCCCATCAGACGGAGGTTCGCGGCCACGGCTGCTATGCGGTCGGATTCCTTCACCCGCAATTCCTTCGCGTCGCGGACCTCAATTCCCTTTTCTGTGTAGGGAGCGATCGCCGCCAGCACGGGGATCTCGTCGATCAGCGCGGCCGAGTCGGCTCCCGCAATCGTGGCCTGCGTGAGCCGGCCGCCTTCGATCTGCAGCGATCCGACCAACTCGCCGTGAATCTCGTCGAGTTGCGTGACGGAAATGCGCAGGCCGAGCTGCATCAGGATGTCGAGCAGGCGGGCGCGCGTGGGATTCATCAATAGGCCCGGAACGGTCAGCTGCGAATCCGGGAACAACGCGGCCGCGCACAGGAAGAATGCCGCGCTCGACAGATCGCCCGGAATCCGCGCTTCGATGCCACGCAGGCGCTGCCCGCCACGAATGCGCACTTCATTTCCCGTTACCCCGCCCGTTGCCCTGCCCGGGCCGCCGCTCTTGCGATCGAGCTTTGCTCCGAAGGCGCGCAACGCGACTTCGCCATGATCGCGAGTACGCAGCGGTTCGACAATGCGCGTCTCGCCGTCGGCGAACAGTCCGGCAAACAGCAGGCAGGATTTCACCTGCGCGCTGGCCACCGGCATGGCGTAGTCAATCGCTTTCAGCGCCGCGCCGGTGATGCGCAGCGGTGGCTTGCCTTCATGCGATGCAATCTGCGCGCCCATCGCGGTCAGCGGAGTGATCACGCGCGCCATGGGACGGCGCGACAGCGATTCGTCGCCGATCATCTCGCTGGTGAACTTCTGGCCCGCGACAATGCCGCTCAACATGCGCATGGTCGAACCCGAGTTGCCGCAGTCGAGCGCGGTGGCGGGAGCGGAGAGCGACAGGCCGCTTCCCTTCACTTCGATGACGTTGTCTGGACCTTCCTTCCGTTCCCACGCGACGCCCAGCGAGCGCATGCATCCGAGAGTGCTGGCGCAATCGGCGCCGGTCGAATAGTTCTCCAGGCGCGATGGTCCGTCGGCGATGCCCGCCAGCATGGCGTAGCGGTGCGAAATCGACTTGTCGCCAGGCAGTCGCACAGTGCCGCGCACCTTGCGCGCTGGACGCACAATGACTGAGGAACCGTTTTTCATGCTGAGATCAATATAGTGGATTAGGAGCAGAGAAGCTGGGGGCTGCAATAGATTGCAGATTCTAGATTTCAGATTGCAGATTGAAAACAACGTCGAGGCGACGTTTCAAATCTGCAATCCTAAATCTACAATCTGCAATCTCTTACGCCATCGCCTTGGCTTCCGCGGTGGCCTCTTTGAGAATGTTGGCCGGAACTTCTTTCAGCGTTGCGCTGAACTCGAACATGGGCGTCTCGGTGCCACGGCCCCAGCGCGCGACCTCCCAGTGAGCGCGCACGAATTTCACGTCTGCATGAGCGCTCAGATCGAGCAGCAGCGGAGATTCTTCGCAATAAAACTTCTGGGGGAACGCAGCGATGGACTTCGCGCCCCAAGTCGTGCCGTCGGCCGATCCGAAAACGCTGAGGTCGAGCGCCTCCTGCTCGATGATCTTCGTGATCGCGAGGGTCACAAGGAACACGCGGCTGACGGCGCCGCTCACGTCGACGGCCGGGCCATCCCCTTTGGCGCTCACGGTTTGCACAGGTACGAGAGTTGTATCGATCGTTGACATAGCGAGAGGATTCTAACAAATCTGGCGCGGCCATAACGCTTGAAAACCGCCTAAGTCATTGAGCCTTCGTGCAAGTGATTGAAAAATCGTAGAAGGGCCCTGGCAGGCTGCTGGACGAACGATCGCGCCGCGGATGACCTCTGCCCTGACCTCGGCAACGATCGTCGCTGCCATGGCCGTTTCCGGCTCCGGAAACGGCATCCTAGGCGACGATCCCGACGCTCAAAAGCCTCCATGCACTGGAACGATATTGTCGTACGTACATATATAACGTACAATATTGTACGTTTTCAGGCTTTGTACGTACAGAACCGTACGCAAAACTACTCCGATGGATGCGGCCCGGTGAAATCGCTGCAGCAGGGCTTCTGCACGGGCTTGAATTCCATCAACTCGACGCGCACCAGATCGGGGTCATAGAGGTTAAGCTGCCATTTGCCGTCCTTGCCCATCTGCGCTTTCTCGTCCCCGTGCGGTTTCCAGCCATGCGATTCCAGGGTGGCTTGGGCTTTCTTGATGTCCACGACGCCGAGCGAAATGTGGTTCATGACTCCGGTCAGTTGCAGGTCGGCATGTTCCGGCTGGTGCAGCATGTATTCGATCCAGTCCGTGCCGTCAGGAACCTGTATGGCAAGCCACTCGGTCACATCATCCTTCATGCCGCCATGCCAGTACGGACGAAAGCCGAGGATGTCGCGGTAGAAGTGGTCTGTGGCCTCCTGGTGATAGACCAGAAAACCAGCGTGAATCATGTGGCGCGACGCCGCGGTGGCCGCGGGCGAGGCTGCGGCGTTGTTCCGTTCGACGAACTCGATCTTGTGCCCTTCCGGATCGGTGACGAAGAAGAAAAGACTGCGGTCGGCTCGCCCCTCAATCTGGGGAACTTTGATTCCCTCCGCCATCAGATACTTTCGCATCGCCGCAATGTTGTCAGTTCTCAGGGCTACATGATCCATGCGGTCGTTGGACTTGGGATCGGGCGCGGGACTATAGCCGACCCACTGCATGCCTACGAGGTAACGCAGCGTCCCGCCCGGTTCGAACGGGTCGGCCGAAGCCAGACCAAGAACGTCACCGTACAGTTTCTTCACGCCGTCGGGAGCGGTGGTGTAGAACGACACGTGGTCGATGCCGAGAATGCGCGGGCGTGGCGGCGTGGCGGTCTGAGCGGCGGCACAAAGCTGGAGGAGAGCGAACAGAAGAACAAGTTTCTTCATGGCGTCCTCGATTCTAGATCAAGCCGACTTTCAGGCGGTCACTTTTCTGGGGGTCGACAAAGCATGCTCTTCGCTTCGCATGGAATGCAATGCCACGATCCGCACGCCTGAGTGGTTTAGCGCAAGCCGTCCAGAAACACGCGCAGGATCTTGGCGGCGTCCGCCGGTTGCTCCCACGGCGAGTAGTGGCCCGCCTTTGGAATCACGAACAATTCGCTATTCGCGATGTGTTGCCGCATCAACTCCGCTTCGTTCACGCCGGTCATCGTGTCCTCATCTCCGGTCACGAGCATGGTCGGAACATTGATCGTCTTCAAGGTGGCAATGGAGTCAGGACGGGCAGCCATGCCACGCTGCACTTGCGCGACGTCTTCGGGCGACATTTTGCGCATCATGCGCCGCGCGCCGTCGACCAGATCGGGACGCATCTCGCGGGTAGTCTTCGCCAGGAGTTTCGGAACCATCGACTCGAAGAACGGTTCGGTGCCGCGTTCGAGAACGTCGTTGGCGGCCTGCAGGCGTCCGGCGCGGGCTTCCGGGCTGTCGGCGGGAGCTTTGGTGTTGCACAAGCCGAGAGCGGCCACACGGCCGCGATACCTTCGCCAGAATTCGAACAGGACGTATCCGCCGATCGACACCCCCACGAGCGGGGCGGCGCCGATGTCGGCGTCATCCATGACTCGGGCGATATCGGCGGCGTGCTTCTCCATCGTGGCTGGACCCTCGCCAACGCTGGACTCGCCGTGTCCGCGCAGATCGGGCAGGACGATGCGATAACGCGTGGCCAGCACTTCAGCCACAGGCAGCCAGAATTCATGATGGACGGGAAAGGGGTGCAGCAGGACAACCGGAGGGCCGTCGCCGAGCGACCAGTAGAAGATTTCGGCGTCGCCACTCTTGATGCTGTGGGAGGGGTTACGCTCCATGCAGGGGATTAGAACATAAGTTCGGCTTCCGGCGTCCGGCTCTCGGCTTCCGGGCCTCGCCGAAAAACTGGCGTCTGAGGGCGACGTCGCTTAACGCGGCTACGGATTCGTCGCCTGTTGCGCGTTCATGGGCGCTGGCAGCGACAGAGGCTCCTCCGGCATGATGATCCATGCGACAACGTAGGGGATGAACCCCACACAAGTCATGATTGCAGTGACGAGCCAGACAATCCGCACCACCGTGACGTCGATGTCGAAGTACTCCGCAAAGCCGAGGCAAACTCCTGCGACTTTGCGCCCGATCCGCGGACGGACCAGCTTAGTCCGGGCCAGCGAAGCGCCAACGCGGACGCCGCAGTAGGCACAAACGGCAGCATCGTCCTGAATCACTTTTCCGCAATAGTTGCAGTACATGGCTCCGCCTCCACTATAGGGTACGTAATTGTAGGCCGAAAGTTCCCTCCGGACGAACACTCTTCTTACAGATCAAGGGTAATGATTTCAAGAAGTTCGCCCGCGTTGACCACCTTGGCACTGGCGGGCTGGATCTGGGGAAAGTGACGTTTGTTCCCGGTCACAAGATAGTCCGCCTTCGCCGCCACCGCGCAGGCGATGAACTTGTCGTCGTCCGGGTCGGGCGAAAGGCGGACAATCGGAACCGGATCGTGAACGCTGCCACGGCTCCGTACCATGTCGAGCAACGCCTCGACCTCGTCTGCCGGAAACCCAAATCTTGGTCGGAGGAGGACCTCACGGTACTCTTCGAGGATTTCGGCTGAGAGGCAAGGAGCAACCAGTCCCTGGTTCACCGCCATGACGAGCAAGGCTTCATTTCCGGCATCAGAGATCATTGCCGACACGAGAACATTCGTGTCGATGACCGCGCGAATCACTTCCTTTTCTCGCGCCGGTGGGCTGAAATTTCGGCGTCAATGTCTGTTGCGGAGAGCTTGTCCAAACCTCGCTTCTTGGCGCCGTTCCAGGCTTTCGTCAGCCAGTCCGGGGGAGGCGCTGCGGTGCGGATGAAGTCCTGCACGCTCATAATCACAACGGCCGGCTCTCCGCGCCGTTCGACGACAAAGCGCTCGTTGTTTTCAACGGCGCGGTCCATGATCTGGCCGAATTGTGTACGGGCGAGGTGGGCGTCAACGCGGCGGTTCATCGAAATCTCCATCCATTGATCGATTGATGCATTGATTATAACAGAGGATTGTGCGGACCGACCAACGAATGCGTGGAGTGCAAAGTCCGGAGCCCAACGCCTCGCAAAATGGTCTATTCCCGATAGGCTTCTTTGATGTAGCGGCGGGCCTGATCGGCGGGGCCGGTGTTGGCGTTGCCGGCCAGCACGGTTTGATACTTCTTCATGGCGAGTTCCCGCTTGTCGAGCAGGTCGTACATTTCTCCAGCGGCGAGGTTGGCCTTTTGCAGGATGTCGGGGTCCGGGTTGGGCGCTTCGTTAACCAGGTCGTAAGCGGTGGCCGCGGCGGCAAGATTCTTCTCGCTGCGCAATAGCTCTCCGAGACCCCACGCAGCCAGTTCGTAATGCAGCGTACCGTACTTCCCTTCCCGGCCGTTCTGCCACACTTTGCGATAGGTGGCTTCCGCCTCCTGCAGACGGCCGGACGAGCGCTGCAGGTTCGCCACCTCAGTAAGGAACAGGTGATTGCGGGGATACCTCACCGACAGTTCGTTCATGTAGCCGAGCGCCTCATCGTACTGGTGCTCGCGGCGCAGGAACAGAGTCAGCACGACTTTGGCGTCGACCGAGTTCTCGCCATCGCTTTTGGCGACCTCGCGCAGGTAGTCGAGACCTTTCTCCGCCGATCCGCTGAGCCCGGCCAGGGCCGCGGCCACTTTCACGCTCCAGGGCAGGCGTCCGATCACGTAGTTGTGGGTGCCCACAACCATCTTCGCGTCCACATAGTTGGGATCGATTTCAAGCACATGTTCATGGTCGTGGCGCGCTCCGACGGCGTTGCGCAAGGCGGAAAACCACGCCCGCTCCACCAGGCCGGTGTAGACGGAGAACTGTGCGCGCGTGACACCGCGGCAGTAGAGAGCGTTCACATCCTTCGGATTGGCCTTGAGTTGCTGCTCCTCGAGCGCTTCCGCGCGTCGGACCAGTTCCTTGATTCGGTCCTTGATCTTCGTATCGGTGGGGCGAGGGGTGCGCCCGATGAAGCTGTCATTGGCGTAGTCCCCGGTGTTCATCGCTCCAGTGTCGTAGAGATCGTGCATCAGCACTGAGGTGAGCAGGTGGTTGACCGCAAAGGGATCGTTGGGATGCTTCTCCACGATCTTCTCGAACTCCTGCGTCGCCCGGTCATAGTCCATGTTGTAAAAATGATCGAAGGCGGTGTCGGTTTGAGGATCGTGCGGTGCTCCGTGGGTGGGGCTCGCTGTGGAGTTCGACTGGCTTAGTGCTGGAAGGCACGCGGAAAGGACGAGGCACAGAAGGAGCAGTAGATCCTCAGCGTGCCGGGTCAACTTCGGGAGATTGGTTTGCGCGGTCACAGATCGGAATGAACTCCTAGTCTAAACGAAGTCGGGCTTCGGCCAGAAAAAGTCGAGCTGCGCTCGACTGACAGCCGAGGGCGGCTGTCACTACATGGCTGTCCCCACATGGCTGCCCCACAGAATGCCCCTGAACCAAGAACGTCATCTACGTGCCGTGGATGCCACCTGTCTGAGCGCCGATCGAACCCTATAATTTCCGCAGCCACCAGACCATACAGGTTTTGAAACCAGGTTTTTGAAACCGGGTTGTGGTAAGGCTTGTGTGAGCGGTCGGCCCCGGTCCGCCGAATAGAACTCGGCTGGCTCCGGGGCGCTGTGGGTTAGATGACGTTTAGGAGTGCCTGGGCTTTCGTAACTGGTGCATCTTTACTCGCTGACGCGCGTAATTATTGCCTGCGGAAACCATGGCAGGATGTTGGAAATAATTGCAAGTATCTGGCATTGGGGGACTTAGAGTCAGGGGGGATTTGGCGGTCGGAATGCCATAAAGCCCTTAGGATTTTTCCGTAGGACATGCTATGTCGCAGGTAGTTCAAGAAACACATCAGGAATTTTGGCGGCCGCCATCGCCGGTCGTAGCAGAAGAGTTGGTCGTCCGGGAATCCCATCCCACGATGGCCGAGACCTGTCCGCGGTGCGGGACCGAGTATCTGCTGGGCTCGCGCTTTTGTCACTCCTGCGGCGGCCGGCGTCCGGAAGCAGTCAGCCCGGAGGCTCGCGCCGACGCTGCCGCGATCGCCAGGATTTGGCAACAGGCGGTATCGCGGATGCACTCTCTGGTCACAAGCGTTTCCTGGAGTAAGATTGCCTTCCCTTCCTGGCTGCGCTACCTGCATTTCCACGAGATCAAGAACTGGCTGGGTCTTCCCACCGCGTCGCTGATCGCCTTTGTAGTCGGCGTGGGGTGCGTTGCGGGAGCACTGCTGGTCGGACTGCTGACGGCCAAGACCTACGTCGACTGGCAGGCGATTCAGTTCTACCGGGCAGAGTGGCTGCTGGGCGCAACTGCGGCGTTTGTGGCTGGCATCCTGCTGAAGAAGCCCTCTGATCGCGAGCGCGAGTAACCCATCTTACGTTTCACTTCCCGATCCTGCCGCACGCCTCTGCTGGGTCATCCTATAAAGGTGATGGACGGGGCCCGTTCCGCGGCCCAGCGGCTGACCATTGGAGATCGCGGCCGTCACATAGGTCTTGGCCAGGAGGGCTGCCTCGGCCAATCCCCGGTCGAGTGCCAGGTGACAGGCCATCGCGGTGGCGAAGGCGCATCCGGTGCCGTGGGTTGAGTTGGAGCGCTGCCGCTCTGCCTTGAAGACCTCCTGCTCGATCCCCCGCTTGGTGGTGAAGCTCAGCAGATCGATGGCTTTCTCCAGGTGTCCCCCGGTGATGACCACTGCGGAGGCACCCATCTCGTGCAACTTGCTGGAAGCAGCCCTCATTTCGTCCAGTTCCTGAACCTTGAGCCCGGTGAGAACCGCTGCTTCGTCAACATTAGGGGTCACGACGTCCGCCAGAGGAATGAGCCTTTCGACCAGAAGTCTGGTTCCGGAGGCGTCCAGCAGATCTGCCCCGGAGGACGACTTGAGGATGGGGTCGAGCACGATATTGGGCAGGCGCGCCTTCATGACCTGGTTGGCAGAGCGGCCTCCCGCCTGGCTTGAAAGGAAGTCGGCTACCGCCTTGACTACCTTGCCCGATCCGAGCATGCCGATGTGGACCGCGGCGATCTCCATGTCGGCCGCTAGCTCTTCTAGGGTGTCGGAAATGAGGGCGGGATCGACGACTTCGACCCGTTTTACCCCGGCCGTGGACTGTACCGTCATGGCCGTGATGCAGGCCACGCCATAGCAGGCGTGGGCGGCAATGGTCTTAATGTCGGCGGTGACTCCGGCTCCGGAGGAAGGGTCGAACCCCGCAATGGTGAGGATGATCGGCGGTTTTTCGGGCATGGCCTTCCGTTCGAACGAGTCTGAATCGTAACCCGATTCCGGGCCCAGCATCTCACATCGGCACCCTACGGATGTTACTTTCGGAGCAGGCATCGAGAAAAAAATCTTTAGGTGCTGTCCTTGGGGACAGCCTGTAAATAGATGATTCTATGTAAGTTGCAGATTCTGATCCTGTAAGTCATTGATTCCGTTGAGGTTGTAAATTCTACCTTACCCCTGGCCTTTAGTTATTTACCCTTTGGTAAATACGTAACCTTCCTGAAATAAAGGGCCTTCGCCGGATGTGCCTAGATTAACAATGGGTTACGTGTGACATCCATAACTAGGAGGTCATAGCTCTACCCCCCAAATCGCCTTGACAGGGGTTTGGCACGCCGATAGCATTTACAAACTGCAGAGAAACACCAGCCAAAGGCCAAGGCACTTTTGAGTATGCGAGGAGAACTGAATGCGAAGACGTATAGCTCATGGACTGGCGATCGCTTGTCTGATCGTCGGCCTGGGAGCGGCTCAGGGACCGAACATCTCGGAGGCGATTGCGGCTCCAGTTAGTTCCGTTCAAAAGCAACCCGAAGTCCGCCGACAGGTCGACAAGACCAAACCGTATCAAGTTGGGACAGCGTCCTGGTACGGCCAGATATTTCACGGGAAACCCACGGCAAGCGGTGAGCCGTACGATATGTACGACATGACGGCCGCCCACCTGACGCTTCCCATGGGAAGCTACGTGAAGGTCACCAACCTGCGCAATGGCCGGGCGGTCGTGGTCCGGGTGAATGACCGCGGGCCCATCGTACCAGGCCGGATTATCGACCTGTCGTATGGTGCCGCCCAGGCGCTGCAATTCAAGGCGCGTGGTCTGCAGCGGGTTCGTCTGGACCTGGTCAACAACCCCAGCAACCCCCGCGACCAGAAGCCGGTCTACCAGACGGTCGCCCTAAACCATCCCCCGGTAGTAAAACTCCCGTAAAAACCAGTACACTGGCTGGGATGCCGCCAACATTACCCAGCGCGCACGGTGGCCTCAGCTACCGCAGCGAAGATATGCGCAATACTGGTTTGCCGAGCAATGATCTGCAGGGCAATGATCCGCGCCAGCGGCTCATCGTTGCACTGGACGTTTCCACCGCCGCCGCCGCACAGAAAATTGTGGCGGCGGTGGGAGACTCCGCGCTGACCTACAAAGTCGGCATGCAGCTCTACACGGCCGAAGGCCCGCAAGTGGTGCGGGATCTCGTGGCCTCGGGGCGACGCGTGTTTCTCGACCTGAAGTATCACGACATTCCGAACACCGTGGGCGCGGCCGTGAGTGAAGCGGCCAAGCTCGGCGTGAGTATGCTGACCGTGCATGCCTCGGGGAGCGGTAAGATGCTGCGCGCTGCGGTGGAAGCAGCAAGGGCGCGGCCCGAACTAATCGTGCTCGCGGTCACCGTGCTCACCAGCATGGACGGGAATGATCTGGAGAAGATCGGGGTTCGCGGCACGGTCGAAGACAGCGTGGTGCGGCTGGCCACGATCGCGCTGGCCAATGGATGCCAGGGCGTGGTCGCGTCCGCCCGCGAAGCCACGACTCTGCGCGCGGAGCTGGGAAACCGCTTCGCGATCGTCACGCCGGGCGTGCGTCCAGCCGGGACCAATGTGGGAGATCAGGTGCGGGTCGTCACTCCGGCCGAGGCCATCGCCTCGGGAGCCAGCCACATCGTGGTGGGGCGGCCCATCACAGAGGCGGCAGATCCAGCGGCGGAGGCGAGAGCGATTCTGGGGCAGATCAGCGGGTAGCGACGCTAGTCTTTACTTCACCATATCTTTCTCAACCTTATATCTTCCGCGCCCTGCACCAAGAAAATGGGTGTTCCAACGGTAGCATTTGGGTAGTATGATGGTAGCATGAAAGAGAAGACCTCTATCACACTCTCGAAAGAGGTGCTGACCGGGATCGACAGGGACGCAGGATCAAAGCAATCCC
The DNA here is from genome assembly GCA_963701935.1 of uncultured Acidobacteriaceae bacterium. Lineage (GTDB taxonomy): Bacteria > Acidobacteriota > Terriglobia > Terriglobales > Acidobacteriaceae > Sulfotelmatobacter. Next base: position 261,953 of record CAVPBT010000008.1, on the reverse strand, counting down.
GCTCAGCTTACATTGAATCTGTGATGCGCGAGCACTTCAAACAAAAGGCCCGCAGGCAGCGGGATGCGCGCGATCTGGAGATCATCAACCGGAACGCCGCACGGCTGAACCGCGACGCCGAGGATGGCCTTGAGGATCAGGCTCCTCTGGGCGAGTCTCCAGAATTGTAAGGTACGGACGGCGACGATGAGGCGCGGAGAGATATATCGCGTGCACAGACCCGAGGGAGATCCCAAAGGGCATCGGGCCTTCGTTGTGGTCAGCCGGCAGACGCTACTCGATTCTGCATATGCGACAGTCGTCTGCGCTCCGATCTTCACGAACGGCGACGGTCTCTCGACCCAGGTAGCTGTCGGGCAGGACGAGGGGCTGAAACATGAAAGTTGGATCGTCTGCGACAACCTGAGAAGCTTGCACAAGGCAGACCTGACGCAATTCGTAGGTTCCCTGTCGTGGTCGAAACTCGTCGATCTGGATGAGGCCCTGAGGGCCGCGCTGGCGCTAGACTGAGGCCCTGTACCCAATAACATTCCGGCGCGCCTGCTTCGGTTCGCCAAGTGTCATCTAGAGCAGAACTCCTCAAGTTCTTTAATGAGTGCCTCGTCCGTGATTAGGACCGGAACGTCAGCGGTGTGGGAATGAATCGCAGTAACCGAGTACCACTTTCCCTCATGAGTCTTAGAATAGCGAGCGTTACCTTCTCTAGCTGCTGCGACCCACATGACATCTCCGTACGCCCACCCAGCAGCAGGAAGTGTTCCGATACACTTCATCAGATTTCTCATGGTTAGATCGGTTGCTCTAGGATTGCCCGTAAAACGCACAGCAATATCTGAAAAACCTACAGCTTCTCGAAAAACTCACACGCCGAGCATGAGATGTAAACCCCGCCCGGGATGCCGCGTTCGCGGTCTTTTACGCGCTTCACGATGCGCGTGGCTTTGCCGCACTTGGGGCAATCCGTGCTCTTGGTGGTGTCCATGACCTTCTTACGGTCGGCTGTCTTTGCGATCTTGGCGCCTACGGCCATATTCGATGTCTCCTGATCTCTTCGATATTTGCGTCAATATTTGCGCAGCGCAATCCGCTTCTGCGTCTCAGCGGATGTTGTGGATGGAATGTCCCGGAGAACTTAACCCGAAACCGCTAGGAATCCACTCTGGAAGCTGCAGCTGCGTCTTGATTCTCTTCCGTCGCTATTGATTTTACAGTAAGGTGGGGGCGGCTGTCTTGCGCAAGCTTGCGAGCAGAGCGCGGTTGAGGAAGAAGACTCGTATCGGGGCATGCCTTCAGGCGTGCCATGCAGCCACGGCAGTTAGCCCGGCTTCAGCCGCTGCGGTACCGGCTAAGGAACCTCTGAAGAACTCTGCGATCCACAGGCGGAGCGTATAGGGTGTAAGTCGAGGTGAAAAGGCGAGTGCGACAACAAACTCTGGCGGCGCAGACGGGGTTCGAGAAGTACGGGCGGAAGACGAAGCGGGAGCGCTTTCTCGAGGAGATGGAGCAGGTGGTGCCGTGGGCCGAGTTACAGGGGTTGGTGGAACCACACTATCCGAAGGGAGAAAACGGGCGGCCTCCGGTAGGACTGAGCATCATGTTGCGGGTGTATTTTCTACAGCAGTGGTTCAACCTGAGCGATCCGGGGGCGGAGGATGCGCTGTATGAATCGCCGGTCCTGCGGCACTTTGTGGGCATCGATCTGGGGCGTGCGCCGGTGCCGGACGAGAGCACCATTCTCGGGTTTCGTCACCTGCTGGAGAAGCACGAACTGGGCGGGGCGATGCTGAACGCAGTGAACCAGTATCTGGAAAGCCGGGGCATCCGCATCACCACGGGGACGATTGTGGATGCGACCATTATTCATGCGCCCTCGTCGACCAAGAACCGGAGCGGAGAGCGCGACCCGGAAATGCATCAGACGCGCAAGGGAAAGCAGTGGTACTTCGGGCTGAAGGCGCACATCGGAGTGGACTCCAAGCAAGGCCATGTGCATTCGGTGTGCACGTCGGCGGCTTCGGTAGCGGACAAGCACATGTTGCCGGATCTGCTGCACGGGGAAGAGCGCAAGGTGTGGGGCGACGGTGGATATCAGGGACAGGGAGAAGCCATCCGGCAGGCGGCTCCGCGAGCGCAAGATATGACCAGCCGCAGGGTCAAGTACAAGAACTTTGTGGACGAGTTACAGAAGGCCAAGAACCGGGTGAAGGCCAGAGTGCGAGCGAAGGTGGAACATCCGTTCCGGATTCTGAAGCGCATCTTCGGCTTCGAGAAGGTGAGATACCGCGGGATACAGAAGAACCATCATCGACTGTGCGCCAGCTTTGCGCTGGTGAACCTGTACTTGCACCGCAAACGGCTGGCGGTGGCGAGGGCGTAGTGTCTTTGAAAGCCGCGTAAATGGCGGGTTCCGGCAAGGTCGCAAGCCCTACAGGGGAATTCCTGGCCGGTGCAGGTCTGGAATTCCCGCCGCCTTCAAAATTGATGGTTGCTCAGAGGTTCCCTAAAGTGGTTTGCAAGTCGGCGGCATCGCTGAAGCGATGCCCTGATACGAATCGTTTTTCCCATGCCGCAGCATGCCGTTCTTGAGCTGAATATGCCCCGTACCCTGGGACCCATCCTGAAGACGATTCTCTTCACGATCTTCGTGCCTGGGACAGTCGCAGTACTGATTCCTCGCTGGCTTCTGGGCGGCTTCGCGAGGCCAGAGAGCGGGTCCCTGACATGGCTGGGCGTCCTCGTCACGCTCGTGGGAGCGGCGATTTATTTTCGCTGCGCATGGGAATTTGCGGTGCGCGGGTTGGGCACTCCGGCGCCGATTGCGCCCACAAAGTTTCTTGTGACCACCGCCCTGCACCGCTACATGCGCAATCCGATGTACATCGGCGTGGCGCTGTTCATCGCGGGAGAGTCCGCACTATTTCACAGCATTCACCTCGCGGAATACGCAGCCGTGATGCTGATGATCGCTCATGTGTTCGTCATCCTCTACGAAGAGCCCACGCTGCAGCGGCAGTTCGGCGCGTCGTACGAAGAATACCGGCGAGCGGTGCCGCGCTGGATTCCCAGGTTCAGGCCATAAAGGTCAGGCCATAATCGAAGGCCAGCAGCAACCCGAGCGCGGAACTTCCGTCCCCGCCTGTGGTGCGCTAGAATTCTTTTTCACCTTCACTTGGGGACGGACGTATTTGAATCACTCGTGGCCTCGCCTTTGGAACCATCACCTCCCGAATCTGAAATCCCGCACGTGACCCAAGGCTCGCAATTGTCCTCCAGCTCCAACACCGTCCGCGAACCGAGTGATGCGCAAGGTTCAGTTCCGCAGCCGAGCGAGCCGGAACAAACTCCCGCCAGAGCTTTCACAAAGGACTTGCGCGACCATCCTGCGTATCGCGCGGATGTCGACGGCCTGCGGGCTCTGGCCATCATTCCGGTGCTTCTCTTTCACGCCTTCCCTAACGTGGTGCCCGGCGGCTTTGTGGGTGTGGATATTTTCTTTGTGATCTCCGGCTTTTTGATCTCCAGCATTATCTTTCGCGGTCTACAACGCGAACGGTTCAGCTTTCCGGGCTTTTATGCGAACCGGATCAAGCGAATCTTTCCCGCGCTGCTGCTCGTGCTCGCCGTCTGCGCGGTGTTCGGTTGGTTTTCCCTGCTGCCCGATGAGTATGCGCAACTGGGAAAGCACATTCTGGGCGGGGCCGGCTACGTCGAGAACCTCGTCTTGCGGCGGGAAGCTGGTTATTTCGATACCAGTTCGTTCCTTAAACCTCTGATGCATCTTTGGTCGCTGGGGATTGAGGAGCAGTTCTATTTGACCTATCCGTTTCTGCTGTGGGCGATTTGGCGATTGCGCGGGAACCTGCTCGCGGTCATCGTGCCGTTGGTATTGATTTCGTTTTCACTCAATGTGTGGCAAGTTCGCAGCGACGCGGTGTCGAGTTTTTTTCTTCCCCAGACGCGGTTCTGGGAGCTGTGGATGGGGGGCGCTCTAGCCTACGTCGATATTTTCAGGCCAGATGTTGGCCGCCGGCTGAGCGGGAGTTGGGCTGACTTCGTTTCTCACTCTCCAGTTCAGCCACAGACATCTTCAGCTGCGGCAATCGTTCCCAACATCCTGTCCATAGTCGGCATGGTGCTGATCGGGGTGGCGCTGCTGCGGGTGCGTGAATCGGCATTTCCGGGATGGTGGGCGCTGCTCCCGGTTTGTGGCGCCGCGCTGCTGATTGTGGCGGGGCCCGCTGCATGGATCAATCGCAGGATTCTCTCCAACCGGGTCGCGGTGTTCGTGGGGTTGATCAGCTATCCGCTGTATTTGTGGCATTGGCCGATTCTGTCATTTGCCCGCATCCTTCGCGGCGAGGATTTGTCGCGCGGCGTGAGGATTGCCGCCGTTGGTCTGAGCTTCCTGTTGGCATGGGCGACGTGGCGCTTCGTGGAGTCTCCGATACGATTCGGCCGCAAGCTCTGGATCAAGACGGCAGCGCTGACCGTGATTTCGGTGATGATCGCCTGCGTCGGGCACACGATTCACGCGCAGGGCGGCTTCGTCAGCCGATTCAAGAATGTCCCCGGCGATGTGGGTTGGCTGCAACCGGAGATTCCCTCTTCGAAGGATTGCCTCAAGGCGCTGGGTACCGACCAGATGCGTTTCTGCCGCATGGCGGGCAAGGGCCCGCCCGATGTGGTGCTCATCGGAGATTCTCATGCCGGCTCACTTTATGGCGGGCTGGCCTCGGCGTACTCGCGGCATTCTCAGGTTTTGATGAATCTCGGCGAGGCGGGATGTGTGCCTTTTTACGATACGCAATCCTACACGCTGGGGATGCACCAGGGACGAGATTGCAGACCGCTCGTCAACCGAATGCTGGACTTTGCCGCTTCCAGCCCCAGTGTTCGCACCATCATTCTCTCGGCGCGCGGGCCGCTGAATATGTCGGGCCAGTACTTTGGCGAAGCACCATTGGGGCCAAAAGTAATTGCGTGGGATGGCGCGGCGAAGAATTCTGACCAGGCCGATATGTTTGCGGCTGCACTCAGGAACACGGTTTTGCGTCTATCTGCCGCCGGCAAGAACGTAGTTTTATTCATCGACTGGCCGGAGTTGAACTTCAATCCGCGATCCTGTCTGCCGCGCCCCGTGGCACTTTTCTCGCACGTACGTTCCTTGTGCGGCGTGCCTCGATCCGAAGTGGACGCGCGCAATCGCGCGTACCGCCAAGTCATTTTCCAGATGAAAAAAGAATTCAGCGGGCTGACGGTGTTCGATCCGTTCCCTTATCTGTGCGACGCGGCGGCGTGTTATGCGTCGCGCGACGGACGTCTGCTGTATCAAGACGACAACCATCTTTCAGCCGAGGGATCCGCTTATCTGGGCGAGAAGTTCCTCGCAGAACGGTCGCCTCTCAGCCCATAGAACTTCTCCGCTTTGTCAGTCTCCGATCCGTCCGCGCAGGACGGTGATCGACGCTTTCGGAATCTGGTAGAGCACGTCTGCGCCGCCCTCCACCTTCGATTTTGAGGGCGGACCGTCGGGATCGGCGTGTCCGCCTACGCCCTCGCGGTGCCACTGATATTCGTTGGAGCCGAAGGTAATGCGGTCCACCTCGCCAGAGAAGTGGCGGTCGCGCTTGCCGCCCGCGAATGCCACTTTCACAGCGTGGTCGTTGTACTGGTCGCGATTGACCAGCATCACCGACCACTGTCCATCCGGCCGCTCGACTGCGTAGGCTGTGACCATCACATTGCCGGCCGCATCGTTGACATCGCTGGCGGCCTTGTATTGTTTGTGCGGGGCGTCGATCGGCTGCACCCACTCTTTGGTGATGACCTGCGCCGCCAGATACTGCGGGGGATAGCCCAGCACTTTATAGTCCTGGTCGATCCACAGGAAATTTCCGAAGCCGCCCATTTCTCTCGGGTACGGCATGTAATGGAAATAGTATGTAGCGCCCGCGCCCTCGCTCATCATGGTGCCAACGTAGTCCGCGAGCCACAGGCCGCTCTTGACGGTTGATGGAGGCGCGCCGCCCCCGATATTTCCTTCGGTCATGAAGAAAGGAATGTTCGGGGGAACGCCGTTGTCTTTCCAGACTTGCACGATGTGGCTGACGTAGCCGGGCTCGGGATAGAGATCGGCCCAGGAATAGTTCGGCCGATCCTGATACGGGTAGTGTTCGAAAGAGAAGAACGTGAAGTCGTTGATCCGGCCGTGCGCTTTCAGGTAATCGAGGAAGCGGCCGATCCAGGAAACTTTTCCGTTGGCATCAGGCCAGACTTCCACGTCGCCGAATGTGCCTTCGAAGGGCGGGCCCCCGAGCTTCGCTTCGGGCACGAGTTTGTGAATCGCGGTCGCGAACTGTACGTACAACGCGCCGTAGTCTTCGGGGAGCATGTGCTGGCCGTCGGCCTCTTCGCCCATCTCGACATACGAGATGGGATAGTGGCGCTTGTAGAGATACGCGATCTCATTGGCCGCATCTTCGGGCGTGGCGTAGAGCATCGCGATCGGGACCATGGTCGGCAGGCCGCGCGTGACGCCGCAGGTCATGAAGAAATCGAATCCAACTTGATCTCCGCGAGATTGGTCGAGGTCGGTGGACGCGGTCCACGGATCGACGGATGAAGGCCACGTTATGGTCTGATCGCGGCTGGGGAAATGGGTGACGTAGTCGTTGAATGCCCCGTCAGCGGAGAGCGATCCGACGTAGAGTTCGTTGATGGCGTATCCCACGCAATTGCGCTTGTCGGCCGAACCGTGAGTGTCGCACGTATTGGAGGACTCGGTCATCCAGATGCGGAGGTAGCGGACAGGAATCATCCAGGAAACGAGCTTGAGCGTGACCGTGCCGCCTTTGCCTTCGGTGATGCTTCCCAGCGGGAAAGTCTGCCATGTGCCTTTCGTCGTCCCGTCGTAGAAGGGCTCGAGTTCACCGGTCCAGAACTGCACGGAGTAGTGTTTCGCGTAGGGATCGGCCCAGGCGATGCGGATGGCGTTCACATCGATCTTGCTGCCGAGGTCGATCATCACCCACTGCGGATGCAGCGAGTCGTCTTCTCCGGTAAAGGCCTTGGTCAGATACGGATTGCTTTTCCAGTACGACTTAGGATCGCCATCGGTGAGGCGCGACCAGCCGTTGCCGTCGCCGCGACTGAATCCGCGATGCGGCAGCGGGTACGCCCACGAACTATGAATTTCCGCCCCGGGCTCGGCGCTGCCGACGAAATAGCCTTCCTGCTTTTCGGCGTTGCTCCATTTGCCTGCGGGATTCCAGTGCCAGGCCTCGACCATCAACTCGGTATTCTGGCGATAGGTCACGGTCTGCCATCCCGCGCCGAGGATTTCGTGCAGCAGCGGATCTTTCAGTAAGTGGTCGGGAGTGCCGGTGCGCAGACGATCGATGGCCGCACCCAGCGAGCGGACGGGGCTGAACGTGTTGGCGATGTGCGCTGGGTCGGCATCGACGACGACCTTCTGCGCGGTCGCCAGGCGTACAGAAATCAAAAGACTCACCACCACCAAAGCTGCAAGAAGACGACGCCTGACATGCAATGCCATGATGCCTCCGAGATTTCAGCACGTGGCGGTCCTTGAAAGTTCCGCCCACTGCTTAGTGAATCGATTTAAGACTGGAAAACGCCGCACACAGCATACACCGGAACTTCTTGAAGCGCAGGCAAACCTTGACGCATCCCCGACGATCTTCTCGTCATGAATTCCGATGGCCTGGCCGAAGGCGCGTATTCCCGTGGCAAGGGAAGCAGGGAGAAGACAGACTGCAGGAGAGTACACTCTTGACGTGCGCCGCATCGGATCTATAACGGGTTGGATCGAAGCCCTGGGGCAAGACCTTCGTTACGCGACTCGCGGACTTTGCAAGAGCCCTGGGTTTACGCTGGTCGCCGTGCTGACGCTGGCGATCGGAATCGGGGGCACGACGACGATTTTTAGCGCCGCCGATGCGCTTCTTCTGCGTCCTCTTCCTTATCCTGACCAGGATCGTCTGGTAGCCATATCGAATACATACCGGCAATTTCCGCAATCTCGCGGACCGGTCTCGGGTGCGGACGTGGCCCATTGGAGAGCCGACAACAAAGTTTTCGATCAAATGGAGTTTGTGTCGAGGCCAGACATGGTGGCGATGTCCAGCGCGGGTCTTGCCGAGCGCGTTGGCGTGCAACATGTCAGCGCGCGCCTACTCCCCCTGCTCGGGATCACCTCCTTTCTGGGCAGCATTCCCACCGACGAAAAGACTGTACGGCTAGGATCGACTGGTGTCGCCCTCAGCTATGAATTCTGGCAGCGCCATTTCGCGGGCGATCCGAAAGTCCTCGGCCGGAGCATTTTCGTGGATACCTTTTCCGGAACTGTCATCGCGGTTTTGAATCCGGGATTCGATCTTTTCGGGACAGGGCCTCCTGAGGTTTTCGTAATCGAAGGTATGGGAAACGCCTCGGAATCTGGCGTCAATGATCCGAGATGGCTGCTTTGCGTCGGAAAACTGAAGCCGGGCATATCTCTCCGGCAGGCTCAATCAGCGATGAACCTGACTGCGCAACGCTTGTCGCAGATCTTTCCCGAGGCATACAAGGACCTGGGAGTGAAAGTTCAGCCCTTGCAGAAGGGCCTCTTCGGCCGGTCGGCGGAGGTTTTCTACCTGCTCTTTGCGGCAGTGGGATTGGTTCTCCTGATTGCCTGTACGAACGTCGCCAACCTGCTGTTAGTTCGCGGAGACGGACGGCGAAGAGAAATCGGCGTACGCATTGCGCTGGGCGCGAGCCGAAGGAGTGTGATTCGGCAACTGCTGACCGAGAGTGTTTTACTTTCCCTGGTGGGCGGAATGGGTGGCTTGATTTTGTCCTTCTGGGGTGTCCGGATTCTCAACGCGCTGTCCTCTCGGCTACTTCCGTCGGCAGGAGTTTCTCTGGATGGCCGGGTTTTATTCTTTACGTTTGGTATCTGCATTCTTACCGGCCCGGTGTTCGGAATGATTCCGGCCTATCGGGCGTCAAAAAACGACGTAAACGAATGCCTACGAGAGGGAGGCTGGAGTACGGCTACCAAGTCACATCATCGCACGCGGAACATCCTAGTGGTGGGCGAGATCGCAATAGCGTTGGTGTCGTTGATTTGTGCGGGACTCATAATCAACACGCTGGCTCGGATCTTGCGCACGAGCCCGGGATTTAAGCCAGACAATCTCCTCACGGCCGAAGTACGGCTGACCGGAGAGAAGTACATGGACGCCACCGATCCGGGGAATACCGGTTTGAACGTGATTCACCCGCCGGTCGGAATTTTCTGCCGGGAGGTGCTGGAGCACGTCAAGAACATACCAGAGGTCGAAAATGCGGCGTTAGTCGACTGGCTGCCGCTCGCGGAGAACGCCCAACATGCTTTTCCGGGGATCACCATTGCAGGGCGGAGCGCAGTTGCTCCCGGAGAGCGTCCGAGCGTTATCTTGGATGGCGTCAGTCCGGATTATTTTCGCTTAATGGGCATCCCAATCCTACGAGGTCGTGGCGTCACCGAGCACGATACTGAGACATCCTCACCGGTGGTCGTAATCAACGAAGCGATGGCGCGACAGTTTTGGCCAAACGAAGATCCCATCGGCCAGGAGATGACGTTCGATTCCTCTCCGGAGGAGAAGCCTCGGCAGATCGTCGGCATCGTGGGAGACGTGAGACAGTTTATGCCAACGATGGAGTCGCAACCTCAAGCTTTTGTCTCTTTCTCGCAACTGCCACCGCATACCGTACCCGGTTGGACAGAAAGCCGAGTTCACAAGAGCCTGGTAATCCGCACCCACTCGACGTCCGCGGGGCTGATCCAGAGCGTTCGGAGCGTGATTTCGGGACTTGCGCCAGAGTCAGCTATCTTCGGGGTTACGACGGTGGAACAAACGGTCTCCAACTCAGCCCGCCCCTGGCGCGTTCTATCTCAAATGTTGGGTCTGTTTGCGGCGATCGCGTTGATTCTGGCGGCGATCGGGATTTACGGAGTGATCTCGTACTCCGTCGGTGAGCGCCGCCACGAGCTTGGACTGCGTATGGCGTTGGGCGCGCTGCCGTGGGATGTCGTTCGACTCGTTTTGCGGCAAGCGATGATGCTTTCCGTTCTCGGAGTGATCATAGGCATGGCTGGATCTTTTGCAGCTGCGCCCTTGCTCGCCAGATTCCTCTACGGGGTAAGGCCTCACGATTTGCTGACCTTAGTTCTCGTTTCATCGCTTTTGATCGCCGTGACGTTTCTCGCCAGCTATATCCCCGCTCGCCGCGCCACTGAGATCGATCCCGTGCAGACGCTTCGGCATGACTAAGTTTTTCCGTCTTTGCAAAGCGCACCTCCCGTTGACCCGTGTCCCATGCCCCTGCTACCGTCATATGTTTGCCCTGCGGCGACCGCCCGGTCCTTGGGGATCCACTTTCATCAGGAGATCTATATGCCTGCCATCAAATTTCGCGGTGTCGATTTCATACAGTACGACTCCCTGCTGACCGAGGAAGAGCGGTTGGTGCGCGACTCCACGCGCCAGTTCATTGAAGACAATCTGATCCCCATCATCGAGGAATGCAACCGTGCTGGACGTTTTCCGCGCGAACTCGTCAAGCCCATGGCCGAGATGGGATTCTTCGGCGCGTCGCTGAAGGGCTACGGTTGCGCCGGGATGGGCAATGTGGAATACGGCCTGATGACGCAGGAACTGGAGCGCGGCGACTCGGGCGTGCGCAGTTTTGTGAGCGTGCAGTCGGGTCTGTGCATGTATCCAATTTATGAATTCGGCAGCGACGAACAGAAACAGACGTGGCTGCCTCCGATGCAGAAGGGCGAGAAGCTTGGCTGCTTCGGGTTGACGGAGCCAGACTTCGGATCGAACCCCGGCGGTATGCGCACGCGCGCCAAGAAAGTCGGGAACGAGTACGTAATCAACGGCGAAAAAATGTGGATCACTTCGGGCACGATTGCCGACGTGGCCATCATCTGGGCCAAGGTGGAGAACGAGAACGACCGCATACGCGGCTTTCTGGTCGAGACCGACCGTCCCGGATTCAAGGCGGACGATATTCACGGCAAGTGGTCGCTGCGGGCGTCGGTGACGTCGGGGCTGTCACTGCAGGATGTGCACGTGCCGGAATCGAATTTACTGCCGAAATCGGGTGGGCTGAAATCGCCTTTGATGTGCTTGAATCAAGCCCGCTACGGGATCGCGTGGGGAGCGCTGGGGGCCGCGATGGCGTGCTATGACTGCGCGCTGCAATACTCGCTGCTGCGCAAACAATGGCGCAATCAGCCCATCGCCTCGCACCAGCTCGTGCAAGATAAGCTCACCTGGATGATCAGCGAAATCACGAAGGCACAGTTGCTGGTGCTGCAGGTTGGCCGGTTGAAAGACGCGGGCAAGATCGAGCCGCAGCATATCTCGATGGCGAAGCGTAACAATGTGTGGATGGCTCTGGAGTGCGCCCGCCTGTCGCGCGACATTCTCGGCGCGAACGGCGTGGCCGATGACTATCCCGTTATGCGCCACATGATGAACCTGGAATCAGTGAAGACCTACGAAGGAACGCACGATGTGCACTCGCTGATCATCGGGCAGAGCATCACGGGGATTGACGCGTTTTGAGGCGGCGAAGAGGGCAGAGGACACTGTTCGGCAACCTGCAGAAGCATTTATCGCCGTTTTATGCGAGCGAGAGGTTGAACTGGATCTTTAACGATGCTGATTTCAGCTGGACGAATCGTGGTTTGCACGATGCACTCCTTTCCATCGTAATTCATGCCTGCAATGTGGTTACAGTCTACGTATTCTTTTCCGCATAAGAGGCATGTCGCGCTTGAAATGATTCCCGCGATGCTCCATCCTCTTAGATCACCGTTTTCAATGCGTCTTAGGGTTTCATCGTCATAAATCTTTGACGGACCCACCCGTATGACTTTTTCCTGATCGTCGGGAACAAAACCCTTCGACCAGCCCACCACCTTTCCCGAATGCTCAAGGTGGACGGGAACGCAGTATTCGGGATCAGGTGGGCTGAGTTCCCTCGATTCTTCAAATCTGTGTTTTCTGGCTTCGAGCGCCGAAAGTATGGAGTTGAATTTCTCGTCGCTGACGACTCTTCCACTCTCGCTGTATCGCACTTTGTTTCCATCTTCATCGAATTCCAGTATCACATTCACTTCATCTGGTTTTGACGGCCGTCTTAGCTCAGCTATCCAATTCGCGATCAAGTTTAGAATCAGACCTGTAGGGATTCCGGTAACAAACGCATAGACAGGGTCAGACAAAAACTCACGGATTCCTTTTTCCGCCAAGTAGCTAAGCTTCGTGCCATCGTCCGGCTGGACTACGACAGCGTACCCCTGCGCACGCAATGCCTTAATAAGATGGAGCGTTTCCCGCGAGACGACCCTAAGCCCCGGGTAAAGCGACTCGTAGGGGTTATATGATTGAAAACGGATTTCTTGGCAAGATTCGCTTGTCATTTCGAATTCCTGAGCTCGATGAAAAGAACTCGACGTTCCGCGATGGATTCGATCTGACAGCCTGACACCTGCATTTTTCGCCAAGGCCTCCCGCAGCAGCATTTTGATGTAGGTCTGGTAGCCCAAGCCTTTTTGGGCAGCCAATCGTCGCGCCGTTTCCAGGTCTTCCTTCGGAATGCGCAGCGTTACTGGCTGCGAGGGCTTCGCTCCCCGGAGCAGGTTGCCCAGCGTCAGTGGCCGCTTCTGTTTCACCCGCTGGCGGATTTCGGCCTCGATTTCGGAGCGATGCTCGTCCCACCACGCCGCTTCCTTCGCCTCACTAGAGAATTTCGGAATGACGACCTGCTTCATTTTCGCTTTTGCCATGTTTATTCCATCCCCCATTGTTCGAGGTATAGAGCCGCCGTCTCTTTGTCCGCAGTCCAGCCTGTGATTGGGCGAATCGCTTCGCGTCGCACGGCAAACACGATGATCAGTATGCGACCGGTGCGAGTCGCGCCGACAGCAATCCAGCGTTGCTCGTTTCCTTCCATCTGGTATTCCAAGAGGATGTGATTTCCATTTAGGACATCCTCTGCATCGGAACGACTGATATCATGTTTCGCGAGATGGCGCAGGTTCTGGTCATCCCAGTCGAACTCGCAGTCGTCTTTCACTGTTCTTGAGTGTACATTAAATGTACATACGCATCAAATGGAACCTGCAAGTCATTGCATAAATGTGTCTTACTGGTTCAGCTCTTCGGGCCGGATTCGATTCCCATGACTCCAGAGAAAAAGCGGCGAGTCGCGACGGCGGGGATATTCCTGTCGGGTGTGCTTGTCTGCCTCGATGCGGTAAAGGACTCACGCATCTTATGGCCTCCGGATGTGGTCTGGGAAGCGCTGCGGAACCCAAACCGGCTCAAGTTTGGCGCTGGGATCGCGCTCATCGTGGTCAGTTTCGTGGCTTCGGCGCTGCGGCAGCGGTCGGCGTCAGAGCGGTGATGATTTGCATTTACTCGACTGCGATCCTCGCGCAAAAGCGGTCATGCTGCTGGCGGGTCTACTGTTCGTGGCGATCGGCAGGGTGGATGGGGCGCGCCGAAGGGCCTAATCTCGTTAGTTCACTCGCCGGGCTGCGCCCGGCGGATAGCCGAAGCCTGCCCTGAGCAAAGTCGAAGGGGCGGCCGTCCCGACATAATCATCATCACTATCATCCTCAGCCGTACATCTCTTCCAGCAACTCATACGCGCGCCGCAGGTGCGGAATGACAATACTCCCTCCCACAACCAGCGCGACGGTGAGGGACTCTTCCTGCTCGGCGCGGGTCGCGCCCAGGCGGTACGCCTGAATGGCGTGGTACATGATGCAGTCGTCGCAGCGCAGGGAGGCCGAGGCCACCAGTCCCATTAACTCTTTCGTCTTGGCCGGCAGCGTGCCTTCAAGATATGTGTTGTGATCGATGTTATAAAAACGTTTCACCAGAAAATTGTTGGCCTTGTCGACATTGGCATTGAGGCGGGCGCGGGTCTCAATGAAGCGGCGTGCGATCTCGCTCTTGTCGGCGACGTACTTCTCGGTGAACAGATACGTCGGCTCTTTGCGTTCCGGACGGTCCGGAGTAGGGCGGTCTGGAGTGGGGTGCTCCGCCGCTGGCGCGGGATGATCGCTGGGGGTTGTGTTCATGGGCAAATGGTAGCAGAGCTTCGCGCGACGAGTATTGCGGTCGAATGCATTTTTCTCAGGGTTGACAGGGCGCCGCATGCCGCAGCATGATGCTCTGTTAGTCGAGGTCCCAGACTTTACGGCGTCGCGGGTTTCTTCTGCCGAGGTCCTGCTGGCGCAGAAAGTGCACGATGGCGCATCCCCCGGCTTCGGTTCTGGCTTCTTCCTTTCTGCTCGTGTTTTTCGTCCGGCGTAGCCGCTCCCGCGCCTTGGTTGGCCGTGATTTTCCCTCAAGTCAAGAGTGGTCCAGGAGAACTAAATGGCACGTCACTGGTCGGTAATTCCGCTGCTCGGGATCTTTCTGGCTGCTGCTTTCGCCAGCGGTCCCACGGGGACGATCACAGGCACCGTGACGGATCCCTCCGGGGCGGTGGTGCGCAACACTCGAATCACCGTGTTGAACGAGGCGACGAACGCCCTTCGTACCGCAGAGACGAATGACGACGGCGATTTCACGGTCGCGCTGCTGCCCCCCGGCCGCTATCGGGTGACCGCCGAGAGCGCGGGTTTCCGCAAGAGCGTTTTCGGCGACGTCACTGTGGATGTAGACCAGACGGTGCGCGTGGATTTCGCGCTGGAAGTTGGCGCAGCGAGTGAGGAAGTACGAGTCAAGGACACTCCTCCGGCCATCCAGACCGACACGTCGACGCTGGGTCAGGTCGTGAACAATCGGCTGGTGCAGAATTTGCCGCTAAACGAGCGCAACTTCCTCAATTTCGCATTGCTGGTGCCGGGCAGCCAACTGCCGGCTGAGGGTTCGCAGAACTCGACGCAGGGCGGAGCACTCAGCGTGAATGGCGCGCGCGAGCAGTCGAACAATTTCCTGCTCGACGGAGTGGACAACAACGATCCTTACATCAACCAGTACGTGGCGCTGCCATCGGTGGATGCCATTCAGGAGTTCAAAGTCCAATCCAGCGACTACTCTGCGGAGTATGGACGGAGCGGTGGCGCGCAGATCAATGTCGTTCTAAAAAGCGGGACGAATGCGTTCCACGGATCGCTGTTTGAATACTTCCGCAACCGCAACATGGACGCCAAGAACTACTTCGACTTCCCCGACTGCACGGCCGCGTCGGTGCCGGGGGAGTGCGGGGGGATACCGGGACTGAACCGGAACCAGTTCGGGGGCACGCTGGGCGGCCCGATTCGGAGAGACAAGACGTTCTTCTTTGTTTCGTATGAGGGACTGCGCCTGAGGCAGGCCAACACACATGAGGCTACGGTGCCCTCACAGACGCAGTGGGCAATGGCCGAGGGACTGTCGCAAGAGATATTCGGATGCCCGTTGAATCCGTCCTGCCAGGTTGGGCAGAACGTTTTCAATTTGTATCCGGCGGCCAACGTGGGATCGGACCTGGTGAATTCGAATACGTTCCTCTCGGCTCCGATCATTCGCCGTTCAGAAAATTACTACACGGCGAAACTGGACCAGCACTTCAGCGCGACCGATACGGTATCGGCTCACTACTCGCTGGTGGACGAGAACATTTTCAGTCCTTTCGACCCGGTCAACGCGTTCACCTCGTTGCCGGGATATGGCAGCTTCACTCTGAATCACGGGCAGAACGCGGGGCTGGAATGGACACGCGTGTTCGAATCCAGGCTGCTCAACGAGTTTCGCCTGGGCTTCATACGAATGAGGGCGACGGTGTTGCAACAGAATCATGGCAACGACATCGGCGCCCAACTGGGTTTTCCCGACGTGTTGACCAACCCAGTGGACCTGGGAGTTCCCAACATCAACGTGTTGAATTTCGACGGCATCGGCGAGCCGGTGAACTATCCGCAGGAGCGTCACGACACGACGCTGCAACTCGCCGACAACGTGGCGTGGACGGTCGGACGTAACCAGTTCAAGATCGGAGTGGATATCCGCCATCTCCGAATCGACAACTATCTCGACTTTCTGGCGAGGGGTGATTGGTTCTTCCTGGGGCAGACGCTGACCGGCATCCTGGGTGCCACGGGTGATCCCACGCCCTGTGCCGGAACGCCTCCCGATGATCCTTCGACTTGTTCGCTGGCCCAGTTGTTCGCTGGAGTTCCGGATTACGCGCTGGCGGTGAGCGGCAACACCTACAACAGCCTGCGCAGTCACGGCGTGAGCACGTATATTCAGGACGACATCCACGTGGTGCCGCGCTTCCTGCTGAACGTCGGGATGCGGTATGAGTACAATAGCCCGCCGGTGGAGGCGCTGAACCGTTTCAGCGTTCCGGATCTGGTGCCCTGCACCACGTCGCCCTGCGAACCGACTTTCACAACAGCGGGCACGAATGGGATTCCACGGGCCACGTTCTCACCCACCTACACGAACTTTGCACCCCGCATCGGCATCGCGTGGCGGCCGTTGAAATCGGAACGCTGGGTGGTGCGCTCCGCCTACGGCATCTTCTACGATTCCTCGATTGCGAATATCAATATCTTCCCACGCATCAATCCCCCGTTCTACAACCTGTCGTTGTATCCCCAAACCTTCAATTGCGTCGCGGGACCGGGGATCCCGTGCACGGTGCAGGACATTCTGAGCCAGACGGGGCAAACCGCCGGGGTTGTGCAGGGCAACATGATTTCTCCCAAGTTCCGGGAGGGATACATGCAACAGTGGAACACCGACCTGCAGTATGAAGTACTGCCGAACTGGATGGTCGACGTGGCGTATGTGGGCTCGAAAGGGACGCATCTGAGCAACGTGCTGGATCAGAACCAACCGGATCCGACGACCGGCTTGCCGCCATATCCGCAGTTCTCTTCGATTCTCTACGTGGAATCGAACGCGAGTAGTTCCTACCACTCACTGCAACTGCGCTCAGAAAAACGCACGCGCCACGGGCTGGCCCTGCTGCTTTCCTACACTTACTCCAAATCGTTTGACGATATCTCGTCAGTGTTCGCCGGAAGTGTGGGCTCGGGGCTGCCGCAGAACTCACACGATCTTTCCGCGGATCGCGGACCGTCGGATTTCAACGCCGTGAACCGTTTTTCCGGCAGCTTCGTTTATGACGTGCCCGTCCGCCACCTGTGGACGCACGGGCCAGCACGACTGCTGGACGACTGGCAGGCGGGTGGGATCGTAACCGCGCAGTCGGGATCGCCTTTCACGGTGGTGCTCGCCGGCTCGCCCGCTGCGTCCGCTGCGGCATTTGGGAACCCTTATCGTCCGGATTTGGTGGGCAATCCTTTCGTAGCCGGGACGGTAGCGGCGAATCCGTCGTGCAGCGCTCCCAGCCAGGTGAGGACAACTCAGAACTGGTTCAATCCTTGCGCGTTCGCGAGTCCTGCGGGACTTTTCGGGACTGAGGGCAGGAACGTGCTTACGGGACCGGGATTCACAGACATCGACTTTTCTCTGGCCAAGAGCATGGCGCTGAGGTCGGAGAATCATCGCCTGCAGTTTCGGGGCGACTTCTTCAACCTTTTCAACCATCCGAACTTCGACATTCCCGGGCACGTTTTTGGGTGTCCCCCGTTGCCGCAGCCTTGCGGCACGCCCTACGGTGGAGCGAGCTTCGGAAGGTTGCTCTCGGCGAATGCCTACGGCAGTAAGCCGCCGCGGCAGATTCAGTTGAGCTTGCGGTATGCGTTCTGATTGCTGTGCGCGCGCGGGGCCGTCCGCGCCACCTCAAGCTAGGCTGTGGGTTTGTCGCGGGGAGGCTCGACCGCAAGGAATTCTTCCGCGAAACGGCGCGCGTAGCCCTCCAGCAGGATCGGTATCTTCTGCGGGTCGGGCGACCGCAACACCAGGCCAGCGTGGTGATGCCTTTTGATGCGAAGGCAGACTTCAGGATCGTTATAGGACGATGTGTCGGGATCGTCCTGCCGCGCCAGAGAGAGGATCACGCCCGCGTATTCTTCCCGCACTGGCGGTAGCTTGTAGGAGCCGTTGCCTCCGGCGATTTCGATGCGCGCCCATTCGCGCCAGAGATTGAGTCCGGTCGCGGCTTCGACCATTTCGTTGATGTAGGCTCCTCCAACGCGCGCCGCACATTCGAGAAAATAGAAGTGCCCGTCGGAATGTGCCTGGATGAATTCTGCGTGCGCGACGCCCCGCACCAGGCCCAGCGCAGCGATCAGGTCGCGGTTGATCGCACGCAAGCCAGCGTCGTCGTTGCTTCCCCTTGGCACCGTGAAGGTCGTGAAGATTCCTCCGCCCTGCGCAACGTTCATGGGAGGCTTGCCGTATTTGCTGACGTTGGCGAAGACCACTTCGTTCTCTGACACGACGGAGTCGACGTGAAACACGTTGCCGGGGAGAAACTTCTCCAGCAAGTAGGAAGACTGCTTGTCGCCTAACTGTTCAAGCAGCGGCCACAGTTCTTCCGGCGCATGGATTTTCTTGATGCCGATGGCGGACGCTTCCTGCCGCGGCTTGAGCACCCACGGACCGGGCACGTGCTCGAGGTAATAGCGAATGTCCGCGTGATTGACGACCGGAACGAAGTCCGGCACGCGCACATTGCGATCGAGAGCGCGCATGCGCATGGCCAGCTTGTCGCGAAAATAGCGCATGGTGGTAAGGCCCATGCCAGGGATGCGCAAGTGCTCGCGCAACGTGGCGGCGGTCTCCATGTCATATTCGTCGAGCGCCACAATGCGGTCGAGCTTGTGGTTGCGCGCGAGGTGCGTGACCGCGCCGACGATGTCGGCGATCGCAATCTCCTCGGGCAAGTAAAAAGTGTCGTCCAGACTTTCCCGCGGCCAATCGGCGTCGCGCAGTTTTTCTGCAGTGAGCAGGATGACGCGGCAACCCTGGCGCTTGCACTCGCGCATGAACTCCTGCCCCTTCTCGTAGGTGGTGATGCAGAGGAAAGTCAGCGGGCGGTCAGGCATGGCATTCATTTCGCAGCAGGTCTGCGAGAATACCATGGGTAAGGCGACCCGAGGATCAAATATTCGGATCGACGCCAGCAAACTCGGCGAAGACCCGCAGGTTGCAGCAGCTAGTTCCGGAAGTCCAATCCTCTGTTAAACTCTGAGGCCAAATGCCAGACGCAACGGAACGCCGGAAGAACATCGCACCGTGGTGGGGACTTTTGTTCGCCATCGGTGCAGTGGGCTGCAACGTCGCGTTTTTTGTAAGTCCACCTTTGCAGGGAGCACTTCCCTGGCTCAGCCTTGTGTGCGCGATCCTGGCGCTGGTTTTTCTTGCTATTGGAGTTCGGCGAGCGTTCGGCGCAGCGCGTCTCTATCGCGGTAAGGTGCTGAGCATCGTTCTGACAGTCATCGCTCTGTTTCCCGTGGGACTCACCGCGTTTGCCTTCGTCAAGGCCCGCGAGTTGCCCAGTTCAACGGCGGCGCCGCAGGTCGGCCAGAGGGCTCCGGACTTCACTCTTTCCGATACGTCAGGCAAGCCGGTATCGCTCGACGACCTTCTCGCTCCGGCCGCGTCCGCATCTACATCGCAGTCTTCTTCCGAAACTCAGGCACAGGCCCCCAAGGCTGTGTTGTTAATCTTCTATCGCGGCTACTGGTGACCGTTCTGCAACCTCGAGTTACGAGGTGTGGAGAAACGTCTGGCCGAGTTTCAAGCAGCGGGCATACGTCCGGTCGCGATCAGCGTGGATGCGCCGGATGTGTCGCGCAATCTTGCCAACAAGGCGGGGTATTCGTTCCCGATGCTCTCAGATCCCGACGACACGGTGATTCGCCGCTACCACATCCTGCACCCGGCGGGCGGACCGGATGGGCACGACATCGCGCGGCCCGCCGAGTTTCTGGTGGACTCGTCCAAGATCGTGCGATGGACCAATTTCACTGAAGATATCCGCGTGCGCGCGCGTGCGGACGAGATGCTGGCCGCCGCCAGACAGTTGCGTTAGGGCTCCCGCTCAGTTTGCGCACGGGATGATCGCGCCCACTCCGCGACCAGCGAAGCCAGCACGACAAACACGATGGTCCAGATCATGTAGAGAGTTTCCTGCTCGATGGCATGATGCAGCCTCTCGTTGATTTCGAAGCCCATCGCGTGAAACGCGTTGTCGATAAAGCCATGCAGACCTTGCATGGCCTTCCACACCACGCTGCCGTCACTGCGCAGAGCGCTCAGGCTGAAGCCGCCCAACAGTCCGGTGGTGGCGGCCTGGAATCGATCGCTGGCCGTGGACACCGCGATCACCGACAGCAGCGAGCCGTTCATTAATCCCGCCAGGAACGCACACAGGATCGGCCAGTCGATGTAAATCCCCAGCGCTGCCAGGCCGACGTTGGCCAGAACCCAAAGGCCTCCCAGAAGTGGCACCCACAATCCGTTCGGGGACGGCGCCTCGGGTTTTGGAATCGACAATGCACGATCCGCGACTGCTGACATAAAACCTCCAAACTGCTCTGACCCATAGTGCAAGAACGCGGGAATTCGTTTCGTGGACCGGAGTGTGTGCTGGGTTGCGACTGCAAGATCGATCTTGTAGAGACGAATCGAGTTTGCCATTGCGCGCGTCTTTCAATCCGGCCCGCGGTTGCGATATAGTCTCAACCCGGCGCGTGACAGCCGCATTCAATCGCGCCCGGAGACAGTACATGGGTACGCAGACTCGTCCAGAAGGCAAGGCCCGCAGCTTTGGGGAAAACATAGAGAGCGACCTGGCGTCGCGATTCCTGCGCGTGGTGGAAGTGGCCGCCATCGAATCGGCCCGCACCATGGGACAAGGCGAGCGCAAGCTCAGCGACCAGGTGGCCACCGAGGCCATGCGCAAGACCATGGACTCAATCCCTATGCGCGGGACGATCGTGATCGGCGAAGGCGAGCGCGACGAAGCGCCCATGCTCTACATCGGCGAAAAAGTCGGCGCCGAGTTTCCCGACGGGACAGAAGTTCCTGAGGTCGACATCGCGGTCGACCCGCTCGAAGGCACGAATCTGTGCGCCACGGGTGCGCCGGGGTCGATCACTGTGCTCGCGGCTTCCGAGCGCGGCGGGCTGCTGAACGCGCCTGACTGCTACATGGACAAGATTGTGGTTGGTCCGTCGTGCAAAGACGCGGTATATATCGACGCGCCGGTCTCGCACAATCTGAAAAACATCGCTCGCCGACTCGAACGCGATGTGCAAGACCTGGTGGTGATCGTGCTTGACCGTCCACGGCACGAGAAGCTCATCGCTGATATTCGAGCTTGCGGAGCCCGTATCCGGCTGATCGGCGACGGCGACCTGTCCGCCGGAATTGCCGCAGCCGTGATTGGAACCGGAGTGCACGCGGTCATGGGATCTGGCGGCGCACCCGAGGGCGTCATTACGGCGGCTGCGGTCCGCTGTCTGAATGGCTATATGCTGGGCCGTCTGGTGGTGAAACCCGAGCACGAAGAGCGCCTGGAGCGGATGGGGATCAAAGACAAAAATCGCATTTATGAAGCGGAAGACTTAGCTCCGGGAAAGCAATTGATCTTCGCGGCCACCGGTGTCACCGACGGTGCCCTGATGAAGGGCGTTCGCTTCTTCGGCGAAGGAACGCGGACTTCGTCCGTGATCATGACGCTGCGCACAGGCAAGGTGCGGTTCGTGGAAAGCATTCACTTGGAGAAGAGTCCGGATGTGAAGGTGAGGTTCTAGTAGAACCAGATGCTGACTCCCGTAAGGAGTCGACCTCCGTCCTACCAATTGACAAGAAACTCTCAGTCATCTAGAATAATCATCTAGGTTATTAGGAGATTCGAGTCCATGCGAACCGTCGGGCTGTTTGAAGCTAAACAGAAACTATCGGAACTGGTCGAGCGGGCGAATGAAGGCGAACGTATCGGCATCACGCGCCGCGGAAAGCTGGCGGCCATTATCGTCCCCGCTCGCGAAGATGTGAGTTTGAAAGAGGCTTTTGGGCAGATCGACCAGATTCGCATGCGCGCCAAGACCCTGCCCAAGGGCACGACCATTAAGGATCTAATCGAAGAAGGACGCCGGTGAAGCGTTTTGTTCTCGACGCATCCGTGGCGCTCGCCTGGTTCGTAGATCGGCACATCGCGCCTTATGCCACGGATGTCAAGCAACGGTTGCTGGCAGGTGACCGCGGTGTGGTTCCCTCAATCTGGCGGCTCGAAGTCGCAAATGGATTTGTGATGGCGGAACGACGAGGCATTCTCACCCCGTCCGACATCGCTCCCGCCCTGCTGAATTTGGAGATTGTGATCGCTCAATCCATCGATGAGAGCGCGCACCCAGTCCCAATGAGGCATATCATCGCAACGGCCCGGCAGTTTCAACTTACAGCCTACGACGCAGAGTACCTGGACACCGCAAGACTCCAGCAGTTGCCTCTCGCTACTCTCGACCGGAAACTCGAACAAGCGGCGACTCAGGCCGGCGTCCAGCTGTTTCGATGAGTCTTCCCTATTTCAGATAATACGAGTCCTTCTTCAATTCCTCCGGGATGGTTGGAAATGGCGGCCATTCCTGCGAGTAGCCCTTCAGCAACGGAGTCGCAACTTCAGCCCGCAGGGTGCCGTCGTGCACCGTGAACTTGTGCGGATTGCCCGGAGAATATCCTTCCCACAAGCACACGCCCGCGTACGCGCCGTCTTTGCGGAGAACGTAGTACGTCATGTCCATGTAACGGAGTTTGGTCATGTCGCCGTTGTAATTGCGCACGATGCGTTTGAGCGCGTCCATGCCGGCTTCCTGCGGAGACATGCCGTGACGCATGTTCTCGACGATGGTGTGCGCACCGGCCACCTTGATGTTCTCTTCTCCGGCACCGGTCGCACCCGCGGAGCCGATATCCTGATCGGTGTAGCAACCCGCGCCAATGATGGGCGAATCGCCGCAACGGCCCGGGAGTTTGAAGGCTAACCCGCTGGTGGTCGTGATGCCTGACATTTCTCCCTTGTCGTTGAGGACCGAGCAGTGGATCGTCCCCGTAGGCGGAAACAGCACGCGGTGCACAGCCGCCAGTTGAAATTCGGGCTCGATACCGAGATCGGCAGCGCGCTGCTGCAGTTGCTGAATGCGATCGCGCCAGAGATCGGCCTGCGGTTTCGACTCGGGCGCCGGTGGATGCCAGTGCGGATCGGCCATGCCCGGTCCCCACCAGTCGCGGTCGGAATTGAATTCCTTCCACAACAGCCAGATTTTGCGCGAGCGTTCGGTCAGCAGATTCTCACGCGGAAACCCCATGGCGACGGCGAATCGCTCGGCGCCCTCGCCGACCAGCATCACGTGGCCGGTGTGCTCCATCACGGCGCGGCCGACCATGGACACGTTCTTGATGTTGCGCACACCACCGACCGAACCCGCGCGCCGCGTGGGTCCGTGCATGCAGCAGGAATCCAGCTCGACCACACCTTCCTCGTTGGGCAGGCCACCCAGACCGACCGAGTCGTCGTTGGGATCGTCCTCCGGCCCCTTGACGACGCGAAAGCCGGCTTCGAGCGTGTCTCCGCCACTTTTCAGGAAGGCGTACGCCGCTTCCGCATAGGGATAGCCGTTCTTGGCGCAGATGATGACTGGGCGCTTCGGGGCATCCTCCCTAGACGCGTGGCCCTGCTGGCTGTTGTCGGCGAGCGCCTCGGGGACCGCAGTGTGCGCTCCTACCCCAGCAGCCACAGCTCCGAGCACGGACGACTTCACAAAATCACGGCGCGAGAATGTCACGAATCCTCCAGATCATAGTTCGTTTGCGACGATCAAACTGTGGGCGAAGCGGGAAGCATATCACGGGGCGGATAAAGGATTCACGCGGTTGCGTGACCGCGACAGATAAAGCAACGTCGTCAACCACGAAGGACACGAAGGATCACGAAGGTCTTCAAGGGAAACGATCCCTTCGTGCGACTTCGTGTCCTTCGTTGGCTTTCATCTGCTGGCGAACCGGCGCAGCCGACCGGGATAGGCCGCTCCTGCCTTCTGCAGTTGATCTGCTACGGCTGGGGCAATCGGCTGCACATTCTCCGACCGGAAACGCAGCAGCGCGGCGATGTTGCCGACCTTGTCGAACTCCGGATCACCTTTCACGTAGAAGGTTTCGATATCGCGGAGAATCACCCAGGGCAAAATGGCCTCACCCACGTCGACCACTTCCTGCGTGGCCCGGCCACAGACTGGACACATTGCGACGATGTGGGCGTCGATGTGGCCGCATCCCGAACACTCGACTGCGTGCGCCTGCAAATTGTCGCCGATCAGAAGCGTCTGCACCTCGCCCAGCTCCAGCGAGCGCAGTACACGGCGCAGCCCGGTCACGCCGCGTCCGTTGCTGCGCGCCTGCCCCAAGACCTGGCTGGCCAACTCGCGGCGGCGGTCGCTTTGCCAGCGGTCCACGATCTGCTGCGCGTGGGTGCGGATCTCGTCGCGGGTCACGTGAGCCAAATCCGCATGGAACCGGCCGATCAAGGCCTGACTCACGTAGGAGTGCAATTGGGCTTCAAGCAGGGCGCGGTGGGAATCGGGGCAGGCAAGAATCCATTTCTCGAACACGCCCTTTTCGAGCAGGTCCTTCAGCGACTCAGCCACGTGCTTGAAGTGCTGGCGAACCTCGTCTTCCACACGGCGTTGGGCATGGCCTCCGTCATAGCCGGCATATCCGTCGCTGCGGCCCTTGCGCGAGAGCGGATGGAACAGGTCTTCGCGTTCCGTCAACTCGCCGAGGCGAAGATCAAAGATGCGCGCCCGGTGCCGGTCGACGAGCACGACGCCGAGCAGTGGAGAGGCACCCAGCAAATACGCAATCGGCTTGAGATGAAAATGGCGGTCTACGAAGAGTTGCGTACTCGGAAGGCGGGCCGGCAAATCATATTCGCGCCAGAGGCTTTGGGAGGCACAGGCAAACACAGCTTTACCGTGAGTTCCATTGCTCCGCAGTTCGCTCGAAAGGCGCAGGATGCGGTCCATGTCGGCGCGGGCACTGTCTTTCTTGTCCTTTTTTTCCGCAGTGCGGAGAGCTTCGCGCACCAGATCCTTGACGAGAATCGTGTCTTCTTTGTGCGCCTTGTTGCGCGGCGCGGATGGCTGGAAATAAAAACTGACGGCACAAGATTTTTCATCCTGAAATTCAGCTAACTCTCGGATTTGTTCTCGAGTCATGGTCATGAAATGACCTCCCCAATAATTGAGATTGGAATTAAGCGGCGCCGGTCGGAGCGTACCGGCCCTGAAACTGTTGGGCCAGTCCGGGCGCTTTGCGTAAGTGGTCGCGTGCGGCAGAAACGAAGGTCAGCACCCGCTCGGCCGGGACGCCGGTGATGGCCACAATTTCATCGACACTGAAGCCTTCGACCGCGTGCAGAATGAAGGCCTCGCGCGGGCCCGAGCCGAGATCGCGTAGAGAGGACGCAATCAGGCGCAGGAGTTCATCGGAGGCCATGATCTGCTCCGGCGTGGCCACCCGGGCATCGGCGATCACAGTTGCTCCGGTGATGGATTCGTCGGGCTGGTGAAATTGCAGTTCGGACTCGTCACTGCCTTTGACGTTGCGCGGGCGTGCAGAGTCTTCCAAGGGCCGCGCGTGGTCATTGCTTTCGTCGGTCTGCGACAGTTCGTCCAATGCTCGCAGGGCTAAGCGGTAAAGCCAGGGCTCGAGCGCCAGGCGCTCTGGCTTCTCCTGACCATTGCCCAGGGCGGCGGCGATGGTTTCGTCAATTACTTCTTCTTTCGAGAGGCTGTCGGGAGCGATCGACTCCTGCGCCTCACGGAAATAGATTTCCCGCTCCACAAAGCGTTCGAGACGGGCCAGGTTCACGTTCACGTACGAGCGAATGTCGTCGGAAGAAATTGTTGGCGGGAAAACGGCGGCCAGCGTCTGCTCGAACGGAACCTCGTGCACGATGGCGCCGGGACGGGCGCTGGTTCCCCGCTTTCCACGCTGCCATTTGTGCGACGCCCGCAACTGGTCTTTGTGCTTGTTGACCTGCTGCAGCAAGTCCTCGAACGCGCTCTTCACCGCGGCCGCGGCGTTCGGCGCGGAAACCTGCACCGCCATTTGACCCGACGGCAGGCGCAGGTTCAGCGAAACGCTGGTGCCCTCACGTGGCGAGATCTCCTCCACCACTCCCTTCAAGTGGACGAGCTCGGGACGAAAAACCTGCAGACGTTTCTGCAGTTTTTCGATCTGATGTTGGATATCTTTTTCGACGGCGGGAATTTTATGAAGACGGTAGCTGACGTGAACGTTCATAGCGCCTCGGCCTTGCTAACGAAGTGCGCAACCAAGTGCTTTCTAAGCCGATTGTACACCCGACGGAAAAAAGGCAAGCGGAGAATTGAACGGCTTATGTACTGGGATGGCTGCGTTCCCGATTTAGTTGCAATCACAAACGATTATGGGAGGACTCATGGGTTTGCAACCGTCGGAACCAGCAGGATATGATCCCGGGAGAATGATCCTGTCAAAACTTCCCCTGCTGGCTGTTCTCACTGCCTTCGCATGCGCGCAGGCTCCGACCTCCAAAGAAGTGGAAAGCGTTTATCCCGACGCGCATGCGCTCTACCTTGACCTGCATCAGAACCCCGAACTGTCAGCACACGAAACGCAAACTGCAGCAAAGGTGGCGGCACGTCTGCGCGGTGCAGGATATGACGTGACCGAGCATGTCAGTGGCACGGGCGTGGTCGCCATCCTTAAGAACGGGCCGGGGCCTGTGATCATGCTGCGCACGGAACTGGATGCGCTTCCGGTGGAAGAGAAAACGGGGCTTCCCTACGCCAGCAAGGTGCGGGCAAAAGACGACGCGGGACGTGATGTTCCGGTGATGCATGCCTGCGGCCACGACCTTCACATGGCCGCGCTTCTCGGCACCGCCGAGATCATGGCGCGCAGCAAGAGTACGTGGCATGGAACGCTGATGCTGATCGGCCAACCCGCCGAGGAAACGATCGGCGGCGCGGAAGGGATGATCCGCGACGGTTTGTTCACGCGCTTCCCCAAGCCGGATGTGGCCGTGGCTCTGCACGTGGGCAACGAATTTCCCGCGGGGATGGCGGCGATCACTCCCGGCGTCTACAACACGAACTCGGATTCGGTGCGCATCACGATCTACGGCAAGGGCGGGCACGGCTCGATGCCGCAGACTGCGATCGACCCCATCGTGATCGCCGCACGCACCATTCTCGCGCTGCAGACGATCGTGTCGCGCGAGGTTAAGCCCGGCGAAATGGCGGTCGTCACGGTCGGCTACATCCAGGCTGGAACGAAGAACAACATCATTCCCGACCACGCGGAAATGGGATTGACGATACGGACTCGCAAGAAAGAGGTGCGGCAGCAGATTCTTGCGGCCATCGCACGCATCGCCAAGGCAGAGGCCGCCGCGGCGGGAGCACCGCGCGATCCCTCGGTGGAGCGCTATGAAGGCACGGACTTGGTCTACAACAATCCCGCTCTCGCCGAGCGGCTCAGGGCGCCTCTGGAGGCCGCACTCGGAAAAGACAAAGTGGTAACCGCCGAGCCGATCACACCCTCAGAGGATTTCTCGTATTTTACCGAGCAGGGAGTTCCCGGCTTCTACTTCAGCCTGGGCGGGGCTGATCCTGATAAGTTTGCGCAGGCCAAGGCGGCGGGCACGCAACTTCCGTCGAATCACTCTGCACTGTTCGCGCCCGATGTCGATCCTGCATTGCACGCGGGCATCGCGGCTGAGGTGGCGGTGCTGCGGAATCTATTGAATGCATCACCGGAAGAGCTGCACAAACTTACGGCTACACCGCAATCGTAACTGACGTCTCAGTTCGTGTCACAGGCCGGTAGAGCGTGTCGCGCTCGATCGGCTCGCGGCCGGCGGCGCGGATCAGGCGCTCGAGTTCTTCGCGGCGCATGCCTTGGGGAGTGGTCGCGCCCGCATCGTGGTAGATCTTTTCTTCGATCACGGTACCGTCCATGTCGTCGGCGCCGAAGCGCAGCGAAATCTGCGCGATCTTCGCGGTCATCATCTGCCAATACGACTTGATGTGCGGGAAGTTGTCGAGCACGAGGCGACTGACTGCGATCTGCTTGATGTCGAGCATGCCGGTGGTCTTCGGCAAATGCTGCAGCGGGGTGTTATCCGGATGGAAGGCCAGCGGAATGAAGGTTTGGAAGCCGCCGGTTTCGTCCTGCAGCGCGCGCAACTTCATCAGATGGTCGACGCGGTCTTCATCGTTCTCGACGTGGCCATAGAGCATGGTCGCGTTCGACTTGAGTCCGATCTGGTGGGCCAGCTTGGCCGTCTCGAGCCACTCGCCGCCGTCAATCTTGTGGTCGCAGATGATGTGACGCACGCGGTCGGCAAAGATCTCGGCGCCGCCGCCGGGAAGTGAATCGACGCCTGCGGCTTTCAGTTGCTCGAGCGTCTCGCGAATCGTGAGCTTCGCCCGCCTCGACAGATACGCCACCTCGACCATGGTGAAGGCTTTGAGATGCACTTGCGGAAAGCGCTGCTTCAATCCCGAGCAGAGGTCGAGGAAGTACTGAAACGGCAGGTCGGGATGCAAGCCGCCGACAATGTGGAATTCGGTCACCGCTTCCGTGTATCCCGAAGCCGCAGTCTCGAACGCCTCTTCGAGCGCCATGGTGTAGGCGCCGGGCGTGTCCTTCTTGCGTCCGAAAGCGCACAAGCGGCACGCGGCCACGCAAACGTTGGTCGGATTGATGTGGCGGTTGACATTGAAATATGTCTTGTCGCCGTGCATGCGCTCACGCACCAGGTTAGCCATCCAGCCCACGGCCAGAATGTCGCCGGTGCGGTAGAGAGCGAGGGCGTCATCAGCATCCAGCCGCGTTCCGGCAAGAACTTTGACGTGGATCGGCTCGAGCCGACGGTCGTCGGTTTGAAAGGCATGGGTCTGAAAGTCGTGCGTCTGGAAAGTGTGGTTTGGGCGCGTGGCAGACATCCTTTTGATGATATCGCAGGACTCGGCCGAAGGCCACGTTTCAGCGCTCGGACAGTGCTTTCGCAGATTCCAACAAGGGGGAAAAATTCGACAGCTACGCAATCCTCAGAATCGTATCGTGGTCGAGGGAAGCGAACGGTTAGGCGGTCACACCAGCAGCAGCGCCCTGGGAACGGACAGGTTCTTCCTGGCCTTTTTCCATCTCCCCGGCACGCGTAAGCCGGTTCCAGAAAATGATCGATGGAGCAATGGTCGCTACGATCATCGCCCACGGGAGCACGGGCGAAATCCAGAAAACGCTGACCGAGAAGCTGAGCAGCGCCAGCCAGATCAAAGTCACAAACGTGCCGAAGAGGAAAGCGTTTCGCCGCGCGCCGGTTCGGAACGGCAGCGAGTACGAGCACAGGGCCTGCACCATCAGCGAGAACGGAAACGCGACGACGAGATCGATGAAGTAGTGCTCTCCGGTGCCCAGTGTGGCCATCGCCGTGAGAACCACGAAGACCATGGCAATCGCGCGCACCCAGCGCGCCAGCCCGCGGGAGTTCCACCACACGAGCAAAACCCATGCCATATGCAGCGACGGGATGGCGTTGCGCGCGCCTTTGAGCAGGACGGGCACGACGTTCATGTGCATCACGTCCGCAATGGACGGCGGATGAAATGGGAAGGCGGCTGCAAACACGTGCACCGGACCGCAAGCCGGCAGCATGTTGTAGAAGAGCACGCCGACCGGCCCGGTGACCAGAAACGCCAACATCACCGCAAAAGCCTTTTCCTTTTTTTGCCGTAACTGCGCGGCGTAGACCAAGCCGAGCGGCAACGGGAGCGCAATATAGATGACCAGGCAAACGAAGCGCACCCACAGCCACGTCCAGAAAAGCTTCCCCATCAGGAAACTAAGCTGCACGCGCAGGCTGCAATCAAATGAATACAGAAAGAGGTCGAACGTCTTGGGATGCAGCTTCTCGGTGATGTCGAGCAACGTGCTCGCCATGTATTCCGAAGCGACAAAGAGAACGGACGGCAGAAATCCATAAAGCAGAAGCTTGCGCTCATCGCCTTCGGCCCAGATCGTATGCGTGCCCAGTACCGCCAGCGCGGCCATTCCCGCAAACGAGAACCAGGCCATGAATACCGGATGAAACTCCATCACGCGAAGGTCAAGCACGGCAAGGAACAGGGTGCCGGTCAGGACCCAGATCAAATCGAACCACGACCGCCGGAGCATCACCAGCACAATCAGGGCGCTGGCCAGCGCGAGCGAAAGAAACGCCGACGTCATCGAATCGGAGTAGAAATCCTGATTGAGCGCAAGCGTGAGAATCACGGCGAAAAGCGCCGCCGTCAGGCCGAGCTTGACCGCGGCCTTGCGGTCGATGGTGCTTGCCTTCGATGGATTGCGTTGATTGCCCACGAGTCGGGTGCGAGGCCATCCAACAAATAGCTCGCACTCAAAAGTTTAGGGGGCAGCGCAGACCACGGCAACCCGGTTCGCCCGGGCAGCGGTTACAAGAGTAATCGTGTGCGATGAATTGAATCGGCGGCCAGCCAGGCACCGCTTAGCCTCCGCTCAGCTTCTTCTTCGCCAGCGGACGCGCGCACGCATTCGCGGGATTGTGGATCGTCACTTCAAGAACCTTTTGATAGGAAGCCTTGGCCTGCGCTGCGTTTCCGGACTTCTCATAAGCTTGGCCGAGCAGTGCCAACACCATCGGATCATGTTGATCAGCCTTCACCAACTCGTCGATCGCAGTTTTGGAATCGCCGGTGAAGAACGCGACATAGCCCGTGAGGTAGGGATAGAACCTCATCTGGTCGGGATTCTTGGCGTTGTCGAGCGCGGTTTTGGCGGCGGCCACGTGTTGCTTGGCTTCGTCGGCGTTGCCGCGACGGGCGGCAATCCGGGCCTGCGCGCTCTCCCAGCGGAACAGCCACAGATTCTTATCGGCGTCCGTCAGGTCAGGCTTGTGAATGACAGTGTTGTATCCCAGCTTGTACCACTTGGCGGCGTGGTCAGGATCACCGGCATCGAGATAGATGCGCGCCAGCTCATTGCAAATTTCGGCCGCGCCCACCGAGTCGCTTTTCGCCAGGCGCGCGTTGAAGACCTGCATTTCGAACTCCGCGGCCTTGAAGGTGTTGCCCTCGAATGCATAGGACACTGCCATGGCGCGCAGTGCCTGCCCGTTGGAATCCGCCGGAGCCGCTGCAATGGCCTTGGTGAAGTGCTCGTGGGCTTCGGTGTAGTCTCCCTCGAGATCGAGCGCCGCTCCCATGGCCACGTGCGCTTCGTAGAGATCAGGGGATTTGTCGAGCGCCTGACGATACAGGGCGAGTGCGTCATCGAGCTTGCCGTCTCGGCTGAGTTTCTGGCCTTGCTGCACCAGATCCGCGGGACTGCCAGGAGCGGGCGCGGGTTTGGAAGCAGGCTGCTGGGCGAAACTCAGGGCGGCGAAAAGAAACGGAACGCAGACGGCGCGAGCAATACTCCGAAGCATGAGCCCTCCAATTTTTGGCGCTAGTGATTATGGCATGGGATGCAGAGATGAGGTAAGAGCCAGCAGTCGAATCGACTATTTCCGCAGCAGCAGATCGCCCGCGACGAACACGAAGAACAGCACTGAAATAACGCCATTCATGGTAAAGAACGCGGCGTTGAGTTTCGACAGGTCGTTGTGCCGGACCAACGAATGTTCGTAGAGCAGGAGCAGAATCACTGTAACAACTCCCACTGCCGCAATCTTGCCCAAACCAAATACGACCAGCAGAGCGATGAGCAGGCCGACCATGACGAGATGAAAAGCGCGCGCAATCCACAGCGCCGCAGGAATACCGACGTAGCGCGGAATGGAGTGCAGCCCGCTTTGGCGATCGAACTCGAAGTCCTGGCAGGCGTAGAGGACATCGAAGCCTCCCACCCAGAAGGTCACCGCCGCGGTGAGCAGCAGGATTCGAAGATCGAGCGAGCCCCGCACCGCGATCCAGGCCGCTGAAGGAGCAATCCCCAGCGCGAATCCCAACACCAGATGCGACCAGCGCGTCACCCGCTTCGTATAGGAGTAAAGCAGCAGCACTGCCAGAGCCACGGGAGATAGCAGCAGAGCAAGGCGGTTCAACTGGCTTGCGGCAAGAATGAAGATCGCGCTGGAGACAATCACGAACGTGGCTACAAATGCAGAGGAGAGTTGTCCAGCCGGCAAGGCGCGAGTGGCAGTACGGGGATTCGCGGCGTCGATGGAAGCATCGGCCCAGCGGTTAAACGCCATCGCCGCCGACCGCGCCGCGACCATGGCCACGATGATCCACGCGAGTTGTCGCGGCGAAGGGAATCCTCCCGCCGCCAGCATGGCGCCGCAGAGCGCAAACGGGAGCGCAAAGATCGAGTGCTCCCACTTGATCATCTCCAGCGTCACGCGCAGGTTGTGCAGGACAGGCACGAGTCGATTGTAATGCAGTCGACATGGTGTCAGATCAGATTGTGCGATGGTCACGACATGACTCTAAGCAGCGATCTGTTTGCCTTGTCATCCGAGCGAAGCGAAGGATCTATGCAATTGTTGGCGGTGTAGCAGCTGTCGAGGGTTGCAGAGGTCCTTCGCTTCGCTCAGGGTGACAGCGCGTACTTCTTTCGCGACTCTACTGAACTCGATTCGGACCCGCCCCCGAAACCAGCGGCACAAATCGGCACAACTCCCGCAATGCGACCCTCGGCTGGCCGCTTTCCATGCGGATCAACTGCAGTTGCTGAAAATCTGCGTCGCCTACGGGCAGGATCATGCGTCCGCCTTCCGCCAGCTGCGTGACGAGCGCGCGTGGCACCTCAAGGGCCGCGGCTGAAACGATGATGGCATCATAAGGCGCGGCCTCCGCAAATCCCTGACTTCCATCCCCCACAATCACTTTCACGTTCGTGTATCCCAGGCGGACAAGCAGATCCCGCGCCGCATCGGCCAGCGCGGCGTGACGCTCCACCGAGAACACTTGCGCTACGATTTCGGCGAGCAACGCTGTCACATAGCCCGATCCCGTGCCAACCTCGAGCACTCGATCGGCGGGCGCGAGCGCCAGTGCTTCGAGCATGAGCGCGACGATATACGGCTGTGAAATCGTCTGCCCTTCCCCGATGGGAAGAGGATGATCTTCATACGCCTGATCGCGATAGCGTTCGGGCGCGAAGTCGTGGCGAGGCACTCGCGCCATGGCATCGAGCACACGCTCGTCCTCCACGCCTCGCGCGCGCAATTGAGAGTCGACCATGCTCTGGCGCAAGCTGGCCAGGAAAGTGTCGCTGGAAGCGTTCATTCGGGTAATTGGGGTTCACGCCCTGCAGCAATTCTATTTCCTGCGGCGCCGAACGCGGACATCGAAGCTGACTACGCCGTTTTGATCGCGCGTGCCCACGATCGAGACATTGCGATTGACGTAGTACTCGCCCTGAATAATCTGCTGCGCGCTTTGCGACACATTCGTGCTGTAGGTGAGAGTGATGTTATTCGCGAACTGCTGCTCAATGGTGACCTGCGGGCCCCGCGCGGTGGGATTCGTTTCGGTGGTCAGACCCTGGGGATCGATCTTGATCCGGCTGACTCCGAAAAGCTTCTGCATGCGGCTGCTCACGGTCGAGTTGATGGCCTGGCTGATGATGAGATTGGTGGCCTGGTCAGTGAACCCTCCCTGGCCCGACTGCTGCTGCAACTGCTCCGACTCTTCGCTGGTGCGCCCCAATGCCAGCAAGGCGATGATGTCCGACTTGGGGAGCGGGGGCTCGGAGCGATAGTTCACGTTCAAACGTTCGGGTGTCCCTGTGACCGTGATGTCGAGATCGTAGTTGCGGACGTGCGTAGTTGCCTGCAGATTAACCTGAGGTTCAATCGCTACCGGATTGGCGAAGGTCACATCACCACGCTCCAGCCGGAACTTGATTCCGTTGAAGGTCGCATCGCCCTCCAGAATGTCCGCGCGGCCGAGAACGCTCGGACGGGCGACCGACCCTCGCAGCCGCAGGTCGGCGTCTCCGGAGAGCCGCGCCACCGCAGTCTTCATCTGCAGTTCGGGCGCCGTCCGCACGGCCACATCGAGCTTTACGTTGTACAGCGGAGAATTCGCCGGCGTGATCGCGGCCGAGGTGCGGCTTCGTTCGAGGTACGAGCCAAAATCGAAGCCGGGCGTCACCGCCAGCTTCGTGACCAGGATATCTCCTGAAACTGTGGACGCGGAGCGGTTTCCAACCCAGTGCAGTTCCGCTGTGGCTGTCGAACTCACGCCCGGCGGATAGCGCAGCCGAACTTCCTTCCCCACGGCGGTAAGGTTGAAATTGAGTTGGCCATTGAAGTAGGTCGCGTCGCCTTTCATGTCGAGAGTGCCGCCGCCGGTGCGCGCTGTCAGTTGGTCGATATGAACTCGATCCCGTGTGAAGGTGAGCGAGCCGTTCATTTCGCTCAGCCCGCTGGGCAATCCTGCGTAGGTGGCGGATCCATCCTTCATCTGGACGTTGCCTTGCGGGAAGGGCTCACTCAGCGTTCCCCCCAAGGTCATGTGGACTGTCGACCGGCCGGACACAGCAAGATCGGGCACGAAGCTGCCCAGCAGTTTGAGGTCAATCTGGCCGTCGGCGGCCAGATCGAGTTCCCGCGCTCCCGCAAAATGAATCGATCCCTCGCCGGTCACGTCCGTTCCCTCCCCCACGAAGTGCACCGGATCGATGTGCGCAGTCATGTCGGCAAAGGTGAAGCTCACCGGACCCTGATTGTGCAGCTTGGCGTATTCCAGTTCGAGGGCCAGATCGTTGGCGGTTCCCTTCAGCGTCCACTTCCGCGGATAGCGCAGCGGGCCCTGCATTGTGATCATGCCACTGACTGAGGAGTGGCCTGTCAACTGCTGGCCCAGATAAGCGCGCCACAAGGCGTCGAGATCAACATGATCCGTGCGCGCCGTAATGTTCGCGGAATAGTCACCGTGCATCACGACCGTGCCCTCGACGGAGAGGTTGCCATGCGGGAATTCTGAGTGTCCGGTCACATGCATTTCACCGTCTTTCGTGGTCGCATCCAGATCGAGTCCGCCGGAGAATTCGCGATCGAGCGTAAGGTCGCGCACGTGGACGGCGGCATTGATCACGGGATTGTCAATGGTGCCCGAACCCTGCACCGTAAAAGCGGCGCGGCCCGTCATCGGCAGTGGATTCAGATGGATCTCCCGAATACGCGCTATGTCGAAGTTCGTTCCGGTGAGGTCGATCCGAAACCCGCGCGTCGCTGGCGTGTAAGCAGCGCTGCCCGTAACCTCTGCGTCCTGATGGGTGAGGCGGATATTGTTGAGAGCAGTCTCGGCGCCGGCCATGCGCAGGTCGGCATCGAACTTCTCGATCGCTTCCCCATAAGCGGACGCATCCTCCGCGTGAATGTGCCCCTGCGCCTGGGGATGGGTCCGCGTGCCGGTGATCTGCAGAGAGACGTCCGCCGTACCGGAAACCGGAGAATCGAAACCCGTAAGAGCCGCGGTCGAGGCAACGTCCACCTGGTGCAGGTTCACGTGCGCCGTGAATGGTGTGGTTTCGGTGAACTGTCCCTTCTGCAGGCTGGCGGTGATATCGAAATCGGCGCTGGTATCTCCGCGTTTCAGGGTGCCACCGCGAAACACCAGATCATGCGAAGAGAACTGGATACTGGCTCCCAGCGAATCCCAATGCACCGGTTGCTCGGGCGTCCGCGAAGTCGCAGGCATGATGAATTCGAAGTCCTCCGCGACCAGCGTTCCGGCTAGGGTCGGGTCAGAGAATGTACCGCCCGCGACACCGTTGAAAACCGCATTGCCGCCTACACGGAACGGCAGGTTGGCGGGACCGCCGAGGGCCGCGACCAAGGGCCGCCACTCCTCCAGGTTGGAAGTCGCAACCGAAAAGTGCAGGGTCGAAGAGGCCGCCAGCGTTCCGGATGCCTGGATTTTTGACTCCGGCGTCGACAAGTTGAACTGCGTGAGTTCCAGTGAGTCGCTGCCCGCGCGATACTTGCCCTGAATCGTGGCCGTCACCGGCAATTCGCCAGCAACCGGACCCACGGGCGGGCTCAGTTCGAGGGCAAATCCCACCTCGGCATCCTGATACGTTCCTTTCCATAACGCATCCACGGTGCCGCTCGCCGCACCGGCGGGGCGAAATCGTCCTAGCGGGTGCGCGGGGACGTTCAACCCTGCGGCCACCTCCGCGACAGAAACATCTTTCAGGCGGACATGCACCGTGCCGCTCTGCACGCCCGGCAACTTTACTTTCTCGCCCTTTTTGGCAGGAGGCCGAGCCGCGGTAATCACCGGAAGATTCTCGGAGCCTTTCTTTATCCTGCCGGGCGGCGGAGGCGGGATACTGTGCAGCCAGTTATCCACCTGCGCGTCACCCGTGAAACCGCCGCCGAATAGCTTGCCTTGCAGCTTCGAGAGCTTGATCTGCTCGTCCGTCACGGAATAGTCCGCGGTCGCGCTGGCTTTCTTGAGCACAATCTGATCGTCCTGCCAGCCGGCGTCGCGCAGTGCCAAAACGCCGGAGGTAGAGAACTCACTCAGCGACCAACGGCCGGTGCCCTTGAACTCAGCGGTCCCCTCGCGCAGGTCATGCCGCCTCGCAATCGCGGCCGCCTCCTCGAGGTCTACGTGAGCGTTGTAGTTTCCGTCCAGGTGAGGGTCGCGGAAGTTACTGATTTGTCCACTCGCTTCCAGAGAAGACCTGCCAGATTGCCATTTCAGTGATTTAACTTCTATGGAGGTCGATGCCAGGCTGAACTCGACCGCAGCCATCCAGGCGAACGGACGGAGGTCTCCGACACCACTATCCACTTTGCCAACGGCGAGGTGGCTCTCGTAGCGTCCCCGCAGGAAGGAATAGTCCATCTGCGCGTTGGTGTCATGCACGGCGAAGTCGAGAGGAATTTTGCGGTCTGCCCACGCCAGCTCACCGCTTCGCACCGAAAGATGATCGATCGACAGGGCGAACAACTGCTCGATCGGAGTGTTCTCCGAGGGCTTCTGCACTCCCTTGGGGGCGGGGATATTCGTCGTGCCATCGGGTCCGATCGAAATGTGAATCTCGGGATGATCAAGGATGACGGAGTAGAAGCCGAACTCCGTGCGCAAGAACGAGATGACCTTCACCTGCGCGCGCAGGCTGTCAGCGTGAACCAGGGGAGGGTCGGTCGCAGCTTCCTTCCCATGCACGGTGATGTTGCGCACTTCGACTTGCAGGTGGAACGGGACGACGTGGAAGCTGCCGATTTCAGCGCGTCCGCCGGTGATGCGCTCGACTTCGGCGACCATACGACTGCGAACATAGGCCTGAAAGGAATCGGTGGTGGTGTACCAGAGACCGGCCAGCGCGGCGACGATGCCTACACCGGTGGCGATCAGCAGATATTTCCACCAGCGGCGGCGTGGCCTGGCGGGGGACTCGGTCACCGCGACTGTACTCCGTCGGCAGCAGCTCCGGTTGATCCCGGAACGCTCACTTTGCTTTCCGAGCGCAGGGACTGCAGCCAGGAAACCATCAGTTCGTTGACCTTCTCCTCGGTGAGCAACTCGCGGATCTTGGCGGCGACCTCGGCCGACGGAGCATCCCCTACATTAGGTTGTTTCAGCTGGGGAACAAATTTCTCGCGGTAGTAAGCTTCGATGGTCTTGGAATCAATCTGCACGGCGGGACGCAAGCGGGCATCGACCAGGCGCATGAGGTCGACCTGCTGCTGCACATAAGTAATGACGTCTTTTTCGACCACACCGAACCGGGCCAACACGGACTGCCAGCCCTCGTCCGTCGCCGCTTCCGGATACGCCTTGCGCGCTTCGGCGACACGACTCTTCGCCTCCTCCTCGGTGGCATGCTGGAAGTAGGCCGACTTCATCTGCTCCCCAAGAAGTTCCTGATCAATCAGGCGATCGAGGACGCCGCGGCGGTCGTCGTCGGTGAACTGGCTGGTCGCCTTGCCGTTGAGCAGCGCCTCGTAGCAGAGGGCCTCGTCCCAGTCGCTCTGCAGAATGATGTGACCGTTGACGGTAGCGACGATGCGGTCGATCACCTGTCCGGCGTGCGCCGCCGGCAGAGTGAGAGCGCTCACTACCAGGGCGAGCACAGCCACGGCGATCATCTTCTTCGTACGAACTCTCTCTCTTTGCATCAGAATGGCTGGCCTATGCTGAAAAAAAAGTTGAAATGCCGCAAGCGCTGGGTCTCATACCCTGTCAGTTTTTGGGTTACCGGGTCGAATACTCCCTGGAAGTAGCTGGTTGGATTCAGGTTGTATCCAAAGTCGAAACGCAGGGGCCCGATCGGCGTCTTGTAGCGTACGCCTACTCCGACTGCATGCGAAGTGTAATCATACCCTGAATTGTTGAATTGATTGAAGCACGAATTGGGTGTTGTACCAATGGGGAGACAGAGGCTCGGATTGGCCTGGTGCCAGCGTAACAGGCCCTTGATCATGTCGTGTTGCGCCGTAAAAACGTTGCCCATATCGTGAAAGATGGCAAACCCGAATCCTTCTCCAAGGTACGGCATGGTGATCGGCGGAAATCGCAGCTCGGAATTGTTCACGAAGAGCGCCGTACCGCCCAACGGGAAACCGGATGATGGGTCGCGAGGTCCTGCCTGATTTAACCCGAAACCGCGATGGGAGTTGCCACCGCCCGCGAAGAATTGCTCGGGCAGCGGGATAGTGACGACATCGGTACAGGTCGGCTCGCCCGCGGCATTCAAAGGGCAGGATCCGGGCGGCAGAACTCGGGTTTCATTGACGGGCTGCTCCAGACCGATCGTCGTCGAACGGGCAAACACGTACTGATGACCGGCCTTTCCCTTCCCCCCAAAAGCGTAGTACGTCGAATTCTGCGCCAGCGCACGGCCGAAATCGGCTTCTGATCCGAAGTACTTGGACGAAGCAAAACCGTCCAGCGTGAAGTAGTTCCCCTTGGTGCTCTCGAGGGGATTGTCCCGCTTGTCGCGGATGTAGGTAAAACCGGGACCACCCACGCGGGCCGGGAGAGACAGGACCGTGATTTCGCCGGGAGAAAAGCCTTCCGCGAAGTGATAGGCCTTCACCAGGCGGAAATCCATGCGATAGGTGATCGAACTCGGTCCCGGGCGGGTGCCCGGTTCGCGCCCTGTGTTTCCGATCTGCTGGCGCAGGTCGATCTTCCCCTCCAGCCGCTCGGACGTGAACGTGGCTACGTCGAGACTGTTGTCATAAAAAACGGTGTAGATCAGTTTCCACCTGTCGCTGTCGAACAGCTTCGGGATGGTGTAACTGATCAACCCGCGCTGTTGCAGGCGGCCTACATGGGACTGGAAAGTAACCGTCTGATTGCGGCCGCCGAAGTTGAGGCGCGTCACGTCAAACTCAACTCGGGGACTCACCCCCGTAGTCCCTTGCGGTGCGGTCGTGCCCGCCGGCTGACCGGTCTGGAATTCCAGTCCAACACCGTAGGTGAAGGTGTAGCGCTTGGCCTCGTGCACCTGCACCAGAACATTTTTCTCCGGGTCGGTTCCCTCCGGGTTCTGCACTGCCGTATCGACCTGGCTGAAGATGCCGAGATCGTAGAGCCGGGTTTGAGTGTCGAGAAGATCCTGCTGGCTGAGCGGATCTCCCTCGTGCACCTGCAACTCCCGTTGCAGGACGTAATCCCGCGTGTGTTCGGTTCCCGCCGTCAGCACACGATTCACCGTGAAGCGCTCTCCTTCCTGGATCGTGTACGTGACGTCTTCGCGGTTGGGCTTATCAGGGGAAGGCTTGGTCGTGATGTCGAGCGTGGCGTTGGGAAATCCATGATCGAAGTAATAACTGAGGATTCTTTCCCGATCGTTCGCCAGATCCTGCTCGGAATACGGCTGGCCCGGCTGCGTGGAAAGTTCGGGAAGCGCGGTGGCCGCGACCTTCTGCGTGCCCAGAACATGCAACTCTCCCACGATTGTCCGCGCTCCCTCATCGATGTGAATGTGAACCGCCAGCCGGTTTTCGCCTCCGTGATAGTTATCGTCCACCTTGGTGGTGATCTGAACCTGCCGGAATCCGCTGGACCGGTAAAGCCCTTCCAGGGTCGCAACGTCACTCTTGAGCAGGGCTTCGCTATAACGGCCGTGGTTTAGGAGTCGGCTCCAAGGCTGAATTTGCAGGTAGGAGCGCAGTTTCGCCGTGTCCAGAAAATCCTTATTGCCGGTGATCTCTACCAGAACCAGCTTGTGCAGCGGCCCGGGATCGATTTGATAAATCACCCGCATCGTCTTCGCGTCGGTTTCTTTCTGAATCTCCACTTTGGCGTCGAAGTGACCTTTGGTTTGCAGGTAGTCGAGCAGGTTCCGCTTGCCTTCGTTCAGCAGATCGTCATCTACCGCATTCTCTTCGTAGACCGGGATCTCTTTCTTCAACACGCCGCGGCTGACTTTGAAGCCCCGGGCGTAGATCACCACCACCAGGCCGGGATCGATCTGAAAGGTGAAATCCACGGCATTGCTCTCGGGATGGTAGGACTGGTCAGCGATGGAAACCTGCGCCAGCGCGCGATTCTGCTTCTGGAATTTCTTGCGCAACCGTTGCAGCGAGCCACTGACCCGGGCGACCGTGATCTTGTCCCCGCGATTCAGGTGCGCGATCCTCTGCACCTCGTAGGACGACAGGCCCGACGTACCTGTAACTTTGACTTCTCCGACGTGCGCCTGCTCCCCGCGCGTGATATGGAACAGAATGTCGACCTGCTGCGTCGCCACGTTCGAAGTACTCTCGGCCGTCACGCGTGCCCGGTAGTAGCCGCCCTCCTGCATGAGTTGGCGTACGTTTTCCAGTGCGCGCTCCAGTTTCTCTCGCGTGTAAAGCTCTCCCAATTGGAACTTTGACGCGTTGACAATCTGGTTCGTGGTGGGGCGAGCGGGAGCCCCGTCCACATCGACGGCTCCCACAAAAAAATTAGCCGACGTCGTGAAAGCCAGCCGGACGCCGTCGCCCGAAGGCGTAACTTCCGCCTGGATGTCGGCAAAGCGGCCGGTGGAATAGAGCGCGCGAATGCTGTCGCGGACCCGGACTCGGTCCAGCGCTTCTCCGGTTTTCTGCGGCAGCAGCTGCAGGATGTGCTCGCGATCCGCTTCCGCGACGCCGGGAATTTCGATTGCCTGAACAACCTTTCCTTCGTATCCGCGCACCGCCGCGGTCGATGGTGTTTGTGGTTCTTGCGGAGCTGACGGGGCAGGCGTCGCCTGTGAGGGGTTTGCCGGAGGAGGACTTGCCGGATTCTGCCCGGCAGCCCCCAGCACCAACACCTCAGACCACAGCAAGATCGTCGCGGTCAGAAGTGTCGCGTACCGTTTCAGCAAACAGTATCCTTGGGCCCGGGCGCTATTGACTTCGATGGGACGCGCCCGGCAGTTGTTGTACGAATTGTTCAGGCTCACGCTTAGAAGTCGAGTCCGGCCTTGGCGATCCTCAGCCGGCGAGCCCGACACTTATAATAAAGGTTTTACAGCTTGAAACTGGTGACCTCTTTGGCACAGGAAACGCAACCGAACGGACCAGCCGGAGATACGCAGCCGCGCTCCGCAGTAGAAGAACGATACTCGCGGCAGATCTTGTTTCGGGGCATTGGCGCGGAAGGCCAGCAAAAGCTGGCGACATCGCGCATAGCCATCGTCGGATGCGGTGCCACCGGGTCCGCCCTGGCCGGACTGCTGGCCCGCGCGGGCGTGGGCACTCTGCGCATCATCGACCGTGACTACGTCGAGCCC
This sequence comes from uncultured Acidobacteriaceae bacterium, assembly GCA_963701935.1. Lineage (GTDB taxonomy): Bacteria > Acidobacteriota > Terriglobia > Terriglobales > Acidobacteriaceae > Sulfotelmatobacter. Next base: position 220,227 of record CAVPBT010000008.1, on the reverse strand, counting down.
AGCAACCTGCAACGCCAGTCGCTGTTCGATGAGAATGACGCGGCAGAGTCGCTCCCCAAAGCGATCGCGGCCGCGCGCAAGATTGCTGGCTTCAACTCCCAGATCGTGGTTGAACCAAAGGTCGAAGATCTGATCCCCGGCAACATTGAAGTTCTGCTTGAAGGAATGTCGCTGATCCTCGATGGCACCGACAACTTCGAGACCCGCTATCTGATCAACGACTACGCGGTCAACCGCTCGCTTCCGTGGATCTATTCAGCCGCTGTCGGAAGCTACGCCGTGACCCTGAATGTCGTACCCGGGCAGACGGCCTGCCTGGCCTGCATCTTTCCCGACTCGCCGCGAGGCATGGTCGAGACCTGCGAGACGTCCGGCATTCTCAATTCGGCGGTGAATCTGGTGGCTTCGGTGGCGGCAACCGAGGCGCTCAAGTTTCTGGCCGGAGGCCCGAACGCTCCCCAACTGCGGCGAACACTGCTTTCGTTCGACGTCTGGAGCAACGAGCATGCGGAAATCTCCGCTGCGAAGCCCCGTCCCGGCTGCCGCGCTTGCGGTGAGCGAGACTTCGTCCACCTCGCCGGCGAAGGCCGTCCGCATATCACGTTGTGCGGCAGGAATTCCGTGCAAATCCATGAGCGCCAACGCCCCATCGACTTCACCGAACTGGACCGCCGGCTCCAGCCCCACGGTATCGTCCGACACAACGACTTCGTCCTGAAGTTTTGGCACGAGCCCTACGAGATGACACTGTTCCCCGACGGCCGCGCCATCATCAAGGGCACCACAGACACTGCGGTGGCGCGGAGTTTATACGCGAGGTATATCGGAAGTTAAGTTTCAATTTGTCATCCTGAAGCGTGACAAGCCAGCAGCTAGGAGCTGGAAGCTGAATTCTGCTACTCTTCTCTGCTCGTCATCCCGGAGTTCAATCTGCTCGGAAAAGAGCGCTGATGCTAGACAACGCACGTCCCCAGCCGCCAGCTTTGTATCGATGGTCGGTTCTCATCTTTATCAGTTTGGCGATGGGCGGGAACTATTACATTTACGACAGCATCAACCCGCTGGAACGAATCTTCATCGACCACCTGGGATTCTCCGCCACCCAATTTGGCTGGTTGAACGCCAGCTACAGCGTGGCCGCGGTAGCGACGCTGCTGATTGGCGGCATCATCATCGATCGGATCGGGACGAAGAAAGCGATTACGATATTCGCCTTCCTCTGCCTGGTGGGGGCAGCGTTGACCGCCGCGCGGGGGAAAGCTCCAGTGATGATCGCTGGGAGGACAGTCCTGGGATTAGGGGCCGAGTCGATGATCGTAGCCGTCACCACTGCTTTGGCAAAGTGGTTCAAGGGCAAAGAACTCAGCTTCGCCTTCGGGATCAATCTGACGATCGCGCGCCTGGCTTCGGTGGCGGCCGATAATTCGCCTACCTGGGCAAACCGGGTTTTCTATCCGCAGGGCCCCGCGGGTCCAGCCAGTTGGCAAGGGCCGTTGCTGCTGGCGGTCGGTGCCGGAGTCATGAGCGTGGCCACAGCACTGATCTACTGGGGTCTGGAAACCCGCGCCGAATCCACGTATGCGCTCGGCAAGGCGGGGGCCATCGACCGGATTGACTTCGGCCAGACATTTCGAATCCGTGGCTTGGCTTTCAAACAGGCGATGCTTAAGGTCTGGGGAGGCCTAGTAGAGATACTCGGCTTCAACCCGTCCTACTGGCTCGTGGTTGGCCTGTGCTTCACGTTCTATTCTGCAATTTTTCCGTTTCGCACCTTCGCCATCGACTTTTTCACCAACAAGATACTGGCAGCGCATGGCGGGACCGCAGCACTGGAATTGGTCAGGGTGAAGTCTTTAGAGCAGGCCGGCCGGCTCAATAGCCTTCTTCCGCTGGCGGCGATGATCGCAACTCCATTGTTCGGCTTGCTGGTCGATCGCGTGGGTAAGCGGGCTTGGTTCATGATGTTTGGCTCACTGCTGCTGATGCCCGTGTACTTGATGATGGCATACACCAATATCTCGTTATACGTACCGGTAATGTTGATGGGGATCGCGTTTTCTCTGATCCCGGCGGTGATGTGGCCCTCGGTGGCCTACATCGTCAATGAATCCCGCCTCGGGACGGCCTATGCGCTGATGACGCTTATCCAACAGATCGGGTTTTTCATCATGAACCTGCTGATTGGAAAGGCCAACGACTACGCCGGAGCGGGCCTGCAAAATCCCAGCGGGTATGCGCTGGGATTGTGGATTTTCTCGATTCTCGGATTCGTTGGGATGGGGTTGGCGATTCTCCTCCGTATCCGCGAAACTGGCCCACACGGGCACGGACTGGAGACAATTACCACGGCAAAAAATGCGGGTTAGACGGATCAAGAATTTACCAATTTCCGAAGATCGCGACTCTAAATTCGGGATCGGGTTTATAGCTCGGGGAGCCAGCCTGCTCAACCCTGCTCAGGCAAAGGATTTCCGCAGACGGAGCATCTCATCCGAGTATCCCAAGTTCGGTAGAATGCCTCTGATATTCTGAATATGAAGATTACTTTCGTGTTACCACGACGGCCCGCAAGCCATACAACGCAAAGATAGTTAGCTGCATCTCACGGGGTGCGGCCGGAAAAGGCAACTTGACCGACCGAGATTCACAAGAAGCTCAGCGACAGGGCAAAGAGAAAGACCCGAACGAAGCCGAGCTCATCGAGCGGGCCAAGCAAGGGGACGCCCAGGCGTTCCAGGCTCTCTACGACAAGCACAAGCGGCGCGTTTACTCACTCTGTCTGCGCATGACCGCGAACACTGCCGAGGCCGAAGATCTGACTCAGGAAGCGTTCCTGCAGCTCTATCGCAAGATTGGAACGTTTCGCGGCGAATCGGCGTTTTCGACATGGCTGCATCGTCTGTCGGTGAACGTGGTGCTGATGCAGTTGCGCAAGAAGAGCCTCCCGGTGGTTTCGCTGGAAGAGAGCACACAGGGCGGCGAAGAAGATACACCGAAGAAAGATTTCGGGGCAGAAGATTTGGCGTTGGCCGGATCCATCGACCGGCTGCAGTTGCAGAAAGCAGTCGACGATCTCCCTCCCGGCTACCGCACGATTTTTGTTCTTCACGACGTCGAGGGTTACGAACATAATGAGATCGCGACGATCGTGGGTTGTTCGATCGGCAACAGCAAATCGCAGCTCCACAAAGCACGCATGAAGCTGCGCGACCTGCTCAAGATGCAGCGAGCCGAAAAGGCCGACAAATCCTGAGCAGCAGCAACCCGAAAGTGATCCGGCGCAGACCGGACACGGCAGTAACCTCGGCAGAGGCGCAACACGGCAAGCTAAGTTGAATTGACGTTGACACGGGTTCAATCGAGGCTTGGGGAGAGCAGTATGAATTGCGTTGAGTTGCAAGCCAGCCTGGCGGAGATCGAGGACGGCCGAAGTCCCGGGCGAAACCCCGAACAGCGGGCACATCTGAAGACCTGCCCCGCATGCTCGGCCCTGGTCGCGGAATTGGATCTCATCATCGCGGCCGCTCCCGAACTGAGTGCTGCGGAGGAACCCAGCCCCCGCGTTTGGAGTTCCATCGAAATTGCATTGCGGCAGGAGGGACTCATTCGCCCACAGCGTGCGAGCCGTTCCCTTCTGCCTGCCCTCAGCAGCCGCTGGGCGTGGGCTCGGTGGGTCGCCCCCGCCGCCGCCGCCCTGCTGATCGCGGTTGGGCTTTATGTTCGCCAGCATTCGCCGTCGCAGCAGCTAGCGGTTAATCCGGCGCCGGCCACTCCAGTTTCCGATATGGCGGTTGCCGGCCTCAATGACGACGATCTGCTGCAGGAAGTAGCGCAACTGTCACCCGACGTGAAGGCGCAGTACGCGGACAATCTGCGGCACGTCAACGAGTACATTCAGGACGCCAAGAGCGTGGTTGCCGCCAACCCGAACGACGAGGAAGCTCGCCGCTCGCTGATGGAGGCGTACCAGGAAAAGGCCATGCTTTTCGACTTGGCGATGGATCATACTTTGCCGTAATGTAGGGCAAATCCCGTTCCGCCCAGCAGGCGTCGCGGGGACCGAACCGGGGCATTCGAGGGATCTAATTTTATGAGCGGGCGCACAATCCAACTTGTAGTCGTCGGAGCGATGCTGGCCGGGACCTTACTCGCCGAGACCCACAAGGAGTTTCACTTCAACGTCGGGCCCAAGTCGGGAGTCTCCGTCAACAATCCCTACGGATCGATCTCAGTCAAACCCTCGAACGGCAACGTCGTCGTAATCAATGCTGTGCTCGCCTCCGACAAAGTGGAAGTGGATAACGCCCTCGTTGGCAATCGCGTCGAAGTGCAATCGCACCTGCTGCCGGGCGCCGACGCACAGTCCGGCCGCGTGGACTACGAAATCCTCGTACCCGCCGATGCCAGCATCACCCTGCACTCCAGCACCGGCCCGCTGCGCGCCGAGAGACTTCACGGCGACGTCACTCTGGAAGGCTCTGCCGCAACCGTGGAAATTCGCGACGTCACCGGCGGCCATGTGCACGTGAAAACCCTGAACGGTCCGGTCACTCTCACCAACATCCAGGACGGCCACGTCGAAGTGGACTCCCTAAGCGGCGAAGTCACACTCAATGGCGTAACTGGTCCGCTGGTACAAGTCATCTCGACCAGTGGCAGCATCAACTACATCGGCGACTTCGGCGACCGCGGCGAATACCGCCTGACCAGCCATAGTGGAAACATCGAAGCCACCGTACCCGACACTACCTCTGCGGATGTGAGTGCGCGCTCGGTGCGCGGCGAAGTTCACGACGACATTCCTCTCCAACCCAAAGCGCACACCTGGTTCGTCATCAAAGAGGGAAGTGCCTTCTGGGGTACCATGGGGCGCGCTGCGGTGTCATCGACCGTAGTGCTGCGCAGCTTCAGTGGTAAAATCCACCTCAGAAAACGCACCTCAAGATAACAACGGCAGCTAGAAGCTGACTTGAAGAAGGGCTCTGGCAAAACCGCGAACGCCAAGCGACGCATACGTGTGCGGCTCAAACAGCCGTCCGCGAAGCTTGCCGGGTCTCGCGGTAATTCCGTTTTCCTGGTCGGCTTCATGGGAGCCGGCAAGAGCAGCGTGGGCCGCGCCCTCGGGCAGCGGCTGAATTGGATCTTTGAAGATCTCGACGACCATATTCAGGCCCGTGAAGGACGGACTGTGGCAGACATTTTCCGCGATTCCGGAGAATCCGAGTTCCGCCGCGCCGAGCACGCCGCCCTGCGGCATGTTCTCGAGGAACTACAAGGCGGCGGCACGAGAATCGTAGCCTTAGGCGGCGGCGCCTTCGTGCAGAAAGAAAATGCGGCTCTGCTGGGAACGTGCGGCGTGCCCACGGTTTTTCTGGACGCGCCGGTCGAGGAATTGTGGCAGCGCTGTCGTACGCAGGCAAACAAAAGCGGAACCGAGCGGCCGTTGCTGCGCAGTAGGGAGCAGTTTCGCCAGCTCTATGAAACGCGGCGTAAGAGTTACGCGAAGGCGTCACTGAAGATTCAGACCGGTGGCCGCACGGTGGAAACGATCGCGGCTGAGATCGCGAAGGCGCTGGGCCTGAAAGAAATCGCGCTACGCACCGAACAAGGAGAAGTCGAGTGAAGTTTGGAATCCCGATCCGTTGTGCCCTGGCCTTTCTTCTGGCTTCATCCTTAGCGGCGTTCGCCCCCGCCAACGCGGCCGACAAAAAGGACAAGCAAAAACTCCCCGCCAACCAGACCATCGACTCCGGCTCATTCGGAATCTTCATCAAAGGCCAGCGCGTTGCCACCGAGACCTTTCACATCGAGCAGCAAAATGGCACCAGCGTCATCAAGTCGCAATTGAAAGATACGTCCGGGTCAAACTCCACCAGCCAGAAGTCAGACCTGACGCTGAGTCCGAGCGGCGAGTTACTGCGCTACGAATGGAGCCAGTCTTCCGGCGGATCGCTGAGCGTGGTTCCCGACAACGACTTCCTCAAGGAGAGGATCAGCCCATCCACGAGTTCGAAGCCGGCCGAACAGCCGTTCCTGTTGCCCGCAGTTACGCCTATTCTGGACAACAATTTCTTCATTCATCGCGAAGTGCTGGCCTGGAAATATCTGAATGCAGTGTGCCAAGCTGCGGGTGGCGACACGAAATGCCGGCAAGAGCCCGCCGACTTCGGCACACTCGTCCCCCAGGACCGAACTTCCATGAGCGTGCGCATGTCACTCGGCGGCAAAGAAAAGGTCAACATTCGCGGCACCGAGCGGGAACTGCTGCGATTGAATCTGCATGGAGATCAGTTCGACTGGGCCCTGTGGGTGGACGAGAACGACCATTTTAAGCTGATGAAGGTGTCGATTCCTGCCGATAACACCGAGGTAGTCCGGGACTAGCTATGCCCGCCCGGCGGCAGAATCGAGATCGCCCTGGAAAACTTATTGCTGCTGACTGACTCACGTACGGCGCGGGCTCTGGTTACGGTGCTGCTGTTCGCGCTGGGGCTGGGCTTTCTGTACGTGGCTCGTGCCACGCTCATCGCCTTCCTGTTCGCCATCTTCTTCGCGTACCTGATGAGCCCCATGGTGAGCCACCTGGAAAAGGTGCTGCGCGGGCGCGGACGGGCCATCGCGGTGATCTATTCTCTGCTCCTGGTGCTGGTGGTTCTGTTCTTCGTGGTCGTGGGTCCGAAAGTGACGCGCGAGGGCGCCAAGCTGGGACAGTCCCTGCCCACCCTGCTGACCCAACTGAGTTCCGGTCAAATCGCGGAGCAACTCGGCAAAGAACACGGCTGGAGCGACAAGTCAACCAAACTAGTGCAGTCCTTCCTGGTAAGCCACAGCGACGACATCACCGAAGTGGCGCAGCGCGTCGGGCTCCGCGTGGCTGACGTCGCCAAGCAAGCATGGTTGTTCTTCGTGGTGCCGCTGTTGTCCATCTTCTTCCTGAAGGACGGCCGCGCCTTCAGTGACTTCCTGCTCTCGACCATTCAGTCCCGGCCGCAGCGGGAGTTTCTGGAAAACGTGCTCAACGATCTCAACCAGATGCTGGCCCACTTCATCCGCGCCCAACTAACCCTGGCCGCTCTAACGCTGGTCATGTACTCCGCGTTTCTAGGCGTCATGCGGGTTCCCTACGCGCTGGTTCTGGGTACCATGGGCGGAGTCCTGGAATTCGTTCCCGTGGTCGGCCCGCTGGCCGCGGCCCTCGTCATCGTCACAGTTGCCCTGCTCATGAGCTACAAGCACTGGCTGATCCTGATCATTTTTCTCGGGATCTGGCGCCTGTTGCAGGACTACGTGTCTTCGCCGCGCATCATGGGCGAGAGCATGGAATTGCATCCCCTGGCTGCGATCTTCGGCGTGATGGCTGGAGGCGAAGTCGCTGGCATCCTGGGCGTATACCTATCCATCCCGGTGATGGCCAGTCTGCGCATCGTCTTCCGCCGCTGGCGGCTCTATGCGGAAAAGAAAAAATTCGGCCCCCTCACTGACTACTCCTTCCGCAATCACGAAGCCCACAGGCCGTAATCGCGTCGCGTAGCGTTATGACGGAACGCTCGTAACGTAGCGCCGGCGTCCCGCCGGCTGTCCCGTGGGCGTCTCGCCCGCGGAGTCTCCGGTAAAAGAAAAACGCTGCAAGCCTCTCTAGGCCTGCAGCGTGGTCCCGACGCGTTCTTCCCTACTGCCCCATCGCCGCTCCCGCCACCTTCTCCACCGTGACGTTCCGCAGAAACTCGGCCGCGGCCTCGGGCAGAACGGAATTGATGAACATCCCCGACCCCAACTCAAATCCCGCCACCCGCGTCAACCGCGGAATCACGCTGACATACCAGTGGAAGTGCCGCGCCGCCGCATACTCCGCCGGCCCGCTACGTACGGTGAAATTCAGGTCAGGATTCTCCAGCCCCACATAAATCTTCGCCAGCAAAGTCCGCAGAACGCGCGCCAGATCGACCACTTCCATCTCAGAGATGTCGCCGAAGCTGGCCATATGGCGCAGCGGAAAAATGTGCGTGGCAAAGGGCGTGGCCGACGCGAACACCTCCATCGCCACGAAACGCTCGCTCTTCAGCACCACCCGCGTCTGGTCCTCCACCTCGCGCTCCACCATGTGGCAGAACATGCATTCCCCGGCGTCGTCGTAGTGGCGCAGGGCCTCGAACAAACGATGCCGCACCTGGCTCGGAATCACCGGCGTCGCAATCAACTGCGAGTGCGGATGCGCCAAACTCGCCCCGGCATCGGCCCCGTGATTCTTGAAAATCGTAATGTGGTTCACCCGGTGATCCAGGCTCAGCGCGTTATAGCGCTCTTTATAAACGCGCAGAATGCTGGCCACATGCGCATCCGACAGCAGCCCCATATAGCGCGAATGATCCGGACTATCGATGATCACTTCGTGAAATCCGAAGCCCTCAATGCGCCGCCGCAGGTGCTGCAGGCTGCGCGTGGGCTGCACCTCGCTCGACAAGGCGGCAAACTTGTTGGGGATCACGCGCACCGCCCACGGATCTGCTGCTCGCGGGATACCGCAACACTTCCGGCGGCGTCTTGCTTTCGTTGCCGGGACAAAATGGACAGCTCTCGACAAACTCCGGGATTGGCTGCACCACGCGATGTGTGGCCAGTTCTTCGGGCCGCTTGGCCCGCTCGGTGGCGATGATGACCCATTCCTTGGTAAAAAAGTTCTGGCGAAGCTCGGGCATGTGAGTCCCTCCAGATTCTCCTATCGGCAGATGGAAGGATTTCTGCAGAGAGCGCACCGCACCCGTGGCGCGGAAGTGGTCCTCCTTTCGCTACTTGCGGACTCTCGCGCCCGCATTAGAAGCTAAATTTGGCAGACCGCCCCCCGAACGCAAGGACGGGCGACGGAATCGACGATCCCCGACTGTTATAGAATTCCAAGTATTCTCATGAACCGCAAAATTCCTATTGGTATTCTGGGCGCCACCGGCGTCGTTGGACAAAGATTTATCCAGATGCTGGAGCACCATCCGTGGTTCGAGGTGGCCTGGCTGGCCGCTTCCGACCGTTCCGAAGGCAAGGTCTATTCCGAGGCCGCGCGCTGGCGTCTGAAAACGCCGATTCCACCTGCGGTCGCGAAGATGACGGTTTCTCCGGCCACTCCCGAAGGCGCGCCGAAAATTATCTTTGCCGCCCTCGACTCCTCCATTGCCGCCGAACTTGAGCCTCGCTTCGCCGACGCCGGCTGCGCCGTGGTCTCGAACTCGAGCGCGCTTCGCATGCAGGAAGACGTGCCGCTCGTCATCCCCGAAGTCAACGCCGGACACATCAAGCTGATCGACGTCCAAGCCTGGCGCAAGAAGTCCGGCGGCTACGTCGTCACCAATCCCAACTGCTCTGCGATCGGCCTGGTGCTGGCTCTGGCGCCGCTCCACCAGCAGTTCGGCCTCGAAACCGTGATGGCCGTGACCATGCAAGCCGTCAGCGGCGCGGGATATCCCGGCGTCGCCTCGCTCGACATCCTCGGCAATGTAATTCCGTTCATCAAGAACGAAGAAGAGAAGATGGAAGAGGAGACGAAGAAACTTCTCGGCCAGCTTAACGGCTCCAAAGTGATTCCCGGCGACTTCGCCATGAGCGCGCAGTGCAACCGTGTCGCGGTCGAAGACGGACACACCGAATCGATCTCCATCCGCCTGAAGAAAAAGGCCAACCCGCAGGAGATCATCGCCGCCTGGAATAGCTACCGTGCCGAGCCGCAGGAATTGAAACTGCCCAGCGCACCTGAACGCCCCGTTGTCTATCTCGAAGCCGCCGACCGTCCGCAACCGCGGTTCGACGTCGACATGGGCGCGGGCATGACCACTGCCGTCGGACGCCTGCGCCCTTGCGGCGTGCTCGACTGGAAATTTACCGTCCTCTCGCACAACACCATCCGCGGCGCCGCCGGCGCGGCTGTGCTGAACGCCGAACTGCTCAAAGCCAAAGGCTACCTGGGATGACCGCACCCTTAGATGACGACGTTGGAGCGGTGGAGCAGCCACGACCTTCCCGTCCTCAGAATCGGTGGCGTCAACCTGAGCGAAGCCGTTCTTCCGGCGGAGCGAAGGATCCGGCGCGTAATGCCCCCGCGGCAATGAAGTCCGGCTTCGAACGTAGCTTTACTACTTCTCTCGGGACGTCCCGCCCATGATCGTCATGAAGTTCGGCGGCACTTCCGTCGAAGACGCCAAAGCCATCGACCGCGTCGCCTCCATCGTTCAAGGACGCCTGCCGCAGAAGCCCGTCGTCGTGGTCAGCGCCATGGCCAAAGTCACCGACACGCTCCTGACCATGGCGAAGGCCGCCGGAGCCGGCGAGCGCAAGACCGCTCTCAAACTCTGCCGCTCTCTGCAGGAGCGCCACTACAACACCGCCAGCGAACTGCTCGGCACGGCGCGCTTCACCGAATTCCACTCCGAGCTGGGCACCGATTTCGAATCGCTCGACGAACTTCTGCGCGGCATTTCCGCCGTCGGCGAAATCACGCCCCGCACCACCGACCACGTCGCCGCCTTCGGCGAAATGCTGTCGAGCAAAATCGTCGCCGCTGCCTTCGCCGCCCGCGGACTCAACGGAGCGCACGTCGACTCGCGAGACGTGCTGGTCACCGACAGCGCCTACATGCAGGCCGTCCCGCAATACGAAGAAACAAATACTAAGCTGCAGCAAACCGTTCAGCCCCTTCTGCAAGCTGGACAAGTCCCGGTCATGGGCGGATTCATCGCCGCCAACCGCGCCGGCATCACCACCACCATTGGACGCGGCGGCTCCGACTTCTCCGCAGCTATCTTCGGCGCTGGCCTCGGCGCCGACCGCATCGAAATCTGGACCGACGTCGACGGCATCCTCACCACCGATCCTAGAATCTGTCCCGAAGCCCGCCGGATCAAAGTCATCAGCTTCGATGAAGCCGCCGAACTCGCCTACTTCGGCGCCAAAGTTCTGCACCCCGCGACGGTGCTTCCGGCTATCCAGAAAAATATTCCCGTCTACGTGCTGAACTCGCGCAATCCATCCTGCGAAGGCACGCGCATCACCACCCGCGCCCCGCAGGGCAAGAACATCTTCAAAGCCATCGCCGCCAAGAAGCGCATCACCATCGTCGACGTGGCCGCTCCCCGCATGCTGCTGGCCCACGGATTCCTGCGCTCCATCTTCGAAGCCTTCGACCGCCACAAAGTTTCCATCGACGTGGTCTCGACCTCGGAAGTCAGTGTCTCCCTGACCGTCGACTCCAATCAGGCAATCCCCGCCCTGGCCGCCGATCTCGCCAAACTGGCGGACGTGAAATATGAAGGCCGCAAGGCCATCGTCTGCCTGGTTGGCGAAAATCTGCGCGATACGCCCGGCATCGCAGCCCTGGTCTTCCGCGAACTGGCCGACAAAAAGATCCGCATGATTTCGCAAGGCGCCTCGGAAATCAACCTGACCTTCGTGATCGAAGAGGACGAAGTCCCCGACGTAATCCAGCGCCTGCACAAAACCTTCTTCTCAGAACTGGACCCGGAAGTCTTCGCCTGATGCGTAGCGGCGGACGCATTCGTCCGCTCGCAAGAATCTAACTTGAAGGGTGCTGTCCTCTGTGTCCTCGGTGTCCTCTGTGGTTAAATCGTTCTTGGTACTCAACCATGAATCTCCTGATCCTAGGCCGCGGCAAAACAGGCTCGCTGGTAGCGGAGGTCGCTGCCGAGCGCAAGCACCACGTGCGCATCGCGGGCTCCAAAGAAAACAACGCCTGCTCCGCACTCACGGAAGAGAGACTCCGCGACGTCGACGCCGTCATTGACTTCACTACCCCGCACTCTGTCCTGGCCCACATCGAAGCCTGCGCGAAAGCTGGTAAGAACATGGTCGTCGGCACCACGGGCTGGTACAAAGACATCGGCCACGTCCGCGCCCTGGTAGAGCAACACAAAACCGGATTCGTCTACGCGGCGAACTTCTCTGTCGGCGTAAATCTTTTCTTCGAGGTAGCCCGCGCGGCCGCCGCGGCCCTGCGCCACGACTACAGCGGGCAGATCTTCGAACGCCACCATGCCCACAAAAAAGACGCCCCCTCTGGCACCGCCATCGCCATTCAGCAAGTTATCCGCGACGCCAGTGGCCACAAAGAAAATCTCGAGATCACCTCCTTCCGCGAAGGCGACGTCGTCGGCCTGCACGAAGTCGTTCTGGAATCGCCCGCCGACCGCATCTACCTCTGCCACGACGCCAAATCCCGCCGCGGCTTCGCCGAAGGCGCCGTCCGCGCCGCCGAATGGCTCGCCGGCAAAAAGGGTTTCCATGATTTCAAGGATGTGTGGCGCGAACTGTAGGACTCCGAATGTGGGGACAGCCGCCCTCGGCTGTCCATCGAGCGCAGCTCGATTGTTTGTGAACTCCCCGCCCGAGTTTCCCTCCACCCGCAGTCGCGCTATCCTATTCCTATGCAACTCCGTGGCTGTGGCACCGCGCTCGTAACTCCGTTTCATCAGGACGGCTCCATCGACGACACAGCCCTGCGCAACCTGGTCGCATGGCAGGTCGAATCCGGCATCGATTTTCTCGTTCCCTGCGGCACGACTGGTGAAACGCCCACTCTTACGCACGATGAATGGCTGTACGTAATCGACACCACCATCGAAGTCGTGGCCGGACGCGTTCCCATCATGGCCGGCGCTACCTCCAACGCCACGCACGACGCCGTCGAGAAAGCCAAAGAAATCGCCGCGCGCACCGGCGTCAACTACATCCTCACCGCCTCGCCCTACTACAACAAGCCCACGCAGGAAGGCCAGTACCGGCATTTCAAGGCCATCGCCGAAGCAGTCGGCGACAAGCCCGTCATTCTCTACAACGTGCCCGGACGCACCGCCGCCAACCTCGAGCCCGCAACTCTCGTGCGTCTCGCCGAGATTCCCAACATCGTGGGCGTGAAGGAAGCCAGCGGCAACATGACGCAGATTGCTGAGGTCATCAACTCCGTCCCGGACACATTCCTGGTCTTCTCCGGCGATGACGCGGTCACGCTCCCAGTCATCGCTCTCGGCGGCGTTGGCATCGTCTCGGTAGCCTCCAACGAAATTCCGCACGAAATGGCCGCGCTCACTCGCGCCGCGCTGGCCAACGACTGGACCACCGCCCGCACGCTGCATCGCAAATATCTCCCGCTGATGCAAGCCAACTTCATCGAATCCAGCCCGCTCCCTGTGAAGGCTGTCCTCGCGATGATGGGCAAAGTCGAAGAAGTCTACCGCCTGCCACTGCTGCCCATGCGCCGTGACACCCGCTCGCGCCTGCAAAAAATCGCTACCGAAGTGGGATTGATCGCCAAGCCCGCCACTCCCGCCGCCGAAGCCGCCGACTTTTTCATCTACGAAAACTGGGCCGCGGGCCCGCGCAAAATCGTGCTGCACCGCGGATCCTGCGGCCAATGCAGCCACGGCAAGGGACGTCCCGCCGGCCACGACGTCACTCACGCCCGCTGGCACGGCCCCTACGCCACGCTGCCCGAGGCCCGCGAAACCGCCCACGCCATGACCGGCGTCCTGATCCGCAGCGAGTGCAAGTGCGTGTAGGAACAATTGCAGATTGTTGATTTTTGATTGTTGATTGCTGATTGAACCCAAGAGAATTTCCCTCCTCGAAGGCGTCATCCTGAACAGAGCCACGTGAACTCCCGGAGGGCGTCATCCTGAACGGAGCCGTTCTTCAGGCGAAGTGAAGGATCCCGCGAGCAGTGCAACCGCACCAACAACTCAAGGTCCCTCCACTGCGCTCGCCTTCGCTCGCTCCGGTCGGGATGACAGATCAGTGCGCCTTTGACAAATCACCAACCAGCAATCAACAATCAACCATTCATGTCCACCCTGAAATCCTCCATCGAGCGCCTCGCATCTCAAGGTGAAGTCGAACACGATCCCGAAGCGCGCAAAACGTTCCTCGAATTCCGCGACCAACTCACCCAAGGCAAAATCCGCGCCGCCGAAAAAATCGGTGAAGGCAAAGACGCCCGCTGGACCGTCAACCCCTGGGTCAAGCAAGGCATCCTCCTCGGATTCCGTCTCGGCGAACTTGCCGACATGACCTCCGGCCTCTCCTTCGTCGACAAAGACACCTTCCCTGCCCGCCAGTTCACCGTCGCCGATCGCGTCCGCGTCGTCCCCGGAGGCTCGTCCGTCCGCACCGGAGCCTACGTCGCCCCCTCCGTCATCTGCATGCCGCCCATGTTCATCAATGTCGGAGCCTACGTCGACGAAGGCACCATGATCGACTCGCACGCGCTGGTCGGCTCCTGCGCCCAGATCGGCAAACGCGTCCACCTGAGCGCCGCCGCGCAAGTTGGCGGAGTCCTCGAGCCCATCAACGCCGTCCCAGTCATCATCGAAGACGACGTGCTGGTTGGAGGCAACTGCGGCATTTACGAAGGAACTCTGGTGCGCGCGCGCGCAGTCCTGGGCGCTGGCACAATCCTCACCCGCTCCACGCCTCTGTATGACCTGGTGAAAGGCGAAGTCTACCGCGCCACACCCGATGCCCCGCTGGAAGTTCCCGAGAATGCCGTGGTCGTCCCCGGCTCACGCGCCGTAAAAAAAGGCGCCGCCCACGGCGAGGCAAAAGAATGGAATCTCTCGCTCTACACGCCCGTAATCGTGAAATACCGCGACGAGAAAACCGACCGCGGCATCGAGTTGGAAGACTGGCTGAGGTAGCTAGCCCTGATCTGAAAGACCTTCCCAGTGATTGTGAGCGGGCTGACGACTTCCAAATGAGAATTCTTTCGCGTTGACCTGAATAAAGGTTTGGAGGACAATGCCTGCGGTTTGTTCGGGGTAAGAGCGAGATTCGGCTTCGATCGTGCCGCTCATAAGCGGGCAATCAGTTTCGAGGAGGGGTTTATGCAAGCATCCGGCCGGCGTTCCCTGCAGATTGGGATTTTGATCTACGCCGCGATCACAATTGCGCTTCCGGCGCGGGCCGCGACCTTCAGCAAGGCGAGTTTGAAAGGTGGCTATAGCTTTCTGACGAACCTGTCGACTGCGAATGCGAGTACGAATCAGTTTGCGATGGTAGGAGTTTTGACGTTCGACGGCGCCGGCAAAGTGACCGGTTCGTACACCTCTGTCTCGTGGGATACGGTTGCGACCGGGACTCTCGGCGGAACATACACGGTAAAGCCCAACGGCACTGGCACGATCACGTTTACGACAGGATCGACGGCCGTGTTCGCCATTACGCTTAACTCGACGACTGCGGGACTGGCCCACGGCTTGCAACTGTTGGAGACCAACGATACCAGCAACGAAATCATCAGTGGCACCGCGTTGCTCCAGTCGACCACCACCGCGACTTACAGCGCGGCAACTTTCAAGGGAAACTACACCTTCCAGTACAACCCACGGACCGCCGATGGGACACTGGCAGAGGACGGCGGCATCGGAATCTTCACATTTGACGGCATTGGGAAAGTCACGTCTTCTGAGACCATCATGTACGACGGCGCGCGTCTTACAGGTACCGGCACCTTCACCTACACAGTAAACGCCGATGGCAGTGGCACGCTCTTGCCGACCGGAAAAGGTCCGCAGATTGCATTCGCGTTGAATTCGGTGGCGGCGGGAAAGGCGAAGGGATTGCAATTTCTAGATACCAACACGAGCGATGGAAGCGGCAATTTGGTGATCACGGGTAGCGCTCTGGCGCAATGATCCGCGGAGGAGAACTTCCACGTCGGCTATTTCACCTCGACCCCCAACTTCCCCGTCCCATTTAACGTAACTCGAACCTGCTCCAGCTTGCGAATCACAGCATTCGCTTGCTCTAGCGCGTCCACGCCATACGTGCTAGCAATCCCGATGACCTTCGTCCCCGCCGCGCGCGCCGACTGAATCCCCGCAGGCGCATCCTCGATCACCAGACAATCCGCCGGACTGAATCCCAGCCACTTTGCCCCCTTCAAATACGGCTCCGGATCGGGCTTCCCATGCGTGACATCGTCCGACGTGACCAGAACCTGAGGAACCGGCAGTCCGCAATGACGCAGCCGATTCGTAGCCAGCAGCCTCGACCCCGACGTAACTACGCCCCACCGTCCCTCCGGAATCGATCGCACCAGATCGACCGACCCCGGCATCACCGTGACTCCCCGTTGATCGTCCGCCTCATGGTTCTCAATCGCGGCCGCCTCGGCGTCCGCGTCCAGATGCGGCGCCACTCGCCGGATCACCTCAACCGTCCGCACGCCGTGCGCAATGGCCATGATCGCGTCGCCGTCGACTCCTTTTCTCGCGGCCCACTCCCGCCACTCGCGATCCACCGCGCGCGTCGAGTCGACCAAAACTCCGTCCAGATCAAAAAGGATGGCTGAGCAAGAAAAGGTAGGCATCTTTCAATATTTAATCACAGTAGCGCGAAGGATCAGCGAGCAGCACAACTACGCTGTCATCCTGAGCGAAGCGAAGGACCTATGTAACTTGCTGACACTGAGATGCTGCCGGCAAACTGCATACATCCTTCGCTCTGCTCAGGATGACAAAGCATCCTGGCTCGTCAATGCCGCCTGCCGCGCCCGCTCCCGCACCGCCAAATGCCGCTGCCGGAAATGCATCTTCGCCCGCTCTCCCCACGCCTTGCACAAACCAGTAATTCAATCCCGCGCCGATCGCCGCGCTGGCCAGCGGAATCACCCGCCCCGCCCACTTCTCCACGACTTCCGCGCTGGCCTTCGCCGCAATCCGTTGGATGACGCGCGGCACAAATTTGTTGACGACTTCTTTCTCCAGCAACTCGCGGCTGATGTCGACTCCCGCCGCGCTCGCCGCCGCAACCCACAGTTCGGCAATGTCATCGTCGGTCTTGAACTCGAATCCATACACCAGGCTTAGCTTCTCGATCGTCCGCATCGTGATCGCCGAAAGAATGCCGAGGTCCGGCACAATCGTGATCAGCCCCCCGAGCCCGAGTCCTGCGCCCTCGACCGCCGCCACTTTCATCCCACTGCGAATCACCGAGTCGGCCACCGCATCGATCTCCCCGATCTCCAGCGAATAAACACCGTGATATCCGCTGATCGGCATGCGATACCCCGCCCGCAACTGCAACAGAAATTTTTCCGGATTCACGCGCACCGTCGAGTAAGCGCGCGTCAACCCGCGCACCATCCCCGCCTCAACCCGCCGCCGCAGCCACGATTTACCTGGCTCCCCCATTGCTTCCACCTTACCGCACGCAGAGCGAGAATGCCATCGAGTCATAAGCTGCGAGCCACGAGTCGCGAGCGATCAACCAGGAGCGCGCTCGCCTAGCTCGCCGCTCGTAGCTCTCCGCTCGCAGCTCGGGGCTCGGGGCTCGGGCCTCGACGCTCTCCGCTCGTATCTCGAAGCGCCCAGCTCTCAGCCGCCGGGCGCATCGTTTCTGATCCACTGTGGGGACGACCGTGGAAGAGCGGCCTTTGAGGGCCGCGTCCAGCGCCCAAACGAGAAACGGCTTTAGCCGCTGTGGTCGCAGTCGATCGCACGGCGCGAAACATCCACCGGGGCTAAAGCCCATCCTCCTTGCGGCCTCTCACGCCGCGCTAAAGCGCCGCTCTTCCACATCGACCCTCTCCGACATCGACTCTCTTCCGCGTCCGCGTTCTTCCACATCACCGCTCACCAGTCCTTCCCTGTGCTAGCATCATCTTTACTCAATGCCCACTGGAAAACTGCAAGTTATCCCTCTCGGAGGCCTCGGCGAATTCGGCATGAACTGCATGGCCGTCCGCTGGGGAGACGACATTCTCGTCATCGATGCCGGACTCATGTTCCCCGAAGCCGAACTGCTCGGCGTCGACATCGTTGTCCCCGACATTTCTTATCTCGTCGAGAACCGCCAGCGCGTGCGCGGAATCATCCTCACGCACGGCCACGAAGACCACATCGGCGCGCTCCCCTGGATGCTCTCCGAACTCAAAGTCCCCGTCTGGGGCACCGAGTTCACGCTCGCCTACGTCGAAGACAAACTCGACGAGCACGGCCTGCTCGACGACGCCGACCTGCGCGAAATGCGCCCCAACGAGCGCTTCAAGGCCGGACCGTTCACCATCCATCCCATCCAGGTCACGCACAGCCTGGTCGATTGCGTCGCGCTCGCGATCCACACGCCGCTCGGCGTCATCATTCACACCGGCGATTTCAAAGTCGATCCCACGCCCACCGACAACAAGCTTTTCGACCTGCACACCTTCGCCGAGTACGGCAAGAACTGGCGTACTCGCCCTGTTTCAGGATTCCACCAACGTCGAGCGCAAGGGATACACGCCCAGCGAGCGCGCCGTCCGCCGCAAGTTCGACGAAGTTTTCGCCCACACCAAGCGCCGTCTTTTCATCTCGTGCTTCTCGTCGTCGATCCACCGCATCAACCTCGCGGTGCAACTCGCCCACCAGCACGGACGCAAAGTCGCCTTCCTCGGCCGCTCCATGAACAACTCCGCCGAGATTGCCGAAGATCTTGGCTACATCGAAGTTCCCGACGGCCTCGTCATCAATCCCGGCGAGATGAAGAATTTCCCGCCGGAAAAAGTTTGCGTGCTCATCAGCGGCACGCAGGGCGAGCCCATGTCGGCGCTCTCCCGCGCCGCCGTCGACAACCACAAGCACGCCAAAATCGAAAAGGGAGACACCGTCGTCCTCTCGAGCCGCATCATCCCGGGCAACGAAAAGACCATCTACCGGATGATCGACCACCTCTTCCGCCGCGAAGCCTACGTCATCTACGAAGACGGAACCTCGCCGCCCGTCCACGTCAGCGGACACGCCAGCCAGGAAGAACTCAAGCTCGTCATCAACCTGGTCAAGCCGCGCTACTTCATTCCCATTCACGGCGAGTACCGCCAACTGAAGCTGCACGCCGAAATGGCCGGAGCCATGCATGGCTCCGTCGGCAAAGTCATGCTGATCGAAAGCGGAGACGTTCTCGAATTCGACGAACTCGGCGCGCGCAAAACCGCCCGCATCAAAGTCGGCCGCGTCTGCATCGACTCCGGCAACCGCACCGACGTCGTTGAAGATCTGATTATCAAAGACCGCCTGCACCTCAGCGAAGACGGCATCGTCCTGCCCATCATCGCCATCAACAAGTTGTCCGGCGAAGCGGAAGCCGCCCCGGAAATCGTCACCCGCGGATTCAATCCCGGCGACGACGGCCTGATGGAAGGCGCCAAGCGCATCGTCGAAGACACGCTCGCGCACTCCAGCGAAGAAGAAAAGGGAGACTACGGCGTCATCAAAGAAAAAATCCGCGCCGACCTGAAACGCTACATCTCCAAGCAAACCCAAAAACGCCCGCTGATCATGCCGGTAATCCTGGAGATTTAGTGAGCTCGAATGCTCATGTGGAGACGGGCGCCTTCGCCCGTCCTGCGAAGGCGAAGCCGAGCCACAGCGAGTACCCCGTAGAAGACTGTCATCAGGAGCTGTCATCCTGAGCGAAGCATTTGCGCGAGCGTAGCGAGTGCAAATGCGCAGTCGAAGGATCCCTATCACACCGACGATCCGGCAGCAGATCGACGAGTCTCTCTCCGAGACTCAACAATCCGCCATGGCATATTTCGAAGATCTCTCTGTCTACAGCTATCACAATTCTTTTTTCTACCGCCCGGACACTCGCAATGGTGGTTGGCAAAGGGCCAAGACTTCCCGAAACTGGCCTTCAGATTCGCAAGGATCGACGGAGAAGGGAGACGAGTTGAACTCTACATCCCAATCCATCTGGATGAAGATTGAACGCGCCGCGCCTATTAAAACCTGCCACTGTAGCTGGGCCCTCTGAAAACAGCTCCCCGTCCACTGGCCGAACATGCCATTAACGATACCCTGTCCCGTAGGCACAAGCAGAACCACCCACCAATGATCACGCTCGACGACCTCCACTCCGCCCGCACCCGACTCGAAGGCATCACCGTCCGCACGCCCCTGATCGAGTTCATGTGGGGACAGCCGCCATGCCTGCCCTGAGCGGAGCCCATGGGGCTTCCAGCAACGAACCGCCGCCTCTTCCTCAAGCCCGAAAACCAGCAGCCCATTGGCGCATTCAAACTTCGCGGAGCCTACAACAAGATCGCTTCGCTGTCGGCCGACGAGCGCAAGCGCGGAGTCATCTCCTACTCCAGCGGCAATCACGCTCAAGGCGTCGCCTACGCCGCCCGGGCGCTCGGCGTCAAGGCGGTCATCGTCATGCCCAACAACGCCCCCGCGATCAAGCGCGAGGCAACTGCCGCCCTCGGCGCCGACATCGTACTCGTAGGCCCCGGCAGCACCGAACGACAATTGAAAGCTGAGGAACTGGCCGCCGAACACGGCTACATCATCGTGCCTCCGTACAACGACGAAAAGATCATCGCCGGACAAGGCACCATGGGACTCGAGATTCTCGAAGACATGCCCGACGTCGAAACCGTACTCTCTCCGGTCGGCGGCGGAGGCCTGATCAGCGGCCTCGCCGCAGCCATCAAGCTGAACAAGCCCTCGGTGAACGTCTTCGGAGTCGAACCGGAACTGGCAGCCGACGCCCAGGCCAGCCTGCGCGCGGGGAAAATCGTGAGCTTCCCTGCCGAACAAGTCACGCGCACCATCGCCGACGGACTGCGCACCCAAAGCGTCGGCCCCATCAACTTTGATCACATGCAGTGTTTCGTCGACGGCATCATCACGGTGACCGAAGACGAGATCAAACAGGCAATGAAGCTGCTGTCAGCGAATCCCGAAACAGTAGCGGAACCGAGCGGCGCAGTCGCCACCGCCGGATTCCTCTTCCACGCTGATCAGCTGCCGAGAACGAAACTGAACGTCGCCATCATCTCGGGCGGCAACATCGAGCCGCAGATGCTGGAAGAACTGCGCGCGCGGTAAGACGTTGCAAGCAACACCGCAACAGCCAATAATCATGGATATGAGACTTCGACTCGTTCTTCTCGCGGTTACGATTCTTGCAGCAGCCTCGCTCGCCTCTGCCCAGGCCCAACGCGGCACGCTCGTTCACGAAGAAACCATCCGCGTCTCTCCCGCCAACGACGCCGCCAAACTCGGCACGGCCGGACGCGGACACGAACTCGTCATCATCGAAACCAGCCGCGAGTGGACGCACGTCGAAGCCATCCTGCGTGAGCCGCGAAAAGACGCCGACGAAGACGATCCCGAATCCGAAGGCAAAACCATCACCGGATGGGTCGTCAGCAAGGCCCTGGTCACCCTGACTACTCCCAACGGCGACAAGATTGTGTTCGGCGAAGCCGCCGATTCGGAAGACCAGGCCAGTCGCCGCCGCGGACGCCGCGACGCCGCGCAGGACGCGATGCGTCTCTACTACCGCGTCTACGATTTATTTCCCACATCACCGCTCGCGGCTGAAGGACTCTACCGCGCCGCCGACATCCGCTGGCAAGTTGACCGATCCGATGTGCTCACGCGCCCCTCGGCCCGCGAGCGCGACGCCTACATGCGCGGCCAGATCGACGAAGAGTGGATGAAGCTGGTGATGAAGAAATATCCCGGCACCAAATGGGCTGATTTAGCCGCCTTCCACCTCATCGAAAACAAACTGTGCGGAGACTGGCAAGGCGCGTCGAAGTGCCCCGACAAAGAAGCCGACATGTACGAGAAGTACGCGAAAGAGCACGAGCAGTCTCCTGCCGCGCCCGAGGCGCTGTACCAAGCCGCCTGGCGACGCTCCGCGCTGATCGAGATCTACAAAACCGAAGCCAACCAGAAGAAATCCGACGAAGCGAAAAACCGTTCTCTGGAGCTCGCGCAACGAATCGTCAGCCAGTATCCCCAGAGCGACTGGTCCTCGCGCGCTCTGACTCTGATCTTCTACGTGCAGCAAGGCGTCCCGACGTTTGGCAACGCCAGCGATTAGATTTTCTCAAGTCTGTCATCCTGAGCGAAGTGACTGCTTCGCAAAACGCGAAGCAGTCGCGCAGTCGAAGGATCCCTTTCACCAGTTCGCAAACATGGAGTCAAGAGGAATCCTTTCGGCAGACGTAGGATTGCAGGGATCCTTCGACTTCGTCGCCGTTCGCTTCGCGAGCGGCAACTTCGCTCAGGATGACACGTCGTGAATGGACACTCCCCAAACAACTGCCGAACCTGAGATACTGTTTCCCTTAAATTTTTCGGAGGACGATTGAACGACTACCTGCTATCCCTGATCCTTGGCATTGTCGAAGGCCTCACCGAGTTCCTGCCCGTCAGCTCCACCGCGCACCTGCGCCTGTCTGAAATGCTGCTCCACATTAGCCTCTCCGACGGCTACTGGAAGATGTATTCCATCGTCATTCAACTCGGCGCGATCTTGTGTCTGCCAGTTTATTTCTGGAGCCGCATCACCAGGTTCCTGTCGACCTTCCCGCGCGGCGAAAGCGGAAACCGTACGGCGCTCACGCATCCGCTCGGCCTCACTGCAGTTGCGTTCTTCGTAACGGCGATTCCCTCGTTCCTGCTGACGAAGGTGATTGGCAAGCATCTCGAGAATATCGCGATCATCGGCTGGTCGCTGCTGATCGGCGGAATCGTCATGTGGATCGTGGATGCGATGCACGCCCAGGCGGAAGCCGCAGGACCGAACGGCACTGGCCGCATTCATACCTGGAAAATGGAAGACATGAGCCTCGGACAGTCCATCTGGATCGGCTTCTGCCAGATCTTCTCCGCCGTCTTCCCCGGAACGTCGCGCTCCATGTCGACCATTGCGGGCGGTCAACTCGCGGGTATGTCGCGCGCCTCGGCGCTCGAATTCTCGTTCTTTGTCTCCATCCCGACGATGGCCGCCGCCACGCTCTACACGCTCTACAAGTCGGTGCGGGGAAAAGGCGAGAACCCGATCGGCGTGTCGCAGATCGACGCGCATGGCTGGATCGTGCTCGCCATCGGTTTCGTGGTCTCGTTCATCGTCGCCTACGGTTCCGTGGCCTGGTTCATGGCTTATGTGCGTAAGCGCGGCTTCGCTCCGTTCGCCGTCTACCGGATCATTGTGGGAGCGCTGGTTCTGGCATTTGCCGCGAAACTGGTTTAGAGACAAGGTTGCAAGGTTGCAAACGTTTCAAGGTCTAAGTCGTACCAAACAAGCCTTTTCGGCTTCCTTGAAACCTTGAAACTCTGAAACCTTGAAACCTTTCCTGTCCAGGAAGCTATCTCAACACTAGATCCGATTTCCTGCATTGTCGGATCGCCCGCTTCTTGGCATAATGTAAGGGCTCTGGCCGATTGCAGCACCGAGGAATGTCGTGTCTTCGGTGTGAATCAGCCTACATGGATTATCTGGCAGGCATTTTTGTTCCCACAGGGAACCGGCGGCTCAACGAGCTGGTCGGATTCCTGATGTGCGTCTCCGCGCTCCTCCTCTTCCTCGCGCTTGTTTCCTATTCTCCACTCGACCCGTCCTGGAACAGCGCTTCTGTGCTGACCGGTTCGCACGCAGCGCGCAACTGGATCGGCGTGGTCGGCGCCTTCGCCGCCGACCTGATGCTGCAGTTCTTTGGCATCGGCGCATTCCTGCTGGTGATCTTCCCAACGATGTTGGGTGTGCGCTGGTTCCGCTCCATGAAAGTGCAGTCCCCGCTGGCGAAGAGCCTCGGCGGAATCTGGCTGGTGATGTTCGTGCCCGCCATGCTCGCGCTGCTGCCCGGACACTTGCACTGGATGCACGTGATCCCCATCGAAGGCCTGCTTGGCCGCGTGATTGGCGACGTACTGATTCACTATCTGAATCTGGTCGGTGCCTACATTGTCTGCGCCACCGTGCTTGCAGTGGCGTTGTATCTCTCGACGGCGTTCTCATTCTCGGCGATTCAGCTCTGGGCTCCGACGCGCTTCGCGTTCGTCACCGCATTATGGAACCGCTACAAAGATTGGCGGGAGGAACGCTCCAAGAAGCGCCAGCAGAAAGAGCTCGAGCAGCGGCGGATTTCGAAGCCAGTCGTGAAGAGCCAGTTGATCCAGTCGCGGCCCACTTCGCCCACTGCGCCGGCTTCCCCCGTGGCCGAACCCCGTCGCACCGGAATTGAGCGCATGCTGGCGGAAGAGGAGTCGACGAAACCCACGCCTTCGACCGGCGGAATTCTGTCTGAGCCATTGGCGACGAACGCTTCTGCGGACTCAGCAGATCCCGAAGTCACTGAGCGCGCCGACAGCGGCCACAAAGCCAAGACCACGATGCCCCGCATCGCCGGCGGATACAAGCTGCCATCGAGCAGCCTGCTGCAGCGTCCCGACGAGCAACAGCAGGTCGATGCCGACGAACTCAAACTGCTGGCGCAGGTGCTCACCGAAAAGTACGCCGAGTTCGAGATTCACGGACAGATTACGCAGATCAATCCGGGTCCGGTCGTTACCACGTTCGAGTTCAAGCCCGAAGCCGGTATCAAGTACAGCCGCATCACCAATCTCTGCGACGACCTTTGCCTCGCGCTCAAGGCCGAGAGCATCCTGATCGAGCGCATGGCGGGCAAGAGCACCGTCGGCATTCAGGTGCCGAACCGCCAGCGCGAAATTATATGGCTGCGCGAGAACATCGAGTCGCAGGAGTTCATGGGCTCGAAGTCGAAGCTCACCATGGCGATGGGCAAAGATATCAACGGCCGCATCGTCACCGCAGATCTAGCTGGGATGCCGCACTTACTCATTGCCGGTTCCACAGGCGCGGGCAAGAGCGTCGCCATCAACGCGATGATCATGTCGATTCTCTACAAGGCGACGCCCGATCAGGTGCGGCTGATCCTTGTCGACCCGAAGCGGCTGGAACTGGGCAACTACGAAGGCGTTCCGCATCTCTACACGCCGATCATCACCGAGCCGAAGCTCGCGGCCAATGCGCTGCGCAATGCCGTCCGCGAAATGGAACGCCGGTTGAAACTGCTCGCGGCCAAGGGCGTGCGCAACATCGACCAGTACAACAAGCTCTTTGATCAGGGCGGCACGCCGAGTCTGTTCGACGAGGAATCCGACGAGAAGCCGATTCCCTACATCGTCATCGTCATCGACGAGTTGGCCGACCTGATGATGCTCGATTCGCACAACGTGGAAGAGTCGATCACCCGCCTGGCGCAGATGGCGCGCGCAGTCGGCATTCACCTGGTGCTGGCCACGCAGCGGCCTTCCGTCGACGTGATCACGGGATTGATCAAGGCGAACTTCCCGGCGCGTGTTTCGTTCCGCGTCGCAACCAAAGTGGACTCACGCACGATTCTCGACGCCAACGGCGCAGAAGCCTTGCTCGGTAAAGGCGACATGCTCTATCTGCCCTCCGGCTCGGCGCGCGTACACCGCCTGCACGCTCCGTTTGTGACGGAGAAGGAAATCGCCGCCGTAGTCGAGTTCTGGAAGTCGCAAGGCCTCGCGGAATACCAGCAGCAGTTCCTGGAAGCGCCCAAGGGCGAGCGCGAAACCGGAGCAGAGGGCAGCGGCAGCGAAGCCGGAGACGAAGGGGAATCCGAAGACGACCCCATGTATGGCGATGCAGTGAAGCTGGTCGTGGAGTTCGGCAAGGCCTCCACTTCCCTGCTGCAGCGGCGCTTGCGTATCGGCTACGGCCGCGCGGCGCACCTCATCGATCTGATGGAGCAGGACGGCATTGTCGGCGCCGCCGACGGACCCAAACCGCGCGAAGTGCTGAAGCGCCCCGACTGGATTTCGGAGATCGAAGAAACCGCGCGCTAGGGCAAAGAACACGCCAAGGTAGAGAAACAGTTGAGAGCTAAAAAGGGCGGCCGAAAGGCTGCCCAATCTTTTCGTTCAATCGTGAATCTAGAACTTCAATACGATCCCGGTTGAGAAGCGCAGGTTCTTGCTGCTGGTTGAGCCATTGCTATGCACCAGCATCCAGTCAGCCTGGGCCGCACGAAATGCGATGCCACGATTGATGTTGAAATCCACTCCGCCCCCAGCCATGAGCGCGTATCCGTTGCCACTGGCGCTGCCCACACCGCTGACACTCGCGGTCGCATGATCTCCGCCAATGAGTGCGTGTACAAACGGCGTGTACCTCTTGTCGGCGCGCAGCGACAACACGGGACCGAAGGTGTAGGTGTAGTTATTCAAGCTCACGCCGTTCTGGGTGTTATAGGCCGCACCGAAATCGACAGCGATCCCGAAATAATCGTTGAAGTTGCCATTCAGAGCGAAGTTGAAGCCGTTGCCGTTGTAGCCGCCTTCCAAATGGGTGTATTGATAGCCTCCGAAGATTTCCGCTTTCGGATAATCCGCCGCCATCGCGGCCAGGGAAAATAACGTCAAGAAACAAGCTACAGCAATAAATTTGCGCACAGTGATCTCCTAAAGTGATCCGGTACGTCTCGTTCCGATAAGAGGCGGCAAGCCCTATAGTCAGAGAAAGTCGGGCGTGCCGCTCTTTCCCGAGCGGAAAAAGATTCTAGTCCTATTGGAATTTAGGAGGATTTAATGGGCAAGTAACCGAAGCCCTGAGCCCTGGTAACCATCTGATTTCATTAGGTCAACCGTCGGTCTAGTTCGCGCCGACCCAGTCCAGGAAGCGGCCTTTCATGCGGCGAAACCAATCGGGCAGCCAACTCTTGTAGCGCAGCAGAACGGTCGCGTGGATTGCCTTGGGCGTCTTGGGTGCAGCCTTGTTGCTGAACACAAGATAGTAGATCCCTGCGCCCGCCGGAATGTCGGCCTGCACCGCCCCCGCGGCGACTTTGCCGCTCTCGTAGAGGGAACCGGTCGCATATCCGTTCTGCCAAACGGTAAAGGCGGCTTCGTTAAGGACAGAGACTTCAATGTTGTTGTCGCTCTCTTTGTCTGCGGCCTTCGTCTTGTCCGGGCGGTTGCTGGAACTCTGGCTGTCGGCGGCACAGGTGAACTGGCCAACCACCGCCACGTTCACGGATCCTTCGGGCAACGCAAACTTGTAATAACGAAACGTATGCGGACCGACGGTGAACGCAGAGTCCAGAATGATCCGGTCCTGCTTTAATCCAACAAGTTCCTGCACTTGCTGCGCCGTCGTGCTGTCGCTGGTCGCGACCCACAGAATCAATCCGACCAGGATCGCGAGGACGACCCACAGAAGCCAGCGCCGCTGGCGTTTAGGGCGTGCGATTTGTGCTGCAGGCGGAGCCTCGACCACAGCAGGAGATTTCGGCGGAGAACTTACAGGTTTGCCGCATTTCAGGCAGAACTGCGCTTCGTCGGGCAGGCTCGCGCCGCACTTGCTGCAACCCAGAATGACCTTGGTCGTAGGCGGCGTGGTGCTGTTTGTCGACATAGAAGCGGGCTCTCCGCACTTCAGAGATGAGGTGCGGACTTGGGGGAAGAATTGCCAGCCGATATTAGCACAGGATTGCGGCGATTGGATGAATTTGCCTTGTGTCGCTCTATTCTGGATTCCGCAATTCCTTGAGCAGCGGCGGCGAAGGAGGCTCCACGTTCTGCTTCTCCTCGCATTTCTCGTATTCCAAATGTTTCAGGCACCAGGTGGTGGAGGACCATGGTCCGGGCTCGCCTTTCTCGTTGTCCGGCGGCTGTTCGAATTGAACGACTTTCGACCAATCGTCCGTAAGCGAGAAATCTTCGGCTCGTCCGTCGGTATCGATGATGCCTCCCAGATCGATAGCCTTGTAGAGCTTCAGATCCTGACTCACGGCAAAGATACGCATATCCACACGCGGGCAAGCGCCACACTGGCCTGAACCAAATTCAGAGTAGTAGACTTCCGGCCCTGACTTGATCAGCAGTGTGTCATCGGGCAGGCGCTTCGCATCGAAGCCTTCTTCGCCAACGACTTCTCCCAATTGCTTGAATGTCTCGCCTTTGTGGTATGCCAGGTCGGGCCCGCAGACCCACTCGCCCATACTGATAACGTGCCAGAAGTTGTGGATGCGCCGCACAACCGGAGACAGGCCGTCGGGATCGTAGGCGTATCCGTGGGATTCGTTGACCAGGATGAACGCGTCGGATTGCCAACCCGTCGATTCACTGGCATGCGGAATGAACCAGCCGGGATGTTCGTCGCGATACTTGTCAGCTCCGGTGAGGCCGATATCGCACGGCGTCATTTGAAAGGTGCGAGCGGGATCGAGACGAATCCAGTTAAAGGTCTCGGGCTTGCCGAAAACGCGAACCGGCGACGAGGTGGAGAACGGTCCCATCTTCTTGCCCGGAGGCGCAGGACTGAAAACGTCGACCATCAGGCGCAGATCGCGCAGTTCGAGCGTGGGCAGCGGCGGAAACGACGTATACGGGATCTCGATCTGAAACGTATAAGCCGGCCGGTCATGGCTGACCCATGCACGACTGACCCACATCTGGACATTGCCCTGAGGTTTCAGCATGTCTGGCACTTCTTCGGAGTATCGAGGCTGGTCGCTGGCGAAGTCGCGGGTAATGGCTTCGTAGGCGGGCGTCGCGTAGGACTCGACGGAATAGTAATCCGTCAGCAGCCACTGGCGCGTGAAAAGACGCTTGAATACGGGCCGATAGCGTTGCTGCGTGGCCACCCAATCGCGGCACTTCTTCTGTCTTGCTTGGAGGGTATCGGGAGATCCCATGCCGCTTTTGCCAAAATCGGCGCAGGAATCCTGTCCCTTGGAAAACTCATTCTGGTCGAACTGGTTGCCCCATCCGATCACCGGCATGGCAATGTCGGTCGAAGCAGCAAGCCAGACTTCGATGTGATCCTTGGAGAGGATCCAGTTCTGGTTCTTGGGGAAGTCGGGCTCATCGCCGTCCACTTCGCCAGCGATCACCAAGGCATGGCCGATATTGCGGACCCAGAGATGACCGTTGCGCGCACCCTCGCCGTGCGGAATGAGAGTAATGTCAGGAGGCATGCTCCTGAAAGCGGCGATCGAACCTTGGAGGCCGGGCTGCATCTGCGGCACAAGGATGGGCTTATCCTGTGCCGGCTGATCTTGAGCGAGCTTATCCTGAGCAAGCTTCTCTTGTGCAAACACGGTCGAGAAGCCCAGCATCAGCAGAATGGCGTGGCGAAAAGGCATCTTCCGCACAGCGTAGCAAAAGCGCACTCTCGGCGGGAGTACCTGAGGTAACGCCGCGTGACTAGGCGGGTTTCGCGGCGCTGCCATCCAGACCGAGTTTGTCGGCGATCGGCTTCAGGGCGTCGATGCAGAAGGCAATATGCTCGTCGAGATCCACGCCCAGCGCGGCCGCGCCCTGGATGATGTCGTCGCGGTTCACCTTGCGGGCGAAGGCTTTGTCTTTCATCCGTTTTCGCACCGACTTGGCGTCGACTTCAGCCAGCGACTTGCCGGGCTTGATCAGGGCAACGGCGGTGATGAATCCCGCGAGTTCGTCGCAGGCGAACAGCGCCTTTTCCATGGGCGTGTCGCGGGTGACGCCGGTGTATTCGGCGTGCGACATAGTGGCGCGGCAGATTTCGTCGGAGTACCCGCGCTGTTTCAGAATCTCGTTGCCCTTGTAAGGATGATCTTCCTGGCTGGGCCAGCGTTCGTAATCGAAGTCGTGAATCAGGCCGACGACGCCCCACAGGTTTTCGTCTTCGGGAGAGCCGTTACCCATCTTGCGCGCGCAGGCGCGCATACAGGCCTCGACAGCCAGCGCATGCTTGCGCAGGCTTTCGGACTGGGTGAACTCAGTTAGTAAACACCACGCGGATTCGCGATCAATCATGGGTTTTTCGCCTGTTTTCTCCGGGCTTCGAGCGTGTTGCTTCTGTTTTCATCCGCAAAATTCGCGGGGTTCTAGCATTTTAACCTTGACTTCCACAGGGCAGATGCCGCAGATTGACCAAGCAGTCGGAACCTCTCCCCCAATTGGTTCCTTGCACCAAGGCTGTAAGGAGTAGCCCGCTCTGGCACTCCCACAACCCGATGGCCACGACTCTTGCCCCGGTAGATTCACGGGAAGTCGTACGATGCGATCACTGCCTGCTGGTCCAGTTCCGTACATCCAATAATAATTGCCGACGCTGCCACGCGTCCTTGGACGAGGAGCCTGAACCCGAACCCATCATGGTAGCGCCACCGTTGATGATGCCCGTGCCCGGCACGAACGGACGCGGACATCTGAACCTGGCGACCTCCATCCGCTCCCTGCGCCTGCGCAACGGGCTCAGCCAGCGCCAACTCGCGGGACGCATGTCGGTGCCGCGCACCTACGTTTCTAAAATCGAAAACGAAAAAGCAACGCCTACGCTGTCGTCCCTGGAACGGCTGGCGCGTGCACTGGAGGTCACTGTGCCCGATCTGCTCAGCGGCGGCGAACGCAGCCGTCAGGAAGAAGTGAACGAACTGATGAAAGATCAGTTCATCGCGGAGTTGTTGCCGTTTGTCGCGCAGCTGAATGGAATGCAGATGTCGAGCATTCTGACCCAGGTGCGGGATTTGACGGTGCGTCCGCGGCGAAGCGCGTAAGAGCAAAGTTTCAAGGTTTCAAGGTTTCAAAGTGTCAAGGTTTCACGATTCCAAGGTTTCCGAGCTCGAATTAGTTTCGACATTGAAACTTTGAAACCTTGTCACCTTGAAACGTTTTCACCGATTTTTATCCGGGCAACCAGCCAACACTAGGGCCGGAACCAGAGTTTAGGTTCCGGCTTTTTTATTGGCGTTCCCAACACCTGTCATCCTGAGCGAAGTCTGACGGTCGTGACGCGACCGTCAGCGCAGTCGAAGGATCCCTTGCAGTCTTACACAACCAGCCAGCTTTTCAGGGAGTTTCCAGCAATTCCAAGTCGACCTGAATCCCAGATAGATCGATCGGCATCTATCGATGCATGAATCTGGAAGAAACTGGAATCGAGTTTTCTGAAATCGCCGCACGGCCTACCGCTCTGAATCATCTCAGCGATTCCTCCGGGTGGCAGGAATCGGATCCCAAAGCCGGAGGCGCAACGCGAACTACCAGCGACGATTCCCTGCTCGATGCTTATTCGACTGCCGTGACTGGCGCGGTTGAGCGCATGAGCCCGTCGGTAGTGAATATTGAGGTGCATCAATCTGCCGGCCGCACGCGCTCCGGCGAGCCGCGCGAACGGCAAGGCGGCGGCTCAGGATTCGTTTTCACGCCGGATGGGTTGATCCTCACTAACAGCCATGTGGTACATGACGCTGTGCGCATCGCGGTGACTCTGGCCGATGGGCGGCGCATGCCGGCTACGGTAATTGGCGACGATCCCGCGAGCGATCTGGCGGTGATTCGGCTGGATCAACCGCACGGCGAGCCCGGTGTAACTGCCGCGGCTCTGGGCGACTCGCAGCGCTTGCGCGTGGGGCAGATCGTGATTGCGATTGGCGCGCCTTACGGATTCCAGTCGACGGTGACAGCCGGAGTTGTCAGTGCGCTGGGACGATCGCTGCGGTCGTATTCCGGGCGGTTGATTGACGACGTCATCCAGACTGACGCGTCGCTGAATCCGGGCAACTCGGGCGGGCCACTGGTCGATTCCGCCGGGCGCGTGGTGGGCGTGAATACGGCGACCATTCTGCCGGCGCAGGGGATCTGCTTTGCCATCGGCATCAACACGGCGAAGTTTGTGGCCAGCCGGCTGCTGCGCGATGGACGCATCCGGCGCAGTTACATTGGCGTCTCGGCGCAGACCGTGCCGGTGCACCGGCGCGTGGTGCGGTTCTACGATCTGCCGAAGGAGATGGGCGTGGTGGTGCTCGGTGTGGAGGAGAACAGTCCAGCCAAGCGGGCAGGACTGCGCGAGGGGGACATTATTGTCGCTCTGGAAGGGCAGCCGGTCGCTGGGGTGGATGACCTGCACCGTGTGCTGACCGATGTGCGCGTGGGCGTGAGTTGCGCGCTGACCGTGTTGCGCTGGACCGAGAAGCTAGAGTTGAAGGTCGTGCCGGAGGAAGCGCGGTAATTATGTGCAGCGCGGGCACTCTCCGTCCGCGAAAGGAGGGTAATCAAAAGGAGCATGACTTTGGGAACGCGCTGCGCTATAGGCTTTGCCGCCAGAGTGAACTATACTTAGCTATACATGGCGAAGCCCGCACCCAAGTCGAAATCCGCGATGGATACCTTAGTTGACTCGTTTAGCCGTATCGTGTCTGAAGCGAAGGAACGCATGTCGGAAGAAGAATTCCGTCAGGCAGAGAAGAAGTTCGACAAAGTGGTCACGAAAGTCCGCGGTTCGCGCGGACGGCATCGCGAAACTGCATAATCAAAGTCTGTAATTCCTCCTTCCCGACGTCTGGCTTATAAGCCTTCACTGCGACAACGAAGTCTTCCTCCGTCCCATATTCCACAATATCGGGTATTTTTCGGCGGAGTTCTTCCTCTCGGCGAACTGCATCAGCGTCAGTTCTATCTTCCTTGCGTGGTTTCCATCGACCCGCCATCCTTGGTCAGCTCCTTTAGCCTCCTGTACGCTTTACACCCCACCGTTCCGATTCCAGGTGTTCGATTGGCAACGTAGCTTCGAACATCCTTTCCTTGTCGTTCCATGTGGCCGGTATCATTTCCCTTTTGCGCGCCTTCCAACCGATGTATTTGAGAAATGATTTGGCCCTGAGGCTGCCGGAGTGGCTTGACGGTGCGATCGACAGGGCGTAGGAGTTCGCGTCTCCTCTTTGCGCTATTTTGATTGCCAGCCTGTGGTTGGTTGAGTCCCACAGCAAAACCACGGACTTGACGCGGGACTCTCGCGCGATTCTCACCGCTGCGGCATTTATCGTGATCCTGCCGTCCGGCGCAATTGAGAGCGTCGGAGTTTCAACCCTCGCGCCAGTCCTCTCGAATATCTCGTAGGCCATGCCGTTGCCGTTTACGTAAGCGTATACTAATCCATTAACGAATGCTTCGCAACCGTATATCTAGCCTCCTATCTAGACAGCAATCTGCAAATGGTGGTTTTCGGGAAAGCTTTTTGGGAACGTTGTCTCCCTGCAATCTAGGCTCCCGTCATTGCGCGGGTCTTGCCCCCTGTGTTAGCCTCTATCTGTGACCACTTTGTACGACAAAGTACCCACGGGGCTCGACCGCAAGGAAACCGAAGTTTACCGGCGGCTGGATACAGCAAGGCTCCCGAAACATATCGCCATCATCATGGACGGCAATGGACGCTGGGCCAAACGGCGCCACATGCCGCGCGTGGCTGGGCATCGCGCCGGAGTGTCGGCCGTGCGCTCGACCGTGGAGACCGCGGCGCGCATTCATATTCCCGCGCTCACGCTTTATGCATTTTCCGAAGAGAACTGGAAGAAGCGGCCCAAGAGCGAAGTCGGCTTTCTGATGGGTCTGTTGAGCCGGTATCTGAAGGCGGAAGTTCCGACGCTGAACAAAAATAATATCCGCCTGGAATATATTGGCCGCCAGCACGAGCTACCCGAGGACGTACAGGAGCGGATGGAATGGGCCCGTGAGGCCACGTCTCGCAACTCCGGCATGGTGCTCACGTTGGCGCTGAATTACAGCGCGCGCAGCGAACTGGTGGACGCCTTCCGTTCCATGCTGAAAGCTGCGGCACAGAATGGCGGGATCGACCATCTGCATATCGACGAGGACATGGTGGGCAGGCATTTGTACACGCGGCATCTGCCGGATCCTGACCTGGTCGTGCGGACTTCCGGTGAGATGCGGCTGAGTAATTTCCTGCTGTGGCAGCTGGCGTATGCCGAGATTTATGTGACGCCAACGTTGTGGCCGGATTTTCGCGGCGTGCATTTGCTGGAGGGCATCGCCGAGTATCAGAAGCGCGAGCGGCGCTACGGCGGGCTGAATCACGGCGACGGGCACGCGGCGGTGGAGACCTCTTCAGTTTCTGAAGCGAAATCGTAAGACCACAGATGACACGGAGGACACAGAGGAGGCATTTGCGATCTCTCTGTGTCCTCCGCGTCCTCTGTGGTTAATTTCTTGAATTCGTGCAAAGATCGTAACGGCACGCTGATCCCAGGTCACACCTACTTCCCTTGTTAAAGCGCATCGCGACCGCGGTCGTCCTCATTCCGATTGTGCTGGCGCTCATTCTGCGGGCGCCGGTTCCGGTGGTGGCAGTCGTGGTCGCTGTCGTGGCGCTGCTGACCATCTTTGAGTTCCTGAGGCTGACGGAATCGTACGGGGTGCAGCCGCTGCGGCTGCCGACTTACATTTTCGTCGGCGTCTTTTTCCTGCTGCTTGCGTTGAATATGGGGAACGAGAAGCCGCTGCTGTCCACCGCGGTCTTTGTTTATTGCCTGGGATTTGCGGCGGCGATTGCGCCGTTTCTGGCGCTGAGCATCCTGATGTTGCGGGTCGACCTGCGCAGCGGATATCCCGCGGCGGCGGCCTCAGTCTTCGCGTTCACTTACATCGCTCTGCCGATGGGAATGCTGGTGCAGCTTCGGCAGCAGTGGGCGGGAGCATTTTATCTGCTGTATTTGCTCCTCGTGGTTTGGGCGGGGGACATCTTCGCCTACTTCGTGGGCAAATCGGTGGGGCGGCATTTGATGGCGCAGCGCGTCAGCCCCAAGAAAACGTGGGAAGGCGCCTGCGCTTCGCTGGTGGGAAGCGTCGGTGTGGGATGGTTGCTGTTTCACTACGCGCTCCCGATCAGTTCGGCACTGCTTCGAGTCAGGCTGATCGAGCGGCGGGACGGGCTGTTCGGACTTGAACAGCCGGCGATGGGGCCGGTGATCGTGCTGACGATCGCATTGAATATCGCGGCGCAACTGGGCGATCTGGTGGAGTCATTGATCAAGCGCGGCGCGGGCGTGAAAGATTCCGGAGCAATTCTGCCGGGGCACGGAGGAATGTTCGATCGGATCGATGCGCTGCTGTTCGCGGCTCCGGTATTGTGGTTTTATACCGCTTGGCGCGTGATGCAGTAACCGCATTTCGAAGCAATGGTTGACCCACCCCAGTATCCGTCTCTGAAGTCGCTCCACCCCGACAATTCCATCAATCCAGTCAAACTGGCGCAACTGGAAAAGCTTTCGACGGACGCCTTGCAGGCTTCGTTGTTACCAGGACAAGAGGGTTGTCTGAAAACTCGACCGGAAGGAACTATACTGGATGGGCATCACCGCATTCACATTCTTCGCCAACGGGGCGTGGATGTAGATAGCCTTCCGCGGGAGATCGTCGTAAAGGATGAAGAATAAATGAGAAGTGATCTCTATTGGGTCGAGGGGCCGTGGCCCGGGAAACTGGCCATGGCTGCGCGACCGCGCGGTGGAGACTGGCTGCAGGATGACTTGTCCGGCTGGAAGCGAGCCGGAGTAGATACTGTGCTGTCGCTGCTCACACCAGAGGAAGAAAAAGATCTGAATCTTCGGGAAGAAGCAAGCGAAGCGAAGAAGCTGGGAATGGAATTCACCTCATTCCCAATTCCCGACCTCCAGGTGCCAAGATCGGAAGCAAGGTTGGGTGAGGTTTTGGAGCAATTCACTCGCACACTGTCAGACGGAAAGAACGTGGTTGTCCATTGCCGACAAGGCATCGGGCGCAGTGGCTTGGTAGCGGTCTGTCTGCTGGTGAGAAAGGGAATGAGTCCGGGGGCGGCAGTCGAGTCGGCTTCTGCGGCGCGCGGTGTCTCAGTTCCCGAAACCCCTGAGCAGAGAGATTGGATCGATCACTACGCGTTAGGGTTGTCCACGACGAAGTGAGGCATTCGACCCGACCAGACAGTTCAAAACCATCATGAAACGCATCGCCATCCTTGGTTCCACGGGCTCGATTGGGCACAGCACGCTCAGTGTAGCGGAGTCCTATCCCGACCGCTTTCAGATTGTGACGCTGGCCGCTGGGTCAAATCTCGAGGCGGCGTTTGAGCAGGCGAAGCGATGGCGTCCGCGTGTGATTTCAATGTCGGCGGAAGCCGATGCAGAAACACTGCGGGCGCGTCTGAAAAAAGAAGAGCTCGGCGAGATTGAAGTTGTCCATGGCGCCGCCGGGACGGTCCGGGTTGCGACGCATGAGGATGTGGATTTTGTGGTCAGCGCCATCGTGGGCGTGGCGGGGCTCGAAGCCACGTACGAAGCGGTGCGCGCTGGAAAGATTCTCGGGCTCGCGAACAAAGAATGTCTGGTCGCTGCCGGCGAGTTGATTACGGCAGAGGCGCGCAAGCAAGGCAAGCCACTGCTCCCCATCGACAGTGAGCACAATGCCGTGCATCAATGCCTGCGCGGCGGGCGCATGGACGAGGTCGAGCGCATTTGGCTGACGGCTTCGGGTGGTCCGTTTCTCAACACACCGCAGTCGGAGTTTGCATCGATTACAGTAGAGCAGGCGCTGAACCATCCCACCTGGAAGATGGGACGGCGGATCACCATCGACTCGGCGACCCTGATGAACAAAGGCTTTGAGGTGATCGAGGCGTGCAGACTATTTCACATGCCTCCGGCAAAAGTGGAAGTGATTGTCCACCCCCAGTCGACAATCCATTCCATGGTAGAGTTTGTGGATGGCAGCATACTTGCTCAGTTTTCGGTGACCGACATGCGGTTGCCGATTCTGTACGCCTTAACATATCCGGATCGCATTCCGTCGGATATGCGCTTTGCGGTGAGTGACTTGCGTCATCTGGACTTCTGCCCGCCGGACCTGAAAAAATTCCCCTGTCTCCGTTTGGCCTATGAGGCGGCGGAGGCCGGAGGCACGAAAACCGTGGCCCTGAATGCGGCCGACGAAGTTGCGGTAGCAGCATTTCTGGAAGGCAACATCGGCTTCAACGATATTCCCAGGATCATTGAAGAAGTTCTAGCGGGAACAAGCTCTGGAAAACTGGAGTCCATCGGGAAAGTGCTGGAAGCGGACGCCGAGGCCCGCCGGTTGGCGCAAGAACGGGTGGCGGACGTAAAGAAAATTGAACGGCCCCGGGCAACGTCTTTCGCATAATTTCGGAATCTAACCAGGTGGGGAGTACGTACTTCGATTATGTCTGATTTCCTGACTTCGCTCATCGCGGTGGTAGCGGTCCTGGGCTTCATGATCCTGATCCACGAGTTTGGCCACTACGCGGTGGCTAAATGGCTGGGCGTGCGAGTGGAGCAGTTCGCCATCGGCTTTGGCAAGCGGCTGATCGGCTTCCGCCGGGGCGAGACCGACTACCGCATCAACGCGATTCCGCTGGGCGGCTACGTCAAGATGAGCGGCGAGAACCCGATGGACGAGCGTTCGGACGATCCGCGCGAGTTCATGAATCACTCCCGCTGGCACCGGTTTCTGATCGCGATTGCCGGACCCACGATGAACATCCTGCTGGCCATCGTACTGCTCACCACTGTCTACATGGTGCATTACGAATATCCGGCGGTCTATGACGAGGCCCCGGTGATCGGATGGGTGGCGAAAGACACGCCCGCGGCCAAGGCTGGGTTCGAGGTAGGCGACCGCATTACGCGCATTGACGATGTGCAGAATCCCACGTGGGAGCAGGTCGACCTGAAGCAGGCGCTGAGCCCGGGACAACCGCTCGCGGTTAGCGTCGATCGCAACGGGCAGACGCTGGAAAAGACCGTGGTCCCGGAAGCGATGGGACTCGACCAGATCGGCTATGCCGGCTGGGCTCCGAAAGAAGACACGGTCACGATCACAGATCTGCAAGAGGGTATGCCTGCCGAGAAGGCCGGGCTGAAGGAAGGCGACAAGATTCTCAGGCTCGACGGCAAGCCCGTTCCGGCCCTGGCGGAGATGGTCGAAAGCCTGGAAGTTTCAAAAGACAAGCCGATCACGCTGACCGTGCTGCGCAAGGGCGAAGAGAAGACATTCACACTGCAGCCGGTTCTTTCGGAGAAGCGCTACCGCATCGGGATCGGGACGATGCAGATGAAGGTGAAGACGCTTCCCTTCGCGGAGGCGCTGAACCTCTCGCTGCATGAGAATCGGCAGAACGCGCTGCTGATCCTGGAACTCGTGAAGAAGATGGCGCAGCGCAAGATCTCGATGCAATCGATTGAAGGGCCGATCCGGATTGGCCAGGCTGCGGGCGAAGCCGCCCGACGCAAGGGTTGGACTCCTCTGATGGGATTGACTGCAGCCATCAGCCTGAATCTTGGCATCTTCAACCTGCTGCCGATTCCCATCCTCGATGGCGGCGTGATCTTATTCCTGCTGATCGAGGGCCTGATGCGCCGCGACATCAGCTTGAACATCAAGGAGCGCGTCTATCAATTCGCCTTCGTCTTCCTGGTGTTGTTCGCCGTGATGGTGATCTACAACGATCTGAAGAAGACGATTCCGGGGCTGGCCGACAGGCTACCTTAAAAATCTGCGAGCTTTCAAACAAAGGCCGGCGGCTGATCCATCAGCGGCCGGCCTAGTTTTTTTCTGACGTCTTTTTTACGCCGACTTGGTTGTACGGTGATGTTCAGTCGTTCCGGACGCACCCTTCGACGGAGGGAGCAACCGTTTCGACTTGGGCGCACACACCGTGGGTGCCTGCGCGTTCGAAACCGGCAGCATAGCCGCGCGCACGTTGGCCATGATTTGTTCCGGCTGCCGCCCTGCGCCAAGGTCACCGACCATAGCTGCGAAGATCCTGCCCACCAACTCCGCAGTTCGCGGAGCCAGATGTGCCATCTGCAGTGGATTGGCTAATCCGCCGAAGGGATCGTCGCTGGTGACGCCGTTCGGCAGGTTCTGGATCGCGTTCTGGAAATTCGGGAGCGCGTTGCCGGCGGAGTCACCCGTGAGGTTGGCGTAGAGCTGAGCCAGAGTTCCGGCGTCGCCCAAGCTCACCATTGTCGGCGCGATCTTCTCCAGGCCGTAGCCCTGACTCATCAGCCAGGAGAGGAACGCCATGCCGCAGCCAGTGCTGTCGGGGTTTTGATCGGTGTTGTCGGTTTGGTTGACGAAGTCCGGTTCGCCGTCTTGTGCCCACGTCGGAGCAGTCGCGAAATCGGCAAGAGCATTGTTGCCGATCACCGCGGCGCACCAGCGCGAGAGCGCTTCTCCGGTGCTCAGGCCGCACAGGTTGCCGTTCATCGAGCACTCGCTCAGTTCGGCTTCAAACAGAGCGGAGACTCGGGCGGAGTTGCCGAAGGAAGCGCAGGCCTCAATCGCCGCTCCGGTGGTGTAATCGCAGCCCATGTGGTCGGCTCCGCCGGTGCCGTCGGTGGCACCGCCGAGCGCGAAGACAATGACACTGACAGGGCCTCCCGTCGTGCCGAAGATGCCGTCGTTCGCGGTTACGACGCGATCGGCGTCGTTGACCAGGTCCTGAGCGTTCTGCAAAGCCTGTTGGCCGAGTGACGGGTCGACGTACACGGTCACGCGGCCACTGGGACTGGTTCCTACAAACTGAGAAGTTCCTTTGTAACTGGGCCAGGCGGGGGCGACGGGATTGTCGCGGTGGATTTCGAGGGGTTTCTTTCCCGTGGAAGTTGCCTTGATGCGGTGACTCATACACAGAACCTCCATTACGGACATTGTATGGTGAGGAATCGGAGCTTCGCGTTACAGCCTTTTTTCAGCCTCAGGTCGGTTCGGTCGTTCCCAATGGGGAGAAATTGTAGACCTGAGGCTTTTCCGCTTTCTCGCAGCGCTGAAAGCGCTGCGCCACCCAAAGGCCTCCGAGACCCGCTATTCACGTGATAAAATAAAGCTTCCCTTATGGCTAATATTCAACGCAGAAAGACCGTTACCGCTGTTGTGGGCGGTGTGCGCGTGGGGTCGGATGCACCAATTGTGGTGCAATCCATGACCAATACCGATACGGCCGATATCCCTTCGACGGTACAGCAGGTGGCGGCACTGGCCCGCGCTGGGTCAGAACTGGTGCGCGTGACCGTGAACAACGACGAAGCTGCCGCGGCCGTTCCGCACATTGTCGAGCAACTCGACAAGCAGGGCATCCGCGTTCCCATCATCGGCGACTTCCACTACAACGGCCACGTTCTGCTGACGAAGTATCCCGAGTGCGCGCGCGATCTGGCCAAGTACCGCATCAATCCTGGCAACGCCAGCATCGGCAAGACCGGCGACTCGAATTTCCGCACCATGATTGAAGTCGCGGTGAAGTATCA
Source organism: uncultured Acidobacteriaceae bacterium (assembly GCA_963701935.1). Taxonomy (GTDB): domain Bacteria; phylum Acidobacteriota; class Terriglobia; order Terriglobales; family Acidobacteriaceae; genus Sulfotelmatobacter. The sequence goes on along the minus strand of CAVPBT010000008.1, from coordinate 180,332 downwards.
GAAGCCGGTGCGCATCGGCGTGAACTGGGGATCGCTCGACCAGGTGCTGCTGACCCGCATGATGGACGAGAATTCGAAGCTCGACGAGCCAAAAGATGCGCGCGACGTGACCATGGAAGCGATGGTGGTGAGCGCGCTGAACTCGGCGCAACTGGCCGAGCAATTCGGTCTGCGTCCTGACCAGATTATCCTGAGCGCGAAGGTGAGCGGCGTGCAGGATTTGATCGATGTCTACCGAGCGCTAGCGGCACGCTGCAACTATCCGCTGCATCTCGGGCTGACAGAAGCCGGAATGGGCGCGAAGGGCGTGGTCGCCTCGAGCGCAGCGATGGGCGTGGTGCTACAGGAAGGCATCGGAGATACGATCCGAGTTTCGCTCACACCAGCACCGGGCGGCGACCGCACGGAAGAAGTCCGCGTGGCGCAGCAAATTCTGCAGTCGATGGGCATTCGCAGCTTTACGCCGCAAGTGACCGCGTGCCCGGGCTGCGGACGCACCACCAGCACCTTCTTCCAGGAAATGGCCGAGCAGATTCAGACTTATCTCCGCGAGCAGATGCCGGGCTGGAAGGGCCACTACGTTGGCGTGGAAGAGATGAAGCTCGCCGTCATGGGATGCGTGGTCAACGGCCCCGGCGAGTCGAAGCACGCCAACATCGGCATTTCCCTGCCGGGCACATTCGAAGAACCCAAGGCACCGGTCTATGTCGACGGACGGCTGTTTACTACGCTGAAGGGTGATCGCATCGTGGCGGAGTTTATTGATATTCTCGACGACTACGTCGATTCGCACTACGCGGCCAGAGAAGCCGTGAAGGAAGAAGTTCCCGCCAAGGTATAGACCTCTCCAACGGCTGGGGAGCCTTCTAGTCTGGTGTCCCAAAAAATTCGCGGCATAACTTCAGCCTGTCATCCTGAGCAAAGCGAAGGACCTATGTACTTTGCGTTCACCATAGATGACCTCGCACAGCCTCTGCGATGTTTGACGACTTTGTCCGCGAATTTCTGGGACACGACACTCGATCTCGCCGCAGGAAGAGATTCCCGGCGTGTAACGCGATCGAACTGAGAGCCTGTGCCTTTGTCTAAGGCACTACAAGAGCCCAGCCCCCAGCCTATTGCCCGATCAGCAGGAAAACAGGATTCTGCGGCGGGGGTTCCTGACCTGACTGCGCAGGGGCCGCGCTGAACGGAGCGAGAAGATCGGTCACCAGCGTATCGGGCGTATTGGTCCCGCCAGTCGCGATGGAACTGGTCGTGGTATTGACGATCGCCACCGAACCTCCGTCGCAAAGGCTGGCGTAAACGCGGCTGCCATCGGCGGCGGCGACAGCGGACATGCGGAAGCGCGCCACGGCCGGAGTGTAGGACGTGGCTGGAGCGCAGAACGCGGCTGGCGCCACTGCGAACTGCGAGACCGTTCCGGTGGAAGTCGTCACCGGGGGCAGCAGCGGGAAGATCGTTGTTTTTATGGTTAAGGAGGCAGCATCAAACACGGTCACCTGAGGAATCACGCACCCGGTTGCAGTCACGATCGAATCAGGACATGGAGATGGAGGAAGAACTGGCGGGACCGTAGTCGCCGGGGCGGCAGTCACGTAGCTTGCCACGTAGAATCGGCTGCCGTCGGGTAGCGCAGCCACGGACACCGGCGCTACCTGAGTGTATCTACATGGATCGTTAGGGTCTCGACATGGCGGCGTATTCGCTGGTATCGGCGGAGCAGGAATGCCGATCTTTCCAGTTGAGCTGCCCAAAGGCGTCGGAGGGTCCGTGGTCGCATCGAAAACGTACACTGCCCCCGCATTGGGATTGGTCACGTACAAACGGTTTCGGCTCTTGTCAAAGAGGACGAAGTTCGCGCCGGCGGCTCCCACGGACTGCGGAGACTGCGGGATCACGGCATTCGTGGCGGTGTTGATCGTATAGAGCTGCGACGACATGCGACGCATTCCCCTGGGTGAGGACGTACACTCCGCTGGCTGTCCGGACGCGCAGCTGCCCATTCGGGGGAGGAGGCCACCGGTATCGTGGCCAGGGTCGACAAGTCGAAGGGAGAGAGATCGCTGACCGTATTGTTGCCCTGGTTGAGGACGTAGAGATCGGATCCACTGGGAGTCTGGACCATGGCAACGGGATGCGCCGCGGCGGGAAGGTAGACAAGGTTGGTGATCGAGTTCGTCGACGAATTGAGCGCCATGACAGAATCCGTGCTCGCGAAATTGCAGTTCGGATCGCCCTCGGCTCCGAAGTTGGCTACGTAAGCGGTGGTATTTTGAGTGGCTGCCACGTAGTCGGGAAGGTAGGGACAAAACGTTGGAACAGTGGCAAGTCCACCCGTAACCGCCGGCAAGCCGGTGATGGAATTCAAGTATTGGATGGTTGTGCCGCTGGCCGAGACAATGGGGAAGCACCCGTCGTAGGCGGCAGGCGTCGGATCTGGGGTAACGACACCGGAAATCACGATCTGCGCTCCGACGATTGGCGGTAGTGATGGGGGCGCTGAGCGAAACTGAGACCAGGTTGCCAGCCTCGCTAATGGCCGTGATCGAGGAAGCTTGCGAGGTTCCGATGTTAGGCACCGTGAACGTAGTGGTCGTACCCAGACCATTCGTAGTCGCGCTGTCACCGGCTGGAAAGAACGCCGTGACTGAGTCCGTCCCTCCGGCACAGAGGCTCGCTCCAGCATTGGCGACGAAAACCCGCGCGTTGTTGGGAAAAATAGCAGCGTGGGTGGGATTCACACCCATGCTGGCCTGGCCGATGTCGGTATCACCAGAAACGTCGATTTGGAGGGCGGCCCCGGGATTCAAGGGCACATTGGCGCTGATGCCAAAAACAGCGTGGAAATTCGCTGAATTCGGCGGAGTCGTGTTGACAGGAATCACTACCGGGCGATAGACCTGACCACAGGAAATCTCCAGCAAAGTCGCCAGCGCGATCGTTGCCACCCAGCCCACACGTCGAAAACTCATCGGCACCCCGAAAAAGAAATTCTGATTCGAAGGATTAAGTTCGAATGATTTGAGACAGAAGCGATTATTGTAACGATTGTGCGCCGTCTGCGCTAGGCCGGAGGTCGGCTTCCGGCGTCCGGCTTTCGGCTTCAGCAGTCAGCAAAGGGATGCGAACAAAACGGTGCGGGATGCCTTCCTGCGTCCTGCTCAGTCGGACTGTCTGGAACGCCCAGCAGTGACTACGGCGCGCGGAAGCCGAGAGCCGGAAGCCTTCTCTACCTTCGGCGAGACTTTGCTGCAGCCGCCGCAGGTTCCTCAGACTTGATGGTGGCGGCGGGCTTCTTCTTGCCTTCCATCTGGGCCAGACTTTGTTTCAACGCCGCCATCAGGTCGACCACCGGGGCGAGTTTCTTTGGCTTTTCAACGGCGGCCACTTCCCCGCCCTCGAGTTTGGTCTCAATCAGCTTCTTCAAGTTTTCCTGGAAGTTGTCTTTGTACTTTTCGGGATCCCACTCGTCGGCCAGCGCTTCGATCAACTGGTGGGCGACCTTCACTTCGGCTTCCTTCAATTCCACGTCAGGAGCGCCGAACCCTTCCACCTTCTTCACTTCTTCGGCGTAATACATGGTATGCAACATCATTCCGCCTTCGTGCGGGCGCAGGAACACCGTGTACTCGCGGTTGTGCATGGTGATCTTGGCGATGGCGACGTACTCGCTCTCTTCCAGTGCCTTAGTCAGAAGGGCGTAGGGGCGGCGGCCCGCTTCTTCCGGCATCATGTAGTACGACGACTCGAAATACACGGGATCGACGTCGCTGGTCTTCACGAATTCGAGGATCTCCATGGTCTTGGCCGTTTGCGGCTCGATCTTCTTGATCTCGTCGGGCTCGATGATGATGTATTCGTCCTTGCGAAACTCATAGCCCTTGACGATGTCGGCGCGGTCGACGACCTGGCCATCCGCCTGACAAACGTACTGCTGCTTCAGGCGCGACTTGTCGGTGCGATGAAGCATGTTGAAGGAAATTCCGCTGCTGCGTGCGCCGGAAAACAGACGCACGGGCATGGAGATGAGTCCGAAGGTTAAGTGACCAGACCAGACCGACGATGGCATAGTTCCCCTCGCAGGCAATTCCCGAAAGCTAATGGCACGTGGCCGGCTCTTGGGAATCGAGTAGCTAAACTCAATCGCTCAGAGAGTTTAGCCTAGAAAGCACAATGGATGCACCAATCGAGTGGCATGTTGGGGGCAGGAGGAACCGAAATTCGAAGCCGGAGGGGATGGGGTCGGCGCGGGATGGGCCCCTAGGGGTGGTAGTTAGCAACGCGGTTCCTAGAGCTTGACAAATATAGTAGGTTTACTATATATTGAGGATGGTTAAGCTCCGGCTAAACCGGCATCAGTTGTGACGAGTAAGATGTTTCTCTCTCGAAGCCGCATCCCGCGTGGCGGGATGTGCAACCGCAAGAAGCGCCCAAATTCAGACCGGGTATTGCGGATATTCGGGAGGAGACAATCATGACATTAAATTTTACGTCCCAACGGCCCGTTGTTTGGCTCGGGGACTCGAGAAAGGTGCTGCGGGATTTTCCAGAGGGCGCGCGAAAGTTGTTGGGGGACGAACTTCAGCTTATGAAGTTTGGTGGAATGCCCAAGGACGCCAAACCTTTCAAGGGCGTCGGCAGCGGGGTTGTTGAGATTGCCCTGCGATACTCCTCGGGCGCCTATCGAGTCGTGCTGGCACCAGATCGGGAGTCGGATTTACGTTTTGCACGCCTTCCAGAAGAAATCAAAGCGGGGCATCTCGACTCCGAAGCGAGATATTGATTTGATTAAGAAGCGATACAACGAGGCGCAGGAGTTGGCCCATGAGCACGAACAGACGAAAACCAATTGAGTTCGAAGAGGGATCCGGAAACGTCTTCGCGGATCTCGGCGTCAAGGATGCCGACCAATTTCAGGCCAGGGCGCAGATCGGATTCCATGTCTTCAAGATCCTCGAAGACCAGAAGCTGAAACAGCGCGAAATCGCTGAAGTCTTGGGCATTGCACAACCCGACGTGTCGCATCTGATGAACGGGCATTTTAGCCGCTTCACCACGGACAAGTTGCTCGACTTTCTGAAGCGCCTTGACCGCAAAGTGACGATCGAGGTCAGCCGTCACCACAAGGGCGAACCCTACCAGCACGTGAGTTTTGCCCCTTGAGAATTCCCTGTTCAAGAGATTGAGCCTGATGGGACCTCACGCTGCTTTCTTGCATCTTCCGTATGTTCGGAATCATCTGTCGGGCAAACGCTCTCGACACGAGGACAAAATGGCGGATTTGCGTTTTCCAATCGGCAAATTTCACTTCGACGGACCTCTCACCGACGAGCAAAAGAATACCTGCCTGAACGACATTGCCCAGGCTCCAGCAAATCTGCGCGCCGCAGTCCAAGGACTGTCCGTAGCACAACTCGACACGCCATACCGTCCCGGCGGATGGACCGTGCGGCAGGTGGTGCATCACGTACCCGACAGCCATCTGAACTCCTACGTGCGCTTCAAACTGGCGCTCACCGAAGACGAGCCGACGATCAAGCCATATGCGGAAGATCGCTGGGCGGAACTCGCCGACACGAAGTCAACTCCGGTTGAAGTCTCACTGACCCTGCTCGAATCGCTGCACGATCGATGGGTGCGCCTGCTGCGGTCGTTATCGCCCGAGGAATGGAAGCGCACGTTTCGTCATCCGGCGCTGGGCGCAATGACCCTGGAGAAGACGCTGGCGCTCTACGCGTGGCATGGGCGGCATCATGTGAGCCACATCACAAGCCTGCGTGATCGCGAGGGCTGGTAGTTTTCCGAGTCACTTCCGTGCCATCCGCGACAAACTTAGGTCATCTTTTCCGGCCCCGCCCGCCCCGATAAGCTAGGCGGGAATGTGGACTTATCAAATTCAATTGCGCCGCCTTCCGGCAATTGGCGTTCTGCTTGCCTGCTCAACGTTGGGTTTCGCTCAAAGCCAGCCAGCGCCCGCTAAGCCACCGACTGAGAATGCTCCCGAAACGGCCAGTCCTTTGGCCGCAGCCGCTCGCAGCACCAAAGAAAAAGCCGCGCACGTCAAAAAGGTGTTCACCGACGAGGACATGGAAGCAACCGCCGGGCCTCTACCGCGTTTGAAGATGGACGGCGCTGAGAACGCCGACGACGTTATGACCGCAATCGCCGCGTACAAATCAAGCCACACGCCGGAACAAACAGAGAGTGCGGTCCACATCTGGTATGACCGGTACGACCAAATGCTGGCGGCCGCCATCCAGCAGAATCTCGACGTGAAGGTTCTCCGCGATGCGAACTACAGCAATGGATACGAACTTTGCCAGCAGAGCCAAGATTACCAACAATGCCAGAATCGGCAGATGGCCGAACTACGAGGGGCTCGGAACGATCAGCTTGAGATGGCCAAGAACACCAACCTCGAGGTACGAATTCAGCATGCCTTCATGAAAGTCCGCAACGGACTCATGCAGAACGGCCTCCGTTATGATTGGTTCAAAGTGCGTACCACGAACGGCATCGACACCTTCTGAGCCTCACCGCGGCAAGTCTCACGTTATCCCCAGTCGCCACAGCAAGTAACTCGTCGCTTCGCGGAGAACCGCAACTGAGCGCTGCCACATGCTGTGTGGAAGCGAGTCCGGGCGAGGGGCCACGTAGACCGGGGCTATGCCTTCGTGCTCCAGAAGTTTGCGGATGCGGAAGACATGGTAGGCGTCGCTGACCGCAACGCAGCTGTGCAGGCCGTTGGCCCGCATGATCACGCCGACGCGAATGGCAGACTCCGCAGTGTCGTGACCTTGCGTTTCGGCGATCAGGCTGCGTTCGGGGACACCGTGGCGCATCAGATAGTCGCGGCCAACGCCGCCTTCGCTGAAGGTGGGATCGGCGGCGGCGCCACCGGTCGTAATCACGACATGCGCTACGCCCCGGTGGAAGACTTCGAGAGCATGATCCAGCCGCGCGCGCAGCACGGGCGACGGGCGCCCGGAATACTCCGCAGCTCCGAAGACAACAATCGCGTCGGCGGGATGGATTTCCTGGAGAGAGGCGGTGTGCACGACTTGCACAGCGGTGACGATCAGGAACAACAGAACGGCCGCGACCAAGAGCAGCAACAGACGGAGCCACCATCGCGGATGCGGAGGCAGGTTGGCGGCTTCATCGGTCATTCCTTAAAAAGTCGTCCTGTAGACAATCATCTTCCGGCGTTCATCCTTGCGCGAAGAACTTCGAAATTTCGTCGGCGGGGATGGCGCCTTCGCGAATGATGCGCCAGCGCGTGGCTTCGTCCGTAAGATCGATGATGGTGGAGGCAACGTCCCGCGGAGAAGCGCCGCCATCGACGATGATGTTAATGCGCCCCTCGAGTTGTTCGCGCACTTGCTCGGCGCTGGTACATTCCGAGGCGCCGCTGAGGTTGGCGGAAGTCGCGGTGATCGGAATGGCGGCGGCTGTTACCACCGCTAACGGAATCTGCGCATTGGGCACACGCAAGGCGACGTTGCCGGTATTGGCCGTCACTTTGAGTGGCAGGCGCGAGCCGGCCTGCACAATGATGGTCAGCGGGCCGGGCCAGAACTTCCGCGCCAGAGCATAAAATTCTTCGGGGAGAGGCTTGGCCAGTTCTTCCGCCTGGTCGGTGCTCGCGATCAACAGCGACAGCGGCTTGTGGCGCGAGCGGGTCTTGATGTCGTACACCTTGTCGACTGCCCGCAGGTTGAAGGGGTCGGCAGCCAGTCCGTAGAAAGTGTCGGTGGGCATTCCCAGCACTTCGCCGGAACGGATCTGATCGGCGGCATACTTCACCAAGGACAATTCAGGAGTTTCGCTATTAATTTTTAAGATCTCGGCGCGCACGGCGCTCCCTTCTATTTGCCGCAGATATGATTTATTTAGACCGCGAAACCTACCATAATACGGCAAAACGCAGCAATAGGAAGCGGCAGCGTATGATTCAGGGTGAACAGAGCTAAGCGTCCTTAACCACCAACAACACTAAGTCGCACAAACGAATCCATGGAAATCAAGGCCTTCGTGATACTTCGTGTCCTTCGTGGTTCATGGTTTTTCTCTTCCGAATGCTGGCATTGAACCCATGAAGCAACCCAGATGACTCGAACCTCAGAATCCGCGCCCAGCGCCCAGCAACGCCTCCGCCGAATTGAGGGCCGCCACAACGCCCTGGTGAAGGAACTGCGGCAGGCTTTCGCACGCGCGGAGCGTACAGAAGATGGAAGCTGCGCCATTGAAGGTGTGCGCATTGTGGAAGAGGCAATCCGCAGCGGGCTGCGCTTTCGGGCAGTGTTCTTCAAGGAATCGGCGCAGAACCTGGCGGAGCGTTTGCTGCCGCAGATCGGCGCGAACGTCGACACGCTGCTGCTTCCCGACAAGCTGTTCGACGCCACGGTTCCAACCGAGACGCCGCAGGGAGTGGCGGCGCTGGTTCGGCTGAAGGAATTCTCGCTGGCAGATGTGCTGGAACGTCTGCAGGTCGGGCCGATCATTGTTCTTGCGGGACTGCAGGACCCGGGGAATCTGGGAACGATCCTACGCTCGGCTGAAGCCTTTGGCAGCGCGGGCGTCGTGCTGGGCGAGGGCACGGTGAGTCCGTTCAATTCGAAGGTGATCCGGGCGTCGGCGGGATCGGTGTTCCGGCTTCCGGTGATTCTCGGAAAAACCGCCGGAGGGTTGGAAGAAATTTCCGCCAAGCTGCGCGCCCAGAGTGTGCGCCTGATCGCGACCTCTTCGCACAAGGGCACGCCGCTTGATCAGGCGAACCTGACCGGGCCCTCGGCGATTTTCGTCGGCAGCGAAGGATCGGGATTGCCGCGCGCCGTGCTGGCGCAAGCCGATGAGCTGATCGCGATTCCACACACGCAGCAGGTGGAATCCTTGAATGCAGGCGTTGCGGGAAGCATCGTGCTCTACGAAGCCGCGCGGCAAAGACGTGTACAGTAGCCTAATGTGGAAGAGCGGCCCTCCGGCCGAAAACAGCAGTCTTTCAGGTTGAAAAGCGGGCCTTCAACTAGACGGTGGTCTTTTGGGTGGCAGAGCGGCCCTTCAGGGCCGCGTCAAGCGCGAAAATCCAACTGGGCTTTAGCCCCCGTGGAAGCGATGTTCCTTCTCAGAACACTCCACCAAGATCGGATCTTCAGGCCAATCCTCCGCCATCCACCACCAACGCTGCGCCGGTAATCCAACTCGACATCGGACTCGCAAGAAACAAAACGGCATTCGCGATGTCGTCGGGAGTGCCGACACGCGCCAGCGGACGATTCGCGGCTTCGCGCATGAACCCTTCCCTGTCCTCGCCCAGCTGCGCGCATTCGCTCTGCAGCATGGGCGTGTCGACGTCTCCCGGGCAAACGCAATTCACGCGGATGTTGTGCTTGCCGTGGTCGATGGCCATGGCGCGCGTCAGGTTCACGACGCCGCCCTTAGCGGCGCAGTAGGACGCGGCGCGCGGGCCTCCCTTGAGCGACCATCCCGAACCGATGTTGATGATGCTGCCTCCCCCATTGCGGATCATGTGCGGCACAACTTCACGCGACAGCAGATAGATTCCCTTGAGCGTCACATCGAGAGCAAGGTCCCATTCGTCCTCAGTGAGATCGACGATGTCTTTGCGAATGGCGATGCCAGCACAGTTGCAGAGGATGTCGACCTTGCCGGAACGCTCGATGACGGTCTCGACGGCGCGGCGGCAATCGGCGGCGCTGCGGACGTCGCACTTCAGAAAAACTGCTTCGCCCTCGTGAGCTTCGATCTCGGCGGCGGTCTCGCGCCCTTTGGTCTCGTCGATGTCGAGGACGGCGACGAAGGCGCCCATCTCAGCTAGGCGAAGCGAAATGCCGCGCCCGATACCTGATGCGGCACCGGTGACCATCGCAATTTTGTCTTTCAACGAGAGAAACTGGGCGGCGCGCTGTTCTGTCTTCGTCATCGTCTCGTCGCAAGCTTGGCTATTTCGTGTAATTCATATTTTTTCTACACTCTGGAAAAGCCGTCAGCTTTTCCTCCGGACGATGATGCGGAATAACAGGTAGGCAATCACCACACCAACGGCAACCTCCAACGTGTAGAAAACAACTGCCCCGCTAGATGGGACATAGGGTGACAGGTCGATTTTATACTTAACGGAAACAAATTCTGCCAGCAGGAGACAGGTCACTATGCCCAGGCCTGCCCCCAGAAGCCTCAATTCATCGCCCGCGGGTCGCAAACCGGCAATCCCGATCATCACTGTAATGTAATGATCCTCTCTCCGGAGGAGGCGAATGGCGGCCCACCATCTGTCATATACATCACGCGATTCTTTGCGAGCGAATTTGTCGGCTCTTTTGATAAGACCCGTAATCTTCTTCTCATACTGATCCTGGTCGTAGTCGCGATCAAACTCCTCGTAGACAGCTGTCATGTCAGGAAGCGTCCATGCCACTCTCGGTGAAGTAGAGCATCTTCCGCTCGATTTCTGAGAGCGGTACGTTCTCGCGCTCTGCCTCGGCGACAATTCTGGAGGCCAGGAACTCTTTGGCTTCGCGCACGCTGTGGACTGCCTTCATGACGGGGGGATTCTACTCCTTCTCCAGCGCCTTCTCCGCCGCCTCCAGCGTGAGGTCCACATCCTGCTCGGAATGCGCCAGCGTGACAATCGAATGCAGCGCCGCCGACGGAGACGCGTACACGCCGAACGGAAACAGCGACAGCACAAACTTCTGAAAAGCGGCGCGATCCACGAACTGGCAGAAGTCGCGATAGTCGCGGATCGCGGGCTGCTCGGTGAACATCAACTGAAACATCGGGCCCACGTTCTGCACCACAACCGCGCGGCCTTTCCTTTTGAACAGCTCCCTGTACCCTGCACACAGCCGCTCTGCCACTCGCCAGGTGTGGCGGAAGGATGCGTTATTGTCACGGGTGAGCACGCGCAGGTTGGCTCGTGCGGCGTGCATTCCGATGCGCGATCCGTTATGAGTGCCGTAGTGCAGAACGCCGCCCCACTGCAACGCGTCCATCACTTCGGCGCGACCCACTAACGCCGCTACTGGCAAGCCGCAGCCCAGCGCTTTGCCGAAGGTCACAAAGTCCGGAGACAGTTTGTAGTATTCCTGGCAGCCGCCCGGAGCGATGCGGAATCCGGTCACGGTTTCGTCGAGAATGAAGAGAATTCCGTTGGCCTTTGCGAGTTTCTGCAAGCCCAGCAGATATCCCTCGGCCGGAGGAATCACGCCCATGTTGGCCATGATGCCTTCGGTGATGATCGCCGCGATCTGGCCGGGATGATTTTCAATCGCACGTTGCAGCGCGGCCAGATCATTCCAGGGAACAACAATCGTGTCGTCGAGTGCGCGTGCGATTCAAGCCCGAGCTGTCGGGAATCTTGACGGGATCGCTGCGCAATCCCAGCGCGGCCGGCGGCAAGACGTTCGAACTGACCAGCAGGTCGTCGTGCCAGCCATGGTAGTGGCCCTCGAATTTCAGAAGCTTGGGCCGGCCGGTCACGCCGCGCGCCAGTCGAATCGCCGCCATCATGGCCTCGGTGCCAGTGTTCGCAAAGCGTACGCGCTCGGCGTTGGGAACGATGCGCTGCAGCATTTCGGCGACTTCCAATTCGACGGGGGTTGCGGTGGCGAAGTGCGCTCCGGTGGTGGCGGCCTCGGTGATGGCTTCCACGATCTCTGGATGCGCGTGACCGAGCGGCAGCGCGCCGAACGCCATCATCCAGTCGATGTACTCGTTGCCGTCGACGTCGTAGATGCGCGAGCCGCGGGCGCGCTCCATGAAGATGGGATACTTACCGAAATTCGCTGGGCCGCGCGAGGAGGAACTGCTGGCCTCGATCAGCACGCCCAGCGTACGCTCGTAAATCTGCTTCGACTTCTCCGTGCTGAAAGGCAATCGGACCTCCGGGTCATGGTAGCGCCGGCATCCCTCCGACTTTGCTCAGGGCAGGCTCTGCCGGCTGTCGCGAGGGCGGCGCTACGACTTGCTATGGTACCGCAGAGTCGCCGTCTGACGCGCCTTCCGCTGCCCTGTGCGGTAACTATTACCGAATTTGCCCTGCAATTTCCTGTCGTCCGACCATTCTTACTCTGCATGGCCGCTACCCCTGAAACATCCCCCAGCGAAAGACACGCATCCCCAGATTAGTTGGAGTGAGGCTTGAACCATGAAAAAAACGATTCTCGCCGTGTTTCCGCAACTCAGGAGACTTGCCCTGAGACCGTTCTTCCCCTGCATCGTCGCCGCTTCCGTTTGTTGGGGCGCCGCCGCGCAAGCCGTTCCTCGAGCGGACGAGAAGGCCGCTGAACCTTCGCACATCGCGGGATGGGTCGTGATTCCAGTCGAGGAATACCGCGTGTTACGGGCAAAAGCTTACCCGGTCGAGCACGATCCGGAGCCCCCTCCCACGGACGCCACGCTGACGCGCGTGGATTACGATCTGCACGTTGCCGGTGACCTGGCGGCAGGACGCGCCAGTCTCACCGTTGACGTATTGAAAGACGGATGGGTGCGCGTGCCCGTGCCCGCTGGCCTGCTGGTGCGCGAGGCGCGGCTTGACGGCAAGCCGGTGTCACTGGTGCCGGGAGCACAGGGTCAAGGTAAAGGCGGAACACATCTCTCGGCGCTGCTCTCACACGCGGGGCGCTTCGAACTGCTGCTGGACGTGGACGTGCCAGTCACAACCTCCGCGGGCGACGAGAGCATTTCCTTGCCTTCGACGGAATCGGGAGTCACACGGGCTACGGTTCTTCTCCGACGGCAGGGAGTCGATCTTAGGGTCGGAGGCGGATTGCTTTCCGAAAAATCGGAGACCTCCGGCGAGACGAAATGGCTCGCTTATGCACGCGGCAATGAGGCCCTGACTTTCACGTGGCGGAGAAAGACGGAAGATCATCACGTCGAGTTGCCTCTCCGCCTGCGCGGGTCTTTGACTCAATTGACCAGCCTCGCCGAGGACTCGACTTCCATCTATGTGGAAGCAACTCTCGAGGTGGTGCAGGGCGCCGCCCGCGAGGTGCGCATCCAACTGCCGGACAAGATAACCATCAATCAAGTCGCCGGAGCGATGGTGGCCGATTGGGAGATGAAGAACGGCGAACTGGCCGTCACATTCCTGGAGCCAGTCGAGCATAGCGCACGCTTCGTGATCAGCGGCGAAGCGCGGCTGCCAAAAGACGGCATTATCGACATTCCTCTTCTGCGGCTCCTCAACACTGAACGCGACACAGGCGGCGTCGCGGTGGAAATCCTTGGAGCGGGTGAAATCAAAGACCAGAAAGCGCAGGGTCTTGAGGATGCAGACGCCACAGATCTCGGCGAGATGGTGGCCAACCGGCAGTCTCCTGCGCTGGTCGCCTTTCGCGCGCGGTCCGGCGCAGCGGGCGCGACGCGGTTTTTAAGCGTAAATGTGGCACGCTACGACCAGCAGGCCGTTCTGATGGCGAACATTGAAGAGGCGCGATATCAGGTGTTGATGAGCGCCGACGGCAAGGAATTGGTGCAGGCACGCTACGCTGTTCGCAACAACCAGCGCAACTTTGTGAAGGTAACGCTGCCCGCGGGAGCAACGGTGTGGAGCGTAACGCTGGCGGGAAGGCCGGTTCGTCCGGGCCAATCGCCAGATGGCAGCTTGTTGTTGCCGCTCGAGAAATCCCGAGGCGGGGATGATGCGCCCGCTTTCGCCGTTGAAATCCTATATCTCGCGAAGGGAGCAACCTGGAACGACAAAGGCCAGGAGAAAGTAACTCTGCCTGCCTTGGATCTTCCAAGTTCACGCACGGGACTACTGCTTTACTATCCGCCCCTGTTCAAGGTTTCGCCAGAACCGGGAACGTTTCGTACGCAGGAGTATGTGAATCCGGTTTCTGCGGTGCTGGAACCGCCGAGTAGCGCAGCAGTAAATGGCGCCCTCTCGAATGCTCCCGCCAGCCCCGGCCAGTTCGATCGAGTCGACCAGTTTGCCAAGTTGCAAGGCGCCGATGACAAGGAGAAGAAGGACGCGACTCAAGCTCTCCTCGATTCGTTCAAAGCAAAATCGTCGGCCGGGAAAGTGACCGGCATCCTACCGATCGACGTGGCGTTCCCAGCTTTTGGGCCCTCGATATTCCTGGTCTCCGAACTTACCAGCGAGAACCAGTTTCCAGCGGCTGCATTCAACTTCCAGCGCGAAAAGAAGGCAGGTGTGCGATGAAAAACATATTGGCGATATTGCTGTTGTGCTCGATGTGCATGGCCCAGATGCCTCCGGGGGAAGAGAAAACCACGCTGCCGTTGCCCGATTCGGGCAATGTCACTCTCACCCTCGACGAATACAACAAGCTGGTGGAACTCGCGGCGAAGCCGCCGAAGAAATCCGATGTCGCGCCGCTTCCCTACTCGGTCAAGCATGCGGACCTGAAGTTGCACGTTGAGAATGACGGCGTGTGCGGCACCGTACAACTCGAGGGCGAAATCTTCCGCAAGGGCATCAGCAAAGTTCCGATGACCAGCGGGATGACCGTGCTCGACGCGCACCAGAACGGCAAGGGCGTCGCTTTGCTGCAGGAGAACGGGACGCACATGGCACTGCTGCCGGGACCGGGCGAATTTTCCGTCGCGCTCGACACCGGGCTGCCGCTGCGAATCGAGGCCGGACGCGCATCGTTCAGCCTGCCCGCTCCCGCTGCGGGCAGTGTGCAACTGGCACTGACCATTCCTGGCGATCACACGGTTGCCAACATCAGCCCCGGCATCATCACCAGCCGAAAATCGGAAAACGGACATACCGCCATCGAGGCCACGCTGGTCCCCGCGCAGCCCGCGAACATCTGGTGGGCCACGCGGGAAGCCGTGACTCCGACGGTCCCGCGTGAAGTGCGATTTCTCTCCGACACAAAAGAGCTGATCTCAGTCAGCGAAGCAGAAATGCGCGTTGCCGTTCTCGCCGACATCACCGTGGTGCAAGGCGAGCCGTCACAATTCCATGTGGAGGTGCCGGAGGGATTTGAGGTCACCGGCGCAACCGGCGCCACGCTCGATTCCGCGGAAACGAGTTCGGGAGTCTTAACGTTGAAGGTGAATGCTCCCAGCCAGCGCAACCACCAGTTTCTGATTTCGCTGGAGCGCTCGATCAGCGGCGAGAAGGCCGACGCACCATTTCTCAGTTTCATGCACGCCCAGCGCGAAACCGGCGAAGTCCTGGTCGAGGGCTCGGGCACCATGGAACTGACTGCGACTGAAGGCGGCGGGCTGAAGCGGATGGACGTGAAAGAAGCGAATCCATATTTGCGGTCGCTGGCGCATTTCCCGGCGCAGGCGGCGTTCCGCTATCACAAGCAAGCCAGCGAGACGCCGACGCTGGCCCTGCAGTGGGTGCGCTTCCCTGACGGAAGCGTGCTCGCCGCGGTGGCCGAAACCGCCGAAGTCACGACCATGGTCACGTCGGAAGGCAAGTCGCTCACCGAGGTGAAGCTGACCGTTAAGAACCAGGCTCAGCCGTTCCTGAAGGTCGCTCTGCCCGCGGGTGTCAGCATTCTCTCTGCGGAAGTTGGGGGCGAGCGCGTGAAACCGGTGCAAGGTCCGGATGGAAGCCGTGTACCTCTGCTGCGCCCCGGTTTTCGTCCGACCGGCCCGTACACGGTTTCATTCGTGTTCATGCACTCCGGCGCGCCGTTCGCCAAGAAAGGCGGAGCCGATCTCAGCCTTCCGAGTATGGACATTCCCATCAGCCTGTTGAGTTGGGAAGTTTTTCTCCCAGAACAATATAAGGTGAAGGATTTCGGCGGTGACGTTCTCGCCGCCAACTTGGTGCCGCAGCCGTTCCGCGAAGAAGATGCGATCCACACGGAAAATCGCGACTCGAACATGTATAGCAACGCAAGAATGGAAGCGCCTCCTGGGCAGATGGGCGGCTATGTGACGGATCCGAGCGGAGCTGTGGTTCCGAATGCGCAGGTCACTATCACTGCAAGCAACGGGGGCAGCCGAAGCACATCGACCGACGCCACGGGTCGGTGGGTCATCGGCGGGCTGGGATCGGGAAACTTCAAAGCCAGGACGGAGATGCTGGGCTTCCGAACGAGCACGTTCAATCTCAACTACGACGCCAGCAAGCCGTCTAGCTACAACTTTCCGTTGAGCGTCGCGAGCGTGGCTGAAACCGTGGAAGTTTCGAGCACGGTGCCGCAACTAACGAAGAGCAGGAAGAAAGAGTTTCTCAATCAAGCGTCTGGCGCCAGCATCGGCGGCCCGATCCGTGGTAATGGCCTCTACTCATTGCAGATGCTGACTCCCGGTTTCGCAAACCAAAATACAGCTTCGCAGAATGTCGTGAACCTGCAGCGCAAGGTGGCTGGAGTATTACCAGTCGCGATCGACGTTCCCAGGGCGGGGACGTCGTTCAGTTTTGTCCGGCCGCTGGTCCTCGACGAGGAGACGAAGGTGACTTTCAGTTATAAGAGCAGGTGAGCTGATTTCGCAGCCCTGAGCGGCTTTGCCAGAACCACAGTGTTTACCGCCTTCTTGCCAATGGCATAGAATGACGGTTCGCGGGGAGCCGCTCATGAGCAGTCCTGAGGAATGGAAGAAATGGGAGGGCCGTGTCGACGGGAAATTTCCGCTTCGCCAGTGGCTCGGCGGCTCAGAGCACAGCGCGGTTTTTCTCACCGAGCGTCCCGGGCACTCTGATCAGAAGGTCGCCATCAAACTGATCGCGGCGGGCGCGGACGCCGACCGCCAGCTTTCGCACTGGCGCGCTGCGGCCCAGCTTGCTCATCCGCACCTGATGCGGATTTATGACGCCGGACGTTGCCGGCTGGATGGCACTTCCCTTCTTTATTTCGTCATGGAGTTCGCGGAGGAAGACCTCTCGCAGATTCTTCCGCAGCGACCGCTTGCGCCCGCTGAAGTGACGGACCTGCTTCCGCCGCTTCTGGACTCACTGTCGTACTTGCATGGCAAAGGCTTTGTGCACGGGCGCATCAAGCCTTCGAACGTCCACGCCACGGGCGATCAATTGAAGCTGTCGGCCGATCAGATCGCTTCGTTCAGCGAACTGAATCCGGAGCCCAAGCGGCGCGATGTGTACGACGCACCCGAAACAGCGGCCGGAATTGTTTCGCCCGCCGGTGACGTGTGGTCGATTGGAGTAACGCTGGTCGCCGCGCTGACGCAGAACGTAGCGTTTGAGGGCGAGACGTTGCGGGGCGATCCTGACCCGCCGGATACCGTTCCGCCACCGTTCCGTGGGATTGCACGCGAGTGCCTGCATCTCGACCCCAAGCGGCGCTGTTCCATCACGGAAATTCAGGCGAGGCTGCAGCCCGCGGGACGATCGGTGCCCGCCGAACCTGAACCACCCTTGCCTCCGCAACGCCCGAGCAAGCGTGGCCCCATTGCCGCCGCGTTGCTGGTGGCAATAGTATTGGTCGGAACAATCGTCTATTTCTCTCGCGGGAATCACACACCCGCGCCAACCACCGCCACGACAGAGCAGCCCGCCGCTCCAACTGCGGTGCCCCAGACCGCGACTGAAGCAGCGCCGACAACAGCGCCCAAGCCGCCGGCTAGTGGAGCAGTCGAGGCGTCGAAGAAGACTGTCGCCTCACACGGTGAGGTCGTGCATCAAATTCTGCCCGACGTTTCTCCGAGTGCGCGCAATACAATCACCGGCACCATCAAGGTAGGAGTGAGGGTTGAGGTGGATCCCTCAGGCAAGGTGACCGCTGCGAAACTGACCTCGCCCGGCCCTAGTAAGTATTTCGCGCGGCTGGCTCTGGCCGCTGCCGAGCGTTGGGAGTTCGCGGCTCCGGACGTTGACGGGAAACCGGTGGCCAGCACGTGGACGATTCAATTCCGCTTCAAGCGAGCCTCAACCCAGGCAACACCGCAACGAGTGAAACACTAGTCTTTGGGCGCCTGGCGCAACTTCCACACGATCTGCCGCACCATACCGAGCAGCAGCTTTGCATCGTAGGCTTCCAGCCCGAAGCGCAGGACCAGCCAGCGCGCCTTCTTCTCGAACATGGCGTCCGTCCCCGGCTTCACATAGCCGCTAATCCGAAGCGCTTCGAGCAATCCCTCGGTGATCTGCTCAGTCTGACCCGCAGACGCCAGCTCGATCTCCTCTTTCGGTGGCGGGAGTGACGTTCCTCGAGCCAGTTCGTACAGGCAGACCGCGACCGCCTGTCCCAGATTCATCGAGATGTTCTGTTCCTTCGTCGGGATATTGAGCAGCCAGTGGCAGTGGCTGAAGTCTTTGTTGGTCAGTCCAATTTTCTCGGAGCCAAACAGCAGAGCAACCCGCCCGGTCTGCAGTTGCTGGCGGATCATAATGCCCGCCGGTTCGTCGAGGTGGCGCACGGGCTGCTGCAATGCCCGATTGCGAACGGCGGTCGTCCCCACAACCAAAGCGCAATCGGCAACGGCCTCAGCGACGCTCTTGAATTCCTCCGCCGTCTTGAGGAGGTGAGAAGCGCCGACGGCCGAGCGCGCCTCACGAAATCCCTCTGCAAAAGGATTCACCAGGCGCAAACGGTGCGCGCCAAAGTTGGTCATGGCACGCGCCGCAGCGCCAATATTCAAGGGATTGCGCGGGCGTACCAGCACGACTACAAGACCGTCGAGTTCTGAGAGGACAGGCAAGGGCTCAATTTTACGACGGGATTCCGTACTTGGTGAGCTTGTAAGCAAGTGTCGGGCCTGCGGAAACGAAAACGCCCGCTGGCGCGCTCCGGCGTAAAACACTCGCCGCGATCTAGAGACAGCGGGCCCTAAGGAGAGCAACGCCCGCCGCTCCGAGCCGTTTCGATGGAGAATTTCCTCGTTGCAATTGCGCTTCCGTCGGGTCTTTTGACACCAATTTGAAAATGTAAAAAAAATGTCAAAAACGCCCGTTTCGTGCCTATTTTGCCGTCAAACCGTTGTAAGCTTCAGAGGTCGAGCCACTTCCGGTGGGGCGATTCGTGGGAACCGGAAGCTCCCCCGATTACAGGACAAATCATCTATGGGGAACCTTGCTGCGCCACTTAGCACCGTGAGAACCATCAATCCCGCTGTTACCACCAAGCCCACTGGCCGAATCCTTGTCGTCGAAGACGATCCGGCGGTGCAAAAGGCCCTGCGAAGACTGTTCGAGACGGAGGGCTATGCTGTAGAAACGCAATCC
Organism: uncultured Acidobacteriaceae bacterium; assembly: GCA_963701935.1. GTDB lineage: Bacteria > Acidobacteriota > Terriglobia > Terriglobales > Acidobacteriaceae > Sulfotelmatobacter. Next base: position 161,182 of record CAVPBT010000008.1, on the reverse strand, counting down.
GATGGCCGGTCTGCGCTCGACAGTTTCCAGTCCTCTGCGCCGGCAGCTATCGTACTCGACTTGCGTCTTCCCAAGGTCTCCGGTCGCGACGTCTGCAAAGAGATCAAGGCCGCAGCCCCCACGCTGCCGATTGTCGTGCTCAGTGCTGCCAGCGATGTCTCAGACAAAGTCTTGTTGCTCGAGTTGGGCGCGGATGACTACGTCACCAAGCCTTTCAGCCCTCGGGAACTGCTGGCTCGTGTGCGCGCCGCACTGCGCCACACCGTCCGCACGCCGGATGCGCAGATCGTGAGTTTCGACGGCATCACTGCCGACTTCAAGAGGATGGAAGTAAAGCGTGACGGCAAGGTCGTGGTTTTGACGGCCCAGGAGTTCAAGACGTTCCAGTTCCTGGTGCAGAACGCCGACCGCGTCATCAGCCGCGACGAACTGCTCAACGAAGTGTGGGGATATCAGAACTATCCCTCGACACGCACCGTCGACAACCATATTCTCAAGCTTCGCCAGAAATTGGAGAAAGACCCGTCCAGCCCGGTTCATTTCCGCACGGTACACGGAATGGGATACAAGTTCGTCCGCTAATTCTGTGAATCCGTCCACTGAACCCGCGCCTCATTCTGCTCAGGCCAGTCTGGCGATCGCGTCCGCCAGACTGCCGCGACTTCGCCTGCGCACCCGCTTCCTGCTCTCGATGCTGCTCATCACCACTGGCCTCACCACGACCAGCCTGCTGCTCGTGCAGCGCAGCATTCGCAGCAACGTCCGGCAGAGTATCGCGCTCAATTTGCGCAATTCGGTCGCCGCCTTCCAGGATTTCCGTCACGAACGCGAAACCATGCTGACCAGCGATGTGGCGCTTCTGGCGGACCTTCCCATCACGCGTGCCATCATGACGAGTCCCGACCCGGTCACCATTCAGGACGCGTCGCAGGATATTTCTCAGATCGCGGCCAGCGACCTTTTCGTAATGGTCGATCGCGGCGGTCGAGTGGTCGCCCTTCACACCAAGACGCCCGGATTCACCAAGGAGGCGGCCGAAAAATATTTCCAGCAGTCCCTCGATGAAGAACGGGGAGAAACCAGCCACTGGTGGCTGGGAGAGCATCACCTCTATCAGACCTTTATCGAACCCATCTATCGTGGCTCGCGCACCGATGGAACCCTGCTCGGCTTCCTCGTCATCGGCTACGAGATCAATGACCGCCTGGCAGAGGAAGTCAGCAAGGTAGCCGGCAGTCAGGTGGCATTTTCCTGCGGTTCCGTGATTGTGGGCACAACGCTGATGCCGGCGCAGACCGAAGGCGGCAGCATTCAGACCCTGATCGCCGGCTCAGTCCATGACGATCCCCGGGATGTCGAGATTGGGAGCGAACGCTTCCTGGCCACCTCCCTGGAACTGTCTGGCTCTCGAGAAACTCCGGTTCGACTGAGTGTTCTGGGCTCCTACGATCAGGCTACGAAGTTTGTCGATCAGCTGAATCGTTATCTGCTTCTGCTCGGCTTCGCCGCGATTCTCGTGGGCAGCGGATTGGTCTTCTTCATCTCGCACACCTTCACGCGGCCGCTAGGAAGCCTGGTGGCGGGCGTGCGGGCCCTCGAAGGCGGAGACTTCCACCATCCTCTGGATCCCCGTGGCGGTGACGAAGTGGCTGAACTCACGCGCACCTTCGATCGCATGCGTGCCAGCCTGCTTAAGACCCAGCGCGACCTGCTGGAATCCGAACAACTGGCAACGATCGGACGCATGGCGAGCTCGATTTCCCACGATCTGCGGCATTCGCTTGCCGCCATCGTCGCTAACTCTGAGTTTCTTTGCGACAGTCACCTCACTCCCGTGCAACGCGAGGAGTTGTATCAGGAAGTTCGCAGCGGCGTGAATTTGATGACTGACCTCATCGATTCCCTGCTCGAATTCGCCCGCACCCGCGAGTCGCTGACTCCTGCACTCGCGAATGTTTCGGAGACGATCCAGCGTGCCGTCCTGGCCGTGCGCCTGCATCCCCGGCATCACAACCGCTCCATCGATGTGTTCTGCGGCAGCCAGCTTTCGGGATGGTTCGATCAACGCAAGTTAGAGCGTGCGTTATACAACCTGCTGCTCAACGCTTGCGAGGCTGCGCCTCCTCTTGGAGGCAAGGTGGAAATCACCGCTGCTGACGTCGCGGGGTCGATCACGATTTCAGTCGCAGATAACGGTCCGGGCATCGCTGAATCCATTCGCGAGCGTCTCTTTCATCCCTTCGTGAGCTACGGCAAAGAGAACGGCACTGGATTGGGACTGGCGGTCGTGCAGAAGATTGTTCAAGATCATCGGGGCGAGATTTTTGTAGAACGGACTCAAGGCAGAACGGTTTTCCGGATCGTGCTGCCCGGTCGCGTGCAGGATGCCTCTCGCAGCGGCAACGACACCGGCGCGGAAATACCTTCATTTGTGCCCGCACAGCGGGCTGAAGCCAGACAGAATTCCATTTCTCATCCGGGCCGATAGGCGCGATTCCTCTCTTCACCAAGTGCCTTTAGCCCTGGATGATGTAGGAGGACGGTGTGAAAATGACCCCTGCGCTTCGCGCTACCGCTCTGACGGTGGCCGCCTTCGTCTTGTTGAATCCCCTCGGCCGCGCTCAGGAAGCACCCCCAGTTGCCTCTCCAGCGCCCGGTGAAACCGCCAGCGCCGTCCGTGATTTGCAAGAGCAAGTGCGTCAACTCCGAAGTCTGGTGGACCAGATGCGCACCGAAAATGCCGAGTCCCGCGCCGAGATGCACCAATTGCGCCAGGATTTGCAGTCCACGCGCGCCTTATTAGAGCGGCCAGCAACGACCACCGGCGGCTCGGAGATGGCGGCGAACGGAGCTCCGGGTACGACCAGCACAACGCCTACCGAGAACTCCGCCCAGCTCGAAGAGCGCGTTCAGAAGCTCGAAGAATCCACTTCACTGATCGGCTCGAAAATCGATGAACAATACCAGACCAAAGTCGAGAGTGCATCCAAGTATCGGGCGCGTCTTCACGGCATTGTCCTGATGAATGCCTTCCGCAACCTGGGCGGCTCCGACAATCAGGACTTCCCCAGCTATGCCCAGCCCGTCCCCACCGGCTGGTCGACGGTGAACCTCGGCGCTACTCTGCGCCAGTCGGAAATCGGATTCGAAATCTTCGGACCGAGCATCGCCGGAGCGAAGACGTCCGCCGACGTGCAACTCGACTTCGCAGGAGGATTCCCTGCTACGGGCAACGGCGTGAACTTCGGAATCGTCCGCCTGCAGACTGCCAGCATGCGATTCGATTGGGAAAACACTTCCGTCGTAGCAGGCCAGGATTCTTTGTTCATCTCGCCTCTTTCGCCCACCTCGTTCGCCTCACTGGCCACCCCCGCTTTCGCCTTCGCGGGAAACCTTTGGGGCTGGACGCCTCAGCTCCGAGTCGAGCATCGCTTCTCGCTCTCCGACCAGCAGACGCTGACGGTACAAGCGGGAATTCTGGACAACCTCGACTGGGAGTATCCCCCCAATTCGTTCTACCGTTGGACGCAAGCCGGAGAATCGTCCGGACAGCCTGCCTACGCGGTGCGAACCGCGTGGTCGCGCCCGGTGCACGAGCAACCGCTCAGCTTCGGGGTTGCTGGCTACTATGGCCGCCAGGATTGGAATTGGGGACGCAACATCGATGCCTGGGCCGGAATGGCGGACTGGCAGATTCCCATTCTTCCGCGTCTGGCTCTGTCGGGTGAGTTGTATCGCGGCCGCGGCATTGGCGGACTCGGCGGCGCGATCGGCACCTCCATTGTGTACGGCGGCGATCCGCACTTGCCCTCTACCCCGATCCGCTCCCTCGACACTGCGGGCGGATGGAGCCAGCTCAAGTTTCAGCTGACTCCGAAGATCGAGTTGAACGGTGTCGTGGCCCAGGACGATGCCTTTCCCGGCAACGTGCGCGGCTTCGCCACCGACCAGAACAACTTTGGCGAGATTCTGGGACGCAACCGCGGAGCTTTGGGGAACGTCGTATTCCGCCCTCGCTCTGACCTCGTGCTGTCCGCCGAGTTCAGACGATTGCGTACCTTCCCCGTCTATAGCAGCAGCAGCATTACCAGCCAAATAAATCTCTCCGTGGGGATCTTGTTTTGAAAATTCGCGCTATCGATTGCGGGATGTTGGTCGTCGCAGTGCTGGCAACGGTGGTCTGTGCGCCAGCGCAGCAAACCCTCAAGGGACACGTGCAGCTCACCAGAAGCGGTCATTCGATGGCCAACGCTTCGAAAGCTGTCGTCTGGCTGACTCCCATCGGCGCGCCCCTCGATCCGCCACACCAGGACGCTTCCCAGATTCCCCAGCTGGTGCAGAAGAACAAGAGCTTTCATCCTTCCCTTCTCGTGATCCCGGTGGGCGGCAAAGTGGAGTTCCCCAATCACGATCCGTTCTTTCACAATGTATTTTCCCTGTTCGAAGGCAAGCGTTTCGATCTTGGACTGTACGAAAGCGGAACCACCCGCTTCGTTCAGTTCGACAAGCCCGGCGTGTCGTTCATCTTCTGCAACATTCACGAGCAGATGAGCGCCGTGGTCATCGCCCTGGCAACGCCTTACTACGCCATCTCCGACGCGCGGGGGGACGTTAGCATTCCCAACGTTCCGCCGGGCCGCTATCAACTGCAGTTCTTCCACTCCTCGGTCGCGCCCGACGCGCTTCACGCCCTGACCCGCGAGATTACGATCGCCCCCGGAGAAACATCTCTCGGAAGCTTTACCCTCACCGCGACCGATGTCACGGTCGCTCACAAGAACAAATACGGACGCGACTATGATCGCCCGTCGCCGGATAGTCCGGCTTACGCAAGGCCGTAAGAGCAAGGTCTCAACGTTTCAAGGTTTCATAGTTTCAAGGTTTCATAGGCAGATCGCAGGTGTGAACCTTGAAACTTTGAAACCTCTGAACCCTTGAAACTTCTGACACAGAAAAAGGGCGTGCCGTTTAGCACGCCCCCTCTCGCCTCTGTCTTCACTTCGTTTACATCAACTTGTTCGCACGTTTAGTGATGTCCACCACCAGAGTGGCCGCCACCGCCGCCGGAGGAATGCCCGCCTCCTCCACCTGAGGAGTGTCCACCGCCGCTCGGAGCGCTCGGACGGCCACCGCCATAGCTTGGAGATCCATGCGAGCCACCATAACTCGGCCCACGCGATCCGCCATAGTTCGGAGTGCCACGGCTGCCGGGATATCCGCCATACGAAGGCGCCCGCGCGATCGGCTGCCGCATATCCAACTGCGGACGGGACGATGATCCTCGTCCGTAGCTACCCGGGTAAGAGCTGCCGCCGCGGGGTCCGACCGACGTCGGCGCAGTCCGGTTCCAGTAGCTACCGCTGCTGCCGCGCGTTACTGGCGCGCTCGATGTGCCTCGCGCCTCACTTCCCGATGGCGGAGTGAATGGCCGGAAGCCATCCCGGTTGCTGGCCGGTGCGGACGCCGTCGCGCCGCGCTGCGGTCCCATAGTTCGCGTACCTGTGTTCGAAGAACCCGCGTTGGGAGAGTTCGTCCGTTCCGAGCTTCCCACGGTCGACGGGCGAGCGCTGCTGCTCGGCGGCGTAAACGGCCGGAAGCTGCCACGGTTTCCAGTCTGCGTCGCAGACGGCTGATTGCCGGCACTCCTGCTTCCCGGATTATTCGTTTCCCGGTTCGAGAGCGTGCCTGCACTCGGCCGCTGCATGTTGTTCGAAGGAGTAGCTCCGCGCATTCCGGCAGACTCGCCGTTACTTATGCGGCCACCAGCCGGAACCGCGCCCACGTGATTCTGCTGCATCGTCTGCCGCAGACTTGCAGTCTCCTGCTGGAACGAAGCCGGCCGCGCAACGTTGTTGTGCACCGATCCATAGAAACGCTGCGAACCCGTGTTGCGCACGGTAGACGGCGCCGCTGCCCGTCCGCTCGCCGACAAACTCGCGCGCGAAGGAACCACGGGCAGATTGCCCGCCATCATGCGCGCCCCACTCAACTGCGCACGGGTCGCCGCCATCGCAGTCACACGGCCCGCTCCGAAGTGGCCTGCGTTGACAGTAGATAGCGCTCGACCGATGTGGTTGTTGTGAATGTTCGCAATATTCGAGAACCGCGTTCCGCCATGCAGCGGCGCAAATCCACCGTAGCGGTTAAAGCCGCCACGGCCGGCCCAACCGAACCGCCCGCGGTATCCACCCCACCACGGATGGAAGTAGTCACACGGCCCGATCGGCATCCAGCCAAAGCCGCCCCATCCGCCCCAGCCAAATCCGAATCCAAAACCACCGCCCCATCCCCAGAACGAGACGTATGCTGGCGCCCAGAACGGGTTGTAGCCCGCGTAAATCGGACCAGGCCACCATGCCCACGAGTTGCCATACCAGAACCAGCGGCCGTAGTGATACGGCGCCCAGCCCCAAGGCTCGTAGCCGACCCACGTCCAACCGTAGTAAGGCTGATAAGTCCAAGTACCGTCACGATACGGAACCCAGCCATCTGGTTCGTTCGGAACCCACACGTCGCCGTAGTCCGGCACGTTCTGCCAGTTGCCATAGGCATCCAGGTCCTGCGATCCCGTGTAGCGGCGGTTGGTGTGACTCCACGAACTGGCGTTGCGGATCATGTGGTCGCGATCGCTATTCCACTGATCCCACGCATCGCGATCGGGAGCGGCTGAAATCTTGTACTGCGCCGAATCCGCGTTCCCGCGAATCGTCGCCATCTCACCGCTTCGGACCTCAGTGCTGCCCTGCGGCGTGGCAATCTGTGCTTCGCCCTGGCGCACGATCACAACGGTGTCGCCATCCGGCCGCACTTCAATGCGAAACACGCCATCATGATGCGCAGGATGTACCGCCACGTTCGGCGTATCGATCTCGGGCTCGGCTTCGCTGTCTTTCGAGACCGTGTAGTTCGCGATGCCCTGACCCAACTGAATCTGAATATCTTTCTGCGTGAGACTCGCAATGTTGGCCTTGGAGTTCGGCCCGAGACGAAGAGTGTTGGCGAAGTCGAGCTGCAATTCCGTGCGCGCGTTGTCGCCCGTCGAGACCTTATCCCCGGTCATCACCGGCTGGTTCAATACCGCCGCCGACCAGTCGCCCGAATCCCCGCGCTGCGTCGACACGTCGCCATGGATCAAGCTGATGCGCGCCACGCCCTGGTCGGTCTTCGCCGGAGCCTCCCCCGACGGCCCACCAGGCTGCGCCTCGGTCGGCCGAGCGTCGGCCGGTTGCGCCTGCGGTCCATTCTGATCCTGACCGATCTCCATGGGAGCGCTCGGCTGCTCCGACGGACCGGTACCTTCCTCGGTCGTCTGCGCCAGAGCGCTGATCGAAAACGCGCCCGCCAGCGCCAAAGTGAAGACTGCCAAACTTGCCATGAGTTTGCTTTTCATAACCCACCTCTTCCAACTGGCCCTAACCATATAAACCCGCATTTCCACGAATATCTCTATCCAAAGGATGGGCACTTGCCATGCCAAAGAGGGCGAGATAGACCACCTATAAGTCCTTTGTTTTCAGTGCGAAAGAAGATCGGCGTGGGAGACGAAACGGCCAAATTCGATGAAGTTGGCCAACCTCAGCCAACAGCGGTGGTTTTCAGCCGGCTGCTGGCTGGACGATCCCGGGTGGCCCATTCAAGCCGTCCTTTGGCTTGAGTGGGGCAGTTCTATCACGAAAACGCCACCAAAAAATCGACCCTAAATGTTGTCATCCTGAGCGGAGCCGTTCTTCAGGCGAAGCGAGGGACCTCGGACTCATCGACCCTGTCCCTCCGAAGGGCGGTTGGCCCACTCTTGCATTACCACGAAAAAGGCTGGCGGGGTGGCCCAGCCTTCAGCATTTCACCTTCCCATTTCGGAACTCTGGGTGCCCCGTCCTTGCGTTCTTTGCAAGGGCGGGTACGATGCTGCTTGTACTATGGGCCTTATGCCGAGCGGCCTGCATCGCACCTACGGCTCCCATCACCTGCACTTTATTACCTGTTCGTGTTACCGCCGATTGCCGGGTCTGGGCACAGCGCGCAGCCGCGACCGCTTCCTCTCGATTCTGGAACAGACTCGCGAGCGCTATCGCTTCGTCGTCGTGGGATACGTCGTCATGCCGGAACATATCCACCTGCTTATGACCGAACCCGAGGCCGGAACGCCCTCTACCGTGATGCAGGTGTTGAAACAGCGCACGGCCCGCGCTTTGTTGCCCAAGAAGAAGCGGGTGGATGCGCGCCAGCGGCGTCTGTTTGGCGATCTCACGCCGCGCACAGCTTTCTGGCAGGCCCGTTTCTACGACTTCAACGTGTGGACGACGAAGAAGCGCGTGGAAAAGCTGAGGTACATGCATCGCAATCCGGTGAAACGAGGTTTGGTGAGCTCGGCGGAGGAATGGCGTTGGAGCAGCTATCGATTCTACCTGCGGGACGAAGCCGGACCAGTGCGAGTCAATGAAGGCTGGGGGAAGATTTCGTTCCGCGCGTCGGCAGCGTGATGAGCATGCCTTGTGGAGGCAGTTGCGACTCCCGCCCTTCGCAGAGTGCGCGAAGGACGGGGCACCCGCTGTATTCTTAATGCGGGCGAGATCAAAACCTGGGCCACCCGCCCCACGGTTATCTCATCGGTCCTAAATGATTGCTATAGTTCGCGCGGCCCGCCTATACTTTGAAGAGTAAGTCGGAGACGAGCGCAACCAATGCCTGACGAAGAAAAGCCCAAGAAGGCGAAGTCGAAGCGTGAAGGCAAGAAAGCACCTTGGACATTCCCGCAGAAATCGCTTGAGGAAGCCATTCAGATTCCGAAAGTCATTGATGAAAAGAACGCTGGGAATCCGATGCCTGCACAAACTCTGGCTATGGCAGTCGGTTTTCGTCTAGCACAAGACTGGCGGTTTCAAGATCTTCTTAAGGCGGCCAACCTGTACGGCTTAGTGAACGGATCGGGTCCAAAGGCCGTGGTAAGTATCACCAAGCTAGGCCAGGATATCGTTGCGCCTAGTGCTCCGAGTCAGAGGTCAGAGGGACTTCTGGCGGCTTTCAGATCAGTAAAAGATTTCGAAAACGTTGAGAAGTTCTACGGCGGGAAGCGTATTCCCGAGGATGAATTTTTCCTAAATACCGTGATCCGTGAATTCAATATTCCGCGCGACCGCGTAGAAGTGTTTGCCAAGGTATTTCGTGACAACCTTAACTTCCTGCGCTCATTCTCAGGCACGAGCGCGGCGGCGTCCGAGCCTATCGTTACCATTCCAACGTCGGCGCAAGGTACTCCAGCTGAAAAACTCGGCCCGGTGGTCTCGAAGGAGCCCCGCGTTCGAGAGTTTCTAGATACATGCTTTGTGATGATGCCGTTCGGGTATTGGTTCGATCGCTACTACAAAGAGATATATGTTCCGGCAATCAAGGAGGCTGGATTCGAACCTGTGCGCGCAGACGAACTCTTTACGACTGGTAGCGTGGTCGAGCAGGTATGGGAGCAAATCGAGAAAGCCAAGCTTCTGCTTGCGGACCTATCTGGCAAGAACGCTAACGTATTTTATGAACTGGGGCTGGCTCACGCTGCGAGGAAGCCTGTTGTGTTTACTTCCGCCCAGCTAGATGATGTTCCGTTCGACCTTCGCCATCTTCGCGTGATCATTTATGACATACGGGAGCCTGAATGGTCGCCTCGGCTCACGAAGAGTGTAACTGACTATCTTCGAAACGCGATGAAAGAACCTGGTAAGTCGATACCTCATCCGTTTCGGAAGCTTGCCGAGGAGGCGGAGGGCTCAATAAGCGCGAAGGGAACGCGGCGCGGGTGAGGATTATCGAAGCTAGGGGGAGGGTGGCCCAGCCTTTCTTGCTCTTCCGGAGTTATCACGACTGAGGGTACCCCACCTTGCGTCTTGGCAAGGGTGGGAACCTCGGACCTATACGTCCAGTTCTTCGGGTTGAAAGTCGAGGTCCGCGCCGCCCATCCTCTCGCACAGAACGCGAAAGGGACAATTGAAACACTTTCTATAAATCTTATTACCTCGCGATCACAACTGTTCCTTGTGCAACCTGTGTTGGAAGCACGCACGTGTTGCACCGATACTCGAATCCCACCGGGAAATCCCCGATATTTTGCGGAATAGCAACATCAAGGCTGATGGTCAAGTAGGTTTCCATTGCGTGGATGCGTGGCAAGAACAGAAAACGACGTTTCTCACCCAACTGGGGGTCTTTTAACAGTCCTGCTGGTTCTTTCGCGAACTTACACTCGGGGCAGATTTGAACGTTGATGTTGACCGCGACGGCGTCCACTTTCGTGGCGTTGGCGATCGTAAACTCAACGTGAACACTCCCGTCCGGATTGCGCGGGAGCGTCGTCCGTGTAACCGGAACCATGGGTTGGCCCACCTGTGGACTCGGAAAGGGGACGAACGTAAAACTGAGTTCTGCTTTTGGGGCGGGTGGCCCAGTTTTTGATCTCGCCAGCATTAAGAATACAGCGGGTGCCCCGTCCTTCGCGAACTTTGCGAAGGGCGGGTGGCCCAGCTGCCTGCACAACGCATGCCCATCACGCTGTCGATGCTGTAACGAAATCTTCCCCGCACATGCATCCACCCACTGAAAGCGGAAGTTCCCCACGGCTCCACAACCCACCGTTTTTCCACAGCCTTCCACAGGCAAAAATCCCACTTCTTGTGACGAACAACCTTGACCGAGGATTCCAGAAAGCTCAAGCTCACTACATGCGCGAGGGCTCTCCCAACCCAGGCTCCACGACCGATTTTCTCGATGCCTCTCAGTCCGGAGCTAACTCCTTATTATGGAATATTTTACAAAGGATAATTACCTTTACAAATAAGTCCTTGCGGCTCAAGATTTTACACGGAACCCCCCACCACCCAAGTCATTCAGAATGAATATTTTAGAGAAAGGAACAAAAAAAATCTGGGGGGTGCCCCTAGTCCGGCTCGGCCAGCAGCTTCCCAAGCCGATCGAAACGGGCTTCCCAGAGCGAGCGGCGATCCGAGATCCAGCGCTCGACCACGGTGAGGCCTTTCGGCTCGACGCTGCAGGTTCGGACTCGCCCCACTTTTTCGGTGCGCACCAGGCCGCTTCGTTCCAGCACCTGCAAATGCTGCACAACCGCTGCCAGAGTGATGTCGAGGGGCTTGGCCAACTTGGAGACGGAGACTGGACCTTCGCTCAGCTTCTCGATCATCGCCCGGCGAGTGGGATCGCCCAAGGCATGGAAGACGCGGTCGACTTGAACTCTGTGAGTGAGCATTCGTGCCTTTCCAGTGCTCGGGGATCACTATGCCAAGATCAATGTGCCAAGATCAGTGAGCGAGATACTTCGCCAGATGGTCAAGCAGCTTCCGCCATCCCTCTTCCCGGATTTGGGGTCCATCGGCGCCTTCGAAGAAGGCACCTTGCTCGGTGAAGATGAGATCAGTTCCGTGCGCGTTCGGAACGAGCTCTATGGTGGCGTGAGACGACGAGATGCGCTGCTCACCGAGCGTCATGGTGTAGGCAATCACGATGCGGCGCTTGGGCACGATGTCGCGATACACCGTATCGTTCGTGCAGGTGACGCCCTGCGAGCGGAAGCTCGAACGCTCGTTGCCGCCGACACGGAAATCCATTTCGAACTCGTCCGGCTTGCATTCCTTATCGTCCATGAACCAGCGGCGCTTCTTGGCGGGATCGGCGAAGGCTCCGAACACGCGCTCCGGACTGGCCGGATAGTTGCGCTCAATGACGAATGTGGCATGAGTGACGGACCGCTGCTTCACGATTTTTCCTCCCTACCGGGCGCCGCCCTCCAGCTACTTGGGCAAGCTCTTGATGAACTCTTCGAGTACGTTGTTGAATTTCTCCGGATCATCCACGAACAGGGCGTGTCCATCACCGTCGAAGCGCTCCAGCCGCAGTTTGTCACCGAGCTTCGATTTCAGGAAATCGGCAGTGGCCTGCGACTCAGGCTGGTAGGCAAAGAGCACCGGCCGGTTCATCCTGGCCAATCCGGCGGAGAAGTCCGTTACGGCAATCATGTTGTAGATCAGCACGACAGCCGTATCGGCCGGAACCTGGACGGACGCGTCGACCACGCGCTTTATGTATTCGTCCGTCTGCGGCTTCTTGTACATGCTGCGGACAAAACCCTCGGCCTGCTTCTCACGATCCTGCTGGAGCTGGTTCATCCACCCGGAGAGGTTAGCGAACATCTCGGCGTTCTGCTTTTCCGAAAGATATCCGTCGACCAACACGATGCCGCCGACGTTGTCGGTGCCAAACTGTTCCGCATACTTCACCAGTTCGCCGCAGGCCATCGACCAGCCAACCAGCACCGGTCGCTTCAGGCCAAGGTGATCCACGAGTTCTTTGTAGTCGCGGGAGCGGGTTTCGGGCAGGTGGCCAGACGGAGGCTTGTCACTCTCGCCCTGCGAACGCGGATCGACAGCGATGACGTGATACTTCTTCGAGAACTCATCGATCTGCTTCTGCCAGATCCACGCGGGCATGGTCCATCCCGGAATGAAGACGATGGCGCGCCCGCTGCCGGCTTCAACGTAGTGGATCCTGACGCCATCCGAAGTCTTGAAGAAGTCGCTCTTCACGGCCTGCGCAAAGACGCAAGGCACCACCAAGATGCACATCAGGACCAAAGTCAGCCTCGTTCTCATGCTTTTCTCCTGCTTCAAGCTTCCTCGTTCAAGCTGGTTCGTAGCACAGGTAGACCTTACCATTGCCGAACGTGCGCTGGTTGGTCAGCTTCAGGTTCAGCGGTTGCTTGATGCCGTCGAACATGCTCCGGCCTTTACCCAGGGCGATCGGATCCACGATCATCTGGTATTCGTCGATCACATGCTCCAAGGCCAACTGCGCAATAATACTGCCGCTGCCCAAAATTGCCATGCCGGGTCCGGATTCACTCTTCATCTTTCGAATCTCAGAGACGAGGTCGCCCTTCACCAGCTTGGTATTGCTCCATGTAGCTTCCTTGAGAGTCCGCGAGAAAACGACCTTGGACATGCTGTTCATCCCCTTGGCCACGGCGGGATCATGTTGCTCGGCGACCGGCGTCGGCCAGTAGCTCGCCATCAGTTCGTAGGTGACGCGGCCAAAGAGCAGCTCACCTCCTCCACTGGCGTTCTCCGCAACGAATCTGGAGTACTCGGGATCATCATTCCCCGCATACGCCCAGCGGAAATCTCCGTTGGGGCCAACGAAGTAGCCATCGACAGTTACGTGGTTGAAAGCGATCAATTTGCGCATGCGTTTGCTCCTTTGGCGATTGCCCAAGCAAAATAAGTTTAGTGCATGCTTAAGTATTATCCGGGCCGCGAATTATTGTCAAGCAGTTACTTAAGTATTGAGCTTAAGCAAATCGAGGGATTCGCGTACCTGGTTTTACTGCTCTTTTTCCCCTTCGTCGGCGATGCCGATTTTGGAGAGGCGGTAGCGCAGGGCGTTGCGGGACAAGCCCAGCAGGCGCGCGGCCTGGCTCTTGTTGCCGTTGGCACGGCGGAGAGCTTCCTGGACCATTTCATCTTCCCATTGGTCCAAGGTCATGCCTTCGGGAAGAAATCCTCCGGCGCCGTTCCCTTCTTTCGCAGGACGTACGTCGAGGTGGATGTCCGCTGGTGTGAGCACGTTGTCCTTGGCCAGTGCGCACGCGCGTTCGACGATGTTCTGCAGTTCGCGCACGTTGCCGGGCCAGTGATAATTCACCAGAATCTGCATCGCCTCGGGCGTAATGCCTTCGACGGGCTTGCCGGATTCTCCCGTGAACCGCGAGATGAACAAGTTCGCGAGATCGGGGATGTCTTCTTTGCGCTCCCGCAGCGGCGCAATGTCGATGGGGACCACGTTCAAGCGATAGTAGAGATCCTCGCGGAATGTGCCCTGCTCAAGGGCTTCGCGCAGATCCTTGTTAGTGGCTGCGATCAGGCGCACGTCGACCTTCACTGTGCGGGTGCCACCGAGGCGCTCGAACTCGCGTTCCTGCAACACGCGCAGCAGTTTTACCTGCGTCACTGGAGGCACGTCGCCGATCTCGTCCAAAAAGAGCGTCCCCTTGTCCGCCAATTCGAATTTGCCGGGCTTGCTGGCAACCGCTCCAGTAAACGCTCCCTTCTCGAAGCCGAACAATTCGCTCTCCAGCAGATTCTCAGGGATGGCGGTGCTGTTGATCTTGAGGAACGGCCCTGACGCGCGGCGCGATTTCTCGTGGATGGCGCGCGCAATCAAGTCTTTGCCCACACCGCTCTCGCCACCCAACAACACCGTCGAGTTCGTAGGCGCGACGCGCTCTACCGTCGCCAACACCTCCTGCATCTTGGGGCTGCGTGCGACCACGTTCGGATGCGCGTAGCGCTTACCCAAAGCCTCGCGTAAAGATCGGTTCTCTTCTCGCAAGTTGCGGACATCCAACTCCTTATGGATCACCATCCGCATCTCGGTCAGTGAAAACGGTTTCAGGACGTAGTCGCTGGCCCCAGCCTTCATGGCCTCGACCGCGGTTTCGACGCTGCCAAACGCCGTCATGACGACGACGGGAAGAGCAGCATTTTGGCGCTTGATAGTTTGTAGAAACTCCAGGCCATTCATGCCGGGAAGTTTGAGGTCGGTCAGAACCAAATCGATGGGATTTTCGCGCAGAAGTTTGAGGCCGGTCTCAGCGTCTCCGGCAGAGTGCGTGGTGAATCCGTCTTCGCCGAGATTCAACTCGAGCAGGCGGCGCATTTTGGCTTCGTCTTCGACAATCAGAATTGCCGGCATGCGCGCGCCTCCCTCGAATCGCCGAGCTTCACGAGATCACCAGATGAGCCGTCTGCCCGGCGGCAACCTTGTCGCTGGCGGCAGGGAAAAATATCACAAACCGGGCGCCGGGGCCCTGCGTGCCCCCGTCGGCAGGATGGTCGGCGCTCTCCACCTGGATGCTGCCTTGATGCCCGTCGATAATCTTCGACACGATGGATAGTCCAAGGCCCACTCCAGATTTTTTTGTAGTCACAAAGGGATTAAATATTTGTTCGCGCAACTCCAGCGGAATCCCCGGCCCGGTGTCTTCGATGCGCACTTCAACGCCTTCCCTCTCGCCGCCATCACGGCCGCTGGCCCGCGATTTCCGAACCTGGACGCGCAGCCTGCCGCCGCTTTCGCCCATGGCATCATAAGCATTTTGCACAATATTAACGAATGCCTGCTCGCACAGGCTCTCATCCAGCGGCACGAGCGGCAGACTCGCCGCGTAGTCCTTCTCCACTTGAACAGCGCCGCTCTTCCAGAACTGCGCGACATCATTCAGGGCACGATCGAGAACGGCGGTTATGTCCTGCGGCGTGAGATCAGCGTGCAACGGGCGAGCGAAGTCGAGGAAGCGCGTGACCAGTGCACTGAGGCGGTTGGTTTCGGTCGAAATGTATCCTGCGAGTTCTGTGGCCAGGGGATTCGATTCGCCAAGCTTCTGTGTGAGCATTTCCGCCGAACCTTTGATCACTCCCAGCGGATTGCGGATTTCATGAGCGAGACCCGCAGAGAGTTGCCCGAGTGCAGCCAGGCGCTCGGAACGCCTCGCCTCGGCCTGCGCCTGCTCCAGGCGGCGGTTTGTCTCTGCTAAGGTCTCAGCCAGCGCCTGATAGCGCAGGGTCTGGCGCCGGCTTTGGATGACAAAGCGGTTGACCACCATGGCCGCAAGGAAGAAGAAGACAATGCGGATGGCCAGCCGTCCATAGTCCTCTGGCGTAATTTCGAATTCCTGCAACGCAGGATCCAAAAGATAGGAACAGTAGGCGGCGGACGCCACGAACGTCCAGCTCAGCGTCGCCCAGGGACCGAAATACTCTGCCGCCGTAACCGCGGGTATGTAGTAGATCGGATAGTAGTAGCTGTTGATGGGGATCTCGCCGGTGTGCTTGATCAGAAGCGTGGCCAACCCAATCTTCAACAACACAAGATGGACCGGACCTCGATGCGGCATGCGGTCAATCAGCCAGCCCTCTCCCAACTGAATCACGCCGAAGGCCAGCAGGATGAGTTGTTTGTGCCACTCCTCGACGGGCGGCAGCAGAGCCAATACGGCGAGCAGCACCAGCCACAAGACATCCATCCAATTAATCGTCGGACGCTTGGCTTCCGTCATCACGCTTCGGTCTCGTTCTTTGGATGTCTGTTCTTCGGCGAACGTCGCTGCGGCACAAAAAAGTACGCCGGGAGGGTTCGCGCTTCTCCCGGCGTTGCCGTTACTGGTTGTCTGGTCCGCAGGCGCATCGCATGCGAACCCTATCACACTGCAAGAAAGCCGTCAGCGTCAATGTCCCTTCTTCGAAGGCGCCGGTTTCGGCTCCGGAGCCCGAGGAGCTGGCTTCGGCGCAGGCGGAGGAGCAGTGGGGCGCGCTTGATGCCACTGGTTGAACTTCTGCTCCTGCTGCTGTTCGTGCTGCGGGCTCGACTCCTGGACCGGGGGCGTCGGACGCACTAACGGATGCGTCTCCTGGACCGGCGGCCTGGTTTGCTGCTGTTGCGGTGGACGGAATTCGCGGTTCGCGGGCTGCGTGTTGCGATTTTCCTGCGGTTGCGCATTCCGGTTCTCGGGCTGCGGAGTTCCCTGCTGCTCGATGGTCCGCGGCTGCGCCGGCTGCATCGGCCGGACCTGATTATTTTCGCCGCCGGGCTGACTGAACGGTCGGAAGCCTTCTTGCGGCCGTTGATTCGTCGGCGCGGGCCGAGCTGGGCCCACCGGTCGAACCAGCGCCTGCTCGTTCAGATGTCCACCGGCTTCCGCCTGACGTTGCTCGATCGGGCGCGGAGGCGGAGGAGGCGTCCGGACTGCAACCACCTGACGGCTGATAACGGCTGCCGGCGGCCTGACGGGTGCAGGCCGTCCCGCTCCAATCACGCTGGTGCGGATCGGTTCCACGCGCGCGATGTGGCTGATGGGAGCCGCCGCAATTTCTTTCGGATCGACTCTCATCACGTTCCCCGCCACAGGCCGGGCATTCACAAACGTGTCATGGGAAACAACCGTTACGCCGTTGTTTACGTGCTGATTGACGTAGGTGATGTTGTTGATCGTCGTGCTCTTGTTGACGATCACCGTGTTGTAGACATTCGTGACCTTGGTGATATTCACCGTCGTATTGGTGATGTTCACGTTATTCACGTACGCGCGGCTCACGTGGTATCCGGGCAGGTAGACTTCTCCCGGAGCCAGCGGGAACCATCCCACGCCAACGCCTGCCGAAAAGTGGAAGCCCGGACCGCCGCCCACGAACGCGACCAACGCCGGAGCCCACACAGGCCGGACCACAACCGGTCCTGGCACCCAGAACCATCCGCGGTTCACGAAGGCCCAGCGGCCGTAGTGGAAGGGTGCGAATCCCCAAGGCTCGTCTTCCACCCAGGTCCAGCCCCAGGGGCCAACATAGATCCAGTGGCCAAAGCGATAGGGGGCCCAGCCCATGACGACCGCGCGCGGCCGCCAGCACGGGCCATAGCCAGCCACGTAGCTCCAGTCGCCAGACTCGTCGAGATCTTCATAGCCGGTCATTTCGCGCGAAACGTAATTCGCGGAGTCGGCGTGATCCTCGCGATCGTCGCGTTCGAAGGCCCAGCTTTCGAAGTCGTCGCGGTCGGGGATCTGTCCGAGATCGTAGTCCACATGCTGCTCGTTCCCGGTAAATGTGGCCGACTGTCCGGCGACAACCGTCCAGGTATAGCCTCCACCGGTCACGCGGCCGCGGCCATGCCAAACATCAGTAATGGTCTGACTGCCGTCCTCGCTCACATCGACGCGGTACTCGCCCGGCTGCAAGATGTTAAGCGCGATGTTGGGTGTGTCGATCTCGTAGTTGTCTTCGTCATCGACGTGACGAACACGGAGAATGATCGATCCCTGCGCCAGGCGGATCTGCGTAGTGCGATCGTCGAGAGTCAGGAAAGTGATGCCTGTCTTTGCGCCCAGGCGGATCGCGGTCGAACCAATGTGAACTTCAGCGCGGGAATTCTCGTCCGCCCACAGGTCGTCGCCCGTCACCATCGGCCGATTGGGAACGCCGGTGACCCAGTCATCTTCGCCTGCGGGACGAAACGAGATTGACCCTTGCGAGAAATTAAGCCGCGCGACGCGGCCGGGAGGATCCTGAGCCTGATCTTGACCCTGACCCTGATCCGGGTTCTGCGAATCCGCGTCATCTTGTGCCTTGGCCAGGGTGGAGAGTTGCAGGACAAATGCAAAGCTCGCCAGCACCAGCATCCAGGCCCACAACCTGCGTGTTTTCATAGTTAAGCCTCGTCGGAATCGAAGTCCGTATGGCTTGATTTTACCGACAAGCGTGTAAACACAATAGAGCCGGTTTAGTTTCCCAGAGGTGGAAGTGCTTAGAGCGGGCGGGGTTGGGAGGATGAAAATCTGTCATCCTGAGCAACGCGAAGGATCTATGCACTCGCTGGCAGCACGCGGGACGACGGCAAATGCATAGATCCTTCGGCCCGCAAAAAGCGCGGGCCTCAGGATGACAAGCGTATCGTTCAGCTTTTCATGACAAACGAATCGGTCAGTTCTTCATCTTCGGACGCTCGCAGGCGTCGACGATCTTGGTGGGATCGATCGCGTCTTTGTCCACCTGCTCTTCCAGAATCTTTCCATCTTTGCCGATCAGGAAGTTCACGCGGCGCGGGGCCTGGTATTCGTCTTTGTAGATGCCGTACTCGTGGGTTACTTTGCCGCCCCAATCGCTCAGCAGGGGGAAGGTCACTCCGATTTGGTCAGCGAAGGCTTTGTTGGCGAAGGCACTATCCATGCTCACACCCAGGACCTGGGTGTCGGAAGCTTCCAGCCTTTTCAGGTTCTGCTGGAAGTTTTTCATTTGCTGCGTTCAACCACCGGTGAAAGCGAAGATATAGAACGCCAGGACGACGTTCTTCTTTCCGCGGTAGTCGCTCAACTTCACGTCTTTGAGGTCATTGCCATCAAAATGTTTCAGCGTGAAATCCGGCGCCATGTCGCCGACTTTCGGCATGCTTGCCTCCTTCTTGGTTTGTGCGAACGATGGGGATGCGGCGCTGACCGCCAGTAGCAACCCCCACGCCAGAACCCCGAAGCGTCTTTTGTGCATTGAACTCCTCCCACTGGAGTATGGCCTAGCATACCCTGCGGCGCCCCTGAGGTAAACCGAGGAGTACCTAACTAGTGTGACCGTACGCATTGCTCAAACCACCGGTGAAACAGTAAAGTTCTGTTCGGAGCCGGTTGCGAAACAGCAAGGCGGGGCTCCACGGCCGGGACCCGAAAGACGCCATGAGCATCTCCACTCTGAACGATATCTTCTTCGCCGCGGTGGAACGCAACCTTGACCGCATCATGCTGTACCGCGATGCCGGCAAGTGGCTGCCCATCACGTCACGCGAGTTCGGCATCAGCGTTGCCAGAACCGCACACACCTTGCATGCCTGGGGCGTTCGAGCGGGAGACCGCGTAGCCCTCCTCAGTGAAAATCGGCCGGAGTGGCCCACTGCCGATATCGCCAGCCTGTTGCTCGGGGCCGTTACAGTTCCGCTCTACACCACGCTGACGCCGGAACAGACCGCATTTGTCCTGAACGACTCGGGCTGCCGCACGATCTTTCTGTCGTCCGACCAGCAACTGCACAAGATTCTGTCGATCCTGCACCAGACGCAGATTGAAAAAATCATCGTCATGGATCCGGTGGAGTTCAATGGCGACCTGGCTCCGTTCGCGAGCAAGTGCGTCACCATGAACAACATCACGCTACAGGGCCCGGAAAGCCTCGGCGCCGAGATCGAAACCAAGGCGCGGTCCATCGGACGTGACGATCTGGCGACCATCGTTTACACCTCGGGAACGACGGGAACTTCGAAGGGTGCGATGCTGACCCATGGCAACATCGCGTCGAACATTCAATGTTCGCTGCTTGGATTCAACATGCGGCCTGGGCTGGTCAGCATTTCTTTCCTGCCGCTGTGCCACATCACAGCTCGTCACGTGGATTTTGCCATGCTGTATCACGGCGTAACTCTGGCCTATTGTCCGTTCCTGGACCGGCTGCCGGCGAGCCTGCTGGAAGTAAAGCCGACCGTTTTTGTGGCTGTGCCGAGGGTTTACGAAAAAATCTATGCGCAGGCCAGGCAGAAAGCGAAAGGCCTGCCCAAGAGCGCGATCTTCGATTGGGCGCTGAGAGTGGGGCAACACAACAAACCCGACATCCTTGCCGGAAAGACTCCCACCTCGCGCAGTTGGAAGCTCGCTAACCGGCTGGTATTTTCCAAGATTCGTGAAGGTATGGGCGGGAAAGTCGAGACCTTCATTTCAGGCGGTGCTCCGCTTGGCCGCGAACTCGCCGAATGGTATGCCACCGTCGGCATTCGCATTCACGAAGGCTACGGACTCACCGAAACGTCGCCGGTAATTGCTGTGAATACTCCGATCAATCATCGCATTGGAACCGTGGGCAAGACGCTGCCGAATCTGGAAGTGCGCATCGCCGAAGACGGCGAGATTCTGGTGAAGGGCCCGTCGGTGTTCAAAGGCTACTGGAACCGGCCGGAGGAAACCAAGGCGGCGCTCGTCGACGGATGGTTCAAGACCGGCGACATCGGCAACATCGACGCCGATGGATATCTCTCCGTCACCGACCGCAAGAAAGATCTGATCAAGACTTCGGGCGGAAAATTTATCGCGCCACAGCCGATTGAGAACTCTCTGAAACTGAGCCCCCTCATTGGAACCGCCGCCATACTCGGTGACCGCCGCAAATTTCCCGCGGTCATGGTTTCGCCGAACTTCACTCTGCTGGAAGACTGGGCGCGGGAGAACAACATTCCGTTCACCTCGCGGGTGGATCTCATCGCCAATCCCAAGGTACAGGAGCTTTACGAGGGAATCGTCGAAGGCATCAACGGAAATCTGGCGCGCTTCGAAAAGCTGAAGCGAGTGCTGCTGGTGGCAGACGAATTTACCGCCGACAACGGCGTTCTCACGCCGACGATGAAACTGAAACGACGCGTGATTGAAGAACGCTACAAAAAGCAGATCGACGAACTGTACGCCCAGGCGGAAGCGGCGGC
Source organism: uncultured Acidobacteriaceae bacterium (assembly GCA_963701935.1). GTDB lineage: Bacteria > Acidobacteriota > Terriglobia > Terriglobales > Acidobacteriaceae > Sulfotelmatobacter. Next base: position 140,134 of record CAVPBT010000008.1, on the reverse strand, counting down.
CGTGCCGTAGCCACACGTCGTAGCGCCGGCATCCCTTCGATTTCGCTCAGCGCAAGGCTTTGCCTGCTGCCCCGCAAGCCTCGCCCGTGGAAGGACGGACTCCCAGCCTTCACGGCAGCGCTACAATAGAACCCATGTCGGACTCATTGATTATTGCCGGACGTTCCTTCCGCTCGCGCCTGATCGTAGGCACGGGAAAATACAAATCCTTCCAGGAAACGGCACGTGCGCTCGAGGCCAGCGGCGCGGAGATGGTGACCGTCGCCGTGCGCCGTGTGAATCTCGATCGCAGCAAGGAATCGCTTCTCGACTACATCGATGCCAAGAAATATTTTCTGCTGCCCAACACTGCCGGGTGCTACACCGCGGACGAGGCCATCCGCGCCGCTCGTCTGGGACGCGAAGTGGGCCTTTCCGACTGGGTCAAGCTCGAAGTGATCGGCGATCAGGCCACGCTTTATCCCGACGTGCAGGCAACGCTTGAAGCCACGCGCGTGCTGGTGAAGGAAGGCTTCACTGTGCTCCCTTACACCTCAGACGATATCGTTTTCGCGAAGCGTTTGATCGACGCCGGAGCGGCCACGATCATGCCGCTGGGCGCGCCCATCGGCAGCGGCATGGGAATTCAGAACCAGGCGCACATCCGGATACTTCGGGAAATGATCACCGGAGTGCCGCTGATTGTGGACGCGGGAGTCGGGACGGCATCAGACGCGGCGATCGCGATGGAACTTGGTGCCGACGCCGTGCTGATGAATACTGGCATTGCCAACGCGCAGGATCCCGTACTCATGGCCGAAGCCATGCACCATGCCGTGCTGGCGGGACGCCAAGCCTATCTCTCCGGCCGCATGGCGAGAAAGTTGTATGCCACGGCCAGTTCGCCACTGGAAGGCGTCGTTCGATAAGGACGAACGCGAGCGAGGGCGCCCGCGCCACATAGACAACCGCACAAACAAAAGAGGGCGGCTTGCGCCGCCCTCAATCTGTTTCAATCCGTGGGCCCAACTTACATCATCTTGACGCTGCCCACGTGCATGGAATCCTTCGACATGGTTCCGGTCACGGTGACGTGATGGCCGGCGTGCTCTTTCACGGCGTCCTGGTTGTCGACGGCGATCACTTTGGAATCGCCATCGGTGACGATGACCAGTTTCTCACCGGCGGCCACGCATTTCTTGGTGCATGCTTCGCCACCCGCATTCGCGCCCTTGGCGCCGCATTTGGCATCGACGAGCCATCCATTGACGGTTGTGCTCTTGCCCATATCATCGAACGCCATTGCCGACAGGGCGAATACGAAACTTAGCGCGAGACAAATCAACAGAACCTTTCTCATAGCCGGTTTTTCTCCTTTTGGAATTCAGATTGCGGCCCCACACCGCAATAACCCGCTCTAGGTCACAGATCGTGCTGTTCCTGCGGAACAGTCGTCCCTGCTCGATTGTGAGATGAGGCAACGAAAATATACCACAGAGCAGCGGCGACATTGTCAGAAAGAATCCAAAACCAGCACTCAGAAGTTGCATCTGAGGAAAAACAGCGCGGCTATTTTTTCGCGGAATGAGTGGCAGGCGGTGCGGGCTTCGCCGGAGCCGGCGCGACGTACACATACTCACCCGGCTTGGCATAACCCAACTGCTCGCGGGCTTCCTTTTCAATCGATTTCTGATCGCTTTTCAGACCCTGAATCTGCTGGGTGTAACGATCGTTCTCCTGCTGCACCTGCCCAATCTGTTTGTGCAAGGCCTCATATTCGGCGCGTTTCTGCTTGTAAACGACCATGCCATTCGCGCCAAACATAACGTGGACAAACAGGGACGCCGCCAGCACGGTCACGGCAATCGTAGCAATGCGCCGACGCAACGTGTAGATGGTGATCGCCAGCGGCCGAGCCCGCTCAATCCACGAAGCGGCCAGCGCCTCCGCCTGCGGAGCGCGCTCGACCACGGCGCGCAATCCGTCTTCGGGGCGCGGCAACCTCGGGATTCTGGAAAAAGACTTCAACTCAAATACCTCACTCGAAAATCCAGTGTTTCGCGGCCGTGCTCAGCTTCTCCAGGCCTTTCTGGCTGCGCGCTTCGGTGTAAACGCGCACTACAGGCTCTGTTCCCGATAACCGGTAACAGACCCACGACCCATCGCTGAAAACCAGTTTCAATCCGTCGGTGCGCACGACCTGGCTGACCGGGTGGCCGCAGAAATCCTTAGGATCTTGCCGTAACTTTCCAGTGAACTTGTCCTTGACCTCGGGCGTCAAGCGGAAGTTCTGCCGCTCCGGAAAGTAGGAACCAACTTGGTTACATATAGCCTGCAATTGTTCTCCCAGAGATTTTCCTCGCCGTGCCACGGCTTCACAGCAGAGCAGGCCGGCCAGCACGCCGTCCTTCTCAGGAACGTGATGGCGAATGGACAAGCCGGCGCTCTCTTCCCCGCCAATGACGATCTTGTCCTGCATGATGAGTTCCCCGATGTATTTGAAGCCTACCGGAGTCTCATGCAACTCGACTCCATGGTGCTTGGCGAGCGCATTGATCAGATTCGTGGTGGCAACCGACTTGGCCACGCCGTTCTTCCAGCCGCGACTCTCGACGAGATAATCGAACAGCAGGGCGATGATGTAGTTCGGCTGCAGGAACGTGCCGTCGGCGTCGACGATGCCAAAGCGATCGGCGTCGCCGTCGGTCGCGATGCCGATCTGGGCTCCAGTCTCGCGCATCTTCTTACGAAGATCTTCCAGCAAATGGTCATCCGGTTCCGGCGCGTGGCCGCCGAACAGGACGTCGCGGTAGTCGTGCACCGTCGCCACTTGCACATCGGCCCCACGAAGTAGTTCGTCGGAGTATCCGCGCGCCGAACCCCACATGGGATCAAAAGCGACGCGCAGTTTCGCCTTGCGAATCACTTCCAGATCGATGACCTCTCCCAGGCGCTTCATATAGTCCGGCTTGGGATCAAGACTGGCCTGCGTCGTGCGGACGCTGCTGGAAGTCGTTGCGGAAGCGGCGTCGCCCGCCACAATTTCCGCTTCGATCTTTTTCGTAACCTCGGGCAAGGCCGGACAACCATCCGGCGTCGAAAACTTGATTCCGTTGTATTCCGGTGGATTGTGCGAGGCGGTGAAATTGATCACGCCATCGGCCTTGTTCTGAACCACAGCGTGGGCGAACGCCGGCGTCGGCGCGGGCTCGGCCACCACCAGGGGCGCAATTCCGTGCGCGGCCAGGATTTCCGCCGCCATCGAGCAGAAGGTTTCGCCCAGAAACCGCGGATCGCGTCCCACGATGACCCGCGCCCCTTGCGCCTTCTGCGAGGCCACATAGCGCGCTATTCCCCCGACGGCGCGGCGGACATTGGCGAAAGTAAACTCCTCGGCCATCACTGCCCGCCATCCCGATGTACCAAACTTGATTTGCGTTAGCATATTCGACCTCATTCGTCGGCCACCAGTGCTAAGCTCTCCTTCGACAAGCCGAACGATGGCTGGGAGCTGACCGCTGATTTTATATGACTGACAAACGAATCGTCCTGTCTACCGCGGGGTCTCAAGATGAGGCCCGCAAGATCGCGCGCCATCTGGTCGAGCACCAGCTCGCCGCCTGCGTCAACATCGTTCCGCACACGGAATCGATCTACCGATGGCGGGAGAAGGTAGAAACGAACCAAGAGTGCTTGTTGCTGATCAAGACCAGTGCGGAACGTTTTCCGGAAGTGCGCGACGCCATCCGTCAACTGCACTCCTACGAACTCCCGGAGTGCATCGCGATCAACATTGAAGACGGCAGCCTGGAATATCTGCAATGGCTGGGATACTCGCTGATTAAAGAGGAAGAGCCCGCTCCCTGAGCCGCGCGGGGAAGCCGCGCCGGGCGCTATGCTGAAGCTCTGCCGCGAAGGTTCAGCCGCCAGTAATCCAACGAGAACGCGGGATGATCGCCTGCGGCCTGCCGGCTCAACTCCGCCACGAACTCAGCCCGCAGTTCTTCCGAAGGAATGTTCGCCAGATGCCGCCGCAGAATGATGTTGCGGACAAATTCGCTATATTGCGCTGCGCTGTCGAGGACCGTCGACGCCGCCTCAATCGAGGTCTCGATGTCGATAAAGCCGGCGCGTCGCAAGCTCTCTGCCGCACCTTCCGCGTCCTGATAAAGCCAGGGCTCGCGGAAGTCCACAAAGAACGACGCAAATCTGGCGGACGCGGCCAGTTCATTCGCCCGCGTGCGCAGGTTGACCAGGTTCGGGCCACCTCCGCACTGGGCCTCCAGCCAGCCTTCCGGAACCAGCGCACGGCGCAAATTCGCAAATAATTTATCGTGATCGAGCACCCAATGAAACGCGGCTGTGCTCACGACTGCATCGAACGCATGATCGAACGGCAGGTGCAGGAGATCACAAGCAACCAGGCTGACGCGCACACCAAATTGGGTCGCGAGATGCTCCCGCGCCGAGCCCAGCATGTTTTGAGAGAGGTCCACACCGACGACGCGCCCGCGTGGCAACGCTTCCAGCAATTCAGCGGTAAGACGGCCCGTGCCGCATCCCGCGTCGAGCACAACTTCGTCGCCGCGCAGACGCAGCCGCGAAAGAACTTTCTTGCCCCAACTCACCTGAGGCCCGGAAAGCCGGTGATACACCGCGGAATTCCACTCACGGGAGGTAGATTGTGTGCCGTCACTCACTCGGGAAAGAACCTCGAATGGAAGAGCCTATGTATCCGTGCAAATCAGTGAAAATCCGTGGCTCAGATCGCGTTCAACGCTTGATCCAGATCGTCAAGGATATCGTCCACGTCTTCGATCCCCACCGAGACCCGCACCAGGCCGTCGGTGATGCCGATCGCCTTGCGGCCCTTCACGCCGAGCGCCGCATGCGTCATGGTTGCTGGATGCGAAATCAGCGTCTCGACACCGCCAAGCGATTCGCCGAGCGAGCAGACGCGCACTTTCTTCAGCATCTTGTTCGCGTTTTTTAGCGAGCCCGTCTCGAAGGTGATCATCGCTCCGAAGCCGCTCATCTGCCGCCGCGCGAGATTATGCTGCGGGTGATCGGTCAGGCCGGGATAGAAGACTGCTCTGACCTTTTTGTGCTTCGAAAGGAAATCGGCCACGATGCGGCCGCTGCGGTCGTGAATCTCCATGCGCGCCGCGAGCGTCTTCACGCCGCGCAGTACCAGCCAACATTCAAACGGCGAAAGAATCGCGCCTGCGGCCTTCTGCAGAAACGCCAACTGGTCGGCGTGTTCTTGCCGGGCGCACATCACAACGCCTCCGAGGCCATCGCTGTGACCGTTCAGAAACTTCGTGGTGGAGTGCACCACCATGTCTGCGCCCAGCGCGAGCGGTTGCTGAAAATATGGAGACATGAACGTGTTGTCGACGACCAGCAGAACCTTTTTCTGCCGGCAGAGCTTGCTGATGGCGGCAAGGTCGCTCAGCCGCATGAGCGGATTCGTCGGCGTCTCCACGTACACCATTCGGGTGTTCTTGCGGATGGCGCGTTCGACGTTTACCACGTCGGAAGTATCGACGTAAGCAAACTCCAGCCCGAATCCCGTCATCACTTGATTGAACAGCCGCGGCGTTCCGCCATACAGATCGTTGCCGCAAACCACGTGGTCGCCTGACTTCAGCATGCTGACAATGGCATTGATCGCCGCCATCCCGCTGCCGAACACGCGGGCCGCCACACCGCCCTCGAGCGCGGCGAGATTCTGCTCTAAGCGCGCGCGCGTGGGATTCGACACGCGGGAATATTCATATCCCTTGTGCTCGCCGATTCCCTGCTGGACGTAGGTGGACGTGGGATAGATGGGCACCGTGACTGCGCCGGTCAAAGGATCGGGCTCCTGCCCACAGTGAATGGCGCGCGTGGCAAAACCTGGCTCTTTCGTTTTTTTCATGAATGATTTTTCATCAGCACAAATCCATCCTGTCATCCTGAGCGGAGCGAAGGACCTATGCACTCGCTGCAAAACTGCATAGGTCCTTCGCTTCGCTCAGGATGACAGACCGATATGTCACGTACTTCCGCGACACGGCCCTAGATGCCGCCTTCAAAAATCTTTTTCGATAGATACCGCTCAGCCGAGTCCGGGATGATGGTCACAACACGCTTTCCACACCCCAGCTTCTTCGCAACTGTGAGAGAGGCGAACACAGCAGCGCCGCCACTCGAGCCCGCCAGCACGCCTTCCTTCGCGGCGAGCGTCTTGACCATGCCGAAAGCGTCGTCATCCATCACCATCATCACTTCATCGCACACCGAGCGGTCAAAGGTCTTGGGAGTGAAGCTCGTGCCGATCCCTTCCACCTTGTGCGGCCCGGGCTGCCCTCCACCTAGTGTCGAACCCTGGGTTTCGACCGCGTAAGCCAGTACGTTGGATGACTTCTCCTTCAAATAGCGGGCAATTCCAGAGAATGTTCCGCAGGTGCCGCAACCGAGCACAACGGCATCCACTTTTCCGTCCATCTGTTCGAAGATTTCGTGCGCCGTAGTCTCGTAGTGATACTCGGGATTGGCAAGGTTTTCGAACTGTCCCGCCATAAACGCAGACGGATCGCCGGCGACCAGTTTCTTCGCTTCCTGGATAGCTCCCTGCATGCCCTCGGCATCTGGGGTCCGAACAACCTGGGCGCCAAGGGCCCGCATGATCGTGACCTTCTCCTCGGAGAAGCGCTCTGGCACGAACAAGCGAACCTTGTAGCCGCGGTTCACGCCGATCAATGCGAGGCCGATCCCGGTGTTGCCCGCCGTCGCCTCGACAATCGTTCCGCCGGGCTTCAGCTTCCCTTCTTGCTCGGCGCGCCGGATGATCCCAATGGCGGCGCGGTCTTTCACGCTGCCACCCGGATTCAGGTACTCGAGCTTGGCGAAGACGTCCGCCGATCCGGCTGGAACCAGCCGCTTCAACTGCAACATGGGAGTTTCGCCGACCAGTTGGGTGATGTCGTCGGCAACGCGCAGGCGGGACATTTCAGAAGTTTTCGAAATCACCTTACAGGGTACGGGGGAGCGTGCAAGATCGTCAATTACCGAGGGGCCAAGGCGCGTTTGGACCTTCAGTCCCACTCATGGAAGGCGTCATCCCGAAGCTCGGCGTTCTTCAGCCGGGCGAGGGATCTCGCATCGGAAAGCATGCGATACGTGTGCTCGCGAGATCCTTCTCTCCGCCTGAAGAGCGGCTCCGTTCAGGATGACTCCGACCTCAGGCTATAATTACGCCTCCCGTGACAGAAAGGAATCGCATGCGACGCTTCGCCGCCGTGCTGTTGATCTTCAACCTGATTGTTCCATCGCTCGCGCTGGGGGCCGACGATGCCACACTGGCAGGCTATTCCGCCCACTCCAGCCAGACCGAACGCGAGTGGGAGGCAAAATTTCGGGCAATCCCCGACCCGGCGAATCTGAAGGAATACATGCGGCGGCTCAGCGCACGTCCGCATCACGTCGGCTCACCCTACGACAAAGAGAATGCCGAGTGGATTCTCGCTCGCTTCAAAGAATGGGGACTCGACGCCCACATCGAGACCTTCGACGTCCTTTTCCCGACGCCTAAGGTTCGCGTGCTGGAGATGATCGAGCCCACGAAGTTCACCGCCAAACTCGAAGAACCGGCTTTGGCGGTCGATCCTACGTCGAATCAGAAATCGGAGCAACTACCCACATACAACGCCTATTCGATCGACGGCGACGTGACCGCACCGCTCGTGTTCGTGAACTACGGACTGCCAGAGGACTACGAGAAACTCGACCGCCTCGGCATCTCGGTGAAAGGCGCGATCGTGATCGCGAAGTACTACCAGTCTTGGCGTGGCGTGAAGCCAAAGGTAGCGGCAGAACACGGAGCCATCGGATGCTTGATCTACTCAGAACCGAAAGATGACGGCTACGGCCGCGACAACGTGTTTCCGCTGGGGCCGATGCGGAATCCGGACGGAGTGCAGCGCGGCAGCGTGATGGACTTTGCTTCGGCCAGTCCCGGCGACCCGCTCACTCCCGGCATCGGCGCCACTCCCGGCGCCAAGCGGCTGGCGCTGAAGGACGCGAAGAGCATCACGAAGATTCCGGTGTTGCCAATCTCCTACGGCGACGCTCAGCCTCTGCTCGCCGCGCTCCAGGGCCCGATGGCGCCCGTCGAATGGCGCGGAAGCCTTCCGATCCCGTATCACATCGGCCCGGGACCGGCGAAGGTCCACCTGAAGGTCGAATTCAACTGGGACACGAAACCGGTGAACGACGTCATCGCGAAAATTCCCGGCGGCGTCGAGCCCGACGAGTGGATCATTCGCGGTAATCATCACGATGCGTGGGTAAACGGCGCCGAGGATCCCGTCTCCGGCCAGTCTCCTTTGCTCGAAGAAGCGCGCGCGTTGGGAATCTTACTGAAGCAAGGCTGGAAGCCGCGGCGCACCATCATCTACGCTGCGTGGGACGGAGAAGAACCCATGTTGCTGGGCTCGACGGAGTGGGTCGAGGCGCACGCCGACGAACTACGCCAGCACGCTGCCGTCTACATCAACACCGACGGCAACGACCGTGGCCTCCTCGGCATGGGCGGCTCGCACACGCTGGAACAGTTCATCAACGGAGTGGCCCGCGACATTGAAGATCCTGAGACCAAGCTGACCGTCTGGCAGCGCCTGCAATTGTCGAAGATTGCCGAGGCCAAGTCCGCCGACGACCGCAAGGAATTGCGGCAACGCGCCGATCTGCGCATCAACGCGCTCGGCTCCGGTACCGACTTCACCGGCTTTCTCGATCACCTCGGCATCGCTACGCTCGACTTGGGCTATGGAGGCGAGGACGAACAGGGCATCTATCACTCCATTTACGACGACTTTTATTGGTACATGCATTTTTCCGACTCCGATTTCGTCTATGGCCGCGCTTTGTCGCAAACGGTGGGGACGTCAGTGATGCGCCTGGCCGACGCCGAAATTCTGCCTTTCGATTTTGTGGATTTCGCAGACACAATCCAGAAGTACACCAAGGATCTGGAGAAGTTGCTGGCCGACAAGCAGGAAGAAATTCGCGAGCGCAACCAGGAACTGGACGAAGGCGTCTTCAAAGCCACGTTCGACCCCAGGCGACCTACGGTCGCACCGCCGCGAGAAGAAGTTCCTCCGCATCTGAACTTCGCCCCCATGCAGAACGCGGCAGACTCGCTGACGCGCAGCGCGGACCACTACAAGAAGGCATTCCTGCACAGTCAGGCGACTCTGAGCGAGAGTCAGACGGACTCGCTCCGCGCATTGAACCAACGGCTGATGGAGAGCGAACGCAAACTCACCAACGATGACGGACTCCCGCGGCGTCCGTGGTACAAGCACCTGCTGTATGCTCCCGGAGTCTATAGCGGATACGGGGTGAAGACCGTCCCCAGCGTGCGGGAAGGCATTGAGCAGAAACGATACGCTGAAGCAGAGCAGGAAATCGTGCGGGTGGCGAAGGCGCTGGAAGAAGAATCGGCCTTGATCGAATCAGCCGCTAAGTTGCTGGAGGAGAAAGCGCACTAGGATACTCTTCAGATCCCCAGAGCAGACCGCTTGGGGCCCCGACTGGGCCTGACCCGAACCAGGCTTGGTCAAAACGTGAAATCGCCTGATAACAGAAGTTACGCGCAACCACGTCTTCATCAAGGCCCGGTGACCGTAACATTGAACCCGCCGCCGTTGTCGCTCACATACGCATCGTTGATACCCAGAAAAAGCGTTCCGGCCTCTTTGACTTGAAACGTCTTGCCTGTGCCAATGAAGAAGAGGCCACCGGGCATGATTCCAACCGTAGCCGCATTCTTGGTGCCATCGACCGCGGCGAAACCCGCATGGTTCGCTCTCGACGCGCAGACGAAGACTCCCATCAGCGCGGCGATGTTATTTATCTCTTTGTGAGGAGCGGTGCCCTTGGCTTCTTCAAGAGGAAACTGGAGGCCATAATAATTGTTGGGATAAGGCCCGCCGTTCGGGCCGACCTCTTGGCCTTCCCCGCTGCCCCACTTCACCATGCCATTGTTATAGCTGACAGTAATCGTTCCAGGGCCATTCACCGTAATAGCCGGCACTAGGGGTACAAGCACATCGACTGTACCGAAATACCCCGATGCATTCCCCGGCACGAAGACCTGCACGGTCTGCTGCGCATGTGCCGCTGCAGTTCCCACAATAACGAACAGTCCGAGTACAACTGCAATGCTGGCGTTTTTCATGGTGTCCTCCTCCACGTTTTCCTTGCTGTTCTTATTCTTCGGTCCGGTTTTTGTCCCCCAAAACTAAAGGTTGGAAGATCTTCTTGCTCCAAGGCCAGAAACTCGACGGACAACGTTCAGACCGGGGATTTCGCCTCTGGGGGTGTTGCGTTCCGTGGTGGGATTAGCTCTTCGGGGAGGCGAAAGAAATTCACCAGAGGAATCTTCTGCTCAGGGTCGTCCATTGTCAGTGACGGCACTCACGTTACCTGGATGAGCATAATCGGCGTAACATCGCGATTTACACTCATCCGCCAGCGTTGTGGCCGGATCGGAGCCGATCGGGCGAGGCTCCTGCTTGATGAACAGGCGTTGAGGCAGTTTAGTCTGGCGATAATCTCCGGACGACCTCTACTTACCCGCCCCGGTTGCCGGTTGCGCGCCCGCGTAATACCCGCTCTTGGTGCGCACCATCATCTTGCCATGGCCCTTGGCCTTGGCCTCGACGCGTATCATCCGGAAGCCGCCGTTCCCTCTGGCATTGGTCGGCTTATAGCCAATCGCATACTGATTCCGAATGTCATTCGCGATGCTCTTGCTGATCGCGTCCACTTCGTCTAAGGTCTTCGGGAAAAATGCGATCCCGCCCGTGTGTTGCGCGATAATGTCCAGCGCCTTCCGGGCCCGTTTGGGATGTTCTTCATCGCCCAGAATTCCAATGGCGTACACTGACGGGCCGTTTTCTTCCTGCAGGTGCTTCACCGCCTGCTCCAGAGTCTCGTTGCTGGCGTTGTCCTCGCCGTCGGTGACCACGAACAACACTTTTTTCTCGAGGCGGGCAAACCGCTTCAAGTGCTCGGCCGAAGCGACGACCGCATCGTAAAGAGCCGTGCCTCCGCGGGCGTCAATCTTCTCCAGCGCTTCCTTCAACTTCAGCAGATCGTTAGTGAAATCCTGGTCGAGGTAGTACTCGTCGTTGAAGTTCACCACGAAAACTTCATCCTTGGGATTGCTCGAGCGCACCAGATTCAGTGCAGCCTGGTTCACCTTGCTGCGCTTCTCGCGCATCGAACCCGAGTTGTCGATGACGATGCCCATCGCCACGGGAATATCCACATGATGAAACGAAATGATGTTCTGCGGCTTGCCGTCTTCAAACACCGTAAACGCGCCGCGGTCAAGCGTGGTGACAATGTGCTGCTTGTCGTCGATCACGGTGGCATGCAGCATCACTTCGTCCACGTCTTTGCGGAAGACGAAGACTCCCTGATCGTTGAGCTTCTTGTCTTGATCGTCCTGCGTCTTCGGAGGAGTGGGCGTGTCGGCAGCGGGAGCGGCAACAGCTGCATTGGCGGGCTTGGACTCGTTCTGAGGCGGGGCCGCCTGTGCCCAGGCCAGCAACTGCACACCGGCCCAAATCACAAACGTGAACAGCAAAACCCTCGCGGCCCTATTCCTGAGGCGCGTAATATCCGGTCCTGGCATACACCCGTAGAGGCGGCAATCCTTTCGGTGGCAGCAGCTTCACTTTTATCTTACGCCATTTGCCGTCGCGGACGACTTTGCTCGGACGGTATCCCAGGACATATTGATTGCGCAGTTCCACGCCGATCTTCGTCGCCACATCCCCCAGGTCGTTGGGATTGTCGATGGTAAACGCCCGTCCCCCGGTCAACTCCGTGATGTCGCTCAGCAGTTGCGGCCCCAGGCGTTCTTCCATGGCGGAAGCATAACGGTCGTAGATGCCGATGGCGTAGATCATCACGTCCGCTTCCTTCACCAGCGACTTGATCTCGCCTTCCGTGTAGCGGCTGTGATTGTCGCCTCCATCGGAGATGATCAGCAGGGCCTTCTTGGGATACTTGGCTTGCCGCATCTTGCTCACGCCCATGTAGATGGCGTCGAGCAGTGCCGTGCGATGCCGGGGCACGGCGAAAACCAGTTTGTTCTGGATCTCGTCCACTGAACTGGTGAAGTCGCTCACCGTCTCCGGTTCGTCGGAGAAGGTGATCATGAAGAACTCATCCTGCGGGTTTGCCGTTTTGAAGAACTCGATGACCGCGTCTTTGGCGCGGTCCATCTTGCTGCTCATGCTGCCGCTGGAATCGAAGATCACGCCCAGCGACACAGGAGCATCCTCGCTGGAAAATGTCCGAATCTCCTGCGAAGAGTTGCCTTCGTAAAGCTGGAAATTTTCTTTATCGAGTCCGGTCACCAGCCGGTTCATGGGATCGGTAATGGTTACTGGTACCAGAACCAGATCGACGTCGACTTTCAGCGGACGCACATGCGCGCTGAGCCCGGTCGTGGTTGCGAGGAGTTCGGGCTTCGGTGGCTCCGGAGCTTTCTCCACCTCTCGCGGTGTAATGTGCACGTCATTGACGTCGGTTTGCCCGAACGCCGGGACGCACAGCCACATGAAAGCAGCGAGAGCGACGGCAAGCCACAGCCGCAAGTTCGTGACCAAGGATTTTTCGCGCAGCCGGGCTGGAGTCGGGTCCCAGGGGAGAACCTGACAGCCAATTCGAACTAGGGCCATCGGGTGAGATGACCAGCGCCCAACGGGTAGGCGGGCCATAAATACCTCATCTGACGCGGATGTTAGCACAGCTTTTGCCCCTTGGCGCAGGCTTTTTGTCAAAATGCAGTGACAAAACTTACAGTTGCATTTTTCGTTGTTATTTGTGAGAAAAAAGTTGGCTCGGAGACTCGTCCTGCTACCGTTTCTTGGAGAAGTCCTCCCGAAAAACGGTGAAATTCTGCCGCCTAAGATTCGATCCCCAGCAGCACAGCCGCGCCTCGGGACGAGTTCTTTTCGCGTGTTCCCGGGGAATGCCGCTAACTTGTTACAATCAAAAGTTTCCCATGGCAGACATTCTTCCTTTTCGTGCTCTCCGCTACGACTTGCTGCGAGTTTCTGCTGCACAGGTCGTGACTCAACCCTATGACAAGATCACTCCCGCCATGCAGGAGGGATATTACGCCGCCAGCCCCTACAATCTGGTGCGCATCATCCTGGGCCGTCGCGAACCGGGGGACAACGCCGGCCACAACGTCTACACCCGGGCCGCCTCGTTCGCCCGGCAGTGGCGGAATGAGGGGATATTGCGGCAGGACTCCGCGCCCTCGATTTATACCTACTCCCAGACGTTCACCGCGCCGTCCGGAGCCACGTTCGAACGCCGGGGTTTCATCGCGCTCGGCCGCGTGGAAGACTACTCTGCCAAAGTCGTCTATCGGCACGAGCAAACTCTGTCCAAGCCCAAGGCCGACCGCCTCGATCTGCTTCGCACGACTCGCGCGCACTACGAACAGCTTTTTCTGCTCTACGAAGATGCTGGCGAGGTCGCCTCCCTGCTCACTCCCAAGCCCGGCACAGCCCCCACAATCGACGTGCTCGACGAGTACGGAGTCTCGCATCGCGTCTGGCAGATTTCTGATGCCGCCGCCATCGCCTCGGTTCAAGACAAGATGCGCGACAAGAAACTGGTCATCGCCGACGGCCATCACCGCTACGAAACAGCGCTCAACTTCCGCAACGAATGTCGAGCCGCCGCGGGCGCAGGTTCGAATCCGCAGGGCCCATACGAATTCGTGATGATGACCTTCGTCAACATGAACGATCCGGGACTGCTGGTGCTGCCTACGCATCGCGTCGTGCATTCCCTCGAGTCGTTCTCAGCGGATGACTTTCAGAAATCGAGCAGCGCCTTCTATACGGTGGAAGATGTCGATCCCGCGCTCGATGCCGCCCGCGCCAAGGCGCTGCTGCAGGAGCGTGGCCGCAAAGGAACCGCGCTACTGGCCGTCGCCGCCAACCGTGCCTTTGTTCTGCATACGCCCAAACCGGCGAGCGCTCAATTCTCTGCCGGTCTTTCGCAACGGCAGCAAGCACTCGATGTCGTGCAACTGCACAAATGCCTGCTCGAAGGCGTGCTGAAGCTATCTGAAGAATCCATCCGCAACCAGCAGAATCTCTCCTACCTGCGCGATGCCTCCGAGGCGCTGGCGCAGGTTCGAAAGGGCGCAGCTAACATCACGTTTCTCATGAACGCCTGTCCGGTGCCACAGGTGCGCGATGTGGCATTCGCGGGTGAAGTCATGCCTCAGAAGTCCACCGATTTCTACCCTAAGCTACTCAGTGGATTAACCGCCTATGCGTTGGACTAGCACCCAAGGTAGCGCTGGCGTCCCGCCGGCGCGGCGCACACGAATCATCGCGACGTGGGTAGTAATCGCGATCGGCGTGATTCTCGCGTGCGCCATTCTTTTGGCAGGCGCCCCGCCCGACAAGCACCTCGCGGTCTACTCGGTGGCGGCAAACTACTCGCTCCCACTCGTGCAGCGGGAGGGACGCTCTTACGTCGGTCTGCTCGAAGTGCTCGAACCGTTGGGCAAGGTCAGCGCCAAATCAGAGGGCAGGGGCTGGCACCTGCACTACAACAATGTGGACGGCGATTTCCAGGTGGGCAAGACCCGCGCCCGCGTGCAAGGACGCGACGCCGATCTGGGCGCGAAATTTCTTATCGAGAATAGTCGCGGACTCGTGCCGCTCGGTTCCCTGCCTTCCCTGCTCCCGCGCTTTCTCGGCGGACCGGTCACCTTGCACGAAGAATCCGGACGCCTGTTCATCGGCAGTGTTGCCACCCACTTCACCGCGACATTGTCAGCCGACAATCCTCCCCGGCTGGTTTTCCATTTCTCTGCGCCCGTCAACCCGATGATTGCGACCGAGCCCGGGGCCCTGCGCATGACCTTCTCCCGCGAACCCCTGGTGGCTCCTGCCTCGCCCACTCTTACGTTCGGCAATAAGACCATTCCGTCGGCGATCTTCAGCGAGAGCAATGGGGCGGCGGTAGTCACCGTCAATACCGCGATTCCGGTCATCGCCAGCTTCAGCAATGACGGACGCACGGTAACAATCTCTGCGACTTCTGCAGGCGCAACAAATGCCGCGGCAAATGGGACTCCTCCTGTGGCCGGAACTCCAGCTGGCTCTGGGCAATCGGCGCCTGCAACCTCCACCACTCCAGCGCCCGTGACACCCCCGCTCGCGCGCCGCTATTTCGCCGTCGTCGATGCCAGCCACGGCGGCGACGATCACGGAGAAACTTTCAGCAGCACGCTGCTCGAGAAAGACGTGACCGTCGCGCTTGCCCGCAGTCTCCGCCAGGAACTTGAAAGTCGCGGCATCCCGACGCTGGTCCTGCGCGACTCCGACGCGAACCTTTCCGTCGATCAGCGCGCCATTTTCGCCAACGCCGATCACGCTGCCATCTACATCGCAGTGCATGCGGCGTCCAACGGTCATGGAGTGCGCGTCTACACCGCAATGATTCCTTTCGACGGCGACGATCGCGGTAACTTCCGCGCCTGGACCACCGCGCAGCATGCCTCACTGCCACTAAGCCAGAGCACCGCAAACGCAGTCGCAGCCGAGCTCCAGCGACGGCAGATCCCGGTCCGCACCTTGACCGCACCGCTCCGCCCGCTGAATAACGTGACTGGACCCGCCATCGCCGTCGAGATCGCTCCCCAGGGATCCGATCCCTCCCAGCTCACCGCGCCCGATTACCAACAACTCGTCACCAGCGCCGTCGCGACTGCAATTGCCGCTTCCCGCGATCAACTCGGAGCCGCGAGATGAGGACGCAACTTCAAGTGCAAAGCATGAGGCGAAGCGCATGATCCCCCGCCATCTGGTCATCGCGATGTCGGTGCTGCTGGTTGCGGCTCTGGGCTTGAGCGGGTACGCGTGGCACATGCGCAAAACTGCGGCCGCCACTACCGCTACATCAACGGATACGCGCCCGCTGGCGCCTCCCATCGCCGGCCCCACCGAACGAGTCACACTCTACGTCGCGCACGATGACAATGGCAGCCTACGGGCCGAATCCGCTCAGATTCCGCTTCCCTCTGGCAGGCAACAGCGCGCCGAGGAACTGCTGCGCGCGCTGCTCTCGCTGTACCTCGACAAGTCGTCACCCCATGTCCTGGGTTCCGGCGCCGACATCCGCAGCGTCTTCCTGGTCGATCCCGGAGTCGCCGTCATCGACCTGAACTCTGCCTTCGCCGACACGCACCGCTCCGGCGTGCTGGTTGAGGAATTGACTGTAGCGTCGCTGATCCGCACGATCTCGGCGAACACTCCGGGAATTCTGAAGGTGAAGATTCTTGTGGATGGGAAAGAGCGCGACACCCTCGCCGGCCATGCTGATCTTTCCTCGTTCTACGATGTCACCGCGGTCAATCAACTCGCCACCCAACTGCAGCCGACACAGTAAGAAGACTCCGAAGTCGGACGTTATACATCAAAGTTTCGTTTCCGCTCAGACTAGTCTGAATAACCCATATTCACCCGTGATGCGGCCGAGAGTGTCCACCTTCACTTCTTGCGGTCCATTTCGACGCGTATCATCCAGTCGCCTTCAGGAAAATCATGCGGCGGCTTGCCGAGGCGTGAGTCAATGGAATTGCCCTTGGTCGTCGAGTCGTATGCCACATACACGCCAGCAGCGGGAGTGGCGCGAAAATTCAGCGTTACATAAAAGGTCGACGGCAAGCGCGTGGGAGGAACATCGAAACGCGCCCAACCATCCTGTACAAACGCGAACGAGGCATATCGGCCTTTCCAGATGGAAATGAGCTTGGCATCGGCGTCGCAGAGTGCGATATCGAAGGTTGTATCGGGGGCCTTTTCTTCGCCATACCGTGATCCGTCGATCCACACGGCCGTAATGTACCAGTCGCCCGGAGCGGGCACCGTAAACTTCCGCCCTTCTCCAGTCCCGGCAATGGACATGCGACTTGTCTCGGTGCCTCTACTCGGCGGCACTTCGACTACCTGACCGGAAAGGTTTGCGGGAGAGGTCTGCTCGGTGTGAAATGAACTCACTTCGACCAGCACTGGCTTCGCACCCCGCCACCAATCTTTCAATGCGACTTCACTGTGAGGCTGCAGCTTCTCAAGAGCTGGGAGCAAGTCTTCCCAGGGGCTGCCCGAAGCGATGCCAGCCGACTGCCAAGCCGCAAAAAGCTGTGGGAACTCGCGCAGGCCAATGATCGCGCCGAGCTTTTGCCACTGTGCTGCCGCGATTGTCAGGTCAGACGGTGATTTGGATGCAATGTCTTTCCGCAGGCGAGCGGTCCCGTCTGCACGATAGTCATATGCCTCCGGCCAGAGCGACCCCTCTTTGGCATCAAAGACGCGGTCCACAACGACCGAACCAACATAATGCGCCCAACCTTCCGCCGCAGCGTCGGTCATCCAGTCCCGATTCTTGAGAGTCCGATACATGGCGATGTGACCTAACTCGTGGCAGATGCCGTAGATGTTGAATGTCCCCGACTTCGTGGGTGGCGCGAGAGCGTCTGGCGACGGGATGGTAAGGAAGAGATGATCATTTCCGTCGTTGAAGAGATCCGCCGGAGAGCCTTCCTTGCAAATAACCGAGAGACTCGCCGCTTCGGGCATGTTGAATCCCCATTCCGCATAGATGTCTCTGGCCGCTGCCAGCACTTCCGCAAGGGCGTGAGTGTGCGCGGCATCAATGGTGCACCCAGTCACCTTGACGTGCGGAACAGCAAGTTGATCGCTCGCGGCGAAGCATGTTGCAGCTGTCAGCGATGTAATGAGGACGAAAGCCAGGCGGTACTTCAGCTTCAGCATGAGCAGACCTCCTGTGCGGAGCTGTCGAGGAGCAGGGCTGACCTCCTCCCAGTCCGCTTTGATGACGCTCAAGTAGACAATCCGGCTTCAGGCCTGTCAGTGACCCACATCACAAGGCAATATCTGAGGGTTGGATCAGCGCCGAGGGTTCATCGTCGATACGCAACTGCAACCCGCGCAATGAGAAAAGACCTCAGACGTCGGACCTCAGCCCTCGTTGATGAGGTTGAGCCGACGCCTAAGGTCCAAGGTCTGAGGTCGCCTTACGACGCTTTCTCCAACCCTTCAATCTCGTGCTTCGCGCGCTCCAGAATCTCGCGGATCTTCGCGATCTTTGCGGAATCGTGCGAGCCCCGAGTCGCCGTCTTCAGCGCCGCCTTCATCACCTCGGCTGCTGGACGCATCACCTCCGCACCCTCCATGCCCATCCACGGCGCCCAGTCTCCGGCTTGCTCGGCACGCTGCCAGATTTTTTTGACGGTTTCGGCCTCACGCTGTAACTCAGCCTTGCCGGCTTCGGTCAGCGAATACGTTCGCTTCCCCGCCGCCGTGTCCGAGGTAACCAGACCCTCATCTTCCAGTTGCTGTAGTGCTGGATAAATCGCTCCCGCACTCGCCTTGTAAATGCCGCCCGACTTCGTTTCGAGTTCTTTCATCAGCTCGTAGCCGTGCTTCGAGCCGCTTTCGAGCATCGACAGCAACGCCAGCCGGATCTCTCCCGGACCAAAGAACCGGCCCCAACGACCTCCGCGGCCCCAGGGAAATCCTCCGCCCATGAACGGCATCGCCATCCCACCGCGCCACCAACTTCCACATCTTCCGTACATACTGAAACTCCTTGAGATCGACTCATCTCCATCATTCGATCTGTCGATAACTATATCGTTAGATATATCTTCTGTCAATACGAATTCGCCCTTTTCCCTCAATCAGTTACAATCCCGGAAGCATGTTCTATCGTTCTGATAATCGTTCTCCCGACCAACTGCGCCCCGTTGTCCTCACCCCGGAGTTCATCACCACCGCCGAAGGTTCCGTCCTGATTGAAGTGGGCAATACCCGAGTCATCTGTACCGCATCGATCGAGGAAACCGTTCCACAGTTCATGCGCAACAGCGGCAAGGGATGGATTTCCAGCGAATACAGCATGCTCCCCCGCTCGACTCTGACCCGCACTCCGCGCGAGGTTTCCAAGGGCCGGCAAAGCGGACGCACCCACGAAATCCAGCGCCTGATCGGCCGGTCGTTACGGGCGGTCACCGATCTCACGCGCCTTGGCGAGCGCACCATCTGGATCGACTGCGACGTGATCCAGGCCGACGGAGGCACGCGCACCGCGTCGATCACGGGCGCGTTCGTCGCGCTGGGCCTTGCTCTGGAGAAGTTGGTGGATGCGGACACCCTGACCGCAGTCCCGCTCAAAGATTTCGTCGCGGCCGTAAGCGTGGGAATGGTCGACGGAGAAATCCTGCTCGACCTTTGCTACGAAGAAGATTCGCGCGCCGACGTCGATATGAACTTCGTCATGACCGCCGGGCACAAACTGGTGGAAGTCCAGGCCACCGCCGAGCACCAGGTCTTCGACGACCAGCAACTGGCCAAGATGATCGCCTTCGCCAAGCAAGGTGTGCAGTCGCTGATCGCCAAGCAGCAAGCCGTGCTTAAGGCGCTGACGCTGAGACAGTAGGAATGCAACACTCTGTTAAAGAGTGATATCGCGATGTTTCGCCAATCTTTGTTTCAAGATGGCCAACGCGGCGAAGCCAGCGCTCCCGACTTCTGAGCTTGCTCGCGCAGTCGAGCAGCAATCTGGTATACAGCATCAACGTCCCTGATATCGTCAAAAGTTGGCGGACGGGGCGGGTTATTTCTTCCCCATCTCCACTCGCCTGTCACAGGGCCGCCAAAACTGATGCTACCAATCCCATCGCGCCGAACCCACTTGTCAACCATTGTCATGTTCTCGAAGTAAGCGCTGGATGCTGTGCGGCCTCTGAAACCATTTTCGACGATGAGTGCACGACGATTGGTCAGCGCGTAAAAGATTCGCTGCTTCTTCCAACGGCTATAAATAAATCGGCCCCAAATGAAGTATTGACCGACGAGAACGAACGGAGTGCCCCAGATCAGGCCAAACCACTGAAAGGTTCTGTCGGGCCGATTCGTCCAAAAATTCCCTAAACCTGACGCTCCGAGAAGCCAAAAAATTGCGAATCCTCCCCATAACAGGCTGAACGGGATCATTCCCCAGTCCTCCTTGTGAAAAATCACAGAGGGATTAGGGTTGCCTGTCCACTGGACCGTTTCTCCGGGTTGCAGTTCGGAAGAAAAGATACTGAAGGGTATCGGGGTCGTCATTGGGATGTGAAGTTTCGTTCGGTACCAGATTGTAGCCCCAATTTCGTTGTTGACGAAAACTGGCTTTTTCCATACTCCATCTATGTAGTGATATTACATACTTTTGCGAAACGGCTGTCATTCTCTGACGGAGGTGCTTTCGGAACATTTCCCGAAATGACACTGCGCCTACGACCTTCGTTCCCCGAACCGTCCACCGAGCATTTACACGCCTTCCTCCCAACGCTAGGTTGAGGGCATGGGAAATCTCCGCAGCATTGACGGACGAGACAGCGACGCCCAAATTAAAGACCGCCGGCGCGAACCGCGTACTGACATCGACCTCGGACTCACCGTTTGGGGCGTAGACACGCGGGGCGACCGCTTCCTGCAGGAAGCCCGCGCCCGCGATATCAGCCTGAGTGGAGGGCTGTTGACGGGGCTCGATGCCGAACTACGCTCTGGTGACGTGATCGGCATTCTGTACGCCGGCAAGAAGGCGCGCTACCGCGTAGTTTGGGTGCGCCACAGTGGAACCAGTGCAAAAGTGCAAGCGGCGGTGCATCGCTTTGCACCGGATGAATGCCCCTGGAAAGAGCTGCTAGTGGAAGAATCTGCAGTAGCTGGAGCGACGGCGAGCCCGTCAGTTACGGACACTCCTCATTGAAGCTCCGTGTCCTCAGTGTCCTCTGTGGTTGAGAGCTTGCTCGCCTAAGCCACCCACACCGTCTTGGCATTCAAGAATTCGCGAATCCCCACCGCCCCCAACTCGCGCCCGTGCCCGGATTGCTTCACCCCGCCAAACGGAATGCGCGGATCAGACGCCACCATCTTGTTGATGAACACCATCCCAGCTTCCAGTTCGTTGATGAAGCGCTCGCGTTCCTGGTCATCCTTGGTCCACGCGCTCGCTCCCAGCCCGAACCGCACGTCGTTGGCAATGCGGATCGCCTCATCCTGATCTTTCACCCGAAAGATCGACGCCACCGGGCCGAAAAATTCCTCGCCATATGCCGGCGAATCCTTGGGAATGTTGGTCAACACCGTCGGAGCATAGTAATTCCCCTTCTGCTTCAAGGGATGCCCGCCCGTCAGCAGCTTGGCTCCGGCCTTTACCGTCTTCTGCACGTCCGCATCGAGCGTGGTCACCGCATCGGCCGTGGCCAGCGGACCGAGTTCGGTCTTCTCGTCGAACGGATCACCGACTCGCAAGCTCTCCATGCGCGCCACAAACTTCTTCTCAAACTCCGCGGCGATGGATTCGGCTACGATGAATCTCTTCGCCGCAATGCAAGACTGCCCGTTGTTAAGAATGCGCGCCTCGACCGCCGTCTTTACCGCAGCATCCAGATCGGCCGAAGGCATCACGATAAACGGATCGCTCCCGCCCAGCTCCAGCACAACCTTCTTGATCCTCTTGGCTGCCCCGATGCCCACCTGAATCCCGGCCTGCTCGCTACCAGTCAGGGTCGCCGCCACCACGCGAGGATCGTTCAGGAGCGCGTCCACCTGCCCCGATCCGATCAGCAGCGTCTGGAATACACCCGCTGGGAAGCCAGCCTCCAGAAAGATCTCCTCGATGGCCAGCGCGCATTGCGGCACGTTCGAGGCATGCTTCAGCAGCCCAACATTGCCCGCCATCAGTGCCGGCGCCGCAAACCGGATGACCTGCCAGAACGGAAAATTCCACGGCATCACCGCCAGAATCGGTCCGATCGGCAAATACCGGATGAAGCTCTTCTTCGCGCCCGTCTCGACCGGCTCATCGGCCATAAAGCGCTCGGTATTCTCGGCATAGTAGCGGCAGGCCGTGGTGCACTTGACCGCTTCGGCCACAGCTGCCTTGTAGGGCTTGCCCATTTCGAGCGTCATCAGGTGCGCGAATTTTTCCTTATCGCGCTCCAGGATCTCGGCCGCCTTCAACATGCGCTTGGCACGCACGGTGAACGGAGTTTTCAGCTCGGCCTTGAACGCGCGCGCCGAAAGCTGCAGTTTCTTCTCGATCTCAGCGTCTGTCAGTGCGGGGAATGTCTTGATGACTTCGCCCGTGGCGGGATTAATCGTTGCAATGGCCATAAATTGCGTTGTCCTTCCGTGGTCGCCCTCGTCCAAGAGGTGGCGATCGAACCAGACCGCCCATTGTCAGTCTCTAAAATAGCAGGGAGCATTAGCGGTCATACCACTATACCATTGGTTTGATTTCTTCGCCTCATACGTTCCTGGTCGCTAGCTCTCCCCGGTCAACGGAAAATGAGCTTCGCATGAAACGGTTCGTCATCGGATTTTTGACGGGCGGGTTGGTCCTGGCACTCTGTGTCCTTGCATACTTGAGGCTGGGCTTGGCGGATGTCGCCGCAGACGCCCCCACTCCCGGGTGGGCAACCCGCTCGATGTTTGCGTCCGTGCACGCCTCGATTCACCGCACAACGCCTCGAGACTTGAAGAGTCCATTGCCCGCGAGCGACGAAAACCTGATTGCCGGCGGCAAGCTCTACCTCAACGACTGCGTCGGCTGTCACGGAGCACCGGGCAAACCGCCGAGCGCCTTTGGCGCCACCTTCTATCCTCCCGCTCCTCAACTGGCGCGCGACGGAACAACTTATTCGGAAGCTGAGATTTATTGGGTCGCCAAGCACGGCATCCGCAGAGCCGGAATGTCCGCGCAAGGGCTCTACTACTCGGACCAGAAGCTTTGGTTGCTGGCTGGGTTCATCAGCCGCATCACCACTCTGCCGCCGGAAGTCCGTGCCAGCATCGAGGAAAAAACCGGACACTAACCATGAAAACTTTCCTGCTCGGCTTCGTCGCTGCTTTCGTTCTCATTCCGGCCTGCGTTCTCGGATATTTCCGGCTCGGCCTGGCGGGGACGGGTAGCGATGCGAATCCCATGGCATGGGAGACCCTGGTGATGCAATCGGCGGTGCGCGCTTCCGTACGCCGAAGCGCCAAAGGGATTCAAGCCCGGCCTCCCGGAAATGTCGACGACGCCTTGGTTGAGGGAGGAAGACTCTATCTAAATGGATGTGCAGGGTGTCATGGTACCCCGGGTAAGCCCAGCGAGGATCTCAGCAGCTACCCTCGCGTGCCTCAGTTGCCGCAGGTCGGCACGCAATACTCGGAAGCGGAGATTCACTGGATCATCCAGCACGGCATCCGCCACACGGCTATGTCAGCGTATGGCCCCTTCTACTCCGACAAGGAATTGTGGGCCCTGGCTACTTTCCTCAAGCGAATCGACAGTCTGCCTGCAGGCCTGATGGAGCGCATCCAAACGAAGAGCACCGCCGGCGGATCCAAAGACTGACGCATATTCCGGAAATCAGCGGAGGTGCCTCCGATCTGAAGGATGCGGAACTGCACTGTGCTTGGTGGAATGGGGCCACAAATCCTGAAGCTCGGCATACGCACCGAGACCGATGAGAAAGACAGCCCCCGCCGCGCAGAAAAGCATGAGCACCATTAACATCGCGTCACCTCCGACCTGTCATAGTGGCAGGTGACTTTCCAGCCTCAGCATAGTTCGCGGCCGCATTCCTTTCAGTGACACCGGTCACTGACAAGCATTCAGGCGATGCAGGCGCAAAAGCAAACTCTGCCTGTGATTGTTCTTCGTAATCACCAGATTTCGCTGCTCTTTGGTTTACAATATTCGGTACTTCCAAGCACTCATCTTCATTCGTACTCAGGAGGATTCTCATGAAGCTTACCCCGGGCAAACTTGCCGGTCTCAAGAAAGTCTCCAACGAACGCGGCATCATCGCCGCCGCTGCCATGGACCAGCGCGGCTCCCTGCAGAAATCACTGGCCAAGGAAAAAGGCGGCGAGATCACCGACGCCATGATGGAAGAATTCAAAACCCTGGTCTCGGAAGTTCTCACGCCGCACGCCACCGCCATCCTGCTCGATCCCGAGTGGGGACTGCCGGCCTCCAAGCGCCGCGCTAAGAATGCCGGCCTGCTGCTCGCGTATGAAAAGACCGGATACGACAAGACCGGCCCGGGCCGCCTGCCCGATCTGCTCGACGTGTGGTCTGCGCGGCGCCTGAAAGAAGCGGGTGCTGATTGCGTCAAGATTCTGCTGTACTACACCCCCGATGATCCCAAACACGTCAACGAGATCAAGCACGCATGGGTCGAGCGCATCGGCGACGAGTGCCGCGCCAACGACATCCCGTACTTCCTCGAGTTCGTGGGCTACGAAGAAGGCGCTGACGAGAAAGGTCTCGACTACGCCAAGAAGAAACCGCACATCGTCACCGAGAGCATGCGCGAGTTCAGCAAGGACCGCTACGGCGTCGACGTCCTGAAGGTCGAAGTTCCGGTGAACATGAAGTTCGTGGAAGGCGTGAAGTGCTTCGGCGGACAGAAGGCGTACACCAAGAAGGAAGCGATCGATCTGTTCCACAAAGCCGCCAACGTCGCGACCAAACCGTTCATCTATCTGTCGGCCGGCGTCAGCAACGCGGAATTCAGCGAGACGCTCGAACTCGCCGGAGAATCCGGTGTAAAGTTCAACGGCGTGCTCTGCGGTCGCGCCACCTGGAAAGACGGCATTCCCATCTACGCCAAGCAGGGCGCAGCCGCCTTCCGCAAGTGGCTGGAAACCGAAGGCGTCAAGAACATCCACAATGTCAACGACAAGCTGAAGGCTGCGACGTCGTGGCACTCGATCTACGGCGTAGAGCTAGTACACGCGTAGGTCGCAGTGGCCTGTGTGGGCGCGGGCGACTCGCCCGCGCCATTCTTTTTACTGCTCTCACCGTCAGCGAGTCCACACTTTGAAGCAAAAGATCCTTCTCTCCTGGAGCAGCGGCAAAGATAGTGCCTGGACTCTCCACGTACTTCGCCAGCGCGATGACACAGAAGTTGTAGGTCTGCTCACCACGATCAACTCGAATTTTGAGCGCGTCGCCATGCACGGTACGCGATACGCTCTGCTGCAGGCACAAGCAAGCGCCGCCCGCCTGCCGCTCTGGGAAGTTCCCTTACCCTGGCCCTGTAGTAACGATGTCTATGAAAAAGCGATGTCGGGCGCCTGTGCCTCGGCCGTTCAGCAAGGGATCTCCACCATCGCCTTCGGCGATCTCTTTCTCGAAGACGTCCGTCGCTATCGCGAAGATCGTCTGCGCGGTACCGGCCTCGAACCCATGTTCCCGCTCTGGGGACGAGATACACGACAACTGATCCGAGAAATGCTGGATGCCGGTCTGGGTGCTCGGATTGTCTGTGTCGATCCTTCGAAGCTCGCAGGCGACTTCATCGGCCGCGATCTCGACTACAATTTATTGAGTCGTCTGCCAGCCGGAGTTGATCCCTGTGGCGAGAACGGCGAGTTCCACACCTTCGCTCACGCCGGGCCTATGTTCTCTCAGCCCATTCCCATCCAGGGAGGCGAAACCGTGAAGCGCGACGGATTCCTCTTCGCAGATGTCCTCCCCGATTCCGAAATGGCCACGCCGAACCGCAATCGTTAGCACAGGAATTACACTGATAGCGGAACAAACCCTATGTCAGCGACTACCGTTCTCATCACCGGCGCCTCCGGCGGCATCGGATACGAGCTTGCCAAAATCTTCGCCCGTGACCATCACAACCTGGTGCTCGTCGCCCGCAGCGCCGACAAACTCGCGCAGGTTGCAACCGAACTGCAGGCTCACGGCGTCACGGTTAAGACGATCGCACTCGATCTCGCCGCGGTGCCCGCACCCAAGTTCCTCTTCGACCAACTGCAGCGTGAGGGCATCACCATCGACATCCTCATCAACAACGCCGGCTTCGGCGCTTTGGGCGATTTCGCCCAAATGCCCTTTGAGGAAATCCAGGGCCAGATCGACCTCAACATCACCGCACTTACCGCACTCACGCGTCTCTTCCTGCCTTTCATGGTGCAGCGCCGCAGCGGCCGCATCATGAACGTCGCCTCGACCGCGGGATTTCAGCCCGGCCCCCTCATGGCGGTCTACTACGCCACCAAGGCCTATGTGATTTCCTTTTCCGAAGCGCTCGCCAACGAACTGCGTGACTCGGGCGTCACCGTAACCTGCTTCTGTCCGGGCGCCACCAACACGGGCTTCGCGAAACGCGCAGGCAACGATCAGTCACGAATCTTCAAGAAGTTCGGCGCGATGAGCGCAGACAAAGTCGCCCTCGACGGCTACCGCGCCGTGATGGAAGGCCGTACGCTCGCGATCTCCGGAATGCAAAACTGGCTGGTCGCTGAGTCCACCCGTTTCGCTCCCCGCAAGATGGTCACCGCCATCTCCCGCTGGATCAGCGAAAAAGCCGAATAGCATCCGCAGCCAAAGCACAAAGGGGAACTCAGCTTCTACCTTCGTGTCCTTCGTGGTAAATGATTTTGATTTCTCCCCTGACTCGGCATTTGACCGCCCGCCGCTGTTGCAAATTGCCTCAAACCCCGTGTCCCGCAAGCCTTTTACAAATCCCTACCGACTCTTTGCAAACCTTTACCTGCGCAAACGCTACCTTTGTAAACGACGTCGGGTCTAACCCGATGGGAGCCCAAGTTTCCCTCCCCCGCTTCCGCACGAAATCGAAGCTTCCGCACAAACGGGAGACTTCGACAGGAGGTAGCAAATGGCGAACACTCGTGGTATCGCTCGACCCGTTTCGACCATGTTTGCCTTTCTGAATCTGGCCGGGACCAATGCGAGGCGAGCCCTCGCGATTCTTTCAACCCTGTTTCTTGCCTTCGCCTGCCTGGCGCAAACTCAAGATCAACCTCAACCACCCTCGCCCCAGGATTCGCAAAGCAATCAGCAAGCGTCTGCAAACCCCAATCCCGTAACCGAAACCATTCCCGCGGGCACCCGCTTTGCTCTCGTCCTCACGCATCCCATCCAGAGCCGCTACATCCATCGCGGAGACGATATCTACGCGCAAATCACGGCACCGATCACGTTGGGCAACGAGGTCGTAATCCCACCCGGAGCGCTGGTGGATGGAATCGTGGACAAACTCCAGCGCAAGAACGGACGGGGCGAACTGTATCTGCAGTCGATGTCGATCACCTTCCCCGACGGATACGTGATCCCCGTCTCCGGCCCCGCGCTGCTCGAAACCGTCCAGGGTTATGCTATGACCGATCCCGGGTCTGGCCGAATCGTCGGAATGTTCGTCTTACCTGCGGCGGGAGCTGGATTGGGAGCGCTCATTGGCCACTCGGTCGGGAAGCCGGACTCCAGCGTGACCTCCAACTTCCCTCCCGGCTGCATCGGGGGACCGCCTTTCTGCACCTCGACTACGATGCCCGTCTTCGGCACCAAAGGTCGAGACGCGATTATCGGAGCGGGAATCGGTAGTGCAGTGGGCGCGGCAGGTTCCATGTTCTTGCTTTTCGGCTCGCATCATTTCTTCCTCGACGTGGGCTCACCGGTGGATATGGTGCTGCGGAAACCGCTGTCGCTCGATCAAGATCAGGTCGCCACTGCTGTGCGCGAGTCGGTACAACATCCAGTGGCGGAGCAGCCCATCGCACCGCGCCCGCTGCCGCCGCCTCCACCACCCGACATAGGTCCGCCGCCGGGCACAACGAGCTCGCCCGGAACACCGCCTACGGTCATCCCCGGACCGCCGGGCCCCGGCGGCGTTCCAGGACCGCCGATCATCATTCCCGGCACTCCCCCGGGCACGCCGTAATTCGCGTTCGCAAGCGAGGCGGAAGGCCGGAGGCTCCTCTCTGGTCTTCCACCAGCTGTCTTCCTTTGGTAGGAGTAAACCTTCCAGCCTGATATCGCGTTCCCCTCCATGCTGACTTTCCTGCCGCGATTCTTGCGACAAGAACTTATGTTGTACTCTAATCCGGAAGCCGAGAGCCGAAAGCCACGTATGCCCACACTCATCGCACAACCCACCCGTATTCAAGCCGCCGGCAACAAGCCTAAACTGATCGACGAATATATCGGCCGAGTCAACTCGAAAACCTCGGCCACCAGCGTCGCCCACATGCGCAGCCCGCAAGGATGGCTCGAGCCCGGTCAGACGCCCGAGTTTGACGAGTTCACGATCGTGCTCAAGGGAACGCTACGCGTGGAGCACAAAAGTACGACTGGGACGATCGGCTCCCTCGATGTTGCCGCCGGACAGGCCGTCGTTGCCCATGCCGGCGAGTGGGTGCGCTACTCCACTCCTCAAGACGGAGGCGCCGAGTATATCGCCGTGTGTCTGCCAGCGTTTTCGATGGAAACGGTGCACCGAGACGAGTAAAGGCAAAGCCCTTGGCTTGATCGTCGCCTCGTGCCCTCACTCCTCGCTCGCGTAATATCCGGGACGAGCATCGATGTGCAGGAGGTAGCTGATTTTCTTCGGCAGCCGCAGTTTCACGCTGATCTTGTGCCATTTTCCGTCTCGCGGCGCCGACTCAGGCTGGTAGGCCAGCATGTATTGGTGCCGCAGCTGACTCCCAATGTTGCGCGTGACCACGGCCATCTCGTTCGCGTCGTTGATGGTAAAAGCCTGCCCGCCCGTTATGCCAGCGACCGCCCTCAGCAATTCCGGACCGAGCAGTTCCTCCTGCGTCGCCACATAGCGATCGTAGGTGCCGACGGCATAGACGGTCACATCGGCTTCCTTCAGAGCCGACTTCACGTCTCGCTCGGTGTAACGGCTGTGGTTGTCGCCGCCGTCCGACAGGATCAGCAGCGCTTTTCGGGCATACCGAGCGTCGCGCATCTTGCGGATACCCATATAAATCGCATCGAGCAACGACGTTTGCCCCTTTGAACGGGCGGTCAGCAGGTCGTTCTCCACCTTCTCGAGGCGGGTGGTGAAGTCCGTGGCCAGCCGGGGCACGTCTGCGAAGGTGATCATGAAGAACTCGTCCTGCGGATTCGCCGCCTCGCAGAACTGCATGACCGCCTCCCGCGCCCGCTCCAGCTTGTACGACATGCTGCTGCTGGTATCGACCAAGATGCCGATCGACACCGGCGCATCCTCGCTGGAGAAGTTCTTGATCTCCTGCGCCGTTCTTCCCCTCAAACAACTGGAAATTGTCCTGGTAAAGGCCAACCACTGGGCGATGAAGCTGATCCGTAATGGTTACGGGAACCAGAACCAGATTGACGCTCGTCCGGACGATCCCTCCGGGACCGAAATCACCGGCAGTGGACTGCGCGCCATAGGCGGCCGCAGCCATGTCCACCGTCTTTTCCCGCGGTACCACGTGGACATCGTCGATGCCCGTCTGCGCGAAGGTTCCTGTGTTGGCAAACGCCAGGATGCAAAACAGGGTTAGTCGGAGGGAATTCGCTCGCACCGTCGGAGACATGGCTGGCACCGCCCCACACTTTAATTCCACCGCGAGGCCACTTCATCAGTTGCACTCGTTGTGACTGTGGTTGTAGGACGAATCCGAAACCGGAGCAAGAAAAGACCACGACAGGGACAAACGGAAGTAACCCCGAAATGGGAAGGGCGCGCCCAGGGAGCGTCGCGAGGCGGTGTCCACACCGAGTGCGCTTGGCTAGAAGCTAGGAGCTAGCAGCTAGAAGCTGCTACTCCCACTCAATCGTCCCCGGCGGCTTCGAAGTGATGTCATACACCACGCGGTTCACGCCTTTCACTTCATTCACAATCCGCGTGGAGATCGTCTTTAGGACTTCATGCGGGAGCGGCACCCAATCCGCGGTCATGCCGTCTTCCGAACTCACCGCGCGGATGGCGCAGGTGTAAGCGTAAGTCCGCATGTCGCCCATCACGCCTACGGACATCACCGGCAGCAGCACCGCAAACGACTGCCAGACCTTGGTGTAGAGTCCGGCCTCTTTGATTTCGCTGACCACAATGTCGTCGCACTCGCGCAGCAGTGCCAGCCGCTGGGGCGTGACTTCCCCGAGCACCCGCACCGCGAGACCCGGACCGGGGAACGGCTGCCGCTGCAGAATTTCTTCCGGCATTCCGAGATCGCGGCCAATCTTGCGGACTTCGTCCTTGAACAGGTCCTTCAGCGGCTCGATCAGCTTGAGCTTCATCTTCTCGGGCAGGCCGCCCACATTGTGATGCGACTTGATGACCTGCGACGGTCCACGCACCGAGCGCGATTCGATCACATCCGGATAAAGCGTGCCCTGCACCAGCCATTTGACCTTGCCCTCGCTCTTCTCAATGCGCAGGGCTTCCTTCTCGAACACCTTGATGAATTCATTCCCGATGATCTTGCGCTTCTTCTCAGGCTCGCTGACGCCCGCGAGCTTCTTCATGAACCGGTCGGTCGCGTCGACGGCATCCAAGTTGAGATTCAGCTTGTCGCGCAATACCTTCTGCACCTTCTCGAACTCGTTCTTGCGCAGCACGCCGTTGTTGACGAAGACGCACGTCAGCCGCGACCTACCCTTGGCATCGCGCAACGCGCGATCCACCAACACAGCTGCGACCGAGGAATCCACCCCGCCCGAGAGCGCGCAGATGGCGCGTCCGCTGCCCACCTGCTGCTTCACCTGATCGACGGTCGAGTCGATGAACCGCTGCGGAGTCCACGTCGGCTTGGCGCCGCAGATTTCGAAGATAAAGTTCCTCAGCATCTGGGTGCCCTGCGGCGTATGGTGCACCTCGGGATGGAACTGCACGGCGTACCACTTCTTGGCCGTGTTCTGAATTCCCGCCACCGCGTAGTGCGTCTTGGCCATCAACTCGAAGCCGGGAGGCAGTTCGAGGGCTTCGTCGCCATGCGACATCCACACCGCCAGCTTCTTCGCCATTCCCTGAAATAGAACCGAGGCTGACACCACGTCGATTTCAGCGTGACCGTACTCGCGCTTGTCCGCCGGACGCACCTTGCCGCCCAGCGTGTGCACCATGAACTGCAATCCGTAGCAGATTCCGAGGACGGGAATGCCCAGTTCAAATACGCGCGCGTCGGCGGGAGGAGCATCCTTGTCATAGACAGACCAAGGCGCGCCCGACAGAATGATGCCTACGGGCGCGTAGCTCTTGACCTCTTCGAGCTTGGACGTGCACGGCAGCACCACGGAGAAGACATTCTGCTCGCGGATGCGGCGCGCGATGAGCTGGGTATACTGAGCGCCAAAGTCGAGGATAACGATCGACTGGCCGAGTGAAATTGGATTGTGCGGGGATTTGGTTTCCACAAATGAGTTTCTCAAATTCGGGGAGAGGGTGTAAAGCAGGCGACTTTCCTTGGAAGGTAACTGACGTTCACTGCACTTCGTAACAATTGCCCTTCAGTCAGCGTTCCTCAGAGGGTACCAGGCTGTCTTTCTTTTGCGTCCGCCTTAACAGTAAAACCAGTCCCGCGAATACGCCCGCAGGAAGCCAAATCCAGAGAAGTTCACTTTGCAGGATGAGGTACCCTCGTGGGCTGAAGAAACGTCCCAGCCCAATGGGCGAAACACGAATCGGCCGCCACAGAAAGAAATACCGGTTATTGTCGAATGGGGAGAAGAATGCGACTCCCAGACCGCCATTCGTCATGGCATCTAGAACGCCATGGCTAGCGGTTGCTAGGAACAGGTAAGAAAACAACGGCAGCCGGCCAATCGTCGATGAGCCTGATCGGAAGCCGAGACTCACTGCCCCAGCGATCAGAAACGCAAATACGAGAGAATGCGTGAATCCGCGATGTCCCCAGAAGTCGCTATATCGGACGCCGAAGCGAAATCCGATAACGTCAAGATCGGGGACAATCGAACACGCAGCACCTAAAAGCCAAACTCGCTTCGGCATGCGAGGTCGGTAGAAACACGTTCCGATGCTGAGAGCAGCCACCGCATGTGAGAAGACTGATGCCAACGTAAACCTCGGTAAATCGCCACGAACCCACTTCGGGGAGAGAACCCCCGCCGCCGAAACCTCGCTACGTCTCAACCGCTAGATTCGGCACATCGCTCAGGATCGGCTCATCGCGGTCAATCGTGGTCTGGACCGGCGGCCCTGCGACGTGCGGCAGCACAGTCGGCGCAGGCGGCACCGGCCTGAGCAGTGCCTCCGGCGTTTCCGCAATGCAGACATATCCCGCGAGCCTTGCCATGTACAACCAGTCGGCGACTGCGAAATACGCCACGGTCACAAAAACTATTCCCAACACGATCAACCGCCAAGGCAACACTCCCGCGAAGCCCAGCGGCACAGAGACAACCACGCTGGCTCCCACGAACGCAACTAGATGAGCCAGTCCGGTCCAGGTGCTGACCGCAAAGACAGCCCCCGTCCGCTCGCGGCAGAAAGTCCCCGCCGCAGAAATCGCGCCCACTGCATCTTCGCCATCGCGCACCGCAAACATTCCCGATAATGACAACAGCCAGTTCAGCGCCCACCACACCCAGCAGATCATCGCCGCCAAGGGCAGGAAGAGAAAGAAGGCAAGGCCAGGCTGCGGATTCGCATCCGGCGACGCGAACCCCGCCAGGATCGAAGCCCCCATAAATCCGCACACGGCAGCAACCGCCACCGCGGCCCGCAGAAAGTTAATTCGAAGCAACGCGGTCAACGGCGCAACTTTCGTGGAGACGTTGCTGGCAACGTCTCTCTCGCCATCATGCGGAATGCCGCCAGCAGAAACGCTCCGAACTGCGTCCCTGCGGAAATACTCCAGCAACCCGCGCACCGTGGCGATCCTTCCCACCGAAGCAGCAACGATCCACAACACTCCCAGCATCAACGCCGCGAACAGGCTGGAGATGACGACCCGGTTCAAACTCCCGCGCAGGATGTGAGCGATTGCCTCCCCCACCAGGTACGGGTGCCGCGTCCGCAGAAACAGCAACTCGCCATTGGTTACAGGAAGAGTGCTGAGGTATTCGGTGAGGCCGAAGAGGAATAGAGCTGCAGCGGTCGCGCCCGCGGTCCAGCGCCACATGATCTCCGCCAGCGTGACCGACGGCCGCCGAAACGCGGCGCGAAACCCTTCAGCGGTAGGCGAGATGGCCATGCAGACTCAGGATAACTCAATTTGCAGGACAGTCACTGTAGAACACATTGTCGGCAGGACGCGTTGTCATCCTGAGCAACGCGAAGGATCTATGCAATCTCCAGCCAGTTACACAGGTCCTTCGCGGCAAAAGAACGCCGCTCAGGATGACAAGTGGGAAGGGAGTACACAAATAGCGGAGATCACTTCACCACGATATTCACCAGCTTGCCCGGCACGTAGATCTTCTTCACCACCTGCTTGCCAGCGATGGCCACCTTCACCTTCTCGTCGGTGAGGGCACGCTCCACCACCGTCTCTTCTGTGGCATCGGCAGGCACAATGATCCGGCTGCGCAGCTTGCCATTGATCTGCACCGGAATCTCAAGCTCCTCTTCCTTGGCCAACTCCGCATCGAACTTCGGCCACGGCGCCTTGAGCAGGATCCCTTCTTCCCCAAGCATCTCCCACAATTCGTGTGCGAGATATGGAGCAAAGGGCGCCATCAACAAGACTAGACTCCGCTGCACATCCGCCAGAAACGGCACCGGAACCTCATTCCGGCCAATCGCTCCCTCCGATGCGTACAGAACATTCACCAACTCCATGATCGCCGAGATGCATGTGTTGAAGTGCCAGCGTCCCTGAAAGTCGTCGCTGACCCGCTTGATCGTCTGGTGCAACTTGCGCTGAATGCCACGGGCCGCCGGAGGCAACTCCGAAGGCACTGCCTTACGCCAGTCAGCATGATCCGGCCGAGCGTTGTGCAAAACGAACCGGTAAACCCGCCCCAAGAACCGCTGTATGCCTTCAATCCCCGAATCCTGCCAGTCAAGATCGCGATCCGGCGGCGCGGCAAACAAGCTGTAAAGACGCGCCGCATCGGCCCCATAGCGTGCCACCATTACATCGGGTGACACGACGTTACCCAGGCTCTTCGACATCTTCGCGCCGTCTTTGATCACCATGCCCTGCGTGAACAGGCGGTCGGCAGGTTCGTCGTTGGTGATCATCCCCAGGTCGCGCATAAACTTGGTCCAGAAGCGCGAGTAAATGAGGTGCAAGATCGCGTGCTCGACACCGCCAATGTACTGATCGATGGGGAACCAGTATTGTGCGGCCATGCCATCGAAGGGTGCGCGATCGTTGTGCGCATCGGTGTAGCGGTAGAAATACCAGGACGAGTCGACGAACGTGTCCATCGTGTCGGTCTCACGCCGCGCTGGCCCGCCGCACTTCGGGCAGGTTGCGTTCACGAACTCCGGCACTCGGCCCAGCGGCGATCCGCCGGTGAGCGTGATGTCGACCTTCTCCGGCAAGATCACCGGCAAATCTTTTTCCGGCACCGCAACGATCCCGTCCTTCTCGCAATACAGCATCGGGATTGGCGTGCCCCAATAGCGCTGCCGCGAAATCCCCCAGTCCTTCAGCCGATAAGTAACCGTGGCCTTCCCAAACTTGTTCTCCTCGGCGTAAGCGGACATCTTCCGGATCGCATCATCGCAAGCCAAAGTGTTGTATCGTCCCGAATTGATCAGCATGCCCTCGTGTCCGACGAACGGAAGCTGAGGTTCGGCGACAGTGTCGTCCGGATCGCCCGACATCGGCAAAATCACGATACGAATTTCGAGGCCGTATTTCTTGGCGAACTCGTAGTCGCGCTCGTCGTGCGCCGGCACGCTCATGATGGCGCCCGTGCCATAGTCCATCAAAATGTAGTTCGCGACCCACACCGGCACCCGCTCGCTATTGAATGGATTGATGGCATAGCGTCCGGTGAAGACGCCATGCTTTTCGATCTCGCCGATATCACCGGTTTCCCTCGCCTTGCGCTGCTCGCCAATCAATTCATCGACCTTTGCGCGCAACTCCGGGTTCGCCGCCGCGAGATCTTTCACGATCGGATGCTCCGGCGCAAGTTGCACCGAAGTCGCGCCGAAAATCGTATCCACGCGCGTCGTGAAGACAGGGATCGTCGAGCCCGCCGGACCGAACCCGGTATGGTTTTCCGCGTAGTCAAGTTTGAAGTCGACCAGCGTGCCCTCGCTGCGCCCGATCCAGTTGCGCTGCATGGTCCGGACTTTTTCCGGCCAGCCTTCCAGCTTGTCGAGCCCGCTCAGCAACTCGTCGGCATACTTAGTAGTGCGCACGAACCACTGCTCCAACTCGCGCTGCTCGACCAGAGTATCTTCATGTCGCCAGCAGCAGCCGTTCGAGAGAACCTGCTCGTTCGCCAGTACGGTCGCGCATTTCGGACACCAGTTCACCTTGCTCTTCTTGCGATAGGCCAGTCCCTTCTCAAACAGCTTGAGAAAGAACCACTGGTTCCACCGGTAATATTCCGGGAGGCAGGTCGTAACCTCGCGCGCCCAATCGTAGGCAAAGCCCAAGCGCTTCATCTGCGCCTTCATGTTGGCGATATTGCGCAGCGTCCACTCGCGCGGCGGCGTATTGTTCTGAATCGCCGCATTTTCCGCGGGCAAGCCAAACGAATCCCATCCCATGGGATGCAGAACGTTGTAGCCGTTCATCCACATGTAGCGGGCTAAGGCATCACCGATGGCGTAATTGCGCACGTGCCCCATGTGCAGCGCGCCCGAAGGGTACGGCAACATCTCAAGCACGTAATACTTCTTCTTGGTCGAGTCAGGCTCGGCAGCGTACAGTGCAGCATCCTGCTGCCAGCGCTCGAACCACTTGGTCTCAACGCGCTGCGCGTCGTAACGCTCGTCGTTAGGGCGCTCCGCGGGTACTCCGGTTTCAGACCCGCTGGTCACGCCATTTACGGTTTTTTCTCCAATAGCCATAGCGAGGCAGACACCAGTAAATAGTCCCCTATTTTACACGCCGCAACGTCTCCCTTAGTGAACCTTCGTGCCCTTCGTGGTTGAGAATCGCGTTGTCCCTATCACCGCCGCAGTCCCGAATTTCATCCGACCGCATTCACCAGAGTCCCAATCGGCGGAATGGTGATGCGAATCTCGTCTCCCGCCTTCAACGTGAACGAATCCGGAGGCACAACTCCAGTGCCAGTCAGAAGAAAGCATCCCTGCGGAAAACTGTTATTTCGGTAGAGATACTCGACCAGTTCTTCGGGCTTCCGCTTCATGTCCTGCAGCGTGGTCGCGCCAGAAAACGCCACCCCACCACCCCGTCGAATCTCCAACGCAATCTCCGTGGTAGCCGGCAACGGCTCATCCGCAATCAACAGGCAGGGCCCAAGAGCACAACTGCGGTCATACACTTTGGCCTGCGGCAGATACAAGGGATTTTCCCCTTCAATGTCGCGCGAACTCATGTCGTTGCCGATCGTGTAGCCCGCGATCTTACCGCCCGGAGACACAAACAGCGTCAACTCCGGCTCCGGCACCGACCACGAAGCATCGTCACGAATCGCCACCTCCGCCTCCGGACCCACGACCCGATGCGGCGCCGATTTGAAAAACAGTTCCGGCCGCTTCGCCTGATACACGCGGTCGTAGAAGTCTCCGCCTCCCGCGCTTTTGGCTTCCTCCATCCGCGCATCGCGGCTGCGATAATACGTCACGCCCGCCGCCCACACCTCCTGACTGCCGATCGGCGGAAGCAGGTCCTCGCGGCGCCACCGCATCCGCCGGCCTCGCTTCAGCAATCAGTTGTTCCAGATGAACGCGCAGATCTTCGCGCGCAACCAGGTCGTCCCACGAGGGCGCATTCAAACTGTAAAAGCGACCGGCCTGCTCAACCACAAAGCCACGGCGAGAACGGTAGAGCTTCATGCTGAAGAGTATCGGGCCACGGCGACACTGCTGGCAACGTCTCCTACTGTTCCTTGTTCGCGCAGCTTACGTCGCGGCCACGAGATTCTTCAGAGCATCGACATTTCTTCGGTCATCCCCCGGCTTCTCGATTGGCGTTTCTGCGATGAACGCGGCATGGGCCAAGCGCAGATCGTTGAGCAGCACCCGAAACGTTTCCCTACCGATCATTCCCTTCCCGATTTGCTGGTGCCGGTCGAGCTTCGATCCCCGGGCAGCCTTCGCGTCATTGCAGTGCCAGACCTTGACCTGATTCAGACCGATCGTGGCATCGAGATGCTGCAGCGTTTGGTAGAGTCCCTCTTCGCTGACGATGTCGTATCCCGCAGACGTGCGTGTGGCAAGTGTCGATGCACGCGCCAACGGGAACCAGACCGCGCAGACGCTCCAGAATCTCCGCTACCTGCTCGAAGCTGCCGCCCAGCGAGAACTCCGCCCCAGCCGTGTTCTCGATCAGGATGCTTAAGCCTCCCTTGGCAAGATCCAGCCCCTGCGTCGATGCCGCGATCGCGGCGGCGGTGCGCACCAGTCCCTGCTCGCGGTCACTGCCGCGAAAAGACCCGGGATGCAACACCAGATACTCCGCGCACAAGGCAAGCGCCCGCTCCACCTCCCCGCGAAATGCCTCCATCGACTTCTGCAAAAAGAGTTGGTTCGAGCTGGCGAGGTTCACCAGGTAATTTGTGTGAATCACCAGCGGCTTCAGATCGTACCTCGCGCGCAACCGGTTCATCTCGGCGCACTGCAACTCGCCCAACTCGTACGGAGCCCACTGGCGCGGGCTGGACGAGAAAATCTGGAACGTATTGCAGCCCAGCCGGTAGGCGCGCTCGGCGGCATTCTGCACTCCTCCAGCGGACGAGGTGTGAATGCCGATGCGGCGGGAAGTCAGGCGGGGCGGGCGCTTCGGCGCGGACCTCTTGAGTATGTCCTGTTCGCGCGCCATCGAGCGGGGCATGGCAGAAGTATACCCAGCCGCGGTTGGTCGGAGGAACGAAGACGCACGTACGCCCTCCCGGGGATTTGAAACTGAATTGTCAATAACCTTTTTGTTGGATGTTTCCTTCGTTCGCCGGATTCACCCGGGCTGCTTCATCTGCGGTGCACCAATGCGGTAGACTTGGAGCGCGGCTTCTCCTGCAGCCGTGGTGAGAAAGTCGAGCCTCGCTCGACCGGACAGCCGAAGCCGCTGTCCCCACCCGAAACGCTCTCAGGGTGAACTTATGCTAGTCGTCATGAAGGCCCAGGCCACCGAAGAACAGGTGCGCGCCGTTTGCCAGAAAATCGAAAAACTCGGATACCGCGCCCATTCCATGCCCGGCGCTACGCGCACCGCCATCGGCATCACCGGCAACAAGGGCGAAGTCGAACAAGGCACGCTCGAAGAAATGCCGGGCGTGCAGGAAGTCATCCAGGTCTCGAAGCCCTACAAACTGGTCAGCCGCGATCTTAAAGAAGAAAACACCGTCATCACCTTTCCCGGAACCGCCGCCACCATCGGCGGACACGGGCTCGCCATCGTCGCCGGACCATGCGCCATCGAGAATCGCGACCAGGCCTTTACCGTGGCTGAGCGCGTCTGTCGCGCCGGAGCCCAGTTCTTCCGCGGTGGCGCCTATAAACCCCGCACCTCTCCCTACTCGTTTCAAGGACTCGGCGAAGAAGGCCTGCGCATCATGGCGGAAATCCGCCAGCAATTCGGCATGAAGATCATCACCGAGGCCATCGACCACGAGTCGCTCGACCTGGTCGAGGAGTATGCCGACGTGATCCAGATCGGCGCCCGCAACATGCAGAATTTCTCTTTGCTCAAGCGCGCCGGACGCGCCCGCAAGCCCGTGCTGCTGAAGCGCGGCATGTCGGCCACGTTGGAAGAATTCCTGATGGCCGCCGAATATATCATGAGTGAAGGCAACTACAATGTCGCGCTCTGCGAACGCGGCGTCCGCACCTTCGCCGACCACACGCGCAACACGCTCGACCTCAGCGTAGTCCCGGCGGTACAGCGCCTCAGCCATCTCCCCATCCTGGTCGATCCCAGCCACGGCACCGGCAAGCGCAACAAAGTCACCCCGCTGTCGCGCGCAGCGGTTGCAGTAGGCGCTGACGGCTTGATGGTGGAAGTACATCATCAACCAGATCAGGCGATGTCCGACGGCCCGCAGTCGCTCTTCCCCGATCAGTTCGACGAACTGATGGTGCAGGTGCGACAGATCGCCGCGGTCGTAGGTAGAACTGTTCCGGCGATCGGCGTGCGCGAGCCAGTGGCGGTCAGTAAGTAGAACGCTATGAAATCATTCGATTCTGGGTTTCGTATGACGAATGTTCGCTTACGCCGAGTCCAGTCGATAGCACTCGTAAGCACGATAGCGATCCTGCTCTCCGGCAGAGTTTCACTGGCACAAGATCAACCGGAGCAAGCCTCCGACGTGGTGTACGAAAGACTGGGAAAAGACATCACGCCTCCCAGGGCTGTGTATCAGCCCGGACCCGAGTACGCCGAGAGAGCGCGCAAGGAAAAGATCCAGGGCATCGTTATGGTTTCGATCGTCATCACTCCCGAGGGCACAGTCCGTGACGCCAAGATCACGACGAGCCTGGACAAGGATCTCGACAAGAAGGCACTTGAGGCGGTCAGCAAGTGGAAATTCCAACCCGCCACCAAGGACGGGAAACCTGTGGCCTTACGCACTGTCGTTGAAGTCAATTTCCGCCTGTACTAGAAGTGTGAACGCGGCATCGCTCTGGTAATCTTTCTCTTCCGCCCCTGCGGCTTCTACTTTGAGAAAGCTCCTCTTCATCGCGGTCCTGATTCCCATCCTGGCTGGTGCGGGTTGGTGGTACTTCCGCGAGCAGGCCCTGCCCGACTACGGCCCCTCCTACCGCGAGTACGCCTACGTCTCCAACGGGAAGAGCAACACGGTCAGCGTGATCGACCTGCGCACGTTCGCGCTGGCCAAGACCATCCCCGTCGGCAGCGAACCGACCGGCCTCGCCGCCAACAGCAAGAAGAATGAGATCTACGTCGTCAACACCGGATCAAACAATGTCAGCGTGATCGACGCTGAGACGAATACGGTGGTCGCCACCATCGGCGTGCACGGGCGCCCCTATTTCATCGACGTCTCCGAAGACGGCAAGCGTGCCTACGTCGCTAACTCGGGCTCGTCCAACGTCAGCGTAATCGATATCGAGAAGCGGCAAGTGATCGGCAACGTGCGCGTGGGTGCGTCGCCGGGGATGGCTCGCGTTTCGCCGGACGGCTCGACCGTCGTCGTGAGCAATCGTGGTGACAACAGCGTATCCCTGATCGACGCCAAGGCATTGCGGGTGCGCACGACGTTGCCCGTCTGCCAGCAACCGGAAGATATCGCGATTCTCCCCGACTCAAGCAAAGCTTTCGTTGCGTGCTCCGGCTCGTCGCAAGTCGCCTCGATCGGTTTGCAGAACGGCACGCAGAAGACCGACCGGCTCATCGCTCTCCTCGACGTGGGCCGCACGCCGGTGAGCCTCACGCTCAAGCCCGACGGCGGCGAGTTGATGGTCTGTAACTTCGATTCCGACAGCATCTCGATCATCGAAACCGGCAACGACGAAGTCGGCAGCAGCCAGGAAATCGGCCAGCATCCATCCCGCGGCGTCGTCACACTCGACAACTCGCGACTGTACGTGACGAATTTCGGCTCGAACAGCGTAGCGGTCTATGACATCGACATGGGCCGCCGCATCGACACGCTGACGGTGGGGAGCCGCCCCGATGGTCTCGCACTGACACCTGAACAGAAGTATCTATTAGTGCTCGACACGCAGTCAGGAGATGTAACTGTCATCCAGAAGCGCACGCCTCGGCGAACCCTGGAGACGTCGGAGTACTCGCTTCTCACTCTCATCCCAGTGGGCGTGCAACCCAACGCAATCGTGGTGAAGGCATTCCGGGTCACCACTGCAACGAAGAAATAGGCTCCCGGATCGATGTGGCGCGGGCGCCCCCGCCCGCGTGCCGACACGGGAAAAAGGCTTATTGGAAAACTCGTGACGCGACCCAGAGGGTAGAGGAAAAAGTCTGCGAGGGCGAGCACCCACGCAGCACAAAGCTACACCGCGGCAGCCTTGCCGCAGAACCTGTCAAACGCAGCCTTCAAATCAGCCGCAATCGCCGGAGCTTCCCGCGACTCAATATCCCGCCGCGGCATCAAGTAGACCAACTGCCCGTCGCGCAAAATCCCGATCGACGGCGAAGACGGCGGCTGCCCCGTAAAGTAACCACGCGCACGCTCGGTCGCCTCCGTCTCCTGTCCCGCAAAAACGGAGTAAGCGTGGTCCGGCCGCGCAGAATTCTGCATCGCGATTCGAACGGCCGGCCTCATCCGTCCCGCGGCGCATCCACAAATTGAGTTCACCACCACCATCGTCGTGCCCGGACGGTTCTTCAAGGCCTGGTCCACTTCCTCGGGCGTGCGCAGTTCCGCGATCCCCAGCCGCGTCAACTCCTCGCGCATCGGGATCACCATAATTTCGGGATACATTGGCATGTCAGTTTGATTCCTCTCGTGGTTGTCAGTCTATTGTAGCGTGAGTTCCGGATCGCGCCCGCAGACCAGATGCACTCCGTCTCGGAGGGTCAGGGTTGTATATTCAGAACAGGTTCATGCTTCTCCAGGAAAACGTCGCGCTGGCTCCACTGACCACCTTCCGCCTCGGAGGCCCCGCCCGTTTCTTCGTGGAAGCAAAATCTACAGAAGATGTGCAGGAGGCGGTTGCATTCGCGCAATCGAAGTCTCTGCCTCTTTTTGTTCTCGGCGGGGGCAGCAATCTTGTGATTGCCGACTCAGGCTGGCCCGGCCTTGTGCTCAGAGTCGCAATCTCGGGGATCGACCAGCGTCCCGGCCACAACGACGATGGCAAGGTTCTCTTCGACGCAGGCGCCGGAGAATCCTGGGACCGCTTCGTTTCCCACGCTGTCATGGCACAGTGCGCGGGCGTCGAGTGCCTGAGCGGAATTCCTGGCAGCGTGGGCGGCACGCCCGTCCAGAACGTAGGCGCCTACGGACAGGAAGTTTCGGAGACCATCGAGTCGGTCGAAGTCTTCGACCTCAAAGACGGCCAGGTGCGCGAACTCTGCCGCGAGGCCTGTGGCTTCACCTACCGCTCCAGCATCTTCAATACGATCGAGCGCGGACGGTTCATCATCCTCAGAGTCACCTACGCGCTTACGCCCGGCGGCGAGGCTCACCTCGAATATGCCGACCTGAAGCGCCATTTCGAAGGCCGCGAGACCCGCCCCAATTTGGCCGAGACGCGCGAGGCCGTACGCCACATTCGTGCACGCAAAGGCATGCTGATCGTCCCCGGCGATCCCGATTGCCAGAGCGCCGGCTCGTTCTTCAAAAACCCCGTACTCTCCGAACAGCAACATGCAGACTTGCAGAAACGAGCCGAAGCGAAGGGATTGACTCTGCCCAGCTATCCCGCGCTGGAGAAGAGCCGAAAAGTATCCGCGGCGTGGCTCGTCGAGAAGTCCGGATTCGCGCGCGGCTACGGCTTCGGCCACGTCGGCATTTCCAGCAAGCACGCCCTCGCGATTGTGAATCGCGGCGAAGCCACCGCTGCCGAAGTCATCGCCCTGAAAGAACAGATCCAACAACGCGTCGAAGAGATCTGGGGCGTGAAGTTGGAGCCAGAACCGGTGATGGTCGGGTTCTAGGTTGATGTGGCGCGGGCCCCCCCGCCCGCGAGAAGCCGACCCCAGTCTGACTCCGCCTATCTCTCCGCGGCATTCTCAGCCACCCCTGCGGTGAAAGCTTTTCGCAAGCCCCGTCTCGCCCTCCGTTCTTCCAAAGAATTTCCTGAACAAAACGGACCCCCGGCAGGTCTTCATGAGTGAGGGCAAACGAGTGGTGGCGGGAGAGGCGATCCTGAGCGGAGTGGCGACCATCGAACGCAGTCACGACGCGATGGTCGAAGCCCTGGTCCACGAGCACTCCCGCCTGGTCTACCGCATCGCGTATGCGGTTCTCCGCAGCCACCACGACGCCGAAGACGCCACTCAGGAAACGTTCATGCGTGTGCTCCACTACAGTTCGAAACTCGCCGACGTCGAACAGCCCAAAACATGGCTGGCGAGAATCGCATGGCGCGTAGCCGTAGATCGAAGCAAGCGGCACGTCCGCATGCAGGAAGTTCCCTTGGAGGACTCCGAAAAGCCGATCGAGGTAGCGGCTTGCGACACTCCGGCGGATCAGACCGTGCATGGCGCGCAGATCGGCGCGGCACTCGAGAAACTGATCGCGGCACTTCCCGCGAAGCTTCGCCAGCCACTGATTTTGTCGACCATCGAAGAAATGTCGCCCCGAGAAGTCGCGGCCACGCTCGGCATCAACGAAGCCGCAGTCCGATCGCGGGTCTTTCGGGCGCGCCTGATTCTGCGCGAGAAACTCGCTGGACGATTGGGGACGGAGTAGAGGGGACTATGAAACACAAGGACCAAAATCGGGTTGATGCGGGCTGGCAGTCGGAGAACGACGACCTTAGCCGCGAGTTGGACGCCGCCCTGGCAAGGTACTCCAACGTCTCTCCGCGGGCCGGAGTCGAAGGTCGAATCTTGGCGAACCTCCGCGCCGAGGTGGCGCGGGTTCCGGAGCGGGCCCGAGCCCCTGGGCGCTTCTGGTGGCGATGGGGCTTCGCCGCAGCCGTTCTGGTGATCGGTGCGGCTCTAGCTTGGAGAACGGCAAAGCCTTCGCACCCTGTACTCGTAAATCGTCTTGCGGAAACGCAGCCAGCACCAACGCAGGCGTCCCAAACCGCCAACGCTGCGGTGGAAACCGTACCGGCGCGCGTGCCCCCGATGCGAAAGCAAAATCGACGGCCGATTTCCACGAAGCGGGCCGCCGCTCCCAAACTGGACGTCTTTCCTTCGCCGCAGCCTCTGAGTGAAGAAGAATTGGCGCTGGCACGATATGTCCGGAACTTTCCCCGCGACGCGAGACTCGTCGCGCAAGAGCAAGAGACATCCGAAAGAGAAGTTCTGGCCAAAATGCAAGCGCTGGCCAACGAATCCACTGAATCCAACTAAGAAAGGTTGAACCACATGCGAAAACGAACGCTCCTGGTTGCAGTGTTGTCATTAATGATCGCGGTCTTCGGATGTGCGCGAATGGCATGCGCGCAAGACGAATCCAAGGAATCCGGCGCATCCAAGACTGCCAAGGCCGAGGATTCTGTCGACGCTTATCGCCTCGATGTTTCTTTCAACGAGCTCGAGGATGGCAAGAAACTGAACACCCGGCATTACTCCATCGACTTGACGGGCGGCAGACCAAACGATATCAAAATCGGCACTCGGGTCCCCGTTGTCACCGCCAATTGCAACTCCTCTTCTGCATCTTCTCCGTCGGGCGGCGAGCAGTATCAATACCTGGATCTCGGGACGCACCTGTCGGCACAACTGATTAGCCACGGCAACGAACTGCATGTCTCAGGTGACATCAGCAGCCTAGACACCTCGGCCGGAACCGAGACAAGTGCAAGGCTGGGTCCCGTCATTCGCCAGATCCGAATTGAAGGCAGTACGGCGCTCGTCCTCGGCAAACCGATCCTGATCGGCAGCGCGGACGATCCCAACTCCAAGCGCCAGTTCCAATTGGAGGTAGCGGTGACCAAGCTGAGATAAGTGATTGAGCGCGGGCGACCGCGCTACTGGAATACGGCGCCGCCCCGGTTCGCAACCCAGCTTTTCGGCTATACCCTCGAGTGAGGGACGGTTGAACGAACCGGCACCAGCGGCGCCTCAGCTTTCTCTATCGGCAATTCTTGCCGCTTCTTGAAAGATTTCTT
Source organism: uncultured Acidobacteriaceae bacterium (assembly GCA_963701935.1). Lineage (GTDB taxonomy): Bacteria > Acidobacteriota > Terriglobia > Terriglobales > Acidobacteriaceae > Sulfotelmatobacter. The sequence goes on along the minus strand of CAVPBT010000008.1, from coordinate 95,436 downwards.
CAAACATCTTCCGCGTCAGCTTGCCCGTCTGGGTGTTCTGGTTCGATGGATGGTAGGACGCAAGTAACACCTTCCCGCCGGGCATCCCGTAACTGGCGCCGTGTTTGAAAATGTAGTCCTTCTTACTCGCGAGCAGTCCGGCACGCTTCAGGTAGTTGAGGTAAGCATCGAATCCGATCTTCCCCAGCGCCACCACCACCCTTACATCCTTCAATCCCGCCAGTTCGCGGTCGAGAAAATGTGAACACTCCGCCAGTTCCTCCGGCAGGGGCTTATTGTCCGGCGGCGCGCAGCGCACGGCGGCCGTAATGTAGAGGTCCTTTAATTTCAAGCCGTCATTGCGATCGACGGCCGTGGGCTGGCTGGCAAATCCCGTCTCATACAGCACGGGATGCATGAAGTTGCCGGAAGCGTCTCCGGTGAACGGACGCCCGGTACGATTCGAGCCGTGCGCTCCCGGGGCCAGCCCCATGATGAGCACTCGCGCATGTGGATCCCCGAATCCCGGAACCGGCTTCCCCCAGTATTCCCAGCTGAGATACGCCCGCCGCTTCACCCGCGCCACTTCCTGGCGGTACGCCACCAGCCTCGGACAACGCGTGCAGGCGACGACTTCACGGTTGAGAACAGTCAGCCAGTTCACCCGCTCATTACATCACAGGTGCGAATTCCGCTTCTGGGAGTAGATCGGCAATCCGCCGCAAATGTTCCGTTCCTTGGTTTGACGCTGCTCTCCCTTAGTCTTTACACTCAAGATTAACGGCATGCGAACAGGATTGGTCCTTGGCTCGAGGACCCTCAGCTACAGCCGGATTTCGCAGTGCAAGCCGAAAGGTTAAACGTGAGTCCCACTGAAACAGTCGACGCGAAAAAAGACGGCGTCAAACGCGAAATCTCGGTCGAAATTCCCGCCGAAGACGTCGCTCGCGAAATGGAAGTGATCGTTCAGAAATACCAGAAGGTAGCGCGGCTGCCGGGCTTCCGCTCCGGGCATGTCCCCGCCTCCATCATCAAGCAGCGCTTCAAAGAAGACCTGAAGAGCGACGTGGTCGAAGCCCTCGTCCCGCGCTATTTCCGCAAAGAAGCCGAGAAGCAGGGAATGATTCCGGTCTCCCAGCCGCGGGTCACCGACCTGCACATTCACGATGGCGAACCGCTGCGCTTCAAGGCCAGCTTCGAAGTCCTGCCCGAGATCGTCGTCGAAGGCTACAAAGAACTTCGCGCCGATCACCCCGAGATCGTCGTAAAAGATGATGAAGTCGAAGCCGCCGTCAACAGCGTGCGCGAGCAGCACGCCACCTATACTTCGGTCGAAGGACGTCCCCTCACCGACGGCGACTTCGCTCAGTCCTCGATGGATGGCAAACCCAAACAGGACGACGGCACCTCCCAGCCAGTGCACATGGACGAAGTCCTGATCGAGATCGGCGGCAAGAACACCGTCCCCGAGTTCACCGAGCACCTCCGCGGCGCCAATGCCGGAGACGAGCGCGAATTCGAAGTCAGTTATCCGGAAGACGTTGCCGACAAGCGACTGGCCGGCAAGACCTTCGTCTACACGGTTAAGATTCAGGGCATCAAGCAGAAGAACCTGCCCGAACTGAATGACGATTTCGCCAAAGAGCTCGGCGACTTCACCAGCCTCGACCAAGTGCGCAAGCAGATTCGCGAGAACATGGAACATGAGCGCAAGCACGACGCCGAGCGCGAAGCCAAAGACAAACTGGTCGCCGAACTGGTAAAGCGCAATGACTTTGAAGTGCCCGAGGCGCTGGTCGACCGGCAGATCGATGTGCGTCTCGAACGCGGTCTGCGCGCTCTCGCGGCGCAAGGCATGAAGATGGAAGACCTCAAGAAAATGGACTTGCCCCGCTTGCGAGTGGGCCAGCGCGATCAGGCGGTGCAGGATGTAAAGTCGTCGTTGTTACTGGAACGCGTCGCGGATCTGGAAAAAATCGAGGTGGGCCAGGACGAACTCAATCATGAGATCGAAGCCCTTGCCCAGCAGTCGAAACAGACTCCCGAAGCGGTCCGCGCTCGTTTGACACAGGATGGGGGCCTCGATAGAATCCGGAACAGAATCCGCAGCGAAAAGACCCTCGATTTTCTGTATCACCAGTCCGCGTAAGTCGAGAAAAAACGCGGGCCACTTTCGAATCCTCCCCAGCAAGCTAGCCGTTGCGTCGGGGCGGAGTGTGACAGGTGAACATGAAGCAAAATGATGGAAACAAGAACGACGCACATATGATGCTCGTTCCGATGGTCATTGAGCAGACCGGGCGGGGCGAACGCGCCTACGACATCTATTCCCGGCTGCTGCGCGACAACATTATCTTCATCGGCACACCCATTGACGACAACATCGCCAACCTGGTGATCGCCCAAATGTTGTTTCTGGCTCAGGAAGACCCCGAGAAAGACATCCAGCTCTACATCAACTCTCCCGGCGGCTCCATTACGGCCGGCATGGCCATTTACGACACCATGCAGTACGTGAAGAACGACGTCATGACGCTCTGCGTCGGACAGGCCGCCTCCATGGCCGCATTACTATTGGCATCAGGCGAACCCAAAAAGAGATTGGCACTTCCGAATTCGAGGATTCTAATACATCAGCCGTCTATGGGTGGATTGTCGGGACAAGCCACCGACATCGACATCCACGCCCGCGAGATCCTGCGCATGCGAGAGATTACTAACCAGTTACTCTCGAAGCACAGCGGTCAGAAGCTGGACAAGGTCGAAAAGGATGTCGAGCGCGACTTCATCATGAACGCGCAACAGGCTAAGGAATATGGAATCATAGACGATATCATCTATAAGACGGCAAAAGCGGTATGATCTGCCTTCGCGGCTGACCTCAGGTCGGTAGCGATAAAGCGGAACGGCGAAACGGGCCGAACAATGCTGGGATCCCGATCATGCCGGAGAGAGATTAAGGAGTAGAGCCGAGTGAAAACCAAGTCGGGCTCCGACGAGATTCTGCGCTGTTCGTTCTGCCACAAGTCGCAGGATGCTGTAGCCAAACTGATCTCGTCCCCCAGCGATTATCCGCGCGCCTATATTTGCGATGAGTGCGTGGCGGTTTGTAATTCCATTCTGGAAGACGACCGCACAGCAACTCCCCAAACCAGCACCCCCAACCAACTGCCCAAGCCGCAGGAGGTGAAGACCTTCCTCGACGAGTACGTCATTGGGCAGGAGCAGACCAAGAAGAAGCTGGCCGTCGCGGTTTACAACCACTACAAGCGCATCTTCATGAACCGCCAGAAGACCGGCGACGGCATCGAACTGAGCAAGTCGAACATCATGCTCATCGGTCCGACCGGAACCGGCAAGACGCTTCTGGCGCAGACCCTGGCCCGCATGCTCGATGTGCCCTTCGCCATCGTCGACGCCACCACGCTCACCGAAGCTGGTTATGTCGGAGAAGATGTCGAGAACATCATCCTAAAGTTGCTGCAGGCGGCCGACGGCGACGTCAGCCGCACCCAGACCGGCATCATCTACATTGATGAAGTCGACAAGATCGGGCGCAAGGACGAGAACCCTTCGATCACGCGCGACGTTTCCGGCGAAGGCGTCCAGCAGGCCCTGTTGAAGATTCTGGAAGGCACCATCGCCAACGTTCCGCCGCAAGGCGGGCGCAAGCATCCCCACCAGGAATTCACACCGGTCGACACGACCAACATCCTCTTCATCTGCGGCGGAGCCTTCGTTGGCCTCGACAAGATCATCTCCCGCAGAATCGGCAAGAAATCGCTCGGTTTCCGCACCGGCGAAGATGCCGAGAAGGAAGAGGTAGCGACTTCGAAAAAGCGCACGCAAGAGCTTCTGAGCGAGATCCAGCCCGAAGACCTCATCAAGTTCGGCCTGATTCCAGAATTTGTCGGCCGCCTGCCCGTCGTCGGCATGCTGGAAGATCTCGACGAGTTCGCCCTCATCGAAATCCTGACCCGCCCCAAGAACGCCATCGTCAAGCAATACCAGCGCCTGTTCGAATTCGAGAACGTGCGCCTGAAGTTCAACGACGAGGCCCTCCGGGCCATTGCCCGCCAGGCCATGGCGCGCAAGGTAGGAGCGCGCGGGCTGCGCATGATCCTCGAAGAACTCATGCTCGACCTTATGTTCAACCTGCCCAGCCAGAAGAAACTGAAAGAGTTCGAAGTCACGCGGGAAATGGTCGAGAAGCGCACGGCTTCCTTCGCCACCGTGATGGAAAAGGCCGGGTAGGCATTCGTAGAGGCGTAGCTTGTTGCGTCTCTGCCGGCGGCGCCGGTAACCCTAAGTACGAGGTACCGCTGGTAGAAAAATGGTCGGTAAGTGCTATGTCGCCGGACGTGCCGGGCGCGGTAGAATCGGGCAGGGCTGCAGGTTGGCTGTTATCGTTGACCGTATGGTTGACCTTTACCCCAGGGAGACTCAGTGACCACATCCAAGGAAAAGTTCGAATCCAGAAAGCTGCCCATGATGCCCATCCGGGACGTGGTCATCTTTCCTTTCATGATGACGCCGTTCGTGGTGGGCCGCGAATCGAGCGTACGAGCCTTGGAAGAGGCGCTGGCCGCCGACAAGAAGATATTCCTCGCCACCCAGCACGACGCCTCCATTGACGAACCGAAGGCCAACGAGATCTACCAGGTGGGCACGATCGTCAACATCGTGCAGAGCCTGAAGCTCCCCGACGGCAACATTAAGGTCCTGGTCGAAGGCGTCGAACGCGGCAAGATTCTCCAGGTCGTCGACACCGAAGGCTTCATGCAGGCCACCGTCCGCGTCGCGCGCTACGGCAACGAACCCAACCCGGCGCTCGAAGCCAGCATGCAGCGCGTCACTTCCCTCTTTGAGCAGTACGTCAAGCTGTGCCAGGCCCTGAACTACGAGACCATGATTTCGGCCGTGCGCATGGAAGATCCGGCCAAGCTGACCGACGTCATCTCCGCCAACCTGCAACTCTCCATTGAGGAGAAGCAGGAGTTGCTCGAGATCTTTGACCCGGCCGAGCGCCTGACTCGCATCGCCGACGTCCTCGACATCGAAATCGAAAAGCTGAACGTCGACCGTACCATCCAGTCGCGCGTGAAGCGCCAGATGGAGAAGGCGCAAAAAGAGTATTACCTCAACGAAAAGATCAAGGCCATCCAGAAGGAACTGGGCCGTGGCGAGAAGAGCGAATTCGACGAGCTGAAAAAGAAGATCGAATCCGCGGGCATGCCGAAAGAAGTCAAAGACAAGGCGCTGCAGGAGCTCAAAAAACTGGAAGCCATGCCGCCGATGTCGGCCGAGTCCACGGTTTCCCGCAACTACCTCGATTGGCTGCTGGCCGTCCCGTGGAAGAAGCGCTCCAAGGAAATCCGCAACATTTCCCGCGCCGAAAAGGTTCTGAACGAGGATCACTATGGCCTGGAGAAAATCAAGGAGCGCATCCTTGAATTCCTCGCCGTGCGCCAGTTGGTCAAGAATCCCAAAGGCTCGATCCTCTGCTTCGTCGGGCCTCCCGGCGTGGGTAAGACTTCGCTGGGCATGTCGATCGCCAAGGCCACCGGACGCAAGTTCGTCCGCATGTCGCTGGGCGGTGTGCGCGACGAAGCCGAAATCCGTGGCCACCGCCGCACCTACATCGGTGCCCTGCCCGGCCAGATCATCCAGATGATGAAAAAGGCCGGCACCAAGAACCCGGTCTTCATGCTCGATGAAGTCGACAAGATGTCGATGGACTTCCGCGGCGATCCGTCCGCTGCCCTGCTCGAAGTGCTCGATCCCGAGCAGAACTTCATGTTCGTCGACCACTACCTCGACGTCGAATACGATCTCTCGCAGGTCTTCTTCGTCGCCACGGCGAACGTGATGCACACGATTCCTCCGGCCCTGCAGGACCGCATGGAAGTGCTGCGGCTGCACGGCTACACCGAGCAGGAAAAGGTCGAAATCGCCAAGCAGTTCCTGGTCAAGAAGCAGATGCTCGCCGCAGGCCTCTCGGAAAAGAACATCAAGTTCACCGACGAAGCCATCACCGGACTGATCCGCTCCTATACTCGCGAAGCCGGCGTCCGCAACCTCGAGCGTGAAATCGGCAACGTCTGCCGCAAAGTCGCCCGCAAGGTTGTCAAGGAAGGCGAAAACTACGGCGTCACCATCACCGGCGAGAACGTCAACGACTTCCTCGGCGTCATCAAGTTCCGCGACACCCTGGCTCACGAAAAGTCTGAAGTCGGGCTCGTCACCGGCCTGGCTTGGACCGAAGTCGGCGGCTCGATTCTCAGCACCGAGGCCAGCGTGGTCGACGGCAAAGGCAAGCTGACGCTCACCGGCAAACTCGGCGACGTCATGCAGGAATCCGCCCAGGCCGCCATGTCCTACGTGCGTTCGCGCGCAGCGCGGCTCGGCCTGAGCCGTGATTTCTACCGCAATCTTGACCTGCACGTCCACGTTCCCGAAGGCGCCATCCCCAAAGACGGCCCGTCGGCAGGCATCACCATCGCCACTGCCATCTCCAGCGCTCTAAGCAAGATTCCCGTGCGTCGCGATCTGGCTATGACCGGAGAGATCACCCTGCGCGGCAAGGTTCTGCCCATCGGCGGACTCAAAGAAAAGCTTTTAGCCGCCCACCGCGCCGGGCTCTTCGAAGTCATTCTCCCCAAGGACAACGAGAAAGACGTAGCCGAGGTCCCTGAAAATCTGCGCACTGCCATGAAGCTGCATTTCGTCGATACCATGGACCAAGTCCTGCAGATCGCTCTGGAATCCCCGCTGCCAGCGCAACTGGACGAGGAAGCCGTGCAACCCATCGCGCCTCTCACCTCGACACCTGAGAGCCCCACGGCGCACCAGTAGGGCTCGCTCGATCCAACCTGACGAACTGGAAACCGAGCTTGACGAGAGGTTGTTAGCCTTCGTAAAGTGATGGTACGTTTTCCAGCCCGCGCGGATGACCGTTTTCGAGCACGTTCGACTTGACTGTCACGCGTATTAGTTTCCAGCCCCGGTAGTATTCGTCTGCGTGGTTCGCTAAGGAAACATCACAATGTCCGAGAAGACTACTTATTGGAGTTGTGGTCGAGGAACATCTGTCCGAATTGCGGCAAGCAGATTCCTTCGGGGAAGAGGGTTGGGAGTGGGCAAAAGCGCAAGGGTAGTTTCTGCAGCCTGGACTGTTACGCTAGCTTTTACGAGTATGAAATAGCCGAGAGGGCGCGTCGTATCTCTGAGGCCATGAACAAGCACGGGGAGTCATGAAGATGTCGACATCGAACCAAGGCCAGATTGCTTTCTTGAACGCGCCGGAGTTGCCAGCGGAGGAGGCTCAACCACGAACTACCGGAATCCTTCCATCTCAGGAAATCAGCAACTTGATCGCTCGCGGAAACATCACGGCCACACCGTCAATTAACCCTGATCATATCCAGCCTGCAAGTCTCGACCTGCGGCTCGGCGACATGGCGCACCGCGTGCGAGCCAGCTTTCTACCCGGCCCGAACGCCACCGTCGCCGACAAAATCAAGGACCTGCGGATGACGCGAGTCGACTTGACCGCCGCGCCCGTCTTTGAAAAAGACTGCGTTTACATCGTCCCTCTCGTCGAGGAACTCAGCCTGCCGGATAACGTTTCCGGCCGCGCCAATCCAAAAAGCACCACCGGCCGCCTCGACATTTTCACTCGTCTCATCACCGATTACGGCACCGAGTTCGACAGCGTGCCCCAGGGCTACAAAGGCAAACTGTACGCCGAAGTTGTTTCTCGCACTTTTACGGTAGCCGTCCGCGCAGGCATGCGGCTCAGTCAGCTTCGGTTCGTACAAGGCAATCCTCGCTCTGGCGATCGCACCATCAAAGGCCTGGACCAAGAGGAACCGCTGGTCTATATGGAGGAGGGAATCCCGCGCAAGGCGCAACTTCAGCGCGGCCTGCGAATTACAGTGAATCTCGAAGCCTCTGAGCCGGGTGAGATCATTGCCTACAAAGCGAAACGATACGCCCCCGCGATCGAATTGGACCGGGTGGGCTTTTATCCGACCGAAGAATTCTGGGAAGTTCGCCATCAGAACGCACAGAAAAATCTCATTCTTGAGCCGGGTGATTTTTATATTCTCGCGTCCAGAGAACGAGTGCGCGTCCCTCCTGACTTCGCCGCAGAGATGGTTCCCTTTGATCCGTCGGACGGAGAATTTCGGATTCACTATGCGGGGTTCTTTGATCCTGGTTTTGGCTATGGGTCCAGCGAGATTAAGGGGACCCGCGCCGTGCTCGAAGTTCGAGCCCACGAGGTTCCGTTCCTGATCGAGCACGGACAACTCGTCGGCCGCCTGAACTATATGCACCTATTGTCGCGCCCGGACAAGATCTATGGCACGAACATAGGGTCGTCCTACCAGCATCAAGCGTTAACCTTAAGCAAGCAGTTTCGTCGTGACTCCGTCCGCTAGCTTCGGAGCGATCTCCGGCAAGGGGCCGTTCTCTCCGGGAAAACAGAGACGCTGCAAGCAGCGTCTCTGTGATTTCTACGCGCACACCGCCCGCATCCTCCCGCACAATTCCGCCAGCGACCGCTCGACGCACTCCGTCATCCACTGTTCCAGCACCAGCCGCTCGTCCTCAGGAATATAGGTGAACCGGACTCCGCAAGAGTGGAGCGTCGTCCAGACCACCCTTCCTGTGGTATGGAGGATCTCCCCGCTGGGCAGCGCGAAGCGAACGTCCACTTCCTCCCCGCCATTCAGAGCCACCCGCGCCATGTCGTCCCGGGGCTCCGTCTGCAGCCCCATTCCGCCTTCGCTCAGATTCACAATGATGGCTTCGCTGAACGGCTGCGTGCGCGTGCTGACCGTGGCCAAAATGCGGACCGGCTCCCGGTGCTGCTTCCGCCGCCGTGCCACCGTGGCGCAGTAAGCCGCGCGCAGGCAGCGTTCGATCTGCACCGCAGACGCTGGCTTGTGGATCAGAAAGTGCACCCCTGCCGCGAATGCCTGCCGCAGGTCCAGCAGATCGCGCATGATCGCCACCAGCACGCACTCCTGGTTCAGCTTCGACTTCCGTACCGCGGCGAGAAACTCCCCCAGATTGTCGATCTCACGCCAGTCCACAATGATCACGTCAAACTCGTGCTCCTGGATCAGCGCCAGCGCCGCGTCGCAGTTGCCCACGATCTTAGGCGTCACCTGCAGCTGGTTCAGCACATTCCGTGTGATCCCCAGGAACTGTACGTCTGAACACAGCAGCAAAGTGTGCATATCGAATGTCGCCTTCCGGATGCTTTCCATTTGAGTCTCCCGTGCTGCTACTGACTCAATCGGCAGCTGTGAGCCGAGATTGAGTCCGTGGCCGAAACCGGCGACGGACAGCCGGTTACCGAGGTTTGTAAGGCCACTCAAGTTCTCGCGAAGACCCAATTCGGGCGCTTCTCACCCTCTCCTGCGTCATCCTGACCGGAGCCGTTTTTCAGGCGGGGGGAAGGATCTCGGGCGCAGGCCAGAAACCCATACCCGGGAAAAAGTACTCCAGCCTGGGTTGCCTCGCTTGCCAGCGGGCCTTCCCGCGTTGCAAACTTGAGCATGAGGGTTCTCTCCCGCTTTATGGCGTCTGCCACCGACGCCGCCCAATTCCCCGCTCCCAGCCTGCCGGAGATCGCCTTCCTGGGCCGCTCCAACGTCGGCAAATCCAGCGTCATCAACTCGCTCGTCGGGGATAAGGTTGCGCGCACCAGCTCCACCCCGGGCCGCACCCGCGCCATCAACTTCTTCGAGATCCGCTGGCCCGGAAAGCCGCGCCCTGAGCTGATTTTCGCCGACCTCCCCGGCTACGGCTACGCCAAGATTTCGCGCGAGATTTCCCAGGAATGGCCCAAATTCATCGAGCCCTATCTCAACGAGCGCCCCACGCTGTGCCTGAGCATCGTCCTGGTCGATTCCAACGTCCCTCCTCAACAGAGCGACCGCCAGCTGCTGGACTTCCTCACCGCCTCCGACCGCGAATTCCTGCTCGTCGCCACCAAAAGCGACCGCCTCTCGAACAATCAGTTGAGCGGCGCTCTCCGCACCCTGACGCAGGAATATCCCATGGCCCGCCTGCTTCCCTTCTCCGCCAAGACCGGCGCCGGACGCGACGAACTCTGGAAGCAGATCCGGCAAGTCGCGCAGCAAATGACTGCGAGCGAGGCTTCCTCAGGCAGTTCCCTACCTTAGTGTTTTCTTAACCGCCGCCTTTCACTGCAGGCCTAATGCTCGCTCCTGTTCCTCCCGATAGACAGATCAGAGTTCCCGGCAAAGCTCGCCTTTCGCGAGAAAAAAGAGCCGCACCGGGTCTGACATTCGACGAGAGAGCGGAGATTGCTCTTCCGCTGCGGGACACCTATGGCACAGGAAATCGACGACGGCGTTGCCTATCTGAGGGCCTTGAAACAATCCACCAGTCCAGTCGCCGCGACTGCGGCCACGCCCGCACGCGAGGCGAACCCCGAGCACCCTGTCTCATCTGCGGACTCGAGCGACCGTTTCAAGGGCGCCGAAAAACGCCGCAGCCCCCGCTACAAGTGTGAAGGCAGTGCTGAAATGTGCGAGGCCGGCCACGATGTCAGGACCTGGGCCACCTTCAGCGACGTCAGCCTGCACGGCTGCTACGTCGAAGCCCAGGCCACCTATCCGGCCGGAACCACCCTGCACCTGAAACTGGAAGTCAACGGGGTGCGATTTGAGACCAAAGGCACCGTGCGCGTCAACTACCCCTACCTCGGTATGGGAATTGCCTTCGTCGACATGTCAGATGAAACACAGTCCCGCTTGCGCGAACTGCTGGCCACCATCACGCGGCCAACGGCGATCATGGGCCCCGGAATCGCCTCTTCGATGCCCGCCGGCAGCCGTCTGGAAGCCATTCCCCAGATCGCAAATCCCGACGCGGCGCTCAAGGCTCTGTTTGAATTCTTCGAAAACCGCCAGATGCTCATGCGCGAGGACTTTCTGAGGATCCTCCGCCAGAGCCAACCAACAGTGACAACGGAGTAAGTCGTCTCATCAGATGCCAAGCTTCATGCTCTTGACTTTTGGCATCCGCCTCTCCCCTTCTCGCCGTTTGCACCGTTGTCCACTCGGTTCCAGCCACCGTCTCTTCCATTTATGATGAGGCATGGCTCTCTATTTGATTACTGGCATTGGCGGCTTCATCGGCTCATCCCTCGCGCGCGAACTCCTTTCCCGGGGAGAGCAAGTGCGCGGCGTCGACAACTTCTCCACCGGCAAACGCGAGAATCTCACGGAGATTCAGGACCGCATCGATTTCCGCCAAGCCGACATCGCCGACCTCGACGCGATGCACAAAGCGTGTGCTGGAGTGGACTTCGTCCTGCATCAGGCGGCCATTCCTTCCGTCCCGAAATCCGTCCTCGACCCTGTTGGCAGCAACCGCGCCAACATCGACGGCACCGTCAACGTCCTTGTGGCGGCGCGCGACGCCAAAGTGAAGCGCCTGGTCTTTGCCGCATCGTCGGCTGCCTACGGCGACACGCCTACCCTGCCCAAGCACGAGGACATGAAACCCGATCCGATCTCACCTTACGCCGTGGGCAAGCTGGCCAGTGAGCACTACCTGACTTCCTTCTACCGCTGTTACCAGCTCGAAACCGTCTCCCTGCGCTACTTCAACGTCTTCGGACCGCGTCAGGACCCCTCGTCTCCCTACTCCGGCGTGCTCGCGAAGTTCATCACCGCGATGCTGCGCGGCGAGCAGCCCGCCATCTTCGGCGACGGCGAGCAAAGCCGTGACTTCACTTACATCGACAATGCCGTCGAAGCGAATCTCCTGGCCTGCAAAGCCCCCTCAGCTCAGGTGGCGGGACAGGTCTTCAACATCGCCACCGGCCGCCGAGTCACGCTCAACGAAACCTTCAAAGCCCTGCAGGGACTGACCTCCTACAGCGGCCAACCCAAGTACGGCCCTGAGCGCGGCGGCGACATCAAGCACTCGCTGGCCGACATCTCGAAAGCCGAAGCCGGCCTCGGCTACAAACCCAAAGTCGATTTCGAAGAAGGCCTGCGGCGCACGGTGGCGTGGTATCGCAAACAATAGTGACGGCTTCCGCCTACCGGCTCTCGGCTTCCGGACACCAGAACACTTAGCGTTTGGATTTCAGACGAACCGGCTTACCAGTTGGCTCGCGTCGGAGTCGAGTTTGCGAAGGCCGGCAGCCGAAAGCCGGAAGCCCCCGTCAGCCCCCATTACGTTGGTTATCTACGGCGACATTACCGCCACCGCTACAGTGGACTGCATGACACTTTCCTCGATGGTGGTTTCGCGCGACTGGCAGGAAGTCAGTGTTCTGGAATGCATCCTCGGCGGTCTTCACATGGACGTCTCCGTCGAGAACGAACCGCAACGAGCCATGGCCCGGCTCAACAGATCCAAGATCGATGCTCTCATCGTGGACTGCGATCTCAACGGCAGCTCACAATTCCTGCGCGAACTGCAGAGCGCGGAAAGTCCCAGAACCGTGCCCCTGGTCATCATGGGCGGCCCGCGCTGCAACCAGAATCTGGATGAGAGCGGCGCGCTCTTCGCCTTCGAGAAGCCAATTTCCGTCGAACAAGCCGTGCGCACGCTTTCCGCGGCTCGCAGCATGATTCTCGACGGTCGCCTCCGTTATCATCGCGCCGGCCTGGAAGTGCCGGTGTCGCTCAGTTGCAAAGGCCAGAAGGCCGTGGACGCCTTCCTGATCAACGTGAGCCAGGGAGGAATGCAGATTCACACCAAGCACTCGGTCGACGCCAAGTCTCTGCAAGTATCCTTCGACCTGCCCGGCGCGCGGTCGAGCCTGAAAGCCAAGGCGGAAATCGCGTGGCAGGACAAGCGCGGAAATACCGGCATTCGCTTCGTAAAGCTCGCACCGCAACAGCAGCGCACTCTCCAGCTCTGGCTGGCACAGCAGTATTTCGCAAACTAGTACAGCGCGTCACACAGATGGACCTGTATTCGTTTTGAAAAGGGATGGGCTTCACAGAGTGCCGAAAGCTCAAGATTCGTATCAGGGCATCGCTTTAGCGATGCCGTAAATGCAGCAGAATCAATTCCGGCTTCAGCCGCTGCAGGCAGTCGTCACCGAAAGCGCGCGTCCGCTGCTTCTTCCTCTTCAAGATCGCACCCCACCAGGCGCGCCAATCGAGCACCCGGGCTCGATCCCCCAAAGATCCGAAAGAATCCCCAATACAGCGCAGCCACCACAGCTGCACCCACTCCCGCCATGGCGAATGGCCTTGATGGAGGCTCCCGAGTCACCGCGAGAAACACCAGTGCGAACAGCAGCACCGCCGCCACCACCACGAGTGCGTTGATCGTCCACACCAGGCTCCGCCCGGAAAGCGGCTGCGAAAGCCAGTCGAGTTGAGCGGGCGGTTGCTCAGGCGCCGTATCACGCGCGGACGCCGGCTGAACCGGATCAACCCGCACCGGCAGTTCGATGACCTTGAGCGGAGTCGCTGAAACCATCAACCCATCCTGCTCTTCGGCCGCAGCGTGCACTGCAAACATGGTTCCGGCTCGATCCGCATGCAGCGACGCTCCTTCCAGCAGGTCACCCAGAATCCACTCGTTGATCTGGCGCGTCATGCGCGGTGACAGATCGAGAAACCGTATGCCGCATTGTCCTGACAACGTGGACCACGTCACTTCTCCGCGCGCTTCCACCCGCAGCCGCGGGTCGCGCAATTCGAAGCGTACTCGCACCTGCTGTCGCGGAGGCGGGGCCGCCACCGCTTGCACTCCAATGCCTTCATGGCTCAGATTGCGGACGATGCCGCCATTCGCCTGGTCGAGCGTAACGTAGGTAAGAGTGCGCAGCTCGTGCCGATGCTTCGCCCTGGCTTGCCGCGCGGGAGATGTTCCTGCATCCATACTTCACCACCGGAGATCAGGTCGGCCAGGGCCCTATCCGCTGAATCTTATCTCCGATCATCTCCGCCGCCTTAGTAACTACGATGGTTCAAACTGTAACCCTTATTCGTAGAGACGAAGCTTGCTACGTCTCAGCCGGCACAAGATTCGGACGATAAGAGCGACGCGTTCCCAGAACCTCTACGAGGAGCCCTGTTTCGAGCCCAGAAACGCCTCTCTCGCTCGACGTCCCGAGGCCTGCCATATCTTGACCGCTTCAAACAGAATCACCGTACCGTACGTCACTGCCAGCCAAACCATTACGGCCTCGATCGGCAGACCAGACCAGGCCCCAACAAACACTCCCATCATCGCGGGATGCTGATAGTTCCACCATCCGTAGGGCAACGCGAGAGTGGCTTCCCAAAGCAGGCTGACCAGCAGAATGAAGAACATCGTCAGGCTCATCGCCCGCCAGTTGATGAACCGCCGCGTGACCGCATAGAAACTCGCCGAAGGAATCAATCCTCCGGCCACCAGCACGATGAAGTATCCCGGCCAGCCTCCAGGCACGGAAGAAAAGAATTTCTTATACAGAATCGCAGCCGCAATCAGCCCCATGCCCAGAACCAGCGACCCAGGATGAAACTGCAGCAGACGTCCCAAAGCCTGCGCTTCAGCGCGATAGTCTTCCACCGTGTAAGCAGACAGCCAGTACTCGCCGAGCCACACGTAGAGCAATAAGATCGTGATAAACCCAGTCAGATAAAATGCATATTCTTCCACGGGAACCGGCTTCCCCAGTGCGGGTGCGAGTATGCCCAGCGTCGCCTTAGGGTTGGGGAAACAGAAGAACCACTGCGCGAAGATGACGTCCAGCAGGCATCCGATGGGCACAAGGATACCGATGGTTCTCCAGAACGAGCGTCGCGGAATCTCCAGACCTTCACTTGGGAAAAACCATAACAGCATCGCGACAATCGGAACCACAAACAGAAGCAGGCTCCAGGTATAACCGTGCGGCGACGGATCCGGTCCAACCTCGAGCCTTCCCGGAGAGCGCACCGAATGCAGCGTGAATGCTGCTGGAATCACTACCATGGCCAGCATGCCGATGACGATCGACGCGGCCACGGTTGGGCTGGGAGATGCCTGCGTGCGCGGTTGGGGCATGGCGCTTTCCCTCGCGGTCCTGGCTTGAATTGCGAAGGCTGGATTCTACTCCTCGGGCTGAATCGCTAAATGGACTTTCGAAAGCTGTCCGGAAAGGCGAAATCGGAGCACAATAGCTTACGAAAGTACATGCCCAAAGGGTCATGTCCAGGTAATTGCAACTCGGGCTAAACCCCGATAACTTACAAGTGAACTGTCTCTAAATGGCGACGACGACCACCAAACCGGACCTTGACGTGACCACTGCGCTCACCGGTGCTGGTGTGCCGGGATGGCCGCGGGACCACGGTGATTCCGCCGCGTCGCATCATCCCAAAGACGATCCCTCGAAACCTACGCAACGCGACGCTCTGCAGGCACTGCTGGCCTTCTCTGCCCTGCACGATCAAGTGCGCCGCAGAAAAACCCTGGCCGCGCGGAACCAGGGATTCGACGCTGCCTCTCCGCCCGCAGAGTTTGACCAGCAGGAACTGTTTGTCCTCGACGAAGTCCTGCAACTCGTGGCCGAGCGCGCCGTCGCCATCACCGGCGCGGATGGCCTCGCGATCGCTCTGGCAGAAAACAATGAGATTGTGTTGCGCGCAGCTGCGGGCTCGATTCGCCCTGACATCGGCGCGCGCATCGACCGCGATTCTGCCTTCTCCGGCGCCAGCTTCCGCACCGCACAAACGGTGATGTGCGACGACACCGAGACCGATCCCCGCGTGAACCTCGAAGCTTGCCGAAAGTTGGGCGCGCGCTCCATGGTCGCGGTGCCGCTGTGCGGCCGCCGCCGTGTCATTGGCCTGCTTGAGGCGTTCTCGGAATGGCCCTTCGCTTTTAACGAAAGCGACATCCGCAATCTAACGTTGCTGGCGGAGCTGGTCCTGGGCGCGCTGAAGCCGGAAGATGAAGACCGCTTCGCCCAGTCCGCACAGGCCGCGGCCACGAAACTGGAACCCGCTCCGCGTGTCACACCTAGGCCTGCTGCGGAGCCGCCGAAAGCGGTTGCCGCTCCGCCTGCAGTCCCCGTTAAGGTTGCTCCAACTCCCGTCGTATCCGCTCCGGTTGTATCGGCTCCAGTTCTACCGGCTCCCGCTGTCGCCGCTCCGGTTGTGTCCGCTGCACCAGCTGTGGTTCCGGTCAAGCCTGCTCCGGCTGCGCCCGCTATGGTTGTCCCGGCTCCGGCGGTCCCATTAAAGGACTCAAAACCGGCCGCGGCGAAGGCGAGTCCTGCGCCTGCGATCTCGGACAAGCCTTTGATTCTCGACACACCTGCGGCGAAGGCTCCGCCGGCCGACTTGGTGGTCACGCCCACGGAAGTCGCTGCACCCGAGTTCGCCGCGCTGCAGACTGAATCTTCTGGGCGCCGGCCGTTCCTCCTGATTCTTGTGGCATTCATCTTCATCGTCACCGCCTTTGCTGTCGGAGTGTGGTTGAAGATGGAAAAGGCGCAGCTGGGCAGCGCCATGATCCACACCGAAAAAATGCCGGTCAAGCCAGCCGACTCTGCGGCAATGAAGGTAACACCGGCTCCGACTGCAACTCCCGCGACTACCGATAACACGAGTCCCGACACTTCGTCAGATACCGGCGAATCCGACAGCACCCCGGCGACTCCGCAGGAGCTGTCCAAGTTCCCGAAGGTCACAGGAATCCGCCACTGGTCGTCGGCCGACTCGAGCACCGTCGTGCTCGATCTCGAAGACCAGATTCAGTATGAAGCGCACCGCCTCTCCGGCCCGGACCGCATCTACTTCGATCTGCGCGACACGCGGCTGGCGGCCGAATTGCTCGGAAAGTCGATTGAGGTCGGCGACTCATTCGTCGGCCGCGTCCGCATGGCCCAGCCCGTGGCAGGCATGACGCGCGTTGTCCTCGAAACCAAGGCCAACACCACGTTCTCGGTGAGCCTGGAGCCCAATCCGTATCGTCTCGTGGTCGTAGTGCGCAAGGTGGGCGCGACTCCCAAAGGCACGGTAAACCTGTTCCCGAACTCGGGCGAAGCGGAGAAGAACAAGCTGGCGATCGTGGTTCCGCCTCCGACCAAAGAAGACCTGCAACTACGGACACACGTGCCCAAGATGCGTATCGTCGTCGACGCCGGACACGGTGGCTGGGACCTCGGCACGGTGGGCCGTCGAGGCTTGCTGGAAAAAGATCTCGTCCTCGAAATCTCGCAGCGTCTGGGCAAGTTGCTCGAAAGCCGCCTGGGGATGGAAGTGATCTACACGCGTCCCGACGACAACTACATCACACTCGACGACCGCGCCAGCATCGCCAACTCATCGCAGGCCGATTTGTTCGTCTCAGTGCACGCCAACTACAGCGACCTGCCTTCCGCCCGCGGCGTGGAAACGTACTACACCAATCTATTTTCGGCGCCAGGATCGAAAGATGTTGATACTCACGCCAGCGCCGCGAAGGCGGCAGTGACCGCAACGCTTTCGCCGGCGGACTTGCACGAGCGCATCGAGCAATCACGGCGACTGGCAGCCAGCGTACAACGCTCGCTCTACGGCACGCTGTCGGCGCAGAATCCCGGGCTGCGCGACCGCGGCATCAAAGAAGCCGGATTCGTCGTCCTCACCGAGAGCGCGATGCCCGGAATTCTGGCAGAAGTCTCCTTCGTCAGCAGTCCTACCGACGAACAAAAGTTGCGCAGCGACGGCTACCGCGAGCAAATCGCCGAAGCCCTCTACCGCGGCATCGCCCGCTACGCGGCGAACTCGCACGGCGTGAAAGTCGCCAGCGCCGCGAAGTAGCTCTCTCCAGCTCTTGGCCCTTGCAAGGTGGAATAGCGGCCCTCAGGGCCGCGTAACGCATGTGGAATTGACGTGGGCTTTACAGTTTGCTGAAAACGTCACGATTCGTATCAGGGCATCGCTTTAGCGATGCCGTATGTGGCGGAAAATCAGTTCGGCTTTAGCCGCTGAGGCTCACTTCTGCTCAGCGCTCTCCTTCTGGTATGACGCGCTCAGAGTGCCTTTACTCTGCGCAATGGGCAGCAGCGTCGGATAGAACTGGACGAACGTCGTATCGACCGCCGCATGATCAGCATGGCAGCTGTAGCACTCCATATTCGTTGGGATCATCTTGGCCGTCTTCCCGTCGCCGAAGGCGAAGAACGCCCACTTCCCTGGAAAGCGCGCTTCATCCTTCACATGCGCTTCGATTCCCATCAGATCGTTAGTCTGAAAATTACCCCGCTGATTGATCGATCCTTTCCCTTCCGCGCGTCGGCCTTCAAGCATCAGCACAGTCTTGTCCGGCCAGGTTCCAGTCTGCTGAAACGCCGCGTACGCCTCCGGATTCACGAAGACGTTGTCGAACATGTGATGGTCCATCTGCATTGCGCCCTTGTTGTAGCTCATGTCGAAACCCGTCGTCAGGTAGACCCACTGGCGATAGTTCTCCGGCAGCCTCATCTGCCCATCGCTGGTATATTCCGGACCTGAAGCCGGCGGCGTTGCCGAGTTGAGCAGGGCGGCCGAGCACAATAGCACCAGAGCAGCAAGCAGGAGAGCGGATTTCCTATTCGTCTTCATGCGGCTGAGTATGGACCCGATCTCCGCGGCGCGCCATACCGCCCGCTGCACGCCTCCGGCGGTCGGCTGCTCTCCCCACTTCGCGGCGGGGCTTCGTTGCGGCTATTGGGTGGCGCATTCCGCTTCGTCCTCTTCTGTGTCCTCTGATTCGCCCTCCTCGCCGTCGCCGTCAAAATCTTCTTCGAACCACTGCGGGCCGTTGATGCAAGTGGCGCTGACGGTGTCGCGGTCGATTACGATGTCGCTTACCTCGTCGACTTCGAAGTCGGCGTTGCGCAGGTTGACGCTGGCGGTTTGCAGGGCGTAGAGCATGAGTCCGGCGGTTTTGTGGTCGATTTGTCCGCTGCCGAGCAACTGGATCACGTTCATGAGGGACAACTGCACCGCATTTGCGTCTTCGAGCAGAGGCAGATCGAACCTGACCAGCGAGTTCCGGGCCGCAATCCTTGCCTGCTCGCCCCGGACCTTGTCATGAAAATAGCAATATCTCCGACGGCGAAGGGCGGGAGACCCGCACTGCGTGCCGTTCACCTTGATGTGCTGACATCGTGGAACATTTTCCAGACCCATATTTTTTCTCCTATCCTCAACTTCGCGCAACGGAGGGGGTATCCCCCCTCCCCCCCGGTGATCTTTGGAATCATGGGGTTAGCGCGAAATTCCCGGCAAAACCCGCATGACAAAGAAGTTAGATATCAAAATCCGTAAAACAAAGGACTTAGCGCCGCACGGTTTGGTGTTGGCCAGACCGTTGCAGCAGGGTCCATCATTTACCGGTTGAAATGCTCAGTCAAGGTTGTCCGTCACATGGAGGGCTGTGGAAAACTAACAGGGGGATCAGTAATTGCGATTGGAGATTGGGCCGTCCCCCTACTGGCCGTGAGGTCGCTCACTGCGTGGCCGACGATGACGCGATCGAATTGAAAAAAGCTTTCGCCGCACGCTTCACCTTGCCCACCCTTGCCAAGAACGCAAGGATGGGGCACCCGGCGAACAACAAACCCCTCCACATCGAAATCAACTCGGTCGAACGGTTGCAAGCTGAGCTTCAGTTTCCAGAACACTAGGACTTACTTGTTCCCACGGATCGAAGGCTCTTGCGCCAGCTTCATCCGCAGCACATCGAGCACACCACCGGGAGCCAGAACGGATTCGGGCAGGCCCAGCACTTCACGTCCAAATCGTTCATCCAGTTCCTTTCGCACAGGGTCTTTGTCGATTTGATGGATTGGCAGCATTGGCTTATAGCACATCGAATCGAATATCTTCACTGCGGCTTCAAGCTTCGGTGGTGCCAACGCCGGAACATCCAACACAGGCAACGTTTGCAGAGTAGACTTAGAAAGGTTGCCTCTTCCAGACTGTTGCTTATTGGAGTGCCACCAGCGCAACAACAATCCAAGTGACGTGTTTGCCCACACAACCAGTGCTTTCTCTTGCTGATCGGAAGACGCCTGTATTGCCCGCCACGCCCGACCGCCTATCGTTCGCCGTGGAGTGAACTGCATCGCAGTAGACTGGCTATTGAAACGAAAATCGAGGTTGCAGTGACATTTTGAGGCGGTGGCCCAAATACTGGCGATCTTCTCATCGATTGACTCTTGTTGTTCGATAGTTGCTCCCTTAAGTGGGAGACCCTCAGAATCGCCATCAAAGCACATCTCCTGTTCTCGTTTTGCGTCATGCGCCCAAAGCACCGGATATGTTGGCACTTCGTTTCCCTTTACATCTCGAATCTCAAATGGCCCTCTAATGCCCTCCGAAGTCTTGCCATTTATATCCCGATGGTGTGGGCCTATTTTGCCCACTACCTCCACCGTGGTTATCGGAATCTTGATGGCCTGAGCTTTGTCCATCCCCGGCAGCCATACCCGCTGTTTATCTGCTAGCTCGTATGCTGCTTGTGCTAAGGATAAGTCGGCGATACGTGCCAAATTCCAACCCCCGGAGTCAGGTAACGGCGCATTCATTGCTTGGCCGATGATCTCGTCTCCGAAGTACAGGTGCGTCCCACCGACAGGGCCATCTTCCAGAGCACGCATACTCTTTCCAGCGATAAGGCGGTGGATTTGTTCCGCCGCACTCAATCCCAGCAGTGGATAAGAGGGGCGTTCCTTCAGAACCACGAACGTTGCACGTTTGTTCTCCTGCTTGTACTTCCGTCCCGTCACAAGGCACTCAGCCATGCCAGTGTCGGCGGAAAATGAAGAATCGTTGTCGGTGGTTCCGGCAATTGAAACGAGGATTAGGTCACAATAATTTTTCATTAGCAGGGTGCGTGAGTCTTCCCACGACTCACCCATCATTAAGCTCAGAGGCATTACTAATGCCAGCCGACCGCCATCCTTTATTTTCCGGTCAGCAAGAACCAAGAAGATTGAAGCTTCACCGGCATTGCCGTGTGCGCTCGTTCCAGCGGTTAGTTGCTGCATGGCTTCCGCCATCTTCTTCTGCTCTTGTTTAGTATTGGCGAACGCCGCAAACATCGGGTTCGGTACGTTGTTATGCTTGCTGCTCCCGTGGTCTGTTGAGCGGGTGAACGGCGGGTTCATGACTACCAAGTCAAAGGATGCGTGTGGAAGCGCAGCCCACGTCTCTTTCTCTTTTTCACCCATTCCTTCGGCTGCCTTTGCAGTAATCGCCAACTCCGTGAGCTTCGCTTGTGGGTTCAACAAGTCGAGAGAGCCAAGTGCAAGGTCGCCTTCCATGTTTCCGTATGGCACGGTCATGATGAGGCTTTGGTTGTACTTGACGGTGGGGTGTGCACCCGCAATCATTGATGCCGTGAGATGTGCGGCAGCGGGAAGCACATCGCAACCGATAATTGCGTGCGCCATCATGTCGGCATGGATCGCTTCGGAGTCGCCGCCTGCAAGTTCGTGCATTTGCCCGACCCGGCTATAGGCAGTCGTTAGCAAAGTACCAGTGCCACAGGCGAAGTCAGCGATGCGAAGTGCTTTGACGTTTTCTGGGTCTCCCCACGGTTTCATCGCAGGAGTCAAATCTGGGACAATCGCCAATCCGAGCAACAGGGCAGCAGAAGCCGGGGTCGTGTAGTAGGCAGCAAGGAACTTGCGATCAACGATCATTCGCTGGAACACAGCCCCGGTCAGGTCGTGAGAGCGCATCAAGTGGTTCTCAAGTAGTCTTCCAGCCGTCTCCGCTAACCGCTCTATCAACGTCTTGCTGTATTGCACGGGAACGTGTTCAAGAATGCGCCGGGCGATGTCGAAGATCGGCCAATAATTCACGAGCAGAATCTTTTGCCACTCCGCAAGTACGGAGGATTTGTTTAGACTACTCTTGCCACGAAGCTCATCAATCGAATTGACTTTCGGTAACGCTCCAGCCAAGGTTTCATGAAACACGAAGGCGTTTGCCAAGATCGTCGTCGCCATTCGCCGAGTCTGTTCGCCATCCTCCTGATACAGTTCCTTGGCAATTTTCTCAACGGCTTCACTGTTTTGATTTGCGATTTCAGCCAACCGTCCAGCCGCTTCGCTCACTCCATTCACCAATTCCGTTGCAGCCGCATCGATGACATCAGGGGGAACCGTTGCGGACTGCGTGAGAAGTGATAGATCAGCTACCGTTCCGAGTATCCATCCCGTGTGCGGGAATCGGGCTGCAACCGATGGGCTACTTCCGGTATAGAGCGCCATCTCCAGATCGGCGCTGCTAAGCAACTCCTTCTGCAAAGCCTTCCCCGATTTCTCCCGCAACCTCAGGGGCAATCGCACGGCAATAGAGGAAAGAATCGTGCGGCCTGTTGCTTTCATCTGTGCGCCCAGTCTGGCGACAGCCTCAACTTCGACCGTGACGGCGGGCATAACTTCTGTCTCAATCACTACAGGTGAGACGTTCGGCTCCACGACAAGAATGTCTGGACGTGCGGTACTGCCCTTAAGCTGCCCCGTATTCTCAGAACTAACGATGTCGCTGTCACGCCATGCCCGGCGTGTGCCACGCAGAAGTTCAGCGAGGGCGTCGTTGATTGTATGTTCGGTGGTAGCCACTGGGGTGTAGCCAGTTGAAAACAAACGAGCGTAAGACGCAAGTCCTGAGGATGATACGAAGGTCTTTGGCTTGTGCCGTTTGAGAGAACGGCCTGTGGTACGGGCCTTTTGTGGGCTTCGGCCCGGAACCGAGAAAGTTACCACCCAATTCCGGGATCCAATTCGAGGGGTTCCGTGGTTTCTGAACTACCGACGTATCTAGGGCCTGTTCACACTATCGCAGAGCTTCGATGATGAATGCAAAGTAGATGAAGGCCAGAAAGACAACGTCGAGTTTCTCGAAACGCGAGAAGATGCGGCGGAACCCTTTCAGTCGTCGAAACAGGCGCTCTATCTGGTTCCGTTTCTTGTAAAGTTCACGATCGTAATCCCAAGGTTCGCGCCGGTTCGATTTGGGCGGCACCACCGGGATCATATTCAATTCCAGCACCAATTGACGGGTTTCGTCGCTTTCGTAGGCACGGTCCATCACTAGCGGAACTTCGACCGGCAACGGACCGAGTTCCAGCAGCAGTTGCCGGCCCACCGGAGCATCGTGCGCTTCTCCGGGCGACAAGCAGAAAATTATTGCCGTTCGAGCATTCGCGGCAACCAGATGAATTTTGGTGTTCCATCCGCCGCGCGACTTTCCGATGGCCTGCGGTCCGTTTTTTTTAAAGCCCCAGTGCCGTCGGGGTGCACCTTCACCGAAGTCGAGTCCAAACTGAAGGCTTCGATCTTGAGCCGCAGAATCTGCTCTTGCTGCAACTTGGCGAATACCTGATCCAACACACCCTTCTTGGCCCAGCGATTCATGCGTACGTAGATGCTGTGCCAATTGCCAAACCGGCGGGGCAATCCGCGCCACTTGCACCCATGCTCGGCCACATAGAGGATGGCGTTGAGCAAGACCAAATTCTCGTGACGCACATTGCCGCGTTGCACCGGCAAGCACTCTTGAATTCGCCCATACTGTTGTTGAGTAAGTTCCATGCCACTCATCTTACTCGTCAATTATTGATGTAGTGTGAACACGCCCTAGTAGGGTATGTTCAATCCCTCAGAACAGGTGAAGCAGATGCGATTTCGTTCGGCACTTCTCCAGCCGCCCAGCGGCGATTCGGAAGCGACCCTCTCGAAAATTTACGATGTGTACCGGACTCCGGCAGGTAGTATCAAAGGTGAAGGTGAGAATATTGCGGAAGTTCTCGAATGTGGTGACGCCGCCATCAGAAAAGGCGGGTGCTCGAATGAAGTCCCCAAGACAACGGGAAGATTGCCAATCCGTCCGCCTCGTCGCTAGTCGGCTGCTTGCCTAAAAACTCTGAGTGTTGCCTAAAAATGGAGGGTTTTATGATGGTTTTTAGGCAAAGCCCTCGGCCCGTAGCTAAGTCTTTATTTTGTAAGATTTTAGCTGCAAGTCCTTGCGGCTCAAGATTTTGCGGGGATCAGGGGGTATACCGACGTAGCAAGTGCTTATGAATCAGGATTTTAGGAGAGTACACGAAAAAAATGGGGGGAGTCCCCCCGAACTTGTCATTCTGAGCAACGCGAAGAACCTATGCACTTCGCCGGCAGCATCGACGCTGCCGACGAGTTGCATAGATCCTTCGGCCCGCAAAAAGCGCGGGCCTCAGGATGACAAGGCTGGGTGACAGGGCTGGGTGATAAGGCTGTCTGAGTTGCGATCAGTTGGAAGAAGCTGGTACGCCGCCGTACTTCTGTAGCCACTTCAACTCTTCGCGGACTTTGATTTTGCCGTGCCAGGGATTCTTCGCGAGCGAGTGGCCTTCGCCGGGGAAGACTAACAACTTGTTCGGGATGCCGAGCGAGTAGAGTGCGTGCTCCAGCAAGTAGTCTTCGAGCACGGCGACGCGGATGTCGTCGGCGCCGGCCACCATGTGCGTGGGCGTGCGGACTTTGTCCATTTGGAAGATCGCGGCCTCGTCGTGATAGCGCTGCGCGGCTTCCCAGGGACGCCCGCCGAGGAAGTAGGCGTCGTCGTAGGTAGTATCGTCGTTGCCCCAGTTGCCGATGTGCTCGACCGCGCCCGCGCCGGTGACGGCGGCCTTGAAGCGCGTGGTCTGGGTGATGAGCCAGTTGGTCATGTATCCGCCGTAGCTGTAGCCGCCGATGGTGAGGTGATCGGAGTCGGCGATGCCGTCTTTCACCAGCGCGTCGACGCCCGCGAGAATGTCCTTGCCGGGGCGCGAGACGAGTTGCGGAACGATCTGCATCAGGAACTTGTCGCCGTATCCGGTCGAGCCGCGGTAATTCGGTTCGAAGACCAGCCATCCATTCGTCGCGGCCAGGCCTGCCCACTGGTACCAGTCGGCCTCGAAGTGGTTGCCGTCGGCGTCGGCGGGACCGCCGTGAATGAAGGTCAGCATGGGCAGGTGCTTCGCCTCAAATTTGCCCGGAGGATAGATCAGCATGCCTTCAACTGTAGTGCCGTCGTCGGCCTTCCAATGGTAGGGCTTGCCCTGCGGCAGGTCGCGCTCGGTGAAGAGTTTGTTGAAGGAAGTGATCGCGCGGGCTGTCGCCACCGCATTGGGGCCATCCGCCAGGTAGACCTCGGTCGGCGTGGTCAACGAGGAGTATTGGAAGGCGACGCGCTGCGTGCGCAATCCCGTCGAGAGGTCCTCGTACGTTCCCTTCTGACCGGTGACCGGGTGCAGCGAATCCGAGGGATTGGCAGCGGTGTACATCTGAACCTCGGTGCCGAGGCGCGCGGTCACAACGACTCCGTTGGCGGAAGGCTCATAGCTGACGATCTGGCCGGTGAAGTCTTTGGCCCACTGTTCGACTTTCTTGCTGAAGGGATCTACCCAATAGAGGTGCGGCTGCAAGTCGCGGTAAGGACCGGAAACGTCCCCGACCTCGACGCCGAAGAAGATGTGGCGGCTGTCGGCGGACCAGCGTGGGCGGATTTCGGCGGCCTGGTTCTGGGTGATGCGGATGGGATAAGGACGATCGGGGTCGGGCTTGCCATTGGCGTCGACAACCCTCCGAGAGACAGCCAAAGCGAATGTGTAGAGTTCGATGTCTTCGGATTTTTCCTGGCGCTGGTTGATGGCATTCGTGAGGAAGGCGAGGCTGGTCCCGTCGGGCGAAGCGAGCAGGTGATCGACACGCAGGGGCATGGTAGCGAGTTCGATCGCGCCGGGAGTGAGGTCGGGCTCTTTGTCGCCATCACTCTTTGCAGCGTCTGCTTTTCCCGGCGCCGCAGCGTGGCGGGCGAGCGTAGCATCCAGGTCGAGCGCGAAGATCGCATCGCCGCGCTCGGCGGTTCGATATTGGACGACATCCTTCCATTCTTTCTTGTAGTCGTCTTTCTGAGTCTTGCTCCAGGGCTGTCGCGTGGAGAAGTAGATCGTGTGCGAATTCTGTGCCCAGGAAAAGGCGTGAACATCTTCTTCTCCCTGCGTCACCGGGAAGGCTTCACCGCCGCTGGGGGAGATGAGGTAGATCTGGCTGGCGGCTTCGTCTTTCAAGTCCGCATCCGAATCGGAGTCGCTACCTTTCTCCGCGGAAGCCTTGCGCTCGGAGAGGAAGGCGATCCAGCGTCCATCGGGCGACCACTTCGGATCAGAATCGTGTCCCGACTGCGTCAACTGAATCAGATTGCCAAGAGAAGATCCGCCCTTGCCATCGTCGCGGTAAAGCCAGAGGTCGGTGCGGAAGATTTGCTGGTCCCAGTCGGCGCGCTCGGTCGCGATGACGACCGAGTTGCCGTCAGGCGAAACGTCAACCGCGGGAAAGCTGACGGAGTTGAAGAACTCGTCGAGCGTGAGCTTGGGCTTGCTTTGCGCCATCATGGCGAGCGCACAACTCAACAGCATCAGGACGACCAGGGCAATTTTGTGGAGTCGCATAGGGTTCCCGGTGGGAAGAAGCGTTATACAACGCGGGATTCGTTGGAAGCAAGTTTGTGACTCGGAGTTCTGGATGTTTGCCACACGACACATAACAACGCGGCGAACACTGGAACGGAAAGTTGAAGGTGAGTCCATTGAGAGAGGGGTCCAACGAGAGGCAGGACGAACGCGAGATATGCGAGCAACCGAAGCGTGGCGGAAGATGGGTGCTGCGGTTGGGTGAGGAGCCAGTCCACCAAGAGGAGCAATACGGGAGCGAGGGCCAGCAGGTCGTAGACGAAGAGATGCGGGTTGACCAGGACTGCGGCGAGAGTAAGTGCCGAAAAGCGCTGCGCAAGTGTGGCGGAGGACTTCCAGGTGGTTGCGGCGAGCACGATTGCGGCGACGGATGTGAAAGCGTAGAGCGCGAATGCGGGCTGGGGCCAGGGGATCAGCAGTGTCCAGAAGGAGCGCAGGGAATGCATCTGGATCGGCGCGAGACTGAGTTCGGCTGCGCCGAGGCGCGACATGTGATGGAGCGTGTCGAGGTAGGAGTACACCAGGGCGGGACCGAAATAGATCCTGGTGAAGATCAACTGAGCGCTGGCGGAAATCACGAGTCCGGCAAATGCCTTCCACGCTTGCGCCAACAACAGCACGAGCGGGATCGCGACCAGGAACTGGGGTTTGAATATCAGCAGGCCGAGAGCGAATCCTGCCAGCCAGCTACGATCGGCGCGGAACGCCAGAAAAGCCGCCGTGAAGCAGGCCAGCACCAGGGCGGAATTCTGACCGCGCACGAAGACATGGAACAGCGGGGGAAAGGCGAGAGCACACAGAGCGACGAGCGATTGGTGACGGCGTAATGCGGGACAGGCCTTCCAGATCAAATACACGCAGAGCCCATACACAAGAAGGTTCAGCGCAACCCAGATCTGCGCGGCGATCAGGAAAGGAAAGTACGTGAGCGGAACGAATAGGAGCGCGAATTGCGGTCCATAAAGATTGGGCAGGCGGACGTTCGTGGCGTTATGAACCTCGGCAGGGAGCACGGATTCGCGCCCGGCAGGCTTCGAATCTGGACGGACGGATGCGTCCGTCCCCACGCGGGTTCGAAGGATGGCGAGCATCTCGGCGGTGCGTGCTTGGTCGTCGTACAGTTCCGCTGCGCGGCCTTGATGAATCAGGCGGGCGGAGATGTAGAAGGAAAGGAAATCCTGAAACTTGATGTTGGCGGCGCGGTCGAAGCAGCCGGGCGTGAGAAAGTCGACGGCGCAAACACCCCACAGGCAAACCGCGAGCACGACGGCGTGAGCGCGAATGCGGCGCGGAGTCAGCCACTTCGCGGAAGACTCAACCCACGCCGGTGTATGCGGCGGAGGATTGGTCACTGGGCAGGCTCGGCGTTTTTGAAGGCGTCATCGAGCGTTTGCGCGGAGTGGGGAGCGCTCTGCAGCAGACGCCAGCCGTCGTCGTACTGACGAAATCCGACGGTCGAGTGGTAGCGCAGGTCGCCGGAGTAGAGCGCAGCGCCGACTTCGTTCAAGGGCACCCATCTCCAGGTGAACTCCACATCGGCCTGGCTGCCTTGCTTGCTGATGCTGGTAACCGCGATCAGTTCCCTTCTGGCCACAGGGATAAAGAATGACGCTTTGTTGGCCTCTTCGGCGGGGACGAGGGCGCGAACTGTGTCGACGCCCGACGGAGTCAGCAGGACATCCCAGCAAGGCGGCGGGACCATGCCGGGAGCGCAACGCGTGGTGGTGGCGGAAATCCAGCCGTGTTGTTGCAGAACGAGATACTCTGGTGAGACGTAGTCCTTGTTGGAGAGGACTCCGGTCTGCAGCGCAAACTGCTGGGGCGTCTTGAAGGCATCGGAGGCCGCGATGAGATCGGTGGCGAGGCGGCGCGTCAGGAAGTCGCGGGGCGTACAGGAAGTGAGCAGGAAGCCCAGCGCTGCACAGAGAGCGAGGATTGGTGTTTTGCGCATCGGTCCGGTTTGATCGATTTGCCGCAACTACTGCCAGGCTGCGCCCGGCGGACAGCCGAAGGCGGCTGTCCCCACATAAGCAAAATCAACACATGATCAAAATCAACACATAAGCAAAAATTAGCATCATCAAGATTCAGCGACTTGTGATTGTAAATAAACGGGAGCGTTTGTGCGGAAGGAAAGGACGAGAGGTGATCTGGCCGTCGAAGCGGGCGGCCCAGCGTCCGGGGATTTGGCACGAACAGCGCAGGCAGCGGCCTTCGGCGGTCAGGCGGTACTCTTCGATGTGGTATCCGTAGCGGCGGATCAGAGTCTCGCTGCACTGGGGGCAGCGGGTGTCTTCCCAGGGTCCGACCATGCCGGGAAGATTGCCGGCATAGATGTAGCGCAGTCCTGCCGCTTGGCCAATTTCAGCAGCCTGCAACAGATCTTCTACAGTCGTGTCGCGCTGGTCTTCTCCTTGCATTTTGTAGTCGCCGTGAAACGCGGTCACGTGCCAAGGAATGTCCGGTGAAATGCCAGCGAGGAATTCGGTGAGGCGGCGCAGTTCGTCGGCGGAGTCGTTGAAGCCGGGGATGAGCAGAGTCACGATCTCGATCCACAATCCCATCTGGTGAATGCGGCGGATGCTGTCCAGGATGGGGCCGATGCGTCCGCCGAGTTCGTGATAGTGGCGGTCGTCGAAACTCTTGAGATCCACTTTGTAGAAATCAAGATGAGGGCGCAGGTATTCGAGAACTTGCGGAGTAGCGTTGCCGTTGGACACAAATCCGGTGAGCAGGCCTGCGACTTTGGCTTCTTTGAATACTGCGACCGCCCATTCGCTGGTGATGAGCGGCTCGTTGTAGGTGCTGACCAGAACTTTCGCGCCCTGGTCGAGGGCATCGCGCACGAGGGCTTCCGGCGAGGCTTCCAGCGGCGGAGACACGGCGTTCGGATCGCGCAGCGCTTGCGACGTCACCCAGTTCTGACAGTAGCCGCAATGCAGGTCGCAGCCCAGCATGCCGAAACTGTAGGCGAGCGCGCCAGGGTGGGCGTGGAAGAACGGCTTCTTTTCGATGGGATCGCATTGCATTCCGGCGGTGTATCCCCAGGGGACGTAGAGTGTGCCGCCGCGGTTGTAGCGGACTTTGCAGACGCCGGGTTGGCCTTCGGGAATCGGGCAGCAGTGTCCGCAGGAGAAACAGCGGACGCGGTGGTTGTCGAGTTTTTCGTAGAGAGCGGGCTCGGCCTCGCGAACTCTGCGGTCGAGGATGTCGCGGAGGGTGGGCACAGGAGCCTCTGAGGGTATTCTAGCGCCGGGTACCGACAGTAGCACGTTCGATCCGCGCGAGATCCCTCCCTTCGCCTGAAGAACGGCTCCGATCGGGATGACGCCTTCCAGAGAAACGCCGTTCAGACTCAGAGAAAGAAACGGTCCCGGTCAGGATGACGCCTCTGAAGGTGGATTTAGGCGAGGCGCTAACGTCCGGCGGGGGGCTTTGCGGCTGTCTGGTGCTGGTGAAGCCAGCGATCGGCTTCCAGTTCGATGGAGGTGACTTGGGCGCGAGTGAGACGCGCGCGAACAAATGGTCCGAGGGTTTCGCTGGCATGATCGCCGCTCAAACGGGCCACGACCATCCAGAAGTAAGCTTGCGAAGAGTCCTGCGGAACGCCACGACCGCTGAAGTAAATGGTTCCCAACTTCGACTGAGCGGCAACGTTACCCTGCTCCGCGGCTTTGACATACCAGCGAACGGCTTCTCGCTCGTCGAGTTTCACCCCCTCGCCGGTCGAATAGCGAAGGCCCAGCATGTTCTGGGCCGCGGGATCGCCGTTCTCTGCAATCTGGCGAAGCTGATCGAAGGTTGCGGTCTCGATGGTTGGCGGCGCAGCCGTGTCCGACTTCGGAGGCCGAGACGATGCCAGAACGGTGGGCAGCGCGCTGCGGCCGCGATTCTGCAGCCTGCTCTGAATCAAGGGGGCGAGGCCGTAGCCGAGAACAAAAGCGATGGCGATGGCGGCGCAAATCAGGATGATCAGGTGTGTCCGCGGCAGGCTGATACCGCCAGAAATCTTTTCCTCGGCACCGTCCATCTTCTTTTCTGGCGCCGGCTCGGAAGCGAAGAGCACGCTGCCGGGGCTTGGAGCAAACTGAATCGCGGCCGGCTTGGTTCCGAGGGGCGGAAGATTTTCGGCGCGCGCAGCGCGGTTGACGGCGGCGACGATGGTCTCGGCAAGGCGTTGCATCACCCCGCCATCCGACGCGGAAAACCGGTCAGGCTGGTCCGAGAAAACTTCGAGAATCCCAATCGACTTGTCGTTCGCCCGAACAGGCACCGCGAGGATGGAACGAATACCCAAGGCGCGGCAGCTTTCGCGATCCACGCGGACATCGACTTCGGAATCATCGCAGCGGAGGAGTATGCCGCTCTTCACGCACTCCGCCGGAAAAACCGGAGCCCACATGCAGACGCGCGCCGACGGGTGGAGCGTCTGCGCCGGAACTGGCGCGGCACACCATGAAATCGGGATTCGCGTCCGCGAGGGCAATCGCGGCACCGGAGGCGCGAACCAGAGTTTGGGCGCGCCCGGCAATCAACTGCAACGCCCCGGCGAGATCGGAACCGAGCGCCTCCACCTGCCGCTGCACCGCGGTCACAGCCGCAAGCGTGTCGGTGTAATTGGGCCGGGGAGGAGCGGCGTCGCGCGAACCGACGAAAGCGGCCACCTCTGCGTCACCGTTGGCCACTCCGGCCATCACGTTGACGAAAAGCCATTCGCGCAATCGGGCCACGGACTCGGGCGAGAGTTCGGAGAAACGAAGTCCGGCACGCCCCGAAGCGTTCGACCAGACGACCTGTCCGGTGGTGTAGATATGGTCGGCGCAATCGGCCAAGTCCAGACACAGGTTCACGCGCCTTTCCACTTCCAAAGGAGAGTGGCATTGAATGGCGACGCCGTCTTCGCTGATGTCAACGATCTCGTGGAGATCGAGCATCGCGCCTTGGGATTCTCCGGTGAAAGTGGCATACGCCGGCGTTTGAATCTTATGCCGCACACGCCGGCGACGGTTGGGTGATACCGTCTGCAACGCCGAGGTCATCACAGCCATGGGAAATGGGCCCTATTTCTTGTGGCTCCATATTAGCGCGGGATGGTCGAAAAGCAAGCAGGCAAAGAAAAATCAGAAGGACGACAGGGGGCCTTTGCTGCCAGGTGGGGATCGCAGAAATGTGCTAGGAACCTCAGGGGCTGAAGCCCTTGAATAGAGGACGCCTTATCGCAGCGCTGAAAGCGCTGCGCCACCAGAGCTGGTTCGCAACAAGCTGGCTTCCTAGCGAACTAAGTCTTTCGCGGCACGGACGGCCTTCGCGGAGCGCCCTAGCCGGCGCGACGCAGGATTTGGGCCTGGTGCAGGCTGGAGATGCGGGAGATGGCCGCGACCATCATGCTGGAGAGCAGTTGCATGGTCGCCACGTCGCGCTCGTCGAAGGCGCCAGGGGACGACGACAGCACCTCGAACACGCCGAGCGTGCGGCGGTAGTGGCGCAAAGGCGAGACGAGGATGGAGCGGACTCCGAGGCGGCGGCAGCTGGCGAGATCCACGCGCGGGTTGCGCTCGGCATCGTGGCAGAGCATGATCTCACCGGAGCGGACGGCTTCGGCGGAAATACCGGCGTCCGTTTGCAGGCGGACTCCGAGGTCGGGGGCAGTTCTTCCGGCACGGGCGCGGCAAACGATTTCGTCACCGGCGCGCAGGGCGATGGCCGCTCCGGTGGCTCCGGTCAGATGCTGGGCGCGTTCGGTAATTGCGCTGATGGCGGGCTCCAGATCGAGTTCCGCGGGATGAATCTCGATTTCTTCCGACGAGACGGCGCGAAAGCCAGAGACAGGATGAGCGGCGTTGGCGACGCGGAGCTGGCTGCGCTGCGCCAGCGAGGGCATATGAAAATCATCGGCAATGTTAACGACGTCCGGGTCAGGGACGGTGCGGAGCAGATCGCGCACCAGATTGTTGAGTTCCGTGTCGGTGATAAGGTGCGCGGTTTGCTGGTGGCGCAGCGATCCACCGAGCACGCGCGAGAGGCCGAGCAGGGCATGGCTACCGCACGCGAGGCAATAGGGCTTGCTATTGGTGCTGATCATCTCGCACTGCGCGCAGAATGTGGCGGACTGCAAAGGAACGAAATTGACGTCCTTAAAAGTGCTGCCGTACAAAGTCTTGCCAAACATAAGCCGCTGATTCCTCGCTTCGATTCAGTGAAGTTGAAAGGTAAACAGATAGCGAAGACGCAGAAAGTAACGGCAGTGGTTCCGGGTGTGGAAAACGGGGCCCGAAATGCTGCCTCAGAGCTGAAGTGTGCAGAAACTTGCACACTCCGCTATCGATCTCATCTCAAAGGCCTTGCGGAACGCGGGTTGCGGCGCGTTATTTTTTGCCGGGAGTATTGATTTCATCCTGAGGGTCGGCTATGCTAACCAAACGTTCGCGGCCTACCCGGCGAACGATTGACTGGGGGAAATCATGGAATGGACAGCTCCTGCTTTTGAAGAAGTTTGCTTGAACTGCGAAATCAACTCCTACGCCAGCGCGAAACTGTAACTCAAACGCTCTCCCCTGAAAGCTCCTCTCCGGCTGTAGCCGCGTGTTGACTGCTGCGGGCAGTTCTTCTCCGCCTGCGGTAGCGGTGCGATGTCTGCTTGACCCCGCCCAAAATTCAATCGGCTTCTGAATGCGAGCAGTCATGGACTGAGGCTTGTCCTGCGTGTAGCGACGAGACTGTCGGACTTAGCCAGCCTGGGCGGCGATGAGCGAGGCGTCCTGTTCGGGAAGGGCGATGACCTGCGCCGAATGCGCGAGGGTGCGGTCGAGAGCGTCGGCCAGAGCGATGGGAAATGTCGAAGTGAGCAGGTTGATGTCGATCTGCAGGTCGCGCGAACAATAGAGCCGCTGCACGGTCAGCGTACCGCGCCGCCGGTTGGCGGAGCTCAACAGATTCAGAGCGAGGTTCCACACCGTCGCGGCATCAAGGACTTTCGGCGCACCAGACTTGGTCCAGCGGAACGAGTTTCCAGCGCGCCGCGCGGCGGACGAGTCCGTTTCGAAAGGAACGACTTCCCCCGGAAGCAGTTCTAGTTTCAACTCGAAACCGTCAAAGTCGTTGCTACCGAAGGCAGCGACAAGAATGCGTCGAACCTGATCGTAATCGCGCGCGACTTTGAGTTCCTCAGTAGCCCGCCGGATGGCGAGGTTATTGACGAAGATCTGCGGCTGATCCAGGGTGCGGTGCGCGACGCGCGCCAATTCGCCAAATTCGAGGTAGCCGAGATGCTGGACGCCAATCCAGATTCCGATGCCAAGCACCGCGAGGACCAGTCCCAGAGAACTACCGGTCGGCCACAGCAGGAAGAGGCTGAGCATGGCGAACCCAGCTGAGACGCCGTACAGCGAAATCACGACCTGGCGATGCGTCATGCCGTGCTGCAACAGTTTGTGGTGAATGTGCTCGCGATCGGCGGTGAAGACGGGGCGGCCGCTGATGAGGCGCCGGACGATAGAAAGCGCTGTTTCGAGAATCGGCAAGCCGAAAGAAACAACCGGGATCGCGACCGCCACGATGGTCGGAGCTTTTTGTGCTCCCTGAAGGGCGAGCGCGCTCAGAACGAATCCGATGAAGAGACTGCCGGAGTCGCCGAGGAAAATCGTCGCCGGATTGAAATTGAAGCGCAGGAAACCGAGAATCGCACCCGCCAGCGCGATGGTCATCACGGTCACCAGCGAAGAACCGGCGAGCAGTGCCACGACAAATGCCACCAGCGTAGAGAACAGAGCCGATCCGGCGGCCAGACCGTCGAGGCCGTCGATGAGATTGAACGCGTTGGTGATAGCCAGAACCCACAGAACGGTGAAGGCCCATCCCACGATCCAGGGCAGTTTGATGTCGCCGAACAGGACCGGGATGTTGATGATCTTCAACCCACCCATGTACAACATGGTCGCGGCGACGCCCTGCACCGAGAACTTGAAGTAGGGTCCGGCGCCGTGGATGTCGTCATAGACGCCCAGAAGAAAAACGAGCGCAGCCGGCAGGATGATGGTCAGCAGCGTTTTTAAGGAAAAAGCTGCGTGCATTCGGGGACTCTCAAGGGCCCAAAGGGCCGCCATCCCCATGCAGAAAGAGAACGAAAGAAAAATGGCCACTCCGCCCAGACGTGGGAGAGGGCTGGAATGTAGATGACGTTCCTGGGTGGGAACCGCGACCCAGCCGTGGGCGGTGGCGAAATCGCGGACGTACCGCGTGAGCACAAAGGCCGACAGCAGCGCTAATACGAATGTCCCGAGAAAAACGCCAGTCAACTATGCCACCTTCGGCGAGCAAACATGCAGACGAGGCATGCTGGCTCACGTTCTTCAAGTATTGCAGCGATACCCTGCAGTTAATAGTTAGTGAGTAGATTCCTGACGAAGTTGAGAGTGTCCCGACTGTAGCAGTACCAGAAAGTGAGTTTCAATCACCCCGCTGCAGAAACCTGTGGAAAACTAATTCTGGGTCGCGGATAGCGAGAGTGCAACCTGTCGTGCTGTGCTAAACTGCTCTTCAAAATCTCACTTAACACTTCAGGGGTTTTCTGATGGAGTCGGGCACCTCGGGTTTCAGTCGCTGCGGCGGCGCTTTCTTGATTCTCATTATGGCATTGTTGGTTGTGGTGAGTGGTGCTGCCGCCCAGCAGCCGGCAAACAGCGCCACTCCTGCGCAGAGCAATCCTCCCAGTGAACTTCCCGCAGCACAGCCCATCTCACAGGCGGCAACCAATGCCTCTGGCGCAGCACAGACTTCGCCTTCGATTACGCCTGAGACGGCGAAGAACTCGCCCGACCAATCGGCCTTGGAAAAGCTGGGTCCAGGAGACCTGATCGAAGTGAGCGTGTATAATGTGCCGGAACTGGCCACGAAGGCTCGGGTGAGCAATTCTGGCGACGTTTACCTTCCCCTGATCGACTATGTGCACGTCGATGGTCTGACGCAGGAAGAAGCGCAGACGCTGATCGAAAAGCGGCTTGCGGACGGCGGATTCGTCCGCAGTCCGCATGTGACGATTTTTGTCGACGAGGCCGCTTCTCAAGGTGTCACCATAATCGGCGAAGTGAGCAAACCCGGGATCTATCCCGATGTCTCGGATCACAAGCTCTACGAGGTTATTTCTCAAGCAGGTGGATTCAGTCCGTCTGCCTCGCGCAAGATCGCAGTCATTCGGCGCAACCAGCCGGAACCGATTCGCATCAATCTGCCGCGGAATCTGACCGATGATCTCAGCGGCAATATCGACATCCTGCCGGGCGACACGATCAATGTTCCGAGGGCTCCAATCATTTATGTGGTGGGGGATGTGGGCCGACCCAGTGGCTTGCTCGTCGACAATGGTACGCTCACGGTCCTGCAGGCGCTGGCGCTGGCCGGGGGCACGAATCGCACGGCGAAGATGGGCGGCGCTCGAATCATCCGCAAGACGCCCGCCGGCATGACGGAAACCAACGTTCAGTTAAAGAAGATGCTGGAGGCGAAGGTCCCGGATGTGACGTTACAGGGAGATGACATTCTCTTTGTACCGGTGAGTGCGGGCAAGTTGGTAGCGGGTAGGTCGATTGAAGCTGCCATGACGTTGGCTACGGCGGTTTCGCTGTACGCGGTACACCCGTAGCGGGTTGGTGCGGCTTTCGAGTTAAATTACGGGTTCTTGATCATCTTTTGAAGAACCTCAATATACTTTTCTGCCGTTTTTCCACGCGAGAAGTGATGCATTACGTGTTCCCTTCCATTTTCACCTAAGGCCGTGGCGAGTTCGCGATCTGCGGACAAGTGCTGAATTGCTCTGACCATGGCATCAGCATTTTCGGGCTCGATCACGATTCCGGCGGCGGCGTCTTCGATAATCTGGCGGGCCTGGCCGTCGACGCCGAGAATGACCGGACGGGCACAGGACATGAACTCGAGCATCTTAGTGGGGATGACAGTCTTGAAGACGTCGGTCTTCTTCAGCAGGACCAGGCAGGCGTCGGAAGCGGAAATGAAGGCGGGGATCGTTTCGCGCGGCTGCTGATCGAGAAAGGTTACATTCGCCAATCCGCGGGATTGCGCGGAGGCTTTGATTCTCTCTTTCTCTGCGCCCTCACCTACCAGAAGAAAGTGCGCGTTTGAATTCTGACGCTGCAGTTCAGCGGCGGCGTCGAGCAGAGTTTCCAGTCCGTGGGCCATACCCATCGTGCCGATGTAGCAGACGAGGAATTTTCCGTCGGCTCCGAACTGGCGGCGTAATGCGGCGTTGGCAGTTGGGGAGGCTGGCGCAAACAGGCCGGTCTCCACGCCATTTTCGACGACCGAGATCTTCTCCGCGGGAACGCGCCACCGCCGCATCAAGTGCTCTTTGAAAGCTGGGGTCACCACGACGATGTGGTCCGATCGCCGGTATAGAAAATCGGCGACCGCCGCCAGCGCGTGGTGCAGGAGCGTATTCTCATCGCCCACTCCGACGGCAGTTAACGATTCGGGCCAAAGGTCGCGCACTTCGAAGACGAACGGAACCTGGCGGGCGAAATGCAGCCACCATCCGGAGAGGCCGACGAGGAGTTGCGGCGAGGAGGCGATGATCACGTCGGGCCGCGGGAGAAACATGCCACGTAGAGCGGCGGAGACGCAGAACGAAGCATAGTTGCGCATGCGCTCATGCGCCTTGCGGTTGGGCAAGGGCCAAAGCCAAGTGCGAAAGACATCCACGCTACCCACCTTTTCGCGGTACACCATCCGGCGCAAACGGCCGCGCCATTCGGAGGGAACCACGCCGGTGGGGTGATTGGGGAATCCGGTAAGGACCGATACTTCGTGCCCCGCCTCGGCCCAGTGACGGGCAAGTTCGGAGGCGCGGGCGGCGGGCGCACCCATCTCCGGCGGAAAATATTGTGAGAGGTAGAGGATTTTCACGCGAATCTAGTAATAACAGAGTTTAAACGCGCTCTTGTAGCAGAGGGCGCGGGTGCGTTTGCCACGGCTGCGGCTGTAACTCTCCCAGCGATCGGCGACGCGGGCGAAGGTGTCTTCTCCGGTGAGGCGATGCATGATTCGCAACTGCACGATATGCAACTGATGATAGAAGGGGCTGGCCACCATCGGCAGGCGTGTGCCGGACTGCTCGTAGAGCGACCAGAATCCCAAATCGTAGCGATCGAGATTGTGCAGCATCGTGCGAACGGCGCGCGAAAAGAGCTCCTGCGCGGGAGGATCTTCGGTAGCTAGGAAATAGTCGTAGATCCCCCATGATGCCCAGATGAATCCGTTGAGAATGTGGGTGGGGGGCGAGACGATGTATTCCTCGAACCAGAGGTCGCCGGATTCGTCGGTAAAGGCGACACCTCCATCCTTCATGGGCGCATGGAAGCAGGCCAGAGCGCGCTGCGCCACCTCCAGATAACGCGTGTCACCGGATTCTTTGTGCGCGCGCACCAGCACGGAGATTCCCTGGCCCTGAGCGAGTGCCGAGTACCACGGGGCGCGAAGAGTGTCGCGGTATTCCCAATCGAAGTGATGATTCCAGACGGCAAGCGACTGCGGGTTCTTTTCGAGGTGTGAGCAGAGCCAGTCTGCGACGATGAAAAACTTTCGGCGACGCTCTGGGTCGGAGCTGCGACGGTACAAGTTGTAGTTTCCGAGTCCGTATTGCGCGATCGCGATCGGGTTGTATTGCAGGCCGATGTGGCCGTGATAGTCGAGTTGCGGGACGCCGGAGGGATCGTAGAAGCCTTGATAGTCCGCCTTCTCGGCGAAGAGCATGTAGTACTCGCCTAAAGCGCCCGGAGTTGCATTCGGATTCTCGGAGGGTGTTTCGTGCCAGAAGGTGAGGTGACTCTTGCCGCCGAGGAGGTAGGCGCTGAAGATGCGACGGTAATAGCTGAGACGAGGCAAGGGGCTTCCGGTTTGACTCAATTCATATTACGGCAAGGCGAAGGGATGGAAGCGGACGAGAGAGAGGTCGAGCTTCTAGCTTCGCTCGAGGACAGCCGAGGGCGGCTGTCCCCACATGGCTGTCCTCCATCCGGGCTTTACGGGACCACTGAGTAGAGCGAGGTGACCATGTCGTCGGATTCGACGGCTGCCGTGGTCAGGGCCAGGAATGGCGTCGTGTTGTGGCCATCGGGCATGAAAGCGTTGCCATACTGAAACAGGCCCATGGGCCAGCGGTCTTTTTGCCATGCCCGCAGGAGGTGCCAGTCTTGGGCACTCGCGCCGGTGCCGCCGTACAGACGAACGTGGCGATCGCGGTTCACTTCGCTCGGTTCCACCATCGTCGAGAAGAAGACTCGATTTCCGACGCGGCATCCATAGATGGATGAACTGCTGATCGGAGCAACTTGCAGCAACGATTCTTGTCGGTCGAGCCGATAGATGTAGTTCGGTTCCAGTGGCGTGTCCGAAGAAAAGTAGAGGCCATCTGCTGTGGGAATGGCTGCGACGGCACGGGTCTGTTGTTGGCCTTGCAAGACGGATTCGACTCTACTGAAATCGCAGGCGGCGCGCAGGATGCGGCATTCGTCGCCGTAGTCGCCGGTCAAGATCCAGAGGCAATTTCCCCAGGGATCGTGGACGATATTGTGAATGTGCCGGACGGCGCCCCTGGGGAAGGTGTAGGCAACACCCCATGTGACGCCGGAGTCGGTGGAGGCGTAGACGTGAACTTCGTCGCGGGCGGCGTTGTCAAAGTACTCTCCCCAGTAGATTGGGCCGCCGGGAACGGCGGCGACGTGGAGCGGGCGCGTGCCGCGGAGAATTCTGTGCGAGCGTCGAAACTCGGTCTCGCCAGAACGAAGCGTGACAATGGCTCCGGGAACGGCCGCGACGAACCCGCCTGAGGGCAGCACGGCGAGTGCGTGGAAGCCGTCGCGAAACAGGCGCGCTGACAGGCCGTTCATCACTGAGAGCCGGCGCCGCCATTCTGGATGAAACTGGGCCACTGGCTGCCATGTCAGATCGCCGGAAGGATTCTGAACACTGGCACGCATCAATTTGTAGCCGCGCGAGGCATACAGCTGATCGCCGGACCATGCCAGTGCACGCAGCCGCGGGAAGCGCGCGACACCAATCAGGCGGCCGTGCAGATCGATGGTAGTGTCTGTCATTTCCTTGGGCGCATCTCCTTGGGCGCATCCGCGAGTCTACGGCAAGAACGTCTTCATACAGAAGCAACTTCCGCCCGCTTTTTCAAATTCGGAGGTATCGACGATGACCGGCGTCAGTCCCTCCTGATGAAGAATAGCTTCCAACGGAGGCGTCATGTAGGGAGTAATGTAGCTGCCGTTGATTACGATGCCGTTACCCATGAAGCGGTGAGCCTCGTCGGCGGTGAGCAGGTGCACCCGCTTCCAAGTTTTATGCAGGGACGCAAGAGCCTCGGTAGAATATGCGCCGGGGAAAATCAGGGCCGCGTCGTTGTTGAGCGGGCAGAGGCAGGTATCGAGGTGGTAGCAATAAGGATCGACCAACTGCAAGGGCAAGACAGGAATTCCCATTTCGGACATTGCGGCGGAAAATTTCTCCACGCCGCCCAGGGTGCTGCGGAAACCGTAGCCCGCGTAAACGCGGGACCCGTCGGGATGCCAGAGTAAATCTCCGTGGCCTTCGAGGTAATCGTTGCCGTAGTCGAGGTCGATCACGCGGTAGTCGCGCGCGCGGAACCAGTCCGCGAAGAAAGGTACTTCGCGATGGCGTGACGGATAGACCATGCGGCTGGGGACCGCGAATTTTCCGTATCCATTTTTTTCGCCAACAAAAACCTGGTTCGCGGCGAAAACCATGTCTTCGAGGCCTTCGACTGGATTGATTGTTTCAACTTCGCATCCGTTCTGTTGCAAAACACCACACAGCGCTTCCCACTGAGTGCGCGCTTTCACTCGGTCCACTGCGGATTCTCTCTGCATGTACGGATTTTTCTGATCGACGACATCGAAATAATGCGGCGGACAGAGCAGAACCGTGGGCATACGATTGATGGTAGCTGGGTAAACAGAGCAGAGGCAAGGCAACGAAGACGATAGCTCGTCAGTCGTTGCCGACTAATCGTCACAATTGGAAAAGATCCGATCGGAAGGCCTTGCCACATCGGGGAAACCCCTAGGCGAAACTCAGAAAAGCAAGTGGCAAGCGACGTGCTAGTCATTCGGAATCAAGTGCTCTGCGGGACAGTTCTGAGCGGAGCAGAAGGCAGTGAGAAATGCTTAGCCGATGTGCCAATAAGGAATGTTGCAAGCCCTTCCTGAAACTCCGCGAGGGAAAACTGTTTCTGGTCGAGACCGAGCGTTTGACCAAGCCGGGAGAGTCGGCTGTGCCTCCATTTGTGCGCGCCCGGCAACAGCAACGGTGTGTCGAGCATTACTGGCTGTGTGATGAATGCGCGGCGCAATGGACTCTGATCTATGACCGGGAGCGGGGAGTTGCGTTGGCTCCTCTGCATCGACCTGCAGTAAGCGTGCCCGCAGCGGCTAGGAGCGCACGCAGCGGTGTAGCATAACCGGGAACTCGCAGAAGCGCACCCATCATTCCGTTGTTCTTAGGCGTAGCCCTCTTTCGCCCAAGTCTTCCAGTCGTCGCGGACGGCGTTCAACATCTCTTCCGTGGACTTATGTAGCCACTTCCCTTTCTGCTCTTGCATGTGCTTGAGGACGCTCTTGCGGGCGGTCTGGGTGCCGAGATGGACGTTGGCGGTTTCCCATCCCATGGCGCGAAGCAAGCGCAACTCCTTACCCGGGGCGTGAAGTGTGGACAACTCGATGCGGGAGCAATGAGGACTGAGCCGGCGCACAATCCAGCGTCCACGCAACTGAACAAATGGGTCGAGACATCGCACGGCACGGCTGATGATTGTCTGGTACAGAATTTCTGCAGGCCCCTGGTCGTCCTTTGCCCAATAGCAGGCTGACGAAACCATGGCTTTGGCTTCGCGGGCAATCCTGCCACCGCGCCAGTCGGCGATCGCGACGTAGCGCGCGTGCCCCAGGCTTCCCAGACCTGCGACGCGGCTCGCGAGCCGGTAGGGCAGGTCGCGGGCGGGCATGAGGTGCTCGATCGCGTCGATCGCGCTGATCGGAACGTCTCCTTTCACCGTGGGCAGAGCGTCCATCTTCGCCCAGAATCGGACGGGATCGCGGAGCTCGCTTTCCGCGATCTGGCGCAGCCAGTCGTTCTTCTCACCCAAGACGAAGGCAAGTCCGCCTTCGCGCAAACCTTCGCGATAGCCCTCGAGAATGGCGTCGCAGATGTCCTTCTGTTTCAGCGCCAGGTGGCCGCCCTCGGAGGCGAGGTGTGCGCTCACAGCCAGGCGAACGAGATCGTTGGCGTAGGACATGGGATGACTTTCGTCAAAATCGTTGACGCCCCAGATGAGGCGTCCTTCAACGTCACGCCAGGTGCCGAAATTTTCCACGTGCAGGTCGCCGACGGCCAGGACACGCGGGCCCTTGGCAAGATCGGGACACACCTTCGGCCAGATTTGCGCCCAGCGGTAGTAGGTGGCTCGCAGAAAGGGAAAGACTGCCGACTTCATGTTGACGTGTTTGAGGTGCAGGTCCTTCTTGACCAGATCGGTGCGATGGCCGAGCC
This sequence comes from uncultured Acidobacteriaceae bacterium, assembly GCA_963701935.1. Taxonomy (GTDB): domain Bacteria; phylum Acidobacteriota; class Terriglobia; order Terriglobales; family Acidobacteriaceae; genus Sulfotelmatobacter. The sequence goes on along the minus strand of CAVPBT010000008.1, from coordinate 53,412 downwards.
AGTCTTCGAACTGGCGGGTCGCTTTCACGATGTTCATGGCGCCCGCAACGATAGCGAGGGAAGGGGCGGAAGTCAACGGGAGAGGCGGGTCGGCACAGGGCAGAAACAATCGCCAGGCGCTGGATCCCGAAAGGGCTGGTTCGCCGTCAGGCCCAACGCCCGGCAATTGCGGAGTGGAACAGGCAAATTGTCGAAGATCAGTGTTTGTATAATGCGGCGTTCTTCTCGACGAATTCCTTTTTGTCCTCGGGCACATCCTCAAGGGCATGAATTGAATCGGAGGTGCAGGCCGGAATGCAGGCGCCGCAGTCGATGCAGCCCTCGGGGTCGACATACATCTGAGTAGCGGCTTCAAAGCCGGGCTCGTCCTGCTTGGGGTGGATGCAGTCGGTGGGGCAGACTTCGACGCAGAGGGAGTCTTTGATGCAGGTATCGGTAATTACATAAGCCATGATGAATCGATCTCCAGAATGAAATGAGCACTTCCGGCTTGCTCAAGAGTGAGTGTAAGAAGGTCGGTGGAATCGGGCGGTGATTTTGATCACATGCGGATGTGCGTGAGCGAGGAAAGATGTGAGGTTGGACGATGGAATTGGCGTTGAGATCGACGGATGATGGGGATCACGATGAACTGTGACCACCGTCACAGAAATACATAGGCGACAGGGCTTAAATAGGCACAATTGAACTAGGCCTTCTAGTCATAGGATCGCCCGGCCGCACCCACAGAACCCCACAAGCCGTTACCCCAGACGGCAGCGGCCGGGCGCTTGAAGGCTCCAAGAGGAAGTCTCGAAGAGATTGTCGCCCTCCCCACTCCCCCTTTTCCTTCAAACCGCTGAATGCGCGCCTGCTTGTGTCTGAATCTCTGTGTGTGCCGATAGACACACCGTGGCGTCCGGCACACTGATCCACTTCCTTTCCGGAACGTCAACCAACTTGTTTTCAATCAGATACAGTTTGGCTTCACTCCTGCCTCTTGTATTGGCGCAAGCCAATTCGACAGGGGGCAGACATGGAACGCACAGCTGGCAGGGCGAAGACGAAGCGGGCAGCCGAAATCATCCTGGCGCTATTCGCTCTGGCAGTCGCAAGCCCGGCATTTGCGCAAGCCGTCGCGCAAGCTGCGAAGCCTGCTGAGGCTGATTCGATCCACCGCGTCGTCCTGGTCAGCATTCCGGATCGCAAGCTTGCGATCATGGAAAATGGCAACGTCATCGCCACATTCCCGGTCGCAGTTGGAGCGGCGGCGAGTCCCAGCCCCACAGGTGACTTTCAGATCGTCAACCGCGTTTCGAACCCCACCTACTATCGCCCCGGCACGGTGATCCCGAGCGGCAAAGACAATCCCGTGGGAACGCGCTGGGTGGGACTGAGCCAGAAGGGCTATGGAATTCACGGCACGAATGCACCGCGGTCGGTGGGACATGCGGCCTCGCACGGGTGCATCCGGATGCGCAATCGGGATATCGAGAAGCTGTTCACGATGGTGCGGGTCGGCGACGTGGTTCAGATTCGCGGCGAGCGCGACGAACAATTGGCGCAGGTCTTCGGCGGTGGAGCGGACGACAGGACCATGGCCGCGGCGGACACAGCCGAGCCAAGACGGTGAGCAACAGCAGTCGTCGACGTTCTAGAGCAGCTGCTTTGAACCAGAGGATCTTGAAAGTTGAAGTCTCAGGAGGACTTTATGCAAATGGCAATCACATTCATGGCGGTGGTGGCAGGAATGATCTTCTCGCTGGCGGTGGCGTTGCTGGCGGAGGAACTGATCTTCGGGCAGGTATTCCGCCTGTTCTTTTCCCGGCAGGCGGTCGCAGTGAAATCTGAACAGAAGCGCTAAGGCGCAAAGGAGAACGACGATGCTGGCGTTGAGGTATTTGCTGATTGCCGGTGGCCTCGGGATGATTCTCGTGGCTGTGAGTATTTTGGGTTACGACTTGTATCGTGAATTGTTGTACCGGCGCGCGGCGGCGACACCCGGGGTGGGCACGCTGCCGCCGCTTCCGGAGTGGCGCTGGTGGACCTCGCTGGCGCTGGCGTTGCTGGCCTGGGGGCCGATTCTGCTGGCGTTCAGCATTGTGGTGGTGCCGAGCGGCATGGCGGGAATCCGGGTCAGTGAAATGAGCGGCACGGTGCCGGGCACGCTGTATCCGGGTGTTCATTTTGTTGTGCCGATGGTCGAGGATGTCGCGCTGTTCGACACACGCGATCAGGTCTTCACCACCGGCGTATCGGAGGATGGAAAGAACGCAGCGGCGAACGTCTCGAGCAAGTCCCAACTGCTCGATGTGCAGGCCAAGGAAGGGCTGACGCTGGGACTGGCCATCACAGTGCGGTACCGGCTCGATCCCAAGCGGCTGGACTACATTCAGAGCAACCTGCCGCGTCCGGTGGAGAAGGAGATTGTTCCGCCGATCGTGGCCAGTGTGTGGCGCGAACTGGTTCCGAACTACACGGTGCGGGATGTGTTTTCGGCGAAGCGCGAAGAAGTGCGGCAGCGGGCGGCCGGCATGATCACACAAAAGCTGGCGGCGGACGGAATTGTAGTGAAGGAAGTGATGCTGCGGGATATCCAGTTGCCGGAAGAGTACGCGAAGGGACTGGAGACGCTGTTGCTCAAAGAGCAGGAGAACGACCGCATGGGCGTGGAAACAGAGCTGAAGCAGAAGCAAGTCCGCATTGCGGAGCTCGAAGCCGAGGCGACGAAGGTGCAACAGATCAAGCAGGCAGAAGGCGAAGCGCAGGTCCACGTGCTGCAGGCGAAGGGTGAGTCCGATGCAATGCAATACACGCTGCCGCTGAAAGAAAAACAGATTCAGCAGAGCAAACTGGAAGCCGAAGCGCGCAAGGAAGCGACGATTCAGAACGCAGAAGCCGCTGCTCAGGCCAAGGTCATCGACAGCAAGGCTGAAACGGAACGCAGAGAGTTGCTGGCGAAGGCGGAGGCGGATCGCATTCGCGTGACGGCGGCAGCCGATGCCGAGCGGATGTCGAGCGAGGCGGCGATCTTGAAGCAGAATCCGCTGCTGATCAACAAAATCGTGGCGGAGCGGCTTTCGGACAAACTGCAGATCATGATGGTGCCGGCCGACGGCAAGTTCTTTTTCGCCAACGACGTGTTGCACAGCATGAGTGCTGCGAACCAGGCTAGCCAGGCTGAGGAACAGCCGAGGTAGGCTCGGTGTTCCGGAATTCACAATCCCCACCCCTTCGACTTCGCTCAGGGCAGGCTCTCTCGGCAAAAGGGAGAGGAGGGGTGGGGTAACCAGAGCATGTCAGACTCAGCGGTGTCCAAACAGTACAGGGAGCGGGGAATGTCTTATGCATCCACCGGTTTATAATTTGGGCATTCCAAACGCCAACCTGAACTCTGTGAATCGCATCTCGCGCACTGCGGACGGCTTCCGCTTTGCGATGCAACTCTCTTTGCTGGTGCTCGTGGTGGCGATCGCTGCGCGCGCAACCGACTGGAGTGGACCCGAGCAACAATTAGCGCACAAGATTGTCGCGGTGACAGGGCCGGGCGCAGTTGCCCTGACGGTGGAGAACCGATCGTCTCTGGGCAAACGCGACAGCGAAGTTGTGCAGAACGGCCTGCGGGCTGCGCTCGAAGGGCTCGGACTTCGCTTTGTAAAGCCGGAGCAGTCGGCGGCCACGGTGGCGATTTATCTTTCCGAGAATCCCGCGTCGTACGTATGGGTGGCAGAGGTCCGCCAGGGTGCAGGCGAGACTGCGGTGGTGATGGTTTCGGCGCCACGGCCTGTGGGTGCGACGACATCCCACGAGTCAGTGCCTCTCAGCTTGCGCAAGATCTCATTGTGGACGCAGGACGATCCGATTCTCGATGTTGCCGTGCTCGAGGAAAATGCGGCTCCGACACGCATCGCGGTGCTCGACGCGGAAAAGGTTTCGCTGTACCGGTTGCAGGGAGGCGGCAAGTGGCAGCAGGAAGCGAATCTAGGTATCGTTCATGCGCGGCCGTGGCCGAGGGATTTGCGTGGAAGATTGGTCTTGGCGAAAGATCACTTGCTCGATGCGTATCTGCCCGGCGTGATCTGCCGCAGTTCCGCGGCAGGACCGTTGGCGTTGAACTGCCGCGAGACGGATGATCCGTGGCCACTCGTTCCGGCCGCAGTGAGCGGGGGAACGTTCCCGGTTTTCCCAAGTGCGGGATCGACTGCGCTCGCGATTCCGGCGATGGGAGCTTTCTTCGCGCCGACGCGCAACTTCTTCACGGGCGCGCTAACCCCGGGCGTGGGCAAGTTCACAACCGTGTCCAAGTTCTACTCCACTGCGCTACTGCCGCGCGAGAAGTATCTGCTGTGGCTCTTCGCAGCCACGGATAGCCGCGTGCACATGGTAGACGGCATCAGTGACCAGAGCCTGAAACTCGGCTGGGGCAGCGATCTGACGAGCGTGAAGACCTCGTGCGGCGCGGGCTGGCAGGTGCTAGCCACAAGTTCCGCGGAAGAGACTGGTGATTCCGTGCGCGCGTATGAATTCCCCGATCGCGATCCCGTCGCGGTGAGTGGCGCTGTCGATTTTCCGGGCGGCGGCGTGATTACTGCGTTGTGGACCGAAGCGAAGGGCGACACGGCGGTTGCAGTCACGAGAAATCGAGAGACAGGAACCTATGAAGCCTTCCGGCTGGCGGTTGTTTGCAGTCAGTAGCATGATGATCGGAGCCCTCGCGGCGGTGGCCGAGACGCGTCCGCAGTATGGAGGCGTGCTGCGTGTTGCCATGCGCGCGGCGCCTGCGTCGCTCGATCCGGCCGAGATTGACTCGCCGATCAATGCGCAGCCGGATTCCATTGCGATTCGCAGTCTCGCGATGCTGATGTTCGACACGCTCGTGGCGACCGACGGGAGTGGGCGCATTCAGCCGGGACTCGCCACGTCATGGCAAACGTCGCCGGGAAGTCAGCGCTGGCAGTTTCACATTCGTCGCGGTGTGAAGTTTCACGACGGGACCCCGCTTGGCGCTGAAATCGCAGCAGCTTCCCTGCGCACCGCAAATCCAACGTGGAACGTGAGTACCGATGGGGACACGGTCGCCATTGAGGCTGCCAAGTCCGAAGCCACATTGCTAGCGGAACTGGCGCTGCCGCGGAACGCAATCTTGAAGAGGAATCCCGGAGGCACTCCGAGCGGGACCGGACCGTTTCACATTGTCGATTGGCAGCCGGTGAAAAAGTTGTCTCTGGCAGCGGAAGAGAACTGCTGGCGCGGGCGCCCGTTCCTCGACGCCATCGAAATCGAGATGGGCAAGAGTTTTCGCGAACAGATGACTGCGCTGGAGCTGGGCAAGTCAGACCTAGTGGAGGTGGCGCCGGAGCAGGCGCACCGAATTTCGCAGGAAGGACGCCGTCTGGTGAATTCGGCTCCGGTGGAATTGCTGGCGCTGTTCTTCACGCGCGATGCCGCATCGCCAGAGGAGAAACTTTTGCGCGACGCTTTGGCCTTCAGCGTGGAGCGCGGATCGATCCGCAGTGTGCTGCTGCAAGGCGCGGGACAACCGGCAGCCGGCATTCTTCCGAACTGGATGAGCGGCTACGGCTTTGTGTTCTCGACCGACGCAGACCTGCCGCGAGCCCGGCACATGCGCGACCAAGTCCGTATCGTGCCGACGTGGACGCTCGGGTACGATGGCAGTGATCCGGTGGCGCGATTGTTGGTCGAGCGCATCGCGCTCAATGCCAAAGATGCGGGATTGTCGTTGCAACCAACGTCGAGCACATCCGCCGATGTGCGGCTGTTGCGAATTCCGCTGGCGCCCGATCCGTGGATTGCGCTGGCGGACGTGGCCGCGCTGACGGGTACGCCCGCAGGAAAAGAAGGTGGCTCCGCCGAAGATCTGTATGCGTCGGAACTGGCGCTGTTGGCGACCAAGCGCATGATTCCTCTTTTTCATCTGCCGGTCTCATACGCTGCTTCGACAAATTTGAACAACTGGGCGTTGCGCCTCGATGGAGGCTGGGCTCTGGGCGACGCGTGGCTTGGAAATGGCAAACCATAATCGATGACCTTTCGCCGCAAACTTCTGGCTGTTTTCGCGCTAACCGTATTTTTGTCGGTGGCGACCGTGGCGTGGCTGGTGTCGGTCGTGACCCGGAACGCTTTCGAGAAGAGCGAGGCGCAGCGAACCACAGCGCTGGTCACGCAGTTTCAACGCGAGTTTGGCCGCAGGGGAGATGACGTAGCGCGCCGGGTAGAAGCGATCGCCGCATCCAACCCCGTCAGCCGCATGGCAACGGCGTTGAATGGCACGTCCGCGGATTCCGCCGAATATTTTGATCTCGCCCGCCAGATGGCGGAGGGCTATGAACTCGACTTTCTGGAATTTCTCGACGGGCGCGGAGACATTATTTCTTCGGCACAGTGGCCGGCGAAGTATGGTTATCCCGATAGCGCGTATGAGAGCTTGTCGGCTGCCAGCGGAGAGGGCGCGTTTCTGAAACGCGAAGAATTGCAGGATTCGACTGCGTTGGGGCTTTTCGCCGTTCGAGCAACGCGCATCAGCGAGCATCCTGTGTGCGTCGTCGGTGGCCGAAAGCTAGATCGGAATTTTCTCACAGGACTGGACCTGACGGCGGACATGCGCGTCCTGCTCTATCAGAATCGCAGCGATCATTTTTCTGCGGATTCATTGCTGGATCCGGCTGCGCCGACCAACGGCATCGACCCGGCACGGCCTGCCGATAAGTTCACAACGCTAGTGGAGGCGGTGCGACAGTACAACCAGGAAATGTCCGGGATTGTTTCGTGGACTTCGGATCCGGCAGATGACGAGGTGTTTCACGCGCTTCCATTGCGGGGCGCGGGGAAGGATCGTCCACTGCTGGGGATTTTGCTGGTTGGACATTCGCGGCGGTCGTATGTCGATTTGAAGCGGCGCATTCGTGCGTCGGCGCTGCTGGCGGGCGGCGGCGGGATCATCCTGGCGATCCTGCTCAGCAGTTGGGTGGCGGCACGGGTGACGCGTCCAGTGGTGCAATTGGCGCACGCCGCGCAGGACGTGGCCGCGGGCAACTGGGACACGCACGTGGAGATTCGCGGCAGCGATGAGGTGGCGCAGCTCGCGGAATCGTTTAATCGAATGACCGCCGAATTGCTGGCACAGAAAGAACGTCTGGTGCAGACGGAACGAGTCGCGGCCTGGCGAGAACTGGCGCGGCGTCTGGCGCATGAGCTGAAGAATCCGCTGTTCCCTCTTCAACTCACGGTGGAGAATTTGATGCGGGCGCGGACGCAGAGTCCCGAGCAGTTTGAGGAAGTATTCCGTGAAAGCGCGAGCACGCTGTTGGCTGAGATCTCGAATCTCAAGAAGATCATCGGGCGCTTCAGCGAGTTTTCGAAGATGCCGCAGCCACAGTTGCAAGCCGTGCAGGTGAACGAAATCCTGGGGCAGATCGCAAAGCTTTACCAGGCACAACTGCAAGCGCCGGGCCGTACCCCGATCGAGTGCAAGTTAGAGTTCGCCGAGAATCTCGGGACCATCGCCGCCGATCCTGACTTGCTGCACCGTGCGCTGTCGAATCTGGTGCTGAACTCGATGGACGCGATGCCAAATGGCGGCACGCTTACTTTACGAACCAGGCGCGACGACGGAAAGGTGATCATCGAAGTTGCCGACACGGGCTCTGGCCTCACTCCCGAAGAGTGTGAGCGCATCTTCACTCCTTATTACACGAGCAAGCAGCATGGAACAGGGCTGGGCCTGGCGATTGTGCAATCGATCGTCAGCGATCATCATGGAAGAATCAGCGTGCAGAGCGAGCCGGGGAGTGGGACCACGTTCGTCATCGAATTACCGGATAATCTGGAAGCGCTGCAGAAGACGCCTGCCGAGGACGCAGGCAAAAGCACCGGCCAGTTTGCCAGGTGAGACTAGCGAGGAGAACGGTTGCCACTCAAAGCGCATCTTCTGATCGTCGACGATGAAGCCAACACGCTGGCCTCGCTGTCGCGAGCGTTTCGGCTAGCAGGCCACGAAGCCACGGTATGCGACAACGCGGCGAAGGCCCTGGAGTTGGCCAAGGCGCAACATTTCGATCTGATCCTTTCTGACGTGGTCATGCCTGGGACCGACGGCCTGACGCTGCTGGAACAACTGAAGCAGCAAGGGATAGCGGCACCCGTGGTGATGATGTCGGGACAGGCGCATATTGAAATGGCGGTGAAGGCGACACGGCTGGGCGCGCTCGATTTTCTGGAGAAGCCGATCTCCAGCGACAAGCTGATGCTTACGGTGGAGAATGCGCTGAAGCTGCAACGCCTCGAAAGCGAGAACCGGCAACTCCGCCAGCGACTGGGCAAGCACGAAATCGTGTGGAAGGGTGAGGCGATGCGGCGGGTAATGGCGCAACTGGAGCGCGTCGCTGCCAGCGAATCGCGGGTCTGCATCTTCGGTGAGACGGGCACGGGCAAGGAACTGGTCGCGAGAACAATTCACGAACGCAGTCCGCGATCGGCTGGGCCTTTCGTGACTTTGAATTGCGCGGCCGTGCCGGCCGAACTGATTGAGTCCGAACTGTTCGGACACGAGAAAGGTTCGTTCACGGGCGCGTCGGGGCGTCATATCGGAAAGTTTGAGCAGGCCGATCAGGGAACGATTTTTCTCGACGAAATTGGCGATATGCCTCTGAACATGCAGGCGAAGTTACTGCGTGTGCTGGAAGAGGGCGAAGTTGAGCGCATCGGTGGAGACAAGCCGGTCAGGGTCAACGTTCGCGTGGTGGTGGCGACGCACCGTGATCTGGAAGCGCGCGCACGCGAAGAGAAATTCCGGCAGGACCTGTTTCACCGGATCCATGTTTTCCCACTGGTGCTTCCTCCATTGCGCGAGCGGCGCGACGACATTCCTGCTCTGGTGGAGCACTTCGCCGCACAAGTGAGCGCACAGAATGGGTGGAAACCGGTGCCCTTCACGGCGGAAGCGATTGAGGCGCTGCAGTCTCACGCGTGGCCGGGCAACGTCCGCGAACTGCGCAACATGGTGGAGCGACTCATGCTGCTCGCGACGGAAGGGCAGGTGGACCTGGCGACAGTGCAGATGGCCCTTCCGAAAACGTCTTCCAGCGGGACGACTGCGGCCGCTGACATTGGCTCCGGGGCACTCGCCGATCGCGTGCAGTCATTCGAGCGCGAGGTGATTCTTGCGGAATTGAAGCGCAGTCATCAGAACATGAGCCTCGCCGCGAAAACGCTTGGCCTGGAGCGCAGTCACCTGTATAAGAAGGCGGAACAACTGGGGATCGATCTGCGGGCCATGCGTCGCGAGCAGGGCCCACAGGACTGACCCTGGGTCAGCGCTTGGGCACGTCACCACTTCTCGCAAAGGACGCGAGAAGTGGGGCACCCAGATACGGAGATATCATTGCTGAAAACCGCCTGGCTTCTAGGCCTCGTACTTATTTTTTCCACTCATGTTCTTGCCTCTGAACCACCCTCGCCTCCCGCCTACGGAGTGCGCATGAAGCGGGCGTGGATTCCCATGAAAGACGGCGTGCGCCTGTCGGCGACTCTCTACATGCCGGATGGAGCGAAGCCGGGCGAGAAGTTCCCTGCTCTGCTCGAATATCTGCCTTATCGCAAAGACGATGGCACCGCCGCGGGAGATTATCCCAAGCACGCTTATTTTGCACGGCGTGGATACGTGGGAGTGCGCGTCGACATTCGCGGGTTCGGCGCCAGTGAAGGCGTTCCACCTGAGCGCGAGTATTCCGAGCAGGAGCAAGTGGACGGAGAGCAGGTCATTGCGTGGCTCGCGCGTCAATCGTGGTGCAACGGAAACGTCGGCATGTTCGGCATCTCATGGGGAGGCTTCAATGCGCTGCAAATGGCGATGCGGCATCCGCCGGCTTTAAAGGCGATCCTCGCCGTGCACGCGACTGCCGAGTTGTTTCACGATGACGTTCACTACGTCGACGGGATGGCGCATGTTGACGAGTTTGAATTGAACATGGACATGGCGGAAGGCTGGGTAGGAGCGCCAGATTATTCGCTCGACGAAAAGATCCTGGGGCCGCGTTTTGATTCGCCGCCGTGGTCGCTGCTGTACTTGAGGCACCAACACGATGGTCCATTCTGGCGCGATCGTGTGCGGCCGTTGAGTGAGATCACGACTCCGACCTTTCTGATCGGCGGCCTTCAGGACGGCTATCGCGACAACGTGACCGACATGCTGATGAAGTCGAAGGCGCCAATCAAGGCCATTGTCGGACCGTGGAATCATTCCTATCCCAACGAGCCGGACTTCGGACCCAAGGTCGAGTGGCGCGATCAGGCTGTGCGCTGGTTCGACTATTGGCTCAAGGGACGAGACACAGGCGTTCGTCAAGATCCGAGGCTTGTGATTTTCGTGCAACACTGGCATCCGCCGGATCCAACTTTGCAGGAGGTGCCAGGAGAGTGGCGTCAGGAAGATGTGTGGCCTCCAAAGGACGCGACCCATACCACGCTCTACTTGCGTGACAATCACGCGCTGGAAGGAACTGCAGGTGCTCAGGCTACACACCGGTTGAAATACGTTCCAACAGTGGGCGTGGAGGCGGGCTTCTGGTGGGGAGAACTGTTGAGCGATCCGCGGCCGGTGGATGCGTTCAGCCTGGTCTATGACTCGGCGCCGCTGGAACATGAAGTGGCCATCCTCGGACGGCCGCATGCGCTGCTGCGCGCTTCGGCGTCCGCGCCTCTGGCCGATTGGTTTGCACGGCTCTCGGATGTGGCTCCCGACGGCACCGTCACGCAGATTACGGGCGCGGGCCTGAATGGCGCGCAGCGGGAATCATTGACCGAACCGCAGGATCTAAAACCGGGCAAGGTGTATCCGCTGGATATCGAGATGCATTTGACTTCGTGGATATTTCCAAAAGGTCATCGCATTCGTGTCGCGATTTCAAATGCGTTGTGGCCGATGGTGCTGCCGACGCCGTACGCGATGACGACGTCACTGGAGTTGGGCGGGGATAGTGGATCTCGGATTGTTTTGCCGGTCGTTCCACTGCACGGGAAGGCTGCGCCGGAATTCTCACCGCCTCAACCGTCGGAGGAACGAACGGACATTAAGAATGAGGGATTCCCCTGGCCCGGAGACTGGACGGTTGAACGTGATGAGGCCCACCAGAAGACGACGGTGCACTGGAAGGGCAAGGATGGATATGAGTATCCGTGGGGCACGGAAAATGATTTCGAGAGTCTCACTTACGAAGGCGACGATGCGCACCCTGAAACGTGCTCAGTGCGTGGGGAAGCAGAAAGCATATTTGCGTTGAAAGGCCGCACGCTGGTGTGGCGCGGGCATCTGCTGGTGACAACCGACCAGAAGAACTTCTACTACAAATACACGCGCGAGCTGCTCAAAGACGGACAGATGCTCAAAACTAAGACTTGGCAGGAGACGATTCCGCGCGATCACCAGTGAACTGTTTTATTGCTTGTAGATCTTGCCGTCTTTCATCACGAATTTGATGTCTTCGAGCAGGCGAATATCCGCAAGAGGATCGCCGGGGACCGCGACGATGTCCGCATACTTGCCCGGCTTGATCGAACCGATTTCGCCCGAGTGCCCAAGCAGATCAGCCGCAGAACTTGTCGCCGCCTGGATGGCCTGCATTGCGGTCATTCCGTACTTGACCATGAAGGCGAACTGCTTTCCGCTCGTACCGTAGGCACACACTCCGGCGTCGGTGCCGAATGACATTTTCACACCTGCCGCGACAGCCTTGCGGAAATTGTCGCGCTGGATGTGCCCGAGTTGGGCATCGTGCTCCAGAAAATCCTTTGGCACATTCCCTTTTCGTCCGCCCTCCTGAATACACTCCTCGTCGTAGATATCCATGTCGAGGTACGTCCCGCGCTGTTTCGCGAGGGCGAGGCCTTCGTCGTCGATCATGGTGGCGTGCTCAATTGAGGCGACACCCGCGCGAATGGCGTTCCTGATTCCTTCGGCAGAGTGGGCGTGGGCCTCGACGCGCAGTCCAAAGTGACTGGCTTCGTCAACCACGGCTTGCAGTTCTTCGGGCGTAAACTCCTGCGATTTGGGATTGCTCCCGTGGGTGAGCACGGCTCCGCTCGACAGGACCTTGATGTGATCGACGCCATCGTGAGCGAGTTGGCGGACAACTTTCCTCACTTCCCACGGACTGTTGGCTTCGCCATAGTGGAGGTCCCACGGAAGCTGGATGTCGGGAGCAAGGCCCGTTAGCGCACCCGCTCCGCCGGAGATCGTGACATAGGCGCCGGCCACGAACATGCGCGGGCCCACAATGTCGCCACGGTTAATCGCATCCCGCAGAGCGACGTCTCCCAAGGCGCGGTAGGCTCCCACGTCGCGCACTGTGGTAAACCCCGACTCGAGCATGGCGCGCGCATTGGGCACCGATTCCAGCGCGACTTGCGCCGCCGTTTTCTTGAACTGGCCCATCGGTTCGCCGTCGTGCGCGCCATCGGCGAGATGAGTATGGCAGTCGATGAGGCCGGGAAGCACGGTCATCTTGCTGAGATCGACGAGCGCGGCATTGGGCGGAACATCAATGCCCTTCCCCACTCTTTCGATTTTCGAGTCGCGAATAAGGATGATCTGGTCGGTGAGGACCGTTCCCGAATCAGGGTCTACCACGCGGCCGGCCCGAATCGCGGTCACCTGAGCTGACGCGAGGGTTGTAAGGACGAACACTGCTGCGAGTAGTTTCACGATGCCTTTCGTCGAGCGACCGGGGGCACTCAATCGGCCGCCGCCATGGATGATCCGGGTTGTCCCTTCAAATCGGCGGCGAGCAAACGATGGAACAACTGCTCCCCCGCTTCACGTCGCACTGATAACCGGCCCGCGCCGTAAGCCCGCGATTTCAGGCCGCGTTGCACATCTTCGCAAATGCCGAGATCTTCGTCCTGCACACGGTTGCCGACGTTCACAGATTCGGTGTTGTACGCGCGCCGCGCTTCGCTCACGTCGCTGAAATAGAAATCGAAGATCACGGTGCAATGGTCGGCATCCACGGGAATGACATAGTTTGTGTCCATGTATCCCTCGTAGCAGTTGATCATCAGGTTCGGATATTGCCAGAAATACCAGGCACGGTCGCCTTTGCGGGTGGCGCCGGTAGCGGCGTCTTCATTGGAGGCAACCATGGGGCTCGACTGCAGGCAATAGCGATCTTCGTTCTCGATGGTGTACTGCCTGTAGTCGAGCACGGAACTTAATCCCTTGTGCAGATGGGGCACGTGATATCCGCCGTCGAGGTAGTTATCAACGTAGACCTTCCAGTTGCAATTGATGTCGTAGCTCCTGCGGTCGAAGTGGTACAGACCGCTGATGCCCAAGGGAGCAACTCGCTTCACTAGTCCGCCCAGGAATTCCAGCAAAGGCGCTGCCTGGGCGTCGAGATTCACGAACACGAAGCATTCCCAGGTTTCGACGCGGATGGGAACCAGTCCGTTTTTCGCACGATCAAAGTTCTGCACGCCATCGAACTCCGGCATGCCTTTGAGCGATCCATCGAGTCCGTACTTCCAGCCGTGGTAGGGACACTGCAAGATCTCCGCGTGACCACAAGGCTGGGTCACAACGGCCGCGGCGTGATGGCGGCAGACGTTGTAGAAGGCGCGCAGCGTGCCCTCGCCGTCACGAACCACAACAATGGGCTCTCCCGCAAGCCGCATTGCCACGAAGTCTCCCGGCTTCTGCAACTGATCGGTACGGGCAACGAGTTGCCAGGTTTTACTGAAGACGTTGAGCCGCTCCAGATCCGCGATGCGGGAATCGACATACCAAGGGGCAGGAATGGTTGACGCCTCGGAAAGCGGGGCGCGATCGTTGTAGCTTGAGAGTATCTGTTCAATCGATGCTGGCATGTTTATGTTCTCAATGGAATTCGGTGATTTCTAGCGGCGATGAGGCCCTCGCGACTTTGGACGCGTGGGGAGCGAAGAATCCGCGGCGGTACCGATCGCGCGCTTCAATACATCCAGAAACTGCTGGATTCTGGCTTCCTTCTTTTCTGTGAGTTCACCTTGACGCCGGAACAGCCCCGGATCCAGCTCCGCCGTGAGCAGGGCATCCTGAAAGCGTTCCACCATCCAGTCAATGATCGAAACTATCAACTCGATGTCCATATCCTTGCGCAGTTCACCGCGCTCCAGTCCGAAGCGAACAAAGGTCACCGTGCCGTATGGATCTTCGCTGATGAGGAACCTATTAATCTCGCGCTTCAAAACAAAATCGGTGCCGTAATTCCCCAGCAAGGATATTCGATAGGGGATCCAATCCTCATGGACGAGGTGCTCGGTGCGCACCAGCCAGTAGCGCAGCACCTCAAAGAAGCCTGCGGCGCGAATTTCCGCGGGTGCATCGAGATACTTCGAGAAGGAGCGGACCGAGCGCTTGTACACCTCGAAGAACAACCCATCTTTGCTGCCAAAGTGCTGAAAGATGGAACCTTTGGCGATACCGAGTTCGATGGCGATGTCACCCACCCGGGCCGCGTGATAGCCGTGCTGGGCGAAATGTTGAGTGGCCGCCTCAATGATGCGGATGCGTTTCGCTTCCGACCGGGGGCGCGTCGGAGCCTGGCGTTGGTAGAGCGGTGGAGTGACGCGGTTGCTGGCGATTCCCGGCATAGATAGTGACTGTAAGTCACGAAAGCATAGCCGAGAATTATTTCAATTTCAACTTCATTTTTGCTGCTGTGTGCGATAGTGTGGTTCGATTCAGGGCGCATTTCGTGACTTCCAGTCAGACCAGCAAAGTCGGCGAAAAATCGGTTTACGACGCGATCGTCATTGGCGCCGGGCACAACGGGCTTACCGCAGCCGCTTATCTTGCGCGAGCGGGCCTCTCCACGCTGGTTCTGGAACGCCGGGAGATTGTGGGCGGATGTTGTGTGACCGAGGAAATTGCGCCTGGCTGCCGCGTGTCGACAACTTCTTACATCGCCAGCATGCTGCGGCCCGAAGTGATCTCTGAACTGAATCTGGCGAGTCATGGCCTGCGCATGATTCCGTGCGATCCTGCGATCCAGGTTCCCTTCCCGGACGGACATGTGGTGCCGTGGTGGGTGGACCGCGAGCGGGCTCGAAAAGAATTTTCAAAGATTTCCGCAAAAGATGCAGCGCGGTTTGTGCAAGTCGACGATCAGCTTAAAAAGCTGGCACGATACTTGCAGCCATTCTTCATGGAGCCACCGCCGGAAGTCGACACCTCCAGCATGAAAGGGTGGGCCGATCTATTCCGGGTCGGCAAACGATTTCGAGGGATTTCCAGCGCTGAGATCTCGCGGCTTGTTTCGTTCCTCACCGGCAGTTTAGGAGAGTTTCTCGATCACAACTACGAATCGGAAAAAATGAAGACGATGTTTCTGGCCAACAACGTCTACGGCAAACATGGTGGACCCTACCAGCCGGGGACGGCCATTGGACTGCTCTTTCATCTGCTAAGCGGCGGCGAGCACGAACTGCAGGGCTTCTACGGACATGTAATGGGCGGCATGGGGTCGATTACGCAGGCGCTAGCGGCTGCTGGAAAGAAGCTGGGTGTGGAGATTCGGACGTCAGCGCCGGTCGCTCGCATCGAGGTGCGCAACGGCCGCGCGCGCAGCGTTGTGCTGGATGACGGCACAGAACTTCGAGCGCGTATGGTTCTTTCCAACGCCGATCCGAAGCGCACGTTCCTGGGATTTCTGGATGCAAAGGAACTTCCAGAAGACTTCCTGTTCGCTGTGCGCGGAATCAAGATGCAGGGACCGTGCGCAAAGGTGAACATGGTTTTGTCCGAAGAGCCGCGTTTCACGGGGACATCTCCGCAGGCAACGGCGCTCGAGCGCACGTTCTACACGCTGGTTCCATCGCTGGCATTCGCGGAACGCTGCTACGACATTGCCAAGTTCGGAGAGATTCCCGAAGAGTTGTGGGTTGACTGCGTCGTGTCCTCCAACGCGGATGCTTCCCTGGCTCCGCCGGGTAAACACATTCTCACTTGCTTTGTGCAGTACGTGCCCTACCACCTGCGGGAAGGCAATTGGGACGAGAAGCGCGACCTGCTGGGCGATCGCGTCGTGAGGAAAATCGCGGAATATGCGCCGAATGTTCCGGGTGCGGTTGTGGCTCGGCAAGTACTCACTCCGCTCGACCTGGAGCGCACGTACGGGCTGACCGAGGGCAATATTTTTCACGGTGACCTGCGGCTGGAACAACTCTTCTTTATGCGGCCGGTGCCGGGATGGTCGCAATATCGGACTCCGATTGACGGGCTCTATCTGTGCGGAGCGGGCGCACATCCCGGAGGCGGCGTGACGGGCGCCCCCGGACGCAACGCCGCGCATCAAGCGCTGCGCGATTGGAAGAAGGGACGATTGCAGGAGGCGGCCGCGTGAGTGGCGCAACCGGACGCTCGGTTCCGCTGCCGAAGACCGCCGATATCGTAATCCTCGGTGCGGGCGTCATGGGAGCGTCGATTGCGTTCCATCTCGCTAAGAGAAAAGCGGGCAACATCGTCGTCATTGATAAAGATCATGTGGGCCGCGGAGGAAGCGGGCGATCGTCGGCGTTGGTTCGCATGCACTATAGCTTCCCTCCTGAAGTACAACTGGCGTTGATCAGCCTGCGCATGTTCCAGAACTGGCAGGAGGTTGTGGGACCGGCTGGCGATTTCCGTAAGACCGGGTTCGTGCGAATCGTTCATCCCAACGAAACCGCGCGCCTGAAGCTAAATGTCGAGATGCAACGTAGATTGGGCGCTAACGTCGAACTCATCGGGAAAGAAGAACTGCGCGACCTGGAGCCTGACTGGAACGTCGATGACGTGGAGCTTGCCGCCTACGAGCCTGATTCAGGATACGGCGACGGCGCAGGGGTCGCGGGAGATTTTCTGAACGCAGCTCGCGAAATGGGTGTGACTTATTTATCCCGCACCCAGGCGACTGAACTTGTCGTCGAAGGCAGTCGCGTTCGCGGTGTCGCCAGTAACCATGGAACCATCTCGTCACCTACGGTCATCTCAGCCACCGGTCCGTGGACGCGGCCGCTGTTCCAGCAGGCCGGTTGCGATCTCCCCATCGAATGCGAATATCACCAGGTCGCCATTCTTCGAAACGCGCCGGATATGAAGGGCGGAGGCTGCGCCTGCATCGATTCCGTCACAGCGACGTATTTTCGTTCGGATGCTCACGACAAATTTCTGGTGGGTGATTTCTACGGAAAGCGGCCCGTCGATCCGGATAATTTCCCGCAACGCGCCTCCGATGAATCTCTGGAGGAGATCATTGAGCGCGCATGCCGCCGCGTTCCGAAGCTCGCAGGTGCCGAAGTCATGCGCGGAGTGACTGGCGTTTATGACATGACGCCAGACTCGCGCCCATTGCTGGGCGAAATCCCGGAAATCAGCGGGCTGTTTGTGTGCGCCGGATTCTCCGGCATGGGCTTCAAGATTTCCCCGGCGGTTGGCCTGGTGATGAGCGAACTCGTGCTCGATGGCAAAGGGACATCGGTAGACATCAGCGCATTCCGCCCCAACCGTCTTGCTGACAACCAGCTAATCAAGGCTGAGTACGAATACGTGGACGACTAACAACGCTCAGGAGCAAGCATGAAAAAGAAAGGTATTCTCGAACGCTTGAAGGACGGCCCGGTGCTGGGCGACGGCGGATATTTGCTCGAACTCGAAAAGCGCGGCTGGGTGCGCGCGGGTCCGTTCACGCCGGAAGTGGCCTTGACCTATCCGAACGCTCTGCGGGAACTGCACATCGAGTTTCGCGAGGCCGGGGCCGAGGTTCTACAGGCGCTCACGTTCTACGCCAGTCGTGACAAGCTGGCCACAGTAGGCCTGGAGAACAGACTGGAGGAGTTGAATCGCTCTGCGGTCCGCGTGGCACGCGAGGTTGCGGGAGATCAATGTCTGGTTGCCGGGAACCTGAGCTTGACGTGGATGTACGAGCCCGGGAGTCCGTCGGCCGCTGATCGCGTCCGCCAGACGTTTGACGAGCAACTCGCCGTGCAAGTCGACGAGGGCGTTGACTTCATTATCGGGGAAACGTTTTCCTGGGTCGGCGAGGCTTTGATTGCGGTGGAGCGCGCCAAGCGGACTGGCTTGCCTGCGATGGTCACCATCTGCTTTGAGAATAAAGATGAGACCGCCGAGGGTATGAACGCGGCAGACGCCGCGAAAACGCTGCTCGACGCGGGGGCCGACATCGTCGGAATGAATTGCCTGCGTCCGCCGAACCACATCCTGGGACCAATGGAGCAGATGCGCAAGGCGGTTTCGGGATATCTGGCGTGTCAGCCGGTCGCTTATCGAACGCCGAAAGACAAACCAGACTTCACCAGCCTGCCAGAATTTCCCTACGCGCTCGATCCACTGCAACTCACGCGCCAAGATATGGCCGACTATGCCGTGCAGGCCCGCGACATGGGAATCAACTACATCGGCGCGTGTTGCGGGACGGTAGCCATGCACATTCGCGAAATGGCGCGCGTGCTCAACAAGCTGCCCGAAGACTCCCGAATCTGGAAGAAGGGTGGTGAAAAACCGATGTCGGGGTACGAATACTACGACCACGACAACATGAAGGCGTAGGCGACGCGCCGGAATCAGCGCGGGCCCTCGCTCAGCGTGGGCCCGTGTTTCATCACAACTCCATTCGAGGATTATCCTGCTTTGCGTGCGCTGGGTTCCTGCGCTTGCACTAGCGGAACATCGACAAGGTGCTCGCTCAGAAACCATACCTGGAGTTCGTTGGCGCGCAGAACATCGCTCACGACAAGATCGTTGGTGCCATCATCGCCAATCTCGGAGGCGCGGCGCGCAAGCTGGCGGCAGTGGCCAATAATGATCTGGTGCGCATCCAACAGGCGTGAGATCTGCACGGGCACCTCTTCCCTGCCACGCGGTGGACGCTCGATTCGCGTGGTCTCGGCTACGTCGGCGGCCATGGAGATCGAAACTCCTCCGAGCAATTGGATCCTTTCGGCAATCTCGTCGACGATTTCCACTTGCTCGTCGTAATGCTTATCAAACAAGAGATGAAGCTGATAGAACGTGGGCCCGGCAACCTGCCAGTGCGACTTCTTGTAAAGGTCGCGCAGCGTCATCGTGTCGGCGAGCAAGAGATTCAGTTGCTCGGTCATTTCCAGTCGCACCGGTTCTTCGAGTTCGAGGGGAAGGCCGTGGGAGACCGTGCCATAAGCTTGAATTTCACTGGCACGCTGGTGAATCCGGGGTTGTGCGCTGATGGTGGTTTGACGAGTGGCGGGAAGGTCTTTCTTCGCCATAGGACGCCTCCTGATTTCGCGTATGACATTAGCAAGGATGATCGAACTCGTTGACAAAGGCACCAGACCATCCGTGCACTACGGCTTGGATGCGGCGATCTGCGCATAGGATGCGGGGAGATCTCAGTTTATCGAGTCACGCAACGCGAAATGCCGCGTGAGGGCAACGGATGCCTAGCCGCACGAAAGACAAATGCCAGCACGGAGACCGGGCGCACTCCGCATCCTATTCGGAGCGCTGAAGCAGTTTGACGGCACCCCACGCGGTTGCTATGATCGAAATGCGGGGTGGAGCAGTCTGGTAGCTCGTTGGGCTCATAACCCAAAGGTCGGTGGTTCAAATCCACCCCCCGCAACCATTTACGGATTTGAGGGACTACCGGCGTAGTCCCCAATTCCAAAATCACTGGATCGCGGCTGTTTGGGGCCTCAAATTCTTCAGGGAAACTTCCTTCGCCCTATCCTTCAGTTGCCTTTTGATCGCGGGTGGCAAAACAAGATCTGCTACCCGGCTATTGGCTCGGCGCTTGGTCTTCTCAAATGCTGAGCCGTAGGTATTCATGGTCGTCTTGATGTCGGCGTGCCGCATGAGGCGCTGCTGCACCCCGAGCGGCGTGCCGATATCATCAATCAGCGTTCGATAGGTGTGCCGAAAGCTGTGCCAGCCCACTCCTTGCAATCCGATCTTTTCACCTGCCGGTCGCAAGTAGTCTTTCTGAATGGCATCGCCGTGGACTGGGCGTTTCGTATCCGCATTAGCGAATAGCCAAGCCTCCGGCGTTTCGACACATCGCTTTCGCCAATCCTCCAGAACGGACACTAGCTTGGAATCCAGAAACACTTCGTCCTCTGAAGCTCCGGTTTTTCCGCCGTTCCAGACGTAGCGGCCCACAATGGATCGGGTCAACGTCAGTATCCGCCCCTTCAAATCAAAGTCCTGCCACTGCAATGCCCTGATCTCACTGATGCGCAAGCCCAGGCACATTGCAATCATGACCATCACTTGAATGTGGTACGGAAGCTCTGCGAGAAGAGCCTGATATTGCTCGACCGTAAGCACAACTTTCTTGCGAACACGTTTCGTCACGCCCTTGATTTCGACTAACTGCATCGGGTTTCTCTGAGTCTCCAAAATTTCCCATTTCATCGCGTACTCAAAAATGCGATGCAGGAGACCCTTTATGTTGGACTTCGTTTTGGGAGAATGCTTCAGCTCCTTCAACCACTGTTCCACCTTGAGGGGCTTTTTCACTTCGGCCACGGGAGCCTCGCCCCATTGTGGCAAAATGTGCACTCTTCAAAATGGATACGTAGGACTTCTTGGTTGAATACCGTTCTGGCATTGCTTCGTGCATGTATCGCCTTACCAATGCTCCGAACGATTGACTGGAAGACTGCTCCATCCGCTGGTATCGAAACTCTCTCGACCCCTGCCAGGCATGATCTTCCGTTGGCCATCCTTCCGCATCTCCCGCTAACATTACGCTGCGCTTTCGCGTAATGCCCATCTCGTCCGTTTCGTAAAAGCGCCAAACCCACACATCCGGGCCTCGCGTTCTCTTCTTGCGGACAATCGTGCCCACGTCTTGCTGTGTGCGTTTCAAGAAGCTTTCCTCCTTAAAGCGCGCACGGATGACGCTTCCGACTCTACACGACAACGCATGTGCGAAACTAGCTCAGAAATTCGAAAACGCCAGCGCTTGCGGACTCCGTTGCCTATGGGATGTGCGGGAAGCCAGCCCTCCCGAGCCATCTTCTTCACGGTCACCGGGCTGATCTTCAAAAAGTTTGCTGCTTCTTCGGGCGTTACGAAGGGTTCGTTGTCTTCGGCTGGATTCATTTTCTACTCCGTCCCGGATCTTCAGACGGGCCCATTTCGCTGAGCGTGCAGCAATCCTTGCGACGTAGGTCGTCTCGACCGGGGAGCAAACGTTGCACTTGACACTAACGCAGATGTACCAATACAGTCAATATGTAACGTTACGATATTTAGTGAGGCTGACCCCTTGGCAGACAAGACCCCAATCCTGCAGCAGCCGGTGATCTCCATTCGGATTTCCGACGAGCTGCGTCAAAGGCTCGACACTTTGAAGGAAATCATGGCCGCCAAGAGTGGCGAACCCGTCTCAACATCGGAGGCGGCAAAGCAGCTCCTTGAGTCCTCCAAAGAGGAGCGATTGGAGTTCGTAAATCTACTCTCGGAGCCAACCGATTCCCTGGTGAAGATTCGCGGGAAAGTAGACGCAAAGCTGCCGCTTTCGCAAGCCGAATGGACCCTGGTTGCCTACTACTGTCAGCAGGGTGCGGAGCTGTTCGCAAATACCGGCCAGACGGACATTTCCTTTGAATCTCTCGCCGGAATTCTTGAAGCTTTCCTTGCCGTTTATGGACTTGTATCCAAACAGAGAAAGAGGGGTCCGATGGCCCCTTATCTCCTCACCAATCTGCCCTCTGAAAGGCAAACTGCGGCGAAGCCTTCAGAAGAGATTGCAAACGACGATGTACAACGGGCCGTGAACCGAACCATTCACACGCTAAAGAACGCTGACAGCGAGACTCCGCGACCGATTCATACGGCTCGACTTCTCTACATGATTCTGGACAACGAAAAATTTCTAAACATCGAGAAGCTGAACGAAGCGCTGCGACCGTACTGGCCGATTCTCTGGCGCGTGTGCGCCCGTGGCCACTATCTCCGCCATGAAGAACCCCTACGGGATGGTGCATTTTGGGGTGCCGATTCTAGGTTGAGAAATCCTGGGCCATTGCCGTCGTTCCAGGAGGGAGAATACCGTCTCGAATTTCATCGGGGGCCGGAGACGGAATTTTCTGTCTGGTTGTATTTTCCCGGAAGATTTGCTCTGCAATATCCGCTCTTCGATTACCCGAGAATTGCGGAACTTCGGACGATCCTGGAAGGGCTTGATCTCCGCGACACACTGATCTTCTGGGAAGGCCGCTATTTCCTCGCGTCTACGTGGTTCGACGAAGAAGAAAAGGTCGGCGTCGATCTTCGCTCTCGGGACAATGGTATCCGCCTCTTGTTTCACCATGATGATTGGCAGGCGATTAAGAGTCTGTTTCGCCGCGGCTGGCAGGCGCCGGAAGTGGTCCGTCTGTGGAATGCGTTGGCGAGGGAGTATGGCGAGCTGTGAAAGGCGCGGTGCTTCGCACCGGAAGAATTATGGACACGTCACCCCCAAGTTGGGAACTGCGGAGCGCCAGCCAGTGCTGAGATGTTTACGCAGGTTAACTTTCGCTGCGTCAACCAAATTCGGCACGTGCTGAGTGGACTGCGATATCGAACGATGATGTTTGTTGGCGACAAAGCGCTCCCAATGGTCGATGACGTAAACGCGTTGAAGCGCAAGACCTTGCTGTGAACCAGCGATTTCGCTGCTTGATGTAAGAAGTCGGACGCACGGCATGGGTGACAAGGCGGTTCCCTAATGAGCATTCCCCGCGTTCAAGCTAATCCGCAGTCCAGTTTGCCGTTCGGAGAAGAGGCGAAGTGCGGCTTCCGCACCAAGACTGCGGCCACGAGACTGACTCCCGAAGAACTGGGAGAATTAGAAGCGGCCGCCGAAATCGCGGGACAGGCTCTCTCCGAGTGGCTGCGCGGGACCGCTTTGCGCGCTGCGCGACAGCGGCCCGCTGATCCCGCCGAACTGGTGCTGGCCGAAGTCTGGGCGGTCCGTTACGTGCTCTTGAATCTCTTCCATGCAGCCGCTCAGGCGGGATCAGAAGGCAGACAACTGCTGCCCGATTCCATCCTCAAAATCCGCGACCAGGCGGATGAGCGCAAGATCCAGCAGGCTCGGAAACTGCTTGCGGATTTCTTCGCCCCGGAGGGTGAGGAAAAGAGCGGGAAGTCGTGAATGCCATGTCCTTTTCCAAACGCTTTCCGTGGCTGTTTGCTCTGGAAATACTGACGCTATCCATAGCGCTCTTTCTGTGCCATCGGCTGGTCTGGACGCCTATGCAACGCTATTACCTGGGAACCTATTTGAAGTGCGCCTTGTTCGGGACTGACCCGGCTTTGAGGACCGAGGTCCGGTGGCTGTACAAGACCGCACCACACGAGAAACAGGAGCTCGCGCTGGACGCCGACGTGGTTCCGGCATCTTCGAGCGCCGAGCCTCGCATCCCGATGCAACTTTCGCCATCGGCGCGGCAGGCCGGCTGGACCGACCTGATCCAGGGACCGGACGAGTGGCTCCAGACAGCCATAGTCCAACCGTTTCTTGAGGCGCAGTTCTATGCCGGAGAGAGCATCTGGAGAATGCTGTTGACGCCTCTACTTTGGGGAGCCGCGATGTTCTTCGGCGTACTGGCGGGGTGGAGTATGTCGCAGAGCCGGTTCCCAGATAACCGGTGGGACATTGACGCGATCGAATGGGGCGAACCTCCGCCAAGTTTGCTCCGGAGATGGAGGACAAAGATGAGTAGAATTCGATTCCGACTGCCGGAATTTGAGAAGCGGAGGATGCCAGAGATTGCGCCGAAGCCAACACCACCAGCGCCAGCCACCGCTACCGCCGATCCGCTGAAAAAGCCCACCCAGCCGGTGCTTGCACTCTTCGGTCCGCCCCATGGCGAGCCCAACGAGGGATTTGCCTGGGATGAGCACAACGGCATTGAGTGAAGATCACGTAGGTACCAACGCTAACAGAAGGGAAATGATGAAAGTCTTTCGTTTGGTCCACAGCGCACACGATCCCGTTAAGAAGGGAGCATTTCTCACAAGGGCAAGCACTCATAGCCATCAGAAGATCGCCGACGGAATCTACTTTGCCCTGTCCAAAGATGAAGCATTGATCTTCGCGAAGAAGTCCCATGGGCATACGTATTCTCACTTGCTGACGTGTGACCTCATAGGGGTGAGCGAACAGGATGTCGTCAATCTTGTTGAGAACGAAAACCTACTCGTCAAATGGAATCGCGGACGTTATCCCAAGAGGAGAGACGCAGCAGCAGCGTTCTGTCAGGAGAACAAGAAAAAGGCAATTCTCTGGCGAGCAAAATCATCTCAGGAATCCGAAAACTGGACTGAGCTTTGTCTTCTTACGGAGCACATCCCGGATACCGTACTGATTACCGACGTTGAGGAACTGGTGGAGTAAATGCTCACGATCTCGAAACCTTTGTCAGCCAGCCAGGCACGTACTTACCATGCACGGGAGTTTGCCTCGCAGGAACAGAACTACTGGAGCCGCGATCAGCAGGGCCATAGTGAATGGCAGGGCAGACTCGCCGAGCAGTGGAAGCTCACCGGCGCAGTTGAGGCTGAGCACTTCGCGCGGCTGAGTGAAGGCCAGCATCCGCACACCGAAGAGCAGCTTGTCCGGCATCAGGTTTCGAGAACCTATGAAGGCAAATTCGGCAGAGAGGTGACCAGCGCCGAGCATCGCGCCGGGTGGGACGCCACGTTTTCCGCGCCGAAGTCGGTATCGCTCACCGCGCTTGTGGGCGGCGATGACCGGGTGCGGGAGGCCCATCGCGAGAGCGTTCGCGTAGCGCTTCAGGAACTTGAGCGGTACACGCAGGCGCGGATCGGCAATGTCCATGCCCCGGAGACGACGGGGAAATTCATTGCCGCCACTTTCGAGCACGATACCGCGCGGCCCGTTGATGGCTATGCTGCGCCGCAGCTTCATACTCACGCCGTCATCTTCAACATGACTGAGCGGGAGAACGGCGGGACGCGTGCTTTGCAGCCGCACGAGATGTTCGTGTCCCAGCGCTACGCCACGGCGATTTACCGTTCGGAGCTGGCATTGCTTCTGGAAAAGTTGGGCTACGAACTTGAGCGCGGCAAGCATGGACAGCCGGAAATCCGAGGCTACACGAAGGAATATCTGGAAGCTTCCAGCCCGAGGCGAGGACAGATCAAAGATCATCTCAGGGAGCAGGGAATCGACGGAGCGGCGGCAGCGCAGATCGCGGCCCACCATACGCGGGACCGCAAGGAGCTGCTAGCGCCGGAAGAAGTGTTGCAGCGCCATCGCGAGCTGGCCGCGCAGCATGGGCATCAGGCCGACAAGATAGTAGGCGTGGCGCGGGAGCACGGACAGAGACAGCGGCACGTCTACGAACCCGACCAGACGGCGCAGCGGGCCGTGACCTATGCCCGAGACCATGTTTTCGAGCGGTCGGCGGTCGTGGACCGGCGAGAGATTCTGGAAGCGGCGCTCAACCGCGGGATGGGGCAGACCACATATGCCCAGGTGCGGCAGGAGTTCGAGCGCAGGGTGCATACGGGCGAGTTCCGCGCCGTCGAGCACGTTGGGGAGGGCCCGCGGTACACGACCGCTGCGATGCTGCGCATGGAGCGCGAGACCATCGACCACATGCAGGAAGGCAACCGGCACGGCTACAACGATCCGATGCTGGTTCGGGCAGACATTCGTATCGAAACCGAAAACCGGCACCCGGAGCTGAACGCCGGGCAGCGTCAGGCGGTCGATGAGGTCTTTCTCTCGCGCGAGAAAATAGTGGGTTTGGACGGAGTCGCGGGCGCGGGCAAGACGACGACGCTGGCCGTAGTGCGCGAGGGCGCGGAGTGGGATGGGTACAAGGTGAAAGGCTTTGCGCCCACGTCCCGCGCGGCGCAAACGTTGGCAGACGCCGGGATCGAGACCATGACCTTGCAGGCGCATCTTGCCCGAGGCCAGCGCATGGATACGGGAGAGCACCGTCTCTATGTGGTGGACGAGAGTTCGCTTGCGTCCACCAAACAGATGCACGAGTTTGTCGGGCGCCTGCATCCGAACGACCGCGTTCTGTTGGTGGGCGACACCCGCCAGCATGAATCCATCGAAGCCGGCCGCATTTTCGCGCAGCTCCAGGACGCGGGCATGAAGACGGTGAAGTTGGAAGAGATCGTGCGCCAGAAAGACCCGGAGCTGAAACAGACCGTCGAACAACTTGCGTGCGGCCAGGTGGGAGAGGCCGTCGCCGGGTTGGAGCGGCAGGGCCGCATCCATGAGGTCAAAGACCACGAGGAACGCGTTGCGGCGATCGCAAAGGAGTATGTGAAGTCGCCCGACAACACGCTGGTCGTCTCACCCGACAACCGTTCCCGCGCGGAGATTAACCAGGCGATCCACACTCAATTGCAGGCGAAGGGCGTGGTCGCGAGCGATGAGCATCGCACCCAGGTACTTGTGCCGCGTCAGGATCTCACCGGAGCGGAGCGCACCTGGGCTGAGCGGTACAACGTGGGCGATGTGCTGCGTTACAGCCGCAGCTCGCAGGAGACCGGCATCGGAAAAGGCGAATACGCCCGCGTGAAGAGCGTCGATGCTCCCTGCAACCGGCTTACCGTCGAGCTGAAGGACGGCACGGAGAGGAGCTATGATCCACGCCGTCAGCAGGGTGTCTCCGTCTATCGTGAGCAGGAGCGGGCGTTCTCCACCGGAGACCGGGTGCAGCTCACCGCGCCCTCGCGCGAGTTGAAGCTGGCGAACCGCGAGCTGGGAACGGTGGAGAGCCTCGGCCAGGACGGGCGGCTAAGTCTGAGGATGGACGGAGGCCGCGAGATACAGCTTGATCTGCGTCTGCATCCGCATCTTGATCATGGCTATGCGGTGACGAGTCATTCCAGCCAGGGGCAGACGGCGGACCGCGTGTTGATCCACGTCGATACCGAACTGGAAGCGAAAGACCTACTCAACAACCGTATGGCTTATGTTGCCGTCTCGCGCGGAGCGCACGATGCACAGCTTTTCACCAACGACCGCGAGAAGCTGCCTGCGGCGCTCGGTCACGATGTATCGCAGCAGAGCGCGCATGTGCCCGAGATCAAACCCAACCAGACGACTGCGCCGCAGCAGGAAGTCTCTCAGGGTCAACAGCAGGACCACGGCATAGGTCTCGGAATCGGTCTTTAGAACCCCTGCCTGCCCCGATAGGCACGAATCATAAGGCACTTGCTAACTCGGATTCTCGATGCAATGCAACGTGGCGGGGTCGGCTGTGGACCCAGGCCTTAGCGCGTCAGAGAATTGCCTTACCGTCATGCCTTTCGGGCGAGTGATGATTTTGCTTTCCGATGCGATCGGTTTTCCTTTTTCCAATATTGCGCTGTTGCCGTTGTTTTCTGCTACTGTCCACTCGGGAGGCTTGGGCGCCTTCATGTGATCCTCGTTGGGTTCATGTTGAAAAAGTCAAAAGTTAGAATCGACCTTGGCCTTTTGCGCGTCCGTAAACGCCTCAAATCCCTCAAACTCATACTTGACAGAATTGTAGCCCTTCTCTTGAGAAAGAGCTGCCGCTTTCACCATAATCATCGCGATGTGATTGACGGGCGCTGATTTCAGATTCCAGATCGACACAACGCTTCGCTCCTTCTTTAGCAGTCCCATCATCCAGTCCTGCGGGTCGTTCCAGATGCTCCCAGCCTGTACTTCGTCCGCTGTCAGCGAAGGATCACCATAAATCTTAGAAAGCGCGGCGCGGAGTTCCAGAAATTGGCTATGAACTTCCTCCCCGAAAACATTTGTCGGTACATCCTTCCCCAAGGCGCTGACTGCTAATAGTCCCTTATCTGCCGAAAAAGTAAGAACATAACTCTCAAAAACTGGATGTGGTTTCGGAGCCGTGGTAACGTCCATCGTGTCGCCTGTTGTTTCTTTGACCGCTTGCTTACCGATCAGTTTGATGATCTCTTCTCGCGTCATCCCATACTCAAATCCAAAGGGGCCAGAAGGATTCCCTCTTGCTTTGGTAGCGGCCTCAGAATTGGTGGATTGAGCTGTCGCACCACCGGGCATACTGCCGCCTATGGTTGGCGAATATAGGGTGCTCATGTTGGCGTCTGCCAGCAGCGCGGCCTCACCCTCCCTCAACAAACTTCCCTTCGAGTCCTCAAGAAGAGGGGCAGTGGGAGAGAAATACGAAACCTCAACCACCTGATTTTCACCAATCCAACGAGGAGCAAGAGCCGGCGTAGTTTTGGTAGTGTAAGAAATGCGGTTTTCCAAATCCACTATGCCGTACATCTCCCCGCGATCATTGCTAGCGTAGCGCAACTTTGGCGGCCTAGCACTTTCTTGCAGACTGTGAACTTTCACGGCTTGGGCCAGAGTGATTGGTGGAGCCGTGATCGGCTCCCTGCTGAAAGTTGTACCCTCGTAAATCACGTCAAACATATCGACAATCGAATTTGAATGGCTGACGCGCACGTAGTTTCCTTCGACGAGGCCATTGCAGAAAACTACATCAGTGCATTTGAAAGGAAGGGTTGAGATTGGCTGACCGACCCTGATGCCATGAAACGATGCGCTTGCAGCGCCAGGCCGTGGAGGTGCCGACGAGGAGGCGCTTAACCCTGTTGAGGTTTCCGCTTTCCTGCCATGAAGTTCTCCTCCATGCTCACGCTCTACGCCAAGACACGAGCCGAAAGTGGGAGCCTTGCCGTCCAGTACCTGCTCAATGAAGGCATTGCAGTCAAGGGCATTTGTCGCGGCCTGATCGAAGCTGCCATCGTTTTTTCCGGCATTGAAAGCAATATGGAATTCAGAAATGAGTTGCTGCTCTTTTGTAAGCAGGCGGATTACATAGTTCGCGTCGGGATTGCTCGCTTGTGATCTTGCACTTTCCAACGATGCATCCGATGTTTGTTTTAGTGAATTCCATTGTGGCGACTCATCAATGAACTCATTCGTAATAGCATCGACACCCTTCTGCAATTCTTGGATGTCCCTCTGCGCCTGATTTGCCGCGACCCTGAACGGCGCAGACAAGGCCAAGGACTGCTTAGGAAGAATACTGCCTTGCTCCTGGCCTGAAGCCCAGATGCATAGTAGAGGGAATGATAAGGCGAGCAATAGACTCAGGCGCACTGTATGCATTTGCACTCCTTCTTAGTGCGAAGTTAACGACTGGCGATGAACAATTCGTTCGATGATCCCCACCAGTACCCTGACCGGGTGATTTTGTAGCCAAACGTCTGGCGAACTTGCTTGCGAGCCCATAGCAGTGTGGGAGCGATTCGGAACTTCATCGTGGCCGATATCGTTAGCAGATGCTAGTTACGAGCGTAACTGTTTGAGGCCAGAGCATGATATGGCGAACCCTTGCCCAGCCGCGTTCGCAGCCGATTGAACGGCAATGTAGACAGGTAGACCGCCCATCGCGCCCCCTTTTATTCCCCGGCTTCCTGAAGGCCAGCACCTTAAGAGACATGTGGAACTTGTCCGTTTGATATAAAACCTGCTATTCGAGGCATATTAACGATGTTGCTGGTGCAGCCTATCAGCGGTGAGACGATAAACTAGATTTGTAAAGGGCCGGCACCCTACTGCCACGGAGGGACCACGGAGGGACAATGAAAAGCATCGCATTGACCGTTGTAATAACCTTGGTGGTACTTGGAAGTGCTGTGGCCCAAACTGCTGGGTTGGCTACCCTTTCCGCAGGGTTTAAGGGACCTGCACAGGATGCCTTTGACGGTCTGGAAAGATTCTACAAGACCAGTGAGGTCGTCGAACTGGACACGCAAAAACTGCTCGCAATCGCTAAGCGGAAGATCAGCACGAAAGCAGACCAACACGTCTATGATTTGCTGAATGCTCGTTACTCAGCACAGTCTGGTGAAAATATATTTGAAGACGCGGCTGACAAGATAGGTTCCGCCGTGCAAGACAGCGACCCGAGCAAATGCAACCACGATCTTGATTGCCTTCAAAATATGGTGGATGCAGCGAAGATCAATCTTGCTGCACACAGCAAGATGAACAAGGTGGTTTTAGCCTATCTCAACGCAAGAGCACAATGTGTAGCGGAAACCAGCGTGATCTTTGATCCGTCCGTGAAAGACGCTCAAAAGGAAAAAGCAGCCAAAGGTACATGCCTTAGTCTTCTTGAGAGTGCCAAGGACGCTTCGGAGGCAATGATTAAGCAGTAAGTGCGCAAGTAATTCCTGACCCTGCGCACCCGCAAGCGTGTGCAGTAGTGAGTGCTTAGGAGGGACCATGAAAGTCAAAGTCGTGCTGTTCATCCTGCTGGCAAGCCTTGTCTCGCTTGCGCAAGACAAATCCACGCCTTTAACAGTGACGAACGTTAAGATGTGGGCTAAGACGGATAGTTCCCCCTTCCACCTTGACCCAGAGGTCAGGTACCAAAACACCAGTGACAAAGAAATCGTCATAGCAGTATTCGAGTTAACTTATAGGGATAAACTAGACCGCGTGACCGATGTCACCCTTACCGAGCCGGTAAAGGTAAATGCGTGCGGTCATCGCACGCTGCTTCCGGGCAAGAAATGTGGAATATTCTTTGGCTACAATATTCTGCATCCCGACGACAACGTTACTGCTAGGGTTACCATCGTGAAGTTTGGGGATGGGACAATGTGGGAAGCAGCAAAGTCAGGAGCAGTCAACGACAGGCCGACACCGTGAACAGAGAGCATCGCAATCAGCGAGCCAATGAAATTGCTGCCAAGTTGACCCAATTATCGGAACAAGATCGCAAGATCATCCAGCAGCGCGGCGCGGAACCCGTCGTCGTTTCTGCCGAGGAGATGCTTGCCTATGGAAAACGTGACGAGGAGCGCTGCAGGTTGGTTGAGGCACTGCGCAAGCTCGCCTGTGAGCCAGTCGAAGACTGAATTTAACGCCGGCAGTTCGCCGGCTGATTCGAAGTAGCGCACTACCCCTTCTTTGCTGCCCTGATTTTTGCCCAACGTGCCCGCTGTGCGGCTGCGATTCTTTTCCTGCCTGCCGCTGATATTTTGCGTGTCGGTTGTGCCGCGCTCTTTGGTGCCGATCTCTTCCCTGTTGGACGTGTACCCTCCAACAACCGGACCACCTGACTCAATCGTGCAATCTCTTCCTTCACTTCTTGAATGATCTTCTCGATAGGACTCAAATTCTCTTCTCCTGTTCGCAATTAGCGAAGGCAAAGAATAACATGTCACCCCAGCCAGTGCTGTTCAAGGGCGCGCGGGGATTGCTGTTTTCAAGCTGACAACTCCAGGCGGACAGCCACAATTCCGTTTGCTTTGGTGGAAGGCGCTGGGGCGCATATTTGCGAAGGAAGGTCTTTTTATTTCTGCGGGGCGCTGGCCAGAACCCGGTAGGCCGCAATTCCGACGGGTGTGACGCTATGGGTTCCGTCCGGGGACACGTTCGGGAACCGGGGACATTTCTATTGGGGCATGACACGTTCGGGAAGGTAGTGGGCTACTTTGAATTTTCATGTTCGCTCAAAAAGGCTGCAACTGGTGACGACCGATCAATGCCAGCGCTGCAATGAAGAAGGACAGGCTTCGGAAGCCGCTGAAACGCGTCTCGGACTTGTTGCTTTTGGAGTACAGTTGGCATCTGATAGTCAGTGCAAGGGATACTCTCGACCGCGAGGCCACGACTCCGGTAGTAACCGAGGAGTCCTTCCGGGTGCAAATTGAGACCACCCCTTACGTAATGACGCTCAAGTTGCGCTACTTCAAGGAGCGAAATCACTGAGCGAAAACCTGCCTGGATAACGCGATCAACCCACGCTTCGGCAAAAGGGCGAGCCTCTGGGGGTGGAGGGTGTTTGCCGGGACCGCTACCGAATCTTGGATTGTCCCGAAGCGGGCGCTGCGCACAGGCAAGCCTCTCCGGTATGACCCAAATCCAGATTTCGGCCTCGTCGCCTCGGTATATCTGCGCCCGGATTCGCTCAAGCCCGGAGCGAATGTTTTCTAAATCCATCAACACACCTCGAATCAGGCTTTCTGGTAATACATCGGAAATCGATGCTCGGTTTCATCGTCAATCCAAATGCGCTCAGTCCACTCATCCTCAATGTCGTTTTCCACCCGAGTGATCGTGTGTACCTTGCGAAGATCTTCTTCGGTTGCGTCGAAGACCTTCGCGTATGCAGGTACGAGCACGACCCGATCACCAACCTGAAATTTCTGTTTCACCGCTCCTCCTCAAAAACTGGGACGGCAAATTTGTCTCTTATGCCGTAGGGCAATCGGCCGGTAGGCCATTCGCCGTTTGTTCTTGCTGCCCCGGTGATCGCTTAAGACGCGAGGCTGGATTTCCAAGACGTTTCCCCTTCGTAGCGAGGTTCAGCCCTCAAATCCCGATCCTCACGACTTCTCCGACGTTCACATCGTCGTTACGCCGATCATAAAACCCGGTGGTTTTGGCGTTCGAGTGCCCGGCCATTTTTTGCGCGACCTCAATGCGGTCGCCGTTGGTCAGATAGTCGGTGATGCCGGCGGCGCGAAAACTGTGGCAGCCGATCGGGGTTTCAATTCCCGCATCGGAAACACGGCGGCGCACCATGCGCCGGACATCCTTGCGCGTCATGGGAGACGCGGTGAGCTTTTTGGGTTTGCGGATGGCCGAGCGGAACAGCCACCCCTTGCGGTCGTCTTCGATACCCGCCGCCTTAATGTAGGCCCACCAGCGCTGCATTGCTCCGCTTAGCCGCTCCGCGATGGATCGGTCCCTTTTGTCCTTTCGACCAGCCACAATCGCGCTCCGTTCGGCTCCTCCTGTCAATCCCTGCCCTGCAGCTCTAGTGCTCGCCGCACAAAACGCGGCTCCGCGCTTCGCTTCGGGTACCCCTCCGGGGCTGCGGGGATTGACAGCGCCTCTCTGCGACGCAAAAACCGGGCCTGTCGAAAGAACAAAAAAATGGTTTTTATTTCAATGCCACCAAAGGCACAGGAATCTTCGCGGGCATTATAGCCCATCGTGTGGGACATCGGTGATCACTTCAAAAGTGATTTCAAAAAGCGTCTTATTCAAGGCTTTCGGGCAGCGATATCAACCCGGATCACGTTCAAGTAGTCGCCAGCGGATTGAAGCGCCCGTTCGGCATCATGGTGGGAAACAAATCCGGTGTCATCATAAAGGGCCATATTGCGCTTCCGGCGTAGGCGATCGAAGACAGTTAGCAGACCGGCATGTTTCTTGTCGATGCGCGACCCCACAAAATCGATGATGGCAATGTGGTGCCCAGGCTGACTTCTAGCACGAAACCCATGGCTGAACATGAACCCCAGCGAAGCCTTGAGCATTGCTTCGTAGGCTTGCTGAAGGCAAGCCTCCTCGTCAAAGGCGAGAATCTTGTGGGCCGAGGCAAGTTTCTTGTCCGCGCTCGTGAGGAAACGGTCGATCTGCGCCCAGTCAACGACGTGTACTTTTAGTTTCTTCATCTGTACCTATGAGCGGAATGCGCTTATTGTGCCAGACGTCCTCCAGAAAAGCATCCTTCCGAGCACGGCGCGACTCGAATTCCTTTGGAGTGAGAACCGTGTAGTTGATTTCGCGTCCGAGTTGCCGCTCAAGCTTTCGCATGGCCTGCGCCAAAACTTCCTCGCGAGGGGCACCAATCATGAGCACGTCTATATCGCTGGCAGCGTCCTGCTGGTTGCTTGCAAACGAGCCGTACAGATATGCCTCGTCTATTCCCTCAATTCTCTTGAGGGATTGTGCGATCACGGGTGCCGCACCAATAGTTTTCGCAACGATCTTGCGCACTTCATCAAAAAGCGGATACTCCCGGTTCAGTTGAAAATACTTTTGGCGGCCACTCACTTCCGACCGAAATAGACCCTCGCGCTCCAGGCGTCCCAACTCTTTCGACAGGTTAGACGGATCGATGCTCAGCCGCTCCGCCAAGTCCCGCAGATGGTGGCGGGCCGTCCTGTTCGTGAAGTAATAGGCCAGCAGGTGCTGGCGCGCCTTGGAGCGAAAGTCGAGCATGTGGTATAAGTCTACCACACATGTGGTAATAGCTGACAACATTAAGAGCCGTCGTCCCGCGCGGACAACCTTCGCCCGCAACCGGCGGCGAATGGATGGTTGGGTGCCGATCCCAACGGGCCTGACGGAAAACGAGGGACTAAACGAGGGACTGGGGTGCGTTTCTTACGGGAACTTACAGGTGCTTAGGTGTCATCCGTGCGCTTGTAAGTTTTTCTGTATCAGTTTCCCTTTGAACTCATAACCCAAAGGTCGGTGGTTCAAATCCACCCCCCGCAACCAAACAACTTCTTGCTACACAGCGGCTTGGGAGCTTGGATCTCCTGAGCCGCTTTCTTTCTTGGGCAAGTTAAGGCGAACTTGGGCAAAGAATTCCCCGAGTTGCTCTGCCACTTTTCTGTGATCGTCCTCAATCACGTGCGTGTAGCCCATGGTTGTTCGTGGGTCAGCGTGACCCAACCGATCCTGTCGCACCTTCATCGGTGCGTGCAGGTGATCGAGCAAACTTGCGTTTCCGTGCCGGAACGCGTGTGCTGCTCCATCGAGTCCAAGCTTCTTCAAGATCGGCTTCAACTGTCTCTTGATGAAGTTGTCCGGGTGTAGGCGACGACCTTCCTTGCTTAGGAAAAGCGGCTCTTCGGGATTTCTTCCCTCGACGTAGAACCGAAGGCGTTCGGTGAGCTGCGGCGAAAGAGCGAAGAATCGCTTCTTGCCGTTCTTCGGACGCTTCAGTTTGCTTTTCCATCTACTTCGCTGAACCGTGATTGCCTGCTCGTTCAAGTTGACATCTCCGACGTTCAGGCCGCAGATTTCTCCGCGTCTGATGCCCGTCTCGGCCACCAGCCAGAAGATGGTTTTGCATGGCTCGTTGGCAGCATTGATGATCTGTTTGACCTGCTCGACCGTGAAGCTTGGTTGCTCCTCACGGTTCCAAGCAGGCAACACCAGATCCTGGCAGACGTCGTGAGTGACGTAACCCCACGCTTTTGCCGATGCCCAAACAAGACGCAGCGTAGCGACGCGATTACGGATCGTTTTTTCGCTCCGCTTATCCTTGCCGGGCTTCGACCACAAGGTGATCACGTCCTGCACGACCTCTGTCGAGATGTCTCGTAATCGCATTCCTCCGAGGGCGGCGACCCAAGCTTTGACCTCGCTCTTCTCGCTTTCTTGGGTGCTTCCCTCGTGGTGAATCATAACCTTGGCTTTCCATTTCTCTGCAAAGTCGTCGAAGTTCGCGGTTGGCTTTGCTTTGTAAATGGGGCTGTTGATCGCCGCCAGGCGACGATCGAGTTCGCGTTGTGCGAGGCGCTTGGTCGGAAACTCGGACTTATCGCCCAAGACCTCCGAACGATGGATGCGGATGATACTCCCGTCCGGCTGTAGTTCGTCTTCGAGCCAGCGGCCGTACCACTTCTTCACCCTCGTGCCCCGCAGGATGAGCGATCCCTGCTGGTATCGCTTGCGAGCCAGGTGCGGCGGTTTATCTGGCGAGCGATGAATCGTCCTGGGTGACCGGAGCTGTCTGGCCGGTGGATGGAGGCTATCTCGCGGTCTGACAAATGCCATCCGGACGCGGCGTGAGCGCTCGGAGTGCCCTCCAGCTTGTCCCAAAAAGCTCCCAGAACCTTTAAAACCCCCGATCCGACCCGAACCTCATCCCAGCGGCCAACCCCCTAGGAATCGGCTGCCCGATGGATACTCCCGAACCCAGCCGCCTCTGCCGCAGGATTAGCGGGTCAACACCTGGTCGTCCTCTCTGGGGCGTAGTCGAGGAACATCTCGGTGAGGTTGGCGCCAGATGCTCATTCCGCGATTGGGTTTTGCCCCGATTTTCTTGAACCCAGTATTGAATAGTGGGTGCTCTTGCGTTCTGCCGGTTTGACCTCCTTACAAGGCTGACGTGACGCGAACGCCATGAGAACCGATTACAGGCTTGAAGGGCGAAGTCCTTGGAAGAGAATCTACACATATACGGTCAAACACCCGCGTCCGCGTGGGTCGTCCTCACCGCCTCGGCACTATTGGCGGTGAACGGACAGGTCTGCGCACCGCCGGCTCCCAGATTGATTGCGGGGGTTCCCGCAGCCGTCTGCGAAAACAAAGTACAATGCCCGCGAGAGTCGTCGGGTCAACGGAACGGAGGTTCTCAGCAGGACTACCGCACCCTTGGATGTAGCATAGGCTGCGCGGTTTCGAGCGCCGACAATTCCAAGCGTGGAAGCCACGTTAATAATCGAACCACCGCCCGCCTTTCTCATGTGGGGTAACGCGGCCCGAGACAGTAGCCAAATGGCGCGGACGTTCACATTGAAAGTCTGGTCCCACTGTTCTTCGTAATCTGCTCGGCGTTTCCAATGTGCAGGACGCCAGCGTTGTTCAGCAGAAAGTTCAATCCGCCGAAGCGCCTCACCGTCCGATCCAGCAGGCGTTCAATTTCGTTCGTTCTGGAAACGTCGGCTGGGATCGCAAAGGCAGAGTCGCCAATTTCGCGAGCAACCTCCTCGACGCGATCCCTTCGCCTGCCGACCAGCGCCACCTGCGCTCCTTCCCTCGCTAGGGCGATCGCGCATGCGCGGCCAATTCCAGTGCCCGCACCAGTGACGATCCCAATCTTGCCCTTCAGACGTTCACTCATGACGAACCAGTTTAGCTGAACAGCGCGGGGCTATACGGCGATCCTTGTACGGGTAGCTACGCTGAAGATGTTGCGTCTCTCGAGGAGCCGTACGCGCCGCATTCTGTCCTGGGCTTCAGTTGAATCCAGGTCCGAATCCTCCAATGGAAGGAGAGGCAGTGTTAACAGCAAACATCTATACATACAACACAACGGGACGAGAGCAACTCGGGACGTCGTCCTGCGTTTAGAATCATCCAAAGATACTTATGCAGACTCGACGTATAGGCAACTCCGACTTGAAGATCACCCCCATCGGTATTGGCGCATGGGCGATGGGGGGTGGCGACTGGGCTTTCTCCTGGGGACGGCAGGAGGACGGTGAATCGATTGCAGCGATTCACGTGGCGCTCGATGCGGGCGTCAACTGGATCGATACTGCAGCCGTGTACGGACTGGGGCACTCGGAAGAGGTCGTCGGCAAAGCGATCGCGGGACGCACACATCGTCCTTACGTCTTTACCAAGTGCAGCCTAGTGTGGAATGACCAGCGCGAGATCGGGCACAGCCTGAAAGCTGCTTCGGTGCGCCGCGAGCTGGAAGCAAGCTTGCGGCGGCTGAGGGTGGATGTGATCGATCTCTACCAGATCCACTGGCCCGATCCCGAGCCCGAGATTGAAGAAGGTTGGCAGACGCTGGCCCAATTCCAAAAAGAAGGCAAGGTTCGTCACATTGGCGTATCGAACTTCAACGTGACCCAGATGAAGCGGGTCCAGAGGATTGCGCCTATCACGTCGCTGCAGCCGAACTACAACATCGTGACCCGCGACATCGAAAAGGAAGTTCTGCCTTTTTGCCGCGAGCAGCAGATCGGTGTCATCGTGTATTCCCCGATGAAGTCGGGACTGCTGACAGGCAAAATGACCCGCGAGCGCATCGCGTCGCTGCCGCCAGACGACTTTCGCCCGAGAACCGCCAGCTTTAAGGAACCGCTGCTGAGTCGCAACCTTGGCGTGGTGGAAGTGCTACGCGGTATCGGTGAGCGTCACAGTCGCAGGCCGGGCGAGGTCGCGATTGCCTGGACGCTGCGTGATCCAGTCGTCACCGGAGCGATTGTGGGTATGCGTTCTGCCGAGCAGGCAAAGCAGATCGTGCGCTCGGCGGAATTCCGTCTGACTGCCGATGAGATTCTCGAGATCGAGAAGTATCTCAAGGCGAATCCGGTTGCTGAATAAGTATGGAAAACTGGCATTGAAGAAGCTAGCCATGAACGTGTTTGGGGCATTCGCATTACTTGCAGGTCCCCTGCTGGGAGCACAGCGCAGCTCTGCGCAAGCCACTTCTACTTCTCCGCTGACCGCGGTGGATCATGTTGACCTCCGCCGCTACGCCGGCAAGTGGTACGAAATTGCTCGTTATCCGAACCGCTTCCAGCGCAACTGTCAATCCGACACGACTGCTGTCTACACGCTACGAGATGACGGAAGGGTCCAAGTCGTGAATGCGTGCCGCGAGAAGGATGGGAAGATAACAACCGCGCGGGGCGCGGCCAAGGTCGTCGACAAAAAGACCAATGCCAAGCTGAAAGTGACATTCTTCTGGCCGTTCTACGGCGACTACTGGGTCATTGGCTTGAGCCCAGAGTACCAGTACGCGATTGTGGGTGAACCTAGCCGGAAGTACCTGTGGATCTTGAGCCGCGCACCCAGCATGGAGGAAACCACGTATCAGGAAGTTCTGAGGCTGGTTGAGACGCTGGGGTACCAGCCCGGAACGTTGCAGAAGACGAACCAATCCATACAAGCAAACGTTCCGTCGCCTTCGTAGATGGCTTTGATTGTCACGGTTGTCCCCCGGCGAAGGAAGCCACAAAGTCATAGTATGAGGTGGCAGTCGGCATCCAGTGGAGGGATCAGATGGGTGAGATGATTCAGTTTAAGCGAGCGGACGGAAAGACCTGCCCTGCCTATCTGGCACATCCCAAAGAAGGATCAGGCGCGCCCGGCTTTGTCGTGATCCAAGAATGGTGGGGGCTCAACGATCAGATCAAGAAGACCGCGGATCGGCTCGCCGAAGCTGGCTATCGGGCGCTCGTGCCGGACTTCTACCGGGGCAAGGTCACCGTGGCCGCCGACGAAGCAAACCACCTGATGACGAACCTCAACTTCCCCGATGCCGCCGCTCAAGACATCCGC
Source organism: uncultured Acidobacteriaceae bacterium (assembly GCA_963701935.1). GTDB lineage: Bacteria > Acidobacteriota > Terriglobia > Terriglobales > Acidobacteriaceae > Sulfotelmatobacter. The sequence goes on along the minus strand of CAVPBT010000008.1, from coordinate 14,617 downwards.
GGCGCCGTGCAGTACCTGAAACAATCCTCGAAGAAGGTGGCCGTGGGCGGCTTCTGCATGGGTGGGGCGCTGACTATCCTGGCGGCCGTTCGGGTGCCGGAGATGGACGCCGGTGCGTGCTTCTATGGCATTCCGCCCATCGACGCCGCTGATTTGAAGAAAATCAAAGTTCCCCTGATTTGCCACTTCGCGAACAAGGACGACTGGTGCACACCCGCCAAGGTGAACGACCTCGAGGCCGCGCTCAAGCAGTCGAAATCAGAGTTCGAGATCTATCGCTACGAGGCGCACCATGCGTTCATGAACGAGGCCCGACCCGAGGTGTACGACCCGGCATGCGCCAAGACGGCGTGGGAGCGAACGCTCAAGTTTCTGAAGCAGGCACTCACATAACGGGTTCGCCGGGGGGGCGAGGGGGGCGTGGCACGTCAGGAGGCTCGATATCCGAATAACTTTCGGCACTCCAGTCTCAAAAAATTATCGAAGACCGGAATGTGAAGGCCGCCCTTTTCAAGAACGAATTTGCACGAAATGAGACAGGCCCGCCATTTGAATTCCTCGGTCCCGTGTTTCTTGCCGTAGGCGGTGATGTCTTCCTGGGAAACGCCAAACACCACGGCTCCTATTTTCGACCAGACGCAGGCACCTGCACACATAGCACAAGGTTCATGTGTGGAATACAACACGAAATCCGGTAGGTACCGGCCATAGCCGGAGCAGACATATTTCAATGTTTCAAGCTCCACGTGCTTGATGGATGAACCCGACGTTTTTACCCGGTTGCCGGCAGAGGCGATAACCACTTCCCGATTTCCAATAAGACGCGTGATGACGGCACCGATGGCATAGTCCCCCCGGTCGCGGGCGCGCTTTGCCTCGGCGATCGCAAGCTGCATAAACTTTTTCTTCGGCTTGTAGCTGGGAGGAATCATTTTTTCTCCCCGAGTCTGAAGGTCCTAGGCCATTTCTTGAAAGAGCGGTCTCAGCTCTTCACGACTTCCGATCCCCGTTCAAAACCTACGTCGATCTTCTGACGCCCGGCTTGAATCGCGGCCTCGATCGCGGACTCCTGCGTCAGGAAGGTTTCAGGCAAATAGAACTGAGTTTCGGTTACGCCGGACGCATCATGCTCCTCGACGGAGAACTCCGTCGAGACTCCGCCGTCCTTAAGCTCGCATGACCGAGCCTCGATGACATAGCCCTTGTATCCTTGCCTGTTCTTCATGCCTGCGACCTTTCAGGCTTCAATTATCGCACTTCGGAGTGGGGATCTTTCCCTCAAGCCAAAGTCGTCCGCCTGTCATTTCTCAGACTGTTAAGCAAACCCGAGTACCGCCGCTGCGGTCGGTCGTTGCGGACCGCGATGCCCAGCGCTTTCTTCTGCCCGATCAGTACGAGCAACCGCTTGCCCCGCGTGATCCCCGTATATATCAGGTTGCGCTGGAGCAGCATGTAGTGCTGAGTGGCAAGCGGGATCACCACCGCCGGGAACTCCGAGCCTTGCGACTTGTGGATCGTGATCGCGTAAGCCAGCGAAATCTCGTCCAGTTCCCCGAAGTCGTACTTGACCATCCGCTCGTCGAAGCGCACTGCGACCTGCTGCTCCACGGCATCGATTCGCTCGACGATCCCCACGTCGCCGTTGAACACGTCCTTGTCGTAGTCGTTCTCCGTCTGGATGACCTTGTCGCCGATCTGGAATCGCCATCCGAACCGCTCAACGGCAGGCTGACCGGGTCGGGCTGGGTTCAATACCTTCTGCAAGGCTGTGTTCAGCTCCCGCACGCCGAGCGATCCCCGGTTCATCGGGCAAAGAACCTGAACATCTCGGATCGGGTCTAAACGAAACCGTTCTGGAATTCTCTCCTGCACCAGCTTGACCAGCGTTGCCGCGATCTTTTCCGGGTCATCCCGCTCGACGAAGTGGAAGTCGGAACTCGGATCTGCTCCGCGCAGATCGGGCATCTGCCCCCGGCGAATCCGATGTGCATTGGTGATGATGTGGCTGTCCGCCGCCTGCCTGAAAACTTCGGTGAGTCGCACGATCGGGACGACGCCGCTTTCGATCAAGTCATGAAGCACCGTGCCCGGCCCAACAGACGGAAGCTGATCCACGTCGCCGACCAGAACCAACCCGGTACGGTTCGGGAGAGCCCGCACCAGCGAGTGCATCAGCGGCACGTCCACCATCGAGGTCTCGTCCACGACCAGAAGACCGCAGGCGAGCGTGTTCGACTCGTTTCTGCTGAACCGCCCTGTTGCGGGGTCAATTTCGAGCAGACGATGAATCGTCTTCGCTTCCATGCCCGTGGTTTCGGTGAGCCGCTTCGCCGCACGTCCGGTCGGGGCGCACAGCAGGCACTTCACGCCCTTGGCTCGCAGGATCATCAGCATCGAGTTCACGAGCGTGGTTTTTCCGACGCCGGGTCCTCCGGTGATGACCACCACACGGTTAGCCAGAACCGTTTTCAGCGCTTCGCGCTGGCTGGGGGCGAGCGTTTTCCGTGTCCGCTGCTCGCACCACGCGACCGCCTTCTCGAAATCAATCGGCGGATAGATCAGCTCCGCTTCAGCTAGGCTCTTGATCCTTGCCGCGATGCCCTCTTCTGCTCTTCTGAGGTGCGGCAAGAAGATCAAAGGCTCGCCGTCGATCTCCTCCAACAGCAGGGAGCCACCCGTGAGCATCTGCGACAATGCCTGCTCGACGGTCCCTTCCGGAACCTCCAGCAACTTCACCGCCGCCAGCTTGAGTTTCTCCAGGGTCAGGGCGCTTGGCCGTCCGAAGGCGCTTCCAGCAGAACATGGTCGATGCCCGCCCTAGCACGGTTGAGCGAGTCCCGAGGAATCCCAACCTTCTGCGCGATCTGGTCGGCGGTCGCGAAGCCGATCCCGTAGATGTCCTTCGCCAGCATGTAGGGATTGCTCCGCGCCTTCTCGATTGCCTGCTCGCCATAGGTCTTGAAAATGCGCACCGCCCGGCTGGTGCTGACGCCGTGGCTGTGCAGGAACAGCATGATCTCGCGGACTTGCTTTGCTTCCAGCCACGCATGCGCAATCCGCTCCCGGCGCTTGGGACCGATGCCATCGACAGTCTGCAATTCGGCGGCTCGCTTCTCGATCACGGCGAGAACCTCGGCTCCGAACCGCCCGACCAGCTTCTTCGCGAGAATCGGTCCGATGCCCTTGACCAAGCCGCTGCCCAGGTATCGCTCGATCCCCTCGGCCGTGGTCGGCGGCACAGTCTTCATGGTGGTCGCCTTGAATTGCAGACCGTGCTCCTTGTCCCTGACCCACCAGCCCTCCGCGCTCAGCCATTCCCCGGCGGTCACGGATGGCAGCGACCCGACGACCGTCGTCTCCTCGCGCTGCCCGCGTGCCTTCACTCGCAGGACGCAGAAGCCGCTTTCGTCGTTGTGGAAGGTGACGCGCTCGATCAGGCCGGAGATTTCCTCAGTCGCGGGCCTGCGCTCTGAAATTGCGGCGGTCATCTGGTTGGGAGTTATTTTCCCACGGATCGCGTCAATCGCTTCGATGCCCGGATGATCCGTCACGCCTTGACCAACTCTCTGCGACGGGCTTCGTTAAGGTAGGAGCCGGAGTTGCGGCTGACACTGGCAGCGTTCATACTCCGATCATGACACTAAAAAATGCGGCATTGCTGGCACTGATCGGGACGATTCTGATGGCGGCTCTTTCAGGGTGGACGTTCGTCTTTAACTTCCTCAATCTCCTGCGGGGTCTGGTTCCTGCGGTAACTCTGTTCTCGTCGTTCATCTATGCGTTTGGTTGCTTCAGCGTGATGGTGTTCTTTTACGTGTTCCATCGAGCGCAGTCGTGACTTTAGCGAGTACTTTTCCCGCGCGGACGGCTCCGTGTGCGTCACCCATCAGGAGCCCCTGCTGCGGGGATTTGGCTGCCCGGAGGGGTTCAGGTCGGATCGGGCGTCTCACAGGTTGAAAACAGCCTTTGTGACCAGCTTGGCGGGCAGTCTGGGCCCAGGTCGCAATCCTACGGATTCCGAGCGGACGATGATTGTGATGAGTTCTATCAGCTCGTGAATGTGCTCCAAAACACAAGGACGGGCGGATTCAAGATTCAACGTCAAGAATCTCCACCCTCGAAATCGAATGAAGAGTCGGCCAGCGCGTCTGTGATCTCCTCATCTTGCTTCAAGAGGGGCGCAGTTTCTTGGATTCTCTTTTGCAAATTGAACGTTCGCGCATGGGCACGGTTGAGGATGAGATCATACGGGCATGGCCGCACAAGCGTTCGCTCGCCAATTTTCATCTCCTGCAATGTCGGTTCCAGAGATGCCCCCAAAACATATGCTTCGATCTCGTGGCTGGCTGGGCACAACCAGTCGTTCTCAGTTCCTTTGCATAGTCGCGTGCCTGATCTAGCTCGTTTTGAGAGAGGCAGAAGCCTCCCCGCTTTAGTTCGATAATCAGAATCTTCGGTGTGCCTGACACTTCTCCATTTGTGAATTCGTCAGCGCAATACAGGCCAACAGAGCTATCGGGTAGAACTACGAAATCTGGTCTTGACCGTGACGCATCCACATCACGCCGTTCGAAGAATTTCCGAACAACGGTAGTCATACTTCGATTCGACGTGAACTCAACGGACTCAAACTCAGGGCCGAACATCCAGAGCTGTTTGAGCAGGTCGTACCCCGATCGGCCTTGTTCCAATTTGCCCAGAATTTCGATTGTCCGCGACAAATCTCTCGGCGTTACGTGAGGACATCTTTCCTGCACTTCGTCAATAAATTTGCCAATCTGCCTCTGCGATATAGGCGGAAGCTGCTGGATCAGATACCGATGTTGCTGGATCGCTGATTTCTTGAGCGTTTTACGGTCATTTGCCATCAGTCCCCGTAGTTGATCGGTGATGAAGGCGTGAACGCTCTTGCGAACCGCAGCGACTTTGGGAGTCTCCTTGAACCCCGTCCAATCAGGTTTGGTTTCCCCCCCAAGGATGTCAGCTTCGACCACGAAGCTGAAGCGCCGTGCTTCGACAGTGCGACCGTCCAAATATTGGCCGGGGCCGTCGATACCGTCCCATGAGGGCTCTCCCACCATGCGTCTGTTGACCCACCAAGCGATGCCTTTTAAACGCATAGTGCGTTCCTGTTTGATCGGATCGAACCGGTGGACTGTGATCGCACCCTGACCGTCTACCTCTAACTGCTGCGTCGAGAGTCGTGAGAGACTTAGCAGCTTTACTGCTTTGCCATTCACGGTGACCACGAAACTTGGGTCAACAGCAAACTTGAATCCGATGAGTTCGGAAATGAAATCGGCTGTAGGGAGATTTCTCAACCGCAGCTACGCAGCTACAATGACCTCGCCGGGTGAAACGAAAGCGGGCTCTGCCGGGAGGCAACCATGCTGTGGGATAACCCGGTGGGGCTCATCGAGCCGATTCAGCAGCGCGGGAGCCAATCCTCTCGCGCTGTGCATTGCGAAGAACGAGTCATCGGACGATAGACCCCCATGCCTTGAAAATCCCCGCCCCGAAGGGGCGGAATCTACACTAACGGAGAACGCCCCTTCTCCATTTCACGCTGAGCCAAAACAATTACGCAAACGCAGGCTTGGGAAGCTTTTTCGGTAACGACAGGCATAGCGGAACGATCAACCGCATCAGCCACGAGGCTGAAACTCTGATTGGCTTTGCCCAGCAGAGCGAGCCGTTACCAAAGCCCGCGTAGAGGAGCTTTTCCTATACGCCCGGATTACTATTAGCGGCCCTCGCCGCCTCTGTGGACTTCCGCACAGCAAATGCAGCTTCCGCGTTTGAGCGGGGTATGCCGATTGGCGTAACGCCAAATGGCGTAAGGCTCTGGAAAATTCAGCGGCCATGCGTCGAATGATGGCAGCATTCGACGCATAATTAGCGTTGAATATTTGCCACTTGCGTCGAATATCCGTTATAATCTACGCAAGAGGTGCGTAGAATGGATGGGTATATCCACACTCATGAAGACTGGCCCCGCTTTCGGTGGGACCGCGAAATCTTATCAGGACGGCTGGCAAGCGTCCGACATGAGCAAGGCCGGTTGCTAGGGCGCATGGAAGCCCTGGGTTTCAAGCTACGTCAGGAAGCTGTGCTGCGCACCCTTACGGATGACGTGCTCAAGAGCAGCGAAATTGAGGGAGAAAAGCTGGACGCAGAGCAAGTCCGTTCCTCGATCGCGCGCCGTCTCGGCATGGACATCGGGGGCCTTAAGGCGGTGGATCGGAACGTGGAGGGAGTTGTTGAAATGGTGCTGGACGCCACCCGTCACTATGATCAGCCGCTCACTTCAGAACGGTTGTTCGCGTGGCATGCATCCTTGTTCCCGACCGGACGCAGTGGCATGAGGCGGATTACGGTCGGTGCCTGGCGAGATGACAGCGGAGATCCAATGCAGGTGGTCTCTGGGCCGATGGGCAAAGAACGTGTTCACTTCGAGGCACCAGCCGCGAAACGACTGGACCCCGAGATGGGGACTTTCCTCGATTGGTTCAATGGAAACACTGAAGGCGATTGGGTGGTGAAGGCAGGGCTCGCGCATCTATGGTTCGTCACGATCCATCCCTTCGAGGACGGCAACGGTCGTATCGCGCGAGCCATCGCCGATTTGGCACTCGCCCGATCTGAACAAAGTTCTCAACGGTTCTACAGCATGTCGGCCCAGATCCGGCAAGAGCGTGCGGACTACTACGACATTCTGGAGCGGGCGCAGAAGGCGACGATGGACATAACGCCGTGGATGGATTGGTTCTTGCAATGTCTGGGACGTGCCATCGACGGAGCAGAAGCTACCCTCGGAACCGTGCTCTCCAAAGCGCGCTTTTGGGAGACCTTTGGGGACTCTCTGCTGAATGAACGACAGCGTCTTGTTGTTAACTGCTTGCTCGATGGCTTCGAGGGGAAGCTCACCACAATGAAATATGGGAAGCTCGCGAAATGTTCACACGACACGGCATTGCGTGACATTGCCGCACTTGTTGAACGCGGCATCCTAGTGCGAAATCCCGAAGGCGGGCGCAGCACAAGCTACTCGCTTGCCAAGGTCAAGTGAGAGTTCTGAAGATCTGAAGAACCATGGTTGACAAGTATGCGAGCTTTCAAGAACTAGCGAGGAGTGAGCCCCGCGGAGTCTACCGTGTCCGATCTCGCCCGCGCAGGGCAACAATTGCAGTGATCGCGCCTCATGGAGGGAGCATCGAACCGGGCACTTCAGAGATTGCACTGAAGATCGCAGGGCTGGATTTTTCCTTTTATGACTTCGAAGGAAGAAGGAAGCAGCACAACAATTGCTTACACATCACTAGCACGCGGTTTGACGAACCCATTTGTCTCGCGCTCCTTGCGAGCACAGAATGCGTAATCGCCATCCACGGGGAAAACAGCAACGAGAAAGTTCTGTTTCTTGGAGGGCGTGATGCAGCGAGATTGAGGCGCTTGGGTGAGGTGCTTAAGCAGCACGGATTTTGTGTGAGGGCGCATAAAAGTCCTCGACTTCAGGGAACCAGTCTCGCGAACATCTGCAATCGAGGCAGAGGACAAGCGGGTGTGCAAATTGAGTTGAGCAATGGTCTGAGACGTTCGTTCTTTCATTCGCTGTCTCCAAAGGGGCGAAAAACGCTGAGGCCTACGGGGCGGGAATTCGTGAGTGCGGTTAGGGAGGCCCTGCACGGGCTGTAATTTACATCCACCGAAAAGGGCCGGGAAAAGACGGCTCCCGCTCATTCCGGTGTGCAGAATTCTCGAAAGACAGACAAATGATTTCGGTACTCTGATCTGGCCCAGTTCGGCGGTTTGATTTGGCCCACCCTCCAAGACGAACGGTTACTCTGATTCGGGCAAAGCCCGAACGGAGGGAACTCGTTGGACTGGAGAGCGAAAGTGGAGTTATACGAACAGATTCGCCGAGAGTATGAGTTCGGAATCGGGACGATTGCGGGAGTGGCCAAGAAAGTGGGAGTGCACCGTCGGATGGTGCGCGAAGCGATCAGCAGCGCGTTGCCCAAGCCGCGGAAGAAGACCGAGCGTCCGAGATGGAAACTAAAAGCAGCGGTCGAGTTTATCGATGCGATTCTGGAAAGCGACCGGAAAGCTCCGCGCAAGCAGCGCCACACCGCACATCGCATCTGGGTGCGGATGCAGCATGAGCTTGCTGAGTGTGAGATCGCCGAGCGGACAGTACGCGAGTACGTGCACGACCGGAAGATTGCACTGGGATTTATAGTGCGCGAGACTTGCGTTCCGCAGAGTTACCCCTGGGGCGTGGAAGCGCAGATTGACTGGTACGAGGCCTATGCGGATCTTGCCGGTGAGCGGATCAAACTGCAGGTGTTTGCGATGCGCAGCATGGCCAGCGGCGCGGCGTTCCACTGCGCCTACCTGCATGCGACACAGCAAGCGTTTCTGGAAGCGCATGAACTGGCATTCGCTTACTTTGGCGGGGTGTTTCGAAAGCTTCGTTACGACAACCTGACCTCTGCGGTGAAGAAGATCCTGCGGGGATCACGGAGAGAAGAGACAACTCGGTTCGTGGTCTTCCGTTCGCATTGGCGCTTCGAAGCGGAGTTTTGTACGCCAGCCGAGCCCCACGAGAAAGGCGGCATCGAAGGAGAAGCCGGATATTTTCGGCGCAACCACTGGGTGCCGGTGCCCAAATCAGCGGATATCGCCGATCGGAACCGGCGGCTGTTGGAAAATTGCCAACAGGACGAACACCGTTTGATCGCGGGACGTGAGCAGACGGTGGGATCTGGCATGGTGATCGAACGCGAGCACCTTTTACCTTTGGCCAGCGAAGGCGCGGACTTGGCGCAAACCAGCTTCCCGACAGTGAACGGTCTGGGTTGTGTGAAGGTGTTGACCAACACCTACTCGGTGCCGTTGCCGGCGGGCGCGCAGGTGCAAGCCAAGGCGTATGCCAGCAGCATCGAGCTATGGCATGAGGGGCGATGCGTGGCCCGGCATGAACGTTGTTACCGGCGCCAACAACAGATCCTCGATCTCGAGCATTACCTGGACGTCCTGTATCGAAAGCCGGGTGCCCTGGCGGGATCGAAGCCGCTGGAGCAGAGGCGTCAGGCCGGTCTATGGCCGCCGAGCTTCGACCGGATCTGGGAAGCACTGATGAAGCGTCACGGCAAACAGAGCGGGACCAGGCAGATGATTGATCTGCTCAAGCTGTCGCAGAAACATGGGCATGAGAAGTTACAGAAGGCAGTGGAAACGGCTCTGTCCAGCAGTTGCTACGATTCCGCCGCGGTCCAACACTTGTTGAGCTCCGAGGATCTGCGACACGCAGGGTGCGAAGCCATCGACGTCGGGGCGCTGGAGCGATACGCACGACCCATGCCGGTCATGCTTGAGTACGATCAGCTCCTCACCATGGGAGGTAGGCAATGAGCTACCCGATGGTGCAGTTGCAGGAGGCCACGATCAAAGCGCAGTGCAAAACTCTGCGGATGCCCATGGTGGCCTCGCAGTTCGGAACGCTGGCTGAGCAGGCGATTCGCGAGAAGCAGAGCCATATCGGATATCTCGAAGCACTACTGTTGGCCGAGATCGAAGAGCGGGAACGCAACACGATTGAACGCCGCATCCGGGAAGCTCATCTGCCACGAGTGAAAACGCTGGAGGAGTTCGATTACACGCAGTCGCCGAATGTGACGGCGGCGAAGATGCGCGACCTGGCCGAAGGCGGCTACATCGATCGCGCCGAACCAGTCCTGTTTATCGGCGAATGCGGCACCGGCAAGACCCATCTGCTCACTGGACTCTGCGTGGCAGCATGTCGGCAGAAGCGCCGGGTACGATTTACCACCGCGGCCGGTCTGGTCAACGAACTGGTGGAGGCTAAGCATCAGTTACAGCTTCGGCGCGTGATGGCCCGCTGGAGTCGCTACGATCTGATTGCCATCGACGAAGTCGGATACGTGCCCTTGGCCGAGGTCGGTGCCGAGTTTCTGTTTCAGGTCGTGGCCGAGCGAGCCGAGAAAGCCGCAGTGGTTCTGACCACGAACCTGCCGTTTTCCGAGTGGACGCAGGTCATCCCGAACGCGCGACTCTGCAAAGCGCTGCTGGATCGAATCACCGATCGAGCTCACATCCTGGAGACGGGCACAGAATCCTATCGCTTCCGCCGAACCGCGGAAAAACAAAAGAAGGGAGCCAAGCCGCAATGACACCGGCCAAGCTGTGGAAATGACGGTCCGTGGAAAGCCTGGAAAACCAAAATCAGGTTTTCCACCCTTTCCACCGCCCTTGGAAATCGCTTCGCGATTCCCACATTCCCACAGCTTCGACGACTGCCTATATATAAGGTGAGGCAAAAACAGCAAAACAGCCTTGCTTAAGGAATCAATAACTTAGGGTGGGCCAAATTAAACCGCCGAACTGGGCCAAGGGGACTTGCCAAACGCAGAAGTACATGTTCGAGCAATTCCACATACCGACTGACTGGCCAGTTCTCGTTGTGGAGGACACGGAAGATCGCATTTCGTGGTTCAGGAAGCGGATGCCCAAAGCGGTCTTCGCGAGGAACGCAGAGGCAGCGTTTCGTGCGTTAGACGAGCAGGAGTTCAGGGTGGTCTTTCTTGATCACGACCTGCATTGGATGCACGCCAACAATTCCATCTTCAAGGGAACCGGAAAGGAAGTCGCCCGGTTTCTAGCGAAGAAGGATTTCCGAGGAATAGTGATCATCCACTCCAAGCACGAGGACGGTGCGGCGGCTATGAAGAAGTACCTTTCGAATGCTAGGCTCGCACCATTTGGGAGTTTTGAGATCACTTCGGAGGCGAACCCGTGAACTTCAGTGGCTTTTGAATATGGAGATTTCTCGGGGTCTCTTTTGAGCAGCCTTTACCTTCGCCCATCTCAACTTTTGGGCCGCTGCAATCTTCTTTCGAGCGGCGGCTGACATCGTCTTCTTTTTGGCCATGCTGACAACAACACTCCCTTTCTGCACACCGTTCCCGCGCACCCTTGCCCACCGTGTTCTTTGGGCGGCTGCGATCCTCGCTCGTGCTGCCGCTGACATCCTGCTCCGAGTTCGCGTTCTCTTGCCGCTATTGAGTGCCGCGAGCGCTGCGCCAATCCGCTCGACTGTCCTTGCCGCCTGATCCCGTTCTTTTACTAACTGCTGCACAACATCAGCCAAGTTAGTCATGGAATTCCCCTCGCCAGGGATTGCATCCCAATTCTAGGTCCAGCCTTTCGGCTGATCTTCCATTCCACGTTCGTTTCATGGCGAAGTCTGGAGCTACGGTCGGCTCCTTCTGTCAATCCCGCTTGTGCAGCTCCGCGCGGCGCATACCCCAAGTGCGCGCCGTGCTCGCTTCCGCGCCCGTTCCGGCTCCGCTGCGCTCCGGGGATTGACAGCGCCTCCCTGCGCTCAACCCTCGCCGCTATGAACCGAATGTTTTTTCTTGGCCTAAAAGGCCCAGAACCCAGAACAAAACCGCGAAAGGAGATCAGCCGCCATGCTTGCCACCGTAAACAATTTACTCGCCAACAAACAAAATTCCACCTCTCGATGCTGTACAGATGCAGGATCTATTGCAGTATCTATTCACCACCACCGAAAAAATGCTCCGCATTGAGGTCGCCGAGGCCGTGTACCGCGACGATCACGGTCACCCGAAGGCATTGGACGTATTTCTTGCCTGTACGCTGCCCTTGGCTGAAAAGGCTGCACGCCGCCGAGCACACAAGCTATTCCTCTACCCCTCCGATTGGCAGCTGGAATTGATGTACGACGGTGCAGTCACGACCATGATCGACGTATTTCAGCACAACTATGCTGTGAAGCCGGGGACGGACCGTTTTCGGCGCTATCTTGTGCGTGCCTTGGCATTAGGCACGGTGCGGTCGTATTTCATGCGAAAGGAGAACGATGAAGTTCGCTCTGTTGCCAATCTCGCAACCGTTCCCACGCGTAAAAGGCCATGCCGTAACAAAGTCGAGCAGGACATCATCACCAGAGACCTGCTTAACCAGGTGACAAGTTTTCCCCACTTGCGCCCCTCTGTGTTCCAAACTCTGCAATGCATTCGAGAACTCGGCCCGGATCGCGCTCTGAAGGAACACGCGTACACGGCATCGGGTGATCCGGACAAATGGAAACGCGACAGAGGAAGACGGCCGATCCTTGACCCTGACGCCATCGCCGATGCTATGGGAACCGACCGGCGAACGGTCCACCGAAATCTCCGCGAGGCAAGGATCATCTTGCGCGATGTCTTCAACGCGGACGGCAGATTGTTCCTGAACTGCTGACAATCATTAGGGGCACGTCGTTATCGTGCCCCTATTTCCACATTTTTTGCGGCGCCAGCGTCGGTTCGACGCTGGCGCCGCTCCTTTTGTCCCTTAACCCATCCCAAGTGAGGAGAAAAGACAATGAATGCCGAATTTCAACAGTATCGCTTCGCCCGAATCGAGGGCCACAATATCACGCGAGCGCGACTCGAAGCACAATTCAAGAACGGAATCACCAACCTAAACGAGCTTGAGGAGGCAATTGCACAGCAACTGACTGAGGAACCGACCAACCGTGCGCCATGGCGCAAATCGGAAATCGAGCAAACGGGTTACCGCGAGGGGATGCGCCTGGCGGCTCTGGAGTTTTTCTGGTCACATCGCCAAGAATTACGGCGTGCAAGCCTGAACAATTCCGTTTAGGAGAAACGTACGGCACATAAGCAGAATCGTAGACATCATGGCTTTCCAAGTGTTCGTGAAACTTGTATTGCGATTCCTTTTCGTCCACGGGCACCGGAGGCGAAGTTATTCACAATGTTGCTAGCAGGCGAAATGGGCATAAAATTGGACACGGTTTTTGAAGTCAGAGAGGAGGTTCCGGCTCATGTCTCTATCGGACGACGAACTGGCAGCCTTGTTCCTCTCCCCCTCTCGCCTTCAGATGCTCAGTGACGAAGATCTCATGGCGGCCCTGCGCATGGGCTGCAATGATGCCTTCGCAGTCCTGTACGAAAGGTATAGTGATTTGGTCTTCCGAACCGCACGCGAAATCCTGCACGATGATGGCGAAGCGGAGGAGATGGTCGAGAACGTATTCATGGTTATCTTCCGGACGGTGAACCAGTTCGATCCCGATCGCGGAACCTTCAAAACTTGGTTGCTCCAGTGTTTTTCTGAGGCACGGAGGCGGCGGAGCCAAGAGGTGATTCCTCCGAACCACTCCGCAAGGCTTCAATAGCCTCTCCCACCGCGCCCGAACCCGTCGCGAGGAAGAGGCAAACCCTTTGCACTAAACTACCGCATCTCTGCAATGTACATCGTGACCGCGGTGACTCGACCGACAATGTCCGCGTCCCCTGGGTAGCGAACCTGTCTCGACTTCTTTCCAGATTGGGCCGAGGGGAGAAGCACCAACTGGCTGCCGTTCACATCGCACCAACTGCACACATATAGGTTATCTCGAAGCTCCACAAAATAGATTGGCCGCTCGAATTCGTCGTGCCAGCCGCCAGGTAGGACGTTCGTCTGCTGGGAGTCGATCTTCACAAACGAACCGGGCCTCAGCATTGGGTAAAGCGTGCGGTCTTCGATCCCGATATATCCGTAAAGGGAATTCCGCCAGTCCATGTGCTGGAGCAGTGCAACCGGAATCTCGCCCCAGCTCTCAAACATCCGCGAGACCAAGTTGGTACTCGCGAAGTCGACTTTCTCTCGGAGTTCCAGCGGGGCCACGAGTGTGCTCTGCGCGCCTCCAAGCGTCGGCGTCACCAAGTAAGTGTGCGGTAGTCCCACGAGTTTTTGTTCGGTGCCGGCGTCGCGCATATCAACGCCGAAGAACGACAAAATTTCGTCGAGGCCCAGCCTATAGATCAGGCTCAAGCTTTGAAGTCTGTAGATATTAAGTTTGAGCTCTCCCGCTTCGAGACGGCATAGCCAAGTGCGAGAGATGAAGAAGTCCGGAGCGTTCTTCCTGAGCGCGATCTCCCGACTGAGGTCTGCCACTTCGCGCGTGGACAGGCGCAACCGTTTCCGCGCAGCTCTCAGCCGCTTACCAGCATCCGTGGCCGATGTCGGGGCCAACATCGCACTACAACCTCGGAGTTGCGCTATGTTACCGCACTTTTGAGCCCTTTCCACAGGTTTAATGGACCATTTGTGAAAAACGGAATTCTCGTCGTTGGCGTCAAAGTGCCTGCTGCTGGCCGTAGTTGACGGCATTCATCGTGTCTGGCCTCGATCCTGGCCAGCCCTCAAACCGACGCATTCTCGACTCGCTCATTAGAGCCGTCTGTTTCCCGGCGGTTCCGGCCCTGCTGTCCCCGATCAGGGACAGGTTACAAATGTTTATGACAGGTTTGCGAACTCGCATTTATACCGAACAAATCTCTGCGAGCTTGCAGGTCGGGCGCGGTCTGGATTCGTCGTGTTTTCAGACAACCGTCCGCGTACCAGCATTTCTGCGACAAGAACTGACGCGCAACACGCACGCCTCGCGGGAAAGACATGGCCAGAGGCTTACCCGTGAGCATCAAACCAAATTCCGCCAGGGGCGCCGACCTCGCCGAACGAGTCCGATCCGTCCTCGCGAGCAAACACCTCACACTCTCTCAAATCTCCCAACTGT
>CAVPBT010000007.1:0-773636 GCA_963701935.1 uncultured Acidobacteriaceae bacterium | reverse complement strand
CTCTTTACTGACGACTTGGCGAAACTCGGGCCCCAATTGGGAGCTCTCTCGTGGTGGAGAGGCCCAAGAAGTCAAGAATTTGCTTCCAAGGTTCTGTTGAGCCGAACTGTTCCCCGAGCAACATCACCGTCGGGTATCCCATTTTTATTCTCTGTTCTGAGATATCACAAAGCAGATGAGTCTTTCCCGTCCCGGCTGTTCCTACAACAAGGAGAGCGGGCCTGTTTGATGCTCTCGCCGACCCACTCTGGGAGAATTCACGGAGGTCACCTAGTGATCTGAGAAGCTCTCCTAGTTCGTAGATTTCATTTCGTAAATCCACAGCCGGGACTTGCCCGCCCATCGTTGCCGCAGCGTTCTTGGTTTCCTCTTCTCGTTCCCTCAGAACTTGCATGCAACGTCGCCCAGATTCAATCTGCGCGATGCCGAGGTCACCAAATGGTAGCTGTTCCCAATTGTGATCGCGCATCTTGTCCAACTGCCGAAAAAGCCTCCCTATGTTCTCTTGGAGGCTCAGCGCGTGTGTGTCATTTAATTCTGACAGCTTTTTTAGAGATAGCAGCCGATAGGCCTTACCGATCTTTCGCAAATGGGAATCAAGTAACGAAAAGAATGCCGGGGTACGTCCTAGCCCCTCAAATACTTGCCCGATAGGCAGTTCGACGTTCAACTCCGGGGTGTACCTATCGCCGGCGTTAGCCACAACTTCATGAATGTGAGCATCGAACCAAGACTTGCTGAGAAACTCTTGGTCAAACCAGAACTTGAATCGTCCAACATGCTCCTCTCTGGAGAGCCGTTCATAAATTTCATGGTCCCCCCAGTAATCGAACTGGACGCTCTTGCCAAGCTGTTTCGCTCGGGCCTCCCATTTCTTTACCCGCAGGTTCCAGTGGTCCAGGAAGGACTTCTGACCCTTAGTACGGGCGTCGGGCCGATCAAATGGAAGGCAAATCGTATAACGGCTTAGATTTGGATGTTTTTCTAGGGCGGTACAGACAGATTTGTCTATCTGCTGCCATTGCGCCTGCTCAAACGGCAAGAACAGGAATTTGGCTTGCCAACCCCACTCGCTTCCTGTCGGAAAAACCCAGAAGCACTCAACCCCTCCATCTGGAGTCCCTTTGCGGACGAACACCGAACCGGGAGGATGTGGTTCATACTCCGCGAGCTGACAACACAACTCCTCAAACCCACTATTGACTGAATTCTTCCAAGGTCGAAGTTGTTGCCACTGTAAGGACATTTCAGCGCCTCACGAAGATCCCTGGTTATTCATTTACTTCGTTTTCCAGCACAGTTAGTGTTTCCATGATTGTGCGAAAGACGGGCGGTTCCCCAAAGATCATCACACCCATATTTCCGTAGTCGCGCTCCAACGCCGCCACCCGATCCTTTGCCGGTACGAGGCGGAGAGATCCTGGGCGCGCCAGGTCGTAGCGAGCCCAGGCGGAAGGATAGAACGTCTCTTTGTGCTTCACAACCTGAGCGAGTAGAGGTAAGTCGGCAAGAGCCTCAGCACGGATCGGCCCTTGGGCCATCATGGCAACATCGTAGTAATGACGGGAATACCGGTCCAGCATTGGTTTATCCGGCGGGCGGTAAAACTCCGCATGTAGGATCGTCGCCTTTTCCCAAAAGGTCCGTTTGGCGAGCAGTGCGACCACAGCAACATCGCCCTCCTCAACTAGGTCCGGAAATTCTTCCGCAACAAATGATCGGATCGCGAAACGATCATGCGGCACAAATTCCGCATGGGTTCCCAGCTCCAGCACGACCTGCGGAAAAACGTAAAGCAGGTTCTGCGAGCTGGCTGACGGATAGCGAAACCGGACCACATGCGGGTCCTGCTCGCTCACATCGAGGCTCCATGCGTCCCCTGCCCCAAGGATTTCGTGGAAACGTGTTCTCAGCACCGTCAGGAATTCGCCGCCGATATATCTCTGACATTCGGCCATCATGCCGTCGAGAATTCCGGCCCGTTTCGTCTTGGAGATTCCTTCTTGCCTTGGGTCCCGCTCTCCTGCGAAGCCCAGAGCGACATAGTCCACGGCCAAGTCAATATCTTCCGAAAACCGATTTATCGTATGGAAGATTTTCGACAGCGACGTGCCGCCCTTAAAGAGAAGGCGACCCGAAAAACCCTCAATCGAGAAGAGCTGTTTCAGAACCCAACACACCCAGAAGTCTTTTTCAACGATGGCTTCGGGCAAGCCCTTTCGAGCTGCCGTTTCGGCGAAAATATCAGCGCGTTCTTGGGGAGGAATCCGGGCGATTCTGTTCACGCCGTTTTCCCCGTGATCTTTTTCGCTACGTCGTAGATCCAATCCACGCCGAAACGCGTGTCCTTCACGAGCTTCCGTTTCTCGGCTGGGGATAGTGAAGCGCGCAGCGTCTCGATCTCCTTTGGCCCAACGCTCTCCTTGCCAAGATAACGGAGCGCCTGGACCACGAGCGCGAATTTGCCTTCAAGTCCTGCCAACGCTTTCGGTCGCGCATGTTTGAAATGAATACTGCGGCGGCCGACTGGTACCTCATTATTAGGCCCATCGGTCAGGTAGATAATCTTCGCTGGTACTTGTGTCGAAAGGCCGAGCAAATTCGCGGCCCATGCACCCTCCGGCACAATCTTCCACCGTTGCTTTCGAGCTATGGCGCGCGCGGCCTCGTCGATGTCGGGGCTCAGTTTCCCGCCGAGCTTCGGATTGACCTTCGGCATGTCATAAAGCCCGCGCCGGATGCGCCGGATTTTGCCCTCACGATTCAGAGCGGACAGGGCCATGTCGATTGTGCCCCGGCTGGCGATGTCCAAGAAATCCTTCGCTGAGAAGGCTTTCCCTTCGCCAAGACGCTCAATCCTTGTAACTATATGATCTCGCATAGTTTGCATCGCAACGCCCTCTCTCTGTATTTAGAAAAACTATACCACTTTTTCTAAATCACCACGCCCTCATTCCTCCGATGATCAAAGGTCGCCCCCGCCCCCACGCGGCCTGCAATGTGTCCAAACGATCACGAATATTCACCAGCGCTATGACCATAATCACCACCAGCAGATCAGCACCTCCACCATGACGATCATGGCCATCACCGCATCAGCACCAGCAGCATGATCAGGCATGCGCGGTCTGATGTTGACTCGTACGAATGCTGCGCGAGAATAGTCTATGCGGAAAAAACAGCCACTGGCCCTTTCGACGTTCGACGATCAACTCCTTGATGGCCTCGATTTCTGCCGAAAGGTTTATGACCTATTCGACCAAGTGCAGAACGGACCCGACGGCATTGCAAAACTTCGGCTACGCCCATCGAAGAACGAAAAGCGGCTCGTCGAGGAACTCATCCCCATCGCTCGCTACGTGCAAGCACGCTACCGCGAAGGCCGCCGCATCAAGGTACGCTGGCTCAGTGGGTCGCAGCCCTATGACGCTCTCCTGTGGTCCTCCGGGGGATTAGTCGAACACCACATTGCTCCCAAAAAGCTTCTCATCGAAGTCACAACAGCCGTACATCAGAACGACCACCTCGCGCGCCGCTTGCTTCATGAGCGTGGTGGATCGTTCGGGGTAAAGGGAATTTCGCAGGATAAGAAAACCGGAGAGATCATTTCGAAGCCGCACGTTTACTCGAACGACGAACTCCCCACCGACTTGGCCGGCCAGATCATTGAGAGACTCAGTAGCAAAAGTGCCAAACCCTATCCACCCGGAACCGTCTTGATCGTGAACTGCTTTGCGAACAGCCTCATACTCGACTCCGAATGGGACGAGGCGATCGAACGCGTGAAGAAGGCCCTTGTGCATCGCGCCTTTCGGGAAGTGTTTCTCATCGAGACCGTCATGTCCCATTCGACGACGCTCTACGGCGACCGAAAGCGTAGGCAGTCGCCCAAGCGGAAATGACAATTCATTCACCGCCTTTGCACATTGCGCCACCTATACCTCTTTCTGTTACCCAAGGATACGGCCAGGCAGTGTCAATCAGTCGATCTAACAACTGCAGGCTTGCCTCAAGTCGACTGACTATTGCTCAGTCGAGAACGAGACACGCACTGCGTTGCGAATCCCTGCGAGCGCGTCCTGAATGCTGATTTCCAAAACTTAACAACCATCCCTCATCGTCAATGGAAGGCTACGCCATCTTTTCCCACTTCGGCCTCTTCCGGGTGGTCGCCGCTTGGCCGCGGCTCGGACGGGCATTTCGGACTGCGCCGGTTTCGCGCCAAACGAACCCCAACCGCGTTTGGCACTCACCGCGCTTTCACTCACGCCCTGCCACCCTCCCTTCGGCCTCCG
The DNA here is from genome assembly GCA_963701935.1 of uncultured Acidobacteriaceae bacterium. GTDB lineage: Bacteria > Acidobacteriota > Terriglobia > Terriglobales > Acidobacteriaceae > Sulfotelmatobacter. The sequence continues at coordinate 769,341 of CAVPBT010000007.1, read as the reverse complement.
TTCTGTCCCTTTCACCGTTCCGCCTTGTTTCTTCCCGCTGCCGCTCTAGTGAAGGAAGAAACAAGCCGGAAACGGCAGAAAGGGAAAAAACATGAAATTAGAAGAAGTCAACACACGAACGAAAGAGGCCGTGGATTTCCTCGTTGCAGCGCTGGAGTCCGGTCACAGTGAAGTCCTCACCACATACCTCGGAGCAATGGCGAAGTTTCACACCTACAGCTTCGGCAACATCATGCTCATCGTACGACAGAAGCCCGATGCTACCAACGTAGCCGGACTTCGGACATGGAACTCGCTTGGCCGCTTCGTTAAACGGGGAGAAAAAGGCATTTTCATTCTCGCCCCGATGGTCGGAAAACGAAGCACGAAGGATGTAGCGACCGACGAACCGAGTGAAGGCGCAACAACCGAGGGTCAACGGACGTTGTACGGATTCCGGGCCGTCTATGTTTTTGACATCAGTCAGACCGAAGGCAAAGAACTCCCAACACTGACCGAAGTCAACGGCGACGTGAGCGGATACCGTGAACGGCTGTTTAAGTTCGTCGAATCGCAGAGCATCGAGATTAGTTTCTCCGAGAGAATTTCTCCCGCGAAAGGTCTCTCGTATGGCGGGAAGATCACGCTGCTTTCTGGGATGCAGCCATCCGAGGAATTCTCGACGCTTGTCCATGAGATCGCCCACGAAATGTTGCATCGTGGCGACCGCCGCACCCTGACCACCAAACAAGTCCGCGAGACCGAGGCCGAAGCCGTGGCCTTTGTCGTCTGCCAATCTGTCGGGCTTCAGAACGGAACTTCATCCCAGGACTACATCCAGCTTTGGCACGGAGACGCCAATCTTCTGCGCGAGAGCTTGGAAGCCGTTCAACAAACCGCTGCCGTGATCCTCGGGGGCATTGCCCCCGAGCCAGCGGCACTCGCGGCAGCCGCATAACACGCCAACACCTACACCGTCTGGTTTTAGGCCCGACGTGTGCGCTGAGTCCACGAACACCTAACCGAAGACACATGAGAGGAGAAAAGATCATGCCTAGTACGCAAAATGCAGTCACCAACCATGAATATCGCAGCGTTCCCATCACCGCGCTTGCGGAGTCACCAACGAATCCCCGCAAACGCTTTGATGCAAAGAGCCTTGAAGAACTGGCCGCCAGCTTCAAGACGCAAGGGATACTAGCCCCTCTTCTGGTACGCGAACTGGAGGAAAGCAAGTACGAGGTAGTAGCCGGAGCGCGTCGATTGAGAGCGGCGAAACTGGCGGAACTCGAAAAACTTCCCGTCCGTGTGGTCAAGCTCACGGATGCCGAGGCCATCGAGGCGCAGTGCGTTGAGAACCTGCAACGCGAGGACATCCACCCGCTTGAGGAAGCTCTGGGTTTCAAATCACTCTTGGAACTCGGAGAGCCTGCCTACACCATTGCCACCATTGCCTCACGTGCTGGCAAGAGCGAGGCATACGTCTACGGTCGCGTTCGGCTAGCTGACCTCATACCGCCCGTGGCCGAGGCATTTCTGAAAGATCAGATCACTATCGGCCACGCTTTGCTGATCGCCAAGCTCCCGGCTTCGCAACAACAGGAGGCATTCTCGGCTGCTTTTCGGGGCTTGTGGACAAGTGAAGGCAACAGCCAAGTCCTGATTCCCGTGCGGGAGTTGGCATTATGCGGTGCGCTGCATAATGCCAATAATGCAGAGTCTGTTTTTATGCGGACCCCGCACCCCGAAGCGCTGAGTTCGTCTTCATTGAGTGGCACCAACGCTCCGCATAATCATGGGGGCCTTTAACAAAGCGATCAGTTTGTCGGTCGCCTTGAATCGGCCAGTGCGCAACTTCGGTGAGATCGCGGCTTCGAGAGTTTCCAGCTTTACTGTCGGATCGGCACGAGTATAGATCTCCGTTGTTTGCACGCTGGCATGGCCAAGCCAGAGCGAGACCTTCCGCAGGTCCTTCGTGGCTTGGAGGATCGCCATCGCGCAGGTGTGCCTTAAAACATGTGGCGACACTCGCTTCGATGTGAGAGATGGGCAACACTTTTCGGCCATACCAACATGCTTCCGCAGAATGTATTCGAACCCGGCGCGAGTCAGGCATCCATTACGAGCATTCGTAAATAGCTCTGGCACCGGGGCTTCACCTCGTACTGATAGCCAAGCCCGTACCGCCGACGCGGTCTCTTTCCACAGCGGAATACAGCGTTCCCGCCGGCCCTTGCCGTGAATCAAGACGCTAGGCCCAGGTTGGAGTTTAACGTCCACGACACGAATCCCGATTAGTTCCGACACTCGTAATCCGCCGGCGAAACAAAGGTGCAACATCGCGCGATCACGAATACCCACACGGAGTGCCGGATCGGGAGCATCCAAGATCGATTGCATTTCCTTGGCGGTCAGATGCCGCACCAGACGCGTGTCCGTCTTTTTGGTGGGAATCGCCAGAATACAGTGAATCTGTTCGAGAGCAGATGGCACACGATATTCCATGTAACGCATGAACGACTTGACGGCTGCAAGCCGAATGTTTCTCGAAGCAGCGCCGTTTTTCCGCATTGCTTCCAGGTGATTCAGGAAGCTCGTGATGAGTGCGGCATCGAGGTGTTCCAACTGCAACTGCGAGGGCGGAATCTTCAGATGGCTGCTCGCGTATGCGAACAGGAGCCTGAAAGCGTGCGCGTACGAGTCACAGGTGTTCGGGCTGGCTTGGCGTTCGACAGGTAACCGCTGTTGAAGGAAAGCTGCGATATGTGGCGCGATCAGAGTCATTGCCGACCTCCAATGAAGTACCGTTGGGTGGATTCAGCAATGTTTTTCATCAACTCGGGCGTTGCCTCCAGATACCAGTACGTGTGCTTGATATCGCTGTGTCCCAAGTATGTTGAAAGCGCAACCATATGTCGCGTGATTCGATCTCGATCATCAGGACAGGTTTCCAGAGCCCTGACTGCAAATGTGTGGCGCAACGCATGGATGGTCGGTTGCGGAAGACCCGAGTGGCGTAGGATGCCGACCTTCTCGATGCTCTTCCGAAACGCAACATACACGTCGTGCCGAAGTAGCTTGTGCTTCCTCAAGCCAACGAAAAGGTGATCGTCGAGTGGAGCAAAAGCGAGCCGCTTCGGAAGATAACGTTCCAAAGCAGCATTTGCAGTCGGATGCAATGGAATCAGACGACTCTTGCGGAACTTCGTGTTCCGAATGACAAGGCCATCCTCGGTGATGTCCTGCAATCGCAGATTAGTAGCTTCTGAGAGGCGCATCCCGGTACATGCCAACAGTCCAAAAAAGGTGCCGTAGGTAAGCCCGCGATAGTCTGGGTTGGGGTACCGCCCGACCTCAGATGCAGCTTGGACTAGGCGTTGGACATCTTCTCTTGAGTAAATATAAGGAGTACGTCGCGGTCGCTCCTCTCTGCCAAAGGCGGGAGGCGGTACTTCATGATGTTGGTCCTCCGCATGCAGATACCGAGCCAGTCGAATCACCAGACCAAGCCGTCGCGCTCGCGTGCGAACGGATGGAGCTAATCCAGCCCACTTAATGGCTATCTCAGGACGGATATACTGTTGACTCTGTGCTTCGGAAAATACCGCAAAGCTTCTTAGGAGGTTGCCAGACCACTTCATCGCGAACCCCATAGCCCGGCGCACAGCCAGATACGCTTGGACATCCTGACTTAGCATGTCTTCACCTCCGGCCATGGCTGCGCGATCTGCCCCAGAGTAAGCACATCCACTTTGGCGTAAATCTCCGTGGTCAGAAGAGAACGATGGCGGAGCACAGCAGCGATCTCCTGTAGGGACACCCCTCCCCGGAGCATAGAACTTGCAACTGAATGGCGGAGAACGTGAGCTGCCCCTGGCTTTGGGCACCTGATGCCAACGCAGCGCATCGCGCGGGCGACGATGATCGAGATCGAAGTGGACCCACTGAACGCACGATAGGGAGCACATGATCGGACAAACGTTGCATCGGTATCAGCTTAAGGACGATGGTCCTTTATATAGGCTGCCAGCGCATCTCCAACCTCTTGGGACAGTGGCAACACCGTTTCGCGGCGCCCCTTGCCGGAGACACGGATCATGCCTTCCTTCCAATCCACATCGCTGAACCGAAGTCGAACAATGTCGCCCGCCCGTAATCCCAGGCGTGCGAGTAAAAGAAGAATCGCTCGGTTCCGACTTCCGAGCTGGGTATTCGGATCGGCGGACGCTATGATCCTTTCAACTTGATCGGGTTGTAAGTAGCGCGGCAAAGCGGAGAGCCGCCAATGAGCGAGAGTAGGGACCGACGCATAGAGACTGGCCGGGCACTTGCCCTGCGAGATCAGAAACCGAAGGAACATGCGGATAGCGCAGATGCTCTTTCTTGTGGGTGCCCACCCTGAACGCCGACTTTTAGCCAACACGAACTGCCGCAAGTTCCGTGCGTCATAAATGTGCGGATCTTCGCCGAGATCCTTGATGAATGCGCGCAGTTCGAAGCGGTAGATGGAAAGAGTGGCATCGGAAACTCCGCGCAGTCGACGCATCCAGTCGCAGAAGGACGTTAACATCGGTGCCTCGACCTCTGCTTCAACAAAGGTTGGAGTCGGGACAATGCCAGCTCGCCGCAAATAGACGAACCAAAGATCGACACTGTACTTCTGCCGGTGAGGTTTCAATGGTGGATGATGTCCGCGACAACAGCATCGTTTCAAGTGATCGAGGAACTGCTGTGCATTTCGTTCTTCAACGCTCGCGATCGACAGGTTTCGATGGGCGATCCAATGGAGAAAGTGTTCCGCTGCCCGAATGTGCTTGCGCGCTGCAACCCACTGATAGCAGCCTTGGGACAGTTCCTTGGCGAATCCTTCAAGCAGATGACCACCGGTAGCACTGCGCAGTTGCTCGATACGTGATGGCCGTCTGAAATAGCGAACCAGCATGATGTTCCCCCTCCTTGGGAGCATCATGATTATGTGTGATAGCCGAGACTTGACGTTACACGCGCTGTTTGTGAGGACGAAACGGAACTGTCGGACTCGGCTGAACTCAATTTCCGGTTTGCTCGTAATTCCCTAACAATTACCACATCTCCCTCGTAGCGTGCGACGCAGCTAAACGTGGTGTGAATGAGGAACAGCTCACGGGTTCGGCACGCTTGACTTCACCTCTTTAGAAGCATTACTGTTGGTGTCGGCGCGAAGGGCGCATCCAGTCCGCGGAAAGGGCCAAGCCCACCTCGAATCAGTAGCAATACGAAAACACGCATCTTCTTTCAGCCTGATCATGCGGACACAGGCGACCTACTGAGAGGAGATCGCGATGAAGAGTCAGTTACCACCTCGCCCCAACCTCGAACAGCTCAAAAAGCAAGCCAAGATGATCCTCAAGGGGCATCAGGCCGCGAATCCGCAGATCATCAAGCGGATTCAGGAGAATCATCCGCGCTGGCGCAAAGCTTCCGAAGCCGCGATCCAGAGCGCCCATTTCACGCTGAGCGATGCGCAACTGGTCATCGCCAACGAATATGGTTTCGAGACCTGGTCCAAGTTGAAAAGCCACGTCTTGCTCCACCAGACCGGCCCTCCGAGTGAAGAGACTGTGAAGGCTCTGCGCGAGGCGGCAGGACTTGGCGATCTCGACCGCCTAGCCGGTTTGCTCGACGCCCATCCTGATCTCATCAACGCGCGAGGAGGTCCCGGCACCAGAACGGCGCTGCACAGCGCTGTTTTCGGGGGACAAGAGGCTGCCGTCAAGTTTCTCTTGGAGCGGGGCGCCGATCCGAACATACGTTGCGAAGGCGACTATGCATTTCCGCTGCACTTTGCCGCCGAAAAGCAGCGTTTTCCTATCATTCGCCTGTTGATCGAACACAGCGCAGATCCAAATGGTGAGGGCGATTATCACGAACTCGGGGTCATTGGATGGGCAACCGCCTGGGACTACATCCAAGCCAACCGGGAGATCGTGGATTACCTCACAGCGCACGGAGCACGACACAACATTTTCTCTGCGGTGGCCATGGGAGAGGTCGAAACTCTTCGGAAGCTGGTGGCTCAGTCACCCGCCGATCTGGAAAGACGAATGGATCTGGTGAACAAGCGGCGCTACCCTCTACACCTAGCAGTGGTGAAGAAACAGGTGGAGTCCCTCATCGCATTGCTGGATCTCGGCGCCAATATAGAAACTCTCGACGAGGCGGGTTTCACGCCGCTTGACCAGGCCACACTCCGCGGGGAAACGGCCATGGCTCAAGTTCTGCTCGATCGTGGCGCCCAGGTCCGTCTGCCCGCTGCCATCGCCTTGCAGAGGACCCGCGACATGAACAGATTGCTCCACGACGATCCGACATGTCTCAAGCCGGGCAACCGCTGGGGCAATCTCATTGTCAGGGCCAGCGAGCAGTCATCCGGTACTGTTGTAGAAAGCCTGATTCGCGCCGGCGCCTCTGTGAATGTGCGCGACGACCCGAAAACCGCCGTCGACAGCACCAGTGGCTATACGCCGCTGCATGCTGCTGCTTTTCATGGAAACGTAAGCGCCGTCTCCGTGCTGCTGAGGCACGGAGCGAGCGTCAGCGTACGAGAGGAAAAATATCACGGCACTGCAGCCGGTTGGGCCAACCATGCCGGTCACACTGAGGTGCGCAACCTCATCCTGCAAGGTCCGGTCGACCTGATAGAGGCTGTTGAGAACGGTCTGACAAAGCGCATTCTCGGCATCCTCGCGGAAGAGCCTGACAGACTTAACCGCCCGTTTCGTGATTATCCTCTCTACCCACTTTATGCTGAGGGATGGCATACGCCGCTTGCCTTTGCAGTGGTCCAGGGACGCGTGGACTCGGTGCGCACCTTGTTGGATCAGGGCGCCGATGGTACGGTTCGTAGCCCCGATGGTCGCAGCCTTTATGAGTTGGCGCAGGAAAAAGGACATGAAGAAATCACGGAGTTGCTGAAGCAACACAAAATTGAAAAGTGAGATCGTCATTAGGACGCTGACGAGAGGAGTTCCGGATGGTTTGTCGGCAACCCTTCCTTTACAAGATTAGGGAAGAGTCGCCCGTCATCGGGAAGCAATCACCGCGTTGGAGTCAGAAGCTGTGTGGACAGGATTTGCCGAAACGGGGGTTGCTAACGCCGTGTTGCGAGTCGCGTCTAAACTAGGCCGTCATCATCAAGGGTGGCACGGTACTCGAACCGAAGACATTCGAATTCGTGTATACCAGGAGTCGGTTAACCAAGTGATAGTTCGCTCCTTTGCAAGTTCGTTCCATCTGGCAGCAATTCTGCTATTGGCGAACGCGATCGGCGCGAACGCACAAGCGCCGACAGCGCAGATCGATCGAGTTTTGTTTGTCCCGCTTGGTGGTATCGATCAGTGGATCAGCATTCGCGGCGACGACCGCGCGAACCCCGTGCTGCTCGTCGTGCACGGAGGCCCGGGCGAAGCGCAATGGCCGCAAGCCGAAATCTACCGGCCATGGGAGAAATCCTTCACCGTGGTTCAATGGGACCAGCGCGGTGCCGGCCACACTTTCGGCCGCTACGGCACAAAGACGCCCAATGTCACGCTCGACCGCATCTCCAAGGACGGCGTGGAGCTCGCCGAATATCTCTGCCGCGATCTCGGCAAAAAGAGGATCATCGTCCTCGGCCACTCCTGGGGATCTATCGTCGCCACCCGCATCGTGCAGATGCGCCCTGAACTCTTCGCTGCCTATGTTGGCACCGGCCAGGTGACAAGCTGGGCCGCCATGGTCAAAACGCAATACGACCTGGTGCTGGCCAAAGCGCGCAAGGATGGCGATCAGGCCACAATCAAAGAAGTCGAAGCCAACCGGCCCGACCTGGCCAACGCCCAGCAGTACTTCGCCTTCAGCAGCAAATACCATGTGCGCTCGCTTTGGCCGGCGTCGGACCGTGAATGGCTGCAGCACCTTCGCAGCCAAGCGGCCGAATTGAAGGCCAGGGAGCCTGAACAATTCAAGAATCTTGAAGACGGAATGGAGTTCACCGGCGAGCACGTCCTTCCGGACCAACTTGCCACCAATCTGCCAAAGATCGCCTGCGATATCGACACGGCCTACTTCATCATTCAGGGCCAGGATGACATCGTCACACCAACCCAGGCCGCGGTTGACTATTTCAGGTGCATTAAGTCGCCCAAGAAAGAATTGATCCTGATCCCCAACGCCGGCCACTTCGCCTTCATGACCGCCTCCGATAGATTCCTGGAAGCGCTCACCTCCAAAGTCCGCCCCGTCGCAATTGCCCGCGGCGCATGAAGACGGCGAGAGGACTTCTGTCAGCAATCGCAACATCAGTTGACGAAGTTTCGCCATTTCATTCACATACCAAGCAACGGCCAGGCACTTGGCTGATCGTCGGCAATACTGAAGTTGGGTTCCTGCTAGCTGGTTGTCGCGCAGGGCGAGAGCGATTCAATCGGTCAGTCAGTCAAGTCAGGTTCAGACTATTGCAGATTATGCGAAGCTGTCACTCTTTAACGATCGGCCCATCATGCTGGCCCTAAAGAAGTTCATCCCCTGCTACGCTGCCGCACTCTGCATAAAGACGCACTCCGCATTATTGGCCGCGTGGATTGAATCGAACATCTTGCTACAACTGGCGTCTGCGCCATTTGACAAGCAGGATGAGACACTCGTTCCCGAAGCAGGTTCGTGCGCCAACTGTCCGAAGCGAACCGGCTTCAACAAGCTACTTTTCCCCGACGTGCGTAAAGATTCCTGCACATCTCCCGACTGTTTCCGGGCCAAGATTGACGCTTGCGTGAAAAAGACTCTGGAAACCAAGCCGCAGCTAATCCAGATTTCAGCGGCGTGGAATTCCCGCGAGGGCGCTCCCTTGGGGCGGAATCAGTACGTGGAGTTGGAGATCAAGAAACCCAAACCGAACGGCGCAAGCGCCAAGCTCTCAGCCGTTCAGAGACCCTGTGACAAGATGGCCGAGGCCATCGTCATGGACGGCGGCAAGCGCGGACAGGTCGTCAAGGTCTGTGCCGATCCAGCTTGCCGCACCCACCACCCCAACACGCCTTCTCCGCAGCAAGTCGAGCGGGAGCGGGCGGAGGAACGGAAGCGCATCGAGAAGGAGAAACTGGCCATTACGACTCGCCATCGTGTCTTGGCTACGATCCTCCAACGCGTATCGACTCCGTTGAAGAAGGCAGACTTGCTGACGGTCGCCCATTACCTGATCGGCCACCTTTCCTATAGCCAAGTCCCGGCTCTGGCAAAACGGCATAAGGTGGAAGCGAAGAAGGACTCTGCATCCGCAGGGGAACTTCTAACCAAGCAGGCCAGTGCATATGACGAGTCCGAACTCTGCAAGCTGCTTCTGGAAATCAGCTTGCTGGATTCGGCTTATCAGCGATCCACCGCCAGCCGCGACGACGTTCTCATGGACGCCGCCAAACGCTACCGCGTGGACACCGAAAAGCTCCAGAAAGCCGTGGCCAAGGAATTCGCCGCGAAACGAGACAAGAAAACAATCAAGCCGAAGGCTCGCAAGACGGCAGCCTGAGTCCATCCATCTTTGATGTCTGGCGGAGTGCTGGTTTGCACTCCGCCATTTTTTATTGGATTGGAGTCCGGCGCAGCGGTGTCAACGGTCTACAACTCTGCCCGTTGAAGCGTTAGGAACGTGTCTAGTTAGGAGAAAGCTGGCACCCATGCTAGCATCGTTTCAGTTTTGGGTTCCCGCAGTCTCAGTTGAACTTGCCGCTGCAGAATCGACAAAGAACCCTTTGCTCCATGCAGGACGGCGCCGAAGGGATTCCGCTTGGCTCTGGACGACATTAAGACACTCATGGATGCCGGAAAGGAAAAGGGCTATCTCACCTACACCGAGGTGAATGACCTGATTCCCCATGACGTCCATTCCCCGGAGTCGCTGGACGACCTGCTCACCACCATCGGGACGCACGGCATTGAGGTGGTTGAGGGTCAGTCCAAGCTGCCCACCTCGGCCTTCAAAAACAAGCTTGAGAACGACGTTGAGGCCAGCGACGAAGTCGACCTTGACCTGACCCTAACGGCTCTTGAAAAGACCAACGATCCGGTGCGTATCTACCTACGCAAGATGGGCACAGTGCCTCTGCTCACCCGCCAAGGGGAAGTGGACATTGCCAAGCGCATCGAGCGCGGACAGATGCGCGTACTGAAGGCACTTTCACGCTCGCCTATTGTGATCCGTCAGATTCTAGCCATCGCCGAGGATTTGAAGCGTGGCGTGCGCTCGATCAAGGAAATTGTCGTCTTCGATGAGGAAGAGATGACCGAGGACATCCTGGAGAACCGCGTCAAGGACACCACGCGCCGCATCGACGAGCTGCAGAAGCATTACAAAAGAGCCAGCCAGCTGGCCGGAAGACTACCGACCATCCCAGCAAAAAAGAAAGCACGCGAATTCCGCCGCTGCCGATGTGGCCTGGGCCGCGAGATCGTTCGGCTTTCGCTGATCATCCGCAACCTCGGTTTCACCAACTTCGAGCGCAAACGCCTGGTCGATCGGGTGAATAAAACCGTGGACATCATGCGCTTACTCGATCGCCAGATCAGCAACGTGGAAACGAAGATTGAGAGCACGCGCAGCCAAGAACTCAAGAAAGATTACCGCAAGCCGCAGCGGAAGCATCGCGCCGACCTGAAAAGCCTGGAATGCGACGCCGGCGTGAGCTTCCAAGAGTTGCACCGCACGCAGCGCGAAATCATCCAGGGCGAGATGGACGCGGAGCAGGCCAAACACGAACTCATCGAAGCCAACCTGCGCCTCGTGGTTTCCATCGCCAAAAAGTACGGCAACCGCGGGCTTCAGTTCCTCGACCTGATCCAGGAGGGAAACGTCGGCCTGATGAAGGCGGTGGACAAGTTCGAGTATCGCCGAGGCTACAAGTTTTCCACCTATGCTACGTGGTGGATTCGGCAGGCAGTCACCCGCGCCATTGCCGATCAGGCGCGCACCATCCGACTCCCAGTGCACATGGTCGAGATCGTCAACAAGCTAATTCGCGTCTCGCGGCAACTGGTCCAGGAGTTGGGCCGCGAACCTACCTCGTTAGAGATTGCCAAGCGCATGGACATTCCCGCAGCCAAGCTGCGCAAAGTGCGCAAGATCATGCAGGTACCGATCTCGCTAGAGACGCCAATTGGTGAGGAGGGGGATTCTCATCTCGGCGACTTCATCAAAGACAGCGCCGTGCCCGCGCCGGATGAGGCTGCCATTAACGTGAACTTGAAGGAGCAGACCGGGCAGGTGCTGCACACCCTGACTCCACGCGAGGAGAAGATCATCAAGATGCGCTTTGGTCTGGAGGACGGTTCGGAGCACACGCTGGAGGAGGTTGGTCGGGCGTTCGCCGTCACCCGCGAGCGTATTCGCCAGATCGAAGCCAAGGCCCTGCGCAAACTGCGCCAGCCTTCACGCTCCGGCAAGCTCAGGTTATTGCTCGACAACGTGCACGAATAACGCCGCGGGCGAAACGTACACGCAGGGAGAGCCCAGGAAAGGGATGGCGCAGCATCTGCGAGTTGACCTAGGCAGCCTCACTGCGATGCGGGATAGAGTGGCTAGTTTGCGACGTGTTCCGCAGAGCACGCAAAGCGTACATCGTGTCGTCCAGAGCTTGTTCCTCTTCGATGTTGTCTCCGGCTATGTGAAACAACTCCCGTGCCCTTAGTGCAAGTGCTTTCTCTGCTTGCGCAATGCGCTCCGGGAGTCTGGCGTTATCCACCTCAAAGAGCGCAGCCTTGTACAAATCCCTCCACGCTCCGGTGTTCAGAGATTTACAGCTGCCAGTATTCATAATTCCCCCCTGTTTCGTTTGGCAGGCCGGTCTGAAAGTGTCTCAAATTCTCCCGAACTCTTTCGCAGGAACAGCCAACAACATCGCCTCCTCAATCCTTAAATACGATGGCGCCGGTGATCCCTGCTGAGAAGTGACTCGGGTTCGCCACTGCGGTAGACCTTAGGACGAGCTTCATTGACAATCAGGGCGCGCCCGCCGTGGACCGAACCGTTCAGTGTACGAATAGCATCTCGCGCCTCCGTAGCATTAGTCATCTCGACGAACGCAAATCCCCGCGGTTGACCTGTGTCGCGATCCGCGACGGCCGTGACTGTTTTAACTGCTCCGTACGCCGCGAATAATGTCTGAAGCTGGTCTTCGTGAGTGGAATAATCTAAGTTACCGACGTAGATGTTAGTCATGGCTTACCTCCGGTGGTTTGAACATCGCTCTCCACTACGTGATCGTCCAACCCGTCAGGCTTCACCAACGATTTTCACAGTGATCTTTGAGCTTGAGGCTCGGACGGCGTTTCGTTCGTTGCTTCCTGCTACTTCGCCTTCTGCCTTTAGCCAGTCTTCTTCCGCATGGCCATCTATTCTGCCGCGCACCTCATACAGCTCATAAGCGCGTGCGCGCACGTTCTCCTCATCATGAGTCGTGATAGCTGCGTCTCTATTGGTCAAAAGCTCCGGTTTCATGGAAGTTTCTCCTTAGATTTATTGTCTCCATCTGGCTGCTATCGGCCTTGTAAGGTCTTATGCGACATGCAGGAGTCCTGGCCCCTGCACCCGGTCTTCAGGAACCCTGTCGCGGGCTGCGACCTCGTCGGCGCAGGTGGGAGACAGGTACGCTGGGGGCCCAACCAGGAACCTGATCCGCTGACTTGGATGCTGGCGCCGAATCGTTCTCCAGAACGCCACTGCTTCTTTGGATCTCTGGCGCACGTCCAGCAGTACCAAATCGAAAAAATCAGGCACCCAGAGCAACTCTGCTTCCGCAACGCTTTTGGCCGTGTGCACGTGAACTCCGCGGCTTCTCAGCACGCGGGCGCGCACCTTCTGCATCGCTTCGTTGCCATCAATGATGAGCACGTTTTTCGTGCGAACTTGAAAGGAAATCGGCGATTGCTGGGGCACAGAACACCTCCAAGGTCTTCTGGAGGCGGGCGTTTCGGAAAGCAGTTACCTTTGAGAAGCGGGCGTGACCAGAAAGATCTAGACCTCGACGTCTTGTCTCTTGCGTAAAGGGGGCGGGATCGGCCGCCCCCAACGAACGCGAAAGCCTGGCTGCTTGCCTCAGGCTGCTACGAGAACAGCGGTCTTTTGCAAGGTCGAGTGGGCCACCTCAAAGTTTCGGACCTCCGGCGTACCGTCGACCACTTTCGCCAAGGCCTTCAGCACTTCTGGATAGCTGCCGCGGAGATAGGCTTCCGCGTCCTCTTTCTTGTCCCAAAGACTGATAGCGACCCCTTCCGTTCCCGATCCGGGGGCGACGAATACGATTTCGTCTTGGAAGCCATGCTGTTTCTTAAGGAGGGGAAGAATCTCGTTCTCGATTGTCTGGGTAAACTCCGCACGGGTATTGGGCTTCAGGTGCATGGAAACGTGACGAGCAAACATATCAACCTCCTGAGTTGTCGTGGCTAAGAGGAGGGAACTTCAGATGGACTGCCTTAGTTCAGAGGATCTGAAAGAGGAGAAGGCGTGATCGACTCTGTCTAACACACTATACCGAATCCCAGTGTTGTCAAGTCGGAAATGTCCTAGGTCGGGGACCAGAACCCCACCACAGCTTGGACGTCTCTAGTTGCAAAGAAGAACTCTTCAAGCCGCAGTGACGAAGCGCCTCACCGTCTCCGCCCATTGTTGAGGTTCCCTTTCTGTACCCATGACCTCGGTCGGCCAAGTCAGCGACAGGAAAGTCGGAGGACCGACGAGAAAGACCACGCGCTCGCCGGGGCTCGCGTGCTTGATCTCGACATAGAAGTCGAGAGCCTCTCCAGGGAGATGTCCACGAGCCGCAAGCAATATCAGGTCGTAGAGCTTGGGTCGCCACAGAGATCGCGCCGCCTGGAGGCTGTCAGTCGCATCGACCTCGATGCCGCGACTTCGCAGGACGCTCGCGCGCACGTCGCGAGTGCACTGTTGGGGATCGATGAGGAGAACTTTCTTGTCATCGAAAACCGAGCTACGAAGTGGTGGTGGCTGGTACATCCCACACTGCCGAAACTGGCGCGCTTCCTTAGCGAAGGCAGGTCTGGCCGGATTCTCGTCCTGGGAGAGATGGAAGTCAAGGAAAATGGAAAAAGCCCCGAGCGGCGTCTCAGGGCTTTGGGGTCTTGAGATTCGGGTTCGGGCTTCGCGGGGGGCGAGGCACGTCAGGAGGCTCGATATCCGAATAACTTTCGGCACTCCAGTCTCAAAAAATTGTCGAAGACCGGGATGTGAAGGCCGCCCTTTTCAAGGACGAATTCGCACGAAATGAGACAGGCCCGCCATTTGAATTCCTCGGTCCCGTGTTTCTTGCCGTAGGCGGTGATGTCCTCCTGGGAAACGCCAAACACCACGGCTCCTATTTTCGACCAGACGCAGGCACCCGCACACATAGCACAAGGTTCATGTGTGGAATACAACACGAAATCCGGTAGATACCGACCGTAGCCGGAGGAAACGTATTTCAAGGTTTCAAGCTCCACATGCTTGATGGATGAACCCGAAGTTTTTACCCGGTTGCCGGCAGAGGCGATAACCACTTCCCGTTTCCCAATAAGACGCGTGATGACGGCACCGATAGGATAGTCGCCTCGGTCGCGGGCGCGCTTTGCCTCCGCGATCGCAAGCTGCATAAACTTCTTCTTCGGTTTGTAGGTGGGAGGAATCATTTTTTCTCCCCGAGTCCACAGGTCCTAGGCCGCTTTCTTCGCACGGACCTTTGCCCATCGTGCCCGCTGTGCGGCTGCGATCTTCCTGCGGGCTGATGCTGACATGGTGCGCTTGGGTTTCATCTTGCCCGCTTGGTCATTTGTGGCTCTCTTTGCCCATCGCTCTTTCTGCGCGAGGCTCATCCGCTTGCGAGCCGAGGCTGACAGCGTCCGCGTCGGTTTCGTGTAGGAACCCCCGCCGTTCGACTTGCCAAGAACCGAAAGAGCTGCATCAACGCGTTTAAGCTGATTTACCAGATTCGTTCTCTCTACCCTCAACTCCGACACTATGGACGCCAGCCCCTTTAGATTTGCCATGAATTCCCCCTCGGCAAGGGATTGTAATTGATCGGCTCCGTTTCCCGAGCGGCGGTCCGTTGCCACGAAAGCGTAGACCCGGCCAGATTGGTCCCGCTTTCGGCAGGAAATTCGTCATCGTCACCCGAAACCAGTCATTTCTGAAGCTGTCTCTAGTTCCGTCGAGTGCGGAAACGTCGCCCGTAGTCGCGAGACGTACCTCAACTGACACTAGAAGAAAGTCCTGACAAGAAAGCGGCCAGTGGTAGAGTACGCTTATAGGCACGTTTCAGTGACAAGAGGTTGGGTCATGAAAGCCTATGAGCATGAGCGCGCTCACAGCTACGAACACTCGCACCATGTCTTCGACT
Organism: uncultured Acidobacteriaceae bacterium; assembly: GCA_963701935.1. Classification (GTDB taxonomy): domain Bacteria; phylum Acidobacteriota; class Terriglobia; order Terriglobales; family Acidobacteriaceae; genus Sulfotelmatobacter. Next base: position 753,967 of record CAVPBT010000007.1, on the reverse strand, counting down.
TCAAGTCTGCTTCTCTCTTCCAGTCTTTGACCACCGCAGCAACAATCGGCGTTTTCGTTGGATTGGTTGGAGTCGCACTGAATGCTGTGTGGTTCTATCGGCAAACTTCCTGGCACGTGATCGCCACGGTCGATGGTTTGGTGCAAATGCTAATCGTAACCGTTCTCGGGACTATCGTTCTTGAACAACGCCGGAAGCGAGCCATCCGACGAACCCTGGAACTAGCCTTCTTGAACCATCACGTTCGCAATGCCCTCACCCAGATGACGATGGTTTCGTATATCGCCGCTCCAGAGAAGCAGGAACGCCTACTACAGGATGCAGCCTCCCGCGTTTCGGAAGTCTTATTCCGAATCGCAAACAGCGCGGATCTGACCGGGCTGTCCCTCGAAGTTGATCTTGCCGGGGTGGAGTTGGCCCATGCGGGAGAAGCGCGGGAGCAAAGCGAGGTAAAGAAGGCGAGTTAAACCAAAAGCTACTGCCCCAGTTGTGGAAATCAGACTGACCACGACCACAGTTTGACATCGGTTGCGCAGAAGCCTAGCATTGAAATTGAGCGAGCTACCTCTTCTTACTCTTTCAGGTCCTCTGAACTAAGTCAGCCCATCTGAAGTTTTCTTTCCTTAGGCTTCTCAGGAAAGCCGCGTACCCCGTGGATTCGAATGCGATCCTGCACGAAGTTCAGCAACTCTACAATGTCAGTGACCGTCTTGACTCGCTGGCGGGGCAACATCCCCTCGTCTCAGAAGCACTCATCGGCATCTCTGGAAGTGTTCGTAACACGGCCACCTTGTTGGAAGTGCTGATCGCGACGAAAATAACGCCGTTCTTCGGATTAGATCTAGCCAAGGCGTGATTGGCTCATCGCCGTCTTTGAGCTGTGCTTTGGGATTCCGGCGTGGAGGCTAGTCGTGGAGAACGATATTCAGAAGTGAACTATGAACTTGCAGCCCGGTCTCGCCATAGTCAACGAAACCTAACGTTCTGAACCTGTTCATGAAAAAACTGACCCGCGACCGGGTTGTGCCTATCATCTCTGCGAGGGTCTCCTGACTGATCTTGGGGATTACAGCCTCAGGCGCACCTTCCTTCCCGAAATGTGCAAGCAAGAGCAGAATCCGAGCCAGCCTCTTTTCGCTGGAATTGAAGAGTTGGTCGACTAAATCTTCTTCGTATCGGATGTTCCGTGCCAGCAGATACGCTACGAACAGATCGGAGAACGTGTGTTCCCGGTGAAGCGCAAGCATCATCGCCTTCTTATCAATGCGCAGAAGTTCGCAGTCCGTCATTGCGGTTGCAGACCCCATGCGTAAAGCCTGTCCAGCCAGGCCACCTTCTCCGAAAAACTCTCCCTCGCTCAATATGCCCAGGGTTGCTTCCTTGCCAATCTTGGATACGACCGTGAGTCGAACCTTGCCTTCTTGGATGTAGAAGACTGCATCAGCCGCGTCCCCCTGCGTGAAGATTGTTTGTTTCTTGGGAAAAGCCACGACTTTCCGCCCTTCGCCGATAGTGGCAAGGAATTTCTTCGGGTCGAAGTCGCGCTTTTGCTTGGCGGCCACGGTTGGTGCCATCGATGGCCTCTCCCGGCGTGGAGCTACACTCTCAGAAATTGTATCAGAATGGTGATGCACCAAAAGGTGTTTACTCTTGCTCAGAATAGATAAAAACCGCTGTCGGACCCGAAATCAAACCTGCCGCTAGGCTAATGTGTTGAACATGAGCAATATTGAGCATTTTTCCGCCTGTGGAACGTTGCATTATGTCGTGGTGAAAACCAAAGAGCTCACCCTGAAGCAGGTATTATCCGTGCCTTGTACTACCTGCGGTGCAGCGATTGGGGAAGCTTGTGAACTGCATACCGGTGCCTTACGCACCGAGCCCCACCGAGATCGGAAGCTCTCCGCGGCTGAGGCCGTGGAAACGAAGCCCAGCAAACGATTACAGCCGGTGAGGTACGGAGCTCTTTTGCGCAGGCAGATTTAGTCCCGCCCATGAACGGGTATTGCAGAAACTGGGTGCAGAGGTGCAGAACATCCACTAAGAGTCACTCTTGTTTCCAGATTGCCGTTGTAACCGCCCGCTACATCAGTTGCTTGTCTAATTGCTCAAGCTTTTTGCGTCTTGGCTCTGCGGTGCTCGGCGCAAACATGGGATGTGAATGCCTTGTCGCGCTGCAACTCGAAGTTCCGCACCAGTTCATCAAAGGAATTGCCCGTGGGCGAGCCAGAAGAGTTGAACACCCAGGCGCATTCGGAGCAGCCCCAACCCCGAAAACGGCTTTCTTCGATCCAAATGAGCTTGCGTGTCGCCGCCATTACAGGCGGAAGACAAAATCTCGGGTCCGGATATTTTGTGCCATTTTCTTGTCCACTTCTCCTTAAAATATGCAGCATCATTTAAGATATGCAGTACCATTGCGTGCACTTAAGTGGCCCTCCGCAGGGATCGGCGCAACTTGCTGTTTCGATACGCCACAAAGTAAATTCAGCGCCCAGAGTGTGGGTTCCACCGTGTACCTTTTGGGGGAAGCACGCACAAAGGGCAGCGAGTCAGCTCCGAGATCAACGGGCGCTTCAGACTCGGCCCCGCATATCAGCTGGTCTGCTTCAACGTCGTGAGGACGAAACCATATTCCTATTTTGTCCGTGGTGAATTCAGCCACTACTGGACACTACGGCAGATTGACAACGGCAGCGCAGAAGCCTAGCATTTTAGTTGAGCAAGCTACCTCTTCTTACTCTTTCAGGTCCCCTGAACTAGGGCCTGTTCACACTATCGCAGAGCTTCGATGATGAATGCAAAGTAGATGAAGGCCAGAAAGACAACGTCGAGTTTCTCGAAACGCGAGAAGATGCGGCGGAACCCTTTCAGTCGTCGAAACAGGCGCTCTATCTGGTTCCGTTTCTTGTAAAGTTCACGATCGTAATCCCAAGGTTCGCGCCGGTTCGATTTGGGCGGCACCACCGGGATCATATTCAATTCCAGCACCAATTGACGGGTTTCGTCGCTTTCGTAGGCACGGTCCATCACTAGCGGAACTTCGACCGGCAACGGACCGAGTTCCAGCAGCAGTTGCCGGCCCACCGGAGCATCGTGCGCTTCTCCGGGCGACAAGCAGAAAATTATTGCCGTTCGAGCATTCGCGGCAACCAGATGAATTTTGGTGTTCCATCCGCCGCGCGACTTTCCGATGGCCTGCGGTCCGTTTTTTTTAAAGCCCCAGTGCCGTCGGGGTGCACCTTCACCGAAGTCGAGTCCAAACTGAAGGCTTCGATCTTGAGCCGCAGAATCTGCTCTTGCTGCAACTTGGCGAATACCTGATCCAACACACCCTTCTTGGCCCAGCGATTCATGCGTACGTAGATGCTGTGCCAATTGCCAAACCGGCGGGGCAATCCGCGCCACTTGCACCCATGCTCGGCCACATAGAGGATGGCGTTGAGCAAGACCAAATTCTCGTGACGCACATTGCCGCGTTGCACCGGCAAGCACTCTTGAATTCGCCCATACTGTTGTTGAGTAAGTTCCATGCCACTCATCTTACTCGTCAATTATTGATGTAGTGTGAACACGCCCTAAGTCAGCCCATCTGAAGTTTTCTCCGCTTAGATTTCTCCAAGGAGGAACTGCGTTATGACCCTATTGACCCGTTGGGAGCCTTTCCGTGAGTTTTCCACCATGCAAGACCGCATGAACCGCATGAACCGTCTTTTCCGCGAGTCGTATAGCCCCCAAGGCCCGGAAGAGGCGTTGACAACCACCAGCTACGCACCGCCGGTGGACATCTACGAAGACGAGCACAACATTACTTTGAAGCTTGAAGTCCCGGGCATCGACGAAAGAGACATTGATGTCCGCATCGAGAACACCACCCTCACCGTCCACGGCGAGCGCAAGATCGAGAGGGACGAGAAAGAGGAGAACTTCCGTCGCGTGGAGCGGCAGTACGGAGAGTTCACCCGGTCGTTCACGCTGCCCAGCTCGGTAGATCCAGGACAAGTGACCGCCCACTATGACAAGGGCGTGCTGAAGATTAACCTTGCCAAGAAGGCCGAGGCCAAGCCCAAGCAGATTAAGGTGAATGTTGGCAGCGAGAAGACCGTCGAAGCCAAGGTTCATGGCAAAGCCGCGTAAACCATCAGCTAGCGAGAGAAACGGGAGTTGGCTGACTGTCGGCTCCCATTTGGTTCCAACTAGCCGTCAAATGGCGCGCCAAGATTTCCAACGACTGCCCTTCTCTGATTTCGAACTTCTCTAGAGGCCCTACTCTGGTTTGCGTTTTAGGGGCTTGCCAATCGCGAGAAGAAAGATGGCACTCTTGCCTTTCGCGTGTGGCGAAAAGAAGTTAATGACGTCATCGTCGAAGAAAGTTAGCCCGGTTGCACCCAGGCGCTGGGCATACGCAGCTAGGTACATCCTCCCGCCAATTGCGCCCGCCTCCAGCTGGACGGCCCGGTAGCCGCGGTTCCCGTGTCCTTCCAGGATGCGTTTCAAATCGGCGAGAAAGAAGATGTCCACGCAGGCGTCCGCCGGCAGCTCCTGCTCCAGTCCAAGATGGTGGGCCTCGGCGCGGAATTCCCCTGCCTTCAAAAGCTCCAGGGTGTTCTGCTCACGTCGGAAGAAGTAAGCACCCGGCTTGAGCCCCTGTACCGCATGCACGATCAGGTAAAGATCGTTGAGTTGCGCGCCGGGGGGCTCAAGGAAGTCGGCCGGAAGACCGCGCGTGGCGCAATCGACAATGGTTGAGAGTTGGTCCAGTGTAATGGATGCAGTCTTATCGAACGCTCGGGTAGAGCCGCGGCGCAGGATCACCTGCTCGATCGTGTCCTTCGGCTGTTCTTCTTCCGGCAGTCGCTGGAAGCGAACTGCCTCGCCTGCCGGAACTGAAGATGGGAACACCTGTTGCTTCCCGCGCCACTGAGCCACTTCCTCTTCGGACTCAAGCGAAGACGCGTGGTGCATCTCAAGCATGGCGGGATATGCGACCTCACGCTCCGAAAGCGGGATCGTCTCCAGGCCGAGCGCCGGAGCTTCTCTCAGGGCTGGCAGCGAACTCTCCGATGTGCGCCCGATCGGTACGAGGCACAAGGAAACCTCACGCCGCGTATCAAGATCAAGGAGGCGGTTCACTTCGGCGTCCACGAACCCGAGCACGATCTCGGCCGGCAGCCCCGAAGCCGCAGAAACGGCCAGCATATTCGCCAGCAAGGTGCCGTTGTCCCAACCGAAATGGCGATAGGTACGCGCCTGATATTTCCAGGCATTCCGCCAGTATGTTCCGGTGCAGATGATCATCGCGGGCGCGTGAGCCACCGCGGGTTCCATCGCCGTCTCCTGAGCCAGGTTTCTGCGAAAATCACCTTTTCGCAGAAGCCGTAGCGATACATCCGCCGGATTGAAGTGATACATGCCGGCATCCAGGCCCGCGAGATCGCCAGTCACAACGTATACCTCGATCTCGTAGAGGGCTCCGGTGCAGGCTGCGGCGCGAAAGTAGATTTCTCCGCCTGGATGTGCGCGCTCTTTGGTAATCCCCGCCGAGAAATAGAGAATGCGCGCCAGATCCTGAAGGTCAGGTAACGAATCGGCCCGCGACGAGGGCACTGGTTCTGAGATCGCGGAGAGCGCGGCCACCCCTGTATGAGGCACGTCCCGCGGCAGCGGAAGCGGCTCTATCTTCGGATAGATTTTGAAAGGCTGCGGCCGATTCGCCCAGTCCAGGAAGTGAGGATTGTTACGAATACTCCAGTAGGAGTGCTTCGTGCCATCGTGATACTTCCAAGTCTCCTGCGTGTCGCGGTTGTTCATCGGTTACTCGTCAGACTAGCACCGGTTAGCGGGCCACGGGCCAAGCAATGAACCTGCGACTGCGGATTATGCAGCAGCAATGTTTCCCGCGCCAAAGCTCAACAATTTTCGCCCAAACACCGCCAGTGCGCAGGACTAAAAAGCCAGAATCAACATGAATCTACATTCTGTGTCAGAGGCGCGGAAGAAACAAAAAAAGACCGCCGGAATGGCTCCGGCGGCTGCCCCGCAATAAGAAGATGGGGGGATTCTTTGTCTATCATGCAAAGAATAGGCCTACGGGAATGCCCTGTCTGGTCAAAATGGAACACCGCTCAAAACCTTTCCTCTCGGGCGGGTGGTGTAATTGGAAGCACGGCAAAGTACCGCGCGGGTGTCGGTCGGGGATCTGACAAGTCTTTCACCATTCTCCGCTGTTGCATTCAAGATCGCTGCAGGCCTGGTACTTGCGCTTGGGCAACCAGCAGGCTAATTTTCGTGTGTTTCCTACGGGAAGTCTTATGTGGTCTAAGGGACAGGTTGGTCCTCTCTTCACTTCTTTTCTTGTGCCGTTGGCGGCAACAAACCATTCAGGCGCAAATACATGGCAGCCGCGCTGTAGTGGTCGGCCCAGTCATTGGTCAGGGCGATGAGGGCGAAAGCTCGCGGTCCCTCACGGCCACCAAAGAGTTCCACCGTGTCTCCAAGCTTGGAATCGTCCACCTTGCCTAGGGCCGTGCTGCAGAAATCAAAGCTAGCTTTGAGCGCGGCTACGAGCTTGTCCTTCCCGTCCGTTTCTTTCAGGCCCGGCGATTTTGCCTCGGGGACTTCTCCGATCTTGGCGCAGAGGTAACTGTTCGATTGGATGATGTGCAGGACAAGGTTGCCGAACGTCATCTGCTGTGGCGTGGGCCTGAACCCGAACTTGTCGGCTGGCATCTCTTCCGCGGCCGCTACAAGGTTCTTCTGTTGGCGCGGCAGAATTTCCTTAACCACCGACGTGACAGGGTTCTTGTTGTCCTGCGCGAAAGCAGTGGCCGTTGCTAACAACACGAACACAACGAGTGTGCGTTTCATAATAATGCCTCCCGCAACCGTCATGCTGCCATCCTAAGCTCTTTCACCACTCTTGTTCTGTCCTCCGCCTTGCTACTTCACGCAGGCTTAATTAGGTTAAGAACGCCTTGCAATGCGTTCTCCTGGCTAAAACTGCAATCCGTGAACCTGAATCTCCTGGAGACCATGGGGCGCGAAGACGTCAATCAACTGCCAGTTATGTCGGACGGCCGACCCCTAAGAAAGTCGACCCCGAAAGCTCCGAGTGCGGTTGCCCGTAGTGCAGAACATGCTTTCAACCGCACCACTTTTGGACAGAACCTGTACTGATCTGAATTCGCTCTGCTACAATCCAGTCACGGGGCAGGGACAGCTGCTCTGGGTTGGTGTTTGCCTGCACAACAGTTTTGGACGGCGGTTTAGCTTGGTGTCCATGGTGTCCATTAACCTCGGAATTTAGTCCTATGGGGTTGAAATGGGCGACGCAGGCGAAACGATTGAACCTGAGGAAAGCCAGTAAATACGCGGGTTTCCGATAAAGGTAAGAAAACAAAGTGGGGACGTAGTTCAGTTGGTTAGAACGCTGCCCTGTCACGGCAGAGGTCGCGAGTTCGAGTCTCGTCGTCCCCGCCATTTCTTTTCAAGGAGTTACCGGACGTGACGCCGGAAACTCCAACCCACAACTCAACCCACAAGTTTCAGTTGACCGTAGTGCTCATCCCCACAGCGGTCAGGAATTCGCCCTGCGCGGCCCGCGTTTCGTCGCTGTCTTCCTGCGTGTACAGATCGAGCGTCGTCTGAATCTTGCTGTGGCGCAGGATTCCCTGCACGGTCTTCGGTTCGACCTTCGCCTTGTTCACCAGCCAATTACTGAGGCTGTGACGCAAGTTGTGCAGCCCGAACCTCTGGCCGTCCTGGATCGGCACTCCGGCTTTCTTTGCTGCCGGTCGCAGATGGTCGGCGACGAATACGGAAGAGCAGAGCGGTTTCCTTCCCTTGGCCCTCATCGACGGAAACAAAAAGTCCGACTCCTTCGCGTACTGCGTCTGTCGTTGCCACGCGCGAAGATGCCCGGCTAATACCGGATGCAGCGGGACGTAGCCGTCCGACGCATCGGTTTTTGTTTCTCCGTCTTCTCCCTTGGCCCAGCGTTTTGACACCCGAATCCTTCCTTCTCCCCATAGTACGTCGCTCCAGCGCAGCGCCAGAATCTCGGACGAGCGCAGCGCGGTCGCCGCACAGGTGAGCACCAGCGTGTAGTGGAGAGGCGAGGGGAGGGACTTCAGGATCGCGACCGTCTGGGCCGGGGTGATGATGATCGCCCGGTAACTGGACTTGCAGCGCGTCTCGACGTGCAGCACGGGGTTTTTCGAGACGTGCTCGTGCAGGATGCCGATCTTGTAGACGCGGAGCATGAGGCCCCGTATCTTTGCGACCGTCGGCCAGGCAAGTCCGTTGAGCTCAACGAGGGACTTGAGCCACTTCTGTATCTCAAGCGGCTTGATGTCCTCCGCGATCCGCTCGCCGAATCGCCTGACGAGGTAATCGCGGACGTAATGCTCAACGATGGGGATGGTGTTTGCCGATTTCGGGCGCACAGCATCGCTACCGAAATCGGCCTTCAAATAATGCTCCGCAAGAAAATTGAATGAAGCACGGCCGGGGGCAGGGGCGTCGTTGATTCTGACTCCCAAGCCGAGCCGGTCCACCTCGCGCCAGGCGTCCTTGTCCTTGGGTAAATCCACGACAAGTCCGACGGGCAGGATGTGCTCGACCCTTTTTCCTTCCGCGTTCAAAACCCGGAACCTGAGCACCCAGGTCTCTCCTTCCTTGCGGCGTACTGCTTTGAGTGATCCTCGCTGATAAGACATTTTGTCCTTTCAGCGGGGACTGCCGAGGGCAGGATCGCACATTTTGCGGAGTTTGTGGATCGGTGCGGGATTTTCTTTTTGCATCACGGCGGCGGCGAGTTCGGAAAGCCGGAATACCCAAACCTTGCGCTGGCTGCCGGTGCCTATGGGATAAGCTCCCGCAATGCCCCTGCGGGCGAGTTCCAGCACATACCGTCGCGTCACGGAAAGAAAGCGCGCCGCCTCGTCCGCCGAGACGAACCGCTCGGGCGTAGGTTCGGACTGCCCACTCGTGGGTTGGAGTGCGGCGCGCATGTCATCTCTACCTTCCCAGACGCTTGAGCAGGATTTGTCCACCGGAGCAGGTGGCTTCTTTCCACTGCGCGGCAATCTGGTCGCTGCCGAACGGCGTTACCGTAAAAGCCGTCAGCTCGCAGTCGCTGCCGCCTTTGCTGATGATCCTGTCCACGTGGAAATCCATCGCTCCGTCCTTGGCCGTTCCCGTGAGGATGGCGGTTTCGGGGTTCATCTGGGCCATGAGGGCGTTCGGGTTGGTGGGACGGAAGACAAGCTGCGTCGCAGGCATGCAGAGCAGCACCGGAAACCCGGAGAATGTCCCAAGCTCCAGACTCCTGCGCAGCTCCAGCTTGAGATTGCACATGCCACGGCCGGGCAGGGGGGCCGCGCCCTGCCAGACGCCCAGCAGATTGTCGAGTGATGCGGGCGCACCAGGCGGGGCGGGTGTGAGCGACGCGGGCAGGGGGCTGCTCTTCTGAACGGTCTGGGCTTTTGCCATCCTCGCCGCTTCCATCTGCCGGATGTATGCGGCTTGCCGGGCTGAATTAATAAATGCCGGGGCAAAATAAACGACCGCCAACGCAATTCCTGCAATCCAGAGAAATTTCTTTTGTTTGGGATTCATTGGTCACGCTCCTTCGCGTCACTATGCAAAGAAGCGCCGACCCTCCGAAAGATAAACGAGGTTAAACGGACGAACTGAACAGGCAGGGCTTTAACAAATTCTTAAGAACTGGTGCGTAAAACATTCGGGTGAGGAGATGAGGATGGGGGCGCATTTTGACGCATTGAGTGCGAGGGAGCGCTTCGCGGTGGCGGACCATGCGTGGGAGCAATTCAATAAGCTGGTCTTTCAGAGCCACGAAAGCGATGTGGTGCTGCGGGCGCAGGCCGATCCGGACGACTGGATGAAGCAACTTTGCGAACTCATAGCCTCCGATCCCAAGCGGGTGAAGGCCATTGTGGAGGCCGTGGAGGGTGAGACTACAAAACGCAGAAGGCTCTTCGCGGCCCTCTGAGCTTCGGGGCTACCGCTCTCTTCCGCCCGGATTGAGATTGAGCCGATACATGAACCGCTCAAAGCCTACGGGACTCACTAGCGGCTCCAGCCGCGCGGCTTGATGCCCAGCCTGGTTTTCAGGTCTTCAAAGTCGGAGGGCTCGACGAGCGCTTTGAGCCGTCTTAAATGTTCCTGCGTTTTCCGCCGCTTTCCCGTCTCCAGACACAGCTGCGTCATGCCGTAATGCGCGCCCCAGCAATTGCGGTCGAGCGTGAGGGACTGCGCGAAAGCGCGTTCGGCTTCCTCGTAACGCCTCGCCTTCGTTAGATACACCCCGTATACCGCCTGGACTTCGGCGTTGCCCGCGTTTTCTTCCGCGAGGAGTCCCTGCAGGCGCACCGCTTCTTCCACCTCACCGATCTGAAGCAGGAACGTCGTGTAATGTCCCCGAGTGATGGTAGCCTGGCGGTCGATTGCGAGCGCGCGATCAAATTCCGTCCTCGCATTCTCCATCTCGCCGCTCGCGGTATAAAGCAGCCCTCGGGCGCTGTGGATGCGCCATTCATCCGCAGTGGCCGGGTCGAGGGCGGCGAGAGAATCCATCGCGCACGCAATGAGACTCTCTTTGATGTACCACTCAAACAATCCAAGCAGGGCGTAGGTGCCAATCGTCTCCGCGAGAGCGACGGCGTGATCCGGATGACCGGGCGCAATATCCAGGACGCCGCTTATTTGCACCACGCCCTCGTCGATCTGCGACAGGCTGCCGCGCAAAAGACGGTTGGCTATCGCGAACGTCCTTGCGATGGGGCTGCGCGGGTTGTAGCGGAATACCGGCGTGTAGGCCTCGCCCGCCTGGAACTTGATGCGCCTGCCTTCGGGCGACTGGGGAAGGGCGATAATCACCGGGTCGTCCCGGCCTTCATCCGCGTAATACTCCGCGATCAGTTTGCGCACCTTGTTCATCGTGATGCGCGCGATGTTGCTGTCCTCCTTGTACGGAGGATTGGGAAACACTCCTTCCCGTATCAGTTTCTCGGTGATTTCCTCGCCGCCGAGCGCGCGACCGACGATAAAGGCCAGCAGCTTCGCGGGCTGGGGATGCGAGGCTATCACTTCGTCGGCGAGGATGCGCTCAAGCTGCCACTCGATTTCGTGCCGCGACGGATTGGCGCCGGTTGTCATGCGCAATGGACCGATCCGATCATTATCCATCACCTGGGGCGCACGGCTTACCCACGCGTGGGTTAACGTCGTTTATCTTTCGGGGGCCCGCGTCCTTCCCGCATCCTCGGGCCCATGAGCGCACATGCCTACTCAAGGCAAATCCAAAGCACGGCGGAGTAATCCTCCGCCGTGCCTGCGCTCATGGAAACCGAGGAAAACAATGAACCGCATCGTCCGTATTCTGGGATTTGGCAGTGCATTACTTCTTTCTGCGCAGGGCGCATTCGCGCAGTGCGAAAACAAGTCCGGCTTCGCCAAACTCGCCTGCCAGGCGCAGACGAACAGCAACGGGCCGTTTCAGGCGGCAAAGCCCGACGCGCAGACGGCAATCACCACGGGATTCCCCGACACGATTCATGTGGACACACTGCCCGCGTCCATCGAGCCCAAGGCGTTCAAGCCGCTCGCCGGGCTCGACAGAACGGACGACGGCGCATTCGTCCTCAAGCCCGGTATTTACGAGGCTTATGTGCAGAGCTACACGCTTGACCCCGGCGACGGAAACTTTACCAAGGCCGGAGGCTATTACCCGGCTCCCATCAAGGGAACAAAGGCCAGGATCGTCGCCTCTCTGCTCAAGCAAATCGAGCTGCACCCGGATGTCTCGCAGAGCGATGTCCAGGTGCTTCTGCTCAACATCGTGCAAGGGGTGGACCTGGAAAAAATGCCGCCCAATGTCCAGCAGATCGCGGTGCGCGTTCTGCCCAAGGAGATCGTGGCCCTGATGCAGGGAGCGACGCAGGCCAAGGCGTTTCAGCAGCAGCTGATGAACATCCTCAATCAGCGCATCGCCAAGGACAAGAACGCGGAAGCGAAGATGAATCAGCTGAACGATTCGCTTAAGGCAATGCAGCAACAGGCCGCCGCCAATCCCACCTTCAAAGCGGACGCGGAAGCCGAGGCTCCCGTGGTGCGCGGAACCTGGGCGCAGATGCCGGGCGGATTCTACGTGCGCTACCTGCCGGACGGCTACATGAAGACGCGCCTGCAGCTGATGGTGCCCGACGAGGCTGTTTCACAGGCCAAGGCCCCGCTTACCTTCGACCCGACCGAGTACCTGGCGGTCCTGGGACAAGCCCCATCCGAGCGCATCGGAATCACGCTGCGCCCGGCGCGGTGAACGTGACGATGACACGGAGCCAATGCCATGAATCTCTTCGGCGATTTCTTCCGCAAAAACGTGATTCAGTGCGGAGAGCCCCCGCTCTCCGCACTCCTCAAAGGGCGCGATCCGTGGAATCTCGACTTCCCGCTTTTCCTGTGGTCGCCAAACGACGCTTTCACGCTGCGCAATGCCGTCGAGTCGGTGGCAATCTTCGGCGAGCTGGGCGCGGCCAAGACGACCGGCTCGGCCGCGTGGATTCTCCTCAAGTACCTGCAGATCGGCATGGGCGGGCTCGTCTGCTGCGTCAAGCCCGGCGACCGCGAACTCATCGAAGCCTACGCAAAACTCACGGGCAGGGCGGATTCGCTGATTGTGGTCTCGCCGCAGAACAAATGGCGCTGCAATCTCATCCGCTACGCGCTCAAACGCCCCGGCGTCATCGGCAGCCGCGTCGAGCAGCTCGTCTCGCTGCTCATGACGATTGTCGAGGCGGCGGAGCGCGGGGAAAGGGCAAGCATAGGGCAGGGAGACAAGTTCTGGCAGCGGTCCCTGCGCCAGATCCTGCGCAACGGACTGGAAGTCTGCATCGCGGCCAGGGGCGAAGTCACGATGTCGATGCTGCACGAGGTCATCACCACGGCTCCGCGCTCCCACGACGAAGTCCACAACGAGCAGTGGCAGAAGAGACTCGCTCTGCTACCGGCTCATCGAAGAGGCGGAAGACAAGACAGAAAGCCGAGCGCGAGCAAAGCGATTTCGAGCTGGCGGCGCAGGTATTTCCTGCGGGAATTCCCCGACATGCCGAACGACACGCGCGGCTCGATCCTCGCCACTTACGGCGTCATGGCCGATGTGCTGCTGCGCGGCCACATGGCCGACCTGTTCGACGGCGAGACCAACTTCATCCCCGATCTCACCTTCGACGGCGCAATCATCGTGCTCGACCTGCCCACCAAGGTCTACGGGGCATGCGGGCGTCTATGTGCAGTCGGCCTTCACCTATCTGTGGCAGATTGCCTGCGAGCAGCGCGACGTGAAAGCTCCCCCCGGCCTGTGTTCTGGTTCGTCGATGAAGCCCATGAGCTGGTCTGCAACTACACGCCGGAGTTTCTGGCGACCGCGCGGAGCGCGCGTGTCGCCTCGGTGCTGATTTCCCAGAACAAACCCAATTACCTGGCCGCGATGGGCGGCGAGGCCGGACGCCACCGCGTCGATGCGTTCCTGGGCAACATGGGCACCAAGATTTTCCACGCGAACGGCGATCCGGAAACCAATAACTGGGCCTCCGACATGATCTCCGAGGAGATCCAGACCCGCACCAACTGGCACGGCACGATGGAGAACGGCCAGGGCAGGGGCGGGGGCTCGGAAGCGCCGGGCCACAAGGTCCTCCCCTCGGAATTCACGAGCTCGAAGAAAGGCGGGCCGCAAAACGGCTTTATCACCGAGGCCATCGTGTACCAGACCGGCGCGAGCTTCGCCGGCAAACGAATCGCAGCCGTGGCTGCGGACTGCGTTCGCGCAGCAGATCCCCGGCGTCACGGGAATGGCAAGCACGCAACGGGAACACGGCGGGGGGCAAGTAACGGGGTATCGGGAACGGCCCTGATTTTGAAGCACCGCGTCCACAAGGAGGGCGCATCTCATGAAACTCACGAATGAAGGCAGGTCGGTATTCGGCGGCACGGATGTCTGGCAGAAGTCCGAATGGATTCTGGCGTTAGTAAGCCTCGTCAGCGGCTGTTTCGCCATCAGCATCGTGCCGTTTATCCGCAAGGATTTTGGCGAGCGGTATCTGGGCTGGCTGAATCTGTTCTTCGGCTACACGGTCGTCGCCAACTTCCTGTTCCTGGGCACCCTGATCGCGGGCCTGGGCGGCCCTTTCTTCCACATAGGCATCGGCGGCGCACCGTTCATGCAATTGTTCTGGCTCGCATTTGTGGCCTTGAGCATCTATCACCGCCGCGAGATCGCGCGCAAGAACAAGGCGGGCGAGAAATGGCATTCGATGTATCTGGGCACGTCGATCCTGCCGCTGCCCTTTTCCCGCGAGATTGTCTACAAATTCGCGGAGCCGGGCCTCGTTATCGGGGCGGGCTACTTCCTCTCCGGCATCTCGACGCTGCCGGGAGTCTGGCTGATGATCGCGGGCGCATCGCTCTTCATCAACAACCACATCATCTATCACAACCAGCGCCAGGCCATCCTCGACATACGCGATTCGGAAATCGAGGCGCGCAACATGAGCAAGGCGTTTGCCGGTCGTCCCGCCAATGAAACGGGCGGGCTGTTTGTCGCCGAGTCCAGCATGGATTTAATCCGCAAGGATGCGGGCCTGCAGGAAGCCTTCAGGAACCTCTCTCCCGAATTGAAACAGGTGCTCGACGAAGTACACGGCGCATCACCCACGAGTGGGTCAGCAGCGCCGGAAAGTGTGAGGTGATATGCCATGTCAGCAGCCGAGAAATACGGAAGACCGGCGGAATCAATCTCCGCCGAATCGCTGGCGCAAGCAAAGTCGGCAGGACAGACACTCGCGGATAAGGGCGTAACGCATCAGGAGTCTCTCGGGACCGGCGCGCCCGCTCCGACTCCCGCCATGAAGTACGGCGGCAACGATACGCAAAATCGATCCATCACGCCGCCATCGAGGTCCAGGTGATGAAACGTCAACAATCAATCCCGGCAAACGACAATCTGGAACGCACGGAGCGATGGAACGCGAAGTTTCCACCTCCCCAAACCGCGACCGGCAACCCGATTACGAACGTGAGCGCTAAGTGGATCGGCGACGAAGATTTCCTGTACGCCGGACGCAGCAAGGAAGGACTCCACGCGGCAATCGCCATACCGGGTCACGAGCATACGCTTCCCTGGGGAAAGGCATACCCGACAGCGAAGGAAGCCTCCGACGCCGCCTGCGCGCGGGAGGAAACAAAGCCGAGTCCGGCGGAGCGTTTCTGCAGGCCAATAGACAAAATCGCACCGACTCCGAAGCCCCCTTCGAGGTCGCGATGAAGACGCAGGGTGTGGAAGGGCGCGGGATGAGAGATGGCAGGGAGCCGTTCGCTCTCGCTCCGTGCCTTCCGCTCATTCTAAATAGGGATTGGAATTGCAACGAGCAAGTGAATTTAGAACCTTTCAAAACAGGGCGGTGATCTATGGCCGACGACAAACCCATCGGACGATTCGCGCGTTTCGTCGCGGACAAGATGGAGCAATTCGAGCGGGCGGCGGGCACCACGTCCGGACGCTGGCCCGAACTGTTCGCGCAGCATTTCACCGATCACGTTGACAGGCTGGCGGCGCGAGTCCAGCAGCCTCGTTTGCGCGAGTACCTGCTCGATCAGGCGGAAGGAACGGGACAGTATCTCGGCCGCGAACCGCGCGGTGGCCGTTTTGAATACGACGGCCAGCTCGACGCGCTTCGCTGGAAGGGCGAAACGCCCGACTCCTGGAAGCAGGTGGATGGATACGGCCAGTGGGTGAGGAAGTCGGAGCGCGAGAGGGCGCGTTATGCGCTCGGGCATTTCGGGGAAGACAGCCGCACGCAAAACGACTATCCGGGCATTCAGGTGGAAAAGAACGGCGTCGTTGGCCCGGTGAAGTGGGGACCGGAGCAACCCACCGCACAGGATGCGCATGAATTTGCGGAGGGGATGCTGGACAGGCATCTGGGATTCTCCGCCCCCGTGCTTCAGCCCTCCTCTCGGCTCGACATCCGCAAGAGCGACGAAATGTCCAAACTCCTGGGCGCGGACGTGAGGACGAAGGCGTGGAAGAAATACGCCAAGGACTGCGACGGCGAGAGATACGGTGCCAGGGAGTCCGTCGAGCGCGAAACGCCTTCGCAGAAGAGGTCGCGCTAATGCACGCGCTCTTCATCCATGCGGGCCTCAACCTGCGCGCGGAGCGCGTCGATCTGCGACAGTCCCCGGCGCGCGAGGGCAACCCTGTCCGCGTCGTGCGCGCAGGTCTTCATGTAGCGCTGGAAACTGCTTTCCATGAAGGCGAAGTTGGCAAGCGCCTCGTCGTGAGTCCATTGCGCCACGGGCTTCGGATAGGGCAGGCCGGGGATATGGAGGTAGGGGTGTTCGGTGACGGATTTCATATGCGGACGCGATGGACCATAGCATCGCATTCGTATCGCGGCAACGCTATCGGTGCTTCGCACTTCCCCCGCGCCGTGCTCCCGCCGCCACAGGGAAATTTACCAGTGCCCGCAACATCGCCTGTGACATTTCTGCCGAGCGATTTGTGACAACGAAACAACAGTCAGCCGGAACGAACCGCAATAAGGAAGTGGTGTCGGTCGCGTCTTGTTCGCATGCGCCTAAGCTCCGCTTAGGGGAGACGCATGTACCAGTAGATTTTCTAGCAAGACGCGAAAAAACGCTTCCGGTTGTGGTGAAGATCCGCTATGCACGCTATTAGTGGTTGAAACTCGGGTGAGGCGAAAGGGCAACGCATGTTGCGGGTCACCGAGAGCAAGAACGCGGAGGCGGCCAAACAGTATTTTGGCAAGAGCATGGTGCGCTCCGACTATTACAGCGAGGGGCAGGAGATCGCCGGGCTCTGGGGAGGACTTGGGGCGGAGCGGCTGGGACTCTCCGGACAGGTGGACCAGGAGAGCTACTTCGCCCTTTGCGACAATCTCGACCCGCGCACGAAAGAGAAACTCACGCCACGGCAGAAGGCGAACCGGCGCGCCGGATACGACTTCACCTTCTCCGCGCCCAAGTCGGTATCGGTGCTCTATGAGTTGTCCGGGGACGAACGCATCCTGAACGCATTCCGCGAGTCGGTGAAGGACACGATGATTGAGGCCGAAGCCGAAATGAAAACGCGGGTACGCAAAGACGGCAAGGACGAGAATCGCTTGACCGGCAACATGGTCTGGGCCGAGTTCGTGCATTTCACGTCGCGGCCGGTGGACGGCAAGCCCGATCCCCACCTGCACGCGCATGTCTTCGCACCCAACATCACGTTCGACGAGAAGGAGGGGCGTTTCAAAGCGGGACAGTTCGGAGAACTAAAACGCGACGCGCCGTATTTTGAGGCGGCGTTCGACGCGCGCCTGGCCCATGCGCTAAACGGTCTTGGGTACACAACCGAGCGCCAAGGATTGAGCTTCGAGCTGGCCGGTGTCCCCACGTCCGTTATCGACAAGTTCTCACGCAGGCGCAACGAGATTGAAGAGAAAGCCGCGAAGAAAGGCGTGACGAGTGCCGAAGGCAAGCACGCCATCGGTTATTACGGCCGCGAGAACAAAAAGTCCGGAGTCGGCAAGCCGAAGCTGCGGGTGGAATGGAACGAGCGCCTGACGCACGCGGAACGCGTGGCGCTGGCCGAAGTGGTTGGCGGCAAGCACGGCGGGGGCGGTGGAGCCGAAAGCGCAATGACCGCGCAGAAGGCGATGGACTACGCGATGGAGCATTGCTTCGAGCGCGCCTCGGTCACGTCGGAGAAACGGCTCAAGGCGGAGGCGCTGCGCTACGGCGTCGGAAACGTGCTGCCCGATGCCATCGACAAGGCGGCGAAGGGCAAGGAAATCATCCGCCGCGAGCGCGATTCGGAATTGCTCGTGACCACGCGGGCGGTTCGCCGCGAGGAATTGCAGATGCTGCGCTTTGTGCGCGAGGGCAGGGGGAAACTGGAGCCTTTCGCCAAGGGGTTGAAGACAGTCGGCGATCTCAGGGGTGAGCAGTTGAACGCGGCGCTGCATGTCCTGAATTCCCGCGACCGCGTCGTGGGCATCCGGGGCGGAGCGGGCACGGGCAAGACGCACATGATGAAAGGCACCATTGCCGCGATGGAGAACAGCGGCGCGGGGCATGTTTTTGTGTTCGCGCCTTCGGCCCAGGCTTCGCGTGGAGTGCTGAGAAACGACGGCTTCAAGGAAGCGACGACCGTGGCGCAGCTGCTGTCCGATGAAAGGATGCAGCAGGCCATCAAAGGCCAGGTGCTCTGGATCGATGAGGCGGGATTGCTCAGCAGCAAGGAAACGCGCGGCGTCTTTCAACTGGCGGAAGCGCAGGGTGCCCGCGTCGTGCTCTCCGGCGACTAC
This sequence comes from uncultured Acidobacteriaceae bacterium, assembly GCA_963701935.1. Lineage (GTDB taxonomy): Bacteria > Acidobacteriota > Terriglobia > Terriglobales > Acidobacteriaceae > Sulfotelmatobacter. Next base: position 735,575 of record CAVPBT010000007.1, on the reverse strand, counting down.
CGCCAGCATTCGGCGGTGGCGCGCGGCGACGCCTTCCGGCTCTTGGAATCGGAAGCGGGCCTGAGCGTCGCGGAGCTTAAAACCATCCGCCGCCAGAAAGGCAGCGACTACCGCAAGGCCGTGGAAGCGATCAGCGCCGGGACGGCAAAAGGAGCGGAGAAAGGCTTCGAGATGCTGGACAAGATGGGCGCGATTGTCGAAGCCTCCGGCGAGGCTCGTCGCAGGATGCTGGTGAACGATTACATGGACACGGCGGGCGACGGCGAAACGGCGCTCATCATTGCCCCCACGCACGCCGAAGGCATGGACATAACGGCGGATATTCGCGAGGGCCTGAAGAAAACAGGCAAGCTCGGCGGTCACGAATGCTTCTTCACGGCGCGACGGAATACGCACTGGACGGGGGCGCAGAAAGGCGATGCGCGCAATTACCGCGCGGGCCAGGTCGTCCAGTTCCACAAGGCGGTGGGCGGACAACGCAAGAGCAAGGGCGGCGTGCGCGGAACGACGGGCGGCTACGCCAAAGGCGAAGCCGCGATGGTGCTGAAGAGCGACATGGGCCATGTCATCGTCATGCGCCAGGACGGCTCGCATGCCGCGCTCCCCCTCGACCATGCGGAGCGCTTCAGCGTTTACGAGACGCGCAACCTCGCCGTGGCGGAAGGCGAGCGGATTCGCATCACGGCAAACGGCTACGGGATGGCGGAAGGAAACAAGCGGCCCAGCCGGGTAAATAACGGCGACATCGTTACCGTCAAAGAGTTCACCAAAGAAGGCGACATCCGGTTGGACAGCGGCGTGGTTCTGCCCAAGACCTTCGGACATATCGCGCACGGCTACGTCGATACGTCGCACGCCTCCCAGGGCAAGACGGTGGACCGCGTGTTCATCGCGGTGGGCGACGAATCGCTCAAGGCCGCGAACCGCGCCCAGTGGTATGTCTCCGTCTCGCGTGGGCGGGAAAGCGTGAAGATCTACACCGAGGACGCGGAGGCGCTCAAAGCCGCAGTGCAGAAAAACCCCGAGCGCATGAGCGTGTCGGAGATGATGCGCGGGAAGAAAGAAAGGCCGCGTCTGGATATGCGCCGCATCGCGCGATTCCTGAAAGAAAGAATGCAGGACGCCTACGACGCCATAGCGTCGCGCGGCATCTGGCAACAGCGCATCAATCAAGCCAGGGAGCAGCATTATGAGCGGTAGAAGCAGCGTCATCGACAACATCGTCCGGAAATCTTCGGCGGTGCCTCCCCCGCAACACGAAGAGGAGGTGCGTTCCGCCATTGAGAACGAACGCCAGGCGCGCACGCATCCGGCCATGCTGGTCGTTGTCTTGAAAAACGGCGACGAGCTGCTGCTTGCCTATACGCTGTTCAGGCGCGCCTTCAAGCGCGAGGGCGGGAGGGTCTGGGAACTGGTCTTCGACGATTGCAGCGTCATTCTCACAGGGCGCAATCTCGGCGACAAATTGCGCGACATGCTCCGGCTGCAGCGCCTGAGCATGCTGCGCGAAGGCAATCTGATTGAGGAGGAGCTGATGCCGGAGGATAAGGCCTTCATCGAATCCATTCAGATACGCGAGAAGGACCAGGAAGAGGAGGAAGCATGACGAACGAAACGCTTTTGGCGCTCAGCGACGAGGAATTGCACGAAGTCATTGACCGATCTAACGAATTGCTCAAACAGAGGGACAAGGAACGCAAGGACCATGCCCTTGCGGAAGCAAGGACGTTGCTGTCGTCCGTGGGCCTGAGCCTGAAGTCCGTGGCGGGCAAGGCCACGCGCCGCGCCGCCGTCTATCGCGGCGGGCGTCTCTACCGGCATCCCGCAAAGCCTGAGCTTGTCTGGAATGCGAAGGGGCAAAAACCCAACTGGCTGCGCGAGCTGGAGAAGCACGGCGGGCGGGCGGAGGAGATGACAGAGCCCGCGAATAGCAGTACGGCGGCGAAGAAAACCGGCTGAAGTTAAATCTGCATGCCCCGTTCCCGGTCGCGGCGTTCCTTGTCGATCTGGTAGGCCCACAAGCCTTCGGACAGGATCGCGCCCGCTGCGGCGATGCCCGTCCAGCGCCATTTCTGCTCGGCGTAAAAGCAACCCTCTTCGAGCAGCATCGCGGCCGTGATTCCAGGCCGGAGGCCTCGCTTTACAGCGCCGATGAATGTCTTCGAGCGAAGAAACGGGAGGCGCTCGGCGGCAGACTCTACATCGCCGATGGGAGTTGGACTTTGCGCCGCGCGGTGACTCATTGCGCTCAAGGACGCTCCGCTGAAGGAATGACTACGCGCGAAGTATATGGACATCTCTGCAACTTGCAATATGGATGTTGAATCATGCCTCCACGCCCTTCACTCTTTCAATGATGTCTGCGCAGGGCTGTAGCGCACTGCCAACATCGACCGGCACACCGTCATAGACCTTGCCCAGCACGTCGTAGGCATATTCCAGCACGACCAGCAATTCCCGCACTGCGTCGGAGGGTTCGTCGGTATCGTCCATGTCCCGGTCTTCTGTGCTGAGGTTGGACTTGAGCGTCTCCTGAATCTCCCTGGCGACACCAATCCACGCCTCGCCGTTCACAAATCCGTTGCCGATTTCTTCGGGCGACGCTTTGCTGATGATGTCGGTCCACTTATGAAGCGCATCCATCACGAATAACTGCGCGAGGCCACCGTAGCGGCTGTAGGTCATGATGTGCTGGACTTTTTCAATATTGGTCATCGGACGTTTGGTCATGGTCTTTCTCCTCCCCCTGATGCCCGAGGCGCGGCTGCTTCGTGATGAAGCGGGCGGTCATTACAGCGCCGGTGCTTGCGCATGGCCGGCGACTGTTGTCGGAATCATCTGCCCCTGTGCGAGCCTGCGGGTCGCGACGCGGTGATACTTCGCATCAAGCTCAATCCCGAAGTAAGAACGGCCCAGCATTTTCGCGGCAAGGAGTGACGAGCCCGAGCCCGCGAAAGGGTCGAGCACTGTGCCCTGCGACGCAGAATAGGCTTCGACAAAGGGTAGGAGAATCGACACGGGCTTTTGCGTAAGGTGCAAAGTGTTCCCGGTGTTTTCCGTCCAGTTGATAACGTCCCCCAGCGGATTTTGCGGCTTCATGGGATTTCCCTTTGCCAGGAGATACCCGCACTCATGGCGGCAGCGGACATGGCCTATCGATGATGTGTACGGTTTCGGAAAGGAAAAATGGCCCACAGGCCGGAAGCCCGCAGCCCGGAATGCTCCCATGAAGCGGTCTGCGTGAGGCCAGCCGTAGAAACTGAAGCAGAATCCATCGCGAACGAGGACGCGGTACATCTCGGCGAACGCGGGCTTGAGCCATGCGCCGCTGTCGTCGTTGCGGATTCGTTGTCCCGCATTGTTCTTGAACGGCCTGTAGCCAACCAGATAGGGCGGGTCGGTCAGTATGAAATTGACGCTCCCTGCAGGAAGCCTGGGCAGAACGCGCAGGCAGTCGCCGTGGATGAGGGTGTTGGTTTCCATGGGTCACTCCTCCCGATTCGCGGCGAGGTCGTGTTCATGAATCGCGAGGGTGTCCAGGAGATAAATCTCGTCGTTGTGGTCGTACACATCTATGATCAGCCCCTCTTCGGTGCGAAGAATGCTGATGTCGAAGATGTCATCGACCAGCATGTAGACGCGGTCTTCATTGGTCTCCTCGGGCGGAGTGTATTTGAACGTGGCCATAAGTAATTTCCTTTGCGAAATAAACGGTTGGGGAAAAAGGGGCGACTTGGGAGGCCGCCCCTTGGACGAGCTAGTCGCGGGGACGCTGGCGCTCCCAGAAGAGCGTGTGACCCTCCTCGGAACCGGTCTTGACCAGGCGGCAGTTGATGCGTTCCGGAAAGCTCGGGTCGTCGATGCTGACCGAAAGGTACTCGGTGGCGCTTTCCCTCGCGGTCTTCTTCCACGCGGCTCCGATTTCGGAAGTGAAGGCCTCCGAGATGTGGAAGACCCTGTAATCGGGCGCGTTATCGCTTTTCTTAGGGGTCGGCTCGAAAGTGATTTTCGCGCGGAGGGTAAGAGTTTCGATGTTGCCGGCGTAACCGTTGCCGTCTTTCTTGAATGTGCCGATGGTAGCCATAGTTGTTTCTCCTCTTGATGTTCTGGAGACCGCCCATGCGGTCTCGCTTACGGCGCACGTCACAGCGGGCGGACTCAGCGAGCGGGTCATAGAATTTTGTTGCGCGAGGAATGCGCGCCCTATAGCGCAGGGGAAAATTCGTCATTGACGCGCGAGCGACGACCGCTAGAAGTCGCCGTCATAAAGCGAGACGGCAGGGGTTCTCGGTCAAAGGCAAGAGGAGCGGCAACGAGGCGAGGAGGATTTCAAGGCAAGGCGGGAAACACGGCGGGGGCATCGTGAACGGATGCTGCGCGCAATAGGAGAGCCCTCAGGATAAGCGGACCGGAGTGCGGGAGGCGTGGTTCCGGGCGGACAGTCTCGCGGCGAAACCGCCGTTTGCGGGAACCGACGGTGCGTTTTCGGGCGCGGTGTCCTCTGCGCCCTCGGCAACCTGGGCGGAGCCCTTGTCAAGATCCAGCGCGGCGTTCAGCTTCGCCTGGCGCGCTATGAGTTCCTTGAGCTTTTCCTCGTGCTCGAAGGCCTTGCCAAGCTGGGCGTGGTATTCGGCAAGCGCCTTTTCCTGGCGTTCGATCTGCGCCTGTTCCGCTTCTGCGAGTCTGTCGAGCGCGCGCAGCGTATGCTCGATGCTCTGGACGGTGCCGACCGAGTTCTCGGCATTGAGGTTGACGCGGTAGGTTTCCTTGCCCCGGACGAAAAGTTCAGGCAGTTCCGGCTCAAAGTCGAAGATTTTGGTGCCTCTGCCACGGCTCAGGATTTCAAATCCCCGGAAGCGCGCGCGTGGGCTAAGGCTCTTGTCGTTGCGCCAGGACAGGACGGCGTTGGTCAAAGCCTTTGCCGCTTCCTCGCGCGCTCCCTTGCCGCTATAGACGCGATTGCCGACGGTCATCGAGAATTCCGAGTCCGGCTGCGCGTCGCGGGTTCTGATATCGGCGGTGATGCGCTCATGCGTTTCTTTCGAGCGCCGGATGTGTTCGGGGAGCTTACGCACCTCGAAGCGGATTGTGTGCTGCTGGTTGACATGTGCGGAACGCAACTGGTCGAGCTTGCGGATTTCGGTATCGACCCGGACCTTCTCCATCACCGCAGGGTTTCCCGAGGCAATCGCCTTGATCTCGGCGTAGGTGAGAGCGCCGCCTTCGAGGTCTTCGGCGGTGCGTACCGTCGTGCTGCCGTTCATCACCTGCTGGATGAACCGCGCCTTGGTCTCCAGCGTCTGCCACATGTAGGCGTCGAAGCTGCCCTCGGTGACGTAGCGGTAGATATCGATTTGCGGGTTGTCGTTGCCCTGCCGCAGGATGCGCCCTTCGCGCTGCTCGATGTCGCGGGGCCGCCACGGGGCGTCGAGATGGTGCAATGCCTTGAGGCGCTTCTGCACATTGGTGCCGGCTCCCATCTTTTCGGTGGAGCCGAGAAGAATGCGGACCCGCCCGGCATTTACAGCATCGAACAGGACGGTCTTCGCGGCATCGGTTTCGGCATCGTGGATAAAGGCGATTTCGCGCGCGGGAATGCCGCGCTCGATGAGATGAGCCCGGATTTCGTCGTAGACGTTGAAACGCTCGGAGTTGGGAGTCGATAAATCGCAGAACACCAGCTGCGTCGAGCGAGTGTCCCTAGTTTTCTCCCAGGTGTCGTAGATGCGCTCTATGGCGCGGTTAAGCTTGGTGTCGCCGTGCGGGTCCGACAAGCGGTGCACCAGGCGCATGTCGAGCGCCGCCTTGCGGCCGTCGCCGGTGATCTTGAGCATGTTGTCCACGCGCGGATCGACGCGGTTCCTGCGCAGTTTCTCGCTGCGCTCCACCAGCGTCTTGACGTATTCCTTGAGGTCGTCGCTCGCCGGGGCCGCGACGACGTGCGGCTTTCCTCCCGCCACGTCCGGGCGCGGCAGTTTGAGCATGTCGGCGGTCTGCACGTCCGCAAACGTGCGGAACATCGAGAGCAGCTCGGGCAGGTTGACGAACTTGGCAAAGCGCGTGTGCATCCGGTATCCCGAGCCGTCCGGGGCGAGTTCAAGCGATGTGACCGCTTCCCCGAAATTGGCCGCCCAGGCGTCGAAATGCTCGACGCCGCATGCCTTGAGCATTTCCGGGGCAAGATAGCGCTGCGCGGTGTACATCTCGGCCATCGTGTTGGAAATTGGCGTTCCCGTGGCAAAGACGACGCCGCGTCCGCCGCTCTTCTCGCGCAGATAACGCGTCTTCATGTACATATCGAGCGCCCGGTTGCTCTCCGAATTCGGCAATCCCGCGATGCGGTTCATCTTCGTCACGTAAGGCAGGTTCTTGTAAAGGTCCGATTCATCCACGAAAATCTGGTCAACTCCCAGCTGTTCAAAGGTGACGGCGTTGTCCTTGCCTTCGCGGTCGGCGCGTTCCTTGATCTTGGCGGCCAGCCGCTTCTTGGCTTTCTCGATTTCCTTGACGATGCGCCGGTTGTCGCCCTGTTCCGCCTTGGCTTCGCGTATGGCTTCCTCCAGTTGTTCCAACTGTGCGTTCATGAAGCGCATGAAATACTCGTCGGAGACCGGCAGCTTCTCAAACGAACTGTGCGAGACGATCACCGCGTCGTAATTGCCGGTGGCGATACGCGACATGGCCTTCTGGCGGTTGCCGGTGGAGAAAAGGTCCTTGCCGGCGACGAAGATGTTTGCTTGCGGGTAAAGCTGCAGGAAAGCGGCGCCCCATTGCTCGACCAGATGGTTGGGAACCACCATCATGGGTTTCTTTGCAAGTCCCATGCGCCGCAGCTCCATCGCGGCGGCTACCATCTCGAAGGTCTTTCCGGCTCCGACGACATGGGCAAGCAGCGTGCTTCCGGTCTGCAATACCCTCCACACCGCATCCTTCTGGTGCTTGTCGAGGTCTCCGCCGCGCAAATGTTCGCGCGCCATGCCGGGAAACGTCAGGTGCGAACCGTCGAAGGTCCGCAGGCGCAAATTGTTGAATGTGTCGTTGTAGTCGCGCGCGAGCCTGACGGCTCGGTGCTCGTCCTTCCATATCCACTCGCTGAACCTGTCCCTGAGCTGCTGCTGTTTCTCGCGGGCGGCGATGGTTTCCTGCTGGTTGATGACGCGGGATTTGTCGGGCAGCTCGTCATAGGCGGTCGGCACGCGTCCGTTCAGCGCCTGCTCGATGAGGTCGGAAGCGAGAAAGCGCGCCGTGCCGTGCGTCGTGGTATTGCTGACGTTGGATTTGCCGTAAGTGTCGAGAGTGACGGTCCAGGTGGCAATCGCTCCGGCGTGGGCCACGGAAACCGCGCGCTCGGGAACGTCGAGCAACTGGACGATGAAATCGCGGATGTCGCTTGCCGGAATCCAGGATGAGCCGAGCCTGGCGCTGATGTCGCCGGGCGGGATATCGGCGGGCTGAACCGCCTTCATCGCCTCGACGTTGCGGCTGTAGCTGGAGTCGAGCGAAGCCGCGGCGGTGGCAATGACGAGCTTGGCGCGGACATCGCCGCTCAGATAGCGGTCGGCTGTCTCCCACAAGCCGCCCTCCGGGTTGCGGTAAATCAGGCTGCCGAGTTCGCGCTGCATCTGGCCGGGGCTATGCCCCGTCAACTGCGTCATGCGCGGCCAGTGGATATCGCCGGTTTCATTAAGCGAGACGGTGAGAGCCTCGGCCGCCGTCTCGACATGCACGACGGGCCGGTAGCGCTCCAGGGTCCTGCGCTCGAAGATGGCGGTCTTCGTCGCGCGCTTGGTTTCCGCATCGTAGTTTTCGAGCGAGAGGAGAAGGGGCAGATCCGGGTCGCCCGCGAAGGCCCGGATGTTGTCTTTGGTGGACAGCGGGCCGTATCTGCGGACGAAGGAACCATACATCTGGCCTAATAACTGCCGCGCCTCAACGATGCGCTCTTCGGCGGCGTCCTCCAGCTGCGTGTTGAACACGAGGCGCACCGCGTCGCGCACGGCGAGCATCCCGCGCACTCGTGCGGCGACGGAAGCGCCGAGACTGACATGCTCGAAGGAGTGGCCGTGGCGGATGAATAGCGCGCCGTCACGCTCGACGAATCCGCCTTCCTTGACGCCGAGTGTATCGGCCAATTCCGGGAGCGGGAACGGGGGGCCTCGTCCCTCGTCCCTCGGGATATAAGCGCCTTCCGGCAACGACAGCAGCGCCTGCGCCAGAGACGCGGGGGAAAGATTGCCGGTGAGCGTCGGCTCCGCGCCCCGGTACATCGTCCCTTCAAGCCGCATCTTGCCCAGCATCATGTACGGGTGTCGCGCAAAATATTCGTTGACGTGTATTTCCCCGTCCGGCGTGTCGATGGTGGAAAGTCCGCGCCATGCGTGGCCCGCAGGCTGCGCACCCGGAGCACGTTTTTGCAGGAAGAGAATGTCAGTCGTCACGTCGGTTCCGGCATTGGCCTTGAAAGCGGTATTGGGCAGCCGTATCGCACCCAGCAGATCCGCGCGCTCGGCAAGGTAGGACCGTATCGTGTCGTCCTGCTTGTCCATCGTGTAGCGGCTGGTAATCAGCGCCATGATGCCGCCGGGGCGCAGTTTGTCGAGCGACTTGGCGAAGAAATAGTCGTGAATGGCGCGGGTGAGCGTGCGTTTGTACGAAGGATCATGCACGGCGTAGTCGCCGAAGGGAACGTTGCCGACGACAGCGTCGAAGAAATTGTCGGGAAGCGGCGTTTCCTCGAAGCCCTTGGCGAATATCGCGGCGTCGGGATAGAGTTTCTTCGCGATGCGGGCTGTCACGGCGTCAAGCTCCACGCCGGTCCGGTGAGTTCCCGCGAGAATCTTCTCCGGCATGAGTCCGAAGAAATGGCCGACGCCTAGCGATGGCTCAAGTATCTGCGCACCGGATTTAAGACCGAGCCGCTGCATGGCGTTCCAGATAGCGGCGATGACCTGCGGCGATGTGAAATGCGCGTTGGGCGTGGAAGCGCGCGCCGATTCGTATTCCTCGTCGGTGAGAGCTCCTTCAGCCTCACGCGCAATCGCCTTTCCATTCATCGGGGGGATAATGATCAAAGGCGTTCGGAAGTCGCGCCCCAGCCCGCATAGCGGGCAAGGATGGCTTTTTCGGCGTCGGTTGCCTCGCGGTTTTCGGCTTCAATGCGCTTGAGCGTTCGGATGGCGGCGATGTTGGCCTGGCCCTTGGCGTGAAGGCCGCCCTGTCCGATGCCGTGGGAATCGGTTATTCGGAAGTCGCGGGATGGCTTCGCTTCTTGGAGGGGCTCGCGGTCGAACCGGACGACGATTCCGGGTGGGCCTCGGTCGGCAGGAACGCCCATTCCTGTGTCGCCAGTTCCCAGGCTGCGTGATACGCCATCTTCTTTACCGACAGCAATTCGTAGAGAAGGTCGGACGTTCGCGCCTCCGCCTCGGAAATCGCCCGCTCCAGTTGATTGTTCCTGCGCAACTCCTCGACCATCTGCGGCCGGTGAACCAGCCAATGGCTGAGAATCATTTCTTCCAGGCGGTTTTTCTCGGGCATCTTGGACCTCCACCGACCGGGCTTCGCCCTGTGCGGGCACAACCGTATCCGGTGGATCTATAAAGAGGGCGGCAAAAAAATCAAGCTGATTGGAATGCCGTGGCTTCCTGGCAGTCGATACACGCGCGCCCTGCATGTTACTACCCGTTGTGGTTGTGGTGCCTACTCTACCCATAGATGTAGAGATTTCAAGCGCGTTCTGAAATTGCTTAGACATGCCGTTCTCCATTTGCTTCGTCGGTTTCCTCGTCCTTCTCCATCTCAATGTGGACTTGTATGAAGGCTCCGTCCGGCACCGGCACCGTGCTGAGCAGGTAGCCGATGCGGTTGACGAAGTGATAGCCGCTCGCCAGGTACAGGTCGCCGTCATCGCCGTCGAGCAGCGTCCAGATGGTGCGCGGGTCCTGCGCCCTCACGAAGCCGAGTTCCTGGCCGTAGGTCTCGAACAGGCAGCCGGACGCCTCGCCGGTCGCCCAGCCCGCGCTCGGGTTGAGATGGTTGGGGACCAGCGGATAAGTTGCGCCGAACGCGTCTTCGGGGAGCTCGATGAATGTTTCGGTCATGGCTGGATTCCTCCGGCCGTCGCAACTAACCGCAGCGGACATGCGTCTTCGAGCTTCTGAGAGCGGCCCATCCAGGGCTCGGGGCGTATGGCCTTCATCCAATCCGCAAAAGACGGAATGAATCCGAGGTCTTCACGGACGTGCTGCTCGCCGATCCATCGGGTCGGGATGATTCGAGCGGTCGAGAGCGTTATCGTCGGACCGAAAATGGTCTCGGACATGAAGATGCCCTCGGCATGGTGCCGCAGCGCGCGGTGGCGGAAGTCGGCGATGATTTTCTTCGACTCGTCAAACCAGTCGTGGATGCGGATATAGTCTTCGACCGTCCCGCCCCATTTCTTTACGCTGGAGAGCGAATGATGGTATGGATGTGCCATGATGCCCTCCCTTAAAAAATGTGGCTGAAATTGGTGGAATCGGTGAACCGGCCATTGAAATCGAGCTCGATTCGGCGGTCCTCCACATGAAAGGTGAATTCTCCATAAGCACCGTCGTTGTTTTCCCAGCCGCCATGTTCCTGCGAAAGATAGTCGTAACAGAGGTCCTCAATTGCTTCCGATAGTGGAAGTTCGCGGAGCGTTGACTTGGCGTTTCCCCAACTCGCGGACTGGAGCTTGATGGGGGTGGCGGGGATCTGTCCTGGCGCTTCGTTTGAATAGGCCACTACTTCTTCAATCTGGCCGCTATCGCCTTCGCCGTTAAAGTTGACCGTGACGGTCTTTATGCCCGCAGCGATGAGCGCATCGAATACTGCGGTCTTGTTGAGGGTGTTGGCCTCGGCAAGAACCTTCAGGTGGTTTTCGTAGGAAGCCATGAAGTCGTTAGCGTCGCCCATAGGCAAATTCTCCTTCTTAAGTAGTGGAGACCGCCCACTGCGATCTCGCTTGACGGCGCGCACCAAGCGGGCGGCAAGCCGAGCGGGTCATAGAATTTTGTCGCGCGGGGAATGCGCGCGCTACAGCGCAGGGGAAAATTCGTCATTGACGCGCGAGCGACGCCCGCTCAAGTCGCCGTCATAAAGCGAGGGAGCAGGCGGTATCACGAAAAGCACAGGAGGAAGAACACGGCGGGGCAGGGATCAAGGCATGGGAAAACGCGGCTGCAGAGCAGAGCAACCGGAATCAAGCAGGAAAGCGGAGACAGAGGGGCGGGTGTTGAGTCAAGTGAGAAATGGCTACCACGGGTTCATTTTCCAGTGGACGACTCTTGAGTACTCGGCTACCAGTGTTGCGTGCATTTTTAGAGCGCCAAACCACTGTCAATGGACATGTATGCGCCCAGCGGGACTTTCTCTAACGTCTTTAAAATGATCCTTGAAAGTCTCGTGCTGCGCAGCTCTATGTGCATCACTGATATTTGCAGCCGGGCCTGCGGGCGCGTTGTTCGCTTGGTTAAGTTCGCCTGCGAAACCAAAAACAATAGAGCTTCTGGACTCAGCCACATCTCCGGATGGAACATGGGTCGCGGAACGCTATTTCTTAATATATCTCAATGATAACGATGTGCGGCTTGCGCTACATCATCCTCAGAAACATCCTGTAACCCGGGATCAGTTTCTTCCGCCTATGGAAGGTGCTCTTTTCAAGTGGCTTGACAACTCAACGCTACTGATAGCAGCGCCGGAAACAGGTAGGCTGGATACCACACTAAATGAATTCAATGGCGTTCGATTGATATACGAACATTATCCCAGCTATCCGGAAGTACCCGGACCCATAGGTTCGCATAACATATTCACAAAACTTGTTGATTTCACCTATCGCTTTACCAATGGCAGCCAGGAAGGACAGCCGCTAACCGCTTGCTATCTTCATATGACAGCCAAGGACGGAGACTATCTTAATGAACTTTCATTTACCGTCGCCAACCATGGAATTATCCGTAGTTCAGAAGAAAAGGCGATAAAACCGCTCACCTATAAAACGAGCATGGAAGTCCAGGATTTCTCGCCTATCGATCCCAGCATAAGTAAGTACGCCATCATTCCCTTCATCCATGACATCGAGAAAGGCAATCTGCAAGTCAAGTATGGATTCTGGTTCGATAATGCGGAAGTAATATATACCAGTTCAATTCCGAAGGATGTAAGCGCTCTCAAGGCGTTTGAGCGGTGCATAAGCGAGAATCAAATATATTCAACTATAAAAACGGAGAAATAAATATGGGCCTCATTACCAATTTTTATGTTCTGAGCACTAAGGGCAAGCAGGAAGATGCAAGTGGTAATCCGATATCGGGAGATGCTCGTTACACCACAACCTTAAACTCACAAGATCTGGGTGATCTGGTTCAGGCTACATATCTCGCGCTTCCGGGGCAAACCAGTCCAGTTCAAGATCCCAACAATGGCGTTTATATACCCACCTCATTGACTGACCCAACTCTAACAGAGCCGCGTCTAACGCATAACGTGCGAAATCGCGGCTCAAGCCACTGGCGATGCTATCTGTTTGAACAACTAGTTAGAGATCTTCGGAACATTTTCTGCTCGACTTTTCGCAATTTATCACTACCGTGACGTGCGACAAGAAAAACAATATCCGTCGAGGCGTGCTTGGATGCAATTCCAATTGCAATGACAGGTGAGGGGCTATCGCGATGGCAAGACCGCCAAAATCATTGTTTACGGGCTCCACTGCGTTGGCGATGGGGGTTCGATGAGCGAATCCGCCATGTACACACCAGAGCGCCGCGCCCTTTTCCTCGCAGCTAAATCGCTATCACTTGCGGCGGTTCTTGCGGCAGTCAGTGTTCTACTCGTAAGCATCCTTGAGGATTTCTGTTTTGTATTTATTGGGTGGAGTGAACCCCATCCAGTTCTGTTCATACCCTACGTTCTATTCGTGCTGTCCTTCTTACCGATACTCGTTCCGATCTATCTATGGAGATGCCTACTTCTATTAGTCTTTTGTTTGCTCGTTGCGCTAACGACAAGGTCCACCAGAGTGGCAGCATGGATGGGGGCCTTTTTGGGCATATACATCGCAACCAATGCGGTGATTGAGAAGAATTTCTTTTCTCAGACAAAGCCATTCGTTGAGTCTATAAAAATCACTTTGTTCAATAAAAAGTACCAAGCGTGTGCGTTATCCGCAATTGATGTTGGCAACGGAAGAAAACTCGCAGTATGTGAGAAGCATTTTTACGATCAAGGTGACGCAGTAGGTGGAACGACCGACGAAATCATCTACGACTCAAGTGATCAAATCACGCTTCCTCAAGGACAGAGGTCGGCGGAATGGCAGAAAGCTGCCGGGGAACTAGGGCTCCTGCAATCACTATTTGAGCAAAATACCATCACCAAAAGACAAGAACTTGTCATGAAGGACAAATTTGGCGCAATAACGCCACTGGCGGGACATTTCTATCATGTGACCTTGTAAAGTTGCCCAATGACAAGCCCACCTTTGTGCTCGGTCAAGTCGGAAATGATTAAGGTCGATTCATTGTTTGATAGACGAGTCTTGAGTGTTCGGGTACCAGTGCTGCGTGCATTTTTAGAGTGCCAAACTACTGTCAATGGACATGTATGCGCCCAGCGGGACCTTCTCTAACGTCTTTAAAGCGCTCCTTGAGAGTCTGGTGCAGCGCCGCTCTATGTGCATCACTGATACTTGCAGCCGGGTCTGCAGTTGCGTTGTTCGCTTGGTTAAGTTCGCCTGAGAAACCAAAAAAGATAGAGCTTCTGAGATCTGCCACCTCTCCCAACGGTACATGGGTTGCTGAAAGCTATTTCGAAATATATTCCAATGATAACGATGTGAGGCTTGCGCTGCATCATCCTCAGAAAACCCCTGTGACCTACGAGCAATTTCTTCCGCCTATGGAATATTCTTATTACAAGTGGCTTGATGATTCCACTCTGCTGATTGCGACACCGGAAGGAAGCAAGCTAGACACTACATTGCATGAATTTAATGGTGTGCATCTGCAATACGCCTATTATCCGGAAGATCCAGATACACCACAAATTGTGGGTTCGCAGAAGATATTTACCAAAAAGGCGGCTTTTACCTCTCGCCTTGAAGTACAACATAACGTTGGCTTGCCGGGCGTCGCTTGTAATTTAAACATGACCGCCCCGGACGGAGAGTATATCAATAATGTTTCTTTACGAATTTCAGCAGCAAGGCAATATCTGCACGGCAACTTGGAGCATGCGCCCGAAAACGTATATAGCGTGCTTATTCCAATAAACGGAGACGCAGAAAAATCTCTTGGCCATAGAACGGGCGTGAAGCTGCAGGGTTTCTCTCCTAAACATGAGTACTTTAAAAGGGGCGCGACATTAGTGAAAGCGCCATTGGGCAATTTCGCGCTAAACGGTCAAGAAGAGTTTCTTTCGCTGATGCATAAGCTTAAAAGTGGCGATCTGCACGTCAAAGTCGGATTCTGGCTCGATAACGCGGAGGTAATTTATACGAACGCCGTTCCGAAGAACCTAAGCGCCATCAAGGCGTTTGAGCAGTGCATAGATCAGAATCATATATTCACCAGCTTCAAAACGGAGAAATGATGTGGGCCTCATTAGTAATTTTTATGTCCTGAACATTAAGGGCAGTCAGGTAGACGTAAATGGTAACCAGTTAACGGGGGCTGCCCGTTATACTACGCCGCTACAACCACCATATCTGGTTGACCTTGTTGATGCGAAGTATCTCATACTGCCGGGCCAAACGACTTTCGTTCATGATCCCAATAATGGTGTGTACATACCCACCTCATCGGCAGATCCAACTCTAATAGATCCCGTACTGTATGACGTTAACGGAGTTCCTCTGAGTGCTAATGCGGGGAACCATTTGCAGAACCAAGAAATCACTACAAAGGATTTAATCGTTCCCGCAGACTTCAATGTACAAAGCTCGATTGCTTTTGCCCAAGAAGTGGATTCCGGAAATATAAATGCCATTCCAGT
The DNA here is from genome assembly GCA_963701935.1 of uncultured Acidobacteriaceae bacterium. Lineage (GTDB taxonomy): Bacteria > Acidobacteriota > Terriglobia > Terriglobales > Acidobacteriaceae > Sulfotelmatobacter. The sequence goes on along the minus strand of CAVPBT010000007.1, from coordinate 720,557 downwards.
GCCGACAGGTTCTTTGAGCGCCTTTAGTGTGGATGCGTTATCGGTAGTGGACGGGGTTCTAGGTAGCGCTCTGGCGGATATGCTTAATGGCTTTGCGGCGGGAGGAAGTCAGGACTTACAAAGGACTTATGCCAATAACCAAGGAGCAGGACCCTTGGCTAAGGCTTTCATCGATGCTGCATCCTACAATCTCGGCCTTGTGGGGTATCTTGCCGGTCTTCCCCTTCAAACAGTCTTGTTTGCTGGCGGAATTTATAATTGGATTGCCAATTTCGGGGGTGATCATTCTGGAGATATTTATGGCAACACCCAGCCAAATCATAATTCGATAATAGCAGGCTACAACGCAGGGCATCTCGTAGGCTCTCAAGGAACCGTTCCGGACAATTTCATTTTGCCTCTGGAAGGAACAGATATTCTTTTGGCTCCCAATGGCACGTCTATCCATGCCAACGAGGGAACAAACTCTCTTACACTTGGTTATTACAATGCGTCGAATCAAGACCTCGGCGGCGTCCAAATTAATAGCGATGGCAGCGAGAAAGATACGGCTCTTAATATGAGTGGCGGCGATCTTATCAGTACTACAAAATCATATGATGCTGCGAATAATTATACTGGCACAACATATAACTCCACGAACGGCATCTCTTTTGCTTATTCTTCGGGAACGACTTCGAGCAGCAGTTATGACACCGCGACCAACACAATCACTGACGATCTGATTACGTCAAGCGGTACGCCGCTCGGGGTGGCGTCAATAAACGAAGCGACGAACACCGGAACCGTCTTGCTGGCGGACGGCACCGTAATTGATCTTAACGCAGTCCCGCCTCAGGCGAGTATCCCCGATCCGACCGCAACTCCAGAACAAGTATTACTGGGGTATCTCTCCGACCTCGGCGACACTACGTCGGCCGGTGCGCTGGACGCACTCAACTACGCGTACCTGAATCCCACCGGCACGGCGTACACCCCGACGGGCACGGTGGTGAACGTGAACAACACCAGCGCCGACGTGGAGTTTAGCCCCACGACGCCCGGGGCGGTGATTCACGGGCAGAGCACCGCCACCATCACCGTGAACGGCAGCAACGAAACCGTGCCCGCCACGAATATCCTGAACCTGACCTCGGGGATCTATGGCACCCCCGCCAACGCCGACATTGCCAACGACACGATTACGGGCGTGCAGGAGCTTGACCTGGGAAGCGACGTCACGCTCACGGCGAGCCAGTTCGCGGGCTTCGGCGAGATTACCGGCGCGGGGCAGATCATCGCCGCGAACGGGGGCACTTTCAACCTCGCCGCCTCGAACGTGGATCAGAGCGCGAATTTCTACGAGCTTGAAGCGACCGACTGGTCGGGCACCACGCTCATCGGCAACGCACGTAACAACCAGCTCCTCGTCGCGAGCCTCTTTGGCGATGACACGCTCACAGCGGGCAATGGCACGAGCGATGCGCTGGTGGCAGGCGAAGGCGTGGATACGCTCACCGGAGGCGGCGGCGGCGATATATTCCAGGCCTATAACGGCCTTGCGGTCGGTTCGACGGTCACGGGCACCGGCACCGGCAATTCCCTGGCAGCGGCGGACGATATCAGCGGCGCGAACATCTCGGGCATCCAGACGCTCAGGGTCCATAACGGCGACATCACGCTGAACGCGAGTGAGTTCGGCGGCTTCAGCACCATCTCCGACAGCATCACCGGCACCGGCGTGATCAATGCGCAGAGCGCTGGCACCTATAACCTCGGCCTGGAAGACACCACGGGCGACTCCTTCGACATGACGGCGCTTGCAAACGGCGGGACGACGCTGATCGGCAACAACGGCAGCAACGAGATTCTCACCGCCAGCGCCACCGGCAACGACACGCTCACGGCGGGCAGCGGCACCGGGGATGAACTCATCGCAGGCGGCGGCGTGAACCATCTCACCGGCAGCACGGCGGGCGGCACGACTTTCATGGCCACGAACGGGCTTGCGGCGGGCTCGTCGGTTACGGGCGAAGGCACCGGCAACACGCTTGAGACCAATGGCGATATTTCCGGGGACAGCATCTCGGGTATAAGCAACCTGATACTGACCGGCGGCGACAGCATTACCTTGACTGCAAGCCAGTTGAGCAGCATCGGCTCAATCACCGGACCGGCGGGCAGCGAGCTTATTGCCGCAACCGGCGGAACCTACAATCTGCCCGGCACTCTGGATTTCGACATGACGGCACTATCCAATGCCGGAACGACGCTTGAGGAGATCAACGCCTCCGACGTCGTGCTCACGGCAAGCGCATCCGGCAACGACACGCTTACCTCGACGGGCTCTAACGACGAACTGAATGCATCGGGCAGCACCGGCACCGATACGCTCTCCGCAATCAGCGGAACGAATACTTCGTTGAACACCACGATCTATGCGGGCAACGGCACCGACACCATCATCGGCGGCGCGAGCAGCACCATCTACAGCGGCGGGGGCAACGATACGATATATGGCGGCGGGGGCATGGTGCTCTACGAGGGCAGCGGCAACGACACGGTCTATACCAACGGCGGCCTCGATACGATTGTGGGTGGGACGGGCAACGACACTTACGTTATTAACTTACCCACCAGCCCGTCACTGGTGACAGGCACTTCCATTACTGGCGGCGGCGGCAATGACACGCTGAACATCGCGACCGGACTCGCCTATGATATTTCGGTGGCGACCATCACGGGCGTCCAGACACTCGTGGACAACGCAGCGGCTCTCACGCTCAACGCCGCGGAGCTGGACCAGTTCACCAGCCTCAGCAATCCGTTCGGCTCCCTGGGCTTCGCGACGCTGCTGGCATCGACGGCGGGCACCTACAGCCTTGCCACCCAGACCGCCTCGGGCAACTTCGACCTGAGCGCCCTGTTCACCAGCGCCAACGTCACGCTCATCGGCAACAACCAGAACGACCAGGTCTTAATCGCAGGGTCCGGCACGGACACGCTGGAGGCGGGCAGCGGCACGGGCGACGTGCTTATCGGCGGGACGGGAATCACCACGTTCATCGTCGGCGGCACAGGGTCGGCGGCGCAGTTTTCACTTGCCACGCCCGGCGTTACCTTCGTGAACGGGGTGGAGGTGATTGCGCTGGGTGATCCGGACACGGTGGAGGTTCAGGCGGGCAAGTCGGCGACCGTCGTTGGCTCCGACGGCACCATGACGGTGAACAACGACGCGAGCGGCGGCGTCATCCAGAACACCATCAACTGGACCGCGGGTGGCTCGGAGGAGCAGGAGTTCGCCACGACATCGGGTGGCAGCCTGTCGCTGGAGAACGACCAGGGCTACTCGGGCGCAAACGGCACGGGCACTCAATTGTGGGCGGATTCCATCGTTCCGCAAAGCAACGGCAGCATAAATACCACTCTGTCCGGCACAGGCGAAGTGTTCGCCATGAGCGGCGTGAACGTCGCCCTGGCCAATAGCACGTCGGTCACTCTCACCGGCAGCAACGACTCAGTCGGTTTGGGCAACAATGACACAATTACTTTCACGACCGGCGCGAACTCGGATTTTGCCTTCTGCGGCAACAACAACGTCGTCACCTTCAATGGCACCAACGACAGCTTCGTTGCTTACGGCAACAGCAACACCATCAACCTAACCGGCACCGGCGACACGGCCGTAGATGCGAGCCCCAGCACGGGCGGCAACAGTTTCTCGCTGACGGGTAACTCGGAGGGCGCCTCCCTGGCCGAAAACGGCGACACGGGGACGCTGAGCGGCAACAACGATACCGCCACCCTGTATGCCGGCGGCGAGAGCCTGACCGTCGCCGGCACCGGCGACACCGTCACCGATTCGGGCACCGGCAGCAACACGATCTCCATTACCGGCAGCCACACCACCGCCTACATCGCCAACTCCAACGACGTTACCACCGTAGGGGGCACCGAAAACACTGCCTATCTCTTCGACAACAACACCACGCTCACCCTCAACGGCACCTACAATACGGGCGTCGCCTACGGCAGCAACGACACCATCAACGTCAACGGCGTTGGCGACACGGGGAACGATTACGGCACGAGCGGCGACCAGGTCATCGTCGAGGGCAGCGGGGATAACGCCATCATCTCCAAGAACGGCGATTCCAGCACCATCGCCGGGTCGCACAACAGCGCCGAAATCGTGGCCACCAACGACGCGATCTCTGTCAGCGGCAACGACAACAACGTCAACGATTATGTGACGACCGGCGGCAACAGCTTCTCCGTCACCGGCAGCGGGAATTCCGTAGGCACCTACAATAACGATACGATCACGTTCAGCAGTCCCGCCTCCTCGAACTTCGCGGCGTTCGGCTCCGGCTGCACCATCAACGACGGCGGCACGGGCGACAGTTCCGTCGCCTACGGCAACGGCAACACCGTTCATCTGACCGGCACCGGCGACAGCGCCACGGACGCGAGCCCCAGCACCGGCAGTAACAGCTTCATACTGTCGGGCTCATCAGATACCGCCAGCCTTGCCGAGTCGGGCGACACGGCCACGGTCACCGGCAGCGGCAACACCGTGGGCGCGAACACGGGCGACACAATCATCCTGACCAGCGCCGCATCGTCCAACTACGACTGGATGATGTCCGGCGAGACCGTCAGCGACGCTGGCACGAGCGATCACACCGTCCTCTATGCCAGCGGCGATACGGTCACTGTCACGGGCTCGGGCGACCTCGTCACCGACGCGGGCACTGGCGGCAACACCATCACGCTGAACGGCTCTTCCAATACGGCCAGCATCAACAACACGGCCGGCGATACGCTGACGGTGGGCGGCAGCTCCAACACCATCACAGTTAACAACGCCATGACGGCCGCAGGAACGGCGACCATCAACGGCACAAACGACGTGCTCAAATTTGCCGCAGCGACAAGCGACGCGATAGTTTTCGGCGGCAGCGCCATAGACGAGCTGATACTGAGCTCTGCGGGAAGCTTCGCGGGCACGCTCGCGGGGATGGTGAGCAACGACAGCGTCGATCTCGCGAATTACCTGTTCTCCAGCACGCCTACGGTCAGCAGCGTCACCGGCACCGGTGCAACGGGTACCTACACCGATGTCACCATCGCGGACGGCTCGGCGCATGTCACGCTGGCCCTGCTCAATCAATATACGAGCCAATTTGGCGTCAGCACCTCCGCTTACACCCTCAAGGCCGATGGCACCGGCGGTTCCGCTGGAACGCTCTTTGAAATCGCGCCGGGGCATTAGGTTTTTTCTTCGGCGGCTGGTCGGCAACTGGCATCCGCGAGCCGTGGCGATCAGGTCGGAAACACGGCGGGGGCTTATGGCAGGGGAAAATGGGCTCCAGTGGGGAGAAATGGATGCAAACGGCAACAAATGGGGAGCCTGCAGCCGGTGAGGAAGAGAAATGGCTGCCGGTATTCTCATCGGCGCGAATTCATCTGGCCTATTGACGGGGTGATCAACTCGTCACGATTTTATTTGCGGAGAGTTCGATCTATAGTGGGATACCGTGAAGTGATTTTCACGCTTCTCTAGAGGCTTGAGAATTCTTTCGCGGGCATCACGAGGCCTTGGATGCCCATTGCGACCACACTCGATGCCACCGTCCCGGTCATTCGACTGACCGGGGAAATCGAGATGCCGGTTGCCTACGCGCTCCTCGATGAAATCAGGCTCTTCCACGATTACTACCAGTTCCGCACCATCGATCTGCACATAGACTCGCCGGGCGGCAGCGCCGATGCGCTCTATACCCTCGCGCACGCTCTCGGTCCCTGGCGTAAAGGCGAGGGGCGGGTGCTGCGGACCTTCGGCATGAACGAAGTGGCCTCCGCCGCCGCGATGCTGCTCTCACTTGGAACGCTCGGACATCGCATGGCGTCGAAGCGCAGCCGTCTGCTCTATCACTCCGTGCGAAACGTCCAGCACCAGAACACCTCGCAGACGGTAGCGCAACTGGGCGTGGTGAAGCGCAGGCTGGAGCGATGGGATCACTGGTTCGTGGATTTGCTGACGGAGCATACGCTGCGATGCGGGGACGACGACTCCGTTTTGTATCGCAGAAAGATTGCGCGCCTGATGCGCCAGGAGAAGTTCATCTCGCCCGAGCAGGCCGTCGAGCTGAAGCTCATCGACCGGGTCTGCGAAGCGGGGGCGCTATGAGCGTGCCGTTTCCATTCAGCGATGCGCATCCGAAATTTAGGGTACGAGGATGGTCGGAGCTGCTCGGTCCCGAAGAATGCATATCAGCCCCGGAAATGGCCCGGCATTTCCTGATCACCGGCGAGACGGGAAGCGGCAAGAGCGTCTCCGCTGTGATGCGCCTGCTGGAAGGAATTCTGCGCTATCCCGAGAAAGACTTGTACGACGCCTATGCAAATGAAGCACGGGGGGCGGCAGAGCCGCTGGCAAAGTTACGGCCCTCCGTCCTCGTCGTGGACCCCAAGCAGGAGATGAGCGAGGTCGTGGAGCGTGAGGCGGACGGGCGGCGCGTCATCCGCATGGGTTATGGCGAGGGCGGTCCCGTGCTGCATCTCTTCGAGGGACGGCCGCTCGCCACGCTCGACGCCTTCGAGGCGGTCGATCTGATTCTGCAGCAGTCGGATTTCTTCGTGCAGGACCAGACGCGCACGCGCGAGCCCGTCTGGAACATGCAGGCCGCATCGATACTGCGGGATTTTATCGCCATCGATATGTGGCTCGCCCGTCAGGGGACGGGAAGGGTGCGGGCGCTCTGGGACGAGCTGCGCAAGAACGTCGCGATCCGTGGGGAGTACGAGAGCTTCCTGGACAGCCTCGCCTATAATCCCGGCAATTACTTCAAGCCCCACAGCACACTGCTTAATCTCTCCTCCGGAGAGAACGACCAGTTTCCGCTCGCCTGCTTTCTCGAAGTCTGCGATGAACTGAAGGTTCCGGGAGATCTCAAGGTGCGGCTCGTTGCGCTGCTCGGGCTCTATCACAGCACGCGCTCGGGGGTAATCTGGATGGTGAACGGGATTCTCTCGGACCTGGCCTCCGAGGAATTCGCGTCCTGCGTATCGGTCAATCCGATTGAGGCTCCGCCGCAGAATCGACGGCTCTCCGTCACCGATGCGCTGAATCGCGGCGATCTGGTGGTCTATGTGCCCTGCGACGCCTCATCCATTGCGGACATGGTGGGGCGCTGCCTCAAGTCCAAGTTCTTTGAGTACGCCTTTGTGCGCGAAAACAAGGTGCGTCCGTTCTTCTACGTGGTGGACGAGGCGCATCGCTTTTTGACTGGCGGGGCCCAGGACGGCGAGCAGAGCCTGCTCGACCGCTGCCGCGCCTACCGCACGGGCGTCGTGCTTGCGACCCAATCCATCGCGGCGATTGCCTATCGGCTGGAGCAGTGCAAAACCAGTAGCAAGAACGCGCTCGACATGCTGCTCAATAACTGTGGCAATGCGCTTTATTTCCGGACACCGGACATCCAGACGAAAGAGAATCTGCGGGAGCGCATTCCCTTCGCCCCCGTGCCGAACCGGCCGCATGTCCTGCAGGTCCGGCCGCTCACGTCGCTAAGCGTCGGGAGCTGCTACGCGCTGCGCTGCAATGGCACCTGGGGGCTGTTTCAGGTGCATCTACCCAAGAAGCTTGAAGTGGTGGTAAACACGGCGGGGGGCAGGGCTCGGGGATTGCGCAGTCTTCGGGCTCGCCAGCTTGCGGAGATTCCGTGGCTGCCTTTTCCGGAGCCGCCATCCGTGTGCCAGTGACTGAAGGACTTGAGTGGACAGGAGGCGGTCAGCGTGCGGAGCGGCGCGCCGGTGTTTTAAGTCTCACGCCGGGCCGGTCGTCGTCCAGAAACTCTATGCCTCCCTTTTCCAGGGCCGTCTGCACCTTGAGCAACGTCGCCGTCTGCGAGCCGATGACGCCGTCGAAGGATTCCATGCGCCGGACCGTGCCGATGGCGACATGCGCCGATTGAGCAAGGCGCGACTGGTCCCATCCCAGAAGGACGCGCGCCGCCCGCAGCTGTCTGCCGTTCGTGAGTCTCACTATGAGGCGACGCTAGCATAGGCGACTCATTAACCCCAACTACAGCAACATCATAACCAACTACTTGATTATAATAACCAATTCATGAGATTCTGCAGCCCTGGAGCAGACAGGCTGAACAAGGAGCGCTTTATGCTTTCAAGGGGTTTAATTGCGAGCGGCAAACAACGTCATCCGATGGCCCACTTGTGGGTTGCGGAGGCGGCGCTTTTCGGCACGATTGCTCTTGGCACCCTGACCGGCGGAGCGAACATCGCGAACGCGCAGCAAGCCAGGCCCGCGAAGGGCGGCGAATCGCAAAATGGTGCCATTACGACGAACCAGGGCTTGGATGTTGACCCCAATCTGCCAGGGGTAAGGAACCCGTCATCTAATGTTCTTCCTATAGTTTGGGATAATTCCAGTGGCACTACTCATGAGGTGGCTATCAGGCAGCCCATGAGTTCGGGGTCAGCGCATTACCTCGGTCACAACGATGAGGGGTCGTGGCTCCAGCATCCCGATAACAAACATATCTATGTCTGGAAGTATGAGGGCGGTGATAACGGCGCCTTGACTGAGCGCTATAAGGGCATCTTGGATATACCGGATGGCACGGTAGCTTCCCTCAAAGGCGGCAAGATTCAGTTTTATCTTGCGCCATATAAAAAATCCGCGCCCGCTGGTGGCGCAGCAGTCCAACCCAAGCCCGCAAATGCCGAACCGCAGATTGTCGGCGGCAATTCACCGCAAGGAGCGTTTTTCAATGATCCGAATGCTGTTCGCGGTGCGCTCGCCGGATTCCAGAAACCGGCGGGAGCGCAGTCCGCTGGGTCGGCCGTCGTCAGCTCGGGAACAGACGCCAGGATAGCGGGCGGAGTTCTCACCTTTACCCTGGCGAACGGCTCGAAGGCGACCTACAAGGTACTGCGCCCCGCGTTCATGGCTAACAACCCTCAGGCGACCGCCGGAATTGCGGGCGTATGGGTGGCGATGGAGGACGGAGGCAAGGGCATGATGTTCACCGTGCAGCCTGACCATACGGTGTCGGGAAAAGAAATGCCCGCCGCAATGATTCAGATGCTGATGCAGCCCGCCGGGCAGCACTGAATCGTCCTCGGCACTAGGTGCTGACGATTCGGCTGCTCGCTAATTGTCACGTTTTCTTGATCGCTATTTGTCACCATCAGTGGACGCAATCCGCTTGCAGAATGGTGTTCAGGCTATGGGTGTGGCAAGAATCGCGTCACAGTCTGTGACATTTATCGCGTCAAGTTGCAATTTTTCTTGCGCTTCCCCGAGTTCGTGAAGAGATCGGCGGCCGCGTTCCGCCATGCTGGCGGTTGATTGCGCCCGTAGTGCAGTTCACACAGTGAACCTTAATCAATGTGTGTTTTGGCAGCACAGGGACGACCTAATTCGCGCTGCGCGTCACGACATAGTAGTGCTTCTTGCCCTGATAAGTCAGGCAGGATAAGGCTTCGGCGTCAGACATCGGCGTCAACGTGCCGACAGGCACATTTAAAAAAGCCACCCCACGTCATTCTCCATCTTGAGGATCACATCTGCCGCTTCTGCGAGGCTGGCGTAATTGCCAGCTTCGACAAATGGCGTTCCCCTTGCGCCGCGCATTTTAAGTTTCCACATCGGGCGGTACGCGCTGAATGGTTGCTGTTGCAAGAAAGCAGCATATGGATAACGGACTTTTTCATCGCCGACAACATGGTTGCTTCCTAACTCGATAAAATACATTATCGAGTTAGAAACAACGCGGGCAGGGCGGTGAGCGATCTCGTCGTTATTGGTAAAGAGAAATTAACACCTGCTCAGTTCAGCGGACTTGCTGACATACCTCCCGAGCTGGAATGGCTCGCCAACATCACCAACCCAAAAACGCGGCGGGCTTACAAGGTCGATGTCGCCGAGTTCATCGCTTACACCGGCCTCATGGATCACAACGCGCTACGCACGGTGGCGCGCGCCCACGTGATTGCCTGGCGCAAGGACATGGAAGCCCGGAGTCTCGCTCCAACGAGCATCCGCCGCAAGCTCTCGGCGTTGTCCTCGCTGTTCGATTACCTATGCGAGCGCAATGCAGTGCTCGGTAATCCGGTGGACGGCGTGAAGCGTCCTGCCTCCAACAACAACGAAGGCAGCACACCCGCGCTCGGCGATGCGCAGGTACGCCGCTTGCTGGAGGCCCCTGCCCCGGACACGCTGAAGGGTGTAAGGGACCGCGCCATTCTTGCCACCCTGCTCTATCACGGCATCCGCCGCGAGGAGCTGTGCCGTCTCCGCCTGCGGGACGTGCAGACCCGCGAGGGTGTCATGCATCTGCGTGTCCACGGTAAGCGCGATAAAATCCGGTTTGTTCCCGTTCATGCGATGGCGCTACGCCTCATCGGCGAATATCTGGAAGCCGGGAAACACGGCGGGGCGGTGAGCCACGAAACCCTTGATTCTCCCCTCTTCCGGCCCGTGACCAACAACCGCACAGGCACGCTCGACCGGCCCCTCGATCCGGGCTCAATCTACCGCAACATCGTCATGAAATACGCGAAGGCGACGGGTATCAGCGGCGAGGCAATTGGGGTCTGTGTGCATTCGATGCGGGCAACGGCGGCTACTAATGCCCTTTCAAATGAGGCTGACATTGCCAAGGTCCAGGAGTGGCTTGGACACGCGAACGTCTCCACTACCCGCCTCTATGACCGGCGCAAAAGCAAGCCCGAGGACAGCCCGACATTCCATGTGAAGTACTGAGCTCGTTCTTGCGATTTGAAATCACGCGGCCAAATGAGTACACTGCCGGAGAAATCGCGTAAGTCTCGTTGCGGGTCTTATGGATCGGTAGTGGAAGGCAGAAATGAGCAATGCCGAAAACGATTACGAAAAATCCTTTGGTCTGGGCGACCCTCCGGACAAGGATAAAACGAAAGCGGCACTAGAGCTTGCGCTTGATATCCGAAAATTTGAAATTGGACTCTATTGGCAACGTGCCGCATATTTTTGGGCGCTGATCGCCGCGGCATTTGCTGGCTACTTTGCTATTCTGAGCGCGGAAAAGCTGGGCGATAAGGAGTACCTCGCTTATATTGTCAGCTGTATTGGCCTCACCTTCACCTGGGCATGGTTTCTCGTAAATCGCGGGAGCAAATTCTGGCAGGAGAATTGGGAAAACCACGTGGACATGTTGGAGGATAGCGTGGTTGGGCCGCTATATAAGACGATTCTGCATCGCCCCGAAAAAAGAAACTGGTTTGAGAAACATATCCTCGGCCCGCAGGCAATCTCCGTGTCGAAAGTAAACCTGATTGTCAGCATTTTCACATTGTGCATTTGGATTGCGCTGCTCATCCATGCTCTCCCATCGTTTCATCGCAATGAACCTGTAAGCTGGAAGCATGTGGTAGTTGGCGCTATCACCCTCTTCTTTATCGTGTTTATGCGCTTGGGGGCCAAGACTCACTTGGGTTCGCACGAGCATGCGGTGACTAAACGTACGACTAGGATAGTTGCATCCACAAAATAAATGGGATTGTCACGTAAGGGTTCCGACCAGATTGATGCAAAAATATGCTCTAAGGATTGGCGCTAGCGGATGTCTTGCTAGGGGCTTGGGGAGTAATGGAGGGGCGCGCGGTCATTGTTAAGCGTAAAACTGTTGATGCGCTCTACCAACCGTTGCCGCAATTGCTCCCGCTTGTCGAACAACGGGTAAGGATAGCTGAAATCATAGGTCCAGCCGCCATGCAGAAACAGCTCATGACACGTTTTTCCCCAGCATTCAGTTTTTACAATCAATTTACCCGAAGCATCGAGCACATTGTCCTTTCTTAAAAATCCCCATTCATGGCTGAATGCTTTATCCATGTGCTCTCCGGGCTCCAGATCGACTTCTGCATCAATCTGCTGCCACAATGTCAGCTTCTCCCACTGCGTATCCAGCGGCTTGAAATCAGGTGACTGAACCGATAATGAAAGTCTGTGGTTATCGCTGCTTGTATTAGGGCGGTAGGCCAAGGGAATTCTATATTCTCGGCCACCCAAACCGGCATACAGAGTAGTGTCCTTCGGCAGCGCAAAAAGCAGCGGCAGCTTCTCGACGAAATATGTTTGCGGCTGACAGTAGAATATCGGCCAATATTCAGGCTTCTGGTAAGACATAAATTTGCCGTTCCAGTAAGACCAGTTATACAATTCCATGCCGTTTTTCCCGTCCTTTAGCAATACGCCATGAAATTGCCAGTATCTGCCGTCAGAGCCGTTGGCCCGCATGAATAGCGGCGTTAAATCCAACAGCCACGTGGCGGGGCGATACTCGCCTTGGCTCGCGATCTGGATGCAATACGGCGCATCACCTGCAACGGAAGCGGCTTCCCGGATGACCGTTCTCGCATAAAAGGACTGCGCCACAAGCAGCGCGATCACGCAAAGGCACACTCCTGACAGGAACGATAAGAATGCATTTCTGCGGGTCTGCATCTGCGTCTTATGCCGCTTACGGTAGAAGTATCTTCCCAGAATGCACAAACCGTTAAGAGCGGCAACGCCCCCGACCTGGAGCACGCCAAACAAATAATCAAACGAATTCCCACGGTGAGGCAGTTCCATCACTCTAAAGGCGAGAATAAAAAAAATAGTGACCCCGCCGAGATAGAACGCGAAATAGCGCCAGGGCACAATGAACGTCAGCAACATTAAGAGCAATTCGGCGTCGAGTAGCATAAATGACCGATGACAATAGAAAATGTCCACATGTTCATAACTGTCATTTTCTTAGGTTGTTCGCTGTCCTGTTCGAGGCTTCGTACTGGAGCCTCCGCGTTTCAATGAAGCGGTGAATGGTGGGGCGCGTGACGCCGACAATTTTGGCGATAGATGCCTTGGAAACCTGCTTCTGCAGCAGGCCGCGGATTTCTTCCTCCTTGCCGTCCAGGCGGGATTTACCCAGTGAGCCTTTCGGTCGGCCAAGCAGGCGGCCCTTGGCGCGGGCCGACGCCAGGCCCTCGCGTGTACGCTCTGAGATCAGGTCCCTCTCAACCTCAGAAAACAGGCCGAATAAGGCAACCATGACCTTGGTCTGCAAATCCTGCTTTCCCTCGAAGTGAATCCCCTCCTTGATGGCAGTGAAGCGGATTTTGCGCTTCACCAGCTCATCGACGATGTGAATGACTTGGCCGAGGCTGCGCCCGAGCCGGGACAGTTCGCTCACAATCAGCCGGTCTCCCGTCTTCAGACGCTCCAACATCCCGTCGATACCGCGCTGATGCGGGTTCTTCCGCGATGAGATTTGCATTTCGACAAAGTCATCGATCGAGAACTTCTTCTGGCGGGCATATTCGAGGATGGCCAGTTTCTGGTTTGCCACATCCTGGGAGCCGGTAGACACACGCAAATAAGCCGTCGTTGCCATGCGATTTCGCGAAAAGGTCAAAAGAGAGTTTTACTTTACACATTCGTAACCGTATATCCAGACCAATTCAACAACGAATGCTGAAGACAATGACGACCGTTTTTCCATTACACTTGGCCCGCAGGTGACATCGGCTTCCTTCTCACGAGGGAAGCTCGTCCGTGAAGCATCCCTGACCGAGGCTGACATGAACGAGGTGGCCAAGTGCCGCCGCGAGCACAATCGCCTGGGATTTGCCTACCAGATCGGCTTCGCGCGATTGTTCAACCGTCTCCCTGCGCAGCAGCCGCTGGAAATCTGCGACGAACTGCTGAGCTTCATAGCGGTTCAGCTAAATACCGATTCCGTGGCGATTGACAGCTACGCCACGCGCCAGCACACCGTGTCGGATCACCAGACGCACATCCAAAAATATCTCGGCCTGCGGCCCTTTGACTCAGACGAAAGCAACGCTCTGGAGCGATTCGTTTTTGAGGAGTCCTGCCGCCTGGAGCAGACCGCGCCGTTACTTGCCCGCGCCCAGGAGTTTCTGAAGGAACGACGAGTTATCTTTCCCGCTGAGTCTGCGCTGCTGCGCCTTGTCGGAGAGCAGAAGAAATTGGCGCACGATAGCATCGTCGCGCGGATAGCGGATGCTCTGTCGCCGGAAATGGCTAACACCATCGACGCGTTGCTGGATATTCCTCGCGAAGAGACCGTATCGGCGCTCCAGAGAATCAAGGCTAATCCTGCCAAAGCCTCGGGTGCGGCCATGAACGCGCTTATCGACAAGATGGCAGTAATAGAAGCGACCGGTGTTCTGGGAATCGAACTTTCTTGGCTAAATGCGAATTATCAGCGGGCCATGTTCCACTATGTACGCAAATGCACAGCGGATCGGCTGCGCGAGCTTGCCCGGCCCAGAAGACTCGCGGCACTGACCTGCTTTCTACGGCAGAGCTACCGCGATGCCATTGATCAGTCGATTGATATGTTCGACAAAATTACTACGCATCTGGAATCCGCCGCAGAGAAGGAACTGGATGAGCAGATCAGCAGCCAGCGCAAGACTATCAAAGCAGCATTATCTTCACTACGATCTTTGGGGCAAATTATCCTCGATGACAAGATTGCTGATGCGGCATTGCGCTCCAGGCTGTTCGCTGCCGTTTCCCGTAGCAAGCTCACCGAACAAGTGGCGGGGCTTGATGATTGGGTGTCCGGCAATAAGAGTGATGCCTTCCACGGGATTGTGCGCCGGTTCGGATACTTTCGGCAATTCTCTCCTGCCATGCTACGCGCCCTAGAATTCTTTCCTGATGCCGGGCAAGCCTCCTCACCGTGTCTGGAAGCAATCCATGCGCTCAGAGAGATGAACGCGGAACAGGCAGGCAAAAAACTGAAGCTGCCTCTTGATGCACCTGTTGATTTCATACCGAAGCGCCTGGTTCCCATCGTTCTGGACGGTGGTACGCCGAACCGGCATGCGTGGGAGTGCGCTTTGATGCTCAAGCTTCAGGAGGAGATAAAGTCCGGCAACGTGTCGGTAAGGAACAGCAAGCGTTTCGGCAGGTTCGATGATTATTTCATCCCACAGGAGCAATGGGTGTCCCGGAGGGATTCGTTTTTCCGGCGCTCCGGCTTGCCGTCTGACCCCAGGGACGTTCCAAGCTATCTGACTGCCCGGCTGAACAAGGCTTACGACCTTTTCCTTCAAACCGCTCCGGGCAACAGCTATGCCCGCGTGGACGAGGACGGCTGGTGCCTGTCGTCCGACACCCCGGAAAAACTCAGTAAGGAAGCGGAGGAACGGCTTGATCGCCTGAAAAGCTGGCTGGGCCGTCATATGCGCACGACGCGCCTGACGGACATGCTGATCGAAGTGGATAACGACATACGGTTCACCGACCATTTCCTGCCACCGGCGCAGAAAGGTAAAAGGGATCGCAAGGAGATCTGCACGATACTCGCCGCCGTGCTCGCCCATGGCTGCAATATCGGCCTGGGAGCGATGGCGAACCTGATCGAAGGCATTTCTTACAAACAACTCAAGCGCGTCAGCGACTGGCAGATGACCGAACAGGCGCAGCGGGCAGCCTTGGCAGCCGTTGTGCACGCAATCTCACGTCAGGATGCTACGGTGTATTGGGGTGAAGGCCGGACATCGGCTAGCGATGGGCAGCGCTTTGCAATGCCGCGCAAGGTTCTACAGCAGACCTACAGCACCTGCTTCAGCGATTTCGCCCTGGAATTTTACACATTCATCGCCGACAATTACGCTCCGTTTCACAGCATGCCCATCGAATGCACCGACCGTGACGCCGCCTTTGTCCTTGACGGCCTACTCTATAACGAAAGCGATCTGGAGCTCGAAGAACATTACACTGACACGCATGGTTACACGGAACTGAACTTCGCGGCGTTTGCCATGCTGGGCAGGCGCTTCTGCCCACGGATTAAAGGCATCACGCACCAGCACATCTATCGCATCGACCCCGGAAAGGACTATGGGCAGCTTGCGCGCATAGTTGACAGGGCCGATCATACTATTGATCCGAGCGGGATCGCCGAGCAGTGGGACAGAATGGGGCAATTCTACGCGTCACTGGAGAGCGGCCACACGACAGCATCAGTCGCTTTGCAACGTCTCGTTGCCTGCAATGCCAAGAATAACTTCCATCGCGCCAATCGTGACCTGGGCCGCATCTTCAAGACCGACTTCCTGCTCAGCTACATGTCCGAGCCGAGGCTCCGGGCGCGCATCCGGCGCGGTCTTCTGAAGGTGGAGCAGTTGCATGCCCTGGCGCGAGATGTCTATTACGGGCGGCGGGGCCGAATCAATGCCCGCGAATTACACGAGCAGATGAACTCTTGTAGCTGCCTGACGCTGTTGCTGGCCTGCGTCATCTACTGGCAGGCCAAGGAAATCTCGCGCGTCCTGAAGATGGGCATCCCAGAGGGAGAAGACATCGACTTCAGCCTCCTGGAGCATGTCAGCCCCATCGAGTGGGAAAACGTCATTCTCTACGGCCAGTATGTGCTCAATCCCGAAGATATCCGCTAATGCCAATCCTTAGAGCATATTTTTACATCAATCTGGTCGGAACCCTCGTACTGCAGATGCCGCCAAGAGGCGGCGGGGATGATGAGGTCGGAACTTGGCGGGCTGATGCGCGGAGGCAACTCTGCGGATCGCTACATGTAAAAACGGTACGACGGATTAGGCGTCTGATTATCAGAGAGCTCCGTCATCAGCATTCCTACCTTGCGAGCGAAGGAAATCGTGATGGGATAGCGGCCCATACCTTCACTGGAATTCCAGTTCATCTTCGTAAGCGCAAGAAGCTCACGCGCGCGCTCGCGGATGTCGGTGTTTCCACACGCTCCGATTTCAAGCGGGGCGGGAATATGCGGGCCGGGATACTCGTCCCACCAAGAAACGTACCCCATAGTGAACAGGTACGATTCGTCTCCGATAGTACATAGCGTCCCACGCCACGGTTCCTGCATGCCCTTGCGTATGAGACGAAATGCAGTGCTGCGCATCCAAACCAGATCACAGGCCGGTACGCGGGCTTCCGCGGCCGAGCGGAACCCCTTCTCCTCCTCCGGTTGGTACGTGCTGGTTTTGTGTACGACAACGCGGGTAGGAAGCATGCCTGCAAGTGCCTCGTATTTGTCGAGAACGTCGCTCATGAGGCTGGCCGCCTGCTCATCAGTGAGGTAAGGTTGGCGGTCCCGGCGCTGGTCATGCGGCACAAGCGAGCCCTTCAGGGCAAACGGCTCAATTTCATTTGAGAAAGCCTGGGCAACACTTGCATACACTACATCGCCTTCGCGTCGCTTGAGGTGATGAAAGGAAATGCCGATGAAACAGGTGTTACTGGGAAGATCCGCAGGCCGCCAGGGTTCGTGACCGGCCTTGTAGTAAAGCGATGTTCCGAGATTCCACGCTCGCGTCGCATAGCTCTGTCCCTCGTCATCGGGCCGCAGGAATGTATCGCGGCGCATGACCTGTACCGGCACGGGATTCTGATGCGTCATGATCTTCGCTTTGAGCGCCCTGTAGAATGAGCGAAAAAGCAGGTCTTCCGCCTGGGTGCGAAGTTCCTCGGCGGCTTTGAGTTCTTCCGGCGTCGGCTGGAAAAGCGACATCTGCTCCTGCTCTTCTTCACGCTGGAGTCGCTCCAGGGCCTCGCGCTCCCTCGCTGAGAGCTTGGGATTGCTGATCCGCATGTCGGCAAGGTCATCCGGAAGACAGACGATTATGCAATCGGGACGCGCATCGCCAAAAAATCCCTGAATCTTCGCATCGAATAAATCCAACAAATCCTCAAATTTCTGCGATGGGGAAGAATTATGCAGCGCCAGATTCAGTTTCTCCTCGTCAATTGAACGCACAAATCTGTCTTCGATGACAAACGTCACTCCGAGCGCCTGTTGCGCTCCTGGCCAGTTGGGATAGCGACGTGCGCTCCTCTCGCGTGCAATCGACATTCTGTTGAGTCGAGGCAACCAAACGCGTGCAATCTGCACTTCCGCAGCGGGCCCGACGATCCCGATACGGAGTTCCCTCGGGGCGGACTTGTCCGCCGCCCCGTGCTTTGCCATCACGCGGCGAGGTTCCACGCCTGTCTCTTTGCCCCCGAACAACAACTTAGGTTCAGGCAGACATTCGATTCGTATGTTCAGGCTCATTGCTTAATCCAATTTCCGGTACTTCCACTGTCAGAAAACTCATATCAATCAAGAGGTCGTTAACGTGAAGATCCCCCACGTTCATCGTCTCGGCTCCACGGCCTAGAAAGCTCGCCCAGAACGTGAGGTCAGCCTCAACGCTTTTGTTGCGATCAAACTTCATCCGGCGTGTTGCTTTTGCCGCACGGGTGAACGCAGGAAGCGGCGTCATCGCGTCAGGGCCTGTGAACATGTAAAACGGCTTGATGCGCACGCACCACATTCCGCCCATATCGACAATCTCATATCCGAAGCCTTCATTCTCGAACCAGGCCCTGGGTGGATCACTGCGCCTCTTCACTACTTCACGTTTGTTTCCTCGTCGTTGCGCACTGTTCCAGACAATCGTGCGTTCGCTCTTATTCTTTCCGGCAAAGTAAGCCCGATGTTTCCGGCCGTATTCAAGAATCAATCCGTCTTGGTCCTCAAAGTCCCCTACTGCATATTCAAAATGCTTCCGCAGTAGCCACGAAAGCACGCGCTTCATGTCTGGGTGGGCTTCGATCTCCCTCCGTGCCTTCGACTCGCTGGCTTCCTTGTCCACGATGGGCTCAAGCAAAGTCGTGAGAATCGGCAGCGGAACGAAACTCCACAATTCCGTGCCTCGATCCACGAACGTACCGCATTCCCCAAGGTCTATCGTGCGGGGTCTATCACGCAAGGGAGCAGTGAGCCTGACTATTGACACATTTTCCGGAACGGCGCTGAACGGTAGTACGTTGAGGACGTAAAGCCCCGTCGGCACGTCCGAGCGGGCAACGCTGCGCGAACCGGCCGACGCCATAGGCTGCGCGACGATGGCCTTGAAGCGTGCATCTGCAGGGTTGTGATAGAACGCAGAACCGCCGCCGCCTTTGAGCATGAGTTCGCCCACGTCGATCAGGCCGGTCCCTGCCCGTTCCATCGCACTGATGCCGAAGAATATGTCGCAAAGCGAAGGATTGCGCTGGTCAGTCACCCCCTCTGACATGATGATGCGGCCGTCATTCTCAAGCGTGACCTTTCCTGCGACTTTCTGCGTCAGCGCGCCCGGATTGCTGAATACAATCTCGGTGCCTGGATGCAGCTCGATGCTCGACGGCTCCGGCACTTGGTAGTCTCGGTGAACGAGCATGTTGACAAGCAGTTCTACCAGCACGCGGGGCGGATATGCGGTCTGGTCGGTATGCTGGCGTCTTCCCTTGAGTTTCAGCGGCGGATTGACATCGGCGGTTTCGAGTTTCTGCAAGAGAGCGCGGTGCTGCGCGATGAGATTGCCTTCGTAAATTTCGCGTTTCTTGCCCGCCTCGGTTAGCGAGACGACAGCGTGCGGAAAGAAATCCTGCGTGCGTTTGCCGAAAAGGAGCAATGCTCCCGCCGTCACTTTGTCGCCGCCGGAATTAGGCACGATTAAGCCCTGCTCGCGCATGAGCGTGAGCAACATTTCCCGCGTTAGCGGTGCGCGCCCAAGTTTCTGGCAATATTCGCGCAGAATCGACAGCGCCAGGTCCAGATCCAAATCGTCGAGCGTGGCCTGATCCGTCACTCGCTCGTCGAAAGCCTGAATATCGTGCTGCGTCCGGCCTCCTGCACCACCTGCGGCATAGCGGTCGTGCCCTGCGAGCTCCTTGGAAAGGTCCCCGAACAGCTCATCAAATCCATCGATTCTGAGCAGGCGGAAATTCGTGCCCAAGCGCCGCGCGAATGCTTCAACATTCGGATGAAGGCTCTCAGCGTGTCGTGTACACCAGTACACACCGTTAGGAAAATCGAGGCGGCCTTCCTTGTTCTGGCCGAAGAGCCCTTCCATAATCGAAGGCTCCGAGCCGCGATAGCCGACGACAATGATGGGTGACGCGTTAAGCATTGGACGAATCAGGGATATTAGCCCTTGATCAAGCGCGCCCACTTCCCCTGCGGAATTCTTGTCGGAATATTGTTCTGCCCGCCCATGTAGCCAGACGATCTGGCACTTGCTGTACACATTGAACTGATCGTAGTCACCTGGGCCGCGGTTGACTTCATGAATATGGCGGATGTGCGGCTGGCGTTCCCTAAGCGCGTCGGGAAGGCAGGTGTCGAAATTCGTGGTAAACATTGTCCGGACGAGGCCGCGCATTACGAAATCGGCAAGCATTTTGTAACCGGCACTGATGCCGTTCGCAGGCCGCATCAGATCGAGCAGCACGCGCTTGCGGAATTCGGCGGGAACCAGCAGATGCTCGACCACGAGGGGGAAATTCTCCGCCAGACGGTCGGCTCCCGGAAGAAACCAGTCGAAATCCTGCAGCCAGGATTCCCATTCCGACGGCTTGACGCGCTCCGGTGGCCGCTCGTTTTTCAACTCGCGCTCGGAATACACAAGACGTGCTATCTGCTTCACCGCATCGGCGGCAGTTGGTACGCCTGACCGAAAGGAAGCCCCTGCTCCAAGCAAAATCAGCGGACAGGGATCATCGGTGGACCGCAAGAGCGGCCCAAGCACCGACACAGCTTCTTTGTTGCCGGTCATTTCTGACAAATTAAAACCTCAAGTATCTGTTGGACAAACGCAAGCGTAAGGAACCCGGCAAGGGTAATTCTAGCGAATAGGGAAGAAAAAGCGAAGCTGATTTTGTGACGGGGATACTTACACTTCGTCGGCTGTCACCGCTACGGCGAAGGGAACTCCTATCGCCTCAAAATGCCGCTGACCGCATCGGACCTTGTCGGCTTCACTGGTGCGAAGCTTGAGGAAATCCTTGGTGCCCTTGGTTTCCCGCACAAGATACATTGCCTGGCCGTCATACTTCAGGATGGCCCAATCGGGGTTGTACTTGCCGACGGGTGTATCAACCTCGAACCAGGAGGGAAGCTTCACGAAAAGCTTGATATCCTCGCGCTGATCGAGCTTGCGGGCGAACTCCCGTTCGATTTCAGAGTCATAGACCACGTATTCGTAGAGAGAGTGCTGTACCTGCAGGGCTGTAAGGTAGCTGACGAGTTCTTCGTTTTTGAAGAGCATCATTTCCCATTCGGCTTCGGGCTCGTCTTGACCAATACGCTCGTACTTGATTCCGTCCACAAGAAGCCGGTGAAGCTCATATTTCAGGATGTTGGCGACAGCATCCATAAACCGCTGAGGGTCCGTGAAAAAATCAGGCAGCCGGCCGGACTCCTTCAAGATTCGAACCAGGGTCGAACGAGTCAGTTCCGTTTCATTCTGTAGGTAAGCCAGTACATCCGGTATGGGATAGTAGGCGGTAAAAACACGCTCTTCGGCGACACTCATGGCCGTCGCGGCAATACCTCCACGCTTCACGTCCAGCTGTCCGATGCTAACGCGAATCTTCGGCGCTTCGATCTTTTCCATGTGTTTTATCGCATCAACGGCCCGTCGGACAAGTGTCTCTGTCTCGAATTCCACGCGGTACGTGGTCCTCGGTTTGATCCGGTCCCATAGCGCCTTGAATTCGGGACTGAGCTGAACTTCTTTCTTCAGTCGATTAGGCCCTTCGTCCTGATCCTTGCGAATGTGGCGTTCGATCTGGTACGAGGCCAACAGATCAATCACCGCCGGAGCCAGGTCCCCCTGCCCCTCAGGCAGATCGATCTTGAAGTCCGGTTTCTTAGGATCGAAAGCAGGCTGGATACGTCCTTCGGCGTCCAGCATCTTTTGCTGGACAAGTGCCGTTCGGATGAGTGCGGCAGTTTCGCGGCCGATGGGCTGCTCTTGGCCATCCACAACACGCGACAATTCTGGCAATTGCGGTCAGCGGCACTTTGCCGAAGGTGACACCGCAATCTTCTTCGTACTCGGTCTGCAGAGCACGGGCGAAATCCTCGTAACTTTCGTTGGCCATGACGAAAAGCTTGTTCACCGACTCATCGAAGACACGCTGGCCGTTCTGATCGACGGGCAGGCGCAGCCCCCGCCCGATTTCCTGCCGCTTTTTCATGGCGCTGCGCGTCTCGTTGAGCGTGCAAATCTGAAAGACGTTCGGGTTGTCCCATCCCTCGCGAAGCGCTGAGTGGCTGAAAATGAAACGCAGCGGCTCATCTTCCGACAGCAGCCGCTCCTTCTCCTTCATGATCAGGTTGTAAACCTCATCGTCGGCCTGCGTGTCCCCGCGCGTGTCCTTGAGCACACCCTTCTTGTCCTGGGCGAAATAGCCGTTGTGCAGGCTCTCAAAGGGCAGCTTGAGCCAAGTCGAGCGGCGCATAGCGCGGGTCCTTGGCGAACTCAGCCAGAGACGTCTCAAAGGCCTCTGCGAACTTTCCCTTTACCGGCTGGCCTGCGCCATCGTAATCGCGGTAATTCGCCACGCGGTCAATGAAAAAGAGACTCAAGACCTTGATCCCACGTTGCCGAAGCTGAAGCTCTTTCTCCAGATGCTTCTTGACCGTGTGCTTGATCTGGACCCGCCACACATCGTCGCGCATGCCGCCGGATTCCTCGCCGAGGCGAAGGACACGGCCATTGTTGAACCGGATAAACTCGTTGGCAGGCTCGGCATTGATTTCGGCGATGACGAAGTCGTTCTCATAGGCCGCGCGCTCTTCGGAGAGCCTGAATAAGTCTGCGCCGTTCTTTACCGTGAACGACTTCTCCTTGGGGCCTTCGGACGTTTGCGTGTGAATTCGGATCTTCGCCTTGATGCCCTTCTTGTAGTCGATCTGCTCGACTCGGACGAAAGCATCGTTTGCGCCCCCCTCGGCAGAGGCACTGGCCACGACGATCTGCTTGACGAGCCGAAGCTCGAAAGCTCGGACCGGATCGAGACGGTAGACCAGGTTGTACGGGTTCCGGTGCGTGGCGGAATACCGGAGCGTGCAAAGCGGATTCAGCGCCCGGATGGCCTCCTGCGCCTTTTCGGTCGAATCCACGCTCTGCGGTTCGTCGATGATCACGATGGGCCGCGCTGCCTGGACGAACTCGATGGGCTGGCGGCCGGAGAGCTTGTCGCTCTCCTTGTAGATGACGTTGCTCTTCTGCTCCTCCTCTGTGCCGGTGAAGTTCTTGCGGAAGGCATCGATGTTGATGATAAGAATCTGGAGCGTGTTGCTGATCGCGAACTGCCGGAGCCGGTTGACCTTCTTTGCGTCATAGACGAAGTGCTCGAATGGCAGATTGTTGTAGAGCGCCCGGAAATGCTCGGCGGTGATTTCGATGTTCTTCAGCACGCCTTCGCGGATAGCAACGCTCGGCACGACGATGATGAATTTCTGGAAGCCGTAGCGACGCGAGAGCTCGAAAATCGTGCGCAGATAGACGTAGGTCTTGCCAGTGCCGGTTTCCATTTCAACTGAGAAGTGCGGACAGGTTCGGGAGGCGTTGGCCGCCGCATCAAAGAGTTCCCATGCCTCCAGAGGTATTGCAGGATCTGAGATATCAATGTCGTTACGGTGTCTGGACAGCGCGGACATTGGCAAGCAGCTTGTCGGTTGACAGGAGCACCTGATTGCCGACACCGAGTTCGGTCTGCTCTTGTCCGGCGAACATGCCACCGAAGTGACCCATCTGAATAACAGAATACTCCGGAGCACCCTGCGGCTGGCCCTCGAATAGGTCGGTGACCGCAGCGATGGCGTCAAGCTGGTAAGGCTGGTTGGCATCAAATTGCAGTTTCATCATTGCTCGGTTACACCGTCTTGAAACTAGTGACGCCTTTGGTCCTGAATGTCTGTACTGCGTTGGCCTTTAGTTGGTCATTGCCAGCAAAACCCTCGTCGAGGCACACGACGCGCTCAGGCCTTATGTCAGCAATAGCCCGGATAAGGTCCAGAGTCAGTGAACGCTCCAGGCAGATCACTAACGCGCCGCTCGCGACGGAATAAATGACTTTTCCTGCGAGAGTCTTCTTTTCCGCCGGCGTCGTCAGCGGGAAACCGCTCTTTAGCAGTAGTTCATAAAAAAGGTCGTCAGCCGAACGGCCATGACGGATGTGATCAATGTGCAAATCCAGCTGTTTCTCTAACGCCCCGGTATCGTGAGAAAGCTGAGCATCCCATTCCGTAAAATTCGATTCCGCCAGGCTGAAAACACGAAAGCCACAGTCTGGAGGTGTTGTGCCGTTGAACGACAATGTTTCCCGATCGGAGGCATCGAGTTTCTTGACAACCCGACGGACTCGCTCCTTCGTAATCTCCGCGATAGTTGGAAAGTCGGTTCTTCCTGTCGGTTCTGGAAGTTGAACAAGAATGTATTTCCGATTGCCTCGATCCTTCTGATTAAGTTGAAGCACAGCTTGGGCAGTCGAAGCGCTTCCCGCAAAGAAATCAAGAATAATACCTTCCTCTTCGCTACCTTGCTTGATGAGGCGTTCTATCAGAGACGATGGTTTGGAGAAATCGAAGACATCTTCACCAAATAGCTCACGAATTTCGGCAGTACCATCCGCCGTAAATAGATCATCAATAATACTTTGGAAGGCAACGAACTTGGTTTGCAGCTCGGCACGGAACTTTTTTTCGCGGGGGCGGCCGTCCGGTTTCGACGGGAAAAGGATACAGCCCCCCTCGATAAGTGACTTCATTCGTTCTTGGCTGTAACGCCAGCCTGTATCGTCTGGAGGATTGTAGGTGTGTCCAGTCGATGGGTCGGTAAGCGAATAGTGAAGATTCGGGCGCTGAGTTCTGGTCGCTAGCCCCAAGAGACTGCGGCTCATCCAAGGCCCACGAGTGTCGTTATCGGGGTTGGAAAACTTTGATTCGTCGCGCTCACTGCCTCTGAGAATGCCTTGCTCGGACCGTGTATAGAGGAGGATGTATTCATGATCGGTTGATACACCCGTCTTAGCACGAGAGTCTGGATACTTACGGCTCTTCCAGACAAGCTGTGCGCTGAAGTTTTCCTCACCAAAAATCTCATTCATGAGCATGCGAAGATTGGAGACTTCGTGATCACTGATGCTTACAAAAATGAGCCCATCCTCACGAAGTAGATTCCGTGCGAGATATAGGCGCGGATACATCATGTTCAGCCACTTGGAGTGGAAGCGGCCGCTAGCCTCTGTATTCGTACCGAATTTCTTGCCTTCGGCATCAACCTGGCCTGTATATTCCAAATATGTCTGCAGACTCTCCGAGAACGTGTCTGGATAGATGAAATCGTTACCCGTGTTGTAAGGCGGGTCGATATATATCATCTTGATTTTGCCTAGGTAAGCCTTCTGAAGGAGCTTTAGAACTTCAAGATTGTCTCCCTCAATGATCAGGTTCTCGGTCGAATCAAACCCAACACTTTCGTCAGGGCGGGGGCGCAACGCCCCCACGCTCGCCGCTTGAATGGTCTTGAAACACTCGGCTTTCCCAGGCCAATTCATGCCATAGCGTTCGCGGCCGACTTCGACGGCTTGGCCGAGTGCAAGCTTCAGTCGGTCGAAATCGATACTGCCTCCCTCAGTCCGCACTTCCGGCATGAGACGCAAGAGTTCTTCCTGTAGCTCGCCGCTGATATCCGAAGATGTCAGACTGAGTCTTTCTGGTTGCGTCATTTAGTGGTCCCCGCTCCTGTGCTTGTAGCCGTCATAGCTAGCTCCATCGTGTGTCGCCTCCTAAGGATGAAATTGGCTGTAGTGTTCCTCTAAAGCCGCCATACTGGGTTGAATCGATGGCTTCCTTGGGAGCGCTGGCATTTTCCCATCGAAGAGGGCATATTGCGATTTGGAAAGTAAACTGGAAACGTGAATCTTCATGCGGGCCGGTTCAATCGAAATCAGTGCGAGGTCGAAAAGGGTGTGGATGTCAGCTCGCAACAACAACCCGTTCGAAACCGCATTAGTTTTAAGTCCGCGGTAAGGCGTGATGTGGGCTGCCTCCAATACCCATACCGTGTTGCACCGCGTCACCGCACATTGCATCTCGTAAGCGCTGAGCAGCTTGCGGCGAAATGCACGCTGGCCTAATCGCTGCAAGATTGCAGCTACTACACGTTGTCGGCCATCAGTGACATTCTTGGGATCAAAAGGCTCAGAGGCATAATCTCCCGCCTGATCCGTAAACGTGTTCAAGAGGGTTTGCAGAGGAACGCTCAAGGCAGCGAGCAATGTAGTGGGCGCGGGCCGAATTCCTTTAGATTCAGACAGGAGTCCCTGGGGTCGAGTTGCTGGCTGCAACTTGGATAGTCGATTCGCTGTGCTGAAGCGCACGTGGAAGGCATCGCCAACCCGGAAAACGAACACGTAGGGTGGGTCGCTTTGATTATAAGCAGCTGGAAAGCCAGCGGCTTCTGACCAGGCCGGGTGACGGTGGCTGAATTGGTCACGGATCAACCACTCTCCCCCTCTGCGGTCCGGGTTACTGCTGAACGTTAGGGACGAATCGTCGTGCTTGCCGGGATGTGCTGCGGTCTTGATAGTGATATTCGACCGGCCGCGAGCGTTGAGAAATTTATCAATCGGAAATGTCTCGTTGCCGACGCCTAGAGCAACGTGCATCGCACCCCCTCCCCGTCCGTGAGGCGACGCGGTACCGTGCATTGCATTGAAGTCGGTTTCAGTGAGACGACGCCACAAGACGTAGTTGCTCATGGGGCCTCCACTATTTGCCGACCTCTACCAATCAGCGAGTTGTTTAGTAATGCCAAGAGTCCTCCTTCCCAACCTAACGGGTTCCCAATCAAAGAAGTTGCCATCGGATCATGAAAAGCTCTTCCAGTTCAGTCTTCTGGTTCAATCTCTCGCTTATATCATCCAGTAAGCCGTCTTTTTTCTGTTCCACATCGCGCGACGATTCATCGTATAGCTTCCACGCCTGATTGCGCTTGTCTTCAAGCTGACGGAGCTGACGCTGAAGGTCAAGCTTTGTCGGCAGATTCGGAGCGCTTCGCGACTCTCGCTTTGTCTCTTTGATCTTTGCGTCGAGTTCCTCCAGGTCGGCCTTTAGAGAACGGCGTTGATCTTCCGCCCATCGGTCAAGCTTATCCATCTCAGCATCAAACCAGCCGCCATTCTTCTCGGCTATGCGAGCCGCAATGCGCTGTATTTCAGTCGTGATCTGCCCTTCACAAAGCCGACGGATTTCTGGATCGCATAAGACTGGCCCAGCCTCTTCGCCGGGAATATCGAAAAGCCTGCGGCACTGAGCGTGATCGAGTTCATCGCCGCTATCGGTGATACCCGCGAAAAGCAAGTAATCCTCCGTCTCGAAGGCGGTTAATGCCGCAGTGGTGCAGAGAAGCCATCCTTCCTTGCCAACGAGACTCTCAACCACTGCGATCCTCTTTCCACTGCTGCGGTAATCGAACCGTATTTGTTTCATCTCAGTTGGCAGGGCCTTGCACCGCGAGAGGATTCTCTCCGCTAGAGGATGGCCTATCCGGTAGGTATTCGCATCCTCCACCCTTTTGCCAAGGCGATACGGGCCAGGATGAATACGCTCCCCCTCGAACGGATTGCGTTCCAGAACGAAAGAATACCCGCCGTGGTCAAAACGGGCATATGGCCCGAGATAGAAACGCGTGACTTGCCACAGCCACTCCTCGAAGCGATCAAGATAGTCTCCGCTGCTGACACGGACCTTTTCGACTACCTCCTGATCGAAATTGTTTAAGAGCTGCTCCCTTGCCTCTTTCCGTTTGTCGTCGATTTCAGATTCGAGATCATTCTGGAGCTGGTCAAATTCGAAGCTGATTTGCTCGGGCGTGCGGCACTTCTGATAGATCGCCACGATCCGTTTTTCGAAATCCACGCCGGACTCGATAGCGCCGAGCACTTCGTCGCTCGCGCCAAAAACACCATTGAAAAGACGGAATTTTTCGTCGAGAAGCTGATAAACCCTCACGTCGGCAGCATTGCTCCGGTTGAGGAAGTTGACGACCACCACATCGAATTTCTGCCCGTAGCGGTGGCACCGGCCAATGCGCTGCTCTATGCGCTGCGGGTTCCACGGTAGGTCATAATTCACGACCAGGTTGCAGAATTGCAGGTTGATCCCCTCGGCTGCAGCTTCGGTTGCGATCATGATAGACGCTTCGTCACGGAAGTATTCGACGAGGGCGGCGCGTTTGTCGGCGGTGGGCGAGTTTGTGATGTGGTCAGTACCAGCATGACGTTCGAGCCACGCCTGATAAATTTCTTTTGATTTCGGATCGGTGTTGGAGCCGTTGAAGAGGACTACCTTGCCTGCGAATTCGGTTTTCTCAAGTATTTGATAAAGGTATTCCTGGGTTCGCCGGGATTCGGTGAAGATCAAGGCCTTTTGCTGAAGTGCCGGCACGCCCTTGCTCTTCTGGGCCTGCTCGGCGGCTGCGAATCCGCGTCGCAGCGCGGTGAGGAGAACCTCGCCCTTCGAGTTCTTGATAATGGATTTTGCGAGTGTGTGAAACTCGCGGAGCATGGCCATTTCCTGCTTGAGTTCTGTTAACTGGCCGGGTGTGAACTGACGGGCGGCGGATGACGGCGTCTCCGATTCGTCCTCATCCTCCAGCCATTCGTCCTCTATTTCCGGCAGTTCTTCAAAATTGTCGGCAAGGCCTTCCTGCGGGGACGGTACGTGATCGGCAGCGCTTGCTAGGAGCTTGGAGGCGGTTGGCCAATCCTTCTAGTGTGTCTGAAATTGCATAAGTGGAGGATGCCAACAATTTGCGGAGGATGAGTGTCATGAGCTGCCGCTGGCTTGACGGAAGCGCGTAAAGTGTGTCCTTTTGCAAGTAATCGGAAACGAGATTGTAGAGCCTCTGCTCGTCCGCACTCGGTATGAACTCCTGCACTAGCGCGTGCCGATTGGTGAACTTGATGTATTCGAGCACTTGCTTACGCAACGTCCGCTTGCAAATCGGCTGGAGCCGCTGTTTGAGTTCGGCAAAATCCGCGTCCCCCGTGAGCCGCGCGAACTGAGCGCGAAAGCTTTTGAGGTCGCCAAACGTGAAATCATCGATGATACTGACAAGTCCATAGAGCTCAAGAAGGGAGTTCTGCAACGGCGTGGCCGTGAGAAGCGCCTTCTGGTAGGGGAATATGGCCTGTTTGATCGCCTGGCTGATCTTGTTGTTTGGCTTGTAAACGTTTCGGAGTCGATGGGCTTCATCGACCACCACCAGGTCCCAAGCTGTCTGGCGGATGTAGGGTTCCTTGGACCGCGCAAACTGGTAAGAACAAATCACGGCGCTCTCGCATTGAAATGGGTTCAAGTTCCCAGCTCGAACAGCCTCGTTGAAGGTCCGGGACTCAAGTATGGCCGAAGGCAGGAAAAACTTGTCGGCAAGCTCTTGGCTCCATTGCTTGCGCAGGTTCGCGGGGCAAATTACCAGCAGGCGACGTTTCCGCTCGGCCCATTTCTGGGCAAGCAGAATACCGGCTTCGATAGTCTTTCCCAGACCGACTTCGTCGGCGAGAATTGCCCCCTTCGAGAGAGGGGAGCGAAAGGCAAACAGGGCGGCCTCGATTTGGTGCGGGTTTAGGTCAACTTGGGCATTGGAGAGTGCCGTGGCCAACTTCTCAACGCTGTCCGATGCGCAACGCTTGGTCAGTTCATGCGCGAAATACTTGGCGTGGTAAACGGTCAAATTGGCTGCCCTTGTCATCTATGAAGACTCAAAGACTCCTACCAGACCAAGCTTTAGGTGTCATTGCCCTTGATATTACTGCATTTGGCTGTAGTTCCTACAGTTGTCTACCCCCTGCCCCTCTGCTTGCCGCGCTCTGCCGCCGCTGCGGCATTTTGAGCGGTGATGAGGGCGTAGCCTTCGTCGTGAAGACGCGCGCGCTCTTGGGCCTTGCCGCTCACTTCCATGAGTTTGCTCGCGGTTTCCTCGATGCTCCAGCCGCGCTGCGCGGCCAGCATGCACCAGAAGAAATCCGCCATGCTGCGATCCGGACCGGGGCCTTCTCTGGAAGGAGGCGCACCGGCAACGCAGCGCTCATAGTCGGGCCAAGTGCGCTCGCCTTCGGATTTCGTGGTTCTTCGATGGGTCTTTAGCGGAATCACGGCGGGGGGCTCGGGCGGTGCAAGAATGCCACAGGATTCGATGGCGGCAGGGGTGGCAATCCTGCCGGGGGCAGCGTCAGTAATCTTCACCGTCGGGAAATCGGGTTCGTATTTGCGTTTGTAGTTCGCAGTGCCGGCGACACGGGTCGCGCCGGACGCGGAAGGGTCGGCCCCTGCCCCTTTGCGCAGCCTGCGCGCGAATTCTTTCGTCTCCTCTCCGCTCTTGAGTCCAGATACTGCTACCCACGCCTGATGATTGCCTGGGCTCGTCTGCAGAATCAGAAAGGCGACATCGCGGACCCTAGGCAGGGCTTCGGATTTCAGATCATCGAGCTGGATCAGCTGGGCAGTGTCGCTGTGCGGACGGACGATGATGTTGTTCTGCCTCGCCGTTGCCCCTGGGAATAGTCTGGGAAGCGAGTTCTTCAGTTGAGTGAGGGATTGCTGTGGACGGAATCCCCGCTTCTCTCCTTCGATGTTTATATGGGTCAGGTCGAAATGCGTTGCGCCCACACTGGCGAACGTATCGAGCATACGGAACGCTTCGTCCTGATCTGTCACCGTCCCTCCCCTTACGCAATCGGCCTTGCTCATCACTGCCAATCACGAAAGGAGTCCGGAAACGATAGCGGCAATTTTCAGACATGCAAGCTGCGCATGATTCAAATCAACTAATAGACCCAGATCTCCAGCAGCCCCCGCCGTGTTTGTTTTGGATAGTTGAGAAAGGGTTTCCCTTTCTCAGGAAGCGAAAGCCTCGTAAGGCTTGAGCTTCCAAAGCCAGTAGGTGAGGTTCGTCGGGTTATCGGGAACGAAGTTGCTGTTAGAGATGTTAAAAGGATCTGTTAAAAGAGTTAGAGGGTTGAGCACACGTCAAAAAAATGAGCAATTCAAAGGATTACGGAAGGGGCCTGTTCCTGATACCCCGAGGAATTGTTCCTGATCACCCGATGGATCTGTTCCTAAAACCCCGTGCATTTGTTCCTGATACCCCGATATTGTCTGGATCGCTCAATGAGTTATCCACAAGAAAGAGGGTGCTGCAATTGATCCTTTTTTTGATCTGTTCCTGATACCCCGATGACTAATGGCTAGGATATTGATTTCTCTCGATACAGGAGAAATGAGGGAGGTTTCTGACGGGTTATCAGGAACGCCCTTTAGGCAAGCTGGTAGCGGTTGCGCTCGTGGTGACTTCGCACAAACCCATAGAATGCCGCGTCGTAGTCGTGCGGTCGGCGCGTGGGTTCCGCGTCGAGCCACTCATCGAATTCCGCTTTGAGCGCGTAAATATCCCAGCCAGGGAAATCTCGGCGGATCTGATTGATGGTGCGCTCCGATAGATTGCGCATGATGGGTCCGAGCAGCGGGAGTTCGCTGTCGGGTACTATTTTGGCCGGGTGTAGATGGGAGCTGCGTATTTCACGTTTGTTGTGGTGGTGATGTCCTTGCGGAGCCCCCTCCCCCGCATATTCGCGTTTGACCATGTGGACGAGGGGTTCGCCTTCACTCCCCTCGCGCACTGAGAGCGAGAATCCGGGAAGGTTGTTGTTCTTCACGATGCGCAGCATCTCGAACTTGAAACGGCGGTAAGTGCCTTCGGCTCCTGATTTTTCAAAGAGCGTGGGCATCGAAATCGCGAATCCGTCCGCCCCGTTTCCGCCTGCATGCTTGCGGGCGACACGATAGAGCCAGCGCTCCCGGCCGCCGGTAATGGAAAAATAGGCAAAGTCGATGGATAGCAGCCCGCCATCCTCCATGACGCCGCGATAGAACCAGTCCGAGACGGTGAGCGTGAGCCCCCTACTCTCTTTCGTCTGCGCGTCAATGAGGTCGTCCCACTGGTCGATCCAGCTGAACATCGTATTCTTCTGGCTCCGCTTGACGCGGATATTGGTTGTGACGACGGTGGTCTTGAGCCTCTCCAGCGAATCACGCAGCTGAGCATAGTCTTTTCCGCCCGTTGACCGCCCGATGCCTTTGAGGAGATCGTGCGGCTGAAACTTCAGTTCACGGGGAATGTCATTGGTGCCGCGATTCTTCATGTCGCAGAGTACCGATGCCGCCCAGATGAGTACATCGGCATCCCAGATGGTCGCCATGCCGTAGTCCTGGTGCGGCTGCACCGTGACGAAGATTCCGTCGTTCTCGTTGACGTACTGGATTGGCTTCATGCGTTTTGATTTGGACAGCGAGAAGAACGGGCGCTCCATCGTGTCTTTTTGATCGCGAAAGCGGAGATCGACGATGGTCGGGAGGAAAAGATCAAACTGGGGATTGTAAAATCTCGCCCGGCTCATGTCGCGCTTTCCAGCTCACGCTTGAGCGCGGCAACGGCGCGTTCCAATGTGTATCCCAGAACCCAGTCCTGCGCTTCCGAAATGTCGTAAATGGCATCGACCGTTTCCTGCAGAACCTTGACGTTGAATTGAACATTGCGGCCGGTGCGGTAGCGTCGCGGCTCGCGCTTTGGGGATGTGCTGGCAGGAGCCGTAACAACTGCAGCCGGAGTTGCCTTCGCAGCTGGGGCAACTGGAACCGCACGAGCGTCGCGGCTGCGGAAGTTCGCGGTCTCAGCAACCGCCTTTATCGCTGCTGCGGAAGGAGCCTTGGTGTCTGTCTTGGTCTTGGGCGCAAAAGCGCTAAGGTCCAAATCAGGGCTCTCGTCAAAAACACTGGCGCGTGTGTTGGCCATCAGGCAACCTCCTCTGCGACCACGGCGGGCGCTGTGACACTCACGGGGGATTCTTTGGGTGCCGCTTGACCGCCCTTGAGCATGGTGACTACTTCGGTGGTAAAGGCGCGAGCATTCGTAACTGCAGCCTTAATATTCGTGACCTGCGTGGGATCGAGGCTCGTGAGCGTACCTCCAAACGAAAAAATCGCACGATACGCCTCGCGTTCGTGTATCTGAGCATTCAGCATCGGAATGCCGTTCTTGATGAATTCAGCTTCAATGCTCTGGAAAGTACGGGGACGGATAGCCGCGCTGGTGCGCGTAAAAAGAACCGCGTAGCGGATGGTCTTGCCGAATGCCCGCTCCTGCGCCCGCACCAGTTTGATGGCTTTGGCAGCTTCCGAAGCGTCGAGATGCGAGCCCTGCGCCGGAATGATTACGAGATCCGCGCGGCTCATCGCGTATCCCACCATCATCGACGCGGTGCCTTCCAGGTCCACGATGACGAACGCTGTGTCCCGAGCCGCCTTTTCAATCGTGTCGATGATCGTATCTTCCGAGGTGCTCTCAATAACGTTGAGTCCTTGAGGCCTGCCTGGCCGAGTCGCCCATTGCGAGAGCGGTTTGTTGGGGTCTGCATCGATGATCGTGACGGATGCTCCATGGCCGGCGAGTTCAGTGGCGAGCAATACGGCGGCGGTGGATTTGCCAACGCCTCCCTTGGGACTTGCAAATACGATGGTTGGCATTGTCTGAGAACACTAAATGTTGTAGGAATTGGCGGAACGTACCCGAGATTTAGTTGATACTCAAGAGAAATCGGGAAGCTAACGGCTATCTAACAGATACCAGATAGCTAGCGGACGGCATTCAGAGAGCTACCAGTTTGCCTTCGGATTGCTTCCCGTCGGTTCTCTGATAGCTTCCGGAAAGCGACTCGATTGCCTTCCTATATCGGATTGCTTCCCGATACTGGATAGCTACCTGTTATCCGGCACGCTTTCTGATACTACTTTGGATTCGGATAGCTTTCGGATATCCGTCATTTGAAACCGACCGCCCGTTTGGCAGGAGATCGTCAGGAAATCACCGCTGCCGCGATAGGGCAGGGGCCTCGCGGGCGGATTTTCCAACCCACAACCCAACCCACAATTCTTGTAGCCTTGTACGACTTACGCGTATTTTGGCAGTCCCCGCGTTGTTGTAAGTTGTTGTAAAACCAATCCACGCTACGCTGTCACGGCAGAGGCCGCGGGTTCGAGTCCCGTCGTCCCCGCCAGTTCTTTCAAGCAGTTGCAAGGAATTGGCAATTTGCGTCATGGTCCAATTTGGTCCAGTTAGGCCAGTGCTTCTCCCTTGTTGAGCACCATCCGAACAAGTTTGCTCTGCGCCAGTCGCTTGTTCGGCATTCCGGCCTGAGCGTAAAGATCCAGCGTAATGCGACTGTTTGCATGACGCAGGAGCTCCTGTACCACCTTCACTTCCTCGTTGTTCTGAGTGAGCGAAGTCGTGTACGTGTGCCGGAATGTGGAACCCAGCCCGCTTTTGGATCTTCGCCGCCTTCACTGCCGGTCGTCGGTATCGTCGCCAGAGGTCAAGTAAATCCTATGCGTACTGCGTGGAGTAGGACTTGTGATGCCTGTCTGAGTTCCCAGTCGCCGGCTTCTGCTTCGAAAAAATGTCGGGCAGGCGCCTCGGGCAGAGGAGGAGACCTCGCCGCAACACCACAATTCTGCGGCACGACATCGACTCCGCAAATTCGGAAGAAAAAGGATTGAACCATCCTTGACAACAAAAGTTGTCAATGCTACCATCTCCTCATGCTCGACATCCAAGTCATCGATGATCCGGCAGCGGCGACGGTGGCCTTGGAGCCCATGCGGAGTCGACTCCTCTCCGAGCTGGCCGTGCCCGCCTCGGCGGCGACGTTGGCCACGCGGGTTGGCCTGGCTCGGCAGAAGGTCAACTACCACCTGCACGCGCTGGAGGCGCACGGGCTGGTGCGGCTGGCCCAGGAACGCAAGTGGGGCGGGCTGACGGAACGGCTGCTCGTGGCGACGGCCGCTTCCTACGTCGTTTCGCCGAGCGCCCTGGGCCCGGTCGCCGCGGATCCGAATCGGGAAGTCGATCGGCTGTCCGCGAGCTATCTCATCGCCCTGGGCGCACGGGTCGTCCGCGAGGTGGGCGACCTCGTTCGTCGTGCGAAA
Source organism: uncultured Acidobacteriaceae bacterium (assembly GCA_963701935.1). Taxonomy (GTDB): domain Bacteria; phylum Acidobacteriota; class Terriglobia; order Terriglobales; family Acidobacteriaceae; genus Sulfotelmatobacter. Next base: position 685,647 of record CAVPBT010000007.1, on the reverse strand, counting down.
GAGGCGGGCAAACGCCTGGCGACCCTGGCGGTGGATACCGAGGTTCGCTTCCGGTCGGCGACGGACCGGGCGGCTTTCAGCAACGAACTCACCGAGGCCATCACGAAACTGGTTTCGAAGTATCACGATGAATCCGCCCCCGGCGGCCGCGCGCATCGCCTGGTGGTCGTGGCGCACCCTCTGCCGCAGAAATCCGATCCCAAGGAGCCATCATGAGCGTGAAGAAAGAAGCCTCCGGACGCCGTTCCGTCCAGGTCGAAGTCGAGGTCCCCGGCACGCCGGAGGAAGTCTGGCAGGCCATCGCCACCGGGCCGGGTATTTCGTCCTGGTTCGTGCCGGCTGAGTTCGAGGAGCGCGACGGGAAGCCCGTCGCGGTGAAGTTGAACTTCGGCCCGGGCATGGAGTCCAGTTCCGTCGTGACGGCCTGGGATCCGCCGCGGAGGTTTGCCGCCGAGGCCGATGGCTGGGTCCCTGGCTCGCCGCCCATCGCGGACGAGTGGAGCGTCGAAGCGCGCGGAGGAGGCATCTGCGTCGTCCGCATCGTGCATAGCCTCTTCGCCAGCACGGACGACTGGGACAACCAACTGGAAGGCACCGAATCCGGCTGGCCTGGCTTCTTCCGCATCCTGCGGATCTATCTCACGCACTTCCGCGGCCAACGCTCCGCGATGATGCAGTGGATGGCCCCCGCCGCGGGAACCGAAGCGGAGGCCTGGGAAACGCTGACCGCGGCATTGGGGCTGAAAGGCGTGAGCGTCGGGCAGCGTTGGACCGCCCCGGCGGGCGTCCCGGCGCTCAGCGGCGTGGTGGAGCACGTCAGCCAGAGTCCGTACGACGCCCTGCTGCGGCTCGACAAGCCGGGGCCGGGCACCGCCGCCCTGGGCGCCGTCAACTTCGGCGGCCAGAGCATGGTCACGCTGAGCTTCTACCTCTACGGCGATCAGGCGGCCGGAACCGTCGCCCGCGAGACACCGCTCTGGCAAGCGTGGATTCAAGAACGCTTCCCGATGCCGACGGAGCCGAGCAAGAGTGAGAATGAATGATCGCGAGTGAATGCTCGCAAGAGTGAATGATTAGCCCGCCTACATAGTACTCTTAGCGCCCGGAGGTCCACATGCTCTGGTTTTACGAATCTTTCTTTCCCGTGGTCTGGATCGCCTTCCTTCTCTACTGGCAAATTAAAGCAGTCGGTACCAAAACCACCCAGCGTCTCGAGCCCGCAGTATCGCGCATCTTCCGCGTCCTCATCTTCCTGATCGCGATCGCTTTACTCTCGATACCTCGCATCCCGCTGCGCTGGCTTTACCTCCAGCTCTGGCCGTCTGGTTATTGGCCATTCTGGCTGGGAGCCGCCCTCACCGTCGCCGGCCTTCTGTTCGCCGTCTGGGCGCGCGAACACCTCGGCAGCAACTGGAGCCGCTCCGTCACCATTAAGCAGGGCCACGAACTGATCACCACAGGTCCCTATGGCGTGGTCCGTCACCCCATCTACACCGGCATTCTGACCGGGTTTCTTGGCATGGCGATTGCGATTTCCCAGGTGCGCGGCTTCATCGTTTTTGTCCTCATCTTCTTCGCGCTCTGGGTCAAGCTCCGCATGGAGGACGAGTGGATGCGCTCCCAGTTTGGGGAGACGTATGCCACCTATGCCCAACAGACCGCCGCCCTGGTACCCTACCTCCTCTGATCGCCTGCGCCGCGAAACGCAATGCTCCCCGGCCGCCCTCATCGCGAGCTGTCCTTTCTCCGCCGCTGCTCGCTCTCCTTTATGATTTCACTCAAATCCACAACCGGACGTATCTCAATCGGTCCCAGTCCATACTTAAAGCCTGGAAGCTGTGAGACAAGCTGAATGGCGTGATTGAGGTCTCGCGCCTCGAGGATTTGAACGCCGCCCAACTGTTCCTTGGTTTCCGCATAGGGGCCGTCGGTGGTCGCGACTTTGCCGTTTTTCCAGTACAGGGTCACGGCGGTCTCCGGAGGCTGAAGAGGAACTTCGGCAACTAGATGTCCGTTGGCGCGCAGATGGTCATTGTGCTCAAAGCATTCGTCGAGCACTGCGTGTCGCTCGTCCTCGGTCATCCCTTCGAATTTCCCTGGCTCGAGGTATCCCAAGCAGATGTATCTCATCGGTTCCTCCTTGCTTCCTGTGACCCAGTTTGAGCTCTCGTTTCAGGTCATCCCGAGGTCCTGTTATCAGATGGTCGTTAGGGATTACCGTGGCACAAGCGACATGGCGGGACCTTCGCCCATTCAAGCACGGTTTCGCTAGAGTCGCGCTGAGCTTGTCGAAGGGATGACGCCATCGACGAGCCAAATGCCATCAGAAATTCTAAATGACCCACTGCCTAGTTTCTTTGCACATGTTTCTGTCACTGTTTTAAGTAGCGGAGCGCAACACATCCTGATTTAAAAACCTTTGACTCAACAAGTTTCAGTCGGAAGCTCTCCCGCAGGTTGATACCTTCCAACAGCCGTCTCCCTTTTCCAACAATGACTGGCGCAACGACAAAACGATATTCGTCAATCAGGCCAAGCTCCATCAGTTGCGAAGGAACATCTACACCGCCGACCAAAATACTTTTGCCTGGTTCTTGCTTCAGTTTAAGGATTTCGTCGCGAAGGTTCGTACGAACAATTCTCGTATTGTTATCTTCAGCGCTGCCCAAGGATCGTGAAAAAACAACCTTGTTGAGGGAATCAAATGCTTGCGCAAATTCGATATCCGCTTTCGTCTCGGACTGGCTTTTTGCAATATCAGGCCAATAAGGAACCATCAATTGATAGGTTTTACGCCCGTAGACAAGCAGGCCAGCATCATCTCGCAAGAGGCGCGTGTAGTGTTCAAGCAAGTCTTCATCGGGATTGAATTTGGTGTGGTCGCAGCAGCCATCCAGGGTAAGGTTGATTGCGTAGATTACATTCCTCATCTGATTGTCCTTTCTTATGTACCAGCGCTTATGCGCCCTTTGCACAGTCCGGGTTAGCGGCCTTCGGTTCCATCCGACCACCGTTCGACAGGAATCACGAACTGCGTCAGGTGCTCCACCATAGGATCAGCAACCGCGACAACGGGAGAGCCCGGCTGATTCGCTCCCCAAATTGCGGGGTCGGTGTCCGAATAGAAAAACATGAGGTGGGGAGGCCAGTGAGGGACGGTGTCGCCGCCGTAGCCTTGTTTCGACAGCATGTAGCACATTGCTCCGGGCTCCATCGGCGGCAGTTCTTTGTTGGCCATTGCAGCTGTGATGGACTCGGTCATCTGAGCTTGCGTACGCCCCGCCAGTCCCCACTCGGTCTCTTTAGCGAGGCGCAGAAGGTAAGAATGCGCGGCTGCCGCGTTAACACACATGGGAACCCGCACTTTTGGATTCCAAAACTCAGCATCCGGAGCGGATGTCCACGAACGTCCCACGATACACACGAAACCGTTCTTGCCTTTGACCGCCGTTTCGAAACCATGACGTCCAAGAACCAGGACCTCTGCATCGTGTGAAATGGACTCCGGTGCCGCACTGCGCGCCAAGGCTATTTCCGCACCCTGATCCGTCATGAGGTATTGGTCGATCGGGGCCATCTTCGTGTACGTCGTCGCGGCATTTCTGTGCCATCGCCTGGTTCGACGCCCCGAAGAACACCGTACCGAGCGCCACAAGAAGTGCGAAGCTCATGATTACGACTGCGATTGCGCCAACCTTCTTTTTCCGCATAGATTTCCTCCTGAGAGCGGGCCAGGTCCAATACTGCCGTTCAGTCACTTCCGTCGGGTCCTCCGTCAGTCGGCGGGTGGCCCCGGTTTTTGAAAGATCGCGCGCACCTCGACGGGCGCCCGGCAGGCGACGGCAGCCTTGCGCCCCCACGCCAGTGCCTCATCGAGGTCAGCGGCTTTCAGCACCCAAAAACCGCCTATGTGCTCCTTGGTCTCCAGGTACGGCCCGTCGGTGATGAGCACCTTGCCATCGGGCTGCCTCCGCAGCGACTTCGCGCGGGGGGCCGGGGAGAGGCCGCCAACGAAAACCCTGACACCGGCAGCAATCATCTCGCGGTTGAGCGCTCCGATATCGCGGTGCATCACTTCGTCCTCTGCGGACGGGTCGTAGTCGTTGGGATGGTGAATCGCAACTAGAAATTGGGGCATGATTTCTCCATTCTCCTGTAACGGTCTTCTTCCTGTAACGGCATTCGGGCGGGGCGGTTGCCCTGCCTTCACGATATAGTCGAACGGCCCGACGGAAATTCGACAACTCGTCCAAGAAAGTTTTCTTCTTCCGCGCTTTAGGGCTAGGCTTTTTGCCTGGTCATCTCGGGACGAAACTGGGGACAGACGGGACGTTGTCCGTTTTTCCTGACCGGAATTTGGGGAACGTTCCGTCTGTCCCCAGCTTTTCCCGGGGAGTTTTATTACTACTGGCGCATCTCAGCAGCAACGTCGTCGCCGAACTTCTCTTGGATGTACTTTTGGGTCTCGGGATCGAAGTCGGTCATGTCAAACATCCGGCGAACTTCGACCATTTCAATATCCTTTCCGGGGATGCGCGAGGCCCATTCCAGCGCCTCTGCGCGCGACTTCACCTGGATGATCCAGTAACCGCCCACCACTTCCTTCGCTTCGGTAAACGGACCGTCGGTCACTTTCGATTTTCCGTCTTTGAAGGTGACGCGCGCGCTCATCGTCGCGGGCGGGGTCAGCCCGTCGAGCGCCAGCAGCACCCCGGCTTTCCCTAGTTCCTCGTTGTACTTGCCCATTGCCTCCATGTCTTTGAAGTCGGGTACCGTGCCGGCCTTTGCGTTTGCGTAGTCTTTCGGATACATGATCATCATGAAGCGCATGGTGTTCTCCTTGTGTAATGAGTGTTGAGTATTGAGTGTTGTGCGGACGCCGTATCCGGGCCGCTACTTTTATATAAGAGCCTGGACCGCGCTGGGCACAGAAAGTTGCGAGTTGCGAGGCGCCCGGTGCGCGGTGCGGCTCCACTGACTAGTCGAACGGGGTGGCGGGGAATCGACACGCGATTTGCAGATTTTTCGCGTAGCGTATCACCCGGGAAACACTTTCTGGCGGGCCGGTTGCCCGGCCTTCACCACATAGTCGAACGGTCCCACCGGAATTCGACAAGTCGTCCAAGAAAGTTTTTGGGGCCGGCCATACCGTCCCGATTCTTGATTTTGATCGGATCACCACGGAAGAGGCTGCCCCGCTCGTCGCGGTTTTCGACGAGTGGGCACCATGAACCTCGACGCGTTTTCCGCGGAGAGCCTATCATGCCATCCGGCGCACGCGCAGTTCAGCTTTCCCCGCTTCATTGACCAATACCGAATAAGATGAGGGAACGAGAGGTAGAGGTCCGTGGTACCCACTCGTCGAACACCGCGACGAGTGGGGCAGCCTGGCGTTGGAATGGCGCAAGCTAATAAAACCTATGAATTAGCCAGCCCCCTGTCCTCCTCGATGTGATAATCGAGGAATCAATGAGTGAGAAAAACGGGAGAATTGAAATTCCGCAGAACGTTGCGGCAGAGCTGCTTTTTCTAGCAGACAGAACATGCTGTGTTTGCCGACAAAGATTAAGACCCGTTCAGATCCATCACATCGACGACGATCCGACGAACAATGTGATCGAGAATCTGGCTGTGCTTTGTTTCGATTGCCATCGTGAAACGCAGATTCGTGGTGGTTTTGATCGAAAGCTGGATGCAGCGCAGATACAACTTTACAAGGCGGATTGGAATAGAAGAGTCGAGGCTCAGCGCAGATACAACTTTACAAGGCGGATTGGAATAGAAGAGTCGAGGCTCAGCGCAGCGCAACGGCTCTCCCCGCCACACCACCGTTGGCGAATGGAGAGACACTAGTTTTGCGATATTTCCAAATTCGAGAGAAAAGCGAAGAATATTTATACGACTTCGAAGCCGATTACGCGTTGGTTGGCACATCTGATGCGGTGGCAGATGCGGCCACAAATGAGTGCATCAGCACTTTCATAACATCATCGCATCAGAATCTTCGAGACAGGGCCTTGAATAGCATCGAAGGAAAAAAGAAAGCAAAGCAGATGATAACAGCAAGCCCAAGATCGCAGTTTGGCTATTGGGACAGCCTTGCCATATCTCATCGGGCCTCGCTATACACGCCTAAGGTCCTCTCGCTTGAGTTTCTGACGTACAGCTTTGGAGCCGGAGCTGCTCATGGATACGCGGCCACAAAGACAATGAATTTCCAGTTGCGTCCTTCGAGAGAGTTGCTCTTAACGGACGTTTTTAACTCACCCACGGATTACTTGGGGACACTCTCGGGATATTGTTTGGAAGATCTTCGCAAACAACAAGCCCAACGACGATCAGATTACGAAGTGGGCCGTGATCAGTGGAAGGAATTTGACGACGGGTGGCTTTCGAAAGGAGCAGAAGCGAAGAATCAAAACTACGAACGCTTCTCATTGGCCAAGGGAGGCATGACTATCCATTTCGATCCCTACTCTGTGGCTTGTTACGCTGAAGGCAAATACGAAGTTTTCATCCCAGCCTACATACTGAAACCCTTGATGAACGAAGGGGTCGCCAAGCTTCTAGAGTGGCAGTGAAGGCGGATGTGTGGACGGACGGGACCTACGCGCTTTTCCCTAATGATGCGCCACCGGACATTTTTTCTATTTCAACTGCCGAATCCGCTCTTGCAGGAATTGGCGCTCTGGTTCCTGTTGGGTCAGCGCCAGCGCCTTCTCATAAGAAGCACGAGCCTCGGCGGTCCTGCCGAGCCTGCGGTACATATCTGCGCGGGCGGAATGCGCCAGGTAATAATTTGCCAATTCGCCGTGTTCCAACACCGCGTCGATATGCACCAGACCGGCCTCTGGACCATCGCACATGGCAATGGCCACGGCTCGATTGAGCTGTACCACTGGCGAAGGCTGAATTCGTAGCAATTGGTCGTAAAGCGCAACAATCTGCCGCCAGTCGGTCGCAGCAACTGATTCCGCCTCCGCATGAACGGCCGCAATCGCAGCCTGCAGTGTGTAAGAGCCGAAGCGGCGGGACTTCTGCCCGGACTTCCCACGGTACCCCAGGGCTTTCTCCAGCAATGCCACTCCCTCCGCGATCTGCTCCCGGTTCCAGAGCGCGCGGTCCTGATTTTCCAGCAAAATCAGCTCTCCGGTCGGAGAGGTTCTCGCGGCGTGACGGGATTCCTGCAGCAACATCAGGGCAAGCAGCCCCATGATTTCCGGACCCATGATCTTCGAACCAACTACTTCCGGCTCTGGCCGGAGTTCCATCAGCAAGCGGCCCAGTCGAATCGCCTCGCCGGTTAGCTCGGCCCGCGTTACCTCCGCTCCCGCGGCAGCAGAATAACCCTCGTTAAAGACGAGATAGATGACCTGCAGCACCGCGCCCAGTCGCTCCGGCAATTCCTGCGGCGTCGGCACCTCGTACGGAATCGGCGTCTCTCGAATCTTTGCCTTGGCGCGCACGATGCGCTGCGCCAGCGTACGCGGAGTAGTGAGGAAGGCCTTTGCGATCTCTTCGGTGGTCAGCCCGCACACCTCGCGCAAGGTGAGCGCAACGCGCGCTTCCGGCGCTAGAGATGGATGACAGCAGGTAAAAATCAGGCGCAGCCGGTCGTCTTCAAGCCGATCATCTTCAATGCGACCATGCTCAAGGCTGCCCTCTGCATTGGACCTTTCCGCCGAATTCCATTGCGCTTCGAGATGTCGCACGAGCTCGTCTTGCGACGCATCAAATCTCGCCCGTCGACGCAGAGTATCAATGGCTTTGAAGCGGGCCGTCGAAATCAGCCAGGGTCGCGGATTGCCGGGTACTCCACTGCTCGGCCACAGGCTCAGCGCAGCCGCAAAGGCTTCGTGCATGGCCTCCTCGGCAAGATCAAAATCACCGAGCAAGCGGATCAGAGTGGCCAGGATCCGTCCCGACTCGACGCGATAAAGGGAGTCGAGCAATTCGCGTACCTGCTCGCTGGAACGCTCGGACATGACACGCTCGGACATGACCACGACCTTAGCAAACCAGCTACCCCGAATCAATCTGCCAAACGGCGGATCGCTGCCAAGTGCCCAGGTCGTGGCAGTTGCGTCCTTCTAAGTTCGCACTTCGTCAATCGCTATTCTCTTACTCAGATGGCATCGCCCATCTCCTGAGGCTCTAACTTCTTCTACCGTTTCGAATCAGCACCCCCCTGCGCCGAATGAATGATACGAAGGTATCGCCTATACCTTGGTCCAATTGTTTCGCTTCCACGCTTTTGTTCTGATGCCCTCACCGCGGCCCATGCCAATCGGGCACAAACCAAATAATCCAACAGTACTCAAAAGGAGGACACCATGACTCAGAGCAGCGCAACAGAACAAGGCAGCAAGCAGGCAGCCGAGAAGAACACGATTCGTCCGTTTCGCGTGAGTTTTCCGGAATCGGAGCTTACCGAGTTGCGCAAGCGCATCAACGCAACGAAGTGGCCTGAGCGGGAAACCGTCACCGATGCAACGCAAGGCGTGCAGCTCGCGACGACTCAGGCACTCGCGCGCTATTGGGCGACAGAGTATGATTGGCGCAAGATCGAGGCGAAACTGAATGCCCTACCGCAGTTCATGACCGAGATCGACGGGCTCGACATTCATTTCATCCACGTTCGTTCGAAACATGAAAATGCACTGCCCCTAATCGTCACCCACGGATGGCCCGGCTCAATCATCGAACAGATGAAGATCATCGATCCGTTGACCAATCCCACGGCGCATGCGGAAGCGCATCCGACGCGTTCCACCTGGTGATTCCGTCCATGCCGGGCTACGGATACTCAGGCAGACCGACCACCACCGGGTGGGATGTTGCCCACATCGCGCGTGCCTGGGTCGTGCTGATGAAGCGCCTCGGATACACGCAATTTGTGGCGCAAGGCGGCGATTGGGGCGCTGTCATCGTCGATCAAATGGGCGTGGATGCGCCTCTGGAGTTGCTCGGCATTCACACCAACATGCCTGGCATCTTTCCAAACGAAATTGACAAGGCGGCTGCTTCCGGGGCGCCGGCGCCATCGGGTCTGTCAGCCGACGAGAAGGTCGCCTACGAGCGTTTGCAGTTCGTATATCAAAAGGGAATCGCCTACGGGTACCAGATGGGGCTGCGACCGCAGACCTTGTACGGAATCGCGGACTCACCCGTCGGCTTGGCTGCTTATTTCCTTGATCACGACGCGCGCAGCTACGAGCTGATCACACGCGTCTTTGCGGGAAAATCCGAAGGCCTCACGCGCGACGACATCCTCGACAACATCACGATCACTTGGTTGACGAACACGGCGCTTTCCGGCGCCCGTCTCTATTGGGAGAATTGGGGCAAGCTCGGATATTTCAATGCCAAGGGCGTCTCCATCCCGGTTGCCGTGAGCGTCTTCCCTGACGAACTCTATCCAGCCCCGCGGAGCTGGGCGGAGCAGGCGTATCCGAAACTTATCCATTACAACAGGGTGGAGAAAGGCGGGCACTTTGCGGCCTGGGAACAGCCGAAACTTTTCTCGGAAGAGGTCCGTGCGGGGTTCAGGTCGCTCCGAAGCAGTGTCGTTGGCAAGGCCGGCCAGGCAAAGCGCGAAGCCGCTTAACAGACAGGGCTGCAAACTGATTCTGCCGAGCGTTTCGACGCTCGGCAGACCCCCCTTTTTCTCTGCCATGATATGCCGGTTGGCTTTGCTAAGCCGTGTCAAAGAGCTCTTTAGAGGATCATGAACGGACGTCGCTACCGCTAAGGTCCAACAGCCGCGAAGTTTCATTCAACCCGTAGCGCCTCTACCGGCTCCAAGCATGCCGCCCGACGTGCCGGAATCCACATCGCAAATAGCGCAACGAGAGCCAGGAGGACCGGGACTGCAATAAAGACCATCGGATCCCAAGCGCGGACGCCGAAAAGAAAGTCGGCCAGGAAACGCGCCAGGAAAGCCGCCGCGGCCAATCCCACAATGACTCCGAGGCCCGCCGTCAACATGCCTTTCCCAACGACAAGATTGCGGATACGCGCTCTGTCAGCTCCAAGAGCCATGCGTACGCCGATCTCATGCGTGCGCTGAGCCACGGAATAAGCCATTACACCGTAGATACCAACCGCAGTGAGCGCTAGCGCTGCCATTGCGAAGACAACAAGCAGAAGCATGTTGAAGTTCTGCCTTGCGATCGAGTCGGAGAGGACCTCATCCATGGTGCGAACGCGCCCCGCAGGCAACCCTCCGCTCGCTTCTCGCAACTGCTCAGAGACGGTCACAGCCACCTCATGTGGCTCAAGACGTGTACGGATGAGCCAGAAGATCGGGCCAAACTGTAACCAGAGACGCGTTATGCCATCCGGTTCTTGCGCCAACGGGATCATCATGGTGGGCTCGGATGGTTGACTCAAATCGTGATCGCGCGTGTCTGCGACAATGCCGATGATCCGGCGGGGTCTGTCTTCAAAATCTGGTCCGATGCCTCGACCGATTTCAATGGTTTGACCGATTGGATCCGGGCCAGCCCAATAACGTGTTGCCATCGTTTCATTGATAATCACGACACCCGACGCACCTTTTCCGTCCTGTTCATCAAAGTCCCGACCACGAATAACCGGGATCCTCAGAACCGTAAAGTAGCCCGGGGATACAGACATCCATTCCGCATCGCCGGTATTGCCGGAGTTGCTGGGCGGAGTTCCTATTGCTGCGAAAGGCAAACCCATCCTGTTGCCAAACGGCGGGCTGCAAGTCGCTGCTGCAGTTTCAACTTCAGCAATGCCTGCGAGCCGCTGTCGAGCGTCGTCAACTAGACGAGCGACATTGGCGGTGGTTGCAAATTGAGATCCATGCAACGACATTTCCATCAGGGAAACGTTATGGCGGTCGAAACCCGGATTCACGCTTCGCAATGCGACGAAGGTGCGTATGAGCAGCGCCGCACCAATCAACAGCACAACAGACAGGGAAACCTCGCTTAAGACAATCAGCGATCGCATCTTGCTTTGGCTCGAACCGGATCCAAGCCGCTGGTTCCCTTCGTTGAGCGATTGGTTCAGGGATGGGCCGCATACCCGCAGTGCCGGAACAATTCCGAAGACAATGCCAACCAACAACGAGATCCCGAGTGTGAACATCAGTACGCGCCAGTCAAGTCCCACGGAAGCGCCCCCAACGCCAATGCGCGGAATGTTGCCAGGACTCATCGAAAGCAGTGCGTGTACGCCGAGGGATCCCATCACCAGACCGACGACACCGCCGCATGTGGACAGCAACACGCTCTCGGTCGCAAACTGGCGAAGCAGCCGTCCTCGACCTGCCCCTATGGCGGCGCGAATCGCGAACTCGCGCTGGCGAACGGTGGCGCGACCAAGCAACAGATTCGCGACGTTGGCGCAAGCGATCAGCAGCACTAGGCCGACGGCAGCCTGCATTAACAACAGTGACGCTCGCGCATCTTTGACAATGGCATCGCGGAGCGGCTGCAGCCCAAAGGCGTATTCAGGGTCGGGTAGTAAGCCCCGGCGCTGTGCGGCTTGCGAGGCCAATCTCAACTGCGCATTTGCCTGAGACAATGAGACTCCCGGTTTCAGACGCCCCGCTGCCCCGAAGGAATGCAGCTGGTCAATGCTGTTCAGATTGAACTGAAAAGGGATCCACAAATCAGCTTCCGGATCGGCGCGAAAGCTCTCGCCAATGACACCAACCACGGTGTACGGCTCTTTCTCTAGCGAGATGGCCTTGCCGACTATCTGCGGATCTCCGCCGAACCTTCGTTTCCACAGTCTGCAGCTGAGGACTACAACCTTGCCTGATCCTGCCCGGTCCTCATCCGCGCTGAAGGTCCGTCCAAGCACAAACGGCGCACCGAACAACCGAAAGTAGTTGGAAGTGACGTGAACTCCGTGGACCTCTTCCGGTAAACCGCTCGTGAGGCCAACGACGCCTTCGCCAAGGTCGTACGCCGAGATATCGTCAACTGCCTCGGCCTGCTGTAGCCAGAAACGAAGATCGGGAATAGATGCGCTCGGTACTGATCCTTCCGTTGAGTTCAACCGGAATTGGACGATGCGATCAGGTTCCGGATAGCTGAAGGGCTTTAACAGCACTGTGTTGACGACTGAAAAGACAGCTGTGTTCGCACCAATTCCTAAAGCAAGAGTCAGAATTGCGGCCACGCTGAAGCCGGGCGAACGGAGGAGCGAACGGCATGCGTGCCGAATGTCCTGCAGAGTTTGAGACAGCCAGCGAAAAGAGCGTTCCTCGCGATGTGCCTGCTTGACCTGCTCCACGCCGCCACAAGCGAGCCGGGCCTGCCGGTGAGCTTCCAGCGGTGACAGACCCTGACGGAGAAACTCGTCTTCGAGATACAGCAGATGGGTTGCAATTTCTTGCGCAAGTTCCTCTTCGACCTTACTGTTTCTAAAGAGGCCCTGAATCTTCGCAATCGCGCGTGTGAGATGTTTGATCACGCGCGGATCCCTTCCACGAGGAGGCGTTCAATCAGCTGCGACGTCCGTTTCCAATGCTCCGTCTCGGCGCGCAATGCTTCTTGCCCGGCGACTGTGATTGCATAGAATCTCGCCTCACGACCACTCTCTGTTTTGCTCCAACTACCCTTTATCCAACCGTATTGCTCGAGTCTTACCAGGGCGGGATAAAGCGTGCCCTGGTTTAGGTTGAGCAGCCCGTCGGAGATTTGCTGGAGGCGCGTCGCGATTTGGTAGGCGTGCTGGGGTCCAATCGTCGCTAAATTGCGCAGGACGATCAAATCCAGAGTTCCCTGGAAGACCTGATGGGTCCTTTTGTCTTTGCTAGACATCACTAGACATCCAAGCGGGCTCTCACTGGATCAGTCTCCGCTGACTACCACTAGAATGTCAAGTGCAAGCAGGCGCTGTTGGACCCCCTAAACCGAAAATGCACCTCATGCTTCCAGAATTATGGGCTGCTCGGAGGTTGGAGGTTGGCTGGAGACGCCGTCCCAGGTCTCCGCTATCACACGATAGCGTCGCCTCCGCCATTTTCTTCAGAAGCTCTCCCGGCCTCTGCCAGCCGTCCTTGTCGCTGGCGTCTAATGCGCCGGAGCCGGTTGCGGATTTCCCTGCGGCGCTGACGTGCTCGGAGAGAAATTGACCTTCGGGACTTGGCGCGCTGCTTCCGACGCGGCGAAGTAAGCCTCGTTCGGTTTGAAGCCCGCCCATCCCGCAAAAACGCTGTTTGGAAACTGCTGCACGTAGGTGTTGTAGTCCTGCAAGGTATCGTTGTAGCGCTTGCGTTCGACGGCGATGCGATTTTCTGTTCCGGCGAGCTCGTCTTGCAGGCGCAGGAAGTTCTCGTTCGACTTCAATTGCGGATAATTTTCGACAATTGCGAGCATGCGTACGAGAGCCCCATCGAGCTGTCCGTTGGCGGCAATCTTCTCCTGTGGCGTTCCAGCCGAGAGCAGGGCCGAGCGTGCCTTGGCGATGTCGCCAAATACAGTCTGTTCCTGCTGCGCGTACCCTTTGACCGTCTCGACCAGATTCGGGATCAGGTCGGCGCGCCGCTGCAGCACAATATCCACCTGTGACCACGACGACTTCACGGCCTCATTTTTGGTCACGAGCGTGTTTTTCACGCCGACGTATTGCCCGAAGACAGCCAGGCCGAGTACCGCCAGGATCACGATCACTACGATGACTGCAATCAACCCCTTCCCCATAATGCCTCCTCAAAATGAATGTAATGTTTTTATGACCGGCCCGGTGCATCTGAGTCTAACGCTTCGTCCACCGCGGCGGTGACCTTCTCGACCGCGCTGACATAGCGGGCCGCCAGATCGTTGATGTTTATCTTCTTGGGATCGGCTTTGTGCTCCCGCACATCCAGCGCCTGGTGAACGGCCGACAGATCGAAGCCAAGCCGCTTCGCCAGCGCGTCCACGGCTTCTCTGCGGCCTGACGGCGAGCTGTCTCCCAGCGCGATCAGCGCGTGGCGAAACAGCGTGCCAAACGATGGCACGGAATGCAGGACAAGATCCCACAGTCGCGAATCGTTGCCCACCGCCAAAAGAATTTGTTGGCGCAGCAGGATCAGTTTCTCCCGCAGCTCATACTCGACTTGCACGCGGTGCAAGCGCGTGGAAATCCGCAGGCCTTGCACGACATTCTCGCCAAAAAGAACGCGGTGATGTTGCTGCATGTCGAGCAATTCGATGGTGAACACATCCGTCGATCGCTCCAGTTCGCGCCGGGTCATGCAGAGCGGCGGAGGCTGCTTCTGGCGGTCCCACCACTTCGCGACCGGCGCCAGGGCCTGCAGCGCCGCAAACGAGCTGTCGCCGAGAATACACAGCAGGTTCAGGTTCGACAGTCCGGGATGAAAATCGCCGGATACTGACGAGCCGAATAGAATAATGCTCTCGACGTTTGGCCCGGCCGCTTCCCGGACCCGCTTCACGAACTCATCGATCTTTTCCTTCGTGTCTTTACTAGCCTTATCGTCACCAGGAACCATTGCGTCCTCGCTTGCTACCAGCTGCTGCTGGCTCCGCCACCGCCGGAACTCCCGCCACCAAATCCCCCGAACCCTCCCCCGCCGCCGAAGCCCCCGCCGCCGCCAAATCCCCCGCCGCCGTACCCACCGCCCCGTCCACCGAAAATCTGGGAAAACAGCAGCCAGAAAACGATGCTGCGCAACGGAGTCGCGAGGATGATTACGACAACAATGACGAACAGGATGACGCCGCCGATCGAGATCCCCCCGTCGGGCTGTCGGTCGCGTCGCGTCGGAGCTCTCGGCTGCGAGCTCGTCAGTTGAACTCCCGCATCCGTCGCAATCACGTTGGCAATACGGCTGGTGACCAGGAGCAGCGCGTTGTTGTAGTCCTCGCTGCGCATCAGCGGGATGGCCTCCCGCTGAAAGCCGCCCACCTTGCCGTCGGGCAGAATAGGCTCCAGCCCGTAACCCACTTCCACCCGGGCGCGGTGGTCCTGTATAGCGTAGAGAACCAGAACGCCGTGATCCGTGGACTTGCTGCCGATGCCCCACTTCTTGAACAGATCGACCGCAAAGCTTTCGATGTCCGCGCCATCCAGCGAATTGATGGTCACGACGGCGATCTGGGCGTGTGCCTTTTCGTCGACCTGTCTGCAGATGTCGCTCAGTTGCGCGATCGTATTCTGATCAAGGACGTGCGCGAAATCGTTAACGTACCCGGTGGGCTGGAGTTGTGAGACCGATTCTGACGGCGCGAGCGTGCCCAGCCACAACAGCAGAACCACAGCCAGGCACCATCTCGTGCGCCAATTCACAGCCAAATTGTACTAAGGATGGTCGCGGAACGTCTGGCGCCCACTATCACGGGCACGGTTTCGTCCTATCTTCACAGGGTACCCCCGCCCACAAGCCCATCTCACCTTAGTAATTTGAAGAAAGTTGCGGCAAAGACGATGATAGGCAGCGTGCCGAACTCTGAAAATACGCGCCGCTGGCCACGCCTGCCCGTCGATATGCCCGTCCGCGTAGTGACGTCCAAGGGCTTTTCGACCACCGTGGTCGAGGGCCGGGGCACGGAAATGAGCGAAGGCGGCATGGTGTTGTATGCCGGAATCCTTCTGAACCCCGGGGACTTGCTCGAGATCGAGTTCGATACGCCCACCCCCTCGCGCCTCCCCGCCATCGTTCGCTCGCGCAACGGCTTCTGCTTTGGCCTGGAATTCATTACCCCGCTGCCCGCCTAACTTTGCCGTCTCTCCAGTTTGCCCGCCCGTGACATTCTCAAGCAGTTTGTTCTAGCATCGGTGACGCACGCTGGGGGCTTCCATGTACTTCGAACAGTTTTATCTGGGATGTCTCGCGCACGCTTCCTACCTGCTGGCTTCGGGAGGAGAAGCCGTGGTAGTCGATCCGCAGCGCGATGTGGAGTTGTATCTGAAAGCCGCCGCCGATCACGGGGTCACCATCCGCCACATCTTCGAGAGTCACCTGCACGCCGACTTTGTTTCCGGACACCGCGAACTCGCCGCCCGCACGGGCGCGACCATCTACATGGGCGCGCAGGCCGGCGCGACGTTCCCCCACGTGCCAGTCACCGACGGATTTCAACTGAAGTTCGGCAAGGCGTCGATCCGCGTGCTGGAAACACCCGGGCACACTCCCGAGAGCATCTGCATGGTCGTCACCGATGTAGAAAGGTCTCCCTTGCCTTGGGCCGTGTTGACGGGGGACACCTTGTTCATCGGTGACGTAGGCCGCCCCGACCTGTCGCCGCGGCACACTCCGAAAGAACTCGCGGGTCTGCTCTACGACAGCCTGCATACGAAGTTGCTGACGCTCCCCGACAACGTGCTGGTCTATCCGGCTCACGGGGCCGGATCACTCTGCGGCAAGAACATGCGCGCCGAGCGGTCATCGAGAATCGGCACCGAGCGGCTCACCAACTATGCGCTGCAGATCAAGAGCAGGGGAGAGTTCATCGCCCAGCTGACCAGCAATCTTCCCGCGCGCCCGGAATACTTCCTGAAAGACGCCGAGATCAACCGCACAGGTGCCGCGCCCCTGTCGGAACTGCCGCCGCTTCGCGCGATCACGCCGGCGGAATTGAAAGCCATGTTGAGCGACGGCGAGATCGCGCTCGACGTGCGCCCCAACGACGAGTTTGCTGCGGGGCATGTGCCAGGCTCGGTGAACATCGCGCTGGGCGGGCAGTTTGCCTCATGGGCGGGCACGGTGTTGGGGCTGTCGGCGCATCCCGTGCTGATCGCGGCATCGGACGAACAGTTGGAAGAGGCCCGCCTCCGGCTCACCCGCGTTGGCATCGAAGCCCTGGATGGCTATTTGGCCGGTGGCGTAGCCGCGTGGAAGCAGGCGGGCTTGCCCGTCGCGACCATTTCCCAGATGACGCCGAGCGAACTCGACGCCCGCTTGAAATCAGGCGACATCCAGGTGCTCGACGTGCGCCGTGAGCCCGAGTGGGATGCCGGACACATCGACGGCGCGAACTGGTGGCCGCTCGACAAATTCAGAGTGTCTCCGCCAGAAATGGATCACGAGGCCGCCATCGCGGTTCACTGCAAAGGTGGATACCGCAGCATGACCGCCAGCAGCCTGCTGCAGCGTGCGGGGTTCAAGAACGTCATCAACGTGGTTGGCGGCTTTGATGCCTGGCAACAGGCCAAACTGCCGACCGTGAGCGCGAAGCCGGTTGGGATTTGAGCCTTGCCCTGGGAGAAAAGCTAGCATCTACCAGCCCTCCCCACGCTCTGTGATCCTAATCACATCCCGCCCCGCCGTGTGTAGAATAAACTCCTGCGATCTCGTGCCCCATTTTCCGGCACGAAGAAAAATTCCTCCGCGTCGAGGTTCTCATCATGGCCGATAAAGCCGCTGTCGATACCCAGACTCAGCAGACCCAGGCCCCCAACATTGATTCCATCCTGAACGAGCAGCGCAAGTTCGATCCGCCCGCAGAATTCAGCCAGCACGCCCACATCAAGAGTCTCGAAGAATACGAGCGTCTCTACAAGGAATCGGTCGACGATCCTGACAAGTTCTGGTCGCGGATTGCCAGCGAACTGCACTGGTTCAAGAAGTGGGACAAAGTTCTCGAATGGAATTGCCCGTGGGCAAAATGGTTTGTCGGCGGCCAGATCAACCTCTCCTACAACTGCCTTGATCGCCACGTCAACACCTGGCGCAAGAATAAGGCCGCAATTATATGGGAGAGCGAGCCCGGCGAAGTCCGCATTCTCACTTATCAGCAGCTGCATCGCGAAGTGCAGAAGTTCGCCAACGTACTAAAAGGTCTTGGGGTAAGGAAAAATGACCGCGTCGCCATTTACATGGGCATGACGCCCGAGCTGCCCGTGGCCATGCTGGCCTGCGCCCGCATCGGCGCGCCACACACCATCGTCTTCGGTGGATTCTCCTCCAACGCGCTGGTCGATCGCATTCACGACTCGCAGGCGACCTGCGTTATCACGCAAGACGGGTCGTATCGCCGCGGCGCGGAAGTCAAATTGTTCCCGGCGGTGGAAGAAGCGCTGAAGTCCTGCCCCAGCGTGAAGAACGTGGTCATCTACAAGCGCACCGGATCGCCCATCAACACGCAGCCCGGCCGCGACCACTGGTGGCACGAGCTGATGGCCAAGGCCTCCGACGTCTGTCCCGCCGAGCCGCTCGACGCCGAGCACCCGCTCTATATCCTTTATACGTCGGGAACCACGGGCAAGCCGAAAGGCGTCGTGCACACGACCGCGGGATATTCCGTTGGCACTTACCTCACCACAAAGTGGGTGTTCGATCTGAAGGATGAAGACACTTACTGGTGTACCGCCGACATCGGATGGGTCACCGGCCACAGCTACATCGTCTATGGCCCGCTGCAGAACGGCGCCACCAGCCTGATGTACGAAGGCGCGCCCAATTGTCCGGAGCCCGACCGCTTCTGGTCGATCATCGCGCGGCACAAAGTGAACGTCTTCTATACGGCGCCCACCGCAATCCGCACTTTTATCAAGTGGGGCGACGAGTGGCCTCGGAAACATGATATGTCCAGCCTGCGCCTGCTCGGCACCGTCGGCGAACCCATCAATCCTGAAGCGTGGATGTGGTACCGCGAAATCGTCGGTGGCAACCGCTGCCCCATCGTCGACACCTGGTGGCAGACCGAGACCGGGCACATCATGCTCACGCCGATTCCCGGCGCAATCGCGACCAAGCCCGGCTCGGCGACTCGTCCGTTCCCCGGCGTCGAAGCCGAGGTCGTCACGATGGAGGGCAAGCCGGTCCCCGCTGGCTCTGGCGGGTTCCTCGTCATCAAACGTCCGTGGCCCGGCATGCTGCGCACCGTGTATGGCGATCCCGACCGCTATGTGAAGAACTATTGGTCACAGATTCCCGGTATGTATTTCACCGGAGACGGCGCGCGCAAAGATCAAGACGGATATTTCTGGATCATGGGCCGCGTCGACGACGTGCTCAACGTCAGCGGACACCGCCTCAGCACTATGGAAGTCGAGAGCGCACTGGTCGCGCACGAAGCCGTGGCAGAAGCTGCGGTTGTGGGGCGTCCGGACGATCTCAAGGGGCAGGCGATCTCGGCGTTCGTCACGCTCGAGCAGGGAAGACAGCCCACGCCCGAACTGAAAGAAGAACTGCGCAAGTGGGTCGCGAAAGAAATCGGAGCCCTGGCGAAGCCCGACGACATCCGCTTCACCGACTCTCTACCCAAAACGCGCAGCGGCAAGATCATGCGTCGCCTGCTGCGGGAGTTGGCCACCAGCGGCAACGTGAAAGGCGACACCACCACGCTGGAAGATTTCGGCGTGATCGCCAAACTGCAGGAGCAGGACGAAGTCTAAATGGCGTCCCTGTAAGTCCTGTCATGCTGAGCGTAGCGGGAGTATCGCGAAGCGATGCTCCCGCGCAGTCGAAGCATCCCTACCCCAAGCACTTCGCTTGCACGTCGACAAGAAAAACCCTTACTTCGCAATCGCACCCGTCCCGTAGGGCTGCAATTCCTTAAACGCGCGATCATTCTTCAGTCGTTGCGGGAAGCTCTCCTCGAAGTCCGCCAGTCCAGGACACATGGCGTGATGAACCGAGCTGAAGCCGAACGTCTTCATCTCTTTCATCGCTTCTTCGGCGGACCAGCCCTCTTCGGCCATGCGATACGACGCTACCGCCATCCCGGTGCGGTCGTCGCCGAGGCGGCAGTGCACAAATACCCTCTTCGCTGGATTCTCCCGGAGCACCCGCAGAAACTTTGCAAACGGATCGTCTTTGGGGTACGGGCAATGCGAGGGAATCGAAATGTACTGCATCCCCAGTTTCTTAGCCGTCGCTTCTTCATCTTTGCTCGCACTGCCGCGCAAGTCGACTATGAGATTAACGCCCAGATTTCTGAGCGCCTCGAGCCCCTCATGGCTAGGCTGCGCTCCACGAAAAAGACTGGGCGTCACCTCGGCAAAGTTCGAGATCCCCTTGGCGTGCAATCTGGTTCCCATCGCATGTTCTACGGGCGGTGGCGCGGGCTTTTCCGACTGATAGGGTGCAGCACTGAGGCAGAGCGCGCAGGCGAGCAGCGCTGCGAACGCAGTGGCGTGCGTGATATGGAAGCTCAATCTCATCTTTGGCCAGATCCGGCGATATCCCTTGTCGCTCAGGACTCGACCAACGCTCTAATCTCTTCCTTGTAAGAAGTACGTGCCCAAAGTCCTTGGCGGATTGGCCCCAAAGAGAATGTGATCTCTCTCTAAATCCCTACTGGCTCAGCTTGATTGCCAGTTGCCGCTCGGGTTGCGTCATTTCGCCCCACAGCTTCTGCAGGTCGGCCTGCACGGCCTGATTGTCGGGCTCCTTCCGCAGCGCCAGAGCGAACCAGCGATACGCCGTGGGCAGGTCGTGCGGCGTGCACAGCCCCGCCGAGTATAGCGCGCCCATCTCGATCATGGCCTTGGGATTCGACTGGTTGACCGCGGGCTTCAGGATCCGCATGCCCCGCTCGCAATCCTGCGGCACGCCCTTGCCGTAAATATACTTCTGCGCTTCGGCGACGGGATCAAACGGCTTCGCCGGTTTCACGGCTGCGGCAGGCTTGGGCGGCGGCACATCCGCGGGTTTGGCGGGCTTCGGGGTTATTGCCGCCGAAGTGTCGGGCGCACTCGATGCCGGCTCTGTGGCTGCAGGCGCGGCGGCTGCCGGAGCGGTGTTCGAAGGTGCGGCGTTCGGGGGGGTGGCGTTCGAAGCCGCGGCACTGTCCGGGGTGGTGGGCGCTGTACTCGCCGGAGCGGTCCCAGGCGCAGGACTGGTCGTTGCGCTGCTGGGAGCAGCGCTGGCGGCGGTCGAACTTGCAGGAGTAGCGACCGATGGGCTGGCAGCAGGCTGTATTGCGGGCGATGTTGCCGGCGCACTGGTGTTGCCCGGCGCAGACGGCGTAGCCGGGTTCGCATCGGTCGCATCGGTCTGCGCGGCCACCGGCGGCTTGCTCGTCCCCAGCCATCCGAACTTATGATTCTTCCAGCGTAAGTATCCAAAGCCGCCGGCCAACACCAGGGCCAGCAGAATCAGAACGAATTTTCCCGCGCCTCCGCGTCGTGGCTCTTCATCCTCGAGCAGGTAGTCGAGATTGCCCGAACTGGAAGTGGCGCGCGGATCGGTGCTCAGACTTGCGCGTGTTCGTGGCGCAGGCTCGTTCAATCCCAGGAAAGATGGCCCGCTGATGCCGGGCGAGTAGTCCGACACTGGCGCCGAAGTGTCGGCCGCCACTGGGGATTGAGAGCGCGACGGGACGGACCCGGTTGCAGAGGGAG
This sequence comes from uncultured Acidobacteriaceae bacterium, assembly GCA_963701935.1. Lineage (GTDB taxonomy): Bacteria > Acidobacteriota > Terriglobia > Terriglobales > Acidobacteriaceae > Sulfotelmatobacter. The sequence goes on along the minus strand of CAVPBT010000007.1, from coordinate 664,371 downwards.
TCGTAGGTGGAGCAGGCGCGACAGTTTGCGTCGGCGCCGAAGCCGGCGGTGCCGTCAGCAGCGTAGCTCCGCACATGCCGCAAAAGCGATTCCCGTCCAGGTTCTCGTTGCCGCAGCGAGTGCAGCGCACCAATCCTCCTCGTCTCCTCTCTATAGCTTACGATATCTTAGAGGTTCGATGCAGGAGTAAGGCGGCGGGAGTACCCGAAGAATAGACGCCGCGCACGAGCCCCACGAAAAAGGCATACAACCCGAAGCCGCTCTCATGAAGTATCCCGCTCGAAATCAGCACGGCAACTTCCACGTCACCGTCCCCGGACGCAGCCTCGAAGTGCACCGCATTCCCGCCGTCAACCTGCAAGCGCCCGAACTTGTTTTCCTCCACGAAGGACTCGGCTCCGTCTCGCATTGGAAGGATTTCCCGGCGCGCGTCGCAGCCGCGACAGGCCGCCCCGTCACCGTGTATTCGCGCTACGGCTCCGGCAATTCCGATGTGCTCATGGAGCCGCGCTCCGTGACCTACATGCACGATGAGGCGCTGCGTACGCTGCCCGATCTTCTGGCGCAACTGCACATCGAGAGGCCAATCCTCATTGGCCACAGCGACGACGCATCCATCGCTCTGATTCACGCTGGCGCCCACGACGCCGTGCGCGGCCTGGTCCTGCTCGCTCCGCACGTCTTCGTCGAAGACCTTAGCGTAGCCAACATTGCCGAAGCCAAAACCAGTTTCGAGACTACCAACCTTCCCGAGAAGCTGGCGCGCCATCATCGCGACGCCGCGCGCACATTCTGGGGATGGAACAACATCTGGCTCCATCCCGATTTCCGCAGCTGGAACATCGAGGAATATCTGCCCCGCATCACTTGTCCCATCCTCGCCATTCAGGGCCTCGACGATCAGTATGGAACCATGGCGCAGGTGCGGGCGATCGCTCGCCAATCCGGCGGGCCCGTGGAGATTCTTCCGCTCGTCGACTGCCGACACTCGCCGCAGCGCGATCAGCCCGAGGCAACCTTGGCCGCCATCGCAAAGTTCGTGAAGCAGACCGGCGGGAACAAATCAGAGGGCAGCGATGTCTAAGCCGGTATCGGTAGCAATCGCAGTCGTGTGCGCGCTGTAATCCCGGGTTAGAATCACCAACAGTTTCGCCGCCCGCGTGGAGATCTCGATGAACCGGTATCCGCTGGCATCACTCCTTCTTCTGGTTACCCTCACTTCTGCGGCTGTGTCTCAAGCAAAGCCGGTGCTCGTCCACCTCTCTGAGAGCGTCGCGGAGGGGCTGGTGGTGAAGAAGGTCGCCCCGGTCTACGCTCCCCTGGCCCGCCAGGCGCGCATACAGGGCAGGGTCGTCCTGAAGGTGCGGATCAGTAAGTCCGGAGACGTGGTGAAACTGCAATTGGTCAGCGGACATCCCATGCTGGCACCCGCTGCCATCGAGGCCGTCAAGCAGTGGAGGTACCAGCCGTATCTTCTGAACGGCGAGCCTGTCGAAGTCGAAACCAATGTCACTGTCAACTTCACGCTTCCCGATAAACCGCCGGTGGAGGGCGTTGTAGGCGATATGCCCGGCGGCGGCATTACAGGCGGCGCAGCTCCCAGCAATCCCCCCGATCAATCGCGTCTCGCAACCCCGCAGCGCGTCCGCGTGTCCTCGGGCGTATCGCAAAGACTTCTGATCACCAAGGTGCCGCCGCAATATCCTCAGGAAGCCAAGGATCAGCACATCCAGGGCGTGGTTGTGATGGATGTAATCATCGACAAGGAAGGTAATGTCGCTAACATTCAGTTGATCAGCGGGCATCCCGTGCTGGCTCCGGCTGCCATCGACGCGGTGAAGCAGTGGAAGTACAAACCATATCTTCTGAACCAGATTCCGCTCGAGGTCCATACCCAGGTGCAGGTGAATTTCGCGCTGGTGCCCTAACGAGGCGTCGACTGCCGAGCTTCAGCGCGAGCCCTTTCGTACGGTCAGGACTTTGACCGAGTCTCCCGCCGTAACCCGGCTCACCTACCCGATCGCTCCCCGTGTCGCGGCCACGTAGTCCTGGAGTGCAGATGCCGAGTTCAATTCCTTCAGCATGGAGCCCTGCCCGCTGAACACCGCCCTGCGCCAACGCACCCGGAATTCATCTGGGTTGTCGCCCCACCCTTGTCCCTCCGTTCTTTGGAGGGGCAGGGTGGGGAATTTGATCTCTGATTGGAAGCAGGGAAAAAGGCGACTGAATTATTTCTTCACGGCAGAACTCGCGGTCGCAGCAGGCGATACCGGCACCGCCGCGGGCGCACCTGTCAACACATCCTGCGCCGCCTTCGGCAACTTATCCGCACTGGCCACCAGCAGACTGACTTGCCACATTTGCGTGGTGGAGAGCGTCTTGTCAAAACCTGGCATGCCCGTCATACGAATCCCGTTTGCTACCTTCCAATAGCTTTCTGCCGGAGGATCGTCCGTTACTCCAGTGCCTTCCATCAACTTGGGTGGGTCCGGAAACATTCCCTTGGCAATCGCGGTTTTCACCTGTCCCGCCACGCCGTGACAGACCGCGCAATTCTCCTTGTAAACCTGCGCTCCGGCCACATAGGCTTCTTCATCCGCAGCGACCGGCACCGACTTCGGCATCTCTTTCTCCATTCGGGCGTGCAGAGCCATTCCCGCCAGCGTTTTCTCAAACGGCATCGGAGCCGATGCTGTGGCCACGGGCGCACTCCCTGAAGAAAAATAAAAATAGACCCCGACCGGAACCGCCACCAACCCCAGGATCAGCCCAACCAGAAACTTGCGCATGCAATGTTCTCCCTGTGAAAAATTGATACCAGCCCAAATGCGAAAAGGCGCGAAGTCAATCTCCGCACCGCGACTCATTCTACCTGTTCCTGCACGATATCTCTCAGCGGACATCGCTTGCAGCGTCGCGCTTTGTCTTCGGCCGCGACGAGACAAGCCTTTTACAACCGTCTAACTTCATCGTGACATTGTTCGCAAAGCCGCACACTATGCTCGGTTCACGTTGATGTTCGGGCCGCCCTGCCTGTACCCGCAACGCCTATCCTAAAAAAAATCTGGAGTGTATGGATCATGAGCAAGGGAAAATCTCTCTCCACCAGTGTGACCGAACAACTGAGCGCGCAGTCCTCCAACGAACAACCTAATCCTCAACCGTCGCGCGAGATTCAGCGCCGTTCTTTCCTGCAAGGTCTCGGCATGGCCGGAGCCACCCTCACCGCCGGCGCTCTTCTGGCAGGCCAGAGCCGCGCCCAGAGCAAAGCTGGCAAGTCCAGCAAGCCCAGCAAACTTTCCAGCGGTGACATTGCCATCCTGCAATTCCTCGCCGCTGCGGAACTGATCGAGAGCGACCTTTGGCAGCAATACACCGAGCTCGGCGGAGTCACCAACGGCACTCAAAACCCCTACCAGCTCGCTCTGCAGCAACTCGACGGCGACGGCTCGCAATACATCGCCAGTAATACGCTCGACGAAATCAGCCACGCCAACTTCCTGAACGCCTACCTGAAATTGCGCGGCGCCGCTCCGGTGAATCTCAACAAATTCCGCACCCTGCCCAGCAGCCAGGCCACCGGAGCTCACCAGATCGGCCGCCTCACGAACCTGATGCAGCTCACCGTCGATACCAGCTACTACACCCGCTATCGCAGCAAGTCGAACCCCGACTTCGGTGCAACCTACCCCCAGGCAATTGATCTGGTTGGTCTGCCCGCCATCCCCAGGGACAATTCCGACTTTGGCCCCACCAACCACATCCAGGCCATCGCCAACACCGCCGCTTTTCATTTCGGCTTCATCGAGCAGGGCGGCAGCAGCCTGTATTCGGCGATGGCGCAGAAAGCCAGCGATGCGGAGGTGCTGCGCGTCGTGCTCAGCATTGGCGGAGACGAAGTCGCGCACTTCCTCGAGTGGGTTGATTTTGCCGGCAACGGCGTGCAGGGCCCGATTGCTCCCTTCACCGATCCCACCAACGGCTTGACCTTCCCCGACTTCAATGCCACCGGCAATCCCCTGCTGCAGACCAACCTCATCTTTCCCGTGCCTTGCGAATTCATCAACGCTGCACTGCCGCGCTGCGCCGTGATCCGCCCAACCGAGCCGACGGGAATTGCCGCCGGAGCCGTCAAGGCCTTGACCGACGACGGACTCTTCATCGGTCAGTCGACGGAGTTCTTCGATACTCTGAGCAGCATGGCCGAGGCCGCGGACGCAGCCCGACGCAGTTTCTAGACCCGATTCTTTTTCAGTCTCGGATTCGTTGTCGAGTGATTGTGCCTCGGGGGAGGGAAGATCATTCGGCCCGCAGCCGGGCGCCGTGCTCGTCAACCAGCGTTCACGGCGCCCGCATTCTGACTCAATCTCGCCCGAAAGAAATAGGAGGCTCACATGTTCGAAGGATTATTTCAACCCATGCACCTGATCATCATCGCCGGAATCGCCCTGCTCATCTTCGGCCCCAAGAAACTCCCCGAACTCGGCAGAGGATTCGGGGAGAGCATCCGCGGCTTCAAATCAGCCCTGACCGCGAAAGAAGACCCGCCGGCAGACTCCCCGAATTCCGTTATACAAGAGACAAAAAACCGGTGAACCAAATCTGGCCGGCGCCCTCGGAAGCCGGACGCCGGAAGCCGGAATGCTAAACTCAGCCCAGCATGCTGACTCACCTCGAATGCACCCGCTGCGGAGAGCACTACCCCGCCGACCGTCCTCAGTCCGTCTGCCCCAAAGATGCCGGCATCTTATACGCGCGTTACGATCTCGCGACGATCAAGCGCACGTTCTCGTCGGCGCGCCTCGCCGGACGCGCTCCCACCATGTGGCGCTACGACGCCGTTCTTCCCGACGCCAATCCCGTGTCTCTCGGCGAAGGCTTCACGCCCATGTTGCTCAGCCGCGAATTTCCCACCGTCTACATAAAAGACGAAGGCCTCAATCCCACCGGATCGTTCAAGGCGCGCGGACTTTCCGCGTGCGTAACTATGGCTCGACACTTCGGCTCGAAGAAACTCGCGATTCCCTCGGCGGGCAATGCCGCGGGAGCGCTCGCCGCGTACTCCGCTGCCGCTGGAGTCGAGGCGCACATCTTCATGCCGAAAGATGTCCCCATGGCTAATCGCATCGAGTGTGACTACTACGGCGCGCACGTCACACTGGTCGACGGCCTCATCAGCGACTGCGCCCGCAAAGTCGCAGAACTGAAAGATTCCGAGGCGTGGAAGAAAGACGGATGGTTCGACGTCTCCACTACCAAAGAGCCCTACCGCGTCGAAGGCAAGAAAACCATGGGCTACGAAGTCGCCGAGCAATTGGGATGGAGAATGCCGCAGGGCATCATCTATCCAACAGGCGGCGGAGTGGGCCTGCTCGGCATGTGGAAGGCCTTCGAAGAAATGGAAGCCCTGGGATGGATCGGCTCCGAGCGCCCAAAGATGATCACGGTGCAAGCCTCCGGTTGCGCGCCCATCGTGAAGGCTTGGGAAGAAGGGAAGCCGTCGTCAGAGATGTGGCCCAACGCCGCCACCATGGCCGCAGGCCTGCGCGTCCCCAAACCCTATGGCGACTATCTGATTCTCGACATATTAAAGAAGAGCAAAGGCACAGCTGTCGCAGCGACCGACGCAGAGATTCTCGAAGCTACCCGCCACTGGGCGAAAGTCGAAGGCATCTTTGCCGCGCCCGAAGGCGCAGCCTCCCTCGTCGCCTACCGCAAACTCCGCGCGAATGGATTCTTCAAGCCGGAAGACACCGTAGTCCTCTTCAACACCGGCAGCGGCCTGAAATACCTCGACGTACTGGACGCCAAGCCTGCAAAACCCAAGCCAGCCACGCGCCAAATCGGTGGAATCATCGGGCCGTACTAAGTCCTGGTGACGCCTCGATCGAGCCGAACGACCCTCGCTCTTGTCCGGATTTCGTAACAGCCTTCATTCTCTTGTTGCACAGAGACCAGGGTGCGTACAGAATGCCGTGAGTTTCTTCACGCTTCCCCCAATCGGCAGTTCATCCCAAGGTGTGTTTCAGTTGGATCGTTCGTAGCTTTATTCGCGAGGGCTTGGGGCCCACGGTCGTACAGCGCCACACATCACCGGCGGACTCCGCTTTCGTGATCGGCGGAACCGAACAAATTGCTTCGCAGGCTATTCCTGGTGAGACTTGTTCTTTTCCTGCTCTTCCTTGGTGGGAATGACCGGGGCTGGCCGGCGCGGATGGATCTCCCGTTTACCCGAGGGAGGGGGCGAATCGAGATATTTTACCCGGACCTCGCGGGTTGTTTTCTGGGGCGTGGAAGGCGCATCAGAGGCGTTGGGTTGCTCGTTCCGCGCGAGATCGTTTGGCTTGTCCATTTCGCATTCTCCGTTGATTCGATTCTACCCTGGGCGCAATCGCTGGTGCAGTTTCACCGGGCGATTTCAAAATCTCCGATCACGCAGAGGAAATGATTATGACACCAGATTCCGGTAAGAACATTCGCAAAGGCGCTTCCAAAGGCGCCGCCGCAGGCCGCCACGCCGCAGGCCACATGCCGCTCGTTGAGGTACGCCATCTCGACACGCCGCCAAAGTTCAACAAACCAAAACGAATTCACCCGCGACGCCTGTTGCCCTTTGTTGCCGAAGGCCCCGAGCGCGGTGTTCATAGCATGAGCCCCCGTGTGCGCCTGTTGCGTCCGCAGGATGCAAGCCAGGACATTCAGGTCCTGTTGAACACTCCCCTGACCCAGCCGGCGCAGAAAGCGACGTCGAGCAACGTGGGCGAGCCCAGCGTATCGATTAACGATGACGTCATTGTCTTCACCGGCAACTGGTACTCCGCGGTGTCGACCGACGGTGGCAAAACGTTCCAGTTCATTGATCCCAACTCGATGGCGCAGCCCAACGATCCGCCTAACGTCACGTTCTGCTGCGATCAAGTTGTGAATTACATGCCTTCGATCGATACCTTCGTTTGGTTGTTGCAGTATGGCCCGAGCACCGGAGACAACATCCAGCGCCTGGCCTTCGCGACGACCGATCAGGTGAAGAACGGAGCTTGGCACACCTTTGACATCACTACCCAGTTCTTGGGGTTGCCCGGTTTCTTCATGGATTTTCCCGATCTCGCCGTCGGATCGAAATTACTCTACATGACGACGAATGCCTTCGACCCAACTGGCCAGACGGTGAAGTCAGCTGTCGTCCGCATAAGTTTTGACAGCATCGCCAACGGCAATCTCGCACCGCAGAAATTTGTTTCTGACGATCTATTCTCCCTGCGCGTAGCCCAGAACTGTCAGGACGTTGCCTACTTCGCGGCTCACCGCGACACCAGCACGCTTGCCGTTTTCTCCTGGCCGGAAGGCGATCCGCAGCCTGCCTCGAAGGACGTGCCCAACGCCCGCTGGATCGGTACCAATGGCTATATTTCGCGTACGCCCGACGGACGCCGTTGGCTCGACCGCGCCGACCCAAGAATCACCGGCGCCACTCTATCGGGGAAAGAACTCTGGTTTTCCTGGGGAGTCGATTCCGGTTCCAACCAGCGCGCCCAGCCATTCGTCCAGATGGCGCGCATCAATACCGACGACATGAGTCTGATCGAGGACGTCAACCTCTTCGATACCGACTCTGCCATCTGCTACGGGGGCCTGGCGACCAACGCCAACGGCGAAGTGGGCGTCTCCTACGCGATTGGCGGAGCCGTCTTTCCCTCCCACGTAGTCGGATTCATGAGTGGAACTCGCAACAGCGTTGTGGTCGGCAAAGGCGACCGCAGTCCCTTGCCCGATCAGGACCAGCATTTTGACTGGGGCGACTATCTTACGGTTCGCCCTGTTTTTCGCCAGGGCAAGGCTACGAACCTCTTCGCCGCAACCGGATACTCCATGCTCGGCACTCAGGACGGCGGAAATCAGGATGCCACTCCGCGACTGGTCATGTTCAGCCGGGCCGCTGATGCAGGCGTACCGCCCGGCGGCGGCGGAGGAGGCCCCATCGTCATCCCCGGCGGCGGTGGAGGGGGCGATAACGGAGACAAACCCAACGTCGGCGCTGGCCCCATTACCGACGTCAACCAGTTGCCCACGGTCAGCTCCAGCGTCGCCGCACAGATCAAGGCGGCATGCGGAGTTCACTTGGGGATCCAGGCATTCGCCGCCGCTGCTGCGCCCTTGCCGCAATTGGTGACCAAACCTGGCTCGGAGCGCTGGCCTGTCAAAACCGGCCAGGATCCGGACCGCAACGACGTGGGCAAGAACGTGATTAACGGCCAGAACCTCGGTGCCGGTATCGTTCCAGCTACCGTTGAAGAACTGATGAGCATGCCGCGTCCAGCCGGCATGGAGAATGCGAAGGTCGATCCTCCCCAATTCCAGGCAAAACGTAACGGCCCCATCGAACGAACGATCTGGCGCGTGGACGGTTTCATCACAGTGTTAAAGCAGGAGACCGACGGCGACCTTCACCTCGTTGTACAGGGGAATGCCGGCGACACCATCGTCGCTGAGGTTCCGACTCCTACGACCACCTTCATCGGCGATTCCCCCTGGCTCGACAACATCAAGGAAGCGCGTCAGGCGGTCGACGATAAGTTGGTGCACAACCTGAATCCGCAGAATTTCGTTCTGCCCCCCGGAGGCACCAAGCTCGTCCCGCGCAGCGCGCTCTCCGGAGACTTGCCCATTCCTGCCATGGCGAATTTCCTCATGCCGGAGTCATTTCTGACGCCCGCAGAGGGAGAAGCAGACCAGATGCCTATCCCAACTTTCCAGACGGCGATCAAATCGGTTTCCGTGCGCATTACGGGAGTCGGTTTCTTCGACCGCGATCACGGACAGACCGGACGGGCGCCGAACATATTCGAGCTGCATCCCGTGCTGAAAGTTGAATTCCTGTGATTCGGAGTGCAGGTTGACGATGGTTCAATCATTCCTGGGAGTAATGCTGCTGGCTCTGTGGGCCGTGCTGATCGCTGAGTTAGTCGGTGACCGGTCGCTGTATGCGCTTGCCTCGCTCGCTCTGCGCTTCCGCTGGTATCTCGTCTTCGTGGCCTTCACGTTGGCGAACGCTACCAAAATGGCGCTGGCCGTTCTCCTGGCCCATGCGATGTCCCGTTTCCAACCGCATTGGACCTCTTTGGTCAGCGCCATTGCCTTCTTCGTCTCGGCGATTTTGATCTGGATGGACGAAACCGAAGAAGTCGGCAAGGGCCCGCAATCCCAGGACAACTGGATCAAGGCCTTCTTCGTTTCTCTCGGGACCTTTCTTCTCAGCGAGTGGGGAGATCCCGGTCAGATCGCCGCCGCAGCATTGGTCTTGAAATTCAACCTGCCGCTCGCGGCCTGGGTGGGTGCCACTCTCGCCCTGATGTTGAAAGGCGGCGTTGCCATCGCGCTCGGATTGCAGATTCGCCACCGCCTCCCATTAAGAACTCTGCGCGTGCTTGCAACGGCCTCTTGCTTCATCCTCGGGACCGTGGCGGTGATTCAAACTGCCGCGGCGTACAACCTGCCCGGCGGGCTTCACCTGTAGCGCCGGCGATTTGGCCAGTTCTTGTCAGCGAGCGTTGTAGCCATCCGCCCTCGCGTGCGCGCTGTACAGAAGTCTGTGGTCGGGAATCCAAGAGCGCCCCTCCGTGTCCTCTGCGTCCTCTGTGGTTAAAATGATGTTTCCATGACCACACGCCTCTACTACCACGACTCATTCCTCTACGACTTCGACGCCGAAGTCTCCGATGTCCTCGACGCGCCGCGGCCCGCGCTGGTTCTCGATCGCACCGCCTTCTATCCCACCAGCGGCGGGCAAGTTTTTGACACCGGCTGGATCACTTCCAACTCTGACGCCAAGTTCCGCGTCACCGAAGTCGCCGACACCAAAGACGGCAAGGTCGTGCACTATCTTGAAGCGCCGCTGCACGATTCGCAGAGAGAATCCCTAAAACCCGGAACTCGTGTCCGCGGGCAGATCGACGCCGTCCGCCGCCGCGACCACATGCAGCAACACTCCGGTCAGCACGTGCTTTCGGCTGCCTTCATCCGCCTGTACAACATGCCGACGGTCTCGTTTCACATGGCCGACGATTACTGCTCCATTGATCTCGAGACGTCGACGCTGACCAAAGAGCAGATCGAATCTGCCGAGCGTCTGGCTAACGAGATCATCCTCGAGAACCGGCCCGTTGATGTCCGCTTCGTGACACGCGACGAAGCAGGGAAGCTGGGCCTCCGCAAACTGCCTCCCACGGAACGTGACGAACTGCGCCTCATCGACATCCGCGACTTCGACCTCACGGCCTGCGGCGGCACGCACGTCGCGCACACGGGACAGATCGCCAGCATCTTATTAAGGAAGGTGGAAAAAGTCCGCCAGGGATGGCGGGTGGAATTCGTTGCCGGACAGCGTGCCGTCGCGACCGCGCGGCGCGACTTCACCACGCTCACCGAAACCGCCGCGCTCTTTTCGGCGCACATTTACGATGTGCCGCAGCAGGCCCGCAAGTCGCTTGACGAGATCCGCTCGCTACGCAAGCAGCGCGAGCAGTCGCTGGAAGAACTCGCCGCTGCTCAGGCGGCCACACTGCTCGCCGAAACTCCCGGGGCCAACGGACGCAAACTCGTCGTCCGTACGCTCGCCGACCGCGACCTGAACTTCGTCAAGCTGCTGGCGCAGAAGCTGACGCGCCTCTCCACCAACGCCGTCGCGCTGCTGGCGACGACTTCGCCGCAGCCGTCGCTGGTCTTCGCGCAGTCCGCGGGCCAGCCCTTCGACATGGGCGCGCTCATGAAAGAAACGATGGCAAAGCTGGGCGGACGCGGAGGCGGCAGCAAAGACCTGGCGCAAGGCGGCATCCCCAATGCCGCGGGAATCGATGCCACGCTTCAGGCGATCGCCGCGACGTTGGCCGCGTAATCTCCGCGGGACGGACGAATGCGTCCGTCGCCACGCGGGCGACGCGGAAATAGGGACAACTTGGATTGGCTTCTCGCTTAGGCCTGCTGCTGCCTTCGCGATCGCTCCCACCACACCTTGGGATCATCCGGCCGGTTGAGGATTTTCGATAGTTCCTGCTTGATTTCACGCAGGCGAGTGGTGCGCAGTTCGAGCGCGGTCTGATCCACCGCGGTGTGTGCACCCTTTTGCGAGACCTGGGCGTTCAGGGTACGCAGGTCGGCGATTTCCTGGCGGAGGCTGGTGAGATGTTCCGAAATATAAGGCATCCCCTTCATCATACGCCCTATTTCGTGAATCGCCCGTGAATTCGCCTACTCTCTTGGTCATGCACCATGTGATCGTGATGGTGTGGCTTGTGAGTCATCGTCGCTCCGCTCCGGCAGTCGCGGCACAATAGCATGCGCAATTCGAGTCGCGCAAACGAAGGCCGACCGCTCGACATTCTTCAGAATCCTCGGTCACGGTTGTTCGTCACAGAAATTGCGGATTTCTCTTGTAGAAAAGTCCAGATGCAGCCTGCTTTGATCGAAGCCCATAAGCTGCTTTTCCCCGCCCAAAAGCCCAATCTCCCAAATTCTTGTCAAGCCCCTTTACTTGAACAATTCCCCGTAACCCTCAGCAAACAAACGAAAAATAAATCGGCGATCGTTTCCACTTTACCCCGTCGAAAATGCTATTGCAGATATATAGAGTAAAAATAAGGCGCGGGCCACACAGCCTGCGCCTTTTCTTTGTGTGCCGAACATGTTCGACAGCTTGGGGGTGGAAGTCCCCTGCTCAACCTGGTGGAGGTGAAGGGCTAGAGAAGCGCAAGGGCGTCGTCGCGAGGCGGGGTCTGAAAGAAGCGTGGATCAAAGGCGCGAGCCGATGAACAAGAACCGGATGAAGAGGCCTACGGTGTGGGGCGAGCTGGCAAAGGACAGCGAAGCCCGCATCCACCAAGCACACCGGTGGTAAATCCGGCGGTTGCGCGTCGAAGGCGGTCGAACTTACTTCGGGAGACCCGCCGCATGTCAGGGCATCGTGACTGAGGATGGAGCAATCCATCTTGATCGTGCGGCGGGAGTCAGCAGCGGGCATAGTAGGCCGTGAGGTCGAAGGCGCAAACAGTAAGGAGCGGCGAGTAGGACGCAGGACTCGATGAGCGACAAGCGGCAGAAGAACCAGCTACAGATGGCGCTGGCCTTGACCGAGGAGGGGAGGAGTGAAGCTCCCAGGGCTCCTGGGGAAGGGACCGAATCGTTCACGGCGAAATGCGAGAGCGAAAGTCCGGCTGGAGAAGAGCAACTGATGGAAGAGGTCTGCGGGCGGGAAAACTGCCAGCGGGCTGTACGACGAGTGAAGGCCAACAAGGGGAGCGCGGGGATCGACGGCAGGAAAGTGTCGGAGCTACCCGGCTACCTGAAGCAGCACTGGCCAGCGATTCGGGAACAACTGTTGAGCGGAACCTATCAACCGCAACCGGTGCGGCGAGTGGAAATCGCCAAGCCGGACGGGGGGATGCGCAAGCTGGGCATTCCGACAGTGCTGGACCGGTTTGTCCAGCAGGCGGTGATGCAGGTTCTGCAAGGCAGATGGGACCCGACGTTTTCCGAGCACAGTCACGGGTTTCGCCCGCAGCGTTCGGCGCATCAGGCGGTGGCCAAGGCACAGCAGTATATCGCCGGCGGGCATCGCTGGGTGGTGGATCTTGATCTGGAAAAGTTTTTCGATCGAGTGAACCACGACAAACTGATGGCGGCGATCGCGCGGCGGATGAGCGACGAGAGGATGCTCAAGCGGATACGAGCTTTCTTGGAATCGGGCGTGATGGAGAACGGGCTGGTAAGTTCGGTGGAGGAAGGCACTCCGCAAGGAGGGCCTTTGTCACCGCTGCTGTCGAACCTGGTGCTCGACGAACTCGACCGCGAGTTGGAGCGGCGTCAGCACCGTTTCGTGCGCTACGCGGATGATTGCAATATCTACGTGGCCAGCGAGCGGGCGGGGAAGCGAGTCATGCAAAGCGTGACGGGTTTCCTCCGGCGACGTCTCAAACTCAAGGGGAATGAGGCGAAGAGCGCGGTGGCACGACCGCAGGATCGCAAGTTTCTGGGCTTCAGCTTTACCGGCGGAAAAGAACCGAAACGGCGCATCGCGCCCAAGGCTCTGCTCCGATGTAAGCAAAGAGTACGGGAACTGACGCGACGAACACGGGGCATCAGTCGGGAACAGATGACCAAGCAACTCGCCACCTATTTGCGAGGATGGAAGAGCTACTTCGGCTTCAGCCAGACGCCCTCGGTGCTGCAAAAGCTAGAGGCATGGATGCGACGCAGGTTGCGATCCGTGATCTGGAAGCAATGGAAGCGCAGCAAGGTGCGGTTTGTGAAACTGCGCCAACGGAACATCCGACCTGCCCTTGCGGCTCAAACCGCTGGCCGCCCGCATGGTCCCTGGCGTCTGGCTAACAGCCCGGCCTTGCAGTCCGCATTTCCGATTGCTTACTTCGATGCGCTCGGTCTTCCTCGGTTGTTGGACGCGCTCTAGCTCAACCGCACTGAACCGCCGTATGCGGACCCGCATGTACGGTGGTGTGGCAGGGGAGAGTGGGCGACCACTCCCCCTATGCCGATTTCCCCCAATATGCATCCGACCAGCTCTTCGCGACGACGCCCTTCAGCGTCGCGCCCAAAGCTCGTCCAAAAGAAGCTCGTCCAGCAAACCCCGGCCTCAAAGATCCCTGACCCGAAGGCGCCTCCCCGCGAGAAGCCTGTCCAGAAAAACCCTGTGCGGCGAAAGCCCGCCTCGCGAAAGCCTCTCCCCGCCCAGCCTTGCTCTCCCAGCGCTCGCCTGCACGAAATCAACACCAAGCGCCGCGGAGAACTTGCCGAACTCGAGTTCGTCCTCAAGGCCGCCAACCTGGGCTTCGGCGTCGCCCGCCCTTATGGCGACAGCGAACGCTACGACGTCATCCTCGATGCCCGCGAAATCCTCCCGCGCCGCCGTCGCGCCGGGCAAGCATGTGCAGGGCGGGCACTTCTGCCCGCCTCCGTCCCCGCCACGAAGAACGGCGTAAGCAAGAATGCGAACCCCAAAGGGAAGAAGCCCCGCCGCCAATCCTCTGAAATCCCGCCCCTCCCGCCCGACCCCTCCCCGCCCGACCCCTCCCCGCCCCTCCCCTCCCCGCCCCTCTGGCGCATCCAGGTGAAGTGTTCCACCCAGCTTTTCGAGGGCCTCTACCGCGTCAACGCCCATCGCCGCCTCAATGGACGCGCCGTCCCCTACCTTCCCGGCGAAATCCACTTCTTCGCCATCTACATCATCCCCGAGGACACTTGGTACATCATCCCGTTGCACGCCACCTTCGGAGTTACCAGCCTCCTGTTCCGCCGCCGCCCCGACCGCCGCCCCGGCCTCTACGACGCCTACCGCGAAGCCTGGCAGCTCCTCCGCCCGCAGTCATAGTCAAGATGCCGCAGCCCCGGAGGGACGGCAGAAAGAGGGCAGAGTGAAGCTCAATCAGTGGCCCATAGCCGTGATGACGATTCGAACAGTAGCCTAGCGGGAAAGCACAATCCCCGGGTGGCCCATCCTTTGCGCCTTTTGCAAAGGGTGGGCTTTGCCCGAGGGTGCCCCATTCTAACGTCGCGCAGTTTGCGACGTTAGAATGGGGATTTTCTGGATCAAAATCCGCTCCGAGTTGTTGAGCGGGCCATACGCCCGGGATAAGCCGCCTCCCATTTCTCTCACGAGCTACTGGCTCTAGGCGGCCTTGCCGTGAACCTTGGCTTCGAGCATCTTCTCGCTGCCAACATTCACCTTGATCTGCTTGGGCTTGGCTTCGGCCTTCTTGGCCAGGCTAATCTTCAGCACGCCCTTGTCATAGTTGGCGCTCACTTGCCCCGTATCCACGGAACTGGGAAGCGTGAACGATCGGGTGAAGCTTCCGTACTGGCGCTCGACGCGACGGAAGTTCTCCTCTTTCTCTTCCTTCTCGAACTTGCGCTCACCATGGACGGTGAGGGTGGTGTTCTCGATGCGGACATCAATGTCTTTTTCGTCGATGCCCGGGACTTCCATCTTCAGAGTAATGTTGTGCTCGTCTTCATAGATGTCGACCGGCGGTGCGAAGTTGGTGGTGGTTAACGCCTCTTCCGGGCCTTCCGGGCTGTACGACTCCCGGACAAAGCGGTTGATGCGGTTTTGCATGGTGGCCAAGTCACGGAGAGGATCCCAACGGGTCAATAGTGTCATAACGCAGTTCCTCCTTCGGGGGGAAAGCTAAGAGGAAAGACTTCAGATGAGCTGACTTAGTTCAGAGGACCTGAAAGAGTAAGAAGAGGTAGCTCGCTCACCTTCAATGCTAGGCTTCCACGCAACCGCTGTCAAACTGCGGCAGGCAGCCGTTCTTGGAGGAGAGGGGTACCGGGCGGGTGGCACGGACAATCGCGTCTCTCCGGAACTCGAGGGTGCCCCGTTCAAGCTCAGCTTGAGCGGGGCTTTTCTGTTGGTGCCTGCACGGTCGCGGTCAGGAATATTCCCGCACGCTCGCGAGCGCGAGCAGTCCATTGCGACTCGATCTCGACGGCTCCCACCTCGCCGGTCGTGTAGTGACGGAAACTGCTCCACGGCCAGTCCTCAGGTTTAGCCACGAATCCGCGCTTCACCGGATTGCGGTGAAGATAGCGCAACTTCTCTCGAAACTTGCGTTCACTCCAGACATTGAAATCGTAGTAACGCTCTTGCCAGAACGGTTCCTCGGCGCGCAGGGCGAGCCGGCGTGCCACCCCTTGCTTCAAGGATTTCAAGGCTTGTGCGAGCGTGCTGCGCTCGGGCTCGTTCACGAGCAGATGCACATGCTCCGGCATGATGACGTATCCATACACGCAGAGTCCGTAGGATTGCCGGACCCGTTCCAACGCGGATACGAATATTGTGCAGGCTTCTGAGCTTGCGAACTTCGGTTGTCGGTGGTAGCAGCTGAAAGTGAGGAAATGGTTCTGGCGGGTTTGCTGAAAACGCTTCAGCGACCAGGGCATGAGGACAGAGTATGTGCACGGGCTTGTGAATGTCTGTGACGAATGAACATTGAGGTCAAAATCCCCGCTCAAGCGAAGCTTGAACGGGGCACCCTCCAGAGTTGAAGTCGATGACGAGAGCAGGGAAGCTTCCGGGAACCCGAGAGTAAAAAACCCGAGGGTGCCCCATTCTAACGTCGCGCAGTTTGCGACGTTAGAGTGGGGATTTTCTGTGGATGAAAATCTGCTGGGTGATCTTGAGCAGGCCACCCGCGTTCCCCCTTGGGTATTACAATTCAGCACATTAAGCCTTGAGGAGGGCTGAAATGAAAACGGCCATGCTCGTCCTAGCGCTGCTCTTGTCTTCGCTTTCCCTTGGTCTCCAGCTCAAGATGGCCCGGGCCACTCCGCCGTTCGAGAAGTACTTGGGAACGGCGCGAATTTCGGAATTGGACTACCGAACGTTGCGCGCCGACAATGAAATAGTTCAGAACAGCTGGATCATGAACGACGGGCTAGGCCTGCCGCACGTGTGGGGGCTTAGCGACGACCACCAGCAGATCATTTGCAGGGTTGATGTGTCAGAGAAGGACCTTCCTAAATCCCACGAGGAGCAGAAGAAGTTACTCGAAGGGGCAGCATTGTCGGCAACCTCTGGTGTCTACAGCGCCTTCGACCTCGACAAGGTTGGCGATAAGGCTGCGACCCATGCGGTGAAAGTGGAGTTTGTGAGCATCGACAGCCTCGCAAAAGAAGGAAAGGTAGTGGCCTACGCAGAATTCAACGATGGTCAACTGACGTTTCATTAGTTTGGAGAAATCGGGGTCCGTCCGCGACTTTCCCGTTGACACGTCACATACAATTTAAGACACACTGCATGAATAGCGAACTCACTCCGAAAGCTCCCGACCCCGATCCCAATGCTGCTTATGCGGAGGCAGGTCAAAACTATCGAAAGTTCCTAGATTGGAGAGAGAAGATTGTGGGTGGTTACGTTGCAATCGTCGGTGCCTTGGGAGTTGGCTATCACCAAAGCGACGGACACCCTGGATTCCGAGCGGTACTTCTCTGCGCAGGCATCCTAACGTCGCTAGTCTTCTGGATTCTTAACGTGCGGAACAGCAAGTTTATCTTTGTATGCGTCACAGCAGGCAAGGACCTTGAGAAGGGCGGAAGTGGCGTCTATAAGTCGATGGACACCCTAACGCATACCGGCAGACTGACCCACGGACTTGCGGTCAATCTTCTGGTATCCGGAGTTGTAGCGGGGAGCATCTTCGGGCTGTGGGCCGGGCCCGTTTCATGGTGGAAAAAAGAATACCTATGCCCCTTGGGCGTGTGCTCTACGGCTTTCGCTCTTTTCGTGTTCCTAGCAGAGAAGTTCGGGGACCCGGCCACAGCCAAGCCTAACGCGGTCGATAGAGCGGGTGGGCATTCCGGACCGCCTACTGCATGAATGTCCCACTCTTTCGCAAGAGGCGCGAAAAGGATAGGCTACCCCGCCCGCGATCCTTTACGCTCCCCAACTCCCCGTGATATCCTCATAACTGTCACATAGACAATCGATTAAAGACAGGAGTGCACCAGGCAAGTGTTAGCCAGAGAGCACAAGAAATCCCTCATCGACCAGTACGGCACGCACCCCAGCGATACCGGCAGTCCCGAAGTTCAGATCGCGTTGCTGAGCGAACGCATTGGCCAGTTGACGGAGCACTTCAAGACGCACCAGAAAGACCACGGCTCGCGCCGCGGCCTTCTCATGCTGGTCAGCAAGCGGCGTAGCTTGCTCGACTACCTGAAGAAATACGATTCCGAGCGCTACAAGACCGTCATCACGAAACTCGGCATCCGCAAGTAGATGAAGGCAAGGTTTCAAGGTGGCAACGTTTCAAGGTTTCAACGACCCTGCAACATTGAAACCTCTGAGACTTTGAAACTTGCTTCTTTCTGAGGAACCGTCTCCGGAGAGACGGCCCAGCATCGAGGAATTCTCCACACGTGCGTTTTTCAAGCGCTGATCCCTCGCCTCAACCCGGCACCCACACGGTGCCTCGGCCCTTCCGCGCGTTGGCGGACGGGTACGCCTGCCTGTCACAATTCAAAGGAATGAATCATGAAACCAGAAGCAACTAGCGT
Source organism: uncultured Acidobacteriaceae bacterium (assembly GCA_963701935.1). Taxonomy (GTDB): domain Bacteria; phylum Acidobacteriota; class Terriglobia; order Terriglobales; family Acidobacteriaceae; genus Sulfotelmatobacter. The sequence goes on along the minus strand of CAVPBT010000007.1, from coordinate 646,305 downwards.
TACAGTCCATCTATCCGGCGGCAAAGAAATCTCATTTGAAACGGGAAAGCTCGCCAAGCAGGCCGGAGGCGCGGCTGTGGTCCGCCTCGGCGAAAACGTTGTGCTCGCCACCGCCACCGCCAACGCCGATCCGCGCGAAGGCATCGACTTCTTTCCCCTTACCGTTGATTACCGCGAATACACCTACGCCGGCGGACGTTTCCCCGGAGGCTTCATCAAGCGCGAAGGCCGCATGAGTGAGCGCGAAGTGCTCACCAGCCGGCAGATCGATCGCCCGGTGCGTCCCATGTTCGCCGAGGGATTCAAGTGCGAGACCCAGATCATTGCGTTCGTCCTGTCGGCCGACAGTAATAATGATCCTGATGTGTTGGGCATCAACGGCGCGTCGTGTGCCCTGACGCTTTCTGACATTCCGTTTCTTGGTCCCATCGGCGCCGTGCGCGTGGGCTTGGTTGACGGACAGTTCATCGTGAATCCCACGTACGACGAGATGCGTGGAGGCCTGGTCAACATCATGGTCGTCGGAACGGCCGACGGCATCGTGATGATCGAGTCGGGCGCGAAGGAAGTGAAAGAAGAGACGGTGGTGGACGCGATCGAGTTCGGCCACACCGAGATCAAGAAGATTTGTGCGGCGATCGAGGATCTGCGCAAGAAAGTCGGCAAGCCGAAGCGCAAGGTTGAGCCACCGCAGTTCGATGACGCGTACTACAACAGTTTGAAGGCGAAGATCGGAACCGAGCTGGAAGACGCACTCGACACCAAGAAGCATCCCAAGGCGGAAAGCTACACGCTGGTCAAGGAAATCAAGAAGCGCCTGGCCGCCGAGCTGCCGGAAGACGATGAAGACGCGAAGAAGAAACTCTCGCACTACTACGAGACGCTGCGTGAGCGCATCTTCCGCGATGCGGTGATCAATCACAAGCGGCGTCCGGACGCGCGCGCCTTCGACGAGATCCGCGAAATCTGGATCGAAGCCGGAGTCCTGCCCAGAACCCACGGCAGCGCGATCTTCACCCGTGGCGAAACGCAGGCGTTGGTTACCGCGACATTGGGCACTTCCGATGACATGCAGCGGTTGGAAGGCTTCGAAGGCGAATCCAAGAAGAGATTCATGCTTCACTATAACTTTCCGCCGTTTTCGGTGGGTGAAGTTGGGTTTATGCGGGGAGCGGGACGGCGTGAGATTGGGCACGGGGCGCTGGCGGAGCGGGCGGTTTCGGCGGTGCTTCCGACGGAAGAGAAGTGGCCTTATGCGATGCGCGTGGTTTCCGACATTCTGGAATCGAACGGGTCATCGTCGATGGCGACGATCTGCGGCGCGTCGATTGCGCTGATGGATGCGGGCGTTCCGTTGAAGGCTCCGGTGGCGGGAGTGGCGATGGGACTGGTGAAGGAAGGCGATCAGTACGCCATCCTGACCGACATTGCGGGCGCGGAAGATCACTACGGCGACATGGACTTCAAGGTTGCCGGCACGAGAGAGGGCATCACCGCGCTGCAGATGGATATTAAGGTTGCCGGCATCACGGCGCAGATTATGCGTGAGGCGCTGGCACAGGCACAGCGCGGACGGATGCACATCCTGGGAAAGATGGAAGAAGTGTTGCCGTCGGGACGCGAGAAGATTTCCGATTACGCGCCGCGGTTCTACACCGTGCAGATCCCGGTCGACAAGATTCGCGATCTGATCGGGCCGGGCGGCAAGATGATTCGCAGCATCGTGGAGCAGACCGGAGTGAAGATCGATGTGGAAGATTCCGGGCTGGTGAAGGTGGCGTCGAGCGATCAGGAGTCGGCGGCGAAGGCGCTGCAGATCATTGGCGACATCACGGCGACGGCCGAGGTCGGGAAGACTTACCTCGGGCAAGGTCACGCGACTGGCGGATTTCGGCGCGTTCGTGGAGATTCTGCCGGGTACTGACGGGCTGCTGCACATCAGCGAAGTGGCGGAGCATCGCATTGCGGATGTGCGCGACGAACTGAAGGAAGGCGACCAGGTGCTGGTGAAGGTGCTGGCGGTGGAAGGCAACCGCATACGGCTTTCGCGCAAGGCGATTCTGAAAGAGCAGCGCGCGAAGATGGGTGGCGGAGAAGCGCCTCCGGTTGCGGCGGCGGCGCCGTCCGGGGATGGCGAGCCGGCCATGACGGGATCGCTCGTCATCGAAGGGGGCGGAGATTTTCCGGATGAGCCAGATTCCGAGCCGAACTTCAACCGCGACGGTCCACCTCACGTCGGTGCAGGTGTCGGCGGTGATCGTCCGCGGGGCGGAGATCGTGGTGGAGACCGCGGTCGGGGCGGGCGTCCTGGTGGCGGCGGAGGACGTGGTCGCGGTCGCGGCGGACGTCACGGTGGAGGCGGTGGCGGTGGACGCCACGGTGGCGGTGGCGGCGGAGGCCGGCACTAAACTTCTTTGCCGCTGACGAACGCGGATCATACGGATTAACCAAGTAAGGACCGCGCACGACGCGGTCCTTTTTGTTTGTCGGAGCGGCATGATATAAGTTCTCGGGCAGATTTCTGCCTGGGGGTGAAAATCAGGCTCGGGAGAATGTTGAATGAGGAAGATTGGGATTGTGGTTTTGCTGGCGATTTCAACCATGGTGCTTGCCGCAGTACCTTCGGGATGGAAGGTGCTGACGGATCGGAAGAAGACGTGTCAGTTTGCGGTTCCGGCGGACTGGACGGCGGACACGCTGCTGGTGGGCACGGCGACTTCTGCCGACAAGAAGAGCAACGTGGTGGTTCATGGCAACGAACAATCGCTGGCGAACATCAAGCCGATGGTGCAGCAGATGATGCCGCCGGACAAGACGATCGAAGATAACGGGAGGCGATACTGGTATTCGTACAAGCATCTGGCGAACGCCGGCGATCTTCCTGGGCCGAACTGGTATGTGGCGGTGGCCGTACCGAGCGGAGTCTGCGCCGCACAGGTGAGTTTCAAGGATCCGGCGGGGGAGGCGGTGGCGAAGCAAATTGTCGACACGATCGGAGCTGCGAAGTAGGCGGTTTGGAATTTGTAGTGCGTCAGTGTGCCAGCAGACGCCGAACGCGCAGAGTCCGGATCCTGCCGCGCCATCAGCCCCGAAGGACAGCACGCCGACCGGGGCCACGCCCAGCGCTGGTGACAGCCATGTTTTCTGGGGAACGGTCGAGAAGTCGGGCGACAAGTATGTGCTGAAGACCGATTCCGGCAAGACCTATGACATCGATCACCAGGACGACGTTAAGAAGTTCGAAGGCAAGCGCGTGCGGGTGCAGGGCAAGCTGGATGAGACTCGCACGAAAATTCAGGTGAAGTAAGTTTTTCGATTTGCCAGAAGAGGCACCGAGGACACCGGGCAAACCGCTCCGTGATCTTCGGTGCCTTTTGGTTTTGGATTGATCTAGCAGGTGGTCTCAGTGGGGCGTGTCGACCTTCGGTCGACCCTTCGGCTTCGCTCAGGGCACGCTAGCCAAGGGTGGCTGTCCCCACGATGACTTTGAGAGTGCTCCCCATCCTTGCAGAGGATGCAAGGATGGGGCTTCCCGCGACGAGGCTGGTGGGCCTGGCAGATGGGATTCCACTTGCGTTTTCAGGCGGCGGTTGGCAAGTGGGTAAGGGCGGGCAGTTCCGTGCAGATAGTTTCCCCCTTAAACTTGAAGCAGTATTGGTGGATGCGGAATTCGCCTTCGCCGGTGGGGGAGAGCGCCAGCCGCGGCTTGGATCCGGCTGCAGACTCTTCCTTGGCGGCTTCGGTCACCTGCACTCCGAGGTTGGCGAATTGTGTCTTCAGTTCGGTGAAGGTGAATTCCGCCTGGGCCGGGCCGCTTACGTACTGAGCGAGTGCGGCGATGGCTTGGGCGGCAACCTGTTCGGGGCTGGGATCGCCGCCATGAATAGCTTTCCACAAGGCGATGATCCAGGCAGCGTCGAGTTCGTGGGATAGGTAAATTTCGCGGATGGACATGAGAGGGTTCCTCCTTATCGGGATAGTGTGGGAGGGCGCACAAACGTTTCGCGCAAGCGGAGGAAAAGTTGGATAAGAACGCGAGGTACTGGATCGAAAAGCTGGGACTGGAGCTGCATCCGGAGGGCGGGTATTTTCGCCAGACGTACCGGTCGGAGGTGGTGATTGCGCGGGAAGCGTTGCCTGCTGGGTTCACCGGGTCGAGGGCGGCGTCGACAGCAATTTATTTTCTGCTGGAAGGGGCGAATTTTTCTGCGTTCCACCGGTTGCGGTCGGATGAAGTCTGGCACTTCTATGCGGGCGAAGCGCTGATGGTGCATGTGATTAGTCCAGCGGGGATGTATTCTGCAATCCGACTGGGGAAGGATCCGGATGCCGGAGAGGTTTTGCAGGCGGTGGTGCCGGCGGGATGTTGGTTCGCTTCGCACGTGGCGGATTGGAAATCATTTGCGGTGGTGGGATGCACGGTGGCGCCGGGATTTGATTTTGAGGATTTCGAGATGGGGAAGAGGGCGGAGTTGGTCGCGAGGTATCCGCAGCATCGGGAATGGATCGAGAGGCTGACGCGAGAGTAGGAGTTGCTCGAGTGTTTCGTCGCAGGCTATGTTAGGAAATCATGTTGTGTGAGTCACGGAGCTAAATACCTGGTTTCGGCAGCTATCCCTACCAACTCTCGGAGGCTCTGCGCCTGACCGCGTTGCGACCGGCTCGAACATGTTGATGTTCAAGTTGGCGTGAAACGTCTTCAGACCTGGGCGTTGGAACCGTGCTCCAGCCTGCTTCCGATCATCCCTCATTTCAGACCGAAGGCGTAAAGGTAGCCTCCGTTGTCGCCGACGTAGACCACGCCATCCGCGATTGCGGGGGAGGGAGTCTCAGAGTAGTAGGTGCCGTGGTCCCATAGGTAGGCACCGGTTTTGGCGTTGACCGCCAAGAAGTCCCAATTGTTGGTGCCGAAAAAAACTACCCCATTCGCCACCGCGGGTGAGGCTTTCGCAGAATTGCCGGTGTCATAGCTCCACAAGATGGCGCCGGTGCTGGCGCTCAGGGCAAACAGACTGTCGCCCGAACAGACATATACCACTCCATTCGCGACGGCGGGCGAGGACCACGGGATCCAGGGTCCGCCAAGGTAGGAACTCCACAGCTTGGCGCCGGTGGCGGCGTTCAGCGCGTACAAGGTGTAGGTGTCGCCCGCGCCGATGTAAACCACTCCGTTTGCCACGGCGGGCGAGGAAGCTAAGTCTTCGTAATTGCCGCCGACGTAGTAGCTCCACACTTTGGCACCGGTGGTGGCGTTCAGCGCATACACGTTGCCGTCGTAGGAGCTGGCATAAACCATCGCATTTTCTACCGCGGGCGTGGAAGTCACGAAGCCACCGGTGGTGAAGCTCCACAGCAGGGCACCTGTGCTGGAGTTCAAGGCGTAGACATTGCCGTCGTTCGAACCGATATACAACACGCCATTGAACACCGTGGGGGAGGATACGATTGTAGCCCCAGTTTGGTAACTCCATACTTTGATGCCGGTGCGGGCATTCAGCGCGTACACCAGGCCGTCGATGGAGCCGAAATAGACCATTTCATTCGCGATTGCGGGCGAGGAGAAGTCTGTGCCGCCGCTGGCGGTTTGGTAGCTCCATAGCAGGGCGCCGCTGCTGGCGTTCAGTGCGTAGAAGATTCCACTGTACGAGCCGGTATAAACCACGCCATGCGCCACGACGGGCGAGGAAGTCGTTTCGCCGGTGAAGTAGCTCCACTTCAGGCGGAGGCTTCCCACATTGTTGACGCTGATCAACTTCTCATACGGGTTCCAGCGCATCATGTTGGTGCCGTGGAACTGGCTCCACGTATTGGCGGTGTTGCCCGCCGCCTGCTGACCCCAAGCCACGGACACAAAACATGCAGCGAGAATTAGAACTGAGATGCGGATGTGTTTCATGGACGAGCCTCCTGAAGAAAAAACAGGGCCCAAGTTTCCGGATTATTCGTTCGCCTCAGGGAGTAATGTGATTGTTGCGTGGCTGGAATGTTTCTTCGGAGAGGCGAGACGTATGCAGGAGATACCCATGAGCGTGTCATGTCGGTGATGTGGATCACACCACGACGTGTCGTGATTCACCAAGGGCCGTTGAGAGAAGCAAGAGGTGGCTGGCCGGATATTGCGTTATCACTGGCGAGCTGCAGTCAGAATGGGTTCCCGGCGCTCACGCGACGCTGTGGCTCAAGGGTGCACATCCAACGTGAAAGAAGCGATTCGGAAGTAAGTCGAATTTCCCGTCCTGCCGATTCGAACGACCACTTGACTCAGATAGCGCGTTGGCGCAGGATTGTCGGCTGAACATATGCGAGGGACAGCATAGCCAGCTCCCGCCAGAGTCACGACCCATAGCACGATCGCGCTCACTCTGGCGGCGATCCCGAAGTTTTCTTCGATGACCGCCGTGTGCGCACAAATATCGCCGATTCGTTGCCGAACCTCAGAGCACGCGGCCACGGCAGTCCCCACCAGATAAAAACCAAGGCCGTCGACAATCCTCAGAAGATTGCGCACGGCGCACGCAGCCAGGGCGCCTTGTTGAGAGGTTCGCACAACTCGGATTCCTACCAGAACCTTGCCCAGCGTGGCGCCACAGGCGGCCTCCAGCAGCCAGCCATACAGGAAAAGTATGGTGGCATTCAGCGTGGTAGCAATCAGCAGTGAAGCGGCTGTGAGCTGCAATTCGGTGGCATCGAATCTGCCCCATCGCATAATGGCCCATGCATCCACGATAGCGAACAGGCCAAAGAGCAGGGCGAGATCGAGCACAAAGGCGATGAACCGGTCGCCGAGCCTGGCGAAACGGTATCGGCCGCTGGCGCGAGCGGGAGAGGAACCCGCGGCGCTAGTGGCGGCGGCGAGGGCGGGCTTGGTCAGTCCGCACTCCTCCAAGAGATGCTGGCCGGCAGGAATAGCCCCACCGCAGCGCTTGCAGTGTTTTGCGTGCGAGCTGACTTGGCCGTGGCAATGCGGACATTCCATATTTCTGCGAAGGCCCTGACCGATGGTTCGTCAAGAATACGCCCGCGCCGGCTGGACGTTGGATGACCGAAGGACAGGGGCCGAGCGGCCATTGTCCGGTTGGACAGAGCGGAGGCGAAAGCAGGTCTTTGAAGGTGTAAGGGCTGTTCTCAAGAGTTATCATGTATCGGGTTCAGGGGCCAACATTGTGGTTGACTTCAAGGCGATTATCACGCTTTTTGCACTGGCTCTTTTCGGTGTGGTGTTTCTCTGGTCGGTTGGCGAGCTCGGCGCTCACCTGGCCAAGCGGCTGTCTTTCAAGCTCGTAGGCCGGAAAAAGACATGGTGGAACCGTGAATTTAAGGGAACGTGGCTCTGGGCCAGCCCGATCGGTTTCGCACTGGCCGCGCTAATCAGTTCAAGCCTGCTTCGGTGGCTGGTGGTGGTGCTCAGCGTTTTGGGCTGCTTCTTCGCAGTGATTTTTCGACTCACTAGACATCACGACGAAATCTGAAACTTACGACTGCGTTCCCCATGTGAAGTCAATTGTTTGCCCCCCCATACCAATCGCTGAGTTCGCCTCAGACATCACTTCAGTGCGGCGGCTTTTTTGGGGAACATCTCGCCGATGCGGCGGATTTGGGCGCCGACTCCTTTTAGCTTTTCTTCGATGTGCTCGTAGCCGCGGTCGATGTGGTAGACGCGGTCGATGATGGTTTCTCCGTCGGCGACCAGCGCGGCGAGCACGAGTGAGGCGGAGGCGCGCAGGTCGCTGGCGAGTACGGCTGCAGCGCTCAGCGGGGTCTTGCCGCGGACCACGGCGCGGCGTCCTTCAATCTTGATGTTCGCTCCCATGCGGACCAGTTCCTGGGCGTGCATGAATCGGTTCTCGAAAATATTCTCGGTGATGATCGACGTGCCTTCGGCCTGCGTCGCGAGTGCCATGAATTGCGCCTGGCAGTCGGTGGGGAATCCCGGATGTTCTTCGGTCGACATGTCTGCTGCGGTGAAAGGATTGTCGCCCATTACGCGGACGGAGTCAGCGGAAGACTTTGGTCTTGACTCCGGCTTCGTGAAGCTTGCTGAGGAGTGCGCCCAGGTGCGAGGGATCGCATCCGGCGATGTTGAGATCGCCTCCGGTCATGGCGCCGGCGATGATGAAGGTGCCAGCTTCGATGCGGTCGGGAATGATGCGGTGCTTGGCGCCTTTCAGCTTGCTTACGCCTTTGACGCGGATGGTCGGTGTGCCCGCGCCTTCGATCTTCGCTCCCATCTTGTTGAGCAAGTCGGCGAGGTCGGCGACTTCAGGCTCGCGCGCGCAGTTCTGCAAAATCGTTTCGCCGTCGGCGAGAGTCGCGGCCATCAGCAGGTCTTCGGTGCCGGTGACGGTAATTTTGTCGAAGACAATTTCTGCGCCCTTGAGGCGATCGGTGCTGGCTTCGACGTAGCCGTGCTCCTGCGTGATCTTCGCGCCGAGACGTTCGAGTCCCTTGATGTGCAGGTCGATGGGACGCGCGCCGATGGCGCAGCCGCCGGGAAGAGAGACGCGGGCGTGGCCGCAGCGAGCGACGAGCGGGCCGAGGACCAGCGTGGAAGCACGCATGGTTTTGACGAGTTCGTAGGAGGCTTCGGGGGCGTTCAGCGTGGCGCAGTGGATGGTGGTGCGGTGCTGGGCGCGTCCGTAGCCGAGTTCGACTTCGGCGCCCATCGCGGCGAGAAGATTGCGCGTGGTTTGAATGTCGCGGACTTGCGGAATGTTTTCGAGGATGACGGGCTGATCGGTGAGCAGGGCAGCCGCCATGCAGGGCAGTGCCGCGTTCTTTGCGCCGCTGACGCGGACCGTGCCGAGTAACGGGTCGCCGCCGCGGATTACGAATTTATCCATGGATAATCCTTGCAGGGATATTGTAGCGGGGAATGTGCGGGCTGCTTGTTGATTGAGAGGGCACGGGAAGGGCAATCAACCACAGAGGACGCGGAGGACACAGAGGGCGGAGGAACCCACCCACTTCTCGCGCCAAGGACGCGCGAGAAATGGGGCACCCTTTTATTTCTGTGCGAAGGTGATGGCGTGGCGAACGTGGCCTTTTGATTTCTTCAAGGCGGCGGCGGCTTTGCGAACGATTTACTTTTGCCGCCAGCATCACGACCGCGACCGGGGTTCGATTGCCGCTGGCTTCGAGGGCATGGCTGGCGGCTTCGTGATCGGCGCCGGTAGCCTGTTCCAGGATGCGGATGGCGCGCTGGACGAGTTTCTCGTTCTTGGTCCAGACGTTGACCATAAGGTTGCCGTAGACGTAGCCGAGGCGAGTCATGGCTCCGGTCGAGATCATGTTCAGGACCATTTTGTGGGCTGTGCCGGCTTTCATGCGGGAGGATCCGGCGAAGACTTCGGCGCCGACTTCGGTGACGATGGCGAAATCGGAAGCGCGCTCAAGCGGAGAGTCCCGGTTGCAGGTGAGGGCGATGGTGTGGGCTCCATGGTTGCGGGCGTATTCGACGGCGGCGATGGTGAACGGAGTGCGTCCGCTGGTGGCGATGCCGAGGACGATATCGTGCTTGCCGGGCTTTCGCTTCTTCATTTCTTTGACGGCGAGTTCGGTGTCGTCTTCGCTGGCTTCGGTGGAAGCGGCGAGGGCCTTGGCGCCTCCGGCCATGATGTATTGCACCATGCGCGGATCGGTGTTGAACGTGGGCGGGATCTCGGAGGCGTCGAGGGCGCCGAGACGGCCGCTGGTTCCGGCGCCGACGTAGATGAGGCGTCCGCCCTGGCGGAGTCCGGCGACGATGACGTCGATGGCGCGGGCAATCTGCGGAAGGGCGCGGCCGACGGCGGCGGCCACGGTGGCGTCTTCACGATTGATCAGGCGGACGATTTCGAGCGACGACATGCGGTCGAGATCGGTGGCTGCAGGAAGAATCTGTTCGGTAGGAAGACGGCGAAGATCGGATTTCTCTTTACGGGTTCGGGTCAAGTCGTGCGCCTTTCGGGTACGGGCGGAGCAGATCATTTTATTACGTGGTGCGTTGAAGAAGGCAGTGACGAGATAAGGTCGTGCGATGCGAATGAACCGTTGAGCATTAGAGTGTTTTGTTGAGAGCTTCGACCACGGCGTCGTGGAACTTGGGCCGGACTTGCCGGATCGCCTGATTCGCGCAGTCGGGCCAAGTGCGGTTGGTGAGGAGCGTGATCGAGAGTTGGCGGTCGGGATCGATCCAGAGCGACGTGCCGGTGTAGCCGAGGTGGCCGAAGGAGCGGGAGCCGAAATATTTTCCGGACTGCGAGGGAGTGGAGGGCGTATCCCAGCCGAGAGCGCGGGAGGTGCCGGGTGGCGCGGACTCGCGGCGGGTGAAGAGCGCGACGGTTTCGGGGCGAAGGAGGGGTCGGCCTTCATGCAGAAGGGCGTGTGCGAATCGGGCCAGGTCTTCCGCTGTGGAGAAGAGACCGGCGTGTCCTGCGACGCCGCCGAGGACGCTGGCGTTTTCGTCCTGGACTTCGCCTTGGATGATTCTTTGGCGGAAGGTACTGCGGGCGGCTTGGCTGACGCCCGGCGCTTCTTGGGCTTCCGGCTTTTCGCGGGCGGGGGCGCCCGCGCCACATGCGTGCTCCGCACGTTCGTCGGCTGTGGGGGGAATCTTGGCGCGGGATTCTTTTGGGGGATTGAAGGTTGTGTTGACCATTCCCAGCGGGCCAAAGATTGCGCGCTGGCAGAACGCGTCGAGAGATTCTCCGGCGAGGCGTTCGAGGGCGGCGCCCAGGATGATGAATCCGATGTCGCTGTATTCGGCGTGCGTGCCGGGACGGGAGAGAGGGAAGTGGTGAAGGCGGCGCGCAGCAGGTCGTCGCGCGAGTGTTGCTTGAGGAACAACTTCTCATAAGCGGGCAGGCCGGAGGAGTGGGCGAGGAGCATGCGGAAGGTGACGTCGCGGCGGCGTGAGTCGCGTTCTCCGCAGGTGTCGGCCAGGAATTCGGGGACGACGCCGATCACGGGGGCTTCGAGTTCGAGCAGGCCGCGCTCGTAGAGCAGCATCGCCATGGTGGTAGTGGCGACGGCTTTCGTGACGGAGGCTAGATCGAAGAGAGTCGCGGGAGAGACCGACGGCGAGTCTCCTTCGTATGTAAAGTGGCCGAAGGATCTTGAGGACGACTAATTTGTCCGCCGTGCGTGACTGCGACCGAGGCAGCGGGGAAGGCGCGGGCTGCGACTGCGTCTCGCAGGATTGAGAAGGCGGAAGAAAAGAGTTCGTCCTGATTGTCGTAAGCGGCTGACGAGGCTGGGAAGTGGACTGTTCAGGGCTTGTGCACTCACATCGGAATTCTGACCTGAGCGGGTTATAGCAGAGTTGTGAGGATGGGTAAAGTTGGGAGCCCGTTCAACCACAGAGGACACAGAGGACACGGAGGTTTGTCGGAGCGTGGGACATGCCAGAGATGGCACACCCTTACTTGAGTTTCTTGAGCCGTGCCGCGGAGTTGTGTAGAGTCAAGACATCATCCTCAACATGAAATCACATTCGCATTTCTCGAGTATTGCGTGCGCTCTCGTGGCCGCGCTTGCGCTGGCGTGCCTTCCGCGTATCTGCCGAAGGCAAGACTTCATGCGGCACTCGACGCGTCTCAGCGGAGTCGACTCTGTCATTGAGCAGGCGATTGCAGATGGCAATATCCCCGGCGCCGTGCTGGTGGTGGGACACGACGGGGCGGTGGTGTATCGCAAGGCTTATGGGAGCCGGGCGCTCGAGCCGAAGCGCGAGCCGATGACGGTGGACACCGTGTTCGATATGGCGTCGCTGACGAAAGTGATTGCGACCACGACGGCGGTGATGCAACTGGTCGAGCAGGGCAAGGTACGGATGAATGATACGGTGGCGAAGTACCTGCCGGAGTTTGCGCAGAACGGCAAAGAGGACATCACGGTGCGGCAGTTGCTGACGCACTACTCGGGGCTGGCTCCGGACATCGATTTGACGCCAGCGTTTGATTCGAAGGAGTCGGCGTACCGGCTGGCATTCGCCGAAACGCCGCAGCAGGCGCCCGGTTCGGGATTCGCCTACAGCGATACGAATTTCATTGTCTTGGGGGCGATGATCGAGAAGGTGTCGGGGGAGACGCTCGAGGCCTACACCGAGCGACATATTTTTGTCCCGCTCAAAATGACGCACACGCGCTTTGTGCCTCCGGCGGCGTGGCGGGCGAAGATTGCGCCCACGGAATATGACGAGAACCAGCACATGCTGCGCGCGGTGGTGCACGATCCGAGGGCGCGGCGGATGGGCGGAGTGGCGGGACATGCGGGTCTGTTTTCGACGGCGGACGATCTGGCGAAGTTTGCGCAGACGCTGCTGAATGGCGGCGATGGGATCCTGTCGGCGGTTACGGTGGAGAAGATGACCTCGCCGGAGCAGCCGCCTTCGGCGCCGGTGTTGCGCGGGTTTGGGTGGGATATTGATTCTCCGTTCTCTTCGAATCGCGGTGATCTGCTGCCGGTTGGGTCGTTCGGGCACACGGGGTTTACGGGAACATCGATCTGGATCGATCCGACGACGCAGACCTACATTATTCTGCTGACGAATGCGGTGCATCCGCACGGGAAGGGAAATGCGATCGCGCTGCGGTCGAAGGTGGCGACGGAGATAGCGGCGGCGCTGGCGTTGAGTCCGTCGGAACAAGAGGCGCGGCGCTGGAAGAGCATCACTGGATATAACGAGGCATTCAGCGCGGCGCGGCGGATGAGTTCGCGGAATGGCACAGTGAAGAACGGGATTGATGTGCTCGAAGAGCATGGGTTCGATGTGCTGAAGCCGGCGGGGGCATCCCTCGGATGCGAAGAAGCGCATTGGGCTGGTGACGAATCAGACGGGAGTCGATGCTCAGGGCGTGCGGACGATTGATGTGCTGGCGAAGGCGCCGGGAGTGTCGCTCGACGCGATCTTCAGTCCGGAGCACGGCGTGACTGGGACGCTTGACACTACCGACATCAATAATTCCAAGGATGCGGCGACGGGGATCCCGGTCTACAGCGTGTATGGCGGAAGCGACACGGCGCGGCGTCCGTCGGCGGATGTGCTGAAGAATCTGGATGCGGTGGTGTTCGATATTCAGGACGCGGGAGTGCGGTTCTATACGTACGAAACGACGCTGGGATATTTTCTGGAGGCGGCGGCGAAGGCTGGCATAGAGCTGATCGTGCTCGATCGGCCGGATCCGGTGACGGGATCGTTTGTGCAGGGTCCGGTGGCCGATGCGGGGCGCGAGAGCTTTACGAATTATTGGGCCGTGCCGGTGCGGCATGGGATGACGATGGGGGAACTGGCGAAGATGTTCAACGCCGAGCGCGGCATCAACGCGAAGCTTACGGTTGTTCCGATGGACGGGTGGCAGCGCGGAGACTGGTTCGATTCGACGGGGCTGGCGTGGGTGAATCCGTCGCCGAACTTGCGGAGCGTGACCGAGGCGGCGCTGTATCCGGGCGTGGCGCTGATTGAGGGCACGAATGTGTCGGTGGGGCGCGGGACGGACACTCCGTTTGAACTGGTGGGGGCGCCGTGGATCAAGGGCAAAGACTTCGCGGCTTATTTGAATGCGCGCGGGATTGCGGGCGTGCGCTTCGTTCCGGTGACGTTCACCCCGACGGCGAGTGTGTATAGCGGGCAGATGTGTTCGGGAGTGAACATTCTGCTGACGGATCGGAATGGGTTTGATGCGCCAGAGTTGGGGATGGAGTTGGCTGCTGCGTTGCACAAACTGTACGCGCCAGACTTCAAGATCGAGCGCATGGCGGAGTTGCTGGTGAATCAGAGTGCGTTCGATGCGCTGGTGGCGGGGCAGGATCCGCGGAGGATCGCGCAGGAGTGGCAGGACGGGCTGGAGAAGTTTGGGAAGGTGCGCGAGAAGTACCTGATTTACAAGTAGAGCGATGCGCCAGCGTCATTGCAGTAGTGGGTCGTAGATTTTGGGAACTCGAGAATCGGAATCCGCGCCTGACAATTCATATTTCCCACAGCCGCATTTGTCGGTAAAGGTGAGGACGACGTTCTGTCCGATTCCCTCCACAAGCCAATAATGCCAGGTCTCGGTCCGCGGGGCGAGTGCGGATTTTGAGTCGATGGAGTCTGGCGGGCCGTACATGATGTAGAAACGGCCGCGGTCGGTCTTCCATCCGGGCACGTTGGCGGCGAAGTGCGTGTTCGTGTAGGCGATCCGGCGATAGTGCTCTTCCTTGAATGGATTCTCAGATGACTGGGGAGTGGGATTGCGGCGGTTCCAGAAATCCTCGATGAACTTGTCGCGTTGGTCGTCAGTTGTAAGTTTCTTGAAGTCGGCACGTTCCTGGTCGGCGATGATGTAGCGAACGTCTTGGTCCAGCCAGCTCTGATAGAGCTTGGGGCTAGTGGGGTCAGACTGAAACCGCTTCCGGTTGTCCGCTTGACGCTGATCTCCCTCAGGATGGGCTTTCTTGATCGGACGAGTCAGCGGATCGTCCTGGCCTTTGGCCATTGAGGAAGACAAGCCGAGAAAGAGACTAAGAACGACGAGGAAAATCAACTTAGAAGCGTTGGTCGTGCGCACTGGGCGGCTCCTTCGTGGCTTCGGTTACGGCCTGATAATAGGCCGTTGGATGCAGGGAGGCAAGGTTTGGGAGGCTCGGGCAGCTTATGGAATCTAAGATGCATCCTAGCGCTTTGGGCGTGGTAACCTTGGGCTTGTCGGCTTGAGGTGAGTCTCGGGAGGGCGGGATGCGAGCACTATTCTCCGTATTGCTGGTATCAGGGATTGCTTTTGGGCAAGCCGCGGAAACCGCGAAGCCCGCGGATGCGGCCACCCAGACTACAGGCGTGACTCAGACCAATGCCCCCGTTCAGCAGGCGGAACCGAGCGCCCCTGCTGCCGTGGCCACCCCAGCGCAAGCCACCGATCCGAATGCGGTGGTGATCCCAGCGGGGACGAAGATTCCGCTGCTGCTGAAGCAGGCCATCTCGACGAAGAACGCCCGCGAAGGCGACGCCGTGTATGCCGAGACCGCGTTCCCGTTCGTGATGAACGACCGGATCGTGATACCAGCGGGGACTTACATCCAGGGGAAGATCACGCACACCGAGCGCGCGGGACGGTCGAACAAACGCGCCGAAATCCTGATCCACTTCACTTCGATGATTTATCCAACCGGTTACACGGTGATGCTGCCTGCGTCGGTGGAGAACACGCCCGGGAACGACAGCAACGGCGTGAAGGATAAAGAAGGCACGATCCAGGCGGACAAGGACACGGGCAAGCGGCTTGAGGATGCCGCGAAGGGCGCGGCCGTTGGAGGGACGGTTGGCGGTATCGCAGGAGCAGCCGCCGGAGGATTCAACGGTGCACGGTACGGTGGCCTCGCGGGAATTGCGGGTGGAGTGGCGTGGGCGCTGTTGAAGCATAGTCCGGAAGTGAAGCTGGAGGTGGGGACTTCGCTTGAGATGGAGATTCAGCGGCCGATTCCGGTGGATGCCAGCCGGATTCAGGTGGCGCGGGCGACGCGGTAAACCCTCACCACGAAGGGCACGAAGGTTCACGAAGGAAACCCAGCGCGCACAGTCCTTCATGAGACTGTCAGTCGTTATCGGCGGAAGAGATTCTGTCCTGAGCCACAAGAAGCAACCGAAATTCCGATCCCTCCCTGCCTGTTAGACTGCGTTCATGCAGAGGGCTGACGTGTCGGCGATGCGGGGGATTCTGGAGCAGCTCTGCCCTCGCTGCCGCACGGGAAAAATCTTTCGCAAATCGGTGTGGCTGTTTCCGCGAATGCATGAACGCTGTCCGGCGTGCGGGCTGAAGTTTGAGCGCGAGGATGGGTACTTCCTGGGCGCGATGTACATCGGCTATGGACTGGGCGTGGGCGCGATCGCCGTGCTCGCGGCGCTGGTATGGGAAGTGCTCCGATGGTCGTTGTTGAAGAGCGTGGTCGCGGGGATCGTGTTGTTCCTGCCTCTGGCGCCGGTGCTGACCTGGATGGCCCGCGTGCTATGGATCTATATGGACCAGGGGATCGACCCGGACCGGAGTTGATTTTGATCTCCCAGCATTGATCTCCTAACTTCGATCTCCCAACATTGCTCTTCCACTTTTGATCTCCCAACATGGGCTGGCGCATCAAGCCAAGCAACGGTGGGGCTTGCGATTTGCACGCGGCCTTGTCCTGGCTGCTATACAATCCGCGGTAGGAGTGTTCTGCACTCCGATTGTGGAGGTTCCCATGGAAGGCATCGGTGGTTTGGGCGCAGTCGGTACGATTGTCGTTGTTATTTTTGTCATATACATTCTCAGCTCCATCAAGATTCTGGCCGAGTACGAGCGGGGCGTCATTTTTCGCCTGGGCCGGCTGCTATCTACAGCCAAGGGGCCCGGCATAGCCCTGGTTTTCGCGCCGGTGGACCGCATCGTGCGGGTGTCGCTGCGGCAGGAGGCGTTGGAGGTTCCTCCGCAGGACATCATCACTCGCGACAACGTCACGCTGAAAGTGAACGCAGTCATTTTTCTGCGCGTGATCGATCCGAACAAGGCTGTGGTCGAGGTGTCCAATTACGTGTACCAGACTTCGCAATTCGCGCAGACTACTTTGCGGTCTGTGCTGGGCGAGCAGGAGTTGGACGAACTGCTGTCGCACCGGGAAAAAATCAATCTGCGGCTGCAGAGCATTCTCGACACGCATACCTCGCCGTGGGGAGTGAAAGTCACCAACGTCGAGGTCAAGCAGGTCGACATGCCGGAGTCGATGCTGCGCGCCATGGCCAAGCAGGCCGAGGCCGAGCGCGAAAAGCGGTCGAAGATCATTCACGCCGAGGGCGAATTCTCGGCCGCGCAACGGCTGGTGGACGCGGCGCACCTGCTGGCCACCGAGCCGGTCAGCGTGCAGTTGCGCTATCTTGCAGACTCTGACCGAGATCGGCGTCGAGAAAAATACTACGGTGATTTTCCCGGTTCCGGTGGACTTTTTCTCGGGGCTGCAGAAGTTGTTAGGAAAAGGAGACAGCACGGCACCGGGGAAGACTGCGTAGGGAAACCGTCGCGCGCCAAACACTGCCGGGAGTTGAACTATGGTTTCGTCACAAGATACGGAAATCACGCTAGGAACGGGCAAATTGCTGGTCCTGTTCTTCGGTCTGGTGGGCGTCTGCGCGCTATTTTTCGCGCTGGGGTATTCGCTAGGGCGTAAGTCGGAGCCCGCGATCACCACGGCAAGCGCGGCTGTGGGGCCAAAGACTGTTCCGGCGGGAAATAAGGCGAACAGCGGTTCGGCGACTACGCCGCCCATGACGTTCTACAAGGCGGTGGAGCAAAAAGACGCCAACCCGGAGTTGACACCGGCTGCCGACGCGAAGACGGATACGGCGACGGCCCCCGCGAACACGGCTCCGGCGCCGGCCGCGCCGAATGCTCCGGATCCCACGACAACCTTGCCCTCGGCGCGGCGTATTTTGTGCAGGTGGCTGCCGTCAGCAAGCAGGAAGACGCGGATTCGCTGGTGGACGCGCTGAAGAAGAAGCAATATCCGGCGCTGATTGCGGCTCCTGTGCCGACGGACAAATTGTTCCGCGTGCAGGTGGGGCCGTTCACCGACGTCAAAGACGCCGAGGCGATGCGGACGAAATTGATCGCGGATGGGTACAGCCCGATCCTGAAGAAGTAGCGTCGCTTACAACCCGCGGGGCACAAGCACAAAACGATCGATCGCAATTTTGGGACCGGCGTCTGCCCGGGCGGCATCCAGCCGGAATACAACCATTACCTCATCAAAGCGGCGAATGGACGCATGCTGCGGGACGACGAAATTCAGCGTCTCGCTGACTGGCTTGGCGGCTTCGTCATAGAGCTTCCACGGGCGCGTGGACTTGACCATCATCGTGCCGAGAGACTGTGATGGCTCTCCCGGCATGCTCGTATTGATCAGAACAAGTTCCAGCGAGACCGTTTCCGGGTAGTGGTCCGCATTTCGAATCGCGATCTGAATTCGGCTGCAGCAGTCGAGGTCGAGCATGCTGCCGAGATGGTCGTGCGCTTCCATCAAGAGTGGCCGCCGGTCGGTGGAGCGAATATTTACCAACTCGGGGCTGCCGTGCGCCTGACGCGATGTCCGGGGAGGATGCTGGTCGGGCGCCTTGAAAAACCAGTACACGCCGTCAAAGGGAATTTCTAGAGGTTTCGCGCTGCCATGACCGGTTAGCAGAGCGTTTCCGAATACCGGCGTGGGGGCTACCAGCTTGGTTTGCGTCTGTGTCTCGGGCCACAGGACGATGCCAGGGTCGCTCTCGTCAGGAGCCATACCGGCACGGTCGAACGTTTTCTGAGCATCCGGCCTGCCCGTGACGGTCGCCTTGGGGATATCCCTGGTGTGCGTGATACCGCGACGGAACACCGAATCCGCGAACTCTGAAAGAGAGTGGCAGATATCGAAGCAGCCCGACCGCTGTGATCACGATCGCGAGTATGACCATCGAAAGTGTGCGAGATGAGGACTGCGATGAAGATGGCTGTCCGCCACCCAAGTGTGCGCCCTTCGTGAAGGACCATGTCCAGACGGCGGAAGCGATCCCCACGAGGAAGGCAGAAGAGAACGAGTATCCCGCGAAAGCGGCGATTGCACCTGCTTCCGCGCACAGCGTCGCGCCGGCTCCGGAGGCCTGCTGCCAGAAGGTCGAGGATTGCGGCGGGCCGAGCAGGTTTGGGCCGAAGGGTAGAGGCGATGCCTCCTCGTGGGCTGTCTGCTCCGGCTCGTCTTCTAGCGATCGGAATGACTTCGCTGCTCGACTGACAAACAGGGCCGCGAGAAGCATCGTCCACAGCGAGTTCTGGCGGATGAAAAGGGCGAGAGGTGCGAGCCAGAGCGCGTCGAGTGATGTTCGGAGGATGAGGCGGCGTGTTTCCAGTCCGGAGGTGACTGGCCGGATTGCGCAAAGAACCCAAACTGCCGCCGCGCTTGCCAGAAACACTGCGACGACGTTTTCGAAAGCGAAGCCGAGGATTTCGCCTGGGGAAAGCGTGTGTACGAGCGGCGGGTGGCTTACGAAAGAGGCAACCAGAGCCGCGGCCAGCAGTCCACCGGCGGGTGGCAGCCACTTGGGAAATGGCCTGGTCGCGGATGTTCCAACTAAATCAAAAGCGTTCATCCTGACTCAGCCTCGCAGAGGAGCAGACAGAACTAGGACCCACAGCGAGCAACTAACGTTGTTTGACACCAGGATACGCGGAGATGGTTCCCCACTGGCGACGTACCCAAGACGGCGGCTAAGATCCAGACCTACATTGACAGTCATCGATTTTCGCGCTATTCCTAGTTCCTCCATGTCATCCAACGAATCATCTCTCGACCGCGCGTTGCATGCCATCGCCGACCCCACCCGGCGCAGAATCCTGCAAGCTCTCAAGGAAGGCGAGGCGGAGCCGAAGGCGCAGAAGGCGGCCGCCGGACCTTGCTTGTGCGCGGGAGACATTGAGGAGCGGGTTAAGCTTTCGCAGCCCACGATTTCTCATCACATGGCGATCCTGACGAACGCGGGGCTCGTGGAGGCCACCAAGAAAGGCCAGTGGCGCTGGTACCGGCGGAATGAGAAGGCGATTCGGGCGATGGTGAAGAATTTGCGCGGAAAGTTATAGCCTCAGCGGCTAAAGCCGGAATTGATTAGGCTGCATTTACGGCATCGCTAAAGCGATGCCCTGATACGAATCGAGTTTCGTTCTCTGTAAGCGGCGAGTCCTGTGCGCGTTTCGACCCGACTGTCGCGCCCTCTGTCGTGCTACTCGGAGCTTACGCGTCCCAGGGCCCACTTCTCCAAGTCTCCCGTCGATCTCAGACACCCAGTTGGCTGCGCTCCAGTTCAAACGTTACGTCCTGGAGCGCGATGAACCGTTCGCTGGCCTGCGACCGGGCATCGTCGAGATCGTGCAGTGTGGCGGTGCCGGCGTCGATGCGCGTCTTCACCGAAGTCAGATTCTTCTGGGCGATTTCGTATTCCAGTTGAGCGACGTCGCGCGCGGCCTGCATCTGCGCGACCGACCGCTGCAAGCGCAACGTCTCTTCCGACACCTGATTCTTGGCGGCTTCGGCTTGTTTCGTGGCCTTCAAGGCGTCGGCGTCGGCAGCCTGGGCGCGCGCTCGCTGCGACGCGTTGAAAAGAGGGAAGCGGATACTCACGCCCACGGTGGCGTTGTTCTGCTGAAACTGGTTGGTGACGCACAAGAACTCACCGAGCGACGTGGTGCAGGGTTTCGACGGAATGTAGTAGTTCTGATAGTTGTTGAACTTCGAGAGCAACGCGTATTGCGCGGCGAAATCCAGACTGGGCCAAAGCGCTTTGTGTTCTCCTTGCGCGCGCAGATACTGCGCGCGGGCATGTTCGACGGCGGCTTCCACTGACGGATTGCTCGCGGCAGCGTCCTTGGCCGATGCTTCGTTCGGCACCTCGGCGGGCGGCGCGGGGATCGAGTCGGGATCGGTCTGAATGTTCGCAGCAGGAAGTCCCGTAAGTTTCGAAATGTGCTCGCGCAGCACGTCCGCTGCGCCCTGAGCCTCTGCGATGCGCAACCGCACCCGCGCGGCCGAGAGCATGGCCCGCTTGCCGTCGAGTTCGCTGTCGACGCCTTCTTTCACACGCTCGGCGACCGCAGCTTGCATCTTGTTGGTGTCCGCTTCGGTTTCCTGCAGGTTCGCCAAACGCTGCTCCCACTTGGCGAGTTCGGCGTAGCTCAGAGCGGCGTCCTGAATGATCTGGTTGCGCTCGTCTTTCGTCTTGAGGGACGCGACGGCGGAGTCGGCTTTCGCGGCGCGGATGAAATTGCGCAACGAAGGATTCAGCAGCGCCGATTGCGTGTTGATGTTGAATAGAGCCGGTGCCGATCCCTCTAGCGCGAGGGGAAACCCGTAGGAGTATCCGAGCCCTGCACCGGTCGAGAGTTGCGGAATGTAATTGTTGCGGAGTTCGCGATACCCGGCGGCGGCGTGCTGTTCGTCGGCAGCGGCGATGCCCGCTCCGGTGGCGTGAGCCAGCGCGAGTTCGACGACGCGCTTCAGAGACACGGGCTCGGCCAGCAGCGAGCTGGGGAGGAGCAGGACGGCCAGAATCCACTTTGCGGTGCGCGCACCACGGCACGAGGTTGTCATTGCGTCCCTTTCAGAGTGATCTGGAAATGATTTCATTTGTAATTGGATGCCAGCGAGATTTTAAATGTCGGATCGCCGAACCGGGGCCAGTTTTCAAGAGATAGGACTTGGCGAATATCCGCGTTTCTCCGAACTCGTGAGCCTTCCGCGGAACTCAATGCTCCACTCGCTTCAGATGTTCCTGGGCGCGGGCATCGGTGTGCGAGAGGGCGAGGGCGGCGCGAAATTCTTCCGCGGCCGCACGTTTGTCGCCTTGCTTCTCGAGTAATTGGCCAAGATAGTCATGGGCTTTGAAGGCGGGGCACTCCTCGACCGGAGACTCGAGATAGTGCCGCAGCAGACGAATGGCTAGTGGGAAGTCCCGGCCGGCGCGCAAGAGCACGCTGGCAGCGTCGGGCAAGGCTTCGCGCTGTGCGACTGGCGCGGATTCGAAGTTACGCAGTACTTGCTCCATATCGCCCAGGCGATTGGTGTGGAGAAGCAGACCGGCAAGGTCAACCCAGGCACGGCCGAGAGATTGGTTGACAGCGATGGCAGCGCGATATTCGCGCTCGGCCGCGGCGGTGTCGTGGTTCTTCGCGGCAACGCGAGCAGAGATCCAATGCGCCACGGCGGCATTGATCGGCTCGACCGCTTTGGCTTGGGCTTGCGCTTTATCGTGGCCGCCGCCGACAATGCCGGGCGCTTCGACATAAAACTCGGCCAGATCGGCACGGGCTTCCCAGCTTCCGGGGTCCAGTTCAACGGCTCGCTCGAACGAGGTGCGGATTTTCTTTGCCAGGCCGGCGGCTGAAAGAAATCCGGCGCGGTCGGCCTTCTCTCCATAGATACGGGCGAGCCAAAGGTGATAGAGGCTTTTCTGCGGATCGAGATTTCGCGCGCGCTCGCAGGCTGTGATGCCGCGGTCCCACTGTTCAGTCATGAAATACGCACGGCACAGCAGGTTGTAGGCCTCGGCGTCAGTGGAAGAACCGCCGACCTGCTGTTCCAGAGTCTGAATGGCTTCATCCGCGCGACCGGCCGCAAGCAGTTCTTTGGGAGATGTCGCGGCGTGCGCCGGGAGCAGGAACCCAGAACAAAGCAACAGCGAGACCAGGGATCGCAGTTTCATGCTTGGTTGAGTCCGCAGGGGACGGAAATCATGCTGGTCAAAACTAAGGAACCACCTTGACGGCAGCGCCGTCGAAAAGAGGCTTGTCCTCTGCGGGCAATGCAACCTCGTCCCCTTCGGACAGGCCGGAGGTGATCTCGACACGGGTCAGATTCTGTAGAGAGAACTCAATGGTCTGGCGCTTCAGGTGCTTGTCGACGATGCGGAACACGTAAGGCTTACTCTCATCGATGCGCAGGGCGTCGCGCTGCAGCGTGAGGACGTTGCTATGTTCGGCAACCACAATCGTAACGCCAACATTCACGTTGGGGAGCAGGCGAAGATCTTTATTGTCGACGACGCAAGTGGTCTCGCCTACATTTCTCGAGCCGCGCAATTTGACGGTTGCGGGCACGGTGTTGACGGTGCCGGTCCAGGTTCGGCCGAGAACGGCGTCCCAGGTAATCTCTACTTTTTGTCCAGCCTGCAGGCGGCCTACATCCGGTTCGTCGACGAACGCCCGCACCAGAACTTTCGAAAGATCGGCTTCCTGCAGCAGCAGGTCGCCCGCCTGCACAAACGCTCCCTGCTTCACGGGAAGGGAGTAGACCACGCCATCGAACGGGGCGCGCACGCTCGACTTGCGCAGTGCGTCTTCGGCGGCGTCGTAGGCGGCTTGTGCTTCCGCTCCTTGAGCCTCGATGCGTGCCGCTTCGGGTTTTGAGTAGCGATCTTTTTGCTTCTGTTCGAGCAAAGTGACGTCGGCCTGCGCGCGGTGCAGAACATCTTCGGCCTGACGAACTTCGCCGGGAGACGCGGCGCCGTCTTGCTGCAGTCGCCGCAGTGCGTCGAGATTGTACTGGGCGACATCGCGCGCGCTCCGAGCTTTCACCAATTGCGAGTTCAAGGTCAGCACTTCTTCCTGCGTGCCTCCTTTGGTGAGCGCGGATTGATCTGCCTGCGCTGCCTTCACTTGAGCCTGGGCACGGGCCGCCTGCGTGCGGATGTCGGCGTCGTCGAGTTGCAGCAGCAACTGTCCCTTGCGCACGTGGTCGCCTTCTTTGACCAACAATCGTTTCACCGTAGTCGGGATGGGGGCGTGCGCTTCAAAATTCTGAATGGGCTCGACCTTTCCGTTGGTGGAGACCAGGCTCCGGATAGGCCCTCGCTGAACGGTGGCGGCACGGACCTTCAGAGGTGTCTGGTGCAGGTACGAATACAAGACCGCCAGACCTGCCAGCAGTGCAAACGAGAGCCAAATCCACCGTCCTCGGGACGGCGTTTTCGAATTGTTCGTCGATGCCAACCGGTCGTCTTTCAGATTGCGGCAGGAATAACTGTAAGTAACAATTTACCATTGCGGAGGCCGCGACTGATACCACTGGACACTCCAAGCACGTATCAGATTGGATGCGGGCAGGGCGACTCCGGCTGCATCGCTCGGTTCGCGTGAATCGGCAAACGCTACAATACTTCCATGCCTAAACCGCCCCGTTATACGCCCGAGCACGCCGCTGCGGGACTGGATGCGAAGTTTCCGGAGATCGAAGTCTGGCCCAACCAGTTTCCCGGCTACGAGATTATCGTCGACGATCCTGAGTTCACGTCGGTGTGTCCGAAGACCGGGCTGCCGGATTTTGGCGTGCTGGCGATTCGCTATATGCCCGACAAGAGTTGCCTGGAGTTGAAGTCGCTGAAGGAGTATCTGCAGTGCTACCGCAATCTGGGAATCTTTCAGGAGAACGTCGTCAACCAGGTGCTGGAAGATGTGGTGAAGTGGGCGAGGCCGGCGTGGGCGGAAGTGCGAGGTGAGTTCCGTCCGCGGGGCGGAATTTCGACGACGATTGTGGCGAAGTGGCCGCGGCCGAAGGGAAGGAATCCAGCGTGATCGATGCGGTCAGCGGGATGCAGAGGCGGCACGCGGCTGGATACGCTCAATCTCTGCGGCTTGTTCAGTCAGTACGCGGCTGACTTCGTAAGCACCCTGCAGGTTCAGCCAGAACTGTTCTGTCGTTCCGAAGAAACGCGAGAGGCGGACGGCGGTATCGGCGCTGATGCCGCGTCGTTCCAGGACGATGTCGTTCACGCGAGGCGCGGGAACATGAAGGCGCTTTGCCAACTCGTAAGCCGAGATGCCGAGTGGTTTGAGAAACTCCTCCCGCAGAATTTCGCCAGGGTGAACTCTCCAGTGCGGCGCGCCTTTCCTTTGAATCTCTTCGTGTCCCATTTGGGTCACCTCATGTGTCTTTGACTACGATGTTTCCGACCACTAGTGATAGTCCGTGATTTCGACCTCGAAAGCGTCGTGAGCGCGCCACACAAAGCAGACTCGGTATTGGTCATTGATCCGAATGCTGTATTGTCCTTGGCGGTCGCCGCGCAGCTTCTCCAATCGGTTTCCCGGAGGAGACTTCAGGTCGTCCACAGCGACGGCAGCCTCGAGCATTGCCAGTTTCCGCTTCGTGACTCCGGCCGGAGGCGATCCCCGGGTTTTGCCGGTTCTCCAGATTTCCGCCGTCTGCTTGTTGGCGAAAGTTCTGATCACAATCGCGATAATAACGTAAGACGTTAATAATGCCAATCGTTATTATTACCCCGCATGCCCTGGCCGCCGTGCTATATTCGCCAGACCTGTGGCCCAGACTGATCTCCAACCTCGCACCGCGCTGATTGTCCTTACGGCGCTCAATCTGCTCAATTATGTGGATCGCAATGTGCTGTTTGCAGTGCAGCCGCTGGTGCAGCAGGAGTTTCACGTCACCAAGGAACAGATTGGATATCTGACCAGCGCATTTCTCGGCTTTTACATGATCGCGGCGCCATTTGTGGGGCCGCTGGCCGATCGCTACTCGCGGAAACTCATCATCGTGCTGGGCGCGATCTTCTGGAGCGGCCTCACTCTTCTAACAGCGGTAACGCACACGTACACGGAACTGCTAGTGCGGCATACGCTGGTCGGAGTGGGCGAGGCCACATTCGTGACGATCGCTCCTACGTTTGTCGCCGATCTGTTTGCGGAGAAAGTGCGCGGACGGATTCTGGGAATCTTCTATCTTGCAATTCCCGTGGGGTCGGCGGCGGGATATCTTCTGGGCGGTTATCTGGCTCCGCAGTCATGGCTGGCGGTTTCCGTTCTATATTGCCGCGGCTCCGGGCTTCTTGCTGGCCATCACGGTATTGTTTCTGAAGGAACCGGAACGAGGTCGGCTCGATTCGGTGAAGGACGCTGAGACGGGAGATCTGTTACCCGAGGATTTCAAAGGCGGCCTGGTGAAGGAGTTCTTCTTGATCATTTTCCTTTACCTGAAGAAGCTCTACCGGTCGACTCTTGTTCTACTGCAGAATCCCGCATTCCTGACCGCCACTCTGGGTATGGCTTTCATGACGTACTCGCTCGGCGGGATTCAGGTGTGGATGCCGCAATTTTTGTACAGCGAGCGCCACTACACGCTGGAGAACGCGAATCTGATGTTCGGCGTCATCATCGTGATCGACGGCATTGTGGCATCGCTGCTCGGGGGATGGCTCGGCGACTACCTGCTGCCCCGGATGAAGAGCGCCTACTACGTGGTTTCGGCGGCGAGCATGTTGCTGGGAGTTCCGGTGATGATTGTGGCGCTGTTCGTCAGGGGCCCGATGATGATTCCGGCGATCGGCGTCGCGGCGTTCTTCCTGTTGCTGAACACGGCTCCGCTCAATGCGGCGGTGATCAACTCGGTGGGAGCGCACATTCGCGCCACCGCGCTGGCGGTCAATATCTTCATCATCCACATTCTGGGCGATGTGCCTTCGCCGACGATGATGGGCTGGGTCGCCGACAAGCGCTCGATGCAGGCCGCGTTTATTCTGCCGGTGATCGCGATGGGGATTTCCTCTGCGATACTGTTCTATGGGATGAAATTTGCGCCGCCGGTAGCCGTACGACGGCGAACGACTCCGCTGGAGCGAGCGGAAGACTTAGGCCAGGATGGGTTACTTTCACTGGATTGCGGGAACGATTCTCGCGCTGGCGTGGTTCTCCCGCATCGTGGACGCTGCCCTTGGCATGCCGAGCGTGGCGGATGTTTCCCGTCCGGAATGGGATCGCAATCCCGTATTGCCCTCAGGCAATCCTCGGGTCTCAATCATTGTTCCGGCCCGCAACGAAGAAGAGACCATTGAGCAGGCGCTGAATACGCTGCTTGTGCTCGACTACGACAATTATGAAGTGATCGCGGTTAATGATCGGTCGACCGACCGGACGGGCGAGATCATCGAACGCGTCGCGGAACATCCCCGCTTCTCGCAAAAAGCGCGGGATACGGGGCATCCGGAGTTTCGGAGTCTTCGTGTGGTGCATCACCGCGAACTACCCGCCGGTTGGCTCGGGAAGACGCATGCTATGTGGACTGCGGCCAATCATGCTACAGGCGACTGGCTGCTCTTCACCGACGCCGACGTTTTGTTCAAACCTGACTCTCTGCGGCGCGCGCTGGCATATGCAGAGTCTGTGCCGGCCGATCACCTGGTGATGTTTCCGCGCATGATCATGAAGCGGCCGGGCGAGTACATGATGATCGCTTTTTTTCAGACGATGTTCATGTTCGGGCATCGCCCGTGGAAAGTCGCCGATCCCAGCACCGACGATCACATGGGCGTGGGTGCGTTCAACCTGGTGCGGCGCCGGGTGTACGAGGCGGTGGGAACCTATGAAGCGTTGCGGATGGAAGTGCTCGACGATATGAAGCTGGGAAAAGTCGTCAAGAAAGGGGGCTACGCGCAGCGCAACGTCTTCGGCGGAGACTTACTTTCGATCCGCTGGGCCAAGGGTGCGATGGGAGTGGTCAACAACCTCACCAAGAATTTCTTTGCGGTGCTGTCCTTCCAATGGTGGCGGACCGTGATCTCGGCCTTTGGATTGGCCTTCCTAAATTACGGACCGTTCCTGGGTGTGTTTCTCGCCCACGGATGGGCTCGCGTGCCCTATGCGGTGGCTCTGGGCTCGATGTTCCTGATCTACATAGGGATGTCGTGGCGCTCTGCAGTGCCGCCGTATTACTTCCTGCTGCATCCGGTCAGCACGACGTTGTTCATCTACACGCTGTTGCGGTCGATGGTTCTCACCTTGTGGAATGATGGGATTGAGTGGCGCGGGACGAAGTATCCGCTGGAGGAGTTGAGGAAGGGGATGGTGTGAGGGGTCGTGGTCCGGGTGCGGGTATTGGCACCAGATGCATAAGGCGATGAGTGATATCGAGATTTATCGCCAGTTGAGACGATTGCCTAACTAAGGTTCGCGGCTCGGATAGCCTGCGGTTTGCCGACAAGGAGTTATCGCGCTGTGGGTCGAATCGAAATGCCTGACGCGGCCAATCGACCGGGCGGATTATTCATACCGTAGTGCCACCATGGGATCGACCCGCATCGCACGCCGAGCTGGAATGTAGCTGGCCATCAGCCCAACAGAAGCAAGGACCAATGATGCGGCCCCAAACGCGATAGCGTCAGTGGAGCGCACACCATAGAGCAATGAAGAAACCAGGTGGGCACAGGCAAATGCGCACGTGACCCCGAGCACGATACCAATTGCGGTAAGCTGCAACCCGCACCCCAGCACGTGGCGTGCGATCTGGCCGCGTGTTGCACCCAGCGCCATGCGCAGGCCGATCTCGCGAGTGCGCTGTGCGAACACATGCGATAGAACTCCATAAATTCCCACCGAGCATAACAACAGCGCTATCCCAGCAAACATTGCAAGTAGAAACGTGTCGAAGTGAGATTCTTCGAGCGTGCCCTCAATCTTCTGTTGCACGGTTGAGAGTTGGTAGATAGGCACGCCCGGCGCAATCAAGGCCACGGTAGTTCGCAAATCGTTGGCCGGAAATATGCCCCCTCGCGTTCGCATTACTAAGTCCATGGTGCGCCCGACCCAATCCCATGCACTTGGGGGTATCTGTGCTAACGGAAGGTAAAACTCGGGCTGGACTTGGCGATCGAGTCCTTGGGCACGTACGTCTCCGACAACACCGACGATCTGGTGCCACACGGGATTCATGCGCCCCTTCGGCCCGTTATCCTCGCAACATGCGAAGCGCTTGCCGATCGCGTTCTCACCGGGCCACATCGTGCGAGCAAGTGTCTCGTTGACGATGGTGACCAGCGTTTTGTCGCGCGTGTCCTGCGCGGTGAAGTCGCGTCCGGCCTGCAACGGCACACGAGCGGTCGAGAGATAGCTCGCGGAGACGATTTGTAATCGCGCGTTAACCAGGTTCGATGGATCAAGAGCCGTCCCTTCCGCGATGAGGCCATTGCTGCTCCCCCCGCCTGCGAGCGGAGCACGGGAGACTACTGCGGCCGACTGAACTCCTGGTAGGGCTGCCGACGCCTCGATCATGTGCTCGAAAGTCTGCCGCGCAATGGTCGGATCGCGATAGGCGGCATCCGGCAGCCCGACGCGGCCGACGACGAGGTTTGCGGTGTCGAACCCTGGATTTAGATGCAACACGAGCAACGCGCTGCGGATGAGCAATCCGGCGCCTGTCATCAACGTTAGCGCCAGTGCAATTTCGCCGACTACAAGGATGCTCTGAACCCGATCGCGGCCGCCGGAGGAGGTCCCGATGCCCTGCTTGAAGGCTTCGCTCAGTCGCGGCGAGGCGGAACGCAGCGCGGGCGCAAGGCCGGACAGGAAGCTGGAGAGCAGCGCCACAACGCAGGCAAATGCGAGAGCGGTCCCATCCACACTCGACTCGTCCAGTCGCGGAACCCCGGATGGCCCCTTCGCTATGATCCACGCTACGGCGCCGTACGCCAACAGAACGCCGACGCCACCGCTGACTAGCCCCAGAACCACATTCTCTGTAAGCAGTTGAGAGACGATCCGTTTTGGCGAGGCTCCAAGCGCCGCGCGCACGGCTATCTCCTTCTTTCTCGTTTGTGCGCGGGCAAGTTGCAGGTTTGCGATGTTGGCACAGGCAATCAGGAGCAAGAACCCAACCGAAGCGAGCAACATCTGCAATGTCAATTGCTGATCGCCAAGTAATGCGGCTGACAGCGAAGTCAGGCGAAAGCTGCGGTCTTTGTCGTCAATCGGATATTGCTGCTGCAGTCGCTGCGCGATCACGTTAAGTTCCGACTGCGCCCTGTCCAGTTTGACTCCGGGCTTGAGCCGGCCGATCACGCTGAGGTAATGATCGTCATGATCGGCCAGTTGCTGTGGAGTGTACGCTGCCGGAACCCACAGATCGCTGTTCTCCAACAGCGGATCGAACCTCTTCGGCATGATGCCAATCACAGAGTAGAAGAGTCCGTTAATGCGTAAGGCTTGCCCGATTATCGCGGGGTCCGCGTGAAACCGTGCGCGCCACAGGCGTTCGCTGATCACGACTACCTGCGAGTGTCCAGGCTTATCCTCATCAGTTGTGAAGACGCGCCCGGCTAACGGCTGAATGCCGAAAGTGGCAAAATAGTTCGCCGTAGCGATCTCTCCCTGCACGCGCTCGGGAGTTTCCCGTGTTGCCAGGTTGAAACTCGCGTTATTTGACGCGCTAAGACTTTCGAAGGAAGTGCTTTGCTGCTGCACATCGGCGAAGTTTCCTACTGAGAGACCGGGGAAGATGTCCCGCCATTGTTCCTGCACGTAAATGACGCGGGAGGGTTCCTGCATCGCGAGCGGCCTGAGCAGGACCGCGCGAATGACCGAAAACATTGCCGTATTGGCGCCGATTCCCAGCGCCAGCGTGATCACTGCGACGGCCGTGAACCCCGGCTTCCTGCGCAATTGCCGCAGCGCGTAACGAAAGTCTTGAAGTAAAAGCTGCATCCGATTCCCCCTGCCGGGCGCGCTCGTCCACTTTTCCAGAAGCAACCTTCTCGCCAGCAGTATCCCCGTGTAACTCTTTGAAATCGAACGATCTTGTCCTAAGAGCCAGCGCACGAGTGTTCAAAGACGACAAAGGATGTTCGGAATTGGACATACCTGTTGGCGGTTTTCTTTGCTGTCCGCCACCGTTTGCGCCCCGATCACGGGCTAAACCGGACCAACTGTCGCAAGCAACTGTTGAAACCAGACCACTGCGCTCATTGACCTGGTCAATTCAAGATCTCCCAGGGACTCGGTCTAAGGTCTTCTACGGCGGATCATCTCCTTCCACATCATTGCCATAGGTAGCCGTGGCCGAGGGCGTGGCCTTAGTTTTCGCCGGTTTCTTGGTGGGGCGCAGGTGTCCGGCGCTGTAGTGGCCGCGGTTCTCCACGTCGTAGTTCTTGGGGAGCGGAGGAATCATGGCTGCGCCCCCGGTGATCTGGCCGACGCGGTTGAGGATGATTTCGGCGCGTCCGTCGTAGAGTTTGACGGCTCCGTGAATCTCGATGGTGCGGCCTGCCAGGCGGCGCACGTCTCCAACATCTTTCAGGCCTGAAGCGAACACCACGACCGTGAACGGGCACGCCATCTGATCTTCACAGAAGTCGAGGAAGTGGACGCCCTTCTCGCCGACCTTGACCCGAAGCACTTTTCCGGTGACGCACTTGGTTTCGCCCACGTGCTGGCCAGCTTCATGAATAGGGATGCAGTCGGAGGCATGCAAGGAGACAGACAAAGCAATGCCGAGAAAGGGTAGAGACAATTTGAGCTGTGCCCAATCCATACCGAGAGTCTACGAATTGGGTTCGCCGCAGGTCAGTGATCGGCACTAGAAATCTTCGGATCAGTTCCACTATGGAACTGATCGCTCCGAACTGACTACCGGTGCCAGTTCATTGACAGGGAAGTCCGCCGGACGCGGTGACCGCGTTCGTGGTTTTGCCGCTAAGCGGCGCGTTCGGATCCGTCGGTGCGAAAGCTACCACCGGAAGATTGGAGGCTCCGGCATTTGCACAATCGTACACGTACGGCTGCGTGGTCAGAGCGTAATCATACGTGGGCGGCGGAGGCGCCATCAGGCCTAACGTCCAGTCGACCGGCAAAGGCGTCACTGTAGTTGGTGGAGCAGAAAAAGTGCCGGTCGCGATGAACTGGATCTGCTGGCCGTTTGCTGTCCTGGTGATTGCGATCGATTGCAGTTGGCGACTACTTCCTCCGCAGGAAATGAGCAGGAAAGCCGGGAGAATCAATAAGAAGGGAGCCCAGACATGTTTCATGGCAATCTCCTCCGCGGGCGAACATCCTCAAGCTGTCAGAACCTATGATAACGAAAAGAGTTGCCCAATGATGTGATTCTAGGAGGGGAGACCTCGAGGCTGAAATGCCCCACCCTGTCGCACAAAGGCGACAAGGACGGGGCACCCGATTGCGCCGAGAACCTCTACTTGAACGACTTGACCGCGGCCGCTTCGTCGTCTTTCACGTCGAAGACGGTATACAGCTTGGTGATCTGCAGGAGATCGTTGACCTTCTTGGTCAAGTTCAGTAGCTTGAGTTCGCCACCCTGATTCTTGGTGGTGGTGAAGGCGCTGACCAGTTCGCCGATCCCGGAGCTGTCAATGTAGTTGACGTCCTGAAGGTTCAGCACAATCTTCTTGTTGCCTTTGGAGAGCAGGTCGCGCACTGTGTCGCGAAGAATGACGCTGCCTTCGCCCAGGGTGATGCGACCGCTGCAATCCACAATCACGACTCCATCCACCTGCCGACTACCAACCTTCATGCTCACTGGGAAGCCTCCTTGCCGCCCGCGGTTGGCCCGTGGACGTGCTTGATTAATTTAAGTTCGGTGCCCGATTCGGTGGGCCGGATTTCGACCACATCCATAAACGAGCGCATAAGGAAAATTCCGCGTCCCGAGGTTTTGAGCAGATTCTCCGGCGCTAAGGGATTGGGGATCTTGCTCAAGTCCATCCCGCGGCCCTGATCGCGAATGGTGATGATCAGGTCGCCACCAGCGCGCTCAAAAACCAGGGTTACTTTCTTGTCTGGGGCATACGCATTGCCGTGCAGCACCGCATTGACTGCAGCTTCGCGCACGGCCATGGAAATCTGCATGATCTCATCGTCGGGAAAGCCGAGTTCCGTAGCGATTCGCGTCGCCTTCTCCTCGGCATTGTCGATCGTCTCCAACGAGGAGTCGAGCGTGTACGAGACCCGTTGCTCGGTCATGGCCATAGACGAAGTGAACAGTGATTATAAGGCCTGGACGGCGATATTGCTGTAAATCCGCAGCAGGCGCTCACCGGAGGCGATTCCCAGCGAATGCGGTAGTTTGCCTGTGGGATGGCCGAATTGTCAATGTGAGGGTCCGATGATCAGGGTCGGTTGATAGTGCAAAAACCCTGAACCACGAAGGACACGAAGTCTCACGAAGGAAAAGCTGACTGAAAACGAGACGATCGGGATCCTCCAGTAGCGGCGCCGGGACACACGTCGGCCCCTTTTCCGCCCGCCGGACTAACCCGCGTTCTACGCTGCAACCGCCGGCTGGTGATGGGTCAGGTCTGCGACCATCGGGTTCACCAGTCGGACAAGGTCGTCCCAGTTCATGCGAACCAGTTCGCGATGCGTGCCCGCGTTGAACGTGATCTCTTCGTATTCCGCCAGGTTTGCGTCGGCGTACACGCACATGTCGTAGAGATTGCCAAACGGAGGCATCGCGCCCGTCTCGCAATCGGGGAATGCGTCTTTGAACTCGCGCTCGGTAGCGAGTTCCACCGTTTTCGCGCCTGTTAGGACTCTCAGCCGGTCGAGATCCACGTGCGCCGAGGCGGGGACGACCGCCATCGCGAGAATACCATCAATCTTAACGATCACCGTTTTTGCCAGCTTCTTGCCCGACAGATGCGTCAGGGCGGCGACCCCCTGCGCTGTGTAGGCAAGAGAGTGAGAAATTACCAGGTACTTGATGTGGCGGGAGTCGAGAAATTCACGAAGCTTCGAAAGTTGCATAAGACCTCCTCACTTCCGAAAAGAACAATGTTGAGGGGCCCACTTGCGTGGCTCTGTGATTGCAATCTAGTCGCGGCGTACAGGTCTTGCAGTGACGGGGATCACGGATGGGAGTCTCTGCACTCGTTCCCGCAGAGAAAAAGCGGCGTTTCGATGCCGGACGAAAACGACGGCGAGTCCCGAGCTTGGGATACGGCGGCGAGACGCCGCCGCGACAGCCGCCGGGGTCGGCGGCGCTACCATGGGACTCGCTGCGTGAGTCTTTCAGTACTTGACGATGGAAGAGAACGACTTCGGATCGAGGGAAGCCCCGCCGACCAGCGCACCGTCTATTTCCTCCTGCGACATGAGTGCGGTGGCGTTGTCCGGTTTGACCGATCCACCGTAGAGAATGCGCAACTGGGCGGCAAACTCTTCGCCGAAAATTTCAGTTGCCTCACGGCGGATCACTGCATGGGCTTCGGCTGCCATTTCCGGCGTTGCGGTCTTGCCCGTGCCGATCGCCCATACCGGCTCGTAAGCGACAATCAGCTTCGCTGCTTTCTTCGCTGAGATAGCGTGGAAAGCCCGCACGCACTGGCGGCGCAGGACGTCGTCGGTGAGTCCGGCTTCGCGCTCCTGCAGAACTTCTCCGACGCAGCAGATCGGGGTAAGTCCCGACTCGAGCGCGGTCTTCAGACGCAGGTTGACCGTGTCGTCGGTTTCGCCAAAATACTGCCGGCGTTCGGAGTGTCCAATGATGACGTGGGTTACGCCCAGACACAACAGCATGGGCGCGGAGATCTCGCCGGTGTACGCTCCGTCGGCCTTCCAGTGGACGTTCTGCACGCCAATGGCGACGTTAGACCCGCGGGCTGCTTCGATTGCAGTTGCCACATCCGTGTAGGGTGGGCAAACCACGATCTCGTCGCGGTCATGGCCCGCAACGAGGGGCAGAAAGTCGCGAAAATAGTCCCGGGTCTCGTCGGGGGTCTTGTACATCTTCCAGTTGGCGGCCATTACTTTTTTTCTCATGAGTGAACCTTTTCAATTCGGAATGGGGAAGCAGGGTTGGAACGATGAAGTTTTTCAGCAGCGCGATGGAAGGCGCGAACGGTAGGGATATCAAAGAGAACGAAACGGCAAGTCGTCACGGTCTTGGCGAGCGCCAGCGCTTCGATCACGGCAGCAATTGCAATCGGCGCTGCGTCGGCAACTGGATATCCGTACGCGCCTGTCGAGATCGCCGGAAATGCCAAGGAAGAAAGCGCGCTCTGGTCGGCTAGCCGAATTGATTCGCGATGACAGCTGGCCAGCGTCTCGGCCTCGCCACGTTCGCCACCGCGATAGATTGGACCCACGGTGTGAATGACGTGCTTGGCGGCGAGTCGTCCACCGGTTGTGATGACTGCTTGCCCGGCGGGCAGACTTCCAATCTTGCTGACGATCTGACGGCACTCGGCGAGGATCGCTGGGCCGCCTGCGCGATGAATCGCACCATCGACTCCACCACCGCCGAGCAAAGATGAGTTGGCGGCATTCACAATCGCGTCAGTGTGTTCCTTGGTGATGTCCGCAGGGCCATGAATCTCAATAGCCTTGTTGCCCTCAAGCAGAAGCCGAATCGTGAAGCCATGCGCAACATTATCTACGAAGGTCAATTCTGATCCTTCACTTCTTGTCCGTCAGGGCTTCGACTCCCGGCAGCTTCTTTCCCTCCAGGAATTCCAGCGACGCACCGCCTCCGGTGGAGATGTGCGTGATCTTGTCGGCAACACTGGCGGCATGCACGGCCGCGACAGAATCGCCGCCGCCTACAATCGAAATTGCTCCGCCATTGTCAGCCACGGCATGTGCCACCTTGAACGTACCGCGTGAGAATCCGGGCACTTCGAACACGCCCATCGGTCCGTTCCAGACAATGGTTCGTGCCGTTGAGATTTCCTCGCAGAACAATTCAATCGTCTTTGGCCCGATGTCGAGCGCCATCTTGTCAGCCGGGATCGGCTGGCCTTCGCCAATCTGCTGGATTACGGCATTGGCCTCGGGCTTCTGCGCGACCACGTGGTCGATAGGGAGCAGGAACTTCACATTTCGCCTCTTGGCATCGGCCAGCAAATGCTTCGCGAGATCAACCTTGTCGGCTTCGAGCAAGGACTTGCCGATTTCCTGGCCCTGGGCTTTGAGGAAGGTATACGCCATGCCGCCGCCAATGATCAGCACTTGAACCTTCTTCATCAGGTTCTCGATCACACCGATCTTGTCGCTGACCTTGGCGCCGCCCAGGATCGCTACGAACGGTTCCTCGGGATGCTCCAACGCCTTGCCCAGATACTTCAGCTCTTTTTCCATCAGCAATCCGGCGGCGGATTGCTTGACGAACTTGGTCATTCCGACGGTGGAAGCGTGCGCGCGATGCGCGGTGCCGAACGCGTCGTTGACGTAGTACTCCGCCAGGTTCGCGAGCTGGCGGGCGAACTTCTCGTCGTTGGCTTCTTCCTCAGCATGGAAGCGCAGGTTCTCGAGCAGGAGCGTCTGACCCTTCTCCAGTTGCGTCGCGACTTCTTCGGCCTCGGGCCCAACACACTCGGGGCAGAAGCCGACGTTTTCGCCGCGCGCCAGTTCTTTGTCGAGCAGCATGCGCAGCCGCTCGGCCACCGGCTTCAGGCTCATCTTGGGATTGGGCTTGCCCTTGGGCCGGCCCAGGTGCGAGGCGAGGATCAGGCGCGCCCCGTGGCGCAGCGCGTATTCGATGGTGGGGAGAGTTTCGCGTATGCGGGTGTCGTCCATGACGCGGCCGTCTTCGAGCGGCACGTTGAAGTCGACGCGCATGAAAACCCGGTTCCCATTGAGCGGCAGATCACGAATGGAAAGCTTGGACATGGCTGGTCGTCCTTTGTTGCAGGCGATCGTATATGTGGCGCGGGCGCCCTCGCCCGCGCAGCCCTCTTTCGTGCTGTCTACACGCGGGCGAGGGCGCCCGCGCCACAGGAAGAAGATAGCGCCGCCGGGACGGCGGCGCTACGGTCTTACAGGCCCTTACTCGCGATGTAGTTGATCAGGTCGCGCACGCGGTTGGAGTATCCCCACTCGTTGTCGTACCAGGAGATCACCTTCACGCAATTGCCGCCGGCCACCATCGTACAGGGTGAATCGATGATCGAGGAGCGCGGGTCGCCTTTGAAGTCGGACGACACCAGTTCGTGCTCTTCGTAGCCCAGATATCCCTTCAACGGTCCAGACTCCGACGCTTTTTTCAACGCTGCATTGACTTCTTCCTTGGTCGTCTTCTTCTCAACCCAGACGACGAAGTCCACCACCGAAACGTTGGGCGTCGGCACGCGCATCGAGAAGCCGTCGATCTTGCCGCCGAGTTCCGGAATCACCAGCTTCAGCGCTTTGGCTGCGCCGGTGGAAGTCGGAATCATATTTAGCGCGGCTGCACGCGCACGCCTCAGATCCTTGTGCGGGAAGTCGAGAATCACCTGGTCGTTGGTGTAGGAGTGGATGGTCGTCATCGTCCCGCAGACGATCTTGAACTCATCCTGGATGACTTTGGCGACCGGCGCGAGGCAGTTCGTGGTGCAGGAAGCGTTCGAAATGACGTGGTGCTTTGCACCGTCATACTTGTCATGGTTCACGCCCAGCACCAGCGTGATGTCTTCATTCTTGGCCGGAGCCGAAATGATGACTTTCTTCACTGGCCCGCGCATGTGTTTCTTGGCGTCATTGGCATCGGTGAAGCGTCCGGTCGACTCGATTACGACCTGAGCGCCCACGGATTCCCAGGGCAGCGCGGCCGGGTCCTTTTCTTTGAACACTTTGATGGTCTTGCCGTCGACGGTAATGCTGTCGGGCCCGGCCGAAACTTGATTCGGAAGGTTGCCCAGCACCGAGTCATACTTCAGAAGATGGGCCAGCGTTTTCGGATCCGTCAGGTCGTTGACCGCGACGAAGTCCAGGTTTGGATCTTTCAGCGAAGCGCGCAAAACGTTGCGGCCGATTCTTCCGAAGCCATTGATGCCAACTTTGATTGCCATGTTTCCTCCGTTGAATGTATGAAGGCGTGATCAGGTTTGGTTGAGTGTTGAGTTGTAAACCAATGATGTTAGCAGGGAAAGGGAAGCGGCGTAAACGTTGTCGGGATTACTTTTGGGGCAAGGTCAGTTCCAATCACGGAATCGAGTGCGCGGCGTTACTGACGGCGCAGTCGCGCCGCGTGCTAGGTAGCGCCGGCGCTCCTGCGACTGCTCTCTGAGCAGGCTCTGCCGGCCGTTGTGAGGGGTCTCGCCCACGTAACGGTCAACGAGTCGCGATGGACTTTTGAGAGAGGTTGAGGCCGGTCCACCTTGCAAATCCCTTCACACTAGTCCGCTGTATTCGCCGGGATGTACAATACCCCGCAATCTCGGTTCAGCCTCCCTCACAAGCGCGACCCGCTGCTGGCTCAGCGTCCGAGACAGGTCGAGGATAGCCTTCGACTCGTTGGTTCAGGCGTCCGCTGTATTCGTTGTATGGAGGTCCCTTGCGCAATCGTATCCTGCTGATCACTTCGCTGCTCACCCTGGCCACTCTGGCTTCCGCGCAGAATTTTGTCGCCCCCAGGATCTTCAACTTCGGCAACGTATACCTTACACAAATTGCGGTCGGCGACTTCAACGGCGACGGCAAGCCCGACTTCGTTTTCCCCAACTACAACACCAGCAACCAGGTGGCAGTCTCGCTCAACAATGGCGACGGAACTTTCAAGGCCCCGCTTTTCACCAACGTCGCGGGCACCGGACTCATCGGTATCGCAGTCGGCGACTTCAATGGTGACGGCAAACTCGACGTAGTCGTCGGCCAGTATCCCGACAAAAATGGTTTCGGCGCAGTCAGGATCATGCTCGGCAATGGCGATGGCACGTTCCAGGCAGAGAAGACGATCTCCGTGGCGACCACGCCATCCGTAATTGTTGTCGGCGACTTCAATAATGACGGTAAGCTCGACGTCGCCCTGTCGCTGCTGAATGCCACACCAGACGTCAATGTCCTGCTCGGCAACGGCGACGGAACCCTTCAGACTCCGACCACCTTATCTCTGGGTGGGACCGCAACCAGCTTCGCCACCGGCGATTTCAACGGAGATGGCAAGCTCGACCTCATCGTCGCCAATTCCTCGAACGACAACGTTACGGTCGCGCTGGGCAATGGCGATGGAACCTTTCAAGCCGGCAAGACCACCTACCTCGGCGTCTCCATGTCTGGTCTGGCTGTGGGCGATCTCAACCACGACGGCCATCCCGATCTCGTCACCTACATCTCAAGCTCGACGGGAACCGACGCATACGTTTCTCTCGGCAACGGCGACGGCACCTTTCAAGCGGCCAAAAGCTTTACCGCAATATCGGACATCAACGGTGTCACTCTCGCCGATGTCAATCACGACGGCAACCTCGACCTCCTCATCGCAAATAGGAATTCGCCTGCTCTAGTTGTGATGCTGGGCAACGGAGATGGCACTTTCCAAACCGGCGTTGGCTACTATGTTTCGTACGGGTTTCAATTACTGCTGGTCGCCGATTTCAATGGCGACGGAAATCTCGACGTCGCCGGTCTGGTCTACCAGGGCGTATCTTCCCTGGCTGTGACCTTCGGCAAAAGTGACGGAACCTTCCTCGAAGCTCCTGTCTACAGCGGTGGTGGCGGCCCCGGCGTTTCCGCCGACTTCAACAACGACGGCATCCCCGATCTGGCCTTCGCGGCGACCGACGTTTTGCTGAGCAATGGCGACGGAACCTTTCAGAAGGGCGTTGGTGGCGGCGGAGGCATATCGCTCGCCGTCGGAGATTTCAACCGCGACGGAAATCTCGACGTTGCCACAGTCCCCAGTAGCGAAGAGTTTCTGGAAGTCGCACTCGGGAACGGCAACGGAACGTTCGGCGTCGCAACCGACTTTAACGCGGACGCCAGACCTGATTTCGTCGCCACCGGCGATCTCAACGGCGATGGCATCCTCGACCTGGTAGCTGCCAACTACGACAGTAACGACATCAGCGTCCTATTGGGAAAAGGTGACGGAACGTTCGGCACCGCTTCGGACACTCCAGTGGGTCAAATCGCGCCGGACGCGCTCGCGCTCGCCGATTTCAACGGCGACAAGAAACTTGACCTCGTGGTGGCCAGCGTCGGCAGCGGTGGAATCAGAGGCGGACTCACCGTTATGCTCGGCAACGGCGATGGCACCTTTGGTCCATCCGCGCTCTATGCCAAGGACGACTTCTACACGGTCACCGTCGCCGACATCAACGGCGACGGCAAGCTGGACCTGATCGCGTCCGGCTCCGACCCATCTACCAAAGCCGTCTTTATCACCATTTCCCTCGGCAACGGCGATGGTACTTTTCAGAAGGCCATGACCACCACAACCACAACAACTTATTACAGCCTGATTGTCGCCGACTTCAATGGCGACGGCCTCATGGACGTTGCCGGCGGCGAATATGACGGCGCCATCGACATCTACTCGGGCAAGGGCAACGGAACCCTGCAGGCTCCCGTGTCCTTCGCAGCTGGCAGCGATCCTGCATATCTGGTTTGCGGCGACTTCAACGCCGATGGCGCTCCCGACATTGCGGCCGCGAACCACATCGATGGCACCGTCAGCATCCTCCTCAATACCGCCGGAACTTTCATCACTACCACCAGTTCCCCCAATCCTTCAGCCCCCGGCCAGTCCGTCACATTCATCGCCAAGGTCAAAGGCAGCATCAATACCACAATCACTCCCACCGGCTCCGTAACTTTCTACGACGGCACCACCTCGCTCGGGAAGGTAACCATGACCGCCGGCTCGGCCAGCCTGTCGAGCTCTACCCTCGCCGTCGGCAGCCACACCATCACCGCCGCGTATTCTGGCGACACCAATTTCGTCCCGCACACGGGCGCACCCCTTACTCAGAGCGTGCAGAGCGGCCCGCTGGTTACGCTCAATCCCACCAGCCTGACGTTCGCCAGCCAAACCGTCGGCACCGTCAGCCCCCCGCAGACCATCATTCTGACCAACTCCGGTGTGTCAACACTCACGATCAACAGCATCGTTGCCAGCGGCGATTACGCGGTCACCAGCACCTGTACCGTTTCAATCGCGGCTGGAAAAAAATGCTCGATCACCGTGACCTTTGCCCCCACCGCGGCGGGGACGCGCACCGGCACAGTCAGCGTCACCGACAACGCTCCGGACAGCCCGCAAACCGTCAGCCTGACCGGAACCGGGATCGCTCCAGTCGTAACGCTCTCGCCCACGACCCTGACCTTCGCCACACAGCTCGTCAGCACGACCAGCGCACCGCAAACCGTCACGCTCACCAACACCGGCACCGCTGCCTTAACCATCTCGCTTATTTCAATGACCGGCGCCAACCCAACTGACTACCTGGAGAGCAATAACTGCGGCTCAACCGTCGCCGTCAACGCCACTTGCACCATCAGTGTCGCCTTCCACCCGAAAGCGCGCGGCGCCCGCACCGCATCGCTCAGCATCTCCGACAACGCTGCTGGCAGTCCTCAAAACGTGGCCCTTTCGGGAACGGGCACCGTGGTATCGCTTTCCGCCAGCAGCATCAACTTCGGAACCGAAGCCGTAGGCAAGACAAGCGCGCCGAACACGCTGACCCTCACCAACACAGCGCTAACCTCCCTCAGCATCCAGTCGATCACGATTACCGGAGCGAACGCCGGAGACTTTGCCCAGACTAACACCTGCGGAGTAGCGGTCGCAGGCGGGGCCACCTGCACCATCAGTGTGACGTTTACGCCAACTCGGAAGGGCAGCCGTAGCGCAGTTATTTCTGTCGCGGACTCGGGAGGCGGCAGCCCACAGACGGTGAGCCTGGCGGGAACTGGGCAGTGATGAGAACTCTAGTTAATGCAAGATCAAATATGGGGCGGTTCGGTCAGGTCGGGTGTGCGGACGACACCTGCTGCAAGGTCGCCACTCATCGAATTCCGCCCCCTCATCCCAAACTGTGACGCCGATCACCATCCCCAGCGACCCTTGTCACTGCTGCTGAATGCCCCTCGTCCTTTAATGGAAGAGCGGGAACGGTGCGGAGCGGCACGCCCGCGACATTCCCTGATCGCGAGGCCAGCAATGGTGAACGACGACGTTGTGAAATGTCCGCTATGCGGCGGATTCACCCACATTGAAAAGACCGATCTGCGCGAGGCTCTGAGAAACCCACGCCTGCGCGAGCAAGTTGAGAGCTACATTGCCGAACTGCTCAAGTCCCCGGTGGAGGACCTCGCCAGCGTGGGCGCCACCCAAACCGGCCGCGATTTCCAGAAGGACGTTCACAACTGGAATCCCTGCGTGCCTATGTGGAAGAGGAGCCCGAAAGAGTAGCACTCATGTCGCTTGTCTGGCGCACGGTGTCCGGGTGGCGGACGAAAGTCTCCGCTACCCAACCCGAAGCTGAATGGAAACAGTGTCTTGGCGACGACCGTACGCTCACCACAGAATGTGATCGTAATCACGGCCCATCAACTACCCCGGGGATATACCCAAGAGTGTGGGTTGTCCCTGGCGGTCGCAGTGTGTGCCGGCCCGAGGCATGGAGGAAATTATGTTAATCAGCAAGCAGCAGGCCCTCGATTATCACAATGGGGAGCGCCCAGGAAAGATTGAAGTCACACCGACCAAGCCCTGCCGTACGCAGCGCGATCTGAGCCTGGCCTATACACCCGGCGTCGCCGAACCCTGTCTCGAAATTCAGAAGAATCCGCACGACGCCTTCAAATACACCGGCCGCGGCAATCTGGTTGCGGTCCTGAGCAATGGCACCGCCGTGCTCGGACTGGGCGACATCGGAGCCCTCGCCGGCAAGCCCGTCATGGAAGGCAAGGCTGTCCTGTTCAAGCGCTTTGCTGATGTCGACGTCTTCGACATCGAAGTGAACAGCCACAATCCCGACGAGATCATCAAGCTCTGCCAGTTGCTCGAACCTACGTTTGGCGGCATCAATCTCGAGGACATCAAAGCTCCCGAATGTTTCCAGATCGAAGAAGAACTGCGCAAGACGATGAAGATTCCTGTCTTCCACGACGACCAGCACGGGACCGCGATCATCTCCGGCGCGGCTTTGCTGAACGCTCTCGAAGTGGTCGGCAAAGACATCCGCAAAGTGCGCGTGGTCTTCAACGGAGCCGGAGCGGCCGGGATCGCCTGCGCCGAGCACTATGTGCAGCTCGGTGTGAAGCGCGAAAACATCACCCTTTGCGACACTAAGGGAGTCGTCTACAAAGGCCGCAAAGAGGGCATGAACAAGTACAAAGACCGTTTCGCGCACGACACGCCTCTGCGCACGCTCGCCGAGGCTTTGGTCGGAGCAGATGTCTTCGCAGGGCTATCGGTGAAAGATGCGATTAATCAGGATATGGTGCGCTCCATGGCGCCCGACCCCGTTGTCTTCGCCATGGCCAATCCCGATCCTGAGATTACGTACGAAGACGCCAAGGCTGCCCGCCCCGACGTCATCATCGCCACGGGGCGCTCCGACTATCCCAATCAGGTGAACAATGTCCTCGGGTTCCCGTTCATTTTTCGCGGCGCGCTCGACGTACGCGCCACCGCCATCAACGAAGAAATGAAGCTAGCCGCCACGCACGCGCTGGCCGATCTGGCGAAAGAAGACGTCCCGGATTCTGTTTGCCGCGCCTACGGCGTGCCCCGCTTGCAGTTTGGCCGCGAATATCTCATTCCCAAAGCCGTTCGACCCCCGCGTGCTGATGTGGGAGGCCTCCGCCGTTGCCGAAGCCGCCATGCGCAGCGGAGTCGCGCAGGAGCCCGTCGATCTCAATACCTACCGCGCTCAACTGGAACGCCGCCTGGGCAAGGCCTACGAAGTCTCGCGCACCATGATTCATAAAGCGCAGGCCAATCCCAAGCAGGTGGTATTCCCCGAGGGCGACAACGAAAAGATCCTGCGCGCCTGTCATGTACTGGTCGAAGAGAAGATCGGGCATCCGATCCTGCTGGGTGAGCCCGGCCAAGATTCAGAGCCGGGCGCAGGAACTCGGCGTGAATCTCGAAGGGATGAAGATCGTCGATCCGGCAACGTCGGACCATCGCGAGAACTACATTCTGGAACTCTTCCGTCTGCGCCAGCGTAAAGGCGTCACGCTGCAAGAGGCGCAGACGCTGATCAATAACCGCAACGTGTTTGGTTCCATGATGGTTCGCATGGGCGACGCTGACGCGCTCGTCTCAGGCGTGACGCAGCACTTTCCAGACACGATTCGTCCCGCGCTGCAGATCGTCCGCATGCGCGAGGGCCTGCACCGCGTCTCCGGCTGCTACGCCGTCATCACCCGCAAAGGAGAAGTTTTCTTCCTCGCGGACTCCAGCGTAAACATCGAGCCCACGGCAGAGGATCTGGTTGAGATCGCGCTCTGCACGGCGCACATGGCGCGCCGCTTCGACCTGATCCCGCGGGTAGCGATGTTGTCGTTCTCCAGCTTCGGTGGCGTTGACCATCCCATCTGCACCAAGGTGCGCAAGGCGGTGGAACTGATCAAGTTTGCCGATCCCACTCTGATGGTTGACGGCGAAATCATGCCCGACGAGGCTCTTTCTCCCGAGATCATCGAAGAGCAATATCCCTTCAGTTCATTGAAGGGTGGCGCGAACGTACTGATTTTCCCCGATCTCGCGTCGGCCAACATTGCAACCAAATTGGTGGCGAAAGTCGGTGGTGGCGAACTCATTGGTCCCATCCTGATGGGAATGAGCCGACCGGTCCACGTGCTGCAGCGTTCTGCGACGGTCGAGGTCGTCGTGAACGTGGCGGCCATCGCCGTAGTCGATGCACAGGAAAACGATACATACGCTCACCCGCATGTTCATGTTTCGGTAGAGCCGGAACTGGTTGGCGAAGACTAAACTAGAAGTTTCAAGGTTTCAATGTTTCAAGGTTTCAGAGTGCATTGGTTTTGTCTTTGAAACCTTCGAAACCTTGAAACTTTGAAACCTGTGTTTTGGAGGCATTCGCGCATGTCCACGCTCTGGAAGTCGCGGTACGCGCAACGCACGCTGGGAGTGAAAAGCTCC
Source organism: uncultured Acidobacteriaceae bacterium (assembly GCA_963701935.1). Classification (GTDB taxonomy): domain Bacteria; phylum Acidobacteriota; class Terriglobia; order Terriglobales; family Acidobacteriaceae; genus Sulfotelmatobacter. Next base: position 602,205 of record CAVPBT010000007.1, on the reverse strand, counting down.
GCCATCCGTGAACTTCTCAAAGTTACTCAGAAGCCCGAAATCATCTCGTTCGGCGGCGGTCTGCCCGCTCCCGATGTCTTCCCGGTGAAGCGCTTTGAGGAAGCCTGCCACAAAGTCCTCAGCGAGCACGGAGCCGAGGCTCTGCAATATTCCGCCACTGAGGGCTACCAACCCTTGCGGGAGATGATCGCCCGAAACCTGGCACGCTATGGCATCGTCGCCAGCGCTGAGAACGTCCTCATCACCTCTGGATCGCAACAGGCTCTCGATCTGATCGGCAAGCTGCTCATCAATCGCGGAGACCGCGTTCTGGTCGAGGCTCCCACCTACCTTGGCGCCCTGCAGGCGTTCAACGTCTACGGTGCGCAGTATGTTTCGGTTCCGGTTGACGATGACGGCCTGCTCACAGACCAACTCGATCCCAGCTTACGCGCTGGTCCTAAGTTCATGTATGTGCTGCCCAACTTCCAGAACCCCGCGGGAGTCACGCTGTCTGAAGGCCGCCGCCACCAACTCATTCTGCTTGCCGACAAATACGGCATCCCGATTGTGGAAGACGATCCCTACGGGCAGTTGCGCTACGAAGGCCAGCACATCTCCCCGCTGGTCGTGCTCGACCGAGAAAACCTGCGCCGCGATAACGGTTTCACGCTGGGCAACGTCATCTACCTGAGCACGTTCTCAAAAACTCTAGCACCCGGAATCCGCCTGGCGTGGATCGTCGCCCCCGAAGATGTAATCAGCAAGTTGGTGCAGCTGAAACAGGCTGCCGACCTGCACACCTCCACTTTCAACCAGTATGTCGCCTACGAAGTTGCGCGCGACGGATTCCTCGACCAGCACGTCAAGCTGATTCGCCAGGTCTATCGCGAGCGACGCGACGCCATGCTGCAGGCGCTGCATGAATACTTCCCGCCGGAAGTGAGCTGGACGCATCCCCAGGGAGGTCTTTTCCTCTGGGTGAGCATGCCGGAAGGCAGTGACTCGCACGCTTTGCTGACCGCGGCTTTGGCGGAGAATGTCGCCTTCGTTCCCGGCGACAGCTTTTACGCCAACAACGGCCACGAGGGTGGCCGCCACATGCGGCTCAACTTCTCGTACTGTGAGCCGGAGGTAATCCGCGAAGGTATCCGCCGGCTCTCAATCGCCGTGAAGATGCAGTTGCACGGAAGCCATCACCCGTCATCCGTCGGTGACTAGCAAAGTGGAGCCAGCGTCCGAATGTGGGGACAGCCGCCTCGTCTGTCCGCCGGGCGCAGCCCGGTTTTGGCTGCCAGTGATCTTAATCACATTTTCCGGTGACGCAAGACACCGCTGAAATGCCTGCCTGCCCTCATCCTGTAAATGCCCAGAGTGCGGTCAAGTCAGCCCTTTGCTGATGGCTGAAAGCTGATCGCTGACGGCTGCTTTCCAGGAGGTGCTCCATGACGGTCACCCTGTTCGTCTCCCTCGTTGTTGTAGTGCTGGCGGCCGGACTCTTCATCTTCCGTGCCATCCCGGGAATCCGCGCATACTTCACGTTCAGCGGAAAACGCCTGATCACCTGCCCCGAGACGCACAAGCCGGAGGCCGTCGATGTCGCCGCCGGGGAGGCCGCCATCGGAGCCTTCCTCTCCGAGCCCACGTTGCGCCTGAAAGAATGTTCGCGCTGGCCCGAGCGCCAGGACTGCGGCCAGGAGTGCCTGAGCCAGATCGAGGTCGACCCCGCCAACTGCCTGGTGTGGAATATCGTCTCGCAGTGGTACGAGGGGAAGAGCTGCGCGTTCTGCCACAAGCCGATCGGTGAGCTTCGTCACCTCGATCACGCGCCCGCCCTGTTAGGGCCGGATGCCAAAACTGCCGAGTGGAGAGAATTCCGCCCCGAACAGCTTCCCGAAGTTTTTGCAACGCACCGGCCAGTCTGCTGGAACTGCCACGTGGCTGAAACCTTCCGCCGCCTGCATCCGGAACTGGTGGTAGACCGGGCATTCGAGCCCAGGCGGATGATGTAAGGGATTCGGCCGCGCGCGACCGAGATTGCCTCGCTACAGCCGGCAGAGCCTGCCCTGAGCGGAGTCGAAGGGATGCCGGCGCTACTAGTCTGGGGCCTACGGCGTTGGCGTGGGTCCCGCCCCGCTCCGCGCCAGCCCCTCGTACCGCGCCAAACTAGCCTTCAGGCGAGTGGCTAGCCCATCGTTGTGCTGCTGGATCGCGAGCTCCAGAGCCCGCCGCGCGGTGCTCACGGCCTCCGCATAACGCCCGGTGTCAGAATAGGTAGCCGCGAGCATCTCCAGAATCACCGGCTCTTGCATCGAGGTAAGCTTCGCGGCCTCTTCGAACTGCACGACGGCTGCGGGAAGGTCTCCCTTCGCCGCCAGCACTCGCCCGAAGTTATAGCGATAGTCAGCCGCCTGCGGCGCGACAGCAACTGCCTTCTCCATGTGCAGCACCGCATCGTCCAACCGCCCTGCCCGCGCCAGCGCAACTCCAAGCCCGTTATGAGCGCTCGCCGACTCGGGTTGCAGCTCAATGCCTTTATTCAGTTGCTGAATGGCGTCATCGAGGTGTCCGCCCTGAGCGGCCAGTGCGTTGCCCAGGTTGACTCGCGCGGCTCCATTGTCGGGATTCAGTTCCACTGCTTTCTGGAACTCCGGCAGTGCTTCATCCACTCGTCCCGCTTCCGCCAGCGCGCTTCCCAGATTGTTGTGCGTCTGCGAACTCGAAGGATTCAGCTCCAACGATTTTCTGTATTCCGTAATGGCTTCGTCGAACTTGCCCGTCGCTACCAGCGCGATGCCCAGGTTGTTGTGCCCCCGTGGATCCTCCGGCGCCAGCGCCAGAGCCTGCTTCCACGCGGGCACGGCCGCGTCATATTGCTTCTTGTCGGCCAACTGCACCGCGACGTCGAACAGGCGATAGAACTCCGTTGCCGGTGCGTCGATCTTCTCCAGTCCGCCGGGCGCGATATTCATGAATTCAGGAATGTTCACCGCGCGGTTCGATTCGGTAGCGTGCTCAATCAGCACCGCGGGCGAGTCGTTTCCATTGTCATCGATGTGCGTCAGATACATCTGCGTATAGAGCGATGGAGTCTTCGACGAGAACACCAGCCAGCGCCCGTTCGGCGACCAGCTGTGCCACGAGTTCATCGTTTTCAGATTGCAGTTCAGCATCCGCTCTTTTCCGCCCGCAAACGGCACAATGTACAGATGGCTGTCGGGCCGCATCAACAGCCCGTTCTTGTTGCGCACGAACACAATCCACTTGCCGTCAGGGGAGACTTTCGGGAAGTTATTGCTCATCCCGTTTTCCGAGGCTCCGATCAGCCGCTCCGCCTTGCCGCCGTTGCCGTCGTTGAACGCGATCTTGTAGAGGTCATAATGCATCTGCGTCTCGTTCGGATCGTTGGCATACAGCGCCCGCGGATGCCCCGTCTCATACGGATCCTTCGCCACTCCTCGCGAATAGATCAGATACTTTCCGTCGGGACTCCAGAAAGCGCTGGTCTGCACGTAATTCGGATCGTCCGCCCCCGGCAGGACATGCAGCTTGCCCGTCTCCTTGCTGTACCAGGCGAGTACACCCCGCGTAGGGAAGAAGACCTGCCCGAATCCGTAGTCGCTGAAAAAGCCGTTATAAAGCCGGTCGACCACGCGCGTTCCATGTCCGCCGGGCACATCGATCGACGTGATGACGTACTTTCCGTCCGGCGAAACCTGCGACATAAATCCGAAACGCTTCTGGGCCAGCTTGTCGCTGAAGGCGCTCCAGTGAATGATGTAGTCGTTGCTGATCGAACTGACTTTGTGGATCGGAATCAGCCCGTATAGACCCTTGTCGTTCTGCGGCCCGTCGACGTCGATCCCGAGAGTCTTGCCATCGCGCGCGATGGAATGACAATTCGCGCAGGTCGGCAGCCCCTCCATTACCACCTTGTTCTCGGTGCCAGAGATATAACGCAAACGCCACTTGATCTTGGGCAGAACAGAATCGGGCAGCGGCTTGATCACTCCCCGCTCACCCTGTTCCGGTGGAGTCGGAATCAGCGGGACGTCGCGATAGAAGATGGGCGCACCTACCGGATCGGTCGAAGTTTGAATGTTGACTTGGCCCTGCGAAACCGGCTCACCCGCGTTCTCACTGCGAAACCCTGTGAACGTGACCGTGGCGCGTCCCTTGACGGAATGCTTCTTGATCTCAGCCCAGGCTTTCGGGTCCGGCTTCCAGATGTGGGCAGCTTCTTGCTCCGGAGTAAGGGTCGGAGGTACGTAGCCAGTCAGGCTCGTGTCGAGTTCCCCCAGCTTCATCTTCTCGCCCTGCGACCAGAACTGGATGGAGCGCGACCGGTCGGCAAACGTCACGTCAATCCGCCATGCCGCGGCGGACGGTTCCGCATCGCGCCACTGAAATGTCGGGGCAATTATGTCAGGAGGAAACAGAGATCCTTCGGACGGATAATCCACGATGATCGCGCTGACCGTAGTTGAACTAACTCCGGGCGCCGCGCCGCCGGCATACAGCCCGACCGCTAGAACAGCGGCTGCAACCACTACCAGCACCCATTTCATGAGCATCTCCCAGCTGTCCAGGGCCGAGCTGGGGCATCTACGCAGCTCGACAACTGGAGAGATGTTAGGGAGTTAATGGCGACCATGCCGTGATTCAAATCACATGAGCACGGGCAAAGTTGAGTTGGAAACGCCAGGTCGACGCGCTGGTCAGCCGGCGTGGGTGCCGTAGTTCCGGCATCGCTCTCGATCGCTCCAGCTTACGGATGCCGGTGGAGCACGTGCGTTGCGATGTCTGGCCAGAACTCGCGAAAGACATTGGTGAGAGCGTCGCGCCCCATCGCCCATCCGTACTTCACCGCCAGTGCTCCGACGGTGCGGTCTGAACTGGGGTAATAGGAGATGGAAATGCCCTGGGCCGCGGCTCGGCCGAAGACTTCCGAGGCGTTGAAAGAGTCGTGTCCGTGGTAGTCCGGTGTGATCAGAATGCGGGAGGCAGCGTAGATTCCGCGTTTGAAGACCCCGCCTTCGCCCTTGGCGAAATAACGTTCGTCCTGGTGAAAGACGCTCGGCAAGGCAAAGATCACAAGGTAATTCCCGTCCGTCTTGTCGAGAAACCCGCGCCAGTAATATCTTCCGAAGCCCGCCATGCCTTCACCCAATTTCGGATGAGCATCCGTGACTTCTGCCAGCCCGGAAGTGATACCCACAAAAATGAACGATGAATAGTCGAAGCTGTTCTTGGTGGCGATGATGAAAGCCTGCTTGGGCGTGGGCGGCGGAGGGATCTCCCCTGCGCTCACTGCCCGATAGTTCGGCATGATACCGAGGATGCGCTTCGGTTGCTGCTTCGAAAGAGGAATGGACTGCGGAGCACCAGGAGCGGACCCGGCATCAGGTTTGGAATCTGGCTGAACCGGCGTTCCGGGCGGCGCAGACTGGGTTGCCGCAGCCGGCTGCGACGATGATTCTGTCTGTTGGGCAACCGCAGGCGACGTCAAAAAGCTCGCTATTCCAAGACAAACTGAAAATACTGCGGCAAACTGGATAGACAAAGTACCATCCTCCGACGGAATCGATTGTGGCACGAAGGGTTTACAGTATTTTACCGATGAACGCCGACCTTTCGAGTTGTCCAACTGGTTCCCTTCCGGTACGAAAATAGATGCAACTGGTCTCTAACGGTTGTATGAAAGGCGCGTCCGCGCGGGTGACGTGCGGGGCATCCGCAAACACGATTCGCGTCGCAGGAATGTCTGCCTCCCGATCAGGGATGCGAGGTCGAGGGCGTCGGCGCGTCCGCTTTCTTGTGCTTGTGAAGCATGGCATGAATGTCGGGCCAGAATTCGTCGAATACACCACCGGCCATGCCGTACGCCAAAGCGATCGCGGAGCGGCTTAGCGTAAGGCCGACTCCACGATCGTCTTCATAATTCGGAATCGCGGGAGTGGTGGCCGTCGCGGGCGTGATGGAAATCAGGGTTCGCCCGGGATAGTACAGGTTTGAGACTGCCCCGCTGGTGAACGAGCCCAGGATGCTGCTCCAGTTAACGACGTGTTTGCCCTTGTCGTCGTGGCACCAGAATTCCTGCCGTGCTCCGAAGAACAGGCGGTGTGCGAAGCTGTGGCCTTCACCCAGGCGAAAATAGCGGGGATCCTGCTTGAGCAGGGTTGGGTAGAAATAGTTGCTGAAAAATCCGCTGGAGGCGCTGTCCGCCAGCGACGCGCCGTAACGCTTGCCATAACCCGCCGCGCCTTGACGGTAGGCAGGGAATTCGTTATTGGCCTGGCTCAGGCCCGCTTGCAGGCCGATGACCCCCAGCGTGACGGGATCGCTGGTTTCTTTCGCAAACAGGCGAAACTTCTCTCCCGAAGTCAGTGGCGAAGCATCCTGTCGGCTGGTTACCGCGAATTGCGGCAGCACCCCCAGTACCCGCTGGGACTGCTCTTCCTTCTCGATTTTCTTTTCCCCTTCTGACTTGGTCTTAGGGTTGGTCGGAGTCTGAACCTCCGGAGTCGACGGCGCAGGGGCCGAGGGCGTCGTCTGTTGTGCGGCACTCAACGCGGTGAAAAAGCTGGCGAGCGCAAGGCTGGCCTTAAGTCTTGCGGCGAACTTAATAAACAATGATTCCCCTCATTGCGAATGGATGCGTGATCTTGAATGGCGGTTTCTTTTATTGTACCAATCCCGGTGCATCCATACGCGCAGGGAACCAGGTTTTACATTCATTTACACGAGCCCAATTTCAGGATTGAGAAGAAGCAGGCGGCTCGCACGGGCCGCCTCTTGTTCTACGCGTGACAGGGGGTTAGAAATGGAATCCCAACTCCGCCGTCAGAGTTCGCGGTGTCACATAATGCGTTCCGCTGAACGTCGACAGAAAGTTGTAGAGCGCGTACTTGTTCGTAATGTTGATGGCCGTGAGTTGCAGGCTCAGTTTGTATTTTTCTCCATGGAGAAGGTTGTCATGCCCGACAGCGATGTCGAACAGGTTCCGTGGTGCGATGCGCGGTGGATTGTGATCGTCGTTCTCCGTTCCCGGTGCCGGTATGTGCAGAAGTGAAGATCCGTACTCGGATGCGGGGCAAGTGCCTGTTGTACTGATCGGAGTTCCAATCGGATTCGCTGCGCTGGGTGGTGTGGCGCGCACTCCGTTGCAAAATAATCCGGCCTGGAACTGCTGGTCCGGGCTAAGACCAGAAAAGTCGACCACGGTATCGGTTCCCAAGGGGCCGTTGGCGCAATTGCCTCCGGCGCACGGCGCGGGGCCGGCCACCAGGCCGCTGTCATACCTCCAGTTGAAGCCCATCCACGGCCCTTTCTTCCACGGCTGGTACTGAATGTGGGCCGTCATGTTGAATTTCTCGTCGTGGTCGATGCGGAACGGCCCCACGGCCGAAGGAACGGCGCCGGCTCCACCGATCTGGGGAGTGAAGAACCGGGCAGCCACGCTGGAGAACACCACGAGTCCTGAGAACCCGTGAAGGTTCGGCACGCTCACGCGGCCCGCGTATCCCGGAATCTTGGAACGGTCCCATTCGATTGGAAAGGTGATGGGTGTTGCTCCCAGCACACTGAAGTCGTATGCGTTGTGCGTGTACTTCCAGATATATTCGCCGGAGAAGACGAGGTACCTTCCGAAAGCCTGCTGGATTCCGGCATGGAATTCGTTGCGCCACCCAGGACTGAACGGCGTTGTGAGCGGCGAGGAGCAAAGCAGAAGGGGATTCAAGACCGGGTCCGCGCATCCCAGGCTGGAGAGCACCAGATTCTCATTGAAGGGAGTTTCCAGCACCCGCGCGTACGAAACGCGGAGAACCGTGTTGGTGTGCTTTACGTTGTAGGCGACGCCGAGCCGCGGCTCTGCTTCCCGGTGCGTCGTGAGTCCATTGTAGAAGTCTCCCCGCAAGCCTAGGTTCAGAGCCCAGTTTCCTTTGGTAATTGAATCCTGGGCATAAAGGGCAAGCTGCTTTACGTCCGTATGCCCGTGATACGCGTACAGCCCGCCTCCCTGGGTCAGATCGTATGGAAGCAGAGTGGTGCATGGACCGTCCAGGGCGATACCACCGACGAAGCAGGGGAGACCATTCGCATCCGTCAGCGAAGGCAGATAGGTTGGGTCGACGATGCCCACCGTGTCATTCTCGGTGAGGAACGTCTGCTCATAGACGGCTCCCACCTTTACGTTGTGGATTCCTTTTACGTACGACACGGAGGAGCGCAGGCCGGTATTCGCCAGTGTGCGATTCTGACCTACGGTCTCGCTCTGCACACCCGGAGGTCCTAAATCCGCGAAGGGATTCGCACTGGGATAGTAGTTGTAATCGTCCCGCCGAACGAAGGCGCCCAGAGTGAACACCGTTGTGGGACTGATCAATCGCGTCCAGGAAGGCGCGACGTTGAACGTCTTGATCTGGGAGCGCTGGTCTGCCGGGCCGACGACATTGTCATTTGGGTCCAGTCCGCCATTACAGACGACGACGCAATTCCATGGGGTGGCGTCTTGCGCGTCGTAAGAATTCGGTGTCTGAAACCAGGAGCGCGTGTAGCCCAAGTTCAAGTGAATCGAGTCGGCGGTGGAGAGTTGGTAGTCTACGCGGTCGAAAAGATTCTCTTCGTTCCCTTTGTCATGCATCACGACGAATTCCGGCGGATCGAGAAACCGGCCGCTGTGCAGCCCGCTGGCAGAGATAAAATTCCCCCAGTTCTGGCCTCCATAACCCAGATTGAACCCGAGGTTAGAAGTGCCAAACGACCCGTAGGAAGCCGTCACCACGCCGTGCGGCGTGGTCATGCCCTGGCCTGAGCGCGTCGTGACGTTGATTACAACGCTCGTCTTATCGCCGTATTCCGCGGGTGGCGCTCCCGAGATCACTTCCATCGACTCGATCGAGTCGAGCGGAATCTGGTTCGAGAACACCTTGCTCTGCTGGTCGGTGATGGGCTGGCCGTCCACCGAAAACGAGTTTTCCGCGTGGTCGCCCAGTCCGTGAAACAAGCCATTGGAATCGGCCGCGATGCCGGGGGTGGAGAGCGTGACCAGCGAACTTACCGACGATGACTGGCTCTCCAGAGGAAGCTTGTCGAACAGGTCCTTATCCACGTCGGTGTGGAACGTAGAATCGTTCTCTACCAGGTCGCCGCCTTCGGCTTCCACAGTCACTGCAGTGGTCGATCCTGCCACTTGCAGTTTGATGGCAACGCTGACCGGCACCGCTGAGCGGGGTTCCACGTCCTGAACCGACGCCGCAAAGCCTTCCGCTGTGACCACCAGGTGGTAGGGATTGAAGGGAATATTTGTGAATGCGAATTTCCCGTCTTTGTCGGTCGTCGTGGAGCGATCAAACCCGCTGACTGGATTGCGGATCTCAACCTTGGCGCCAGCCACCACCGCACCCGTCGGATCGAGCACGGCTCCATTCACCGAACCCGAATTACCCACGGACTGTGCGCCCGCGATCGTGACGGCCAGATACAACGCCATCGCTGCCAACGCGCCGAAGCGCCTCGTATGAAGAATAGGCATATGCCCTCCTGTATGAAGAAAGAAGAAGATCAATAGGGAACAGGCCCGGACCGGACGTTGAACGTCCAGCCGAAACCATCGATTTGTAGGGATCCCTACAGGACAGGAGGACCGCGAATGCCCCGGTCAGCGAAATCGAACCGGGTTTTCGCGATGACATCTTCTTCGCGCAGCAGACCGATCGCGGCAAACACTGGACCGGTCTGGCCGGAGCTTACGGTGGGGCTGGCGCTGTGCGCCACTACGCAAATCGAGCAGGAAGCCGACTCGGTCCGGGTGGGGTGATTATGGGTAGACTCCGCCGCGACCGTCCAGAGCATCAAGGACAGGCACAGCCAAGCCGGCCATTTTTTCCACATACTTCCCCACAAACGCATCACGAACTCCAGGCAACAGCTTTCCCGCTTTGGGATTAGACTCTGTTCAGCTTATAAGGGTTATCCACCGCCGCGCAACTCCGGGCAAGTTACTATAGAGGGAGTGCGCGTCCTGACCGACCGGGCGGGCATTGGTGAAATTCCCGGCAAGGTATTGAAACCAAGTCGTAAACCGAGTATTCCGTTCATCACGCACTCATAATCCAACGCGAGGAAACTATGCCAGAACCCACCTACGAAGAACTGAAAGCGAAACTGTCTCAACTGGAAAAAGAGGTTGAAACCAAGAAGCGCAGCGGAGACCTCATTTTTAAAGTCGGCGAAAAAGGCGGAGTCAGCGTGTACGGCCTCGGCCGTTTCCCCGTCACTCTCTACTACGAGCAATGGAACCGATTGCTCGGCGCTGCCAACGAGATCAAAGCCTTCATGGAAGAGAATAAATCGAAGCTGAAGCTCAAAGACCAGGGCTGAAACTACGTCCGGATAGTGACGCGGAAGGTTGCCGAACTCAATCCTCGACCAGTTCTTCCTTGGCCACTTCCCGCGTTCTCACCGGCAGCCCAAAGCCGTTCACCAGACTGCGGCGATGCTCCAGAATCTGCTGCATTTCTTCCGGCGTTCCGCGCACTGGTGGAACGTTGGCGATGGCATCATTGAGCATCGCCCAGCTCACTTCCGATGCGATGACGCTGTCCCGCGCCTGCGGGAATCCCAAGTTCGTTCCTGCCAGGATGGATCGCGCGAAAACGTCGACCATCACATCCAACTTCTTGTCGTTGAACGCGGCCGTTTTGCAAATCGTGTTGTGGACGCCGTACAACTCCACCGTCGCTTCCGCGAAGTCATGCCGCATGCGCGCCACGCCCTTCGTGCCGATCGCGTCGACGTAGCAATTGTGCGGTTGTTCCTTCGCCAGATGCCCGTAGATGAATCCCTGCGTAATGTCGAACACTACGCCATTGGCGAAGGTGCCGTGGGCCTGCACCCACCACGGATCTTTGTAGCCCCATGCGCGAATACCCTGTGCATGCCAGGTTTTGTATTCACTCTGGGCGTACCAGCGGGCCACATCGACATAGTGCATGCCGCAGTCGTGAAACGGCGGGCCTTCGGGATCGTGCCCCTCGAGAGGCATGTGTCCGGGCGTCATGTGGCAGACGCGGATCACCGCCAGTTCGCCGATCTCACCCTCGGCGATGAAGCGCTGGACATCCTTGTGATACCAGGCATTCCGATTGAATAGATTGACGGCCACCAACCGATCGCTGGCTTCAATCTCCCGCACCAGTTGCCATTCGGTGGCGACGTCGGGCCCAATCGGCTTCTCCGCCAGCACATGCTTCCGGTTCGCCAGCGCCTGCCGAATCTGCTGCGGACGCGCATCCGCTAGCGTGAAGAGCCCCACGGCCTCGATCGATGGATCCCCGAAGATGGCTCCCGGATCGTCGTAGATTGCGGCGTTCGGCACCCTTTGTCGAGCCAGTTGGCGCGCCTGGCCGCAGATGTCATAAACCGCCGCCACGTCCCACAGCCCGTCTTCTTGCATGGCGGCGACGAACTCGCGCCCCATGCGCCCGTACCCAAGAATCCCCACGCGAACTTTGTTTGGCATGAGCCTCTTCGACAGCCCTTTATCTTGACGAGTCCACTCAATCGTAGGCGGAATAGCCCCGGAACTCCGTGACTGGCGTCACATACGGGCGTGCCGACGGGCCTTCGTCGAAAAATCGTGCCTGAGCCAGGCGAGGGCAGTTGTTGCGAGACCGAGCCGGAGTCCGGATCCTAGACCGAAGGTACCCAACTGAGAACTGCGAACCGGGAACTTGAGAGCAGGGTTTCCGTCTATAATAGAAAAACTGTGCCCAAGTACTCTATTGTCGTCCCGCTGCATAACGAGCAAGAGAATGTCACCGACCTCTACGACCGCCTGAAAGCGGTGATGGAGGCGCACGGCGAAACCTTCGAAATCGTGCTCGTGGACGATGGCTCCGCCGACCACACTTTCGCCATGCTGCGCGAAATCGCAGCCGTCGACAGCCGCGTGACCGTGGTCAAGCTGCGCCGCAACTTCGGCCAGACCGCAGGCCTCGCCGCCGGTTTCGACCACGCCCGCGGAGAGTACATCATCGCCATGGACGGCGATCTGCAGCACGATCCCAACGACATCCCGCTGTTCCTGGAAAAAATTGCCGAGGGTTACGACATCGTCAGCGGATGGCGCAAGATTCGCGTCGACAATTTCTGGATGCGCCGCATCCCTTCGCGCATCGCCAACTGGATGATGGCCAAGATCAGCGGAGTCGATATCCACGACTTCGGCACCACGTTCAAAGCCTACCGGCGCGACATTCTCGAACAGGTTCCGCTCTACGGCGAGCTGCACCGCTTCATTCCGGCGCTGGCTTCATGGCATGGCGCAACGATCTGCGAAGTGCCCATCCGCAACGTGAACCGCGAACGCGGCGTTTCGCACTACGGCATTACGCGGACCTTCCGCGTCTTCTTCGATCTGCTGACCATCCGTTTCCTGCTGCGCTATCTGTCCCGCCCGCTGCACTTCTTCGGCAGCTTCGGCATGATGAGCATCTTCGGCGGCAGCGCGATCGTGATGTGGCTCGGCCTGGAGAAATTCCTGCGCCACGTCCCGGTGATGGCCGAACACGGCCCGCTAATGATGGCCGCTCTCGGCTTGCTACTTGGTGGCCTAAACCTGCTCGCGATCGGTCTGCTCGGCGAAATGCAAGTCCGCCACTACCACGAGCCCAGCCGCCGCGCTCCGTACTCCGTCGACCGCGTTCTGCGCTCGCAGAACGAAGAGCACAGCGTCTCGGAATAAATCACAGTCTCGCCTTTTTTTTCGAGATTGTGGTAATTCATGGCAAAGATAAGGGTTCCAACAGCGAACGAAATAGAGGCAGCCAATCGGGCGGAGGCGACCGCACTCCTGATCCGGTGCGGCTACAGGGTCTACCATCCTGAAGCTGACTGCTACGGAGAAGATTTGGTATTGCGCACGCCAACCGGGAAACTTCGAGCGGTTCAGTTGAAGAGTCGCATGACGGTGAATCAAGACAAGTACGGGAGCACTTCTCTGTGGATGCTCTTTCCGAGCACCAGTTTCAACGCCAGCGTTAGACGTGAATGGTTTCTCGTACCTCACCATCTGTTGTACAAACTAGTGAAAGAAAAACATGGGCACTCTCCGAAATTCGACGGGGAGTGGAGTTGCGAAACCGTTCCGAAGGCGGATTGGAAGGTTCTCGCCAAGTTCATCGTCGCTTCATAAGAGCGCCCAGACACCAACACTTTTGACCAGCGCGGTTTTAGCCCACGGGCCAGTTCGCCGCAGGCTGTCCGTCCTTCAGCCACACAATAAAGTCGGTCATCGGAGGAACTCCTCCCAGCTCCCGCAACCGAGTCGCATTCTGCCCGCGATGATAGTGGCTGTGCATCGCCGCCTGCGTCAGTGCCTGGCGCACGCTGATTTTCGCGGGCGGCTTGAACCATGGCACGTCGATGATCTCTTCCATGCGACCCTGATCCGTCTTCTTCAATAGTTCGCCAAGTTCATTCAGACCCTGCCGCGCATACGCCTTCAGATCCGCTATCGAAGGGAAGTCCTCCAACTTCTTGAAGGCGAACTCTGGCCGCTGCGGACTCGTGACCCACAAGAACCCATGCTGTACCAGATGAATGTGCAGTAACCGCTCGCGGATCGCCTTATCGGCCAGCGCCGCGGGATGCGCCTCGATCGCGCGCCAGTGTTCGGCATCGGCCCATTCCTGATGTGCGTAGAGTTCGTCGAGATAGGAGTTCATAGGACCTCGTTGTCGGTCGTGTCATTGATTCCGTCGAATGGTAGCCCGTCCGACTCGGCAAAGGAAACCCTAAACCACCAAGGTCACGAAGTAACACGAAGGCTTGTTTTTGCAGAGACTTCCTTCGTGAACCTTCGTGCCCTTAGTGGTTTATGCCCTCCCACGCGGGCGTATAATGTGCCGTTTGGCTTGTTCAGGAGTTTTCTCATCATGGCGCAAACCACCCAATACGAATTGCATCTAGCCCGCCGCATGTCGCGGCTCGGAACCGAAACCGCCTTCGAAGTTCTGAACAAGGCGCGCGCCCTCGAGCGTCAGGGCAAGAGCATTATCCATCTTGAAATCGGTGAACCGGATTTCGACACGCCCGCCAATGTGGTCGACGCCGGCGTCGACGCCCTGCGCAAAGGCTGGACCCACTACGGTCCCTCCGCGGGACTGCCCGATCTCCGTCAGGCGCTCGCCGAATACGTCAGCCGCACCCGCGGCGTGAAAGTTACAAGCGATGAAGTGGTCGTTGTCCCCGGCGGCAAGCCCATTATTTTCTTCAGTATCCTCTCGCTCGTTGATGAGGGAGATGAAGTCGTCTATCCCAATCCCGGCTTCCCCATCTACGAGTCGATGATCCACTACGTCGGCGGACGCGCCGTCCCGATCCAACTCCGCGAAGAACGCGACTTCTCGCTCGACGTCAACGAACTCGCTTCGCTCATCAACGACCGCACCCGGCTGATCATCCTGAACTCGCCGCAGAATCCCACGGGCGGCGTTCTCGAACGCCGCGACATCGAGCACATCGCCCAGATAATCGGCGACCGCAACGTGATGATCTTGTCCGACGAAATCTATAGCCGCCTGCTGTTCGACGGAGGCCAGCACTTCTCCATCATGTCGGTGCCCGGAATGCAGGAGCGCACCATCCTGCTCGATGGCTTCTCGAAGACTTACGCCATGACGGGATGGCGCATGGGCTACGGCGTGATGCGCGCCGACCTCGCCGCGCACATGACGCGCCTCATGACCAACTCCAACTCCTGTACCGCGAGCTTCACGCAGGTCGCGGGGATTGAGGCGATCCGCGGCGACCAGAGTTCCGTCGACCACATGCGCGACGAGTTCCAGCGCCGCCGCGACGTATTCGTGGCCGGACTGAACAAGATCAAGGGCTTCTCCTGCCGCATGCCGAAAGGCGCCTTTTACGTCTTCCCCAACATCCAGCGGACGGGATGGAAGTCGAAGCCGCTGGCCGACGCTCTGCTAGAACAAGCCGGAGTGGCTGTGCTTTCGGGTACCGCCTTCGGCGAATTCGGCGAAGGCTACCTGCGCTTCAGCGTCGCCAATTCGCTGGAGAACCTGCAGGAAGCCCTCGACCGCATCGACCAGTGGACGAAGGAGAATCTGTAGCCCGACACGCCGCGAACACGGAAGCCGCCTCCGTGTCCTCTGCGTCCTCTGTGGTTCATTCTGGGGACTCTTCATGCCCGGGAAGAAGCGTTCAGCAACGCCAAAGACACCGACTGCCAGCCGGCCGCATGCTCTAGGTTACGGCTTCCCCGAGGGCACGAAAGGCCTTCTGCCGTGGTCTTGGGCCGAGCAGCGCCTGAAGAAATCGCACAACTACTGGATCACCACCGTCAAGCCTGACGGTTCTCCCCACACCATGGTCGTCTGGGGCCTGTGGCAAGACGGACGCCTGCTCTTCAGCACCGGCAGCCAGTCGCAGAAGGCTCGCAACCTCGCCCGCAATCCCAACTGTGTCATCTGCAATGAAAAGGCGAATGAAGCCGTGATCGTTGAAGGCGTCGCAGAAATCGCTGACCTCGCCGCGCGCCGCAAATTCCTGGCGAAGTACAAGCCCAAATACAACTTCGACATGTCCTCGATGAAAAACGACATCCTCTCCATGAAGGAACCAGTCTTCGCCGTCCGCCCCAAAACCGTCTTCGCCATGTGGGAGAAATACTTCCAGACCAAGTCCACGCGCTGGAAGTTCGAATGAAGTTCGAATAAAGTTCGAATAACGTCATCCCGACACCGGTCCAGCACCTGCTAGCGACCGGAATCTCCCGTCAATTCAGCGCGGACCCACCACAGCGGCAGCCACATAGAAACGCCCACCAGCGTAATCAGAATGGCAGCGATCAGGAACGGTACCGCTGTGAAGTATCGTGTTTCCATGGTCAGGGCAAGCACAATGGGTAGACTCAGAATCGCGAGTGCGTTGGTGATCCCAAAGCGCCAGGACCACCGTTCCCCGGCCCTAACGCCTGAGGCGCAAAACAGGGTGGAAACGCCGATCGGAACCAGGAGGATGCCCATGATCAAGAAGCTCAGCAGGAACGGTGGCCATACAAACTGGAAGTCCGTTGGAGAGATCTCACGAGCTACCGTGCTCCTCAGAATGGGCGTGACTGCCAGGTGGATCGCTGCTACCACCAGGATGAGAACGCCCTGCATAGAGAGAATGCGGGCAGAGATTTCACGTTTGCGCATCAGACACCCCCAGAACCACTTGAGCCGATGCACGGCTCCCTGAATTGTACGCTGGCTCTGGCCCGGGGCGTTTGAGGGAAAGCGCAACAATGACGAAATTCGAGTCACCCCCTGATGTGATCAGAATCACAGCCGGGGCATTGCCCCCCGGATAGCCTCACTAAAGCACGTCCTATGTGCTTCTTGGTCCGGCGCAAGCCTGTTCGTCGCCAAAAAAGGAGAGGCCATGGCCCTCACCGACTCGACCAGCGGAAAAGTCTTCCGCCAATACTCCATCGAAGAACTGAAAGACGCAGCCAACCTGATGCGAGGCTACGATCTGGTTGCCCTGCACGCCGCCGGTTCGGGACACGCTGGGGGCACGCTCTCCATCATGGACATCGCCGCCGCGCTCTACCTGAAGATCGCGAACCATGATCCGAAGAATCCAGAATGGGCCGATCGCGACCGCATCATCTGGTCCACCGGACACAAAGCTCCCAGCTTGTACCTGGGGCTCGCTTTTGCGGGATTCTGTCCCATCGAAGACGTGGTCACACTCCGCAAGTTGAGTTCGCCCTTCCAAGGCCATCCCCACTGGCTGAAGCTGCCGGGCGTCGAAGCTTCCACCGGATCGTTAGGCCAGGGATTGAGCATCGCCGTAGGCCTCGCACTTGCGGCCCGCCTCGATCACAGGAAGCACAAGGTTTTCTGCATCATGGGCGACGGCGAGCAGCAGGAAGGCCAGGTCTGGGAAGCCGCGATGGAAGCCGGACACTACCAGCTCGACAACATCATCGCCATCATCGACTGCAATCGCCTGCAGATCGACGGCTTGGTCAAGGACGTGATGAACGTCGAGCCGCTCTGCGCGAAATACGGCAGCTTCGGCTGGGACGTGATGCGTATCGATGGTCACGACATGAATCAGGTTGTGGATGCACTGGAGCAGGCCAAGGCCGCGAAGGGCCGTCCCGTTGTCATTCTGGCCGATACCGTGAAAGGTAAAGGCGTCAGCTTCATGGAGGATCAGGCCGGATGGCACGGCAAGGCTCCGAACTACGAAGAGTTAACTAAAGGCTTGTCGGAACTCGCGTTGTTTGACCGGATTCCGGTACGGCATTTACTGGACAAAGCGCAGCACTACCAGGCGGAAGTCGATCTCAAGCTCGCCGCTAAGATGCCGAAGTTCACCCGCGACTACTGGTGGAATGCGGGCGAAACGATGAAAGTTAAAATGGAACCGACGCGCAAAGGCTTTGGTCAGTCGCTGGCCGAAAATGGCGATGACGAGCGCGTGGTTTGCCTGGGCCTCGACATCTCGGGATCGATCACCATCAGTGATTTCTATGCCGGGAAGCCCGACCGCAAGAAGCGCTGGATCAGCATGGGCATTGCCGAGCAGTCGGCAACCTCGGCTGCGGCCGGATTGGCGCGGGAAGGGAAGCTGCCCGTACTCGGCACTTACGCCACGTTCGCCGCCGCACGCAATCTCGACCAGATTCGCACCTCCGTCTGCTATGGCAACTTCAACGTGATGATCGCCGGGGCGCACGGCGGCGTTTCCGTCGGTCCCGACGGTGCGACCCATCAGGCGCTCGAAGATCTCTTCGCCATGCAAGGCCTGCCGAATATGTCGGTCGTCGTGCCTTGCGATGTCGTCGAGACGCGCAAAGCGACCAACTATCTGCTGCTGCAACACAAGGGGCCGAAGTACATTCGCTTTGCGCGCGAGGCAACTCCGATCGTCACCGACGAGAAGACGCCCTTTGTTTTCGGTCTTGCGAACGCGATTCGTCTGCGGCGTGAGGGGCCCGATTTTCTGGAGGCGTTCGAAACCGTGCTCGCCTCAACCTACAAGAATGAGCATGAGGACCTCAGCATCGTGGCTTGCGGCCCCATGGTTCCCGAGGCGATGCGTGCCGCTTACATCCTGAAGAAGGAATTCGGCTACGAGACCCGCATTCTGAATATTCACACGCTGAAGCCTATCGATACTGAAGCGATCATTCGCGCGGCGCGAGAAACGGGTGTTGTCGTCACCGCCGAGGAACACCAGATCGGTGCTCTCGCCTGGCGCGTGAGCGGCGTCCTGACCGAGAGTCCTGAACTCTATAGCTCGCCCTTCATTACTGGAGCCATTGGTGTGAAAGACCGCTTCGGAGACTCGGGCGCTCCCTGGGAGTTAATCAAGGAATTCGAAGTCAGCGCGGAGCACATCGCGCACAAGGCGGTCGAATTGATGGCGGTCAAGAAAGGGCTTGCGGCGCGGAGAGAGGAATACAGTTCCTCAGTTCGTTAAATCAAGCTCTTCCTTCTTCTAGATTAAGGCCGTTACGCAGTCGTTACTTTCGTTACCCGCGTTGCACCCACCAAGGCACGCTTGATTGGCGTTCGCCCACCTATAATTTCGTCAAGCCACACACAAGCCAGTGAGCACGGCGGCAGCGAGAGTGCCGCGCGGTGCAAGGCCTGTGGCAATCGATTATGGGAAAACCCAAGCACGCATCGAAGGACGGGGCGCCATGGATTTACGGTCCGTGGCTTGACCTGATCGTCGGTTGCGGAGCCTGGTCGGCGCCGCTTCTGCTGCTTTCCTATTTTGCGCTGGCTTCGAGCGCGCAAACCTGGGCGGTTGCGTTTTATGCGTTGGCACTGTTCTTCAACTATCCGCATTACATGGCGACGATCTATCGCGCCTATCATCGTGCGGAAGATTTTCAGAAGTACCGCATTTTCACCGTACACATCACGGCGCTGATGTTGGCGACGCTATTTCTGTCGCATTTCTGGTTGCGGCTTCTGCCCTGGATCTTCACCATTTACCTGACGTGGAGTCCCTGGCACTATAGCGGGCAGAACTACGGGCTGTTCATGATGTTTGCGCGCCGCGCGGGCGCAGATCCCGACAAGAACACGCGCCGCGCTCTCTACGGAGCGTTCATCGCGTCGTATCTCATTCTGTTCCTCGGCTTCCACACTGGGCCATCGACGGACTCTCTATTCATCTCGCTAGGAATTCCGGCTGCGGTCAGCCGCTGGGAGCAAGTCGTCCTCGGGGCAGCGTTCGTCATTCTGTCGGTGTATGGCCTCTCGCGGCTGGCGCGCGTCACGGGATGGCGAAAGCTGGTTCCGTCTCTGACGCTGTTCTCTTCGCAGTTCCTGTGGTTCCTGTTGCCGGCGGCGATCTCGCTGATCAAGGGGCTGCAGATTCCGCAGAGCCGCTACAGTTCCGGCGTGCTCGCGGTGATGCACTCGGCGCAGTATCTCTGGATTACGAGTTACTACGCGCGCCGCGAAGCCGCGGGTGAAAGCAAGTCCGGGCGCAACTGGCGGCCGCTGGCCTATTTTGGTGTGCTGGTCACCGGAGGCATCGCCTTATTCGTCCCCGGACCGTGGCTGGCCAGCAAGGCGTTCCATCATGATTTCGCGTCGAGCTTCCTGATCTTCACCGCGCTGGTCAACATTCACCACTTCATTCTCGATGGTGCTATCTGGAAGCTGCGCGACGGGCGTATCGCATCGCTGCTGCTCAACTCGCGGGAGAAGATCGCCGATGCAGCGACTGAGGCTGGCGGTTCCATAGCCGCTGCCGCTCGATGGCTGGCCGGAAGCACAGCCAGGGCTCGTTTCGTGCGGGTGGCCGCGGTGTTCTTGCTGCTGGTGTGGGGAACGGTTGACCAGGCCCGCTACTACCTCGCTCTGAACACCGACGACTTGCAGGACCTGCAGCGGGCCGCGAAGCTCGACGGATTCGATAGCTCGTTGCAAATGCGCTTGGCTCGTAAAGAGATGGAAGATGGAGATCTGCAACAGGCCGAAGCCGCGTGGAAGCGCGCGGTTCAAGCCAATCCGTCTGATCCGGCGGCGCGCCAGGGTTTGTTGCGCCTGCTCATCGATCAGAACCGCTTTGATGAAGCTTATAGTCTGACCGAATCTTCGCTGAAATATGCGCCCAAGGATGCCAACCTTCTGGTCGATCGCGGCTTCCTGGCGGCTCAGCGCGGTCACGGCGATCAGGCTCTGGCAAACTGGAATGAGGCGCTGGCGGTGGATCCGCACCAGTCTCTGGTGCACTTATATCTCGCCGACGAACTAGATCGCGAAGGCAAGGCACAAGACGCTGCCTCGCATTACACCGCGTTTCTGGAAACACTGGCGCGGCAACCCGCCAAGGACCGGCCCACGCCTGACCGGGTGATCGCCATTGTGTTGCGCCTCGCGGATTGCCAGGCGCGCTCCGCGCAGCCCGGTATGGCTGTTCAGTCTTATCGGTTGGCGGAAAAGCTTGCCGTGCAGACCAGCCAACCGAAGCTTGAGAGTCTGGCAGATGTCAACGAGGCGGAGTTGCAAGCCAAGACCGGCAAAGTGGATGATGCATTGCGCCTCTATCAACACGCCTTGCAACTCGACCAGTCGGCTGGTGACAACAGCGCCAGCGCGCAAGACTGGTCGGTGTATGGCCGCTTCCTCGACGATACGGGCTTCCCGAAGCGGCTGGCCTATGCGTCCTTTTTGAAATCAGAGAGTCTGACGAAATCACTTCCGAACTCTTCAGTGCCCGAACCGCTGGTTGCGGCTCGCCAGCAACTGGAGAAGAAACTGGGGCCTCAGGCCGCGCTGATCCGGCGCGATCCGGAGCCGGCCCTGCGGGAGGCATTGGCTCTGCGGCGATAGCGCATACCACGAGCCAATTGACACTGTAGTGGTCCTGCTGAACAATTAACGTATCCCTGCAATTTATCTTTAGCTTCCTGAGGAGGAAGAGTGTATGGCCGATGAAGGCGATCAGATGCACATGGAACATCAGTCCAATGTTGGAAAGTGGATTCTGACTCTGCTGGCGGTGGCGTTTGTGGCGGTTTCCGGATACGCCCACTACACCACCCAAAAGCAGGTCAGCGCCCTGCAAGACGACCTCGGCAAGAGTCAGGCCCAGGTCAAAGAGCTGATGAATCGCATGCAGACCAGCGAGACACAGGGCGATGCTCTGCGCGAGAGAGTCGGCCTGACCAAGCAGGAGTTGGCTCAACGCGTGGCCGAGTTGAAGGCGCAGCAGAAGGCCTCCGAGAGCCGCCTGGAGAAGGAACAGAAAGAGCAGATCAGCGCCGTGTCCGGAGAAATCACAGGCGTGAAGACCGATGTGGGTGGCGTGAAGACCGACGTCGCTTCCACCAAGGCCGATCTGGAAGCCACCAAAGCCAAGCTGCAGAGCACCATTGGCGACCTGGGCGTCCAGAGCGGATTGATTGCTCACACTGCGGGAGACCTCGAGATCCTGAAGCACAAGGGCGACCGCAACTACTACGAGTTCACGTTGCTGAAAGGCGCCAAGCCGCAGCCGGTGTCGACGGTGAGTTTGCAACTCAAGAAGGCCGACGCGAAGAAGGGCAAGTTCACCATGAACGTGACCTCCGACGACAAGACGATCGAGAAGAAGGATCGCAACGTTTCGGAGCCGATCCAGTTCTACTCCGGCCGCGATCACATGCTGTTCGAGCTCGTCGTGTGGACCGTGGACAAGAACAAGGCTACGGGATACCTGAGCACGCCGAAGAATGCTCCGGTGCCGGTCACGGCGAACTAGTATGGTTAGCCCAGCATGAGCGGAGCGTTCTTTCCCGGCGGTTCCGTGCTGTTGCAGATCGTGCTGCGCACGGGCGTGATCTATCTGCTGGTGCTGATTGGTGTGCGTTTAAGCGGCAAGCGTGAGGTCGGACAGATGACCCCGTTCGACCTCACGCTGCTGCTCCTGCTGTCGAACTCCGTACAGAATGCGATGACCGGGCCTGATACGTCGCTGCTGGGCGGCGCGGTCGCGGCGTGCACTCTGCTAGTGTTGAACTACGGCGTGGCCGCCGCATCCGGTTCGAACCGCCGCATTCGCCGATTGATTGAGGGCGAACCTTCGCTGCTCATTCACGACGGAAAGGTGATCGAATCGCACATGGCTCGCGAACGAGTCAGCATGGACGAGTTGCACCGCGCAATGCGTGAACATGGCATCAACAGCTGCGAGCAGGTCGCGCTGGCCGTGCTGGAAGTCGATGGCTCGATCTCCTGCCTGAAGTATGACGAGATCAAGCCGGACGCAGACACGCATCTGGCGCGGCGCAGATTCCTTCAGAAAAAGCAGTAATCGGGAGCGGCAAGTCTCGGGGCATTCCGCGAGTCGGGCGATGCAGTTCCTTGGGCAGATCGCCGAGGCGGGGGGAATGGATCTTCCCGTTGGGACCTTGGACGGTCACGTTGAAGAGCGCGGGAGCACCCGACGGTCCTTTCTTAAAGGTTCCGACTGAAACCGTGACGGTCACGTCCGTCTGGTCTTTCGCGAAGTCGGCCTCAACACACATGCGAGAGTCGCTGCCGCGGTCCGTCGCCGGATTGCCGGTCTGTTCTCCGCAGTCGTTTACTTCCCAACGGATGTCTGCGCCTCCACTTTCGTAGTTCAGGAAGAACTCGAGGCTCACCTTGGGCAGGGAACTGTCGAGTGACGAGACGAGCGCGCTCTTCGCGCGCTGCAGGGCCGCCTGCTCTGTCTTGCCAAGGGATGGCCCCTGCGCCCAAGTGAAGCTGGCGAGCAACATGAACGAGAGGCAGAGAATCATCCGCGACATTCCTTGATTAGACACCGCGACGCACGGTGACGGACTCACGCGATCTACTCCGCAGCAAGGAACTTTATGCACACTGGCGATGCCACGTCGAGGACCTTTCCCGTCGGCGTGAGTTGGCCGGTCTTCTGTTCGATGCGAAAGACGACGATGTTGTCCGACTTCTGATTTGCTGCAAACAGAAGCGTGCCGGAGGGATCGATCTCGAAGCTGCGCGGCTCCTTGCCTCCGGTCTTGGTGATTGCCACTTGAGTCAGCGTTCCTTTTGCCTGATCGATTGTGTAGATGGCGATGCTGTCGTCGCCGCGGTTGGACGCGTAGAGGAACTTGCCCGAGGGATGGACGCGGATCTCGGCGTCGTCGTTGCGGCCGGTGAAATCCTTCGGAAGTGTGGGGACTGTTTGTACGGGTTGCAGCTTCCCGCTCGCGGCGTCATTCGAAAGCACCGTGACGGTGTGGCCCATCTCAGCGATGACATAGGCGAACTTGCCGTCGGGGCGAAGGACGAAATGGCGCGGGCCGGCACCGGCATCGAGCTTGGCGAAGAGCGGATCGTTCGGCGTGAGCGATCCCTTGGCGCCGTCGAACTTGTAGACCAGCAGTTCGTCGAGGCCAAGGTCGTCGACCATGGCGAAGCGGTTGTCGGGGGATAGGTCGATAGAGTGGGCGTGCGGGCCTTCCTGCCGCTCGGGGTTGGTGCCCTTGCCAGTGTGCTGCACGAAGGCCGAAGCATCGCCCAGCTTGCCGTCGGCGAGGATTGGGAAGACTGCGACGCTGCCTCCGGTGTAGTTCGCCACCAGGACATACTTGCCGGTCTGGTCGACGGTAACGTAGCAGGGATCCGCGCCGCGGGACGCGACCTCATTCAAGAACGTGAGCTTGCCCGTGGCACGATCGACGGAGAATGCGCTCACGCCTCCGCTGTTCGGGCCTTTGTAGTTGCCGACCTCGTTCACGGCGTAGAGGAAGCGTCCGTTGGGATGCAGCGTGACCCAGGATGGATTGGTCGCTTCCGCAGCAAGGCCGAGCGGCGTGATCTCAGAGGTCGCGGCATCGTAGCGGAAAGCGTAGATGCCTTTGCTCTTGCTGCCTTCCTCGGTGTAGGTGCCGACGTACACGAGATACTTGCCGGAGTGAGCCGCAGGCGCAGCGGTGACGAGCAGGCTTGAGAGGAGGAACGCAAGGAACAGAACGATGGAGCAAGCAGAACGCTTGGAGATCTTCATGCTGGTATAGGAACCCATTCGGTTGAGTTTGTGCAAGGTGTGGCCCGAAGAGAATCGAAAAAGCGATCACCACGAAGGACACGAAGGTTCACGAAGGAAACCTCTGCAACTGAGACACGTCGTGCTTTTGGATGTTCGTCAGTCACTTCGTCATCGTGACCGGGACGGTCTCGTTGTAGGGCCAGACCACGACGCTGGTCGAGGTGCGCAGGTTGAAGGCGTCGAGGGTTATGGGGAATACGACGATGATCGTTCGCGCTGTTGTCTCGCCAGACTGAACTTTGGCTTCCGGGGAAAGAGCGGCCTGTGCTCCGACTTTCAGCGGTGGAAAGGCCTGAAAGTAGCGGTCGAAGTCGACTGCGGAGACGGCCTCGGCGGTGGCTTCTCCGCTGGGAGCCTTGATCGAGCCTTCAATGGTGCGGACGTAGAGCATCTTGTCACTGGTGTTGCGGATGGTGAAGGTGAGCGCGACCATCGTCGAATTCTGACCGGGAATCTCGACCGCGACGACGTTGTCGAGCGAGCCTGAGGCCTGCGGCTTGGCGCGCTTCACGAACGACGCGATCAGCACCACGACGAGCACAGCGCCAATCGCGATGAGCACAATCTTGGCGGGCGGCAGATTCTTCTTGGCCGTGCCGTACTCTTCACCGATGTTGATGGTGGGCCCAGCAGGCGCGGCGGGAGGCGCTGGAGGCGTGGGGGGCGGCGGAGCGGGAGTCTGATCAGGCATAGGGTTGTGCCGTAAGTTTGTGAGTACTGCCGACGATTCTACGCCACATCATACGTCGAAAGGAGTTTTGGGTCCTCCGGCTGCTGAGGCAAATCATGATACTCGGCGACGATGTCGTTGCCTCGGAGCTTTGCCATCAAGGCATCAAATGCGACCTTCGAGTGCGCGACGCAATCCTCTCCCACCTCCGTACCCACCACGCAACACCCTAGCACGTCTTTCGGATAATTCCCGATGTGCCACCGGATTGCCGTTCGTCCCGGAACGCCAAGCACCTCCGGACAGACGTACCCCAAGTGTGGTGACATAGTCAGTACAACCCGGAAGACTCCCGCTTGAATGCACGGATGCCCAGGATAGTAAGGTGTGAAGCGCGATGGCTCCAAGTAGTAGCATTCCATGAGTCCGTCAAGCCAAAACTCCCCAGTAATCGCCTTGCTAGTCTCTACTTTGCGGTAAATGTGCACCTTCATTTGTGCCTCTTCGAAGCGACCGCCTCGGCGCGGTTCTTTACTGCGGTTCCCCAGTCTTAAATTTCCAGTTTTCTCGGTCAAGGTTGGATGAACATCAAAGGCCTGTGGAAAACTTCTGCTCAGCGGGGCTTGGCCTATACTGTCGCGATGGACTGGCGCGAATACGAAGGCGAAATTGAAGGACAATTCCGCCAGACTTATCCGTCGGCACACATCACGCATGACGCCAAGCTGGTTGGCAAATTCTCAAAGGTCGAGCGCCAGATCGACCTCCTAATCGAAGAACACACCTCCGATTTCGCGGTGAGGATCGTGGTCGATGCAAAATACCGCGGAAGGAAAATCGATGTCAGTGATGTGGAGGCTTTTATAGGACTGATGCGTGATGTCGAAGCACACACTGGGATGATGGTCGCCTTGGAGGGTTACACTCCAGCCGCCGTTAACCGCGCCCACAACGATGATGTGGACATGATTCTCGACGTGTTGAACTTCGAAGAACTGAAAGTCCTCCAGGGCTTCGCGGCAATACCCCATTCCGGAGATCGAGGAGTGATAATTGCGGCTCCGTTCGGATGGATCGTGGACGCGACCCGGCGTCGAGGTATGGTTGCCACGCTTTATGAACGAGGCCTCAGCTTTGAGGATGCGGTGAAGCGGAACGAGTTTATGTACGTCAACTTTTGGGATAAGAGGAACGACAAGGTCAACAGCCTCGACGCACTTCTCGAATACCAGGAGGAATACATGCTCAAGGGGGACTCAGACGCTGAAATCCTTCTGTTAGAGAGGGCGCGGAACAGGCGAGCGGGCGCCGTGACCGTTATCCGCCGCTTTAAGAAGAAAACTTATCCTACCCCCGAGTTCACGGGATTCGTGGACTTCGAGGACTTTATCTTCATGTGTGTGCTCTTCACGCCCGAGAGCTTGGAACGGAAGAATCTGAGGAAATTGCGCTTTATGGTCGGAGATGCGTTCCCGATGAAGGTCAAACGCGACCACACCGCGCAGATCAATGATGCCGAGACAAAGCTCAATGGGAAGTCGCTTCCGGTCGCGGAAAGAGCCCACCTTCTCGTTCAGATTGGAGCTTGGTACAGCGAAATGGATCGGTTAGAGGATTCAAGGAAGGCGCTGGAGGAAAGCTTGGCGCTCGTTCCTAACCAGTACAAGGGCTGGAAGCTGCTATTAGCAGCGCTCATAAAGCTCGGCAATAAGCGGACCATGCTGGACGCAATGAGTCGCCTACTGAGCGTCGATCCTCATAACCCCACTGTGTTCGACGAGTGCATAGCTTGCACAAGAAGCAAGCTTGTGACCCCGTCCGATCTGCTCGGCTTGCTGGACGCCCTAAGATCGAGCAGCTCTGAGGACACCCTTGTCCAGGCAAACTGCGACTTCTATGCGTGCAAGATACTCATGGCCACCGATCACGCGTCCGCAAGAGAGCGCTTGCTCCTAGCAGAGGTGTCGTTCCAAAGAATCTTTCCTCCCGGTCACCAGGTGTTCTCGGCGCTGCGGTCCGCCCGACGACAACTGTCTCGAGCGAAACGGGCGTCGTCGCCGGGGACTAAGCTTCTCTAGGCTGGGTTAAGGTCTACTCTTGGAAGCGTTGCGCTGCGACCCGGCGCAGAAACTCGTAGTTTTTCCACAGGTAATTTTCGACTTTGTTGTGACAAACAACCTTGACCGAGGTCCGCGAAAGCGCAAGACTGACGGCATGCACGCGACATCGGCAATATCGTTTCACGACGGACCGAAGGTCGGGGAGAATCTTACTCTAAGCCCTTATTCCAGAATATTTTACGTGCAAGCTATTTAGAATCAAGATTTTGCGGTCGCGACGGCATATCCGATTCTGTAAATCCAAAAGAATGAATATTTTACGGAGGAGCGAATAAAAAATGTGAGATATCCCAACCAGCCTCACCAGGCGTGCTTCATGGCTTTGGCGAATTTTTGCGGTGGGAGGGTGTTGAGGACATCGTCTTTGGTCAGCCAGGCTCGTCTTGCTTGCAGGATGCCGTAGCGGATCTTTTCCATGTGCGAGGTGTGGTGGGAGTCGGTGTTGATGACGATCTTCACACCTTGCTGCTTGGCCTGGCGCAGGTGCACGTCGTTCAGGTCGAGGCGGTCGGGATAGGAGTTGAGTTCCATCGCGACTTTGTGTTTCGCGGCTGCGGTGAGGATGGCGTGCATGTCGAAGGGATAGGCGTCGCGGCGCAGTTGGATGCGGCCGGTGGGATGTCCGATGAGCGAAGTGTTGGGATTCGCGATGGCTTTGAGCAGGCGGTCGGTCATCTTCGCTGATTCCTGATTGAAGACGGAGTGCACGCTGGCGATGACGATGTCCATTTGCGCGAGCACGTCGTCGGAGAGATCGAGATCGCCGTCGGCGAGGATGTCGACTTCAATGCCGGCAAAGATCGTGATGCCTTCCATCTTCTTGCCAGCGGCGCGAATGCGGGCGATGTGCTCGACGGCCCGCTTGTCATCGAGGCCATTGGCGAAGGCCAGGTTCTTGGAGTGGTCGGTGATGGCCATGTATTTATAGCCGCGCGCCTTGGCGGCCTCGGCCATTTCTTCGATCGTGTTCTTGCCGTCGGTTTCGACGGTGTGCATGTGGACGTCGCCCTGCAGATCTTGTTGCGTGATCAAGGCGGGCAGGGAATGATTCTGTGCGAGGTCGATTTCGCCCAAGTTCTCGCGCATCTCGGGCGGGATGTAGTCGAGCTTGAGCTTAGCGTAGATTTCTTCTTCGGTCTTGCCGGCGACGGGCTTCTCGCCTTCGAGGGTGGCGAGGCTGTACTCGTTCAGGGTGTATCCCATCTTGAGGGCGCGCTGGCGGAGGGCGACGTTGTGGGCTTTCGATCCGGTGAAGTACTGCATAGCCGCGCCGAAGGATTCGGGCGGGAGCAGGCGCACGTCGACCTGCATGCCATTGCGCACGTGGAAGCTGATCTTGCTGTCGCCGCTGGCGATGACGTCCATCAGCGGAGGATATTGGGAGACGTAGGCGATGGCTTTTTGGCGGCCTTCTTCGGTGGTGCAGGCTTTGCCGGTGACGAGGATGTCGAGGTCGCCCACGGTTTCGCGGCCGCGGCGCAGGGAGCCGGCGGGAGTGATTTTGTCGATGCCGGCGGATTTCTTCAGATAGTCAGTGAGCTTTTCGGCTTCGGTTTCGCCGGCGTCGATGAGGAAGCGTCCACTGATGCGGCGGTAGTCTTCGATGGCCTTGAGCAGCTTGGCTTCGTGCTTCTCGCCCATGCGGGGGAGTTCGCGGATTTTGCCCTCGCGTGCGAGTTTCTCGACACCGTCGACGTCGCTGACTTTGTAGGCGCTCCAGATGAGTGCGATGGTCTTCGGGCCGAGGCCTTGAATCTTGAGCAACTGCAACATCGACGGGTTGTATTTCTGGAGGAGTTCGGCCTGGACGGAGAGTTTGCCATCAGTGAAAAGTTCCTGCAAATTCCGGAGCATGCTCTTGCCGATGCCGGGGATGGCGAGGACTTGTTTGGGATCGGCGATGAGTTCCTTGATCTGCTGCGAATGATTCTCGATGGCCTGCGCGGCGTTGCGGTAGGAGCGGATGCGGAAGGAATCCTGGCCGTCGATCTCGAGGAGGTCGGCGGTTTCGTAGAGAATGTTGGCGATGGCCTTGTTGTCCATGTTCGATCAAACCGGGGCAAGGCTAGAGTAACGAAAGTTGGACGGGAGAGCCAGAGCCGGGAAGAGTCTAGACCGGGCAACTTACTGAAGAACGCACTCTCGGGCCACTTCGCACTGCGC
The DNA here is from genome assembly GCA_963701935.1 of uncultured Acidobacteriaceae bacterium. Lineage (GTDB taxonomy): Bacteria > Acidobacteriota > Terriglobia > Terriglobales > Acidobacteriaceae > Sulfotelmatobacter. The sequence continues at coordinate 573,189 of CAVPBT010000007.1, read as the reverse complement.
AGCGGCTAAGCCAAACTGATTTTCCAACCTGTATGGCATCGCTAAAGCGATGCCCTGATACGAATCGTAACTTGTCGGCAAACGGCTAGGCGTGCAATGTTGCGGCAAGGACCGCGCAGCAAGGTACACAGCTGCCTCGGCGCAGGGAACAATCAGGGTGGGACGCTTACGAAGAAGCTTTCGTTACGTTCGCCGCCTGCGGTCCTTTCTGACCTTCGGTGATTTCGAACTCCACCGGGTCGCCCTCCTGCAGGCTCTTGTATCCCTCAGAGGTGATGGCGCTGTAGTGAACAAATACATCTGGCCCATCGGCGCGCCCAATGAACCCGTACCCTTTGGCGTTATTGAACCACTTTACGGTTCCTTTCAGACGTTCCACTTACCCCCCACTTTCCGCACGTCCGTACAGGGGGCCCAAGGACGTGCCCGCAGTTGAATACCCACGATAGGATGCATTTTGGAGCGCCAGAGGTAGGCTGTCAAGCGATTGTGAGAGGCAAAATCCGGGTGGGACTGAACCGGGAACAAGTCGTCAAGGCCGCCGGCTCGGGTTTTTCGGATTTACTTACGGGTACGCCGCTTCTTCGCGCTGCCGGCGCGGGATGTGTGGTCGAGCCACAAAACCGAGGAGATGGTCTTGGCATCGCGAATGGTTCCGCTGAGGACCATGCGAACCGCGGCCGGAAGAGGAACCATGCGTTTGTAGATGATCTCGTCGTCTTCGGGCTGCGCCTCGCCGGCGCGCAGGCCGGTGGCCAGGAAGACGGACATGGTCTCGGCGACGAATCCGGGGCTGGCATAGAACTTCAGAATGCGGCGCCACTTGGCGGCGGTGTATCCGGTTTCTTCGAGCAGTTCGCGCTTGGCGGCCTCGAGTTCTTTCTCGCCCGGATCGATGCGTCCGGCGGGGATCTCCCATAGATAGTCGGCGGCGGCATGGCGGTACTGCCGTTCGAAAAGCACGCGCGGGGTCGCCTTGGAATCGTCGACGGCGAGCACGACGACCGAGCCGGAGTGACGGATGATGTCGCGGCGAACCTCGACGCCGCCGGGCTCCTGCACGTAGTCGGTGCTCACGGTGAAAACCGGGCCGCGGTAGACGGTGCGCGAGGAGACGAGGCGGGCTTTGGCGGACGATTTTGGCATGGGAACAATATAAAGGCTTCCGGCTTTCGGCGTCCGGCTTCCGGAGAGCGATGGCTGTGGGGCGAGTGTCGGAAGCCTAAGAGCAAAAGCCGAAGGCCGAAAGCCGGAAGCCGAAAAAGCCGGACGGCCCTTCTGCTATGCTGCCGGGCATGGGAGCGAGGCCGCGAGTTGCGATTGTGGGGGCGGGGAATCTGGGGTCCGCTCTGGCGCATGCGCTGCAGAAATCAGGATATGCGATTGAGGCAGTGGTGGCGCGGTCTGGCGGAGCGTCGTTGCGGAGGGCGCAGAGGCTGGCTCGGCAGGTGGGTGCTGGTGCGGCGACGGATCTGTCAGGTGTGGAGGCGCGGTTGGTATGGTTCTGCGTGCCGGATTCTGCGATCAGCGCGGCGGCGCAGTCGCTGGTGAAGCAAGTCGAGTGGAAGGGAAGAGTCGCTGTGCACTCGAGCGGCGCGCTGAGCAGCGATGAACTGGCCGCGTTGCGCAGGCGGGGAGCGGCGGTGGCGTCGGTGCATCCGTTGATGACGTTTGTGCGTCGGTCCCGGCCGTCGCTGCGGGGAGTTCCGTTTGCGATTGAGGGCGACGCGGCGGCAGTGCGCGTGGCGCGGCGGGTGGTCGAGGACCTGGGTGGTCACGCCTATTCGATTGGCAAGAAAGACAAGGCTGCGTATCACGCGTGGGGAACGTTTGCGTCGCCTCTGTTCACGGCTTTGCTGGCTACGACCGAGGAGGTTGCGACTCTGGCGGGAGTGAGTCGAAAGGCGGCGAGACAGAGAATGATTCCGATTCTGCTGCAGACGCTGGCCAACTATTCGTCTTTCGGTGCGGCGGGCGCGTTCAGTGGACCGATCGTCCGCGGCGATGTGGATACGGTGAAGCGGCATCTTCGAGTGCTGCGTGGGTCAGGCGTTGCCTGCGATGTGTATGTAGCTCTGGCGGGGGCGGCATTGCGATACTTGCCGGCCAAGAACAAGAAGGCGCTCAAGCGGTTCATTGATTCTGAATCAGGCTGATGCACATGCGATCGCGATCCAACCGTACGCTGATTTTGGCCCTCCTTGTCGCCCTTGGGACCTGCTACTACTACTTCGACCTGCTTCTGCCCCGGGCGCGCCTTCATGTTGCGACGAACGCAAGGGCCGGACCGTATGACTATGGGGGTGACTTTTATCCCATCTGGTTGACGGGGCGCGAACTGCTTTTTCACAGAGGCAGCCCCTACACACCGGAAATGACGCGGAACATCCAGACCGGTCTTTTCGGCCGGCCCATGGACCCGCAACGTCCGGATGATCCGCCCATTGATTTCCGGGCTTTTTCTTACCCTCTTTACGCCGACCTGCTGGCGGCACCGTTGCTGCCTCTTGGGTTTGACGCGGCTCGACTCGTGCTGGGATTGCTGCTTCCTCTGCTGACCGCAGCCAGTCTGGTCCTGTGGCTGCGAGCTTTTCACCTGCAGATTTCAGACCGGACGTTGGCGGTTGCAGTCGTCCTCTTGCTCGTCAGCTATCCGGTGCTGGAAGGGCTGTATGCGCAGCAGGCCGGTTTGTTGGTTGGGGCTGCGCTGGCGATGTCTGCGGCAGCGCTCGCTCGTGGGCGGCACGCACTCTCAGGAATGCTGCTGGCTTTGGCTTCCGTAAAGCCGCAACTGGTATGGCTGCTCGCGGTCTGGCTACTACTGTGGGCGGTGAGCGAATGGGAGCTTCGAAAGGGGTTCGCTCTCGGCTTCATCCTTACCATGACGCTCCTGGTACTGCTGAGCCAACTGATTTTGCCAGGATGGTTTTCCGGCTGGTGGCGATCGCTGGTTGGCTACTCAAGGTACGCGATGCCACCGCTCACGCAAATGGTGCTGGGAAGGTCCCTGGGACTTGTGGGGGAGTCGGCGATGCTGGTGCTGGCGGGTGCAATTTGCTGGAGAACGCGCCGATTGCCGGCTGCCGCTGACGGCTTCTCTCTAGCCGCGAGTCTTGTTCTGACGATCACAGTCCTCTTGGAGCCTACCGGGGGCGCGGTCTTCGATCAGGTCGTCCTGATCCCTGCAATCGTCTGGCTTGGATGTCGCAAAGCCGAGATTCTGAACGGAAGCCGTCTCTTACGCGTGCTGGCCCTGATGGCTGCGGTCGCGTTAGGCTGGCAATGGCTGGCAGCATGTGGAGTCGCCCTCGCATCCCTGCTTTCGCCGGCTTGGGCAAGAAATCCTGCTGTCCTGGTTTTTCCGACGCGCATGGCGGCTCCTTTGCCCTTCGTGCTGCTGGCCTTGTTGTCGTTCTTTGTGGGGAGGATCCTGACGGGGCAGACCGATGGGTTTCACGTCCCGCTGCCAGCGCAAGACCTAAAGACGAACGACTTCCGCAAAGGCAGGCAGCAGCGGGAGCCAATCAGCGGTCGCCGAACCCTGGCCTAGCTGAACAGATGCCCGAGTTTCTCTTTCTTGGTCTTGAGATATTCCTCGGCATGCGGGCTGGGAACGACTTCGCAGGGGACGCGCTCGACCACGTGGACTCCGGCGCGGGCCGCAGCCGCACTGCGGTATTTGCCAGCCAAGAACAAGAAATCGCTTAAGCCGTTGCTGAATGCTTCGCGGAGTTGATTCGCAGGGTCCATGCGAGCAACGCAAGCACCACGAATGGGAGCGACGCCGCGGTGCGAAGGGGCAGCGAGAGAACAGCCGCGGAGTTGAAAGTCGTGGGCGCAAGCCACGGATGGAGCACGATCAGAGCAAAGGCCGCGATCCAGGGCCAAAGAACGACGAGCGCGCCTGCCGCCTGCAGCGTCCGGGGCACGGGTCCGGCGCCGCGAAGTTCATTCCGGTAACGCATCAGTAGCAGGATTCCCGGGAGGAGAATGAGGTGATCATAGATCGCCTGTCCGGGAAGGATGACGATGGTGGTGATTGAGAGTAAGAGGGCGAGTGTGATCCTGAACGCGAATGAACCGAAGGGGGCGCCGCGGTTGCGCCACGCCAAGGCGATCGCGATCACGATGGAGGCACCGGTCAGCACTAGCGTTGCCGGACCAGCCAGGCGCGGACCCATAGGCGAGGTGAGAACTTGCGTTACCAGCGGGGGCGGGTTGTAGTGCCGATAGGCGAGCACGGTGTGAACCCAGGACTGAATCCAGTTCGGCAGCACCGCTAGCGACGCTCCAACCAGGAGTACTAGAGTTGACAAGAATCCGATGCAGAAGCGGCCGCGCACACGCCAGTTCTGAATGCTCCAAATCAGAAGATAGGCGACCGCCAGCACCGTCACTTGCGGCTTGATGGCCGTGATTGCCATCAGGACTCCAGCGAGCAGGAATCGCTGGCGCTGGAGTGCGACCATGGCGGCGGCCAAAAGGAAAGCCACGAGTAATCCCAACTGCGCGGCGAACAAGGCTTCGAGCACGGGATAGCTGCACAACGTGAACAGAAGCACTACGGTGAGCGAGATCGGACTGAGGCTCCATTCGAGTACGCGCGTCCACAGGGGCACGCTCGCGACGGTCAAAAAGGCAAGCACACACACCACGGCGATCCGCAGAGGGGCAAAAGGGAATTCAGCGGCCGGCCAGAACAACAGATCCGTGAACGCAGGATAGGGAAAGATGCGGCGGTCGACGGGATCGCCCGGACGGGGCGGATCCAAGGGATGGCCGTAGAGTCCTATCTGGATTTCGCGGGTGATTTCCGGGTTGTAGGGGTCGCTTCTGTGCCGCAGCAATTCCCGAGAAGTCAGCCAGACCTGGTAGAAGTCGTTGCCGAACGAATAGTCGTTCCGCAGACCCTGTTTGGTGCGTGCGGCCACGACGCTCGGCATGAAGAGTTCCTGGTGATAGTAGAGCATGGATGCCGCGCCGATCAGGGCGAGGCACAATCCAAGGCTGGGCGGGAATCGCATCTAGCTCGAGGTGAACAGGTGCCCGAGTTTTTCTTTCTTGGTCTTGAGATATTCCTCGGCGTGGGGGCTGGGAACAACTTCGCAGGGGACGCGCTCGACCACCTGGACTCCAGCGCGCTCAAGAGCCTCAACTTTTTCGGGATTGTTCGAGAGCAGGCGGACGCGTGTGACTCCCAGCGCTTTGAGCATTTCGGCGGGAAGCGTGTAGTCGCGGTAGTCGTTCTTGAAGCCGAGGCGTTCGTTGGCTTCGACGGTGTCGAGGCCGGCGTCCTGCAGTTCGTAGGCTTGCAGTTTGGCCATCAGGCCGATGCCGCGTCCTTCCTGCTGCTCGTAAATGAGGATGCCAGCGCCTTCTTCAGTGATCAAGGAAAGCGAGAGTTCCAGTTGCTGGCGGCAATCGCAGCGCAGGGAATGGAAGACGTCGCCGGTCAGGCATTGGGAGTGGACGCGTACGAGAGGCGGAGTGGTTTTGACATCGCCCATGACCAAGGCAACAGCCTCTTCGACGCGGCGATCGCCATCGGAACCGAGGTGTCCGCGAAAGCCGTAAATGCGGAACTTACCCCAGCGGGTCGGAAAGTCCGCGGAAGCGACCTGCTGGATTTGGTTTGCACTCACCGCTTTATTATAGCGGCTCGACACGCTGCGAGCGGGGTGACGGTTACGTGGATCGCGCGGCGACTAGCCGCGGGCTTTGAAGGGGAAGATGGCATCCTGCTTGGACGCGATGGGCGCACCGTTGCGGGTCGCTGGCTGGAAGCGCCAGTTTTCCAGCGCGGCCAGGCACTTGGCATCGATGTCGGGACCGAGGCTGGCGAGCACTGTCTTGCGGACGATGTCGCCGCGCTCGTCGATGGTGATTTCGATGACTTCGTTACCCGGGTAGTTGGGCAACTGCCACGGATAAACGACGGGATCGGCGGTGGCGATCGGCAGGGCCGGACGAATCTCGTTGCCGAAGAACGGGCCGCCAACGAGAGTTCCGTAAGTCGGACCTGCCTGCGCGCCGTGACCGAGGGCCGACAATGTTTGAGTTTTCGAGTTGTCCTCAGCGTTGGTGCGGGCCAGCGTATTCTGTGGCGCCGTCGGTTTCGGCGGCTGAGCCGGAGACTTCCAGGTCAACTTCTCATGACTCAGGCGCTGGTGGCGGTAGCGCTCGGTTGCGGTGTCGGAGGAACTGCGGCTGCTGTCGTCGGGATTCTTGCTGGGCCAGTAGAGCCGGGTGACGGATTTGCCGTTCTGACCCGAGGCTACCGAAACCGCGGTGAGCAGTTGCGGGTCGGGAGTGTGCAACAGCCACGCCAGTACCAAGGCATGGATCGCAAGCGAACCCATGCGAAGCCAGCGCTGCCGGCGCGCGGTCGCGGGATTGAGTTGTGCAAACATCGCGAAGAGGCCCCGCAGCGGGGCGGCAATGCGAGCCGCTGCATAGTGCTAGTTAGACGTAGGCGGGCGGATTTCGTCAAGGGGATTTTGCATCGGGTGAGCCACAAGGTACCCAGCGAACGGCGGCACAAGGAGAAGCTCCGGTTGGTGCTGATTCTGGATCGCTGATAAAATACTTCAGCGGTCGAAAAATCCCATCCATGCCAAGGGGCTATAGCTCAGCTGGGAGAGCGCATCGTTCGCAACGATGAGGTCGTCGGTTCGAGCCCGACTAGTACCCGAAAAGGGAAGGGAAGTGTGTCGCCCGTTGTTTTTGTTGTATATGGGCCTGTAGCTCAGCTGGGAGAGCGCATCGTTCGCAACGATGAGGTCGCCGGTTCGATCCCGGCCAGGTCCACCACTTAACTCAGTCACAGAACGATTCAACTGCCATCGACCGAGATAGCCTACGAAGGATGTCAGTTGGAGTCATTGCCTGACTCTGCATCGCGTCACTTCGTCAGCAGATTGCGACCTTGTTTCCGGCAACGGAAAGGACTCAGCTTGAGAACAGGAGAAAGCTAGTTCTTCGTATAGAGTGGCCCAGCTTCGCGAGACGGAGGATCGGAGACCGCGCGAATATAGGACGTCAGCGCCTCGATTTCTGACTTAGTGAGAGTGTTTCCCCAGGCGGGCATGAGCGCCGACTTCTGAAGAGCCGGTCCGCCGTGCGTGATGATGGCCGCGAGATCGGCGTCGCTGATCTTGTTGAGCGTATCGCCTTCGGTGAACGGATGCGGCTTTACGTCGAGGTTGTCGTAATTCGAGACGCGCTCCACCGTCGACTCGGGATTATGGCAGCGATCGCAGTACTGATCGTTCAGGCGGCGGCCCAGAGTTTGCTGATAGCCCAGAGCAATCTCTTCGAGCTTGAGTTCAACTTTCTTGTGCGACTTGTCGAGCGTCGATGCCGTGATCTGGTAGCGGCCAGCCATGCCACCTAGCGAAACGTTGGTCGTGAGCTGTCCGCTGGAATCGGTCAGGCCGTTGGGGGGATCGAACGTAACGCCAGGAGCAGCGGCGAACTCTACGAGCGCTCCTACCACGGCGGTTCCCTGGTCATCGTTGACTTGGACGACCACGGATTGAGGCAAGGGGCTTCCGGTCTGAGCGAACTGCTTGCCACCGCTGGATTCGACGATGGCTGCTCCAAAGGCCGTGGGCTTGGGCGCTGCCGCAGACTCAGTTTTGCGCGAGCAGGAAGTTCCCCACACTACAAGCCCCAGAAGTAATGCAACGCGAGTTTTCATTTCTTTGCCACCTCCTGCTTGGCCCCACCTTTCTGCGAGATCAGGAACGCAGTGAGGGCCCGGGCATCCTCATCGCTCATGGCCCGATTCGGCTCACCCGTTCCGGGCCGCAGCGACTGCGGATTCTTCATCCACTGATAGATCCATGCCGCGGTCAAGCGCGATCCCACATGCGTCAAAGTCGGGCCGATATAGCCCTTGTCCGTCTTTGTATCGACGATGTGGCAGCCCTGGCACGAGTACTTGCCATAGAAGAGCTGCTTGCCGAGTTCGATCTGTCCCTGCGAGTAGCCGCTGAGCGGCATGGAATCACGGTCGACGGCCGGGCTCTGATACACCGTCATGATGTAGTCGGTGAGTTCGTTGGCTTCGCCGTCCGTCAAGTTGAATCGCGGCATGCGGCGAATCAGCGCCGGACGCAGCGTTCCCGGATTCTTGAAGAACTGCACCAGCCACTCGCGCTGCACTGAACTTCCTTCCCATGTCAGGTCAGGAGCCATGTCTCCCCCGTGACCGTTGATGCGATGGCAACTGAAGCAGGCGAGGTCGGTCATCAATTTTCCAGCCTTGCCCGCAGGCTGGTAGTCGGACTCTGGCTGGGCAGGCACCGCAAGCGATGGAGGTAGAGAATACGAGCGGTCGTTGAGAGAGAGCAACGCCGTGGTCAAGGAATCGATCTGCGGCGGAGTCAAGGTGTACTGCGGCATTTTCAGCCCGGGCGAGAACGCGCGCGGATTCTTGATCTTGCCCGCGATGTAATCGGGCAAGGTGTGCTGCATGCCGGGCAGGAAAATGAGTTGCGTGACGGGCTTGCTGCCGATGCGGCTGAGTTCCGGCGCGAAATTTTCGGGCTTTTTGATTCCGGCGATTTCGTGACAAGAGGCGCAGCCATAATCAGAGACCAGGCGCTTGCCGTGGGCGATCTGCTCGGGCGTTGGAGCGTCGAGATGGACGTTGGTGAGCAGATCGGAATCTGTTTTCGCCAGCAGGAATCCGGAGAGCGTTGCGACCAGGCCGTCGTTGAAGCGATAGTGCGGCATGGCTGTGCCCTCATCGTAGGCGCGCGGGTTGCGCAGCCAAGCCTGCAGCCACTCCGGTTTCACTTTGTTGCCGACGCGAGTCAGTTCGGGGCCGACGTTGCCCCCGACCATATTGCCGGCCGCATTTTGTGCAGCATGGCAGGACGCGCAGAAAGATTCTCCGTAGAGACTCGCTCCGGCTGCGGGATCGGTGGCTGCCTTCGTCGAGACCGGCGCGGTGTCGCCCGGCAACGGCGTGCTGTTGGCGATGAGGAACGCCGACATATCGCGCAGGTCGTCATCGCTCAGCTTGAAATTCGGCATGGTCGCAGTCGAGGCATAGGCTTGCGGATCTTTGAGCCATGCGAAGATCCATTCGCGCGTGGTCTTGTCGGCGATGTGCGATAAGGACGGAGGATCGTCTGTCGCCTTCATCGTGCTGCCGTCAGGCAACTTCACGGTGTGACAGTGCACGCAGCCTTCGCGCGAGAGCAGATTGCGTCCTTGATTCAGCTGCGGCGTGCCCGGCAATGGCCCACGATGGCATTGTCCGCACGAGGATTCGATGTACTTTGCCGGAAGAATGGGCTGTTCCCAGGCGAGCGTGCTGTTATGCGCTTCGGCGACGGTGGTTGCGGCGCCCTGCCCGCGGTGACAGGTAGTGCAACCGAACTGATCGAGATTGTGTGGAATCGACGGATGCTTGCGATACGGTTGCGTTGCAACATCGGTCAGGCTGGCTTCGTTCAATCCCACGTGGCAACTTGTACAGCGATCGACGACTCCGAGTTCAGGCAGCCAGATCTGCCGGATCCCGCCCTGAAAGTGGCGCTGCAGCGTGTTGGCGTCGCTGCGGTTGCGAATCATGGCCAGGTAGCCATGTTGATAGTGGCGCCATTCGCTGAAGAAGTTTTTCGCCGGAGCAATCGCCATCGAAGCCAGAAACACCACGCTGACGACGCCAAAGGCGCGCACGCTGTCTCCGAACAACTTTTGCCAGAGCGACGTAAGTTTTTCGTTCATGACCGCCGCATCCTCATCATCGTTATGAACCCTGCCACGGCCAGACCCAAGCCCAGCCCGGCCCGCGGAAGAAAGTGCCGATGGCGGTAAGCACCACCAGTTCGAATAAAAACCAGGTCATCACCCAGTAGGAAAGCGGCCTAGCCGCGAGATAGCGGCGGAAGGCTGAGGGGGATTGTGGAGAACTCTGCGCCGCGAGCAACATGATGCCTGCGATGATCAGCGTCGGCACCAGAGCTGCGTAAACCTTAAAAAGGAGGAGAAAGAGCGACAGCGCGCTGGCGACGACATAAAAGATCTGCAGCCGCCGCTGCCGGTCTCTCAAAAACAATCCGTCGGCTTCAATGTTGACTTTGAAATACGGGATGACGATCAGCGCCATCACCACCAAGCCCGGGGCCAGAACGCCCGCGACCACCGGCGGAAAGTAGTGCAGCATTTCCTGCAGTCCGAGGAAGTACCAGGGTGCCTTCGCGGGATTGGGCGTGTGCGAGGGGTCGGCGAGGCCCTCGAGCGGAGCGTTAAACATCAGTGCGATCCAGACCAGAGCGACCGCAAGGGTCATGACCGCGGTGGCCGCGCGGAACAGGACTTCCGGAAAAGTCTGGAGCTGATCTTCGGTCTCAGCTTTGACCTGCGCCGAAGTGCGGCGCGTAATGAAGACGATGCGCCGGGGAGACTTCTTCGCGTTCGAGTCGACGCCGGCGACGAAATCTTTGCTATCGGCCATGCTATTTCACCTCCCCGGCAGAGCTCGCTCCATTTTTCGCGCGGACCGTGGCGGGCTCACTGTCATGGTTGTAAAGCCCGCCATCCTTGCGAATGCGCCAGAAGTGAATTGCGACGAAAAACATGGCCGTCAGCGGAAGGATCATGCAATGCAGCACATAAAAGCGAAGCAGGGCGTTCGCGTTGACGGCATGCCCGCCCAGCAGCAGGAAGTGAATCTTGTCTCCGATGACCGGAACGGCTGATGCGATGTTCGATCCGACGGTGATCGCCCAGTACGCGAGTTGATCCCAGGGAAGGAGATATCCGGTGTAGCTGAGTAAGAGCGTGACCAGGAGAAGAATGACACCGATCACCCAGTTGAACTCGCGCGGAGTCCGGTAAGCGCCCCGATAAAACACCTTGAACATGTGTGCAAATACCAGAAAGACCATGGCGTGCGCGGTCCAGCGGTGCAGGTTGCGCAGGAACAGTCCAGAGGAGACGACGAACTGCAGGTCTTTGGTGTCGGCATAGGCCTGCGGCGCCGAGGGATGGTAATAGAGCATCAGCGGAATGCCGGTCGCGACCAGGATCAAAAACGTTCCCAGCGTCAGAGTGCCCAGATACCACGTCGCGCTGAAGCTCAACATGCGGCTGCGGACTTTGGTCGAGAACAGGTGCAGAAACACGTTCTGCTGAATGGCCAGCGCCCGCTTCAGCGTGCTCGATCCTGTACCGCTGCGGAAGATCGAGCGCCAGACCCGCGTCTGCTGTAAGTCGTCGAAGTATTGGTCTACCGTCTTTGCCATGCTGATTTCCTCAATCTAGACCCGCACGAAGGAATCCCGCGCCAGCGCCGGCACATCGGTGGAGCGATCGACCAGGAGATCGCCGTCGTCGTTGACCCAGATTCGTTTCCACGGCAGCGGCTTGGGGGCCGGTCCTTCGATCTTCTTTCCGTTCGTCTCAAACTTGCTGCCGTGGCACGGGCAGGCGATGATTCCCAACTCCTGCTTCCACGCGGTCAGGCAGCCGAGGTGAGTGCACACGGCACTCAGGGAGAAATAGCCTTCCTGCGAATGGACGATATAGATGCCGTTATTCACGTCGAGCGTCACTGAGTCGAGCGGGTAGCGATCCGGCTTGCCCACATTGACTACCGGCGACGGCTCGTAGAGCACATTCGGTTCGAGATATTGATAGGAGAACGCCGCTGTGCCGACCGCGGCGATGCTCAACGATCCCAGGCCAAGCTTGGTGAAGAATTGCCGCCGGCTGAGATCGTCTCCTAACTCACGTTTTATTTCGTCCGCCATAAGGGCCTCTTGCTATTTCTGCAATCCCGCGCCGATCGCCGCGATTGAGATCAATCCGGTCGGCTCTGCCGGAAGCAGGTTGTACGACTCCATCGTGATCGTGCCGACTGGACAGCGCATCGCACACAGACCACAGCGAATGCAGCGGGTTTCGTCTTTCAACATGGCTGCGCCAGTGACAATGCCGAGGTCGTCGGCTTTCACTTCGTCGAACTCCACGCCGAAGCATTCCTGGTGGTCACGGATGTGCTTGACGGTTTCCGGCTCGAAGGAAATGCGATCGAGCGAAACCAATTCGAGACATTTCTCCGGGCAGACATCGACGCATCCGCCGCACAGGATGCACATGCTGCCGTCTTCCGGCGTACCTTCAAAAATCGTGTTGACCCAGCAGTGCAGGCAGCGCTGCGCCTCAGCCACGGCAGACGCCGCGTCGTAGCCGACCTCGACTTCAGTGACTCCGGTGCGGCGTTCGAGAGGGAGCATGGGGACGGGCTGGCGACTGATGTCGAGATAGCCAAGCGGCATGCCATGCCGCCTTAGCAATTCGACTTCGATGACCGGTTCCGGATGCTTGCCACCGCGCAGGTATTCGTCAATCCCGACGGCGGCGCGTTTGCCGTCACCAACACTGTCGATGATCAGCCGAGGTCCAAATACGCAATCGCCGCCGGCGAAAATTCCGGGGGCCGAGGTCATCAGAGTCTGAGGATTCACCGCGATCAGGCCGCGAGGAGAAATTTCGACCTTATCTTCGGAGGTGAGGAAGTCGAGACGCGGCGCTTGTCCAATCGCCATGATGATGGTGTCGCACTCGATCTGGGTCTCACTGTTCTCGTAGAAAGCGGGATTGAAGCGCTTGTTCTGATCGAACACCCACTTGGTGGTCAGCACCTCGAGAGCCGCGACCTTGCCGTCTTTGCCGATGACGCGCTTCGGGCCGAATCCGGGGTGAATAATGATTCCTTCTTCTTCGGCTTCTTCGACTTCTTCCAGCGCGGCCGGCATTTCGTTGCGCCGCTCAAGGCAGACCAGATTCACTTCGCGTGCGCCCATGCGCAATGCGGACAGCGAGATGTCGACCATTTCTTTGGTGGCGACGGCCGAGACATTTTCCGCCGAAGGTTCGACATCCTCGACCCCGCCGGCATGCTGCCTGACGACTTCGCGCGCAGCCGAGCGGGCCACGTCCATGGCGACGTTGCCGCCGCCAATCACGATCACTTTTTTGCCGATGGTGAACTTGTAGCCAAGATTAACGTTGAGCAGGAAATCGATACCCTTATGCACGCCGTCGAGATCCACGCCCGGAATGCTCAGATCGCGGCTGCGATGCGCCCCGACAGCCAACAGAACCGCGTCGAATCCCTCGCGTCGCAGGTCGGAGATTTTAAAGTCACGCCCAGCCGCGTGGTTCAACTTCAGGGTGATGTCGCCGGTCTCGAGAATCTCGCGGACCTGTGCCTCGACTACATCGCGCGGCAAGCGATATTCCGGAATGCCGAGGTAGAGCATTCCGCCGGCGACGGGCGCGGCTTCGAAGATGGTGACCGCATATCCCATCAGGGCCAGATCGTGCGCCGCCGACAAGCCGACTGGGCCTCCGCCGACCACTGCGATTTTGAAGGGGAGTTTCTTCTGTCCGCGTCCTTCGTTGACATTGAGGGGACGCTTGGATTCGGGGCCATACTGCTCGGTCAGGAATCGCTTGAGGGCACGAATGGAGATCGGCCTATCGATTTCTCCGCGGCGGCACGCAGTCTCGCAAGGATGCGCGCAGACTCTTCCGCAGATGCTGGCGAGTGGATTGGGATCTCGTGCCAGCCGGTAGGCTTCTTCAAACCGTCCTTCGGCAATCAGGCCAACATAGCGCCCGGCATTGGTATGAGCCGGGCAGGCCATCATGCAGGGAAAGTTTGTGTGCAGCCAATCCCCGTCGACCTTCTTGCTCTTGAATCGCTTCAGCATGGGCGTAGCTTCGAAGCTCTGAACTAGAACGGCAGCTAAGTTTTGAGATAAGGAAAACGAGCGGGGGAGCGACGCCCCAAGTGTCCGGCTCCTCCCCTGCCCGTTCCTCGACAACAACCGTTACTTCGTCAGGGTGAAATCCGCTTTGCCCCCGCCGGCCACGATCACAGGCTTGGATTGATTCTTGGCGCCTTCATGCCAAACCACGAGCGTATAGCTGCCGTCTGGAACGTCTTTGATCTTGTAGCTGCCACTATCGTCCGTTTCCGCGAAGTAGGGAGTTGGGCTGACAATCAGGTATCCCGCCATATCGGGGTGAACGTTGCAGAGCACCGGCACGACGCCTGCCTTATCGAACGTGAAAGACCGCTTGTCACCTTTGGGCCACGTTCCAAGATTGTGTCCCGCTTTTTTGTCGGTGCCGACGGCAGTCCAGAAGACGTTGTGCTGGACCGTGTCGCTATTCAGGAAATCCACGGTCGTCCCTTGGAGTACGACCATGACGTGCGGTGCAAAGACCAGGCCTTTTTGATCCATCACCGGATGATCTTTGGGAGCGGGGAAGGTTTTCCCTGCAATGGCGTCTACGTAAACGACGGACTTACCCTTCATGCCTGTGACTTTACCTTCGATATCTCCCGCCGAAGCTGCCACGCACAAGCCAGCGACCACGAACATCAACACTAAGGTTTTGTATTTCATTATGCTGTTCTCCTTTGCATTCGCACCGATAAGAATCGGCGCGTATCTCAGAAAATGAATCTTGCAACCAGATAAACCGTATTATTGCCGCTCGCATTGCGATCGGCGCCGTCATAGTTGTTCGCAGCTCCGTTGAAGCGTGTGTATCCGGTGTACTGCGCGGAGAGTTGAAGGTTCTGCCAGGGCCAGTAAGAAAAGTTCGCAATGTATCCCGACCCTCTGGGATCACCATTTGCACTTCCGCTGACAGCACTTTGTGGATAGAGAAGAGTGTCGATGGTACCTGACGTATCGAACCAACCAAACGTGCCCGAATACTTGTTGCCGATGTGGTATTCGGCGTTGGCAAAGAGCGTGTTTAGATGATGACTGCCGGGAGAAGCCGTACCCAGGGCCGTGCTGGCCACGAGATTCGAGTTCTCGCGAATGTACGAGCCGCGGAACGAAAGTACGTCCGTTCGGAACAGTGTCCGATCGATTTGAGCGTCGACTGCCCAGTCGGTGTAGTCGTCTTCCAGCCCGGTGATCGCACCGGGACTGGTTCGCATGTGCATGCCGTAGGTACCGACTTCATACTGTGTCTTGCCCGTGAGTTGCTGCCAGGCAACCCGCCAGTAGGGCGAGAGGCCGCGGATGTTGTAGGCAAAATCAGTTCCTGCATTCGGCAAGGAATTGCCAACGTGGGCCGATCGATACAACGTAACGTCGGCGTAAAGATGGTTATTCCACATGGCATAACCACCGAAACCGGCGACATCCTGCCCCACGGACGTGATGATTGGTGCGGCGGTTGGAGTCGGCGCCCAGTCATCGGCGACCCACGGGAAACCCCATCCGGGCGTGCTGTTCCAGAGATCCTCGACGGTCGGATTGTTGTTGACGTTCAGACCGTACACCACTTCCTTGCCGCCCCATTTCGTGGTATTCGCATAACGGATATCGGTGTTATCGATGCTGAAGTGGTCGGCTTGCGTGTCATACGTCATCTGCATGAAGCTGCCGACGTGCGTAGTCCAGGCGCCCGAGATAAACAGCGAAACATCCTGGGGCAGTTCGACGCTGCCGTTTTGCGTTCCCGGAACGGGGGATTTGGTCGAGGTAAACGAGGTCTCGAGCATGGCGGAGAGTGGCAGAGATGCCAGCAGATCCAGCGCGGCCCGTTTCTTGCCGCCATCCGCCTTAATGACTTTGGTCTCGTCCGCGCGATCCACGTACCCCAGCAGCTTGAATCGACGTCCCGCAGGGTTGAGCTCCGGAGGAGTGTAGTGACAGCCGCTGCACGCCAGGCCCGTCTGCCGAGCATAGCTGGGCACGGCCTCGGCTTTAGGCGGATTCAGCGCGGAGAAAAACAGCAAGCTCAGAATTGCAACTACCGTCAGTAAGAAAGCCGCGACCATTTTCATCTGGCATCTCCTTCTTTCCAGGATCACCGGGTACACTCAGGGGAACTTTCCTCACGCTTTAAAGAACTGGAACGCGACGGCGAGCATAGGCCTGCCTAAGCGCATCGAAGTCGCCTCCCAATCATTGATTTCGTGAGGTTTGTTGCCCTCTAGCCTTGTTGCAAGATGAGCGTGATACTAGCGGTGATCGTAGTAGTTTGCCGGATGTGGAATCACAATTGAATGTGATGGCAGTCACAAATCGAAATACCGTTGAAAGACTGCCAAGAACTGAGATTCAGGAGATTTCTGGTTCTTGATCGACGTGCGGATCCTCAGAGGGAGTGGCATAGCTGCTGGACGGTCTGGAGCTAGAGACTAGCAGTAAAAAGACTTATCACAAGTGACGCGGTACGGGAGAGCGTCGAACCTTGCTCCCAGCTACAGTGCGAGAGATCGGGGACCTCTGGTTACTTGCGAAGATGGGTCCGATTCGAGCGACCGCTCGTAGATACTGTGTCGTGTTTTGAATCATGCTTCAGTGTAATTTTGATCACAATACCGCCGCACCAAGAGAAGGTGTGTCCGAAGGATCACCACTTCCCAATTCTTCCGGTGGAGAACTGCGCAATCGAGGTATGACGATGCGTTAGGTCGATCAAGTTCGCAGTGAGACCATCAGGTTGGGTGCGGCAGGGAAGGCCAAAATTGAACGAACGGCGATTCACAATATTCGCTATGTGTTCGCCCTCTACCAGAAAAATCACTGTACCCAAATTGTACCCAAAACGCGGGAAAGGTGCCTTTCTTGACCTTCTGGGCTCTATACGAATCAATAAGTTGTGAGGTGTCAATACCCGGAAATAGACCGAGCCCGACTAGCTCCACCATTCTTCTCAATTACTTGCCGACTTTTTCTGCCAATGGTTCAGTCCCCTTAATCGCACGCGGAAAGCGACCAAGGTAACGTGGCAACCAGAGGAAACAAGACTTAGGCTCTAACCCAGATAACAAACGCCACTACCACGATCGCTTGTTCGCGGCACCTGAGGATCTTGTCGCGGGGAGATGGGGTGAGCGGCAAGGTCGAATAACCACTGGGGTGAATCCATGCGGGGAGTCGTTGTCTGTATGTTGCTATTCGTCGCGCCGCTGCTGGCGCAAGACCGCCTGCAAGCCGGCGAGATTGGGGCTACAGTACCCTCTGTCGAAGCCAGTCTCGGCTACGTCTACTTCAATATGGACATGCCTTCTCAACGTCTCGGGCTCACGGGTCTGGAGGGGAGCGGCTTGGTCAACTTCAACTCACGCTGGGGAGTCACGGCGGACGCAATGTATGTGAGGAATGGCAGCGTATTTGGCACGGGACAAAGCGCCAACGTCCTCAGCTTGTTGGCCGGTCCGGTGTTCTATCCTGCGGTGTTTGCGCGGTCCGGGATCTTCGTTCACGCATTGGTGGGAGCCTGCCGAGTGGAGAGCGCGGTCCCGGTGAGTGGGACTGACTATCTCAATGGGTGGGTTGCGCGTCCCTCGTATGCAATTGGCGGAGGATTCGAACAAGCCATCTTCGGATCGCTGGGCGTGCGCATCCAGGGAGACTATCAGTACACGTCGTTTGGCGACTCGGCAGGAACGATTCACGGGCAAAACAATTTGCGCCTGGCCACGAGCATCGTCTACCGCTTCGGAAGCCGGAAGTACTGATCGTCCGAGAACTCTTCCAGACTTAATCATGGAACCAGATCAGGGAACCAGTTGCATCGATTTCAGCTCGGTAAGAAGCTGCGCGACGTCGACGGGCTTGAAGATGTAGGCATCACACAGGGATTTGAAGGAAGCGACGACGTTCTTCACGTCGTCGAGCGCGGTGATCATGATGATTTTTGATCCCGAGGTCGAGAGGAAGCCGGCTGCCTCTTCCATAGCGCGGATTTCCCGGATGGCCGCCTGGCCGTCCTTTTCCGGCATCATGATATCCATGCACACCAGGTTGTAGCGTCGGCCAGTCGTCAGGGACAGGCGGAAGGTTTCGACGGCTTCCTGGCCGTTGATGGCGACGTGGCATTCGCCGTAGCGGGAGAGGAAAGCCTGCAACAAGAGCCGGCTGGTAAAGTCGTCTTCGGCAATCAAGGTACGCATGTTCGTTTCTCCTAAGTGCTGGGTTCCACCCAACCGGACTGGGTTAGAGCCGTTCTGAATTTTTCAAGTTGCTGAGCGAGTTCGGTCAGCAGGGAAGTCGCAAGGGCAAGATTCCCGGTGGTCGCCGCGTGCTCGATCTCGAGGCTCACGTTCCGTACAGCCGGGGCCGATACGGTGGCGGCTGCGCCTTTCAGGCTGTGGGCCTGCAGGCCTGCGCCTTTTGCATCACCCGCCTCAATTAGTTCTTTCAAAGAGCGAAGTTGCGCCGGGGCATCGCTCAGGAATCCGGCAATGATGTCTCGCGCGAGAGCGCGGTCGCCGGAGAGACGAGCCATGAGTTCGTCTTTGTCGAATGGGATCGGTGGGGCGGGCGTGGGTGAGCCGGCCGGGATGTTCTTCGCGGGCGGGCTGGCAAGGCCGGGAAGCAGCTTGGTCAGGGCGGCACCGAGTTGTGCTGGCTCGATGGGTTTGGGAACGTAATCGTTCATCCCGGCGGCGAGACATTTTTCGCGGTCCCCGAGCATGGCGTGCGCGGTCACAGCGAGGATGGGGATCGCGGGATTGCGGACACCGCTGGAGGGGAGGCGGATGCGGTGCGAGGTTTCATATCCATCCATCTGGGGCATTTCGCAGTCCATGAGCACGACGTCGTAGTCAGCGTGGCGGAGGGCAGCGAGAGCCTCCGCACCGTTTGCGGCGATATCGGCCTGGTGGCCGTGCTTGCGCAGAATCGCGGCGGCAACCTGCTGGTTGGTGCCGTTGTCGTCGACCACCAGCACCCGCGCGGCTACGGAAGGACATGGAGCGATGCGCGGCTCGGCTGGAATCTGCACGGGGGAGACGCGTCCGCGTTCTCGCAAAGCTCGTAGCAGTGCGGGATACAGAGAGGATTGCCATACCGGCTTCGACAGCGAGCCGAAGAGACCCCGTAGCTTGAGTGAGTCGAGGTCGTATTCCTGGCCGAGGGGAATCATGAGCAGGACGGCAATCCCCTGCAATTCGGGATCGGACGCGATCCGCGATCCCAGTTCGTCGCCGTCGGCTTCGGGCATGGTGGAGTCCAGAAAGGCGACGCGAAAGGGATCTTGCGCCTGGACGGCAGCACGAAGCGCGGCCAATGCTGAGGCGGCACTGCCGAATTCTTCGCAGCGGCAGCCGCAACGCTGCAACAGGGTGCGGACGAGCGTGCGGTTGGTGGGATGATCGTCGACGACGAGGACTTTGGGCTCTTGCAGGCTGAGATCGAGTTCCGGGGACAGAGTTGCGGGTGATGGCTGTTTCTCCAGCGCGACGGTGAACCAGAAGGTGGATCCGTGACCGGGAGCGCTGTAGGCGCCGATGCGTCCGCCCATCATCTCGACCAGTTGTTTGGAGATGGTGAGGCCCAATCCGGTGCCGCCGTATCTGCGCGTCGTGGAGCCATCGCCCTGCACGAAAGGCGCGAACAGGAACGGAGTCCGGTCTTCCGGAAAACCGATGCCAGTGTCTTTGACGCGGAAGCGCAGGGTTGTCGTCTGGTTGTACTCAGCTTCCACGCCCACCAGCAGAGAGACTTCTCCGGCGTTCGTGAATTTAACGGCGTTGGACAGGAGATTGATCAGGATCTGGCGCAGACGCCCGGAGTCGCCGCGCAGCAGGGTGGGAACCTCGCGGCCGAGTTCGCAGCTGAGCTCCAGTCCTTTTTTGTAGGCCTCGACGGCCAGCATTTCGACGGCTTCGCGCAGCGGGGTGCGCAGGTCGAAGTCCAAGGTTTCGAGTGTCAGTTTACGGGCTTCGATTTTCGAAAAATCGAGAATGTCGTTGATGACTGCCAGCAATGCCTTTCCGCTGGTGTGAACGATCTCGGTATATTGGCGCTGCTCAGGGGTGAGGGACGTGGCGAGGAGCAGAGAGCTGATGCCGATCACGCCGTTCATGGGGGTGCGGATCTCGTGGCTCATGTTGGCCAGGAACTGGCTCTTGGCGCGGTTGGCGGATTCGGCGGCGTCCCGGGCTTTGCGGATCTCGTGTTCGGCGCGCTTGCGCTCAGTGATATCGATGCAACTGCCTTCCACGGTAGGCTTCCCGGCCACGCCGTCGACCCAGCCAAGGTTTCCCAGCACCCAGACCGGCTCGCCGTCCTTGCGGCGCAGGCATGCCTCGTGATTGGTGAGGACTCTGTGCTGGCTCAATTGCGTCCACGCTCGCTCCGCTTCGGCAGGGTCGGCAAACAGGTCGGCGCAGTGACGGCCTACGAGTTCTTCGCGGGAATAGCCGAGGATGCGGGCGAAGGCTTGGTTGGCGTCGAGGATGGTCTGGTCGGCCGCGTAGCGGAAGATTCCGGCGAGGTTGCGTTCGAACAGGAGGCGATATTGCTCCTCCGACACCTGGCGCGCTTCCTCGGCTGCCCGGTGTTCGGTGACGTCGTGCTTGATGGCTATGAAATCACTGACGGAAGTGTCGGGACCACGCACGGGAGTGATCGTCATCTTTTCGGTGTAGAGCGTGCCGTCTTTGCGGCGGTTGATGAGTTCGCCGTGCCAGATGCGTCCGGCAACTACTGTGGTCCAAAGATCACGGTAGTAGTCAGCTTTCTGGCGGCCGGAGTTCAGGATGTTTGCATTCTGACCGATGGCTTCTCTGGCACTGTAGCCGGTCATGCGCGTGAAGGCGGGATTGACGTAGCGAATGCGGGCGGCGATGTCGGTGATCATGATGGCATCGCCGGCCTGTTCAATCGCGGTGGCGAGCAGAGCCAGATTCGATTGGGGCAGGCGCGGTGGAACACAGCCTTCGGAATCTCGTGTGCTGTGCGGCACAGCTTCGTGCTCGTCTTGTGGAAGGCCAGCCATGGGCGCGTTACTTGATTAGCTTCTGCAGGACCGCTTTCAGTTGTTCGGCGTTGAAAGGCTTGACGATCCAGCCTGTGGCTCCAGCCCTGCGTCCTTCCTCTTTCTTCGCGGCTTGCGATTCGGTGGTGAGCATGAGGATGGGTATGAACGAGTAGCCGGGCAGTTTGCGGGCCGCGGTGATCAGCCCAATGCCATCGAGGTTGGGCATGTTGAGGTCGGTGATGATCATGTCGAATTTGTCCTTGCCGGCTTTGGCTAGGCCATCCTTGCCATCGACCGCGTCCACGACCTCGTAGCCGGCACTGCGCAGGGTGAACCCGACCATCTGGCGAATGCTGGCGGAATCGTCCACGGCCAGAATTTTCTTCATCGCATCCTCCTCGCTGAGAAAGCGCCGCGGGCGCGCCTTCACGGCTTCAAAACAGCTCCACGGCGTTGCCCGCGAACGACTCTTGCGCGACAGGCATGGCCGTGCCATGCAGCGTTGCGCTCATCACATGCCGCTCGATTTCGGTCGTGTAGAAGGAGGAGAGCCACTGCTCCACCTCCGCGGTGTCGCACGAGCCCGCCACCTGGCGTTCGTTCTTCTCCAAATCGCGGACGAGCTCCCCAATCGGACCGAGCACGTCGTCGAGGTGGCCGAAGCGGATTTCCAGACGGTTTCCTGTATCGGCGACGGCAGCCACGTTGGCGTGCATGCTCGTGGTGACAACTTCCATCTGCGCGGCTTCCCGGGCCACAAATTCGGCCGCGTCTCGCACTCTCGCGAGAGTGGCTGCGGTCTCGGCCTGGTCTTCGCGCAGTTTCTGGCAACTGGATTCGGAAAATGCTTCCATCAACCCGGTGGTGCGCTCGAACAGCTTCAGGATCTCGGTCAGGGCGAGCCGGGAGTGGTTGGCAATGGCGTTCCATTCCGCGGACACTTCTTGAATCAGGCCGGCGATAGCCGAGACCACGGCGCCGCGCCCTCCCAGGCGCTGTGCTTCGATCAGAGAATTGAACGTGAGAACCTGCAGGCGGTCGCGAATGGTTTGTGACCGCTTGAGATGGGCATTGACCAGTTCAACCAGGCTTGAGAGTCCGCCCAGCGTGCTCTGCATGCGTCCGCTATACTCCCGGCTTTTCTGTTGCAGATGTTCGATGTGCGCCAGTTCCGAGGACAGGTCGCGCTCCTGTTGTAAGACAGTGGGACCGATGCTGACGACGTCGGAGGCACTGAGTTGTTGAATGCCGTCCATGCAGCGGCGCACCTGGGATGTCCAGTGGGCTACCGTCTCACGAATGTTTTTCAACTGGCAGATCTGGACATGGAGGCCGACGTAGGCCGCGGGGAAATGTTCAACCCACGACCGGGGTGCAGCCGTGATTCGCGACGCGATCAGTTGTAAGGCTTGCTGGACGTGCTCAATCTGCTGGCGCGTGATGTCGTGAGCCTGGAGGGCCGCGACCACTCCGGCAATCTGCATCGCAGTTTCCTCGGCACCGCGGCGAAACTGTTCGGGGATGCTGGCCTGCTGGCTCAGGCCGGCGTCGATAATCCGAAGGGTCCTGGCAATATCGTCTTCCATCTGGCTCAATTCGGTTCGCAATCGCGGCAGGTTCGCGGACAGTTCCTTCCTCGTATCAACGATGGTCTGCTTGCGGATTTCGGTGTCGCGCGTGAGCTCCAGGGTCTGCCGGGCCAGGGCCTTGGAAAACGTGGACAACTCCTGCGCAAGCAGCCCGAAGTTGCCGCCAGTGTGACCCAGGTGCGCGACCTCGACGTTGGTGAGTACGCTGAGCGCCCGGAGATGGCGGGAAATTGCCTCCTGACTTTGGGTGAGGGCGATCAAGCGCAGGAGAAGCGCTTCCTCGTCCTGAAGAGTTCCGACGATGGTGGTGGCGGCCTCGAGCCGGCGTCCGAGAAACTCTCTCCCGCTGCGACATAGCGACTGCACACTGGAAAGAACGGTGTGCATGCTCTCCTTTTCAACGCATCCGACGATGGCGGCCGCCTGTTTCAGGATGGCGTCGGCCTGGCCGGCAAGGTCCTTGAAGGCGTGCGAGACCGATGCCACCTCCGCCTCGCTGGAGCGGGCAAGATCCTCCAGGCCAGCGCGGGTGCTGTCCAGAACTGCAAGGACCTCCGCCTGGCCGTGCGTGCTCGTCGTCGCTGGTGCTGCCGAAGTCATTTCCGTTCATCCATTACTTCTGTTACATCCTCTTTTAGTTGGCGTACGTGAGAATGGCCCGCGCGATCGAAGGCAAGGGGAGAACGCGGTCCACCGCATTGCGCTTGATCGCTTCGTTGGGCATTCCGAAAACCACGCAAGTCTCCTCATCCTGCGCAATGGTGACGGCGCCCGCCTCTTTCATTTCGAGCATGCCGTTGGCTCCGTCGTCGCCCATTCCAGTCATGATGACGCCGACAGCATTTTGGCCCGCATAGCGGGCCGCGGAACGGAACAGCACGTCGACCGAGGGGCGATGGCGCGAGACCAGGGGACCGTCTTTGATGTCGACGAAATAGCGGGCGCCGCTGCGTTTCAACAGCATGTGATGATTGCCGGGGGCGATGAGGGCGCGCCCGCGCAGAACCGTGTCGTTGGGCTCGGCTTCCTTCACCGATATTTCGCAAAGGCTGTCGAGGCGCTTGGCGAACGCCCGGGTAAACATTTCCGGCATGTGCTGCACGATGACGATGCCCGGAGCGTCAGGGGGAAGTCCCTCGAGCAGTACCTTGAGCGCTTCGGTGCCGCCAGTCGAGGCGCCGATGGCCACGATTTTTTCGGTGGTTTCAATCATGGCGCCGGTGGCCCGGGAGAGGACGGAATCGGCGGTGAGCTTGGGTTCGACGACGTGGGTCGAACGAGGGCGCATACGAGCGGCGGCTGCGCCTTTCACAGCCTGGCAGATTGTGAGCTGCGATTCCTCGATGAATTGCTTGCTGCCCAACCTCGGTTTGGTGATGATGTCGACGGCGCCATACTCGAGTGCTTTGAGCGTGCTTTGTGCGCCTTCTTCAGCGAGACTCGAGCAGATGACCACCGGGATGGGGTGCTGCGACATGATCTTCTGCAGAAAGGTCAGGCCGTCCATGCGGGGCATTTCGATGTCGAGGGTAATGACGTCGGGCACTTGCTCTCGAATACGCTCGGCCGCCACAAAGGGGTCGGCGGCGGTGCCGATGACTTCGATCTCGGGGTCGGAGGAGAGCACATCGCTCAAGGTCTGGCGTACCAGCGCGGAATCGTCGACGATGAGGACGTGAATTCTTGGTTTGGTCATAGCTTCGCCTTCATAGTCCGGCCTTCATCGCTCGCCTTTGCCGGATCAGGTTCATCGTCCGGCGTTAAACACGTCAGCCGGCGAAGCAGTACTTCGCCCGTCCCGGTATGAAATTGAATGGTGCGGCCGACGGAGCCGCCGAGGTCGGTGGCAAGCACAGTGAAGTGCTCGTCTCGCAGAACTTCCAGCGCGGTGTGCCAATTCTGGTGGCCCACGGTGGCCTTCCACGACATCGAGGAGTGCACGGGAAGCACGTCGGCTCCGCCAAAAACCTTGATCTGCACTTCTCCGCGAATCGCGCCGAAGTTTTCGAATTGCCGGGCCAGGTCGCAGATCGAGAAGTCGACATAGCGATAGCCTTCCGCAGCCGGCAGTCCAGGCGGACAGCGGGGGAGTACTCCGTGGCAGAGCGCGCCGAGGCCGAGACGCGGGCTCCAGAAAGTGACTCCCACGCAGGATCCGAGGACCGTTTTCAGGATCGAGGGACTGCGGGCGAGATGGACTTCGCCGGGCTGCAGGTAGATCTCCGGAAGTTCAGTTTCGGCGTCGGGCATCGGCTTTCCTGTAGAGGGCGGGAGCGACCGGAACCAGAGGCACATCCAAGTGGTGCAGGCTCTCCGAGTGGCCCACGAACATGTAGCCGCCGTCGACCAGCTGGCGGGTAAATTTGTGAAAGAGCGTTTCCTGGGTGGGGCGGTCGAAGTAAATGATGACGTTGCGGCAGAAGATGGCGTTGGCCCGTTCGCTCATGCCGAAGTCTTCCATCAGGTTTAGGCGCCGAAATTCGATCTTCTCGCGGAGTTCCGGAACCACACGCAGCAGGTTGGACTCGCGGTCGCGGCTGCGCATGAAGTATTTCCGCCGCAGATCGGACGGAACCGGACGCACCAGTTCGGAAGGGAAGACTCCGCGCTGTGCCTTCGCCAGGACCGCGGTCGAGATGTCGGTCGCGAGGATGCGGAAGCGGAAGCCAGCATGCGCATGCTGGTATTCGCTCAGGACCATCGCCAGCGTGTAGGGTTCCTCGCCCGTAGAGCAGCCAGCGCTCCAGATCAACAGTTCCCGTGAGCTGCCTTCGCGTGCGGTGAATTCGGGAAGCACCTTCTCCGCCAGAAAATCAAAGTGCGTCTTTTCGCGGAAGAAGTCCGTCTTGTTGGTGGTGACCGCGTCGATCAGGTGAACCATTTCTTCCTCGTCGTGGCCATGCCCGTCGAAGAGGTAGTCGCAATACTCGCGGTAGGACGAGAGTTGGAGAGAGGTTAGCCGCCGCTTGAGGCGCCCTTCGAGCATGATTTGCTTCTCCGCGCTCAGCGTGATGCCCGACTGCTCATAGATCAGGCGGCAGAGCCGGTGCAGATCGCGGCTGGAAAGGCTGTCGGTGTGAATCGTCATGTCTGCGTCATCAGCAAGAAAAGGCGGGCGCTGCGCCGTTCCGATCTCCCCGCCTCGTGGCTCATGCGGTGGCTTCCGCCAGTGTTCCGGTGCCTTCCGCGCTGTGTACCGCCGGCAGCTCCTCGGCGGAGAACACGCGGTCAATATCGAGGATCATGATGAACTGGGCTTCGCGTTTGCCCATGCCCTTGATGAAATCGGTGCGAATCTGGGTGCCGATTCTGGGGGCCGGCTGAATCTGGTCCGGTTCGAGGTCGATGACTTCCTCGACCGAATCGGCCAGCGCGCCGATCACCGTGGCTTCGCCGTCGAGTAAAACTTCGACAACTACGATGCAGGTGTTGCGGGTGCGCTCGGTCTTCGACATCTGAAAGCAGAGCCGCAGGTCGACCACCGGCACCACACTTCCGCGAAGGTTGATGACCCCGCTCATAAAATCGGGCGTGCGGGGGATCTCAGTGATGGTGGTGAAGTCGAGCACTTCGCGCACCTTGGCGACATCGATCCCAAAAACCTCGTTGCCCAGCTTGAAGGTGAGGTACTGCCGCGTCTCGGTAATCTCGTTGACACTCATCATCGTCTCCTTCCGAGGCCTGGAGGCCGGCGCGCGCCTTTCCGATGCGCGCCAGAACCTGTCAGAAGCGCTCGAACTCCTTATCGAGGTTGTCGCCCTTGTCTTTCAGCTTAAGGGTGACTCCGGACTTGGCAGGGGTTTTGGCGCCGGATGCAGGCGAGCCATGCCCGTCCGCCTTCTGCGGCTTGGCGAATGGGTTGTCGGGGACCCTGGCCACTCTTGCCGCCGGCCGCGCGACGCGCGCGGGCGCATCGTTGCCAGTGCGGAAGAAGCCGAGGGCGCTCACTAGCTGGTCGGACTGGCCGGTCAGTTCTTCGGTGGTCGACGCCATCTCTTCGGAAGCAGAGGCGTTCTGCTGGATGACCTTCTCCAGCTGTTGCAGCGCCTTGTTGATCTGCTCCGCCCCGGTATCCTGCTCCTTGCTGGCGGCGGTAATCTCCTGCACCAGTTCGGCAGTCTTCTGAATATCGGGCACGAGCTTTTCGAGCATCTCTCCGGCTTTCTCGGAAACCTTGACGGTGGTGCCGGAGAGCTGGTTGATCTCTCCAGCGGCTTTCTGGCTGCGTTCGGCGAGTTTGCGGACTTCGGCGGCCACGACGGCGAATCCCTTGCCGTGTTCGCCGGCGCGGGCCGCTTCGATGGCGGCGTTGAGAGCGAGCAGGTTGGTCTGGCGGGCGATTTCTTCAATGATGGAAATCTTGCTGGCGATTTCCTTCATCGCAGTGACCGCTTCCACCACGGCCCGGCCGCTTTCCTGCGCGTCCTTGGCCGACTTGTTGGCGATCTTGTCGGTCTGCTGGGCGTTGTCGGCGTTCTGCTTGATGTTGGAAACCATCTCCTCCATCGAGGACGAAGCTTCTTCGGCGGACGCGGCCTGCGTGGTCGCACCATTTGAAATCTGCACCGAGGCGGTCGAGATCGACTGGCTAGCCGCGCTGACTTCGCCGGCAATGTTGCGGATCTCGCTCACGGTACGCGTCAGGTCGTTCACCATGGCCGCGAGCGCCTGCATGAGTTTGTCCTGCGGGGACCGTTCCTGAATGGTGACGGTGAGGTTGCCGTGGGAGATTTCATCGGCGGCATGGGTGATGTCATTCATGGCGATGATCAGGGTGTTGAGGTTGTTCTTGATGTTGTTGAAGTCGCCGTGGTAGGTGTCGGTGATTTGCGATGGCACGTCACCTTTGCTGATGCGGTCAACGTAATTGGCGGCCATGTTCAGCGGACCGATCACTGCATCCAGAGTGGCATTCACGCCTTCCACGGTCTTGCGGTAGTCACCGTTGTGTTTCGTGGAGTCGGCTCGCGTGGCCAGCTTGCCTTCGACTGCCGCCTTGGTTAGCAAGTTGGCATCTGCCACCAGCGCGTTTAGGCTTTCCATCATTAAGACCAGCGCGGGTATGAGCTCGTCATGTTCCGACCTGCGTCCGATCTTCTTGTATGCGGGCAGATCCTCCAAGTCCCCCTGCGAGACCTTCTTGACCGTACTGGTGACGTGCAGTACTCTTTCGCGGACTACGTTTACGGCTGAGGCCACACCCGCGAAGACACCCTCATACCTCCCTTCAACGTGGCTCGTATAATCGTTGTTCGCCATCTTTTGCAGTACGGCGTTCGCTTCTACCAGGCCGCCGAGGCCGTCGATGCAGGCGTTCAGGCTGTTCTTGAGGACGTTGAAATCCCCGCGGTATTCATCTGTGATCTTCGCCGGGAGCTCGCCCTTCGAGATCTGGCCCACGTACTGGGTAGCGACGTGGAGCGGGGCGGTCAAGGTGTCGAGGATCGCGTTCACGCCACGCACAACTTCCACGTGAGCACCCTTAAATTGTTCGGCTCGGCCGCGCTCACTCAGGCGCCCTTCCTGCGACGCTTCTACTAGGCGCATGATCTCTTGTGCGACGAGCAACGCTTGCACTTCTTCGTTCGCTCGCGTTCTGTCCCCACCACGATGTGACTTCGGTCTTCCCATTGCGGTTGCAGTTGCACTTGCCATGACTTCATCTCCTTTGAATTCGACCTTGTAGTGCCAATGCCGTTTCTGCCTTTCACGCCACCACTGGCGGGCACGGGGCTCGGACCTGCATATGCGGACGGATGGAACTTTCGCGAATCACGTTTTGGGCCACGCGGTGCGGATCGAG
Organism: uncultured Acidobacteriaceae bacterium; assembly: GCA_963701935.1. GTDB lineage: Bacteria > Acidobacteriota > Terriglobia > Terriglobales > Acidobacteriaceae > Sulfotelmatobacter. Next base: position 545,025 of record CAVPBT010000007.1, on the reverse strand, counting down.
GATGAGGGCGACGCTGCCATCCCCGAGAATGGTCGCGCCCGACACGATCTGGACGTTGCGGTACAGCCGGCCAAGGTTTTTGATCACGGTCTGGTGGTCGCCGAGCACCTGGTCGACGACGAAACCGAAGCGGCCGTGCTCGGTTTCCGCGACCATCACCTGCTCGCGCTCGGGCCGCTCCGCGCGCATTTCGAGGTATTCGCTGAGCCGGATGTAGGGAATGATCTCGCCGCGGATGTTGGCCAGGTGCTTGCCGTTCGCGTTCTCAATGTCCTGCCGGGTGAGCTCGACGCATTCCACGGTATTGCCCAGGGGCATGACGAAACGAGCCTGACCGACGCGCACCAGCAGTCCGTCGATGATAGCGAGGGTGAGGGGCAGACGCAGCGTCACGGTTGAACCCGCGCCGGGCTGGCTGGCAATCTCGATGCTGCCGCGCAGGGCCTCCACGTTGCGCCGGACCACGTCCATGCCCACGCCCCGCCCCGATACATCGGAGACCTGGCGCGCGGTGGAGAAGCCGGGCGCGAGAATGAACGAGAAGATCTCGGTTTCACTGAGGCGCGCGTCGGGTGCGGCCAGACCTTTTTCAATGGCGCGGGCGCGCACCGCTTCCCGGTCAATGCCCTTGCCATCGTCAGAGACGGTCACCAGCACCTGAGCTCCGGCATGGCGCGCGGAAAGATGAATCGTCCCGTTGGCAGGCTTGCCGGCGGCGCGGCGGACCTCCGGCGCTTCGATGCCATGGTCCATGCTGTTGCGGATCAGGTGCATCAGAGGATCGTTGAGCTGGTCGATGACGGTCTTGTCGAGTTCGGTATCGCCACCGTCGAAGGTGAGCTCCACTTCTTTGTGCAGCGAGCGGCCGAGGTCGTAGACCAGGCGTTTGAAGCGTTCGAAGGTGGAGCGCAGGGGCAGGGTACGCATGCCCATCGAAGTCTCGCGCAGTTCGGTGGTCAGAGCCTCAATCTCCTCCGCCACGGCCTGCATATCGCGATCCTCGCGGCGGGCGGCGACCTCCGCCAGACGGGCCTGCACGGTGACCAACTGGCCGACGAGGTCGACAAGCTGGTCGAGCTTGGCGGCTGCGACCCGGATACTGGATGCCTGGGTTGACTGGTCTGAGGCGCGTCGTGGAGCGTCGGCGCGCGTCTCGACGGACGGCGCTGGTGCGACGGCTTCGACGATCTGGGGTGAAGTCGCCGACGGGTCGATCGAGAGCGTGCAACTGTCTTCGACGAAGATGAAAACATCGCGGATCGCATCCATGCCTGCGGCGGAGGTCAGCACCATGTTCCATGCGATGTAGCAGCGCTGTGGGTCGAGTTCGCTGAGCGGGGGCACGGCCGAAGTGTCCGCCGCAATCTTCAGGGTGCCCAGTTGCCGTAACTCGCGGAACAGCAGCAGGGGATTGGATCCCGTGCGCAGCAGGTCAGGGCCCGGGCGAAAACTGATTTGCCAGTCTTGGGTCGCGCTGGCCGTGGCGGCCGGAGTTTCCGCCGCGGGTGCGGCCTTTTTGGGCGGGGAGGTCTCGATGGTTCCGGTCAGTTCGCGAACCTTCTCCAGGATGTGCGCGGATTTCGCTTCATCGGCCCGGCCCTGTCCGGCAGATTCGTCGAGCATGGCCTTGATCTGGTCGACCGCGGCGAGCGAAAGACTGATGAGATCAGGACTTACGGCGAGGCGGCTGTTGCGCACCTGATCATAGGCGTTCTCAATGTGGTGGGTAAAGGCAGAGAGGGCGTCAAAGCCGAACATCGCCCCCGATCCCTTGATCGTATGCAGGGCGCGGAATACTCTGCCCACCAGTTCGGAGTCCTCGCGCCGCTCGTTGAGTTCGAGCAGCGCCGACTCCAGTTCCAGGACAATCTCGCGGGCTTCTTCCTGAAAGGCCTGCTTGTATTTATCGATCATCGGCATTCTTGGCAGGTGCGAGCAGCGGGTCCGCCATTTTCGTCGGACTCACCGCGGCTGGAAGATTCTCAATCCCCATGTCGCGTAACGCAGAGCGCACGCTGTCCGGGATATGCAGCAAGGAGAATGATGTGGCTGATTTTTCCGCCTCGCGAGAGGCGGACCAGAGCAACTGAACCACGGTAACGTCGAGATCGGTGGTGCCCTCGAGATCGACCTGCACTTCTTTTCCCGATGCGATCGCGGTGATCATGATTGTTTTCATTTCTTCCGCGCCCGCGATGTCGTTGTCGCCCTCGAGCCGGATGACGCTGGTTGTCTCGCCATCCTTCAACGTTGTCGGCAAGCCTTTGGCTCCTCAATCGAGATGGATCGAATCTGGCAGATGAGCCTTTCGCGTACACGATGCATATCGACGCCGATACGATGAACGTGAGCGGATCGAACTGCGTTCGCGCTCAGGATTTCTTAATCCTGAAAGCAAGCTGCTTCATCTCCGGTCTGTGTTTTGCAAGCGGGCAACCAACACGGGCCTTGAGAGGGACGTTCGGGGATCGCGGGTAACACGGAGGTATTGCGAAGCATCCGCACGGGAGGCGCCGTCCCAAAGATTAAGGTGTTGTCTTCGGATTTCCTCTGGAATCTGCAGCAAGCTGGTCGGCGCGTGATATTCTTTTCTGTGAGCCTCCTCAAGCTTGATCTTCGCCGTTACGTCTGTGAACGGCTGGCGCCTTCCGGACTCTAGTCCTCGCGATCCTGCGCATTCTGGGCTGTTCTTGTGTGCGAACGGTTCTTCCATATCCACAGGCCTTCTGAAATGAGATCTACGGGCGCGTCCCACGCGATTCGTCTCGTGTGCGTCTTGAGGCCACAATTCTTCGAAAGGGATTCTTATGAAGCTTCTAGTGATTGGTTCGGGCATGATGGGTTCGGCGGCGGCATTTGATATGGCGCGTACTCACGAAGTGGATTCAGTGACGCTGGCCGACAGCGATTCCAAGCGCGTGCGCGAAGTGGCGGCGCGGGTGAGTCGCATTACAGGCAGCAGGAAAGTTCGGGCCGTGGTGCTCGACGCAAGCGACGAAAAAGCGGCCGCGAAGGTGATGCGCGGACACGACGCGACGCTGTCGGCCGTGCCGTACTTCCTGAATCTGGGACTGGCGCGTGCTGCCGTTGAGGCGCGTTGCCACTTCGCCGATCTCGGAGGCAACAACACGGTGGTGCGGCAGGAACTGGCGCTATCGAAGAAGGCGGAGAGTCGCGGTGTAGCGCTGGCGCCGGATTGCGGGCTCTCTCCGGGGATGGCGTCGATTCTGGGCGGAGAGCTGGTGCGGCGGCTGGGAGGTCAGGCCGATGCGCTTCGGCTTTATGTCGGCGGGTTGCCGGCGCGGCCCACGCCCCCATTTCATTATCAGCTGGTATTTTCCGTGGAGGGACTGATCAACGAATATGTTGAGCCGGCGCGGATTCTGAGGAAAGGGAAGCTGACGACCATCGATCCGCTGACCGAGCCGGAAGACTTTCATATTGCCGGCTTCTCGCCGCTGGTGGCCTTCCACACGTCGGGTGGAACCTCGACGTTGCCGGAAACATTTGAGGGACGAGTCGGGGAGTGCTTCGAGAAAACGCTGCGCTATCCGGGGCACTACGATCTGCTGTGCGAGCTAAAGGAACTGGGTTTGTTCTCCAGCGAGAAGATGAAATTTGGCAACGCGGAGATCGCGCCACGGGCGATGATGTCGAAGATCTTTGCGGGAAAGTTTGCCTCCAAGGGGCCGGATGTTTGCATCATGAGGCTGGAGGCGCACGAATCGGTAAATCGGGCGGGCGTTCGTGGACTGCTCGGCGGGCGGCTCAAGGGGCGCGTCGCGTCCTTCACCATGGTGGATCACTACGACCCGAAGACCGACATGAGCGCGATGATGCGCACGACGGCGTTCCCGGCGTCGATCGTGGTCCAGATGCTGGCGTCAGGAGCGATCGGCAAGCGCGGCGGAGTCCTGCAGGAACGCGATGTTCCGGCGGATCTGTTCCTCGACGAAGTGGAGAAGCGCGGAATCAAGATCGACTACGCGATCGAGTAAAGGTCCGTTTGAGTTTGGACTGGCTGCGTCGCACTCCCAGAAATAAAAAGCCGCACAGCATGTTACTGTGCGGCGGGAGTGAGATGGTTTCAGGATGAAGCCAAACGAGAGAATCAGACTTTTGCGAACTTGCGGCGAAGAGCCCCTGCCAAGCCGATCAGGCCGGTGCCGAGCAGAGTCAAGGTGCCGGGCTCAGGAACCGGGCTGTAGCCGATGAATTCCTGCGGTCCGACGCCGGGCTTGGCGCCGAGAGGCGTGTAGAGGATCAGTCCGCTGTAGGCGCTGTTGGAAGCGGTTCCCGCCAGAGCCAGATAGGTTGCGTCCGTCGCAGCGCCACCGTAGGTGGTGAAGCCCGAGCTATTCTGCGCGTTGGTGGAGAACAGTCCCCACACGGCCCACTGCGCCTGCAGAGTGGTCAGTGTGCCCGCCAACATGCTCTTGTAGATCAATCCGGCCGCCTTGTAGTCCAGCGTCATCGAGGGTCCAAACATGCTGTTGGCGATGCCTTGCAGAAATGGAGTGGCCGTGGCGGTCCAGGTCTCGCCTTTGTAGATGCTGTTGTCAAAACTGTCGCACATCAGAGTGGTGAAGTTGTTGCTGCCATTGATCGAGAAATAGTAGGCCTGGTTTTGATATTCGTAGGTCAGGGTTACCGATTTCGCGGAGGCGGCATTGGTCAGGACTAACGCCACGAGCGCAACGAAGAGGGCCAGGCAAGTTCGGCTGAAACGCATAGGGGTCTCCCAAGAACTTAGTGGCTGTCTCCCTAGTTGCTGCGACAGCCGAATTGCGCTTTCTCTACCGGGGGATCTGCTGAAGACCTAGGGGTTGGTCCAGTTGTTTGGTAGCGCCGTGTAGGGGGCGGCGAAAAACTCTGAGGTACGGGCAAATTGGCTCCCGTGACCAAAGGCATAGTACCAACGGTTGATTTCTCGACGGAATGGCACTTCGGTGGTGTTACCGAAATCACCTGCCACGGCAAACTCGAAGCGGTCTGTTCTTGAAGAGGGATGAGAGCGGGAGTCCTTAACCGTGTGCGGCGCCCTCGAACGGCTGGCGAACATATTTTGTGCAAAGGCCTGCACTGTCTGGTAGCATGGCTGCAATTCTTTAATCATATCCCCTGCATTTTGTGGGGGTTGAGCGTCCGGTAATGGCCTCCGAACTGCACTGAAGGGAGCGCAGCGAAGTGGCCCTCCGCATAGAGCCCAGGAGCCCGGCCGCAAAGGTAGGTAGGAGTTGTTGGATCAACCGGAAGCGGGAACTGTTCAGAAGGTCCGGCGGCGTCGGACCAGACGCCATCGCCGGAATCGCAAGATTCGCCGATCCCTGCTGTTTGTTTTCTGTGTGGGTCTCGCCATCGGGTTTGCGTTCGTTGCGCCCCAGCTTCCATCTCTGTTTCGTGCGGCCAAGCCAGCCGGGCCCAATCCTCAGGCCGTCGCCACCAGCCAGAAAATTCTCTTGCTCACGCAGCAGGAATCGTTGCGCCAGATGGAGCAGCGGCCGGTGTATCCGTATTCGGTCGTACCCGGCGGAGTGAGAGACGTGGAGGAGTTGAAGACGGCGGCGGAGCATGATCCGGTGGTTGCGGCTCACTACGCGGGATTCGACTACAGGCATGCCCGCGTCGAAGTTCTGAAGGCGACGCTTTCCGCTTATGTCTCTTATCGGATCGGCAAGAAAGTCTATTGGGTGCGGCACCCAGTCAGGCTCAAGAAGGGCGAAAAGGTCATTACCGTGGATGGCAAGGTAAGGGCACGCTCGCGCTGCGGCAATCGAGTGGAGGAAGTTCCGCAGCAGGCGACCTCCACGTCCGAGCCGCCGGCGGCAAAGTTTGAAGAGCCGATTCAACCATCAACGGGTACGGCTGTCGCTGCTCCTCCGGTTCCTTTCGAGTCCGCGTTGATGAACCGGCCAGCCGTGCCGGGATTGGGGCCCGCTCCGCCGCTAGGTCTGTACGATCCATTCGGCGGCGGAACCTGGGTTCCGATCGCTCCGCCACCGCTTCCCAGCGTCTGCGGCGTTGGCAAGAAAAAGGGCACCGGCGCGGCACCAGTCGGTACCGGCAAGAAGGGCAAGGGAGATCCCTGCGGCAACGGCGGCGGAGGAGGAGGGGAAGTCCCCGAACCCGGCACGTGGGTGCTGATGATCTCCGGCCTGGCCGCCATCTACTGGAAGAGCCGCCACAGGTTTGCCCGGATGTAGACTGCATCTATTCTGATTCCGACTCGATTGTTTCTCTCCTGATTCGTCATCCCTTGCTTTCATTCACTCTGTTTCGATAGCCTTCTGGCTCTGCGTTCACAGGAGGTTTCGAGTGCGCTCTGGTTTGCGCTGGTGTGAGAGTTCGCGTGCGCTGGTTGGTTTCATTCTTCTTGCGGCGTCGAATCTGAACGCCCAAACCATCCGATTGCATGTTGATTTAGTTGACGCTCCCCGCAACATCTACCACGCGCACTTGCAGATTCCCGCCCACGCCGGCGAGATGCGGCTCGTGTTTCCCAAATGGATTCCCGGGAATCACCGTCCCAGCGGGCCGATTGGTGCGCTGACCGGAATCCACATGCTGGGCGCTGGGCACGAACTAGCCTGGCAGCGGCTTACGGCATCGCTAAAGCGATGCCCTGATACGAATCTTGAGTTTTTTCAGCAAACTGTGAAGCCGCGCCCGATTTGCTTCCACTTACGGATGGGCTGAAGCCCATCCCTTTCAAAACGAATCCAGGTCAATGTGAGTGACGCACTACACTAGCCTGAATCTGCGGTTCTAGTACCTACGTAAGCGCTTCGCCCGGCAATCGCTGCTACAATCGCGCTAGAACTACCAAAAGACCGCCCAGGCGCAGGCATTACATGTACCGTTTTCCGCGAATTCTTCAGAGCCGGCTACTACTGGCCGGGCTCTGTGCGCCTTTGGCCGTGTCATTCACGCTGGCGCAGACCTCGGTGCGCTCGGTGAAGGTGCTGGGCAGCAAAGATTCCGTCGAGATCGAAGTGCAGGCCAGCGACCGGATCGTCCCTGAGACCCAGGTGCTGACCGGGCCTGATCGTCTGGTGGTCGACTTTCCCAACGCGGTTCCCAGCAGCCAGTTGCGCAGCCAGTCGGTGGATCGTGGCGAAGTGAAAGACCTGCGGATCGGGCTGTTTCAGTCGAAGCCTCCAATTACGCGCGTCGTACTCGATCTGAAGGCCGCGCAGTCGTATCAGGTATTTCCATACGGTCGAACCGTCATCATTAAGGTCATGGGCGGGGGCGACGCCTCTGCTGGAGCGGTCAATTATCCTCCGCAACCAACGGGGCGCCCCAGCCTGGTGACGGCCAATTACACGACCCATGCGGAACCGGTGAGTGTGCCGGCTCCCGAGGAACCGCCGCTTGTCGTTACCTATCGCAACGGATTGCTTGGGATCAGGGCCAACAAGGCGACGCTGTCGGAGGTTCTGTACGCAGTGCAGCAGCGCACCGGCGCCGAGGTTTCGATTGCCGCCGGAGCGGAGCAGGAAAAAGTGGTGGCGGACCTGGAGCCTGCGCCCGCGCCGGAAGTGTTGGCGCGGTTGCTGAATGGTTCCAAGTTTAATTTTCTGATTCTCAGTGCGGTGGACAATCCGCAGAAGCTGGACCGGGTGATCCTAAGCGTTCGGCCCGACGGTGCGTTCATGCCGCTCGCTCCGGTGCAAGTGCAGACCGCCGATGATTCCGAAGATCACGAACCCTCGACCATGAACCTGCAGCCGGGAAACCGTCCACCAGCGCCCGTGCAGGTGCCGCAGCCGCCAGATGGAAAAGGCCCTGCGGACGAGAACACGCCGGATCAATAAAAGTCTCTATTGAAGGCTCCAGAAAGAGAAAGCGTTCCCGCACCTACTCGGGTGTGATCAAGCGGATCGGTACTGGAGAGGAACCAATCACCGGGTTGCCGACATTGCCACCCACACCATTGCTGCATCCCGCTATGTTCAGAACCGTCACATCCACGTTGCCCCACTGATCGACCGAGTTGATGAAGACCTGCAGAAAACCGATGATCGTGACGGGGGATGTTCCGTTCGGGCCTATCGACACCGTGTCGTCGTAGATGGGCAATGAAACAATTGAAGTACTACTCGTGATGGTGCTGCCGCTGGCCAGTCCGCCGCTGAGCAGGGGGTTGCTTGTTCCAGCAAGGATCTGGAATGGATATGACGAGACGTTCAGCGTGTCCTGGCCGTCGGGTTGAGCACCCGCTGCGTCTCCTTCATGGATCAGACAGGTGACGCCATTCATGGTGTCGTTGGTGCCGGCGCCGGGGTTCTCGTTCAGGTCAACAGCATTCTGAGGCGAAGCCGAAGAACTTTGTACGCCGCATTGGTAAGCCGTCGACTGGTCACATCCTCCGACCGCTTGCTCATAGAAGCTTCCTGCCGCACACGATGGAACGGCTACGGGAGCCGAAACAGGAGCCTCGCCCGGGAGGTATTCCATGCTCGGAGGAGGTTTCAGCCACGTTTTCGCTAATTGGGGATAGTAGTTGCCCTGGGGCGAAGGAAGCCGGGTGGTGCATGTGCTGCCAGTGTGACGGCAGTCGGGCGCCAGCCAGAATCGTTCGCCGATTGCACCGTTGGGCGAAGTCCCAGGGTTTGTAATCGATCCGTCTGTCAAGCTAACCCACTTCGAGCATGGCAAACCACCGCCCTGGTCGCAAGAGCCAATTGGGGAGGGGTTCATCGGATCCCGGTTCGGTATGATCCATGGCTTTACGCACCTCGGCTGTACAGGAATGATGGTTCCCGTGGTCTGATTCCCGACGTTTCCCGAATTGGAGGGATTAAAAGCTTCGGCCGTGGCAGTGGCGCTTACGCTGTTTCCCGTGTTTCCCCAGATGCGCGAGAAAAAAGTGGGCAGGCTCGGCCGCGTGATTTGGACGGTGACCATGGGGTTCACGCCGAAGGGTCCCGGAGCGGCTAACGTCGAGCAATCCGGTGTTGGGGCGACCGCTCCGGCCGAGTACAACACGCTAGGGGCCGTCACGGAGGCGCCGCCGACTGCGCTTCGGGTTGCGACTGCGATGGCCGCTTGAGTAGCGGGACTTGAAGATCCACCGCATATCGCCTGCCATGACGATGCGGAGTTGCTGGGATCTCCGGTCAAGCCCGAAATCGATAGGACCCGGGCCGCCGCCAGCGCGGCAGCGTCGGCGGTACGTTGCGCCTCCTCGCGTGCCAGGTAGAGCGTGATGACATCGATCGAAAGAGCAGCCATGGCAATGATGGCGACCAGAGCCAGCGCGACCAGCACCATGGTGACGCCGCGCTCGCGGTGGCGGGAAGACCAGGTGCGCGAAAACCTTCGAATTGCCGGCGGCTTCATACGGTTCTTCAATTCTCGTTCATGGCTACAGAAACGACGGTAATCGCACTGGGCAGGGTCGAGGACGCGCCTACGAGGCTGGCGACACGGCCGAATCGCCAGTCATAGGCATACTGAATACTGACGCAAGTGGCGATGACGGCGGTTCCTGCGCCCGGATTCTGCCCCGTACAGTTCGCAGACGGGAGTGCGGCGGTGGTCGCGGGAAAATAATAGCCGCGGTTGATGATGATGACCAGCCCGCCGGGAGGGCAACCTGTGGTTGCGGTATAGGTCCAAGTCAGGCCCGCCGAGGCAGGTGAGGTGGTGCTAATGCCGCAGTCATTGATCTTATTGGCGACCAGGTAGTTGTCGATACTTAGAAATGCGTCGATGACGGAGGCTGGAGTTGGCGAGGGTGAATGCAGGTCATTCGCCGGATCGGACGCCGCGGTTCGGGCGGCATCGCGTGCGATGTTGGTCAGTTTTTGCTTGAGCGTAAAGGCGTTGCTGAAATCGAAGATGCCAACAACGAAGAACACCAGCAAAGGAAGAGCAACCGCAAACTCCACTAATTGAGCTGCCTGATCGTTCCGCCAGGACTTGGCTAGTCCGCGGACGCAGCTCCGGAATCGAGAAAAGCGAATCACCGAGTCTCCATGCGCACACGCGCGGAAGCGGCAATCCAGATTTGCTGTTTGTTCAGAGAAGTGAAGGGCAGCCAGAACTGGAACGGATACTGAAACGAAACCGAAACGCCGCAGACGCCGGGTGCGGTTGTAGTCGCAGAAAAGAACTGAACCGGGGCCTGGACACAGATCTTGGCGCTCGCGGCGGAACACGAAGGAGAAATGCCGCTACAGGAAACAAAAGTCGGCACCGGTGTGGGCGGATGAGCCTGACCGGGGTCCAATTTGGAAGCAGTCAGGGCTGCCTGTGTGGCAGCAACTGCATTTGCAGCGTAATTCGAAAGGAGGTTGTTGTTGCAAGTTGTGCAGTAAGGAGCGGCTCCAGCGCGGGCTCCCTCTTGCGCGGCGCGGGTAATCGCGCCGTAGATGCTGAACGCCTGTCCGAACCAGAAGATGCCCAGCAGCATCATGAACATCAGGGGCAGGACGGCCGCGGCTTCCGCGATCTCGGCGCCGCGGACTTCAGCGCATAGTCTCAGCAGCGTCGATCGCAAGGAATTCAGCATCCTAGGCCGCCACTCCGACTTTTCGGAGAATCCCATAAAGCACCACCGTCAACGCCAGCGCCACTCCGTAGGGGACTTTCAACGATTCCGGATTATCCAGCGACACGTGCGTTCCCGGCAATCGGAAGGTCACCAGCGAGATCAGGATGTGGCCAATGTTGCGCAACGTTTGACGCACGCGTCCTTTGTAAATGACCAGAGCCACCGCCATCAGCCCCGCCATGAATACCGATCCGATCAGCAGATCCATGAGCAGACCCGGTCCGGTAAACCCACCCAACGCGATGGCCAGCTTCCAATCGCCTGCGCCGAGGCTGCGCAGCAGGACGAAAGGAAGCAATAACGCCAGGCCCACCAGCGCCCCCAGCAGGGAAGTCTTCAGGCCGGTCCAGCCCCCGAAGACTGTGTTGGCAGCCACTCCGATCACCAACCCCGGCACGGTCAGCCAGTTCGGGATACGGCGGCTGCGAAGGTCGGTCCAGCCTGCGAGTAGCGAAAGCACCACCGCGCCTGCCAGAATGACCGGTTTCAAACGAACCTCAGGCCGAACCCGCCGGCGAAGCGCGTTCCCGCGCGTTTCCCGTCATATTGCAAATCATGATATTGAAAAAGATCCATTTTGTGACGGTTCAGAACTCGCCAGCGCGGAGGGTCCGTCGGCCCCGACCGCCTTCGCCATTATGCCCGCAAAAGCAGCCTCTTGCGCGGATTCTCACATAGCAGGAGGGCGAAGTCAATGAAGCTCTGGATGCCCCTTTTTGGGGGCCTCCCGCCTACCTGCCGCGCCTACCGCGGCCAAAAACAAAAGGCCCGGAACGCGTCCGGGCCTTCGCAAAAGCATAGCCCTTACTGCCGGTTGAACGCCGGAGCCGAGTTGTGCTCGGCGATGATCTTGCGGGCATTGTCAGCCAGAGCCTTTGCCTGGGGCAGCAGCTCAAGGCCTTTGATCACTTCGGGATCGGACTCGGCGCGAACCTTCATGCCTTCATCCTGTCCGAACGCGTCGACAAAAATCTCAGACTTGATGCTCGACTTGATCCAGTCATTGTTGTCGAGCAGTTCGGCCTGCGTGTAAGCAATGTTGGCCTCGTCCAGAGATTTGCGGAAGTCCTGCAGGACCGCGTCGTCCACTTCGAAACTCTTCGAAGGATGGTGGTCGACCACATAGCGCTTGGCAAAGTTGAAGAACGCGTAGTGCTGCAGCAACGTGTCCTGGAAGTGATTGCCCTTCACGGGAGGAATGTTGACGTCGGGAGTAATGCCGCCACCGCCGTACACCGTGCGGCCGCTGTCGGTGAGTTTAACTTCACGGTTTGCGGTGTTGGTGTTCTCGGCGTCGCGGTTGTAGTAGTAGTCGTAGAGCGAAATGTTGCTGTAATCGCGCTGGATCAGGCGTCCGCTCGGTGTGTAGTAATGAGCGGTGGTCAGCGCGAGACCAGTGTTTTCCGACAGCGGATACACAGTCTGCACCAGACCCTTGCCGAACGTGACTTCACCGGCGATCAGGCCACGATCGTGATCCTGAATGGCGCCAGAAACAATCTCTGCCGCCGAAGCGGTCAGCCGGTTCACCAGAACAACGATGGGATAGTCTTTGCCGCCATTGCCGTGCTGCGCGATGTAGCGCTTCTCGGCAGAGGCGCGGCCGTGATGCGAGACGATGAGCTGTCCCTTCTTCAGGAACTTGTCAGCGACGCCGACGCCTTCGCTGAGCAGACCGCCGGGATTGCCGCGCAGGTCGAGGATCAATCCCTTTAGGTCGCCAAAAGAATCGAGCGCGTCGGAAACTTCATGCTCGGTGGTTTCGTTGAAACCGTTGACGTGCATATAGCCGACGCCGGGCTTGATGAGGAAATGAACGTCGACGCTGTAGCGCGGAATTTCGTCGCGGACGAGCGTGAACTCCATGGGCTTCTCAACGCCGTCGCGCGCGATGCTGATGTGAACCGTGGTGCCCTTCGGTCCCTTCAGCAGGTCGGCGACGTCGGTGGTGCTCATGTTCTCGGTCGACTTGCCGTCGACAGCGATGATCACGTCCCCGGGATGAATGCCAGCCTTATACGCGGGCGTGCCGGTGAAGGGATAAATCACGATCACTTTGTTGTTGCGCGGGCCGACCGTCATGCCGACGCCGTAATATTTGCCGCGCTGGTCTTCGCGCATGAGCGCGTACGACTTGGGATCAAAGAAATTCGAGTGCGGATCGAGCGCGTGCAGCATGCCGGGAATGGCGCCGTTGTAAATGGCCTTGTCCGGGTTCACCGGTTCGGCGTAATTGTCCTCGACGAGCGCGTAGACATCGGTGAATTGCTTGAGGCTGTCCTTGACCTCAGAGTCGCCGGTCATCGACGACTGCTGGCCGGAACGCTGGGCGAACAGAATGCCCAGGAAACCGCAGGCAAGCAGGAAAAAAACTACCAGGAAGAGTGATCGGCGTGAACTACGGGCCATCTTGAGATTTCCTTCGTTGAGGGCGAGCTTCCACCCCAGCTACCGCGCTGAATATCCGTCAGTATATCACCAGCTTCGACTCGCCCGGACCGGGATTGTCACTATGGTAACCCCGCCGAAATAGACCTACTTATCAGATGCGGCTGGGGGAGCCTGGGGTTCCTTGCTCCTGAGCAAATCGCACAATTTAGGGAGCTTCGGAGGAAAGGGGCAGGTGGTCGTCCATCCTGGCCGCCGACTCGGCCGACGCCGGGACATTCCTGCGGTTGCAGCCGGCCTGGGGGGCGCGAGTCCGCAGGATGGCCTGCAGAGTGCGGGGCATATCCTTCGGTACTTCAAGAACGACGATCTGCGCGGGTCCTCCGGCTTCGGTGCGGTACGAGATGCTGAAGTAGTGGCTGTGGCGGCGCATCTTCACCAGCCCGACCGCAATGGCGGGTAGTACTCCCAGATGCCGCGTTACGTCTCTCGAGTATTCGTACGATTCAATGGACGCGTAGCGAATCTCCACTCTGTTTCCAGCGTGTTCGAATGTGAGTGCAGTCGTCGATGTGGTGTCGAGCCGTCCGACGACTCCGGCGGTTACTCCTGGCACCGTGCCGCCGACGTAACGCGCGTGGCCCTCGTCGAGTGCGAAGGCGGACACCGACAAAAACAGAAGAAAACAAGATTGCGGGAATCGTTTCATGCTGCTCCTCCTTCAGTGTGCAATCTGCAATGTTGCTAGGAGCAGCGTAGGGTGCTTGCGCCCTGCCCGATGGCTGTTTTGGGGCAGTTTCTCAAGTGTCACATGAAGGTGCGGTCAGCCGGTTTGGGCTGACCTGGCGATCCGGATCATGGCCGCCGCACTGCGCTCGACATCGTCGTCAGTGGTGGCCCAGCAGGACACGGAGATCCGCATGGCGGTGTGCCCTTGCCAGACCGTGCCTCCGCACCAGCAGGTGCCGTCCGACTGAATCTCGGCGATGACGCGGCGCATCTGCTCGGGGCTGCCGAACGAAACCAGCACCTGATTCAAGACCACGTCATTCAAGATGCTGAAACCGGCAGCGCGCAGGCGCTCGGCAAAGAGTTTCGCCTGGCGGCAGTTGCGTTCGATCATCTCGCGCAATCCGCTGCGGCCGAGCGAACGCATCGCGGCCCATAGTTCGATACCGCGGGCGCGCCGCGAAGAGTCCGGCGTATATTGCCAGGGCTCGCGTCCGGAGCCCTGCGTCAGATAGGCGGCACTGCCTGCAGCGAGAGCCCGGCGCAAATGCTCGGGTTCGCGCACCACGACCATTCCCGAATCGTAGGGAACGTTCAACCATTTGTGGCAATCGATCGCCCAGGAGTCGGCGGCGTTCACTCCTTCGAGCAGTGGCGCATACTGCGGCGAGACGGCGCCCCACAATCCGAACGCTCCGTCAACGTGCACCCACGCCCCGGCGGCACGTGCCCGCGCGCATATTTCCTTCGCAGGATCGAATGCGCCCGTGTTCACGTTGCCCGCCTGGATACAGACGATGGTGTGTTCGTCCAGAACGGGCAGCGCATCGGCTCGCATGCGTCCCTGGCCGTCGGCGGGAACGGTGATCACGCGGGAACGGCCGAAGCCCAGCATGCTCAGCGCCTTCAGCAGTGAAACGTGAACTTCCTGGCCGACGACCACGCGAATCGGCGGAGCTTCGAACATGCCGTCTTCTTCAACGTTCCAGCCGACGCGTTGCAGCAAGGCCGACCGCGCTGCGGCCAGGCCTGAGAAATTCGCCATCGTGGTGCAGGTGACGAAGCCGATTCCGGCGTTGCGAGGCAGGCCCAGCAGATCCAGCGTCCAATCGCGGACGATGTCTTCGACTTTCGTCGCTACGGGTGACATGATTTGCATCGCCGCGTTCTGATCCCACGCGCTTGCCAGCCAGTTTGTCGCCAAGGCTGCGGGGAGAGCGCCGCCGATGACAAATCCGAAATAGCGGCCGCCTGAAGTGGCGACCGTTGCGGGCGAGCCGATATCGTCGAGCAGCGCCAGAACTTCGGCAGGCTCACAGGGCTTCTCTGGCAACGGCCCGCCAAGCATTTCGAGTCGCGCGATGTCCTCCGGGCTCGGCACCACTTTGCGGTCGCCGATGGCGGCGATGTAACGTGCGGCTCGGGCCGCAGTTTCGGCTAGCAATTCCTTCACGAATGCCTCCTCATTGAGAGACTCAGAGCGACTCGATGGGTTGGTTGATGAATGCCTCGTAACGCTGCAGTTCCGCGATCGATGCTTCCGAGAGCAACGCGAAGGGAATCGCGCGGCAGCCTGCCGAGAGTTCGGCCGCAGTTAGTAGGTCGCACACAACGGCCGCTGTCTGCTTGAGTCCGCGCTGCCAGTTAGATTCGCGAGCGTCGCGAAAGACGAGGCTGTCTGGATGAAATCCCGCTGCGCTCAGAACGGCGCGCGCCACTTTCAGAAACTCCGGCCAGCGCGATGCTACGCCGACGAGCGCACCCGAGGGAGCGGGCAAGTATCCGGCGAGCGAAGCCGGCACGGAGCGCACCTGCAGCGTGATTAACTCCGTGCCCGGTGGCAGCAGTTGCCGAGCCGTGGCCTCGCGATTCGGCAACACCACGGGAATGCCGCCCTCTGGCGCCTTGGGACAATCCTGCGTCCCGCACGACTCAACTGGGAAAGTGACGGCGCGGGCGATCTCGGCGGCCAGGATACGGCGCAATTCTTCATCGGGCTCAATGAGCAGAAAATGATCGGGAGGTTGCAGCTCCAACCACTGCCGCAAGCGCACGCGCAGGACGGGCAGGGTTACTCCCAGCTTTCGCGCCGAGCGGAACAGCCGGGCAATCATTTGGTCCAGAGCCAAAGCTGCCGTGGAGGACACCTCGGGCTTGCGGGCACGCACGTAGACGCCGCTGCCGCGGCGAAACTCCACCCAGCGATCGCGCTCGAGCTGACGGTATCCCGCGCTGATGGTGTTGGGATGCAGGTGAAAGCGCCGCGCCAGATCACGCGTGCTGGGCAGGCGCTGACCCGGCGCCAGATCGTCGCTCAGGATGCCCAGCACGACCTGTGTGACCAGCTGTTCGCGGATGGAGACTTCGCTGCCGCGGGCAAACCAGAATTGCATAGCGGCAACATCATAGCGCGGGCCCAGCCGACTCCCGCCGGGGTCCTCTCCAACTCGCTAAACGGTGATCGAGAGACTATTCGGGCTAGACGTTGAAGTCGTTGCAGAAGCCAGCTCGTTGCTTTGCCCAAGCTGCGGCATATCCTGCAGCAGCGAACTATAGGCCGTCTGCGCAGATGAGACATTGCCGGACTGCAGCGCCTGGCCTAACTGGTTAAACAGTTGGCTGATTTCACTGCTATCGCTGCTGTCGGCCCGGTGAAGCTGGTGATGATGATGGGCCCGCGTGTGCGCGGCGTTCTGGAAATCCTGTTTCACGTTGGTGTAGTCCTTTTGCGCGGCGGAAACATTTCCAGACTGGAGATCCTGCCCAAGCTGGTTGAGGGCCTGCGCCATGGGATTGCTGGACTGGGTGGAAGAGGTCGAACTGGCTTGCGGCCCAACTTGCTGCAACGTCGCGAAGTCCTGCTGCGCCGCAGACACGTCGCCGTTCTGCAGATCCTGGCCGAGCTGCTGGAACTCCTGCTGAAACTGCTTCAGGTTGTTTTGGATGTTCTGGTTGCTGTAGTTGAAGAGACTGCTGCTGGAAATACCGGATACGGACATTTCTTCTCCTCTCGACGGGACAATTCCCCCTCAATGGCTATCGGCAGTTTTCTCGCTGAACCCTAATCGGTACTTTCGATGACGCGCCTAATGTGTTGGCACGCCTCAGGCCAAACCCCCGAAAAGCGCAAGCCGAGAGAACCTGAAGCTCTGAAAGGACATAGCCGACCGAACGTCGATCGCGACCTTGGCACTCGGACGAGACTGGGCAAATTGTTCCGGTCACAGCGCGGCAGAATCAGCCCAGCTGCTCGCGGATCGAGACCGCACCGTCGCGAGAAAACGCGGATGCTTGGGGCAGCGCCGTAAAGCAGGAAAGTTGTCACGGCGAGGTCTCGCAATCATTGCCGCTTTTCCGGCTCCGGCAGTATGATGAAGCGCATGAGCTTTTCCGAGACGGTCTTCCTATTCTTTTTGGCCCTGATCATCTTTGGGCCCAAGAAGTTGCCGGAGATCGCACGCCAGGTGGGCAAGTACATGAACGAGTTCAAGCGCGCCTCCAACGAGTTCAAGGCGCAGATTGAGCAGGAAATCGCTCATTTAGAATTGGAGAAGCCGACCATTCTTCCTCCCAGCCAGCCTCCGGCGGGCGCAACCAGCCGAGCGTTAAGCTCGTCTACTTCTACAACTCCTACGACGGCCAGCACGGCTGAACCGCCCACTCCTCCGGCGTCGGCGCTGCTGGCAGCTTCTGAGGACGAACCCCTCTTTGCGACGGCTAACGCGAATGCGGCCGACTCCACCCCGGCAACCGAAGCCGTGGCACACTCGAACGACGTAACCTCCTCCAGTTCGCAGGAATCGCATGTCTGAAATCGGAGCCGCGGGAAGCAGCGGCGACAGCGAAACAAAAGAGGCCATGCCGGTCATGGGCTTCCTTGATCACCTCGAGGAACTGCGCAAGCGTGTCGTCTATTCCATCATTGCGGTAGGAGTGGGCTTCGGCATCTGCTGGTGGAAGGTCGAGCGCATTTACGACGTCATGCAGCGCCCCATCATCAATGTGCTGCACAAGCACCAGCTGCCGGAACATCTGGGCTATTTGAATCCCACCGACCCCTTTAACCTTTACTTGAAGGTTGCGGCGCTGGCCGGCCTATTCCTGACTTCGCCGTTCGTGCTCTATCAAGTGTGGATGTTTATTTCCCCGGGCCTGTATCGCAACGAGAAGAAGTACGTTGTCCCGTTTATGGTTTCGACCATCTTTCTGTTCCTCTCGGGCGGATACTTCGGCTACCGGATCGTCTATCCGCGCGCGCTCGATTTTCTGATCGGCTTCGGCAAGCAGTTTCAGCCGATGATCACCATCGGGGAATACACACAGCTTTTCCTGAGCATCGTTCTCGGCATGGGGCTGATTTTTGAGATGCCGATTCTCGTTTTCTTTCTGGCATTGATGGGCATCATGAGCCCGAGGTTCATGCTGAAGAATTTCCGCTATTCGATTCTGGTTATTTTCATTATTGCGGCCATCGTTACGCCCACTCCTGACATCGTAAACATGTGCATTTTTGCTGCCCCCATGCTGGCGTTGTACGCGCTGAGCATCGGCGTGGCCTACATGGTGTATCCCAAGAAGGACCAGCCGAAAGAGGAAAAAGCGTAATGAGCAGGGCGAAGTCATCGAGGGGAGCGAAATCCCCCTTATGGATTCTGGTGGCGGCGCTTGCGCTGGCTGGCCTGGCGTGTGATCCCGGCAAGGACGCTGCGCAGGAGAAGGACAAGAGTCAGAAAGCTCCCGCCATCAGCGCCGCAGATGCCCCTCTACCCACGCTCTCGCTGCCTCCCGATAGCGGACCGCTGCCGGCCTTCGACGCGAACCGCACCATGCAGTATGTGAAAGAGATCGTAGCCCTGGGGCCGCGCCCAATCGGCAGCGCCAATCACAAGAAGGTCGAGGAGTACATCACCTCACATCTGAAGGGCGACACGGTCGAGGACGATGCGTTCACGGCCGATACAGTCGAAGGCAAGTTTCCGGTGCGGAACATCACCGCGAAATATCCGGGAACGAAAGACGGCATCATCGTCATCGCCAGCCACTACGACACGAATTATCCGCTGCGGAATACATCGTTTATCGGGGCCAACGACGGCGCCGCCACCAGCGCGCTTCTGCTGGAATTCGCCAACCAGCTGCGCGGCAAGAAGCGCGACGGCTACAGCGTCTGGCTGCTCTGGACCGATGCCGAGGAAGCGGTGAAGACGTGGTCCGACACTGACAGCGTTTATGGCACGCGCCATCTTGCGCAAAAATGGCAGCAAGACGGAACCGCCAAGCAGATCAAGGCATTCCTGTTGGCCGACATGATCGGCGACGCCGACCTCGACATTGACCGCGACACAAACTCCACCCCGTGGCTGGAGAGCGTGGTGTACGAAGCGGCGACGCGCGCGGGCTACCAGTCGCATTTCTTCGCGCGCACCAACACCATCTCGGACGATCATTTGCCCTTCATGAGCATCGGCGTGCCCTGCGCCGACATCATCGACATCAACTACGGATACAACAACGTCTTCCATCACACCGTGCAGGACACGGTCGACAAGCTCAGCACCAAGAGTCTGGAGATCAGCGGGATTGTGATCCTCGAAACGGTGCGCATCCTCGATAAGATGGAGCCATTGCCGCCGAAATAAGCGGATGCGGGCGGTTTTGCGCTTTTCCAGAATTTCATTTCTAATGCACCCCATATGCCAATTGTGAAGACCCTGTTCTGTGCCTGCGTATTCAGCTTCGCCTGTCTTGCCGCAACGACCCCAGCCGATACCAACGAAGCCAATCAAGTGATTCAAGCGGCGCTGCAGCCTTCGCCGCTGGAAACGAATCTACATCGCTTGACCGACGAGATCGGCGGGCGCGTCCCGGGAACGGTTGGCATGCAGCACGCCGTGGCGTGGGGCGTGCAGGCCTTTACGGCCGCTGGAGCCGACAGCGTTCATACCGAGGGATTCACCATTCCGAATTCGTGGTCCGAAGGTGCGACCGAGATGAATGCCACCACGGCATACCAGGTCGACGCCTCGAAGGTCGGCGGAGGGACTGTGCTGTCGTCGTTCCGAGTGCGCGCCGTGTCTGTGGCGTGGGCGCCGGCGCTGGCTGCGGTGAAGCATGTCCCGATCGTCGACGTAGGTGCCGGGACGGCTGCCGAGTTCGCAAAAGCGGGCGACGTCAGCGGGAAGATTGTTCTGGTTCATACGGTCGTTCTTAAGACCTGGGACGATCTGTTTGCGGAGTACTCGAATGCGCCGCCGGTGATCAATCTCGCAGTCAAGAGCAAGGCACTCGCGGTTGCCTTCATGGCAACGCGCGAGCACGACATTCTCTACCGGCATACGAATGCGTCTGCGGGGGAAATCGACCGGCTTCCGATGGTCATCGTGGCGAGGGAGGACGGCGAGCGGATCGCGCGCCTATTGGCGGCAGGAAATCTGGTGTGGGCCGATCTCTCCATTCCGAATCAGATTGGCGGGCCGATCAAGACTTCCAACGTCGTCGCCGAGATCCGGGGCAGCGAGAATCCGGACGAGTTTGTAATCCTGGGCGCGCATCTTGATTCGTGGGAATTGGGCACGGGTGCTCTCGATAACGGCTGCAACGCCGCACTGGTGGTCGACGCGCTGCGAGCCATCAAAGCCTCAGGCGTGAAGCCGCGACGCACCATCCGCTTCATTCTTTTCTCGGGTGAAGAGCAGGGACTGATCGGTTCGCGCCTCTATGCGTACAACCATCGCGCTGAACTCGACAAGGCCGCGGGAGTCGTCATCTACGATTCGGGTACGGGGAAGACCACCGGCTTCTCCATCGGCGGGCGCAAAGATATTTACTACGCAGCAAAAGAGCTGATCGCACCTCTGGCGCAATTTGACGTGAAAGAACTGAAAAACACGATGGAGTGGGGCACCGACCACTTTGATTTCATGCTTGAGGGCGTGCCGACGTTTGTCGCCGATCAGGTGGAGGCCAACTACCTGGAAAACTACCATGCCATTTCTGACACTTACGACAAGGTGGATTTCCCCCAACTGAAGAAGCACGTGGCGGAGGCCGCCGCCCTGAGCGTCGAGTTGGCCGATCTGCCGGCCAAGATTGGACCGCGCCTTACCCGCGATCAGATCGAGCAAACCATGCGCGATACCAACAGCGTCGAAATGTTCAAGGCCTTCGGCATCTGGGACGAATGGGTGAGCGGCCAGCGGGGAAGGCAGAAATAGCGAGCGATTGTTGATTGCTGATTGTTGATTGAAAAACGCAGCGGACGAACTTGGTTTCCAATCAGCAATCAAAAATCATCAATCAACAATTTCTGACGCCGCCAGGATTTTCCAATTGCTCTTTTTCTGGATTCTGTTCAACGTTTTCGCGCTAGGCATGCTGGTGCTGGACCTGCGTGTCTTTCACCGCCCGGGCCATGTTGTCAGTTTTCGAGAATCGCTCGGATGGACCGTCATGTACGTTGGGCTGGCCGCCGGCTTCGCGGTTCTTCTGCATTTCTGGCAGGGCCATCAGGTGGCGCTGGAATTCGTCACCGGCTATGTTCTGGAGCTTTCGCTCAGCGTTGACAACCTGTTTGTCTTCCTCATCGTGTTCAACTTTTTTGCGGTCCCCGACGAACAGCAGCATCGTGTTCTGTTCTGGGGCGTTGTGGGCGCGCTCATCATGCGGGGGCTCTTTATCGGAGCCGGGGTCGGTTTGCTCTCCCGTTTCCATTGGGTCCTTTACATTTTCGGCAGTCTGTTGATCTATAGCGGCATCCGCTTCTGTGTGATGGGGGATCGCAAAATCGATCCTTCCGCCAACCCCCTAGTAAAGGCTCTGCGGCGGTGGATTCCCGTGACCGCCAACTACCAGGCGGGACGATTCTTCGTGCGGAACGCGCAGGAGAAGCGCCTCTACGCGACGCCGTTGCTGGCGGTGCTGGTCGTGATTGAGACGACTGACATTCTGTTTGCAGTCGACTCCATTCCCGCGATCCTAGCCGTCACCCTGAATGCCTTCGTGGTGTACACCTCGAATGTGTTTGCGATTCTGGGGCTGCGCTCCATGTACTTCGCCATCTCCCGGCTCATGAAGGCGTTCCGATTCCTGCACTACGGACTCGCAGGCGTTCTGATTTTGGTGGGGTTGAAGATGCTGACGAGGGACTATTTCCCGGTGCCGATCACGGTGACGTTGGGGGTCGTGGCCGGAGTGCTGCTGGTGTCGATCGCGATCTCGGTGGTTTTTCCCGGGGACAGTAAGAATTAAGAGCCTCGGTCGACGGATGCAGCATGATCCTTCTGAAAGCAGACGACTTCGCGTAAGGCAGCCTTTCGAGCGCATACGCTATCATGGAATTCGCATGCCGCAAGCGACCATCCACGTAATGCCGCGGCCGTATCAGGCCTGGATCGAGAACGGGCTGCTCTCCCGAGCCGGCTCCGTGCTGAGCGAACTTCTGCCGCAGGCCAGCCGCATTTTTGTGGTGACCGTTCCTCCGGTGCGCAAGCGCTGGGGAGGGAAGCTCGTCAGCTCGCTGAAAGCCGCCGGTTTCACACCGCAGGTGATTCCTATGCCGGACGGCGAACCAACCAAGCGCCTGGCGACGGTAGAAGGGCTCGCCGACAAACTGGCGCGGCTTGGAGCAGACCGCAAGGCCGTAATCATTGCTCTCGGCGGCGGTGTCGTCGGCGACGTCAGCGGATTGCTGGCTTCGCTGTACATGCGGGGCGTGGAGTTTGTGCAGATTCCTACGACGGTGCTGGCGCAGGTGGATGCTTCCATCGGCGGAAAAACGGGAGTCAATCTTGTTGCGGGGAAGAACATGGTGGGAACTTTCCACCATCCGCGGGTTGTGTTGATCGATCCTACGGTGTTGAAGACGCTGCCCGATCGCGAGTTTCGTGCCGGACTCTACGAAGCTCTGAAGTGCGGCGTCATCGGAAACGTCGAACTGTTTCTGCGCTTTGAGCAGAACCGGGCGCGCATTCTGAAGCGCGATCCCATCGAACTGGAGTGGCTGATCGCGCAATCCGTACGGCTGAAAGCGGAAGTCGTTTCCGCGGATGAGCGCGAGGATGGTCTGCGCCGTGTGCTGAACCTGGGCCACACCATTGGCCACGCGCTCGAAGCCGAAACCGGCTACCGTCGCCTGTTGCACGGCGAAGCCGTTGCCTGGGGCATGATTGCCGCAACGAACATTGCTCTCAGTGTGGGCCGCACCGACAGTGTGACGGCTGGCCGTATCGCCGATGCTGTTTTGAGTCTGGGCCGGTTACCGGAAGTGAACGTCAGTCCGCGCAAGATTCTGGCCCGCCTGCAGTCCGACAAGAAGACGCAAAACGGCGTGGTGCATTTCATTCTGCCGCGCGAAATCGGCAAGGTGGAAGTGGCTAGCGATGTGCCAGTCAACGTCGTGATCGATGCGGTCGAAGAGTTGCGGCGCCTTTCGCGCGGTGGCTGGGTTTGGGGCAAGTAGAGGGGAGATCGAGAAGATGCAGGAGACAGCTCAGCAGTACATTCAACGGATCTTGTCTAATGTCGAGGGCAGAGACGCGATCAGCGTTCAGAAAGCAACTCCAGGGAGGCTGAAGAAATTGATTCGGGGGCTCAGCCCAAAACAGCTGAAGTGGAAGCCGGAACCGGGGAAGTGGTCGATTGCGGAAATCGTGGCTCATCTGGCCGACGCGGAGATTGTTGGCAGCTGGCGCATGCGATTAATCGCGGGAGCCAGCGGGACTGCGGTTCAGCCGTTCGATCAGGACGTGTGGGCATCGCTGTTTCAATACGGCAAACGCGATGCGAAACAGTCGCTCGAAGTCTTCCGCGTACTTCGCGAAAACAACCTTGCGATGCTCAAGGCGCTTCCGCGCGAAAGCTGGGAGAACTTCGGGATGCATGCCGAGCGCGGCAAAGAAACGATCACGCACATCGTGCGTATGTTCGCCGGGCACGACACCAATCATCTGCGGCAGGTCGAAGGTATCGTCTCGCAACTGAAGAAGAAGCGGAAGTAGGCCGCCACGTTGCCGGGGATCAGCAAATCTACGGTAGTTGGCGCCGCGCCTGAGGGCGCGCGTGATCAGCAGTCTGCCGCGCGCGCGGTCCGCGAGATGTTTACCTCGATCGCGCCGCGCTACGACCTGCTGAACCACGTTCTGTCGTTCAACATCGACCGCATGTGGTGGCGGCGTACCGCTCGTACGTTCCGTCACATTGTGGGGCGCGGCGATGCACGCGTTCTCGACCTGTGCTGCGGAACGGGCGACATGACGTTTGCTTTGAGGCGGCAGGCAGGGAAGTCGTCTTCGCAGATTGTCGGCGCCGATTTCTCGCACGCGATGTTGCAGCGCGCCACGGCGAAATCGTCGGTAACGAACGGATCGCGGCCGGGATGGATCGAAGCCGATGCCCTGAATCTTCCATTTCCGAGCGCGCACTTTGATCTGGTGACCTCGGCGTTTGGCTTCCGCAATCTTGCCGACTACGATGCCGGACTGCGGGAGATCGTTCGCGTGCTGCGTCCCGGCGGAGAATGCGGCATCCTCGATTTCGGCGAGCCTGAGGGCGCGATGGGAGCGCTGTACCGAATCTATTTCAAGCAAGTCCTACCGCGCGTCGGCACGCTGATCTCTGGCGTCCGCGGCCCCTATGCTTATCTCCCAGCGTCGGTCGAGCGATTCCCGCCGCCGGAAGAAATGCTGGCGAGAATGAAGCGCGCCGGCTTTGGCGAAGCGACCTGGACGCCTTATACGTTTGGAATTGCGGGCTTGTATCGCGGGAAGAAATAAATGCATATGTGGGGCAGTCGCCTCGGCTGTCCCGCCAGGGAATCTCGCTGAGAGACTATCCGGCATTCCTCAGTAGTTTACTCAGCGCCTGAATATCGTCAGCGCTGACGTCTCCCACGACAAAATAGCGCAATCCACCTTGTGTCCAGTTCTCCGCGTTAAACGACGCGGCATGCACCGGGCCCGACGGCAGGCTCGCCGTTTCCGCTCCGCGATCCTGAAAGATGAAGACCGAAACCTGGTGCTTACGGATCTGGTAGATCAAATGCGCCCCGGGCGTTTGCGCGAGATACGTGACCCGGCCTCCGAGCAGCGTGAACTCCGAACCTTGCAACTCCGGCAGATTGAAGATGAAGGGAATCTTGCCTTGGAACCACGGCTTGACGGTGTGGCGGTCGGTCGAGACAACGTCGACCGGAGTCGCACTAGCCAGAGCGGCGACATGCAGGTCGGCGAGTTCGCTGTAGACCCGCTGCCGGCGGGCATTTTCGCGCCCCACATACCAATTCACCGCGACGGACAGCGCCAGTAGCGAGAGGGCCGGCACCGCCAGAATCTTCCAAAGCCAGCCGGAATCCCTGCGTGGTTTCGCGGCAACGGACTTGGCAATCCGATTTCGTAATTCGTCGCCGGCTGCATAGCGGCGGCCGGCGATCTGCACGGAGCGCTTCATTTGTATTCGTTCGAGTGCGTCGGCGGCACAGGACGCGCAGTTTCGCAGATGGGTCGCGAACGCGCTGGCTTCCGCGGATTCGAGTTCGCCATCGGCGTAGGCATCGAGCTTCCCGCGCCATTGCTCACATGCCATGCCGGTCCCCCTGGTTCTTCTTCTGCAGCAACTCGCGCAGCGCTTTCCTTGCGCGAAACAAGCGTGACATCACCGTGCCCGTGGGGATGGCCAGCGTTTCTGCGATTTCCTGGTACGACATCTCCTCAACCTCGCACAGCAGCAAGACTTCGCGAAAGAGAACGGGCAGGTCGGTCAGCGCCTGCTGTACTGCTGCGCGATCCGCCTGCGCCATCAGGATGCTCTCGGGTGTCGCGCTTTCGGCTGGTAGTACGCTTCCGTCTGCTTCTTCATCAATTGCCACCGTGACCTTGAGCCCTGTCCGCGAACTCAGGAACGAATTTCGCAAGATGCGGTACATCCACGCCCGGAAATTTGTGCCCCTCTGGAATGAAGAAAATCCGCGCAATGCCTTGGCGTAGGTCTCCTGCACCAGATCCTCCGCCTCGGTGGTGTCCTGCGTCAGCCAGCGCGCGAAGTTGTAGAGCTGGTCGAACAACGGCATGGCCAGCTCTTCAAATCTCGCGGCGGGCAAACGATGTTTCGGCACCTTCATACGTAAACCAGTTCCACGCTAATTTATTCCCTCGTTCCCAGCAAATTCTTACGGGAATAAATTCCCGCCGTTGCACTTATCAGGATGCAGGAACACAACCACTCAAACGAAGAACGATATCAAAGGAGGCACGATGAAAAACCTATTCGCCTGGCTCACAAACCCGCCGACTGAGGGGCCAAAATCCACCATATTTCTGCGCCTGATGGCCGGAAGCGTCTTCCTGTGGGAAGGAATCCTGAAATTTGTCTACGCGAACCAGGGAATTGGACGCTTCACAAAACTTGGCATGCCGCTGCCGCACTTTACGGCTGACTTCGTGGCGTGCCTTGAAATCGTCGGCGGATTACTGCTGCTCTCCGGCTTGCTGACGAGACTTATTGCCATTCCGTTCATCGTCGAGATGATCGTGGCTATCCTTTCGACGAAAATCTCGCTGTACCTCGGTACCTCGCCTTTGCCGCTTCCGGCCGCGCCCCCCAAAGTAGGCATGTGGGCTGTGCTGCATGAGGTCCGCTCCGAATACGCGCAACTGCTAACGGTTCTTTTCCTGATGATCAACGGCCCGGGAAGATGGTCTTTGGACGCGCTACTCGGCCAACAGAAGCAAGAAAACCAAGGTCAGATCGTAGCCGCGTCGCGACGGAAGGAATCTGCGAAAGCGTCGGTGATGCTGTAGCGGATCACGTGTTCGTACTCCGGCCCAAGGAAGCGGCGCAGCCGGTCGGTGTTCATGATGTACTCGCCGGTCATGTAGGGAAGCGCCTCGGGCGGAATGGCGGAGATCTTGTACTTCCAAAGAAATTTCAGCACCTGCCGCATCGCCCATTTTCCCGGGACACGCACGAGTTTCGCCTGGGCCATTTCGACGCAGCGTCCGAAGGTCAGGGGTTCGCCGCGGCCGGCGACGTTCAGCACAGTGAGTCGTTGCGGTTCGGGTTCACGTTGCAGGATGTGCCGAATCAGCCGGGCCATGTCGTCGACGTGAATGAATTGAATCTTGTTGTCGAGGTACTGCTGGCCGCGAGGGAACATGCAGGGCAGTCGCTTGCCCTCTTTGCGCATTTTCTCGGCACGCGCGCTTTTGCCGTTGGGCGTGCCGCGGAATGCTCCCATGAGGTAATTCTCGACGCTCGCGCCGGCAAAAATATGCGGCCGCAAAATGTAGGCGCTGCATCCGCGCAGAGCGTGGGAGCGCGTTTGCACCACTTCATCCGACTGCTTCTTGTGAATGGCGTAGGGCAGGGTGTGTGCGGCCAGTGACGGATTCTTCGGTCGCCGGCGCCGCCAGATTCGGTCCATAGGCCGAGACACTGCTGGGAAAGATGAACTGCTTGACTCCGTCGTCGGTTGAGCGGTTGGCCTCGGTGACGGCTTCCATCACGCGCGCGGTCCCCGCCACATTGATCTGCCACATGCGCTCGACATCGACCACGCCGGTGCGCACGGGATCGATGACGAATGCCAGGTGAATCACGGCGTAGGCGTGGGTATCGCGCAGAAGTTCGTACAACGTCCGGGTAGACGATTCCTGCCCCAGGTCCAGGTTTCGAACTGCAACTCGGAGTCGGTGCGGGGCGGACTGACGTCCACCCCGATTACCGAATAGCCACCCAACAACGGCAGCAGCCTGCAGCCCAGGTTGCCCGACACACCGGTCACGACGACGACAGGTTTAGCCATCAGTTCGGTTTCGCGGCCGGAGGCGGCGTTTGCGGCTGACCAGGCGGCGCGGTCTGCGGCATCGGCCGCGTATGCGGAAGCCGCGGAGGCGGCGCCGCACCCACTCCGCCCGGACCAAAGTACGCGTCGTTCGTTTCCGCTTTGAACGAGCTGTTCACTTTCTCCATCATTTCGCGTGTGCGATCGTTTTGCAACTTGCCGTGGATCTCGTTGGTTGCCTGCTCGAGCGTGAGGTGATCTTTGCTGTTCAATTTATAAATATAGTGCCCGCCGGAATCGCTGATGACTTGCGAGACGTCGCCTGGCTTCAGTTCGAACACGGCGGCGTGTCCCGGTGGCAGCCCGGTGCGGCGCACGCTGGGAAGATTCACGGTGGGCGATTCGATCTTCATGCCCGCGGCGTCGAACGCTTCTTTCTGCAGCTTGACGATGTCTTCTCCGGCCGCAGCCCGCGCCCGCAGGCTCTCTGCCAGTTGGCTCATCGACTTTTCGGCCTCGTCCGCCTTGGCCTTCTCCTCGGCCTCCTTTGCCTTCTTGGCTTCGTCGCTCAGCTGTTGGTCTTTCTCTTCGTCTTCTTTGGCCTCGGCATCCGGTTGTTTGGTGCGGGGCACAAATAACCGGTCCACGTTGAATTGCTCGAACGTGTCGGCGTGCTCCTTGTAGTACTTTTCGATATCCTCGGGCGAAATCTTCGCCGCTTCCTCCTGAATCTTGCGCTGCAGTTCTGTGGTCAGGATCTGCATCTTCGCGAACTCAACCGTCTGCTTGAACTGGTCGGTCTTGTCCAGGCCCTGCTTCTTGGCTTCGCTCGACATGCCGATGAAGCGCGGCAGAACGCCTGCGAGTTGCTTCTTTACCTGCGGCGTGACGTTGGGCGCCACGGCACTGGCCAGCTTTTCAAACTGGGCCTTGGTGATGACCGTCTTGCAATCGGCCGCCGCAGTCTTCGTCGCTGTTGCCTTCGCAGCAGTGGCGGGTTTTGCCGCCGTTCCCTTGGCGACTGGTTTGGGCTGCGCCGGACATACTCCGATCACCGTAATGACTGCCGCGTCCGGCGCAACGGAAGCAGAGGTATCCGCCGGCGCCTGGGGCGGCTGCGGCGGGGGAGGGGCGCTCGGGGCGGCTTGTCCCCAAGCCAGCGTTCCCAACAAAACACACATCAGCCAACTCTTACCCATAAGTGATTTCCTCCAGGATTGGTCCATCAGAAAGTTGAAAATGCCAAGCATCAAATCCTAGCACAAGACGCCGTTTTTTCCCGTGTATTGCTCCGCATGAGACTTGCTGAAGATTATTCTTTCAGCGGCTTCGCACGCCGAGACGGCGGTCTCGATTTGCTTGGCGCTTTCTGCTCGCAGCAGCGATAATTCCTGCATGTCGGGCAGCCCAGCTATTTCCCCGTCGGATTTGATGCGCACCGAAAAGCGAGCGGCGGCGGGGAACTCCGTTCTGGCTGCGATCGTCATTACCTGCCTCAAGATTGTGGTCGGAGTCAGCACGGGAAGCCTGGGAATCCTCTCGGAAGCAGCCCACTCGGGCCTTGACCTGATCGCGTCCCTTCTCACATTTTTCTCGGTCGGAGTCTCCGACAAGCCCGCCGATGCGGATCATCAATACGGCCACGGGAAAGTTGAAAACTTCTCGGCCTTTGTCGAAACCGGCCTGCTCCTGCTGACCTGCGCCTGGATCATCTACGAGGCCGGGTTGCGCCTGTTCTTCCGCCGGATCGAGATCGAGCCCTCCATTGCGGCGTTCGCGGTGATGCTGTTCTCCATGGGCGTGGATTGGTGGCGCTCGCGCGCTCTGGGCCGCATTGCCAGCAAATACGACAGCCAGGCTCTGGAAGCGGATGCGCTGCACTTCTCGACTGACATTTGGTCCGCTGGAGTGGTTGTGCTGGGATTGGTGCTGGTTCTCATCGGCCGCGCCTATCATGTGGACTGGCTGCGCGACTCCGATCCTATCGCCGCTCTGTTCGTGGCTGGAGTCGTCGTTTCGGTGAGCTGGCGCCTGGCGCGCCGGACGATTGACGCTCTGCTCGACGCTGCTCCGCCGGGGGTGCGATCCAAAATCTACGACGCGGTTTTGCATGTCGACGGCGTTCTCGAAGTCGATCGCATCCGTATCCGCCGGGCCGGGAACCGATACTTCGCTGATCTCGCCGTAGGCCTTGCGCGCACCGTGACCTTCCAGCGTTCCGGCCAGCTGGCCACATCCGTGACCGAGGCAGTTCGCCGGATTCTGCCCGACGCCGACGTGACCGTGCAGCCGCTTCCGCGCGCGCAGGGTTCGGAGAATATCTTCGACCGCATCCGCGCCGTGGCCACGCACAAGAACCTGAACGTGCACGACATCAGCGTGCAGGATCTCGCCGGCCAGCTCCACGTCGAACAGCACATTGAACTCGACGAGCGCATGTCGCTTAAGGACGCTCACGATCAGGTGACGGAACTGGAAGCGGACATGCGCCGCGATGTGCCCGAGATTTCTGACATCCTTACGCACATTGAGAGCGAACCGGCTACCATTGAGAAACCGGAAGAGGTCTTCAGCGACGCGGAGCTCGAACACCGCCTGAAGGCCGTGGCGTCGCAGTTTCCCGAGGTTCTCGACGTTCACGAATTCGTCATCAAGCGAGTACGCGGGCGCATGTACCTCTCCTGCCATTGCACGCTGTCGGACGATCTCTCACTGGCCCGGGTGCACGATATCCAGACAGAATTGGAAATCCGCTTCAAGCAGGATGCGCCGGAATTGTTCCGCGTCCTGATTCACCCTGAGCCCAGCACCGATAACCGGAGATAGCACGAAAATGATTACTGCTAAAGCCATCTGGACCGACAACGAACGCTATATCGGCGAAGCCAGTTCGCGCCACGCCATCGTGATGGACACCGCGACCGAGAAGACAGCCAGCACGCCGATGGAACTGGTGCTGATTGCGCTCTGCGGCTGCACGGCTTCAGATGTGGTCGGAATTCTGCGCAAGAAGCGGGAGCCTTTTACCAGTCTTGAAGTCAGCGCCAGCGGAGAGCG
Source organism: uncultured Acidobacteriaceae bacterium (assembly GCA_963701935.1). GTDB lineage: Bacteria > Acidobacteriota > Terriglobia > Terriglobales > Acidobacteriaceae > Sulfotelmatobacter. Next base: position 514,516 of record CAVPBT010000007.1, on the reverse strand, counting down.
AGCCTCGGGCTACCCGGCGGTGTATACGGAGATCAGTCTGGTGTACCGCATCGTCGGCAAGGTCTCTCGCAAAGCTGTTGAAGACGCAGTTCGCCTGTCGAAAGAGAAATACTGTTCGGTCTCCGCTATGCTGGAAAAGACCGCGAAGATTACGTCGAAGATCGAAGTGGTGGAGTAGCTAGCAGCGGCCATCAATTTTCGGAACGAGAGCCGAAGGGTGCGGGATCCAAAGGGCATTGCGGGCGATGAACAAAAGGCCCAGAGGACCGAAAACAATTTAGCCCAGCGCTTCAGCGCTGGGGGTCGAGAACGTGAACGGAATGAGTCCCGGAGGGGCAAGCGAGAATCAAATGCCCATGCGAGTGCTGTTCTTCACTCAACCCGGCTGCCTCTCCTGCGAACTGATGAGGATGTTCCTCGAGGCGAAAGAAATCGTCTTCGAGGAGCGCGACATCAGCACCGACCGCGAGGCTCGCCGCGAAATGACAGAAGAACTCGACAGCACCGAAACTCCAACGCTGGTGATCATCTCAGGAGAAACGACGGAAGTGATTATCGGCTTCGATCCCGTGCGCCTTGACCAGTTCCTCGATTCGGCCACATCATCAGACGCGGTGACTGAATCCTGAACTCCGTTAATCCCAGCATAAGAATTCCTCATCCCCTGCGTGGATACTTCTTCATCGGGGCCGCAGCCTTTCTCTGGGGAGTCTCCGCTGCGCTCGGCCGTGCCGTCTTTACTGGCAAGTTGACGCTGAGCGGGGAAGCCTTGCATCCCATCGATCCGCTGATCCTGTCGCAAACGAGAACGTCGTTCTCGCTGCTCGTGCTGCTTCCACTCCTCGTGGGGCGGCGCGGCTGGCAGCGCATCAAGCTGCCCACGTCCGATCTCATCCAATGCCTCGTGCTTGGCATGCTGGGCGTTGCCGCGTCGAATTACTTCTATTACGTCGCGATTCAGAAGACGAGCGTTGCCATCGCGATCGTCGTGCAATACACCGCGCCGGTCTGGGTGTTGCTATACGTGCTCGCCCGCGGGCAACAAAAACTCTCGCTGCAGAAAGTCGCTGCCGTGGGGGTCGCTATCGCCGGGATTGCACTTACGATCGGAATTGTCGGCGGGAAATCTGCGGGGGCACTTCATCTCGACTCCTTCGGATTCCTCGCCGCGCTGTTGGCCTCGTTCTCCTTCGCCTTCTACAACGTTGGAGGGCACCGCCTGCTCGCCCGCTACGACCGCTGGCGCGTCCTCGTCTGGACGCTGACCTCCGCGGCGGTGTTCTGGCTGTTCGTGAATCCTCCGTGGAAGGTGGTGGCCGCGCACTATGCGCCCGCGCAATGGGGATTCCTGTTCGTCTTCTCCATGATTTCGGTCCTGGGATCGTTCTCGCTCTACTTCCACGGCCTGCAGCATCTCGAGCCCACGCGCGCCATCATCGCCAGTTGCCTGGAGCCGGTCTTCTCGATCCTGCTGGCTGCGGCACTGTTAGGGGAGGGCTTGCGTCCCGTGCAGACGTTGGGGATTGTGCTGGTGCTGTCCGCGATTGTGATCGTGCAGTTGCCGGGTAGAGGAGCGGAGCCGCAGGAATCGGTTGTGGTTGATCCGATCGAATGATGCTGCGCCTGGCTTAGCCGACGTGCCGTAGTCCTTGCACGATGTTGATCCGCGACGCATCGATAATGTTGCACCAGCCTTTAGGCGAATCGACTGAATCCTGCCTACACGCGTTCGACGTCTACGCCTAGAAGCCGGCTATAGGCAGGGAGACCACGAGGGTCGTCAGCGGAATCTTCATGCAGCACTGCAAAAGGTCCAGCAGCGCGCGCATGAACGAGAGCGAAATATGTAGTCCGTAAGCCGCCAGCGTTCCGAAAAACCAGGCACACACGGCCAGTGTGACGGTCTCTGCTAGAAACAGCGCCCGGAGCAGTCGTGGAGCAAATCCCAACGACCGCATCATGGCAACCTCCCGCGTTCGTTCACGAATCGACATCGCCATGGTGTTTGGCGGAAACCAGCAGGGAAGTGAACTATGCACGGCCAAACTGATGCTGAGAATGAACATCTTCACATTTCCGAACCTGGCTATCATGGCGATAAAGAAGGCACGTTCCGCCTCCGTTCGAGTCGGCTCGGGAGAGTTGTGAAACATGCTGTCGACGGCGCCGGAAATTCGGCTAACGTTCTGGGGAGAGCTCCGCCTGAATCAAATAAAGCTGATCTTTCTGGTAGTGAGCCGCGCTCTGCACGTAGGCCCACTTGAAATTCTTCGCCTTCGTCTCCGGCAACTGCGTCGTCATCATCGCCGCCAGGAGGTATCCTGCCGCGCATAGTTAGAACGCCCAACTCAGTCCGCTTCGTTTGCCCTACACGCCCTATCACTAGAGGAGCAACCGAACTCATCGTACGTGCTCCATTATATGTGAATCCCAGCGCCCGAGCTCGCACGGCCGTCGGGAAGATCTCGCTGCCCATGATCCCTGAGCCGGAAAAATTCCCGTCCCGAACGCCATCAGCTTGCCGAGCGCAAGCAGATACCCAGCGTACGCGCCGCAGATAAAGTGGAATCAGGTCGGTGCCACTAGCGTATAGACCAAAAAGTCTTTGCGTACGCCCCAGATGGTCCGCGACCCATCCAAAACAGGTTTAACCCGGAAACATTCCGTACAGATTCAGCACAACCATCAACGTGGATCATGCGAATCTTGCCGAAGTCGTGCCCACCCTGGTCACCGGCAGCGACAGGTAGGCGGAAGCCACGTAACAGTCCCGACCACGCGAACATCCAGCAAAAGTTAAACAAGAGGAGCGCAGATCGTATGCTTCGCGTGAGGCGGCTGGAAGAAAACGCGAGAACTGCGCAGTGACGTGACTGGTTACGTCTCTGTCGCTGGTGCCCATTCTCGCCAGATATTTCGCGTGGCAGCTGCGACTACGTGTCCTCGAACTGGGCAAGCCTTAGAGGTGATAGACACTCGCGGCGCACATATCCGATCCGGCACGCTCCTCTCAATCCACAGCTTTTCGACCGCCGGCAGGATCCCCTCGAAGAACACCGCTCTCCACCCGTAATAGCGCGCCACGGACGCCACCAGCGCCGCCGCCGCATAGCCCACCGCCCACGAACTCTGCACGATCGAAATCGCCTTGGCGCGGAACTCAGTGGGCCAACTCTCGGCTACGAGGGTCGCCCCGGTATTCCATTCGCCTCCCATCCCCAGGCCCAGCACAAATCGCGCCACCGCCAGCATCGCAATGCTGGTTGCCAGTCCCGAAGCAAACGAACACACCGAGTATGTCAGAATGCTCGCCATCAGCGCCTGCTTGCGACCGATGCGGTCGGCGAGAAATCCAAACAGAACACCGCCGATCCCGGAAGCCAGAAGCGTGAGCGTTCCGAGAGACCCGGCCAGAGTCTTGCTCATGCCCAGATCGCGCATGACCAGGGCCAGCACGAGCGAGTACACATCGCGTCGAAAGCGTCGAGCGCCCATCCCATGGTGCCGCCAGCAGCGTGCGCCGCTGCCCGGGCGTCGCTTGCCGCATCATTTAACGGACCGATCGCCATGATGGACCGAGTGAAGTCTGGCGGATTGTAAAGCCTGAAGCCAGATTGCCGAGACGAGCAGCACACCCTGCGATCGGCGCCTGCCCTGAACCTAGGTGAAGCGTCGCGCGAACTCGCTTTCGGGCGGTTACCCCTGATTACTTCGGTGTGCGGGTTTACTTCTTTTTGACAACATGCCTGCGGGTCGTTCGCTAGGCTTAGGGCATCCCCCAAAGAGATTCCTTTGAGGTTCAGGCGATGAGAGTCCGCTCTGCGATTTACATGCTCGCATTTCTATCCGCATGTCTTACACCTTGCTTCGCGCATCACACCGCAGTGGTGGTCAACAAGGACAATGCAGTCGAAAACCTGACCTCCGCGCACCTGGCGAAGATTATTCGCGGGGAGATCAAAAAGTGGCCCGACGGCAAGAACATCGTTCTCGTGCTCCACAACGATTCTGCCGGAGAGGTCGAAACTCTGGAGCGTCTGAACAAGATGTCGGCCACGGAGTGGAAGAACTTCGTCAGCACGCACAAAGATTCGATCCTGTTTGTGGACAGCGATGCCGACGTTCTCAAAGAGGTGCAAGCCGAACCGGGCGCGATCGGCTTTGTCGAGGTCCATTCCATCGACAACAGCGTCAACGTGGTGCACGTCGACGGCAAACTTCCCATGGAGTTTGGCTATTTGCCTCACTAGGTTGAGGAGTAGGCCGCTCCGCTGGCTCGTCGCAGCAAATGAAAATAGCGCCGCGCCTTCTTTACGTCGCGCGCAATCTGTTCGCGGAGAGCGTCGACGGACGGGAATTTGATCTCGTCACGCAGTCGCTCCAGGAAGCAGATCTCCACTTCCGTCTCCGGCAGCAGTTCAATGGGATGGAAGTTCAGCAGGTGCGTTTCAATGGCAAACAATTCCGCCCCGAACGTTGGGCGGTTGCCCACATTCGTGACCGAATCGAAGCGCTCCGATCCCACGCGAGTCCACGTGATGTAAACGCCATCCTTGGGCACCAGTTCTTCATAGCGTGCCAGGTTGATGGTGGGCACAGTGTATTTCGATCCGTAGCCGCGCCCCCGCCCCGGCGTGCCAAGAATGCAGAAAGGCCGCGCCAGCAAATGCCGCGCGCGGCTCACGCGTCCGGCAGCCACCAGCTTGCGAATCTGGGTGCTCGACACGGTCTCACCCCGCAACGTCATCTCGGGATAAACCTTGACTTCGAATCCCATCTCGCGACCAAACTCGGCAAGCAGGTTCATGTCTCCCGCGGCTTTGTGACCGAAGCGGAAGTTGAATCCTTCATGCACCTCGCGGGCGTGCAGTTTCTTCTTCAGAATGCGCTCGGCAAATTGGCGCGGTGTCATCAGCGAAAGGTCGCGCCCAAAAGGCAGCAGGAGCACAGCGTCGACTCCCGTGCCTTCGAGCCAGCGCAGCTTTTCCGGAGTGGGCGTCAGCAGCTTTAGTCCGGCCTCGGGCCGCAGAATCCGCGTAGGATGCGGTTCAAACGTTACAGCGACAGCCTTGCCACCACTGGCTCGCGCGCGAGAAACGATCTCTCGCAGCACATGCGCGTGAGCGCGGTGCACACCGTCGAAGTTGCCAACGCTGACCAGCGCCGGACCGAAGTCGGCGGGGACGTCGTCGAGTTTGTGAAAAACCTGCATGGCTTATGTGACGCGGGCGCCCCCGCCCGCGCAAGCGTCAAACTTTGGAAATCCCCGCTTCTGAACATCAGAGCAGCAATCGTGCACGCAACAGCACGCGGGCGGGGGCCCCTTCGACAAGCTCAGGGCAGGTCCGCGCCACATAAACTAAATCTCAAAATCCAGCTTCATCCCATCGTGCGACAGGCGCACATGCCGCGGCAGGGAAGCGTTCGTCTCCTCGTGCGCTAGGTCGTGACAAATGTGCGTGAAGAAGGCCCGCTTCGGTTTCAAGCGGTCGACAATCGCCAGCGAATTCTTCACCGTCGAATGGGTGGGATGGGGCTTGTGCCGCAGCGCATCCAGAAAAAGAATGTCGAGCCCTTCCAGTTGATGCAGCGACGATTCAGGAATCTCGCTGTGGTCGGTCAGGTACGCTCCCGAGCCGAACCGGTAGCCGTAAATCTGCGTTTCACCGTGGATCAGGATGATCGGCTCGAACTGCACTCCGAAGATATCCACCGGCCCATCGATCGGCCGCAGCTCCAGCAGAGGCAGGCCGCCGTACTTGTAGTCGGCCTCGAAAATGTAGCTAAACATCCTGCGCAGAAATGCCGCCGCGTCGGGACGCGCATATAGCGGCAACTTGTTGGGCTTGTGCCGGTAGCTGAGAGGCCGCAGATCGTCGATGCCCAGAATGTGATCCGCGTGCGTGTGGGTGTAGAGCACCGCGTCGACGCGTGTGATGTTCTCGCGCACGGCCTGCGCGTAAAAATCTGGAGTGGTATCGATGAGCACAACTTTGCCGTCGTACTCCAGCATGATTGAGGGACGCGTCCGCCGGTCCCGCGGATCGCTCGAATGGCACACGGCGCAATCGCATCCCAGCGTGGGGACGCCCATCGAAGTCCCACTGCCCAACACGGTCAAGGTTGCTTTCATCTTCCGCTGGTTCCAGTGGCCGGTCCCGCCTGTGGGGGGCGTGCCAGCGCATTGGTCACTTCGACATAGGCCATGCGCAGTTCATACAGGCTGTTCTGCAGAAAATTCTCTTCCGCCGGGGTGAGATTGCCTTTGGTCTTTTCGGCGATCAAGCTCAACGTGTCGATGGTCTGCCGCGCGCCGATGATGTCGATTTGCGGCTGCCCGCCCTGTTGCCGCATCAATCCCATTTGCATCATCGCAGTCATGTAGAGCGACGCCATGAAGCGCTCGAAGGTGATCTCGAAATCTTTCGCGGAATGCCCGCTCAACTCGACTTGCGCATCGAGATCCTTCGACGACTGCTTGTACGCAGCGGCCTGTGCCTCCTGCTCGGCGTTGGTGGGAGGCGCCGGCATCTCACGATCGGGAGAGCCTGCTTCGTCCACCGCCACTGGCGCCGGAGACTTTTCAGCAGGAGGAGCGGCTTGAGTTGCGGCGGGCGGTGCCGCCTTTGGCGCCTCGACTTCTTCAGGCACTTCGGTGCGCAACTCGCCCTCCGAAGTGAACAGCCGCCTGTCTGTAACTTTAAACCCTGATTGTTCGTGTTTCTTCTCAGCCATAGACCCTTTCCTCAATCAGAACGCTGGATTTTCTCCGCGTCCTTGGCGATCCCTCCGCGACCTTTGCGGTCAAAAGCTTTTCTCTATGCGGGCCGCTGTTCCAGCGAACTCTCGTCCTCCAACAGTACGCTATCCGAGACCGGCAACTGCACGACCGTCGCCTTTGCGCCGCCAATCATTACCTCACGCCCCGGCACGCCCACTTCCCGCCGGATGTATCCCAGCGCGACGGTCTTTTCGCGGCCCGCAAATCGCAGAGAATCAGCACTGGTAATTTCTCCTACTTCCTTTTCGCCAGCAATCACCTTCGTCCCAGCTGCGATCGTTTCGGCGCCGTCGGCCACAAATCCGGTGAACTTGCGGTGCACCGCACCGCGCGAGCGAATGCGCTCCACGATCTCCTGCCCAACATAACATCCCTTGTTGAAGTTCAAAGCGCGCGCCTGTTCGGTCTCCTGCGGCAGATCGCGCTCGCGGATGTCCACTCCATACCGCGGGATGCCTGAGACGATGCGGTGCAACTCCACCGCCTCACAGCCCACGGGCGCAGCACCGGCAGCCAGTAATGCGTCCCAGAGTTGTCGCACGCTGGCAGGCTCCAGCCAGATCTCGTAGGAGAGGCGCCCAGGGTCTTCGCCGCGCACCAGCGAGCATTCTGCACCTTGCCACTTCACGGATTGAATCTGTAGAGGCTGCATCTCGGGAATCACAAATCCGGCCGCCGCCAGCACCTCGCGCGCCTTCGGTCCAGAGATTCCCAGCGCAGTCAGCCGCTCGCTGAGATTCGTCACTTCAACGTCGTCCATGATGATGTAGTGGTCGAAGGTCGCGAGAGTTTTCTCGGCCTGCCCGCAATCGGTGTCGACGGTGATTGATTCCCCGCGATTGTAGGCGTTCAGGTCGCCCAGAATATGCCCCTGCGGGTTCAGCAAGAACGCATACACTCCCTGCCCAACAGCCAGGTCGCGGATGTTGTTCGTGACCATGCCGTTCAGCCAGCGGACGCGATCGCCGCCGGTGAGCGAAATTTTGGCCCGGAATCCCAGATCGTAGACGCCGCAACCCATGCGCAGCGCCTCAAACTCCGCCTGTGGATCTCCGAAGCGCGCCGCCGTGGTCGCGCCGCGATACTCGCCGACGTCGGCCGCGCCTAATCCTTCGCCATGAGCGCTGCTCTGAGTTTGGAGTGCAGTAAGCCCCATACTGGTAGTTCGATTATAGCGATTGTGTTAACTTTCCTGCCGTGGACTCAAAAGAGCAAACCCCAAGACCCAGCCAGAAGTTAGGAAGAAACGCATCGCCGTCATCCCCGGAGACGGCATCGGCCAGGAAGTCATTCCCCAGGCCGTGAAGGTTATTCAGGCCGTGGGCGCCGACGTTGCCCTGACCGATTTCGATTGGGGCGCCGACCGATACCTGCGCGACCAGGTCACGGTGCCCCCCGATGGCTTTGCCATGCTGGCTCGTGACTTCGACGCCATTCTGGTCGGCGCCTTCGGCGATCCGCGGGTCAAGACCAACATCCACGCCAAAGAGATTCTGCTCGGCATGCGCTTCAAAATGGATCTCTACGCCAACGTGCGTCCGGTCCGCCTGCTCGATGCTGCGCTATGTCCGCTGAAAGGCGTCGAGCCCAAAGACGTGGATTTCGTGGTGCTCCGCGAAAATACAGAAGGCGTTTACACCGACGCGGGCGGCGTTTTCAAGCAGGGCACAGCCGATGAGATCGCAACGCAAGAAGACATCAATACGCGCAAAGGTGTCGAGCGCATCATCCGCTACGCCTTTCGGTATTGCGAGCGCCACACCAAACTCGACGGGTCGCCGCGCAGCAAAGTTCTGATGTGCGACAAATCCAACGCGATGACTCACGCCGGAGGCCTGTGGCAGCGCGTCTTCAAGGAAGTCTGCGGCGAGTATCCGCAAATCACCGCGCAGCACATGTATGTGGATGCACTCTGCATGCAGATGGTGCGCGATCCGCGCCAGTTCGATGTCATCGTCACCAACAACATGTTCGGCGACATCATTACCGACCTGGCCGCGGGCCTGCAGGGCGGGCTGGGCATGGCCGCGAGCGGCAACATTCATCCCGGCAAGACCTCGATGTTCGAACCTGTCCACGGCTCCGCTCCGCCCATTGCGGGCAAGAACATGGCGAATCCCTTTGGAGCGATTCTGAGCGCAGCCATGATGCTTGCTCATCTGGGAATGACGAAGGAAGCCGAGAAGATCGAAGCCGCTGTTCTCGAAGCCGTCCGCCAGAAGAAGACCACGCAGGATATTGGGGGCAAGTTGGGGACGAAGGAAGCAGGGGAGTGGGTGGCTCAACGAGTCAGCCACACATAGTTGTCATCCTGAGCGGAGCATGACGATTCGCGAATGCGAATTGCCATGCGCAGTCGAAGGATCCCTACCACGACGGTGCTCCCGCTGATCTGAAAGGGAATTCTCCCGACGCCGTTGTCAGAATTCCTCGATGCATCGTTAATTCGGTGCAGGGATAGGGATCCTTCGACTACGCATGGGCCTGTCCTTCGGACACGCCCATGCTGCGCTCAGGATGACAGGTTTCAAGGTCGTCTCCCCACCAGTAGCGCCAGCTCCCGCCACTTCCACGCGCAATCCACATCCACAAACCCAATCTCCCGCAACCATCCCAGCTGGCTTTCGACATCTAACAGCTTGTTCGAAGGATCTTCGGTCTCGACGGTAAATCCGATGCGCTTCAGAAACTCTTCGTGCAGCCACGGAGTGGGCGAGGCCACGTGCTCCAGATTGCAGAAGACGCCGCCCGGATTCAGCAGGCCATGATTCTCGTCGTAGAGCGCCCGCTTGCGTTCGTGGACAAGGTGATGAATCGCGAAGCTGGAGATGACGGCATCGAACCTGCCCAGCGCGGGCAGCGGTTCGTCCATGTTGTGAGCGACTACGGTAACGGAAGATTCCCCGGCGAAGCGCTCGCGAACAGCATCCAACATCGCGGGAGAAAAATCGACAGCCACCGCCTCGGTGCCAGGGTGCTCTCGCCGAGTCAATTCCTCCCGAACCAATTTGGCTTGAACCAGGGCCAGCAGGCGTCCGTCGCCGGTGCCCAAGTCGAGAATGCGCCGCGTCGTCGCGGGAACGAACTCGAGCAGCGCCGACTCCCCTTCGCCGCGATGGGAAATCGAGTCCGCGCGTTCCAGATAGTCGCGGGCGTGGTCGGTCGAAGTCCACAGATTGACGGGCTTGGTTGCAGTCATGAGGGAAAAGTATACGGAAACGGGTAAACTCAATCTCAATGAATAAGGCTAAAGGGCGCTCCACAGGGATTCGTTGGTTGCTTTGTGCGGTTGTACTGGTTGCGGCGATGTTCGCGCCCAATTTCGCTCACACGCAGGATGTCCCGCCCGCCAACAAGCAGCAGGATCAAACATCCCAGCCGCCCCGCCCTCGGCCGTGCAGGAACCGACCAAGCCTTCTACCCCGAAGGAAGACCCCCCCAAGGACGAAGTCAAGATCACCCCCCGCCAGGCCGAGGAACTGTTTCACTCCGTCGACGAAATTCTCGAATTCGACAGCAAGCAGACTGGCCTTCCCATCAAGAGAGAAATCAAGCGCAAGCTGACCAGCCGCGATGAGGTCGTTTCGTTCCTCACCAAGCACATGAACGACGAAGACACCAAGCGTTTGCGCCGCTCCGAACTCGTGCTGAAGAAGTTTGGCCTGCTTCCGCGCGACTTCAATCTGGAAACGTTTCTGGTTGCTCTGCTGCGCGAGGAAGTCGCGGGCTACTACGACCCAAAAACAAAAACCGTGAACCTGCTCGACTGGGTGCCCATGGAAGAGCAGGAGCCCGTCATGGCGCACGAGTTAACCCACGCGCTCCAGGACCAGGCGGTGGGGATGCAGAAGTGGATGAAGAGAGGCGAGAAGGATCTGGGTGAAATCAAAAAAGACCCGACTCCCGCCGATATTGAAAACGACGAGATGGACGACGCCCGCGAGGCCGTCATCGAAGGCCAGGCCCAGGCCATGATGTTTCAGTATGCCATCGCTCCAACCGGCCACACGATTACGGATTCCCCGGTCCTGGTCGACGCGATGGTCGAGGAGACTCTTACCGGCACTCCTGGCACCAAGGTCTTCAATGACGCGCCCATCTTCATGAAAGAGTCGCTCACCTTTCCTTACAGCTACGGAATGGAGTTCGTGGTGAAGGTGATGCAGAAAGGGCGGCAAGGAGAAGGCGTTCGCCGGCGTGCTGCAGAATCCTCCGCACACCACGCGCCAGATCATGGAACCGGAGACTTATCTGTCAGGCGAAAAGATCGAGCCCATGCCCGTGCCCGACTTCAAGCACGATTTCAAGGATTACCAGAAGTTTGATATCGGAGCGATGGGCGAGTTCGACGTGGCTGTGCTGATCGAGCAATACGCGGGGAAGCCTTTATCAAAGAAGATGTATCCCGAGTGGCGAGGCGGATACTACTACGCTGCGAAGCCCAAGCCCGATCCGCATTCCGACGTCGTGGTGGCTGCGCCTCTCGGGCTGCTGTACGTGTCGCGCTGGTCGAGTGCTGACAAGGCTGCCGAGTTTGCGGAAATCTATGCACAGTCGCTGAAGCAGCGTTACAAGAAGGTGGAAGGCGACGCCGTTCCGAATCATGCCGCGCAAGACGACGATTCCAAGATCGATCTGCTGAAGGGTCGCCACACCTGGACCACCGAGGATGGTCCGGTCGTGATTGAAGAGCAGGGCGACACCGTGTTCGTCAGCGAGAGCCTGGACTCGGCCACGACGTCGACTCTGGAGAAGGAAGTGTTCGGGGCAACGGCGGCGCAGAAGTAACGATGACGTTTACTTCTTTTTCTTTGTATCCTTGTCGTCCGGCAATTCCGCCAGGAAATGTTGGACCTTCGCGGTGACCGTAAACTCCTTCCCCGCGCGCTCAATCGTTAACTTGCGCTCCTGCCCGGGCGTTCCTCCCAGCCCGGCCCACACCTGTCCCATCGTCGACCCGCGCACCGGAATGCTGTCGATCGCAACCAGGTGATCGCCCGCCTGAACTCCGTCTGCTCCTTGTGGCACTGAAGGTTTTCCGTCAAGGTCCGCGACGCCCAGGATCGTGAATTGGCCGTTGTCCTCCGGCCGCAACGTCAACCCGATGACGTCAAATTCCGGAAAGTTGAACATTCGTCCAAACTCGAAGTAGACCGTCGCGTGCGCGTAGTCGAGTCCCACCCGGTAGTTGAGCAACGCGTTCGAGCCGATCAGGCCCACGGTCGGCGCGCCGGCGCGCTTTTCGAAGAAATCCATGCGGTCCTTGGGAAAGTCCACGAAAGCAACGTTGGCCAGAAACAGCGGCCCGTACTGCACCCGATCCACGCGCATCACTTTCCACTTCGGTTCCTCATCGAGACCCCACATGTTGGCCGAGCCTACGGCGCCGGTCATATGCGGCCAGTCCGGATGAACAGTAGCGAGCTTGTCGAATAATTCGCTCGAGAGAAAACTGATGCAGGCGCCAAGGTCGAGTGCGAGATTGTATTTCTTATTTTCGATTTGGCTGGGAACCTGGATTAGACCGTTCTCCGCGTTGATCTGCACTTTTCCACTCGGCCCGCGGAAATGAAGGGTCCCCGGCGCGCCGATCGAAAACTTGTGTCCGGGAAAGTCGACGAGCACGTCATAGTGGCGCAGGACGCTCGAAGGCAAGTTGATCTCCGCGCTCATGCCGGGCGCCAGCACAGAAGCCGCATTCACAGGCTTCAGGGGAACCTTTGCCTCCTTCACACTGGTGAAAGGAATCTTCATCCCGCCGACGACGATCGCTTGCGGAGGCTGCGACGTGCATTCCTTGTCGTTGCAGCTAACCGCGAGCCCCAGCTGGGTCGCCACGCGCCGAGATAAGTAGAGATCCGGATTTCCGTTATCGACCCAGACAAGAACGCGCCGACTTGAGCCGTCGGGCAGTTGCACTTCGGCGTTGATGACGATGCGGTTGTGATCGATGGCTGCCGGGACGGTGACCGACGTAGGCTCTGACTGCGGCGTGGTCTTGTCCTGCGAACGAACGAAACTGCACAGCAAGAACAATGCGCAGGCTGCGGCACAAATCCTCATATTCGAATTGTAGCGCCAGTCGCGGCGCGGCTTTTCCCGGTGCATACCAACGATTCTCCTCCTGTATAATCACGAGTTTGACTTGCGCATCGCGCGGTCGTTCTGGAGGGTGATTGGCACAGGCGGAAATCGGAATTATCGGCGGCAGCGGGCTGTATGCCATGCCCGGACTGACTAAGGTAAAAGAAGTGCGCGTGAAGACGCCGTTCGGCGCGCCTTCTGACGCCTATGTGTGCGGTACTTTGGAAGGCCGCAAAGTCGCGTTTCTGGCGCGCCATGCCCGCGGCCATCGCATCCTGCCCAGCGAACTGAATTTCCGCGCCAACATTCACGGCTTCAAGCAACTCGGCGTCGAACGCATCGTTTCGATCTCCGCTGTCGGATCGCTGAAGGAAGAACACAAGCCGCTGGACTTCGTCATTCCGGATCAATTCTTCGATCGCACCCGCCATCGCGTCGATACCTTTTTCGGCAACGGTGTCGTCGCACACATCGCCTTCGCAGACCCCATCTGCGGCGAACTGGCTGCCGTCGTTGAGTCCGCTTGCAAGAAGGTTGGCGTCGTTGGCAAGCATGGCGGAACGTATCTCTGCATGGAGGGCCCGCAGTTTTCCACAGAAGCCGAGTCGAACGTTTACCGCGGTCTGGGCATGGACGTGATCGGCATGACCAACCTGCAGGAAGCGAAGCTGGCCCGCGAGGCGGAACTATGTTACGTCACAGTCGCCATGGTGACCGACTACGATTGCTGGCATCCGCATCACGATTCGGTGACGGTCGAGCAAATTGTCGCGGTGCTGCTCAAGAACGCGGAGAATGCCGCGAGAGTAGTACGCGCGACCGTAGCTGCCATGCCGCACAGTCGCTCCTGTAAATGCGGGTCGGCGCTGGCCCATGCGATCTTGACTGATCGCAAGATAATTCCCGCCGCGACAAAGAAGAAATTAAAACTGATCCTGGGAAAGTACCTGCAAGCGAAGGAAAAATGAAAAGGGGTTTCCTTCGTGAACCTTCGTACCCTTCGTCGCTGATGCCGTTTCATGCGTCGGCCACACCAGATCACTAAAAAGGAACGCAATCTATAATGAGCATTCTCGTGGTCGGTTCCGTTGCGTTTGACGACGTCACCTCGCCTTCGGGCAGCGTTACGAATATTCTCGGTGGCGCCGCCACCTACTTCTCGCTCGCCGCCAGTTACTTCACCAAAGTCCGCGTCGTGGCCGTGGTCGGCGAAGACTTCGGCCCAGATCAGGAAAAGGTCTTTCACCAGCACGGCATCGACACTCGCGGCCTGGAACGCGCCAAAGGCAAGACATTTCGCTGGGGTGGCTCCTACACCGACAACCTGAACGAAGCGAAGACCAACTTCACTGACCTGAACGTCTTCGAGACCTTTCAGCCTCGGATTCCGAAAGAGTATGAAGATACTGAATTCCTTTTTCTGGCGAATATCCAGCCAACCCTGCAGGCCGACGTACGGCGCAAGATGCACGGTGTCCGCCTGACCGGATGTGACACCATGAATTATTGGATCAAAGGTGCGCTCAAGGAACTTACGGAAACGCTGAAGCTCGTGAATGTTCTGCTGATCAATGACACCGAAGCGAAGATGCTCGCGAACGAAACCAACCTACCCCGGGCCGCGAACAAGGTTCTTGCCATGGGCCCGCAAGCGCTGGTCATCAAGCACGGCGAATACGGCGCCACCATCTTTTTTCGCGAGGGAGCGTTCGGCATCGGGCATCATCCGTTTCGCGCCCCGGCGTTGCCCATTGAAGAAGTGAAAGATCCGACTGGAGCGGGCGACTCGTTCGCCGGTGGATTCATGGGTTACCTCGCATCGCAGCAAGAATTGAATCGCGAGGTTCTGAAACGTGCTCTGTTCTACGGCGGGGTTATGGGATCATTCGCAGTCGAGCGCTTCGGCACCGAACGCCTGCAATCGCTGACCCGCGAAGAGATCGACGCACGCTTTCAGACCTTTCGCGAACTGACGCACCTCGAGTAGTCTGCCTGCGGAGGCCCGGTTGCCTCGGGACAATCGTTCGTGCCCACAAAAACAAAGAACGCTTCAACGAGTTCCGCTTGGGATTCCGAGGTCCGGCTATTGGCCTGGCTCGCGACTTGCGTCTCGGTATTTTCGTTTCTGTTCTACTTCCAGCGCGGTGATGTGTTGCTTTACGGCGACGCGATTGCTCACATGAACATCGCCCGCCGTGTCTTCGATTCGAAGACTCCCGGCCTTCTGCAACTTGGAACAGTGTGGCTACCCTTGCCCCACCTGCTGATGATTCCTTTCCTGCTTTCGCGCGAGATGTGGCAGCGGGGCGTGGGCGGCTCGATTCCGTCGATGGTGGCGTATGTGTTCGGCGTGATCGCAATGTTTCGGCTGGTTCGAGGCGCTCTCTCTCGCGATCTTGAACCGGACGGAGCCGCCCGAGTCGCCGCGTGGAGTGCCGCGCTGGTCTATGCTGCGAATCCGAATCTGATTTATATGCAGACCACTGCGATGGGCGAGGCGCTCTATCTTGCCCTCTTTGTCTGGGCGGTCGTGTATCTCAGCGAATTCGTGCGCGGAGATGCGAAAGCCTTGACGAAGTGCGGAGTGTGCCTCGCCGCAGCCTGCCTGACTCGTTATGACGGATGGTTTCTGGCCGTGGCGATGGCGTTCGGCGTTGTGCTGTTGAGCCTGCTCGCGAGCCGTGCCAAGGCACATGATGGGTCGACGTTGCGAGTACCGGGGGCCGCAGCCGCAAAGTTCGTCCTGATCGCAGCGACCGCCCCCGCACTTTGGCTCGCCTACAACGGAATTGTCTACCGCAATCCGCTCGAATTCGCCAACGGACCCTACTCCGCGAAGGCCATCGAACGCCGGACGCAGGGCGCCGGTAATCCGGGACATCCCGGCAGCGGCAATCCTCTTCTGGCGGAAATGTATTTTCTGAAATCCGCCGAAGCCAATGTAGCGGAGAATGAGTGGCTGCAGCGGGCCTGGATTTTCCTTGCGGTTGCAGCGATCGCGGGCGTGGCGTCAACATGGCGCCGCAAAGCGGGGACGCCTGAACACTCTTCCGTCTTGTGGCCGCTGCTCTTCCTGCTGGCCCCCCTGCCCTTTTACGCGCTATCTGTGGCGTACGGCGGCGTTCCCATCTTTATCCCCGCGTGGTGGCCGTTCACCCACTACAACGTTCGTTACGGATTGCAGTTGCTCCCGGCGTTCTCCGCGGCGATGGGCATTCTTGTGTGCCTCACGGTTCGCCGTGAAAGATGGAAGCCGCGTGTTCGGCTCGCATGCGTCCTCGCCCTCCTGGCCTTCGTCTCCATCAGCTACGCCTCCATCTGGCGCTCCGGGCCGATCTCGCTGCGAGAGGCGCAGATCAACATGCGCACCCGCAATCAACTGGAAGCCCAACTCGCGAACTGGCTCCAGAAATTGCCGCAGGATTCCACCTTGCTGATGTACCTGGGAGACCACGTCGGCGCCGTGCAGAAGGCCGGAATCCCACTCAATCATGTGATCAACGAAGGCAATCACCGCACCTGGAAACAACCGTCGGATACTGAAGGTCTCTGGGAGCGTGCCCTCGCCGATCCCGCGCGCTATGTCGACTATGTGGTTGCGTGCGAGGGAGACAGCGTGTGGCAAGCCGTGCAAGGCCGTCATCTTCCCGAACTCGTCGAGATTCACGTGACCAGGCAGGCGCGGGTCATCCTCTACCGCGCGCGGTAATCACGCAGGTAACGTTGATGCATCCGAGTCGGATGATAGAATCCGGCCATCGGAAGCCTGTCTCAGACAGGCGCGCGACTGCATGAACTGGCAACATTTCATCGATTTGCTGCACGGGGAGATGGCGAGCGGCGTCGTGGGCAGCTCGATCTCACGTCTGATCCTGGCGGCGATTCTCGGTGGCTTCATCGGCCTGGAGCGCGAGTTCAAGCACCGCGCCGCGGGCCTGCGCACCAACATGTTCATTTGCTTCGGCGCCGCCATGTTCACGCTACTTTCCGAGAGGCTCGCGGGCGTGCCATCGGATTCCGCTAGAATTGCGGCGCAAATTATTCCCGGCATCGGTTTCATTGGTGCAGGTTCCATCCTGCATATGCGCGGGCTTACCACCGGCCTGACCACGGCGGCGACTCTGTTTGTAGTCGCCTCCGTCGGAATGGCCGCCGGTGGCGGCCTCTACCTGACAGCCGTGTTCGCCACGGGACTGGTGATTCTGGCGCTCTTCGCCTTGGGCCACATCGAAGAGACGTTCAACATCAAGCTCTTGATGTCGAGTTACGAAGTGACTGGCGCCAGCGTCGAAGAAATCAGCAACGAGGTCAACCGCATTCTCGAAAGTCATCACCGCATGATGCAAAACACGCTCAGCGGAAACACAGGCCAGCACGTCCGCCTGCAGTTTGATGTCGAAGGCTGCAATCACGAGCACAAGCAACTGCTGCAGCAGTTGAAGGCCTCGACGGTTCTTGGGAGTGTGACCTCTCTCGGCCGGGTGGACCACGAGTGAACTCCGTCAGCCGCACCATTCCATTCGTCAAGGCCAGTGCCTGCGGCAACGATTTTCTATTGATCGATGGCGCTCTGGCTCCCCAGGATGTCGCCGGCTTCACCCGCCGCATCTGCGACCGGCACAATGGCGTGGGCGCCGACGGTGTCGAGTGGATGGTCCCCCACTTCACGGCCGATGTAGAAATCCGTTTGATCAATGCCGACGGCTCCGCGGCTGAAATTTCCGGCAACGGCACGCGCTGCGTGGCCGCCTACGTGTGCGCCCAGCTCGGAAAAGAACGAATCTCGATTCTCACAGGCGCCGGCATGAAGGTTTGCCAGCTGACCTCTCGCCAAGACTCCGTGTACGAATTTGAAATCGAGATGGGCGAGGCCGCGGTCGGAAATGAACTCGCTCTGACGATGAGCAGCGGGGAAGTGCGCGGCATCCCCGTCTCGATGGGCAACCCGCACTACGTCATTTTCGTTCCTGAGTTTGCCACGAACTGGCAGACGCTGGCATCGGAAGTCCAGCGCAACCCGTATTTCCGGCAAGGTGTAAACGTGGAACTGGTCGCGGTCGACAGCAAATTCGATGTCAGGGCCCGTTTCTTCGAACGCGGCGTCGGCGAAACGCAATCTTCCGGCACGGGTTCGTGCGCAGCGGCTGTGGCGGCGATGGCAACGGGCCGGGTGGCTTCTCCAGTCAAGGTTCAGGCGCCCGGTGGAGCGCAGACGGTCCGCACGAACGGGAGTAAAGTTTTTCTGCGGGGTCCGGCGCAGCTGTTGTGCCGCGGAGAGTTCTTCCTGAGTTGATCTGCGACGAGGCTCTTTTCGCCGCAGGCGACAGCCTGAAACCTATGTCTTCATCCGATCTTCAACCCGTCAAACCACCGGCCCTTCGCCCCGGAGATACCATCGGCATTGTCGCGCCCGCCAGCAATCTGAAGCGAGCTGACCTGGAAGCTGGCTGTGAGGCATTGCGGCTTGCAGGCTACCGACCGCTCTTTTTCGATTCGATCCTGGAACAGGATCTTTACTTTGCCGGTTCTGTGGAGCGCAGGGCGCGCGAGTTGGAGGAAATGTTTGTCCGCGACGACGTCCGCGCGATCCTGTGCGCCCGCGGTGGTTACGGCTCCAACTATCTCCTGCAAGCGCTGGATCTCCAAAAGATCAGATCGCATCCCAAGATCTTCGTCGGCTACAGTGACATCACTGCGCTTTTGACCTACTTTCGCGATGTCGCGGGCTTCATTACTTTCCACGGCCCCATGGTCGCTAAGGACTGGCTTCATGAGGACGGCGTCGACCTGCCCTCTTGGCAAGCTGCCGTTTCGAATCCGACATCGTGGAATGTAGCGATCAGCGCCGATGTCAGCGGCCTGGTAGATGGAGAAGCTGAGGGAGTTTTATACGGCGGTTGTCTCTCGATCCTGGTCGCATCGCTCGGTACGCTCTATGAAATCAAAACATCCGGTACGATTTTGTTCCTCGAAGACCTTGCCGCCAAGCCCTATCAGATCGATCGCATGCTGATGCAGTTGAAACTGGCCGGCTGTCTCGATGATGTCCGCGGCATCGTCTTCGGGGAAATGCTCGACTGCGTGCAAACCGCAAATCAAGGGTACACTTTGCAGGAAGTCGTCACCCGGATCGTCGGCGACCTGGGAGTTCCTGTCGTCTTCGGGGTTAAATCAGGCCACGTCACGTGGGGCAACATTACACTTCCATTCGGAGTGCAGGCGAAACTGACAGTACGAAGCGGTCAGGTCGCCCTGAGAATATTGGAGTCGGCGGTCACGACCTGACCCGTCGGTTGAGATCAATTACAAAGCGAAATGAACGAGAAAAAACACATACACCTGATCGGCGTCTGCGGCACCGCCATGGCCTCGCTGGCCGGCATGCTGAAGCAGCGCGGATTTCAGGTCACCGGCTCTGACGCGGCGGCGTATCCGCCCATGTCAGACTTCCTGCGCGAGTTGGGGATCCCCGTCGCGCAGCCCTTCGATGCCAAGAATCTCGAGCCCAGACCCGACTTGGTCGTGGTCGGCAACGCCATGTCGCGCGGCAACGTCGAACTGGAGCACCTTCTTGACCAGCGCATCCCGTTCTGTTCGCTGCCGCAACTGCTGCACGACGAATTCCTGCGCGGCAAGGAAGTGCTTGTCGTCGCTGGAACCCACGGCAAAACAACGACAACGTCCATGTTGTCGTGGATCTTCCATTCCGCCGGATTGGATCCATCCTTTCTGATCGGCGGGATCGCGGAAAATTTCGGCTCCAGTTTTCATCTAGGAGCAGGGAAGCACTTCATCCTAGAAGGCGACGAGTATGACACGGCGTTCTTCGACAAAGGACCAAAGTTCCTGCACTACTTCCCCGACTCCGTGATTTTGACGTCGGTCGAGTTTGACCACGCCGACATCTACAAAGATCTCGACGCGGTTGAGACCGCCTTCAAACGCCTGGTGAATCTGATCCCGCGCCGCGGACGCATCGTAGCCTTCGACGGAGTCGCCGGCGGAGCCACCGAAAGCCCAAGCCTGGAGCGCTGTTTAGCGAAAGCCTTCTGCCCGGTGGAACGCTATGGCGCTGGCGCACGCTCGAATTGGAAGGTCACAAATTTAAAATTCGAACCGGCGCGTACTACCTGGACCGTCGTGCATGACGCTCAACCGTGGGCCGCCCTAGAATTTCCGCTAGCCGGGGAGTACAACGTCTGGAACGCTACCGCTGCCGCCGCGCTCGCGGCATCCTGCGGAATTTCAAGGGACGCGATTGCGGCCGCGCTGAAAACCTTCAAGAGCGTGAAGCGGCGCCTCGAAGTGAAGGCGCAGGTCAATGGCATCACGATCATCGACGACTTCGCTCATCATCCCACGGCGATCGCGGGAACTCTGAAGGCACTCCGGGCGCGCTATCCCGGCGCACGGCTGTGGGCGGTTCTCGAGCCGCGCTCCAACACGCTTCGCCGCCGTATCCTCCAGACCGACTTGGCGCACAGCCTGGCGCAAGCCGACGAAGTCATCGTGGCAGGTGTTTTCCGCTCGGAGGCTGTCCCGGAAAACGAACGCCTCGAGTTACCCGCGCTCGCCGCCGAGGTTGAGCGAAACGGTCGCCGGACGCGCCTTCTGGCCGACGCGGATGCTATCGTGCAGACCGTCGCTCCCGAGATGCGCAGCGGCGATGTGGTGGCCATTCTCTCCAACGGCGGTTTCGGCGGAATTTATGAAAAACTCCCCGCGCGTCTCCGGGAACTGGCAGGGAACCGATGACGATCTTTGCTCGAAACAGACGCGGCATTTTGCAGGGCATTGTCCTCGCGCTCGCCCTCTCCGCCGTTTCCCTCGCGCAGTCGCCATCCTCAATCGGTTACACAATCACTCTCTCCTCGCCCGAACAGCATCTCGTCGAGGTACAGATCATCCTGCCCGCAGGCGCTGCCGAGCGCGAACTCCAACTTCCTGTCTGGAACGCCCTCTATCAGATCCGCGACTTCGCCCAGTACATAAACTGGGTTCGCGCAAAAGATCGTGCGGGCAAGGCTCTTGCCGTGCACGAACTCGACAAAAGCCGCTGGCAGATTCAAGATGCCGGCGGCGGTGCGATTGTCGAATACCAAATCTACGTCGATTCCCCGGGCCCTTTCGGCGCGCAGGTGAACGCTCACCATGCGTTCCTGAATCTGGCGCAAATCCTCATGTATCCCATCGACGCGCGCTCAGCCGCGCAAAACGTGCGCTTCGATCACATTCCCACAGGCTGGCGCATCGCTACGCCTCTCGCGTCATCCGCGAGCGACGAGTTCACTGCCCCGAATTACGACCGCTTGGTCGACTCTCCGGTTGAGATTGGAAACTTTCAGGAATCCGACTTCGATGAAGCCGGAGGCCACTTCCGCGTCGTCATCGACGCCGATCCCGCCGACTACGACATGGCCAAGATCGTTGCTGCGCTGCACAAGATTGTCGCCGCGGCTACCAGTTGGATGAACGACCGCCCCTTCGACACTTACACGTTCATCTATCACTTTCCTCACGGCCCCGCGGGCGGCGGCATGGAACACTCCTTCTCCACTGCGATCGAACTCAATGCCGACGGGATGAAGCAATCGCTGGACGCCTTCTCAAGCGTTACTGCGCACGAGTTCTTCCATCTGTGGAACGTCAAACGCATTCGTCCGCAGACGCTCGAACCGGTGGACTACACCAAAGAGAATTACACGCGGGCGCTATGGTTCAGCGAAGGGGTTACCAGCACCGCCGCAGAGACCATCGAGTTGCGCGCCGGCTTGATCGATGAGCAACAATACCTCTCGCACCTCGGCCAGGAAATCGCAGAACTCGAGCGCCGTCCCGCGCACCTTACGCAGTCGGCCGAAGAATCCAGCCTCGATGCATGGCTGGAAGGAAGTGGTTACTACCGCCGTCCGGAGCGCAGCGTCTCGTACTACAACAAGGGCGAACTGCTCGGCGTGATGCTCGACCTGGCGCTCCGCGACGCCAGTCAAGGGCAGGTCTCCCTGCGCGAGGTTCTGCAATGGATGAATGAGAACTACGCGAACAAGGGACGCTTCTTCAACGATTCGGCAGGTGTTCGCGAGGCCGCCGAAGCAGTGAGCCACGCCGACCTCCACGTGGTCTTCACCAAGTACGTCGCCGGAACCGAAGAGATTCCCTGGGACGATTTCTTCCGCTCGGTCGGCCTGCGCGCAGTCGCCATTCCGAACGCTGTGCCGGACGCGGGTTTCATCGCGTCCCGCAACTTCGACGAACCCATGGTGGTCGCAGCCGTCACCCCGGGCAGCGGCGCCGAGCATGCCGGGCTGCAAGTCGGCGACACCATTGTTGAATTTCAAGGCAAGCCCGCTGGTCAGGAATCCCGCCAGGAGTTGTTGCGGATGAATCCCGGCGATACGCTCGCGGTGAAAGTTCGATCGCGCCGCGGCGCAGAGCGCGAACTGAAATGGAAGATCGGCAGCCGTGAGGAAATCTCGTACGAAGTAAAAGACCTCGACCAGGTCACTGTCGCGCAACGCGCGCGCCGTAGCGCGTGGCTCAGAGGCGAAGCGCAGGGCGTTCCCGTTTCAAACGTGGAAGTCGCGCCAAAAGAGACTACATCAACTGGGGCAAGGCAAAAATGATCCGCACGCTCATCATGCTCGTCTTCTGGGCGCTGGCCGCTCCCGTGGCGGCGATCATCGGCTTCCCCGCGAGCTTCATCATGGGCGACGTTCGAGTTTTATACCAGCTCTTCATGTGGGGCGCGTGGGCTGGAGTGTGGATTACCGGCGTGCGCGTGCAAACAGTTGGGCTCGATCAGTTCGACCACTCGCGCAGCTACATCTTCATGACGAATCACGTTTCGAACCTCGACCCGCCGATTCAAATTCCGCTGATCCCCAAACGCACCTCGGTGATGGTGAAAAAGGAATTGTTCAAAGTCCCGATCCTCGGCCGCGCCATGCGCATGGGATCGCTGGTGCCCGTCGATCGCGGCAATCGTGATGCCGGCATCGAAGCCGTCCGCGCCGCGAAGTCGGTCGTCAACCAGGGACTCAACATGACCATCTACGTCGAAGGCAAGCGCTCGTTCGACGGCAAACTGCTCCCCTTCAAAAAAGGCCCGTTCTACCTGGCGGTTGAGTGCGGAGTGCCCGTAATCCCCGTGACCATCGCGGGCACGCACTACACCATGCCCAAAGCAAGATTCGCCATCAGGCCGGGGCTCGTGAAAGTGATTTTCCATCCGCCGATTGAGCCGAAGGATTTTGGCAGCCGCGAATGCCTGATGGAAAAAGTCCGCGCCGTCATCGACAGTGGGCTGCCCGAAGAACTTCGCCAACCCGCGCCCGAACCGTCCGAGGGTCGAGAACAGCAAGGCGGCCCAGCGTACGCCTAGGTGCTCCTCTGTGTCCTCCGTGTCCTCTGTGGTTATTCCGATGTTTTCTTAGCCCGCACCGCGCGAGCAATCTCAGGCAATCGAGGAAGGATCGCCGAATACTTCAACCACAATTTGTGATCGACAGCAGGCGCCCCGCTGACCAACGCGCCAGCAGCAATATCGCCAGCTACCCCGCTCTGCGGCGTCACGATCGCATCGTCTCCAACCTTGCAGTGACCTACCACGCCAACCTGTCCCGTAAGAATGACGCGGTTCCCAATCTCAGACGATCCCGCCAGCCCAACCTGGGCGCACAGTAGCGCGTCTTCGCCCACCTGCGATCCGTGTCCCACCTGCACCAGATTGTCGACCTTCACCCCGCGTCCAATATGCGTTTCGCCCACGCTGGCGCGGTCGATGCACGAGTTCGCCTGCACTTCCACGTCGTCTTCGATTACGACAGGCGCCGGTTGCGGAATCTTGTGCCAGCGACCTTCCGCCGTCTTCGCAAACCCAAACCCATCCGCACCAATGACAACGCCGTTCTGCAAGAGCACGTTGTTGCCGACGCGGCAGTTCTCGCGCACCACCGAATGCGCATGCGCGAAAAAGTGATTGCCGATCTTCACTCCGCGATAGATGACCACATGCGCCAGCAATACCGCGTCTGCCCCGATCTCGACGTCCTCGCCGATCACCACATACGGCCCGATATGAGCATTCGCCCCAATCCGCGCGCTCGCATGTACGACGGCGGTGGGATGCACACCCACCGCATACCGCACCGGATGATGAAACAGTTCCAACGCCCGCGCGAACGTGAGATACGGATCCTTCGCCCGCAACATGGCCGCAGAAATAGCAGGGAACTCCTCGCCAACGATGACGGCAGAAGCCTTGGTGGTCCGCGCCGCCGCCGAGTACTTGGGATTCGACACAAACGTCAGTTCCCCGGGCCGAGCCTGTTCAATTCCGTTAAGCCCGGTGATTTCGGTGTCGGGGGAGCCGTTTTCAAGGCGCACGTCGAGAGCAGAAGCGATGGCAGAAAGTTTCATAGCGATGTGGTGTACGAATGAATCGTACACCACTCCGAATTGCGAACAGTCGACCGCGGCCTGTTGGCAAAGATGGTCACAGTCGCGCTGTAAACGATGCAGCCCGCCCACTCCGATCTATTGGACGACTAGAGTGAAGCCGGTCGTGCTCGTGATCGATCCACTCGTAGCGGTCACCAGTACAGTCGAGACTCCGGTGGGCGTTCCGGGATCCGGAGGCGGGTTGTGGTTTCCACCGCCGCTGCTACCTCCCCCGCAACCGGGTGCCACGACGATCAGCACCAGCAGGAGCGGCAAAAACAGCCCGCGAGTGCGCTGCTGTTTTCCTCCGATTAGAACGGTGGAAAACAGGAGCGCCCCCAAGCCCATCATCCATGCCGCCGACAAATTGGCTCGGTGCTGCGCACTGGCGGTTGGAGCCTTCGTGGTCACAGTGATGGAGGCACTTGTGGTGCCCGCCGTGCCGTTCGCGGTGATCGTCGCCGGGGAGAACACACAAGCGGCTTCCGACGGAAGTCCGGAGCAGGCAAGACTGATGGTGCCGCTAAAGCTGGTGGAGTTCGCGATTGTTATCGTCGTCAACCCCGAGCCTCCGGGGGCGGAGACAAGAACGGTAGACTGTGCCGGAGCGATCGTCCCGTAAAACCCGGCGGTAATCGTAAACGTCTGCGCCTGCGCAGTGGTGCTTGCGTTGAAACTGGCGTCCCCGGTGTACGACGCGGTGATGGTATGTGTCCCGGTGTCGAAGTTTTGAACTCCGTTGGGCGTTGCCGTATTCCCCTGGCTGTTCAACATGAGGGAACTGCCGGCCACGATGGGGAGGCCAGCGTCGAGGAAGGTAACGCTCCCCGTCGGAATGCCTTGCCCCGACGCCCCGGCAACATCTGCGCGCAAATACACGAAACTTCCGAAAGGCCCACCAGTGAAATTCAACTGGTTTCCGAAGGCATCGAAGGTCAGCACCGATAACGCAGTCGAACTCGCTTCCGGGCTCACCGTAACCGAGACTGGCACCGACGCACTGGGTGCATAAGTAGCGTCACCACCGTACTGCGCCCACACGTTATAGCTGGCCGCGCTTCCTGCTAACTGACTCGTCGAAGAGATGACTTGGCCGCCAGTCAGGCCGAACAGTTCCATGGTGCTTGGGGCCAGTGTATTTCCGGTGAACAAGACGACGTCCCCCGTCGGAACCCCTGTGCCGGTGTTCGGGGCTACGGTCGCTAGCAATGGAACGGACTGTCCATGCGTGATGGCGACCGGCTGGCCGTTATTCAACGTCAGGGCCGTGGTGGTCGGGTTGAACGTGACCGTGTTCCACTGATTCACCAGGTTCGTCGCATTGACCGACCCCAGCCCGGTGGCCATGTCGTATCCAACTCCCGACTGGTATTCCGCCGTACTCAGCCCGTAGTTCAGCTCTCCGGGCACGGCATTATTGCCAATAGTGACGTCGTTAAACACGCACGTACTCGCTGGAAGGGTCGAGGCAATAGAACCGTTGCACTGCGACAGGGTGTTGTTCTCGGCCGTGGCCAGACGGTAGAGGACGTAGTTCGCCGCTCCTTGACGCAACGTGCCCGTGGTATTCCACATCTGCTGGTCCACCATCGCCATGATCCCAGCGAACGACGGGGCTGCGGCTGATGTGCCCCAAACGAAGTAGATGTAAAACTGACCTTGACTGTTCGGCACGCACGAGCCTTCCAGACACAGCAAATACGGATCATGACTCGCTGCCGTCAGCGATACATCGGGCAGGTCCCGCGTATTGTCGGGCAGGATCCCGGTTGCCCCGGACTGCCACGACGGCTTAGCGACCAGTGTGCTGGCGCCCCCGCTGCCGGCCCAGATGTTGGCGCTGGTGCTGCACGTCGAGGCGGGGCAGCTGTCATTCCAAACGTTTTCCGGAATGTAAGAGATGGCGCTACCGTTGTACCCGTTGTTCGTGGAACTCCAAAAAGTTGTCAGCCCGTTCTCATTGAAGACAGTACCGCCAACCGCCACGTTGAACGGCGTGGAGGCCAGCACGTTTACTGACAATGGGCCAGTGGCTACGGTTTCAGAATTCTGGTCATCGCAGCCCTCGGCTCCGTTGTCTCCCGTAGACACGAAGTAGGTGATGCCCTGAGCAGCGGCCTGCTCAGCCAGAAGCGATACACCAGCGGCTTGAGTGCTGGTGGTTCCGGCCTCGCAACCGCCAAAGCTCTCGCTCATGATGTCTGCGAGATTGTTTTCAATGATGTAAACCTCAGACAAGTCGGTCCCGTCTGTGGTATTCGTGGAGGCGGAGACGACCAGATCTGCCACGGCTCCGGGCGCTGCGCCTCCGGCCCACGTTGTGTCCAACGTTGCCTCGGCCTCTTCTCCGCCGCCCAGGTCACCGGGGTCCGGCCCGTTGAGAATGATGTTGAACCGGCCGCAGCATTGGAAGGCGTTGAACGCGAAGTTGTCCACATCCTGCCCGCCGTTGAAAAGATTGCTGCGTCCTACAATCCCGATGGTGACCCCTGCGCCAGACACGGTTCCATTGAATGCGGGGCTGTTGTAAATCGTGGCGAAGTCGTCGGGCCCTAGTCCGTTCGTGCCGTCGCTGAAGGTCAGCTCCGGCCGTTTCTTGCCGGGAATGAGCGTCGCCGAAACCGGCTCCTTCGACACATGAACTTGCGGTTTCTTCAGGAAGTTATGCAACGTCAGCACGCCCGCCACCGCTCCCGTCAGCGCTGTCGGAATCTGCGGATCGCTGGCGTTGGCCCAGTGTTGCTCTCCGTTGACGATGTATTTATGCATCGTCGTGTGAAACGCTTCTTGCACCTGTCCCGCCGTGCCGGAGAACTCCAGCACTGTGCGTCCTTTGGTCGAGCCGACTTCGAATCCATGCGACTGCAGCCACCCGGTGATCGTCTGCAGGTCGCTGTCCGTGGGACCGAATTGCTGGCCGTAATGCTCAGGCGTCAGCCACTTGTGGTAGCTCGGCGACGCTTTGCTCTGTTGATTGTCGAGCAGCGTCCGGAGCGCGGTCTCCTGCTCGGGCGCACGCTTCAGCACCAGCAGCATCCGCTGCATAGGCAGACTTGCGGGAGCTGTGCCCAGATCGAACTCGGGCCGCGCCAGTGGATGCGTGTTGCCCTTCAGCGTGGTGAGACGCGATTCATCCACTGCTTGTGTGATGAGAGGGCGCGGAGTTACGCGCGGCGGCTGCGCGGTTTCCTGCGCCTGCAGCGACGCGCCAATCATCGGCGCGAGGATAACGAACAGGACTACGGTAAGAAGAGGATAGATTGCAGACGATGAAAACCTGGGACGCGGCTCTGGAATCGCTCGCATGGGGGCACCTGTGATCGAAAAATAGACGGCATCCACAGGAGAGGGTCAGGCGGAGGAAGGAAGGGGCCGACTCGTCTCTGTAATAGGCTCAGGGCCTGTGTGGACTTCACACCCTACATCAACTCTTGGCGGATTTCAACGCATTTTACGTGACTTCATGCGGGCGAATATTTCTCGCAGTTCCCCGCGATTACGAACGTGCCCGACGGCTGTACTAGTGAGACTTTGCGCGGCTTTCCCGATGGCATATTGTTGCGAAATCCACCAAATCTGGGGGTTTTATGAAAGCAGGTTCGCGGGAGCATTGCTCACCATCATTCTGACCACAACTTGGGCAAGTGCGCAGACTTACACGGTCACCGACATCGGCGTGCTCAAGGGCGACAACGAAAGCAGCGGCTTCTTCATCAACAATCTTGGCGAGGTGGTGGGCTGTTCCGACACCAAGAACTCGGAAGGCTATCCCTGTACCGGACTGGTTGCAGGCCAGCATGCTTTCTCCTGGACCGCGAGCGGTGGGATGAAGGATCTCGGCACGCTTTCCGGCGCGACTGTCAGCGGAGCGACGGGCGTCAACGATTCCGGCACGGTCGTTGGCTACTCCAACGTCGACGGCCAGATCGCCACCAACTTCAACGCGGTGCAGTGGTCCTCTACCGGAGCCATCACCAACCTGGGCACGCTCTGGAAAGGCTCTTCCAGCGCAGCCTTTCAGATCAACTCCGCGGGTGAAGTCGCCGGCGATTCGTTTCTCAGCACTGGATTGGTCAACGCAACCAGTTGGACGAACAAGAAGATCAGGAACCTGGGCGGTTTGTCGAAGGCGATTTTCACGGCAGGACTCGCCATCAATGACAACGGCAACGTCGTGGGTGAGTCGGTATTCGGCTACGGTCCGCCGTTCACGTCACACGCCTTTCTCCATAACGGTTCGACGATGAAAGATTTGGGGACGCTCTCCGGCGGCGTGACCAGCATGGCCAATGCGATCAACACCGCCGGTGTTACCGTCGGCCAATCCGACGGATCGAGCACTCGAGGCCTTTGGCACGCTGTCCTGTGGAACACCGCAGGCAAGATTCAGGATCTCGGCGTGATTCCCGGAGGCACCTACAGCATCGCGTTCGGCATCAACGATTCCAGCGTGGTCGTCGGCTACGGCAACTTGTCGAACAATGCCGCGCACGCCATGGTATGGACTTCCACGGGCGGGATGCACGATTTGAACTCACTGATTCCAGCCGGCTCGGGATGGCTCCTGATCAACGCCAACGCCATCAACAACGCCGGGCAGATCACAGGGTATGGCACGAAGGGTGGCAACAACCACGCGTTCCTGCTGACTCCAGTGAACTGAGCAACCGCAACCGATCGCGAATCTTCACGTCTCGTTGTCGGTTGAGCGATTTCTGAAGTGTTTAACGGAATCCGCTGAACAGAACGACATCGGTATCGTTGTAGCGAGCGCGGGTGACTGCGAACTTCTTGCCGTCTCTGGACCAGGCATAGGCTGGCAGAAACACGGCTTCGGACGCGAAATGAGTCAACTGCACGGGTGCGCCCTCCCGATAGGAGCAGCATGTACACGTTTTGCGTACTACCCGTCGTATTGTGCACGAAGCTGAAACCCTTTCCGTCCGGCGTCCAGCCCAGCGCATGCCAGTCGCTGAACGCCGCGGGCATCGCAATCTCTTTCGCGATGGACCCGTCGTCCAACCTCTGCACCACAACCTTCGACTTGGTGCTGGTCCCCTGTCCCTGCGTCTTTCCGTAGGCGATTAGTTTGCCATCCGGAGAAACGATTGGAGAAAAAGTCGTTCCGCGGGCCATCTCCAAGGGAGTTCCTCCTTCGGTCGAGAGTTTGTAAATATGCCCGACGCCATCACTGGCTGCGTTTTCCGCGTATAGCAGCCATTTGCCGTCAGGAGTGCAATCGCCCTTCTCCACATCAATTCCGAAAGTGAGCTGCTGCAATGCGCCGCTAACAGTATCTAACCGCCAGACGTTCGGTTTGTTGTCGTCGAGAACCCTCCCGATCAGCACCCAGTCCCCAGGGCCGCAGGCTGTCGCACTGAAGAGCAGACTGTCGTTCTCCAGCAGGCGAACCCTGTTGCTGCCGTCGGAGGATGTCTCGAAAAGGTGCCAGCTGGCATCTTTTTGCAGAAGCTTTCCAGTCGCGCTCCACGACAGACCGTATCCGCTGGCTTGCTGGCTTGAGATGGGAGTCAGCTTCCAATCGATCTTGTCGTTGAGCACCATCGGCGAGTCGCCCACGTAAA
Organism: uncultured Acidobacteriaceae bacterium; assembly: GCA_963701935.1. Lineage (GTDB taxonomy): Bacteria > Acidobacteriota > Terriglobia > Terriglobales > Acidobacteriaceae > Sulfotelmatobacter. Next base: position 484,627 of record CAVPBT010000007.1, on the reverse strand, counting down.
TCGTCGCAGCTTGGCGTTGCTCGGTCGTGATGAACGACCGTCCATCTCCCGTGACACTGAGCGACAGATAGTTGCTCAGGTCGTTGCTGACCCTGATTGCCTCCCCCGCGGGATAAGGCTGAAGCCAGATCTGGCTGCGCAAGCCAGTTCCTTTTTCGGCGCCCACGAACAGCAAGCCTGACCCGTCGGGCAGCCAGGCCACTGACGTCACAACCATTTGGAATGGGAACTTCTTCGCCAGCTGGCCCTGTGGAGTAAATACCATGATGGAGTTGATTTGGTCCTTGCCCGTGTCGAAATCTCCCACCGCGATGAGGTCGCTCGCAGACCAGGACGGATCCGTTGAAAATCCTTTTCCCTCCGCCCGCTTTCCCTTAACGATGAGTTGCTCTCCGCTGCCGTCGGCATTCGCGATCAAAATCTCGTCGTCCCCATTGTCCTGAATGAAGCGGCGGTACACGATCCGCTTTCCGTCCGGAGAGAATGCTGCTGCGCTGGCCACGTCACTGACGACCTGCCGCGGCGTCCCGCCCAGGGAAGGCACGCTGTATAGATTGACGTTGTTCGGATTGGCGGGATCGCCGTGCGGATAGTACAGATAGTTTCCGTCAGGCGTGAACGCCGCTCCCGAGCCGAAGAGGCCCGGCTGTGGCGGCACCACCGTCACCTCACTCCCGGTGGCCACCTGCTTTACCCGCAAACTTCGTTCGCCCTCGCGCCGGCCGTACGCCACTAATCTTCCATCTGGTGAAATGGTGGCAAAGTTTGTTACTTCTCCATGGTCGGTCAGGGGGCGGACCGTCAGGTTGTGCGTATCGAATGCGGGTGCTCTGCGGCCCACGAGTTTGTAGACGCCGAAGCCGGCCGCAACCACGAGTGCCGCTACCACCACCGCCGCGCCGATCAGCGCTCCTCGATGCCGTCGCGCCTCTGCGATGAGTACAGCACTGGATGATGACGGCGTTGAGGCCGACGCACTATCAACCTGGGATGCATGGGTTTCCGCGATCACGGAGGTCGAGGCGCGTGAAGCGGAAGCCTCGGATGCGATCCTCCCCGACTCGGTCTCCCGCTTCAGGCGCTTCAAGTCGGCTCGTATCTCCGAAGCGTGCTGGTACCGGAGATCCCGATCTTTCTCCAGAGCCTTGGAGATGATCCGTTCCAACTCCGAGGGAACTTCTGGGTTCAGCCGAACCGCGGCCGTGGGCGCCTTGTGCAGAATTGCATCGACCAGGTCGCCGGAACCCTGACCGCGAAACGGAATCGCCCCCGTCACCATCTCGTACAGGGTCGCCCCGAAGGAGAACAGGTCCGTGCGCGCATCCAACTCCCGCCCCCGTACCTGCTCCGGCGACATGTACGCTACCGTCCCTAGCATCGCTCCCGGACTTGTCAGGTGCTCCTCGGCCGGCAGACTCTCCGGCATCGTCGCGGTCGCTCCCTCAGCGACCCTTCCTGTGGGCATCGTCACTTTCGCCAATCCGAAGTCCAGAATCTTCGCGTGACCGCGCTTGGTCACGAATAGATTGGCGGGCTTGATGTCGCGATGGACGATTCCTCCTTCATGCGCCGCGTCCAGCGCGTCGGCAATCTCGATGGCCAGCGACAACACGATTTCCATCTCGAGCGCCTGCCCTCCGATGCGGTGCTTCAGCGTCATGCCATCCAGAAACTCCATGGCAATGAAAGGTCGGCCATGCTGGTCATCAATCTCGTGAATCGTGCAGATGTTCGGATGATTCAGTGCGGAAGCGGCCTTAGCTTCGCGCTCGAAGCGGCTGAGCGCTTGCAGGTCGTTGGTGACCTCGTCGGGAAGGAACTTGAGGGCCACGAAGCGGCCGAGTTTCAGATCTTCAGCTTTGTAGACCACACCCATCCCGCCCCCGCCGAGCTTCTCGACGATGCGATAGTGCGAGATGGTTTCGCCGAGCATGCGTGGCAAATCTTACGTTGACAGCATCGGCGAGTCAACGAAAGCGATGGAAGTGACGGCATTTCTCCCATCATCCGATACCATGCTGGGATAAAGTGCTCTCGCGCAAATCTTGCTTCGCGCCAAATGTTTCAGGATCTCAGGTTCACTCTTCGTCTTTGGTCGACAGGTCCGTGGCAGACGGCATTTGCCATCGCCGCTCTCGCCCTCGGCATCGGTGCGAACACAGGTGTGTTCAGTGTCGTCAACGCCTTGCTGCTGCGCTCGCTCCCGTTTCGCGATCCCGGCCGCCTCGCCCTGCTGCGTGAGTTCATCCCGCCGCACGATAGCGCGCAGCAATTCCACGAGTGGCGGCAGCAGAGTTCGTATCTCGCCGCCGCCGCCCTGTTCGAAGAAAACGATGTGAATCTTGGCGGAACGCGCGTCGGAACCCGGGCTCACGTCGTCCAAACCTCGGGGAATTTCTTTTCGGTGCTGGGCACGCAGCCGGTGCTTGGCCGCGGATTCGCCCCAGACGCAGATGTGGACGGAACGGGCTGGGGCCTGCCTGGACGTAATGCCGTGGCGGTGATCGGTTACGGACTCTGGCAGCAGCTTTATGGAGGCGATCCGAAAGTCCTGGGCGCCACGATCCGAATCGACGGGCAACCGCTTACCGTCGTGGGGGTCGCGCCGCCGGGATTCGACTATCCGGGCAAAGCGGTTCTCTGGAAGCCTGCAGCCTTCAGCCCCGGGAACAACGGCTGGGGAACCATTGCGCGCCTGAAACCGGGCATCCCGTGGGCGCAAGCGCGTTCCGCGTTTGCGGTGGAAGTAGAACGCGAGTCGCAGCAACCGGGAGGAATCGACGACTCCACACTGCGCCCGAGCATAACGTCGCTCCAGGACGGCCTTGCTGGCCCTGTGAAGAACGCCTCGCTGCTGTTCATGGGAGCAGTGGTGTTAGTCCTGCTGATCGCGTGCACGAATGTCGCGAATCTCCTGATCGCGCGGACGACCGATCGCGCCGGGGAACTCTCCATACGGTCGGCTCTGGGCGCGAGTCGCGCCCGGCTCGCGCGCCAATTGCTGACCGAATGCTTGCTGCTGTCGCTCGTTGCCACTCTGGCCGGATTGTTGATCGCGCTCTGGATCACGGCGTTTGCCGCGAAGGTTGAGCCCCCGCCGCTCGGAGCGCAGTCTTATTCACTCCTCGATGGACGCGTGCTCGCGTTCACGATGATTGTGTCCACACTTGCCGCCTTGGGGTTGGGTGCGGTGCCCGCGCTGCATGTCGGACGTGTCCACACTTTCGCTTCCCGAAGCTCCAGTGGCAACCGCAGTTCGCGGCTGGTTCGCCAGAGCCTAGTCGCCGTGCAAGTCATGCTCACGATGATTCTTCTCGCGGGATCCGTGTGCCTGGGACGCGCGTTCGTCCACTTGATGCGAATGGACCGCGGCTATGACGTGCAAGGTATCGTGACCGCAGGCGTCTCCCTGGACGGAACGTCCCAGCAGTTGAATAAAGGGCAGCTCGCGTATTTTGAAGAGGTTCTTGGCCGGATCCGGAGGCTCCCGGGAGTTCGCGCCGCCAGCGCTACCGAATTCCTTCCGCTGTACGCTGCGGCGTTTGTCGGGGGACCGTTCGGAATGGATGGGCGTCCCGCGAAACTCAGTTCCACGTTGGTGCCGGTCTTGTCAGACTATTTCCAGACTATGGGCGGACGGATTCTGTGCGGCCGCGAATTCACGGCAGGCGAGGTCCGCTCGGGCGCAAAAGTCGCCGTCGTCAATGAACGATTCGCCGCCGGATTTGGCGCGCCACAGGATGCGCTCAATCATCAGCTCACGATCGAAGGAGACACGCCGCGGAAAATTATTGGCGTGGTCGAGGGAATGGAGTACGAGACCGATCCGACAACGGCGAAAGGGAATGAGGTCTTCATTCCGTCGGAAACTCCCGGCAGCTTTTTCTCAACTTTCGTGGTGCGCGTGGACGGCCGGGCCGAAGATCACCTCGCTGCGATCCGCGACACGATTCAGTCGGTCGATCCGCAGGTGCCTGTTTTCAGCGTGAAGACGATGGACCAGAGGCTTAATGAAGTCTTCGCGCATCCTAAGTTCTACCGCGCCGCTGTTTGGACTTTTGCCGGATTCGCCCTGCTGCTGGCTGTGATTGGCATTTACGGCATCGTTTCCTATGCCGTGGTCCAGAGAACCCAGGAAATGGGCGTACGGATGGCCCTCGGGAGGACGCCGGTTCAACTGCGAGGCATGCTGTTGCGACAAGGCTTGCTGATGGTCATGGCGGGCGCCATCCCCGGAATCGTAGGAGCCCAATTGAGCGGCCGCCTTCTCGAAAGCCTGGTCGATGGAGCGAAGCCTGCTGGGCTCGCGACGTCTGCCAGCTTGGTTTTGCTGTTCGCCGCGGTGGCGTCGGCGAGCATCTGGTCCGCCACCCGCCGCATAGCCAGACTCGACATCACGGCCATCCTGCGCAGCGAATAGGCGAAGTTGGAAACACCTCGACCGCCCTAGTCCATGGTGATTAGCGTGTTTTATCCCTCGAACAGCGGCTCTCGGAGCGGATCTTGCGGTTGCTTCGGGCCTCCAACCTGCACCCTCTCAAGCGCTTACCTCATGACAATCAGTTGACCTGCGGTGCATTGCGCCTGACTGCAAAAGCTGCGAAAACCTGCCTCGAAAGAGAGGCTGACTATGTGGCGCAGTCTTCTTGCAGTGATCCTGTTGCCGTCGTTGACCGCGGCGCAAACCCCGCCGGCTCCCCCCGCTCCAGTAGATGCCTCAACCCCGCAAACCAAGGCGCATCCCCTGAAGCCGAAGTATCAGGCTTACACCTTCTACGACGGAGTACGGCGTGGCACGCAAGAGGACATAGCGATCCGGCTGACGTTGTCCGGCTTCGTGACAACGCTGAGGTCTCCGGTGACAGGGGTGGTTCCGCTCAAGCTGGAATTACAGCCTGCCGAAGGGCTGACGCTTACTGCCGTCCGCTATCCGAAGACGTACGCGAGAAAGCTCAGCGGGCAGGCGGATCCGGTGCAGGTCGCGTCATGGCCCATGATCCAGTTCAAAGCTCGTGCGGACCGCAACGCGACCCCGGGGCCGCACATTTTGGCCGGGAAGCTGACTTTCCAGCCCATTCGTTTTGATTCCACCGTGGGTTCGGTTGAGCAAATGGATGTTGAAATCCCGATCACAGTCGTGGAGCACAATGCGAAAGTGCAGAAGGAACGATGGCCGATTGCGCATACGCCTGTGGCGCTGATCGTCGTGATGATCGTGCTGTTGCCGGTGCTGATTCCGTTGATCGTACCGATCTACTTGATCTGCGCTGCGGAGGGCAACCCCGGGTGCGGTTAATGCCAAGGCCTGGCCGACGCTTTCGCTATTCCTCGAACATGGGTACTTGCCGCTGATCCTGCGGGCCGCCGGGTTTCTGGCGGCGAGTCGCGCCGATCACGGCCAACACCGTCAGCGACTCCAGCGCCGTCCGCGGCACGAAGATGCGCTGCGTGTTCGATCGCTGATCCGGAGGGTTCACCAGAAATCCTTCGGGCGTGGTCTGGGTCAGGTCAGCGGGCATGAGGCCTTCGAGGATCTCGCTGTCTTTAAACCGGAGCCGTACCCACAAGCCTTCCGACCTTGGACGGGAGGTGAACGTCTTGCGCGTCAGCGACTCCGAGTCGCCGAACTCGCGCACGAAATAGACGCCCTTGATCTCGCGCAAGTCGATGGCGATCACCGTGCCCGAGGTATTTAGCAACTCGAGTTTGCCCTCGTGGACGAACTGGGCTGGCGACACGTAGCCCGAGACCGAATCCCGGTCCATCTTGCGGACGATTACCTTCTTGTGGGTCGACGGCATGAGAGTAGGGCGTCCGCTGTTCGGCTTCCGGCTTCCGCCACGCAAGTTCTTGAGGGGTGGCGGAAGCCGGCAGCCGAAAGCCGCTCCTGATTCTCGCACCTTTTCCCCGAAAACTCGCGGAATCCGCCTTGGCAGTAGCCAAAATGTAAACGTTGTGTTATTTTCTTTAGCTTGCCGCAAAGTTTCCACTTCGTATAAGTACTTTGTATTAAGCCACTTGCATTCGGGTGGCTGAGGGGCCTGATAGTGTGGTCCCGAAGGCTGTGGAAATCTTGTGGAAAGCTTGGCTGGTTTCTAGGTATGTCCGGCCCTCCCCGGTCGCGATTGCACTCCAAATCGCACCTGAAAAAGGTCCCGACAGCCGCTTGAAAGCGAATGGCTGATTACATTTACACGATGGAAATCCGGTTGACGCCGGACCAACTGAAGGGCGTCGGCCTGGTCCAAGACGTAGCCCGCTCCGCGGGCATGAATCTCTACCTCACGGGCGGCGCCATCCGGGACATCATCAGCGGATTCACCATCCGCGACCTCGATTTCACCGTCCAGGGCAATCCGCTCAAGCTCCAAAAAGATTTGGAGAAGGCGGGCGCGAAAATCACCGCCATCGAAGAGGACATACGCACCATCTTCATCTCGCTGCCCGGCAACGCACGCGCCGAGATCAGCATGGCGCGCACCGAGCGCTTCGAGAAGACGGGCAAGCCTCCCATCGTTACGCCCGCCACGATTCACGAAGACCTGCGCCGCCGCGACTTCACGGTCAACGCCATGGCGCTCTCGCTCAATGAAGGATCGCGCGGTCTTCTGCTTGACCCCTTCAACGGCGTTGCGGATATTGAACTGAAAGTCATCCGCATCCTGCACAACTATTCGTTTCTGGAAGATCCTTCGCGTCTCATCCGCGCCACGCGGTTCGCCGCGCGCTTCCACTGGCTGCTGGAAGAGCGCACGCAGGCCCGTTACGACGCAGCAAAAGAAGGTAAGTACATCGACCACATTCTGCGCTCGTCGATTAGCCACGAGATCGCCGCTCTCGCTCACGAAGACGATCCGCTGCACGTCGTGAAAATGCTCGAGAAGGAGGGCTGGCTCACGATCCTGCACGACCACTGGACCGTCGCCAAGGTCGACACCAACGGCATCACGCAGCTGATGAAGACCCGGCAGCAGATGGTCGACATGGGATACGCTCCCGACGCCGGACCGGCCGTGATGTACTTCCTCACGTCGCACTTCTCCGACAAAGACGTCTCAGACATTCAGAAAATGATTCCGCGCAAGGATCTCGTCGAGGCCTGGCGCGATATCGAAGATCACGCGAAGGAATTGGCCAAGCGCCTGATGGGTAAAGAGGCCGCGACTCCTTCCCGCACCTGGCACTTGCTCTCGTCAGCGCGTCCGGAGATGGTGTTGTTCCTCGCCGTGACGGCCAAGCAGCAGTCGGTCGAGCAGAAAATCAAGAATTACCTGACAAAATGGCGACAGGTGCAGCAGAAGATTCCGTTGCCCGAAATGACGGAGTTGCTTATCACGCCGCAGTTGCCGGTGTATCCAAAGCTGGCGCATGACGTGTTCATGTTGCTGCTGGATGGAAAGCTGCGCTCGCGGACCGAGACGCTGAAATTCCTGAAGCCGTTCGCGCCGCCGCCTCCTCCTCCGCCGCCAGCTCCGCGCCGCGGGCGTGCCGCCAAGGCCGCAGCTGAAGCGCCCGCCGCCGTGGCAGCAGCAGGCAAGCCCGGTCCGAAAGGGAAGAAGGGGAAAGCCGCGGCTGTAGCTGCGCCACCGCCGCCTCCCGCACCGCCTGCGAAGGCAGCCGCGAAAGCTCCCGAAAAATCCAAAGCTGCCGCACCTGCGCACAAGCCCGCAAAGCCTGCTCCAAAGACTGCGAAGAAGCCCGCCCAAAAACCCGCGCCGAAGCCCGCCAAAGGAAAGAAAAAGAAATAGGGGATAGCACGGCGAGATACTGTCCACCTGCGGACATCACCTTTCGGAATCCGGACGCTTTCGCCCGCACTTCCTCCACTCTTGCGCCCATAGATCTCGAACCACCAACTACTTAGGCAAATCCGCTATTTGGACGGTCAGATGCTCTCGAAGCGACGACTCATTCCGTCCGCGGAGATGCCTATGCCTTTCCATGACCTCCGGATTGCCGTCCGCCATTTGCGCAAGTCTCCTGGGTTCGCCGCCACCGCCGTGTTGATGCTCGCACTCGGAGTCGGAGCCACGACCGCGATCTTCTCCATCGTCGAGGGCGTGCTCTTGCGGCCGCTGCCGTTTCCGAATTCCGACAGGCTGGTGCAGCTCGGCGACGTCATAGAAAGCATCGATAAAGGCGGAAATGGTGAAGTTGGAGCGACTGCCCCTGAAGTGAACTCCTACACGCGCGAGACGCACAGCTTCGAGAATCTCGGCGGCTACGTGCAAACGAGTTATGAACTGTCGGGCAGCGGTGAGCCGGCGCAGATCAATGCCGCACGGATGTCGAGCGGAGTATTTCCCACGCTGGCGATCGAACCCTTGATGGGCCGATTCTTCTCGCCGCAGGAGGATCAGCAGGGCGAACAGGTGATGGTCATCAGCTATTCGCTCTGGCAGAACCGGCTGCATGGCAATCCCGATGTGCTGGGCAGCAAGCTCCTTCTCGACCGCAAGCCCTACGTCGTGATCGGAGTGATGCCGCGCAATTTTGAGTTTCCGCTCATGCCCGGACACATGAGCAGCAGCGAACTCTGGATCCCGATGAGCTTTCACCCCCAGGAGCTAACCGCGGGCGGAGCCTCTTCATGGAACTTCATGATGGTAGGCCGTCTCAAGCCGGGGATCACCGCCGCGCAGGCCGAAAGCGACGCCGAGCGAATCGCCCAGGAAACGATGCGTAACTTTCCGCCCTCCATGTCGACTCTGCACATTCGGGCGGTGGTGCGCTCGCTGCGCGAGGACACGATACAGGATGCTCGATCCCTGGTGCGCACCTTGTTCCTGTCGATCGTGGTCGTGCTCCTGATTGCCTGTGCCAATCTGGCTGGTTTGTTGCTCGTGCGTGCCATCCGGCGGCGGCGTGAAATCGCGGTGCGTCTGGCGCTGGGCGCGCGTTCCGGCGTACTGCTCCGCCAGACCATTCTCGAAAGCCTGGTCCTGAGTGTGAGTGGTGGCGTTCTCGGTCTGGGTTTGGCCGCCGTCGCCTTGCGGGTCGGAGTCAGCCGGCTCCCCGAAACGCTGCCTCGAATCGATGAGATCGGACTCGATTGGCAGGTCGTCTCCTTCGCGATCATCCTCGCGGTGCTTACTGGTTTGATTTGCGGCATCGCTCCCGCCTTCGCTGCTCTGCGCACCAGCGTGAATGAGACTCTGAAGGAAGGCGGACGTACTGGTACGGTTGGCGCTGGCCACGTTCGCTTGCGTTCCATGTTGGTCGTTGGCGAAATCGCAATCGCGCTGGTGCTGCTCGTCGCCTCCGGATTGCTGCTCCGCAGCTTTGAGAAGATGCGCGCAGTCGATCTGGGATTCCGCCCCGACCACGTGCTTGCGGCGTCCTATTCGCTGCCGCAGAAGCAATACCCAACGCAGGCCGCCACGGATGCCTTCAATGAAGAGTTGATTCGCCGCCTGCAAGCGCTCCCCGGCGTCAAGTCCGCGGGAGTTTCGTCCTTTCTTCCCGCTGCCGGCAACGGTGGCATGACGACCTTTGTCGCCGAAGGGTACGTTCCGCCCGCGGGAGCCACCCTCAGTCTTGCCACGCCGGTCACCGTGCAGGGCGACTATTTTCAGGCGATGGGCATTCCGTTGCTGAGCGGCCGCTTCTTCACAAAAGCAGACGCAGCCAACAAGCAACTCGTCACCATCGTGAACCGCAAACTGGCCGAACACTATTGGCCCGGTTCCGATCCAGTGGGCAAGCGTCTGCACATCGGTACGCCCTCCATGCAAACTCCGTGGATGACAGTCGTCGGCGAAGTTGCCGACGTGAAGGAGGACTCGCCCGACGAACCCGACAAGGAACAGTACTACCAGCCGATCGATCAGATGGAGGAGTCGCTGGGCAGCCTAGGTTCAGCTTCTGATCCTCCGCGCGGCAACGGAGGCTATATCGCGATTCGCACCGCGATGGAGCCGGAGCAAATGGCGAATGCTCTCCGTACCACAGTCCGCGCCATCGATCCGCAGCTCGCGCTTGACCAGGTCCAAAGCATGGAGCGCGCAGTTTCCGAGAGCGAAGCGCCGCGCCGCTTCAACACCATACTGATCTCCGCCTTTGCAGGTGCGGCGGTGCTATTGGCCGCGCTTGGCATCTACAGCGTGATCGCATTCTCCGCGGCTCTGCGCGTGCAGGAGATGGCGATTCGCATTGCCTTGGGCTCGCAACGATCGGGAATCTTGAGACTGGTCTTCAGCTCCGCCGCCAAACTCGCGCTCGTGGGCTGCGCGGTGGGATTGCTGGTCGCCGCGGCCGCTTCGCAGATCATGCAGTCGCTTCTTTTCGGAGTCAGCCCGTTCGATCCGCTGGTCCTGACGCTGGCCGCGGTGTTCGTGCTGATGCTGGCCTTGGCCGCCGCGTTCCTACCCGCACATCGCGCTGCATCGATCGATCCAATGAAGGCATTGCGGACAGACTAACGAAGTCGGGCTGTCCCGGAGACTTTGAAGGTTTTCAACCGGTGGGCGCTACGGCCCAACGCAAGGCACTCGCCCAACCCGGCCCCGGCTATTATTCTGAAATGTGACTGAAACGTCGACAACGGATACCAAGGCCGGCGCAGAGTCGGCCTGTCGTTACTACGACGAAACCGCAGCCCGAACTGTCGGCCGCGAACAGGCCGCGCGGCTCGCCGCCATTCTGCCGGCTCCCCTGAAGCGACGGCCCGCGCGCATGAATAAATACAGCGCGATCATCCTTGAGCGCATGCGCCAAATGGGTTGGTAATCGTGGCGGTGACCGAACCAGCAACCGGCCAAGGCCTTTTGACTTTCGCTGGCATCAATAATACGGTGGGTGGCCCGTCCTTCGCGCACTCTGCGAAGGGCGGGGAGTCCCGACTGCGTGCACAACGCAACCCTCCATGACAATCAAAATAGTACCGGCAGCATCGCTATCCGCCCTCGCAGTCATCCTGTGTAGCCTCTTGTTCGACGCACCCTCTTTCGCAAAGGACAACCTGAAGTCCACCTTCATGTTCGAAGGCAAACGTCGCACGTACTATTTTTTCGTCCCCGACAAAGAAGGTCCGCTACCGCTGGTCGTCCTTTTGCATGGTTCTGGAGCGAATGGAACAGTCATGGCGAACGCGTTGAACACACAATTGGGACAACCGCAAATTCACGGTCAGCACTGAAAGGGCCGATCCCTTGTGCCGCCTCCGTGATAGGTCAGCGAAAACCTGTTGATCTCTGCCCACTCGCCCCTTATCATGTGGCGCGCGCGTGGGGCGCGTTGAAAACTGTTCCAGAAATCTATTCAAACAAAATGAAAAAGCTCGGCAGGATTCTGCTCATTAGTGCGGGCGTTCTCTGTGTTCTCGCCGCCGTCGCGATTACATTCACCATCGGATGGAGGCCATTCATCGGCCCCAAGAAGCGCGCTCTGACCAATCGGCAATTCGAGCGCACTCCCGAGCGACTGGCACGCGGCCGCTATCTGGTACAGGGATTGTTAGGCTGCGAAGATTGCCACTCTCCGAAAGACTGGACGCAGCGCGGCGCTCCCGTGCTGCCGGGCATGGAACTCGTCGGCCAGCCCTTGCCGCTCCCAGGTTTTCCCGGCAACATCTCTGCGCCGAATCTCACGCCCGATCCCGAGACCGGCAGCGGCCGCTGGACCGATGACCAGATCGCCCGCGCCATCCGCGAGGGCGTCAAGCACGACGACACCGTCCTGTTTCCCATGATGCCGTACAGCGAATACAAAGCCCTCTCCGATGAAGATTTGGCCTCGGTCGTCGTGTATTTGCGGTCGATCCCGCCAGTACGAAATCCGCTGCCTCCGACGCACATCAACTTTCCTGTGAAGTACCTGGTTCGCAGCGCCCCCGAACCGGTGCTTGAACCTGTGCTCGGTCCCGATCCTTCGGATGTGCATGCTCGGGGGAAGTATCTGGTCGCACTCGGCTGCGGCTGCCACAATGTTGTCGACAAGCTGGGCTATGCTGGCGGAGACCATCTGGTCGGACCCTGGGGTGACGTCACTAGCGCCAACCTTACGCCGGACGCGTCCGGCATCAGCTACTTCAACGAGGCCACCTTCATCACCGCGCTTCGAACGGGATACATCGGTGCCCGTAAACTGAACTCCATCATGCCTTTCGGCGCATTCAAGGACCTCACGGATGACGACCTGAAAGCGACCTTCAGCTATCTCCGAACTCTGCCACCCGTGAAGCATCGCGTCGACAACACTCTGCCCCCGACCTACTGCAAGCTGTGCAAAGAGAAGCACGGCGCCGGAGACCAGAACTGAGGCCGTGACTCCTCCAACAAGAGACAAAAGTTGACAGAGCTACTCTTGCCAAGGGGCGTATAATCTCTGTATGCGCCGCCTGATGGCCATCTCGGCGTTCGCGCTTTTCCTGGCCGTGCCCCTGTGGGCGCAGCACGGCGGAGGTCACGCTGGCGGCGGACATGGCGGCGGCTTCGGCGGGCACGCAGGTTTTAGCGGCGGCCACGGCGGAGGTTTCAGCGGCGGCGGCCACGGCGGAGGTTTCAGCGGCGGCGGTCACGTAGGTGGCGTCCACGTCTCCAGCGGAATGCGCTCCAGCCCGGTGGCTGGGCGCGGATTCACCCACGGTCCCGCTTACTCGCAGCGCAGCTTTTCTCGCAGCCCATATTTGCACGATGGCTTTCGCGGCGACCGTTTCCGCGGAAACCGCTTCCGCGACCGGGATGGTCGGTTCCACACTTTCGGATTCCGCAATAACTGCTTCGGCTTCGCCTGTCGCGGGTGGAGTTATCCCTGGGCGTATGGCGGATACTACGATCCGTGGCTGTGGAATTGGTGGGATTCGGACTCGTCCTACGATAACGACTACAACGACAATCTCGCCATCGCCAATCAGATGAACCAACAGAGCCTCGACGAGCAGCGCATGCTTCGCCAGGAAGAGGCCGACGGCGATCAGGATATTTACGCGCGCTCGGCCCCCGATCCACGTCCCGCCGCGCCCGAGGCCGAGGGTGCGCCGGTCCTGCCGGACACGGTTCTGGTCTTCCGCGACCAGCACAAGCAGGAAGTCAAGAACTACGCCATCGTCGGTCAGACCCTGTGGAACTTCGCTCCGCAGCACACACAAAAGATTCCGCTCTCGGACCTGGACCTGCCCGCCACGACGAAAGCGAACGACGACCGAGGGCTAACCTTCCGCGTTCCCGCTGTCGGCGAAGCCCAGTAGTCTCACCCCTGTTCAACCGTCGTTACTCCCACTTACCGCACCGTTTCCCCTTTCACTGCATCCAACACTGCATTCGCCCTAACGACATTCCCTTTTAGCCGGAGGGCTTGTACATTGGAATCAAGCGTTTAGGTCATGTACCAGGGTTCACGGGAACCTGCAGAAACACGGGGTCGAAACCCGGAATATCCCTGTCCGAATGCTAGAATCAAAGAATACCCACTATGCCTTTAAAAACACTGTTTCTGAATCCCCCATCGTTTGAAAACTTCGACGGAGGTGCCGGCTCCCGCTGGCCCGCCACCCGCGAAATCGAAAGTTACTGGTATCCGGTTTGGTTGGCTTATCCGGCGGGGATGCTGGAGGGGGCGCGGCTGCTGGATGCGCCTTCGCACCATGTATCGGGTGAGGAGACGATTAACATCGCCAAGGAGTACGAGTTCCTGGTGCTGTTTACGTCGACGCCGGGATTCCCGGGCGACATCCTGCTGGCGCGGGCCATCAGGAAGGTGAATCCGACGATCACGATTGCGTTTGTGGGACCGCACGTGACCGTGCTGCCGGAAAAGTCTCTGCGCGATTGTCCGGAGATTGATTTCGTTTGCCGCAAGGAATTTGACTATTCGGTGACGGACTTCGCGAAGGGCAAGCCGCTGGCGGACATTCCGGGTGTTTCGTTTTTGAAGGACGGGAAGATCGTGCACAATCCGGACTCGCCGCAGATTCAGAATCTGGACGAGCTGCCGCACGTGACGGAAGTTTACAAGCGCGATCTCGACGTGAAGAATTACAACGTGCCGTTCCTGCTGAACCCCTACGTGTCGCTTTATACGACGCGCGGGTGCCCGGCGCAGTGCACATTCTGTTTGTGGCCGCAGACGCTCAGCGGACATCCGTGGCGGAAGCGTTCTGCCGATGATGTTGCCCGCGAGATGGCCAAGGCGAAAGAGATGTGGCCGGAAGTGAAGGAATTTTTCTTCGACGACGACACGTTCAACATCCAGAAGGCGCGGACGATCGAGTTGTGCGCCAAGCTGAAGCCGCTGGGGCTGACGTGGTCGTGCACGTCGCGCGTGACCACCGACTTCGAGACTCTGAAGGCGATGAAGGACGCGGGCTGCCGGCTGCTGATTGTGGGTTACGAGTCAGGGGACCAGCAGATCCTGAAGAACATCAAGAAAGGCGCGACCATCGAGCGCGCGCGGCAGTTCACGAAGGACTGCCACAAGCTGGGGCTGGTGATTCACGGCGACTTCATCATGGGCCTGCCGGGCGAGACGCACGAAACAATTAACAACAGTATTGCGTTTGCCAAGGAACTCGACGTCGAGACGATTCAGGTTTCGGTGGCGCACGCGTATCCGGGCACCGAGCTTTACGACTATGCAGTGAAGAACGGATTCATCGTCGGCGACAACAAGATGGTGGATGAGGGCGGACATCAGCTGGCGCATATCCAGTATCCGGGACTGCCGGCTGACGATATTCTGTCGGCGGTGCACCGTTTCTACGACGAATATTATTTCCGTCCAAAGGCAGTATTCCGCATCTTGAAGAAAGCGGCGTTCGACGGCAACGACCGCAGGCGGCTGTACAAGGAAGCGAAGACGTTCCTGAAGCTGCGGTCGGCGCGGAACAAGATGGTGAAGAAGCATCACGACGAGGCAGCCGAGGCCGAGCCGGTGAAGGCATAACAACCAGGTTTCAAAGTTTCACGTTTCAAGGTTTCAGGGTCCCCTGCCCGTGAATCCGTTGGCGTCTTTGAAGCCTTGAAACTCTGAAACCTTGAAACCTGAGATCAAGTGACCTTTCGCAAGTATCTGGTGCTGGCTGGAGTCACCGTCTTTGCAGCGGCGGGTGACTCCATGCTTTCGCACGGGATGAAGCAGACCGGCAACATTTCCCTCCATCATCTGCAAAGCGTCATTCTGGCGGTGCGCAATCCGTGGGTCGCGGTGGGTATTCTTCTGCTGATGGCGTTCTTCGCGTCGTACATGAATTCGCTCTCCTGGGCCGACCTTACCTACGTGCTGCCGGCGACTTCTTTGGGATACGTTCTGCTGGCCCTGGTGGCGAAGTTTGCGCTGCATGAGAACGTGAGTCCGATGCGGTGGGTGGGGATTGCGCTGATCTCGGGGGGAGTAGGATTCGTTGCGGGAGGGCCCGCGCTGACGGCGCAGGACCATTGTGATGACGAAAAATCCCCATCCTTCGACTCCGCTCAGGACAAGCTTCTCGCAAAGGACGCGAGAAATGGGGCACCCGCGGAAGTTGACGCACGGGTGGTTCCAAGTGGGGCGCCGCAATGAAGAGTGCTTACACCTGGGGCGGAATTGTGGTCATCGTGTTCGCGTCGGTGGTGGGTGACATTCTGTTGGCGCGGGCCATGAAGCAGGTCGGGGACGTGCACGCGCTGTGGCGCCGGGCTGGACTGTGGACGGTGGTCTCGCGCATTCTGGGCAATCCAAACTTTTTTCTGGGTCTGACGGCGATGGCGGTGGCGTTCTTCAGCCTGCTGTTCGCGCTGTCGTGGGGAGACGTAAGCCTGGTGGCTCCTGCTGCCGCGTCGCTTACGTTTATCGGGAACGCGTTCGCGGCGAAAATCTTTCTGCATGAGAAAGTGGACCGGCGGAGATGGATCGCTGCCATGCTAGTGGCGGCGGGAGTGGCGCTGCTGGCGGGTTAAGCACCCCCAACTCAAAATCACATGGAATTGGCGGCATCGCCGCCCACCCTTGCAAGGAACGCAAGGATGGGGCACCCACAGAGGCAATGGTGCATACGCTCGAAAGGTGGGCCAGCCCAAGGGCTTCCGGGCCACCCGTCCATGGGCTTGGCGCACTTAATGCGCACTCGCGTCCGTAGCATGAGTCTGCGCGGGTGCCAAGAGATCGTCCCTGAATCCGGCATAGACAAGGTCGCCAGAAATAGGAGTTGTCTTTCGCAGGCTTGTACCGAAGCATTGCGCGAAGACCCTGGACATGAAAGCACGGGCTGAAATGGTCGTGTCCGACCCAGAGGGTGTCCGAAAAGCCCACTGGGAAGCCTTTCGCCTTGAAGGTCTCTGCCCGGCCGTTCACATCAAGTGTAATGGCGAAGGCCAGTCCATCACATGTCACTGATTTCACCTGTCCCTCAGCCGTTTGCCATTTGTCACCGGGCTCAGGCAGGGTTGGGGCGTCAACGTGACGGTCCGCAGCTGGTATTCGATTCCACAGTTCCATTGCCTCATCGCGGTCGGAGCCTTCCCAACGTTGTGCCACATATGCGGCCTGAGTTGCTGCGTCGGAAGGGCGATTCATCAGAAGCATGATCTCCCCACTCAATACGTGGTAGCCGGACCGGAATGGTTCCAGTTGTTCGGCCTTCCGGCTCAGCGCCAATGCGTTGTCCAGTTGCCCCTTGCGCACGGCCTGCTTCGCAACTTCGATATACGCTGCGGCAAAGTCCGGCTTGATCGCCAGAACCTGATTCAGTTCCTCATACGTTTGCTGCTGATCTTGAGGAGCGTTTGAGCTCGACGAAGGAGAAATCATGGTACGTTCGAATAGTGCGATGTAGTTCTTGTTGTCCAGCTGAGTTGCAACCGTGAACTCCTTCAGAGCCTCAGCATCATGCCCTTCATTGAAGAGCAAAAAGCCGTTGCCTTCGTGCGCCAAGGAGAGGTTAGGCGCGTTCGCTAAGGCAAACTCGGTGAGCTCGCGCACTTTGTCCCACTGGTGAAAGCGGATGTGCCAAGCTGCGAGCTCGGCTTCGGTCTCTCCTAAACTCATCTCCCGTATCGGGAAGCTCTTGGGACTTAGTTGGAGAGGAATCGGAAACGCTCTGACGGGAAGCCTTGACTGGTGGATGTATTTGTCATACTGACCTTGAACATCTGCAAAGCTCCCAATCGTTTCCTCAAACGCCTTTTTCTGCTCAGTTCCGTTTCGCAGCTCATTCAAAAAGTGCGCGAACCGTTGTCCGTTGTCCATTCCAGGTGCGAAGGACAGAAAATGTGTGAGTGCCCACGCTTGGATGTACGCGAATTGACTCCTCTCCGGGTCGCGAGACCACAGAGGTGAGCTTATGAATTCCTGTATTGGGATCGGCGGTTTACTAATCAGGAATCGGAACGTGTTGATGTCAGGCGGCGAACCGAGATATACCTTCTCGTTGTCAAAAGCCGTGTAGCCGTAAAACTCGGCCAGGCCTTCGTCGAGCCATGGAGGAAGCCAACGAAAATTCACGTGCAACAGGCTGTGCACGTATTCGTGATAGATAAGGTGGTAGGCGTTGGGATCGGACTCAACAACGTCCAACCTTACCAGTGCATATTCTCGCTCCCATGCATGCACGTATAAGCCACCCGGTTTCGTCCCGGGATGCGCCCAGATCTGCGGAAGCAGGTCCTTCGCCGTAGACTCGTCCTTCGGAGCAAGGATCAGCAGAGGCGCAGGCGCATCCAGCTTGAAATGCGGAAACTCACTTTCGAAAGTGGCCCTCATGAGCTCGAATTGGCGAAGAGCGCGTCGCGCCTCATTGGCGCCACCATTTGTCATCAGCCGAAAATGCGGGCTTCGGATTTCGATCCAGGGTCGATCCTTCGCGGCGAGAGCAACATCGGGGAAGAGCAGTGAGGCAAATAGAACACAAGCGCACAATAGTTTCATACTTGGAATGTTCACTTTCCCTATGAAGCTGACGTTTTTCATGTCTGTGTCGTTCGCGAGAAACCAGTAGGACAGCGTCCAGGGCGCAAATTTATTTCTCCTCCCGTAAGAGATATCGGTTGCGTTCATAGAGGGCAGTCTTTCTTTGGCGAGTTCTGGATCGACCTCGCCAGTTGCGCAAGATCGCTGCGAACAAAAGTCGACAGACGGCCCACTCGCTGAAAAGCCTAAGGTGGAAGAACCTCAGATGAACTGTCTTAGGTCAGAGGACCTGAAAGAGGAGAAAAACGTGATCGCCTCTATGACTGATCATAGCAGGGGAGACCCTCTATGGGTTTTGACACCTTCATGCGTCGCGCATCTCGCGTCGCGGGCGGGCCATGGGTCAACAACAACCCCGGACAGGTCTGTGGGGGGGAGGGGGCATTTTGCCGTCCGTATACACCACCCCCTCCACTGTTTAACCCTTCCTTTCTTGCGCCTGTAAGATCAGAGGTTCAAGGTCCTGTCCCTTGATTTCAGTTTTCGGTTGTGTCGATGCGGTTTCTTTCGCCCCTCCGGGGCTTGTTGACTTGTGCTTCAGGGGCCCACGGCTTGCGCCGCTGGGCTGCATTCTTTCGGCGCTTCGCGGCTTTGGGGGATTTGGTCTCCATGCCAGGGCTCTCTGGCACGGAGAGGCAGCCGAGCTGGGCTCGGCCCGTCCGGGTCGAAGACCCGGACCCACATTCCACAGCCGGATCTGACGCCCGGGCCCGCTCTACCCCTGCCAGGTTTGCCTGGCGGACAGCCCCTTCGACTCCGCTCAGGGTAGGCTCAGGCGGCTGTCCCGACACAGGACGACTCTCTTTTTTGCTCTCGCCGCATCGCCGGAGCGCGTTTTGGCCGAAATCTTGTCAAGACCCTTTTTATGAGTGTTTTTAGGTAAGTCTTTGATTCTGGGAGAAATATAGAGTTTGAAAAATGTCCAGATTACCCCTTGTGATTTGGTATTCTAGATATATAGAGAGAAATCTGGTGGCGCAGAGCCCAATGCGGGTACTGCGCCATTTTTGTTTGGGGAGGGTTTTGGGGGAGGGTGTCGGGGGAGGGCGCTGCCGAGCTTTGCTCGGCCTGTCCGGGTCTGAGACCCGGACCCACAGGAAACCCGGAACCCATAGGACATGGCACCTCACGACTCGAACTTCTCGCCAGGCTTTGCCTGGCGGACAGCCCCTTCGACTCCGCTCAGGGCAGGCTCGAGCCGCTGTCCCCACACAAGAAAAACGACTCTCTGAGGGACTCATTTTTAGAAGGGGACTGACTCATGGGAAAAAGGAATGATCGGAACGAAAAATCGGGAGGCCGGGGGCACAGCAAGGATCGGGGAGATTTGGCGGAGATGCAGTTTATGGTGGCGGTGTCGAGCCGGGGACTGGTGGTGGCGAAGCCTTATGGCGACAACGAGAAGTATGACTTGATCGTGGACGCGGGGTGGCGTCGGTTGTGGCGGGTGCAGGTGAAGTCGACCGCGGCGAGGCATCACAGAGGGTTCGCGGTGCGGGCGTCGTGGAGAACGAGCAATCATCAGATATCGTACAAGCCGTCGCAGGTGGATTTCATTGCGGTGACGATTGTGGAAGAGGGGATCTGGTACTTGATTCCGGTGCGGGCGCTGGCGGGACGGCTGACGATTCATCTGTATCCGTTTGGAAGCCGGAGAGGGAGCAGGAATGGATTTGAGAAGTATCGTGGAGCGTGGGATTTGTTGAGTGGAGGAAAGGCTGCGGTGCGAAGAGGGCGCGGAGCAAGGGACGTCAGGGCTGCGGTGCGGGGGAAGAGGGCGGGAAGGATTCGGTCGAGGATTGGGCCGAGCATCGGGCCGGGGCGAGGGTGAGGCTTGGCGTGATGGTGATCGGAAGAAACAAAGGGCAGCGAGTGTGAACTCGCTGCCTTTCTTGGCGCCACATCCTTGCCCCGGGGGACTGGCGGACAGCCGGGGCGGCTGCCCTTGTATTCGTGTCTGAACTAATGCCCGGCGGAGGCCTTGGCCGTGAGATTCGGCGGCGTGTTCGCGGGCGGTGCCGGGGAAGCGGCCGCGGGTTGGGGATCGGCGACGGGCGTGGAGGCGGGCTGCTTGGCGCACAGTTCGATGATTTCGGAGATGCGCTGGCTCTCGTGCTGCTTGGCCATCTGCCAGTTGCGCAGGGCTTCTTTTTCGCGGACGACTTGGTCGTGATTCTGTTTGATGCGCTCGACGTAGTGGGCGGTGACGCGGTCGAGTTCGGCCTGGATCTTGGTATTCTCCTGAGCTTTGCGGGCTTCGAATTCCTCGAGCTGTTTCTGCTGGCCGGCTTCGTAGGAGTTGAGGGCCTGCTGGCGATGGGTCGCGTCTTTCAGCAATTCGTCGGGCGAGGTTCCGGCAGCGTCGAGGGCCATGAGCACGGAGGCGCGCTTGATGTCTTTGGAGAGTTCGCGGATGCGGTCGCTGTTCAGCATGTCGACGACTTTGTGGACGCCGTATCCGGAGCGCGGGGTGAGGATTCCGGCGGCGTGGTAAATGTCTTCGTAGGAGAGCAAGCTGGATTGCGAACCGGTCAGGCTTTCCGCGGGATGGGGCTGTGATTTATTCACTGGAGTCTCCGTGTTGATGTTTTTTTGGGGCACTTCGTCGGCGCTTTGCTGACGGTGCCAGAAGTTGGACAAGAAATTTTTCGGTGGCATAACCTTCCTTTCGTGAGGAGGGGGCGAGGCTTGGGATGCTGATGAGCCGCGTGGATCGGCATTGGAACGGCGCGCGCTGAACGCTGGAATATCGACTGCCCGAGAATCGACTGCCGAGGGAATGGGAGCGAGCTGCGTTGGAGCACGCTCGGGTTTGGCAGGGGGCGCAGCGGGTTGAGGCTGCGGGGATTCGCGTTGCGCCGGAGCGGGCGGGAGTTTGGCGGCTGTGTGAGCGTTCGTAGTGCGGGTAGGCTCGGCGGATGCGGGCGCCGGCTGATTCGCATTGGGTGGCCGAGCGATCACGATGGAGCCCGTGGGATCGCGGCGAACTCCCAGGAGGAATTCCCGACCATCGCGACGGCAGTTTCGGGCGACGGCGGAGAAGTTTTCGCGGTGCCACCTCACAGTGAGGCGCGCACCGATGGAGATGGGCGTCTTCACGCGAAGGCACGCGCCCGAGGGCGAAGTGTCTTCGAGGGTGGCGGCGGCGCGGATCGGCTTGCCGGTCGGGTCATCCCACCAGACTTCGGCTACTGCCCATAGGGCTGTTCTGGGCTCGATGTGAGGGCCGTCCATGGCATGAGTATCGGCGGAGGAGGAGAGGAGTTTAGTTACGGGAGGCTGGGGCTGGGATTGAGGTGCGGCTATGTGTTCGTGACCCAAAACAGGACATTTCCCGGATGGGGCTGGGGTGTGGAGAGGGTCAGCCGAGCTTTGCTCGGCCTTTCCGGGTCTGAGACCCAGACCCACACACCCACACGAGACCCCGGACCTACACAACACCTTCGACCCACACAACCTCAGGTGAACAGGCGCATGAAGCCTGACGCTGGGAGGTCGGGGGAGAGGAAGTGCTGGTTGTTGAGCCCGGCGGCGCGGGTGAGGGCTTCAGCGGCGAGGTATCCGCTGCGGACGGCTCCTTCCATGGTGGCGGGCCAGCCGGTCGCGGTCCAGTCGCCGGCGAGAAAGACGCGCGGCCAGGCGGTGATGGGTGTGGGACGGTGGGCGTCGATGCCGGGGCGCGGCGAGTAGGTGGCGTTGACTTCTTTGATCACGGCGGACTTTATGAGATTAGCTTGGCGCGCGGCGGGGAAAAATTCGCGGACTTCAGCGAGGGCGAGGTCCACGATTTCGGAGCGCGATTTGTCGATCAGAGATTTGGAGGAGCTGACGACGAGTTCGATGTAGCTGCCGGAAGGTGTTCCATCGGCGGCTTGTGTACGAATCGGCTGCAGACGGGATTTGTGGAACATCCACTGGATGGTGCGGTCGAGGAGGACGGCGTGGTCGAGGTCGGAGATCTGACGGTCGAACCAGAGGTGGATGCCGGTGATGGGTGCGGTTTCGAAGTGGCTGAGTTGCTCGCGGATGGGCGCGCTTTCGCGAGCGTCGGGAAGGACGCGGTCGAGGGCGTCGAAGGGAAGTGCCAGGATCAGGAAGTCAAAGTCCCCACCCTGTCCCTGCAAAGTGCGCAGGGACAAGGGCGGGGCACCCTCTTTCTGCAGATTCTCTTCTCGGATACGGAGTCGGAGTTGAACGCGGGATGCATCGGCGGTGAAGCCTTCGATGGGTTCGCGGAAGTGCAAGTCGCCGCCGCGGGCGCGGAGGTAGTCTCCGGCTTTGTTGTAGAGGTCGGTCAGAGGGACGGTGGGGACTCCCATTTGACGGGCGGCGGGAGACTTCATCGATTCGCGAACGACCTGTGCCGCCGCTGAGACTGAAATCAGATTGAGTTCCTCGCTGAGAGCGCTGACGAGAATTGGGTTCCAGAAGCGGTGGATTGCGTTTTGGGTTTGGCCGTGTTGGTCGAGCCATTCCTGAAATGACTTGCCGTTGTCGCGCTGCATGGTGAGTGTTAGGGGGACCAGTGCGCGCGCGATTGCCAGTTTGTCGGCGGCGTTGAGGAACGGGAAGTTGAAGAACGAGGGCGCGGTGTGCAGGGGCGCGGGAAGCGGGGAGGACTTCATGACGGAAGTGCGGCCGCCGGGTTCGATGAAGGTCATCTGGTCGTACCAGCGGATTTGCTCGGCGACGCCGATGCGGTGGTAGAACTCCAGCAAGTTCGTGCACACGCGGAAGAGGACGTGCTGGCAGTTGTCGACGACTTCTCCGGTGCCGGGATGTTCCCAGGAGGAGGCGCGTCCGCCGAGGAAGGGGCGCTTTTCGAAGAGGGTGACGCGGAAGCCCTGGTCGGAGAGGGCGCAGGCGGCGGCGAGTCCCGCGAGACCGCCTCCAGCGATGGCTACTGTGGGTGAGGGAGTGGAGGGCATGCTTAGTTCGGAATCAAGCTTCGTTCAGAGTCAAATTTAATTCAGAGTCAAAGTCCCCACGCTCTTTCGCACAGAACGCGAAAGAAAGGTGGGGCACCCGCTCAACACAGGGTTCCTCCACTTCGCTCGCTAGCACTCTGCTCCGGTCGGATTGACGGGATATGATTCGCTGGAAGTCCCCGCTTCTCGCGCACAGAACGCGCGAGAAATGGGCACCCGATTAGAAGCGAGCCAGACGCGCGAATTATTGCGTTCGCAAAAAGCGCGAACGCTTCGCGCGGCTCGCCCGGGTCCTTCGGCGAGCAGAATGCGCTCGCCTCAGGATGACAATCACTTTGGATCAAGCGCCGGCTCATGTGAGGCGCTTGAAGAAGCCTTTCCCGAGGATGCGCAGCTTTTCGGAGGTGCTCAGGGCGACTTTGGCGGTGAAAACGTCGTATTGCTTTTCGGCGATTCTTTCGAGCAGGCGGCGGTAGATGGTCACCAGGACCCACAACGCGGGCTGGCTGTCTTCGGAGATGTAGGGGAGCAATTCTTCACCGGAGACGTAGAACTCGCGGGCGCGGTCGGCTTCGAGCGCGAGCAACGGGCGAAAGCGTGCGGGATCGGGCGTGGCGAGCAGTTCCGAGGCCGAGAGGTTGAACTTCGCGAGGTCTTCTTCCGGCAGGTAGATGCGGCCCATGGCGGCGTCTTCTTTGACGTCGCGAATGATGTTGGTGAGTTGGAAGGCGAGGCCGCAGCGCTCGGCGAGTGGCTCGGCGGCGGGATCGCGGTATCCGAAGACGTGGATGCAGACCAGTCCCACGACCGATGCGACGCGGTAGCAGTAGAGGCGCAGGTCCTCGAAAGTCTTGTACTGGATCGTGAGGCCCGGGGCGTTGGTGGTTTGGGCGGAGGCCTCGGCTTCTTCGACGTCCATGGCGGTGCCCTGGGCGAGTTCGTCGAGCAATCCGGCGGGAATGGAGAAGCGGCGCTGGGCGTCGGTGAGGGCGAGCAAGATCGCGTCGTCGGTGGGCTCGCCTTGCTGGGCGCGGTGGAGAGCGTCGAGCCAGATGTCAAGCTTCTGGCGGCGATCGGGAAGGCTGAGCGTAGCGTCGTCGGCGATGTCGTCGCAGCGGCGCATGAAGGCATAGACAGCGCAGAGGGCTTCGCGCTTGCGGCGCGGAAGGACTAAGAACGCGTAGTAGAAATTTTTCGCCGCGGTACGGGTGATGCCCTTGCACACGGAGTACGCCATGACGAGCTGCGGCGGAGCCGGGGTCCAGGGGATGGGAACCTGCTGGGTGCCGGCGCTCATACTTGTCTAACCCCTAAAGCCGCCTTGCCCCTCGGCGTAAACAGTTTGCCCATGGCTGCGCGCACGACGAGTGCGAGTTTGCGCGGCTTGGAGATCGACGGGCGGTTGCCGAGAATGGCGTAGTGTTGCTTTTCGATGGCGTTGAGGATTTCGAGGCCGCCGCGGCTGAAGAGATCGAGATCGATGGCCAGTTCACGATCGACTTTGCCGATCAGAGGAAGGCCCTTGCGGAACCAGTCGCGGGCGCGCTCGACTTCGAATTTCATCATGGAGCAGAAGGCCGGTGTGTTCTGGTCGCGTGCGATCTCGGCTTCGGTGACGTTGAAGAGGTGAAGATCTTCGAGCGGGAGATAGATGCGTCCCTTGGCGTAGTCGGTGCTGACGTCTTGCCAGAAGTTGGCGAGTTGCAGGGCGGTGCAGGTGAAGTCGGAAAGTTGCTGGCGCTCGGGATCGCGGTATCCGCAGAGGTAGAGGACTAGATGACCGACCGGGTTCGCGGAGTATTTGCAATAGCCAAGAAGGTGGTCGAAGGTTTCGAAACGGGTGACGGTTTGGTCCTGGCGAAAGGCGATCAGCAGGTCGGAGAACTCGTGCCTGGGAATTTCGAACTGGCGCACGGTGTCGGCGAGGGCGACAAATACCGGATGTTTCGGAGTGCCATCGTAGCAAGCGTCGAGTTCGTGCTGCCACTGATCCAAGAGTTCGAGCGAGGCTGTGGTGTCGCCGACTTCGTCGCCCAGGTCGTCGGAGATGCGGCAGTAGGCGTAGACGTTGAAAAAATGCTGGCGCAAGCGGCTGGGCAGGAACCAGCTGGCGACGGAGAAATTTTCGTAGTGGGTGCGGGCGAGGCGGGCGCAGTATTCGCGGGCTTCGGCCAGGGTGGGTGCGGCGGCGGGGATGGCGTAATGCGCGGGCAGGCGGGACCAGCCGAGGGCGGCGGGGGTTGCGGGTTGTGCTTGTACGGATGACAATTCAGTATTCTTCCAACGATCCCGCGTTTCTGACTGCATCTTGCCAGGGTAGGGATCCTTCGACTGCGCAAATGGTTCGCGTTCGCGAACCATTTACTTCGCTCAGGATGACAACTAAACCCAAACCGCGAATCAGTGGCCGGGGATGATTGCGGTTTTGATGTCGCCTCCGCGATTCAGCATGTGGCGGAGCACCTGCTGCAGGCGCGACAGGGGCGCCTCCCCAGTGATGTAGTCGGTGGGGCGAATCTTTTTGGCTGCAATCAATCCGAAGGCCCGGCGAACTGTTTCCGGCGTGTGATGGAATGTCGCTTTCAGAGTGATTTCGGAATAGTGCAAGCGGTTCGTTTCGAGCTGCACTTTGGTTCCGCTGGCGCATCCGCCGAAGAAGTTCACGGTGCCGCCTTTGCGGACCATGTCGACAGCCCACTCCCAGGCTTCCGGCTTGCCTACTGCTTCGATGACGACGTCGCAACCGCGCTTCTGCGGAGAAAGTGCGCGGACGGCGTCGACCACGTTCGGAACTTTTGTGGTCTGAATGATCTCGTGCGCGCCCATGTGCTTGGCGGCTTCGACCTGGCCGTCGCGCTTGACGACGGAGATGACGTTGCAGCCGATGGCGCGGGCGACTTGGACGAACATGAGGCCGATAGGGCCGCCGCCAAGAATGGTGACGGTGTCGCCGATCTCAACGCCGGTTTCGTGCAGGCCGCGGAGAACGCAGGCCAGAGGCTCAGTCATGGCCGCTTCTTCGACACTGACGTTGGGCGGGATGATGAGCATGTTGGCTTCAACGATGCGCTTGGGGACGCGAATGTATTCGGCGTAAGCGCCGTTGTTGAAGAGGAGATCTTCGCAGAGGTTCTCCTGATGCTTGGAGCAGTAGAAACACATCTGGCAGGGGGCGGAGTTGAGGGCGACGACGCGCATGCCCTTCTTGAAGCCGTTGACCCCGGCGCCGACTTCCTCGATGACTCCGGCCAATTCGTGGCCGAACAGAGCAGGGGGAACGATCATGCGGGCGTGATAGCCGCGCTGGTACACCTTGAGATCGGTGCCGCAGGTCAATGCGACCTGGACTTTGACCAGGACTTCGCCGTCTCCCACGCGAGGGATGGGGACTTTCTCGATCTTAAGGTCTTCTTTGCCGTACAAGACGGCGGCTGTCATTTTTCCGTTCACTGCTGGCTTCCTTCCAGTTGCTGCTAACCACAGGGGCTAAAGCCCTGGTGAAGTTGTTGCGCTTAACGGCACGACTAAAGTCGTGCCCTTCCACGAACCCTGTACGGCTGAAGCCGTGCCCTTTCAAGACTAACCTGCCCATGCGCTGCCGGGCTGGATCATGATCTTCATGGATGAAGGTTGCGGATGGGCGGCCAGATCCAGGGCTTGCGGGCTCTCGGAGAGCGGGAAGCGGTGGCTGACCAGCCGTTCCAGATCCATCACACGGCTCATCACAAAACGGACCGACTCATCCTGCAAATCGACCGACGCACTATAGGAACCCACGAGAGTTTTCTCATCGACACAGATGGCCGCAGGATCGATCAATGCCTCTCCGTGCTGCGTTTGCGCAAACAGTAATACCCGCCCACCGGGACGGGCCGCATCCATCGCGGTGCGAATCAGGGAGTTACCGCCAACGGCAAGTATGACCGCGTCAACTCCTCGCCCCTCAGTCAACTCGCGGACACGGTCAACGACGTTTGCCCGCGACGCATCAATTGTAAGCTCTGACCCGAAACTTGATCCTATTCTAAGCCTCTCGGGATACAAATCGGAAGTAATTAAGGTGACCCCTCTCTGTTTGGCCAGGACACTCAATATGATGCCGATGGGACCCTGACCGATGGCCAGAACGGTTTCGCCGGGGCGGAGGTGCAGGGCGTCGATGCCTTTCATGCAGGTATTGACGGGCTCGACGAAGCAGGCCTGCTCGAAGGAAACGCCGTCGGGAATGCGGACGGTCCCGTGCTCGACGATCCAGTCCATGACACGGACGTATTCGGCGAACCCCCCGCCGGAAGGCTCGAATCCAGCGGTGCAGCCGACTTTCTTGTAGGTAGTGCACTGGGCGAAGGTCTTGTTCTGGCAATAGAAGCACTGGCGGCAGGGGATGTGGTGGAAGACCATGACGCGGTCGCCGGGGCGGTAGGTCTGGACGCTTTCGCCGACTGCGGCGACGATGCCGGAAGTCTCGTGTCCGAAGATGCGAGGGGCGGAATGGGAGCCTGTGGAAATCTTTTTGAGGTCGGTGCCACAAACGCCGCAGGAGTGAACGCGGACGAGCATTTCGCCGGGGCCGATTTTGGGGACGGGGACAGTTTCCAGGCGGACATCGTTGACGCCGCGGTAGACGGCGGCCTGCATGGTGGCTGGGATCGAATCCTTGGAGGTTTCGACCGAGAACTGTCCGGCTATGGCCATCGAGCTATTTTAGATGATGTTGGGAGCGGGTTCGTTTCAAATCAAGGGGATGGGGGAGACCGATGGTAACGAGGTGCGGATGGGTGCGGTGGCGTACCTTCGCGGGCGGAGGGCCCTCGGCTGGAACGGGCAACGATTTCTGGATCATCTTTCTGGATCATCTTTCTGGATCATCGACGCCTATAGGGATCCTTCGACTGCGTAAGTGGTTCGCATTCGCGAAGCACTTACTCCGCTCAGGATGACAATAGCTACTTGCCACGGGCTGTAGGCTTTCATGCTATGCTGCGCAAAACTTTCGCTTTCCAGGATTGACTTGTGCTGATTGAAATGCGGCTCGAGAACTATGCGGTGATCGACAACCTGGTGGTGGAGTTCGGGCAGGGGCTGAACCTGCTGACGGGCGAGACCGGGGCGGGGAAGTCGATCCTGGTGGATGCGCTGGCGCTGCTGCTGGGCGATAAGGCTTCGAGTGATGTGATTCGCACGGGGACGGAGCGGGCCATGGTATCGGCTGTGTTTGAGGCCGAGGGTGCGGCGGAGAAACCGCTGGCGGGAATTCTGGAAGCGAATGGGCTGGATGAGTCGGATGACGGATCGCTGATTCTGCGGCGGGAAATTGCGGTTGGAGGCAAGGGGCGCGTGTTCGTGAATAATCAGCCGGCGACGGTGGCTGTGCTGCGGCTGCTGGCGCCGCATCTGGCGACGATTCACGCGCAGAATGAATCCATTTTGTCGTTTGACGGGCCGGCGCGGCTGGGGTTGCTGGATGCGTTTGCGGGCAGCCAGATTGGAGGCGGTGGAGACGGCGTTCGCGGCGTGGAAAAAAATTCGTACCCGCATTGAGGAGTTGGAGAAAGGAGAGCAGGATCGGCTGCGGCTGGTGGATCTTTGGATTTTTCAGAAGCGGGAGATCGAAGAAGGCCGGCTTGCAGAGTGGAGAGGATGAGCGGCTGGAGGGCGAGAAGCGGGTGCTCGCCAACGCCGAGAAGATTTATAACGCGGCGATGAATGCGTTTGATCTGCTGTATGAGGGGAATGGGTCGACGGCGTCGTCGCTGAGGGCGGCGCAGAAGCAAGTGGAAGAGCTGGTGCGTTACGAGCCGAAATTCCAGGAGGCGTTGGCGGCGCTGGAGACGGCGCGCATCAGCGTGGAGGATGTGGGCGCGAGCGTGCGGGACTATGCGGGAGGGATTCATGCTTCGCCGGAGCATCTGGCGCAGGTGGAGGATCGGCTGGCGTTGCTCGACCGGCTGAAGCGCAAGTACGGGCCGACGCTGGATGAGGTGATTCAGTTCGGGGCGGATGTCTCGCGGAAATTGTCGGAGGTGGAGAACAAGGACGAGATCCTGCGGGGATTGCGGAGCGAGTTGGCGAAGGCGGCGGGAGAATATTTGCGGGCGGCGCGGGCGCTGTCGAAGAAGCGGGCGGAAGCGGCGCGGCGGCTGGAGAAACTGGTCGAGGCGGAGATCAACGATCTGGCGATGAAGTCGACGTTCCGGATCGAGATGACGAGTTCGGAGGAAGAAGGGAACTGGAGTGCGTCGGGGATCGATCAGGTGGTGTATATGATCTCGACGAATCCGGGGGAGCCGCTGCGGCAGCTGGAGCATATTGCTTCGGGCGGTGAGTTGGCGCGGGTGATGCTGGCGCTGAAGGCGAGTGTGGAGGCGGGTGGCGATGCGAAGAAGCGCGACGGTCAGCGCATGCAAATCCCCACTTCTCGCAAAGGACGCGAGAAATGGGGCACCCAACGGACTCTGGTGTTTGATGAGATCGATACGGGGATTGGGGGAAGGGCGGCGGAGGCGGTGGGGAAGAAGTTGAAGTCGCTGGCGCGATCGAATCAGGTTTTGTGCGTGACGCATTTGCCGCAGATTGCGACCTTTGGCGATCATCATTACGTCATCGAAAAAAAGGAATCCGGCGGGCGGACGCGCACGAGTATTCGCGCCGTGACTGGCGACGAGCGCACGGAAGAAGTGGCGCGCATGCTGAGCGGGGCGAAGCTGACAGAGACTTCGCGCAAGCATGCGGAGCAGATGATCAAGGCGAACGGTTGAGGTTTGGAAGTGATTGCCGGTGGAGATTTTTTCGCTGGAGAACTCTTGCTAGCGGGTGATGATCAGGTCGTCTGAGCCGCGGCTGTCGGCCAGGGTGGTGTTGGCAGCGCCGTCGGCTACCTTGATGGTGAAGTTGACGGTGATCCTGGCCTTGGTTTCGACGGGCTGGCCGTCCTGCAGGACCGGCTTGAAGCGCCACTCGCGCACCGCTTGCTGCGCCGCCGAGGAGAGGATGGCGGGCCCGCTCAGCACGCGGAGATTCTGAATCACGCCGTCGGTTCCAATTACGGCCTGCAACACGACCGATCCCTGAACATTCATGTGCTGCGCCAGCGCGGGGTAAGTCGCGCTCGCGCGGGTGGCTTCGATCGACATGCGCTCGTGCTCGGCTGCGTTGGTGGCTGCGGCCAAAGTCGATTGCTCCATCGCCGAGCGGGGAATTTCCACCTTGGCGGCGTTGGTGCCGGGATGAATTCTGCTGTGCGCGTCGCCGGCGATTACTTCAACGTCCAGCGGAGGCAGCACCGTGCGAGTGACGGTGGGTGCTTCCACGGGGGCCGGTGCGGCAGAGGTCTTGGCGGCCGGGATGCGGGCCTTTGCGGTGTTGGACTTGGGCTGCACGGGGGCCGGAGTGGCGACAGTCTTGGAAGCTACGGCAGTGTCGGTTCCATCGGATTCCAGCAGGGACTGATCGGATCCGAACCAGAAGTCTTGGTCTTTCAGGATGATGGCGACGAGAGCGACCACCAGGAGAACCAGGGCCAACAGAAGCCGGCGGCGCTGCGGATTCTGCGCACTCGCTCGGGCTTGCGAATTGCCTACCATCGGTCTGGTCTTGAGCTCTAACATGTCGCTGACCTGGGAAGTCTCGCGATGACATTAATTATGTTGCGCCCGGTGGGTCGTGATCACAATGGCCACGGGGTGGGGGGTGGTGGCACGAGGGGGCCATGTGGAGAAAACGTTGCCGGAATGGGAAGAGTGTGATTCAGGGCGGATTCCTTTGTGATTCCCATCACTGAGCAGCCGTGGTTCCTCCGATATAGGCAGAAGGATGAGCCCACAAAGTGAGAAAGATCGGGTGGCGTGGCTGCAGGGGCCCTCGGCTCAATGCGTGAGCGCGCCAGAGAAGGGGCTGACTCCGTGGCGGCTTGTCCTGTTGGGAGCACCGGGGGTCGGCAAGGGAACACAGGCGGATTTACTGAACCAGAGGCTGGGAGCTTGCCACCTCTCGACGGGGGATGTTTTCCGGGCGGCGGGAGGCCGGAGCGAGTGCGAGCAGAGCCCTGCCATGCAGCAGGCTATGGGATACATGCGCCGAGGGGAGTTGGTGCCCGATTCGACGGTGTGGGAAATGGTGCGGGAGCGAGCTGGGCTGCCTGCGCTGTGGGGGAGGGTTCATCCTCGATGGATTTCCACGCACGCTGGGTCAGGCGGAGTTGCTGAAGCAATTGCTGGACGGAGAGAAGCTGGTGCTTACGGCGGTGGTGAACTACGAACTGCGGACGAGCGAGATCGTGGCGCGGCTGAGCGGGCGGCGCACGTGCGAGAAATGCAAGGCGGTCTTTCATGTGGCGCAGCGGCCCGCGAAAGTCGAAGGACTTTGCGATCGCTGTGGCGGGAAGCTGTTTCAGCGGGAGGATGACCGGCCGGAATCGATCCAGGTGCGGCTGGAGGCTTATGATCGCAGCACTGCGCCGCTGATTGAGTTCTATCAGAATGCGGGATTGCTGGTGCGCGTGGCCGCGGCGGGATCTCCGGACGAAATTTTCGAAATTACGCTTACGGATCTGAAGTCGCGGCGAGCGGCGCAGCTGGCGGCCTGACGGGTTCGGAGGCGACCTCCGAAGGTTGTGAAAGCGAGGTTTGTCCGCTCCGCCCCGCAGACTCCTCTCAGTTCAGGGGCCGGATTTCGCCATTCGCTGCTAATCCCAACGGTTTCTGTGGCTTACGTTGACCATCACGGTACTTTCCGGTAGTTTATTAGTGCCGCCACAATGGGGATCGTGTACCCTGAAGGTACCGGTTTTGTGGCAGTTCTTGCATCTAAAGTGGGGGGGATAGGGATGCGAGCCAAACGCGCGGTTGTGGTGTCGCAAAGAACGCGACACATCGCGCGGTTCGCCCAGATCCTTCGGCGCTTGAAGCAGGCGCCCAGGATGACATCTCAGCGAGAATTTGATAGCGGGGTTCAATGGCTGGAATTCTAGCGAAAACTGACGGAAAGACTTTATTGCTGCTCAAGCCGAGGGGGTTCTGCGCGGGGGTGGTGCGGGCGATTGACGTAGTCCGCATTGCTCTGGAGGCGTTTGGGCCGCCGATTTATGTGCGCAAGGAGATCGTCCACAACAGCTTTGTGGTCGAGGAACTGCGCGGCAAGGGCGCGATTTTTGTCGACAGCGAGGATGAGGTACCGAACGGCGAGCGCATCATCTACAGCGCGCACGGGGTTTCGCCGGAAGTGCGCGAACACAGCGCCAGGCGCGGGCTGCGCGTGATTGATGCGACGTGTCCGCTGGTGACCAAGGTCCACGTGGAAGCGGTGAAGTTTGCGAAGGAAGGATTCTCGCTGATCCTGATCGGACACAAGGATCACGATGAGGTGATTGGGACGCTGGGCGAGGCTCCGCTGGTGACGCAGGTAGTGGGATCGCCGGAGCAGGTGAAATCGCTCAACGTGCCGGATCCGGATCGTGTGGCGTATCTGACGCAGACGACGCTGAGCCTGGATGAGACCAAAGACATTATTGCGGCGCTGAAGCAGAAGTTTCCCGAACATCAAGGGGCCGGCGGCGCAGGATATTTGCTACGCGACGGAAAACCGGCAGGTTGCGGTGAAGCAGGTGGCTTCCGAGGCCGATTTGCTGCTGGTGGTGGGATCGGAGAACAGCTCGAATTCAAACCGATTGGTCGAGGTCGCGCGCAACCTGGGCACGAACGCGCATCTTATTGATAGCTGCAACGACATTGAGGCGGAATGGTTGAAGGGTGTGAAGACCATTGCCCTGACGGCCGGGGCCTCGGCGCCGGAGCATCTGGTTGAAGAGACGGTGACGTTTTTGCGTAACAAGGGATTCGACAACATGCAGGAACTCGAAGTGATGCCGGAGAACGTGCGCTTCGGGCTTCCGCCGGAGATTGTGGAGGCGATCGCTGCCGCTCCGGCCAATGCGACTGCGGATTAAACGCGAATTCGGATGTGGAATTTGCGAGAGGTGAGCGATGACAATTGATGAGCGCCTTGATCGATTGACCGAGCGGCATGAGGCCCTGACACAAACAGTGGAAATCCTCGCCCGGACCACTCACGAACACAGCCAACAAATCACAGACATCATGGAAGCTGCGGCCAGGCTATTGCACATCGCGCAAATCCACGAACAGCGCCTAACGCGATTGGAAGGCGGCGAACAGTGAGATTGACGTGGTCTCTAGGTGGGCAGCGGATCATCCCACAAAGGCAGCGTCTGCTTGAACGTTAAGGCTTGAAACGGAGTACTGAATTTCATGGACACAACCTCCCCCGATGCTTATTTATCCTCCTCGACTTCCATAGGTTCAAATCCACAGCTTCGCTTCGGAAAAATTGAAGGGTTGGGCGCTCGTGTGGGCGCCGCGATTGCGGCTGCGCGGAAGTGGCTGTTCTCGCAGCAGCACGAAGAGGGCTACTGGTGCGGGGAACTCGAAGCGGACACGACGCTCGAGTCGGATTACATCCTGCTGCACACGCTGCTGGGAACGGGGAACCAGGAGCGGTTCCAGAAGTGCGCGAACTGGATTCTGCGGCATCAGAATGAAGACGGCGGGTGGAGTATTTATGCCTCGGGGCCGTCGAACATCAGCGCTTCGGTGAAGGCGTACTTCGGGTTGAAGCTGGCGGGGTATACGGCGGATCATCCGGCCATGCAGCGCGCCTGCAAGAAGATTCTGGAGATGGGCGGCGTCACCGAAGTTAATACATTTACCAAGATCTATCTGTGTTTCTTCGGGCAGTATGACTACGACGCGGTGCCGGCGATTCCGCCGGAGATCGTGCTGTTTCCCAACTGGTTCTGGTTCAACATCTACGAAATTTCTTCGTGGTCGCGCGCCATCCTGGTGCCGCTGTCGATCTGCTACGCCAAGAAGCCGTTCAAGAAGATTCCGCGCGAGATGGGCGTGGAAGAATTGTTTGTGGGCGGGATGCAGAAGTCGCGCATGCACCTGCATTGGGCGAAGAAGCTGGTTTCGTGGCGGAACTTCTTTCTCGTGCTGGATCGCATGACGCACTGGCTGGAGCGGGTGCACGTGCGGCCGCTGCGGTCGATTGCGTTGAAGAGCGCGGAGAAGTGGATGCTGGCGCGCTTTGAGATGAGCGACGGGTTGGGGGCGATTTATCCGTCGATGATGAACGCGATTATTGCGCTGCGGTGCCTGGGATATTCGCTGGACGATCCGCAGGTGATTCGCGCGATGGACGAGTTTGAGAAGCTGGGGATTGAAGAGGAAGACACGTTCCGCATGCAGCCTTGCATGTCGCCGGTGTGGGATACGGCGTATGCGCTGTTTGCGCTGGGCGAGGCGGGAGTTCCGGCGGATGATCCGCGAATGGTGAAATGTGCGGACTGGATTCTGCAGAAGCAAGTGCGGAATGTAGGCGACTGGCAGGTCAAGAACAAGACGGGCAAGCCGGGCGGATGGTACTTCGAGTTTAACAACGAGTTTTATCCGGATGTGGATGATAGCGCGATGGTTTGCCTGGGGTTGAGCCGAGTGGAGCATCCCAACGGGCGGTATCAGCGGGAGTCGGTGCAGCGCGCGATTGACTGGATCTTTTCGATGCAGTGCAAGAACGGTGGGTGGGCGTCGTTCGATAAAGACAACGACAAGATGGTGTTCCAGTACATCCCATTTGCCGATCACAACGCCATGCTCGATCCGGCGACCGTGGATATTACCGGGCGCATTCTTGAGATGCTGGCGACGTATGGGTACGACAAGAATCATCCGGCGGTGAGGCGGGCGATTGATTTTGTCCGGAAGGAGCAGGAGCCGGACGGAAGCTGGTTCGGGCGCTGGGGCGTGAACTACATCTACGGCACGGCGCTGGTGCTGCGCGGGCTGGAAGCGATTGGGATGGACCTGCACGAGCCTTGCGTGCAGCAGGCGGCCGAGTGGCTGCGCATGGTGCAGAACGCCGATGGCGGGTGGGGCGAGACCGTGGGATCTTACGATGACCCAACTTTGCGCGGGCAGGGCGAGAGCACGCCCTCGCAGACGGCTTGGGCGATTCTGGGATTGCTGGCGGCCAACGATATTCGTAGCGATTCGGTGGCGCGCGGCATTGCCTACTTGCTGCGGACGCAGAGGACGGATGGATCATGGGATGAGCCGTTCTTTACGGGTACGGGATTTCCCCGCGTGTTTTATTTGATGTATCACCTCTACCGGGATTACTTCCCGTTGCTGGCGCTGACGACGTACGCGAAGATGATGGAGAAGCAGGGGTCAGTACTCAGTACTCGGTACTCAGTAGCGTCAGTTTGAGTTATCGAACTGAAGTTCGTCCTGATAGCAGTCCTTCCAGCGGAGCGGGCGAGACCGCATAACGGTACGCGCCGCAGCGTGACGAGGCCAACGTCAGGACTGAAACCGTTCCTGGTCTTCATCGCGAACTGGACTGCCGTATGCCAAAATACGTCACCCTCGTACAATATCCCTGAGGGTGCGCAGTCGTTCGGAAGTCGTTTGGCAGAAACTGATCGGAACTGAGAACTGAGAACTGCTTTGAAAGCTTTTGTCACCGGCGCCACCGGATTTCTGGGATCTCACGTCGCCCGCGTTCTTGCCGATCAAGGCGCGGACTTGCGGCTGCTGGTGCGTCCTACGAGCAATCTGCGCAACCTGGAAGGTCTGAAGGCTGAGACCGCTACCGGGGATCTGCGCGATGCTGCTTCCCTCGAAAAAGCCATGTCAGGTTGCGATACCGTGTTTCACGTCGCGGCCGATTACCGGCTCTGGGTGCGCGATCCGGAGGAGATGTACCGGTCGAACGTCGAGGGGACACGAGCGATTCTGGAAGCGGCGCGGAAGAATGGCGTGCGGCGCGTGGTGTACACGTCGAGCGTTGCGACCATGGGGTTCACCAGCAACGGACAGCCGGCGGATGAAGATTCTCCGGTCGTCGCTCGCCGACATGATTGGGCACTACAAGCGCTCGAAGTTTATGGCGGAGCAGGTGGCGCTGGAGGCCGGGCGCAGCGGGATGCAGGTGGTGACGGTGAATCCGACGACGCCGGTGGGGGAGCAGGATGTGAAGCCGACGCCGACGGGGCGGATTGTCCTCGACTTTCTGAAGCGCAAGTTCCCCGCCTATGTGGAAACGGGATTGAACCTGGTTGATGTGAGGGAGTGCGCGCGGGGACACGTGGCGGCCTTGGAAAAAGGGAAGTCGGGCGAGCGTTATATTCTGGGCGGAGAGGATCTGACGCTGAAGCAGATTCTGGATACGCTGGGTCGGATCACCGGGCTGCCTTCGCCGAAGATCAAGCTGCCCTATTTTTTCGCGTTTGCCACCGGGGTCATCGACGAAGCGTTTACCGGAAGACTGCTGAAGCGGGAGCCGCGGGCGACAGTTGACACAGTGCGCATGGGCAAGAAAAAAATGTTCGCCAGTTCGGGCAAGGCCGAGCGCGAGTTGGGCTGGAAGATTGTTCCGGTCGAAGGGGCGCTGCGGCGGGCGGTGGAGTGGTTCAAGGGCAACGGATATGTCTAGAGTTGCCATCGTGGCGGCGCTGGAACGCGAGGTGCGTCCGCTGGTGCGGGAGTGGCGCGTCAATGAGAAGGACGTCAACGGGAGGCGCTTTCGTTTCTTCGAGAAGGATGATTTCGTATTGGTTTGCGGCGGAATAGGAGCGGAGGCGGCGCGGCGGGCGGCGGAGGCCGTGATCGCGATGTACGCGCCGAAGGTGATTTATTCGGTGGGCTTTGCCGGGGCGCTCGATCCGGGGCTCAAAGTGGGAAGCATCGTACGGCCGCGGCGAGTGGTGAATGCGGGGGATGGCAGCAGCGTGAATCTGAATCGCGGGGAAGGCGTGCTGGTCAGTTTCGGATCGGTCGCGAGCCCGGAGCAGAAGGCGAGTCTGCGAGATTCGTTTGGGGCGCAGGCGGTTGACATGGAAGCGGCTGCGGTCGCGCGAGCGGCTGAAGTGCGAGGAGTAGAATTCGCGGTGGTGAAAGTGATTTCGGACGAATTCGATTTCAAGTTTCCGTCGACGGAGCGCTTTGTCGATTCCAACGGACAGTTCCTGGAGGGACGGTTTGCGTGGTTTGCCGCTTTGCGGCCCTGGCTGTGGCCACAAGTTCTGCGGCTGGCGGGGAACAGCAATCGTGCCTCGCGCGCTCTTTGTGACTGGTTGCACAAAATGATTGCGGAGTTGGCGACGACGGATTCTGGTGTTGGCCCGGTGGAAGAGGTCAAGCGCGGATGAATCGAATGGCACTTGCACTTTTTGCGTGGGTGTGTCATCGCTGTCCCGTTGTTCGGCCAGAACAGTCCGCCGACGATTTATGCGGAAAGCTTCCGGCAAGGATCGACCCGCATTACCGAGGAGGGGTTCGACCTTAAGCTCACGCCAGAGAATGCGTCGTATCACGAGACGGTCAAGGATTCGCAAGGCAAGGATCGTTATGAGCTGACGATTGCGCCGCTGATGCCGGGCGGAGACGACAAAGTCACTTCCTGGAAGGTGACGCTCAAGGATTTGCATCACAGCTTCTATCGCAATCTTCTGATGGCGGAGCAGGAGCCGTCGGACGAGGCGAAGAACAATATGTTTTGGCTGAATCCGAAGCAGACTGCCCCGGTGCCATTGCGCGCGCAAGCGGATCATGAAGGTCGAAGATTTCTACATGGTGATCCAAGTGAAGGATCTGCACTTCACGCCGCTGGATTCGCCGTATCTGGATTCGATGGCAATCTCGTTTGCGCTCACGAATACCGATCCCCGAACAAGCCACTGATAGCCTTGCACAATTCAAATATTTCATTGGCAGATCGGGTACGGGCGGCAAAAGTGCGCGGGTTGGTTCATCTATAATCACAAGAGGTGTTCTCCCTAAAACGTGATGCAATTCTTCCCCTTGCCAGCAGCGTTCGTCGGCGGCGAAATCGTCGACATGATCTCCAACAGTGGCGCGGTGGCCAAGCTGGTTTTGCTGGGGCTGCTGGCGTTCAGCCTGATTTCCTGGTCCATCATCCTGACCAAATGGAGCCTGCTGCGGCGGGCGCGCATGCAGAGCGGGCGCTTCGTGCGCGCGTTTCGCAAGGCGCAGCGGTTGCAGGATATTGCCGCCGTGGCGGAGCAGTTCAAGCCCAGCCCGCTGGTCGGCGTGTTCGAAGGCGGGTACGAGGAGTACAAGCGGCAGGCGCAGACCTCGGGCACGGTGCGGAATCTGCTGTCGATCCAGCGCGGGATGCAGATTGGGGCATCGGAAGAGATCACGCGGCTCGAACGGAATTTGCCATGGCTTGCGATTACGGCCGCAGTGACGCCGTTTGTCGGGCTGTTTGGCACGGTGTGGGGCATCATTGATGCGTTTCACGGACTGGGGACGGCGGGCGCGGCGACGCTGCGGGCGGTGGCTCCCGGCATCTCAGAAGCTCTGATTACGACGGCTGCCGGATTGGCGGCTGCGATTCCGGCGGTGATCGCGTACAACCTGATTGGCGCGTCGATCCGCGAGTTTGCGGCGCGCAGCGATGATTTTGCCCTCGAAGTGCTCAACGCGGTGGAGCACAGCCAGGCGCAAGCTCCAGTGGCAGAAGTGAGGCGCTGATGGCGTTTACGACTTCCAACGGACGCACGCAGACGGCGCTGGCCGATATCAACATCACTCCGCTGGTGGATGTGGTGCTGGTGCTGCTGATTATTTTCATGGTGACGGCGCCGGTGCTGCAGTCGGGAATCGACGTCAGCGTGCCGAAGACGCGGACGGTGAAGCAGATCACCGAAGAGCGGATGGTGATCACCATCAATAAAGATCAGCGGGTCTTTCTTAGGGCAATGATGCCATCAACATCAATGAGATTGGGAGCAAGTTGCGGCAGAAGATTCGCGATCCGCGCAACCAGTCCGTGTTTGTGCGGGCCGATGAAAATGTTCCGTTTGGCGCATTCGCCACGGTGATGGATGCGGTGAAGCAGTCGGGGATTACCAACGTCAGCATTGTGACGCAACCACTCGAGCAAAATGGCAGCAAACGCTGATATCTATTTCGAGCACGAACGCTGGGGCCGCGCGCTGGCGTGGTCGGCGGGATTGCACGTGGGCCTCACGGTGGCGCTTGCTGATCTATTCGGCGGTCGTTCTACCGGACGAGCGGCGACACCTGGGGCGCGGGCGGAGGCGGGGAAGCGATCGGCGCGACGCTGGTAAGCACAGTTCCGCTGCCGGCGAATCCCGCGCAGACGCAGAACGTGCTGGCGAACGAGTCGAAGGGCATCACGCAGTCGCAGCCGAAGATCGAAGAGAAGGCGCCGGATGCGATCGAGATTCAGGGCAAGAACGCGAAAATAAAGCCGAAAAAGAAGCAGGAGACGGCATCCAAGGAGAAGGCGCAGCCCGCGCCGGAGGAAGAAAGCAATCAGGTTGCGTTTGGAGAAGGCGGCCCGGTCAGCGGGCCTTATGGGACGTTCAGCGCGGCCGGAGCCAAGGGCGGATTTGGCATCACCGGGGGCGGCGGGGATTTCGGCACAAAGTACGCGTGGTACGTGCACGTGATTCAGCAGAAGGTTTCGGACAACTGGCTGAAGTATGAGGTCGATCCGAGAATCACGTCGGCGCAGCGGGTGTACATCACGTTCGATGTGGCGCGGGATGGCCATCCCATGAACGTGCAGGTGGAGCAGTCGAGCGGCGTACCTTCGCTGGATATTTCGGCGGTGCGGGCGCTGCAGCGCATTGATACTTTCGGTCCGTTGCCGCCGGATTATTCCGGTGGGAAGATTTCGGTGGAGTACTGGTTCGATTACAAGAAGTGAACCAAGCGAGTAACTCCCAAGCACTACCGATTGACTTTGTGTCCTCCGAATGGAGGCACAATGCGGTGAGAGAGTGTAAGAGGGAAGAAGCCTTGCAAAGCAATACATATCGTTATACGATATTGTCGTACAGAGTATCTTTTACCCCCACACGGATGGACGAAGGCGCTAGACCCACTTTCCGGCGATGGCCAAGCAGGTTCCGCGGCCCGGCGTTGGCGCTCGTTCTGGTTTGCTGGTTTCTTTCTGTACCGCGCTTTTCGCTCAGGACTGGGTGAAGACGGGCACGAGCCTGGGCGTGGAGAAGGTGCGGCTGGCGGTCCCGGACTTCAAGCCTTCGACCGGCGATCCGCAGAACACCGCGCTGCTCAAGACTTTCAACGACACGCTGTGGAATGACCTCGACGTTTCTGGCGTGGTCGAACTGGTGTCGAAGAGTTTTTATCCTTTGCAGATTCCCGGGCAGCCGTCGGACGTCAATTTTCTGGCGTGGAATGCGCCGCCTCCCAATGCGGCCATGCTGGCGTTCGGAAACCTGGGCGTGGCGAGCGGAAAGCTGACGGTGCAAGGGTGGCTGTACGACGTGAAGAACACCCAGTCGCCGCAGATTCTGGGCAAGCAATACACGGACACTGCGAGCGATGCGGCGGCGCGGATGATGGCCCACAAGTTTGCCGACGAAATCATCTTCCGGCTGGGCGGAGGCATCACCGGCATTGCCGAGACGCAGATTTACTTTGTCAGCGACCGGACGGGACACAAGGAAATCTGGGCGATGGATTACGACGGCTCGAACCAGCACCAGATCACGCATCTGGGCTCGATTTCGTTGTCGCCGCGCGTTTCGCCAGACGGATCGCGCATCGCGTTCAGCAGCCTGACCAAGACCGGCTGGGAAATCATGATGTACTCGCTGGAACTGAACCGGACGGTGAGTTTTCCGCACATGGGCGGGACGAATCTGTCTCCGGCGTGGTCGGGAGACGGGATGAAGCTGGCGTTTTCATCCTCGCGCGGCGGCGAACCAGAAATTTATGTATCGGACGCGTCGGGCGGGAATCTACACCGTATGACGACGGCGAAGGGGCCGGACGTTTCTCCGGTGTGGAACCGGAAGACGAACGCGCAGATCGCTTTTGTCAGCGGGCGAACGGGGTTGCCGCAGATCTATACGATGGAAGCGGACGGCACCAACCAGCAGCGCATGACCGATCAGGGGTACGCGGTGTCGCCGAACTGGGCGCCCAACGGGCAGTTTCTCAGTTTTGCCTGGGTGCGGAAATATGGGCCGGGGGAACCGGGATCGTCGGATCTCTACCTGATGGACATCGCCAGCAAGCAGTGGGTGCAGCTTACGCATGATGGCGGGCGGAACGATTTTCCGTCGTGGTCGCCGGACAACCGGCATATCGTTTTTCAGTCGAACCGCTCGGGCAGCCTACAGATCTGGACGATGCTGGCCGACGGGAGCAAGGTGCAGCAACTGACTTTTACAGGACGCAACACCCAACCCAACTGGAGTTGGAAATAGTAAATACGCTTCGTCTGACCCTGGAGGCAAGCT
This sequence comes from uncultured Acidobacteriaceae bacterium, assembly GCA_963701935.1. Lineage (GTDB taxonomy): Bacteria > Acidobacteriota > Terriglobia > Terriglobales > Acidobacteriaceae > Sulfotelmatobacter. The sequence goes on along the minus strand of CAVPBT010000007.1, from coordinate 443,476 downwards.
TTCGGGGTCGCAGGGAGGAACAACAAGTGAAGCATCAAAGCATGAAGTGGTCTCTGCTGATCATAGCCCTGAGCGCCCTACTGGCGCTTGGCGCCTGCGGAAAGAAAGCGGTTCCGCCTCCGCCACCACCCCCGCCGCCACCACCCGCTCCGACCGCATCGATTGCCGTGTCTCCGAATTCCATTCAGGCCGGGCAATCGGCTTCGCTGACCTGGCAGACCAGCAATGCCACCGACGTGTCGATCGACGGCATTGGCGCGGTGCAGCCGAACGGTTCGCAGAGCGTGTCGCCGACGGATTCCACGACCTATCACCTGACGGCCAAGGGATCAGGCGGGACGCAGGAAGCCACCGCGCGGCTCACGGTTACGCCGGCGCCGCCACCGCCACCACCTCCGACGCCGTCGGTCACGGACGAGGACCTGTTTAGTCAGAACATAAAGGATGTTTACTTTGACTACGACAAGTCCGACATCCGCGCCGATCAGCAGGGCTCGATCCAGGCGGACGCGCAGTTCCTCGGTCAGCATAGCAACATGAATTTCACGATTGAAGGACACTGCGACGAGCGCGGCTCGACCGAGTACAACCTGGCTCTGGGCGACCAGCGCGCCAGCGCGGTGAAGAACGCGCTGACCGCGGCGGGCGTGAGCGCCAGCCGGATCAAGACCATCAGCTACGGCAAGGAAAAACCGTTCTGCACCGAAAGCAACGAAGCTTGCTGGCAGCAGAACCGCCGTGGGCACCTCGTCTATCAGAAGTGAGACAAGCCGGGAGGCGCCGTTCGGCGTCTCCCGCTTCTTCTTGCAAGGGATCAGGCACTGGTGTGCGTCCCGATATCGCCATTTAGGCTTCCGGTTCCGGGTAGGCCTTTCTGTGCGCGGAATCCTCCCAGCCTGTGGGACAATCAGGGCATCTAAACTACAGGTAGCTTTCAGGGAATCTCTATGAAATCACATCGCATTACCGCATTTTTCGCAGTGTTGCTGGTGCTGTGGCTGGGCGTGGCTCCGGCCTGGGGCGTAAGTAAAGAAATGGTGCAACTGCAGACGCAGGTACAGCAACTGCAGGAGCAAATGACGGCCATGCAGCGCAGCTTTGACGAGCGCATGGGGGTCATGAAGAACCTGGTGGAGCAGGACACGGACGCCGTGAATAAGGTGGCGGCGGCTCTCAATGGACTGCAGGCAACGCTGGCGAAGCAACAGGGCGATGCTGGCGGGAAGCTCGACCAGCTATCGGGGCAGATCCAGGCGCTCAACGACACGATGGATGAGCTCAAGGCGCGCCTGGCCAAAGTGAGCAAGCAACTGGAAGACATGCAGGCGGCGCAGCAGAGTCTGGGCGCCCAGCAAGCCACGCAGCTCGCCGCGGCCGACGCCGCAAAGAACGCTCCGCCTCCGGACGTGCTCTACAACAACGCCCTGCGCGATTACAACGGCGGCAAGAACGACCTGGCCCTGCAGGAGTTTTCGGAGTACATCAAGTTCTATCCCAACACCGATCTGGCGGGGAACTGCTATTTCTATCTCGGCGAGATCCAGTTCCGGCAGGGGAACTACCAGCAGGCGGCGCAGAGCTATGACGCGGTTTTGCAGAACTTTCCCAGCGGGAACAAGGCTGCGTCGGCGCAGCTGAAGAAGGGATTTGCGCTGATTGAACTGGGTAAACAGGATGACGGGGTCAGCGAGTTGCGACGCCTGATCCAGCGTTATCCGCATTCGCCGGAGGCGCTGCAGGCGCGGGACCGGCTGCGGAAGCTGGGAGTCGCGACCACCGGAAGATGATTTTCACGGTGAATTGGGCCTTTCGGATCGGGCCGTTTGAAGGCGGACGCTAGGCGCCGTGGTGATGGGGTCTTTTGGGCGTGTGATGCTTTCCGGCCTTGTGGGCATGATGGCGCTGGACGCGCGGATCGTGGTGGTGACCCCACTTCACCGGAGTGAAGGTCGCGTGCGGAGTCGCTGCCAAGGCGAACGCACTGGACAAGATACACAGCGTCAGTACCAAAAAGCACCGTCTCATATACCCGATCTCCGGCGAACTTCTCCTACTTTATAACTATATTTTTCCGAAAGCTAGAGGACTAAACTGGTTTCGTCGGAATTATTGTTCGAGGTGGACTCATGGTACGCAGCACTCACGATCAGGATACGGCGAAAGGGGCCACGGAAACCGAGGATCACAAGATCCCTGGTAATGTCGGCCTTCAAGAACAGCTAGGGCATCGCGATCAGGACCCGATGCTGAAGGATGCGGACTCCGATTTTCCCGAACCTGGGCAAAATCCAGAACATAGCGGCGAGCCGAAACGAAAAACTGCGTAGAACAGCTTGCCGGGGAGTCAAAGAGGAAAGCCCTCTCTTGCGAGAGGGCCTTTTCCTTTTGGGGCGAATTCAGCGTTAGCGAAGTTCTTCCATCACTGCGTCCAGCACTTCTTTGCCCGGACGCGTCATCGAATCAGGCAGCGTGGCCAACGGTTGGTCGACGACGTTCAGCATGTCGAGGAAGTTGGGCGCCTCCGGATTCACGTAGAACACGCCGGTCAGCACCTCGCCCTTATCGTGGGCTTCGGTAAGGCGGGTGATGGCGCGAATCTTGTCGGTCGGGTCATAGTCCTCTTCCAGCTTGCGCAGGTGCAGGCGGGAGCCATCGTGCATCGTGACTTCGACAGTCGTCCCCGGATCATACTCGACATCGATGTCCTCAAAATGGGGAACGAAGCTGACGTCCTGCAGGGTTTCTTCGTGTTCCTTTACGTACTTGTAGGACTTGGTCGAACCCTCGTGATCGTTGAAGGTGACGCAGGGCGAGACCACGTCGAGCATGACGGTACCTTTGTGGGCGATGGCGGCCTTCAACATAGCGCTGAGCTGGCGCTTGTCGCCGGAAAATGAGCGGCCGACCAGAGTCGCACCGAGTTGAATTGCGAGCGCGCAGGTGTCGATGGGCGGGAGGTCGTTGACTACGCCCGTCTTCAGCTTCGATCCCAGGTCTGCGGTGGCTGAGAACTGGCCCTTGGTGAGGCCGTATACGCCGTTGTCTTCGATGATGTAGATGATCGGCAGATTGCGGCGCATGAGGTGGATAAACTGTCCGATTCCGATGGAGGCGGTGTCGCCGTCACCACTGACGCCAATACAGACGAGTTTGCGATTGGCCAGCAGGGCTCCGGTGGCGACCGAGGGCATGCGGCCGTGCACGGCATTAAAGCTGTGCGAACGGTTCATGAAATAGGCGGGAGTCTTCGAGGAGCAGCCGATGCCGCTGGGCTTGATGAGCAGCTCGGGCTGGACGCCCATCTCGTACATGGACTCGATGATGCGCTCGGAGATCGCGTTGTGGCCGCATCCGGCGCACAGCGTGGTCTTGCCGCCCTTGTAGTCCATGACGGTGAGGCCGATGCGGTTGGTCTTTGGTCCGGGTGCTGCCGTTCCGGGTTCGACGGGAGTCGTGGCCATCTATTTACCCTCCATGCTGGTCAGTTCGTCGGTGATGGACCGCGCGTCGAGCGGGAGTCCGGTGATATGGGCGATGCTGCGCAGGCGTGTGGTCAACTCGGGCTTAAGATCGAGCTTGAGCAACGTGAGCATTTGCGCGTCGCGGTTCTGTTCGACGAGGTAGACCCGGTCGTGCTGCTCGACGAACTCGTGTACCTCGCGCGTGAACGGATAGGCGCGGAGGCGCAGGTAGTCGGTCTCGATGGCGTATTCATCGCGGAGTTGGTCGCGGCTCTCGGTGATGCCCCAGTGCGAGGTGCCGTAACCGATGATTCCGATTTTGGCGTTTTTCCCTTTCGTGATTTCGGGACGGGGAACGAAGGAGCGCGCGGTTTCAAATTTGCGGTTCAGACGCTCCATGTTGTTTTCGAAGTCGTCGGCGCGCTCGCTGTATTGAGCTTTCTCGTTGTGGCCGCTGCCGCGCGCGAAGTAGGCCGCCGCGGGATGGATGGTTCCGGGCAGAGTGCGGTAGCCGATGCCGTCACCATCGACGTCTTTGTAACGCGCGAATCCGCCGAGGCGGTCGAGATCTTCTTTGCCGAGCACCTTGCCGCGTTTGATCGGCGTGGTCGGATATTCGAAGGGATCAGACATCCAGTTGTTCATGCCGAGATCGAGATCCGACATGACGAAGACCAGCGTCTGGAATTGCTCGGCGAGGTTGAACGCTTCGGGCGCCATGCTAAAGCACTCGGTCACGGAACACGGGAACAGCATGATGTTCTTCGTATCGCCGTGGGAGAGGAATGCGGTGGAAAGAATGTCGCCTTGCGACGTGCGCGTCGGCAGGCCGGTGGAGGGGCCTACACGCTGGATGTCCCAGATGACGCCTGGGACTTCGACGTAATAGGCGAGTCCGGCGAACTCCGACATGAGGGAGATGCCGGGGCCGGCGGTCGCGGTCATGCTGCGGGCGCCTGCCCAGCCTGCGCCGATGACCATGCCGATCGCGGCCAGTTCGTCTTCAGCCTGCACGATGGCGAAGGTCGCCTTGCCGTCGGGACCGATGCGGTATTCCTTCATGTACTCGATCATCGTCTCCACGAGAGACGACGACGGTGTGATGGGGTACCAGGTAACGACGGTGCATCCGGCGAACATGCAACCGAGCGCGGCAGCCGAGTTGCCATCGATGATGATTTTGCCCGCGGTGGCGTTCATGCGTTCGATGTAAAACGCGCCTCGCTTTTGCAGATTGGCCTTGGCGTAATCGAAACCCGCCTGGGCTGCGGCGAGATTCAGATTGGCGGCCTTCACTTTTTTGGCGAACTGCTTGCGGATCGCGTTTTCGACCTCGGCCATGTCGACGGTGAGCAGGCTGGCGACGACGCCGACATACACCATGTTCTTGACGAGCTTGCGCAGTTTGGCTTCGGGACACACCGCGGCGACGATCTTGTCGTAGGGAACCGAGTAAAAGATGAGATCATCGCGCAACTTGTGCAAGGCGAGTGGTTCGTCGTAGAGGACCGCGGCACCGGGAGCCAGTGACATTGTGTCTTCCTGCGCGGTCTCGGGATTCATGGCTACGAGGAAATCGATTTCCTTCTTGCGGCCGATGTAGCCGTTCTTGTTGGCACGAATCGTATACCAGGTCGGAAGGCCGGCAATGTTCGAGGGGAACATGTTCTTGCCAGAGACCGGTACGCCCATCTGAAAAATGCTGCGCAAGAGCACAGTATTTGAACTCTGCGAGCCGGAACCGTTGACGGTCGCGACCTGAATGCTCATGTCGTTGACGATGCGCTTGTGCCCTGGGCCTCCGGAGGATTCCCGGGGCACGACATCCGTAGTGGCCATCCCAACACCTTCCTTCAGTTAGCGGGCTGAACCCAGTTGCCCGTGATTTGTGGATTGCAGAGGAGGAAACATTTCATTATAAGGGCGGCGGCAGCGCCGCGTCGCGTCAAAATGCCCGCCTGTGGCCCGGAGGAACCTGTTTTAGAACGAGGAAGAAGTTCGCGGACTCAGGATTCTGTCTTGTAGAACTGGGCGATGTTCCGGAACTTATTATATCGTGATACGAGCAATTCCGCAGGGGGAGTCTTCTTCAATTCGTAATAGTGCTTCTGCAGGCTGGCATCGAGCAGATTGGCGGCCGCCTCGTGATCGCGGTGAGCTCCGCCTTCGGGCTCGGGAACGATATCGTCGATGCAACCGAGTTCGCTGAGGTCGGTGGCGGTGATGCGCATGGCCTCGGCGGCGAGTTCTTTCTTGCTTGCGTCACGCCACATGATGGCGGCGCAGCCTTCGGGCGAGATGACCGAGTAGATGGAATTCTCCATCATGAGTACGCGGTCGGCGACGGCGATGGCCAGGGCTCCGCCACTGCCGCCGACGCCGATCACGGTCGCAATGATTGGAACCTCGAGCCGCGCCATTTCGCGGAGGTTGTAGGCGATGGCTTCCGCCTGTCCGCGCTCTTCCGCATGAATGCCGGGGTAGGCGCCGTCGGTGTCGATCAAGGTGAAGATCGGGCGGCGGAACTTTTCCGCAAGCTGCATCGTCCGGATCGCCTTACGGTAGCCCTCAGGGTGCGGCGTGCCGAAGTTCCGGTGGACGCGCTGCTTCATGTCGCGACCCTTTTGGGTGGCGACGATGAGGACTTCGTCGCCGTGAAAGCGGGCCATGCCGCAGATGATGGCAGCGTCGTCGCCAAAGCCGCGATCGCCGTGAATTTCGCTGAAGTCGGTGAAGATGCGCTCGATGTAGTCGAGCGACTGCGGACGCTGGGGATGCCGCGCCAGTTCGGTCTTCTGCCATGCCGTGGGTGGCGCGTTCATTTCCTGACGCAGAGTCTCGATGCGTTCCTGCAGCTTGGCGATCTGGCGGCGGGTTGCATCGTCGGCGCCGGGGGACTCCAGATCGGCGACCTGACGCTCGATCTGCTCCAGTTCCTGCTGCGCTTTTTCGGTAGGTGCCATGCGTTGTTCAGGCAATGATGCGGACGCTGCCCCGGCCGCACAACTGTTCGACGCGGGCGATGAAATTGCGGTCCGGGATGACATTATAGCCTTCCGCCTCCATCACCACCATGAAATCGCCCTGGCGTTCCACGTCGAACAATACTTTGGCTTCGCCTTTGCGCTCGAGAAAGAGGGTGTGCAGGTCGTCGACGGTAGCTTCCGCAGAGTTTTCGAGCGGGATGCGGATGCGGATGGCACGCGGGAGCGGGACCCTGGCTTCTTCGAGTGGCTGGATTTCGGCGGCAGTGATCTTGGGATTGGCGCCTTCTTCGATGCGAACACCAGCTTTCACGAGGACAGGAACTTCGAGTTTCACTTTCTCGCCGATGCGCTTGTAGGCCTCGGGGAAGACGATCATGTCGATAGAGCCGGACATGTCTTCGAGCGTGGCCTGGGCGTAGAAGTCGCCGCGTTTGGATTTGAGGACGCGCACGTTGCCGATGATGCCGGCGGTGACGATGGTTTCGTCTTTGCCGGTCGATTTGGTCATGGCGGCGAGTTCTTCGATGCTCAGCGCCCGCAGGTCGGACAGCTTGTCTTTGTACTTCTGCAGGGGATGTCCGCTGATGAAGAAGCCGAGGATTTCTTTTTCGGCGGTGAGGCGAGTGTGCTCGTCCCAGTCGGGGATGTTGGGCAACTTGTCGTTGTGCGCTTCGGTGTCTTCCTGCTGAAAGACCCCGAACAGGCCGTGCTGGCCCGATTCGGCGTCGCGCTGGGCCTTCTGCGCCTGTTCCATCGCCTTGTCGAGCACGGCCATGAGTTGGGCACGACGGCCCATCGAATCCATGGCACCGCTCTTGATCAGGGATTCGAGAACCCGTTTGTTGAGCAGGCGGAGGTCGACATTTTCACAGAATTCGAAGATGGATTTGAAGCGTCCGAGTTTTTTGCGGGCGGCGACGATCGATTCGATTGCGTTGCCACCAACGTTTTTCACGGCGGCAAGGCCGAAGCGAATCGATTCGCCATGCGGGGTGAAGTTGGCGTCGGAGACGTTGATGTCAGGAGCTTCGACGGCGATGCCCATTTCGCGGCATTCGTTGATGTACTTCACGACGTCATCGGTTGAGCCGGTGACTGAGGTCAACAGGGCCGCCATGAACTCGACGGGATAATGCGTCTTCAGATAGGCCGTGTGATAAGCGAGGAGCGCGTAGGCCGCCGAGTGGGACTTGTTGAAGCCGTATCCAGCGAACTGCGCCATCAAGTCGAAGATCTTCTCGATCTTCTTGGGTGGATACTTGCGCTGCGCGGCGCCTTCGACGAAGCGTTCGCGCTGCTGCGCCATTTCCTCGGCCTTCTTTTTGCCCATGGCTCGGCGGAGGAGATCGGCTTCACCGAGGGAATATCCAGCGAGGCGGTTGGCGATCTGCATCACCTGTTCCTGATACACGATCACGCCCAGAGTCTCTTGTAGGATTTCCTGCAGTTCCGGGAGTTCGTATTCGACTTTCTTGCGGCCGTGCTTGCGGTCGACAAAGTCGTCGATCATGCCGCCCTGGATGGGGCCGGGCCGGTAGAGAGCGTTCAGAGCCGTTAGGTCTTCGATGGAGTTCGGCTGGTACTTGCGCAGCACGTCGCGCATGCCATTCGATTCGAACTGGAAAACGCCTGACGTGAGCCCCTTGTAGAAAACCTTTTCGTACGTTTCCTTGTCTTCGAGTGGAATCTGCTCGAGCGTGATCTTCGTTCCGCGGGTTTGCTCGATCAGCTTCAACGCGTCGGTCAGAATCGTGAGCGTCGTGAGGCCCAGGAAATCCATCTTCAACAGGCCCATCTTTTCGATGGCGACCATGTCGAAGGCAGTTACGATTTCATCGTTCTTGGTGCGGTGGAGTGGAACGAGGTCGGTCAGCGGACGAGGCGAGATCACGACGCCGGCCGCGTGTACGCCGGAATTGCGGACCATACCTTCCAGTTTCTTGGCAGTCTCGAAGAGTTCGCGGATCTGGCCGTCTTTTTCGATAGCTTCGCGCAGCTGCGCAGAATCTTCGATCGCTTGCTCCAGCGTGATGTTGAGCTGGGTGGGAACCATCTTGGCGATGCGGTCGACGTCGGCGTAGGGAATGTCCATGGCGCGGCCCACGTCTTTGATCGCGGCTTTCGCAGCCATGGTGCCGAAGGTGATGATCTGGGCGACGTTGTCGCGGCCGTATTTCTGGGTGACGTACTTGATGACTTCGCCGCGGCGGTTCATGCAGAAATCGATGTCGATGTCGGGCATGGAAACGCGCTCGGGATTGAGGAAGCGCTCGAAGAGCAGTTCGTGCTGCAGCGGGTCGATGTCGGTGATGCCGAGTGCGTAGGAGACGAGCGAGCCGGCGGCTGATCCGCGGCCCGGACCCACCGGAATGCCGTGGTCTTTCGCGTAGCGGATGAAATCCCAGACGATGAGGAAGTAGCCGGGAAACTGCATCTGCTGGATGATGCCGAGTTCGCGTTCCAGGCGTTGCTCGTAGTCGGTGATGGAATGCTTCAGCTTGCCTTGCTCGTGCAGGGGACGAAGGGTGTCGAGGCGGCGGGCGAAGCCTTCGCGGGTGACGTGGACGAAGTAGCTGTCGATGGTGTAGCCGGGCGGGACTTCGAACTGCGGGAAGGGATTCGCGACTTTTTCCAACCGCAGGCTGCAACGGTCCGCGATATCGAGTGTGCGCGTGAGCACCTCGGGAGAATCTTTGAAGACGCGGTACATCTCGTCGTGGTTCTTGACGAAGAACTGGTTGCCGTCGAACTTCATGCGCGCCGTGTCGTGAATCGACTTTCCGGTCTGAATGCAGAGCATGACGTCCTGCGCGTGGGCGTCGTCTTCGCAGAGATAGTGGCTGTCGTTGGTGGCGACCAGCGGCAGGCCGAGATCTTTTTCGAGCTGGAAGAGGCCGGGATGGATGCGGTGCTCCATCTCGAGGCCTTGATCCTGAATCTCGAGGTAGAAGTTCTGTTTGCCGAAGATGTCGGCGAAGGTTCCGGCTGCGGCGCGGGCGGCGTCGTAGTTGCCTTCGGTCAAGCGCTCGGCGACCTCGCCCTTGAGGCATCCGGAGAGGCCGATCAGTCCGCGGGAGTGCTCGGCGAGAAACCTCTTGCTGACGCGCGGCTTGTAGTAGAACCCGTGCAGGGAAGCTTCAGAGGTGATCTTGACCAGGTTGCGGTAGCCTTCTTCGTTTTCGGCGAGCACCAGCAGGTGGTTATAGGAGTCGCCTTCGGGGGCTGCGCGGTGGTCGTCCTTCTTGCAGATGTAGAGTTCGCAGCCAACGATGGGCTTCACACCGACGTGCTTGGCCGCGTTGACGAAATGGACTGCGCCAAAGATGTTGCCGTGGTCGGTCATGGCCACGGCGGGCATCCCCATCTCTTTTACCCGGTTGCAGAGTTTTTCGACATCACAGGCGCCGTCGAGCAGGGAGTAGTCGGTGTGGAGGTGCAGGTGAACGAATTGGGACATGGGTCTTGTGGTTAGTCTACCGCAGGAGGGGCAGAGGAAAAGTGGTAGTTTATGTGGGTTTTCGCGGGCAGGCCGGGTACGTGGTCGTCAACGAGCGTTATCGCGATGTTACGACAATCACTTCGTGGGGAATGACGGAGGCAAGCCAATCGGCACAAGCCGCACTCTTGCTCTGCCGTCCTTACCGCGCAGAAGGATCTCGTCCCCGGCTTTCTCGATGCTAAGTTCTCCCTTGAAAGCCTTGACAACGGCAAGGCTCTCCGACCACGCTTCAGGAAGACAAAGCCCTATGAGACCGACGTCCGCATCAACATCGATCCGCCTCCCAGAAAGCTTGTAACTTCCCCCCCAGTCCCCGCACGTTGGAGAGCCGTATACGCCACCACCCTGGAAGGTGATTTTTGCCGTCCTCCACGCATCGATCAGCCCGTCTTTGTCGGTCTGCTGGCCGTCGTCGGCACGATATTTAGCAATCCGCCACCTGCGATTCTCAATGGAAAAGAATTCCAGCCCTGTCAGCTTGTATATTGGTTGCTCGGTGTTTTCCTGTGCCGGAATAGGAGTGGCGATGAAGGCGCAAAGTGAAGCGACGAGGAGCAGGTAGCATCCGCTACGCATACGCAGAAGATAGCACATACTGCGCAGTTTTGGGTCGTAGCTTCCGAGAACAGGCCATTACACTCAAAACCCCGGCCCGTGAGGATTAGAGGGGAAGGCGATCTCATCAGGCGTGATGTCGTGGAACTTCTAGTCAGCCCCGGCCCCTGCGGCCTGTGCTTTCAGCAGCAGGCGGCGGGCCTGGGCGATGAGTTCCGCTACTTCGAAGGGCTTCACCAGGTATGGGATATTGTTTTCCTGTAGAAAAGCCTTCTCGTCGCTGGGCCAGTTCGAGTAGGTAAACAGCAAGTGGGCATCCATTCCTGAGCAGTTCTGTTTGAGCCACTCGTAGGACTCTTTGGCGCTCCACTGTCCCGGGATTTTTCCATTCATGATGATGGCGTCAAAGGGTTCGGAGAGCATGCGCGTCTGCACGTCCTGACTGGTCTTGGCGGTGACGACGGTCGCGCCCGCTCCGGCGAGGACGTCGCGTTCAAATTCGAGGACCGCCTCTTCTTCTTCCACGAGGAGGACGCGGCCGTGGATGGCGCCCTCATGCAGACGGGGCGCAGGTTTCACGACTTCGGGCTCGAGGTTAGAGGAGGCCACCGCGGGCAGGCGAACTTCGATGACGGCGCCGCCTTCCGGCGCATTGTTGGCGGTGATGTCTCCGCCATGCTCTTTCACGATACCGTAGCAGATGCTGAGTCCGAGTCCGGTGCCCTTGCCCACGCTCTTGGTGGTGTAGAAGGGGTCGAAGATGCGCTTGGCATCTTTGATTCCGGCGCCGTCGTCAGTGAACTGCGTGCAAATATGTCCACCCAATGCCGAAACGCGAATTTTCAGTTTGCCGGTGCGCCCGGTTTCGAGAATGGCGTCGACCGCATTGTTGATGATATTCAGGAATACCTGCTCGATCTGATGCGGGTCGGCGACGACCAAGGCCGGTTCGGCAGGAACGTCACGCTCGACCTTAATGTTGTTGATCTTGAGGTCGTAGTCACGAAGAGCCAGAGTCTCGTCGAGGATCTTGCGGATGTCGACTTCGTCGCGCTGCGGCTTGCGCTGGCGGGCGAAGGACAGGAGATTCTGCACGACGCGATGGGTGCGCTGCGCCTGCTTGAACAGCTTGGCGACGTAGTCCTGGGCACGCGTGTTGAGGCCCTCGGTTTCGAGAAGCTGCGCGTAGCCGAGAATCGCGGTCAGCGGATTGTTGAGTTCATGAGCGACGCCGGCGATCAATTGTCCGACGGCCGACATTTTTTCGCTCTGCAGCAACTGCTCCTGGGTCTTGCGCAGGTCTTCGTAGGCGCGGCAGGTCTCTTCGTAGAGCCGGACTTTTTCGATCGTGGTGGCGAGTTGCCGGCTGATCGCGACCATCAGGTTCTCATCGTTGCTGGAGTATTCGTAGCCCAGATGGCTGCACAGGCCCATGATGCCGACCGGCGTGTCTTTGCCCCAGAACATGATCCAGATCCAGGACCGGTCCACATCGGAGCGAACGAACTCCGCAACCATCGGAGGCAGGTGCGGGAGATATTCCGACGTGATGACTTCGGTGCGCGAGCGCATGACCAGGTCGCCGAAGCCCTCGGTGAAGCAAACTTCCGCGGCGCGCACCTTGTCACGGCTGCGCGGGCCCCAGGCGGCGCGGCGGCGATAGGTGGTCGTGTCGCTGTCAGAGAGGTAGACGGTTCCGCTTTCAGCGCCGAATAGCGTGACCACCTGGCGCAAGGTCAGGTTCAGGATTTCATCCAGGTCGAAGGATTGCGCAGCGACCACCGCCATGGCGTTCAACGCGTTCAGTTCGCGGTTGCGGCGGCGCATCTCATCTTCGGCGCGACGCTTCTCCGTCATGTCGAGCACGAAGCCCTGATAGCGTTCGATGTCGCCGGAGGCATTGCGCGTAGCGAAACTGCTCTCGACGGCGAGAAGCAGCGTGCCATCCTTGCGGCGCAGGGTGACGTCGAAATTCCGCACGTAATTCTGACCTTCGATTTCCTTGCGGAAGGCTTTGCGCTGCTTGGGGTCGACGCAGATCTCGGAGTCCAGATTCAGGACGAGCAATTCCTCGCGCTTGCTGTAGCCCAGCATGTGCACGAAGGCGTCGTTGCAGTCGATGAGCTGGCCGGCAGGATTGGCGACGTAAACGCCCTCCTGCACCTGTTCAAAGAGGAGACGATATTTTTCTTCCGCGGAGCGGCGGTCGGTAATGTCGCGGACGACGTGTATGGTGCCTTTTTGCGGGCTGCCCTGCTCGGTGTAAGAGGAAGTGGAAACGACCGAATAGCCGCCGAAACATGGGTCGGCGCCTTCGGTAAATTCTTCGTCCCCGCCCATGGCGCAATAGGGACATCCGGTCCATTCGCCATAGGTGTGAGGCAAAGCAGAATCGCAGGAACTGCCGACAACATCCGCGGCGGCCTGGCCGAGCTGTTCCAGCAGAACCTGATTGGCTTTGATGATGCGGTAGTCGGCGTCGTGCGCCAGAATGATGTCGTGGATTGAGTCGAAAGTATTGATCCACTGCCGCTGCGAACGCAGCACCTGTTCGAGCAAGCGGAAGTTTTCGACCGCAACGGCAAGTTGCTTGCCGCAGGACCGGAGGAAATCGAGCTCTTCCGGAGTCCACTCCCTGCTTCCGGAACTCCCCAGCATGAGCAATCCGATGGGCGACTTATTGCCGGCCACCGGGACGATCACCAATTGCTGAATCTTTTCGGTCGCGAGACTGGCCTCAGGTTCGGGGCCAGCGGCAGCCCGCGTGGTGACTTGCGGCGCGGGTTGTGCCAGCAGCTTCTGAATGTCGTCGTTAATCTCGGCAAATCCGGCGTCGCGCAGGAAATCGGAGGAGAGCCCGACCGCATGAGTGGCAACCAGATGTCCGCCTTCAAGCAGCCGGAACCATGCGGCCTTGACCGGGATGAGGCGCTGCAATTCTTCGACGGTGGACTGAACCACGTTCCCGTACTGTTGAGCGGTGGCGATGCTGGCAGTGATGGCCTGCACGGCGCGCAGACGTCGCGTGCGGGTGCGAGCTTCTTCGATCACCATGAGCAGCATGCTCAGGGCAAGAATGATTTCTGCTGCCACGAATGCCGCGGAGGGCACGCGATCGGTGAAAGGCGGCCAGGAAAGATGAAGGAACGGCAGAGTCAAGGCGAGGAGCCAAGCGGAAGGCTCCCAGCGGCCGCGGCGCGAGCGCAGCAGCGCGATCGATGCCGTGAGCAAGATGATGCGGTAACCAACTTCGACGGCCACGCGCAAGGGCAGGGAATCGGGCCACAACAGGACTCTGGCTCCGGCGAAACCCACCAGAACGGGCGTGATCACCATTAAGGGAAGGATGAGATCGCGGCTGCGGGTATAGAGCAGAACCGCGCCTGCCAGCAGTCCCACGGCGAGCATGAAGGTCGCCTGCACTGCGACTAAATCAAAGGGAGCAGGAATTTTCGCAGCGAAGCAGTGTTCGGCCAGTCGCGAAGCGGCAAAGGCGGTCCAGCCCACGATCCAAACTTTGAAATAGTTCTCGCGGAAGGCGCGCAGGGCGAGCAGAGACGCGCCCAGCAGAATCAGCAGAGCCAGTTCTGCGGGCGTGGGCCGGGCCAAGCCAAGGCTGGCAACCGTATTCCAAATCGATAACAGGGATGCGCTCATGCTATGCGGACGTACGTCTTCCTTGCTTTTGAATATCACGCCCCGCGTGAATCTCGATGGAGTTTCGGGACCTGACTGATTACTTTCGGCATCTCGCCGCTGAGTTACAATCGCCGATAGACTTTCGTGTACCCAACATGCCAGATCGAATTCTTGTAGTTGACGACGAAGAACCGATTCGGGAAATCGTCGCTTCGATGCTCGGAACTGCCGGATACGCCTGTAAACAAGCGGCTTCCGGCATGGAAGCCCTCTCGGTGCTGACCTCCGGGGAAGAGTTCGAATTGATGCTCTCGGACCTGATGATGGCGGACCTGGATGGCATTGGCCTGCTGGAGCGCACCAAGGAAAAGTATCCCGACATGCCAGTCGTGATGGTTACCGCCGTGCACGACATATCGGTGGCGCTGGCGGCCATCCGAAACGGGGCATACGACTATCTATTGAAGCCGTTCGAGCGTGAGCAGTTGCTCAATACGGTGAGCCGCGCGCTGGAGAACCGCCGTCTGAAAGTCGAGAACCGAACCTATCAGACGAACCTGGAGTCGCTGGTCAAGGCGCGCACCGATCAACTGCAGGCGGCCATGGCGAGCCTGGAGCGTTCGTATGACATCACGCTCGAGGCCCTGGGCGACGCGCTGGACTTGAAAGATGCCGAGACCGAAGGTCATTCCAAGCGGGTCACGGCTTTCACCATTGCAATTGCGAAGAACATGGGCCTGCCGCGGGAGCAGATCGCTGTAATCGCGCGGGGCGCGTTCTTGCATGACTTCGGCAAGATGGCAATTCCCGACGCCATTCTGCGCAAGCCTGGCAAACTGACCAAAGAAGAAATGGAAGTCATGCAGGAGCATGCCTATTTGGGTTATCAGATGCTCAAGAAGATCCCGTTCCTCGCTGAGGCGTCGGAGATCGTCTATTCCCACCAGGAGAAATTCGATGGGACCGGATATCCCCGAGGGCTGCGGGGCGAGCAGATACCTCTCGGCGCCCGCATCTTCTCGGTTGCGGACACGCTGGATGCCATTACTTCGGACCGTCCGTATCGACCACGTCAGTCCCTGCAGGCAGCTCGGGAAGAAATCGAGAAATGGTCTGGGCGGCAGTTTGACCCCGAAGTGGTGAGAGTGTTTCTCGAAATGCCCGACACAATCTGGGAGGGTCTGAGGAAGGACATTGACGCCCAAGTCTACCGGGTAGCGCATTCTTCAGGGGCCAAGGGCTAAATCCGTTCGCGAAGGTGGGACCGTTGAACGGCCGTACTCAATCAAAATTTCTAGTCGGGGCCGCGGTGGTCCTCACCGCCGTGCTGACGGCGGGGTGCCTGTTCCTTCCCCAGGGAATGACGCAGATCGCGATCAGCGACCTAGTGGGCGCATTGCTGATGTTGGTGGCCCTCATTGCATTCGCTTCGAACGGGCTAGAAACCAAGGGCCGCACGCGCTGGTTCTGGATGCTGCAGGCCGCCGGATGGGCACTCTGGCTCAGCGATCAGGTGGTATGGATCGTGTGGGATTTGTTCCTGGGCCGAAGGATGCCGAGTATGTATCCGGCGGATGCCCTGCTGTTTCTGGCGGGAGCTCCGATGATGGCGGGGTTGCTGCTCCGGCCGCACCGCCAGCCTTCCGAACGCAGCACGCGGCTCGGCGCGTTGGACTTTTTTCTGCTGGCGCTCTGGTGGCTCTATCTCTATGTATCGTTCGTCATCTGCTGGCAGTACATTTCGCCGAACGAAGGCGCGTACAACCGGAACTTCGATGTGCTTTCCACGGCGGAGACGGTCCTCATCGTCTGCGTCCTGCTGGCATTTTGGCGCGAGAGTTCGGGACGGTGGAAGACCTTTTATGCGTGTCTTTGCGGCGCATTCGTCTTCAATGGCGTCTGGTTTTATGTTCTGAACAATGCCCTCGAGAGAAACGTTTATTACACGGGCAGCTGGTATGACATTCCGTATTCGAGCTCCTTTGCCGTGTTTACCGCGGTAGCTGTGCTGGGGCCGGGCTTGTTGCCGACACCCGAGGCTGCGGCCGACGAATTGTACGGTTCGTGGATGGCGAACCTGGCGATGATTGCGGTGCTTTCACTGCCCGTCATTGCGCTCTACGCGTTCCTCGATCCGCACCTGCCGCACCGAGTCGCCGATTTCCGGGTGCAGGTGACGCTGACGACGATGTTTCTGATGGCTCTGCTGTTGTTCATCCAGCATCGCCGGTTGAACCGGGAGTTGCGGCGCACGAATGTTGTGCTGCAGGAAGCATCGCTGACGGACCCGCTGACCGGATTGCGCAATCGCCGTTATTTCTCGGCGACCATCGAATCGGACGTGAGTCAGGCACTGCGGTCGCACGCCGATGGACGCGACCCGCACACCCGCGATCTGGTTTTCTACTTGATCGATGCCGACAATTTCAAAGAAGTCAACGACCAGTATGGACACGACGTCGGCGACAAGGTGCTTGTCGAGATGGCGCACCGACTCAGCTCTTCGATTCGCCACTCCGATGTTCTGGTGCGTTGGGGCGGGGAAGAGTTTCTGATCGTATCGCGGTACACCGATCGTACAGAGGCCGAGTTGCTGGCCCAGCGCGTTCTGTCGGCGGTCGCCGATACGCCGTTCAGCATGGTTGGATCCGGGGACACGATGTACCGCACGTGTTCCCTGGGATGGGCTGCTTTTCCGTGGTTTCTCGACAATCCGAAGGCGATCGGATATGAGGAAGTTCTTACTCTGGCCGATCGCGGACTTCGTCAGGCGAAGCAGGCCGGCAAGAACCGGGCAGTTGGGATTCTGCCGGCGTCGGGGAAACTTCCTGCCACGACAATTGAAGGGTTTCACTCTACGGGGCTGCAGGTCGACCTTTTGGCCGTGGCCGGACCTACTCTCGGGCACAAGTAGCGCCAGGATCCGGTTTTTTCCACGCGCCACGCGGGCAGCGATTTCGCCGTTTCTCCCATCCAATCGGATAAGCTTCGAAGCCGGGGAGATCCTTATGTCCATTCGCACGCTCCGCTCTCAGTTTGTTACTGCAGCCTTGCTGTTTGTTCTGTCGGGCATCCCTGCGGTTGCACAAGGTACTCCTCCTGCGCCGGACAACGTGGTGCCGCAAGGCACGGTGTTTCTGATTCAGCTTACAGACCGGCTCGATACTAAGACGGTGAGGACTGGCGATCATTTTCGCGCTCGACTGGCGGAGCCTCTGGTCGCGGCGAACGGTCAGAACATCGAATCCGGAAGAAAGATTAAGGGACACGTCAGCGCGGTGGAACCGGGGCTGCGGACGCGCATCATTTTGAGTTTCGAAGAGATCGAGACGGCCCACGGATGGGTGCCGCTGATCGCCACGGTGACGGGAGTTCCCGGCGAACACGGTCTGAAACAGATTGGGGAAGAAGGAGAAATCGGGCGCCAAGGCATGACCAAAGAACAGATTGCCGAGGCGATTGTGGTCGGAGCCGGCGAAGGCGCGGCGGCAGGCGAGCGAACCGGCGGGAAGCGCGGAGCGGCGACGGGTGCGGGCTCGGGAGCGGCGGCCGGGGCTATGTCGGCGTTTGAAGTGGGACACGACCTCGTGCTCGACAAGGGGACCGCGCTCGAGATCCGACTGGATCGCAATCTGGGAGTTCCTGCACGGTAGATGGTTGAAGTTGGTTAGAGCCGTAGTTTGTTGGACCGCGTGGCCTGGTGGGATAATCCTCGCGGAGGCTCGCCATGAAATTTGCGTGGGTTGCGCTTCTTCTCTTATCTGCTGGTGCGGCGCTTGGTCAGGAACATCCCTCTGTCAGCGCACAGGCGAACACGGTCTACGTGGGGGCGGACGGTAAGTTCGACTCTGCCCCAGACACGGCTCAGATTCAATTCAATGTAGCGGTGCAGGATGAGACGTCGCAGGTTGCGTTTCAACGCGCGTCGAAAAACGTGGAGCAGGTGCGGCAAGTGCTACGCAACAACGGGATCGATCCCAAGGCCGCAAACATTGGATTTCTTTCCGTGCAGCCGGTATACGAGTGGAAGCCGAAGCAGCGAGTGATTGGATACCGGGTGACGACGGACGTCATGCTGAAGCTGAAGGATTTCGCGAAGGTGGGTCCCATCACTCAGCAGCTCGCTGACGCCAATGTGAGCGAGACCCAGACTCTGAACTACACGCTTGAGAATATGGACGAAGCCAAGAACAAGGCGGTCGAAGATGCCTACCGGCGAGCGCGCAACTCGGCCGACACTCTGGCTCGCGCCGCGGGCCGGTCGGTGGGAGAGCTTTCGTACGCGTCGATCGATACGTTTGAAAACCCGCGAATGCCGATGCCACGAGTGGCTCGTGCCATGACAGCGATGGCGGGTGCGGCGACCCCAGCGCCGACGGAGGAGTTCACGCCGCAGACCGTGACTGTTACGGCGCATGTGAATGCGCTGTTTACTCTGAAGTAGGCCGCGGGCTTTTCAGCGAGGTACGTTTCTCTGCGTTCCCTCTCAGTTCCGCCGGGCTGCGCCCACGCGGGCAGCCGAGGCAGCTGTCTCCACATCGTTCGTCTGCCGCACTCAGAGAGTCGCGGCTGCCGGAGTGGGGGGTGGCGGGGTCGCGACGAGTGGATCGACCTGGAGAATCAGGCCGTCGATACTCCGCACAATCACCATCTGTCCCGGTGGCAATGCGGAGGAGGCGACCGCATCCCACAGTTCGCCGTGGATGAAAACTTTTCCCTGCGGCGAGAGCCCGGTTTGCGCCACGCCCATTTCACCGACCAAGCCCTGCGCTCCGGTGACCACTTTGTTGCGGCGCGCTTTGAGAGCGATCGTCATCAGGAACGCAGTGATCAGGCCGAGCGGAATGCTGACGGCGAGTGCGGTGAGCAGATGCACCCGCATTTCCGGAATCGGCGAATCCACTAGTAGCAGGCCACCCAGGGTCAGCAGGGCGATGCCTCCAATGGTGGCGACTCCGTGTGTGGCAAACTTTGCCTCGGCCGCGAACAGTGCAAACGCTCCCAGAATCAGTCCGAGTGCGGCAAAGCGTGTCGGTAGAAAATTGAGGGCGAAGGCGGCAAGTAGGATGAAGACAACACCCACAGTGCCAGGGATGACAGCGCCGGGATGGTTGAACTCGACATAGAGTGCCAAGGCTCCTATAGCGAGAAGTAAAAAGGCTATGTTCGGATCCATGAGGTCGTCGAGGATATGTTCCTTGAGTGTCATGTCAAAAGGAACGATCGGCTGGCCCGTGAGGTTCAGTGAAGCAGTTGCTCCGTCGAACCGTTTGAAAGTCTTTC
This sequence comes from uncultured Acidobacteriaceae bacterium, assembly GCA_963701935.1. Taxonomy (GTDB): domain Bacteria; phylum Acidobacteriota; class Terriglobia; order Terriglobales; family Acidobacteriaceae; genus Sulfotelmatobacter. The sequence goes on along the minus strand of CAVPBT010000007.1, from coordinate 424,052 downwards.
CCTGCATTTGGCGGAAGAGATCTTCAGGACTCGAGGCAACGTAATCGATGAGATGCCCTGCGAGAGCTTCCTGTTCAGTGAAGGATTTCGATTCCCGTACGGCACTCTCTGCACTCTCGATATTTCTTCCGCGCTTAGATGCGACAGACCGCATGAGTGCGGCAGCATCATTCTCGATCTTTTTGTTCATCTCATCGTCCGGCTTGACTTGGACAGGACCAATGAGCGTGACCGGGTGAGCAGCGCCGGCCGCCGTCCCCGGAGCCATGGCGGCGATGTCGGCTGATTCGAGGATAAATATTCCAGCCGAACCGGCATGACCGCCAGTAGGCGTGACGTAGACGATAACTGGCACCGAAGAAGATGAGATCTTCTCGATGATCCCCCGCGTGGAACTGACCAGGCCCCCGGGTGTATTGATCTCGATCAATATCGCCTGATCTCCGCGGCGACGGGCTTCGTCGATGGCGCGGGCGATGTATTCCTCGCTGATGGGCTGGATGGTATCGTTGACCACGACTTTCAGGACTTCGGCGCGGGCGGGGAAGGAGAAGAGAAAGGCTGCTGCAATAGCAATGATGAGACGCAACTTGGAGTTTCTTGCGATCGACGAGGGGTGCATAGGTCCTTCGCTTTGCTCAGGATGACACTACTTCTATTGTCCCTCTATTTGGCTGGACCGGTGTGAATTTCTTGCGGTGCGGGCTCCGCGGGTGCGGTGTGCGTTTGTGGATCCGGTGTCCAGCCGGGCAAGTAGGTGCTGCCGGTAATCAGGCGAGCGCCTCGTTCGTACGTGACATACGACCACGCCCACTGAATGAATACCAGCAGTCGATTGCGGAAACCGATCAGGAAAAAAATGTGGACGAACAGCCATGACAGCCACGCGATGAAGCCGGAGATGTGGATGCGGCCGAATTCGGCGACCGCGGCGGCGCGACCGATGGTGGCCAGGCTGCCTTTGTCCCAGTAATGGAACGGAGGACGCACGTCAAAATCCCCACCCTCTCGCAAAGGACGCGAGAAGGGTGGGGCACCCGCATGCTTTCCAGACTCTACTTCGTCATGAATTACTTTGGCGACGTAGTGGCCTTCCTGAATCGCAACCGGGGCCACGCCGGGCAGCATCTTTCCCTGCCCGTCTTTCAGTGCCACGAGATCGCCAATGACGAATACTTCCGGATGGCCGGGAATGCTGAGGTCAGGCTGCACCAGGACGCGTCCGGCGCGATCCACTGGCACACCCAGGGACTTGCCGAGCGGCGAGGCTGCGACGCCCGCGGCCCAGAGGACGACGGTCGCGGGCATTCGAGTCGATCCCGCATAGACCGCGCCGGGCTCGATCTGCGTGACGACGGTTGAGGTGCGGACTTCGACGCCCAAGCGATTGAGTTGGTCCTGCGCGCTGCGCGACAAGTCTTCCGCATAAGCAGGAAGCACGCGCGGGCCGCCTTCGAGCAGCAGGATATGGGTGCGCGCGGGATCGATCGAGCGGAATTCATGGGCCAAGGCGTGGCGGGAGATTTCGGCGAGGGTTCCGGCGAGTTCGACTCCCGTGGGGCCGCCGCCCACCACTACAAAGTTGAGGGGCATCGCGGTTTCGCCGCCGGCAGCGTGCCGTTCCGCCAACTCGAACGCGAGCAACACGCGGCGGCGGATTTCGAGCGCGTCTTCAATCGTCTTGAGGCCAGGAGCATACGGCTCCCAGTTATCGTGTCCGAAGTAGGAGTGGCCTGCGCCTGCGGCGACGACAAGGTAGTCGTAGGGGACGGCAGTATCGGAGGTTTCTACGATTTGGCGATCCAGATCGAACCCAGTGACCTCCGCCATAAGCACTTCGACGTTCTTGTGGGAGCGCAGAATGGAGCGGATGGGCGCGGCGATCTCACCCGGCGAGAGTCCGGCAGTGGCCACTTGGTATAGAAGGGGCTGGAACGTATGGAAATTCTGGCGATCGATGAGCGTGATCTTCACGGGCGCTTTGGCCAAGGCCTGTGCGGCATTCAAGCCGCCAAAGCCCGCGCCCACGATTACGACCCGAGGTGTCTCCTTGCTCGTCATCTTGCCGTTATCGCCTCGCCTCTATAAGATTCACCGCGATGGCAGATGGTTCCAGAAGTTCTTCGCTGCGCACGCCTCAGACCTCTTACCCGGTGTGGCTATGCTGGGTCATGCCATCGGTCGCCGATCTGATTTTTATCGGGCTGCTGAGCGCTCTGGTATTTACAACGCTCTCTGTGAAGTTGCTGGGCGACGCGGGGATCGGCTGGCACATCCGAAACGGCCAGCAGATTCTCGCAACACACTCGGTCCCGCGCTTCGATCCATTCTCGTTCCGGCTGTGGGAGCCGTGGTTTGCCTGGGAATGGCTGTATGACATTGTCGTGGGGAAGTTGGAAGCTTGGTGCGGGTTGAACGGTGTGATTTGGCTGACCGCGGTTGTGATCGCCACAGTGTTTGCCTGGACGTTCCGGTTGGCGGTGGCCCGCGGGACAAACCTGTTGCTAGCATTGCTGCTGACGCTACTTGCGATTTCGGCGTCGATGATTCACTTTCTGGCTCGTCCGCATGTGCTGAGTTGGCTTTTCGCCCTCGCGTGGTTCTGGATTCTCGATTCGACCGAGCGAAACGGACTGGAGGGACGTCGCTCGCGATGGCTCTGGGCTTTACCGCTGTCGATGGTGCTGTGGGTGAATGTACACGGCGGATTTCTGCTTGGGTTTGTGCTGTTGGGGATTTACTGGCTTGGGTCGCTGTGGACCTGGATGACTGCGCGGGAGACGCGCCTCGAAGAATCGCTCGAGAAGATCGCGTCAGGTCAACGCGCGCGGCAGTTAACGGGCGTGGGTTTGCTCTCGATCGCGGCCAGCTTTGTGAATCCGTATGGATGGAAGCTGCACGCGCACATTTACTCCTATCTCTCCAACCGCTTCCTGATGGATCACATCGATGAATTCCAGTCACCCAATTTTCATGGTCTTGCACAGAAATGCTTTCTGGCGCTGCTGCTGATTGCGATCACGGCTCTGGCAGTTCGCGGCGGCAAGCTACGGCTGAGCGAGATTCTGATCGTGCTGTTCGCAGTGTATTCGGCGCTATACGCCTCGAGGAATATTCCTGTCTCTTCTATTTTGCTGGTTCTGATGGTCGGTCCGTTGTTGCCTTCGCTCAGCGCCTGGGGCTTCGTGCAGAGGATGAGTGCCGTCGATTCGCGCCTGCGCGGGCACCTCTGGCCAGTCTTCGCGACTGCAGCTGTTCTTTTAATCGCTGCCAACGGCGGGCGCCTGGGCTCCACGCTTTTGATGGACGCACATTTCGATGCCGCGAGAATGCCGGTCGCGGCCGTCGACTTTCTCGAGCACACGGGCGTGAAGGTTCCAGTGTTCAGCCCGGATTACTGGGGCGGCTATCTGATTTACCGGCTCTATCCTCCGAACAAGGTTGTGATCGACGATCGGCATGACTTTTATGGCGAGGCGTTCCTGAAATCGTACTTGGCGATGATGCACGTGGAGCCGGGCTGGGATGAGTTCCTCAAGCAGCACCAGGTCGGTTATCTGCTGCTGCCGAGACGCGCGGCGCTTGCGGTGGTGATCAGCGAGACGCCGGGATGGAAGCCACTCTATTCCGATGACCTAGCGATCGTGTTTATGCGGACCGGCCTTAACCGGGAAGATGCTGATCGTGCGCCCAGCCGATGAATTCGGTTGCACCCGCGCCCGATTCCGCAGATGATGAAGATCGTTCCGGGAGCACAGCTGCGTCGCATGATCCGATCGCATGATCAAGGAATTCAGGCCTTCTTTCCGAGGATCGACCGTGTGGGCCGTCTTCGCCTTCACCCTCGCACTTGCTGGCTGTTCAGGGTCGCCTCCCACCACGACTACTACCACTACAACTTCTCCCGGGAATCCCGTGGGGGCGAACCTGACGCAGGTCAGTTCTGATCCATACACGGTGGGGCCGGGGCAGCATGCGACGGAGGTTGAGCCGCACATGGTGGCGAACGGAAACACGCTGGTGGCGGCATTTCAGACCGGACGTATCGGTCCGCTGAACGGGAACGGCGCAGGCGCGACCAACATCGGGTGGGCGACATCCACGGATGGAGGAACAACTTGGAGCCATGGATTTTTGCCCGGCCTGACAACGGGTGAGGGAACCGGACCGTACGATGCAGCGAGCGATCCGGCGGTGGCATACGACGCGAAGCACGCAGTGTGGATGATCGCGTCGCTGCCGATTTCGAATACGTCGCAGACGCCCGCCGTCGTCGTGAGCCGGTCGGCTGATGGAATGACGTGGGAGAATCCCATCGCAGTTGACTCGACGGCCGTAAGCTCCGACAAGAATTGGATGGTGTGCGATAGCTGGGCGAGCAGCCCGCATTACGGGAATTGCTATATGGAGTGGGACGATCCGTTCAACCAGGGTGAAATCCTGATGAGCACCTCCGCGGACGGTGGGCTGACCTGGGGAGCACCATTGCCTACCGCCGACGTGGCGAAAGGGATCGGCGGTCAGCCCCTGGTGCAGCCGAACGGCACGGTGGTTGTGCCCATTGAAACGAATGTGATGTCGGCATTCAGTTCAAGTGATGGCGGCTTGAGTTGGACCGCATCGGTCGCCATTTCGGCGATACAGTTTCACGCCGACGCCGGAGGAATCCGCAGTGGACCGCTGCCATCGGCCGCCGTCGATGGCGCAGGAACGGTTTGGACTGTGTGGGAGGACTGCCGGTTTCGGTCCAACTGCTCTACCAACGACCTTGTGTACAGCACGTCGACCGATTGCGTGACGTGGGGCCCGGTCACGCGCATTCCGATCGATGACACGTCGAGCACGGTGGATCATTTCATTCCGGGGATTGGGATCGATCCTGCGACCGCGGGCACGGGCGCACACGTGGCGCTTCATTACTACCACTATTCGCAGAGCAGTTGCGACGTGCCGACGTGCCAACTGTTCGTGGGCTATATTTCTTCGGTGAACGGGGGCTCGACGTGGAATGCGCCGTCCGCCCTCACCGGGCCCATGCTGTTGAGCTGGCTTCCCAATTCGCAGAATGGGTTGATGGTCGGGGATTACATTGCCACCGCATTCACCAGCGGCGTGCCGCACGGAGTGTTCGCGGTGGCATCGCCGCTTTCGGGAACAACTTTCAACGAGGCGATCTACACCGGCCAGGGGCTGAGTGCGAAAGCGGCGGGGCGGCAGTTGTCGTCGGCGGGAGACCGGCCTCTGCACAAACTGTCAGACACGATTGAGAAGGAGCGTCCGGAGAAGGGGATGATTCCTCCATCGAGGCGGAAGGCCAGAAGAAGAGCGAAGTAATTTTGAGAGTGCGCACCGTTAACCCGACAGTCGCTTCTTCATGGCCATGATCGCGATCACGATGGCTGAGGACGCGGTCGAGAACTCACTGTTCGAGCACGGTACCATCTCGGTGCTGACGGATTCTCCGGCGTTCGCTTTCTTGACCAACTCTGCAGCGACCATATGAAAGCGGGCGTGCTCGTACTTGAGCTTCGTGTATTCGGGCATCGAGGAGTAGGCCGCGCACGCCGCGTAAATCCACTGGCCCAGCACACATTTGTGGTCGAGACTCACGTCGGCAGGGCGCAGGCTGCCATCACGTTTGGCAACGTAGTGGCGCAGCTTGCGCTTCCACTTGGTGTGCAAGCTGACGGCTTCGTCAAAATCCACGCGGACTCCCCTGATCAAGGCGGGCATAGCCCTCTCATGGGTATCGGCAGAAGTGTGCGGAAGGATCAGTGGGGAAGTGGCGTTAGAAACGGTCGTTGGTGTCGATGCCGAAGCCCAGGATGGCTGTGACTTCCACCGGTTGGTTGCCGCGCATCGCGGGCTGGAACTTCCAACTGCGCAGAGCGGCGAGAATCTTTGCGGTCATGCCAGCCGGTCCCGCCTCGAGCACGCGAACGTTTTTCAGGTTGCCGGAGGCGTCCAGTGTGCAGGTCACCACCATCCGGGCGCGCGGTAGGCCCTCCGCCAGATCCGTTCGTATCGCTGTCGGAGCGGTGAGGGTCGCGCCATAGGGATGGCCGGTCGCAGCCTCATCGGCGAATTCCATGACGACCGTTCCCAGAGCGGTGTCGAAATACGTTGTGTACTTCTCACCCCGCAGAAGGTTCTTGTAGGGCTCGAAAGCTCCTCCCGAACTTGCAGTGGCAACGATGGTTACGCCAAGCGCCTGGCGTTGGGATTTGACGGTGGAATGTCCTGGCGCCGGTGGATCGGTGCCAGATGGATCGGATCCAAAGCCCGGAATCGTGACCTGGCTGGTGCCCCCGCTGATGTCTACACCACGAACGGCGGGAGTCCCGGAGGGTACGTTCCCCGCGCCGCCGGGTCCGAGCGACGGAGAGATGCCGCCTCGCGCCGTGGTATCGGAGCCGTTTCCGGGGCCAGACTTGCCGGCTCCAGTGCCATCGCCATTCATCCCGCTCCCGGGACCGTTTCCCCGGCCAATGCTGGTGCCTCCGCCAGCGCCTCCGAGCCCTGGCTTGTCTCCGCCGGTTGGCGACATCGCGAGCGAGCCGGTTCCGCCGTTTCTGGGCAGGCCGACTTTGGTACCCGGCTGACTCGAAACCAGAACGCCAGCGTTGGCTCCACTGCCCCCATTGTTGGCTGGAGCGAGCCCGGTTCCCGCGTCGAGTGGCGTGCCGAGGCCGGTGCCTTTGCGGCCCAAGCCGGAGCCAGTGGGTCCAGATCCTCCCCCTAGAGAGGGCGGGGGCGGAACGATGTTGTTGGCCAGCAATGTGCCGCCGGGAGTTCCAGCGCCACCGCCGGTGTTGCCCGTTCCGCCACCCGCCCCGGAGAGTGAAGGTGGAGGCGGCACCACGCTGGGTGCGCCGAGCGTTGGTCCGGACGATGCCGAAAGAGAGCGCGTGCCAGTGCCGCCGGAGACACCCACCGAAGGCGGTGGAGCGACTACGTTCGCGCCGAGGGACGTCCCCAGGCCGTTGCGCGTGCCGCGCGAATTTCCGCTGGCGGCGCTGGTGCTGACCGTAGGTGGAGGCGCGACGACGCTGGCAGGGAGTGAAGTTCCGCCGGCGCGAGTTGGTGTGCTGGCTTGTACGGATGGCGGCGGGGGCACGACCTCGCTGGCGCCGAAGAGCTTTCCCATCAGGCTGCTCATGAACGAGCCGCCACTGGATTGCGTTGGCGGCGGTGGAACGACAGCCTTCGAGGGATCGGGAATGCTGCCGCCGGCAAATCGGTGTAGGTCCTGCGAGGCGTCGGCCGAGGGCGGAGGCGCGACGACCGAAGGCGCCGGCATCGCCAGCTTGGGATTTCGCATGCCAGCCCGCTCGGGAGCTGAAACCGGCGGCGGGATTACCGCTACGTTGTTCATCTGCACCGGCGAACTCGGAGTCTCCCGGCTCACTCCTCCGGGAGCGGGCGGAATCACATTGGCGGCCAACGCCGGAGTCGATCGTGCCTGCTCGCGGGCCACGCTGGGAGCAGGCGCCACCACTGACGCATTCAGAGAAGGTGCATTCAGCGCGCGGTCCCGGGAAACGTTGGGTGCGGGAGGAACGATCGCCGGAGCCAGGGCGGGCGCAACCAGCCTGTGCTCACCCGCGACGTTCGGAGCCGGTGGAATCAGGGTGGCGCTGAGATTGGGTGCTGTAAGGGAGTGATCGCGCGATACCGAGGGCGCGGGAGCAATCACCTCGTTGAGTTGAACTCCGTTGCGAGTGTAGTCACGGATCGCATTCGGGGGCGGCGCGACCAGAGCCGCCGCAAGATTCGGCGCGGAACGATTGGAGCGCAGTCCTTCCGATGGCGGAGGTCCCGGATTCGGCCGGATGGCTAACAGATTTGCAACGGCGTCGCGCGAGGAAGGAAGCTTGAGGTTGGGAGCATCCACGACCTTCGGGACGAGAGAACCTCCACGGGCGATCTTGATGGTTTGGGTGCGATGGTGCGCTTCCTCGCCACCCGCGCGGCCGGTGGTTCCGGCTTCGGCTCCGCCGAGGTCCTCGGTGCGGGGCAGTTCGTCGCCGCTGTAGTAGATGACATCGTGCCGCGAAAATCGGGGCGCAACAAAGGGTCGCAACTCGGCGATCTTCACCTGGATCGCGATCGCCGCAAAAATCAAAAAGGCCTCCAGTAAATAAGAAGGCACCATGATGCGCAAGGGGATGAGTCCGAAGGGAGCCTCTCCAGCCAGACGGCGCTCCGAGCGCGCGAAGGCGGGGCCGATGGAACCGAGGAACTCGCGCCAGGGCGACGACCACTCGACCAGCAGCTTGGGCGCGTCGTGCAATTCGACGGTCTCTTCGAGTTGGAGGGTTTCACTCACGAGGGCGGTACTCTACCATCCTTTGCGGTCGTTATTCCATCGAGCTTTATTCATCGATCCTTATCTCGATTTTATCTCCCACCTCTGTTCTGGTCTCAGCCGCGGTGCGACACGGTAGTTCCAGCACGGAAGCTGCTTGCGTCCGAACCGGCGCAAACCGCCAGGGCTGCAAGTCCTGCTGAATATGAATGACGGTCATCACCCGATCGAGATACACCACGTCGATCGGGAATCCCATGCCCAGAGTATGAACGCCGTGGCAGGGGACAATCCAGAGGCCGGAGCCATTACGGAAGTCACTCGCGCGGAGCCCAAGCAGGCCGCGCAGCCGGGTCCAATGCGTGTCAGCCACCGCCAGGGCGGTGGCGAGGTAGGCTTGGCGGGTCCGATTGAAAGCCTGTCCCTGCGAGGAAAAAACCGCCATAAGATGCGAATGCTCCCCAGTTCTGTGCCGCGGTCTGTGCCGCCTTCTACCGGCCGCCGGAAATCGGTCCGAGCTGCCGGAACAATTCGATGATTGCCGGCCCGATCGTCACAAAAATGATCGAAGGCAAAACAAATATCACCAGTGGGGGGACCATCTTAATGGTGGTTTTGGCAGCTTGTTCTTCGGCCCGTTGCCGGCGTTCGGTGCGGAGGGAGTCGGAATGCACGCGAAGAGCTTGGGCAACGCTGGTGCCGAAGCGATCCGTTTGAATCAGTGTACCAACAAGCGAACGGATATCGTCAACTCCAGTGCGGTCTACCAGGTTACGGAGGGCCTCAGCCCTGGGCTTGCCGGCCCGCATCTCAAGGTTGACCAGATGGAATTCGTCGCTGAGATCCGGGTGGGCGTGGTGCAGATCCTGGCCCACGCGGGTTAGGGCCTGATCGAGGGCGAGGCCTGCTTCCACGCAAATCACCGTGAGGTCGAGAGCATCGGGCAGGCCGATGCGAATGCGATGCTGCCGGTCCTTAATCATCCGCTTCAGAATGAAGCGCGGCAGGAAAAATCCGAGACCGGGGATGCCGACAAGCAGGAAAAGGTTATCGAATCCGGAGAACAAAGCGACCCCGGCAAAGCCTACTCCGGCCATCAGCAAGCGCGCTCCGAAATAATAGTTGACGTCGATCGCGTCGCGGAATCCGGCCTGAATGAGCCAGGAGCGCGTGCGGGATACGTCCGAGGGCGAAAGCGGGATCGCTTTCGTGATCGGATCCAGCGCCTGCTCGATGCGTTCCCGCATGGCCGGCTTGTTCTCGACGGGTTGCTGCTGGCTTCCCAACGCTCGCAGACGAGCGCCCAGCATCGAACTGGGAGTTACCACCGCCGCTCCGAAGGCGAACACTGCCATCACGACGGTGATGAAGACGACGACGACCAAGACAAGAGACAGCATGGCTATACCTAATTCTTCAAACCTGAATCATCAAACCTGAATCCGGATAATTTTGCGGATCACGAAATATCCAATCGTTTGCAGCGTGATCCCGGCGACCAGCAGCGTGTGTCCGATTGGGTCAGAGAACAGCGGGCGAATGAATGCAGGATTCAGTACGAGCATGACTGCGACGATGATGGGCGGCATCCCCATCAACAAGGCCATCGTTAAGCGGCCCTGAGCGGTATAGACGCGCACCTGGCGCTGAATCTTGAAACGCTCGCGGATGACATAAGACAGGTTGTCGAGGATTTCGGCCAGGTTGCCGCCGGTCTCCCGCTGCAGCATGACTGCCGTCACGAAGAATTTTACGTCGACCAGGGGCATCCGATCGGTCAGGTTGAGAAGCGCATCGCGGACCGGCATGCCGAATTTTTGCTCTTCGTAAAGCTGGCGGAACTCGCCGGAGACGGGCTCGGCGACCTCGTCGGTAATCATCTCGAGGGCCGTCGTGAAGGCGTGCCCAGCGCGAACGGCGCGCGCGAGCGTGTCGATGGCTTCGGGAAAGAGTTCCTCGAATTTCTCGAAGCGTTTGTTGCGCCGATACGAAGCGTAGGAATAGGGCAGCACGAAACCGACCAGCATGGCCACCCATGCAACTTCGAGGCGCTTGCTCAGACCATACGCCAGAAATGTAGCGGCGACTCCGGTGAGTGCCGAGATTCCGAGAAAATTTCCGGCACGCGTAGCCATTCCCGCCTGCGCCAGCATTTTCTGGATGTCGGTGACCCGGCTGGACCGCCGGAGGAGATTGTCGAGTGCGGGAATCTGGCTGAGTTGCTCATCGCGGAGGAGGGCGAGTTCTTCTTCGGCGGCAAGTTCGGGGGCCTTGCGCTCGTTGGCCAGGCGTTCCTTGATTAACCGGGCGCGGGCGTTGCGCTGGTCGAGAATCGATCCCATGCCGAAGGCTACGAGCGCGACCACAACGAACACCAGAAGCGCAATGAGTGCAGCGGGCATATCAGTCCTAGACCTCAGTCCTCGATTCGAACAGAGCGGGCCGCAAGCGGGCGCCGGAGGTTGCAAGCCGGTCGGCGAACTGCGGGCGTATGCCGGTGGCGCGGAATACACCGCGGACCTTGCCGCTCTCATCGGTGCCGGTGCGGTCGAAGCTGAAAATATCCTGCATGCCGATAAGGTCTCCGTCCATGCCCGTAATCTCAGACACGGTGATGACCTTGCGGGTACCGTCGGACAGGCGCGCAATCTGCACGACGGCATGCACGGCAGAGGCGATCTGGTGGCGCACAGCACGCTCCGGAATGTTCAGGTTCGCCATCGACACCATGTTTTCCACGCGGGCCATGGCGTCGCGCGGGGAGTTGGCGTGGACAGTGGTGAGAGAGCCTTCGTGGCCCGTGTTCATGGCCTGCAACATGTCGAAGGCTTCTTCGCCGCGCACCTCGCCCACCACGATGCGGTCAGGCCGCATACGCAGGCTGTTAATCACGAGTTGCCGCTGCCGCACCGCTCCCTTGCCTTCGATATTCGGTGGGCGGGTTTCCAGGCGGACCACGTGCTCCTGTTTCAGTTGCAGTTCGGCGGCATCTTCGATGGTGACGATGCGGTCCGAGTTGGGAATGTATCCCGAGAGAACGTTCAGCAACGTCGTTTTGCCGGCGCCGGTTCCGCCGGAGACAAGGATATTGAGACGTCCTTTGACCATGGCCGAGAGCAGTTCGAGCATCGACTCGGTGAGGGTCAGGTTCTCAATCATCTGCCGGGCGGTGACGGGTTCGCGTCCAAAGCGGCGGATGGAGAGGGAAGGCCCGTCAATGGCTAATGGCGGGATGATCGCATTGACGCGCGATCCGTCCGCGAGACGGGCGTCGACCATAGGAGAAGATTCGTCGACCCGGCGTCCGATGCGCGATACGATGCGCTCGATGATCTGCATGAGGTGCGAGTTGTCTTTGAAAGACAACGCGGTGCGTTCGAGCTTGCCGGCGCGCTCGACGTAGACACGGTCAAAACGGTTGACCAGAATATCGGAAACGGTGGGATCCTTAAGCAGTGGTTCGAGCGGGCCCAAGCCGAAAATTTCGTCGAGGATTTCGCGCGAGAGGCGCTCGCGCTCGGCAAAGCTGAGAGGCACGACCTCGCCGTTGACGGCATTGCGAATGACCACCAACACTTCGTCGCGCGCAGAGTCGCCTGTCGCCTTTCCCAGTTTTTCGAGGTCGAGGCGATCGAGGATCTTGCGATGCAGGTCGGCTTTTACCTGCTGGTAATCAGTACGCTCGAACGATTGAAGATTTGCCATGGGTTCCTGAATCCGTAGTTTCTAATTCCTAAACCGACTTGAATAGCGACCACGCGGCTCGCTTAACGTCGGCGTCATTACGCGTCAGTTCTTGCGCCAGTCCTGCAAAACAGCGGGCGATTTCGGAAGTCCTCTGGTCCATCACGGGGGTTCCACGGTCGATCGCCCCGGAGACGGCAAAATACTGGTTCGGAATTCGCCATAGCAGTTTAGCGCCGACCGCAGCCTCGGCGTCCGCTTCACTGAAGCCTGGCACCTTGCGAAAGCGATTCAGGACCAACCGTACCCGTTCGCGGCTTCCGGTTTCTCCCAAATACTGCTGCACACGGGCGGCGCTCCAGAGAGAAGCTACGTCGCTGCAGGCCACCAGCAGAACGGTCTCGGAAAGGCTGGCGATCAGGCGGCTGACGGCATCAAAGCGCGATGACGCGTCGACAACCACATAGCGATAGTGCGTCACCAGCATGTCGAAAAGCTTTACAAACTCCGCGGTCGAGGGATCCACTGCAGCGGGGATGTTGGTTCCGGCCAGCAATTGCAAGCCTCCGCTGTGACGCGTCATGAAGCTCTCCAGCAGGGAAGCGTCCATGCGGTGCAGATTGCGAGTGGCGTCGGCTACATTGAAAACCGGCTTCAGATTCATGTGCAGCGCGGCGTGGCCCAGCGGCGCCAGATCGACCAGCGCGCTTTGTCCGTAGGCAGAGTGCAGCGCCAGTGCCAGGTTGACCGCCACAGTCGTAGCGCCATTTCCACCCTTCGCGTTGATGACGGAGAAAACTTTGCCGCGAATTCCTTCCTGCCGACCGCGACGTCGCGTGGCCTGCAGGCGTACAAAGGCGTCAATTAGATCGGCCGTATTGGCGGGACGTTCAATGAATTCACGCGCTCCGGCGCGCATCGCGTTGACGATGACCTGAGGCTGGTTCAGATTGCCGAGCGCAAAAATGGCGGCGTCGGGCATTTCCTGATGCAGGAGTTCGATGGCTCGCAGACCCAGCGGAGGATTGTCGGCGGGAATGTCGACCAGAGTCACGTCGGCATTGGCACTCTTCACCCGCCGGGTTACCGGATCGGAGGGGGAGACGGGAAAGCTGGCGCAGGTATGAACCGTTCGGGCCACGCTGGTGCCGTCCACGAGCACCTGCATGACGGCGCGCTGCTCGTTGTCCGTTGCGACGATGACGACTGACAATTCTGGCATAACAACCTTGAGCGTTGACCGGTTCTTGCAAACGTACGATGTTCACGCGGCTGACTTTCAGCCTACTTGCCTTTGTCGAACTTACCGTTATCAATAAACGGCTTGGGATTCTTGGGCAGCGCGGGCAGTTCCATCGTCGGAGATATGCGGCGCACGGTGCACAAGACCATCAATTCCGAATTGCTTTTCTGCAAGCTCTTGCTGCGAAAGAAATTCCCCAGGATCGGAATGTCACCGAGGCCGGGAATCTTGTTCCAGATATCGGTGACCCGATTATCGATGAGGCCGGCGATCACAAAGCTCTGGCCGTCCTGCAGCTCAAATTCAGTTTCAGCTTTGCGGGTGCTCAGGGCGGGGACGGTGAATCCTGAGATCGTCAGAGCATTTGAAAAATCGAGGGTGCTGACTTCCGGCGCCACCTTCAAATGGATATTCCCGTTGGGCATGATGACCGGAGTGAATTGCAGATGCACGCCGAAATCCTTGAACGAGATGGTGACTGCCGTGAAGCCCGCGCCTGGCTGCACGATGGGAAAGGGGAACTGGCCTCCGGCGAGGAAGCTGGCTTCCTTGCCGTTCACCGCAATCAGATTGGGCTCGGCGAGAATCTGCAGGAGGCTCTTATTTTCAAGCGCCTGGATGACTGCGCCGAAATTAATGTCGGGGCGGAACAGGAAAAGATTTAAGACGTTGTTGATGGTATTCGCAGGCGTGGTGGTGACTGAGCCCGTGCCCGTCGAGGAAGGTTGCGTGCCCGGGGTCAGGGTCTGAGGTCCGAAGGCGCCATACTGCCCGGTGGTCACGGTGCCGAGAGTATTCGCCGCCCCGGTGGAAATAAAATTGATCCCCATCTGGGTCAGCGCGGTGCGGTCCACTTCCGCGAACTTTACCTGCAGCAAAACTTCCTGCGAACCGACCGGCCCGAAGGTCAGCACGTTGACGACTTTCGGGGAGTAGGCGCTGGCGAGTTCTCCGGCGCGCTTGGAGACGTCTTCGGTGGAGACGTGTCCGGAGAGAACAATGGCTGCGCGAGAAGGAGTGACGGTGATCTGCTCGTCAGGGAACACGCGGCGTTCTTCGTCGGCGCACGCGCTGACGTCGACGTCTACGCGAAGGTCGAAGCTGCGGGAGCGCTCCAGTTCATCCCAGATCAGTAATGAAACCTCTCCCGGAGATTTCCCGTGGACCAGAATTTGGGTAGGCGTGATGACCTGCGGATACGCGATGGCGGGGTCGGTGACGGAGACGCGCTTCAGGCGCTCCGTCGTATTGATCAGCAGTGACTTGCCCACCATGACGCGGAGAGGAGCCGAACCTTGAGGCTGTTGGGACTGCGCCGGCAGGGTCGTGGTCTGGGTGCTGGTCGGCGCCTGGCTGGGGGATTGAGCGGGAGTGTCTGCCTGCTGCAGGATCGCGGAGGACGCCGGGACCGAAAAGGCAACGACCAACAGCGAAGCCCCGAGCAATGTCGTGCGAACTTTCATTTTCAGGTTCCTCTCCCTGTGAGGAAACTTGCTGGCGTGCATGAGGGCAGTTTGCAGAATCGAAGGTTTACCGGTCACTTGGCCTCGGAATTCTCGTCTGGGAATTTGACCACTTCGGGTTTCTTGTCGCCCTGATAGACCTCGATGCTGATGCCGGTAGACCCGGGTGGAGGCGGCGGCGTGACCTTCTTTGTTACGGCTGCATGATGAACGACCGTGGTGGTGGGCGGCGGCGCTGCGCCTCCGCGGTAGAGGCCTCTGGAATTGGCGGAGGCCACCTCGTCCTGTTTGGTGTCGAGCGGATTCCGCAGGGCGAGCTGAATGCGTCCTTCGGAACTCGCAAGGGTGAGGCGCTGGGCATCGTCGGGTGAAACCAGAAGCGTGATCACGGCGGTGTTCTGCGCCTCTCCCGTGGAGGATCGCTCCAGCGTGTGACCAGAGGCGAGCACCGCGACGTTCTGCAAAACAGTGGTGGTTTGCTCTTCGCCGCCGCCCGGCGTTCCTGTCAGGAGCACATCGACGCGAGTTCCTGGCGTCACGAATCCGGCAACCGATACGACCTCGTTCACTCGCACCGAAACGGCCCGCATGCCGGGAGGGATCAGCGCAGGGAGGCCAGACCCGGCATTTTCGCCAGCCAGCCGGTTGGGCAGGATGAATTCGCCCTTGGCGATCGGGATGATGACTCCGTGTCCCAGCACGTCGGAGCGCTTCCGGGGCGCAGTCGGAGGCAGATCGGTGGCGGGAACCTTAATAATCCTGATGTCATGCTCTTCGACTTTGGCACCCACCTGCAAATCGTCCGCGGCTACGATGACGTCGACCCCGGCATCGGCGGAGCGGGTCCCCGACTGCAAGTTTCTGTACACATATACGCTTGCAAAGAAACCAAGCGCGAGTGCCAGAACTCCGATCATTAACAAGCGTGTGCGGTTCATGCTGCTCCCTTGGAAACCGAAACTCTTGCGGCTCGCCCCCGTGCGGGACCAGCGCTCTATTCCTTCGTTATGCTGTTATGCGCTACTGCATAGAACTGGCGACTGAGGAGAACACGTTGTTGGCGTTGGATCCGATGAGCCGGATGGTTCCGACGACAATGACGAGGATTACAGCCAGCATCACAGCGTATTCCGCGATATCTTGTCCTTCTTGTTCGCACCAGAGTCTGCGTAGAAGTCCCATAGACATGCCTCCTTTCTTGATTTTACGAGATCGAATCGGATGCAGCCCTTTTAAGAACCGCGCCGAACCGCCCACGATTTGTCCGCTCGACTTACGGTAATCATACCCTGCAATCTGACCGAAAGTCGCAATTTTCTTGCGTAGTAGGCGAAAAAGAGATTACCTCCGGTAGGGCCGTGAGGCGATCGTTTCGCGGTCCTAACCCCAGGGATTTTCAGCTCTTAGGGTATAAGATCGTCCGGTCAGACTCCTATGAAACTCGCCCAGCTTAGACTAGCCGGCAAGTTCTACGTGGCCGGCGTCCTCGCGATCCATTTGCTGGTGGTTTGGAATGTACGAGAGCAGATTCTACAGGGATACCCGGACTTCACGATCTACTATACCGCCGGGACGATCGTTCGCCAGGGATTGGGGCATCAACTCTACAACGATGGGCTCCAGTTTGAAGTGCAGAAGCAGTTTACCCCGCAGGTTGCGACCCGGCTGGGAGCGCTGCCATTTAACCACCCACCTTTTGAGGCACTGCTCTATGTTCCCCTCGCCTGGCTGTCATATCGCGCGGCGTATCTGTTGTGGACCCTGGCGAACCTGGGGATGCTCGCCGCTTTGCCGATCCTGCTTCGACCCTGCGTTCCGCTGATGACGGCGTGGTCCGCTCCGGTCTGGATGTGCGTGAGCCTGGTTTTCTTTCCAATCTTCTTCACTCTTCTTCAGGGCCAGGACACAATCCTCCTCATGTTTCTGTACGGACTGACATTTGTGTCGTTGAGGAAGGAGCGTCTGGTCACGGCGGGTGCGTGGCTCGCCTGTGGCCTATTCAAGTTTCATCTGGTGCTGCCGTTTCTCGTTCTTCTGCTGATTCAGCAGAAGACGCTTCAGCGGTGCAAGAAGATCCTGTTGGGCTTCATCCTGGTCGGTGCGCTTCTGGGCGCGGTTTCGATCGCGACCGTCGGACTCGGGCAAATGATTGCGTACCCTCGATACGTTCTTGGCTTGGAGGCGACGATGGCGAGGGGCGCGATCATGCCGTCGGACATGCCGAACCTGAGGGGGGCGCTTTACCTTCTCGCGTCGAATAGGAGTTCGTTCGGTGTGATGGTCTTATCGCTTTCCGCTGTCGTACTTCTTGTAGCGGCATGGATTTGTTACCGAGAGCGCGATCGGTTGGATGATCTCAACTTTTCCCTGGCCGTCTTTGCAACGGTTCTGGTCAGCTATCATGCGTTGGGATCCGACCTCTGCGTGCTGGCCATTCCGGCGCTGCTGCTTGTGGCGTGGCTTCGCGAGACGTGGGGCTCCAGAAGATGGACGCACCTCACGATCGGCAGCAGCCTGGCCGCATTACTTTTCTCGCCTGTGCAACTGATTCTGGCAATGCGATATAACCGGGTGGCCTTAGTCGGCTGGGTCGTGCTGATCTGTTTCGTAGGGCTCTGCGGAGAACTGAGACTGAGAATTCAGCGATCAGGTTAATTTTGCTAGTGAGGGAGAAGACAGCGCAGCATGAGGAGGCTTCCACGAAGAGTCCTGATTTTCTGAAATTCGAAAGCAATCGCACTCGCGGGGTGGCTCTTGCCGTTCTGTGCCTGCTGGTTTGCGGAGTAGCGCTGAGCCGCGGGTTTGCCGTGCAGATTGGGCGCGATGTGTTTTTTTCGCTCACTCTGGGTGGCTGCTCAATCGTCTTGCTTTCGGTTTGCCCCCTGCGGCGGTTTCCGCTGGCAGTGGGGGCGGGACTGGCTCTTGGGAGTCTGCAAGTATTGGTTCTGAAGACGCCCCTGCGAGCTTCGGTGGCTTGCGGCCTTCTAGGACTGGGGAGCTTATTTCTCCTGGCAGCCATGAGAATCCTCAGTAGAGGCAAGGACCTCCAGTTGCTTCAGGACGCCACCCTGCCCCCGCTGCTGCTCGTGCTTCTGGGATATTTCGGTTCTGGTCCTCTGGAATGGACCGGCCGCCTTCAGCCCAGAACGCTCGACCTGTTCTTGTATAGCTTTGAGCAGAGCCTGGGGGTGCAGCTGAGTTTCAAGGTGGGCCAGATCGTTTTGGCGTCACACCTTCTGACGCGTGCCGTGGTCGGAATGTACTACGTGCTCCCGCTAGCGATCATGTTTACCTATGCGAGACAATTGGTGCGCAATCGCAGTCTTGCGATGGCCGCCTTTCTCGCCTTTGCCGTCACCGGGCCGTTGGGGGTTGTTTTCTACAATCTGGTTCCGGCGGGCGGTCCCCGCAATTTGTTCGGATCGGGCTACCCTTTTCATCCTCTGACCGCGGAACAGTTTCGACGCCTGCCGATCGAAGTGCTGACCATCGGAGGTCCCCGCAATGCGTTTCCCTCGTTACACCTGGGCTGGGCGCTGTTGACCTGGTGGTATGCGGAGGGCTTGTCGCGGTGGGCCAAGCTGACCATTTTTTTCTTTCTCGTGGGAACGGTCATCTCTACGCTTGGTCTGGGAGAGCACTACTTTATTGATTTGGTTACGGCGTTCCCGTTTGCATTGATGATCCAAGCCGCCTGTACGCTCAACATACCCCTCTCCAACGTACACAGGATGACTCCGCTGGCGGCTGGGCTAGCCATGATGGTGGGATGGATGGTATTGCTGCGATGGGGCTTGCCGCTGTTCTGGATAAACCCGATCCTGCCCTGGTCTGCGATGGCGGGTACCGTTGTGTTGACCGTGTTTTTGCAGGCACGGCTACGGCCCTGGCTGCTCAGTCCGGTTGAATACGCAAATAAGAGTTGAACCGGACTAACGCACAGGCACGTCAGGCACTACAGATCCTGCGAACCCTTCTTGGCGGAAGAGTACCACCGCCAGCATTGGTAAATAGAGGAAGATCACAGTGCAGCGCCCAACCTCGGTAAAGCTTGAGGGGATGTGATACCAGCGCCAAATGCCTGCTCCCCAACTGAAGAACACGGTCCAGATGATTTCGCGGCGCGATTGCGGAATCAGCCACAAGATAAAGCTGTCAAAAAACCAGCGCTGCGGCATGAGTGCAGACAGGAAAAGAAGCTGAGCATCCCGCTCGCGGTATCGAAGTAGTGCGAGCAGCAGAAGCGGTCCGGGAAGAACGAGGATGGGGAAAAAATGCTGGTAGTTGCCCAGCTGTCGAAACCACAGCAACGGCCAGTTGGGCAGGACTGCGAGGCTCGCCAGCACCACAACGGCGCAGGCCAGTAGGCCCCGGCGGCTCAAGCGCGTCAGGAACACAGGTAATCCGACTTGCGGTTTAGCCATCGTTGCCGGCAGCAGCAAAGGGAAAAATGCGCTGGCCGCAATCAAGGGAGACCACTGCACGGTGAGAATGCCGGCCCAATACGGATACGCGAAAAAAATGAGCAACTTCGTATAGCCGTGACGAGTGAGCCCGAATGCCAGCAGAGAAGAACTGATTCCCCAGAAGAGTCCGGCGGCCACTTCCGGTTGCAATCGGACAAAAGGGAGTGCCAGCAGTCCCGCAGTGAGCGGATACTGTTCGAGTGGCGTATCGTAAGGGTTTTGTTTGGCGAGCACGCGATGCGCGAGATGCAACGCCCAGCGGAAGTCGGCGGCGTCCTGATGGAAATGTTTCATCAGGAACCAGCAAAAAACACCTGCGGCAGAGCCGATTGCAGTTGAGACGAAAATTCGCCAGCGCATGGGGTGGGTCGTGCCCACACAGTTGTAACATGAAGCGATTCAATCCGGATTCGTCGTGGAACGGTTGAAGGGAACGCAGTCCACCTTGTCCAGGCGCTCGTTATTCGTCATCGCATTTGTCCTTGCCGTCGTAGCCTCGGCGAGCACTTGGTTCTACGCCGATCGGATTCTCAGGCCGCAACAAATTGCAGATGCTGCAATACACAGCCGGCCACGCGGCAATTTATCGGACCTCTACCCTCGGTGGCTGGGAGCGCGCGAACTACTGCTCCACGGGCGCAATCCGTACAGCGCGGAGATTACCCGCGAGATCCAGCAGGGATACTACGGAAGGCCGCTCGACGCGGGGCGCCCCGACGATCCCAAGGATCAGCAGGGATTTGCGTATCCGGCTTACGTTGTGTTTCTGCTGGCGCCGACAGTGAATCTACCGTTCGATACGTTGCAGACCGGCTTCCGGTGGTTCCTCGTGGTTCTGGCAGGGGGATGCGTCTTGCTCTGGCTCCGAGTTCTGCGATGGGCGCCATCGTTTGGAACCGCGGCAATTCTCATGGCGCTGATGCTTGGCTGGTTGCCCATGGTACAGGGCATCAAGCTGCAGCAACTAACCCTGCTGGTCGCAGGTCTGTTGGCGGCGTGTGGCGCGTGCCTGGCCGGTGGGTGGCTCCTCTTGGCGGGGGGCCTGCTAGGACTGGCGACGATCAAGCCGCAACTGGCTTGGCCGCTGGTCTTGTGGCTCCTGTTGTGGGCGGTGAGTGACTGGCGCTCGCGGCGGCGATTCGTATTCGGGTTCGGATTTGTCATGTTGCTGATGCTGGGCGGGGCGGAACTGCTGTTGCCCGGATGGCTTCGCATGTTCGTCGAGGCGATTCGGCAGTATCACCAGTACACGCAGAACCAATCGGTGCTGGTGTGGTTGTTCGGTTCCATCGTGGGGAGGATTCTAGAGGCGGCGAGCGTGATCGCCTGCGCGGTCTGTATCTGGCCGGTTCGAAAAGAACCCTTTACCAACCCGGCGTCTGGACGGTCGTTCGCCCTCGTGCTGGCTCTCACGGTACTGATCGTTCCAATGTCTGCCCCTTACAACCAGGTGCTGCTGGCTCCGGCAATTCTGGCACTGTTGCGGAGTGAGGCTTCTCATGACCCCATTCTGCCGGCGGTCCGACTGGCCCGCATCGTCGGTGGCGTTTTGCTGGTGTGGCCATGGATCGCCACGGTGGGACTGAGCCTTGCCTACGTCTGGTTGACGCCCGCAATTCGAGAACGGGTCTGGCTGATGCCTTTCTACTCCAACTTCATGTTGCCCGTGTTCGTGTTCGGATTGGCGGTGCTCAATTCCTGGGGGAGCCAAGCCCATACCTTGCGGGAGAGCGCGCCCGCAGAGTAGTCTGTTGCAGCAGGGGATAGCCCTGCGGCGTGAGCCCAAGTCGTCTCGGACGAGGGCGAACGGCACGCGAAACGACCGTCACTATCCATATCCATGGCCCTCGGCGCAATCAGTCATAACAGCTCCGGCTCCGGTGTGTTTCCCGCCCTTGTCTTTGTGCAGGGCAGCGAGCAGAAGAACATCGTCCTGAACCGCACGCCATTCACGGTGGGACGGAAGGTCGATAAGGATCTGGTGATTGCGGACCCGCGGGTATCCCGCGACCATGCGCAGATCATGCAGGACGGGCAGGAGTTCTTCCTCGTCGACCTGGGCAGCAAGCACGGTACGTTCGTCAATGGGGAGCGCATCCAGCGCCAGAAACTGGAGCGCGGCGACCGCCTGGAGTTCGGGGCGCGCGATTCGGCGTACATCCTGTTCAATCCTGCGCATGCCACTTCCAACACGGCGCGGGAATTTCTCAGCCAGATTTCCGGCATTCAGATCAAGCAGGAAGCGACCGATCTGGAGAAGCTAACGCTGTTTCTGGAAGCGGCGCGCAAACTGAACACCGCGGGCGTACTCGACGAAATCCTGATGACGATGCTCGACGTCACGCTGCAACTGACGCGTGCCGAACGTGCGTATGTTTTTCTGAAAGACGACGAAGGGAAACTTCGTCTGGCGGCTGGCCGCAACTCGAAGAAGGAGCCGCTGCTCGACGACAAGACGATTTCCCATTCGATCCTCGAAGAGTCGATACGCTCGAACTCCGAGTTTCTTTTGACGGACACCAGCCAGTCACTCGATCTGGCCGGCCGCCAAAGCATCGTGGCCTACGATCTTCGAACTGTGGTTTGCATCCCTCTGCGCAAGCTTGTTGTGCAGGCGACCCGCGATGCGCAAACGCCCGTGCATGCGGCGACGTCCGCCGAGGCTATGGGTGTTCTCTACGTCGACTCGCGCTTTGCTTCCCGCGATATTAGCGGTGTGGGCCAGGACATTCTGCACGTGATCGCGACAGAAGCCGCGTCTCTGATCGAGAACGCAAGACTCGTTCAGGCCGAGGAAGAAGCCCGGCGTTACCAGCAGGAGTTGAGCATTGCGGCCAGCATTCAGCAGCGGCTGATGCAGGTCAGAATTCCCGAAGTGCCGTTTGCCAAGCTGCGCGGCAAGAATCTTTCCTGCAAGGAAATCGGCGGAGACTTTTTCGATGCCGTGAATACCAAAGAAGGCCTCGCCGTGGTGCTCGCCGACGTCAGTGGCAAAGGGGTCTCAGCGGCGCTGCTGGCTACCTCACTACAGGGAATGATTTACTCGCATTTGAGTTCCGGCATGCCGCTGCTCGACGTGGTCGCTGCCGTGAACCACTTCTTCACCGAGAAGCTGGTGGGAGAAAAGTATGCGACTGTGCTGTTGGTCCGGTTGCGGCGCGACGGCGACCTGGAATACGTGAATTGCGGGCACGTTCAGCCTCTTCTCGTTTGCGCCGGAGAAGTGATGCGTCCACCACATGGAAATGTGCCCGTGGGTCTGCTGGCCGACGCCACCTTCGAAAGCGCAAGGTGCCAGATGAAGTCCGGCGACCGCTTCATCCTTGTCACCGATGGCGTCACCGAGGCGGAAAATGCGATGGGCGAGTTTTATGAGGACTTCCGGCTGGAGGCGGCCGCGGCCAAGTCTCCCACGCTCGAGGGAATTTTTTCGTCCGTGACGGAATTCTGCGCGGGAAATCCGTTGAGCGACGATTGCACGGTCGTGGAGTTGTGCTACACCAGCGTCGACGAAGGCTGAGCCGTCCAACCGAGCCCATCTCTCAAAATTGCGAATCAGCCCTTCTCCACAGTGACCGTATAGTCCGTGCCTTCCCAGCGACTTTCCTGCGGCCAGAAAAATGTGAAGACCACCTGGCCTCCTGGCGGCAGGGACGCGGTGGGCAGGCTGAGCGTGTAGATGCCGACGCCGGTGTCGCGGGTGTCGGTATCGTGGGCTGTCTTCCAGCCATCGATGCTCCAGCGCACGAGGGCGGGTGTGAGCAGCGCAATGCGAAGCGTCTGGTTGCGCGGAATGGTGCGGACTTTGTTGTTGAACCTCCAGCCAAAATGTTGTCTCCCGTGTTTTTCAACTAAGTATCTCTTCACGGTCTGCGGAGGCTGGTCGAAAATCTTGTTCTCGCGAATCGAACGGCGCAGCTTGACGTACTCCGAGTGGGCCCACACCAGCGGGCAGGCTGAGCCGGTGGGCTTGCCGCGGAAAAGTTCGAGGGCTGGAATGTCGGCGGCGTCCCAGACCTGCTCGGGAAGCAGACGGCTGGATCCCGAAGTCGAATTTTCGATGACGGTGAGCAGGGCTTCGGCCTCATCGCGATGCCCGGCTGCGAGAGCGTAGTGGGCGCGCTCACCGGCGAGCAGAGGCCACGCGCGGCCGATGCCGGTCCCATCGAACGCCGAGCCGTCTTTGTGTTCGCCGTAGCCGTCGCCGTTGTAGCGGTACCAGCAAGGACCCTGGGGCAGTTCGACGGCGAGTAGCGCGTCAATGGCGCGCAGCGTGTTCAGAATGCGCGGATCATCGGGTGCGCGCAGGCCAAAGCGGACCAGCGCCAGTGCGTCAGGGCTAATGATGTGATAGGCGCGCTCGCCATCCTGTCCCGGTGGACGGTTCTTGATGGGAACAAAACCTTGGGTGGGCGATGCCGCGCCGTCGGTCTCGGGCGGGGCGATACGCACATAGTAGCCATCGATGCCGAGCTGCTGCGCCAGATCCCCGCCCGTGGCGTATACCCAGCGCTCGATGTTGTCGTTCCAGGCGTCGGCCGTGTCGCGCATGACAGAGGCTTGTTCGGCGTGGCCCGTGAGGTCCGCGATGTCGGCCGCAGCCAGCAGCGCGGAAATTTCGGCGGCCAAGGTGAACGGCGAATAGCCAGCGTCTTCTTCCCAGCGATCCTGTTGTGTGACGGGACCGTTGCGCAGAATAAAGCTGACGGCGTTACGCACCATGGGCCACCAGCGCTCGAGCTTGCCCAGAGACGTGGGAGCTTCGCGGCGGAGTAAGTCAAGCAGCAAGATGGGGAACGCAGTTTCATCCATCTGGACTCCGCTCCAGTAGGGACGTCCGTCAAGCCAGAGATTCTGTGCCCAGTTGCCCGCGGCCTCCTGCGTGGCTTCCAGGTAACGTAGAACGCGCAGCGCGTCGGTTACCGCTCCCGCGGCCAGGAGGGCGCCGGCGGTTTCGACCAGGTCGCGCGGCCAGACCAGATGGTAGCCGCCGAGATCTTCATCGCCTTTGTTGAATCCCCACGGAATGGAAAGGCTGGCAATGATGCCGCCGAGAAAATCTTTCGACTCGTGCGTCCGCAGCACGGCAGTGGATGAGCGGTAAAGATCGTGCTGTCGCAGCGGTTCATCGAGCTTGAGCAAGGAATTCTGCCAGTTGCTCCACTGGGCGACGAAGTGCCGGCGAGTATCCGCGTAGTCCTCGAATAGTGAGGAACGTGCCTGTTGCCCGGCCTCGGTCCAAATGGCGCCGAAGCCCAGGGCCAGCACGAACTCGCCCCCGCAGGCCGCAAGGTCGATTTCTCCGGTGAAAGCAATATTCCCGTTTTCCGCTCGCGTGTACTCCCATTCCATCTGTAAATGTTCAGAGAGATCCTGCCAGCCATCTGACGCGCCCACGAATCCCACCGACGTTTTCTTCCATGGGGCCGAGGACGCAAGCGACAAAGTGACTCCATCGTGCTGGGCGAAGAACATGGGATAGCCCTTGTAATCGCCGATCCAGCCCGTGTTTCCGTAGCCGCAATTCGCCAGGTGAGGTGAGAGCAAGGCGTAAAGGCGATAGTCGGAGAGCTGTCCTTGCAATGGCTCGAAGCGCACCTTTTGTAAAACGACGTTGCGGTAGGGGTCGGTCAGGACTTCCTTGTGGATGCGGTAGCGCCCGCTGATCTCCGTGTTGGTCAGCTCAAATGCGGGGATACCGGGTTCAAACGCTTGGTTCTCAAAGGTACAGTGCCGTTTCTCCTCGGAAAAGAAATCGTGACCGCTGGTAACGATGAATCCCATGTCGCGTGTACAAGCCTGGTCCACCCTGGGAAAGTAGACTTCATTGAGAATGCCGTGGCTCAGCGTGAACCAGACCTTGCTGTGTTGGTTTAGGGCGGTGCCGGCGCCCATCTTGGCGCTCGAAGTCCACCGCGGCGGAATCCCGGGCCAGCCCGGAGCGTAGCGTATAGGCGAGTCACTCATCAACGGTCGCCCTCGGGCTGGGAATGCCGCCATCGAAATTGACAAACTGATTACAAGGTGAGGTTGTCGCGGGTTCAGGAATCGTCATCAAATCGTCAGCGGCCTTAAAGAAGTAAATTGCAACCAAGCACAGATGGACGATAATAGACCACACACACGGCACAAAATGGCCAAAAGTTTAGATGCACGGGCGTGGAGAATAGTAGCAGTACTGGCTGCCTGTTTCGCGGTGTGCTTGAAAGCAGGGGCCGAGGATTTGCCGCGGCCTGTGGCGATCTCTCCCCTCGACCGCGGATTTTCCGGACTCTACAATCTCGACTTTGCCGGCGCGCAAAAGGACTTTGTGGCGTGGCAGCAACTGCATCCGGATGATCCGATGGGGCCGGTCAGCGAGGCCGCAGGCCTTCTGTTCGCTGAATTCAACCGTCTGGGAGTGCTGGAAGCGCAGTTCTACGAAAACGACGACGCCTTTGCCGATCGGCCGAAACTGACTCCTGATCCCGCATTACGCAAACATTTCATGGACGCGATCGGGCACGCCGAAAATCTCTCGCACACGCGGCTGAGCAGAGATCCCAAAGATCGTGATGCGCTCTTCGCCTCAACGCTGTCGTCAGGCCTGCAAGCCGACTACGCGGCGCTCATCGAAAAGCGCAATCTGGCATCTCTGCACTACACCAAGCTGGCCTCCGTCTCGGCCCAAGAGTTGCTGGCTGTTTGCCCCAATTGCTACGACGCGCTGCTGGCGACCGGCTTCAGCAAATACATCATCGGAAGCATGGCCGCACCGGTGCGCTGGATTCTTCGCATGGGAGGCCTCCCCTCCGACAAGCAAGGGGGGATCGCCGACCTGCAAACCACCGCCGAGCATGGACATTATCTCGCACCCTTTGCGCGGATCCTGCTATCCATTGCCTACGTCAGAGAGAAGGATAAGGCGCGGGCGCTGCAGTTGCTTACGGGCCTGCAGCACGAGTTTCCCGCCAACACGCTGTTTCCCCGCGAAATCGCCCATCTGCAAGCGAAACATTAACCTCAAGAATAAGTGACTTGGATTCAAACGGTTTCCGATTCGCCCCTCCGATCGAGCAAACCCGAACCGGGGGCCATTCATCAGAAATTCACCCGTTTGTAACCGTCCTGTAACACTGCGCCGCTAGAACGAGGACATACAAAACCTCAAGGAGGAATCATCTGGTGATGCGCAAAATCGTGCTTTTGGTGTGTGTCCTTCTAGCTGTGCCGGTAGTGGGCCAGACCAAGCTCGTTGGAGCAGGCGCCACTTTCCCTTATCCCATCTACTCGAAGTGGTTCAGCGAGTATCACAAGCTCCATTCCGATGTGGAAATTAACTATCAGTCGATCGGCAGTGGCGGCGGAATCCGTCAGGTAACCTCCGGTACCGTCGATTTTGGGGCTAGCGATATGCCCATGACCGACAAGCAACTGGCGGATGTGAAGACAAAAGTTTTGAACATTCCAACCGTTCTAGGCGCGGATGTGCCTGCCTATAACATCCCCGGAGTTACCGGAGAAGTGAAATTCACTCCGGAGGCGCTGGCGGGAATTTTCCTGGGCAAGATTTCCAAGTGGAATGACAAAGCGATCACATCGGTAAATCCCGGGGTGAACTTCCCCGACAAGGACATCATCGTGGTGCACCGTTCCGATGGCAGCGGCACCACCTTCATCTGGACCGATTATCTTTCCAAGGTCAGCCCGGAGTGGAAGAGCCAGGTGGGCGCAGACACCTCGGTGCATTGGCCGGTCGGACTGGGGCAGAAAGGCAACGAGGGCGTCGCTGGATCGCTTCGCCAGATGTCTGGCTCGATTGGATATGTGGAACTGATCTACGCCTTGCAGAACAATATTCCCTACGGCAGCGTGCGGAATTCGGCGGGAACGTTCGTCAAGGCTTCATTGGACAGCGTAACCGCGGCAGCCGCTTCGGCTCCTAAGATGCCGGCCGACTTCCGGGTTTCGATCACCAATGCCCCCGGAAAAGACGCGTATCCCATTGCCAGCTTTACGTGGTTGCTGATTCCGGCCCAATCGAAGGACGCGGCGAGGGGTAAGGTTCTGGCCGATTTCCTGAACTGGATGGTATCGGACGGCCAGAAGATAACTTCTTCGCTGTCCTACGCGCCCTTGCCAGATAACGTTGCGGCAAAGGTGAAAGAAGCGATCAAGCAGGTCAAGTAGAACCCGCAGTCACGGGATATTCTCATTCATCGCAGGACCCAAAAGGAGAGAACAATGAAGTCTGCGTCGAAAGTGTGTGCCATTCTGTTTCTGGCGACAGGGCTGGTCGCGCAAACCAGTACCGCGCCCAAACCCAGGAAGCCGAAGCCGGCTACGGCTACGGTCACCGCGGCGGATGTGCAGTCGCTGAAGGACGCCATCGCTGCCCAGCAGGCAGCCCTGGCCCAGCAGCAGAAGCAGATTCAGCAACTGCGGGATGAACTGAACCGCAAGGATCAGGTAGTGCAGCAGGCGCAAACCGCTGCCACTGACGCGGCCACCAAAGCGGATGCCGCGGCGGCACAGGCGTCGCAGCAGCAGCAAACCGTCAGCGAGTTGAAAGGCGACGTCACAGACCTGAAGACCAACCTGACTAGCACGGTTGTCAGCATCCAGGAGACGCAGAAGAGCGTTTCCGAGCCTCCCACGGCGATTCACGTGAAAGGAATCACCATTACTCCCGGTGGCTTCCTGGCGGCTGAAACGGTGTGGCGTTCGCGTGCCCTGGGAGCGGATATCAACACGCCCTTCAACACTCTGACGATGCCCGGCGCCTCATCCAGCAGCATGTCGGAGTTCTTCGGTTCCGGACGCCAGTCGCGACTTTCCTTGCTGGCGGAAGGACGGCTGAAGAGCGCGAAGCTGTCGGGATACGTGGAAGCTGACTTTCTCTCGGCGGGTGTGACTTCCAACAACAACGAGAGCAACAGCTATACGATGCGGTACCGGCAAGCCTGGGGCCAGGCGGCTTTTGACAACGGATGGAGCTTCACCGGCGGACAGATGTGGAGCCTGGTGACTGAGACGAAGCACGGTGTAGACAACCGTACGGAAGCGCTCCCCATGACTATCGATCCGCAGTACACCATCGGATTCAGCTGGGCGCGGCAATTTGGCCTCCGCCTCTCGAAAAACTTCGGCAACAAAGTCTGGTTCGCGGTCTCTTTGGAAAACTCCGAGGTTACGCTCACCAGCCACAACAACGCTTCCAACTTCCTGGTTGGCTCGGCGGGAGTCCTTGGCGGTCTCTACAACAACCAGGCCAACTACTCGTTCAATCCTTCGCCCGACATCATCGCCAAGCTGGTTTTCGAGCCGGGCTTCGGACACTATGAAGTCTTCGGAATCTACAGCCGATTCCGCGACCGCATCTTCCCCTGCATTGACATTGCGCCTACCACGGTCTGCGGTTCGACCACGACGCCTGGCCCCAACGCCACGACCGCGTTCAACAGCTCAGCCAGCGCCGGCGGCTTCGGCGCCAATGCCCGCTGGTCGTTCGATAAGAAGCGCCTCGACTTCGGATTGCATGCTCTTGGTGGCAGCGCCGTGGGCCGCTACGGTACGGGCGGACTTCCCGACATGTCAGCCCGCGCCAACGGAACGCTCGATCTGATTCGCAGCTATCAGGGCCTGACCACTGTCGAATGGCACGGACCGAAGATGGATGTTTACCTGAACGCGGGAGCGGAGTACGCCAGCCGCGCAGCCAGCTATGACCCGGTCGCCGGTAAGTACGTCGGTTACGGCTCACCGTTCTTCCCCAATACCGGTTGCTTCACTGAGGCGGGGCCGGGCAGCGGCGGTTTCAGCCCGGGCAGCCTGGGTTCCAACTGCACAGCCGATACTCGCGTGCTGATCGAGGGAACGGCCGGCTTCTGGTTCAAGCTGTACGACGGCTCGAAGGAAAAAGTGAACCGTGGCCGGGTTCAGTTTGGCCCCCAGTACTCCTACGTGACCCGCAATGCCTGGTCGGGCTCGTCTTCGCCCAACCAGCCGCACGGGATCGACAACATGATCTTTACCTCGTTCCGGTACTACCTGCCGTAATACCGAACGACCTCTCTTGATTTGCGCAGTACGGGCACACACAACGGCACCTGGACAGAAGCAACGCTGTCCGGGTGCCGGTTTTTGATTTCAAGAAGGCCGCAGTACCAGTTTTGAGTCGCCGTCATTCAGCGGCCGATCGGATGCTTTATACTAGGGTTCCCGTAAGTCATCATGGCTCGTATTTCGCTGGACAATCCACAGTACTTCCTCAACCGTGATACCTCGTGGCTCGCGTTCAACCGCCGTGTGCTCGAAGAGGCGGAGGACGAGGGCAATCCGCTGCTCGAGCGGCTGAAGTTCCTCTCCATTTCGGCGAGCAATCTGGACGAGTTCTTCGAAGTGCGTGTGGCCGCCATGATGCAGCAGATTGAAGACGGCTACAACGAGGCCGGTCCCGACGGCTTGACGCTCACCGAAAAACGGGATGTGCTGAACAAGCTGGCGCACGAGTTCGTCGATGACCAGTATGACTGCTGGAATGCCCGCCTGCGTCCCGCGCTCTCTGAAAACGGAATTCGCGTGCTGGGACTGCACGAGTTGGACTCCGAAGCGTTGCGCTTTGTCGACGAATACTGTAAGAAGGAATTGGACCCTCTGTTGACGCCGGTGACCGTGGACCCGGCGCATCCCTTTCCGCGAGTGATTAACAAAGCACTGTGCCTGGGATTCCTGCTGCGACGACGCCGGCGTTCGGCTCTCACTTACACGGGAGTAGTGTCAGTCCCACGGGCTTTGCCGCGCCTTGTCCGGCTGCCATCCGAGGGCACTGCGGACTTCATTTTTCTGGCGGATCTGGTTGCGCACCATGCTGTCCGGATGTACCACGGCTACGATATTGTTTCCTCCGCGCCGTTCCGTGTGACCCGCAACAGCAATCTTTACCTGGCGGAAGAAGAGGCCCGCAGCCTGTTGGAGTCGGTACGCGCCGAGTTGCATAACCGCCGCAAAGGCGACGCCGTGCGCATGGAAATTGAAGCCGACGCCGATCCCGAGATCATCGATCGATTGCGCACAGTGTTCGAACTGGATCCGTGGCAGGTGTTTCCCGTAAACGGTCCCGTCAATCTTTCACGCCTGTTCAACGTCTACGAACAGGTGAAGCGTCCCGACCTCAAGTACCGCTCGTTTTCTCCGCGTGAGTTGCGCTTGACCTCCAAGTCGAAGGACTTGTTCGAGGAGTTGCGCGGACATGACATCCTGCTGCATCACCCCTACGATTCTTACGACGCGGTGATTTCGTTTATTGAGTCGGCCGCCAAAGACGAGAACGTTCTTTCCATCAAGCAGACCCTCTACCGGACCAGCGAGCATTCCCTGATCGTCCCTTCGCTCATGGACGCTGCTTCCCGCAAAGAAGTTACGGCGGTGGTGGAGTTGAAGGCGCGCTTCGATGAGGCCTCAAACATACGCTGGGCGCGCGATCTGGAAGACGCCGGCGTGCAGGTCTTCCATGGTCTGGTTGGGCTCAAGACGCACTGCAAACTGTCGTTGCTGGTGCGGCGCGATCCCGATGGGGCGACCCGCAGCTATGCGCACATCGGTACCGGAAATTACAACGCCACGACTGCGCGAATTTATACCGACCTCAGCTTATTCACGGCGAATCCTGAGATCACGCGCGCCGTACATGATGTTTTCAGCTTCCTGACGGCGTACGCGGAGAATCCCAGCTATGATCCGTTGCTGGTGGCGCCACTCGATCTGGCCGAAAAAATCATTGCCCTCATCGACCGCGAAGCGGAGCACGCCCGGCAGGGCAAAGACGCTCGCATCATCGCCAAGATGAACGCGCTGCTCGACAAGACTGTGGTGCAGGCGCTGTACCGGGCTTCCCAGGCGGGAGTGCAGATCGATTTGCTGGTGCGCGGTATTTGTGCCCTTCGTCCGGGAGTGCGCGGTGTGAGCGACAACATCCGCGTGCGCAGCGTGGTGGGCCGGTTCCTCGAGCACAGTCGCATCTTCTACTTTGCGAACTGTGGCGAAGAAGAGATTTACATCGGCAGCGCCGACTGGATGCCGCGCAATCTGTATGAGCGCGTCGAGGTGCTGGTGCCGCTGCGCGATGAAATGCTGCGGGAACGGGTGCGGCACGAGATTCTTGACGCATATCTGGCCGATAACCGCAAGGCGCGTGTCCTGCTGAAAGACACGACCTACATACGAGCGTGGCAGCCCTTGCACGGCAAGCAAAACCGGCGTCCTCCAATCGGCGCCGCGGCGTTCAGCGCACAGGATTTCCTCATTGGGGTTGCAGAAGGGAAGTCTCCCGCGATGCTCCCCGCGCCGCCACCGGCCAGAAAGCGTAGAGTGTTAGCAGGAAGGGAACGATAACGTCCGATGATCCTCTATTTTCTGCGCCACGCCAGCGCAGGCGAGCATTTTGCCAATCCTAAGAAGGACGAGAAGCGTGCTCTCGACAAAGAGGGCATTGAACAGTGTGGCTACATCGGCCGCGCTCTGGCGGCGCTCGATTGTCAGGTGGATGCGATTGTCTCCAGTCCCCTGAAGCGGTGCACGCAGACGGCATCCCTCGTGGGCAACGAGTTGGGCTACGAAGGGAAATTGCAGATCGACACGGGATTGCGTCCCGAGGCTGGACTCGCCGACTTCCGAAAACTGCTGGAGAAATATGCCCGCCAGGAAGCCATCATGGTGGTCGGACACAATCCGAATCTGAGCCAGTTTTTGGGGGCGGTGATCAGCGACTCCGGCTGCGAAGCCTCGTTGGAATTGAAAAAGGGCGCGGTGGCAAAACTGGAGATGCGTCGCACCTCCGGCACCCTGCAATGGTGCGTCACGCCGAAGGTTCTGCGTACTCTTTACGAAACGGCCGTGGAAAGTTCGCGTCCGAAAACTTCCCGGAAATAGCCGCACTCTTTCTCGATCGCCCAGAGTTCCAAGTCCACTCCCGCGCGACGGCGGGGTACGAGCGTCAACCTGACTTCCGCGGCGTGCACTCCAATCCGCACCCTTTCAACCGCGCGACTCCGGCCCAGGTTCAAGGCACGCGCCAACCGCAGCAACAGGATTGCCTTCTCCACATTGGCGCGTTCGGCAGGATCCAGCAACTTCATTGGGCCATCCTCCAGAGCCGGGCGCGATTTTCCCAGATAACGCGCAATCGCCGCGATCAGGCGCCGTTGCTGCGGCGTATAGCCGAGAATCTCCGAGTTCGAAATGATGTAATGCGTATGGCGGTGGCGCCCGTTCCGGTTTACGTAGTCGCCCACTTCGTAGAGCATCGCGGCCGCGGAAAGCCATTCGCGGTACTCGGTCGGTAGTTGGTGCAGTGAGCGCAAGCCCGCGAACAACAGATTGGCGGCGTCTCGGACGTCCAGCGCATGCTTGCGGTCAACGTGATAATGGTCGACCGCGTTCATGATCGACGCCAACCGTTCGGATTCGATCTGCCGGCCGGAGCGAGTGCTGCGATCATAGTCCGCAGCCATCTGCGCCAGGATTCCGTCGCGCAAGCCGAGCGGCGAATAGCGGAAGCTCTTGAGGTGGAGACGGTCAAGCAGTTCGTGATAGACCGTCGCGCCGGCAACGATGATCTCCGCCCGCCGCGGGCCGATACCTTCAATCTTGCGGCGTTCCGCCACGGGCAGGCGTGCCAGGCGTTTGGCGATCCGGGTCATCTCCGCGCGAGAGACGACTGGCCGCTGGCGGCCCGCCCCGCGCCGCAGATGGCTCGCGACCGCTGCCAGGGCTGCCGCCGTGCCGGACGTAGCAATCACGTTCTTCACCTTCGCACTCGCGATGCGGTCGGTGATGCGATTGACTTCGCGAGTCACAAATCCGCGCAGCCGCTTCAGTTCACCCTTGCGCGTGGGATCGTGGCGCAGAAATTCGTTGGTTAGACGAACCGCGCCGAGGGGCAGGCTCACGGCGTCGCGAATGTGTCCGCCCTGCGTGACGGTCAGTTCGCAACTGCCGCCGCCCAGATCCATCATGAAGGTCGTAGAACGATCCACGCGTGGGCTGGAGACCAGTCCCAGATGAATGAGCCGGGCCTCTTCCACGCCGGAGATGACCTCGACGCGCCAGCCGGTAGCCGACCGCACCCACTCCAGGAACGCCTGCGAATTGCGTGCATCGCGAAGCGCGCTGGTGGCAACCACGCGCACGCTGTCGGTTACGATTTGCTGCGTGGCGCGATGGAAGCGCCGCAGCACTTTCACGGTTTCGGCCATGGATTCAGGAGTAAGGAATCCCGAGCCGAAAACGCCTTCACCCAGGCGCGTCACCTCGCGGTCTTCATGGAGTGCGCGCAGGCGTCCGGCTTGCAGCCGTGCAATCTTCAGCCGGACGGAGTTCGAGCCGATATCGACCGCGGCAAACGTAGGCATGGGGAAGCCTCACAGTGTACACGCACCCGGCAGGATCGTCATCGATGTTTGGAACTGGTCTTTCGAACTGATGTTCGGAACTGGAGAGAATAACGTGAGGGAGCAGACGCTAAGCGGCAGTCTCGGTGCGCGCCACGATGGTCTGATTCTTAGACCCTGCCTTGCGGGACGGCTCCGTGAGCACAGTGACCGGTTTGCTGGCAGTTTGAATCGTCGATGAAGCTGAAAGAGCGGCGACTGCCTGCCGGAACTTGCCTCCGGTTACGTTGTGGAGAGCCGCGACTAGCGACGACTCGTTCACGTCGCCAAGCCGCTGCGCCGCGGTCTGCGTCAGGGTCAGCCAGTCGTGCCAACTCCCCAACGCGTCCTGCAGTCGCTTGAGTTGGGCGACAAGTTGCGCAGCCTCGGCGGACTTCGGCGCAAACTCCGCCGCATAGCGAGCCCGCTTAACCGCAATACGGTATTGATGCAGCAAGTCTTCGGTGATCGGTCCAGCCGTACGCACAACTCGAGCCAGCATCGTTCGGGCAACGGTCAGAGGATCGCGACTGGACTCCGATACGGCCTCTCCGGGACCTCGTTTCAGCCGCTTGCGGATCTCTCGGATAGTCTCTTTATTCAGCATCTTCCGAAGCTTTTTCTCATGCTTTGCGCGAAGCTCGATCAGTCCGTGCATGAGCTGAGTCTTGCGCCGCGGCTCCTGAGGAACCTTAAGGCTGCGCAATGCGGCCAGTTGTACGTCCAGATCGCGTACTTTGCCCGCGCGCTTGCGGATCCGCTCCAGCATTTTCAGGAGTTTCTTCTGATTGCGATCGCGATCAGCAAAGACTTCCTCGAGCAAGGTTTGCAGACGGCGGCTGGTGGTACGGAAGCCATGGACGCTCTCGGCGTCCTGTCCTGCGGAAAGCTTGAGCAGAGCCCGCTCCGTTTTCCGGAATGCAAGCTGGCTAAGTTCGGGTGCGATCGACATAGAAAAAACGATTCCTGGCAGCCGGAGAAGCTAGAAACTGTGCTTGAAAAATACTCGATCTTGCGGACAGCAGCTGTTCAAGAACTCAAAACGGACTGATGGTCCCACCTCAGCGGAAAAGCCTTTGGTAATTTTAACACCTTTGTAACACGTCTCTGCTACGGTTGAGCGGAATGGCCAACCCTGCTTTACCACGGCCGGATATGCCAGGACCGCAACCCGTTGAAGGGACGAACGTTACACCCGCATCGGTAGTTGGGGCCGCACCCTTGCTGCACGCTTCAAGCGGCGAAGTCCCAGACCGCATTTTCAAGTCGGCTATGACCGCATGCGCCTTGGCTGTGCTGGGCGTGTTGGTCCTGATCATTTTCGAACTGCTGTCAGGTTCGGGTCTGTCCTGGCACGCCTTTGGCTTCAAGTTTTTCGGCGGCAGCGATTGGAACCCGGTGAGCGAACAGTTCGGTGCCCTCCCGTTCATTTACGGGACGCTGGTTTCCTCACTCGTCGCGTTGGTCATCGCTGTTCCTCTGGCGGTTGGGGTTGCGGTGTTTACCACCGAGATGTGCCCTAAGGCCCTGCGCGCTCCGCTGTCATTTTTCGTCGAGCTGCTGGCTGCGATTCCGAGTGTGATTTACGGATTGTGGGCGATGTTCATCCTAGTCCCGCTCTTGAGCACCTATGTCGAGCCCTTTCTGGGAAAGACCTTGGGCTGGACCGGCCTGTTTGAAGGTGCACCCTACGGAATCGGCATGCTGGCGGCGGGAATCATCCTAGCCATCATGATCATTCCCATCATTTCCTCGATTACTCGCGAGGTGCTGATGGTGGTGCCGCAGCATCAGCGCGAGGGCGTTCTGGCTCTGGGCGCAACGCGCTGGGAGATGATCCGCGTGGGCGTATTGCGCAACGCGCGCGCCGGAATCATCGGCGGAATCATTCTTGGATTAGGCCGGGCCCTCGGAGAAACCATGGCGGTCACCATGGTGATCGGCAACCGTCCGGAGATCGCGAAATCGTTGTTCGCGCCGGGGTACACGATGGCCAGCGTGCTCGCCAACGAGTTCAGCGAGGCGACCGGCGACGTCTATCTTTCCGCCCTGGTCGAGATTGGCCTGGCTCTGTTCCTGGTCACCATCATTGTGAACGCGCTGGCACAGTTTCTGGTGTGGAGCGTAACCCGCGGCCAGCCTGCGAGGGGACATGCCTGAAACTACGGGAACCCCGTCCACTCAACAGGCCGTGCCCTCCATCGGTTGGCGCCGTCGTGCGACCGATCACCTGATGACCGGCGTAGCGGTCTTGACCGTTGTGCTCGTGTTGGCTCCGCTGGTTGCGATCTTCGGCTACCTCGTGTATCGCGGCCTGGGTTCCATCAACTGGGCGTTCTTG
Organism: uncultured Acidobacteriaceae bacterium; assembly: GCA_963701935.1. GTDB lineage: Bacteria > Acidobacteriota > Terriglobia > Terriglobales > Acidobacteriaceae > Sulfotelmatobacter. Next base: position 388,139 of record CAVPBT010000007.1, on the reverse strand, counting down.
ACCCAAACTCCCAAGCCCGTTGGAGAAGTCGGCGGCGGCATGGCTAACGCGATCGTGGGATCAATGTTGATCCTCGGGATCGCCAGCATTATCGGTGTGCCGTTCGGCGTGGGCGCTGGCATCTTCCTGGCCGAGTTTGGACGAAATCGCTTCGGCAGCGCAATTCGCTTTACCGCCGACGTGCTGAACGGAGTGCCTTCCATCGTAATCGGAATCGTCGCCTGGGCCATTTTGGTTCGCGGTCGTGGATTCTCGGCTCTGGCAGGCGGCGTGGCGCTGGCGATCATGATGGTCCCAACCATCTGCCGGACTACCGAAGAGATGCTTCTGTTGGTCCCGCAGGCGCTGCGGGAAGCGGCCTATGGACTGGGCGTGCCGCGCTGGCGGACGACCCTATCGATCACGCTTCGCACCGCGACGTCCGGTGTCATCACCGGAATCATGCTGGCATTCGCCCGAGTGGCGGGCGAAACTGCCCCGCTGCTCTTTACCGCGCTGGGAAACACTTTTTGGAGTCTCCGCTACGATCAGCCTACGGCGGCACTGTCGTTGCAGATCTATACCTACGCCAATTCACCCTACGACGATTGGCACCGCCAGGCATGGGCGGGATCATTCGTGCTGATCCTCCTTATCGTAACGTCCGTCGCCGCCGTGCGCTATGTCGTGCGCCGCGGCACGTTTGGAGCGGCATAATCTATGGGAGTTGGAATCCAGGTCGAGAACCTGAATGCCTGGTACGGCAAAGGCCAGGCCTTGTACGACATCAATCTGAAGGTCGCGGCGAACCATGCTACGGCGCTCATTGGCCCCTCGGGATGCGGCAAGTCGACGTTTATTCGCTGCATTAACCGCATGCACGAGACCATCCCGGAGGCGCGTGTCGAAGGGCGTGTGCGCATCGGCGAAATCGACGCCTATAACGGCACTTCTGCGACCCAACTCCGCCGCCGAGTCGGCATGGTGTTTCAGAAGGCGAACCCGTTTCCCACGATGTCGATTTACGACAATGTGGCGTCGGGCCTGAAGCTCAATGGATTTCGCGACCGCCGCAAGCTCGACGAAGTGGTCGAGCGTTCACTTGATTCCGCCGCCCTTTGGACCGAAGTGAAAGATCAGGTGCACAAGAAGTCCGGGGCCAGCCTGTCCGGTGGTCAGCAGCAGCGCCTGTGCATCGCGCGTGCGTTGGCCGTCGAACCCGAAGTCCTGCTGATGGACGAGCCCTGCTCGGCGCTCGATCCGATTTCGACCGGGAAAATTGAAGAGTTGATCTTCCAGCTCAAAGAGCGGTATACCATCGTAATTGTGACGCACAATATGCAGCAGGCGGCGCGCGTTGCCGAGTTCACCGGATTTTTCCTGCTGGGCAAGCTGATCGAGTTCGATAAGACGGAAAAGATTTTCACCAAGCCGTCCGACAAAAAGACGGAAGATTACATCACAGGCAGATTTGGATAAGGTAGATTTAGCGAAGGAAGGTTCGGATCATGCGCACGCGCTTTCAACAAGGGCTTGACGATCTGCGGCAACGGTTGCTTCGCATGGGAGGACTCGCGGAGCAGGCGGTGGATCGCGCCCGCCAGGCCTATGTGGAGCGCGACCTCACGCGCTGCCAGATGGTGCTGGAAGGCGAGAGCCTGATCAATACGGCCGAGCGAGAAATCGACGAAGCTGCATTTGACCTGCTTGCCATGCAGCAGCCCATGGCGGTCGATCTCCGCTTTATTCTGGCCGTAACCAAGATCAATTCTGACCTCGAGCGCGTGGGCGATCAGGCCGTGAACATCGCCGAGCGCGTGATGGATATGGTTGAGCTTCCCGCGGCCGATTTGCCGGTCGATATTGCGCGCATGGGCGCCGCCGTCAGCGCCATGGTGCGGCGCGCGCTGGAGTCATTCATCGAAGGCAAGGCCGAACTCGCTCAGGCTGTCCTCGAAATGGATAGCGTGATCGACCGCATGCGCGACGATGCCTTCATCCAGTTGGTCAAGACCATGAACGACCGCCCTGAGATCGTACGACAGGCTCTGGATGCGCTGCTCGTGGCCCGCAATCTGGAGCGTGTGGCCGATCACGCCACCAACATTGCCGAGGATGTCATCTTCTGGGTGCAGGGCGCCGATGTCCGGCACAACGTACATCCCGAAGAATCCGAGAGCCCAGTGTCTGACGGCCCAACGACTAGGGCGTCGGGCCAGTAGCAAAACTCATGTGGAGACAGCCGCCTTCGGCTGTCCGGCGAGCGGAGCTCGACAGGCATCTGCTCAACCGAGTGGGAAGTTTCTTGGGCAGCTTTGACCGTCTGCGCCCCATTGAATTAGGCTCATCACCTCCATCGTTTTCAACTCATTCTTCGCGCGGAGGCTCCGTGACTCGTTCCATCTTCCGTCTTCCTATCTTTGTCTTGTTGAGCGCGGCGGCTGTTCTTGCACAAACGCCCTCAGCTGATGGGCCGCCCATCATGCTGCCGACGAGCAAGATGCTGTCCGTTTCTTCCCCAGGGCGCATTGGCAGCACCAACAGCTTTCCCGCGATCATGGTGCTGAGTCCCGACGGGCAATATGCCGCGCTGCTGAATGACGGCTATGGTACGCAGGAGACTCGGGCTCTCCAGTCGATCGCCGTGCTCAATCTCAAGACGAATCAGATCGCCGACTTTCCCGACGCGCGGCTGAGTGACACGTCGTACCAGAGCTACTTCCTCGGTCTAGCCTTCAGTTCGAACGGTAAGCATCTCTATGCCTCCGTAGGTTCACTGTCGGACCCCACGGGCGCGAAGCCCGGCAACACCGGGAATGGCATCGCGGTCTACCGCTTCACGGAAGGGAAGGTCGCGCCGGAAAGGTTTATTCCGATCGCGCTGCAGCCGCTTTCCGCCGGCAAGAAGCTAGCGGTCGGTCTGAAGGCGCCACCTCACATGGCGATCCCGTACCCGGCGGGAATGGCGTTGATCGCCGCTGGTGGCCCCGACAAGCTGCTGATCGCGAACAATCTTTCGGACAATGTGATCCTGCTCGACCCAGCAACTGGAAAAGTGCTGCAGACCTATGACCTGACCACCAGCGATCTGGTGCCGTCCTCGTTCCCGTACACCTGTGTGGCCACGCGCGATGGCCGCCGCGCCTGGTGCAGCTTGTGGAATGCATCGCAGGTGGCGGAACTGGATCTGACGAGCGGCAAGGTCGTGCGCTGGATCAAACTGGGGAAACCAGAGGACCCCCTGGCGCCCGGTTCACATCCGACAGCGATGCTACTGAGCCCCAACGAGAAGATCCTATACGTTGCACTCTCAAACATCGATGAAGTAGCGATGGTTGGGGTCGAAAAAGGTGAGGTCTTAGGGGGTCTGGGAACATCGCTTACCAGTGAGAATCTCAAGGGTGGTACTCCCATTCCAAAGGTGCTCAAAGGAGGATACCCCAGCGCATTGGCGCAATCCGGTGATGGCAAGACACTCTTTGTGGCTGATGCGTCACTTGACGCAGTAGCTGTCTTTGACGTCACAAGCTTTTCCAGCGGTCCTCCATTTGGCGACTTTGGATTTACACCGAGGTACATCCCCACCGACTGGTATCCGACCGCCCTCGCCGTTCACGGCGATGACCTCCTCATCGCCACCGCCAAAGGCGAAGGCACGCGCGCGAACAAAGACATGGGCAAGACCCCGTATGAGACCAAGCATCACGACCATCCCTACATCGCAACGCTGCTGAGGGGATCGATTGCCCGTCTCAACATTCCGTCGACTCTCGAAAAGCTCCCAGAGCTGACTCAAGTCGTCGAACGCGACAACTTGCTACACAGTGATCCGGGTACGATGGCGTTCGCCGGCGGCCAGAATCCCATCAAGCACGTGATCTACGTCATCAAGGAAAACCGAACCTTCGACCAGATTCTCGGCGATCTGAAGATTGGTGATAAGCAGGTCGGCGACGGTGATCCCTCGCTCACCATGTACGGCGAAGACATCACGCCCAACGAGCACAAGCTCGCGCTGCAGTTCGGCGTGCTCGACAATTTTTACGACAGCGGGGAAGTCTCGGGCGACGGCCATCTCTGGTCTACCGCAGCGATTACTTCCGACTACAACGAGAAGACCTGGCAGATTGCGTATCGCGGCAAGGAACGCACGTACGACTTCCAGGGTCAGGTTGCAGACGAATATCCGCTCGAACACAACCAGCCCGACGTCGACGATCCTTCCACCGGATTCCTATGGGACAACCTCGCGCGCAACCACGTCAGCTTTCGCGATTACGGTGAATTCGTGAATGCAGAGTGGTGCAACGAGAAGCCCAAGGTCGCCAGTCCGAAGCAGGGAACTCCGTCGGGTCAGGGAGCGCCTTGTCCGCGAACGGTGATGAAGCAAGGCTCTCCGCTCCCGCCCAATGTCGGCGATGGCGGGCCGAGTCCGTGGCCGTGGGACGTGCCGCTGTTCAGCGGTGTGAAGCGGGCGAAGGCGGTCTTGCGCGACCACTTCGATCCGCTCTTTCCAGATTTCAATACCGACTATCCCGACCAACTCCGTGCCGACGAATTTCTGAATGAATTTGGCGCGTACGTTCGTGCCCGCGATGCGCATGAGGGCCCCGAGTTCGAGATGCCGTCATTCGTACTGCTGTATCTGCCGGATGATCACACGGGAGGCACGCGTCCGAACCTCCCTCGTCCTGCGGCCTCTGTCGCGGACAATGACCTGGCGCTCGGCCGCGTAGTGGATGCTGTTTCCCACAGTTCCTATTGGGACGATACTGCGATCTTCGTTCTGGAAGACGATGCGCAGGATGGCGCCGACCATGTCGACGCGCACCGCTCCACCGCGTTTGTGATCAGCAAGTACTCGCCCGGATCGGCAGCTCAACCCAACGTCGAGCACCGTTTCTACACTACGGTGAACATGATCCATACGATGGAAACACTGCTCGGGCTTCCTCCCATGAACCACTTCGACGCCTACGCGCCGGCGATGGAGCGTCTGCTTTCGGGGCCCGGAGATCAACCGGCGTACAAGGCGGACTATCGCAATTTGAAGAATGGGCTGATTTATGAAACGAACAAGCGCGAGGCTCCGGGCGCGAAGCTCTCCGAGAAGATGGATTTCTCGCGTCCCGACGCAGCCGGGGCGGCTCAGCTGAATCGCGTGCTCTGGCAGGATCAGAATGGCTCAGCGCCCATGCCCGCGCCCAAGCACACGGTGTTGCCCGCAGGCGCGGACTGACGCGTTTATGAACCCAGTCGAGATCTCCACCGACCAATTTCGCCACTTAGCCGAACGCATCACCGAACTTGCCGCCGGGTATCTCGATAACATCGATGCGCAGCCGATTTCTCCCGCAACCAAGGGCGAAGAGACATTCCGCCTTTTCCGTACAGCCATGCCCGAGGATGGAATTGGTGAAGATGCCCTCAATGCCTTGCCGGAAGTGATGCGCCTGTCTCGAGTTCAAAACGGCCGCTTCTTCGGCTACGTCCTTGGCTCAGGAGAACCGGTCGGCGCTATAGCTGATTTACTGGCTAGCGTCTTGAACCAGAACGTGACCGCGTGGCGCTCCGGGCCTGCGGCCGTGATGATCGAACAAACGGTCGTGGGATGGCTGGCGCAAGCGATCGGCTGTCCCGGGTTCCGAGGCCATCTCACTGGTGGCGGATCTTCCGCCAACCTGATGGGCCTGGCCATGGCGCGAGAGACCAAAGCGCCCGCCAACGAAAATGGAATTGCGTCCGGAGGAGTCGTCTACGCTTCCAGCGAGATTCACATGTCGATTCCAAAGAGCATCGCCCTGCTCGGAATCGGACGTGACAATTTGCGGCTCATCCCGACGGACCGGTCTTTCCGCATGATTCCGGAAGAGCTCGAGGTCCGCCTTCTCCATGACAAAGCGAACGGCAGAGTACCAGTGGCCGTCGTCGCATCGGCCGGCACGGTGAGCACCGGCGCCATCGATCCATTTCCACGAATTGCCGAAATCGCCCACCGCCACGGCGCCTGGTTTCACATTGATGGCGCTTATGGTGCTTTGGCGGCCATGGCGGACCGAGAGAAATTCAAGGGCCTGGAACTCGCGGATTCGATTTCTCTCGATCCGCACAAGTGGTTGTATCAGCCTTTGGACTGCGGTTGCCTGCTCTATCGTTCCCCCGAAGCGGCGCAGCAGACCTTCTCCCATAGCGGCGATTACGCGCGGTCGCTCACCGCCGACCCCATCGAAGGATTCGCATTCTTCGAAGAGTCCTTGGAGTTGTCGCGAAGGTTCCGAGCTTTGAAGCTGTGGCTGTCGCTGCGTTATCACGGAGTCAATGCGTTTCGACAGTCCATCGCAAAGGATCTAGCCCAGGCGCGCCGTCTGGCGAACGCAATCCAGCGAGAATCTGAACTGGAACTGCTTGCGCCGGTGGAATTGAGTGCCGTCTGCTTCCGACATCGCGGAGCGAGTGGCATGTCAAAGGAAGAGTTGAATGACTTTAACCTTGCGCTGCTGAAGCGAGTCGTCGCCCGCGGACGCGTCTACCTATCGAACGCCTCTCCGCACGGCAAATTCTGTCTCAGAGCTTGCATCGTGAACCACCGCACGAAAGATGCGGACATCGACAGCGTCATCTCTGAAGTAATGGCGGCGGCACGGGAACTTCGCTGAGGTCCCTTGCCCGCCGCCAATGAAGTACAAGACGAACTTATTTCAGAGTGACGGATTCCTTCAGAGGCAGGCTCTGCGATGAGCCGCCCACCATGAATCCATAGTCTCCCGGTAGCAACTGCCAGCCGTTGTGTTCAACGTTGAAGATGGAGAGATACTTCGGGTCGACCTCGACCGTCACTTCTTTGCTCTCTCCGCCGTTGAGTTTGATCTTGCTCCAGCCCACCAGACGCTTCGGAGGCTCCGCCGCTGCGGCCGGAAGGGAAGCATACACTTGCGCTACCTCCGCTCCAGCGCGATTGCCCGTGTTAGTAACGGTGAAGGTAACGCGCGGATTCTTCCCCGGCGTCACTTTCAGATTCGAATAAGAATAAGTTGTGTACGACAGGCCGTAGCCGAAGGGGAACAGCACCGGCTTGTTCTCCGCGTCATACCATTTGTACCCAACCTTCACGCCCTCGTCGTAGGTGACCGGGAACGCCGGCAAGCCCGCGGCGATTCGCTTCCAGCCTTGCCGATCCGCATCCACTGCGGCTTTGGGCGGTTTGACGATTGTCGGATGCGGCAGGTCCGCCTCGCTCTTGGGGAAAGTCATCGGCAGCTTCGCGCTCGGGTTCACGTCGCCGAAAATGATGTTCGCCACGGCTTCGGCACCGCGGCTGCCCGCGTACCAGGCCTCGAGAATGCCACTCACCTGATCAACCCAGGGCATAGTCACGGCAGTGCCGCTTTCGAGCACGACGATCGTGTGCGGATTCGCCGCCGCGACTCTCGCAATCAGTTCATCCTGATGCTCGGGTAGAGACAGGCTGTCCAGATCCATCCCTTCGCTCTCCCACTGGTAGGCGAAGATGATGGCCACATCCGTGTTCTTGGCCAGAGCCGCGGCAGCCGCGGGATCTGCGCCCGAGGCAAACTGAACGTTGGCTCCGACCGCCTTAGCGCGAATCGCCCTCAGCGGCGAAGTCGGGAACCAGATCTTTTCCAGCCAATGCGTCTGGCCTTTGCCCGGAGGCATAATGGCGTTTCCGCCCGGAGGATCAACCTGAGCCGAGCCGCCGCCAGAAATCATTCCCACATCCGCGTGCGGGCCGATCACGGCAATGCTGCGGAGCTTCGAGGCATCGAGCGGAAGCTGCCCGTGATCATTCTTCAGCAGGACGGTGCTCTGCTCGGCGATTTTCTGCGCCACTTCGAAGCCGCCCACCACATCGACCACACTCTTTTGCGCCGGATCATCGATCACGCCCGCGGCAAACATAGCCCGCAGAATACGATGCACGTGATCATCCAGTTCCGCGGTTGGTACCTTGCCCGACTCGACTGCCTTCTTCAACTCTTCGCCATAGAAAATCCAGCCGGGCTGCTCATGATCCATTCCGGCAGCCGAGGCCTTCTCGGTGCTATGCGCCGCTCCCCAGTCGGAGAGTACGAATCCCTTGAAGTTCCAATCCTTCTTCAGGACATCGGTGAGCAGGTATTTGTTCTCGCAGGCATAGTCGCCGTCCAGGCGGTTGTAGGAGCACATCACTGCCGCCGCATCGGATTCCTGCAGTCCAATCTCAAAGGCCAGCAGGTCGCTTTCGCGGGCCGCACGTTTGTCAATCGAGATGTTGACCGCGTTGCGGCCGCTCTCCTGATCGTTGAGCGCATAGTGCTTGATGTCGCCGAGCACATGCTGCGCCTGCAGGCCCTTCATCATCGAGCCGACCATCTTTCCCGCCAGAATGGGATCTTCGCCCAGGTACTCAAAGGTCCGACCGTTGCGCGGCTCACGTGTCAGATTGGTACCGCCGCCGAGTGACATGTTGAAGCCCTGTGCGCGCAGCTCACGGCCAATCAGCGCTCCGTATTCATACGCTGCATCCAGATCCCAACTCGCCGCTCCCGCCACGTCCGAGGGCAGCGCGGTCGAGTAGCGGCCATTCTCGCCGCTGCTTCGGACTCCGTATGCCGCATCCGACATTTGGATGGCGGGAATCCCGAGGCGTGGAATGCCAGGTACATATCCCGCACCTCCGTTAGAAGACACGGCGAGCGGACTCATCGGACTAAGCCCTTGCATGCCGGTCCCGTGCAGCATGTTGATCTTCTCGTCGATGGTCATCTCCTTGACCACCATCGAAGCGCGCTCGTCGGGAGAGAGGCTGGAGTTCGACCAGGGATGATTGCCGCCCGACTGCGCCCGCGAAGGCGAGACGGCGAGGCTAAGAAATAGCAGGGTGAGAGTCGAGAAATAACTGCGGAGAGAAAACGCGTGCAGGGGCATCGTGGCTCCTCTTAGAAATGTGGCTACCAAATCGTTAATGTTACGCCCTTTTGCGATTTCTAGCCGGTTTAATTTCGTAGAATCTGCATCTCACTCTCCATTCGTATAGGCGAAGACACAACGAAAGTGGTGGCGCGCAGCCGGTGGCTTTACACTAAAAGGGTGAAGATCGCGCTCGGGCAAATCAATCCTACGGTCGGAGACTTCTCCGGCAACGCTTCGAAGATCATTGATTTCTCGCGCCGCGCCCAAGCCTCAGGCGCGGGAATGATCCTGTTCCCGGAGTTATCGGTGTGCGGCTACCCTCCCCGCGACCTGGTGGAGCGCACCTCGTTTGTCGCCCGAAATCGCGAAACCGTCGAACGGATTGCTGCCGAAACTCAGGGGATAGGCGTGATCTGCGGCCTCGTCACCCCTGCGCACTCTGATACAGGCAAGGCCGTCATGAATTCCGCCGCGCTGCTGATGGACGGCAAAGTCGCGTTCATCCAGTCCAAGATGTTGCTGCCCACCTATGACGTCTTCGACGAGATGCGCAACTTCGCTCCTGCCAAGACCCAGGACCTGTTTTCGTTCTGCGGCAACCGCATGGCGCTGACCATTTGCGAAGATGCGTGGAACGACAAACGCTTTTGGCGTAAGCAGCTGTACACGGTCGATCCGGTTGAATCGCTCATTCATGCCGGCGGTAACTTCGTGCTGAACATCTCCGCTTCTCCGTTCTGGATCGGCAAGCGCGAATTTCGCCGCGACATGCTGGCCAGCATCGCGCGCCAGCACAAAGTTCCGGTCGTGCTGGTCAATCAGGTCGGCGGCAACGACAGTCTCGTATTTGACGGCTCAAGCCTGGTGCTGAATCGCGAAGGACAAGTCATCGCCCAGGGACGATCGTTCGAGGAAGACCTCGTCTTTTTCGACTCGCAAAGCTTGTCGGGTGAAATGCATGAGCAGATCGCCGGTGACGAAGCCAGCGTGTATTCCGCGCTCGTGCTGGGCACGCGCGACTACATGCAGAAATGCGGATTTCGCAAGGCAATCATCGGCCTGAGCGGCGGCATTGACTCTGCACTCACCGCCGTCGTCGCCGCCGATGCCGTTGGGCCGGAGAACGTCATTGGCGTCGGCATGCCCGGGCCGTACTCATCGCAGGGCTCCATCGACGATGCCCGCTCCCTGGCGAAGAATCTTGGGATCCGATTCGAGTTGCTCTCCATCAATCCCGCGTACGAGGCCTACCGCAAGACCCTGCAACAGGTCTTTGCCGGGCAGAAAGAAGACGTGACCGAGGAAAATATACAGTCGCGTGCTCGCGGCACGATGCTGATGGCGCTATCCAACAAGTTCGGAGCCATTGTGCTCTCCACCGGCAACAAGAGCGAGTTGGGAGTCGGCTACTGCACACTCTACGGCGACATGGTCGGCGGCCTCGCAGTCATCTCCGACGTCCCCAAGACGCTGGTGTATCGGCTCAGTGAATATGTAAATTCACGGCGCCCCGTGATTCCGCAGGCCACGCTGGAAAAGCCGCCCTCCGCGGAATTGCGCCCTGATCAGAAAGACAGTGACTCGCTTCCGCCCTACGAAGTTCTGGACGCTGTGCTTGAAGACTACGTCGAAGATTCGCATCCTGCCGAGCAGATTTCTGCAGATCACGGGTTTGACATTGCGGTAGTGAAGCGCGTGATCCGCATGGTCGACCGCGCTGAATACAAGCGGCAACAGGCCGCGCCCGGGTTGAAGATTTCTCCCAAGGCCTTTGGTTACGGGCGCCGTTTTCCGATTGCCGCCAAGTCCGAAGCTTGAAACACGTTTTTCAAGTATCCTGATAGATCGCTTTCCTAAAAGCCAGCTGAACGCGAAAGGAACCCATGCGCAGTTTTCTAAACTCGATCTGTGTTGTTTTGCTTGCCGGCAGTCTCGTCTCGGCTCAGACCAAACCTGCGCCTGCTCCAGCCGCCCCCGCAAAACCAGCCGCGCAACTCGGAACGCACGCCACCGCGGACCTTCCCTCGGAAGCGACGGTCGATTCCTTTCTGCACCAGCAATTCGGCTATCAGGTAGATCTCACTTGGAAAATCACCGGTATCCGGCCTTCTCCGATCTCGGAATTGGCGGAGGTCACGGTTGTCCTCGCCAGCCCGCAAGGCCAGCAGTTGACCAAGTTCTACGTCGCGCAAGATGGCCAGCACGCTCTCGTGGGTGAGATTATTCCGTTCGGCGCTCACCCGTTTGATCCGGCAAAAGAGAAGCTGCTGAAGGGAATCACCGGTCCGCAGCGCGGCCCGAAGGATGCGGCTGTCACCATCGTCGAATTCGGCGATCTGCAGTGTCCCGCCTGCAAGGCGGCGCAGCCTACCATCGAAGCGCTGGTGGCCGCTGAGCCCACCGCCCGCTTCGTTTTCCAGAATTTTCCGCTCGATATCCATAACTGGGCGGCAAAAGGCGCGGCTTATGCCGATTGCGTCGGCCGAGCTTCGAACGATGCCTTCTGGAAGTTCGTCTCCAAGACCTACGAGACTCAGTCCGACATCACCGCAGAAAATGCGGACGAAAAGCTAACTGCTCTCGCCGACGGCGCCGGCGTCAAGGGTTCTGAAATCGCTGCCTGTGCGGTGAAGCCAGAGACCAAAGCTCACGTCGATGCATCGATTGCCCTGGGCAAGGCCGTCGACGTTACCGGAACGCCCACGCTTTACGTCAACGGACGCAAGATCGGCAGCTTCGATCCGCGTATGTCCGACGTGTATAAGAGCCTGGTCGAGTTTGCTGCGAAACAGGGAAAGTAGCTCGGCTTCCGGGGCTAGGCTCCGGAATTGTTCCTCGGCAGCACTAGGAGATGGTTAAGTGGGTGGAGGAAAGCCGGAAGCCGAGCGCCGGTAGCCGGAAGCCGAGCTACTTCTCGCTGATCCAAATCTCCGGTGTGCTCCGGCTAAAGTTGGCCAGCACGTGCGGGGTGATGACGATCATGAGTTCGTCGCTCTCCGATTGTTTGCTGTTGCTCACCATCGCCTGATTCAAGCCCGGAACGAATCCAAGTCCCGGAATCCCGCTCATGGAAAGCGTGTCGGTTTGCGAAACTTCTCCGGCAACGACCGCCGGTTCGCCATCCGTCAAGTTGATGCTGCCTTTGTATTCCCGGTTTGAGATGACCGGAACGCCGTTGTTTGATTGCCCCGTGAGGGAGCGCACTTGCAACTCCAGCTGCAGGCTGATCGACCCATCTCCATGGACCGTCGGCTTCGCCTTCATATTCAAACCCAGATCCTCGTAGCTGACCGACGGGAAGGGCGGAACGTAGCTCTGATTTCCAAGAACTGCTGAAATCGCCGACGAATTATAAATGGGCGCGTAACTCGCATTCAGAATCGGATACTTCTCCCCCAAATGGAAAGTAGCGTCGTTACCCTGGCTGGCGCGCATGGTCATGTTCTCCAGGCTCCGTACCCATGATTCGTTGACCGAGAGGGCCGCTGCGAACTGGTCGAGGCTCAGTCCCATGAACGTGAGCCCGCCACCAAACGTAGCTAATGGCTGGCTGAAGATAGAATTCCCCTGACCTCCGAGTTGCGCCAAAAGCCCCGACAGAGCCGTGCTTCCCGCCTGATTGATGCCGCCCGACGCGATCAGCTGGTTGATGAGGTTCGTAATACTGGCTCCGCCCAGCCCTGCCAGCGCGGCCGCCGGAATGTTGTACATGTTGAAAGTGTTGGGAATATGCACACCGATGTTTCGGGTGAGCTGGTGGTTGATCTGAAACACCTGAATATCCAGCATCACCTGCGGCCGCTCATTGCTGAGCTGCTCCATCAATTTCGAGCAGGCGTCCAGCATGGGCTGCGGCCCGCGCACTTCCACCGTGTCTGAGGTCTGTCCCGAACTGACAAAGCGCAGGTCAAACATGTTGCGCATCGTCGTGACCAGGTCGGTCGCTTCCTGCGGCGTGGAATGCGGAGGCAGAATGAAGGTCCGCAGCGACATGCGATCGAACTGCTTGTGATTCTCAGTGTTATCAGCGGCGATCAGCATCTGGTGCGCGTCGAGCGCTGCCCACATCGTTTTGCTGACCTGCCCCAACAGTTTCAGGGCGGTGAAGAAGTCCACGTTGTCGACGTTGAAGCGCACCTGCCGTGTCTGCACCGAATCGTCGAACTGCGCACTCACTCCGAACGCCGCGGACAATTCGGCGTACAGGCCGCGAACTTCTCCGCTGTAATGGAACGTTGCCCGGCCATCCTTGGGCTCGAGGTGAATCTCACCAGAGTCCGCGAATCGGACCGGCAGGGTGCGGGGCAGTGCCGGCGCCATCTCGCGGGTCGCTTCTGCCAGTCGTTCTTGCACAAACTGGTTTTCTGAGTCGAGCTCCAGGGCCGCCCGAAATTCTGCCGCGGCCCGCGCCCGCGCATCTTCCAGCATCAGCACATTTCCACGCTGCACGTGCTCGAAGACCAGCTGGGCCTTCACCACCTCGCGCGCCGTCAAAAACTGCGCATCCTGTGGGGACAACCGTGAAGCGGTATCGAACTGCGTGAAGGCTTCCTCCAGACGCCGGTGCTCCTGGAGCTTCAGGCCTTCGCGAAAAGCATTGCGTGCTTCCTTTCGTTCCTTCTTGGAAACAATGCAGTTCACCCCACCCGGGATCCCGTTTCCGCAAGAGATCGGAGGCGCGGACGATGCGTCATCACCTATGGCAAATGCTGGCGCGGCTAGCGTTGCCGCCATAAGTCCTGCCGCCAGGATGAAGGTTGTCCGCCGCATGTATCGTGATTCTAACGTGCTTTCCCTAGGAAACGCATAGGCCAATAGGACCTCGTACCTTTGGATTCAACTGTTTCTAGCGCCGCTGGATAACGTATCTGGGTTAGAACGAGGGATGCCGACCGGCTTGCATTCTACAAAGGGACAAAGGCGTTACGACAGCATCAGGCGTTCGATGGAATGTGCCTTGCCCGTGTGCTCATCACAATCAATCACCACAGCACAGAGGCGTGCGTCGCCCGTGGCGGGCTCAAACCGCACCGGCATTCCGTTCAGGAACTTTCCCACGACCAGCTCCTTTTTCACCCCGATCACGCCGTCGTAGGGCCCGGTCATGCCGACATCGGTCACATAGGCAGTCCCGTTGGGCAGAACCCGCTCATCGGCGGTCGGAACATGCGTGTGCGTTCCAACCACGGCCGTGACACGCCCATCCAAATACCACCCCAGCGAAATCTTTTCGGACGTCGCCTCCGCGTGGATATCCACCAGAATAACTTTGGCCCGGATCTTGTGCAGAAGGCCGTCCACAGTGCGGAACGGGTCGTCGTTCGAGGCCATGAATACCCGCCCCTGCAGGTTGATCACCGCGTACGGGATCTTGCCCTTCATTCCTTCATACACGCCGGAGCCCGGCATGTCCGCGGGAAAGTTCGCCGGACGCAGCACCCGCCGCGCCGGACCGTGCCCGTTGCCCTCCACCATCTGGAAGTAATCGATGATTTCGCGCTTGTCCCAGACGTGGTTTCCGGTGGTGATCACGTCGATATTGAGTTCGAAGAGTTCCTCAGCCAGCGCGGGAGTAATGCCGAAACCGGCCGCCGAATTCTCTCCATTCGCGATGATGAGATTGATGGCACGATCACGGACGATCCCCGGCAGCTTGTCTTTGACAATGTTGCGTCCCGGCCGCCCGAAAATGTCGCCAATAAACAGAATTCGCATGTATTTGAGCCGAATTTTGATGGTAACACGTGCGCGGGGTCAGCCTTGCCGGCGTGCGCGTATTCTGGCCTCGTGCGTGATCAAAAGAAGAGGCGCAATTCGATTTTCTACAGCCGCCTATCAAAGGAGTCATCCTGACCGGAGCCGCTCTTCAGGCGAAGGGAAGAGCCTGCCCCGAGCGAAGTCGAAGGGATCTAAGCGTCCTGTCTCTGAAGTTGATGTAAAAGTCCGGCCTGACCAGATTCCTCGCCAGCATTGCTCGGTGTTGTTCGCGAAGTTCAGAGACAGGACGCTAGTGAACTGCCAGCCATACCTCATGAATCGCCGAAACGACGACGTCCGGATGTTCGGTTGGCATTTCATGACTGCTGTCGACAACCACCTGCTTGCCATGGATCGAGAGCCGAGCCAATTCCGGCTGCAATTGGTGGACCCAAAGATCCTCCTCCGCCTGTGCGTCCTTGGGCGGGATCTCCGGAGGGATATCGTCCTGTCTCGTCGCGGTAAGCACAATCAGCGGGCGATCCCCGAGGTTTCCGGCGCTTCGCACCTGTGCCGCGCTCAAAGTGTGGAATACCTGATCCTCATCGATCGTAGCGAATTGATGTTTGGTCGGCAGCGTTAAGAAATCTTCTTCCTCCCGGAATGCTTTCGGCCAGAATGCAGGAGCATCGCGATCCGCCGTCAGGCGAGCCCAGCCAAGATGGAGTTGTAAGAAATACTTCAGCTTTTTCCAGCCGGGATGTTTGCGGTAGCCCTGCGACCATTTGCGGATAGACTCCGGCGCTCTCAAGTCCTGATCTTCATGGGAGGCGTCAACTAACACCATTGCGGCAACATCATTGGGATATTGACCGGTGTAAACCCTGATGTCGTATCCACCCATAGAGTGTCCGACAAGAACGTACGGACCTTTTTCACCGGCCGCCTGCAGCAACTGTTTCAATTCGTGCGCAATCTGCAGGCTGCTGCGGGGTGCAGGACCGGAGTCGCTCCAGCCATACCCGGCGCGGTCATAGGAACACACGCGAGAGAACTTCGCGACCCCTGGTTGCACCATCAGCCAGTCAACGGAAGGGCCGCCCGAACCGCTCTCCAGTATTACGGTGGGTGAACCCTGCCCGCTGCAGTCGATGTTCATGCGGATCGACCCAGCCTGGACAAGGTGGCCACGCTGCGGGAAACGTTGCGCGTCACGCCACCTGCCAATCATTTCGTAGAGCGCGCCGGTGATCGCCAGGGACACGATAACGAGCCAGAAGCCAGCGAGCGACGCGCGGACAATTCGCTTCATTCGCACCCATTCTACCGTCCGGTCCCTGACGTGCAGTTCGTTGGCGACTTCTGTATTGGAAGATCAGTGCGGCAGCTTGGGAAGCTCGGCGCGGGCGAGAACCGATCCCCACGAGTCGAGAACGTAGATGTCCGTCCACTGCGCGCCCGGTTTCGGGCGGACGGACTCATCCGCGAGAGCGAATGTGATCGTAGTCTTGGGCGAAGTGCATCCGGTCAATTGCCGGACGCGTTGGTCCGCCTCGCCGTCAGATTCCTTTCGATCGGGAGGAGCCACCGCCTGGCGCGTTGGACTGGAGCTCAAAACCACTTCCACCGTTCCCGCCAGATTCTGACACCGCATGGGAATCTGGATCTCCCATTCTTTCCCGCCAGTCTTTCGCACTGTCGGCTCCTCGGCAAATACAACCACCGGAGGATTTCCTCCTGGTGAGGCATACCACTCCGGCCAGCGGCGCGCGAATTCGATGCTCGCCGTGACGTAGGTATGGTTCAAGTCCCGATCACGCTCTTCCCAGCACGGATGCATCGCGTAGATCGACCGGCTGCGCTTGCCCAAGCCTCGAGCGTGCAACAGGTGGTGTAGCGCGGGAACGAAGTCGGGATGATAGCCGGCTTGCGCCATCATCATCAGGCCCTCGCGGTCGGCTTCCAGTTCCATCTGCCGGCCGAACCGGCCCATATCCGCGCTGGCCTTCTCAGAGTTTTCCCATGAGGCGGAAGGTAAACCCGGATCGCCGAGCACAACGGTGGCCCCGCCGCCATTCTCCAAATATTTCTGGTAGAGGTAACGCCGGGCCCAGTCGCGACGCACGACGTGTGCGATCTCGTGCGACAGCATGGCCGCCCACAAACCGGCGCTCGAACCCGCCAATCGCGCAAGTCCGCTCTCGACATAGACGCTGCCATCGGGCGAGGAGTATGCGTTGAGTTGACCGTCGTCGACGATGCGCAACTGCCAAGCGAACTTAGTGTGGGATGGATCGCTGACCTGCGCGATCAATCGTTCGAAAACGAGGCGGCCGGTGGCGTAGCGTCCCGAGGCGGCAGAACTCTGTGCCATGAGTTGCGGCCGTAGTCGCGCCGCAGTTTTCATGTCGAGGGTAAACTGGGAGGGAACTTCAGGAATATCGCCAGCCTGCTGAGCCGTCACCGGAACAGCGCACAGCAAACCGAGACCGATCACCAAGGGACAGACATACTGCGCCGCACCGCGTTCCACGGGGCTCCTCCGCGGAGATCACTCTTACTCCTGATTATGCTCTCATCGCGAATGCGCGCAACGAAAATATTTGCGAGAGGATGGTTGCTGAGTCAGTTTCGGGACTCCAGTTCGGCAGTGCGCAAGAAATCATAGTTACCGGCAGGATTTAACTTCAGATTCCGCACCCGGCGCGTGTGCACCAGAACATTGTCGAAGTACCACAAGTCGATGTAAGGCAGCTCCTCCGCCAGGATGCGCTGCACCTCGGCATACAGCGGCTTGCGCGCACTGGGATCAACCTCACGCCGTGCCTTGTCGATCAGAGCATCGATTTTGAAATTTGAATAGTAGCCGCGATTCGCCCCATTCGGCGGGAACTTCGCCGAGTGAAATGCATATTCGAAGATGTCGGGATCCTCGTTGCCCCCGATCCAACGCAACGAATACATCTGGAACGCTCCGTGCTGCACGTCCGAAAAAAATGTGGCGAACTCGAAGCTGCGGATATCCAGCACGATCCCCACCTCACGCAGCTGTTGTTGCATCACCGCCACCATCAGGCGCGTATTCTCATCAGTCGAGGTCTTCATCGCGATGTGAAAACGCACACCATTGATTGCAGGGTAGCCCGCCGCGTCCAGCAACTGATTCGCCTTGGCGATGTCGTGATTGTAGACAGGCACATCTCCGTCATACGCCCAACTCTGTGGAGGCAACACGCTGCGCGCCGGTTGCGCCTGCCCTCGCCACAAATATTCGATCATCGGCCCGCGGTCGAGCGCGTAAGCAATCGCCTGCCGCACTCGCGCATCCTTCAGAATCGGATCGCGCAGGTTAAATCCCATGTATGCCAGGCGTGTTCCGGTTGCGCGTTTCACCAGCAGATTGGGATCGTGCGACAGGGTGTACACGTTGTCCGGAGTAAGCGAATTAATCGCAACGTCTCCGCTGCCTTTGCGCAATTCAAGAGCCTGCGTCGTGGCGTCGGGCACAACCGCGAAGCGCACGCGCGCCAGTTTGGCGTGCTCGCCCCAATAGTCATCGTTGCGTTCGACAATGACCTCTCGGTCAGTCTCAGCGCTCACAAACTTAAACGGCCCGGAGCCGATCGGGTGCCGCGTCATTTCGTCGCCGCTGCCCTCAGGCACAATCCCGATCGCGCCGTCCGACAGATTCCATAGCAAGGTCGCGTCCGGCTCTTTCATGTGGAAGATCACGGTCACGTCGTCGGGCGCGTCGATGTGGTCCACGAAGCGGTACACCGCCGCCTTGGTGCTCCGAATCTTGCCTTGTAACAACGATTCAAAAGTCCACTTCACGTCGCGTGAAGTCAGCGGACGTCCGTCGTGAAACTTCACGCCCTTGTGGAGATGAAAAACGTAGGTGAGCGGATCGGGAATCTCCCAGCGCTCCGCCAGTCCCGGAGCCACGTTCAGGTCGTCCCCGCGCGACAACAGGTCGTCGAAGATCAGGTTGTCAATGCGTTCCGACTGCGCGTCGATCCCTATCCGAGGATCGAGATTTGTCGGGCTCGATTCGATGATCATGACCAGCGTGTTGGGATCAGGCTTCGCCGAGCAAGACAAAAGCGGGAAGAGTGCCAACGATCCGACGAGAGCGCACGCCCACTGAAGCGGCCTACGCATACGAGATCTTTCCCAGCACCGCCGCCCGTGTCGCGCCCGTCGCCGACGGCATACTTGAAGGCCGCTGGTTCCAAGTTTCATAGGCGAGCACTGCGAACGCCACGGCCTCCTTCGCTTGCGAGGGCAGTCCGAAATCGTCGGAGAATCGCAGCTGGATTCCGAGCGCCGCGAGGTTGTCCGTCAGCATGGCGACCAGCGTGGCATTCTTGGCACCCCCACCGGACAGAATCAGTTCGTGAAAACTGGATCTCGCGGGGCCTGATTGCTTGATGACGAATCGCTGCACCGCATCGGAGATCGATCGCGCCGTCAGGGCAGTGGCCGTGGCGACCACATCTTCCTTTCGAGAGCGTCCGCAGGCGCGCAAAAACTCACGCACAAACTCCCGACCGAATTCTTCGCGCCCTGCGGTCTTTGGAGGCCCTGCCCGAAAGAACTTGCGCTTCAAGAACTGCTTCACAACGGGCTCCAGCACCATTCCTGAGGCCGCAATTCTCCCCCCGCGATCAAACGCCCGTCCAAATAGCGTCTCGGTCACAGCGTCGATCACCATGTTGCCCGGTCCGGTGTCGAAGGCGAATACGCGGCTCGCGTCGGCCCCCGCAGGAATCGCGGTGAGGTTCGCGATGCCTCCGATGTTCTGCACGATGTGGCCAATCTTTGCGTCGCGAAAGAGCAGATAGTCGAGATAAGGCACCAGCGGTGCCCCTTTGCCACCCGCAGCCATGTCGGCTGGACGAAAATCCGATACCACCGGAACACCCACGCGCGCCGCAATCACGGCAGCCTCGCCTGTCTGCCAGGTCGCCACGATCTTCCGGCCAAGAAATGCCTGCGCCTCGCCCTGATGGTACAGAGTCTGCCCATGGCAGCCGACGAGATCGGCCTTTACACGAAATCGCCGCTGTGTGGCCAGTACCGCGTCCGCGTACAACTGGCCTAACAGAAAGTTCAGCCGCGAAAGGTCCGCCACGTTGGCTTGTTCCGCGTTCATCGCCGAAAGCACCGCGGCGCGTACCTTAGCAGGGTAGGAGTATTCGGCCTGCCCCAGCAACCTCAATATGTGGCGCGGGCCTGTCCTGAGCGCGAGTGGAAGGGGCCACCGCCCGTGACTGCCGGTGGCCAAGGTATCCTTTTTGCGGGAGTTCGAATTGCCGTCCGATCCAAGCCGCACGAGCGCAACATTAATCCCGTCGGCGGACGTCCCACTCATCACCCCAGCCACAACCATGGTCTCGTCGCTCATCGGCGCGCCCGCCGCTTATCCGCCTCACGGCTGAAGGGCTCCAGCCGCACTTGCTCGCCGAACTCCCACAACCGCCGGGTCAGCTTCTCGACCGTGGCGGTCGAGGGCACGGACGCGCGACGTAGCAACTTCGCCGATTTCTTCTTCAATGCCCGCACGCGTCGCGCCGCCTCCACCACGCGTTTTGCGAATTTCGAATCCCGTTCCGCCGTCTTGATCAATGCTTGATGCGCCTGGAGAATGGAGTCCTCGTGGTGGCAAATCAAGCACAGATCGCCGCCTGCCCGCACGAATTCCACCGCCGCTTCGCCGATTGGCGCCGCCGACAGCACTCCGCCCATTTCCAGATCGTCCGACACGATCAAACCACGATAGCCGATTCGCTTGCGAAGAATGTCAGTAATCCAAACACTCGAAAGCGACGCCGGCGTCTTATCACGTGTGACCTGCGGATACGCCGCATGTGAAATCATGACGAACGGCAGCTGTCGCCGGAGCATCCGGTAGGGAATCAGATCTTCGGCCCAAAGTCGTTTGAGCGGCTTTTCGATCACCGGCAATTCATGATGGCTGTCGAGTTTGCCCTCGCCGAGCCCAGGGAAGTGTTTGCCGCACCCCAGCACTTTGGCGTCGCGCAGCCCCGCAAGAAATTCCCGCGCGTACGCCGTGGCTTGCGCTGGGTCCGACGACACAGCCCGCGATCCCATCACGCTCCTTGACGCCTCAAACGCCAGATCGAGCACGGGCGCGAAGTCGACGTTGAATCCCAGAGAACGGCAGTTCTGCCCGACGATCTCCCCATGGTTGCGATAAAGATGTAGATCCCCGGTTGCGAAAACGTCTGCCGCCGAAGGAGTTGCACCCAGCGCATCGCGAAAGCGATCAACGGCCCCGCCCTCAAGATCAACGCAAGTAAACAGCGGCATGGCCACGCACTCCTGTGACTCCCGCAGCAGCCGCCAAGTTTGTTCGGGATTCTGGATATTCCGCGCGAACAGGATGACCCCAGCCGGCTGCAGCCGCGTGAGCAGGGAACTCACACGGGTCGTCATTTCCGTGCCGTCGAAGCCGACGATGAGTAGTTGCCCGATCCTGTCTCTGTCTGTCACGACGGCGTATTCTCGTGTCTCGATGAGTTAAGCCACTCCATAATCACAAAGATCACCATGACCACCCCCAGCAGTTGCATCGTTAGCCCAGCGACATTGGCGATGTGCCGCCACCCAACCGACACGTGAGTTCGACTCAAAATCACGCGAACTGTGGCTTGCGTTCCGATGATGGCGAAAGCAACCTTTAATAGCATCTGTTTGTATTGAGTCAAGGCCACGAAGCAAGATAAGGCGATGACAAGGGTACTAAAATATGCCCGCTCTCCGGTCCGGCCAGACGCAAGACGCCAGATCTCTAAGATCGCGATTACGAGCGCGGCGAAAAGTACGAGATAGACTTGGAATCTAACCTTTCGACCCTTATCAGCTGCGTCGTTATGAGCTAGGGTTTCGAACATCGGATGTCCCTCCTCTGCCCATGTCCGGTTGCGCTCCTAGTCGACCTGCTTCTTCAACTCCGCCAGCAAATTCAGCGCTTCCAGCGGCGTGAGCCGGTTCAAATCCACTTCGCGCAGCTTTTCCAGCACCGGCTGCGAGAGCGGCGTAAAAATCGTCAGCTGCGTGGGCGGTGGAGTTGCTCCCGGCGAAAGATGCGCGGTGGCCTGCTGCTCCGCGAACTCATGCTCAGCCAGCACCTCGCGCGCGCGCAGCACAACTTCATTCGGCAGCCCCGCCAGCTTGGCGACTTCAATGCCGTAGCTTCGATCAGCCGCGCCGGGCTCGACCTTCCGTAGGAATACGATCCCGCCGCCCGTCTCCTTCACCGAGACGTGATAGTTCTTCACCCCCGAGAGTTGGTCCGCCAGTTCAGTCAGCTCGAAGTAATGCGTCGCGAATAGAGTCTTTGCCCGCACCCGCGCGTGCAGATATTCGACTGCAGCCCACGCGATTGCCAGCCCGTCGTAGGTAGAAGTCCCGCGCCCGACCTCATCCAGCAGAATCAGCGACCGTGCCGTCGCCGTATGCAGAATTGCCGCGGTCTCCGTCATCTCGACCATGAACGTGGACCGTCCGCGCGCCAGATTGTCACTAGCCCCAATGCGCGTGAACACGCGATCCACTATGCTTAACCGCGTCGACCGCGCCGGCACAAACGATCCCATCTGCGCCAGAATCACGATCAGCGCCGTCTGCCGCAAGTAAGTTGATTTGCCGCCCATGTTTGGCCCCGTCAGCAGCATGATGTTGTGGGTCGAGCCGTTCAGATAAAGATCGTTGGGCACGAAGCGTTCGCTGCCTCCAGCCATCTCCTGCTGCTCAATCACCGGATGGCGGCCTTCCACGATCTCGATCTCGCTCGCATCGGCAGAGTCGACGAAAGCCGGGCGGCAATAGTTGCGCAGTGTGGCGATGTGTGCCAGCGACGCCAGCAAATCAACCTCAGCCAGGGCCAGCGCCGACTGCCGGATGCGCTTGGCTTCAGCCGCGATCGCAGTGCGCAGCTCCGTAAACAGCCGCCGCTCGTTCTCGACAATCTTCTCCTGTGCATCGAGAATCTTGGCTTCGTACTCTTTGAGCTCCGGCGTGGTAAAGCGCTCCGCCCCGACCAAAGTCTGCTTGCGCTCGTAGTCCTGCGGAACCAGGTGCAGGTTCGGCTTGGAGACTTCAATGTAGTAGCCGAAGATGGAATTGAATTTCACCTTCAGCGATGAGATCCCCGTACGTCCCCGCTCGCGCTGCTCGACCTGTGCCAGCACCTGCTTGCTATTGCGCGACAGTTCCCTCAGTTCGTCCAGGTCGCGATCCACACCCGCAGCGATGACGCCGCCATCCGCAAAACTTAAGGGTGGTTCGGGCACGATGGTCTTCTCAATCCGTCCTCGTACGTCCCCCAGCTCATCGAGCGATACGTGCAGAGCCCTGAGACGATCCGCAGCAAGTCGTGCGAGCGCAGCCCTGACCGCCGGAATTTTCCCAAGAGACGCCGCCAGCGCCAAGACATCCCGCGGATTCGCCGTCTCCAGCGTGACCCGGCTCAAGAGTCTTTCCAAATCCAGCACGCCATCGAGCGCCCGCCGCAACTCCTCGCGCGCGACGGTCTCCTTCACCCCGGCTTCCACGGCGTCGAGCCGCGCGTGAATCTCGTTCAAGTCAAGCGACGGCCGCAGCAACCAAGCGCGAAGCAACCGTTTGCCCATGGGAGTAACGGCCGCGTCCATCGAGCGAAACAAAGTAACGCCTGCATCGGTGCCGGCAAACAGCGGCTCGATCAATTCAAGGTTGCGAACCGTGACTGCATCCAGCACCAGACAACTCTGCCGTTCGTACCACCCGATGCGGTCGACGTGATCCAGCGTCCCTCGCTGGGTCGACCGCACGTAATACAGAATCGCGCCGGCAGCGGCGGCGGCCGCCGTCCGCCCGGCCAGCCCAAACCCTTCCAGAGACAAAACACCGAAATGATTTTCCAGCAGAGGAAGCGCGTGATCCGGCGCAAAGATCCAGTCATCCAACGGAGTCTCGGTGCAGGTAGCCCCCGCAGCCCTAGGGGTGGGGTTATGTGGGGACAGCCGCCCCCGGCTGTCCGGCCGAGCAAAGCTCGGCTCGTTTTCCTCTCGGCTTCCCCGGCTTTCAAACAGCGGCGCAGCCGACCCATAAAGCAATTCCTTCGGACGTAACTGCTCCAACTCTTCCCGCACCCGCCGCAGCGCGCCCTGGCCGGAAAATTCTGTTGCCCGGAATTCGCCCGTCGACAAATCGAGTGCCGCGAACCCCACGCGATCTTCTCCCGTGCGATCGGTCACCTGCGCCAGAGCCGCCAGGAAATTGTTCTCATCCGATCCCAACGACGAGTCAGCGGCGGTACCCGGAGTCATCACCCGCGTCACTTCACGCCGCACGAGTTTCTTCGCCTGGCTTGGGGCTTCCATTTGCTCGCAAAGGGCCACCTTGAAGCCTCTCCGAATCAGCTTTCCGATGTAGCCTTCGGCCGCGTGATACGGCACGCCGCACATGGGTACGGCCACACCTTTTTCTTTGTTGCGCGAGGTCAGCGTGATCTGCAGCTCTTTTGCTGCCACGATCGCGTCATCGAAGAAAAGCTCGTAGAAATCGCCCAGGCGAAAAAACAAAAGCGCGGTGGGATGTTCTTTCTTGACGGCGGCATACTGCCGCATCAGCGGAGTGGACGGCTCGGTCATCTTCCTCGTCGGATCAGGCGGGGCTTCGGCGGATTATAACAAATGCGCACCGCTCACTTTTTGCTCCATTTCGCATGGCTCGGCGGGAAATTACCGCAGGAATTCCCGGTTGACTCCGGTTCTCTCCGGGTGTTCTCCTTCCTTATGGAACTCCGCAAGGATCCCATCACTCGTTCGTGGGTCATGACCGGCGATGATCCTGCCGACGCCGGATCGCGCCTCGAATCTCCCTGCCGTTTCTGCGAGGCCTCCGCCGCGTCATTGCAAGTGGTGGCGAACTCTCCGAACTCACCGGGCGTCCCGTGGTCGGCGCGTTCGGTCGTTCATCCCACGCCTCTGTACCGCATCGAGGGTGAGCCCGACCGCCGCGGCGATGGCATTTACGACCGCATGCACTCCGTGGGCGCGCATGAGGTCCTCATCGAGAACCCCGGCCACGACCGCCATCTGTGGAACGCCAGCGACGATGAAATCGCGCACTTCCTTCGCCTCGCCGCCGAGCGCATCCTCGACCTTAAGCGCGATCCGCGCATCAAGTACGTCAGCCTCTTCAAGGACTACGGCAAGAACGCCGGGCAGGAATTCAGCCACCCCACGTCGCAGATCACGGCGACCATGTTCGTCCCGCGTCGCGTGCTCTATGAACTGCGCGCCGGCCGAGAGTTTTTCGTCAGCAAAGAGCGCTGCGTATTCTGCGACATTATCCAGCAGGAGGAGCGCCAGGCCCTGCGTGTTATCGAGGCTCGCGGCGATTACCTTGCTCTATGTCCCTACGCCCCGCGCGTCCCCTACGAAACCTGGATTCTGCCCCGCTACCACGATTCTTCGTTCGAACGCGCGGGATTGAACCGCCCCGGACTGCGGATCAACCTAGCCGCGCTTCTGCGCCGTACCCTCCAGCGCGCGCGCTCCATTACCGAGGACTTTCATCTAGTGCTGCACACGTCGCCCAGCGCCATCCACCCGTCGAGGAATCTCGGCTACTGGCGCACCATCGACGACGACTATCACTGGCACATCGAGATTCTCCCGGTAATCAGCTCGAAGGCAAAGTCCTACACCTTTAAAGAGGTGTACTACTCCCCGGTCAGCTCCGAGACGGCAGTCAAGCAATTGCGCGAAGCAAAGATAGACGGCTAAAGAAGTAAAGATGAAATATGTGGGGACAGCCGCCCTCGGCTGTCCGCCGCGCGAAGCGCGGCGAGGGTCGCGAACGAAGAGCCGGAGACGCGCGCGGGTTCGATGCGTGGGACATCGCGAGGGCGATGCTGCGCCAGTCCCACTCATCGCACCTGCTGCTACAATCCCTGCCGTCAGGAGACCCGTCCCGTGAAACTCTCGCTCGCTTGCCTACTCCTTCTCTCCACTTGCCTTGCCCAGACCGCCGCACCTTCGCCCGGCAAACAGAAAATTCTCTGGCAGAAGCTGGAAGCGAGTATTCAGCAGATCGACCAGCATCTCGACGGCGTCATGGGAGTTGCCATCGAAGATCTCGCCACCGGCGACCACTTCTTTCTGCACGAAGACGAAGTCTTCGCGCAAGCCAGCTCCATTAAGATCACAGTCCTTGCCAACCTCTACCTGCAAGCGCAGCAGGGGAAGCTCAAGCTCACCGATCTGTACACGGTGCATTCGTCTGATCTGGTCCCCGACAGCGACATCATGGGCGGACTCACGCCTGGAGTGACGCGCCTCACCTTGCGTGATCTGGCAACGATGATGGTCGCCGTCAGCGACAATTCCGCCACGAATGTGCTCATCGACCGCGTCGGCATGCAGAACGTAAATGCCATGCTCGATTCTCTTGGCCTTACACACACCCGTCTGCGCCGCAAAATGATGGACGTTCAGGCCGCCAAGGAAGGCCGCGAGAACATCTCAACCCCGCGCGAAATGATGACCCTGCTCGATGCGATCTACCACGGCAAGCTTCTCAACAAAGATTCAACCGCTGACTTCTTCAAAATGCTGAGCACCAATAAGAGTTCGTTCATCCCTCGCGACCTTCCCGCCGACCTGAAGGTTGCCAACAAGCCCGGCGAACTGGAAGCGGTGCGCAACGATTCCGGCATTGTCTTCGTCGAAGGCCGGCCCTATGTGATTTGTGTGATGACGGCGTTCCTGCGCAATGAACGCGATGGAGAAGAGGCGATCAGCAAAGTTTCACTTGAGGCCTGGCGGATGTTCGACCGCCTCAGCCGCGCCTCCGAGTACGGCAGAGTCGTCTCCCCCGGGAACGGAGCGCGCTAGCACGTTTCGTGTGAAGCGGACGCTGATGTCCACTTTTCCTGATCGTGCTTCGACGCTACGAAGCGCCGGCCCCGCTCCTCCTGGGGGTAATCTGCTGCCGCACGAACTGCTGGACGGCCTTCGACTCCAGCGGCTGCGAGAAATAGTAGCCTTGCCCGAACTCGCATCCCAGTTCGAGCAGTCGCTCCAATTGGCGCGCGGTCTCAATGCCTTCGGCGACAACGCGCAGGCTCATTTTGTGCGCCAGCATCGTAATCATTTCCACGATGTCAGAGGTGGCTCGGTCCGTCTGCATCTCCCGCACCAGCGATCGGTCGATCTTCAGCGCATCCACAGGAAACTGCATGAGCCCGCGCAACGACGTCATCCCCGTGCCAAAATCATCGAGAATCACTCCGATTCCCATATGCTTCAAGTGGGAAAGGACGGTGACCGTGAGTCTGGGATCTGCGGCGGCCACACTCTCGGTCATTTCGAGTTGCAGCCGCGCCGGGTCGATGCCGGTCTGCTGCAGCGCATCCTGTATATCGTTCACCAGGCGTGCGTCGGCCAACTGGCGCGCCGACACGTTCACCGTGATGTGCATCGGTTCCGCGGAGAAATTGGCAGCCTCCCAGTCGCGCAGTTGCCGGCATGTCTGCAGGAGCAGCCAGTGTCCGATGGACACCAGGATGCCCGTGTCTTCCGCGGCCTCGATGAAGCGGTACGGAGAAATTAGTCCCTGCGTAGGATGTTCCCACCGCAGCAGCGCCTCAAAACTCACAACCCGCCGGGTCGCGAGTTCCACCACCGGCTGGTAAAAGATGCGGAACTGCCGCTCGCTGAGCGCCGTCCGCAAATCGGCTTCCAGGCGAAGGCGTCCGACGGCGCGAGTGTGCATGGCCTCATCCAGAACTTCACAACGCGATCCGCCCAGAGCTTTCGCCCGGCGCATCGCCACATCCGCATCTTTCAACACGTCCTCGGGACGCTGGTGGGTGAGCGTGCTCAGGGCAATCCCAATGCTCGCGGACACGCGCACTTCGCGGGATTCGACAAAGAATGGCTCCGCGACCGCAGTCTGTATGCTCTTGGCCACGCGCATGGCATCGCTGGGATCGTCCACCACGTCGAGCAGGATGGCGAATTCATCTCCGCCCAGCCGGAACAGCATGGCCTCGGGTGCGACGCCGCTACTGTCGCGTCGCGCCATGGTTTCATCCTGCCGCAAGCGATTGGTGAGCCGGGTGCTCAGCTCCAGCAGGACATGGTCGCCCGCTGCCGTTCCCATGGTTTCATTGAAAACCTTGAAGTGATCGACGTTCACCAGCAGCAGCGTGTAAGGCCTGCCGGCGTCCCGCGCCCGCGTAAAAGAGCTTTGCAGGCGGTCTCGAAAGAGCCGCCGGTTGGGCAGGTTCGTCAGCGGATCGTGAAACAGGTTGTGCTGGAGCTGCTCTTCCGCCCGCTTGCGCTCGGTGATGTCGCGATTCACAATCACCAGCTTGGCGACTTCGCCGTTGGCGTTCCGGATCGTGCTCGCCACCGACTCCAGCACCCGCCAGCTGCCGTCCTTGTGCTTGATGCGGTATTCCAGCCGTTTTCCTGTGCCGGTTTCCTTGGCCTCCCGCGCCGCGTCGAGGACCCGGAAGCGGTCGTCGGGATGGATTTGTTCGAACGCGGAAGTCTCTCCCAACTCCGCGGCCGAGTAGCCGAGGATTCTTTTGTACGCCGGACTGTTGTAGAGCCGTCGTCCCTTCACGTCCACCAACGCGATCATGTCGGCGGCGTTCTCGGTCACGATCTGGAATAGCTCTTCCTTTTTCTTTGACTCCCGGTGGATTTGATAAATCCGCACCTGCTGGTAAAGAGCCAGCACGGCGAGCGCCCCCAACGGAATCCAGAACCATTGCAACTGCATGCAGAGGTCTCCTGAGAAGACCTATCGGCAGGAATGCGGCGGGGGATTAATCCTTGCGTCCAAAGCGCCGTCGGTGCATCTACCTAGCCATGGAAACCTCGAAGGATTTCAGCCTCGCTGACGCTGTCGCAATTCTCACTCGCACTCCCGCTACTCTGGATGTGCTGTTGCGGGGGCTGCCCAATCGATGGGTGCTCACCAACGAAGGACGCAGTAGCGAAGGGAAAGAAACATGGAGCGCCTTCGACATCGTCGGCCACCTGATCGCCGGGGAGCGCAATGACTGGATGCCACGCGCGCGGGTAATCCTCGAAAAAGCGGAAACCCGGCCCTTCGATCCCTTTGACCGCTTCGCGCAGGAGCGGGAGAGTCGAGGCAAGACCCTCGATCAACTTCTGGACGAGTTCGCGCGCCTGCGCCGAGAGAATCTGACCGCCTTGCAGGCGCTGAATTTGCAGAAGCAAGACTTCGGACGGCGTGGAATGCATCCAGCGTTGGGAACGGTGACACTCGGGGAACTGCTGGCGACCTGGGCCGTGCACGACCTCACCCATCTGCATCAACTGTCGCGCGTGATGGCCCACCAGTATCGTGATACCGTCGGCCCGTGGAGCGTTTATCTCGGTGTCTTGCATTGTGCAGGTCACGGCGCTTAGTCAGTGACTGAATTAGAGCCGCTTTCCGTAGGCTGTCTCGCTCATTAAGCCGGTTGCAACCCGGCACCGTGCGTTTCACAGTTGTCAAACTGCCATGGGGAACGTAGCCTATATTCCTCCGCGCAAAGCTTTAGGCTGCGGATACGTCGAGGCATGGCGAACGTCTGAGAGTTCAGACCGCCGGATCAGGAAGGAACTATGACCACATTGGAAGCTGGACTGAAAAAAGCATCTGGAACCTCGCTCGTGTTGTCGATCATATTGATCATTTTCGGGCTCCTGGCGATCGCGTTGCCGATGGTTTCATCCATTGGAGTGGCCATCGTCATCGGGTGGATGGTGATCTTTGCGGGCGTTGCGCAACTTGTTCACGCCTTTCAGTCAACGGGCATCGGCCACATCGTTTGGAAAGTTGTTGTCGCGTTGATTTACCTCGTGGCCGGATTCAGCTTGATTGCCCGTCCTGTTGCGGGCGTCGCCGGTTTAACTCTCGTGCTGGGAGTATTTCTGTTCGCCGAAGGCATCGCGGATGTGGTCGCCTATTTTGCCACCCGCAAGAGTGGTAATTCATCCTGGATGCTGCTGGATGGAATCATTACCCTGGTCCTCGGTTTCCTGATCTGGACTCGCTGGCCCTCGAGTGCGTTATGGGTCATCGGGACATTCGTCGGTATCAGCATGGTGATGACCGGCACGACTCGCTTCATGATGGCATTGGCAGTTCGTAAAGCAGCCAGTCATCTCGGCGATAGTCCATTGCAGAAACGGGCAGCATAAGCCGGCAGAAGGCGACAAACGACTATCGCCCGGCCCATAATGTTGTGATGACCGTCCGCCGCTTGAAGACCTACACCGGCGCTCAGGGATACGTCTACCAGTACTACTTCGTCGGCCAACGTGCTGCGCTGCCTGACGATCCCGAAGCCCCAGCCACCGAATTCATCTTCGACGTCACGTCTGATCGCAAGCTCACCTATGCGGTCAGCGTTTTCCTTCCAGACAGCACTCGCGCTGCCTGGAGCCAGTCCCACGGCCGTCCCTTGAACGATGCCGAGCAGTACGCCGCCGTCAAGCTCCGCCTGTTCCGCGCTTTCGACGAGTTGGAAGATGTGAAAGCGCAGGGACGACGGCTGATGATCGACGCGGGGGCGCTGGAAGCGGCTCTCACGAGCCTGGGAGTCGAATGAATTAGGACCGAGGTTTTTCTTATTGGGGTGCTGCTTTCGCCGTTGTCTGCAACTCCCGCGCTTGCGCGACTAGCTTCTTCAGTTTTACTTCGATGGATGCGTCGCCGATGTGTTCATCTTGCAGCACGCCGTCGGCGTCAATGGTGAAAGTTTGCGGAATCGCATGCACGCCAAAAGCCCTTGAGATTGGCCCAGTCCAACCACCATCAAAATATTGCGGCCAGGTCATTTCGTGCTTCGTGATGAACTTCTTCCACTCGCCTGGATTGGTGTCGAGGCTAATGCTGATTACCACGAGCGGTTCTCCCTGAAATTTCTTCGCGATGTCCCGGATGTGCGGGACAGCCGTGAGGCACGCTGAGCACCAAGTCGCCCAGAAGTCGACCAGCACGACCTTGCCCTGCAAGTCGTCGAGCGAAACTCTCTGGCCGTCGACGGTTGTAAGCGCAAACGACGGCGCCATCCGAGCCCGCACTAAATCCAGCCTGCTGGCGTAACGCAAAGCTCGCCTTTGCTCGTGACTTCCCGGAGGCATCATTTTTGCGAACTGCTGAAAACAGGCGACTGCCTTTTCGTCCTGTTTGAGGCAGGCGAGGGCCTCCCCATCGCCAAGAACGGCCGGAGCGAATCCCGGCACTGCCGCTAGCGCCTTCGTCATCTCCTCGTGAGCACGGGTGAACAACTCATCTTTGTTCTTGTCCATACCCTCATTCGTCAGCACGGCCCCAAATTGGTAATGTGCGAGGGCGACGTCGTGCGGGCGCTGAGCCCCCGTTATCATTTCCTCTGCCGCAGTCTCGGCCACTTTCCAACTGCGGAGTTGTATCCCGTACGCTACCAGTTGCTTTTGGCAAGCTAGGCAATGTCCGGAGTCCTGCTTGTCGGCTTTTGCGAAATCGTCAAGCGCCCGCTGCGTCGCTCCCCCGTTCAAGTAAACAAGGCCCTCTTTGTAGGTTTTCTGCGCTTTTTCGTTCGTGGGGCCTTCGTCCGTCTTTTCTTGCGCCCCGATTGGCGCCACGATGCAGACCAACAACAGGACCATCGCTGAGCACCGCATACGATCCCTCCGGCGGCCGAAATTCTGCGCAGTGAAGCTATCACGAGTCACCGCATCCAGGCGATGATTTCCGTCACCACATTTGATTACTCCGAAGGCGCGAGCTTATAAAGGATCGCGGACTTCTCATCATGAAAACACTTGGATACCGCTTCATTACCTCGGTCTTGTTGACACTCGCGGTTGTCTCCAGCCGTGCGCTCGCTCAGCCCCCGCGCTGGTCAGAGCAGAAGGCCAACGAATGGTACGCGCAGCAACCCTGGCTGGTCGGCAGCAACTACATCCCCAAATCTGCGATCAACGAATTGGAGATGTGGCAGGAAGCCACCTTCGATCCCACGCAGATCGACAAGGAATTGGGCTGGGCCGAAGCCATGGGCATGAATACCATGCGCGTCTTTCTCCACGATCTGCTGTGGCAACAGGACGCCCCCGGCTTTCGCAAGCGCATCGACCAGTTCCTCACGATTGCCTCGCGCCACCACATCCGCCCGCTGCTCGTGCTCTTCGATTCCTGCTGGGACCCGCTGCCGCAACTGGGCCCGCAACATGCCCCCATTCCCGGCGTGCATAACTCCGGATGGGTGCAGAGTCCCGGCGCGAAAGCTCTGGACGACCCCAGCCAGTATCCTCGCCTGAAAGAGTACGTGCAGGGAGTCGTGGGAGCTTTCGCCAAAGATGACCGCATCCTCGGCTGGGACGTCTGGAACGAACCCGGATCCGATCAAACCAGCAACTATCCGAAGACCGAGTTGAAGAATAAAGACAAAGTCGCCCGCGTCGCGGCGCTCCTGCCGCAGGCTTTCGAGTGGGGACGAGAAATGAAGCCCACGCAGCCCCTCACCAGCGGAGTCTATGAGGTCGACACCGCCAAGGATGAGAACGCGCTGGAAGAGATCGAGCGCATTCAGGTACGCGAGTCCGACATCATCACGTTCCACAACTACAGCTGGCCCGAGGATTTCAAGAGCGAGGTCGCGTGGCTGCGACGCTTCCACCGACCCGTGATCTGCACGGAATACATGGCACGCTCGGTCGGCAGCACGTTTGACACGATCCTGCCCATCGCCAAGCAGGAGCACGTGGGCGCCATCAACTGGGGATTCGTCGCCGGCAAGACTCAAACCTACTACCCATGGGAGTCATGGGAGCATCCGTACGTCAAGCATCAACCGCCGGTTTGGTTCCACGAAGTCCTCCACCCCGACGGAACCCCATACCGCCAGGCCGAAGTGGATTTGATAAAGCAACTCACGGGGAAGCCATAGGCACGAAGCAAAACCGCTATCCACAGGAGCACAGAGGTTCCCGAAGGATGCCTCTGTGTCCTCAGTGTCCTCTGTGGTTAGCTCTTCGGCCGGTTTTGGCGTCTGGATTTGGTTCGCCGCTCTCCGCCGCTCAGATTTACAATCACGAATGCCATGAAAAATTTCGGTATTGTCTTCATCATCCTCCTGGTTATCCTGATGGTTGGCTTTTTCTTTCTGACCGCCAAGAAGTCGGCAAACCCGGTCGCATTGTCGAGAGCAGTGCCGCCGCCGAAGTCGCCCGACGCAGTGCAACAGAAGCTCCGGGAATATTCCGGGGTCGGAGCCACCGATTGTGGCCGCCTCAATGTGCAGGCCACCGCCGACCAATCCAAGACGGCTGGCGACTGCGCCATGCAAGCGAGCCAGGGCAAGCATCCGTTCTACGTTGCCTACGACATGCCCGGCATGGCTGTGGGCGTTGCCGGTAACGCCGACGGCAAGCTGTTCACCGTCCAGTCGCAAGGATCGGGACCGTCGGCCGCCCTGACCAGCGGCGATTGTCCATCGCAGCTGCGCATCGCCTCCAGCGGACGCGCCACCTGCTTCGCCCCCGGCGACATGGGCTCCATGGGAGCCGGTCACGCCGCAGGAACCATACCTCCGGGGATGACAAATCCGCACGCGACCGGCAGCGAGAATCCGCACGCAGCGCCGAAAACAAAATAAGCCTCGACGATCGGAAACCGGGAAGGGCACGAGTTCACTCGTGCCGCAAGTGGTGGCGATGAACTGCGGCTTTTATCCGCTGAGGTTAGTTGCGCAGGTGGAAGAGTCCCGGCCGTTCTTCGGTCGTCTGTGATCCTAATCACACGCTTAAGTGACCCGCTTTGTTTGCTTTACCCCCACCCCCCGTGGAAGATGAACATCGTACAAGAGGAAGACAGACCGGACCCGCGATTTGGGGTAAACTCATGGGATTCCGGAACTTATAAGGCCTATGTCTCTGCTTTGGCTGCGTTTCGCACTGGGGTGCTACTTCATCGGGCTGGTTTACGCCTTCGTGGCGCTCACCCGCACCAGTGACCTGTTCAGCCGTATCGCCCTCCACGCCGCCAGTTTGGGCATGGTCTTCCACTTCGTCTCGCTGGCGGAACTCTTTCTATCGGGCCAGGTCGTCTGGGCGTCCGTTCACAACGGCGAATCCTTGCTGGCCTTTCTGTCGATGACCTTCTTCATGGTCATCTATGCCATCTACAAGACCACATCCCCCGGCGTCGTTGTCTTTCCGATAGTCTTCTTCCTGACATTCGTTGGAGCCGTCGACCAGCAGCCGGTGCTGCTGACTCAGTTCGTCTCGCACAAGGGATGGCTCATCGCGCACATCATCCTCATCTTCACCGGCTATGCCGCGCTCGTGCTCAGCTTCGGCGCCAGCCTGCTCTACCTGTTGCAGGAGCGCCGCCTGAAAGCCAAGAAATCCACGAGCCTGATTTCGTTTCTCCCGGCGCTCGAAGTGATCGACCAGATCGGCTACCGCTCGCTGTTGCTGGGCTTCCCCTTCATGACGCTGGGACTGATCACCGGATCGATCGTCGCCCTCACCACTTACGGCCGCATGGACTTCCTCGATCCCAAGATTCTGCTCTCGCTGCTGATGTGGGCCGTCTACATGGTGATGGTCTTCACGCGCTGGAACTCGGGATGGCGTGGCCGCCGCGCCGCCTTCCTGGCGACGTTCGCCTTCGTGGCCGCGCTGGCCGCCTGGGCGGCAAACTATTTCTCCGCGATCCACAGGTTCGCTGCCTCATGAGGCTCGAATTATGAGATTCCAGCTCATTGGCGTGAATCACAAAAGCGCGCCGCTCGAGGTGCGCGAGCGCCTGGCGATCCCTGAGTCGCGCCTGCCCGACACCTGCCGCGACCTGAATGCCTATCCTGGGATTGAGGAGGGCATGGTCATCTCCACCTGCAATCGCGTGGAGATCGTGGCCCACACCACCAACGGCCACGCCGACCTGCGCGGATTCCTGCACGACCACTTTCATCTCAAGCCAGAAGAACTCGACGCGCATCTCTACGAATTCCGCGAGAAAGACGCGGTCCGGCATCTGTTCCGAGTCGCATCGAGTCTGGACTCCATGGTCGTTGGCGAAGCCCAGATTCTCGGCCAGGTGAAAGAAGCGTACGCGACCGCCCGCGCCATCGGAGCCGTCCGCGGACAACTCGACCAGCTCTTCAGCCGCGCTTTCGCCGTAGCCAAGCGCGTACGCACCGAGACCGCTGTTGGATCTTCATCGGTGTCGATCGCGTCGGTCGCGGTCGAGCTCGCCAAAAAGATTTTCGGGACCCTGGAAGGGAAGACGGTATTCATCGTTGGCGCCGGCAAGATGAGCGAACTCGCTGCCCGCCACCTGATGGCCCACGGCTGCGCTTCCATCTTCGTCGCCAACCGCACTTACGAGCGCGCCATCGGTCTGGCGCAGAGGTTCAACGGCCAGGCGATCAAGTTCGATGACCTCTATAGCACCTGCGATCGCGCCGATATCGTCATCACTTCGACTGGCTCTCCCCATGCGATTTTTCGCCGCGAACACGGTGAGCAGTTCCTCTCGCGCCGGAAGAACCGGCCGATGTTCTTCATCGACATCGCCGTGCCCCGAGACGTTTCCCCCGAGATGGGCAAGCTCGACGGCATCTTCACCTACGACATCGACGACTTGCAGCAGGCCGTCAGCAGCCACGTTGCCGACCGCCGCAAGGAAGCCGAACTCGCCGAAGCGATTATTACCAGCGAAGTCGAGCGCTTCGAAGCCCGCCTGCAGACGCTCGACGTAGTGCCTACGATCGTGTCGCTGCAAGATCATCTGGAAACTATCCGCCAGGCAGAAATCGACCGCGTGCGCGGCCGCATGGGCAATCTGACCCCTGAGCAGGAAATGGCCGTTGAAGCCTTGACCCGCGGCATCATCAACAAAGTCATGCACACGCCCATCACGACGCTGAAGACCGCGGCAAAAGAATCAGAAGCGACAACGGTAGTCGACGTAGTCCGCCGCCTGTTCAATCTGCGCGATAAAGAGGCGCAGGCCTCAGAAAAGAAAAACGAAGTGGGGACCCGGCAATGAACCCAACGTCCTATCACCTTCCCAAGCGTCTGAGCACAATCCTCAAGCCCTGTCATCCTGAGCGGAGTCTGGCGGAGAGCGAAGCGAACCGCCAGACGGAGTCGAAGGATCCCTATGACCCCGACACATCCCGCAGCACCGAAGCGAATTTCCGCGTCGTCGTCCGCTTCTTCGACGAACACGAAGCGGAACTCCGCCCCGTCCCAAGCCACGAAGAGGCAGCATGGGAGAGCCCGACACGGCAGTGCCGGATGGGCACAGTAGACGGAGCGAGTCCCGAAGCGACGGCACCATTGCACGAAAGCTCACGGATTACCCAATGACCGACTCGCACAACGGTTCACGCCCAAAGCTCCGCATCGGCTCCCGCGGTTCTCAACTCGCCCTCTGGCAGGCCAACCACATCTCCGCGCTACTGCGTGCTCGCGGCCACGAAATCGAAATTGAAATTGAAATTATTCATACCACCGGCGACAAAATCACCGACGTTGCCCTCGCGATGGTCGGGACCAAGGGCATGTTCACCAAAGAAATCGAAGAAGCCCTCGCCGCTGGACGCGTTGATCTCGCCGTACACTCGCTCAAAGATCTCCCAACCGAACTTCCACCGGGATTCGAGATCGCCGCCATCACTGAAAGACAAGATCCGCGCGACGCTTTTTGCTCGCGTCACTATTCGAGCTTTCAAGAATTGCCCCAGCGTGCGCGTGTCGGAACTTCAAGCCTGCGCCGACAGGCGCAACTCAAAGCCGTCCGCCCCGACCTCGACATTCATCCCTT
The DNA here is from genome assembly GCA_963701935.1 of uncultured Acidobacteriaceae bacterium. Lineage (GTDB taxonomy): Bacteria > Acidobacteriota > Terriglobia > Terriglobales > Acidobacteriaceae > Sulfotelmatobacter. The sequence continues at coordinate 351,692 of CAVPBT010000007.1, read as the reverse complement.
GCGCGGCAACGTCGACACCCGCCTGCGCAAACTCGAGCAGGGAGAGTACGACGCCATCATCCTCGCCTCCGCCGGCCTGAAGCGCTTAGACAAAACGGAACTGGTCAAGCAAATCATTCCCGCCGACATCATGTGCCCCGCCGCAGGCCAAGGTGCGCTCGGCATCGAGATCCGCAAAGGGGATGCCAAGACTCGTGACCTGCTCGCATTCTTGAACGATCCGGCCGCTCGCGCCGCCACCACCTGTGAACGCGCCCTCCTCAATAGCCTCGGCGGAGGCTGCCAGGTCCCGATCGGCGCCTTCGCGGAAATGCGCAACGGCAAACTGCATCTGGAATCCATCGTCGCCGATCCCGACGGATCGAAACTTCTCCGCGACTCCCGCGACGGTAAGATTGAAGACGCCGAAAAACTCGGCAACGACGCCGGCGCAGCACTGCTCAAACGCGGTGGCGACCAGATCCTCGAAGCCGTCTACGGACGTGGCCTGGCCGTGCCTCCGCAACCGTGATCCGCCAGCCGCGAAACGCAAGGTTTGTATCAGGGCATGCCTTCAGGCATGCCGTGCAGCGATTCACCAGAAACGCGCCTTTAGGCGCCGCGTTATTAGCAGAATGAGCCGAAGCATCCTCCTCAAGCTTTTGGGTGGCACCAAGTCGTCCCACGCGCTGCGCCGCGGGGTCAACTTCTGGCCGCCTTTTCTGGGTGCGGGCATTCGCGTGAAACATATCGCGCCCGACATGAAGGCCATCGACGTCGAGATGAAACTCCACTGGTGGAACGCCAACTACGTCGGCACGCATTTCGGCGGATCGCTCTTTGCCATCACCGACCCTTTCTATATGCTCATGCTGATGGCGAACCTTGGCCGCGACTACATCGTCTGGGACAAAGCTGCCAGCATCCGCTACCGCAAGCCGGGGAAGGGCATGGTCCGCGCCGAATTTCGCCTGACCGATGCCCAACTGGATGACATTCGTGACAAACTAAAGACGCTCCCGAAATACGAGCCAACGTTCCAGGTAGAAGTGAAAGATGAATCGGGAGAGGTCGTAGCAGCGGTAGAGAAGCTGATCCACGTGCGGAGGAAGCAGCCGCAAGCACAGAACGAGCCGTGAAACGGCGAAAGAGTGCAGCCCGCAGCCCGCCCTGAGGCTTCCGAAGGGGCGTAAGCCGTGGGGAAGCCAACAAGACAATGAACCCAGCCCCGAAGGGGCGAAAGAAAACAACGTGTACATTCCCGAACACTTCCGCGTGCACGACCACTCCGCCCTCGCATTCATGCGCGCGAACCCCTTCGCGATCCTGATCTCCTCCACCGACGACGGCCCCTTCGCCACCCACCTTCCCGTGTTCGTGACCGCCGCAGGTGACCAACTGATAATCAGCGGCCACGTGGCCAAAGCCAACCCGCACTGGCGCTATCTCGAACAGAATCCCACATGCATGACCATCTTCCACGGCCCCCACGCCTACGTCTCTGCCTCGAACTACGTCACCCGCGAAAACGTCCCCACCTGGAATTACGGCGCTGTACACGTCTATGGAAATGCGCGGAGTCTCACGTCTCCGGAGGATCTGCAAGGCATCCTTCACCAACTCATCGGCACCTTCGAACCCGCCTTCGCCGACCAGTGGGCAACCTTCAGTGAGACCTACCGCGAGCGCATGTTGAGCCACATCGTTGGCGTCGAAATTGCGGTCACCAGGATCGAAGCCAAGTTCAAGCTAAGCCAGAATCGCACTAAGGAAGAGCAGACGAACGTCATGGCGTCACTGGAAAAGTCGGAAGACACGGCAATCTCCGGCGTTTCGCGCCTTATGAGACAGCAGAAGCTAGGCATGAAGAAGGAGAGCGAGTGAGCCCGTGTGGGGTGGACCTTTCCTGAGCGAAGTCGAAGGAACTCCTGCCCGTCAATCTAGTCATGAGCAAGAAACTCAACCCGCAAACCAAGTCCCTTCGCGGAATCCGCGTGCTGGTCGGCCGGGCCAAGCACCAAGCCGGTGCCCTCTCCGCCGAACTGCGCAAGCGTGGCGCGGAGGTTCTAGAGATCCCCTTCATCGAAATCCGCAAACCCAAATCGTTCAAGCCGCTCGACGCAGCACTGAAGAACCTCGCCACCTATGACTGGCTGATCCTGACGAGCGTCAACGGCGTTGAATCCATGTGGTCGCGCAGGGGGGAAAAACGCTTGGGTAAGAAAAGGGAAGGGCACGACTTCAGTCTCTTGCGCATCGCCGCCATCGGTCCCGCCACGAAGAAAGCGATGGAACAGCGCGGGATGAAGGTCGACGTCGTCCCCAAAGAATACGTGGCCGAATCAGTCGTCAAGAGCTTGAAGAGCAAAGTCAAAGGGAAGGAGGTGCTTCTGGTCCGCGCAAAAGTCGCCCGTGACGTAATCCCCACTGAACTGCGCAAAGCCGGAGCCCACGTCGACGTCGTCGAAGCCTACGAAACCGTCGTGCCCGAATCCTCTCGGGCCCGACTGCGCGCCGCCCTCAAGAATCCCAGGAAACGGCCGCAGGTGGTTACATTCACCAGTTCCTCGACCGTCAAGAATTTCGTGGAACTGTTGGGCGCAACCAGCAGGGAGCGCTCCAAGGAACTCGCCGGAATTCAGCTGGCCTCGATTGGCCCGGTCACCTCGGCGACTCTGCGCGAACTCGGCCTGCCCGTCGATATCGCGGCTCGGGAGTTCACGATTCCAGGATTGATCGAGGCTATCGTCGCGGTGGTTGCGGGTCGAACAAAATCAGGAGCTTAGAGGCAAGTCATTGAAAAGAATGGGAAGCGACCGGATGCACTGAAGGCCGCCTCCTAACTCAGTGTGCTGTCAAGCAGTTAGCGCCAAGTTATTGATAACGCTTCGGGTGTGCGGAGGCGCCACGCCTGATTTCCTTCCTCTATCGCCATCCAGGATGCCATTTCCTGAGCCGCTAAGGCCCCTGGCAGCGATAATCGACCTCCTCGTAGGCCAGGAGGTCGTCCGCGGACTGGCGGCTCTAGAATCGGCCGCCAGCGACGATCGCTTCCAGTGGAATCAGTAACTTAGCCGTAAGTTATTGATAACAATGAAACTTAATTGCGTACAAAAATGTATGTACAATTACTCCGTCACCGAGCAACTGCAATCCGCCGGCACCACATGTGCCAGCAGAAAATCCGCCACTCGCTTGTACGCGTCAATCTGATTCTCCACGCGCGCGAACCCGTGCCCTTCGTTCTCGTAAACCTTTGCCTCCACGGTCCCCCCGCGCTTCTTGATCGCATCGACGACCTGCTGCGTCTCTGATTTCGGGCACCGCGGATCGTGCCCTCCGGCCAGCAGCAGCAGCGGCGCCTTGATCCGATCGATGAAGTTGATCGGCGACCGGTCTTCATAGAGCGCCTTGTTCTTCACCACATCGCCCATGGTCGCCAGATCCGACTGCTGCAGCACGGGATCTTCATTCTCAATTTCCGTGAACCAGTTGACGAACGGCACAATCGGCACGCCCGCGGCCCACACCTCCGGAGCCTTCGTCACCGCCATCATGCTCAGGTAGCCGCCGTAACTTCCGCCCATGACCGCAATCTTCTTTGGATCGAGATGTCCCGTCTGCTTGATCCAGTCGACGCCCGCCAGCACGTCCTGCAAATCGCCGCCACCCATGTCGAACAGGTTGGCTTGCTGAAACTCTTTTCCGTATCCGGTCGACCCGCGGTAGTTAGGCGCGAGCACCATGTATCCCTGATTGGCCGCGAACTGCACGAAGCGGTTGAAGGAATTCATGCTCTGCGCCGTCGGCCCGCCGTGAATGTAGACGATGGCGGCGTTCTGCCCGTTGCGCGGCATGTTGAACGGCACATACAGAAACGCAGAGATCGTCCACTTTCCGTCGCGGCTGCGATAGTGCACCAGATAAGGCTCAACCATGTCCTCCGAGCGCACGCCGCCGACGAGTGAATGCGTAATCTGATGCGACTTGCTGGTGGCGAGGTTGTAGACCCACAAATCGCCCGGGGCGGTCGGTCCATTGTGGTTATAGAGCAGCCGTTGCCCATCCGGGCTGAACGTCGAATGCCCGCCCACAGGCTCGTTCACGCCTTTCGGAATAGCAAGCGCCATCGACTTTCCCGTCGCCAGATCATGCAGATAGATGTCTTCGTTCCCGTCGACATTGGCGCTGAAGGTGATGTGCTTGCCGTCGGGCGAGAACTCGTGTCCGCGAATCTCCCACTTATCCTTCGTGAGCCATTTGATCTTCTTCGTCGCGACATCCAGCAACCCAATATTCTCGTATCCATTGCCCGCGTTCGAAGTCAGCAGAACGCGCGTGCCGTCGGACGAGAGATCGTTGGAGTAATACCGCTGCTCCCCCTCATGCGGCGTAAGCAACGTGCTCTTACCCGTGGCGACGTCAGCGATGAAGATATTCGAGTCCGTCCCCTTCGCCTGCTCCTGCGTGTAGACGATTGACTTCCCATCCTTCGACCAGGTGATCCCGTAATTTCCTTTGTCCTGTGGCGTGCTCGTCGTGAGGTGCCTCACTTCCCGCATCACCATGTCGTAAATGTCAATCTCGTATGCCGCAGAAGTCTTCGGCTTCACCTCATACGCCAGATAGCGCCCGTCCGGCGACCATGTTGGATTCAGTTCCGCGATCTCGCGCGTCTGCGTCAGGTTCACGACTTTCCCGGTCTTCGGCGACACGAGAAAAATGTCCCACTGCTCGTCGCCATCGTAGTCCGACTGGTAGGCGATCCATTTGCCGTCCGGCGACCACGCTGGCGCCGTCTGCCGCTGGTCGCTCACGGTTAACTGCATTGGCCATCCACCCTCGGCAGGGACGAGCCACAAATTGTTCCGTCCGCTCATGTTCGAGATGAACGCAATGCTCTTGCCATCGGGAGACCACGTCGCTCGCCCCACCTGCCGCGTCATATACAGCTTCTCGATAGTCAGGCTGCGGGGTTCAACCTGCGCGCTCGGCTTCGACGAAATCTTTTTGGGATCGGTCACAGCCTGCGGCGCAGGCAACGTCTGGGCGGCGGTTTCGGCAACGACAGTACTCATAAATATGACGATAGCAAAGAGTGCGCGGCGGCGCATGGCGCGGATCCTCAAGGTAAGGTAAAAAAGAGAGTCTAGCAGAGGTGGATTTCGTCGGTTCGTGCCTCATGCTGATCAGGTCCCGCACTCCATGCATACTTCCCCGCCTTCTCGCATTCCTCTGATCGTCCTTCTGGGTGCCGCGCTCGCGCTTGCATCCTCCGTCGCCCTCGCCCGGAACACCCCTCCCGATCACATCGGAATCGAAGGCGACCACTTCGTGCTCGACGGCAAGCCTTTTCAGATTATCTCCGGCGAACTCCACTACGAGCGCATCCCGCGCGAATACTGGCGCGACCGCCTCAAGAAAGCGCGCGCCATGGGCCTGAACACGATCTCGACGTATGTGTTCTGGAACCTGCACGAGCCCAAGCCCGGAGTCTACGACTTCACAGGATCGCTCGACGTGGCCGCGTTCGTCCGCATCGCGCAGGAAGAAGGTCTCTACGTTATCCTGCGCCCCGGTCCGTACGCTTGCGCTGAATGGGATCTGGGCGGTCTTCCCGCATGGCTTCTCGCCGATCCCAACATCGTCCTGCGTAGCGCCGACGAGAAATTCCTTGCCCCGGCTGAGCACTGGCTGCAACGACTGGGCAGGGAACTGGCCCCGCTGCAGATCACCCGCGGCGGACCCATCATCGCCGTGCAAGTGGAAAACGAGTACGGCTCCTTCGGCAATGATCACGCCTACATGAAGCGCATTCTCGCGGCGCTACAAAACGCCGGCCTCGGAGAAGTCCTGCTCTACACGGCCGATGGCGGCGACGAACTGCCCGCAGGAACCCTCCCCGACATTCACGCTGTCGTCAACTTCGGTCCCGGTGAGGCGAAGTCAGAATTCGCCAAGCTGCAGAAGTTCCGCCCCGGCCGTCCCATGATGAGCGGCGAATACTGGGACGGATGGTTCGATCACTGGGGCGAAAAGCACCAGACCACCGACGCCACCCAGCAGGCGCAAGAACTCGATTGGATCCTGAGTCAGGGATACTCCATCAACCTCTATATGTTCCACGGCGGTACCGGCTTCGGCTTCATGAATGGCGCCAACTGGGATCACAAAAACTACGAGCCCGACGTCACCAGCTACGACTACGACTCTCCGGTGAGCGAGTCGGGCGCGCTCACGCAGAAGTATTTTGCCTTCCGCGACGTGATCGCTAAACACCGCCCGGAGGTGACTATTCCCGATCCGCCTGCGCCGCTGCCCGTAATAGCAGTCCCGGAATTCGAGTTGGCAGAAAGCGCGCCGCTGTGGTCGACCCTGCCGGCTGCGATCGGCGTGGAAAGCCCGCACAGCATGGAGACCTTCGGCCAGTCCTATGGATACATCCTCTACCGCACAAAGATTAAGGAACCCCTCACGGGCGAACTGGTAATTCACGAACTACGCAGCTACGCCCGCATCTTCGTCAACGGAAAACTCGCTGGCACACTCGACCGCCGCAAGAAGCAGGATCGGCTGCGCATCGAGGCCAGCGCGGATTCAACTCTCGACATCCTCGTCGAAGGCACCGGCCGCATCAACTTCACCACCGAGTTGCGCAACGAGCGCCAGGGAATCAATGGCTCAGTGACCCTCGGCGGCAAGGAGTTGTCAGATTGGCAAGTTTTCCTCTTGCCGATGGACGATTTCTCGAAGCTGCGGTTTTCAAAGGCGAGCACCGACAGGTCGCAGGGACCTGCGTTTTACCGTGGCCAATTCGAACTAGCCGACACCGGCGACACCTTCCTCGATACCCGAGGCTGGGGTAAAGGCGCCGTCTGGATCAATGGTCATTCGCTCGGCCGCTTCTGGAATCTAGGCCCGCAACAGACTCTGTACGTCCCGGTACCCTGGCTCCGAAAGGGCGCCAACGAGGTGATCGTATTTGCCCAGGACAAGCCGAAAACTCGGCAGCTTCGCGGCTTGCGCGCGCCAATGCTGGATGAACTGGGAACGGAATAAATCAGGCTTTAGCCGGAAGAGGATGCGGAACTCAACGAGCGTTCCTCAGTGTCCTCAGTGTCCTCAGTGTCCTCCGTGGTTAAACCTAAACCTTGGCGTTCTTGTGCATCTCGACCGTGCTCCAGGTCTTATCCCCCGCGTGACACAGATTCTCCAGAGAGCAATCGGCGCACTTCGGCTTGCGCGCAATGCACAACTTCCGCCCATGCCAGATGATCTGATGTGAGAAGACAATCCACTTCTCCTGCGGAATAATTTTCATCAGATCCTGCTCGATCTTCTGCGGATCATTCTGCGTCGTCAGCTCCAGCCGCCGCGAAATGCGGTGCACATGCGTATCGACCACCACACCCACAGCCTTCCCAAACCACGATCCCAGCAGGACGTTCGCGGTTTTCCGCGCGACTCCAGGCAATGTCAGCAGCCTCTCCATGTCATCGGGAACCTGCCCCCCGAAGTCCGCGACGATCTTCTTCGCCGCTCCCACCACCGACTTTGATTTATTGCGAAAGAATCCGGTCGATCGAACATCCGGTTCCAGTTGCTCCGGCGTGAGCGCTGCAAACGCCTCGACCGTGGGATATTTGCGGAACAAATCCGGCGTCACCCGGTTCACGTTCGCGTCAGTCGATTGCGCCGACAGAATCGTTGCCACCAGCAATTCCCAAGCACTGGCATGCGTAAGGGCACACTTGACGTCCGGATACAGCTGGTCGAGCCGCTTCACAATCTCCGCCACGCGCTCGGGAGCGACCGGATTGTAGCCCTTTAGCTTCGGGGCGGAGGTGGGAACCGATCTCCCTGCGGCTTTCTGGCGCCCCTTTGGGGCGGCTGCCGAGGCTTTGCCTCGCCCTGGACGGGCGAAAGCGCCCGTCTCCACATGAGCATTCTTCACGCGAACTTTGTCCTGACGTCCGGTACGCGCGGGCTGACGCGGAACCACACCACGAGTCATGATCGTCTCCTTGGCCCAACATCTTAACAGCGATCTTCCTAACGACGATCTTCGGCGAATCGAGTCGGCCAAACGCGACGTCGCGCGTTGGCCCTCGGTAACCTCGCAGGGAATTGACGCGTCCCGCGCACCCCGGTAGTCTGAAAGCAACCCAGCGAGAGTCAGGAAAAATCCTATGGCAGTCAATTCCATTCAACTCGGCCAGGTCTGGCGTAGCGAAGCCGATGGCCAGGATTACCTCGTCACCAAGGTCTACAACGAAGTCTTTTCGCAGTTCGCCATGCTCCGCCCCGCTGGAATCACCGCCCCCGATGCCCTCACGGTCCGCGTAAAGGTAACGAAGGGCCCGCAAGGCGCCACCTTGCCCGGATACGCCTTCACCCAGGAAGGCTCGTTCTAGAAACCAGCACTCAGTACCCAGTACTCGGTACTCAGTTGTTCTTAGCGAGAGTCTCGCCGCAAATTTCCTTTACACTGGAACAGGTTCTCAGCGCGTACGCAGGAGCCATGGGGGTTTCTGAGTACTGAGTACCGCGTACTGAGTACTGCTTTCTTATGACTGAAAAAATCCTCGCCATCCTGTTCGTCTTCGTCAGCAAAGTCATCGCCGTGACCGGCTATGCCGGCATCGCGCTTCTGATGGCGATCGAGTCGGCCTGCATCCCGCTGCCCTCCGAACTGATCATGCCCTTCGGCGGATACCTCGCCTTTCAGGGCACGTTCAAGCTGTTGTGGCTGGCGACGGCCGGGGCCATCGGTTGCAATCTCGGCTCGCTCGTCGCCTACGAAATCGGGTGCTATGGCGGCCGTCCCTTGGTCGAACGCTACGGCCGCTGGATTCTCATGGGCCACCGCGAACTCGACTGGGCCGACCGGTTCTTCGCGCGCTGGGGATATCTCGCCGTCTTCATCGCCCGCCTGCTCCCGGTCATCCGCACCTTCATCGCGCTTCCCGCCGGAATCGCCCGCATGCCCCGCGGCCGCTTTCACATCTACACGTTCCTCGGGTCGTGGCCCTGGTGTTTCGGTCTGGCATGGCTCGGCATGAAACTGGGTGAAAACTGGCGCGACCTCGGAAAATATTTCCACAAGTTCGACGCCGTGATCGGTGTCGTGCTCGTCGCAGGCATCGCCTATTTTGTCTGGAGCCACTGGCAGAACAGAATCAGCTCTCAGCCGTCAGCGATCGGTCGTCAGTAAGATCTCCAGCCGACAAGGAGTTTGGTCCGTGAACTGGACAATGCGCCTCCGCCTTGGGCAAATTACCGGTATCCTTCTGCTTCTCGAATGTATGCGGCTCAGTCGCTCGATGGGACACGAATGGAACGGCACTCTTTCCGCTGCACATTGGTTTTTCATTGTGGCGGGCGTCTGGGCGGGCATCTTAGGTTTCACCGTTCAGCGAAGGATCGTCAACCGGCCGAGGAGAAGTTCGTCGACATCGACCCCGTTCACTCGCTGGAGAGCAGGGAATATCGTGCGGATCGTGATGGCTTATACAGTTGGCTTGTATGGATTCTGCCTCAGTGTGTTCGGAGGACCGCCGTTGGCAGTACGTGCTCTGTTCGCCCTAGGACTGCTTCTCCTGCTGGTGTGGACACCCGCTCCCGTTCCCGATCAATCCTCGTAACCCCGCAGACCTCGACAGCGATACTCAGGGAGGTTCAGTTGGCTTCGCCAACTGTGACCCCACAATCTGCCACTGTCCACCGCGCTTCATGACCACATCCATATATAAATACCGAACAGGGAAGCGCTGCCCGTTCTGCTCCACGACATCGTCCTCTGATCCGTGGACGATCGCCACGTCCTCTCGCAAGACTCGAATGCGCCTTCCGGTCGAGACCATCGACACATATCGAATCTTCCCCGACCCCAACTTCTCGATCACATCCGCCTTGGTCGAAACATTCCCGGATTCGTCATACTGCACATAGTCGTCAGCGAAGATGCGCAACAACTCCCCCGCGTCGCCTACGATCAGAGCCCGATCCCCATCCTCAAACAGCCGCAAGATTTCCCGTTCCTCGTTCACAGATCAGCCCCCTCTAAACATGTCATTCTGAGCGAAGTGGCCGGTCGCGAAGCGAAACGGCCACGCAGTCGAAGAATCCCTACGTCCACCACCGCAGCCTCCGCCCCGTCACCGCAATTCTCACAAACGCCCCAGCCTATTGCTGCAAACCGTCCCTTGGTGTACAAGCAAAGCACCCCAGTCCAAGGAGGTTTCATGCGCTACGTCCTAGCCTCCCTGTTATTCATCGCCATCGTCATGCCCATCGCCGCACGCGCGCAGTCCACGGCGTCCGACAAGCCCTTCGTCGTGGAGTACTACTACAAAACCAAGTGGGGCCACGCCGACGAATTCCTTAAGCTCTTCAAGAAGAATCACTATCCCGTCCTGAAAAAAGAATCCGAGATGGGACGTATCATCAAAGTCTGGATGGACCAGCCGCGCTACCACACCACCGAAGACGGCCGCTGGGATTTCCGCGTCACCATCGTCTTCAAGAACGCCACCGTCGCCAACGAGCCTTTCGACGAGGCTGCGCTGCAAAAACAGATGTATCCCGACCAGGAAACTTTCCAGCGCGAAGAACAGCGCCGTTTCGAAATCCTCGATGCCCACTGGGATCTGCCGATCAAAACGGTCGATCTGGACGCGAAACCCTAAACCCCTCACCACAGAGGACACAGGGGACGCAGAGGGAACCTTAGAAACCACTTCAGAGAGACCGGAGTTGTTCCCTCTGTGTCCTCCGTGTCCTCTGTGGTTAAGATTCCTGATCGATCTTGAGAAAGTTAGCAACCACTTTCTCATGCCACTTCCATGGCAGAATGCGCTTCAACGCGAGCTGCATCTTCGCATCGCGCCCGACCAGATACCGCAGCTTGGGATTCGGATCCTGCGCGATGGCGACGATGGCCCGCGCAACCGCAATCGGATCCGCCTTGGGAAGTTTTTGAACGCGCTCCCGCATCCGCAGGCTCCGCTGAATATTCGGTGAAGTTTGTTTCGTAGCCTGCTCTCCCATCACCGCGCCCCGCGTCCAGATGTCAGTCTGAAACGCTCCCGGTTCGACCAGCACAACCTTGATTCCCAGCGAATTCAATTCCATGCGCAGAGATTCGCTCCACCCTTCGAGCGCATGTTTCGACGCGGAATAGCTGCTGATCGTCACCGACCCGTGCAATCCCGAGATCGACGAGACCTGAATGATGTGACCAGAATGCTGCCGCCGCATCGTCGGCAACGCGGCCTTCGTCATGGCAACCGCGCCGAAGAAGTTGGTCTCGAACTGCATCCGCAACTCATCCAGCTTAATGTCTTCCGCAAACCCCGCCACTGCGAATCCCGCATTGTTCACCAGAACATCGAGCCGTTCATAGTCGCGTACCACGCTGTCGACGAAGCCTGGGATCGTGTCAAACTTTGTGACGTCGAGCGCCCGCACATCGACCTTCGCCCCAACTCCGCCGGCTGCGACCGCCTGGTCAAGCCGGTCGCGCCGCCCCAGATCGCGCATGGTGGCCACCACGCGGAAGCCCGCTTTCGCCAGTTCAATCGAAGTCAGCAATCCAAAACCGCTCGATGCACCGGTAACCAAAGCAATCTTTTCAGGCATTCGAATGGTGTAACACAGGGGCGCAAAAAGTTGCACCCTTCTCTCTGAAATAGTGGGAAAATAGGTTAGACAGGCCGTCCATTTGCACCCGTAGCATGAAGCCAAGGAGGTCTTATGCTGGCGACACGCTATCGCCTCAATCGCAATCCCTATTTCCATTTTCACCCGCTGCACACCCTGTTCTCCCTGGTTGGCACTTTGGTTTTGTTGGGTCTGCTGGCCTGGCTTCTGGTGGTGCCGGCGAAATAGAAACACTCCACAGTTGTCTCGGGCGCAGGGGAAATCCTGTCCTTCTTCCCACCATCCCCGATGCGATGCGCAAACTCCGCAAAAGATGTTAAACGTTGGTAACAATCACGACGGAATTCCTTTATCGCATCCATCAAAATTTGGAATTAGACATAATCTCTACAAGATCGATAATGTTCTGCATGGAACCTTTAATATCGGTTGAGGACTCACACGTAGATGTACTCCACGAAATCACCGAACGGCTCGGTACGGGCGAAGGATTTCACGAAGTTCTGAATCGCGTCGTCGAATTTGCTTCTGCGCTGGTCAAGTGCGACTCCTGCCTCATCTACATTCTCGAAGGCGATGAACTTGTTCTTAGGGCATCGAAGAATCCGCATCCCGATGTCGTCGACCGGCTGAAACTCCGCGTCGGACAGGGCATTACGGGATGGGTCGCGGAGCATCGCGAGCCCGTGGCTATTCCGGAGGAAGCTTCGCACGATTCGCGCTTTCAGTTTTTCAACGAGTTGCCGGAAGACAGCTATGAAGCTTTTCTCTCGGTGCCCCTGATGTGCCGTGGCCGTGTCGTCGGCGTCATCAACCTGCAGCACCGCCAGCACCACGTCTACCGCCGTCGCGAGATTCGCATGATTTCCACCGTCGGATTTCTCGTGGGCGCCGAACTTGAACTCGCACGACTTGAAACAGCCAACTCCACGCTCGCTGAACAATTGCAGACCAGAAAAATCGTCGAGCGTGCGAAGGGAATTCTGCAGCGCGATCTGGGTCTCAACGAGGAGCAAGCCTACCTGGCCCTGCAACGCCAAAGCCGCCAGAAACGTAAACCCATGAAGGAAATCGCCGAAGCCATTGTCCTGAGCGACGATGTCCGCGGCAACTCCCAAATCCAGCCCGCGTAAGCCCGGGTCGAGCGTAGTCGGGTTATGTGGCGGGGGCGCCCCCGCCCGCGTCTAGCCATAACCACACCTCCAGAAGACAATCGAACTCAAATCCAGGACTCATCCGACTTCGATTCGCAGCAGGGCATCGCTTTAGGGAACCTCTGAGCAACCATCAATTTTGAAGGCGGCGGGAATTCCAGACCTGCACCGGCCAGGAATTCCCCTGTAGGGCTTGCGACCTTGCCGGAACCCGCCATTTACGCGGCTTTCAAAGACACTACGCCCTCGCCACCGCCAGCCGTTTGCGGTGCAAGTACAGGTTCACCAGCGCAAAGCTGGCGCACAGTCGATGATGGTTCTTCTGTATCCCGCGGTATCTCACCTTCTCGAAGCCGAAGATGCTTCAGAATCCGGAACGGATGTTCCACCTTCGCTCGCACTCTGGCCTTCACCCGGTTCTTGGCCTTCTGTAACTCGTCCACAAAGTTCTTGTACTTGACCCTGCGGCTGGTCATATCTTGCGCTCGCGGCGCCGCCTGCCGGATGGCTTCTCCCTGTCCCTGATATCCACCGTCGCCCCACACCTTGCGCTCTTCCCCGTGCAGCAGATCCGGCAGCATGTGCTTGTCCGCTACCGAAGCCGCCGACGTGCACACCGAATGCACATGGCCTTGCTTGGAGTCCACTCCGATGTGCGCCTTCAGCCCGAAGTACCACTGCTTTCCCTTGCGCGTCTGATGCATTTCCGGGTCGCGCTCTCCGCTCCGGTTCTTGGTCGACGAGGGCGCATGAATAATGGTCGCATCCACAATCGTCCCCGTGGTGATGCGGATGCCCCGGCTTTCCAGATACTGGTTCACTGCGTTCAGCATCGCCCCGCCCAGTTCGTGCTTCTCCAGCAGGTGACGAAACCCGAGAATGGTGCTCTCGTCCGGCACCGGCGCACGCCCCAGATCGATGCCCACAAAGTGCCGCAGGACCGGCGATTCATACAGCGCATCCTCCGCCCCCGGATCGCTCAGGTTGAACCACTGCTGTAGAAAATACACCCGCAACATGATGCTCAGTCCTACCGGAGGCCGCCCGTTCTCTCCCTTCGGATAGTGTGGTTCCACCAACCCCTGTAACTCGGCCCACGGCACCACCTGCTCCATCTCCTCCAGAAACCGCTCCCGCTTCGTCTTCCGCCCGTACTTCTCGAACCCCGTCTGCGCCGCCAGAGTTTGTTGTCGCACTCGCCTTTTCACCTCGACTTACACCCTATACGCTCCGCCTGTGGATCGCAGAGTTCTTCAGAGGTTCCTTAGCGATGCCGTAAGTGCTCGACAATCTTTCGGCTTCAGACGCTGCGCAGTACCAGCAGCCGAAAGGGCGTTCTTCAGCAACCTGTTTAGCCGCTGGGGCCATCGCATACCCTCCCGGAAAGACTTCGCACAAACACCAAGGGCGGACGGCAGGTTCGCCATCCGCCCTCGGCTTTCCAGGCAAGCAGTAAAGACTATTGGCCCGACACCGCGGCCGAGGTACCGGCCTTGGCAATCTGTCTCTCCGTGGTGTGCGACGGCACCGTGAACCGCAGCGTCATGCCGAATTCTGGCAGTTGCATGGCGCTGATGTAGCTGCCGTCGGGCGTAGCTTCAAGAATGAGCCGGCTCTGATCCGACGGCTTCGGATCCTCCGTATCAGATACCAGCACCATGTACCCGGTGCGTGCTCCGCTCAGCTTGCTAATACTGAGCATGCGGGTGCCACTGTCAGGATCGTAGGAAAACGCATAGTCTCCTGCCGCGAGCGTAGCATTCCCCAAATGTGCTTCATGAGTCAGCGTGAATTTACCGCGCGCCGCCTCCTGCGCCGAAGCCAGGGTTGGTGTGAAGTTCAGAACACTTGCGGCGAGCAGCGCCGCGTAAACGTAGTTACGAATGGTTTTCATGGAATCTCCTTAGTCTTCGTTGTGAAGAACTCGTCTGAAGAGCACACTACCGGCGCGAGGCCGGATGGCGTGGGCTCAGGCTGAGGTGGAGATCGACGGGGTCGATAAGAATTGCATGCCGCAAACACGGCTGGCACGCAAACAGCAGCTTCGCGGGACTGGCTGCAGAGCCGGCTGCGAAGTGATTCCACTATGCAACACAACCGGTGCAGCCGTCCAACTCAAAAAATTTATGGATGTGATTCACGCTGGCACCGTGACCTGAGTAACGTGGAGCCAAAGATAAGCGCGAGAGGAATGAACGCAGCGTAGTGTCACCCCGGCGTCGGCCGAGAGCGTCGCACACATAACACTGACAGTGTGTGACCCATCGCCTCCTTAGATCAGAAGCAAACACGCCGACCCGGTTAGAGCGGAACAAATCACTTCCTTCAACCGTAACCTCGGGACATGAACACTCAACACAAGGTCTTTCTCATCGCGATGACGGTTCTAAGCGCGCTGGCGCTTTCGGCGCAAAGCAAACCAAACTTCAGCGGCAACTGGGAACTGAACGTAGCCAAATCCGATCTTGGCGGAGCGCCCATTTCAAAGCTGGTGGTGCAGATGGATCACAAGGGTCCAACTCTGAAATACACGGCAGAGGCGACCGTGAATGGGGAGAGGTCCACCGAATCCGGAACCATCGATACCGATGGCAAAGTAACGTCCGACTCCCGCGGCGGTCAGGTTAAGGCTCATTGGGAAGGCGCGACGCTGGTTGTCCTGACCACTGACTCCGCCGGCAACGCGCTCGATACCGCGCGCATGGCGCTTTCCAGCGACGGCAAGGCGATGACTCGCGACTACGACCGCCAGACGGATCAGCAGAAGCGCCACGAGGTATACGACAAGGCGAAGTAGGCGAAATGCTCAGGGATCCTCGCGATCGCACGAGGAAGCATTTCTCCGCTCGATGGCGCCCGGCGCAACTGAGCAGCCATTTTCCACGCTCCGCTGCACGCATTTGCCAATCTCCTGCCGGAAGTGAGATGATTCCCAGTCGCGGTGGCGGTGACCAGCCACCGTCACCAGAAAGGAAGCCAAATGTACCAAAAACGCCCGGGAGTCTTCATGGCCGATTGGTGGGATGCCGACGGCCGCCGCCACCGCAAGCAGTTCGCCAACTCCGCAGCCGCGCGCGAGCATGAGCATCGTGAAACGGCTCTCGCCCATGCCGAGCGCGCCACCCGCGAGATGAAGCTGGCGGCTCGTACCAGTACTTCAAAGCGGTCTGCAGCGAAGACGGAAACCGGCACCATTGAGCCCGCCAAGGGCAAGCTAGGCGTCATGATTCCCGGCATGGGCGCGGTGGCAACTACCTTCGTCGCCGGCGTCGAGGCCATCCGCAAAGGCCTGGCCAAGCCCATCGGATCGCTCACGCAAATGGGCACCGTGCGACTCGGCAAGCGCACCGACGGCCGCTCTCCCAAGGTAAAAGAATTCGTGCCTCTCGCCGGACTCGACGATCTGGTTTTCACCGGATGGGACATCTTCAACGACAACATGTACGAGGCCGCTTCGAATGCCGGCGTGCTCGACTACCGTCTGCTCGAGCAGTTGAAGCCGTTCCTCTCCACGATTAAGCCGCGTGCTGCCGTGTTCGATCACAACTACGTGAAGAAGATCGACGGCCCCAACGTGAAAAAGGGCAAGACGAAGATGGATCTCGCCGAGCAACTGCGCGACGACATCCGCGATTTCAAGAAAACCAGTGGCGCAAGCCGCCTCATCACCATGTGGTGCGGATCGACTGAGTCCTATATCGAGCCCACCGAAGCGCACCAGTCCGTCAAGTCGTTCGAGAGGGCGCTGAAAGAGAACGACGAAATGATCGCGCCCTCCATGATCTACGCCTATGCCTCGCTGATGGAAGGCGTTCCATTCGCCAACGGTGCTCCGAACCTGACCGTCGATCTGCCGGTGATGCTCGAGCTTTCCCGCAAGAATGAAGCGCCGATCTGCGGCAAGGACTTCAAAACCGGCCAGACGTTGATGAAGACCGTTCTCGCCCCCGCATTCAAAGCCCGCCTGCTCGGCCTCAGCGGATGGTACTCCACGAACATCCTCGGCAACCGCGACGGCGAAGTGCTAGACGATCCCGGGTCTTTTAAAACCAAGGAGGAATCCAAGCTGGGCGTGCTGGAGCACATTCTGCAGCCGGGTCTCTATCCCGAGCTGTACGGAAACATATTCCACAAAGTGCGCATCAATTATTACCCTCCGCGTGGTGACAACAAAGAGGGCTGGGACAACATCGATATCTTCGGATGGCTCGGCTATCCCATGCAGATCAAAGTCGACTTCCTTTGCCGCGACTCCATTCTCGCGGCGCCGATCGTGCTCGACCTGGTCCTATTCCTCGACCTGGCGAAGCGCACTTCCGAGCTACGTGGTTTGGGAATTCAGGAGTGGCTCAGCTTCTACTTCAAGTCACCGATGACGGCTCCAGGACTGTATCCGGAGCATGATCTGTTCATCCAGTTGATGAAGCTGAAGAACACGCTCCGTCACTTGAAGGGCGAGGAGTTAATCACGCACCTGGGCTTGGAGTACTACGACTAGTTGAGTGGCAACATAGATTGTGGAGGCGCGGGCGCATTCGCCCGCGCCTTTTTTCTTGAAGGCGTTCTGCTCGATCGCCTACACGGCTCTCAGACGAGACCGGCCTTCTTCTTATACTCGTCGAACTTCTCCAGGAAGCGGTCGATGTCCTTCTTCTGCAGATAATACGGGGTCGACAGGCGCAGCTTATTCGGATCGCCTCCGCGGATACGGATCTTGTGCGTCTTCCACAGCCAGTTCTCCAGATCGATGCGCGGAACCGGTGGACAGTTCACGCTGACGATTCCGCAACGCAGTGCGGGATCGGGCGAAGTCCAACTCTCGGCGCCGCGTTTCTTCATTTCAGCAAGGATGTAATCGGCGGACTGGCGGTGACGGCGCTCGATGCGGTCGATGCCAATGTCATTCGCCAGTTTGATCGACGCGCGCAATCCGCACAGCGCGGGCACATTCGAACTGCCGATGCGCTGGAAGCGTTCCGCTCGAATCTTGGTGTCGTCCCAGCCTTCGGTAGCGATGGTGCACCACACGCGGTCGATCACTTCGTCGCGCACGTAGAGGAATCCCGAGCCCTTGGTCGCGAACAACCACTTGTGCGGGCTCGAGGAGTACATGTCGCATCCGATGTCGCTGATGTTGAGACGCATCATGCCGGGAACGTGCGCTCCATCGACCGCCGAGAGGATTCCTTTCGTGCGCGCTAGCCCTGCGAGTTCTTTCGCGGGCAATACGACTCCGGAGAAAGTCGTAACGTGGCTGAAGAACAGCACGCGCGTCCGCGGCGTTATGGCGTCGTTAAACAGATTCAGAACTTGCGCGGCATCTTTCACTGGGCGGGGAAGCGCGATTTTTTTCACAACGATGCCATAGCGCTTGGCCTTCAAGTCCCAGGGATGTTCACCTCCGGGATGCTCCTGATCGGTCATCAGCACTTCGTCTCCGGCCTGCATGTCGATGCCGTTGGCGATGTAGCTGTTGGCTTCGGTGGCGTTGCGCAGCAGGGCAATCTCGTCGCGCTTGCAGCCGACGAAGGCGGCGAGCGGGTCGCGGAATTCGTTCCACGCGGCATATCCCCAGATCGGATAGTCCTCGGGATCCTGCTGGTCCATTTTCTCGGTCGTGTTGTATCCGTCGAAGATGGCGCGCAAGACCGGAGCAGGACTCGATCCCACGGTTCCGTTGTTCAAGTAGATCTCGTCTTCGGGGATGATGAACTGCTTGCGCATCTCGGCCCAGAAAGCGTCTTCGTTTTTGTCGAGCAGGGAACGGTCGGGCAGCGGTGGAACCTTCTGGAGTTGTGCGAAGAGGTTGCCGCGGAAGGCCCACGAAGAGGAAGACAAGGCGGCGACTCCGGTGGCTGCGGTGGAGAGGAAATGACGGCGGTCGAGCATGAGGGCTCCTTCGGTCGCGGATGATTGTTGACGTTGTTTGGTGTTTTGTCAAAAGGTCAAAGAGCGGGAACCCACGAAGGGCACGTAGGTTCACAAAGGAAGGAAAGGCTGAGAGCGGACGCGGTGATTCCCGATTTGGGACGGGTGTTTACTATTTAGTAATCGCTGGGTACCCCCTCTCCCCTCGATCTGTTGGAATCATTGACTTAGCGGAAAAACCCGAAAAAATCTAAGGGCTACAACAACTTAGGGGCAAAATCCTCTATTTAGAGGAGTTAGGCTGCCGTTGGTATGTCAAGGAACTAAGGCGCAGCTTCTAGGATTTACTTTGTGGCAGGGCAAAGTCAATGGGAAAGTGGGGAAGCCGCAGAGAAAATGGCGAGAGCTTCCCGTTTTGGGAAAAGCATTGAGGGATTGGCACACCCGAAACACGAAACATGGGTAACATCGAAGCATGGGAAACATGTGGGTGAGCACTCAAGTTTTCTCAAGTCCAGTTGCCGTTCCGTTTCCCGATGTGGATTTCAATTTCAGCGTCGGAAGTTTGCCGTCCTCTCGCTCTTCTAGGTCAAAGATTGCCTGCAATACGCAAGAAGTCCCAGACAGCAAGCTGATCTCTACAGAGGCAGTCTCGCCTCGTATTCCCTCATCTCTGATCCTAAACGACGGCCTTCCGTCCGCCATCCAACTTGTGCTCGTAAAATAACTCTCGTTCCATAGCTTCTTCACGGTTCCTTGTTTGGCAAGGAGAAAAATGACGACCGACCGTTTCTTGCCAAGCTCAAAGTCCACGGACTCCCCGTAATGATCAAGCCAGACCCCTCTGGGCACATCTGTTATTTCCTTACCATCCTGATCCCTGTAGATAATATGGCAGGTGAGAGAAGGCTCCTCCACTTTCTGACCAACAACCACATCGTTCCGAAATCTAATAACTGAGATTTGAAAGTCCCCCAATCGCTGCGGTGATTCGTGCATTGTGCTATTTGATGGTTCGCCGAGGTGACTCGTTGTAGACGTAGCTTCGACGAAATTAATGTTGTACTGCGATTTCAGGGGCGGTTGTGTCGCCCGACCGAAGGTTGGCTGCGGAACTGCGTCGGCGAGCGTTTTTACGGTGGAGACGTGACGTACGTAAGAATGAGTCGCTTCAAGGGACAATCGCAACTTTTTAGAAATATTGTCGAGAAGTTGGTGGAGCTGAGACTCATTGTTCGCAGAGAGCGCATTCAGAAAACTCAGCGGAGTGCTCAGTTCACTCGGTTGAACTCCGGCCAACAACGGAGCCAGAAACAGGTTTGCTCCCCACCTTGCGCCCAGTTCAAACATCACGAAGTAAGAAGCAAGGCTGTTTGGCGTTATCAAGCCTATGACGACCTTTGCAGCGTTTACTTCCTCACGCAGTTCGCTCTCTGAATTCACTCCGATCGATAGCCGATACCCGTCAACACTGCTGCATCGAATCTGATTTGCATGCAACCCGAGGCCTGCTCGCAGGAGATCGATCAAAGCTTGCGCGAGCGCCGCATCTTTACTGCTGTGAGATATAAAGACAAGGAGACCGCCATCCCTAGCTGCCGTCTCCTGCGCGTTTCCGCCAACGGCCTTCACCACGGCTTCTGTCGCCAGGGGGAGTTGCGCTTCTAGATAAACGCTGTATTCGCGTACGTGCTTGTCCCAAAGACCGTCAATGTCCGAGAGAGCCAAGATGCTGTCATGCACTTGCAGCATCGTCATCTCGGTGTGATCCAGACTAAATCCGCAAACCTTCAATACGTTTGCGAACTCTGCCCCCAGGAAGAGGCCCAAGGCGATCTCCTCCTTTGCGGGAGGAGACTCGTACATCTTGGCCGCGTGTTGCGCCACGTCATCGGCCGTAAAGTTCTCCTTCTCCATTTCCGTGTCGAAGAGGTTTTGCAGGATTCTTACTACGACTGTCGATGCGGATTTTGCACGACGGAGCATTTCCGCGTCACCGCAATACTCAAACGCGAGAACTCTCGGGAGATATGACGCTGGTTGCTGAGCGACAGCATTAAGAACAACTCCGCCAACTAGACGTTCGATGACTTTCGGATTCCGGCACTGACGGAGTAGCTCTTTGTGCGGCGTGGGCTTCTTCTCATCCAGAAATCGACGAACTACGGTTAACACGACCTCTTGTTCTAGGTCAGAGAGTGGCATTGCCATTACCGATCTTTGACACGACAAACATAGTACACCATCCTTATCGAACAATAAGCGAACATGACATTCTGCTAACCGCGGAAACATAAGGACAGACGGGAGGTTCACCGGTTTTTCTCGGCCCTCAGCTCTTAGAAACAAGGGAAGCGTTCCACTTGTCCTCGACTTTACGGGTGCTGTCGGCACCATCGACTCCCACCCTTCGCGAAAAGCACGCGAAGAGTGGGGCACCCAGTGTGTTGATGATGCCAGTGAGATCAAGAGCTTGGGCTGCCCCTCTCGGTTGAAAATCGCCACTTTTGCCGCAAAGACGCCGGGAGGAATGGCGCACCCGGCTCGAACGAGAGGGTCGCCTAGAACTTCTTGCGCAGGAATTCAAAGAAGAGATAACCGATGAGGGCGGCGATCATGGCGATTTCGAAATTGGCTGCGGTGAAGACGTCTCCGAGGGCCCAGCTCAGGCCGTTCTTCCGTCCCAATCCCGAGCGCTCAAACTCTCCCATCAGGAGATTTGCGTAGAACAGGAACATGATGAAGGCAATCTCAATCACCGCTTTACAGAGAGCTTTCATGGAAAATGCCGACTCCTCCCGCGGGATTAGTTGCTGGAGCCCTAGACGAGAATAGCAGCAAGCAAGCGCCTGCGCGGCTATTTGGATTGCACCTCGACGGCATCCGCGAGATGAATGGTCCGGCCAACCTGGGCGCCGACCTGAATCGTCTGCCCGTGGCTCAAATAAGGGGCGATCGCGGCAGGTTGCGACCAATCCAGATCCCATCCGTTCTCGATAGCCAGCAGCGTGTAAGAACCGGGGATCACATCCCGCAAGCTGAAAGTCCCGTCGAGGTCGCTCTGGTCGCGGCGGTACAGATCGCGATTCGCCTCAGGATCTTTCAAGGCGTCTTTCGGAATCAGCACGACCATTGCCCCGGAGAAGGGCTTTCCCGCATGCTTTGCCGTTCCTTCAACGTTCGAACTGCCAGCCACCAGAGTCAGCGAGACCGTAGCTGAAGCTCCGGCAGGCAGAATCAGGCTGTGACCGGAAACTGTTGCCCCCTCGGCCGACATTTGTTTGATTGAGTAGGGCTGCGGAGGGCCCCACACTGCTAGTTCGTAGCGACCGGACGCCATTTGCGGGAATTCCAATTCTCCTTTGGCGTCGACTCGCTTCCATCCAGCAAGGCCTCTGCCTGACGACGACCGCCAGCCAATCGAAAGCTGATCTGGAAGCGAAGTGGACCCAGTCACTTGCACCGAAATCTTGACGCTGCTCGCGGATTCGGCGCTGGAGGTATTGATCACTTCGTGGTCTTTGATGAGGTCCACTCCGTTCACTCGAGTCGAGACTCCCGGCTGTCCGGGCTGGCGGATGAGAATGTTGTAGCGGCCGGCGGGGACGCCCGAGATTTCGACTAACCCAGGCGAAATCACCCGAGTACTGTCGGCTTGGACAAACGTGGTTCCATCGAAAGCAGGTTGCTCGAGTTGGGGAATCGTATAGCCGTGATCGGCAGGGACCGGCACATGAAAAAGCAGATGAAGGGATGGAACCGGATTCAAATGAATGTCTAGCTGCAAGTGCTCACCACCGCGGATGGGAATCGGCGTCGCACTGTCCGTTTCGGTGACGTCGGAATAATAGGTAACGGGATAGGTAACATCGAGGGATCGGTCGAAGTTTTCGGGAGGATCCGGCGCGTTCTTCCGTCGTGAGCGAGAGCCCGGCGGATCGGTCTGCGGATGAATGGCGTACCAGGGCTTGGCGCTCGCAGACAGGAAATAGGTGCCCGGAATCAGCGATGGAATCTCGTAGTCGCCCTGATCGCCAGTTTGTGCACCGCGGGACTGATGAATCTCGTCGACGCCGCTGCTGTGATCCTGGTAGTAGAGCGTTACCGTGGCGTGGCGAACCGGCTCGCCCGATTCGTCGAGGATCTTGCCGCTGATCACGGCCGCGGGCGCCAGCCGCAGGAGGAGAGCGTCCGTGTCAATGCCGGCTCCGGTGACGATCGCGGTGGAAAACTGCTGGTGCTGATCGTAGGCGGCGGTGATGAATCCGCGCTTCGCGCCGGTGAGAGAGTACTTGCCGGGCGGAACGACAGGGAAATCAAACCTGCCGTCTTCCGCGGTGATCAACGATTCAAACTTCCGTGAGTCCTTCGTGTCCCGCAGGGTGACGCGTGCTCGGGCGAGAGGATGACCGTCGGTCTTGCTCACAACAGTTCCTGCGACTCGGTAGTTGTTGGCGGGACTTGCCTGGGCAGCGGCAGTGGTCTGTGCGGCGGTATTTGGCCGCGCGGTGAGCAGGCAGACAAGAACTGAGAAAAGAAACGAGCGTGCCGAGTTCACGGAAGTCATCATCATTTACTCACTGCTCGCAATCATGGGCACTTGCACGGTGGTTTTCTGGCCGGGAGATAAATGAACGACCGTACCCACAGAGTCGTAGGCCTTCATCGCTTCTGGGTCGCGATAGGGAAGGCGCGGTTGAGCGTTCGGGAAGGCCAGTATTCGATAGGCGCCAGGTGGCACGCGGTCTTGCGCAAACTTGCCATCGGTAGTGGAAGCTCCGAGTTGCTGGAGTTCTCCCGGGCTATCCGACAGAGGGACGCAATACAAGTAGATCGGGGGCTCAGGGGTTCCGGGAGCCAGGATTGATCCGGTTGCAATGCCCGTCACGGTTCCGTCGAGTTCCGCGAAGTCGTCACGCACCTTGATGTCGATGGGCGTGGTCGATCCCGCAGTGATGACCAGCGGCTCGTGCAGAAGATCGATCGCGCCCATGGTTGCGGAGGCCACATAACCGCGGTTCGAGGACGCGCGCAGCCAATACTTGCCGGGCGAAAGATTGTCGATGACCAGGGAATCATCGTTAGGGCCGGTAGGAGATCGCGGAAAAGCGGTTCGCTGCTGTTCGAAATCGTCATCTTTCTCCAGTCGAACCTGGAGGTAGGCGCGAGGGCCATGCAGCTCGAAGGAGCGTCCTGCAACGTTCCACGTCATCATCGGGTTGTTCGATTCCGAGGAAGTGAACTCTTCCGTGACGCGAACCTCGACGGAGCTGCTCCGAACCAGCGTCATAGTGGGGCCTACGGCCGGTGCTCCTGCGACCGTGAGATGCACGGTGCCGGAAGAAGAAGTCTGGCCGTAACTGCTGGCCTCGACGAGATAGTTGCCATTGGGAAGGCTCCCTTCGATCGCCGGTTTGCCCGGGTTGTAGCCGAGCGAATAACCCGGGCCGCGGTGTCCCTGGATCGATACGATAATGTTCATGCCGCCGTTCCCGTCCGAATTGGCAACCGGAATGGATACGGGGTAGTAGGGCTGGCGGGTCAAGGGAAGATCCAGCTCGGCCGTCTGTCCAGTGGTGAGCGGAATCGTGGCGGCCGAGGCAAAATCCGCGACGCCTGGATAAAAGACGGGTGGAAATCCGTAGAGCTGGCCACCGGGGACAGCAGTGACGGGATCGTTGTCCATCCACTCGTTCGTTAGCACCTTGTAGGTGCCGGGCTTAAGTTCCGCGAAGCGGAACTCTCCTTCAGAATTTGTGCGTACCATGCTGGCAGGCACCCACCGGGGCATGCCGTCCTGTACTTGCCGGGAGTAAAGCTGCACATTGACGCCCAAGGGAGGATCGGCCTCGGAAATTGTGACCCGGCCTTTGATCAGGCCCTCGGGCATGAGGGAGATCGCATAGTCACCACCGGGCAGAATGTCTGCATGGCGCCTGTCGTTGGGATCGTCCAAATAGCCCGGCTTGCGGGCCATCAGCCATACGGGGCTGGCTGAGCCCCCAACCGGCCACGGCTGGCTGAATTGCCCTTCGTAAGCAAATGTCTGTCCTCTGTCATCGCCGTCTTTGGGCAGAATGAAGTCGAAGTGTCCTTCGCCGTCGGTGAGCATGGCATAGCGATTGTCGGCAGAGTAGACAAGAGCGCGGCTGATGGGAGCGTGGGTGACCGAGTTGACGACCGTGCCGTGAATCGTCGTCGGTTGCGTATCGGCGAGCAGCCCCGGTCCCGACGCTTGCCCCAAAGAGGCACACGCGGCGGCGAGGAAGATCGCGAGAAGCAGAGCCGTCCGTTGGAGCGCTGCGCGCACGCACCTCCCCGGGGAATTGAGCAGGATCGTGGTGTAGGCGCTCGGCAAGAAAGTCACTCCTACTCTGAGATGCTATAGGGGGCCGTATCGAGGGCGATCCGTCGTCATTACTTTGACGGGTTCTGGCCGGTGACGTCAATCTGAGCCCTCCGCGTGCGCGGACCTTGCGCCGGGTAGGTGCAAGAACTTTCATCCTTGACGCTCGCGGGTGCCTATCGGAAGATGTCGGATACCGCTGTTCCTCCCCAAGAGTCTTCCGTCATTGAATGGTCAAGTTCTCCTCCTCCGTCTGCGATTTTCGGTCCGCACGACTTCACCAGGGGTTGAAGAACGAGTCGATTGGAGAATGCTTCATGAGGAGAACGCCGGGCCGAAGCCTGCGCCGTTTTGGCGGACCGTTGTGTCTCTTAGTCCTCTGGCTCCTCCTGCTCGACTTCTCCGCGGCACAGGCAACCGTCGCCACTTATCACAACGACAAGGGCCGAACCGGCAACAATCTTCTGG
This sequence comes from uncultured Acidobacteriaceae bacterium, assembly GCA_963701935.1. Classification (GTDB taxonomy): domain Bacteria; phylum Acidobacteriota; class Terriglobia; order Terriglobales; family Acidobacteriaceae; genus Sulfotelmatobacter. The sequence goes on along the minus strand of CAVPBT010000007.1, from coordinate 326,216 downwards.
AAACCACGCTCACTACGAGCAACGTGAATCCGGCTACGTTCGGCAAGCTTTTCTCGCAGTTTGTTGACGGCTACATCTACGCGCAACCGCTGTACGTGCCCAATGTGAGCATAACGGGGCAGGGTACGCACAATGTGGTGTACGTGGCGACGATGAACGACAGCGTCTATGCCTTTGACGCCGACAGCAAATCCGGAAGCAACGCCCAGTCGCTGTGGCACGCGAGTTTCATCAATCCCAAGGGCGGCGTTACGACCGTGCCCGCGACAGATGTGAACTGCGACGACCTGTTCAGCCCGAAGATCGGCATCGTGGGCACGCCAGTCATCGATACCACGGGCGGCACTTTGTATGTGGTCGCCCGAACGAAAGAGAAGGGCCAGTATTACCAGCGCCTGCACGCACTCGACATCAGGACCGGGGCGGAGAAATTCGGCGGTCCGGTGGTGATTCAGGCATCGGTCTCGGGAAGCGGCAGCGGCTCACAGCATGGGACGATCAGTTTCGATCCCAAGATCCAGAATCAGCGCTCCGCTTTGTTATTTCAGAACGGAATGGTCTACATCGCGTGGGGCTCCCACTGCGACAGCGGCCTCTACCATGGCTGGCTCATGGCGTACGACCACACCTCACTGACGCAGAAGGGAGTCTGGGTTACAACGCCGAATGGCAGCGAAGGCGCGGTCTGGGAAAGCGGCTCCGGGCCGGCAGGCGATCTCGCACTCAATACTTATTTCGCTGTCGGCAATGGGACGTTCGACGCGAACACTGCAGGCGGCGATTATGGGCAAAGCCTGGTGAAGCTCACGCCTCCCGGCAACGGTACATTTGCGGTCTCGGACTATTTCACTCCCTACAACGGCCCCAACCTGAATGTCGGTGATTACGACATCGGTTCGGGAGGCGCCATGCTCCTGCCCGATCAAACAAAGGGGCCGCATCTTCATCTGCTCGTCCAAGGCGACAAGGTGGGGAACATTTATCTGGTCGACCGCGACAATATGGGCCACTACAACGCGCTCAATAACAACCAGATCGTGCAGTGTCTGGCCGGGGCCGAGTTGGGCATGTGGGCCTCGCCCACATGGTGGAATAACCGCCTGTACTTCGGCGCCAGTGGAGATACGCTGAAGGCGTTCGGATTGAATACGAACACCGGTCTGCTGACGACCACTCCGACCTCGCAAACGACGAGGGTCTTTGCCTATCCCGGCGCCACAACTTCGGTCTCCGCCAACCAGGACAACAACGCCATCGTGTGGGCCCTCGACACCTCCACTTACAAGAACAGTGACGGCGCCGTTCTTTACGCGTTCGATGCCACGAATCTGGCTACGGAACTCTACAGCAGCAGCCAGAGATTTGCGCGGGACGATCCCGGTGGGGCAGTGAAGTTCAGTGTGCCCACCGTCGCCAACGGCAAGGTTTACGTGGGCACCCAGACGAAACTCAGCATCTACGGTTTGCTGCCAACAGCCGCCTCAAAGAAGTAAGCGCCGCGCCTGCCTGCGCAGCGTGTTCTTGGTGCGCACGCTTCTCACCCGGTATATACTTCAGAGACTTCTGCAGTACTGTGCGGCGCATTTTTAAGGGCTCTTCGGTCTGGACCCAGCCAGGCAAAACATGCAAAACCGGAATCCGCGCTTCGATCCCCAAGACGGAGAGAATGCGACCAATTCGCCCGGTGTGAGCGTTCCCGCCAAAGGGGACAGTGCTGGCTCCAACCCTGCGCCCGAACCTGACGCGACGCTGGTTGACTTCTCCAATTCGTACGCTGATCCCGAGGCGACCATGGTCGATGCCAAGGCCTCGTATGTCAGAAAGGGTCCGCCGGTTCGTCCCACCAATCCGGGACCGGTACAGACTCCGACCAGCGGTCCGGTGCTCCGGACCGGCGACGTCCTCGGTGGCCGTTACGAGATTATGCAGTTGTTGGGTGAAGGCGGGATGGGCGCGGTGTACAAGGCGATGGACCGGGAGTTAAACCGTCCGGTCGCGCTCAAGCTGATTCGTCCGCAACTGGCCGCCAATCCTTCGATCCTGGCGCGGTTCAAGCAGGAACTCCTGCTCGCCCATCAGGTCACGCACAGGAATGTCATCCGCATCTACGATCTCGGTGATGCCGACGGCGTCAAGTTCATCACCATGGAGTACGTCGAAGGCGTAGACCTGCGCCACCTGATCCAGGAGAAGAAGAAATTCTCGCCCGAGGAAGCCGTGCAGATCACGGAACAGATCTGCCGCGCCCTCGAGGCCACGCACAACGTGGGAGTGATCCACCGCGACCTGAAGCCGCAGAACATCATGCGCGATCGCACCGGGCGGATCCTGTTAATGGATTTTGGCCTGGCGCGCACCGTCGAAGGCGAAGGCATGACCCAGACCGGCGCTCTGGTGGGGACGATGGAATACATGTCACCCGAGCAGGCGCTAGCGAAGGAACTAGACCAGCGCTCCGATTTGTTCACGCTGGGATTGATCCTCTACGAACTTTTGACGGGGAAAGCGCCGTACGGAGCCGAAAGCGCCGTCGCCAGCCTGATCAAGCGTACGCAGGAACGGGCCATCCCAGTCTCCGATCACGATGGGACGATCCCGCGGCCGCTCAGCAACATCGTCAGCAAGTGCCTGGAGCGCGATCCGAAACTGCGCTACCAGAATGCCGCCGAGTTGCTGCGCGATCTGGATGCCTATTCGGGCAAAGGCGCGGCGGCCAACTTGCAGTTCCAGCCGGCGGTCGAGCCCTGGGGGCGCACCATCCACTGGCCTCTGGTGACCGGGATCATCACCGTGCTGGTGCTGGCGATTGTGGGCTACGTATTCCGCGGACCGCTCTTCTCGTCTTCAGCCAAAAAAGCCGCCACGTCGCAGGCTTTGTCGCTGGCGGTGATTCCGTTTCAAAACAAATCAGGGGACGCGTCCTGGGACTGGCTGGGGCCCAGTCTCGCCGACATGTTGAGCACCGACGTAGGCCAGTCCGCGCATTTGCGCGCCGTCTCGTCTGATCGCGTGCAGCAGGTCTTCCACGATCTGCGTATTGCTCAGAACTCCATCGTCGATCCGTCGACCCTCGGCCGGGTGGCCGAGTTCACCAATGCCGACACGCTGGTCTGGGGACAATACACCAAGCTCGGCGACCAGATCCGCATCGACGCCACGATTCAGGATCGGAAACACAATCGCACCATCCCGGTGAAGGCGGAAGCCGCCAATCAGCAGGACCTGTCGGCTGCGGTCGATCGGCTGGCCGCGATGATCCGCCAGAACCTTGCGCTGTCGCCCGATCTGGTGAAGGAGCTGCAAGCGCAATCCTTCAAGCCCACCTCGACTTCGGTGGACGCGCTTGCGCGACTACAACCAGGGACTGCAGTTGTTGCGCCAGGGAAATAATCTCGAAGCGAAGAAGCAGTTCGAAGCCGCGACCAAAGAAGATCCGCAGTTTGCCGTCGCGTACTCGCGCTTGGGCGAAGCCTTGTCTGACTTGGGATACGACGCGGACGCCGAGCAGGCCGCCCGCCACGCGGTTGATCTGAGCCAGAACCTGCCGCTGGCGCAGAAATATTTCATTGAAGCCAGTTTGGCCCGCATCACGAAGGACAATCAGAAGGCTCTGACCGCCTACGAGAATCTGGCGAAGAGTTTTCCCGATAACCTCGACGTGCAATTCGCCCTGGGAAGCCTATATGAAGATGCCGGGGACCTCGACAAGGCGCGCGCCAACTATGCGAACGTGCTGAAAGCTGACGGCAAGAATCTGGACGCGCTGCTGGCCATGGGCCGGGTGGAGATCAAATCCGGCAATCCGCAGAAGGGGCTCGATCCGCTCGATCAGGCCCGCCACATAGCGATTGATCTCGATAACCAGGAGCAGCAGGCGCTTATTTTGCAGGCGACCGGCATCGCCTACAAGTTAATGAGCAAGCCAGCCGAGGCCCTGCGCAACTACGAAGACTCGATGGCCATCAACCAGCGCCTGGGGCAGAAGCGCGGCGTGGCCGCGAGCCTGGAAGAGATTGCGGAGGTGCAACTCTCGCTGGGCAAACCTGACGAGGCACTCAAGTCTTATAACGATGCCCTGAAGATCCGCCAAGAGATTGGCGCCAAGAAAGAAGCGGGCGACACGCTGAACGATCTGGGCGATTTTTACCTCGAGCGCGGCCAGCCTGACAAGGCGCTCCAAATGTTCAAGCAGTCGCTGCAGATTCAGCGCGACGCCGGGGATCAGCCGAATCAGGCCTTGTGCCTCAGCAACATCGGCACCGCGTATCTGCAGATGTCTGAGAACGAGGATGCTCTTACGTACTTGCAGCAGGCTCTCCAAATCCGCGAGAAGTTAAACGTCCCGGGCGACATTGCGCAGACTCTGCAGAATCTGGGTGGGGCCTACGCCAACCTCGGACAGTATGACCAGGCGATGACCTCTTATATGCGAGGACTCGACCTGTACCGCAAGTCCGACAACAAGCAAGGCGTCGCGGTGATGTCAAACGCCGTGGGTCTGGTCTTTGAAGAGCAAGGGCGTCTCGGCCCGGCGGTGAGCGCTTTGCAGGATGCAGTCCAGGCGTTCCGCGATGCCGGCGACCGAAGCGGCGCCATGGCCCAAGCCCTCGCCGATCTTGCTGGTGCGCTTGCGAGTGCCGGAAGAGGGCAAGAGTCCGCCAAGCTACTCGAAGAAGCGAAGGGTCTCGCCCGCGATCTGAAGAACGACACCCTGTCTACGAGTCTGCTTAATACGGAAGGCGATGTCCACTTCTATCAAGGCGATCTGAAACCGGCGAAGGATTCGTATCAGCAAGCGCAGCGCATGGCGTCGCACTCCACCGATAAGGATGGCTTGCTGGCGTCGAAGCTGAATCTGGCGAAAGTGGCCCTCGGCGAAGGACATTCGCAGGCCGCCGCCGCGGATTTGCGGGCGCTCGGGCAGCAGGCTGACTCGCTGGGCAAGAAGTACATCGCGGTGGTCTCTTCCACGCTCATGGCCCAAGCCCTCATCGATAATAAAGACTATGCGCACGCCCGGCAGGAGTTGCAGCGGAACCTCAGCAAGAGCGAAAAGCTAGGGTTGCGTTTGCAGAATGCCAAGATTCATTTCCTGCTGGGAAGCGGACTCCGGCTTTCCGGCTCCGCATCCGAGGCAACCGCTCAGTACCGCCAGGCGCTGCATCTGCTCGACGAGATCCGCAAAGAGCCGGGCGCAGAACCAATTCTCGAACGCTACGATTTAAAGCCCATCTACGCCGAAGCCACCAAGTTCGCGCAGTAAGAGTCTTCGCTTTGCGAGTCGTCCCCTGACCAACACAATAAAATGAACGGCGAGATCCGAAGATCCCGCCCTCTAGGTGTCCGGCGAAAACTAGTTATCCTAGTGTCCCTTCTTACCCACCACTCCCGTCATCGGCACGTTCTGCGGACTGCCGGCAGCGCTATCGGTGAGCGTCAGGTTCGCCGTTCGCGTGCCGGAGTCATCGGAATTGAAGCTAACCGTGATGCTGCAGCTCTTGCCTGCACCCAGAGATGAGCCGCAGTAGCTCGTGGCCGAGAAGTCGTCCCTGTCGGACGCGTTCGTGATAGCGATACTCGTGAAGGTTACGGCTACCGTGCCAGGATTGGAAACGGTTACCGTCTGCGTGGCGGTTTTCCCAGACGATACGGTTCCAAAGTTCACGCTGCTCGGCGAAATACTGAGCAAGGGCTGCGTGACCACCAGCGTGACTTGTGCGGTCGTCGTGGTGTAGTCCACCGAATCCGTCGGCGTGAAAGTCACCGACAGCGTCTGATTGCCAGGGGCCAGAACTGTGCCCGCGGGCGGCGTATACACGAAGGTTCCCGGTACGTTCGCTGTGGCGTCGAGTTGAGTCGAACTCAGCGCCGTCCCGTAGGAGATGGGCGCCGGAGTCGGCCAGGTGATGGTCGGAATCGCCTTGTTCACCACCAGCAGAACTGAGGTCGTGACCATCCCGTAGTCAGTCGTGTCGCTCGGTGTGAACGTAGTGGATAGGGTCTGAGTTCCGGCGCCTAGCACCGTTCCCGCCGCAGGAGAGTAGACGAACGTTCCGGGAACGTTCGCCGTCGCATTGAGTTGCATCCCGCTCAGAGCAGTCCCGTAGGTGATGGCGGCCGGTGTGGTCCACGTGATGGTCGGCGCGGCCTTGTTCACGATCAACAGTACGGAGGTCGTGACCGGTCCGTAGTCGGTTGTGTCGGTTGCAGTGAAGGTGGTCGATAGCGTCTGTGTTCCCGCGCCCAGCACAGTTCCGGCCGCTGGAGAATAGACAAATGTTCCAGGAACGTTTGCGGTGGCATTGAGTTGCGTCCCGCTAAGAGCCGTCCCGTAGGTGATTGCGGACGGCGTAGTCCACGTAATGGTCGGCGTAGCTTTGTTCACGACCAACATTACGGAAGCGCTCGCTGGTGCATAGTCGGTCGCATCGGTAGGCGTGAAGGTTACGGATAGCGTTTGAGTTCCAGCGCCCAGCACCGTTCCCGCTGCAGGAGAGTAGACGAAGGTTCCTGGAACGTTGGCCGTGGCGTTGAGTTGCATCGCGCCGAGGGCCGTGCCATATGTGATAGCGGCCGGCGTAGGCCACGTGATGCTCGGTGTCGCCTGGTTGACGACTAACGATACCGATGCCGTCGCAGTCGTATAGTCCGTGGGATCCGTCGGCGTGAATGTTACCGACAAGGTCTGAGTGCCGGCCCCCAATACCGCGCCCGCCGCAGGAGAGTAGACGAAGGTTCCCGGTACGCTGGCCGTGGCATTGAGTTGAGTCCCGCTCAGAGCCGTCCCGTAGGTGATCGCCGGCGGTGCCGTCCACGTGATCGTCGGTGTCGCCTGCCCGACCGAATACGTAAGCGGAACTGAAGTCGCATTGCCTACCTGATCCTGCGAATAAGCGGTGAAAGTATGCGGTCCGACCGTACTGGTATCCACCGGGCTCGTAATCGTGACCGAGGCAGTTGGTGGGATCTGCGTGGATTGCTGTGTGGGAGCGCACAATACGACGCCAGAGCCGCCGTCGGCACACGTGTAGGTCGCCGTTACTGACTGGCCGAATACCGGATTCGTGACCGACAAGCTCGGTGCGCTGATCGTCGGCGCTTTTTTGTCGACCTCGAACGGGCCGAATGGGCCCTGGGTCGTGGAATTCCCGGCGACGTCGAAAATCGTCACGCTTGCAATCGATGCACTGGCTGTTTCCGTGCTCGCCGGAACATTCGTCGAAAGCGAAAAGCTCGACTGGCTCGAGTTGGCGAGGCCCGATCCGCTGTCACTTGCTGTGCAATTGTAGAGAACGTCGGCCGCCTGCCATCCACTGGGCGGCGGGTTTGGCCCGACGCAATTCGCGATCGGCGCAGTTTTATCCACCTGAATCGTGATCGCCGGAGTTGCGCTGCTCACCGTATTTGTGCTGCTGTCGTTGGTGACGGTCGTCTCCACCGTGCCAGCGTTGTCGGTCGCGAAGAACGTCACCACTGTTGTTCCCTCAACCGTGCCGGGAATCGTGATCGTTCCGCTGGCACCAGGTAGAGTTCCCGAAGCCGGGTTGGGAAGATTCGCTCCAGTAGCGCTATACGTGATGTTGCTGACGGTGGGCAGGGTAGACGGCGGGTTGTGGTTATTGCCGGGGACCGTCTCGATGCTGTTGAAATTCAGCGCGACGCTGCCGTTGGTCCAGCCGTTGGTCAGCGCGGGAGTCGTCGTCGGCGATGTGGTCGGCTGCACCACACCGAGAATTGGAATCAGGATGGAATTGAAGTTGTTCGTTTTTCCGCCCGAGCTCACCAGGTCGCCGTTAATGCTGTTGAAGATGTTGACCAGTCCTTTGCAGGTATTGTCCCCGGAGGCTCCGCAGCTTAGCGCTGTGTCTTTGCCCATGATGTAGCCCGGAGCGATGATCGGCTTCTGGGACGGATCGAGGTTGTAGCTGTTGTTGACGATGATGAGAGCGTTCGTACCGGTGTTGGGACAGTTGGCTCCGCTTGCGGTGCCGTTCGTCGGTGTCGTGCACAGATCGGTGGTCGTCACGCAGTTGTAGTTGCCACTGCCAGTGTCCTGATGCTGGCAGGTGCTTCCCTGAAAGGGTGTGTTGTTGACCAGGTCGGAGAATTGCTGATCCGTGATCGGCTGCGCTGTGCCCTGCATGACCAGGCCCGTGAACGAGTTTCCATTGAGTCCGCTCTGGGAATAGTCCGTGACCGCAGTCAGCACAGGGGTGTAGTTGAAGTTGGTTTGCGTGGTTTGCAGCGGCTGGTTAATCGTGATCGGCGCGAGCGGAAGGGAACTGAACGACCAGCTGATGATGTCGTTGTTCTGGACGCTGGATCCGGTGGCGGCGGTAAACCCGATAAACGCGCCTCCATTGGCATTCAGGTTGAGCTGCTTGGTAATGTCCACCGTCGCCTGCAAAATCAGCGTGCTGTCGAAGTACACCGAGAGATTGTTGCAGCCGCTGGTGCAGGTTCCGGGCGGCAAATAGTTCACCGTGATGGTGTGCGTGTTGGCGTCGGTCAGCGACATCCCCGCTGGAAGGCTTTGCAGCGCAAGTTTCGCGAGGTTGCCGTCGGGGCAGGCATAGTTGTGATCCGCGCTATTGGGCGTGAGGGTCGTGGCGTTGTTGGGCCCGCAGCTTTGCACCGCGATGTGGTTGCCGTCAGGATCGCTGTAGTTGGAGTTCAGATGGGTATCGAGTTCGATGGCCAGGCTGTTCTTGATGGCGTTTCCTGGTCCGCTGGCGTTCGAAACATCGTTGTTGCCATAGGAAATGTTCTGCCCGTTTCCCGTGTATCCGATCGCGCCAGTGCCGGCCGGATCATTCTGGATCACCAGCGCCAAGCCGTCGGCGGGAAAACTGCAGAAGAAGCAGGAATTCGTGCTCGAGATCTGAAACTGGAAGGCCGTCGTGAATCCCGTGGAGAGGGGTTGCGTCAAGTAGTACCAGGCAGCGCCATGTTGGTTCAGATTTGCCGTTGTAAGCCGCAAAATGCCGCCGGTCACGATCGTGGGTCGCGTCGGAGAGCCATCGGTCAAAATCTGGCAGGCGGGAGGCGGCGTAGCGCTGTTCTTGCACACGTTGCTGGTCGTGAACCCGCCAACCGGGAACCCGAAGGTCTGGGCGGATGCGGACTGCGCACCGAAAATGACGCCAACGAGCAGTCCTACGGCTACAAAGCCACCACGGATCGTGGTCTTCATCATCGTTTTCTCTCCATTTTTCTCGAACCCGCACTCACAACGGATGGCGAACCTGGGCACACTCCGAGACATCGCAATAGCGCAACGCACACGCAAGAGAGGGTTTGGCCAGATTCGGGGACCGGCGCTAAGGGAAAGCCGCCGGTAAACTGCTGGCAATTCTCAGCCCCGGCCCCAGCGGAGTCAAGGGAAAACGCCTTCAGACGAGGCCCGTAGAGTCCTTAGTTTTAAGGTCCAGCCGTTTTTACAAGGGTTGTGGAGCGTCGGGCAAGATACTGCCGGAATTTAAGCCTGGCCTAAACACGAGCCGCTTTTGGTTGATCACCCCGCTTTATCCACGCTTCCGGATAACCCCAAACCGGCCCCACCGCGTCTAACTTTACGGACCAAGTTTGGGCCTTGGTGTCTTCCGGACCGGGCGTATAATCAAGCTCAAGGAGTACCCCTATGAAACTCAGATGGCTGGCAATCGCGACGGCGTTAGCGGCGTTCAGTGTGGGACCCTGGACGTTTGCCCAAGTTTCAGATCAAGACAAAGATCAGCCGAAATCCGGCGACGTGCAGAATGCGCCCAAGCAGACGCCCGCGGCGTTGCCCACGCAGGATGACAGCCAAATCAAGCATGACGGCGGCAAGACCGACGTCGATGCCGTAGGGAACCGCAACGTGGGCTGTGGCCGCGGTGTTGGGAACTGGTACTCCGTCGAAGGCCAGGTGGCTCGCGGGCGCCAGTACGCCCAACAGATCGAATCGCAAATCAAGCTGGTCAACGATCCTGTGGTCACCGAGTATGTGAACCGGATCGGGCAGAACCTGGTGCGCAATTCCGATGCGCAGGTTCCGTTCACCATCAAGGTCATCGACTCTGACGTGGTCAACGCCATGGCGCTGCCGGGCGGATTTTTCTATGTGAATTCCGGCCTGATTCTGGCGGCCGATGAAGAAGCAGAAATGGCGGGCGTGATGGCGCACGAGATTGCCCACGTAGCGGCCTGCCATTACGGTCGCGAAATGACTCGTCTGAACTTGCTCCAGATCGCATCGCTGCCCGCGATCTTCATGGGCGGCGCGCTCGGCTACGGAATTTATGAAGGCATGGGCCTCGGCATTCCGATGACCTTCCTCCATTTCTCGCGAACCTTCGAAGCTGAGGCCGATTACCTGGGCATCGAGTACATGTACCGCGCCGGGTACGATCCCTCCGCCTTCGTGTCGTTCTTCGAGAAGATTCAGGCGATGGAAAAGAAGAAGCCCGGCACGCTCTCGAAAGCCTTCGATACGCATCCGCAGACTCCGGACCGGATCGAGAAATCGCAGGAAGAGATTCGGAAGATTCTCCCGGCCAAGCAGCAATATGTTGTAACTACTTCGGAGTTTGACCAGGTCAAGGCGCGGCTGGCGGCGATCGAGAACAAGCACAAAGTGCTCGACGAGAAAGATTCGAACAAGCCCAGCTTGCGGCGGACTTCGAACCCAACCGACAGTACTGGCGACACCACCAAGAGCGACGATGATCGTCCGACGCTGAAGCGCCGCGATGATTCGTCGAACTAACCTGTGGAGACAGCCGCCTTCGGCTGTCAGGTTTGGATTTTTTGCCCTGAACCGGCGGCTGTGGCCGCCGGTTTTGTTTGCCCGGAACATGGAATTCATTTCCAGGGTCGGCCACTATATGATTGGCTCGTCCAGGCGAAGCCGGACAGGCCTTTGAGCCATGCGCGTTTTCGTTCCACGAATGTTCCTTACGATTCTTTGTCTCTTGTCCCTTCCCGCGTTCGCCCAGGACAAAGAGGTGGTCCGCATCGGGGTCGCCGTCCTGCGCAGCGGCGCCGAGAAAGTTCCAGTCACCGAAGCCCGCGACCGTCTGGTCAAGGCGCTGAATCAGCAGAAGCCCGACAAGAAGCTGAAACTGCGAGTGCAAGCGCTGCCGCTGGACGCCTCACAGGGCAATGTGGCCATTGCCGAGGCGAAAGGGAAGAACTGCCAGTTCGTCCTCTTTCAGCCATCTGACCGATCTGCTGACGTCGGAAAAGATGGTGCCTAACGTCATCACAGGCGGATTCGACACTCTTCCATCCGTCACCGCGAAAGTAAGCTATCAGGTCGAGCGAACGGCGGATGGCTCGGAATACGCCATCGGCTCGGCGAAGGTGGAGGACGCGTCCTCGATCCGGGACGCCCTGATGGATGCGATGGGGCAACTTGCTGGTTCGGTGTTTTCGGAGCTGAAGAAAGGCGGGAATGTGCCGCATCGTGAGGCAGCCCCGCAGTCCACCGTTGCCGCAGCGCCCCCTCTGGCGCGCAGCGAGGTCGCGCTGATCGGAACCGACTTCTGCGGCTGGCTGCCCACCGACATCGCTCACACCGGAGTTTTGCGCGGGGTGTGCGAGTACGCCATGAGCCTGCCGCAAAAAATGCCGAATTTCATCTGCGACCAGCAGACTTCCCGGTATCGCGGCGATAGCAAGGTGCCGCGGGATCTAATCACGGCGCTGGTCCGGTACGAAGACGGGAACGAGTCGTACACCGAGATCAAATTAAACGGCAAGGCAGCACCGAGCGCCATCACCGATTCACCGGGGCAGTGGTCCACGGGAGAATTCGGCAGTAATCTGCGTGCAATTTTCGATCTGAATAATCGCGCTGAATTCGAGTTTTCGGGTGTGAATGACTTAAATGGCCATACGGCTTGGGTATTCACTTACCAGATCGTGAGGCAGAACGATCCCCTGTGGCGCCTGCGCACCGAAGATCGGGTGATTGCGCCGCCCTACGGCGGGGAGCTGTGGGTCGACCAGAAAACCGGTGACTTGCTCCGCTTTCGTTCCGTCGCGACGGATATCCCAAAAGATTTTCCGACCCAAAGCGCCGACCTCCAGACGGACTACTCGAACGTTGCCTTTGCCGACGCCACATCTTTCCCACTACCCTTGGCCGCAACCATCGCGACCCGAGAGCAGGGAGAAGGGCTACTTCGGAACGTGATGCAATTCCGCAACTGCCACAAGTTCCGCGCCAAGACCCGCATGCTGCTCGATGCCCCCGCGAGCCTCGTCGCAGACGCCCCTGTTGGCGGAAGCGCGAGTCCAGAGGAGTTGCAGCGACAATTCGAGGAGAACAATCAAATCCACGCGATCCTCCGCGAGGAGGCGGTGCGCGACGACGCAGCCCGCCTGCAAGCCGAGCAGGCGCAGGAACTCAGCGCATTCGCGGTGACGGTGCGACAGAGAATGGCCGCGCTGGAAGAGACACGCCAAAGGAATCAGGAAGCGCTCGAAGCCACCGCAAAACTCGAAGCTGCTGCAAAAAAAGCGACGCCACCTGCAACGAAAGAAGGTCTCACCACCCTGAAGGTGAGCGTGAAGCTGGTGCAGGTCAGCGTGGTGCTGCGCGATCCAAAGGGTCACGCAGTGGGCAGCCTGAAGAAAGAAGATTTCCAGCTGTTCGATGACGGCAAACCCCAGCTGATTTCTAGTTTCTCGGCGGAGAAAGCCGCGAACGCTGCTGGCGCGGACAAGCGGCCTGATGCCACGAGCGCCCGCGTGATCTCGGGCCAGAGCAATGCGCCGGCGGCCGCCGGAAGAGATGTGGCTTACGTCTTCGATGATATCCACACCACGTTCTCCGATCTTGCGAGCGCAAGGGCCGCAGCCGCACGGCATCTGGCCGCGCTTCGGCCCGAGGATCGTGCGGCGATCTTCACCACTTCCGGACAAAGCGGCCTCAACTTCACTGCTGACCGCCAGAAACTGCAGGATGCTCTCAAGGATCTTAGGCCCCATCCCATCGCCTCCGGCGTCCAATGTCCGCCCATGACCCCTTACATGGCGGACTTGATCGTGAATCAGGATGATCTGGATACGCTTGGTCTGGCGACGAAAGACGCAGTAAACTGTGCTTTTGGCGGGATGGCGCAGTCGACCTCCGACTTGGCGCGGGCGGAGCAAGTCGCGAAGCAGACTGCAATTGAGGTGCTAAGCGCCAACAGTGCCGAACTTCAAAGCACGCTCGGCGTCTTGCGAGAGGTGGTCCAGAGAACGGCGGCCACTCCGGGCAGCCGCAGCATCGTTCTGGTGTCTCCAGGATTCCTGACGCAAACCGTCGACTCACGCCAGGCCCTCGCGGAACTGATCGATCACGCCTTGCGGGCGGACATCGTCGTCAACACGTTGAACGTCGCGCGGCCTTTCCACTCCAACGCCCGCCCCGAATGCCAGCCATCCGGCCGACCCTGTGATGAGGGGCCGCCTCGACCGGGAGGAGGCATTGGAACGCACTGATGTGCTGGCCAACCTGGCCTACAGCACCGGCGGAACGTTCTTCCACAACAACAATGATCTCGACGAGGGTTTCCGGCGCACCGCCGATACCCCCGAATACATCTACGTTCTCGGATTCTCACCCCAGAGACTCGACGGCAAGTTCCACAAGCTCAAAGTGACCTTGAAGAGTCCGGAAAAGCTCACGGTGCAGGCGCGCCAGGGCTACTACGCTTTCAAACCCACGGCCACGCCCTGAGGCGGGAAGAGTCCTGCCTGGCGCTCCTTTTGAACGGTCGGACAATAGGCTGAACCCCAGATCGTAGCCCACAGCCAGCCGCGATTTGGCATAGAATGACTTCGTTGGAACTGTGTCACAAGCGCCTGTGATTCTAATCACAGATCGGACTTGGGAACGGACTTAGGCTCGGTACTGCCCGATTTCAGAGCGCTCGGATAAGGCGGACTATTTCTATGGCAGAGAACACAATCACCATCACCGATAATCGCACCAACAAGACCTACACCATCCCGGTTGAGAACGGCACCATCCGGGCGATGGACTTGCGGCAGATCAAAACGGCCTCCGACGATTTCGGTCTGATGACCTACGACCCGGCGTTTATGAACACTGCGTCGTGCCGAAGCAACATCACCTTCATTGACGGAGATAAGGGAATCCTGCGCTATCGCGGATATCCCATTGAAGTTCTCGCCGAGCGCTGCACCTTCCTGGAAGTCGCCTACCTGTTGCTGTTCGGCGAACTCCCCACCGAGAAAGAACTGAATACTTGGGTCCACGACATCACCCATCACACCATGCTGCACGAAACCACCAAGAAGTTCATGGAGGGTTTCCGCTACTCCTCGCATCCCATGGCGATGTTCGTGAGCACGATTGCGGCCCTGTCGAGCGTGTATCCCGACGCCAAGCACGTGCACGATCCAGCCAACCGCATGCACCAGATTCAGCGCCTGATCGGCAAAGTGCCGTCGATCGCGGCCATGTCGTACCGGCACAATGTCGGGTTCCCCTATGTGTATCCCGACAACGATCTGAGCTACACCGAAAATTTCATGAACATGTTGTGGAAGATGGTCGAGCCCAAATACGTTGCGAATCCCGCGATTGCCCGGGCGCTCGACATTCTCTTCATTCTGCATGCTGACCACGAGCAGAACTGCAGCACCAACGCGATGCGCTCGGTGAGCAGTTCGCAGGCGGATCCGTATCTGTCGGTGGCGTCGGCAGCGTCGGCCCTCGCTGGACCGCTCCACGGCGGTGCCAATGAAGAAGTCTTGAAGATGCTCGACGAGATCGGCTCCAAGGATCACGTGCCGGCTTATATCAAGCGGGTCAAGGAAGGCCAGATCAAGCTGATGGGCTTCGGACACCGCATCTATAAGAACTATGATCCCCGCGCGAAAATCATCCGCTGGAGCGCCGAGCAGGTCTTTCAGGTCACCGGACGCAGCCCCAAGCTCGACATCGCTCTGGAACTGGAACGCATCGCGCTCGAAGACGACTATTTCGTGAAGCGCAAACTGTATCCGAACGTCGATTTCTATTCCGGGATCATGTACCAGGCGATGGGCTTCCGCCCCGAAATGTTCACCGTGCTGTTTGCGATTCCGCGGACCGCGGGATGGTTGGCGCAGTGGCAGGAACTGATCACCGATCCCGAGCAGAAAATCGCGCGTCCGCGCCAGGTCTATACCGGACACGGCGAGCGCGAATTCCTGCCGCTCGACAAGCGGGTTCCGGTGCCGATTCCGGCCGACTATCCGACACGCTGATTATTCAATGTTCGAGCATCTGAAACAGAATGCCCCGCCTCGCAGCGGGGCATTTTTTGCAGCAAGTCTTCAAGGCCGCAAAAGCGACGAGCCGCAAGCGCTGTGCCTGCGGCTCCGGGGGACGGGAAATTCATACCCTGATTTCTGATTCCGGTGTCTCGATCTTCTTTAGCAGCCTGCCTTACGCGGCGTGCTTCGCCAGCGCGGCCAGATGCTCGCGATGACGCTCCGGCGAGGTGATAACTTTCATCTCCTGCCAGTCGTACGGAAACTCTCTACCGCAATCGAGACAAGCGACGTACGTCCCAGTCAGTGCCGCCGCCTGCGGGCGCCGTTTCGCGCCACGAATGGTTACGGGAAAGCTGTAATGCGCGTGTCTGCATCCAAAAACTGCATCAATCAATTTTGCAATCATGACCCACCTTCCAAACCTGAGCGTGTATGCCTATCCCCCTGCTTTTGCAACGAGTGCGCCCCCTGTGGTGTCTGTGGGACGCTTTCACTCAAATACTTAGATTCACTGATTGCCAAAAGGGTTGAGAATTTCGCAAAAGAAGCGTTCTCCCGGCCGCAAAGAGCCAGAAGCCATTTCCTTAGATATAGTTACGCAAGGAGGAAAAACGTTTCACACAAGGCGGTGAATCGGGCCGCACCTACTACGTAACGATACAGGGATGCAGGAAAGGGGCTAAATCGACGAAAAACTAGCGTTTCATCAGCAAAGCAGCGTGACTTCGCCGAATTACGGGACGCGCGTTCACTTCGAATCCGGCCGCCGCTGCGGAGCTCAATTCCGCGGCGAATTGCGCATCGTTCACGTGGCCGCTTGGCTCGACCAGCAGGAGTTGCGCACCCGGTTTCGACACCATGGCAACTTCGTTGAAGAATTTCCCTGCATCAGGAAATTCATGCACCATCGCGAATGCCAGCGTGAAGTCCACAGTCGCACCCAGATCGCCCACGCTCATGCTCTCGGCTGTACTTACGCGAGCGCCGATGCGGTCGAGCACACCTTGTTTTGCGGCTCGTCGCTTCAAGCCATCGATCATTTTCGGTTGCAGATCGACCGCCACAACGTGGCCCGACGAACCCACCAGGCGCGCGAGCGGGATCGTGAAAAATCCCATGCCCGGCCCCGGTTCGAGCACAGTCATTCCTTCACGCACATAAGGGGTGAGGATCGCTTGGGGGTCCTGCATCCAGCGCCGCAGCGGGCTAGCGAGAAGATAACCTAGCCACCAGGGACAAACTCGATTCGACATGCAGCGATGGTAATGCCGAGGGAAGAGGAGCGGCAGTGCGTCGGCTCACACGGGCTTCAAACCCCTACACGCTTTGCGGTCCACGTTTCTTCTGCTGCTGGCACTTGGTCATGATGGCCGCTCGCAGGCGGCTGCGCAGATCGTCGGGCAACTCGTAGAGTTGGGAGTCGCGATAAATCTCGATGGTCTTCTTGGTTGTGTCGCAGACGACGTAGCAGTTGTGGCACCAGGAAAGATGGTTTTCCAACTCGGCTTTGGTTTTTTCGTCGAGGACGCCGTCCAGATAATTGGTCAGCTCGGTCAGAAATTCAGAGCATTTCACTGGTTGCCATCTCCACTTGGAGCATCGCCCGTTTTAACTTCACCGCTTTTGCCATCGCCATTCTCTCTTCGCTGGAAGTATCGTCCGAGCCGCTCCCGAAGTTGTAATCGAGCCCGCAGCAGCCGCGACTTCACCGCCGGTACGCTCAACTCGAGCGCGGCAGCGGTTTCTTCCGTCGAAAGCCCTTCTACGTCCCGCAACACGAACACCGTCCGGAAGCCCGGGGGCAGCCCCTGGATGGTCTTACTCAAAATCTCTCGCAATTCCGCTTGCGTGTATTGCTGCTCCGGATTCGGGCTCCAATCCGCGATCTCGCGGGGCAGGGAGTCGTCTTCCGTCTTGATGTCTTCGTCTAGCGAGACCGTGCGCTCCGGCTTGCGCCGGCGCAACTTCATCAGCGCTTCGTTGACCGCAATCCGGACCAGCCACGTGTAAAACTTTGACTGCTCCTGAAACTGCTTCAGGTTTCCGTAAGCTTTCAGGAACGCTTCCTGCACCACGTCTTCCGCGTCTTCGCGGTTCTGCGTGATGTGCTGCGCGATCCGAAAAACGTTGCGGTCGTACCGGCGGACCAGTTCTTCGAACGCCGAGTCGTCGCCTCGCTTGGCCGCCTGTACGAGGGTCAACTCTTCGCTAACTGGTCCTACTACTTTGTTTTGGATGGCTCCCATTGTTCTGGCGATGCAGTATTTTCCCGGTTAAATCAAGACGCAACGTAGATCTGTAACCTGGTTCCCACGAAGCAACCGCGAAATCGAACTGTTATTCTACTTGGTAACCCGCTGGTTTGCGAAACGGCTTTGACATAGGCGGCGAGAAAAGTTTGCGTTAGAGTTCCAAAAGGCAGGTTTTGACGCGGACGAACAGGTACCGAAGTACTCTAATGCTGCCGTACAAGTGCCGTATAATCAGCAGTTAGGGTAGTGTGGTTTTGGGTGGGGTGCGGTGGCACGTGAAGACTCGGGTATTGGGAACGGTTCTCTGAGCATGGCGGAAAGCAAGGAACTCCAGCAAATCGTCGGGCGTGCGGTGGCGCAGGTAATGGAGCGCGCGCTTCCAAAGCTGCAAGCGGAGTTGGTCGAGCGCGTATTAGCCGAACTGCCCGCTGCATCGGCCGCTTCGGCCGGAACCGTAAACATCGGTCACGGCAACCTTGTGCAGGCCGTCGCCACCATTCACGCCGGCACCACGCAAAAAGAAATTCTGCGCGCTCTGCTCGATGCAGGCAGCGCTTACGGTTCGCGCATCGCGCTCTTCGTCGTGAAAGCCGGATCGGCCACCGGATGGCAAGGCCGCGGCCTGGGCGATGACGATGCCGTCAAGGATTTTCCGCTCGACATGACCACCGGCCCCGCGGCCCACGCTTATCAGAATCGCATTGTCGCCCCGGCCAACATTGCCGAGATGGACCGGCGCTTTGTGAAACAGTTTGGCGGGCCCGAAAACGAGCAGATCATAGTTCTGCCGCTGGTCCTGAAAGATAAAGTGGCCGCGCTGCTCTATGCCGACGGTGGCACCGAGGGCGTCCTCGACGGCCCCTCGCTCGAAGTGCTCGTGATGTCCACCAGCGCATGGCTGGAAGTGACCTCGCTGCGCAAGCAGGTGCAGAAAGATGTCAGCGATGCTGTCCCCAGCATGGAGCGCCCGCCGGTCGCGGCGCCTGTGCAGACTGTAAGTTCTTTTTCCGATCCGTTCGCGGCCGCACCTCCCAAACACGTCGCGAAAGCTGCGCCCGAGCCGGAACCGGCCGCGGAAGTCGTGGAAGTTGCGCATGCGGCGTCGGCTGGTGCAGCAGCATCGGCGCCAGCGGCGGCCACAGATCCGTTCGCCGGCATGTCCGCCGAAGACGCTGATACCCACCGCAAGGCGCAGCGCTTCGCGCGCCTGCTGGTCGATGAAATCAAGTTGTACAACCAGGCGAAGGTAGCCGAAGGCCGCCGCAATAAAGACCTTTACGACCGCCTGAAAGAGGACATTGAAAAGAGCCGCACCACGTTCCAGAAGCGCTACGGCAGCACCGCAGCCGCGAGTGGCGACTACTTTCAAAGGGAAGTCGTCCGCAGCCTGGCGGAAGATGACTATTCCGTCATGGGCGCGAACTTCCGCAAGTAGTGTGATTTTACGAACGGCTCGCCGGTCAATCTGGGCTTCAAGGATTAGCTTTGGGATGTGCACTGCTTCAGCGGCGACAAGAACTTTCTGGCGCGTCCTTCAGCGTGGAAGAGCGGCCCTTCGAGGGCCGCGTACAGCCTGCTAAAGAAAACCCGGGCTTTGCAGAGCGCTGAAAAACTCAAGATTCGTATCAGGGCATCGCTTTAGCGATGCCGTAAATGGCGAAAAATCAGTTCGG
Organism: uncultured Acidobacteriaceae bacterium; assembly: GCA_963701935.1. Classification (GTDB taxonomy): domain Bacteria; phylum Acidobacteriota; class Terriglobia; order Terriglobales; family Acidobacteriaceae; genus Sulfotelmatobacter. The sequence continues at coordinate 307,033 of CAVPBT010000007.1, read as the reverse complement.
CTTCAGCCGCTGCGCAGTGCCAAGTAGCCCGGAAGGGCGTTGTTCAGCAAGCTGTTTAGCCCCTGAGGACTCCCAAGTTCGCAATTGCATCTATTAACAGTTGGCCTTTCGCGTCTCCGCGCGAAGAAATACTAAGGTGGTTCGATTGGGTCTCAAGTGGTGGTGGGTGCTCGCACTGGGCGTGCTGTGCGGGCTGTTGAGTGGCACGCATTCCGCGGCATGGTCTGTCGATCAGCAGGACGCAGCTCCCGCGGCTTCCGATGCGGCGAAGCAAACCGGCGCGTCAGCGCCCACTCCCGACAAGCCCGCGCAAGCTCAGCCGTCCTCGAAGCCCGCGCCGCACAAATCTTCAACGACAAAATCCGGGACTGCAAGTAAGACCACTAACACCCCAGCTCCCGCCAAGAAGAAGACCGCCTCGACTCACACGGTTGCGAAAAAGCACCGGCCCATGTCTCCCCGCGTGCGCCGCATTCGTCAGGCGTTCGTTGCGTCCGCGACCCTGCGTCCCATGGCGCAGCAGTTAATTCTCGATCGCACCCCTGCGGGATATGCGGGGGTCGAAGCCTACGCTCGCGCCCATTCCAAGGAAGACGCCGGAGCTCTTGCCTGGCTCGTCGTCGGATACGCTCACGTCCTCGACCACGAGTGGGCGAAAGCCATCGATCCTCTGAATCGTGCCAAGCCGCTCGCCGGTGATCTGGGAGACTACGTCGCGTACTGGCTGGGAACTTGCTACTTGCAAACCGGCCATCAGGCCGAGGGTCTGGCGGCGTTGGCGAACTTTAGCACGACGTATCCGGATTCGCTGCTGGTTCGCGATGCCCACTTGAGTTACGCCACGGCGTTGCTGACCGAAGGACGCGCCGCCGAGGCCGTCGAACTTCTCGGCAAAGATCGGCTGCCCGCGCGCTCCGACATTGAGTTCGCGCTGGGTCGCGCCTATGCCGCGCTCGGCCAGAAGGAGAAAGCCGCCGCAGCGCTGGCGAATGTCTACTACAACATGCCCACCGCGCCAGAAGCGGATCAGGCGTATGCCGAGTTGAAGAAACTCCCAGCGGAGCCGCCAACTCCGGCCCAACGCAAGACACGCGCCGACCTGCTGATGAAGGCCAAGCGCTACAGCGACGCAGTCGACGAATATCGCGACCTTGCGGTTCATGCCTCGGCGGAGTCGCGCCCGGCAGCGGAACTCTCGCTGGCCGACGCTCTCCACAAGAGTGGTCGCAATCGGGAGGCCAAGTCCGAACTGACCACGCTGGCCGGCGCGACCGGCGAGCAGAATGCCCAGCGCCTGTTCATCCTCGGTGAGGTCGCCTGGGCTTCCGACGAGAACGAATTGTTCTACCGCACTGTTGACCAACTGCGCGAAGCCGCGCCCACCAGCCCGTGGCTGGAGCAGGCGTTGCTCTCGGTGGCGAATCTGCACCTGGTGCATCACGAATACGATCAGGCGCTCGACGCCTTTCGCGAACTGCAGCAACGTTTCCCCAACGGATCGCGCGCTTCATACGCACACTGGAAGGCCGCGTGGCTGACCCTTCGTTTCGGCCGGAACGACGAAGCCAAGAAATTATTCGACGAGCAGATCGGGATGTATCCCGGAGGCAATGAGACTTCCGCGGCGTTATACTGGCGCGCCCGCCTCGCCGAAGAAGACAACCAGCCGGCCATGGCCCGCGCCTATTACCAGAAATTATCCGACCGCTACCGCAACTACTACTACGCGGAACTCGGCCGTGATCGCTTGCAGAAGCTTCCCGCGGGAACAGATCCACCGGGCCAGTATCCGCTGCTCGATCACATTCCGCCACTGGAGCACGGCGACAAGGTAACGCTGCAGGAACCGCCGGCCGACGATCTCCACCTGCAGAAGGCGCAGTTGCTGGGCAATGGCGGCCTGATTGACTTTGCCGTGCGCGAACTGCAGGCGGCAGCCAGCGCCGACGGCGGCAACTGGGGCCCCGCCGAGACCGCGCAACTCTACATCGATACCGGACACTACGATCGCGCCATCGAAGTGATGAAGCGTTCCGTCCCCAGCTACTTCGCCGTCGACATTCCGACGCTGCCGCGCGTGTATTGGGAAGCCCTGTTCCCGCGCCCGTACTGGTCGGACCTGAAGCGGTTCTCGGTGGCCAACGGCCTCGATCCGTATCTGGTCGCGTCACTCATTCGTCAGGAATCGGAGTTCAATCCGCTCGCCGTTTCACACGCCAACGCAGTCGGCCTCATGCAATTGCTCCCCAAGACCGGCAAGGTTGTCGCTCATCAGGTCGACCTGAAGCGCTACAACCCAACCCAACTGTTTACGCCAGAGGTCAATCTGCAGCTGGGCACACGCTACTTCCGTGGCATGGTCGACAAGTTCGGCGGCTCGTTTGAGAATGCTCTAGCGGCATACAACGCGGGTTCCGACCGCGTCGAAGAGTGGATGGGACAAGGGAAGTATCGCGACTCAGCAGAGTTCGTCGAGTCGATCCCGTTCACCGAAACCCGAGAATACGTGCAGGCCATCATGCGCAACGCCAATGTCTACAAGCAACTCTACGGCACGCCGTAGAACTTCCTGGCCACGGATTCACACGGATCAACACGGATAACTCCGCCGCATTTGGGTGGCGCTTTCAGCGATTAGCGTATCGGGATATGGACGGCCAGACCGGGTTTGTCGCGATTCGTATCAGGGCATCGCTTTAGCGATGCCGTAAATGGCCAAAAACTCAGTGCGGCTTCAGCCGCTGCGTGCCGCGATGAGCGCAATCGAGTCGCAGAGGCAGAGGGACCTCACGCCGAAGGCGTCTCATCCGCCGGTGCCTTAAGAAACAGAATCTCAATGACCAGCAACGATGCTCCTACCACGATCGCGCTGTCCGCCAGATTGAACACCGGCCACTGGTACGACTTCACATAGAACAAGAGAAAATCCACCACCCGCCCGCTGGCCACGCGGTCCCAAAGGTTTCCCACCGCGCCACCCAGAATCAGCGAAAGCGCGATCCCCATGATGCTCAACGCGCGCGCCTGCTTCCACAGCAGTATCGATACGATCACCATCGCGATTAGCGAGAACCCAATCAGCAGCGCGGTCTTCCAGTGCGACGGAGAATCCGCAAACAGGCTGAACGCCGCACCGGTATTTTCCGTGTGCGTGATCCGGAAAAATCCCGGGATCACCTGGATGTGCGTGTACATCGCAATGTGCGCGGCAACCGTGCGTTTCGTCCAGCGGTCGAGGAGCACAACCAGCAGAGCGAGTATGAAATGGGGGATTCGCGCCGAAGTCTTCATCAGTGAGCGTGCGCTTCCAGTTCTTTCAGCACCGCGCTGCAGCGCTCGCAGACGGTCGGGTACGCCTTGTCTTGGGCCACGTGCGCGGAATAGTTCCAGCAGCGCTCGCACTTGGCGCCATCGGCCTTCTTCACTTCAATGTGCACGCCGCCGGTCCCGTTGCCCGCTCCCTGCGAGAGCGTCACTGCCGACACGATGAACAGATACCGCAGTTGTTCCGCATGACGCTGCAGTAGCGAATACAAAGGATCAGACGCGGTGATCAACACCTGCGCTTCCAGTCCGGTCCCGATCAGCTTGTTGTTCCGGGCCTCCTCGAGTGCCTTGAGCACTTCGTCTCGGACCGCGCGCACGCTCGTCCATTCTTCATCTGACTTCGAACCCGCCCCCTGCAGGCCCGCGTCGCCCAAAATCTCGGTCGCAGTCGGAAACTGAGCCAGGTGCACGCTCTCTTCGCGCGTCGCGACTTTCGGTAGGTACGGCCAGATCTCTTCGCACGTAAAGCTCATGATCGGCGCAAGCATCCGCACCAGTGCCTCACCAATGCGCCACACCGCCGTCTGCGCCGAACGCCGCGCCTGCGACTTCGGCGCCGAGATGTACAGCCGGTCCTTCAGCACGTCGAAGTAAAACGCGCTCAGGTCCACGATGCAGAAATGGTTTACGCGGTGGTAAATCTTGTGGAAGGCGTATTCCTCGTACGCGCTCCGCACATCGGCCACGAAGCTGCATGTCTGCCGCAGCATGTATTGATCGAGCGCATCCATCTGGTCGAACGGAACCGCATCCGCCTGCGGATCGAAGTCCCCCACATTTCCCAGCACGTAACGGAACGTGTTGCGAATCTTGCGGTAATTCTCCGCCACCCGCAGCATCAGCGCTTCCGATCCCACCACGTCCTCGCGAAAGTCGACCGACGCCACCCACAGCCGCACGACCTCACCACCGAGCCGGCTCGAAATGTCCACGGGATCCACATCATTCCCCCGCGACTTCGACATCGCCTGCCCCTTCTCGTCGAGCGTCCACCCGGGCGTGACCACGCCTTTGTACGGCGGAGTGGCATGCGTGCCCATGGCGCACAGCAGGGAAGACTGAAACCATCCGCGGTACTGATCTCCGCCCTCGAGATATAAATCCGAAGGCCAAGGATAATGAGAGTCTGGCTCGTCCGCCACCAACGCCAGATAGCTCGCGCCCGACTCCAGCCACACGTCGAAGATGTCGGTTTCCTTCTCGAACTTAGTTCCGCCGCAGTGCGGACATTTCGTCCCGGCGAAAAGAATTGTGTCCGACTCTGGCGTGAACCACGCATCGGCTCCCGACTTCGCGAACAACTCAACGACTTTCTTGTTCACCGCGTGATCGTTCAACGGCTTGCCGCAACTCTCGCACAGAAAAACAGCGATCGGCACGCCCCACACGCGCTGCCGCGAGATGCACCAGTCGGGCCGCGTCTGGATCATATTCGACAGCCGCTCTTCGCCCCACGCCGGATCCCACTTCACCTTCTTGATTTCATCCAGCGTGCGCGTGCGCAGCGTGTCGTTCTTTCCGGCCCCGCCGGGCATCGGTGTTTCCATCGAAATGAACCACTGCTCGGTCGCGCGAAAGATCACCGGATTGTGGCAGCGCCAGCAGTGCGGGTACGAGTGCTCCGTCTTCTCCGTATGCAGCAGCGCCCCGCGGCTGCGCACCAGGTCGACGATCGGCTGGTTCGCGTCCCACACGCGCTTGCCCGTGTACTCCGGCAGCCCGTTGCGCAGGATGCCTTTTTCATCGACGTTGCTCGTGGCATCGAGCCCGTACTTCATGCCGGTGATGAAATCCTCGGCGCCATGCGACGGCGCCGTGTGGACCACGCCGGTGCCGGTGTCCATCGTGACGTAATCAGCCATGACGCCGAGGACTTTGCGGTCTAGAAATGGATGCTGAAAGTTCAGCCGCTCCATCTTCCGCCCAAGGAAGTGCGCCAGCGGCTTCGGATCAGCCAGATTGCACTTCGCCGCTGCATCCGCCGCCAGCCGCGACGCCGCGATGTAAACTTCGCCGCCCGATTCGAGCGCGACGTACTCTTCATCGGGATGAAACGCTACCGCCATCGAAGCCGGCAGTGTCCACGGAGTCGTCGTCCAGATGATGGTCGAAACCTTTTTGCCCGCCAGCGCCGGATCGATCTTCGCCGGATCGTCGAGCAGCCCGTACTTCACCCACACCGTGATGCTGGTATGGTTCTCGTACTCGACTTCCGCTTCGGCCAGCGCGGTCTCGTCGTGCATGCACCAGTAGACGGCGCGCAGCCCCTTGTACACGAATTCGTTCTCGTAAAAAGAAAAGAACGTCGAAAGCACCACCGACTCATATTGTGGAGTCATCGTGGCATAGGGCCGGTCGAATCGTCCGAACACACCGATACGCTTGAACTGCGTCCGCTGCAGGTCGAGATATTTCTGCGCATATTTGCGGCACTCGGCGCGAACATCGGTGGCCTTCATTTGTAACTTCTTGCCGCCCAGTTCCTTGTCGACCTTGATCTCGATCGGCAGCCCGTGGCAATCCCACCCCGGCACATAAGGCGCGTCAAACCCCGCCATGGTCTTCGATTTGACGATGAGATCCTTCAGGCACTTATTCATCGCCGTGCCCATGTGGATGGGCCCGCTGGTGTACGGTGGCCCGTCGTGCAGAATGAAGCGGGGCGCGCCTTTTCGGGCCTTCCGGATGCGCTCGTAGATGCCCGTCTGCTCCCAGCGTTCGAGCATTTTTGGCTCGTTCTGAGGCAGGTTGGCCTTCATCGGAAAGTCAGTTTTCGGCAGATTGATGGTCTTTTTGAGTTCGAAGGCCACTCGGTTCGCGTCTCCCAAATGATTGAATCTCTTCATTATAGGGAGCGCGGCAGGGAACGTCCATGCAGCGCCCATTACCACAAAGGACACGAAGTATCACGAAGGCCATAACGCAAGGCTTTTTCCTTCGTGATCCTTCGTGTCCTTGGTGGTTCAGGCTTTTCCCATAGTCCGACCGGTCCGCAGGACATGTCTTTTCGACATTTGCCAAGCACAACGGAATGCACTGTCGGAATGGAGCGACTAGAGGTACAATTTTAGGGAAGAAGACAGTCTGGCCCACTGTCCGTGGGGGCAACCGACAGGTACCTCGTTGACAAAAAAGGGACAGAAGTCCGTGCAACTTGTTGTCCGTAGCGCTCATCTCTGTACAGAGGGCGTCACAGGGCAGTGAAATCAGCAGGCTGGTCCAAGCAGACCGGCGAGGGTGTCCAGACCGGAACTATGGGATCCGAATCAATCAATCCGAACGGCCCCGCCAACGAGCCAGAGCTGCACCTGCTCCTGGCGAACTCAAGCTTCGAAGAACCCCTTTACAAGTCCCTGTTTCGCGAACTGGACGACTTTTTCTTCCCCAAGAAGCTTCCACCCCTCAAGCTCGAATCGAAGCCCGAACCGGTTAAGGACATCTGGGGCTTCTACAACAATTGGAGAAACGGTGCCCTGGGTTCGACGGGCGTCCACGTTCTGATCGTGGGAGTCGTAATTGCCGGCTACATGCTCGGGCGCCACGTGGTGAATGCGGCGCCGGCGACCAAGGTCACTGTCACTCTGGTCGATCCCGGCGACATCCCGGCCCTGAAGCCCTCCCAGACTCAGGTCGGTGGCGGTGGTGGCGGCGGCGATCGTGACGTATCTGCAGGCCAGCAAGGGCAAACTTCCCAAGTTTTCCATGACGCAGATCACGCCTCCGGTGGTGGTTCTGCGCAACGAACATCCCAAGCTTGCGGTTGACCCCACCATTGTGGTTCCTCCGCAAGTACAGCTGGCTTCCAACAACATGCCCAACCTGGGCGATCCCATGTCGCATGCCTTGCTCCCGTCGAACGGTACAGGCTCGGGCAGCGGCATTGGTTCCGGCAGCGGCGGCGGGATTGGTTCTGGCAGGGGACCAGGCTTCGGCCCCGGTGAAGGCGGCGGCACCGGTGGCGGCATTTTCCACGTCGGCGGCGGTGTTTCCCCGCCGCGCCAGATTTACGCGCCCGAACCCGAGTTCTCCGAAGAAGCCCGCAAAGCGAAATATCAGGGAGTTTGCACGCTTGGCTTGGTCGTCGGAACCGACGGCCGCCCCAGCAACATCCGCGTGCTGAGCAGTCTGGGCATGGGACTCGACGAGAAGGCCATCGAAGCCGTGAAGAACTGGAAGTTCGAGCCTGCCATGAAAGACGGTCATCCCGTCCGGGTCGAGATCGCCGTAGAAGTCGACTTCCACCTGTACTGAGTTTCGCCAATCATAGCGCCAATCAAGTAGCGCCGGCGTCCCGCCGCCACACCCGACCTGCGAATCGGCCGCCTACACCTTCCGCAGCACCGCGAAGTGCCCCAGCTTTCTCTCCCGAAATCCCAACCTCTTATAGATCTCAATCGCCCGCCCATTGTCCGCTCGAACGTGCAGAAACGGCGTCTCTCCGCGCTCGCGAATCCGCTTCATCACTTCTGTCATAAGAATCGCGGCGTAGCCCTTACCCGTGTGCTCCGGATGCGTGCAGACCGCACTGACCTCCGTGTGCCCCGGAACTTTCAAACGCTCACCCGCCATGGCCAGCAGCTTTCCTTCGGATCGAATCCCCAGATATGTCCCCAGTTCATGGGTGCGAGGGCCGAACGGTCCAGGCTTGGTCATGGCAGTTAGATCAATCATCTCCGGGGAATCTTGCGTGCTTAGTTCCACGAGATCTGGGACTTCCTTGCTGGGGCGAGCTTGAGCGTCCTTGGAGCCGTTGTCACAAATCATCTGCAGCAGAGGCGCGCCGACCACAAAGCTCCAGCCATCTCGCGTTTCGTAAGGATCATCGAGGAATAGCCCGACCGTCCCGCCCGCTCCAACCAGCCCGGCCAGAGACGCAAAGCCCTGCGCCCCGTGCTCGCGAAACGCGCCCAGCGGCCCCACGTCGCGCACAAAGCGCCGCGCATCTTCGAAGCTCTCGGCAAATTGCGCATCCCGAGTCGTCAGCGCCTGCCAAATCACATTGTCGAGTACATGCATAAAGTGGGTATGAGTATGTGGTATGTGATGTCTGTGGCGCGGGCGCCACCGCCCGCGCTCTCGCCAGCGGAACGACTCCCGCGAGCGGCCAGTCCTTGGATTGGATTTCCTTTTGCCGCTGGAGGACAGATTAATTCTCAAATCCCGCGAGGACTATCCGATTCTTGCGCCCAAACCTATTCCTTCAAATCCACATGCTGCACGTCTTCAATGGGATGCCCCAGGAACCGCTCCCCCAGCCGCCGAAACTTCTCCACCGAATCGGTGGCAAAGAACTTGAGCCGCGGAAGCGCCCGCCGTTCCTCGCCTTCCCGCATGGGCACCAACTCCCGCAGCCGCGAAGCCACCGCCCGAGCGGTCGACTCCGCCGAGTCCACAATGCTCACATGCCCCGGCGTGACACGATGCAGCAGCGGCTTGAGCAGGGGATAGTGCGTGCATCCCAGAACCAGCGTATCGGCGTCGCCAAACCCGTCCGCGAACGCCTCCGCCAGGTAAATCCGCGCCACCTGCTCGGTCACCGAATGTTCTACCCACCCTTCCTCGACCAGCGGAACCAGCAAAGGGCAAGCCTTCTCCCGCGCATGCAGCCCGCGCGCCTCCAGAGCCTTGCGGTACGCGTGGCTGCTGACGGTCGCCTCGGTGCCGATGACAACGATTTTCTGATTCTTTGTCGCCGCCGCAGCGGCCGACGCGCCCGGCTCAATCACACCCACCACTGGTACATGCGCTCCTGCCGTGATTCTATCGAGCGCCAGAGCCGTCGCCGTATTGCAAGCGATGACCAGCATTTGCGCCCCATGCGATTCAAGATAATGCGCCGCCTCGACCGCATACCGCGCCACTGTTTCCACCGATTTCGATCCGTAGGGAAGCCGCGCCGTGTCCCCAAAATAGGCATAATCGGCGCCGGGAACAAGTTCAAGTAAAGCTTTAAGAACGGTCAGCCCGCCAAAGCCGGAATCAAATACGCCGATAGTGGGGCAGCGCGAAATCACCCTACGCTGGTCTCAAGCGTCTAAGGTGTCGAGGTTGCAATCGTACACGGGGAATTGACGCGCTCTTTTTTGTCGACACCTCTTGGATGGCGGATTCCACGATGTCGTGGCTCAGGTGAAGGAACTTAGAAAGCAGAGTTCTTAAGCCGTCGAGACCGGCAGCAGGCCACATCTTGCCGTATACATATGCGTCCTCAACAAACCTATCGCCGACGGGCTCGTTGAGAATTCTAAAAGTCTCGCTAGGGTACGGAGCATAGGTAACGTAGTACACGCTCGGAGTTCCCTTCGGAATTGTCTCGAACTCCGTGATGCTAATCGACCCATCGGGGATCTCGGTCTGTTTCTCCAGAGACCTCAAAACCGGATCTTTGGGACTGCGGAGGAAAATCCGCCGCCACGGAAGTTGCGGATCCATTCCTGCATCGTGTAGAGTCCGCAAAACTTGCCCATAAGCTGCTTTGGGTCCTCTCGAATCGACCAGGGGTGTGGCAATGAAAAACTGCCATTCGTCGATCTGGGGGACATAAGCCCAGAAGGCGACGCTGATCGGAATATTCGCCTGCGCGAGTACAGCGACGATCTTCCGACCGATATCAAGATCTACCAATGTTGCCGTAGCCATCCCAGAACTCCATTTCGGCCCGCCACCGCGCGATACAGCGCTCTACCATTTAAGCCGCTCAGCAGATATCGGCTTTCAGGTTTCCAGTCTTTTGCCAGCGCCCAATTGGTCTTCAGGGCAGCATTGCTTGTGACCGCTGTGTTCAATGTCGATTCTAAACCAGCAGCCGCAAGCAGTTTGTTCAAATCATGAACGTAGACACTATCTCTGACAAACCTCGGCTCCGGCGGAAAGTCGTGGCGCCGCGTTCCTCGCGCGATTGCGGACTTCAAAGCGCACTCAACTGCAAGACCGGTCAAGTAGTATGCTCCTTCGTTATTGCCATTTGCCAGGAGCGTCCTCGCGTCGCGCAACCTCAGTCGAGTTAGCCGTTGAAAATCTCGGCGGGTCATTTATCGCTCATTCATCTCATCCCGCGTGAAGCGGCGGCCGGGCTCAACCTGTTCTAGATCCTTCATCAGCTTGTCGTACGCCCCGCCTCGCCCGCAGCACGGCCCCGGAGGAATCGGCGCCCCGTGCGGGCACGTCCGCGGATGCCCCAGGAACGTGCAGATCTTGTCCGTCGCTTCCGGAGACAAAATGTGCTCGAACTTGCAGGCCTGCTGCTCAATCTCAGTCTCGCTGTCCATGGCCAGGCTGTCGGTGAAGAGCCGCTCCGCCAGCCGGTGCCGCCGGATAATGTTCCCCGCTCGCTCTCGCCCACGTGGCGTCAACTCGACAATCAGCGTCCCGTCGCCCACCGACGTAGCCACCGGCTTCAGCGCGTCGTGGCATGGATTCACAAACGGCTTGTGATCATGCGGGTGCGGCGGATGCGGCGCCGACACGACCAGCTCCAACTCAATCATCTTCTCGATCGCCAGGCTCACCGGCAGCGCCCCGTGCACCTCCATACGTTCAACTTCGGCGATCTCTCCATGCTCCGACAGTACCCAAAGTTCTTCGAGAACCTCGTCCAGCTGTTCCTCATCGGCCAGCGAGAAGATTTCCTGCGAGGCGATCTTGCCGTGATGCAGCTCGATCCTCCGGTCTGCCAGTCGCGCCATCACGGGGTCGTGCGTCACCATCACAATCGTCCGCCCCTGCTGGTGAAACTCGCGCAGCAGCCGCAACACAATCTCCTCATTCATCGCATCAAGATTTCCAGTAGGTTCGTCCGCCAGAATAATTCGCGGATCGTTGATCAACGCCCGTGCAATGCACACCCGCTGCTGCTCGCCCCCCGACAACTGGGACGGCAAGTGATGCGCCCGGTCGCCCAGCCCGACTCGCTCCAGCGCCTCGACCGCCTCTTTCTCGTCCGTCATGCTGTGAAAGTATTGCGCCAGCATGACGTTCTCCACCGCGGTAAGGAAGGGAATCAGGTGAAACTGCTGGAAGATGAATCCAATCTTTTCCGCGCGCACGCGATTCAAGTCGGCGGCGGAAATCCCAGCCACGTTCACGCCATCGAGCCAGATCTCACCCAATGACGGCCGGTCCAGGCAGCCAATCAGATTCACGAGCGTCGATTTACCCGACCCCGAAGGCCCCATGATCGACAGCCACTCCCCCTGCGTGACGTGCAGCGAGATGTGGTCCAGGGCATGGATGTTGTCCTTGCCCGATCCGTTCCCCGTTTCCTTGGCGGGGTAGAGCTTCGTCACGTCTTTGATCTGAATCATTTCACTCTCCCCTCAGAATCACCGCCGGCTGCACTCGGCGCAGCAGCGAGATTGGGAGGATCGCCGACAACAACGTCACCGCCATGCTACCAGCCAGCACCACCGGCAGCACACTGAAACGCGGCACCACGGGAGCGTGAAAGTTAACCCGCCCGATCCACGCCGCAATGCCGATCCCAATCAGAAAGCCGATCACCGCGCCCGTCGCCCCGAGAATCGCAGCCTCCGCCGCGAAGAATCCGTTCAGCAATCGTCCCGACGCGCCCAGAGCCTTCATGATGGCAAAATCGCGCCGCCGGTCGAAGACCCAGCCCATCAGCGTCGATAGCACACACAATGCCGCCGTCAGAATGATCAGCGCCGCCGCAGCCAGCAGCGTCGCGCGCGTCTTGCCCAGCACCCGCGCCTCACCTTCCATAATCTGCCGTACCGGACGAACGTCGCCCGCCGGAATCGCCTGCGCCAGTTGATTCATGATGCCCGCAACTTCCTCGGGAGACCCGGAAGCCGCAACCTCAATCGTCGACGGCTGAACTCCGCTCCAAGCCACGAAATCAGCCATCGAAACATAAATGCGGCTATCCTCAGCCGCACCTGTCTGCACCGTACCCGCAGGAAGCACGCGCAGCGTCCGCCCCTGAAACGTAAGATCAAACGGCTGATTCTCCGGTGCGACCGTAGTCAACGCGCGCACGCCAATCAAACCCGGGTGCCCCGTTTCTGGCGCGTCTTTGGCGCCAGAAAGCCTGCCCTGAGCTTGTCGAAGGGTGGGGATTTCCGTAGGCCAGGCGCTCACCTTCCACCACTTATTCAACTGCTTCACTCGTTCAAACTCCGTACCCGCCACCACAATCGGCTGTCCATCGCTGGTCCGCGCCACGACCAGCCCAAACGGCGCCGCAATCCCGCGTCCAGCCAGAACGGAATCCACTCGCGCCAAAGTGTCCGCGGGAAGGGAAGCGCTGTCCTTGCCGACCAGAATGATGTTCGCCCCGTAGTTGCGAAACTCCCGCCGCAACTTCGCCTGCACATCAACATACAAATTCAGCATGGCCGTCGTTACCGCCGCAGCTACCACCATGGCGAATAGCGCTGAAACCGCTCTTCCACGCCGCAGCACCGCCGCCCTCACCAGCATCCGCAGGAACATCGACGTATGCGGACCCTGCGCCCGGCTCGCCGCCAGATCCCTCGCGGAATGAGAGATGGGCGCGCTCACAGTTCCCCCCGCAGCGCGAACACCGGATCCAGTCCCACCGCCCGCCGTATTGCCGCCGCGCTTCCCGCAAATGTCACCATCACGGCGATCGCCAGAATCACCGGCAACAGCACCGGCGGAATCGAAATATCCGAATTGAAGATGGAATGTCCAATCTGATGAGCCAGCCCCGAGCCCACAACAAACCCCGCCAGCCCGCCAATCAACGCCAGCAGTGTCGCTTCGGCAAAAAAGATCGCCGCCACTGTGAGCTTGCCCGCGCCCAAGGCTTTCATCAGCCCAACCTCGGCGCGCCGCTCAAAAATCGTAGTCGCCATCGCCGCCGATACGGCCAGCGCCGACGCAAACAAAGCAGCCAGCGTGATCAGGAAAATCAGTCCCTCAATCCGCGTAAGCACCGCGCCTTCGTTCTGCGAAACCTGGCGTATCTGCTCGGCATGCGAATGCGACATAGCCTCCGTCAACTGCAACGCAATCGCCTGCGGATACGGCGTGCAATACCATCGGTCGTAAATCGCCCCCGACAAGCTCTTCGGATCGCGCCGCCCAAACGCATCTTCGGGCTTGGTCAGCGCACTGACATAAACCCGCTTGACCGCGCCTGGCCTGCCCATAATCTCCTGCGCCACAGCGAGAGGAGCAACGACCTCATCATCCTCCGCCCCGCCCGTAGAAAGAACGCCGCTCACGCGCAACTGCCGGCCGGCAACTGCGATCGGATCCCCAGCCTTTTCTCTCAAACGCGCAGCCAGCCGTTCGCCCAGCAGAACATCCCGCGAAGAATCCTCCGGCCACGCCCCGGAAACCTTCCACCAAGGATACGTCGAGCGCACGCCGGTGGTGAACTGGTCTGTGCCGAATGCAACTTCCTTCGCGAAATAAGTCCCCAGCAGCGTCACGTCCTGCCGCTTCCCGCTCTGCTCAAGCGCAGTATTGACGGGAAGCATGGGCGCGAACGCCGTGATGTTGTTATGCCAGAAAATTCCTTTGATTTTGGGCAGGTCGGCTTCGTCGAGAAACGCACCGTCGGTCGGAGGTTTCAGATTCACCCCGCCAATTTCCACGTCGAGCGAATCTTCCTGCGGGGTCACAACCAGGTTGGCGCCGATGGTGCGCAGCTCGCGGTTAATCTTGTCGCCGATGTCAGTCGCCACGGCAATCATCGCCGTCGCGACGGTCACGCCCAGCGTAATGGCCGCCCCGGCGAGCACTTTGCGCCGCTTCTGGCGCCGAAAGGATTCGTATACGAGCCGGACGAACATTGCTTACTGTTGCGCGAACATGCGACCGCCAGCCGCAACGTCCGCCTCCTCGATAATGACCGCGTCTGCCGTTTGCGTGGCCTTGAGCGGCACCGGATTGCATCCGCCCGCCGTTCCCACCGACTGCGGATTAATCGGCGCGGCGCAGTTCTTGCACACCACGCCGTTCCCGCTCTTGTAAAACCCGACCGACCCACAGATCTCGCACGCGTCAAACACAGTCGCAATCTTTCCATCCGGCTTCTGATACAGCCAGAAGCGGATCGCCGTCCCGTTCTCCTTCGCCTGGAAGCGATGCAGATCGCCGTCCGCCACCTGCGCCAGCGGGATGCTTACCCGCCCGTTCGTGAAGGTAACTTCTGTCCCGGCGGGAATGTTGCTGACGCTCTTGGCGTACACAAATTCGGCCGTGATCAGCGCGATGAACACAAACGAAAAAGTGAGCACCGAGATCATCCACATGCGCTCGCGCCGGGCGCTCCACGCGGCCTTGCGTCGCTCAGCAGGAGAAGCCATGGCCGCCAAAACCGGCTCGCGCCGCTTGGCCTCGAACAGAATCATCAGCGCCGCCAGCGCAAAGACCGTCACAAAGAAAAACCAGTCATTACTGACGATCGGCCCAATCAGCGCCATCTCGCGCTTCGACGACGGAATTACGCCGCTCTCGGAAAGTTCATGCAGCCCGGAAATCAGCAACTGCGCCGCTACCAGGAACATGATGGCCGTCGTGACCTTAAAGAACTTCTGCAGGTTGATCCGCACGCTGCCCTTCACGAACATAACGCCAAACGCGATCGCGGCCAGCAAGCCCAGCAACGTCCCCAGAAAACTCATCAGCTCGGTCGAATTCAACGATACGGCGGAGAGTATCAGCACGGTCTCGGCGCCCTCGCGCAGCACCATCAGGAAAATGAAAACGAACAGTCCGACCCACGCGTCGTTGCCCGCCAGCAGCCCGACCTTGCCCTCGATCTCGCCCTTCAGCTTCCGCCCCGTCTTCATCATGAAAATGACCATGGTGACGACGAAGAAGGCGGCGACCAGCATGATCCAGCCTTCAAAAACGTCTTCGTTCAGATGGGTGCGGGAGATGACCACGGCGACGCCGATGCTGCCCAGAAAGGCAGCCGCCAGTGCGGCATACACCGTCTTGCGCAGCTCCTGCCGCCCGATCTTGGTCAGGTAAGCCAGGGTGATGCCGACAATGAGCGCCGCCTCCACCCCTTCGCGCAGCGTAATAATGAATGCCTGAAGCATTTAATCGATGCCCGCCATTTTGAAAATGAATTTCAATTTCAACTTCAAGGATAGTCTCCCCGCGTCTCGCCCGTCAATCCGCCGCCTCACAATCGCTTGTGATTAGGATCACACGGTCGGAATAACGCCTTGAACGGCTATTGCTTGCAGGGAAGCGATTACGAGGAAGCAGTGCCGGGAAGCAGCAGCAATTAGAGAGTGAGTCGGCCCCATGCGAGGGGCCGACCCGTCCTGTCCCTTACCAGATCCGCACCCGGTCCTCGGGCGCGAGGTACAGTTTCTCGCCCGCTTTCACATCGAACGCCGCGTACCAGGCATCAATGTTGCGCACCGTGGCCGCGCGGTACTCTCCGGGAGCGTGCCCATCGGTCATGATCTGTTGCCGCAAGGCGGCCTCCCGCGTCTTCTCTCCCCAGTTCTGAGCGAATGCAAGAAAGAACTGCTGATCGCCCGAGAATCCGTCCTCGACCGGTGCCGTCTTGCCCGAGAGTGATGCCCGATATCCGTCATACGCCGCGGCAATGCCCGCTACGTCGGCAATGTTCTCCCCGAGTGTCTGCTTGCCGTTGATTGCCAGATCAGGAAATGGCTTATAGGTGTCATACTGCGCGGCGAGTTGCGCCGTAGCCGCCTCAAAATGCTTCAGGTCCTCCGGAGTCCACCAGTTCCGCACGCGTCCCTTCGAATCAAATGCAGCGCCTTCGGAGTCGAACGTGTGGCTGATCTCGTGTCCGATGACGGTTCCGATCGCGCCGTAATTGTCCGCTGCCGGAGCCACCGGATCAAAGAACGGCGGTTGCAGAATTGCCGCCGGAAAATTCAGCGCATTCTGCAGTGGCAAATTCACGGCATTCACCGTCTGCGGCTCCATGCACCATTCCTTCCTGTCGACCGGCTTGCCGAGCCGCGCAATCTGCCGTTGATAGTCCGCCACGTCCGCCCGCCACAGATTGCCAAAAATGTCATCCGCTTTCACTTCATAGTTCGAGTAATCGCGCCAGGTTTCCGGATAGCCCACTCCGACGTAGAGCGTCGAGAGCTTGGCCTCAGCTTCGGCCTTGGTGGTCGCGTTCATCCACGAGAGCGCCTCAATGCGCTTGCGAAACGCCGCAATCAGATTGGCCACCATGGCCTCCGCCTGCGCCTTCGCCTCCGGCGAGAAATAGCGCTGCGCGTAGACTTGACCGACGACGTCGCCCAGCCGCCCATCCACCACGAAAACCCCACGCTGCCACCGGGGGCGCTGCTGCTTCGCTCCCGAAAGCGCCGTACCAAAAAATGCGAAGCGCTCGTCCGCCAGCGCCTTTGGCAGCACTCCCCCATAGTTCTCGATCAAGTGATACGCCAGCCAATCCTTCCATGTGTCCAGAGAAGTGGAGGCCACCAGCCCCGATTCGCCCGTGAACGCCTCGGGCTGCCACACAATGAAACTGCTTTGCTGGCTGAGCCCGGCTGCGCGAAAATACTCCGCCCAGTCCAACCCGGGGGCTTTTGCCGAAAAGTCCGCTTGCGCCCAGGTGTTGTCAGCTTTGTGGATGTCTTCGCTATCCGCCAGGCTGCGGTGTGCTTGCGCAATGGCGTGCTCGAGTTCCAGAATGCGGGCCGCGCGTGCGTCCGAATCCGAAAATCCCGCCAGTTTGAGCATGGCGGAGACGTGGGCCTGATACTGAGTGCGAATCTTGCTCATCTCCTGGCTGTCGGAAAGGTAATACTCGCGATCGGGCAACTGCACTCCGCCTTGCATCAGATAGGCGGCATAGTGCTCCGAATCGTGGAATCCTGGGGCGACCCACAAGCCAAAAAGATTGGCCGTGTGATATACGCCGTTGTTGAGCGCGTCGACGTCTGCCCGCAAGCCTTCTCCCAGGGCGTGTGCCAACTCGTGCTTGTCTTTGATCGCGGCGATCGCGTCAAGGTGCGGACGAAGCGGTGTCAATCCCTTCGCCTCGATCGCGGCCTCATCCATATACGAGTTGTACAGGTCCGCCACTTTGCGCGTGGCGGAACCGGCGGGCGGGTTCGACTTCGCGATCTCCGCAATCAGGTCGGCCATGCGCTTATTGCCCACGTCGCTCAGTTTCGTCCAAACGTCCATGCCGACGCGATCTGGGGGAATCTCCGTGCGCTTGATCCAATCCCCGTTGGCATACCGGTAAAAATCGTCTCCCGGCTTGACCGAGCGATCGATGTTGGCGATGGCAATGCCGTGCGTCTCCTGCGCTGACAACTCTGGAGGGGCCGCAACCGCTGCAAATACCGCTGCGCTCGCAACCGCGAGTTTCAGAACTCCAAAAATGTTCTTCATGAATGACTCCGTTATATCTCAATCGTATTGGTATGGCCTTTCAGTCTACTGCCTCACGCGCCTGAACCGTTGAACGGCGGACTTCCATCCGTGTCTGCACAAATACTCCGTCGCACTGTTGATTGTTTTCCCCGGCGACCAGTGACCAGGCAGAACCACCTTATAGACGTTTCAAGAATGCATTCGCTTCGGTCATATGGGGAAACAACTTCTCTTCCGCCTGGAACTCCGCCGAGTGCACGCACCGCCGGCTCCCCCGTAACTTCACCGGATGCTTCAAATGCAGCATCTCGTGGTACACGATGTATTCGAGCACATAGGTCGGCACCGCGAAGTGATCGAAGATACGGCTGATGATGATTGCATTGTGCGCGGGATCATAGTGCCCCAGAATGCGCCGGGTCTTCGTCTGGCTCCAACTCATCCGCGGCCGCGCCATCAGTCCATGAAAGAAGCGCGTGTTCAACTTCTCAAACACCGCGTCCAGGTCATAAAAATGTCCGCGCGCCGGACGCAGCCGCTTGCGCCCCCGAATCTGCCGCACGAGATGCGTCTTGCGCACAATCTCATGACTGGCCACATATTTCCGATAGCGCGCGGCATGTCCACGATCAATCGGCTGCCGGTACATCTTGGCCAGCAGAATATGCGCGATCGCCCGCAGCACGCTGTCGGGCGCCCCTTCCAGAAGATCGGAAAGCCGCACCAGCAGCCGTCCCTCGCGCAGCCGAATCGTGTTATTCACGTTGGCAAAGGCAAAGAACTCGATCCTCAACTCTGGGACAGAAGATGCAGAACGCAACTCCCGGTAGGTTTCCTGAAAGATTTCAAGCAGCCCTTCGCGCACGGTGAGCTTAGGTTAGCACGAGACCGGGACCTTAGAGATATCCCTCTCTATCTGGGCGAATTTAAGCGTGCGCAGCGTGGAAGAGCGGCCCTTCAGGGCCGCGCAAAAGTGGTTTCAAATCAGGTTGGGCTTCAGCCCCTGAAGACCGCCGCTGCTTTGCCGACGTCTGAGGTCCGAAGTCTGTCGCGTTCCCCTCACTCCGGCTTCCCCGCATTCTTCGCACTGGAATTCGAATTCAGTTTCTTATGCTTCGCCGCATCTTCCTGATCCGCCAGCAACTTGCGATGATCCTCCGCCGACGTATCCAGGGTATCGAGAATGTTGGTCAGAACGAACTCGTATTCGTGAGCCTCCACTGCCGGAACATCCGCCGCGTCCTTCAGCGCCCGCAGCTTCGCCTGGAACTCCGTGTCGGCCTCGATAATCAGCTTCAGCGGTTTGCGAATATCGTCCTTGCGGTCGACGTAAGTGTCGATGTTGTCGTTGAGTTCGTCGTAGAGCAATTGGATGTCGTCGAGCAAATCATGTGTTTGCCGCGGACGGTTCTTGGTCTTGGGATCGCTCCGCATCTCCTCCAGTTTCACCAGCCGAGCCCGGGTGAACTGAACATACAGCGCAAGCCGCTGTCTCGGTTCCCAACTGGCATCCCGGATCTGGTCAATCTCCGGCTGCGTCAGCGGTTCATGATGCCGCTGGGCCTGCACCGCGGCCCCACCCGCCACCAACAGACCCACACAAACACCCAACCGAAGCAGGGAAGTCATTTTGCTCCTTTCGGAAACATGGACATCAATAGATCGTCCCGTACGTGTTGCAATCGGTTGACGGCGTCCCGCACCGGTGCCTGGTCGTCATGACCCAGCGAGTGCATCAGTTCGGTCAGCTTGCGCGCCATCGTGCGCACCGCGATCTCCGACTGCTTTTGATACTTGTGCGATTGAATCGCATAATCGCGGGCCAGCTCCGAATACGCGACCACGTCCACCAGCGCTGCCTGCCCCTTCTCGAAGTCGGCCGCCGCATACTGTTTGTCGGCTTCCGCCAACTGCTTCTGCGCAATCTGCACACACAGATGAGGTCGGTCCCCAACACTCGCAGAACTAACCTTGGCTTTCAAATCGTCGACGGAAAGATCATTGCCGGGCACCGCACGCGCCGTCGCGGCCAGCAACCCGACCAGCGCGACGGCTCCCCACACCCGAAATCGGCACTGCAGCCAAAGCATGATCCCAACCCTGCGGCGAATTATTTCTTCGGCTCCAGAGCGATGAGCCGGTGCTTCGCCTGCCATTCATAATCAGGATACTTCCCGTGAGCCGAGTTGAGGAAGAGGTGAAAATTCTGCACCGCCCGCTTCACGTCTCTCAGATGGTCATACGCCGAGGCCCGCAGAAAGTATGTGACCGGCTCCTCCGGCAGGTACTTCACCCGCATGTCCAGTGCCTTCAAGGTCAGCGGATAATCTTTGTTCTCGCTGGCCGCAAAAGCCAGGTCGCCATAAGCTTCGCCGAAATCGGGTTTAAGCTTTACCGCCGCCTCGAATTCTTTCTGCGCCTCGGCGAATTTCTTCTCTTCGATCAGAGCCTTACCCAGACTCTGATGAAGCGTCGCATCGCTGGGACTGCCCGCCAACAGCGCACGATAAGCCGCTTCGGCCTGATCGTATTTCTTGGCGATCACATACAGGTCGGCAAGATCACGCGGCAGCGACGCATCCTTCGGAGCCAGTTTTTGTCCGGCCTGCAATTCGGCAATCGCCTCGTCGTACTTGCCGTCCGCCGCCAGTACGCGCCCCAGTTGAATGCGCGCGTCAGCCTGATCGGGATGCGCCGCCACCAGTTTCTTCAACTCCGCTTCCGCTTCGGGCAAGCGGTGTCCGCGCATGTAGATATTCGCCAGCCCGGTCAGAGCATCAGACGACGGACCCAGCGCCAGTGCCTGCTTGTATTCGCTCTCCGCGTCCGCGTACTTGCCCTGTTTTTCCAAGAGCAATCCTGCCGAAAGATGGGGCTCGGGATCCTTTGGCTGCAACGCCGCCGCCTGCCGGTAGTCCGCAATGGCTTCTTCTGGCTTCGTCGCTTCGATCACATGCGCCAGCGAAATCCATGCCCGCGCGTGACCCTCCGCAACGTGACTGGTGGGCTTGAGTTGCGTGGCGGCGAGCAGAAATTGCTCGGCCTCAGGCTGCCCGGCCTTGGCAAGCTGCAGTCCCAGATTCAAGTTCGACTCAAAAACATCCGGCTTCGCGGCCACCGACTTGCGGTACGCCGCAATCGATTCGTCCCTTTTGCCGAGCCCGTTCTCCACGAAGCCAAGCTCAAACCACGCCACATAATTTGCCGGATCATTCCCAGCATCCCCGTCGAGAACCTTTTTCAGCAAAGGCTCGGCCCCGGCGTAATCCTGCTTCTGAATCAGCGTCTCGGCCTGCGCCAGTTCGGGAGGCGGTGCTTCTTCCTCGGCAACCGTGGTGTGATGCGTTTTCTGTTCGGGATTTGCGCGCGGCTTGTGGCGCACGCTGGAAGATGAGCCTTCGTCCTGCGACTGAGAATC
Organism: uncultured Acidobacteriaceae bacterium; assembly: GCA_963701935.1. Taxonomy (GTDB): domain Bacteria; phylum Acidobacteriota; class Terriglobia; order Terriglobales; family Acidobacteriaceae; genus Sulfotelmatobacter. Next base: position 285,960 of record CAVPBT010000007.1, on the reverse strand, counting down.
GGTCTGAGGCGCGGATGGATTCGCTGCCTGCCCGCCAGCCAGCGTCGGCACGCACGCCGCAAGCACAGCGATCGCCACTCCGCGAGCGATCACGAATTTACCAGCATATTTACGAGCCATGCGAACGCGAATTTCCATTTCCGTTCAGCACACGCGCCAGATATTTTCCCGTGTAAGACCCAGCCAGCTTTGCGATGGCTTCAGGCGGCCCAGCGCCCACTACCTTGCCACCGCGGCTCCCGCCCTCGGGCCCCAGATCGATCACCCAATCCGCAGTCTTGATGACTTCCAGATTGTGCTCGATGACGACAATCGATCCCCCTGCTTCAATCAGACGCCGAAAGGCCGCCAGAAGTTTGCTGACGTCATCAAAATGCAGCCCCGTCGTCGGCTCGTCGAAGATGTACAACAGGCGCCGTTTCAGCCGCCCCTCGCTCCCCGAGCCGCGGCTGGCCTCTTTCGAAGCCGGCTGCAGATGCGCCGCCAGCTTCATGCGCTGGGCCTCGCCGCCCGAAAGCGTCGTCGCCGACTGCCCCAGCCGCAAATATCCCAGCCCAACTTCTTCCAGCGTTCGCAGCTTTTCGGTAATCTTGGGCACCTCGGCGAAAAACTTCAACGCCTCCTTCACCGTCAGGTTCAAGACTTCATGAATATTCTTCCCGCGATACCTCACGTCGAGCACAGTCGGCTTGTAGCGCGTGCCCTTGCACTCCTCGCAAATCAACTCCACGTCGGCGAGAAACTGCATCTCCACCGTGACCGTGCCGTCGCCCTGGCACGTCTCGCACCGCCCGCCCGGAATGTTGAACGAGAAATGTCCCGCCCCGAATCCGCGCTTCTTCGCCTCGGGCAGGGAAGCGAACAAGTCTCGAATCGCGTCGAACGCCTTGATATACGTCACCGGATTCGACCGCGGCGTGCGTCCAATCGGCGACTGATCGACCAGCACCACTTCCTCAATAAACTGATCACCCTCCAGACTCTCCCAACTCGCGGCGGGCCCAGTTGTTCCATTCCCCGATTGCTGCTTCGCCTGCGCCAGAGCCCGGTACAGCACCTGATGCAGCAACGTCGACTTGCCCGACCCCGAAACGCCGGTGATCGCCACAATCATTCCCAGCGGAATGCTGATGTCGACGCCCTTCAAATTGTTCGCCCGCACGCCTCGAATCTTGATCTGCTGCGCTCCGGGCTTCCGCCGCACCACCGGCGCTTGAATCCGCAAATCCTCCGACAGATACCGCCCCGTCAGCGAAACCGGATTATGCAGAATCTCCTCGTAAGTCCCCTCGGCGACGAGTTTCCCGCCGTTCTCCCCGGCTCCAGGCCCGAGATCGAGAATCCGGTCGGCCGCCCGCATGATGTCCGGATCATGCTCCACCACCAGAATCGTGTTCCCCAGATTTCGCAGATCGTGCAGAATCTTGATCAGCCGGTGCGTATCCCGCGGATGCAGCCCGATCGACGGCTCATCCAGCACATACAGCGTTCCCACCAGCCGTGATCCCAGCGAGGTCGCCAGCTGAATCCGCTGCGCCTCGCCTCCCGACAAAGTGGACGACAGCCGGTCGAGCGTCAGATACTCCAGCCCCACATCGTTCAGAAATCGCAGCCGCTCCCGAATCTCCTCCAGGAGTTTCTCCGCAATCTCCGCTTCTTCGGGACTCAGCTCCACCTTCTCAAAGAACCGCAGCGCATCCTCAACCGTAAGCGCCGTAACCTCGCAGATGTTCTTCCCGTTGACCCTGACCTGCCGCGCCTCCAGCCGCAACCGCGACCCGTTGCACTCCGGACACAGCGAATACCCCCGATACCGGCTCAGAAACACGCGCACATGCAGCTTGTATTTCTTGCGCTCCAGATGATTGAAGAACCCGCGCACTCCCAGAAACTTCCCCTCGCCGTTGAGGATCAGGTTCCTGTGCTCCTCCTCCAGATCGGCCCAAGGCACGTCGAGCGGAATCCCCGCCGCCTTCGCAAACCGCTTCAAATCCGTAAACAGCGGACGGTACTTCGGCTTGGTCCACGGCTCAATCGGGCAATCCGCGATGGTCTTCAGCTTGTCCGGAATCACCAGATCAAGATCGAAGTCGATCGTATTTCCAAATCCCTGGCACCGCGGACACGCCCCATAAGGATTGTTAAATGAAAACAGCCGCGGCTCCGGCTCCTCATACCGCAAGCAGCAATCCTTGCACTCAAATCTCTGCGCAAACCGCAGCATCCGCGTTTGTCTGGAATTTGTTTGTGTGGCGCGGGCGCCCCCGCCCGCGGCTGCCGATGGCTCATCATTCCCCGGGATCTCAAAAATAACCTCGCCCGCCTCCCGATAAGCCGTCTCAATCGCATCGACAATCCGCGACCGAGCCTCCGCCGAAACCACCAGCCGGTCCACGAGCACGAAAACGGGTTCCGCAAAATTGATATCGAGCAACGACTCCGGCGTAGAAAACTCAAAAACTTCCCCCGCCTGATAAAGCCGGTTAAAGCCCGCCTTCCGCAAATCAAACAGCCGCGTCTTCAGCGCATCCGTCAAAGCGGGTGCCCCGTTCAAGCTCTGCTTGAGCGGGGATTTCTTCGACTTAGAGGAACGGCCGGCCTTCTCAACAGGTTGATACTCAGGCATCTCCGCCCGCTGCAGCGGAAACAACACCTGCAACCGCGTTTCCGGATCCAGCGCCAGAATCGCGTCCGCCACTTCGTCGACCGTATCCTTCTTCACTTCGCGCCCGCACTTCGCGCAGTATGTCCGTCCCACCCGCGCAAACAGCAGCCGCAAATAGTCATAGATCTCGGTCGCCGTCGCCACCGTCGACCGCGGATTCCGCGTCGTGTTCTTCTGCCGGATCGCCACCGCCGGCGCGATCCCATCAATCGTGTCCGCATCTGGCTTCTCAATCCGCTCCAGAAACTGCCGCGCATATGCCGATAGCGACTCCACATACCGCCGCTGCCCCTCGGCATAAATCGTGTCAAAGGCAAGCGACGACTTGCCGGACCCGGACACACCGGTCACCACCGTCAATGAATTGTGCGGGACCTCAAAGTCAATATTCTTGAGGTTATGGACGCGCGCCCCGCGCACCACAATGTTCTCGCGTAGGATTGGACACAGTCTGCGTAGGGTCAGAAGACATCGGATCAGGGCCCCGATAGCCCAACGCCGCCCCGAGCGCACCCGCTCAGAGCCTTCCGCAAGGCTGATCGAATCTTTCTATTATAAGGCAGGATTTATGTGGCGCGGTTTATGTGGCGCGGACCTGCCCTGAGCCTAGTCGAAGGGGCCCCGCCCGCGTGCCGAAGCAACAAGTAATTGCTCGGTAGAATCGGCTGCCCGAAGAAAAGGTTTTAAAGAAGAAACAAAAAGAGACAAGAAGAAATGAGATCACGAAGCAGCGTCGGACCCGTTCTCTTCATCCCGCCGCTTCCCATACCGCACGGCGAATCCGAACCCAACGACCATGATCGCCACCGGCGGCGCGAGCATCACGAAGATGGCCTTGTTGATCGCCCGCTGCGCATCTTTCGGCGTAGCTTTCGCATTGGCATTGCACATCGCGCACCCCTGCGCGAACGCCGGCGCGGCCCACAACGCGCCGAGCAACAACAAGATCCCCAGACGGCATTTCCCGCTATTCATGACTACTGCACTCCCAACCGCAAAATCCGCCCCGCATCCGGAAAGAAAAAGAAATACATGATGGTGAAGCACGCCGTCACTGAAATCACCAGCAGCCACCGCATCAGCGCCTTCTCAAACTTGAGGTGCATGAAGTACCCGATGATCAGCGCCGACTTGATAATCGACAGGACCAGCAGGACTTCCAGCATGTGCACCGGCTCAAAGATCTGCTTGTATCCCAGCATTACCTCAATCGCCGTCAGGACCAGCAGCGCTCCCCACACCCAGAAATACTGCCCCTTGCTGTCATCATGCGTTGCGGCATCGCTCATCGAACGTGTCCTCGCTTTTGGGTGGCCTTTGGGTGGCGCAGCGCTTTCAGCGCCGCGATAAACCCCTCTTCTTTGAGGGCTCTAGCCCCCGTGGTACTTAAATCACTGCGTAATCTTGGTCGACAACAAATACACCAGCGGAAAAATAAACATCCACACCAGATCGACGAAGTGCCAGTACAGCCCCGACACCTCCACATCCTGCGCGTCATAATCTTTCGGCTTCAGAAACAGAATAATCGTCGCCACAATCAGCCCCAGCCCCAGCGCGTGAATCCCGTAGTGAAACACGTTGTCCGACGGAATCAGCAAATATCCCACAATCCAGATCACTCCCAGCACCGGCAGGAACCACTTGCGAAACGCCATCACACCCAGATAGATGACTCCGATGGTCACGTGCAGCATGTGCATCGCCGTCAGGCCAAAGAACGTAGCAGGGAACTGGGGAGTGTTTTTCGAAATATCCGCCATCTCACCCGTCGCGGCGCCAGCAGTCGACAGTTTGAGGAACCACGGAATAGTCAGCCCCTCACTGATCAACTTGCTCCACTCCATGCCGTGTAGCACGATGAACCCCGTGCCAAACGCCATGGTGGCCAGCAGCCAGTAGCGCGTCCACGTCCGATCGCTGCGCTGTGCCGCAAACACCGCCATCACCATGGTCAGCGAGCTGGAAAGCAGGCACGCCGTCATGATGGTGGAATTAATAATGCTCTGCACGTGAAACGGCGTCGGCCACTGCGTATAAATCCGGTTGTAGCTGAAGGCGAAGAGCAGCGCGCCGAACGTCAGCGAGTCTGAGGCCAGAAACAGCCACATCCCCACCTTCTTCGAGTAAGCCCCAAACAACGGTGCCTCATAAGCCCCCGGCACCCCGTGTACGACATCATGCTGAAGCGTGGCGTCAGCCATTCCTCAATGTCCCCTTTCCACTGTCATCCTGAGGCGGGCGCCTTTTGCCCGCCGAGGATCTATGCAACCTTCGTGAACCTTAGTCCTTCGTGGTTGCCCTTATCTCGCAAATCCCAACAACGCAAAAACATAAATCCACAGCACGCCCATGAAATGCCAATACCAGGCCGTGATGTCGACCACGATCCGCCGCGCCTCCACCGGTTTGTGCAGCAGGGAAGCGCTCGCCGCCCAAATCAGCGCGATCATTCCCCCCGCCAGATGCACCGCATGCGCAATCGTCAGCAGAAACACAAACGAGCTGTTCGGATTCGTATCGACAAAGAACCCGCGCGCGTGCAACTCTCCCCAGGCCAGCCACTGCCCCGAAAGAAACGCAATCCCCAACAGAACCGTAATCCCCAACCACGGAAAGGACTTCTCATCCCCCACCGAAACTCCCGGAATCGACTTCACCGGAGCCAAGGCGGCCTGCAGCGCAGCTTTCCGCCGTGCAAATTCCATAGTGACGCTGCTGACCAGGAGAACTGCAGTGTTGATCGCCAGCAGCAGCCAAGGCAGATCCACCCGCCCCCAGTCGCGCACGTAGGTGTTCGAGGTTCCATCAAACGTCGGCAGCCCCTGCCGCACGATATACGCGCTGGTCAGCGAGATGAACACCATACACACCGTGGCAATCCCGCAGGCCAGCCCGAGCCGCGCCCGCCGCAGGCGGGCTCCGTAATTCGGAATGTCCCCACCGCCGCGCCCGTCATCGCCGCCACCCGCAGGCGGCACCGGAGGCTTGTGCCCGCGCCCAATATGATCAATCGGAGTTGTCGGTGTAAAAGTCGCCATAACGCTAATTCCGAGCATCGTCACTACCGTAAACGAACCCGCCGCTGTCCTTTAAACCCAGCCGTTACCCTTGAAACCGCCTCCACCCCTAAACCCAACCGCGACCCCTAAATCCAACCGCGACCCCTAAACCCAACCGCCACCGTGGAAGAGCGGCCCTTCAGGGCCGCGTAACCCGTTCCAGAAGGGGTTTCGGGCTTCAGCCCCGTGGTTTCTTCAATGCGTCGCAACCGTCGCCGGATCCGTCTGCATCACGTAATCCTTCGGCGCCCCCGGCACCCCATACTCATACGGCCCGTGATACACCACCGGAGTCACGCCACCGAAATTATCGTGCGGTGGCGGAGTCGCCGTCGTCCACTCCAGCGTCGTTGCTTCCCACGGATTGTCGCTGGCCTTCGGCCCCTTGAACATGCTCCAGAACAGGTTCGCTACAAAAATGAACTGCGCCGCGATCGTGATGATCGCCGCATAGGTCATGAACTGGTGAAGCGGCATCAGTTTTTGCAGGTACGCCACTTCCGTATATTGCGAGTACCGGCGCGTTCCGCCCGCCAGGCCCAGATAGTGCATGGGCATGAAGATGGCATAGGTCCCCGCCAAGGTGAGGAAGAAGTGGACCTTCCCCCATGTTTCGTTCATCATCCGCCCAAACATTTTCGGGAACCAGTAATACGTGGCCGCAAACATCCCGAAGATCGCCGCCACGCCCATGATCAGGTGAAAGTGCCCGACCACAAAATAAGTATCGTGCAGCTGAATATCGAGCACCGGCTGCGCCAGGAACGGTCCGCTCAGCCCGCCCGACACAAACAACGACACGAATCCGATGGCATACAACATCGGCGTCTGAAAGCGAATGTGACCTTTGTACATCGTCCCCAGCCAGTTAAACGTTTTGATGGCCGACGGTACTCCAATGCACATCGTCAGCAGCGAGAACGCAAACGCCGAGTAAGGGCTCATCCCGCTCATGAACATGTGGTGGCCCCACACCATGAATCCGAAAAACCCAATCGACAGCATGGCGTACACCATCGCGCGGTACCCAAAAATCGGCTTGCGCGAGAACGTCGACAGAACCTGCGACGCCACGCCCATGCCCGGCAGAATCGCGATGTACACCTCGGGATGTCCGAAGAACCAGAACAGATGCTGCCACAGCAGCGGCGACCCGCCCTTGTGCCCCATGATCTGCCCGTTCACCACCACCAGGGGCACATAAAAGCTTGTCCCCAGATTGCGGTCCATCAGCAGCAGAATTCCCGCCGACAGCAGCACGCCGAACGCGAGCAGCCCAAGAATCGCAGTGATGAACCACGACCATACGGTCAGCGGCATGCGCATCAGTGTCATGCCTTTAGCTCGGAGGTCCAGCGTTGTCGTGATGAAGTTCAATGCCCCCATCAGCGACGCCACGCAGAAAATCGCTATGCTCGTGATCCACAAATCGGCCCCGAGTTGTTCACCTGGCCCGGCTGACGGCAGCGCGCTCAGCGGCGCGTACCCCGTCCACCCGTGCAGCGGCGCTCCTCCGGTCACAAAGAACGCGCAGAGAATCACGATGAATCCCACGAACGTCGTCCAGAACGAAAGCATGTTCAGGACTGGGAACGCCATGTCCGGCGCGCCAATCTGAATCGGCAGAAAGTAATTTCCGAATCCGCCCTGCGGCGCCGTCGTCAGCACGAAGAACACCATGATGGTGCCGTGCATCGTGAGCAGGCTGAGATACGCTTCCGGCTTGATCTCGCCCACCAGCGGCAACACCGCGTTCGGCCAGACCAGGTGAATGCGCATCAACAGCGACAGGAACATCCCGACAAACACCGCGGTGAGTGCCAGAAAGAAATACTGGATGCCGATGACTTTGTGATCGAGGCTGAAAATGTATTTCCGAATAAAACCCTGAGGAGCGTGCGCGTGCGGGTTCTCCATTGCGACCATTACTGTTTCTCCGCCTCCCGAGCCGTCAGCCACTTGTCGAAAACCTCCTGGCTGACAACATGGACCATACCGTGCATCTTGTAATGCCCTAGCCCGCAAAGTTCCGCGCAGGCAATCTCGTACTCGCCAATCGCTGTCGGCTTGAAGTGCATGTGAATGTTCAGCCCCGGCACCGCATCCTGCTTGAAGCGCAGAGATGGCACAAAGAAGCTGTGAATCACATCCACCGCCCGCAGGCTTACATCCACTTCGCGGTTGACCGGCAAATACATCGTGCCCGTCACCACGTCATCTTTCGCCGCAGGATCAGTCTGGCTCAGCCCCACTGCGGCCTCGCCGCCCGCCGAAGGATCCATCAGCTTCGGACTCGTCGACCCGTACTTTCCGTCCGGCCCGGGATACCGGAAATACCACGCAAATTGCATGCCGGTGACTTCCACCTGCACGGCGCCCGCCTCAGCGGCGTCAAAGCGCTGGCTCGCCCACACGCTGCTGCCCATCAGATTCAGCCCGATGAATAGAACTGTGGTCAGCAACGTCCAGGTGACCTCAAGCGTTGTGCTCCCGTGAGAATACGAAACCGGAGGAGAAGAGGGAGTCTCGCGGTACCTCCACACGATGTAGCCCAGCCCCAACTGCGCCGCGAGAAACACGATCCCCATGAGGATGAACGTGAGAGTGAATTGTCCGTCGATGAAAGCCGTCGCGGCAGAAGCGCCAACCGGCAGCCACCACGTTTTGGCGACGAAAAAATACGTGCTGATCAGAGTGATCAGCCAAATCAACACCATTAACGCGAGGCCCATTCCCCAGCCCTCCGGGCATGAAACGATTTCCCCACGGCCGTTGCCGCGTCCCACAACGCAAGCACCAGTCGGCGGCGAGTGTAACACAGCCACGCGCGAAGAATGCAAGGAGATATTGAGGAAGAAATTGCCAAAAAGACTACGCCGCACTCCGACTCGCGCGCTGTGTTAATTTTTTCTACAGGAGAAATTCGAAATGAGGATTGTTCTCGCCTCGGAATCCCCGTTTCGCAAGAACGGCGTTGAAATCTAACGCCCCGACTCGAGTGTCATCCTGAGCGAAGTTGTCGCCCGCGAAGCGGACGACACCGCAGTCGAAGGATCCCTACCTCCGAGCAGGCCTCGGGGGCCAAGGCCGGGTGCCCCATTTCTCGCGCGCTCTTTGCGCGAGGAGGGGGGGACTTCTGCAATTCTCCCCACCAGCATGAGCCCCCAGCCTTCCCTTCGTGAACCTTAGTGTCCTTAGTAGTAGAAGCTTCTACTTCTCCGACCACTCCGGCACCCTCCCCGGAGTCCAAGGCGCCCCCGCAGCCTCCATATCCTTCTCAAGCTTCGTCAAATCCACCTCGACCAGCGTACGAAGCTTGCCCACCTGCTCCGCAAACTCCCCCGCCGCAATGTTGTACGAATCAACATGCGACTGCGTCGGTTTCGCCAGCGAGAACCGCTCCCCATCCATCACCGAACCTACCCGATCGCTGATCGACGATGCAATCGGTTCACTCCGTTTCGCCATCTCCACGTCCCCGCGCAACGCCCGCAAGATCTCGCGATTCCGCTGCTCGATCCCATCGGCGACCGCACCCAGCTGCTTCTCCACCGCCGGAGCCTCCTTCAACGCTCCGCGAATCGCCTTCACCCGCGACTCCACATCTTCCGCCGTATGCAGCGCTCCTGACACCGCCCGATAAAGCCGCGTCACCCTGCTCATGAACTGTTCTTGCGCCGTTCGATCCGCCGCGCTCATCCCCGACGCGCCTTCGGTCGCCACCTTGAATGTCTGTGCGCCCCCCAGTTCCGTCACTACGCCGCCAACTTTCTCAAACAGCCGGACGGAATAAGTCCCTGAAAGCACCAGCGGCCCCAAATCCCCCGAATCCGGAAAATCCTCCTCCCCGTCGTCAGCATGCTTCGAAACCTGCGGCGCCGAATATCGCAAATCCCACGCCACCCGCTGGAACCCCGCGTCCGCGCTCGCATCCACCCGCCGGATCGCCGCTCCACTCTCGTCGTACACTACAAAATAAACCTCCGGCTTCGCCTCCTCCGCCTCGGCTCGCAACTCGTCACTCGTGGGATAGGGAGCCGTCTGATTTTTCTTCGCCGCGTCCTTCTCCGCCTCCTGCCGCTTCTCCTTCTTCGTCTTGATCTTCTCCTTCATGTACGCCGTGAACACCGCCCCATACGGAGGATTCTCCGCAGTATAAAACGCATCCCCCTGGAACCCCTTCTTCGGCCCGCCCAGCGGATGCCGCTCCACATACAGCAGCGCATCCTTCACCGGAAACACCGCGACCGCCTGCTCGGTCGATCCGGCTTTCATCTGCCGCAGGGGCGTGATGTCATCCAACACATAAAACCCGCGCCCAAACGTGGCGATCACCAGATCGCCTTCACGCGACTGGATCACCATGTCGCGCACCGCAACCGTCGGCAGCCCGCCCTTCAACTGGACCCAGTGCGCGCCGCCATCGGTCTTCAGGCCATCGACCGTGAAGAACGCCCCAAACTCCGTGCCCGCAAACAACAGATTCGGGTTCACCGTATCTTCCACAAACGCCAATACCGGCCCGTTCGCAGGCAGATCGCCCGCAATCGAAGTCCAAGTCTTTCCCGCGTCGGAAGACTTCAGCAGATAAGGCTTGAAGTCCGAATTCTTGTGATTGTCAAAAGCCGCATACACGGTGTTCACGTCGAAATTCGACGCCGCCAGCCGGCTCACATACGTCATCTCGGGCACGCCCGCAAACTTCTCATACTTCGTCCAGCTCGCCCCGCCGTCGCTGGTCACCTGAATCAGCCCGTCGTCCGTCCCGACGTATAGAAGCCCCTCTTTTTTCGGAGACTCGGCCAGCGCCACAATATTCCCGTAAAACGACGTCGACTGATTCTTGGCAACCGCATCCGGACCCCACACCTTCCCCATCACCGGCAGCTTGTTGCGATCGATCTGCCGCGTCAAATCGCCGCTGATCGCCTTCCACGTGTCTCCGCGATCGTCGCTGCGAAATAATTTGTTCGCCGCAAAATAAAGCCGCGTATGCGAATGCGGACTCACCATGATCGGCGAATCCCAATTCCACCGCAGCGGAGGCTCTCCCTTGCCCTCCTGCGGCTGCAGCACCAGTTCCTGTCCCGTCGGCTTGTCGTAGCGCACCAGCACGCCGTACTGCGACTCCGAATACACCGTATTCGCGTCCACCGGATCCACCTGCGACCGGAAGCCATCTCCCCCGGTCGTCACATACCAGTCGCCATTCACAATCCCATTCAAATTCCGCGTCCGCGAAGGCCCACACCACGAAAAGTTATCCTGCGTTCCGCCGCACACGTTGTAGAAGGGAAGCGCATTGTCCACCGCCACGTCATAAAACTGCACCGTCGGCAGATTCGCCTTGAACTCCCACGTCTTCGCGTTGTCCCAGGTCTCATACATCCCGCCATCCGATCCAAACACCCAATGTTCGGTATTGTCCGGATCGATCCACATTGCGTGATTGTCCCCATGATGATTCGTCTCGCTCACCTTCCGCAGCGTCTTGCCTCCATCCAAGGATTCTCGCAGCTGCACCGCCATCACAAAGATGCGGTCTACATTTTTCGGATCCGGCACCACTCGCGCGTAATACATCGCCCCTTGATCAAAGTCGTTGCGCTTCTCCCAGGTCGCGCCCTTGTCGTTCGACCGGAAAATTCCGCCCTTGCCATCCGCCGCCTCAACGGTCGCATACACCACATTCGGATCCGCCGGAGAAACCGCCAGCCCAATCCTTCCCATATCCACCGCAGGCAGCCCCGACTTCAACTTGTTCCACGTCGCCCCCGCGTCGGTTGATTTATAAATCGCGCTCTCCGGGCCGCCATCAATCAGCGTGAATACATGCCGCCGCCGCTGGTACGCCGCCGCATACACAATGTCCGGATTCGACGGATCGATCGCCACATCCACCACGCCCGTGTTCTCGCTGATCGTCAACACAGCCTTCCAGGTCTTCCCAGCGTCGGTCGTCTTATAGAGTCCGCGATCCCCGCCCGCTCCCCATAGCGGCCCCTCCGCCGCCACATACACCACCTTCGAATCCCGCGGATCAATCACCACCCGCCCAATATGTTCCGACTTCTTCAGCCCAAGATTCTCCCAACTCTTGCCCCCATCGACCGACCGGTAAATCCCGTCGCCATACCCCACGCTGCGCTGCGAATTGCTCTCGCCCGTCCCCACCCACACCACCGACGCATCATTCGGATCGAGCGCCACCCACCCAATCGAATACGATCCCTCGCCATCGAACACCGGAGTCCATGTCGTCCCGTCATTCACCGTCTTCCAAACTCCGCCCGACGCCACGCCCACGTAGTACTCAAACTTGTTCTTCGGATTCACCGCGATCGACATCACCCGCCCCGAAGCCACCGCCGGCCCAATCAACCGGAACTTCAGCCCCGAGAAAGTGTCGGCGGTCATCCCGCCCTTCTTCTCTTCCTTCGGTTCTTCTTTCTTCTCGTCCTTCTTGGCGTCCTTCTTCTGCGACGAAGCACTGGCCGCAGAAGCCGATTTCTTTTCGGAGTCCTTGCCCGGAGTTTGTTGAGCTGCGATTGTCGTGATCGATGTCAGAGACAGAAAGAAAAAGAGAACGAACGTGGCGAACGATTTCATGAAACGCTCCAATCCAAAAGTCATCACGAGCCCGTCATCCTTGAGATTCAACTTGTCATCCTGAGGAGGGCGTACTTTGCCCGCCGAAGGATCTATGCAACCTGCCTGTACCACTCATCCTGCGCGGCCCAAATCCAAAACCGATATGTATACAGGAATTCGTCGCCAGAGAGAAGGATGAAGTCCCGTTCTTCCTTCGTGAACCTTCGTGTCCTTCGTGGTTCAAGCCTTTGCGTTCGCGATAAAATCACCCATGCCCAGAAAGCCCCGCAAGATCCACGGCCACGAAACCGCCTATCTCCAGCTCCAGAGGAACTACTGCTTCGCCTGCGGCCCCGATAACCCCGACGGCATGCGCCTCAAGTTCACCCTCGACGAAGAACGCCAAACCTTCGTCTGCAAATTCCGCTTGGGCAAGCGCTACACCGGACCTCCCGGCCACTGCCACGGCGGCATCATCGCGACCATCCTCGACGACGCCATGGGAAAAGTAAACAAACTCCACCACGTGATCGCATTAACAAAAGAAATGACCGTCGAATACCTCAAGCCCGTCCCGCTGCACAAGTTGCTGCACGTCGAGGGCAGGGAAGTCAGCGTCCACGGCCGCCAGCACATCAACGAAGCCGAAATCTTGAACGAAAAAGGAGAAGTCCTGGCCCGCAGCAAGGGAATCTTCATCGCCATCGACCCCGAAAAAATGTTCGGCAAATTCGTAGAAAGATAATCTGGTGGAAGGTCCGTGTGGGACGGACACTCCCTTCGACTTCGCTCAGGGCAGGCTCAATCCGTCCAGATTTTGACCTTGACGTATGTGGAGCGGGCGCCCCCGCCCGCTGCCTTTGACCCTTGCTCTCGTCCATCCTCACGCCGCTAATCCAAGCTGCTAAGATTCAACCGTGTGGCTCGCCGACAAGGAACCCTGGTGGGATGCTCCGAACGCCGTTCGCATTCCGACGGCGATTGTTGTAGCTCTTGTCTTAGGTCTGCGAATTTACGGCGTCTACCGAAGTTCCAAGAACACGCCAAGGCGTTCTCCTCGAGTCCGACGGGTCGAGCGGATTGTCGCGATCAGCCTCTGGAGTTTTATCGCGGTAGGCGTCACCCTGCTTCTTCCCTTCAAGCGCTAGCCTTCACGAACATGAGAACGCCATCTACGTTGTAGAATAGACATCAAGGCGCTCCGCGCCCATCCTTCGCGATCGCGAAAAGGTATCCACGGGTTCAAACCATGTCCCAGAACAACGGTTCCAGCAACACGTCGCTCCGTCTCAAGACCGGCCTCGCCGAGATGCTCAAAGGCGGCGTCATCATGGACGTCACCAACGCCGACCAGGCCACCATCGCCGAACGAGCCGGCGCAGTAGCCGTCATGGCCCTCGAGCGCGTGCCCGCGCAAATCCGCGCCGAAGGCGGCGTCGCCCGCATGGCGAGCCCCAAAAAGATTCGCGAAATTATGGCCGCCGTGTCCATCCCGGTCATGGCCAAGTGCCGCATCGGTCACTTTGCCGAGGCCCAGATCTTGCAGGAACTCGGCGTCGACTACATCGACGAATCCGAAGTCCTCACCCCCGCCGACGAGTCTCACCACGTCGACAAGCACGCCTTCAAGGTCCCCTTCGTCTGCGGAGCCCGCAACCTGGGCGAAGCCCTGCGCCGCATCGCCGAAGGCGCCTGCATGATCCGCACCAAGGGAGAGGCCGGCACCGGCGACGTCGTCCACGCCGTCAAGCACATCCGCCAGATCGTTCAGGAAATGAAAATCCTCACCGTGCTCGGCGAAGAAGAACTCTACGCCAAAGCCAAAGAGCACCAGGCCCCCTACGAACTGATCCGCATGGTCGCCAAAGCAGGGAAGCTCCCCGTCCCGAATTTCAGCGCAGGTGGAATCGCGACGCCCGCAGACGCGAGCCTGGTAATGCAACTGGGAGCCGAAGCGGTCTTCGTTGGCAGCGGCATTTTCATGAAAGACAGCACCACCTTCGCGGACCCCATCGAAGCCGAGAAGCGCGCGCGCGCGATCGTGAAAGCCGCAACGCACTTCAATGACCCTAAAGTATTACTTGAAGTCAGCGAAGACCTCCAGGGCGCCATGAAAGGCCTCGCCGTATCGGGCCTGGACGAAGCCCACATGCTGCAAACCCGAGGCTGGTGAGCCGCTAGCGGCCTTGTCCGCAATTTCCGCATCTTTCGCATCTGCGTCATCCCGAAGTCCCGCGTTTTCACCAGCGGGGCGAGGGATCTCGCGTGCAGCACCACAGCCTCCCCGCGTCCACAGCCACGGACTCCGTCAATGTTCACTCGTCACAGACAACGCAAAACTCCTCCTGCTACAAACCACAGTGAAGACCCGCGCCAGATCCCTCGCTCCGCCTGAAAAGCGGCTACGCTCGGGATGACGCAGTTCAGGAGGGCGCATGCCCCAGCCCAAACGATTCCACGTTTACATCATGACGAATCGACCACGTTCCCATGTCTTGTACACGGGAGTGACTGGCAGCCTGAGCCGCCGCGTGTTTGAGCACAAGAACAAACTCGTCCCCGGCTTCACCAGCCGCTTCAACCTCACGCGGCTCGTCTATTACGAATGCTTTGTCTATCCCGACGCAGCGATCAATCGCGAGAAGGAAATCAAAGGATGGCGGCGTAGCAAGAAGATTCAGCTGATCGAATCGATGAATCCGCACTGGCACGATCTAGCCGAATCGTGGGCCGATGTGTATAAGCCCGATGCACAACGCGTGTCCTAACTACTGCGGCAATCCCGACGCCCCGCGCGAGATCCCTCGCTCCGCCTGAAAAGCGGCTGCGCTCGGGATGACGCCTTCAGGAGGATCGCAGTGCATTCGATGATGTAAGATCAGGTCGCCCGACCCCGGCGACGAATGGCGACAAAGCAACCCTCAACGAAGGCATCACCCCTCCGCGGCCAGGTCGCCCTCATCACCGGCGCCACGCGCGGCATCGGCCTCGCCCTGGCCCGCGCTCTCGCTGCCAACCACTGCCACCTGATCCTCACCGCCCGCGACGAGAAAGCATTAGCCCGCATCAGCAGGGAACTGGCGTCCACAAAAGCTATAGTCCTCGCTCACCCCTGCGACATTCGCGATCCCCACTCCGTCGACGCCCTCTTCCGCGCCGTGCGCCGCCAGTTCAAACGCCTCGACATCCTCATCAATAACGCCGGCATTGCCCACGCCAATCTGCCCGTAGAAAAGCTTCCACTCCCCGTCTGGAAGGATGTCCTCGATACCAACCTGACCGGCACATTTCTCGTCACCCAAGCCGCACTCGCCATGATGAAACGTGGCGGCACCATCGTGAACAATCTCTCCATCGCCGCCACCCGCGTATTCCCCGGATCCGCCGCCTACAACGCCAGCAAGCACGGGGCCCTTGGTCTCACCAACACACTCCGCGAAGAACTCCGCCCGCGCGGCATCCGCGTCATCGCCCTGCTGCCCGGCGCCACCGACACCGACATCTGGACCACCCTCTGGCCCCAGGCCCCCCGCAAGAAGATGATGTCTCCCGCAACCATCGCCGAAGCCACTCTTCAAGCCATCCTGCTCCCGGCCAACGCCACCGTAGAGTCCCTCGAAATCCTTCCAACAGTCGGCACCCTGTAAAAGCCCGGACGGACGCTCCTGTCCGTCCAGGTTTGACCTTGACTTGCGCTATGTGGCGCGGATCTGCCCTGAGCGAAGCCGAAGGGGCCCACTCCCCCGCTCGCCTTTCCTCCCTCCGCCAGTCCAAGTACAATGCTGACCGCCAAATTCATCCCCTGGAGGAACTCAATGCTGAAGTCACCCTTTCTCGCCGCCGCCCTGTTTGCTGCGACGCTCGCTCTCCCCGCAACCGCTCAAGATGCCATGAAGAAAGACACGCCCATCAAGCCCCCCGACAGTCCGTCGAAGGTCGTCCTCGACTCCTGGAACGACGTGGGCCGCAAGCTCATCGCCATGGCCGAAGATTTTCCCGAAGACAAATACGATTTCAAAGCCACGCCCGCCCAGCGCAGCTTCGCCGAGCAACTTCTTCACGCCGCCGGAGCCAACTACTACTTCACCAATCCCGTGATGGGACAGAAGCCCCCCGCCGGCGAAGACCCCAAACGCGATCAATACAAGACCAAGGCCGACGTCGTGGCCTTCGTCAAGAAGTCATTCGCCGATGGCGCCGCCGCCATCCAGGCCAAAGGCGACAAAGGAATGTCCGAACTCATCGTCGAGCCCTTCTCGCATCAGCAGGTGCGAATCGGCGATTTAGCCTACGGCTTCATCGAGCACTGCGGCGAACACTACGGACAGCTAGTCGTCTACTACCGCCTGGCCGGCCTGGTCCCACCCGAATCGCGCCCGAAAAAGTGAGAATGGAATACTAAAGTGGAATACTGAAGTGTTCACTGATACGAAGTATGTTTTGTCATCCTGAGCGAGGATTGAGCTTCGCGAATGCGAAGCTCAACCGCAGTCGAAGGATCCCTACCGTCTATGAGGGGTGCCCCACCCTTCTTTCGCGTCCTTTGCGAAAGAGGGTGGGGACTCTGACTTCTGAATTACGGTCTCTGATCCGCGAATTTAAATCGCGAGCGCGCAAGCCCGCGTGGGACGGACACTCCTGTCCCTCCAGGTTTTGACTTTGACTCAGTTTATGTGGCGCGGGCGCCCCGCCCGCGTCTAACCACCATAACGAAACCCCGCGAAGCCACCACACACCTCAGAAGAGAGCCCTTCAGGGCCGCGCAAGCGGCACAAAATGAGCCCGGCTTCGTCAACTCCACTCTCCTACCGGTAAGCGTAAGGCGTCCGCCTCCTCCGCTCCGGAAACAACTTGATCATCACCATTCCCGCGACAAATCCCCCCACGTGCGCCCACACCGCCACGCCTCCCACATCCCGCCCCGCCTGCGTCATCGACAGCGTGGCCGCGCCCGCCAGAAATTGCAGCACAAACCAGTATCCCAGCATGATCCACGCTGGAACATAAAACACAAACACAAAGAACCACGTCAGCACCCGCGCCCGCGGATACAAAATGAAGTACGCCCCCAGCACCCCCGCGATCGCCCCGCTCGCTCCCACGGTAGGAATGCTCGAGTGCGGATAAATCGCCACCTGCGTCGTCATCGCGCACAGCCCGCAGATCACATAGAACACCAGATACGTAAAGTGCCCCAGGTAGTCCTCAATGTTGTCGCCGAAAATATACAGAAACCACATGTTCCCCAGTACGTGCAGCCAGCTGCCGTGCAGAAACATCGACGTGAAGAACGGCAGCACAACCTGCTGCGGGTTGTAGCGGTGCGACCCCGCCAGAAACGCCGCCAGATGCGCCGGAACTTCTCCATACTGCTGCGCGAACAACTCCGCGCCCGCGCGGATCCGTCACCTGCTGCATCCATTGCAGCAGGAAAACGACAATGTTGATCCCGATTAACAAGGAGTTCACATACGGAGTGCTGTATCGTGGTTGGTCGTCTTTAATCGGAAACATGGCAGATTTGGTAAGTTAGGGAATTGAGTAATTCTGTCATTGAGTGATTGTGCGATTTGAAAACCGGTTCTCTCATTCACCCAATTACTCAATCACCCAATCGCACAATCATCTCATGAACTCCGTCCTCATCATCGACAAGCCCGCCGGACTCACCTCGCACGACGTGGTCAATCGCGCCCGCCGCATTCTCCACGAACGCTCCATCGGACACCTCGGCACCCTCGATCCCATGGCCACCGGCGTCCTCCCGCTCGTCACCGGCAACCTCACTCGCCTGGCCCAGTTCTATACCAGCTCAGAGAAAACCTACGAGGGCACCATCCGCTTCGGCTTCGCCACCGACACCTACGACGCCGAAGGCGACCCCATCACCGAACCTCAACCCGTCGCGCTGCGCCCCGAACAACTCGAAGCCGTCGCTGCCCGCTTCCGCGGCGTCATCCAGCAAACGCCGCCACCGTTCTCCGCGAAAAAAATCAAAGGCGTCCCCGCCTACAAACTGGCCCGCCAGCAAAAAGAAGTAAAGCTGGAACCCGTCCAGGTCGAGATCAAGGAATTCGAAATCCTCGAAGTCACCGCCGACCGCGCCCGCTTCCGCGCCCACGTCACCTCCGGCACCTACATGCGCTCCGTCGCCCACGACATGGGAAGGGAACTGGCCTGCGGCGCGCACCTCGAATCCCTCCGCCGCACTGCAGTCGCCGAGTTCACCCTCGCAGACGCCCACACCTTAGAAGAACTTGCGGAAGCAGCAGAACAGTTGACGGAAGCAGCAAAACATTGTCATCCCGACGGGAGCTTGTCTTTCCCGGAGGGAAAGACAAGCGGAGTGGAGGGACCTGCTGTTACGGGTGCCCCATCCTTCTCGCGCTCTTTGCGAGAGGGTGGGGATTTGGATTCTCTCGAAGCCCTCTTGGTCCATCCCCGCAAACTCCTCCCCAACTTTCCCTCCGTCACCGCCGACGAAGCCACGGCCGCCCGCATCCGCAGCGGACGCACCGTCAACCTCCCCGACCTCTCCCGCGCCCGCCAAGTCAAAGTCTTCTCCGGCCAACGCGACCTGATCGCCATCGCCACTCGCATAGCCGGCACGTTGTTCCATCCCAAACTAGTTCTCTGTAGCTAGAGAAGTTTCACGTAGGTGCCGGCGCATTCGCCCGCGGGTATTCGAAGAGACTTATGTGCCGCGGACCTGTCCTGAGCGAAGCCGAAGGCGCCCCCGCACGCGTCTGGCCCGCCACGCAAGTCAATGCAGGAGAATTTCCAACGAGACACGATCCGGGAAGGGCGCGACTTCAGAGGGTTCCGGGATATACACCTGACACGGCAGCGCGCCTGCCATAGAATTCCCCCCATGTTTGCCACACTCATCAGGCCTGCCCCAATCACCGGCAGGGGACCGATCAGCAAGACAGACGTACTCTGGATCCTTCTCTTGTTCGTGTTTGTGATTTGGGCATTAACGTCAAAAAACAGGGGGCAATAGCGAACCTGGTCGACGTGTGGGACGGACACTCCCTTCGACTTCGCTCAGGGAAGGCTCTGTCCGTCCGGGTTTTGACTTTCGATTTTGAAGGATGTGGCGTCGTCTTAATGTGGCGCGGGCGCCCCGCCCGCGTCTCGCCACACCCCCGCAATCAAAAGAGCGCGGAACTTAGTTTCACCAGGGTTCTTTGCGAAGGAGGGTGGGGATTTTGACTTGAAGAATTCTCCTTCCGGAGGCATTCATTCAGCAGCGGCATCCCGCTGTGTGCCGGACCGAAGAAAAGAAATGGCAGCGCAACGACGACGGCCTCCTCCCGAATCCGCGGCCACGCCTTGACGCTTTCTCCCACCCCCTTTACTGTGATCGCACCCCATGAAGCTCTCCGTAGTCATGTCCGTCTACAACGAGCAGGCCACCCTTCGCGAAGTCATCTCCCGCGTCCTCGCTGTCCCCCTCGAGATCGAACTCATCTGCATCGACGACGGTTCCCGCGACGGCTCCCGCGAAATTCTCTCCGAACTGCAGTCCGCCCATCCCCAGATCCGCGTCCTGCTCCAGCCCAAGAACATGGGCAAGGGCGCCGCCCTCCGCCGCGGTATCCAGGAAGCCACCGGAGATTTCATCCTCATCCAGGACGCCGACCTCGAATATGATCCCTCCGACTATCCGGCCTTACTTCATCCTTTACTTGAAGGTAAAGCCGACGTCGTCTACGGATCTCGCTTCCTCGGCGCCGCCCCTCACCGCGTCCTCTACTTCTGGCACTACGTCGCCAACCGAATCCTGACGCTGCTTTCGAACGCCCTCACCAACATCAACCTTACCGACATGGAGACCTGCTACAAAGTCTTCCGCCGCGAGATTCTTCAGTCCATTCCGATCGAAGAAGACCGCTTCGGCTTCGAGCCCGAAATCACCGTAAAGGTCGCCAGGCGCCGCCTCCGCATCTACGAAGTCGGCATCAGCTACTGGGGACGCACCTACGAAGAAGGCAAAAAGATCGGCTGGCAAGACGGTGTCCGCGCCCTCTGGTGCCTCCTCAAATACGCTCTGAAGGGAAACTAGGCCTGGCGATGTTCAGCGTGGGGCGAATGCTCATTGGAGCGGGCTCATGAGTGTTCCGGGGATTTTACGGAAACTGACTAGCGTGTAACTGGCTAGCGCGCTCCCAGAAGTGCCGCCAGCGCAGTGGCAACGAAGAGTAGGACAAAAAGCGGTGACGCAAGTGGCAGTGGGAGTCGCAATAGGTCATTGTTTCGAGTGTCGCGTTTGACATCTCATTTTCAAATATCTCTACACTGGTCAGGATATAGTTACGGCACCACACGGCTGGAATCGCGACCAGAAGTCCGAACGCAGTTGTAACAAGTGCCTCGGCAAGGCCTCCGGCGACGTTAAGATAAACCGCTCGATCTGTCCCCGCCGCCAACAAATGCACCCATAATGCCAAAAACGGTGCCGACCAAGCCGATGAACGGTGCAAGGAGTGCGATACTCGTAAGCGTGCCCCCGCCGCTCTTCAGGTCAGACACAAGCCTTCTCTGTCTGCGCTGAAACGCCCGTTCAGCAGCACCGATGGCCTCCGCATCGGTGAGTGTTGTGGTGCAGCATCGACGAATTCCGTCAATCCCGCTGCAACTATGCTGGCCACATGGCCACGGGAGTGGTGAGTGGCAACGACGATTGCCTCCTTGAGATCCCCTCGTTGCAGCGCTGAGGCCACGTTGCGGACAAAAAGGCGGGAATGTCTTCGTGTCGCGGCGAAACGATAGAATCGCTTGCAGGTGATGCCGAGCAAATAGGCAAGCATAGCGGCGAGCAGCGTTACGTCAGCCCGCATAAGCCAACCCATTGAGCGCCATAGGTCACCGACGGTCGCTTGACAACCACCACCGACCGACGAGATCAGACACAAATCAGGCATCAGGAACCAGAGGCAGCTACAGCGCCTCTTCCTATCAACATAGACACCGACGTCAAGAGAATTGTGCTATCAAGCGGGAGCGCCAACAAGGTTACTGTTGTGATCAGATGGGATGAGAAGGCCGGTCTCCGAGCAGGATGCGGTGTACGCTCCCAAGTTATCGACGTGCTCAAGGCACAGATAAAAAGGAGACCGGCAATGAAGAAGGTTAGCACCGCAAGAGTGAAGGCGACGAAGAATTTTTCTCCACCGAAGCTGACGATTGGTCTGGACCTGGCAGGCTGCGGAAAACTCAATTTCGAGGGGATTTTGGTTCCAGCCCGACGGCCTTCAGTAATGGAGTCCGGTACTCCGCCGGGGTCGTATTACGATTCTGACCTTTCGTACGTGAGAAGAACGAAACTGTGGCACCCAACATATATCTTCGCCACCCCGCATGCACGGAGCACGGGCGCGTTACCGCGCGTTTCTGTAATCGAACGTGAAGACGATGCCGGTGGTCGCTCGGAAGTCGCTCTCCCACGATCCCGACAAGCGCGTCGGGATGTAATCCGCCTGGATGGCGCGAAGCGCGAGCAGATGGGTCAGATGAAAATCGACCCCGCCACCAACGCCGAAGGCCAGATTGGTGCGGTTCGCAATGTCGGGAATAACGTCCACGCCACCGATCGTGCCGACGAGCCGTGTGTTGGTTACGCCGATCAGTGCGTGGGCAAAGGCGGCGGACTTCCTGGAACGGCGGATGAACTCGGGGCCAAACAATACCTGGCTGGTACGAACATCCGCTTTCCCCGGCAACAGATTCGCCGCCGCTGTCCCGCCTATTTGAACTGAAAAGTCGCACAAGATAACTCGTAGATAGGTGCGGGGATTGAAACTGCCGTTCACGTGTATTCCGTAGTAGTTCTTGTCCGTGGGCTGGAATGTCCCGGTTTGCTCCCCAAGATTCACGTGCGCATAAGAAAAGCCCGTGAAAACCTCCCATCGCGGAAATTGCTGCGCATAAGCGGACGCAGGAGGCATGACAAACACGAGAACTAGAATGCCGAACCAACCTACCCAGCAGGAAGCCCTGGTCTTGAAAGTCGCTCGCACTGAACCCCTCGCTCGCGCAATCTGACCCTTTAGAACCGCTACAAACAACGGGAATGCGCCACCGGATCCGCCACCGTACAGTATGCCAATGGCGCAAAAGTGTCTGTAGGAAGAATCACCCTTGCTAGTGCTGGGAGTCACAAGCGGGAACTCTTGCTAACAAGGCGATAGCAGCGTTCCCGGCCTTCAGCACTATCAATGTCCGATAACAGGTATTATGTAAACCAACAAAGAAGAGCGGCCCGGCGGCGGATAACAACCTTCAAATCGACTGGATTTGACTTGCAACTGGCAACCGGCAGCTGACAACTGAACGCCCCTACATCTTGTACTTCCCCAAATCGTCGTCGCCCAGCCCCTCGAGATACTTCCGCAACTCCTCCGAGGTCACCCGGTCCGACGTACTCGCCGCCAGCTTCGAAGTCTTCAGCACAACTTCTTCCACGAAGATCGGACAATCCACCCGCAGCGCCAGCGCCAGCGCATCCGACGGACGCGAATCAATGCTGATCACCTCGCCGCCGCGCTCCAGCCAGATCACCGCATAAAACGTATCCTCGCGCAACTCGGTCACCACGACCTTGTGCACCTGCGTCTCCAGGCCGGTCAGCACGTTCTTGATCAGATCATGCGTCATCGGACGCGGCGCGCTAACTTTCTCCATCTCCATCGCAATCGCATTCGCCTCGTAAACCCCCACCCAGATCGGCAGCACGGTGTCTCCGCCCACATCCTTCAACACCACAATCGGCATATTCGTAACTGGGTCCATCATTAGGCCACGTACGGTCATTTCTACTTCCATGGGAGACTCCTGCTGAATTCCATTCTTATATCACCAATTCGCCGAGCAGGCTGTTGGGAAAACTGCCGGTTACGACGACTGGGACGTAGGTTCCTGATTTAGGATTCGCGTCCTGGGGGGCTGTGAAGTTCAGGGTCTTGTTGTGGGTGGTGCGGCCGATGTATTGCGCCCGGGCTTCGTTCTTACCTTCAACCATTACTTCACATCTTGCACCGATGTATTTCTCGTAGCGTGCTCGTTGGATCTCCCGCTGCTTGTTCATCAACACGTCCAGGCGGCGGGCTTTTTCTTCGTCGGGGATCGCGTCTTCCAGTTTTAGCGACGGAGTGTTCGGCCTGGGTGAATATTTGAAGGCGAAGACAGCGTCATATCCGACTTCGTCCAGCAGGTCGAGCGTCTGGGCGAAGTCGGCTTCGGTCTCTCCTGGGAATCCTACGATCACGTCTGTTGTGATGCTGATTGCGCGCTTCGCGGTCTTCATCCACGCAATGCGTTCCATGTATTGCTCGCGGGTGTAGAGGCGCTGCATGGCGTCGAGGACGCGCGTCGATCCGCTCTGCACGGGCAGGTGGACGTGGTCGCACAGCGTGGGCACGGCGTCGATCGCGTCGACGATGTCGCGTCCGAAGTCGCGCGGGTGTGACGTCGTGAAACGCACGCGGCGGATTCCGGGAACTTCTCCCACGGCGCCCAACAATTCCGCAAAGGTTTTTCGGGCCGCCGGATTCCCTTCCGAATCCTTGTACGAATTCACGTTCTGCCCGAGCAGCTGAATTTCCGTGTAGCCGAGATCGGCCATGTGTCGGGCCTCTGAGAGCACCGACTGCGAAGTTCGGCTGCGCTCCTTGCCGCGCGTGTAGGGCACCACGCAATAGGCACAGAACTTGTCGCAGCCTTCGATGATGGTGATGTATCCGCGATGCGGATTGGTGCGCGCGGTGAATTCCGTTTCGAAGCAGGCGTCGGTTTCGCGGTCGTCGAGCCCGGTGATGCGGACCAGGCTTTCGGCTTCCGGCTTTCGGCTTCCGGACTTCCCTGCCGTCGCTACAACCAAGGTGTCATCCCGAAGACCCGCGTCTTCACCAGCGGGTCGAGGGATCTCGCGTGTACCAACGGACGCCGCTTCCAGTTGCGCCAACATCTCCGGCAACTTCCGGTACGACGCCGATCCGCACACCAGCGACACATACGGTGCGCGCTCGAAAATCTTTTCGCCTTCCTGCTGCGCGACGCATCCCAGCACTCCAAACGTCTTGCCTTGCTTCTTATATTTCTTGTAATCGGAGAGCCGGTTGAACACCTTCTGCTCGGCCTTATCGCGGATCGAGCACGTGTTGTACAGCACCAGGTCAGCCGCCTCGACGGTCTCGACCTGACGATAGCCTTCCTGAATGAGCGTCCCCACGACCTTTTCGGAGTCGTGGACATTCATCTGGCAGCCAAACGTCTCGAGATAAAACGTCTTCTGCGGCGTGCTTTGTGGAACCCCAGACATATAAAGAAAGTATAACGCGCGGGTGCCCCATCCTAACGTCGCGCTTTTTGCGACGTTAGGGTGGGGATTTTGACTTTCGAGGTGAATCAAAACCCAAGGGATGCAATTCCGTGGAATCCCACCCTTGTCGCACAGAACGCGACAAGGATGGGGCACCCAGCTTCTATTTCTCCCTTCAAGGAACCGCCCGGATTGCCTCCAACGGGCCATCCACAAAGGTAATTAGCCGGGGCGAAGATCACCTACAATAATTGAAGATGCGATGGCGAAAATCATCTTTCAACGCGGGATGTCCTTCCACAAAGTACTCGCCGTAGCCGCGTTTCTGCTCCTGAATGCCGGCGCTGCGTTCTCTACCGACAAGCTCATTGCGCTTACCTTTGACGATGGCCCGCGGCCCTATGTTTTGTTCGGCAGCAAGGGCGCGCATTCGGGGCCGAGCCTGGTGAACGTGCTCGACCAAAACGGCGTCAAGGCGACGTTTTTTGTCGTGGGATGGCGCCTCTCACCGAAGACTTGGGGCGAACGGCGTTACGAAGAGAACGTCGGAATCACCTGCCTCGATGCCGCCGAGCAATTAGTGCGGGACGGCCACGAACTTGAAGACCACACCTATAGCCATATCGAGCTGCGCCACGCCGAGCAGAAACGCGGAGAGCAATGGGTCATCGGCGACGTCAATCGCGGCGCCGAAGCGATCAAGGCGGTCACCGGCACACAGCCGCACTACGTCCGGCCTCCAGACTGGATCATCACCGACGATGCCCGCCGCGATCTCGAGCGCCAGGGCTATCACCTACTCACCATCTCGCAGGAGAACCCCATTGCGCTGCGCGACGTGAACTCGCTCGACTATCTGTGCGCCAGAAAAGCCACCGACTGCCCCAAGCCTTCTCTGGCGGACGCGGTCTTGAAGCAGGTGGAACAGCGCGAGAGGCACGGAGTCTACACCCACATCCTCGCCTTCCATGAGTTGTCGACGACCGCGGCGGTCATGCCCGAATTGATCGCCAACCTCAAAGCTCGCGGCTACCGCTTCGTGACCCTGAGTGAGTACATGCGGTTGGTGGAAGCCAAGCCCTAAGTTCGACGACTCACCAAAATTGATGACGCCAGGGTGCCCCACCCTTCTTTTCGCGTTCTTTGCGAAAAGAGGGTGGGGACTTTGACTTTTCGTTCGGAATTTCCAAGCCCCAAAGGGATTGAATTTCGTGGAATCCCACCCTTGTCGCAAACAACGCACACGGATGGGGCACACGGCGGAAGTCGCTCACCCCTCCGGTTGCGAACCAAAAGATGAGGCACCCGGCTGTTCGTCGCCGACCAAGGTCTATGCCTTAGAAAATTGATGTCGTAAGCTCACGAGCATCACGTTGAGCCGTAAGATGAATGTGAATGCCGATCCGCTCACAAAAAAACCTGCCCAGTCAATTTGAGCCCATGGGTAGCGAACAAACCCCATACACCCGATTGCCAGGGCGACGCAGACCGTAATCCAACATTCCCACCACTCGGGTCTCCGCCCGGGGCGACTCGCAAGCCACGGTTCCCACTGCCACAGTGAGCGGTCCGCTGTTAACCTCATCACTGTTGGCTTCAACTGGGTTTCGATATAGAGAGTGTGGGTGTATAGCTCGCAGCTGGTGACATAGAAGCCTATCGCCAGCAGTTCTCCAAGAAGAATGCCGCCCCACTCCAGCCAATAATGACTGTGCTTATCCCAAAGGGGGCTCAGGAACGCGAATAATCCGAAAGCAACTGGCCAAAACGCGTATTGCATCGTTATCAGGTAGGTGCACCTAGTTGTGAGAGCCTGATACTCCGCTAGGTAGGCATGCACCAGGGCGTCCGCACTGGCCCGAGGGGGTTCTTGCGGCTCCCCATCGGCATTGCCGAGATCTGGATTTGTCGTCATGTACAACCTTCCTATCACCTTCCGAGTTTGCGAAATCAGTGTGGAACCTAGCCGGGAATTATTTGACACGGCTACCGCTAGTCGTTGAGTTCCTTGACCTGTTTTAGCAATCTTGCGAACTCGCGTAGCTCTTGCAGTTCTGAGTCTTCGATTCCATCCGGATCGAAATGCATGGTGTTGTTCCGGATGACCCTTACCTCCTCCAAATAGTGAACGAACGTGGCCCGGTCGAGCTTCGACTTGAGTTTGTCCCACGCCTCCGGCTTTTGTAGCAGTCGGACGTATCCGCCGAAGTTGAGGTCGCTTACGTCGACTAGTGGCCGCCCTGCGTCGAGGGGATCTCGTGCCTCCTCAAGTTCCGCCTTTGAAAACCGCCCTCCTGTCATGTCACGGATGAGATTCTCTATTTCCCCTAGCAGCAGGAAGGCCTCGCCGAGTTCGACGAAGGTTAAGCTCACATCAAAAGGGGTCATGATCCCGCAAATCTTGTTACCGGCATCACGCACGAGAACACAATCGTACTTAGCGATCAGCGGGATGGCGTCGAACAAGGACGTGTCGAGATCTATGACATGGACCGGCTCCATGGCGTCTCTGACGAGGACACATTTCTTCTCCATCGCTAAACGCTTGCCAAGTGACTTCCAACTGATCAGCCCCTTTGCGGTGCGCTCCCCGACGATTACCGGCAACTGGGAGAAGTCGTGCTTCATCATTAGGGTGATGGCCTCACTCACTGTAGCGTCCGGTCCAAGGGAGACCGGGATCGTGTGCGCGGACTTGAGCCGAGCAATCCGGTAGCTTGGGTCTACTTTGACCTTGGCGGACGCGGAGTCGGTAACAACGAAAGAGTCTTGGACTGAGACCTTAATTTCTCCGGCGTTGCCCTCCGACTTTACTGCCTGCGCTTCTTGCTCCGCGGGCACAAATGTGATTGCTCCGTCGATGTACGTTTCATCAAAGTCGGGTACCGTCCTCAGTTTCGTAGCCGCAAGCGCCTCCCGCATCACTTGCCTCAGGAAACTCCCTCGCCTCTGAGCACCCCAAAACCAAGAGAGAAACACTCGCACGGTGCTTGTCGGTTTTTGGCCCTGCGTTACCTTCGCCGCAATCTCTTGCAACGGTTCCGGAATAAAGGGTGCCATGATCTATGCTCCTAGGTATGCGAAGCAAGTGAACCGCAGGAGAGTGTTCCCTCCGCGGGTGCGCGGATCCTAACTGCTCGGTCGAGGGTACCTTGGGGAAGGATTGCATCGTACTTCAGAAGGAGGCATCGCGCAATGACGTTTATGGATCGTCATTCAGGCCCGTGGTTGCGTGGCCTGGGATGTTTGGGCTGGTAAACGCCGACCTTCCCGCCGCCGGGGAGGGTCAGGGACGCGAGGCTTCCCCAGCGCTGTTCGGTCACGGCGGAGACTGGGACCTTCTTCTTTTTGAGATCGCGCAGGGTGGCGGCGAGGTCGTCGCACATGAAGTAGAGTTCGTGCTTATCGTTATGCTCTGCGTCGTGAAACGCGGCTTCGGCGGGAGGCAGGGCGAAGATGAGCCATCCGTGGCCGGCGTCGACGGAGGGCAGTTGCAGCACGTCGCGAAAGAAGGCGCGGTCGGCTTCGGGGTCCTTGGTGCAGAGGACGATGTGGGCGCCGTTGATCATTTTTGTTTAGAAGCGGCGGGCTTTCCTCGTGAGGGATATGGTCTCATCGGGTGCAGGAGAGCGCAAGGGAGATAGCTGCCCAAGGGATTCAGGTCCGGGGAATCCCACTTTTCGCAAAGAACGCGAAAGATGGGGCACCCGGAGTCCGGCAAGGATCCGGGAAGGGCACGAGTTCTACTCGTGCCGTTACAGCGGGAAAACAGGCCCGGCTTTAGCCGCTGAGGTACCGCTCTTGCACCCGACGCCAAGATCGAACCCCAGCGGCTAAAGCCGAATCAAATGCCACTCCTCAATCGGCACGACTTGAAGTCGTGCCCTTCCCCATTTGTCTATCGATTCGGGCACACGGCGCAGCGCTCTGTAAGGTCCTGACATCGGCAGACCACGGGAATGTCGTTCCACCCGCGGGCTTTGGGCTCGCAGGCCAGCAGGCACCAGGCTTCGCGGTATTTCTCGTACTTCGACTTGCGGCGACCGTGCGGGTTGAAGTACAGTGTCGCTCGCCCCGCGAAGGCCTCGACTGGCACGATGTACCAAATGTTCTCCTGAACCACATGAGCAGCAATGAAGTCGATCGTGTCCTTGGTGTAGCGCCCCCGACGTCCCCCACCCCTTGCATGGTACTGCCCATTGCCATCATGGGTTGCGTGTTTCACCTGGACACGCCAAAATCCCCTTCCTATTCCTACCAGAACATCGTAGGGATCGATGTTTCCCCACGGCTTCGCAACCCGAAAGTCAAATTCGCAGGCTCGTGCCACGAACGCTGCCTCATCCGAGTCGCCCAAACGGCTGCCGCTGGGGCACCCCACGGCATGGATGGTGATCACTTCCGGTACGTTCTGGTCTACGACGCGGACGGCTGCGCCCGTCGCCAGTAAAATCACGCTGCTGCTCGCTGCTCCCGATTCCTGTCCCATAGAAAAAGGCGCAGCTGTGTGGCTGCGCCTGAGTCTCCTTCGTATGAAATGGATGGCCTAAGACACGAAAAGCGCGGCCCGGAGGCAGCGCTTTCTGGAATTTATCCTTCTATATCTATTATCTCAAGTGGGAGGGGGTAAAGTGGCAAAAATACGAACTTTATTTCTGCTTCCGAATGTGGGGGTTGCGGGGAATCGGCTGGTTTAGGGGGCTTGACAAGATTTTCCACAGATCGTCGAAAAACAGCGCAATGGACCAGATCTGATCAAGAACGCTTCCGGGTGCCCCATTCTAACGTCGCGTCTTTTGCGACGTTAGAGTGGGGATTTTGACTTTCTGCCAGTGAAGATCCGTGAAATCCGTGGCCGCGGTTTACTTGTATGCGTCTACGGGTTCGGAATTCTCCACGAAGTCTTCCAGCCAGCCGAGGACTCGCTTCCATCCTTCGCCGTGGCTCGTGGCGGATTCGATGCTGGCGAAACCTTCCTGGCGGACGCGGACCAGCGTGCCGGTACCTGACTTGCGGGGACCGCTGGGGTGCAATCCGTGAACGCTGTGGGGGACGAGTTCCCAGCGGACGACAGTTTTCTCCGGGCCGCTGTAGCTGCCGATCCAGGTGTGGACGAGCAGGCGCGGGGGATCGACCTCGAGATATTCGCCTTCGACGTAGAAAGTTTTGCCGTCGGCGCCGACGCCGTCGCTGCGCCACTTGCCGCCGGGGCGGACGTCCATGGTGGATTTGGTGACGTGGTAGAGGCCGGTTTGTCCCCACCACTTGGGAAGCTGGGCGGGATCGCTGATGGCCTGGAACACGCGGGCCGGCGGAGCGGCGATGAAGATTTCTGCGATGACGGCGGTCTGATCGGGCGTGATGGTAGCGGTGGCCATGGACGTCTCCTGTTTTTGAAATCCCCACTCTAACGCCGCAAAGGACGCGTCGTTAGAATGGGGCACCCTCTTTGTTTCAGTTTTCGACGAACTTCTTCAGCATCTCGACCACGCCGGGCCAGCCACCGCTGTAATCCTTGCGGGCGGCGGCTTCTTGCGCGAGACCGCTGTGTGTGACCTTCACGTGCGTTCCTGTTTTGGTGGGCGTGAGTTCCCAGCGGACGATAGTGCGGCGCGCGACGTCGTCGTGCCAGTTGGCGAGCCAGGTGTAGACGAGAAGGCGCGGAGGATCGAACTCGAGGATCTCGCCGTGACACTCGAACTCGCGGACACCGTTGACGACAACGGAGCCAGCCTCGGTGGCGTAGCCGTAGCGGCCGCCGGGGCGCGGATCCATCTCCCAGAATTTCGCGGGACATTCCGGAGAGGTGAACCAGCGCTTGAGTTCGGAGCTCGTGGTCAGAGCCTGGAAGACGCGGTCCGGCGGAGCCGCGACATCGATCTCGCTGACAATGGCGTCCTGATCGGGAGTGATGATGGCGGTGGGCATGGCTCTGCTCCAGTCTTCGATTACGTTTTCACTTAGAGCTTCGATTCCAGCTTGCGGTGGAGGTCGAAGAATTCTTTCATCTCGTTGCCGTGGCCGACGAAAGTCCAGTCCTCCGTGTGGTGATTTTCGTCGAGCATGGTGAGCACCATTTTCTGCATGTGGCCCGCGCCGGGAGCGATGTTGGTGCCGTCGAAGAAGGTGAAGGTGATGGTCTTGCCGTCGGGCGAAACGCTGGCCTGCATGCGCGGTTGATTGCCTGCGCCGCAGTAGTGGGTCATGAGCAGTTTGTTAGGCCCATCCATGTGAATCAAACTGACCATGTTTTCGGGGCCGGTGCCGAGGATTTCGCTCATGAGGGCGGAGCCGCCGGCGGTTTCGCGGAAGGAGACGAGCAGGGGTTTGCCGTCGGAGGACTTCCCTTCCCAGGAGCCGGAGAGCGATTTGAGTTGGGTGAAGGATTTCTGCGCGTCGGATTGAGCGAGAGCGGCGGTGGCGGCCAGGGCGATGAAGAGTATGGCGGCGATGCGATGCGGGTTGGTCATGACGGTTGTTTCTCCTTCTGTGAATTTCACGATTTTGGTTTGCGCGGGGCTGCGGTCTCGCGCGCGTATTCGGTTTCGACGAACGATTTCAGGTTGTTGAGACTGGCCTGCCAGAAGACGCGGTATTGCTCGATCCAGGAGTCGACGGCGCGGAGCGGTTCGGGGTTCAACTCATAAACTCGGTGGCGGCCTTCGCGGTGCTCGCGGACCAGGTGGGCGCGGCGGAGGAGGCGGAGGTGCTTGGAGATGGCGGGACGGGAGACGGGAAAGGCTTCGGCGATCTGTCCAGCGGGCTGGCTGCCGCGGAGGAGGAGATCGAGGACGGCACGGCGGGTGGGATCGGAGAGCGCGTGGAAGGTGGCTTCGGTTCTTTTAGGAGCGACATATGTAACCGAACGGTTCCGCATAATGCGTAACTTTATAGTTACATGATTGCGGTGTCAAGAGAAAAAAATAAGCGAACAACTGGTTCTTACTAGCGCTATAATGTAAGCATGACACGACAGATAACATCAGTAAGCACGAAGGGGCAGTTCGTGATCCCTTCCGAGATGCGCACGGCTTTAGGGATCAAGCCGGGGACACGCATTGCGGTGACGCAGGAAGGATCGCGTATTGTGCTGGAACCGGTGTCGGAAGAACTGGTCGACAAGACCCGTGGACTATTCTCGGGCAAGCCTTCTCTTTCCGACGAGCTCAGGCGCGAGCGACGGCGGAAAGAGAAATGGTGACCTACGTCCTGGATTCGAGCGCGATCCTACGCTATCTTGACGATGAAGCAGGGGCGGCGCGAGTCGCGGAGATTATCAAGTCCCATCTGGCGGGGACGAGCGAAGCGGTTATTGTTGCTCCGCACTGGGGCGAGATTGCCGGAGTCACGTGCAAGGCGCACGGCAGGCAAAGCATGGATCTTGTGCTGTCGAGGCTGAGTGCCTTCGGGATCCGGGTGATTCCGGCGGATGGGGATCAAGCGGTGAGCGCGGCGTTGATCAAACTCAAGAGACTGATTCCGTATGTGGATGCTTTCGGGATTGCTCTAGCCGCTGAGGCACGCGACCGTGTTTTTGTGACGGCGGATTTCGATTTCAAGGCTGCGAGTGGGGACGCGAAGATTGAGTTCTTACCTGCCAAGTAGGATTCATCTGGAGGCAATATGGCAGCGGCCTGGCATCCTACTCAACGCCGAGCATGCGACGGAAATCCCTTGTACCTGCCGAGGTCTTGCCCTTGCCTCCCCGGACCACGCCTTTTATTCCCCAGGAAGGAGGCTTTGCGTCCTTTTCATTGCGCAGATCGGCGTTCGCAGTGACGGCCAGGTCGATAAGATATTTTTCGATCTGACCAATCTGCTTTGAGTTTGGTTTGCCCTGTTTCTGGGGGGCAAGTACAAAGAACATTACCGGCTTACCCTTACCGTAATCTGCCAGAAACCCGTGGTAGTGGTTCAATTTGTGCCACGTGAATACCTCCTGCTCGAAGGTCTTCGACGCCTTGCCAACGTAACCCGGCGTGAAGCCACGCGACGGTTTCACGCCAAAAACATAACAACCACGGCGTTTCCGGTACTTCGAGTGAGCATCCCAGAATCGCTCTACTTCGTCATCGCCGATAAACTTGGCGCCCTTGCCGTTATGGACCGGAATATCAAACGGTCCAGCGATGGTGTAAACATTCACTAAGTCGTTCGTTCCTACGCCAAACCTACATATTGTCCTTCGTCAAATCAAGGAACATCTTGTGGACCCGGGTATCTTCGGAGAGTTCGGGGTGGAAGGTGGCGGCCATGGTTTTTCCCTGGCGGACGGCTACGGGGTCCTTGCCTTCTGTGGCGAGGACTTCGACGCCTTCGCCGACATGCTCGATTTTGGGGGCGCGGATGAAGACCATTTCGATGGGCGAAGAACCGAGGAGGCCTTCGCGGATGGAGCTGTCGATCTGCCGTCCGTAGGCGTTGCGGCGTATGCGGATGTTGAGGGCGCCAAGGCCCTTTTGCTCGGGGTTCTCGACTTCGGTGGCGAGGAGGATCGCTCCGGCGCAGGTGCCGAAGGTGGGCTTGGCGTGGACGAAGTCTTTGAGCTTGGCGAATCCGTCTTCGCCGAGGAGTTTGAGGAAGGTGCCAGATTCGCCGCCGGGGATGACGAGGCCGTCGATGGCGTCGAGCTGCTCGGGTTTTTTGACGAGGACGACGTCGGCGCCGAGTTCTTCGAGGCGGCGGCGGTGGGCGTCGAAATCGCCTTGCAGGGCCAGGACACCGATTTTCATGTTGAGCTTGATTTTAGCGGATGGGTTCGAAAGCGTCGAAGCTCCGGCGAGAAGACAATTCACCACGGAGGACACAGAGGACACAGAGGAAGGACCACGGATACTGGGGGCCGGTGGCCTGGGCGGGGTCGCCCGCGCCACATATTTAAAATCAAAGCCAAAACCTGGACGGACAGGAGTGTCCGTCCCACACGGGTCGGTCAGAGCGGGAGGGCGCTGGGGAAGCGGGTTTGGAAATCGAGCAGGCCGACCCACTCGGGGGTGATGGTGACGCGGACCATGGACGAGATCATCGCACCGAGATTTTTTACCCACGCTTTTCCCTGGTCTGGGCCGAAGTAGCGTTCGGCGGCGGCAGCGTATTCCGGGACGATTCCGTCTAATGATTCGAGGCGGGCGGTGCCACGAACGAGCAGGACCTTGTGCGGGAAATTGTTGTCGTCGATGGTGAGCGACACTTTGGGATTCTTGGCGAGAGCTTTGAGTTTTGGCGCTTTGGGCGGAGTACCCATGATGATGTTGTGGCCGTCCCAGTGGAACCAGATGGGAACGACGCGTGGGGTGCCGTCGGTGGCGATGCAGGCGAGGCGCGCGGGAATGTTGGAGTTGAGAAGTTCTTGCGACGCGGGATGCTGCAGGAGAGCGAGGTCGCCTTGTTTGCAGGGCATGGTTGCCTCCCTTGGGCGATGTGTTGCGAGCGAAGTATAACTCTGGGGGGGCGGTTTCACCACGGGGGCTAAAGCCCAAATGATTTCACACGCTTTACGCGGCCCTGAAGGGCCGCTCTTCCACGCGGCCAAGATCTAGCCGTGGGGATCTTCGAGTCAGAAATCTTCAAGTCAAAAATCTTCAGGTCAGAAATCTGCAAATCAGAAATCTGCAAGTCAAAATCCCCACCCCTTCGACAAGCTCAGGGCAGGCTCTGTCGCAGAAAAGCGCGACAAAGGTGGGGCACCCTGACGTTCTTAGACGCCGTTGGGGCGCTGGCGGATCAGGGAGAGGAATTCGGAGCGGGTTTCTTCTTCCTGACGGAAGCAGCCTAGCATGGAGGAAGTCACGGCGGCGGAGTGTTGTTTTTCGACGCCGCGCATCATCATGCAGAGGTGGCGAGCTTCGATGACTACGCCGACCCCTTGGGGCTCGATGACTTTCTGGATCGTCTCGGCGATCTGCGTGGTGAGGCGCTCTTGAATTTGTAGGCGGCGGGAGAAGAGTTCGATGAGCCGCGGGATTTTGCTGAGGCCGATGACGCGTCCGTTGGGGATGTAGGCGACGTGGACTTTACCGAAGAACGGGAGCAGGTGGTGCTCGCAGAGGCTGAAGACTTCGATGTCTTTGACGATGACCATCTCGTCGTAGTTCACGGTGAAGAGCGCGCCTTTGAGAAGAGCTTCGGGATCTTCCTGATATCCCTTGGTGAGGAACTTCATGGCCTTGTGGACGCGATCGGGAGTAGCGGCGAGACCTTCGCGGTCGGGGTCTTCGCCGAGGCGGACGAGCATTTCGCGGACGAGGTCTTCATAGGTGGCGCTGGTGAGGGTGGGGGACTCTTTCGTTTGTTCAACTGGCGCTGGTTTCATAAGTCGGCTCGATCGGCCTTCCTTGATTACACATTGTCCGTGCGCTGGCAGCAAGTTGCATAGATTCTTCGGCGCAAAAAGCGCGCCTCAGAATGACAATGCTAGAAAGTCAGTGCCTGAGCTCATTGGTGCCGGCGTACTCGAAGGAGTTCATCATGGTTTCTTCGAGTCTCACTCTTTCAAGATGCGCGTGGCTAAAGCCACGCTGCAATATTTCGAAGATTTCGACGGAGAGATTTTCCGTGGTGGGCACTTCCTGGGCGAATTCTTGCAGGGTATTCAAATTCTGCAGGTCGTAGCGGGAGAGGACTTCCCTTTCGACGAAGCCATCGAGATCGACGAGGTTGCAGACCATGCCAGTGGCGGGATCGACGGGGCCGCTGACGGTAACTTCGAGGGTGTAGTTGTGTCCGTGCCCGTGGGGGTTGTTGCATTTGCCGTAGGTGAGGACGTTTTCTTCGGCGGACATTTCTGCGCTGTGGAGGCGGTGGGACGACGAGAAACGGTAGCGGCGGGTGAGATGGGCTTTCATTTGGCCTCCGAGAGGCATACGGGGGCTAAAGCCCGATCCAATTCAACATTGCTTACGCGGCCCTGAAGGGCCGCTCTTCCACGTAAATTCGATCTCCCCCGTAGATTCGATCTTCGACTCGTTGCCGCTGTTTCATGAGGCTTCGCCTTTCGGATTAGGGGCGCACTTGACCGGCGACGCTGGCGATTGGTCACGATTCTTCACCGTAGAAATCGACGAACAGGTCGGGGGTTTCGTAGACGCGGACGCGGTGGAGGCGGGCTTTCTGGAGTTTTGATTCGAGGCGCTGCCAGCAGGCGATGGCGAGATTCTCGGTGGTCGGAATCTGGGTGAAGAATTCGGGCACTTCTTTGTTGAGGAAGCGGTGGTCCATGGCGTCGAGGACTTCGCGGTGCATGATCTCTTTGAGTTGCTTGAGATCGACGACGAAGCCGGAGCGGGGATCGACTTCGCCTTTCACGGTGACTTCGAGGGTGTAGTTGTGGCCGTGGCCGTGGGGGTTGTTGCATTTGCCGAAGAGGCGGCGGTTCTCTTCCGGCGTGAAGTCGGGATTGTGGTAATAGTGCGAGGCGGAGAATTCGGCTTTGCGTGTTAGGTAGACCATAGAAAACAGTTGCCAGTTGTCGGTTGCCAGTAGTGCTCAGTTCAGATTTGGAGCCAGTTCTGGCGGGGGTTCCAGTGCGTACGACGGAATCGCCTGCCACTTGGGAGAGTTGACGGTTTCTTCTTCCGGACAGAAAGTTTTGTTGGGCTCAAAGACGATGATCTTGTAGATGTAGCGCTTGTGCTCCTTGGGATAGTAGGCGAAGACGAAGGCGATGCCCTTTTTCTTGTCGATCCAGTAGACGAGGGGGCGGTCGCCGAGAGCGGGCGCGGGCGGAGTTAACAGAGTGAAGGCGCGGAGGTCTTTGTAGTTCTCCGCGACTTTGTCGCGTGGTCGAAGGTGGTGATGCCCTCGGCGGTGCGAAAGCGGGTGGTGGCGGATTCGATCTGAAAGATCTTTCCTTTCTTGTTGAGGCGAATGAAGAGGTCGCCGTGACCGGTGGGGTTTTGGGAGTCGACCCAATCGAGGGTTGTGCCGCCGCACTTCTCGTTCCACTCCTGATCTTCACTTTTCTTGGGGAACAGTTCGAGGGCGCGGTCGCGAGAGTCGCCGAGTTTGAGGGGGCCGACGCGGGCACCGGGTTCGATCAGCTGTGACTGGAGAGTACGGGTGTGTCGTTCCTGCGAGGGGACGGCAGTTACGGGGATGCACTCCGCGATTGCTGGGCGGAGTAGCTGGGCTGGAGAGTGCGAGCGAGAGAATGAATCGGGATGATTAGGGCGAGAGTCAGTTTCATGAGAGTCGTCCTGCGGTAGTGGGTGCGTGATGGGGGAATTCGTTCACGGGTCCTTTCGGATCGTAGGTTCGGCCTTTCCAGGAGACGCTGCCGTTGGCGTGGGCTCGCTTCGAGCGTAGCAAAAGATACGCGAACATGGGCATGCCGAAGAGGGCGCCGAGGAATTCCATGGCCCAATCAAAATTGGCCCGTCTGAGCCGCGTCACCGGCCAGACGAAAGCAAAAACGACAAAGGCGTTCCCCCACAAGTGCTTCGCGAAACCGGCAATCATCAAGCCCACCGCCGCCCAAGGGAGGGCTCCTATGAGCAGCGCTTTTATGGCGAGCCAGCCGGGATTCGGAAACAACAACGCCAGGTTCTTGGTCCAGCCGTCGCGGAGTTGGCGGTAGTTGCGGTACATGCGGGTGCGAACCGCGTTGGCGCCGTAGCGGAAACGAATCTTTCGGCCCGAACTTTTCACGGCGCGGGCGAGGGCGACGTCTTCGAGGATGCTGCTGGCAATGGCGGCGTGACCTCCGACGGCATTCATAGGCGTCGCGGCGAATGAGAATGTACTGGCCGTTGGCGGCCGCGAGAGTGGAAGCCGGATCGCTGACTTTCGAAGGAGAATATTGCCGGGCCAGTTCGGCGAAGACGACGGGCAGGGTCGCCATTTCCCAGAAGGTGACGGCGATCTGCTCCGGCGAATAAGAAAGTAGTTCCGCACCATCTTCCTGGGCTTCCTTTAACGCGGCGGCCAAAGATCCCGGGAGGTGGACGGTGTCGGCGTCGGTGAACAGCAGCCATTCGCCGCGGGCGGCCTGGGCTCCGGCGGTGACGGCGTTGTTCTTGCCGGTCCAACCTGCGGGGAGCGACCCGGCTTCGATGACGTGCACTCCGGGGAATGAAGTGGCGATTTCGCGGGTGCGGTCGGTGGAGTGGTCGTCGACCACGATGATTTCGAAAGTGACGCCGGTCTGGGCGATGAGGGACTGGAGGCAGTCGGCGAGGGAGGCTTCCTCGTTGCGCGCGGGGACGATGACGGAGACTTGGGGCGGCGCTGTGACGGCTTCGGTTGTGACCATAGAGGAGGTGATGAAACCAGCAGACCTCAGGGGCTAAAGCCCTCACAGATGAGAGGAGCTTTATCGCAGCAGCGCTGCGCCACCCAAAGGCCATTCTTCAGCAAACTGTAAATCCCGGATTCTCGGCGAAGCCTTGCGCCACGGCTGAAGCCGTGCCCTTCCCAATTCTCCTTTAGAGCTCTGTGAATCCCTTCCCCCAGAGAACCCTTCCCAATCCCGCTTCAGAATCCTTCGCGATCCACTTTAGAATACCGAATCTATTATTATAGCGGTGTGCGACGCGCGCTTCAGCTTCCTTCCGTCTTCCTCTCTGGCCTGCTGTTGCTTGGGCTTGTGGCTTGTTATGGCGGGACGCGGCCTCCGCGGATTGGGTCGAACGCTCCGGATTTCACGGTAAAGGATTCGCAAAACAAGATCACGCTGAGCCAGTACCGCGGGCAGGTGGTGGTGCTGAATTTCTGGGCGACGTGGTGTCCGCCGTGCGTGGAGGAGATGCCGTCGCTGGTGGAGATGCAGCGGCGCATGAAGGCGAAGGGTGTAACTGTGCTCGCGGTGAGCGTGGATGTGGATGAGGGCGCGTACAAGCAGTTTGTGAAAGATCATAATGTGAATCTGCTGACGGTGCGCGATCCAGATCAGAAGAGTAATTCGTTGTATGGGACGTCGAAGTTTCCGGAGACGTACATCATCGACCGCAATGGAGTGATGCGGCGGAAGTTTATTGGAGCGGTGGACTGGACGGAGCCGGAGATTGTGGATTTTTTGGGCAAGCTCTAAAGGCGGCTTCCGGCTTCCGCTATTCGGCTTCCGGATGCGTGCGTCGACCCTCAGCGGCTGAAGCCGGCGAGAGAGGTGCGGCCGTACAACCCGACTGAAGTCGGGCCCTTCCCGGTTTCTCGACCGTATCCTCAACGTTCAATTTTTGGTTGAACTCAAAAGCAAAATGCGCGCCGCCGGACTTAGGGCAACTCGCCTGCGGCGTCGAACTCTGCCCGAGCGTGGTCATGCTGAGAGGAGATTGAGCTTCGCAGTTCGAAGCCCAATCGGAGTCGAAGCATCCCTACCCCATGAAAACCGTGTGGGGACGGACACTCCCGTCCGTCCAGGTTTTGACTTTGATTTTGAAGTATGTGGCGCGGACCTGCCCTGAGCGAAGCCGAAGGGGCCCCCGCCCGCGTCCAGCCGCGATCAAACAAGCTGGCCCGGACAATTCCCCTCCCCGCCTGAGCGACCCCACCTGTGACTCCCATCACTGACACCGCGACCCACACACACCAATGTAGCGAGAAAGATCGACGACTCCAGGAGGGCCAATGCGCGTCCTATTAGCCGGACCCGACTACGAAGAGAATCTCTCCATCCGCTATCTATCCTCATCCCTCCTCGCCGCCGGACACGTCACCACCCTCACCCACGTTCAATTCTTCCGCCGACTCCTCCTCCGTCGCCGACGCCGCCCAACACGCAGACATCGTCGGCCTATCGATGTGCTTTCAATCCCGCGCGCAGGAATTCCTCCATCTCGCCCAACTGCTGAAGTCACGCGATCCCAACCAACTCGTCGTCGCCGGCGGCCACTACGCTTCCTGCGCCGCCGAACCGCTGCTGGCCCACCATCCCGAAATCGACATCATCGTCATCCACGAAGGCGAACGCACGCTGGTCGAAATCGCCGACGCCATGCCGCATCTGCAGGAACGCCTGCCTCAAATCCCCGGCATCGCCTATCGCGACGGCCAGCAAGTCCGCTTCACCACTCCGCGTCGAACGCTCGACAACCTCGACGCCCTGCCATTTCCCGACCGCCGCGGCCCCATCCACACGCTCGCCGGCGTGCCCACCAGCTACATGATGGGCAGTCGCGGATGCTATGGAAGTTGCGCCTACTGCTGCATCACCACGCTCCATCAACTGGCTCCGGGCAAGCGCTTTCGTCAACGCAACGTGGAACGAATCGCAGATGAAATGGCCGCTCTCTACCACGAGAGAGGAACCCGCCAATTTGTTTTTCACGATGACAACTTCCTTGTCCCCTCCGAATCGTTCAATCATGCTCGGCTGTCCGCCTTCGAGAAGGCGCTCAAGAAGCGAGGCATCACGAGACATTGCGTTAGTTATCAAGTGCCGCCCCGCCGACGCGAACCAGCAAAGTGCTTCGCCGCCTGAAAGATCTCGGCCTTGTCCGCGTCTTCCTCGGCGTCGAGTCCGCCACCGCCGAGGGACTCTCCGATCTCGAGCGCACCCAGAGCGTCGCCGATTCCGAGCGCGCGCTTGAAACCTGTGCCGACCTCGACATCTCCGCGCAATTTACGCTGATGATCTTCCATCCCGACGCCACGCTCGCCACTCTCCGTTCCGACGTGGCTTTCATGCGCCGTTTCTGCGGCAATCCCCTGAATTTCTGCCGCGCCGAAATCTACGCCGGCACTCCGCTCGAGAAACGAATGATCGCCCTCGGACGCGCCCGCGGCGACTATCTCGCCCGCGTCTACAGCCTCTCCGATCCCGTCGCGGCCCTGGCCTGCGACCTCTCACTCGATCTGTTCGAATCCCGCTGCTGGAGCAACGGCAGCCTGATGCAAAGCTCCATCGGGCTCGACCACCTGGCTGCAACGCTGAAACGTTTCAACCGCAGGCATCCGAAGCAGCGCTCTGCGCGCGCGTCAGCCAGCTGGTTGCGCTCCGTCAACCTCGACACCACCGCTTGCTCGACGAAGTCATCAGCCTCAGCGCCTCCGCCCCGAGCAGCCACGGACGCCGGCTTCCATCGCGCCCTACTCGCTTTGGGGGATCGCGAATCCGCAACGCGCCAGAAACTCCTCTCCGCCGGATCGAACCTGAGGGCAGAACTCGAAGCGCTTCCGCTTCCCTGCCAAGCCCCACGAACTTCCTCCGTTTGTCAGCGTCGCGTCTCCGCTTGGCGAGGCAGGCTGCCGTGGCCGTCCTTGCCATCGGAATGCCCGCGATCTCCGGATGCCAATCCGGAGTCAGTGAAATGGCTCCCCCGCCGCTCAAGGACACTCAAACGCCTGCCCGCATCAGTCTGGTCGCGCTCGCTCGTAGGCGACGTCACCGATCCCTCAGGGCGCCGTAGTTGCGAATGCGACGATCACCATTACCAATCTCGACACAGGTCTGACCCGCACTGTGAAGACCAACGAACTGGGACATTACGTGGCTGGAGGCCTCAAGGTCGGTCACTATTCCGTCAAAGCCGAATCTCCCGGTTTCAAGGCCGTCGAGAAAACTGGAATTGACCTGGAGCCCGGAGCGAATGGCCGCGCCGATGTCGCTCTCGAAATTCGCGCTGACATCAAATTGGACGTCGTTGCCCAGCCCATACAACGGGGGATGCTGCGAGTATGCCGCCACTCCGCTGAAGGTCGTACCCGAGGACTGGGGCACGAAGAAAAAGCCTTTCACGTATTTTGTCGGAAACGCCGAGGACCAAGGCACCTTCAAAGGAATCGCAGAACTGGTCTATGGTGACCCCGGAATGTGGGTGCAGATCTTTGAAGCCAATCGAAGCGTGGTGCCGAAACCCGGACCCATTCCCGCCGGAACATCGATTATGATCCCACAAAGAAAACGCGCCGTTCCGAAACTGATTTCCAAAGTCCTGCCGGCCTATCCCCCCGAGGCCAGGCAGCAGAAGATTCGCGGAGAGGTCGTCCTCGACGTCACGCTCAAGGAAGACGGCACCGTCGACACCATCAACCTCATCGACGGAAACCCGTTACTCGCCGAAGCCGCAACCACTGCCGTCAAGCAATGGCGATACCAACCCCTGCTGGTGCAAGGCACGCGCGTCATCAACTTCGTGGTTGTAGTTTCCTTCGGAAGAGGAGGCAAGGTCCACTAGATCTATGTGGCGCGGGCGCCCCCGCCCGCGTCCAGCCACCACCACAAAAGCAAAATCGAAGCGTACATAGATCCTTCGGCGCAAAGGGCGCGCCTCAGGATGACAAATCGGGTTACAGTTTCACAGCTTCACTCGGCGCAGACGGAGGGCGTTGGTGATGACTGAGACGGAGCTGAAGCTCATCGCGGCTGCGGCGAAGATGGGACTCAGCAAGAGGCCGAAGAATGGATACAGGACGCCGGCGGCGATGGGGACCCCAATCGCGTTGTAGATGAAGGCGAAGAAAAGATTCTGGCGGATGTTGCGCATGGTGGCCTGGCTGAGTTTGCGGGCGCGGAGGATGCCGGTGAGGTCTCCTTTGACGAGGGTGATGCCGCCGCTTTCCATGGCGACGTCGGTGCCGGTACCCATGGCGATGCCGACGTCGGCTTGCGCGAGGGCGGGGGCGTCGTTGATGCCGTCCCCGGCCATGGCGACAACTCTTCCCTGCTGCTGGAGCTTGCGGATGACTTCGAGTTTACCTGCGGGGAGGACTTCGGCTTCGAAGTCGGTGATACCAAGGCCATTCGCGATCTGCTCTGCAGTAGTGCGGTTGTCTCCGGTGAGCATGACGATGCGCAGGCCCTGACGTTTGAGGTCGCGCAGGGCATCGGGAGTGGAACCCTTCATCGGATCGGCGACCGTGAGAGTTGCGGCGTAGCGGCCGTCAACGGCCACGCTGATAGTGGTACCCTGCGGCATTTTTGCGTGCAGCACCGAGTCGGACGTACTGGCCAGGGCTCCGGCGTCAACCATGAGAGCGGCGTTACCGACGGCGACACGTTTTCCGTCAACCAGACCTCGAATCCCTTTCCCAGGCAGATTCATGAAATCGGTTGGCTGTGAGAGCTGTAAGTTGCGTTCGAGAGCGGCTTCGACGATGGCTGCGCCATAGGGATGCTCGCTGGCACGCTCGAGACTGGCAGCGAGGCGCAGAACCTCCTGGGCGTCGGCTGCGGATTGTGGCGACGAGCCCACGGCGGAAGATCCCACGAGCTTGGGCTTGCCTTCGGTGAGCGTGCCGGTTTTGTCGACGACTAGCGTGCCGACTTTCTCCATGGTCTCGAGGGCTTCGGCGTTTTTGATCAAGACTCCGGCGTGGGCGCCGCGGCCGGTGCCGACCATGATGGCCATGGGCGTGGCGAGTCCGAGGGCGCAGGGGCATGCGATGATTAGAACTGCTACTGCATTGACGAGCGCATGCGCGAGGCGCGGTTGCGGGCCGAAGGCGAACCAGGCGGCGAAGGTGATGGCGGCGACTGCGACGACTGCGGGAACGAACCAGGCGGCAACGCGATCGGCTAGGCGCTGGATGGGGGCGCGGCTGCGCTGGGCTTGTCCGACGAGTTGGACGATGCGGGCGAGCAGGGTTTCGGAACCGACACGCTCGGCGAGCATGATGAACGATCCGGTGGCGTTGATGGTCGCGCCGATGACTTTGCTGTTGGGAGATTTTTCGACGGGGATCGACTCGCCGGTGATCATGGATTCGTCGATCGAACTGCGGCCTTCGAGGACGATGCCGTCGACAGGAACTTTTTCCCCGGGGCGTACGCGGAGTTTGTCTCCGGGCTTTACGTGTTCGAGGGGGATGTCTTTTTCTGTAGCCTCGCCAGCTGCTCCGTCCATTATGAGGCGCGCAGTTTTCGGGCTGAGATCGAGGAGAGCGCGGATGGCGGCGCTGGTGCGGCTGCGGGCGCGGAGTTCCATTACCTGGCCGAGCAGGACGAGAGTGGTGATGGCGGCGGCGGCTTCGAAGTAGACGTCGGGGTATCCGCCCATGCTCCCTGTTGACATCGTGCGGAGGGAGGCGGGGAAAATTCCGGGCGCGACGGTGGCGACCACGCTGTAGATGTAGGCGACGCCGGTGCCGAGACCGATCAGCGTGAACATGTTGAGGCTGCGGTTGATGAGGGACGTCCAGAAACGTCGGAAGAATGGGAATCCGCACCAGAGGACGACGGGGGTGGCGAGGAGGAATTCGAGCCGCGGGAGATTGATCAGCAGGCCACTCAGGTCTAAATCGATCGTGACCTTGAAGGTCGATGAGAGCATGCTGCCCATCGCGATGAAGAGGAGAGGCGCGGTGAGCACCACGCCGATCCAGAAGCGGCGGGTCATGTCGCGGAGTTCGGGATTCTCTTCTTGCGTTGCGGTGACCGTGCGGGGCTCGAGGGTCATGCCGCAGATGGGGCACGAACCGGGCGCGGGGCGCACGATTTCGCGGTGCATGGGGCAGGTGTATTCGGTGCGCGTCGAGGCGATGGGGACATCGGGTTCGAGGGCCATGCCGCAAGAGGGGCAGGCTCCGGGCTTGGCTTCGCGGACTTCAGGGCACATGGGGCAGACGTAGGAGGGCGGGCTTCCGGCTTCCGGCTTTCGGCTTTCGGCCGCTGATTTTGGAGCGGCTGCCGACTGCGTTCCCAGCATTACCAGGCCCGATGCGGCGGGTTTGCTGAGATATGTTTGCGGATTGGCTTTGAATTTTTGCGCGCAGCCTCCGCAGCAGAAGTAGTAGTTTTTTCCGGCGTGTTCGTGGACGTGTTTTGCCGTGGCGGGATTTACGGTCATTCCGCAGACGGGATCGCGTTCGGTCGTGGAAGGAACGGCGGACGGCATTCCGGGCATCACGAGGCCCGACGGGGCGGGTTTGTTGAGATACGTTGGCGGATTGGCTTTGAATTTTTCCGCGCAGCCTCCGCAGCAGAAGTAGTAGTTTTTTCCGGCGTGTTGGTGGACGTGTTTTGCGGTGGCGGGATTGACGCTCATTCCGCAGACGGGATCGCGTTCGGTCGTGATGGGGGGTGTCATTCGATTGGCGGTTCAGGCGTCCCTACGGGACGCGGTTTCTCTCCAAGGTCGACGCCCCGCCAGTAAACTGGCGGGCTATTTTCAGGAATCCCTTCGGGACTCGGGATTCGTGCAATGCCGTGAATGTCATGGC
The DNA here is from genome assembly GCA_963701935.1 of uncultured Acidobacteriaceae bacterium. Taxonomy (GTDB): domain Bacteria; phylum Acidobacteriota; class Terriglobia; order Terriglobales; family Acidobacteriaceae; genus Sulfotelmatobacter. The sequence continues at coordinate 241,226 of CAVPBT010000007.1, read as the reverse complement.
GCTGTGTGTTGGATCGCGGATGCTCTATATTGGATTCATCCGGCGGGACGGCCGGGACTTCCAAATCATCATATCGAAGGGTTGGGCGCAATGACTTATCTGGAGGTAGTTTTCAATTACGGAGCGATTCCGGGAGAAAACGAGTTGCGGGCGATCGACACGATGCGGGAGGTGTATGGGATCCGGCGAGTGCAGTTCAATGCGAAGGAGCGGACGGTGCGGGTGGAGTTTGACGCGTCGCGGATGAAACAGGACGCGGTGGCGAAGCTGCTGCGGAATGCGGGCGTGGATGTGCGGGAGCCGGTGGCGCTGGCTTAGGTTGATCCAATTCAGAAACGACGGACAGGAGTGTCCGCCCTGCACGAGCGATTCCATTTTCGTGAAGTGAGCGCGAACCTCAGAGGCTAAAGCCTGAGGTTTTGCACGTGCTTAATGGCGCGAGTGAACTCGTGCCCTTCCCGTTTTCAACCTCGCCCTTTCGTGTTCAGTCAGATCATTCCCGGATTTGAGTTTGCTCGTCTTTTGCCTTTGGTCATGGATAGACGCGGGCGGGGGCGCCCGCGCCACATGGACCGGGGTCAAAAGCAAAGTCAAAAACCAAAAGTCAAAACCTGGACGGACGGAGTGTCCGTCCACACGACAGTTCCCACCCGGTCGAATGCGAAATCGAGATGGGGAGGGCTGATGTGCGCGCTGGAGGAAAAGCAAGGGGTGCTCACAGAAAACCTCTGGCCGAAGTTATTCTCTGAAGCACCCCGTTGCGCGCCACTTCGTCTGCCTTGTGTTGTTGCAAACTTCGTGCCATCCGTAAATCGTTCAGAATCAGAGCCGGTCAGGTTTTCGCCTCGGTAGGAATTGCGCGGAGCCGGGAAAGAATTACTTCGGCTGATTGAGGCAACGGAGGTGCCAGGCCGGTTTGTTGAAAACAGTTTATGGGGAGCGGGTTTCGATTTTTCAGCAGGACGAATCTTCGCTATAATCTTCGTTATAATCAACGGGCGGTTCTTCCATCCACATAGGAATGCGCCCTTAGCTCAGTTGGATAGAGCGACTGGCTACGAACCAGTAGGTCGGGAGTTCGAATCTCTCAGGGCGCACCATTCTTCCTTTTCCTATAAGCGGACTTGCCTTCTAAGGTTCGGCGCGGTGCCGTTGCAGCCGGGTTTCTGCTAATCTCGATTCAGCCCTGTTGCTTCTGTCGTCGATTTGTTTCACTTCGGTTCGGTCAAATTGCCTCCGGGTGGGTCGTCTCCGGCTATCTGGTAAGCGCGCCATGTCGAATGCAAGCCAACAGCAAGATGTCTCCATATTGACGAGCACCAAGAACGGATTGGTGTATCTGACGCCCAACGACTGGGCGCTGATCGCGGATAAGGCGGTGCGGCGGCAGTTCAAAGCGGGCGACGCAATTGTGTCGAAGGGCAAGCGCACGTATGGGGTGTTCCTGCTGCTGAAAGGCACGGCGGCGGTGCAGATTCCGACGCAAGGGACGGCGCTGGGAATCAGTCCGGGGGAGCCGTGCGGGGAGATTTCGTTTCTGGACGAGCTGCCGGCGTCGGCGAATGTGGTGGCGAAAGAGGAGGTCGAGGCCTACTACCTGGATCGGCCGACGTTGCAGTCGTTGTTTGAACTATTCCCTCATCTGGGGTCGCGGTTCTACCGGTCGCTGGCGGCGATTCTGTCGCGGCGGCTGCGGGAATTGATTGGTCCGGGAGAGTCGGCCGAAGGGTACGGCCACGAAGCCAGGTTCGGGCGGAGTAGGCCCGGTTTGGTCTTAAGTGCGCGCGAGATTCCTCGCTTCGCCTGAAGAACGGCTCCGCTCGGAATGACGCCCCATTTTGAAACTGAGCTATAGGGATTCAGCGTAATCCGGCAGGCTCCCCGGTCTGGAGTGTGCTAGCCTACAAGACCAGTGCGGCTGTGCGAATTGGGCGATTCGCCAATTGGCCGCGCGGAATTCTTCTTTGATTGATCCCGTCAATCTACGACTGGCCCTGCTTTCGGCCGCGGTGCTGGGGTTCCGGCATGGGCTGGATTACGACCACATTGCAGCGATCACCGACATCAGCAGCGTGCAATCGAAAGGCGCGCGACGCCATGCGCTATGGGCTGCTGTATGTGGCGCGGGCATGCGACGACGGTGGCCATTCTAGGGTCGGCGGCGGTGGTGTTTCGCATCGCGCTGCCGGCGGCCAGCGATCGGTGGGCGGAACGGCTGGTGGGTATCACGCTGCTGGTGCTGGGAGTGTACGTGCTGGGGACGTTTTTTCGTCCTTCGACGCATAGCCATGCTCCGCGGACGCGAATCACGCTGCTGATCAATGGGGCGTTGTGGATCTACTGGCGCCTGAGCCGGATTTTTGGCGGGACGCGGGTGGAAGCTCCGCAGGTATTTAAGGACGGATACGGAACGACCTCGACGCTTTCTGGTGGGCGTGATTCACGGGCTGGGAGCGGAGACTCCGACGCAAATTCTGCTGTTTCTGATGGCGGCGAACTTGGGCGGGACGGGCGCCGGACTGCTGGGGTTGCTGATGTTCATTCTCGGGTTGCTGGTGATGAATACGCTGATGTGCGCCTCGGCGGCAGGATTGTTCTCGGCGACGCTGGCCCGGCCGAATGCGCTGCGGGCTTTGACGCTGGTCACGTCGGCTTACAGTATTGTGGTGGGAACGATTTTTCTGCTGGGATCGGCCGCCAAGCTGCCCTCGCTGACGGGATAAGGGGCGGGACGAGGTTCCCGAAAATAAGAAGCGTCCTGCGACTCTTGCGAGTGGCAGGACGCCCGAACAGCCCTCCCCCAGAACTGCTCACCGCACAAGCTAACTGCTTTGCGCAAGTTTGAGAATGACACTTTCGTGCCATAGGAGGCACAAGTGGGCCACTTGAAGTTGGACGTGAACAGGTAGGTTGGGCGGTTCGAGGGAACGGTGTGAGTAGCAAAAGGGTGTTTCAAGTGTGCATGCGGTTTGCACTCGGGGATTTCGCAGTTCAGCTCCCACTTACGGTTAACTCTTTCACTTGCAGCGTGTTGACAAGGTTCCGGCTTTGGAACTCCGGGTGCATTGTTCTGCTTGGGGTTCTATCTTCAGGGTAGTTTTCCCGAGTGAGATGTAGATAGGAGGGAGATTTATATGAAGCGGATATTGTGGACGGTTCTTCTGGCCCTGGCCTTGCCGATGGCCGCATTTGCCTCAAGTTCAGTGGATTTTACGAATAGTGGCGGCACTTTGTCTGGAAGCAGTGCGGGATTGAGTCTGAGTGGCTCGGTGCTGATCGCGGTCAACGGATTAAATGGAATGGGGCTCGTCACCGGTTCCGATTTGGGCAGTGTGAGCTTTCACGACCGGGGCTTTGAGTTCTGGGAGTCTCCAGATGGGTGGGACGTTTGCCGCAGGCGGATCGTTCACGATTATGGGGAACGGCACGAATGGCATTCCGAACGGGACCATATTCAACGGAAGCTTCTCTGGTCCGGTGACTTGGACTCTGGTCACCCTGGCCAATGGAACCCACAACTACACGCTGACGGGTTCGATTTCCGGGACATGGATGGGCGGTCCTGGGTGAACGGAGCGACCGTTCAGCTGACGATCAATACGGGCAAGGGCTTCTTCAACGGTTCGACGACGATCTGCGAGCGGCGACACGAATATTGTGGTTCCCGAGCCGGGCACCCTGACGCTTCTGGGCACGGGACTGGTTGGCCTTGCCGGAGTAATGCGAGCGCAAGATCAAAGCATAGAGCATCGCGGTTAACAATCTCCTGAATCAAAGGCCCCGCCAGGCAATGGCGGGGCTTTTTATTGTCTCAACAGGACTGACCGGCTGCACTCTCCATTACCCCGGTAATCTGGGCGGGGGGATTACCGTTGACCCGTCGGGCATGGGCTCCTTAAATTGCCAACAGGGGGTTGTATGAAAGATATTCATGAGGTCCTGCGGCAGAAGCAGGCGAAATACGCCCAACTTGGCAAACAGATCGAGATGCTCCAGCAGGCAGCGGAAAAGCTGCGAGAAGTAGCTCCGTTGCTGGCCGAGAATGATGATGACGACAATGGAGTGCTGGCGGAAGTAGACGAGGCCGCCGCTCAGTGGCGATGCCATGGCAGCGAAGGCTGGGCGCGAGTTCGGGCAGCCCGGCGTCTTCCAAAGCAGCTCGTCCAACCGCTCCTCGCTGGCCGTAAACTGGGCGGCGCGGGGGATCCGACGCAACTTATGACTCTTCAGGCACTACTGGTTTCGACCGACGATTCCGCATCTGACGTGCTGGGCAGAGTGCTGCCCACGTTTGGCATTGCGATGGACCGCTCCAGCGATCCGGAGACCACGCTTGCCCGAATCCAGCAGCAGAAGTTCGACGCGCTCATTGTCGATTTTGATAATCCTGAGCTGGCGGAGAGTGTACTGCGGCAAGCGCAGCAGCTGGGCACGAACCCGCTGAGTGTGGCGCTGGTGGCCGACAGCGGGAAGGTGCGCGACATTCTGAGCGGTGGGGCGCACTTTGTGCTGTACAAACCGATCTCTGAGGATGCGGCGAAAGCCGGACTGCGCGCGGCTGCGGCTCTGTTGAGCCGGGAGCGGCGCCGGGCGATCCGGATTCCGGTGCAGGCGCCGGTGGAGATCACGTTGCCGGACACGCGCAAGACTGGACGGCATTCTTCTGGATCTGTCTGAAACCGGCATGGAGGTACTGACAGCGGAGTCGCAGGTGGCGGGATCGTTGCTGGCATTCCGCTTCCAGTTGCCGGACACGACCGCGGAAGTCGAAGCGCACGGGCAGGTTGCCTGGGCGAATGCCAACGGGCAGACGGGCGTTCACTTTCTGGATGTGGCGGAGACGGCAAAAGCCGAGTTGAAGACGTGGCTGCAGGCCGCGGCCGCAGCTGTTGGTGCGGATGCGGATGAGACTGTACCGCACTGCAAGTTGACCGATCTGAGTCTGGGCGGGTGTTACGTTCAGACCGATGCACCGTTTCCAGAGCGCGCTTTAGTGGATCTCTGCCTGAAAGCGCAAGAGCATGAAGTTCATACCGAAGGTATGGTTCGCGTGGCGCACCCTGGGCAGGGCATGGGAGTCGAGTTCCCTTCCCGCACGCCGGAGCAGCGCGCGCAAGTTGGCAATCTGATCGAGTTCCTGCGCAACTGTCCTGCGACCATGTTGGAGCTGATTATTTCTCCACGGGCGCTGGTGGCGGACGTCACGCAGTTCGAGCCGGGCGAGAAGAAGGTGGATGAGTCCGGCGACGAGCTGGAAGATCCGCTGCTTGAGTTGCTGCGGCGGGGCGCGTCACTGCAGCAGGACGATTTCCTGGCTGAGCTTCAGCACCAGCGCAGTTAGGACACTCTTCCCGAGTTTTCCCTCCATTCATTTTGTTTCATCTCATTGGCTGTAGGCGAACGGGTTCGTCTGCTCGGTTAGCGGTTGCGGAGAAAAAAGCCTCCCGCGGCAGGTCAGAGGGCAGTTGATCTTTCATGAGAAATTTCAGGCGAGCGGTATGGCGGGCGAGAGTGCGCGGGAGCGGGAGGCTTTGGCGATGGAGGCCTAGTGAAGAACCGAGGGACCCGGGCCCCGTCTTTGGCACGAGCCCCTCAACTCTTCGTGGTCTGTTCCACCCCGTTGTGAGTACCGTACTAGCGACGCGTTGCGTGATGGTTTCAGCCATGTTAAATCTCCGTTAAAGTACACTGTGTTTTCTGTTGGGCGCGTGCAAGTCTTGGCGTCGAGGGGAGTGAGTCTGGGAAAGACCAGCGGGGCGGAATCTCGAGTCGGAGAACAGGGCGGTGCGGGGCTGCTGTGGACGCCGTTGCTGGCGATTGCGGGCGCCGCGTTCGCGGTGGAGATTCCTTTCTTCTTTTTTGGGACGCCTTCGGGGCACGATGTGGAATTTCATTTGTATTCGTGGCTCGAGGTGCTGGCGCAGTGGAAGCATGGGATTTCTTATCCGCGGTGGGCGGCGTTGGCGCACTTTGGGTATGGCGAGCCGCGGTTTGTTTTCTATCCTCCGGCGTCGTGGACGCTGGGCGCTTTGTTGAGCGCGATTTTCCCGTGGACGGTTGCGTCGTGCGTTTATTTGTGGGTCGTGCTGGTGGCCGCGGGCGTCGCGATGTTCATTCTGGCGCGGCGGTGGCTGGAGCGTCGGGATGCGATCTTTGTTGCGGCTCTCTATGCTGTGAATCCCTATCATCTGGTGATTGTCTACTGGCGCAGCGCGTTTGCCGAACTGCTGGCAAGTTGCCTGGTGCCGCTGCTGCTGCTGTGTGTGTTGAAGGCTGTGGAAGCGACTGAACATGAAGCGTGGCGGGCGATGGTGCCGCTGGCGATGGTGCTGGCGGCGGCATGGCTGACGAATGCCCCGGCGGCGGTGATGATTCACTATTCGCTAGCGTTGTTGCTGGCGTTTTTTGCGTGGCAACGGCGCTCACTGGGGTTGCTTCTTGTGGGTGCGGGAGCGGTGGCGGTGGGCGCGTGTCTGGCGGCATTTTATCTGCTGCCGGCGATTTACGAGCAGCGGTGGATTGATATTGCGCAGGCGGTGTCGGCGGGATCGCGTCCGGCGGATAATTTCTTGTTTATCCACACGACGGATGCGGATCATGACGCGTTTAACCACATCGTGACCTGGTTGGCGGTCTGGGAGATGGTGGTGATTGTGGCGGCGGCGAGGGCAGCGCGGCATTGGCGCGAAACGCGGCGCGAAGTTTGGAATGGGCTGGTCGGGTGGGCGATTGCGTCTAGCGTGCTGATGTTTTCCGTGACCGCGCTTCTGTGGAAGGTTCTGCCGAAGATGCAGTTCATGCAGTTTCCGTGGCGGTGGCTGTTGTGTTTGAGTTTGATTTTTTCTCTGCTCGTGACGGTCGGGCTGCGGGGGCGGTGGTGGCGGGCGGCGGTTTGTGCGGTCTCGATCCTGGTGATTGTTGGGGCTTGGCGCTATGTGCAGGCGCCGTGGTGGGACACGGCGGATGATCTCCGCGAGATGCAGGACAACATGGCGACGGGCGCGGGCTACGAGGGGACGGACGAATATACGCCGCTGGGGGCGGAGCCTGGAGCGATCGACAAAGAGGCGCGCAACGTGACGGTGGACGGTCCGGCGCATGCGGCGATTCATGTGCAGCAGTGGGATGCCGAGTCGAAGCTGTTTACGGCGGAGATGTCGGCGGCGGATCAAGTGGCGCTGCGGTTGTTCCGGTATCCGGCGTGGCGGGTGGAGGTGAATGGGCGGGTGGTGGAGACGGCGGCGCGGGCGGAGACGGGGCAGATGCTGGTTCCGGTTGCGGCGGGGATGAATCGGGTGGAAATTCGATTTGTGAGGACGTGGGATCGGGCGGCGGGGGGATGGATTTCTTTCATCACCGCGATTTCCGTGATGGCTTGGATGGCGATGAGCCGCGTTCGGACTTCGGGCGTCTGACCTCGGACCTCGGCCGTTTAGGGCTGCGGGATTTGCTTTCCACGCCAGCAAATTGCATAGGTCCTTCGCTTTGCTCAGGATGACAATTTTTGGGTTCAATCGGCTTTACATCATGCGACGAATACTGATTGCTACTTCGAATCCGGGGAAGGTGCGGGATTTTGCGGGGGCGGCGGCGCCGCATGGGATTGAGATTGGAAGCATCCCCGGTTTCGCTTCCCTTCCCCCTGTGGTCGAGGACGGGCTGACGTTTGAGGAGAACGCGCGGAAGAAGGCGGAGGAATATTCGCGGCACGCGGCGGCGGAGATTGTCGTGGCGGATGACTCGGGACTGGAAGTGGATGCGCTCGGCGGGGCTCCCGGGGTGCATTCGGCGAGGTATGCGGCGGATCAGCCGCACTTGGCGGACGAGAATACGGATGATGAGGCGAACAATGCGCGTGTGCTGCGCGAATTGAGGAAGGTTCCGGCGGAGAAACGCACGGGTCGGTTTGTGTGCGTGCTGGCGGCGGCGCGGGATGGGCAGACGCTGGCTACGTTTCGCGGGACGGCGGAGGGGGTGATTCTGGATTCGCCGCGGGGAACGGGCGGGTTCGGATATGATCCGCTGTTTTATTTTCCGCAGATTCAGAAGACGTTTGCGGAGTTGAGCGCGGAGGAGAAGGCGCGGTATAGCCATCGGGGGGCGGCGTTCCGGCAGTTTCTGGAGTGGTGCGACGCGGGGTCGCTGGAGTCGGAGCAGGCGTGACATCGCAGACTTTCAAGGCGCCTTCCGCGCTGATCTTCGACATGGACGGAGTGCTGGTTGATTCCGAACCGCTGCACAAGCGCGCGAAGGAGTTGGCGTTTCGGCAGTTCGGGATCGAATTGCCGGAGTCGGTGTATGACAGTTATAAGGGGCGTCCGGATGAGACGATGCTGCCGGAAATTCTTCGCGAGCATTGCGACATGGAGCGACTGGCGGAGTTATCGCGGCTGAAGCGGGAGTTCTACGAGAGCATCGAGCATGAACAGCAGGCGGTTCCGGGGGCCGTGGATTTTGTGAGGTGGGCGAAGTCGCGGTTCCGGATTGCGCTGGCGACGTCGGCCACGCCGCGGAATCGGAGAGCTGCTTTGGAGAGGTTGGGGATCGGCGATGCCTTTGAGGTGATTGTGGATCATGGGCGGAGTCCACGGCCGAAGCCTGATCCGGAAGTATTTTTGATGGCGATGCGGGAGCTTGGCGTGGAAGCCGGGGATTGCTGGATCGTTGAGGATTCACTGAATGGAATTGTGGCCGGGAAGGCTGCGGGGTGTGTGACGGTTGGGATTACGACGACGTTTGATGGGGGCAGGCTGTCGGCGACGGGAGCAGATGTGATCGTCGAATCGTTTGCGGAGTTGCGACGAGTGCTGGAGTCTTTGCAGCAGTGAGTCGCTCTCGACCACGAAGAAAACCTTGAACCACGAAGGGCACGAAGGTTCACGAAGGGATTGCTGCGCGGAGCTTCTTCAAGACTTCTGAGTATCTGTGCGCGCGAGATCCCTCGCTTCGCCTGAAGAGCGGCTCCGCTCAGGATGACGCCGTCGGACAACTGGCTGCTCACGGGGCGAACACCACACGGTAGTGGACCAGTTTCAATTTCCACAGTCTCGCTTTAGCATCCCGACTGTGGCATCATAGCGTCAGGTTATTCACTATGACATCTTCGGAGCGCGTCCAGCTCGAAAAAGACATCCTATACGAGCATCACAAGGCGGAACAGGATTTTCAGGCCGAATTGCTCAATCTAAGACGATGGCAGGAACGGTTACAGATCGCCGCCGATAAACTAAAAATCTTCACTCAGTACATCGAAAGTGCCCCGCTCCACAAAGACGGCGCTCCAACTGGCGAAGCATCCGGGATAGACTCCGAGGAAATAAGCCGAACCTGCCACGAATCCTTAAGGCTCCGCGAGAAACTGGAGCAACTCTCAGCCGACAAGAAGAGTCTTGGCCTATGACAATCGGCAAGGGCAAACGTCCGCGTGATCCGAACCAGCTCGCCGCGTGGACTGTCGCAGTTTCCACAGGCCAGATTCCCCCGCCAGAACCAGAAGTCCCCAAGCCGACCGGAAGCGCCCCGCCCGCGAACATCTCCGAGTACATGGCAGCCATCGGGCGCAAGGGCGGTCAGATCGGCGGAAAGCGCCGCCTCAAGACTATGACCAAAGCCGAGCGCTCCAAGATCGCCGCTAAAGCCGCGAAAGCACGATGGAAAAAAGCAAAGCCCTAGCCGCTACTTCGGTTCCTGAATCCCGAAATCAAATCCCTGTGGCTGAGTGCCAGTCGTAATCAGATATTCTCCCGGTTTCAGGTCGCCGTCCAGCGAGACTTCCCAACTGCCGTCATCCCGCTTGGCTGCGGTTGCTGTCGTAGTTTTCTTTGCATCGAATCCGCTGTGACCGCTACCGAGCGCATTCCCGCTGATGGTACGGGCTTCTCTGTGATCCGATTTTTCATCCAATCGCACGATTATCAAGTCAGTTGGCTGCTTCAACGTCGGCCCGCAGAGCATGAGAAGCGGCACTCCTCCGGCAAGACCACACACAAGACGAAACTGCGGGCGCTTCGTTGACAGTTGGACAGGCGAATGACTTCCGCGAAACGTCCAGAAGATACTGGCTTTTACCATGCTGTTCGATGATTGCGTACCGGAATAGGCTGCTGGGCTGAGTTCTGACAGTGCACCGTTTTGATCTACGTAAATTCCAGGTTCCGTGCTCTGGCCGGAAGTTGCGCCACACAGGGCGCACAAGATCAGCAATAGACACACAGGTTTCATGGCCCGGAATTATCTCACGAACTTCAGAAGGCGACGGCGGATTCAGTGATTCAGCGATTTGCCCAAATGTCTTCTACTACTCTTCGATAGTCCAGACCCAGTGATTCCGCGATAATTTTGTCAAGCTGCATTGCCCCTTGAATAAATGGGGCCTTATCGTTATCAGCGCTCAGATGCGTAAATCCGTCCGGGCTACAGACAAGAAGCTCCAGGCCATTCACGGCGACAGGATTGACGGCTGACGCTAAGAGAATGCACTCGGCAACCATTTTATTGAGTGTTTCGATGCTCGGCTTTCCTGTCTTGGGATAGTATCGCTCCATCAAAAACAGCGCAGTGCTCGTCCGGTCGCCGCTTACCGCGTACCTAGTATCCACCGGGAACACGAAAGGGCATTCGCCAACCGTGATGCGCCAGAGTACAACACCCTCAACCGTATCGCCTCGATAAACAAAAAGAATAGTCCCGCCGTTTAGCGGATTGCCTTTGGACTGTGCATTGGCGCGATAGTCGCCAGACCAGATATCCGCGACCGCATCCTGAAGTAGCCCCTGAAGCCAGAACTTCGGGTTCTCTGATATTCGAGACCTATTGTTTTCGCTTTCTCTGCGAACAGCCGAGACGATCTGCTTGGCGGCGCATTCCGCCAAGGCATCCCCCGCGTAGCAGTACGCCAAAGGTAGATCATTGAAGATTTTTATTTTCGGAGTGTCGAAGGTAGTGCGGACTTCGCCTAATTCATCCGTCAGCCGTTTGTCACTGCCAAGTACAACCCCTTGATCCCCAAGCGCTCCGATTTGAAATGTCATGGGCAATTCCCCTGGCCCCGGATGGTACACCCACTGCCCGGTTGACCTCGGGTTTGGGTCTGGGAATTTAATCTGCCGCGAAGTTTCGGCCTGCGCTGTGGAAATGTCCGCAACCCTATGAAAAGACATGGAATATATTTCTCATGCGGCGCGGAATCCATCAAACCACTACATGTTGTGGTCAGCACAGCATCAGTTTCAATGAACTCCAATATGGCTGACGCGAATTTAATCCATAAAGCGAGAAATGCACAGGTTTTATGCACCTTTCCGCACTATTTTCTTGACATGCTAAAGCGGCTGTCGTATAAGAGTAAGTATGAATTGCCTAGACAATGCGACCCGCGCCAAAGTCGTTAGCTGCCTGATCGAAGGCTGTTCCGTTCGCGCCACGGTTCGCATGACCGGCGTTTCCAAGACCACTATCGTAAAACTGCTGGCCGATCTGGGAGCCGCGTGCGCTGCCTACCATGACCGTTACGTTCGCAATCTTCGCGTGCGCCGTCTACAGGCCGATGAGATTTGGCAGTTCGTCGGAGCCAAGGCGAAGAATGCCAGCCCGGAAAAGAAGCAGGAAGGCTGGGGCGATGTTTGGACGTGGGTTGGAATCGACGCAGACACAAAGCTAGTTGTTTCGTATCTGGTAGGTGGACGGGATGCGGGATGGGCCACAGAGTTTATGCTTGATTGCGCTAACCGGATTAGTAATCGAGTACAGATCACGACAGACGGTCACCGCTCCTACCTAGAAGCTGTAGAGACTGCTTTCGGAGTGGACATTGACTACGCGCAATTGCAAAAGATTTACGGTGCGCCCGCAGAGAATCACACGCGCTACTCTCCGGCAAAGTGCATCGGCGCTGACATGAAAGTCGTGAGCGGGAATCCAGACCCAAAGCATGTAAGCACGTCCTACGTGGAGCGCCAGAACCTAACGATGCGGATGCACATGCGCCGATTCACTCGCCTCACGAATGCTTTCAGTAAGAAAGTAGAGAACCACGCGCATTCCGTTGCTCTGCACTACATGTTCTATAACTTCTGCCGCATTCACCAGACGTTGAAAGTCACCCCGGCAATGGAAGCGGGTCTAACCGATCACGTTTGGACGCTTGAGGAATTGGTTGCCCTGATGCCCAAGCCAACGATCAAGGCTTCCACGATTGAGAACGATCTGGTACGCAAGGCGCTAGGCGAGAGCGCCTAGCGTAGCCTTATCGGTTGAAACACGATTTCATTTACTACCGCATCTGTTACTTTCGGGCTTATCCGTTCCCACACACGCCTTGCAGTTGGTTCAAGTTCTGGCGACATGTGGCACATTGTCGATCCTTGCTTCTGGGCGAAAATGAATGTGTGTCTTCCGGCTCCGGACTTTTCTGCTTCAAACTTAGCGAACAGACAATTGACCAAAGTGCTTTCTAGCGTACAGATGCGAGTCTGCCCAAGCTGAAACAACACACTCTCAGCGGCCAAACTTCCAGAACCTATAGCCGCAAAACCTACTTTGTCATAGACGCAATCAATCCCAGGTTCTACGACTGTAAAAATATGGGGCTGCGACTGGGCATCAAACCCGAATGCAAGGAAATGCCATGCGCCTTCAACCTTCCGTATCTCGTCACTCAGGGAATTGAATTGTGTTTCAGTAAAACGCCTCTTGCCGCTCTTGGTGAATGTTTCCATGTCCATCTGAAAGCGGCCTAAGACTCGACCCGCTGCTAGATCGGAAAGATGCTTTCGATACGCTCGCGTCACGCAAGATCGTGCTACCTGCAAGGTGTTTGCCCGTTTCTGAAAATACTTTGCTGCCAAATCTATGACGGGAGTACATTGCGTTACGTCATCAGCTGCCCACATTGCGTTCCAGTCGTCGGCAAACGGTTCCATTTTTACCGTGCACATATCCGCAGAGCCTAGCTGGTGCGTCAGCATCGTGTCTGAAACAGTAACGATCTCTTTGTTGTAGGTGAGAGCGGCTATACAGACGGTCATCTGCTTTCTCGGCTTGGGCCGCTTATACTGTGGGAAATGGCGAAACCAAGGGAGCGGCCTTCGGCCTAGCATCCTAGCACCGCCCCTGTGGAAAACGAAACTGGTCCACTACCCACCACACGGCTTCCTTGACTTCACTTCTCCCGGCACCGGATAATGACAGGTTCTTTTCTCTGTGTCGGATAAATATGGGGAACTCATAAGGAGCGATTCGTGGCGTCAGCCAGTTCTACTGCTCCCGTGGTAGCGCATGGAGTGGCTCCGTTGCGCGCTGGTCAGGGATATTCATTCTTGTTGCGCCGGCTGCATTCCCTTTCGGGGATCGTTCCGGTGGGCGCATTCCTGTTTGAACATATTCTGGTTTCGAACTCGACCGCCATCAGCGGGCCGGATGCGTATGCGCGCCAGGTGAGCTTTCTGGCGAACCTGCCGCTGGTGTTCTTCCTGGAACTGTTCGGGATCTGGCTGCCGATCGCGTTCCACGCGCTTTACGGGTTTTATATCTGGTACCGCGGAGACGGGAATGTTGCTGCTTATCCGTGGAGCGGGAACTGGATGTATACGGCGCAACGCTGGACGGGCGCCATCGCCTTCGTCTACATCCTGTGGCACACGTACACGATGCGATTTACTGGCGTCGACTTGCACGACTTTCCTCACGAGTCGTTCGGCAAGGTGCAACACGAGGTGATGCACACGGGACTGTTCCTGTTCTACATAGCGGGACTGGTCGCGGCTTCGTGGCACTTCGCGTACGGCATCTGGCTGTTCTCGGCGAAGTGGGGGATTGTGTCGGGCGATAAGGCGCAGAAGCGGCTGTTGCGCTTGTGCCTGGCGCTGTTCCTGGTGCTGTGCGGGGCGGGATTTGCGAGTTTGTATTCGTTCCGGTCAAGGCCGGTGGCGGACGACGATCAGAACCGCACCATGATTCATTCCCCGATTCATTCCTCTCATAAAGCGGGCGCGCAGACCGCCAGCAACGGAAAGCCGGTGCAATAAGATGGCGACTCCCAAGATTATTGTGATCGGCGGCGGTCTCGCCGGGCTGTCGGCAGTGATCAAGATCGCGGAGATGGGCGCGAACGTTGACCTGTTCTCGATTGTTCCGGTGAAGCGGTCGCACTCGGTGTGCGCGCAGGGCGGAATCAACGCGGCCAAGAACCTGAAGGGCGAAGGCGATTCGACGTGGAATCACTTTGACGACACGGTGTATGGCGGCGACTTCCTGGGCAACCAGCCTCCGATTAAAGATATGTGCGAGGCCGCGCCGGGGATTATCGACCTGCTCGACCGCATGGGCGTGCCGTTTAACCGCACGCCGGAGGGGTTGCTAGACTTCCGCAGGTTCGGCGGGACGCTGTTCAACCGCACGGCGTTTGCCGGGGCAACAACGGGGCAGCAGTTGCTTTATGCGCTTGATGAACAAGTCCGGCGGTACGAGTCCGAAGGCAAGGTGAAGAAGTACGAGCACTGGGAGTTTCTGTCGGCGGTGCTCGATGGGAACCGGGTGTGTCGCGGTATTTGCGCAATGGATCTGCGGTCGATGGAAGTGCGGACGTTCCCGGCGGACGCGATCATCATTGCGACGGGCGGAATTGGCGCGATCTTTGGGAAGTCGACGAACTCGGTGGTGTGTACCGGGTCGGCGCAGTCAGCGCTGTACCAGCAGGGATGCTACTACGCGAACGGCGAGTTTATACAGGTGCATCCGACGTCGATTCCGGGAGAAGACAAGCTGCGGTTGATGTCGGAGTCGGCGCGCGGCGAGGGCGGACGCGTTTGGGTGCCGAAAAAGGCGGGCGACAATCGCGATCCGAAATCCATTCCACAAAACGAACGGTGGTATTTCCTTGAGGAGTGGTATCCCAAGTACGGAAACCTGGTGCCGCGCGACGTGGCGACCCGGGCGATCTTCAAGGTGGTGTACGAGTACAACCTGGGGATCGACGGCAAGCCGATGGTGTATCTCGACCTGACGCACATTGACCGCAAGATTCTCGACCGCAAGCTGGAAGGGATTCTCGAGATATATGAGAAGTTCGTGGGCGACGATCCGCGCGACACGCCGATGAAGATTTTCCCCGGCATGCATTACACCATGGGCGGGCTGTGGGTGGATTTCAAGCAGGCCACCAACATTGCGGGCGTGTTTGCGGCGGGCGAGTGCGAGTATCAGTATCACGGGGCGAACCGGCTGGGAGCGAATTCGCTGGTGTCGTGCATCTATGGCGGCGGGATTGCGGGGCCGAATGCGGTGCAGTATGCGCGCGGGTTGCAGGCTACGTCGGATGGCAATGGTTGTTTTGCGGCCGAGCAGAAGCGTCAGGAAGAGATCAACAGCAACCTGATGAAGGCCGATGGGACCGAGAATCCGGTGAAGTTGTGGCGCGAAATGGGCGAGTTGATGACGAAAGATTGCACGGTTATTCGTTACAACAAGGCCTTGCAGCAGACCGACGTCAAGCTGGTGGAGATGCTGGAGCGCTATCGCAAGATCAACCTGAGCGATCGCACGCAGTGGGCGAATACGACCGTGGTGTTTGCGCGGCAGCTTTACAACATGCTGCAACTTGCGCGCGTGATCGCGCAGGGCGCTGGGATGCGGGATGAGTCGCGTGGGGCGCATTACAAGCCGGACTTTCCGGAGCGCGACGATAAGAACTGGCTGAAGACGACCAAAGCTTATTTCGCGCCGGATGCGGATGAGCCGAAGTTTGAGTTTGAGGCGGTGGATACGTCGCTGATTCCGCCAAGGCCGAGGAAGTACTGAACTTTATTTGGGTTGTCATCATTGGGTCGAGGGAAGCACGCAGGTTGCCGGCACCGGCAGAGTGCATAGATCCTTCGCTTCGCTCAGGATGACAAGGAATGTTAAAGGCTAAGAGCTAAATGGCTGATAAATCCGTCATCATCAAGATCAAGCGGCAGAACACTCCTACTTCCAAGGCCTATTGGGAGGAGTTCTCAGTTCCCTACTGGCCGAACATGAACGTCATTTCGGCGCTCATGGACATTGCCACCGAACCGGCGACGCGCGAGGGCAAGGCGACCACGCCCATCACTTATGACTCGAATTGTCTCGAGGAAGTGTGCGGGTCGTGCGCCATGCTGATCAACGGGAAGGCGCGGATGGCGTGTTCGGCTCTGATTGACGATCTGGAGCAGCCGATCCGGCTGGAGCCGTTTTCGAAGTTTCCGGTGGTGCGCGATCTGGCAGTCGATCGCAGCGTGATTTTTGAGAATCTGAAAGCGGTGAAGGCGTGGGTGCCGATCGATGGCACGTACGACCTGGGGCCGGGACCGCGGATGTCGGCGGAGGATCAGGAAGTCGCGTATCCGATCTCGCGGTGCATTTCGTGCTGCTGCTGCATGGAGGCTTGTCCGCAGTTTAATGAGGAGACGGGCTTCGTGGGGGCGGCGACGATCGCGCAGGTGCGGTTGTTCAATACGCATCCCACGGGCAAGGCACTGGAGCGCGACCGGCTGGCGGCGCTGATGGGCGATGGCGGCATACAGGAATGCGGCTATGCGCAGAACTGCGTTGAGGTTTGTCCTAAAGATATTCCGCTGACCAAGTCTATTTCTGAGGTCGGCGGTCAGGTGATGAAGCAGGCGCTGGGTGACCTTTTGCGGCGCTGAAATTTGTCACTTTTGTCTAGAAAACCGCCCAACCGGGCGGGAGCAGGCAACATCCAAATCGCGCCAAGTAGCGGCTAGCTAGGCACATACGCGGAATCGCGCGGAGACTCAAGAATGGCCCGTGATTTGCCGATAGAACTGTAGGGCATCTTCTTTCGTGGAAGGTAAGTAACCACGCGGAAGTGGTGCTTGGGTACGCAAGTAACGGCCTGGCGGCAGTTTGGGTTGGGCCACTTGACAGCATGGCTTAGAATAGCCGCACTCACAAACAAGAGTCGTGAGGCGGTATTGGCGGTTTGGCGGGCTTGAGTGCCTGCCCCACACGGAAAGACTTGAGACACTTCGTTCGATTCCAATTCGCGGCGGTAGTCCTTCTGGCGATGGTATGCGGAGGGATGTCGGGCAGCGCCTTTGCGGTGCACCGCGCGAATGTGCATCACCGGCGTTTCCGGTGGCTGCGTTGGAATCCGATGTTCCGGCCCTCGCATGAGTCGCTGCTGATTCAGAATGCGGAGATTAACCGGCTCGACCTGCCACGCATTCAGAATGAAACCGAACTGGAAGCTTTGAAGGCGGACGGCTCCCTGCTGGAGATTCGGGCGGGAGAAACGTTGCGCTTCGATCCGCGGCTGGATCCTTCGCGGCGGTATTGCCGTCCGTGGACACTCGACTTTGTGAACGACGTGAGCCAGGCGTACTACAACCGGTTCCACCAGCAGATTCAGGTGAACTCGGCAGTGCGCACGGTGAAGGTGCAAAAGAAGCTGCGGCGGCACAACCGCAATGCGGCTCCGGCGGACGGTGATACGGCGTCATCGCACCTGGCGGGCGTGACGGTCGACCTGCAGCGGCGCGGCATGAGCAAGGAACAAGTGAAGTGGATGGAGCGCTACCTGTTCTACATGAAGGCGCTCGGCCTGGTGGAACCGGAAGAAGAGCGGCACCAGTGGGTGTTCCACATTATGGTGAGCGGGCTATACTCCGACTGGCGCGAGACGCAGAATATTATTCCAATCGAGCATCCTGACAGTGAGAAGCCGGAGACACAGGTGGCGTTGGGCAGCGGGACGAAGTAAGGCAGGTTTCAGGGTTTCACGTTTCAGAGTTTCAAAGTTCTTCCCTTCTCCGTTGAACCCCGGTTCGGCTACTTTGTGTACTGTGCCTCTCCATTTCCGAACGACCAGTTCTCCCAGGCAGTTTCCACCAGATTGATCATTAAGTCCTGCGGACGCAGTCCGGGATTCTTCGCCAGAATCTCGGCCATACGTTGGAACAGCTTCCGCTTCTGCCCAGGCTTGCGTCCGGCTGACAGAGTGATCTGCACGATGACAATGTTGTCACTGCGCTCTACTCCCAGATAGGTCGGGTCGTAGATCAAATCGTTGGCTGTATGCTGGGTAATGATCTGAAAGCGGTCCTGCGGCGGGGCGTCGATCGCCTCGACCATGGCTTGATGAACGCCGTCTCCCAGAACTCGCCGATATTGTTCCGACTTTCCTTCCCGCAAAGAAATGCGCACTAATGGCATTACGACCTCCTGCGAAACACAGTTGAGTTTCTGCTCTAATAATAAACATGATTGTTTTGATGGCGGGACTTCCCGGCACTGGGAAGAGCACGCTTGCCCGCGAACTGGCTGGCCGCACGCAGGGGCGGGTGGTGAGCAAGGATGAAATCCGGCATGCGATCTTTTTGCCGTCGGAGATCGAATACTCTTCGCGGCAGGATGACTACTGCCTGCAGATCATGATGGAGACTGCGGGGTATTTGTTGGAGCGTGATTGGGGGCGGACGATTTTTCTGGATGGGCGCCCGTTTTCGCGACGTTATCAGATTGAGAATGTGGTTGGGGCGGCTGAGTCCATGGGGCAGGCCTGGCGGATTCTGGAGTGTGTTTGTTCGGAGGAGACTGCTCGGAAGAGGCTGGCGGCAGATGCGGCGGTGCATCCTGCGGGGAATCGCGACTTTCAGCTTTATCTTGAGGTGAGGGCTCGGTTCGAGGTCGTTACGCATTCTAAGACAGCGATCGACACGGAACGGGCGTTGGAGGTTTGTGTGGGGGAGGCGCTGGCGGCGCTGCGAGTGTCGCTAGCCACACGCTAGATCCCTCCCTTCGCCTGAAGAACGGCTCCGGTCGGGATGACGTCTATTAGTCTCGCGGTTTTTCTTTCGCCCCTTCGGGGCTTTTGTTTTCCTCCGCCTGACCCACGGCTTGCGCCGTGGGCTGCATTCTTGCGCCGCTTCGCGGCTTCGCTTGTGGCGCGGGGGTTTGGTTGTGCGGCGGATGTCCCTATACAATCGGGGACTGCCCTGCACGTCATGTTCGCGGGCTTCCCTTATGACAAATAGATTTCTTCTCATCTTTTCTTTGATTTCTTCTCTTGCTGTGGCGCAGGCGCCGGAACAGGCCACGACTGGCACGTCTGATGTGGTGGTCAGCGCACGCGCACAGAAACTTCACGATTCTGCGCTGGTGGTGGATACACACGCGGATACGCCGCAGCGGTTTCTGGACCAGGGGTTCGATATCGGCTCGATGGATCCGAAGGACGCGGGGCACATCAGCCTCGACAAGGCGCGGCGCGGGAATCTGGGAGCGGAGTTTTTTTCCATCTGGGTCGATCCGGAGACCAACCATGGGCAGTTTGCCCGGCATACGTTCGATTTGATTGATTCGGTCTATTTGCAGGCGGCGCGGCATCCGGATCAGATGATGATGGCATTCTCGCCCAACGATATCGATCGGGCGCACAAGGAGCACAAACTGGCGGCGCTGATGGGGATTGAGGGCGGACACTCAATCGAGAATGACATTCACCTGCTGCGCGATTATTACCGGCTGGGCGTGCGCTACATGACGCTGTCGTGGTCGAACACGAACGAGTGGGCCGACTCCTCGGGGGACATTGACGATCCGAAGGTGCAGCATCACAACGGGCTGACCGAATTCGGCAAGCAGGTGGTGCTGGAGATGAACCGGCTGGGCATGATGGTCGACATTTCGCACGTGGCCGATAAGACGTTCTGGGATGCGATTGCGACGACCAAGGCGCCGGTGATCGCGTCACATTCGTCGGCGAGAGCGCTGACGAATGCTCCGCGCAACATGACGGACGAGATGCTGCGGGCGGTGGCCAAGAACGGCGGCGTGGTACAGGTGAATTTTTACAACGGCTTTATCGATGAAGACTTTCGCAAGGCGATGATGGCGCAGCAAAAGGATGCGGCTGCCGCTGTGCAGAAATACACGGATCAGCTGAAGGCCGAGGGCAAGCCGGTGAATTATGTGGACATCGACCGGATTGAGCGGGAGTGGATGGCGAAGATTCCGCGTCCGCCGCTGAAGTCGCTGATTGATCACATCGATCACATCGCGAAGGTGGCGGGGATTGATCACGTCGGGCTGGGCTCCGACTTTGACGGCGTAAGCGGGGCGACGCCACAGGGGATCGACTCGGCAGCGGATTTGCCGAAGATCACGCAGGCGTTGCTGGACCGCGGGTACAGCGCGGAGGACATCAGGAAGATTCTGGGTGGGAATCTGATGCGGGTGTTTCGGGAAGTGGAGGGCGTGAGCCACGAGATGCAAGCGGCAGGTGCGGCGAAGTAGATTCCCGGCCGCGTCTTAGTCCACGCGAGATCCTTCGCTCCGCCTGAAAGGCGGCTCCGCTCAGGATGACGCCTTTCGGGGAGAAGCCAGCTGCGGTCCTCGCGCAGGAAACCGTGGCAGCGGCTGTCGTACAATGCAACGTTGCACGATTCCAGCAATACCTCTGGTTCGCAAGGAGCTTTATGCGTAGAACATTTGCAATTTTAGTGACGATGCTTGTGGCGGCGTCGGTCGCGTGGGGGCAGGCGGGTTCCGGCGGTCAGAGTGCGCCCGCAGCTCCGACCGGCACTGCTGCCAAACCGAGCAGTGCAGCGAAACCTGCAGGCTCGACCAAGCCCACGGCCATTATCAATACGACGGCGGGCAAAATGACGTGCACTTTGTTTCCCGACAAGGCGCCGGTTGGGGTGGAGAATTTTATCGGATTGGCGAGCGGGACTAAGGACTGGAAAAATCCGGTGAGCGGCGCGACGAAACATGGGGTGCCGCTGTATGACGGGACGATTTTTCATCGGGTGATTCCTGAGTTCATGATTCAGGGCGGAGACCCGGCGGGTAATGGCACCGGCACGCCGGGATACGAGTTCAAGAACGAAGTGTCCGCCGATTTGCTCTTCGACAAGCCGGGACGGCTGGCTTATGCCAACTCGGGGCCGGGGACTAACGGCTCGCAGTTTTTTATTACTGAAGTGGCCGTGCCGCATCTGAACGGCGGGTACACAATTTTTGGGCAGTGCGATGAGGCATCGGTGGAGCTGGTGAAGCAGATCGCGCGCATGTCGAGGGATCCCTCGAATGACAAGCCATTTCGTCCGGTGAAGATTATTCACATCGCGATCGTGCGCGGCACGGGAACGGCGCCGAAGCCGGGGGCTGGGACGACCGTGAAGAAGCCTGCGGCTGCGGCGACGAAGCCGCCAGCGAGTTCCAACTAAGTCCGCCGGGATTCGCCCAGGCGGGACAGCCGAGGCGGCTGTCTCCACATCAGCCTGCTCACGACCAACGATCAATTTCGAAAGGAAATTTCTATGACTCGACAACCTGGACTTTATGCCACGTTTGAAACCTCGGAAGGAACGATTGTTTGCCGGCTGTTTGAGAAGGATGCGCCGAAGACGGTGGCTAACTTTGCGGAACTGGCGGAGGGCAAGCGGGAGTGGACGCATCCCACGTCGCGGAAGAAATCGAAGGACCGGCTGTACGATGGGACGATTTTTCATCGCGTGATTCCTGACTTCATGATTCAGGGCGGAGATCCACAGGGCACGGGCATGGGCGGGCCCGGTTATCAATTTGAAGATGAGACCAAGGGGTCGCCGCACAAGTTCGACAAGCCGGGCAAACTGGCGATGGCGAATGCGGGCCCGAACACGAACGGGTCGCAGTTTTTCATTACAACGGTACCGACTACGTGGCTCACCGGGAAGCACACGATTTTCGGCGAGGTTGTCGAGGGGCAGGACGTTGCCGTGAAGATCACCGGAGTTCCGCAAAACCGGCAGAACAAACCGAACAAGGATGTGGTGCTGAAGAAGGTGACGATCGAGAAGGTGTAGCGGTTCAGTCACGCCAAGCTTCCCAATCGTCCAGGCTGCCAGTCGGACCGACGATGTCTCCAATGATACGTCCTGTCAAGGCCATGGATCCGAGTCGGCGGGCGGCTTGCTTGTCCAACGATGGGGGGACGATTTCTGCGACGGGCTTTCCGAAGCGGGTGATCCGAACGGGCGTTCGCGTCTTTCGCACTCGTTCAAGAATCGCGGCGCATTTGGGCCTAAATTCGGAGATGGAGATTTCTTTCATTCGAGATCTATTCTTACCATGAAGAACGATAGCGGCAACATGAAAAAGGAGCCATTGAGGTGCGGGATCGGCTATGAACACGCCATCGGTTTGACACTGGCTTGCGTGCATTTCCCGAAAGCCACTGGCCGTTATTTTTCTCCCGACCGAATTCATCGCCACACAGCGAGGTAAGAGTCATGCCTTTCGAAATGATGCTCTGGCGCGTCGCCGGAACGAAGTTAACCTGCATCTCCAAGTCCCGCCTCGACCAAGAACAGCGTCTCGAAGATTGGATAGCAGCTGATCCGTCGCTGCTAGGTATGGACGACATCGTTATCATCGGCCGACAGGTGCACACGTCTTTCGGGGGAAGGATCGATCTGCTCGCCCTTGATCGCGGAGCGAACTGTGTAGTGTTGGAGCTAAAAAGGGATCGAACTCCGCGTGAGGTAGTCGCGCAAATTTTGGAATATGCAGCATGGGTAAACGATCTCGATTATGACAAATTGGACGAAATTGCACAGGAATTCTGTAAAGGCAGCCTCGAGACAGTATTCGAGCAGGCGTTCAGTGCTCCTATTCCGGAAGTTGTAAATGCGGGACACAATCTGGTTGTCGTCGCTTCCGAGCTAGACGACTCCTCCGAGCGAATCATCGACTACCTCTCAGAAGTTCATAAACTGAGTATCAATGCTGTCTTCTTCACGGTTTTCCAGGACGGCGACAATGAGTATCTAGGCCGAGCATGGCTAAAAGATCCAGTCGAGACGGTCGAGAGATCCGCGTCAAGGAAGCGCGCCCCATGGTCCGGCTATTGGTACGTCAACATCGGTGAAGGAGAACATCGAAACTGGGACGACAACCGGGAGTACGGCTATCTCGGCGCGGGTCAGGGAGAGAAATATTCACGTCCCCTGACGCATTTGAAAGTAGGAGACAAGGTCTTCGCATACCTAAAAGGAGCCGGCTATGTGGGGTACGGCCAGGTATCGCAAGAAGCAGTCCCGATCAAGGACTTCAGGGTCGATTCGAAGGAAAAACCTTTGCTCGATCTTCCTCTCAGAGCCCCTAAGGCTGGCGAAAACAAGGAATCGCTTGAAATGTCAGAGTGGGCAGTGGGCGTCAACTGGCTAAGGGCCTACCCGCGCGAGCAGGCGAGGGCCTTCGATCGTATCTTCACAAACCCAAACATTGTTTGTAAGCTTCGCGATCCTAAGACGATCGAGTTTCTTCGTGCGCAGTTTGGGGCGTCTTAAGAGCTAACCATCAGACGCCGATCACCCCCACCAGTTCCTTCACCGCCGCCGCGCTCTTGTCGAGTCCAGCTTTTTCTTCCGCAGTCAGCTTGATTTCGATGATTTGCTCGATTCCCTTTTCACCCAACTTCACCGGGACGCCGACGTAGAGGCCGTTAATCCCGTATTCGCCTTGTAGATACGCGGCGCAGGGGAGGATTTTCTTTTTGTCTTTGAGGATCGCTTCGACCATTTCTGTCGCTGCGGCGGAGGGGGCGTAGTAGGCCGAGCCGGTCTTGAGATGCTTCACGATTTCGGCACCGCCGTCGCGGGTGCGCTGGACGAGGGCTTCGAGTCTCGTTTTTTCGATCAATTCGGTGATTGGGATTCCGGCGACTGTCGAATAGCGCGGAAGTGGGACCATGGTGTCGCCGTGGCCTCCAAGGACGAAGGCGGTGACGTTTTCGACGCTGACTTTGAGTTCGTCGGCGATGAAGGCGCGGAAGCGGGCGGAGTCGAGGACGCCGGCCATGCCGATGACGCGCTCGCGGGGGAATCCGCTGAGTTTGTAGGCGGCTTGCGCCATGGCGTCGAGGGGGTTGGAGACGATGATCAGGATGCAGTTGGGCGAGTGCTTAACCACTTCGCCGACCACCGCTTTCATGATGTTGTAATTCGTGTTGAGCAAGTCGTCGCGGCTCATGCCGGGCTTGCGCGGAATGCCGGCGGTGATGACGACGATGTCGGAGTTCGCAGTGTCTTTGTAGTCGTTGGTGCCGGTGATGTAGGAGTCGCGCTTCTCGATGGGCATGGCTTCGAGCAGGTCGAGTCCTTTGCCCTGGGGGACGCCTTCGATGATGTCGATGAGAACGACGTCGGCGAGTTCTTTGGAGGCGATCCAGTGGGCGGCCGTTGCGCCTACGTTGCCTGAGCCTACGATGGTGACTTTTTTGCGCATATGATTCCTTTCTATGAGAACCTCAGGGGCTAAAGCCCAATAGTCTCTTGCTGCTAACGCGGCGCTAAAGCGCCGCTCTTCCACAACGGCGAATCGCCACACCAAAGGCGGACGGCTACACCAGCACAACTGCGTCCATGTTCTCGATCATGTGTCCGGCGAACTCGCTGGTTTTCACTTTCGTGGAGCCGGGCATCAGGCGCTCGAAGTCGTAGGTAACCTTCTTCTGCTCGATGGTGCGCTCCATGCTCTGCTCGATCAGGTCGGCGGCTTCGTTCCAGCCGAGGTGGCGGAACATCATGACGCCGGACAGAATCACCGAGCCGGGATTGATCACGTCTTTGTCGGCGTACTTCGGCGCCGTGCCGTGGGTAGCTTCGAAGATGGCATAGCCGTCTCCGATGTTGGCGCCGGGTGCGATTCCGAGGCCGCCGACCTGCGCAGCGCAGGCGTCGGAGATGTAGTCGCCATTCAGATTCGGGCAAGCCAGCACGGAGTATTCGTCGGCGCGGGTTACGACCTGCTGGAAGATCGAGTCGGCGATGCGGTCGTTGATCATGATCTTCTTCTTCCACGCGCCGTTGCCGTGCGTGCTGTAGATGGCGTCGAGGACTGCTTTCACTTCTTTTTCGACGGTCTGGCGGAAGGCGGGTGGAGCGAACTCCATGCCGGGCTCGACGGCCTCGGCGTTCTGCGCAACAGACAAGTTCGGGTCTTTGTCTTTGTTGCCGACGATCCAGCTTTCGCGCTCGGTGATGACCTTGTCGCGGAATTCCTGGGTGGCGACTTCGTATCCCCAGAGGCGGAAGGCGCCCTCGGTGAATTTCTGGATGTTGCCCTTGTGAACCAGCGTGACGCTCTTGAGACCATTTGTAATGGCGTGCTGAATCGCCATGCGCACCAGGCGCTTGGTTCCTGTGATGGAGATCGGCTTGATGCCGATGCCGGAATCGAGCCGGATCTGCTTCTTGCCGCCCTTCAGCATGTCTTTGTTCAGGAACTCGATGAGGCGAGCGCAGTCGGCAGTTCCCTGCTCCCACTCGACGCCGGCATAGACGTCTTCGGTGTTCTCGCGGAAGATGACGACGTTCATGCGCTCGGGATGCTTCACGGGCGAGGGCACGCCCTTGTAATACTTCACGGGGCGGACGCAGCAGTACAGGTCGAGGATCTGGCGCAGGGCGACGTTGAGGGAGCGGATGCCGCCGCCGACGGGCGTGGTCAGCGGGCCTTTGATGGCAACGCGAAATTCGCGGACGGCGTCGACGGAGTCATCGGGCAGCCAGGTATCGAACTTGGCCTTGGCTTTTTCTCCGGCGAAGACTTCGTACCAGGCGACGCGGCGCTTGCCTTTATAGGCTTTTTCTACAGCGGCGTTGAAGACGCGGAGGGAGGCCTTCCAGATGTCGCGGCCGGTGCCGTCCCCTTCGATGAAGGGGATGATGGGGTTATCGGGGACATCGTATTTACCATTTGCAAAGCCGATTTTCTTTCCGTCTGCGGGTACAGCTACGCCGTTATAAGAGCCAGCCATGCACAAGCCTCCGCTATGAATGTTTTGAACCCTGATTTAGAAAACTCACAATTATAAAGAACTGGCACGGAATCAGCAGATTATTCTTGCTTTGGTCCTGTGTGTGCCATAATTCCCGGTACTGAGTGCGCTCCGCTTTGCGACTCCGTGGGCGAGACGCCCATGGGACAGCCGGCGGGACCCCGGCGCTACCGGTCCCTTGTGGAGGTTTTATGAGATATGCTTTTCGCGTTGCGTCCGTGATATTTGCGGGTTTTCTTTTGGCTGGAGCACTCTCGAGTGCCGCGTTCGCGGATGGCTCTCGGGACCGCACACAATTCGGGCACAGTATCAGCATCGGGCCCGGAGAAGAGGCGGGAGACGTTACTTGTTTCGCATGCAGCGTGCGGGTGCGCGGGCATGTCTTGGGCGACGTGACCACGTTTGGTGGAAGTATCGTGGTTGAAGCTGACGGGCAGATCGCCGGCGACACAACTTCGTTCGGCGGAGATGTGCGCCTCGACAAGGGAGTCAAGATCGCGGGCGACCTGACTGTATTTGGAGGCCGGGTGCGTCGCGATTCTGCGGCCGTGGTGAGTGGCGACGTCACCAATTTCAGCGGGACGGGCTGGCTTGTCGTGGTGTTCGGGCTTCCCCTGGTGATGTTAGGAGCATTCTTGGCGTTCGTTTTCTGGCTGGTTCGGCGGCTGATGCGGCGGCCCGCGATTCCGATTGCGGCCTAAGGTGCCTCAGTGGCTGAAGAGTATGCGTGAGAACGGGTGTCGTCCCTTCGGGACTCGCTCTCTCTTCCCACCCTACCCGGCACTTACGTGCCGGGCTATCACATGCCGCTTCTCCCGCACTCTCTGAAGCCCTCAACGAAGAGAAGGGCTTTATCGCAGCGCTGGACGCGCTGCGCCACCCAAAAGCACGCGCTACGCAGGAGCCTGATCCAACCACAGGCGCTGAGCTACCTCAAAGGAATCGATCCAAGAGCAGCGCTTCTTTGTGGCTCCGTGGGCGAGACGCACACGGGACAGCCAGCGGGACGCCGGCGCTACCAACCTACCAGCGGCGGGTGCCGAAAGTCTTGCGCACGCCTACGGTCATGAAGCGGCCCCAGGGGCCATTCGTGCCCAGATCGGCCGGGCCAAGATAAGTGTCGCGCGCGCCCAGACGGTCGAAGAGGAAGTGCTGAGTCACGCGGAACTCGAATCCTTTGTCAATATAGATTCCGACTCCCCAGGAATGCTCGATTCCAATGGCATCGAGGGACCAGGTGTAGAGCGTCTTGGGGACGGTCTTGCCGAACAGGAATGTGGGCGCGCCGTACACCATGAAGCGGCGCAGCGGGCCCCGGCCAAAGGGACGAACCTCAAGGATCCCCGAAAGCATGTAGCGCGCAAAGAGGCTGCAGGGTGCGTTCACGCCACCGTACTGGCCGGCATTACCGCCGCATTGATTGGGATCGACCTCGTTGTGCGGAGGCGCGATGTCAAACTGCGCCCAGCCCCAGAGCATGTCCTTGGGAAAAAACATACGGTCCCCGCTGCCCGCGTCGTGCCATGTGCCCTGCGAACTGGTGTTCTGGGGAGCACTCGTTTGCGAATTGAGGGACGATGTGACCTGAGCCCCTGCAAGTGACACCAGTACTGGAACCGTTAACAGCCACGCCCATCGCTTCATTTCGCCTCCGAAGGTTCTGGTGCTGCGAGAAATACCGGAGTGCCGGCCCGCGCTCGCGGTTCAGCGGTGAGGAGTCGACGAAAAGTCCGGTTGAGTAGAGCGCCACATTGTAACCTGCACGTAGCCCACGCCGATGTCGGTGGTGGTTCGCTCGGGAAGTTTCGAGGGAATTTTGCAGTGAGGTATAACCTGCTGGGACCGGCTTGGCACTCCTGGAAGGCTCGGTTAAGACGGCTTCCTTCCAGAATTCATATCCCATACCGGATTTATTCCATTCATAGTACGTTCAGGTTAGTGCAAATCGTCGTAAATCACGCCAAAACAGGGGATTAGGGGTTTGGTGGGAGGATTGCACTATACGGAAGTACAGCAAAAACCAGGACCCTTATGCCCCAAGAGATTTCCGTCTCGTACCAAGCGATCAAGAGCAAAGTTTACCGGTTGATTGATTCCCTCGTGGTGGGCGAAAAGAGCGAGGCGGAGGTGCAAGAGTCGGTTCGGCGGTGGTGGGCGCTGATCCATCCGGCCGACCGGCCCATCGCCCAGAAGTATCTGCTGATGGTGCTGGGGCGCTCGGCCTCCGCACTGGACAATATGGGCGACGCATTTCTGTCGGTCAGCAGCTGTGAAGTTGCCCGGCCCCAAATCGTTGACATCCCGCTGCCCGGCAAGCGAGTGCGCATGCTGGAGCGGATGGTGAAGGAAAGCTCCGTCCGAACGGCCGTCTAGCCCGGCACTGGTTCACTCCGCAAGACATAGAATTTACATTTCTTCCATTGCATTTGGCGTTCTCCGCCCCGTATTGTCAATCTCACTCTTTGCGGGATCACAATCGCACAACCGAAATTCGCAGGACAGGAGACTGGAATGACACCGTCGTCTTTACACCCATCCACCAAGCCGGGCAAAGTGGGGATTATTCTTTCGATCGGAGTACTGCTGATGATGGCCACATCGCTGTTTGCGGGATCAGGCGTCTATACGTTCACTCTCAACTCCATCGACGGCAAGCCGGCGCCGCTGGCTGAGTACAAGGGCAAGGTCGTGCTGCTGGTGAATGTGGCGAGCCAGTGCGGGTACACTCCGCAGTACAGCGCACTGGAGTCCATTTACGAGAAGTACAAGGCTCAGGGATTCGTGATCCTGGGTTTCCCGGCCAACAATTTTGGGGCGCAGGAGCCAGGCACGAACGAGGAGATTAAGACGTTCTGCACCCGCAAGTACAGTGTGACGTTCCCGATGTACGCGAAGATTTCGGTGAAGGGCGCGGATCAGGCGCCGCTGTATGGCTATCTGACGAAAGAAACGGGCGCGGGCATCGCGGGAGACATCAAGTGGAACTTTACGAAGTTCCTGGTGGATCGCGAGGGGAAAGTTGTGCAGCGATTTGAGCCCGCGGTGACGCCGGATTCGAAAGAAGTGACGGCGGCAATTGAGAAGCTGCTGAAGTAGCTTTAGGCTCCGACGGTCCAGTTCTCTGTCGTCAGACCGCGGACCCGGCCAAACTCTCGCGAGTTGTTGGTGACCAGCGTCAAGCCGAGGCTGCGAGCATGGGCGGCGATGAACAGGTCGTTTGCGCCAATCATCTTGCCAGTCGTCTTTAAGTCTGCGCGAATTTTGGCGTAATGTGCAGACGCCTTGTCGGGGAAATCCAGAACTTCGACGTAGCGTAAGAAGGCGCTCAGTGCCGCCTCATCTTGCGGTCGTCGCGGAGACACTTCGACACCGTACAATAATTCCGATTTCGAGATGACAGAAATGCAAACGTCTCTGACCGGAATCTTCTGCAGCCTCTTCAGGACCGCGTCGCTCGAGCGCTTCATGATGTAGGAACAGGTGTCGGTGTCCAGCATGTAGCGCGGCATTACGCCTTCCGCTCCTGCACTGGCAGGTCTTCGATGCCTTCCATGAAATCAGCTGAAGCCACCGGGGCCTCGGCAAGATACGACGACCAATCGGCGGGGCGGGGTGACAGGACGACTTCACTGCCTTCTTTCCGGATGAACACTTCCTCGGTATTGAACTGAAAGTCCTTGGGCAGCCGCACAGCCTGGCTGCGATTGTTCATGAAGAGTTTGGCCCGGCGTTGCGGCCCAGAGCCCGGTGGGCGCTCGTGTCTCGTTGGCATATACATAAGTATATGCCAGATTAGGAGTGGGCGCAAATGCATGGAACAAACCATAGCCAGGCTGTCAATGAAACGAGTGGAGGAAGCCCATAGGAAGGACTGCGCCATAGTACGACAGCCCACATCGCGCCAATGCCAACGGCTATCGTGTCTCCCGCAAGTCTCAATGGCATCCATGAAAACATGAAGACGCGGCGGCCATGCTGCAAAGATTCGATATTCAGTGATACCCAATACCAGAACACCGCAATCGCCACAACGAGAGTTATGTCATCCCACCACCCGAGCAGAAAGCGGAAAACCAACGCTCGGGGCATCGCCAAAGGAGCATTGATAGCAATCAGAAGTGTGAAAGAAGGAGGGGTTCCGGGTATGTCCTGAATACGCATCAGGGCCCTTTCCCAACGGTCGGTCCACACTAGGAGGGCCACCGCCACCAACGTCTGCACAAGCGGGAGCGCGTATTTCAATTTCAGGCGCATGCGAGCCTAACCAGAAAGCCGCCTTCGTTCTCTTATGATGATTAGACACCGGCACTGAGACTCTTCGGGGCAACTGTCGTAACCAGGCGGTCACACTCAAGTGCTCCGCCTAGGGCCAGATGCGAGTGTAGCTATTCGTACCAAGTCGCCACGCCAAGAAGATACAAAAGAGCCATGAGACTAAGAAGCGCAAGAGCTGTGTTCGACGTAATCGTGAGGCCCTTGGTGCGGGGCTTTTGACGACGGCGAAATCGCATCCAAAACAGAAAAGCCGATATGCCGAGAAGCACCGCACCACTCAAGAACGTGCCTGCTGTTACGTAGAACGTATGTGAGCTGAAGAATGCGGCACCTGCGGCGCACGTGCAGACAATCCAGACGAATTGCTCAGCTCTCGGAGTCAGCGTCACAACAGCATTTTGGCTGAAGGTTTGATGCCGACGCAACATTACTGACGAAATCAGCCTTTTATACCTATTAACCGGACTTGGAGTCTCCCCGGGGATCGATCGCTGTTTCTTGGATCAGATGTCGTAATACAGCGCAAATTCATACGGGTGCGGGCGCTGGCGGATGGCGTCGACTTCCTTCGTGCGCTTGTAATCGACGTAAGTTCGCAGCAACTCTTCTGTGAAGACGTCGCCCTTCAGCAGGAAGGCGTGGTCGCGCTCCAGAGCGTCGAGGGCTTCTTCGAGTGAGCCCGGCATCGAGGGGATGGCTGACAACTGCTCGGGGTCGAGCTCGTAAATGTCTTTGTCGAGCGGCTGGCCGGGGTCCATCTTGTTTTCGATGCCGTCGAGGCCCGCCATCAGCATGGCGGCGAAGGCGAGGTAGGGATTGCAGCTTGGATCGGGCGGGCGGAATTCTACGCGTTTGGCTTTGGGCGCTATGGAATACATCGGGATGCGGCAGGCGGCCGAGCGGTTGCGGCGAGAGTAGGCGAGATTCACCGGAGCTTCGAATCCGGGGATGAGGCGCTTGTAGGAATTTGTGGTGGGGGCGATGATTGCCGAGAGCGCGGGGCCGTGCTTGATGAGTCCGCCGATGTACCAGAGGGCAATCTGCGAGAGGCCGGCGTATCCATCGCCGGCGAATAACGGAATATCGCCCTTCCACAGAGACTGGTGCGTATGCATACCGCTTCCGTTATCGCCGAAGATCGGCTTGGGCATGAAGGTGACGGTCTTGCCCTGAAGGTTCGCCACGTTCTTCACGATGTATTTGTAGAGCAGCATCTTGTCGGCGGAGCGGACCAGCGAGTCAAACTTCAGATCGATTTCCGTCTGACCTCCCGAGGCGACTTCGTGGTGATGGCACTCCACAGCGATGCCGCAGTTCTGCATGGTGAGGACCATCTCGCTGCGCAGGTCCTGATAGTGGTCGGTGGGCGGGACGGGAAAATACCCTTCGCGGTAGCGCGGGCGATAGCCGAGGTTGTTCTCTTCCCTGCCCGAGTTCCAGCGGCCCTCCTCGGCATCGATGAAATAAAAGCCGTACTGCTCGCGCTGATCGAAGCGCACGTTGTCGAAGATGAAGAACTCGGCTTCGGCGCCGAAGTAGGCGGTGTCGGCAATTCCGGTGGATGCCAGGTAGAGTTCAGCCTTGCGGGCGATGTAGCGGGGATCGCGGTCGTAGCGCTGCTTGGTGACTGGGTCGACCACGTCGCACACCAACACAAGTGTGGGCACTTCGGTGAAGGGATCGAGCAGGTGGAAGTTGGCGTCGGGCTTGAGCAGCATGTCGCTCTCGTGGATGCCGGCCCAGCCGCGGATGGAGGAGCCGTCGATGCCGAATCCGTCTTCGAACGACAATTCCGTCAGCTGCGCGATGGGATAGGAGACGTGGTGCCAGAGGCCGGGAATGTCGGTGAAGCGCAGGTCGAGAATCTTCGCGTCGTGGTGCTTGGCGAATTCGAGGACTTTCTTGGCGTCAGCCATGCGAACTCCTTGCCGAGCGCAACTTCTCTGCCGAAACAGAGCGAACCTTTGCGGGGAGTCCTGCGGGCAGGCAGGCTGCTACAATCGGTCGCGTTGAGCGGGACCGAGAGAGTCTAAAGGCACTCGCGGGCTCTGGCAATTCGATTGTTTTTATAGCGGGGATAACGCGACTTTATACTTAAAGCTATCAGCTATCAGCTTTCAGCTGTCAGCTTTCAGCAAAACCCGCGTCGGGCGGCTGGAATGGAACGATTGACTGCTTGGCTGACAGCTGAAAGCTGACGGCTGAGAGCTTTCTATGGACTTTGATCAGCTCGAAACATTTCTCGAAGTCGCGCGGCACGCTTCGTTTTCGCGGGCGGCGGAGAAACGTTTTCGGACGCAGCCGGCGATTTCATCGCAGATTCGTGGGCTGGAGGAAGAAGTCGGGGCGAAGCTGTTCGACCGGTCGGGCGGCAAGGTGTCACTGACGGCTGCGGGCAAGGCATTCCAGAAGTATGTCGAGGAGACTCTCGACGCCCGCAAGGCTATGCTAGTGGCAATTGCCGAGATGGAGCGCGTGCCGCGGGGCGAACTGATCGTTGGCGCGAACGAAGGCACCTGCCTGCACATCCTGCCGTATGTGTTTGCGGACTTCAAGAAGCAGTATCCCGATGTGTCGGTGAATATCAAACGCTCCGACTACGCGAAGATTCTGGAATCGATCATCGACAACTCGGTCGACTTCGGCGTCATCTCTCTTCCCGTGACCGACCCGCGGCTGACGGTGGTGCTTATTCATCGGGACGAATTGATTCTGATTGCGCCGCCGCAGCATCCACTGGGAAAGATGAAGTCGGCGACGATCGCCGACGCGGCCAGGTTCCCGCTCGTAGTGCCCAAGGCGGGACATACTCGAGACGCTATCGAGCAACTCTTTCACGAGCGGCGGCTGAAACCGAATGTCAGCATGGAGCTGGATTCCAGCGAACTGTTAAAGCGATTCGTGGCGGCGGATGTGGGCGTCGGGTTTATAGCGCGCTCGAATGTGGAGGAAGATGTCCGCGCCAAAGTGCTGGCGGCGATTCCCCTCGCCGACGCGCAGGTACGGCGCGATCTGGCCCTGGTGTTTCGCAAAGACAAGGCGCTCAGCCGGGCCGCGCTGGCGTTCATCGACATTGCAGTGAAGCACAAACCCACGGAAGAGTTGGCGCACATCCCAACCCGATGACCAACGCGATCCCCAGACTTCTGCTTGTGCTCTGGACCCTGCTCGCGGGACTCTGCCTGCCGGGCATGGGGCAAGGATCCAGCTCTCAGAAACCGCTGGCGCAGATGCCGGCCTCAGCCCGCCAGCTGATTGCCATCAAGGTCACGGGGAGCAAGCGATACCCTGAGGCGACGATCGCCGCAGCGACTGGGCTGCAGATAGGTACAGAAGTCAACGAGGATGATTTCAAGAAAGCCGCGCGGCGTTTGGGCGACATGGGAGTCTTCACCGACATCGCCTATAACTACTCGTACTCGTCGGCCGGAACCAAGCTGGAACTGCATGTAACCGACGCCGACAAGTTTGTTCCCGTCCATTTTGAGGATTTCGTATGGTTCTCGGATGCGGAACTGCTGAAGCGCATTCAGGAGCACTCTCCGCTGTTTAACGGCGAGCTGCCGCTGTTCGGCCGCCTGGCCGACGAGGTTTCGGACGTGCTGCAGGCCATGCTGGTGGAGAACTCGATCCCCGGGCATGTCGAGTATCTGCGCACGGGCAAGCCGGGCGGTGCGGTCGAGTCGATCAATTACCACGTGAACGATGTTCTGATTGAAGTGCGCCACATCGAGTTCGCGGGCGCGGCCCCTGCCGAGGTGCCGGCGCTGGAGGCTGCGGGCGAGAGACTTCCGGATCACGAATATTCCCGCACCCGGCTGAATCTGCTGGTGCAGCGCCAGCTTCTTCCGGTCTATTACGCGCGGGGGTATTTGCAGGCGCAGTTCGGCGAGCCGCAGCCGAAAGTCGTGAAGCTGCCGTCTGCTGAAACCGAGGACGGACCGCGGAATCATACCGTGGTCGATGTGATCTTCGCGGTAAAGCCCGGGCAGCAGTACAAGCTGAAGAGTCTGGAGTGGTCGGGAAATCATGAGTTCCCAACCGAGACCTTGCAGAAGATGGTGCGGGCGGAGCCGGGGCAGCCGGCCAACACGGTCCGTTTGGCGGATAACCTGAAGGACATCCAGAAGCTTTACGGCTCCCGCGGGTTTATCACGACCACGATCACACCAGACGCCGCGTTTGACGAAGGGGCCGGGACGGTAGTGATTCGACTCGATGTGAAGGAAGGATATGCCTATCACATGGGCGAACTGGAATTCCGGGGACTGGATAACAGCCTGATGGCAAAACTCCGCGCCGCGTGGAAGATCCGGCCGGGGGATGTGTACGACTCGACCTATCTGAGCGAGTATCTGCCCGCGGCGCACAAGTTGCTTCCTCCGAATCTCGACTGGGACGTGGCTTCGCATGTGACCGCCAACGTCCGGGACAAGTCGGTGGACGTCGATCTGATTTACTCGGTGAAAGCCCCGAAATAGTCCCTGGCCGCCTTCCGCCGGGTTTGTCCGGTTTTTGGAACAAAATCCGCGGCGTGTTCCGATACCTTCTCTGCGCGAGTACTCTGACCCCACTTCTATCCTTGCCGCGACGGAAGAATTTTTGCAACCAGAGAAGTGTTTGTGAAATCAAGACGAGTTGAATACACTGGCCCGCAGTCATTCGCGGATCAGGTCCGCGGGCATTCGGGACTCCAAGGAGAAAATGGGATGAAGGGTAGTTGGCAACGCTCGATCTTGATTGCGGCATTGGCAGCGGCAGCGAGTCTGTGGGCATACAATCCGGCGCTGGCCGCCGGCAAGCAAACGCTGACGGGCGAAGTGGGCGACGCCATGTGCGGCACCAAGCACATGGAAGGCGCGCCGGCAGAGTGCACGCGCACCTGCGTCGCACACGGATCGAAATATGCTCTGGTGGTGGGCGACAAGATTTACGTGCTGAACACCAGCGACAAGGCAGTGCTGGCGTTGCTCGATCAGCAGGCCGGCAAGAAGGCGACGATTACTGGCACGATCAACGGCACCGCGATGGACGTGAGCACGGCGGTCGCGGCCAAGTGATGCGAGGTTTGTGAACCAACTGGCGCGGCATTCCGGCGCGCGAGTTGGGCGTGAAAAGGTTTTGCCCGGGCCCTCCCCCTACACAATCCGGGCATCAAAGCGGGGACGCGCGCCAGCGCTCCCCGCATTTTTTTGCCTCCTAGGGTGAAATTCATATTTCCTTTACAAAGCATTGTGTTAGATTGTGCATTCTCAACACTCATTTTTCTTTTTGGAGGATCACGGAATTGGGCAAAGACATGGTTCCGAAGCGGATTTTCTTTACCAAGGGCGTGGGAAAACACCGCGAGCGGCTGACTTCGTTCGAATTGGCGTTGCGTGACGCCGGAATCGCTGCCCAAAACCTGGTGCGGGTTTCCTCCATCTTTCCGCCCAACTGCAAACTGCTGGCCCGCAAGGAAGGCGTGAAGTATCTGCATCCGGGAGAGGTTGTGTTTGCCGTGGTGGCGGAAAACTCCACGCGGGAGCCTCACCGGTTGCTGGCTTCGTCGATCGGTGTGGCCATTCCTGCTGACCGGAACACCTACGGCTACCTCAGCGAGCACCACTCCTTTGGCGAGACGGAAGACGCTGCCGGGGAATATGCCGAGGAACTCGCCGCCGAAATGCTCGCGACTACCCTGAACGTAGAATTTGATCCCGACCGCTCCTGGGATGAGAAGAAGCAGATCTACCGGCTGTCGAACAAGATCGTGCGTACGGCGAACGTGACGCAATCGGCAGTGGGCGACAAGCGTGCCCTCTGGACTACCGTGATCGCGTCGGCCGTGTTGATCTTCGACTAGCCGATTATCCCCCCTCCAACTTTCACTTCCCGGACTAAGCACACTGCAGGCGATGTGTGCCTAGCCGGGCACCCCAGGGGCTAAAGAGTTTGCTGAAACACTGACTTTCTTCCCGATAGAGCTGTACAGCGGCTGAAGCCGGAATTGATTCTGCTGCATTTGCGGCATCGCTAAAGCGATGCCCTGATACGAATCTTGAGTTTTTCAGCGCTCTGTGAAGCTCCGCGTCGAAAAGCGCTGTGCCACCCACGAGCGGAGCCTTTTCGGCGAGTTGTGAAGGCGGACAGGCTGAGTGAGTCGGGCTTCCGATCCAACCTAAGTTGTTGAAACTAGATAAACTAAATGAATCTCCCTACCCGGTGAGACCATCAAAAGGGAGTAAAACTTTGGTAACCATAGTGTGCTGTCGGATGTAATACTCCGTTAACAGGATTGGGTTATGATTGAAGTGGTAGAAAAAGACCGCAGATTGAGGACTAGACAGACAGTGGACATCGAAACACGCAGAAAGAAGCAACAAGCCCTGATGGTGCAGTTGGTCGAGCGGAAGGTGCGTTCGCGGGCAAAGCAGTTGTACGAGACCCGCGGGCAGGAGGAAGGCCAGGCCTTGCAGGACTGGTTTCAGGCTGAATCGGAAGTTCTTGAAAATAGTATTCTTGCGCCGTTGTATCGGCGGCTTCGCACGGGAAACCACGACGCTCAGGAGGGCGACTCCACCCCGGAGTTTGCCGCTCAAGATCCGGCTGCCTGCTAGAGCAGCGCGTAATCACCCGCGACAACCCGCGGTGTAAGCAGGCGTAGCTTTCGGCCCTCAGCAAACCGCCCCCCCACTCTACTTCCGCTTGGCCAGTTCCCTTTTTCCTTTTTTTGCGGACTTGTGGTTCTTGCCCAGGCGCTCCAGCACGGCGGCGACGATGATCGGGAGGCCGATGGTCGCGTCGACGAAGACCTCGCCGAATTTGCCGCCTTCCGATGGAGGCACGAACTTGCCCCAGGAGATTGCCTCGCTATAGGGACTGCCCGACAATCCACCCCAGTGAACGGGCTCGGGACAGATCCGGAGGCCGTAGTGGTAGCGCTTTAACGGCACGTTCTCGCCCAGGCGCCGGTGGCGGAGTTCAATGAACGGCCCGAATTGCTGCGACCAGTTGCGCGGGACGCCGCCCCCAATCGTGAAGATTCCCAGTTTCTTTTGGCGCAGCAGGGTCGCAGCAAAGTGCTCGAGGTCTTCGAAGGGATCGAAGCGAATCTTGTGCCGCCCGGTGGACTCTCTCAGCCGGTTATTCAGGGCGGTGTCGAGGCCGAGTTCGGAGTCGCTGAAGGCCGGCACGAAAACCGGGACGCCTTGTTCGTAAGCTGACTTCAGAATGCCGCGCTGGTTCTGGTCGCGCTTGGCGAGATAGGCACCGATGGCGTGGTTCAACTTGTAAGAGCACATGACCTCGTTGTGGTCCCAGGCTTCGAGGACGGCCGCCATCACTTCTTCCACGTCGTCGAGGTTTTGTTCGGGCTCAAGCGTGTCGTAAACGCGGTTGTAGCCCTGCTCGTAAAGTTCCTCGTCGGAAACTTCAGGATTGGCGCGGAAGTGGGCTCGGCCTGTGGCCTCCACCAGACCGTGGGCCATGAGCGCGCCGGTGGAGACGATGGCGTTGACGATGCCGCGGTCGATCAGTTCGGTGACGATTAATCCCTGCTTGGCGACGGTCATGGCCCCGGCCAAGGTCATCACGATGAAAGCGTCTTCGTCGAGCGCCATCGCCTCGAGGACATCGGCGGCCTCGCCTAGTTGGCGCCCGGTGAATGCGGTCTTGGCCATAGCCCGCACCAAGCCATCGATCGAATGGATCTTCGCGAGATCGAGCGGCTCGAGCGGAATCAGGCGGTCTTCGATGGGATTGTGGAGTTGCCGGTCTTTGCCCTCACCACCGGGGGCGTGTCCTTGTGCCTGATGGGGATGGTCCTTCGAGTTGCCGTGATTGTTGTGCTTCAACGCGAGCCTCCAAGCGGATTGCAATTCTTCCCGACAGGATACTCTACAGGAAGCGTGTGAAAGGACGCCACGGCACGGCCGCTGCTTTTGTGACTGGCTCTTAATTTAGAGACAAAAAAGCCCGGACCGATAGGCCCGGGCTTCAAGTCGCTGCCTGCCGAGGCAGAAGCGAGGTCGATTACGACATCACTTGATGGTCAAAGTGAGAGTCGCGGTTTGGGTCACGCCTCCGCCCTGCGCCGTGATCGTGATGGTGCGGGTTCCGGTCTTTGCAGTCGGAGCCACTTTGACTTGCATGGCGGCACGTCCAGAGCCCGGCGCCGGAATGGTGCTGGGATTGAACGCGACCCTCACGCCGGCGCCCTGTCCTGAGGCCGTCAACGAAATCGCCGCGTCGAAACCACCGGAAACAGTAGTCGTGATCTTTGACAAGCCTGAGGCACCTCGAGCGACAGACAGGGCCTTGGGCGCGTCGGTTACGGTGAACGTACCCGACGAAGTACCGGCGAGTGCGTCGACCAGGGCCTGACCGTTCGGACTACCAATGCCGGTTACCAGATCGTAGCCAGCTGTTGCCTGGAATCCGTTGCTGCCGCTGGTGATGTCGTGGAAGTCAGTCGTATAGCTCGAGCCGCCGTAAATGTCATACAGCGCCGGGTTGACAAAGCCGAGCGGCGGTTGCCCGTTCGCCACGGCTTGTTCGTTCACGAGAGCCATGAAGCCAGCCCACATCGGCGTTGCAAAACTCGTGCCGCCGTACAGGTTCGCGGTGCACGAGGTTTGGTCGGCGCAGACGTAGAAGGTGTAGTTTGCGTTTGCCGAAACGTCAGGGCCGTTTCGCAGGGTCTGGGAGCAGCTCGTGCAACCCGCCGCCGCAGCCACCTGCCAGGAAGGAATGGCAAAGCTATTTGTCGAAATCCCGCCGCCGCTGGAAGACCATGCTGTTTCTGACGCCCAGGCTCCGCCCGCGCTGACGGTGGTCAAGTCTGTTCCGCCAACCCCGGTAACGTACGGGTCATCCGCGGGCCACACGAAACCACCCTTGACCCACTTCGCACTGTCGCCAGTCGCGGTGAAATAGTTCTGACCCTGCGCCCCGAACTCCTGGAAGAACGGGTCGTCGGTGGTGTTGTCAGTTGGTTTCCACGCCCACGAGCAGCTCAGCTGAGCGTTCAACGGGCTGGCAGTGGCCATGGCGTTCAGGATGCCGGGATCGTCGAGCGTCTGCCCTGACAAGCCGCCTTTGCCGATGTACATCACCAGGCTCGACATACCGGGAGCCATGCCGAGCGCCTGAGTCATATCCAGAGTTTGTTCCGTGTCATCGCAACCTGCACTCGCCAGGCAGCTCGTGCTTTGGCCATCGACCGACAGGAGCGTGATCGGTACATTGTTCGTCTGTTTTGCGTTCGTGTAGTAGGTCGTCAGATCGGCCAGGTCGGTTCCGATGAACTCGAAAATGCCGACCGACTGGCCTGTTCCGGTGAGCGTGCCACCGTAGTATGCCGCTCTCATGTCGCTGCCGCAGAAAGATTTCGAAGGGCAGGATCCGGTGGTGGCGTTGGCGATGACGCTGTCGGCGTCAACCGTGTTGGGATCGCGGCGCGAGAACGACGGCGTCGGCCGCGAAAAATTGTCGAGGCCCCCAATGCTCCACAGGCGGACGGGAGTATTCGGGACAGGTTCCCGGTCGGGAGCGAAGAAGGTGCGTTTTTCGGTCGGGTGCTGATAAACGCCCATGGTCACGTGCAGGGCCTTCTCGATATTCTGCACCGATCCGACGACAGGCAGGATCATGCGATTGCGTGAAGTGCCGTCGATGCGCAATCCGTTCTCTTTCGCCCATGTCTTCAGGGCTTCATAGTCCTCGCGAGTGGGGCCGAACTTCTCGGTGAATTGCTCGACCGTGAGGAAGTGGCGATAGGAGGGGTTGGAGCGATCATAGACATCTTTCAAGAACTGATCCAACTCTGTTTGATTGCGGTGCTGCAGAACCATGACGATGCGCAGGTTCTGGGTGGCGGACATATGGGCGACGAGCGGGGCTACTCGGCTGGTGACTTCGTCTCGCGTGTGACGCGTCATCAAAGGTTGTTGCGCATGGCCGACATTCACGATCGACACAAGCGCGACGAGGGTCAGCACAAATGTACTCAGTCTTCGAATCACAGGTTCTCCTTATTGTTCTCGGAATTTTCCGGCAGCAGCAACTAGCACTTCGTTTTGCGTGAAGGGGACAAATTCATCTCCCTTCCCCCATCGTTGAGAGGCGACCGATTGTATAACGGTTTG
Organism: uncultured Acidobacteriaceae bacterium; assembly: GCA_963701935.1. Classification (GTDB taxonomy): domain Bacteria; phylum Acidobacteriota; class Terriglobia; order Terriglobales; family Acidobacteriaceae; genus Sulfotelmatobacter. Next base: position 201,017 of record CAVPBT010000007.1, on the reverse strand, counting down.
TCCTTTTCTGTTGTCAAATCCATGCTGATTTTCTTGTTTGTTTGGCATCCAAGTCTCGCGGTGTTGCAGAAACTTGCACATAAGTCGAACTCGGCTGCAAACTCTGACGAGAATTTGCTGTCAGCATAGCTATTCGGGGCGCGCGAGACGACTCGTTCGCAGCGTTGAGAATCCCGCGAGACGAGGACGCGGAAGGATCGCTCACGCGCTCGGGCTCATCAGCTTCGCTTCCTTCGGAACGGCGGGCTGCCAGCGCCGATGCTATATTGATCGATGAGGAAGGAACGCGTGCCCCCTGAGAAATTTCGCGTGGCGCTGGTGCAGATGTCGTGCGGACCAGAGCCGGAACAGAATCTTGAGAAGGCACTGAGCCGAGTCGCGGACGCCGCCGGGCGTGGCGCGCAGGTCGTCTGCCTGCCAGAACTTTTTCAGACTCAGTATTTCTGCCAGCGCGAGGATCATGCGCTATTTGATCTGGCTGAGACGATTCCCGGGCCAGCGAGCGAGAAGATATCGGTAGCTGCCCGAAAAAACGGCGTCGTTGTGATCGCATCGCTGTTTGAAAAGCGGGCGGCTGGCGTTTACCACAATACAGCTGCGATCTTCGACAACGATGGTTCCCTGCGCGGGCTCTACCGCAAGATGCACATTCCAGATGACCCGCTCTACTACGAAAAGTTTTATTTCACGCCTGGGGACCTGGGATTCCGCGCGCTCGACACCAGCGCGGGGCGACTTGGAACGCTGGTGTGTTGGGATCAGTGGTATCCCGAGGGCGCGCGACTGACGGCGTTACAAGGGGCGAATATATTGTTCTATCCGACGGCAATCGGGTGGCATCCGGCGGAGAAGGCGGAGTTCGGCGTCGCCCAGCACGATGCGTGGCGGACGATTCAGCGGGCGCATGCGATTGCGAACGGCGTTTATGTGGCAGTCGTGAACCGCGTTGGTTTTGAAACCGGAAATATTCGCGGCAAATCTGCGCCCGGACAGGGGCTGGAGTTCTGGGGAGGATCGTTCTTTTGTGACCCCTTCGGGCGCGTGCTCGCGGAGGGTTCGCACGACCGGGAGGAGATTCTCGTGGGCGATGTGGACCTGAAGACTCTGGAAGACATTCGGCGCAATTGGCCTTTCCTGCGCGACCGGCGAATCGACGCCTACGCTCCTATCACCAACCGACTGATCGACTAGGACCCGAGAACTCACGTGGCCAAATCCCTGCGCAGGTCTTCAAGGAAGATTTCAACTGTGGAAGCCCCCGCACCCGCGGCGCTTGGATACCGCATGCCCGCCGAATGGGAGCCGCACGCCGCCACCTGGCTCGCTTGGCCGCACTATCACGGAGACTGGCCCGGGAAGTTCGAGCCGATCCCGTGGGTGTATGCCGAGATTATCCGGAACCTGGCGAAGTGTGAGCGCGTGGAGTTGATCGTTAACAACGCCGCCGCCGCGAGACAGGCACGTCGCGTGCTCGAACGGGCCGATGCCTTTTCGGCGAATATCCGCTTCCATCGTTGGCCGACGAACCGCGTCTGGCTGCGGGATTCCGGATGCATCTTCCTCGCTCCCCAGCCGGGCGTTGCCCGGCCGGACAGCCGAGGGCGGCTGTCCCCACAGAAAAAATCCGACATCGCGCTGAAGTTTCGCTTTAACGCGTGGGCGAAGTATTCCAACTGGCGGCATGACGAGAAGATCGGGCGCCTGATGGCGAAAGCTGCGCACGCCAACGAAATTCGGCCGATGTCGAAGGGCGATCGGATTGTGCTCGAAGGCGGATCGATCGACGTGAATGGGGCGGGCACGATTCTGACAACAGAAGAATGTCTGCTGAGCAAAGTGCAGGAACGCAATCCGCACATGGCGCGGGTGAACTACGAGAAGGCATTTGCCGATTATCTGGGCGCTCCTAATACGATCTGGCTGGGGCGCGGGATTTTCGGGGACGACACGCACGGGCATGTCGATGACCTGGCACGCTTCGTGTCGAAAAATACTGTCGTCACCATGGTGGAGCGGGATTCGGAGGATGTGAACCACGCTCCTCTGCTTGCCAATCTGCGCCGCCTACAGGCGGCGCGCGACCAGGACGGGAGACAGTTGACCGTCGTCGAACTCCCCATGCCGCAGCCGGTAATTTTCGAAGGCCGGCGATTGCCGGCGAGCTACGCCAACTTCTACATTGCCAACGGAGTCGTGCTGGCTCCCGTGTTCAACCGTCCCAACGACCGGATCGCGCTCAACACTCTGGCTGAGCTGTTCCCGAAGCGCGAAATCGTGCCCATCTATTCGGGCGACTTCATCTGGGGACTGGGAGCGATGCACTGCATGACGCAACAGCAGCCGGCTTGAGGATCTTCACCACGGAGTCACAGAGTCACGGAGAAGAAGAAAGAACAGACGAGCGAATTTCCATTCTGTTCCGTGGCCTTGCCTTCCTGTGTTATCTCGGATTGGCTCCGTGACTCAGTGTCTCCGTGGTAGATTCTCCGTATGCCGCACAGCGAAATGACAACGGGCCGGATCGAGGCTTTCAGCGACGGCGTGATCGCCATCATCGTGACGATCATTGGTGCTCGAGCTGCACGCGCCTTCGCAGCCCACGCTTGCGGGATTGTGGAAGGTCGCGCCCATCTTCCTCAGCTACGGGCTCAGCTTTCTAGTGGTGGCGATCATGTGGGTCAACCACCATCACTTGATCCATGCGGTTCACAACGTCACGGCGCGGCTGCTTTGGTCGAATCTGTATTTGCTGTTCTGGATGTCGCTGGTTCCGTTCGTTACCGATTATTTGGGAAAGAACTATCACGAGTCGCTGGCGGTGGCGCTCTACGGGCTGGATCTGGTGCTCTGTTCGTCGGCGTTTTACCTTCTGCGGATCATTCTGGCGGAGCAGGATCAGCAGAATGGCGCTCTCGCCGACTATCACCGGTCCATCCAGCGAAAGAACGTCTTCTCGGCGGCGTTGTATCTCTCCTCTGTGCCGCTGGCCTATGTGTCGGTCTACGCGTCGTTCTTCATCTTCGCGCTGATTCCGGCAAGGTACTTCCTGCCCGAGAAAAGGCTCGCCAAGCCGGAGTAACTTCGTCTGACCGTTTTGTTACGCAGACCGTCGAACCGGGATTCGCAGAATCGTCTTCAGCTTTGCGGGCGCCACGCGCCGCGGATCGCTCAAGTAAATCTCGTGGTGCAGGCCGTGGAATTCCAGTCCATTCTTTTGGGCGAAGGCCTGCAGTTGCGTCATGGTTGCGGATTCCTGTTCGTAGGGGCCGACGTGCAAAATCTGCAGGCAGTTGCCTTCGTCGAGGACTTCCAGTTTTACGTTGCTAATCTCAGTCGGTTTGCCCTTGGCCAGGAGTTTTTCGGTGGCGGCCCTCAGATCGCTCTCTTCGACGAAGTTGGGAACGCGAATCATCAGCTTCCAGTTCCAGGTCTCGCGCGGCTGGTTGGCGAAGCATTGTTCCGGATCGTCTGCCCACCAGAGTCCTTCCAACTTGCAGACGGTGTAATCCTGTCCAGCGAATTTGCGCGCCATTTTGACGGTGAACGCGACGTTATAAAGCGCTTCGGTGGCTGCCTGAAATGCCGTGCCACCCGGCTCTCCGCGGCCAGTGAACGCCAGGTAGCGAGCTGGCCTGACCTCGACGGGCGAAGGTTTCTTGGGTGTGATGTATTCGGAGCGGAACTGCCGGTAGACATCCACTTTGGTTGCAGTAGGCATGGGTGTGTGCTCCTTTCCCAGAGTCGGTGAAACGATAAGACGGACTCTCTCTTCGCGACAGTGATCGGGGTCACGCGGGGAAAGGGGATGGGTTCAGCGGCAGGAAGACGCACACGACTGCGTCATGATTTGTTTCACTAAAAGCTGAGAGCTGAGCGTTTATTTTCGATACTGCGTGGGCAGCGGACCTTTTTCCAGAGTCTCGCGGTCCCAGATCCAGCCCACGCGGTCGTAGCTGGCGAGTTCGAAATCCTGTGTCAGTTCAAGCGCGTCGGTGGGACACGCATCTTCGCACAGTCCGCAGAACATGCAGCGGCTCAGGTCGTAGGTGAAGTTGGTGAGTTCTTTACGGCGGGTCTTTTCGTTGCGTTCGCTCGAGACCACGATCAAGTGTTCAGGACACGCCAGCGCGCACAGGTCGCAGGCAATGCACATGGTCTCGTCGGTGTCAGGGTTGACGTTCAGCCGCGGCGCTCCCCGGTAGCGCTCGGCTACCTGCGGCCGCTCCAGAGGATACTGCTCGGTATAGATTTCCTTGGGGTCCTGGTAGCGGAACGTGACTTTCAGTCCCTGCAACAGATCGACGAGAAAGACTTTGCGCAACAAACTCGGCATGCCCATGACGCCGTTAGAATACCATTTATCCGGCGAATCGCGAAAACAGGGTCGGGTCATAGCCCCCTAGAAAATAGCCTCTGACCCTTCTTATTCTCGAACGTCTAACCTGACAACCCGGTCTTAATGATTGAAGGGACCGCACTTGGGACGGGCCCTCGCTGGGGAACTTTTCCCGTGGCCGGTCCGTACCACTCAAGAGAGAATGTTATGAAGGCCTATTTCACAAACCTGCCGACGAGGACCTGGCTGTTGCTGGTGGTGCCGGCGGTCGTACTTGCCTATCCGGTATGCCGAATCGTGCTGCCGGCAGTGGTGCGCGCGGTTGTGCCGGAAGTCGTACGTACGGTACTGAGCACGATCTGAGTCCGGCGGTAAATCTGCTGTGCGAAGTCGTCTTCTCTGGCGACACGGTCCTTCCCTTCTGCGTTCCTGAAGTAAACCCGCTAAAATACTGCCGAGCCTCGACCCCGTGTCCCCTCACAAAATAACTCCTGGTAAGAATCTGAAGACCAAAGACCCAAGGCCCAGGGCTGGTTCCGATCGACCTCATCCGCACGGACTTCATCCGGCGGATCGTCATTCGGACGAGCTTCACTCGGACGAACGTCATTCGGACGAACTATGGATGGAAGAGGCACTGCGCTGCGCCCAGCGTGCGCTCGACGCGGGAGAAGTTCCGGTGGGCGCGGTGGTGGTGCACGAAGGCCGGATCGTCGGGCGCGGCTGGAACCGCAATATTACGGGCTCTGACCCGACGGCGCACGCCGAGGTCGTTGCACTCCGCGAAGCCGGTGCTACCGTTGGTAACCATCGTCTGGAGGACTGCGAACTGTTTGTTACAATTGAACCGTGCGCCATGTGCGCTGGGGCGATGGTGCATGCCCGGATTCGGCGTCTGGTGTATGGCGCGGATGACCCAAAAGCGGGTGCCGTGGATTCGGTGATGCAGGTCCTGAATCATCCGCAACTGAACCATAAGATTGAGGTTCGCGGCGGAGTGCTCGCCGGGCGCAGCGCGGAAGTGCTGCAATCGTTCTTTCGAAATCGCCGTTAGCCCTCAGCCACGCTTGTCATTCCGAGCGCAGCGAGGAATCTGCTGGCGGTGTCCGACGCGGAGAGGTGCGTGAGTGGTTGAAACGATCCGCCTCGAAAGCGGACATACCTTAACGGGTATCGTGGGTTCAAATCCCACCCTCTCCGCCATTTCTAATTCCTAGATTTTCCTGATTTCGTTCCCACCCGGCTCGCTGATATCTCAGCAGAAATTCTCATCCGTCGAAACCCCACGGGTGGGGCAACCCTCAGTCGTGGAAGTGCAAAGGTGAGCCAGCCCCGATCCCCGTAGTGCTGTCAAGTGCCGTTTATGACACTAGCACGGCATTTTTTTTAAGCCCGTGTACGCTCTGTGGAGACTAAGCGTTTTTTTTAGGCTCGATATCGGCTTTTTGATTTTTTTAAGAACGAGCGGCAGGAATTCGACGAGGGCCTTCCCAAAGCCAAGGGCCACCGTCGCCAGGGTAATCTCACTGCTTGTGATGTGGGGCAGCATTGCTACTTACCGATTCAACTCCCTGTGCCTGTGGATTAGCAAGTACCTTTTGTCTACTCTTGGGGCGAATCTGCTTTTCAATCCCTGCGTCACCCAGATATTGCGCGACGGTGAGAAGCAATGGGTCTGACATGGGTTTTCCTTTTGGCGGATTATGATGCAAGAGACGATGACTACGACGTTCTCAGATCGGAGGCACCGATGGCCCAGAAACTTATCGCCTGCATTATTAGCTTCGGGTTTGGAATACTCGTGTGCGCGGGACAGGAATCCGAAAAAGCCGAGTCTATTCCAACCGCTGTTCAGTGGACGCTAGATGCTGCCGGGCCAACTCAGCGCGCGGCCATCAAGTCAGTGGTCCTCTTGTACTGTCCGAAAGCGAGCACGAAAGGCACGGGGTTCGTATTGAGCGATGGGCTGATTGTGACCAACAACCACGTGGTCGCAGGTTGCACCGCCGGGGAAATGGTGGCCAACCCGATTGGCGGTCAGCAGTTCGGATTCCTAAAGATGGCCACAGACAAAGACGTTGATCTCGCACTCCTTAAGCCTGACAAGCATCTGACCGATGGTCTTGAGCTTGGTGCTGACACAGACCCGCCGCTCGGGAGCACGGTAACGACTTGGGGATTTCCGCTGATGTTCAACGGCCCAGCTCCTCTTATCAGCGTTGGCTACGTCGCGGGTTACGTAAATGACGGCGTAAACGGTAAAGAGGTCAAGCACATCGTTGTTAACGGCGCTTTCAACCCCGGCAACTCAGGCGGGCCATTGTTTCGGGGAAATGACAACAAGGTAATTGGAGTAGTCGTGGCAAAGTTTCTTACTTATCCCCCGTTTGTGGCGAATTGGATACAAGGACTGGTAAACAACAAGTCCGGGTTGGTTTATACATCGACCGACGAGCACGGGAAAACCGTATCCTACAGTGAAGCTCAAGTAACAGCACTGCTGCTAGATCAGTTTTACAAGAACACCCAAGTGATGATAGGAGAAGCGATTTCCGTTTCCGAACTTCGAGCGTTCATCAACAAGAAGAAGTCGGAAATTCAGTAGGCCCCCTTTGAGGTGATCCTAGTGATACTGAAAAACCAAAAATTGAGGGGAATTGGGGAGACTGTGGAGACTACAGCCTAAATTTCGAATGTGCATTACACCCGCGTAAAAACTGGCGATTCTCGCTATGTGACGGAAGAGGCGCAACTTAGCGTAAACAGCGTTAACAGACTCCGCCCTCTCCGCCATCTAATCTCGGTACCTCCTCGTTTCCCTTCATCGCTTCGCACCGTAGAGATTCCCATCCGTCGAAAATCGCGACGGATGGGGTAGCCCTCAGTCAGGGAAATGCAGGGCGGGCCAGCCCCCTCCGCGCGCGGAAGGATCTACTTCTTGCGTGCCGACTTGATCCCAAAAATCTGCAGTTCCCCGTGGCTGGCGACGAAGACTTCACCGTTGACGACGAGCGGAACCAGGTTGGAATACCCTGTGCCGGCCTGAATCATGAGAATTTGCCGCATGGAACCGCTGACCACCGATTCGGGATCGAAGGCATAGAGGTAGATCGGAGACCCGGGCGAGTTGGTGGGGTGCGCCGCAGCCCAAATGATGGGGTTGGCGGTGCCGTTGGAAGAGATGCTGGTGAAGAATCCCTCATTGCGCGTGCCGCCAATGGCGGGAGAGGATGATACTTTCTTCAACGCGGGCTTGGGCGAGGTCAGGATCTTATAGACCTGCACTTTGTAGCCGCCACTGGTAACCACCCGGCCCAGTCCATCTGAGGGGTCGACAAAGTAGGACGGACCGCACCAGCAACCGCCGATGGTGTAAGTGCCGAGGACCTTGTTCTTAGTGGTCGAGAATCCACCGAGGTGATTTTCGTTCATTAGGAAAAGGCTTCCGACCTTGCCGGCGGCGACGGCCAGATGTCGCACGGAGCCGGGCTGATCGGGCAGCACTAGAACTCCACCGGAGCCGAAGTCATTATCTACTTGATCGAGGCTGGGCTGGTTGGAGGGTGTGAACACGCCGAGCACGGTCGACAGGTTCGACGACACTTTGACCACGCTTTCCTGAATGTCGGTTACGCCGTCGTAAGTAGTGCCGGAGCGATCGGAGTTTCCAGTGACAAACAGAATGTTGCCGGAATCGTCGGTACTGGGGCCGTAGCCGGACATCCAGATCGAAGACAGGAAGGAGTCGTTCGGCGCGGTGACTTGGGTGTCGAGAACCTGATTGGCCGGGAGCGGGGTCAGCGATCCGGTCGACCATCCCATAAGAGATCCGCGCGAAAGATTCCTGGAAGAGTCGCAGAAACTGCCAAAGGCCGCGTAGATGTTGCCATTGGACAGCAACAGAGCGGGTCTCTGGCGCTGGTAGGTAGCATTGAAATTGAAAGTAGTACCGTCGATCAGGGTGTGCGATGCCACTACAAGCTGCGGGGTCACTTTGTCCGTCAGGCTGCCCAGATCGAGGGCATGGATCCGATAGGCCGGTCCGGTTGAATCCTGCGTGTAAATCACGACATAGAGGGTATTGCTGGTCAAGTCGATGACCGGCGTGGAGGTGATGCCGATCGTCGATCCCTTATTGTTGCAAACCGGAGGCGAGGGGACCGGCGTTCCGAAGTTTGGGTTGAGGAGCACCGTTCCGGCTTCGGCGTCGATGGCGTAGATGGTGTTGCCCTCGGTGACCACGTACACGACATCATGCAGGCCGGGACTATTTCCAGCGGTGATGGTCACGCCGGGAACGAACAGTGGCTGAGCGTCGACCTGATTGTCGAGTGTGACGGTATTCAATAGCCCGAACGAAGAACTGCCGACATTGGCTGGCGTCAGCACCGTCTCGTGAGCGTTCCAACCGGTGCGCTTGTTGTCGACGTGATACGTGGAAATGGCAGTCTGACTGGTGGCCAGAGATGCTGCGAAAAGAATCAGAATCGAGAAAACAACGCTGACGCAGACAGAGACCTGCTGCTGACGAAGTAGCATGGCGAGCATCTCCTCAGGGAAAGAGAGTCTAAGAGCCCCGTAGTGCTCCGCCGATTGGGGGGACCAGCGTTAAACCCGACGAGCTTACGCCCTAGCGTTGGGCGTGTAAACCGGAAAATGATCTCCGCCCTGGAGGGCGGCCGAGTTCAGGTTCTACCCTCTCCACCCTCCCCCTTGGTTTCGTTTCATCCCGCTCGTCAAGGTTCGCCATCAGCAGAAATCCCATCCGTCGAAAACCGCGACGGATGGGGAAATGCGAAGGTGGGCCAGCCACCCAGTGCGAATCTCATCCGAGCCGCAGAACCTCGCGGAAGTGGTTGGCCGACTAGCTTCCTTCTGCCCTCATCTCGGGATAACAGCGAGTGATCTTGCGCACAGAAAGCGGGCGCCTTTTGGTGGAACATGAACTGGGAGTGTCGGGCGCCCCTTCGGAATGGCCCAAAGTATCGCAACCGCGACGCGTCGTGTTCGAGAAGACGAGTAAGGAACCGAACCCAGAGAATCGACGCCTGTACGCTAAAGGACCCTGCTCAGGTCCATAGTGAAGATGGACAACAGCCTCCTACAAATCGCCACAAGGCTCGGCCGCGTGCCGCCTGGCATTTCCAGTGTCGCATCGAAAAGGAGGATACCGTGCAAAGACAATTCTCAAGCCGGGGCGAGGCTCTGGCGGAGGTGAATGCCGCCAGGGCTCGGGCTCGCCGACAAGCCAGGATCACGCCGTCACTCCCCTCACGACTGGGTGGCCGTCCTGGTAGCGAGCAATGGTACATGCACCCGTCGGAAGCGATTCATCAACCGAAGAAAGCAAAGCCAAGACCAAACACAGATGGCACGCCGGTTCTGTGAACCGATGCCAATCATTGCTGTGCGATTGAGAATGCGCTCGGGACGTACGGCTGGTCTCTGTTCGCTGCCCCTGAGCAATTGGTTGGACGAAGATCGGATGCTACGGGATTCGCTTACAGGAGGAGTTATGGAACTGATACTGACTGCCGAAGAACAGCAACTTCTGTTAGACATTCTTGAGCAGCGCCATCGAGATCTGTTAAAAGAAATTTCGCACACGGACCGCCACGATTTCAAGCTGGCCCTGCGCCGAAACGAAAAGCTGCTTGAGTCCATATTGAACCACTTGCGGGGAGTGCCAGTCTAAGAGCTCCCGCCTGAACGCTCAGCTCATCGCCCGAAATATGCCGGGCTCAGGGCACTGCGGCGGTGCAGCTGAAGCGCGGAATTTTACGGGAGGTCTATATGGTAGCGGCCAAAGATAGACTTCAGGTTTTGCGGAATGAATTGAAGTTCCTAGACAGGGGCGGTTACCGCTCGCCGATCCGATGGAGATCTCGGCGAATCTTCGAAGACTCGCCGACCTGTCCCAAGGAGCCGTGGTGCGCGTGCCCTCACGGCGATTGTGTCCTGTTGGATTTTGTCCCCGAACAGCGCCGTCATGAAACAATTCCGTGTCGCCACATCCCATTGAATGAGAACGGCGAGACCCTGGAGACTCTGTACAGTACTGGCACAAACGAGGAGATTCAGAAGATACTTCGAAAGTGGCTGCTGAAAACCATCGCGGAACTCGAGCCGGTCTCCCAATCCGATGCGCGGTGGCAGGGTGAAAAGCCGGCTAGCAGGACTCTGGGTCAGGTGCAGCGAACGTGACGCAAATGAGGAAAGACGTGTTCAGTGGTCGCTGGGTCATCATGGCCGAGACCACGACGGTACGACCCTCCGATTTTCAGTTCAAGAAAGTTGTCCGGGAAACAAAGTTCTGCCCATTCTGTGAAACCAACGAAGCTTCAACCCCGCCGGAAGTCTTCGCCATCCGCCGTCCGGATTCGTCGGCGAACGGGCCCGGCTGGTCGGTGCGCGTGGTCCCTAACTCCGACCCACGATTACGGATCGAAGGCGGTCTGGGACGGCGCGCCGAGGGTTTCCACGATCTGATGAACGGTGTGGGCGCGCACGAGATCATTGCCGAGACCCCTCGGCACGACCACGGCCTCCACGAATTTGAAATCCACGAAATCTGTGATGTAATCCGGGCCTACGTGGCCCGCATCACCGATCTAGAGGGCGATAAACGGATGCGCTACGTGCTGATCTTCAAGAACCAGGGTGAAGAAGCGGGCGCTCACACCATTAGTCACTCCATCTCGCAATTGATGGCCCTGTCGGTAACGCCGCGCACCGTGAAGACCAAGCTCATAACCGCTCGCGATTATTTTGCTTTGAAGGAACGTTGCATCTATTGCGACGTGCTCCAGCAAGAGCTCAAGCAGCGAACGCGCCTGATCTCCGAGAATGGACATTTTGCTGCGTATGCTCCGTTCGCTTCGCGTTTCCCATTCGAGATGGCGATCTTCCCCAAAGCTCACAACAGTGCCTTCAGCCGCATCAGCCCACCGGAGGTTGAGAGTTTGGCCCAGCTCCTGCGCGACGTGTTACGGAAGTTGGATCGCACTTTGGGAGGGCCGCCGTACAACATATCGTTGCACGACCGACCATTCCTCCGACCCAGAGCAGGGTACTGGAACACCATCGAAGACGACTTCCACTGGCACATTGAAATACTGCCGCAGATCGCGCGAATCACGGGATTCGAATGGGCCTCTGGCTTTTTCTACAATCCCGTGCCACCAGAAGTTGCGGCTCGATGCCTCTCGCCTGTTGGTGACGCAAATCTCCCGTAGCTGCGGTGCCCATCGCATCGGCGGCAGCTGTTCTTAACGGCGATTACACTCGCGACCGTTGAGTCGCTGCCGGCTGTGGCGGCGGGACGCCGCCACGACAGCCGCCGGGACGGCGCCGCTACAATTCCAGCCGCTTATTGTCCCTTCTGGCCCGATGTGAAAACCGTCCATGGGCCGGCTTTCATGTCGCGCAGCAAGGGCCTCTGCCAGGCGAATTCGGGATGGTGATCGAGGAATGGCTCTGCCAGAAAGTCCGCGCCGCAGGGATGGCCTGCCCTGGCAACAAAGCTCATGTTCGCGGCCATGGCGCTATCTGTGGCCTTGCCCTGCACGGCGCCGCCGGGATTGTAAGGAGCCCACTCCCATTCCTTCACGCCTCGCGAGGAAGCATCGACGTGGCCGCACAAGGCGCGTTCGTTCGGCTGGTCCTTCTTCTCGAAGCTATCGACGTGATCCGATAGGAACTGCTCCGCCATGGTCACATCAACCTTCCCCTTGGCCTGCTGCATGACTTCTTCCCAGCGGGCGTGGCGGGCATTCATGGACGAAGACTTGTCGTTCGGATTGAAGCCGCTGGTCTCTTCCTGAATCACTTTGGGATCGCGTGCGAAATTCGAGCTGACGAAATATCCATCCTTGGTGCGCCACAGAGGGGTGTGCTTCAGACCTAGCTCTAAATAAGCGATCTCGCCGGTTTTGCGGTCGCCGATGAGCCAGTCGTTCGCGTATCCGCCGTTGTTGCCTTCTTTAATAATGCGCACGTAGTCATCGATGCTGTTGGCGTATTGCAGGGCTTTGCGGGCTCGCATGAATTCGGGCTTGCCGTTCGGATCCCATCCTTCAAACTGGGTGATCGTGGTCTCGGTGATCATGATGCCCGCGGAATTGACTCCGAAGTCGTCGTCGCTGACGATCACTCCCGGGAAGCCGTCCATCAGGATGCGGTTGCCGTGCTCGGGCTGGATGTCGAAGACGATGACCCAGCGCTCACCTGCCAGATAGCTTGTCCAATTATTGTGGGCAATGACGATCTGGTGATCCTTGGTCATGCTGCCGGTGGCAATGAACGCGCTGCAGTTACCGGGAGCCGCGAGCTTCGGAGCCTTCGACGACTTTTGTTGTTTATTCAACCAGGGCACGTAGTAGTCCGGCACTTCTTCGAAGGCGTTGAGCGCCACGATGTCGTACACGTCGAGATTGACGCCGTGAGCTTTCACCCCGTCGGCAATGCCTTGCAGCTCCTGCTGATATTCGGCGTCGATGTGGGGCCAGAGCATCTGGCGTGCGGTCGTGCGGAAGAATTCCCAATCGCGCTGCGTCTGGTGCGTGTCAAACAGCTTGATGGCTTCAAAGGCGTCGGCGATTTCGGCGGAGAGAAGATAGCCGTGCTGGAACCCCATGTCAGAGGGCGAGCCTTCGAGGTGTACGTAAGTCCATCCGCCTTGCTGGAAGCGATAGGCCTTCTGCAATCGCGGGTCGGACGACCCGGGGGCAGCGGCGGCGACCGCGCACGTTAAGGCCGCTGCAATTCCGAGCACGCATCCACGGAGCACAAGCTCTTTGAACATGAGTCCCTCGAAGTTTGGTGTGTAGGGTCGACGCAACATTCTAGCCTGTCTTTTCGTTCTAGAGATGCGGCCTTCAGATATCCGTCCGTTGATCAGTGTGTCGGCTGAGATACCAGCAGGGCAGCCATCCTTCGTGCGGGAACAGAGCGTGCACGCACGTCCAGGGCTGCGGCGGATCGAAGGTTAATGTCGTTTTTCCGTTCTTCTGCAGCACGGCCGTGTAGTGATTCACCGTTACGGAGCCGTAGGCGTTGCGGTTCGTGGCCGCGCGGAACCGAAACACGGCGTAGTCGGCTCCGAACGCCAAGGCCGCTATCGCGAGCACGCCAAGTACTGTGACCGCGAACCATCTCTTGAGGCGTGTTTGCAGGTTAGGCGCGGGGGGCTGGGTCACGAGGCCAGATTATAAGCGCTCCGCGCGAACCGAAGACCGCCTGTGGTTGAACGCGCTCGCCGCACGGCTTTTAATCGTTGACACTGTGCACATAATCAGATAGCTTCATCCCGGCCTTCCTAGCCGTGCTTGGGGCACTTCTAGATCCAGATGCTTTCCGATCTGGACATTCCGCGAGTTCGAACTCGGCCACTAAATCTTGCCCGCGATCGCGGCCGGGCAAATCCTGGGGGAATCTCTATCGTGAAAAAGATACTGGTTGTGATGGGGTGGTGTGCTCTCTTTTGTTATTCCGCTTCGGCGTGGGCACAAGTGAAGTTTACGCAGCTTACGAGCCCGATCCAGAGCTGGTCGAGTTATGCTCTATCGCGCAACGGGAAAGTCATGGCCGCCAACATTGGTGGGGAGATCTTCCGCTGGACGTCTGCTGGCGGTTTCGTCGATCTGGGCCTGGGCGACACCTTCAACTCTTCCATCGGAATTTCCGCGGACGGCAATACGATCGTGACCGGCCGCACGGGCCCCGACGGTAATTCCAATCCTGCAATGTGGCAACAGGCCACGGGGTGGGTCGACCTCGGCCATCCGGCGGAGGGTTGCGTCATCGACGGCAGCTGGGGCGACGCCTGGGGAGTGAATGCCGACGGCTCCATCGTAGTTGGGCTGGCCTGGTATTGCCCGGGAGCTGAAGGTTTCCAGTGGACCAAGCAGGGGGGCATGGTTGGTCTGGGACATCCGGCGAACGCCAGCAGCCGCGCGACCACGATCTCCAACGATGGATCCACGATCGTGGGCTTCTACGAGGATCCGGTGCAGGGCTTACGCCGGCCGGTACGCTGGATCTCAGGGAGCACGGATTTGTTCTTAGGGGATATCGCCGGAGAAGCGATCGGCGTCAGTTCCGACGGGAAGCAGATTGCCGGTCAGGCGGCGGATAGTACGGGAAATGGCCGCGCCTTTTATTACACGGACAGCGGTGGCCTGGTAGACCTGGGAGTATTGAGCGGCAATAAGACCGACCAAAGCGTGGCAGTGGGAGTCTCGGACAACGGCATCGTGATTGGCGCGAGCATCAATTCGTTCACCTGGGCGAGCCATCCTTTTGTCTGGAGCGCGAAGATGGGATTGCACGGCCTGCAGGCGGTTTTGGTGCGTCATGGAGCGGTCATCCCCAGCGGCATCACCTTGACGAATGTGTTGGCGATTTCTTCCGATGGCACTACGCTGGCGGGCCTTTGGCAGGATGCCAGTTTCAACCAAGGTCCATTTGTTGTGACCCTGCACGGCAAGGCTGCGCTGAAGTAGCGGTTGGGGAATAACTCGAGGTGCAAATGGGGTGGGCACACAGCCTGCCCTTTTCTTTAGAGCGCGATCAGGCCCGAGCCAGGATTACTTCCGTCCGATCGCCATGATGTGGGAACTCGCGCCGAGCGCGGAAGGCTCGTGCTCCACTAGGCGCACGGCGGCAAGCAAATGTTCGCGGTGCATGGGGTCCTGCCATAGGCGATCGAAATCGCGGGCCAGCCAACCGGGGCCTTCAATGGCCACGACCTCTACGTTTTGAAAACCAGCACTCTCGAACTCCTCGGTCAATTCTTCTGGGCGGTGAAAGAATGCGTCGGTGAAATAGATCGGGTTGCCTGTGGCATTGCGGTGTTGCCCTTCCGCCAAATCACGATCCAGGATTGGGGCGAACGCGGGATCGTCGAAGAAACCGTGCGCGAGGGAATCGAATAGCGATGCGAAGTGACTGATTCCAGCGCCCAATACGATTCCTCCGGGATGCAGAACGCGGTGAGTTTCCCTCAGGCAGGCGAGGCGGTCTTCTCTTTCGACAAGATGATAGAGCGGGCCCAGCAGCAGAACGGCATCTGCTGTGGCGTCGGTTTGGGGAAGGCGCCGCGCATCTCCAAGGGTGGCTGAACTCAACGGAGATTGGGGTTGGCGTGAAGATGCCGCCCACGCTTGCTCCACATGTTTGGGCACCGGATCAAGCAGGTGCACTTGATACCCGAGAGAGGCGAGCCAGCAGGCATAGGCCCCGGCGCCACCGCCGGCATCGATGACCGTGGCCGGAGCGGGCCTCAGATGGCGGAGGATCAATTCCCGGGTGCGGGCCTGTTCAAGCTGAAACCATCCCACGCCGAGACGGGAGAGTTCGTCTGTCTCACTGTAATGACGAAGAATTTCCTGGATGGAGCCTTCGTTCTTCATGCGGAGATTTCCGTGGGACTAAGCTTCTAGTCGCCGCCAGCGCGCCGGGGGACCCGATACCCCAGCTGCATCGAAACATGCCGGGCCGCGTCCTTCAAAGCTTCTACAATGCGCGGCATCGTTTGAGAGTTGACTTGGTTGATGGTGCCGCTCAGGCCCACGCTCGCCTCGATCGCGCCTTGCTGGTTGAACACGGGGGCGCCAACACAGCGGGCTCCTAAATTGTTTTCTTCGTCATCGACGGCGTAACCCTGGGTGCGCACCTTCTCCAGTTCCTTGAGGAGACGAGGCAGGGTGGTGATAGTTTTCGGTGTGCGTCTTTCCATGGCCCGCTCGCCAACGATTTTCTCCAGGCGTTCCTGCGGAATGTATGCGACGAGCGCTTTGCCCACGCTCGTGGCGTGGACGCGCATGCGGCGGCCGACCCAGGTGTCCATGCGGATGAATCCCGGGGGCTCGACCTTTTCGATATAGACCGCTTCCGGCCCATCCAGAATCGCCAGGTGGCAGGTGAGGCTGGTTTTTTCGACGAGGTGACGCATGATGGGGAGCGCCACTTCGCGCACGTCGATCCCGCTGAGCGCGCCGCGGCTGAGGCTCAGGATCTTAAGTCCGACGCGGTATTTGCCGGTGCCCTCGTCTCGATTCAAGTAGCCCTGGGTTTCCAAGGTGCGCAGAATGTAGCTGGCTGAACTCTTCGGAATCTGCAGCTTGCGGCTGATCTCCGCGTTGCTCAGGCCTTCCGGCTCCTGGGCGACCGCTTCGAGCATGGTGAGAGCACGTTCGACGGCAACCGAAGGAGATTCGTCTTTGGAGGTCATCGCCAAATCGTTATGGTAGCAAAACCCTGCATGGACAACAAAATGAATCTATGTTCGACATATTGAACAACTAGCTTGACCGGCATTTCCGGGCATCGTACGATCCGCCAGTATGATGAATCAGTGTTCAGAATACTGAACACCAAAGGAATCCAGGGACCCTCGAATTTATGACCCCAATTGCAGTATCGACCACGGAAACCGGAACGCTGCTGAATCCCATCAACCAGACGCCAGCCGGGTTCGACCCTTACCGCGATCTTCCCGACGGCTTCATGGACTTCTTCCTTCCGCTGCACCGGGAATTTACCCCGCGCCAGCAGGAATTGGCTCTGAAGCGAGTCGAGGTGTTGCAGCGCTCTCTGGAAGGCGACAAGCCCACGCACCGCTTCCCTTCTGACACGGTGCGCAACGGCTGGCGGATCACTCTGCCGGAATGGTGCCGCGACCAGCGCAACCAGATGACCGGGCCGGCGGACGACGCCGAACTGTGCGTCAAGATGCTGAACTCAGGCGCACCCGGCGTCATGCTCGATCTGGAAGACTCCTGCGTCAACGAGTGGTCGCATCACGAAACCGGCGTGGCCAACATACTTGCCTGCCTGCGCGGTGAGTTGAGCTACTTCGACAAGAAGCGCAATCGGAGCGTGACCATTCAGCAGAATGGCACTGTGATTTTTACCCGCCCGCGCGGCCTTCACCTGAATCAGGCGGGCGTGATCCCGGGCGAACTGGTGTCCGCGTCGCTGATCGACGTGGCTCGAATCTTCTATAGCATTGACCCCGACAAGTTGAAGCATCCGCTGTGCATCTATATTCCGAAGTCGGAGTCGGCGGAGGAGGCGCTGTGGTGGCGCGATCTGTTCCGGGCCCTGGCGCAGTGGCGCGGACTGCCGCACAACTACATCAAGTGCATGGCGCTGGTGGAGTCGCACCCGCTGGCGTTCCAGATGGAAGAGTTCGCTTATAACCTGCGCGACCACATCATCGGGCTCAATCTCGGCCGCTGGGATTACATGGCTAGCCTGATTCACTTTAATCTCGACAATCCGGACTGGGTTCTGCCCGACCGCAACACGATTCCGTACAACGTAGCGTTCTTCCAGAACCTGCGCGAACTGATGCCGGAGATTTGCCATCACCGCGGAATTCTGGCGATTGGCGGCATGACGGCGCTCTATCCCAGCCGCGAAGACGCGGAGTTGAACGCGCGGGCGCTTGCCATCCTCGAGAAAGACAAGAAGAACGAGGCCGACTGCCTGATGGACGGCGCGTGGACGGGACATCCCGATCAGAACGCGATCGCCGTGGCGCAGTTCCCTTACCCGAACCAACTGCAGGCGCGGCCGAAGAGTGCGAGCCGGTATCCCGATCTGCGACCTGCACCCGACGGAGTCGGGGCGCGCACGGTCAATGGCACGCGGGCAGCAGTGCGCACGGTGATCCGCTACCGGCACGGCGTGCTCAGCGGACGCGGCGCCAGTTTGCTCGACGGCTACATGGAAGACCTGGCGACGGACCGCATCTACCGCCTGATGATCGCGCAACGCGTGCTGCATCGCGATCTGGTCGCCGTGCACGATGAACAGGGGCAGACGGTGAAGCACACGCCGGAGTTCATCACGCAGTTGTTCAACGAGGAACTGGAGCGGCTGCTCGCCGCACTTCCAGCCAACGCGGATCCAGAGGAGGCGGACCGCTACCGCCGCGCTCGCGAAATCAGTGAAGCCATGATCGTGAACGGAGAATTCAACCCGGCTTAACCAGCTACTCACCCTACAGGTAAAGAGAAAAGATTTCAGGAGAATGTACATGTCGGCCAATGGAAACGGACACAACGCGCAACCTTCAACCCAACAACCGATCGAGCACCCATTGAGCGAGCGCGAACGCGTCGCTCAATATGCTCTTGCTCAGGCAGCAATGAACCAGGATTGGAAGTCCAATCCCCGGTGGAAGGGCGTTGCGCGTCCGTACACGGCTGAGGATGTGCTGCGTTTGCGCGGCTCGATTCACATCGAACACACGCTGGCCCGCATGGGCGCAGAGCGCCTGTGGGAACTGCTGCAGACCGATCCTTATATCAACGCACTGGGCGCCATGACCGGCAACCAGGCGGTGCAGCAAGTGCAAGCGGGACTCAAAGCGATCTATGTGAGCGGATGGCAGGTCGCAGCTGACGCCAATAATGCGGGGACAATGTATCCCGACCAGAGCTTGTATCCGGCGGACAGCGTTCCGAATCTCTGCCGGCGCATCAACAATGCACTGCAGCGGGCCGATCAGGTGCATCACGCTGAGGGCAAGGTGGCGCCGGGGCAGACGTGGTTTGCACCGCTGGTCGCCGATGCCGAAGCGGGCTTCGGGGGCACGCTGAATGCCTTTGAACTGATGAAAGCGATGATCGAGGCGGGTGCGGCTTGCGTTCACTTTGAAGATCAGTTGTCGTCTGCAAAGAAATGCGGCCACCTAGGTGGGAAGGTGCTGGTTTCGACCACTGAGGCGATTCAGAAGCTGGTGGCGGCGCGACTGGCGGCTGACGTGATGGGCGTACCCACTCTGATCATGGCGCGCACCGACGCGGACAGCGCGCACCTGCTGACCAGCGACATCGATGCGCGCGATCGTGAGTTCTGCACGGGTGAGCGGACGTCGGAAGGATTCTTCCGCATTCGCGGCGGCATCGACTCGGCCATCGCGCGCGGGCTGGCTTATGCTCCGTACGCCGATCTGATCTGGTGCGAGACTTCGCATCCGGACATGGAAGAAGCGCGGCGCTTTGCCGAGGCCATTCACGCGAAGTATCCGGGGAAAGCGCTCGCCTATAACTGCTCGCCCAGCTTCAACTGGCGCAAGAATCTGGATGAAGCGACCATCGCTCGCTTCCAGCCCGAATTGGCGCGCATGGGATACAAGTTCCAGTTCGTGACGCTGGCGGGATTCCACGCGCTGAACCTGAGCATGTTCGAACTGGCGCGCGGATACAAACTGGCCGGCATGACCGCGTATTCGCGTCTGCAGGAAAAAGAATTCAGCCGTGAAACGCAGTACGGCTACGAGGCGGTGAAGCACCAGCGCTTCGTCGGAACCGGTTACTTCGATCAGGTGCAGCAGGTGATCAGCGGCGGTCTGGCGTCGACTACTGCACTGGCCGGATCGACCGAGACCGAGCAGTTCATGGAAAAGAAAGCACTCATCCGTCCGGAACGTGGGCCGGATGCCGGATGCCAGCCCATTCTCGGTGAGTGTCCGCACACGCCAGTCAATATTGATCTGGGCCCAGAGGAGATGTTGTTGCCGTCTGGGGACTAACCGGCATCCCCTGCCGGGAGGTTCAAAGGGTTGGCATTGAGCGACCAATGCCAACCCTATTTTTAACGACGATCAAGCGAGACGGAGCGGTTCATGGAAAAGAACGCACTGACCCGTCCGGAGCGTGGGCCGGATGCGGCGTGCCAGCCGATTCTCGGCGAGTGCCCGGACACGCCGGGCAACATTGATCTGGGTCCGGAGGAGATGTTGTTGCCGTCTGGGGACTAACCGGTCGCCGTTCGAACGGTGAAAGAAGCACTTTTTTGACCCTCGAGTTCCCACGGAGAATCTTCCCGACGTCAGTAACCTTGACGCCGTCGCTGTTCCAGTGTCTAGTGAGGCCATGTCGGGCGAAGCGCGGGATTCCAGGACTCATAACCCGAGACGTTGGGTGAAACGGGTTGGTTCGGCTTTGCTCTTGTTAGTAGCCGCAATGGGAGCCGACTACGCTTACATCTTTCTGCACTTCGTTCCGCCGAGATTGGTGCGCGTAGTAGATGCCTTCACAGGTAAACCTATCCCTCATATGAATGTCTGTGTGCAGGCCATTACTACTGGTCTGGGACCCAAGCAAGCCTTGAGTAGCGATCTCACGACCACGGACACAAATGGAAGAGCCTTTTTCTGGCCTTCCATTATCAATGTGGGTCTATTGCGAAGTTGGGATGGCTATTCAATCCAAGTGACCGACCCGAAGAGCGACTTCATCCAGAACTGCGGACCCGAGATCGGGTTTGGAATGATTGGAAGTGAGTTCGGTGACCGGTTTGCCGAAAGCGGCACAGACGGAGGTGAGCATTTTCCCGTCGAACTGGTCAAGCCGGAGGCACTTCCGACAAATATCAGCTGGTTTCCCTTCATGCGGGGCGCGGACTTCCACCCTTTTATGTCGGTTGAGCTTATCCCCGTTTTGCCCAACCCTGATGGGTGCAGACAAGTTGCAGATCCGCGGTTGCTTCAGGAGTGCACGCGACTCAATACGCTGGCAGAAAATGCCTTGCTGCAGAAACTGGTACCGATGTATTTCGTCGACATGGAGCGCAGTGCGGGGACTCAGAACATAGAGGGATGGTCACCTCAGAGTCGGGTCTATAACGCAGTCTATGAGCGCCATAGCACTCCGGACAGATTTATGGTGGTGACCATCGAACGGTTCCCTAAAGGCGAGAACGCCCTCGAACACTTCAATGACATTACTCGCGCCATCCCTGACTACAATCCAACCGACGTCACCGAGGACGAGGTTCTTCCAGGTCAGAAAATCAAACAGATTCTGTCCAGGCCAAGTCCACGGGCGTTCTGGGCCAGCCAGAATCTTCTCGTCCTAATCACGTACCCCACGCCCTCGCCCTTTGACCGATTTCTCACGGACGAGTGGCTGAGGCGTTATCCGTGCAGTGGAACCTCCGACAGCCATTGACTCGGCGATCAGCGTTTCTACGCTAGGGCTCCGAGCTGAGGTGTGGTACGGCCAGGAAGTTTCACCTCTGCATTGGATTGGACCGGGAGCGTACCAACGACAGTCCGCAGGACATTTGTGAATCGGTCGACCTCTTCACAAGTGTTGAAGCGGCCCAGGCTTACTCGAATCAATCCGCGGGCACGCTCGTCGTCGTACCCCATGGCCAACAGAACTCCGGACGGCTCACCGGAATGGTGGGCGCTACAGGCGCTGCCTGCGGATACTGCAACGCCGGCAGAATCAAGCGCTGCGAGAAGTTTGCCGACTTCGCGCTCCTGGCCACGGAGCCCGAAGCTCAGGTGGCCTGGCAAGCGATGCACCGGATGTCCGAAGAGATACGATTGCGGCAGGACGCGGCTGAGTTCTGCGGCAATGTGTTCACGAAATCGAGCGAGGCGTAATGCCTCATCCGCCAGTTCTTCCCTAGCGATAGACGCGGCAGCGCCGAAGCCGACAATTCCTGCGACGTTTTCCGTGGCGGAGCGCAGGCCGCGCTCCTGTCCGCCTCCGAAAACGATCGGCGACAGCCGCGTGCCCTTGCGGACGTAGAGCGCCCCGATTCCCTTCGGCCCGTGCAATTTGTGTGCGGAAAGCGAGAGCAGATCGACGTGCAGGCGATTCACGTCGAGCGGAATCTTCCCTGCCGCCTGAACCGCGTCGGTGTGAAACAGGACACCGTGCAGTTTGGTGAGATGGGCGAGTTCCTCGATCGGCTGCAGAGTCCCAACCACGTTGTTCGCCGCCATGATGGAGACCAGGGTCACGTTCGACTGCAGCGCGCGCAGCAGGCTCGCGGTGCTCACCAGACCATCGGCGTCCACAGGAAGACGCGTGATCTTTATTCCTGACTGGGTTCCCGACGCCGCGAGAAAACGACAGGTTTCAAGGATCGCCGCGTGCTCGACCGACGTCGTCACAACGTGTCCGGGACGGCCGCTGGCACGCACTGCGCCAATCAGAGCCAGATTATCGGCCTCGGTGCCACTGGCGGTGAATATGATTTCGTCGGGCTCGGCGCCGATCAGCGAGGCGACTTGCGCGCGTGCGGTTTCGACGGCCTCGCGGGCCACACGCCCCTCGTGGTGCAAACTCGATGGATTGCCAAACGCCCCGCCGAGGAATGGACTCATAGCCGTGAGCACCCGGGGATCGAGCGGCGTGGTGGCGGAATGATCAAAATAAATGCGCGTGTTCATGAATACTTCTCCAGCTTTGGCTGCGCTGGGCCCTGCGCGCCCTAAAAACACGAATGCCTCATCCGGGATGTGGGGACGAGGCAATGGTTCACCGAGATCTCATGTCCCCCGCAAACCGGGCGGGAATTGACACCATATGATCAGGCTGGTTCCTGATCCGGTTGTCGTGGCGTCTGCGGGCCCGTTACCCTCAGCCACTCTGCATGAGACTACGGCTTCATTCCGGCACGAACGCCGGAACACCTTTAACGATAGGGTGCGCAGGAATTGGTGTCAAGGAATAATCTGGTAGGGGTGGACGCATTCGTCCGCCCCGCGATGCAGCGCGTAGCCCCGGACGAATGCGTCCGGGGCTACGCGACGCAATCGCTTTGCTATAATGAAGTGCTGCCCGGCAGTCTCGGTTTATCCCTGTGCGGAAGTGGTGGAACTGGCAGACACACCATCTACCCGTATCGCTTTAGAAATTCTCTACAAGCTTCTGATAATAAACCTTCTACCTTTCGCTTCAATCACTTCCGATAACGTCCCTCGGAACGGCCAGTAGACGCCAGTAAGCCCCGGATGCAGGCAGTCGGTGCAAAATCCGGTGCAGTTCCTTGGGGTTACTAGAAGACGTTGATATTCTGCTCTATTATCCCGACCGCTCATCTGCCAAGATGAATTGCTTCTCTCCAGTACAGCATTGTTTCGTCGCTGATTGCGGGCATTGGTTTGTTCTGCTCAGCTTCGTAAATCTCAGACAAACAGCCGAAGAACGCCTCTGACTCCGCTTCCAGTCCGAGAAGGCTCAAACATCTGAGGATTCTCGTGATCCGCAGATGATTGTGGTTTCCGGGGGAAAGCCAGCACGTCGCCTTGGCGACAAAATTCGGAGCGCGAGTGACTTTGATTTGCTCGCCTGAACGAGCCTCAAGACCGTAGAAGTTCATCATGCGCAGGAAAGAGACTCGCAACTTTTCTTGCAGATCAGGACGCGCTCGGAACTCCTGAATGGATTCCCGGTCCAGAACAGGCGCGGCAAGATTGAATCCGCTCGGCTCGGGCAACGGGAAGAGCCATTGTATGTAGTCGTGGACGGCTTCCAACCGATCATCTGGCCACTTTTGAATCTCGTGGAGGTAACGACCGCGATGATCTGCTTCGGTGCCGCTGTAGAACGCGGTAATCCGTGAGTTCAGCATGGGAAATATCGCGAGCCGAGATACTCAGAGTAATCGGTGCCCGTGATGTGCGGGAGAAGACCTGCGAAGACTTCTTGATGAGTCATGCTCCGAAACGAGACTTCACAAGACACAATCTGCTGAAATCTTTCGATTTCTTTCCGGTGGGTCTTGGCAGCATCGCTCTCTCTCACGTCGTACCAGAGGTAGAGTAGGGTGAATCCCTGCTGCTTGGGATTCCTGCTCAAGCCAAGAATGTGCTTCAGCAATTGGGCCGCGTCGAGGGATGTGAACTGGTCACCGTCATTGATGAGATCGGCTAGACCGCGACACGTCGGCAAGTCATCCCAGAAACCACACTTTTCGAAATATGAGGGGGCGAATCCCTTGTGCTCCCGGTAATCGTAGGGCTCGGCAAACTTGCTTTCTATTGCAGTGACATGCCCGCTGGCATCCTTGCGACGAAACACGACATCTAGATTAGGAGGATTGCCTCCCAGTCCCGTCTTGAACTTTTGTTCGAAGGCAATTTCGTTCACCTCTTCGGTTATTTGAAGAGCCTTTAGAACAGGTGCGAGAGCCCGACCTTGCCAGTAGTCAAAGACGTTGCACACCAGCGCAGAAGAGGATCGGAGGGAAAACATCTTGCCACGTTTCCCATTCTGACCTAGCTCGTCTCCGTCCCCGCTTTTGTATTGGTCTAGCGTCTTGGGGGTCAAAGGCTGATAGAGGTTGTTCTCCAGCACAAGCACGGAGTCCCCGTCCCGCTTAATGTTATGGGCGTCAGCCCATAGGCGTTGGTCTTCTCTGATCCGCAAGAGTGTATGAGATTTGTTCATCGAAACTGTCCTAGACGTCTAATACCGGGGCTGCATTGCTGAGGGTCACGCCATCTCCGGCTGTGTCACTTGTGCCTCCGCTAGTAGGCGCGTCAAGAAGAATGCAACAAATTCGCCAAACCGCTCAAGGCTTCGCCCCTGCTTCACCCGGTGCCTAAGGATAAGCCTTTTTGGCTCGGCAAGGGCGAGAGCGACAAGCCGGAAGTCCAGTCCCGTTGGGGGACGGGAGATTCAGTACCTCCGGGGCTGCTTTTCCGCCCTTTTATGCTAAAGTTTGACCATGGAAATCAGGGTCAATATCCCGGATGAGCTCGCGGCCCAGGCTCGGGCACGCGGCCTGCAACCCGAAGCCTACGTCGAAGAAATCTTGGCCCAGCAAGTGGGATCTCAAGCCGTAGGTGCTCGGCAGTTGCGTACGCCGGAGGAGATCCGCACCTGGCTCGATTCGTTGGCGCAGTTCTCGGACAAAATCCCCCCGCTACCAGAGACCATTTCACGGGAATGGATTTACCAGGATCACGACTAAATGGCTATCCCCTCGTGTTTGGTCGACACGAACATCCTGCTACGCGTTGCCAGACGTTCCGATCCCCAGCACAAGCTCGTTGATACAGCTCTTGCTCGACTTGGCGGACAAGGCACGACTTTTTATTACACGCATCAGAATATCGCGGAGTTTTGGAACGTTATGACCCGGCCCGTTGTACGGAATGGTTTTGGTCTAACCGTCAGCGAAGCCGAACGGGAGGTCCGCGTGATCGAGGCTGGCATGACCTTCATGCCGGACAGTGAAGCCGTCTACCGGGAGTGGCGGCGCATCGTCGTGCAGTACGGCATCTTAGGGGTTCAGGTACACGACGCACGACTAGCGGCGAGTATGTACGTCCACGGGGTGAACCACATACTCACATTGAACGTAACAGACTTCAGCCGCTTCAGCGGTCTGGCAGCTCTTCACCCGACTAGTCTTTAGAGGACTTCCTCCGTCTCGAAAATGTCGGGTCGACCACAGTATCCTCAAATTGCAATTGCGGCACCCGCAGTGGCGAGATCTGGGACGAACGGCACGCATCAAATCGATAATATGGGATTCCAAGCACGAGCCGATCAAAGGCTACAGCGGAGCGCCGGTGAAGAAGTGAAAGGCTCTCCCGAGCAGTTGAAGAATTGTGTGCCGTTTTTTACCTGCCCGCGCGCTTCGTGGACGTGCCCGAAGCAATGAATTGTAGGCTTGATATGCGCGACAGCTTTCGAGAGGGTCGGGCTTCCCGTCCCGCCATCCAGCACGCCAGCTGGAGGGCCGTGGGTGATGAGCACGTCCGTATCTTCGGGGACGAGATGCCACTTCGAGCGAAGCTCTTCTTCCGGCAGGTTGAAGACTCCCGCGTACGGCGGAATCCAGGGCGAACCCCAGAAACGCGCGCCTTCGATCATGACGCCGGAATCGCGCAGGTAGTGGATGTCGCCGAACAGCAGCTTGCGGGTTTGCTCCTCCAGTCCTTTGTCATACAGGTTTCCGAGCGCAACGTCGTGGTTGCCGGCTATCAGCACCACATGCTTGAAGGGCAGGCTTTTCAGCCAAGAGCCCTCTTGCTTGAGTTCTGCGAAGGAACCGAAGTGCGTCAGATCACCACAGTGCACGAGCACGTCGCCCGCCGGCAATGCCGGATGTGCTCCGTGCGTGTCCGAAACCATGACGATCTTCATCGAGAAATCGATCTGCGTTCACTCTAACTTCTAACTGCATCGCCGACCACAGCACAGCGGTGTGGTGACCGTGGCGTTACTGACGCTGGCCCCGGTCTCCCATTCCACTTGAGGCGGGCCGGCGGCGGCACCACGTGGCTGACCAAAGTAACTATGTACGAAGTGCCCGCAGTGTGGGACGGCGGTACTCTGGCGAAAACCTACCGCGCAAGCTATGGTTCGCGATGTGGGGGAAATCCATGAAATGCATTCTAATCGCCATTGTTTTTCTGAGCGTTGCGAGCTGGGCGCAAACTTCACCAAAGAAAGCGACGGCAGACTACGGCAAGGAAATCACTTTGCAGATGCTCCCAAGACGTGATGATTCCTCGGCTGTGCAGCGCCAGAAATGCGATCATCTCGCCACCGTTCTCGTTGATCCGCAATATGGCGACGAGAACTTGACGGAAATATCCGAAGAAGTACTTGCGAGTATGCGCTCGAATACGATCTGTGCGGGGATTGCTCTCAACGATAAAGACATCGACAAATTAGGGACCGTGTTGTCGTTGCAGGCTGATGTATCGAATGAACTCTTGCGACGTGTCGCAATCTATGCCGAGAGCGAGGAGAAGAAGTACAACAAACTTCAAGAAGACTATAAAGCTCTGTTGGCGTATCAACTGACCCATGCCCCGGCTCCGGCGGTTTCGGTTATTTCTGGGCGTTCAGTTCCGAACTGTTCCACAGCCATCGAAACCAAGATCGATGGAGATTTCAATGGGTGGGACAGCGAAGTGATCTACAAGATGGCGAACGGCCAGATTTGGCAACAACAAAACTACCATTATCACTATCACTATGCGTATGACCCGAGTGTGATCATTTACCCTACTAGCACTGGTTGTCACATCAAAGTCGACGATGATGACGACG
Organism: uncultured Acidobacteriaceae bacterium; assembly: GCA_963701935.1. Lineage (GTDB taxonomy): Bacteria > Acidobacteriota > Terriglobia > Terriglobales > Acidobacteriaceae > Sulfotelmatobacter. The sequence continues at coordinate 173,855 of CAVPBT010000007.1, read as the reverse complement.
ACGGCGTGGAAGTACTGCGAATTAAGTAGGTGTTTTCCCCTGTTGGTAATTCGAGTAATTCTATACTGGTTCAAGTTCAAACACTTCGTTCCTGCCGCCCGGCACACGCGCGAAGAGCAACACCTTTTCAAACTCAAAACTGAATTTCCAGTCGGCCAAATGGTCGGGATGCACGCAAACCTGGCCAGGCCCCAAGAATTGATCACTTACAATCAGAAGCCAAACTTCCGGAGAAGCGAGACGATACTCCGCCAAACGCGCAGTCTTCTTAGCGATACGGGATTCAATGAGCTGCTTTGGCGCAATGACCGTATCAAATGCGCGAAGACTGTACCAACGGCCGGTCGGATCGATTTGTTGGATCGGCGAGTGAATCCCGATCTGGCGGTAACCTTCAGGCAAATCCCGCGCCGGGCAGGTCCCTCTGCTTTTGCGGCGTGCATACGCGAATTCGACAAGCGAACTCGTTAGCTGCTCGGAAGTTATATCCGCTGCGCGTCTCGAAAACCCTATGCTCAGGGCGACAGGCTCAGACCCTGACAGCCGGCTATACCGAACCTTTGCTTTTTGGGGGATCTTTGCTAACCTGCTGGCTTCAGCTATGGGTGCTTCTCGACACAATCTCGTAACTTCGATCCCAATCGTTCTGTCATCCCGACGTAGCAAGAAATCGGGTTTTTCGTAAGGGAGAAGGTCCCCGCTCGGAAATATCGGGGAAGCGCGCCGCGCCTCTTCCAAATAATTCTTCTCGATTTGTTTCTTTCGCTCCACTGCCAAGGTGTTCACGCTTCATCTTAACGAATTCGTTGACTAGGTGGAAATTACGGAAGAAATGTAGCTTCCCCCGCACTAAGGCCGCCTGGCCGCTCTGTGCAGCGTCATCTGCCCGTCGAGCCATCTTTTTGCTTTCCAAGACTCTCTGGATTCTGCCGACGCTGTCTGAGAAGCTCCGCATCGTATTGCCGCCGTTTGACAGGATCGCTCAACACTGCGTAAGCAGCGTTAAACCACTTAATCTGGGTCTCAGAATAACCGCCATCAAGAAGTATGTCGTCCCGGCACTGCAGCCGTTTTGGGTCCCATTCGTTGACAAGTTTCCGGTAGGCACTCACGATCTGATTCTCGTTGGTACCCTCTGGGACGCCAAGAACCTCGTACCAAGTGTACGAACTGCGCTTTGGACAGGGGTTGCGTTCCTGTGCTGGATCAGATTCTCTGCAATAAGAGCAACCGACTGGGAAGCCATCTGCAGCGTCATCGGAATCCGGCCTCACCCACAAGTGTGGAACAATACGAGGCAACCTCACGATCTGGTCGTGATCCTGCCGTTTCTTTTCCTCGACGAAGTTCTCGGCTTCCCTTTTTGAAAAGGGTCCGCGCAACTGCCCGCGCAACGGTTCGGGTGTCTTTAAGAGCACTGTACCATCGGGGAGAGATTCCGGGTCCCATCCAACTTCGCCGTCCTCCAGAACGTGCCAACCTGTACCATTATGGACAACGTAATATTCCCCTGCTGCTTGACCTTCCTGAATTGAGCGTTGCAGAACCTCCGGACGGACATTCTCCACTGGGATTAAGGCGAAATCCAAATGGAGAACGTCCGGGCACAGGTCATGCGTGCATTGATGATCCAAGCAGAAGAGGAGCCGTGACTGATCTTCAGGACAGCCCTTACCCGTCGCGTTCCAGTCAGGGAGTTGCGGCTTGGAAAGATGATCTTCCTGATTGTGCGCGATTTCAGCGAGCGCTGTTTCTCTTCTCGAACGACAGTCCTCATCCAAGGGATTCAATCTCATCTCGGAATCAAACGCCTGAACCGCGTCTTTGTACCTTCCGAGGTCAAAAAGACAGCGGCCGACGTTCTTCCATGCGCCCTGGAAATCGGGTTCGATCCCGAGCACTCGACGCCAGCTCCCTAGCTGCTCTTCTGTGCGGTTAAGCCTGCGCAGTAGATGCGCCTTGAGTACCCAACAATACTGGTTTCTCGCATCAATCTGCAGAGCCCGCTCCAAACAGGCGAGCCCTTCCTCATTTCTGCCCTGCTCCGCGAGACCTACTCCCATTATTTGCCAAAGAATCTCGTCCGTGGGGTCAATCTCTAACCCGGCGGAGCATACAGCAACCGCCTCTGCGAATCTGCGCTGCTTATGAAATTCCCATGCCTGGTCTTGTGTAGCCTTCAGAGAGTGGGACCGAAGCAGATCCGCTATATCTCTCAGCCCTCGGGTGACCAACGACGCTCTGGTGCTCAGTTCATGCGACGACTTAACAACAAGCGATGTGATCTCGTCGCTTTCGTCATCGCTCGGAGTCTTAGGGAACCTCTGAGCAACCATCAATTTTGAAGGCGGCGGGAATTCCAGACCTGCACCGGCCAGGAATTCCCCTGTAGGGCTTGCGACCTTGCCGGAACCCGCCATTTACGCGGCTTTCAAAGACACTACGCCCTCGCCACCGCCAGCCGTTTGCGGTGCAAGTACAGGTTCACCAGCGCAAAGCTGGCGCACAGTCGATGATGGTTCTTCTGAATCCCGCGGTATCTCACCTTCTCGAAGCCGAAGATGCGCTTCAGAATCCGGAACGGATGTTCCACCTTCGCTCGCACTCGGGCCTTCACCCGGTTCTTGGCCTTCTGTAACTCATCCACAAAGTTCTTGTACTTGACCCTGCGGCTGGTCATATCTTGCGCCTGCGGCGCCGCCTGCCGGATGGCTTCTCCCTGTCCCTGATATCCACCGTCGCCCCACACCTTGCGCTCCTCCCCGTGCAGCAGATCCGGCAACATGTGCTTGTCTGCTACCGAAGCCGCCGACGTGCACACCGAATGCACATGGCCTTGCTTGGAGTCCACTCCGATGTGCGCCTTCAGCCCGAAGTACCACTGCTTTCCCTTGCGCGTCTGATGCATTTCCGGGTCGCGCTCTCCGCTTCGGTTCTTGGTCGACGAGGGCGCATGAATAATGGTCGCATCCACAATCGTCCCCGTGGTGATGCGGATGCCCCGGCTTTCCAGATACTGGTTCACCGCGTTCAGCATCGCCCCGCCCAGTTCGTGCTTCTCCAGCAGGTGACGAAACCCGAGAATGGTGCTCTCGTCCGGCACCGGCGCACGCCCCAGATCGATGCCCACAAAGTGCCGCAGCACCGGCGATTCATACAGCGCATCCTCCGCCCCCGGATCGCTCAGGTTGAACCACTGCTGTAGAAAATACACCCGCAACATGATGCTCAGTCCTACCGGAGGCCGCCCGTTTTCTCCCTTCGGATAGTGTGGTTCCACCAACCCCTGTAACTCGGCCCACGGCACCACCTGCTCCATCTCCTCCAGAAAGCGCTCCCGCTTCGTCTTCCGCCCGTACTTCTCGAACCCCGTCTGCGCCGCCAGAGTTTGTTGTCGCACTCGCCTTTTCACCTCGACTTACACCCTATACGCTCCGCCTGTGGATCGCAGAGTTCTTCAGAGGTTCCTTAGGGTTCATAGATGCTCAAGATGTTGCCGTCTGGCTCGAACGTTTTGTTTGAGATTTTCGACGAGGTCGCCCAGGACATCGTTCTCCCGTCGCCGCCCCTCATCGACAGTAGTCTTCAATTTGCAGATTTCCGAGGCGTTGAGGCTGCTGATCTCAGTCTCGGTTTTTCTGATATTCATATTGGCAAGACTGATCCGTCGAATGGTTCTAACAAGTTCAGCTCCGACATCGCTGCCCAGCACGGTGTCTGGGTTGCTTTGATATTCTTCCAGAATCGCTTCAAGGCTGCCTTCGTCACCTTTGGCATATGCTAGATTTGCTTCGGTCATGAGGCGTTCGCGGATCGCGCGGTCGCGATCATCTTGAGCTAAGTCCGGGTGGAGTTGCTTTGCGGCTGCGCGATACAAGTCCTTTAGCTTTTGGGAACGTTCAACGGGATGTGGCAGCGTTCGCGAAGAATCGTCCGCAACTCGACGCGATTCCTCCGCTCGCTTTCGGGCTTCGCTGGCCTTTTGTGCGGTGTTAGAGTCGAGGGGCCGAAGTTGAGCAAGTCGCTCTGCAATTAGGGCTTCAACTTCATCCAGCTCAGCATAAAGCAGATCCACTTTAGAGTGATAGAGTTTTTCAAATTCGGCCAATTCTAAACGCAAAGTGAGAAGCTGAAGTTCAAGATCTGCAAGGCGTACTTGCAGTTCTGCCAGCTCTTCGCGCTTCCTTGAAAGCTCGGCATCTTCCGGGCGGCGAGAATTAAGAGTCGAAGCCATTCTTGTGCTGGAACGTAATCATTCTTTGTTGCGGGGTACAGGGGATTGTACCCCGGAGGCACGGCCCGCAACCTCCATCCCTCCTCAATACGCTTCCCACTGATTTCCGCAGCGAGCACACATCCAACGTTTTTCCAACTGGACTGAGCGGCACCCATTACTCAGTCCAATGGTTATCCTGCGGCCATTGTCCGCCCTCTCGTTGAAATGTGTGTTCCACTTCTCAGCCAAAGTTTTGTTCATGGGCTAAAGCCATTTATCTATGCCGAGTAGCCGTAAGATCAGCGATCCAAGCTTTTGTCGGCGCCCACTGCGAGTTAGCGGGATGCCGATCTGCCGCGAGACGCGGCCTTTGAACGCCGATACGCCGAAGAATCGCCACCACGAAAATCCGCCTCGGTTCATTTCCCGTCTCCTGGCAGCTCTTTTGGAGCAATGGCGAATGCATTATGCACGAAGCCGGGATTATGACTAACGTGAGGCACAGCCATCCAACCGCCTAAACTTACTTGGCCGCATGCTAGACCTCTGACCCGCGCCATCGAAACCCACATACCAGTTTCTGGCGATTCCGCACGGGCGGCAAGTTACGTTCGTGACTCGGAAGCTCGCAACGAGTGCGCAGTCAAGACATCGACAGACGGGACCTATCAGCTCGACAGGCTGCCTACGACAGCGGGAAGGAGGTTGAGATCATCTGTGTCAAGATCGGGCAAAGCCCGCCGCGGATCGCCGTTGGAGAGTGTTGACACAGACCGGCCCTCGACTATGCCCTGGCTATCTTTTCCCGCTCGGAGCTAGCGTACCTCGACTGGCAGACCCGCTTCATCAAAATCCTTGCATTCAAAACCGCCAAGGTTGCCGGGATATCCGAGTTGATTTGAAATGATCCGGGTTTGGCCGATCGTCTGATCGTCGCATTCATGCGTGTGGCCATACACCCAGAGGGCCGGCTGGTGGGTCTCAATGATCTCCACCATGTCCAGGGAATTAAATGCCGGCGTGAGAGGGCCGCCCTTGTATTTGGAGTTGGGATTGATAACCGGTGCATTATGGCTGATAACCACGCGCGGACCACTTAGATTCTTGCCAAACCACTTCAGCAATTTCGACGCGAAGTTTTTATGTAGCGCAATCGAATCTGCTGGCGTGAAAGGCGTTTCGTCGGGGTTATAGATGAGGCGGTAATCATTCATTTGAGAGCGGGCGGTCTCCATGGCGCGCAAATCGCCGCCGTTGAAATCCGTCCACATCGTGCCGCCGAAGAAATTGACACCCCCGATGCTGACCTCTTCATCAAGCAGCAGTTTCACATGCGGATGTCTGTCTTCGAGCCACGCCTTGAATCTATTGTCCTCTTCGTTCATTGGCCGCCGCGTGTAATATTCGTGGTTTCCCGTCACATAGAGGACTGGTTTCTTCCACTTCCGCAGAATCTGGTCGAGCGGCTCATAATCCCTGAGCGTGACGATATCGCCTGCCAGGATCATGACATCTCCGTTCACTGCCGGCGGCAACATCCAGCCCGAGCCAAATTCAAGATGCAGGTCGCTATAAGTAATGATTCTCATGCTCGTAAGAGAACGCTTGTTTGAACACGTCTTTCTCAAGTCCCAGATTTCCTCCGACAGCGATTCGACTCGGCGCGGAGCCCGGTTCGTGGAAGTAAAATCTGACATCCCCCGGATAGCTGAATAATAAGCCGAGGCGCAAAGGCCAGTGTCAAGGCTCTTCGACCGCGAACGCGGCGCGCGAAGCGCGGCCTTGACACTGGCCGGGCCTCGGCTATGCTCTGGCTATCCGGGGCATGTCATTCGGGAATGCTGCATCACAGACCTAGACCGAAACCCTGACTGATCTGATTCGTGTGCGTGGTTTGTGGTTCTATCTTGTGCGCTCCTGGCTCTTGCTGAATCGCAGGAGAATGGGACACGTCGCGGCTGAGTTCTTGCCCGAGCGTCTGTGCGTTGTTCGTATAAATCTGGGCGTCATAGCGTCCACGCGAGACGGAAACGTATGCCATGCGGCTGTTGAGCAGATCCTTAGCGCCCAACTCGGTGTCCACGTGAATCAGGACACGGTCGGCAGTCTGTCCCTGGCTGGAGTGGCTGGTCATGGCATAGCCATGATCGAGATGCGGATGCTTGGGCGGGTCGAGTTCGACCGTGCGGCCACCGTCCATCTTCAAGCGCAGCCGCCCGTCTTCCTCGATGCTCTCGATGGTCCCCAACTCGCGGTTCGCAACTCTGAGATTCGTTGGCCGGCGCGGTGAACTGAATGCGGTCGCCTACTGAAAAACTCCGCATCTCCTCGCGGAAGACCGAGACGCCCTGCTGTCGGCGTGGATCGTAAGTGCGCTGCGTGCCATCCTGCAGCTCGACTGTCAGCCGGTTTCTCGGAGCGTCGATGCTCTTCACCTGTGCGTACTCGCCTTTCCCGATGCCAGTCTCCTTCGATGCGCGCGAATAGCGCAGCACGTCGCCCAACCTCATAGCGCTCGGCCCATGTGCGGTCCGCGCCGGTGAGGTCTTGGCGCGGCACTAGCGTCCTGATGCGGTGCTCCTCGTTGCTGACGAGGCCACTCCGCTGCAATTCCGCATGGACGCGCTCGTTGATCTCCATGCGAGAGCGATTATCGGGAGAAATCACCAGCGTGTTCTCCGGCGATTTTGCGTACTCCTTCGCGATAGCGGCGATGCGCTCGTCGTGGCCCTGAATCTCATGGACTCGGCCCTGCCGGTCAAGATTCTGTATTGCCTCGCGCACTTCGCCACGCGCAAGCTGCTCGACTACCTGTTTCAGTTCTGGGTCTTTCTGGCGCACGATCTCTTCGAGCTTCACCGTTTTCATACCGGCGTCCTGGAGCTGCGCGAAGGGCCGCCCGGCCTCAACCGCCTCATGTTGCCGCCGGTCGCCGACGAGCAACACACGGTCATTCGGATGGAGCCGGTCCAGAAACTCATGCACCTGCCTGGTCGATGCCAGCGAGGATTCGTCGAGCACATAGAGCCGTTTCTCGCCGGTATCCGGCTGCTGTCCACGTACCAGATGCTTCTGTAGTGTGGATGTCTCCATGCCTGCTTCCCCGAGCTTCTGCGCCGCGCGGGATGTTGGCGCGAAACCTTCCACCCTGTAGCCCTCGGCCTCCGCGCCTTCGCGGATCACGGACAGAGTTGTTGTCTTGCCCGCGCCTGCGATGCCATCTAAACCGACAACCTTCTCCCGCGAAAGAAAGATTTCGTCTACTGCCTGGCGCTGCGACGCATTCAACTCCGGGTGGCGGTCTTCCGTGGCGATGCGCACTTGCGGCGAGACCAGCATGGGATCGCTGTAGTCGCGCCGATTGCCTTCCTGCATCCGGCCAACGATCTCGCGCTCCATGCGTACCATCACGGCGGTTGTGTACTGTCTGCCAGCACCAACGTGCGAGACTTCGCGGAACTCCCCGGCCTCGATCCGGCGCTCGAATTCCTGCCGGACCTGGGCGTAGGTGGTTTCTCCCATGCCGCGCACCAGCGCTGTTTCAAGGATCGCGCGGCGGTCCTGCACAGCCGATCTCTCGAAGACATGATCGCGCGCCCAGGTCACGGCCTGCTTCGCCTGAACCTCTGGCTCCGGCATCTGGTATTGCCCATGTTGGCGCGCCTGCGCGATGACGCGGTCCGCCTGATGCCCGTACTGTGCGGCCAACTCGCGGTGCCGCTGTAAGACTTCTCCAGGCGACAGCAGTTCCTTGCGGTCGCGCGTATGGTGGGCCGCGATCTGTGCCGCCGCGGCTCCGTCGATTCCTTGTTCCCGGAGATGGTCTTTGATCTGTTCACGTCGCGGACTGGAAGCCTCCAGATATTCCTTCGTGTAGCCTTTTACTTCCGGCTGTCCATGCTTGCCGCGCTCCAGTTCGTAGCCCAGCTTTTCCAGACGCAGAGCCAACTCGGATCGGTAGACCGCCGTGGCGTAGCGCTGTGACACGAACATCTCGTGGGGCTGCAAAGCTCGCATCTGTTTCCCATTTTCGAGGACCGTTCTCCCGCTCGGTCATGTTGAAGATCACAGCATGAGTATGAAGCTGGGGCGCAGCATAGCCATCGACGGGCCGCGCGGTGTCGTGCTCGAAGGTGGCGGCGATAAATTTCCCGGTCGTCTCCGGGGCATGGACATTGCCGATTCGCGCCTGCGTGTATCGTTCAAGCTCCTGAAGTGCCGCGCGCACACTCTCCCGATGGGCTTCCCGCACCCGATCATCGCCGCCCACAAGAGCGGTAAGCGATACCGACTTCGGCGCAGAGAATGTGGCGTCCCACCCGGCGCGATGCTCGGCGCTGGTCACCTCTCTGCCAAATTTGCCTTCATAGGTTCTCGAAACTTGATGCCGTACGAGTTGCTCTTCGGTGTGCGGATGTTGGCCTTCACTCAGTCGTGCAAAGTGTTCGGAACCAACGCCACCTTGCAACCCCCACTGCTCGGCGAGTCTGCCCTGCCACTCACTGTGACCCTGCTGATCGCGGCTCCAGTAGTTCTGTTCCTGCGAGGCAAACTCCCGCACATGGTAGGTCTGCGCCTGGCTGGCTGACAGCGGTTTCGAGATCGTGAGCATAGCGAGCGTTCCTCAAGCGTGAAGTGGTGTTCTTGGCAATTTGTCTCTCATTCGATTCCCTTCGTTTTCTCCCAGGCGAACGCCTCTTTGGGTTTGGTCTCGGGCGCACCGATGGTCGAACCATTGACCCAAAGAGCGCGAGCATCGGCTGGGTCGGCTTCTTCAGCGGATCGGCGGGAGCATTCGCGGGCACTGATGGCACTGGTTTCGGCGCGATCTCTGGCATCTGCCGGCTGCGAAAATCTCGGCAGTCTGAATCGGATTCTGCCCATCTTTATCCTCCATCTCTGGATCAAACTTGGCCGAGGCCGGCCCCATTCGATCGTCTCCCTATCCCGCCCTTTATGTGAGGACCGGTTCTGCAACACACTCCGCACAGCCAGTAGCAAAAGGAACATCGCGGCTACCCAAAGCAACGGCGTCAAGAGCGAAAAGCTTCCGGGAAAAGGCATGGCACTCATGGCATACGAGCTCTTTCCTTGCCCTCGCGGGCAAAGAATTCTTCAAGAAGTTTGCGAGCCTGATGGAGCTTTCGTGCGTCGGCTTGGTCGCGGATTTTGAGGACGGAATCGGGCGACAATTGTCTGCCTTCCGCTGCGGCCTCGGCGGCTGCGTGGAAGAGATTCAAGCAGCGCGTAACGCACCGCCCAGACTTCGGCCAACACCAATTCGCGGGATCGGCGGGCCGCTGTCGCGCAGCGGACAGAGCGGTCCCGCGCAGCCACTCGGAGAGAGCCTGTCCCGCGCTTTCGGCGGCAGCTTCTATTTCTGCCAGTTCTTCGGGAGTCAGTCTCGTGGCCGCGGTCTTGGTGCGGAAGCCGGGCTTCGCCTCTTCTCCGAACGGCAAACTGGACTGCGGATTAGCTTGAACGCGGGGACTACTCATTGGACGAACCGCCTTGTTGCCCTACTGCGCTTGATTCCGCTGCGATTAAACTGCGTAATTGCCAGTTCACCGCAAGGTCTTGCGCTTCAACGCGTTTACGTGATCGACGATGGGCAGCGCTTTGTCGCAAACAAACATCATCCCTTCGATATTGCAGTCATCCAGCGGAGACTAATTTTGTTGACGCAACGAAAGTTAACCTGCGTAAACATCGAAGCGCGGCCGGGCGCTCCGCAGTTCCCAATTTGGGGGTGACGTGTCCCCACTTCTTCCGGTGCGAAGCACCGCGTTCTTACAACTCGCCATACTCAAGAGCCAGCGCGTCCCACAGGCGGCGTACTTGCGGAGCCTGCCACGCGCGTCGAAACAGCTTCTTGATGGACTGCCAGTCTTCGCCACGAAAGTTAAACGTAATTCCGTTGTCACGAGCGCGAAAATTCACGCCGATTTCGTCCTTTTCGTCAGCCACCGTGTACGCGAGAAAATAGCGGCCATTCCAGGAAATCAGCACCCGCCTTACATCCAGCCGTTCTAGGATCGTCCTGAATTCCGAAATCTTTGGGTATCCCTCCACGGGATAGAGCGGCGCAAGTCTTCCGGGGAAGGACAACCAAACGGAAAAACCTTCGCTCGGCGAGCGCACGAATTCGAGACGGTAGTCGCCTTCTTCAAATTTCGGTAATGGCGGATTCAATGGAGCGTCCATTCCCCCTGACGAAGAGTTCGGATCTTGCAAGGGCTTACCATAGTGAAAATAGTGGCCGCGGGCGCACACGCGCCACAGGGTCGGCCAGTACGGCCGAAGCGCCTCGTTTAGCCTCTCGATATTGGGGAAGTCTAGCTCGTCGAGGAGAAAGTAGAGGTTCCGGGCGACAAAGATGGGTCTCTGCCGCTCTTCTGTCGGGTTTTTTAGCATCCGAATGGTGTGGGTGACAGCGCGCCGAACATCGTCGCTTCCGATCTCTTCCGGTTTCTTCGCTTCGGCTTGCCGATCGGGCGGGAGATGTGCGACGAAGAAAGAGTCCAAATGGGTTTTGTTTGGTTTGCGAAGCAAACCGTAAACCGCCTGGAATGCCTCAAGGATTCCAGCAAGAGATTCATATGAAATCTCCGTCTGTGCGGTGTTGGCAAATCTCTCCACTCCGTGCAGACAGAAATAGGCAACGGCGGTCCATTCTGCTTGCGAAAGCGGGAGCTTTGAGTCTGCCTTTCGGCGAATCATTAGCAGAGATTCGGTCGGCTCGGTAAGCAGACTTACCAGCTCAAGTCGTTCTTCTTTTGAGGACTCAAGAAGCTGCTTTGCCGCCTCCGATGTGGAAACGGGTTCGCCGCTCTTCATGGATATGAGCACCTTTAAGCCCTCAAGCTTTAAACGCAGAGCCTCGGAAATACGAATGGAGATCACTGGCTGCTGCGGTGTCGCGGCGCTCTCTGCCATGCTGGTCCTTTCCTGATAGCTACAGGCGATAAAATAGTAACGTTACATATTGACTGTACGTGTACAAATCAGCTATTGTCAAGTATGAGGTCATAGTCGAGGTGCACATTGCACGAAGCAAAGCCCCCAGCCTTTGCATCCGATCCCATCGAACCCTTACTCGACGTGAGCAGAGCTGCCCATTTGCTAGGGATTTCGGTCAAAACCTTGCGTGACTGGATTCAGGGTCGTAGGATCGACTATGTGAAAGTTGGCACAAGAGTCATGATTCGACCGGAAACCATCCGTCAGTTCGTGACAAGCAACACCCGACGTGCGGCAGGCTGATGAAAGTATTCAAACGCTCCGGAAGCTCGTTCTACGCCTACAAATTCCAGTACCGAGGTAAGGAATACTACCGATCGACTGGGACTGAAAACCGGCGTGATGCAGAGGTTATCGCGGGTGCGGCGCGAGCTCGCATTGTTCGCCAGGCCGCTGGCCTCGAAGAACCCCAGCCGGAGCGGAAATCTTCCGCGAGTGATGAAAAGCGCGGGGGCATTCCTACGCTGAGACAGTTCCAAACAACTTTCGATGAGTGGGTTGCCACAGCCAAAGCCGAACAAAAAGGCACGGTTAAGTTTTATCAGGAGAGCTATCGGAAGCTGCTCAGCTACGGTCCTTGGGCCGATCTACCCCTCGACCAGATCGACGAAGCTCACATCGAAGCGTTCAAAACTTGGGCTTTGAAATACGCGGGGCGGCGGCGTGACGGAAAACCTACGCCCGTGGGCAAAACCACGGTTAATCGGTATTTGGCCACTTTCCGCAAGGCTCTGCGTTATGCGCATCTCAAGCTTAAGTTGATTGCCAAAGTGCCGACGGTCGATCCCCGCTGCCTCCCGCGGCGGAGTATGCGCAATGGACTTCGCGTTCCGCCGAACCTTTGCGATCGGCTTCCATTCTGGCGCGGCACTCCGGTATTTGTCGTAACGAGATGCTAAAGCTGATGAAAGATTGCGTTCGCCTCCACTCGGAGCAGCGTGCAGATGGGAAGATCTGCGGAGAGCTAATAATCAAGCGTGGTCTGAAACGGCGAGCGCGAAAGCGCAAGCTGGTTATTGATCACGAAATGAAGGAAGTACTCGAACGGCTTCTGAAAGACTCCCAATGCGATTATGTCTTCACGAGCCCTCAAGATCCGACAAAGCCTCTGGGGCCTTGGGTGCTGGAGGTACAGATAGGCCAGATACGGAAAAAGATCAAAACTCATCCCGATGCCGGACTGCACGCTATGCGTCATACTTTTTTGACTGAGGCAGGAGAGTACACGGACCCCTTTACGTTGCAGTATGTCGCCGGACACGATAACATTAAGACCACGATGCGCTACGTACATCCGCGAGAGGCTGCGGTCCACAAGTTGTTTGCGCGACTGGCAGACTTGCAGCGGCCCGAGGATCGCAACGCGTGCAAGAAGTCGGTGCAAAATCCGGTGCAGTTGGAAATGCCCTCACAGGACGAACTTGCTAAGCTATTGATTAAAAGTAATTTACAAAGTGCGGAAGTGGTGGAACTGGCAGACACACCATCTTGAGGGGGTGGCGCCGAAAGGCGTGGGGGTTCAAATCCCCTAATCCACCCTAGGTTTGTGTCTCCAGTAAAGTTCTTGAATTGCGGATGTGGTGGAACTGGCAGACACACCGTCTTGAGGGGGCGGCGGGGAAACCCATGAGAGTTCGAGTCTCTCCATCCGCACCAAGACCCTCCAGCGCATAACTTCCGCTTAGCCCGTCACTCGGGCACAATCCGTGGATCGCAGGGGTAATTGGCTACTTCGCCAGGCTTGACAAGATCGAGCCCTTCGTCCCAAGAGTCGTTGCAGTCAAAACAATGGCGCCATCTCGCGGTTTGTTGGGCACAGTCTGGTTCAGTTGCCGTTGGCGCTACAACTTCTTCAACAACACCAACGTGAGGTCGTCGGCTAGTGAAGTCGTCCTCCGAAATTGGATAACGGACGTATAAATCGTCTCGATCAGTTCGCTAGCGTTCTGTTGCAGATGCAAACCAACGGTCCTTGACAACCGTTCTGCGGAGTATTGTTCTCCTGCTGGATTCTCAGCTTCGACCGCACCATCGGTGTACAAAACGAGAATGTCTCCCTGGCGGAGAGTGATCTTCTCACTCTCGTAGTGCGAATTCGGGAGCACACCCAGCACTGGGCCTCCTTTGTCGAGAGGACTTGGATCTGTGCCGGCACGAATCACCAGCGGCGGGTTGTGTCCGGCGTTTGTGTATTCCAAAGAATGCGATTGAGGGGAGAGCTTTCCATAAAACAGCGAAATGAACCGGTGCCCGCCGGTGATCTGACAAACGACGTTGTTGAAAGTTTGCAGAAGATCGCTGGTGCTCGAAAAGCGTGCCGCGTCCATGCGCAAAGCAACCTCAATGGAAGGCATCAACAGACCCGCGGCAACCCCTTTTCCGGAAACATCAGCAACCACCACGGCGATCTCGCCTGCGGGAAACTCAATGAATCCGTAGTAGTCCCCCGCCACTATCTTGGCTGGGTACATTCGCGCCGCGAAGTCAAAACCCGGGACCTGTGGAATGGAACGAGGCAGGATGCCCTGTTGCACCTCGGCAGCCAACTCAATTTCGTTTGCCAATTCGTCGCGTTGTCTTTCGGCCAATTCCGCTAGCCGTCGTCGCTGCGCTCCCAGTTGATTCACAACGACGACAACGAAAACATATCCAAGGAGGGTTATCGCGTCCTTTAACAAGTGTTCGGTTCCGACATCGCGCACGGAACCGACAAGATCGTGCAGAACTAGGCAGACAATCGAAAGCGCAAGACTGATGCGAAGCGGATGGACCAGAGCGCTCAGAGCTAACGGCAGGAAATACAGAGGAGCGAGCGAAACTGGGGCCACGGATTTGTCCGCGTAGGCCACGGCAGAGACCCCCGCCAGCACCACAACGGTGAGAACGAGAACGCTCATGCTCTCATTGATGTAGGGGCCTTCGGTCGTGACCCTGCGAAGAACGGTCGACCATCGGGAGGGTGTCATAGCGTCAAGTGACCGGCAGTTTGCAACACCTCATTCACCCCCGTCACCTTCAGATAGATCTCTTCCTTGGGCTTACAGAGACAGTAGCGCTAATGTCAAATTGCTTCAATGGATTAGCCAGGTAACGCTAATCTCAGCCGTTTGCCCCAGCCGGCAGCGTGTGTTCTTCTTGTTCCGATGCCTGTGGAAATCAGCTCGAAGTTGCAGGAGAAATTTGGGCTGTAGTTGAGGGGAAAGATGATTACCTATTGTATTATCAATAACTTGTAAAGATAATGAACGCCCCAGCGATATTATGCTAAGACACTAAGCAAATCTGCTATCAAGCAACTAAGCTTTTGCAACCATTTCCGCTGTCCGTGCGTCTATTCACATCGAAAAAACCAGGTAGAGTACCCCGCCTGGAAACTCAAAAAAGGAATTTCTTAAGCCTGGAGGTATGAATATGAAGAGCTTGAACCGATTCTTCTGGTTCTTCCTACTCGCGCTCGTGCTGGGGATTTCTGGCTCCGCGCTGGGGAGCGATGGAGGAACTACTACTGCGGCGAGTAAGGACGCCGTTCTTACTCAGCAACTGCAGCAAGATTTCAGCAACCGCCTGGAGTTCCGCAACGTCACTGTCGCGGTTGACGATCGAGTCGCGCTGTTGCAAGGCTCGGTTGAGACCTATCGCGAAAAGATGGATGCCGAGCACCTAGCGCGCAAGCACCACGGAATCGAGGGCGTGCGCGATTTCATCGCGGTGCAACCGATTGTCCCAGTTTCGGATCAGGAACTGCGCGAGACCATTGCCAATCGGCTTCGCTATGACCGCATTGGCTACGGGATCACATTCAACAATTTCGAAGTAGACGTGAGAGATGGCGTCGTAACCATCTCCGGCGAGGCCCGGAGCTATCCGGACAAAGCTTCCGCGCTCAGCATAGTCGAGGACACTCCTGGCGTGCGTGACGTGAAGGACGAAATTAACGTCCTGCCACTCTCTGAATTTGACGATGAGTTGCGCGTACGCACGGCTATGGCGATCTACCGCGATCCCGCGCTCCAGAAGTATTCGCTGGATCCACAAGCTCCCATCCGCATTGTGGTTGAAAACGGAAATGTAAAGCTGTACGGGGTTGTGGATAGCGCGATGGACAAGCAGATCGCCGAGATGCGAGCGCGCGAGGTAACCGGGGTGTTCTCGGTCGAGAATCACCTGCTGGTAGCCAATCAATGAATTGAGGTTCGTGTACCTAATTTTCGTCAGCCTAATTGACGACCTAATTTAGGAGGATTGTATGAAGACCAAGAAAGCAATTCTGATGCTGGCAGTTCTGGTGGTTTTAGCAGTAGTTCCCGTTCTCAGTTTTGCGCAGGGCGCGCCTGCTCCGTCGTTCACGCCGGAGCAACTCGACAAGCTGGTAGCGCGCATTGCGCTGTATCCGGATTCACTCCTGGCGCAGGTGCTTGCGGCCGCGACGTATTCCGACCAGATTCCGGATGCGGCGCGCTGGGCCGATCAGCACCACTACCTTACCGGGCAAGCCCTTGCCAACGCGATCCAGGCGGATCATCTTCCGTGGGATCCTAGCGTGCAGGCGCTCCTGCCATTCCCTTCAGTGCTGGAGATGATGGCCAACGACATGAGCTGGACCACCGATCTCGGCAACGCATTCTTGGCCCAGCAGCAGGACGTGATGGATGCGGTGCAGAGAGAGCGCAAGAAGGCCAGGGAGTACGGATATCTGCGCAGTAACGCCCAGATCATCGTGAGCGATGGGCCGTACATCACGATTGTGCCCGTGCATCCGGCCTTCATCCCGGTGCCGTACTATGACCCGGCAATTGTTTTCTTTCCGCCGGCGCCCGGAATCGTGGTCGGCGGTGTGATCCGCTTTGGATTCTTCGTGACCATTGGCGATTTCTTTCGCCCGTGGGGCTGGGGATATTGCCGCTTTGACTGGGGCTCGCACGTGGTATTTATCAACAACGCACCTTGGCGGCGGACCTGGATCAACCGGCGGGAGTACGTTCATCCCTACGCTCTCCCGCGATACAGTGCGGGCGAGCGGCTGCCCGAACAGCACGTGCTGCACGAGCGCACCGAGCGTGAGCGCGCAGCGGCGCGCGAAGGACGCCACCGCGTGGAAGAACACCGCGATCACCGCTCGCGCTAACTTGCTTTCAGGGCAGAGAGTGCTGGAGGACTCTCTGAAACAGGCTACTGAGACGGCAAAGAAAGGAAAGAAGGGGTTTGGAGCGCGGACACTTATGTCTGCGCTCCCCTTCACAGCGATACCAATTCGTATTTCGATTTCAAACTTGAGTCTGATATGGTCGAGGACAGATTACGCCACCACTTTGACTACTATCTGGGCAAGACCGAGATAGTCATCTACTCCGTTCTCGCAGTGTTCCTGGCTGTCACGGCCTTTGTGACCATCGCAACCGCGGGCCAAATACTGTGGATCGGTCTCAGTCATTGGACGGTTGCAGCCCAGACTCTGAGGGTATTGAACCAACTCCTCATTGTGCTGATGCTGGTGGAGATTCTGCATACAGTACGTATCTCCATTCGCTCCCATGTTCTGGTTACAGAACCCTTTCTGATCGTCGGACTGATTGCCTCAATTCGCCGCGTTTTGGTGATTACCCTGGAAGCAGCCACGCTCACGAAAGAAGGTGCATGGGCGACCGAAGGCTCAAGCGCCATTTTCCACTCTTCGATGATTGAACTTGGTTTGTTGGGTCTGCTGATCCTTGTACTGGTAGTTTCCATTACACTTCTGCGTCGCTACGCTCCAGTAACGGCGGACCCTGATTCTGGTTTGAAGCCGAACGACGTTTCGGAGCAAAGTTGAACAGCGGTGTCCACGGCTGCATGGGCCAACCGAGCGTTGACCGGCCTAAGGAACCTCTGAGCAACCATCAATTTTGAAGGCGGCGGAAATTCCAGACCTGCACCGGCCAGGAATTCCCCTGTATGGCTTGCGACTTTGCCGGAACCCGCCATTTACGCGGCTTTCAAAGACACTACGCCCTCGCCACCGCCAGCCGTTTGCGGTGCAAGTACAGGTTCACCAGCGCAAAGCTGGCGCACAGTCGATGATGGTTCTTCTGTATCCCGCGGTATCTCACCTTCTCGAAGCCGAAGATGCGCTTCAGAATCCGGAACGGATGTTCCACCTTCGCTCGCACTCTGGCCTTCACCCGGTTCTTGGCCTTCTGTAACTCGTCCACAAAGTTCTTGTACTTGACCCTGCGGCTGGTCATATCTTGCGCCTGCGGCGCCGCCTGCCGGATCGTTCCCCCCTGCCCCTGATACGCGCCATCGCCCCACACCTTGCGCTCTTCCCCGTGCAGCAGATCCGGCAACATGTGCTTGTCCGCTACCGAAGCCGCCGACGTGCACACCGAATGCACATGGCCTTGCTTGGAGTCCACTCCGATGTGCGCCTTCAGCCCGAAGTACCACTGCTTTCCCTTGCGCGTCTGATGCATTTCCGGGTCGCGCTCTCCGCTTCGGTTCTTGGTCGACGAGGGCGCATGAATAATGGTCGCATCCACAATCGTCCCCGTGGTGATGCGGATGCCCCGGCTTTCCAGATACTGGTTCACCGCGTTCAGCATCGCCCCGCCCAGTTCGTGCTTCTCCAGCAGGTGACGAAACCCGAGAATGGTGCTCTCGTCCGGCACCGGCGCACGCCCCAGATCGATGCCCACAAAGTGCCGCAGCACCGGCGATTCATACAGCGCATCCTCCGCCCCCGGATCGCTCAGGTTGAACCACTGCTGTAGAAAATACACCCGCAACATGATGCTCAGTCCTACCGGAGGCCGCCCGTTTTCTCCCTTCGGATAGTGTGGTTCCACCAACCCCTGTAACTCGGCCCACGGCACCACCTGCTCCATCTCCTCCAGAAACCGCTCCCGCTTCGTCTTCCGCCCGTACTTCTCGAACCCCGTCTGCGCCGCTAACGTTTGTTGTCGCACTCGCCTTTTCACCTCGACTTATACCGTATACGCTCCGCCTGTGGATCGCAGAGTTCTTCAGAGGTTCCCTAAGTTCCTGGCGACTCTGACTTGCTGGCAACCAACCACAAACTAAGGCTTCCTACCCCTTCCCCGCTTCTCCGCTTTTCCCTTGTGCGCCGTGCTTAACTATGGTTAACTATCTACAATCATCCTTGGTTAACATAGCGCAGCGGAGCAAACGCTGCCGCCTCGGGCCAGATGAGTGGGGAATACATGTGTGCGAGTAGTTCGCTTTGCTCTTCTTGTGTTGTGCGTCGCGTGTCTTCTTCCGGCGGAGGCACTGGCACAAGGCGAAACCACCAGTGCAATTGTTGGCCAGGTTCGGGATACGACCAACGCCGTGGTGCCGGGAGCGACAGTGACAATCGCCAACCCCGAGACTGGACTGAGGCGTAGCGCCACGACCGATGAGGCAGGCCGGTTCAACTTCCCCCAGTTAAAGCCGAGTACTTACTCGGTCAAAGTGGAAGCGCAGGGCTTCGAGCCACAGCAGAATGACAAAGTCGTTTCGGGCCTGGGCCAAAAACAGACGGTGGATTTCACACTTAAGGTGGCCCGGTCAAATGAGACGGTTGAGGTAAGCAGCGAAGCTCCAATCATCAATCCGGAGAACGCAAACACATCCACGACTCTGAGTGCGCCGGCGCTGGAGGACCTGCCGAATCCCGGCGGGGATATGACCTACCCCTTGCAATTTGCCCCCGGTGCCCTCATCAATACCGCGGGCAGCGGCAATGATTTTGTGGGCGGTACCAACGGATACGGCAATGTGGAGTTCAACGGACTTCCCGCCCTCTCCAATGGTTACATCGTGGATGGGCTGGAAACGAACGATCCGCTCACCAATCTTAACAGCGGCCTTTCCACCAACCTCGTGCTGGGGTTGAATTCGATTTCAGAAGTGACCGTCAACACGCTTTCCTACTCCGTGGATCAAGGACGGTATGGAGCATCCCAAGTTGACTACGTCACCAAGTCTGGCGCGAACCAGTTTCACGGGAATCTCTATGAACTGTGGAATGGTTCGCTACTGAATGCGTCCGACTATTTTACCAATGCGACGTCCGGGCATCACAAGCCCAGATCGACTGTGAATCATTTTGGGGGCAGTCTAGGCGGCGCTATTGTGCACAACAAGCTCTTTTTCTTCTTCGACAGCGAATGGGTGCGGATCGCGCTTCCCATCGTCACGGCCGCGATTGTTCCCAGTCCGGCATTCCAAGATTATGTGTTGGGGGAACTTCAGTCGGGTCAAACAACCGGCTGCGTGCCTAGCGGCCCTAATGAGAATTGCTATCCTGCGGCGCCGCAGTTGATCCCGTTTTATCGGGACCAGATGTTCCCGCTCTTCGGAAATACCACCGGCACACCCACTCAGGTACTTGGCTGCCCGCTTGGCGCCGCCGGGGATGGTTGCGCCAACCGGCAGAGCGTTTCGCACACCAGCGACGACCATGAGCAGGTACAGACTGTCCGCGTCGACTACAACTTCAATCAGAAGGACACGGCTTGGTTTCGTTTCCAGGTCGACAACGGCGTGCAAGCTGCCTACACAGATCCAATCAATTCCCTGTTTGATGCGGTATCTCCTCAACCCCTGTACTCGTTTGCGGCGGGCTACACCCATGTTTTTTCACAGAACCTGGTGAACTATTTCAATCCCGCGTTTTCCTGGTATGAGAGCTTGTTTGGGCCTGCCAACTTGCAGAAGACGCTCGCGGCATTTCCGATTGTGTTGCAGGGCACGGGCGCGAATGCCTTCACCCCCATGGGGGGGCTTGACAACACCTGGGTTCAAGGTAGGCGAGCATCCCGGTTTTTCATCAATGACAATCTGGCCTGGAGCCACGGGGCCCACGAGTTGAGGTTCGGCACGAACACCCGAATCCTCCGCCTAAACGACTACGATTTCGGGCAAGGCACGGTCCCGACGGTCACCTACGCGAACTTGTCGCAATTCATCTATGGAGTAGCAAACACCGCGTCGAAGGCTTTCCCTTCGAGCGCAAATGAACTCTTCAACTTCCTCAACCTCGATATCTATGCCCAGGACACTTGGAGAGTGACCCGCAACCTTACCTGGACGTTCGGTGTGCGCGACACCTTCAATTCCAATCCGCTGAATCCGCATGAGCAGGTCAGCCGTCTTCGCGGCTCCTTCAGTTCCATCAAGCATGATAATCAACCGCTGAACGCCGTTATTCAAACTCATCTCGGCAATCTGTTCTCGTCCACCCCGCTGGCTGTTCTGCAGCCAAGGACAGCGCTCGCGTGGCAGTTCGAGCCGAAAACCGTGCTCCGGGTGGGCTTCGGAATTTTCAGCGATATTTTGCCAGGCACTGTGGCCGACCTGGTGGGCACGAATCCTCCCTACGACAAGACGTTTCAGGGAGGACTGCTTGGCAGCGTGGGCGGAAAAGGATCTGCTGGCTGCGACCCGGTGGTCGGTTGCGCGGCGATCGCGCCGGGAGTGGCCAGCAGCGCAGTCGACGCAACCATTGCCGCGAATCAGATTTTCACTGCGGGATTTCCCCTGGGTATGCTTTCGTGTTCACAGGCAAATGCGGTGCCTTGTCTTCCGCCAGTCGCGATGACGGCGGTGCCCGATGGCAAGCTGCATGCGCCGTATTTCATGGAGTGGAGCCTGGGAATTGAACATCAATTCGGAACGACGGCCAGTTTGCAAGCGCAATACGTCGGTACGCGCGCTGTGAATCAGCCATATTTGACGCAGGTCAACGGATACCAGACTGTGAAAACGGCGAGCGGTACACCTTGCCAGGGATGTTTTGCTCCGTTCCCATCGCAGCCTACCGATCCACGATTTGCCTCGGTCACACAATTCTCCACTGGCGAGAACAGTCACTACAACGGCCTTCAACTGACCGCGATGAAGCGACTCGGCCATGGTCTGCAAGGACAGGTCAACTACACCTGGAGCCGTTGCATGGATACAGTGTCGAACGGAGGATTCCTTCAGTTCTCTGCTGGAGGGATTCTCTCCCCTCTGCCGGGAGACCTGGCCCGCGACTATGGCCCTTGCGACTATGACATCCGGCACAATCTCAATGCGCAGTATGTTTATCAGCTGCCCATCCAAGTTCGGAATCATCTGTTGGCTCATGCACTAAACGGCTGGCAGATTTCCGGAACCATGTTCTGGCATAGCGGGGTGCCGTTCTCCGTCCTGAGCACGCCCTATTCAGCCAACGGAAACGGAATTGTGCAAGGCAGTGGACCGCAGTTCGCGAGTGCGGTTCCCGGCGTCCCGCTCTATGCGCACCATCCCATTCCTGGAGTAACGCAGCCGGGTACGATTCAGTGGCTAAATCCGGACGCCTTTAGATCAGCTGTTGATCCAAGCACAGGGCAGTGCTCCGGTGGCGACAACCCGCAGAATTGCCAATTCGGAAACCTTGGTCGGAATGCCCTGCGCGGTCCCGATTTCTTCTGGAATGACTTCTATCTCACGAAATTGTTTCCGGTAACCGAGCGGGTGAAGTTCAGAGTCGAAGCTCAGTTCTTCAATGTCTTCAACCATCCGAACTTTGGACTTCCAAGCATGGTGCTGGCGGGGATTCCAGGAAAGCCTCCCACGCAGACAGGGTTTGGAGCGCTTGCATATACAACTTCACCGCCGACAGGCCTGCTGGGCGTCGGCTTGGGTGGCGATAGCAGTCCACGCATGATCGCGTTCCAGGCGCGGCTGGAGTTCTGAGAATTCTCAAGGTGAAGAGCACAAATCAGGTGATCCGGGTCGGTGCGCGCGGACGCGCAGTAAATTGATGCGTGTCGTCCTGGAACAACTTCCGGATAAAGTCTAGCACGGCAAGCCGCGAGAGGCCCGGACTTGGCACACAGGGGACTGCGACGGTGCGTTTTACCAGTGACCCTGCTCGCAAGCGTTGTCCTCGCAGCGACCAGTTACGCACAGCGTTCAGCGCCTCCGTCCAGTTCGTCAAGTGAAGGTCAGCAGATTCACTATTTGCCATGTGGTGCGGGAGTGCCCGTGCAATCCGCCTTTCCTTACCACGAAGCCAATCTCGGCTACCAGAGCCGATGCGGTAGCAAATATGTGAAGCCGACGAACCCTTCCCAGTGGGTGGATGTGCTCGTTAATCCCTTTTCGAACCCCGCATCGAAGACCAGATTTCTGCGCGCCGTATAGCTGACAGCCCAGAGATTACCCACTGCATTGTTGCGCAAAAAGGGCTGCGTAAAGCGCCAGATCTCGCCCGACACTGCAAAGCCTCTCACGATTGGATGCGAGATGGAAAGCGTTTGGCCGAACTGGAGCCTGTGCACTGAACTTTGAAGAACCTCGTTGAAGACGGCGTTCGCGTCATAGTGGAATCCCTTAACGTCAGCGCTCGCGTAAAACACCGACGAGTTCCGAGGGCTGCCGAAGTCAAGCTCGGGCGCGCCGCCGTCATAAGCACGACGGGAATAGCTGACTGCCAAAGTCGGTTTCACACCCTCGCCCGGCATGAGCACGATTTGCGCGCCGAGGAATACTTCGGCTGTTCCGTTTGCTGTAATTCCTTCGGCGGTGTAGTGGACTAGAGGTTCAGAAGACTCGACAAACTCTAGACGGCGCGAAACCGCAAGCTTTATGACTTCGTTCCATTCGTGGCGTGTTGAAAACTCGGGCGAGTCAGTGGCGCCGAGAACGCCCGTTTCGAATTGCAGGTACCCGACGGGTGTAAGCGTCGCGGGGTTGCTTACGGTGGGCCGGGCAGGATTGGCCGCAGGCTCATCGATTTGTCGTTGCCCCGATTGAGCCGCGCTCGGAGGTACGAACCCACCGACCATCAGAAGCAGACACAGGCCAGATTTCAATGGTCCTCCTCATGATGAAGGAACCTCACGCCAGTTGAGGTTCCGCGGAGAAAGCGAAATCGATCTTTGTCCTCCGCGAACAGAACGCCGCTGTGTTCCCCACTTTCGCGCAACTGGCTTCAATGGTTGACCTGCACGATGCCAGACAGAATGAGCCATAGCATCACGATAAGCACGAGGGCTACTCCCAACAGCATGACCAGGCCTTCACGCGTGGTGAACTTTGACCGCTTCATGGCCCCGCTCCAACGCAGGAATGCTACAAAAGAGGACAGTACGGTCGGTCGTACTGTCCTCATCGACGGGGGAGGTGCTGCTAGAAGTGGAAACCGATTTCCGCCGTCAGCGCACGCGGCGTGACGTAGTGCGTGCCACTGAAGGTCGAAAGGAAGTTGTAGAGTGCGCACTTGTTGGTCAAGTTGATCGCCGTGAAGCGCCACTCTATTTGTGCCCTCTGACAGTTGGCCTTAGTCGCGCTCTTGACTCGGGTCATTCGCTTACTTGCTCAGGGTGAAATCCGCCTTGGTGTCGCCGCTGACGGTCACCGGTTTGGATTGGTTCTTTGCGCCTTCATGCCAGGCAACGACCGCGTAGCTGCCGTCAGGAACGTTGTCGATTTTATACTCACCGGATTTGTCAGTCTTGGCGAAGTATGGAGTCGGAGCAACTACGATGTAGCCGGCCATCTCCGGGTGCACATTGCACAGCAGCGGCACCGTCCCTGCAGTATCGAACCTGAAAGATCGCTTCTCACCTTGTGGCCAGGTTCCCAGGTTGTGTCCCAGACTCTTGTTGCCACCGACGCTGGGCCAGAACACGTTGTGACCAACTTTATCGCTGTTTAGAAAGTCCACGGTAGTGCCTTGCTGCACGACCAGAATGTGCGGCGTGAACAGCAGCCCTTTCTGGTCCACCAAGGCATGTTCGGAGGGACGGTCGAAGGCTTTGCCCGCAATCGTGTCAACGTAAACCACGGACTCGCCGGAGACTCCAGAAATCTTGCCGCTGATGGTTCCGGCTCTGGCGACGACGCTCAGCACTGCAAGTACCACGATCACTGCCAGGACATTTCGTTTCATGGGTTCCTCCTTTGAACCGGATTCCTTTGTGACCTCGAAAAACCACCATTGCATGCGCATCTCGCCCGTTTGCGACATTGTCACAATCCTCACCGTTCTCCCCCTCGTGCTTATTTCGAAAGTGGAGGGCGTCGGTGCCTTTTCACCGGCGCCCTCTCGCACGACGGGGGTTAGAAGTGGAACCCGATCTCCCCCGTGATCGCCCGCGGCGTGACGTAATGCGTGCCGCTGAACGTCGAGAGGAAGTTGTAAAGTGCGTACTTGTTGGTTAAGTTGATCGCGGTGAGTTGGAGACTCACCTTGTACTTATCGCCGCGGAAGATGTTGTCATGCCCGATGGAAACGTCGAAAAGGCTCCGCGCCGCGATGCGCGGTGGATTCTTGTCGTCATCCTCCGTATTCGGCTTAGGCACATTTAGCAGACTCGACCCGTATAGCGACAGAGGGCAGGGGTTGGGCAGAGCAATCGTTGGAGTGGCGCGCTGCGATCCGCAAAAAAGGCCGGATTCGAATTCCTGGTCGGCTGTGAGCGGAACTCCGAACGAGTCCGTCATCGCGACCGCCGGGGCCCCGGTCGAATCGGTGGTGGTCTGTGCGCAATTGCCGCCATAGCAAGGCGTCTGGCCAGCAACCAGGCCGCTGTCATAGCGCCAGTTAAAGCCGAACCACGGACCTCGCTTCCACGGCTGGTACTGCAAGTGCGTGGTTAGATTGAACTTCTCGTCGTGATCAATCCGAAACGGAGTGGACCCGCCCGCCAGCGCCACCGAAGGAACCGCTCCGGCTCCGCCAATCTGGGGCGTAAAGAAGCGCGCCGCCACACTGGAGAAGACCGCCAGTGCGGAAAATCCATGGAAATTCGGTACGCTCACGCGGGCTGCATATCCGGGTATCTTCGCCCGCTCCCATTCCACGGGAAACGTGATCGGAGTGTTCCCCAGAATGCTGAAGTCGTAACCGTTGTGCGTGTACTTCCAGATGTACTCGCCTGAGAACACGAGATACCGTCCGAAGGCTTGTTGAATGCCGGCGTGGAACTCATTGCGAAAGCCCGGATTGAACGGCGTTACACCTGGCACCGTACAGCCAAGAAGTGGATTCAACACCGCATTCGCGCACCCGGTGCTGGAGAGCACCAGATTTTCATTAAATGGAGTTTCCAGCAGTCGCGCATAGGACACGCGAAGTATGGTATTCGTCTTCTTGACGTTGTAGGCGATACCGATGCGAGGCTCACCTTCCTTATGGGTGACAAGGCCATTGTAGAAATCGCCGCGCAGGCCCAAGTTTAAAGACCAGTTTCCCTTGGTGATGTTGTCGCGCACGTACACGGAAAACTCCTTCACGTCGGTGTGACCGTTGAAGGTATAGAGACTGCCTCCGCCCGGCTGCGTGAGATCGTACGGGAACAAATCGGTACACGGTGAATCGATGGCCTGGTGCGTTGTGGTGTTGTAGCAAGGGGCTCCATTTGCATCTGTAAGGGAGGGAAGGAACGTCGGATCGACGATGCCGAGACGGTCTTGCTCATCCAGGAACGTCTGCTCGTAGACCGCCCCGATTTTTATGTTGTGAATCCCTTTCACATACGACAGATCCGACCGCAGCCCAGCGTTGGTCAGCTTCCGATTCTGTCCGATGCTCTCCCGTTGAAGGTTGATGGGGCCGAGGTCGGCGAAAGGATTGCCGCTGGGGTAGTAGTTGAATTGATCCCGGCGAACGAAGGCGCCCAAGGTAAACACAGAGGTGGAACTGAGCAGCCTCGTCCAGGATGGCGCAATGTTGAAGGTTTTGATTTGCGAGCGCTGATCCGCCGACCCCACGACATTGCCATTCGGGTCCAGGCCTCCGTTGCAGACTACGACACAATTCCAGGGCGTCGCGTTCTGGGAATCGAACGTATTCGGCGTCTGGAACCATGAGCGCGTGTAGCCGAAGTTCAAATGGATTGAATCCGCGGAACTGATCTGGTAGTCCACGCGGTCGAACAGATTCTCTTCGTTGCCCTTATCGTGCAGAACGACAAACTCGGGTGGATCCAAAAATCGCCCGCTGTTTAAACCGCTTACCGAGATGAAGTTTCCCCAGTTCTGGCCGCCGTAAGAGAGATCGGCTGCTGCGGTGGAAGTTCCGAAAGAACCATAAGACGCGGTGACGCTGCCGTGCGGCGTCGTCACACCCTGTCCTGAGCGCGTGGTCACATTGATCACAACGCTGGTCTTGTCCCCATATTCCGCAGGGGGCGCTCCCGCGATCACCTCCATCGATTGGATCGAGTCCAGCGGAATCTGATTGGAAAAAATCTTGCTCTGCTGGTCCGTGATGGGTTGACCGTCAACCGCAAACGAGGCTTCCGCGTGCTCACCCAAGCCGTGGAACAATCCATTCGAGTCCGCCGAAATGCCGGGAGTGGCGAGCGTTACCAAATTACTGAGTGATGACGATTGACTTTCCAGGGGGAGCTTGTCGAACAGGCTCTTGTCCACGTCCGTGTGAAAGGTTGGATCGTTCTCCAGCAAATCGGTCGCCTGAGCCTCGACCGTCACGCTCTCGGACCCACCTCCCACCTTGAGGGTGATGTTGAGGTTCACGGGAACAACAGACCGAACATCAATATCCTGTGAATAAGCAGCAAACCCGTGTCCCAGCACAGTGAGGTGATACGGATTGAACGGCACATTGGGGATGGTAAATTTGCCTGAACTGTCGGTAGCCGTGGTTCGCTCAAAGCCGCTGACCGGGTTATGAATTTCTATGCCCGCAAACGCGACCGCTGCACCGGTCGGATCAAGGACCGTACCTGTGACCGAGGTCGAGCTTCCACCCGATTGTGCGTAAGCGCTTAGGCTCAGCGCCAAATAGCAAACCGCCAGAAAAGCCGCATTAAGCGACTTCTTGTAAGAAGCCAACATGAATTCCTCCAGAGAATTTGGTCTAAGAATCAAAGGAAACGGTTCTCGGGATACGAACCGGCCTAGATTACGAGTGCAATTGGATTCTTAGACGCTAGGAGGCGGGCGAACGCACAGGGCGAACACGATCAGGCGTTGCTTGGCCGAGATCGGCTCGGGCAGAAAGGTGGATACAGAAACGAACAGCACCCTTGGCAAGGTGGTTGTGGTTTTTGGGGAAGCTGAATGGGCGGCGATACAGACGGTGCACGTTGCCGACTCAGTAGCGTTCGAATGTTGATGAGCGGCAAATGCCATTGCTGACCAGAGAGTCAGCAATAGGCAAAGACACGATATCCGCTTCGATATCGACCGCATAACGGCTACCCCACGGAAGCTTCGTTTGAATCTATACCAAAACGGGAAACGAACGCAATGCGAGAGTACCTAACCAGGTATGTATTAAGCACGTCTGCAGCACCAATACTTCACGAGAATTCGAGACTCTTGGTAACGCAGATGCTTGGCTGAGTCTGTTTGGCCGTACCAAAGCAATGTCTCCAGGTTGCACATCTCACCAGTGTTTTCTGTTTAATGGCCGCTCGCCAATACTAGTGGTGGTGATAGGCAAAACCCGAGTAAAAACCCAACACGACGACGACTATTGCCCACAGAATTATCAATAGCAGCCGAATGATCCCCTCCGTACGATTCGCTCCGTTGTTCCGATCCTGACTCTTTTTGAAGATTGATACCACTAGGTCACTCCTTTGCGCCTCCAATAGGAATGCTCGAATCCACGGAAGCTTTGATCTGTGTGGATGTCGCAATGTTCGTTGTGGTGTTCTCTGCACGTTCAGGGAACCTCTTGTGTGGATGGCTGTTCGACAGCTCCCCAAGGGATTTCCCAAATTTCTAGGAGCGAAATGGGGTAATCCTGCATTGATGGAATTCGCGCGGCAGGGCTAACATCTCGCCCGCGTCCCGACACCGGACAGCCCACTCAACCAGGCTTCGGTACTGGTCGAAGTTAACGATATTCCCCAACCATTCCGTGCCCGATGAGCTTGTAATCACGACCACGTTCGGTACATCGCATGGTCCAACACAGCCGCTGATAGTCAGTTGAACTCGCTTAAGCAGTCCCCGTTTCCGCCATTCACTCTTCAGCCATTCCACCGGAACCTCGGGCAAACCACGCTCGACGTTGCCGCAACAACAGCCGCGGCAGATCGTAATTTGCCCGACCACGACGCGCTTCGTTTTCAGCGGACAATCTCGATCCTCGTTCACAGTGTGTGATCCGTCCCCACTTCTGAAAGCCACTTAATCCAACAGGCCATACAAGTCGTCCATTTCAAACGGTTGTGCTGATCTGCGAGACTGCAAAAAAACTGTCGCAATCAGAATCACCAAGATCGCGAGGGCGACTAGAAGTACCCAAAACCTTGCGTTCCGACTCTGGATCACATAAGCAAGGCGCGTACCCAGCTCAAGCTTCGCTGCAAACTTCGACCTCATCGCCCGGCTTCCGAACTTCGGGGCAACAATCTCGTGGAATTGAGGATGAATGCCAACTCTGAGGTCACGTGAATAAAGGCGGCTAGGAGTGGATTCAGGAAGCCAAGCGCTGCCATTCCGACTCCGATGGTGTCCACAATCAACGTGCCCACAAAATTTTGCATGATGATCCCGCGGCAGCGTCGAGCAAGGCGCAAAGTTTCGACTAATTTTGAGAGATCGCTTCCGATCAAGATCACATCTGCGCTCTCCCGAGCAACATCAGTCCCGGATCCCATGGCGATGCCGACATTGGCCTCTACCAGAGCTGGAGCGTCGTTGATTCCGTCACCGACCATCGCGACATTACGACCTTTGCTACGCAGTTCAGTCACCCACTTCGCTTTCTGCTCCGGCAGCAGTCCTCCCACCGCTTCGTCTACTCCGAGATCGCGACCAACCGACGAGGTCGCAGCTTGTGTGTCTCCACTCAGCAGAACAGTTTTCAAACCCATCTGGCGCATGGCCGCGACCGCATTCTTGGCTTCTGGTCGCAACACATCCGCAATTCGGATGCTCCCGAGAACTTGCCCAGCGCGAGCGACGTAGACTTCCGACGCCCCGCCCGCGCCGTTACCATCCGGGGGCAAACCCCTCGTCATGCCATGTTCCACGAGGAGCGCCAGACTACCCACAAGGATCTCCTCGCCTTGATAACTCACCCTGACTCCTCTTCCCGGCGTGTACGAAAACTCATGGGGCTCCACGAGTGGAATGGCGAGTTCTGTTGCCCGTGCGACGATTGCTTTGGCGAGAGGGTGTTCGGATTTGCGTTCCGCAATACTGGCAGCGGCGACGATCTGTCGTTCCCCGAAACCATTGGCGGAAACGACTTCCCGAATCTGCGGAGTCCCAAAAGTTAGCGTTCCGGTCTTGTCCAAAAGGACGGTGTCCACTGCAGACAGCGCTTCCAGGTAGAGGCCACCTTTAATGATGGCTCCGTGATGCGCCGCGCGGCCAATCGCGCCGAGGATTGCGAGGGGAGTCCCAGCCGCAATGCCGCACGCCCCAGCAACGATGACAACCGAAATGGTTGACCTGACATTGTGAGTGATGATGAATGTCAGAACTGCCGCCCCCAAGGCAAAATAGACAAGGTATCCCGCCAGGCGATCCGCAGTCTTTTGGATGGGAGCCCGCGACTTCTCGGCGCGTTCGACGGCTTCAATGATTCTTCCGAACGTCGTGTCACGGCCGAGTTTCTGGGCGCCGATCTCCAGAGCGCCCAACTGATTGATGGTCCCGGCATAGACCGCATCTCCCTGCGCTTTCTCGACCGGCATGGCTTCACCGGTAATCGCCGCTTGTTCCACGAACGAGCGGCCACAAAGCACAATTCCATCCACCGGGATGTGCCCGCCTGGCTTCACGATGACCGTCTCGTCAACTTGAACCTGATCGGAAGGTACTTCAATCACCTGACCGTTACGGCGGACTGCGACGGTTCTGGGGAGAAAATCGAGAAGACTCTGGATAGCCCGCCGGCCTCTCCCAACTGTGAGACCCTCCAAAACCTCAGCGGCCAGGACGAAGGCAGTAATCACCAGAGCGGTAAAGAACTCTCCAATCGCCAAAGCTGCAAGGAGAGCGATGGTCATCGAGAGTTCCATCGTCATCTTTCGTTCAACGATGTTCTCGAAAGCTTCTTTGAAAATGGGATATCCGCCGATGAGGGTAGCCGCGATGCCGATCACGCTGATGTGCGGAAACGGCTCCCATAGCCGAAACCAGACCGCAGCTGCAGCCAAGGCCACAAGAGCAATGCGGGCGAGTTCAGCCCACTCCACTCCGTGACCGTGTTGTGCGTGCTCTGCGCCAGGGTCAGGTTCGTTCCGTTCTGGGGAATTCCGAGTCTGGCTGAGATGCGGAGGGTTGGCGGGGGACTTTTCGATGATGGGCGAAAAACTCATAGACAGATTCCCTCCGTGGTACGAAAGCGATATTTGAGGTAAGGCCCGGCCATTTCGATCACTTCATGGCCACCTAGCAAAAACTGTGCCCTCAAGAAGCTGCGCCGCGAGAACGGACCCGGAGCAATAAAACCGATCTCATTCTGCGATCCGCGCCATGAGGACAGGCAGCACGGTCAACGCTGCGATCGTGGAAAATACCACCCCACCCAACATGACAGTGGCGAATCGGCCTTGTGCTCCCGAATTTGCCCCAATCCATGCCATGGGAAGGACAGCCACAATTGCACACAGTCCAACGAGGGAAACAGCGCGAAATTTCGCTTGGGCTCCTCGATAACATGCATTTCGAATATCGCCGGATAGCCTGCGGGCCTTGGAGATCTCGGAGGCAATCATCCAAGCCTGCACGACAGCCAGCGCAGAAACAACACAGAAGCCTGCTACCGCGCCCCGTTCAGCGTGCATGCCACGAACAAAAAGGGCGATGACGCCTCCACTGACTCCCAGAAGCACAACCGTTATGACGAAGGCCATGCGCTGCCACATGATGAACTCGCGTCAAAGAATGGCTCATGATACATACCCCCATAGGTATAGCGCAAGCTCCGGCATGATATCATTCGTTCGCGAATGAGTCATACGATCAAAAACAAACAGAAGCTGATTCTGCGCAGCAAGCGCATCCGAGGGCAGTTTGAGGCTTTTGAGCGGATCCTCGATGAGGGACGCGATTGCTCTGAGGTGTTACAGATCATCAGTGCGGCAAGAGGTGCGGTCAACAGCCTAATGACCGAACTCCTTGAAGGCCACATCCGGCACCATGTACTTGACCCAAAGCGAAAACCGAATTCGGAGCAGACACTCGCGGCCGATGAGGTGATCGATATGGTGAAAACTTACCTGAGATAGCTGGGCCCCACATGAGCGCGCTTGTTTTCAGGTTAGTGGCATGTTGGTAGCAAGTTAAAATGTCCGCTTTTTGTAGCAAGTGAAATGTCCGGTTTCAAAGTTATGCCCTCGCCGTTAGGGTTGGGTTGATTTTGGGGATGGGGTTGCAGGGGAAGGGGGCAGTTCCCCTTCCCCTGCTCAGCTCTGTAGAAGCCTGTGCGGTCAGAGGCAGACCGCCAGCGTGGTAGCGACCCAGGCAATGCGGTCCGTGGGTGAGACTCAAGGTTCCATTCAGGTGTTGATGCACCACCACCTGGCAACCCGCCAGCGTCGCCCGCCAGCGCACTCGCTCGATCTGCAAGCTGAGATTCTGAAAGCTCACGGTGTTGTCGCGGTTCACACTGCGCTCGAACTGCAGCGAGAAAATCCGTTCCAAATCACGACTCCGGCAGGGCACGAAAGCATTGCCCCGCTGCCGGGGCGCGACCTGAAAACGGCGGTTGAACTCGGCGATGTAGTCTTCCCGCAGAAACCGATTCGCCGCCTCCAGCGTCCCCAGCTGGCGCAGCCGCAACTCTTGCGGCAAGCGGCCCTGCCAGGTCGAGAAGTTGCGCTCGCTGCGTCCGCGCGCTTGCGGCGAGTAGGCCGGGATCATCTGCACGCCCAACTCGTGCAACGCCCGCCCCACCTGCGTGAGGCGATGATAATCCACCTTGCCGCCCACCTTCGGCGTCAGCCAGAAATGGCTGCCCCGATCGCTGTACAGCGCGCAGAACACGCCTTTGCGCTCGATCACTTCCCTCAGTCCCGCCATCACCGTCGCCGTCGATTCCTCCTCCACCAGCTGGGCGTAGTAAATCTCGCTCGTGGCATCGTCCAGAATCACGATCAGGTCGTACCAGCGTTCGTCCTGAAACCACTGGTGGCGGCTGCCGTCGATATGCAACAGCATCCCCGGCAACGGCCGCCGCTCGCGCCGTTTCCGATGCGCCCCGCGCTTTCGTCCCCGCGCCACCAGACCTGCTCCCTGCAGCGCCTGCTTCACCCAGGTGTAACTCAGTTCGATCCCGTGCTCGGCCTGCCAACTTCTCGTGAAAGTGCTGCACGTTCAGATCGAAATACTTTTCCCGGTACAACCCGAACACTTTCTCCACCGTCGCCACCGGCACCCGCCGCCGCGAGGGCTTGCCCCGCCGCCGGTCCAGCAACCCGTTGTAACCCTCTTCCTCGTAGCGCTCCCGAATCCGCCGCATGTGCCGGTCGCTGATGCCCAGGATCTCCGCCGCCTGCCACCAGGTGATCTTCTTCGCCATCGCCTGCAACATTACGTCCTGTACTTTCATCGCCCGCTCCATCGCGGCCCTCGGATAAGCTTCCATGCTCCGCATGGTCTCCCATCCTCACCGCCCGCAAAGCGGACATATCACTTGCTATCTCAACCGGACATATCATGTGCTACCGACATTTCAGGTTAGTGGCCTTGACCGATGGGAGTGGCGGGTGTCAAACTGTTGCTGCAGGATTTGAGAGAAGGCGCTTCGGCGCGGTTTTCTCTTCTGGCGCGTTCGCCGTACAATAAACGTACAATGGAAGCGGGATTGTGGGGCATTTGGGCCGTTAGGCCGAATGTAAAATCAGTAAGTTACGTGTTATCAACGTGATGGAGTAGTTCAAATCCCCCCTTCCGCACCAGACCTTTTAGTTTCATAGAGTTGTGGTATAGTGCTACCGCTGGTGCTACCTAAAAGCGCCAGCGGGAGAGCAGATGGCCAACCGCGAAGTAAACCTCACCAAGAGAATTCAAACCAGCAACGGGCCGCGCTTCTGCCCGGTCGTGCTATCCACCAATGGCCGCGTCAAGCCCGACGTCGTGCTGGTCGACGGCAAGCCGGAGACCCACCGCGAAGGTGCTTATTACTTGGACTGGCGTGACGGTGCGCGCCGCGTGCGCCTGTCGGTCGGCAAGGACCCTGCGGAAGCGAACAACCGTCGACTTCGCAAGGAGGCCGAACTGAACGCGATGGCGCACGGCGCGGTGATTGCGTCCGAGAAGAAGGACGAGGGCAGGTCGCTGGCCGCCGCCGTCGCCGAGTATTTGGAGGACGTGAAGGTCAAGGAGAAAACCAACAAGCCCACGAATTTCAACCGCCACAGCACCCACGGCGTTTACAGCAAGGCGTTGGAGTATTTTCTGGAGTCGTGCCACAAGCTGACCCTCGAAGAGATTGACCGCCGCGACATGCTCAAGTACGCGGGTTTCCTCCGCGCCGAAAAAGAGCAGGCCGCGAGCACCGTCAATCACAAGTTCGGTATCGTGATTTCGTTTCTGAAGGCGCACGGCATCCGAGGGCTGGTGGAGAAGAACGACTGGCCCCGCTTCACACAACAGGAGCCGGAAATCTACGAAGAGGAAGAACTCGCCGAACTGTTTGCTGCCTGTCACCCGGACGAGCGGCTGTGGTTTGAGTTCTTCCTGATGACGGGCATGCGTGAGCAGGAAGTCATGTTCACGTACTGGGGCAACGTGAACTTCGCGGCGTCCACCGTCAGCGTCACGCACAAGCCCGACCTTGGCTGGACGCCGAAGGTGTACAAGGAGCGTGAGATTCCCATCCCCGAGAAGCTCACCAAGAGCCTGAAGGCGTTGAAGGCAAAAACTGCCAAGGGGTGTTCCCTGCTCTTCCCTACCTCCGGGTGCAAGCCCAAGCACGACTTCTTGGATTCCCTGAAAGCGGTCGCCAAACGCGCCGAGCTGGAGAAGGAGAACTTCTGGCTGCACAAATTCCGCTCGACCTTTGCGACCAGATGTCTGTGGGCGGGCGTTGACCTTCGCACTGTACAACTCTGGCTGGGTCACTCCGACATTGAGAGCACGATGAGGTACTTGAAACCGTCACGGAGCAAGCGGACCAGAGAGAAGGTCAACGAGATTTTTGCGTGAGTCGCTGAAAACCCTTGCTGGGCGCGGGTTCTGTCTGGTATGATGGTGTTGCTGGCGCGATTCACGAACCTCGGTGGCGTTGGTCACCCCGTACCCTTTGCGCCTGTTGGCCTCCCGGCCTTCTCGGTTGCGAACCCGAGTTCCCCAAATAAGCTACATCCTGTTTGGGGTTCCCTTGACGGCATCACTTGCGGACCGAATTGAGCAGACTGACCATGCGTTGACGGCGGACGAACTTGCGCCGTTGTTGTCCGTTTCCCGCATAACCATTTTCAAACATGCCCGGCGCGGGAACATCCCATCGTTTCGTCTTGGCACATGCGTTCGGTTCGACCCCCACGCCGTCGCAGAATGGATTCGCGGGACCGCGCCCGCCCCGGCGACCGCGAAGCGCAAACGAACGTAACTCGCCGAACCCCGGCGAACCGATGACAATGAATTTTTTGCCCCGGACGCGTCACACGCGACGGGCATGTTGAGAGACCCATTCGTGCTGCCATTGAGCGCACACCGACTTGCAAGGTCGGAGGGAATCGACGGAGAGGCTTATGAAAAACGGGCACGCGTTTCTTAGACTTTTTACACAAGTTCGCTACGCACTTGCAATGCGTGTCGAATCACGCCGCCCGCGTGACACAAAGCCAAGCCCGGCCTCCAGCAATGGAGCCGGGCCTCCGTTTCTCAGAACGGAACGGCTGACGTGAAAGAAAACACACCTGACTCCATAAAGTGCCTAATTGACATCCGCGATGTGCCGCCCAGCGCATACCGCCTTCCGGGTGAAACCCGCAAGAGCAAGCACGCGTGGGTGAACCGCCGCGCGGTCACCATCCAACTTGCTTCGTTCGCCAACCGTGACGGCAGTGCGGCGTGCCCGTCCAATGGGCGATTGACCTCCGCCCTCGAAATCTCGAAAAGGACCGTCCAGAACGTGTGGACGGACTTGGAGGCTCTCGGGTTCGTCACCGACACCGGGCGCGTCAGCGAGTACAAGAACACGAAAATCCGGCAACTGAACGTTGAGAAGATTCTGGCCGCCAAGCGGCTCCCCCCGGAGGAGCACCCCCGAAAGAAGAGGGGGGGGCAAACCAAGGCCGCAGCAGCGGGAGCCGGGGTGGGGGGTGCAGAGTTAGCGACAGGGGGGTGCAAAGCTACGTTGCACCCAACCGGGGTTCTTCATTTACCGGATAAAGAAAAGAACAACATCAACACCAAGAGCAAGACCTACGCCATTGACGTAGAGAATGGCATGGGTGGGGTTTCTCTTCCCATAAATGAAGAAACCATAGGCGAGCACTTCGGGGTGCTGCCGAATTTCGATTCCATCACAGACGGCGAGCTGAATACCGAGACAACGGCGTGGGGTCGATTCGAAGGTGACGGAGACCTACTCGACGCCTGCCGAGGTTACATCCGCGAGTTCGCCGACCAGCCGTACCGTGGCCGCGTGACGAACCAGCGCGTAATGGACGCTGGGGCGAAACGCTACGGTTCCAACACCCCCCCGTCGTGGTTCAAGGTCATCTACCTGCTCAAGGATTCGCCCGGCCCCTCGAAGGTGCCCAGCGTGGCACAGCAGGCCGCCGCCAGCGCCCGCGAGGAAGCCGAGAGGATGTGGTCCGCCTTCGGCGTCGTTCCCGATGGGAACGGTGGGTGGAAGAAACCGGACCCGCCCGTCTAACCCTGTCACACGGTGGTGCCACAGTGGAGCCACCGACGATGACGAACCGCCCGCGCATTTCCTTTTACGCAGCGCCCGACGTTGAGCGTTGGCTGAAGCAGCAGGCCGAGCGCGCGGGCGTGTCAGTTTGTGAACCGGTCAAGCGCATCGTGGAGCGAGCCGCAGAAGAAGATAAGAAGTGAATTGCCCCTATCGACAAATCGCAGCCGACCGCTGGAAGGGTATCGAGATAAGCGGAACCGGACGCTTCGCCTTGGTTGCCCGCAAGGACGGCATCGCTATCGCCGTGTACTTGACCGAGAACCAAGAGGCCGCGAGAGCCTCGCAGCCTTTTTACGACTCTGCCGTCATCGACCTTAAGCCAGTGAACTTTGACAGAATCCCTGACCGCATGGACGCCGACGAGCGAAGACGAGAACGCAGGGAACGGCAGGCACAGCAGTGAGTTCACAGAACGAACGAACCCGACCGCGCCTTGGCTGGCTGCCGGACGATTGTCAGGACGTCGATTGGTCACCACTCCCTGAGCAACGAAAGAAGGCAGAGAATGACGAAGCCAGCAGCACACCAGCCCGTCGTACCAACAGGAGCAGAAGGTCGTCAGTTCATATCCACAGCGTTGGGCGCGGAACGATTAGACGAAGCACTCGCTGACCTCGCGCTCTGGGCGGAGCCTGCTCTCATTGCCAGTATCTGCCAGCCTGCTGACCCCAACGAAGGCCGAGCAAACCGCCCGTCCTTGCCGACAGACCGATAAGCATGGCAGGGATGGCAGAACGACCCCAGCACTCCCGCCTAACGGCAAATAAGCAAGAGTTCGGAAGTGAACGGCATGGTTGAACGCCCTGAACCGGGTCAGTGAGTTGTAATCGAGATATTACGACAGTTGGCAGGGACACGACTGCTACACTGGACGCCTTGGCCAACCGATGACGTTTGATGAAGCACACGCTGCCATCAAGAAGGGTGACATTATTTCGTTGCGTCACGCCTTAGACGCCGGGTTGGGCCCGGACCTTTCAAATCAGTTTTCGTGGACGCTGCTCATGCTCGCGGCGATTGAGGGGAACACCGTTGTCGCGGAACTCCGAATTTCCAGAGGAGCCGATGTCAACAGAGCCAACAAGTTTGGGAACACCGCTTTGTCGCTTGCAGCTAACGGAAAGCACTCGCGATTCATGAAATTGCTACTGAGCCACGGTGCTTCGCAAAACAGCTCCCAAGCTAGATGAGTGAAATGGGGATTTTGCAACAGCTAGGCCCGCAGGCCAGAACCAACCTTCAACGTTTTCACGTAGCGGTCGAGATGCCGCACGCCCATTACCCACGAAAAGTGAAGGAACCAAACTCCATGAATGACTGTCCATCCGCTCGACTGCATTACGCGATCTGGAGAGGTAACCATTCCGAATGGATTCTGTTCCGTCTGGCACGCTACAACGGTGCAGTACCCGCTAAAGTTTCTCTCCCCGAGTATGCTGTCGAAAATCAAAACAGATACCCCGTTTTGTTGTCCCTCGATTAGGTTCCATACACGTGTAATTCTTCTGCCGGAGGGGTGACAGGCGGGAATCCAAACTTGAAGAGGTGGTCTTATCTTAGTTTAACTTTTTGGAGCAATGGGTCCAATGTACTGAAAAACCCATCTGGCTGCAAGAGTGCGCATAGAGCGTGCGCGAAACATGTACAGTTTCGAGACAACCCCAAAGAGCAGCGCCACCACGGCGACGGCAGGAAGGAGCTTTAGTAGAGTCACAGCGGCTATTCTGATTCACTCACGCCATCATGTTTAGGATACTTGTTGAAAACAGGCCATTACGCTCAAAACCTCTACTGACGGAATATGTCACGCACGATAGCTGCGATCTGTTCGCGTCGCCAAGTGCCCTCCAACCCCTCTGCTAGTTCTGGATTGTTTTTAGCTTTCGACAGTTTTCTCAGGCGAGCGGTCGCTCGCCCGTTTGCCGTCGGTTAGAAAGGTGGAATTCAAGCCAATCCACAATCTCGTCCGGGGTGCCGAGGCGCTCTGCATCCCCGTCGGGTATCTCTGTCCCGAAGATTTCCTCGACGAGCATCACAGCTTCAACGATGTCCAGGCTATCCATCTCTTTTGGCATTCGAAAAGTTTACGCCTTAGCTGGTGTTTACAGGTGATTACACGCTTTCAGTCGCAAAGTGCCATTTTGAGCGTAATGGGGATTTTTCAACAGTTGAGAGCGTTCAGTGCGAGTCTAGGCTCAGCGCCGATTTGGGGATGCCGTTCAACTCTAGGATTGCAAACTCTCCCGCCAGTGTCGCAGCAGCAAGGACCGGGCCGACAAATATCGGGAACATCATGCCGAACCCCTCTGTAAAGAAACAACTCACATCTACCCACGTCCCTTCAAACCTGAACCTTCCGCTGTTGTATATCCAGAATGGGATGGAGGCAAAGCCCAGTAGCGCCAATGCTGTGCTGACAACTGGCGCTAGCCCACGCGCTCCGCATTTCTTAGCTACGAAGGCTCCACAGATGCTTACGAGTACCTCCCACAAAGTACAAGCGATAGTCAGGTGCAAGGTGTGGGCCACATGGCCGGACTCTCCGGGCCGCGAGCAGAACAAGCTGCCGTACGTGTAATAGAACAGCACAACGAAGGAGATGGCGAAAAAGGCAACCGTGACCGCTGCTCGGACCTTCTCTTCCTTTGCTGTCATGGAAATCTTCCGGCCTTAGAGTCTACTCCGAGT
Source organism: uncultured Acidobacteriaceae bacterium (assembly GCA_963701935.1). Taxonomy (GTDB): domain Bacteria; phylum Acidobacteriota; class Terriglobia; order Terriglobales; family Acidobacteriaceae; genus Sulfotelmatobacter. The sequence goes on along the minus strand of CAVPBT010000007.1, from coordinate 135,114 downwards.
GGCCGGGGGACAGAACCAATTTGGCGAAAGTCAGGTGACGAAATCAGGCCATTACACTCAGAACCACCCTTCCCGAGTATCACCCGCCCCCGGCGTCATCAGCATTGGTCGCCAGCAGAAGAGACAGGCATCGCTGATGGTGATGGCTGCCCTCGACGCGTGCTTTCATCGGGTTACATCGATACTCCTCGTCCCATGTAAGTCTATGAAAACTAACGGGTAGGCGCTCTCACTTTTGAATTTGAGCCTCCGCACTCCAGCGCGCGCAGGCAGAAATTTTACGCGAGCCCCAAAATTCTGTAACGTTGTAAGCCCCTTTCGCCATTTTTCCCGCGCCCCGCATTTACATAAGCCTCACATCCCGCGCCCTTTAACACGCAGACACGTGACCCCGCGCTTTACAACGACCTGTCACAGCTCGTTGTAAGTGTGAACCCCCATGCAAAAACTGACGCTCATCGGACCAGCGGGCCGAAACAAACGCCATCAGGCCCTCGTTCTCGTGAAGTGCTCCTGCGGGAGCCCGAGTTCACGACCCGAGCGGATTCCTTCAAGCAGGGTCGCACAACTTCGTGGTGCGCCCGGCCGGACGCCGCAGAGCAAAGACCGTGGTCAACGTTTCCTCAGCTTCCCCAGCAACAGCCCCGCTGCTCCGCCGCTGGTAGCACCAGCGCTGACGCCCGAGTGGACGCCCAAGCAAATCGCTGGCAAAGAGGCTGCTGCGGTTGCAGCCGAAAAGGCGCGCGAACGACTTGGAGAAGAACCTCGCCGAACAAACCTGCACAGATTTGGAGACGCACAAGCAGTGGAATACCGAAGCGACAACTGCCCGAAAGCTTCGGCAGGAAATAGCCAGGTTGAAGTCGGCGCAGGACAAGGCGGAAACCGGAACGAAAAAGGACACCAGAACTCAGGTCGAAATCACGCGCGACAAAATCGCAGCGCTGCGGGGTGGTCAGTGACCGACTACGTCGCAAAAGCGAACCAGTACATTGACGACGTCCTGTCGGGCAAAGTCATCGCTGGGAAATGGACGCGCCTTGCCTGCCAGCGCCAGCGCGACGACCTCGCGCGCACTGACTGGCAGTATCACTTCGACGCCGAGGCCGCGAACGACGTGTGCTCGTTCCTTGAATTGCTGACGCACGTAAAGGGAGAAAAAGGCGGCGAGACTTTCGTATTGGAAAACTGGCAGTGCTTCTGCGTGACCACGGTCTTCGGTTGGAAGCAGGCGAACGGACGTCGGCGGTTCAGGCGTTCGGTCATCTTCTGCGGAAAGGAAACGGAAAGTCGTTCATGTCGTCCGGGCTGGGCTTGTACATGCTGGCCGCCGACAACGAGTCCGGCGCGGAAGTTGTGTGCGCCGCGCGCGCGACCGACCAAGCCCGGCTGGTCTTCGACACCGCGCGTGACATGGCGCGCGCGAACCCCCGGTCTGCGCTGCCTTCGGCATTCAGGTTTTGCAGCACACCATCGTCCAGAAATCCTCAGCCTCTACCATGAAGCCGGTGTCGGCGCAGGGCAAGTCGCTGGCTGGCAAAATTCCGCACTACGCTTCCTGCGACGAGACGTGGAGCCATCGTGACCGCGAAGTCGTCGACGAAATGGAACGCGGAACGGACAAGCGGGTCAACTCACTCCTGTCGACGATTTCCCATGCGGGCGAGAACCTCTTCCTGCGTCGGTTTCGAACAGTACACTGCCGCGCAGAAAATCCTCACAGGTGAGCACACCGACGAGCGCACGTTCTGCGTTCTTTATTCTGCGGACGGACTCGACTGGAAATCGGACGACGCGTTGTGGGCCGCGAACCCGAACCTCGGCGTCAGCGTTTACCTCGACACGCTCCGCGAGGCGCAGCAGCGCGCCATCAGCATTCCCCTCGTTGCAGTCCGCTTTCCGCAGCTCACAATTTGTGCGAGTGGATAAACGCGGACCTCGCGTGGGTCGAGACGAGCAAGCTTGCAGCCTGCCGTCAGAAGAACCTTCGCATGGAAGACTTCCGTTATTGGTCAGTCGGTGAGCACCCCGGCGTGACCCAGCCGAACATGCTGCGCCCGTTCGCAAACGGCATCAGCCTCGCGTTCTCGGCAGGACTTGGCCGCCACGCTTTTCTGCACGAAGGGTTACCTCGACGGCATCGAGCACTACTACCTTTTCGGTAAGTATTATTTGCCGACTGAAACGGTCGAGGCGTCGCCCATCTCGGTTTACAAAGGCTGGGCAAAGCGCGGGCTCCTCATCACGCACCCCGGCCCCAGCAATGACTACGCCGCCATCGAAGGCGACATCCTCGCGCTCTACCGACAGCATCTCGGCTACGAGCAATTCAGAACGATGACGGGTTCGCGTTCAAGGGTGTGGGGTTCGACAACTGGCAAGCCCAGCAGATGAGCGGCAACCTCGAAAAGGCTGGCATCACCGCCATTCCATTTCCGAAGAACGCGAATACTGATACCCGGCTGATGGACTTCTTCACCAGCCTCGCGCTGGCGGACGGCTCCATTACGCCCACGACGACGAAGTGCTTTTCTGGTGCCTGAATAACGTCGTCGCGCACCGTGACAATAACGACAACCTGTTCCCGAACAAAGCGAGCAAGGACCCGCTCCGCAAAATCGACGCCGCCATCGCAGCCCTCTACGCTTTGCGAATGGCGATGGTGCCTGAGTTGCTGGTTGCGCCTGAAGTCAGCGACATCCGCGTGACCTTCATCGACGAAGACGGTAGCGTGCGGACAAAATGGCCCGGACGAGAAGCTTATCCAGGTCGCAGGCCCCGTAGCAAGGATCGGGATACAGGGGCCTGCCGGGTTACCGGGCAGGGATGGCCAGTCAATACGCGGCGAGAAAGGCGACCCCGGCCCTGACAGCGCATCGCTGCTCGCCGAGGTGCGTCAAGAACTCGTTGACCTGAAAGCACGCGTCGCACCGTTGACCGACGCTCTCCACGCATACCTGACGGCGCAGGCAGCCGCACTCACCTCGCAGAACGAACTCCGTGCCACCATCATTGAACGAAACAAAAGGAAGAGGAGCTAAACCATGTTTGACCCCAACAACCCAACCGCAGGCTTTAGATTGCCCGCACCATTAACCGCAGAGCAACTCGACGCCCTCCGACCGAAGCCCGCCGTCGGGTGCGCGAACCGCGAGCCAGCGAAGCATTTTGCATACCGCACGGCGACGAACTTGGAAGTCGTCGAGCGCCTCGAAGCAGCAGAGCGGAAAATCAAATTATTGGAAGAAGCACTGGGGTATCCCCTGCCTTCCTAAACGACGTACTTCAACCCAGCCGAGAGGGACTCCATACGCGGTAACGCGGTGGGGTGGTCTCGGAGGCGCTGTAGCGCGCCGCGCCGACAAGCACACGCGTAGGAGGGCGAGCCCAGAACAACTCGCCCCCGACTTTATCTTCGCCACCGTCTGATGGAGAACCTGCCTCGACGGTCGGCGGAGGCCAGTCACACCTCACGGACATTTCGATGCCTTCCAATAAGCTTCGAACCAAACTCTTCTTTTTCTCGTGTCACGGCGCAGCGTCCAACTACCCGTCTCTCGAAAAAGCGACCGTGGCCGCCGATGCGTATGTACTCGACCGTGGCTACCCTGTCGAAGCGTTCTTGTGCGATGCGTGCAAGCAATACCACATGCGCCAGTCGGAGCAGCCGCGCGAGATTCCCGAGGAGGACCGTTGGACTCCGTCACGACATGGGCGCTCCGTGCCCGCATCAAAGCGGAAAACGAAGCGTTGCGCGCCGAAGAGGAGCGTATCCGCGAAACGAAGAGAGCGTTGCAGCAGGAAGAGGAAAAGGCCCGGCTCAAGCAGAACCCACCGAAAGAAATCGTTCGTTGCAGAACGGTGCGCGTGAGCGCGCGTGACAAACGTTCGGAATCTGACAGCACGAAGGCCGCGCGTGACCAGCGCCGCGCTGCGGGCCTTTGCACGGTCTGCGGAGGAACGCGCCCCTCGGTCAGGAACACGTGCGATAGGTGCCACGCCCGCAACAAGAAAACCGCCGACGCCTACCGTCTGCGGAAGGCTACCACCGCGTGAGCCCTCACCTTATGTTGCCCATGCGCCGCTGATTTACGGCTTTCAATTCCCTGTTTCTTTCAGTTTCATGCTTCACCTTGAGTCTGTTTGCCGCAGCTTCCATTGCCGAGCGCAGGCTGACCCACAGCTTAGTCGTCAGTTGAATCGCCTGCAAAATGGGGTCACTGGGAAACAATCGCTTGGCCTGCTTAAGCACGTTTTCAGCGATTCCCCATGTCGTGTCGTCTGGTTCTTCCGCCCCGGCGCGCATCGCATCTTTGGCGGTCTCAACTAAGTTTTGCGCATCCTGCAACAGTTCGAATGCCTCTGACATACCTTCCTGCCTTTAGCTGAAATGCTTTAGCAATAGTTGCTCCACAAAGCCAAGCACAGAATGTACAGATGCTCTCTCAATCTTATCCCAATTCGCGTGCAGCGCATGATTGCGAAAGCTTAGGTAAGACTGCGCTATGCCAACCTGAGGCCCTGCATCACTCCTGCGTCTTTCAGCTTTTTCAGGACTTCGGAGAGGTCCTCCTGCCGAATCACGCCCGCCAAGGTTTTGCCCATGCGACGAATAGAGTCCTCAAATGCTGCCGCTGCCAACACCGCTGCCACATTCTTTGCCCAGTCACCCTGTTCAACGAGAACGGTTCTGGAAAACTGAACCAGGTCGGTCAAAACTTCACCAGTGATTTGTTGCCGAAGATTGCCGGTGAGCCCGCCCTCGATTTCCCGTTTCAAGTTACGCAAAGTTCCTTGTGAGCATTCCACAATTTCGCGGTCGAGTACGTGCGACATAACCTGCGGTTTCTTGTGGATTTGCTCCAACTGTTTTGGTACGGAGTCAGTTGAGGACTTCCCTCACCATAAACTAACGCCAAAAGACTCGTAGTTCCCGGTACGAGTTCAGCGGCCTTGACCTGAATTTGTAGCTCGCCAATTCGTGTGACAATGTCGCTGGTGTTCATACGACTCTCTCTCCGCAAAACCACGGTAATCTCTTGCGCGGCCCGTCGAGCGACCGGTCACCGTAGCGGCCTGCTCAGACCACCCCCGGAACCTCGTCTTGGCCTTGACACACGAGCTATGATGGCTAACGATAACGTTTAGGTGTATTCACCCGACCGAAAAACGCGCTGGATTCACCTAATTGATTTCAAGAATTTGGAGACCGGGGCGGGATTCGAACCCGCGAATGGCTCGATGCAAACAAGCTGCCTTACCAGCTTGGCTACCCGGTCCCAAAGTGCCGCCCGTCGCCCACGAAGCGACGGGCGGCGAACCTTTTATTGCGTCGTTTCACCCCCATTAGGCCCGACCGTTTTGTCCTCGGGCGGTTGAACGAAGAAATACTTGCCGCGACGCTTCACGACTTCCTTCCTGTCGCTCAGCCGTTTCAAGACCGAATAGACGTAAGGACGATGCTTGATTTGCGCCCGTACCAGCTCCCAGAGTTCCTTTGGAGTGACACCGCCTGCCCGCTGCATGAGAGCGTCCCGGATAAGTTTTGTCTTGTTGTCACTGAACTCAATCTCAGCCGTGAAACTGACCGCTGGTCCCGGCGTAGGTGCATTCTTCTGCCGACGATTTTCTTCGTCTATCAATCTCACACACGCATTGACGAGGTTGTTCGCGGATTGCCACGCGGCTGTAGCTTGGGCGTACCGGACCTTCTCTTCCTCGAAGGCTTTCTTGGCGTCCGCGAGCCGCTCTTTCAGGAAAACCATTGCTTCGAAGTTGGCCACCGAAAAATCCTCCTTCAGAATTAATACAGCATTCCTTCCTCTCACACGATAGAAAATTCCGTTCGGATGCAGCCAATTAGCTGATTCCTGTGGAAAAGCTTGCCTCTTGCCCGGAAATGAAAGGTAGACAGGTAGCATCGATGCGATGGTTAACGTTTAGCGAACAAAAAAGGAAGACCGGGTGCCCGACTCGCAGCCGCATACACACCGGGTTACGGAGCCTCCGAGCTGCGTGAGTCGTTCAGCGCCCCTCGGTCAAGCCTGAGGGCCATTCTTCTCGAACGTTGGTAATTGGACGCATGGTCACCGCGTGTAGGAATCTGACCGGAGGGTTACCTCATGAAAATCGCAATCCAATCACAACACTGGTTCTGGTCCTCGTGACATTTGCCAGCGCTCAGACCGCGCCGCCGCCTTGCACGACGTACCGCTGCGCTGCAACGGAAGGCGGGCAGTATACGCTGAGCCCCGACTTTCAGAAGGCAGCGTTGCGCGTGTTGGCAATCCTCAAGTACCCGAACCCCGCCCCCGGCGAAAGCTGGAGCCCGGCTGTCCGCGACGCCGCTCAACTCGATTTGGCAGCGACAGCAGGGACGCAGAACGAAGAATGCATCAAACAGAAGCTGATGGTGGCCCTAACGCTTGAGGGGATAAACGGCAAGGCAATGGACGAGGAGGAGTACTTCAAAATAAAAGCGTTTATGCGCTCCGGCTCCATGACTTGTGGCGGCCCTCCCAAGTGAAACCCAACGCGAACCCCCAGCCCTCGGTCAACCGCCGAGGGCTTTCCTCTTGCACGTTGGTAATTGGACGCCCCGCCCCGGCGCACGTAGGGTCACGGCAGGAGGGAGGACCAATGACCCAGAAGGAAGACGTTGAGGCGTATCTACTCGCTGAACTAAAAAGCATTGCTTCCGCTGAGGCCGCTGCCAACAAGGAATTGGAGGATGTGGTCGACGGCGTTCATCTCCCGAATGTTGCCGAGCAGATGTTGTCAGTGATGACGGACGCGCCCACTCCTAAGCGCGGAGACACGTTGCTCTTTCCTTCTGGGAGTCGTGTGAAAATAGACAGCGTCAGCGCGAGGATGGTGTGGGTGACGGGTCACAACCCGATTCCGGTTGACGATTTATCGCCGAGCGGTGAACCCGACAGTTGGTTGTACAAGGGAGACACAGACCGCGACGGGAAGTGAACATTGTGAATACTGACTACCGAAAACGGATGCTCATCCCTCACGACGGACATCCATCTGTGCGGTTGTTCACCACCGAGGGTCTGCTTCTCATGCGTGGATACGTACGAGTAGAGTTCGGTGGGCGTGGGCCTTATTTGGAGATGACGGGCGAACAACTACAGCACTCAAACGTGCACCGCGTTGCCGATGTTCGCCACTATTACTTCCACGAACTTCGGTCCAACTGCAAAGCGAACGTCATAGTCTACCTCCAACGACTGCCTGTGGATTATGCACACTACCGCCGTGGGTTCTATTACATCTCACCCTTCGATTTGCGGGACGAAGACGAGAAACCTGTAGTTGCACCCGTCGCAGCGCCCCGGTCCGATTCGCAACTCCGTCTCGACGGCATGGACGCCGCCAGCGCTGGGAAATGAGCAAGCAACCCCGCCTCGACGGCATGGACGGACCGCTGTTCGTGGTGCCCCCGAAACCGAAGCCCTACGGCCCCGAGGAGTGGCGGCCCGTGCTGCCCTGCCCGACCAGCCGCTGTGTGGTTTCGGAACGGAGAAGAGCCGGGCTTTGCGTTCATTGCGGCAACCGCCCACACGCTCCTGGTTGCCGACTTTATTGTGACACCTGTCTTGAGAAGAACAACCGCTGGCTTCGCGGAGAGTGAATAAGCGCGCCGGGCGGAACTGAACTCACGCACACGCCCGGCATCCAAGGCCCGTGCGGTCACTCCTCCGCCTTGGACGGTGTGGACTGTAACTCTGGCGCGCCCGCGCCGGGTGTAGAATCTTGGGGATGAAGAAGAAACGCGGCATGAGAAACAGGAGCGGCCCCTTCGGTGCTGGAGAGGCAAGAACCTTAACCAGCCGAAGTCGGGGGATTTCTCGCGCGTTACGACCTCGCCGCGTCAGGAGGAAGTCATGTTCAAAGCTGGTGACCGCGTGCAAGTTGTAAGTGACGGCAGAGTGGGGCAAATAAAAAGCGTTCGTGGGCACATCACCGCCGCGAACATGCCGGGCGCGGTTGAAGAGGTGGACGATTGTCTGGTCGCCTTCGGCAACGACATCACGAAAGGCGAGTGGTTCAAGCCCGCGCAACTTCAGCCCGCCACATAGCGCGGAAGCACGCCTTCCGGGGGTGCTACCAGTGCTACCGAAAAGCCGAGAACTGCGGGTAACAGGGGAAACAGGAGCATACAGCACCCGAGGACCTGAGTCCGTTGCAAGTTGTTAGAACGTCGGGTATTATCACTGAAGTGCCCTGTTTATCGGCACTTGTGCGAATTGGGCGTAATAAAATCCCCCCTTCCGCACCATGATTTCGTTCGGCGTGGGCTGCAACTCCGCGCGATGCACGGTGTAATAACTTCGTCTGGGCGTTAGGAAAACATCCAAACTTATGATTTACCTCATCACTACGATCCACATCCTGGTCTGCTTCTTCATCATCATTGTGGTGTTGCTGCAGAGCGGCAAGAGCGGCGACATTTCCGCGGCTTTCGGCGGACAGGGGAGTCAGACGGCATTCGGTCCGCGGGGAGCGGCCAGCGCGCTTTCCAAAGCGACCACATGGTCGGCCGTGGCCTTCATGATTACTTCGATAGCCTTGTCCGTATATGCATCGCGGCATACCGGCCCGACCTCCGTTCTGGGAGATTTGAAGTCGCAACCGGTCAAGACTCAGCCTGCCCCGGCGCAGAAGCCGGTTACACCACCCACGCAACAGAAGTAGGCAACCAGCAGCAAGTCAGTTTTGAATTTAGCGTGGCGATTCCTGCATGGAATCGCCGCGCAACCGCTCCAGCAGGGTCCCGCCTCTCATACAGATTCCCCGGTAATTGTATTTGCCTCACAGAGGATGTAACATCCGATTGAGGCACTTTTCTTGGAGGCATAGCCATGTCGGATCATGACAGCAATAGTTTCGTTTGGTTCCTGGCAGGACTGGGTTTGGGAGCGTTGGCGGGAGTGCTGTACGCTCCGCGCTCGGGGAGCGAGACGCGCGAAGTGTTGCGTGCACGCGCCGAGGAAGGCCGCGACTATGTGCGCAATCGTGCGCGGGAAGCACGCGAGCAAGCGGCGCAGTGGGCCGACAAGGGCCGCGATGTAGTCACCCAGCAGAAAGAGCAGTTCCGCGCCGCCTACGAAGCGGGTCGCCAGGCTTACCACGAAGCTACGACGGAGACAGGCGCCCCCAAGGGTTTGTAGGAACTGCCACGCCGGCTGAATCCGGGTGGAGACAGGTCTATGGACAAGCTCACGGTATTCGTCGCACTGACGGGCATTGCGATTCTGCTGCAAGCCGGCATCCTGCTGGCCATGTATCTGGCCATGCGCCAGAGCGGCGCGCGCATCGAAGCCATAGCGTCTGAACTAAGAGCTAAAGTCGTGCCCGCTGTCGAGCAGGCCGAAGCACTGCTGACTGAGATCCGGCCCAAGATGCAGGTGATCGGCGACAACCTGCAGCACGCCACAACCACGCTGCGCGATCAGGTACTCCGCGCGGATGCAGCCGTGCAAGACGCGGTGGATCGCGGCCGCCTGCAGATCATCCGGGCCGATGAACTGCTGACGCGAACGCTCGATCGCGTGGAAGAGACCACCGACATGGTCCACAGCACGGTGGTTTCGCCGATTCGCCAGCTCTCCGGGATCATGCAGGGCATCACGGTGGGCCTGGAGTTTTTATTCGGCGGACGCGGGCGCCGCAACGGCGGCAGCCGCGAAGAGCGCCGTCCCGTGCCGCAAGATGAGATGTTCATCTAGGTCGGGGTTCGCTGAGTTCATCCTGATTGGTCTCACCGTAGGTTAGCCATGCGCATGCGTTTTCTCTCCCTTCCCCATCTTCGTGTCATCTCAAATGTTCTGCTCTGTGCCGCGCTGCTTTCCCTCTCGGCGTCGCTGGTGGCTCAAGAAAAGGTGGTCTGGAGCGACCAGGAGAAGCCCATCGTCGAGCAGTTGCGCGGCTTGCGCAAACTCGATGACACGGTGCGCGCCCGCACGACCAAGGAACTCGCGCTGCAGATCCGGGCGCTGCCGGTTGTTCCCAATAAGTTAAAACTGGCGGGGACGTTGGCCGAGTTGTCGACCGAAGGCGATTTCGGGAAAGACACTCTGCAGGAGGTCACGATCACTCTGGCCGCGGCATTGCGCGAGCAGCCTCCGGCAGGAAAACCGGGCCAGCCTGACTTTCTCTACGTTGAATTGGCGTCTCTGGTGCGGTACGAGCACATGCAGGCAACGTCGGACAACCCGCAGTTTGCCGAGGCAATGGCAAAGTTAGAAGCCGATGATGCCAAGCGGCAGAGCGCGGACTTCACGCTCTCTGATCTGCAAGGCAAGGCGTGGCATTTGCAGGATCTGCGAGGCAAGGTTGTGCTGGTGAATTTCTGGGCGACCTGGTGTCCGCCGTGCCGCAAAGAGATGCCTGACCTGGATGCGCTGTACAGCAAGTTTAAGGATCAAGGTTTTGTCGTGCTGGCGATCTCCGATGAAGATGCTGCGAAAGTTTCACCTTATATCTCCGAACATAAGGTCAGCTATCCCGTGTTGCTCGATCCCGGGCGCAAGGTGAACGATCTTTTCATCGTGGAAGGCATTCCCAAGAGCTTTGTCTACGACCGCAGCGGCAAGATGGTGGCGCAGTCGATCGACATGCGGACGCGAGATCAGTTTCTGGAGATGCTGGGGCTGGCGGGGTTGAAGTAGAGGTATTACATGCGTTATCTGGTTCGAGCTCGCGTGAAACCCGGTCGTGGGAAAGACCTGCTCAAAGCGATCGAGCAGGAGACCTTGGGCCAAGGATCGGTCGCCGAGGGCGAGTATCTGCGGAACATGCAGGAGGCTCGTCTCTGTGACGACGAGACCGCGCGCTGGGTGGAAGTCTGTTACTGCCCGACTCCCTTGCAGGAAGAGCAGCCCTACTGGGAGCAGTACTTCGACTTGACGCGCGTGCAGGATGCGCACGACCGCCGCAAGTGCCGCGATGAGAACGGGACTGAGCCCTGGGCGTGCGGAGAGTGCGACTGCACGGCGCGGCTGGAGCAGAGGCTGAAAGCGTCGGGCACACCGTTTCTCGACGCGCTCCGTAGAGACGTTGCTTGCAACGTCTCTCTCACCAGGATTTCGAACGCTGCCGGCAAGACGTAGCAAGCTACGTCTCTACGAAAGGTTCTTCATGCCAGCTGGGGTAGCGTTGAGGCAAGCTGTTTCAGGTCCTGCGCCACTTCTCTCAAATTAAAAACCAGAGCCCAGAAGGGCAACATGCGATCGAGCTCAAATGGTACCGTGGCGCGCTGCTCGCGAAGTCTGGCCAAATCGGCGTCAAGCGCGCCGATTGCGGCGTCGAGTTCGATCAAGTTCGATACCGCACCCGGTTTTCGCACCGCTTCCGCCAGGAAGGCGAAAGTCTGCGCGGTCTTTTCGACCAGCGCGGGGAGCGAGGGCATCAGGTCGGGCTGCAGTTGCACGCGCACATAGAGAGAGCTGTCTTCGGCCATCGCTGTCAAGCGCCGCCGGACTTGATCCGCTTCATCTACGAAGGACTGGAAGGCGCTCTCGTTGAATCGTGAGAAAGCGAGTTCGCTCTTGGCCTCGTCCATCTGCTGCGTGATGCCCCGGCGCAGGTCATGCAACTGGCGATCGAGTTCGCGAACCTGCTGCTCGTTATCAATTCCCTGTAGAGCGGCGGCCGTGACCGCGCGGTACAGCGCTCCGGCGCCGTCGAGGATGCTCGCCAGCTTGTAGCGCAATCCTACGCGCGCGCGAACCGGCCAGATCAGCGCGCCCACACCGAATGCAACCACCGCGCCCAGCATCGTATAGAGCACGCGCAGCCATGCCATGTGCCACGGCTCTCCCTGACCGCCGAAGACGAGGATCAACGCGGCCGTGAAGCCGGCGGCGGTGAAGGCCGGGTGCAGCGACGTCAGGTATCCAAACAACGTCGCCAGCAGAAAGAGCACAATGCCCACGCCGATGAGTCCGTTACCGAGCATCGGCATGAGCAGGGCCGCGGCAAGCGCTCCGCAGGTCGAACCGATGGTGCGGTAGAGCGCCGCCTTCCACGATGCACCCAGATTGGCTTGCGTCACGACCAGCGCGGCAAAGACCGCCCAGTATCCCTGCGGCAGGTTGAAGCCGGTATAGATGGCGTATGTGATGGTGCCCGCGAGGCCAGTCTTGATTCCCTGCTTGAGCGGGCCGGATTGGCGCGCCCAGAAGGATGGAGGCGGCGCGGAGACCGCACTCTGAGGAATTGGCAGTGAGGGATTTGCAGATGCCATGCGGGGGATTATATGCGGGGCAAGAAGAGTATCGTCGTTCCAGAACAGCGCTTTACACCATGGTCCCGCTCGTTCGATGCCTGGGAAATCCACAAGAGCCGCAGCGATTGCTCCCTCCGAATCTCCACCCGCATCTTGGGCAACGGAAAGTAAGGAAGCTTACGGCGGTAGCCATGCAAAACACCGCAACCGCGAATGCCCAGCCTATGGAGATGGCGATTAGGGTATTCCACAACCGTGTGCTTGAACTGCTCGAAAAGCGAACACCAATCACGATGACCAATAGGAGAGGCGCGGCAGCTGCCGCATACCAGTACGTTTTCAGCCGATCCAATCTTCTTTCAAGCCGAACGTAGGGCTCGAACCCGTCGAGATCGTTCAATGCGGAGTTCTCATCCATAGAGCGCAAACTCCTTACGCGATCCAGCCGCCGCCAACAACGACGTCACCATCGTAAAAGACTGCCGCCTGCCCGGGGGTGATGGCGCGCTGCGGCTCATCGAAGGTGACGAGGATTTCGTCGTCTCCGGTTCTTTCGATGATCGCCGGCGCTGGCTCGTGGCGATGGCGAATCTTCACGGCTACGCGCGTCGGTTCGCGCAGATCGTCGACCGCGATCAGGTTCACACGGCGGGCGCGGAGAATCCGCGAGTAGAGGTGCTCTTCCCCGCCCACGATGACCTGCTTGTTCGCGCCGCTGATCTGGATGACGTAAAGCGGCGATCCCGTGGCCACGCCGAGTCCCTTGCGCTGGCCGACGGTGAAGTTGTGAATGCCGGCGTGCTCGCCGATGACTTCGCCGTTTGCGGTTACAAGATCGCCGGCAGTGTCGGGCAAGGCCTCGCCCTGCTCGGCGAGGTAGGCGTCGATGAAGCGCTTGTAGTCGCCGCCGGGGACGAAGCAAATCTCCTGCGAATCGGGCTTCTCCGCAAGCGCGAGGCCGTGCTGGCGGGCGAGCTCGCGAACCTCTGGCTTGGTCATATCGCCCAGCGGAAAGAGCGTGCGGCTGAGTTGCTCTTGGGTCAGGCCGAAGAGGAAGTATGTCTGATCCTTGCTCGCATCAGCTGGACGCTTGAGCAGCCAGCGGCCCCGGGCCTCGTCGAAAGCTACACGGGCATAGTGACCCGTAGCGAGCCGCTCAGCTCCAATTTGCTGGGCCACAATGAGTAGCTGGTCAAACTTCAAGTGATTGTTGCAGAGACTGCAGGGGATGGGCGTGCGCCCGGAAACGTACTCCTCGACAAACGGACGAATCACGTCGCGCTCGAAGCGCTCCTCGTGATTGACCACGTAATAGGGGATGCCGATCTGCTGGGCGACGCGGCGCGCGTCATAAACGTCGTCGAGCGAACAGCAGCGCCCCTGCACCGACTCGGGCATGCCCTCCTTGCCAGCGAGGCGGCGCTGGTTCCAGAGCTGCATGGTCAGGCCGATGACGTTGTGTCCCTCGGCGCGCAGCATGGCCGCGACGGTGGAGGAATCCACACCGCCCGACATGGCTACGGCAATCGTCTCTGTACTCAGCTCCTGGCTCCTGGCTTATAACGCTTGTCATTCTGAGCGAAGCGAAGAACCTATGCAATTTGCTAGCGACGGCAGAAGTGCATAGGTCCTCCGCGGCAAAATACGCCGCTCAGGATGACAACGTAGCGTGACTCATCTTTCAGTGCCGACTGCCTGCTTCGTGTACTTGGGCGACAGCTCTCGCAACCGGGCTACGGTCTCCGGGACGAGTGCAAGGGCGAAGTCGATATCGCCGTCCGTCGTCTGCTTGCCCAGGCTGAAGCGGATGCTGGCGCGCGCCTGATCGTTCCGCAGGCCCATAGCGACGAGCACATGCGACGGCTCAATCGCGCCCGACGAGCAGGCCGCGCCCGTCGAGACTGCAACTCCCTTCAGGTCGAGGGCGATGACCATTGCTTCGCCGTCGATGTGGTCGAAGTGAATGTTCGACGTGTTCGGCACGCGCGGGGCCCCTTCGCCATTCACTCCCGCATCCTCGACCTGCGCGAGGATTCCCTGCTGCAAGCGGTCGCGCATCGCGGCCATCTTCTGGTCATCACCGCGGTCGAGCGCTTCTTTGGCAAGCAACGCGGCCTTGCCCAGACCAACGATTCCAGGGACGTTCTCCGTGCCAGCACGACGTGAACGCTCGTGTCGGCCACCGTAAAACAGCGGCTGAAGGCGAGTTCCCTTCCGCACGTAGAGCGCCCCTACGCCTTGCGGCGCGTGAATCTTGTGGCCGGAGATGGAGAGCGCGTGACAACCGATTCGAGCTACATCAATCGCAACCTTGCCTGCTGCCTGCACCGCGTCGGTGTGGAATAGAACCCCGGTCTCGGCTGCGATCTTTCCGATCTCGTCCACGGACTGCAGAACTCCGGTCTCATTGTTCGCCATCATGACGGAAATCAGCTTCGTATTCGGCCGCAGCGCCCTGCGAACGTCAGCAGGATCCACGAGACTGCGACCATCGACGGGCAGCACTGTCACTTCGACGCCAATATCTTCCAGATGCTTGCAGGCCAGCAGCACGGCGTGGTGCTCGATGCTCGACGTGATGACGTGGTCTCCTGCGCGGACAAGGCCCGCAATCGCCAGGTTGTCGGCCTCCGTGCCGCCGCTGGTGAACACGACTTCGGGAGCCCCGCAGCCGAGCAACGCGGCCACGGACTCGCGCGCGTCCTCGACTGCTGCCCGTGTCTGCTGCCCGTGATGGTGGATCGACGAGGCGTTGCCAAACTGCTCCCCAAAATAGGGGCGCATGGCCTCAAAAACCTCGGGCAGAACCGGGGTAGTCGCGTTGTTGTCGAGATAGATGCGGTGCATACAGAACCCGCTTCTATTCTACATTGCGGATTGTAGAGACGTAGCTTGCTACGTCTTACTCGCGGCATTTCAGCTGATGGCTAGTGAGACGTTGCAAGCAACGTCTCTACGGCAAGCTATCGCCCTGCCCCGACGGCCGAGAGCCTGCCCTGAGCGCAGTCGAAGGGCGGCCGTCCCCACATAGCCCCGCCGTATTTAGCGCTGGTCGATGGGTATGTAGTGACTGGGGTATTCGGGGCCGAGGTATTCGGCGCGGGGGCGAATCAGGCGGTTGTCGTTGAGTTGCTCGATCACGTGGGCGGCCCAGCCACTCACACGGGAGACGGCAAAGATCGGCGTGAACAGATCCACATCGATGCCCAGCGTGTGATAGGTGGAAGCCGAGTAAAAATCCACGTTGGCGTTCAGCTTCTTGTCGGCCTTCACGAACTCTTCAATCTTGTGCGAGATCTCAAACCACTTGGGTTGCCCACTGGAGGATCCGAGATCGCGCGACATGGCGCGCAGGTGCGTGGCGCGCGGGTCTTCGGTGTGATAAACGCGGTGGCCGAAGCCGGGGATTTTTTTCTTCTGAGCAAGCAGGCCCTTCACGTACTCGATGGGGTCGGCGCCCGATGCGTCGATGGCTTCCAGGATCAAAAACACGGCTTCGTTGGCGCCCCCGTGCAGTGGTCCCTTCAGCGCGCCAATCGCGGAAGTGATGGCGGAGTGCATGTCCGACAAAGTTGCGGCAGTAACGCGCGCCGCGAAGGTCGAGGCGTTCAGTTCATGATCTGCGTGCAAGATCAGCGCGATGTCGAGAGCGCGCTCCGCCGTTGGCGATGGCTGCTTGCCATTCAGCATGAGCAAGAAATTCGCGGCGTGAGTCAGTGCGCGGTCGGGCTCGACCACGGCGTGTCCCTTGCGAATCCGGTCATATGCAGCCACGGTCATCGCGATCTGCGAGGTGATCCGAATCGCTTTGTCCACGTTGGCTTTGGCGTCGTTGCTCTTTTCCTGCGGATCGTAAAACGACAGCGCCGAGACGGCAGTGCGCAGCACGTCCATAGGTAACGCATGGCGGGGTGCATTGCGCAGCAGGGTGATGATGGACGCATCCAGCTTACGTTCCTCGGCCAAGCGTTCGTGCAGTTCGCGCAGTTCGCGGCGAGTGGGCAGCTTTCCAAACCACAGCAGATAGCAGGTCTCCTCAAAATTCGACTGGTGGGCCAGTTCGTGGATGTCGATGCCGCGATAAGCCAGCACGCCCCGGTCGCCGTCGATGTAGCAAATCTTGGATGTGGTGGCAACGACGCCCTCGAGTCCTTTGGGGGCATGGCTTGTGGTCAGGCTGGACATTGATCTCTCGCTTCGATCGCTGGACTTTGTGTTGCGAACCGCGCGAGGAGAGACGCGGGGGATGCAACCTTTTTTTATACCTGAAACCCGCGCGACTTTCCAAGCGCCCGATGGTAACGCCAAAGTAACAGGAACCGGTCGCCAGGTCCAGATTCGCTTGCTTGCGGGCGCATTTGCGGCGCGAATCGATGGTTCCCAGCTTTGCCACTCGCCTTCGCCGCGGCGTATAGTTAAGGGTTCTTCAATAGATCGCCGCAGCACTGTAATCAGCTCGTCATATTCCTCATGGAGGAACCACCCGAAAATGAAACGTTTCTTTGCAGTTCTGCTGTCGTTTGCCTTTCTCTTTTCGACTCTGGCCACAGCCGACGAAGGCATGTGGCTCTACAACGCTCCCCCAAAAGACAAGATTAAGGCCAAATACAACTTTGAACTGACCCAGGCCTGGCTCGACCATCTTCGCCTGTCTTCGGTTCGATTTAACAACGGCGGCTCGGGATCGTTTGTGTCGGCCGACGGACTTACCTTCACCAACCACCACGTGGGCGCGCAGTGCGTCCAGCAGCTATCTACCGAGGGTCACGACTACATCAAGACCGGCTACTATGCGAAGACCCAGGCGGACGAGGCCAAGTGCCCGAACCTGGAACTCAATCAGCTCGTTGGCATTGAGGATGTCACCGATAAAGTCAACGCGGGCGTGAAGCCAGACATGTCTGCGGCAGATGCCAACCAGGCTCAGCGCGCCGCCATGTCACAGATCGAAAAGGATTGCAGCACCACGACCGGCCTGCGCTGCGATGTGGTGACTTTCTATTCCGGCCAGGTCTATAACCTCTACAAATACAAAAAGTACACGGATGTCCGGCTGGTGTTCGCGCCGGAATTCGGCATTGCCTTCTTCGGCGGCGATCCTGACAACTTCACCTATCCTCGCTACGATCTCGACATCACGTTCTTCCGGGTCTACGAGAACGACAAACCGGCGCACCTTGACAACTTCCTGCAATGGTCGCAGACCGGCGTGAAGGATGGCGACCTGATCTTCGTTTCCGGGCATCCGGGAAGCACCGGGCGCATGCTCACCATGGCCCAGCTCGAGTTTCTCCGCGATGTGCAATATCCCATGAACCTGAAACTCTTCCAACGCCGTATCGCCGTGTTGCAGGAGTTCAGCAAGCAGTCGGAAGAGAACGCCCGCATCGCCACGGAAGACATTTTCGGACTGCAGAACGCCCAGAAGGCCATCACCGGCTACCAGTCAGGTCTGCTCGATAAGGCCATCATGGATGCCAAGGCCGCGGACGAGACCAAGCTTCGCTCCTCGTTCAAGGCTGATC
Organism: uncultured Acidobacteriaceae bacterium; assembly: GCA_963701935.1. GTDB lineage: Bacteria > Acidobacteriota > Terriglobia > Terriglobales > Acidobacteriaceae > Sulfotelmatobacter. The sequence continues at coordinate 117,348 of CAVPBT010000007.1, read as the reverse complement.
CTAAGAACGCCGGGGCAGCGGATCCGTGGGACGAAATTGCTCAGGCGATTAAGGTGCAGCAATCCATCTATCCCGACCTGACTTATCTGGAGCGCATGCGCGGGTTCAATTCACACCTGGCGCAAACGGCGCGCGTTCTGGTGCGCGTGGCCGCGGAAAAACCGAAACCGAATCAGGAGCGCATGCGCGAGTTCCGCGATTCCAACCTGCCTTCGTTCGAGCAACAATTGTTCTCGGCTGAGCCGGTTTATAAGAATCTGGAAACCGCTCTGCTCGCGGACTCGCTCAGTGAAATGCAAGATGCGCTGGGCAAAGACAACGCCGACGTGCAGAAGGTGCTGCAGGGGAAGACCCCGGCCGAGGCGGCGAAGGACTACATTGCGAACACGAAGCTGGACGACGTTGCCGTGCGCAAGCAGCTCTACCAAGGCGGGCAAGCGGCGATTGATGCCAGTACCGATCCGCTCATCGTAGTGATGCGCGCGATTGATTCCGATGCCCGAGTCGCGCGCAAGCAGTGGGAAGACAAGGTCGACGCGGTTGTGCGACGGGATGGCACTGTCGTGGCCAAGGCCCGCTTCGCGCAGAGCGGCTTTGCTCAGCCTCCGGACGCAACGTTTACTCTGCGTTTAAGTTATGGTGCGGTGAAGGGCTACCAGGAAAACGGAAAGTCGATTCCCTTTGCCACCAATCTGGGCGGAGCTTACGAACACGCGGCCGAGCACAACAACCAGGCACCCTTCAACCTTCCGGAAAGTTGGATCAAGTCTAAGGCGAATCTCAACCTGAAGACTCCGTTCAACTTTGTTTCTACCCCCGACATTATCGGTGGGAACTCCGGATCGCCCACCGTGAACAAAAAGGGCGAGGTCGTAGGAATCATCTTCGACGGGAACATTGAATCCTTGCCCTGGTACATCGCCTTCAGCGACGTGCAGGGGCGCGCCGTTTCCGTGGATTCGCGAGGCATTCAAGAAGCCCTGCGCAAGGTCTACGGAGCCACTGCCCTGGCCGATGAGTTGATCGGGAAAAAGGCCGAAGGAGCCAAGGCCGGAGAGTAACGTTGCCTGTCGTGTCGCTTAAGTGAGGCCCGCATCTCGATGCGGGCCTCTTCCTTTCAAGCGGAGACTCAGGCAGGCCAGATCGACAGGGCGGTCTTCGTCAGGATCTGCTGCTGAACGGCGTCGCTGAGCGGAAGGGCGCGGAATTCATCGAGATTCTTTTTGATGTCGGGTACGCCGGGCCCAGGCCAGTCCGTGCCGAATAGCGTTTTGTGTGCGATCTCTTCGAGGCGCGGGAAGTATTTCAGCAATGTCTTCGGCGGGATGCCGCTGATGTCGAGATATACATTGGGATGCCGCCGCACCAGAAAGAATGCAGTCTGCATCCACAGCGGGCGGCCGCCGTGGGCTAGCAGGATTTTTAGCTTGGGGAAGTCGACCGCTACATCGTCGACGTAAATCGGGTCGCCGTACTTGTTGCGCGCACCGGGAAAAATCGACGTCCCCGTGTGGAACATGACCGGGACACCATTCGCTTCAGCGGCCCGATAGATGATCTCCAATTCCTTTGCGCCGCTGAGATAGTCGTTCGGGAACAGCAACTGATGCGGAGGATGGATCTTGATCATCTGCAGGCCCAGCCGCAAGATGTGCTCAACGTCCGCCAACACGTTCGTGGTGTGCTTGGGGTGCAGGCTGCCGCAGGAGAGCAACCGCTTCGGATCTTCCTTCACATAATCGGCAACGAATTGATTTACACCGCTGGTAAAACCGATCACCTCCGGAGCCACATAGTTAATAAGCATGGCGCGATCGATGCCGCTCGCGTCCATGAATTTGAGGAACGCCTTCGGGGAGCGGCAGAACTCGACGATCTGGTCGAAGTTCGGACGTTTCCTCTTCATCAGCTCCAGCGCGTGGGGCTTGAACATTTCCATGGGCTGGATGTGGATGTGGCAATCGGTGATCATTAGGCGCTCAGTTGTTTTGGTAAATGGCCGCCAGAAGGATAACAGAGTGTTCAGTTTGCCGCTGCCGCCAGAACTGCCCTTTTCGTGAAGACGCGAATCATCTCGCGCCGGTACTCAGGAGTTAACGCCGAAGTGGTCAACGGCTTCGCAGTCTTCGCAGCCAGATCGCCCACGCTCTCGGCCAGCGCCTCGTCGATTGCCTTGCCCGTCAGCATCTCTGCGGCACCCTTCACCAGCAAGGGCGCGGGATTGACGGCTGTGATGCCGATCCTGGCATCGGCGACGTGTCCGTTGGATCGTTTCATCACGACAGCGACTCCCGCCAGCGGATAATCAATCGAACCGCGAACTCGGAGTTTTCGGTAGACACCACGATAGTCTGCCGATGATGCTGGCAGGAAGACGCGAGTGACGAGTTCGTTCGGCTGCAGCCTGCGATAGTCGTCCCCAATTCCGGTGTAGAAATCGCGCAACGGCATACGGCGAGTTCCGTTGGCGCTGGCGATTTCGATTTCTGCGTTCAGACAGAGCAGCGCCGGAGGCGTGTCTCCCGAGAACACGGCCCAGCACTTGGTGCCGCCGGGAGCAACGTGGCAGAGATCGCCGTCCTTCTTAATGCAGAATCCGCAGCCCTTGCGCCACGTGAGCGATTGGTTGTACCAAAGGCAGCGCGTGTCGAGGCAGATGTTGCCGCCAAGGGTGCCCATGTTGCGCAACACAGGAGATGCCACGGTTGCTGCAGCCTCAGACAGCACCGGGTAATGTTGCCGCAGATAGTCGGAGCGTTCGATCGCGCGGAGTGTGGTTAAGGTCCCGATCTCGACGCCGCCATCGGCCTGCGGCTTGATCCCTCGCAGCTCTGCAATCGAGCGCAAATCGAGCACGTACTCCGGCTCGAAGAGCTTTTGCCGCATGGAGGGAATGAGATCGGTACCGCCCGCGAGGACGCGAAGATTCCCCGCATCATCGCCCAAGAAGCGCACTGCGTCGGCGACATCGCGTGGTCGCAACAGTTTGAATTGCGGGAGGCTCAATCAGCGCCTCCTGCTGCGGATGGCGTTTCACGCCGTGACGGGTCTAGCGCGTGCCGTTCCGGTCCCTTTCCATTGAAGCACAGCGAGCCGCCATGTTCACGGAAACGCGTAGGCGAAGTCGGATCCACGCCCTCAGTCAGATTCAGTGCCTTAGCATTCTTCTTCGCGCGCAACGCCGCCAGTACTCTCTCAGGCGTGAACGGTGACTCATGCAAGCGGACGCCCACCGCGTCGTAGATAGCATTGGCAATGGCCGGAATCGTCGCAGCCAGCGACCCCTCGCTGCACTCCTTCGCACCAAAAGGACCTTCCGGATCGATGCTCTCGACGATGATGGGCTCGACCTCGGGCGACTCTACCGACGACGGGCTGCGATACTCGAGCAGCCCGGGATTCATCAGCATGCCGTCTTTCCAGACCATCTCTTCGGTGAGCGCCTGGCCCATGCCCATCCAGACGGAGCCGATGATCTGACCTTCCACAGAGACCGGGTTCAGCGCGCGCCCGCAATCATGGGCTGCCCACACTTTGTGCACAGTGACTTCTCCGGTCTCTTCGTCGACGCTGACCTCAGCAACCTGAGCCGAGTAAGAGTAGGCTGGCGAGGGCCCCACGCCTCCGCCTTTGTGGCGGCCACCGCGCGCTTCCTGTGGAGGCGCGTAAGACCCGGTACCGGTGAGCGCTCCGTGGAAGTCGATGGCCGCTACCACCGCCTCCTCGAAGGTCATCCAATCTTTGGGGCCTTCTTCTTTGCGCTTCTGCTGCAAAGATCCCCGTAGAATCTGACCCTCGACCCGCCCGCTCACCGATGCTGTTTCAAGATGTTGCTGAGAAGACGAACCATGTGGGGACGGGCGTCCCCGCCCGTCCGGTCCGAGCGGGTTTCGCACGGACGCGATTTGCGCGGACGAGTCGCCCGCGCCCACACCATCCTTCTTGACAATTGCATCATCCCGGAAGACTAGCTCCTCCGGCATGCACCCCATCTTCTTCGCTGCTGCGGCCGCGATGAGTCTTTTCACTTCCTCCGCTGCCCGCAACGTGGCATTGCCCGCCATGAAGGTAACGCGGCTGGAGTACGAGCCGATGTCGATCGGCGTCAAGTCAGTGTCAGCAGCAATCACCCTCACACGCGGCAGAGAGCATCCCAAAACCTCGGCTGCGATCTGCGCCGTCATGGTGTCCGAGCCCTGGCCGATTTCCGATGCACCCGTGTACACCACGACTCCGCCGTCGCGGTCGATCTTGATGTTGACGGTCGAGTGCGGCATGTCGGAACGGATAATCGAATTCGCAGCGCCGCTGACGTAGTGGCTGCACGCAATCCCCAATCCGCGTCCCTTGGGCAGTTTACCCTTGCGCTGTTTCCAGCCGGAGCGCTCGACCGTCTTCTCGATGCACTCCGGCAAACCATAACTTTGCACGCGCAAGCCGTTCACCGTAATGCAGGGGGGCTGCAGCAGATTGCGCTGTCGAATGACTGCCGGGTCGATCCCGATCTTTGAGGCAAGCTCGTCGAGTTGCGATTCAAATGCGAAACGGACATTCACCGTACCGTGGCCCCGCATCGCTCCGCAGGCAGGCTTGTTGGTCAGCACGCGATACCCGTCATACTGAATATTAGGAATGTCGTAGAGCGCACCCAGCAGGGCGCCCGAATAAAGAATCGTGACCACGCCGTAGGAGCAATAGCCGCCGCCGTCCTGCACGACGCGGGCCTTCACGCCAGTAATTCGGCCGTCATTCTTCACTCCGGTTTTCAGGTCGATGATGGTGCGCGGCCGGCCGCGATGCGCCCAGAACACTTCCTCGCGCGTGTAGGTGATCTTGACGGGCGCCTGAGCCTTACGCGCAGCTACTGCCGCGATGATTTCCAGCGGAATCACTTCGCTCTTGCCGCCGAAGCCGCCGCCCACCAGCGGCTTGATGACGCGAATCTGCGCCATCGGCATCTCGAGCACGAGCGATAGCTTGTGCTGCAGGTAATACGGCACCTGGGTGGAAGACCACACGGTGAGGCGGCCGGGCTTGCCGGTGTGCGGATCGACTTCAAATGACGCCAGCGTAGAGTGCGGCTCCATGGCAGCATGAGTCACTTCGTTCGCGATGAACCGGGCGTCGGCCACGTGATCGGCGTCGGCGAAACCCTTGTCGGGATCACCGAAGACGTGGTGATAATCTTTCTCCATATTGCCCGGCTTGGAATCGTGGATGAGATCCGTCTGTGCCTTCATCGATTCTTCGGGATCGAAGTACGCGGGCAGGACCTCGTATTCGACCTCAATCAGTTCGAGTGCTTTTTCCGCAACGGCTTCGGACACGGCAACCACACATGCAACGTTGTCGCCCACGTAACGAACTTTGTCGAGGGCCAGCGGATACTCATCATGCCCTACCGGCAGAATGCCATAAGGATTTGGCGCGTCCTTTCCCACTGCGATGGCGACGACTCCATCGCACTTCTCAGCGCGACTTGTGTCAATGCGCTTGATGCGCGCATGCGGATACGGCGAGTGCAGAATCTTGCCGACCAGCATGCCAGGCACGCTGAGATCGTCGGTGTACTTGCCCGCGCCCGTAGTCTTTTCGGCCGCGTCGATCATCGCGGTGGACTTACCGATGATAGAAAAGCCGTTCTTGTGGTTACTCATTGACGGGCACCGCCGAGCGCTCGGCTGCGATCGCCGAACGAATGGCTTCATACATCTGGTTGTATCCAGTGCAGCGGCACAGATTGCTGCTCAATGCCGCGCGCACGTCAGCTTCCGACGGATCTGGATTCTCCGCCAGCAGAGATTTCACTGTCATCATGAAGCCGGGCGTGCAGTATCCGCATTGCGCTCCGCCCCAGTCGCCGTATGCCTTCTGGATGGCCGCCAGCGCCCCATGCTGGCTGACCCCCTCGACAGTGGTGATCTCCTGCCCTTCGCAACTGGCTGCAAGCAAGGTGCACGACATCATGGCGACGCCATCCACCAGAACAGTGCATGCTCCGCAAGATGATTCATCACAGCCGCGTTTCGAGCCGGTAAGATCCAATTCCTGCCGCAACACATCGAGCAGGAGAGCGCTGGGCTCGACCGCAACCTCGTGCGACCGGCCGTTGACACGGAGTTCGATGAGTTCTTTTTTCATGAGAAGTTGTGAGCTTCGAGCTGCGAGCCACGAGCGGAACCGCTTGCTCGTAGCTCACAGCTCATCGCTCGCTGCTAATACTTCGGCACTGTCCCATCTATCCGCCGCGACCAGGCGTCGATTCCCCCGCGCATGGACTGGGCCTTCTCAAACCCCTGCTGCCGTAGCCACGCCGTCACATTCATCGAGCGCACGCCATGGTGACAAAGCACCACCACGTGATCCTCGGGATCGAGTTCCTGATGCGCCCGCGATGGCACGTCGCCCATGGGCATCAACATGGCGCCGTTGATGTGCGCGGTCTCGAACTCCCAAGGCTCGCGGACATCCAGCAACGTGAACGATTCTCCCGCGTCCAGCTTGCTCTTAACTTCTTCCGGAGTGATCTCGTATTCCATTCCTACTTCCCAGTCCACTTCGGCGCACGCTTTTCCATGAACGCGCGGATGCCTTCGTGCGCGTCTGCGGTTTTCATCAGTTCATCGAAATAGATTCGCTCGGCCCGGGCCAAGCCCTTGTCAAAGTGCATCGAATCCCACGCGTAAGACGCCTTCTTGGCGACGGCCAGGGCCGCAGGACTCAGCTTGCGCAAATCCGCGATGCATTCGTCCACAGCCGCGGCCAACTCGTTCTCTGCCACGGCGCGGTTCGCCAGGCCGATATCCGCCGCTTCCTTACCGTTGATCATTCGTCCGGTCAGAATCAGTTCTGCTGCCCTCTTCTGCCCCACCAGCGCGGCCACTGCCGTACACGCCACCGGCGGGTAGCATCCCAGCTTGATCTCGGGAAATCCCCACTGCGCCGATTCTGTTGTGTAAGCCATGTCGCACATCATCGCCAGTTCTGCGCCGCCGCCCAGGCAGTGCCCGTGCACTGCGGCGATCGTGACCTTCTTTGTCGCGACAAGCGCACGGATGACGGCGTGGAACTTGGCCAGCATCTCCTCGACCTTGTCGCGAGTGTGAGCTGCAACGTCCACGCCCACGGAGAACGCCTTACCTTCCCCGCTCACAACGATCACCCATACATCGTCGCGCGTCTCGATCTCCGCCAGAGACAGACTCAACTCCTCCATCATGGCGATGTCGATGACGTTGAACGGCGGATTGCGAAGCACGATCCGCGCAATCGGGCCGTCGAACTCCAGCGAGAGCCGGCCGAGCTTGGGATGCGTAGATGTTACTGTCATGGCTGCCCTACAGATTGATCGCCGACTTCCGCACTTCCCCGATAGTCGAGAGCGGATCGCGCGCGCCGGTCTTCTCGGCGATCCACTTCTTCTCGTTGTTGATGATGTCGAGCAGAAGCTTCTTGTCCGCCGCAGACGGCATGTATTCTTTCAAGTGTTCTTCGTAGGCGCGATCGTCCAACGCTTCGCCCGTCTGCGCGTGGAATTTCTGTCCTGCCCATTTTCCAATCGCGCGATTGAACTTGATGTCCGGAGCATACAGCTTCGGCTCGCCCGGCCGGAGCGCGCTGTTGAAGCGCTCGATCAAGCCGGCCACTTCATCCCGGTAGAGATTCCGGTTGTAATCATTCAGGTCATCCAGATCAGGAGCCTTGTCGTTCTTGGGCTCGTCATAACGCCCTTTCACGCCCCACACGTAGGCCCAATGCGCCGACGAAGAATGATCCGTGCCAAATAGATCGTAGGAACTCGAAATCCACTTATTGAGATATTTCTGAATCAGCCAGCCCGGGATCACGCCCGCTTCCACGATGCGGCGCAGTCCATCGTTGCCCGTGCCCATGTGGAAGGCTTCTTCGCGGAGCATGTAGGACATCGACCGTCCTAGTGGGGCAAATGCCGAATACTTCAGCATCTGCAATTGGAATTTTCCGTCGCGGTCGACGAAGTCGGTGTAGGTAAAAAAGTCCATCCAGTTATCGACGTCGACGTTGAACGCACCCAACAGGCGCTTGTTCTCAAAGGCGCGCCGCTCGAGCATTTTCTGCGCTTCAACCTTGCCCGAGTAGCCAAAGTGATCGACCAGCAGCGCGCACATCTGCCAGCCGTGTCGCATTTCTTCGATCATGACGCGTGTAATGGCGCGGCGGTCCCACTCGGTGGGCGCGTTCTCCAGCAGATTGCGCTGCTGCTCGACGCTGGCGAATTCGGTGTCGCCCTGGTAGACGATCATGTTCATCAGCGCGTCGCGCATTTGCTGCGTAGGAATCTGGCGGAGGTTCTCCCACTTGCGCCGGCCTTTGTACGAACCGAATTCGATTTCTTCGGTCTCGATTGCGCCATACAACGTATCGAAGTGAAACGCATCGATGTCAGCGGTGTTCACGCCAATGTCTTTGCGCCAGTCGTTGAACAAACCGATCCAGTCGCTGAAGGTTCCGATCTTTGCTACTTTTCCCGGCATAATTCCGACCTCATTCGTTGCGGCCGCTTCCAAACCGTGAGTGCGACCGCTATCCCAGGTTCAACCAAACGGTTTTCAATTCCGTGTAATGTTCAATCGCGTGCGCTCCGAGCTCGCGTCCGAAGCCTGAACTCTTGAACCCGCCGAAAGGCAGGGACGCATCCATCAAGCCATAAGTATTGATCCACACCGTACCGGCTTTCAGGCGGCGCGACACGCTGTGGGCTTTCTTCACATCTCGTGTCCAGACCGCCGCAGCAAGGCCGTAGGGATTGCTGTTCGCCTGCTCAATGACTTCATCCATGTCATTGAAAGTCAGGACGGAAAGCACGGGGCCGAAGATTTCGTCCCGCGCGATCTTCATGTCATTCTTCACGTCGCCAAAAATCGTAGGTTCAATAAAAAAGCCCTGGCTGCCGTCCACAGCCACGCGATTGCCTCCGGCGATCAACTTCGCGCCGTCCTTCTTGCCCGCCTCGATGAAGCCAAGCACAGTTTGCATCTGCTCCTGGCTGACGATCGCGCCCAAGCGCGTCTTCGGATCCAGCGGATCGGCCGGACGCATCTTTGAGACTCGGGCTACCAGCTTTTCTGTGAATTCATCTTTCAACTTGACATCAAGAAAGAGTCGCGACCCCGCATTGCAGACTTCTCCTTTACCGTAGAAGATGCCGTTGATCGCGCCCTTCACCGCGCTATCGACGTCGGCATCGGCGAATACGATATTGGGAGACTTGCCGCCGAGTTCCAGAGTTACACGCTTGAGCGTGTCGGCCGCGCCGCGCATGATCTCTTTTCCAACCGCGGTTGATCCCGTGAAAGCAATCTTGTCGATCCCGGGATGCGCGACAATGACCTTCCCCGTCTCCGGACCGCCCGTGAGAATGTTGACCACCCCTGCCGGGAAGCCTGCCTCGACCACCAGATCTCCAAACCTCAGCGTTGTCAGCGGAGTCTGCTCTGCGGGCTTCAGAATGATTGTGTTGCCACAAGCCAGCGCGGGACCAATCTTCCACGATGCCAGCAGCAACGGGAAGTTCCACGGAACAATCAGACCGACTACACCCACGGGCTCGCGCAGCGTGTAGGTAAAAGCAGTCTCGAACGAGTTGACCGTTTCACCGTGGATCTTGGTCGCCAGGCCTGCGTAATAGCGCAGTACGTCGATGACCATCGGCATATCGACGTTACGCGATTCGAAGATCGGCTTGCCGTTGTCGAGTGTTTCCAGTTCGGCAAGTTCGTCGAGATTCTTCTCGGCCAGATCGGCAAGTTTCCAGAGCAGGCGTCCGCGCTCGCTGGCTGACAGCTTGCGCCAGGGGCCGCTGCGATCTTCGAAGGCTCGGCGCGCGGCTTCCACCGCGCAGTTCACATCCGCTGAGGACGCCTCCGCGATCTGCGTCAGCACTTCGCCGGTCGCGGGATTGATGGTGTCGAATGTCTTCGAGCCATCAATCCACTGGCCGTCGATGAGCAGACGGCCGGGCGAAATCTTCGCCTTTGTAGCAGCAATCATCGTTTATTGGCCCTTGTTAAGTACGCTCTTGATCATCAGTGCGCCATCTGAGTCAGCGGCTAAGACGCCACAGTTTTCATCTTTCACGTTATACGCAGGCTGCGGATCGCTCTTTGCCGCTCTCGCAAGATTCATGTGCTCCGCATCGTTGGAAACCACGGTACACGCTTTGTTGTCTTGTGACTTACAGCCGGAAGCCTCTGTCCAGAACTGTCCCGGTCCGGAGTCTAGAAAGACCATAACCTTACGGCCCGACTTAAAGAGGTCGGGAGAAAGTTGTGTAGCTTCGCATCAGCTATCAAGCTGTTCGCCACGACGTAGTGACTCGCGATAATCGTAGGCTGTTCGAGCTTGCCCTTGAGCGACTCGATGGGTTCGTATTCGACGAGTTGCATCGCGGCGAACATTCCACTCCAGTAGCCAGGCGGGCTGAACACTTTCTTGACGGTTGCGATCGCGACGAACTCACTCGCCCTTGCCTCTTGAGCTAAGTGCTCGGTCGCGCATGTGGAAGGGCGCTGGGCAAACGCGCATCTACCTAGCAATCCAGCCACAATAAACAGCCTTGCAGTCCTCATCTTATTTCGCCTTGAACACTGCCGGACGCTTCTCCACGTACGCGGCCAGACCCTCTTTCGCGTCTTCGCTCTGGAACAGCAACTGCTGGTTCTCGCGCTCGACAGCCAGCGCTGACTCCATCGGAATCTCCCAGCCCGTCTGTACCGCGCGCTTGATGCGTCCTACGGCTTTCGATGCCTTGTTAGGCGGGCAGAATTGTTTGGCGTACTCCATGATGTTTTCCATGAATCCGTCGCGCTCGAAGATGTCGTTCACGATGCCGAGTTCCTGCGCCTCTTCAAACGAGAAGGTATTGCCCGTCACCATCAGTTCGATCGCTTTGCTCTTCCCCACCATGCGCGAAAGGCGCTGTGTACCGCCCGTGCCAGGGAGCACGCCTAGGTTGACCTCGGGCAATCCAATTTTTCCGGCCTCTTTGCGGGCGATGCGAAGGTCGGCCGCCATGGCGATTTCCAGGCCTCCGCCCACGCAGTGACCGTTGATGGCCGCGATCACAAGCTTCGGCGTGTGTTCCAGGCGCAGAAGCATCTCATTGGCGTGCAGGCAGAAGTAGTACTTGAACGTCGGATCGACGCTGGTCAGCATCTTGATGTTGGCGCCCGCGGAAAAGAACTTCTCCCCCGCGCCGGTCATGACGATAACGTAAACATCGTTGTCCATGCGGGCCTTGAGAATGGCTTCGTCCAACTGGCGGTTCATTTCGTAGGTGTAGGTATTCGCCGGGGGATCGCACATCTCGATCACGGCTACGCCGCCGTCGGTACGATAGTTGACAAGTTGCCGGGTACTTTCTCCGGTCGTGGGCTGGACTGTAGTTGCCATATGAATCGCTCCTTAATCCTTAATCTTTCTTTGCTCAAAGACCTTGGTTAAGACCGCTCTTTGCGGGCCTTGCCACCTGTCATCACGCCCCGCAGGAAAAGATCGCCCATCTGGCGGGCCATCGACGCTGCGTCGGCATCAACACGCGGATTGTGCCAGGTGTAAATCCAATTCATCATTCCGAACAAGCTCAACACAGCGATGCGCGTGGAGAACTGCAGGCCGCGGGCAGCCTTCAAATCGTCGAGCAGGCCGACGCAAATCCGGTAGTACTCCCGTTTGATGGCCGCGACTTCCGACGCGAAACCGTTCTTTAGCGCTTCGGCCTCGTGCGAGAGCACCTTCATGGCCGCCTGATTCGCCAAAAAATATTCCAGGTGATTGAGGATGAAAATCCGGATGCGTTCTTCTGCGTCGGTCACGCCTTCCAGGCGCGCCTTCAACCGCTGCACGATCGTGGTAAAGGTGTGCTTCTGGATCAGGTACAGCAGCCGCTCTTTCGACTCGAAGTAGTAGTAAAGGCCGGCCAGCGACATGCCGCTCTCGCGCGATAGATCGCGCATGGAAGCGCCTTCATATCCCTTTCTGCAGAAGACTTCTGTGGCGTGAGTCAGAATCTCAGCAAGACGCCTATCGTAGCGCGACTCCGGCGGCGTCACGGCGCGCCCGGCGACCTGCAATTCGAGTTGCGGTGGAAGGACTCCCCATACTCTGGCGGCGATCTGAACTAATTCGAACGTTCGTTCGAACAAAGTATACTCCGGTGTGATCTCAATCACAAGCAGGGGGCAACTATCCTGCTTTCTTATTCTTGCCAGCCGCCTCATAAGCGGTTCTGAGCCAATCGAGGGCGTTGCGCAGGTCGGAATCGGCTGAGAGCTCAAAGGTGAACCAACGCGCCTTCCCCATGCGCGTCGAGGTGACACGTGGATCTTGATCGAGCCGCGCTCGGACGGCTGATGTCGGGAAATCCAATTTCGAGGCCAGCGAGTTCGCGGTCTCCATCGCGCGCGTGCGGGGCAACAGGGCGAATATCCTGTCTGTGCGATAGAGGGCTGTGAGCCCGAAAAAGGAGCGCGTGCTCACTTGGGGCCAGCGAGCAATTTCGCCTCCCAAGGCGGCCGACCACGCCTTCATCTCCTCGGAAACTCTCGGGAGCTTGGGACCGGAGGATCGTTTCTTCTTCACCGGCTGCCCAGCTCAGTGGCGCACGTCCGCCAGGCTGCTCTCGATCTCCGACTTCAGGTCCGCCGTCAGCGGGAGGAACGGCAACCGCGATGGCCCACCGAAGTAACCGTTGAAGTCCATGCCATATTTGAATCCGGGGACGCCGAGATCGCCAACTCGCTGCGCGGCCTTCGCGATTCGTTCTTGCTTCAGGCGGGCAAGCTCTGCGTCTCCCTCTTTCCACGCGGCATAGATCTCGTAGCAGGCCGTGGGTGCCGGGCACGCGAAGGCGAGAATAGCGCCGACGGCGCCGGCGTCGAGCGAGGGCTGCAATTTGTGCGCTGCCCCGACCAGCACCTGGAATCCCACTTCCTTCTGACGCGTCTTCATCTTGCCCACGACGGTGACAGCAGACGAAGACGGCTTGCTGCTCGAACTCCCTGATACGCCGCCCACCTGCACCAGTTCCCCGCCCTCGGCGCTCGATCCTGCAGCGGCGGCTGCGAGCATGCGCGGTGTGACTGCCTCGAACGTCTCGGTGACGGTGGCGCTGCGCTTGATGTGGCGCGTTCCTTCAGCCATCTTGCGAACTTTTTCCACGTCGCCGCTCGATTCCTTGATCCCGATCAGGTTCGGATGCCCAGCCAATTCGATCACAACTTCGGCGGGTATGTCGTATCCGGTGGCCTGGGGGAAGTTGTAAATGATGACTGGGATCGGTGAGCGGTCGGCTACAGTACGGTAGAACGCGAGCAGGTTGGCCGACTGCATCTGCTTCTTGTAGTAGTGAGGCGTGCGCACCATGGCAACGTCGTAGCCGAGTTCGGCAGCGTATTCGGTCAACCGCAGCGTTTCGATGGCCGATTCAATTCCGGTGCCCGCAATCAGAACTTTATTGGGCGCCGCAGCCGCGCGCGCGACTTTCAGCACATCGCGCCGCTCCTGGTCGGAAAGCAAGATCGCCTCCCCGGTCGATCCCAGCACGACAATGCCAGCGACCGGCGTGCGCGAATAGCGCTCCACGTTCGATTCCAGCTTCTTGTAATAGACGTTGCCGTCGGGATAGAACGGCGTGGTGATGGGAGGAAAAATACCGTGTAGCAGCATGGCCCAATCTTAACAGTTCGCTATCGCGATTGCCGCGCAGCAACCGCGGCTCCCATTCGTTTGATCTGAAAAACCATCTCGGTGATCGCAAGAGGCACCACCCAACACGCCCAGCTGATGGTCAGGCTCCGGTCGTTCTCCGGCTGCAAGCGTGAAGTTGGGCCATAGTCACTCAAAATGCGGAACGTCACAAAAGCGAACGTTACCACGTATGCGCGAATCATCCACTCTTTGTGGAGCGCCACCAAACCCTTTCGTATCGTGTAATACGCCATGCTGGTGGTGACAAGCCATGCCGAAGCTAGCCCCATCAACCCGACGGCAAAGCCCCAACCGTAAGTGGTCGTCGCCGAGAGGCCCACGGCTCCGGCCACTCCCATCGCGACTCCAAGCAGAAAAAGCCGTCCAGTCCAGCGGTGAATTGCAAGTTTTCTCCGGCGGAGTCCGGTCCAGAACTGCCACGGCCCCATCAGCAACGCTAATGTTCCACCGTTGATGTGAAGAAACAGCCAGCCCCGGCGGGCCCAATAGGGATCGAATGACGCCGCATCGTAATGGCGGTAGTAGAACAGAACATACTTGATGACGAATCCGACCGCGAGGGCGACAATGCCAATCCAGACCAGGACTGTTGCGGCCAATTTTGTTTTGCTGCTTCCGGCAGGAACCTCAACCGGAGCGGAAATTGTTGCGTGTGCCATCGCGAGTCTCCCCAAGCAACATCACTACGGCTTTTGTTGCTCGGAATGCTAGCACGGGTCAGCCAAGAAGGGAATAAACTCCGACACCGAGCCCCGCCAAGGATTTCTAGTGCTGGACTCCAGCGCCTCTCTCGGCGTGCAGGTGCTGCAGCGCTTTCACATTGATCTCCCCTCGCTGTAGTGCCTCGATCCCCTCTGCTGCCGCACGCGCCGCTGCCAGCGTGGTGATCGTAGGGATGCGCGCCGTGACCGCCGCCCGGCGAATCGCCTTCTCGTCGAACCACGGCTCGAGTCCGGTTGGCGTGTTGACGATGAGTTGAATCCTCTGTCCCTTGATGAAGTCGACCACGTTCGGCCGGCCTTCTTTCACTTTGTAGACGCGCTCCACATTCATCCCGGCCGCTTCGATCACGTCGGCGGTGCCAGCTGTGGCGACCAGTTTGAATCCCATGTCCACAAACTTGCGGGCCACCGGGGCGACGTACTTCTTGTCGTGGTCGGTCACGCTGATGAAGATGGCTCCCTGCGTGGGTAACTTCTGTCCCGCCGCAAGTTGCGCCTTGGCAAAAGCCTCGCCGAAGTTATCGGCCACACCCATGACTTCGCCGGTGGATTTCATCTCCGGCCCGAGCACGGTATCTACACCGGGGAACTTATTCCAGGGGAATACCGGAGACTTCACGTAGAAGTGGCTCCCCGTATCGAGATCGGCGCGGCGGTCGATGAACTCCGGCAGGAACTCGCGCAGCTTGCGGCCAGTCATGAGCCGCGCCGCAATTTTGGCCATGGGCACGCCAGTCGCCTTCGAGACGAACGGCACCGTGCGCGACGCCCGCGGGTTCACTTCGAGCACGTACACCTTGTCACCATCCCCGTTCGGGCCGCCATTTCCGCGCGGGATGGCGAACTGAATATTCATCAGCCCCACCACCTTCAGCGCGCGAGCCAGTTTGAACGTGTAGTCGCGCATGCGGGCCAGCAGCGGCTGCGGGATATCGACCGCTGGCAGCACGCACGACGAATCGCCGGAGTGCACGCCAGCCTCTTCGATGTGTTGCATAATTCCGCCGATCACGACATCCCCGCCGTCGGAAAGCGCATCGACATCGACCTCGATCGCGTCTTCGAGGAAGTGATCGATCAGCACCGGGCGGTCGTGCGAGTACTCCACCGCCTCTTTCATGTACCGGATGATCGCAGCCTCATCGTGGGCAATCACCATGGCGCGGCCGCCGAGCACATACGAAGGCCGCACCAGCACGGGATATCCAATGCGCCCCGCGCCTTCGACCGCCTCTTCGATCGACGTAGCCATGACTCCGGGAGCCTGAGGAATCTGCAACTCTTCCAGCAGCTTGTTGAAGTGCTTGCGGTCTTCGGCCAGATCGATCGACTCAGGCGAGGTGCCGATGATCTTCACGCCCGCGTTCTTCAACGGCAGCGCCAGGTTTAGCGGAGTCTGCCCGCCGAACTGCACGATCACGCCCACCGGTGCGCCCTTCGAGGTTTCGTGCTGGTAGATCGCCCAGACGTCTTCGAACGTCAGCGGCTCGAAGTAGAGGCGGTCGCTGGTGTCGTAGTCGGTCGAGACGGTCTCCGGATTGCAATTGATCATGATCGTCTCGTAGCCATCGTCGCGCAGCGCGAACGACGCATGGCAGCAGCAGTAGTCGAACTCAATTCCCTGCCCGATGCGGTTGGGCCCGCTGCCGAGAATAATGACTTTCTTCTTGTCGGTCGGCGCCGCCTCGTCTTCGTCTTCGTAGGTCGAATAGAGGTAAGGCGTGAAGCTCTCGAACTCGGCCGCGCAGGTGTCGACGCGTTTATACACCGGCATCACGCCATGCTTCTTGCGAAGATGGCGGACTTTTTCCTGCCCATCCAACCGCCAGACGCCGGCCAGACGGCCGTCGGAGAATCCCATGCGCTTCGATTCGCGCAGCACCTCGGTGGGGATCGATTCCATGGGGTGCTTTTCCAGTTCCAGTTGCTGGTCGTTGATCTCCTTAAGCTGATAAAGAAACCACGGGTCCATCGAGGTCATCTTCGCGACCTGCTTCACCGTGTGTCCCTGGCGCAGGGCATATTGGACGTAAGCGAGCCGCTCCGGATGCGGCGTCACCAGCCGCTTGGTCAAGATCTTCGGCTCGATCTTCTCGCCGCCCACGCGTTTGCCCGTATCGAGTGAGCGGATGCCCTTCATCAGCGCTTCCTTGAAGGTGCGCCCGATGGCCATCACTTCGCCGACAGATTTCATTTGCGGGCCCAGTGTGTCGTCGGCGCCGGGGAATTTCTCAAACTGCCATTTCGGAATTTTCACGACCACGTAGTCGAGAGTCGGCTCGAAGCATGCCGGAGTCTTGCGCGTGATGTCGTTCGGAATCTCGTCGAGCGTGTAGCCGACCGCAAGCTTCGCCGCAATTTTGGCAATCGGGAATCCGGTGGCCTTTGACGCAAGGGCCGACGACCGCGAGACGCGCGGGTTCATCTCGATCACCACCATGCGCCCGGTCTCGGGATTCACGCCGAACTGAATGTTCGATCCGCCGGTATCGACGCCGATTTCGCGGATCACAGCGATCGACGCGTCGCGCATCGCCTGGTACTCGCGGTCCGTCAAGGTCTGTGCGGGCGCGACCGTGATCGAATCGCCGGTGTGCACGCCCATGGGATCGAAATTCTCAATCGAGCAGATGATGATGACGTTGTCTTTGGTATCGCGCATCACCTCAAGCTCGAATTCTTTCCATCCCAGCACCGACTCTTCAATCAGCGCTTCGTGTACCGGAGAAAAATCGAGGCCGCGGCTCAGCACTTCGACCATCTCTTCGCGGTTGTAAGCGATGCCGCCACCCGAACCGCCCAGGGTGAACGATGGCCGGATGATCACCGGGAAGCCGATCTTGCCCGCGAACTCAAGCCCGTCTTTCGTATTGTTGACCAGAGCCGACTTGGGCACGTCGAGTCCGATGCGCTGCATGGCGTCTTTGAAGACGAGGCGGTCTTCGGCCTTCTTGATGGCCTCGACATTCGCGCCGATCAAGGTCACGTTGTATTTTTCCAGCACGCCACCGTCAGAAAGCTCGATCGCGAGATTCAGCGCAGTCTGTCCGCCCACGGTCGGCAGCACGGCAAAACCCGCGCTCGGCGCCATTTCCCGCTCGATGCGAATGATCTCTTCCAAATACTCCAGCGTGAGCGGCTCGATATAAGTGCGGTCGGCCGACTCCGGGTCGGTCATGATGGTGGCCGGGTTCGAGTTCGCCAGCACCACCTCGTAACCCTCAGACTTGAGCGCCTTGCAGGCCTGTGTGCCGGAATAATCAAACTCGGCCGACTGCCCAATGATGATGGGGCCGGAGCCGAGGATCAGGATCTTCGAGATGTCAGTGCGTTTGGGCATTATGCGGTTTTGCTCTTGGGCTGAAAAGGATCTGCTTCGACGGTGCGATTTGGGGCTTTGCTTTGAAAGGGCACGCCTTCAAGGCGTGCCGTATCAAGTTCCTCTGAACTTGCGGGCTTTAGCCCCTGAGGTACCGGGTCCAACTCAAACTCGGCGCGCGCCGATGAATACAGGTAGTCCTCCGCCCGCTCGCACAAGTGCTTACGGACGGGATTCTCACGAACGTAGGAAACGTGGTGGAGGTAGTCTCCCGCATCACGAATCCGATGATCTGAGAATCCCTTCTGCCAGATTTCCATATTCGACCCCAACTCCTTCCTGGTTCGATAGGAGAATCCACCCTTAATGAATTGGACAGCCTTCTCCAGGTTCGTCTTCGGCGTGAGGAGGACGTGAATGTGATCGGGCATAATGACAAACTCGTGCAACAGATACGCTGATCCGCGGTAGTGATAAAGCGTATCGATCAGAAGCCGCGCCCATGGTTCTCTGGAAAAGAGAGACCGGCGCCCCCAAGTGGCTGACGTAATCATGTATGTGTGGCCCGTGTTGGTGGCATGTTCTCTCGTGGGTCTCACAACGGTACCTCGGCGGCTAAAGCCGCAAGTCTTTCATCGCACCTTAACGGCGCGCCTTGAAGGCGCGCCCTTTCAAAGCTCATCGTTCGCGGAAGATGTCTTACTCCGCCTTTTCCAATTCTGCATTAATGCAACCGTCCCCGAATTCATTCACCCATACGCGCTTTGCATCACTACTCGTCGGGGGGACGACCGTGAGAGCGATCTCGTTCGCTCCGCCTACGATCCAGTACGTCCCTGGCACAACCTCTCCGAACGAGGCCAAACCGCGCGAATCTGTGATAGCGGATTTCAGCACCTTCTTTTCGTAGAATTGCTCCGGCGGTTTCTGTTTCGGATTTAGCGTTATTGCCTTATGCAACCAGAAAGTCATTCCGGTACGCGCTTTATCGTTGTAGGTCACTCGCAGATTGACCGATTGCGTGGCCAACGCAACTCTGGGCCAGTCCGTCTGCCAGCAGGCAAACGCCGATACAGCAAGGCAGTTCAAAACCGCTATGGAGAGAGCAAGCCTCTTCACCCCTTCCACTCCTCCATCATCTTCGTAAATTCCTTGAACAGATAATGCGAGTCATGCGGCCCGGGTGCGGCCTCCGGGTGATACTGCACGCTGAACAGCGGCAGATTCCGGTGCCGCAGGCCCTCCAGCGTCTTGTCATTCAAGTCAATGTGCGTCAACTCGACTTCGCTGTCGGCCAGCGAGTCGGGATCGACGGCAAAATTATGGTTGTGCGCCGTGATCTCGATCTTGCCAGTCTTCAACTGCTTTACCGGATGATTCCCGCCGTGGTGCCCAAACTTCAACTTGAACGTCTTCCCGCCCAGCGCGATGCCCGTCAATTGATGGCCCAGGCAGATGCCAAAGATCGGCTGCCGTCCCATGAGCCTGCGAATCGAATCCACCGCATACGTGCACGGCTCAGGATCGCCGGGGCCGTTCGACAGAAAAACTCCGTTCGGTTTCAGGGCCAGCACATCCTCCGCCGGAGTCTGCGCCGGGACCACTGTCACCTTGCAGCCCTCGCCGCGCAGTTTGCGCAGAATGTTCTGCTTGATGCCGAAGTCATAGGCCACCACGTGAAATCGCGGAGGTTCGTCCTTCACTCCCACCACGGCGGTGGGCTCGTGTGAGCGTTCACCCACCTCCCACACGTAGGGGCGCTTGGTGCTGACTTCTTTGGCCAGATCCATCCCATCCATCTTCGGGATCGAACGCGCCTTGGCAATCAGCTTGTCGGCGTCGCTCTCAATGGTCGAGACCACGCCGCGCATCACGCCGTGATCGCGCAGATGCCGCACCAGCGCCCGCGTGTCGATGTCGGAAAGCACCGGCACCTTGAACTGCTCGAGATATTCCTCGGCCACCTGCTGCGAGCGCCAGTTCGAGCTGACCCGCGAGAACTCGCGCACGATCAGCCCTTCGATCCACGGACGCGTAGCTTCGTTGTCCTCGTGGTTGGTACCGTAGTTTCCGATTTCCGGGTTGGTCAGGACAACGATCTGCCCCGAGTAGGAGGGGTCAGTGAAAATTTCCTGGTAGCCAGTGATGGAAGTATTAAAAACGACTTCGCCGTAGCATTCGCCTTTGGCGCCGTAGCCTTTGCCTCGGAAGACTCTGCCGTCCTCCAGCGCAAGGATTGCTTGCATTCTCGCTCCGGTGAGTGGATTTTACGAATCTTATCAGTTAATAGCGCGGGGGCCAAGCGTAGAACGCGGATTCCAAAAAGAAATCTGTGGATTCGTGGGATCGAAACGTCTGATCGAGCGCCGACTGTAAGTACTCGGTACTCGGTACTCAGTACTCAGAAATCAGCGCACACGTCCTAGCTTATCCATCGGCCAGTATCCGAACACTGCCTTGCCGTAGATAAAGCTCTGGTTGACGGGGCCGAAATCGCGGCTGTCGTTCGACATGGAGCGATGGTCGCCGAGCACAAAGAAGCTGTTCGTCGGAACTGTCGTCTCCGGGTACGAGCGCGAGTCAGTATAGGCCGGTGGAACGTAATCTTCGTCGAGCGCCTGATCGTTCACGTACACCTGGCCGCCGTCGATGCGGATGCGGTCGCCCGCCATCCCGATCACGCGCTTGATGTAGCTCTTGGAAGGATCGCGTGGATAGCGAAAAACCACAATATCCCCGCGTTCAATGGGTTCCAGCCGATATACGAACTTGTTCACGAAGATCCGTTCCTGATCTTCGAGCGAGGGCATCATGCTGGTGCCCTCCACCTTCACCGGCTGGTAAAGGAAGATAATAATGAAGGCAGAGATTGCCAAAGAGATGATCAGGTCCCGCACCCAGACGCCGATCCCGGTGCCCAAGCGGAGAGGGGCAGTGGGCGTGGCCCCTGGAACCGACGCTGCCGAGGGAGCGGGTGCAGTTGTCTGGACGACTGAATTCGAGTCGGGGGACGTCTCTGGCATGTTTTCCTATTGTATACAGAACGCGTGCCCGCAGAAGCGATTTGCACCTGAACATCCGCCCGGGAGGACATGGCCGCTGTACTTCCAGCCATCTTTGGCGTCGGGTTACAATAACCGCACGCGAGGACCTTTCATGACCAAGATAAAGCCCAGTCGTTTCTTCCGGAACAAGATCGTCTACCGCAGCCTGACCCTGGCTTCCCTCTTCGTGATCACGCTGACCATGTCGGCCCAGTGGGCCTCGCCGCAGGAAGAAGGAGGAAGCGTTCCTGCCTTCAATGCCGGTCCTCCGCCCAAGGGCACGAAACTCCCTCCGCTTCTGACCAAGGCCGATCTATGGGGCGCGGACGCACAGAACCCCTACCAGACTCACGCCTACGAACTGGCGGCAAAGATTCCCAACGTGCTGCACCAGCAGCCTTGCTACTGCTACTGCGACCGCATGGGCCACAATAGCCTGCACAGTTGCTTTGAGAACACCCACGGCGCCGAGTGTGCCACCTGCCTGAAGGAGCTTTATTACTCGTACCAGCAGCACCAGAAAGGCAAGACGGCGACGCAGATCCGCGCGGGAATCATCAAGGGCGAATGGAAGCAGATCGACCTGTTGGCGGCCTCCACCATGAACTAGTTCGGGCTCCGAGCCCGGTACTCCGAGTGGTCAACTGGACCTTCACCCACTGTTTGGGCGATACTTTACTGCTCAACTGGAAAGCAGATTCGCAAGGAGTTCCCTATTACCAAGTCCACAGGAAGAGTTTTGCACATGGCTCAGAAACCTACCGCGAAAAAGACCGTGGCGGAAGATCCGCGTTACACGCAGGCGCTGCAGAGCTACGAATCCGGACTGCGCGCCATGCAGGAGCACAAGTTCGACAAGGCGAAGCCCCATTTCCAGAAGGTTGTCGCCGGACCCATCAAGGAACTGGTCGACCGCGCCAGCATCCATCTCAGCATCTGTAACCAGCATCTGGAGCGCTCGGCGGCCACTCAGTTCAAGACGCCCGAGGAGCACTTTGACTACGCCGTCTCGCTGATGAACATAGGCGATTACGTGACCGCCCGCGAACATCTGGAAAAGCTGCTCAAGCAGAATGCCAACGCCGACTATGTTGTCTACGGCTTGGCGGCCCTCGACTGCCTGACGGGCCACGTCGAGGATTCCCTGAAGCGTCTGGATGAGGCGCTGCGTCTGAATTCTCAGCTGCGTTTCCAGGCGCGCAACGATTCGGACTTCCAGAATCTGGCAGAGGATCCGCGCTTCACAGAGCTGCTGTATCCGGATCCCGGCGCCGAACTCGGTTCTTCGGACGGCGACCTCGGCGAAGAAGAGCCTGTATAGCCGATCTGCAAGGATCCCTCGATGGAAACAAAAACCGCCGAGTCCCCCTCGCTGGAAAAGACCGCGCGGGAACGCGGTCTGCGGGTTGTAGCCATCGGCGGGGGCACCGGGCTTTCCACGCTGCTCAAGGGATTGAAGCGTTACGTCCTCACCCCGACCGCGCAATCGTCCCCGAGCGATTCGTCCATGATCCGCGATCTTTGCGCGGTCGTCACCGTCAGCGACGACGGGGGCTCCAGCGGCCGCTTGCGCAAAGAACTCAACATGCTGCCTCCGGGCGACATCCGCAATTGCATCGTCGCCCTCAGTGAAGACGAAGCTCTGCTCTCCAAGCTTTTCCGTCACCGCTTTGACAAAGGCTCGGGACTCGAAGGCCACAGTTTCGGCAACCTGTTTCTGGCGGCGCTTACTTCCCTCACCTCAGATTTTTCCGAAGCCGTGCGCCTTTCGTCGGAGATTCTGGTCACGCGGGGCCACATCTATCCCGCGACCACGTCAAACATTGAACTTGAAGCGCTCATGGAGGACGGCACGCGCGTCCGCGGTGAGACCAAAATTACGGCCAGCAAGGGACGCATCCGGGAGTTGTTTCTCGTCCCGCCAGACGTTGGACCCATGCCGCAGACGCTGGAAGCAATCGCCAACGCCGACATGATCACGATCGGCCCTGGATCGCTCTTCACCAGCCTGATCCCGAACCTGCTGGTGCGCGGCATTGCGCAAGCCATCGTCGAATCGCCCGCCACCAAGGTCTACATCTGCAACCTGATGACGCAGGCCAACGAAAGCCTGGGCCTGACTGCAGCGGATCATATTCGCGCACTCAATCGCCACGCGCAGAAGCAGATCTTCGACTACGCCCTGATCAACCAGACTCCTGCCTCCGAAGAACTTAAAGGCAAGTACGCCAGCGAAGGCGCCTGCCAGATCGTCAACGACCTTGATGCCGTCGAAGCCCTGGGAGTGATTCCCGTCCTCGGCGACTATCTGGACGAGGGCGGCGTCGCTCGCCACAACACCTCGCGGGTTGCTCACGACCTGATGCACCTGGCTGCGCAACAACCTCGCGGCCGTCGTTGATGGATAAGGTAAGCGGGAATCGGTATCTGCATTGTCGTCGCGGCTGAGTTTCCTGTATCGTGAGTCGTCATCCGAACGCAGTCCATTGTGCGCCCTCGAAGACTCCAAACTATGCGCTCCTTTTTCGCCATCCTACTGCTGCTGACGCCTATCTGCGCCGTTGCGCAAGCCGGTCCTGAAGAAGGCGGCAATGAAGTGCAAGTATGGGCGGGCGGCGGACACTCCGTCAGCGGCGGGCGCGGCGACACCGGCGCTTTCAACGCGGGCCTGCGCTACGGATGGGTTCTTACCGATCTCCACTTGCCCAGTTTTCTCCGCGGACGTTTCGAATATGCGCTTGACGCTGTTCCTGTGTTCCTCGTCTTCCAGCCAGCGAACACGGCCTACGGAGTGGGCTTCGACCCGCTCGGCCTCAAGTGGAACTTCCAACGCCACGGACGCATCTCACCCTATCTCGAACTCACTGGCGGCGTGCTCTTCACCGACCACAACGTTCCCACCGGAACCAACACGGTGAATTTCATGGACCAGGCCGCGTTGGGCATGCACATCCTCGGAGCAAAGCACAACGTCAGTCTCGAACTGCGATACATGCACATATCCAACGCGGGATTGGCGAATCTGAATCCGGGGATCAACACTGTGCAAGTGCGCTTAGGTGTTGGGAAGTTCTTCGGCGGCAGAAAGCACTGAGAAGTCCTCTGTGTCCTCCGTGTCCTCTGCGGTGAAGATTCTCTGCCGGTCTTGACGGCGGTGTTCGCCTTGCTTCCATACTCGACCCCCAGCTATCCTTCCAACTTATGTCCACGCTCGTCGAATGTGTTCCGAATTTCTCCGAAGGCCGCGATAAAGCAAAAGTTGACGCCATCATCGACGCCATGAAAATGCCCGGCGTCTACCTGCTGGACCGCGAAATGGATTCCGACCACAACCGGTGCGTCATCACTTTAGTTGGGGAGAGAGACGCCATTCAGGAAGCGGCGATTCGCGGCGTGGGCAAGGCCGCGGAGTTGATCGACCTCAACGTGCACACCGGCGCCCATCCGCGCATGGGCGCGGCCGACGTTGTCCCTTTCATCCCGATCGACGGCGTCACCATCGAAGACTGCGTCGCCATGGCGAATCACGTCGGCGAGCAGATCTGGAAACGCTTTCAGATCCCCGTGTATCTCTACGAATCGGCCGCCCGGACGCCGGAACGCCAGGGCCTGGAAAATATTCGCCGCGGCCAGTTCGAAGGCATCCGCGCCGAGATCGCGACCAACCCTGCGCGCCGTCCCGACATCGGCGAGCCCCGGGTTCATCCCACCGCAGGCGCAACGGTGGTCGGCGCTCGCAAGTTCCTGATCGCTTATAACGTCTTCCTCAATACTCCAGACGTCGACATCGCCAAGAAGATTGCGAAAGCGGTGCGCTTCTCGAGCGGCGGCATGCGTTTTGTGAAGGGAGCCGGGTTCCTGGTGCGCGGCTTGGCTCAGGTCTCGATGAACCTCACCGACTTCGAACAGACGCCCGTCCACCGAGTCTTTGAGATGGTCAAGCGTGAAGCGGCGCGCTATGGCGTTACTCCAGTGTCCAGCGAGATCGTGGGATTGATCCCCAAAAAAGCCTTGGAACAGGCCGCCGAGTGGTTCCTGCAGGTAGAGAATTTCGATTCGTCCCTGATCCTGGAAAACCGTCTGGCCTCCGTGATGGGAGGAAAGCTGGCCGTCGGAGGTTTGCGCGCTGGGGTGGAACCTTTCGTCGAGCAGCTTGCCGCCCCCACAGCCACACCCGGCGGCGGCAGTGCCTCCGCGGCTGCAGCAGCCATGGCCGCGGGCCTTGCCGTCATGGTTGCCTCCATGTCGCGCGGAAAAAAGGCCTACCTGCAATATGAAGCGCAGCTCAGCGCCGCGATCGCCCGCCTTACGCCATTGCGCGAAGAGCTCAAGGCCGCCGTAGACGCCGACGCCGAGTCCTACAACTCTGTGATGAAGGCCTACAAACAGGCCAAAACAGCAGCGGATGAACCATCCGGCAACGCTATGATTGAAGCCGCCTTGAAAGAAGCGACGACCGTTCCTCTGAGCGTTGCCGAAAAGTCCCACGAGATCGCACAGATCGTGAAGTCCCTCGAGTCCATCACCAACCCTAATATGAAGTCGGATTTGACCACCGCGCTTGCCCTCGCCGGCGCGGCCCTTACCGGTGCGACGGCCAACGTGGAAATCAACCTGGCCTCGCTGAAAGATCAAGCCTTCGCCGCGGATATACGCCGCAGGACCGCCGCCCTTTCGTAGAAACCTGCCTTCTGGTGAATCGCGTTAGGACCGGACGCCTATTATGTTCGAGGCGATCAATGCACCGTTGAATTTGGCCTACTTGCTCAACGACAAGAGCCCCAGGATCGGCCCCGACGACGACTAAGGAACCGTCCCAGCACGGTCCCTGCCCGGACTCCAACCGGTCAATGGGCATGTACTTTTGTTCCGTTCACTCGCCGTGCAAGTAAAATAGAATAAAGCGATCTAATAACGACAAGGGCTGATCGTGCATCCAATGGAAGGTACACTCAACCCTAACCATTTTCCGATTCGAGGCGTTATGAGACTTTTCAAGATTTGTTTAGCGTCGTTCCTTCTGGTAAGCCTGGCCTACGCCATGCCGCTCAATTCGTCTGCCCGCACTTGTGTGCCCGGCGACCTGCTGCAGTTGATTTCGGTCGACTATCGCGCGCTCAAGGATTCACCCACCGCGATGGCCCTGAAGCAGCAATTGATGCCCGACAACATCAAGCAGTTTGAGGTTGCTCTCAAAAACATCGGGCTCGATCCTGACAAAGATGTGGACACGCTCACCTTCGCCTCGTTCCGCGCGGGCAAGCAAGGCGTCAAGACCGTCGGCATAGCGGCCGGCCCCTTCAACATGAAGGCCGTGCTGAAGAAGATGAAGCTGCAGAAGTTCGTGCCCAAGAAGTACGGCACGGCAGAGATTTACCCCATGGACGGCGGCTTCGTCATGAGCTTCCTCGACGACAGCACTCTCCTGTTCGGCGACTCGACGTCAATCAAGGTTGCGCTCGATACCCGCGACGGGCAGGTTCTGGGTCTGGACACCAACGGCGATATGGCCGACATGATGTCGAGCGTCGATTCGGCCCCGGTCTGGAGCATTCTTGACCAGGCCGGAACGCAGAACATGATGCGCTCTGCCATGGGGGACGCTTCCAAGGTTGCTGACTACGAGACCGTCAAGAAGCGCCTGATGGGCTCGCGCTACACCATGAATTTCAGCAGCGGTGTCAATTTCGACCTGACCGTGATTACTTCCGACTCAATGACGGCCGGCACCATGTCGTCGCTGGTCAAGGCCGGCATCATGTTGAAGAAGATGAGCGCCACACCCGCCGAGAAGATCGCTGTGGAGAACACCACTGTCGACTCCGACGGATCGAACCTGAGTGTCCACTTCAAGGCCAGCGACCAGCAGTTCCAGTCGCTGATGCACTCGGAGCTGTTCGCCGCCGTCACGCACTAGAGAAAACTCGGCTCATCACGAAGGCACTGAGACTGAAGAAATTCGCTCAGTGCCTTTTCCGTTTTAATTGTCTTCTCCGTGCCTCGGTGTCTCCGTGGTGAGTATCATTTCTTGCGCGCCGCCCGCTTCTCCCGCGCCCACCCTTCCTTCACCACCTGCCGCGCACGCCCCACTGCCAGGGCATCCTCAGGAACATCGTCGGTAATGCACGATGCTGCTCCGATATACGAACCCTTGCCCACGCGCACCGGCGCCACCAGCGTAGTGTCACTGCCGATGAACGCTCCGTCTTCGATCACTGTCTTGTACTTGCCAGTCCCGTCATAGTTGCACGTGATGGTTCCGGCGCCAACGTTCACGCCCGCGCCAATCTCCGCGTCGCCCAGGTAGGTCAGGTGGTTCGCCTTCGATCCCTTGCCCATCTTGATCTTTTTGGTCTCGACAAAATTCCCCAGGTGCGCGCCTTCCCCGATGTCGCTTCCCGGCCGCAAATGGGAGTACGGTCCCACCACCGCGCTGGGCCCGACGTGCGATTCTTCCATCACGCACCCGGGACGAACCATCACTCCGTCGCCGATTTCAGTGTCACTGATCACGCTATACGAGCATATGCGGCTGGCAGTGCCGACTCGTGTCTTCCCCAGCAGCTGCACGTAGGGCTCGATTATCGTATCTGGCGCGATCTCTACATCCGGGTCGATTACGCACGTTGCCGGATAAAACACCGTCACGCCATCCGCCATCAACTGACGACACTTTGCCATCCTCAAGTAGTGATCGATGTCGGCCAGTTCCGCTCGCGTATTCCCGCCCAGCACCTCGCTCGCATCCGCCGTCTTCCATGCCACCACGCGCTGCCGAGCCTTGCGCAACACCTCAGCCATGTCGGTCAGGTAGTACTCGTGGTGTGCATTCCTGGTCGAGAGGCCCCCGATATTCTCATAGAGATCCTTCACGGAAAACACATAGAACCCGGAATTAATCTCGCGAATCTTCTTCTGCGAGGGACTCGCAGCCTTCTCTTCGACCACGGCTTTCACCTCAGCAGAGCGTGGTCCTTTCCGCAACACCCGTCCGTAGCCAGTGGGATCCTCCAGGTCGGCACTCAGCAACGTCATGGCCGCCTGCTCTACCAGATGAAAATTGAGGAGCCTTCCAATCGTTTCCGGCGTGATGAGGGGAGCGTCTCCCGAAAGCACGATGACGTGGTCGTACCCGCCCAGCGCCTCGCTCGCCACCATGAGGGCGTGGCCTGTTCCTCGCTGCTCGGCTTGCAGCACAAAGTTGACGCCGGTATGCGCCATCGCCGTGCGCACGCGCTCAGCCTCATGCCCGATGATTGCGTACACGTCCTTCGCCGGGACAATGCGCACCGCTGCGCGGATCACATGCTCCAGCAGCGGCTTGCCCCCGACTTCATGTAACACTTTAGGAAGTTGCGACTTCAGCCTGGTTCCCTTGCCCGCTGCCATGATGGCCACGGCTATCCGCGGGGCTAAAGACAAGGAACCAGCAGCGGCCCTTTTCGACGAGGAGCCTGTCGCAGAAGTGGACTTACCTTTCGATTTCTTCATTTTTCCCAATATACCGTGCCGCCGCAGCAATGGCTATTTACCCGCGAGATAGCGCCGCTACAGCCCCAGTCCCCCGTCAACCGCCAGAATTTGCCCGGTAATAAACTGCGGCGCAGTCGCGAAGAACAATACCGCCTCAGCAATCTCGTCTCCGCGTCCATTTCGGCGCATCGGCGTCACTTTGGCCATGCGCCGCATGAAGGCTGCAGCCGACTTCTCTCCCAGATCGATCATTCCGGGAGCCACGGCATTCACCGCGATCCCCGGCGCCAGAGCCTTCGCCATGACCTTCGTCAGCATGTGCAGAGCCGCCTTCGACGAGCAGTAATGCGCGTGGGTTGCCCACGGACGTAGCCCACCCAACGACCCCATGTTTATGATCTTCGCTTCCAGCGGCCCCGCCGACTTCCCCCGCTTCCGCCGCATCCACTTGAGGGCCTCGCGCGACACCAGAAATGGACCGCGCGTGTTGGAGGCGAAAATCGCATCCCATTGCCGCATCGTGAGCTTCTCAAACTCCACTGTCTCGTAGTTCGCGGCGTTATTCACCAGAATGTCGATGCGGCCCAATTCGCGTCCGGCCTCGTTCATCATTGCCCGCACGCTGCCTTCGTCCGTCACGTCGCACCGCAGGGCAAACGCCCGCACGCCAAATCCCGAGAGATCGACCACGGTCTCCCGCGCCTCGCGAGCCGAGTTCATGAATGTAATGGCGACGTCGGCACCGGCCTGCGCCAACGCCAGCGCGGATGCCCGTCCCAGTCGCCGGGCCGCGCCTGTAACCAGGGCGGTTTTCCCACGAAGAGGTTTCGCTTGATGGTCTGGCATGCAGGGATTCTACCGCGCATTGACCTTCAAGGCTGGTGGTGCCAATTTCCCGGCCACGAGGCGGTCATTGCCCGTGTGAGTCCGCACGAGAGTCACTCGTCGTTATTCGGGTGGCGACAAGGCTCTGAGCGCATCGACCAACATGCTGGCCTCTTGCGATTTCAGGATCAGCACATTCCCCGGGTGTTGCACCCCATCCGCGAGAGTATTCCCTGCCGCCACCAGAACGATGACGGGCACTTCTGGCCGCAACCGTTTCAGTTCTCCCGTAATCAGTGCCGATTCAGCGACGCCGTGATTCAGATCGACGACCACCGCATCCACCGCATCTTGACTGAACCGTATCACTCCCTCATGCCCGCTGCCCGAACTGAGCACGATCCAGCCATGCTCCTTCAGCAGCGAACAGCGCAAGTTCAAACGCACGGGATCGTTTCCAATGCAGAGGACAGTCTTACCGCGTCGCTTGATCACGGTTATCCGCCTGTTCTAGAACCCTACCGGCATGCCGGTGACGGCCCGGACCTTTTGTTGCTGTAGCCGTAGTAACAGAGCGTTGGGCTGTCCGCAATGATTCCAGTCACCCTCATTACGGGTTCTGCCACCGAGTCGCAGACAGTGGTCCAGCCATCAGACCCCTCCGTTCTCGGTCTCGCGCCAGCCAACTTTGTTGCTGGAAATACCCCGTTTTCCCGCGCTAAAATCGCCTCTGCATGCCAGAGCCTCGCACCGTCGTTGTTTATTCCCGTAAGGGATGCCATCTGTGCGAGGTGGTGAAAGAGAGTCTGTCGAAGCTTTCGCGCCGTGGCGGTTTCACCTGGCAGGAAATCGACGTCGACATGAACTCTGAACTCCGCCGCCAGTACAACGACGAAGTTCCCGTCGTTTTCATCGACGGGCGCAAGGCGTTCAAGTACCGCATGGACGAGCAGGAATTTCTGCGCAAGCTAGCCAGTTAATCCAGTTCGTTCAATCTGTTTCTTTCCGTTACAATCGCTCCCGGCAGAATGCGCACCCAACTCTACGCGGATCCTCACAACCTTTTCCTGCACGATCTCGTGCTCGACTCCTGCCGCCGCAACGCGCCGAAGACCGCAGTGGTCGACGCGTCCTGCGGACGCCGCCTCACTTATGCCGAGTACGCCGGCACGGTTGAAAGCCTGGCCCGCGGCTTGATCACGAACGGCGTCAAGCCCGGCGATGTCGTTGCCATTTTCCTCGCGAACTCCTGGGAATTTTGTACCGCATTTCACGCCATCCAACTCGCCGGAGCGATTCCGACTCTGCTCAACCCAACCTATCGTGAGCGAGAAGTCCGTTATCAGCTGGAAAACTCCGGCGCCATTTTCTTGATCACTGACGGCGGCAACATCGAGGGCATCAACCTCGCGAGGATCCCCAACCTGCGCCGCGTCTACACAACGCGCCAGCACATCTCGAGCACCGAGCCGTTCGCCAGCCTCCTCAGCCCGGGCACGGCAGTCTTTCCCAAGCCCGATCAGTCCTCCGAACAGACGCTTGCTGCTCTTCCCTACTCCAGCGGCACTACAGGCTTGCCCAAAGGAGTGATGCTCTCGCACTACAATTTGATCGCAAACGTGTATCAACTGCTGGGTCCGCATGCGACCACGCTCAATTCCGCCGATCACATTCTTTGCTGTCTTCCGCTCTACCACATCTATGGGTTGAACGTCGTTCTTAACCCCTCGCTGATTCTGGGAGCAACGCTCATTCTCGTGCCGCGCTTCACCGTGCCGATGATGACCAAGCTGATCGTCGACGAAGCGGTGACCATGATGCCGCTCGTGCCCCCCGCGATGAACGCCCTGTGCCAGGCGGCCGAGGCCGGGCAGTTCCCGCGCGACCATCACGTTCACTGGGTCAAATCCGGCGCTGCGCCACTCGCTCCCGAACTTGCCCGCCGCTTCACAGTTCTCACCAACATTCTCGTTTGTCAGGGATACGGCATGACTGAGGCCTCGCCCGTCACACACTGCGGCTATCTGGAACCTGCGCTCTACCGTCCCGACTCCATCGGCCACCCGCTGGCCGCGACGGATTGCCGTGTGCTCTCGCAGTCCGAGATCGATCCCGCCGACTCGCCCGACGACCTTACCGAGGCGGCCTCCGGACAGCCCGGCGAACTCGTCATGCGCGGCCCTCAAATTATGCTCGGCTATTGGAAGGAACCCCAGGCGACCGCGGCGGTGCTGCGCGATGGATGGTACTGGTCCGGCGATATTGTCACGCGCGACCGCGAAGGCTTCTATCGCGTCGTCGACCGGCGCAAGGAAATGATCAAGTACAAGGGCTTCGCCGTGGCCCCAGCAGAGGTCGAGGCTGTACTGCTCGAACATCCCGCCGTGAGAGAGTGCGGAGTTGTCGGGCGTCCCGACGATACCGCCGGAGAGATTCCCGTCGCCTTCATCGCGCTGCGCGACGGATTCGTCGACAGCTCCAAACTCGGAGACGAACTCTGCGGCTTCGTCGCCGACCGTCTCACCCACTACAAGCAACCGCGCCAGATCCATTTCGTCGACGCTGTTCCCAAAACAGCTTCCGGAAAAATTCTGCGCCGTGAATTAAGGAAGTCGTTGGGCTGATCGCGGGCACACATCTGCTATGTGCAATTGTTGGTGCGCAGATCACGATCCGCGAGTAATCACTGCTTCTGCTCTTCCACCTTTCCCGGCAACTTCCGCTTCACGAAGAAGCTCCAGATCACTTCGTTGGCATTCAGGTCCTGGCTCGTCTTGCCAACCGCTTTTTCCGCCTCGTACTGCTCTCCGCCGGGCCACGTATTCCCCGCGCCCTTCACGCTGTACAGCACGACCTGGGCATTCTGTTGGCAGCCGTTGTAGGTGTCGACTTTGGTTTCCATGCCGCCCTTCGCGCTCGGCGAGATCTTGCTCTTCTCCGGCTTTTCTTCGCAGCGATCGATCTTCGCCCACGCTTTGGCGCTGTCTTCCACCGAAATCGTCGCCAGGTTCAGGTTGTGCTCCGTGCCGCCACCATAGGGAACCACCGGATCGGAAGTGCCATTGATCATCACCGCCGGCACCGGACGCGTGGGCAGACAAATCATGGTCTTCGGCATCGCCGCACCCACCGCGGCGATCGCTGCAAACCGGTCGCCCAGGGCGCAACCCACTCGCATGGCTCATGAATCCGCCTTCCGAAAGCCCCACCGCATAAATCCGCGACGAATCCACCGAGAACTTGGTGCCCAGGTGATCCAACATCTGGCTGAAGAAGGCAATGTCATCCGCCGGAGTCGCCCTGCGTCCTGATTCGGATCCCGGCTCGGGTCCTGCTGTCCCGCCGCCGCTCGGGATATCCGCCGCCTCGGGGATATCCACCTCCGCCTCCCGGATATCCTCCGCCGGGGTACCCTCCGCCGTACCGTCCGCGCCTCCCCGGTCCCATGCCCATCGGCCGCTGTTGCTGCGGGTGAACCCCAACATTCCATCGCCCGTGCAACGCGCATCGGATACACCGTAATAATGCCGTCTTTGTCGGCCAGTGCATCGAACCGCGTCAGGCGCTGCATGTCGTCCGCATCCTGATTCATGCCATGCAACAGGATCACCACTGGATAATGCTGTTGCGCGTCGTAGCCCTTTGGCAGTCGGACGACAAAGTCGCGGTCCACATCGTCGACCGTGACCTTTTCCTTCGTCTGTTGCGCCCAGAGGGCTTGAGTAACGGCCAATACCGCCAGCACAGGCGGCGATCGCCACCCGTATAAGAGTTTCCTAATTTCATCTTTTCTCCAGAAGGGCGACCCGGACCGAATGCCCAGCAGCCCGCTTCCCTTGGTTGGAAGCGCCCACGCTTGCTGGGAGTTGGCTCGCCGGGGAACTTTCCTGGGCCCGCCCTGCGTATCTAATTTTGAAAGCGATTTCAGCTCCGGCACGCGCCCAAGCGCATCAGGAAGGAGAACTACCATGGACGGAATCACCGGTCTTGCAGCGGTCATCATGATTTTCGGAATGCCCACGGCGGTGTTAGGAATGTACACCTTTTATCGCGTGCGCAAACTGCGCACCGAAGAACGGCTGGCAGCCATGCAGCGGGGCGTAACCGTCCCCATGGAGCCCGATCTCACCGAGGCGGCCCACTCCAGACGCGCGGGAATTCTGCTCATCGCCGGCGCCGTCGGCTACATGATGGCCTTCACCATCATCACCAGAGTCGAGCCCGACGCCCTGATCGCCACCGCCTTCGGCGCGATTCCCTTCACCCTGGGCCTGGGCTATCTTACTGGACTCCACCCTGATCCGCCGCGAAGCCCGCGCGTCGTAACCGCGACGCGAGCCGGACAGCGCAACGGAACGTGAAACGAAGCGGGTGCCCCACCTTTCTCGCGCTCTCTTGCGAGAAGGGTGGGGATTTTGATCTTTCACTCCCCAGTCAGAAACTTAAACTGCGCCTCGTTCAAAGGCACCACGCTGAGCCTCCCCTGCCGCACCAGCGGCGATTCCGCAAACAGCTTGTTCGCCTTCGCCTCCGCCAGCGTCACCGGCTTCGCATTCGCCTTCCCGACCTTAATCTTCACCTGTGGGTTCTTCGCGTCCGACGCATCCACCGACACCACGGTCGCCGTTCCCACCGCGCTCTTCTCATCGCCCGTGTGGTAGATGACCAACCGTTCCCCCGGCTTCATCCCACGCAGATTCTTCAACGCCACGGGATTCGAAACTCCATCCCAGATCGTCGTCTTCTCCCGTTGTAAATCGGCAAACGAATAGGTAGATGGTTCCGTCTTCAGTAAGTAATCCATGTGCATCCCCAATCGTGAGAAATTGTCTTGCTCTAAAACTTGAACTTTTTCGCGTACACCAACTCCTCCCCACAGTGAAACTTCCCAATGTCCACCAGTCGCTGATCAAAGCGCCGCGCCATCGCACCTTCCTCCTCGCAGTTCGGCATACCACATGGCGTTGAAATAGGCCGAGCATCGCTCATCCTGAGACTTGCTGGAATTCACCGCCGAACTGAACCCCGCTTCATCCAACGCCCCAGAGATGAATTGAATCTCGGCCTTCGTCGCCGCGGAGTTCTCATCCATACGGCTGAGGGCATCCTGCAGAACGTTGTCGTCCCTATGGCCCTGGCTCAACTGAAACAGAAACTCTTCCACTTCGATCTCTGCACGCTCGCACACATTCCGGTTGTTCTCGCAGGGCTTCCAGCTTATCCAGCAGCCGTCCGCTTTCTCTGGTCCATTCCAGTTCATCGTCTCCGGGACGACGCACGCCTGTAAAGTAATTGATCTCCGCAATGTCCATCGCCGATAACGCTCCAGCGCATTGGAACTTGATCCCGGTGTTGTACACGCTCGTATGCAAGGCGAGCGCCTCGTTCAGATCCACCTTCTGTCCACCGTTGCCTGTGATGCGCGCACTCGCCATGATGTTCACGCATCCGGCGTGCGCCTTCCGCTCGCGCATTTTTCCCAGTACGAGTACGCCGCCGGCTCATCATGCAACTGATTCCGCGCCACCAAACCTGCCCAATACTCCGCATTGGTCCGGCTCACTTCCGGCACATACGTAAGAGATCTTGGCCGCGCCGATAATTTTGTCGAGATCCGCCCGCGCCGTGCGGGCGCCTGACTCATCCATCGCTTCGCCGTCCCGCTCGTGCACCCTGTTGATCATGGCGAGCGCCACCGCCCGGTAGTAGTGCGCGACCATGGCGTCGGAGGCATCGACCTTGCGCCCATTCAGAGCCGCACTCAGCATGCGCACATCCTGCTTGAGATTCGGGATCTCCTCCTTTCCCAGGCTCAGACTTCCGTTGCACGCGCTGCACGTCTTGCACCGCGGTCGGGAAATCCACCACCGGAACCGGAGTATCGTTGCGCGCCTGCCGCGGATCAGATTTCGCCCGCCCCGCTCCCCATCGCGGTTGGCCCTTCGCCGTGGCCTCCGGTTGACGTCTTCCAGATCGCGTGGACCCCAGCGCCAACCCAATCACGCACGAGCATCACAAATCCAAACGGAAGCAGGCACGCCAGAACCACCGGCACCTGCACCGGCAAACGCGAAGCGGGCGTCGCATTCGGCACTGGCTGCGCCTGCATCCCGCGCCAACCTCTCCTTCACTTGCCGGTGCGCGATGCGGTACGCATCCCACGCCACCAGCAACTGCACGACGACCAGCCCCAGCCCGATCAGGACTCCCCAAAACCCTGTGGACGGCACAACGAACCGCGCCACCTGCATTACGACGAAAAGAGTGAGCCCCTTGGTTCGCTCTCCCAGATAGAAGTATCCGAAGCCCGCGGTCAGAAGATTCAACAGGACAGCGACGCGCGGATTCTGCTCGTCGACCAGATCATCTTGTCCCCGGTTGATCTCGATCGCGGTGAAATAGGCATCGAGAAAGGAAAAGATCCACAGCACCAGCATCACAATCAGGGCTTCGCCCACGATTGCCGTCGACGGGTGCGCAATGCAGAAGATCAGCCCCAGCAGCCAGAAAGCGAGAGTCATTCCTCCACGCCCGTTCTTGCCGCAGTAGAACTGACCTGCACCAGGGACGAGGAACGAGAGTAAGAACGCCAGCCCGGCACTCTTGTGCCGCGGTTCCGGGACGAACGCCCCAATCGGCTGATTGAGATTCAGGCCTAGAGACACGGACGTTTCTTCATCGTCGCAGATGACCAATCATGTGCTCTGGACCACCCGTGGACAGAGCGATGCGGCGCAGTTTCTAGTTCGGCTTCTTGTCCGGATCCGCAGGTGGCGGATCTTGCTTCGGCGGCGCGCTCGGATCCTTGGTGTGATCGTCGTAAACCGAGAATTGACCCTGCGGACGCTTCAGTTTGATTGTGATCTCCATCTTTGGCTTCTCGACGTCATAATCTTCGCCGAACGTCTGAAATCCCGACGCGAGCACTTGCACCCGCAGCATGCCGAGGGGCGCGCCGTCGAAGTTCGCCTTCCCTTCCGCGTCGGTCTTCAACTCCATTCCCCCGCGGCTCTGCTTCCCCTTCGGATTTACCGGATGCATGATCACTGCCGCATTGCGCACCGGCTTCCCGTTGTCGTCCTTCACGACAAGGAAATACAGCCACGCGGTCGGTTCCTCTTCCTTATCCTTTTGCCCGACGGCCGTGCCCGCCAGCGCGAGCATTGCCAGCACTACCCCGATAACAAATATCTTCTTCATGCTCGTCATTCTATGCAGCCGCGCGTTCCCTGTCATCTTCGTTCCCGGCTGCCCACGCGCCCGCGCGTCTTTTACAATGCCCACGTGAAGACTTGGGACGTAATCATCATCGGCGGAGGCATCATCGGCCTCTCGCTCTGCCATCGCGCTGCGGAAGCGCGGGGCCTCCGTCTTGGTCGTCGAGCGCGGAGAGCCCGGCCGCGAAGCCTCCCACGCCGCGGGTGGAATGCTGGTTGACTGTCCCCTCGAAACGCCCGCCGTCCTTCAGCCATTAGCCACCGCGAGCGCACGACTGTATCCGGAATTCGCGCATGAACTGGAAGTCGAGTCCGGGATGAAGGTCGACCTGCGGGACCAGGGCACGATTCTGTTCCATCTCAAGCGAGCACATCGGCACCCCGATCTGACAATTCAAGTTGCGACCCGCCGCAGCAAGGCCGAACTTGAGCACCTCGAGCCTGCGTTGCGCAGAGTCTTGATCGGGCTGAATTGGAGTTATTTCGCCGGGAGTCAGGTGTTCAGGAGAGCATCGGCCAAGTCGAAGAATTCTTCAGGTCCATTCGCCAAGCTTTCACCTGAAGGAGCGCAGTGTCGATCCGCGAGCCCTCACTGCCGCTGCCTGGAAAACCGCAAAGAACCGAGGAGTTGACTTCTCATCTGGCGACGAAGTCACCGCTGTCACTGTAGCGGATGGCCGCGCCACCGGCGTCACCACCGTCAAGACCACATTTCATGCCGCCAAGGTGGTCAACTGCGCCGGAGCATGGTCCGGCCAAATAAGCTGCGGCCAAATCGCCGCCCACGCCTTCCCCACCCGCCCCGTGAAAGGACAAATGCTCTGCCTCGTGATGCCCTCCCGCACGCTGCTCAAGCACGTTGTGCGATCTCCCCAGGCGTACCTGATCCCGCGCAGCGACGGACGCCTCCTCGTCGGCGCCACCGTCGAAGAAGCCGGATTCGACAAGCGCACCGACCTCGCGACGATTCAGCACCTTCACAAAGCCGCGCTATCGCACTGAGTGCCGAAACTGGCCGACGCCAAAATCCTCGAAAGCTGGGCCGGCCTTCGCCCCGGAACTCCCGACGCACTTCCCATCCTCGGCGAAACTCAAACTCCCGGCTACTATGTCGCCACCGGCCACTTCCGCGACGGCATCCTCCTCGCGCCCATCACTGCGGAAGTCATGGCAGCCGTCATCGAAGGCCGCCAACCCGAGTACAACCTGACTCCATTCTCTCCCGCACGGTTCCGTTCAGATCGTACCGTTACCCGGCGTCCTGAGCGGAGCCGCTCTTCAGGCGAAGCGAAGGATCTCGCGCGGACGATAATGCGTGTCAGCGGCGGGTGCCCCATTTCTCGCGCGCCTTTTGCGCGAAATGTGGTCCCCAGCCTGCCCTGCTCCGTTTCCTCTGTGTCCTCCGTGGTAATACGCGTAGTGTCCTAGTTTGGGACGCACGGCCCGGTGGCACGATCTGCTTGTCTGTTCCGATTAAGCCCGGATTGGTATCCGCGCTTTTCCGCCTCGCTGACACCCAGTCGCTCGCATTCCTCTCCGCGATACCCTTCTCGCTCCTGGCCCCCACCTCCAGCGCCATCACGGTACGGCCGTGTGCGGAGTTTCTGGTCAGCCCATACGGCATGGTCTAGTTTGGCTCGCGTCAGGCCAGGAAGATTCACCGCGAATCGTCTCGCTGCCTCCCTGAGCAATCCGGCTGCTCGATCTGCCGAGACGAGATTGCTCCATGGAACACCAAGCCCGTCGCTCACGAATCTACGGATATGGGTATCGGATTTCACAAATCTGCCCTCACCCGAAAGCATTAAGAAGTACGTAAGGTTATCCCGGTTCCCTGACCCGGTATCTCCTTCACGAGTGTCTCCGCTTTCTTCAATCTGGCAGCATCTCGTAAATCGCTGGCCGGTTGATTCCAGCGCTAAGAAGCGCATTAGCAAAACGGTGAACTGCGTCAGCTTTGAGGATTCCGCTCCGCGACGATGTCCGCTGGCGATTTGCAAAAAGGGTCTCATGAGTGTGTCCGCCTTGCAGGCGTCCCTCAATGGCCTCGACGAGTCTCTAACGTTGGCTCCCATCACTTGGAGGAGTCGAATGTCCGTGCCATCCCAGGGGAGTGTTTGACTTGCGAAGCGGCGTACGAGAGGCACACGGTCTTTTCATAGTTGACCGAATTGACCAAACTGAGTCGATAATGCATAAGGCATTGAGCCCAATACGATAAGGCGTCGCAGCAACCTTCTTCAAATCGATCCGGCCTCATGTGACGAATCAGCTGCTAATGTCCTGTCCCGGTATTGTGAGTACACATCTTGCATTATAGAACCTTCGCCATGGCGCAGTTATCACACCAATTCGCCAATGGGAGGCGGGGCGAATTACACTACGAATAAGCTCCTGTACAGGCAAGCCTCCCGCCTTCGCGCTATACTGATTCGTTTGCTCGGACTCTCGACCCGCTATCTTGCGCAGTCTCCCGAGATCACAGAAAGGACTCACCGTCATGGCTTCTTCCGCAGTCGACTATGCCCGCAATAACCAGCAGCGTTTTCTCAACGAACTCAAAGATCTCCTGCGCATTCCCAGTGTCAGCACCCTCGACGAACACAAGCCCGACATTCAGAAAGCCGCCGACTATGTTGCCAGCGAACTGCGCCGCATCGGCATGGAAAACGTCGAGATCATTCCCACCAAGGGACATCCCCTCATCTACGCCGACTGGCTCCACGCCGCCGGCAAGCCCACGGTACTCTGCTACGCGCACTACGACGTGCAGCCCGCCGAGCCCCTCGATGAATGGCACACTCCGCCCTTCGAGCCCACCGAGCGCAACAACAATATCTACGCCCGCGGCGCCGTCGACGACAAAGGCCAGCTCTGGATGGAAGTGAAGGCGCTCGAAGCCCTCTTCCAGACGGGTGGCGGCAAGCTGCCCATCAATGTGAAGATTATTTTCGAAGGCGAGGAAGAAGTCGGTGGCGAGTCGATCGCTGAATACATCCGCAAGCAGAAGGCGAAGCTGAAATCCGATTTCGCGCTGGTTTGCGATACTGAACTCTTCGCTCCCGATCTCCCCACGCTATGCGTTGGCCTGCGCGGCCTGGTCTACACCGAGATCGAAGCCTATGGCGCGAAGACTGACCTGCACTCCGGCATGTACGGTGGCGCAGCTCCGAATCCCTTTTTCGCCCTGATCGAAATGATCAGCAAGATGAAAGACGCCAAGGGCAAAGTCCTGATCCCCGGCTTCTACAAAGGCGTGAAGGCCCCCACCGCTGCGGAACTCAAAGCCTGGAAGCGTCTGCCCTTCAACGAGGAGCACTACCGCAAAACCGAAGTCGGATCGAAAGTCCTTACCGGCGAACCGGGTTACTCGGTGCTCTATCGCACCTGGGCGCGGCCCACGCTGGAAGTCCATGGCATGCCCGGCGGCTTCATCGCGGATGGCGCCAAGACCGTCATTCCAGCGAAAGCGAAGGCCAAAGTTTCGATGCGTATGGTTCCCAACCAGGACCCTGAAGACATCCTGAAGAAATACACCGCCTTCGTGAAGAAACACACGCCCAAGGGCATCGAAACGAAAATCAAGGTCTGGAGCAAAGGTCCGGCTTGCGTTGTCAGCACCGACAACAAATACATTGAGGCCGCCACCCAGGCCCTGCACGACACCTTCAAGAAAGATACGGTCTTCATCCGCAGTGGCGGATCGATTCCTATCGTCACCGATTTCCAGGACGTCCTGAAAATTCCAAGTGTAATGATGGGGTTTGGCCTGCCCGACGACAACCTGCACGCTCCCAACGAGAAGTTCCACATCCCGAACTTCTACCGCGGGATCGAAACCATCTGCCTCTTCTTCGAGAAATTGGGAGCAAAGTAAAGCTGGAGAAAAACAATCTGGGGACGGCCGCCTCGGCCGTCCCCATTGCGTTTCCTGGATGTCCCGCACGCAGAGAATATGATCTCGGTGACCTTCAGCGGCCTTCACCGTCAAACCTGCCAGAGACGGAACCGCCATGCACTCTGAAGCCTTTCGTCCACGCGCGCTGCAAACCATGCTCATCGGCGGCGCCATGGCCGGTCTGCTCGACGGTCTGGATGCCGTCATCTTCTATTGGCTGGCCTACGCAGTGCCACCTGCAGCCCTCTTTCAAAGCATCGCCAGCGGACTCCTCGGAGCGCAATCGTTTCGCGGAGGCTGGCCAACCGTCGTCCTGGGCGTCGCCCTTCAGTTCTTCATTGCAATCGGCGCCGCAACGTTCTATTACGCGGCGACTCTCTCGATCCCAATGTTGTGGCGCAAACCCTGGATCAGCGGACCTGCCTTCGGAATCGGCCTCTTCTTCTTCATGCAACGTGTGGTGATACCACTCTCAGCCGTCCACCAGCGCACCGCGCCGATGTCCATGTCAGAACTCACCGATCAGTTGCTCTCCCACGCTTTCCTCGTCGGCCTGCCCATCGCCCTGATGGCTCGACGCTCGGCCCGCACGCCTTAGAACCAGCATCCCGTCGGAGGCCGGCCGTCTCATCGCATTTGATTTCAGCAGCTACCACGCACCGCCGTTTGCGTGAGACAAGAGATGAGACAAGAGAAAGCCGCCCGAGCGTTGGGCGGCTGATCCGTACGTTCAGTGCAACTGTATCGCACCGCCGCATGAGGTGTAAGTGTCAGCTGCACATTTGTCGCCGCCACCGTATGTGACTATCGCGATTCTGTTGTTGTTCACCCTGAAAGACCAGCTCCAATCTCCCGGGAAGCCGAGAACTTGCGAGAAAGTCGGGTCCTTCGTGGTCCAGCGCACCGCCTGGTCCACGCTGTAGTCATTAGCCCAGCATTCGCCTGTCAGGTCGCCCAGTTCGTTGATGCCGTCGGTGTAGCAGTTCTCGAACCCGCCCTCCGGCGTGGGCACCACAATCGGATTGCTGTAGGTCTTTCGGGAAGAGTTAAGCGGTTTCCAAAAGGCCGGAAGCCAAACACTAAAATCTGCGGGTTCGATGTCGCCCGAGATTTCCCCTCGATCATTAATGTTGAAGGGTTCCGACTCAGGGTAATCTGCGACGGCGGGAAGTTGCATGAGCTTCCATTTCCCGTTCTGGAGAGGGGTCCACACTACTCCGACAAATTCACCGTTATCGCCGCTGCCCTCTCCAACAATCTGACCGAAGTCATTCACCGCCCACGCATACCACTTCGTGATCACACCGAACCCGGCCGTGTCGAGTTTGTGTATTTTCCATTTCGTGACCCATTGTCCGTTCTTCCACATAAACGCTGGAGTCCAGACCACGGGAAGCGTCGGAGCACAGCCCAGGCAGCTTTGCTCGACTCCACTCCAGCCGACAATCAGGGTTCCCCACTTGTTCACTCCTGCTGCATAGCTGGAGTTGTAGGTTGGGTAGCCAACATCGGCTAGAGTGCCCAAGTCCACCAGGCCGGACATCGCTGTCCATGCGATGGCGTGCGGACGGTTTTGGTCTGTACCGGCGGAATGCCCAACGATCAAGCCCGTGTCCGAGATCGTCACCAAGCCCTCGTCCCAATCGCTTTCCGTCCCGCCCAGCGTGCCGAGGTCAATCCACTCTCCCGCATGCTTGCCAAAAAGGGCAACGGACAGATTGTGTGTAGACCCGTCGGGCAAATCGCCCTGGGCCACCGCAATACCAAAATCATTAACGTCTCCCATAGAAGCCCAAGTTCCGCCTGGGTAAGTCCCGAGTTCCCAGACCTTGTTTCGCGAAGCACTCGACTGCACCGTGTACGGAGTGCGAGTGCCGCCGGATGGCGACATCTGGTTCACGGCATGGTGCCGTCCGAGATGAGTTTTCGTACGTGAGTTTGCTTGTTGTGCCCACACCGTTGAAACGATGCAAGTACTGAGGACAAAAGCAAGAATGCTGA
Organism: uncultured Acidobacteriaceae bacterium; assembly: GCA_963701935.1. Classification (GTDB taxonomy): domain Bacteria; phylum Acidobacteriota; class Terriglobia; order Terriglobales; family Acidobacteriaceae; genus Sulfotelmatobacter. The sequence goes on along the minus strand of CAVPBT010000007.1, from coordinate 75,103 downwards.
TGCGTTTCATGATCTTCCTCCGCAATCAAGATTGCGAAATGGTTGGAGGAGAATACGGAATTGACCGTCGGACCTCCGCCCGGTGATCTAGTTGTGTTGCACCTGGTACGCAAGAATCGGGATTGTGCGAGTTCCTGCTGCGGGAGCTAACAACGAAGAGAGCAGTTAAGGATGGTGAGGGAGTCCAACACTAGGCGTACGGTTCCTGCCCGGCGTCTCTGAGAGGTTCGGCAACTGGCTGCCGCCGCATCGAAGTAGAGTGGATTTGCAACGGTCGGCGCCGCCCCGACAGCTTTCGGCGCTTCGATTGAGAACAGAGCCGTGCCCTCACAAGGCAGGGCCTCCGATTCGTCATACGCTGTCTCCGGAAGATCTTCTGCCGGGACCGCCAGAGACACACTGAAGCCCAGAAGCACTAGAAGAACGAAAATGGAGCGCGGCTTTCTCATACGCGCACCCTGTTCGGACTGCTCGGGATGCCTCGGCGGGTGGGACACTCCCACAGAATTGGAGTGTGGCGCGTTCGGGAGGCTACGGTCTTTCTAACGTAGCGACCACCAGGCTGTCTGTGATGCACGTCACGTATACAGCAGCGCTTACTGGCTTTCCCGGTTGGCGGGACGCAATTGGCTATTCTCCCTCATGCAAAGGGATGCGTGCGAGAGCAACAGATCCACGAGTTCTGGGCAGTAATATCATCAGCGGGACACGGTCAAAGCGTGTAATCGCCCGAAAACGCCAGCCAGCGTCGCTCGTGTCACTCGCTTATGATGCGGTCAGCCCATTCCACTAACGAGACGTATACCGGGACGGTTCCCCATTTTGCGCCCCAATTCGACAAGTCTGCGTCCGTGACCCCACGGGCCCGGGAGCAGGCTCCTCAAGCAAAAACGGGAATGCGTTTGGCGACGATTTTCGCCCTTGTTTCTGGGAGCGGCGGCCAGCCGACGGGTTTGATCGCATCCACAGTTTCTTTGCGCATTAGGTATGTCGCGTCAGCGGTTAGGAATATCTGCACGTTATGACCGGCATCGGACAACGCAAGCCCATGGGAAAAGACAAACGACGCACGAGTAGGGTCATCCGTTCCCCAAGAGCTTCTCATGAGGATGTTCAATTTCTTTGCAGGGGCCGTTGGCTGCTGAGACTGGGCCTCGCTCGACGAAACCGCCACGGCACCCGCGGCAAGAGCGCCTGCAGCCAATTGTGTGGATCTTTCCAAGAATTTCCGGCGGGTTGGCATATTCCACCTCCCAGGCGAGGATCAATCTACAGCACACCGGACCAGAGCACAAGCGGCGTAGAGACCTGCAGCAGCCGAGGCGACAGTTCATTTCTATACAGCTAAGGATTAAAGTTTGCACGGTTGTTTATAAATCTCTCCATTAGACTTATGGGCCCCCTGCGGGGGGAATGTAAACGCCTTCTCATCAAATCCGAGTCCGTCAGCGATCGACATGCAAAAAAGTGTGCACCGGGGACATATCCGGTTCGTCTATCATCGAGGAAACTTAGGCCATGCCGTTCTCAATCAAATTAAATCTCGGAGCCGATTCCCCAATCACCTTCGAAGGTTGGATCGAGAACATTTTTGGCAGGCATGTGCCGAAAGGAACGGCATTCGCCAAGGCGACGGGCCCAGGTGGACCCGGCTTCATTGTCACCAACGGCCCCATGTTTCTTTCCTCCGGAGCATCTTTAACCCTTGGGTCGAAAGTTTCCCCCGGCGAAGTGATTGCCTACGGAGCAGCCAATGGTGAGGACATTCCGTACGGCAAGCCCTACTGCGTCTTTGTTCCCGGCGCCGCTGCAAATGAATGAGCCAACGGTAATCCCCCGTCCACAACCGCTATTGCCTAGTCGCTGCTGGGTACTGGTCCAAGAATTAGCTTCTCCGGTATTGCACTCCCCGATGCCTTGCGCTAGCCTTATCTTGCTCTCGCGGTTCTCCCACCTCCTTTCCCGTCTCCACCCCGAAACCGTCTATTTGCTGCAATGTGTGTGCAACCCAACGCGGTCCCTTGCAAGCCCACACCATATATGGTGTTATATTGCTTGACCCCGCCCCAATTTCACCGTTACAGTAGCTTAACTTTGTGCCCGCCCTGTCCAGCCTGGGGTGAGAATGTCGCCCGGAATCGGTCCGGCATGCATCGAATTGACGAGGGGAATCTCGTTGGTAAATACCCGCGTCCAAGCGGTCGGATCGCCCAGGCACGGCGAACGGCTGGCAACTGGCCGCTGACAACTGGCCACTGGTTCTCAAGGAGTTCACGTTGCTCAAACTGAAGAGGCTTCAGATTCTCGGGTTCAAGTCGTTCTGCGACCGCACCGAACTCAAGTTCCACGGGGACGGGGTCGCTGCCATCATCGGTCCGAACGGCTGCGGCAAGTCGAACATTTCCGACGCCATCTCCTGGGTGCTGGGCGAGCAGTCCGCCAAGACCCTGCGCGGCGCCCGCATGGAAGACGTCATCTTTGCCGGAACCCGCGACCGCAAGCCCACCGGCATGGCCGAAGTGTCGCTGACCCTGATCGACCCGGAAGCCTACAACGGTCCCGACGCCAACGCTCCGACCGAAATCGATATTCAGGACGACCTTCCCGAAGCCAACTTCAGCGACGACTGGGACGAAGCCTCTATCCGCGCCCGCGCCGCCAAGGCCACGGAAGAGGCAGTCGAAGACGCGCAGCCCGGCCGAACCGAAGGGGTCGAGATTCCGCGCTCCAAGGTCAATATCAATGCCGTCGCCTTCCCCGACGACGAACCCATCTTCGCGCTGCCCGCGCATAACGTCGTTGCTCTGGCGAACGCCGCGTCGGTCGGCACCGTTGCCCCACACGTCGTTCTCAAGATTCGCCGCCGCAAGTTCAACCAGCAGCAATTCCGCCACGGAGAAATTGTGGTTACGCGCCGCCTGTTCCGCTCCGGCGATAGCGAATATCTGCTGAACGGCAAGCTCTGTCGCCTGCGCGACATTCAGGAATTGTTCATGGGCACCGGGCTCGGTCCCGAGTCCTACGCGCTCATCGAGCAGGGACGCATTGGCCAGATACTCAGCAGCCGTCCCACCGACCGGCGCGCGATTCTCGAAGAGGCCGCAGGAATCACGAAGTTCAAGACGAAGAAGCGTCTGGCCGAAGCGCGCCTTGAAGACGCCAAGCTGAACCTCTCGCGCATCAACGACATCTTCGACGAAGTCACGCGCCAGATGAATTCGCTGAAGCGCCAGGCTTCCAAGGCGGAGCGCTACGCCCGCCTGCGCGAAGAAATGCGTGCCAAGCTGCGTCTTGTGCTGGCCAGCAAGTTCGCCGCCATCGAACTGGAGAGCGCGGAGCTCGACGCCCAGCTGAACGCCCTCGCCGAAGAGATGCAGCATCGTACCGAGGCCGTGCAACAATTCGAAATGGAGCACGCCGAGCGCACTCAGCGCGGCTACACCATCGAAGCCGAGTTGCGCGAGAATCGCGAACGCATCAGCCAGATTGCGCTCGAAATCGATCGCGCCCACGCGCGCCGCCGCCACAACGAAGAGCGCTGCGCTGAGTTGCTGGTGCGGGCGGCCTCATCTGAGGCAGAGCTGGCTCAGGCTCGCCACCGCTTGACTGCGCTTGAGTCTGAGCGCGAGTCCAACCGCCAGATTCTCGAATCCGCCGCCGCCGATCTCGCCGCTGCGCAAAGCGATCTCGTTCTCTGCCAGCAGGACGCTGCTGCGGCCGTCGCGAGTCTCGCCGAGATCGAACGCCAGCAGGAAGAATCACGCGTCGCTGTCTTCGATACAGTTTCTTCCGCTTCCCGCCTGCGCAACCAACTCGCGCAGGCCGAAGAACGTCTGGCCGGTGCCGATCGCGAAGCCCGCCGCCTGGAAGCCGAAATCACCAACGCCAACCTTCAGGTCGAAGCTTTCGGCGGACAGCGCGGCCAACTTGCCCTGGAATTTGAAGGCGTGACTGAGCGCGTCGCCGGCATCACGGAAGAGATCAGTCAACTTCGCCGCTTGATCGAACACAAGAAGCTCGAAGAGACGCGCTCCAAGACCAACCTCGATGTTCTCCGCGCTGAGTATGCGACTGCTCTGGGAAAGAAAGGTTCGCTCGAGGCCGTTATCGCCGAGCATGGATACTCCACCGAATCCGTCCGGCGCCTGTTCCAATCGGGCGTGATGAACGGCGGCCTCGCGCCCGTCGGCGTGCTCGCAGATTTTCTGGAAGTCGAGCCGCGTTACGAGCGCGTTGTTGAAGACTTCCTGCGCGACGAACTGAACTACGTCGTCGTCAAGTCCTGGGACGCTGCCGATGAAGGCCTGCGCATGCTGCGCACCGGCGTCGACGGCCGTGCCACATTCCTCGTCCATCCGGAAGATGCACAAGCCAAGTTCTCATTCGTCCTCGACGAAGCCGCGCACTGCGCTCCGCCAGCCGCCCAAATCGTCCCGCTGAAGAGCACGATCCGCGTGCTCGATGGCTTCGGCAAATCGCTCGAAGTCATCCTGCCCAAGCTGCGCGACGGCTACATTGTCCCTGAGTCTGGCGTGGCGCGCGGCTTGGCGCTCGAAAATCCTGACGCATTCTTCCTCTCGCAAGCTGGCGAGTGCTTCCACAACGTCACCGTCACCGGCGGCAAACAGCGCGCCGAAGGCCCGCTTTCGATGAAGCGTGAGCTGCGCGAGGTCATGCGCCAGCTCGAAGATCTCGAACGCGCTCTGCGTGAAGAAGAAATGCGCGTGCTCACCCTGGGCCGCGAGATCAAGGAACTCAGTTCCCTCCTCGAACGCCTCGACGGAGAAAAGCGCGAGGCTGAACATCAGGCCATGACATCGGGTCACATGCTGCAACAGCTCGATTCCGAGATGACCCGCGTCAGCGAGCGCCTCAACGTCGCCCAACTTGAATTGCAGCGTCTCGCCTCCGAGCGGGCTGAGCAAGAAGGAATCGTCTGCGCGCGCCAGGCTGAAATTGAAGTGCTGGAACGGCAGCGGATCCAGCTGGAACAGCAAATCGCATCCGCCCAGGAATCCCTGACCACACTGCGCCAACGCCGCGAAGAATCGGCGCAGACGGCTTCTCAGCACGCCGCCCGCGTGGCCACACTCGAAGAGCGGCACCGCTCAGCCGCATCGGTCCTGCAACGCATCGAGTCGCTCTTCTCCGAAATGGGTGAGCGCGTCCATGCGCTGGCCTCGCAAATCGAATCCGCCGCCGCCGAGAAGCTGCAGCGTGAAGCAGAAAACGAGCAGCTCGCACAGACGGCCTCCGATCTCGAAGCCGAGCGCAATGCCGCTCAGGCCCGCGAAGGCCTGCTGCAATTCGAGACCGAACAACTTCGCGCCCGCCTCACCGAAATCGACGAACTCCTGCGCAATAGCCGCCTGCTACTCGATCAAGCTCGCGACCGGAAGGGCGAACTGTCCGCTGCCGCCGCCAAACTTGAGTCCGATTCCCAGTACATGTCCGAAACCTGCGTCAACGAACTGGGCGTCGAACGCGCCGCGCTCATGGCCGACACCACTCTGACCCCGGTCACCGGAGAACAGCTCGCTGCTGAAGACCAACTCTACCGCGACATGCGCTCGAAGCTCGAAGCCATGGGCCCGGTCAACATGATGGCTCTTGAGGAATACAAAGAGACTGCCGAGCGCCATGCCTTCCTCGAAACTCAGCGCATCGACCTGATCTCGTCGATCGAAAACACCACCGCCACGATCAAGGAGATTGACCAGATCTCGCGCCAGAAGTTCGAAGAAGCCTTCGCAAAGATCAACGAAAACTTCCAGGCGACTTTCAAGAAACTCTTCGGTGGCGGCCACGCTTTCATGAAACTGACCGACGAAGAGAACAGCGCCGAGAGCGGTATCGACGTCGTGGCCTCGCCTCCGGGCAAGCGCCTGCAAAGCGTGCTCCTGCTCTCTGGAGGCGAAAAGGCGCTGACCGCGCTCGCGCTGCTGGTCGGCATTTTCCAGTACGCGCCCAGCCCGTTCTGCATCCTCGACGAAGTCGACGCCCCGCTCGATGAAGCCAACATCGGACGCTTCACCGAACTCGTCAAGGAAATGAGCGTGCAGACCCAGTTCGTGCTCATCACCCACAGCAAGAAGACGATGAGCATCGCGCCCGTGCTCTACGGCGTAACCATGCAGGAGCCTGGGGTCTCGAAGCTGGTCTCGGTGCGCTTCGGTGCGCAGTAACGTGATTCCAAGTACAGGCCGCGGCCAGCACTAAGGGTCGAGGTGAATCCACTGATGGCAACTGTTTTGCAAGCAATTCACAGTTGCCACCATGAATAACCACAGTGTACAAGGGGTATTCCCCACCATGGCCACAGCCATTCAGCCACTATCCCGACCTGCCAAGGGCAGAGAGGTTACAGAAAACGACACCGCGTATGCACCTTTGGCGTCGGTTTGGTTCGGGGAAGACGCCGAATTGCTCGAGCAGTTGCTCGATTTTTATCCTCGGGAAGAGCCCCGGAGGATTCTAGATGCTACTGTGAATGGTGGGCGCTTTTGGCGAGGTAGCAAGCGGCCTGTCATCGGAATGGATATTGACCCGCGTCACCATCCCAGCCTTGTGGCTGACAATACTTTTATGCCCTTTAGCGACGCGTCCCTTGACGTAGTCGTGTACGATCCTCCCCACATCCCTAACCAGGGGAAAGATAAGAAGAAAGACTTCGGCACTCGCTTCGGGCTCGTGGTGCGGTCCTCAAAGGAGAATCACTACACGTTTACCCACACCTTCCCGCCCTTCGTGCGAGAAGCTTTTCGCGTTTTGAAGGAGGAGGGCATTCTGCTCTGCAAGATCACCGACTATGTGCATCACCACCGCTACCAGTGGGCGCACATTGAGCTAATAAACGCAGCACGCGAAGCCGGCTTCATGCCTTGCGACTGCATCGTGAAGATTCGCAAAGGCCCGATCATCGACCCGAAGTGGAAAACTGCTCACCACACGCGACGACAGCATTGCTATTGGATCGTCTTTCGGAAGTCGAAGAAGTGCGAGTAACCCCGAGCGACCTGTGACGGCAGAGAAGAAAACAACCGCATCCTCAGCAACGAAGATCACTGAACCGGCGCTCAATCCGCCCGGCGCGGCGCGACAAGTTCGGTTCTACCAACTGCTATTGGTTGCTCGGAAGCAGTGGTTTATGGATGCCCTTTCAGAAGCGCTCAGCCAACTAAGTCAGAACGCTATCAAACAACAGATTCGCGAATACGTGCCGGACGACGTACAGAAGATTCTCGCATCGGCTGGACTTCGCGACGAGCATGTGTTCCCTGTCCCCGCGGTGCTGGAGGCTAAACCTTCCTTAGTCGGCTACTATCGCTTGCTCCTAGGAGCCCCGCAGAAGGCCTTCTACAAAGGCGCGACGGGCATGGGTCGCTTCAAGAGGATGGAAGATCCGGGCACAATTTCGAAGAGCGCACGGCCATGGATACCGTCTTTCTGTCACGCGATGGCGGTGCCTCTGGCGAACCTTGTACGCGGGATACCAAAGATCACAGAACGCGACCTGCACGAACTCCCGCTTCTCACGTTTGGCTCGCAACTACAGGGCTCTAACAACACGCAGATCGGGAAGACTGCGATGAAAGATGTTTTCGTTGCTATTAAAGAAATTGTCGGTAAGTATGCGGTCACGGCAACTGAAAGCAAACTGACGTTGAAGAACTGAGTTGGCAGGACAGTGTTGATCACTTTGGCGCACGACCCGGATGTCCGCATTCAGGAACAGGTAAGTGACCAAGTGCATCACAAAATCGCTATTGAGGTGAAAGGAGGAACCGATGTCAGCAACGTCCACAACCGAGCTGGCGAAGCGGAGAAGTCACATCAGAAAGCGAGGAAATCCGGCTTCCCTGAATTCTGGACGATCATATCCAAGCAGGGCTTGGACCTTTCTAAGTTGCGATCCGAATCACCCACAACAAACCGTTGGTTCGACGTGGCCGAAGTGCTCGCTCGCAAAGGTCGCGACTGGGATGACTTTCGGCAACGGCTAGCAGGAGCGTGCAGCATCCCGGTGGCGGACTCTAAATGAAGTGTCGCCCCATAACGTGTCACCGCGCCTTTACAGCCTAGTTATCCACTCCCATCCTCAGCTTTTCCACAACGCTTCTCCCCCGTATCCCTTGTCCAGTCGGCCTTTCCGCTCATCCGCTTTGCTGTCAACATTTTTCAAGTAAGCCAATTCCGCAATCCACTCCAAAGTGTGATCAGAATCGTTGACAATTTTTTCGGACCAGCTAGAATACGCCTCGCCTCTTACCTGTAAAATTTCATCATGAGCCCCGAACTTCTCGATTCCGTCCTCTTACAAACTGACTTCCCCGACCTCCACCTTCACGCCAGCGGCAAGGTCCGTGACGTTTACACCATCGGCGACCAGCAACTGCTTTTCATCGCCACCGACCGCATTTCGGCCTTCGACTACATCCTGGCCACCGGCATACCTCATAAGGGACGCGTCCTCAGCCAGATCTCTCTGTTCTGGTTCGACTATCTCGCTGACGTAGTCCCCAACCACTTGATCACCGCCGACGTCGACCAGTACCCGCCCGAGGTCCGCAAATACGCCGACCAGCTCCGCGGACGCTCCATGCTCGTGCGCCGCGCCGGGATGTTCCCTGTCGAGTGCGTCGTGCGCGGCTACATCTCCGGCTCCGCCTGGAAGGAATACAAGGCCACCGGCAAGGTTTCTGGTATCCAGCTTCCCGTCGGCCTGAAGGAATCTGACTCCCTCCCCGAGCCCATCTTCACCCCGTCGACCAAGGCTACCACTGGACACGACGAGAACATTTCCTTCGACCAGATGTGCACGCTTGTGGGCGTCGAGACCGCCAGCCATCTGCGTGATCTCACGTTGCGTGTCTACAAAAAGGCCGCAGCCTACGCTCTGAACCGCGGCATCATCATTGCCGACACCAAGTTTGAGTTTGGACGAACCCCCAAGGGCATTACTCTAGCCGACGAAGTCCTCACTCCCGATTCATCCCGCTTCTGGCCCGCAGACAAGTACGCACCAGGACGGCCGCAGGATTCGTATGACAAGCAGTACGTTCGCGATTACCTCGAGCAAATTCACTGGAACAAGCAACCGCCCGCCCCGGCTTTGCCGCCGGACGTGGCCCGCCGCACCAGCGAGAAGTACCTCGAGGCGTATTTCCAGCTCACAGGACACAAGTTGGATGTATAGCTTGCTTTCTGGTACGATCTCCACCCGCGGGAGAGCCGTATGACCCTCGCGGACTGGTTTATTTGCGCGTTAGTGCTCGTGAACGTCGTAATGGCCGCCATACAGGGGTTTTTTTCTGAGGCCCTCACTATGGCGGGCCTGGTCGTCGGCTATCTCGTGGCCGCCTGGAAATATCGCGGCTTCGCGGAGTGGCTGGAATCATTTTTGAAGAACCCCTGGTTGGCTGAGATTCTCGGTTTTTTCATCATCTTTTTTGCCATCGTGCTCTTGTTCGGCTTGGCCGCCAAGATCGCACGATGGATGATGAAGGAATCCGGACTCAGCGGTCTTGACCGTTTCCTTGGCGCAATTTTGGGGCTGCTAAAGGGCGGGCTGATGGTAGCGATAATCCTGATGGGTATGACGGCATTCACTCCAACTTCGAAGCTGCTGGAAAAATCGCAACTCGCGCCCTACTTCCTCGTGGTGGGCCGGGCCGCGATCTGGCTGGCTCCCGCCGAGTTGCGTGCCCGTTTCAATCAGGGTCTGGACCTGCTTCATCAGGCTCCGCAGGCTTTGCACGGCGCCCCTGCTACCCCGCCCAAGAAGTAGGACGCGGTGCAGTGAAAAATTCATACTAAAGAGAGATCCATCGTGAAAGATCAATTGGAAGCGCTGGTCCTGCAAATGTACCGCAGCAATATTCTGTATTCCGAAGGCGTGCGTGAGTTCAAGAAACGGTTCATCCTGACCGTACTGCAGGAGAACAAGGGCAACCAGTGCCGCGCCGCCCGCGAACTCGGCATGCACCGCAACACCCTCAGCCGCACCATCACCGAGCTGAAGATCGACGTCCGCCAACTCCGCGACGGCGTCAAGCGTCCGCCGCGCAGCGCCCGCCCCATCACCATGGAAAAGAAGATCGTCCGCTGAACCCTTTCCGTTGTCATCCTGAGCGAAGAGAATGCCTCCGCGAAACGGAGGCATTCTCGCAGTCGAAGGATCCCTACCCGCAACCAGTTGCCATGCCTGAAAGGGCGGCTCCGAAACAAACATTCGCACCTAACACACAAACGAAAAGGGCAGCCCGCGAGGGCTGCCCTTCTTGCTGACAAATAACTCCCTACTGTGCGGCCGGCTTGTGGTGCACCGGAGGCTTCTTAGCCGCTGGCGCCGCCTTGGGCTTCAACAGTTGCCCTTTCTCCATCACCATCATGAACGGATTCGGCGTGTACGACGCCGGTTCGCCCTGGAAGTCGAAGCTGGCCCCGTCCTTCGGAATAAGCCGGACCGGAACCTTGTCTTCGAACCTCAGCGTGATGTCCGCTTTTTTCGCGTCGATATCATCCGAACTGGCGGCAATCATGAACTCGGTCGGCGTCGTGCTGATGACCGTGCCATTCATCTGCACTGCCTTGCCCTTGATTGCATTCCAGACTGTATCCTGGTCAGCCTGCTCGCCGCTGGAGAGGACGAACTCCCAGATCGCAAAATCCATCTTTTCTGGTGTCGTGTCCTGCACCATCTTGTGCGCCTGCTCCGCCGGTGTTGGTGCGGGTTTGATTGGAACCTGCGCCCCATTCGCCTTGGCAGCACCGATCACGTCCGCCCAGCCGTCGTCTCCCGCATGGAACTTCATGTATTGTCCGCGCGCGTATTTTTCAATCAGGGCCTGGTTCGCCGCTGGAGCCACCGCTGCCGCCCGCGCCGCGAACCAAATGCCATTCTGATAATCCGGAGCGGTCTGCCCCAAGTAAGCCAGCGCTAGCGGATACACCACGCTGAAGTCGGTGGGATTCGAGTCCACTGCGACCCTCAGATCCTTGGCTGCTTGGGCGTAATTCTCATCTTTCACCGTCTGAGTAGAGGCTGCCTTCGCATCGTCCTTGCTCTTGACCGCTGCTTCATGCTGCTGCGCTGCCTCCACTGCATCTTGCAACTCCGAAATACCCATCACCGCGTGGAAGATCGAGTTCATCTGATCGGTCTGTTTCTTGAAGTCCTCCGGCGACGTGCCGTCGGGCTTGGTGAACTTCGGCAGGCAATCCAGTCCCCGCTGACCATATTTCTTGCCGTCAATCAAAAGCTGCTTCGCGTTCGGATCGCCGCCCTGCGCCATCACACGGTCAAAATAGGCCAGCAGCGCCAGCGCGCGCACGTTGCACGTATCGGCCGTCACCAACTTCGTGGCCGTATCCATCGTCTTTTTGGCGTTATTGGTCTGCTGGTACGCCCCCATCAGAATTTCCAGCGCCTGATTCTTCATCACGCTGTTGGGATACTGGGTGATAAAAGCCTCGAGCCCGCTGATCTCCGCAGCCGGGTCCTTCGACTGCACGGCTGCCACGTAGGCGTTGTATTCGGCGGGATCTTTAATCACCGGTGCCGCGGCCTGTGCGGGCGCGGGTGCCGCTGCCGCCTGTCCCTGTGCCGACGCCGCGGCCGATTGTCCCTGAGCTGGCTGCGCAGTCGTCTGTGCCACCGCGCTCACCGCAACCCCAAGCACAACCGTAAGCAGAATCTTTTTCATCAGTATGGCTCCTTGGATCTTTGGGAAGTTACTTTTCCGGAAACGTTTTCTCTAACGCTCAGCAGCAACTGCATTCCATCGGGACCGCTCTGCGTCCAAATCCTGCTTGGGAATGCCGGCTTTCCTGGCAGGGGCCCAGGAAAAGTGGTGCTTTGCTGGAACGCAAAGGCGCCCTGACCCTTTTTCCCGGTTGGCCGGATTATAAGTACCTCTACCGCCGAAGGCAAGCGACTTCCAATCATCCTCCACTTTATTGTTAACATGCGCGTTCTCCTGCGATTGATAACACGCGATTGTGTAAGATGCGGCTGTTAAAATGCGCAGTGCCGGATACGCGGATCGTGTTCAACCCTCCGCCGGACACAATCCGGCCCGCAGGAGAGCCTCCTACTATGGACACCGGACAACCCCTGGTCGGGCAAGTCGCAGTCGTCACCGGAGCGGGTCGCGGTATCGGCGCCGCTATCGCCCTCAAACTCGCCAAACTTGGCGCCACCACGGTCCTCTGCGGACGCACCCACTCCACGCTCGACGCCACCGCAAAGGCGATTCTCGATGCCGGAGGCAAAGCTGAGGTCATCCCCTGCGACGTGACCGTCCTGCACCAGATGGAATATGCTTCGGCCCGTGTCGACAGCACTTTCGGCCGCCTCGACATCCTGGTCAACAATGCCGGAGTTGCCGGCTTCAGCGACGCCTTGCATAACCTTCCGCCGGAAGATTGGGACCGCATCCTCAACACCAACCTGCGCGGCGTCTACTTTGCCATCCGCGTCTTCGCGCCCCTCATGATTCGCGCCTACGCCGGACACATCATCAACATCTCGTCCCTGGCCGGGAAGAACGCGCTCCCCAACGGCGCCGCTTACGCTGCGTCCAAGTGGGGACTCAACGGCCTGACTTATTCCGTCGCCGAGGAATTGCGACCGCACAACGTCCGCGTCTCCGTGATCTGCCCCGGTTCCACCGAAACCGAGCTGACCCCGCACGCCGGAAAAGACCCCGCCAAGATGCTCCAGCCCGACGACATCGCCCACGCCGTCGCCATGCTGGTGACCCAAGCCCCGCAATCCTTCATGAGTGAGATACTGCTAAGACCAACGCAAAAGCCCTAAGTCGTATGGAACATGTGGGGACAGCCGCCTCGGCTGTCCAGGAGCGAAGCTCCGCTGGTTCTCGAGTGGTGAGCCTGAGCGGAGCCTCTGCGTCCTCAGTGTCCTCTGTGGTTAAGAACCTGGGTTTCCTTCGTGGACCGTAGTGTCCTTGGTGGTGAACGCCTTAACTATTTCTTGAACAGATTCTCAAACGCCGCCCGCGCATCGTTCGGTCGCAGACTCGCCGGAGTCGAAGTCTCCTTCTCCCGCGTCACGCGAATCTCATAGTACGTACATTCGTTCCGCGCATCCTTCTTCTCGATTCGCTCCTTCACCGGCTGCATGCACTCGAACCGGCTCCCCGGATCGAAATACGTGCACTGTTTGCACGAATGCAGCTCGAACCCGCACTTCGGACACTGCCCGTCCCCCGACCCGCCCTGCAGCACCGTGCCGCACTGCGTGCAACGTGAAACCGCCCGCGTCCCCGGCAAATTGACGGGCTTCGGCCCAAAAGTGAGATCGCGTTTCGCTGGCGCGCCACCGCCCCCGGATTTTTCTCCCGAACCCTTGCGCGACTCTTCGTGGTCGCGGTCCTGATAACCATGTTGCCGATATTTTGCCGCCACAAAACCTCCCCAAGCACCCGCGCGTATTGTCTCCCCAGCAGACCCTCCGCGGCAAGTCCAACCCCCCGGCGCACGGTTAGCGCAAGATACGTCGGGCCTTCCTTCGTGATCCTTCGTGCCATTCGTGGTTCAAGACTTGGATCGCACGCAACTCGTTACAATGGTTGAATGATCCACGAAATCCTCCCCGTCAGCCCGCTGCAATGCAACTGCTCGGTCATCGGCGACGAGTCCACTCACGAAGGCATGGTGATCGACCCTGGCGATGACATCAACGACATCCTCGCCTTGATCCGCAAGCACAATCTGCAGGTCAAGCAGATCGTCATCACCCACGCCCACATCGACCACGTCGGCGGGGCCATGAAACTCCGCGCCGCAACCGGCGCACCCATTCTCCTGAATGAAAATGATTACGCTCTTCTCAAAATGCTCGACGTGCAAGCCGCGTGGATCGGCATGGCGACTCCCGGCAAAGTGGAAATCGACCGTAGCGTGACCACCGGAGAAACCGTCGCCGCCGGATCGCACACCGCGCAAATCCTGCATACCCCCGGCCACACCGAAGGCAGCATCTGCCTCTACTTTCCCGCCGAGCAGAAGCTCATCGCCGGCGACACTCTCTTTGCCGGCTCCATCGGCCGTACCGATCTCCCCGGCGGATCAATGCCCAAGATCCTGCGTTCTCTGCATAACACGCTAATGGCCCTGCCAGACGAAACCGTGGTCATCCCTGGCCACGGCGAGCTGACAACCATCGGTGAAGAACGCGAGAGCAACCCGTTCCTCGTGAAACGCTAACTCCTCGTCCGCCCGTAGAACTCGTCCCGCTGTGGAATTCGTCGGACCGTGAATTTCGTCCCACCGCGAGACTCGTCTTCGCGGTGGAAGAGCGGCCCTTCAGGGCCGCGTCAGCCACACGCAAGCGAACTGGCCTTCAGGCCCTGCGCTATCGCTCTGTCGAGCCAACGAAGCACCCCTCTTCCATGGCGGCACCTACGAATTCAAATACTCCAATACCCTCCCAACCCCCTCTCCAAATTCCCCCTCCGCCGTAATCAAACTCAACACCAAATACCCATCCCTCGGAAAATCAAAAAAATGCCCTGGATGCACCACCACCGACTTCTCCCGCACCAACTCAATCGCCGACTCCTCGTCCGATCGCGTCACCGGAACCCGCAACACCGCGTACCATCCGCCTTCCACGTCCAGCCGCTGACAAGCCTCCTGCGCCGCGAGCTGCCGGTCGAGCTCACCCAGGTTCGCGCAAACCCGCGCCAGCAATTGCTCCTGAATATTCTCCCTCTGCGCTAACAGTGCGGGCACCGCCCACTGCACCGGCGCATTCATCGACAGATAAGTATCGGCAATCACCTCCAGCCGCCCGATCGCCTCCTGAGCCACATCCGGCGGCCCGCTCGTCACCACCCACGCCACTTTCATCTGCGGCAACGCCGCAACCTTCGACAGTCCGCTCAACGTAAACGTCAGCACCTCCTGATTCCCCGCAAAACTCATGTGGGGACGGCCGCCCTCGGCCGTCCGGTCGAGCGCAACTCGACGGTGATTGTGATCCAGCCCATAATCCAGGAACACCTCATCCACAATCACCGCCAGCCCATGCGCTCGGCAAAATGCATTGAGCATCTCCACTTCTCCCGCCTTCACATACGACCCCGTGGGATTATTCGGATGCACCACCACCACGCCCCGCGTCCGCTTCGACACGGCTTTCTCCAGCGACGGAAAATCCATCTGCCAGCCGTGGTCATAGATCAGCGGATACGGCACCAGCTTCACATCCTGCAAATCCGCCAGAAATTCAAACAGCGGATAACTTGGCTTCGGCACCAGCAACTCATCGCCCGCATTGCACAGCAACCGGAACACAAACGAATACCCTTCGCTCGTACTGGTCGTAAGAACGATCGCCTCCGCATCCGTAGAGACGTTGCTCGCAACGTCTCTCTCGCCAGAACCACGCAACTCGCGGTAATAACCGACCACGGCCTCCCGCGCCTCCAGCAGCCCCTTCGACTGCGGATCGTAATCCAGCGCCCGCGGCGACGCGAGCGCCCCCAGAATCGCCGCCTCGTCGTAATGCAACCCAGCCCTGGTGGGATTCGAAACGGTTAAATCAAGAACCCGCGCCCCGCCCGCGCGCGCCTGTTCCAGCGCCACCGTAAACCGGTTCTGCGCCAGCCTCCAATTCGTTCGATCAGAAAACATCAGTGGATTGTAATTGGGATTTGCTGGAAAGACATTCGGTGAAGAAGAAACGGGCTTAAGAAATGTTAAGCGAAAATCGACTTGTCATCCTGAGCGAAGCGAAGGATCCATGCACTTCTGCCGGCGCAACCGCACTGTTAGGTAAACCTCTACGACCCCGGCGCCCTGAACTCTCGTTTCGCAATCTCCGGCGCCGACTCCAGACTGGGCCAGTCGCGAATCCCCACCGCCGGACAAATCAACCCCTTGCCCGCAGGTCGCAACAACTGCCGCAGCGTCTGCACACCATAAAACAATCCCTGTCCGGTGTTCGCCGCAACAATCAAATGTGATTTATCGGAGAACAGCAAATACCCATCCGCGGCCACCGACTGGTCGGCCTTGAGCCCGTTTCTTGCCAGAAACTCGCGCACCCGCGAATCCTGCAACCGGGCCAGTACAATCGCGCCATCCTCTGCCTTGCCCGCGGCCTTCATCCCCAAAATGTCGAGCTTCAGCCCTGACTGGTCCGCCACTTCTTCCGCCAGCGTTTCGGCGGCGATGCGATCTTCTGATTGATGCCCCAGTTGCACGAAAATCTTGGTCCGCGGTCCCACGTGGAACCCGCCATCGCGCAGTTGCACTTCCTTGGGTGCCGGCACCAGTTTCAACTGCGGCCGCCCATCGGAATCCAGCGCCCACGCCGAAGCGCACAGCAGGCAGCAAGAAACAATCAACCAGAGTCTCTTATTCATCCCCGTCCTTGGACTTCAAAATCTGAGCCCCTATTGTACGCGCAAGCCGTGCCCCTACGGCCATGAAACGTTCTGATCCACCTTAGTTAAACCCCGTACTCAGCCTGATTCCTCCCGGCGTCCTCACTATTTCGCAAATGCTTCTTTATTAACAACATACGGCATTTTGGTGACGTCCCCCCCGTAGTTTCCCTCCAGTACGTCGATAAGCCCCTGCGCACACCGGCCCGCCATGCCCTTGTCTGGATCGGTCGATAACCGCGTGATCCGGGCCGCGCTGGCAAAGTGCGGCATCAGCCGGCAGCGGTCCTCAATCGCCGGATCCCGCAGCGGAGAATCCATCGGCAGCGGCTCCTGCTCATAGACATCCAGCGCCGCCCCCGCGATCCAGTTCTCTCGCAGGGCCCGCGCCAGTGCCACCTCCGACACGACGGGCCCCCGCGAAGTGTTCACCAGGAATGCAGTCGGCTTCATCAACCGCAACGTTTGCTCATTGAACAGATGATATGTCGGCGTCTTGCTCTCGCCCTCGCGCAATAGCGGCACATGCACGCTCACAAAATCCGCGTGACGTAGCGCCTCTTCAAACCCCACATACTTGATCCACGCCTTCTCCTTCACCAGTCCGCGCGCGTGCCGCAGCGCATGAATCTCCTGGATCGCCTTCACGAATGCCTGGTTCTCATACGCCGGGTCATAACACAGCACGTTCATGTCGAACCCGACGCACTTCTTGATGAGCGCAAGCCCAATCCGTCCTGTGCCGATCACCGCCACATTCTTCCCGGTAACTTCATCTCCGAGAACCGGCAGATACGGATGCCAGTATCCCCACCTGTTTTCGCGCGTGAGGTGCTCCGCCGTCCACATCCGCCGCGCCAGCGCCCCCAACATGAAAAAGGCAAATTCCGCCGTCGCTTCCGTCAACACATCCGCGGTATGCGTGAATGGAATCCTGTACCGGTTCGCATCTGCTCGATTGATATTGTCAAACCCCACCGCAATCTGCGCGACGACCTTTAACGTCCCCTTGCCCGCCTTGAACACTTCCGCGTCGATCGCATCGCGCAGGGTTGTGATCAGCCCATCCACACCCGACCTCACCTTGTCGACGATCAGGCTCTTCGGCGGAGCTTCCGGCTGCGGATACACTTCCACCTCGTATCCGCGATTCCGCAGCAGGTCAATCGCTTCTCCAATATCGCAGGTGGCAAATACACGAAATCTCTTGTTCATAGTTGTTTGTGAAAATCTATCTTGAGGAAAATGACAGCGTCGCCAAATCACATCTGCGGCCCACACCGCAGCCAACCGACAAATATCATACGCGACCACGATCTATCTTCCACCACAGCGCTTTCATCTAATCTTCAGACTCGCAGCGTCTAATCGCGTCGTTGTAGCGACGAACGAAAGGGGCGGCAGCCCCGAACTTTTGCCGCCCCTGTTTCCAGGAGGACAGATGCACAGCTCAAGCATCGCCGTGATCGCAGTCCTTGCCTGCTCCACGATCGTCCTCGCTCAAGAAAAAAAGATCCAGCGCGCCGACCTGCCACCTGCCGTCGAGAAAACCGTTGCTGCCCAGACTCAAGGTGCCACCATCAAAGGCTTCTCGCAGGAAAAAGAAAACGGACAGACCTTCTACGAAGCCGAAACCACGGTGAACGGCCACAGCAGAGACATCACCATCGACGCCAACGGTGCCGTCGCCGAGATCGAAGAGCAAGTTTCATTCGATTCCCTGCCCGCCGCCGTGAAGGCCGGACTCCAGGCCAAAGCCGGCGACGGCAAGATCGTCAAAGTCGAGTCCCTCACCAAGCACGACAAACTGGTGGCGTACGAAGCCAAGGTGCAAACCGCCGGCAAGAAGAAAGAGATCCAGGTTGGCCCCGACGGCAAGCCGCTCGATCACGAAGAGTAGAACAGGACGCCCAATGTCGTCTCATGTTCGCTTGGTGATCTCCGTCACAGAGGGCCGCCGACAGGGTGCTACAATCCACTCGTAGGCCACTCTTAACACTTAAGAGGAGGTTCCTGTGGCACGATTCACACTGGTTCTTCCCGCTCTCTTGCTCTTCGCACTCGCGCTACCCGCGCAGCAGCAGCCCTCGACTCCAACCCCACAGAAGACGCCGACCTACGCTGCTATTCCCGTAGAGGCCATCAAGCAGCCGAATCCGGTCAAGTCCGGCCCCGAGTCCCTGGCCCGCGCCAAGAAGTGGTGGAACCTCGACTGCGCCATGTGTCACGGTGCCGACGGCAACGGCAAAGGTGAGACTGCGAAGGATATGAAGCTCACTCTCGTGGATTTCACTGACCCGTCCACGCTCAAAGATCGCACCGACGGCGAGATCTTCTACATCATCAAGAACGGCCACAACGACATGCCGCCCGAAGGCCCGCGCATCAAGACCGAAGAGAATTGGGACCTGGTGAACTACGTCCGCTCACTGGCCAAGAAGCCCGCCGCCGAGCCGAAGCAGTAGTGAAGATGTAAGTCAGTAGTGAGGATGTAAGTAAAGAGTTGTCATCCTGAGCGAAGCGGCGAGTTCGCGATAGCGAACCCGCCGCGCAGTCGAAGGATCCCTACAGCCGAGCAGCCGCTTAGCTGTTCGCACGGCTTACGCCAAACAAACGGCCCTCACCCCGGCTCCTGATAAACCCCCAGCACATTCCCCGCCGGATCCCGAAATCGAGCTGTAACCTCGGGCGCATCCCCGCCAATCGGCTGCACAATCTCGTCCCCATTTCGCCAGAATCGAGTCCACCGTAGCCGCCACGCTGTCGACCATGATGTAAATGAGCAGCCCCGGCTGCGTAGACAGCGGCCGCCCCACAACCCATTCCCCGCTCACTTCGCCGACTCCATCATCGAAAGCGGTTGCTCCGTCGCCGCGCTGCCGGATGTTCCAGCCAAAGACCTTCTGGTAGAACCCCGCCGAGCACGCAATATCCGTCGCCGGAATCTGGATGTAGCAGATCTTGCCGTTGCCACGCGTGGGAGGCATAAATCGACCCCGGTTTACCCTGCCCTGCGATACCGCACTTTGGCTTCCCCTGCCGAATCCTCGCCCGATCCCAGCAGCGCCACGACCCCTCGCAAACTCTCCCACGCCGCCTGATTCAGCGACGGCTCGGAACTCACCAGATCGCGGATCATATCCCACGCCGCCATGTTCAACGCCCCCTCCGGCGGCATCCCCATCGCCAGCGACACCGCGCATTGCGGACAAAAGCAAATCCTCTGCGCGTTCGATTTCTGCCGCGGCTTCACCCCCACCGTCTGCGCGAACATGTACACCGCTACCGATTTGTGCCCCGCCTCGATCTCTCGCCTGCAGCGTAGACAAACCATAGGTTGCACCGGCATCCCCCTTGTGCGCACGAGTACGCCTCTTCACTTTCAGGGACGCCGCTGCCGACGACAAGTAAGAAGAAAGATTCCCGTCCAGATATGAGCAGCACACGGAACTGGGCGATCAGATTACCTGGATGGACGCCGCGGCGGAGCGCTTGTAGACCTCGCGATCCGCCGCGGCGTCTTGCATTCAGGCTGCTTTCGACCTTTTCAGACCTCCCACAAACTCAAGCAGGTCGGCGTTGATCTGGTCGGCGTGGGTTGTAGGCATCCCATGCGGAAATCCCGGATACGTCTTCAGCTTGGCTCCTTTCACCAGCTTCGCGGACTGCAGAGCCGAGGCCCCAATGGGCACGATCTGGTCATCCTCGCCATGAAGAATGAGAGTGGGCACGTCGAACTTCTTCAAATCTTCCGAAAAGTCCGTCTCCGAGAAAGCCTTAATGCAGTCATATCCCGCCTTGACCCCGCCCATCATTCCCTGCAGCCACCATTTGTCCCGGATCCCTTCCGAGATCGTGGCTCCCGGCCGGTTGTAGCCGTAAAACGGCAGCGTAATGTCCCTGTAGAACTGCGGGCGATTCTTCGTATATTCCGCCCGCAGGCCGTCGAACACCTCGATCGGCGCCCCCGCAGGATTCTTGTCCGTCTTCACCATCAATGGCGGTACTGCGCTGATCAGCACGGCCGCTGCCACGCGCTCGCTGCCATGCCGCCCGATGTAGCGCGCGACTTCTCCGCCGCCGGTCGAGTGGCCCACGTGGATGGCGTTCTGCAAATCGAGCTTTTCCGTCAACGCCGCGAGATCATCCGAGTATGTGTCCATCTCGTTTCCGTCCCACGTCTGGCTGGAACGGCCGTGCCCGCGCCGGTCATGCGCGATGACTCGATAGCCGCGCTCTCCGAAGAACATCATCTGTGTGTCCCAGTCGTCCGCCGTCAGCGGCCAGCCGTGGCTGAATACGATGGGTTGTCCCGTGCCCCAGTCTTTGTAATAGATCGTCGCGCCGTCTTTCACTGTAATCGTGCTCATGAAGTCTTCTCCTTAAAGCTGAGATCAGTCGATCTCGGTTCTGGCACACACGCCTGCGCGGATACATACTTCGGAGGCGCGCAGGCCCAAGCACCCTCTCGTGCGCATCTCTCGATTCGGTTCATCAACTTGGATTCCAGGAAGACGTCGAGGTTTCATCCAAATCTGAGCCGCGTATCGCGGGCGCGATCCGCTTCACCCAGTCCGCTAACCCCCAGTCTGTTCCACGAATCGACGCCCGAGTCTTGTGCCGGAAGTCAGCCCGATCTGTGCGCGCAATAATGTGCGTGAGCCTCTCCGCAGTGGGGTGCGACGATTCGCACGTTGCGGACAAAAACAAATCCCTTCGCCAGCGAGGCCGCCGAGAAGAAGGGTCCTTGTTGTAATCGCGGTTAGCGGAGGTGCCGTGCCCCGAACCTTCGGCATGTTGCAATCGGCATAGGGGGAGTGGTCGCCCACTCTCCCCTGCCACACCACCGTACATGCGGGTCCGCATACGGCGGTTCAGTGCGGTTGAGCTAGAGCGCGTCCAACAACCGAGGAAGACCGAGCGCATCGAAGTAAGCAATCGGAAATGCGGACTGCAAGGCCGGGCTGTTAGCCAGACGCCAGGGACCATGCGGGCGGCCAGCGGTTTGAGCCGCAAGGGCAGGTCGGATGTTCCGTTGGCGCAGTTTCACAAACCGCACCTTGCTGCGCTTCCATTGCTTCCAGATCACGGATCGCAACCTGCGTCGCATCCATGCCTCTAGCTTTTGCAGCACCGAGGGCGTCTGGCTGAAGCCGAAGTAGCTCTTCCATCCTCGCAAATAGGTGGCGAGTTGCTTGGTCATCTGTTCCCGACTGATGCCCCGTGTTCGTCGCGTCAGTTCCCGTACTCTTTGCTTACATCGGAGCAGAGCCTTGGGCGCGATGCGCCGTTTCGGTTCTTTTCCGCCGGTAAAGCTGAAGCCCAGAAACTTGCGATCCTGCGGTCGTGCCACCGCGCTCTTCGCCTCATTCCCCTTGAGTTTGAGACGTCGCCGGAGGAAACCCGTCACGCTTTGCATGACTCGCTTCCCCGCCCGCTCGCTGGCCACGTAGATATTGCAATCATCCGCGTAGCGCACGAAACGGTGCTGACGCCGCTCCAACTCGCGGTCGAGTTCGTCGAGCACCAGGTTCGACAGCAGCGGTGACAAAGGCCCTCCTTGCGGAGTGCCTTCCTCCACCGAACTTACCAGCCCGTTCTCCATCACGCCCGATTCCAAGAAAGCTCGTATCCGCTTGAGCATCCTCTCGTCGCTCATCCGCCGCGCGATCGCCGCCATCAGTTTGTCGTGGTTCACTCGATCGAAAAACTTTTCCAGATCAAGATCCACCACCCAGCGATGCCCGCCGGCGATATACTGCTGTGCCTTGGCCACCGCCTGATGCGCCGAACGCTGCGGGCGAAACCCGTGACTGTGCTCGGAAAACGTCGGGTCCCATCTGCCTTGCAGAACCTGCATCACCGCCTGCTGGACAAACCGGTCCAGCACTGTCGGAATGCCCAGCTTGCGCATCCCCCCGTCCGGCTTGGCGATTTCCACTCGCCGCACCGGTTGCGGTTGATAGGTTCCGCTCAACAGTTGTTCCCGAATCGCTGGCCAGTGCTGCTTCAGGTAGCCGGGTAGCTCCGACACTTTCCTGCCGTCGATCCCCGCGCTCCCCTTGTTGGCCTTCACTCGTCGTACAGCCCGCTGGCAGTTTTCCCGCCCGCAGACCTCTTCCATCAGTTGCTCTTCTCCAGCCGGACTTTCGCTCTCGCATTTCGCCGTGAACGATTCGGTCCCTTCCCCAGGAGCCCTGGGAGCTTCACTCCTCCCCTCCTCGGTCAAGGCCAGCGCCATCTGTAGCTGGTTCTTCTGCCGCTTGTCGCTCATCGAGTCCTGCGTCCTACTCGCCGCTCCTTACTGTTTGCGCCTTCGACCTCACGGCCTACTATGCCCGCTGCTGACTCCCGCCGCACGATCAAGATGGATTGCTCCATCCTCAGTCACGATGCCCTGACATGCGGCGGGTCTCCCGAAGTAAGTTCGACCGCCTTCGACGCGCAACCGCCGGATTTACCACCGGTGTGCTTGGTGGATGCGGGCTTCGCTGTCCTTTGCCAGCTCGCCCCACACCGTAGGCCTCTTCATCCGGTTCTTGTTCATCGGCTCGCGCCTTTGATCCACGCTTCTTTCAGACCCCGCCTCGCGACGACGCCCTTGCGCTTCTCTAGCCCTTCACCTCCACCAGGTTGAGCAGGGGACTTCCGCCCCCAAGCTGTCGAACATGTTCGGCACACAAAGAAAAAGCCGCCCAGACCTCGGGCGGCGACCTTGGATACTGCGGCGAAAACGTCAAAACAAACTCTTACGGCTGTTTCAAGCTACGGCCTGCGTCGTCGTGTCGCCTCTGAGAGACCCAACGGCGCTGGCCTCATCGCTCTCAATATCAAACACAGTGGACAATCTTGTCATCTGCAGCAAGTCGCTCACTCGCTTGTTAAGGTTCACGAGTTTAAGCTGCCCACCCTTATTTCGAACCGTGGTGTGGGTCTTAACCAGCTCGCCCAGACCTGAGCTGTCTATATAGTTGACTTCACCCAGATTCAAAACGACCTTTTTGTGACCTTCGTCCGTAAGCCCGCGAACGATCTCGCGGAGCATGACGTTCCCTTCTCCAAGGGTGATTCTTCCAACGACGTCGAGAACTACAACATCGCCAACGTGCCGTGTCGTTGTTTGCATTCTGGCAGGCGCGCTGTCCTTCAGGCCAAGCCCCAGACGATCAAGAATCGTGCAAGCCGCTGTGGCTATCTCTTTCGACGGGGTCCGAACTACGATGAGAGATCGCCCTTCCTTTAGGACCTCCCGGAAAAAGGCCGCCTCCTCGGAGCACTCTTCCTCCGGAGTAGGCTGCGGAGCCTTGCCGTCGTGCGCCACGGCTTTGCCCAGCACGGAGCCGCCGCTGGCCCCGGCTAGTCCGAGCAGTGCAGCAGCTCCTGCTCCCAACGCAAATACCG
This sequence comes from uncultured Acidobacteriaceae bacterium, assembly GCA_963701935.1. GTDB lineage: Bacteria > Acidobacteriota > Terriglobia > Terriglobales > Acidobacteriaceae > Sulfotelmatobacter. Next base: position 51,287 of record CAVPBT010000007.1, on the reverse strand, counting down.
GACCCAGACCCGGGACCAATATGGCCGCAACAATCCCCGCGTAAAGACCCGCGCCTCCCGCAGCAATTCCTCCCACCACCGCGCCAAACTCTTTGCTCGCCCGGACAGCATCGTTTTCAGAACGCGTTAGAAAAATGATCGACGGGTCCGGCACGTGCTGCCTCAGCTCCTTGATTGCCACCTCGGCGTGATCGCGCGAAGCGAATACCCCAATCGCTGTTTCCATTGGATTCTCCTCGATAGCCGTGAATGTTGGAACGCCTTCCTCATCCCCCACGCTGCGTCCGACTTAGGCGAAGGAGAATAGCAAACTAGGCCCACTTGAGCCAGCACAATCGCAATAAACTCGGGCTATCCCCGCGGCCTTAAGAGGAAGAGGCATGGCGGATCCGCAGGGTCGAAATGGACAAAAAGAGGCACTACACAGACAACTGACTGACAACAAACGAGTTGCATTGCAAAGGACGTTTGAGGAATATCGATTTCACGGGCCACGAGGCCAACGTGGGCCAGGATGCTTTCAGTCCCTTCTCATTCCGGCAGCGGTGTCGGCTCTGGCCTCTGGGATTGAAAGTTCCTCCTGATAGGGCAAGTTCGGAACGTTCTTCGGTCCGCGTTTGCGAGCGCGAATATTGAACTGCTTGAGCACGCGGCGAATCACCTTCTCGCTGACACCGAACTCCTCCTGGATCCGGGCGTAGCTCACGTCAACTTTGCTGACCAGCACCTGTGCCAGTTGGAGATCACGGCTGAGGCGAACCTGGTCCAACCTCTCTCTTAAATTGGTCTGCTTGATCTGCATTCATGCTCCTGTTTCGCCAGTCGGAGGAACAGACAATGGTCACGAGGTCGCTAGACGCCTGGAACCGGGCGATTGGACCATTGGCGAGCCATGGCCAGTCCACGGGGCTCAAACGGCAAGCCCTCCTACCTATCTAATGCGTAAAGAAGAAGGAAAATGGCTCAAAAAACTCGCGAAGGTACCACCAAAAAACCGGCCGAACGGCGGGCGGCTTTTCGGATGCCCCTCCCGAAGCCTAACTCTCCCCTTGACAACCAAGCACCCTAATGTTACATATTGTAACGCTACAATGACTAACACAAGGCAGCCACGTCTAAAGAACTTGGGAGAAGTCGAGCAAACCGTCATGGACTACCTCTGGACCCACGGCCCCTCGACCGCGGAAGCATGCCGCGAAGCCCTGGCTTCGACGCGCCCCATGAAGGATTCGACCATCCGCACCGTCCTCCGTCGCCTCGAGGAAAAGGGCTACGTCACCCACGAGACCGAAGGCCGCACCTTTATATACAAAGCCTCCGACGCCCGCCAGAACGTCGCCGTCCGCGCCGTCAAGGGCATCATCGACCGCTTCTGCGGAGGCTCCGCCGAGCAACTCGTCCTCGGCATGGTCGACAGCGCCGTCCTCAACCGCAAGCAACTCGAACGCCTTGCCCGCAAGATTGCTGAGAAAGAGGTCAAGCCATGATCGCAACGGCTGTCCTGCAAGCCTCCACGAATTTCCTGGCACAACTCGCGAACCCCGCCGCACGCGCCCTCGCTCTCGGCGCCGCGGCAGCGCTGGCACTCGCCGCCTTCCGCGTGAAGGCCACCTCGACCCGCCTGTTCACGTGGACCGCGGTTCTCTACGCCGCCCTCGCCATGCCCTTGCTTGAATCGCTTCTGCCGCCAGTCGCGATCACCACTCCGGCTTTCCTTGAGCAAGCGTGGAAGAATATGCAGCCCGCCGAAGTGTCGGTTGGCGAGAACGAGATGGCTGTGAACACCGTAGATATCCGATCCGCGCCCGTAGCCGTGGAGCGCCCGAAGAATGCAGCCCGCCCTGAGCGAAGTCGAACAGGCGCAAGCCGTGGGAACGTCGTGGTAGCGATAATCAAGCCCCAGCGGGGCGAAAGACCAACTCTCACCGCAACAACGAATCCCCTCTCCACCGAAACAACCGCTGTGAAAATGCCGGTACCCTCCCCGTCACAACCGCCTTCCCTTCCCTGGACCGTCATCGCCGCCGCAATCTACATCGCCGTCTCCGCGATCTTCCTCGCGCGCTTCGTCATCGGTCTCGGATACGGCCGCCGTCTCGTTCGTCGCGCGCAAACAATTGACGACCCGTTCGTGATGCGGACCATCGTCTCGCACGCATCCGTCCGCGTCGTCGAATCCGAACTCATTTCTGTTCCCGTCACCATGGGAGCGCTCCACCCCACGATCCTGCTCCCCGCCGATTGGCGCGAATGGAACCACGCCAAACTCAATGCCGTCCTCGCCCACGAACTCTCCCACGTCGCCCGCCGCGATCCGCTCACGCAGAGCCTCGCGCTGCTGCATCGCGCCATCTTCTGGTTCAGCCCGCTCTCTTGGTTTCTCGACCGCCGCCTCGCCGACCTCGCCGAACAGGCGAGCGACGAAGCCGCCCTCTCCTGCGGAACCGACCGCAAACACTACGCTCGTATTTTGCTGGACTTCTTCGAAGCCCTGCACGCCGCCCCCGGACGCGTCTGGTGGCAAGGCGTCTCCATGGCTAAAGCAGGTCAGGCTGAAAGAAGAGTAGAACGAATTCTCTCCTGGAAAGGATCGATTGCCATGCATCTTAAGAAATCATTTGCCGTCGTACTCGTGTCGTGCGCAATCCCCGTCGTGTATCTCGTCGCCTCCGCCCACCCAGCCCAGCATATGCCCATGCCGGGCATGACCCTGACGCAGGATCAAACTCTGCCGCCGTCTGCGCAGGCTGCGCCAGCAGCGAAGGCGCAACCCGCCGCCACTCCGGCCCCAGCAAGTGCTTCGTCCACCGACGAAGCCCCCGAGCCCGCATCTTCCGACGGCCCCACTCCTGCTCCGGAACCGATCGTCGGCGTCAGCGGCGGAGTTTCCGGCCCTGCTCCCATCGCACCACGTGCTCCGTTGGGCAATCCCCCGAATCCTGCGTTAGCTCCCGTCGCTCCAGTCGCGCCTGCAGCGAACTCTTCGTGGAGTAGTCCCCGAGCCGTTTACTACAGGGCGCAAGGTGAAGCCTACGCCCTCGCAATGCGGGCGCGCGTTGTGGCCGATCAGGCCTCACACTCGTCCTACGGCCGCGGATCTTCCTACAACTACGGCTACGACGACGACCAGCGCTTCGTCATCGTCACCGGCAAATCCGATTCCCTCACCATGTCGGGTTCCACCGCCGATGCCCGCCACGTCGAGAAACTGCGCAAGAGCATCCCCGGAGACTTCATCTGGTTCCAGGTCGACGAGAAGTCTTACGTCATTCGCGATCAGGCCACCGTCGACCGTGCCCGCCAGCTCTGGGCTCCGCAAGACGAACTCGGCAAGAAGCAGGAAGAACTCGGCAAGCAACAAGAAGCCCTGGGAAAGCAGCAGGACGAACTCGGCGCGAAGATGGAAAAAGTCCGCGTCAATGTGCCCGACATGACGGCCCAACTCGACAAGCTCAAAGCCGAACTAAAAGCGCTCGGCGCCAGCGCAACCATGGATCAGCTCGGAACAATCCAGGAGGAGATAGGTCAGTTGCAGGAAAAGATGGGCGACATTCAGTCTCACGCCGGCGAGCAGCAAGGCAAGCTTGGCGAAGAGATGGGCGCGCTCGGCGAGAAGCAAGGCCAACTCGGCGAAGAACAAGGCAAACTTGGCGAACAGCAAGCCGCACTAGCCGAAAAAGCCTCCCACGAAATGAAACTCTTGCTAGAAGATGCCGTGAAAAAAGGCCTCGCCCAACCCGAGCTGTGAGAGCTCCAAGGGTTCCCCACCCTGGTCGCGATCTTCGCGAAGGGGTGGGGATTTTTGCTTTCCTTCGTGATCCTTAGTGTCCTTAGTGGTAAAGGGTTTTACTGCCCCGCGACAATCCCATCATCCTTCCACCGATGCCCGCAAGAATCGCAACTCCATTCGAATTCTTGCGGAGAATCTTTCTCGGTCCCGGGCTCATCTCCGATCATATCCTCAAACACGACTTCCGTCGAATGGCACCTGGGGCACTTTACCGGAATCTCATCAGGCTCTTGTTGCCGCTCCGAGGCTGGTTCATTTACCGGTTCGTAATACTGCATCGCCTGGCGCGCCCAAGGCACGCCAACATTCATGACTTGAACGCCGACGCCTTTGACGAAATCTGATGTCACCGAATCCACGCCCGTGGCCTTTTCCGGCCCCATGAAAAACGGAATCCCCGCCTGATCCAACAACTGCTGCGCCTGCAGCGCGTCCGCCACGCTCCACACCGTACAGATCTCGACCAACTGCCGGTCCTCATCGTAGACAGGACTGACTTCCCGCGGAGGCTCCGGCGGCTTCGCAGGCGCCTCGGGCTCCAGCTTCAACTTGCGAAACGTCATCTCATTCGCCAGCGCCCCCCGGGCCACATCCGTCAATTCGGATTGTGTCCGCGCGATCGCCAGCAACTCGTCGTCGGTTATCCGGCCGTAGTATTCGGAAAGGCGTCGCCATTCACCTGCCGCATCAAGAGTCGCCATGATCGGCATGATATCGCGAAACTCATTCGTGGCGAGATAGCCACGCTCTTGATCTCGCTGGCACCACCAACACGTAGGGGTGGCGCATCCTTCGCGCATTTTGCGACAAAGACGCTGACCGTAGAAATCAGATGAACCCTAAAGCATGTCATCCTGAGCGGAGTGGGCGCTGCGCAAAGCGCAGCACTCGCGCAGTCGAAGGATCCCTACCACGCCTCGGCTGCCAAAACCGTCTCAGGGAATTCTCCCTCAACACCCGCCGGCACAGCGAGAACGCCTCGCCACAGTTTCGCCGCGGCTTGCCGGGCAGGAATCCTTCGACTCCATTTGTCTCGCGCTCCTCGCGAGACAAATTCCGCTCAGGATGACAATGCATAAATGCCATGCAAGAAGCTCGGCGGCAGCATCTTTCTGTGAGACTTCAGCCGACTCCATGCCCTTGGTTTCGATCAGCCAGTGCTGTTCTTTGGAAGCCAACCCTACGAAATCTGGATACTAGGAACGCAGGTTCATGCCGATGTCGACGTGATCGATGGAGAAGCCGAATGGCTGTGGAAGCTTGGCGAACGATTTTGCGCTCGCCCCCTTGACAACTTCCCACTCACCCCTCTACAATTAGCACTCGATAGGCGCAACTGCTAACAGCGACGCTTAACCCATCCGAATCATATGGTTACAGAGAATCAATCAGAGCACGTCAACCTTCTAACTACTTGAAAGGAGTAACAATCCATGGCGAAATTCTCACCGCTTCATGACCGCATTCTGGTCCGTCGTGTGGAGGAAGCTTCCACCACTCGTGGCGGCATCATCATCCCCGACTCGGCCAAAGACAAGCCCCAGGAGGGCGAAGTCATCTCCACCGGCAAGGGCCGCACCAACGATGAAGGCAAGACCTTCCCACTCGCAGTGAAAGAGGGCGACCGCGTCCTGTTCGGCAAGTATTCCGGCACCGAAATCAAGATTGATGGCGAAGACTTCATCATCATGAAAGAAGAAGAAGTCCTCGGCATCCTCACCGGCGCTGCTACCCCGTCCAAGAAAGAACTCGCCGGCTCGAAGAAGTAACCAAGCATTGTCATCCTGAGCGCGCGGTTTTTGCGTGCGAAGGATCTATGCAACTGGTTTTCCTAGAAGCTAGCAGCTAGAAGCTTTTGCTCATAGCTCGCAGCTCAAAGCTCATAGCTTAAGCAGGTCAATCCTGCAAACGAAATTAAGGAGATTGAAACAATGGCAAAACAAATCGTTCACGGAGAAGAATCCCGTCAGGCGATCCTCCGCGGCGTCAACCTTCTGGCCGATGCCGTGAAGGTCACCCTCGGCCCCAAGGGTCGCAACGTAGTCATCGAAAAGAAATTCGGTTCGCCCACCATCACCAAAGACGGCGTCACCGTCGCCAAGGAAATTGAACTGCGGGATCCGCTCGAGAACATGGGCGCCCAGATGGTTCGTGAAGTCGCCTCCAAGACGTCTGACGTCGCCGGAGACGGCACCACCACCGCCACCGTTCTCGCCCAGGCCATCTTCCGCGAAGGCGTCAAGACCGTTGCCGCCGGCGCCAATCCAATGGCCCTCAAGCGCGGCATCGAGAAGGCCGTCACCATCATCGCCGGCAAGCTCGACAAGGAAGGCAACCGCATCAACGGCGAACTCGACAAACTCAGCAAGCCCGTAACCGGCGAAATGATCGCACAAGTTGGTACGATCAGCGCCAACAATGACGAGACCATCGGCAAGATCATTGCCGAGGCCATGAAGAAGGTCGGGAAGGACGGCGTCATCACGGTTGAAGAGTCGAAGACGCTGGAGACCCAACTGGAAGTCGTCGAGGGCATGCAGTTTGATCGTGGATATCTGTCTCCTTACTTTGTGACCGATCCGGAGCGGATGGAAGTTGCGATCGAGAATGCGTACATCCTGATCAACGAAAAGAAGATCAGCTCGATGAAGGACCTGCTCCCGCTGCTCGAGCAGATTGCGAAGTCGGGCAAGCCATTGCTCATCATTGCAGAAGACGTGGAAGGCGAAGCGCTCGCCACCCTCGTCGTCAACAAGCTGCGGGGCACGCTGCAAGTCGCGGCCGTCAAGGCTCCCGGCTTCGGCGATCGCCGCAAGGCGATGCTGCAGGATATCGCTATCCTGACCGGCGGCAAGGCCATCACCGAAGATCTCGGCATCAAGCTCGAGAACGTTCAGATCTCCGACCTCGGCCAGGCCAAGAAGATCACCATCGACAAGGACAACACCACGGTGGTCGAAGGCAAGGGCAAGCACACGGAGATCGAAGGCCGGGTGAAGGAAATTCGCAGCCAGATCGACAAGACCACCAGCGACTACGACCGCGAGAAGCTGCAGGAGCGGTTGGCGAAGCTGGTCGGTGGCGTAGCCGTCATCAAAGTCGGCGCCGCGACCGAGACTGAAATGAAGGAAAAGAAAGCCCGTGTGGAAGACGCGATGCACGCCACCCGCGCAGCCGTGGAAGAAGGCATTGTCCCCGGCGGCGGAGTCGCTCTGGCCCGTTGCGCCAGCGCGCTCGACAAGGTGAAGGCCGAAGGCGATGAGCAGATCGGCATCAACATCGTGAAGCGCGCCATCACCGAGCCTCTGCGCCAGATCGTCGAGAACGCCGGCGAAGAAGGTGCAGTCATCCTGGGCAAGGTGCTCGAATCCAAGGAATCGAACTACGGATTCAACGCCTTCTCCAACGAGTACGAGGACCTGGTCAAGGCAGGCGTGCTCGATCCCACCAAGGTCGTGCGCACCGCCCTGCAGAATGCCGGCTCCATCGCATCGTTGATGCTGACGACCGAAGCCCTGGTCGCGGAGATTCCTGAAAAGAAGGAAGCTCCCGCGCCCGGTGGACACGGCGGCGGCATGGGCGACATGTACTAGGACTGGCCGTCCAGGCAGACGCGCCTTCGGCGCAAGAACCTAGACGCAGTTATGAGGCCCCGCCGCAAGGCGGGGCTCTTTGTTTCTGTTCCTTTATCCGAGAGGAATGGTCGTGAGGGGTACTCGGAGCCTTTTCGGCGGAATCGAGGCTGACGTCTGATACCTACCAGCGATCCTTATCCAAGATGGCAGCTGCCGAGGAGCGAAGAGCTTCTCTGGGGAGCCGGCCACCCTCTACAGGAGTTAGGGATACGGCGGCGACTACCAAATGGATTGCGCTGCCCTTCAAGAGCTTCGGACAGTAAAGCCTCCAGGACCCTGTCATCACCGTGCCGGTCGGAATGATCGGAATCGAAACGGCACTCCCGCGTTCGTCCGTTCCTTCGAGCCAGGAGGGAGGCATGTTGCCTTCCGGCGACGCAATAACATTGGGAATGTTGCTGATCTGTGCCACCCCAGCAATCGATTGATCGGTTTGGATAACGAGGTCAATCTCCTCCACGTCAACGTCACCTTGATTTCCTAGATCCAGCCGAACATCGCTGAACTGTTCCAGCCAATCGATAGTACCTATTCGCGTACCGGGAGGGTACGGCGGCCCGGGATACACCGCGGCGTGGAAAGTCAACGGATCACGACCGTTCGCGACTGCATCCTCCCAACGAGGATTACTAATGACGATGTCCCGTCCGGCCTGATAGATGGTTGAATTCGTAGAGGTAGAAATCGCTGCCTGCTGCCTTGGCTCTGAATCCTTTTCCGGTTTCGCAACAGCCTTGGCGAATACAAAAGCGGCAACTAAGGAGAAGGAACAGGCCAGCCACACGAGAAATAGCACTTTGACCCAAGCCGGGTAGCGTTGAAGGAAAGGGACGAATGCGAGTAGAGAATCCACTACGTCTTTCATGGCGCGACTTGAGCGTAACTCAGCGAACTCCGCTGGGCAAGCCTAAACCGGCGGGTGGCCCACACAACGCGGTTTTCGTTGTGTGGGAATCGATGCTGCCGGTTGCCCCGTCCTTTGCGTACCTTGCAAAGGCTGGGCATTCCGGAGACCATAAAGTCCCCATTTCCTTCCCATTCCGGGCCTCTTCCTGCCTCCTGAGTCTCCTTTTCTCTCACTGCTCGACCATAGTTCTCTGTAGATTGTCTGGTTGCACAGCGTGTCGTTACCAACGGCACGATTGACAAACATACAATCCACGTGTATACAAATAACAAGATATCCGATGATTTCTCCGGATCTGCGGCAAGCGCGAAGTTGCTCGCGGTCGTTTTTCAGGGTGATTCGAAACGGGTTCTGCAGAGCTTTCCTGATGGGGCCAAGAACGACCTCGGGTATGCTTTGTACCGCTTGCAACTCGGACAGACTCCTCCCGACCGTAAACCCGTCCAAGCGGTCGGAGCCCGCGTTTACGAGCTGCGCGAGCAGGACGCGAGAGCGTGGTATCGGGTGTTGTACATCCGACGCGAAAAAGTAATTCAAGTTCTCCATTGCTTCGAAAAGCGATCGAACGCGATTGAACAGAAGGACATCGAAACTGCTAAGACGCGCCTCAAGCGCGTACTGGAAGTCGAACGCGAGGAAAAGAAGAATGCCAAACAAGCGCTCCGAGGAAAATGAGTACAGAGTTACAGGGAGCGTATTGGATGAACTCGGGTTGGATCGGCAAGCGGCCCTCGAGTTGAAGCTGAAAGCAGCACTGCACCAGAACATTCTGCGGCTGGCAAAACGCCGCCGCTACAGAGCGCGCGATCTGGAACGAATCCTGAAAATTCAACAGCCGCGCGTCAGTGAGTTGATGCGTGGCAAGCTCTCCACCTTGAGCGTGGCCCGACTGCTGCTCTATGCCGATCTCCTTGGAGCCAAGGCCGAAGTAAAGCTCAAGAAGGCCCGAGCTCACGCGGCCGCGTAGGTCCTGACCCCATCCTCCACGCAACGCCATCGCGTGCTTCCCGTCACGCTGCTCCGTGATCCCCCTCACAGCGTTCCCCTAACTTTTCTGAGAGCCTAAACTTGCCACAAGGTGTGGCTAGCCTCCACGGACTCAGGGTCCGCGGGGGCTTTGTTTTGGGCGGTCAGGTCACAAGGTTTCTCGACTTCGCTCGAAATGACAATCCTTTCGTTTTGGGCACTTGATCTTTGACAATCTGGCTGGCGGTGACAGCCCTGCTCTTCGTTTCGCGACGAGGGGCGGGCCGGGCGGAGCTTGTTTGAAATTGGCGGGCAAACTTTCAAGAGAGGAATCTTCGGTGGTTGAGATCGGGGAGAAATGGTGATGTATGGGAGTCGAGTTGGTTCGGGAGGGACGTGGGGCGGCGGGAGATGGCTGGGTACTGGGCAGGTCGAGGGCTTGCTCGAGGCCAGACGCGGGCGGGGGCGCCCGCGCCACATACCGCGTTGCGTTGACGCGGAAGCAGCGCGGGGAGATGGCGGAGGCGGCATTTCTGGCGATGGCGGCGAGGTTGGGGTTTCGGGTGTCGAAACCGTGGGGCGAGAGTTCGCGATATGACTTAATCGTGGACAACGGGAAGAGGCTGCTGCGGGTGCAGGTGAAGTCGGCGCATCGGGGGGACCAGTACGGCGGCTATACGTTTCACGCGCATGGAAACACGTCGCGCGTGTACCGGGCAAGTGAGATCGATTTGCTGGTGGCGTATGTGGTTCCAGCAGAGGCGTGGTATCTGTTTCCGGTGGAGGAGTTCCGGAAATACAAATCGATGAAGTTGTTTCCCGCCAGCCGGAGGAGGATGTCGAAGTTCGAGAAGTTTCGGGAGAACTGGGGAATCGTGAGATAGCTGTCAGAGGTCAGAAAGGACCAGGGGGCTGGCACTCATACGTCGGCTCCCCGCGCTTCGCGCTGAAGAGACCCAGGGACACGGCGGGTGGCCCGGACGACGTTGGCGTCGAGTCCTGAGGGGGCTCCATCCGAGCTTTGCTTGGGCGGGGATTTTGTTTGGTGCATGCACAACGTAAGAGTCCCCGCACCGGCAGGTCGCTCAGAAGCTGTGCGCGGGATCCTTCCCTCCGCCTGAAAAGCGGCTCCGGTCAGGATGACTCCTCCAAAGGAAGGAGCACGTCTATTCCCGATCAAACACAAGGATGCTCTTGGGCCTGTTTTGACCCTCCAGGCGCACGGTCACCGTCAAGGTCTTGCGATCTGTAGAAAGCTCGACCTGCCGGGTGGCCGTGATTTTGCTTTTGGATTTTTCTGTGATTTCCAGAGTGCGCTCGTTCACGCGGCGGCCCGAAGATGCAGAGCCTGTATCCCCATTGGGATCGGGGTCCGGATAATCGTTCCCATCGAACTTCATCTTCTTATTAATTTCTGCATCGGGACCAGTAAAGGACAGGCCGTCACCCTCGTAGGGCCCGATCTGGAGCTCGATCCCCGCTTTCACTTTCTCGCTGTCGCTGTCCCATGTTCCCGCGAAACCAGTGCCCGGAAGACCTGCGCTCCCCGCCGTCCGCTCGTACACATAGGGCAAGAACAACGCTGTCGAACCGTCGGGCTTGTATTCCGTATAGGCGTCGTTCAGGGTTTTGCCGTCGTCGGAAAGCGTCCAATACCCCGTGAGGAGAGTGCGGCCCTTCATCTTGCGGACGACCACCCAGCTGTTCGGTCCCTTCACCGTGATGGACAGGGTCGTTCCCTGCAGGGCTGGCTGGTCACTCCCATCGGCTACGACCGTGTCCACGAAGCCGGGGGCGAAGGTGATGGCGTATCGGTTTGCGCCCGCGACCTCAACCTTCATTTCGTCGTTGAGTTTGCTTTTGGAAGGGTTCACCTTCCATTTGCCGACGAAGGGATCGTTCGCTGCCCATGCCAAGCTCGTAACCAGACAAGCAATCAGCAGAGACCGAAAAGTGCGACGTAACATATAGTCCTCCTTGAACTTAGAGACCTTGACGTTCAATGTCGCGCTATGTCCTGGAGTTTAGGCGGTTTTTTCTTTGGTAGATGGAAGTCAAAGTCCCCACTCTAAAATCGCAGAGAACGCGATTCTAGAATGGGGCACCCTCGAGGGTCCAGCGACTCGCGATACCTGTTGCTTTCCAACAGGAGGCGCGTTATACTTCCTGTAGGAAACCAAAAGGTGTCGAAATGAACCCAAGAGCGGACATTCAACAAGGCACATTGGCGTTGATGGTTCTGAAAACGCTCGATGTGCTCGGGCCACTGCACGGCTACGGAATCGCGCGGCGGATCGAGCAGATCAGCGGGGACCAGCTGGCTTTGAACCAGGGAACCCTCTATCCCTTGCTGCTCCGGTTGGAGCAGGAGGGCGCAATTGAGTCGGAGTGGGGACCATCGGAAAACAATCGGCGCGCGCGCTTTTATCGGCTCACTCGCGCCGGGCGAAAGCAGTTGCAGGCTGAACTCCGTGACTGGCAGCAAACGGCGGAAATCATTGCGCGGTTCCTTGCGATCAACGCGGAGACACGGTCATGAGGCTGCTGAAACGGTTACTCGCCCGCCTGCGGAACCTGGCGTCGCGCCAGAGCGACGACCAGCGGTTTCTGGAGGAGATGGAAGAGCACCTTTCCCGCCTGACGGAAGAGAACCTCCGATCTGGGATGACGCCCGCTGAAGCGCGCCGCCACGCTGTATTGAAATTCGGTGCGGTTGAAGCGATACGCGAACAATACCATGCCGAGAAGAGCCTGCCCTTCGTCGAAAGCGTCGTCCAGGACGTGCGCTATTCCTTGCGCATCCTGCGCAAGAGCTGGGGATTCACATCGATTGCGGCCATCTCGCTGGCACTGGCCATTGGCGCCAATACCACAATTTTTTCGGTGATGAAGCGCGTGCTTCTCGACCGGCTCGACGTGCCCCATGCCGAGCAGGTCCGTCTACTCCATTGGCACGGAGACCGAAACACGGCCGTTACCAACATGTGGGGGATGTCTGACAACGTGGCGGAAGGAATCGGCGCGGCATCGTTCTCCTATCCTGCATTTGAACAGCTTCGACGCGACAACCATGTGCTCGAAGACCTCTTCGCGTTCAAGGACGTGGGGAGGATGAATGCAACCATTGATGGCAATGCGCAGATCCTGCAGGGCGAACTGGTAAGCGGAAACTATTTTGATCAGCTCCAGGTGCAGCCGCAGCTCGGTCGCCCCATTCTCGCCGACGACGACAGGATCGGCGCGCCGATCGTCGCTCTGATCAGTGCAGAACTATGGCAACGAGCGTACGGATCGTCCCCGGCGGTTGTGGGCCGCACAATCAAAGTCAACATGGTGCCGGTCACGATTGTTGGTGTCGTGCCGTCCGGGTTCACGGGCGCTAAGAGCGTGCAGTCAAGCCCGGACCTGTTCCTTCCGCTGAGCTCGCAGCCGCTGGTCGAGCCGCGTGGCAAGAATGGGTCACTCCTTGGCGCATCGAGCCCCCAGGTGTGGTGGCTGAATATCATGGGACGCACAAAGGCCGGGGTTGCGGACATCACTGCCCAGGCTGCTCTGGATGCTTCGCTGTCAGCGGTCGTGCATTCCACGTTGCGCCCATCCGGAAACACCACGATTCCTAAACTTGACCTGGTGGACGGCAGCCGCGGATTGTTCCTCTCGAAGCAGATGTTCGCGAAGCCGCTCGAAGTGCTGATGGCAGTCGTCGGCCTGGTGCTTCTGCTGGCCTGCTCCAACATCGCAAGCCTGCTGTTTGCGCGTTCTATGGCGAGGCAACGGGAAGTCGCCTTGCGGCTCGCCCTCGGAGCAGGACGGGCTCGCGTGTTGCGTGGCGTGCTTACAGAAAGCCTCCTGCTCTCCGCGCTCGGGGGAGCGCTCGGCGTGGCTCTGGCCTTTGCCGGCTGCCGCGCGTTGCCTACGCTGCTGGCGAATCCTTGGGAGACGTCACAATTCGAAATGCCGCTCGACTGGACCGTGTTGGCGTTCACCGCGAGCGTCACACTGCTGAGCGGGTTGCTCTTCGGCACTGTGCCAGCATGGATCGCGACTCGGAGTGACGGCGGAGCTTGCCTGAAGGCCACAGGGCCAGGCAGCACTCGACGGCGCAAGGGTTTTTCCGGCAAGATGATCGTCAGCTTTCAGGTAATGTTGTCGACAGTGCTGGTGGCGGCGGCTCTTCTCTTTGTGGGGACGCTCCTCCAACTCGCCCACGTCAACCCCGGATTCCGTACGGATCATCTCGTGTTGTTTGCGATTCAGCAACCCGAGTCGCGTTATCCGTCTCCGAAAGATCTGCAACTGCACCGTCAGATCGAGGAGCGGCTGCGCGCCTTGCCCGGCGTGACGAACGTGACTCTCTCGGAGGTGCCCTACATTTCCGACAGCATGGAGAATGCGAACTTTCTGCCTGAGGGAGAAACCCCGAACCCCGACAAAAATCAGTCGGCGTGGAATAACGCCGTTGGCTCCGGTTTCTTTCATACGATGGGTATTCCAATCCTGGCGGGCCGCGATTTCAATGAGAACGACACGGCGAGTGCGCCAAAGGTCGGCATCCTTAGCGAGAGCCTGGCGCGTAAGGCCTTCCCGGGTCAGAATCCGATCGGCAAGCGTTTCCTTGCCCACTTTAATCCGGGAGAAGGCAGGCCAGGCGACCTGATCGAAGTAGTGGGCATATGCGGCGATACGCGGTACTGGTCGCTCAAGCAGGACCCCATCGGCATGTTCTATCAGCCGTACCAGCAAACGCCGAACCTCGACTTCGGAGCAACCTACGAGGTGCGAACAACCCTCAGTCCGGCGTCAATCGCTCCATCGCTGCGCAAGGCCGTGCAATCGATCGATCCGGATTTGCCTCTGCAGGAGATCCGCACCCAACAAGAGCAGATTGACGCCTCGATGCAACAGGAGCGGATCATCGCTGCGCTGACTGCGTCTTTCGGAGTGCTGGCGCTGGTGCTTGCCTCGGTGGGCGTCTATGGCGTGATGGCATATTCCGTGGCGCAACGCACGAGCGAGATCGGTATTCGGATGGCTCTCGGCGCCCTGCCGCGCGAGGTACTCACGATGGTCTTGCGCGAGGCAACATGGATCGCGCTGGTGGGGATCACTTGCGGCATCGGTGCGACTCTTCTATCAACACGCCTCGTGACATCGCTCCTCTACGGTTTGCATCCGAATGATCCGGCCATCTTGGCAACATCCGCTTTGCTGCTGGCAGTCGTCGGACTGGTGGCAAGCTGGGCTCCAGCTCGCCGCGCCGCAGCGGTAGAGCCTATGCAGGCGTTGAGACACGAATAATAGAGAACAGAGTCGGGGCGAGCCGCGAATCCCACCCTTTGCAAAGAACGCACAGGATGGGCCACTCGGCTTCGGTTACCTGCTTCGTTTACCATGTTCGGCGTGGCGATTTTTACTGCTGACGAACGCGAGCGGCTGCGCGACGAACTCGTTTCTGCCGCTCAAAACGATCCCAACCTTTGTGGCGCGGCGCACACTGGTTCGGCTGCGTCATTCCGGCTTGACCGCTGGTCTGACATCGATCTGGCTCTCTGCCTCGCATCAGGCGCACCTCACGAGCAGGTTGTCGCCGAATGGACCGACCGTCTTTACCACCATCACGGCGCGGTTGCTCACATCGACGTCATGCGCGGGGCGACGCTGTACCGCGTGTTCCTGCTGAAAAACACGTTGCAGGTGGATATCTCATTCTGGCGTGCGGAAGAGTTCGGCGCGACCGGGCCGAATTTCCGGCTGATCTTCGGCGAGGCGAACGCGCCGCGCCCCGCGCCGCAACCGAACGCCCGCGCGCTGATCGGGATGGCGTGGCTCTATGGGCTGCACGTGCGATCGAGCCTTGAACGCGGGCGGATCTTGCAGGCGGAACATATGCTGAGCGGGATGCGCAACCACATTTTCGAGCTTACTTGCCTGCGCTGCGGCGTGATTGAGGCACAGGGCCGCGGACTCGACGACCTTCCTGCAGCGGAGCGGGAGACTGCGGCCGGCTGCCTGCCGCCGTCGCTTGAGCCTTCCGAGCTGAAGCGCGCGTTTCAGAACGCGATGCAGGCGTTGTTGGCGGAGGTCCGGCACGTCGATGCCGAACTCGAAGACAGGCTGTCGGGGCCGTTAAGGGACATAGCGGAGTGACTCCGGGAGGTCTGCGAAGGTTGGGACAGCCGATGTGATGAACGCTTAAGCAAGAAGTAAACAAACGTCCTTGAGCTCGCGAGCGGGCTTCTTGTCTGCGGTCACTCACCGTTGACCTGTTCAGGAATTCGCCCTAACATCTGGGATCAATTGTGGCGCCCATGGATCTCACGCAAATCTCGCATTACCGCGTTCTCGGGCGACTGGGCGGCGGTGGGATGGGTGTCGTCTATGAAGCAGAAGATCAGCGTCTGGGGCGCAAAGTAGCGCTCAAGTTTCTGCCTGAGGCGACCGAGAAAGATCCGGCGGCGTTGGATCGCTTTCAGCGGGAAGCGCGCGCCGCCTCGGCGCTGAATCATCCCCACATCTGTACGATCCATGAGATCGACCAGTTCCAGGGCAAGTATTTCATCGCGATGGAACTGCTGGAAGGCGTTTCGCTGAATCATATGATTGCCGAACGCCCGGTGGCTGCAGCGCGGCTTCTGGACATCGCAATCGATGTTGCCGATGCGCTCGACGCCGCGCATGGCAAAGGCATTATTCACCGCGACATCAAACCGGGGAACATCTTCGTCACGCGGCGAGGCGATGCCAAGGTGCTCGACTTTGGGCTGGCGAAAGTAACTGCGCGGGGTCCAGGCTTGTCGGCGGCTCCCACCGAGAGCCTGCCCGAACACCTGACCAGCCCGGGCGTCGCGGTGGGGACCGTGGCCTACATGTCGCCCGAGCAAGCCCGTGGCGAAGAACTGGACGCGCGAACTGACCTATTTTCGTTTGGCTGCGTCTTGTATGAGATGGCAACGGGCGCAATGCCGTTCAAAGGCAGCACATCCGCAATCATTTTCGACGCCTTGCTCAATCGGGCGCCGACAGCACCCGCGCAGCTGAATCACGAGATATCGCCGGAACTCGACCGCATCATCAACAAGGCGATCGAAAAAGATCGGGAGTTGCGGTACCAAACCGCTGCCGAGTTGCGAGGCGACCTCAAGCGGCTAAAGCGCGATACCGAATCAGGAAGACTCTCGGGGCAGATCCCTTCCGCGAAGGGCCGGCCTCGAAAGGCGCTTTGGATCTACGCGGTCGCGGGGCTGCTGCTGGTCGCGGCGGTCATCGGATTCTTTCTGTGGCGCCGGCCTACGATTGCTTCGAGCGCACAATGGCAGCAGATCACTGATTTTCCGGACTCCGCCGTACAGCCGGCGTTTTCATCCGACGGCCACTTGCTGACTTTCATTCGCGGGCCGGAGACCTTCCTAACCCCGGGGCAGGTGTATGTGAAGTTCCTGGCTGACGGCGAACCGGTGCAACTGACGAACGACGACTGGGACAAGCTCGCGCCCGTGTTCTCTCCCGACGGCTCGCGAATCGCGTACACGGTTCTGCAAGGGTTCGATTGGAATACCTATCAGGTCTCAGTAACCGGTGGCGAGCCCAAGCTTCTGTTGCCGAACGCTGAAGGACTGATCTGGATCGATCAGCAGAGACTGTTGTTCAGCGAGATTCGGGGCGGGTATCACATGGGAGTTGTAACTGCCGGTCCGGCGCGCAACGAGGAGCACGATCTCTATTTTCCCGCGAGTAATCAGAACATGGCGCATTTTTCTTATCCCTCGCCGGATCGGAAGTGGATAGTCATCGTAGAGATGGGCTCATTCAATTGGCTGCGCTGCCGGCTCATGCCGATGGATGGAGGTTCTCCCGGCAAGTTCATTGGACCTGAAGGCGAATGTTCGTCCGCTGCCTGGTCTCCGGACGGGAAATGGATTTACATGACCACTGACGCGGGAGGCGTCGGAAATCACATCTGGAGAGTAAGAGTGCCGGACGGCTCTCCGGAGCAGATCACATCGGGTCTGACGGGAGAAGAAGGAATCGCCATGGCTCCGGACGGAAAGTCGCTGATTACGTCGGTGGGCAAGGCGGAGGGCACGGTCTGGTTTCATGATCAGAGTGGGGATCGTCAGATCTCGGGAGAAGGCTACGCGGAGTTCCCGCGGCTCACCGAGGATGGAACCACTCTATTCTACTTGCAGCGGAACCTGAGCAAGCACGCGAACACCGAGAGTCGGGCGGGTACGCCGCAAGATGAGATTGAGGTGATGCGGACGGACTTGCACACTGCGACCCGAGAGGAAATTTTGTCGATCCGGGACATGGGAGATTTTTCGGTTTCCAACGACGGAAAGACGCTGCTGTATTCAGCGAAGGATCGCGACGATCGTTATCACCTCTGGTTGGCTCCAACCGACCATCAAAGTCCTCCGAAACGGGTTTCGCTATCGGATCAAGACGACGATCAGATTAACCTACTGGCGAATGGAGATATCGTTTTTCGCAGGCACGAAAATAATGAATATTTCCTGTACCGCATGCAAGCTGACGGCACTGGTTTGCGCAAGATCCTCAACACGCCGGTCTTGGGTGTAATGGCCGTGGCGCCCGGTGGCGATGCCCTGTCGGCGATGGTGGATGTGCCTGGTCAGGCGAAACCTAGAATCGTGATTTATACGCTGAGCGACGGAACGGCCAAGACCATCTGCGACCTCTGCTATCCGTCATGGTCGAGCGATGGCACTCGTCTTTATGTGTCGTTCGCGGTTGTTGCCCGGAGTGACTCAACTAAACACGGGCAAACCTACGTCCTTCCATGGAAATCCGGGACATGGTGGAAAGGGTTTCCGGCGGAGGGCACCCGCACGGAAGCCGAATTAGCCAAACTGGCAACACTTGTGCCGATTGCAAGCAAGGTGGAACAATTCGCTCCAGGACCCTCGCCTGGCGTTTACGCTTACAGCCTGCGCACCATCCAACGAAATTTGTATCGCGTGCCATTGCCGTAGGGATGCTGTCGCTCGGGGCGGACCGGGAAGATGGGGAGGGTGCCGGCAGCAGGAATGCCCTGCCCTGGAAAACCGCGAAGGCTGGGGCAGGCGACGTGATGAGAGCCCAAGCAAAAAGAGTCAAAGGCTGGCAAGCGCCCTAAGACTCGACGCTCCACGAGAGCGGCTGCGCTGGTACGGGGAACATTCTCCTGTTCACTTCCGTACTCCCTCTTGCCCCACCCATCTTTCTCGAAAGCGAGATCCACATGAAACTCCGGCTGGCACTGTGCCCGATACTATTTCCTCTGGTAATTCCCTTCCTATTGGTTTGCAACGCGGGCGCACAGAACGCGCCTGCACAAAATGTTCCGGCGCTCGACAAGATTCAGAACCAGGAGGAGCTTGACCGCGTTGGAGCCGCTCTTGATGCGGCACTATTCGATTCGTATAACCACTGCGATCTCGAGAAGTTTGCTTCGTTCTTTGACGAGAACGTGGAGTTCTATCACGATCAGGGCGGCGTTACTCTGGGTAGGGCCGCTTTGACCGACAGCGTGAAGAAGAACATTTGCGGCAAGGTCACCCGCGAACTGGTTCCGGGAACGCTGAAGGTCCACCACATGAAAGGTTACGGCTTTGTCGAGATGGGCGTTCACCGCTTCCATCATCCAGGGCACGACGATACTGAAGGAGTCGGTGAAGGACAGTTCGTTCATCTGTGGCAGTACAAGGACGGGGCGTGGAAGGTGACGCGCGTGATCAGCTATGACCATCATGCGGCTGGGAAGTGAAAGGACAGCATCGGCAATCGAAAGTCAAAGTCCCCACCCTAACGTCGCAAACTGCGCGACGTTAGGATGGGGCACCCGCCTATATTTAGCTTCCCGACACGAGGCAGAAGCCTACTTGGGCGTTGTTGAAGTTGTGACCACCGGGGCCGCTGCCGACGATGGTGTTGTCCCAGACATCGACCTCGACAACATAACCGCAAGTGCTCATGCCCGTGGTATCGAGTTGCCAGGTGTCTCCGGGCGGCGGAGCAGTTTGCGAGGTTGACGGAGTCGCTGTCGTGGGTTCATTCGGCGACATCGACGTGGGCAACGTTGCCATGCCGAAGACGCCGAAGTGTAGGTCCTGCGCCACGAAGTGACCGTTGATGATCGTTCCCGGTGTGAACTGCTTGCAGTCTCCGGCAGTGTCGATGTGGATGGCCACCGTGGGCGCTGTGTTGTCGAGTTGAATGAGGTACTTCGTCGTCGACGCAAGCACGGTGTCGGTTCCATCCGCGAGTTCAAGCCAGACATACCACTGGTCGTCGCCCGAGGAATACCAGTAGGCGAGGACGTCGTCGATGTTCTGACTGTTGTCGAGGTAGGGGAAGAAGCCACTACCATCGGGAGTGCGCGTGGTGGGCGTGCCGTACATGTCGGTGGTGACGATCGGGTCGGTTAACGCGACTGGCAGAGGCGATCCGACTTTCTGCACCCAGACGCGGTAGCGGTTGCCCACAGAGGGCAATCCCTGAATCACGATCTGGCCACCGAATGGACATTGGCGGCTGGCGATCCACGGATCGGCGTTGGTGCCGGTCAGAGCGAACACGGCGAACGGATTCGTCATGCCGGTGAAGACAGTATCGATCTGGTCGACGCCGATTCCGCCGATGATGGCGATGTTGGGAGTACCGGTGACGAACGGAGGGCCGGCTGGGAGTTGGGCTAACGCGTCGGACTGGTTGCCCCAGACGGGAACGTAGTTGGGATCGGTGGTTGACGGAGGCGTTTGCCACGACAAGATGGCGCGGACCTTTACTATCTGCGGACCGCTGCTGCAGGGCTTCTGGTGGCTGGCGACATCGACGGGCAGAACGACGGCGTACTCCAGGCCACCGGCGGGAACACCAGCGATGTCGTGAACGTTCTGCGTTACCGTGCCGGCGTACTCGTAGCCCGAGCCCCAGTCCACCCAGAAGGCAACGTATTCTTCGCTGCCCGCGGTGCAGAGGCCACCGTTGAATCCGTAGGGCAGTTTGATCTTGACGACTCCGACGAGGGTATCGCGATTGATGTCGAGGCCGACGCAGTCCAGTTCCTCGTAGGTGGTATCACCGCTGGTCGCGAGAATGGCGGCGATGACGTCTGCGAGGTTCACGTCGATGGGGATGAAGGAGGCCAGCTTCACAGCGTTCTTGGCCGGCTTGGCGGACGAGGCGACCGCAGGTGCGGCAAACGTGGTGAGATTCTGGCTGCTCTTCTGAATCTCGGGATAGAGATAGCGCGCGGGCGCGACGGGTTTGCCTTTGTACGCCGCTGCGATCTCGGCGACGCTCAAGGCTTTCTTTGGAGCGGCGGAAATCGGCTGCTTGAGATTGACGGCGTTCTTGAAGTTGGCGGGAAGCTGGATCTTGGCTTTCTCCAGCAATCCCGAGAGGATGATGAATTCAAAGGCCGGAATCTGGATGGTGACGTTGACCACGTTGCCCCAGACCGGAACGAAGCCAGGAGTGTTGGCAGGCGGCACGAAGTTCCACGACAGAATGGCGCGCACCTGAGGAAGGTTCTCGAAGAAGCAGAAGTCTTCGGCGACGGAGATGGGCTGGGCCACGCTGTACTCCAGCGGTTTGGCGCCCGCGATGTCGTGGGCATTAAAGCCGGTGACGCCCTGGTCTTGCCAGGTAGTTCCGCCGTCGAACGAGAGGTAGAAGCGGACATATTCCTGGGAGCCGGGCGAGCATAGATCGCCACCATAGCCGGAGTCCTGCTTGATGGAGACGACAGCTTCGAGGCGGCTGAGAGCGTCAGAGAAGCCGACGCAGCCGATTTCTTCAAACGATGTGTCGCCGCTGATAGGGAGGACGGGGTCGAATTCGCTTTCCGTCAGGTTGCCGAAGTAATTGGGATTCGCCAGCAGCAACATGTGGAAGTTGCCTCGCGCCTGCTCCGGAGGGAGTTTGGCGAGCGAAGTAGGGTTCTTCTTGGTAGGCATAGTGTCTCCTTGGTTGACCTGGGCGTCCGCACCGCGCACATCGTCAGATGGATTGGTTTTTCGAATCGAGGGGGGTGCCTCGGCTAGGAGGCTGGTATTCGTATAGTGGCGGGGTGAGGGAAAGCGTTTCAGAAGATGGGACGATTCGAACGAGTCCAGCCGCGGTTTCAGGAGTCCCGACGGGACACGGATCGTTGTCGTAGCTGCCCCGCCAGTAAACTGGCGGGCTATTTTCATTGGTCCCTCCGGGACCGGAAGCTCACGCTTACGCGTTTCCCCGGGAACCGGGACCCATATTTATCGAGGATCCGGCAGAAGTTTGTGGAGGATCGAGACGTTAGCTGTGGGCGCGAGACGCGGGCGGGGGCGCCCGCGCCACATAACCTGCTTAGGTACACTTTCGTTATCACGGCGTCACCGAAAAAGGTGGGTGGCGCATGCTATAGTGCGGTTTCACCCATGGGATCCTTTCTTTTCTTTGCGTTTTCGTGGTGGTCGATCGCGCTGCGGATTGTGGCCATTGTCCACTTCATTCGCCGCCGCCCCGATTTTTTTTGGATCTGGGTGATCCTGTTTCACTGGATCGGGGCTCTGGTCTACATCGTGGTGGAGGTGATACCGGACGCGGGGCTGCTGCGTGGTTCGTTCCAGGTTTTTCCGCGAAGAAAACGTATTCAGGAACTGGAACGGACGATTCTCGACAATCCTTCGGCGGGAAATTACGAAGAGCTAGGGCTGCTGTACATCGACGACGGAAACTACGCTCGAGCTAAAGATGCGTTCGACAAGGCGATTTCGTCGCGGACCGATCACGTCGATCCGTTTTACCGTCGCGGCGTGGCGGAGGTCGAACTGGGAGACTTCGCGGCGGCGGTGCCGGACCTGGAGCGCGCGGTCAATTCCGATCCTGACTACGACTTCCATCGCGCCAAGGGCCTGTTGGCTTGGGCGTATGCGCAGACCGGGCAGAGCGAGAAGGCGGACGCGATGTTCCGCGAGGCGACGCGGATTTCCACGATCTCTGAGACGTACTACCACTATGCGCTGTTTCTGCAGTCGCAGGGACGAGCGGCGGAAGCCCGCGCGTGGTCGCAGAAGATCCTCGACAAGAAGCCGACTATGCCCGGATATTTGAGGCGGCGGGAGCGGCCTTGGTTCCGCAAGGCCAGCGCGCTGCTGGGGCGGTTGCCCGCGCGGTCCAGTTGACCTCAGCAAGTCCGCCTCATCCGATAGTGATGTCGAGTAAAGCAGTGAGGCGGGCAATTCAAAATCTTTACCACTAAGGACACTAAGGTTCACAAAGGAAATCTTTGCACTTGGCTGGACGGAGGATGGGTGCCGGGCTGGATGGTAAAATCGTAAGCAGTGACGATTTCCAAGCCTTCCATCCGGCTGCTGGCGACTGATATCGACGGCACGCTGCTCAATCCACAATTCCAGATTTCCGATGGCGATCTGATGGCGCTGCGGCGGGCACATGCGGCGGGCATCGAGATCGTGCTGGTGACTGGGCGCAGGCATACGTTTGCCTTGCCTATCGCGAAACAGTTGGGGTTTGATCTGTGGCTGATCAGTTCGAATGGGGCGGTGACGCGGTCGCTGGCGGGAGAGACGTTTCATCGCGACCTGATGCCGGCCGACACTTGCCGCCGGCTGTGCGGCGCGATGCAAGAATTCCGGGGAAATACCGTTCTGACGTTTGATAAGGAAACCAGGGGCGCGATCGTGCTGGAGAGGATGGACGAGCTGGGGGCAAGCATCCGGCGATGGCTCGAGAAGAATATGGAGTTCATCGAGTTTGTGGTGCCGATTGAAAACGCCCTCGTGAACGATCCGGTGCAGGCGATGTTTTGTGGAACGATGGCGCGCATGAGTCTGGCTCTGCGGGCGCTCGAGGGCACCGGGATGGAGAGCGCGGTAACCGTGTTGCGCACGGAGTATCCGGTGCGGGATTTGTCGATGATCGACGTTCTGAATGCGGGGTGTTCGAAGGGGCATGCGCTGGAGCGGTGGGCGGCGCATCGCGGGTTTCGGCGCGAAGAGGTCATGGCCGTCGGTGACAACCATAATGACGTTGAGATGCTTGAGTTTGCGGGGCATCCGGTTATCATGGGGAATGCGTGCGAGGAGTTGCGCAGCCGCGGGTGGACGGTGACTCGCGGGAATGATGCGGACGGCATTGCGGCGGCGGTGGAGTTGGCGCTGGATGGGAAGCTGGACGCCGCGGGGCTTCGGTCGTAGGCTTCGAGCTACGATCCTCGAGTTTCAACGTTGGGATGAATTGGCTGGGTTCAACTCGGGTGCGCTTTGCGATCATCGCGGTGCTCGCGGTGGCGGCGCTTCCCTGCTTTGGCGGCGAGGTTGCCGTGCTGAAGAATGGGTTCTCCATTCGGCATGAGCGGCGGGAGATCGTTGGGGACGTTACGCGGCTGTATGTGACTGCGGATGGATTGAGCTTTGTGGATGTGCCTACAGCGGAGATTGAGCATTTTGAGGCGGCGCCGGAGGTGCCGGCTTCTGCTCCCAAGATTTCGGCTTCCGGCTCTCGCCTTTCGGCTTCCGGAACATCCCCACTTCTCGCAAAGTACGCGAGAAATGGGGCACCCAGCGCGGGTCCGTTGGACCTGAACGACGTGGTGATTTCGGCGAGCGGGCGGTACCGGCTGGATCCAGATCTCGTAAACAGTGTGATCAAGGCGGAGAGCGGGTTCAA
This sequence comes from uncultured Acidobacteriaceae bacterium, assembly GCA_963701935.1. Lineage (GTDB taxonomy): Bacteria > Acidobacteriota > Terriglobia > Terriglobales > Acidobacteriaceae > Sulfotelmatobacter. Next base: position 27,316 of record CAVPBT010000007.1, on the reverse strand, counting down.
TGTGCGAGCTGTGTCTCCGAAGGGTGCGCAGGGGCTGATGCAGTTGATGCCGGGGACGGCGTCGCAGCTGGGAGTTCCGAACGCGTTCGATCCGCAGGCGAACGTTGAGGGTGGAACGAAATACCTGCGAGAACTTCTGGAGCGCTACAACTTTGATCTGGTGAAGGCGCTGGCAGCCTACAACGCTGGACCGCAGCGGGTCGAACAATTTGGCGGCGTGCCTCCGTATTACGAGACGCGGGCGTATGTGGCGCGGGTGGTGAAGGACTTTAATAAGAAGAAGGCGGCGCAGGAGAAGGCGGCCAAGGTTGGCGCCTCAAAGCAGGCCAGCACGAAGAGTCCAACCCACAAAGATCAAGATTCGACGTTGACTCAGGCTAAGGCTTCGAGGCAGTAGAGCGCGGCATCGATCTTCGATTGCGGTCCTGCTTTGCTCGACCGACAGCCGAAGGCGGCTGTCGCCACATGTGTGATTCTGGTTTGACCCCTTGGGCTCAGTCATTTACCTTGGGTGTTGCCGTTTCCCGCTTCGCGTTGCGAGCGCCGCGGCGCGGAGACTTCGCCCTTCATGGATAAGAAGCGCATCCTGGCCAGCGTCGTGGTGTTCCTCATCCTGGCCGTTCTGGTTTACCTGCAATATCGACACTGGCGAACCTTTGACTGGCCCACATTCTGGAGCCAGACTCATCGCATCAAGAAGATCCGTGTGCTGTACGGGATTGCCTACATTTACATCGCCTATGTGATGCGGGCCGTGCGGTGGAAAATTTTTCTGAAGCCGGTCCGACCCAAGACGACGGTGGCGGAGTTGGTTTCCCCGACGCTGGTTGGGTTCGCGGGACTGGCGCTGCTGGGGCGGGCGGGGGAATTCATTCGTCCGTACCTGATCGCCCGACGGACGGACCTTCCCTTCTCTTCGCAGTTGGCGGTTTGGGCGGTGGAAAGGATCTTCGACATCGGAGCGTTCGCGGTGCTGGTAGCGCTGGCCATTTTTCTGCCAAGCGCGTTGCCTTCCATTCCACATCCTGAGTTCTACAGAAGCTTCCGCGAAGCAGCCTTTCTTCTGATTGCCATTGTCGCGGGGACCGCGGTGTCAGCAGTCCTGATCCGCCGCAACGACGAGGTGGCGGCGCGCTGGGTGGAACAACGGTTCGCGCATCTCTCTTCAAACCTGGGACATAAGCTGGGCCAGAAAGTGCGCGAGTTCGGCATGGGGCTCAACACCATTCACGGGCCGTTGTCGCTGCTGTGGCTGGCGGCGGTTTCGGTGGGGATGTGGTATCTGATTGCGCTGGCGTATAAGGAAGTAACGCATTCCTACGGCGTGGACGCGCTGGAAATTCCCGTGTCGCAGTTGTTGATTTTGATCTTCGCCAGCATGCTGGGTTCGCTGCTGCAGTTGCCGGCCGTCGGTGGTGGTTCGCAGGTGGCGACGATTGCGATCCTATCGAACGTGTTTGATGTGCCAGCGGAGATGGCGGCCAGTTGCGGGATCCTGCTCTGGCTGGTGACGTTTGCGGCGGTGGTTCCGGTAGGCCTGGTGCTGGCGCATCACGAACGATTGTCTTTGCGGAAGTTGTCGGTGGAAAGCCATCGTGCAGAGGAATCGGAGATGGAGAAACCGCCCGGATCGTGAATCGTAAGTTCCTTTGCCCAACAGATTTCCCGCGCAATCCACAGTGTGAAAAACTCTGCATCTGTCGGTAGCAAGTTAAAATGTCCGCTTTTTGTAGCAAGTGAAATGTCCGGTTTCAAAGTTGTGCCCTCGCCGCAGGGGTTGGGTTGGTTTTGGGGATGGGGTTGCAGGGGAAGGGGGCAGTTCCCCTTCCCCTGCTCAGCTCTGCAGAAGCCTTGGCGGATAGAGGTGCACCGCCGGCGTCATAGCGACCCAAGCAATGCGGCCCGTGGGTCAGACTCAAGTTTCCATTCAGGTGTTGGTGCACCACCACCTGGCAACCCGCCAACGTGGCCCGCCAGCGTACCCGCTCGATCTGCAAGCTCAGATTTTGAAAGCTCACGGTGTTGTCGCGGTTCACACTGCGCTCGAACTGCAGCGAGAAAATCCGTTCCAAATCACGACTCCGGCAGGGCACGAAAGCATTGCCCCGCTGCCGGGGCGCGACCTGAAAACGGCGATTGAACTCGGCCATGTAATCTTCCCGCAGAAACCGGTTCGCCGCCTCCAGCGTCCCGAGCTGGCGCAGCCGCAACTCCTGCGGCAATCGGCCCTGCCAAGTACCGAAGTTGCGTTCGCTGCGCCCGCGCGCTTGCGGCGAGTAGGCCGGGATCATCTGCACTCCCAACTCGTGCAACGCTCGCCCCACTTGCGTGCGGCGATGGTAGTCCACCTTGCCGCCCACCTTCGGCGTCAGCCAGAAATGGCTTCCCCGATCGCTGTACAGCGCGCAGAACACGCCTTTGCGCTCGATCACTTCCCTCAGTCCCGCCATCACCGTCGCCGTCGATTCCTCCTCCACCAGTTGGGCGTAGTAAATCTCGCTCGTGGCATCGTCCAGAATCACGATCAGGTCGTACCAGCGTTCGTCCTGAAACCACTGGTGGCGGCTGCCGTCGATATGCAACAGCATCCCCGGCAACGGCCGCCGCTCCCGCCGCTTGCGATGCGCCCCGCGCTTGCGTCCTCGCCCCACCAGGCCCGCTCCCTGCAGGGCCTGCTTCACCCAGGTGTAACTCAGTTCGATCCCGTGCTCGGCAGCCAACTTCTCGTGAAAGTGCTGCACGTTCAGATCGAAATACTTCTCCCGGTACAGCGCGAACACCTTCTCCACCGTCGCCACCGGCACCCGCCGCCGCGAGGGCTGGCCCCGCCGCCGGTCCAGCAACCCGTTGTAGCCCTCTTCCACGTAGCGCTCCCGCCACCGCCGCATGTGCCGGTCGCTGATGCCCAGAATCTCCGCCGCCTGCCACCACGTGATCTTCTTCGCCATCGCCGGCAACATTACGTCCTGCACTTTCATCGCCCGCTCCATCGCGGCCCTCGGATAAGCTTCCATGCTCCGCATGGTCTCCTATCCTCACCGCCCGCAAAGCGGACATATCACTTGCTATCTCAACCGGACATATCATGTGCTACCGACAGTGAAAAACTCTGCATCTTGACAAGCCCCCAGGATAAGGCCACAATTGCGCCGCCTTGGGGGAGGCCCGCGTTGTGGCCTGCCTCCGGGCTGTCGCCCCCCAAAGACGACGAACGAATGTAGGAAGCAGTTCAGTTAAAAGAAGCGGTTCGATAGCGATCGCCGTTTCCAGATCCCAGGTTTTCGGCCCCAGCAATATCAATTGAAAGATAAGGTTCCCCCCGAGGAACGGCTGTGCGCTGCACGGCCCGCTTTGGCGCGCGAAAAATGTGGTCGCAGCCGAATCCAGGAGGAAAGTTATGCAGTTACAGCGCCCTTCCCGAGCGTGGGCATTATGCTCCCTGCTCATCGGGAGCTCCGCTGGCCTTCGGCAACCAACTGGTGAAAACCACGAGTGCGGCGAAGTCGGTCACCGTGAAAAACACGGGGACCAGCGCGATCACGATGGGTGCAATCACCCTGACGGATACCACGGATTATGCCATTTCGACGAACACGTGCCCGGCGTCAGGAGCTACCCTGGCGGGCGGCGCGACTTGCACCATCAGCGTCACTTTCGGGCCGACGTCCACTGGCTCGAAGCGGGGCTCGGTGGTCATCAACGACAGCGATCCCTCGACACCGCAACTGATCGGTTTGAGCGGGACCGAAACCAGTAACGTATCGTTGAGCCCGACGTCCATCACGTTTGCAACGACGGCGGTGGGCGTGACGAGCGCGAACACGAAGATCACGTTGACCAACAACACGGGGGTATCGATCACACTGAGCAACCCCGCCATCACAGTCACCGGACCGTTCTCGAGTGCCAGCACCACAACCTGTACAAACAGCCTGGTCATCGCGGCATCCGGAACCTGTGTGATTAACGTGAACTTCAAGCCTAAGGCGGTTGGTTTCGCACTGGGCACAGTGAGCGTTAACGACAGCGACGTCACCAGTCCGCAGAGCGTGGCCCTGCAGGGCACAGGAACGGGTATCAAGTTCTCCTCGAATACGATCAACTTCGGCACGGTCACGAGGGGAACCCAGGTGTCGTCGACGGTGACCATCACCAACGTGGGGACCACCAACGTGTTCTTCATCGGCGCTGAAATCTCAGGCACGCAGAGCTTCGACTTCAGCGACAACTACGGGGACAACGCACCTTGCGGCAACAACTCGTCGAATCCGCTGAAACCGGGAGGGACCTGCCAGATCACCGTGTATTTCGTTCCCAGCATTGTGGGAACGGAGAACGCTACGTACAAGGTGTTCGACAACAGTCCAGGAAGCCCGCAGACGCTGTCGCTGACGGGTAAGGGGCAATAGCCGAGGCGAGAGCCAAGGGCTGCCTTTGATTCGGGCCGCCGGGCTTGCAAGCCGGCGGCCTTTTCATTCGGGAAGGACTGGAGCGGTCTACGCGGTTTGCCGAGGACGGGTAGCGGAAGATGAACCAGTTTCTCGTGCGGGCAGCGGGGCGCAGAGCGGAGCATCAGAGACCAGCGTCCGCACCAGATCGTTGTGCATTCGCCACCAACCACTGAACATCTGCGTGTCGGAATAGGAAACACGCAAGGGGCACCAAATCGCGGAGTCGGCAGCCAGTGCCGGCACTGCGAAACTCGGGCTCACGCACATGCATCTGGTGTCGAGCCGGAGGCCGACGCGCAGGGCTTTGAGAGCACTTTCCTTGCCGCTCCAGAGCAGGGCCAGGAGCAGAGGGCGGTCAGACGGAGGGGTGTCGACAATGAGAGCCCTCTCCTCGGCAGTGAAGTAGTCGTCGACGAAGGCGGCACTGCGGGGCTCGACCAATTCGAGATCACAACCGAAGTTGCGTCCGGGTCCGACGGTGCACAGCGCCGTACCCGCACGATGACTCACTGAGATTGCAATGCCTGCCGGTTGGCCGTACAGAAACACTTCTGGAGCGCCAGACGAGGCGGCGCGGATCTCGAGGTTCGCGAGGGAGGGGAGATTTGTCGGCAGCTTCAGATAGGCGGCAAGGGCTTGCTTCGCCGTCCAGCGACCAAGACGCCAGTCGGAGCGGCGCTTGAGAAAGCGCAGGGTGGCAAGACGAGTGGCCTCATGCGGGCTCAGCCAATCGTTATTGGGCGGGACGTCGAGTTCGGTTTGTTCGAGCCAGTAGATGTTCATTGCGGGGTTACGCTGCTCATCAAAGGAGCGAGCGACCACGGGGCTAAAGCCCAGGATGATTCCAGAGATCCCTAACGCGGCCCTCGAAGGGCCGCTCTTCCACGGTGGTGCACGCATTTATTTTCTCCCGCGGCCTCTGGGCTCCGATCTTTCGCCCCTTCGGGACTCGCTTACATTTGTTGCGCCACCCACGGCTTGCGCCATGGGCTGCAAGCTTTCGCCGCTGCGCGACTGCGGTCTCTGCACTTGCCGTGCGGCCGCATTCACGGCACTCGCTGTACGACTGCACTCTCCGCACTTGCTAGGCGGCTTCTACGATCTCGAGTATTCCCTTCTCCAGGGCCTCCTCTTCGCGCTGGATTCCGCGCTCTATGGCGTCGATGAGATAGGAGCGGAGATTTGCGGGCGGAATAATACGGTCGAGAGCGCCCACGCTCTGGGCTCGATAGACGCTGTGCACGCGGTCGAATTCGCTGGCCATCTCCCCCAGTTTCTCGGAGTAGACGACGTCGTGAAGTTCGTTCCACTGAGCGCGCAGGCGTCCTTTTTCGGCAGCGTCGGCCTGGAGCATGGCCTGATTCAGAGCCTGGAGGCGTTCGTCTTTGCGAGTGCGGGACTCGACTTCGCCGGCGAAAACCACTGCCGCGGCGGGGGCGCCACCAATCACTGAAGCATAGGTTCCTTCCAGGGCGGCGACTTCGATCTGCTCGTTAAGGGCGCGAGAGAAGACGACATAAGCTCCACCGTGGTAACGAGATATCACACAAAACACGATGGGGCCCTTGAAGTTCACGACGGCCCTGCCGATCTCAGCGCCGTATTCGAGTTGAAGGCGGCGCATCGATTCCGGAGAACCGTCGAAGCCGGACAGGTTGGCCAGGACGACGACCGGGCGATTGCCGCTGGCGGCGTTGATGGCGCGAGCCACTTTCTTCGAGGACTGGGGAAACAGAGTTCCGGCGGACCATTGGTCCGGGCCGTCGGCAGGGACAAATCCGAGCCGGGCCACGGCTCTAGATTCGAAGCCGATGAGGCAGACAGGATAGCCGCCGAGGTGCGCGTCCCAGACAACACCGGTTTCGGCGGCGCGCATTCCTGCCCAGCGCTCGAGGGGCGGATGATCCTGGTCGACAGTGGCCATCATTACTTTGCGAATGTCGAAAGGCTTCTTGCGGCCGGGGTTGGTTTCGTCGGACAAGATTTCACCGACATAGGCAAAGCCCTCTTCTCCGTTTTCGTTGTGGGGAAAAGTCTGCACGTCGCGATTGATCGGATCGCTGGTAGCGGCACGGCGCGGGAAACGTTCCCCCGGCTTTACATAAGTGTGATCGTAGTGGCGGAACAGAATGTGGCAGGCTTCATTGATATCACTCGCCCAGTACTGAGCCTGCCCGTTGACGCCCATGATGCGGTCGTATCCGCCGATGCCTTGATTGTCTTCGGCGGAAATGCCGCCAGAGTAATCGAGAGCGCGCTTGCCCGTGAGAACCATTGCGGCCTTCGGGGTCATGACCAGAATGCCGCGGGTATGCATGAGCATGGTGGCTTCGGCGTTCCAGTAGGGCTGGGCGCCCACGTTGATGCCATTGATGATGAGGTTCACTTCGCCGCCAGCCTGCGTGAATTGGATGAGACGCCGCAGGACGCGGGCGATCCAGTCCATATTCTCGACGCCACTCTCCATTGAGATCCTGGCGCCGGCCGAGATTGGGAACCACTCCAGCGGAATGCCCTTCTCTTCCGCGAGGTCGAGAGCGGCACTGATAAGACGGCACTCGGTTTCGGCGAGGGCTCCGAGATCCTTGCTGGGATCTCCGAGCAGCAGGACGCGAGTCATGCCATCGGGATAGCGGGTGGTGAAGTTGCGGATCAGGCCGACAATGATGTTGGCGCGGTTCTTGCCGTAAGGACGATCCACGGGTACGAGCTTGTGGTCGGCGTCGAGATCGTACTCGACGAAATCGCCCGGCGGGAATTCACTGCGGGCGTCTTCCCGGGAAGGCGCGATCATCTTGATGATTTCGTAGGGATAGACGAGCCCGCGCTGGCGCACGCGTACGACTTTCTGGTCATACTCCGAGAGGGGTTTGAGCGCCAGGAGTTTGTCGGCTGGACGGAAGGTGATGAGTAAGCCGCTGCCCACGGGGCTCGAAATGCGCACGACCAGGTCGCGCAACTCTCCGGTGGCGGGATTGGGAATGCGGGCGCGCACTACGACTTGCTCCAGCCCCAAGCCTTCGGTCACGGGCAGGAGGCGGCGGACGATATCGCGTAGTTCGTCGGGCTTGAGATTGAGCGACGGCCAGACGTACAGGAACACGCGGTTCCAATACAGGCGCTCCTGGGGACGGCGGCGCGACTGAAACAGGCGGATCGCGGCCAGGGTTTCCATCAGCATGCGTTCCAGGTGCGGCAATTGCACGATGCGGCCGGCCTCATCGCGCACAGGGGTGACATCGCGGACTTCGGCGGCAGCGAACAGGCGTTCGTCCTTGGGATTGTCGCGCGCCACGGCGTGCAGGAGGTAGACGTCTTCGACCGAAGGCAGGCGATCGATCTTGAAATTGCTCAGACGCCAGAGGTGCAGGCGCTTCCCCATCATAGGATGCAGTCCGCGGAAGAACGGGTCTTCCAGATACTCGCTGCCGACGGGCTGGTAGGTGAAATGTTGGAGGCCGCTGGCGCGAGGGCCCGGGGCCGCTCCAGCGGCAGACACCACGATGCGGCGGATGGGACGCGGGAAAGCAACCTGATTCAGCATGGCCTGAATTTCACGCTGCGTGGCGTCGGGGTCGCCCAGTTTGGCGGAATGGCAGACGTGAAAATCAGTCATGATGCCGTGATCGGTGGGGACTTCCGCGATCAGGGGGAAGATTGCCTGTGCCGCTGCAGCAAGGCCCTTGTAATCGGAATAAGTTGCAAGAACATGAACACGCTTGTCCTCATCATCGTATTCGGCTGTGAAACAGGGATGCCCGTCAACAGACAAGGCGCGAGGATTTACCAGCGTACACACGCGGTAGTAGCGCAACGTGAGCACTTCGAGCATCGTGCTGCATAAGGCGGGCTCGGCGGCTGGGAAGCGCGCGGCAAACAAGCCCGCGAGCAACTGAGGACACTCGGTGAGCGCGTACAGCCGAGTACGGCGATCGGCTGCGTCGGGATGCGCATCGAGATAGTTGAGGTGGTCCTCTGCTTCCTGGAAGACCTGATCCCGGGCACGCTCAAACATCGGCTCATCGAAGTAGCGATAGCGGACTTCGCGGGCAAGATCGCTGATCGAAGGATAGATCTCATGGGTGATGGCGATCATCCGATCGAGAAGTGTGCGGAAGGAATTCGCGGCGGGTGGTCCCGGCGCCTTGGCGTGGCGCAAGCGGCGCTCGAGAATATCGAGAATCGAGGTAACCTGGCCCGCCATCCGTTGGTGCGACTTGCAAATCCACAACAGCGTCTCTTTCAGTCGGGAGGAGCCATCGAGTTCACAGATGCCGTAATGCGCCAGCGCGCGGAGGAGTGCTTCGACAAAGGCGGGAGGGAGCCCTTCCGCGTTGGTCTCGACCACGCGCAAATACGAGAACAGGTACGACTCGGTGCTGGGCTCTTCCCCAGAAGCGCGATGGTTAACGTCTGGCTCGCGATGAAACAGCGCACAGATATCCACAAAGATTCGGAGAATCTCGTCCTCGTACAGGGTGACGTCGTCACCGTGCGCAGGACAAGTCTGGCTCCAGGCTGTGAGCTGGCGAGCGGTGCTTGACGGGTCAAGATCAAATCCCAGCATGACTTGGCGGAGTTCCTTGAGGGTGTCGATACAAGTGGCTTCCCGATTCCCTCGCCAGGTGTGGGATTCGCCGAAGACTACGCGTTGCTGGGACTCGATCGCATCGTCGCCGCCAGTGCCTTCGATTTGAACGAGTGGAGCGCCGGCATCGACCTGTACGTTCGGCATGATCATTATTTTTCGGACCCTGCCGGAAAAGGGGGCGACGACCTGGGTCTCCATTTTCATGGCTTCGAGCACAGCGAGGCGGTCGCCGACGGCGACGGTGTCGCCGACCTTGACCGCGATGGAGACAACCACAGACGGGGCCGGAGCATGCACCACGCCTCCGTCGTCGCGATCGACCTGGTGCGATACGCCATCCACCTCAATGCGGGAACTGATTCCCTGGCTGACCGAGACGGTGTGGAATTTGCGGCCGAAGACAACGAGCCAGGATTCAAACTGATCCAAGCGGTCGATGTGGGCCTCAAGGCGGACTCCGTCGACCTCGATGCGGTAGTCGCGCGGGCCGATGCGGTGAGTCTTGATCGCGTAGAGCCGGCCACGATGGCGCAGTGCCAGAGCACGGCCGATGTCGCTCTGCACGCGCGGCCGACCGCGCGCGGCGGATGCATAAAATTGCGCCTGCTCCACCCCCAGTTCGGCGTCGTAGGCATCGATGGCAGCCTGCACTAGCGCCACGTCAGCATACTTTCGGAAGAGATGCCCGTTACCCGTCGCGAGGCGGTCGAGCCATCCCACATCGACGTTTCCGCTCTGCACTTCGTCGCGGCCCAGCATCTCCAGCAAAAACGCTTTGTTGGTAGCACCGCCTTTGACGACGACGACACTCTCACCGAGCGCGCGCCGGAGACGGGACAGCGCCTCTTTGCGGGTCTGACCATAGCCGATCACCTTGGCGATCATGGAATCAAACTCGTGCGAAATGCTGTCGCCTTCCGTGACGCCGGTGTCGACGCGTATGCCGGGACCGGTCACTATGCGGAAACGTTCGAGGACGCCCGGGGCGGCCGCGAAATCGTTGTCCGGGTCTTCCGCATTGAGGCGCACCTCAACCGCGTGACCGAAAGTGAGCGGGGGATTACCCTCAAGACGTTCGCCACGCGCAACGTGAAGCTGCAATTTCACCAGATCGAGTCCAGTGGTGCATTCGGTGACAGGATGCTCCACCTGCAAGCGGGTATTCACTTCCATGAAGAAGAACTGCCGGGCGTCAGGATCGTAGAGGAACTCCACGGTGCCAGCATTGGTGTAGCCCGCGGTCTTGCTCAGGCGAACCGCGGCTTCACGGAGGTCCTGATCCTGTTGGGAAGAAAGCACCGGAGAAGGCGCCTCTTCGAGAACTTTCTGGTGCCGCCGCTGAATTGTGCAATCGCGCACACCGGCAGCCCACACGGTTCCGAAATTGTCAGCGATGACCTGGACCTCGATGTGGCGGGCTCCCTCGATTAATTTCTCGATAAAAACCGTGGGATCGCCGAACGCCTTGAAGGCCTCGGCGCGGGCGCGCTCAAACGCCTGCGGCAGTTGACTGGCAGAATGAACGAGACGAATCCCGTGCCCGCCGCCGCCCGCGGTCGCCTTGATCAGCAGAGGAAAGCCCAAGCGCTGCGTGTAAGACAAAGCGTCCGTAATAGTTTCGACCGGACCGCCGCTCCAGGGAGCAACCGCGATTTGCGACTGCTCGGCCAAGCGTTTGGCCGCGATCTTGTCGCCCAGCCGACGCATCACCTCTCCGCTTGGCCCGATGAATACGACTCCCATCTCCTGGCAGAGGTCGGCGAAGGCGGCGTGTTCCGCGACGAAGCCCCAGCCGACCCAGACCGCGTCGGCATGCGCTTCCGACAGAACCTGTTCAAGGCGCTTGTAATCGAGGTAGCTGCTTTTGGTACCAAGCGTCTCTTGATCGATGGACTGGGCGGCACCGAGAGAAAAGGCCTCGTCGGCTTCGCGGACAAACATGGAGTGGCGGTCGGGTTCAGTGAAGAAGGCGATGGTACGCAACGGCACGCCGTGCTCAGAGCTGAACTCACGGGCGGCATGGATGAAACGCATCGCGGGTTCGCCGCGGTTCACAATCGCAATCCGTCGAAAGTCATTCAGCATAAGGACCCCGGTTCGGCAAGTTGTGGGCTGCGTTGGTGGTGCTTGTCACGCCACAAGAGCGGCGTCTCCTGCCATGATTTCGTGGAGCGTTTTCAGATGTTGCGCGTTCACACTATTCGGAAGCGCCACGGTCTGGTAGCCCGTGACCGTGAGAATGCAGTTCCCTATTGTGTCTACGACCTCGACGTCGAAACTTCCCTGCCCTGTGTCGGGAGTGAGGACGGCATAAAGGCGGCCATCGGCTGCAGCCGACGTGCGATAGAGCGAGACTTGGCGAACGTGCTGGGGCAGGCCCATTCGGCCTTGCACACCGAGCTCCCAGATTCCAGCAGTCTGGAAACACAGCTCGATCAGCCGCGGCTGCATGACCGTGGATAGCTCGGAGGGATGATGGTTGGGAGGCAGATGGTCTGGCATCAATCCGATGAGACGCTTGCCATCCCACCACGCTTTCTCCAGTACCTGGTATGCGGGCCCGTGGAAGTAGAGGCGGTAGATGTCGGCGGCTTCGATGACGTGGCCCTCCGGCTTACCGAGCGCGTGAACCAGGGAAGCTTGTTGGCGCTGCTGCGCGAGCTGGACACGGGCGGTGAAGTGGGTGGTCGATTGAGGCTCCGCCTGGTTGGGCAGAGTTCGGTGGCCGATGAGCCGGCAATCCGCGACGAGTTCATTCCCATGAGGATGGATTCGTGTTTCGATTTGCAACGCACGCGGTTCGCTGCGATAGAACTTGAAGGGCGCGAGGAAGTTCACGTCTTCAATGGCTTCGACGTGCCATCCAGGGAGCGACGTGAGAGCGGCTTCGGCGAAGGCTTCGATCCCCATCACGCCGGGCAGTACGGGGGTGCCCTCGATCTGGTGGTCTTGGAGAAACGGCTGATTGCGCGGATCCAGAGTCGTCTCGACGGTGTACCCGGTGGAGATGCCGAGGGAGACGATCGGACCAGTGATGGGCCCGGCGAGCACGGTCTCTTTGGCGGATTGCGCGGCTGCGGTGTCGAGACCGCCGGTTGGGTCGATTTCATTCAGCAAGATGCCGAGGCGCTGGGCGACGACGACTTCGCCATGAGTGGCTCCAGCAGTAAGTTCGCGGCGGATCAGCGGGATGCCTGCCTCAGGCGGGAGCATGTCGATTCCGGCAAGTTCCATCATCTTCGGGATGGAACCGCGAGTGGCCATGCCGATGCCGCCCCATGCGGTCCAATCGATGACGATGCCGCGCGTATTGGGACGCGTGGTGCGGAAGCTGGAGGTGATCTTGCACAGCAGATCGTTGGCGGCACTGTAGTCGGTCTGTCCGGCGTTGCCGAAGCGTCCAGCGATCGAACTGAACGCCACGGTCGCGCCCAGGGGCATGTCGCCGATGGCGTGCAACAGGTTGAAGAAACCGTCCGCCTTCACATCGAAGACCAGATCGAACTCACGCTGATCTTTGTCGGGCAGGAAGTGGCTGCGCTCAATGCCGGCAGCGTGCAGCAGAACATCGATGCGGCCGCTCTGCCGGTGCACCTGGTCGATCACTTTACCGACGGCCTCGGCATCGGCGAGGTTGACGCTGAAATAGTGCGGCGTGCCACCTGCGGCCATGACCGCGTCGATGGCGGATTGAGCGGCATGAGCTCTTTCCAGGCCGGCTAGTTCTTTTTCGACAAGCGCGGGTGTGGCACGCTCGCCGCGCTTCTGGATGCGCGCGAACAGGTCGCGTTTGAGATTTTCTTTGTTGGTTACGAAGCGTTTGAGGTCGGGATTTGCGGGATCGGGCTCCGGTACGAGATCGAGCAGGTAGAAGGTACCACCAGATGCCGCGGCTAGATCGGCGGTGATGGCCGAGACGATGCTGCCTGCGGCGCCGGTGATGACGAAGACGCCGTTTTTGTCGAGCACCATGCCGGGTTGGCCATCAGCGGCGGGTTGTTCTTCGAGGCCGATGGTCCAGCGCTGGTCGCCGCTGTATCCAATCTCGACCGCGCCGGGATCGCGCTGGGCCTCGGCAATCAGGAGTTCGGCGACCTGGATCGCACTGCGGGTGGATTCGAAGTCGACTGCTTTGACCAAGGATTCGGGGCGTTCACGCTTGTACGTCTTGGTGAATCCGGTGACAGCGCCGCCGAGCGGGGCGAAGGCTCCGGCGTCGTCGTATCCGTGATGCCCGCCGAGGCGCGTTGCAGAAATGAAGAATGTGCCGGTACGAGCGATGTGCTCGTATAAAGTGCGCATCGTGGTGTAGAGGGACTTCACTCGCACGCGCAGGGCGTCGTGCCATGCGGCGGAGTCCAGTGTGCGCAGGTCGCCTTCGTTGTCGAGCGCAGGGAGCCAGAAGACGCCTTGGATGGGGCCGGCGGCGGTCCAGGTGTTGAGGAGAGAGGTGAGCGTTTCAGAGCCCGGAGTGCCTTCGATGGTGAGCACTTTGACTCCCAGCGTGCGGAGGCGGTCGGCTAGTACCGGCGCGACGCCGCCCTTGTCGGGCATGAGGATGACGCGGCTGTTGCGGTCAAGTTTCACTTCGGTTGCTTTGCAGAGGCTGAGAGGAGGTCGCAGCGTCGCGACCGGCACACGCCGCGGGACGCGGTTTGTGGCATCGAAGGTGGCAACCTCGGGTCGCGCAGGCTGGAGCGAAATTCTGGATAATGACTTCGGCTGCGGCTGCTCCGGCTTCGCAGCAGGCGCGGCAGCCACCAGCGCGGAGCGGTCGTGCGCGAATTTGATTACGTGAGCGAGAGTTGGGAAGTCGCGCAGCTTCATGTTTTCGTCGCGGGGAATGTTGTAGGCGGCGCGCACGGCGGCGAACATTTCCGCCTGCTTGACGGTGTCGACGCCGAGGTCGGCCTCGAGGTCGAGGTCTAAGTCGAGCATGTCCTCGGGATAGCCGGTCTTTTCGGCAACGATCTGCAGGACCCTTTTCTTGATGGAGTCGTCGGAATGGACTGGAGTTTCAACCGGCGTCGGAGGCGGAGCGAGAGGCTCCGCCTGCGCCGGGGAGGATGCAACCACAGAGAGTTCTGCTGCCACGGGCATGCCAGCCAAGTCAGGGCGCTTCTCGTAGACGAAGCGAATTACGTGGGCGAGCGTGGGGTAGTCGCGGAGCTTGCGATTCTCATCGCGCGGGATGTTGTAGATCTCGCGGATGGCTGCGAACATTTCCGCCTGCTTGACGGTGTCGACGCCGAGGTCGGCTTCGAGGTCGAGATCCAGGTCGAGCATGTCTTGTGGGTATCCGGTCTTCTCGACCATGAGGGCGAGGATACGGTCTTTAACAGGATCGGTGCCTGTCTCTGGAGTCGTTACGGGAGCCGCGACGGAGGCGACAGGAGCAGCTTTGACTTCTGGTTCCGCTTTCATTTCTGGCGCGGATGCCGCTACCAGACTGGGAGCAGGTTGCGCTGAATCGACCTTGGGCTGGCGATCGTGCACGAACTGGATCACGCGGGCCAGCGTGGGGAAATCTCGCAGTTTGATGGTGTCATCGCGGACGATGCCGTAGGCCTCGCGGATGGTGGCCATAACCTCGGCTTGCTTCACGGTGTCGATGCCGAGGTCGGCTTCGAGATCGAGGTCGAAATCGAGCATATCGACGGGATAGCCTGTCTTCTCAGCGACCAAAGCGAGCACGCGTTCTTTGACTGGATCGCTTTCGACGGCAGGTTTCGGAGATGGGAGGGACGCGAGTACTTTGGGCTCGACCTTTGGTTCAACGAGCGGGCTCGGCGGTTCGACTTTGACTGCGACCACGACTGGAGCGAGCGCTTTCGGAGTTGCCGGGATCAGGGGTTCCTGAATCGTCTGTGCGACCTGGGCTAGTTTTGCCGACGGTCTTTGATCGCGAACGCGCAGCGTGCGGCGGACGACTTCGAGATCGGCGGTTGGGTAGCCGGCGATCTGTCTGAGCCAGGTCTTCCAGGTGCTCTCGTCGGCGATGCGATAAGCGTAGCCCAGATCGCTCGGGCGGCGGTGAGCGCCGTCTTTGGGCGCGGTCCAGTGCAATAGCGACATGCTGATTTGCGAACCGAATCCGGCGCCAAGGCGGACGGCGTATTCGATGGGGTATCCCCCGCCTTTGGACAAATTCAAGGTGCCCAGCTCGGGATCGACTTCTTTGAAGTTGGCGACAGGCGGCACCAAGCCGGTCTCCAGCGCCTTCACGGCGAGGACGTCTTCGATGCCTGTCGCCATGGCATGACCCGTTTGCCCTTTTGTGTTCGCGATTACGATTTGGTCGGCAGCGTCGCCGAAGACACGGCGCAGCGCGTTGATCTCGGCCGAGGCACTGCCTCCGCGGGCGGGCGTGTAGGTCTCGTGCGAAACGAAGACCGTGTGGGGCGCAATCTGCTGACGGGAAATGCCGTGATGGGCTTCGGCCTGCGACACCAGGTTCTCCATCATCTGACCGATGTGCTGGACGTCGAGGCGGGTGCCGTGAAAGGCGCTGTTGGCGGTGACGGTGCTGAGCACTTCGCAGATCGGTTGGATGCCACGCTCGCGCGCGGCTTCCGCGCTTTCGACTACGAGGCCCGCAGCGCCCATACCGACGATCAGGCCGTGGCGGCGGCGATCGAAGGGGGTGGCAGCTTCTTCCACAACTTCGTCGGTGGCGGCGGCACCACTCGCGAGGAAGCCGGCGCCGAACCACTCGATGGAATGGTCGGAGGTGACGTCGTCGGCGGAGACGATGATCACGCGGCGGCAGCGGCCGGCACGGATCCAGTCTTCGGCCAGCGCGACGGCCTGCGTGGTACTGGCGCAGGCGGAATTGATTTGCGTGTTGGGGCCGCGGGCGCCGATGAACTCGGCGAACTGTGAATGTCCCATGGCCAGGATCCGGAGCAGGAACCGACGATCGAAGACGTAGCGCTCTTTCTCGATGGCGTCGCGGAGGTCTTCGGTGCGGCGTTCCATTTCCTGTTCGAGGATGGAATCGCCGTTTCCTTTCGCGCTGCGTGCCAGCAGGCTTTCGAGCAGGCTTAACTGCTCGCGGCGGGAGTGGTCGGTGTAGTAGCGCGACATTTCGTCGGCGAAGGAGTCACATCCGGGAAAGGCCGAGGCGAAGATGACACCCGTCTCATCCCGCAGAGCATCGGGCAGCGCCCAGCGATCCTGCAACTGCGTGCCTTTCGTAGTTGTCTTGTAGCGCATGACGAGCGGGATGCCGGCATCACGCAAGGCATCGAGGCCGACAGCAATCGCCAGTTGGGTGGCGCGATCGAGGGCAGCCCGGCGGTCGGCGGAGATGCCGAATTCGGTTTCCAGATCAAAGGCGCCGCCGCGGCCCGCCAGCTTGATTACGTCAGAGATGTTGTTGATGGTTTCGAAGGTCGGTCCGCCGTTGTCGCTCTTGACCAGGCGCGTGATGTGCTTGTCGAGCATGGCCTTGCGCAAGCGCGTGGGGATGAGATCGATGAACTGATCGCCGCGCAGGATGCGGGCGAGATTGGCGTCGTCGAAGACGTGATCGGTGCCGGGCAGGCCCAGGGCTGCTCCGGTGATCACGACTGGAACTCTCGGCGGGGCGGGTTCCTTGCCGTGATGAATCTGCCAAGCGCGGTCGAGGACGTCGGCGAAGAAGTGGCCGAGTTCGTTGTAGTGATCGGAAGTTGGAGCCCCTTCTTCTGCGGCGGCGACACTGGTTGAGGAAGTGCTAGCTACGGCCCGCTTCGGTGCTTCGACCGGCGTGGGAGACAAGGACACAGCTGACGGCTTTTCGATCGAGAGCGCGGCAGTTCCTCGGCCGAGTCCGGCGGCGTACAGGCCGCACAGTGCCTGGTTGAACGATGCGATGTCGCCGAACTTTGGGTGATTGGTGAAGAGCGAAATGACATCTCCGCGCTCGCCGAGGACGTCCTCGGCGAATCCCTGCAGGGCCTTCTTTGGCCCAACTTCTACGAAGATGCGGGCGCCCGCTTCGTAGAGTGTGCGGAGACCTTTCACGAATTGCACGGGAGAGGCGACTTGCTTCGCGAGCAAGTCCAACATTTGCGGCACGACGTCCGGCCCGGAGGGATAGAACTCGCCGTTCACATTGGCGACGATCGGCAAACGTGGCGACTCCACGCGCAGGCGAGCGAGTTCCTGCCGCAAGGGTTCGCTGGCCGGCGCGACGATCGAGGTATGGAAAGCATGACTGACGGGGAGTGGAGAGACTTCGTATCCGGCGGCTTGAAGAACCTGCATGGCCTTCGTCGACCGCATCGCTGGCGCCACCGATCACGGCCTGATGCTCGCTATTGATGTTGGCGATCACGACATAGCCTTCGATGGTCTTCAGGATTCTTTCGACTTCTGCGAGAGGCGCGAAAACGGCGGCCATCTTGCCCTTGTCGGCGACGGCGACGCGGGTCATGCCGCGGCCGCGGGCACTGACGGCTTCCAATGCGTCTTCGAAAGGCAGCGCGCCGGAGGCGACTAACGCTCCGTACTCGCCGAGGCTGTGGCCCATCGTCATGTCGGGCTGGATACCGTAGGCGGCCAGGAGACGCGTGAGTCCGAGGTCGATCGCCAGCACGGCAGGCTGCGTGATGGCGGTCTGGCGCAGATCGTCGTCGGCCTTGGCGACGGCGACGGGATCGGTCTGGTCCACGAAAACAAAATCGGTTAGAGGCTTGCCGAGCAGCGGAGTCATCACGCGATCGGCTTCGGCAAAGGTCTCGGTGACGATCGGCTCCGAGGTGTAGAGCGGCCGCAGCATGTTCACGTACTGCGATCCCTGGCCCGTGTAAAGGAACGCGACTTTCGGGGCGGGGCCTTGGCCGCGGAAGATGCCTTGCGCGCGCAGAGCCTTCCATATTGCGGGCTGATTGGCGGCGAGCGCTTTGAGGGCTTTGGCGGACTTGTCGGCCAAGTTCGGCGGCGTCGGCGTAATCAATTGCCAGGCGCTGGGGAGCGCGCAGATCGGCTTCGGCGGGAGCTGCAGGCGCGGGGGCGCGGCCCGACTGAGCATCGTTCATGATGGCGCGGAGGCGCTCGACAAGTTCCGCGTCGGAGGCAGCGCCAATCAACAATGCGCCACGCAGCGGCGTTTTACAGGCGGACGGAGATGCCGAGGACACAGCGGGAGAGGAGACTTGCTTCGAATTCATAACAACCTCTTGGATCGCAGTTTGCGGAAGGGCGCCGACGGCTACCGATCGCTTGCCGTTTCCGGTCAGGCGGTGGGGAATGTGCTCTTCGAGCACGAGATGGAAGTTGGTGCCACCGAAGCCGAAGGCGCTTACTCCGGCGCGGCGGGGAGTATCGGCGGGGACGTTCCAGGGCTTCAGTTCGGTATTGACATAAAGAGGAGAGTGGGCGAAGTCGATGTCGGGGACTGGGATGCTCGCAGTGCACGCTGGGCGGCAGGACTTTGTCGCGGAGCGCCAGCGCGGTCTTCAGCAGTCCGGCTGCACCTGCGGCTCCTTTGAGGTGGCCGATGTTCGATTTGACTGAACCGAGCGCAACCGAATGTGTGGGCAGATGCTGGCTGCTGAGCAGGTCGGTCATGCACTGGGCTTCAACCACGTCGCCAACGCGGGTCGAGGTGCCGTGACCTTCAATCAGAGTCGCGGTTGCGGGCGATAGGCCCGCATTCTGCCAGGCGCGTTCCAGGCAGAACTTCTGGCCGACCGGGTTGGGAGCGGTGATGCCTTTTCCCTTACCGTCACTGGACGCACCGATGCCGCGAAGCACGGCGTAGATCTTGTCGCCATCGCGCTCGGCGTCGGCCAAGCGCTTCATCACGAAGATGGCAGAGCCTTCGCCCATGACGAAGCCGTCGGCGCCTTCGGCATAAGGACGCGTGCCGGTGGCCGAGAGCGCGCCGATCTTGCAGAACTTCACGAAGGTCTGGGCGCCCATGTTGCGGTCGATGCCGCCGGTGATGACAGCGTCGAAATCGTTGGCGACCAATCCTTCGACGGCGGCGCGTCATCGCCGCCATGGCGGAGGCGCAGGCCGCGTCGCAAATAAAATTCGGGCCGTGGAAGTTGTAGATGTTGGCGATGCGTCCGGCAATGCAGTTGGCCAGTTCGCCGGGCATGCTGTCTTCGGTAATTTCGGGCAGGTGCTTGCCGATCCGGTCGTGCAGTTCGCGCGTGATTTCGGCGCGAATCGTCTTCGGGAAGCGCGGCGAAGCTGGCGATTTCGGCGAGTTCGTGCGCGTACTCGGGAAAGAAGACGCGCAACGCCGTCAGGTAATGTTTCTCGCCCGCCATGGCGTTGCCGAGGATCACGGCGACGCGATCGGGATTCAGCGGGCGTTTGGGATAGCCGTAGTCTTCCAGAGCCTCGCGCGTGGCGGCGATGGCCCACTTCTGGGCCTGATCCATGGCATCGGTGACGCGGGGCGGAATGGGCATGTGCCACTTCATGGGATCCCACGTGAATCGCGCACCCAGCCGCCGATCTTCGAATAGGTCTTGTCGGGGCGGCTTGGGATCGGCGTCGTAATAGAACGCAGGATCCCAGCGGTCGGGCGTGACCTCGGTGATGCTGTAGCGGCCGCTCTTCACGTTGTTCCAGAAAGTGGTGACATTGGGGGCATCGGGCAGAACGGCTCCCGCGCCTACGATCGCGATGGCGCGATAGGCTGTGTCTTCCATTTGCATGTGGACGCTCCTCGGCAGCCGGACTGGCCGGTTGCGCGTGGTCGATAGTCAGGCGTCGAGATAGTCAGGCGGCGATTGCAGGCTTCGCCGCGCGGGCGTAGAGGACGTCGGCTACGAAATCCATGTCAGAAATCAGGCCCGCCTGTGCACGATGCACGGCGGGCAACTGCAAACTCGTTTCGAAGGCGGACATTTCCGCGTCAGTGACGCCACCGGCTCCGCATACCCAGCGCAAGCCTTCTTCCGCGACTTTGAGCGCGGCTTCGCGAGCGAAGATGCGACTCACGGCCGCGAGCGCTGAGGCATCGAAGCGACGGTTCGCTTTTTCGTTCAACTTGTTCTCGCGAGAAGAGCGGCGCGGCGCGCCAGGCTGCCTGCACATTCCGCATAGGCGATCCACTCGCCCAGACGCAGGAGAATGTGCTGGTAACGCGTGAGGCGTGCAATGCGCGCTTTCTCTAAAAGTTCGGCGAGTGCGTGATGCGCCAGCGCGGCGACATCGGCTCCAACGTTCGGATGGCGCGCATGCAGCGCTTCCAGGTCGCGCGCTTTGCTCGTGATAGTGCTGGCCGCGCGTTTTCAGATGGAGCTGCCAGCGATCGCGGCTGATGGTCATCTCCATGATTTCGGAAGTGCCTTCGTAGATCGTGGTGATGCGAACGTCGCGGCTGATCTTCTCGACCAGATATTCGTGGGTGTAGCCGTAGCCTCCGAGGGCCTGGATGCTGGCGTCGGCAGCCTGGTTCCCTGCTTCGGTCGCCATGTACTTCGCGATCGCGCCTTCGGTGTTGAGACTGCCTTCGCCGGCGTCGATGCGCTCGGCGGTCTGTTCGATGTAGGCGCGGGCGGCTTCGAGCCGGGCCACGTGGGGGACGATCAGCTTGTGGGTGTAGCCTTGCTTTTCCGAGAGCGGAGCACCAGCCTGAATGCGCTTGGTGGAATAAGGAATGGCGCGGTCGAGCGCGGCCCATCCGGCGCCGAGTCCGAAGGCGGCGACCATCAGGCGGGTGTAGCCGAAAACGGCTTGCGCCTGGATCAGGCCCTGGCCTTCGACGCCGCCGATCAGGCGGTCGGCATCGACGTAGACGTCGTTGAAGGCGAGCGCTGCGGTGTTGCTGAGGCGAATGCCATGCTTGTCTTCGGGCTCGTCGTGGGTGAATCCCTTGGCATCTTTTTCGACGATGAACCAGGTCGGCCCGGCGGGAGTGCTGGCAAGAACCGTGTATGCGCCGGCGATTCCGCCGTTGCTGATCCATTGTTTGTTGCCGTTGATCTTGTAGCCGACGATGCGTCCGTCTTGCAGCACGCGGTCGGCGGTGGTGCGGAGCGCGCCCAGGTCGCTGCCGGCTTCGGGTTCGGTGGCACCGTAGGCGAAGAGCAAGCCCTCGTCGGCGATGCGGCTCAGCCAGAGCTTCTTCTGTTCGGGCGTCGCGCCGACGGTGATCGGATCACTGCCCAGGAAAGTGGCGAGCACCGAGGTGGCGATTCCGAGGTCGATGCGCGCCATCTCTTCGCAGATGCAGTAGACGTCGAAGGTGCCGCCGCCCATGCCGCCGAACTCTTCGGGGATGAACAGAAGTTGGATGCCCAGCTTGTCGGGGCTGCACATGTCGCGGACGATGTCGATGGGGCACTCGTCGCGCTCGTCGAGATCGATCAGGACTTCGTCGGGCAAGCGCTTCTTGGCAAATTCCTTGAGAGACTTCACGCTCAGTTTCAGTGTTTTTGGTGCAAGCATCGGCTCATCCTCACTTGGCGGCAACGCCGCGGAATTCACGGGCTTTGTTGGTCAGTTCAGGCAGGAATTCGAGGAGGTCGTCCACGATTCCGACGTCGGCCACCTGAAAGATCGGGGCCTTGGGATTCTTGTTGATGGCGATCAGGAACGGGCTTCCTTTAATTCCGGCCAGATGCTGGAAGGCGCCGCTGATGCCGCAGGCGAGGTAAACCTTGGGCTTAACGGTCTTTCCCGGAGGAGCCAACCTGGCGGGATTTCTCCATCCACTTGGCATCGACTACGGGGCGCGAGCAACTGACGGCAGCGCCCAGCACTTCGGCCAGTTCTTCGGCGAGGGCGACGTTGTCTTTTTCCTGGATGCCGCGGCCGATGGAGACCAGCAGGCTGTGGCGGGTGATGTCGACATCGCCGGCTTCGGCGACGATGGTCTCGACGTAGCGGCGTCGGGCGGTAAGAGTGCCGACTTCCGAGGACTTGTCGATGACGACGCCCGAAGTCGCAGCAGCTGGCTCGGGTTTGAATGCGCCGGGACGAACGTTGATCACCGCGCCGGAGGAGATGTCGCAGCGGACGTGGGCGCTGACTTGTCCGCCGAATTCCTGGCGAACGAGCTTGAGGAGTGTTGCCTTCGGCGCCCTCAATGGCCAGGACGTCAGAGGCAAATGCGGCGTTCAGCTTGATGGAGAGGCCCGGCGCGAGATCGATTCCGAAATGATCGTGAGAAATGAGGACGATGCTGTCGGAAGGCAGAACACGCACCAGCGCCTGGCGGACCAGTTCGGCATTCGGGTAGGCGAGGGCTTGTTTGAGATTTTCCAAATCTCGCCGAAGGAAGAGCCGACGGACTTGCACGCGAGATCGAAGTCCGGTCCCCAGCCGGTGAGAATCGCGGTGGGAGCAGACAGCGGGATCGATGGCTTCGAGCCGCCGCGATGAGTTCGGCCGCAGAATCGTCGGCGACTCCACCTTTGTGCACGATGTAAGCAAAAATGCGAGGCATTAGTTCAGCCCTCCCTTCGCGGCGACTAACTCCAGAATTCTGTCGGCGTTCTCTTCCCTGCTGCCGTGCAGGATTTCGGCGCCCTTGCTCGAGCGCGGGGACGAAGTAGTCGACTCGCTTCACTTTTGCAGCGGCTTCGCCAACCGCGCTTGGGCAACGCCCAGGTCCGACGCTGCCGAAGGTCGGAATGGGCACGGATGCTACCTGCCGGATGCCGCGCATCCCGACATAACGCGGCTCGTTAATGCCGGTCTGAATCGAGAGCACGCAGGGCAGATCGATCTCGTTGATCTCGCGGTTGCCGCCTTCGATCTCGCGGCTGACTTTCAGCTTGCCGTCTTCCAACCACGATGGAATTCACCAGCGAAGCGTAGGGATAGTCGAGCATCGCCGCCAGCATTCCGCCGACCTGGGCAGCGCCGTCGTCGGCCTGAACGCCCGTCAAAATCAGGTCGTAGTGGCCTTTCTCGACGAAGGCTTTGAGGATGGTTGCGATGCCTTTGCCATCCGATCCGTTGAAGGCATCGTCGGAAACCAGGGCCGCCTGGTTCGCGCCCATGGCCAATTGGCGGCGCAGAATCTCTTCGCCGTCTTCGCTGTCGACCGTGACCACGGTGACGTTGCCACCGACGCGGTCGCGAATCTGCAGCGCCTCCTCGACCGCATAGTTGTCTGCCTCATTCACCGAGTAGACGAGTTCGTCGCGCTCAATGTCGTTTCCGGCAGAATTGAGCTCGATCTCGTTCTCCGAGGTATCGGGCACTCTTCGTGCACAAACCAGAATTTCCATGTTTAGCCTCCAATCACCGTTGCTAATTTCTGAGTTTCCGCTGCGGTCCTTCTCTTCTGTCGACTTCGCGAACCATGTGCTGGTCGACCAGTTCCGTCAGGTCGATGACCGACATCTTGCCTTCCATGCCCGCGACTTTGATGGCGTCTTCGATGTTGACCATGCAGAAGGGGCAGGCGGTGACGATGACGTTCGCCCCGGCCTCGGCGGCCATGCGCACGCGGACCACGCCCATCCGCTGTTCTTCTTTGGGTTCGTAGAAGAGCATGAGTCCGCCGCCACCGCAGCAGAAGGAGCGGTCGCGCGAGCGCTGCATCTCGACCCGCTGCAATCCGGGGATCGAGTCGAGCACGTCGCGAGGATCGTCGTAGACCTGGTTGTGGCGGCCCAGATAGCAGGGGTCGTGGTAGGTGTAGACGCTGTCTGTCTTCGAGCCACTGTCGACCGGATTGAAGCGGAGATTGCCGGCCCTCGCTTCACTGGCGAGCACCTGGCTGATGTGCTCCACCGGCGGAACATCTTTATAGTCGTGTTTGAGGGCGTTGTAGGCATGCGGGTCGGAGGTGACGATCCGCGTTACGCCGACTCTTTGATGGCCTCGGTGTTGTGATCGCGAAGGGACTGGAAGAGCATCTCTTCGCCGAAGCGGCGGACTTCGTGGCCGCTGTCTTTCTCGGCGGCGCCGAGGATGCCGAAATTCTTTCCGAGGCCAGCTGAGGATTCGCGCGGTGGCTCGCCCAATCGACTGCATGCGGTCGTCGTAGGAGGTGATGCTGTCGACGAAATAGAGTGTGTCGGCGCCGTTCTTGCCGTCGAGCACTTTGACCGGGCCGGTCTGCTGAAGCTCGGAGCTCTTGGTCCAGTCGCCCCGCTTCTTCTCCATCTTGCCGTAGGGGTTGCCGCGGCTCTCGAGGGCTTTCAGCGGCTTTTGCAGAGATTGCGGAACGTTGCCGTCATCGATCATGCCGCGGCGCAGGTCGACGATCTTGTCGATGTACTCGACCAGGAGCGGGCATTCCTCTTCGCAGGCGCCGCAGGTGGTGCATGACCAGACTTCATCCTCAGAATAAATATTTCCGATCAACGGCTTGCCATTATTGGACTTACCGAAGACTGGGTAGTGCTGGAATACATAGTCCCGGGCCTTGATCGTGAGGAATCGCGGGGCCAGCGGGCGACCGACTGCATTTGACGGACAGTTGTCGGCGCAGCGTCCGCAGTCGGCGCACGAATAGAAGTCGAGCATGTGCTTCCAGGTGAAGTCTTCGAAGGTCTTCACGCCGAATGATTTCACTTGATCGAGATGCTCGTCGGGAACGTCCCAGCGAACCGGCTTCACGGTTCCCCTCTCCAGCTTCGAGAAGTAAATACTGAACAGTGAAGTTTCCACGTGGAACTGGATTCCGAAGGGCCGGTAGCACAGCAGGAAGTAAAACGCGACCTGCGTGGACGAGATAGGCGCCACGTTGAGAGCCCAGAGCGTCGCCAGAGGCATGGACGCAATCGCAATCTCGAGCATCCACGGCAAAGAGAGGAAGGCGGGAGTCTCGGCGGATTGCCCTTGCTGCGCATGCCCGGCGAAGCGGCTCGCCGAGAACAGGCTGTCGGCGACCATCAGGAGCGCGATGAGCCCTAATAAGAAGACGGCATCGGCGGTATGTGCCTTTTCCGATACTTTGGGGGGACCGCGTAGCGGGCTGGCTTGAACACCAGCCGGCGCACGGCCGCGACCACCATACAGAGGAAGACGACGGTCGCTGCGTAATCGGTGAGAGTCTCGTAGATGGGCCCGAATCGCCCGGAGAGGCCGGGCATCACGAAGGTTGGAGAGACTCCGACGATCAGAACGGTAAAGGCGCGGGCCGCCAGAAGAAGGAATCCAGCAAAGATAACGATGTGGAGAGTTCCCGCAAAGCGGTAGCGCGGATGCTTCCACTGTCCGAGCCAGAACTTGAAGACTCTTCCGAGGCGTGCCAGGGGCCGATCAAAGCGCGGATCCGCTGGGCGCGAAGCAGCGGCACCATTCGCTTCGATACGATGTAAAGGAAGCAAGCAACTCCGAGGACCTGGATGGCCAGAAAAAGATTCCGGCCAGGCACGAGCCAGTCAACAACGTTAATGGGTGAATAGGTACCTACCACGGTCCTACACCCTGATTTCCTGAAGTTGCCCACGCGACAAAAATCGCAGCAGGCTTCATTGCGGTCATCTCGTGCGTGGCGCGTCAATGCCGGAAGGGCTGTGTATTCCCTTCCTCTGTTGCTATGCGTAATCGATCGGATTCTTTTCGAACCAGTGTTCATCCCGGGTCTGCTTGATTCTTCTTCCATGCGCTGGAAGCGACGCTCGCGCCCATCTCCCGGTTCTCCCAAGCCAGGCCAGCGCCAAATCCGATCGCTCCGCCCAGCAAGCCGAAAGCGACTGCTCTTGAGGCTGACCGGCGCCGCCTTCGGCCAGGCTGCCGCCGAATGCGCCGAGATATGCCCCAATTAAGGCAGGCATCAACGCATGACGTGCCGACTCGGTGAGACGGGGAGAGAGCGATTCATCTTTCAGAAATTCCTCTTCGCCCTCGCGCGCTCCTTCGAGTGCTGAGTTCACGAGCTTCTGGCCGTAGTCAACGCTGGATCTGGACCACTCCATCAAATTCATAGCCGCCTCACAATGCAGGGATCACGCCGCTGTCTTGTTTTCAACGGCGAACTCACTCGCCCGCTGCAAACATTCCATCCTTGATCCGATCAGCTCGATCAATTCTTCCAGGCCCATGCCGCGGTCCAGCATTCGGACGAGCGCATCCGCACCAAACCCAACGGCTTCTCCAACCTGCACGAGTCGTTCGATGGCGTCGTAGACGGAGACTTCGTGGGATTCGTGCAGGCGGGTCAGAAGGAACATCAAGGGTACGGTGGTCTGGTCGCACGGCAGGCACGCGACTCAACCTCGTTCCCAAATTAGAACTTGCGTTGATCTGTGGTCAGCAACCGCTGTCACGCCGCAGTGTGACGGTCGTCACAGGGTTTTCTGACGCTGTGGAAAACCGTGCGGACGCGGCCGGAAACAGGACGGGGTTTCGAATCCGGCCTCCAGAGAATTCAGCGCCTATTGGAAGATCTGAAGAGCGGAAGGGATGGTGGCCCCGGGCAGAGTCGAACTGCCGACCTTCGGTTTAGGAAACCGCTGCTCTATCCATCTGAGCTACGGGGCCAATCTAATTTGGCCCCATTATCTCACGACGATTTGCGGACACAAAGATGGTCGGGAGGCTTCGGATCAGGGCTTGGGGGCGAGATCGTCCAGTGCGAGATTCAGTTCCAGAACGTTGACTCGAGGTTCGCCGAGCAGCCCCAAGTCGCGCTGGTAGGTGTGCTTCTGGACTAGGTCGCGGACTGTGGATTCTGGAAGGCCGCGTTCCCGGGCCACGCGCGGAACTTGAAACTCTGCGGCTGCGGGCGAGATTTCGGGATCGAGTCCGGAGGCGGACGTGGTGATGAGATCGACCGGGATCGGCTGCGCGGGATTCTCTTCATGCAGAGTTTTGGCGTCAGCCTGAATGCGGTCCATCAGTTTCTGGTTGGTGGGAGCGAGGTTGGTGCCACCGGAGTTGGCCGCGTCGTATCCGTTGCCGGCGGCTGAGGGACGCGGGTGGAAATACTTCGCCAACGTGAAGGGCTGGGCGATGATGCGCGAACCGATGGCTTGCCCGTTGCGATAACGGATCTGGCCATTTGCCTTGTCTTTGAACAGAACCTGCGCCACGCCAGTGATCATTAGAGGATAGAGCACGCCGAGTAGGATCGTGGTGGCGATGGTCATCAGAAATGCGGTAATGAGATTTTTCTTCATTGGAATCCTCAGGCCAGGCGCGCCGCTGTGATCAGCATGTCGATCAGCTTGATGCCCACGAAGGGCACGATCAGGCCGCCGACGCCGTAGATAAAGAGGTTGCGGCGCAGGAGGGCCTCAGCGTTCATGGCGCGGTATTTCACGCCCCGCAGCGCCAGCGGGATCAGGGCGACGATGATCAGCGCGTTAAAAATGACCGCGGAGAGCACTGCCGACTCCGGCGTCTTGAGATGCATGATGTT
>CAVPBT010000006.1:0-683424 GCA_963701935.1 uncultured Acidobacteriaceae bacterium | reverse complement strand
GCAGGCCGCGCTTAGCATTCAGCGTTCTGCCTGGTGCAATGCAGGAGCGTGCGACGCCATGTACACGACATGTAAGAAAGAGGCGGAAGACGCATTCGAGAGTGGAGTTTTGCCCGCAAAATCACAGTGCAAATCGCTGTCGCCGCGAGACCCAAACAAAGACTGACCAGTGCGATTGTAAATGGTTGATAATAAAACCCTTACAGTATGTTCCGAGCGTAACGTTGAGCTGCAAACCTAGCCTGTCAATATGGTATACTCGTTCAGTAAATGTCTACTGCTGCGGCACCCAGAGCTATTACGGTTTCGGAAGGCCTTCTCCGGCGTGAGGCTGTGGAGAACGCAATAGCAGACCTTCGTTTGGAAGGTCTTGTTCCCACCAACGATGTTCGGCTCGTTCTGGAACAATTCGTTCAGGGTGAGCTCAGCGAAGAGCAATTGGTCAGAACTGTCATCGCTGGATCAGCGATCCTTACCTTGACCCTGCGTCTGGGATTCTCCACAACAAGTTTGGTTTAACCAATCAAGAAGAGCTTGATCGGGCAGAGACCAAGTCTGTCTTGGTCCGCTCAACCCTGTTGCAGCTAAACCCTTTAAGTGGAAATTTTGATTCTGAACATCTCAAGGAGATTCATTCACACCTCTTTCGGAAGCGTCTACGACTGGGCTGGTCAATTCCGGACCATCCCGCTGGCCAAAGGCTGATTATGTTCACGGTGGGCAATTCACCAGATTTACGCCGCCAGAGTTGATCGAAGAAGAGTTGGACGAAGATATTTCGTCAGTTGGCCGAGGAGCATTATTTCGACAGGCTGCAACGAAAAGAATTTGCCCGCAAGGTGGCCGTTCTACTGTCCGAGATAAATCGCATCCATCCGTTCAGGGAAGGAAACGGCCGAGCACAACGGCAGTTCGTGCGACAACTAGCGGAGAGCCTGGGGCACAAACTGCATTTCGGGGTAGTGAGCAGAGAGCGCTTCATCCAAGCCAGCATTGTTTCGGCCAAAGGGGATATGACCATGATGGAGCGTTTGCTAGACGAGATCACGGACACGGAGCGTATCCAACCGTTGACAAAAGTGATCAACCATTTTGAGAAGAGCGGATTCAACTGGAACGATATCTATCTTTCCACGACGACTCCGGGCAGACGTACGCTGGAACATTCGCTGGCAGTGACGGAGCCAACTTTTTCTTTCGTGATGACGAAAACCGGATCTTCGTCGGAAATCTTCAGAGATTTGCAGAGGCCGGTGGAATCGGGCGAGAAAATCAAGTTCACAGCATTGTGAAACTAAGCGATGTTGTCATGACGAGTGGCTCGAAACGTCATTACTTAATAATATCTAATGACGTTTTGTAACAAACTACGGACATACCTCAAATACCCTGCCCTAGACTGAGATCTGCCATCGGATTAGCTGTCGAGTGAGAAAGCTCTACAGCTGAAGTCTTGGAAACTTCGCCAACCAATTTTTGCCCAAGATCAGTAGCGTCATTGGTGTAGATTTTAGCGTCGTGACTGACCGCGTGGAATGGGAGACGTAGCCGAAGCGGGAGTTGAGCAGGTCTGGGTGGACGCTGGTATCGGCGTGAACGAGAACGCGTTCGGCGGTAAGGCCCTGGGAGCTATGACTGGTGACGGCGTAGCCGTGGTCGAAATGGCGATGCTCGCTGACGTGAAACTCGATCTGGCGGTTGTTGTCGAGGCGGGCGGAGACGCGACCATCGGGATGGATCGACTGGATCACTGCAATGTCGCGATTGGCAACGCCCAGCGATTTGTCGGGTGCGGTGAACTGGATGCGGTCGCCTACGGAGAACTGGCGATTGATTTCTTGATAGATGCTGACGCCTGTGAGGCGGCGGGGATCGTAGGTGGCAAGTTCTTGGTTTGTTTTCTCCACTGTGAGCTGGTTTGCGGCTGGGTTGATCGCGACGACCAATGCATAGGTGGCAGCTCCGATTCCGATTGCTTTGCTGCCTCGTGCGTAGCGAACTACGTCGTTGATCTCGTAATGATTTGCCCAGGATCGTTCGGCTCCGGTCATGTCCTGCCGTTGGATCAGGACGCGAAAGGTATGATCTTCCGCCGCAAGGCTTCCATAGCCCTCTGGCCGGGTACCACGCAATTGCTGATGTGAGGCACTGGTATGCCAGCCCCCGAACCCGGTCCGGAGTGGGTCCTTTCAGGTGTCAACCCTCGTTCAGATTCGGCCACCGAAAGCGAACTCCTGAAAGCGGCTAGATCAGCGTGGCCGAAGGCATTGGCCCACGTCCGACAAGTTCAATCACAAAATCCATTCAATGACGACGGACTCTTGGTCGCTGAAGTGTGGGAGAGCGTTCTGCAATCTGTTTCCATGACGCTCGATCGGATGAATGGAAGGCGGGGTGAGATCGGGGATCTGGAGGCTTATCTTCTCGGAAGCTTTTACCATCGGCTTAACCGTGCTCTGAAGAAGGAACAACGCCGTGAGGAAACGATCCGTCTTGTGTCTTCCGTCGAGGAGTTGGAAGTTCTTGGTGCGGCGAATCAGGCGGAGCAGCAAGACATTGAAGGCACACTGCATGCTCAGGAGATTCTTGATCGAATGGACGCGTGGAGTCGCAAAGTTTGGGTTGCACGCGAGTACGGCTATACCTGGAAGCACATTGGCCGCGTTCTGGGAATTCCTGGAGATAGCGTCATGCTTCGCTTCCGACGGCGCATGAGAATTCTACGAGCACGTTTGTCTGGAGGTAGATGAAATGCCAATGTGTCGTGAGGCTCTCCTTCAGTTACACTTGGGCTGATTTTCAGATTGAACTGTTAGCGAGTGGACCCTCTCTGAGCAGCGAAAGCCAATCCAACGCGGCGGACAAGCGCTTGCTTGATATTCTCCGGCAAGGCTTAGCGACGGAGTTCCCTAATCCCCAGAGGGTTGGCTGTCCGGGCAATGCCCTACTCAAGGGCATAGCGCAAGGAAAGGTGTCCCTCACTGAAGCAGAGCCTTGGCTTGACCACCTCGGGTCATGCAGTCCGTGTTTTCAAGAATTCAAGGAGTTTCGTAGGCAATCGGCGATTCAGCGTCGGCGGGTGCTGGCTTGGGTCGCCACTGCTGCTGTTCTGCTCTTCGCGGTGGGGGGATGGCTGTGGGTGCGAGCCCGACACTCCGCAGAAGCGACTGATACAGCCGTCTTGGATCTTCGTGAACGATCGGTGGCTCGCGGGGAGAGCCAAGCTGACGTTGTTCAGGCACCTCTGGAGATTCCTCGAAGCACCAAGCACTTGATCCTTGACCTTCCAATTGGGAGCAAAGAAGGACCCTACGATATCGCCCTTTTTACTGGGACAGGCGATGAACTTTTGCGCGCGACGGGGATCGCGGAGCTGCATGATCACATTACTGATCTGCGGGTCGATGTTGGCCTCAGTCGCATTCAGCCGGGAACATATTCTCTTGGTGTTCGACAACCCGGTCTTGAATGGACTCGATACCCCGTTCGGTTGTTTTGATTCTATACATTGGCGCTCACCAGAATGAGCACCCCAGTTCTGACCGGCCGAGTAGACCGGGTCCACGAGGCTGGGAACCGACTACTCATGCATCAGTTTCGTTCAAGCTCTGAAACCAGCGTCGCCATCCCTCTGCATCGAATTCATATTTGCGTTCGGAGTCATTCCATTCTTTCCAGGTAGGCGCAGGCGTACCGAACAAGTATCCCCAAACCTCATAAGCGTAGGGCACAGCTGCCTGCCAAGTGGTGCCGGTAATCGTCCACCGAAGCAAGGACTCAACGTTTGCGGAGGTCAGAGGCGTGTGTCGCGGGTTGTCGGCCCAAGCTCGTAGCTCGCTTACGAGGGACTTATTTTTGCCACTGCGGACGGCGGCAGCAAAGCTGTCCACCAAGCCCAAGAACTTCTCGGAATCGAACTTTTCGGGATTATTCAGAATTAGATCGGATCCCGCCGCGCTCCAGCGTAGAGCCGAATGAGAGGTCACGACATGACCCGTTGAAACCGTCGACGATGCCTGTCGCGTTCTTCCGGGCAACCGGGAGGCAACGACACTTCCGGCACCGCCAATTGATGATGGTGACGCCTTCTCTGGCTCCGCTTCGCTCTTGATCACGAAGTCATGCCGCTCAGCGATTCGGCGGAACTCGGGCACATGAATCTCGCTGTACTCAATGCCCTTGTCGTCGAGGAACTCCCTCACCGAACTGGGGATCTGTGGAGCGACGAGCCACATTACGATGTTCGTGGAACCATTGCGTTTGAGCTCGTCGCGGTACCTGGCAACCTGTGTGGCGTCTTCATATTTCAGTGTCTTGGCTTTCAGCTCCATCAGGATCGTGCTTTTGAACTCGTCTTCAAACGCAAGGTCAAATCGTCCGATTCCCGCAAAGGATCGCTGACGGCCAATCAGCACAAAGTTCTTACGTGGGAAAAAGTCATCCGGATAAGCAGCGATGAGGTCTTCCATGTCCCTTTCGATCATAAGGTCTGGGCACGCGCGAACAAGAATCACTGCGAATCGCCCGCACAACATTATATGCTCAGGCACGGGGCAGACAGGGCGTGCTAGCAGGTTCACGGAATACAGAGGGATTTGGAGCTGAGAACATTTCGGGTGGTGACTCCTTGCTCCCCTTCGATCCGACGACGGCGTTATAGCAGCGCTGCGACCGCGAACTATGCGGTACGAGACAATCGGCTGCTCTCTTCCGGCCGATAAGGAACTGGCTGCGCTTTTCGGAGCCAGTTCGCCAATTCATGCGGATCGAAACGAATTGCCCCAGCCAATCGAAAGGATGGAAGCCTCCCGCCTGCCGCCATCTTGTAGACATGTTGAGGTGTGACTTGGAACAGTTTCGCCACGTCCCGCGCACGTAACACGCGGGTTTCCTTCTCCAATTGCGCTATCAGGCTCATATTTGTGCACCTCAACAGAAGACGATTCCACCCCTCTACCCAAAGGCCATCTGGATTGTTTAGAACAGTCCACTATTTCCGTCAAACGGCTTCGACGTCCCGGATCTCTGTGTGCCTCGATATCGTGAGAACGGCGCGGCTCAAATTAGCCTGCATTCCGACCTAATCTCGTCACGCAACGTACCGGGCCAGCGCTCCGGCATTGACCTTGGCAAGTGCGTCTTTGGATTGCACACCCTTCAGGTAAACCATAGTGGACTTGATGTCGCGATGGCCCATCCAGTTTTGCAGTGTCCGGATATCGACGCCGTGCCGCAAATGCTCTGTTGCGAAAGTGTGGCGGAATTTGTGGAGGAAAAAATGCCGGCAGTGCGGCCCCTGGGCGCATTTGTTTCCGTGTTTGGTGACGCACTGTCCGCAATTCAATTCGGCGCGCTCGGCCACACGCTTGACGATCATGTCATTTTCACTGTCGGGATTCCCTTTTGAATTGGGAAACACCAGTTGTGAAGGTAACCCGTTCCTGCGTTCTCGGAGTCTTTGCAACTGCTCTACAAGCGCGGTAGGGAGCGGCACGGCCCGCTCCTCCCAGTTTTTCGGCCCGAACCCCCAAAGCGGTTTGGCAGTCACGCGCACTAAACTGTTTCGGAAATCCATGTCACGCCAAGCAACGTGACGAACCTCACGATCCCGGAAACCAGAAGCGAGCAGGAACTTGAGAAATACGCCCTCATCACGGTCCGCGTGTTCGAGCATGGCCCCGATTTCTTCTGCTTCGTAAATGGGACGGATGGTCTCGACGTAGTGTGGCCAGTCGCTCGACTCAATCAGTTTGATTTTTCCGTAACGTTTGAAGAGTTGGAGCACAACGACGAGTTTGTCGTAGACCGTGCGTTTGCCAAGACCGTGTTTGTAGCAATCGGTCATGAACTGCAAGATGTCCTCGCGTGTGATCTGGTCCACGATAGGATCTTGCGGCACCATTGTCTGAGGAGTTTGTCTAGCGTGTAGCGGTACGTGACGTAGGTTCGTTCCTTGCGGTGAGCTTTAATGAAATCGAGATACTCGTCAATAGCTTGACCGATCGTGACACGCTGCTCTTCCGGTTCTCCGCTCGTCTCAATGATTCCGGCCTTTTGTGCATTAACCTCGATCGACTTGTGGCGCGCGGCTTCGATCACGTCCGCAAAGTCACGGACCGCTTGGCGCTTTCGCTTTCCCTCCTGGTACCACTCCAGGTAGTACCCCCCTTCAGGATGGTGTTCATCACGAGCCAGAAATCGAGGACGTGGTCGCGGACGATTTTTCCGTTTCGTTCGACGACGGCGGTGAGTTTCCACGCCCCTCCGACTCGAACCTTTTTGAGAATATTGACGCGCTCGGCGTACTGTTTGGACCGAGCCATAGTACCTCCCTTAATTGGGGAGGACATTACTGTGGGTTCGAGATTCGGTCAAACGGAGGAAGAATGGACACCAGAGCGGACACCAAAGAAGGTAAGTGATTGAAAACTAGGGACGGCGGTTAGAAGGCAGCGTTCTAACCGGACGGAGCGTGCGACCGACTATCAGAGTTATTGAAGGCCTTTTCCGCGGTCTCGAGAAGATAGCGCCACAGCCCCTTTGCGATAGGCTCAGCAGATAAATTCCGGTGTTACCAAGCGGCCAAAACCCGAGGCGTGACCAGTACGATCTCAGCTTCCGAATGGCCTCGCCTTTGCTTACGTTCGGTAACGCAAGTCTTTTCAATGCTTCTTGATCGTCCGCAACGGACGGAGTGAACTGTAGCGGCCAAGGCTTGCACGCTACCAGCCCGCACCCAGTACCAAAAATGTCGATCGTACGGTGAATTGCAGACTCGGCGATCCTCAGTCCCCGATACTCCGGATAGATCGCGACGTAGTCGATGATCAATAGATCGAGGTCTACCACTTCGAACTCATTTTGTATTTCTTCTTTCGGATAGCCAGTTTCCACGTCGAAAAGATGTTCCCAGTATTCTGAGATGTCGCCAGAGATGCCATCTCCGAGCCTTTCCGCACTGATGCCGTGGTCCAGTGCCTCGCCGAACTGAACGAGTGAGGCGCTAATTTGCCCTGCGTCCTCTTCTCCACGGTTTTCCGGCTCGGCAATAATCCTTCCCGCAATGGAGTGGACAAAGTCATCCTCAACCGAGTCGTGCAGCGCGGCACGGACTACGAACTCGACACTTGCAACAACATTGGTTTTCGATTCGATCTCCTTGGTCCTAACGGCGGCTCTTTTTTCAGTCTGCATAGGGCACCTCATGCCGCTATTTACCCCCAGCCTTCGTAATCCGTCAACCGGGATAGAACCTTCTGGGAACCCGTTTCATCGTCTAAATTGGCAATTTCAATCGCGTTTTCCCCAAAAATCATGCCCGTTTGACGGAAATTCAGTCTGCATTTATAGAACATCCCCAGAAGCAGCCAAATCAGCTCGATTTTCGTGATTTGGCTCAGGAGTTCATTATGTCCGCATCCCAGCCTTCGAGGTTCGCTCCTTCTCCAAGCCAGTCTCGGCCTAGGACCGAATTCGTCTTTGAGCCGCTCTTAGACAGCGACGAAGCAGCGCAGTTGCTCCGCATCCACCCAAAAACGCTACAGCGAATGGCCCGCAACCGTCAGATTCACGGAATTCAAGTTGGAAAACTATGGCGTTTCCGAGCTTCTGATCTCGAAGGGTGGTTGAAAACGAAAAGAGCAGGCTGATTCGCCGATTTTTCAACAGACGTTTTGTCGACCCGCCACTCAACTTGCGCTAAGCTGAGGCAGCCATCCGTGTCGCCTCAACCGAAATGGAGGAAATGAATGAGGCGCACGAGTTATCAAAAAGGCAGTCTGAGACTGGCGGACCGCAAGAAGGGAAAAGTTTGGGAATTCCTATGGAGAGAGGTTCAGCTGGACGGCACGATCCGGCGAAAACACATCGTCATTGGAACGCAGGAAGACTTGCCGACCGAGTCTTCCGCCCAGGCTGTTGTAGATGCAATCCGCTTGGAGATCAACCAACAAACCCCTCAAAGGCTCATCAAAAGCATCAGTTTCGAGACGCTTGTGAATCACTATCGCCAACACGAGTTGCCGGACACTTTCAACAAAACGAAACCGGGGCTCGATGCGGCAGACGAAGATCGCAAATCGTACTCGACGCAGGTGACCTACGAGGGCTATCTGAAGAAGTGGATTCTTCCGCGTTGGCGTGCGTGCAGGCTGACGGACGTCAAGGCAACCGAAGTCGAAAAATGGCTCAAGAGTCTCTGTTTTCCGAAGACCGGCGTTCCGCTAGCGCGGGGCAGCAGGGCCAAGATCAGAAACATCATGAGCGCGATCTATTCTCACGCGATCAGATGGGAATGGACGGAGAAGAATCCAATCACGAGCGTTCGCCAGAGCGCGAAACGACAGAAAGCACCCGATGTTCTGACGCCGGAAGAGATCATGGCATTTCTCAAGGAACTGCCCGATCCACTCCGCACGATGATCGAGTTGGACGCTTTCACGGGGTTGCGCCGAGGAGAACTGATCGGGCTTCGGTGGCAGGATGTGGATTTCGAAAACCTCATCTTGCACATTCGTCGGTCGGTAGTGGCGATGGTGGAAGGTGCGCCGAAAACGGAAGCTTCTCTGAAAGACGTTCCGCTGGATGCGCAAACGGCCGAGTCGCTGTGGGCATGGAGACATCTTTCTCCGTACGCCAGTCCAAGCGATTGGGTATTTGCCTCGCCGCACATGAAAGGCCGACAGCCGTATTGGCCCGGAACGTTGTGGCGATATTATGGCAAGCCGGCTTTGCAGCGTGCCAAGGTGACGAAGCAAGTTTCGTATCACACCTTTCGGCACACTTTTGGGACGCTGTTGAACGCGAACGGCGAGAATCCCAAGGTCGTACAGGAACTGCTGCGCCATGCGAGTCTGAAAGTCACGACCGACGTTTACATGCAGGCAGTCGGTCCACAGAAGCGCGAGGCGCAGAGCAATTTGGTCAAACTGGTGCGGAAGGGCGCGGTTTTGGAGATCAAGCCGGCCTAAGTGGATCAAATTGGATCATGAAGAAAAACGGCGGTATTGTGGAAGCCTTTTATTTTGTTGGCGTCCCCGACGGGATTTGAACCCGTGTTACCGCCGTGAAAGGGCGATGTCCTAGGCCAGGCTAGACGACGGGGACGACTCTTAGGATGGGGTGCTGATGAATCTTTGATGTTAGCAGCCGCCTTTCACATGTCAAAACAGGGCGTGGGAAACGATTGCGGCATCGATTGTCGGAAGAAATCCATGATTCCCCGCGACGAACCAAGGTACGGCGCTGCGCGCCAGCTCTCGTGCTTGCGCCGGCTCGCAGTTTCGAATCTGACGACGGCGACGCGTTCATGGCCACCGGACGCTTCTCGCACGCCACCGATTGACGAACCGCATCCCGCGAGACTGGCCAAGACGTCGCATTTACAATATACGTCGAGGCTGTGACCTCTCCTTTCCTATGGCTGATCCGTTATATCTGAGTCTGTGGTTTCCTGATTTCTCCGGGCCGGCGATGCTGCCGCACATGTTTGCCGTCTTGCAACAGTTCCCTTTTTCGGCGGTAGCGTCCCAGCGTGACTTACGCTGCCGTGCAACCTGTTTCCTGGAATGAGGCTAGCGTGCTGGAGCGTCGATTCTCCCCTGGAATCACGCCTGAAGAGGCGGTTGTGGTCGCGGCTGACCTTATTCACGACGACTACGCCTACGTCTTCGACGCGTATTGGGATCTGTGGACGCCCGACGAAACTGGTCATCAATGGTCGCTCATCCCCAGCCTGGTGAAATTCATTGCGCAAGGCGAGGAATTCGACGAGGGGATGTATCAGGAGACCGGCCACATTGAAATCGATTTCGGCCTCGACTCGCTGTTTGTGCAGGAGAATGTCGAACTGAACGAAGAAACCCAGGCGAAGATTCGCGACAACGTGGCGAAGCTGGTTGAGTTCACAAAGAAAGCGGAAATGAATACCCGAGCTACCTCGCGGCGCCTGTGGTCAGAATCGGAAGAAAGCCTGCCGCAGAAGCTAATTGCGCGACTTCAGAATGTGCAATAGCACCAACATCAATTCACAACGCAGAGGACGCTGAGGCCACAGAGAATTTGGGTCGCGAGTTGATCACTCGTTTGATTCCGTTCTTGAGATGCTCAACGTTGAAGTTGATCAGAAGGCCCACTTCCTTTCCACTCAGGCGAAGGTATGAGAGCAACTGAGCTTTGTGGATCGGCAAGAGCGTCTCTACCGACTTGAGCTCCACCAACACGATACCCTCGACAAATAAATCTGCGCGATAGCCTACATCCAGAGTGTCCCCTTCGTATCGCACCGCAATTGGGACCTGCGATTCGACTCGCAAGCCCCTTTTGCGCAATTCGCGGATCAAACACGCTTCGTATGCGCTTTCCAGCAGGCCGGGGCCAAGCGCAGAGTGGACTTTCATGGCGGCATCTACAACGGCTCCGCTCACTTCGTTGATTTCCATCACTCTGCGCCCTCCGCGTCCTCTGCGTTGAGCTAGTCCTTACTTAGTGCGTCCGCCTTCGACTTTCAGCGTCTCTGCCGCAGCAGCCTGCGCCGCGGCTAATCGCGCGGTGAGCACGCGGAAGGGCGAGCACGAGACGTAGTTCAAGCCGGTTCTGTAGCAGAATTCCACGGACGACGGCTCGCCGCCATGTTCTCCGCAGATTCCGACTTTGAGCGTTGGTCGCGTCTTGCGGCCGCGCTCGGTGGCCATCATCACCAGTTGTCCTACGCCGTCCTGATCGAGAGCGGCGAACGGATCTTGCTTCAGGATGCCTTCAGCCAGGTAGGTCGGAAGCACCTTGTTGACGTCGTCACGCGAGAAGCCGAACGTAGTCTGCGTCAGATCGTTGGTACCGAATGAGAAGAACTCCGCTTCTTTGGCGATCTCGTCCGCGACCAGAGCCGCACGCGGCAACTCGATCATCGTGCCGACCATGTATTCGACCTTCATTCCCTTCTCTTTGAAAACTTCCTCGGCGACGCGCCGCACGATCGCGCCCTGGTTCGCCATCTCTTTCAGCGTGGCGACCAGCGGAATCATTACCTCAGGCAATACTTTGATGCCCTTCTTCGTGCAATCGACCGCCGCTTCGAAGATCGCGCGCGCCTGCATCTCGGTGATCTCGGGATACGTGATGCCCAGCCGGCATCCGCGATGTCCGAGCATCGGGTTGAACTCGTGCAACTGCTCCACGCGAGCCAGCAGCGGAGGCAACGCCTTTTTCAGGTCGCCGACGCCCTTCACGCCGTAGTCTTTATACTTCGTGACCAGCTCTTTCTTCTGCTTCGTGCTATACCGCGACAGCAGCGCGATATCCACCATCAAGTCCTCGCGGCGCGGCAGAAACTCGTGCAACGGCGGATCCAGCGTGCGGATCGTTACCGGCAGGCCGTCCATCGCCTTGAAGACCCCGACAAAATCCTTCCGCTGCAGCGGCAACAACTGCTTGAGTGCGGCAAGACGAGCGAGTTTCTGGGCTTGCTCCTTAATCTCGGACTCAACGGTCGGTTCAAGATCGCTCAACGAAAGCCGGGTCCCTTTTTCCTTGTTGTATTTTGAGAGCGCCGCTGGAATGTACTTCTCCTCGCGAGCCAGAATCATGTCGCGCATGTGCTTGATCTTCTTTTCCCCAAAGAACATATGCTCGGTCCGGCAGAGACCAATTCCCTCCGCTCCAAAGGCACGAGCTTGAACGGCATCCCGCGGGACGTCTGCATTTGCGCGAACTTTCATCTTGCGGAACGGCTCGGACCAACCCATGAACTGCAGCAGTTCCGGATCGTCCGCCTTGGGAGGAATCGTGTTCAGCTTGCCTTTGATTACGCGACCAGTGGTGCCATCGAGAGAAATCCAGTCTCCCTCTTGGAACGTCTGGCCCTTAACCCGCATCTCGCGTTTCTTCTCATCGACGGTAATATCGCCAGCACCTGCAACGCAGCACTTGCCCATACCGCGCGTAACTACTGCGGCGTGACTGGTCATGCCGCCGCGAGAAGTGAGAATGCCTTTCGCGACTTCCATGCCGTCAATATCTTCCGGCGTCGTTTCCGCGCGCACCAGAATCACAGGATTCTTCTTTGCCCCGTGTCCCGCCTTCTTCACTGCTTCGTCCGCCGTGAACACAATCTGGCCGACAGCGGCGCCTGGAGACGCTGGCAAGCCGGTGGCCAGCACTTCCACAACCGTCTTCTTCTCATCCAGCCGCGGCACCAGGAAATCGTAGAGTTGATTCGGCTCGACGCGGAAGATGGCTTGATTCTTCGTAATTAGGCCTTCATCCACCATTTGCAAGGCTACTCGCACCGCGGCCAGGCCGGTACGCTTGGCATTGCGCGTCTGCAGCATCCAAAGCTTGCCGCTCTCAATGGTGAATTCAAAATCCTGTACGTCCGTGTAATGCTTTTCCATCCGGGTGGTGATGTCACGTAGCTGGTTGTACACGTCCGGCATGACCTTCTCCAGTTCGCGGATGGGAACCGGAGTACGCACGCCTGAGACGACATCCTCGCCTTGCGCGTTCAGCAGAAATTCTCCGTAGAACTCTTTGGCACCGGTGGATGGGTTGCGCGTGAAGCCGACCCCTGTCCCGCTCGTGTCGTCCAAATTGCCGTACACCATGATCTGGACGTTTACGGCTGTGCCAAGCATGTCATCGATATCGTTGATGCGGCGATAGCTCTTGGCGCGGTCGTTCTGCCACGAGCGGAACACGGCATCGCGCGCCATGACCAGCTGCTCATGCGGATGCTGCGGGAAGTCGCGCTTGGCATGTTTCTTGACGGCTTTCTTGTACTCGACGATGACCTCTTGCAGCGCTTTGGCATCGAGGCCCGTATCGAACTCAGTTTTTCTTTGCCTCTTCTTTGCATCGAAAATCCGGTCAAATACCGCCTTCTCTATATCCAGCACGACGTTGCCGAACATCTGAATCAGACGCCGATAAGAGTCATACGCGAAGCGCGGATTATTCTTAATCTTGGCCAGCGCTTCCACGCTTTTGTCGTTCAGCCCGAGGTTGAGGATGGTGTCCATCATCCCAGGCATGGAAAATTTTGCGCCGGATCGCACGCTTACCAGCAACGGGTTCTCGCCGGTCCCCAACTTCTGCCCCTGCAGCGCTTCCAGCTTGGCCAACGCCTCGTCCATTTGCCGGTCAACTTCTTTCGACGCGGCGCCGGTCTTCATGTACTCGCGGCAGGCTTCCGTCTGGATGGTGAATGCAGGAGGAACGGGAAGGCCCAGGTTGGTCATCTCGGCCAGTCCGGCGCCTTTGCCGCCCAGCACATCTTTCATCTTGCCATTGCCATCGGCCTTGCCGCCGCCGGAAAAGTAAACATACTTGGTTGTGGACTTCTTGCTTTCCTGCGTCTCAACTTCGGGGAGAGTAATCGTCGCCATGACTATGAGTCCTTTGTGTAGATTCAGATTCCATTCAGAAAACTTGTTACGCCTTGCTTTCGGTCACGATCTCCGAAAAATCGGCGATCGTGGAAAATTCTTTGAGTAGCGCCCTCAGCAGCGCCAGCCGATTCGCTCGCAACTTTTCGTCTTCGACCATGACCATGATTTTGTCGAAAAACGCATCCACCGGCTCGCGAGCCGTAGAAAGTAACATCAGAGCGTCGAAGTATTCCTTCTTTCTTCGATGCGCTTCGACCCTCTCGCCAGTGCGCTCCATGTAAGCCTCCAAATTCTTCTCTTCGTGGGCTGATCGTGCAAGAAATTCGAATGCCGTGGCAGGTTCAATTCCCTTCTCAGCCGCCTGCTTCAGAATGTTCCGCATGCGCTTACAGGCTGCACCAATCGCCTGAAACTCCGGCAGGTGCAGGACCTGCTTCACCGCGCCGGCCCGCCGTACTGCATCGACCACATCCTCGGCATCCGATCCGAGCACGGCCTTCACGACATCGTACGCATATCCGCACACATCCTTGAGATAAAACTCCAGGCGCTCGCGGAAGAATGTTGCGACTGACTCATCGAACTTCGCACCGTCAACGAACTTCTTCTCCGCCTCAGAACGCTGATAGCCGGAGCGTGCATCGCGCATTAGATCGCCTAGCCGCAGCGGCAGTTTCTTCTCCGCGATGACCTTTACGATCGCATTCGCCTGCCGCCGCAACGCAAACGGATCCTTCGACCCGCTCGGCACCAGTCCGAGGGCGAACATTCCGGCGATAGTGTCGGCCTTATCGCCAATCGAAAGCACCGCGCCCTCCAACGACCGCGGAACATCGTCGTCAGTGGACTCAGGCTTGTAGTGATCGTAAATCGCGTCGGCGATCGCAAACCGCGTCGCCTCGGGCAAGCTCTCGTCCAGTTGCTGCGCCCGGGCGTACAAGCCGCCAACAATTCCCTGCAGTTCGGTAAATTCCTTCACCAGTTCGGTGGTCAAGTCAGTCTTCGACAGGCACGCGGCCTTGTGGATCACTCCCGGCCGCACGGTAACGCCGCTCTGCTTGAGGATCTCGCTCAGCCAACTGCACAGCCGCTGCACGCGCTGCGTTTTGTCGAAGTAGCTGCCCAGATCCTTCTGGAAGGTCACATGCTTCAACAGTTCCAGCCGTTCCAGCAGAGATTTTTTCTGATCGATCTGCCAGAAGAAGCGCGCATCGTTGAAGCGCGCCCGCAGCACACGCTCGTTGCCGTGCCGGATCAGGCCCTGAGGATCGCTGTCGGTGTTCAGCACAGCCAGAAAATGCGGCGCCAGTTTGCCGGAGGTGTCCTCCACCGCGAAATACTTCTGGTGATCGCGCATCACCGTGACCAACACTTCTTCCGGAAGCGCCAGGAACTGCGGATCGAAACTGCCCAGAATGGCCGACGGGAACTCCGTAAGATTCACAACGGTATCGAGCAAAGCTTTATCTTCGCGCCAGCGAGCACCTGGAATAGTTCGCGTGGCCGCGTCGAGCGCCTTGCGAATCTGGTGCTCGCGTTCTCCGCGGCCCAAAACCTTAGCTGCTCGCAGAGACTCATAATAGGCCGGCCCCGCGTGCGAAATCGTCACCGCGCCATCGCTCAGGATGCGATGTCCGCGCGAAGTCTTCCCTGCACGAATGCCGTCAAACTCCAGCGGGATCCTTTCCCCATCGAGAAGTGCGACCAGCCAGCGTACCGGACGCACGAAGCGCTCGTTCGGCTTCTGCCAGTACATGTTCTTGGGCCAGTAAATCGCGGAGAGTTCTTTAGGAAGAGCTTCGGCGAGTAGGTCTACCGATGACCGACCCTTCCGAACAACGATCGCCGCAACATATTCGCCCTTGTCCGTCGGCTTCTTTATCAGTTGGGAAACTTCTTGCCCGACCTTCTTCGCAAAAGCGTGGACTGCTGCAGTGGGTTGCCCATCCTTATAAGCAATTGCCATGGAGGGGCCAGTCACGACCTTCCTAGCATCAGGCTGCTGTCCGCCGACATCCGGAAACATCACCGCAAGGCGACGCGGCGTCGAAAACACTTGGCCGTATGTATTTGGGTCAGGTTCGACGGCCGATATATCGAGTTCCTCCAGGAGTTGCTTGACGCGCTCGCGCAATTCCTCGGACGCCGCGCCAATCATTCGCGCCGGAATCTCTTCGCATCCGATCTCTAGTAAGAAGTCTGGCATGCCTTCAAACCACTAGTCTCTCAGATCACAGCCCCAGCAGCATGTGACGGATATCACAATTTTCCTGCCCAAGCCCAAAGCGGGACGCTCAAACGCGCTACCCCACCGGCGATAACGCCTCTTTTTTCGCCTTCGGCTTCTTCTCAGCGGCAGGCGCAGGCTCGTCGGACTTCTCCGGGGATGCAGACTCGCCCTTCTGCTGATCGACCCAAGCTTTCGCGATCCCAACGGCGAGTGCGCGCACGCGTGCGATAACGCCCACGCGCTCGGTCACCGAAATTGCTCCACGGGCGTCGAGAATATTGAAGTAGTGCGAGCACTTGAGGCAGAGATCGTAGGCGGCGAGCAGGGGAAATCGCTTTTTTTGTGCCGAAACCAAATACCCCTCACTCCTATCCAACTTGTCTGACACTTCGTCCACCTTCTGAGAGGGATCGTCACCAAGTTTGATCAGCTCGGAGTATTGGTCAATCAGGCCTTTACACTCCGCTTCACACAGTTCGAAGTGCTGCCAGGTTTTGTCGATGTCGGCTAGTTCGAAGTTGTACACCGAGAACTGCAACTCATCCGCCAGCCGCACCTCACCGTAGGTTCTCTCGGGATCGCGCGCCCACACGATGTCGTAGATCGAATCCACGTCCTGCAGAAACGCGCCGATGCGCTCGAGTCCGTAGGTCAGCTCTGCAGAAATCGGAAACAGATCCACGCCGCCGCATTGCTGGAAGTAGGTGAACTGCGTGATCTCCAAACCATCGAGCATGACCTGCCAGCCCACTCCCCACGCACTCAACGTGGGAGCCTCCCAGTTATCTTCTTCGAATTTGATGTCGTGCTGGCGCAGGTCAATCCCAATCGCAGTCAGCGACTCCAGATACAACTCCTGCACATTTTCCGGCGGAGGCTTCAGGATCACCTGCAGCTGCATGTGCTTGAACAGCCGGTTGGGATTCTCGCCGTAGCGGCCATCGGCCGGACGCCGCGAGGGCTGCACATATGCAACCTTATAAGGCTTCGGTCCAAGCACGCGCAGAAACGTTTCCGGCGCCATCGTGCCCGCGCCGACTTCAACGTCGTAGGGCTGCTGCAAGACGCATCCGCGTTCCGCCCAAAACGCCTGCAGGCGCAGGATGAGTTCCTGGAATGTGAGCGAGTTGGAGGAGGACAGAGTCACGGTTTCAGGTCTTTGATCTCGGCTCTTACCTTTTGGCTCTTAAGCTCAAAACCCCAGGATGCGAGTGGTCGGTCAAACTCCTACAGGGCAGCCTTAAACCAGCGGGTCAATCCACGATTGTAATGGATGCGGGAGGCAGCCGTCAGCATAGGAGCACGGAAAACCGTTCCCTTAAGGAGGATCTAGAACCTGCCCTTCTCCAGCATGCCTGCAGTGACCAGTTTCTTCTCAATGTGTCGCTGCAGAATTTGAATCAAGAACTTTCGCAGATCTGCGCCCTGCGCCTTGGGCCACGGCATACCGGCGAAGCTTTCTACCGGGGCGCGAAACATCTGCGCAGCTAGCAT
This sequence comes from uncultured Acidobacteriaceae bacterium, assembly GCA_963701935.1. Classification (GTDB taxonomy): domain Bacteria; phylum Acidobacteriota; class Terriglobia; order Terriglobales; family Acidobacteriaceae; genus Sulfotelmatobacter. The sequence continues at coordinate 666,318 of CAVPBT010000006.1, read as the reverse complement.
CCGCGAGTCACTCGAAATCTCAGACGATGCCAGGCGCTTGTCGTCGGGGCACATCAGGCCGTCTGCGAGCGCGTGAAAGTAGGTGCGGCTTCCGTTCAGACTGCGGCCACAGACAGTACACTCTGTCAACTCGGGAAGAAAGCCGACCAACCGAGTCAACCACAATTCGAAATAGGTGACCGGCATCCACACCTCAGGGCCTGTCAAGACGTGCAGCACGGAGAGTGTCAGGCGAAAGATGGCGTCGTTGGCCTCGCGGTCGGGCAACAGTTCGTCGAGAAGTTCGGCGATATGTCCCAGAGCCACCGCCCGCGCATAGCTGACTTCTGAAGCCATCGGAGATTCCAGCACCTCGCAGGAATCAAGCCGCGCCAACTCCTGCCGCTCGCGAACGTCGTAAAACGCGCGCACGTAGGTCAGGGGCTCAAGCGCGCCGCCGAAGCGCCGCTTCGACTTTTTGGCCGACCGCGCTACTCCACGAACTTTCCCCTCCGCGCGCGTGAACAGCGTGACCAGCAGATCGGCTTCACGCAGCGGATAACTGCGCAGCACGATCGCTTCCGACTCTCTGAGGGCCATGGGAACTCGACGGGTGAATGGTTGATTCTAGTGGAAGGAGCTTTCAGCCGTCAGCCGGCAGAAAAAGCCCCCGATCGATTCCGCCATGTTCCAGCTTCGATATACTTCTAAGATTGTGAAAAGAATTGTCTGTATCCTGCTCTTGATCCCATTTGCGGCTACTCTTGGTTTCGCCGACGAAACCTCGTTTAGCCACGTCAGCGTCCCCAACCTGAAAGGCAAACACGTCAAAGCCGTGTTGACCTTCAGCGATAAGGACAAAGCTGTCGAAGTGCGCCCCGCCAAAGGCGATCCGGTGACGATTCCCTATGGCCAGATCGACAAGTGCGCTTACGAATACTCGATCGGCCTCATGGATGAGAAACAATACTGGCTCGAGGTTCACTACCACGAGCAGGACGCACCGAAGGTCTTCGTTCTGCTCATGGACAGCCACAATTACCTGCGAATTCTGGATGCTCTGAAGGTCCACACGGGGATTGACGCCGAGATCCTGGGAAATGCCAAGAAGCGATAGTTTTTCAAGGGCGAGCCGGCAGACCACAAACGATAAGGCGCGCGCCCCTACGGACGCGCGCCTCTGATCCTTCCAAAACGAACAGCTCCCAGCCAAGAGCAAAGGCTACGAGCCAATAGCTGCCTTACCGGCCGTAGTACTTGGCGTTCCGCTCGGTGAAGGCGTTCCACTTCTCCGGCAGGTCGTCGAGGGCGAAGATGGCCGAGACCGGACACACCGGAACGCAGGCTCCGCAGTCAATACATTCCACCGGATCGATATAAAGCAACTCCTCGGTCGCGTATGCGGGCTCGTCTTTCTTGGGATGAATGCAATCCACCGGACACGCATCCACGCATGCAGTGTCTTTGGTGCCAATGCACGGCTCAGCAATCACGTAGGCCATAAAGGTGTCAGTCTCCTGAGAGTCTCTGCGTTTTATTTTACTACCGCGGCGTTTTTGTGACCGGACATTCTAGCAAGAATCGAGGCGCCGGGTACAGGGCTGGTCGCTCGCACTCTGGGACGATCCGTCAGGCATTCCGACCCCTGCCCTAGTGCCTACCGGGGTACGCCATGACCGAAGTAATTTGGCTGCGCACCGTCAGGAGTGAGTTAATGACTCAGACGTGCGGTGCGACCTCCCTGCTGAAGGGCGCAATTCATGACCAAGCTCAAGGTTGTCGTCTCCCTGATCACAGACGACAACGACTATCAACTGGAACAGGCTGCCTCGGCCCAGGCGGCCGCGCTCCAACTCGGGGCAAATGTTCAGATCATCTATTCCGGCAACGACGCAGTACAACAAACCCAGCAGATTCTCACCTTCATCCAGGACCCGTCGAAACGCCCGGACGCCATTCTGGCCGAACCCGTAGGCACAGGTATGGCCCAGATCGCGAAGGCGGCGGTTGGCGCCGGCATCGCCTGGGGAATCATCAACACCAACGTGGACTACATCACGCAACTGCGGCAACATGCTCTGGTTCCGGTATTCTCCGTGGTGTCAGACCACGAGGCGATTGGCAAGATTCAGGGCCAGCAGATCGGCTCAATTCTCGGGGAGACGGGATGCGTCCTTTATATTGAGGGCCCCTCGGTTCGCGACGTGGCCAAGCTCCGCACCAAGGGCATGCTCTCAACCAAGCCCCCGGGCGTCGATGTGAAATGCTTCAAAGGGGACTGGACGCAGAACAGCGGTTATCAGGCTATGAAATCGTGGTTGGCGCTCAGCACGTCCCGCCAGTTGCATATCGGCATGATCGCAGGCCAGAACGACGATATGGCCCTCGGGGCGCGCCGGGCCTTGGAAGAGTTGGGCAACTTGACCGAGCGTGATGCCTGGCTCCGGCTTCCCATCACCGGATGCGATGGTCTTCCGCGCTCCGGTCAGGAATGGGTTCGCCAGCGGCGCCTGGCAGCGACCGTGATCTCGCCACCGCTTCTCGGCGACGCTCTTCAACTGCTCACTTCGGCTCTTGCCGCACGTTCACAGCCTCCTGAACGGACCGTCGTTGCTCCGATTTCCTTCCCGACTCTGAAAGAACTGCAGAAAGTGAGAGGGCAGGCGGCGAAAACCTCATAGAAAAGCTTTGTCAGAGCTGCGCTCGGACGGTGACCCGAGCGAGGCGCGCGAAAAAACGGCTGGCAGCGAGAATGCTGCCAGCCGTTTCATTTTCCGGCGCCTAGCCCCGGTTAGCGGTGTCCCCCACCGTGGCCACCGCCACCATGGTCACCACCTCCGTGGAAACCACCTCCGCCATGGAACCCGCCTCCACCATGAACGGCTCCACCACCATGGAATCCGCCGCTTCCACCGTGGAAACCTCCGCCGCGCGCATAGCCTCGGGCGTAGCCGCGGCCATAGGCCCGGCCTCCATGTCCATAGCCCCAGCCAGGCCGGCCCCAGCCACCGCGGCCCCAATAGCCCGGTCTACCCCAGTATCCGCCATGTCCCCAGCCCCAGTGATACCAAGGCCCGGCGCCGATAAAGACTCCGCCTACGAACCACTGCGGACCGTAGTACCCATACGGCGCGCACGCGTAGGGATAGTAGGAATAGTACCCATACGGACAGACGGGCGGCCCGTTGTCGTATGCATCGTCGGCATAGCCCGGGCCGACGTTGACTCCGACTCCCACGCCAACCTGCGCCTGCGAGTACGCCAGCGGCAACATCAGCATTGCCAGCAACGCCAGATATTTCAGATAACGCATATGAACCCCCTCGGCTCCAGAACCGTTCGGTTCCCGATCGCCTTCTAGTGGTCTGGTTGGGCTGCCTGTCACCGCTCGCCACTCACCAGAACCACTAATTATTTGAACGCGGAACTCGCAGAAAAGTTGCAGGAATCGAGGTGGTTGATTTAAGCCATCCTGCCCAAATTCAACCACTTACGAGCCATCGCGCAGCTCGCTCGGGCTAGGTTTAGGGGCGATAAATCCAAGCTTGGGTGGTGGCTTCAGGATCGTTCGCGTATCCGCCGGCCAACAAGACGCTGCCATCGCGCAGCTTCGTTTCGGAGAGGAAATGCCACGGGTTGCTCATCTGCCCCGCAGCTACCAGGAATTTCCCGCTGGCCGGATCAAAAACTTCCACTTCCTTGCTTCCGCCAGCGATCAGAAGGCGGCCGGAGGCGAGTTGCACGGCTTCATCGGGCAGCTTGAATCGGCTGTCGTTCAGAGGAGAGGTAACCGTGAACTTTCCCGTGCGGGGATCGTAAATCTCCGCGTTCGTCATCGTCCCATGCCAGTCGCGTTCATCGGAGCCGCCAGCGATCAGCACCCGTCCATCAGGCAGCAAGCCTGCTGTATGTTTGTAGCGTGGAGTTTTCAGGCTGCCGGTTTCGCTGAAGGTTCCGGTCTTCGGATCGTATAGCTCGCAACCGGCGATCAGCCCTCCGTTACCGCCTCCGGCCATCAGGACCCTGCCATCATTCAGCAAGGTCGCCGTCTGACCCTCGCGAGGACGGTGCAAGGAGCCAGTCGGCTGAAAGCGCAACGTGTCAGCGCGGAAAATTTCCGCCGAAGCGATTGCGGCGTCGCGACTGTCATGATCGTCACCGCCCGCCAGGAGCACGTTGCCGTCGTTCAGGAGCGTAATGCTTGGCCGCGCGCGCCGGGTCGTCATATGGGGTAGGACCGTGAACTTGCCGGTCGCCGGATCATACAACTCGGCAGAATCCGTCGTACTATGGCTGCCAATCCATCCTCCGGCGACGAGTACCTTTCCCGATCGCAGCAGCACCGCGACCAGCCCTACTCGCCCGACACTCATCTCGCCCGTCCGCTGAAACTTGCCTGTAGTCGGATCATAGAGCTCAGCCGACTTGTAGAAATCCTGGTTGCGCCTCATGCCGCCGGCGATGAGTACCCTGCCATCTGGAAGCAGCGTCGCGGAGTGCCCTGAGCGGGGATCAAGCATGGGCGCACCGGGATGCAGCGAGCCGGCGGAAGAAGTTGCCGAGGTGGAAGGTACCGGAGAGTTAGCTCGAAATGCCACAGCTCCGATGGCGAAACTGACTGTGATGGTAGCAACGAGAAGCAAGCGGGAACGGGTCATGGCGTCCTCCTGGAATGGTCAGACGCCCCTCATCACCACAGGTGAGCAAAGGTGCACATTTCTTTTGCTCCCCTCGCACAAAGAGAATTCACACTGCTACCAGATTCGGCACACGTCCGCGGACGGCTTCACCATAGGCTGGCCCGCCTTGCATGAAAATGCCTCCGCGAACTGCGGCATGTTCACCACCACGCCGTTGATGCGGTAGCGCGCGGGAGAATGCGGGTCCGTCATGGCGCGCACACGCATGTCTTCGGGACGCTCGTTGGCGCAGTCCCACTGCGCGAATCCGACGAAGAAGCGCTGCTCCGGTGTGAGCCCATCGACGGGCTGCAGGTTCTTGTCTTTAGTTGCGTCTTTCCAAGCAATGTACGCCAGAATCTCTCCGCCGAGGTCGGCGACATTTTCTCCCAGCGTGAGCTTGCCATTGACGTGAACATCCTCCACCGAAACATATCCCGAATATTGATCGTCCACGCACTTGGTGCGGGCGTCGAACTTCGCGCGGTCTTCCTTGGTCCACCAATCCTTCAGGTTCCCTTTGGCGTCGAACTGACTGCCTTCGTCGTCGAAGCCGTGGGTTAACTCGTGACCGATCGTGCCTCCGGTGTCGCCATAGTTGGGGGCGGCATCCGTTTTCTGGTCGAAGACCGGTGGCTGCAGCACCCCGGCAGGAAAGTTGATGTCGTTCATCTGCGGATTGTAGTAAGCGTCCACGGTGGTAGCAGAGATGTCCCATTCGCCGTGGTCGACGGGCTTCCCGATCTTGTTGATGTCGCGGCGGCTTTCGAACTGGTGAGTGCGCTCGACGTTGCCGGCGAAATCGTCTGGAGCGATCTTCACCGAACTGTAGTCGCGCCACTTATCGGGATAGCCGATCTTGTTACGAATTCCTGCCAGTTTGGTGAGTGCTTGCTGCTTGGTTTCCGGGCTCATCCAGTCGAGCGCGCGAATGCGCTGGCCCATGGCGTCCTCGATGCGCCGCACCATGTCGAGCGTGCTCGCCTTAAGTTCTGGTGAGAAGACTTTGGCGACATAGACCTGACCCAACGCCTCGCCCAGATCGTAGTCGACGTACTGCACGCAACGCTTCCAGCGCGGCTGCATCTCTTTCGCACCCCGCAGGTACTTGCGATAGAACTCGAAATTCTCCTCGACGAACTTCGCAGACAGGTACGGAGACGAGGTATCGGCCACGTGGAACCGCAAGTAAGTCTTCCAACTGTCGATCGGTTCGGCGGAAAGGAGACTGTTGAGTTCTTTAATAAATTCGGGCGCATCCACGTTGAGGATCGCAATGTCCGGATAGCCCATCGCACGGTAGTAAATGGCCCAGTCAAAGTTGGGCGCGAGTTGGACCAGATCAGCGACCTTCATCTTGTGCACCAGATTGTGCGGGTCGCGGCGCTGGACGCGCGTCAGCGAGGCCTTCGCCATGGCGGTTTCCAGCCGCATAACGGTTTCGGCATGTTGCTTGGCAGCGGTTGGGTCGTCGCCCGTCAACTCGAATACCTTCTGTACGTGCTGAAGATAATGCTCGCGCGTTTCTTTCGACTTCGCATCGTCCTTGAGGTAGTAATCGCGATCGGGCATGCCCAGGCCACCTTGATCGACGTCGGCGATCACGTGCTCGGAGTCATCCGGATCTTGCACCGACCCGGCGTTGAACAGCATGGAACTGGTGTAGGAATACCGGAAGTAGGTGAACTGCAACCGAGCCACCAGGGGCGTGAGATCCTTCGACGACTTCATTTGCGCGATCGCATCGAGCTCCGGTTGAATCGCCGAAAGACCTCGTTTCTCCACCGCCGATTCGTCCATGCAGGCGGCGTAGAAGTCGCCAATTTTCTGTGTAACGGCATCGCGCTTCCGATCAGGCTGCGCCGCCTGCTCCAGAATCCCGCGCAGGAACGTGAGATTGTCCTGATACATCTTGGCATAGACCGACCACCCAGTCTGGTCCGGAGGTATGGGATTGCTCTTCTGCCAGCCGCCGCAAGAATAGTGGTAGAGGTCGACGCACGGGTCAATCGACTTGTCCATTGAGGAAACATCGAGGCTAGGGTTGTATGGCAATGCCGGCCCGGAGGACGTTTGCGTGGTGGCCGTTTGCGCACTTGCCAGAATCAGAACTGCGAGCAGAAGGAACGGAAGGCACACGGAGTGTTTGTGCATATCCACCTTTGGACGGGAATCGTCGGAGAAAGTTAAGGGCTCACCATGGTACTGGATGGTTGGCCTGCCAGCAAGGCGCGGTGCATCGGTTTGACGCCAAATTGGAAAGAAGCCTGAACCACGAAAGACATGAAGTCACAAGAAGGAACCTGGGAATCAAGTCCTTCGTGACACTTCGTGTCCTTCGTGGCTAAGGAACTTAAACTCTCGCGCAGGAGAGTACTCTACGCTCCCACAAGTTCTTTCTTCTCACTCGGCTCGTACTCGACGATGTATCCAGCCACCGCGCTCGCAGCGACGGTCAAGGGAGATGCCAAATACATCTGCCCCGGACCGCTGCGGCCAGGGAAGTTCCGGTTCTGCGCACTGATGACTACCTGATCCGGACGCGTGGAAACTCCCGGCCCGGCGTTGATGCAGGCGCCGCAACTGGGCTCGATCACCTGCGCGCCGGATTTCTGAAACACGTCGAGATATCCCTTACGCAGGCAATAATCGCGCGTCTCCTGCGATCCGAACTGGATGTAGAACTTCACGGAATCTGCCACGTGCTTGCCGTGCTTGAGCGCGTCGGCTAGCACCGCGGCGTACATGTCCATATCTTCGTTCTTGCCCGCGGTGCAAGTGCCGCCGTAGGCAATCTCGACCGGGACCGGTGTATTCAGATCGCGAACATATTTGCCATTCCCGGGATCGCCCGGCGTCGCCACCATTGGGGTAATCTCAGCCGCATCCAGTTCGATCACATGCGCGTACTGCGCACCGGGGTCGCTGTACAAACCCTCGATCATGGCTTCGGCTTCCTTGCGCTCCATTCCACGCCGTTCAACCAGGAAATCCACTGCTTTCTTGTCGGGCGTGACGATGCCGGTAAATCCGCCAATTTCCGCTGCCATGTTCGTCATGGTGGCGCGCTCGTCAACGCTCAACTCTTCGATCGCCTCGCCCGCATATTCCATAACTTTGGCCAGGGCCTTGCCGCTGCGCACGTAATCGAGGCTCAGAATCTTCAAGATGAAATCCTTCGCGGTTACATTGGGATGCTTCTTGCCGCGAACCACAATCCGCACCGACTCGGGCACCTTCACGCGAACATCTTTGGTGATCCACGAATTGAACACGTCGGTCGTGCCGATACCGAAGGCCACACAGCCGATCGCCCCCACGTGCGGCGTGTGCGAGTCGGATCCAATGTTCAACTGCCCCGGCAACGCGTAGCTTTCGAGCACAATCGAATGGCAGATGCCTTCCGAGCCCTTCCGGTCCGCCAGTTCGCCATGCAGCCGGATTCCCTGCTTCTTCGCGAAATCCTGCTGCTTGAGTTTGAGCTGCGTTGCTAGATCCAACAGACCAAGCTTCTTCTTCTCTTCGGAAATCACTTCATCGAGAAACGTCAGGTGATCGCGGAAGAAGAGAATGCTCGACGGATCGCTGACCAGGGCGTCCTTGCCCACATAGCGCTCGAAGAAAATTGCCGCCATAGGCGTGACGTACTCGTGGCTGAAGCGCAGGTCGGCGCGCGCGAATCCGGTATCTCCCGGCTTGACCGACGAGACGCCAACTTCACCTTTCCCGTTCAGCATGTGCCGAGCGAAGATCTTCTCCGCCAGCGTCATTGGCGAGGTGCGATACACGCGGGTCTGGCCTTCCATTCTCAGTTCCGGCTTTTGCTCGATCGCCGGCAGAAACACCTTCCCCTGCATCCGCGCCACATTGAACGGAAACAGCCCGCCATACTCGATCACCTGCCGGGTAATCTCATCTTCGCCAGCAGTGAATTCGCTCAGCGCAATCTCTTCCCCGCTGCGAATGCGGTCGATCAGCGAGAAGTTCGTCGACGTCAGCAGCCCCAGATTCTGGCAATTCTGCTTGTAGATGCGCTCGATGTTCTCCGCAATCACCACGCGAATGCCTGCGCACATCTCGGCGTACGGAGACTGCTCGCGGCTCGATCCCTTTCCCCGCCGCTTCCCGCTCACCGCGCAGACGAACCCGCCGCGCTTCACATCACCCCGGCCAATAGGCGTCACGCTCCCGCATTTCAACCCGAGATACGGAATCTCGCCCAGCGTCTCGTCAAAATAGAAGCAGTAGTGCGCCGGAGTAATCTCGTCGGTCGAAATGTCGTCGCGCAGTTTGGGATTGTTGGCCGGATTCTTCGTATCCCAAGGCAGGTCTTCGCCCGCGAGTTGCCGTTTGATGAGTTCCGGATCTTCGGTCAGAAAAAGAATGCGTCCCTTTAGCCGAACCTTGTCGGGCCGCTTTTCGATCTTGCGTTCCAGCAGCGATTTGATCACAGTCAGCCTGAAGTGTTGTTCAATTAGCTACAGCCCGGAGCGGGCCGGCGTTCCCACTGGTTTATTGTAACTCGGCTAAACGTAGCGGCGCGCGCGTCTGGCCTGGGGCCGCCTACAGTTTGTATTCGTTGGGCGCAGGCAGCGGAGCCAGCCCGCGCCCAGCAAAAATTTCTGCGAACTCGTGCAGCAGCGCGTCGTGCACCAGCCCATTCGACGCCAAGGTCTCGCGGCTGTCGATGGCAAACGGAGATCCATCGAAACGGCTGACCCTGCCCCCCGCTTCATCGACAATGAGGGCGCCGGCAGCCGTGTCCCACGGATTGAGGTTGAACTCCCAGAAGCCGTCGAAGCGCCCGCTGGCGACGTTGCACAGATCGAGGGCCGCTGATCCCGCACGCCGCACCCCGTGAGTGCGCAGTGTGATCTGGTGATAGAAGTGAATGTTCGGATTCTTGTGCCGCTTGTGGCTGGGAAATCCGGTCGCGACCAGGCATTCCTTAAGGTGCGTGGCCTTCGATACGCGAATGGGCTTGCCGTTCAGGTGCGCGCCTCTTCCCTGTTCGGCCGTGAATAGTTCGTCGCGCGTCGGATCGTAAACCACTCCCGCAATGCGGCGCGCCTGACCCTGCACCCGATGCTCCAGCCCCATCGACACGCAGAACACCGGGTATCCATGCGCGAAATTTGTGGTGCCGTCGAGCGGATCGACGTACCAGCGATACTCGCTGCCCTGATCGTTGAGTCCCTGCTCCTCCCCTAGTACATCATGCGAGGGAAACTGCCGGGTGATGCGCTCGCGGATCAGCACCTCCGACGCACGGTCCGCCGCCGTCACCAGATCGGCGTCGCCCTTGTACTCGATCTTGAGTCCCTGCTGGAAGTACTGAAGCAACAGCGCGCCAGCCTCGCGCGCGATGGCCGACATGAAAGGGAGAAAGCTTTCGGGATGGGGTGCAGTGGATGACATTGTTTTAGGGGCTTCCGGCGTTCCGGCTGCCGGATTTTTGGCGGCAGATTTAGCTACCAAAAACAATCACAACAAATCCCAGAGCCGGGCAACATGCAGAAGCCAGAAGCCGAGAGCCGGAAGCCGAAACTCACTTCCTCTTCCCGCCATCTTCCGCGATATACATGATTTCGTGCTTGAAGATGAACAGATTGGGCGCGCCCTCGCGCGTCAACCGGACCATGTTTTTGTCGTAATACTCGATCCATCCATGAAAGATCTGGCCGTCCAGCAGTTTGACCGAGACCGGCTTCTGCTTCTCGCCCAGTGCCTTGAGGAAAGCGGCCTCTTCGAACGTATCTTCCGGAGGAGGCGTCCGGCTGCGCTTGGCTGCGTTGGAACTCCCTTGTGGGGCGCGGAAAGGCATGCAGGCATTGTACACAAAACGCCCGGCTTAACGGCCCAATGAAGGCCGCCGGTAGTGCAGTTTGGCCTTTACACGACTTTGTCATCCTGAGCGTAGCCGCCTTTCAGGCGTAGCGAAGGATCTCCTGCTTAACCGGCCTAATGCGTACGCCAAACTGCACCACTGCCAGGCCGCGAATCCGCTCGCAATCGGGAGTACAATGCCTGAAATCTTTGTTCTTCCGGAGGATGTGCACCGTGAAGAAATCTGTTTTGCTTTCACTCCCTCTATTGCTTGGGCTCTTGGTAACGTCGGCAATTCCGCAGGCGAAAAGTAATTATCCGAGCCCTCCGCCGTCCCTCGATTCGGCGAACACAAGCCAATCGACTCCTACTCAGTCGCGACGCCTCGATCTCGTGCAACTACAGCGGGACGCCGACGACCTGGCCCGCACCGCGCAAACCATCCCGACCGACGTCGCCAGCGTCCGCAAAGGCATGCTGCCCAAAGATGTGATCGACAAGCTGAAGCAGATCGAAAAGCTCTCGAAGCGTCTGCGGACAGAACTGAACCCGTAAGCTCGGAATCTGGCATTCAAGGAGGTCCTCTGTGAAACTCCAGCCATTTGCGATCATTCTCTTTCTCGTCGCTGCGTCCGTTGCTGCGCACGCACAGTCGGCGCCCATCCGGCCGGGAATCCGCCAGGCGGATCAAGCGGAGACGCAGACCGAGAAGAACCTCCCGCCGCCCAGCAACACACGCACGGGAATTGATCTAGCGAAGGTCAGCGAGCAGGCCGACGAACTGGCCAGGATTGCCCAAACCATCCCCCCGGATGTAGCCGCTATTCAGCGCGGAATTCTTCCCAAGGACGTTCTGGAAAAGCTCAAGCAGATCGAGAAACTCTCCAAACGCCTGCGCAGCGAACTGGAACGCTAGCCCAAGCAATAAAAAAGCCACCAGCCCGGTGGGACTGGTGGCCGTGAAGAGATTCGATCTGGCTAGAAGGTGACCTTCAAGCCAAATTCCATCGTCCGGGCTGCACCCAAACCGAACACGCCGGTTCCAGCGCCCACGCGGAATGCGTCACTGGCATAACTGGTGCCGACCAGCGACTTGGGAGTGCTGTTAATCGAATTGGCACCCTCGTTGAGCCAGCCGGTCATAGCGCCAGGAGGCAAGTTGAAGTTAGAGAAGTTGAAAATATTGTAGAAGCCAACGCTGGGCGTAATTGTGATGCGGTCGTGGAAGGTGTGCACCCAATCCAGTTTGAAGTCGAATGCCTTCACCCAAGGAAAGAGCAATTGATTTTGCGGAGCCGTACCCAGTGTGGGAGCCACCAAACCAATTGCTAGCGAGCTGCTGAGCCGTAAAGAGGCCAGCCGCCACCAGTTGCTGGCCGGCAGGAGTAGGCTGACCAGCCACAGTTGTATTGTAGTTGCTGATCCTCGAGTTCAGACCGCTGAGTCCAAAATCCCGCTGGAACGAACCATTGGTTGTACCCGGTAGAGGTTCGCTGGCCTCGCCGCCGCCGGTAAAGTCGGTCTGGAAGATCTGCCCTCCACTGCCGGTATCACCGACAATCGCCGGGCTGGACAGCGGGCTGTAGAAGTGGCCGATGATGCCCAGGCGGAAACCATAAGGGACATCAAAGTTGCCGCCAAACGACAGTTGGTGCCTGCGATCGAGCAGCGACGGCCCCATGTACCTGAGCGGATCATTGTTGTCCGCAGCCTGGAGCACGAAGTCCTGATCGTTTGCACTGACAGCGTTCGACGGAGCTGAGGCGCCCTGATATGCCAAGGGATTCACGAATTTCGATAACGCATACGAGATCTGGAAGTTCGCAGTCTTCACGCCTCGCATCGGATTCGCTACGTTTTCCACGAGTTTCATCTGCAGTCCGTTGTAGACCGAACGGCTGATGGGGAACAGCATTGAGAAGGCATTGTAGTTCTGATTGATTCCGCCGAACGCACACGGATGGCCAAGGCCTAGGATGCATGCCACGCCGCCCGCGTCGTTTGGCGTTCCGAGTCCATTGCTGAGCAAGGCACCGTTAACCGTCGCCGCACCTGCGGCCGTTGCCGCGTAAGTACCAATCATGCAGTTGACCGCGGCCGCGCCCGTCATATTGACGCAGGTCGGAAAAAGCGGGTTCCCACTGTTGGGATCGGTCGCATTCGCTGCGCCCGCAACCGCCGCAGAGGCACCTGCTGCACTGAAGTTGTTCGCCGTCCCCACCCTGTTGATGTCTTGCCCCAACAGTGCGTGGGTTTCTATGTTACGCAGAAAATCGGCCGTAAAGACCATTCCGTGACGGATCTCGTGTTGAAATCCGAAGTTCATCTGGAGCGAACGCGGAGAGATGTAATTGGGAGCGAACATATTCGCGCCCTCCGCCGCACCCGCGCTCAGTACATTGCCGATGAATCCTCCGTTCGGAGCGGTCGGAACGAACGGATAAGATGCCTTGAGATTGTTCTCAAGTGTCGCGACGTTGTTGGCCACATCCCAAATTGGCAACATATTGCCGGAAGCGTCTCCGCATGTACCGGTAGGTACTGGCAATAGGGCACCACCCGGCAAATTCACCGGCTGCGCTGATCCCGCGATGCAAGCATAGGTGTAGTACAAGAACGCGCCCTCCCTCAGACGCAAGGGACGATCGAAAAGCACGTTGTTGTAGATGACGTTCTCATAGAAGAGTCCGGCACCTGCGCGAATCACGGTCTTGCCATTCTTGCCGGGGTCCCAAGCGATTCCCAATTGCGGAGCAAAGTTCCGGTTGGGATTGCGCACCGCATTGCCGTAGCCGGGGAAGGCAGCGTTGATTTCCGGGATGGCCGGCAGATCGCTGTCGGTCCGGCCCGTGTCACGCACCCAGCGCAAGCCGGGCGAGATGGTCAGGTTGGGGAGAATCTTCCAGGAGTCGCCGATATACAGGCCTACTCGGTTGTCTGGGCCCAAACCACCAGCCGGGAAGCCCAGTGCAGGTTTCTCTGTGGAGAAACCCTGGCCATTACCGAGGATCGCCAAGAACATGTCTTCGTTCGTTGGATTTGAGTTAACCGTTCCGTCAGGCCCGACCGGGCAACCTAGCGGGTTCGCTCCTGTGCAGCCTGCGTCTATCGCCCCAGTGCCATACACGTTCGCCGTGGTTCCGAAGAATCCGGCAAATCCGCCGCCCTGAATGTGGTTCCAGCTTGCACCGAAACGGATGATGTGCTTGCCCCACGCCTTGCTGCCGTCATACTTCAATTGGTGATCCGACTGCGGAGTGCTCTGTGGAGCCAGAAGATTCGGGCCTACCGTGAAGCTGCCGTTGTTAATACTGACGGGATAGTCGGCAAAAGGAACGCTGGTTCCGCGAGTGCCGTCCACCAGTTGGTTCTGGAATTTCAGGAAGGAGAAGCGGATGGTATGGGTGAAGTTCCCAGTATTAAAGTCAGCGCCCACCACGGTGTTCCGCGTGATGTTGCGGTTGTTGTACACCTGGAAGCTGTCGGGGAAGAAGGTAGCGTCGGTGGAGTTCTTGTTGTAGTTGAACCGGCCGAACAGGCGGGCCGTTTTGGTCAGCTGATAATCGACGCGTGAGGTCAGTTCCTGATCCGTAAATGGTGCCGGAAAGAAGCCCGAGTAGCCGTCGTATGGAGCGGCCTCGAGTACGGGCGCGCCCAGATGCTGCAAAGTGCGCTCGCCATCCACGAAGAAGAACAGCTTGTCCTTCATGATCGGACCGCCCAAGCTGCCACCTTCCTGATTCCGCTGGTAGTACGGCGAGGGCAGCGTAAACGCGTGCGGCAGGCTAGCCGCGCCAACTGAGTGGTCGCGGAAGATTCCGAATGCTTCGCCGTGATAGGCGTTCGTACCGGCCTTCGTCGTCACGTTGACCGCGCCGGACGAAGTCAGTTCATTGGAAAGATCCAAATTCGACTGCGAGACCGAGAATTCTTGAATGGAACTAGCGGGTACATCTAAGGTTGTGGTCCCGACCGTCTCGTCGCTGATGTCGACGCCGTCAACCTCGATGCGGGCCGTACGGCCGAAACGTCCGCCGAATGAAATGGACGAGTATCCGACTTTGGTTGGATCGAAATTGGCTCCGTCCTGGATCTGGACGCCCGGCTCCAACTGGGCGAGATCGAGGAAGTTCCGGCCGTTGACCGGAAGGTTCTCAATCTGGGTGGAGTTCAAAACGCCCTGGACGATCGCCTGCTCGGTATTCACCTGAACTTCAGTGGCCTGCACTTCGACGACGGTGCTTTCCTGTCCAATCTCAAGCTTCACGCTGCCGTTTGCAGTAGTCTCGACCTTCACGTCCAGAAGCAACTGCGCCGTCTTGAAGCCCTTGGCTTCAATGCGCACGGTGTACGCGCCCGGAACGAGAGAACCGGAGGAATAGCCTCCCTGTCCGCTGGTGGTGGTCTTGATGGTCTGCCCCGTAGAGCCGACAATCGTAACTTTGGCGCCCGCTACAACTGCGCCCGTGGCGTCGGTCACGGTTCCTACGATGCTGCCGGTCGAGACCGTCGTCTGGGCCAGCGCCGCCGAGGACAGCAATAGAACTGTGGTCAGCAGGACCAGCCAGAAACCAACTCGGGTAGCAAACCGCTGGGAGGTATTCAGATTCATTATCATCCACCATCCTTTTCGGAGAGTTCGCAGAAACTTTTTTTCGTGCTTCGCTGCCCCAAGCAGCTACTGCCTCGAAATCGACTGCAACAGAAATCTGACTTTAAACGGTTCGACGGGAACGGAATGCGATTCAACGCCAAGAAACGTCACAGCTTAACAAATCCACCGAATTGAGACGTTCCCAACGAATCCACTTTTGACTTTGTCTCGTTCCAGTGCAATTTTCCGACCAGCGCCGGTCGATACCGCGTCGGAAAATCTATGGTGTATTCATTTCAATCACTTGCACTACTTTCCAACGGTCTTGGCCCCGGCCAGAAACAGGAGGAGACAGACCCACAAATTCCAAATAGTGTATCCATGTTCTGTGAAACGGTAAAGCGAGGATCTTACTATGGCGTTTACATATACTTACAAACATCCGAAGGGCAACTGTTCTTGAGGGCAGGTCTGGGATGTTATGTAGAGGCGGCAAGGACGAAAGTTCGCGGGTTAGAGCGGCGATTTCACCGAGTAGTATCCGGCACGGTGGCGGACTCGATACGCCGCAGCGTCAGGCGCTCCAGTCACTTTGACGTCGATGCGGCGGAACTCCGAGAATGACGTGCGCTGCGACGGGTAGTAAGCCAGCAAATATTGCGTGCGCAGTTCGTCGCTGATCTTGCGGAAGGCCTCGTCGAGCTGCGCCGTCGAGGTCGCGTAGTAGAACTTGCCGCCCGTATCGTCGGAGAGCTGGATCAGCGCATGCTCGCCTCCGATTTCGCGGCCGGCGCTGCTCTCGATAGGGACGATGATGATGGAATAGATCAAGGCCTCAGCTTCCTGCGCGGCGCGCAGCGCCTCTTTGTACTCGACCGTACTATCCACGTCTTCCCCGTCGGTGATCATGACCAGGACTTTGCGCCCCTTGCGCTTATCGAGAGCGCGCGAGGCAACATAAACAGCGTCATACACCGCTGTGGACGCGCCGAGACGGACGTGATCAATGCTTTGGTCGATGCGCTTGAGATCCGCAGTGTATCCATGCGTCGCTTCACGCACGACTTCACTGAAACTGTATACCGACATGGCGTCGATGGGGCGCAGAATAGCGTGCGCGAAACGCTTGGCTGAGGCTTGTTCGAGCGGCAGGTCGTGACGCGTGCTCAGGCTGGTATCGATGGCCAGCGCAATCGAAATCGGCAGCGCAGACTCTTTGTCGAACACCGCAATCCTCTGCTCACGATCGTCCTCTTTGAGAACAAAATTCTCCTTCGTCAGCCCGCCGATGGGAGCGCCGTGTTCGTCGGTCACGGTGACGTATACGTTGATCAAGTTGACGTCGACTCGGATGGTCGTCGTCGGCTCGGACTGGCGTTCCTGGTTCGCGGGTTTCTGCTGGGGCGGGTTGGGCTGGGCCGGCGTCTGCTGCGCCCATAGGCCGCTGGAGACAGCGAGCACGCCGATCAGCAGCAGACTCTTGGCGGATTTTCTCATCGAGTAGTCGAATTATAAACTTTGCCCGAGCGCAAAGGTCCCGGCCGCTCAGTTAGATGCGGCTTGCAGCGCGGGGCTGCCTCAAGTCCCGGAATTTGCGCGCGGGATCTCCGCCGGGAACGGTTCGCCGTCGGCCCAGACCGCGCCATCTTCAAAGTGCTCCTTCTTCCAGATGGGCACGGTACGTTTGAGCGTATCGATAAGCCACCGGCAGGCGTCAAACGCAGCGGCGCGATGTGCCGACGCCACCGCGATCAGCACGCTGGTCTCGCCGATTTCCAGCCGTCCCAACCGGTGGACGATAGACACATCACGAATCTGGAACTGTTGCAGTGCCTGGATAGCCAGCGACTCCATTTCCTGCAGCGCCATCTCTTCGTAGGCTTCATAGTCAAGATAAAGCGTCTTGCGGCCGCGGGTCTGGTTGCGAACCACGCCCTCAAAGACCAGCGCGGCGCCATCTTCCCCACGCTTCAGGGCACCCACGACCCGTTGCGCGTCAATGACCTCACGAACAATCGTTGCGCAGCGGTGGCGTCCTGCCGGCTCAGGCGCGCCGCCGCTCACGGGCGGCAACAGAGCGACCTCATCGTCAGCCTTCAATTTAGTATCGGGCCCCGCGTATTGTTGGTTCACCGCTATCGCAAGAGATGGCAATGACTGTTTCAGCTGCGGAATCTGGGATTCGTATCGCCTGAGCACATCGGCGACGGAAGATCCTTCCGGCAGGTCGATCTCATCCGCCGGCTTCCCGACGATATCTTTCAACATTCCGAAGAATAGAACACGCACGCGCATCGGCGATCAGTGTAACCCGAGTGGGCTGGCATCTTCTGCGAATCGGCGACGCCTAGGAACAAAAAAAAGGCTGGTCTCTCGCGAGGCCAGCCTTTGAATCTCTCACGGACCTTTCAGGCTTGCGTTAGCACTTTATCGTGAACCGCTTCCGGTTCTTTCACCGGCGGCGTAGGGAGGATCTTCGCCGCCGAACCCTCCGCGAGCTGAGGCAGCGATACCCGCAGCGCCTCTTCAATCGTCTTCACATAATGAATCCTGAAGTTCTCCAGTTGCTCCGGTGTGAGATCCTCCTCGACGTTCATTTTGTTTTCCGCAGGCAGAATCACATCGGTCACACCGGCGCGCTTTGCGGCGAGGACTTTCTCTTTAATCCCGCCGACCGGCAGAACGTTCCCACTCAGCGTGATCTCTCCGGTCATCGCCAGGAGCGGTGTGATGCGCCGCTTGGTCAGCAGTGACACCAGGGCCGTGGCCATGGTCACTCCAGCCGAAGGCCCATCCTTCGGAATCGCGCCTGCGGGCACGTGAATGTGTATGTCGTGGCTGGCAAAGAAATCCTCCGCCACTCCAAGCCGGTCCGCGTTCGACCGCACCCATGTCAGCGCCGCTTGCATCGACTCCTGCATGACCTGGCCAATCTGTCCGGTCATGGTGAACCCACCCTTGCCCTTCATCGCATTGGCTTCGACGAACAACACGTCGCCACCCGAGGGAGTCCACGCCAGACCCACAGCCACACCAGGCCGCTCGGTCCGTTCCGCGATTTCTCCCTCGCTGCGAATCTTGATGCCGCCCAGAAATTCCTGCACGACTTCCTTGGTGACAATCAGTTTTTCGGTCTTCCCTTCCGCCAGGCGCCGTGCCTGCTTGCGGCAGATCGTTCCGATCGTACGCTCCAAGCTGCGCACTCCAGCTTCCCGCGTGTAGTGGCGAATCGTGTAACGCACCGACTCCTCGGGAAACTCGATCTGCTCATTCGTAATGCCGTTCTCTTCGATCTGGCGCGGGATCAGGTACCGGAATGCAATGTGAACCTTCTCTTCCTCGCTATAGCCCTGCAGTTCGATGATCTCCATGCGGTCACGCAAAGGCTCCGCAATCGGGTCGAGCATGTTCGCCGTCGTGATAAAGAGCACCTTCGACAAGTCGAATGTCACGTCCAGGTAGTTGTCCCGGAACGACGAATTCTGCTCCGGATCGAGCGCTTCCAGCAGCGCCGAGGCCGGATCGCCGCGAAAGTCGCGTCCCACCTTGTCGATTTCATCAAGCATGAAGACGGGATCTTTCGTCTCCGCCCGCCGAATGCCCTGAATGATTTGCCCCGGCAACGCACCGATATAAGTACGCCGATGCCCGCGGATTTCCGCTTCATCGTGCACGCCACCGAGCGAGAGTCTTACAAACTTGCGGCCCAGCGCGCGTGCGATCGACTTACCAAGCGAAGTCTTGCCGACGCCCGGGGGCCCCACAAAGCACAAAATCGGCCCCTTCATGTTCGGCTTCAGTCGCCGAACAGAGAGATAGTCCAGGATGCGGTCTTTGACTTTCTCGAGATCGTAGTGATCCGTGTCGAGAATCTCTTTCGCCTTGGGAATCTCGATTTCCTGCCCGGAAGTCTTCGCCCATGGCAGCACGGCAAGCCATTCAATGTAGTTGCGCGTGAGTGAATAATCCGCCGCCATCGGCGACATGCGCGAGAGCCGCCCCAATTCCTTCAGAGCTTCTTTCTTCACTTCATCGGGCATGCCGGCTTCTTCGATTTTCTTTTTCAGATCTTCGACGTCGCGTTGCCCTTCATCCTGCTCGCCCAGTTCCTTCTGAATGGCCTTCATCTGTTCGCGCAAGTAGTACTCGCGCTGCGTCTGCTGCACACGATCCTGCACTTCACTTTGGATCTTGTTGCGCAGTTGCTGTACTTCGAGTTCCTTGGCGAGATGCTGGTTAATCTTCTCCAGACGCACGTGGATATCGAGCGTCTCGAGCGTGTCCTGCTTGTCGGGCGTCGACAGCGACGGCAGCGACGATGCAATGAAGTCCACCAGACGGCCGGGTTCATCAATGTTCATCGCCACGGTCGAGAGTTCATCCGACAGTGTGGGCGAACCCGCGACGATCTGTTGGAACAGTGTCAGGACATTGCGCTGCAGTGCTTCGATCTCAGACGTCGGGACCGGCGTCGTTCCCTCGGGCAAAGTCGAGTAGTAAGCGCTCATGAACGGCGCCAACTGGGTGAACTCGCCCAGCTTTACCCGTTCCAGGCCCTCGGCAAACACAAACAGGCTCTGGTTGGGCATCTTGACGACCTTGTGCACTACAGCGGAGGTTCCCACCGTATAAAGGTCGCTGGGCTGCGGGGAATCAACCCGCGCCTCGCGCTGCGCCACCACAATGATGGTCTTGTCTTCCCCGAGGGAATTAATCAGCTGAACGGAACTCTCCCGGCCCACCGTGAGGGGTAAAACGGCGTGTGGGAATAATACGGTATCCCGTACCGGAAGCACCGGAAGTGCCTTTTGATCGTTTATTTCCTTAGTCTTAGGAGTGCGCTCGACCGGCGACTGCTGGCTCATATGTCTCCTTGAGTGTAACTCGCTCAAGTTTAGATGATACTCCCCCGGGAAAGGTTTCAGCAGCCCCGGGAGGTACTTCTGCAAGATGTTGAATTCTATTCCGTTATGGCTTCAGTGAAATGTGCCTAAGGTGCAGAGGCTAACGCGGAGGATAACCTCTTGCAAGGCCTAAATTTAGAAGGATCACACGGACGAGGAATACCCGCCTCCCAGCCCGACAGCGATGGGGATGGCATGATCCATTCCGCCCCAATCGCTCACGGCGCGTCGAATGCTTCGACCATCGAGTGACTTATTGGCGCGCCGCGGTGGGCACCTGGGATTCGAAACGTCAACACCTCAGCCCCAAGAGTGTGCACGCGCACTGTCGCGCCTCACCCGGCCACATCGAACTGAGTCTCTATCGCGGTCCAGGCCTAGAAGACGTGCTTCGAAGTGTCGCCGCGAAACACTAGTTCCTGGAGCACCCTCTCTTTACTGGCGTCGACTTTGTAAATCTCTTCGTTGTGGTCTGCCTTCTTCGCCAGCGGAACCAGCGTGCATTTCACTTTCACTTCATCCTTGCCGTGCACGCTTTTGAACACCATGATGTGGTCTTGCTGTTCCATCACATGGCGTACGACATATTCTCCTGCCGGTAGCAGAGCCGTTCCAACGCGGACCGGCGCAACGAACGTGACGTTGTTCACGTCGTGAATTCCCATACTGTTTTTCGATCCGGCCATGGCCATTGAGCCCAGTGCCACCACGCACAGGAATACACACAAAACCTTCAATACACGCATACCACTCTCCATTCATGCAGATTTCCGTCGTAACCGAGGGACGGTTTACACGGGCGATAAGTTTAGGAGAGTGCGGCGAACCGGAATGTGCGCCGCGTCACTCTATGATGTGACACGAGACTGTCGCTGTTTCACTTCGGTGTGAACTGCGCGAGTTCATAGATGCCCAGCTTCTTTTCTAAGCTGCGCGACTTGATCGACATCCTTGAAGAGGCCCTCGTCACCGAACAGCCCGTCTTTCTCCTTTTCGAAGTCATCGCCCAGCGCATCGTACTCGTGAGCCGACACGATCGTCCGAAATGTAGGAAAGGTCGGCGCCGGCAACAAGGGTCGCCCCCGGACTCACGCTGCCGGATAAATCCCCAGCACCTTCACGAACTCGGCCACCTCACCCAGATGGCGCAGCGCGTTGCGCGCCGGTTCGTCGTCGCCCCGCAGGAAGTCCACGTAGAACACGTACTCCCACGGCCGCCCGCGCATGGGCCTCGACTCGATCTTGCTCAAGCTGATATCCCGCAGCGCAAATACGCTGAGCGACTTGAAGAGCGCTCCCGGCGTGTTCTTCACCTGGAAAACGATCGAGGTTTTGTTGGCGCCCCGCGGAATCAGCCGGTGATAGTCCACACTTCCCTTCCTCTTCCCGGCGCCACGTCCGACCTTTCGAATCAGGAAGAAGCGTGTAAAGTTCCGCTTGTCGTCTTCAATGCTTGCCTGAAGAATGTTCCCGGAGTATTCGCGCGCGGCTTGCTTTCCGGCGATTCCCGCTGCGTCTTTCAATTGGTTGGCGATCACATGCTTCACGCTCCCCGCCGTGTCATAGAACGGCACCGCCTCAATTTTCGGATGCCGCCGGAAAAAATCGCGGCACTGATCGAGCGCCACCGGATGCGACAACACCTTTCGCAGCGCCCCTAGACGCACGCCAGGTATAGCAATCACGTTATGCACGATGCGCAGCAGAAACTCCGCCTGAATGAAGACCTCGCGCGTGAGCATCAGATCGGCGTGCTCCGCCACCGTCCCGGCCAGCGTGTTTTCGATCGGAATCACGGCAGCATTCACGCTCTCGCGCTGCACGCGATCGAATACCTCCGCCGACCGCGAACAAGGCACAACCGTGCAACGCGGCAGCATCCGTTCTGCTGCCTCATGACTGAACGACCCGAGTTCCCCCTGAATGGCAACTTTCATGTTGTCTTAGCCCGAATAGGCAAGTTATCCGTAGAAGGCATCGCAGCGCAATTGTGTCTTTCGACTCAATCGCCCAGTTCTTTTTTCAACACCAGCGCATCCACGCCGTTCGAATAGTAGCGCGGCCATGTCCGGATCACGCTATAGCCATGCCGCTTGTAGAACGCCAACGCTGCCAGGTTATCGACGGCGGCTTCCAATCCCACAGCGTTCGATCCCGCCTCGCGCAGTCGATCTTCCGCGGCCTGCAGCAGCAACGACCCCACGCCCGAGCGGCGAGCCCCGGCGACAACGTCAATGGTGATCACGTGTCCTGTGGGGGCATGGTGCGCCACGATGAATGCCGCAACTTTGCCCGTATCCGCGTCTGTCGCGACGAGCGTAAACGATCTCCGATGATCCACGTAGTCCCGCAGTTCCCGCTTCGAATAAGCGATTCCCGGCGGAAAGCACTCCTGATCGATACGCCAGAGCACGTCGAGATCTTCTGGCTGGAATTCGCGGATGACGAAGGCCACGGCGTCATTGTAACGGGATAGCCTGGTCGAATCTGCCGAAACCAACCGGGCTCCCCGGGACTGTCTCGTTTTCCACAGCCACCGCAACTGCTCCCAGAAAAAATCGTTATTGGAGTCTATTGTCCCCTTGCCTCGACCGCAACCTCGGACGTACCATCGGCATCAGAGCACTATGGGGAAGACGCGGTGGGACGCCTTCTAGTCATTGACGTTGTCGGCGCGGTGGTGGCTTTGGGAGCGTGGTACTTCCTCTTTGCCGCCTACAACCGTCGGAGAGGAACCGAAGCTCTGCGCTGGGTGCAATCGGCCTGCGCCGGCAAAGGACGCATCCTCGACTTTCACTGGCTCAACAGTTCCCGCCTGCATGCTCGCCTGCAGTTCCCTTCCCGAAGCTTCGAAAACGCACACGTCACTATGAAGTTCCGGCCCCGCGCTATGCCGGTGCACTGGTTGCTGAGCTGCTACCACAAGCAGAAAGAAACCCTGACCTTCGAAGCTGACCTCGGCGGTTCACCCAGTTTCCATCTGGAAGTTGTTCGCCACCGCTGGTGCGCCCATAGCCGTGGGGTCACGGCCCGCCACCATGACGAGCGCGAGTGGGACGTCTACGAACCAGGTCCTGTGATCCTCACCACCCGCACCCATTGGAAGCAGGATTCCTCTCCCGAACTCAACACCCTGATGACGGTACGCCAGCAGGACGTGCTGCAGGTCCGCTTCCGCCCCGAGTCTCCCCAGTTCTCGGCAACCATTTCGCTCGACGCGCTCTACGATCCGCGCACCGCTGAGGGCTTTCTCACCACCCTGCGCGAGTTGGCCGCGGGCGCATCGGCTCACCGCCAGTAATTTCGACGGGAGCCCCATTTTTCGCGTCCTTTGCGAGAAGTGGGACCATAACTCTCGACCCATCCATCCGCGCGAACCACTGGTCACATACCGTCCACGCGCATAATGCAGTAAACTTCGCGCATGCCGACTGGTCGCCAAGGATCGATCCACCTGTTTCGTTTCTCCGGAATTGATGTCTTTCTTCATTGGTCCTGGTTCCTGGTGGCGGCGTACGAAATCCAGTCGCGAAAGGGCAGCTATTCGTCCGTCTCATGGAATGTTCTGGAATACCTTGCGCTCTTTCTCATCGTGATGATTCACGAGTTCGGCCACGCTCTTGCCTGTCGCCAGGTTGGAGGCAGAGCGGACCGGATCGTGCTCTGGCCCCTCGGCGGCGTCGCCTACGTGGACCCTCCACCCAGGCCGGGCGCTACGTTATGGAGCATTGCGGCTGGCCCATTGGTTAATGTCGTGCTCTTTCCCCTACTGCTCGTGGTCTTCATTTTCGGCCGCTCACAAGGATGGGCTGAAACAGCGCCCGACGTCTACCGATTCGTCCGGGCGGTCTTATACATCGACTTGGGTTTGCTGATTTTCAACATCCTTCCCATCTATCCCTTGGACGGCGGTCAGATCCTTCGCTCCCTTCTCTGGTTTGTGCTCGGACGCGCCCGCAGTTTGATGGTGGCCACGGTCCTCGGCTTGCTCGGAGTGGCAGGTTTTATCGGTCTGGCGCTCTGGCAGCAGGACCTCTGGTTGGGCGCAATCGCCGTCTTCATGCTGATGAACTGCTGGAGCGGCCTGCAGCACGCGCGCGCCCTCTTGCGTCTCGCCAAACTGCCGCGCCGGGACGGATTCGCCTGTCCCACGTGCAATACGGCCCCACCGGCGGGAGAGTACTGGCAGTGCGGAAAGTGCGGACAGGCCTTCGATATGTTCCAAGCCCACGGAGTCTGTCCCCACTGCTCGACCCAGTTCGCCAAAACGAAGTGCCTGGACTGTGGAAGACTCAATCCCACGAACGATTGGATGGTCGGCTCCTTTGCAGCGTCGAAACTTTGACCCGCTGCTCTTTTGCAATTTCGCCTCCCGTCACCAATATCTACGAGTTCGAATTGCGCAACCTTCGTGATCCTTCGTGATCCTTCGTGCCCTTCGTGGTTTGGGCTCTTTCTTTGTCAACATCACACCGATCCAGCGCGCGAATCCCGAATAAATCTCTTTTATGCCGCGCATCAGCTTTTTCGATTGGCGGGCACCTCTCCCACGCGCTATGCTTCCCCGTTACAAGTCAGCATGTTCCAAGTCAAAGTGTTGAAACCAGCCATTTCAACCTCCGTATATCCGTGATGTGGTTTTGCTCAAATCTCAAGTTTCTACGCGAAGGAGACTGAAGGACATCCATGCCCACTGAACTGCGCAATTTCCTGGCACTCTCGTACGACGAACTGGAAGAACTCAACCTTAAGGCGAAGGAACAGCGCATGAAGCGCGTCGCCGCCGGCAAGATCCAGGAAGAACGCCTCAAGTACCTCACCGACGAGAAGCGGATCAAGGCCGTGACCGTGCTCTTCAGCGATCTCGAAGGCCGGTTGCACATGCTCGACTACGACAAGAAGTTCCTGCTGAAGAGTTACGACAACCTCACCTTCGACGGTTCCTCCATCCGCGGCTTCACCGCGCAGCGCGAGAGCGATCTGCGCCTGGGCATCGATTGGGCTGCGTTCTACTGGGCGCCCGCCGATGTCTTCGGCTCCGGCAAAGTGCTCGTATTCGGCGAAGTCATCGACAAGGGCGGCACGTCCTATTCCGGTGACATTCGTGGCGTGCTCAAGGGATACGCCGAAGATCTGCACAAGAAAAAGGGTTTGACGCTCAACGCCGCTAATGAAATCGAGGGCTTCCTCTTCAAAGGCCCCGACGCTGAGCGCCATTACCACGAGAGCGGAAAGTTCGAATACGTCAACACCGGCGGCTATTATCACTCCCTGCCCGGCGACCCGCTGCGCACCTTCATCGACACATCTGCAGAAGTGCAACGCGCCATGGGCTTCCAGAACGAGAAAGACCATCCGGAAGTTGCTCCGTCGCAGTTTGAAATCAACTACGGATACGGCGAAGTCGTGGCCGCCGCCGACCAGATCCAGCTCTACAAGCTGATCTGCCGTCAGGTCGCCACCAACATGGGATTGACCGCGTCCTTCCTGCCCAAGCCAGTCGTGGGCGTGAACGGCAGCGGCATGCACACCAACGTTTCCATCAGCGAAAACGGCAAGAACCTGTTCTGGGATGCAAAAGGCGAAGAGCAACTCAGCAAGATGGGCTGGGCCTTCGTCGACCGCATCCTGACTCATGGCAACGACATCTGCCTGCTGCTAAATCCCAGCGTGAATGCTTATCGCCGCCTCGATCCCCACTTCGAAGCGCCCAACCAGATCAAGGCCTCCGCCGTCGATCGCGGCTCCATGATCCGCATCCCGATCGGCAACGAGAAGAGCATGCGCGTCGAGGTTCGCTCCGTCGCTCCCGACGCAAATCCCTACATGGTGATGTACTCGATCTTCAAGTCCGGCATCGACGGCGAGACCTCGAAGATCAAGAACCTGCGCCAGGCCGAGCGCTACCTGCCCGACAACATCTACAAGGCGCTGGACGACTTCAAGAAGGCTCCGTGGATCACAACGATCCTTGGCGAGGACGTCAAAGGTCGTTACGCCGATCTGAAGGAAGCCTCGGCTGACCGTTGCCCCCGCGCGCTGGGAACTTTTGTGAAGGCGCAGGAAGTCCAGTTCCACCACGAGGTCTACAACCAGTTCCTGTGGAATCTCTTCTAAACTACACGCAGTTCTGCCCGCGCCCCGGTCACGAGCCGGGGCGTTTTTGCTTGGTAGCCCAACCGTGATGTGAGGAAAAAACGAACGGTCTTGTTCTACAATCGGTTCCTCGTAAAGCCCGGGTGTTCTCTGATGCGAATCCTGGTGATCGACGACCATCTCGATTCTGTCGAAGCGCTGGAATTGTTCCAAGCGAGGCTCGCATTAGCAGGTCCCATTGTTGACAATGATGAGCAGGTCTGGCGACTGAGGGTGCAGGCCAAGCTTGCGGCGGAAGGGTTTGAACTGGAGTTTGTTACGGACGGCGATGCTGCGCTCGCTCACGTGCGCCAGCGGGGACCTTATGATCTGGTAATCACCGATCTTTATCACCCTGGATTGAGTGGCATCGAACTGGCTCGGACCATACGTCTTGAAAATCCGTCGCAGGCCATCGCGGTGTTCACGGTGGCAGCAATTCCAGATTCATTCATGGAAGCTTTATGGAAACTGAGGATTCCTGTTGGCAGTAAGTGGGGACCCTGGGAGTCCCTCCGAGGATTAGTCGAAGATGCCGTGGCTGAAAACTCAACGAGACTCGCCGAAGATCGACCTGCGGTACAGTGAAGCTAATGCATCAGACACAGAATTCGATCATCCGCTCACACAGCTTCTTTCGCGCGATCGCCACCGACCTCCACTTCTGGATTCCCTTCACCGTGCTTCTCGGCGGCCTCTTCCTCCTGGATAAGCTGAGTTGAACTCACCGTCCGGCATCGTGCAAGCCGCGCCCACGGCGCAGACTCCCATGCACTCCACCCGCCTGCGCAGCCTGCAAGCCCTCGGCATTTTCTGCGGATTCGCCGCCGGAGCCTGGCTGGGCGGCGCCGAAGCTCCCATCAAGCTCGTCAACCCCGACATCTCTCCCATCACCGTTTCCTTCATCATGGTGCTCGGAGTCTTCCTCGCGCGCTGGAGCGTCCCCGCCTTCATCCGCGGCACATCGCACCTGAGCAACGACGTTCGCCAAGCCCCTCACCTGATCGTCTGGGCTGTGCTCGCCGGATGCATGTGGGCGGTGGCCAACACCCTCACCATTTACGCCATCCGCAACGTCGGGTTGAGCATCGCATTTCCGCTTTGGAATACGAACAGCCTGCTCGGCATCTTCTGGGGATTCCTGCTCTTCAACGAACTGCACTACGCGGGATGGAAACGCTGGCTCGGCGTCCTGGGCGGCGCAGTCTGTATGTTCGGAGGCGCCACGTTGCTCGCGATAGCGTCGTCGCATCAGGCCGCGCCTGGCAAGGCAGCCTTGGGAATCTTCGCCGCGCTCGGTGCCGGCATTCTCTGGGGCACCATGTACATTCCCTACCGCAAAGCCTACCTCACCGGCATGAATCCGCTGTCGTTCATCACGTTTTTCACTGTCGGAGAACTCGCTACCATGACCGTGCTCGCGGTCGCCTACCGCGGCGCGGTTCCCCTATGGCATGAACTCGTCGGCGCCCGCACCGTTCTGTTCTGGCTGATGCTGGGCGGCTTCGTCTGGGTCCTCGGAGATCTATTCCAGCAATACGCCACAAAATACGTCGGCATCAGTCGCGGCATTCCCCTCTCTAACACCAATCAACTCTGGGGACTGCTTTGGGGCATTCTGGTTTTCCATGAACTGCGCGGCGCAGGCCAGACCGTCTACGCGCAAGTGGCCGGAGGATCCATCCTGATGGCGCTCGGTGCAGTGGCGATTGCGCTCTCCTCGGCGACCGAGCGTGAACACTCCTCCTGGCAGGATGCTGCCGAACGCGAAGGCCAACGTTACAACGTCGAAGCCGAATACGTCCGCGCCGGAATGGAAGGCCGCGCGCACGGAAGCGGGGCCACGGGGCGCACGATCCTGGATTGGGTCCTCATCCTCGGCACGACAAGTCTCTTCGCTGTTCTCGCGGCCATGGCAAGACTCCCGCACATGGACATCTCACTAGGTTGGGCGAGTGCGCTCACGGTCGCGATGCTCGCCCTGCTGGCCACCTGCGGAATCGCTCTCTGGCGCACCACCCGTTTCCGCTGAGTTGAACGCCCGATCGAGTTGGCGCTGGGGACCCAAAACGAGTTTTGTGCTGCCAGACGCCCTTGATCGCAACGCAATATTGATCGCAAAATGGCTAACCCCTCGAATCTAACATGCGTCTTTACTTTGAGTGCCCCATGTAGGTGACGTATGACAAAGCGCTGCGTTTTAGCTTGGCTCGTACTTCTGGCGAGTGCCCCTCTCGCCCACAGCAAAGGCTCTCCTGAAATGATCCTCATTTCAGGCGGCGGTCTTGCCCACCCTATCGAGCTTACCGACCCGGAGTCGATGAAAGCATTCGACCCTTGGCGTGGACAGTTCGCTGATTGGCAGCAACAACCGTTCGTGGACGCACCGTGCTTCCGCCGTTCCTTTGCGGTCTTGTTTTATATGAAGTGGCCGGGAAGGAAGTCTCCCCTGGACCGCGGCGATGTGAATATGATCTACGCCACGCGTTACTGCTCGGCCGGTGCAAATGGCTACGTTTATCTCCCCGGACCAGGCGAGCCTAACTATCACGTAAATATCGGAACAATCATCCGCGGCGATGCTGACGGAAAGTGGCACGTGGCCACCCAGGCCTGGAATGCTCTGCTGAGCGACGCGGTCGCGACGAGCGACCAACAGCGTACGGTTGACATGATTCTGATCAGCGGAGGCGAACTCAAGCATCCCGTCGAGGTAACCGACCCGGAGCTGCTTCGGAATCTTGATCCTTGGACGGGATCGTTCGTCGATTGGGAGCAGCCGGCGGGAGGAGGCTGTCGCAGCTGGGAATACGAAGTCCTGTATTTCAAGAGAGCCATCGATCAGACAACGCCCTACGACATGGAAGACCTGCACATGATCTACGGCCTTCGTTACTGCATCGACGAGGACGGCGGACCCGGTTCGGTTCATCTGGCAGGCCGGAATGACAAATTCGGACCGGAGAACGTCAAGATGGTCTGGGATGGCACCTACGCTGGCAAGTGGCATCGCTCAACGGCCGCGTGGAATGCATTCATAGAGCGCGAGGTTGCGGACCAAAGAAGTAGCCGGTAATCACGGATCACGAATAGAGCGTTGAGACATACCGCTAGCCAAGGATTCCGAACTCGCTAGAATGGCGAGCGACAGCAAGGAGACTCACCCAATGAAGCAACTTCTCTCGGCACTCTGCCTGTTCGTCTTCGCGGCGAGCGCAGCCCACACGGTAGCGCAAGCGAATCCCTACAAAGACGGCACGCCCGGCGTCACTGGCTATCGCTCTGAAGTGATGGCCGAGGTCATGATTCAGGAAGACAAGTTCAGGCGCCTCGCCGAAGCCATCCCCGCCGACAAGTTCAACTGGCGCCCCAATCCAGACGTGCGCTCCTTTGCTGAAGTCTTTCTACACGTCAGCGCAGCGAACTACAACTTGTACCAGCTCGTCGGCACGCCTCCTCCCGCGAACCTCGACATTAAGACACTTGAAAAATCTACCACTGACAAAGCAAAGGTCATCGCTACCCTGAAAGACTCCTTCGCCCACGCAAAGACCGCCATCAAGGCCATGCCAGATGCCGATCTCGACAAGAACCTCGACTGGTTCGGCGGGAAGAACACGCAGCGCGGCATTCTGCTCTTCATCGTGCGCCACGCCGCCGAGCACCTGGGACAATCGATCGCCTATGCGCGCTTCGCCGGCATCGTTCCGCCCTGGACCGAAGACGCCGCGAAGAAGAAATAGCCCGGCAACGTAAGATTCGCATCAGCCGACCTCGTATACTGCTCTGCCCGCTGTTTTTGGCACTGCACAAATCGAGGTCGGTAGATGCGTTGGCGCAAATTCGTCTCTCTTATATTTCTGGCAGCGTCCCTCTTGGCTGTACCGCTTCGTTCACAAACGGCCCCTACTGCGGACGGAATCTGCAACGTGCGGACTTTCGGCGCAAAAGGCGACGGCTCCGTCTTGGACACCCTTGCCATCACCAGCGCGATTCACGCCTGTGCGCAAGCGGGCGGCGGCACCGTCCTCTTCCCCGCCGGTACTTACCTCACAGGAACGTTCGAACTCGTCAGCAACATCACTCTCCAACTGGAGTCGGGAGCAACCATCCTGGGAAGTCCGAACATTTCCGACTACGCCAAACTCGCCGACTACAGCATGGGCCGAACTTACGGAGTGAACTCTTCTGGCGAAGGCCTTCTCGTCGGAATTATTGTTGCCCGCGACGCGCACAACATCGCCATCGTCGGCCGAGGCACCATCAACGGCCAGGGCGACAGCTTCATGGACCTCACAACCCCCCACGTGGGCCTCGACTTCGATAAGAACTACGTTCGCAACCCGGACGCTTTCGACGCCGGAGTACGCGACCTGCAATACGGCCCGGTCCTCCCGAAACAGGGTGGCGGAGGCCGTCCGGGCACGATGATCATCTTCCTCAACTGCAAGAACGTGCTCGTGCGCGACGTGACGCTCCGGTCCTCCCCGAACTGGACACTTCACCTCCAGAACACGGAACAAGCCACGCTCTCCGGCCTCCACATCGACAACGACCTGCGCATTCCCAACAACGACGGCATCGACTGTATCGACTGCCGCCACGTTCACGTCTCCGACAGCGACATCCAGGCCGGCGACGACGATCTCGCCATTTTTGCCAGCGAAGATGTCAACGTCACAAATTGCTCGCTCGTCTCCCGCTCCGCTGCGATTCGCCTCGAGAGCACTCGCTTCAGCACCTTCGACAATCTCTCCATCCATTCGAATCGCGGAATTGGCATGTTTCACGGCACCAACAGCGGCGAGAGTACGCAGTCCGTTCTTTTCTCTAACATCACCATGCAAACCAAACTGATCTCCGGACACTGGTGGGGCAAGGCCGAGCCCATCTACATCGCTGTGAGCCCGTGTTCCGAAGCAGAATGTAAGGGATCAGTCCGCGACGTCACCTTCTCCAACATCACGGCCGAGGCCGAGAGCGGCATCCTCATCTACGGCGCAGAACACAATCCGATCCAAGGTCTAACCTTCGACCGCGTCCGTTTGAAAATCATCGCGCCCGAGCCGGCCATCGCCCGCAGCATGGGCGGCAACTTCGATCTGCGCTGGACCGCCCGCAACCTCCATGAAGGAATTTTCAAACACGACATCCCCGCGGTCTACTGCCGCTGGGTGCAAGATGTTCACGTGCATGGATTAGAACTGGAATGGGGAGACAACCTGCCCGACTATTTTTCGGACGGCATTCACTGCGAGCGATTTCGGAATATCACCATTGACCAATTCGAAGGCCGCCAGGCTCAAACCGACGGAGCCGCCCTGGCTTTCTCCGACGGCGCGGGCCTGTCGATCACCGGATCAACGGCCATACCCGGAACTTCCACTTTCCTCCAACTATCCAACGTCACGGACCGCCGCGCCTTCGTGAACTACGACCTCACCTCCGCCAAACGTCCGGTCGTGCCGTCAAACACGACGTTCCAGACATCGAACCTACGCGCTATCCAGTACGCGCGCCCGAACACACCACAGACCAAGAATCCGCCAGCCAAGACGAAGTCCACGCCTTGACAAAGTTGATGTGGGGACAGCCGCCTTCGGCTGTCCGTCGAGCGAAGCTCGACCGATGTTGTCATGAAGGTTCGGAGCCGAGATATTACGGAGCAGCCATCAAGCCCCTCGCCGGGTATGCTAGATTCGAAGACTCCAATGGACCTCGCACCCACCATCTCGACTCAAGGCCTGAGCCGCCGTTTCGGAGAACTCGTGGCCGTTGACGGCGTCAACCTGCGCGTCGCCCCTGGACAATTCTTCGGCTTCCTCGGTCCCAATGGCGCGGGGAAATCCACGACCATCAAGATGCTCACTGGGCTGCTTGCGCCCAGTGCCGGGCGCATTGAAATCCTCGGCATCGATCTCAACGCGCACCCGGTCGAAGTCAAACGCCAGATTGGAGTCGTGCCCGAAGGCATGGCACTATTCGGCCGCCTCACCGGCGCTGAGTTTCTCAGTTTCGCGGGACGCATGTACGGCCTCGACCGCACCACCGCCGCTAAACGCGCCGCTGAGTTGCTCGAGTTCATGCAACTCGCCGACCAGCCGAAAAAACTCGTCACCGATTATTCCCACGGCATGCAGAAGAAGCTGGCCCTCGCCGCCGCCGTGATTCACGGACCCAAGGTCCTCTTCCTCGATGAGCCCTTCGAAGGCGTCGACGCCATCGCCGCCGGAACCTTGAAATCCATGCTGCAGGGCATGATCGCCCGCGGCGCCACCATCTTCCTCACGTCGCACGTGTTGGAGATCGTCGAACGGCTGTGCAGTCACGTCGCCATCATTCATCAGGGACGCCTGGTCGCCCAAGGCTCGCTCGAAGAACTGCGCGCCGGAGTCGACGCGCAAACACCAGCCGAATCTGGCAACGGCGCACAACCCTCCGGCGAGAAACTGACGCTGGAACAACTCTTCCTGCGCATCGTGGGCGGCGAACGCCGCACCGAGCAGGAACTTTCGTGGCTGGGATAAAACGCCTCGACCTGGAAAGCAGGGTGTCAGGAGCGCGACGCGCGGCGCAGGAGCTTTCTTCGCCGGTAGATCCGGCTGGCCCGCAACCGCCTCAGCGGATGAAACGGCTTGTGGTGAGTCGTAATCGACATTGTCTGAAGAGAGTAGTCGAAGTGCGCCCCACAACCGCAGCACACTTTGTAGCTGTGCCCTTCGATCGTGAAAACTCGGCTCAACTTGCTATGGTGACAGCCGAAAGCGTACTCCAACGCGCTCGCGAAAGGATGCGCAACTGTCGCCCACAGCGGAATCTCTTCAGGTGCCATGATCTTCATTTCCTCTACAGATCTAAGGGTCTCATCGGCAATCGCGGGGCAACCGTGAACGGCCCCACCTCTGCCTGTGATTGAGATCACACCGGCCCCAGCGTGATCGCATCTTTGCCTGGCAAGAGTTTCTGTTTCAATGCCTTACGCTGATGCGCATCCGATCGAGATGTGCAAGAATCGACACCACCCGAAATGACGCCTCCCAAAGTTCCATCCCAGCTCACCGCCATTGCCGAACTCCGCTGGCGCATGTTCGTCAATGGTCTGCGCAGCAAGCGCGGCAAAATGGAACTGGTCTCGCGCATCATCGTGACTGCAGCCTTCGCCCTTGGCGGCTTCGGTGGCTTCGCCGCCGCCACCGGAACGGCTTGGTACCTGGTCTCGCAAGGCCAGGCCGAATACCTCGCACTGATCCTGTGGCCCATCTTTTTCTTCTGGCAAGTTTTTCCCGTGATGGCCACCGCCTTCACCAACAATCCGGACTCCGGCGAGCTGCTGCGATTCCCTCTCACCTATCGTTCGTATTTTCTGATTCGCCTCGCCTACGGCTATTTCGACCCGGCCAGCGCGCTCGGCAGTGTGGCGCTGTTTGGAGTTCTGCTCGGCACCGGCGTCGCGCGCCCCGCGTTATTTCCCTGGGCGCTGCTGGTGCTGCTGACCTTCGCACTCTTCAACCTGGTCCTGATGCAGACGGTCTTCGCCTGGCTGGAGCGCTGGCTGGCACAGCGCCGCACGCGTGAGATTTTGGGCGTGCTCTTCATCCTCTCCATGCTGAGTTTTCAATTGATCGGCCCGGCCATTGAACATCTCGGCAAAGGCCCGCACCCTGAATTCAGCCGTGCCGCTCAAATCGGGGCGCAGATTCAGGCGCTCCTACCTCCGGGCATCGCAGCGAGCGCAATCGCCCAAACTTCTCACGGAAAACTTGCGCTCGGCAGCCTTTCTCTGGTCGTGCTTGCTCTGTTAACCGCGGCCATCAGCCTGCTCCTGCACCTGCGTCTGCGTGCCCAGTTTCGCGGCGAAAACCTCAGCGAAGCGGCAGCGCGCCCAAAAGTGGCGCAGGTACAAGATGTGCAAGTGGGATGGGACCTGCCCGCATTCTCACCCTCCGTCGCGGCGGTCTTCGAAAAAGAAGTTCGCTACCTCGCCCGCAGCGGCCCCATGCTGCTCACATTGATCATGCCGGTCTTCATGCTGGTGATCTTTCGCATGGGACCGATGAATCCCATGCGGCAATCCGGCGCCTTCAGCCGCACGCCCGACATGGCATTCCCCGGCGCCGCGGCCTATGCGATCCTGGTCCTCACCAATCTGGTCTTCAACAGCTTCGGCGGAGACGCTGCCGGCATGCAGTTTTTCTACGCCTCTCCTGTCACCTTCCGACAAATCGTGCTGGCCAAGAACCTCACCCACGCCAGCATCCTCGTCTTCAATACCGCGCTCGCGTGGATCGCCGTTTCCTACCTCTACGGCACTCCCCACCTCGCTGTATCGATCGCGACCGTGGCTGGACTTCTATTCGCCGTGCCTTTGAACTTCACGGCCGGGAATCTACTCTCGCTGTACTCTCCCAGAAAGCGCGACTTCTCCACCTTCGGCCGCCAGAACGTTTCGCAGACGACGGTACTGGCCAGCTTCGGGGTTCAGATCGTGATCGTAGGTTTGGGAATTGCGGGATTCGTCATCGCACGGCTCTACCAGAATCTATGGATCGCCACGCTGCTGTTCCTCGTCTTCGCAGCAATAGCGATCCCGATTTACGTGGTCGTCCTGAATCGCATCGATGGAATCGCGCTCGAGCGCCGGGAAACCCTGCTGGCAGAACTCTGCCGCGCGTAGAATTCTTGCGGGATGTGTTCCTATTTCTCTTCCGGCTTGGCCAAGAACCGGTACCCCACCCCGCGCACCGTGAGCAGGTGTCGCGGATGCCCGGGATCATCCTCGATATACCGCCGCAGCCGCACCACAAAATTATCGATCGCGCGCGTGTCGGTATCTTCGTGCAGCCCCCACACTTCTTCGAGAATCTGCTTGCGCGACACGATTTTGCCGTCATTGCGCACCAGATGCCGCAGCAGCTCCGACTCCATCAGCGTCAGATGAATCGTGCTCTCTCCCGACCGCAGTTCCAGCGCGCCGAAATCGATCGTCTTTCCACTGAAAGAAAACGTTCCGAAGTCTCCAACGCCACTCGCATCGGCCTTCGGCTCGGTTACCCCCGGCGCATGTCCACCGCGAACCCACTGGCTGCGCCGCAGCAATCCCTGCAGCCGCGCCAGCAAAATTGAAAGATCGAACGGCTTCGCCAGATAATCGTCCGCACCCGAAGCAAAACCCTTCAGCACATCTTCCGGACGCCCCCGCGCCGTCAGCATCAGCACCGGCACATAATTGCGCGCTGCCCGTAACTCCGACACCACGCTGAATCCATCTTTCCCTGGCAACATGATGTCGAGCACCACCGCATCGAAATTCTCTTTCTTTTCGAGCAAGCGATCGGTAGCCGCCTCGCCATCGCCCACCACCTCCGCCGCGTACCCCTCGGCCTCCAGGTTGAAACGCAACCCCTGCGCAAGGTGCGCTTCATCCTCCACCACGAGAACCCGGCTCATGCCTCCCACCTCGGCAGTTCCAGAATAATCGTGGTTCCCTGCCCTTCCCCAGCACTTTCAGCGAACACCTTGCCGCCATGCTTCTGCGCTATCGCCTTCACGATGAATAGCCCCAAACCGGTGCCTTTCACATGCGCCAGCGAACGGTGGGTCACGCGATAGAAGCGTCTGAATATCCGCTTCATGTCGTCGGGAGGAATACCCACTCCCTGATCCTGCACGCGCAGCACAATTCGCTTTTCGTCGGGCGATTCCAGTTGCACCCGCACGTCGACGCTCTCCCCCGAGTACTTCACGGCGTTGTCGAGCACATTGCTGACGGCCGTTCGCAAATCTTCGGCGCTGCCCCGCACGAACAGCTCGCTCCCGTCGCCGGCAGTCTCCTGATACCGGATCGCCTCCGGCTGCAGGTGATGCCGCAACCGGGTAGCGTCCATACAATCGCGAACCAGTTGTCCGAAGTCGACCTCCGCCTTGTCCCGGCCCGCCTTCTTGTCGCCCGCGCGCCCGGCACGCAGCACCTGCTCGACCGTCTCGGTCAGCCGGTCCGTGTCGCTCAACATCAGCCGGTAAAACTCCTGCTTCCGCGCTTCAGGCAGGTCGCGGCGCTGCAACGTCTCCAGGTGCAGCCGGATCGACGCCACAGGCGTCTTCAATTCGTGGGTCACCGCATTGATGAAGCTGTCATGCTGCTCGCTGCGCCGTAATTCGCGCAGAAGAAAAATCGTATTCACCACCATCCCCGCGATGATGAGCGCAAAAAACACGATGCCGAAAAACAGCAGCACCCCCTCGCGCCAGTTGAGGATGATCCACCCGACGTTTAGAGCGACAGCCAGGGCAACCAGGATGATGCCCAGTATGAGGAAGAAAGCGATGGTTCCGCGGCGGCTTGAGATGCGCATGGAAGCTCACCCCGATTTTACCGCGCTCCCGGCTGTGTGTTATCGGACACAACGCAGAAGGTATCTACGGCGTCAGCAGAACGCAGCCCGCAAGGGGTCATCAGAACGGGAAGCGTATCGACAGAATCGGAATGTCGTTTGTTGGGTGGAATGAAGTCGTGGCGATTTCGAGCCCCCGGCGGAAGCGATCAGAAGGTGAAACGACCACCGACGGTCGGAGCAAAGTTGTTGTTGTAGTGATAGGGGACGCCGGGGCCATGAGGAATGGCGATGGCCAGACCGCCGCTCACCCAGGAATAAGCAATCCCGGCAAAACCGTCGAAACGCTTGGTGAAGTGATGATCCACATAGAGCGACCCCTCGTTGAGGGTGCCCGCGCAGGAAGCGCGAAAACCGGCTGAGGGCGAGCATGTCGGCGGAACACGGAAGTCGTTCTGCCGCTGTTGATACCAGGAGAAAGTGACGTCCGTTTTGCTGCGGTAAGTGTACTTCGCGCCCGTCCACCAGATGTTCACCAACTTTTCAGAATCAAGATTGTTGTCTTCCACCCCGCTCATGAAGTAACCGCCCTGGTCCGAGGCGCCCACACCCAGCGGGTCCTTCGGGTTGTTCTGCCAGATGTATTCGTAGCCGGCAAAAAACTTGAACTGCTTCCCCGTATATTTGGCGGCGAACATAGCTGCGTTGTTGTCGGTCACGATGCCGTATACGGTGTCGTTCGGGTCGATCAGATTGGCTCCGGTGACTTGGTTGGTATTGATGCTGTCCGTGGTCGACTGATATGGCTGCGTCAGACTCTGCGGCCCCAGCAAGGGGTTCAATACGCTGATCGCCTGGTTGTAATGTTGGAAGAGCACATCGGCGGAGAACTTGCCGGCTTTCCCACCGAGATCGAATCCATAGGCGTTGTTATGCGCCTGTTCCGGAGTACAGGTGGTGTCAGTCCAGCCCGCGGAGGCCGAGTAGCAGCCGGCAGAGCCATCCGCGAGTTTATACATCGCGCCGAAGTGGACCGGGCCATAGGCGAGGCGATACTTCAGGGCGTCGTCCCAACGGCTGTCCTCGGTGTCGCCGCCGCCGGCCATCGTGCCGTTATACCCGATGTACGAAAAGGCATAGGAGCCGCCGGCCGGATCGTAAAGCAGCATCGTATCGGTGCCGAGAGCGCGCTGCCGACCGAAGGTCAGCGTGCCGAAATTTGTGGACGATATGCCGGCATAGAATTCGTCATTGAAAGGCTGGCCCGCGCGCGCGCCGTCAATGGCTATCGAATAACTGCTCCGGGGAAGACCGTTGTTGATGATGTCGGTCCTTGAAGCGTTAGCGAGCAGGCCGGACTGTGGATTGATGCCCGTTGAAGCGTTGAACACAACCGACCAGCCAGGCCGAAACTCTTCCTTGCCCCTGATGCCCAGACCCGTCTGCGACAGGTTGTTTGGTGCGACGAGGAATCGATGTTGATAGCCGTTTCGGTTCACCAGAGATTCGCCTTCATAGTTGTAGCCGTTTTCCGGCAAGCCGTGGCTGACCCAGCCGAAGCCGACGTCATACGCACCGTACAGCGTGATGCCGTGCCAGGTCAGCGTGCAATCGGTGGTGGCGAACTCGTGGCCGCTCGCGCAGGGGTCGGGGGCGGGTGGACCTGCCAGAGCTCCCGTTTGGGCCCATGCCGGGAACGCAGACACGCTGGACAAAAAGCACAGCACCATCAAGGTAAACACTAGACGAACGTAGCGCATTCCTACCCCCCAGGATGAAGATCGGCACGAGAAGTGTGCAGTGTATATGAACTACGGCTCTTCTGTCCAAAGCGATACAGATCAATTCACTTTTACTCATCCTGTGCCTTGTTTCTATACAAACCGTGGATTGACCGCACACCGTACTAACGATAGGATTTCTTCCGATGCTCGCGAAACAGCAATCCCAGCGGAACAGTGACGATTTGCTGCAGCTGCGGGATGCGGCTTTGCAGTTGGGGATCAGCTTTCCCACCATCAAGCAGTGGATCTACAAGAACAAGCTGCGCAGCGTCCGCACAGCCGGAGGACACCACCGGATTCCGCAAAGCGAAGTGGACAAACTCCTCTTCCGAACCCGTGGAAGGTCCGAACGCGAGAGGCAGGACGTCATCCGCCGGGTCAGCGGACGCAATCAATTGGTGGGACGCATCGATTCTGTGCGTATCAGCGGCCTCATGGCCGAGGTCAAGATATCGATTGGCGGCCAGCAGATCACATCGATTATCACCGCAACGTCCGCGCGCGAAATGCGACTCAAGAAGGGTCAAACCGCAGCCGCCCTGATCAAGGCCACCGAAGTGATGATCATCCGCGTATAAGAAAGCGGCGCTTTTGGGTGGCTCAGCGCTTTCAGCGCTGCGATAAAGCGTTCCAAACAAAAAGCCCCGGCCAAAAGCCAGGGCTTATTTCCTAAAACTTATTTCGAACCGCTCAGTCGCCAGCGATCGAAACTTCCGGCATCGCCGCAGTAATCAACCGCCCATTGGGTGTCGGCACCAGACCACGCTCGACTTCGTCCAACTTCACCCGCTTGATATCCCAAGCTAGGCCCAGAGTCTTGAGCGCCCAAATGCCGTACCAGTTCATGTCGACTTCATACCAGGTGAATCCATGCTGCGCCGCCGTCGGATGCGCATGGTGATTATTGTGCCAGCCTTCGCCGAACGTCAGCAGGGCCACCCACCAGCTGTTGGTGGAAAGATCGCGAGTTGCAAAGCGCCGCGAGCCCCACGAGTGCGTCGCCGAATTCACCAGCCAGGTGGCGTGCAATCCAACTACGGTACGGAGGAACGTTCCCCACAGCAGCCACGGCAGTCCGCCAATGGCATACAGCGCGACGCCCACAATAACCTGCGGAACGTAATGATATTTCGTGATCCAAACGTGGAATTTATCTTTGGCGAGGTCGGGAACGTAGCGGGCCAGCGTGGTTGTGTCATGGTGCATCGACTTGCCCATGAGAATCCATCCCATGTGCGCCCACCACTTGCCGTCGATTGGCGAATGCGGATCGCCTTCCTGATCCGAGTACTGATGGTGAATGCGGTGCGTCGCCACCCAGAAAATCGGCCCGCCTTCCAGAGCCAGCGTGGCGCACACCGTCAAGAAATACTCCATCCACTTCGGAGTCTTGTATCCGCGGTGCGTCAGCAGACGGTGATAACTCATCCCAATGCCGAGGCTGCCGGAAACCCACCATAAAAACATCGCGACAAACAGTGCCTTCCATGAGAAGAAGAACAGTGCAGCGATGGCGCCCACATGAAACGCCGCCATGAACGCCGCGGTGATCCAATTCACTTCACCTTTTTCTGCTTGCCGTTTTTCCAGATCTTGCAGTTCCATATCCAAGGAAAGTCCCCGTTTCGTGGTCGGTTAAATACGACCAACCCCATAGCTAACCTACCAAGGGCAGGACGGCCTGACTGTAATACTTGTGTAATTCCGCCATTACCTGAGTAACGGGAAGGTACTCGGCCCTCTTATTGGGTTGCCGAGTCCCTTGCGAAGTGCTGCAGGATTGCGGCAGTCGTGGCGGACCTCAGAGGAAGCGCGCCTCAGCGACCACCGTGAAGCCTTCCGAATGTGTGGGCCGAAATGAGCGAAATGATCAGGATACCCGCCCCCAGGACGAGGACGTGTTGGGTCTTGCGCAGATTAAAACTGCCGACACGACAGACAAGGAGGTAGCCGACGGCAAGGTTGAACAGGCCCCATAAAACATTGACCGTCGAGGAGGACAAGCCCACACCGGGTGGCGATGCGAAGGGGCTCTGGAAAGCATGCCCGGAGATTCCATTCCCAAGATGAGGCAGCGCGTTCGCCAGGAACGCTCCCCCGAAGAAGTACGCTAAATAGTGATACCAGCGCATGGTTGCTTCTAGGCGGCCTTCCCCTTCACCTGCACTCCAGCCCACTTCTCCAGCAGCGTCAAGGTCGCGGCATAGTCGAGATCTTTGTGACCGTCTTCGGACGCCATCTCATAAATCTCTTCCACGGTCTCCAGCGCCGGCAACTTCACTCTCGCTTCTTTGGCCGCCTCCAGCGTTAGCCGAATATCTTTATGCATCAGCCGCAGTGGAAAGTTCGGCGTGAAATCGCGTTGCATGATAAACGGGCCTTTGTAATCCACCACTCCCGACCGCACCATGGTCGCCTCAACCAGTGACAGCAGTTGTTGCGGGTCGACACCCAGCTTGGTGGCCAGAGTCAGCGCCTCGGCGAATCCCTCAAAAATGAGAGCGATCTGCAAGTTCATCGCGAGCTTCGTGGCCTGCCCCTTGCCGGTCTCGCCCATGCGGAATATCTTCTTCCCCATCGCCGCGAACAGCGGCTTCAGCCGCTCCACCGGCTCTTCGCTTCCACCCACGATAAATACCAGCGTCCCGTCCCGCGCACCGATCTTCGATCCGGTCATCGGAGCGTCCACCCAAGTCACGCCTTTCTTCCCCACGCGCTCTGCGAACTTCACCGTGGCCGACGGCGAAATCGTGCTCGAATCCGCGATGATCATGCCTTCCGTAAGCGAGGCCTCCACGCCATCCGCCCCGAAGATTACGCTCTCCACCGCGTCTGTGTCGGAAACGCACAGCCACACCACCTCCGCGCCCTGTGCCGCCGCCCCCGGCGTCGGAGCCACTCCCGCTCCCTCTACGAGTCTGCCCGGCGTGCGATTCCACACCGTGACTTCATGTCCCGCCTTGACCAGGTTCGTGGCCATCGCTTGACCCATGATTCCCAACCCCATAAACGCAACTCGCATGCGGACTTCTCCTTCGTCCTGAGAAAGCGTGAAAAAGGAACGTTTTTGGATTAGATATGACCAGTGCGATCAAGGTCAAGCAAGGCGGGTGAGGATGAAGTTAAAGATTTGTGTGGGGACAGCCGCCTTCGGCTGTCCGTCGAGCAGAGCTCGACGGCCTTCAATCGTGATGCCAGTGTGAAAAATCCTTCACATCGACACCACTACAACTATCGGGTATAGTGCGCGGGATGGATTTCGTCCCCGCTCGACAACAATCCGTCGACCCCCTGCAAACGATTGGAAACTCCGCAGCTTAAGGACACAACGGATGAAATCATTACTGCCCCATTTTTCTTGCGGACGCAACGCGCTCACCTTCTCGACGCTCACGCTTGCTATTTCTCTGGCTCTCGCTCTACCTTCGCCCGCTCAAACCTCGCTGGCGCGAATCAGTGTCGACAATCTCACCAACAGTGACAGCGACCACAAAACCGAAGTTGAGCCCGACGCGTTTGCCTGGGGCAGTACCATCGTGAGTACCTTCCACGTGGCCCGCCGGCCGGGCAGCATCGGATGGGGCAGCGGCGACGTTGGTTTCTCCACTTCCATCGACGGCGGCAAGACTTGGCACTTCGGCCTGCTCCCCGGCCTCACTGTCAACTTCAAGGGAGGAACCTACGGCGCGGCCGCCGATCCCTCCGTTGCCTACGACGCCAAGCACGGACAATGGTTGATTTCTACCCTTCCCCTCGCCGGCCTCAGTTGCTGCTCTTTGATCGGGGACGTCGCCGTCAGTCGCTCCACGAACGGAGTGAATTGGGGCAATCCCATCATCATCGACAAGACCCACCTCGACGACAAGAACTGGACCGTCTGCGACAACACCACGACCAGCCCCTTTTACGGCAACTGTTACACCGAGTGGGATCAGGCCTTCGGTACCGGTGATGTTCTGATGAGCGTTTCGAGCGATGGCGGAAAGACCTGGGGACCCGGTCTTCCCTCCTCCGATCACGCGGGTGGTCTCGGCGGTGAGCCGCTGGTTCAGCCCAACGGCACCGTCATCGTGCCCTTTGAAGGCGGCGGCATCGACGTTTTCAGCTCGAGCAACGGCGGCGTCAGCTGGGGCAAGAGCCAAGCCATCGCGAGCATTCAAAGTCACTTCGTAGCCGCCGGTCTGCGCAATCCCAACTTGCCATCGGCAAGCATTGACGGAGCGGGCAAGGTCTTCGTTGTGTGGTCCGATTGCCGTTTCCGTTCGGGCTGCGCTTCCAACGACATCGTCATGAGTTCCTCCACCGACGGAAAGACGTGGAGCGCAGTCACCCGCATTCCCATCGACGCCACCACCAGCACGGTCGATCACTTCATTCCCGGCATCGGTGTTGATCCCACGACCTCTGGCGCCAACGCGCACCTCACGATCGTTTACTACTACTATCCGACCGCGAAGTGCACCACCAGCACTTGCAAGTTGGACGTTGGCTTCACCACCTCCACGGATGGCGGCGCAACCTGGACGGCCGGCGCGAAAATCGCTGGCCCGATGACCGTGAGTTGGCTCCCCAACTCCGACAACGGACCGATGGTCGCCGACTACATTGGAGTTTCCTACGTAAACGGCAGTCCGTTCGGAGTCTTTGCCGTGGCGCAAGCACCAGTGGGCTCAACCTTCAACGAGTCGATGTTCACTACAAAGAGTCCATTGCCGGTTTCTTATGACGCTCCCCGCTTCAGTTCAATCGACGATCATCCTGTGCCCAACGCCAAGTCTGATCACGAGATGAGGTTCTTCTACGACGATAGTGGACACCGCGAGATTCCAAGGTCGCGTTGGATCACAAACGTGGACCCACAGTAGCTCACGCGTGGGTCCGGGTCTTAGACCCGGACGTGCCGAGCAACGCTCGGCTGGCTGTGAGCGAGCAACTTTACGCCAACCGCACTAGAACAAAGCCGCTGGCAACTCGCTGGCGGCTTTAATCTTTTCGAGTCTTTTCGCGAAAATCACATTACCGGCGTTACGTGCTTCAAAACTAAAAAGCAGCCCACAATCCCCGACATTCATCTAATATTGCAGTTCGGTAAATAAATTCGACGCACCGCTCTGATTACTCAGTTCTTCGCGGCGATTCGGCTAGTATCAAGGGGCTGAGGCTGCTTCCGGTCCAACCCCCGGGCTCTGTAGCAGGATGATTAAGCAAACGCTTCGCAATCCGGCCCTTCGTAAGCGCGCCACCCAGTTCGGACGGTTGGTGCGCCACTCCGCCGTAACTCCGCGGCAAGGCCAGACCCACAAACCGCGCCTTGCTACCAACGGCGAACTCGGCGTCACCTTCATTGGTCATGCCAGCTTCTTCGTGCAGATTGGCGGGCAGAGTGTCGTCATCGATCCCAATTTCGCGCGCTGGTTGTTCGTGCTGAAGCGCCTGCGTCGTCCCGGCTTGCGCATTGCCGATCTTCCACCTATCGACGCGGTCCTCGTGACCCATGCGCACTTCGACCATCTTCATCGCCCGTCACTGCGAGCACTCGTGCAGAACAACCTGCGGACGCGCGGCGTTGCCCCGTCCATCATCATTCCGACGCATGTTTCCGATCTGGTCTCCGACCTCGGCTTCTCCGAAATCATCGAACTCGATTGGTGGAAGACTTCGCGGCGCGGCAACTTGTCGATCACGCACGTTCCGTCGCGTCACTGGGGCGCTCGCATTCTGAAAGACTCGCACCGTGGTTATGGCGGTTTTGTACTAAAGGCGGGCAAGCACTCCGTCTATCATGCGGGAGACACAGCTTACTTCGCCGGATTCAGCGAGATCGGACGCCGTCTCGCTCCCGAACTCGCGCTGCTTCCCATTGGCGCCTACAATCCCGCGCAGTTCCGCAACGTCCACGCTGATCCGGCAGACGCGATGCGCGCCTTCCTGGATCTGAAATCGCGCTGGATGGTTCCCATGCACTACGGCACCTTCCGCCTCTCACACGAGC
Organism: uncultured Acidobacteriaceae bacterium; assembly: GCA_963701935.1. GTDB lineage: Bacteria > Acidobacteriota > Terriglobia > Terriglobales > Acidobacteriaceae > Sulfotelmatobacter. The sequence goes on along the minus strand of CAVPBT010000006.1, from coordinate 622,094 downwards.
CGGTCGATGAACCATTGCAACTTCTCGAACAGGAAGCCGAAGCCGCCGGAACAAAAGACCGGGTAGTAGTGATGGAAGAAGGCGTAACCAGATTCTTCTAGCTCAACCGTAGCGCCGGCGTCCCGCCGACCGTCGCGAACTTCACAAATGCCGAAACGGTTTACTCGATCCTCTTGACCGGAATGTCCTTCCCGTCCACATGCAGAATCATCGCGGTAACCCTCCCCTGACTGTCGATTTGAAACGTCATCGCGTCATCCGACGAAGTCGAGTAGAAGTCGATCTCGCTCTCCGGCATCAGTTCCTGCTTCGGCTCATCATTCTCCTGCACCGATAGATGATCGACCTCGCGGCGCACGGTGAGAATGATGTCGGGCGGCAATCCGTAGCGTCCCACATAGCGGTCCAAAACTTTGCCATCAACGGCAACGTGCTTATGCTGCTTGAGCGGCGGCCGGGGCGGAAGCTTGTCATACGGCGTGTATCCTTCCCATTCGATCGGCGTGAACGTATCCTTCAATACTGTATCCAGCACCTCCTTGAAGATGCCTTCGCCGTTGCCGCTGTTGGTCATGATCACGAGGCCAGACTTCTGCTGGTCGAAACAAACGACATAGTTTCTCCAGCCATCGTCGTGCCCTTCCTTGAAGAACACCTTGCCGTAAGGCGTCCAGTAAAGGCCCCACGCCAATCCGTAACTGAGCCGGATGCTCTTGTTCGCGTCGGTCATCTCGTTGCGGAGCGTTGGGAACTCGTGCTTGGACACAATCTGGATTTGGGGTGTGAACATCTGGTCGCGCGTCTTGCCGTTCAGGCTTCCGCCGTCCATCACGGCCTGTAGGAATCGGGCCTGATCGTGAATTGTGGTTTGCATCGAACCGGCGGCGTCCGCATTCTTCCATCGATGAGCACCGACGGATCGTCCGTATTCGTCGTAGCCGTTGGCGTGGTCGCTCTCAAACCGCTCCTGCCAGACCATGCTGGTGCGGGTCATGCCCAGCGGCTCGAATACTTGGTGCTGCATCAGTTCGTCGAGCGGCTTTTTCGTGATGGTCTCCACTACCAACTGCAATAAGTCGATGCCTTCACCCGAGTATGCAAACCGCGATCCCGGCTCGAAATGGATCTTCAGCTTCCGGTCTTCCTCAATCCACCGCCAATTGGCAAACCCGCTGGTGTGGCTCAACAGCATGCGCGCGGTAATGCGTTTGTACCGTGGATCGTCTGCCAGATCGGTATACTTCGGATACTCCGGCAGCGGCTTGGGCAGATACTGGTAGACCGGTTTATCGAGATCCAACTTGCCTTCGTCGACCAGTTCCATTGCCAGGTAGGCGAACGCCACCTTAGAGATCGATGCCGCCGACATCACCGAGTCGACTGTCAGTGGCAGGTTCTTCTCTTTGTCGCGGAAACCATAAGCCTTCAGCAGTTCGAGCTTCCCGTCGTGGAAGACCGCAAGTCCCGCGCCAGTAACCTCGGCTGCTTTCATCAGCCGCGCCATCGTCGCATCGATCTCTGCCACGGAGATGGTGCCGCCGTCCAGTCGCGTGACAGTTGACTCTTGCGCTACCGCCAGAGATGCCGTTGCCATTGCGAGCACACACCAGACAATTGTCTGTCTCATCAGTTCTCCTCTGCCCGCGTCGAAGCGTATCCATGAGTTCAGGCCGTCATACTCCCTTAACACCGTTCAGCGCCTTTTGATGTAGACTGCGGGTCTCGAATCTTCCTGCCTAGGGGGTCCTTTATGTCCGTAAAACCTATCCCAGAGGGATATCACACTCTGACACCATTCCTTACTGTGCGTGACGCGATGCGCGCCATCGAATTCTACAAGCAGGCATTCGGCGCGCAGGAACGAGGAATCGCCAAAAGCCCGGATGGCAAAGTCATGCACGCCGAGTTGAAGATTGGGGACTCTATCATCATGCTGAGCGACGAGTGGCCTGAATTTGGCGCTCTCTCACCGCTGAGCACCGGAGGCGCCGGCATGGGCCTGCACATCTACGTTGACGGTGTCGACGCGGCGTTCGACCGTGCGGTGAAAGCGGGCGCCCGAGTTGACATGCCGGTCAGCGACCAGTTCTGGGGCGACCGCTACGGCAAGCTGACCGATCCATTTGGCCATAAATGGTCGATCGCAACCCACACCAAGGACCTGTCGATAGATGAGATGAAGCTCGCGATGGACGAAGCCATGGCGAAGATGCAGCCCCCGGAGAAGAAGAAGACCGCGTAGCCAAGGCCGCGTTGAGAATGTCTGCATTGAGAACGCCCATGTGGGGACAGCCGCCGTAGCTTGCCCTGAGCGGAGTCGAAGGGGCTGTCCCGCTTGGGCGAAGCCCGGCGGCCTCGATCACGGTCTAGTACGCCAGCAGGATTCTCAGGTCGCGCAGATTGTTCCCCGTGGGTCCGATTTCGATTGCATCGCCGATCGCATGGAAGAGCGGGTAGGCGTCGAACTTCTCGAGTGATGCGCGCACGTCCAGCCCACGAGCCAGCGCGCGCTCGACCGTCGTGCCATCCACAACCGCTCCCGCTGCGGGACTGTTTCCGTCGACTCCATCGGTGCCGGCGCTGAGCACGGCGATGTTCTCGCCCGCAATCTTCTCGGCACAGGCCAGGGCGAACTGTTGATTGCGCCCGCCGACTCCGCCGTTCGTGACCTTCACAGTGACTTCTCCGCCGGAGATCAGACACACCGGGGAGAACTGCCTTCTTAACTCGCGCACGCGCTGCAACAAGTAGGCAGCAGCCTTCGCGTAGTCCCAGTCGTCACAGGAATTGTCGACGTGGACGATGAAGCCAGCGCGCTCGGCCGCGATGCTCGCCTCTTCGAGAGCGGACTGATTCGAGAGGATGGGCCACCAGCGCGCTCGAACAAACGCGGGATCGTCCGACTTGGGCGTCTCGTCGAGGGCGTGGCGCTCGAACAGTTCGCGGGTGGACTGCGGAAACTGACTCAGGAGTTCGTACTTCTCGGCGATGCGGTAACAGTCGTCGACGCTGGTGGAATCGGGCATGGTCGGACCGGAGGCAAGCGCGTCGGGCGTGCTGTCAGGAACATCGGACACCAGCAGCGAGGCCTGCTGCGCGGGATACGCAGCTTGCGCCAGGCGTCCACCTTTCACGGCGGACAGATGTTTGCGGACTGCGTTGATCTCGGCGATGGGCGCGCCGGAGTGGACGAGCGCGCGGTAGGTCGCAACGAGATCGTCGAGGGAGATCTCGTCGTCGATGGGCTTCTCGACGATCGAGGATCCTCCGCCGCTGAGCAGGAAGATGACGAGCGCCGAGGCGGGTTGGGCGTCCAGCATTCGCAGCATGGCGCTCGCCGCCTGGATAGATTCGGCGTTTGGCGTGGGATGGCCGCCGCGAAAGTAGCGGAAGCCGTGAACCTGAGAAGCAGGCTGCACGGGACTGGCGACGATGCCTTCGAGCGACGCTCCCACTTGAGCGGAGAGGGCCTCGACCATCGTGTGCGCGGCCTTGCCCAGCGAAACGACAAGCACGCGCGAGAAGGAATGCAGGTCGTAGAGATCTTCGCAGACGCGGAGGATTCCACGCTCGCAGTGCACATGCCGGGCGAAGCCCCTGGCGATCGATGCTTCAGATAAGGCCTTCATGAAGATGGATCGCGCAGCTTGACGCATCTCGCGGGCTTTGGATTCGGTGGCGGACTCAGGCATGCGGAGTGATTATAAGAGAGCTGCGAGTGATGAGCTGTGGGCTTTAAGCTGTCGGCTGACGGTGTGATTGGCAATGCGGTTATTCATCGAGAAATCGTAATGAGGTAGGGATCCTTCGACTCCGTGATGCTTCGCTTCGCTCGGCATCACTGCGCTCAGGATGACAGCGCTCGGATTTAGCTGGGAGCTGACGGTTGAGAGCTGATAGCTTCTTCTTTCACCCATAATTCGATCGCATCGCGGAGTTCGCGCAGGCGACCTTCGAAGAAATGATCGGCGCCCTCGATCATCACTAGCTTCTTTGGTTCTGGGATTGAGGCGACTAAGGCTTCGAGCTTCACGCGCGGGCCGAACTGGTCGCGCGCTCCACTCACAAACAGCTTCGGCTTCGTGCACTCTTGCAGGAACTCGAACGTGTAGGTGCGCGGCACTTCACTGTCGGCGACCACGGGACCGATAGGCGTTCCGACACCGATGACCGCGCGGACGCGAGAGTCGGCACAAGCGGCTCGCAATCCCACGGCAGCGCCGAACGAGAAGCCTGCGAACACCAAGGGCAAGTGATACTCGGCGTCGAGCCAGTCGAGCGCGGCGCGGACGTCGTCCACTTCGCCTTCGCCCTGATCGTGTTCGCCCTGGCTCAATCCGGTTCCACGAAAGTTGAAGCGCAGCACGGGAAAGCCGAAGCTGTTCAGGGCCTTCATAGTGTGGAAGACGACCTTGTTGTGCAGCGTGCCACCAAAGAGCGGATGCGGATGGCAGACCACAGCCGCGTGCGTGGCGTTCTCTGCTCCGGCGTTGAGCAGCGCTTCCAGGCGCCCGGTAGGGCCGTCGAGGAAGAGCGAACGAATGGATGCGTTCGAGGCAATCACGGTTCCAGAGTACCAAAGGTGCGTCTGCTATTCTCTCCTCCATGGATGCTGTGACATTTACGCGTCAGCTGATCGACATCGAGTCCATCTCGGGCAACGAAGCGGCGGTTGGGAACTACCTGTACGGCGAGCTTTGCCGGCTTGGCTATCAGACCAAGAAAATGCCGGTCGAGGGCGATCGCTTCAACGTGCTGGCAACTTGGGAGGGACATCCGCATCCGGCAGTGGTGTTTTCGACGCACATGGATACGGTTCCTCCGTTCATTACGTCGTCGGAGGATGCGGGAAGAATTTACGGACGCGGGTCGTGCGACGCCAAGGGGATTATCGCGGCGCAGGTTGCGGCGGCCGAACGGTTGCGGCAGCAGGGCATCCACGTGGGCCTGCTCTTCGTCGTGGGCGAAGAGCGCGACAGCCTGGGCGCAAAAGTGGCGAACGATTACGTGGAGAACGGGCACTCTTCGGGATGCCGATTTCTGGTGAACGGCGAGCCGACGGAGAATCACATTGCTCTGGCGTCGAAGGGAACGCTGCGCGTGGAACTGACCGCGACGGGGCGTATGGCGCACTCGGCGTATCCGGAGCTGGGCGAGTCGGCGATCGACAAGCTGATTCCGGCTCTCACGCGGTTGCGGGCGATGCCGCTGCCTTCCGATCCAGAGATTGGTCCATGCACTTTGAATATTGGGTTGATCGAGGGCGGACGAGCGCCCAACGTGATTCCTGATTACGCGCACGCGGATTTGCTTTACCGGCTCGTCGGTCCGTCGGACGAGTTGCGGCGGCAGATTCTCGCAACTGCCGGCGACGGCGTGCAGGTTACGTTTCCGCTGGAGCTTCCCTTTCTGCGCCTGCGCACCGTCGATGGACTGCCGACGATGATCGCCAAGTTCACGACCGACATTCCCAAGCTCACTAAATGGGGAGAGCCGCTGCTGCTGGGTCCGGGATCGATTCATGTGGCGCATACAGATGGCGAGTACATCGAGAAGAACCAACTGGCGGAGTCGATTGATTTGTACTGTAGGGTTGCGAAGCAGCTGCTGAGTTGATTGTGTAAGGCGCGACTTCGGCTGCCCCTCCCCGTCCCCGCTTTTTTACTCCTATTCTCTAAAATCTTGATTTCTAAACACTTGCTCGAGTTGGACTGAAGAGAGTGCGCGCGAACCGGGGTGTCGTCCTGCGGGACTCGCGTGCATTTCCCCAATCCCACCCGGCACTACCGTGCCGGGCTTTCACATGACGCCGCTTCGCGGCTGGAGTTTCGAGGGCGATCCGCATCTTCCGGCAGAATCTAGTTCGTGCGCACAGGGGCTGAAGCCCTACATTGATTTGACATGACTTAACGCGGCCCTCGAAGGGCCGCTCTTCCACGGTCGTGCGTGCTTTTGTTCCTCTGTTTTCGCTTCGCGTCGCGGACGAATGCGTCCGCCGCTCCGTGGATGACCTCCTACCGCCCGAAGATGGCTCACTCTTCTCGGAGGGTTTGGGCTGGGTCGATGCGGGCGATTCGCAAAGTAGGCACCGTCCCGGCGATGAGGGTTACAGCGGCGAGAATCAGGATGACGGAAACAATTGTGGGGGCGTCGTAGATGCCCACTCCGTAGAGCACGCTCTGCATTGCTCTTAGGGCCCCTATGCACAAAACCAAACCCAGAATGAGTCCAAGCGCCGAGGCCCGCACTCCCGGACTTCCGATATTGACCATGGCCTGGTGGATGGTGGAGCCCAGCGCCATGCGGATGCCGATCTCTCGCGTCTTCTGGGCCACGATATTTGCTACCAGGGCGAAGATTCCGACGGCACTGAGCAGGAGAGCCAGAGCCGCCATGGCGGTCAGGAGGGCTACTTCGATGCGCTGGGTCGCCAAGGTTTTCGCTTGCAGGTCGCGCATCCTGTAGAAACCGGAGAACGGCAGATTGGGATCGACGCTGCCCAGCGCACGTTGCATCTGGGCGGTTAGACCATCCACCGGAGCTGCTGTGCGGACAATCCAACTGGGCTGGAACCAGACGTGGAGCAGTGAGAGCGACCGAGCGTCTACTTGCGTGGCAGGAATATACATGGACTCTTCGGCGGAAAGGGGTGCGGTGCGATCCAAGCCCGGCTCTATCACCACATCTTGAACCACACCGACGATGATCGTGTCCTTGTCCACATAGTGGCCGACCGGATTTGCTCCGCGAAAGAATTTGCGCATGAACGTCTGGTTGACGATGGCGACGTGTTGCGAATTGGGGCCGTCTTCGTCGGTGAATGCGCGGCCCATGAGGACCGGGATCTGCAATGCGCTGAAATAGTCGGGCGTAACGTAGACCTCACCGGTCATGACTTGCTGGCCGGCTTCTGGGCCCTCGCTGATGGTCACGCCACTATTGAGCGAGCGTTCGTAGGGCAAACTCAATGCAACTGCGGCGTGTTGCACACCGGGAATCTGGAGCATGGCGGCCGTGCTCTGGTCCAACAGTTTTATGAACGCCGCCGGATCGTGGAAACGGGCGTCGTCGAGGGACGCTTTGGCGGCCATGACTCCGGTTGAGTCGAATCCCGATGGCAAGGTTTGAAGGTGGACCAGAGTGCGAATGAGAAGGCCCGAGGCCGCGAGCAATACGACGGTGAGAGCCACCTCACCGACGATCAGCGCCTGCCGCAAATGCAGTTGGTTGCTGCCGCTTGATCCTCGACTTGCGAGGCCGGAGCGCAGATCGAATCGTCGCGCGGTGAGGGCAGGAAGCATGCCAAAGAGCACGCTAGTCAGCAGCGAGATGAGAACGGTAAAGGCCAATACACGTCCGTCGAGGGGTACGTCGGCCACAGGCAGGAAGTGCTCGGGGAGAAGGAGCAGGAGTCCGCGCAGAGTGGCGAAGCCAACGGCTACTCCGGCGAGTCCGCCGACCGATGCGAGCAGGAGGGTCTCAACCCAGAATTGCTTTTGGATCTGCCAGCGCGAGGCGCCGAGAGCGAGACGGGTTGCGACTTCAGAAGTCCGCCGCAGCATGCGGACGAGCGTCAGACCAGCGAGGTTGGCGCAGGCGATCAGCAGGATGATCCCGGCGGCCAGCATCAGCGCCAAGACTTGCGGACGAAGGACGGCGGTCTCGCCTTTTTGCAGAGGCACGGAGTAATACGTAACCTGCGCACTAGGATTGTCCTGGAGTTCGTAGCGAACAGTGCGAAGGGACCAAGCGCGGTTGATCTCGGTATCGGCCTGCTGCCAGGTGGCACCGTCGCGCAAGCGCGTGATCACGTCAAAGTTGGTGCCTCCACCTTCGCCGTCGCGGTTGGCCTGCAGGGCTGTGTACACGTCGGCGTTCAAGGGAGTGGTTGCGTTGTCGGGAAGGACTCCGATGACGGAGTAGGACTCGCCTTTCAACAAAATGTTTCTACCCGCTATGTTGGGATCGGAGGCAAAGAAATTTCGCCACAAGCTATAGCTCAGGATGGCGGTTCTTGGTCCGTGGGGACGATCTTCGGTATCTGAGAAATCGCGGCCGATGAGGGGACGAATTGCGAGCACATCAAAGTAGTGCGCGGAGATTCGTCCGGCGTGGAGATACTGTACCTGCGAACCCGCCTGGAGATTGACGCCTGAGGTTCCTGTAGCTGAAACCGCCGAGATCAGAGAGGGAACGTGGTCGCGGAGCAGTTCCCATTGCTCGCCGTTCAGGTGGTGCCGCTCGTCGGAGACGACGGGGCCGGTGATGCGGGTGCAAATCGTCCCCATTCGTTCGGGGTGCGAGTAAGGGAGGCTCTTGAGAAGGAGAGCGTTGACCACCGAAAAGATTGCTGTGTTCGCGCCGATGGACAGCGCCAGGGTGAGGACGACCGTGGCCGTGAAGCCGGGGTTGCGCCCCAACTGGCGAACGGCGAACCGAAGGTTCCGTGTGAGTATCGCCATCGTAGATTCCCCTTATATGCTGGATCCGCATTCCATGTTTCCGCAAATGCGCCAAGGCTTTGTGTACGCTTGCATTCAGATTGCCGAAGCGCCGTGCTCGGTAAGCGCAACAAATCGCGGCGCTAGCACCAACTGAAACGCGGGTGCGTGAGTGGCAGTTGTCCGCTTTCGAACAGGGCTGTTCGCGAATGGACGGGCGGGTCCCTACGTCCCATTTCGCGTGGCGGACGAATGCGTCTGCCGCTCCGTGGATCCGGGTCCGTTACGGATTTCGTAACGAATAGGAGAAAACTCCGCACGGGCGATCGATTTCAGAGAAAATACTTACAGCGAAAGCCGCCACCGTCTCAATCAAGTTGAAGGTGATGTATGAAGTGGATTGGGTGGGTGTGGCCTTATGTCCTGATTGCCATCTCGGTCATCGGTCTGCTGTACATGGCGTTGAATGGCCGCATCTGAATTTTGGTTTAGACTGGTTGTTGCCTGACGTATCCCCTGCCCGATTGCATGAGCTACCGCTTTGAGTACGACGCAGCGAACAGAATCCTGCTCGGTCGGTTCGAAGGTCTTCTTACGGAGGAATCGGCCGCAGCTTTTTATAGCGCGATTCGGAAGTATGGAATCGCGACCGATGCCAGGGCTGGCATTTGGGACTTCTCGGGTGCCAAGGAGAACGTCGCATCCGAGACCATACGGCGGGTGGCCAAGGAGGAACCGGCCATGCCCGCGAATCGCCCATGCTTTATGATCGCGCCCGACAATCATCTGTTCGCGCTGTCGCGCATGTTCCAGATGTCAGGGGAGCATAAGCGGCCTCTTCTGCAGGTCGTGCGTTCGCTGGATGATGCGCTTCGGATGCTGGGGGTGAAATCTGCCCACTTCGAACCGCTGGACTCGGTGTGACGGCGGCGGACGAATGCGTCCGCACGGATACTCTCGAGATAAGTACCTCACGATTCTCAGGGGAATCAAAATCCCCACCCTTCGACTGCGCTCAGGGCTGGCTCCTCTCGCAAAGGACGCGAGAAGGTTGGGGCACCCTTTTGGTTAGGCGACCGCGCTACGCGCGGACTGGTCGCTGGATGGAATCGGCGCGGCGAGATAGGGCAGCCGGGCCGAGGAGGCCCAACGCGAACGGACTGGGCCGAGCAACACACTGGACAAATCTTTTTGGGCTCGTCTCGCGGAGAGGAACTTTTTGGTGGTGCGCAGCAGCCAATCTTTTCCGTAGCAGGCGCGGAAGCCCTCTTCAAGCAAGGATTCGAGGACGCCGGGGGCGCAGTGGGGGTGGTTCCAGACGAGATGCTTGGTGTCGAATCGGGACCAGTCTTTTTCAAAAATGCCGTAGCCGGAATCGAGTTCGCGCCACATTTCTGTTTGGGGATGCGGTGTGACGATCGTGATTTGTGTGACATCAAGCTTTAGAGAAGCCAGGGTTTTTAGATCTTGAGCGATGGATGCGGGCGTCTCGGGCGGCAGGCCAATGATGTAATAACCCTGGGCGTACATGCCGGCGCGGTCGAGCCGGTCGGCCAATTCGAAGGCAGACTGCGCTTTCTCGTTCTTGTGCATCTGCTTCAGGATGTCCTGGTGAAAGCTCTCGATGCCGAAGAGCGCGCCCTCCATGCCACAGCGCCGCCACTCATTGAAGTTTCGAAGGAGCAGGTCGACACGTGACTGCACAAGCCAGCGGACGCGGTGGCGCGCCAGCAACTCGATGACTGCGTCGGCATGCGATGGAATGTTGCCGAAGTTTTCGTCGAGGAGCAGGACAAAATGAACTCCGTGCTGGACATAGAAACGCAGCACGCGATCTAAAGACGAGAGAGAGATTTCCTTCGGTTGCGGGGCAAAGGCGGTCGTCTGGCAAAAAGTGCATCGAAAACTGCATCCGCGGGAGGAAAACAAAATGCCGAGCGGGAATGACCACCCGCCGGGCAGGCGGAAGCGGGTGATCAAGGGCGGATGCTGGAGTTCGTCAAGGTGGGTCCCCAGTTTCTGGGCCAAGGCGTCCTCACTGTAGCTGGTGAAGACATGATCGAAGTGCGAGTGGATCGAGGGCGTGAGGGCGCCGTAATTGCCCGCCCACAGTTCGCGGACGCCGGCCTGTCGCGCTTCGGCGGCCATCGCCAGAATGTCGTTGGTCTCTTCGAGATAAAACGAGAAGCCTACGGCATCCCAGCCGCGTTTGAGTTGCGCGGAGAATTCGGCGCGCGTGGGATATTCGAGGATATGCAACTGGGGAAGATTCTGCCGCAGGAATCGCAGGCCAAACGAGATGGTGCGCGGCATGCCGAAACGCCAGCGAAAATCGCGCGGCGCATTCTCGCGAAAATAGTCGTAGAGGCCGGTGTCGCGGCAACGGGTGGTCAGTAGAATTCGAGGCAATCTATCCTCCCCTCCGGAACCACACAGAAGCGGAGCGGGCGCGTCCAAGGAATGTAGCACATTTCCGAACTCAAGGATGTCAATTCGAAGTCGTGAGAGAATTCAGGGCATCTCGTTGGAGAGTCTAAAGATGATTCTTGCTATGCACTCGAAGCAGGCATCGGGGGTTGTGCTCGGTGTATTAGCGCTTTTCGTCGGCCAGATGGGATGGGGCCAGCAATCGCCGCCTACGAATTGGACTGCCGAACAAGACCATCAAAACATGATGGATCAGCTGGGGATCAAAGGGCTGCGCCCGGGGCCGAGCGGAAACGAAAAGGACCCCAACCACGCCAACTACGATGAGGCGAAGGCGAATGGATATGGTGATCTGCCCGACGCGCTTACGTTAAAGAACGGGCAAAAGGTCACGACCGCGGAGCAGTGGTGGAAGCAGCGGCGTCCGGAGATTGTGGAAGACTTCGAGCGCGAGATCGTTGGTCGCATTCCGCCCAACGTGCCGAAGGTGACTTGGGCTGTAAAGAGTACGAGTGATTCGATGGCCGGTGTCTTCCCTGTTGTTGAGAAGCAGTTGGTCGGACACGTGGACAACTCGGCGTGCCCGGCGGTCAACGTTGATATTGAGATGACGCTGGTGACGCCACGGAACCCAAAGGGTCCGGTGCCAGTGATGATCATGTTCAGCAGCGCAGCGATCCGACAGTTCCTTGCGAGCCATCCGGAATTCAAGAAGATGATGGGGAGCGATCCGCCCGCGACGGAACAACTTGTTGCCAACGGGTGGGGCTATGCGCTGCTCGACACCAGCAGCATTCAAGCGGATAACGGCGCGGGGCTGACGAAGGGGATCATTGGCCTGACCAATAAAGGTCAGCCTCGAAAGCCGGACGACTGGGGTGCGTTGCGGGCGTGGGGCTGGGGCGCCTCGCGGGCGCTCGACTATCTGGAGACGGACAAGAGCGTGGATGCGAAGCGCGTTGGCATTGAAGGTGTGTCCCGCTATGGAAAGGCTGCGCTCGTGACCATGGCGTTCGATCCGCGCTTTGCTGTCGCGCTGGTGGGCTCCTCGGGGGAAGGTGGCACGAAACCGCACCGGCGCAATTTCGGGGAAGAAGTGGAGAACTTGACTGGGTCCGCCGAGTATCACTGGATGGCGGGTAATTTTCTGAAGTACGGGGCGGCCGAGGCTTCGTTCGGAAGTAAGACCGTCAGCGACTTGCCGGTGGACGCGAACGAACTGATTGCACTGTGCGCACCGCGGCCGACGTTCATCAGCTATGGCGTGCCTGCAATGGGGGACGCAAAGTGGCTGGACCACCAGGGCAGCTACATGGCGACGGTGTACGCAGGGGCAGTGTTCCAGCTCTTGGGTGCGAAGGATCTCGGCGTGAGCGAGGACTATCACAATGCGAAGATGCCGCCAGTGAATACGGGGCTTCTGGATGGTCAGCTCGCATGGCGGCAGCATGAGGCCGGCCACACGGATGCGCCGAACTGGAAATACTTTATTCCGTGGGCAGGGAAGTTCTTGGACTATCACCCGACGGCGTGGGAACTTCCGGCCGATCAACCGGTCTTTCGGACGGACGCAAATTCTCTGGTGGCTCATGCGCAGTTGCTGGCGAAGGCGAAGCCGGCCGGGATCGACGTTTACTTCGAAGGGGACTCGATCACGCGAAGGTGGGGTGCCATCGACTATCCGGATTTGCTGGCCAATTGGAAACAGAATTTCTTCGGCTGGAACGCGGCGGACTTTGGATGGGGCGGCGATCGAACGCAGAACATCCTGTGGCGTTTGGAGAATGGGGAGTTGGACGGGGTCAATCCCAAAGTCGTCGTTCTACTGGCGGGCACGAACAACCTGGGCAGTCCATTAGGCCCAGGTGGAGTTTTGGCGGAAGGGGACGATGTTACGCGAGGTCTGCAGGCGATTGTGCGGGTGATTCAAGAGAAGGCGCCAGCGGCGACGATCATCGTGGTGGGAATATTCCCAAGGAACGACAATATGGCGTTCATGCCCGTCATCGACAAGATCAACCAAAATCTGTCGGAGCTTGCTGATGGCAAGAAGATTCGGTATGTGAATATTAACAACAAACTGGCGGACGGCGATGGAAAGCTGTTCTCCGGGATGATGAACGCCGACAAACTCCATCCGACTGTGAAGGCATATCAGGTTTGGGCAGATGCGCTGCAAGCGATGCTTACAGAGTTGCTCGGTCCTCCCGCTGCTCAAGATCACGCCCCACCGCCGACGGGCGATCCGTCGGCGGCACGCTGACCGAGCTTCAACGGAGGCCTGCGTTGACGGGACTACGCTAAAGGCGTATAGTTGATGAAGTATACGCTAATAGCGTACCAAGTATATGGAGTTCATCGAAACGCCCGCGTTTACGCGTCACCGGGCGGACTATCTCGACGATGAAGGTTACAGAGCCCTGCAGATCAGGTTGGGTGCGAATCCCGGACTCGGGGACTTGATACCCGGCACGGGCGGCTTTCGAAAGATCCGTTGGGCGGATGCGGGGCGTGGCAAGGGACGGAGAAGCGGGCTTAGGATTGTCTATTTCTATTTCCCGTCCGGTGATCAGATATGGTTCATGACTCTTTACGATAAGGGCGAAGCCGCCGACTTGAAGGCGGCGGAAAAGAAAATGCTAAAGAGCGCGATCGAAGGCGAGTTGAAAACGCGTGCCGCGAGGCGCGCGGGGCGACAATCACGGAGGATTCACTAATGGCAAAGCGGGATATTTTTTCGGAGATGATGGACGGCGTATCGGCGATGAAGGCACACCGGGAGGGCACGATAACCCTGCGCAACTACAGGGTCGAGGCTGCGCCCCTGCCGAAGGTGGATTCGAAGCTCATTCGGGACACGCGAAAGAAGCTTCGCTGCTCACGAGCGGTATTCGCCCGCAGACTGCGGATTAACGAAAGAACGCTGGAGAAGTGGGAGCAGGGGCGGGCGAAACCGAATCCACAGGCAGCAGCGCTGGTGCTGCTGGTGCGGAGGTTTCCGGATACGCTAGCGCGGTTGGATGAGGTGGCGGAGGGGTAAGGCGCGACGGTTGTCCTTTCGAGGAAAGCCGAGGGCGTTTACATCCTCAACGAAATCGATCGACAGAAACCTGTTGCCCTTCGTACCTGAAGATCACTGTCGCGTTGTCGTAGACAAAACCGAAGCGCCTTGCGAGATCTTGGCCGAGCGTTCTGCTGGGGTCGACTAGAATGATTCTCTTCTCTTTGACATCGCGACCGAAGCTCAGGTCCCAAACACCAAGCGGTCCGGTCGGAAAGTTCGCAAAGCTCTCGTGGAGTGGCATTTCGTGGTAGCGGAATTCGACGCTTCCCGACGGTTGCTCCCGCTTCGCCCACTCGGCTACTCTCTGGCGGAAGAGGCTGACCACATCCGCGCATTCGCCGGCCTGTAGATCTGGCATTTTGCTCTTAACGTCATCGCTCGCGTTTGGAGACAGCATGCAGAGTTCGATGTTGACGCCTCGCTTCATCGCATCAATCAGAAACGAGGTCTTGTTCATCACGTGGAAAAGTGTCACCGCGACGATCCGGATGCGGGATCCGGCGGGCACTGCCTTCATCGTTTCGTCGAATGGGTACTCCCGTTCATAGGCATCTCGTGTCGAATAGAGCTTTTTTATGCCTAACTCCGCGCAAGACCTCGCGTTCGCTTCGATCAAGTGCATCTCGTCCCGCATGAGGGATCGGAATTCTTCAACGCGTATCTCTGCCTGCAACCATTCGTACAAGAGGGATACGGTACAGACAGAAGAGATAACTATTCCGAGTTCTTTCAGCAATTCTGGAACATAGTCGGCTTTCCCCGGATACAGCATATTTATCGATATGAGGATGAGAACCACCCCGACCAGCAGCATGATGACGAGACCCATCGTCGTGCCGCGAATGAGCCATTTGGAGGCTTCGGCTTTCTTCATAGACTTGTTCCTTTTAGAACCATAATCTATTTGCTGCCTGGCGTTGGGATTTTACCGGATTCGCCCGCAGTTGCGTTGGCACGTTTAGACTGGGGTTATGACCACCACCGCTCTCAACTCCCTCGCCCGCGCTTCGTCCGCGTACCTGCGTTCTGCCATGCACCAGCCGATTCAGTGGCATGAGTGGGGGGCGGAGGCGTTTGCGGCGGCGCAGCGGGAGAACAAACCCATGCTGCTCGACATTGGGGCGGTGTGGTGCCACTGGTGTCATGTGATGGATCGGGAGTCGTATGACGATCCGGAGATTGCGGCGATAGTGAATGAGCACTTCATCGCCGTGAAGGTTGATCGGGACGAGCGTCCGGACATTGACAGCCGGTATCAGGCGGCGGTGCAGGCGGTGAGCGGGCAGGGGGGGTGGCCGCTGACGGCGTTTCTTACTCCGGATGGGAAACCGTTTTATGGGGGGACTTATTTTCCGCCGAGTGATGGGTATGGGCGTCCGAGCTTTCGGCGGGTGCTGCTGAGCATTGCCAGTGCGTACAAGGAAAAGAATGGCGACGTGGTCGAGCAGGCCAAGATGGTGGAGAGCACGGTCGCGCAGTCGGAGTCGTTTGCGGGGAAAGACGGTCGGGTTTCGGCGGCGGTGATTGCGGCGATCCGGACTTCGGCGTTTCGGATGTTTGATCCGCAGCATGGGGGGTTTGGGCAGGCGCCGAAGTTTCCGCATCCGTCGGCGCTGGATTTGCTGATTGAGAGATATGCGCGGAGTTCAAAATCCCCACTTCTCGCGCGAAAGGATGCGCGAGAAATGGGGCACCCGGCCTCGGCAGACGCCGACGGCCAACTTCGCGAACTGATCACGACGACTCTCGAGCATATGGCTCGCGGCGGGGTGTATGACCAACTGGCGGGCGGGTTTCACCGGTATTCGGTCGACGAGCGGTGGGTGGTGCCGCACTTCGAGAAGATGTGCTACGACAATTCTGAATTGCTGAAGAATTATGTCCACGGGTATCAGGCGACGGGCGAGACGTTCTTCGCGGAGGTGGCGCGCGACATCATTCGCTGGATGGATGAGTGGCTGAGTGATCGGGAGCGAGGCGGGTTCTATGCGTCGCAGGATGCCGATATCAACATGGACGACGACGGCGACTACTTCACGTGGACGCTTGACGAGGCGCGCGCGGTGTTGACCGAGGAAGAGGCGCAGGTGGCGGCTTTGCATTATGACATCAACGAAGTCGGGGAGATGCATCACAATCCGGCGAAGAATGTGCTGTATGTGCGGGCTTCGGTCGAGGAGATCGCGGGGCGGATGAAGCTGACTGAGGAACGGGTGAACGAGCTGCTGGCGTCTGCGAAGAAGAAGATGTACGCGGCGCGGTTGCAGCGTCCGACTCCGTATGTCGACAAGACGGTGTATGTGGGCTGGAACAGCTTGTGCGTTTCGGCGTATCTGGAGGCGGCGAAGGTGCTAAACCTCGCGGAGGCGCGGCGGTTTGCGCTGCGGTCGCTGGATCGGGTGCTGGGGGAGGCCTGGAAACGACGGAAGCGCGGGCGAGTCGCCCGCGCCACACAAGCCGGGCGGTTGCTACACGTCGTTTCGTACTCGGATCCGGCAGCTTCGCACCGCGAGGTGGCGGGGCTGCTTGACGATTATGCGTTCACGGCGCTGGCTTGCCTTGACGCATACGAGGCAACCGCCGATCTCAGCTATTTCAAGTTTGCGCGTGCGATTACGGATGCGATGATTGCGCGCTTTTATGATGCGACTTCGGGGGGATTTTTTGACAGCGAACCGGCGGCTGAGGGAGCGAGCCTGGGCGTGCTGGCCACGCGGCGCAAACCGCTGCAGGATTCTCCCACCCCGGCCGGAAATCCGATGGCGGCGATTGCTCTGGTGCGACTGCATCATTACACCGGGGACGCCGGTTACCGCGATAAAGCCGAGCAGACGCTGGAGACGTTTGCGGGCGTGGCTGAACAGTTTGGAATCTTCGCTGCGAGTTATGGGATTGCGGTGGTTCATCTGCTGGAGAGTCCGGTGCAGGTGGTCGTGATTGCCGAAGAGGGGGATGCAGGTGGAGCGGCGAAGCTGCACGCAGCGGCGGTCGCGCCTTTCGCGTTCAACAAGTCGACTCTGAGGTTGGCGGCTCATCAGGCGGTGCGCGAGAATCTTCCGCCAGCGTTGGCGGAGACCATTCCCAATCTTCCGTCCTTGGGCTCGGGGAAATCGTTTGCGGTGTTGTGTTCGGGCTCTACGTGTCAGCCGCCGATTTTCGATGCGGCGGAGTTGGGGAGTGCATTGGAAGCAGCCTTAACGCGGCCCTGAAGGGGGCCGCTCTTCCACGGTCGTGTTCGCGGTTTCTTGGTTTCTTGCAAACCTCTGGTCCTGCCCTTCACGAGGCTTGTCCTCTCTCGAGGCTTGTCCCTTCTCGAAGTTGGTGGCTTCGAACCACGACTGATTTCTCCGACAAAAAAGAGGGGCTGGTGGGTTATGAGGTCCCGACCAGCCCAAAAATTGCGAGCCCAGGTTCGGCCCAAATTGCAGTTACGGCAAAGTTACTTTGGTTACCTTGCAGTTGCAGCCTGGTCGCAGTTCTACTGCGGAGGCAGGGTTGTTTGACAGTTGGGTTGTCTGGGTGGGCACAGAATCAGTGGGCCACCGTCCGCGGCGGGAACCTGTTGGACGGCAGCTGCAACGAATGTGCCCACTAGTCCTACCATCAGGATCGAAATCCTGATTGTTCGTTTCATGGGATTGTCTCCTATATCCGCTTAGGGTTTTCCCTTACGGGACCTTTTCGCGGTGCCGCATTATAGGGGCAGTGTCAAGTTTCGTGTGCAAGAATTTTCATCCCGCCTGGGATCGCTCCCTCCGAAGCACATGTCGACCGCTCTACAGGAGCTAGTATCCGCCTTATATATCAACTACTTGAAACGGTTATATGGAGTGTTGGCTTTAGGTCACACGGATGGCACACAGTAGTACATTTCTTTGCGCAGATTTTACAATTTCAGAACAGCAGGGTCGGAAACGCGGCTGCTCGAGAAGAGAGACTACGGAAGAAATCCACAGGCTGGGACGGGGGAAAGCGACTAAGGTTTGGAGTTGGCTGGGACCACGGGAATTCGGAAGCTGCCCGTTCCAGCCGCGGCTCCGCGGGCTGCGGTATTGACGGTCCGACTGTCGGGAGCGGGGCTGGGATCCTGCTGCGTCCGGGAAAGGGCGCGATCGACCATGCCTTCGAACATCGGGATGAGCGAGTCGGCCGGCAGCGGGTGATGAATATCGGAGAGGCTCTGTTCCCAGCGTTGGGGTTGCAGCAGAGACATGGAGGAATCGCGAGCCGGACTCTTCAGAGCGACATAGGCAAACCAAATCAGCAGCGTGCAGTTGTAGGCACACATGTTGAAGATGCTCATCCAGGGTCCGGTCAGGTGTTTCCCGATCCAGGAGGAGACGATGATGAGTTCAATGACCGCAAAGGATCCGAAGCCCAGGGCGATACCGAAGCTGTGCTGGCGGCGGCTGATGCCGACATAGTGCGCAAAGAAAAGCAGGAACAGGACCATTCCCACTTGAATCATGCGCACGCATCTTTGGCCGGTGAGGATGGCCTGAATAATGGGGGCCATCTCCGACGAATTGGTGGAAACCGAGACCACGCCAGCAACCAGCAACATGACCAGGCCCGCCCACTTGAAGAGCACGGTGCCCAGATCGCGCAGGGTGTGGAACGCGCGGAAGACGTCGACAAACACCTCGTGGATCACGGCGAAACCGAACGCGACGCTGAGCGCATCGCAAATCCAGTAGAGGTAGAACAAGACCGAATAGCTGTGCCAGTATGCGGAAAAGACTACGGCGAAGGTGACGAATTGAACGAGGATGTATCCGAAAAAGAACTTGAACTTGCGGTGCAACCCGCGGCGGAACATGAGGGCAGCGATCGCCATCTCCAGGAGGGGATGTGCGATCCAGAGCGCGTAATAGAGAACCTTGATCTTCTCGCTCATCTGTTCGTTCGCCGGCAAGTCGTAGTTACACGGGTCGGTAGAGCAACGTTAACGGTTCCCCATCCCATGTTCAATGGACTGAAGTAATCCGAAGTAACGTTACCTATGCAGGAACGCCGACGCAAGGTTACCTTCGTGCTAGAGCACCCTGAAAGGAAGCCTAAAAGGGCTAAGGCCAGCCCTTACTGGGGGATAGGGCCGGCACCGGCAGCCCCGAACCGAGCGCATCGGCCGGGGCACAACCTCAGAAGAGCGGAGTTCTGGGAGGGCAGTTACGCGTCGGGCATGGAATGGATGTAGGCGCGCATCATGCGCACTTCGTCATCCTTCTCGTTCAAATCATGCAACAGGATGTCGCGCAGGGAGACGATACCCACGAGTTGTCCTTCATGGCAGACGGGCAGGTGGCGGAAACCGTGGCGCCGCATCAGGGCCATGCAACTTTCAAGGTCTTCGTTCATGCTGATGGTGAGAGGATCATCGGTCATGACCTCAGCCAGGCAGGTGCTGCGCGGGTCGCGGCCTTCGGCCACTACGCGCCGCATGAGATCGCGCTCGGAGAAAATTCCAACCAGTTTTCCGTTGTGGACGACGGGAACGGCGCCGATGTTGCGGTCGACCATGGCACGTACCGTTTCGAGGACGGTGTGACCCAGGTCAGCTTGATACGTGTCCTGACTTTTGATCAGGTCGCAGATACGCATTTTGACACCTCCCGGCTACAGAATTCCGAGCAGTCCAAAAGCATCAACCGGGGCGCGAGTATATGCCGAAAAGGAGATGGAAAGAAAGGGAAAAAGGTTGGCGGGAAAGAAACTTAGACAGAAACGGGAAGACGGCGAAATCACCGGATGGTGCAGTCAGGGATTCCCCTAGCAAATGGCCAGCAGCTAACGAGGAACGTTCTTCGACCCGGACTCGTCGGGAACAAAAACAAAGTAAGAAGAGTTCCACAGGGCGGTGGGCAGGCTTCCCCGCGGGCGGGCGGTGATGACGATGTTGAAATCATCGGAGCCGCCGAGGTTCATTTCGTGCAAACCGTCTTCAGCTGGTGCATTTTTTCGGCCCGCAGACGCCGACATTCCCGGTTCGATCACGGCTAACCACGCCAGAAACTCGTGGATATCGCGGGTGCGGGGATGTCCGGGAACCACGAAAGAAACCTGCGCCTGTTGCGTGGAAAAATGCCAGGCCAGCGAGGCCGCGAGATCGACAGCCTTTTCGTAAGCGCGTTCGGAGACCCGGCCGGGTTCGGGGTTGTCGAACGCGATGCAGAGTTTGCGCTCGTCTTCGCGGGCGAACTCGCGGACCTTCAACGAGCCTGACTTGGCGGTCGCCTTCCAGTCGACGTGGCGGGCCGAATCTTCCGGAAGGTATTCGCGAATCATGTACAGGTCAGAGCCGTGGCCGCGGACAAAGCTTTCCCACTCGCCACGCACCAGTGGCAAAACTTCAAGAACTTCGTCCGTGGGATCGATCCGCGGATAGACCAGCACTTCGCGGGGCAACGACACATGGCGAGTCTTGGTCAGGAATGCGAAGGGAAAGCGCGTGGCCAGGCCGAAGCTGTCTTCGCGAAAACGGCCGCGATGATCGAATCGCAACTCCAGGTCGGCCGACAGCGTCAGACTGAGGCGGAAGAAACGGAAAATAGGCCATCCCCTGAAAGATTCCGGGGGCGGTGGAACCACAAGAACGCGGCGCAGGCGGCGATCGGGCAAGCGCAGCCATTGCTGCTCTTTGGGACGGTTAAAGGGGAACGCAAATGTGGTGGCTTCCCACTGCCATTGCTTGGTCGCCTTCTTTCGCTTCTTGCGAGTGGAAATCACGCGGATGGAAAACGAGGGCAGGTAGCGCCGGGGATTGTGCAGGACGATGCGTCCGGCGACGAGACGTCCGGCGAAGACGTGCTCGGGCAGGCGGACATCGAGTTCCAGCCAGCGCAGCACCCAGGCGGAGACAATTCCCGAAACCAGAATCGCGGCGAGCATGGCTGCCACGATGATGTAGAGAAGATTGTTGCCGGTATTCAGTGCGGCAATGCCGATCACAAGCGTAACCAGCACGTAGATGATGCCGGCGCGGGTGACGTCGTAGTCGAACGATTCACGCAGGCGCTCAACAGCCACGCGCCGCGCCAGATAGGGAACGGCAACCAGTCCCACCAATGTGGCGAGCAGCAACGAGGTCGAAGCCAGAATGACGGTGGCCCATAGGTTGCCGGCGTCGCGCGATACGGTGGAGAACAGCGCCGTCGCGAAGGCAAGGCCCAGCCCCACCAGTGCGAGCAGGAACTTGACCCAGACTTCCGCGGAGGCGGACTGCAGCCACTGGGCCAGCCGGCTGGGCACGGACGGGTTCGATTTCAACGGATTGGCGTACGCAGAACCCACTTCTTCGGAGCCTAGCATTGTTGGGAGGAACGGACAATCAAGATCGGCTTGCGGGGAAAGCGTTCGTAACGTGGAGTGAGACGAGTTCGTTTCGGCATCCCGCAGGCGAGACGCCCACGCTTCGACTTCGCTCCTGTCGAAAATCCCCACTTCTCGCGCAAAGAACGCGCGAGAAATGGGGCACCCACGATTTTCATTTCCTTTGGTGAGCGTCGGGCCATGGGCACTCAGGGCAGGCTCCCAGACGCTGGGACGGCGGCGCCACAACTTCGTACGGGAACGCGGCGATTCTGAGGCGGTATGTCTTCTGATTCTGATTTCCTTGTGCTACCCTTCTGGGCTCGCAGGAACTCGGCCCCGCAGCGTGCAGCAAAATTTCCATTTCTGAAACTCAAGGAGATCCCCCATGCCTATCGGTAAACGTGCAGCAGCGGAATTTTTTGGAACCTTCTGGCTGGTGTTTGGCGGATGCGGTGCCGCCGTGCTGGCCGCCGCCTTTCCCGCCGTCGGCATTGGATTCGCCGGCGTCGCTCTGGCGTTCGGGCTCACGGTTCTGACCATGGTTTATGCCGTCGGGCATATTTCCGGCGGGCACTTCAATCCGGCGGTGAGTTTGGGACTGGTCGTGGGCAAGCGCTTCCCTGCTGCCGATTTGTTGCCCTACGTGATTGCGCAGGTGGTGGGGGCGGTTGCGGCGGCGGGTGTGCTGTATGTCATCGCCAGCGGATCGGCCAGCTTCGATGTGCATGCCGGCTTCGCGTCCAACGGCTATGGGGCGAATTCTCCAGGAGGCTATTCCCTGCTGGCGGGCTTCGTCGCCGAAGTCGTGCTGACAGCATTCTTCCTGATCGTGATTATGGGCGCCACGGACAACCGCGCACCCAAGGGATTCGCGCCGATTGCGATTGGACTCTGCCTGACTTTGATTCATCTAGTGTGCATTCCCGTGACCAATACTTCGGTCAACCCGGCACGCAGCACGGGACCGGCGATTTTCGCTGGGGGCTGGGCACTGCAGGAGTTGTGGATGTTCTGGGTAGCGCCGCTGATTGGGGGCGCGCTGGGCGGAGGGATTTACAGCATGCTGTTTGCGGAGTAGAGAAGCTACGGATTTGCACGAACGGATAGATCTCTATCCCTCGTCATCCTGAGCAAAGCGAAGGACCTGTGTACCGGCATGCGGCTTAAACGCTGCCAGCGAAGTCCATAGGTCCTTCGCTTCGCTCAGGATGACAATGCGTGGTTGAATGACAGTGCGGGTTTGGGTTTCGGACTTAATATGCCGACAGTTCCTTCATCGCCAGGAATAGATCGTTGGGCTGGGGCAGGATCGCATCTTCCAGGATGGGCTGGTAGGCGACGAACACGTCTTTCGCGGCTACGCGGCGGACGGGGGCATCGAGTTTGTCGAAGAGCTGGTCGGCGATACGGGCTGCGATCTCGGCGCCGTAACCCCAACTCAGCGTGTCTTCGTAAGCGACGAGAGCGCGATTGGTTTTGGCGACAGACTCGGCGATCGTGTCCCAGTCGAATGGATTCAGGCAGCGCAGGTCGATCAACTCTACTTTCACGCCTTGCTCGCGTTCGAGTTTCTGCGCGGCTTGCAGCGCGCGGGGAACGACAGCGCCGTAGGTGATCACCGTCAGATCGGTGCCGGAGTGCACGATCTTGGCCTTGCCGAAGGGGATCATGTAGTCGGGGCCGGGATAGGCGGCACGGCCGAAGGATTCGCGGTAGAGACGCTTGTGCTCAAGAAACAGCACGGGATCGTCGCAGCGGATCGCGGTGCGCAACAGTCCGGCTGCGTCCTGCGAGTTCGACGGGAACACGACGCGCAAGCCGGGGATGTGGGTGAAGACGCTCTCGCCGCACTGCGAGTGGTAGATGGCGCCCCCGGTCAGGTATCCGCCGATCGCGACGCGAATCACGACGGGGCAGGAGAATCCGTTGTTGGAGCGCCAGCGTATGACGCTGAGCTCATCGCGAATCTGCATCATCGCGGGCCAGATGTAGTCGAAGAACTGAATTTCGACGACTGGCTTGAGGCCGCGCGTCGCCATGCCGGTGGCGCGCCCAACGATGGCGGCTTCGGCGAGCGGCGCGTTGAAGACGCGGTCATTGCCGAATTCGTTCTGCAGGCCGAAGGTGAGCTTGAAGACTCCGCCTTTGCCTTTGACCAGCTTGCGTTTGAGATATTCCTCGCGGCTGCAGTCGGCGACGTCTTCGCCAAAGATCACGATGCGCTCGTCGCGCTTCATCTCGTCGCGCAGCGTGGTCGTGATGAGGTCGGCCATGGTCTTGCCAGCGGGCTTCTTGCCATCGGCTGGGGCTTCCGGAACCAGCGCGGGCGTGTCGAATGCGGACGACGCCGGATCGATATCGGGGGAATAGACGAACTTCGTTATGCTTTCGGGCACGGGCGGAAGGGCTTCGAGAGCCTGGTCGACCGCGATCTGCAACTCGGCTTCGACTTCCTTCTCGAGCTGGTTGATGCCCTTTTCGTCGAGGATGCCTTCGCGCAGCAGGAACATTTGCGTGCGCGTGACGGGATCGCGTTGCGCGTCGCGTTCGCGCTCAGTGTCGGGGCGGTAGAGGCGCTCGTCATCCGACAAGGAGTGCGAATAGGGGCGGATCACGTGCGCGTGAATGAAAGCCGGTCCGAGTCTTTCGCGGCAGTAGCGCGTGGCGCGCGCGAACGCGGCGTAGCTGGCTATGGGATCGGTACCGTCGACTTCTTCGAAGTGAAAATTGGGGAATCCGGAGACCAGGCGCGAAATGCTTCCGCCCGCGGTCTGGACTTCAACGGGTACGGAGATCGCATAGCCGTTGTCTTCCACGCAGAAAATGACTGGAAGCTTTTCGAGAGCGGCGGCGTTCATCGCCTCCCAGAATTCACCTTCACTGGAGGTACCATCGCCGAGAGAAACATAGGTGACTTCGTCGCCCTGGAAGCTGACGTTCTTGAACTGGCGGTAGTCCAGGGAACCTGAGCCGGGAACGTCCGCGGCTTTGGGATGACGCGCGAAATAGCGTCCACCCTCGGCGCAGCCCACGGCCTGCAGAATCTGCGAGCCGGTTGGCGACGACTGCGTGACGATGTGCAGCTTGGGATAGCTCCAGTGAGAAGGCATCTGGCGCCCGCCGGAACTGGGATCGTCGGCCGCTCCCACGCCTTGCAGAAACATCTCGTAGGGCTTGACGCCGAGTGCCAGACAGAGCGCGCGATCGCGATAGTAAGGATAGAACCAGTCGTATCCCGATTTCAGCGCAAGGCCAGCGGCGACGCCAATGCCTTCGTGCCCGGCGCCGGACATCTGGAAATAGATCTTCTGCTGGCGCTTGAGAAGGATTTCCCGGTCGTCGATCCGCCGGGAGGTGTACATGAGGCGGTAGGCCTGGATGAGCTGCTCACGCGTAAGTCCTTCATAAAGCTTGCCCTTCTTTGCGCCGTTGGCCGCAAGGGCCAGCTTGGGATCGGTCTTCGTCGTGGCCATCCGGTTCCTAGTCCTAGCTCAGTTAGATTCCTGGCAGCCGTCCTGAGATTCCAACGAAGCTGAGGAGCCTGTTGGATTCTAAACGGAAATTCGCGGCTGGAAAAGTAGAGAAAAAATTGGTTGTGATAGGTCAAGCGGTCAGACCACTTTGACAGGAATCTCCACCTGATCTATGCCGTTCGTCACTTTGAGTGGCGGGTGGGGCTCCGCATAATGGCTCCTGGGCAACCATACGCCCGCTCGGGACCAGAACACTCTAGTGAATATGGGGAGGGGATGAGTTTATGAAGAGCTGTGCGCTGCTGTGTGTGATCGCACTCGGGATATCGGCGAGGGCTCAAGACAAGCCTCGCGTCTTTGTGCAAGGCAAGGGTTCGGAAAACGTAAGTTCGACGGGGAGCGGCGGAGGTGGACAGCATTGGGCCGCATGGGGCTCGAAGTCCACGATCGACTCGCACGACGAGAGCATGGAAGTGACGAAGGATCTGCAAAAGGACTGCTCTGGCGCGACGATTACGATCAATCAGGCGAACGCCGACTACATCGTCATGATGAATCGGGAGTCCAAGAAGAACCGGGGACTGCTGCGCACGAACAGCCAGATTCAAGTGGCAAATAAAGCTGGGGACGTGATCGGCACCAACGCCACCCGCACGGTTGGAAATGCGGCGAAGGATGCCTGCAACCTAATCATGGCTGACTGGCAGGCCCACGGGCCTATCAATGCACAGGAAGCACCGGCGCCTCCAGTGCAACAGCCAGCCAGCGTGCAGCCCGCGGTGCAAACTTCACCTTCCGTGCAACTGGTGCCAGCGGTAGCGACCCGGCCGCAAGTGCAACCTGCTGCGGTTACCGAGGTGGCTCCGGTGAATGCAAGCATCTCTCTGGCAGACGCGGCCAAGAAAGAGAAACAGCACAAGGCATGCCTGGAGTTGGCGAAGGATAATCCGAGCGTTACCTGTCAGTAATCGAGATGAGGCTTAGCCAGTAGGTAATGGTTAAGCCTCGTTCTTTTTGATCCACACCGCGAACAAGAATCAATCGTGTCTGCGCTTACACCTTACCGGTCGTCTGCAGCGGAGGCACGGCTTGCAAGCCGGATAAGTCCGTCGCGAAGTAACGGCGCTGGAAGTACAGCGCCACGTTGACCAGCCCAATGAGCGCCGGAACTTCGACTAGGGGTCCAATGACCGCGGCGAAGGCTGCGCCGGAGTTGATCCCAAACACTGCGACCGCGACTGCGATAGCCAGCTCGAAATTATTACTGGCTGCGGTGAACGATAAGGTCGCGGTCTTTGAATAGTCCGCCCCCAGCTTGTGTCCCATGTAGAACGACACCAGGAACATCACAACGAAATAGATCAACAGAGGAATGGCGATACGCACCACGTCGAAGGGCAGACGCACGATGTATCCGCCCTTCAGCGAGAACATCACGACGATGGTGAACAGGAGGGCGATCAGCGTGATGGGGCTGATTCGCGGAATGAAGGACCTCTCGTACCATTGCTTTCCGCGCGCCCGCAGCAGAACGAAGCGGGTGATCATCCCGGCGAGGAATGGGATGCCAAGATAGATGAAGACGCTCTGCGCAATGTCGCGAATGGACACGTTCACCACGGAGCCTCGCAATCCAAACCACTCCGGCAACTTGGTGACGAATACCCAGGCATAGACCGAGTAAAACAACACCTGGAAGACGGAGTTGAAAGCCACGAGGCCGGCGGCGTATTCGGTGTCTCCTTTGGCCAGTTCGTTCCACACGATCACCATGGCGATGCAGCGGGCCAGCCCGATCATGATGAGACCCGCCATGTACTCGGGGTAATGGCGCAGGAAAATGATGGCCAAGGCAAACATCAGAAGCGGCCCAATCACCCAGTTCTGCACGAGCGAGAGGACGAGGATCTTTTTGTTGCGGAAAACCTCGCCCAGTTCTTCATAGCGGACTTTGGCCAGCGGGGGATACATCATCAGGATGAGACCGACGGCAATGGGAATCGAGGTGGTGCCCACGCTAAAGCGATTCAGAAAAGGGACGGTGCCGGGCAGCGCCCATCCGGCCGCGACGCCGAGGAGCATGGCGGTGAAAATCCAGAGGGTCAAAAAGCGATCCAGGAAGCTGAGACGGGATGTCACATTGGAGGTCATTTGAGTCCGTCGCTCGGTGAGGGGTTCATTGGCGGCCGATGTTGTCGATTTCCTTTTTGAGCGAGAAACGGTCGAGGGTCGAGAGCGGGAGACTCAGGAAGAGGCTGATCCTGCGATCGAGCAAAAAGAACGCCTCGCGGAAAGCCTTCTCTACCTGCTCCTTGGTTCCCTGCACGGCGGCGGGATCGGGAATGCCCCAGTGGGCAGTCATCGGCTGACCGGGCCAGACGGGGCAGACTTCATTGGCAGCGTTGTCACAAACGGTAAAGACGAAGTCGAGCTGGGGGGCGCCTGATTTGGCGAATTCGTCCCAACTCTTGCTGCGAAGACCAGTGGTTGGAAGATGCGCCGCCTCCAGTTGCCGGAGGGACTCGGGACGAACAGTTCCCGACGGGTGGCTTCCCGCGCTATAGGCAGTGAAGTTCGCCCGCCCCTTTTGATTCATGATGGCCTCGGCCATGATGGAGCGCGCCGAGTTCCCGGTGCACAGGAATAGAACGTTGTAGTGTGTGTGCATTCCGTCCTCTTCGATCTCAGTTGCAGCACGTCGGGCCGCAACAGGCCTCCTTGGCACGGCTCGGTTTCACGGCTCGGATGAAGCCGCTGAAGAATTTCCCGTCGATGGCGGCGGGATCAAGCTTCACTGGAATCTGCTGGCCTGACAGGAACTCCAGTGCGTCTTCGGCGCGATAGATGCGCGTGGGCTCGATATCGATCTGCTCAAAGCCAGCCGCCGCCAGTTTGCCGCGGTACTCGTCTTCTTCGAGCGCTCCCGCAATGCAGCCCACCCATGCCAGCACGCTCTGGCGAATTTCGGGGAGAATTTCGCCGCGAGTGACGACGTCGGAAACGGCACAGCGTCCGCCGGGCTTCAGCACGCGGAAGGCCTCGCGCAGGACTTTATCTTTGTCGGCGGAGAGATTGATGACGCAGTTGGAGATGATCACGTCGACGGAATTGTCGGGCAGCGGGATGCTCTCGATCTCTCCCTTGAGAAATTCGACGTTCTCGATGCCCGACTTGCGCTTGTTGTCGTTGGCGAGGGCGAGCATTTCGTCGGTCATGTCGAGGCCGTAGGCTTTGCCAGTGGGACCGACGCGGCGCGCGGAAAGCAGGACATCGATTCCTCCGCCGGAACCGAGGTCGAGGACGGTCTCGCCGGGATTCAACTGGGCCAGCGCCGTGGGATTGCCGCAGCCGAGCGAGGCCAGCAGCGCTTCTTCGGGAATCTGCCCGGCCTGCATTGCGTCGTAGAGATTCGTGGTGATGGGATCGCAGCAGCCCGTGCTGGCAGTGGCGCCGCAGCAGGAACTGCCTCCGGACTTGACGCGCAGGGCGGCTTCTCCGTATTTCTGTTTGACGACTTCCTTGATGTCGGTGGTCTCGGTGGTGCTCATGAATGGGCTCCTATTTACAAATTTGAATGATGTCTTGAGGTTTGAGAGCTTGATTGCGGGTGCAGCATTCGGCGTAGAGGAACTGCAGCAATTCCTGCAGAGCGACGGTGTTCGCGGTGTAGCGAAGGAACGTGCCCTCGCGTTGGACTTCGACGAGGCCTTCGGTCCGCAGCTTGTCCAAGTGGTGCGAGAGGGTCGAGTTGGGGATTTCGAGTTCTTCTTGAATGTCGCTGACGACGAGGCCTTCGGGATGCGCGGTGAGCAGCAACTGCATGATGCGGAGGCGAGGCTCGGTGCCCATGGCGGAGAACATGTCGGCGTACTTGGCGACGCGTTCGCTGGAGGTGCGGGGGGAAACGGCCTTGGTGGTAGCTGCCATATTTCGATATTACTGGAAATATGAATGGATGTCAATTTGCGTTAAGATACGAGCCGGCAGGAGTCTGTCATGGATCTCGGCAGCGTCCATAAGCGCTCGACACGAAGCCTGGTGTTCACCGAGATATTCCCTTTGGCTTTTCGTCGGTTGCTGGCTCGTAGACGCCATCGATCGATTCGCGCACAACCGGTTGGACTACAAGTGGGTCAGCTCGGGCCTCTTCTGTTTGGTGTATCTCTGTATGGGCGTCTTCAATACGCTCATGCTCCTGCGCCGGATTCCCTCAGATGCTCCCCATGAACAGTTAAGCACGTCGGTCCCGTCTGCCGAGCGCTCCGACCTGCGGTGATAGCAGCCGAGCTTTGCTCGGCCCGTCCGGGTCTGAGACCCGGACCCACACAACCCCTTAGTGCTGACGGCTGGGTGCTGCGTGCTTTATTCTGGATGCAGATGATTCGGACCCGCCGCGCTTTCGACCCGCACGCGATCAAACTGGTGATCTTCGACCTGGATGGCACGCTGATTGACTCGCGCCTTGACTTGGTGCATTCCGTGAACGCCGCGCTCCGCCACATCGGACGGCCCAAGTTGCCCGACGACGTCATCGCCAGCTACGTGGGAGATGGCGCGCCGATCCTGATCCAGCGTGCGCTGGGCGGCGAGCAGGTTGACGAGGCGGTGGTGCGCAAGGGGTTGGAGTATTTTCTGTCCTACTACCGGGAGCACAAGCTCGATCACACGACGGTCTATCCGGGAATCGTCGAGGCACTGGCGGCCGTTCAGAGTTCCGGGAACGGGACGCCGCGCAAGATGGCGGTGCTCTCGAACAAGCCGGTAGTCCCCTCACGGGCAATTGTCGAGGCTCTGGGCTTGGGGTCATTTTTCTCGCAGATCTACGGCGGCAACAGCTTCGCCACGAAGAAGCCCGATCCTGAGGGCGCACGCAAGTTGCTGGCGGAAAGCGAGGTTCGTCCCGAGCAAGCTGCCATCGTCGGCGACTCCCACGTCGACATAGAGACCGGCCGCAACGCCGGACTGTGGACTGTTGGCGTGACATACGGGTTCGCCACCCATACGCTCGAAGACGAACCACCCGACGTGCTGGTCGATGAGCCGCACGAGGTGGGCGCCGTCTTTACGCCAAAAGCTTAAACAGCAGAGGGCGCTGAAAAAAACCGCTGAGAACGCGGAGAGATGCTCTTAACCACTGAACGATCAACCATGACCGACAACCACTCTGGCCCGCCTACCGGCTTCACCCCAAAAGAACTGCGCAAGTTGCGCAGCATGAAGAATCCCTACGGCATTCAAAAGTTTCTTGATGACATGCCCTACCACCTGGAAGACACGGCGTGGTCTCCGCGGAAAGTGCTGGCGGAGGAATCGTCACACTGCCTGGAAGGGGCCATCTTCGCGGCGGCGGCGCTGCGGGCCAACGGCTATCCTCCGCTGCTGCTGGATTTCGAAGCGGAACACGATACTGACCACGTGATCGCCATTTTCCGTGAAGATGGCTGCTGGGGCGCCGTGGCCAAGTCGAATTACACCGGATGCCGGTGGCGCGAACCGGTATATCGAACGCTGCGCGAGCTGGCGCTGAGCTATTTCAACGCATATTTCAACCTGCGGCGGGAGCGCACGTTGCGGCGATACTCGGGCCCGGTCAATCTGAAGCGCTTTGACCGGCAGAACTGGATGACAACCGACCAGCCGGTGTGGTTCATCGTGTATCACCTGTTCGACATCAAGCACTATTCGCTAATGACCAAGGCGCAAGAAAAGAAGCTGCACCGGGTGGACGAGCGGTTGTTTCAGGCGGAGTGTTTGGGCAAGGCGCACAAGGTCCGGGACTAGGTTCCCACGCCCCGCTAAAGCTGGAGAGCAATCGTGCCGATTCCTCAAGAGGACCTTTCTGCTTGCTTTAGGGCCACGGTTCGACGCAATCTGTAGAGCCAGTCCGCGCAGGCCGGGCGCAGGTCCGGGAGAACACTGGCGTGGAAGAGCGCAGTCCATTCGGCACGGACCAGACTTATATCGCTGTGGAAGCTCGCCGCCATCCCCGTTTCAAGCTGGAGGTCGGCATACGTGTGTATCCCCGGGGCACTGCTGTGGTGCGTGGCGACACGGTGGATATCAGCGAATCCGGTATCTCGGCCATGCTGCGCGAGGAAGTCCCGGTGGGCGAAGTGGTGCGCCTGGAGTTCGCGCTGCCTCTGGGCGACGTAGAGTTGCTGGCGCTGGTCCGGCAAAGAAGCGCCTTCCGCTACGGCTTCCAGTTCATCGAAACCAGTTCCGCACAAGACACCATCGGACGCACCTGCAGCCAGCTTGCTGTGGAACATCCGGTTCGGGATGCGTAGTTCCCCGTCAGGTAGCTTCTGGTTTCGACCGCGAATCACTCTCTTCTCTGGAGACCACGGCCAAACAAATCCTCTGAGCGAAACTTCTCCTGCTCGAATGCGTTAAGGTAGAAGGATGAGAGTGCTGCGAGCGGGTTGGCTGCTTCTTCTTTACGGTTCGCTGGCGTTCGGCCAGCCGGATCAGCCAGTTTCCTCGCCTGCGACCGGTCCAAAGACCGGCGATTCTGTGGTGGCTGAGCCAAAGGCGGCATCCCTGCCTGATTTGACTCCGGATGCACATGGCGCGCTTTCACAAGAACAGATGCGCGAGTTGACTCGCGTGGTGGCGCAGAACTATCGCGACAACTATAAAAAAGAACGCGACTACACCTACATCGACCGCGAGGTCACGAACAAACTGGACGGTAAAGGTCGAATCAAGTCGACCGAAACTAAGACCTACGAAATTATGGAGCTGTATGGCGAACCGGTGGCACGTTTGATTCAGAAAGACGATAGGCCGTTAAACGATAAGGACGCAGCCAAAGAGGAAGAAAGAATTCAGAAGCTGGCCGAGAAGCGCAAGAACGAATCGGAAGAGGAACAGAAAAAGAGGCTGGCGGAAAAGGAAAAAGCCCGGCAGAAGGGACGGGAGTTTGTCAGCGAGGTGGCGGACGCCTATAACTTCCGGCTAGTGGGTAGCGAAATTCTGAACGGACGCGACACCTGGGTGATCGATGGCGAGCCCCGCCCGGACTTCCATGCACACTTGAAAGAGGCCGAGGTGCTTTCCAAGTTCCGCGGCCGGCTATGGATCGACAAAAGTGAAATGCAGTTGGCAAAGATGGATATTGAGGCCATCGATACCGCTTCGTTTGGATGGGTGCTGGTGCGTCTTCACAAAGGCACGCGCGTGGTGTATGAGCAGACCCGGGTGAATGATGAAGTCTGGTTGCCGCAGCACTATGAGGCCAAGGTTGACGCCCGAATTGCCTTGTTCAAAGGCGACAAAGAGCAAGACGCGGGCACCTTCCACGATTACAAGAAGTTCCGCACATCATCGAAGATTGTGGGCATGGGCGAAGTGCATGACGAAGGGCACGAACAGAAATAGGCTCTCTTCGGTAGCCCCCGCCGGTTTCATCACACCTTCCCTCCTCGTTGAAACAGTTCAGCTCACTTTTCTTGTTTCGGCGAGCGCAGCCTTATAATGCTCAGTCCCGAGCGCGACTGATCTGCGGGACCGGCTTCCAATTTCGATCTGCCCTGAGAGGCACAGCATGGATTCTCGTCTTCCTTCCCTTACTCGTCGCGATTTGCTTCGCTCCGGTTTGGCAGTCTCCGCATCAACCTTGGTAGCTGGATCCGTGGGACGCGCGCACGCGCTACTCGCGGGCTATCCCAGCGCGGCTTCGGCGGAGGCGCATGGCCGCAGTGGCTCCGCGGGAGCATTTGCTATTCGACTTTGGCTGGAAGTTTTTTCAGGGCCACGCGAATGACCCGCTACGCGACTTGGGATTTGGCATGGGCCAGGGAGACTTCGCCAAGTCGGGTGAGTTTGAGTTTGCCACGCAGAAATTTGACGACTCGAAATGGCGCGCGCTCAATTTGCCGCACGACTGGGCGGTGGAGTTGCCGTTCGTGCACGATGACGAACAACAATCCCACGGCTACAAGCCGCTGGGGCGACGCTATCCCGAGACCAGCGTGGGCTGGTACCGGCGCACCTTTGATATTCCCAAGGAAGACAGCGGACGCCGCATCACGGTGGAGTTTGACGGCGCATTCCGCAGTGCTTTGGTATTTCTGAACGGATACTTCATTGGACGCAACGACAATGGGTATGCACCCTTTCGCTTCGACGTCACCGACTTTCTGAACTACGGCGGAAAGAATTTTCTGGTCGTGCGCATGGATGCCAGCTTTGGCGACGGCTGGTTCTATGAAGGTGCGGGAATTTACCGGCATGTGTGGCTCACGAAAACCGATGCGCTGCACCTGGGGAATTGGGACAGCACGGTTCGAACTTCCGTCAAGGGCAATGCCGCGGCGCTGAGCCTGTCGACTGTGGTGCAGAACCAGGGGCAGCAGGCAGAGAGTTGCCGCGTCCGCTGGCAGATTCTGGATGCGGCGGGAAAAGTGGTGGGAACGGCGGACTCCGCGCCGCAATCCGTGGCTGCCGAAGGATCGGCCAGCTTCACCGTCAGTACCTCGATTTCGAATCCAGCGCTATGGTCGCCGGAAACTCCCAATCTCTATTCGGCGGTGGTGACCGTCGAATCCGGCGGGAAGGCGCGCGACGCGGAGCGCATCAGCTTTGGCGTGCGCAGATCGCTAGTGGGACGCCGACAAGGGATTCTTTCTCAACGGCAAGTCCGTGAAGATCAAAGGCACCTGCAATCATCACGACCACGCGGGCGTGGGCGCGGCGCTTCCCGACCGGCTGCAGTGGTACCGGGTAGGCGTCTTAAAAGATATGGGCGGCAATGCGGTTCGCACGTCGCACAATATGCCGACGCCGGAGTGGGTAGAGGCTTGCGACCGTCTGGGCATGATGATGATGTGCGAGACCCGGCTGATGAGTTCGAATCCGGAGGGCATGGCGCAGCTCGAGGCGATGGTGAAGCGTTATCGCAACTCGCCATCGATTATTTTGTGGTCCATGGGCAACGAGGAGTGGACGATGATGTTCCAGCCCCAGGGACCGCACGTGATCGACGACATGATCGCGCGCACACACGAACTTGACCCCACGCGCATGTGCACGGCGGCGATCAATACGGCCTTCCAGACGCACTTCCCGGAACGTCTCGACGTGATGGGCTTCAACTACAACCTGAAGGAGCACGATGCGTATCACGTGAAACATCCAAAGCAGCCGAGCGTGGGATCGGAGACCGCGAGCACGGTTTCGACGCGCGGCATCTACTCGACTGACAAGTTGCGCAACTGGGTGAGCGCGTATGACCTGAATCATACCGACTGGTCCGAACTGGCGGAGGAATGGTGGAAGTTCTACGCGGCGCGGGAATGGCTGTCGGGTGGGTTTGCCTGGACCGGTTTCGATTATCGTGGCGAGCCCACGCCCTACGGCTGGCCGTCAATCAATTCGCAGTTCGGCATTGTCGACATGTGCGGTTTTCCCAAGGACAACTTTTATTACTACAAGGCGTGGTGGGGATCGGAACCGGTGCTGCACTTGTTTCCGCACTGGAACTGGGATCAGAGGGATGGCGAGCCGATCTCAGTATGGGTGCACTCCAATCTTGATTCCGTGGAAGTATTTCTTAACGGCAAGAGCCAGGGCTCGCAGAAAGTGGAGCCTCTGACGCATCTGGAGTGGAAGGTGAAATATGAGCCGGGCGTGCTCGAAGCGCGCGGCACCAAAGACGGCAAAGTTGTGCTGACGGAAAAGCGCGAGACCACGGGCGGGCCGGAGTCGATCCGGCTGACGGCCGACCGAACCGAGATCAGCGCCGACGGTGAGGATGTGGCTGTCCTGAAAGTTGAAGTGCTCGACAAGGAAGGCCGGGCCATTCCCACTGCGGCGAACATGATCAGCTTCAAGGTCACTGGCGAGGGAGCGCTGATTGGCGTGGGTAACGGCGATCCCAATTGCCAGGAGTCCGACAAGGAACCGAAACGCAGCCTGTTCAACGGACTCGCGCAGGTGATCGTGCAGTGCACGAAGACTCCGGGGACAATCACGGTGGAGGCTTACACCGAGCCCTACCCGCGACCGAAGTTGCCATCGACGCAAGTAACGATTACGACGAAGAAAGTCGAACTGCGGTCAAGCGTGCAATAAACCCAGTCGCATTGTCATCCTGAACCGGGGCGAAGCCGCGGTGAGGGACCAACGACGGCAGGGTGTTTGTGCCGGGGTCGTGTGTGGTAGATGCGTCTGCGGCGAGTCCTGTCCACTCCATCGTGACTGTCATGCGACGTAAGGTCCCTCACGATGGCTTGCGCCACCGTTCAGGATGACAGTGGTTACTTGCGGTTTCTTCTCTGCGTTTATAATAGAGAGATTCTCTGGCAGCGAAGCTCGCTTCTGTAGAGCTGCCGACAGAAACCCCGGCCGCGTTGCGCTTGGCCGGACGGGCGAAGGCGCCCGTGCCCACACGAGCTCATTACATTGAGGACAGGAATTGTCCTCGAGTGGAGTTAGGGTTTTGCGCTAAGAGCACAGAGCTAACGGCCAAAAGCTTTTCATGGACTTCAAACTCGTTTCCAGCTACAAGCCGCAAGGGGATCAAGGCCGCGCGATTGAGGCGCTGTTGCGCGGCGTGTATGACCGCGAGCAGCACCAGGTGTTGCTGGGCGTCACCGGGTCGGGCAAGACGTTCACCATGGCGAAGGTGATCGAGGCGGCGAACCGTCCCACGCTGGTGATGGCGCATAACAAGACGCTGGCGGCGCAACTCTATCACGAGTTCAAGAACTTCTTCCCGCACAATGCGGTCGAATATTTCGTCTCGTACTACGACTACTACCAGCCGGAAGCGTATGTTCCGGCCGCCGACCTCTACATTGAAAAAGAGGCGACCATCAATGATGAACTCGACAAGCTGCGGCTGTCGGCGACGCGGTCGCTGTTTGAGCGGCGTGATGCGCTGATTGTGGCCTCGGTGAGCTGCATCTACGGCCTCGGGTCGCCGGAAGCGTATTACGGCATGATGATGTTTCTGGAGAAAGGCCAGAAGATCAAGCGCGAAGACATCACGCGGCGACTGGTCGACATTCTCTACGAACGCACTAACGCAGACTTCCGCCGCGGAACGTTTCGCGTGCGCGGCGACGTGATCGAAGTCTTCCCTACTTACGATGACATGGCGTACCGCATCGAGTTGTGGGGCGATGAAATTTCCTCGCTGACCCAGATCGATCCGCTGTTTGGCACCGTGAAGCAGAAATACATGCGGCTGCCGATTTATCCCAAGACGCACTATGTGATGAAGGAAGAAACGCGCGCGTCGGCGGTGGACTCGATCAAGAAGGAACTGGCGTGGTGGGAAGTCGAGATGGAGAAGCAGGGGCGGCTGGTCGAGGCGCAGCGCATTCACCAGCGCACGATGTTTGATCTGGAAATGATCAAGGCCATGGGGTTCTGCCACGGCATCGAAAATTATTCGCGGCACTTTACGGGACGGCTGCCGGGCGAGCCTCCGCCAACGCTGCTGGATTATTTTCCGCGCGACTTTCTGATGTTTATCGACGAGTCGCATGGGACAGTGCCGCAGTTGCGCGGGATGTATGCGGGCGACCGATCGCGCAAGGAAACGCTGGTGGAGTATGGATTTCGCATGCCGTCGGCGCTGGATAACCGTCCGCTGACGTTTGAGGAATTCGAACACCGCACCAATCAGCTGATCTACGTTTCGGCGACGCCGGGGCCGTATGAGCTGACGAAGTCGGCGGGCGTGGTCGTGGAGCAGATCATTCGTCCGACGGGACTGATTGATCCGCCGGTGGAAGTGCGTCCGGTGAAGGGGCAGATTGACGACCTGCTGCACGAGATTCGCGCGCGCGTGGAACTTGGGCAGCGCGTGCTGGTGACGACGCTGACCAAACGCATGTCGGAGGACCTGGCCGAGTACTACGCCGAAGTGGGCGTGAAGTGCCGCTACATGCATTCGGAGATCGAGACGCTGGAGCGGGTGAAGATTCTGCGCGACCTGCGTAAAGGTGAG
Source organism: uncultured Acidobacteriaceae bacterium (assembly GCA_963701935.1). Classification (GTDB taxonomy): domain Bacteria; phylum Acidobacteriota; class Terriglobia; order Terriglobales; family Acidobacteriaceae; genus Sulfotelmatobacter. The sequence continues at coordinate 585,419 of CAVPBT010000006.1, read as the reverse complement.
TTCGATGTGTTAATTGGCATTAACCTGCTGCGCGAGGGCCTGGATCTGCCGGAAGTTTCGCTGGTGGCGATTCTGGATGCGGATAAAGAAGGCTTCCTGCGGTCGACGGGATCGCTGATTCAGACGATCGGCCGCTGTGCGCGGCATCTGAACGGCCGGGCGATTCTCTATGCGGATCGTCAAACCGATTCGATGAAGCGCGCCATGGATGAGACCATGCGGCGCCGCGCCATTCAGACGGCGTACAACGAAGAGAATGGAATCACGCCGGAATCGATCGTGCGGCCGCTAGACATGACGCTGGCGGGGATCGTGGCCGCCGACTATGCCGACCTGACTGGTGGAGAAGCCGAGGGCGTGCCGGAGTTCAAGTCGCAGGAAGAAGTGGATGGCTATATCGCGAAGTTGGAGAGCGACATGCGCGAAGCCGCCAAGAAGTTTGAGTTCGAGAAGGCGGCGAAGTTGAGGGATACGATCAAGGAGTTGCGGACGAAGGAGTTTTTGTTCGCATAAAATCAGGAAACCACAGAGGACACCGAGGACACAGAGGAATCGTCTTCTCTGTGTCCTCAGTGTCCTCTGTGGTTTTCTGGTTCTTATCGTCCGTAGGCTGCGCTAGCCGCCATGGGTTTTCGGTGGAAGGTGTAGCCGTCAAAGGTCTCGGAGCGGAAGTTCAGGTTGGGGGCGTAGAGCTTTTCGGTCTGGCTTAAGAAGAGGTATCCGCCGGGCTCGAGGTAGAGGTGCAGGCGCTCCATGAGCGCGGTGCGTTGGGCGCGCGAGAGGTGCGGCAGCACGTCCATGCAGAAGATGCAGTCGAAGCGTCCAATGTAGACGGGCTTGGTCAGATTCATGGTGTTGAAGGTGACCAGGCTGCGCAGGCGCGGCTTTACCAGCAGGTGCGCGCCATTGGACGGGCCGTTTCCGATCCATTGGTTGAGCCGTTCGACGATCCATTGCCGATCCGTTCGTCGCCCGTTTTGCGGAGCCTCCGCCGAGCCATTCGAGCCGTTGGGCTCCCAATCTTCGAGAAGCAGGCGCGGATGGCGGCCGGAGGCAGTCCAGTCAAGGCAGACTGCGGATACAGGCCGCGCTCGGCAACTTCAATCGCGGAAGGCAGCAGGTCGCTGCCGACAATGTGGATCGACCAATCTTTCGTGCCCTGGGCGGAACAGGCCGGAATGCCGTTCTCGACGATTCCGCCGTTGCGTCCGGCTCCGTTCTTTTCCTTCACTTCTTTGGTCCCGTTGCCGTTGCTTGAACCATTCCCGTTGGAACTTCCATTGCCAGCGGGCAGCGCGTCGCACAGCGCCATCGCAATCGAGTAAGTCTCTTCGCCGGTGCCGCAGCCTGCGCTCCAGATTCGAAGAGTGCTCGGTCCATCGCACGATTTGCGGGCGTAAAGTTGCGGGATCACCTGGCGGGCCAGGGCATTCATGGCTCCGGGATGACGGAAGAAACCGGTACTGGCGTTGAGCACGCCGTCGAGAAATGCGGGCAACACGGATGGGTCCTGGTCGGATGCGCGGAGCCGGGCCATCAATGCGGCCGGAGATTCCAGCTCGTGTGTCTCCAGATAATCGGCGACATGTGCGGCCAGAGCGCTGTTGGGACAGTCGAGCAAGATTCCCGTCTGGCGCTCGACCAGCAGGCGCAGCTCGGAAAGTTCGTGCTCGAGTATGGTGACGCCCGCCATCAATCTATGCATAAATCCTTCCCCCGGAGGGTGTGCCAACGTTCATCCGCCGAACTCTCTGAGATCGGTGGGTTGCTAGGGGAGGAGTGCATATGCTGCTAGTTCCCGGCGGCGACCGCCGCATACGACTTGCCTGAATCCTGTTCGGCCTGTTGTGCCACCACGTTCATCTCTTTTTCCAGAGAAGAGAACCGCTGCATGATTTCGTGAATGCGCAGCGTCATGTTGCGAATGGTTTCGATCTGGGCGCGAGTCTGGGCGGAGAGGCTGCCAGGCTCCAGCAGCAGCAAGTCCGAATTTCCCAGCACCGACGTGAGGGCGTTGTTCATGTTATGGCGCATTTCCAACATGTAACGGCCGAGCGTCGCCTGGCGATCGAGAGTGGCGCAGGCAGCTTCCGCGGCGCGCGCCCGGGATTCGGAGCGGGAACGGTGAACCGCTTCGTTGGCCGCCAGCACCAGGGTTTCGAGCCAGTGTTCACTGGGCCGCAGGATGGCGACCCTCGGCCAGCGATCATGCACCAACTGCGCCGTGGCAGGATCCTGGCAAACGCAGAAAACCGGCTGACCCGTGGAATGCAGGGGCTCCAGCACCACGGACAGGAGGTCGCGCCGCAACTGCCCGACAATCGCAACATCAAACACGTCCGCAGCAAAACGCGGCCACAAGTCCCCGCTCAGCAGCGTGAACGTGGGGACGTTCCGCTCCATCTGCCAGCGGGCAGTCACGCGGCGCGAGAAATCCACTTCGTCGGAAATGATCAGTACGGTTGGTGCCTGCACTGGCAAACTTCCTCTTCGCCCTTCGATCCGGTGATTCAGATTCGTGTTGATCGTCCGCACAATTCCGCGAACGATTATTGTTTCTTGCCCGGCTCCGGCGCGGAGTCCGAATCCCAGCCGGGTGTACCCGATACTTCGAACTCAGGGGCCTCAGCACGCGGCGCGGCGGGCTTTGGCTTCGCGGCGGCCGGCGCGGCAGTTGGCTTTGTCGGAGTCTTGGAGGCGCCAGCGGCGGCTGCCATTCCCGCCGGTTTTGCCACAACTGGCGCGGGCGTGCCGGTGGCCACGGGCTTGGGCGCGGCTTTCGCGGCCGGGGCGGGCTTTGCGGCGACGGCAGGTTTTGCCGCTGTCGCAGGCTTGGCTTTGGCATCCGTTTCCGGCGGCTTTGCCGCGGCCGAGGGCGTACTCGACCGACGCCCGCAGATCGACCAGCATGCGCAACGGTTGTCCCGACGAATACTCCGCCTGGAACATCACCTTCCACGACTGGCAAATCACCCGCAGGCGAACGATCGGCTCCTGCGCCGAAAATTGGGCGCGCCGGCAGTCGATGGTTTCAACTCCCTTGTCCTCAAGTTCGGTGAGCCCGTCGAGAATCGTGTTGAGGTCGCCCAGCATGAGACGGAAAAACGACCGCCGCATGAGATATCCGAAGCGCGTGAAGGCGGCGAGAGCGACGGGCAGGTAAAACAGATCCCCGGCCAGCCCTTTGGCTTTGCGTCCCTGCTCCAGAACACCACCGTGCAGCAACTCATCGAGCGACTTGCATTTGCGTGCCGCATCGAGCACACGATCAAGCGCGTTCAGCCAAACCGGTGGTTTCAGCTCCACCTGGCCCAAAACCGGCTCCAGAGCCTGGGCCACGTAAGCCAGGTCGACTTCGGCGTCGCCCACGCCCGCCGGCGCAATCTGGCTGAAATATTGCACCAGGAGAAAATCAATCTTGTCGCGAATGATGTCGGTCTTGGTTGTCTTCGCCAGAAAGTGCTGCAGCAGCCCCACCAAAGCCTCCTGCGTGACCAGAGAGCTGGTCTGCAGGAACTGGCGCAGCTGGTGTACCTGGACGGACTGATCCATTTGCTCCAGCCAGTGGTTGGCCTGTTCGACCACCTCTTTGCCGGGCGTTTCTACGCCGGCTTCCAGGTCGGGGCAGGTTTTCACGTCGATGGCGAACTCACGCGCGAGTTCGAAGTAGATGGGGTACAGTCGCCGAGCCGTATTCCATTGGGCGGCGAGATCTTGGACGGGTGTTGTAGGAGTCATGGTTTCACGATCCAGTTGGGGACTTCCCCACGAAAGCGTGCTGCCACCACGGTCTTGCCCGGCTGATACTGCACCGCGACCACCGAGACGGCGACATCGAACGAACGGTCGGAGTTGCGCAATTGCAGCTCATCGCCAAACTCCAGTGGCGTATTGCACTCGAACAGGACTTCGCGGGGAGTGCCAAATTCGATGACGACACTTTCACTGAAATGAGCAGTGGCAGGCTCGCTGCCCTGCAGAACGCGGGCGAGTTGTACCGGCATGCGGACGGGCGAGGCTTCGGGGAAAAAACGGGCGAGTCCCGCCACGGTGCTGGCGTTCTGTGCGGCACGTGCGGTTGCTATACCCTGATGCGCCACGCGATGAAAATCCTCTAAACCAGACTCGCTCTGCGACTTCTTCTGCCCGATCAAAATGCGGTCGGGCTCCCCCTCTTCCCGGTTAGGAAGAGCTTTGGGGAGCCAGAATCCGCGGTTCAGAAAAGCAGGAGCAACGCGGCAACCATCTCCGCGAACGGAAGGACTAGCACTGAGGTGAATGGGTTTTCAGCGAGTTAGGAGGGAATGCCAACGCACTGAGTGAAGTTCGGCGGAAGGAGCGTCTCAGCGTGAGACACGAGTCTCAGAATCGGCGTGCGTGGCGCGGATGCCGTTGCGCACCTCCCGGCTTCTCTTCGCGTCACTTCTCGGAGTCGCGGATCAGAACGACATCGGCTTCGCGATGGCCGCGGATGATGGCGAGTTGCTTACCGTCAGGAGAGTAATCGAAGTCGCGGATGAATTCCGACTTGAAGTCGGTGAGCGCCTTTCCTGGAGTGCCGTCGAGGCTCTGCTGCCAGAGATTGTCGGTTTGGCCGTTGCGGACGGGGTAGATGATGGCCTTGCCATCGCGTTTGAACAGGATCGGGCCGTCGCCGAACATAAGGGCGTATTCGGCGCGGGGCTTTTCGAAATCGATGAGGCGAATGGGTTGGCTGAAATCCGGGGAGATCAACCCCAACTTCTCCTTAGTGTCGCCCACACGGTTGGTGATGATGGCGACGAGTGTTCCGTCGGGAGAAACCGTGGCGCGTCCGAAGAGAGGGAAATCCGAAAATTGTTGGGATGCGCCGCCCTGGAGCGAAATCTTCTCGAGTTTTGAATCGGCGTCGGCGTAGAGCACGGTTTTCGAGTCGGCGGTGCAGACGGGCACGAAGTCGAACTTGCCGCTGGTAAGTTCCTTCGCATTGCTGCCATCCGCATCCGTCCGAAAAATGTGCGCCTGAATCTTGCCTTCGGCACCGCCCATGAGGACAAGGTGTCCGTCAGGGCAGGAGCGCGCGAAGCCGGGATAACGCACTTGGGGGAATAGCGGGGTTTTCGCGCCAGAGTCGGGATTGAGCAGGAAGACGCCAGTGGCAGCCACCGAGAGCATGAGTTGGCCATCGCGGGTCCAGCCGATCGAGTAACTGGGCGAACCTTCCTGGGGAAGCGGACGAGCCTGGGCACTGCCGGCACCGTCGGCCATGACGTACGGCGTCATATGCCGTTGGCCCTGAACCGCCGCCAGCGTGTGGCCATCGGCGGCGAGGCTAAGGTCGGCGTAAGAGTTCGTGTCGCGGGTCACGGGAGACACCTTGCCCGAAGGAAAAGCAACATGCACGATCTGGGCCTGGTTCGAGAAGACGGCAGACGCTAGAGCCAGCAATCCGCTGCCATCGGGCAGCCAGACTGGACGGCTGAAGAACAGATCCTTGGAGATCAGGAACGGGTTGCGCTCGCCGGTCACCGCGTCGAAGGCGGCCATGCCACCCAGCGCATCTCCGGGTAGCGAAAGCGGCATTATGATGTTCTTGCCGTCGGGCGACCATGCCAGATCGAATTGCACTTCATTCAGCGCACCCGTCGTGATCGTCTTTTCGTCCATTCCTTCCGTGGAATGAATAATGAGCCGGTACTCGCCGGGCTTCGGATTATTGCCCAGCAGGTAGGCGAATTTCTTTCCGTCAGGCGAGAATGTGATGTTGGAATCGATGTCGGTGACCAACTTTTGCGGAACGCCGCCCAGCACGGGAACGCGGTACAGATACTTCAAGGACTGGCTGCCCGGCTCTAAGCGGAGGAAATACAGATAATTCCCATCGGGCGAAAAGCGCAGTCCCTGATAACCGAACGGTCCCGGAGGCACGACCTGGGTATTGCTGTTGGTGGGCACATTGCGCAGCCACAGGCTCTGCTGGCCTCCGTCATCCATCACGTTCAGCAGATACTTTCCGTCGGGCGAGATGGCGACGAGCGTGGCCTTGCCGGTCTGGGTCACCCGGCTGACGGTGAAGTCGCGAAACGGCGCGGAACGGCTGCGGGAGAGCAGTGCGTAAATTCCATAGGCGGCCGCCGCGACCATGAGAATCGCGACCACACTCGCGATCCCGATCCCCAACTTGTGCTGCTTCGCAACGGTAACGACGGCAGAACTGCCGGAGACCTGCGCCGCCGGCATCGCCGCCATGGCAACCGCACCTGAATCCGTGGCCACCGGAATTTGCCGGCTGGAATCCGTATCGCGTTTCAGCCGCAGCAACTCCGACCGCATTTCCTTGGCGCTCTGATAGCGCAAGTCGCGATCTTTCTCCAGCGCGCGGTTGATGATGTCTTCCAGTTTCGCCGGAATCTCCGGATTGATCCGCGCCACCGGAACCGGAGCGCGCTCCAGAATCGCATTGAAAATGACGGCCGAAGTTTCGCCACGAAATGGCAGGGCGCCGGTCGCCATTTCATAAAGCACGGCACCGAAGGAAAACAGGTCGCTGCGCGCATCCAGTTCCTTGCCCTTGGCCTGCTCCGGCGACATATACGAGACGGTTCCCAAGGTCGATCCCGGACTGGTCAGGTGCGGATCTTCCATGGTGCCGGTCATCGTGTTCTGCGATGCGATCTGACTGGAGGATCCGGAGATCGACGCAACCTTAGCAAGGCCGAAATCCAGGACCTTGGCGTGTCCGCGCTCGGTGATGAAGATATTGGCCGGCTTGATGTCGCGGTGCACGATGCCCTTGGCGTGGGCGGCATCAAGGGCATCGGCAATTTCGATGGCGAGCGAAAGAATCTGACTGGTTTCCATGGGGCGGCCGGCAATGCGGTGCTTCAGCGTCATGCCGTCGAGAAACTCCATGGCGATAAAGGCCTGGCCGTCCTGCTCGCCGATGTCGTGAATGGTGCAGATGTTGGGGTGGTTGAGGGCCGAAGCGGCCTGGGCCTCGCGCTGAAAACGGGCCAACGCCTGGGGATCGCCGGCAACTTCGGGAGGCAGGAACTTGAGGGCGACGAAACGATGCAGACGCAGGTCCTCGGCCTTATAAACCACGCCCATGCCGCCCCCGCCGAGTTTCTCGATGATGCGATAGTGCGAGATGGTTTGGCCGATCATGCTGGAGGTTGTCGTGTATCGAGTCGCATCATCTTACGAACGACGTATCAACGAGTCAAACCGGTGAGGCTGCGCCGACGTGGAACAGAAGGTCCCTCCACTGCGCTCGCGTTCGCTCGCTTCGGTCGGGATAACAACCCGAACCTACTGCAGGGTGTGGCTCGAGGGGCCCGAACCGGATTGCCCCACGCCGATGTTGTAGCGCTTCAACTTGCGGTAGAGCGTGGCGCGACTGATGCCGAGCATGCGTCCGGCGAGGGCTTTGTCGCCCTTCACCTGCTCGAACACGCGCTGGATGGTGGCACGTTCGATGTCCTCCAGGTCGGTGGTCGAGAGCGGGGTCCGCGTCGATTCCGTCATGGCCTGCGCCGCGGCGAGGTCTGGATCGAGGATCGTCGGTCTTTCTACGGGCGATGCTGCGGCGCTTCCTCCGACAGATCCCGCCGTGGTCGAACCCGAAGCGATGGCGGGTGGAAGATCGCCCAGATCGATGATCTGTCCGTTGCCTAGAGCGACGGCGCGTTCGACACAGTTCTCCAACTCGCGCACGTTGCCCGGCCAGTCGTATTGCATGAGGGCCTTCATCGCCGCACTCGTCACATGCAACTCGGAACCGGGGGCATAGCGTTCGAGGAACCAGTGCACGAGCATGGGCGTGTCGCTACGGCGCTCGCGCAATGCCGGAACGTACAGCGTAACGACGTTGAGCCGGAAGTAAAGGTCTTTGCGGAACGTTCCGTTCTTGTAGGCGGCTTCGAGGTCGCGGTTGGTAGCGGCGATCACGCGCACGTCGACCTTGACCCTTTGATTACTGCCTACGGGGCGCACTTCCCTTTCCTGCAGTACTCGCAAAAGCTTGGCTTGCAGCTCCAGAGGGAGTTCGCCGACCTCGTCGAGAAAAATTGTGCCGCCATCGGCGGCCTGGAACAATCCCTGCTTCGATTTCAGCGCTCCGGTGAAGGCTCCCTTTTCGTAGCCGAACAATTCGCTTTCAATCAGCGTGGGCACCAGCGATCCGCAATCGACGGCTACGAACGGGCGATTGGCGAAGGCGCCGCGGAAGTGCATGGCGCGGGCGACCAACTCCTTGCCCGTCCCGCTTTCCCCGTAGATGAGGACCGGGGTCCGCGTGTCCTTCAAGCGCGCCACCATGCGGAGCACGTCCTGTATCTTGGCGGACGATCCGATGATGCCGTGGACCGCGGTTTCCGAATCCATGCGCTGGCGTAGAAATTCGTTCTCTTCGACCAGGCGGACTTTTTCCGCCATGCGCCGCAGGAACAGCCGCAACTCCTCCAACGGGGAGAAGGGCTTGGTGATGTAGTCGTAGGCGCCGAGTTTCATGGCCTGGACAGCGGTTTCGATGGATCCGTGCCCGGTCATGAGTGCAATCTCGGTGCGGGGTAGCAGCTTCTTTACTTTCTCGAGGAACTCCAGCCCTGACATGTGCGGCATCACCATGTCGGTCAGGACCATATGTACGGACTGCTCTTCCAGCAACGCCAGCGCGGACTCTCCGCTTTCCGCTTCCAGACAGACGAAGCCAAGGGCCTCGCCGACCGTGACACAGAGTTTGCGGATACTCTGCTCGTCGTCGACGATCAGCAGGCGAATGCGAAGATCTTCTTTGCTGCTTTGACTATTCACTCGGCCTTCCCAAACGTTTTGGAGACGACATCAATAAATTGCTGCACGCGAAAGGGTTTCTCCACGCAGGGCGCGCCGGTTTGACGCAACGTCGCCACCGTTTCTTCGTTGGCGATGTCTCCGGTAATAAAGATGATGCGCGACGCCAGATCCGGACGGTGCTCGGCGACCCAGGCGTGCACCTGGCCTCCATCGACTCCGCCAGGAGTGCGCATGTCGGAGACCACACCGAGGAATGCGCCTTTTTCCAGCAGGCGGAGAGCGTCAACGCCGGATTCGCAGCACACTACGGGATAGCCGCTGCGCTCCAGGGCGGCTTGAACATATGCCATGACGGCGGGCTCATCCTCGATGAGCAGCACCGGCAAAGGTTGGAGTTTAAGGGCTGGTAGGCTCATGGTTGTATCACTCCTGCGGCCACACCCAAGGATGCGGTGTGGGCTGCTGCGGGCAGCCGGACCACGAATGTGGCACCGGGCCGGTCGGTGTTGTTGTGACAGAGGATTTCTCCTCCGTGCTCCTTCAGAATTCCGTAGCAAATGCTCAGGCCGAGGCCGGTGCCTTTACCAACCTCTTTGGTGGTGAAGAACGGGTCGAAAATCTTGTCAGGATGGGTGATCCCATTGCCGTTGTCGCGGAAGGAAACCTCCACTGCGTCGCCGGCTTTGGTGGACATAATCTCGATGCGCGCGGGGCGACCAACTTCGTGCACCGCATCGTAGGCATTGTTCAGGATGTTGAGAAAAACCTGCTGCAACTGGTGCGCATCGCCCATGACCTCAGGCAGTTCCTCGTCCAAGTGCTCCACAACGTCGACACCGTGACTGTTGAAGTCATAGGAACGCAGTTGGATGGTGCGGCGCAAAATCGTGTTCAATTGCACCGTGCTGCGCTGGGGAGGCATCTGCCGGGCAAAGCTGAGCAGGTTCTGCACAATCTGCTTGGTGCGCTGCGCCTCCTGCAGAATCACGCGCATATCCTTGCGGGCGCTTTCCGGCAGATCGGGATTTTCCATCAGCAGGTCGGCGAAGCCGAGAATCGCGGTGAGCGGGTTGTTCACTTCGTGGGCCACGCCGGAGACCAACTGGCCGACTGCAGCCATCTTCTCGGCGTGAACCAGTTTGTCGCGGAGCACGGCCGAATCGGTGATGTCGGTGAGCACCACGACGATGCTGGTCACGATTCCCTGCTCGTCGCGCATCGGGCTCAGGTTGGCGGAGAACTTTCCCGCAGCGCCGTTGCCGCGCACGATCTCCAATTCCAGATTGTCGACTTGCTGGCTGTTGAGCGTGCTCTGCAGCGCTTCGGCCAGAGGACGGACAAAGCCCGGCGCCGCCAGTTCGAGCAGAGGACGGCCCAGCAATTCGCGCTGTTCGAATCCCGCGTCGTACCAGCGGCGGTTGGCATAGCTGATCAGGCCCGCAGTGTCCGCCACCAGAATCAGGCTCTGGGTGTTGCCGAGAATCTTGCTGGAGAAATCGCGCTCGCGGTGCAGTTCCGACTGGTAGGTGCGCAAACCGGTCACGTCGAGCATCAGTCCACGAATCTGGAGCAGGCGGCCCATATTGTCGTGCAGGCCGAAAGCATTGATCAGGACGTGGATGGGCGAGCCGTCCTTGCGCCGCAGCGTTGCCTCAAAATTGCGCAGCGTGCCGTTCTCTCTCATCACTTCCGAATGGTGCTCGCGCTGCTCCGGCGAGAAATAGAGTTGCGTCGGAATATCGATCTGCAGCAACTCCTCCCGGCTGGCGTAGCCCAGCATGCGGACCATGGCGTCGTTTACTTCGATGAAGCGTCCGCTCGGCGTGCTGAAGAACAGACCTTCCTGGATGTTGTCGAACAGTTCCCGGTAACGGCGCTCGGCTTCGCGCCGGTCGGAAATATCTTTCAACACGTGAATCGTTTGCATGCCCCCGTCGGAGTCGCCGTGCACCCGCGAGGTGGAAACCAGATAGGTGCGATCGAATACTGGATGCGCGAACTCGTCGGAATCGTCCGACATGGCCCGGCAGAACGGACAGGAATACGACGCGGTGTCGCTGGTCAATGCCATCAGAGCGCGCATGTTTACGCCGATCAGCTCCGCAGGCGGCACCCCGATCATCGCCGCCAGCGAGCGATTCACGCGGAGGACTTTATCCATCTGGTCGTGCACCACGATGAAATCGCTGATGGCGTCGAAAATCTCGATCCAGTGGCGATTCGCCTGCTCGATGCGTGTAAACAGCCGGGCGTTCTCCAGCGCCATCGCCGCATGGCCCGCCATGGTCTCAAGAAATACCTGATCTTCCGGACCCAGGGGAGCAGCGCTCCGGGAAAGACAGAGGAGTCCGGTCAATTCCCCGTTTGCGCTGGGCAAACGCACGAGCGTGCAGTCGGTCCATCCCAGACTGGCAGCGGCCTCCGGGCCCAGCACTTGTTCCGCGGAACCTGAAACGACGGCGCCCGTATGCCGCGCCAAAAAGTCGCTCAACGCGGTGCCCAGCGCGCGTTCCAGACTGTGCTCCACTATGGTCTCGGGATGTGCATTCGTCGGCGTACTCTCCACCGAGGAAACGGCACGATCTTCCTCGGACCCGGACCCTTTCGGTTCGTGGACAGCGGGCTCAGCTGGCGAGTCTGAAGTTTTGGCAACAGCCTTTTCGCGATTGTGCAGCGCCACTACCTGCCATCGCCCTTCCTGCAGAACGACGAGCAATCCAGCGCGGGAGTTCGACAATTCCGCCGTCCGAGACACAAGCCGGCGGGCGAACTCGTTCAGGCGCAGGGCTCCGTCCATTTCGCGGGCCAGTTCAATGAGGGCTTCGGCCCGGCGCCGGTTCTGCTCCGAGAGATGCAGGTTGCGCGCCACTTCCACCACAATTGAGACTTGACTCGAGAGCACCCGGGCGCGCCGGATGTCCTCCTGCGAAATGCCGGTACCGTCCAACCGGTCGAGCACTCCGAACATCCCCAGCACCCGCCCGCTGGTGCTCACCAGGGGCACCGCAAGGAATTGGCGCACGTTGTATTTTGTGACTACGTCGAGGTTCACGCCCGGAGTCCGGCTCGCCTCATCGGTCCAGAAAACTTCCTTAGCCCGCAGGGCCTTGGTTGCCACGCCCTCGGGAAACAGCGTGTCTACGCGCTTCGGTTCTCCTTTTTCAACACCGTAGCGCACCTGGAACTGGCCATTTTCTTCGAGTGCGATGAAGCATCGGCCGAAACCAAGAAAATCCGAAGCGCGGACGACGAAGGCCTGCAGAACGTGCTCGAGATTACTGCTGGAATTGAGTTCGCCGGAAATCTCGAGCAACTGGTGAAGCTCGTGCGCCTGGGCCGCCGCCGTGGCGTGGAGCTCGGCATGCGCCAGAGCCACGGCACCGAAGCCGGCAATAGCCGCCACCAGCGCCTTTTCTTCCGCGGTGAAAACGCCTTCCGAGCGTGGGTACAGAAGGATTGCACCCTGGGTGCGCGAAGTGCGGAACGGAGCGGCGATCAACATTCCGGGAGAAACCAGGCTCCCCAGCGAGTGCACGTCGGCCCCAATCGAAAGCGTGATGGGCTCTCCGGCGGCCACTGCCCGCTGCGCCAAGTCTGCCGCGAAACGGAGCGTCTGCCGGTCATGCCGGGCGCGGGCTGAGGTCGCCAGTTGCGGAGTCTCGGCCGACACGGCCTTCAACTCAAACGGCCCCTCGCGGCGCAGCAGCACGCAAACCAGCCGGGTGCGCAGGAGCAGGCGCAAACGATCAGCCAGAGCCTCGATAACCGCGGAGACATCGGGCGTTCCATGCAGAGCGTGGGCCACATCCGCCAGGATTTCGGCGCGGCGGTGTTCCTCGCGCGAAGCCTCACTCAGACGCGATGCTTCCAGCAGGCTGCCCAATTGACCGGCCAGGATCGTGGCCTTGGCGGCCAAATCCTCGTTAAAGAAATCGTCACTGGAATCATGCAGAAACGTAACCGCGCCAATGACTTCGTTGAACACCAACAAGGGCGCGGCCAGCAGAGAGCGCGCCTCAAATTCGGTCGCCGCGGGAAAGGTCACTGACTGCACGTGATTGGCGAAGATGGTGCGCCGCTGCCGCACGGCTTCGGCCGTGACTGCACTCTGATCGGGACGCAGACGGATCCCGACAAATCGCTCCGCCAGTTTTCCATCCGCTTGTTCGCCGACCAGTTCGTCCGCGAAATGGCAGCGCCAAAAATAAACTCCTGACACTTGGAAGAACTCGCGTGTTGCCTGACAGAACAACCGGATCAGAGCATCGGCATCGGGCCGCTCAGTCGCCTTGGCGGCAATCCGGAGCAATAGCTTCTGGAAGCCCTCATCGGACCCCGGCACGAATTTGGTTTCCGGGGGAATGATAGGACTACCGCCAGAAATGCTGAGCGCCGCACCGACAATGGAGGAATAGGATTCGTGATTCACAAGTGCTTGAATCTATTGGGAAACTACCTGTCATCTCAATTTGAGTCAAGTGAAATGGAGAAAGGGGGTGCCTTGGTGTGAAATCCCGAGACAACGTGAGATTTCGTCTCAGGGTGAGAAACGAAAGACGATTCCGCTGGAATGAGACGGCTCTCATGAAGAAGGTCATTCTGCGACTCTTTTCGATGTGTATTAACCGGCTTTCTTTCTTGTAGATACGGTCCGTTACTTTGGTTTTTTCAAGAAGGTTCCGTTGGCCCGGGCGTTGCACGGCTAGGGTCAACAGCTTCTTGCAAGCGAGGAGGAATTGTGTCTCAAAGAACTGCGGCGGCTCTGTTGGCCGTCATCCTGTCGGCAGTGACTCTGGGCCCGATTCATGCGGGGGCACAAACGGCGCAGAGCGAGGAAATTGTCCGTAGGGCTAAAAGCAAAGTGCAGCCTGTTTATCCGGAACTGGCGCGGAAGATGAATATTTCCGGGACCGTGAAGATCGAGGTTGTGGTCGCGCCCAACGGCTCAGTGAAAGATGCGCGGGTGGTGGGTGGGCACCCCGTGCTGGCCAATGCGGCGCTGGATGCCGCCCGGAAATGGCGCTTTGAGCCAGCCGCGGGGGAGAGTTCAGGAGTCATCGACTTTAAGTTTGAGCCGCGGTAGTGGCTGAGCCGCGGAGGAGACGGGCATGACAATCGGAAAGAAGTTATACACGAATTTCGGCATCATCCTGACAATGGTGGTGGTGCTGTTCCTCGTGAACTGGTCGGCCGTTCAGCGTGAGCGCTCGGCGAAAGCGTCGGCAGCATCCTCGCAGGAACTGCAGGACATCACCAAAACCGTCCGTTCCCAGATGATGCTGAACCGCCTGTATCTCAGCAACTACTTGCTAAGCGGCGATACTCGTGAAGTCGACCGGATGAACGAGGGTCTGCGCACGCTGAACGAGAAATTGGAAGACGGGAAGAACAAAGCCATTTCCGAGCAGGTCAAGACCAATCTGGCCAAAACTCAACAGTTGGAACAGTCCTGGGGCAAAGAATTCGCCCAGCAGCTCATTGAAAAGCGGAAGGACGTGGATTCGGGCAACGCCACCGTCGCCGAACTGCAGATCTACTATCTCCAGAAGGACGCTTCTAATTGGGTGAAGAATTCCACCGACGCGCTCGATGCCGCTGACGGCGATATCCAAAAGCAGTTGGAAGAGCGCCGCACCTCCGACGACAAAGCTGCCAGCTGGACCATCACTGTTTCCCTTCTGAGCACGTTGCTGGCGTTGTCCCTCGGCGTCGCCATCGCCTTCCGGACTGCCAAGTCGATTACCGAGCCGCTCAACAACCTGATGAATGTGGCCCGCGGCATCGGCAACACCGGCGATCTGGAGCACAACATTGACCTGGGCCGCGACGATGAGATCGGCGAACTGGCCCGCACCTTCCACAAGATGGTCACGTATCTCAAGGAGATGGCGGGCATTTCCGAATCCATCGCCGGAGGCGATCTGTCAGTGGATGTGAAGCCCCGGTCTTCGCATGACACGCTGGGCAACGCTTTCTCCCGCATGGTGGAAGGCCTGGCAGGACTGGTGCGCAGCGTTCGCGATGCTTCCACCCAGGTGGCCAGCGCTTCGAACCAAGTGGCGGGCGCTTCCGACGACGCCGCCAAGATCGGATTGCAGGCGTCCTCTGCGATCGATGAAGTCACCAGCACCATGCACGAGATGAGCGTCAACGTGCAGAACATGGTGAAGAGCACGCAGGTGCAGGCTTCGAGCGTGAGTGAGACATCCGCCTCGATCGATCAGATGGTGGCTTCGATTCAGCGCGTGGCCGACACGGCCAAGGTGCTGCTCGATATCTCCAACCGCTCGCGCGAAGAAGTGCACAACGGCATCGGCACCATGGAGAAGGCCACGGACGGCCTGAACCGCATCAACACCACCATCAACTCTTCGGGCGAAATCATTGGGGCCCTGGGACAACGCGCCGACGACATCGGCAAGATCATTGAAGTCATCGACGATCTCGCCGAGCAGACCAACCTGCTGGCCTTGAACGCCGCGATCGAAGCGGCCCGCGCCGGCGAACACGGCCTGGGATTCGCAGTGGTCGCCGACGAAGTCCGCAAGCTGGCCGAGAAGTCGGCACAATCCACCAAGGAAATCTCGGAACTGATTCAGAGCATTCAGAAGGAAGCCCGCAAGGCGGTCGAGAACATGGACCGCTCCACCACCATCGTGAACGAGGGCCTGGAACTGGGCGGAGAGCTGAACGCCGCGCTGCGCAAGATTTCCAACGTGGTCACCGAAGTTTACAAGTTCGCGCAGGAAATCGGCGCAGCCACCAACGAACAGTCGCACGGCTCGTCGCAGATTGCGCGCGCCACCACGCGTCTGAACGAAATCACTCACGAGATCAACTCGGCGGTGGAAGAGCAGGCTTCCGGAGCGCAGGCCGTGGTCAAGGCCATGGAACGCATGCGTGAACTGGTGCAGTCCTCGACCTCGGGTTCGACCGAACTGGCAGCGTCGTCGGAGCAGATGTCGAAGATGTCGCGCGGCCTGCTGGAATTCCTCGACCGCTTCGCCCTGGCCGATGCTTCTCATTCGCAATTGGGGAGCGAGAGCACCAATCGCAATGCGCGCCGGGCCGCGGCTGGAGCGCAGTTCTAAGGGCCGCTGCCCGAAGAAACTGCAACGGGGGCTGAACAATATGAGCCGTGAACTTCATATCGTGGGCTTCAAGGTGGGCCGTGAGACCTACGGCGTGCCCATCACTTCCCTGCACGAAATCGTGCGGGTACCGGAGATCACTGCCGTGCCCGACGCGCCCGACTATCTGGAGGGCGTGATCAACCTGCGCGGCAAGATCGTTTCCGTCATGGACCTGCGCAAGCGTTTCGGAGAAAAGCAGGCCACGCTGCGGAAGCAGAATCGCATCCTGGTGGTCGAGCACGCGGGCCGGCTTGCAGGCCTGATCGTGGATTCGGCCTCCGAAGTACTGAAGATCCCCGCGGACGCGGTGGAAGCTCCGCCAGCAGTGTTTCAGGAGGGCGGACTGAACTGTGTGACGGGGCTGGGCAAGGTTTCAGGACGGCTGGTGGTGCTGCTCGACATGAGCAAACTGCTGGCGCCGGGCAGCCTGCAGGTCAAGAGCGAAAGCGAGAAGAAGGCTGCGCCGAAGGCCGAAGCACGCGGCGCCGGAGCGCGGTAAGGCAAAGTTTCAAAGTTGCAAGGTTTCAAAGTTTCAAAGTTGCAAGGTTTCAAAGTTTCAAGGTTGAAGGCTGACTTTGACGCTCGAAAACGTTGGAAAACTTTGAAACCTTGAAACCTGCGAAACCTTGAAACTTTGAATCTAGAACGAGAGAACGCATGAGCACATCCGGAGCGGCACCTGCTCCCATATTGACGGAAGCGGAACTGAAGTTGCTGCAGGCGCTCGTCTACCAGGAGTGCGGCATGCACTTCGACGAACGCCGCACGCACTTCCTTCAGGACCGCCTATTGCGCCGATTGAAGGAGTGCCGGGTCGACTCCTTCTATGCCTACTACCGCATGCTGACCACGCCCCAGGGCAAGGACGAACTGGCCAAGCTGCTGGAAAACCTCACCGTGAACGAAACCAGCTTCTTCCGCCACAAGGCGCAGCTGGATCTGTTTCAGAAAACTGTTCTGGAGGAGTTGTTCAAGCACAAGAGTTCGCGGCGGGAATACTCGATCCGCATATGGAGCGCAGGTTGTTCGACCGGGCAGGAAGCCTACACGCTGGCCATGCTGGTCACTGACGCGCTGGCTTACTACTACCTGCGCAATCCGCTGCCCGTGGATTTGCCTTTGCCTAAGCCGCTGGTGCCGCCCCCGTGGCGGGTGGAGATTCTGGCCAGCGACATCGCTTACTCAGTTCTGCGGCACGGGCAGGAAGGAAGTTACAGCGAGAATCAGATGTCGATGGTCGATTACGGTTACCGCCTGCGCTACTTCGACAAGATCGGCGAGCGCTATGCCATCAAGAAACCGCTGAAAGAAATGGTCCACTTCGATTTCCACAATCTAAAGACGGAGTACCTGCCACAGCGCAACGACGTGATCTTCTGCCGCAACGTGATGATGTACTTCGATGAAGCGGAGCAGAAGCGCCTGATCGAGAAGTTCTACCGCTGCTTGAATGCCGGCGGCTATCTCTTCGTCGGCCATGCGGAGAGCCTGCTGGGGCTGACCAAGAAGTTTCAGATGTTGCACAAGGACAGTGGCACGGCGTACCAGCGCATCGAGGTGAGGGAGTAACGCATGACGAATACCCCCGACGAGCGCGGCCTGGAACTGCGAGAGCTGTTCTTTGAGACCTCGCAGGAATTGCTGCAGGCGCTGAACGATGAAGCGCTGAAGCTCGAAAAGAAACCCGGCGATGAGGAGATCGTGCGCAGCATCCGGCGCACGGTACACACCTTGAAGGGTGACTCGGCGGCCTGCGGGCTGCGCGAGTTGAGCGAACTGGCGCATCAGTTCGAGGATGCCCTATCGCTGGACGGAACGGCCACCCATACCGCCGTGGCGGAGATCGCTTTTGCCGCCGCCGACGTGTTTACGGAGATGATTGCGGCTTATCGCAACGGCGCCAAGTTGCCCTCCACCAAGAGTCTGAGCAAGAAGATTCAGGATCTGACGGCTGTTCCGGCCGCTGGCAAAGCGAAGCGCATGCGGAAAACGGCTGGCAAGACTTCCTCTGCAAAAGCGTCGTCTGCGAAAGCACCTGCTTCTAAGTCATCGAGCGCCAAAGCAACGGCCAAAACGCCGGCAGCGCGGGCAGCCGCCAAGGTGGATGCGCTCTGGACCGAGTACGAGAAGCTGGCCATGACGCAGGCTCAGGCGAGCGGCCAGGATGTGTATCACGTCGTGGTGAAGATCGACCCGCACTGCGCCATGCCGATTGCCGGACGGCAACTGGTGCACAACGCCATTGGAGTCATGGGTCCAGTCCTTGCGGTACGGCCTGACGCCAAATCGCCTGCGGCCTCCAAGCAGGTTGAGTTCGTGTTGGCCAGCGTGCAGACGGCGGAACAGATCGCGGCCAAGTGCAAGATTCCGACGATTGCGGGCGAAGTCACGGTCGAGTTGATGCTGGAGGCGAGTCCGGCTCCGCAGGCCGCCGCGCTGCCCGGTCTTGCCCCCGAGGAAAACGCGGACGCGACTCAGCCTGAGATAGACGTTAGCGCACCCGGGGCTGCCGCGCCTGCTGCGCCCGGTCCGGGATCGGTTGCCGCCGCGCAGGAGAATCTGCTTCGCGTGGAAGCCAGCCGCATCGACAACGTGCTGAACCTGGTGGGCGAACTGATTATCGGCAAGTCGATGCTGCAACAAGCCCTGAACGAATTCGCCAAGCGCTATCCGAAGGAACTGCTGCGCGGCAAGTTTGGCGACGCTATGGCCTTCCAGGCACGCGTGCTGAACGATCTGCAGCGCTCGGTGATGAAGATCCGCATGGTACCGGTCGACCAGTTGTTCCGGCGCTTCCCTCGCATGGTACGCGACGTGTCGCGGCAGTGCGGACGCGAAGTGGAACTCGACATCAGCGGACAGGACACCGATCTCGACAAGGGAATTCTCGACGCCATCGCTGAGCCCTTGACCCATCTGGTGCGCAACGCGGTGAGCCACGGCATTGAACCCGCCGAAGAGCGGCGCAAGGCGGGCAAGAAGCCGCAAGGAGTGGTCCGGTTGAATGCATATCACCACGGCAACCAGGTGGTAGTGGAAGTCACCGACGACGGACGCGGCATCGACGCACAAAAGATTCGTTCCAAGGCCATCGAGCTTGGCATGACGACGCCCGAAGAAGCGGCGCGGATGAGTGAAGCAGAGATTCTCGACTTCATTTTCCGGCCTGGCTTCTCGACCGCCGAACAGGTCACGGAAGTCTCTGGACGGGGCGTGGGCATGGACGTGGTGCAGAGCGTGCTCCACCGGTTGAAGGCCACGATCAGCGTTGAGACCCGTTCCGGGCAAGGCACAACCTTCCGGCTGAAGCTGCCGTTGACTCTGGCCATCATCAAGGCGCTGCTGTTCTGGGTGGAGCAGCGGCTGTATGCCATCCCGCTGAACGCGGTGCTGGAGATTGCGCGCACCTTCGAAACCGAGGTGCATCAGGTCGACAACTACGAGGTCCTGCAGCTGCGCAACCAAGTGCTGCCGCTGCTGCGGCTGGGGCGTCCAGTGGAGGCCGACGGAGATCGGAAGTCCAAGCTCTTTGTGCTCGTCATTACTGTAGGAGAGAGGAAGTACGGCTTGATTGTCGATGCTCTGGAGGGCGAAGAGGAGTTAGTAATCAAGGCGCTCGATGACCACACGTTCCACACCGATCTGGTTTCCGGCGCCTCGATTCTGGGAGACGGGCGCGTGGTGCTGATTCTGAACCTGCCCGCGGTGGTGGACCATGTGGCCCGCGCCCGGCCGGAAGAACTGGGCCAGTGTAATTCGGGGCTATTGTTGTCGCACACCGACCGCGTACGGCTGTCGCTGACCCCGGTCACGGGAGGCCAGGCATGAAGAACGGCCCGGTGAGAGTGCTGGTGGTCGACGATTCGGCGCTGATGCGGAAGCTGATTCCGCAGATGCTGGCCGCCGATGAATCCATCGATGTGGTTGGAACCGCGATGGACGGCAACTTCTGCCTCAAGAAGATCGAAGAGCTGAAGCCCAACGTGGTGACGCTGGATCTTGAGATGCCGGGCATGAACGGGATCGACACGTTGAAAGAGATTATGCGGCGGCAGCCGGTGCCGGTGATTGTGTTCAGTTCGCACAGCACCGAAGGGGCGTCGGTCACCATGAAGGCGCTGGGGCTGGGCGCGTTCGACTTCGTGACCAAGCCCAAAGATGCCACGGCGCACATGGCCGAAACCGCGCGGGAACTGATCGCGAAGGTGAAGGCGGCGTCCGAGTGCAAGCTGAAGCCGCGCATGCTGCCGGGAACTCCACCGAAGAAGGAGAAATCGCCAATATCATCGGCGTCTCCGAACAAGGTGGTTGCCATCGGAGTCTCGACGGGCGGCCCGCAGGCTCTGGAATACGTGCTGTCGCAACTGCCGGGCGACTTTCCGGGAGCGATCACAGTGGTGCAGCACATGCCCGATGGATTCACCGACATGTTTGCGCGGAGGCTGGACGAGGTGTGCCCGCTGCGGGTGAAGGAGGCTCAGTCGGGAGATGTGTTGCAGCCGGGACGCGTACTGATTTGCCCCGGGAACCGCCACATGAAAGTCAAGCGGCTGCCGCTGGGAGACATTGTGGTGCTGGGGGACGAGGCGCGGGTGAACGGGCACCGTCCGAGCGCGGATGTGCTGCTGCGCAGCGCGGCCGACGAATTCAAGGCGCAGGCGGTCGGGGTGCTCATGACGGGCATGGGCGACGATGGCGCCGAAGGTCTGGGAGCGGTGAAGAAAGAGGGTGGCATGACCATCGCGCAGAGCGAGGAGTCCTGCGTGGTGTACGGCATGCCGAAGGCGGCGATCGAGCGAGGGTACGCCATTCGTGTGGTGGGGTTGGATGTGATGGCGTCGACGCTGCAGGCGATTTGTGGACGGAATTCAGGATCCGAAGCGGGATCCGTCGGCCGGGCGGTACGGGCCGGAAACTAGGATCGGGCCCGGCAAGTACCCGTGACCAGCGTCATCTGGTGCGGGACAGCCAGGCATGATATGCAGTAGACAGGGGAGGTCTGTATGGAGCAGTTCGCACCAGTGAAACGCAGCAAGGACGGGCAGCCGGTCCGCTACTTGATCGTGGACGACTCGGTGTTTGCCCGGAAAAACTTGGCCCGCATGATCGAAACGTTCGGCGGGCAGGTGGCGGCTGAAGCCGGGGACGGCTTGACTGCCATCAGCGAGTTCGACCGCACGCATCCCGACATCGTGCTCATGGACATCACCATGCCGCAGATGGAAGGAATCGAAGCGGCTGAACGGATCGTTCAACAGCATCCGGAAGCGCGCATCGTGATGGTCTCGTCGGTGGGATACCAGGAGAACATCGTAGCGGCCCTGCAACGGGGAGCGCGTCATTTCGTGCAGAAGCCGGTAAAACCGGAAGTGCTGTACGAAGTCATCAAGTACGTGCTGGGCGAAGACGGTGCCGTATCCAACGCAGCGGGAGCGGGAGCTTAACGCGATGAAGATGGAACTGATCCAGCCTTTCATCAATGCGGCGGACGCCGTGTTGTCGCAAGGGTTGCAGTGCACCACCAAGGTGGGAAACCTCACCATGGAAGAAGATGCCTACCGCCGCAAGGGCGTGGCGGGCATGATCGCGCTGACGGGAGACATCGAGGGGCGGATTGTGCTTGACCTCGAACCCGCGACCGCAGTCAAGGTGGCCAGCCACTATGCGGGCGCGGAACTGCCCGAGTCGGACGCGCTGATCAAGGAAACCATCTTCGAACTGGCCAACCAGGTTGTGGGCAACGCCATCTCGGCGCTCAACGACCAGGGCTTCCACTTCCGCGTGCATCCCCCGCTCCTTCTTACCGCGCAGGAAGGCGACAAGACCAGCGAAGACACCGAAGCACTGATGATCAGCTTCGAGACCTCCCTCGGCCATGTCTTCATGAACGTCGCGCTGCGCTACAACAAACGCCGGATGGCTGATCATGCGGCGATGGGCGCCTGAGGCCGGTCGCCCGCAAGCAGACTCTCTCATCTACTAGCGTCGGGCAGGAACTCCACGCCCGGTTTGATGGTCGGTCGATACCTCCTGCTATGGTTTCGTTATGGCGGCCAGAATATTGATTCTGCCGTGCATTTACAGCAGGCAAAGGACCCTGCCTGTCGCCACCTGTCCCTTGCTCCCAAGCGTCCAGAGTCGAACAGTGATTTACACAAGTGGACGATGTCCGGTCTGGGACTAAACTTTGGACCGACAGCTCGTTCAATACTCACAGCAACTTAAGAGGCGCGCCACGGATCAGACTTTGGCATGGAAAATGCGCGTTGTGTTTACCCGAAGAAACTCCTAGAGGGTGATGATGGCGAATTTTGAACGGATTCGTGACGTGGTTTCCGGGCCTTTTAGTCCCGAGGTGATCCGGCAGCGGACGGCGGCGGGCTGGCAAATGGTATCGATCGAATGGCGCCGCGAACTGCCGGAGTCGGAGTCTCCGAGTCAAGGCGCATTCAGCGAGGAGATTCCCTATGGACTGCGAATCTCGGAGGATTGCCAGCGCCTGGAAATCGATCCCGTCGAGAACCGGACGCTCATGCTGATGATGGAGTTGTTGGTGCAGGATTTCCCTTACTCGAGCATCGTCAGCGACCTGAACGAAAAGGGCCTGCGGATGCGGGACGGCAGGCCATGGACACGGGTGGCGGTGTTCAATATGACTCCCCGCCTGATTGAGGTTGGGCCGCGACTGTTCTCGACCGAGGAGTGGAACCGGGCGAGGCAGCGGTTTTCACGGATGACATAGGTTCCATGCTTGTCGAGGCGGGTCGTCGTAACGGATAAACTGGATTCCTTCGCGAGGGCAACGGCGCGCAAGTATTATGGTCCGGGAGGCACGGAACCGTGACCACGCGTCAACCCAAAGTTCACACTCAACTTGGCCGGACGGCGGTTCGGGTTTTTGCCGCCAATGAGCGGATGAACCAGCTTCTGATCGAACATCTGGACCCTGCCGCGTGGCGAGCCCAACCGCCGGGCAAGGCGCGCACCATTGCGGCGATCTTCACACATGTTCACAACATGCGCTGCAAATGGGTCCGGCTTACCGCTCCGCACCTGAACGTTCCACCACAACTCAACCGCTCGAACTGCACGCCACGGCAGGCCCGTGCGGGATTGGCGGAAAGCGCCGCGCGCTGCGCGGAGATGCTGGCGGAAGCGCTCGACGGTGGCGGCCGCATCTCGAAGTTTCATCGAGACGGCTGGGCGCGGCCCTGGCCGGTTGGAGTGGAAATGCTCTGCTACATGCTGTCGCACGAGGCCCACCATCGCGGGCAGGTGCTCATGCTCGCGCATCAACTGGGGTTCCCGTTGCCGGTCGAGGTGATGTCTGGGCTGTGGAACTGGGAAAAGCTGTGGAAGGAATGCGGGGCGCCGGGCGGGCCTGGCAGCGATTCCTAGGGACGCTGGCAAGCACTCGTGGTTCGGGTTGATCTCGCATTCCATTTGCAGCGCGGGCGAGACGCCCCCTCGACAGCCGGCAAAGCCTGCCCTGAGCGGAGTCGAAGGGATGCTGGCGCTACCCATTCGTTTATGGACAAAGGCACGAATTCGGAAACGTTTGACCAGATTGTGGAGTGGGCATACTCCACGTTGCCCCGGGAGATCAGAGACCTACCAGACTTCCCGGGCATCCAGGTAGTCGACGAGCCAGCAGCGGACATGCGGAAGAAAAGCAACTTGCCCGAGGGGCACGAGCTTTTGGGACTCTACAGTGGCGTACATCGGACTCAACAGAGACACGACCTTTTGCGGGTCGCCCCCGATTTGATTTTTGTCTTTCGTGGTCCGATTCTGCGCTGCTCCCGGGGAAATTTGCGAGCCGAAGTGAAACGAGTGGTATGGCATGAGGTTGCACACTGGCTGGGACACGATGAAAAGCAAGTGGAGGAGTTGGGTCTATGAGCCGCAAAGTGAATCGTTCCAAGGTCTGGAGTTTTGCGGTCAGGGGGCTCATGTCCAGTAAGCGCGCGCTTCGGTTGTTGAGTCGTTTGGGCTTTGTGGTCGGACTGCTGGCTGCAGCTTGGCCAGCGTTGGCGGCGACGAGTGCGAAGCCGGAGTTCGGGCCCAATGTGATGATCTTCGACCCGTCGATGCCGGCGCAGGCGATCCAGAAGCAGATCGATGGGGTGTATGCAATCCAGGAGCACAACGAGTTTGGGCCGCAGCGGAACGCGCTGTTCTTCCTGCCAGGAAATTATTCGGTGGACGTGCCGGTGGGTTTCTACACGGAAGTGATGGGACTGGGGGCGTCGCCTGACGCGGTCCGGATCGCGGGCAACATGCACGCCGATGCAAATCACGAGCACAACAACGCGACCACGACGTTCTGGAGAGCGGCGTCGGGGATCTCGATCGCGCCGGCGGGCGGCACGATGCAATGGGCGGTATCGCAGGCGGTGTCGCTGCGGCGCATGCATGTGCGGGGCGACCTGGTGCTACATCAACATCACGGTTGGGCCAGCGGCGGCTGGATGTCGGATTCGCTGGTGGATGGGAATGTCGACTCCGGCAGCCAGCAACAGTGGATCTCGCGCAACTGCGACTGGAAGAGCTGGACGGGGTCGAACTGGAACATGGTGTTTGTCGGCGTGGTGCATCCTCCGGATGGCTCGTGGCCTCAGCCGCCGTACACCACAGTGGCGCATACACCGGTGGTACGCGAGAAACCGTTTCTGCAGGTGAACGCGGCGGGAGAGTTCAGCGTGCGGGTTCCGAAGCTGTACAGCGACAGCATCGGGATTACGTGGCGCGACGGAGAAACACCGGGAGAGACCATTCCGATTGCGCAGTTCTATATCGCGCGCCCGGATGTGGATACGGCGGAAACGATCAACGCGCAGCTTGACCGGGGCAAGAATCTGATTCTGACGCCGGGGATCTATGACTTGGCCGGCCCGATTCGCGTGACCCGGCCGCATACGGTAGTGCTGGGGCTGGGGTTTGCGACGCTGCGTCCGGTGAAGGGCACGGCGGCGATGACGACCGCCGACGCGGACGGGATCGAGATTGCAGGGTTGCTGTTCGATGCGGGAGCGAGCGAGTCTCCGGTGCTGCTGGAGGTTGGGCCGGAGGGTAGCCGGGCGCGACATCAGAAAGATCCGATCGCGCTGCATGATGTTTTCTTTCGCGTCGGAGGTGCGGCGGTTGGTCGAACGAAGGTGAATTTGCAGATCAACAGCAATGACACGCTGATAGACCATACATGGATCTGGCGAGCGGACCATGGCGACGGAGTGGGCTGGGATCTGAATACCAGCGCGAACGGGCTCGTCGTGAATGGAAACGAAGTCACAATCTACGGCTTGTTTGTGGAGCATCACCAGCAATTCCAGGTGCTGTGGAAGGGCAATCGCGGGAGGACTTATTTTTATCAATCCGAGATTCCTTACGATCCGCCGAATCAGGCAAGCTATACGAGCGCGCCGGGCGTGAACGGATGGGCCTCGTACAAGGTGGCGGACGGAGTCACGAGTCATGAGGCCTGGGGGCTGGGCGCTTATAGCGTCTTTATTTATCCGGACGTGGTGTTGACCCGGGCGTTCGAGGTGCCAAAGAAGCCGAATATACGATTTCACGACATGATCACGGTGGCGCTGGGCGAGCACGGCGCGATCAACCACGTGATCAACGACACGGGCGAAGCGACCGCGATGAAACCGCGGGTGACGCCGAAAGTGACGGAATTTCCATAAACGCTTTGGGAATCTGAGACGGACAAATGCATCCGTTTCTACGCGGATGGGGTGCGAAACGCTTTCTGGACGAGCGTATAGCGCGCCGCCCCGATCATTCCGCAGTCGTCATTCGCTACGATCTTGACCGGCATATCTTTCAGGATTGTTTCCATGCGGCCTTTGTCTAAGAAAGATTCCATGAATATGCGATCTTTCATCTTGGGGACGATCTTCGCGGCGATGCTGCCGCCGATGAAGATGCCGCCAGTGGACATGAAATTGAGCGCGCAGTTCCCTGTCTCGGCGCCGAAGACACTGACGAAAATCGACAGGGCCTGATCGCATATTTCGGCCTTGCCCGCGAGGGCGGTTTGCGAGATCAGGGCCGGAGGATCGGGGGCGGTGCTCATCTGCGTCCGCAGCCATTCCGGCTCGTCGGCCTTCTGAGTGTCTCGCAAAAAGTCGTAGATATTCTTGATTCCGGGGCCGGACAAGATGCGCTCACAACTGATGCGGCCGTACTTCTTTTGCAGGTAGGCCAGCAACTCCATCTGGAGATCAGTTCTCGGCGCGAAGTCGGCGTGATCTCCCTCGCAGGCGAAGGGATGGTGACGGAAGCCGTCCCAGTAGAGGCCTGCCATGCCTAGTCCAGTCTTGGCCGAGATGACAGCGCGGTTCCCTTCCGCGTCTTCCGAGCCTTCGCTCAGGGTGATGAAGTCTTTCGATTCGAGGCCATCGATTCCGTAAGCATAGGCCTCCAGATCGTTGAGCAGGCCGACGGAATTGAGCTTCAGTTGTTTGGCGACTTCCCGCGCGTCGATGACCTAGGGCAGGTTCGAGATTTTGCTGCGTCCCGCGCGCACCGGACCGGCTACGCCAAGGCATGCGCTGTGAACGGGAATCCCTTCACTCTTGATGAAGTCGGTCAGAATGCCAGACAGGCCGTCGTGCTGCTGGCTCATGTAGTTTTTTTCGACGACGCGTTGCAGCCGGTTGCCTTCGGTTTCGAAGGCGGCGAACCGGGTGCGCGTCGCGCCGATCTCACCTGCGAGAATCATTGTTCAAACAGAATCATGTTTCGATTCTCCTCCACTGGCGGCCGTCGACTTCCAGCAGT
Source organism: uncultured Acidobacteriaceae bacterium (assembly GCA_963701935.1). Classification (GTDB taxonomy): domain Bacteria; phylum Acidobacteriota; class Terriglobia; order Terriglobales; family Acidobacteriaceae; genus Sulfotelmatobacter. The sequence goes on along the minus strand of CAVPBT010000006.1, from coordinate 558,720 downwards.
TGATCGGAATCCGCGGGCCCCCAGCTGCCGGAAGCATAATTCGGAAACTTCCGCGGGGGCAGCGCGCGCCATACGTCCAGTGCGGGATCAACCACGCTCCAACCAGCTTCAACCATGTCGGCGCGCTGGAACAGAGTCGCGTCTCCGATCATGCAGTCATACAACAAAACCTCGTATCCGGTATAGGCGTCGGCTCCGAAATACTTGGAGTACTCAAAGCTCATATCGACCGACCCGACGCGCAGGAGCGGCCCGGGAACCTTGGCTCCGAAGCTCAGGGAGATGCCTTCAACGGGCTGGATCTGGATGACCAGCGTGTTGGTGTGCAACTTGTGAAAGGGCGCGTTGCGGAACAATTCGAAGGGCGTGCGTTTGAACTGGATGGCGATCTCGGTGTGGCGCAGCGCCAGACGCTTGCCGGTGCGCAGATAGAACGGGACTCCGGCCCAGCGCCAATTGTCGATATTGAGTTTGAAGGCGACGAAGGTTTCGGTGCGAGATTCGGGAGCAACGCCGGGCTCCGAGCGATATGCCGCCACCTTTTCGCCAGCGAGCACGCCGGGACCGTATTGCCCACGCACGCAGCGCTGCAGAACATCGTCGGAGTTCAACGGTTGAATCGAATGCAAAACTTTCGCCTGCTCGTTGCGGACGGCGTCTGCCTGGAACGAGACGGGCGATTCCATCGCGGTCAGGCTGAGCAACTGCATCACGTGATTGGGGACCATGTCGCGCAAAGTCCCTGCGGTATCGAAGTATCCGCCGCGGCGCTCTACTCCCACGGTTTCGGCATTCGTGATTTGCACATGGTCGATATAGCGCCGGTTCCAGATGGGCTCAAAGATGGCGTTATCGAAGCGGAAGACCATGATGTTCTGCACGGTCTCTTTACCGAGGTAGTGATCGATGCGGAAGATCTGATTTTCCTGCAGGACGTTCTTGATATCGCGATTCAAGGCCTGAGCCGACTCCAGGTCGTGTCCGAAGGGCTTTTCGATGACCACGCGGCGCCAGTGGCCGTTCTCCTGGCGCGAGAGCGCGGCTGCTCCCAATTGTTGGACGATCTGCGAGAAGAACTTGGGTGCGGTCGCGAGATAGAAGAGATAGTTGCCGTCGGTATGCAGCTCGGCGTCAAGAGTGGCGAGACGATCGCGGAGTTTCGTGAACGTCGTTGGATCGGCGAAGTCTCCGCGCTCGTAGAACAGGCGGTTGCGGAACCACTCCAGGGCGCTGGCTGAGTCTGATCCGGCGGGCAGGAAGCTGGTGACCTGAGTGCGAAAGTCGTCGAGGCTCAGATCGTCGACGGACACGCCCATCACGGCAAAGTTTTCGGGCAGGAGCTTCGCCGTCCCGAGGTTAAACAGAGCGGGCATTAGCTTGCGCTTGGTCAGATCTCCAGCGGCGCCAAACAAGACGAAGACGCACGGCCCGGCCGCGCGTTCGGCAAAACCGAAATCGTTCTCCAGATTGGTTTGAGTGGGAGCCGACATTGATGGAGATTCCGAACTGGTCGCCCATGGTAAATGAGCGATGGCAGGGTTTCTAGGGGATCCTGCAGAATCGCAGGCGGGCCGTCTGCGCAGACGCGTAGGTGTCTCGGTGGCGCCTCACGCGAAATCCCCACGTCTCGCAAAATGCGCGAGACATGGCGCACCCGGCTGTAACCGGATCAGCGTTTCTGCCAACCCCGCGTCGTCTCATGCGCGCCGCAGACTAAGCAAACATTGATGTCGAGACCGAGATCGAATACGGCCGTCCCTCCGCAGATACCGCAATCGTTTGCGATGACTGTCTGCCGTTGAGGATCGGAGGTTGGCGGAGGCGGTGTTGCTCCGTCGCTGATGGCGCCAGTGAACCAGAATATAAATTTGCGGCGGTCCATTCCGAATCCTCCTACTCAAGCTGAGCCGGGGATCGTAAGGCATCCACGCGATCAATCTAGTGGAATCAGCTAAGGACAAGTATCAATTTGATCCAAGATCAATGACGAAGGTAACGGCGCGCGTCTCTGAGTGAGACTGTTGGTTGTTCTTTGCGGCGCTTCTTCTTAGGTCAGGAGAGCCAGTTGCGGGCCTGCGCCGGTCCTCGTCTTCGGCGGGGTCGGCGAATCTTCTTAGTTCGGGATATTTCTGGACTAGCGTGGGCGGGGCCGGAACGCGCTTGCCAGTCACCATGGCTTTCAACTCGAGAGCGTTGACTCCGGCTTTGCTTTCGAAGTGGTTGTTGGTGATCACGTAGGTGGTCTCGGCTCTGCGCGGCGACGTTTTCGATTCGATCCTTCCAACCCGCCAGTTCCCTCTCGCTGTAGAGATAGTTGTAGCGGTCATTACGGTTGTCGGAATCGAACCACTGATCATAGTTGCGTCCATGCAAGCGCACGTAAGCGAGAGGCGCGGTGACGTGGTCGGTGGGGGCAAGAGAGCGTCCAAGGATGGGCTGGTCGATGTTGCAGAAGGCGACATGCTGGTGGGCGAAAGAGGCCAGGGTTTCGGCATTGTCCCAGCTGGAGTCGCGGACTTCGACGACGCGAGGATATTCGATGAACTGACGCAAGAGGCGGTCGAGATATTCGCGGTTGAGCGAAGTGTTTTTGAAAGAGAGAGGAAACTGGATGAGCAGTGCGCCCAGGCGACCTTCGTTGGCAAGGACGTCGAGGCCTTCGCGGGTGCGGGCTTCGTCATCGTCGGTGGGGCGGATAGTGGCGGCGGAGGTGGGGCCCATCACGGGCGAGTGGGTAAAGGCGCGGTAGAGCTTGGCGGTGAAAAGGAAGCGCGGATTGACGGCCGCGACCTTGCGACACCAGAGCTTCGCGAGTTGGGCCTTGATGGGTCCGTAAAACGAGGTATTGATCTCGGTGGTATCGAAGAAGCGCGCCAGGTACTCGAGAGGATGCATTTTGCGGTGCTGCATTCCCGAAGGATAGAAGACGCCTTCCCAGTCTTTGTAGGACCATCCGGCGGTGCCGAAGCGGATATCCCTCGGATCAATCTGAGGCAAGCGGGCTGGTGCTGTGGATCCCATGAGTGGAACCGCAGGCGAAGGGCAGGGCAAGAGTAGCACAAGGCGTACGGCCGGGGTGGTCACGGAAGGAACTTGCCGCGGATGGCGGGATCATGAAATATGGAGGGCATGCGCAAAATCCTGCTGTCGGCTGTGACACTGTGTCTGCTGACCGTGCCGCTGATCCGCGCTATGGCGCAGGAGGATTCGGACGCGGCGCAAGTGCGGGCCCTCGATTTCAAACTGACAGAAGCATACAAGCAGCGGCAGTTCGATCTGCTGGCTTCCCTGCTGGACGATGAGTTCGTCATTACTTTTGAAAATGGCAACGTCTATGGCAAGACGGGCTACATCAGCTTCAGCGCCACAACCACGATTCACGTGGACGTGGCGGAAATGACCGAAGTCAAGGTGCGGATGCACGGGAATACGGCGATCTTGACCGGCATATATCACGAGAGGGGCAAAGATAAGGACGGACCTTACGATTACCGCGACCGCTTCACCGATGTGTGGATGAAGTCAGGCGGGAAATGGCGATTGATTGCATCGCACTACGCGATTCCGGTGAAGCCGTAGAGCGGGGCGGAGCGCCATTCCTTCGGCACGAATTCAGTTAATCCAACGACAACACAATCCAATAGACGCCCGTGGGATAAGTCTCGGTCCGGCTGTAGCAGGCGCCGATGGAGAAGCTGCGGAGTGTGGGGCTCGAGATCGCGCGGGCCGTTCCGCTGGGCAACGTTTCGGGATGCTGGCTGGTGTAGGTGAGAACGGTGGAACTCTCCGCGAGTTTGTGAACCGGAGCGGTTCCGAGTTTGTCGGCCTGGGCCATAGAACAGGCAGCGTCATCGGCCATGAGCAGATCGCGGCGAGCCAGTTCGCTCTGGCCGCTCTGGTGACGGCTCTGATTCACGGCCGCGGCTGATGCGCTCCTTCACTTGAGCGGAAGAATAGTTGGGGAGGGCGTGGCCGAAATCCTGCACGATGTAGAGGCGGTCTCCGCTTCGAACCACGCCCAACCCGACCACGTTGTAGGCCGGGTTGAGTAGGTTCGCGCGATGAGGGGGTGAGAGCATGAGATGTTCGTGTCCGTGTTCGGCGTCATAGTCGAGCGCCACGTTTTCTCCCTCTTGATCGAGTTGGAGGGCGGTTGTGGCGGCGAGGCGCACAGGGAGGGAGGGCTCGCCGGCAAATTGGTGCGAGAGTTGCCGGGCTTCAAGCATCGCCAGCGCATGAGTGCGCGCGGCTTGGGAGAGTCCATTGTCGAGCGCGAGGGGCGGTGCGCCGGCCTGCTTTCGCGACTGGTTGGCGAGGGCGAGCAGCTGTTCTTCGGTCTGAATCTCGTAATCGTGAAAGGGAATGTCGGGAGCCTTCGCGGCGACCGGCTTAAGGGACGCTTTTTGCGGCGGCTGGCCTGAGAACACGGGGCCTTCAGCCGGGGATGCCATCAGGCGGGTGGCGGGCTGTACGGTGACGGCGCCCGTCAGCAGCAGGAACGCCAACAACAGTCTGGGGAATCTACGCATCAATTTGGCCCACCCAACGAGATCCTGGGAGGGATCGAGTTTCAGGCTCTAAGCTGCTTCCTATCGGCTCAAAATCGTTAACGGGCGCAATCTTTGTTGCTAGTGCTAGGCTAGGGGTTGGGTACGAAGCCGGGAAGTTACCTGTGACTATTGAACTAGGGATCAGTGGGGGCATTGGCCTGTTGTTTGGCTGCCTGCTTGCTTGGTTGGCGCTGCGTTCGCGCACAGCGGCGCTGCAGGCTCGTTTGTCATTGACGGAGAAGGAATTAGCGGCCGTAAAGACTGATCTGGCGCGGGTTTTGGCGGATCAGCGGGGGTTGGTGGAAAGCCGGGCGAGGCTGGAATCGGCTCTGGAATCGGAACGAAAGACCAGCAACGAAAAGATCGAACTGCTGACCAAAAGCGGGGAGCGGGCCGCCACAGAGCTACAGAATGCATTCAAGGCGCTGGCTGCCGACGCGCTTAGGAGCAACAGTTCCTCTTTCTTGCAGATTGCGCAGGAAACGTTGAAACGGTTTCAGAGCGAGGCGAAGGGGGATCTGGACGCGCGGCAAAAGGCAGTCGCGGATCTTGTGACACCGGTGCGCGAGTCGCTGAGTAAAGTGGATGCACAGATTCAGCAGATGGAAATTGCACGCGGCGAGGCGTACGGCGACCTGAAGGCGCAGGTGCAATCGCTGATTAGCACGCAGAGGGAGTTGCAGTCCGAGACTGGAAATCTGGTACGCGCCTTGCGCACTCCGAATGTGCGCGGGCGATGGGGCGAGATCCAATTGCGGCGCGTGGTGGAGATTGCGGGGATGCTTCCCTACTGCGACTTTGCGGAGCAGGAGACCGTAATCGGCGAAAGCGGGCGTCTGCGGCCGGATCTGGTGGTGAAGTTGCCGGGCGGCAAGAATGTTGTGGTGGATGCGAAGACTCCGTTGCAGGCCTTTCTGGAAGCTTTCGAGACAACCGATGAAGAAGCACGGCGGGCATGCCTGGCGAATCATGCGCGGCAGGTGCGCGACCATATGAAGACGCTGGCCGGCAAGAACTATTGGGAGCAGTTCGAAGCCACGCCGGAGTTTGTGGTGATGTTCCTGCCGGGCGAAACATTTTTCAGCGCAGCGCTGGAGCAGGATCCGACGCTCATCGAGCAAGGCGTGCTGCAGCGGGTGATTCCAGCTTCGCCGACTACGTTGATCGCATTGCTGAAGGCTGTGGCGTACGGATGGAACCAGGAGAAACTGGCGCGCAATGCGCACGAGATCAGCAATCTGGGGAAGGAACTGCACGACCGGCTGCGGAAACTTGCGGGGCATATTACTGGAGTTGGAACCAATCTCGACCGGGCCGTTGAGGCTTATAACCAGGCCGTGGGATCGCTGGAGAATCGCGTGCTGGTTTCGGCGCGGAAGTTTTCGGAACTGGGAGCTTCTGTGGCGGAGGACATTCCGGAGCTGGCGCCGATTGAGACCACCGCGCGAGCGCTCTCGTTTGAGTGGGATGACGAGGACACGCTTCCGGAGCCTGCGAAGAAGGGTGAGCGGAAGGCGGGATAACGTTCGTTGTTACTCCGCGCAAGATCCCTCGCTTCGCCTGAAAAGCGGCTCCGCTCGAGATGACGCCATCCAGGCCGATTATTCGACCACTTCTAGACGGCAACCGTCTTAATCCTTGTGGGAGGGTCTCATGCATCGTTCCGGGCGACGTTTAGCCCTTCGTATCTTCGCTCTCATCGTAGCGGCATGCTGGCTCGCGGTGGCTTGCCAGGCACAGGCCATCGCTCCGGTCATCACTGTTGACCACGGGCCGAATGCGTCCCAGCAGCTTTCGAAGCCGTATGTGATTCTGGTTTCGCTCGACGGCTTCCGTTACGACTATGCGAAGAAGCTTCACGCGGAGCATCTGTTGGCTCTCGCGGCAAAAGGGGCGAGCGCGCCGGAGGGGATGCTGCCCTCTTATCCGTCGATCACGTTTCCCAACCATTACACAATTGTCACGGGGCTTTACCCGGAGCATCACGGGATCGTGGCCAACAACTTCTATGATCCGACGCGGAAAGAGACGTACAACTACCGCGACAGCAAGACCGTGGGCGACGGCACGTGGTATGGCGGGACTCCGCTTTGGGTGCTGGCCGAACAGCAAGGCATGCGCTCGGCTTCCTTTTTTTGGGTCGGTTCCGAGGCGGACATTCAGGGAGTCCGGCCAACCTACTATCTGAAATTCGATCCTCGGGTTCCCAACCCCAAGAGAGTCGAACAGGTTCTTGCCTGGCTGCGGATGCCGCCGGAGCAGCGTCCGCACATGATCACGCTGTATTTTTCGGACACGGACAGCGCGGGGCACCGATTTGGTCCAGCCAGTCCCCAGGTCGCCGACGCAGTGCACGAACTCGACGGGGAGATTGGGAAGCTGATGGATGGGCTCAAAGAAATCAAACTACCCATCGACCTGATCGTGCTGGCCGACCACGGGATGGTGAAGGTGGAAGGCGACCCGATTCACCTGCGTCAGTACGGGTTTGATCCTGCAATGTTTTCGCCGATCGTTGGCTTGGGGCTTTATCCAAAGTCCGACGCCGATGCCCAGAAGGCCTACGAGGCGATGCGCGGCAAGAGCGACAAGTTTGCCGTGTATCGGCGCGCTGAAGTCCCCGGTTATCTTCACTTCGACAGCAACTCGCGGGAGGGCGACCCGGTGGTTGTGCCGAACGGTCCCTACTTCCTCAGCACTGATACAGACCCTGACGCCCCAGAACATCCGGTGGGTATGCACGGATTCGACGCAACGCGCATGCCCGAAATGAAGGCGCTGTTCGTGGCCGCTGGGCCCGACATTCGGCGCGGAGTCGTGGTGCAGCCGTTTGACAATGTGGATGTATATCCCCTGATCGCCAAGATTCTTGGGTTGGATATCACGAAACTGAAAACCGTACCCATCGACGGCGAACTTGGGCCGTTGGAGGGAATTCTCCAGAGAAAGTAACCGCAATGTCGCGCCTCAACGAAGATCCGGTGAGCTGCGACGGCGTGTCCGCAGCCCACCGGGAAAGATCACGAAATCTAGAACGCCGCGATTCCGTTGAAACCAGCGGATGCCGAGAGACCGCTTGCATCGCCAAGGCTGGTGAGGGTGCCGTCCTGATTGACACCGAAGATGCTCACGGTGCCAGTTCCTGAGTTCAGAGTGTAGAGAAATTTGCCGTCCGAAGTGATGGCAGCATCGAGATTGGTGCTGCCAGTGGGATTCGTTCCGACGATGGTGCCGGCGATGGGCGTTAGGGCCCCACTCGCGCTGAGCGCATAGCCTGAAATTGTGGCCGTCCCGGCATTCGAGGTGTAAACAAATTGCGCGTTAGGAGTGACGACGTTCCAGCATGTTGCCGCACCCAGCGTTGGTACGCTCACGCTGATCGGCGTGAGAGTTCCGTTGGTTTGAACGCTATACGACGAGATCGCCCCGGCATTGGTGCCTCCGGCAGGTCCAGTCTCGGCCACCAGCGCAGTTCCATTTGGCGCGAACAGGGCTGCAAAGGCACCAGGGCCAGCGCTGGCGTTGACTACGATCGGAGCCAGCGTGCCATCGATCTGAACGTGGAAAGCGTCGACGTTGTTCGTGACCTTCTCGGTGACGAGGAGGAACTGACCGTCGGGACTGAAGGACAGAGAGGCTGCTCCTGAATTGCCGGTACTGAGATAAGCGAGCGAGTCGGAAATGGACCTGAGCCGGCCACCTCGATCCAAGTGGAAGCCCGTTACACTGCTGGCGCCACCAGCATTGAGCACGTAGACGAGGTTTCCATGTTGGGCAACCGCGACTGGCTCGCTACCGCCGCACGGCACTTGGTCTACAAGGGAAAGGTTCGCTCCGTGAACTCGAAAGACCGAAATATCGCCGCTACCGGCGTTTACTGCAAACAGGAATGAACTGTCCTGGCTGATGGTTAGCGAACCCTGCGACCCCAGGGGATCCGTGACCCCGCCACTGCCTCTGCCGCCCGTCCGAAAACTCCGACCTTCCTGCAATGACCCATCGGTATGCCGTTCGTAGGCGATGATCTCGTTTTTGTCGGCTGCGTTCGTCATGACGAATACTGCGCCGGTGATGTCGCTCTTGGTTTGGGCGTTGCTGTAGGTTGGCAACACTACGCTGATTGCCAATACAGCACTCAACAGAAGGTGTGACGTCTTCAACATGAAAAGCTCCTTGATTCGACGAATTTCGCTAACCCTGACCGTAGGCAAAGGACCGCCAGAGCGGTGACAGTCCTGTTCCTGTTTCTGGGTCGCGCGCTGATCAGAGCTTTCGGGCAGGAAAAAGTTTCAGGGTCAATCGCACCCAGGGACTTGAGAATTCGTGGACCGCCAGCGGAGCCAGCTTCGAGTCAAATCAGTTTCCAACATCGGTAGATGACCTCCCGAATGTTGCTACTTCCGTCCGGATCTTGAATCCACCAAACGAGGCCGGCGCCCTAAGCCTAAGAATCGCAAGGAACAGTGGATACCGAATTCCACAGAAACCTCCAAAAAGACATACTTACCGTTCGAAACTGCATCTATAATTTCGGAAGTGGTTTTATCCATGGGACTTAGCCGTCCTGAAATGGGGCTCGACGTGGCAGCGAAGTTGCTCATTGAGGATCGATGGGAGGTCAGTTCACCGCCTCCACAGCCCCCTGCGGGTTCGGGGCCAGCGCCGAAACCCATGAACCGGGAAAGCCAAGTTCGCTTTGTTGCAGTGCTGTTGTTCCTGCTGACAGTGGCAGCGGTGGTGTTTGCCGGCTTCAATCTGCAGAAGGAACGCGACTCGGCGGTTCCTGACGACGGGGTCTGGTGGGTGGAGCACAACGGCCGCATGGTCGCCGATCGGGTGGACCCGAACGGCCCCGGTGCCAAGGCCGGCATTAAGACCGACGATCAGTTGGTCTCGGTCAATGGGCAGGAAATCAAGAGCACGCCTGGACTGGTTCGCCAACTCTATAACACGGGCGTTTGGTCAAAGGCGACCTATTCGCTGGTCCGTCAATCCGTCACGCTGGATTCCCATGTAATCCTCGTTCCCGCGGACCGCTCCCTGAACAATTGGCTGCGGCTGATTGCGATGATTTATCTCGGGATCGGAGTGTACGTCCTGCTGCGGCGCTGGACGGCTCCGGGTTCGACACACTTCTACATTTTCTGCCTCGTATCGTTCGTTGCTTATTCGTTCAAGTACACCGGCAAACTGAACGACTTTGACTGGACGATCTACTGGTGCAACATCGTCGCCTGGGTGCTGCAACCGGCGTTGTTTCTGCACTTTGTTCTGACGTTCCCTGAGAAGCGGCAATTCGTGCGCCAGCGTCCGTGGCTGCTGGCCCTGGCGTACCTGCCGGGCGCGGTCCTTTTGGGCCGCCACATTGTTGCGCTGCGGCTGGCACAGGCGAGCGGGCATCTGCGGTGGGATATGGACCGCCAGGAAATGGCCTACGGGGCGATTCTATTCATCGCGGCGGCTTCTGCCCTGTGGCACAGCTATCGTCTGGCGACCACGACCATCCTGCGTCAGCAACTGAAGTGGGTCACGCGAGGAACGATTCTCGCGATCGTTCCCTACACACTGTTCTATGTGGTTCCGTACCTGATGGGTTCGCTGCCGGGCACGGGCATGAAGCTGTCGGTGCTGTCGCTGGGCTTGCTGCCATTGACCTTCGGATATGCCATCTTCCGCTACCGCCTGATGGACGTGGACCTGATCTTCAAGCGTGGCGTGGTTTACACGCTGGCAGCTGCGACGGTTGTAGGAATGTATTTTGCGCTGGTCGCGGGAGTCGCGACGCTGGTCCAAATGCGGCAGCCCAACACGGGGCCGGTGGGACTGATCCTGGCGATGGTGGTCACCGCTCTTCTGTTTGATCCGGTGCGCAAGTGGATTCAGGACCACGTGGACCACTTTTTCTACCGGACCGTGTATGACTACCGGCGCACGCTGCTTGAATTTGGCCGCGAACTGGGATCGGAAACAGACTTAAACGCGCTTCTGTCGTCGGTTCTGGACCGCCTGTCACGCACTCTGGCGGTGGACCGCATTGCGATTTTTCTGCGGGCCGGCGAAGAGGCGAACGAGTTCGTGCTCGCCAAATCGATTGGCATGAGTCCCGCGGGGAAGCTTGACCTCACGTTCCTGGGAGCTCCCCGGCCCGAGCCTGCTGGGCACATGTTCTTCGAGAACACACACCAGGTGCCGCGCGAGACCGCGGGGTCGCAGGATGCCATCGCCCGGTTGGAACTGAACTACTACATTCCCTGCCGCGCGCAGCAGAAAGCCGTAGCGGTGCTTGGACTGGGCAAAACCACGAAGGGCGACTATCTCTCGAGCGAAGACATTGAGTTGCTCGAGACGCTCGGAGGATATCTCGGGATCGCGATTCAGAATGGGCGGCTCTACGCTTCGCTGCAACAGAAGGTTGCTGAGTACGAGCGGCTGAAGGACTTCAACGAAAACATTGTCGAGTCGATCAACGTTGGGATCATGGCGCTCGACATGGAAGACCGCATCGAGAGCTGGAACGCGCAGATGGAAGTGATGTACGCGCTGCCGCGCTGGCAGGCACTGACGCAGCCGGTGCGCAGCATCTTCCCGGCGGAGTTCGTTGAGGAGTTTTACCGTGTGCGGCAAAACGCCGGCATCAACAACTTGTACAAATTCCGCATGCAAACGCCAGCGGGCGAGACGCGTACCGTGAACGTGGCCATTGCACCGTTGGTGACGCGGAAGTTCCAGGTGATTGGGCGGCTCGTCATCATGGACGACATTACCGAACGCGTGGAACTCGAGGGGCAGCTTTCGCAAGCCGACAAGCTTTCGTCGATTGGCCTGCTGGCGGCCGGTGTGGCGCACGAAGTCAACACTCCGCTGGCTGTGATTTCGTCGTACACGCAGATGCTGGCGAAGCAGTTGCAAGGTGATCCGCAGAAGTCCGGATTGCTGGAGAAGATTACGCGGCAGACGTTCCGCGCCTCGGAGATCGTCAACAATCTGCTGAACTTCTCGCGTACCAGCGGGACTGAGTTCGCCGATGTTGACATCAACAAGGTCATCACCGATACGCTTGCGTTGCTGGAGCACCAGTTCAAGACGGCGAAGATTCAGGTTCAGTCTGATCTCACGACGGGAATTTCTGCTATTCAGGGAAACCCAGGCAGACTGCAGCAGGTCTTCTTGAATCTATTCCTGAACGCGAAGGACGCGATGCCGGGAGGCGGCAAGCTCAACGTGGCCACCGCCAATGGCGACACGGTTAGCGTGCGCGTCTCCGATACCGGGTCGGGCATTGCGCCCGAGCACATCCAGCGCATTTACGATCCATTCTTCACCACCAAGACAGCCCCGAAGGAAGGTCAGAACCGGGGAACCGGCCTGGGACTGTCGGTCACCTACGGCATTATTCAAGAGCACGCCGGAAAGATCCGGGTGGAAAGCAATCCGGGTTCCGGGACGACCTTTGCCCTGGATTTCCCACTGAGCAGGAAGGCAGTCCATGTCTGAAGCGGCAGTCATTACGCGCAGCACGATGAACGGCAGCCCATCGCCGGCAGGCTCGGTGCTCATCATTGACGATGAGGCGGAGATCCGCGAATCGTTGCAGACGCTGCTCGAAATGGAAGGCTTCGAAGTTGAGACAGCGGTCAGCGGCGAGGACGGTCTCGCCCAAATGGCGGACCGGCCGTTTGATCTCGTGTTGCTCGACCTGACTCTGCCTGGCCGGAACGGGATGGAGATTCTCTCCGAGATCCATTCGCACGACTCGCGCCTGCCCGTGATCATGATTACCGCCTACGGAACGGTGGAGAACGCCGTGCGCGCCATGCAGTCGGGCGCGGCCAATTTCGTACAGAAACCCTGGGACAACGAAAAGCTTCTTGCCGACGTGCGCGCCGCCGTGGGATGGCGCCGTGCCGAAGAAGAAAACGTACAGCTTAAGCGCGCACTGAAGCAGCGTTACAACTTCGAAAACATCGTGGGCAAGAGCGAGCCCATGCTGAAGATTTTCGACCTGGTCGCGCAGGTGGCCAACAGCCGCTCCACGGTGCTGTTACAGGGCGAAAGTGGTACGGGCAAAGAGGTGATTGCCAAGGCCGTGCACCTGAACTCTCCTCGACGCGACAAGCCGTTCGTTCCAGTCAACACGGGTTCGATGCCGACCGACTTGCTGGAGTCGACGCTCTTCGGACACGTGAAGGGGGCGTTCACCAGCGCCATCGCGTCAAAGAAGGGACTCTTCGAGGTTGCGGACAAGGGCACTCTCTTCCTGGACGAAATCGCCACCATGGGACTGGAGACGCAGGCGAAGATTCTGCGCGTGCTGCAGGACCGGCGATTCATGCATCTGGGCGGGATTCAGGAAATCCAGGTGGACGTGCGCATTATCGCGGCTACGAATATTGATTTGCGGCAGATGGTGCGCGAAGGGCGGTTCCGCGAAGACTTGTTCTACCGCCTGAACGTGATCACCGTCGAGTTGCCCCCGCTGCGGCAGCGCAAGGAAGATATTCCGCTGCTGGTTGAGTTCTTCCTGAAGAAGTACGCAGAAGAGAATGGACGGCCCACGCCACGCATTACTCCGGAAGCGCTGCGTCCCCTGATGGCTTATTCGTGGCCGGGCAACGTGCGTGAACTGGAGAATGTGATTGAGCGCGCTGTCGTGCTGTCGTCTGGACCCGAGATCAGTATGGACCTGCTGCCCGATTCGATGATGGGGCGCGGATCTTCGCTGACGCTGCACGACGCCCCGTCTGATGCTTCATTGTTTGAGATCATCGGAGACGTCGAGCGCCGCATCATCATCGACATGCTGGAACGCTGCAACTGGAATCAGACGGAAGCGGCAGAGCGATTTCATGTGCCGCTGTCGACTCTCAACCAGAAAATCCGGCGGCACAATATTGAGATTAAGAAAAAAGGGCGGGGATAGGAGAGCACTTCTCCGTTACACCCCACAACCACCATCGCCGAAGGCCCGCGATTCCAAGCGGGCGCTGTCGGGTTCTCACAGCAGGGTCAACGAGTGAAATAGAGATTTTTCGACAAGTTACTACTGTAGTTTCCGCAGTTCGTAGCTCGATGAGGTATTGTTTTCCTTGTTCTGGAAAACACCATGAATGGATTTACCGTCGGGCGTAACGGAAAGGTGAAGAACCCCAACGACTTTCCCACTGCGTTTGGAGGTTATCTCGACCTCGCTAGGGCCTAGTAGCTTTACAGAGGTCATCGTGTGCCCCGGGTCGTCTTCCACGGGATAGTCCTTGCCATCGAATTTTGCGTCGTACCTCTCACCAAGGGGAGTCCACGCACTGAATCCATCCGCTGTACACCTATACGAGATTGCGGGAACGTTGGGAACGACCTTGGACTTACTCTTCTTGTAAAACAGCCACGAGCCGGAAAGGATGTGAGAGCCACCGGGTGCTTGTTAACTCGTTTGCTAAGAGTCTCACTTGTGACCGGTTGTGCTTCCGTGGTGTCTTTCACCACTTGGGTCAGTGTACTTCCATCTGGAGAAACCGTATCGATTTCCGTATACATAGTCTTCCCAGCTTTCTTGGCGATGATTTCAACCGTGTAGGCATCGACGATTCGGGCGCTCACTGTGTCCCAGTAGCTTGTCTCATGGACCTTTTGGTCACGCCCGTCCGCATTAATTTTCGGGCTTGCAAAACAGTCAGAGCAGCGAAGCATGCCTTTGGCAACTAAATACCTCACTGGTTTCGGTTTTTCCGACTGCTGCACAGAGTTTTCATCAAAAATCCAACCACCATCGAAAGGGCTTTGGCTGAATGACGCAGCAGGCGTCAAGAGCAGCAGAGTAAGCGTGAGCCTTTTCATAGGGAACCTCACGGGATTCGACGCCCCAAATCTTATCGCCAACATCCAGAACTAGCCAAGACAGACGCACAGGCATAGGTGACGCAGACAGGCCTTAGCGCACATTGACCAAAAATGCAGGCCGCGGCGTCCCATCTCTCGGAGCTGACGGCTGATAGCTGACAGCGTTCTCTGTTATAGTTCGGTCAAGCTGGGGCATCGCGACCGGGCACCGGCTTCCGAATCGCATGGAACTGATTTCGCCCACGGAGTTCGCCAAAGAGAAAGTCCAGGTGGTTCAGGATTACACCTTGCTGGCTGCGCAGTCGGTCGGCAACCTGTTTCGAAAACCCCTCTATTTCGCTGACATGGTGCAGCAGGCCGACTTGATCGGAGTGGGATCACTGCCCATTGTCGTGCTGACCGGTTTTTTCACCGGTGGCGTCCTGGCGCTGCAGACGGCCAACACGCTGCAGCGGTTTGGCTCGATTACCCTGATCGGCCAGCTGGTGTCGACTTCCATGGTGCGTGAACTGGGTCCGGTGCTCACCGGGTTGATGGTTGCGGGCCGCAATTCTTCGGGCATGGCCAGCGAGTTGGGATCGATGGTGGTCACCGAGCAGATCGACGCCATGCGCGCGCTGGGCACCGATCCGATGAAGAAACTGGTGACCCCGCGGGTCACGGCTACTGTGTTCATGCTGTTTTTTCTCAGTATCATTTCCGATCTGGTGGGACTTGCCGGCGGTCTCTTTGTAGCCAAGCTGTTTCTCAACCTTGACGCACGGCAGTACTGGGCAAACGCGTGGCAGACTCTGGTGTTTCAAGACGTGTTCATGGGATTGCTGAAGCCGGTTTTGTTTGGCTTTATCATCGCGACGATTGGCTGTTTTTACGGGATGACCGCTCGCGGCGGCACGCAAGGTGTGGGCCGGGCCACAACGCAGGCCGTTGTCGCTGCATCTGTGTTTATTCTGGTCACCGATTTCTTTGTCACCAAGTTGTTGATCTCCATTCTGTCGTACAAGTGAACGCATGTCCGCGCCTACGCTGCCCATCGACAACGCCGCCGCCATCACCGAGCGGCCGCATGGGTCGGCTATCGTTTTCGAAGATGTACATCTGGCGTTTGAAGAGAACGAAGTTCTGCGCGGCGTATCGTTTCATCTGCCCTATGGAGAAACCAAGGCACTGTTCGGCGTCGCGGGATCGGGCAAGAGCACGATTCTGAAACTGGCTCTGGGCTTGATGCGGCCCGACTCTGGAAGGATCATAGTTCTTGGCGACGAAGTCACCGAGATGCGCGAGCAGGATCTGTTCCCCCTGCGCGGCAAGCTCGGCATGGTATTTCAGGAAAGCGCTCTGTTCGACTCGCTCACGGTCAGCGAAAACGTTGCCTACCGCCTCATGGAGGAGCACGGAATTTACGACGACTCGATTGACGCGCGAGTGCGCGAAGCATTGCGGTTTGTCGAGTTGGAACACACCCTCGACAAGTTCCCATCTGAGCTTTCGGGAGGCATGCGGCGCCGGGTAGCCATCGCCCGCGCCATCATCACGCAACCGGAATTGCTCCTCTACGATTCGCCGACGGGCGGACTGGATCCGGTTACGTCGAATACTATTGTGGAATTGATCATGAAGCAGCGTGATGTTTACCGGACGAGTTCCCTGCTCGTGTCGCACCGGCTGCAAGACGCATTCACCATGGCCACGCATGAATTCGACCTGAAAACCAACCAGATGCGCGTGTTGCCACGGGGACAGTACTGCGACGTTCCGATGAGTTTTCTGGTCCTGCGTGACGGTAAAGTGATCTTCGACGGGGACGTTCGCCAGTTGACCCACACGAAAGACGAGTACATCCGCGAGTACATCTCGTAGGCAGGCTGATGCCCTATTCGTTGAGAACCAGAATCCGCACGAAGGATTCTGAGACGCAACTGGTGACGCCTACTTCCCTGCCATTGTTTTTTCCACGTCGGCTGCTTTCGACGGCGCGGCCGCGCTCAGCTTGATCAGCTTGCCATCGGCGTCGACATAGAA
This sequence comes from uncultured Acidobacteriaceae bacterium, assembly GCA_963701935.1. GTDB lineage: Bacteria > Acidobacteriota > Terriglobia > Terriglobales > Acidobacteriaceae > Sulfotelmatobacter. The sequence goes on along the minus strand of CAVPBT010000006.1, from coordinate 542,314 downwards.
GTCGTCCTCGATGCGGACTCCAATATTTTCTTCGGGAATGTAGATGCCGGGCTCGATGGTGAAGGCCATTCCTGGTCCGAGCGGGACTTTGTAGTCGCCGGGATCGTGCACGTTCAATCCAATGTAGTGTCCCAGGCCGTGAATGAAATACTGGTCGAGCGGCTGGCCGTGCAGATCCTTGCCGTGAGTCTTGATGTATTCCTTGGCAACCTTGTTCAGCGAAGCATCGGTGTCTCCGAAGAGCATCGACTTTCCGGACTGGAAAGCGGCCATAGCGGCTTCCTGCGCGCCCAGAACGATGTCGTAGATTTCGCGCTGGCGTGGCGTGAAGTGGCCGCTCACCGGAAGAGTGCGGGTCACGTCGGCGGCATACATCGAGTACTCTCCGGCGGCGTCGATCACGACGACGTCACCCGCCTTCATCGTGTTGCTGTCGTCCGAGTAATGCAGAACGGTGGAGTTGTGTCCGGAACCCACGATCGGCGAATACGCGGGGCGCTCGCAGCCGCGCCGTGTCCATTCATATTGCATCAGCCCGGAGATTTCGAATTCGGTTACGTTCGGCTTCACCGCTTTCATGGCGGCCAGGTGGGCGGCCACTGAAGCGTCCACGGCTTTGCGGATCAGGGCCGCTTCGCCCGCGTCTTTGACCGTGCGGAGCGAAGAAAGCATCGGCTTCACATCCTGAAAGAACAGGAATGCATTGGTGCGCTTCAGGAAAGTGAGCGGCTCTGCGCTGGCGGAGGTTTCTCCCTGAGATGCTACGTCGGTGTAAATCACCGGCCGGCCACCAGCTAGCACTTTGGAAACTTCCTCGGGCAGCTTTGCCATGTCTTCGACATGGTCGAAACCGGTGATCTTGGAAGCATCCGGATTTTCCGCGCCCAGTTTGGGTCCGGTAAATTTCTCCAGCCGCAGGTTGTGCGGAGGAAGAAAGAGAATCTCAATGTAGGGGCGAGCGGGTGTGTCGTCTTTGGCGTCCGCCGCGGGCGCGATGAGCAATGCGACGCCCGGCTCGGTTATACCCGAGAGATAGTAGAAGTTGTCGTCCTGTCGAAATCCGTACACTGCATCTCCGGCTTCGAGTGGGGCGAACAACACCACAACGCCGCCCGCCTTCTTAAGGGCTTCGCGGCGGGCGTGATAATCTGCGTTCGGTTGCCGGTCGAGCGCATTTCCGAGAGAGCAGGCTAAGACGATCGTAAGAAAAGAACAGGCAAGCTTCCGCATCAAGTTCCATCCTCGAATAATTTGTATTCCGACGGCCCCGGCTTATTTCGGCACCGAAGACAGGTTCTTCCCGGCCTGAATGAACGACGCCACGTTGCTCTTATCGATGAGGCCCGAGCCCGTATCGACAAAGCTGGGGATCGGAGCAAATGTGTCTTTCGACCAGTCCGTGTCCAGCGAAGAGGGCTTGTGGTGATAAAGATTGTCGAGCATCTGCATGCCGACAAAAGCCATGGTGTAGGGTTTCTGGGCGATGGTAGCCGCGATGAGGCCCTTCTGGATCCAGTCGAGCGTCTCCTGGTCAGTGTCCATGGCAATCACGACTTTGCCAGTTACCTTATAACTGTTGAGCACGCCGGCGACTTCCTTGCCGGATTGCGCTTCCAGACAAACAAATCCGTCGATTTTGTCGCGCTCTTTGCCCACGATCTGGGTCGTGGTGTCGAAGGCAATGCGGGGATCGCCCTGGATATCGACCACGCGCGTAATCTTGATCTCGGGCGTCTTCGCCAGAGCATCTTTGTAGCCGCGCAACCGGTCCTGCAGGTTGGGCTGATCTGGCATGGTGAAGACGACGACATTCCCCTTGCCTTTCAGTTCCTGCGCCAGGCGCTGTCCGCCGGTTACACCCGCCTGATAGTTATTGGTTCCGATGAAGAAGAGCCTCTTGGTTGCGGGCCCATCTGAGTCGATGGTAATCACGGGGATGCCAGCCGCTATAGCCTTATCTACGCTGTCCTTGAGCAGAGACGGATCGGTCACGTCCAGTAAGATGCCGGTGGCTTTCTTCTGCACCGCCTGATCGAAGGCGTCGCGCTCGGCTTTTGGATCGAAGGTCTGAGGCCCCATGAAATCGGAGCGCACTTTCATTTGCGCGGCGGCATTGGAGAATCCGGCTCCCGCGGCCTTCCAGTATGGAAGCTGTAAATTTGCCGAGACCAGAACAAAGAATTCGTCTGAGTCGTGGGCAGCGCCGCAACTCAGGGTTAAGACCAATAGGACGGCGACGGCAGCGGAGTGGAGAATCGTACGCGAGCGGAGCATCGCATCCTCCTTTCGATCGCAACTCATGCCGGGCTGGTGCTTTGTTGCCGGATGAGAACGGTCAGCGACAGGATTGTAACCGAGCGGGCAACCGAAGGCCAGAAGTCAACGCAGGGTCTTGTCGAGAAGGCCGGAGATGACTGCTCCGCCGATCTCTCCGGAACGGTTGTAGAGCGCGGATCCTGACCCATCGAGGACGACGACATGCGGAATGTAGCCGCGGTAGTATTTCTTCTTGAGTTCCTTCTGTTCCCGGGAAAGATGTTGGTCGATGTCAATGATCACAAACTGGACCCGCCCCTTATACATTCCGTACAGGTCCACGGTACGCCGCGCCTGCCGCTTGGAATTAAAGCAGCCCTCGCCGTACATGATGACGTACGCCGGCTTTCCTGCAACGAAGCCGGTGTTCATGCTTTCGCCGGTGATGAGCGCGCCATCCTGGCTGTCGCTGGTGTAGTCGAGTTTGGGATTCAGCTTTAGGTTCTCGCCCGCAAACACGGGCGCTGCCAGCGTGATCAGGGCGATCACCGTGATGAACAATCTGATCATGACTTGCTCCCTTGGGGGGATCAGAACTGATTGAAAAGCCCAGAACTGCCCCCTGCATAAGACCGCCCGCTGGCGGAAAGGTTACAAGGTCTTCCTGCCAGCCCTTAGGATACTCCCCGGGATTCCGTGCATTGTCTTTCTCAGTGCTTCGATGTACCTTTATTGGCGCTTGCTCGGGTTTCTCAAGGGTTTCAGTTCCCTGTAAAGGGAACCTTCCAAGGAGCAACTACTGTGTCTCTGCGTCAGTGGTTTCCGATTTTCGTGTCTACTCTGATCGCTATTGCGATCACGGCGAGCCCTGCCCGGGCCGGTGTTCTTGAGGGCAACGGCGACGATGTCCATTGCCACGTGATCCCTGCGCACGAACCTTCCCCTGCCGAGAAGGCATACCTGAGCGGCAACGCAAGCCAGGCAGAATCTCTTTATCGCGAAGCGCTCGGCAAAACGCCGCATGATGCGGCCCTGACCGCCGGGTTAGTCCGATCCCTGCTGCGCGAGCAGAAAATCGACGACGCTGCCTCCGCCGTTGCCACCGAACTTGCCGCCACGACGAACTCCGTGCCGCTTCTGACCGCGTCGGCAGAGGTGCAATACCGCCAAGGCAAGATTGCACAGGCGTTTGCCACAGTCAACCAGGCGTTCAAGATCGACCCGTGCAACCCCCGCCTTTATCTCATCAGCGCCCGCATTTTTCGTCTCAACTCGATGTATGCTTCAGAACGACGCGACATCGCCACGGCCCATGCTCTCGATCCATCGGACATGGATATTCGCCGGACGTGGCTCGGCACTGTGCCGCTCACGCAGCGCATCGAGGAACAAAAGCAACTTCTGGCGACGGCCAACGGAATGGACTCCGAAGAACGAGCCCGCGTGGAAAAGGGGCTTGCCAATCTGATCCGTTGGGCCGGCAACTCCGACAAAACCTGCCACGTGGCGTCGGACATCAGCTCGACCGATCTCCCAATGATTCCGATTTTGGCTGAGGGGAACAGCCGGCGCATTCAGAGTTGGGGCCTGCGCGTTTTTTTCAACAACAAAGAAACGATTCTTGGAGTAGATACCGGCGCTTCCGGGCTGATCATCAATCGCGCGGTCGCGGACCGAGCCGGACTGAAGCCCGCCGACCGAATCCAGCTCGGCGGCGTGGGAGATCAGGGACCGCAGGGCGGATTCGTGGCTCATGTCGACTCGATCCGTATCGGTACCCTCGAATTTCGCGATTGCACGGCGACGGTGACCGACCGCAAAGATATCCTGACCATGGACGGCATCATCGGGACTGATGTGTTCAGCGGTTACCTTGTGACTCTGGACTATCCGATGCGCAAGTTCCTGCTCTCGCAACTTCCACCACGTCCGAGCGACGCCGGCGGCCACTCCGGTTCTCTCAACACTGAAGCTGGAGATCAGGGTGCTGGCGCCGCCGCCCAGCCACAGGATCGCTATATCAGTCCCACAATGAAAGACTACGTCGGATTCTTCCGTTCCGGACACGATGTGATTGTTCCCACCCGTTTGAACGGAAAAACCGAGCGGCTCTTCCTTGTGGACACCGGGGCATTCAGTTCCAGTATCTCGCCAGAAACCGCGCGCGAAGTCACGAAGGTGCACGGCAACGCTCCGGGCGTCATTACAGGACTGAGCGGGAATGTAGCGAAGGTCTCAACAAGCGAAGCGGTCCTTTTCCAGTTCGGCGGTATTCAGCAGCAGAATAACGACCTTTACACCTTCGACACCACCGGCCTGAGCCGAGGTGCTGGCGTGGAGATCTCCGGCTTCCTGGGCAGTACGGTGCTCCGCCAGCTCACCATTTCAATCGACTACCGTGACGGGCTGATCAAGTTTGACTATGACCCCAAGCACGGAAATCACAATTTCTAGTGATGTGACCTGCAGGCAGGGATGCCAGGGGTCAGACTAAACGCCAACCGGGAATGGCTTGGTGTGCGTGGTCGCGCGCAGAGAGCGGCCTCCGAAACGGCCTTGCAGCAGCGACATTAATCCCGTGTACCAGTAGCCCACTACAAAAAGCAGCAGGAACGGGACGGTGATGTAGTTCTCATTGTCGATGGCGTAGTACACCGTGGCTGCGAAGTAGGTGCCGATCACGAGTTCCAGCCACGGGACCCATCCCAGGCGCTTGCGGTATTTAGTGGCACCAACTTTATCCTGCTTCGAAACCACGCTGTACTTGGGTGTGCGGGTGAATGCGCTCTCCTTGCCGACCAGCGCCTCGAGGACTGCTTTCGTGTTGGTGATGGTCAGGCCGATTCCCAGCGCCATCAGGAATGGGAGATATAGCAGCGAGCGCGGCCAGCTGCGGGGAAAGAGTTCACGCTGCGATACCAGGTAGAAGCTCGAGATCGAGAACGTTGACGCCATGAACAGCGGCAGGTCGATGTAGAGCATCTGGAACCAGCCCTGGTAGAAGCGGATGATCATGGCGGGAAGCAGCAGAACCGAAAGCATGATCATCAACGGATAACTGATGTTTGCGGTCAGGTGATACCAGGCTTCGATCTTGGTATGCAGCGGCGCGTCGCTCTTCAGTACCCGCGGCAGGATTTTCTTTCCTGTCTGGATCAGACCTTTCGCCCAACGCGCCTGCTGTGTCTTGAATGCGGTCATCTCCACTGGTAGTTCGGCAGGGCATTCCACGTCTTGCAGGTAGATGAACTTCCACCCCTTAAGCTGGGCGCGATAGGAGAGATCGGTGTCTTCGGTCAGCGTGTCGTGCTGCCAGCCTCCGGCTTCGTCAATGGCAGCGCGGCGCCACATGCCGGCAGTTCCGTTGAAGTTAAAGAACAATCCCGTGCGGGCACGGCCCGAGTGCTCGAGGACAAAGTGTCCATCGAGCAGGATCGCCTCCACTTCGGTCAGGAAGGAATAGTGGCGGTTGATATGCGTCCAGCGGGTCTGCACCATGCCGATCTTGGGGTCGGTGAAGTGATGGACGGTGAGCATCAAGAAATCTTCGGGCGGAGTGAAGTCGGCGTCGAAGATAGCAACGAACTCACCCTGCGCTGTCTTCAATCCCTCCGCGAGAGCCCCCGCTTTGTAGCCTTCGCGATTCGTGCGGTGATGGTAGGTGATGGGATTCCCGAGAGCGGTATAGCGTTCGACCAGGGCGCGGGCGACTTCGACGGTTTCGTCGGTGGAATCGTCGAGCACCTGTATGTCGAGCTTGTCCTTGGGATATTTCAGCTTGCAGATGGATTCCAGCAGGCGCTCCACGACGTACTGCTCATTGAAAATGGGCAGTTGCACAGTGACCCGTGGCAAGTCGTCAAAAAAAGAAGAGGGCTGAGTGGTGCGATTCTTCTGGTGCTTGTAATAGAGGTAGACAAGAACGTAACGGTGCCAACCATACCCCGCCAGTAGAACCAGTACGACGAAATAAGGAATGAGCAGAGCCAGATCGAATCCGTTGACGTGGTAGAGCCCCTTGAACGTCGTGTCCAGAAAATGCCGGCGGATGTAGGGGACAACGCCCTTGGGGGCGGTCCGTGCGGCGAAATGCGCGGTCAGGATGAGATCAGATATCAACGAGGCTTCCGGTGGAACCTCTATTTTACCGGATCGGCGCCCGTAGCAGTCCAACACCGAGGATGAGAACCGATGCTGCGAGAAGGACGGCGCCGATGTAGATGAGGGAAAGGAGCTGGTTGGGTCGGGTAGCTGCGGGAGAGGGCATGGATAGAAAGAACCCCGCAGAGATCAGGATCGCAGAGACGGGCACGCCGAACCGCACCATCCAGAGCAGATTGGCGGGGAGGACAGCGGCGTCAGCCAGTAGCTGGCAGACCAGCGACAAGATCACAATGACGCCGGCGTGGGCGTGACCCGCGCGGAAGAAATTCTGCCGCAACGCGTTATCCATGTAGTGGCTCGATCGATCGCGGAGCGCAGTGAGCAGAAAATAACCGCCGTATTGAATCGTCGGAACGGTAATGAGAATGATTCCCGACATGAGTCTGGCTTCTTTTGTCATAGCTATCTCCTCTCCTCGGCCTTGAGACTCAGCGGTTCTGCGCGACTTCCGCGGTTTCTGGCACGATGAAGGCATCAACCCTGAGACCGTCTGGCAGTTGCGAGCCCGGGTCGAGTTCGACCAGAGTCTCGAGGATCTTGGTGTCAACTTTTTCAGTGGGTTCGTCGGTGCGGACATTCTTTGGTCCGAGTTGCTGACCGACTCGAACCACGCGGCCCCAGAACTTCTGTTTTCCGAAGGCATCGGCGGTGACGTATGCCTTCTGGCCGACGCGCACCTTGCTGACGTCGGTCTCATCGACATCGACGCGCACACGCAGCGACTTGCGGTCGCCGATGGTCAGCACGGGATCGGGCACGGTCGAAGAGTTCGAGACGCTCTCTCCGGCTGCGATGGTGTTTGCGCAGCACGCTGCCGTCGATGGGCGAGCGAATGAACGTTTTTTCGTAGCGCGCCTGCGCCTCGGCGAGTTGGGCTTGTGCCAGTTGCAGATCGGCTTCGGCGAGAGACTGGTCTTCTTCTCGGGCATGGTCATCGACCAGCGCATGCTGCTGCACGGCAGCCTCATACTTGGCTTTGGCCACGTCAGCTTCTCGGGCGTAGCGTTCGAGTTCCTCGCGCGAAACCACTCCTGCGGAAAACAGTTCCTGGCGGCGGTGAAGCTCTGATTGCGAGTTCTCCATAACCGCCTTGGCTTCGTTGACCGACGACCAGGCTTCATCGCGCTCCTGGCGGCGGGCACCGTTGATCACTTTGCGCAACACCGCCTCTTTGGCGACGACATTGGCGCGCGAGGATTCGACTTGCGCGCGATAGTCCGCGTTCTCAAGTTCCGCCAGCACCTGGCCACGGTGGATCGCGTCTCCTTCTTCAACGTTCACCGATTTCAACCGGCCACTCAGCTCGGAGCCGATCTTGATGTCTTCCGAGTAAGGCTCGATGCGGCCCGGCCCAGCGATTAGCAACGGAGCCTGATTCGCCGACGCAGCCTGGGTCGCGGCAGAGCGCCGATTCATGCGAGCGCTTGGAAGCAACCACCAAAGAGGTCGTGAGCAAGAACGCGCCCAGTCCTACCACCAAAGATGTACGGTTTAGCAGCAAAGTTCGAATCGAGAAACTTTTACTCATAAAGCATCCCCACCTTTAACGCTTGTACAGCGTGAATTAAACCAAGCTCACAGCAGCTTGGGACAAATTGTGCGCGACCATCCCCGGGGGCAGAAGATCCAGCTCTGGCGCAGAAGCGATGGCTCCGTCTTCAATCTTGACGATGCGATCGGCAAAGTTCACCACCCGCGAATCGTGCGTGACGATGACGACGGCACGACCGCGTTTGTGCGCCAAGTCGCTCATCATCTCCATCACGGTGCGTCCTGTGTGCGAATCGAGCGCGGCCGTTGGCTCGTCGGCGAGGATAATTCCCGGGTCTCCCGCCAGGGCGCGCGCGATTGCCACACGCTGCTTCTGGCCGCCGCTCAAGTCCGACGGAAAACTGCCGTACTTACCGCCCAGACCGACCTGATCGAGCAACTCCTGGGCGCGCTTTTTCGCTCCTGCTGCGGAGACACCTTTCAGATCCAGCATCAGCTCGACGTTTTCCCCGGCGGTCAACGTGGGAAACAGGTTGAAGCCCTGAAACACGAAGCCGATGTGCTGCAGGCGCAGTGCGGGTAAGTCCTTTTCGCGAAGTCCCGCCACTTCCCTGCCGGCTACCTGCACGCTTCCTGAAGTCGCGGTGAGGATGCATCCCATGATCGACAGCAACGTGGTCTTGCCGCTGCCCGACGGGCCCATCAGCAAGAGAAGTTCCCCGCGGTGCGCGTCCAAATCGACTCCGCGGAGGGCTAGCGTCCCAGCGGCGCCTTCGTCGTAGCTCTTCATCAACTCTCGAACTGCAATCGCCGGAGCGGTTCGAACTGAGCCATAAGTCTGTGCTGTCATATCGCCGCCTTCGTATCGCACCAGAGAACCTTGCTGACCTTATTTTGTCCGATCAAACCGTTTTGCCGGTACCACGCGATTGTGTCGCACAGAGTCTCCTCAATGGGGCGAAATCGGGCGCCCAACTCACGCTCGCTCTTACTGTTATCGAAGTGGGACCGGTCGCGTTCCGCTACCATCAGGCGCACGTTCGCCAAGCTGATCAGCACAGGCTTTCCGCTTACCCGCGCCCAGAGTTCGCTCCCTAGCGCCACTGCAAATAGAGCAGCCACCGGGACCCTCCGGCGTGGCGCTTCCACTCCAGTAATCTGCTGCAACATCTCAAACAGCTGCCCCATGTCGATGTGCCGGCCGGCTGCCAGATAGCGTTCGCCACGCCGCCCTCTCTCTGCCGCAAGCCACATCGCATGGGCCACATCCCGGGCATCGACCAGCGAAAAGGTCCCGGGCGGAATGCCCGGCAGGGCGCGATCCACAAAGTCCAGGATCAGTTGCCCCGACGGCGTCGGCCCAATATCGCCAGGTCCCGCCATCCAACCTGGAAGCACCGTGCAGGCCCACATATCCGGATGTTTCTCGAGAAAGCTCTCCACGACTCGGTCGGAGAGGATCTTGCTCAGATAATAATCGTCGGCATCGGTCGTGGCGCGCAGCATCGTTTCGTCAGTCAGCTGCCCGCGCTCGCCTCGCAGAACGGCGACAGAGCTCGTATGCACGACTCGCCGCACACCCGCAGCGTAAGCCTGTTCCAGCAGATCTCCCGTTCCCCGGACATTGGTTTCCTGCAATTCCCTCTGATGGCGCCCCCCTTTGAAGTTATCTCGAAAGAAAGCCGCGGTATGAAACAGCACATCCGTTCCTGCAAGTCGCGCCGCAAACTCGCTGGCCCTCGTCATGTCTCCAAGGACAATTTCCACGGGCAGCCCGCGAAATTGCTTTTCTGCCTTTTCTCGGGAACGTACCAGCGCCTTCACACGTACTCCGCGCGAGACCAGCAACCGAACCAGGTTGTTCCCTAGTAGTCCCGTCGCACCGGTTACAAATGCTGTTTGAATTTTCGAATTCGCATTTAGTTTGGTCATTGCAACTCCTTTGCTTTAGGCCTTGAACACCATCGCGGGATCGATGCGCGTCACTTTATTGATTGAGACTAGCGCGGCTCCCACGCACATCAGCAGCGTCAGAAAGAACATGCCGACCGCCATCGACGGTGGCATGAGAATCGCCGCGCCGCCCGCCTGACTGCCCCGCACCACGAAGATGCTGACGATCATCCCGAGCGTGTATCCGATCACGGCGCTGATCGCTGCCTGCTTCATGATCACTCTGTAGACGTAGCTGTTCGGGGCGCCCATGGCCTTTAGGGTGCCGTATTCGCGAATGTGATCCATCGTGGTCGCGTAAATCGTCTGCGCGACCACCACAAAGCCGACCACCAACCCAAGGGCCGCCGCAATCAGGACGGCGACGCCCGCTCCGGTCGTGAACATCCAATAGAAAGTCGTCATGCGGCTGAACTGGGCGGTCGTGAAGACCTCGACGTCTTTTACCTGATCGAGCAGTTGCCGGCGGATCTGCGGCAAATCGGTGCCCGGAGCCAGTTTCACCAGGATGAACAGCGTTTGATCCTCGCGGACTGCCGTATAGTTCTGCGCATTCTTGAAGCTGGTGAAGACGTAAGGCGAAGTCGTGAACGAGCGGATGCCGTGCGTGAACCCCACGACCCGGGCGCGATGCCCACCGATTTCGAACACTTCCCCGACCTGCGTGACGCCTAGCTTCTGCTTGTACAGGTCGTCGAGAATAATCGCGTCCGGGGATTTCAAATCCTCCACACGACCCTGCACAAGATTCCAGGGCTGCTCCAGGCTGTCGTCGACATTGATGCCGACAATCTGCACGGAATCTTCACCGCCGTCGTGACGTTTCCATTGCGTCCAGTGGGCAATTATTTTCTGCGCATCGGCGACACCGGGCACTGCGCGCACCTGGTTCAGCTTGCGTTCGCTGAAGGCGACTCCCTGCTCCACGTAGGGAACGTTCTTCGAGGTGATCCACAGGTCGGCGCCGGAGTGGTCGATCAGATTGGAAGTCGCCGTGGCGAATCCGATGAACAATCCCAGCTGCACCACGATCAGGACCACCGAAAACACAATGCCGGTTAGCGTGACAGTGAGCCGCACTTTGTCGTGGAATAAGTTCCGCTGCGCCAGAGGCGGCATATTATTTCTCCTCCGTGGGAAGATCGGCGGGGAGAAGCGCATCTTCCGTTGCACCATTTCCCTCGCCCTTTGCGGGAGGCTGTGGGTTGAGCTGTTCTTGCTTCGCCAGCCCCCGCAGCGTCAAATCCAGCATCATTTCCGCCCGCTCCCGTAGTGGACGCCACTCCACCCAGGGGTCACTTCCCTTCGCGATCTCGAGCGATATGACTCCGTGTACGGACGCCCACAACGTCTGCGAGACGATTTCGGCATCGCGCAACTGTTCGCGAAAACATCCGGCGTCGATCGCCTGCTGCACTGCCCACTTCAAGAACGCGTAAGCATCCTTCTCGGGATTGCCCATCATTTCCCGGTCGACCTCGTCCGGCTCGTGTGCCGGATGCGGGGTCATGAACATGAACTTGTAGTGATTCGGATAACGCGTGCCGAAGTCGATGTAAATCGCGCCAATCTGCTTGAGCCGCTCGACAGGATCGGTCGACATCACCGAACTCTGAAAGACTTCGGCGAGCCGTGCGTAGTCCTGGTGGCAGAGTTCTCGGAACAACTCATTCTTGTCGGCAAAATGGACGTAAATCGCGGTCGGGGAATACTCGATTTTCTCCGCAACGCGGCGCATCGATACGCCTTCGTAACCCTCGGTGACGAACAATTCGCGCGCCGCGTCGAGAATCTTGTCGCGGGTCTCCGACTTCTCGCGCTCACGTCTTTCTTTGACCCCCATAACGTTGGTTCCTTGGTTAACGCTGTTAAGTTAACATCGTTAAGTTACCGCTGATCGTTCATCCCTGTCAACTGAAATCTTGGCTGAGCCTGTGGATTCCTTCGTAACTTTATGAATAAATGACAGATATTCTGCAGAACTGTGGCGTGAATCGGCCACGCGAATTGTCTTCTCCATGAGTAGCGGATTAGCTTCAACGTCAGCCGCTGCGCCGTCCCGACTTAACGATCTCGAGAATTGAGCCTCCAGATCGGCATTCCGTGCTAATATGCCCGGACAATTTCGCCTTCCGGAGGGACCCTTGACACCCAGTCGCCTTGCCGTGGTATTCACCGCGCTCGTAGCCATTTCCGCCGCCGCTCAGGATTCCGCGACTCCAGTTCCCCACGTATCCCGGACTGTTCCGGTGAGCACAGGCGCGCGGGCGTTGTCAGCCGAGCGGACGATAACTGCGCCCGATCCTGAGGCACAACCACGCCAGGCTCCCCCTGCGAACTCGTGGAAGCTGCTGGCCACTCTGCCGGGGACGATCATTCACGATCTCGTCTTTGTCAGCGCTACGGTTGGTTATGCTGCCGCGGAAGGCGGACAAGTCTGGAAGACTACTAACGGCGGCAAGAACTGGTCGATGGTATTGAATCTTGGCTATCCATACTATTTTTACGGAGTGGCGGCGCTGAGCCCGAAGATCATCGCCGTAACTGGTTTTCTCGATACCGTCACGGAGCCAACCGGGGATTCTTCGCTGGACGCAGGATGGGGGCGCGACCTGGAGCAGCGACATCGACATCACGACCAACAACAGCTGGCTGCAGCGCATTCGCTTTGCCAACGCCAAGGACGGATTGATCTTTGACCTCGCGGACGGCAGCGCGCAGTACACTACCGATGGCGGCGCGACGGCTTCCGACTGGACTACCGTCGTCAACAATCCCGATGGAGGATGGTTCGGTCTGCAGTTCAGCTTGCTGCCCAATCTGCATGCCCGCGCCTCGGGCATCAACTTCTGCACCAGCATGAATGCCGGCGCACGATGGCGCTGTGGTCCGTCGGTCGATTCCGTTTTTGACGGGCCAGTGCTCTTTCAGGGTGACACTTTTGGCTGGGTCGGCGGCGGTGAGATTTCTCCGAGCGTCGAAGGCTGGGTGCACGTCACCACAAACGGCGGAAAAACATGGAGCGGTCGCACGCTGGACGGGCCGTGGCCGATCCGGCAGTTCGTCTCCCTCAATTCCAAGATGGGTTGGGCAGCCGGGGGCAATCTTTACACGAATGTGGGGGGCATCTACTTCACCACTGACGGCGGGCAAACCTGGTCGGTGGACGTGAATACTGGTGCAGAGATGGATGCCTGCGACAAGCGAACCTTGAAGGTCGGCCACCAGGTATGGTGCGCGGGCTACAACGGGTCGCTGACCGGAGTCATTTACAGCGCCGTGACGCAATAGCCATTCGAAAGGGTCCGGCGGCGGCCCGACCGGGTTGCCCGCCGGCTCTCCCTCAGCTACAAATAGAACCACTCATGGAATCCAGACCTGCGGGGACGGCGGGCCGTGCGCCGAGTTCGTCTCCACTATTCAAAGCATGGGCGCGGGTGCGGAATTCGCCGAGATGGATTTTCGCGATCGCTCTGCTTCTGCGCGTCGGCTGGATCATCATCGGCCACACTTACAAGTTCAAAAATACAGACGACAACTTCGGATTCGGCTGGGAGATGGGACGCATCGGCGCGTCGCTGGCTGCCGGACACGGCTTCAGCAGTCCGTTCGGACCGGCCACGGGACCGACTGCCTGGGAGCCGCCGCTCTATCCGTATGTCATCGCGGGCGTGTTTCGGACATTTGGCATTTATTCGAAGGCGTCGGCGTTCGTGCTGCTGACACTGAATAGCGTGTTCTCAGCGCTGACGTGCGTCCCGATTTTTCTGATCGGACGCAGGATCTTTTCTGAGAAGGTCGCGGTGGGCTCGGCGTGGGCATGGGCGTTGTTGCCGAATGTGTTGTTCTGGTGCACGCGCGCGATCTGGGAGACGAGCCTGGCGGCCCTGCTACTGACCACGATTTTCTGGTTGGCACTCACTCTGGAAGATCGGGAGGGCTGGATGCCCTGGCTCCAGTTCGGGTTGTTGTGGGGCATCACGGCGTTGAGCAGCACTTCACTCTTGTCGTTTCTTCCGGCGGCGGGGTTGTGGGCATGGTACCGGCGGGCGCGACGAGGCAAACGATCATTAGCCGGCGTGGTGCTGGCGTCGGTCGTCTTTATTGCCTGCATCACGCCCTGGCTGGTGCGCAACTATCAGACATTCGGCAAGCTTATTTTCATTCGCGACAATTTCGGTGCGGAACTTCGCCTGGGGAACGGGCCAGGAGCGGACGGAACTCTGATGGTGTATCTGGACGCGACGCACGATCGTTATGCAATGCGGCAGTTTCAGGCAATGGGCGAACTGCCCTACATTGCGATGCGAAAGAGGCAGGCGATCGACTACATTCGCGCCGACTATGGACGGTTCGCCACGCTCTGTGTGAGGCGATTTGTCTACTTCTGGGCCGCTCCGCCGAAAGACACGCAACCGCCGTGGATGAGCGAGGCCAAGAACTCGCTGTTTCTGGCTGCTTCGGTGCTGATGTTCTGGGGACTCGGCCGCGCGCTGCGGTTGCGGAAACCGAGGGCGTGGCTGCTGTTCTGGCTGTTCCTGATCTATCCAGCGATGTACTACTTTGTGTATTGCATCCCGCGCTACCGGCATCCGATTGAGCCCGAGATGGCGATCCTGGGAGTGTTTCTGCTGACCGAGGCGGGCAAGAAACCTAAGGCTTCTCCTCCAGATCAATCTTTACAACGTGAATCTGCTTGAGCTTGGGGTCGAAGACGCCGGTGATCACGACTCTCCGTCCTTCAAAACCGTGCACCAAGTCCGCCCGGTCGAGGCGGTAGACATCATTCCCCGCAGATAAAACCAGGTAGCCGCCGAGGTGCTCGATGCAGTAGACCGAGCAGGTGTTCGACGTGCCGCCCATCGATTTTGATTTGAGCATCTCCAGGTGAGACCGCGTCAACGAGTGGACGTTCATGGCGCACTGGCTGTCGGACACTTCACCACGATAGACGTGAGAGGCCTGCCCATAGGCGGCGCTGGCCAGCGCCAGGATGCCCGCTGCGCACAACATCGACCTGCGAAACTTGATTCGATACATAAATGCTCCTGCTTCGATTGCCCTCAGGGCAAGACCGTAAACTTCATGTGCATGCCTTCATGCTCTTCGCTGCAAATCACCGTACACACCACTTCGTAGGCTCCAGGTTCGTTGGGAACCGTGAGAAGGAACTCCTGCGTCCCAGGCCTGAAGAGCAAGTCCCAACCGTCCACTCTGGTCCGGTTCTTGGCTCGCAGCAGGGTGAAGCCATGAATCGAACCGTCGCGATTCCACGTTTTGCCGCGGTGAGCCGTCACCCGCAAAAGTATCTGCTCGCCTGCCCTGACAGTGATCTCCGGAGTGCGTTGTCCCGCGATCTTGTAACGGCTGTCTCTGTCGGCCGTGATCTCGATAACGCGGGCTTGCGCGCAGGCTCGAGGCACCGCAGCGAGCACGGCGCTCGCGGCTACGATCCAGATCAACATACGACGAATACGCAAGAGAGTTGTCATGGCTTTCGGGTAGTAATCTTCGTGGTTACTGGGTCATGTAGAACAGGATCAGGCGTTGGTCTTCGCTGGTAATGGTGGCGCGGACCCGCATGTGGCGCAGGATGGTTCCCATCATGCGTGGTGGAAATTTCTGTGGAGCGGCGTGGCAGCGGGCGCAGTTGGCGCGAAAGCGCTGTTCACCTGCGACGCGCATGCCGTCGGCATCGGTGACGTGGACGACCGGCGAAGCCGCTGACGCATCCTTTCCCTTTGGCAGGCGATCCTGCAAATACTGAGGACTGCGAACACCAAAGCGCAGAGAAGCAACAGGTAGTGAAGTGATCCCGTGGAAGGTGAGTTTCATGATTGCGGCCCCACCCGGCCCAGCGGGATCACGAAGCGGTAGGCTATCCCGAAGCTCCACTGGTTGGCATTGCCCGCCGAACTGAACTGGCGGCCATAGCTGGCGATGCCTTTCAGGGCATTGTGAAAGAAATAGTTGACGCCGAAATCGGCTTCGCGGGTATTCGCGCCAGGCAGGCCAAGGGCCGCAGCATCGTCCGGATCGATTTCGCCCGTGTAGAACTGTTGGAGGCGAGCGACGACTTCGGTGCGGCGCATGGCTTTCTGCCAGAAGTGCGCCTGGCTCAGGCGGTAGGCGCCCTCGACCCAGTATCCGCTGCCTTCAAACGAATGGGCGAATTCGGAGCGCAGATTCAGCGGCGCCTTCTGCGGCTGCCAGGCCAGGTGGAATCCGAAGGCATTCTTGCGGTCATCCTGCAGGGTGCGCTGCCAGGAGCCGCCAACTTCGAGGCGCGGACCGGGAAAGAAGAAGCCCATGCGTCCGCCGACGTGACGCTCGGAATCCACACTATCGATGCCGATGCTGGTGACGGATACGTAGGCGGCATAGTTCAGGTTAGCTTTGGCGCTGACCGGAAAACCGCCGCGGAACATCGCGCCGTCGCTGGGCGCAGTGTTGATGGGAAGAATCAGAGGATCCGGCTGAAGAGCGCGAATCCAGACAGGGATAGAGCCGTTCGTTGAAGATGCCGAAAGGAGTCAAGAATCGGCCCGCTGTGACGGTGACGTAGGGGCTCGCGATGTAGTCGAGTCTGGGCATAATCGACGTGCTTGGTAGACGGGTCCGCCGTAGGGTCCGCCATCGGGCGGACGCTGAAACTCGCCCTCGAACGCCACCCTCGACTCGATCGAGCCAACGATCTCCAATGGCACCAGAAGAACGGGATTGAATCTGAGTGTCGATCAGATTCTGACCGGCCGTGACGAAGCTGAACGCCCCCGCATTGCCGGTCAGGATCGGAACCGGCTTCTCCGTATCGGAGGTTTGAGCGGCAACCCACGCAGGTGCGAGAAGCAGAAGAAACAGAGCGATGCCGGACCGGGCATTTCCCCGCCGGCGCTCGAGACGCGCTATTTCTGCATAGAAACGACACAACGAACCCCAGTTAAGCTCTTGAAGGGATTGTCTTTCAGCCCTGGGAAGAGGGGAACATCACGGAGGTAACTTTCGTATCCTTTGGAGTGGGAATAGGCGTTTTCAGGATGCTTTCTCACGAATCGTCTGGCGCGCCGTCTAACCCATTGAAACGGAGGGAATCATGAACCGCCATCGCTCAACTGCCACGTGGTTGGGAGCCGTCCTGGGAACCGTTTGTGCCCTGTTGATCCTCGCCATGGGAGCGCATGCCGCTGACCATCGCGGCGCACTCACTGAGGAGTTCCATCAGACCTATGCCCTCGCAGCCGATGGCCGGGTTGAACTCGACAACATCAACGGCGACGTCCACATCTCCAGTTGGGATCGCAACGAAGTCAAGGTGGATGCCGTGAAGTACGCCGACACCAAAGAGCGGCTGGATGAAGCAAAGATCGAAATTGACGCAAGGAACGACAGCATCTCGATTCGAACCAAATATCCCGATCACGACCACACGTGGAACTGGGGTTCGCACAATAATCCGGCTGGCGTGGAGTACACCCTCACGGTGCCGCGGGCGGCACGACTGGATGAGATCAAGCTGATTAACGGCGAACTCGACATTAATGGAATGACCGGAGAAGTGAACGCATCCTGCATTAACGGACGACTGGAAGCGCACAATCTGGCTGGACGTGCCCGCTTGTCGAACATCAATGGCCGGCTGGAAGCGCGATTCGAGCAGTTATCCGGACAACGAGTGGAGTTGAATTCAGTGAACGGTTCGGTCGATCTGACAATTCCGTCCGATTCCAATGCGGAAGTCGAAGCCACCACTGTTTCCGGCGGGATCAACAACGATTTCGGGCTGCGGGTAAACCATCACCGGTTCGTGGGCCACGATCTTCGCGGAGAACTCGGCAACGGCGGAACGCACATCAGAATATCGAACGTCAATGGAGGGATTAAGGTCCATCATGCGCAGGATGGACGCGCGCTGAGCCCGGCGAAGGACCTGAACCACCAGGACAAGGACGATGACGACGATAGCTCGATCTAGGTTTCTGGAACGAGAGGCGCCACGTTTACGATCAAGGTGGCGCGACAGGCCGCCACGACAGCCGCCGGAGCCTACCCTGAGCGAAGCCGCCGGGACGGCGGCGGTACTCGGCAGTACTAGTAGATCGTGTATCCGGGGAGCGGAGTTCGAATATCGGGCTTGGATGCCATGAGCAGCAAGGCGCCGTCCCGCTTGAACGCCCGCAGATCGTCGAGACTATTGAATGACTTGGTCTTATAGTCATCCGGTGTCGGCGTGTCGTCCGGAATGCGGAGCGCACGTACGTCTTCGAAGGCGTGCTTCTTGAAGAGTTCGATGTACTCCGCAGAGGATCGCACGTGCACGGGTACTTTTAGCTTGTCGACCCACTGCAGCGAATACTGGTTGTCTTTGTAGAGATTGATCAGGATAAAAAGCCTTCCTTTCGGAGCCATCACGCGGAATAGTTCCATCAGTGCGCGGTCCTGGTCGGGATAGTAATAGAACGATTCCACCGACAAGACTTTGTCGAAGAAATTTTCTTCCCATGGAATCTGCTGCGCCGATCCCCAGACGTAGAGAATATTTTCAAAGTCCTTGGAGGCTTCGCGGGCCTGGCGCACCATCTCGTCGGCCACGTCGAGACCGACGACTTGCCCGAAGCCCTCGGGGCCCTCGCCGACAAGGCGTGCCAGCAGACGCGTGGCCCATCCGGAGCCGCAGCCGAGATCGAGGATGCGCTCACCCGGACGCAGATTCATCAGGCGGATCGTCTTCTCGGTGATATCGAGATGATGGCGCTCCATCTTTTCTCCCTCACCGGCGGCGGCCCAGCGGTTGAATTCGTGTTGCAGCTTTTCGTCGGGAGTTTGTGGCTTGTCAGGCATGTTGTTGTTCTCTAGACAGGATACCGCGAAGCTACAGGAAACGACTTGCCCGCTTGGCTGCCCATTGACTCTTCCATCGGGCAGACCTACGATTGGCGTTGTAGGGGGAAGGAGACTCCCCCGTGACGAGCGAGGCGCTCAGCCGTAGCTCGATGATCGATTGTCATCTGGGCCACTACCACGTCCTCGAGAAGATCGGCGAGGGCGGGATGGGGGAGGTATTTCTGGCCCACGATGAGCACCTGGGTCATGACGTCGCGCTCAAGGTGTTGTCGCCCGAGACTGACGAACACAGCCGACACCTTTTCCGCAAAGAAGCGCACGCCCTTTCAGGCCTGAATCACCCGAACATTGTCACCGTCTTTGACTTTGACACGCAGGAGAACCTTGATTTCCTGGTAATGGAGTACGTCCCTGGACTGGCTCTGGATGAGAAAGTGCGCAAAGGGGGTCTCCCGGAAAAGGATATCGTCCACATCGGAGTCCAGTTGGCGGAGGGCCTGGCTGCGGCGCACCAGCAAGGTGTAATTCATCGCGACCTGAAGCCCGGGAACTTGCGACTCACGAAAGATGATCGCCTGAAAATTCTCGACTTTGGGCTTGCCCGGTCCACGCTTCGACTCAGTCCGATGGCGACGACGGTGAGTTGCGAAGGCCCGGCGGATTGCTCTGGAACGCTGCCCTATATGTCTACGGAACAGTTGCTAGGGCACGCCATCGATGAGCGCACCGATATCTATTCCGCCGGGGCAGTGCTCTACGAACTGTGCACGGGGCGTCCGCCATTTGAGCAGCTACTGTTCCCTGCCCTGGTCGATGACATTCTGCACAAGGCACCGGCGTCCCTGAGCAGTTCAAGGCCGGGAATCTCCCCGCGGCTGGAGGCAATCGTCCAGAGATGCTTGGAGAAGGATCCGGCGAAGCGATATCAGTCCGCAAAAGACTTGGGGCTGGATTTGCAGGAATTGGCCAATGCGTGGGTGGGAGGCTCTGCTGTCTCTTCGTTCAAGAGAGTGACGCGGTACAGCTTCTATGGGCTGGCGGTATGCGTCGCGCTGGCATTGCTGGTCGCGCTTGGACCGAATGCAAGGCATTGGACGGACTGGTTGCGAATCCGAGGGAGGCCGCAGATCGAGTCGCTGGCCGTTCTGCCCTTTGCAAATCTTTCCGGAGACTCACAGCAGGAGTATCTCGCGGATGGAATGACAGATTTTCTCATCACCGACCTCGGCCAGATCCATACCTTGCAGCGCATCATTTCTCGCACCTCGATTATGCATTACAAGACAGATCACCAACCGCTGCGCGAGATCGCGCGGCAGTTGAACGTCGATGCGGTGATCGAAGGCTCGGTGCTGCGTTCCGACAAAATGTTGCAGGTCACGGTTCGTCTGGTCAGCACCGCCGATGACCGGCAACTCTGGTCGCACAGCTATGAGACCGAATTTCGCGATCTGCTCACTTTGCAGCATGAACTCGCTTTGGCCATCGCCGGCGAGATCAAGGTGAATCTCCCGGCGGGAGAGCGAGCCCGGCTGGCCGCTGTACATCCTGTGGACCCAACTGCTCAGGAAGCTTATCTCAGGGCCAACTACCTGAGTACGGGAACCGGGCAACAGCGCGCGAAGGCCCGGCAGTATTACGAGGAAGCGGTCCGCCTGGCCCCCGACTACGCGCCCGCGTATGCCGGGCTGGCGGATTCCTACTGGAGCAGTGCGGATATGCCGTCGCACACGGCGATGCCCGTGGCGAAGGACTATGCGCTCAGGGCGATCGCTCTTGATGAGACTTTCGCACACGCTCACACCGCATTGGCGTCGATCCGTTTCTATGGGGATTGGGACTGGCGAGGTGCCGCTCAGGAATTTCAGCGGGCGCTCGACCTGAACCCCAGCGATGCGGAGGCTCACCG
Source organism: uncultured Acidobacteriaceae bacterium (assembly GCA_963701935.1). Lineage (GTDB taxonomy): Bacteria > Acidobacteriota > Terriglobia > Terriglobales > Acidobacteriaceae > Sulfotelmatobacter. Next base: position 521,700 of record CAVPBT010000006.1, on the reverse strand, counting down.
GATGTTTGCAGTCTACCTGGCCGCAATGGGCCGGTTTGACGAATCGTTGGCCCAGATTCAAACTGCGGAAACGCTGGATCCGCGCTCCGTCGTCTATAACAGCACGACCGCAGGATGGGTACTCTACTGCGCCCACCGGCGTGGCCAGGCAGTAGAAGAATGCCGTCGGGCTCTTGAGTTGGCTCCGAACAACGACAGCGCCCACGCCTGTCTCAGCTACGCGTATCTCGCGGGTACCGATTACGAGAAAGCCCTGGAAGAGAGTCGCAAATCGTGGGACCTTTCGGGCGAGGACACGGTGCGAAGTGTTCTGCTGGGGCAGACCTTGGCCTCGGCAGGGCGAAAGGCCGAGGCCCGCAAGCAACTCAGTCACTTGCTGGATCAGTCCCGTCGAACTTATGTTCCGCCTTATTTCTTTGCGGTGCTCTTCACAGCTTTGGGCGACAAAGATATGGCTTTCTTCTACCTCGAAAAGGCTCGAGGTGAGCGCGACCTTTATCTTGCCTGGATCAAGGTCGATCCATCCATGGACTCACTCCGATCGGATCCGAGGTTTCAGAGGTTTTTGAGCAGCATGAGCCTGTCGCCTTAGTCAGACTCCGTTAGGCGGCGACGCAAGCTCCCGCGGCGCTACTATCTGGCCGGTGTCGAATGATTACAAGCCAAGAGACGCTCGTATCGGCCGCAGCGACCGGCTGGGAGGGTGATAGCGTCATTGCGCCTGAAGCGTGCGGCGGAATCTCCATACTGTTGACGTCCTTGTCAAAGACATGGTGGCCGTTCACGAACTCCTTGGGATGCTGGTGCAGTTCGGCATGTTCCTTGTGCGATAGCTGCAAAATGGCAATTTCGGGATCAGTTGCTCGACGTTGTGCCGTAGTCGAAACTCTTAGCACTGGACCTGGCCCGACAGCGATGCAGTTCATGGCGAACCTCCTTGGCAACAGCCTGCCGGGCTCAAGTTTAGTCCGGTGAGTTACTCCTCGTCTGTGAGACAGATCACGCTTCTTCTTAACTAGCCCGACGCCCGCGGCTTCTGTGGTACAGTTTTTGTTCCTCATGGTGACCCGCCCTCAGAATCCACAGCCCGAGCCCGATCGCGAGCCGGGATCGCTCTACTGCCCGAATTGTGCGGAAGAGGTGACCGATCCGCTGACCTGCGGAGACTGCTCCTCGGTGATCTGCCGGCGATGCGGGACAGCGCTGGAGTCGTCTGACGAACTGGGCATCGGATAATGGAGACTACCCCGGTCTTGCGATCCGCCGACATGCCGCAGTCTGGAAACTCACCCTCTGACCCAAAACCTTCGCTGGTCCGCGGACTCGGGTTGCTTGATTCGGTGTTGCTGCTGGTCAGCGGAATCATCGGTTCATCGATTTTCCTGACCGCGAAAGATATTGCCGAGCCCATTGCCACAGCCGGTGTTGTTTCTACTGGTGTGGGTGTTGGGGGCGCTCATCTCGCTTTGCGCGTGCTTCGCGTTTGCTGAGTTAGGGTCGATGTTCCCGGACTCGGGTGGACAGTATATCTATCTGCGTGAGGCGTTTGGCGATCTGACCGCATTTCTCTATGGCTGGATGCTGTTCAGTGTGGCGAATGGGGGCACCATCGCTGCTCTTTCCGTGGCGTCGGCGGCGTACACCGGGCAGGTGTTTCCGATCGTATCGGAGAGTCATGTAGTGTTCGTATTTTCCGGGATCGTGATCACGCGGGCGCATCTGTTGGGGCTGGTCCTGATCGCGATTCTGACCTATGTGAATGTGGTCGGACTGCGCTGGGGTGCGCTGCTGCAGAACGTTTCCACCTGGACGAAGTTCACGGCCATGGCGGCTTTCGTGGTTCTGGGATTCGCGATCGGCAAAGGGAATTGGTCGAACTTCCATTCGCACGGCGTTGGCTTAAGTATGGGACTGGGCCCTGCGCAGCTGATCTCGGCGCTCGGTGTGGGATTGATCGCCGTGTTCTGGGCGTACGACGGCTGGGTATATATCACCTGGGTTGCGGGCGAAGTGAAAGAGCCTCGACGGAACGTGCCGCTGGCGATGGTGCTGGGTGTGCTCGCGGTGGGCGTGATTTACATCGCGATGAATCTGACTTACATGTACGCGCTGCCGCTGAAGGAAATCGCGGTGCACGAGACCATTGCGCATGCGGCGGCCGCGGCCCTCTTCTCGCCGCGGGCTGCGGTGTGGCTGTCGCTCATGATTGCAGTTTCCTGCTTTAGCGCGGCGGCGACCTGCACGCTCTCCGGAGCTCGCGTGTATCTCGCGATGGCGCAGGATGGCGTTTTCTTCAAGCGCATGGCGGTGATCCATCCCAAGTGGCGAACGCCAGCCTTCAGCCTGATCGGTCAAGGCGTCTGGGCCGCTGTGCTCACGATCAGCGGGCGCTACGACCAGCTCTACACCTACGTGATTTATGGCATGGTGTTGTCGTACACGCTCACGGTGATCGGCATGTTTCTGCTGCGCTGGAAGCGCCCGGAGATTCCGCGGCCCTACCGGTGCACGGGATATCCATGGCTGCCCGCGATCTATGTGCTGATTGGCACTGTGTGGACCTTGAACACCATCTTCACCCGGCCCACCGAGGCGTTCTGGGGAACGGCCATTGTGCTGTTTGGCGTGCCGTTTTATTTGTTCTGGAAGCGTGGCAACCGGAAGGCTGCGGGGGCAGAGTAGGAAGTGGAGTAGACGATGTTTGAGCGGTACACGGAGAAAGCGCGGCGCGTGATTTTCTTCGCGCGGTATGAAGCGAGCCAGTTCGGTTCGCCCGTCATTGAGACCGAACACTTGCTTCTAGGTATCCTGCGCGATGACGCGCGCATTCGGCGGATTCTTCCCGCAGGTGCTCCCGAGACCATCCGGACACAGATCGACGCGCGATACGAGATCCGAGAAAAAGTTTCCGTCAGCGTCGATCTGCCGCTGAGCAACGCTTCGAAGCGTGTGCTGGCATACGGCGCAGAGGAAGCAGAACGGCTGAACCATCGTCACATTGGGTCCGAGCATCTTTTTCTCGGCCTGCTGCGTGAGGAAAACTCTCTCGCCGCGAAACTGCTTGAACCATTCGGCGTGAAGCTGGAGCAGTTCAGAACAAAAGTCGAAGTCATGGGAGCGTACGAGGCAGCCGAAGGAGTCTTGTCATCGCGCGATCGGGGGCTGGCTACGACGCCCCGGGTCATAGTCACGATCCACGGTTTGCCCTTTAAAGTGGACGACGTGCTTGGCGAAGTTAGACGGTGCCGACTCCACAAGTGGCACTGGCGCAAGGCGTCATGGAAGCCTCGGGATTGCGTCACTGAGCGGCAGTCGGGCAAGGTCTCTCTGGACATCACCCTCGCCGAAGATTCCGCGAATTTCGAGGTAATCAAAGGCGGGTGGAAGAAGGATCATTGCACGGTCTGCTGCTGGGAACTGTTCGAATCGCAGGACGAGCATGGCACCGGATACACCAACGGCCGCGACTGGCTGTGCCTGGAGTGCTATGACCAGTTCTGGGCACGTCCGGATTTTATTTCGGGCTCGTTCTCGGACATTACTTAGCCTGCACTTTCGCCTTGCGGTGGACGCGCCGCGGTGTTATTCCTCTTCTTCTCGCTCACGACAAGCTGCCCCGGGACAAGCCATTGGCCGAATCCAATCCGAAGCAGGACACTGGCAAAGTCAGTTTCCTCTCGCCCGGCGTTTCTATCGCCGAGGCGGAAGACCCGAATCGCCCGCGGCAGGTGATGGGATTCCGCGACCTGGTGCTCTTCTACGTGATCACCGGCATCAGCTTGCGCTGGATCGCGACGGCCGCAGCCGCGGGGCCGAGTTCCATCGTCATCTGGGTTGGGGCGTGGCTTTGCTTCTACACGCCGCTCGCGCTTTCCGTGCTCGAACTTTCGTCGCGCTATCCCAATGAAGGCGGGCTTTACGTTTGGAGCAAGCGTGCGTTCGGAGACTTCTCCGGCTTCATGTCGGCCTGGACGTACTGGACGAGCAATTTACCGTACTTCCCTGCTGTGCTTTATTTCGCTGCCAGCAACGTGCTGTTCATGCGGCAGGCCAACTGGGAACATCTCTCGGGAAACGCGGCCTTCTATATTGTTTTCGCTCTGCTCACCCTGAGCGCGGCCACGCTGCTGAACATCGTTGGACTTGATGTGGGCAAATGGCTGCACAATGTGGGCGCGATCGCGATGTGGATTCCGGTGGGCATCGTGATCGTGATGGGAGTCGTGGCGTGGCACCGATACGGGTCGGCGACCTCGTTCACGTTGCAGTCCATGATTCCCAGCACGCACATCAACGACTTGATTTTCTGGTCGGTGCTGACGTTTGCGTTTGGCGGGTGTGAGACAGCCTCCTTCATGGGGGAAGAGATCAAGAACGCGCGGCGCACGATTCCTCTGGCTTTACTGTCAGGCGGAGTGACGGTAACGATCTGCTACATCCTGGGAACAGTCTGCGTGCTGCTGGCACTGCCTTCGACGGAAGTGAACAGCCTGCAAGGACTGGTGCAGGCAGTATCGAAGACCGCATCGCGCGTGGGATATCCGGGAGTCCTGCCGCTGGCGGCGTTTCTGATCGCACTCAGCAACATCGGCGCGGCGGGGGCTTACCTGGCAGCGGTGGCGCGGCTGCCGTTTGTCGCGGGGCTCGATCGCTTCTTGCCTCCGGCGTTTGGAGCGTTGCATCCGAAGTGGAAAACGCCGTGGGTGGCATTGCTGACGCAGTTCTTTCTCGGAGTAGTCTTCATTTTTCTGGGACAGGCTGGGACGAGTGTGAAGGGTGCCTATGACGTTCTGGTCAGCATGGGGGTGATTACTTACTTCATTCCCTATCTGTATCTGTTCGCGGCCATGATCAAACTACAGCACGAGCCGGCGGGGCCAGATGTCATTCGAGTACCAGGTGGAACCATGGTGGCGAAAGCGGTCGCGACCGTCGGATTCATCACAACGGCACTGACAATTGCGCTGTCGCTGATTCCGCAACCCGATGAGCCGAACAAGCCGCTGGCAATGTTCAAGGTGATCGGCGGATGCGGAGCGCTCGTGCTGATTGGGGCTTGGATTTACTGGGCGGGAAAGCGGCGGGCAGTGAGAAATGCGTCGCCGGTCTAGGAACGATCGAGACCGAGATTATGTGGGGACAGCCGCCTTCGGCTGTCCGGCGAGCGAAGCTCGACCCTGGAATGAATGTAGCATCGACGAGAATCGAGAACCCAGCCGGGCTGTGCCCGGCGGACAGCCGAAGGCGGCTGTCCCCACATAAACCATCTACACCGGCGTCGAGGTCTTTCTCGGAGGGTTGAAGAACGGCAGGTTCGTCACCTTCACGTTCGTCTTGAGGCGCATCGCCTCGATCGTGATTTCCATCTGCAAGGACGTTCCGGCCTTCGCGTGCTCCGTTTCAACGCTGGCCAGGGCGATCAACTTCTTCAGTATCGGAGACCAACTTGTGGTGGTGGCCTTGCCCGCTTGCTTCTCTCCCGAATACACCGGGACGGCAACACGCGAGGCTTGCGACGGGGCTGCGGGGGTGAGGCCATAGCGCTCGTACAGTTGCTCGACGTCGGTCCAATCGACTTCGAGACCGACGAGTTGACGAGGCACACCCTTCTTCGCGTCTTGCTCGAGGGCTTTCTTGCCGATGAAGTTCTCTTTCTCGAGGTGAACCATCTTGGCGAAGCCCAGCTCGTAGGGCGAGAACTTCTGCAACGGGATCAGCGCCTTCTTCGAACTGGTGTAGTCGACTTCGATGAGGAGCAGCCCGGCTTCCACGCGGGCAACGTCGAGCGCCAACATGCCGGCGGCGTGCAGATCGAATTGCTTACCTTTGTCGGCGAGCGCGTCCCATACTTTCACCGCGTCGTTCCAAGGCATCCAGATTTCGTATCCGAGGTCGCCGGTATAGCCAGTGCGCGAAATGTCGACCGGCACCCCGGCGATTTTGCCGCGGGTGACGCGAAAGTATTTCAGGTTGGCGATGTCCGCGTCGGCAACGGCTTTCAACAGCTTGGCTGACGTTGGACCTTGCAGGGCCAGGGCTGCAACTTTCTCGGAAATGTCTTCGATCTGCACGTCCATGTTGAGGCCGTTCTGGCGAAACCAGCGCAGGCTAGGATCGGCGGCCGTCCAGCGATAGACGTTTTCTTCGAGACGCGAAATCGTCCCGTCGTCGATGACCTTGCCCTCTTCATCGCACCAGCAGCAATAAATGACCTGGCCGACTTTGACCTTGTTGATGTCGCGGGTGATGACGCGATTCACCAGGCGCGTCGCATCTTTGCCAGTAATCAGATACTTGTAGAGCGGCGAAATGTCGATGAGCGCGGCCGCGTTGCGAATGGCGTTGTACTCGTGCTCGTGATGAACTTCATACACGCTCACGGTGTAGTAGCCGGACCATTCGCGGTAGTTCAGGCTGTGGCACAAAGGAAAAGTGCGCTCGTGAAATGCGGTTCCAATTGGCAAGGTAAGGGCCCTCGACGGTTATTTTAGCCGAAGCGGGATTATAGCCGGACGAACCTCAGCTTCCAAAACCGGACAGTTTGGGCTCCTTCGCAGGCCGGTCAAAGTCCGCCCCGTCCACGGACTGGCCGTGCCACTCGCCGATCTGCTGCAGCGCCTGAGCCAGCGTAGACACGACGGCGTCAGGGCGCGCGCTGCCAAAGCGCTCCAGAGCCTTGTTCGGATCGCCGGCATAGCCCCAAACTCCGGCCAGAACCTTGATCTCCGGCAAATGCAGCCGAACCCGCTGACAGATCGAAGCCGCCTGTGCGAAAGCAAATGGCGGCAGGGCCGAGATGCAGATCACGTCCTGCGGCTCGGGCGGAAGGTGCTCCACAATGTCTTCGAACTTGGACTCCACCGGCAATGAAATCACTCCGTGGCCGGCACGCTCCAGCAGCTGAGCCAGCATCGAAGAAGTTATTTCATCGGCCTGGTCGTTGGCCGCCAGGCAGAAGATACGCATGGCCGAAGGCGCGGGCTCGGAGTGGCTGGCCACCGGCGCGACCGGCGCTTTGTTCGACATCCAACGCCGAATCAGCCGTCGCGGCTTGGGCATGTTGTCCTCGGGACGGTGGACCGCCAACTCGGAGACGATCTCGCTGGTGCTGAGAAACAGAAACGACTCGCGCGTCTCGTCGAGCCCGCCTTTGTGGCGGTCCTGTTCCGCCAGAGCCAAGGCTGGGATCAGCACCTGATCATAGAGATTCACGAGCGAATGAGATTTCAGGAAATTCATCGCGATGCTACGAGCATCTTCCTGGTCCAAGGCCAGCAGACGCTGGTAGAACTGTGCGTCGACCGAGAGAGCAGTTTCATCCCCCAACAAAACGTGGAGAAACGACATGCGAGGAACATAACGTCCGAGCACGATCGCGCACACCGTCAACGGAATCGCCAGCACCAATCCCGCCCATCCCCACAGCATCGTCCAGAAGACGGTGGTCACGAGCAGCGCAAGCGATGAAATTCCGGTGTGTGCTCCATACAACCAGGGCTCCACGACATTAGACGCAACCAAATCCAGAGACGCGAACAGCAGAACGACGAGCACGGGTGGTCCCCAGCCGTGAAACAGCGCGAGCGCCAGGATCAGAGGGAAAGAGGTCGCCGCCAGCGCGCCCACATACGGGACAAGGCGAAACAGTCCCGCAATCACGCCCCAAAGCAGCGCGTTGGGGATTCCGATCAGAAACACTCCAACCCCAAAGCAAAGACCATAGCAGGCGTTCACCACAAACTGCATCAGCAGATATCGGCTGATCCGCTGCGCCGCGTCGTCCAGCGCAAGGGTCATAGCGTGCAACTGCGCCACTCCCGCAAGACGAAGAAAGCGGTCACGAAGGTCTTCCTGCTTGATCAAAATAAAGACGGTGAAAATGATCACCATGCCGCCGGTGCCGAGCGGCTTCAGCAGTGGGCCCAATACCTGGCCGAGATATCGCAGGCCGGTCGCCGGTGGCGTGATGATCTGTACTGGTACCGCTGGCTCCGCCTGCGGCGCGCCAGTTTTCAGCGTGGCAGGCGCGGGCGGACCTATTTGTACTGGGCGAGTAGCCGGTGGCTCACCAAACTCCGTGTCAATCTCTTTTACGCTTTCAGCAGCACGCCCCAACGTGCTCTCCGGCGGCAGATGAAGGGCTTCGATCTTGTCGTGAATGTTCTGCCGGTACTTGGGAAGATCACTGGCAACTTGCAGCAACTGGTCAGAAACTACCCAACCCATTCCGGCCACGAAGGCCGCGGAAGTCAGCATGACGACCGCCACGGCCAGCACCCGGCGCAGGTGCAATCGCTGCAGCCACATCACCATTGGGTTCAGCAGAAAGTTGAGCGTCAAGGCGAGCGCGAGAGGAATCAGCACCGCGCGGGCGAAATAAAGAATCAGGATCACGACGGCCAGCCAGATCAGCGGGCTCAACGTCGAAGGTTCCTGTCGGCGGCGGCTCATGTGCTCTGCGAGAATACTCCAAAACGCTGAATATTAGCGGACAAAATCGCCCTTCTCCATTAGAATGACACTTCGCAATCTCATCGACTATGCCCTCGACTTTGCCGATCTTGTGGAGTCTCCTGAGAAGCTGGACCGTCCTTCCTTCCGGGCTCTAGCAAGGGCAAGCTCGCTTTCCTTCGTTCCCGCTGCGCTCACGCGCGCAGCGGAAAGTTTCCTGAAACTGACCATCGAATGCCGCGATTCGCACCTGCTACAATCCGTGCGATTCCGCGCTGAGAGTTGAAGACAAATCATGGCTGCTTCGAACGGATCAAAATACGACGTGATCGTTATCGGCGGTGGCCACAATGGCCTGGTCAACGCCGCCTACCTGCAACGCGCCGGCAAGAAGGTGCTTGTGCTCGAGCGCCGCCACGTCCTGGGCGGCGCGGCCTGCACAGAAGAGATTGTGCCGGGATTCAAGTTCTCGGTCTGCTCCTACGTGGTATCGCTGCTGCGGCCGGAGATCATTCGCGATCTCGATCTTCCCCGGCATGGGCTGGAGATTCTTCCGCTGGACGGCACGTTTACTCCGATGCTAAGCGGAGATTATCTGTGGCGTGTAAACGATCACGGCAAGACGCACCGTGAGATTGCCCGCCATTCGCGCGTTGACGCCGAGGCCTACGATGAGTTTGGCAAGGCGATGCAGGCGATGTGCCGGTTCGTGAAGCCGATTCTCAGCATGGTGCCGCCGGACCCGACTACGCTCAATCCGCGCGAACTGATGAAGCTGCTGTTCATCGGGCGCCGGTTTCAGGGCATGTCAAGCTACGACAAGTACAACCAGGTGCAGCTCATGACCATGAGCGCCATTGATTTCCTCGATCAATGGTTCGAAACCGACGTGCTCAAGGCCACGATGTCGGCCTCAGGGATCATTGGGACGTTTCTGGGCGTGCGTTCTCCGGGTACGGCATACGTGCTCCTTCATCATTACATGGGAGAGATCGACGGAGCGTTCCGCGCCTGGGGATTTGCGCGTGGCGGCACGGGCGCAATTTCAAACGCGATTGCCGATGCGGCTCGCGAGGCGGGGGTGGAGATCCGCACCCAGTCAGGCATTTCGCAGATCATCGTAAAGAACGGCAAGGCGAAGGGCGTGGTGCTCGCCAATGGGGACGAGATTTATGCTGACGTGGTTTCGTCCAGCGTCGATCCGCGGCTGACGTTTACCAAGTTCATGGGGCCTGAGCATCTACCCGGCGATTTCCTCGAAGAAATCAATCGCTATAAGTTCCGCGGCTCGTCGGGCAAGGTCAACATGGCGCTGGATGGGTTGCCGAACTTCAAGTGCATGCCGGGACCGGGCGCACACTTGCGCGGCGCGATTTCGATCTCGCCCTCAGTCGAGTACATGGAGCGCGCTTACGACGACGCGAAGTATGGCAACTTCTCGAAGCGGCCGTATATCGACATGGTGATTCCGTCACTGACTGATCCGTCGGTCGCACCTCCGGGAAAACACGTGCTGTCGTGCTTCGTGCAATATGCGCCGTACAAACTGCGGCCGGGCCTCACGTGGGACGACCAGAAAGAAGCATTCGGCGACACAGTCGTCAACACAATCGCGGAATACGCGCCGAACATCAAGGACATCATCCTTCACAAGCAGGTGGTCACGCCGCTTGATTTGGAACGCGAGTGGGGACTCAGCGAAGGCAACATCTTCCAGGGCGAGCTTTCGCTGGAGCAACTGTTCTTCCTCCGTCCCGTGCCGGGTTGGGCACAGTATCGGACACCGATCAAAAACCTGTACATGTGCGGATCGGCGACGCATCCGGGCGGCGGCATTATGGGCGCGAACGGGCGCCTGGCGGCATTGGAGATCCTGAAAGACATCAAGGGGGCGGCATAGCCATGGCCACGCAGCGCGATATCGTCATCATCGGCGGCGGCCACAACGGGCTGGTGACCGCGTTTTATCTGGCCAAGGCCGGCTACAAACCGCTTGTCCTCGAGCGCAGCGCGCAAGTCGGGGGCGCCGCGGTCACGGACGAGTTCCATCCAGGATTTCGCTGTTCGACGTTAGCGCATTCCGCGGGACCGATTCTGCCCGGCATCGTGCGCGACATGCAACTGGAGAAGCACGGGCTGAGGCTGATCACTCCGGATGTTTGCGTGACGGCGCTTTCACCTGAGGGACGGGCGCTTTCGCTCTATCAGGATGCGCGCAGGTCGGCGCAGGAGATCGCGGCGTTCTCGCAGAAGGATGCGGCAAAGTATCCCGAGTTTGAGCAGTCGCTGGGAAAGATCGGGAAAGTGATTAGCGAAGCGCTGGCCACTACGCCGCCGGATATTGACCATCCCACACGCGGCGATTTGTGGAGCATGTTGCAGACGGGCCGCGCAATTCGCAAGTTGGGCAAGAAGGATATGTTCCGCCTGCTGCGTTGGGGGCCGATGGCGGTGGCGGATCTGGCATCGGAATATGTTGAAACAGAATTGTTGCGCGCGGTGATCGCGGCTCGCGGCGTGTTCGGGACTTTTCTTGGTCCGTGGTCGGCGGGAAGCGCGCTGGTGCTGCTTATTCGCGCGGCGGCGGATCCTCATCCCGCGGGCGCGGCCTCGTTTGCTGCGGGAGGCATGGGCGCGCTCACGCAGGCGATGTCCTCGGCGGCGAAGGCTGCAGGAGCTGAGATTCGCACCGGCGCAGAAGTCATCGAGATTCGCCTGCAGAACGGTGTTGCTACAGGCGTGCTGCTTGCCACGGGCGAAGAGATTCCGGCGAAGGCGGTCATTTCTAATGCCGATCCGAAACGCACGCTGCTCAAGCTCACCGATCCCACCCATTTTTCGCCGGACTTCGTGCAGAAACTGCAGCATTACCGTGGGAACGGCACAGTAGCGAAGGTGAACCTGGCGCTCTCCGGGGTGCCGCAGTTCACCGCGCTCAAGAATGGCGACGCGAGCGCGCTCAAGGGGCGCATTCACATTGGCAACGAGATTGACTATTTGGAGCGTGCGTTCGACGAATCGAAGTACGGCAAGTTCTCGCGGCAGCCGTATCTCGAAGTGGCGATTCCGTCGCTGACCGATCCCACTCTTGCGCCTGAAGGCAAGCACGTGATGTCGATTTATATGCAATACGCACCCTACAAACTGAAAGGGGACTGGGAAGACCAGCGCAAAGCACTGGGGCAGACGGTCGTGCAGACCTTGACGCAGTACGCGCCGAATCTCCCGGAATTGATTCTGACGCACCAGATCATCACGCCACGCGATCTGGAAGAAAAGTACGGGCTGACGGGAGGGCAGATTTTCCACGGGGAGCTCGCGCTGGATCAATTCTTCACCATGCGTCCCCTACTCGACTGGGCGCGCTACCGGACGCCCATTGAGAAACTGTACTTGTGCGGGAGCGGGACGCATCCGGGGGCCGGGCTGACCGGGGGGTCGGGAACGAATGCGGCTAGGGAAATATTGAAGGAGTTAAAGAAGTAGGGCTGGCGTTCGCGCCGACGTCGCGAGAACATCTTTCTTGCAGCAGCGGCGGCGGGACGCCGCCGCGACAGCCGCCGGGACGGCGGCGCTACCCATGAAGAATTCCGCCATCCTGCTCATCTCCTGCCCTGACCGCAAGGGCGAAGTCGCGACCATCGCCGACTTTGTCTACCGGCACAATGGCAACATCCTGCACGCCGACGAGCACGCCGACGAAGAGTCCGGCCTGTTTCTGATGCGGGTCGAGTTCGATCCCAGGGACTTCGACATCGACCTCGCTGACTTTGGCAAGCACTTCTCGCCGATTGCGGAAGCCTTCCACATGAAGTGGCGGCTGGCGCAGTCGTCGCAGCGCCAGCGCATGATCATTCTGGTTTCGAAGTACGATCACTGCCTAGTCGATCTGCTGTACCGGCACAAGAGCGGCGAACTGGCGTGCGACATTCCGCTGATTATCTCCAACCACGCCGACAACAAGGCGATTGCCGACTTCTATAAGATCCCTTATGCGATTGTTCCCGTCACCAAGGACAACAAGAGTCAGGCTGAAGCAAAGATCCAGGCACTGATTGATGAGCAGAAGCCGGCCTTCATGGTGCTGGCGCGGTACATGCAGATTCTGTCGAACGAGTTCGTCAATCGGTATCCGCAGCGGATCATCAACATTCACCATTCCTTCCTGCCGGCCTTTGTGGGCGCCCGGCCCTACCATCAGGCGTTTGAGCGCGGCGTGAAGCTGATTGGCGCCACCAGTCATTACGTCACCGAGGTGCTCGATGACGGGCCCATTATCGAGCAAGATGTGGTTCGCGTATCGCATCGCGATACCGTGGAAGACCTGATCCGCAAGGGGCGCGACCTGGAAAAGGTCGTGCTTTCACGTGCGGTGCGGTGGCATGTCGAGAATCGTGTACTGCTTTACGGGAATAAGACCGTTGTGTTTTAAGCCGTGTCCTCAGGGGCTAAAGCCCACATTGATTTCAAGCTAACGCGGCCCTGAAGGGCCGCTCTTCCACGGCGATATCACCATTTGTGGCTCTTCGGCAGCGGCGTGAACCTTGTGCTGGCTGGACTCAAAAAACAACTAAAAACGGCCGACTCCCACGCGGAGGTCCATGTACTTCTGCGCACAGCTCCTCTTTCAACGTTGGAGTCTCGCTCCGGTGGTAACTTGCACCGGAAGTAACATTTCGTTTTTACTTAGACATTAGTAAAGTTTCAGAAGGGAATTCTTGCTCTCGGGGGCACGTTTGGCTGAAGATCTCCGATTTGAATTAGCCATTCTCGCGACGGTCCAGGGCTTCTACCAGAAGCTCATGCGGGATGCGCTCGGTGGGGAGGTCCCCATTCCGAGCGGTCTCGACGAGGACGCGTTGCGCCATTCCGAGCGCGAGTTGCCTGCGACTCTCTCGCGGATGTACCGCTGGCTGCATCTGCTGGATATGGCGATTACGCCCGCCATGGTGCGCCAGGCGCTGACTCCAGACACGGATTCCGAAGTCGCCGAGGCCCTGCTGCGGTATTTTGTGCGGCGCCGCGAACCCAGCGACGTGAACCGCGACAAGACCGACCTGATCGCGACCTTCTTGTACCGCCATCCGCGCGTGCCGGGCCAGTGGGAACAAACCGGCTACGGGCTTGATGGTGCCCTGCCACTCTCGCCGTTTGAAATTGCGCTGATCGAAATCCTGGCTGATTCGGACGTGCCCTCGCTGCCCGAGGAGCATGTGCAACTGTTGCGACGCTTCGATCCGTTGCGCGAGGAAATTTCGCGCTTCCGCGACTTCAACATGCTGATCGACTCCGGTGTGATCGGGCGCGTGCGGGAGTTGAAACAGTGGCTGGATTCGTCCTTTTATCATCCCGGCGTGCTGGCGACGGTTTCGGCGCACAACGCATATTTCGGCAAGAAGTTCGACGAATTGTTCGCCAAGGCGCTGACCGAGATCAAAACCTTCGGACAGGCACTGGAAGAGATGGGCGGAACGATTCTGACCACGGTCGACGGCGTGGAAGTCACGGTGGAGCACGTGGCCGCGATTCAAGAGAAGCAATTGTTGGAAGCGGACTACGGCAGCACGCTGGAGAAATTCCGCCGGGTTTCGAAGTTGAAGAAGGAACTGGACCGGCGTCCGCCGATCCGGCGGTCACTGTTGACCCCGGCGGCCCAAACGTCGCGCACATCAAGCGGGGCGGGAGCGGCGCCCAGAGCGGCCAAAGCAGCAGCCGCGGCCAAGGCGCCAGCAGCGGCGGCAGTGTTCCAGCCACCCGTGGTAACGGCGCAACAAATCTCGGCCGAGGAAAGCAAACTGCGGCGCGTCGAAGAGTCGATTCGCGTCTTTGTGCGCGTGGCCGACCCGAAATACCGGCAGGTCGTGCCCATGCGCTTCTTCAACCTGACGCTCACGGGTCCGGAGGCCGACGCTTACAGCGCTCCGTTCCTGGAAGAAAAAAGCCTGCGTGCCGACGTGGCGCGCACGTTGATCCGGATGGTGTCGATTTCCGCACGCCTCAGCACCGAACTGGAGGAATTGAAGCGCAGCCAAAAGATGTCCTCTGTCTGGAAACTGCACGCCGACGCGGTTGTCGTGCTGCTCGACATGGCCAGCACTTCTGCTGAGGACGCAGGCAGCGTGGCCCAGAACGCGGAACAAAGCGGGGCAGGACCAGCCGCGAAATCGGTCCATGAGTCAGCCAAAAAGCTGCGCAACCAGGCCGATGTCGCGGTGAAGACCCTCGCCAACGTCAGCTAGAATCCCACCTCTCGTTACAAAAAGGGTAGCGTGCTTAGGGCGTGCGCACCTTCCGTGCCACCTCGTCACCTAACTGCATGAAGTGCCCTACATTCCAGGTGTAGAGGATGTCGACGTTCACCTTCAGGGCGCAGGCTGCGACGAGCGCGTCGTATGAAGTACCTCCTACGACACCGAGGGCAGCGGCTTCACGAATTGTTGCAAGGTAATCTGTAACGTCGAGGGCAACGAGACTGAACCGCTCTTGGATCATTTCCAGGAATGTCAGGGCCTGCTGTCCGCTCGTCCGATGCTTGCCCGGCAACCGGGTCATCGTTGCATATACTTCGGCGACGCTGTGCGCTGCGCAGAACGCCGATTTGACGGTCGCCCGCGAAAACAACTGAAAGCTTCGCTCGTGGTGGATGTGTCCTGGGATGAATACGGGAACGAGGACCGAGGTGTCGGCCAACCAAATCATCTCCGTTTCCTCGTTTTTGCTGGCGGGCGACTGCCCCGCGCCGCGGACTTGCGCCCCATCCACGAGTCTTCCCGTTCCCGGCGAATGTCGCGGATTGTCCTGTTCACGGACTCAACCGTCAACGGTTCGTCCACGTCGAGAACCCATATGCCCTGCTTTTTTCGCAGTCCGGCCGTGCCTCGAACAGGGCGGAGGACGATCCGATCCTCAGAACTTTCCAATTCGAGCGAGTCCCCTGCGGCAAGCTGCAACTCGTCTCGTACGGGCTTGGGCAACACGACGCGTCCAGCCTTGTCTACGGTTAGAGTGGTATTCATGATGGCATTTTACCATGGTTATTACCATTAACGATGGTATCCGCGGGACGACGCTCTTCCGCACTAAATGGTGGAAGTGTTCCGACGTTATGAGCCCATCGCTGATTACGTCGGTCACCAAAGAGGTCTGGCTCTGATGAGCAGTACCCGCACGTCGCGGTGTCTACTATTAGCAGGAGAGGCTGTGAAACTGTTTATGCGGAAGTGGCGTTTTTCTCTAGCGCTGGGTGCGGTCCAAACCGCCGTAACGGCTGTGCTGACTCTGTGGGCAGATCGAGTAGATTGGCTTCTTGGCGACAGCAACCGCGTTCCGCCACCATTCCTCAAAGTCCACATGCTGGTTATTGAGTTAAGGCGAGTCTGGCGTGGGGTGAATGCTCCCACACTACCGTTTAACTTCGCCGGGCAGAAGAGATTCCAGATTCTTGGTCTAAGCGTGCCCGAAATCCTCTACCTATTCGCCGTCGCTGCGCTCTGGTTTTTGCTTGGGTATTTCCGTGAACGGGCGAAGGAACGAAACGCCAATCCATGGCAGAGTACGGGGCCAAACAAAACGATTGCTGTAGCAATTCTGGTCTGGGGAGTAGTGTTGTTTCTGTTCGCCCTCCTCCAGATCCGTGAAGCGTTTCCTTTGGGATTCACGTTTGGGAGGACCTTCAACCTAATTGCATTTCTTAATGTCGCTCTCTATGCGCTGTGGTCGGTTCTGCTGATGCGATTTGGGCTCAAGGCGATGGCACCTGTATATCGGCCAACGAGCACGGGGCCATGATTGTCGAAAAAATATAGCACTCGCTGACCGGATTGGCGATCTAAGTCGCAATTGTCAGCGCAGAAAGAGACGGGCGATTTCGCCCGTCCTTCCAAGCCGAAGGCCCAAGAGCCAACAGCCAAGAGCTCAGTTGATATCGAACTGCTGCTGGTGCACGGCCGGATCGCTCTTCACAATGATGGTGCGCTTGGTCATCTCTTCCATCTCGTTCAGGAGGCGACCGTTATTGGATTTCAGTTCCTTCGCTACGTCTGGATGCACGCGCAGCATGACGTCTTCGTGCTCCAGGTGCTTGGCGATCTTGCGCATCTCGACATAGATTTCGTTGCAGACCGTGGTAACGGATTTTACGTATCCAGTCGACTCGCAATACGGGCAAGGCGCGCCAATCGTGCGCTCCAACGATTGCTTGACCCGCTTGCGGGTAATGGCGACGAGTCCGAAGTCGTTAAACTGCAGCGTCTTTGAGGGCGCTCGGTCGCGGCGCAGTTCCTCTTCCAGGGCTTGCATCACGCGCTGGCGGTTGCGGCGCTCATCCATGTCGATGAAATCGATAATGATGATTCCGCCTAGATCGCGCAGTCGAACCTGCCGCACAATCTCCTTCACTGCGTCTACATTGGTCTTGACGATGGTGTCTTCCAGACGCGCCGTCTTGCCGACATACTTGCCGGTATTGATGTCGATCGCGACCAGCGCTTCGGTCTGGTTGATGACGATGTAGCCGCCGCTCTTGAGCCACACTTTCGACTTGAGAGCCTTGTTCATTTCTTCGGCGAGGCCGAACTGTTCGAACAGCGGCGTTTCCTTGGTGTAGAGTTTCACCCGCTTGACCATCGCGGGCTGGAAGCGGTTAAAGAAGCGCAGAACGCGCTCATATTCCGGTTCGGTGTCGACCCAGATCACACTGAAGTCAGAAGTCACCTGATCGCGCAGCACACGCTCGACCACGTTGAGATCGTGATAGATCAGCGCGGGTGGCTTTGAGCTTTCGGCGCGATTCTTGATGTCCTGCCACAAGCCCTTCAGGAAGCGGATGTCGGCGCGGAGTTCTTCTTCACTGGCGCTCTGCGCGGCCGTGCGGACGATGAAGCCTCCGTGGCCGTTCTCGCGTTCGCTCAGGATGATCCTCTTCAGGCGCTGGCGCTCTTCCTCGGAAGCAATCTTGCGCGAAACGCCGGTATGGTTCACGGTCGGCATGTACACAAGGAAGCGCCCCGGAAGCGCGATGTGGCTGGTAATGCGCGCGCCTTTCTTGCCGATCGGTTCCTTGGCGATCTGGACCAGGATTTCCTGCCCCTCCTTGAGCAAATCGCTGATCAGGGGAACGGGAGCATTCTCACGGCGACGGAAACGGCGTCCGCCTCCACCACGGCGTTGGCGGTCACGGGGACCACGGTCGCGATCCTGGCCGGGACGCGGGCGTTGCGTACGCTGCGTGTAGCCTGCGGTTGCGGCGGGAGCGCGAACCTCCACGCGGGCATCGACCGTGCCATTACCACGCGCTTCCGCGTCGAGCATGGCTTCCGCTTCGGCCTGGGCCTCTTCGAGTTCCAGTTCCTCAGTGTCTTCTTCCCCTTCGGCGTGAGCGCCCTCCGCGGGATGCGTACCTTCGGTCATCGATGCCTGATGAATTTCAGCGACCGTCTCGCGGGCATCGCCATTCAGATGTCCAGGGCCAGCCTGGGTCTCCTCTTCGAATTCTTCGTAGCCTTCGTCGGACGAAGCCTCGTAATGGATGGTGCCTGTCTCCTCGTCGTCGATGGTCTCCTCTTCCATGGTGCCGGGAGCGGCAAAGACAGGAGTTTCATCCTCACGGCGCGGACGCGCTGCGTCGACCTGCTCGCTTACGGTTGTGGCTGGGTGGCTCTCAGGCTCATGGACTTCTTCTTCCACTTCCCCCTGTTGAACCGCGTCTTGTTCCACCGTAAGGGTCGACTCTCCGGGCCAGCCCAGCGAAGGCAGGGGCGTCGGTTCGGGACGGCGGAACTCCTGATTCCAGTCGGCTGAAGTCGAGGCCGACTCGACTTGCTCAGCGGGCTCTTCGTGAGCCGCCCGTATGTCTTCGTGCTGCTCGTGTAAAGGCTCAGCCACCGACTCGGTGGCGGCGAAGATGGGCTCATCCTCAGGGAAGGTCGCGGCGAGAGGAGTGACGGGCTCCGCCGGAGCCTCCGACTCGACAGCGGTGATTGCCTGGCGAACCGGTGGTTCCTGCGCGGGCGCCTGCTGTGCGAACCGCTGGTACTTGGAAATCGATTCTCCAGGCAGCAGAATCGGCTGGTATCCCGGTGGCGGGCCTGAGGGCTGGGTTCTGCCTGAATCCGCCGTGCGGGTGGACATCGGCTCGGCGGGGCGCGCGAAGCGCTGTTCCGCACCACGGTCTGAGCCGCGATCGAAACTTCGGTCCGGGGTTCTTTCAGGTCCTCGGTCAGGACCACGATCGCGTCCGTCTCCGCGGCCGTCGCGACGTCCACCACGGCGGCGGCGGCGTCCACGCCAGCCTCCGCGCTCGCGACTCTGCGAATCGCCGCCATTGGCGACTTCGGTGGATTCTGCAACGGGAGCGGGCTGCCCCTCACCGAGGGTTTCGGCTTCGAAGGTTCCCTCGTCGGTGACGGGCAGTAACTCAGCTTCGGTACTGGCTCCATCCTCCGACGCATCCGCCGTCTCAGTTTTCGCCGCCTGCTGCCTCAAGTCAGGCACGTTGCGGGTTGCTGGGACGACATCGGTCAAATCATCGTCGTGCTCTTCCAACTCCATAAAGTCGGAAACGTAGAGGAAAGCGTCGCGCTCCAGGCCGATGTCGACGAAGGCCGACTGCATCCCTGGCAGCACGCGGGTTACACGGCCTTTGTAGATGGATCCAGCTAAGGTGTATTCATTCTCGCGCTCCAGATAAACTTCCGCGAGCAGATCGTCTTCCACCAGGCCCACCTTGGTTTCGTGGGGGGTGGAAGAGACAAATAGTTCTTTGTTCATCGAACACTCCGGTCCCGCCGACACATTACCGAGGTCGGTCGGGCTTCACCGGGGTGGAGTCAGGAGAGGGGCGGGAGGATGAAGCGAAGAGCGTCGCGAGGCTGCCCCGAATTGGGGACAGACCGGGCCAGAGAGTTGTTCTCTGCACCGAGTCCGCTGCACAAGCTTGGGAATCTTTTGCACGTATCGCTTTAACTTCTGCCGGGGTTTGTGACCGCACTCTCAGACCCAACTGGGGTCGGGGGGCCGTTCCCTGCCCGGCTGCTCAGCTTCAATCCTGCCCGGCCATCTACTGCTCGACTAGCCGGTGAAATGCCCCCTTTACGCGAGGGCGATCGATATTTTTGGGGCTGCGCCTGCGAGCGCAGCAAAACTGCTAATCCTGCCGTTCTTCCTGGTTCCTGAACCCGTTGCTTCTGAAATTTGTTCCGTCCTAACTGGCTCGTCTAACCAGGCACCAGTTAGTTCACGAAGCGGCGCATACGAACATTCATAACCATCCCCAGCGCCAGGAACATGAACAACACAGAAGACCCACCATAACTCATCAGCGGCAGGGGTATTCCGGTGACCGGCATAAAGCCAACCACCATGCCGACATTGACCAGGATATGGAAGCTAAGCACAGCCACCACACCCATCACCACAAACGTGCCAGCGCGGTCGGGCGCTGTTTGCGCGTTCTGGGTCAAACGCATCAGCACAATGAAGTATAGCAGCAGAACGCCAAGCGCGCCTACGAATCCATGTTCTTCCGAGAATGCGGCGAAAATGAAGTCCGTTTGCGGAACTGGGAGGAAAGCACCGTGTGTTTGCGAGCCTCTGCCGCCCCAAAGGCCCCCGGAACCGACCGCAATCATGGATTGTTTAACTTGATACCCCGAACCCTGCGGGTCAGAATCGGGGTCCTGGTAACTGGTGAGCCGCTGCTTTTGATAGGACTTCAGAATGTGAACGCGCGGGACGTAAAAGACGACCCCGATCCCTATCACGGCGACCAGCACCACAGATAATCCCTGCCTCCACTGCAGCCCACCCAGAAACATGCCCATGGCTGCGATTGGAATGTAGGTAAGAGCCGTGCCCAGGTCCGGCTGCTTCAGAACCATGAGCATGGGGATGCCAACAATCGCTCCAGCCTTGAAGAAATCCGGCCAGGATAGCTCCCGCTGGCGCATGTCGGAAAAGAACTTCGCAACCGCGAGGATCAGGATCAGCTTAACCCATTCGGAGGGCTGGAAGTGGTTACCGCCGGGCATTTTGATCCAGCGCTTCGCCCCCAAGACCTTGGTTCCGAAAAGCAGCACGGCCATCAGCGAGGCAACTCCCGCGATGTAGAACCAGTGAATCTGATCGAGCAGCGCCTGGTAGTTGACCAGGCTGATGACGAACATTGCGCCCACGCCGGCAACAATCCAGTAGACCTGCTTGACATGGGCTCCGGCAAACTTCGTGTGCATGGTCGCGCTGCGAATCTCCATCACGCCCAGGCCGCAAATGATAAGCACGAAGCCCAGAAGGACCCAGTCGAAGTCGCGGTATGAGACGTAACGTGCCATAGAAAATCAATTGCCAGTAGAACCGCCCATATGTCATTCTGAGCGCCGGCAAAGCTGGCGCGAAGAACCTTACGTCATGCAGCGGCGGCGATGTCGTAAACGGGATCACCCTACGGCCCGCCAACGTTCGATGACCTGCCAGCTACATCATCACCGCCGTCCATCGTAAGGTCCTTCACCCGGCTTAGCGCCGGGTTCAGGATGACATCCCTTTCGGAGCACCGCGCTCCTATTTCGTAACTACCTCATCCCCGGCGCTGCCGTGGCCAACGCTAGCGGCTTCTTCGGGAGATCCAGAACGAAATGCCCCCCTTGCAGCTTGTCTTTGCCGCCATCGGAATCCGGCTCGCTCCACAGGCCGCCGATATCGACGGTGCCGTTGTTCTTCGGCTTCTCGACCATCTTCTGAGGAGTGCGGCGCTGCTTCTCCACGTACGCCTTGATCACCTGGGTCGCCAGGTGCGCAGCCAACCTGCCGTGTTCACCGCCCTGGAACAGCACACAGACAACCACGTCGGGATTGCGGCGCGGCGTGAATCCTACGAACCAGCCGTTCTGCGCCAGGTCGGCGTCGTCCTTGTGCTTGGCACGGTTCTCCAGTGACACCACCTGCGCCGATCCGGTTTTGCCCGCGATGTCAATGCCCTGAATATGCGCCAGGGGGCTGTCCCTTCCGGCAGCAATACTCGCCCCATAGCATCGGTAATGTAGTTCCAGCCATCCGGATCGAAAGGAACTGCCTTCACGTCGGTAAAGTGCGCCGCCTCCGTGTAATTCGATGGCAAGTCGGTCGGATTGATCACATGCGGAACCACCAACTTCCCGCCCATGGAAATGGCGCTGATGGCACGCAACAGCTGCACGGGAGTGACGGTAATCGCACCCTGCCCGATGCCGACGAAGATGGTCTCTCCGGCATACCATTTCTGCCGGAACGTGCGCAGCTTCCACTCTTCAGACGGAACCAGACCGCTGGCTTCCTGCGGAAGGTCAATGCCGGTTTTCTGTCCCAGCCCCAACTCAGTTGCGTATTTGGCAATTTTGTTGATGCCAAGCTTATCGGCCAGCGTGTAGAAGAAAACGTCGCACGACTGATAGATCGCTTTTTCCAGGTCCACATCCCCGTGAGTTAGATGCTTGAAGTAGACCCAGCATTTCGAGTTCCTGCCATAGAAGTCCGCACTGCCATTGCAGTGGACGTGCATCGTCCGGGCGATGCCTTCCTGCCAGCCCGCAAACGACATGATGATCTTGAAGGTTGATCCGGGCGCCAGTTGCGCCTGAATGGCTTTGTTCAGAAGCGGCTTGTCAGGATCGGTGACCAGCTTGTTCCACTGATCGCGCGAGACGTGCACGGCAAAATCGTTGGGATCGAAAGTTGGCCGGCTCACCATCGCGAGAATCTCTCCGGTGTGCGGGTCCATCGCGACGATGGCGCCGTTCTTGTCGCCCAGAGCCTCTTCGGCGGCAATCTGCAAATCGATGTCCACCGTCAGCTTTAGCTGCTTGCCGGGTATTGCTTCGGTCTCACCGAGCCGTCCTACTTCGCGGCCATGGCTGTCGACCAGGGCCTGGCGCGATCCGTTCGTGCCCATCAAAAGACTGTTGTACTGGCGCTCAACGCCGGAAATTCCGACGACGTCGCCCGCGTTGTAGAGCTCGAACTGCGGCTGGTTCAGCATGTCTTCGCTGACTTCGCCGACGTAACCGATCAGGTGCGCCATGAATCCATTGCGGGGATACAGGCGCCGATGGGCCATGATCGTGTCGAGTTCCGGCAACTCGTTGCGATGCGCCTCGATGAACTGCAACTCATCGGGAGTGATGTCTTCTTTCAGGAAAATCGGCTGGTACTGCGGATTCGACGCGAAATGGCGGATGCGTGCCCGCACTTCGTTGGGATCAAGATGCAACCCCTGGGCAATCAGATCCGCGTCAGCAACCAGATCACGAGTGGAATCACGTAACAACAGCGCGGAAAAGGAAGGATAGTTGTCGACGATGACGCGGCCTTCGCGATCGAGAATCTTGCCGCGAGGCGCAAGCACGGGGACGTTGCGGATGCGGTTCTTCTCGGCGGCCGATGCGTAGTAGCCGCTCTCCAACACCTGCAGCTTCCACAGTCCGTAGGCGAGGATCAGGAAGATGCCAAGGATGATGTATTGCGCCGCCGTGAGGCGGACTTCAGAAACTTTTTCGTCGCGGCCGAACATAAGTCAGTACCCGGTACCGAGTACCCAGTACTCAGTGGTTCCTGGATCGTTCGCACTGAGGCAGTGTTGGGTGAATCTCGTCGAGGTTGATTCCATTGTAATGCTCAAAAAGTCCTCGCGGTGCACCCAGGGATAACGAAGGTCACGGTTCGTACTGAGTACCGGGTACTGGGTACTGAGTACTGCTTTCACGTTCTCTGCTTGAACTTGTCGAGCAGGAAGAACAGCGCGACGCCCAGGATCGCATTGGCCAGGCCGGCCAAAATGCCGCGGGACCAACTCCAGGTCTGGGTCATATTGACCAGCCCGTGGGCAACCGTGAAATACACCGCGGAGTGAATCAGATAGAACCCCAGAGTCACCAGCAGGCGGGCGCCGGCGTTTTCCACATCGAGTTTGACACCCAACGACGAAGCTCCGTAGCCAACGACCGTCTTGGCAATGCCGTAGATTCCGATGGGATTGTGGCCCAGCATGTCCTGCGCCAGGCCGATGACGGCGCCGGTAAACAGGCCGGCCACAGGGCTGCGCCGCGCCATGGCAAAGAAAATGGTCACCAGCAAAGGCAGGTCAAAATAGACCGCAAACCGAGGAAAGCGGAGCGGCAGGAATGCCTGCACAAAGAGCGCCAGGAGCGGCACGCCGATCGTGACCGGGATGCTAAACCGGTAGACTTCAACCTGCTCATTGGATGTGTAGGTAATGGGCACGCTATTGTGGGCTGCTCTCGCTGGCAGGGGGCTGCGGATTGGGCGGCTGCTCGGTTGGTGCTGCCGGTTTCGGCTGGTCGCTGGCAGGTGCGGTCTGAGTTGCGTCTGGCTCTGGCCCGGTTGCCGGTTTCGCCGGGGCAATCACGCCTTTCTTTACCGTGGAACTCCCTGTTGGATTCCCTACCGTGCTTACCCCCGATGCACCTGAAACCGTGGCTTTGCCGGATGGATTCTTGACAGAGGGTGTGGTCGTAGCAGCGCCCGTGGGTTTCGACGCGGTCTTTGCGACGCTCGGCTTCGCCGATCCTTCCGTCGCACCTGGGGTTGTCGCACCCGTGGCTGGCTTGTCGGGTACCGACGGCAGCCGCTGCGCCAGAATATCGGCAGCCCGCACGCGTACGTTCTCTTCCGCGATAGCCTGCTTTTCCTGCTTCTCGACCAGCACCAGAACTTCTTCCAGCTTGCTTAAGTTGGCCGCGGGCTTGATTTTGATGTTCAGAAACAGGTCCTTGCCGTTTCCGACCTTCGTGACTGTACCCACGGGCAGGCCCTTCGGGAAAATCTGATCTCCACCGCTGGTCAGCACGGTTTCGCCGACCGGAACCTGCTCATCGCTCATCACGCGCTCGAGCACAACTTCGCCGTTGGCAGTGCCGCGCAGCACTCCCTGCAGTCGGGTCTTCTCCAGGATGGCGCCCACGCCGCTGCTTTGGTCGCTGATCAACAGCACCTGCGAAACCGAGGGATAGACGAGCAGAACTTTACCGACGATTCCGTCGGACGTCATCACTGCCATGTCGCGCTTGATGCCGGCGTTCTCGCCTTTATCGATGTACACAGTCCGGGAAAGATCGCTGCCGCTGGAGCCGATCACTTGTGCAGCCACGGTGCGGGAGATGAATTGTTCCTTGAAGGCCAGCAGGGTTTGCAGGCGACGCGCCTGGGCAGCGTCTTCGCTGAGGCGCACCTGCTCCAGCCGCATCTGTTCAATCTGATCTTTGAGTTGACGGTTCTCGGCGCGCACCCCGCGCAGGTAAAAATAGTTATGCCAGATGTTGCCGGTGCTGTTCTCGGCCCAGACCAGAATGCGCTCGAAAGGGGTGATCGCGCCCACGCCCCAGATGCGGATCAGGCGCGTATTTTCCGCATCCGTCCCGCCGCCGCGCTTCACCTGCATGGCCAGCCCCAGCACTTGCAGAAACAACACTCCCACAAGAATGACCAGGTTGCGGTAGCGGCCGAGGACGGATTCCATAAAGAAGACAGTTTCAAAGTTTCAAGGTTTCAAAGTTTCAATGTTTCAAGGATGGCCGTGCGCTGAAGTGTGGACAGTTCCCTCACGACGTCAGTCCCTTGAAACCTTGAAGCCCTGAAACCTTGAAACCTGCTCACTCAAAACCTACTCAATCGATATCTTTCTCAGCAGCTTGAAATCGCTGAGCATTTTGCCGGTACCCAGCACCACGCTGCACAGCGGGTCGTCGGCGATCGAAACCGGCAGCCCGGTTTCTTCGCGGATGCGCTTGTCGAGATTCTTCAGCAGCGCGCCGCCGCCAGTCAGCACGATGCCGCGGTCGCTGATGTCGGCCGAAAGCTCGGGAGGCGTACGCTCCAGCGCGACGCGGATCGCGTTCATAATGGTCGAAACGCATTCGCTGAGGGCTTCACGGATTTCGCCGTCGTCGACGGTAATCGTCTTGGGCACGCCTTCGATCAGGTTGCGGCCCTTGATTTCCATCGTCATCGGCTTGTCGAGTTGGTGCGCGGAGCCGATTTCCATCTTGATCTGCTCGGCGGTGCGCTCGCCGATCAGCAGGTTATATTTCCGCTTCAGGTAGTTCATCACGGCTTCGTCCATCTGGTTGCCCGCCATGCGCACGGAACGCGAATAGACGATGCCGCTGAGCGAGATCACCGCGATATCGGTGGTGCCGCCGCCAATATCAACGACCATGTTGCCGCTGGGTTCGGTGATGGGAAGTCCCGCGCCGATGGCAGCCACCATGGCCTGCTCGACCAGATGCACTTCACTCGCCTTGGCGCGATAGGCGGAATCCATGACCGCGCGCTTTTCCACCTGCGTAATTTCTGAAGGCACTCCAATCACGATGCGCGGATGCACCAGCATCTTGCGGTTGTGTGCCTTCTGAATGAAGTAGTTCAGCATCTTCTCAGTGACTTTAAAGTCGGCGATCACGCCATCTTTCATGGGCTTGATGGCGACGATGTTGCCGGGCGTGCGGCCCAGCATCTCTTTCGCCTCTTTGCCCACAGCCTCGACTTCGCCCGTGTTCTTGTTGATGGCGACGATGGAAGGCTCGTTCACAACGATCCCTTTGCCGCGCGCATACACCAGCGTGTTGGCGGTGCCGAGATCGATGGCCAGGTCGCTGGAGAAAATGCTGAACAGCGACCGGAGGTTGTGAGTGCGTGTCGAGCCTGAATGAAATCCGTTGTTTGACATGACGAAATGTTCCCGCGTCTTTCTACGTGCCGCTTTGCCGGGAGGCTCCCGGTGATTTCCTTTTTTTGTGTCAGGGTGCTGGCTCTCTACATTCTACGAGATGCGCGGCAACCTTGCTTGCGTCAGGTTTCAAAGTTCTAAAACTAGGTTTCAAGGTTTCAGAGTTTCAAAGTCTGAACAACCACGATTCCTCTGAAACGAACGCTCTTTAGCACCTTGAAACTTTGCAACTTTTGAAACCTTGAAACTTGCTCTCACTGAATAATGATCTTCTTCTGCTGCGTGTTCACTCCGCCCTGCGCTGTTTGCGCCGTCACTGTAATCACAGCTTCTCCAGTCGGCAACGGCGGCGTGAAGTAATGAAACTGACCATCTGAGGCAATCATCGGAACCTCGCTGCCATTCACCATGACCCGCGCCCCGGTCTGCGTTTTGCCTGTCACTTCGATAACGTGTCCGTGTTGAATAAAAGGATCCAGATCCAGTTCGATAGCCTCCGTCTCCTTGCCTTTGGAGATGATGGTGAAGCGGTTTTTCTCGCTCTCCACCGATTCTTTCCCGGCGGTGTCGTACGACTGCACCATCCAGTAGTACGCACCTTCTCCGAGGCTGGTGACGGTTACCGCTGCTGTATTAACCTTCTTGTCAACGAGTGTAGAAGAAAAATAAGGATTGCGGGAGATGCGCAGGCGGTAACCAACTGCATTCGCCATCGGCGTCCAGGAGAACTCCACGTCCTTGGTCGCCTCGCCCGCGGAAAACAGCGGCGCCATGTTGGCCGGAGCGATCGGCGTCGGAGGTCCGATCTCCTTGGCCTTCTCCAGGTGCGACTGTTGGCCCTGGAAAGTCACTTTTTCCCAGTTGGCCAGTTTTACCGTTTCCCCGTTGCGTGAGACCTCACCGGCACCTTTTTTCATCAGGATTTCGTGCTGGTCAGCCTTGGGATCGTTATGCACTTGCGCCGCCGACTCCGGCGACAACGAAGCCGTGGCGCCCGCCACAATGACCTGCGATTTCGAACCCTGGCTATACGTCGCGGTGGAGAGATCGACCGTTCCTGTGCTGACCGCAACCGCTACATTCGTCTGCTGCTGGTCGTTGGCCGAGTTCTCTTCAATCACGATCAGCGAATCCTGTTTTACGGTATAGCTGGTTCCGTCGTTGAAGACGACCTTCGCCATGCCTTCCGAACCGGTCTGGACCACATCGCCCTTTTCCAGTGGGATGCTGTAATCGCCGGCGACCCAGCTGTTGCCATTGCTCTTCTTGACGCGCACTGTGCCGTCGAGTGCGGTGAAGTGCGCCTGCTGAGCCGTCGAGACCCCAGGTCCCGTTGCCGGAGCCATGCCCGCAACGTGATCCAGCAACCTGCCGACTACATTCCCGCCAGCCTTGACTGTGTTCTCGGTAAATTGCGGGAAGGTGAAGCGCACGACAAAAAAGAAGATGACCGCGCCGGCCATGATCAGCAGCGCAACACTGCGGTAGGTGATGGTGGTCCACGCAACGTGGATCCCCGATTTGCGGTTATCAGAAGGCACTTGGGATCGAAAAACCTCGCTAAACCTTTGCAATATGCGGTAAAGAAAAACGTTAGCACAAGCAAAACAGAGGAAAAAACAGGTAATCAGTTTGGGACGTTACCGAAGTGCCGCACGAGCCTGACCTCAATGCCGGGACCGGCGTTGGCAGGGGGCAGGAGCGGATGTGAAACTTGCGTGGGGATGCGTTATTCTTACTGTCCCGCCATGGCCAGCACTCCTCCCACACTCTCCGCTCCGGACCGCGACCGTCAGATGGGTTCCACGATGGCGATTATCTGGGCCATCGCGCTGGCCAAGCTGGCCCTCCACATCTATTTCAACAACCGTTACGGCTATTTTCGCGATGAGTTCAACTACATTGCCTGTGGCGACCACCTGCAGTGGGGATATGTCGACCAGCCTCCACTCATTCCCTTCCTGATCCACATCTGCCGCGCAGTGCTGGGAGACTCGTTGCGCAGCATTCGCTTCATTCCTGCGCTGGCTTCTTCCCTTCTGGTCGTGCAGACTGCGGTGCTGGCCCGCGAACTCGGAGGACGCCGCTACGCCGTGCTGCTCAGCGCGATATGCGCGGCGATCGCGCCCATGTATCTCTCCAACGGCAGCCTGCTGGGGACGAACTGCCTTGAGCCGAACCTGTGGATGGGCTGCGCTTACTTCGCCATCCTGGCGATCAAGAGAAACGATCCCCGGTACTGGCTGTGGTTTGGAGTGGTCGCGGGCCTCGGGATGGAAGAGAAGTACTCCATAGCCGTCTTCGGGCTGGGCATTGTCGTGGGCCTGTTGCTGACCGAGCAGCGCCGCGCATTTTTCGACAAGTGGATCTGGCTCGGCGGGCTCGCCGCTTTCCTGATCTTCCTGCCCAACCTGCTGTGGAACATTCATTACGACTGGCCGTTCGTGCAGTTGATTCGCGCCATCAAGGCGGAAGGCCGCGACGTGGTGCTGGGACCAGTTCCATACTTTTTTCAGCAGACGCTGCTCCTGAATCCTCTGACCGCGCCCATCTGGCTGGCGGGATTGTTCGCGCTGCTCTTCTCGCCGCGGCTCAAGCCCTATCGCGTGCTGGGATGGTGCTATCTGGTCTGCTACACCGTTTTCTTTGTGCTTCACGGGAAGAACTATTACCTTGGACCCGTCTACCCCATGCTGCTCGCGGCGGGAGCCACCGCAGTTGAGACGGGAATCAGCCGGCCTGGCCTGCAGTGGCTGAAGCCCGCGATCGTCATAGTTCTACTCACTTGCGGTCTGTATCTCGCGCCCGCGTTCGTTCCGGTTCTGTTGCCTGACGCGTTCCTCTCGTACGCGAAGTCTCTCCCGTTCAAACTTCCCGTGATGGAGCACTCCCATGCCCGCGCCGCTCTGCCGCAGTGGTATGCGGACCAGTTCGGATGGCAAGAGATTGTGGATGAAACCGCGATCGCATGGAACCGGCTTGCGCCCGAGGAGCGAAAAGACTGCGGCATCTTCGCCCAGGATTACGGACAGGCCGGAGCCATCGACTTTCTCGGCCGCCGCGAGGGTTTGCCGGCTTCGCTCAGCGGCCATCAGACCTGGTTTCTCTGGGGACCGCGCGGCTATTCGGGCAACTGCATGATCGTGCTGGACGATAACAAAGCAACGCTGGACAAGCTGTGGGAGCACGTGGAGTTCGTCGGGACATCCGCGGCCAATCCCTATGCGCTGGAGCAACAGATTGACGTGTTCCTTTGCAAAGGCAAGAAATTCGATTCCTTGACCGGCCTCTGGCCGCACCTGAAGCGCTGGAGATGACGTGGCAGAACGGATGTGCAGACGATTTCGCCTACGGTCTGATATCGTGTCGGGGACGAAGCAGATTTAATTCGTTGATCCAAACCCGAAGGGCAGTCATCGCATATGGCTAGCAAGAGCAAGCCCGGTAGAATTCACCTTCAAATTGTCGAAGTAATGAAGAGGTTCCCAGACGGCGTTTCGGGCGGGCAAATCAGGCAAGAACTCGAAAGAGAGGGCCTCGACCCTGGCGAACACACCCATTTAGACCGGCGAAAAAGAGACCTCAAAAAGTGGTTCGTCATTGAGAAAGACGTGGCGACAGTAATCGTCAACGGCAAGAACAGGAAGGTCACTCTTTACAAATACGCAGGCCCGAGGCGGAAAGTAGTTGACGAGGGACAAATCAGCCTAAAAGAACGGGCCGAAGTTATCCATGGCGCTCACGGCCGCTGTCAGATGTGCGGCAAGTCGGTCGAGCAGGACGGGATAAAACTCGTAGTGGACCACAAGAAGCCGCGAGATTGGGGCGGAACGAATGACCGTGACAACCTCTGGGCGATCTGCGAGGAGTGCAACTCGGGAAAGAAAGCTTATTTTTCGTCACTGCAAGCAGACGCGGAACTTATGAAGAGAGCGATGGCCCATGAAAGCGTGCATGTGCGAATTGGTGAGTTGCTAAAGGCCGTAGGGATTGGCAAACGTGTGTCTTCGCAACTACTCGACGTTGTCGCTGACCAGGACGACTGGCAAAAACGCCTGCGGGAATTAAGGTACCCCGTAATTGGGTGGGAGATTGATACAAAACTATACCGAGCGGACTCTGGAAAGAAACAATGTGACTATATTTTGAGGTCTTTCAAAGCGTGGCCAGACGATCCGAGCAGCGTAATTAGACGATTCGAGACCGAGCGGAAAAAACGCAACTCGGCGGAGGATCGTTAGCGGCCCAGGAACTTCCGCAACCTCGTTGACAGATGCTTGACATCTTCAACTTCGCACTCCCAAACGACAAGTACGCGCCAGCCAAGTGAACGGAGTTGTTTGCAATTTGCTTTGTCGCGCTGCGCGTTGCGTGCGAGCTTTGGAAGCCAGTAGCTAGTGCGGGATTTCGGAATATGTGCGTCGGAACAACCCCGATGCTGATGCCAAAAACACCCTCTGACTTCAACTATTCTCTTGCGGGCACGAAAAACTAAGTCTGGTTTACCGGGAAGATCTCGCGAATGAAGGCGGTAGCGATAACCCATTCGGTGGATGATCGTCCGCACAGTAAGTTCCGGCTTCATCCCCTTGCTTTTTATTCGGCGCATGTTTTCGCTGCGCCGTACCGCCGAGATCGTGTCCACTTGGGAATTGTGCCAGCCTAGCCGGCTACCGGTACAAGTCGTCTGCCAGTCTCTAAGCAGGCCCTTATGCTCCCGGCGATTGCCTGAGCGAAGGGCGGCGGGAACGCGTTACCTACCTGACGATACGCTCGTGTTTTTCCTCCTGAGAATTTCCAGTCGTCAGGAAAGCCCTGCAGCCTAGCGACCATTTGCACGGTTAGCCTCGGCATGCCAACAAAATCCCTTGCCGGGGCATCGTCCGCAATCCCCCTCCCGTCCACCCCAAGGTTCGCCCATGCGTGCCTGGCACGCGTCGGGCCGAGGTCCGGTCCCCCGTGCTTCAGGGATCCGCCTACAATCGTAGGGGCGATCTCGTCCGCTGTCAGGCGCCATGCCTTTGCGCCCTTCCACCCATTTGCGGTCATGAGGTCGAATAATACATCTCCCACCGTGGGCGGCGGGATTTGCGATGCCTTTGGCCAAGAGAAGTGTTCCGCATACGCTTTACGGACGGCAACAAAGACAACTCTTGGGCGCAGTTGCGGTACTCCAAATTCAGACGCGCTCATCAGGTGCCATCCGGGCTGGTATCCCAGCTTTCTCAATTGCTGGGCGACATGTTCCCTGTAGTCCTCGAATACCGCATCCAAGATTCCCCGGACGTTCTCAACCATGACGGCACGAGGACGAACCTGATCTACCACCCTAATCATTGAGGGAAAGAGGTTGCGCTCATCCGAAGTGCCGAGCTGTTTTCCCGCCACCGAAAAAGGTGGACAGGGCAGGCCTGCAGAGACGATGTCCGCTCCTATGTAAGCGGCCGCGTCGAAAGTGTTTAGATCACGCTCGATCACATTCCACTTCGGACGATTCTGGCGCAAGGTTAGGCAGGCGGTCTCGTCAATCTCAACAAGACCAACATGATGAATGCCTGCTCTCTCTAAACCGATTGCCTGTCCGCCAGCCCCAGCACATAATTCTAGCGTGACCAAAGCGCTCTTGCCCTTCAGCCGCTGATGGCGGACGCCAGTCATCCACGGGTTGTCCGGCTCTATTCCAAGGCCGACCAAAAAAGGGCTGTCGTTATTAGTTCGGCCTTTCATATGTTTTGAATCTTA
The DNA here is from genome assembly GCA_963701935.1 of uncultured Acidobacteriaceae bacterium. GTDB lineage: Bacteria > Acidobacteriota > Terriglobia > Terriglobales > Acidobacteriaceae > Sulfotelmatobacter. The sequence goes on along the minus strand of CAVPBT010000006.1, from coordinate 489,794 downwards.
GCAAAGTGATGACCGAACATCCTGTGAATAATCTCTTATTAATTGCCCAAAGGGTCGTGGCGCGGAGGTGTCGCTTCGACGACTGAGGTCTTACTTCGCCCCTTCCCTTGCCGCACCTTCCGCTCCGGCTGTAGCATCAATATTCAGGCATTCATAAGGAGAAATCATGGCAACCGATACTTTGACGAGTCCAGCCACGCTCAGCTACGGCAAGACCAAGGTTTTCAAGAATTTCATTGACGGCGAGTGGGTCGAGGCCTCGACCGGAGAGACGTTTGAAAACCGCAATCCCGCCGACACCCGCGACCTGGTCGGCATCTTCCAGAAATCCGCCAAGGCCGACGTGGACGCCGCCGTCGCCGCCGCCAAGCGCGCCTTCACCAAGTGGCGACTGGTGCCGGCTCCCCGCCGCGCCGAGATCGTTTTCCGCGCCGCCGAGATCTTGATCGAACGCAAGGAAGAGTACTCCCGCGAGATGACCCGCGAAATGGGCAAGGTTCTGGCCGAGACGCGCGGTGACGTGCAGGAAGCCATTGACGCCGCCTACTACAACGCTGGCGAAGGGCGCCGGCTGTTTGGTCCGACCGTGCCCTCGGAAATGCCCAACAAATTCGCCATGGCCGTGCGCCAGCCGATCGGCGTGTGCGGCATGATCACACCCTGGAACTTCCCGATCGCTATCTCTTCGTGGAAGCTTCTACCGGCAATCGTCTGCGGCAACACCTGCGTCATCAAGCCTGCGCAGGACACGCCGCTTTCTACCTTCAACCTGGTTCGGGCTCTCTACGACGCGGGCCTGCCCAAGGGCGTCATCAACGTTGTCGGTGGATTCGGTGCAGACGTGGGTACTCCAATCGCCGAGCATGCTGATGTTCGCGCCGTTTCGCTGACGGGATCGTCGGCTGTGGGCCGCATTATTGGCGGCATCGCCGCCAAAAGCTTCAAGCACTGCTCGCTCGAACTGGGCGGCAAGAATCCCATGATCGTTCTCGACGACGCCAACCTCGATCTGGCGATTGAAGGCGGGCTCTGGGGAGCGTTCGGAACCACCGGCCAGCGCTGCACCGCGACCAGCCGCATGATCGTGCAGAAGGGTGTGTACCGGGAATTCGTCGATCGCCTGGTCGAGCGCGCGAAAAAGCTGAAAGTCGGCAACGGCCTCGACGAAACCGTGCAAATGGGACCGGCCGTCAACGAGAAGCAGCTTCAGACCGATCTCAGCTACGTCGACATCGGCAAGAACGAAGGTGCGAAGCTGGTCTGCGGTGGCAACCGTCTGGATCAGGGTGAGTACCAGTTCGGCTGGTTCATGGAGCCAACCGTATTCACTGATGTCGATCCCAAGATGCGCATCGCGCAGGAAGAAATCTTTGGCCCCGTCGTCGCGATCATTCCCTGTGACGATCTCGAGGACGCCATTGAAATCGCGAACGGGATCGAGTACGGATTGTCCTCCGCACTCTATACCAAGGACGTGAACAAAGCCTTTTCGGCGATCCGCGACCTCTATGCGGGTATCACATACATCAACGCCCCCACGATCGGTGCCGAGGTGCACCTGCCCTTCGGAGGTACGAAAGCGACTGGCAACGGTCATCGCGAGGGTGGCATCGGCGCCATCGACTTCTATACGGAGTGGAAGTCGGTTTACGTCGACTACTCGGACAAACTGCAGAAGGCACAGATTGACCGCGAGGACTGAGTACAGTCGAAAATTGTTCGACATTCAGCCGTCAGAATCGGTTCTGACGGCTGATTCTCTTCTCGGACATCGTCTTTCGCGGCGAAGCCAGTACGCCACGGAGTCGCATTCCCTGGGTACCTCGGTAATCTTGTTCACCCCTTGCCGGCAACCTACCTTAGCCGCATGAGGCTTTCCTCCGGGTCTCAACATTCCACCTTGGGGTCGCCTTGTGAAGTCTCGTATTCTTCCGCTCGTCCGCCGTTCGAGGCTGGTTAGCTTCCCGTGTTCCGGGCTCGCTTTGCTGCTGTGTCTGGTGGCCACGTTCGCACTTCAACTTCCTGCCCAGAACGCTCCCAAGACCCATCGGAAAGTTGTGGTGATGTACGACCCTGAATACCCGGCCATCATGAAGAATGGCCACTTCGAAGGTCAGGTTCGCGTGGAGGCTACAGTGCTCGCGACCGGGGCGGTCTCGAAGGTGGAGATCAAGGGCGGCAATCCCATTCTGGCGCAGTGTGCCGCGGAGGCCGTGGCGAAGTGGAAATACGCACCCGCCCCTGCTCAGAGCATCGAAGAAATCACCTTCACGTTCAACGCTGACAAGCGGTAAGGGGTCGAGGTCGCTCCCTTCCGAATGCTGCTGCGCCGCAGATTTCTGCGCGCTATTTCGTCCCCTGCATTTAGAATTTCTGTTGAGCCGCGGCCCGGAAGCTTCGCCGTGGCAAGGCTTCCATGACTCCCATTAGCCAAGCGCAAGAGATTGCTGCCGCCTCCCGCCTCGATAACGTCCGCTACGCCATCCGTGACCTGGCCTGTGTCGCCGATGAAGTGGTGAAGCAGGGGCATAACGTCCTGCCGCTCAACGTCGGCGATCCGCTGAATTTCGATTTTCAGACGCCCCCGCACATCATCGAGGCCGTATATAAGGCCATGCGCGATGGCAAGAATGGATATGCGCCGTCTCCCGGCATCCCGGAGGCCATCGGGGCGATTCGGGGCGAGGCCTTGCGCAAGGGGATCACCACAGTCCGCGATATTTTCGTCACGGCCGGGGTGAGCGAGACGGTTGACCTCTGCCTGTCCGCTCTAGTCAATCCCGGCGAGAACGTTCTGACTCCCAGTCCAGACTATCCGCTGTACTCGGCGGTGCTCTGCAAACTCGGCATTGGGCTCAATGCCTACGACTTGAACGAAGAAGACGCGTGGCAGCCCGAACTGGCCGACATTGAACGCAAGTTGACTCCACAAACCCGCGGTATCGTTCTGATTAACCCCAACAACCCCACAGGATCGCTGTGCACGCGGCAGATGCTCGAGCAAGTCGCGGAACTGGCGCGCCGCCACAACCTGATCGTTTTCTCGGACGAAATTTACGACAAGCTGATTCTCGACGGCACGCCGCACATCGCGTTTGCGTCGGTCGCGCCAGACGTACCGTGCGTGACCTTCGGCGGAATGTCGAAGAACTATCTCGTCCCAGGATGGCGCATCGGGTGGGGCATCGTCTCCGGCGACGCCGCCGCGGTGAAGACCTATACCGAAGGTGTGCACCGCCTTCTGCGAGCCCGTTTGTGCGCCAATCATCCCGAGCAGTACGCGATCAAGCCCGCGCTGGAAGGCCCGCAGGATCATCTCGTCGAAGTACAGCGTAAACTGCGCTCCCGGCGCGATCTAACGCAGAGGTGGTGCGAAGCGACGCCGCGTGTGAGTTGCGTCGCTCCTCGCGGAGCGTTCTACGCGTACCCGCGCATCGACATTCCCGAGAGCGACGAGATCTTCGTGAAGGAACTGATCCGCCAGAAACACGTCATGGTCGTGCACGGCTCGGGCTTCGGCCAGAAGCCTGGCACGCAGCATTTCCGCATCGTGTTCCTTCCAGACGAAGCGACGCTGACGAGAGCTTACGCGGGCATTGCAGAGTTCATTCGCGAGCGCTATAGGCACTGAATTCACCGCCCCAATGAAAATCGAAGAGGCCGAAAGCCTCCAGGCGCAATCTATATGACCATGGTATAATGACCATGATCGGAAGGATATCCCATGAAGACGATGGCGGCGGGCGAGTTCAAGGTTCATTGCCTGGCTGTGATGGACGAAGTTCAGTCCAAGCGTGAGGCTGTTGTGATCACCAAGCGCGGGAAGCCGGTGGCGAAGCTTGTGCCCGTCGATGAGGCAAAGGACGAGATCTACGGCTTCCTCAAGGGAAAAGGGAAAGTTGTTGGCGATGTCGTCTCGCCCGCACTCACTCCCGAGGAATGGGGCGATCTCTATTGATCCTCCTCGATACCCACGTTGTGGTGTGGCTGGCCTTTGAGGACACCCGGATATCCCGCAAGGCACAGGCTGCGATGGATGAGGCGCGCCAGGCAGTCCGAGGACTGGCGATTTCCGATTTCACGTTGTATGAGTTGTCCATGTTGTTCCGCAAGAAGCAGTTCAGCCTGGCGATCAGCCCAGAATCCTTTCTCTTCGAAGTGGAGAAGCGCTTTGTAGTTCTGCCGATCACCGGCCGCATCTGCGTGAGCGCGTCATCCCTGCCCGCGGGGTACCCCAAAGATCCTGCCGACCGCATCATCGGCGCCACCGCTCTCGTGGAGGGACTCACGCTCGTCACCGCAGACGAGCAAATTCGGAAGTCGCGGGCTGTTCCAACTGTGTGGTAAAGGAAGGCCCGCTGCCTACCTTCGTTACCCCGCCCGGCTGGCGGAAGGCCGTCGTTGTTCTCGGCGCATCAACCAGTGCATAGCCGTTCTTCTCAGTAGATCCCCGGCAGCACTACGGCCACGCGCCGGGCATAGTCTTCGAACTCCTGTCCAAACGCGGCACGCAATTGCTTCTCCTCGCCGCGCACGCGAATCAGCATGCCCACCACGAATATCACGACTGCCACGGGCAGTGCGATCCAGTGTTCCATCGCCAACCCGGTGGCGATCAGCATCCCGAGCATCCCCGTGTAAATCGGATTTCGCACATAGGCATAAGGACCCACGGTAATCAGCTTGTGATCTTCAACAAGCCGTGCCTGCAGGGCCCACTGCTTGCCCAGCGTGTGGACGGCCGCTTCGAGCAGCCACCCCGATCCGGCCGCGATGGCTACGGTAAACACCGAAAACAAAATCCCTGGGACTCCCGAGAGCATCGCAACCGGTGGCAGGAAAGGCTGCCTCGGCGGTTGGAACCAAACCAGAAAATAGGCGCACATTTGCAGGGCGATGCCCAGCGTGGCCGTCCTGTCGCGTTTCGCTTCAGCCGCTTCCGGAGGCCGCTTGCGGAGCAGAAAAATGCCGGCGAACACGAACCAGCAAAAGATCACGCCAGCCAGAGTTGCGAGTGCGAGTGGAGTTGGCTTCGACATGCCATCCAGACCTCGAACCTGAGTGTAATCTACCGGCTCTTCGTCGCTTGGCCTTTGCGGACGAATCTGTTTAAATCGTGAAGAAGGGCAACCATCAACGGCGTGCTGGTGTTTGTATCACTGTGGTCGACATTCATTCTCACATTCTTCCTGAGGTAGACGACGGCCCAAAATCGTGGGAAGTGTCCGCGGCCATGTGCCGCGCGGCCGCAGCCGACGGCATTACTCACATGGTGGCCACGCCCCATGCCAACGACCGCTACCACTACGATCGCGAGTACCTCAAGGGACTGGTCGCCCGTCTGCAACAACTCGTCGGCGATTCGCTGAAAATCGGCTTGGGCTGTGACTTTCACCTGTCTTACGACAATATCCAGGACGCCCTGGCCAACCCCACGCGCTACGTCATCGAAGGCACGCGCTACCTGCTGGTGGAGTTCAGCAACTTCAGCATCGCAGAGCAGACGACGGAGTACTTTTTCAAGATGGCGAATTGCGGCATCACGCCGGTCATTACCCATCCCGAGCGCAACCCGATTCTGCGCGAGAGCCCGCAGCGCGTGCTGGAGTGGGCGGACCAGGGATGCGTGGTTCAGATGACGGGCTCGGCTCTGACCGGATTCTGGGGCAATCGCACTCGGCGAGCCGCGCTCTGGCTGCTCGAACACCAGGCCGTTCACGTCCTCGCCACCGATGCGCACGATCTTGAGAAACGTGTCCCGATTCTCTCCACGGCGCGCGATGCCGCCGCCGCCATCTGCGGGAGGGACGTGGCGGAGGCGATGGTGGAAACGAATCCCCGCGCCATCGTCAACAACCAGATCCTGCCCTACTTCCCGCACCCTGTGATGAGCAGCTACAGGAAGAACTAGCGGTACCGCTCTTGGCTCTTAGCTCTTGGCTCTTGGCTCCTGGCTCTCGGCTTTGAGGTCCGAGGTCTGGGGTCAGTAGCGGGCCGGCTACTGTGGGCGGGGTGGATCAGTTTGGGTGGGAGTTGATGCCGGATCCGCTGCAGGTGCTGTGCTATGCGATGTGGTGGGCACGGACTCGGCGCGCGGCGCATTTGGCACCGTGGTCATGGCACTCTCCGGGTTCAGCAGGTGATCCTTGCTCGGTCCCAGGCCCAGCTTGATCAGAGCGCGCGAGTCAGGGACCGTCTTGCTCTGCCAGCCGTGGTCCGCCTGGTAACGGCGCATCGCCTCTTCGCTGGCCTGGTTCCACGTGCCGCTGGCCTCTCCGGTCAGGTAGTGCTCGCGGATCAGCGCTTCTTGAATTGCCTGCGCCCGCTCGGAGTCAATCTTCTGCTGGCCGCGCGTCTTCGCTGACTTCTTGTGCGAGGAGTGTTTTCCGGAAGAAGTAGTGTGCGTAGAAGCAGATTTCTTCGCGCCCGTCGATGCCGTGGAAGCCTTGGCCGTGGAAGATTTGGCCGTGCTCTTGTGCTTCTTGTGCGCCGTAGTCGATGTGGTCGCAGGCTTCTTCGCCGTGGAATCACCAGTCGAAGTTTGGCCGGCGTTAGCCGTCGCAACGCACGCGAACATCGCCAGCGTGCCTGCAGCAAGCCAACGTGCTCTGCGGATTTGAGTCCAACTTCTCAACCGGGAGACCTTCACCTCAAATAAGAAGCCCAACGAACGCTGGCATTGTAATCATCCACGATGGGAGAGTACAGCGCCAGTTCCCGTTGGGCTCGTTTCGGTTACGGAAGTGTACCGGCCAGGAAGATCGTTCCATCCTGCTTCGACGAACCACGCGAGCGAACCAGGAACACCACGTCCTGGCCGCTCTTCAGGCTCGACTCGACCCTGGCGAATTCTTCCTCGCTGTTCACTGGCTGTTTATTGACTTCCAGAATGATGTCACCGCGTCCCAGGTTCACATCTTCGGCAAAAGAGCGAGGCTTCACGTCCTGCACGATCACACCCTTCCCGGCAGGCATGTCGAGACGGTCGGCCATTTCCGGCGTCACCTTGCGAACGGTGACACCGAATTTGCTCTGCTTGGGAGTGCTCTCGTCGTCGTTCTCCTGATCCTCGCCGAGCCGCGCGGCAAACAGCTTGGCGCGGTCTGCGATGGTCACCGAGGTTTCCTGCGATTTTCCGTTGCGCAGGAAGGTCAGATTCGCCTTCGATCCCGGCTTGCGCGAGGCAATGTCCGCCACCAGTTCGGCGCCCTTGGTCACTTTCTTGCCATCCACGCTGGTGATGGTGTCTCCGACTTTCAAACCAGCCTGGTCCGCAGGACTGCCCGGCACGACGCTCGAAACTGTCACGCCCGATCCTGAACCGTACACGCGGGCAATCGCGGGATTCTCGACCGCATCGAACATGATGCCAATCGAGCCGCGCGAAACCTTGTGCTCCGGCCCAGTCAACTGGTTGTAAACGTCGACCACAGTCTTCGAGGGAAGCGCAAAACCCACGCCCGCGTAGGCGTTGGTCTCGCTAAGAATTGCTGTGTTAATGCCGATCACTTCGCCGTTCATGTTGACGAGCGGCCCGCCCGAGTTTCCGGGATTGATTGCTGCATCGGTCTGAATGAACGTCTGGAACTGGCGGCCGGGCACGATGTCGCGTCCCTTGGCTGAAACGATTCCTGCAGTCACGGTTTCGGACAATCCGAACGGACTGCCGACGGCAAGCACCCAGTCCCCCACCTGCATGCTGTCGGAATTGCCCATCTTGGCGGAGGGCAAGGCGCGATCGATGTCGACCTTGATCACGGCCAGATCGGTTTCCTGATCGCTGCCGATGACCTTGGCGTCATGCTGCACGCCTGGCGGATCGTCCTGGAAGCGCACCCGGATACGGTCTGCTTTCTCGACCACGTGCCGGTTGGTCACAATGTATCCCTTGGAATCAACGATCACGCCTGAACCCAGCGAGCGCTCGCGGATCGCGCCATCCCCGGGCCCACCTTGCCCGCCGCCGGGCGCACCGAAGAAGTGATTGAAGAAGTCGTCCATCCCGCCGCCGTCGCCACCATCTTCGTCGTCAGGATTCTGCCCACGGCGCCGGTGAACATTCTTGATGGTCGACTCTGTGTTGATATTGACCACGCTCGGCTCCAACTGCTTCGCGATCTGCGAGAACGTGTTCGACAACTGCTGCGGTGCGGGGAGCGTCAGCGGCGTCGCATCGCTCTTCTGCCCTTCTTTCCCTTTGACTCCGTAGGAAATCACCGTCCCGATCAGAATGCCGACGGAAAGCGTTGCCAGAATACTCAGCGTGTAGGCCCAGCGATGAGCCTTCATGCGCATCCACATTGCGCCCGAATCCATATGTCTACTTCCCTCCGAAGCCGATTAACCCCTTATAGTATACCCATTTACCGACCGGCACTGCTGGTTGTGACAGTGCAGATTCCGCCCTCGAGTGTTCTGTCATTAGACGCGCAAACCCGCGAAACCGTTTGATGCTCAAAGGATTTGGGTAAGATACTGTGCCCGCGAGTGTTAGCCAGGGATGCGATCGTCGATCCGGCCGGGGACCTACTTCGCCTCGTACACCGTCTTTCCGCCCACCACGGTGCGCAGTACCTTGGTCCCCAACAATTTCTCCGGCGACGACGCCGTGGGATCGCGGTCCAGGACGATGAAATCGGCCAACATCCCGGGCACGAGTTTGCCTTTTTCTTTTTCTTCAAACTCGGCGGAAGCAGAGCCTGAGGTGTACGCGGCAATTGCCTGGTCCGCGGTGAGCCGACCTTCCGGGAAATATTCCAGCTTTCCGTTCTCGCTCTTGCGCGTAACGGCGGCATAAAGGCCGCGGAACGGAGACACTGGCTCCACTGGATAATCCGTGCCAAACGCCAGCACGACGCCCTTGTTCAGAAAAGCCAGCCATGCGTACGAAGTCGCGGCGCGCTTCGGCCCCAGACGGTCCTGGGCCCAGCGCATGTCGGTGAGCAAATGACTGGGCTGCATCGAGGCGATGACTTTGAGAGTCTTGAACTGCGCAATCTGTGCAGGCGTGGTGACCTGCGCATGTTCGATCCGCAAGCGGAAATCTTCGCCGCCGTTGGGCGCTTTTACGTGGGCCTCGCGCGCGGCCTTCTCCGCCTCTGCAAAAGCGTCGAGCGCCATCTGGACGCCCTTGTCTCCAATCGCGTGGAAGCCAATCTGAAAACCCGCCAGCACGCGCTCTTTCGTCATGTCGTTCAGCTTGGCGGCGTCGTATCGCGGCAAGCCGGAGTTCTTGGGATCATCCGCGTACGGCTCCAGCATCGCGGCCGTGTGCGATCCCAGCGAGCCGTCCATGAACCCCTTCAGCATTCCCGTGTGCAGCATTAGATCTGACTGCGGATGCGAGTTGCGCTTCTTGTCCAACTCCTCCACGGGATCATCGAATGGCAGCCATTCCGTGATGCGGGCCGTCAGCTTGCCTTCTTTTTCAAGTTCCTCGTAGATCTCAAAATTTTCCCAAGTCGGCGAATAGTCCTGTGCGGAGGTCACTCCATGCTCGGCCAAGTCGGCCAGCGCAAGCTCAAGACCCTCGCGGCGCAGCCGGTGGGTTGGCTTGGGAACGACTTCCACAATCGCGGCTTGCGCCGTTTCCCGCAAAATGCCGGTGGGCTCACCATTCTGATTGCGATCGATCTGCCCGCCCTGCGGATTGCGGCTGGCCAGCGTGATGCTGCCCAACTGCAGCGCCCGCGTATTGGCTACGGCGATGTGCCCGTCGATGCGTACCAGAAATACCGGATGCCCGCCCGACACTTCGTCGAGATCCCAGCGCGTGGGCGTCACTTTCACCGGCCAGAGAGTCTCGTCCCAGCCCGATCCCAGAATCCAATCGCCGGCCTTCGACTCTTCGACTTTCTTCGCGACTTGCGCGCGGAGGTCATCGAGTGACTTCACCCCCGTCAAATCCACGCTGAGCTTCGTCATGCCGGCATCGTCCAGATGCAGGTGAGCGTCGTTGAATCCGGGCATCACAAAATGTCCGCCGAGATCGACGACTTGCGTTTGCGGCCCTTTCAGCTTGTCAATGTCCACGATCTTGCCGACGGCCTGGATCCGGTCACCGCGAACCGCGATCGCTTCCTCACGCAGAATCGAACTGAACGGCGTATTCGCAGGCACGCCGGTATACACGTTGGCGTGCATGAAGATGATGTCGGCCATCAACTTTGGATCTCTCGCCATGTGTTCGGGGGGCAAAGGAGGTGCCAGCACAGTGCGTCGAAGTCTGGGCACGAGCAATCGGCGCGACGATACAGAGCAGTCCACAGAAAAGAGCAGATATCGCATTGCTTCCGTTCCAAAATCCCACCGTTGCAAATCTAGGCATCATTCTCCCACCCCCGCCAGCGCCATCATCGTCAGCAAAATCCGTTTCAGACCCAACTCGCGCCCGTTGGAATCAAACCATTCCTGCAACGTGTGCGCTCCTCCGCCTGACCCGCCGCCGCCAATAGCAATGGCTTCCTGCCCCAGCGAGAGCGGAATATTCGCATCGGTTGACGCCCGCTGCACCTGCGCCGCGTTGGCCAGCTGCGTATCCACCGCGCGTATCACTTGCAAAATTCGCGCCCCCGCCCGCAGCTCTCCCGCTGGACGGTTGCCGATCACCACCACTTCGCAACTCACGCCCGACGGCCGCTTCTGCGCGGACGATCGCATCTCGGCGGCCATGGTTTCATCTTCTACCGCGCGATTCAGCGCCAGGCGCAGCGACTGCTCCAGGCGCTCCATCTCGTTCATGGATGTCGATCGGATATCGATTTTCATGCTGGCCGACTCGGGAATCGAATTCACCGACGTGCCGCCGCGAATCACTCCAATATTGAACGTGGTCTTCGGCGTGGTCGGAACTGAAGTCGCCGTGAAGGTCTCGATTGCCTTGGCCAGAATCACGATCGGATTGGGCGCGCCAAAATCGCTCCACGAGTGCCCGCCCGGCCCGCGCACGATGACTTCAAAGCGGCGGCTGCCCAGAGCTTCGGCCACAATCGTGTCCGCGCCCGCGCCGTCCAGGACCAGGCTGTAGGCGATCGAATCTTTCCAGCGCGGCGTCGCAAAAATGTGCCGCATGCCGCGCAGATCGCCTTCGCCCTCTTCGCCCACATTCCCAATAAACACGAACGGCAGCGCATGCCGGATGCGCACGTTCCGCAGCAGTGACGCAATCGCCAACAGCGCCGCGACACCTGCTCCATTGTCAGAAACTCCCGGACCGTAGATGCGGCTTCCCTGCTGGCGGATATTCAGCGGCGTGTTGGCGGGAAATACCGTGTCGATGTGCGCGCTCAGCGCCACGTAGCGCCGGCCAAATCCAGGATGCGTGCCGAATACATTGCCTACATCGTCGATGCGGACGTCGTCCAGCCCCACTTCGCGAAAGCGCTCTGAAAGCCAGGCCGCGCGCGCCGACTCGCCAAACGGAGGCGCCGGAATCCGCGCCATCTCCATTTGCCAATGTGTTAATTGCGCTTCCTGAGTACGGAACCAGTTGAATGCCGAGCGCACTTCCGGGGACGCGGCCAGGCGCGCCACTTCCTGCTGCACTGAGGGCACAAGCGCGGCGTCCGGCAACTCCGAGCGCGGGGGATTCGGGCTCATGGCAAAGTATTGCGTTAGTTTACAACGCGTTGGCCGGAATAGGGATTGGCTAGGGCGTTACGGAAGATCGCGCCGGACAGGCCGCGAGAGGCGTTGTAGATCGTCCCTCGGCGCAGGGCACAGTAACCGCAGGCTTACTTAACCGCACCTTACTTCGGTAATCGCGAAGCTGCCACCCGCCGCTCCACGGCTGCCACGAGTTTCTTCGTAGTCGGCACGTCGATCCCGTGGCGCTCCCCGCCGCGCAGGATAGGTCCGGCGATCGCATCGAGTTCCGGCGCATTCCCGCGCGCTACATCCTTCTGCATGGAACTGCGCATATTCGCGGGCATCTTCATCATAGCCGCGATAACAGCGTCCGCGTCTACCTTGGCGCCCTCTGCCACGGCCACGGCACAGGCTTCCCGAACGCAAGCTTCCAGTTGCCGCTTCCAATCGGAGTCGGCGATGACCGCTCCCGTGGTCCGATCCGCGGCAGTGGTCGTCAGCGCGAATGGGGCAAGGAAAACAATCTTGCTCCACATCAGCGTGGGCTCGTCGTCGATAAAGCGGCACTCGAACCCAATCTTTTGAAACTCTTCGACGGTTGCGCCCAGTAGACCTCGGCCCGCCGACGACACATTCAGACGCGCGAAGGGAGTGCGATGAACGATGTGTCCAGGCGCAATGCGCTCCGTCTCAACCGCAATCGTCGCCGCGATGACGCGCTCGGCGTCGTACCTGCCGCGAAGCAGCGCGAGATGGTCGATGCCGTTGAGCAAAGGAACGATCGCCTTGACGCTTTCGGGCTTTGTGAAAACAGACAATGCCGCATCCAGTTGCGTGGCTTTCACCGCAATCCAGAGGACGTCCGCGGGCGGCACTTCGGCAGCGCGCGCAACTGGCACGCTGAAGTTCCCAAACGCACTTTCCAACTGAAGTTCTGCGGGATATTGGGCGAGCGCTTCCGGCCTCACCACGACCGTGACCGCTTCGCCGGATCGCGCCAATCAGGCCTCCGACTCCGCCCACGCCGAGAATCGCATGTCTCATGGGAGCCATGCGCCGGTCACTTCTTCTGCGCCGCTGTGGGCACGCACTCCAGAATCTCCGCCTCGCTGAGCGTGTGGTCACTCTGTTTGGCGCGCTGGTAGATGCGATCGACGATCCCGTCGCTTACCGGAATACCGTGCCGCTCCAGCCACCACAGCACATTCGATTTCCCACTCATCGGGCCGATGTCGATGATCTGCTCCAGCCCAAATACGTGCGAGGGCACGCCCGAATACACCGTGTTCGCCAGCACGACGTCGTCTTTGTGATAGGCCTTGATGATGGCTGCCGCGTGCACGCCCGTGGCGGTTCGGAATGCATCGTCACCCACCACCGGATAATTCGCCGGAATCGGTACACCCGTGGCCCGCGACACCGCCTGGCAGTACTGCTTTAACTTGGTCAGGTCCTGCTGATCCCACGGCGCAATGCCCATCAGCTTCAGATTGACCAGCATCTGGTCGACCTGCGTGTTGCCGACACGCTCACCCAATCCAATCGCGCACCCATGTACACAGTTCGCGCCCGCGATGATGGCCGCCATGGAATTCGCAATCGCCAGGCCGCGGTCACTGTGTCCATGCCAATCGACGCGGATATTCTCGCCCGAGGGCTTCACACATTCCGCAATCACAAACCGCACCAGCGCCAGCGCGCCCATCGGAGTGGCGTGCCCTGCGGTGTCGCAAATGCAGATGGCCCGCGCGCCGCAGTTGATCGCCGCCGAATACAACCGCTTCACCGTCTCGGGATCGCAGCGGCTCGTGTCTTCGGTAACGTACATGACGTCGAGCCCGAGCGACACCGCATACTTCACGGCCTTCTCGGTCGTGTGCAGCAGGAAATCGTCGGTCCATCCCTCAGTGAATCTGCGAATCGGGCTGGAACCAATAAACGTCGCTGCCTCGATCGGCAGCCCGGTCTTCTGCACGATCTCGGCCACCGGGCGAATGTCGTTCTCGTGCGTTCGCGCCGCGCAGTTGGCCCGAATCTTCATCTTGTGGGCAGCGATCTCGCGCGCCAGCGCTGTCACCGCCTCAACGGCGCGCGGTCCGGCGCCTGGGAGTCCCAAAGCAAGCGAGTGAATTCCGAGCGCCTCCATCAGATGAAGGATTTCAATCTTCTCCGCGATCGAAGGATCGCGCACCGACGGCGACTGCAGCCCATCGCGCAAGGTCTCGTCGTTGATCAGAACCGGCCCCGGTGGCTTCAGCCCCGGCGGGTGATTCTTGTTCCAGTCGTAGATGAGGTCGGGAGTGTTCATGGAAACAGCTGCTAGCTTCTAGCCGCTAGCTCCTAGCAAAAACATTATGTGGGGACAGCCGCCTTCGGCTGTCCGCCGAGCAAAGCTCGTATTGCGTTGTTGGATCCCCAGAATGAATCGCACTGCGTCTTAGCCAGCAGCTAGAAGCTAGTAGCTAGAAGCTAGAAGCTAGAAGCTTCTCACTTCTCCTTCGGAGGCAGCGTCAACCCGAACACCGAAATCATCCCCTGCCCCGCGACATTGGTTTTCGTCTCCCCGGGTGTCGGCAGATATAGCGCCTTGCAGTTTTCGCAGCGATACACTTCGGCTTTCGGCCCCCAAGCCTTCTCCACGTCGCCGCACTCGCGCTCGACCACGTCGGTCATGTAGAACCACAGCTTCAGGTGCCCGCCGCAGAATTTCCCCTTCGCGTCTTTCTCATTGCAGGCGCGCTGCCCGGCCTTCTTGACCTTCACTTTATGGTTGGGAAGCTGCGGAACATCATGGGTATTGGAAGTGGTTACTTCGCCAGTCGCCAAGGACGTACCCCTCGTTCGGGCGGCCCAAACGCCGCCGGATTCGGCCTTACGCGGTCATTGTAACCGAAACGCGGCAGGCCAGGAATCGCCAGAGTTCATCCCGAGGCAAGTGGAGGGCGCCGTCCGCGCAGGTTTCGGACCTAACTCGCAATGGCGTATGCTAGGCAGACTTTATGACGATCCTCACGCTCTCGCGCACCTGCGCCGCACTCCTCATCTCTGTCGCTTTTGCGATCCGTCCTGCGCAGGCTCAAGCACCGCAGAAGAAAAGCAACGTCGATCAGGAACTGGTTCGCACCGAGACCGGATTCTTCGAAGCCTGGAAGTCCAAGGACACGTCGTACTTCCGCAATCACATCCCGGAGAACGGCGTCTTCTGGGGTGAATACGGCACCTTTTCGCGCGACCAGCAACTGGAGGAGCAGAAGCAATCCGCACAAGACTGTGTGGTGGACGGCTACAGTCTTTCTGACTTCGGAGTACTGACGCTGACCACAGGCGTGTACCTGCTCACTTATAAAGTCGAGCAACACGCGACTTGCGGCGGACAAAAAGTCCCCCTGTACATGAATGGCAGCTCGGTCTACATCTTCAAAGACGGCCGCTGGCAGGCCATCTACCGTGCCGAGGTGCCGCTGAAGAATCAAGGGTGAATGCGTCGCTCACCGCTCTGCTAATCTGGAACGTCGATCGACGGCTCGGCCCCGTCTCGCCGCGCGCTAAAGGAATTCATGATCACGATCGTTTCGGGACTACCTCGGTCAGGCACATCTCTCATGATGCAGATGCTGGTTGCCGGTGGGATGACGGCGCTCTCGGGCGGTGAGCGCGCGGCCGATACCGACAATCCACGCGGCTACCTCGAATGGGAGTGCATCAAGCAACTGCCGAACGATCCGGCGTGCATTGCGGAAGGCGAAGGCAAGGTGGTCAAAGTCATCTCTAGGCTTCTGCTCTCACTTCCTGCTGGACACGAATACCGAATCATCTTCATGCAGCGCCCGCTACCCGAAGTGCTCGCATCCCAGGATCAAATGCTGAAGCGCCGCGGGACTTATAAAGAAGGCTCCAATCCCGCCGCGATCTCGGCCGCGTTTGAGAAGCACCTGCGCGAGGTCTATGCGTGGATAGACGGCAAGCCTTACGTCAAAGCGCTCCGCGTCCCCTATCACGAAGTCTTGAGCAACCCGACAGAGATTAGCCAGCAACTGGCGCAATTTCTGGGTATCCAGTTGAACGTGGAAGCAATGACCCAGCAGGTGGACGCGTCGCTCTACCGAAATCGCTCCAAATAATTCGGCCCGCTCCTCATCAGAACTCGCGCTTCGGTTGGGCTTGGTCGGCACCGACCCGGCCCGCTTGGATCTCTGCCACATAATAGTTCTCGCCCTTCACGGGCGCGCTCCCGAGGCGTCGGAGAATTGCAATCTGTCCGACATGGGTCAGAGCGTCAGCCACGGGTCCCTGAAATAGTTTTTCCGCCGGCGCATGAACCGGTTTGCCCGAGGCCAGGAAGTCGTCGAACTTCTTGATCGCGGCAAAGAATCGCTCCACTCCCCGATCCCACGGCAAGGGGTCTGAGTTGTGCCACTCTTGCTGGCCCACCGCCATGGACAGCGCCCAGTCAAGCAGATCACCGATATGCGCCAGAATCTGGCCCGGGGTGCGCGTTCCCTCACCAGCCTGAAAATCCCCAAAGCCATCTGGCGCATTGCGCACGGCTTTGCCGCCTCGATACGCGACTGTGGCTAGAGTATGACGTAGCAGTTCCCGCTTAGGATCGGCATTTTGGTTTGCATTAGGATCGCTCATGGCGACCAGATTACACTGGTCTACTGGAGACGAAAAGCATGGCGAAGAAAGTGCAATCCGCAGCCGCCCCACGACGTTCCTCTCAGTCAGGTTTCGTCACCTCCGCTGCCGTCAGCCGCGAGAACGCCGAGCACTATCGATGGGGAGTGGATTGTGACGCCTGGTATCTGGTGAACGACGAGCAGTTGAGCGTGATCGAAGAGTTCATGCCACCGGGAGCGGCCGAGATTCGCCATCACCATGAGAAGGCGCAGCAGTTCTTCTACATCCTGTCAGGCGAGGTCATCATGGAGGTCGAAGGTGAGACCACGTTGCTGCATGCCGGAACCGGCATTCGCGTAATGCCGGGAAAACGCCATCAGATCCGCAACCCCTCGTCAGGCCCCGTGCGCTTCCTCGTGATCTCGCATCCCAGAAGCCACGGCGACCGCTTCAACGAGTAACGAAAAAGAAACTCATGTGAGGACGACCACGACACATGTGGGGACGGCCGCCTCGGCCGTCCGGCCTGGGCAAAGCCCGGCCGAATCGTCACAGCTGTTTCCGCCGCAAAACTCCCGCTGCCCGAAGCGCTCCCCGCACCCGTGTCCCCATCCCGCGCGCGAACTGCATGTCCAGAAACCCTTCCATCTGCCGCCGGAAGCTCTCGCCATACCCGTGCCACCAGACTTTCTTCATCCCCGGCATTCGGTCCATGTCGAGATACTTTACCCGCACCATTTCATCCAGCCCGAAGCGCCCGTGGGTACGGCCCACACCGCTAGCCTTCACGCCCCCGTGCGGAGCCTCGCTGATACCGAAGCACGAGATGACATCATTCACCATCACGGTACCAGCATGAATGCGCCGCGCCAGCCGGTCGCCCCGTTTGCGATCGCGCGTCCACACGCTCGCCGCCAACCCGTACTCGGAGTCATTGGCCAGCCGCACCGCTTCGTCGTCGTCCGCGCACGCCATTACCGGCAGCACCGGACCGAACGTTTCTTCCTGCATGATCCGCATGTCCTGCGTCACGTCAGCCAGCACGGTGGGAGCATAAAAGTTCACGCCGCGTTCCGGCAGCCTCGTCCCACCTGCCAAAACCCGCGCCCCGCGCGCTTTCGCGTCTTCCACATGCGCTTCCACAATCCGCACCTGCCGCTCTTGAATCATCGGACCCACATCCGTGTGCGAATCCATGCCATTGCCCACCCGCAGTTGCTTCGTCTTCTCCGAGCAGGCCTTGGCAAACGCTTCGTACAAACTGCGATGCACATAGCAGCGTTCAACCGACAAGCAGGCCTGCCCAGCGTTGACGAATGCTCCCCAAACGGCTGCGCTCGACGCCACGTCGACGTCAGCGTCGTCGAGCACCAGCATGGGATCTTTCCCACCCAACTCAAGCACCACCGGAAGCAACCGCTCGGCCGCAGCTGCCGCAATTCGCTTCCCGGTCGCCACGCTCCCGGTGAAGACAAGCTTGTCGATCGGCGAACGCAGCAGCACCGCCCCGGCTGGCCCTTCGCCCACCACAACTTGAAACACGTCCTCGGGCACACCCGCCGCGTGCAGCAACGACGCCAGTTCCAACGCCACCAGCGGAGTCAACTCCGACGGCTTCAGCACGACAGCATTGCCTGCCACCAGTGCCGCCAGAGTCTCCGTCGCCGGAATCGAAAACGGATAATTCCACGGAGAGATAATTCCGATCACGCCATGCGGTTCGCGCACCAGCCATCCACTCTTAAGCTTGGTGACGAGATTCCCGTGCGGCACTGGCTCATCGCGCAGCAAGCCCCACGCGTTGTCGATCAGAAATCGCGCCGCATCCAGCACGACCAAGACTTCAGTTACGAGAGCCTCGACCAGCGGCTTGCCCACCTCGCGCGTAATCGCCGCCGCAATCTCAGACTTCTTCGCGTAGAGCTTCGCCTGAAACCCGCGCAGCACATCAATCCGCCGCCGCAGTCCCATCCCCGCCCACGCCGCCTGCGCCGCGCGCGCCCGCTCGACTGTCGCCTCGACTGCCCCTTCGCCCGCACATTCCAGTTCCCGCAGAACCTCGCCCGTCGCCGGATTCACCGACACAATCTTCCGCGCCGCGATTTGTAGATCAGTGGCCATAAAGAAATCTTAGTCCCTGCGAACGCAGGTTGCCACGTTTCTCAAGCCCGGTTAAACACGCGCCTACCAACTCAATGCATCCCCGGATATTTCCTCAGGTAGATGAGTATGAAATCGAGCGTATCCCCAACTGCATGTGCAATCACGGGCACAGCGAGATTCCTCCCGCAATCCAGATACAGAGCACCCAGCAGCAGTCCATTCCATACATTCTCAATCATCCCGGTCGCACCTTGGTCGAGATGGCCACACCCGAAGACAACACTCACCACGATCAAGCTCAGCACCCACGCCGCCTTCGTGTCACGAAACACTCCGGCCACTCGATTCATCAGGTAGCCGCGATAATCGATCTCCTCGCCCAAAGCGCCCAGCACCCAGACCAGAACAACGTAGAACAGGAACACTTTGAGATTGCCCACCATGTCCGCGAAGTCCGACAGGTCCGGCATCTTCCCCAGCCATCGCGCCAGCAGCGGCTGCGTCACAAACAACTCCAGAGCCTCCATGCAGACGCCAACCGCAATTCCAATCAGCAGCGCCTTGCCCCAACTCCGCGGACGCGCGAACCCAACGTCTTTCCATCGCAGCCCGCGCAGCCGCAGTGACGCCCATCCCAGCAGAAAAATGTACGGAGTCTTGCTCAGGTAGATGTGATGGTGAATATCGGCGTAGAAGAGCCCCGCCACGACGGCGAACTCGACCAGCGCCAGCCACACGCTGCCACGCAAGCGCTGCTGCAGAGAAGGCATATCCATCCAACCACCCCTAATACTCGACGTTCACCAGATACAACCCACTCGCGGGCGCGGTTGCTCCCGCCGCCGAGCGGTTCCGCGCTTCCAGTATCCGCGTGACATCCTCAACACTTAATGTCCCCTTGCCGACCAGAATGAACGTGCCCACCAGATTCCTCACCATGTGGTGCAGAAATCCCGAACCCCGAACCGTGTAAGTCAACTCATCCCCCAACCGCTCCCACGATGAGGAAAAGATCTTCCGCACATTCGATATCCCATCAAGGCGGGTGCTAGTGTGGGACCGGGTCGGAGCTTGCCCTGAGCGGAGTCGAAGGGACCCGATCGCGGGCCGCAGGCCCGCCGGTCCCCGCTCCGGATCCACTGCCGCGAAAGAAGTGAAATCATGCTCCCCAACAACCAACCCCGCCGCCCGCCCCATCTCCTCTTCCGCCAGCCGGTAAGGAAAATGCCACACGTAGCGCGCCAGAAACGGCGGACAGATCGATTCCCGATAAATGCGATAACGATAAGTCTTGGCCTTAGCCGAATGCCGGGCGTGAAATTCCGGCGGCGCTTCTTCCACGTCCAGCACGCGCACCGAGGCCGGCAAAATATCGTTCATCGCCTTCAAGAAATTCCCGGTGGGTACAGAAGACTCCGTGACAAATGTCATCACCTGCGCCAGACCGTGCACTCCTGCGTCGGTGCGCCCTGAACCTTGCGGCAATACCTTTTCCCCGGTAATGCGTCCAATGGCTGAGGCCAGTGTGCCCTGCACAGTCGCTGCGTCGGGCTGCACTTGCCAGCCGGAAAATTCTGCCCCGTCATAGGAGACCGTCACTTTGAGATTGCGCATCCTGCGATCTTTCGAGTCCCGCGCCGCTGCCGCATCATCCAATCGGTTTCTGGCTTTGCCAGCAATTTACCAGTTCCAGGAGCAATGTGGTGCAGGTCAAGTCGAGTTCCAGTCAGCTATACTGGATGGTTTCCGCGGAACCCCGGCCTCGGAGTATCGAGACCTCTCTGCCACTACGTCCCGGGCAATACAGAGCGCAGGAAACCAGGAACGACAACAGCGCAGCCGCGGGGAAGGTCATTTTTCTCCCAGCTTTCCGGAACCTTCCGCCGGTCCTTTGCGTACCAATGCCTGAGTAGGACTTTATTTTGGGTCGAGCTGTCTCAGGCACACCCAAGTGTATTCGCAGCAAGGTCTTATATTGATTGCTTCTTAAACGACTTGGTGTTAGCGAACTGCTGTTAGCCAACTCGTTTTTAACGAACTGGTTCTAACGAACGGAGATGAGTAGATGCCATTCCCACGTTTGATGTCCGCCGTCCGGCTCGCCGCCGCTGCTAGCCTTTTTGCCACACTGCCCCTCGCGTGTTGGGGCCAGGACGCATCCGCCGCCATGCCGTCATCCGGCAAGCCGCTGCCCGTCTTGAACTACGCCCAACCGGTGTCGCATTTTCCCAACCCGATTGCGCCTTACAAACCGCGATATCTTTCGGCGCCGAATTTGTCGAATACCGCACGCATCGACCAACTTATGCACGACGGCAAGCTCTATCTGTCGCTGAATGACGCCATCGCGCTCGCACTCGAGAACAACCTCGACATCGCCATCGCGCGCTATAACCTGAATATTGCCGACACCGATATCCTCCGTGCCAAAGCTGGCGCCGCAACACTCGGCGTGAATTCCGGCGTGGTGCAAAATACACCCGGCGGCGGCGTAGGCGGGCTGGGCGGCCAGGTCGGCTCCGGCACCGGCGGGACCAGTCTCGGTGCGGGCGGCGCTGGCGCCGGCGCTGGCGGTCTGGTAGGTTCCACGCTCGGATTTGGACCCCAGATCACGAGCTTCGATCCGATTCTTACGGGCACCTTGCAGAACGACCGGTACCACATCCTCCCCTTGAGTACGTTTAGCCCCGCATCTCCTCAGAACACAACGACCGGCAATTTCTTATATACGCAGGGATTCACCTGGGGCACCAACCTTTCAGTGGGATTCAACAACACTCGGGTTGCGACCGGGAATGCCCCTTTCACTACGCTAAGCCCACAACTGAATTCCAACTTCAAGTTCCAGCTCACGCAACATCTGCTGCAGGGATTTGGATTCGCCGGCAACACTCGTTTCATCCGGATCGCCAAGAACAATCGCGAGCTTTCCGACGTGGCCTTCCGCCTGCAAATCATCACCACCGTTGACCAGATTCAGACCATGTACTGGGATTTGGTCTACGCGTACGAATATGCCCGGGTGCAGAAAGAGTCTTTGGCTTTCGCCGAAAAGACGCTCTCCGACACCAAGAAGCAGGTCGAAATCGGCAGCCTGGCTCCCATCGAAGTCGTCCGCGCCCAGAGCACGGTCGCGCAAGACCAGCAAACGTTGACCATCGCCCTCACCAACCTGCAGTTGGAGCAGTTGTACATGAAGAACGCGCTTAGCCGAACCCTCAGGGATCAGACTCTGGCCGGCGCGGAAGTGATTCCAACCTCCACCATGGAAATTCCGGCGAATGAAGCGGTCCAGCCCACACAGGACCTGGTCGCTGAAGCGCTACGGCATCGTGCCGATCTGGTTGAGTCCCGCATCCAGCTCAATACTACCGAACTCAGCAACAAGGCCGTTCGCAATGCCTTGCTGCCCTCGCTAGATCTTTATGCGTATTACGGTGGAGGCGGATTGGGCGGCGTTCAGAACCCGGCCAACGTTTGTACTGATCCTAATCAATTCGGTTGCGCCACGACTAATCCCAACTTCAACTTGGGCCAGAGCCCCGTCGCACCCACGGTGGGTTACGCTGGAACGCTCAATCAGCTCGTCAACTCCACCGCGTCCGACAAAGGCGTGGGCATCCAGCTCAACATCCCGCTGCGCAACCGCGCCGCTCAGGCCACGCAGATCCGTTCCGAGTTGGAGTATCAGCAGGCCCAGATGGCATTGCAACAAGCCGAGAACCGGATCAACATCGAGGTACGCAACGCGCAGTTCGGAGTCGAGCAGAACCGCGCCAGCGTAGCCTCTGCGCAGGCCGCAGTGGATTATGCCAAGCAGTCGCTGGATGCCGAACAAAAGAAATATCAGTTCGGCACCTCGACCACGACGGCGGTTCTGCAAACCCAGAGCGCGCTGGCCACAGCCGAGTCCACTTTGATCTCGGCCATGGCTTACTACGTGAAGGCGCGTATCGAACTCGACCGGGCGGTGGGTACAACCCTTGATCATGCCGGCATCAGCATTGACGATGCCGCCCGCGGTCACGTCAACGCCCTGCCCAGCGTTCCTTACGTTGCACCACGCAAAGACCTACCCCCGATCACACCGCAGGCTCCGCCGACGGAAGCACCCCAGCAATAGTCCTCGCATCACGTGCGTGGCGCCGCTGTTGATACCGACAGCGGCGCTTTTCTTTTCTCCTCACAATTCTTTACAATCCCGCGGCCTTTTCGCGAAACTTCTCCCGCTAAGATTGAAGTGACCTATTTTTGTGTCTTGCATCCAACACTGGCATTATCCGAATTCCGCGCGCGCCGCTTGCGCGCCTGCTTTCATGCAAGGAGAAGACCATGCGTTCGATATCTACCGTTCGGCCGCTACCGTTCTATCTGGCTGCCGTCATGCTTTCTGCTTCGGCTCCACTCGCGCTCTGGGCGCAAGCAACCCCGCCCGCCGCGCCTCAGCCGGCGCAACCGCAGGCAGTCCACCTGAAGGACTACTCGGTTCCACGGTCCGCCTTCCCTCACCTGCTGCAGCCTTACATGGCGCAGGAACTGGCGCAGCCCAACCTGACTAACTCGCCGCGCATCGACGCCCTCTTGCGCGATGGCAAGATTTATCTCTCCATCGATGACGCCATCGCGCTCGCGCTCGAGAACAATCTCGATATCGACATTGCCCGCTATAACCTCAACATCGCCGCGGCCGATCTGCTGCGCGCCAGATCCGGCGCCAACATTCTCGGCGTCAATACCGGCATCGTGCAGAACACACCCGGAGGCGGCGTCGGCGGACTCGGCGGCACGGTCGGCTCCGGCACCGGCGGCACTACCGTCGCCGCCGGCGGCGCCGGCACCGGCACCAACGGCCTGGTCAACTCGACACTCGGCGTTGGCTCGACCATCACCAGCTTCGATCCCGCGCTCACCGGAGCCTTGCAACTCGACAAAAACGAAACCGAATCCGTCAGTGTCTTCAGTCCCACCCCGGTCGTGGCCCAGAACACCTACACCGCGAACTTCGGCTATTCCCAGGGATTCGAATGGGGTGGAGCGCTTACCGGCTCGTTTAACAACACCCATCTGACCACCAACAATCCCACCAGCCTGCTGACGCCACAGTTGGGCTCGAGTTTCCAGTTTCGCTTCACCCAAAACCTGCTCCAGGGTTTCGGCTTTTTGCCCAACACGCGCTTTATCCGGATTGCCAAAAACAACCGGGAGATTTCCGACGTGGCGTTCCGACTGCAGGTGCTCACGACGGTCGACCAGATCGAGAACATGTATTGGGATCTGGTCTTTGCCTATGAGAATGTGCGTGTGCAGGAGGAATCGCTGACCTACTCGCAGAAGGCGCTCGATGATTCCAAGAGCCAGGCGCAAGTTGGGACCATCCCGCCGATTCAGGTGGTGAGCGCCCAGAGCACGGTCGCCACTGGCCAGCAGAACCTGATCGTGGCGCAGAACAACCTGCAGTTGCAGCAGTTGCTCATGAAGAACGCGCTCAGCCGCAGTATCGAAGATCCGGTGCTGGCCGAAGCAGATGTCGTCCCGACCTCAGCCGTGCAGATTCCCGATCAGGAGCCCGTCGTCCCCATTCAAGATCTGATCGATCAAGCTCTGCAGCATCGCGCTGAACTGGCCGAGTCGCGCATCGACCTCAATTCCCGCGACCTCAGCAACAAGGCAGTCCGCAACGCTCTGCTGCCTACCCTCGATGCCTTCGCCTACTATGGCGGATCCGGCGTGGGTGGACAGGTCAATCCATTGGTTCCCGTATGCTCCGCAACCTCCAGCAAGTTCTGTTACACACCGTCGACGGCTCCGCCACCGTTCCTGACTTCAAACTCGGTCGGCTACGGTACAACCCTGAATCAGCTGGTCAATTCCACGGCGCCCGATAAGGGCATCGGACTCTCACTCACCATTCCGTTACGTAACCGCGAAGCCCAATCCAACGAGGTGCGCGCGCAACTCGAATATCGCCAGGCCCAGGTGCGCCTGCACCAACTCGAAAATCAGATCCGCATCGAGGTTCGCAACGCGCAATTTGATGTGAAGCAGAACCGGGCTGCCGTTCGCGCAGCCCAATCGGCGGTCGACCTGGCGCGTCAGACGCTGGACGCCGATCAGCAGAAACTGAAAGTGGGACTCACTACCCAAACGGCCATCCTGCAGGATGCCGCCACGTTGACCACGGGCGAGTCGAACCTGGTTTCAGCCAAGGCGGCGTATGAGAAGTCGCGTATCGAACTCGATCGCGCCACCGGACTGCTGCTCGACCACGCCGGAATCGACGTCAGCGATGCCAGCCGCGGCCAGGTCACGCACCTGCCGAACGTACCCTACGTCGCGCCACGGCAGGATGCCGCCCCCGCGGGTCCGCCAGTTTCCACACCGACGACCGGCTCACCTGCACCATCCGGAGGGCAAATGTAGGTCGTTTCGAGGCTTGCACAGATTTGAGACGCCGCTACAAACAATGCACTTACGTCCATTGTACGTACAGTTTTGTACGAGAAATGTTCCTGCAGGAACACTTTGCGCACCTCAACACATCCTGTCATCCCGAGCGTAGCATCGCGATTGGACTTACCAATCGCAATGCGCAGTCGAGGGACCTGCTGTCTGGACTGCGCCCAACGCGTCAGGACGTCGTCGCCTGATACACTACGCCCGATGGCGAGACCGTCCCGGCCTGCACTCCCCAGATTCTTTCTCTGGCTGTTGCCTCTGTCGTTCGCGCTTCAGGTCGCGACGATCGGAGCCTTCCATCAGTACCGCACCCGCCCCGGCGACGATAACTTCGAGTTTGGATGGGAGATGGGACGCGTCGCCCGCTCAATCGCTCTAGGCCACGGCTTCAGCAGTCCGTACGGCGGCGACACCGGCCCAACCGCATGGGAGCCGCCGCTCTATCCGTATTTAATGGGCGGTCTCTTCAAGATCTTTGGCGTCTACACCCTCGCGTCCGCGTGGGTTTTGCTCAGCATTAATAGCCTGTTCACAACGCTGACCTGCATCCCAATCTTCTGGATCGCACATAGGACGTTCGGTGAACGCATTGCGGTGTGGTCCGCGGCAGCGTGGGCGCTCTGCCCGTATGTCTGGTACTGGTCGGTTCATTGGATCTGGGACACAACTTTCACACCGCTCGTGCTGGCCTGTCTATTCCTTCTAGCTTTGGAGTTGCAGGAGTGGCCGGGCTGGCGAGGCTGGGCTCTGTTCGGCGCACTGTACGGGATTGGTACACTGGCCAATCCTACGATGCTGGCATTCCTTCCCTTCTGCGGCCTGTGGGTCTGGCGGCAGCGATACCGGCGCGGCCTATCCTCACTCGGCGGAGTGGTGCTTTCTTCTATTGTGTTTCTTATGGTGCTGACGCCGTGGGTGGTGCGGAACTACGAAGTGTTTGGCCGCTTTGTGTTCTTGCGCGATGATTTCGGATTGCAGTTCCGTCTGGGTAACGGTCCCTACGCTGACGGCATGCTGATGCCTTACCTGCAGCCCAACCTCAACCGGCTTGAGTTCGAGAAGTTCCAGCGCATGGGCGAACTCGCGTATGCAGACTCGTGCAAGCGGATCGCATTCGACTGGGTCCACGAGCACCCGGGACGCTTCGCGGTCATCAGCCTCAAGCGCTTCTTCTACTATTGGAACGGCGTGCCGAGGGCCACCAGCAGTCTTGCGCCGGTAGACTTCCGCACGTCCGCCTTCCTGGCGACTTCCGTGCTGGCGCTCTGGGGACTCGGGCGCGCAGTACGCCAGAAGCGGCTCGGCGCGTGGCTCTTCGCGGGATTGGGGCTTACGTACCCGACGATCTACTACTTCGTATTTCCACACGCCCGCTACCGTCATCCCATCGAGCCTGAGTTGATCATCCTGATCGTGTTCCTGCTGTCGGAAGTACAATGGCCATCCACAACGCGGTGGAAGAGCGGCCCTTCAGGTGTCCAGTTCCATGACATCCTTTACAAAACGTTCCGGGACATCCTTTACACTCCGGCCCGCAGGCGTCGCGGGTGCAGGAGGAGAAAACGGCCCGCGCCAGAGGGCGAGGGATGGCTTGGAGAACGAGGGACGTGGAAGAGCAGCGGGTGAGATTTGTGGTGGCGGCGAGTCGGCGGGAAAAGAGTTTGACCGAGTTGTGTGCCGAGTTCGAGATCTCGCGGCCGACGGCCTATGGCTGGCTGAAGCGGTACCAGGAGCGTGGGATCGCGGGGATGCAGGAGGAGAGCCGGCGTCCGCATCACAGTCCGGAGAGAACGCCGGCCGAGGTGGAGCAACGGGTGGTGGAGTTGCGGCGGCGGCGGCCGGATTGGGGAGCGCGCAAGATTCGGCATCTGTTGCGAGAGCAAGGAATCGGGCTGCCGGCGAGCACGATTCATCGCATTTTTCTGCGGCACCAGTTGGTGCGGGACTGGGACCGACAGCCGATGGCGCTGCGGCGCTTCGAGCGGGCGCAGCCGAACCAGCTCTGGCAGATGGACTTCAAAGGGCCCAAGGGGTGGGATCAGCCGGTGGGTCCGCTGTCGGTGCTGGACGATCACAGCCGCTATGCGCTGGCTCTGGAGAACACGGGCAGCACGCAGGCGCGGGGCGTACAGGCAGTGTTGGAGCGGGTTTTCCGCGAAAGCGGAGTGCCGGAAGAGATGCTGATGGATCACGGCACGCCCTGGTTCAACCCCCAAGGGCGCATGGGCTGGAGTCAATTTACGGTGTGGCTGATGGATCAAGATGTGAGCTTGCGCTTCAGCGGCTATCAGCATCCCCAGACGCAGGGCAAGGTGGAACGGTTTCATCGCAGCCTGACCGCGGCTCTGTTGCGCCGGGGCACGCCCGAGGACGGCGAACGGCAAAGCTGGCTGAACGATTTTCGCAAGGAATACAACTGTGTGCGTCCGCACGAAGCCCTGCAGATGAAAACGCCCGATCAGGTGTGGCACAAAAGTTCGCGAGCGTTCCGGGAGTCGCAGACGCCCTGGGAATATCCGGCGGGCAGCGAAGTGAAAGAGGTCGACCGCAACGGACAGTTCCGGCTGCACCACCAGCGCCACTACCTCACCAAGGCGCTGGCCGGAAAAGAGGTGGGGTTGCTGGAAGTCGAACACCGCATTCTGGTGTTCTACCGCCGCACTCTGCTCTGCGAGTTGGATCCGATCCAGTCGCGCTCGACTATGGCCCCTGCACCCGCGACGCCTGCGAGCCGAGTGTAAAGGATGTCCCGGAACGTTTTGTAAAGGATGTCATGGAACTGGACACCTTCAGGGCCGCGTCCGCAGCCGTGAGAGTCAGGCTTTAGCCGCGGTGTGTGAGACAATTTCACGTCCTCGAACGCTTTGCACCTATGAACCTTTCCGTCGTCATCATCACTTTTAACGAGGAGGCCAACATTGGCCGCACGCTCGCCAGTGTGCGACCGCTGGTGGCCGACGGCAAGGGAGAGATCATCGTTGTCGACTCGGGCTCAACCGACCGCACGGTTGAGATCGCGCAGTCATTTGGCGCGAAAGTGTTCGTCGAAGAATGGAAGGGATTCTCGGCGCAAAAGAATTCAGCCATCGACAAGGCCACCGGAGATTGGATTCTGAGTCTGGACGCGGACGAGGAAGTGGAGCGCCAGTTAGCCACGCTCGTTTCGCGTGCGGTTCAGGAGAGACGACCTCATCCGAAGCAAGAACTCGTGCAGGCTCTTGCGGCGGAGAGGGGCGAGACCTGGCCCCCCCCTGCCAACATGAGCGGCTACTGGATGCAACGTAGAAATATGTTTCTAGGCCGCTGGATGAAACACGGCGGATTATGGCCCGATCCCAAGTTGCGACTCTTCCGGAAGGGCGCCGGCCGCTTCGAGGGTCGTCTCGTCCACGAGGACGTCCAGGTTGAAGGTATCATCGGCCGCCTCCGAAGCGGCGCCCTCCTGCATCACTCCTACCCCACGCTCTCTGACTACATCGAGCACATGAACCGCTACTCGTCGCTGGGCGCGGAGATGGTTGTGGCCAAGGGCAACGGCAAAGTCCGGTTCAGTGTGATCAATATCGTGCTGCGGCCGCTGGCGACGTTCATCTACAACTATTTCTTCCGCCTCGGATTCCTTGACGGCCGCGAAGGCCTGCTGCTGCACCTGTATCATGCCGTGTACGTTTCATGGAAATATGCGAAGGCATGGGAACTCTCGCGCACCAAAAATACGATGTCATCCTGAGCGCCGGCAAACCCGGCGCGAGGGACCGTACGTCAGTTGCCGCCTTCGATGCAACAAGTAGGATCTGCCACTCTGGGTGCCCCGCATAGCAACCTTGCAACTTCATCCTGGCGGAAACCGTCGCAAGGTCCTTCACCCGGCTTGACGCCGGGTTCAGGATGACATTCTCCTTCGGATGACGTGCTCCGTCCAAAGTCGCGCCGCTCAGAGGACTACGACGGATTTACCCCATACCGACCGGTCGTTTGCATGCGCGGTTCCTGCCTTGCTCCCCGGCTCTCACTTCCCTATTATCGAGACAGAGTACTGGGGATGGCATGGAAAAGAAGCCGTTGAAGCCGCAGGTTGCCGAGAGCCCGATCGCGGATGTGTTTGAAGATCGCCATCCTTCTGAGGGCGAGACAAAGTGGGCGGAGAAGACGCTGGCGTCCACGCTCGAGAAGTCTCCCGAGCGGCCGATCGGCGCGCCGACCGGCGTAAATCTCGACGACCACGGAAACGCGCGCTTCACCACGATTTCCGGCGTGCCGATTCGCCGTCTCTATACCCAGGCCGATCTCCCGCAGGATTGGAGCGAGGAGCAGTATCTCGGCTACCCGGGCCAGGCGCCCTTCACACGGGGCATTCACGCCACGGGATATCGCGGCAAGCTTTTCACGATGCGCCAGTTCTCGGGCTTCGCCTCGCCTGAGGAGACCAACCAGCGCTACAAGTATCTGCTCGAGCACGGCGGCAGCGGGCTCTCGGTCGCCTTCGATCTACCCACGCTGATGGGCTACGACTCCGATCATCCGGCCAGCGAAGGCGAGGTCGGCAAATGCGGCGTGGCCATCGATTCGCTCGAAGACATGGAGATTCTTTTCGGCGGCATCGATCTGGAGAAAACCACTGTATCGATGACCATCAATTCACCTGCGTCCGTGCTGTGGGCCATGTACCTGGTCGTAGCGGAGAAACAAGGCGCCGACTGGAAGAAGATTTCCGGAACGATTCAAAACGACATTCTGAAGGAATACATCGCGCAGAAGGAATACATTTATCCTCCGGCGCCGTCAATGCGGCTGGTGATCGACACCTTTGAGTTCGGGTCGAAGTTTACGCCGCGCTTCAATACGATTTCGATCAGCGGATACCACATCCGCGAGGCCGGTTCTACTGCGCTACAGGAACTGGCGTTCACGCTCTATGACGGCGTGGAGTATGTCGAGTGGGCGCGGCGGCGCGGGCTGGATGTGGATGAGTTCGGTCCGCGGCTCAGTTTTTTCTTCAATGCGCATAACGACTTTTTTGAAGAGATTGCCAAATACCGCGCGGCGCGCAAGATCTGGTGTCGCGTGATGAAAGATCGTTTCGGCGCGAAGAACCAGCGCACCTGGCTGATGCGCTTCCACACGCAAACCGCGGGAGTCTCTCTGCCTGCGCAGCAGCCGATGAATAATATTGCGCGCGTGGCGGTGCAGGCACTCGCAGCAGTGCTGGGCGGAACGCAGTCGCTGCACACCGACTCCTACGACGAGGCTCTGGCGCTTCCCACAGAAGAGGCGGCCCGCATCGCCCTGCGCACGCAGCAGATCATTGCCTATGAGTCAGGAGTGGCGCAGACGGTCGATCCGCTGGGCGGGTCCTATTTCTTAGAAAACTTGACGCTGCAGATGGAAAACGGCGCCTTCGATTATTTCGGCAAACTCGACACCATGGGCGGCATGGTGAAGGCCATTGAGCGCGGCTATCCGCAGAAGGAGATCGCCGAGGCGTCGTACCAGTACCAGCGCGCGGTCGAAGCCCGCGAGAAGGTGATCGTGGGCGCCAACGAGTTCGTCATCGAAGAAGAGTCGCCGCACATTCTCTACATCGACGAGAGCGTAGCGCGTCAGCAGTCGGCGAAGCTGAAGACTTTGCGGGCGCGGCGCTCGAATGAGGCGGTTCAGCGGGCGCTGGATGCGCTGAAGAAGGCCGCGGCGCAAGAGCCGAATGCGGGCACCAACGAAAACGTCTCGCCCGCCAACACCATGCCGTACATCGTGGATGCGGTGCGTGCCTACGCTACCGTGGGCGAAATCTGCGAAGCGTTGCGCCAGGTGTACGGGACGTATACCGAAGTCAGCATCACCTAGACTCGATGTTCCTATGGAGTCTGGCTGCTGAACCAACCCCGTCGAGCTTCGCTCGACCCTTCGACTTCGCTCAGGGCAAGCTAGCCGAAGGCGGCTGTCCCCATATTTCCACATCCCCACATCAGCTAGTGGTGGTTCTTCTTGTGCTTTTTGTTCAGCGACGCACCCTCCAGCCCCCACATCCGCTGATGGCATTTGTTGCACATGTCCTTGGTCTCGGTGTTGTGGTTCAGTGCATCTTCTGGAATCTCCTCCGCTGCCCTCAACAGGTGCAACTGCGTGCCTCCGTGCGCGCGGTGGCAGCTCATGCACGACATCTCGCCACCGTTCAGATCATCGTGGCTGCCGCTCACGGGATGTCGCAGGTAGGGGTGTCCCATGCTGTTGTTGGCCGTGAGTTCGATCGTCGGCATGTAGCGCGAGGGCACGCTCTCTTTCGTGCGCAAGTGACACGTCAAACAAAGATCGTTCACCTTTGAACGCAGCAAATGAGCATTCGCCGAAGTGTGCGGATTATGGCATCGCGTGCACATCCCCGAAGCATAGGGAAGGTGCGGGTACAGGAACGACGCCGGGCCATGACATTCAAAGCATGCGACGCCCTTCGCCGGCTTGAGAACCACATAGGTCGCGTCGTCCCGGTTGTCGATGCTGTGACAGGAAGTGCATCCCAGCGTGACGGCAGGATGTACGTGATCTCCCGTGGCGTGGTCGGCGTGGCACTCCAGGCAGTTCGAATTCTGATCGACGCGAACAGGATGCGAGCCTGCGTAGCACAAGCAGGTGCCCAGCAGGCAGGCGACCATCACACGAAGCGCGAACCGCGCGGAGACACTCATGGGTCCTCCATCAACGGTCTTGCGTCGAATCCTGTGAAACTCCATTCGCCGCGCCCGGTTTCAGACGAACCAGGTATGGCGAGAACGGCGTGACCTCCAGAGCCAACTTATCTTTCGCCGAATAGATGTGCGGTGGGTGCGCTTTCACGAATTTCAACTGCCCCGCCCACGGATCAAGCTTCACGCGACTGCCGAGTGGCAAGGCCACGATCTGTTGCGGATTATCGAGTTCGAGGGCCGGGGCGGCATCGGCAATCGGACTCATGAACGAGACCCGGCCGTCAGCGACGAGGCTCTCGCCCAGCGTCGCCTTGGTCAGGTTGGGAACTTTCCGCTCATACTTGGCCAGCGCTTTCAAAAACAGTCCGGCCTCGGCGAGGTTGTCTTTGTAGGGTGAGTTGGCCAGGAACTTCACCGCCAGCGCTTCGGCCTCGCGCTCCTGCTCGGGAGTGTGCTTGAAGTCAAAGAGCGGCAACTGCTGCAGGCTGGGGACAACCATGCGATCGTTGAATGCGAAGCTGCTGTCGAGGTCGTGGCCGAGCGCAGCATGCGCCAGAGCATGAGACAGAATCACGGCCAGTGCGGCTTCATTGGGCAGAGCATCGAGCAGTCCGCGACTAATCAGGATCGTGTGGCCAATGGTGGCGACTTCGATGGGCGTCGTAGGAATGATGCGGCAGCGGACTTCGGGATCGAGAACAATCTTGTTGGTGACTTCCAGATTCGTGATGACGGTTTGCAGAACCTTATCGACCTCGCCTTCCGGCGCGACCAGACCAAGTTCCTCAAGCTTGATGATGACGTTGTCTTCCGCACGGCGTTGCCAGGACCGCTGAATGTCGAGCGGGCTCTGGTCGGGATTCTCGGAGAGATCTCTGGCCGCAGCGGGATCAACCACAATCTCTGCAAACTCCGATTCCCGGCGCACCCCGAGGTTGTAACCCCAGATACGCGTCTGCGCTTTCAGCCGTGGGGTTTGCTGTTGCGGCTTGCTGGAATCGAACTCTTCAGAGTACACGACCGCGGGAAGCCAGACGCCTTCGCGCAAGTTCATACGCCAGCTATCGATGTGGAACGTCCCGTAGCTGCCGTTGAATCGAACAATATTGTAGCCGCCGTCTTCTACCCAGATGGCGCCCTTGAAGCGGGGCACGTTGCGATCTTTGCGGGGATTCACTTCGAAGAGCAGGCAGCGTACTTCGCCCAGAAACTCGCTGCGCAAATAGTGCAGTTCGTAATTCTTGCGGTCGAAGCCACTGCGATCGACGAAGATCATTGCCGAGAAGCCCACGGGACTGAGGGAATAGAGCTTCGAGAACGAACCCGCCATGCGCTCGACCAGGCGCTTGTCAAGATAGAACTCCTCCTTCGCCTGCTGAAACTGCACGCGTCCGAGGAAGTAGTGGTCCTCGGCGGGAAGGAATCCCATGGTCGAGTCGGGTTGCATGCGCTGCAGGTAGGTTTCGACCATCGGACTGTAGCTGCGCATGGTTGTGCTGAGCGCGCGTTCGTTGGCGATGATTCGGTCGATTGCCTGTTCCGGACCGGATTTCGGAGTGCCGCCTGCAAAAACCGGGATCGATGCCAGCAGGGTAAAAACGGTGAGAAAGGAGCGCCGTGTCAAGGTTCGACGTGTCAAGGTTCGACGTGTCATGGTTCGACGTGTCATGGTCCGACGTGTCATAGTCCGCCTCCTGAAGATATGAGTCGTCTGAAGCCCGATGACGCAGAAGCGCCTTCGGGCCGAGATCAGGGCGGTGACAATCGAGGTCGGGGATCGCGCTGGGAACGAGACAGGACTTGCCTCACGGAAGAAGGGGAACACTCCTCCGAACAGAACCAGCGAAAGGACAGGCTGCCGAGGCCGTGCATGAAGGCTCACTCTCGGAAAAGGAAAGGGCCGAAACGGCAGTTTCCGAGCACCGGGGGAAGACGTGTCCATGGTAGCGACCGCAGGCGTTTTAACACTGTGCCGCCGCGCACAGGAGCGCGTGATTTGCCGCATAGGGTGCTTGCAAGAGGATCATGCTTGTGTGGCGGACCGATAAGCTTCCGCGTTTACATTTGTGGAATCTCAGGATTGGCTCGCAGACTGGTACTGGTTTTGAAGGCGTGTCAAGCGGCACCGTGCGCACGAAATGACTAGCGTAATGGGGAGCGACCTAAAGTTTCCTACAAAAGGCCGATGTAGTCGGTATGGCCACACTTGTATCTTGTCGCCGCCACTGGCCGCTGCTGACGCTGGTGCTGTTTTGCAGTGGGCTCACCATGGGTATGGCCGGAGATCCGGCCGAATTCACCTATCGCACGGGCACCACCGAGGTGCGGCTGAACTTTTCTGCCCTGGACCAGAACAATCACGGTGTGGCCACATTGCAGGCCAGCGACTTCGCTGTCGTTGACAAGGATGTTATCGTCCGCAATTTTCAAAGCTTTACTCGTTCCGACTGGACGAAACTGCAAATCGCAATTCTCGTCGATGACAGCGAATCGGTGAGCCCGCGCTTCCGCCAGGAGATGGCCGATATTCTCGAGCTGGTGTCGCAAACGGCGGGCGTGCCGGAGGACAATCTCTCAATCTTCTCCTTCGAAGGATCGCATCCCATTCTGCTCTGCGCCGGAGACTGCCGCGCGTCGCACGCAGCCCAGCGGTTCCCGGCACACGCCGGGGGCCTGACTCCCTTGTTCGACACGATCGTGTACGCAGCCGACTTTCTGGCGCAGCACGGCGACGCTCAGGCTGAGAAAGTTCTCATCGTGCTTTCCGACGGCGAAGACAACCTTAGCGGAAACTCTCTGGGAGATGCCGTCAATGCCTCGCTGCGCGACGAGGTGCAGTTGGACTGCATCGACGTGAACAAGGCCGGATGGTCGCAAGGCGCTGTAGCTCTATACAAACTCGCCAGCGCAACCGGGGGCCGCTACTTCCCGCCGCCCGGCGCGGCTACGCATGCAATGAATGCAATCCTGGAAGGCTTTCGAGCAAGTTATTTGGTCAGCTACCGGCTGCCGAGTCATGCTTCCGGGTTCCACACTGTCCGCATTCTTCCTACTCACAACCTTAACCTGCAGTTCCGCAGCCGAAGCGGATACTACTATCCAGACCAAGTTCGATAAATGGGGGACTATGAAACGCACGCTGTTCTGCATGCTTGTGCTCGCATTCCCGGTTTGCCTTTTAGCTCAGAGCCATTCCCACGAGGAAGGCACGATCGTCCGCATGCGCATGACGGATTGCATGGGGCCGCAGCACGGATTCATGGCGGTGATGTCCGGGGACCGCATGGTGGAAGCGGGTCTGCAATGTCCCGAGTATGTTCTGGTGGGGGATCGCGTGGTCTATGTCATCAGCGGCAGGACGACGGATCAGCTGATTCCGCTGGCAGAAGTCACGCGATTTCACATACAGAAGAACGAAATCCTGATTCGCATTGATGATGCTTCCAAAGAATCGCACTTCCGCATTAAGGCTATGGTTCTGCGGCCGGAATGGGATCGCAACCAGATGCTGGCGGAAGCGGAGGCGACTGCGATGACCAGCCACCGCTTAGATCCGGCGGTCGTGAGAGAGCAGCGACCATAGGCGCACGCGATCTAGAGGGGATTCTGGCACAACACCAGATATTGGCCACCGAAGGGGAGGCCGCTCAGCCAACGTTCGGCGGGGCGCAGGAAGCGCAATGGGCGAGGGAAGTAGAAAAGCGAATCGGTTCGGAGAATCTTGAAACCCGCGTTGGACAGAATCTCGCGGGCTGCGCGAGGACTGATCGTGATGGCGTGCTCGTCGAACGCGCATTGCGACATCACGTACACCGTGCCGGGATTCCAGGGATTGTTTTCCCAGAAGGCGAACAGTCCACCCGCGCGCAAGGAGCGGCGAACCGCTGCCAGGCAATCCTTCCGCTCGACCGGAGGGATATGATGGAAGACGCCGTTGGTAAAAGCTAGGTCCATCGTGCCATCCGGAGTCCAATCGTTCGTGCACAGAAACGACAGTCCGGCTCTCGTATGAGACTGGCGGGCTACGGCGATCGACTCACTTGAGACATCCACGCCAAGCACCTCATCAGCTTTGAATCGGGCTGCCAGCATGGGCACGTTGGCGCCGTCGCCGCAGCCGTAATCCAAAATGCGTTGGACCGGATGGTTGAGGCGGGCGAGGCATTGCGCCGTCCAATCGATTCGCTTTAGCGCGTAGAACTCTCTGCCCTCGCCCGTGATGGCGAGGGATTTCGCCAGGTCCTGCTCGTAGCTTTGCGCGAAGGAATCGAACTCAGCTGGCGGCATGGTTAGCGGCGGCGCAGCCCGAGAATGCTCAGGAAGAAACTGCTGAAGATAATCTGCGGTCCGAGAACCAGCGCAAAGACGGAGAGCAGGACAATGCGCAAAATGTTGGCCGAAGTGATGGGGCCAAAACTGCTTCGGGCCCAGGTGGAGAGCGCAAACAGCGATCCAGAGATTCCCAGCAGTACGAACAAACCTCCCACGATCAAGCCGGTTTCGAGCTTGATGAAATCGAACATGCGATTGAGCCTGGGATCTTCAGGCAACAGACCTTCGGTAATGGCGAAAACTTTGGTGAATACAGCAAAGGCCAGCAGCTGAAATCCAACCAGCATGGAACCGAAGGCATAGGCGAGCGTGTGAACGTCGAACACTACGTCGCCGATGCGGCGTGGACCGGGCAGGAGCCAGAAACACGCTGTGAGGCCCACCAGGATGGAAGCGATCCCTGGATACAAAAAGAGCCATCTGGGGCTGTACATCAGCAGGAAGCGCAGGTGGCGCCAGCCATCGTGCCAGGTCCGCAAGTGGGGCGGGTGACTGCGACCATCCGGCGACAGAGTGGTGGCGACTTCACTCACGTTCATCCGCAATAGGCTGGCCTTCACCACCATCTCGCTGGCAAATTCCATGCCGGTCGAGCGGATGTCCATGCGGTCATAGCTGTCTTTGCGGAAGGCGCGTATGCCACAGTGAAAGTCGCGGGACGGCGAATGAAAGAAAAGCCTGCCGATTGCGGTAAGCACGGGATTGCCGAGATACCGGTGCAGCACGGGCATCGCTCCCCTGTGGATCCCTCCGAGAAAACGGTTGCCCATCACCAGATCAGAACCATTCCTGAGCTGCTCGACAAATCGAGGGATGTGCCCGAAATCGTAACTGTCGTCGGAGTCTGCCATCAGGACATAGACGCCGCGGGCCGCCAGGATTCCACCTCGAAGCGCATTGCCGTATCCACGCTGCTCAATGTTCACCACTCTCGCGCCGGCAGACTGGGCGAGTTCGATGGAGTCATCGGTCGATCCGTTATCGGCGACCAGAACCTCGCCGTGAATCCCAGCGCTCTGCAGGGCAGCCATCGCTTTCGCGACGCACACGCCGACGGTTTCGCGTTCGTTAAGGCAGGGTAAGACAACGGAGACTTCAATCGCATCCCCCGTGGCTACGGGTCTGCGCTCTGCCGAAGAGATTGGGATGGCCTGGCTCATTTGTGCTCGAGCGTTCAAGACACAAGCTGAATGTGTCTTGCCGAAAACAAGGCTCATTATAAGGTTGCCAGACCCGTTCACGCCGCTACTTTCGCGGCTTGCCCACGCGCTCGGCAGTGGCGAACATTTTCGCAACCGTGTCCATGTCCTTGGGTTGGACTTTTCCGGCGGGAATCCGCTTGTGCGTGAGGTCCTCGAGTTTCAGCAACAGGTCGACCAGAGCCATGGAGTCGATAAGTCCGGACGATACCAGGGGAGTATTTTCGTCGATGGTCAGGTTCGGTTTTCGAATCAACTGCACAATATGCTCGACCATCTGCTGTTCTTCTGCGGTCATGCGGATTCTGCTCTCCTAAACTGAGATCTGCGCTTCCGAGTTCAACTCCGGATGCTCTCGCAGCAACTTCTCGCGCGTCGCGGAGCGTGCAGGCTTCCCGGCGGTGCTTTTGACGATCCACTTCGGCGGCTTCAGGAATATGGTTCGTACCGCAATTCCCAACGCTGCGACGATCTTGGCGCGAATCTCGCTTTCGAGTTCGGGGCCCTTAGCGAGCAACTCTTCGTCTTCCAGTTCGGCCACGACTACGATGTCTTCGGTTCCAAGATCAGGATTATACAGACCCATCGCAACGACGCGTCCATCGTGAACTGCGGAGTGGCCGCTCACGATTTGTTCGATGTCCTGCGGGTATATGTTCTCGCCCCCAACGATGAGCAGATCTTTCTTGCGCCCCACAACGTAGAGTTCGCCATCACGATAAAAGCCAAGGTCGCCGGTGCGGTACCAGCCATCCACCATCCCTTGGTTTGTAAGGTCGGAGCGATTGTAGTAGCCGTCAAACAAGCAATCGCTCTGGATGAGAATCTCGCCGACGCAGTCGTCCTTAAGAAGTTCGCCGGAATCGGATACGATGCGGACCTTCTGATTGGGCAGCAGGCACCCGGACGAGGTGAAACACACTGCTCCCGGCGTTTCTCTGTCTACGGGGATCACGCGATGCGCGCTGCGAAACTGCTGCCCGTCCACGTAGATGGTGACTGGGTCGCGATCAATGTCGGACTGGGTCACGGCGAAGACGTTTTCGGCCATCGCGTACGACGACTGCAGCACACCGCTTCGAATTGAAAAGGCCTTTTGAAACTCCCTCATGCTGCCGGCGTGCACCGGCTCGGAACAGTTGATCAGCAGGCGCAGGGAGGAAAGATCGTACGCGGCCCAGCGGCTCTTCGGGGTGCGCCGCGGGACAAACTGGAACGCAAAGTTTGGCATCCAGGCCAGGGTGCATTTGTGCTCGCTCACAACCTGCAACATGGATTCAGGCTGCATAACCCAATCCAGGGGCGATTGCATCACCACCGGAACGTGATAGACCATGGGCAACATGAAGCAGGCGATCAACCCCATGTCGTGGTAGAGGGGCAGCCAGCTGTAGACACGGTCGGTCGCGCCGTCGATCTTCAAAGCTTTTCCCAAATGTTCGAGCTGGGGCAGGACCGCGCCATGACTTAAAGCGACTCCCTTCTGCAGCCCGGTTGTACCGGCGGAATGTTGAATGAAGGCCAAGCTGTTGGGCTTGATTTCTGCCGCGTCAAGTTGGAAACCGGGTTGCGGAATGTCTTCGATCAGAGTCTTACCGGCCGCGCGAATCAGCGTGGTTCCGTCGTCGAGAGAGACGCTGTTCAGCATCTCCTCGGGAAACTCAGCGTCGATCACCACCGCTCTCGCGCTGAGGTTAGCCGTCACGCCTTCCAGTCCCGAGCGATACTTCGCGGGCTCGACCTTGAAATTCGGGTACGCGAGAAACGCCGGCACGGCACCGATCATCATCGCGGCCGCGAACGTGGTCATGGCAGGAATGCCTTGCGGCATGATGATGACGACGCGGTCGCCGGCTGCAAGACCGCTCTTGCGCAAGGTCTCGGATTCCGCTCGTGCCCGCTGACGGAACTCGGCGAATGTCACCCGTTCGGTTTCGTCCTCGTCGATCCAAAAGGTGATGAACGGTCGGTCAGCGGGCGCCGCGTCCAGAGCGTCGATCAGGTTGGCGAATCGAATCACACGACATTGTAGACCAGTGGTCGCAGCCTCCCTGGGCCTGCCCACGTCTGCGTTGCACACTGCCGTTTATACTCTTTGCTTCGTTGCTGAATGGAATCCTTCCATGCAGTTGGAGCCGGTCGACAATCTGCGCAATCAACGGGCGTTACTGGGCGCTCTGCTGGTGGCCATTGTCCTGCTGTTGTACCTTCCGGTGATTCATCACGATTTCATCAAGCTGTGGGACGACGACGCTTATGTCACCGACAATCCCCATGTCGTCTCCGGATTGAAGATCGCGAATATCGTTTGGGCGTTTACTAGTTTTGAGCAGTCCAACTGGCATCCGGTGACATGGCTGTCGCACATGCTGGACTGCCAGTTGTTTGGGCTGAATTCAGGCGCCCAGCACTACATCAACGTCTTGCTGCACGCGGCCAACGTGCTGCTGCTGTTCTGGATTTTGCAGCGGGCAACGGGGTTGGTGGGGCGAAGCTTCGTGGTCGCCGCATTGTTTGCGGTGCATCCTCTCAACGTGGAGACGGTCGCCTGGATCGCGCAAAGAAAGAGCCTGCTCAGTGCGTTCTTTTCGTTACTGACGGTGGCCGCCTATGGATGGTACGTGCGTCGCGGGGGATGGAAGCCGTATCTGGCAATCGTTGGCGCGTTTGCGCTCGCGCTGATGTCGAAGCCGATGGCGGTGAGTCTTCCCCTGCTGTTGTTGCTCTTCGACTACTGGCCGTTGCAGCGGTTGGAGGAACTTCCCTTCCCGCGCAGGTTGGTAAGGCTGACGGCGGAAAAACTCCCATTGTTTGTGATGAGCGCGGCGAGTTCGGTGCTCACGGAAAGGGCGCAGGGGGCGGGGGGCTCGGTAATGGGATTGTCCTTGCTGCCCCTCTCTGCCCGCATCGAGAACGCCGCGATCTCGTGTGTCGCCTACGTCGGCAAGGTCTTTTGGCCGGTTCGCCTCGCGACGTATTATCCCCTGCGACTTTCACCGCCCTTGGGCGATGCGATTGCCTCCGTGGTGGTTCTGATCGCGATCAGCGCGTTCGTTTTGTACCTCCGCCGGGAACGTTACTTGGCGGTTGGATGGTTTTTCTTTCTCATCGCACTGGTTCCGGTAATTGGCATCGTTCAGGTCGGGTTTCAGGGCATGGCTGATCGGTATATGTATGTTCCGGCCGTTGGTCTGTTGATCGCGCTGGTGTGGGGCATCGGCAACGCGGTTGAACATTCTCCGGTTGCGCGTGCTTCTTTGCCGGTCGCCGCGTTATGTCTTGTCGTCGGTCTTGGCGTTGCCACATATCACTACCTGCGCAATTGGCAAAACGGCGTGACTCTGTTTGCGCGGGCGGAGAGGGCATGGGGCCAGCCCGACATGTGGCTCGAACAGCTTTATGGAAACGCGCTGTTCTCCGCCGGCCGGGTTGATGAAGCTCTGCTGCACTATCAGGAATCCTGCATGATTCAGCCGCGCACGGAATATTGTCATTACAACATTGCACATATTCTGTCGGGGCGCGGCCAGTTTCGTGACGCCATCGGAGAATATCAACTCGCGCTAAGGTACACCGCCAGCCGCCACATGGCGCTGCTGTGCTTGAGAGAGTCCAGTGAGGCGCTGATGCAACTCGGGGAATACGACGCGGCACTGAAGTCAGTCTCCCAGGCGCTGACCATTAGTCCCGGAGACGTCACAGCCTTGCGCTTGCAGCAGCAGGTCATCCAGCGCATGGCGGGCGGGCACTGAGTTGGAGAAGGGGGGCGCGTTGTTCCAGGGTATCTGCTATGTCTTGCTGTTCTTGATGTGTGTTGGACTCTTCGCCACGGTTCGCTCGCGAAGGGTTCGGCAGACGTTTCTTCTGCTTGCCAGCTTTGCGCTTTATCTCACCTGGGTTCCATGGTTCGCAGGCGTTCTGGTCGCGTCGATCCTGGTGAACTTTCTGATTGGGAAATGGCTCCGGAGGAATCCATCATGGTTGCCGCTGGTCACAGGCATTGTTTTCAACCTGGGGCTGTTGAGCGTCTTCAAATACGTTCCTGAGCTGGCAATTCACACACAACTTAACGCGCTGCAGAGCCTTTCGAATCTGGCGCTGCCGTTAGGTATCTCGTTCTGGACTTTCCAGGCGCTGAGTTATCTCTTCGACCTGTATCGCGGCGAGGAACTCGACCCGTCTCTCGTCGAATTCGCGCTCTACATCGTGTTTTTCCCGGTTACGATCTCTGGCCCGGTGTGCCGCATGCCGGATATGCTGCCGCAGTTTCGGTCGGAAGAGACGACGCCATGGGGCGATGTCTGGCAAGGCTTTCGGCGCATCGCGATCGGCGTGCTGATGATGCAGATCGCCAGGTTGCTCGGACAAGGGATTCTGGCCGGAGACGGAATCGTGAGCGGCTTCGATCACGCCACGCAATGGAGCGGTGCCGACGCGTTGTGCCTTGCATTCGGTTATGGATTGCAGCTTTTCTTTGATTTTGCCGGGTACACGCACATCGCTGTCGGAGGCGCCAAAGCGCTGGGCATCACCGTGCCGGAGAATTTCGAGCGGCCGTTTGCGTCGACCAGTCCGTCGGTCTTCTGGACGCGCTGGCACATGTCTCTTTCGTTCTGGATTCGCGATTATGTTTTCTTTCCGCTCGCGCCTTTGCGCCGCGAGATGTGGTGGCGCAATCTGGCGCTGGCTCTCTCGATGGTCGCTTTCGGGCTGTGGCA
Organism: uncultured Acidobacteriaceae bacterium; assembly: GCA_963701935.1. GTDB lineage: Bacteria > Acidobacteriota > Terriglobia > Terriglobales > Acidobacteriaceae > Sulfotelmatobacter. The sequence continues at coordinate 448,097 of CAVPBT010000006.1, read as the reverse complement.
CAAAGTGGCCCTGCTCTTTTTGATTTGGGGCTGCTACCACGGTGTGCTACTGGTGGCGCACCGGCAAGTGCAGCAGTCGGCGCGCAGGTTCAACTGGGAGCCGTCGGCAAAACTCTGGACGCCGCTCTCCTGGGCGGCCACTGCGACTTTGATCAGTCTGGGATGGATCTTCTTCCGTGCGAATTCTGTGACGCAGGCTGGGCAAATGCTCTCTGCGATCTTCTCGCCAGCAAGCTATTCCTCGCACTTTCTTAGTTCAAGCCTCTATGTTTTGGTCGCGATGCTATCGGCTGGATATTTGATTGTCGTGCTCGTGAGCGATGCCATCGATCAGTCCGTGACAAAGACAGACAGTCCGCACTCGGGAGCGTTCGCGCTGATCGCTCGCTGGCGCTGGTTTTGGATTCCGTCGCTTTACTTCCTGGCCTTGATCTTCGTTCTGATGATCACGCATGGGCAAGAGGCGAGCGCAGGGCAGTTGATGTATCGCCGCTTCTAATGTTCGACTGTGGCCGAAAGTTTCTCAGCGGACCTGCGTTCCGTCGGGCAGAAACACAGGATAGCCATCCCAGGGCTGGGCCATCCCAACCTGTTCCGCGGAGGCGGCACGATTGTAGGGATACAGGAACATGCCAAAACGCAGGCGCAGCATGGTATCTTCCGGGCTTCTTGTGATGGCCCACTGGTACTGCGCGGCCGTGTCATTCGGGGGCTCGTCCGGACGCTGCGCCTTGGCTGCCATGCGAAGGAGTTGTTCCGAATGATTCAGTTGCGTCGTGAATGGCGCCTTTTGCAGTCGGCCGAGCATTTCTGCGGCCACACGATAGCGATCGTAGCGAGTCAAGGCCAGCAACCGATCGCAATCGACTGCGGACAAGACCGCCGGGTCAGGCGACTGTGCCGCATCGAGGTGAAGAGTGTTCGCGACCTGCTCGAGCATCGCACGCGCCAAAATGTAATTCCCTTCCGGGGTCAGGTGTACGTGCTCATAAACAAGGTCGCTGCCGACGATCCCGTCAGGACTTGCATCGGACAGGATCTTCTCGACATCGACGAGGGAGACATCCGGAGATGAAGTAGCGACCGACCGGTTGATCTCGTTGATCCGGCTGTCGGCGCGAAAACGAAGCGTGTCCAAATCACGGGCACGGACAAAATGTTTCTTCGCGGCATTGTAGTCTCCGGTAGCCCACAAGCTGCGCGCGATGCGGAACTCGAGTTCGGCATAATCGTCATCGATTTTCGCTGCAGAAAGATACGCCTTCAACGCTTCAGCGGGAGAATTCGCCGCTTCCAACTCAGTGCCTTGCTGCACCAGCGCCGTCCAGGAGCGCAGATCGTCAGCTTTCAGGCCGTCCCGATGCAGAGACGCGAACGGCGCACAGTCCTTTAGATTGGTCGCTACCGTGGCGACAATGACCTTAGCGCCCGCCTTGTGGGCGACGGCGATGGTGTCGCGCAGATTCCGCTCGAAATTCGCGTACACAGATTTCATCTGGGGCGAACTTGCGGGCACCTGTTTGTCGAGAAACATCTCCATGCCATGCCATTCCCTCTTTTGAGTACCCAGCCGGGTGACAAACTGGCCGATGCGGGTCGAGTGGTAGAACATGCTGGCGCGTACAAACGGCATGCTCATCGCGGACGACGTGAGCATCGTCCCGGCACCGTAAGGGCCGACGACTTCGTTGTTTCCCGAGTAGCTGATGAAGATGTCCGGGTGCTGATCGGCCAAGCCTTTGGCGATCGGCAACTCGACGTGCGAATTGATGGCCACGCTCCCGGTGTTCACGATCTCGAAGCGGATCGACGGGTAGCGCTCGCGAAGCATGACCTCCAGATATCGACTGAATCCATAGGCGGAATCGGGGTCGCCCATCGCCGCGGATTCTCCCAGAACAAAGATCCTGATGGTTCCGGGAGGCTTGGTGGCTGGGATGGAATACAGACGCGGCGTTTGCACCATGCCTGCGGGAAAGAAGGGTGCGGCAAAGAACAGGTTGTAGCAGGAAGCTGGAGTGCCTCGAACCGTGCATGGGATCAGAAGGTCGGTGCTGTATCCTACGCCCGCGATTCTCAGGCTCAGACTCGATCATTCCGAGAATCAGCAGCGGAACAAAAATAGCGGCTGCTACGACCAGACCGCGAGTGAGGACGCCGGACAGTCGCGACTTCCTTCGTCTCCAGATCGGAATTCATGCGGACGCGTCCATGGTCTTCCATCCCTCGTTGCAGCACGAGCGTTCAGCTTATCTGCGCCGCCTCTGACGGTCTTGTCGGTCTTCGTCCGGCGATTTCATCGTCAGGTGCTTGCTCGGCCTGCGCGATGAGACGCTGCACGTTGTCCCGCTGGGGATAATCGGGGATTGGTTTCCAGCAAGTGCTTCCACGCTGCCACCGCGCCATTCATATCCATTTTGTCCTGCCACTTGACCATGCCTTCGTTGAACAGCGCGTTGGCGTGCTTGCCATCGACCTTGAGCACCTCGTCGTACTCGCTGATGGCGCGATCGGGCTGCCCCATTAAGTGATATGCCGTGCCCAGGTCGGTGCGGACGTCGGTCGCCTTCGGATCGATCTTCAAGGACTCTCGTAATAGGTCACGGCGTCGGGATATTGCTGGGCGTCATAGTACAGGTTGCCGATCTTGTAGAGCAGTTGCGCATTGTTAGGATCGCTTTTGAGCTGGGCCAGGAGCGGCTGCGCCTGCGTATCGGCCATCTGTCTCAACTGTTGGGGAGTCGGCTGAGGCGCACCGCCCATGGCGGACGGACCTCCCGCAGGGACACTGCCGCCACTCATCTGCGTCTGTGCCGCATTGACGGGCCCCGCCGCCTGGGTCGGGGCAGAACCGCGCAGCAGATATCCGAACGCTACCCCCACGAGTAGACAGATCACCGATATCACGTACGCCTGGGTGCTGGTCCATTGACCAGATGCGGAAGTCTTTGTATCAGTCATTTTTGTATCAGTCATGAAGATTCTCCTGTTGAAATCCCCTGATTCCGTGTAGGGATTGTCCCGTGAGCACGCCGCTGGCAGGGTGTGATTCAAATCACATGTGTCCGTGCGTCGTGGCCCTCGGCACAATTTCCGTTGGCTCCATACCCTCCGTCTTCGGTCGCTGGTACCGCTGGGCGTGGAGTTCGGTGGTGGGTGATATGCCCCTCCGGCTTGCGCGATTTGGGGTTTTCGATTCCCCAAGAGTTGCCGGAATCCTGGCAAGCACCGGGCAAGTGGTTGAAAAGATTACGGATGCCACCCGTCAGGGTAAATCTTTTTGGCATTCTACGTGCATTTATGCCTTTTGACGTGGATCAGGCGATCAAGATGTTGCCGTGTGTGGATCGAGATGCAAACGGGGAGATGCCAGCAACTCCCTCCGCTTCTCGTAAGCGATAAGGAGATTTATGGAAACGAACCAGCAAGATTCGAAGCCCTGGAATAATGTTCAGACCTACACCATGGCGGTGATCTGCCTCGTTCTAGGCACAGCGGCGGGGTATTTCCTGCACGCGCCCGCGGTGGCCAACGCCGGCACCACTACGGCGACGGTTGCGCCAAGCGCTGCACCGGGGAATCCAGGCCCGTCCATGCCAAGCGCGTCGGACATGAAACGGATGGCGGACAAGCAAGTCGCTCCCCTGCTCGAACAATTGCAGAAGACGCCTCAGGACGCAGACTTGCTGGCCAAGATTGGCCGGGCGTATATGGCGGCGGGGCAGTTTCAAAGTTCTCAGCAATACTATGAACGGTCGGCCAGCGTGAAACCGAACGCCGACAATCTGAACGAACTGGCGTTCGTCTACGTCAAATTGGGGGACGTGGATAAGGCGGTCGCCACACTCAATCAAGCGGCCAAGATTGATCCCAAGAATGCGAAGGTTCTGTTCAACCTCGGTTATTTTGAGTGGAAAGGAAAAGCGGACCCGCAAGCGGCCATCGCCGCCTGGCAAGCTTTTTTGAAAGTCGACCCCCGATAGCCCGAAACGAGCCCAAGTAGAGCAAATGATGGCGCAAGCCAAAAAGCATTTGAACATCGCTCCCGGCACCAAGACCGAGAAGCCTGCGATGTAGGGCCCCAAACGTTGCTTACGAACGGGTGAGTATGAGCAGGTTGTTCGGTATCGGCGTTCTCTGGCTGAGTTTCGGCTGGGTCAGCGCGTTCGGCCAGGGGGCACCGCCTCTGGACATTTTCACCAGCCCGGACGGAACCTTTCAATTCGTTTATCCACAAACCTACGAACTCCTGGTGGGGGAACGCATTCTGAAAGCGACGCAGGGCAGACGTTCATCGATTCCGGTGTGCGACTTCTCCACCGCTCTGGCCTGCGTAATCTATCCGATCGAGAGCTACGAAGAAACGAAGTTCGAAGCCGCCGGTTTCTCGGTGGACACGGTTCCCGGCGTGACCAGCGAATCAGGCTGCCTGACTTATGCGGATCAGCTCCGGCGTGCGGACAGAGATGTAATGCAGCCAACGTCGATTACGATCGGGAATCGCACGTTCCAGCACGTCGTCACCCGGAAAAAGACACCCGGACATTCTCAAGCCGCCGATTTCTACCGGATCTTCAAGAACGGGACTTGCTACGAATTGCACATTAAGGTCTCACTAACGGATGACTCTTCCGGTCCACGGCCCTCGCGACCCGGTTCCCTGGGAGATCCTATGGCGGACCATGCGCGGGAGTCGCTCCAGCTGATCCTGTCGTCGGTTGTCTTCCAATAGTGATGGCGCCGTATTCGCGGCGATTCCGGCCAACGAGTGCGACAATGGACGCCCTGAGGAACCGAACACGATGAGCGTAATGCGGGACCTGATTGGGCTTTCCAAACTCCGAGTGCTGCGACTGGCGGCGCTGACGGGCTTGATTGTCGGAGTCGGCACCGGGTGCTTGTCGAAAAAGCTATTCGCCCTCGATCCGGATATGTGGTGGCATCTGAGCGTGGGCGATTGGATCGTTCACAATCACGCGTTTCCGCACAATGGCATCTTTTCCGGTACCGCCGCGAATCGTCCGTGGATGGCCTACAGTTGGGGCTATGAGGTTCTGCTCGCGCGCGCCTATGACTGGTTCAGCTTCGTGGGCATGGGCCTGTTCGGAGTCGGACTCACCATTGCGGTTGCTCTCGCCGTATTTGTAATGTTGCAACGGATCTCCGGCCGCTTCTGGGTCGCATGGGCGCTCTCCATCATTGTCTATACCGCGTTTCTCTTTAACATTGCACCCCGGCCGCTGTTTTTCTCCGTGGTGCTGTTCACGATCACGCTGACGCTCTTGTTCGAGGCGCAACGCAGCGGACGAGTGCGCCTGCTGTATTACCTGCCGCTTGTCTTCGTGGTTTGGGCGAATATTCACATCCAGTTCATCTATGGACTTGCCGTCGTCAGCTTGTTCGCCGGAATGAACTTGCTGCAGCGTCTGGCAATCCGCTATCGCATCTATCCGGACTTCCTGCAATCGCCCACGCTTCCAGTGCTGGCGCCATTCGCGGTTCTGGCCGGCTGTGGTCTGGTTGCTTGTGTGGGGCCCTATTCCTATCACTTGTATTGGCAGGCGTTTGTGATCTCGCAATCGAAGATCATGTACAAAATAATCATCGAACTGCAGGCCTTAAGCTTCCAGTACTTCAATCAGTACCTGGAGCTGCTGTTAGCCGTTGGCGCCTACTTTGCCCTGGGCTGGCAGAAGAAAATCGATCCCTTCAAGTTGGCTCTGCTCCTGTTCGCCAGCGTGTTTGCGTTCCGGACATGGCGCGACGCGTGGTTCCTCTGCGTCATCGCGGCGGCTGTCATCGCCGACTTCCCTGCCCCCGAGACCGAAAGCGAGCACTCCATTCGATGGTCTGGCTGGGCGGCGGTGAGCGTGGCCAGCATTCTGCTGTTAGGGCTGGCGGTGCGCAATACGGATTTCAACACGCGTGGACTGGATCGGGTCATCAGCAGCGAGTATCCCGTCGATGCGGTGAACTTCTTGCGCAGGAATCCGGTGGGCGGGCCGCTCTACAACAGCTTTGATTGGGGCGGATTTCTGATTTTCTATATGCCTGACTACCCGGTGTCCATCGACGGCCGTACCGATCTTTATGGGGATGCGATGGACGAACAGTACTACGCCACGCAAGAGGCCGAGCCCTCGTATAAAACAGATCCCGCGCTCAACGAAGCGGGTGTGGTGATCCTCAAGAACAAGTTTCCCATCGCGAAGATGCTGCTTGACCGATCGCCGGTTCCGGGTCATTTACAAAGACGATCTCGCCGTCGTGCTTGTACGCAATCTGTAGCGGCATACCAGCGGCGTCACTGCTTGGCCTGCGGAACCATGGCCTGCGGGACCGTCAGTTGTGGGGCGGAGGCCCGCGCAACAAACACGCTGGCAATGTCGTCGCTGTAAACCAAGCGGTATTGCGCACTCAGGCCTGGCAGATTCGTCAACGCTTTCGCCATCGCAGATTCCCGCTCGAGCAGGAGCGTACCGGCGCGGGCAACCATAGGATCGGATTCCAGCAACTCCTTGCCACCGACGACGTCGAAATACGAGCTGAGAATATCGTTGCCATAGAGTTCGATCCGACTGTCAACCACGACCGGATATTGCGGCATATACCAGGTAAGAAAACTACCCCAGGAATAAGCATTGAAGAGTGGCTGAGGAAGTTGGTTCGCCTGGATGTAGTCGCACGCTTTCACGGGGAAATAGACGCTGACCTTGTTCATCAGTATCGGCGACCGGGGTAGAGACACCACAGTGATCCCAACAACGGCAACGGTCAGCGCTGCGGCCCAACTGCGCTCCCACACGAAGCGTACACTTCGCGGAGATTCGCTCTTGGTGGGCAGGAACTGGAATACGCTGGAAAGCACCCCCATGGAAGGCAGAACGACCATCCAGGCATCCCGCTCGATGCGGAACGCGACGAGCGTGCCACCGAGGAGCGCGATCGTTTCGAACAACGCAAGGGAACGCAGCCGCCCAAGCGCGAGAAACGCCATCATCACCAGCAACATGAGTACGAATTCCTGCGGGTGCTTGAAACTCATCGAACTCATCTCGGTGAAATGCTCGAACGAGACTGGGCTGTAGAGGACCTTGAACGCGGCCGGCAGCAGATGAACCGTGTACGGATTCACGAAGGTGGCCAGCAGCGACAGAAGGCTCACGATCCCGACCTGTTTGAGATCGAGCGGCAGAATTCGTGCACTGAGCCAGGTTGCGCCCTGGTCTCTGAGGGCCGTCTCCACCAGGACTGACACTACGAACAAGCCAAGCAAGAGCAATCCTGCCACGAATTGAAGGTGCAGGTTGGCCCAGAACACGAACAGTACGGGCAACCAGAAAAGCTTTTTCACCTCACCCGTTTTGCGGCTGTCGAGAAGCAAGTACAACTCGATCGCGAAGACGAGAATCGAGAACACATAGGGCAGCGGCTGCAGGTTCGAAATGACGTACTGCGCCACGGCCGACAGCAGAACAGCGCTCCAGAAACCGGCGCGTTGAGTCCGCGCGAGCAGAAACGTAACCACCGCCAGCGCAGCCTTAAGCACCATCAGCAAGATCGGAATGGCACGCAGCCCGAACAGGCGATACGTGACGCCCAGCAAGACGTCGAAGGCCCAGCTTGCATCGTTCCAGGGCAGGTTGGAATACTGCGAGAAAAGACCGGCATGCGGAATCGAGTGGTTCTGCAGGATCCAAAGACCGGTGCGGAGGTGCACCCACACCTCGGGAGTGGTCAAGGCGAACAGGCGCACGCCTTCATAAACTGCGGCGGCCGAGAACAACGCCGTCAACACAAGAAGCCGCACCAGCGCGGGCAACTCCATGGGAGACTTCCCTGCGCCCGAGGTTTCACCAGGTTGGTTTGGTTGAGGCACGCGACATTGTAGCCGAATGGAATCCGGAGTCTCGGCGGTGCGGAGATACGAGGTGGGGAGTTCTGCTGGCATGCCGTCAGGTCAAAGTGCAGCATCTGTCGACGGAAAGGATGAGGCTGTGATTCTAATCACATTCGCTTGTGAGCCGGAAAGCTGCACAGCTGGCCGATGCCCCATAACTTTGTAATAACAGATCGCTTGCAAAGCCCTCCGGACCCGCCGGGGCACGCTGGGGATGCCAGGAGTCGTACAATGCTCCGATCAAGCGATCGAATCCGCCACTCGATGTGACGCTTGGCTCTTAACGTGCTAAGTGAGCGTTTCAGGGGTCAGAAAGCGCGTGAAGGAAGGTCGGTCAATCATATGCGGTGGGGAATGATTCGAACTTGCAATTGCCTGCTCGTGATCGCTGGATTGGCAATCTTCTCCAGCCCGGTTGCCCGAGCGAACGATACGGCCCGGCTTTCGGGTACGTACCAGGTCATTCGTAAAGCAGAGGTTGGAGGGCAGACCCGGATCCGGCTGCAGATTCATCTGGTGAATCGCGGGGCTCGCGACCTTCACATCCAGCGGATCACGTTCTGGGATTTCGCTCACCCGGCGAAGGGCGGAACGCAAGGCTGCTCGCTGGTTGTTCATCCCGCCAATTCGGCGGACACCATCCAAGAGTTCACCCTGCCCCATGCGGAATACGAACTGTGGAAGCGGGGAGCCCGTCCACGTGTGGTTCTTGAGATTGCAGCACCCCATGGCCGTCCGACGACAGAAGTAGTTCGTCTAGACCGGATCGCCGGCGGGAAGGGGGAGTGACCATGCGCTCACGGAAGATGCTCTCCCTGAATCTGACCGCGTCGGTTTGTATCCTCCTGGCGGCTGCCTTATGCGCGCCGCAACATGCCCTTGGGCAATATGCAATCAGCACCGTCGCCGGCGGCGGACCCAACAATCTTCCTGCACTCCAGTCCAGCATTGGATTCGCGGTAAGTGTGGCGCAAGACACAGCTGGCAATTTCTATATCTCAGACTCCTACTCGAGTCAGGTTTTCAAAGTGTCCACGGCCGGTACTTTGACGGTGGTGGCCGGAAACGGAACCATCGGTTATTCGGGCGACGGCGGCGTGGCTACGAGTGCGCAACTCTCCATGCCGGAAGGCATTGCGATCGATGGCTCAGGCAACATCTTTATCGCCGACACTGGCAATTCCGTGATTCGTGAAGTAGTAGCCGGCACCGGCAACATTCAAACCGTGGCGGGGAATTTTTCGCTGGGCGCGGGCTATTCCGGAGACGGCGGCCCGGCCACAAGCGCGCAGTTGAACGATCCGTATGGCGTCTCTGTGGATAGCGCGGGAAACATTTTCATCGCCGACACCAGTAACTCGGTGATTCGAGAAGTCGCGACGGGCAGCGGCAACATCCAGACCGTGGCCGGAAGCGCCACGAACGGCGCAGGCTACTCCGGCGACGGAGGAATCGCTACGAGCGCGCAACTCAACCTGCCCGAGGGCATTTTCCTCGATGGCACGGGGAACATCTTCATCGCCGACACGAATAACTCCGTCATCCGCGCCGTCAATACGGGAAGCGCAGCGGTGACGATTGCTGGAATTGCGATCCCCGCGGGCGACATTCAAACCGTCGCCGGAACCAACTACGACTCAGGCTTCGGTTCGGCCTGCATGTTTACCGGAAGCGGCGGACTGGCCACCAGCGCTTACCTGTGCGAACCGGTCGGCGTGTTTGTGGACGCCTCAGAAAATATCTTCATCGCCGATACGGATAACTATGCGATCCGCGAAGTCGGAACCACTGGCACTCTTACCACCGTCGCAGGAACGCCCGGCACCTTCGGCTATTCCGGAGATGGCGGACTCGCCACGAGCGCAGTTCTGAACTACTCGAGCGGTGTTGTGGTCGACGGTGCGGGGAATATTTACATCGCTGATAGCGACAATTTTGTGGTTCGGGAAGTCACGGCGGCGGACGGCAATATTCAGGCATTCGCGGGAAACAATACTCTGGCGTATTCCGGCGACGGTGGTCCGGCCACTGGTGCGGCACTCAATTTTCCAGGGGGAGTCTTCACTGACAGCTCGGGAAACATTTATATCGCCGATACCAATAGCTCCGTCATTCGCGTGGTGAATCCGGGGACTCAGGCCGTAACCATCGCCGGGGTCACGATTCAGCCGAGCGACATTCAGACCATCGCCGGGACCGGCATCGCCTGCCTGGCTCCGACCGTGGGAGGCTGCGGGGATGGAGGGCCGCCCACCAGCGCCGCACTGAATTATCCGTTCGGTATTTTCGTGGACGGTTCGGGGAACATCTTTATCGCTGACACGGGCCTCCCGTTGACCGAGAGTTCCGCGATTCGCGTCATCAACCCGGGAACCGCGCCGATCACGATCGCCGGAGTCACCATCCAGCCGGGCACGATTCAAACCGTCGTTGGCACTCTTGGGACCGCTGGATTCGCTGGCGACGGTGGCCTTCCTACCAGCGCGCGGCTTTTCAACCCTCAGGACGTTGTGGTCGACGGGTCAGGGAACATTTATATCTCCGATTCGGAGAACTCGGCGATCCGCGTGGTGAACTCGGGCACGCAAGCGCTCACGATCGCCGGCGTGACGATACAACCGGGCAGCATTCAAACCGTGGCTGGTACGCCGCCCACTGCATGTGCGGACCCAAGCTCAGGATGCGGCGACAATGCTGCCGCAAGCAGCGCCTCATTGAACTTCCCGGGCGCGATTTCTCTCGATGCCGCGGGAAACATCTACATTGCGGATACGTTCAATTCGGCGATCCGCGTCGTCAATTCCGGAACGCAGGCGATTACGATTGCCGGGACCACGATTCCGCCTGCTGACATTTTGACGGTCGCTGGAACCATAGGCCGCGACGGCTACTCCGGCGATGCCGGAGCACCGAACGCTGCCCTGCTGAATACGCCTTGGGGCGTGTCGGTGGATCCGCTCGGCAACATCTTTATTGCAGACACGAATAACTCCGCGATCCGCGAAGTCGTGGCTGTGGACGCCACTATTCAGACGATCGCCGGCACCGGAACAGCAGGCTTCTCCGGCGACGGAGGATCGGCTACCAGCGCGATGCTGGACGGACCGCAAAGTGTTGTTCTGAGCGGCGCGGGAAACCTCTTGATTGCCGACAGCCAGAGTTCCCGGATCCGGCAGCTGGTATCTACCGTGAGCGTGTCAGTTGTGCCGGCATCTGCGACAGTCGCGATGGGCCTGACGCAGCAGTTTCTTGCGACCGTAACCGGCGCGAGCAATGCCAATGTGACCTGGCAGGTGAACGGGGCAACCGGCGGCAACGCAACCGTAGGAACGATATCTACTGCGGGGCTTTATCAAGCTCCCTCTACGGCACCTGCGTCGGCAGTTACTGTGACTGCCATCTCAGACGCGAATGGCACGACTTCGGGATCGGCCAGCGTCACGATCGCTGCGAGCGGAGCACCCGCAATCAGCGTGAGCACGAATCCGTCTGGCGTGACCGTGGTTTACACTGCGACCACACAAGCCTTCACCGCCAGCGTGACCGGCGAGAGCAACACTGCTGTCACCTGGGAAGTGAACGGCACCGCAGGAGACTCCACGAACGGAACCATCGACAGCACCGGGCTGTACTCGGCGCCGAGTGCCGTGCCCTCACAACCTCTGGTGATCATCACCGCTGTTTCCCAGGCCGACCCAACGGTCTCCGGGTCGTACCCCATCACAATTGTCATCGCACCCGCCGCGACGCAGCCTGCACCGCAGACCATTTCACCGGGTGGGACGGCTAATTTCTCAATCTCTCTCAACCCGAACACGGGAAATCCGCACAATCCCATTACGCTCTCGTGTTTGCAGAGTTCCTTACCGACGGGCGCATCGTGTACGTTCTCCCCGGCAATCATCACGCCGGGCAGCAGCGCGGTTCCGTTTAGCCTCGCGATCTCGGTGCCGTCCACAGGCGCCTCGTTGCAGCAGCACCAATCCACCTGGCTGGCGACTCAGCTCTGGTGGAGCTTCAGTCCGCTGGCCGGAATTTTGCTGCTCACGGGAAAACGAAAAAAGTCTCACCTGCGATGGATGTCGCTCGCGATGTTCTGCCTGTTATTGGTGACTCTGGTTGGCTGCGGTGGGAGTAGCAAGTCAACGTCGCAGAACCCGGTGACCTACAACATCCAGGTCCAAGGACAGACGGCAGCGCAGCCCAACCCGGTGCCGATCACGGTGGTCACGCTGACGGTGCAATAGAATTCGACTGCCATATCATCCAAGCCGGCTTCGGAACACTCGTTCCTGACGGGCGTGCACGTGCCAGCACCCTGCTCTTTGCGACTGGACGCATCACAAAGGATGCTCTGATGCGACGCGGCATCACGCCAAATGCCGCCTTTGTGCACACAGAACTCTGACTGCGTGTCGCCATTCACACGGGCCCCAGGAGCGCTAACTTAAGACTCTGTTGTTTCCGACTTGCCCGTTACCCGGGACAGGACGTCGAAAGCGTAACTTGGCACGCAATGCGTCGGGGGAATTCCTATGTTCCTGAGCTTTGTTTCAAGAGATGAGACGGGCCAGGCACGATATGATGCACCGGTGGGTTTATCCCGTTCTTCTACGAGGAGCCTTAGCATGCAACTGTGCCGCATCCGTTCAATGGTATTTCTCGCCTCCATCCTGGCGCTGGCCGCATCCGCCGCTCTCGCCGACGAAGCAATCTCGGTGACCGTGGACGCAACTAGAACTCGGCAGAAGCTGCAGCACATCGAGTTGATCGTACCGGTCAAGCCTGGACCTCTCACTCTCTACTATCCCAAATGGATTCCCGGCGAGCATGGGCCCGATGGACCCATCGCCAATCTCACCGGGCTCAAATTCGAGGCGGACGGCAAGACCATCCCGTGGCAGCGTGATTTGCTGGATGTCTTCACCTTCCACCTGGAAATCCCGCGCGGGGTCAGCCATCTCAAGGCCAGCTATGACTATATTGAGCCCGACGGCGTTTCAGCTACCGACAAACTCTTGGTCCTCGAATGGAATGAAGTCGTACTCTATCCGGCAGACATCCCCGCCGAGAAGCTCACTTACGCAGCCAAACTCCTGTTGCCGGACGAGTGGAAATTCGGCACAGCGCTTCCCGTCGAAAATGAATCAGGAAGTCGAATCTCTTTCAAGCCGATTTCACTGGATTTACTCGTGGACTCGCCCGTCATTGCCGGAGAGTTCTATCGGACGATTGACCTCACGCCGCCGGGCGAACCCATCCATCATGAAATCGACATCGCTGCCGACAGCGCAGACGCTCTGAACATGAGCCCCGAAAACCAGAAGGAGATGATCAATCTGGTGGCCGAGTCGGGCAAGCTCTTTGGCGCTCGCCACTATCGCGACTATCATTTCCTGCTCGCGCTCAGCGATCACGTAGCGCATTTCGGCCTCGAGCACCACGAGTCGAACAACAGCCGCTTGCCGGAACGAGCTCTGCTTTTGCCCAGTTCCGGCATGTCGCTGGGCGGACTGCTCGCGCACGAATTCGCCCACTCGTGGAACGGCAAGTTTCGCCGCCCCGCTGATCTCACCGTCCCCTACTACGAACAGCCCATGAAAACGGACCTGCTATGGGGCTATGAGGGGCTAACGGACTACCTCGGGCCCATGTTGGCGGCACGCAGCGGCTTGTGGACGCCAGAACAGTACCACGAGTACATAGCCAGCATCGCGGCCATGCTTGGCCCGGGACGCCCCGGCCGTACCTGGCGCCCATTGCTGGATACCGCGGTTGGAGAACCTGGTCTGGCCTTCGGAAGAGGCGGCTGGCTGAACTGGCGCCGCGGCACCGACTACTACGACGAGGGCGATCTGCTCTGGCTCGAAGTAGCCACCATCATTCATCGCGAGTCTGGCGGCAAGAAATCGATTGATGATTTCTGCCAGGAATTCCACGGCGGGCCCAATCATGGCCCGGAGGTAAAGACTTATACCTTCGACGAATTGGTGAAGACGCTCGACGCATTAGCGCCTTTTGATTGGACCGGATTTTTTCACACCAGGTTGACTTCCACTTCTGCGGAAGCACCAGTGGGAGGGATCGAAAACGGAGGCTGGAAAGTCACATTCAGCGACAAGCCGGCGAAGTTGGAAGGCCGCCGCGGCAATCCCGGCGATGTCTATTCCATCGGCCTCCAGGTGGGCAGCGACGGGGTTGTCACCGACGCCATCGTCGCGAGTCCTGCGTTTGAGGCCGGTGTCTCTTCGCAGATGAAAATAATTGGCGTCAATGGCCGCGTCTACACCCAGGAATTGCTCTCGGACGCGATTAAATCAGCGAAGGACGCTTCACAACCGATCACACTCCTCGTCGTCGTGGACGGCTATTTTCGAACATGCACGATAAACTACCACGGCGGCGCCCGTTACCCGCACCTGGTGCGTGATAGCGACCGGCCGGACTATCTCGATGAGTTGATCAAGGCCCACGCCGCGAGCCCGTAGAAGCCAAGTCTGGTCTCTGGGAACGTCCGGTCGGTGGCGTCGATGTTGGATGGGGAGGAGCACTCCGCGTCGCACGCGAAACCAAGCATTCAGCGAAGCCTCACTTCTTTACGCCAACGCCCCCGGACAATAGCGGCTGCACCGTGCCATTGGGATAGTGCACGGTCTCATGGCAGACCAGCGCACATGTACCGGGTCCGCGGTTGTAGGAAACGGGGATCGCACCATTCGGACCCACGACTTTCAAGTCAAAGTTGATCATCCGCTCGCCGGTGGCGTTCCCGCTGTTCGCTCTCATGCCGTGCGCCGTGTGACAGGTGGAGCAGGCGAAGCCGGCGTTGATGTGCGACGCGTGCTGGCTCCAGCTGGCGCTGCTCGCCACGGTCGACAGGTTATGGCACTTGGCACACAGTGCGTAGGGACCGTTGATGCTGAAATCAGGATTCGGAAAGAGATTCGTGATCCGCTGGCCGGGGCCTGGCGCCTGACCGAATTCATAGCGGCGCTCCAGGATGTGCGTCCACTTCGATCCATGGGGGCCACTCGGCCCTGGTCCCCCGAATTCACGGTTGTCGTCGCTATTGTGGCAATCCGTGCAGTAAATCCGGATGCCCATGGCCCGCCCCTGCGTTTTGCCGTCCAGATTCAACATGAAGCTGAGCAGGCTAGGCTGCGGCAAACCGCTGCTCCGGTCGTGCAGGACCGGGTGACTGGAAGCCGCGGTGATTGACATCTGGGGGATGAGGTTGAGCGCGTCGCTGGCCGCAACCGCCCGCATGGGCAGATATCCAAAGACCGCCTGAGACTGTTTGCCCGTGCTCGTTCCGTGGCAGCGCAAGCAGTTCTCGTACTGGTTCACCGCGGGATTCACGACTGTAACGCCGTCGGTCGCGCTGATCCCCACCGCCCCGGATTGCGATGGCCGTATCGTCGGAGGAAGCGTGGAAGAGAATGAGGTTACCTGCATCGAAGCGTGTGGGCTGTGGCAATCGACGCAAGTGCCATGACGGTTATTGTTCAGCAGCGGGGGTTCGCCCGCGTCATGAACGTTGATCCCGGACGGAAAGGGGTGCGAGATCTTGGAAAACTCTGCGTAAACATTCGCGATAGCCGGCGAAATGTTTGAGCCCCCGTTATGACACGTGATGCAGTTCTGCGTGGATGCATCCATGTTCGGCACGGAGGGAACAGGCCCCCGCAGCAGCCGTGCTCCAGCAGTGGAATTGTGCGGCAGGTGGCAGGACAAGCAAGCGTTCTGCGCGACTGTGGAGTAGCTCCCCAGCACGGGTCCATTTGCAATCGCCTCCCCCGAGGTTGCATGGATGCCGCCCGACCACTGTGCCAACTCATTGCTCTGCCCGTTGACCGTCCGCGGGTTCGGGTCATGGCAAGCCAGGCACATCTGCCCGCTGGAACTATCGCGCACCAGAAAGTTTTTCGACACCATGTCGATCGCTTGCGCGTGCGGCGTATGGCAGCTAGTGCACTCGACGTCGTTGTTAATCAACTGCACGGCCTTCAGCGGATCAGCCGTCGTGTGGCTTGTAGTCAATGAGGGCACCAGGTCCGGAGCGTCCACCAGCGGCAACTTCAGGCTAAAGGGATGCGAACCTTGCAGGTTGGTGCCGAAGACATCGGCCGGGTACATGTTTCCCGTCATCTGGATCGCTCCCGACGGTTGGGTCTGCCCTACGGCGACCGTGCCATCGTGGCAACTCAGGCAAAGGCTGCTATCCGCACCGAGAACCGGTTGCGCCCCCGTATTGTGCAGAGTCGTGCTGGAGTAGGGGGTGTAGGTCTGCGTGGAGAGCGTCTGGCTCCACAGCGCGGGGTTCGGAGTCTGCACGCCGGAATGCGGAACGTGGCAGTACAGACACGGATCGAGGCCGCCTTTGATCGGCGACGTGCCGCTCAGAGACATGTTGTGCGAACCCAACACATCTCCCGACGCCTGAGCGTGCCCGATCGTGGCCAGGACCGTTATGCCCAGCATCGTGAAGGCCAGAACCAGTAGGAGTCTCCTCATGGCTGGCCTGCCTGGGCCTGCTTGGGCAATCCCAGATAGCGGAAGACCTGGATTCTCCGATTGAACGAATCAACGACAAAGATGCGATCCTCGCGGTCGATGAACAATCCCGTTGGCAACTGGAACTGTCCCAGCCCAGTGCCCCGGCCCCCGAAGTAATAGAGAAGCCTTCCCTGCTCATCGAACACCTGGACCACTCCCCACAAACCGTCGACCACGTAGAGGTGGCCCTCCGAATCCATGCCGATTCCTTTGGGCCGGAACATCGTGCCGCCGGTGTCGCCGATGCGACCGACTTCGGTCTGGAATCCGCCGGAGCGGCTCAGCGTTTGCACCCGGAAATTCATGGCGTCGACGACGAACAGGTTCTGGTCGCGCACCAGCAATTCCGTGGGAAGGTTGAACTCGACGTCCCCGGTGCCTCTTTTTCCGATGGTCTGCAGAATGCTGCCCTTCATGTCGAGCACAAACACTTCATCGCGCAAAGTGTCGGTGATGTAGATGCGTTGCGCGGCGGAATCCACGGCGATTCCCGTGGGACGCTTGAAGTAGCCTTCGCCGCCCTTCAGGCTGCCTATAGTCCGGCGAAACTTTCCATTGGGATCGAAGACGAAGATTTTGCCCGCCTCGGAATCCGTGACATAAATATTGTCTTGCGCATCGACGGCGACGCACTGCGGCGTCCGCATGGGATCTTTGTTCTTGTCCTTGTCCCTGCGTTCGATGAACTTGTACTTGTGATTTTCGAAATCGAAGATGTGGATGCCGTTGGCTCCCGGATCGGAGACGATGGCCCGTCCGCGCGAATCAATGGCGACGCCGTAGGGCCGCACCAGGTGGGGATGATCGGGCTCACCGGCAACCACGTCCACCAGCTTGGTCCAGAATCCGCGCTTGCCTTCGACTTCTTTCTCGGAGCTGAAGCTGCGCTCGAACCGCAGTTTGCGGCCGCCTTCCAGAAGAAGGTCGGGAGGCGCGGGCTCTGCTTTCTTCTCCCTCTCCACCTTCGCGGCCCAGAGCGGAGCCGCCAGCAGAAATAAAATGGCCGCCAGCCTCGCCCCGATCTGCAAGGACCTTCTATCCGCGGCCCTCAGAAGAAGTTGAACCATCTGGAGAACCCAATGAAATATGACGTTACCACAGTCGGCACCGAGCCAGTCGTGCCCGCATTCTGTTGCAGACGCGTATACCCGCTGTTCACAAAAATCTTGCGCAGCCGGTATTGCATGGTGGCGTTGATCAAAGTGTTGTTCGTATAGACGCTCAGGCTGGGATCGATGGTGCTGCCGTTGGACCTCGCATACGCTGCGCTCACCTGAAGGCGTCTCGTGGGAGTCACGCCCAGACTGAATCCATAACCGGTCGAGGTGTACGAAGTGAACGAGTTCGGAACGAGAACCTGAGTAGGCAGAGTCGTGGGAACGGTCAGCAGTCCCGCATTTGTAAGAATCGCCAAGCCGTTCGATTTGTCGTAGTAGGCATTCAGCGAATTGCCGCGAAAGATATAATCCGCAAAGAGTCGCTCCGCGGAGCTCGTGGTACCCGAGTTTGCGGTGATTCCGCTGTGCGAGCCGCTATATCCCGCCATGAAATACTGGCGCTCGCCAATGCGGCGCCGCAAGCTGGCGATATAGCTGTAGGACGAGGTTGTGTATACCAGCATGGCGGTCTGCACGTTCTGGGCGTAGCTGAAGTTCCCACCGATATCCCAGCCGAAGAATTTTCGGGCATAGTTCACGTTGCCCACGAATCCAAGCCCGGTGTTGGCGGCCTGCTGCGCGGTGTCGACTAATCCGATGGAAAATGACAACCCTTTCAGCAAGGAATGATCGAAGTTGAAATTCGCACTGCCTCCGAATTGCGTGGCCGAGTACGTCTGCCCGAGAAATGTTTGGTCCTCATGCGCTACATCGGCATGCACGCCCAGGTTCTTGAAGATCTGGTAGAAAACATCCGATCCCACCAGAACAGAATTGAAGCTGCTGGCCTCCGTGAGATTCACCGCTGCTCCGGTGCTTAAAAAGGTCTGGGGTATGCTTCCGAGCAGGCTGTCATTGTAGGTCGCATTGAACGACACACCCAGCTTGTCGGTGAAATGGAAACCCGCGTTTCCGTTCACCGTGTCGGAATTGCCGGAGTTCTGGCTGCTGACCGAATCCTGATAGTTGTAGCCGTAGCTGATGCGGTTCCAGCTCACGCCAAAGTTTCCCGCAAAAGGTAGCGCGTGCTGGATCGTGGCTCCGTAATTATTGCTGGATGACTGCGTGGTGATCGGCGCCTCCCCAGCCTCGAGGAACTGCGTAAAATCTGCGTCTGTGTTCCGGTGCTGGAACTGGCCCGTCATATTGAATCCGTCCCAGCGGTAGGTAGAGAGCAGATTCAGGTTGCGGTTCGTCACGGCATCGGTGCCCGCTTGCCCGATGATGGAGTTCGAACTATGGTCAATTCCATAGGTAGCGCTAAGTGTGGGCAGATTTGGAAGGAGCGCGCTCCAACCCACCGCAAAGCTTTGCAGGTTCGTTCGCTGGGCCAACCCCAGATCGGAGCCCGGAACGCCAAAACTGCCGATACCGTTGTACGAGCTGTTATACGAAACCGAACCCGGGAAATGGCTGCCGTTGAACAGGTTTACATTCGACGAAAGGCCCGTCGTATTCGCCAGGCTGCCAAAAATGGAGTCCGTCTGCTCCCGGTTGTAGTAGGGGGAAACGTTAAAACTCAGGAAATTGGGGCTGTAATAATTGCCCGTGAGCATCCCGTTCCCGGAGAAACCCATCGAGTGATCGGACAACCCGCCACTGTTGCCGCCCCCATAATTGAATCCTATATTGCCGTTCAAATTCATGTGCAGATAGTCGCCCACCTGCAGTTGTGCCGCCGCCGACACCGTGAACAGGACAATTCCCGCGATGGTGTAACACAGGCTCCGAATTTTGCTCGACTCTAGCCACATCCCCCACCTGGTTTCTGCCCCCATGAACCACCGCGGCAACAATCGTGACCGCGCCGCGTTGGCCGGTTGATTCACAGGACCTCAATCGTTGCAGTCTTTCTCAGCTTCTTGTCGAGTGCGGCGCGAAGCTGTTCGGTCTTGCTCTTCTGCATGTCAGTGATCAGCTTCGCCTTGACTTCGGCGAACGGTGTAACGCCAGCCGGAGTGTGGGCGTTCAGACGAAACAGCGTGTAGGCCGGACCGAGTTGGATGAGATCGCTCACCTGTCCAACTTTCATAGCCAGGGCCGCACTCACGACTGGCGGAGGCAGCTGGTCGCGCTCCACTCCCTTGCGGTCGCCCATGTTCACGTGCCAGTCGTCCTCCGATACTTTTTCGGCCAGTAGTCCGAACTCCTTGTAAGTCTTGGTCGCCTTGGCTTGCTTCAGCGCGCTCTCCGCCTTCTTGCGCGCCTCCTCTGCGATGTCAGGGGTCACGGTCTGCGGAGGAATGATCGAGATCGTCTGGATGCTGAACATCTCGGGATGCTGAAATTGCTTGGGATTCGCCTTGTAATAGGCAAGCGCCGCAGCCTCACTCACTCTGGCCTTGTCGCGCACTTCGGTTTTCAGCATGTCTTCGATCAGCAGGGAGCGGCGGATCTTCTCGCGCATCATTTGCTGCGAACCATGCACTTCGAGCTGTATGACTTGGTTGTATTCCTGCTGGGTCGGGAACTGTTTGCGGAACTCCACTTCCGCGCGCTGCAGGCGCTCCGAACTCACCGTCCGCTTCTCGCGCAGCGCTTCCTGGTACAGCAGTTCCTCGAAAATGATCATCTCGAGCGCGCCCTTGCGCATCTCCGGTTCCATCGACTTCGGAATACCGTTGTGCGTCTGCTCGAAAGGGAAAATAACCTGAATCTCGCGCATCAGATCGCGATCGGTAAGAATTGCGCCGTTGACTTTTGCTACGGGATTGCCGGCCGATGGCGGCAGGGGCTGTACGGAGGTCGCAGTCGCGCTCGGAGCGGTATTCTTCGCCACGGTTGGCGTCGTCAGCGTGGGAGTATGCGACGCCACGACCTGCGCTCTGCCGCATAATGCCGAAGCGATGAGCGCCCCACCGACGATGATGATCTGGTACTTCATTTCTATTCCTCCGCGTCGAGCTTTCGAAAAAGCGGGGGAGAGAAACTTCCCCTCCCCCGGCTACGCCAGTTAGAACTGCGTCTTCACAGTGGTGATTCCAGCGCTTTCGTTCGACTCGCTGTAATGGCACTGACGGCAGAACTGCGTGGTCGAAGCAGCCAAGGTCGGGTTGTTGTTGCCCGCGCCTGGGTTGTACGCACCGTTGATAAAGAAGTACGTCGGATAGTTCCCGCCAGCGACGATGGCAGAAGCAGCCTGCTTGCCGCGCGGGGCATTGTAGACGTACATCGCGTGTTGGTTGTGGCAGGTGGTGCAGGTCAGGTAGGCATCGCCGGGATTCGTGTCGCCAGAAGGAATCTTGAATCCCCAGTCCCACGCCGTTCCAGCGATTGCCGGATACCCGTAGTTGGCAGCAAACGATACGTAGCCAGCTGCATTGGGAGCGATGTTGGTGATGCCGTTGGTTGCATCAACCGTGATGGTCAGCGGGCTGGTGGTGGTGTTGTTCGTCCATACGCGGACTGCGCCCGCAGTAGCCTGGACGCCTACCGGGTGATCGTTGCCGTATCCGGAGGTGTTGCCGTTGCCGTTGTCGTTGCCGAGCAGCGTCGGGATCGGGCGGGTTCCGTATACGCCCGCCGGGAGCAAGTTCATTCTCTGCTCCCACGATTGGCCGTTCATCATCTGGCCTTTTGCCACAACACCGTCATGGCAAGCGAGGCACATGGTGATACCTTCCAGTTCGTCAATCTGAGTGGTGTAAGCGGTCGCCTCGCCAGGCAGCGTCTCAACATAGCCGTTGCCCAACGTGATCTGGTATCCCAACAGAGGGGTTACGTCCTGGCCGAACAGAGCAGCGCTGCCGGAGAGAGGATCATTGAATGCAGCCGCATTCGTGGCAACGTTGCCGCCGCCGCCCGCTGCGCCGCTGTGCGGGGCATGGCAGCCTGCGCAACCACGGCCGCCGTTTTGGTGGGCACCCAGAATGTCGATACCGGTCAGACCGGAGCCCTGCGTGTAGGTCTGTGCCGCTGCCAAACCGGCAGCGATCAAGACCACGAACATCACGAAGAATAACTTTTTCATAAAGTTTACATCCTCCTGTTTGTAACAGCTGTTACATCTACCTCTACGTCTACTATTGCCTTTGCTGCCCGGAGCCGATTTGCACCGGCCCCGGTTTGGCCATCCGCGGAACGGCCAAAATCTATTGCGGCTTCTGTGCCGCGGAACTTGGGTTCGGCGCAGTGGGGGCAGCATCCGCGGCTGCCGGCTTGCTTCCCTGCGCTCTTTTTTTATCCACTTCCGCCTGACGTTGCTTGATTTGCGCCCGCGCCTCGTCATCGGTGAAGTAGCGGAACATCTGCACTCGTCCGGGATACTGTTCGGATGTGAAGATTCGGTTGTTCTTGTCGATGTAGAGACCGGCAAGAGCTCTGAACTGCCCCGGGAACAATCCATGCCCGCCCATCCACATCAGGAATTGCCCATCCGCCGTGTAGCACTGCAAAATGTCCTGCACAGCATCGGCGACCCAGACATGCCCGTCGGCGTCAATGGCAATCCCTTTGGGCTTCGAAAATGTTCCGGGACGGTCGCCAGCTTTGCCCCAGGCGCGAATAAAATTGCCGTCCGCATCAAAAACCTCGACGCGGTTGTTGAACATATCGGTGACGTACAGATTCGCGTCGGCATCGACGGCCACGTTGGTGGGCACCGCGAACTGGCCGGGCTCTGTCAGCGAGTGTTTCTTGCCCGCCGTGCCCATCGTACGAATCAGGTTGAACTTGTCCGCGTCATACACCATGACCTGGTCGCGGCCCGCATCGGCGACATAAAGGAAGCGGTTCTCGTTGTCGACGGCCATTCCACCCGGATCCACCAGACCACCCTCGCTAATCGAGCCTTCGATCTTGTGGTCCTTGTCGAAAACCAGGATGCGATGCAGCTTGGTGTCGGAGACGAACATGCGGTCGGCATCGTCCATGGCGAGGCCGATGATGTCGCCGAAGTGCGCCTGCACTCCGTTCTTGATCATCTGCAGCGCTTTGGTCTCGGTGTTGAACACGAAGATGGCTCCGACTTTGCCGTCGGCGATATAAATATTGCCTTTGGAATCGACCGCCATGCCGTAGGGCGTCCAGAGCGCGAACAGCGGCTTTTCCGCCTGCCTCTGCTGCGCGGTTTCGCCGCCCGCCATGCGGTCCATCCATGAACTCTTCTGTTTCGGAGCGTCGGGAAGGTACTTATCACAACAGAAGTAGTTGAGGTACTTTACGCGCGTCGGCGCGGGCGGATTCGGCCAGACCAGCTTGGAATAATCAATCTCTTGCAGAACATTGGGTTTCTTCGCCGGCTCTGCCTTCTTTTTCTTATCGGCGGAGAGGGGCGTCGCGAGACTCAGGCAGATCAAAAGTCCGGCGATGACTGCCGCGATCCGAAGGAATCCGTGATGGGAAGCGGGCGTCATCATTTTGTTTTCCCCGCTTCTGCCTTGGGGGCTTGCGGCTGCGGCGCCTGGCTTTGCGGCCCCGGGGCGCCTGGCCCGGCAGTGCCTTGGGTCATGTTCGAATGGCAACTCATGCAAAACGCCATATTGTTGGCTTGATCCTTCACCAGCATTCCCGGATTCGCCCCTGAATGCGGCTGATGGCAAGTCAAGCAGTTGATCTGTTTCAACGGCTTGTTCACGTTGGTCGGGTCCGGAATATCGGTGACCGGATGCTTATCCACCGGGTGACCGTGGCCGTACTGAATGGGCAGCTCGATCACTTTCTTGAAGTAGTCTTCCGGCAGCTTCACCTTGCCGTCGAAAATCGTGACCAGGTGCTCGCTCTCCAGCTTCTGCGGATTCGCGTCCGGACCATGGCACTCGAGGCACAGCTTGTTCGGACTCGCCGCGCGGAGCAGGTGTTCGTTCTCTCCGCCGTGCGGCTCGTGGCAAGTCGCGCACCCTTGCACAAATGCTGGCTGGTGCAGGTGCGCTTTCTTCATCTGATCCGCCTGATCGCTGTGGCAGGCCAGGCAGGCTTGCACGGGATCCGGTTGCAGGAAACCCGGAGATTTGCCGGCATGCGGGTTGTGGCATGCGATGCAATCGCCCTGCGCACCCGGATGCTGCACTTTCGCGGTCTCGATCTTCTTGGCCTGATCGTCGTGGCAGGTCAGGCACAGTGCGCGGCTGTCAGCGTTGGTCAGGACAACCTTGCCATCCTTCGCGGGCTGATGGCAGGAATCGCACATCTTGTTCTCGAAGGGGTTGTGCAGGAAGGTCTGCATCAACTTCGGCTTCGCTGACTCGTGCGGATTGTGGCACTGCAAGCAGTTCGCGGTCCCGAAGGGCTGGCCGAAGTGCGTCTTCTGCAAGGCCGCGTCCTTGACGTCGTGGCACTCGATGCAGAGCGCCGGAACATCTTTCTTCAAGTGCGCCGCAAACTCGATCTTGCCGCGGTCGCCATTCTTATGCGTGAGGTGGCAGGTGTCGCAGCCCATGTCCAAGGCCGCGTGACGGCTGCCGTCCTTGGGAACCTTCACGCCGATGTTGTGGCAGGTCAGGCAGAGATTCTCGTCGCGGGTGGCGCCGGATGTCGGTTTCAACAGCTGAACGGGGTTGTCGGACTGATGCGGGTCATGGCACTTCACGCAATCACGAACGGCCGGCGGATGCATCGTCTGTCCCGCTTGCACCTTTTTGTCGTCGTGGCAGCTCAGGCAGAGGGCCTGAGTCGTGGTGGTGGTCAGCTTCACCCGAGTAACGTCCCGGTTGACCCGGACTTCGTGGCAGCTCAGGCATCCCGTAGCAATCGCAGAGTGGACCGCTTTCCCTTTGCTTTTATCTTCATGGCACTCCAGGCATTTCGCAGCGTCGACATTCTTGTCCAGCGGAACGGGGTGGGTCTTGGCCATTCCGGGTACAACCGCGAGGGCAAGGACGAAAGCCGCGAGCTGGAGAAATCTGGGGAGGGCTCGCCCGCAGGTTACCTTCGGGGTTGAAACCGTGCGAGTTGGGAAATCTGGGACCATTTGCCATATGAGCTTTTGCACGAAGGTCTCCTTATTCGGGTCATAGCCCGCAACTGCTGCGTGGGCATTGTAAGCTATTGCAACAGAACAAGTTCAGGGTGGAGGCGTGGTGTGTTGCGAATTTCTACAGCGAGGGAGTTCGTCCTGTAATGGGCCTTCTCCCGCACTGGCTTGGTGAAATGGCGCAAGGCCCGGAAACCGCTTTGTGATTGCAATCACAGGGTTTCCGCACTGGGTGAAATCGCAACGACACCGCGCGAGGATGAGTGTTATGGCTCATCCCAGAGATTCGCAGACAACACCATTCCGTCCCCAACCTATTGAACATAAAGGGCTTCAGCAGAAAACCGCTCATTGGCGCGGAACGTGCATTGCAGAATGCGAGGAAGAGAAACGATATGGCCCTGTCACTTCACTCAGCTTTTCGCGGAATGCCCCGCAAAATCTGGCAGACGCTCAGTTCCATCAAGACCGGCGTTGTTCTGATTATTCTGGTTGTGATTTTCTCGGCGGCGGGGACAGTGATCCTGCAGCGTCCGATGATCGATGCCGAGGATATACAGCGGGCGTATTCGCCGGGCATGCTGCGCTTCCTCGATGCCACCGGCCTGACCGATGTCTTCCACACGCGCTGGTTCATTGCACTGCTGATTCTGGTCAGTCTGAGCATCATCGCCGCGTCGGTGCAGCGCTTCCCGAACGCCTGGCGTTACTTCGCGCGTCCTTACAAGAGTCCCGACGAAAACTTCCGCAAAGTCCTCCCGACCCAGGCGCAGATTGCTGTTGCCGATGAAGAATTGGGATTGAGCGCGGCCGAACACGCCTTTAAGAAGCTCGGGCTCAAGACCGAGCGGATCGTGCGCACCGACAGCTTCTCGTTGTTCTCCGAGCGCAGCCGCATCTCGGAGATGGCGGTCTACATCGTGCACGCCAGCCTGTTGCTGATCTTTCTTGGCTTCATCGTGGACTCGCTCTACGGGTGGCGCGGATTCCTGATGCTCAGTCCGGGAACATCGAGCAATCAGGTCGAAACGAAAAACGGAACGGTGCGGACCATCCCGTTCTCGGTCCGCTGCGATGGCACAGGCGAAGAAACCTACGCCGACGGCTCTCCGAAGAAGTGGTGGTCAAAGCTTGCGGTGGTCGACGCCGGACGCGAGGTTTCGAGCAAAGAGATCGTGGTTAACGATCCCCTGGTTTATCAGGGACTGCGTTTCTATCAGGCGAGTTACGGCCGAACTGGAAAGCTGGACCGGCTGATTCTCAACGCGGTGCCGGCGAACGGCACCAAGGGCACGGCACAAGAGATTTCACTGGCGCTGAACCAAACGGTCGCGCTCGACGCCGACACCAGCGTGCAACTGGTGGAGTTCATCCCCGACTTTGTGGTGCAGGACGGACGGGTGTACGCCCGCAGTAATGACGTAACCAACCCCGCAGTCCACATGATTGTCACGTCCAAGAAAGCCAACAGCAGCGTGAACGTGTGGTTCCCGGAAATTCAGGGCATCGCCGAGAACGCGAATTCCCCCTACACGTTCGAGCCCAAAGATCTGAAGACTGGAGTTTTCACCGGACTGCAGGTCTCGCACGAACCCGGACAGTGGGCCGTATGGGCCGGCGTCGTGCTCATGGCCATCGGTTTGACTTTTGTCTTCTACGTGGTTCACATGCGCTTCTGGGTGGTTCCCGTGGTGGATGCGCGCGGCCAAACTGCGCTGTGGATCGGCGGCACCGCGAACCGCAATCGCGACGCCTTCGAACTTCGGTTCAAGCATGTGGTGGAGCAGATTCAGAAGGAATTGAAGCTCGAACCTGTGGCTTCCGAAAAAACAGGGACCACATCGATTTCAGAGACGAAGATCTCAAGAACAACGATCGCCGGAAGGTGAGTCCGGCTACGGAGGAAGTGTATGGCAAGCGAAAAAATTGAACAGCATCCCGCGACTGGCACAACGCTGGTCGTCATGGTGGGATTGGGAATTGCGTTTCTGCTGTTCATCGCTTTTCTGAACGTAGTCAAGAGCGGAAACATTCTGAGTGAAGCTAACCTGCTCTATGCCGCGCTGGTCTTCTACGGGGGCGCGGGAGCGTTGTACCTGGGCTTCGGCGTGACTGGGACCGAAGCGTACATCAAGTTTGCCTCGCTCATGACCTGGGCGGGACTTCTGGCCAATACCGGAGCAGTGGCGCACCGCTGGTACGAAGCGGGACATCCGCCGTTCGCCAGCATCTATGAGATGCTGCTGAGCTTCGTGTGGACTCTGGCCGCGCTCACCCTGATCGCCGAGAAGAAGTACGGTGTGAAAGTGATCGGCACGGTGACTATGCCGGTTGCGATCGTGGGCGTCATCTTGATGCAGTTGCTGCCCAGCGAAGTTCGGCCGCTCGTACCCGCACTGCAATCCACTTGGCTGCATGTACACGTGACGCTCGCCATGCTGGCGTACGCAGCGTGTGCCCTCAGCTTTGCGCTGGCGATGATGTTCCTGATTCAGGATAAGGTGAAGACAGAATTGTTCCTGGCTGCCACCAGTACCTTCACGGTAGGGATTTACGCCGCCGTGCTTTCTCGCTTCGAGGGCTGGGGCGGGCTCAACGTGATCGCATGGGACGCAGAGAATAAGACCGAAGTGTTCGTCTCTCGTGGCGTGCGGTTGTTTGTCACCATCCCGGATCTCGGCTGGCTGATGCTTCTGGTGTTCGCCGCGGTGCTTGCTCCTCTGGTGCTCTACGTTCTGTCACGCCTAAAGAAGAATGAAGGATTGCTGGCGGTCGCCGATCGCGCTGTGTTCATCAGCATTCTGTTGCAATCGCTGGCGCTGGTGTTCTTCCTGCTGCGGGTACGAGGCGGGCAGTATCCCTCGCTCGACGCCGAGGGGCTATACGCAACCAGCCTGGCGGCGAGCCCGTTCATCCTCTCGGCGCTGGTTGGTGGAATTTTCGCCAACCTGCTTTATCTGCTGCTTCTCTGGCGACGGCAGGATCTGGAGCGTCTGCTGCCCGATGCCGACGCGCTGGACCGCATCACCTACAAGACGATTTGCATAGCTTTTCCGTTGCTCACCCTGATGATCGCCGCCGGCGCCTACTGGGCCAACCGGGCTTGGGGCTCTTATTGGAACTGGGATCCCAAAGAGACGTGGGCGGCGATTACCTGGCTGGTGTATGCGGGCTACTTGCACATGCGCATCACGCGCGGCTGGCGCGGACGCCGCGCGGCCTACTTCGCCATCCTGGGATTCGCAGTGGTGATGTTCACCTTCTTCGGAGTGACTTATTTGTTGCCTGGATTACATGCGTATGCCTGATACCATGACCAACAAAATAGGGCCAGATATTCCGGCTGAAGAGATCCGCGATCCTGCCGCTCCGCGATCACGCACAGGGTTTTTCAGTACGGCGTATTCCAGCCCAGCCTTGTCGACGGAGCCCGTCTCGACGGCGCCGGTCGAGGGAGCGCCCACGCCAAGCACAAAGTCGGAAGACCCCGAACTACCCTGGCTGCGCATCAACTGGGAGATCAAGGCCCTGGTTCCGATCGCGTTCGTTCTTCTCGGCGGGATGCTGCTGTTCCTGCTGGCTACGCTGTCGTGGCGCGACCCGGAACGCCACATGGTTCTGTTAGTTGCCGGTGCCGGTGCGGTTGCGATTTGCGGTGCGCTTCTCGTCGTGCTCACATACACAGTCCAGCGCCCCATGGTCGAACTGCAGCAAAAAATTGCGCAGCTCGGCAGCGGCGATCTAAGTGTGGCCGTGAGTTTCGCCCGTCGCAATGACGAGATCGGCGACCTGGGACGCAACTTCAACCAGATGGTGCTGCAACTCCGCGAAAGTCGCAACGAGATCGAACGCCTGCACCGCACGCAAATGTCCCGCGCCGAGCACCTGGCCACTCTGGGAGAGATGGCCACGGGACTGGCTCACGAAATCCGTAACCCGTTGGCGGGGATTGCCGGTGTCATTGAAATCATCGGCCGCGACCTGCCCGGGAGCAGCCCCGCGCGCGCCGTCGTCAAAGACGTACGCCAGGAGATCGCCCGCATCAACCACATCGTCACCGACCTTCTGCAAACCGCGCGGCCGCATCCGCCGACATTTCGCAAGAGCAACCTGAATACCACGGTGGAACATGCCGTCATGCTGGGACGGCAGCAGGCTCTGGCGAAATCCGTGGAGATCGCGCTCCACAAGGACCCCACGCTGGCAGACGTCGAACACGACAGCGATCAGATCCACCAGGTTCTGTTGAACCTGATGCTAAACGCTCTGCAGGCGATCGACGCGAACGGAAAAATCACCGTCACCCTGAGGTCTCAAGGAAACGCGGCCATCGTCGAAGTGGCCGACAACGGACGGGGCATCGCCCCCGATTCGTTGCCCAACATCTTCCGCCCGTTCTACACCACCAAAGGCGACGGCACCGGCCTGGGACTATCCCTGGCCCGCCGCATCGTCGAAGATCACCGGGGCCGCATCAATGTCACCAGCACTGTGGGGAAGGGCACAACGTTCGCGGTGATCCTGCCCCTGAAGCGTGAAGAAGGCCAGAGCCAGGCCTCGTAGGCCTCTCGTTCCGAATCCGGTATATCCAATGTATACACGTTCGTGTATACTACATATATCTGTACAAGGAGGAAGGGCTATGCCAGCGTCGCAAATCGTAAAGTGGGGGAATAGTCTGGCGGTCCGCATTCCCAAGCTACTGGCCGAAGAAGCTGGCGTGCGGGAAGGCGACTCGATCGTGATCGAAGCCGCTGATGGACTCATCCACTTGCGCCCCAAGCAGCGCGTGCCGACTTTGCGCGAACTCGTGGCCCAGATCACGCTGGGAAACCGTTATGACGAGATCCGGACTGGCCCGGAGCGCGGCAAGGAACACGTTGAGTGGTAACCTCCGAATGGTAAAGGCCTACACTCCACGGGCGGGAGACATCATTTGGCTCGATTTCGATCCGCAGGCTGGACGCGAACAGGCTAAACGGCGTCCCGCGCTGGTGATCACCGATCGCAGCTATAACCAGGCCAGCGGGCTGGTGATTGTCTGTCCCCTCACAAGCCGACGGAAACCCTACCCATTCGCTCTCGCGACAACTATCGACAAAGTCGAAGGTGCCGTACTGGTGGACCATCTCAAGAGTTTGGATTGGACCGCGCGCAACGCCTCCTTTCACGCCAAAGCCGATGCGGCGCTTCTGGCCAAAGTGCGCGCCTACCTTGGCGTTCTGCTGGGGATTCGCTGAAAACTTCGCGAATGCCCGCCCGCCATCCGTTCCCCTCCCTTCCGTAGTAAGCTTAGTCAAGCATGCCTGCCGAGAAGATCCTGGTCATTGATGACGAACGCTTGGTCCGATGGTCCCTTCGCCAGAAGTGCGAAGAGTGGGGATATCAAGTCGTTGAGGCCGTCTCCGGCGAGCCCGGCCTGCGCCTGGCGCAGACCGAGTCTCCCGACCTCGTTCTGCTCGATGTCCGCATGCCCGATCTCAACGGCATTCAAGTTCTTGAACAACTCAAGAAAGCTCCCGACGCTCCGGCGGTCATCATGATCACCGCCGACCCACAACTGGATGACGTGAAGACCGCTCTCAAGCTGGGCGCATACGACTTCATCGGCAAGCCGTTGGACTTCGAGGAACTACACGTCACCATCCAGAATGCGCTGGAGGCTTCGCGGCTGCGCACCGAGGTCAAGTCCCTGCGCGGCGAGGTGCGCCGACACACGGGATATCACGAGGTCGTCGCGGTGTCGCCGAAGACTACCGAACTGATGAACTTCGTGCAGAAAGTCGCCGCCAGCGAGGCCACCACGATTCTGGTGCAAGGCGAGAGTGGCACGGGCAAGGACCTGATCGCGAAGACGATTCACTACGAAAGCACACGGCAGAACGGTCCTTTCGTCGCCATCAACTGTTCCGCGATTCCCGAGACTTTGATGGAAGCCGAACTCTTCGGCCACGAACGCGGGGCCTTCACCGACGCCAAGCAGATGAAGAAAGGCCTGTTCGAGACGGCGAACGGCGGCACGCTGTTTCTGGACGAAATCGGAGAACTGTCTCCTCTTCTCCAGGCCAAGCTGCTGCGCGTGCTGGAGGATCAGGTGATCCGCCGCGTAGGAGGCGTGCGCGATATGCAGGTTGATGTGCGCGTGATCGCCGCGTCCAATCGCGACCTGGAAAAGGCGGTGCGCGAAGGCCACTTCCGCCAGGATCTTTATTACCGGCTGGCGATCATCGCCATCTTCATTCCTCCCTTGCGCGAACGCACGGAAGACATTCTGCCGCTCGTCGACTTCTTTATCGATTGGTACAACCGCAAGTTCAAGAAATCCATTCGCGGCATCAGCCCTGAGACGCGGCGGTTGCTGCTGGCTCACAATTGGCCAGGGAATGTCCGCGAGCTCAAGAACTCGATTGAGCGTGCCATGATTCTGGAAGAAGAATTTATTCTCCGGCCCGTCTACATGCCTTTCGCCGTAGGAGAAGCTGCCCGCAGTGGCTTGACGGCGTTCGAGCACAGCAGCGCCACGGGTGACGGCGGCGGCAAGCAGTTGGCCAATGGACGCGTGTTGCCGCGACTTTATATTCCGGAAGAGGGCACGTCGTTGGAAGAGGTTGAGCGCGCCATGGTCGAACTGGCCATGCGGCAAGCCAACGGCAACCAGACTCACGCCGCGCGCCTGCTCGATATCAGCCGTGACGCGCTGCGCTACAAGCTCAAGAAATTTGAACTCGTCCCCGCGGGCGACGAGGAAAGCCCCGCCGACTCGGTTCCCTCAGGAAACTCATCGGCTTAGCGAACTCCCGTAACCGTTGTGATCCGTTGAGGTAGCGCTCCGGGGACTGCGCGGCGGATCGTTTGTGCCTGCCCGACCTGTAAGGGCCTGCTTGCATTCGACGCGGCCGTTGCCGTCACTCCGTCGTTGACCTGCGCACAATCCATCCGCAGTGTGCCATTGTCGTTGAATACCAACCCATAGAAACGCAGCGTATTGCCTGCGGCGAGTGCCTGCGTGTTGAGCAGTTGCGTGTTGCTGTCGACGTACACTTCGACCTGGCTTGGATTATTCTCAACGGCAGTCTGGCTGGGCTGATTAGCCAGCATGGGAAACAGATCATAAGACGCCAGCGTTACCGTGTAGTCGGTGAGGTTGCCGCTCGGCGTGGAGGCCGTGACCGTGCCGTTAATGGTTTGCGGCATCAACGTCATCGTGGTCGCCACAGGGTAAACGACATTGAAGGAGAACGAAGCGATCGAGGCGTATACCTCCTGTCCGGGAACCATGTTGGAGGCATTAAAGCTTGGCACAAAAGGCAAGCTCCCCAAGTTGGTGAGTTGGCCGGAGGTTTGAAACACGGCGCTACCGAAGTTGAGAGATCCAAAGCCGCCTATGTATCCCGGAAAATCCTTGCCCTGCTGCTCGCGCGCATGCATGAGCACAACCGATACCGAGGGAGCCACTTCCATCAACGGACCCCGGAGCACGTCGCCGGCAGAAGCGTCTTCCACTGCAATGCGTGTCGCCTGCAGAGAACCATCCGATTGGATCGCGCCATCCATATTCACAAACGTGCCGACCGCCAGTGCGGAACTGCCGCTGATTCCCTGATACATCGTATTGCTCTTGGAAGTGACGGAAAGCGTTCTCGGACCTGTCACATCGGGTATCGACAGCGTAAAGCCGTTGCCGCCTGCTGCCAAGGCAGTGATCTGTCCGTCGAGTCCCACAATTTTGCCATTGGCGGAATTCGTCGGTGACGCCGCCACGCTCAGCGGCGTGAGATTGAAGGTCGGCGTCATCGAGAAGCCGGTAAATCCGTCGACGTTCAAGCAGTCCCCTAACGTCGCTGACTGCGAAACCAGCAAATCTAGCGAGAGGACCATACTCGCACCGGTCACCGTGATCGGCGATGGAAGGGTTACGGTCACAGTCGATGCGGGCCCCAACAGGCTGAAGGTCGCGCTACTAAGGGTCTCTTGCCCGTCCACCGGACCAAGAGCGATACAGGTGAATGCTCCGGAACCGAGAGTTACCGTCGCGCTGGTGTAAACATCTTGGGCAATGCTGGCGGTCGCCAGAGGTTCGGCAGTGCCGTTGATGTGCATAAATTCAGCCCCCGCCGGAGGTCCTGACGTAGGCAACGACAGGAGAGTTGCCGTCTTGCCCGACTGGCTGGTCAACGTAATGCTCTGGAAGCCGAGGTCGAACTCAGCCAGCTGATCGCTCGCCGTGCTCGACACCATCATTGTGACTTCCGTATTCCCGGTGAACGATGTCTTTGACATGCCGCCACAGCCAGTCATAAAGCCATTCGCGACCGCAAAAATCAGGGACGCATAGGCGAGTCGCAACCACGGAGAGGGAGCCAGTCCGGAAAACTCTGAAAGGGCTTTCACAATATCCTCCTACAAAAGGGTATGTAGTCTCACGAGGTGGCCTTAACCGCTACGGCTTAACCTAGTGAGAGCGCGTTACCACGGTGATCGTGGGTTGCATTCCACGAGCACCTTCGCGACGAACACTCTGGATATCCCCCGCTTTCAAATGACTCGCTGAGTTCGACTGGGACGACGACGTTACGCCGTCATTCACCTGCCCGCAATCCATCCGTAGAGTGCCGTTGTCGTTAAAAACCAGACCGTAGAAGCGCAGAGTGCTGCCCGGGGCAAGGGCCGTGGTGTTCAAGAGCTGCGTGTTGCTGTCGACGTACACCTCGACCTGGGTCGGATTGCTAAGAAGAGTCGTCTGTCCCTGCTGGAATGCCAGTGCTGGAAACAGATCGTAAGATGCGAGCGAAACCGTGTAATCGGTGAAGTTGCCGGTGTTGGAAGAGGCTAGGACCGTTCCGTTGATGGTCTGCGGCATCAACGTAAGCGTCGTTGCGGGAGTGTAAGGATCGGTGCCAACGTCAAACGTGTGAGTGGAAACATAGACGTTCTGTCCTGCCACTATGTTCGAAACGTTGAAGGCAGGAACGAAAGGGAGGGTTTGCAGATTGTTGAGCTGATCTGAGAACTGGAACACAGCATTGGAAACATTGTAGGGCCATTCTCCGGGCACTTGGTCCTGACCTTGAGACATCCGATTGAGGAACCAAACGCTGGGCTGCCCGTTCAACGGGTCCCCTCCCACGATCATCCCGGGGCCAATCTGTATGTCGACAGCCGACAGGTCCTCCACCGCTATGCGCGACGCCAGCACGGAGCCATCGGGCTGAACCACACCATCCATGTCCACAAACGTACCGAGAGTAAGAGTGGAAAAGTTGCCGATGCCCTGATACGTGGTATTGCTGTCGGCCTTGATGGAGAGTGTTCTTGGGCCCTCCGGCAAAGTCAGCGTGAAGGTATTTCCTGTGCTCCGAAGCGCCGTGACCTCTCCGTCAAGTTGGCGGACTTTGCCGTTCTTGGGATTCGTCGCCTGCGTCGAAAATGCGATCGGAGTGAGGTTAAACGTGGGCGTGATCGAGTATGTATAACTGCCGTTCGGGTCATAACAGCTGGAGTAGGTCGCTGATTGCGAAACCAACATGTCAAGCGACAGGCCCATGCTGCCACCGGTAATTGTGATGGGCGTGGGCAGATTCACGGTCACGGTTGTGGGCGGCGCGTTGGACGCAGTAAACCCGTAAGCAAACGTGCTCGTATCCAATCCACCGGAAGGTGTCAGGGTCACACAGGTAAAGTAGGAGTCTGCAACCCCCACGGTGGCGGCAGTGTAGATGTCCTGGGGTACGCTGACGGTTACCAGCGGATCCGCGCCGCCGTTGACGTGAATGAATTCGCCCCATTGCTGCGTTGCCTGAGGCTGCGTCAGCAGATTGACGGTCTTGCCCGCCTGGTTGGTCAGAGAGATGCTCGTAAAACCTATGCCAAATTCCGATAACTGATCATTCGCGGTACTCGACAGCAGCACCGTCACTGAGGTATTGCCACTGAGCTTCTGGCCACCTCCGCCTCCGGTGAGGGAACTTCCAGCCGAACCGCAGCCTGTCGTAATGACGATCGCCGCAGCCAGGGTTATGAGGATGATGGAATGACGCAAAGCAGAGAGAGCGCGGGCAGAAGACGAAGAAAGTGGCGTCATAAACTCCTCCGGTATCGATTCCTGAGGGGAGCGCGCCCTACCTCGTGCGCTCATGAACTCATCTCACTTCAACTTGGTAAACAGGTTCAACCTAAGCAGGTTCAACTCCACCTATAGCCCCGCCTACCTATGATATGCACAGCGAATGTCAACTGCCACATTGATAAGTCAAGATTTGTAAATCCTGTATCCGCTTTGTAACTTACTCAAGAAAGAAGGGCTTCCTTTTGGGAAGCCCGTTGGCGCCAATATGAGCAGGTATATGAAGTAGCGCCAGTTTTAAGAATGTCTAGCCGCGCGCAGCGTGCTCTTTCGCCTTCGCGATGTACTGCTCGACCTTCTGCTTCTCCGGATAGTCCGGATTCGTCTTGAGCAATTGCTGCCACGCCTCGATTGCACCCTTCGGATCCTGCTTGCCCTGCCACCGCACCCATCCCAGGTTGAATAGAGTCTGCGGATGTCCCGGGCGGTATTTCAGGGAAGTCTCCATCGCGGCCACTGCCTTTTCGGCATTCCCCGTGTACCAGTAGGCGGTGCCCATGTCTGTACGGACGTCCGGATTGTCGGGATGAATGACCAGAGCTCGCTCGTAGTATTGGATTGCGTTGGGAAACTGTTGTCCGTCGTAATAGAGGTTGCCCAGCTGTACGAGCGAGTCGAAGTCGTTGGGATCTTTGTTCACCGCCTCAAGCAACGGTGCCGCGGCCTGCGCCAGTGCGGCTTGCGCGTTGGGATCCGATTGCGGTTGGACACTGCTTCCTTGCTGTGCGCTCGTCGCAGGCGCTGCCTGCGCCGTGCCCACCGAAGCGGACCCGCGAAAGAGATATCCCAGTGCCACGCCCAGCAACAAGCAAAACGCCGCCAGCACGTAAGCCTGCGTGCTGGTCCACGCGACCATGCCCGTGGAATTAGAAGTTGATTGCGATCGAGCGTTCTTTCCTGCGCTCATTTGCTTTCTCCGAGATGGTGCCGGCAAGCGCCTGTTTCGGCGGTTCCAGGTGAAACAGGCGTGTGACCGCAGCGGTCATCTGCTCCTGTTCCTCCTTCTCTGGAAGTTCCTTGAGTTCGCGAGCCAGGGAGCTGGCAATCTTCTGTATAACCTGTGCTGTGATTGCGTGAAGTGACTGATCCTGCTCCCGCGTGAAAGGCCCGCGCTCTTCGATAAAGGAATCCAGCTCTTGCCGGCAAATTTGGTCGAGGCGATGGCGCAGCGCGACGATGGTCGGCACGACGCTTTCCGCCTGCAGCTTGCCTCGGAAGGCTTGCGCTTCCGCTGCTACGATCTTCTCCGCTTCAGCGGCGGCCGAGATCTGCTCCTCCGCGGTGTTCTTGACCGCTCGCTCCAGACCTTCCAGGTCATAGAGCAGGATGCCATCGACTCGGTGCACGTCCGGCTCAACGTCTCGCGGCATGCCGATATCCAGGATGACCAGCGCCACGCGGTTGCGCTCAATGGCGATTCTCTCGGCTTCCTCGCGCGTCAGGACCACGTGGGGACATCCCGTCGCGCTGATCACAATATCGGCGCGCAGCATGCACTTCCAGCGGTCGGCCAGGCTGGCGGCCGTGCCTCCCAACTTCTCCGCCAACTCTTTCGCACGTGTCGCCGACTGGTCGATGACGACCACCGATCCAGCTCCGTTTTCGGCCATGTGGCGGGCCGACAGTTCGCTCATCTTGCTTGTGCCCAGCAGCAAAACCTTCCGGCCTTGCAGCGACCCGAAAATATGCCGGGCCAGATCGAGCGCCGCCGTGGGGATGGAGACCGCGAGTTTCTCGATCGCCGTGTCATGACGAACTTGATCCGAGACGCTCAGGGCCTTCTCCAGCACTGCGTTCAGAAAGTGTCCGGCCGAGCCCACGGTTTGAGCCTGCTCCCATGCGCTCTTCACCTGCGACACAATCTGTGGCTCGCCCAATACCAGGGAGTCCAATCCAGACGTCACGCGGAAGATATGGGACAGGGCGGGTTCGTCGAGCAAGCGGTAGAAGTGTTCCCACTCGCTCAACTTGAGGCCGTGCTCGACGGCCAGGAAGTGGAGAATTGAATTCGCCGCCAGCGTGGGCTCGCTGGCCCATACCAGGAACTCGGTGCGGCAACAAGTAGACAGAACGACGATCTCTTCAATGCCTTCCGCACTCTTCAATAGCCGCAGGACTTCGTAGCGCCGGTTTTCGCTGATCCAGAAGCGTTCTCTCATGGCCAGCGGCGCCGTGCGGTGGTTCAGTCCGATCACCATGAGTGTAGGTTCCACGACGAATCCCCTTGGGCGCAGGTTGCAAACAGGTAAGCGCACGCCGCGTGCCAAACGACTGGGCGCATTTGTGACCTCAGAGATCGTATTTTCAGCAGGTTGCAAGAAACGTCGAAGATGAGATATTCATCACCTGCTGACCGGTGTGGGATATGGCGCGGATCGCGAGTCTTTTCACGCGATGTGCATGTGCCACATCGACTTAGGCCCGCACCACAATCACGCCGGTCCGTGATCACGATCACTGACCCAAGCCCTCGTCTCCGTCGAAACTGCATGACGATTAGTAAGTTTTTATCCGTCTCGGAAACTCGGCCCGCGAATTCTCCTGCTTCAGCGCGGACGCAGCCCCGAGACAACTAAGATTCTGAAAGGAAAAGCAATCATGAAGATGTCGAAGCTCGTAATCCTGATCGTAATGATCGCGCTGGCGTTATTCCTCGTTTTGCCGAACCTCTCCTGGGCCGCCGATGACGGCGCGACCATCTACAAAACCAAGTGCGCCATGTGCCATGGCGCCGACCTCGCGGGGAAACCGGCTGCCAAGATTCCGAGCCTGGTCTCCGACGATGCCAAGAAGGCCTCCGATGCCGACCTGACCGACATGATCGCCAACGGCGGCAAGGACAAGAAAGCATCGCATGCGTTCGTAGCCAAGGGCGTGACCCCGGACCAGGTCAAGATGGTCGTGTCCTACATTCGCGAAGCGCAGAAGAAGTAGTTGGTGTTCAGGCTGTAACATTGCTGTTCCGACAATGCGAACCCGCGCTGCCCAACTGGCACCGCGACACACACGACGAGGGTGAGTGATCCGCTCACTGGCAAGCTCTGGCTCAGCCGGCTCGCCATGTGTCCCCTCTCCGGTTCGCCATGATACGGAACAGCCCGCCCGGGTCCATGTGCTCACCCCTAGACCCGGGCATTTATTTGCTCCCATCCATTGCTAATTCCCAATGAGTGAAATGGCCCGATTTCTACAATCATCCAACAGGTACCGGTGCTGATCTCTCTGCAGATTCCCAGCAGCTTCGATCCGTGTCATGCTCACCGGTGACGGGAAGCACTGAAGCAGGCACGCGGCGGTAGTAAGGTCCGGCATATGGCGGCTATCCGAAGAGAGAAGTCTCTTTTCATTCTATGGGTCGTGGCCAACTCCGCGGGATGGGTTCTGGGCATCATCGTCGTCATCGCACTGGCGACCTTGCAAGAGTCAACCCACGTTGGCAACGCAGTCTATCTCGGTGCCGGAATGGGGTGGAGCATTGGGTTTGCCCAGTGGTTGATTGCCCGGAAGTGGTTTGATGCGACGAGTCGCTGGATGTGGGCGTCGACGATTGGGATCACTACTCCGTTCCTGTTCGCGGATCTGGTTCGGATGCGGGATCTGAGTTCATTCGTCCTGCCAGTTCTTGCCGCTGCCGGAGGATTGCTCTCGGGATTGATGCAGAGAAACAGCCTGCGCTCACATTTAGCAAAGGCTGATCGGTGGATCGCGGTTTCTGCCGTGGCGTGGACGTGTCCTGCGCTTCTGGTGCAGTTCGTAGGAGTCCCCAGACATCCCCGGACCACGCTGGAGTCCGTGCGTAATATTGGCTCATTTGGGCTCGGGGGCGTCGTGCTGGGCGCTATCACAGGAGGGGCATTAGTCTGGCTGCTCAATGTACGAAAAAGATCGGCCTCGGCGTAAGTGTTGAAACATCGCTGATTACGACTCGTGACACGTATCACGCCTCCGCGTGCTTTGGCTCACTGACGAAGTGTGGCGTTTGTTGGAAAGTTATCTTGGCTCTCCGCAGTAGTGTGCCTTTGTTCCTTTCCGAAGCGCACCGTTCTTGCCGCTCGCTCGGGACCACCTGTGCTCCGCGTGGCTGCGGTCCGAGACTCGGCTTCGATTCGAGCCCTGTTGGAGGCTCCCGCATGCTTCGTGCGTCTTGGGTCCCGGTATTGGCCGCCTGTCTTGTTGTTGCGCCAGTGTCCCAGGAGCCAGCCACGCCATCTATCCCTGCGCAGGGAGGCGCAGAACTTTCCGCCAGCCACTCTGTGCTCCGCGACGGACGACCCGTCATCATGCGGGCCACCCAATTCGTCTCGTCAGAGAGCGCGACAGTTGGACAGGAAGTCCAGTTCGAAGTGATCAAACATCTGAAACTGGGCGATCTGGTGATCATCTCTGAGCACGCAACTGCAACCGGCAAAGTCCTGGTGGCGGAAAAGAAGCGCCGTATGGGACGCGGGGGCAAACTCGTCGTCGCCATTGAGCGGGTGCAACTGGTTACCGGACAAACCGCTCCCCTCCGTGCGATCGAATCACGCAGCGGCGGCGGCCAAAAAGATATGGCCGCCAGCATGGCGGGAACGATTGCCTTCACCTACGGGCTGGCGATTCCATTGGCCCCTCTGTTTCTCCTGAAGCACGGCAACGAAATGCTCGTCTCGCCTGGTGACCGCTTCCAGGCTTTCGTGGACGGAGACGTGACGCTCGACCAAGCGACAGTTTCGGGCACACAGCCCAGCCTCTCCGCCGCTGAGTCCGCAACTGGAACGATCTACCTATTTCGAGGAGAGAAGGAGGGTCCCGACACGTTTCAAGTCCCCGTTAGTTGTGGCGAAGCCCTGGTCGGAGTATTTCACCGCGATCAGTTCGCGCGTCTGGCGATTCCGCCCGGGCGCTACTGGTTTCGCGCGGGATGGCCCGATTCCAAGTCCATGAACCGCGTCCGGCTCAAGGATTTTCTGATGTTGAATGTCCAGGCAGGTTCCACCTATTATCTGCAGCTTCGTGTCGTTCATAAGTCAAGCTGGACATCTGACTGGAAGGTGGACTTTCAACGCCTCGAGCCGGAGATCGGAGCCGACGTCGTGGTTCAGATTAGATACAGGGCAGAGCACGCCCTTGAAAAGATCTCTCCGGAAGACCTGCGCCAGCTGAGCATACCGGCGAACACCGGCGCTCAAGGCGTCGCCCCTGCGGCACCTTCCAACTGGCGCTGATAACCGTTCTACGGTGAGTGGGCCGTTGAACGGGGCCAAACCAACGTCCCCTAAATCCTCCTCCACAGAACGACTACTTCATCTTTTCAATCTCTTCGATGAGCCTCTGGTCGAAGCTGTTCACGGCCTGCCGTCTCTGCGTGTTGTTGCCTTGGTACGGACTGAAAACAAGGTTGCCGCGAACGCGAATCCTGACATTCGAAAGTTCCTTGCCGGCGGCATCCTCGATTACCAGTTGACAGTCGACGGTGCTCCGACCGGCACCAAAACCGACCATAAACCGCTTCGCGGTGCTGCCAGAAGTGAATTCATTAAGCACAATGTGGGCTCGAACTGGGGCACTGTCAGCGATTTCGATGTTGGCAGCACGGACCGCATTTCTCAGGCTATCTTGAACTAGATTGGGCGCGGATACATCCTTGACGGTCTCAGGTTTGGGTACGACCGTGGGTTCGACCTGAATAGTTTTAACCTCGCGGAGAGGTGCAGTTGTTTGAGGGGCGGAGTTCTGGGCCTTTACATCGCAGAGCATCGACATCAGGCACAGAACTATTGCGAGTTGAGCCAATCTGCAAATCATAGTCACCTTCCAATCGTGCGGCCCGCCCAGTGTGGCGGGGATGAAATGCCGGCTAGTGAACGATAATCGAGGTTCTCGCCTCAGGGGGTGTTGCGTCTCGTGGTGGGAGTGGCTCTTCGGGGAGGCGAGTAGAGACGTATTAATGGCACACGAATGCGTGCGTAATGTCAGTGACATGGGTCACATCTCTGACTGTGGGTGAGGAGCAAAGGGTCACAAATTGCATCATCACTCTTTGACCCCAGTAGGCCTGATGCATGGGGCAAGTCAATGAAACGCGAGGACTTGGCAATGGCTCAAGAGGATTGTTGGCGAAACATCGCGATTACGCTCACATCGGCTCTAGGCTGTCCTTTAGAATCTTCGCGTCTTCCACAGCGGAAATCCTCCCGCCATGCTCACTTAAACCTCGACTGAGAAATTCCCATCCACGATACTGGCACCGACCATCGGGATCCGATCTCAGACTGTAACTCCTTGCGGCTCAGGATCTGGCCCCCAGGTGATTGCAGCCCGTAGATTAGGTCTCGAATTTCCCCTGCGCCAACCAGAGCAGGGCCGTCATGCCCCCGATCCATGATGCCCGCCTCCTGCCTTTTTGCGAGATCAGTCACGGCTCCCTGTGATTCTAATCACAGCCTTTTCTCCGTTCCAAAAGTACTCTAAACATGCTTGTGGGGAGCGTTTTCAGAGTCTTACGCCGAAAGGGGGAACGTGATGGGGGTCACTGGTAATACGCCACATACGGGCCGCATGGCTCAGGACTTTTCCAAAAATCCAATGCTGGTCTACTGGGAGATGACCCAGGCTTGCGGACTGGCTTGCAAACACTGCCGCGCTGAGGCCATGCCCAAAGCGCACCCGCTGGAACTCAACACGGACGAGAGCAAGCGGTTCCTGAACCAGCTCGTCGGATTTGGCGATCCGCTGCCGCACCTGATTTTGACCGGCGGCGATCCCCTCAGCCGCAAAGATATCTACCCGCTGATCGATTATGCCAACGGTCTGGGCCTGGAAGTTTCCATCACCCCGAGCGCGACTCCAGAGTTGACCAACGACGCCATCACCAAGCTGAAGGCGCACGGAATCCAGAGCATGGGACTCAGCCTCGACGGCTCCTCCGTCGAGCGGCACGACAATATTCGCGCCGTCGCGGGAACGTTTGAGCGCACCATGGAAGCCGCCCGCCACTGCGGACGCCTGGGTATTCCCATCCAGGTCAACACTCTCGTCGCGGAAGAAACCGCCGACGACCTGCCTGCCATCTACGAATTGTTGCGCACCAGTTTTCCAGT
Organism: uncultured Acidobacteriaceae bacterium; assembly: GCA_963701935.1. Taxonomy (GTDB): domain Bacteria; phylum Acidobacteriota; class Terriglobia; order Terriglobales; family Acidobacteriaceae; genus Sulfotelmatobacter. The sequence continues at coordinate 406,372 of CAVPBT010000006.1, read as the reverse complement.
AATGCGCTGGAGCTTGTTCTTCCTGATCTCAGTGGGACGCGGCAAGGCTCTGAACGAAGTCTCCGCCGAAGAGGGCGAAGCGATTATGAAGTGGGTGTTTGATCTCTCGCCCCACTCGCCGTTCATGATCAAGACCACGGAAGCTCCGTCATACCGCCGCATCGCGATCGAAACAATGCGCGCCTCTGGCATGGCCACACCCCAAATGAAGGCCACTTCCGTTTACGGAGGCTTCCAGATTCGCGACGGCCACGGAATCGTCTTCGTCTCGAATCTCGGGGACATTTATCCCTCGGGATTCCTGCCGCTCCGTTGCGGCAATGTCCGCACCGGATCGCTGGTCGACGTCTACCGCAACTCCGACATTTTCCGCGCCCTGCACTCCCCCGACCAGTTCCACGGAAAGTGTGGCAACTGCGAATACAGCCACATCTGCGGAGGATCCCGCGCCCGCGCTTATGCTCACACGGGTGACGCTCTGGGCACGGATCCGTTCTGCTCCTATGAACCCGTAACAAAAGAGCCCGCAATGGCCTAGAGCGGTTGGGGAGAGGGATGGCGAGTCGGTCTCAGTTGAGCGAAGCATACGACGAAGGCACGCCCGGACCGGCAATCCGTGTCGTCAACGACGACTCCGGAATCAGACTGTCAGCGCTGCGTAGGAAACTGATCCGGCGCGCCCTCCCCGAGTATTCCCAGACACAGCGCCGGAGTTTTCAACTCGCCTTCTTGCTGCTGAACGTGTGGCTCGGCGGCACGTTCTATTTTTGGGTGCGTCACATTGAAACCGGTGCGCCCAACCGAAGCATAGTTCGGCCCGCCGGGGTGGAGGGCTGGCTCCCCATCGCCGGCCTGATGAATCTGAAGTATTGGCTGACGACCGGGCACGTGCCCGCGAGTCACCCAGCTGCGCTGTTCCTCCTCGTCACCTTTATGGCAGTGGCGTTCTTGTTGCGCAAGGCATTTTGCAGTTGGCTGTGTCCGGTAGGAACTCTCTCCGAATATTTGTGGCGCGCTGGGCGCGTGATCTTCGGTCGCAACTTTCAGTTGCCGCGCTGGGTTGATATTCCTCTTCGGAGTCTGAAGTATCTCCTGCTGGGATTCTTTGCGTGGGCGGTCGCGAACATGTCGGCGGGCGCGATCGAAGAGTTCTTGCGCAGTCCCTATGGCGCGATCGCCGACGTGCGCATGCTGAACTTCTTCCGCGATCTGGGTGAGACTGCGGCAATCGTGCTGTTTTTCCTGATCGTGGCTTCGGTGCTGGTGCAGAACTTCTGGTGCCGCTATTTATGTCCCTACGGTGCGCTGCTCGGGTTGGCTTCCCTGCTGAGCCCGCTGCGCATCCGCCGCTCGGCACCCGCTTGCATTGATTGCGCCAAGTGTGCCAAGGTTTGCCCCTCGGCTCTTCCGGTGGACAAATTGATCACCATCAAGTCGGCGGAGTGCACGGGATGTCTGGAGTGCGTTGCGGTCTGCCCGTCAGAGGGCGCGCTCCACCTGGCACTGCCCCGCTGGACACGCTCGCCCAACGATGGCCGGCTGCCCGCATGGGCGATGGCCGCGGCAATTGCAGTCTTGTTTTTCGGAATTGTCGGATACGCCAAGACCGCCGGCTATTGGAATGGCGACGTGCCTGACTCCATCTACCGCCAACTCGTGCCGCAAGCCAACGACGTGAATCACCCAGCGGAATAAGCCAAGCACCCTATCCTCAACATCTCAAAAGGGAGCGAGAATCACGAATACAGTTTGATGGGCGCCACCACCCGCGTGATGGTTCCGCCCGGGCTCGGCTGGTCTGGCTTGAGACCAGATCGCATGGACGCGAAAAGGCCGATCAACTGGCTCAGCATCACGTCGAGCACGGGGCGATAGAGATCGGGAAAGTCAGCCGCAAAATTCAGCGATAAAGAATAATCCGCGAGCGAGGAGACGTCGGTGTCTCCATGCGCGGTGACTACCGCCCGCACCCGTCCCAGGCGCTTGCGATCGATCTCCCGCAGCAGGTCCAGTTCGTACCCACGGCGCCGCGGATCGCTCGACAGGAAGGCGACGAACAGCGTCTGGCCGTCTACGCTCGACAACGGGCCGTGACGCAGCCCGAGCGGAGTCTCAGCCAGCGTGGCGACCTTGCCGGCGCTGAGTTCCACCACTTTCAGCGCAGATTCGTCGGCGATGGCTCGCAGAACTCCTGCGCCGACAAAACAGGCACGCGCACAACCCAGCAGCGTAACGGTCTCGGCAACTTCCGCCGCGGCCGGAAGGAACGACCGCCCGGTCTCGCTCATCTGCGCAACCGCTTCACCGAATTGCGAGAAATCTTCCAGATGCGCCACGCACTGCCCGGCCAGAACCATGTTGGTGAAGGAACTGGTCATGGCGAGTCCGCGGTCGTTCACGGCGTCGTCCAGCACCAGAGCTACGGCGCGGTCGGGATGCCGCAGGCAGAGTTGCGCCATCGGTCCCTGCTGGTTGCAGGTGATCACTAAATGCCGTATCTCGCGATGGCGATTGAGCGCCTGCTCCAGGAGCGCCACGCCCTCCGGACTCTCCCCGGACCGGGAAAACGAGATCCACAAATACTCGCGGCCGGGGCGGTGATATTCCTCGAACTCCGTCAGCAGGGTTGTACTCGGGATGGGCCAGACGTCACAACCCCAGCGCCGGCGCAGCAGCGGAGCCAGCGCACGTCCGGTGTAGTCTGACGTGCCCGCACCCACAAGATAGACGGTGGGCGAAGAAGTGCTACCGCGGCCGATTCCCGCGCGCCGCAGCACGTCGTTCAGATCGACAGAGTGGTCGAGGCAGCGCTGGTAGGTGTTGCGCCATGTGTCCGGCTGCTGCCAGATTTCGTGGGGAGTATACTGCAGCCCTCGCTCGTTTTTTTCCTGCTCCGGCAGGTCCAGCAGCGCGCGCAACGGATCGCTCAACGGTAGAATCTCCTCCGTCCAAGTCTATTACAATCCGACTTGGTTGAAAAGCATTCGAAAGAAAAAGAAATAGAGTTCGGAAGAAATCGTCAGACCGCTAATTTTCGAAACCACGGACCGCCCTTTTGGCAACTAATCAGCCTCAGGAGTGTTTCTATTCTTCGAAGGAGAAACCCATGATTCGTGGATCGCACCCACTGAGATCCTTGCTGCTGGCAGCTGCACTAGGTTCCTCGCTGGCGGCAATCGGATGCGCGGAGCATCACGCCTACCGTGTTTATGATCCTTACTACACCGACTATCACGCGTGGAACAACGACGAAGTGATCTACTACCACCGCTGGGCCGATGAGACCCACCGAGACCGCAACCGCGATTTCCGCAAGCTGCCTCCGGAAGAGCAGAAGGAATACTGGACCTGGCGCCACAACCACGGCGACCATGATCGGGATCACGACCACCACTAAAGTGCATCGTTACTAGACCCGCCAGGCTCAGCGGCCGAGCGCCGCGAGAGCCTGGTCGGTCGTGGTCACTCTGGCCCCAAGATTCTGTAACTCTGCCATCGTCTTTTGCCCGTCTTCCTGCTTCAGAGTTTCGATCGCATCTCGCACCACAGCCACGCGCCGTCCCCGCTCGAGCAAGCCCTTCACGGCGAAGCTCACGCAGTACTCCGTGACCACACCAAACACGACAAACTCGGCGCTACTGCCGAGTCGTTGCACCAGAGCATCCGCATGCCGGCTCTCGAAAATGTTCAGCGTCTGTTTTTCGAGCAGAATCTGCTGGTACCGCGACAAGTCGGCCGGCAGTTTCGCGTCAGGATCATTCGGAACGCGCACGACCTTCGCGGTGAGGGCCTCCGGTGTAAGCTCCGCTCCGGCCGTTCCTTTCACACAATGCGGCGGAAAGATTTTGAACTCAGGATCGTCCGGCGTATGAAAGTCGCCATGAGACACCAGGAAAACCCGGTCCTGCCGCGCCGCATCGGTCAGCCGCCGGATGTTGGGCAGCAGTTTCTCCGCACCGGGCACGTACAAGTGCCCTCCCGGCAACATGAAGTCGGCCTGTACATCCACTTCCCAGAAGACGAAGTCTTGCGAAACCATGGTTCTCCTTCCCTGCAAACGCCGAGCGTACCATCATTGTTCCGGCGCTGACAAACGCCATCGCACTGCTGGTGAGTATGCGACTCGGTGCGCTAAGCTGCATCTACCATTCCCATGAAGAAGTTCGTCACCTACGACACCGTGCGCCGCGTCGCACTCACTTTACCCGCCGTGCAGGAGGGAACGTCGTACGGGACTCCGGCCTTGAAGGTGAAGGGAAAGCTGTTCGTTCGGCTACACCAGGACTTGGACAAAATCGTCGTCCGAATGCCCTTCGACCGCCGCGAGGAACTGATGGCGGGCGACCCTGAAACCTACTTCATCACCGACCACTACCGGGACTACCCGTGGATTCTAGTGAGCCTCGCGAGAGTTCATGCAGAGGCCTTGCCCGACCTTCTGAAGATTGCCCATCGCGAGGCTTCACCGCGAACGAAGCGTCGCGTATGATTGCGGATTCCTTGCACTGCGAGATGAATCCATGAGCCTCGACGCCCCGGTCAAATCCTCAGCGCCAAACAAGTTAGTAGTCCGCAACATTGGACTCCTTCTCAGCGGAGACCTTGACCGCCCCATTCTCGACGCCGACACGGTTGTCGCCATCGACGGCATCATTCAAGCCGTGGGCAAAGAGAAGGACATCGACACTTCTGGCGCTGGCACAACGGTCGATGCCAAAGGCACTGCGCTCGCTCCCGGATTGATCGACAGCCACGTGCATCCCGTGTGCGGCGATTGGACGCCCCGCCAGAACCAGCTGGGCTGGATCGACAGCTGTCTTCACGGCGGCGTCACCACAATGGTTTCTGCGGGAGAGGTTCACACGCCGGGCCGCCCGAAAGATATCGTTGGTCTGAAGGCAATGGCGATTTTCGCGCAACGCGCCTTCCATATGTATCGTCCCGGAGGAGTCAAGGTCTATGCGGGCGCCCCGGTTCTCGAACAAGGCATGGTCGAGGACGATTTCAAGGAATTGGCCGCAGCTGGCGTGAAGTTTCTGGGCGAGGTTGGTCTGGGCAGCGTGAAAGACGGAATCACCGGCCGACGCATGGTCGCATGGGCCCGCAAATACGGCATCCAGAGCACGATTCACACTGGAGGCCCGTCCATCCCAGGCTCCAGTCTCATCGACAAAGATATGGTTCTCGAAACTGACGCCGACGTTGTCGGCCACATTAACGGCGGCCACACTGCTCTTCCCGACGACCAGATTATGGATATATGTTTGCGCTCCCCACGCGCGCTGGAGATCGTGCACAACGGGAATGAGCGCGCAGCGTTGCTGGCACTGCGAACAGCTCAGGAGGTGAGCCATCTCGACCATGTGATTCTCGGCACCGATTCCCCGGCGGGCTCAGGCGTTCAGCCGCTCGGCATTCTGCGCATGATCTCGATGCTGTCGTCGCTCGGCGAAATCCCCGCAGAGGTAGCGATCTGCCTGGCCACCGGGAACACAGCTAAGATGCGCAGCTTGAACTGTGGACTGATCGCCGCCGGACGCGAGGCCAGTTTTGTGTTCCTCGACACCGCACAGCAATCCGCCGGAAAGAATCTTCTGGACAGCATACAAAAAGGAGACTTGGCCGGCGTGGGAATGGTAATCACCGACGGCACAGTCAGTATCCAGCGCAGCCGCAACACGCCACCGGCCACGCGAGTACCGGAGGTCGTCTGTGCATAAACGCGCCCTCACTCTCGCGACCTGGCTCAGCGTGTTGTCGACAACGATGCTCGCACAGGCGCCGATTCCAGACTGGTGCCGCGCTCTCCCCCGCCCGGAATACAAATCCCTCGAACGCGTCCCCGTTAGCGATGCCTGGTTCGAGGTCTACAAACCCGCGCCGGGCGTGTTCGCTATCTACGAACCGCATCAGGCAGAAGAAACGATTGGCTATCTCATCGTTGGCCAGAAGCGCGCCCTGCTGTTCGACACTGGCATGGGCATCAGCGACATCAAGAAGCTCACCACGGAACTGACCAAGCTGCCGATCATCGTGCTGAACTCACACACGCACGACGACCACGTCGGCGGCAACTGGGAATTCGACACTGTCTACGGAATGGACACGGACTTCACGCGCAACAACGCGAAAGGCTCACGCGAAGACGCGCAGGCGGAGATCACGCCCGACCAGATTTGCGGCGCACTGCCAAAAGGATTCGATCCGAAGGCCTACGTCACTCGTCCGTGGAAGATCACGGCCTACACGCACGATGGAGAGCGGTTCGACCTGGGAGGCCGAACCATCGAAGTCATTGCCACCCCCGGCCATACACCGGATGCGATTTCTCTGATCGATCGCGCTAATGGATTGCTCTTCACCGGAGACACTTACTATCCTGCGCCCATCTGGCTCTTCCGGCCGGAAACCGATCTCGACGCTTACGCTGCTTCCATTCGCCGTCTGGCTGCCCTGGCGCCACAGGTGAAGTTGGTTTTAGGCGCACACAACATTCCCGTCTCGCAACCTTCGGTGCTGGCGCGACTCGTGACCGCTTTCGATGCAGTGCGAGCGGGAAAAGTAGCTGCGACGCCGGATTCTCCCGGCAAAGTTCTCTACAAAGTAGGTGATATTTCGTTCCTGATGAGGGCGCCAGCCGCGCATTGACCAGGAATACTAGCGCAGCCCGTCTTCCCCTTTGATCTGCTCCTTCGTCAGCCCCCCGACACGGGCCAGCGGACGCCCGCTGTCGGTCACAGCAATCGCCACCATGATTTCATTCGCCCGCGGCGCATCGTTCAGACGCACTTCCATCCCATCGAAATGACTGCGCACGAATGCCGCATCCTTGTGTCCGAGAGGAATGTCGAGCACCACGCCCAGGCCGCCGCGTTTCTTCGAAGACGGAATCAGGGCCGCGCCTTTGCCGAGCACGCGCCGCACTGGAGTTCCAAGCTTGGGATGTAGAATCGCCGCAGCGTGTTCGAGTTCGCCATTCTCGCCGACCGCCGCAGCCTTACCGTAGCTCTCTGCCGACGGTCCCGCAATTCCCAGTGCTGCAACCGCGCGAGCCGTCAGCAATTCGCCGAGTTCCTCACCAATCGTCATCAACTCCGAAAGATCCTCGACATATTTTCCAGCGTACGGATTCTCAATTACAGCCACCGCCGCCGCCCGCCGCGTCGGAGGAGAAATCTCCCGCTCTATCTCGCGTTGCGTTTCTTCCACAAACGTCGCAATCTTGCGGATTTTCGCTTTCATGCTTTGTCCTCAGTGTTCCGTCCTCACCGCAGCCCGTCTTCTCCTTTGATCTCCGATGCTTTGAGTCCACCAACACGGGCATGCACGCGAGGACCGGTGGTCATGACCAGAGCCAGCAATATCTCGTCCGCCCGCGGAGCATCGTTTATGCCCACTTCCATGGCATCAAAATGGCTGCGCACATACGACGCGTTGATGTGCGTAATCGGCACATCCAGGCGCGTTCCCGGTCCGCCAACTTTTTTCGTGGAGGCCACGATCGCCTTCGCTCCGCCTAGAACTTCACGCATCGCGTATCCCCCCGGCACATGCCAAAGAGCTCCATGTTCGATTTCTCCGAGGGATCCGACGATCGCGCCCTTGCCATAGCCCTCGACCACGTTCGGATCGCCCCCAAGGGCCTCAACCAACTTGCGCGCCATCTCCAGTCCCAGAGGCTTCAAGTCATCCATAAACCACTCGATGTTCGCGACATACGATCCCGCAAATGGATTGCGAATTACCGCAAGCGCCGCCGCCCGGCGCAGTGGCTTTTCCGCAACCGGACCTCCCTCGTGAAAAATCTCTTCCACGCAGATACTCTTTTTTCGGACGACCACTTCAGGCATGCACCAGGCCCCTCTCGCGAACAAAAGTTGCAATCATTCTCGACTCCACGGACACTCCAACGACGCGCGTCGTTCCTTGAAGACTCAGCGCCGCCGTCCGGATCAGCCCCATTTTCAGAAGACACTCCGCCGTGCGCGCACCCGCTTCCAGCGCACGATGCACATCTTCCGGAGTCAAATCTCCCACCGCTTGCGTCACCAACCGATCGCCGAGATCGGTATCGGGCGCCAGTTCACAAGCAGGAACGCGCACCACTGCGGGATGCCCCGGCAGGTCGACGGCGTTTGCAATAATCGTAGCCGCAGCGTCGGCGGCACCAGCGCGGTCCGCCAGCACCGTAACTGCGTCCGCGATTCCCAGCGAAAAACTTCGGCCTCGCCATCCGCTCGTCGCAATTCCCCGCACGGGATCAGCAGCATGCACCGTCGTCGTGCCCATCAACGAAGGACGGTCGGGTCGCTCCACCATGCCGACCACAAATTTCTCGCTGGGGTTCATGTGCAGTGCGATATCGCCACCGTCGTTGACGTAAGCAGATGAAAGGTTAGCCGCGGCGACCATTGCCGCCAGAATCTCCTCGGCCACGGCGCCCGCCACCGCGGCCATTGGAGTGATGAAGTACTCCGCCGCGTAAGGCATCACGGCCGCGACCATCCTCCGCGCGGTTGCGCCTTGGGGCCACGCCGCCTCCGCAGAGCAAGACTGCCGCAGGAACGAAAGTTCGCCGCACAACTCATCAAGCACCGTGGCAAACCGCGCACTGGCGGCGCGATACGCTACCTCGATCTCACAAGCCGGTCCGAAGGCCTCGAGGATGACGTCGATCGGCCCATCATGCAGATGCAGCCGGCGCCCATCAGGCAGCATTCGAATTTGCGCGCGCGCATTCATCGTCGCTTTGCCTTAGCACTCGATTCCAGCGGCCACGGATTCTCTGAGTGCGCGGCCACTCTACGGCGGCTTTCCTTCTCCGCAACAATCGAACTCAATGGACGCGCATGATCCGTGTATCCGCCCAATGCAGCATAGTCGCTCAGCTTCAGTGTAAATTCAATCGGAGCGACCAGCGCCGGAGTCGGCACATATCCAAAAGCATTTTGCGGCATGCGACTGACATCGGCCATGAACGTGATGCCCCCGCCCGGCCACACGTAAACCGGCGCCCCTCCACAGGTCACGCGAGTCAGCGCGTCACGGACAGAGTGCGTCAGCTTCACCGGATTCTCAGTTACTCCAGCCCGCAACGATCCTCCCGCGCCGCCCATGAACAGCACCGTACACAGTGCCGGCTCGCAATTTTCTTTGATGCGCGCCACCGATTCGCGCAAGTCGGCAGGCAAGTCTTTTTCTCTCGGCTTCAAATCTTCGTCCAGTTCGTAATAACCGTAGTGCTCCCCCGTCGTACTCACCATCAGCAAGCGCAATCCAGGCCAGGCTTTCTTCGTGTTGAACTTTCCCAGAATCGTCAGCGGATCTTCAATATCGGTTCCGCCCCACGATGTGCCCGGCTCCGCCACCTGAAAATATCGCCCCGGCGTGGATCGCCGTCCCTTCAGTTTGATTCCCGTCTCCGGCACGCCGAGCAACTTTCCCGCCTGATGTTCGGACAGGACGCCAGTGATGTGATCATCGACGACTACAAGCTCATCCACCTTGCCGAACCATTGCTTGGCGAACATGCCGATCGTGGCCGAGCCACAGCCAACGCGCATGCGCTCTTCCTGTGCGCCGTCGACGATCGGCGGTTTACCCGCCTGCACTACCACCTCGGCGCCGTCGTCAATCTTCAATTCCACCGCCTTGCCGTTGCACAGGTTCAATAATGTGTCGCAGGTCGCGGTGCCTTCCTTCCGGCTGCCTCCAGTCAAATGCCGCACGCCGCCGAGCGACAGCATCTGCGAGCCGTACTCGCTGGTCGTCACATGACCCACAGCTTCGCCTTGCGCCCGCACGGTGCTGCACTCCGGACCGAGATGCCGGTCGGTGTCGATCTTCACCTTCACGCCGCAGTAACTGAAAATCCCCTCGGTCACCACCGTGACCATGTCGACGCCTTCCACCTGCGACGAAATAATGAAGGGCGCCGGCTTGTAATCGGGATACGTCGTGCCTGCTCCGATCGCCGTCACAAACGTCTCGCGGTGGCTGACCGCGCTCGGATGAATCAGCGTGCCGTCCCAATCTCGGCCGCGCTCGAGGAATGGCACCACCGGTTCCCCGCGCTCCAGCGCGCGATCCAACACCACGTGCGGGTCGAGCCGCACCAGTTTCCCTTCGTGATTGCCATAACGGTCGCACGCTCCCGTGCGCCCCGGCTTGATGTAGCACAGCACCGGACAGGCATCGCAGCGGATGGCGTCGTCAGCCACGCGCGCCTCCGTTGGCCTTCGCGAGAATAGCAGCGCGCACGCGGTCCGGGGTCGCAGGAATTTTGTGGATGCGCACGCCGACGGCGTCATGAATCGCATTGAGAATCGCGGGGGCAGTTGGAATCACCGCCTGCTCGCCGATTCCCTTCGCCCCGAACGGCCCCAGAGAAGACGGGTCCTCGATCAAGATCGACTCGACAGGAGGAACATCGCCAGCCGACGGAATCAGATAGTCGTGCAGGTTCTCGCCCTTGCCGGGAAAAAACTCTTCCATCAACGCCATCCCCAAACCTTGCGCCACCCCTCCTTCGATCTGACCTTCGATCAGCGTGGGATTGATCGCGCGCCCCACATCGTGCGCCGCGGTCACTTTGAGCACGCGTACCGTGCCGAGGTCAACATCGACTTCAATCTCCGCCATGTGCGCGCCAAACCCGAACACCGCGTAAGGGCTTCCTTGTCCGCTTTCATCGAGCGGAGTCGTCGGTGGATCGAATGTCGCCTCGGCGGTAATCACGTACCCGTATGCATCGAGTGGCAACTCCGAAAGAGCGAGCACCTTCCGCCTTCCATCTTCGGCAACGGTCACGCTGCCCTCGCCAAACTCGATCGTCGCGCAGTCGCATGCGTCGGCCAACTTCAAGATCTCGGCGCGCAACGTGCTTCCCGCCATGTGCGCCGCCTTACCCGTCACGAACGTTTGCCGCGATGCAGACGTCTTGCCGCAATCCGGTGAAATCGTCGTGTCGCCGGAAACCAGATCGAACCGCGCGATAGGAGCCTGCAACGCATCCGCGCAAATCTGCGGGATGATGGTATTCGATCCCTGACCGATATCCACCGCGCCCTGATGCAACGCAATGCGCCCGTCTCGCTTCAGCCCTATGCGCACCGTGGACGGGTTCGGCAGCGAAGTGTTCCCGCACCCATACCACATGCCCGCCAGGCCCACGCCGCGCCGCAGCGGCCCAACGGCTGTGCAGTTAAAGGCGGCTGCGTCCGCCCGCGCAGCCTGCCATCTCGGCCGCAAAGCCTCTAAACACGCACGAATCCCAACACCCTCGCCGAGCACTTGCCCGGTTACCGTCGGACTATCGTCGTCCAGAGCATTCAGAATGCGAAACTCCAGGCGGTCCATCCCGACTCGATCCGCAAGGTCGTCATAAAGCTGTTCTTGCGCAATCGCCGCCTGCGGCACGCCGAATCCACGAAACGCCCCCGCGGGAACGATGTTGGTATGCACCGCACGAGTCAGTGCCCGATAGTTTGGAACGCGATACGGTCCCGATGCGTGCACCGGCACTCGTCCCGCCACGGTCGGTCCCCACGATGAATACGCACCAGTGTTGAAGTCTGCCGTGAAGTCGAGCGCCGTGAGTCTCCCCTCGCGCGTCGCGCCAGCGCGCAGCCGCATCCGCGCAGGGTGCCGCTTGGTAGTCGATACCATCGACTCTGTCCGCGAATACACCATGCGCACAGGTCGTCCGAGCTTCCACGCTGCGAGCGCAACAAACGGCTGCATCGAAAGATCAAGCTTCGATCCAAATCCTCCCCCGACAGCCGTTGGAATTATGCGCACCTGCTCTGGCGCAAGCCCCAGGATCTTCGCGATGTCGTCACGATCCATATAGGGAGACTGCGTGCATGCCTGAATCTCGATCCGATCCCCAACGCGCCGCGCGAATCCTGCTTCCGGTTCGATGTAGGCATGCTCGACGAATCCCGTTTCGTACTCTCCCTCTACGACAATGTCCGCTTTGGCGAGAGCTTCTTCCACGTCGCCGCAGACTACGCGTCCGCAGACCAGAACATTTTCTTCGCGATGCTCATGAATCCGAGGCGCATCCGTTGCCAAGGCGTCATCGATCGTCTTAAGCGGCGGCAACTCTTCCCAACGGACGGGAAACTCAGCCAGATCGAGCGCCTCGAGCGCATCGGCCTCGCCGACAACCGCAGCCACGGCTTCTCCTCGGAATCGCGCTTCGTCATGCGCAAACACCGATTGATCCGCATACCTGGGAATCACACCATAGCAATCGATGCCGGGCACATCCTTCGCCGTCAGAACGATCATCACTCCCGGATGAACGGCAACAAACTGATCCAGATCTCCGAACTGAAACCGCGCCCGGTGATGCGGGCAGCGAATCACGCGCACTCCCAGCGTCCCCGCAGGGATCTCATCCGCCCCGAAAATCTCCGTGCCGTCGACTTTCTTCTTGCCATCGAGCCGCACCAGGCGCGCACCCACCGCTGCCCCTGCAACCGGCGACGTTTGGCAGACAGCATTCGCTCCTGCCTCCACGATCGCGCTGATGATCTTCCGGTATCCCGTGCAGCGGCACAGCACACCGCCAATGGCATCCATCACTTCGCATTCGTTCGGCGCCGAATTCCGCTCAAGCAGCGCTGTCGCGGCCACCAGCATCCCCGGAGTACAAACGCCGCATTGCGCCGCACCGTGCGAGAGAAACGATTGCTGCAAGCGGCCGTGCAGCGGCGAGCGCTCAGCGAGACCCTCCACCGTTGTAATCTCACATCCCGCGGCTTGCCCCGCTGCCACGAGGCACGCGCAGACCGGATCCCCATTGAGTAAGACCGTACAAGCTCCGCAGTCGCCTGCATCGCAACCGACTTTTGTCCCGGTCAGACCAAGGTCGTCGCGCAGTACCCGCGACAGCCTCCGCGTCCCCGCCACCGCAACCTCTGTTTCTCGTCCGTTGACTGAGAACGAGATCAAATCGCTCACCGCCATCGGCAACTTCTCGGCGGTCGCCATCTCAGCGGCCCCCCACGCAGGCTTCTAGAGTGCGCCGCACCAGAGTCAACGATGCATCACGCCGGTAGTCAGCCGTTGCGCGCGCGTCGTCGATGGGAGAAAGAATCCGCAGATGCTCAGCCTTCACGGCCGAGCCGATTCCCGCCTTCGCTGGCAGCCCAACTAGATCTCGCTCCAAATCCTTCAACCGCCGTGCCGTGGCAGAGCACGATCCCACAGCGACGTGGGCTTCGGCCACCCTCCCCGCGTTATCCCCCTGCACAACCACGGCGATCATCGAAATGGAGATCACCAGATACCGCCGCGCACCCAGTTTCGAGAAAGCTGAAGCCGCATCTTCCATACGACGAGGAACCAGCACCGCCGCTAGAATCTCATCCGGACGCCGCAATGTCTTTCGATTCCCCGCGAGAAACTGATCGAGCGCCATCCGCCGTCTTCCTGCCGCTGAAGCCAACTCCACCTCCGCATCCAGGGCCAACAAGGGCGGGACACCGTCCGCCGCAGGAGACGCGTTGCACAGGTTCCCGGCCACGGTCCCGCGATTCTGAATCTGCACCGACCCCACCTCCCGCGCCGCCGCTTTCAGAGCCTCAAAACAGCGCGGCAGTGGAGCGCGAATCAGATCGCTCCACGTGGTCAGCCCGCCGATCCGAATCCATTCATGCTCAGTGGAGATGCCACGAATCTCGCCCAGCGCGGTAATATCGACGACCGGCCCGCGCGGCAGCCGCTCGCCCAGCGCCGGATAGAAATCCGTCCCCCCGGCCAGAATCAGCCCGCCCGGAGAAGCCAGCAGAGAAACTGCCTCGCCCAGTGTTTTCGGCTTGAGATACAAGGAATTGGGCCCCCGAAACGACGCGCCACACACCGCTTTCAGAGTTTGTATACGAAGCCGGTGCGTTTGTACAGCAGACCTTCAGGCGGGAAACAGACGCCGCATGGTCTCAGCGCGAAAATCAAACATCGTCTCCAAATCCCGTTGCACCACCGCCGCGTGAGCGAGGCGTCCAGCCCAGCCGAGTGGGAGCGCATACGTGACGCGATCGCGCATCGTTGTACCTCCTTCGTGCTCAGCAAACCAGTGCTCGTGATTCCACAGTGCGTAAGGACCGGAGACTTCGCGATCCACGAATCCATGTGGAGGATTCCACTCGGAGATCTCCGTGGTCCACCGGATCGGCACCCAGCGCCACCGGAGCCGGTAGCGGATCAGGGAGCCAGCAACCAACACCTGAGGAGCGTCCACCATGCGGAAGTCGAGCCAGGAGGGCGTGATCACCTGCAAGTTTTCCGGCCGTGAAAAGAAGCGATACACCTCATCCACCGGTCTCGGCAGCCACTGTTCACGTTCCAAACGGTAAGTATGCATTCGTCTTTTTTGCCGGCCCACACCGCACGTTCTCGGAGAAATCTGCCGTTTGTGTGTTCTAATCTCCGCGTCGTAATTCTCGCACGGAATCCCGACCGGAGAACTGCATGCCACAGACCTTCTTGAAGCGTTTTGCGATTGTATTCGTTGCCACGATGCTGGTGAGTTTCGCTCGGGCGCAGTCGTCTGCCTTGGCGCCGCCCGCCGACCTCGACGCCTACGTCGCCTCCTCGATGAAAACGTTCGACGTCCCCGGAATGGCCGTCGCCATCGTGAAAGACGGCAAGATCGTCGTCGCCAAGGGTTACGGCATCCGCAAACTCGGCGATCCCACGCCAGTCGACGAATTCACCATGTTTGGCATCGGCTCGAACACCAAGGCATTCACCACCGCCGCTCTCGCCACGCTAGTCGATGAAGGCAATCTCTCCTGGGACGATCCCGTCTACCAGCGCCTCCCCGGCTTCGTCATGTACGACCCCTACGTCTCGCACGAGATGACCATTCGCGACCTGCTCACGCACCGCAGCGGTATGGGGCTCGGCGAAGGCGACCTGCTCTTCTGGCCGCATTCCACCTACACGCGCGAAGAGGTCATCTACAAACTGCGATTCATGAAGCCCGCCTCTAGCTTCCGCAGCCACTATGCTTACGACAATCTTCTTTACATGACCGCCGGGCAGATCATTCCCGCCGTCACCGGAACTTCGTGGGACGACTATATTCGCCAGCACATTTTCGCGCCGCTCGACATGAACCACTCCAACGTCAGCAACACGGCATTCAAACCTGGCGACGATTACGCTTTTCCGCACTCCAACGTCGACGGCAAGTTGCAGGTGATTCCCTTCGGAGAGTTGGACAATGCAGGGCCCGCGGGCGCCATCAACTCGTGCGCGGCTGATATGGCGAAGTGGGTACAACTGCAACTCAATCGTGGAAAGTTTGTCGACCACGACGGCCGCCTCTTCACTGAGCAGCGTTCGCGAGAAATGTGGTCGGCCCAGACCATTCTTCCAGTCGGCGACCCTCCACCGCCACTGGCCGGGTTGAAAGCCAACTTCGCGGACTACGCGCTCGGCTGGGGACTGCGCGACTATCACGGACGCAAGCTTGTCGGACACACGGGCGGAGTCGGCGGCTTCGTTTCGCGCGTCATGCTCGTGCCCGAGGAAAATCTCGGCGTTGTCGTCCTTACGAATGCCGAAGAAGGCGGTGCCTTCGATTCCATCCTCTATCACGTGCTCGATCACTATTTTCACTTGCCCCCGACCGACTGGATCGCGGCTTACAAGACGCTAAAAGATACGGAAGAAAAAGACGCCGCCGAGACGATGAAAAAGGCCGAGGGATCGCGTGATGCCAACTCCAAGCCTTCTCTGCCGCTCGAGAAATATGCCGGTGTCTACAACGACGCTTGGTACGGGCCGATCACGATCCGCATGGAGAATGGCGGATTAGTCATCACCTTCGATCACACCCCCGGCATGATCGGCGATCTGCAGCACTGGCAACACGACACGTTCAAGGCCCACTGGCGCGTACGTACGATCGAAGACGCGTTCATCACATTTTCACTGAACCCCGACGGCACCATCGACAGCGCGAAAATGGCCGCCGTCTCGCCGCTAGCGGACTTCAGCTTCGACTATCAAGATTTGCTGTTGAAGCCTGCAGTGCAGCCCGCAAAGAAATAACCAAGGGAGCCCCACTCTCGTCGCGCTTTTTGCGACAGAGCTTGCCCTGACCGAAGCCGAGGGGGTGGGGATTTTGACTTTTCGCAGACTCACGCCTGCACTGTGACCACTTCCGACAACCCGTCGCTCAATCCCGCAGAAGCCGTGCAGTCCCATAGCGCAGCCCTGCGCAAAGAACTCGGTCTTTTCGACCTGGTTCTCGCCCAACTCCTGATCATCATCGTTGCCGATTACATTGGCACAGCGGTCAAAGCGGGCTCCTCTCACGTCGTCTACTGGCTCTGCGCCATCGCATTTTTCTTTGTGCCCCAGGCGTTGGTCGTGATCCACATGAGCCGCCTGCTCCCGGTCGAAGGCGGACTTTACGAGTGGGCGCGGATCGCTTTCAATGACCAGATCGGATTCCTGGTCGCCTGGAACCTCTGGCTGTATGTGATCCTCTACGTTGGCCTTGGCGGACTGCTCACCGTCTCGTTCGCATCTTATGTAATTCCTGGGGCTACCTGGATCGCCTCCAGCAAATGGATGATCGTGCTCGCCTCCTTCGCCGTCATCGCCACCACCATGTGCATTGCCGGTCTCGGCCTCGGCATCGGCAAGTGGATCAACAACGTCGGCAGCGCGGTCTTCCTCGTCACCATCGCCGTACTCATCGCGTTGCCATTTCTAAACCACTGGCACGGAACTCTGGCGGAATATCACCCCCTACGTTTGGTTGCCCCGCCCTTGACTCTGTTCGGCCTGAGTGTCTTCAGCAAAATGACTTTCGGTGCGCTCACCGGCTTCGAGTATGTCGCGGTGTTCGCTGGTGAATGCCGCGATCCCAAACGCGACCTGCCGCGCTCCGTTGTTCTCACAGGGCCGATCATCGCTCTCATCTACATTTTGACCACCAGCGCAATTCTTGCTTTCGTCCCGCCGTCTGCCGAGGATGTTGTCGCTCCCATTCCTCAGGCTCTGAGCCGGGGCCTCGAGGCCTTCGGACTCACTCACATCGCGTTGCCCCCGGCAGTGGTGTTTCTACTGATTTACTACCTCGCCACCTTCTGCGTCTTCTTCACCGTGAGCACGCGGCTGCCCATGGTTGCGGGTTGGGATCATCTCCTTCCCGAATGGTTCTCGCGCCTGCATCCCCGCTACAAGACGCCGATCAATTCAGTTTTATTGCTGGGTGCCGCGACTCTGGTTGTTGCGCTGGCTGCGTTGGTCGGCGTCGGACAACAGGAATCGTATGAACTGCTGCTCACCTGGAGTTTTACCTTCTACGGGATCGCCTACCTCGCTCTGTTTGCCATCCCTATCTTCTCCCCCAAAGCGCGAGGCCTGCGTCCGCAGCTGTGGGTGCGGCTCGCGGCGGCATCGGGATTTCTGGTGACCCTGCTGTTCGTGGTGCTGTCGATTTTTCCCGTCATCGACGTCGACAGTTCATGGTCGTACTCGTTGAAGATAGCCGGAGTCGTGCTGGGAGCGAATCTGTTGGGATGGTTGATTTATCGTGCGGGTCAGAGGAAGAGGGAAAGAACGAGCGCGTGATCAGCGATAAACACTGCCCGTCTACTGAACCGCGATGGCGTGACCATTCTCGAACCTGAAGGTCATCGAGTAACCGCGATGTTGTCCGGATTCATCCTCTACTACAACGTTGCCGCTCGCTTCAAGCCTCCGGCGTTCCATATCGTAGTGCACCGTATTCGCCTGCAGCGAAAAAAGGTTATACGCCACGAAGACGGAATCTTCATAAGGAGGCTCATTGTCACCGGTGTAGTCGTAGTAGTAGTTATCGGACCGAACGCGTTTTACGTAGCTGACGTAAAGACGGAAGGGCACTCCTTCTTGCGAGGGAATCGAAAAGAAATCTCCGTCATAGTAGGTAACGTCGCTCGCGTTTACCACTGAGTTCCGACAACAATAGCCGTCCCCGATAACCGGCATGCGGGAAAGGGTGGCGTTCAAGGTGATATCGATCGGCGAGATTACACGAAATTCGGGTCGGCGGTACGGCCTGAACAGGGAGCCCCGCGAGCCTACAGCGCTCATGGTGTAGACGCCGAGAGGGAGATCCACTTCATAGTCGCCCACTTCATTCGTCGGCACCGTCACACTAAGCTTTTCGTTCTCGAACGTGACATGGACCCTGGCGTCGCGGACTGCAGGTCCGCTGGAATCCTTAATTGTTCCTCTAACGTGGAATGTCCGAACCTGCGTTGCAGGCTTCGCCGATTGCGCCGAAAGGATAGCGCAACCGAGTAACGCGTTGAAAATGCCTAGGCTGACGTATCGTCTCACCATTAGGATTAGACACCACTCTGAGAGAATTCGGCCTCCCTCAGCCCTCACCGCAAAAACACTCTCCCCGCATCCTCCACCCGCACGCTCGACTTCCGCCGCGCGCCGGTCCCCACGTTGTAAGCCACGAGCACATGATCTTCGACGAGCAGAATCTCTTTCTCGCTGATCCACGCCACCAGCGTGGCATGCGGCAAAAACGCAACGCGCGCGGTAATCATCCGCATATTCTCCACTGCTACCGCGGGCAAGTCTGCCAATCCCTTGCGGATGCGCTGCAACTCCTCCGGGTTCGCCTCGCCCGATTCCGTCAACTGAATGGCCTGATTCGCCTTCAGGGTCGAATTGATGGTCATTGCCAGATAACCTAGCTCCGGAGACACTTTCGCATTGGAGGTGAAGAAGCTGACGTCGTAATCTGCATTCTTGTAAGTCTCCTGCTCGTCAAACACCGTTCGCTTCCCGCCCGAGAGGCGCGCAATCGTTTGATCATTGCTCTGATTCGCCCACCCGCAGCAAGCTGTGTCGGGGATCGCCTCTACGATCACGCCGCCTTCGGGCCCCGCGTCCAGCACGCGCCGAAAAGGCTCATCCAGAGCATAGGCCGCCCACTTCGCATCGTCGTGCTGATACCGTGTCGTCGCCTTGTACACCGCCTCTGTCTTGCCTGCAACCAACTGCGTCATCAGAAAAAACTTGCCCACTCCATTCTCAGGCGCCCACACCACTCCATACGGACAACTGTCCTCGCACGTTCCTGTGGCACACCGGCAGTCCGGAAGCTTGGACGTGGCCAGGTCTTCCCGCCCCGCGCCGCTCAGATCGGTCTGCCACGCCTGCCACGTCGTAGTCGTCGAAAGATCCACGCCCTCGCGCTGCAGACGGCGCGCCTGGTTGGCGAACCAGAACAGATGCGCCCCGTCCGCGGACAGATATGCCGCCGGAGCCGACTCGGTGACCGCCTGATTCGATCCCGCGCTCGTGACCTCGCGCTTCACACCCTGATCGATTGTGGCAGCCGTGCGCCCGTTCCAAAACCACACTTTGTGGGCCGACGCGGCATCGTCCTCCGTAAGGGGCAGCGACACTTCCGGCGCAAACAGAATCTGCCCCAACCGGTTCACTGAAACGTTCTCGGGCGACTGCACTGCCTCGGCCGGGACCTTCACGGTCTGCTTCGCCGCAAACGTCGCCGGATCGTACTCGGCCATCTCCCCCGGCGCGCGCAGTACCCACAGCCGCTTCTCCTGCGCGAACGAAAATGAGGTCAGTAACAATATCCCGCAAGCTATAAGCAAATTCTTCATGCGCTTCTTCATAAGGCACGATTGTCATCCTGAGCGAAGTTTTCGTGCGCGAAAGCGGACGAAAACACAGTCGAAAGATCCCTACCCCCTCCTCACCGCGTCTCGACCACCGGCAATTCAATAAAGCTCGCCTGATCGGATGAATGGAACACCCGCTGCGTTGCCTTCTTGTAATCCCCCGGCTTGGCCCAGAAAATATTCGGCACAAACGTCTGCGGATTGCGGTCGTACAGCGGGAACCAACTCGACTGCACCTGCACCATGATTCTGTGTCCCGGCAAGAACACGTGATTCGCTGTCGGCAGCGTCCACTTGTAGACCAGCGGCTTGTCCGGCGTGATGGCCTTCGCCGTCTCCAGGCTCTCGCGATAGCGCCCGCGGAAAATGTCCGCCGACACCATCAGCTGATACCCTCCCATCTCTTCCTGCGTCGCCACTTCATCCGGATACACATCAATCAACTTCACCACCCAATCCGAATCGGTCCCACTGGTCGATGCCACCAGATTCACCACCGGCTGCCCGCTGATCTTCACCGGCTCCTTCAACACATCGGAGGTAAACGCCAGCACGTCTGTTCGCCCTGACGCCTCCCGCTGATCATCCACCAACCACTGCGGCCACGTGAGCCGTCCGCCGTATCCTACCGGCTGACTCGGGCGCGCACGATAAGGCACCGGCTTAGCCGGATCAGAAACATACTCGTCAAACGCCGCGTCCCCACTCTTTGGAGCATCAAATCCGGCCTTGAGCCCTGCTTTTAAATAAAGAGGTGTGCCGTGCGGCGGGCATCCGCTCTCGCATCCTGAAGGCCACGACTTCAGACGCCGCCAATGATTAGTCCCCGTCTCAAACGCGGTTACCGGCGCCACGTCCGCCTGGGGTGCGCCGTCCTTCAGATACTGCGCTAGAAGCGGCGCGAGGATATGCTCGCGAAAATAAAGTCCGGTATCGCTGTTGAACTTCAACGCCCCGAGCGAGCTGCCGTCGCCAATCTCCTGCCCGTGATGCCACGGCCCCATCACGAAAAACACCTTGTCGTTATTCGTATCCTTTGGCTTGATTGCCTTGTAGACCGCCGTCGCGCCGTAAATGTCTTCCTGATCCCACAGGCTGTCGACCAGCATCACGGGCACTTTCAGCGGCTGCGCTGCCAGAATCTTGTCCATGGCCTGCTGCTGCCACCACGCGTCGTAGCTCGGATGCTCCAGCAATTTGCGCCAGAACCCAACCTGCTCCAGCCCATGGCGTCGCCCCAACTCGCCCGCCGATCCCGCCTCCATGTAAACGTCGTAGTCGTCGAAGTGATCGGTCCACCACTGCGCGCTGTTATCGCGCGTAGCCTCCTGCTCGTAGATGTACGGCAGGTTCTGCTGGCGAAACGCGCCGTTGTGGAACCAGTCATCGCCCATCCAACCGTCGACCATGGGGTTCATCGGCACCGAAACCTTCAGCGCCGGATGCGGATTCACCAGCGCCATCAGTGGGAGAAATCCATCGTACGAAATTCCGAGGATGCCCACTTTCCCATTACTCTCCGGAAGATTCTTCACCAGCCAGTCGATCGTGTCGTAGGTGTCGGTCGCATGATCGACCTCCGTGGGATTCAGCGGCCCACGCAGCGGCCGCGTCATCACGTAGTCGCCCTCCGAACCGTACTTGCCGCGCACGTCCTGCACGACGCGGATGTAGCCCCCTTCCACGATCACTTCCTCTGGGTTGTCATAGCCATTCAAGATCGGCCCCAGGTGCGAACTCTGCGCATGACTCAGTTGCGCGCTGGCGTTGTACGGGGTCCGCGTCAGCAGGATCGGCGCATTCTTCGCGCCCTTGGGAATCACGATCACGGTGTGCAGCTTCACTCCGTCGCGCATCGGGATCATCACATCCCGCTTGACGTAGTCGAAGCTCTCTGTAACTGGCTGGAGGCTGGCGGGAGTTTCGCTGGGCAGCGAAGCAGTCTGCCCCACGGAATACTCCAGAAAGAGTGAGCCAGCGAGAAACAGCGTAAGACAACCCAGGGTGCGAACGCGGCAGAACATGGTCATGAATGGTTTCCTTGGATGTGGCGAGAATAGTAGCTGGTCAAACCGTCGCTTGCCAAACAGCGCCGGGCACCGCATGCCCAACTCACTCCGCCTTGTCATCCTGAGGTCCGCGCTTCTTGCGGGCCGAAGGATCTGTGAACTTTGGCGGCGCCGAGGATGCTCTCAGCGATATGCACAGATCGTTCGCGTTCCTCAGGATGGCAGTTCTGTGAAATGAATACCTTCCTCGATCAGCTTCATTTCGGTGATGTCCCTAGTCTTTCATGAAACCACCCGCAACCCGCCGCCGCGTCCCTAGCTTTTTTCTCTTTTCCGAACAAGGACGAACTCAATATCCGAATTGCCGCAAAAAGTGATAGGCTACCGAATCCTCATCTGCAGGGTGGGGACGATCCGCGCCCGAGGCGAAAAGCCCCGGGCTTCCCTTATAATGACCGGGGCTCAAAGCGGCTTTCGATGGCACGAAATCCGTCGTATTCGATTCACAGCACCAACGCTCGAAACAGCGCGCTGCTCATCTATGGCCGTTGACGTGAAGACTCCAAAGCCCGGAATCGAAGCGGCAAGCCTGACCGACGTCGGCCGCCAGCGCACCAACAATGAGGACTCGTTCCTCTATTGGGAGCCCGACTCCGACACAGACTTCCGCCTCAAAGGCCGCTTGGCCGTGGTCGCCGACGGCATGGGCGGATACGAAGGCGGACAGGAAGCCAGCCGCCTCGCCGTCGAAACCGTGCGCAGCGTGTATGACAATGCTTTTGGCGGCAACCCGCAAGACACGCTGACCAGCGCCCTCGAAGCCGCGCACCAGAATATTCAGCGCTTCGCCCAGGAGCATCCTCAGTTCTACGGCATGGGGACCACCTGCACCGCGCTCTCCATCGTCGGTCGCGAGCTGAGCTTTGCCCACGTCGGCGATAGCCGCCTCTACCTGATTCGCGGCGAGTCCATCTCCCGCCTCACGCGCGATCATTCTTACGTCGGACGGCTGGTCGAGACCGGCATCGTGCGCTCCGAAGACGCCGAGTCGCACCCGCAGCGCCACATCCTTACGGCTGCCCTGGGCTCCGGCCGCGACGTCACCCCGCACATTCCCGAGCACCCGACGCCGTTGGAAGAAGGTGACATCCTTCTGCTTTGCACTGACGGCCTGTGGGGAGTGGTGGGTGATGCGGACCTGGCCCGCGCCGTGCAAACCAATCCTCCCGCGGAAGCCTGCCAGAAGTTAGTGGCGATGGCCCTCGAGCGCGGCGGCCCGGACAACATCACCGTGCTCGTGCTGCGCGTGTCGGCCTGATCGATCTCAATCCTCATCTCGGTTTGCCGAACTCACTCCACTGTGCAAGAACCTGCAAACAGCCGAGTTTTCCACTGCCTCGTCGTGACTTTTCCTGCCTCTGAACTGCAATCTGCTGCACATCGCACTCCCACACGGTTTTCCATTCAGCGACTAACCCACTGATTTCACGGGTCGAGGCCGCGTTTCGCATCACGCGGAAGATGGTATTTCACTTGCTATGTCACCTATGCTAATAATGTCTATTATTTCTCTAGACTTTATGGAATAATTCGCCTATGAAGATCTCCCAGAAAGGTCTCTACGCCCTGCAAGCCATGATGATGCTCGCCCGTCATCATCACCAAGGCGCCATCAAGATCCGCGACATCGCCTACGAAGAGGCGCTCCCGGAGAAGTTCCTGGAACTGATTCTGCTCGAACTTAAGAACGCCCGCATGGTGGAGAGCGTGCGCGGCGCCAAGGGTGGATACCAATTGCGCCGTGACCCCGCCGATATTCATCTGAGCGAGATCATCCGCCTGATTGACGGCCCGCTCGCTCCCTTCGGCGACGCCGAGCAGTTGCGCGAACTGATCGACCGCGATCTTCCCCACCGCGCCCTCTACCAGGTATTCCTCGACGTTCGCGACGCGGCCGCCCGCATCCTCGACAACACCACGCTCGCTGATTTGATCCACGATGGCCCGCGTACCAGCAAAGGCGCCAAGCGTCAGAAGAACCAGAAGAAAGATTCGGCCAGCATCCTCCCCATGGTCGCCGGAGGCCGCAAAAGTGAGTAAACGCTCCCTACTCGGTTGGCTGTTGTGCCTCTCCACCGTCGTTCCGGGATGGGCGCAAGGACCCGTCAGCACCATTCGCGTCGGCGCGTTCCCCAACATTACGCACGCCCAAGCCATGGTCGGTAAAGCCAACGGCTGGTTCGACAAAGCGATGGGACCGCAGGTCAAGATTCAGTGGACCAGCTTCAACGCCGGTCCCTCCGCCATCGAGGCTCTATTCGCCGGGGCAATCGACATGACGTACGTCGGCCCCAACCCGGCGATCAACGGCTACGTCCGCTCCAACGGCGAAGCTCTTCGCGTCATGGCGGGAGCCGCCAGCGGCGGCGCTTCCCTGATTGTGCGCAACGATTCCGGCATCAACAAGCCGGAAGACTTTCACGGCAAGCGCGTCGCCTCTCCGCAATTCGGCAACACGCAAGACGTCGCCCTGCGCAACTGGCTCAAGAATCACGGCATGAAGACCACCGACAAGGGCGGCGACGTGCAGATCGTCCCCATGGCCAATCCCGACCAGTTGACGCTCTTCCTCAAGAAAGACCTAGACGCCGCCTGGGCTCCGGAACCCTGGGCAACCCGCCTGATTCATGAAGGCAACGGCCGCCTCTTCGTCGACGAGCGCACACTTTGGCCCAACGGACAATTCGTCATCGGCCTGCTCGTCGTCAACACCAAGTTCCTCAACGCACATCCCGACCTGGTCAAGAACTGGATCCGCGCCAACGTCGATCTCTCCGACTGGATCAACGCGCATCAACCCGAAGCCAAGAAGCTTTTGAACCAGCAGATTCTAGCCGAGACCGGCAAAGCCCTCCCCTCCGCCGTTCTCGACGAAGCCTTCTCACGCATGCAGGTCACCTACGATCCGCTGCACAACGCGCTGAATACGGCGGCCCAGCAGGCTTTTGACGACGGATTCCTCGGTCGCCAGATGCCCGATCTTTCTCGTCTCTACGATCTCTCACTCCTCAACCAGGTCCTCGCCGAAAAGGGACGAAAGGCTATCCCATGAGCACGAATGTGCAGAAGTTGCCCGGGCAGTTTCCGATTCCAGCCCGCACCGGCACACCGGGAAGCAAGCTAGGTCCAATCTCGATTGGCCGCCCTGTGCGCCCCGTCGCGCCGGAGCCTTCTAAGGTCGGCCTCAGCGACATCTGCCTCAGCTACCGCACGCAGACTGGCGAACGCCTGCTCGCCCTCGACAACATCAATCTGCAAGTGCGCGCCGGAGAGTTCGTATGCATCGTCGGCCCTTCCGGTTGCGGCAAGTCCACGTTGCTGCACCTGATCGCGGGCCTGCAGCCCCAGACCTCCGGGCAAATCCTGATCGACGGCAAGCCCGTCCAAGGACCGGGCACCGACCGCATCCTGATCTTTCAGGACCACGGCCTGTTTCCGTGGCTCACCGTCGGGCAGAACGTCGAGTTCGGCATGAAGATGAAAGGCATCCCGAAGGCGGAGCGCAAAGAACGGACGGCCTACTACCTGCGTCTCGTGCACCTGGCCAAGTTTGAGAAGAGTTACATTCATCAGCTTTCCGGCGGCATGCGCCAGCGCGTGGCCATCGCTCGCGCATTGGCCACCGAACCCGACGTCCTGCTCATGGACGAACCCTTCGCCGCTCTCGACGCGCAGACTCGCGACCTGCTGCACGACGAACTGGAGCGCATCTGGAGCGAAACTGGACGCACCATCATTTTCGTAACTCACAACGTCCGCGAAGCCGTTCGCCTCGGCGATCGCGTTGTTCTTCTCACCTTCCGTCCCGGGCGCGTGAAAAGCGAATTTCCTGTGGAATTGCCGCGCCCGCGACATCTCGAAGATCCGACGGTCGCGCGCGCCGCCCGCGAAATCCTCGACGAATTGCGCGACGAGATTAACCGCTCCCTCGAAGCCGAATACAACGAAGGCGTGAAGCCGCACGTGAAAACGCCGGTGGAAGTGGAGTCCGGAATATGAAACGCGCCGCCCGCTACATCATCTTCTATGCCGCGCTGTTCGGGCTGTGGACACTGCTTGCCGAATTGAAGATCTGGCCGCCGTACTTGTTCCCCACGCCTTGGGGAGTCGGCCAAGCCCTGTACGCCGGATTCCAGGATCACACCTACTGGATCGCGATCCGCGTCAGCATGCAGCGCGTCCTGATCGGCTACGGCATTTCCGTCGTGCTCGGCATGATCCTCGGCCTCGGCGTGGCCAGCAACAAGTTCCTCGAAGAAACCATGGGCGGATTGCTCGTGAGTCTGCAGAGCCTGCCCAGCATCTGCTGGTGGCCGCTGGCCCTGCTCTGGTTCGGGCTCAATCAGAACGCGATCCTCTTCGTGGTGATCATGGGCTCGCTGCTGTCGGTCACGCTGGCCATGGAAGACGGCCGCAAGCAGATGCCCAAGATCTTCGGCCAGGCTGGACGCAACCTCGGCGCCAAAGGATTCAAGCTGTTCTGGTACGTGCTGCTGCCGGCGAGTCTGCCGTTCATCGTCTCCGGACTCAAGCAGGGCTGGGCTTTTGCGTGGCGCTCGCTGATCACCGCCGAGATGCTCTATCTGAGTCTCGGACTCGGCCAGGTCCTGATGATGGGCCGCGACCTGAACGACATGAGCGCGGTCATCGCCGTCATGATCCTGATCATCGCCATCGGCTATGTCGTCGACGGCATCGTCTTCAAAGGGATGGAACGTCATCTGCAGAACAAGTGGGGGTTGACCCCCGCCACCTAGACCTTCGGAGCGGATTCCTCCGGGCTCTTCCGAAACTAACTTCTTATGAAACGAAAAATAAATGCACATTTTATATTTACAAGTATGTCTATTATGTTTATAATGATACTTCAAAACGCGGGACGTAGCGGCGAACGGCCCCCCTGTTGTCTCCCCCTCGAAGTAGCAGTACCGGAACAAACCCAAAAGGAGAGGACTGTACTTCCATGAAACTCAACCAGAACGTGTTCTTCACGACCCTAACCCTGGCGGCACTGACCGCTGGCGCGTGGGCACAAACCGAGACAGCATCGAACGCTGCTCCAGCCAACCCGGCCGCGGTTGCGGCACCCGCCCAGCCGCCGGTTACCGCAGCCGATATTCAGGAGTTGAAAGACGCTCTCGCCGCACAGCAACGGCAGATTCAGGCCTTGCAGGCGCAATTGCAAGCCAAAGAGCAGGCCGAGCAAGTTCGATCTGCGGCACTTTCAGCGAACACCGCTGCCTACGACAACGTCGGCTGCAACGGCGCCTCCGGCCAGTACCGCATCAGCCGCTCCTGCAACCGTCGCGGCGAACCTCCAGGACCCACCGACAGTCAAGACCCACCAGAATGCCGGCAGTTCCGATGAACGCATTCGGAACCTGGAGCGGGAAATCCAGGGCCTCGGCCCGATCTCTTTCAGCGGCGATGTTCGTCTTCGCGGCGAGCCTTTCTTCGGCGGACCGTCGGATCAGGATCTCTGGATCGTGTGCGCGCCCGCGTTCGCGCCCGCTTTAACGCGGTCGCCACGCTCGGCGAGCAATTCCGCGCCGGCATCACCTTGCCAGCGGCGACATCAACGACCCCACCTCCACCAACCAGACTCTTACCGGCTTCTACACTCGCAAAGCGGTTGCTCTGGACCAAGCCTTCGTCGAGTTCACGCCGAAAGACTTCAAGCCCCTGACTCTCGTGGGCGGCAAATTCCGCTATCCCTGGTACAACACCGAACTCACCTGGGACAAAGACTTGAATCCTGAGGGTGCCGCCGAGACTCTGGCCTTCAACCTGGACACGCCCGTCCTGAAGCGCATTGCATTTCATCGGGTTTCAATTGCCCTTCGCCGAGATGGCCGGCACCGCATCCACGGACAAGAGAATCACCCAGTCCATTACCTACGGCGGCCAGTTGCAGACGAATTGGCGGCTTACGCCGTGGCTGAACTTGAACGCGTACGCGGGCTACTATGACTACCGCGGCGCCGACTCGATTGCCCTGGCGCTCGCACGTGCCAGCACCAAGAATCCGCAGACTCCATTTTCCGGCTTGCTTCCCGTTGACCTCGGGAACCCTGTTCAGGACTCAACCTACACCACCACCGCGACGACGATCGTCACGGTAAACGGAACCGCCTATCCGACGGGAGTCACATCCATCAGCAACGCGCAGTTCGCCTCGAAGTTCGGGCTGTTCGACACCATCGCGCGCCTCGATATCGATACCGGGCATCCTCGCGTCCCGATTTCCTTCATCGGCGACTACGTTCAGAACACCGAGGCCTGCGGCAACCTTCCCAACATCGCTGCTGCCCCGGCGAACACCTGCGACCACTACTTATAAGCAGACGCTCAACTCCCCCTGCAACTCGCATTACCGTCGCGGGTACTGGGCGGAAGGAGAGGTCGGACGCCTGGAGAAGAAGGGCGATCTGCAGCTCGGATATACCCGCATCTACATCGAGCGCGAAGCGGTGCTGGGCAACTTCAACTACAGCGACATCCGCCAGGGGACGAACGTGACGCAGCATCGGTTCACTTCCTTCTACCAGTTCGATCCGAGCGTGCAGTTGGGCTTCACCGCCCTGGTCGGGCGTCCGCTGGGACCACCGAACCATGGCTCACACGCTTGCAGTTCGACACGATCTACATCTTCTGAAGGGGAGGTGCGACGGTCGATACGATGGGTGAACTCTGAAGAATTTGGCGCTCGCAGAGACGGCAAAGCGCCACCGACCCAGTGTCCGCAGGGATTCCGGACGCTACGGCAGCGCTGCCGATTCAGAGCCCAAACTGATGGGACGAGTATAGGAATTCGGGATGCACTACTAACAGTGCATTAGTAGGTACTGGGGAGTTAATAGCCGGGAAGGTAATCGAGTCCTGAGGAAGTACGACGCGGGAGATCCCTCCCTTCGCCTGAAGAGCGGCTCCGGTCGGGATGACGCCATCATGGTATGGCACTGGCATCGCTATGGCTTGGGCTTTTCCTCAATGTCCTCGGTGTCCTTTGTGTCCTCTGTGGTTGTGAGTTTTTCCGGGCGCAGCAGCGGGAACAGGATGACGTCGCGGATGGTGTGCGAGTCGGTGAAGAGCATGCACAGGCGA
The DNA here is from genome assembly GCA_963701935.1 of uncultured Acidobacteriaceae bacterium. Classification (GTDB taxonomy): domain Bacteria; phylum Acidobacteriota; class Terriglobia; order Terriglobales; family Acidobacteriaceae; genus Sulfotelmatobacter. The sequence continues at coordinate 377,520 of CAVPBT010000006.1, read as the reverse complement.
TCGACGCCGACGCCTACGCCGCCTGCTGGCGGCATGCCGTAAGAGAGCGCGCGGATATAGTCTTCGTCCATCTGGTGGGCTTCGTCGTCGCCGCGCTCGCGTTCTTTCAACTGGCCTTCGAAGCGGCGGCGCTGGTCTTCGGGATCGTTGAGTTCACTGAAGCCGTTGGAAATTTCCATCCCTCCAACGTAGATTTCCCAGCGCTCGGTCCAGTCGGGCTCGTCAGGCTTCTGCTTGGAGAGCGGCGAGACCGCGGTCGGATACTCGTAGATGATCGTCGGCTGGGTGAGATGTTCTTCGGCTGCCGCTTCGAATAATGCTGCGATGTTCTTCCCAGCCGGAGCGTTGGCTTCGTAAGCCATGTGAGAGTGGGCCGCGTTGAAGCGCTCCACCAATTTCTTCACGCCCTCGCTGGTAGCGAAGTCGCTCATCTCGGGCTTGGCGCCGGCGGCTTCCGGCCAGTAATGAATGATGGCTTCGCGCATGGTCATGCGCTGCCAGTTGGCCCAGTCGATTTCCTGGTCGCCCCACTTTGTCCTGGTGCCGCCGGTGACATCTTTCGCGGCCTGGGTGATGAGCTCCTGTGTCAGATCCATTACGCCCTGGTAGTCGGTGTAGGCCTGATAGAACTCGAGCATGGTGAACTCGGGATTCCAGCGCCATCCCAGGCCTTCGTTGCGGAAGTTGCGATTGATCTCGTAGACGCGGTCGAGGCCGCCGACCACCAGGCGCTTCAAATAAAGCTCGGGCGCGATGCGGAGATAGAGATCCATGTCGAGCGTGTTGTGGTGGGTGACAAACGGGCGCGCCACGGCGCCGCCCGCGATGGGCTGCATCATCGGGGTTTCGACTTCGACGAAGCCGTGGGCGTCGAGGGTGCGCCGCATCGACTGGACGAGTTTGGTGCGCTTCAGAAAGACTTCACGCACTTCCGGATTCATGACCATGTCGACGTAACGCTGGCGATAACGCAGTTCGAAGTCGGTGAGGCCGTGCCACTTCTCGGGAAGCGGCAACAAGTCTTTACTCAGGAAGGTGATTTCCTCGACGTGGACGCTGAGTTCGCCGGTGCGGGTGCGAAACAGATATCCGCTGACGCCGATGTGGTCGCCGAGGTCGAGCAGTTTGTAGAGTTCGAATCCCTTTTCACCGACGGCGTCTTTTTTGACGTAGATCTGGAGCCGTTTGCCGCCCTGTTGCAAGTGGGCGAAACCGGCCTTGCCCATGAGGCGGATGGCCATGATGCGTCCGGCGACGCGGACATTTCCCGACCCGGCGACGCGCGCCTGTTCGAGTTCCTCGGCAGTTTTCGGCGTGTACTCCGCCAGGATCTGCTCGATCGTGTGGGTGAAATCGTACTTGCTGCGGTAGGTCGCTTGACCGAGCGCCTCGATCTGTTTCAACTTCTCGCGCCGCAGGTTGTAAATATGGTCGTCGAGTGCCAAGGGAGTCCTTTTGCTGCTTGCGATGGAAGGGAGATTATAAACAATGTGTTGGAGCGGACCGGGGAGCGCTTCGTTGACCGCGGCAGGCCGCAGATTTTTTTTCGCGCTCTCGGCAAAATCCTGATTCTTTTGGAGTTAGGGAAGGGGTATCTGCCTTCGTCCGCGCAAAATCTTGGATCGAAAGGACTTGCAGGTAAAATCTTGGGAAATAAGGAGTTAGCGGCAGAGACTTGCCCAGCCGCTGGCGCTTCGGATTCGATCTGGTTTTGGCGCACGATTCAATTGTGCGCTTTCTATTTGCTCGGTCAAGGTTGTACGTCACACACGGACAGTTTTTTCTTGTGGATAACTGTGGAGAACCGATGGGAGCCTGTGCCGGTTGCGAAGGCGGAAATTGAACGTCGCTACCTGAGTCCGGAAACGCCCACGGCGGCGTTGCTGTAGCGGATCGCGCGTTTGCCCAGTTGGGCGACCAGATCGGGCGTGAGGCTTTGGTCAACCGCGAGCAGGACCACTCCCTGGGCAAACAGGTTCGGATCCCATTTCTTCATCCAGATCTCATCGCCTTGTGTGCTGCGACGGGATAAGACCTCATTGCGTTCGGTGCCGATGACCACCGCAAAGTGCATGTGCAATTCTGCAGTGGCGCTGAGAAAATCGCGTTGCACGACCGCACATGCGTTGTGAAAGATGGTTTCCGCATTGCGCATCTCGTCCTGGCTCAACGAGAAGTTCGCCTTCTTGGCATGACGCACGGTAAATGACCCGTCAGAGGAGGTTTGTGACAGACCTGCTGAAGAGAGGACCAGGAGGATACATAACGTCTTCAACATTTGGCACCTGCTTGTTGGCGTGCCACCGCGCGCCCGTGCAAACGAGGACAGTGTACGGGAAGATGGCGGCGGAGTGAACCAAAAAACAGACCGTCATTGTTAATTGTTGGAAATCGATTCGGCCCGAGCCGGGTGCGGCGGGGCTTGCATTCATGTTGGTACCGTGGTACATTGGTACACATGACAGACGATCCCAAGCTTTTGGTCGAGCGGGTGCAGACCGGCGTGCGCATCGAAAAACGAATCCTCAAGGTGCTCAAGGCGTTTGCCGAATACCACGACATGACGCTGGGCGACGTGCTGGAAGGCATCGTGCTGCACGCCTTCGACGGCAAGACTCCCTTCAGCGCGGCATCGCTGGAACGCATTCGCGAGTTGAAGAAGTTCTATGGGCTGGATCTCGATTCCAGCGCCAGCCACCGCCTGAAAGAGATCAAGGCGAAATCTCCACGCAAGCGCAACGGCGACAAATAATCTCCACGAGGAAAGCTATGAGTTTCTTGAAGGGGAAATGCGGTTTGATGGTGCTGCAATACTCACTCGGCATCGTGATCCTGATCCAAGCGGTGATGTTCGTACTGCCCAGCGCCGCGCACGACTTCGCACGGACGCATATGCCGGGCTTCGTCCGGCTGGTGCTGGGGTTTGGAGAGATTGCCGGGTGCGTTCTTCTGCTGATTCCGCAAACTGCGATCCGCGGGGCGTGGCTGCTCGTGGCGGTGTTCGTGATGGCAATTCTCCTGCATCTGCTGCACGGGATGTATGGGATCGGGAATCTGGTGATTTACGCGGCGGCGGCGTTCGCGATTGCGGTGGGAAAGCAGGGTTAGGGCGCGGTCATTCCCGCGCAGAGGGAGGGACACACTCATGATTCCAGTTACTACAAATACGGCACAGCAAATCAGTCGCAGCGGAGGTTTCGACCTGCCGTGCAACGCCGATACAGCGTTCCCATTCTTCAGTCCTGAGGGCGAGCGGGAATGGGTGAAGGGCTGGAATCCGACGCCCGTGTTCCCGGAGACGATCGAATTCCGGCGCGACACTGTGTTCCGGGAAGGGTCGGCGGGGGAGGAAGCGGTTTGGACGATTGTGGACGTCGCTTGGGAAACTTATCGCGCGGAATATGTGCGGGTCGCTTCCCTTTCGCACGCAGCCCGGATCGTCGTGCAGATCGAACCAGCGGGCGCTGAACGCTGCAAAGTAACGGTGGCGTATACCATCACGGCATTCGGAGAGAAATGGGACTCTCTCATCGAAGCATTTTCTGAGCATGCCTACGCCGCGAAAATGCGTGCCTGGCAGGAACAAATCAGTGCCTGTCTCAAGCATCGGAAGTGAGGACGCTGCCCCGAAGCCATCGCTGCCCTTTCAGCTCTTCCTGCGTCTAACCCGCCGTGCCGCCCGAGATAGGGTACGATCACGTTTACGACAGGAAGGTCGAATGAAACTCTTCGAGACAACGATTCTGCTCCCCGCAATTTTGATGGGCTCGCTGGTTCACGCACAGGAAATCCGCACGGGCGACGCTCTGCTGCGCGCGATGCACGACCGCTACCAGGCCACGTGGTACAAGACGCTGACGTTCACGCAGAAGAGCACGACTTATAAACCGGACGGCACGAGTTCCTCCGAAACCTGGTATGAGGCGGCGATGCTGCCGGGGAAGTTGCGCATCGACATTGGTCCGGCCAGCAACGGCAATGGATATGTGCTGGTTGATGGAACCGCGACCGTCGTTAAAGACGGCAAGGTTTCCGGCACTTTTCCGTTGGTGAATATGCTGCTGGTGCTGGGATTTGATGTGTACACGCAGGATCCGGAGACCACGATCAAGGTGGTGAAGGGCGAGGGATACGACGTGTCGAAGCTGCGGGAAGATACGTGGGAGGGGCATCCGGCTTACGTGGTAGGGGCGGACAAAGGCGACCTGACTTCGAAGCAGTTCTGGGTCACGAAGGACACGCTGCTGTTTGTGCGCGTGATCGAACCGTCGCGCGGGGATCCCAAGAAGCTCGACGATGTACGCTTCATGGATTACCGGCCGCAGGCAGGAGCGTGGGTGGCGGCGCGGGTGGAAGTGCACTCCGAGGACAAGCTAGTTTTTAGCGAGGACTACACCGATATCCAGGCCAATGTGCAGCTCACGCCTGCGGTATACGATCCGCAGCAATTCAGTACGACGCATTGGGAGAAATAGAGAGACGGTAGACTGCCGCGCGAGATCCCTTCGACTTCGCTCAGGGCAGGCACTTCGCTCCGCCTGAAAAGCGGCTACGCTCAGGATGACTCCCTCCAAGGAGAATTTGGATTTCCACGCTCTCGCCGCAGTAGAATATCCCCATCATTCTCTAATTCACTCCACTCAGGAAGTGCCCCATGGTTCATTTCAAGGTGAACGGACACGCGCAAACGTTTGAGGGCGATCCGGAGATGCCGCTGCTGTGGTATTTGCGCGACATCCTCGGGCTCACAGGAACGAAATTCGGATGCGGCATGGCGTTGTGCGGCGCATGCACCGTGCTACAGAACGGGAAAGCGATTCGTTCGTGCCAAAAGCAAATGAGCACGGTGGAAGGGCTGGAGATCACGACCATCGAGGCGATCTCGTCCGGCGGGCAGCACGCGGTGCAGAAGGCCTGGGTCGAAGTGGACGTTCCGCAGTGCGGGTACTGCCAGCCGGGACAGATTATGCAGGCGGTGTCGCTGCTGTCGTCGAAACCTCACCCCAGCGATGCCGATATTGACGACGTCATGTCGGGGAACATTTGCCGGTGCGGGACGTACCAGCGCATTCGGGCCGCGATCAAGACGGCGGCGAAGGAGACGGCATGATCACCCTGGAAAAAACCGCTATGGAGAAGATGACGATCGAAAACGTTTCGCGGCGCAGCTTTCTGCAGGGGATGCTGGCCTCCAGCGCGTTTGTGTTGTGCGTTGGAAAATCCTCGCTTCTCGCAAAAGCGGCGAGCAATGGGGCACTCGGGTTCGGAGAGGGCGCGGCTGGATCGGTGGGGGCGTCGGCGTTTCATCCTAGTGTCTGGGTCGGAATTCACACGGACGGTGCGGTCTACATCGTGGCGCACCGGTCGGAGATGGGGAACGGGGTGCGCACGAGCCTGCCGCGGATTCTCGCCGACGAGCTCGATGCGGATTGGAGCCGAGTCACCGTGCTGCAGGCGGACGGCGATGCCGCTTACGGGTCTCAGGACACTGACGGGTCGCACTCGGTGCGCGAATTCTTTGATACTTTGCGCGAGGCTGGCGCGACTGCGCGGCTGATGCTGGTGCGGGCGGCGGCGCAGCGGTGGGGCATTCCGGAATCGCAGTGCGTAGCGGATCCGGTGCACTTCGTGTCAGACAAGAGTTCGTCGCGCAAGCTGGGATATGGAGAACTCGCAGCTCTGGCGGCAAAGCTGCCGGTACCGAAGAAAGAAGAGTTGAAGTTCAAATCGCCGCAGGAGTGGCGCTACATCGGCAAACCCGCGCCGGGATATGACGTCACCGACGTCTGCTCGGGGAAGCCGTTGTTCGGCATGGACGTGCGCGTCGCCGGAATGCTCTATGCGGCGATTGCTCATCCGCCGGTGCTTGGGGGGAAGGTGAAGTCGGTCGATGACTCCGCCACCCTCAAGGTGATTGGGGTGAAGAAGACGATCGCGATCGATCCGTTTAAGCCGCCACATGCGTTTCAGCCTTTGGGCGGGGTGGCCGTGATTGCCGACAACACGTTTGCGGCGTTCAAGGGCCGAAGGAATCTCAAAGTCGAGTGGGACAACGGCGGCAACGCTTCGTATAACTCCGCTGACTATAAGAAGGAGTTGCAGCAGACGGCACGGCAGCCGGGGAAGGTCGTGCACACGGTGGGCGATCCTGATGCGGAGTTCGCGAAGGGCGGCAAAATTGTGGAAGCCGAGTACTTCGCGCCGCATCTCGCACACGCTTCCATGGAGCCTCCGGTGGCGGTCGCCGATGTGCAGGGAGAGAAGGTTACGGTCTGGTCGCCGACGCAGAATCCGCAGGGCGTGCAGGAGGAAGTGGCCAAAGCGCTGGGGCTGAAGAAGGAAGATGTTACGTGCCACGTGACTTTTCTGGGCGGAGGGTTCGGGCGCAAATCGAAGCCCGACTATGCGGTCGAAGCGGCGGTGCTCTCGAAGAAGACTGGCAAGCCGGTGAAGGTGATCTGGAGCCGCGAGGACGACATCAAGTTCGACTACTACCATTCTGTCGCTGCCATGTACATGAAGGCAGCACTCGATGATTCGGGCAAGCCTAAGGCGTGGCTGCAGCGGTCGGTGTTTCCGCCGATTGGGTCTACGTTCAATGCGAGCGAGGTTTACGGCGGGGCCGGCGAAATGTCGATGGGATGGAGCGTGGTTCCCTTCGACGTGCCGAACTTCCGGTCGGAGAATGGGCAGGCGGTGGCGCATGTGCGCATCGGGTGGCTGCGCTCGGTGGCGAATATCTACCACGCGTTCGCCGTGCAGTCGTTTGCGAGTGAACTGGCGTATGCCGCGAATCGTGATCCCTACGATTACCTGATGACGCTGATCGGATCGCCGCGCACGCTCGACGTGGGGCCGCAGGGACCTCCGGGGGTGGGAGAGAAATATCCGTATGACCTCGGCCGGTTGCGGCGCGTCGCCGAGATCGCGGCGGAGAAGGCCAATTGGGGGAAGAAGAAGTCTGGCAAAGGAAGCGGCATGGGGATTGCTGTGCATCGCAGCTTCTTTACCTACGTGGCGAGTGTGGTCGAGGTTGAGGTTGACGATCAGGGCGCGGTTCGCATTCCCCACGTCAACACTGCGGTGGATGCGGGGATCGTGGCGAATCCGGAGATGTTGCGGTCGCAGTTCGAAGGCGCCGCCGTGTTCGGAACCAGCCTCGCCCGTACGGGAGAGATCACGGCGACGGCGGGGGCAATTGACCAATCCAACTTCTATGACTACCAGGTGGCGCGGATGAATGACGCGCCGCGGCAGGTCGACGTTCACATCGTCGAGAGTACGGCCCCGCCGGCGGGGGTGGGAGAGCCCGGCGTGCCACCGATTGCTCCGGCGATCTGCAACGCGATCTATGCGGCGACCGGCAAGCGAGTGCGGGAGTTGCCGCTGGCGCGGAATGGATTCTCGTAGGAGATCGAGGGTTCGTATTTCGCGGGTCGAAGCAGAAAACCTGGACCACTAAGGACACGAAGTACCACGAAGGATTTGTTGCCGAAAGTTTCGTTTATTGAGCAACTGATCTCGTCGCTTGAACCGCAGCCGCATCGGCGCTACTATGGCCTGCAGCGCCGGTTGCAAGGCGAGGATATCTATGCCGCAAAATTACGTTCCGATCTTTATCTTTATCGCCATCGTTGGGTCGCTGCTGCCGATCACGTTGCTGCTGGCGAAGCTAGTGCGGCCTTCGAATCCCAGTAAGACGAAGCTGATGCCGTATGAATGCGGCATCGACCCGATCGACAGCGCGCGCGGACGGTATACGGTCCGCTACTACATCATCGCGATTCTGTTTGTGGTGTTCGACGTGGAGACGATTTTTCTGTTTCCCTGGGCGGTGCGGTTCAAGGCTTTCGGGCTCTTTGGATTGCTGGAGATGCTGATCTTTCTGGCGATTTTGATTGTCGGTTATATCTGGGTTTGGAAGAAGGGCGCGCTGGAGTGGGTGTAGAGGTCGACGAAGCGCGGGCGAGACACCCCCGCGACAGCCGCCAGGACGGCGGCGCACCTGAGGCATGACTGCCGCGATCGACAATCCGATGGATTCCTCTCCCGCCGAAACCTTTTCTGCCAGCCGCTGGACGCAGGGGAATTTCCTGTTCCCTACCCGGCTCGTCATCAGTCCGCAGCGCGTCGCACGCGTGAAGGGACGGTTGTTCGGCAGTAATGAAGAGAGCATTTCGATGTCGAAGATCGCCTCGGTGCATATTTCCACCGGCGTCTTCTGGTCGGAGATTGTGATCGAATCGACGGGCGGCACTGATCCCATTACAAGTCACGGGCACCGCAAGGGCGATGCGCAACGCATTCGCGATCTGATCGAGACCTACCAGGCGCAGGCGCGGGTTTAGTCCTTTTGCGGCGTGGCGGAGTTCCCTTGATGGGTGCGGGTTCCAGGGTTTCGATAGGGTTCCTTCGACGGCGTTGTCGTTTCCTGCGCTCGCGACAACTTGCTCAGGATGACAAATGGAAAGAGTTCTACGAATTTTACAATTTAGCGTCCGCGCCGTCGTTGACTTCGCCTCCTCAAGCTGATAAAAGTTAACGTTCTTTTCAACGCACACGCAAAGGGAGGTTTGCGCCTTCGCGCTATGCCGGACGAAATTAAATCCCCCACTCCGCCGCCGCCGGAAGGTGAACCGAAACCGACGGCGGATCAGCCCGCTAGTCCGGGCGGGGTGAAGGCTACTCCTTCCGGCTCGGTTCAATCGGAAACGAAAGCCGCTCCTGAGAAGTCCGCTGCACCTTCTGCTCCTACCGCAACACCTGCAACTGCAACCCCAGCAAAACCTGCTGCTCCTGCCGCTGCCAAGCCCGCCGCCGCTCCACCGAAACCCGCGGCTCCAGTGCCGACGCCATGGAAGTCGCCGATGGTTGCGAAGCTCAAGGGGGAGTATGGATCGGGGATTGAGCCGCTGACGCATCTGGGGCAGAACTATATGGTGGTGGATCGGTCGCTGATTCCGGAGATTCTGCAGGTTCTGCGCAACGAAGAAGAGTTTGACTACTGCGTGGACATCACCGCAGTGCACTATCCCAAGCGGGAAAAGCAGTTTGATGTGGTGTGGGTTCTGTATTCGTTTCCGCGCAACGAGCGCATTCGCGTCACGACGCGCATTGCTGACGGTGAGAGTTTGCCGAGTTCGGTGCCGATCTGGGCGACGGCGAATTGGCTGGAGCGCGAAGTGTTCGACATGTTCGGGATCAAGTTCGATGGGCATCCGGATATGAAGCGCATTTTGCTGCCCGACGGGTGGAAGGGGCATCCGCTGCGCAAGGATTACGGAATTCTGCAGCAGGATAATGAGTGGGTACAGATCAATTTGGGGATTGAGAGCGGGCAATGAGGACTGGAACGCTCCACGCGAGATCCCTCGCCTCGCTGGTGAAAGCGCGAGGCTTCGGGATGACGCCACCGAGAGGCGGATTGTGACGAACAAAAAGTGACGAACAATTAATGACGGACCCGAACACACTTTCGCCGCTCGATCTGGAAACGCCGGACAAGACGTTTCTGGATGCGAACGAGCTCGTCATTAACATGGGGCCGCAGCATCCGGCGACCCATGGCGTGCTGCGCGTCATTCTGCGACTGGATGGCGAGAAGGTCTTGGGACTCGAGTGCGTGATCGGGTACCTGCACCGCGGAGTCGAGAAGATTGCCGAGAACCGCACGTATACGATGTTCAATCCTTACGTCGATCGCATGGATTATGTCGCCGCGGTTTCGAACGGGCTGGGATACTGCGAGGCGGTCGAGAAGCTACTGAGCGTGGAAGCTCCGCCACGGGCGCAGTACATCCGCGTAATTCTGACGGAGCTGAACCGGATTGCCAGCCACCAGCTGTGGCTGGGCACGCATGCGCTTGATATTGGCGCAATCACTCCGCTCTTCTATACCTTCCGCGACAGGGAAGAGATCCTCAAGATTTTCGAGAAGTATTGCGGCGCTCGGCTGACCACGCATGCGTTCCGCATTGGCGGACTGCAGTACGAGGCCTACGAGGGGTTCGAGCGGGACGTGAAGAATTTCGTTTCGTTCGTGAGGCCCAAGATTGATGAGTACGAAGAGCTGCTCACGACCAACCGCATCTGGCTGGAACGGACCAAGGGAGTCGGCACAATCTCGGGCAAGGACTGCATCGCGCTGGGCGTGACTGGGCCGGTGCTGCGCGCCAGCGGCGTGAAGTGGGACATCCGCAAGGCGCTGCCTTACGCGAACTACAAGAACTTTGATTTTGAAATTCCCACCGGGCAGAACGGCGATACGTACGACCGATATCTGGTGCGCATGGTGGAGATGCGACAATCGCTGCGGATCATTGAGCAGGCGGTGGCGGGAATTCCCGAAGGGCCGATCATGGCCAAAGTTCCCAAGGTGATGAAGCCTCCGGTGGGCGAGATCTACCACTCGATCGAGGCTCCCAAGGGCGAGCTGGGATATTTCATCGTCAGCGACGGGTCGACTCAGCCTTACCGAATTCGCGTGCGGCCACCTTCGTTCGTGAACCTGCAGGCACTCGACGTGATGTGCCGCGGGCAGCTTGTGGCCGACGTGATTGCGGTGATCGGCACGCTGGATATTGTGCTCGGCGAGGTGGATCGCTGATGCACGATCTGATTCTGTACATTCAGTCCTACCTCGACAGCGACAAAACGCCGGGCGGCGCCGGGAACGTCTTCTGGGCGACCGTTTATATCCTGCTCGTATTCGTCGGCCTGTCCGTCGCCGTCATCGCGATGAATTGGCTGGAGCGGAAGATCCTCGCGCACATGCAGGTGAGGCTTGGCCCGATGCGTGTTGGCCCGCACGGACTGCTGCAGCCGATCGCCGATGCCATCAAGCTGCTACTGAAGGAAGACATTATTCCGGCGGAGGCTGACAAACTGGTTTTCTGGGTTGCGCCGTTCATTGTGGTGCTGGCGGCGTTCACGGTTTTCGTTGTCGTCCCTTTTGGCCCTACACACGCGATCACCGACATGAATATCGGCATTCTCTTTATGCTGGGTGTTTCGTCGCTGAGCGTGCTCGGCATTGTAACTGCCGGGTGGGCCTCCAATTCGCACTATCCGCTGATCGGGGCGCTGCGGTCGAGCGCGCAGATGGTCTCGTATGAAGTGGCCATGGGTTTGGCGGTTGTGTCGGTCGTTATGATGACCAGCCTCACGACCGGCACGGGCACGTTGAGCATGATCGGGATTGTGCAGGCCCAGCAGGTTCAGGAGCAGTGGTTTATCTTTAAGTTCTTTCCGCTCGGGTTGATCGGATTCGTCATCTTCTCGATTGCCATGGTGGCGGAGACCAACCGCGCGCCCTTCGACCTTCCCGAAGCGGAATCCGAATTGACTGCCGGATTTCATACCGAGTACAGCGGCTTTCGCTGGTCTTTATTTTTTCTGGCGGAATATTCGGCGATGATCGCGGTGTCGTCGATCGCGGTGACGCTGTGGCTGGGCGGATGGCTGCGGCCGTTCCCCAACTGGCTGAACGGGTCGACGTGGGATTCGATCTTCTCTTTCTTCCCGGGGATCACGTTTCTGCTTTTCGCAGCCATGTGTTTCTATAACACGGCCCGCATGCCGAAGCATCCGCTATTCAAGATTCAGACGATGGGGCTGGCCGGGTTCGGCGCGGTCCTTGGACTGATTGGACTCGTGTTGTTCCTGGAGCCGGTCCGCGTGCGGGTGGGCGACATTTTCTGGTTTGCGGCGAAAGTTGCCGGCTTCATGTACCTCTATATCTGGTATCGTGGCACGTTCCCCAGATATCGCTTTGACCAGCTCATGAAAGTGGGATGGAAGATTCTGCTGCCGGTAGGTTTGGCATTGCTGATCCTGACCGCCGTCGTCGGCATGCGGGCCGACCTGTGGGCACAATTGCGAGGAGTGGGGCATCCATGAATCCTACGATCACGAATCCTCCGGTCGCGACACCCTTCTTCTTTTACCTGCTGGCCGCCACCATGATCATTGGCGGCATTCTGGTGATCACGCGCAAGAACGCAATTCACTCGGCGATGGCGCTGATCACCACGCTGCTGGCCCAGGCCGGGCTCTACCTGATGCTGTATGCGCCGTTTGTAGCTGGCGTGCAGATCATTCTTTATGCCGGCGGCATCATGGTGCTGTTTCTGTTTGTGATCATGTTGATCAACCTTGAACGCAATATGAAAGAGCGGCAGTTCAACAAGCAATGGCTGGTGGGACTCGTGGCGGCGGCTGCTTTGGGCGGGCTGTTCATCGCGGTGTACACGACCTCGACCAAGGGCAAGGTGCTGTTTCCCGAAGGGCGCATGACCTACGGGGAATCGCAGAACACACAGGCCATCGCTAGTCTTCTCTTCGATCGCGGCGCTGGACAATACATGTTCGCCTTCGAAATCGCCTCGCTGCTGTTGCTGGTGGCGATTATCGGAGCGGTGGTGATGGCTAAGAAGAGAATCTGAAGTGAGCACGCGCCGGCGGGAAGCAGATTCCTCCCTCCGGTCGGAATGACAAGACGTATCGCTGATCGGCAGTAATCAAAATGGAAGCGATGCTGCACATCTCGACGCTGCACTACCTGGTCTTGGGTGCTGCCCTGTTTCTGCTGGGCGTGATTGGTGTGCTGACCCGGCGGAACGTGGTCATCGTGCTGATGTCGATTGAACTGATTCTGAACGCGGTCAATCTGAACCTGGTTGCGTTCTCGCGCTACTGGCAGGGGATCCACGGTCCGAGTGCTTTGCACGGCCAGGTGTTCGCAATTTTTGTCATCACCGACGCTGCCGCTGAAGCCGCGGTTGGGCTGGGCGTCCTGATCGCCTTCTTCCGGAATAAGGAGACGGTGAACGTGGATGAAGTGAATTTGTTGAAGTGGTAGGAAGCAGTACCGAGTGAATTGTCATCCTGAGCGGAGCGAAGGATCCATGCACTCCCGCTGTCGGCAAAGTGCATAGGTTCTTCGCTCCGCTCAGAATGACAACGTCTAACAGGCTCCGGCGAAGAACATGCTATTTCTAGACCACATCTGGCTCATTCCGTTGCTCCCTGCCGTTGGCGCGGCTCTTATGTTTTTTTTCGGGCGCAGGCTGCAGAAGGCGACGGTGAGCGCGGTTTGCGTCGGGTCGGTCGTGCTGGCGTTTCTGCTGGCTTGCGGGGCCGTGTTGCAGTATGTCGAATTGGGCGCCGGCGCACGACCATCAGCCTTACCAGACGATCCTCTACACATGGCTCGGTTCTGACACCGGGCACCTCAACTTCCAAAAATCCGACGGGACATCGGCTCCGCTGCAGGCTGACGCGGGGTTCCTGCTCGATCCGCTTTCCAGCATCTGGCTGCTGTTCGTTACGGGCGTCGGAATGCTGATCCATATTTATTCCATCGGGTACATGGCGCATGAGGGCGGGTACTACCGCTTTTTCGGATACCTGAACCTCTTCATGTTCTCGATGCTGACGCTGATTCTCGCCAACAACTATGTGCTGATGTTTGTTGGGTGGGAGGGCGTGGGGCTGTGCTCGTATCTGCTGATCGGATTCTATTTTCAGCGCAAGTCGGCCAGCGACGCGGCGAACAAGGCGTTCATCGTCAACCGCATTGGCGACGCGGGATTCATTCTGGGGATGTTCTTCATCGCGTGGATGTGCGGATCGCTGCGCTTTATTGATGTGACTGCGTTTGCGCGGGAACACGCTGCTGCGTTGATGGGGAATCCGATCATCACCGCGGCCACTCTGCTCCTCTTTGTGGGAGCATGCGGGAAGTCGGCGCAGCTACCTCTTTATGTGTGGCTGCCGGACGCGATGGAAGGCCCGACGCCGGTTAGCGCGCTGATCCATGCAGCGACCATGGTGACGGCAGGCGTTTACATGGTGGCGCGGTCGAATGCGCTGTTTGTGCTGGCTCCGAAGTCGATGATGGTGGTGGCGATTGTGGGGGCGCTGACTGCCATCTTTGCCGCGTCGATCGGGCTGGTGCAGAACGACATCAAGCGCGTGCTCGCGTACTCGACCGTCTCGCAGCTGGGATACATGTTCCTGGCGCTCGGAGTGGGAGCGTTTTCCGCCGGAGTCTTCCACGTATTCACGCACTGCGTTCTTCAAGGCGCTGCTGTTCCTTGGCGCGGGCTCGGTGATTCACGCCATGAGCGGCGAGCAGGACATGCGGAACATGGGGGACCTGTCGGGGAAGATACCGGTCACGTTCCGCACCATGTTTGTCGCGACGCTGGCTATCGCGGGGATTCCGGGATTCGCCGGGTTCTTTTCCAAGGACGAGATTTTGTGGAAGGCATGGCAGTTCGCGAAGTTCGGTCCGTATCTCTGGGCGATCGGCTTTGTAACCGCGCTGATGACGGCGTTCTACATGTTCCGGCTGATTTACCTGACGTTCTGGAGCCCGTCGCGGGTCACGAGCCACGAAGTCGAACACCACATTCACGAATCGCCGAAGTCGATGACGGTGCCGCTGGTGATTCTGGCGTTCTTCTCGATTACCGCGGGATATCTGGGAGTGTCTCCGAGCCTCGGAGGTTCGAATCACTTCGAGAAATTTCTGGAACCAGTGTTTGCGAACGCGGTAGAGAAAGAGGCTCCGCCTGCGGGTGAATCAGGGCCCGGGCTCACGGAATATCTGCTGATGGGACTGTCGGTCGCCGCCGCGGGCGCCGGATGGTTCATGGCTTCCCGCGCTTACGGGAACGCCGGGAAGGGCTATACGGAGCCGATCGCGGCAGCCGCGCCGCCGGTCTACGACACGCTGCTCAACAAGTATTACGTGGATGAAGGTTACGACTACGTGGTCACCGGGCGCCGCAAGGTAGGAGAGGTGCGGCTGGGCGTGATGGGGCTTGGCGAAGCCAGCTCGTGGTTCGATTCCCATGTAATCGATGGAGCCGTGAATGCCGCCGGCTGGATCACGCGCTCGACCGCAACATTTTCCAGTTGGTGGGACAAGTGGATCATCGACGGCATCGGCGTCAATGGGCCGGCGATTTTGGCGCGCATGCTCAGTTATCCCGCACGCTTGTTTGAATGGGGCCTGGTGCAATGGTATGCGCTGGTGATGACGGCAGGGTTGGTAGGATTCGCGTTTTATTACGTGTACCACTGAGAGCTGCGAGCTATGAGTTTCGAGCTGTGAGCGATTAAAGCCGGTTGCTCGAGGCTCGCAACTCGAAGCTCACGGCTAAAAGCTAGAAGCTACTATGGAATCTCACATCTTATCGATCATTTTGTTCACGCCGCTGGTGGGCGCGTTGATTCTCCTGTTTGTTCCGAAGGAGAATAAGGCCGCTATTCGCTGGATCGCGAATATCTTCGCGCTCGCCGGTCTTGTGGTCTCTCTGCCGCTCGTCTCTTTGTTCTGGGATAAGGTCAAGAGCGGAGATACGGCGCCATTCAAGTTCATCGAGGGCGCTCCCAGCAACTGGATTCCCTCGATCGGCGCGGGATATGTCCTCGGCATCGACGGCATCTCGTTTTTGCTGATCATGCTGACCACGCTGCTGGGGTGGATCTCGATTCTGTCTTCGTGGACCGCCATCGAGAATCGGGTCAAGGAATATTACATCTGGTTTCTGTTTCTGCAGACCGGCATGCTGGGCGTCTTCATGGCGCTGGATTTCTTCCTGTTCTTCGTTTTCTGGGAAGCCATGCTGGTTCCGATGTACTTGCTGATCGGCATTTGGGGAGGCCCGCGGAAGCTGTACGCCGCAATCAAGTTCTTTCTGTATACGTTGGCCGGGTCGGTGTTGATGCTGTTGGGTATTCTGTTCCTGTACTTCCACCATCACAGTGTTACGGGCATCTACACCTTCGCGCTCGAGAGGCTCTACGAAACTGCGCCGCGCATTTATTCCGACTATGGTCCCTACGCGGCGACGCTGCTGTTCCTGAGTTTCTTCTTCGCGTTCGCGATTAAAGTACCGATGTTCCCGTTCCACACCTGGCTGCCGGATGCACACGTGGAAGCTCCCACGGCAGGGTCGGTGATTCTGGCGGGCGTCCTGCTGAAGATGGGGACGTACGGATTCATCCGCTTCTCGCTTCCCTTCTTTCCCAACGTGTTGTCGAATCCGGCGACGTTCCTTGGTATGACGGTGCGCGGGTGGATGATCTTCCTTTCGATCGTCGGCATCATCTATGGGGCGCTCGTCTCGCTGATGCAGAAAGACATGAAGAAGCTTGTGGCTTACTCGTCGGTGAGCCACCTGGGTTTCTGCACACTGGGAATTTTCGCGCTGACGCCCCTGGGGCTGAGTGGATCAGTGCTGCAGCAGATCAATCACGGCATCTCGACCGGCGCGCTGTTCCTGATCGTCGGAATTCTGTATGAGCGGCGGCACACACGCGAGATCGCGGAGTACGGCGGCATCTCGAACGTGATGCCGATTTACGCCACCATCACGATGATCATGTTCCTGTCGTCGATGGGACTACCGCTGCTGAACGGGTTCGTGGGCGAGTTCACGATTCTGCAGGGCACATTCATGGAGAACTGGAAGTGGGGCGCTTGGGCTGTGCCTGGAGTTGTGCTGGCTGCCGCTTATTTGCTGTGGCTCTACCAGCGCGTGTTCTTTGGCACAGTTACCAATCAGAAGAATGAGAAGCTGCACGATTTGACGCCTCGCGAGGTCGCGACGTTCGTGCCCCTGCTCATCATGGCGTTCTGGATTGGGCTCTATCCCAAGCCGTTCTTCCAGATTCTGGAGCAGCCGGTAAATCATACGATCGCGATGGTGCGGCCGGATTATCCGCAGCCTGCGGTGAACGCATCGGCGCAACCGGCACCGGTAGTCACACCGGCATCGGCAACACCGACCACGACAGCGCCGCCAGTTGCCGCGACTACGCCGACGAAAATGAAGGGAACCAAATAGTGGTCTGGACTGACTATCTACTGGCGCTGCCGATCACGCTGCTGACGCTATTTGCGCTGGGCATCCTGCTGATCGACTTCATGCTCCCGAAAGAGATGAAGTGGGCGAACGCCGTTACAGCCCTGATCGGCGTGGCGTTTTCGGCCGGCGGCGTTTACAAGATTCAGCTGTGGATGGCCGGATCGCCCGGCACCTTCGGCATGCTGCGTACCATGCTGGTGGACCGCTTCGCAATTTATTTCTGGTATCTGTTTCTGGCGGGTACGGCCATCGCCATTCTGATGTCGGTGCGCTACCTTGAGACCGAACACGAGAATCACGGCGAATATTATGCGCTCATGCTGCTCGCCGTGGCGGGCATGATGTGCATGGCGGCCGGCTTCGACGTCGTTCTGATCTTTATCGGCCTGGAATTGATGGCCATCTCCACCTATGTGCTCGTCGGATTTCTGCGGCGCGACCGGCGATCGAACGAGGCGGCGTTGAAATACCTGCTGCTGGGGGCGTTTTCTTCGGGCATTTTCGCATATGGATTATCGCTGCTGTACGGTCTGACGGGCAGCACCAATCTCGGGGTCATCCAGCAGGAACTAGCGCGGCATGTCATGAATAGCGAATACAAGCCGGTCGCTGTGGTTGCACTGCTGACAACAATCACCGGGCTGCTGTTTAAGATTGCGGCCATCCCGTTTCACCAGTGGGCGCCTGACGCTTACGAGGGCGCGCCTACGAGCATCACCGGGTTCATGTCGGTTGCAGTTAAGGCAGCTGGATGGGCCATGCTGCTCCGCATCCTTGTCGTGGGGCTGATTCCCATGCGCTCGATCTGGGTGCCACTTCTGGTCTTCGTCTCTATCGCGACGATGACCGGCGCTAATTTCGCAGCACTTACGCAGACGAACACCAAACGACTGCTGGCCTACTCTTCGATCGCCCATGTGGGGTACATGCTGCTTGGGTTGATCGCGGGAACCGCTGCCCCCAACGGACTCAATGCCGACGGAATCAAGGGCATCCTGATCTACTTGCTCGTCTACACGTTCATGAACCTGGGCGCGTTCGCCGTGATCACTTCGCTGCGGCACCGCAACGTGATTGGCGACGAACTCGACGACCTCAACGGGCTCTACTCCCGCGCACCCGTCGAAGCGGTGCTCATGCTGGTGTTCATGCTGTCGCTGGCGGGGATTCCTCCGCTCGCTGGATTCTGGGGGAAATACTTCATCTTCCTCAGCCTGATCGAGTCCGGCCACTATGCGCTGGCATCGCTGGGCGTGCTGTATTCCGTGTTCGGGCTCTATTACTATCTGAAGATCGCGAATGCCATGTTCATGGGGAAAGTCGAGAAGAGCGAAGAAAGACTGCCCATCAGCCTGAGCATGCGCGCGGCGATCGCCGTCACTGGGATTGCGACACTGTATATTGGACTGCTGCCTAACAGTTTCATCGAGCTGGTGAACTGGGCGCTGGGGATCGCGCAGAACCCCAACGTCGCCCGGCTGACGCATTAGCGATCATCCTTTGCGGGCTGGGCCGACAGCCGAAGGCGGCTGTCGCTGCATGAGAGCTTACCGATGTCGTCCACTCCCCCCGAGAACCGCATCCCCGAGAAGAAACAGAATCCATGGGTGCAGGTGGGACGCTACAGTCAACTGGCGCTGATGCTTCCTGCGGGTACGGTCGTAGGGTGGCTCGCCGGATCCGCTCTTGACCGCTGGCTGCACACCTCATGGATCAGCATTGTCGGACTGTTTCTCGGGATCGCCGCAGGCATGATTGAGCTGATTCGTACGGTTCTGCGTGACACGAAGTGAATCATTCAGGGCCATGCATTGGGCACACCTATCAGGCAGCTGCGAATCTTTTCCTTTTCAATTGATTGCCGCTGCCAAAGCGCGGGCGGGGGCGCCCGCGCCACATAAACCCTAAACCTGAGGGTATGCTGGTGCCGCACAAATGAACGACGATCACGCGAAATCCGACGCTTCTGAGAGTCCCGGCGAGGCCTTCTATGCCGGCGCTTTAGATCGCATCCGTGTTTCCATGATCGTCCTAGGAATAGGCTTGTCTGCCGCGGCATGGTGGAGATTCGGCCGGGCTGCGGCTCTCGGCTTCCTGTGTGGGTGTGTGATCGCCTACCTCAACTTCCATTGGCTCAAGAGCGGCGTTTCGGGCCTTGCCGACCGCGTCACCGATTCGGGTAAGTCCCAGTCCAGTAAGGGAATCGTGGCCCGGTTCCTGTTCCGCTATGTGTTGTTGGGAGCCGTCGCGTATGGTATATTAACCAGTTTTCCCGCGAGTCTCAGGGGATTGTTTGCGGGCCTGTTCTTACCCGTTGGGGCGATTGCCTGCGAAGCAGTGTATGAGCTGTACGTGTCTCTGGCTCGGGGGATTTAGCGAAGAGTCGTCCGCAACCGATGGAAATCTAGGAGCTAGCGGCTAGAAGCTGTCTTATGGAACAACTCTGGTTTACCGAGATTCTGAACCGCCTGTTCGCCAGCCCGGTGACCGCGTTTTTGCGGATGCTCCACATTGAGCCGAAGCATGCGCAGGCGCCCATCTCGAATTCGTTCGCGATGGAGTTGCTGGTGTTCGGATTTTTGTTGACCCTGTTCCTTCTAGTTCGATCACGTCTCTCGGTCGAGTCTCCGGGTGGATTGCAGCACTCCTTTGAAGCCATCGAAGGTTTTGTGCTGGGCCAGAGCCGCGAAATTATCGGTCACCACAGCGAACCCTATACGCCTTTCTTCGCCATCGTTTTCATTTTCATCCTGGTCTGCAATCTGATCGGTCTGATCCCCGGATTCGAGTCGCCGACGGGTGTTCCCATCGTGCCTCTGGGATGCGCCATTTGCGCGTTCTTGTACTACCACACGCAGGGCTTCAAACATGCCGGACCGAAATATCTTCTGCACTTCTTCGGTCCACCGATGGAAGGCATGCCCCTGATCGCGCGAATTCTGCTGGCGGCGCTGATGCTGCCCATCGAGTTGGTCAGCCACTTCGCCCGATTGCTGTCGCTCACCGTTCGTCTCTGGGCCAACATTTTCGCCGGCGATTTGATCACGCTGGTTTTCTTTTCGATGATTCCGATCGGCATCCCGATCATCTTCAGCGGCTTGCACATCGTGGTCGCGGTGTTGCAGGCGTATGTGTTCATGCTGCTGTCGATCATTTACGTCTCGGGCGCGGTCGCCGACGAGCACTAGGGACGAGCACTGATTTTTGTTGTGTAGCCGCAAGCGTGAGGGCGCCTGCAAGGTACGGCGTCAACCACCCACTGGCGGAAATTTGATACGAGGAGAAACACCATGCGTAAATTAAGTTATCTGTTCATGACGTTATCGGCGCTGTGCTTCGCCATGCCTGCATTCGCGCAGGGCGGCGGAACCAGCGAAGGCAGCTGGATTGCCATCACTGCCGGATTCTCCATGGCGATCGCTTCCGCAGTCTGCGGCCTGGCCCAAGGCAAGGCCGTCGCCGCGGCTACGGAATCGCTGGCCCGCAATCCTGCAGCTCGGCCTGGCATACAGTTCGCGCTGATTCTGGGCCTGGTCCTGATCGAGTCGCTGGCGCTGTACACGCTGGCGATCATCTTCTTGAAGGTGAAGTAGGGACGGAGCGAGGGCGGGACGCCCTCTCGACAGCCGGCGGGACCCTTCGACTTCGCTCAGGGCAGGCTGCCGGCGCTACAAAATCAAAGCCTCTGTCTCAGGCAGAGGCTTTTGTATTTGAGAACCAAGAACTGGAGGTAACTCTAGACTTTGCGCTCGCCGCTCCACTCCTGGGCTTTATTCTGCGGGGCGTTGTTCAGGGCCTCGACCAGCAGGCGGCGCAGACGGTAGCGGCTCTCGAGATCGGTGCTCACGATTTCGAATCCTACTTCGTTCACGCGGGCGCGGCGCAGCAGGACGTGCGCGCGAATCTTGGAGCGAAGCCCGACCGAAATCTCCAGATCGGCCTCGCTGCCGATGCGGAGGTTGTCTTCTTTTGTGCCCATGCCGCCGCCGAGGCTCAATTCGCGGATCATAATTCTGGATTTCCCCCACGAACTGCCAATCGTCGCGGCTACGGTTTTCGAGAGCACCAGGCGCTCGTAGCGCCGTTGGCGCACCCACGGGCATGCCGGAGCCATATCCAGCGGCGCGATTGCCAGCTCCGCCGGCTCCAAGCCGCTGTCGGAGAGAACCTGCGAACTGTAGCGGGGATCGGTTTTCGAAAGAGCCTGCGCCGCAGCAATTCTCAGCTCGCGGTGATAGAGCCAGCTGAAGGTTTTCTTGGCTTCCAGAATCTCGCGGAGGGTGGCGACGGCCTCGGCATCCTTCAATCGTCCCAGGGACTCAATCGCCTTGAGCTGCACGTAAGGCGACCGTGAAGCGGCTTCGCCTGGGCCGCGCCATCGCGATCAGCGGCGGAGCTGCGGTCAGGTCGCCGCTCATTCCGATTTCGTCTACGGCCTCGGGCAATACCAGAGGATCAAGGATCTCGGCCAGTTCGAGGAGCGTGCGGCCGCGGTCGGCGGCTGCGCCGTAGGCAATCTGCCGCACTACAACATCGTGATAGAAGCGGTTCCACTCCGGCATGCGCGCGGGCAGCAATTCCAGAAGGGTTCCGACATCAAGGCGGCTCACCAATCCCACTGCACCAGCGGCCTGTCTGGGCTGCCCGGTGCGAAGAATCTCGCGCAACTGCGTCAGCACCGGAGACCCCAGCTGCTGCACCAGTTCGATCATGCGGTCACATTCGTCGCGCCGCATGCAGCGGAAGAATCGATCGGCCAGATGCTCAGCGCCCGAGTGGCTCGTCCGCCGCAGGACCGACAACATATCGGGAGGAATGGGCTCTAACTGGAGCGCTTCTTCAATGAACTCCGGCAAGCGATTCTCGACTCCTACGCGCGGACGGAGATCGGTCATCAGCACGGGACGTTCCACGCTGATCAATTCCATGCCGGCGCACACTTCGTTGACCGCGGCGAAGTTCTTGGCTGCGCTGGCTTCCTGGCTGAGGCGCACGAATGCGGCGCTGAGCAGGCTTTGCAGTTCAGGGTCTTTCTCAGAGATCAATTGCTCGCTCAGCTTGTGGATCGCCTGGCCCATGGGCTGACCACCCAAGCGCGCATACAGATCGGCCAACTGGCTGAGGCCGATTGCGGTTCGGCGGCGGGGCTCCACATCCTTCGCACCCAGGCAGCTCGAATAGTTATTCAGAATGTCAGTCGCGCTCTGTTTGTCGTCGCGATCGAGCAGCACTTCCACGAACTGCCGCAGGTTGCGCGGAGGCACGCAGGGCGCCTCATGCGACATCAGCACGCTCTTCTTGCCCGACTCCGGAACTTCGGCCCAGAACATGCGGTCCAGGATGTCGGCGTGCGACTCCACCAGAATCCCGGCCTTGTTCATCTTCTCTTCTTGCAGTTTCAGAATCTGGCGCAGCGAGTCCATCTGGCGGCTCATGTGCTCCATCATCTGATGGACTGCGTTGACCTTGACCTCGCCCTTCTGATAGCGCTCGAGGGCGAAGCGGATCGCCATATGCTCGGCGGCCTTCATCAGCAGCGGCGTATCTTCCTCTTCCGTGGAAGCCTTGGCCGCCAGACTGCCCAGCAATTGCTGAAGGTTCAGCCGGGTATTGGGATCGGTTTCGGTCAGTTCCTTCTGGATATCTTCTTCTTTGACGCTCGGATCCGTCTGCACTTGCCCGAAACGCGTCAGCAGCCGGATCGCCTGGATGACTTCCTGTTCCTGCAGAGGAACGATTCCGCCGGTCCAGGCTGGCGCTGCTCCGGCAGCCGTGCCCCCTGGAGCCCCAATCGGAGTGCCCTCAGGAACCCATATTCCCTTGCCCTTGCCCGCGACCCCTTGGGGCGCGTTGGGCACGCTGCCGAGTGGAACCATGGGAACTCCACCCGGGCCTGGTGCACCGCCACCGCCGCCACCGCCTGAGTTTGCGCCTTCGGCTGCGGCGATCAACTGCAGTAATTTCTGGGGATCGTTGAGCCACTGCTTGAATTCCGGTCCCAGGGTCTGGGCTGCGATCTGCGCGGCAATACTGACATCGCCGGTCAGGGGATCGGCCGCCACGAACTTCACTTCATTAATCTTGATGGTGCTGGCCTGTTTACCGCCGCTCAACGCCTCCTTGATCTGCTTCGAGACATCCTGAGCTTTCGACCCTGCGATGGTGAAGGCCCGCACGAGGCGAACGAAATCTTCTTCTGTTACGTCTTTCGAGAAGTGGAGGCTGGCCAGGCCGGCCGTGGACAACAGCGTGGCAAAACTGCGCTCGGCGTTTCCTGTCTCCAGCGGAATCCCATCGAGCAGCAACTTGTTGTCGGAGACTCCCAGCAGGAAGCCTTGATCGCCGGTGGACGGCAAACCCTGCTGTAGTTCTCTCCACGTGGTTTCGAATTGTGCCTCAGTGCGCTTGTGCTCATAGCCATACATCCGGGCGTACTTGATCAGGATGTTGAGGCTATGGACAAAGGCGCGGGCCGAGGCGGCACGTGCACCTTGCGATGTGTTTGTGGCAGAGATAGCAAACTCCTCGAAAGCGCAAGATTGAAGCTCAAGGGTAAAGCGAAAAGGTAAGGGCTAAAACGTTACGGAGGTAATGGAGAGGCACCAAAGGTGCCCCAACATCACAGACGCGCAGCGATAACCGCAGTAACCTTGTTCGCTCCTAGCAGCAACGGTAAGTTTGATTGATCGCTTTTCGCACGGAGTACCAACATGCGCGCTTTCCTACCTGTTCTTTTCGTTCTGTCCTTGGGCAGCGTAATCACCGCCGCACAGGAGTCGCAGCCAACACCCCTGCAGCCGCCATCCGCACAAGCTAAGGCATCGGTTTATGTCTACCGCTACAAGCAGTTTGTGGGCAGTGCCCTGGCGCCTTCGGTGTATTGCGACGAAACTCAACTTGCCCGGATGGAGAATGGACGCTACTTTACGGTACGACTCGATCCGGGCCAGCATACATTCCGCTCCAACGACCCGCAGTCTGGCGTGGCCCTCGACCTGAAAGCTGGACAGGAGTACTTCATTCGGGTGGACATCGCGACCGGTCTGCTTAAGGGACATGGCCGCCTGATGCTCACCTCTTTCGAGCAGGGGAGATATGAACTGCAATCGAACAAACTGAGGCCACTGGATGGGGACAAGGTTGCCGACCGGGCGCACGTGTCCGTGGAGGAAGCCAACTTCACGGCGCCACTGCCGCCAGTGGCGGCCGCGGCGACTCCTCAAGTCAAGACACAGCCGCAAACGACGAGCACGCCGGCGCCCGATACGCAGCGTCCAGTCAGCGGAGTGACGCTCAGCGATGAACAAGTGGGCACCGATCCGCAAATGTCGGTTGGCGAGGCCGCGCGCCAGGCACGACAGAAGAAGGCGGCCCGCGATGCTGCGTCCGTACCGCAGTAGATCCTGATCACCCGGAAAACCTGTTTTCCCACCATTTCCGCGAATGTTCGCGTGTCCGTAAATGTGCCGTCGCCCGATGGCGCCTCGACACGTGAACAACCGCGGAAGCGGCATCTTCAGTAGAATAAACGCGGAGCGCCACACGCTCTCCGCGTTAACCACTTGAAGACCACTGCCAAAGCCACGGGACTGCGCTACTGGATGGTGCGCGTGCTGGAAGAGTGCGAGCACGTCGCCGCCGATTTCAGCACCGATCCAGTACATGATTTGCGAGTGTCACTGCGGCGGTGCCGCTCGATGGCCGACGGCATGATGGCCATGGATCCGGATCGCGAGTGGAAGGCAATGAAGAAGGCCGGGAAGCGGCTGTTCCAGCGCCTGGGCGCGTTGCGCGATGTGCAGATCATGATGGAGTGGATCGAGAAACTGCATCCTCGCCCAGTTAAGACGGAAGCGCCTGCCGAGCTTGCAGAAGTCTCCGCCGATGCCGGCAACACAGGCGAGGGTGCCCAGACAACATTGATCGCTGCGATCGATCCGGCGCACGCGCTGTTGCAAATTCTTCGCAGACGCGAAATCGAACAGAAGCGGGAAGCCCGTGCGGCGCTTGAGGAATTTGATCGCAAGGAGTGGAAGCAATGGAGTAATTCCCTTCCCGCGCGCGCGACGCGCATTCGTCCCGGAAGCGCGGTCTTCAAGCATCTGGCTCTGGAGCGCTGGACGGCGGCGCGGGAACTGCATGTGCGTGCGCTGCGCAACCGGTCGCAGGTTGCGTTTCACACTTTGCGGATCGGCATCAAGCGGTTTCGGTATATCGTCGAGAATTTTCTGCCCGTCGAGCACAAGGCGTGGAGCAATGATCTGAAGCACATGCAGGACCTGCTGGGCGAGGTGCACGATCTCGACGTGCTGTGGGCGACCGCTCTGGCCTGCCACGTATTTCCCGACGAAGAGTCGCGGAAGAGCTGGCATGCGCGGATCATTGAGGAGCGCACGAAACGAATCGAGGAGTACCGGGAGCGCACGGTAGGTCCAGGGTCTCTATGGGACGAGTGGCGCTCGGGACTGCCGAAAGGAACACAGATTCAGTCAGTTGCCACGCAGCGCATGAAGTTGTGGGCGAAGGCGCTGGATCCGGATTTCGCGCATTCCGAGCGGGTGGCAAAACTGGCGTTGGCGCTTTATGACGGGCTCGTGGGCGCGGGGTTAATCTCGGACGAGCGGGCTCAAGCGGGGACAAATGGCGCTGCGTCGAACGCGCGCGACAGCCTGAATCTTGCTGCTCTTCTGCACGACGTCGGCAAAGCGAAAGGCAAAAAGGGACACCACAAAGAGTCTCTGGAATTGATCAAAGGGCATGGGACCCCACTGGGCTGGACGACAGAAACAATGACGCGAGCCGCCATCGTGGCGCGGTTTCACGCCGGAGGGCTTCCCTCTCGAAGCCACAAAGCTCTGCAGGACCTGCTTCCTGGGGAGCAGAGAATCACGATTCAGCTGGCGGCGATTCTACGGCTGGCAAACGCGTTCGACAACGCACATGATGGGCACATCCGGAAGGTGCAGATCGAGAACGCGGACGCGGGAAGACGGCGGACGAATGGGTTCCTGCGCAAACCGGCGAAGTTGGGGCCGAACGAAGCGTTGATCGTTGCTGCTGAGGGGTTCGAAGTGGGGAGTCCGACCGCTCAGGCCGTGGCTGCGGAGAGATACTTGCTGGAAACGGTGCTGCGAAGGCCGGTGATCGTGAAGCCGATGAAGACTGCGATGCCGCGGCGAGTTGCGACCGAGGTGAAGAGGATCGCGTCGTGATGTTTGGGGAAGCGAGGCAGTCACTTTCCCGGCTCGCAATCCAACGTAGACTATTTTCATGACTCACGCGCAACTAGTGGAACGGGCGGTGCGGTGGCTCCGGGCGTATCGCTGCGGAGTGGTGCTGTCGGAGCAGGCTTGCGTCAGCGGCGAGATGCCAGACGCGATTGGATGGAAGCGCGCGTCGCATTCCGTGCTCGTCGAATGCAAAGTGACGCGGGCGGATTTTCTAGCGGACCGCGCCAAACCTTTTCGGTCGAAGCCGGAGAAGGGAGTAGGTTGCGAGCGGTTCTACCTGACTCCTCCAGCGTTGCTGAAGGTTGAGGAACTGCCCGCCGGTTGGGGGTTGCTGGAATTGCGCCGCGGCCGGGTCGAGATGGTGCAGGCGTCGGCCAAGAATCTGCGAACGGCGACGGGATTCCGCTATGAGATGAACCTGCTGCTGGCCAGCCTGCGGCGGGTTGAGGTGCGCATTGAGCCGCAGAGCATCACCGACTTTCTCAAATGGAAGAACCGTATGGCGGAGTACAACCGCGGGACCCTGCCCGAAGGCCTGGCGGCGGCAGAGGAAGAGTTGAATGTTTTCCTTGAACCGGAAGTGCCCGCTCAGTGAGCCCCTTCGACTGCCAGACTGTCACCCGTCTGGTGATCGCCAATTTGGAAGCGCAGGAAGTCGTGAATCGCTGCAATCGCAACCGGATCACTCGATTCGATGTGTACCTGCCCGCCTGAAGGAGCTTCCTCATAACGGTAGCGGATCGCCGCCTTCAACAGTTGCATGGAGGTTACACCCGGCGGAATCTCGTCATGCACGAACATCGGCGCGGAAAAATCCCCGTTCGCGAACATAACGGCAATGTGCGAAAGATGGGTACGGATCGCCTCAATGTTTGCCTTGTCATTGGCATCGTTGGCGGCCACCGCGATGGTGCCTCCGTCGGCGGTGAGCAGAAAGTGGTGGGTGGTTCGGTCGTGAGGAAAGCCCATGGCTTGATCGCCGTGCTTTTCGACGGTGGCGTGGTGTGATTCCGCCGTGGCGTGCTGCTGATGCATGGGACAGTTCTGCATAGAATCGTCCTTCTTTGTGTCGTGGGTTGAATCCTGCGCAGCCATCGACACGACGAAACACAAAGATAGGGCGGTTACGAGTGGCGCTGAGATCCTCACGGTCGCTGTCTCCTTTTGAAATTGTTCGATCCGGACTTGGGATGCGGTATGGGTTTTTCGGCAAGCGTGTGCAACAACAGCGCCTTGGTGCCTGGAGGTGTTTGGCTCAATTGCTGCCGCCACTGGCGGACGAGTTGGCGCATGTAACGTTGGGTGCGGCGTAGTTCCTGAATCTGCTGTTCGAGGGATCGCAACTTCGCCTCGGTGAGGCTCAATACGCGATGGCAGGGCACACCGCCACGATCGCGCACCCGGAGAATGTCCGCGAGTTCTTTGAGGTTGAACCCGAGTTGAAGGGCCCGCCGCACCAACAGGACGCGATTCACGGCATCCCGCGGGTACATGCGATAGCCGGAGGGGGTACGAGGAGATTGCGGGAGGATTCCGATCCGTTCATAGTAACGAACGGTGTCAGGGCTCACTCCGGCGAGGCTCGCAAGTTGTCCCGACCGCAATGCATGGGGAGTCGCACTCATTCCCGTCAGTATGAACCCTGGAATCGATTCCAGGGTCAAGAGTTTTCTCGGGGAATTCACTAAGCCGTCGGGATCGTGGCAAAAAGAAAACCGGGCTGGTTGGCCCGGCTTCTTCTGCGTCGAGTTGGATGCGGTTACATCACAGCGCGGCGCGACAGGCGCTGAGGGTGCTTTTTTGCTCCTCAGGCGAGTCCACAGATCGAAAAATCTGACCGGCAAGAGGAAACTGACAAGCGGCTGGGTGCAAGCAGCTTGCCAGTGCATCCATTTGATTGACTGCAACCTGTAAGCGATTGAAATAAGTGGAGTTATTCTGACTCGATTGCGACACACGTTCCCGACAACCAGCTTCTTTCCCGCGGCGCAAGCGCAAAGTCTTGCAACAAGTTGCACATGGAGTTGTGCAGTGCATGGCTGCGCGGGCTGAGACGTAGCAAGCTACGTCTCTCTACGATTACAGCGCGATGCGGCTCACACATTCTCGGCTATAATCTCCGGCACTCATGTCTCTGACCACTGGCTCGCGCGTTGGTCCCTATGAAGTCATTTCTGCGGCAGGTGCAGGCGGGATGGGCGAGGTGTATCGCGCCCGCGATACCCGGCTCGACCGCACCGTCGCAATCAAGATTCTTCCGGCTCACCTGACCGACAATCCTGAAGCTCGCCAGCGGTTTGACCGCGAGGCGCGGGCGATCTCGTCGCTGAACCATCCCAACATCTGTACGTTGTATGACATCGGGCACCAGGACGGGATGGATTACATCGTCATGGAGTTTCTGGAGGGCGAGACGCTGGCCAGCCGGCTGGCGAAAGGACCGCTGCCTCCGGAGCAGGTGCTGAAGTATGGCATTGAGATTTGCGAGGGGCTGGAGAAGGCGCATAAGACGGGAGTCGTCCACCGCGATCTGAAGCCCGGGAACATCATGCTGACGAAGGCGGGCGCGAAGTTGATGGACTTCGGCCTGGCGAAAGCGGTAACGGGCCCGCCGCCGTCGTCGGGACTGACGGCCACGTTGGATGGAGCATGGGCGGCCGGAACGGGCACGGGCGAGGGCGCACGGGCGTCACAGAATCCGCTGACGGCGCGGGGCATGATCGTGGGCACGTTCCAGTACATGTCGACCGAACAGATTGAAGGGAAAGAAGCAGACGCACGCTCGGATATTTTCGCGCTGGGCGCGGTGCTGTACGAAATGGCGACGGGCATTAAGGCATTCAACGGAAAGACCCAGGCAAGCGTGGTCGCGGCGATTCTAGCGTCGGAGCCGCAGCCGATTTCGGTGGTGCGTCCGATGTCGCCTCCGGCGCTGGATCGCGTGGTGAAGGTCTGTCTGGCAAAGGATCCCGATGAACGCTTTCAGAACGTTCATGATCTGAAGCTGCAGCTGATGTGGATCGCCGAGGGAGGCTCGCAGGCTGGAGTGCCCGCGCCAGTGGCGGAGCGCCGGAAGAACCGTGAGCGTGGGTTGATTGCGGCGGCGCTGTTATGCGGACTTCTCGCCGTGGGCGGGATCGCAGGCACCATCATCTTCTCAAAGAGGGCGGAGAGTTTCAGGAAGGTGGTCCGGGCGCAGATCGGCCCGCCGGAGCACTACACTCTAACGTCACTGAACAACAGCAATCACGTCACGATTTCGCCGGACGGCAACAACATTGCTTTCATTGCGGAAGGTGGGGGAAAACAACTTCTTTTTGTGCGGCCGCTTCCTGCTTCCGAGGCACAACCTTTGGCGGGAACAGAAGGCGCCTATTACCCGTTCTGGTCGCCGGACAGCAAGTTCATCGGATTCTTCGCGAACGGAAAATTGAAGAAGGTGGAAGCCTCGGGCGGGGTGGTGCAAACGCTATGCGATTCCCCGTTCGGACGCGGCGGCTCATGAAACCGCGACGGTGTGATTCTTTTCACGCCGGGGATTCATGACGTGATCTATCGCATCCCCGACGGCGGCGGGCAACCCGTAGCCGTAACCAAGATCAAGAAGCAAGGTCCTTTTGCCGGGAGCCGCTGGCCTTTCTTCCTGCCCGACGGAAAACATTTCTTATATGTGGGAACCGAGGAAGCCGATTTCCGCGGCAAGGTTTACGCAGGCTCGCTCGATTCTCCGGAAACGAAGCTGATCATTGAAGACAACAGCGCCGCGGAGTACGCCAACGGCTTCCTCTTCTTCACCAAGGATGGCAATCTGGTAGCGCAGCCGTTCGATCCGGACCGATTGAGTGTGAGCGGGAATCCAGTACCGGTGGCGCCGAAGGTGGAATACGTCGAGGCGAAGTCACGGGGAAATTTCTCTGTCTCCGCGAGTGGGGTGCTCGTCTACCGGAGTGCCTATTCGAGCACGAGCCGACTGGTGTGGGTGGACCGGAGTGGCAAACAAGTGGGAACTCTGGGAGAGCCGGCAATCTACGGGTGGGTGCGGATTTCGCCCGACGGCCGCAAAGTGGCCGTCTCCCGCGAGGATGCGACCGAAACGGGCAAGAACGACCTTTGGCTCATGGATGTGGAGCGTGGGAATCTTGCGCGTTTAACGTTTCATCCCGGAGTGGGCTACAGCGCGGCGTGGTCTCCCGATGGCACCCGCCTGGCGATTGCATCTCTGGGAACTAAAGTGCAAATCATACCCGCCAATGGAACCGGGACTCCGACGACCGCCTCCAGCGAGCAGGCGTCGGGGGTGAGAGATTGGTCGTCGGATGGGCACTCGATTATCGTGCAGCAACAGAATTCCAGCACTGGCATGGATGTGCTGTCGCTGCCGGTTTCAGATAAGCCAGAAGCATTGACGCCGCTGCTGAACTCGCAATTTGACGAGATACTGCCCCGGCTGTCTCCGGACGGGCACTGGCTGGCATACATCTCGAACGAAAGCGGGCGCGGGGAAGTGTATGTGGTGCCGTTTCCGGGCAGAGTTGGGCGTTGGCAGATTTCTAGCAACGGGGTCACGATGAACGTCCCGGGCATCGCCTGGAGCAGAGATGGCAAACAGCTGTATTTCCGCGATGCGGCGGGTGGACTGATGGTGGTCGACGTCCAGCCACAGGGCGGCGAATTTCACTCGGGTGTGCCGCGGCAGATTTTCACAGAGCC
The DNA here is from genome assembly GCA_963701935.1 of uncultured Acidobacteriaceae bacterium. Classification (GTDB taxonomy): domain Bacteria; phylum Acidobacteriota; class Terriglobia; order Terriglobales; family Acidobacteriaceae; genus Sulfotelmatobacter. Next base: position 346,700 of record CAVPBT010000006.1, on the reverse strand, counting down.
AGGTGGGGTGCGCCCCCTGGATACAATGCCGGACGGACGAATTCTGGTAGCGCTGGAGCCAGAACAAGGATTCTCTTCGCCGATCACGATGGTGTTGAACTGGGATGTGGAGATGAAGAAATGACACTCACGGCAGGCGCGAAACTCGGCCCCTACGAGATCGTCGCGCCCGCCGGTGCAGGCGGCATGGGTGAGGTGTACCGGGCGCGGGACGCTCGGCTGAACCGCGACGTTGCCATCAAAGTCCTGCCTGCAGCGTTCGCTCGCGATCCCGAGCGGCTGCGGCGGTTCCAGCAGGAAGCCCAGGCGGTCGCGGCGCTGAATCATCCGAATATTCTGGCCATTCACGATTTTGGCGAGCACGAAGGTTCGCCTTATATTGTTACGGAATTTTTGGATGGTGAGACCTTGCGCCAGCGCCTCGGCCCGGGCCCATTGCCCGGGCGCAAGGCCAGCGAGTATGCGGAGCAGATTGCTCGCGGATTGGCAGCGGCGCACGACAAGGGGATCGTGCATCGCGATCTGAAGCCGGAAAATATTTTCGTCACGCGCGACGGACGGGTGAAGATTCTGGATTTTGGCTTGGCGAAGCTGACACCTGAAGCGCTCACGCCCGACGCGGCCACGCTCGCGTCTCAGACCGAGCCAGGTGTGGTGCTGGGGACCGTCGGATACATGTCTCCGGAGCAGGTGAAGGGACAGGTGGCCGACTATCGTACAGACCTGTTCAGCTTCGGAGCGATTCTGTACGAAATGCTGGCGGGGAGGCGAGCGTTCCGAGGAGAGACATCGGTCGAGACGATGAGCGCGATCTTGAAGGAGGAGCCGCCGGAACTCACGGAAACGGGACGAAACATTCCGCCCGCGCTGGACCGGATCGCGAGGCATTGTCTGGAGAAGAATCCAGAAGAACGGTTCCAGTCGGCGCGCGATGTGGCATTTGCACTGGGAGCGCTGTCGGATTCGAGCAGTTCGGCGACTGGAGCGCTCAGAGCAAGCATGAGTGCGCGGTGGCGACCCTGGCTGCGACTAACGGCGGAGGTGGCGCTGGTTGCTCTAGCCCTCAGTTTCTTGTTCATGCACCATTCGGAACAACCGAAGTCGAGCATGCTTAGTTCTATTCTGCCGCCGCCCGGCGATGGATTCTGGGCGAACATTACGCAACCGGCCGCAATTTCGCCGGATGGAAAGTTCCTCGCGATCATTGCCATGCGCAACGGACACACCCAGCTGTGGTTGCGACGGCTGGATCAGTCCGACGCGCAGCCCATCGCGGGCAGCGAGGATGCCGCAAATCCCTTCTGGTCGCCGGATAGCCGCCACATTGCATTTTTCGTCCCCGGCAAGCTGAAGAAGGTGAATGTTTCCGGTGGCAGTGTCACCGACATCTGTCCGGCGGGGGCGTTTGGAATTGGGGGAGCGTGGTCGCAGCGAGGAATCATCGTTTTTGCGAACTTCGGTGATGCACTGAAAATGGTACCTGACGGCGGCGGCACGCCTGAGTCGATTCCGAGCTCTGATTTGCCGAGCGACTCACTATCTCAGATGTGGCCGGCATTTCTTCCCGACGGAAAACACTTTCTGTTCTTACAGTGGAAGTATCCTTCCTTTGGAACGACGGATGACAACGTCTGGATTGGTTCTATCGACGGAGAAAAACCAAAACGGCTTCCGCTGGCTTCGACCAGCGCGCAGTACTCGGAGGGGTACCTGTTGTTTAGCCGCGACGGCGATCTGGTCGCGCAGAAGTTCGATCTCGGGCGGTTGGAATTGAGTGGAGCGGTATTGCCGGTGGTGAGACAGATTCAATATCACACGTTTCTGCACAACGGCGCATTCACCGTTTCAACGAACGGAATCCTGGTTTATGGAACGGCGGGCACCGGAGTCAATAGTCAGATGGCGTGGCTGGATCGAACCGGGAAGACGATTGGCGCACTGGGTGAGGCTGGACTCTTGATGCGGCCGTCCATTGCACCGGATGGGAAGCGAGTCGCGGTTGGGATCTCACCAAGTAATACGCGGGAGAAAATTTGGATTTATGACGTGGAGCGCGGCACTCGCATTCCTCTGGTCAGCGAGGAGAACGGCCCGAGCTTGTATCGGCCTATCTGGTCTCCGAACGGTGAGCAGGTCGCCTATCGAGACACCGTAGGAAAGGACTCAACCCTGATCGTCCACAATTCTGACGGTTCTGGCGAGGAACGACGGCCCGGCGGAATGCACTTCGAACTTATCCAGCCGACCGACTGGTCTCCCGACGGCCACTATGTCTCCGTTGAACTGACCGAGTTTCAGGGCCGCGCGAATTGGCAGGACGTCCTTCGGGTGGCCGAACTCGAAACGGGGAAACCGGTATTCGATATAGGTGATGCGAGCGGGGGCAAATTCTCTCCTGACGGGCATTGGCTTGCCTACTACGATGAAAGCAGTGGACAAGTGTATGTGACCTCGTTTCCCGTCCGAGGAGCGAAGATCGCATTGGAGTCCGTGGGCGGAGGTGATGTGCGGTGGCGTGGCGACGGACAAGAATTGTTCTACGTAACTAATGACCAGATGATGACAGCCGTGCAGGTGCGTGAATCGGCGCAAGAGTTTCGCGTGCTGGGTTCTCAGCCGCTATTCCAGTTGCAGCTTCCATGGAATGTCGGCTTTTATGATGTTACGCGCGACGGAAAGCGTTTTCTGGTGAACGTCAGGACATGGAAGGAGCAAACCAAACCCCTGATGGTCATTACAAACTGGACGGCCGAACTACAGAACTCCGGCAAGTGAATCTCCCGCTCCAGCGTCACAGTTCCCGCCGGCCTTCCATGGCCTTCAGCATCGTGATCTCATCCGTGTATTCAATATCGCTGCCTACTGGGATGCCCATGGCGATGCGGGTGACTTTCACTCCCGCGCGTTTGAGTTGCTGCGAGAGGTAGGTCGCGGTGGCTTCGCCTTCGACAGTGGGATTCGTCGCGACGATGACTTCGTCGACGTTGCCGGCGTCGACGCGGACGATGAGATTCGAGATACGCAACTGCTCGGGACCGATGCCGTGCAGCGGCGAGATGGCCCCGTGCAGGACGTGGAAGACTCCGTTGAAGTGCTTGGTCTTTTCGATGGCGGCGATGTTGGTCGGTTCCTCGACGACGCAGACCAGGCGCTGGTTACGCGTCGGACTGGTGCAGTAGACGCAAGGGTCGACGTCGGTGATGTTGTTGCACACCGAGCAGAGGCGAAGGTTGGCTTTGACGTCGCGCACGGCGGTGGCGAGGGCCTCGGCGTCCTCGTCGCTGGAGCGCAGGATGTGAAAAGCCAGGCGCTGCGCGCTCTTGGCGCCAACGCCGGGGAGCTTCTTCAGCTCATCGATCAGGCGGGACATGGGTTCAGCAAATTTAGACATTGAGAAATTGGGGATGTTCGAATCGCGCACTTGAAAAACGGCTGATCACATTGTAACCGCTGTCCCAGTGCACAGCCGAACGCAGACGCTTGCCGGATTAAATGTGCGTCGGCAGCGTGTACTCGAACTCGTAGGAATGTTTTCCGGTGGGAGCGATTTTGATGGTCATCGTTCCTGCGATGCCCTCCAGTTGTCCTGTCCCCGATTCAGGCACGACCGTAATCGTCAGCTGGGGAACGTTGCTTTTCATTGTGCCTGAGTGTTGCAGTACAAAGCTGCCGGTCTTGCCATTCAGACTTCCAGTAACCTTTTCCATGGCGACGTATCCGCCTGCTCCTTTCTGCACCGAGCCAGCGGTCAGCATTTGGCCTTTGCCGGTGCCTTCGAGGTCGCCGTGGTACTGCTTGTCGATGGTCATGCGGCCGAGGAGCGGGTCATCGGACTTGTCATCCTGAGGAGTGATTTTGACGTCAAACGGGCCGGTGGCGTGTTGGGGCATGGATGCCTCTTTCGGTGATGCGGTGGTTGGTTGGGATTGCGAGGACATGGAGCCGACAAGGTTCACACACAGGGAAGCAACCGCAACCGTGATCCATCCCCATCGAGAAATTCTCACCGGACGTTCTCCAAGTGAAAGCGGGAGTTGTGCCGTACCTAACGGGAAATGTTCCTATTCGCAGCGCCTGCCCAGGACTTCCGTCCTGGGCTAGCATTACCACCCCTCTGGGGTTGGATCGTCAGAGTCCAGGTATGCCGAGACCACCGAGCATGCCGCCGACCGTCGATTGCATTTGTGCGTCGACCTTGCGGGCCGCTTCGTTGATGGCGGCGACGACCATATCCTGCAGCATTTCGACGTCGCCCGATTTGACGGCTTCGGGGTCGATGCGGAGGCTGAGGAGTTGCTTGCGGCCATCCATTTTGGCGGTGACGGTGCCGCCGCCGGACGTGGCTTCGACGACGGTTGCCTGCATTTTCTTCTGCAGGTCTTCGTATTGCGATTTGGCTTTGGACATCAGCTCTTGCAGGTTGAATCCACCCATAAATCCTCTCGTTTCAAGGTTTCAGAGTTTCAAGGTTTCAGAGACTCGAGCGTGCTGTGGCAAAGGCTGGCGGCTTTTGAGCGGTACTTGAAACCTTGAAACCTCGCTTCACCGCTTTTCTCTGTAATCGATTACAGTTCGAATTTCGGCGTTGAATTTTTCTTGCATGCGGCGGACGACTGGATCTTGCTCGGCGCGGCCTCGGCCGCCGGGGCCGGAAGGGCGCGGGGCGCCGCCGTTGCGCTTTTCCTGTGGGGCCACGGTGGCGCCAGGAACAACTTTCAACTTCATGGGACGGCCAAGCACTCCGCTGGCCGAAGCAATGGCCAGACGCTTCGCTTCCGGGCCCAGCGACATGTCGACTACAGTCTGCGATTCCGCGATCTTGATTATGAGTTCGTTGCCTTGCACGCTCCACTCGCCTGCGGAGAGCATGGAAACCAAGATGCGCTGGTTGCCGTCAGTGAGAGCCCGCAGGACGGCGTTCTGCAGGTATTCCAGTTGTGGAGGCGCGGGAGAGGTGGTAGTCGGTTGCATCGGTACAGCGGCCGACTCTGGTTCACGCTGGGGTTCGGGTGTCGAGGGTGCGTCTGCTGAAACGTAGCTAGCTACGTCTCTGCGATCGATTTCCGGATCTGGAATCGGCTGAGGGGCGGGAGCAGCGGAGCCCATGATTACCGGCTCGGGGGCACTGGCGGTGGCTACGATTCGCGGACCGGGTGCCGGCGCTGCATCGGACGAAGCTTCCTGCCGGGGAGTGCCCTTGCGCGCAGAGTCAGCTGCGAATGGAGAAACGAAATTCTGACGCGGTGCTTGGGGCGGCTCTGAGCGGCGTGTTTCGCCGCTCGACGAGCCACTAACGATGGCTGGCCTCGCCGGCGGCCGCTGCGCGCTGGTTGTGGGTGCGGCCGCGACGTCGCTTAGCATCTGCTCGATGGGCAGCAGTTTCTGCGCGTGCGCCATTTTGAGCAGTCCCAGCTCGAGGTGGAAACGCTGTTCCTGCTTGTACCCCAATTCTCCGTGGGTGCGCAGCATGATCTGGAGGTGGCGGGTGAGATCTTCTTCGCCGAACATTTCTGCGACGCGGGCGACGCGCTCGCGCTCTTCGCTGGAGACTTGGAGCAAAGAAGAATCTTTGCCTGCCACCTTAGCGACCGTGGCATTGCGCAGGAAGCGGACCATCTGGCGGGCGAAGTGGGTGGGGCTGTGGCCCTCACTAATAAGGTGGTCGACCTGGCGGAGGATTTCCTCGCTGCGACTCTCTGACACGGCCTGCATTACTAGCTCGAGAATGTGAGCCGGGGCCGCGCCGACAAGGTTGCGAACCGAGTCGGCAGTGACGCGTCCACTGGCGGATGCGATGGCCTGGTCGAGGATCGAAAGCGCGTCGCGCATGGAGCCGTCGCCGGCCTCGGCGAGCAGAGCGAGGGCATCGTCGTCAGCTTCAATTTTTTCGCGGGTGACCAGGTCGCGCAATTGGGCGACGATGGCGTCGAACTTCACGGCTCGGAAGCTGAAGTGCTGGCAGCGCGATCGGATGGTCTGCGGAATGTCTTCGGGCTGCGTGGTCGCGAGCATGAAGACGATGTGGTCGGGCGGCTCTTCCAGAGTCTTGAGAAGCGCGTTGAAAGCGGCGTCGGTGATCTGGTGCGCTTCGTCGAGAATGTAGATTTTGTACCGGTCGCGGGCCGGGCGGTAGCGGGCGGCTTCGCGGAGTTCACGAATCTCGTCGATGCCACGGTTGGTGGCGGCGTCGATTTCGATGACATCGACGGCGTTTCCGGCGCGGATCTCAGTGCAGGACTCGCAGATACCGCAGGGCTCGGGAACCGGATGATCTTTCGAGCGGCAGTTGAGGGCCATCGCCAGAATGCGGGCGACAGTCGTTTTACCGATACCCCGGTGGCCGCTAAAGATGTAGCCGTGGGCCGTGCGTCCCTGCTCGATCGCGTTCTGGAGGGTGCGGGTAACGTGCTCTTGTCCGATGACCTCGGAGAATTTCTGCGGACGATATTTGCGGGCCAGGACGGTGTAACTCATGGGCAGAAGAGTCGATTATACGTGATAGGCGGGGCGGGTTGCCGAGGAGATCGGACAAAACCGTAATCGCAGAAGCCACCGAGAAGGGCGCTGGAGACCGGACTTGCGAAGGAACGGGGCACGCGATAGGCTGGTTCGTCAAGACTGTGTGCGGATGCGGCGGGGCAAGCGTGTCTACGGCGGCCGCCAAAGGAGATAGGGATGCAATTAAAGCTGACGAAGAGAACGGTGGACGGAATTCTGGCCATCGAGTGCAACGGACGGATTGTGTTTGGTGAGGAGTCTTCGCTGCTGAGGGACGAAGTGAAGAAAGCCATCGCCGACGGCAACAAACGCATTGTTCTCAACCTGGGCGAAGTGAACTACATCGATTCGGGCGGACTGGGCACGCTGGTTGCCCTGCATACCACGGCGCACAATGCTGGGGGCACGATCAAGCTGGCCAATCTGACCAAGCGCGTGGGCGACCTGATGCAGGTCACCAAACTGCTGACGGTGTTTGAAGTGTATCCCTCGGAGTACGAGGCACTGGAAGCGTTTCGCAAAGCAGCGTAACACCCCTCTGGAAACGTCAAAATCCCCACCCTCTCGCGAAATGCGCGAGACGGGTGGGGCACCCAGCCAATTTTGGAATGACACCGTGAGACGGAAGAGCCGCCGGCCTCTGGCGGAAAAAACCAAGCAGAAGAATTCTGGCGTGATGCGCTTGCGGATCGAGCAGACGGTGCGCGCGATTCCGCGCGGCAAGGTGTCGACCTATGGCGGGGTGGCGCGGGCGGCGGGGTTTCCGGGAGCGGCACGGCAGGTGGCGGCGACGTTGCGGCGCGGGTTTGGTTTGCCGTGGCAGCGCGTGCTCGGTGCGGGAGGCCAGATCAAGCTGACCGGGGACTCGGCGATTGAGCAGCGGCTGAGACTCGAAGCCGAGGGGGTGCGTTTTCGCGGCCGGCGGGTGGATATGAAGGCGCATGAATGGAAAACTGCGCGGCTTAAGCGCACAGGAAAATGACCCCGACTGCCGGGGGCCGGGCGGACAGCCGAAGGCGGCTGTCCCCACACAATCATTCTCACTTCTTGAATTGGGGATCGATTTCTACCTGATATCCCGTCACCATTTTGTTGGTTTCGTTGGCCATGCCGACTACTGCCATCAATTCCTTGAACATGGCATCGGTCATGCCCTTCTTCTGCGCTGACGCCGTGTGCGATGCGATGCAGTAGTGGCATTGGTTAGTGACGCTCACCGCGACGTAGATCAGTTCTTTGGTGAGCGGGTCCAGGGCGCCGGGGGCCATGATCTGCTTGATGTCTTCCCACGTGCGCTTGAGCGTGGCGGGATCGTTGGCGATGGCCTTCCAGAAATTATTGATCCAGTCAGTCTTGCGTGTCGCCATGATGTCATCGTAGATGGCGCGGACTTCGGGGGACGCGTCTTTGTATTCGATTAGGCCTAGCGTGGACATGGAAGCTCCAGGTTTCAAAATCTCAAAGTTTCAAAGTTTCAGAGTTTCAAGGTTTCGAGGTGCGAGAGCCAATCCTTCTCAACCTTGAGACTTTGAAACCTTGAAACGTGCTACTTGGGCAACTGTCCGGACAGCAGTTTCTCCAGCTGGGCTGCCGGGACTCGCACACCCACATAGAAATGTCCGAACAGCGCATAAACCGCGCTGACTTCGTCGAAGCGCATTTCGTAAATTAGCTTCTTGAAGACTAGGGGCTCGTCGGCAAAGAGATCGACGCCCCACTCCCAGTCGTCGAAGCCGATGGAGCCGCTGATGATCTGTTTGACTTCTCCCGCATAGCGGCGGCCGATGAGTCCGTGTTCGCTCATCTGGCGGGCGCGTTCTTCGATGGGGAGCTGGTACCAGTTCTTCTCCTCGCCGCGGCGGCGGTCCATGGGATAGAAGCAGGCGTAGCGTTGTGGCGGAATCTCAGGAAAGAGGCGGGGACGCATGGCTTCCCGATGGCGATTCAGCTTGCACTCGATTTCCGCCTTCCACTGGTCGGAGTGCGGCTCGATTCCCTGGTCCGTCAGCTCCTTGTAGATTTTGAGCGTGGAATCGTAGAGACCAAGTTCGATAATGGAAAGGTACGAAGTCGTGGGCTCGAGGTAATCACTGAGGCGCAGGTTGGCGAGTTGGAGTTCGGCCTGGTTGAGGTCGGCGAACGATTCGCGGAAGTGGATCAGCATGAGGTCGCCCTTGTGGCCGATGAGCGAAAACAGGGCGGACTGGCCGCCGGAATTTTTCTCCATGGCAGCGAGCGCTTCGGATGCCTCTTTGGCAATGGCCGACTTTTCAGCTGCGGGCAGGGCTCGCCAAGCGGGCCAGCGGAGGCGCATCATCTGATGTAGGACGCTGTAGCCTTCGGTGGTGAGCGGGACGGCAGGAATCTCCGCCGCGGCTTGGGGGCGAGGTTGGTGGGTAGTCGTCATGCGAGCCTCTTTCCGGACGGTGTTCTCAGTAGTATTGTCTTCAGGCGTAAAAGCCTATTGTACGCGGAGCGGCGACGAGCGGAAAATTCCAGAGCACTCTAGAAGCAAGTATCTGAAACAAACGTCGAACGGTCATCATCTCATACGAAAGAAGCGGAGCGCTGAAACATTCATGAGCACAAAAACACTATTCACCCGCCGGGACCTGCTGCGCGGTGCGATGCTGGGAGTGGCGTCTCTTCCAGTCTTCCCTGTCCTCGGATGGGCACAAAAGCATCGCGGATTTGCGGAGCCTGTCCCCGTCCCGTACCCCGGTTCGAATGACGCACTTCTGGATGAGATCGAGCGCACCGCATTTGAGTTTTTCTGGAACGAGGCCGGAGCCTCGGGCCAAGTGAAGGATCGCGCGCAAGCGCAGGGCAAGGACACGCATACGATCGCCAGCATCGCCGCGACCGGGTTCGGGTTGTCGGGACTCTGCATCGGGGCGGCGCGGGGCTACCGACAAAAAGAAGAGATCATCGAGCGGGTGCGGGGCACTCTGCGCTTCCTGTGGCAGAAGCTTCCGCACGAACACGGGTTCTACTACCACTTCATCGACATGAACAGCGGGGCGCGGCAGTGGAAGTGCGAGATCTCGTCGATCGATACTTCTCTTCTGCTGTGCGGAGTGTTGACTGCGCGGCAGCATTTTGCGGACGCGGAGATTCAGGATCTGGCCACGAAGATTTATGAGCGCGTGGACTGGCCGTGGATGTTGAATGGCGGCAAGACGTTTTCCATGGGATGGCATCCTGAGTCGGGGTTCCTCGACGCGCGCTGGCAGCACTATTGCGAACTCATGATGATCTACCTGCTGGCGCTGGGGTCGCCGACGCATACGGTTCCGGCGGATACGTGGAAGGCATGGACGCGGCCCACGGTGAAGTTCCAGGGGATTGGATACATCTCAGGCAATGATCCGCTATTCACGCATCAGTATTCACAGGCGTGGTTCGATTTCCGGCGCAAGCGCGATGCCTATGCCAACTATTTCGAGAACTCGACCAAGGCAACGGCGGCTCATAAGCTGTTCTGCCTTTCGCTGCGCGAGGAGTTCCCCGACTACAGCGACCATCTCTGGGGCATCACAGCGTCGGACTCAGCTGCGGGATATCAGGCTTGGGGCGGGCCGCCGCGCTTGGGAGGCCTGGATGGGAGCGTGGTTCCATGCGCGGCCGGCGGTTCCCTGCCGTTTCTCACTCCGGAGTGCATGCTCGTTCTTCGAACCATCAGGGAACGATATCCGAAGGCGTGGGGGCGTTATGGATTTGTCGACGCCTTCAACCCGCTGACCAACTGGTACAACCCCGATGTCCTGGGAATCGATCTGGGGATCACGATGGTGATGGCGGAGAACCTGCGAACAGGGTTTATATGGAACACCTTCATGAAAAATAAAGAGGCGCAGCGCGGGATGGAGAAGGCCGGGTTTCAGACCGCGTGAATTGAGTTACAACCTATCTTTCGCCTCAGCGGCTGACGCGCCGAGAATTCATCACGGAGAAAATGCCACGCTGCCGCAGGAATGAACGCCCGTTCATTCCGCGGCAGCGTGGTTCGGAGGCTTCCATTCGGGGAAGCACACTTGAGCTAGAAACTGAACCGAGCACCCAGAGTGGCAGTACGGGCAGCAAGAGCGCCACCGATCGTGCCGAAGTTCGAGGTGCCGATGTCGTTCCTGATTTGAGACGGGTCGAGGTTCAGATTGTTGAACACGTTGTAGACATCAAACCGGAACTCCAGCCTGGCGTTTTCGCCCAGCACCCGCATATTCGGGAAGCCAAAGCCCTTGGCCAGCGTGAGGTCTAGATCTCGGTATCCCGGAAGATTGAGCGAGTTGCGTTGGACGCCGGGAACCTGGGGCAGCGCAGTCCCTGAACTGGTGCCGCCAAAGGCTGTATAGCTCGGCGTCGAGAAATAGGCGGCAGCGTTGCCTTGCGAGGCGACCAAGGGAAAGTTCGAGTTCTGCGGAGTCTTGAATGCATTATTGCTGGTACTAGAACCGGCACCTCCGAGGTAGGCAGCGGGATACAAGTTGCCGTAACCGCACTGTCCGCAATAGAGACTTCCGCCTTGAACGCTCAGAATTGGGCTCCAGGGGAATCCTGAGTGAAGGTTAAAGATGCCGCTGAGCGACCACCCACCGGCGACCTTCTCGATCCAGCCTCTGTTGCCATGAAAGAAGACTGGTTGCCACATGCCATATATCTTGAACGCTTTGCCGACATTGTAGTCGGAGCGTCCGTAGCTGATGTCGGGATTGTACGGGTAGTAAGGTTCGGTGTATGGACGGGAAGTATTATCCAGGCTCTTGGACCACGTAAATTGCACATCGGCCATGAACTGGCGTGAGAAGTTGTGCTTCAGGTCTGCCAGCATGGCGTTGTAGTTACCGCTGCCAATCGAACTCCAGTAGTCCCCGCCGTTGATGCCAGGGTTCAGCGCGTAGCCTCGAGTTGATGGGACAGCCAACGGGTTCTGATGAAACAGGATGTCTCGCGACAGGCTCCCCTGATAACCGAGCGATGCGACAAAGTTGTGACCTAAATCGTACTGCGTGTCGAGAGAGTAGTGGTGGACACGCATGGTGGGCAACGTACCTGGAAAGATCGCGACACCGACTGCACCGTTCGTGGGCAGCCCATTCGAGCCAAAGTTCAGGATGAAGTTACTGTTGACTCCGTAGCCGAAGGGGTTGGTTGGACTCGATGAGACGCCGTAGACGATGCCAGGATTCGGCGAATTCGGGGCCGCCATTGTCACGTACTCGCCGATCGACAGTCCAGGGTTGTTGCTGATGCCTGCCGAGATAGCGATCTCTTCCTGGTTATAGTTCAGTCCATAACCGCCGCGGAGCACGAGCCGATCATGAAATAGATCCGGGCTCCATGCGAAGCCGATCTCGGGTGAGAAGTTGTTTTTCTGGGCATTCCAGGAATCTCCCCTCCTCACCACGAGGTCCGTTAAGTAATCTGCCCCTGCCCCGGGGATAGCCGCGTACATGTTGTTCTGTTTCGAAGAGAGTGGGCCGAAATAGGACCAGCGCAGGCCGAGGTTGAGGGTCAGGTTCTTGCGGAGTTTGTAGTCGTCCTGCGCAAAGAAACCCAGGATGTTTTCGCGGTCGTCCTGACGAGCGGCCGTCGGCAATCCGGTGTGGGGATCGAAAGTGACGTAGCCTTCGCGGCGCGGCGCATCGTTGAGAAAGTCCCAAAGATTAAAGAAGCCATAACCGGGCACGCCGCAACCGAAGCACGCGTTCAGATAAAACAGCCGGGTCAGTTCGCCGCCGAACTTGATCGTATGCGGTCCGATGATCTTGGTGGCGACATCCTTGAAGGTATAGGTCCACTGATCCAGGTGGCTGCCGACATTCGGCCCAAAACTATTAATCGAAGCGCTGCCGATGGAAAAATCGAGGCCGGCCGATGGAAGTCCCGCCGGGGATTGCGGGTTCGAGGTGATTTCATTCCAGCGCCACCCGGCGGCATTCGCGCGCACCTCATTCAGGAAAGTAGGAGAAAAGGTATGGTTCCAGATTGGAGAGAATGCGTCATTGATCTGGTTGTGATGGAAAATATCCAAGGCCCGGTTGCCGTTGTAGTTGTCTGTTGACGAGGGAACCCAGTAGATGGCAAAGCCGATGCGATCCTTGGCCGTGATATCCGCATCTATGCGGCCATTGTATTGCACTTCCGTTTTGGTTGTTGGATTAGTGGTTATGTAGTTCGCAATGTCGGCTACCGTGCCCAAGTTCTGGGGTCCACCAGTGCCGTTGCCGCCCGTGCCTGGCGACGAAGCACTTATCCAGCCGGGATCCTGCCCTCCCACGACTTGGCCCAGCGGGAATAGCGCAGTATCCAAGGGCGTGCCGATGTTCAGGCCGCCGCTTACGGCATGGCAGTTGACGCCTTCCGTCAAGCCGGCCTCCTGGCACGTGGACGCATTGACTCCCTTGTTGAGGATGCCGTTGCCAGGGTAGTTGACCAATGTCGAGGCGATGCTTCCGGAGGGTGCTAACGCGTCGAAGGCCGCAGTGTCGGCCCATTGGTTACCCGGGATATCGGTGTGTTCGCGAATTGTTTCGTAGCTGAAGAAGGCGAAGACTTTGTTCTTTATGATCGGACCACCAACGCTGCCCCCGATTTGATTGAACCTGCTTGGATCGCGCAAGTCGCTATTGCCTGCGCCGTTGAACGACTGGTAGGCGTTCAGGCCTGGACGATGAGCGGTAAAGAAGGCACTGCCGTGATAGTCGTTGCTCCCACTCTTGGACGTGATCTGGATCTGCGCACCGCTGAACCGGCCATTCTCGGCGTCGTAGCTGTTGGAAACGACTTTAAAGCTCTCAATAGAATCTTCCGACGGTGTGATGACGGTCGTTCCGCCCCAAACTGCACTGGTGGTGCTGATGCCGTCGATGGTAACGCCGTTACTTGGAGTCTGGCCGCCATTGGCGCTAACGGGCGCGCCGTTTTCGGTACTGAAGATGCCCTGGTCAGCTCCTGACGCGCCTCCCCCGGTTTCTGTACCGGGAAGGTTGAAGCCACCGCCCCCACTGCCCTGCGAGCCATCCCCAAAGACACCGGGGGCCAACTGCGCGAGCTTGAGGACGTCTCGCCCGAATGAGGGCAGATGCTGAATCTGGTTTGAAGATACGACCCCGTTAACGGAAGCAGTCTGGGTCTCGAGCAAAGGCGCCGCAGAAGCATCAACGGTTACGGTCGTCGATGTGCCGCCAACCGCGAGTTGAACATTGACAGCGTTGGGCTGCTCGGGGATCAGTTCGATATTGTCGATGACCTTCTTCGCAAAGCCATCTTTTTCAACCTCCAAGCGGAAGCGTGCGGCGGCCAGCGCGTTGAAGTTGAATATCCCGGAATCATTGCTGACCCGAACCTGCTTCTCGCCGGTCGCGGGATTGGTCAACGTCAGGTTGGCGCCTGAAACCACCGCGCCCGTGGCATCGGTCACCACGCCCTGAATCGAGGTTCGATATTGTGCGTGGGCCATGACCGTGGAGAGGATGATGCAGACAAGAAAACGAAACGCTGCGGAATGCGGAAGAAGTGGAACGGCTCATTGAAGCCTCCCGGTCTTGAGAACCTTACGCTCTACCTGGAATCGTTTACTAAAACTCTACAAAAGCGTTTTAGTAACATTCGGACCGCTTATAGCACAAGCGATTTTCCACAGTCAAGCGCAACGCCGTCGAAAACTTCAGATGGGGGTGCACACGGCGAGGAAACAATTGTTTTGTGAGTTTACGCCTTATCGATTTTCTACAAGCAACGACCCACATTCCGCGTCTGAGGCGGCCCGGTTGATATAGGGGAAATTATTTATTTTCGAGAGGAGTTTTCCCTAAGGGCTCGTCCTCGAAGCGCGCTATTTGGAAGAAGCGCGGTTCGAAACTCGGCAGGTGGTCTCGCGGATCATGAGTTTGGGTTCGACCATGGTTTCGCCCCCATGCGAATCCGCTTCCGGGCGCCGAATGCGGCGGAGCAGAGTCTCGGCGGCGATCCTTCCCATTTCGCGCAGCGGCTGGCGCACGGTGGTCAGCGCCGGATTTTGATACGCAGCGCTTTGGATATCATCGAAGCCCACCACAGACACGTCGTCGGGCACGCGCAACCTGGCTTCGCGGAGCGCACGGATGGCGCCCATCGCGGAAATATCGTTGAACGCGAAGAGTGCGGTGAAGGGCTTGTGCGACGACAGCAACCTCCGCATGGCCGCATATCCGAGTTCGGGAGAGGGAGAATCTCCCTGCAGTTGAGAAATGAGAGTCGAGGAGATCCGCAGGCCGAGGTGGCGGGCGGCTTTTTCGATGTTGGCCCAGCGTACCTCGGTATCGGAGCTGAACTCCTGCCCTTTGATGAAGGCGACCTCGCGATGTCCCAGCTGGAACAGATGCCTGAGCGCGATTTCCGCGGCCCGCACGTGGTCCAGAACGATATTGGTGACGCCCTGAACCTGATTGTGTCCCGAGACCGTTACCACGGGCACCGAGAGCTGAAGAGTCCAGGGAGTATCGACGGCAATCAGGCCGTCGACGGATCGTTCCAGGAACAGCCGGGGGTATTCATCAATCAGGTCGGCGCGGTGGCGGTGACTGACGACGAAGTAGAAGTACCCCTCTTGCAACAGATAATCTTCCACGCCGCTCATGACGGAGGCGGAGTAGCCATCGCTGACTTCCGGGACCATGACTCCGATGGTGAAGCTGCGCTGGGCGCGCAAGGAGCGGGCGAAAAAGCTGGGACGGTATTTGTACTTGCGGGCGGCGGCGAGAACGCGATCCTTCGTGTCCTGAGGGATAGAGTCTGCCACGGGGGAGCGATTGATGACCAGCGACACGGTAGCGGGGGAGAGTCCGAGATGTTCAGCCAGCTCTTTCAAGCTCACCGGCTTGGGCCCCATGCGCAGTGTCTTGCCGGCGCTCTTATCCTTCTTCTTGGTCGTCACGCTGCGCAGTCTCGCACAAACCGAATCGGCGTAGCAAGCAGGATGTTATCGCGCGGCGCGTAAAACTTATTGACATTGGCAGCAAAAGAGTTTTTGATACATTGCGGAAACGCCCTACTAACCCGTTTTAGTAAATGGTTTCATCCGGGCTCACGGAGGTTCCGTCCCATGCCATTCTCAACATCCCGCATCGCGGTCTCTCGCTCCCTTCATCAAAGAGCTAAATCGGGATTGATGACGAAGATTTCCGTTGCACTCTTGTTGTGCGAAATCGGTGTCGTGATGAGCGCCGGCGTGTTCGCCGGCGCGCAGTCCACGCTCGCATCGCCTACTCGAGCAGGTAGTATCGCGGACCCGAAGCTTGATGCCCGGGTAGAGTCGATTCTGCAGCAGATGACTCTGGAAGAAAAAGTGGGACAGTTGGTGCAGTACTCCGCGGGTCAACCTACGGGGCCGGGGACAGGCAGGACCGATTACGCTGACATGATCGAGCGCGGACAGATCGGGTCGCTGTTCAATGTGATCGATCCGCACGAGATCAATAAGTATCAGAAGATCGCGATGGACAAGGCACGGCTGCACATTCCCATCCTGTTTGGACTCGATGTGATTCATGGATTCAAGACGGAGTTTCCGATTCCGTTGGGACTGGCATCGACTTGGGATCCGTCGATTGTGGAGAAGGCATCGCGCGTGGCGGCGATGGAAGCGTCGGCTGACGGGGTCCGGTGGACGTTTTCGCCGATGGTCGACATCGCGCGGGATGCGCGCTGGGGGCGCATGGCGGAGGGCGCGGGCGAGGATCCCTTCCTGGGAGCGGCCATGGCCGCGGCTTACGTGAGGGGCTATCAGGGCTCGCGGTTGGATGCGCCCGACAGCATCGCGTCGTGCGCCAAGCACTACGTGGGCTATGGCGCGGCCGAGGCTGGACGAGATTACAACAGCACAGAGATTTCTGAACACACCCTGCGTCAGTTTTATCTGCCGCCGTTTCACGCGGCAGTGGAGGCCGGAACAGCATCGCTGATGAGCGCATTCAATTCTCTGAACGGAGTGCCATCGACGGCGAATCCCTTCACGTTGAAGCAGGTGTTGCGCAACGAGTGGGGCTTCCGCGGATTGGTGGTCAGCGACTGGAACGCTATCGGCGAACTGATTCCGCACGGCATTGCGACGGACGGAGCGACCGCTGCTCGCAAGGCTTTTCTGGCCGGCGTGGACATGGACATGGTGAGCAGCCTCTACCACGATCACTTGCAACAAATCGTAGGTTCGGGCCAGGCCACGCAGACCGAATTGGATGAGGCGGTGCGGCATGTCCTGCGCGTCAAGCTCGCGCTGGGACTGTTCGAGCATCCGTTCGTGGATGAAGCTGGAGTGGCAAAGGCCCTTTACCATCCCGAGAACATTGCGCTGGCGCAGACCGCAGCGGAGCGATCGTTCGTCTTGCTCAGGAATGCGAATGGGCCGAATGGGAAGCCGTTGCTTCCGCTAGCGCGTGGAACGCAGAACATCGCTGTGATTGGGCCGCTCGGCGATGATTCTTCGTATCCGGGCGGCGCGCCCGCAGGATCGGGGCCGCGCGTTTCGCTGCGGGCCGCGCTGGCGCAACGAGTGGGTGAGGGTCATGTGTTTCGGTTCAAGGGGTCGGGAATTCTCGACGGAAGCGACGGTGAGATCGCAACCGCGGTGGCAGGCGCGCGGAAAGCCGACGTGGTGGTTCTGGCGCTTGGGGAGAGCCCGGACATGAGCGGGGAGGCAGCCTCGCGAGCGCATCTGGGATTGCCAGGAAGGCAGCAGGATTTGCTGGAAGCTATTGTTCGCACCGGCAAGCCGGTGATTCTGATTCTGTTCAGCGGCCGGCCATTAACCCTGCCTTGGGCATTCGAACACGTGCCGGCAGTCATCGCGGCATGGCTGCCCGGGATCGGCGGTGGGCCCGCACTGGCGCGTACTCTTTTCGGCGAAGTGAATCCCAGCGGGAAACTGGTTGTCAGTTGGCCTCGCAGCGTGGGGCAGGAACCGCTTTACTACAATCATCTGAACACGGGGCGACCTGCGGGGAACACTGATCTCACGCATCCGCCTAGAGATATTGCTGAACGCTACCTCTCGCGCTACGTCGACGAACAGAACACTCCGCAATTCCCTTTCGGCTACGGCGGGTCTTACACCAGCTTCAGATACGGAACTACAAAGATAAGCACGCCTCGATTGAGTGCTGCGGCCCTCAACTCGAGGCTGAGCGACGCAGAGCATGAGTCTGGAACCCTGACCGCCGAGGCCGACGTGACCAATACCGGAGCTCGCGCTGGCGAAGAGGTGGTTCAACTGTACATTCAGCTTCAAGGCACGAGCGTTGCGGAACCCGTTCGCATGCTGAAGGGCTTCAAAACAGTTTCTATAGCTCCCGGCGAAACACAACAAGTGAGGTTTGAACTAAAGCCGGAGGCGTTTGCCATCTGGAATGCGCGCAATGAATTCGCCGCTGAACCCGCGAGGGTAAACGTTTGGATCAGTCCCGATTCCGCGCACGGTACACCGGCAGAGGCGGAGATCCTTCGCTAGCTGGTGGCGTGGCGCGCACGCACAGCCGCGTTGGAAGATGCATTCTCTTTCTGGGGCTTGCTAATCTTGATCCAGATACTCCGCGGGCACGTCGTCTTCCGGCACCTCGCGGGTTTTGACTTCCTTGGTTCCGCGCCGTCCGGCTTCTTCAACACCCGACACGATTCCAGCCTCGAAAGCGTTCCCCTCTTCGACCAACTCGTCAACACTTTCCGAATCCGCGGCCTCCATATGGGACAGTCCTTGCAAATCTCCGGCTTGCCCTCCCGAGCGGGCCCCTGACATCTCGGGCAAGACCGCGGATTGCCGTCGCCCTCGGCTTGGCTTCCGCGCCGACATGACGACCCAACTTTGGAGTCTTCGCTGCAGGTTTCTTCGCGACGATGTTCTTCGCCGCAGCTTTACTCGCAGCCCTCTTCTTCATAGATTTCTTAGGGGCGGCGGATCGTTTCCGCGCCTGCTTCTTTGGCTGTTTATTCTTCAAAGCAGTAGCCTTCTTCGACTTCGCCGACTTGCTCTTGGTTTTCTTTTTGGTTGCCATTCGCGCAGTCTAGCACCCTCGCACGAGCGCGGGCAAAGCCAGGCCACGCGCCCGGGCGGATTCGTTTCAAACACGTCCTGGAATCCGAAGGAGGACAGCCATTCCTTCCGGAACCGCGACCAACCCGCCAGCTATACCTTTATGAATTCGACATCGAGCGTGATGGTGACTTCCTCGCCCACGACGATTCCACCCGTCTCCAGCGCCGCGTTCCAGGTCAATCCAAAATCTTTTCGGATGATGCGAGTCGTTGCTGAGAGTCCGATTCGAGTGCCGCCCCACGGGTCCTTCATGGGGGCGCTTAAACCCTCGACGTCAAATACCACATTGCGCGTCACGCCGTGAATCGTAAGATCGCCTTCGACGGCAAGTTCCACGCGTCCCTCTTTCGAGACGCGAGTCGACTTGAACGTCAAGGCCGGGAATTTCTCGACGTCCAGGAAATCGCCGCTCTTCAGGTGCGCGTCGCGCTGCACCTCGCGGGTGTTAATCGTCGCAGCGTCGATCGATGCTTCCACCCGTGATTTGGTGATATCGGCTTCGTTCAATTCCAGTTTGCCCGTGATGGCAGTAAACTCGCCCTTCACGTTCGAGATCATCATGTGTTTGACCTTGAACTGGGCAGTGGAATGGACCGGATCGATGTTCCAGGTCGTAACAGCAGTTGCTTGGGGCACAGTAACGGTGCTCATGATGGCAATCCTCCGCTGTTAGAGATGCTCATCGACATCTCGAGGAACGAAAATATTTTCGATTGGCCCGACTTGAAAGTAACTTGGTTCCTTCACTACACCGCCAACGTTGGGGAAGTCGACGTTCGGCGTGTGAGTTGAGGCCGCTTGTTCCTCCGGGAATAAATTTCTCTGAATCGCGACGAGATCAAGGAGAAGATGAAAACATGGTGGCCAGGGACGGAATTGAACCGCCGACGCCAGCCTTTTCAGGGCTGCGCTCTACCCCTGAGCTACCTGGCCACGTTTCGGAACCTGCGGTCGGCAGGCTGCGAGGACTGTTCGCTTCACGCTGATTGTGGCGGGATTCGCAACCGAACGAAACTGCTCCAATGCCGGAAGCGTGCGGAACGTTCTCGATTATAACAACCGCGCGGATTTCCCTCAATGTTCGCCGCGCGTTTTTCTTTGCCGAAAGGAACACGGACCGCCAAGGATTTTCACGGATGTTGCCTGATGAACCTCAAAGACGTTATCCGTGACAATCCGTGCAGATCCCTTGGTTGAGATTTTACCCCGCGAAACTCTTCACGAACTCCACCAGGCTGCGCAGGGCAATGCCGGATGGGCCTTTCGCGATCCACGGCTTTTGATCTTCCATCCACGCGGTGCCCGCAATGTCGAGGTGGATCCACGGAGTTTCTTCTGCGAATTCTTTCAGGAACATCGCTGCTGTAATCGCGCCACCCCAGCGCCCGCCGGAGTTGACGATATCGGCGATGCTCGAACGGATCTGTTCTTTGTATTCGTCGTCGAGCGGCATGCGCCACATCTTTTCGCCAGCTTTCGCGTTCGCACTGTGGAAGCGGTTGTACATGTCGTCGTCGTTGGCGAAAATTCCCGCATTGTTGTAGCCAAGCGCGACCACGACCGCGCCGGTCAACGTGGCAGCATCCACCAAATGCGTGCATCCGAGTTGACGTGCGTAGAACAGGCCATCCGCCAGCACGAGGCGGCCTTCAGCGTCAGTATTGATGATCTCAATCGACTTGCCCGACATTGCAATTTGAACGTCGCCCGGCTTCTGCGCTTTGCCGGATGGCATGTTTTCCGTGGCGCACACAATGCCGATCACTTTGATTTTCGGCTTCAGCAGCGCAATGGCGCGCATGGCTCCGATCATGGTGGCGCCGCCAGCCATGTCGTATTTCATCTTTTCCATGCCGTCGGCCGGCTTGATTGAAATGCCGCCGGTGTCGAAGGTAATTCCCTTCCCCACCAGGCCCAGCACCGGCTTCTCGGGTGCTCCCGCGGGTTCGTAGCGCATGACGATCAGCGCGGGTGGTTCGTCGGAGCCTTGCGCCACGCTCCAGAATGCGCCCATCTTCATCTCTTTGATTTTGTCGGCGCCGTAGACTTCGCACTTCAAACCGACTTCCGCCGACATCGTCTTGGCGCGGTCGGCCAGAATCGTGGGCGTCATGCGATTGGAAGGTTCATTCACCAGGTCGCGAGTGAAGTTCTGCGATTCACCGATCACCTGCGACTCATTGGCCGCTCTTTCCAGCGCGGACTTGTCGCCGCTCGCCACGATGGTGAGCGCGTCAATCTTCTGATCTTTACGGTCGCTGCGGTAATAGTCAGGATCGAAGTTCCCGACGTGAGCACCTTCGACAATCGCGCGGACAGCCTCTTCCGCGCCAACGCCGGGCGGGGCAATGAAAGCAAAGCTGCGGATTCCGCGTGACTTGAGTGCGCGAACGGCCGTGCCGGCAACGCGGCGCAAGTCGTAGCTGGAAAACTTCTTCGCGCTGCCGCCCGAAACCAGCAACAGGCGCTTCGCCATCAGAGTGACGGGCCTGTGCATCAGGTTCGTCTCAAACGGCTTGCAGGCCACTTCACCGCTCGCCAGCAGATCGGCGGCGACCGACTGCACCGCAGGGTCGTTGGTCGCAACTTTGAGCTGCGGCTTCTTGTCCTTCTCTTTGACATTGGGTGCGGGTTCGGCGTGATCGAGCACCACGGCAACCAGGGATTCGGTTTCGAGTTCAGCGGGGGCGGAGAGAGAAATTGTCGTTTTCATAGTTTGAAAGATTGGATATTTAAGGTTGCAGTCCGACCATCCAGTATCGTCGGCGAGTGGGGAAAAGCGCAAGCCGACAATCCCCGTGTCAGCCCACGAGACCGTGGGCCCGCTGAGTGTCGCTCGCCCTCACTTCTTGGGATGCGAAGTGGCGAAGACGGAGGACGCGACGAGGAATTTGCCTTGGTCGCTATTCACCAGGTCCAGATCGAACGAGTAATCGTCTTTCCCGGGAAAGACTCGCGCCCGGAAGTAATAAGTCTTGCCTACTTCCGCGGTGAAGTTGGCCATGGCAAAGGCTCGCGACCGCACTTCCAAAGCGGATTGCCAGTTGATACAGAGATGGTGTTCGCCGGGATCGGCGGCGAAGAACAGATAGGAGTTGCCGTGATTAGCTCCCATCCAGTTGCCGTCCATGCCCACCTTCGTCAGAGCCATACTGACGTCAGTAAAGAATTCACTTCCATGGCCTGTGCAGGCGGCGCACTGTCCTAGATCCTCGACGACGTAGACTAGCGCTTTGCCAGGCTCGGGTTGGGGTGCGGGGTGCTGGGTTGTGTCCGGTTTCACACTAAACCTAACGCCCTTAGGACCACAGGCAGCTTGCGCGGCGGCCATAGCGGCTAAGTCTTGGGCATAAGCGGACGCAGCGAAAAGGATCAGAACGAGAGCGGCTTTCATCGCATTCCTCCATCTGGCCTGCGCGGCACGGTGGGCTGCGCAGATCGGGCGCGCTCAGGCAATCCTTATGATAGTCAGCCGTCAGTTTGGAAATCTATAAATACGGTCAAAATTTGTAAAAAAACCGCGCACAAAGCGCACAAGCGCTGAACAAGTTTGTTAACCGAAACGTATTGTTAGACGTCATCAGGAACGGTACCCGGGATGGCAGCAAACGCGCGCCTGCGTTATGATTCAAAGCCGCAGCCCATACAGGTGAGGTTTGTCATGCAGATTCGCTGGAAGCTGGTCTTCTCCGTTGCCGTTTTGGTCCTTGGATTCACAGCACTCATGAACCGGAAAACAGCGACCGCAGCCGCCCCACAGGCAGCGCCTCCGGCCGTTAAGGCGGCGCCAGCGGTAAAGAGCGCCAAAGATGCCGTATCCGGAGGAGTTTCTATCCCCGACACTACGCTGGCCATCAATTCCGACAAGCCCATGTCGGAGCGCGTGGTGCATTACGAAATCGACGCCAAGTACAACGCCGACAAACACATCGTTGACGCTACCGAGGTGCTCACGTACCACAACTTGACCGGGCAGGCGCTCGACCACTTCCCGTTCCATCTTTATCAGAATGCTTTTCAGCCCAAGGCAACGTTCGTCAAAGACTCCAAACTCATGGGCAGCCGCGACACTTCCTATGCGACGTGGGAAGACAAGTTCTACGGCTCGGAGGACATCAAGAGCCTTGAAGTTTTGGGCCAGGGCGATCTGACCTCACAACTGCAGTTCATCGCTCCGGACGATGGCAACAAAGATGACAAGACCGTGGTCGATCTGAAAATGGCCAAGCCCATCGCTCCGGGCGCGTATGTGCAGTTCAAGATCGCGTTTCAAACCAAGTTTCCCGAGACCCAGGCGCGTTCCGGATGGAAGCGCGACTTCGTCCTCGGCGGCCAGTGGTTCCCCAAAGTGGGTGTGTTTTGGCACGGCGCGTGGAATTGCCACCAGTATCACAACACGACCGAGTTCTTCGCCGACTTCGGCGTGTATGACGTGAAGCTCACGGTGCCGCAATATGAGGTCGTCGGCGCCAGCGGAGTCCAAGTCGACGAAAAGAGCAATCCCGACAATACCAAGACCGTCACCTATCACGGCGACGATATTCACGACTTTGCGTGGACGGCCAGCCCGCGCTACAAGGTGCGGGAGAGCACCTACCAGTCGCAGATGGGACCGATCAAGCTGCGCTTCCTGATGCAGCCTGCGCACTGGAGCCAGGCGGAGCGACACGAGAAGATCACACGCAACACACTCGACCGCTTTGAGAAATTCTATGGACCGTATCCTTACAAGACTCTGACCGTGGTCGATCCGGAGCCTGATTCGGCGGCGGGAGGAATGGAATATCCCACGTTTATCACCGGCGACTCGAGCTGGTTTATGCCCGACGGTTTCTACCTGGTGGAACTGGTGGTAGAGCACGAGTTCGGGCACCAGTACTGGTACGGCATGGTCGCTACCAACGAATTTGAAGATGCCTGGATGGACGAAGGCATCAACAGCTACACCGAAGTCAAGGTTATGGATTCGATTCTGGGCAAGAACACATCCGTGATGAACATGACCGGGGCAACGGCCAGTGAGCGTGAAGTTCAGAGGCTAAGTTACATCGGCGTGGCTGATCGCGACCCGATGGCGCAGAAGGCTTACGAGTATTCCACTTCTGGTTCCTATGCAGGCGTCACCTATGGCAAGACCGCCAGCGTGCTCCTCACCCTTGAAGGCATGATCGGCGAAGATACGATGGCCAAGGCGATGCATACGTATTTTATGAAGTACCGCTTTACCCATCCCACAAAAGAAGATTTCCTCAAGACGATCGAGGAAGTGTCGGGCAAGGATCTGCGCTGGTACTTCGACCAGGCCGTGTATGGGTCGCAACTCATGGACTACGAAGTGCTCAGCGTCAATTCCTTTCCGGTGAACTGGTACGAAGAAAAGAAGGATAAGAAGGATAAGGATAAGAAGGACAGCAAGAAAGGCGCGAAGGACGACACGCTTTACCAGTCCTACGTGACCCTGCATCGCAAAGAAGATTTCGTCATGCCGGTCGACGTGGAAGTTACCTTCGATAACGGCGAGACGGTCCGCGAACACTGGGACGGAAAAAGCCGCTGGACACGATTCAGCTATCAGAAAAAGGCGAAGGTCGTATCCGCGCAACTTGACCCAGATCATACGGTGCAAATCGACCGCAACGATTTCAACAACAGCTTCGTAGTCGAAGCCAATCCCAAGCCAACCTACAAACTGTCGACATACTGGCTTTTCGTTACGCAGTGGGTAAGCCAGGCCTTGGCGTGGTGGGCAGTCTAAGAAATCGCCTTCACAGCTCGCAGAGCGGCAGACTGGGATCGAGGACAGAATCGAATGAATGAACGCAAAGGTTTACTGAGCAGCGGATGGGGAATGGTCCTGCGGAACAAGCGCTACATTTTCTGGTTCTGGTTATTGAACCTGACCCTGGCCGAGTTTGGCACATCGGCCTTTCGCAAGAGCGCGCACGCCGTTCTCGACCACAGCCTGGCCGCTGGTGGCCTGGTTCATGGCTTCGACATGACGGTGATGCTTGACCTGTTTGCGCGCCCGGAGTTTGGATCGATGTCGGCGATGACCACTCCCGCACTTTATTTCGGATTTCTCTTTTTCCTGGCGACGGCCCTGTTCCTTCCCGGTGTCTTTCAGGGATACGCGTCGACGTACCGCCTGTCTCGCGAGGATTTCTTCCGCGCCTGCGGCAGGAACCTCTGGCGCTATATCCGGCTCATGTTGATCGCCGGCATCGTGATGGGAATCGCGGCGGGGCTGCTGTTTAGCCTGCATGGCTTTCTGAATCGCAAAGCCGGGGAGAGCACAAACGAACTGCTGTTGCCCGAGGTGCGCTTCATCGGACTTTTCGTGATTTTCCTGATCATGACCGTGTTCCGCATCTGGTTCGATCTGGCTGAGGCCGACATTGTCCTGAGCGATCAGCGCGCCGTGCGCAAATCGATTGGTGCAGCTTTCCGGCACACCTTCCGAGGTTTCTTTCGTTTGCTGACAAGTTATCTGGCTGCGGCGCTTTTCGCGGCGATCATTCTCGTGGGTGGCATCTGGGTGTGGATGAAGGCCGTCCGTCCGGAAAGCGTGGCCGGAGCATTCCTCGTCGGCCAACTCATTCTGATTTTGCTGCTAATTCCGCGCTTCTGGCAGCGGGGAGTCGTTGTGTCGTACTGGCAGCAGAAAATGATGGTTCCGGTCGCCCAGGTGATTCCGACTGAGCCTCAGCCGGTTGCGGCAGCCGTGGTTCCCGAGCCTGCTCCGGTGGTACCGAATCCTCCGCCGGCAACGCAGGGATCCTGAGGCTTTCCAGAAGGGTCACAACAGGATGATTGTAATGCCCGGGTTGCGCCGCCCCAGGTCAGGATCACTCTTCAACTCCGGCTGCGCCTGCAATAGACGCCAGGTCGCCTCGTCCGTCTTCGACCAGTGCTCCCCGAAAATGCAGCCGCGAATCTGCCCGCACTCAGTCATTTCGTGTAACCGCCTCTGCACGGCGATTCGAATATCGCCGCCGGCTCCGGTCGACCCGTAGCCGTGGACGATCTTGAGCAGAGCGACTTTTCCCTTCCCGGCGAGCATGATCTCGCGCTCTAGCCGTTGCAATGCCTCTTGAACCGACGGCATATCGGACTTGAGGTTGACGGTCTTGATGATTGGGCCCCTCGAAGCGGGCGCGGCTATTTTCTGTTTCGTCCCCGCGCCACCGCTTCCCTGGCTTCCTTGTCCGCCGTCCGGCGGCGTTCGGTCTCGCGCTTGTCCCAAAGCTGTTTGCCTTTGGCCAAAGCGAGTTCCACCTTCACTCTGCCGTTCTTGAAGTACATCCGAGTGGGGATCAGTGTCAGGCCCTTCTGCTGGGTCTTGCCGATCAGCTTGCGAATCTCCTCCCGGTGCATGAGCAGTTTGCGGGTGCGCAAGGGGGCGTGATTGAAGATGTTGCCGTGCTCGTAAGGCCCGATATGGGCGTTGAGCAGCCAGACCGCATTGTCCTTGACCAGGCCATAGGAATCTTTCAGGTTAGCCAACCCTCCCCGAACGGATTTGACCTCGGTTCCGGTCAGAACGACCCCCGCCTCAAATTTTTCCAGCAAGAAATAGTTATGTGAAGCGATCCTATTAACGGCAGCGTCTCGTTCACCGGAGGCGGTTGGGTCTCGGCGCGGGGATTTCTCCGGGTTGGGCTTGATCTGGTGAGTGGATTGGCGCGCCATGGGGTTAAGGAGTAGTTATCTTAGCGCATCGGTCGGCTTCCGGCTCTCGGCTCTCGGCTTCCGGGGGCTGGCATCAGAGCCTTAAGAGGATCGTATCCAAGAAAGCCGAGAGCCGGAAGCCGAACCGTTAGGCCTACGACCAAAGAGTGTAACTCCCGTGTGCACAAGCACTTCGGGAGCCGGAAAAGGCGATGCTATAATCGCCTCACCGACAGTTTTTTTCGTGTAATGGAGTGGATTTTCCGCGCAAAATCCAACGGAATGCGTTCTGCGTGGGAAAGCTGCTCGCCCGGCGAATACTGTAATAAAGAGGATCTTTTCGTGAGGAATATCGAATGAGACGCCTAATGCGCCCGGCACTACTGGTGTTGCTGGTCGCGGTTGCCACGCTCCCTGCCATCGCCGACAAGGTTAAGGACCTCTACGCCAAGGGTCAGGATGCCGAGGCTCGCCAGCAGTACGAGGCCGCCTACGGTTTCTTCAAGCAGTGCTACGACCTTAAGCCGAAAGATCTGCGCTACCGGGCGGCCTACGAACGCGTCCGTTTCGAAGCGGCGGCCTCGATTGTTCACAACGGCCAGAAACTGCGCGACGACGGGAAATTGGACGAGGCCGTAGCCGAGTTCCAGAAGGCGTTGAGCATCGATCCATCGTTGTTCATCGCCAAGCAAGAACTGAACCGCACGCTGAAGATGATCAACGACCAGCGGAACCCTCAACCGCAGGCCGCCGGGCCTCCAGCTGGCTTGGAGCGGAGGATTCACGACGCGGCTGGGCCGGTCGAACTCGCTCCCATCTCCAACATCCCCATCACAGTCAAGCTCACCGACAAGTCTGACACTGTCTACCGCACGATCGGCCAATTGGCCGGAATCAATGTGCTGTTCGATCCCGACTACACTCCCAAGCAGATCAAGGTTGAACTGAACGGAGTCACGCTGGAAGAGGCGCTGGAGATTACGGCCCTCGAGTCGAAGACCTTCTGGCGTCCCGTCACGCTGAATACGATCTTCGTGGCGACCGACAATCCGGCCAAGCGCAAGGAACTGGAACAAAGCGTCCTCAAAACTTTTTATCTTACGAATCTGTCGGCTCCCACCGAACTGCAGGATGTGGTGAACGCAATTCGCGCCGTGCTGGATGTGCAGCGCGTGCAGCAGTTGCTCTCGCAGAATGCCCTGGTCGTGCGCGGAACTCCCGATCAGATCGCGCTGGCGGAAAAACTGGTGGAAGATCTGGACAAGGCGCGTCCGGAAGTGATCGTTGACATCGCGGTTATGCAGGTCAGCAAAGACAGGTCGCGCACCCTGGGACTGAATCCGCCGACGAGCGCCACCGTTACCCTGCAGGACAACATCAACACGACCACGAACACGACCAGCACCACCACGGGCACTACGACGTCGACCGGCACCGGAACCACCGGGATTAACCTCAACACTCTAGGCAACCTGAACGCCACGAACTTCCAGGTAACCATTCCCTCCGCCAACTTGTCGGCGATCATGAACAACAGCGACACCAAGCTCATTCAGAACCCGCAGATCCGCGCTTTGGATGGGCAGAAAGCCTCGCTCAAGATCGGCGACCGTGTCCCGGTCGCCACCGGATCATTCCAGCCGGGCATCGGCGGTGTGGGCATCAACCCGCTGGTCAATACTCAGTTCCAGTACCTTGACGTGGGCGTGAATATCGAGATCACGCCGCACGTGCACGCCAATGGCGAAGTCACGCTGAAGATCAGCATGGACGTTTCGGCCGTGACTGGCCAGTCGAACATCGGCGGCATCAGCCAGCCCATCATCGGCCAGCGCAAGATCGAACACGAGATTCGTCTGAAAGACGGCGAAGCCAATCTGCTGGGCGGCATCATGGAAGACCAGCAGACCAAGTCCTTGGCCGGAATCCCGGGATTGGCGCAGATCCCGATCCTCAGGTACTTGTTCGGTCAGACCACCCAGGATCACTCGGAAAACGAAATCATTTTTGCCATCGTTCCTCACATTATCCGTGGGACGGAAGTGAGCGAAATCAATCAGCGCGCGATCGATATCGGAACCTCGACCACGATCGAGTTGCGCCATTCCAGGCCGCAAGCCGCTCCGGCTCCGGCGCCCGCTCAACCGGCCACGCCCTCGATACAGCCCGCTCCAGCCTCGCAGCCGCCCGCTTCGAACCCGGCTCCGAGCGGAACCGCCAGCTTCCTCTTCGATCCGCCAACGATTCAGGCCACGAAGGGTGGCACGTTTATGGTGAACCTGCTGCTGTCGGGCGCCCAGAACGTGCACTCCGTGCCCGTGCAGTTGAACTACGACCCGAAAATGCTGCAACTCGTCAACGTATCGAACGGCGGCTTCCTCTCGCAGGATGGCCAGGTCGTAACCCTAGCTCACCGCGAGGATGAACTGGTCGGACAATCACAGATTACGGCGTCGCGTCCACCCGGCGTGGGCGGAGTTTCCGGGCAGGGCGCTGTGGTGACGCTTACTTTCCAGGCGAAGACAGATGGGCAAACTCCCCTGACCATTACTCGAGGCGGAGCGCGCGACCCGGGATTGCAAGCCATCACGGTCAACGGGGCGCAGGCGTCAGTCACCATCCAGTAGAAGCCTTTGGGTGGCAGCTTTTGGGTGGCGCAGCGCCTTTGGGTGGCGCAGCGCTTTGAGCGCTGCGATCAGGCGTTTTTTTCTAATAGGGCTTTAGCCCCTGATGGGGTGTGAGAGCTGAGAGACAAGAGCTTAGAAATGAAGATTCATCGATTCCATCACGGGCCGAACGCGAAGCCTGAGCGGGGTTTCACGCTCATGGAGCTGATCATCGCGGCGACCATTCTGTCGATCCTTACGCTCATGGCCTTGCCTCTGGCGCGGGTCACGATCCAGCGCGAGAAGGAAAAAGAACTCCGCAGAGCGCTGTGGGAAATGCGCGACGCCATCGACCGCTACAAAGACGCTGCCGACCTGAACATGTTTCAGACCAAAGTAGACGCCCAGCACTATCCCCCGACGCTTGAGGAACTGACCAAGGGAATTGAAGCGCAGGGTGGCAAGAAGATCCGTTTTCTGCGTTCTATTCCCACGGACCCCATGACCAAGAGCAAGGAATGGGGTATGCGCTCGATGCAGGACGATCCCGATTCTGATTCCTGGGGCGGACAAAGCGTGTTCGACGTCTATACCAAGTCGGAAGGCACGGCGCTCGACGGAACGAAATATAAGGACTGGTAATGCTTGGGGGCGTGAACAACTTGGGGAGCCGCGCGAGCCGATTGAGCGATCGCTTGTCCATGCGCACGCTCGCTCACCGCCGAAAGCGGAACGACGCCCGTGGTTTCACCTTGCTGGAGATGATGATTGTCATCAGCATCATCATCATCTTGATGGCGATCGCCATTCCAAATTACAACCGCACTGTCATCCAGTCGCGCGAGTCCGTTTTGCGATCCAACTTGAGCACGTTGCGCAGCGTCATCTCGCAGTACACCCTCGACAAGCAGAAAGCCCCCCAGTCGCTCGACGACCTCGTCCAGGCCGGCTACCTGCGCCAGATTCCCGTGGATCCCATGACCAAGGAAACCAACTGGGAAGTGGTGCAGGAGGATGTAATGATGGCCGTAGACCAGCAGGAACCCGGCATCACCGACGTGCACTCGGCCTCGAGCGGCATCGGCACCGATGGCACCGCTTACAGCACGTGGTGACCTGAGTTTGCGGATGGCCCAACCTTGATTTTTCCGACACTACCGCTCAGAGGGTGCCCCATCCTAGCCGCGCCCTTTGCGGCTAGGGTGGGTCTGCAAAGACCTCGAGTTCTCGGCTCTTGCCTCTAGATCATCGGACCCAGCCTCGCGCAGGTTATTATCGGAATTTCCTTTTTCTGTCCCGAGCTCCGGGAACCTTGATACGTCCGCCCTACTGGGTCAGTTGTCGTAACATCGCGATTACGCTCAAAACCCATTAACGAACGTTATAGCGTGTTTACGGAGGTTATCGCGCTAAACCCCTTAATGAGCGCTATCGCCGTTACCAACAGTTGACTTCCGGTTTGTTCGTCATTGAGCTCGCAGGCAGGATGAATGTACAGCGCACACTCGCAAGCCGATTTTCTTAGTGGGTGCTCAGCTCAATCCGTAACGCTCAACTAATCTCCCTGCCGCTAGTCTCGGCCCATCCCATCGTGCAACGACTTCGGCAAAGCTGGCAGCCCTGGATTTGGCGTCTTCGTCGTTCAACAGCTTCGCAATCGCCTCTTGAACCTTTCGGGAAGGATTGCGTGATTTTCTCACGCGTATCGCGAAGCCTAACCTTTCCAGACACGCTAGGTTTGCAACCTGTTCCATCTGCATGCCGACACCGACAACGGGTTTGCCCGCCAGTGCGGCAGTCATGACAGTACCGATTCCGCCATGAATCACCGTCAGGTCGGCTGTTTCGTTGACCTGTATTGCTGGAAGCCAATCGGTGACCAGAACATTCGACGGGATGTGTACGTTCGGAACCTGAGAAAGTTGGAACTTCACCGGAGCGATCACGCGGTACGGCTTACCTTCGAAACTCTCAATGATTCTCGCGACGATCTCGCGTGTGCCCGAGCTTCCCATGGCGAAGTAGATGAGCGGTTTGTCCCTTGGAATGTTCCTGATTTCTCCGGGCATCGGAAATTCGTCTTGAGGAATCAGCGGGCCTGTGAAGAAATGATTGGGCGGCAGTTGGATGTCGGAAAATCCAGGAGGCTCTGCGACCAGGGTAATGTCGCCACGCCAGTAATCGAAGATCGATTCGTATCCCGGGACGCCAAAGTGTTTGGCGGCATGGTTCACAGAATCCAAGAAACCGTGCTTGATCCAAAAGTTAATAAACGTCAGTATGCAACGGTCGGCAACGGCCTTGATGGCGGCAGGCCGCACGTGGTCCGTCATACCTGCGCCGTGTTCAAAGAAATCAGGGAGCCATGTCGACTGTACGACCCAAACGAGAGGAATGTTGAGAACTCGACAGGTGACCGGAATCGATGCGTACGACCCGGTGACAACGGCAACTGGTGCGCGCCGCTTGAGAACGGCAACTTCGTTCTGGACACGCTGAATCATCTCCGCATCCGTAAACGCCAACGTGAACTTTTCTCCGCGATCCACTTTGGCGATGTGCTCGATCTTCTTCGGCGTCAGGCGTGGCTCCATCCGAGTTAGGCCAAAGCCGTGCTTCTCGATCAGCGGCTCGAAGTCACCCCCGTCGGAAATGAAGTGGCTTTGAAAGATTGTGCTGGCCACCGGGTCGCGCGCCACTCCCAAGGCGATCTCCAGCATGCGGCTCGTCTCCGCCAGGTTGAAGGCGCAAGGAGCGAACAGAAGCGTCCGCGACGCCTTCGTTTTGCTGTTGCTTACATCAGCCATTGAAACACTCGCTCTACGAAAGCCTTCGCGTTTGTCCCGATGCACACACCGTGAGCGATGATCAGCTTGTCGAAATCCCAGGAAAGCAGCTTTTCGAGCGATTGCCGCGCGAGGTCACGATGAATGAAGGAGAGCCTGATGTCCAGCCCAACACCCCCATGCGGAGATACCACACCCTCCAGTTTGAACAAGGCGTTGCGAAAGGGCTTGCCTTTGACCATTGGATGAATCTGGATCAGATCATCTAGAATGACTGTGCGCGACTGTCGGTGAAAGAAAACCACTTCTTCGATGAGGGGATTGCCCTTGAAGGCAAGCTGGTCGAAATCGTTCTTCCAAGCTTGAGGCGGTTCGTCTCCCAAAATACCAGCGAAGGGCAATGCGCCTTTCTTTAGCGTAAACGGAGTGGCGCGTGATGCCCATAGCTGTGCTTCGGGAAACAGCGTGTGCCAAGCCGTCAGCCTCCAGACATGCCTTGGCGTCGCCGCGAGAAGGTATCTCACAGGCCCAAGTTCCGTGATTCGTTTGAGCATGTCGAACGACACCGACACGGGAGAATTTATCCAGACTGAACCATCAGAGAGCTTCGCGACAGTCATGCGGGTCGTAAACATCAGACCCATATCGCGGACGTTCGGCCCTTCCACGACCCACAGGTCGTCAGCAAATTGCTCACATTCCTTCATACGGGTGGCCTTTTTGCAGAATACCAAACGCGTATGCAGCTATCAGCCCGGTGGTAAACTCGTCCGGCTGCCGAGAGGCGCACGGCTCTGAGGCGTTAGAGGCGTCATGATCGTTTGACCGGTAATCAAGAAGTAATCGAAGCCGCCAAGAATCTTCTCAACTGCTGATAAATCACCATATCATTCATTGGCCCGCCGATCTGGCCTTTTACGAGCTGGACACAATTTGTACTGCCCGGCGCAGAGAAGTACCATCTAATCATGCCCGTAGAAACTGAAATTCAGGCCCCCGCTTCCATTCGCGCGCCGCGCGGCAACGCCCTCACCTGCAAAGGCTGGCAGCAGGAAGCCGCCATGCGCATGCTCATGAACAACCTCGACGAAGAAGTCGCCGAGCGTCCCAAAGACCTTGTCGTCTATGGCGGCACGGGACGCGCCGCCCGCAGTTGGGAAGCCTACCGCGCTATCGTCGCGACCCTGAAGACTCTCGCGAATGACGAAACCTTGCTGGTGCAGTCCGGCAAGCCCGTAGGCGTATTCAAAACGCACGACCACGCGCCCCGCGTGCTCATTGCGAACTCGAATCTCGTCGGCCACTGGTCGAACTGGGAGAAGTTCAACGAACTCGAACGCGCCGGGCTCATGATGTACGGACAGATGACCGCCGGCTCCTGGATCTACATCGGTTCGCAAGGAATTGTGCAGGGCACGTTCGAGACGTTCTCCGCTGCCGGCGAGAAGCACTTCGGTGGCGACCTCGCCGGCAAACTGATCGTCAGCGGCGGCATGGGCGGCATGGGCGGAGCCCAACCGCTCGCGGCAACCATGACGGGCGCGGCATTTCTGGGGATTGACGTCGATCCCGAACGCATCAAGAAGCGGCTGAAGACCGGCTACTGCGACTTCATGGTCACTACGCTGGATGAAGCCCTGCGTATTCTGAAAAACGCGATTCGCAAGAAGGAAAATGTTTCCGTCGGCCTGGTGGGAAATTGTGCCGATGTCATTCCGGAACTGGCCGAGCGCGGCGTCGTTCCCGACATTTTGACCGATCAGACCTCTGCCCACGATCCTCTGAACGGATATGTGCCGAACGGCATGACGCTCTCGCAAGCAGTCGAGTTACGAAAAAACGCCCCGCAGGCGTATCAGGAGAAGTCGCTCGATGCCATGGCGCGGCACGTCGAAGGCATGCTGCGGCTGCAGAAGATGGGCTCGGTCACCTTCGACTACGGAAACAACATCCGCACCTTCGCCTTCCAGCGCGGCGTCAAGAACGCCTATGACTTCCCCGGATTCGTGCCTGCATACATTCGTCCGCTGTTCTGCGAAGGACGCGGACCATTCCGCTGGGTAGCGCTGTCAGGCGAGCCGTCCGACATTCACGTTACGGATGATTTAGTGCTGGAGTTGTTTCCCGAGAACCGCATTCTCCGCCGCTGGATCGATCTGGCGCGGAAGCGAATCAAGTTCCAAGGCTTGCCCGCACGGATCTGCTGGCTGGGATACGGCGAACGCGCCCAGTTCGGCCTCGCCATGAACGATCTGGTAAAGAAAGGCAAGATCAAAGCCCCGATCGTGATCGGTCGCGATCATCTCGACTGCGGCTCGGTGGCATCTCCCTTCCGTGAGACCGAGAGCATGAAAGATGGCTCCGACGCTGTTGCCGACTGGCCGCTGCTCAACGCGTTGCTGAACACAGCGGCAGGCGCGTCGTGGGTCTCGATCCACAACGGTGGAGGCGTTGGTATCGGCTACTCGCTGCACGCCGGACAAGTCACCGTAGCCGACGGAACCGACGAGATGGCAAAGCGAATCGAGCGCGTCCTCACCACGGACCCGGGCATGGGCGTGATTCGCCACGTCGACGCCGGCTACGCCGAAGCGAAGGAGTTCGCGAAGAAGACCGGCGTGAAAATACCGATGGGGGGCTAGGTATTTACAGGCGTCGAGGACTACGAGGCGGGCCGCCTGTGCGCTATCGAATCCAGATCGAGTCCTATCTTACGAATCTCTTCTCGCGCCTTGCGGTAGTCTGCATCGTCGACAGCATTCGACAACAGAAATTCCGCCTTGCGCTGGGGAGTGTATCGCTCGATCACGGACCGTATCCTGACTCTTGTCGGTTGCATGCGTAAATTCCGATTGAATTTCCACTATATGAAATGCCCGTCGTTCAGACAAGCCGACCCTTCGATCTACCGGGACAGCCGGGGGCGGCTGTCCCCACATGAACCTCGCTATTTTGCCAGCGCGTCGTGCACTGCCGCGTACGCCGGCTTCTTCTGATACTTGTCATCCCACAGCAATGCCCATCCCTGCCCTTTGAAGAAACCCGGAATCCACGAGTGCCGGTCGGTGAATCCCCAGGTCTGCAGGAGTTTGCAGGCTGGTTGCTGTACGCAGAGAGTCGTAATCTCGCCGTACAGCTTGGCTTGCGCGGCCAGCGATGCCGAACTCGAATCGTTGAGTCGGACATCGAGTTCCGTGATGTGCAATTCCAGCCCGAGCTGGGCGAACCGCTCCAGGTTTTTGGCGAATGACGCCAGCTTTGCCGGATCGTCGAACTTCAGGCTAACGTGCGCCTGAAAGCCGATGCCGTCGAGCGGCACGCCGCGCGCCTTAAAGTCTTTCGCCATGGCATAGATCGCGTCGGATTTCTTGTTTATTTCTTCTGCGTCGTAGTCGTTGTAGAAGAGTTTGGCCGTCGGATCGGCTTCCCGCGCCCAACGCAGCGCCTGCTCGATGTACTTCGTGCCCATCTCTGACGTGATTCCCGGCTGGTCGTACCAGATCGTGTGCCGCATCGTGCCGTCATCGTTGAAGGCTTCGTTGACGACATCCCACGCGTAGACCTTCGAAGCATAGCGCGCCATCACGGTCTTGATGTGACCATGCAAAATGTCGGCGAGTTGCGGCGCAGAGTATCCGCCTTTTTTCACCCAGTCGGGCGTCTGATTGTGCCAGACCAGCGTGTGGCCCCGGACCATCATGTTGTGGCCCTGCGCAAACGCAACCAGCGCGTCACCGCCCTTGAAGTCGTAGGGATTGGGATCTGTGTCGGGTCGTGGATGAATCGGACCGAACTTCATCTCGTTCTCCGCCTGCAGTTGGCTGAACTCCGATCCGAGAATGGCCGAATATTCCGCTTCCGCGAGATATCTGGAAGCGGCCGCAGCGCCGATGGTGATTTGTCGAGTCTCGGCAGCCTGACGCAGTGTCTCAGCAGACGGCTGCGCAGTCCGCGGCTCCGGCGACGCAGAGCCGGGATGAAACAGGATCGCGCACAGAAGAACAGCGCTCGCTGTGCGGTGCCAGAAATGCCGCATAAGATCAATCCGAGCCAGAAGTTGGAGTGAAGAGTTCATCATGATGAGACCTTCCGTCCGATGTTAGGCCGGTTCCGCCGCTCCGCACAACCGGGGCGAATCGAATTAGTCGACGGCATATGCTTGTCATGACGGCCACGAGGGCTGCTAGACTAAATCACGCGTGACTGCGAAGCGAAGACCTCCCCAACCAGCCGGACTGCTGCTGATCAACGCCGACCAGCTTCTCACTTTGCGGGCCTCGTCGGACAAGCCTGGCCCCCGACGCGGTCAGGCGCTGAAAGATCTCGCGATCATCAACAACGGCGCTGTCTTTTGTCTGCGCGGCAAGATCGTCTCAGTCGGCACCACCAAGGACGCATTGCGCGATCCCTGGCTGAAGAAGAACGGCCACGCAGTCACCGAGATCGACTGCGCCGGCAAGGTCGTGCTCCCCGGGTTTGTCGATTCCCACACCCATCCGGTCTTTGTCAGCCCTCGGCTGGTGGATTTCGAGAAGCGGATCGAAGGCGCGTCCTACGAAGACATTGCGGCAGCGGGCGGCGGCATCCGATCCAGTCTGGAAGGCGTTCGCAAGACGGCCAAAAGCGCCTTGGCCGCGAAAGTCCTGACAGCGCTGAAGGATATGGCCGAGCACGGCACGACCACGGTCGAGGCCAAGTCCGGGTACGGTCTCACCCTCGAGTCGGAATTGAAGTCCCTGGAAGCAATCCACGAGGCGGCCTCCCGCTGGCCCGGCACGGTGGTTGCCACCCTGCTCGGAGCCCACGTCGTCCCAAAAGAATTTCAGGGTTGCTCACAAAAGTACGTTGAGATCGTCTGTAAAGAGATGATTCCCCGCACGGCGAAGCGGAAGCTCGCCCAATTCGTGGATGTCTTCTGCGACAAGGGAGCGTTCACTGCCGAGGAAACAGCGCAGATTTTTGCGGCCGCTCAGAAACACGGGTTAAGCGTTCGGGCGCACATGGGACAACTCTCAGAAACAAGTTTGGAGCCATTTCTGCGCTTCAATCCAGCATCGTTTGACCACATGGACCACGTGAACGAAAACGACATCCCGCAGTTGGCGAAACGGGACACGGTGGCCACGCTGGTGCCGGGAGCAAATTATTTCCTGGGCCTGAAAGACTATCCGAATGCGCGCCGGTTGATCGATGCGGGCGTACCGGTCGCGCTGGCGACCGACTATAACCCGGGCACGTCACCGACCATGAGCATGCCGATGGCGATGTCGCTGGCCTGCACGCACATGAAGATGTCGCCCGCGGAAGCGGTGGCGGCGGCCACCATCAACGGGGCCTGGGCGCTTCGGGTCGCCGAACATAAGGGAAGCATCGAACCGGGAAAAGACGCGGATTTAGCGGTGTTCGACGTAAAAGACTACCGCGAAATTCCGTACTGGTTCGGCGCGAATCACTGTGCGATCACAGTTCTGAATGGAGTCGTCTCATCGCGCGAGTGAACTTTCGCGAATCACTATCCGTATCTGGCTCGGGCAGTAGAACTGCGTTTGTGGGACTCCGGGAAACGCTATTAACAAAGCAATCCGATTCAATCTCCTGAGGGGAAAACGAATGAAGCGCATCTTTGCGGTAATGACCTTTCTTGTGCTGACACTCTCGCTCGCTGCTGCGCAGCGCTTGCCCGAGGTGGCCAGGCCGGAAAATTACAAACTCACCTTCACGCCGGATGTGGAGAAGGCCAAGTTCGAAGGCGATGAAACCATCGCCATCCGCGTATTGAAGTCGACCTCAGAGATCACTCTGAACGCAGTCGACATCGACTTCCATGAGGTCACCGTGACCAGCGGTGGGGCCACGCAGACGGCCAAGGTCACGCCCGAAAAAGACAAAGAGATGGTCGTGCTCTCGGTTGAGAAGCCGCTCGCGGCGGGCTCCGCCACGATACACATCACCTACACGGGCATTCTCAACGACGAGATGCGCGGCCTG
This sequence comes from uncultured Acidobacteriaceae bacterium, assembly GCA_963701935.1. GTDB lineage: Bacteria > Acidobacteriota > Terriglobia > Terriglobales > Acidobacteriaceae > Sulfotelmatobacter. The sequence goes on along the minus strand of CAVPBT010000006.1, from coordinate 309,090 downwards.
TACCTGGGCAAAGATGACCAGGGACGGAAATATGCCGCCTCGCAGTTTGAGGCCACGGACGCGCGACGCGCGTTCCCGTCTTTCGACGAGCCTGACTACAAGGCAACCTTCGACATTACGGCGGTTGCCGACAAAGGCCAGGTTGCGATCTCGAACCAGAAGATCGTATCGGACACCGCTGGTCCGGGTGACAAGCACACGGTGCGTTTCGCGACGACCGCAAAAATGTCGTCGTACCTCGCCGCGCTGGTCGTTGGCAACTTCGAGTACATCGAAGGCCAGGCGGACGGCATTCCGATCCGCGTCTATAGCACTCCGGGCAAGAAAGAGATGGGCAAGTTTGCTCTGGAGTCCGCTGAATACATCCTCGGCTACTACGACAAATACTTCGGGATCAAGTATCCCTACGGAAAGCTGGACCTGATCGGCCTGCCGGACTTCTCGGCGGGCGCGATGGAGAACACGGGCTGCATCACCTTCCGCGAAGTGATTCTGCTGATCGACGAGAAGCAAGGTTCCGTGGGCCTGAAGAAGACCATCGCCAGTGTAATCGCGCACGAAATGGCTCACCAGTGGTTCGGCGACCTGGTCACGATGAAGTGGTGGGACGACATCTGGCTGAACGAAGGCTTTGCCACCTGGATGGAGAGCAAGCCCGTCGCGAAGTGGAAGCCGGAGTGGAATTACGCGCTGGACGACGTGAGCGGTACCAGCGGAACCCTCAACGTGGATTCGCTGGCCAATACCCGGCCGATCCATCAGGCGGCTGACACTCCGGCGCAGATTCAGGAACTGTTTGACGGAATCGCCTACGGGAAGGCGGCCTCCGTGCTGCGCATGCTGGAATCCTATCTCGGCGAAGAAACATTTCGCGCAGGCGTAAACGCATATCTGAAAGAGCACCAGTACGCCAATGCGACGGCGGATGACTTCTGGGATGCTCAGGCAAAGACATCGAAAAAGCCAGTCGACAAGATCATGCCGACGTGGGTGAAGCAGCCGGGCGCGCCCATTCTCAATGTGAAAGCGGAATGCTCGGGCAGTTCCACCAGCGTTACCCTCACCCAGCAGCGGTATTACATCGACCGGGCCAAGTTCGAAGAACCCAATGATCAGCTCTGGCAGATTCCACTGTGCATGCGCGGCTCAGCGAGTGGCGACGCCGCGAAGTGCGAACTGATGACCAAGAAGGAAGAATCCTTCACGCTGCCCGGTTGCTCGAACTGGGTTCTCGCGAATGCGGGCGCGACCGGATATTACCGTACCGGCTATTCCGCAGAAGCAGTTCGGGCGCTGGCGAGCGATGCCGAAACTAAACTGACTCCTGCCGAGCGCATCACTGTGCAGGGCAACATCTGGGCATCGGTGCGCGTCGGACGCGAACCGGTGGGCGACTATCTGGCCTTCGCGCAAGGACTGCAGTCGGACCGCAACCGAGCCGTGGTGGACGACGTTCTAGGACGGCTCAACTATATCGGCCAGTACCTGGTGAGTGACGCCGATCGCGACTCCTATCGCATGTGGCTGCGCCAATATCTGGCTCCTGCGATGAAGGAAGTTGGGTACGAACCGAAGCCGGGTGAGAGCGATGAGCAACGAACCATGCGGTCACGCCTGATCGGCACGCTGGGCTACGACGCCCGCGATCCAGAGGCTCTCGAAGAGGCGCGGAAGACTGCGGACAAGGCTCTGGCCGATCCCGCATCCGTCGATCACGAGTTGGCGGGGGGCGCGCTCGGACTTGCTGCCTTGAACGGAGACGCTGCTTTTTACGACAAGGTAATGGCGGCGACCAAGAATCCGAAATCGCCGGAAGAGTACTACATGTACCTCTACACCCTGCCGCAGTTCACGGATCCGAAACTGCTGCAGCGCACGCTGGAATTCGGAATCTCGCCGGACGTGCGATCCCAGGATGCTCTGGGCCTAATTACCAGCGTGCTGGGAAATCCGTCTGGCGAGCAACTGGCATGGGATTTCATCCGCCAGCACTGGGCAGACGTTGAAAAGGCGGGTGGTCCTTTCGCCAGCGCGCAAGTCGTCGGAGCAACCAGCGTCTTCTGCAATGCCGCGAAGCGCGATCAAGTGACGGAGTTCTTTTCCGCTCACAAGGTCGCCGCTGCGGAGAGAACGTACAAGCAATCCATTGAACGCATCAACAACTGCATTGACCTGAAATCACAACAGGAAACCCAGTTGGCGGGGTGGCTGGGACAGCACGGCACCGCCGGCGGGAAGTAGAAGTCGGAACCTTAATCGGACCCAGGATAGCAGGTCCCTCGACTGCGCAAACTCTCTCGCTTCGCGAAAGAGTTTGCTCCGCTCGGGATGACAATGTTGTTTCTGGGTCTTTTTGTCTTACGGCACGACCGGCAGCACGAGATGCGAAGGCAGGTTGGGCGAGCAGTAAACTCTCTGGGTTGCGGGCACGAAATCAGCCGCCGTCGCTTTATAGATGCTTGGCACAAACTTCTGCGGATTGCGGTCGATCACCGGGAACCACGTCGATTGAATCTGCACCATGATGCGGTGGCCTTTCAGAAAGACATGATCGTGATCGCGCAGAGGGATATTCCACTCAGTCGGCTTGTTCGGCGTGAGTGGAGATGGCTTCTCGTAGCTGGCGAGGTAGCGGCCCCGGCGTACCTCCATCGCGACGGGCAGTTCATATTCATTCAACGACTGGGCGTACTGGCCGGGCTTTGGTCCCTCGTCAGGGCTCCATGCGTTTTTCTGCGCGTCCTGCGGGTAGACGTCGATCAACTTCACGACAAAATCGCTGTCAGTTCCCGACGTCGAGGCATAGAGATTCGCCGCCAGTGGGCCGGTAACGGTGAGGTCGTGGTCGAGCGGCTCGCTGGTGAACGAGAGCACGTCGGGCCGGTGATCGACAAAACGCTGGTCGGCGACTTCCCACGTGCGCCAGTCACCGGCCGGATAGGTGGGCGAGATGGGACGCTGGCGGTACGGCACGGGATTCGCAGGATTGGAGACGTACCCACGGTAAGCACTGGCGGCCGCTCCCGGCGCGGCAAACGAAAGGGTACCGTCCGCGTGCAGATACAGATTGGTCGGCTTCGCTTCCTTCGGAGGCCACGCCGGATAGGTGTGCCATGTGTTCGATCCGCTCTGAAACGTGCTGGCCTGCCACGCGGGCTTCTCGCCCTGGCCGTGCAGGTAGTAGCGGAAGAACGGCGCCTGGATCTTTTCGCGAAACTCGCGAGCCGTCTCGTGTCCTCCGAACGGGATGAGCCCGATCTGATCGCCCTTGGGACTCTGCCATTCACCGTGGTACCAGGGACCGGCAACTATGAAGTTCGTGTGCTGCGGATCGTTCTCTTCCGCGTGGCGGAAAATCTGCCACGGCCCCCACGGGTCTTCCTGATCCCAGAATCCCGCGACATTCAGGTTGGGCACGGTTGAAGCGTGCAACTGGCTGACCCAAGCTTCTTTTTTCCAGAACTCGTCGTAGTCGGGATGGTCGATGCTGGAGTTCCAGTACGGAATCGAGCCGTGCAGGTACTTCGCGTTGATGTTCGAAAGCGCGCCTAGGTTGAGATACCACTCGTAGGTGTCGTAGGTTTCGAAATCGAAATGTGTGTTCTTGTTTTTGTCGGCCTGTTCCATCACCGCGTATTCAAAATCGTAGCTCTCGCGCAGCGCGCCGTAGCGATGGTCGTCGTCATTCATCCATTGGTCGACGGGCGACGCCTGTTCGCTGATGGCCATGAGCGCGGGATGCGGATGCAGGAGCGTGAGCGCGGTCGTGAGCCCATCGTAGGAGACGCCGAACATTCCGACCTTCCCGTTGTTGTTAGGAACGTTCTTGATCAGCCATTCGATCGAGTCGTAGGCATCGGTGGTCTCATTGGTGGCTTTGGGATCTTTTGGATCGACCCATGACGAGAGGTTGAACACGCCCTCGGACTTGAAGCGTCCGCGCAGGTTCTGGAAGACGAAAATGTAGCCGTCCTGCACGAGTTCCTTCAGAGAAGTCGGTATCTGCTCAGGCGCCTTTTCAGGCACACCATAAGGCGTGCGGCGAAATAGAATCGGCAGCGGACCTTGCTGGTCGGTCGGAGTTAGGATGGCAGTCTGCAAACGAACTCCGTCGCGCACCGGAATCATGACTTCCTGAATCTTGAACAGGGGCTTGGCAGCAGGCTGTTGCGAAGCCTGCTGCGCACAGACTGGCATGGCGAGGGTTGAGAGCAGGACAACACGTAGAATGGGCGAGCGCACCAGCGTTCCTCCGTGCAGTTTGGCTGAGATGAACCGAGGGGCGAAGTATATCAACCCGCGATAGACTGAGGGAACTGCCGGTGTGAGTAGAGAAACTTTCGGCATTCTTTGCGAAGCCGATTGTCATCGCAATCATCTATAGAAACATCATCCGACTCACATTTTTGGAAAGCGAGAGCACTCATGAGCAAGAGCAAGGGTTACGCTGCACTGGCCGCCAAGGCACCTCTGGCGCCGTATTCATTCGAACGTCGCGAACCGCGCGAGCATGATGTCGTCATCGAAATCAAGTTTTGCGGGATCTGTCATTCCGACATTCACCAGGCGCGCGACGAGTGGAGCGACTACCAGCAAGAATCGATCTTCCCCATGGTGCCCGGACACGAGATCGCCGGAGTCGTGAGCGCCGTCGGCAGCAAAGTTACAAAGCACAAGGTGGGCGACAAAGTGGGAGTTGGCTGCTTCGTCGATTCGTGCCGTACCTGCGCTGAGTGTAAGCAAGGCCTCGAGCAATACTGCACCGCCCTCACCGTCTGGACCTATAACGCCCGCGACAAAGAAGGCGCACCGACTTATGGCGGCTACTCCGATCGAATTGTGGTCGACGAGAACTACGTGCTGCGCATGCCCAACAATCTTCCGCTCGATGCCTGCGCGCCCCTGCTGTGCGCGGGGATCACTCTTTATTCTCCTTTGCGCCATTGGAAAGCAGGCCCGGGCAAGAAAGTCGCAATCGTCGGACTGGGCGGCCTTGGACACATGGGAGTCAAACTGGCTCATGCTTTAGGCGCGGAAGTCACGGTGCTGAGCCAGTCTCTGAAGAAAAAGGCCGACGGCGAACGCCTGGGCGCCGATCAGTTCTACGCCACCTCGGACCCGGAAACGTTCACCAAGCTGGCGCGCTCCTTCGACCTCGTCATCAACACGGTCTCGGCGCAGATGGACTGGAATGAATACCTCTCTCTCTTGAAGGTCGACGGGACCATGGTGGTTGTTGGGCTGCCGGAGAGGGATGTGCCGATCGCAGCCTTTTCGCTGACTGCAGGCCGACGAAGTCTGGCGGGCTCGCAGATCGGCGGTATTCGCGAGACCCAGGAGATGCTGGATTTCTGCAGCAGACATGGCGTGGCTTGCGACATTGAGATCGTGCCGATCCAGAAGGTCAACGAAGCTTACGAACGTGTGCTGAAGAGCGACGTGCGCTACCGCTTCGTGATCGACATGGCGTCGCTCGCTAAAGTCTGAAACAGCGGGCGCAAACGTCAGAACAGGCGTCCAATGGAGAAGTTGACTCGGCTCTGCCCGGTGGGGCTGACGCTGCCAGCAAGCGCGATCGGCCCGACGATCGTGTCGGCAATCACTCCCAGGTTGAATGTGCCGCGCACGACCACCGGTCCGGGATCACTGGTGGCCGTGCCGAAAGCAGAGCCCGCCTCATACCATCCGCCCCAATAGATTTTGTTCCCTACGAGGGCAGGCAACCGGTAGAGTTCGCGGCGAAATCCCAGCGATGCATACGCATAATTATTCCCCACGAATTCATAAGGAAGGTACGCTCCCAACCGAAACGGTCCGCCCAGCCCAAACACTTGAAAGGGCCCGGCGGAACCGTGAAACGTGGTACCGCCCGAGATGTCAAAGAAGAGCGAGGCCTTCGGGCCGATTGGGACAAAACTGGCGGTCTGCACGTCGAGCTGCCCGATCGGATGCGCCAGACCGGGACTCTGCAGAACGCGGGAGGCCGTCACTACCAATCGCGTACCCCTACCGGGCACTGAAGGACTGTCCTCGCCGTCCCACACGTAACGCGCGCGGAATTCTCCGGTGCTGCCGTCGACAATGGGCAATCCCGAGGCGCCAATCAGCGGACTTAGCTTGCCGTCAAAGATTTCGTACCCGACGCGGAATTCGCTGCGACGTCCGGAGTTGTAGCCGATGTCGAAGCCGCCTCCGGCACGTTCGTCGCCGAAGACCGCAACGCGAGTCAATCCGCTGAAGGAGTTTCGCGCAAACTTGGACGCAAAGGCGTAAGGAGCAACAAAAAATGGAGACTGTCCCAGGGGCTGGTAGAACTCGCTCGCGGCTAGGTTGCTGGATCCGAAAAGCAGATCGTTGCGCCATTCGCCACCGTGGTGGGCGACGTCCATGAAGGTCACCCGTGCGCCCGCGGAAAAATCAAATGCCGCCACGCCGGAACCGCCTACGTTGACGGCGAGATCGATAAACGGCGGGCCGTAAGACTTATCGTGCGTGGTGATGCGCAGCGCGGGAACGCCATTCTGCGTGAAGCCTTCATATCCCAACCGGTCGAACTGGCCTTCCCCGGCAATCCGCGTCAGGTGGGTATCGACCTTGGAGATATCCAGCGGTCCGCGAAACGCCTTGGTGAGCCGCTTCTGGATGCGCTGATCCGTGTCAGCGTCAGCGCCGACGACCTCGACCGTTCCCACCTTGTCCGGCGGACGATGTTTGCGCGCGATACGGGCGGCTATGTATTCCTGCCAATCCGATGGATCGTGGATGGCATAAGGCAGAAGAACGGCAGACTGGCTGGCCGCAGTCTTATACCCTAGGTCGACAAGTTCCTTGACCCGCGAGTAATCGGTGGCTGCGAACCCGGCCATGCTGATGCTGACCGTAGCTTTCGCAAGCATGAGAGACCGCCTCTCATTCTGCGTGATCATCACGTCGACGGCACGCGTGAGCACTCCGGTAAGAGTCTCCAGTTCAGAGCGGGTGCCCGGAGGAAGCCGCAATTCGATCGCGATCACGGTGTCCGCATTCATGGCGAGGACGGTCTCCACCGGAATGTTCTGCACCATGCCGCCGTCTGCGAGCACGTGGCCATTGATCTCGACTGGCGTAAATACGCCTGGGATCGCCATGGAGGCGCGCACCGCCTGCGCTAGGGGGCCGTCGTGCAGGACCACGCCTTCGCCGCTCAGCATGTCGGTGGCGACGCAACGGAAGGGGATGGGCAAGTCGTCAAAGCTGGCGACGCCGGATTCCGGGAAGGCGATGCGATCGAGCAGCAGGCCGACGCCCTGCCCGGAGTTAAATCCGTTAGGCCCGTTGAGGCCATGCTTCAGGCCCAAGGGGGCGTGAATCAAGAAGTCACGCCGATCCTGCTTCCTGCGATACGAGAGCTGCGAGTACACCGGCTCCGGCAAGAACGCTTCGTCCCAGTCAATCTTTTCGGCAAACTCCTGCATCTCGGCTGGCGACATCCCCGTGGCATACATGGCGCCGATGATGCTGCCCATGCTGGTTCCGGCAATACGATCTACCGGGATATGGTTTTCTTCCATCCAGCGGATCACGCCGATCTCGGCCAAACCCATCGCGCCGCCACCGCTGAGAGCCAAACCGATGCGCGGACGACGAGTAGGAACCGGCGCCTGCGCGACGGATGACGTGTCCTGGGCGATTAAGGAAAGCGGCAAAAAGATACTCAGCAAAAAAGCAAGCGCAATCGGGGCGGCTGCAGTCCGATTCGTTGAATTCATCATGTACTCCTAAGGTGCGGAAGCGAAGCGTCGCGTCTCAGCCCAAGTTTCAAAGAGAGTCAAAAAAGGTTAGCAGGTTTGAGCAAAGCAGATTAGCGGCAAGTCGCGAACGGGTTTACTTAGATTTCGATGGCACGCTGTTCTGGGCTCCGCGAGCCTGCTCCACCACGCGGCGGACTGCATCGATGACCACATCGGGCCGGTCCATCTGAATGTAGTGCGAACTGTTCTTCGCAACCACCTGCGTGCCGCGCGTCGAGAGATGCGCGAGTTCCTCCTGCATCTTCTCCCATGCTTCGTTGGTGGGCTTGGCGAGGTCGGCCGGAAGATCGGCGGAGGGCTTGTCGGGATCGTGCGAAAGCACAGCCAGAGGCATATCGCCCAGCGATCCGGTAGCAGCCGTCTGAGCCGCGCTTTCGGCAAAGCCGTTCAGCTCCGCCACGCCTTCGCGGGCGCTGTGAAAATTGCATTCGGCGGCGCGCTGCACGGGGTCCTGATCGCACAATCCCATAAGCCGCGGAACGCCGAAAGGTGTGGTGTATTCCAGGAACTCAGCCTCGCGCAGCCAGCTGCCTTCCATGTTCTTGAGTTCTGGAGGAAATCGACTGTCCTGATCAGGATGCGACGCGTCGACCAATACCATCCCCGTCACTTCACTGGGGTAGAGGCTGGCATAGAGCCGCACGTTGTATCCGCCCATCGAATGGCCAACCAGGACGTAGGGTGGTGAGACCTGCGCGGCCTTCAACAACGCATGCAACTCCGCGGCCATCACTTTGCTCGTGCGAGGCTGCGAACTTGAATCGCTATAGCCGAGTCCGGCACGGTCGTACGAACAGACCCGCGTGAACTTCGCAATCTGCGGCTGCACCTTGCGCCAGGAAACGTAAGTGTCACCCAGACCAGACTCGAGAATGACGGTCGGACTTCCCTCTCCCGTGCAGTCCATGTGCATCTTGAATCCGCCGACATCAAAGCGCTGGCCTTGTTCGGGATTGAATCGTCGATCGCGCGCCTCGGAGATGTTCTCGTAAATCATTCCCACAAGCGCGAGAACGAGCACGAACAAGATGACACCCAGGACGATGCGGCGGAGCCACGGATGGGACGGCGCAATCGGAGAGGCAGGGGTTGGCATGAGTGAGCAAGACATCCAGCGCGACCGCCCGCGCCGTAGTGCCACGTATTCTACATGACCGGCGGGACGGTAATGCCCATGACCGCGAGGCACCGAATTAATTCGCGGCGCACCACCGCAACCGTGGCCAACAAGAACTGCTTCCGCTTTTCATTCGCTTCACTGAGGATGGGATGGCGGTGATAAAAGGTATTGAAAAGCTGTCCGAGCTGGAACACATGTTTGGCTAAATACGCCGGTTCCGTGGTGACGATGCACTGATCGATCACCGAGGAGGTCTTCGACGACGCTAGCCAAAGCTCCCAGATCTCGTTCCCGGATTCACCCGCCAGAGCCTTTGCCAGGTCGGCCACTGGAATCTTGCCGGCAGCGTCTTCGCAGAAGGTCTCGGGATCGAATCCCGCCTTGCGGAAGATGCTGGTCGCACGCACGACGGCGTACTGCGCATAGGGTCCGGTCTCTCCCTCGAAGCTGAGGGCTTCCTTGAAATCGAAAGCGATAACCGACTCCTTGGTGTACTTCAGCATGAAGTAGCGCAGGGCGCCGATCGCGATTTGCGTGGCAATTTGCTGGCGCTCTGCGTCATTGAGCTGCGGATGGCGTGAATCGACTTCGTTTTTGGCGGAAGCGATCAACTGGTCGAGCAAATCGTCGGCTTTCACGCCAAATCCCTTGCGTCCGCTGACCCCGATGAAAGATCGCGTCTTGTCCTCTTCGCTCAGGTTGTACCCGAGTTCGGCCGCGCAGCGTGGGGTGAGCACGACCATCCCGTAGGAGAAATGTGTAAAATGGTCGGCAGCTTCTCCGTGACCCAGATCGCGCAGGGCTTCCTTAACTGTGTTTTGAGCTTCCGACTGTCGTACGTCAATGACGTTGTAATTTTCGGCCACATCGCCGAAGTGGGGATGATCCTTCTCGCCGTCGGCGGTCGAGATCCAGCAATCGTGGTTGTTGGGATAGCGGTAGAACCTGCGATATCCGAAGTCGCGCCCCAGCAACCCGAACTTCCACATGTGGTAGGCAATGTCTTTTCCGACGTAGCCGACGGTGCCGTTGGAGCGGACGATGACCTTCTGATCTTCCTCTAAGATCTGGCCTTCCTCCGTGTCCTCGGTGACCTCTGTGGTGGAACTTGGTTTTGCGGTCCCGGCCCGCCGCATCACCCAGCACCCTTTGTTCTTCCCTTCACTCTCGAAGGTAAGCACGCCAGCTTCCTTGAGCTTGGTGAAAGCCGCGTCCCAAAAATGCAGGTGCAGGATCTCGCTCTCGCGGGGAAGGAAATCGTATTCGATGTCGAGCCGGTCCATCGTCTCCAGATGGCGGCGCAGAACCGCAACCGAAATCAGTTCGGCAACGGCAGCTGTTTCGCTCGAAACATCTTCGATGGCATGCAGGGTTTGCAGCCGGACCTGCAGGTTCTGCTTGTCCGCCTCGTACCACTGCGAGACCCGGGCATACAGGTCCCAACAGTAGTAGTCGAAGCGCGGCTGCCTGGTGAGAGCTTCAATCTCCGCGCGAGTTTTCTTCTCGATATGCGTAAAGCCGACGACCACATCAGCGACCTGCACGCCGGTATTGTCGATGTAGTTCTGAATGTCGACTTCCCTGCCCTCAAAACGCAGCAAACGGACAAATGTGTCACCGAGAATGGCGTTCCGCAGGTGCCCGATGTGCGCGGCCTTGTTGGGATTGATGCTGGAGTGCTCGACCAGAATCTTGCCGGGAGGAATTGCAACGGGCGGCTTCCGGTCAGCGGACAGGGCAGCAGCCATCCATCCCCGATCGATCCTGACATTCAAATAGCCGGGAGGCGCCACCTGCATGTCGGCGATGCCTTCGACGGGGCCGATCTCCGCGCGAATGGCCTCGGCAATCTTCAGCGGCGCCGAGCGCAGCGGCTTGGCATACGGGAAAATCGGAATCGCGAAGTCTCCGAGTTCGACCTTCGGAGGCTGTTCCACGACCACGCCAGGCAGGGCCACACCGGGATACTTGCGCTGCAGACACTGCAGCACGCGCTGGGCTAAACGATGTTCCAGATGACGGTACAAGAAGTCCCTCTAAGTGATTGAAGAAACAGTGATTTTATCAGAGGGCGCGGCCGGCGCGCGTTTGACGGAGGTGGAATGCTTCCCTATGATGAGAGCTCCGTCGTTGGTCGCTGGTCGTTCGTCGTTAGCCGCTCCGCCGTGGGCCGGGGCGATGGCTGTTCGCCAACGACCAAGGACTAACGGCCAGCGACGGTTTTCCATATGCGCATTGCCTATCTTGAATGTTTCTCTGGCGTGAGCGGCGACATGTTCCTGGGCGCGCTCGTTGACGCCGGAGTTCCGCCTCGAGTGTTGGAAGAAACCGTGGCGGCTCTGGGGGTAGGCGCGCGGCTGGAGATTTCACGAGTCGTCCGCAGTGGCATTTCGGCAACCAAGGTCGACGTGTGGGTGGATGGCGAGAGGGACATGCCGCAGGAAGAGTATTGGGCAAAACAGAATCAAGATGTGGCGCGGGCGCCCGCGCCCGCGCAATCTGACCACGAGCACGGTCATCATCACGACCATGAGCATCATCATGGAGACGAGCATCCTCACGATCACGCAGTCTCGCGGGTAGAAACGCCCGCGCCACATGAGCATTCGCACGGGCACAGCCGTGGATTGACCGAGATTCGCCAGCTCATCGCGAAAGCCGGAATCAGCGATACCGCCAAGATCACCGCCATCGCCATTTTTGAAGCTTTGGGGACGGCAGAAGCGAAGATCCACGCCACATCGATCGAGAAGGTGCACTTCCACGAGGTAGGCGCAGTGGACGCGATGGTCGACATCGTCTGCGCGGCAGTTGGAGCAGAAGCCCTGGGAGTGGATGAAATCGTCTGCTCTCCGCTAAATGTCGGCGGCGGATCAGTGCAGTGCGCACACGGCACAGTTCCAGTCCCAGCCCCGGCCACGGTCGAGTTGCTGAAAGATGCTCCCGTGTACTCGTCTGGCGTACAGGCGGAGCTGGTGACTCCCACCGGAGCCGCGATCGTGAAAACGCTCGCCAAACGCTTTGCGTCGTTCCCCGAGATGAAGATCGAGAAGTCGGGCTACGGCGCCGGATCGCGCGAGTTTCCCGGCCTTCCCAACGTCGTCCGGTTGACGATCGGTGAAGCAGCCTCAACTCTGGCGGCAAAGACCGCGTCAGAGATCGTGACTGTGCTCGAAGCCAACATCGACGATCTGAATCCGCAGGTCTTTGGGTATGTGCTGGATCGCCTGCTCGAAGAAGGTGCGCTGGACGTATTCGGCATGCCGGTGCAGATGAAGAAAAATCGTCCCGGCACCCTGCTCACCGTGCTCTGTAAGCCGGAAGATGCGAGCAAGCTGACGCAGCTGATCTTCACCGAGACCACGACGCTAGGCGTGCGGCGGCGCGATGAAATGCGGCAGACGCTGGCGCGCCGCTGGGAAAATGTCCGCACCCAATGGGGCGAGGTGCGCATCAAGATTGCCAGCATGAATGGAACCGTCACCAATTACGCGCCCGAGTATGAGGACTGCCGGCGGATCGCAGCCGAAAACCACGTGCCTCTGAAGACGGTCATGCAGGAAGCCTCGCGCGAGTATCTCGGGAAAGGCGAAAAGCATTAACCACAGAGGACACGGAGTACACAGAGGCTCCGTGATTTCCTTCGTGTAACTTCGTGTCCTTCGTGGTTGAAAAAGAATTTATGACTCGAAAGTTCTACATCACGACTCCGATTTACTACGTGAACGCGCGGCCGCATATCGGCCACACCTATACCACGATCGCCTGCGATACGATTGCGCGGCGGCAACGGTTGCTGGGCGCTGACACCTTCTTCCTCACGGGCACCGACGAGCACGGCCAGAAGATTGAGCGTGCCGCACAGGCCGCGGGAAAAACGCCACAACAGTACGCCGATGAGATTTCAGCGGAGTTCCGCAACCTCTGGAAGCGGATGGGCATTTCGAATGACGACTTCATCCGCACCACCGAAGAGCGGCACAAGAAGCGTGTTCAGGAGCTGTTTCGCCGAATTCGCGACAACGGGTACATCTATAAGGGGACGTACACCGGGCAGTACTGTGTGTCCGATGAACTCTATGTCGACGGCGCGCAACCCGGGGATCCGTGTCCAACCTGCGGGCGTGTAACCGAAACCGTGCATGAAGAGAACTACTTCTTCAAGCTCTCAGCGTTTCAGGACAAACTGCTGGAACTCTACGCCAACCCTGAGTTCGTTCGCCCCGAGACCCGACGCAATGAGGTGATTTCATTTGTCCGCTCGGGCTTGCGCGATCTGTCCATCAGCCGGTCGACATTCTCGTGGGGCATCCCGGTGCCCGACGATCCCGGCCACGTGATTTATGTGTGGCTGGATGCGCTGGCCAACTACATCACGGCCATCGGCTATGGGTCATCGCACGCAGGGGCGCAGGAGGCATTCAAGAAGTACTGGCCGGCCGACGTCCACATGATCGGCAAGGAAATCGTGCGCTTCCATTGCGTCTACTGGCCGGCGTTCCTGCTGGCGGCGGGCTTGCCCTTGCCCAAGGCAATCGTGGCCCACGGATGGCTGCTGTTTGAAGAGAGCAAGATGTCGAAGTCGCGCGGCAACATCGTGCGCACGGAAACGATTCTCGATGTGCTGGGCGCGGATGCTCTGCGTTACTTCCTGCTGCGCGAAGTCGTCTTCGGGCAGGATGGTTCGTTCTCATTCGACGCCCTCGTGCAGCGCTACAACTCCGACCTCGCGAACGGTCTGGGCAACCTGGCCAGCCGCACGTTGACCATGATCAACCGGTATTTCAAGGGTGAGGTGCCTTATCCATCGCCGTCGGCGTCGAAACTTCCGGGCGATGAAGTGGTGGCGGAAACCGCTCGCAAAACGATTCGCGAATTTGGTGTGCTGTTCGATCAATTCCAGTTCTCGCGCGCGCTGGAAACCGCGTGGGGACTGGTGGCGACGGTCGACAAATACATTGTCGAAAACGAGCCATGGTCACTCGGCGAGAAGCAAGACGACGAAAGCCGGGCGCGGCTGGCCACGGTGCTCTACACCTCTGCTGAGGCTTTGCGCATTGCCACGGCGCTCGCTCACCCTGTGATGCCCGATGCCACGGCCAAGATATGGCAGCAGATGGGGCTTGGCGACATCAAGAAACTGGCTCTTGGCGATCTCGCGTGGGGACAGTTGCCGCTCGGCACAAAACTTGGCGACGTTCACCCGGTTTTCCCGCGCGCCGACAAGAGCGCTATCGAAAGGATGCAACAGATGGAAGATCAACAAAGAGGTTCGGCGGTGGAGGAATCCAAGGAACCTCCGGCACAACCAACGGCAGCCCCAGCGCCGGCGAAGACGGCGCCGGTCGCCGCTGCACCTGCAGCCCCTGCAGCCGACGGCGGAAAGATCACGATCGACGACTTCGCCAAGATCGAGTTGCGCGTGGGCGTGGTCAAAGTAGCTGAACGCGTGCCTAAAGCGGACAAACTGTTGCGACTCGAGATTGACATCGGCACCGAGGTGCGGCAGGTTCTGGCCGGAATCGCCGAGGCCTACGCGCCCGAGACACTCATCGGTCGCAAGGTCGTGATCGTGGCCAATCTTGCTCCGCGAAAACTGCGCGGGCTGGAATCGAATGGCATGATTGTGGCCGCATCGCTGGAAGGTGGGAAACCAGTGTTGGCAGGGTTTCTGGAGGATGTGCCGGTAGGGGCGCGACTGAAGTAGCTAGATGTCTTATGCGAGATTTCACGCTCAAAGATCGACAAGCGTTGATTGAGTTGTTGAAGACTCGAGGCGTCATGAACGAAGGCGAGGCAGACGCCTTCACGCTCGCGCTGCTGGATATTCGGGGATCTGCGGTCGAGATTTACGACGACTATCTGCCTAAGTTGCAGCACCAACTCGAAACCGATAGCGGCGATGTGCAGGATACGATCTGGGACATTCGCGAGGCGTGTAGGCACATCGACTATCACCTGAAGGATGCGAAGTTGCCGCCCGGGACATAAGGTCGGGCACGTTAAGTCAAAACCTTGGACGGGCGAAGGCGCCCGTCCCCACACAAACCAGCGAGCCTCGCGTTTGCTAACGACCAACGACTAACGACCATGTTCGTCGATTCGCACGCACATCTCGACGGGAAGCAGTTCGACTCGGACCGCGAGCAGGTGATTGCTCGCGCTGGCGAGGCCGGAGTGCGGACGATGGTTGCCATCGGCAATGGCGATGGGCCACCGACGCTCGATGCCGGGATACAGCTCGCCGGCCAGCATCCGTTCATGTACGCGACCATCGGGATCCATCCGCACGAAGCGCGCCTCGCGGATGACACGGCCTATCAAACCATGGAACAACTAGCGCGGCATCCCAAGGTGATCGCATGGGGCGAGATCGGCCTGGACTACTACTACGATCATTCCCCCCGGGACACGCAGAAGCAGGTTTTTGCCCGGCAGATGGAACTCGCGGCAGCGGCCAAGCTCCCGATCGTGATTCATTGCCGCCCCTCGGACGGCAGCGACAATGCATGGGAAGACTGTCTTGGCATGATTCAAAGCCAGTGGGCTCCGAACGGCCTTGGCGGAATTCTGCACTGCTTTACCGGAAACTGGGCTCAGGCCAAGCGCGCTCTCGACATGGGCTTCATGATTTCTTTCGCGGGTAATCTCACCTTCCCTAAAGCGCAGCAGATCCGCGACGCGGCGCTCGAGGTCCCGCTCGACCGCATGCTGATCGAGACAGATTCGCCGTATCTGGCGCCCGTTCCGCACCGCGGCAAGCGCAATGAACCCGCCTTCGTCAAGGAAACGGCTCGGAAAGTGGGCGAATTGCGCGGACTCTCCATGGACGAAGTCGGCGAGCAGACCTCGCGCAATTTCTACAATTTTTTCAAATTGGCTGAAATGGCTGAAAGCAAAGTTCCGGCGCGCTAAACCCGGCTCTTCTGTTAATCTCAGGTGAAGATTCCCTTATTTCAGAAAGATTAGAAATGTATGCCCGATAACAGTTTCGACGTGGTCAGCAAAATCGACCTGAACGAGGTCTCGAACGCTATTCAGCAGGCGCTCAAGGAGATTCACACGCGTTTCGACCTGAAGGATTCGAAGTCGAATATCGAACTGGAAAAGGATGCGCTCGTGCTGCACTCGGCGGACGAATACAAGTTGAAGGCCGTAAACGACATCCTGCAGCAGAAACTGGTGAAGCGCGGAGTTTCGCTCAAAGGCTTAACCTATGGCCCCGTCGAGCCGGCGGCTGGAGGAACGGCCAAGCGCAAAGTCACCATGCAGCAAGGCATCGCGATCGAGAAGGCACGTGAGATCGTCAAACTCATTAAAGATTCGAAGAAGAAGGCGCAGGCCTCGATTCAAGGAGACCTGGTGCGTATCAGCGGCAAAGACCGCGACACGCTGCAGGAAGTCATTGCCCTGCTGCGCGGGCACGATTTCGGAATCGATTTGCAGTTTACGAATTACAGAACGAATTAACCACAGAGGACGCAGAGAGCACAGAGGAATTGAGCGCACCGGCCGCCATTAACGGGAAAGAAGTGTTCGACCTGCTGCGGGATGACCTCGTCGCGCTAGAGGGCGAGTTCGGCCGCGACACCGTCTCGGGCGTGCAGGCCATTACCGAGATTGGCGAATACTTACGCGCGGGCGGCGGCAAGAGAATCCGGCCTGCGTTGTTGCTGCTTTCCGCGAAACTGCTCGACTATCAAGGTCAGGGCGCGGTCCGGTTGGGTGCCGTGGTCGAAATCATCCATACTGCGACTCTGGTACACGACGACATCATCGACGAAGCCAAGACGCGGCGCGGACGTCCCGCGGCCAATACGCAGTGGGGCAATTCGAAGTGCGTGCTCGCCGGCGACTGGCTGTACATGCAGGCCTTCAAGATCGCGGTGCAGGAGCGCAACTTTCGCATTCTCGACACCCTGATCGAACTCACCCAGCAGATGGTCGAAGGCGAACTGCTGCAGATGGAAAAGCTGGGGAAGCTGATCACGCTGGACGAGCACTTTGATCTCATTTTCCGCAAAACCGCGTGCCTGTTCTCGGTCTGCATGCGCCTGGGCGCGATTCTGGCAGGTGCCACTCCCGAGCAGGAAGCCGCCCTGGGCCAGTACGGACACGACCTCGGAATGGCGTTTCAGATCGTCGACGATGTCCTCGACCTAACCGCATCGGAAGACGTGCTGGGCAAGCCCGTGGCCAGCGATCTGCGCGAAGGCAAAGCCACCATGGCGGTGATTCACGCGCTGGAACGCTGTACGCCGGAAGAGCGAGCCATGATCGAGACCGTGTTGCTCCATGGAGCGTTCAACGGTGTGACGCACGCTCAGATTCTGGAAATCCTGCGACGTTACGGATCCCTCGAAGCCGCCACGGCGCGTGCCGCGCAGTATGCGGAATCGGCGCAGAAAGCCATCTGCACCTTTCCTGACACCGAGATCAAGCGCGCCCTGCTCTGGGCGCCGGAATTCGTAGTCGCGAGAGAGAAGTAAACCACCCCCCTCCAATGCCTGACTCTCCGGGTCTATCCGGAGCATTTGCCTGTGAGTAAAAGCACAGAAAAGCCGTTGAACGTCGATTGACCGCCGTCACCAAGAGCCGTGACCGCTGTTACAGATTTTTCTTCCACATAGCGGCAAAATGCGGCCAGTTGCTGGGACTGTCCGTCAGAGCGGAAGGCTAAAGAGACGCACTGGCATGCGATGAGGCGCGGATTATTGCGACCTCCAGCCTCCCCCCGGCACCTGAGAAAGGCAGGTCGCTGAGGGTCCTGTCCGCAGCGGACGAACCATCAACGAGAGACGGCGGCTTCAGTCGAAGCTTTAGACGAAAGGCGCCTAGGTTTTTCGACGCGCCGGCCCGGACAGGGCCGGAAGAGACTTCGAGTGCAAGCCGCTGTCTTGCTCACCCTGATCGAGGAAAGTCCTCCTGAGAGACTCGCTCCTCGTGAAGCAAAGCCGGGCGCTCGTCCATCGGACCCGCCCGGCTTTGTTTATACTGAACCCTTTCCGTGGGCAGGGGAATCCAAGTTCTGCAAAGCATCGTTCTGCAGGGCCCGTTGATCCACAACATCTATGACTGATCTGCTCTCCATGATGGCGCGCCACGGCTATGCCCTGACCTTCATCTTGCTGTTTGCTGAGGCGATTGGCCTGCCCTTTCCAGCCGCGATCGCGTTGGTGGCGGCGGGTGCCGCGACCGCGTCCCCGACCCACAATCTGTCGGTGGCGGGAGTACTTCTCACCGCGATGTTCGCCCTCATCATCGGCGACACGGCACAGTTCTGGCTGGGACGCTATACAGGTTGGGCTCTTCTCGGGTTCCTCTGCCGCCTGTCGATGAATCCTGAGACGTGCATCCTGCGTTCCGCCGAATCGTTTTACAAGCGCGGCAAATTGACGCTGGTCATCGCCAAATTCATCCCCGGGATCAATACGATGGCGGCCCCCCTGGCGGGCAGCATGAGGATGCGCTTTGGCCAGTTCCTGCGCCTGGACATGGCCGGAGCAATGCTGTATTCGGGCACCTACCTGCTGGTGGGATACCTATCGCGCGATTTTCTGGCAGCCACCTTGAACGGATTTCACGCGGCGGGGCGCGCCATGGAAGTCATTGTGATCGCCGCACTCGTCGTGTACACGGCTTACCGCGCCGCGCAATTTGCCCGGCACAAGAAATACCGCATCATGCCCCGCGTGCAGGCGCAGGAACTGGCGGCGCGACTGGCTTCGGACGAGAAGGATCGCATATTGATTGTCGACGTCCGCAGCCACGGCTATTACGACATTGGAGCCGAACGCATCGCCGGGTCGATCCGCATCGAACCCAACAATCTCGACGAGGAGATCAAGAAGCTCCCCAAAGACAAGGACATTTACCTGTACTGTACTTGAGCACGCGAAGCGACCAGCGCCCGGGTGGCGCACTTACTGCAGGAAAGAGGATTCAACACGTTCGTGATCGTCGGCGGCTTGGCCGCCTGGCGCAAAGCCGGGGGGCATTTGGAATCGATCCCCAAAGACGATCTGGTGAAGCTGCCCACTTTCAGTTAGCGCTGGCACCTGACCCAGCAACTTTTGACAAGCCACCGGTGTTGAATAAGGATGTACGCATCGCGCACTCGTGGGAGATACCCATGCGCCTGTTTGCCGCCGCTCTTCTGCTCATCGTCGCGCCAATCATCGTCTGGGAGCTCGCCGCATCGCCGAGCCATCCGGAAATCTCTACCACCATCTACGATCCAAATTCTTCTCATCTCTGGAACCGGCTTCACGCTGCCCTGTTCATTCGGGAGGACCGGCATGGAGCACAGGTCGGCGTGGACTCACTAGATCCTCTGCTATGGACCGAAACAGAGCACTTGCTGTCGGCGCCATCGCACGAGGGTGCGTTGCACGTGCTCGATGAGTTTCTGCAGACACATGCCGAGAATCTGATTCGCGATCCCGTCAAGCGCGCAATGCTGCAGCGCGATTTGTGGGCGGTGTTTGATTGGTCGGTCCAACAATTCCCCGGAAGGGATCGACCTCAATACGCTAAACAGAAGCAGGAATTGCAGGCCCGGCTTGCGGAAGTGCTTCGGCGTCTGGCGCTCACGCCAGCAGAGCTCAAGTCTCTGCCTGACAATTATTCACAGGCCGTGGCATCGGGAGCATTCGCTAAGGAATATGATCCGGCAGTTCCGGAGCGGGCATTTTTGCCCCCAGATTTGTTTGATCCGCACGGGCCATGGGTATGCATCCAACCCAGTCCGGAGTCCGATTCCGGAGTGGCCAAGACGCACATCTGGAATGTCTCTGGACGATCGGGTTTCTTCGTTTTCGTGAAACTTCCCAACGGGCACAAGGCCACGATGGACTACTTCCAGTCGCTGTGGAACTTTCCTCAGCCCTGGGTCGCAGGACCGACCTTCGCGGCTGATCAGGCGCTTGAGAATCCCGATCTACCTTCCTTTCCCGCCGGAACCGAAGTTGCGCTGGTTCGTCGCATGACGCTGTTTGACAATCAGGGCAACCTGGCAGGCTCCTCCATTACAGAAAGCGTGCAGATTCGCGTCTATCTCGCCATCACACCCACGGAACGCAACTTTGGCAACGGCAACATTGCGCAGATGATCAAGAACAGCGGGCAGGACTTCTTTGAATTTAAATTGAGCCGTCCCCTGCTGTTCTCGGGCAAGAACGGTGGCCTGCGGGCGGTGGCGCCTGACGAAAAGGAGTTGTCGACCTTTCAGACACAAGGGGACGATCCCCTGGAAGGGACACCCGGCAGACCACCCTTCGCAGACAAGACGCTACCCGAGATGCAAAGCTGCGTTTGGTGTCATTCGGGCGGAGGTGTGCGCTCCCTGAACAGCCAGAGCAGTCTGCTAAAGCCCAACCCTCTTCAGCAGGAGCCTCGCAACACCGATTATGGACCGATCTATTGGAGTGACAGCGCCGCAATCGGCTGGAAAGCCAACCATTACGATTGGGGCCTGCTGAACGGTTATTGGAAGTCGGCGCCAGCGCCAAGGTAGTCATCGGCCCCGCATAGCCTGAGTCACGCGCCGAATTGCCGCAGGTGATGATCCAGATGCTTGTACATGCCGATGCCCCACTCCTGCGGCGTCAGCGCACCAAAGAACGGATGTGGACGCCGCGTGCACTTCGCTTCTCCACCCTCGTGAAACTGCCGGATTTTGACCTTAAGCTGCTCCTGTTCGCGCGCAAAGTCGCGTTGATCCGAGACCACAAGTTTTGGGTCGGTGGGATTGTTTTGCGAGAACGGCTTGTCGTTGGAGTAGATCGGCCTGACGAGCCGCCCGATGAGTCTCCCGACGAGCAAGCGCGGCGGATTGAGCCGGCCTGAGGCCATGTCGAGCGCCGCCGAACAATGCGCCATCATCTGAGCCACATCCATCTTCCCCCACTGCCGTTGCGCCGCAGGCTGCAGCCGGTCGACCCGCGAGATCACCTCGTCGACTGCTTCCGGTTGAAATAAGTTCTTCATGCCAACCCCCAAGCGTGATCGCCAAAACGTGATCGCCAAAAAAATGATTGCCAAAAAATGATAGCACCGCCAACGGCACGTGTTCGCCCCGGAGAACATTAGAATTCCCCGACGAATCTCCGGGAATGGTGTAGCATTGTCGGGCTTTCCACGATGGCTGCCACGACAACCCACGAAGCGCCCAGCAGCGCCCGGATGAACGGCGTCCTGTTCCTGCTAAGCGTGTCGGTCCTCATCAACTACATTGACCGCAGCAATCTGTCGATCGCTGCAGAGCTGATCAAGCACGAGATTCATATCTCAGATTTTCAACTGGGCACTCTGCTCTCAGCGTTCTTCTGGACGTACGCATTGATGCAGATTCCATCCGGCTGGCTGGTGGACCGCTTTGACGTGAAGTGGGTCTTTGCCGCTGGATTTTTTCTATGGTCGGTTTCGACCGCGATTACCGGCCTTTTGCACGGATTCGCCGCTCTGTTGATCATCCGTGTGATTCTAGGTCTCGGGGAATCGGTTGCGTTCCCGTCGTACGGCAAAGTCCTGGGCAGCTATTTCAAAGAGAGGCATCGCGGATTTGCCAACGCCATGATCATGGTGGGTTTGGCGCTCGGACCTGCACTCGGAATGTGGGTGGGAGGACGAGCCGTCGGGCGTTTTGGCTGGCGGCCGTTCTTTCTCATGCTCGGCTTGGCGGGTTTGCTCTGGCTCCCGCCATGGGCGGCGTGGATGCCGCGTCGAACAGACCCGCCCTCCCGGTCACAAGTGCGAACAGCTGGCTTTCTCGACATTCTACGGCGACGCTCCTCGTGGGGAACCTGCATTGGGCAGGCTTCTATCAATTACTTCCTGTATTTTCTGGTGACATGGCTGCCCTCTTACCTCCAGCGGGGACGCCACCTTACCCTGCACGACGTGGCCAACGCAGGCGGCCTGCTCTTCCTGGCTTCCGCGATTTCCTCGGCAGTGACCGGAAAATTATCGGACCGCTGGATCCACGCAGGCGCCTCCCCCACTTTGGTGCGCAAAGGCTTGATGCTGTTCGGTCACATGGGCATCGGCATTTGTCTCGCCATCACAGTGCTGGCGTCCGGCCGCCTCTTCACAGCGATGCTCGTTGCGACCGGAGCGTTTCTGGGAATCAGCGTCTGCAACAGTTGGGCGATCTCGCAGATGCTGGCCGGACCCCGAATGGTCGGGCGCTGGATCGGCGTGCAGAATTTCGTGGGCAATCTCGGCGGCGCCATCGCGCCCGCACTCACCGGATTCCTTCTGGATCGAACCGGCTCCTTCTTTTGGCCATTCTTCATCACTGCGGTCGTCGCCTGGATTGGCGGCCTCAGTTGGTGGTTTGTGGTCGGCCCTCTGGAAGAAATAGACTGGGACAAGGAACCGGGCCCGCGCTTCCGGATCAATGCCACTCCCGCAGCCGGTGCGGCGCATCCGTAATACACTCCATCATGCAGCGGGAAATCGAAATCAAATTCCGGGTGGCCGATCTGCGGGGGCTGACGCGCAAGCTGCGGGCCGCGGGATTCCGGCTGGTCACGCCTCGGACCAACGAACTGAATACGCTCTACGATCTGCCCGGTGAAATCTTGCGCGCGCGACAGCAATTGCTACGCTTACGAAAGTACGGTCCGGAGTGGACGCTGACCCACAAAAGCGGCGGCAAGAAAGGCCGCCACAGCAGCCGCGTGGAGTTGGAGACAGGCGTCGCGGACGGGAAAAAGATGGACGCCATCTTGCGAGGGCTGGGTTACGCGCCGACGTTTCGCTACGAAAAGTTTCGCGCAGAGTGGACCGATGGCAAGGGACAGGTCGTAGTCGACGAAACGCCAATCGGAAACTTCTGCGAAATCGAGGGTCCGCCGCGCTGGATTGACGCCACCGCAAAGAAGTTGGGGATCACGCCTGCGGACTACATCACCAAGAATTATGCGACACTGTTTACCGACTGGAAGCTCGAAACGCGAAGTTCTGCCACCGAAATGGCGTTCAAGGCTCTGCGACGTAGACCTTAAAGAAATGCCAATCTCAGTCGTGCTTCAAGACATTCACGGAAAAAAGATCCAAGAGTTTGCACCGCCCGGAGGGCTGCTGGATCGGATACTCCCGATCGAGAATCATCGATTTCCGATGCTCCGATACGTCGACCTGTACGGAAATACGATCTTTAACGGTGGTCAGATGTCGGCGGTGCTGGAAGAACTGGATCGTATCGCTCAATCAGTCTCAGGCAAGGAAGAGAAAGAGATTCTCGCAAGGCTCAATGAGCTTGCGATCTACTGCCGCGATCACCCACACACATATCTCAGATTTATCGGCGACTAGTTTCCAGCCTACGCGCCGTGGCACTTCTTATATTTCTTCCCCGACCCGCAGGGGCAGGGATCGTTCCGCCCCACTTTTTCCTGCCCGCGGACGACTTGCTGCACCTGCGGAGCGTCTCCGGCCCCCGCCATGCGCGCCTGTTCGAGTTCGCGGCGCTTGCGGCGCATGAAGGCTTCTTCCAGTTCATCGGCCGACGTCGAGACCATCCGCGGACGCCTTCCGTTGCCATCCCCACCATGCCGCGCCGGAACTCCAGGCTGCGGCCCTTGTCCGCTGGGCGCGCTCGGCGGCGGACCACCCGCAACAGCCTCTGGCGGCCGCTCCAGAATCTGCATCAGGTACAGATAACGAACTGTGTCTTCCTGGAAGCGCTGCATCATCGCTTCGAACATATCGAAGGATTCTTTCTTGTATTCCACCAGAGGATCGTGCTGCCCGTACCCTCGAAGGCCGATGCCTTCCTTCAGGTGGTCCATGCTGAGGAGGTGATCTTTCCATTGCTGGTCAATCACGCTCAACATGATCATGCGCTCGTGATGGCGCATGGCCTCAGGCCCAATCAGCTTTTCCTTCGCGTCGTAGCGCTCTTTCAGCTTGTCGAAAATCGCGTCGCCGAGTTCCTGCCGGTTCAGCGTATCGGCCTTCACACCCTCGGCCAGGAAGTCGACGCCGAAGCGCGTGAACACTGCGTCTTTCAGTCCTTTGATATTCCAGTCCGCAGCGTGAGCCTTGGCCGGGCAGTATTCCTCAATCAACTCGGCCAGAATGGCCGAGACGTAATCCTCGAGGATGAGATCCTTCTGGTCAGTGCCTTCGAGCAGGCGGCGACGCAAGCCGTATACCGCCTCGCGCTGCTTATTCATCACATCGTCGTATTCGATCAGGTGTTTGCGGGACTCGAAGTGCTGAGCTTCCACCGCCTTTTGCGCCGTCTCGATGCGGCGCGTAATCATCTTCGATTCGATGGGCACGCCCTCTTCCATTCCCAACTTTTGCAGTAAGGTCGAAATCCACTCTTTGGCGAAGATGCGCATCAGGTCGTCTTCGAGCGCCAGGTAGAAGCGCGAGGAACCGGGGTCACCCTGGCGTCCGGCGCGCCCGCGGAGCTGGTTATCAATGCGCCGCGACTCGTGCCGTTCGGTGCCCAGAATGTGCAGTCCGCCCACCGCGGTCACTTCGTCGTGCTCGACGTCAGTCTGCGCCTTGTAGCGGGTCAGCGCTTCGTTCCACTTATCGGTCGGGACCGTGTACTCGTTGCCGTTGTAGTAGAAGATGGAAGTGATCCCATCTTCCTGCGGACCTTCGATCCTTCCCTGGGCCACCCGCAACTGCTGCGCGATTCCCTTCTTCACCAGTTCCTGCTTGACCATGAACTCCGGATTGCCGCCCAGCAGGATGTCCGTGCCACGGCCGGCCATGTTGGTCGCGATCGTGATCATGCCCTTGCGTCCGGCCTGGGCAACGATCTCGGCTTCACGCTCGTGAAACTTCGCATTCAAGACGACGTGCTTGATGCCCTTCTTCTTGAGCAGGTCCGACAGTCGCTCCGATTTTTCGACCGACGTCGTGCCCACCAGCACCGGCTGGCCCTTCGCCGCCAGTTGCTGGATTTCGTCTGCCGCTGCGAAATACTTCTCTTTCTCCGTGCGGTAGACGATGTCTGGATTCTCGATCCGCAACATCTGTTTATTGGTCGGAATTACCACGACGTCCAGCTTGTAGATACTGTCGAATTCGGCCGCTTCCGTCTCCGCCGTTCCGGTCATGCCGGCCAGCTTCTTGAACATGCGGAAGTAATTCTGGAACGTGATGGTCGCGAGCGTCTGGTTCTCGCGCTCGATCTTCACGCCTTCCTTAGCTTCAATCGCCTGGTGCAAGCCATCGGACCAGCGCCGCCCGGGCATCATGCGTCCGGTAAATTCGTCGACGATGATGACTTCCCCGTCTTTGATGACGTATTCCACGTCCTTGCGGTAGAGCGCGTGCGCTTTGATCCCGGTCTCGACGTGATGCTTCAGGTCCCAATTCTCCGGGTCGGCGATGTTCCCGATGCCAAGCAACGCCTCGACCTTCACCCAGCCTTCGTCGGTCACGGTGATGTTGCGGTGTTTCTCGTCGATGGCGAAGTCGCCCGTGAGTATCATCCTTTGGGGATCGCTACCGGCCTCGTTGAGTTCTCGAATCAGCACTTCCCTGCGCTCGGGTGAGAATTTGCCTGCATTCAACTGTTCGCGCAATTCGTCCTGACTGAGTTCTTCACCTTTTTCGAGCTTCGGGATAATCCGATTGACCTTGTAGTACTTATCGGTGGATTCCTCGCTGGCGCCGGAAATGATCAGCGGCGTGCGGGCTTCGTCGATCAGGATGGAGTCGACTTCGTCGACGATCGCGTAATTGTGCCCGCGCTGCACACAATCCTTGATGTCGAACTTCATGTTGTCGCGCAGGTAGTCGAAGCCGAACTCGTTGTTCGTGCCGTACGTGACGTCGGCTGCATAAGCCGCTCGCCGCTCCTCGTCGTCCAGATCATGCACGATCACACCGACCGTCAGGCCAAGGAACCGGTACAGGCGTCCCATCCACTCCGAGTCGCGTTTGGCCAGGTAATCGTTGACCGTAACTACGTGCACGCCACGCCCACCGAGCGCGTTGAGATAGACCGGGAGAGTGGCGACCAGCGTTTTGCCTTCGCCCGTCTTCATTTCCGAGATCGTTCCCTGGTGCAGCACCATGCCGCCGATCAACTGCACGTCGAAGTGGCGCATGTTGAGCACGCGCCGCCCGGCCTCGCGGACCACCGCAAAGGCCTCCACCAGGATCTCGTCGAGCACTTCCTGCAGCGCTTCGTACTCTTGCTTTTCCGCTCGCTTGGTGCGGTCGAAATCGTTGTCGTCGTCTTCTGCCCCGGCGGCGGTATCCCCTCCGGCAGGCGGACTCCCGCTGCCCCCGCCGGCCTGGCTCAGCCGCTCCTGAATACGCTGCCGGAATTGCTCGGTTTTGGCGCGCAGTTCGGCGTCCGTGAGCTTCTGGATCTGCGGCTCCAGCGCATTGATTGCCTGGACCTGGGGCGTCAGCGCTTTAATCACACGCTCGTTCTTGGTCCCAAAAACCTTGCCTAGTAGCTGATTGATCAAACTCGAATTCCTTCAGAGGGCGGCACGCCCAAGAGTACTCTTTCAAGCCTAGCACATTCGATGCATGCCGAGTCCGCGACGACACATGCCGGGAACACCTTCAGTATAATGGCGCTGTCAGCTGACCGGTCACGGAGCCTCCCATGACTGCACGCCTTTTCGCGTTGTTCCTCCTGGCCACGCTGCTGGCCGTTCCCACAAATGCGAAGGACAAGAAGAAGCAGACCCTTCCCGAATACGTTTTGAGAGCTTCGACGGTGCTGGTTGTGGTCAACCCCGAGGCCGGAGAGCCGGTTGAGCAACCCATGGCCAACGCCACCGCCCGCGAGAATGTCGAGAAAGCTCTGATGGAGTGGGGCCGGTTCCGCTTGGTCATGGACGGAGAGGAATCGGACTTGGTCATCGCCGTTCGCACGGGCTCGGGCAAAATGGTTCAACCGACCATCAAAGGTGGTCCGATCGATACTCGCCCGGGCGTCGGGCAATCCACGGACAGCACCATTCGTATCGGCGGGCAACAGGGTCATCCCCCTCCGATGAACGATCCCAGCATGGGCGAACCGCAGAGTGGGCCACACGTCAGCAATGAGGTCGGCCCTTCTGAAGATACGTTCGAGGTGTATCGCGGCAGCGTGCAAAATCCGCTGGACGCGCCGGCCGTCTGGCGGTACATCGCTAAAGACTGTCTGCGGGCGCCCAAGGTTGCCGCCGTCGAAGAGTTCCGCAAGGCTATCGCGGACGCGGAAAAGCCCCAACCGCCCAAGAAGCCCTAGGCAACGAGTCCCCAGACGAGATTGCGCGCAGCCGCAAGAGCTGATGCTGAGAGCACCACGCTCACTGCGTTCCGAGCCGCATTTCGTGTATATTCGCCACGACGAATGCCCACCTTCTACGATCGTTTTGTCGACTGTGCGCAGCGCTGGCCCGACAATGTCGCGCTCGAACTCCAGCGCCACGATCACATCGAAAGCTGCACCTACGCCGAACTCCGCCGCATGGCAGAATCCGTGGGCCGGTGGATCACGGACAACGGATTCCCTCACGGATCACGGCTCGCCATTCTCGCCGACAATCACCCACGTTGGGTCGCGGCCTACCTGGGAATCACCGCCTCGGGGTGCGCTGCCGTGCCCCTCGACACGGCGCTGCACGACGACCAGGTCATGAAGCTTCTGAAAGACAGCGGGACTGCCGCGGTCTTCTGCGACGCCAAGCATGTTCCGGTCGCGCGGCCTGCGGTCACCAGTTTGAACCTTGGCATGATCCTCATGGACCCCGACCGCATGGCTAAGCATTCCGTCGAAGATCACTGGATGGGCAATCTCCCCGCAATCTTCGACGCCGGTCCGGGCAAATTCAAACCCGCCCCGGCTAAGGACGACGATCTCGCTTCCCTGCTCTACACCTCCGGCACCACCGCCGACCCCAAGGGCGTGATGCTGACGCATGCCAATTTTCTGGGCGAAGTTGAGGCCGTATTCAACTGGGTCGACCTGGGCCCCACTGATGCGCTGCTCGGGGTGCTGCCCCTGTTTCACGTTCTGGCGCAGATGGCGAACCTTCTGTTGCCTCTGATCAAGGGTTCACGCGTCGTTTATCTGGAAACGCTGAACACCACCGAACTGATGCGCGCTCTGGGTGAACGCAACATCACCGCGTTTGCCGTGGTGCCGCAATTCTTTTATCTCATCCACGAGCGTCTCTCTGAGGAGATCGCGAAACGCGGCACGCTGACGAAGAAGATTTTCGCCGCGATGGTTGCGCTCAACCGCACACTGCGCAAGGTCGGATTGAACGCGGGGCCAATATTATTCCGAAAAGTGCACGATACCCTGGGACCCAAGATGCGCTACCTGGTCACCGGCGGATCGCGCTTCGATCCCGCGATTGCGAGGGCCTTCCATGATCTCGGCATCGACGTCCTGCAGGCGTACGGCCTGACAGAAACGACCGCCGCAGTCTTCGCCAATTCCCCGGACGATAACGAGATCGGGTCCGTCGGTAAGGAGATGAAAGGGGTCGAGGGGAAGATCATCGACCCACAACCGCAAGAAGAGGGCCCGCCAGTCGGTGAAGTCGCACTGCGCGGCGCGGTCGTGATGAAGGGCTACTGGAACCGCCCCGACGCGACGGCCGCTGTCCTGCGCGACGGATGGTTCCTCACCGGCGACCTCGGCTATTTCGACTCTCATGGACACTTGTTCCTCACCGGACGCAAGAAGGAAGTCATCGTCCTCAGTAATGGAAAGAACGTCTATCCCGAAGAGATCGAAGCGCACTACCTGAAGTCGCCCATCATCAAAGAACTCGCCGTCCTGGGACTCGAGGGCAAGCCGGGCGAAGGCGGAGACCGGCTCCACGCCGTAATCGTCCCGAACTTCGACGTTCTCCGGCAACGCAAGATCGTAAACGCGAAGGAGGCCATCCGCTTCGATATTGAAGGCCTGGCGCCGAAGATTGCCTCCACCAAGCGCATTGGCAGCTATGAAATCTGGCAGGAAGATCTTCCCCGTACCACCACTCGCAAGATCAAACGTTTCGAAGTCGAGAAGCGGGTAAGGGCAAACCAGGCGAAGAAGCTCGCGGACGATGCGGACCTGCCCGCGGAGAAGCCACTCACCGCAGAAGAAACCGCGTGGCTCGATCAACCGGACGTACAGCGGGGCCTGAAGATTGTTCGCGAAAGCGCTCGGTCCGGCGCCGCCAACCATGCGCCCCACGCTCAGCCTCGACCTTGATCTCGGCCTCGACTCCATGCAGCGCGTCGAACTGCTCAGCCGCCTCGAAGAAGAACTTGGTGGCAATCTCGAAGAATCCCAGCTGACTGAGATTTACAGTGTCCGCGATCTGATTGACGCCGTGCTGCAGAGCGCGGCAAGCGGCGCTGGCGGACCGGGATCGCGTGTCACCTTCGCGGGATGGAAATCGATTCTGGCCGAAGATCCCGACGATCCCGATGTGACTCGTCTGGCCCATCCCAATCGAATCAACGACACGTTCTGGTACCTCGTAACCAGAGTGATGCAGATGTTCGTATTCGACCGCTTTCAGCTAAAGGTAAGCGGGCTGGAAAAACTACCTAAGAGTGGCCCCTACATTATTTCGTCGAACCACCAGAGCTACATCGATCCGCTGATCCTGGCGAGTCTGCTGCCGCAGGAGGTCTTTTTCCGAACATTTGCCGTGGGCACGAGCGATATCTTCGGCAAGGGACTCATGCGCAGACTGGCCCGCTCCATCAAGGTCGTCGTGCTCGATCCCGACGCGAATCTGGTTCCCGCCATGCGCGCGGGCGCCTTCGGCCTGCGGCATGGGATGGCGCTCGTCCTTTACCCCGAGGGTGAACGCTCGATCGACGGCACGCCCAAGGTCTTTAAGAAAGGCGCCGCCATCCTCTCGATTCACCTCCAGGTGCCGATTGTTCCGGTGGCCATTGAGGGGCACTATGAGGTATGGCCGCGCAACCAGGCATTTCGCGGATTCAAGCCGCTGAAAATGGTTTTTGGCGACCCGATGGTTCCGCCGCCGGAGTCTGAAGCCTCGGAAGCAGCCTACGAAAAACTTACTGCTGATCTGAAGAAACGGATCGTCGCAATGTGGGAAGGACTGCGAAAGTCCTAAGCGACTCCACCCGGTCTAAGCGCCCGCACCTGCGGCTTGTTCGCCGAAGGCCTTGGTGAATCCATTCACCACCAGCGAATCGTAGTGGCCCCCGGCACGCTTGATCACTTCCTGTGCCGCCTGCGCGGGCGACATCTTCGCGCCTCGCTGCCCGCTGGTCAATGCTTCATACTCTTCCGCCAGCACCAGAATTTGCACTTCCAATGAAGACTCTTCAGGCTTGCCGCCGTTTTGCCGCAACACCCGCTCCGACAGAAAAATCGGGATCGCCCGCTGCAGCGACCCACTGGTCGCGCCAGCCTTCGACGGCTTTTTCTCGCGATTCTGGATGGCCTGCAACTCCTCGTGGGATACTTGCGCTGCCTTGCACAGCACTTCGTTGGTGATGCCCAGATCTTTCATATTGAACAGCAGCGCGGCCATGCGAATATCTTCCACGCTGCCCGCGTCCAAGCCGACACCTTCGGCAATTCTGGTGGCGCACATCGCAATGCGGTAGGCATGCGTTTCGCTGTATTTCTGGTTGGCCAGAAAATTCTGCAGGATCACCAGCATCCCCTCGTAGCCTTCCTCCATCTCGCGCAGCGTTTTCTGATTCCTCTCGTAGAGCGTCCCCGTGGCGTAGCCCGCTACCATCAAGACTCCGCCCCACACCGCGATGTCGAACCACTTTGCGAGGGGCAACTCGACGCGGCGGCTGAACATCGCTGGATTCATACTCGCCAGCAGAACCACCAGCACCACGCTGGCCAGCGCGGTGAGCGTGGCATGCCGCCGTCCCAGGTGATATGCGGAATAAAGGGTTGGCAGGAAATAGAAGACCAGCGCCATCTTCTGCGATGCGACCAGAAAATTCAGCATCCCAGCGATCAGCACCAGAAACAGCAATAGCCAGAGTTCCGGATTAATCTTGCGCACAGTGCCTCCCGGGGTCAGAGGTACCGATCCCGAAACCGAGCCAACAGGAGCGTCAGTCCCGAGCTTTCCCGTCCCTATATTTTCAGGGTGCAAACGCGGAATCCCAAATTACTGAGGTAATCGGCCGGGACCGTGCTATTTTGCCCGGGGATGTGTCTGGTCGTAGACCTGTAGCACATGCTTCATCGAAAGCTGCGTGTAGCGCTGGGTGGTGGCCAGGCGCTCGTGCCCCAGCAGTTCCTGAATGGCGCGCAGATCGGCGCCCTCTTCCAGCATGTGTGTCCCAAACGCGTGGCGCAAGGTGTGCGGATGCACGTCTGGCGAGAGTCCCTTGGCAACGGCGATCTTCTTGATGATGCGGCCCACGCTGCGGGTGGTCAGGCGTCCGCCGCGCTGGTTGATCAGCAACGCGGTCGTACTCTTGCGCGTTTCCGCCAGGGTCGCGAGCCGGGCCGGAAGATAGGCTGCCAGCGCACTCTTCGCCGATCCGCCGAACGGAACGTAACGTTCCTTCTTCCCTTTGCCGCGAATCAGGATGGCCTCGGCGCTCAGGCGAATGTCGTCGAGATTGATTCCGGTCAGCTCCGAGTTGCGGATGCCGCATCCATACAGCAACTCGAGCATCAGCAGATCGCGCTCGGGAAATGCGGCAACCTCGGGCATCTGCCCGTCGAGCACGGAGTTCATTTCTTCGATGGTCGGAACGCGCGGAAGTTTTTTCGGAAGCCGGGGCGTCGCCACCAGCTTGGCCGGATTCTGCTCCACCACGCCTTCCCGCGCCAGCCAGCGATACAGAGACCGCACCGCCGCGAGCGACCGCGCCACCGAGGTCTTGCCGAGTCCCTTTTCGTAAAGCTGCGAAAGAAATCCTCGAATTGCGATGTGGTCAATCGATTTCCATCCGCGGGACCCCGCGTAGGCGGCAAAGTTTGCCAGATCGCCGCTGTAAGCCTTGATCGTATGCGGCGAAGCGTTCCTCTCCCGCAGGTGGCGGAGGAAGTCGGCGACGGCCTTTTAAACGATGGTCTTGTCGGGATTCATGTTTACTTCGCTAACTCCACCACCGAGTCACGGAGGCACAGAGAAAACAGAAGCCCGGAAGATCTCACCGCGGCGAGGATCTCGTTCGAACTCAAGACAGAAATTGGCGTCTGCATTCCTCCGTGTCTCCGTGCCTCCGTGGTGAGCCTCATTTCGCTTTCGCCCTCGGATGATGCTTCTGATACACAGTCCGCAGCCGATCCAGCGCCAGATGCGTGTACACCTGTGTCGTGGAAATGTCCGCGTGCCCCAGAATTGTCTGCACGGTGCGCAAGTCCGCACCGTTTTCCACCATGTGCGTAGCGCACGAATGCCGCAGCATGTGCGGGGAAGCATGCCGCCCGGAGGCCACCGACGACTCCCCGACCATCTGCCACACTCGTTGCCGCGTCAGCCTGCGCCCGCCCCGCGCAATAAACAATAGCGGTGAGTTCTTCATCGAAACCGCCGAGGTCCGCGCCGCATTCTTCGCCGGCTTTGATGCTCGCATCCCCGCCAGCACCGGCCGCCCCTGGGCCAAGTAGTCCGACAGTGCATCCTGCGCCGGCTTGCCCAGCGGCACAATGCGCTCCTTATCTCCTTTTCCGCGGACCAGCATATATCCCGACTCGAGTTTCAAATCTTCCAGCGTGGCGTTCACCATCTCCGAAACTCGCAGCGCTCCCGCATACAAGAGTTCCAACATCGCTCGGTCGCGCGCCGCCAACGCCGCCGCATCCTTCGTGTCACGATGCCCACTCGCTAGCCGCGCGACGGGCGACGCCAGCGTCGATTCAACTTCATCGCGCGCCAGCGACTTGGGCAGCACTTTCCACTGCCGGGGCGATTCAATATCCAGCGTCGGATCGTGATCGATTCTCTTATCGAGCAGCAGATAGCGATACAGATGCCGCAACGCCGAAAGCTTCCGCCCCACGCTCCGCCCGTCCACTTGATGAGAAAAAAGCTGCTGCAGGAATTCCCGCACATCGTTGCGCCGCGCGGTGAGCAGCACCCGCTTATGTTTCTCCAGGAACTCGGCAAATTGAAGCATGTCGGTGGTATAAGCCCCGATCGAATTGGCGGCCAGTCCTTTCTCGATGCGCAGGTAATCGAGAAAGCCGGAAAGCACGCGCGCGTTCGCCTCGGCAGCCATAACAGAAGAGATTCAGTATGCCCGTTATCGGACGCGACGGAAAGTGATGAAGAGGATGCACGCCCTATCACATCGTAGAGACGTAGGGTGCTACGTCTCTCTCGCCCTCTCACCACCCGCTAGTCAGCAACCGATGCGCCGCGCGGAACCCACACTTCTGATACTTGTCGTAGGCTCCTGCAGCTCGATCGCGAATCTGATCGTTGCTCTCCCCCGCAATCCAGCCGTCCAGCGCGCTCTTCAGCGTGTAAGCCTCGGGAGCCATCAGCCCCGTGGTCCACAGCAGTGGATACGCGCCCGAGGCCCGTACCGGCTCCGCGAAGAACATCTTGCTTGCGCAGGCCAGCACTATTGCGTCGCGATGTGCCTCGTTTTTCTTGCGGGGAAGCTGCTGCAGTTGAAAGTCCATCAGGCCGTCATGGCCAATGTAAGCCACCAGATTCGCGCCGCCACGAGTCGGAATCTTCGGTGCCCCCGGCACACTCACCATCTCCGGATCGTCACCCGCTGCAGAAGACAGAAAATCAAGAATCGCCTGCCGGATTTCCCGCCCACGATACGCGTCGGCCACCAGATACACATTCGTCGCACGATGCTTGAACACGCACCGTTCCAGCACCTCGGCCTTCGGCTTCTCGCCGCAGGCGACGCGCTCCCACTCGGAACTGCGCGCGAAAAACGTCTTCACGCCATACGCCGATCCCCAGTACAGGTTGTGTTCCGGATCTTCCCCGTTGCCCAGCTTCGCCGGGACCGGAATGATGCCCTGGCTCTGATTGTCGGCGAGCGCCACAAAAACGTGAACCGAGCGCAGCGCGGAATCTTGAGCTGACGCAACGCTGAGCAACACATAAAACGACGCCCACACCAGTGCGCCCGACCTCAGCCTGATCACGCTCCCTCCCCGCCGCTCACTTCCCGCAGCAATTCCACGGCATACAGCGCGCCTTCCGGCGTTTCCTCATGCTTGAAGTAAGCAAACACGTCGCGCCCCGCGGCGAGATGTTGCCGGATACGGTCGATCATCGATCGCCGTTCTTCGCCCGAGTAGCTTGGCTTACGAAAGCGGTAATACACAAAACCAGCAGTCGCAACCTCGGGTGTGGTCAGAGTTTCAGTCTCGGCCACGCACAGCGCCACGTTGCTCGCCTTCAGCAGATCCCAAGTCGCGTCGGCGAACCAGGACGCATGCCGGAACTCAAACGCTGCTGGCACGGTACGCGGCAGGATCGCCAGAAAATCCTTGAGCAGCGCCGCGTCGGCCTTCAAGTTCGGAGGCAGTTGAAACAACACCGGTCCCAACTTTCCCACGGCAGCCAGCGGCTCAATGGTTGCCAAGAATCGCGGGACAAAGTCCTCCGTCGCCTTGAGCCGCTTGATATGCGTGATGACCTGGTGAGCCTTAATGCCAAAGCGAAAATGTGCAGGCGTATCCTGCAGCCAGTTCTGGATGGTCGTCTCTTTGACCAGTTGCCGGAAAGTGAAATTCACTTCGACGGTGTTGAGCTTCGTCGAATAGTGGTTGAGAAATTTCTTTTGCGCCAGCTTCGCGGGATAGAAATCAGGCTTCCACGTTGGATAAGCCCATCCCGACGTTCCAGCAAAGAATTGCGGCATAAGTCACTCGACCGGTGCGCCTCGATAAGAGCCGGGTGCCGGGTGCCCCATCCTAGCCGCGTTCTTTGCGGCTAGGATGGGGATTTTCAAGAGTTTCAGGACTCACGAGACCGGGATTATACCTTGCCCGCCTTCTTCCGAGCCGCGCCCTTCCGCGCAGATTTTTTCCCGGTGGCCCTCCGGGCCGGAGCTTCCTCCTCGGCCTGCGCCGCGATCTCGATCCCCCTCGGTGCCTCCGCCGCGGCCGCCTTCAGATCCGGCAACCGCTGCTTCAATTCCAGCACCGGCTCAAACAGATCGCCCATCTTCTCCACCCGCGCCACGACCTGCGGCGCTTCAAAGACCAAGAGTCCCGCGTCCTTCTTCTTGAGAGCTCGCTCAACCTCCTCCCACGTCACAGGCGTCGAAACCGTGGGATGCTCCCGCGCCCGCAACGAATACACAGCCACCGTCGTCTTGTGCTCATCATTCTGGCTCCAGTCAACGAACACCTTCCCGGTGCGGGCCTGCTTGCTCATCTCCGACAAAACCAGATCCCGGTGATCATGCTCCATCAACTGCGCGAGCGCGTGCGAGAACATTTTAGTGGCGTCGTAAGTCGTCGGCGTATTTAGCGGAACGTAAATTTGCAGTCCCTTGGACCCAGAGGTCTTCGGGAAACTCTGCAGCCCGAAGTGCTCGAAGATCTCGCGCAGCCACAGCCCCACTTGGCAGCATTGCACAATGTTCGCCGGAGGCCCCGGATCGAGATCGAACACCATCTCCGTCGGACAAGTAATGTCTTTCGCCAGCGCCAGCGACGGATGCAGTTCCAGCGCCGCCAGATTGGCCAGCCACACCAGCGTGGCCAAATCGTCCGCCAGCACATAATGAATCGTGCGCCGGTTGCGCCCGCTCCAGATCGGCGCAGTCTTCACCCACTCCGGCTTGTGCATGGGCGCGTTCTTCTCGAAAAACGGTTCTCCGTCAACCCCGTCGGGATAGCGCTTGCGCGTCAGCACGCGCCCTGCCAGATGTGGAATCATCACCGGCGCGATGCGGGCGTAGTAATCGATCACCTGCTGCTTGGTGAATCCCACGGCGGGATACAGCACCTTCTCCAGATTCGACAGCTTGAGGTGCCTGCCCTGAATGTCAACGGCCGAGTCTGTCACGTAATCTCCGCATGACATTGTGCCTGAAAGGTCTGCACCAGCAAAATACCGTGTTATGACGCGAGTGAAAAACGTGAACCACGAAGGGCACGAAGGTCCACGAAGGAGAACCTAGGTGGACTGTGTGTCCTTAGTGGTTCATGCTTTGGTTTCCTTCGTGAACCTTTGTGGCCTTCGCGGTAAAGCCCTGGAATTGGACCCCACCAGCCTCGCCCGTTTGACAATCTCCCTTCCCCCCACGTACTTTCAAACTTCTGCCCTGCCAGTCCGTCCAACACGTATGTACCGCAGAATGTCTGTCGAAGAAGAGGCTCGTCATACTCGTCCCACCGTCGGAGGTCCGATGAAGCACCGCCCATTGAAAACATTCCTTCTGTTATTTGTTCTCTCGGCCATCGCTCTGGCCCAGAACGTCGCGTCCTTCGAGAAGCGCATCACAGTCAAGCATCTGCCCAACGGTCTGACCGTCATGATTTGTGAGCGTCCGGAGGCGCCCGTCTTCTCCTTCTTCACCATGGTCGATGCCGGCTCGGTGCAAGATCCCATGGGCGCCACTGGCCTCGCTCACATGTTTGAGCACATGGCGTTCAAAGGCACCGACAAGATCGGCACCACCGACTACGCCGCCGAAAAGAGCGCCCTGGAGAAAGTCGAAGTCGCCTACGCCGTCTACATTGCCGAGCGCGACAAGACGGTTGGCCGCGACGACGCGAAATTGAAGCAGCTGGAAAAAGCCTGGAAAGACGCCAGAGAGACGGCCGACAAGTTCGTCATCAGCAACGCCTTTGGCAAGCTCGTCGAACAGAATGGCGGCGAGGACATGAATGCCTCCACCAGCTTCGATTTCACGGAATATCACTACTCCCTGCCCGTGAATCGGCTGGAACTGTGGGCCTACCTCGAGTCGGAGCGTTTTCTGCATCCCGTGATGCGCGAGTTTTATAAAGAGCGCGACGTCGTCATCGAAGAACGCCGCATGCGTATCGACAGCAGTCCGTTCGGCCGCCTGCTTGAGCAGTTCACCGAAGAGGCCTTCACTGCGCATCCCTATCACCGGCCCACCGTGGGATGGATGGCCGACCTCAATCATTTCTCCGCCACCGACGCCCAGAAATTCTTCGACAAATACTACGTTCCATCCAACATGGTGGTGGCTGTCGCCGGTGACATCAAGGCCGACGAGGCCATGCCCATCCTCGAGAAGTATTTCGGACGGCTGCCCACGCACCCTCAGCCCGACGAAGTCACAACCACCGAGCCTCCGCAAAACTCCGAACGCAAAGTCGTCCTGAAAGATCGCTCGCAGCCCATCTATATCGAGGGCTACCACCGCCCCGACTACCGGAGCAAAGACGATGCAGTGTTCGACGCCATCAGCGATCTCATGTCCGAAGGCCGCACCTCGCGCCTCTACCGCTCGCTGGTGCGTGATAAGAAGATCGCGTCTTTCTCCGAAGGACTCACCGGATATCCCGGCATCAAGTATCCCCACCTGTTCGCATTCCTTGCGGTGCCGCTCCCGGGGCACACCCCGCAGGAGATGGCCGACGCCATTCACGCAGAAATTGACAAGCTGAAGAAGGAAGACATCACCGACGACGAACTCAAGATGATCAAGACCCGCAGCAAAGCCAACCTGATTCGCGGCCTCGCCGACAACGAAGGCCTGGCCACGCAACTCGCCATCTACCAAACCCGGTACGGCGATTGGCGCGAGTTATTCAAATCTGTCGACCGCATCGACCAGGTCACCAAGGCCGACATTCGCCGCGTCGCGAATCAAGTGTTCGTCGACACCAACCGCACAGTCGGCGTGATCGAAAACGCCGGCGGAGGTGGCGCTCCCGGCGCAGGCGAACAGGACTCCAGCAGTTCCGATCAGGGAGGTGCGCAATGAAAACGAAGCGTGCAATTCTCCTCCTCGTTCTAGCGGCCATCGCAACGTTCCCAATCGTTCCCCAAGCGACAGCGCAGGCCGCAAGTTGGCAGCAAGTCCCCATTCCGCCCCTGCCCGCTTTCAAACCACAGCAGCCTAAGCGCATCCAACTCTCGAACGGCATGGTGATCTTCCTGCAGGAGGATCACGAACTGCCGCTGATCGACGGCACGGCCCGCATCCGCGGCGGCTCAGTCAACGAACCCGCCAACAAAGCCGGTCTGATGGATATTTACGGTGAGGTCTGGCGCACCGGCGGCACCAAAACGCAGACCGGCGATCAACTCGACGACTTCCTCGAAGTTCGCGCCGCCAAAGTAGAAACCGGCAGCGGCCCCGACTCGACCACGATTAACTTCTCGTGCCTCAAGGGAGACCTCGACGACGTATTCAAGGCCTTCGTCGACGTGTTGCAGAATCCTGAATTCCGCGCCGAAAAAATCGATATCGCCCAGAAAGAAGAAGACGACGGCATCTCCCGCCGCAACGACCAGGTCGGCGAAATTGCCGGGCGCGAGACCATCAAACTGGCCTACGGCGCCGACAATCCCTACGCCCGCGTCCCCGAGTACGCGACCGTTGCCGCCATCACGCGCCAGGACTTGATCGACTGGCATCACAAATACGTGCACCCCAGCAACATCATTCTCGGCATCAGCGGAGATTTCGATTCCGCCGCCATGGAAGCCCGGCTGCGCAAGGCTTTCGACGCGTGGCCGAAGGGCACTGACGTCCCGAAGAATGCCATCCAATACAATCCGGCCAAGCCGGGCTACTATCTCATTCCGAAAGATGACGTAAACCAGAGCACCATCCACATGGTGGCGCTCGGCACCACGCGCGATAATCCCGACTACTACGCCATCAGCGTGTTTAACGAAGCGTTCGGCGGCGGATTCTCTTCGCGCCTGTTCAACGACATTCGCACCAAGCGCGGACTGGCCTACAGCGTCGGTGGCGGCGTCGGCACCAACTTCGGGCATCCCGGCATTCTGCAGGTGTCGATCGGCACCAAGAGCGGGAGTACGATCGAAGCGATTCAGGCCGCCGGCGAGGACATCGATAACCTAACGAAGCAACCCATCACCGACGACGAAATTCAGCGCGCCAAAGACGCCATCCTCAACGCGTTCATCTTTCGTCTGGACTCGCCCGACAAGATTCTCGGCGAGCGCATGACCTACGAGTATTACGGATATCCTCCCGACTGGCTCGACAAGTATCAGGCGGAAATCAAAAAGGTCACGGCCGCCGACGTCAACCGGGTCGCTGCCAAGTACATGCACAAGGATCAACTCGCCGTGCTGGTGGTCGGCAACACCAAAGAATTCGATAAACCTCTGTCGTCGCTCGGTACCGTAAAGGAAATCGACATCACGATTCCACCTCCGCCCGCCGAAAAGGCGGACAAGGACGACTCCTCGAAGCCTGCAGCCTCCAATCCCGAAGGCAAAGCGCTGGCCGCGAAGGTCGCCGCCGCCATGGGAGGTCTGCCCAAGCTGCAGTCGATCAAGACCGTGCACGTGAATATCGCCGAGAGCGACGGCGGTGGCCCGCCGAATCCGGTGGATGTGACGCTGGCATTTCCGGACAAAATGCATGTCGATGTGCAGACACCGCAGGGCGCCCTGACCATCGTCGCCGCCCCTGACGCCGCTTTTATGAGCATGGCCGGCATGGGCACGCGCAGCATGCCGCCCGCGCAGAAGAATGAAATGCTCGCCCAGCTACATCACGATCTCATCTATATCGCGCAGCACGCCGACGATCCCACATTCACGTTTACGGCTGCGGGCACCGAGAAGATCGGCGACGTCGACGCCGCCATCCTCGATATCGGTGGCGCGATTCCATGGGTGCGGTGGTATATCGATCCCAAGACCGGCTACATTCTCCGCGAAAAATACAAAGCCATGGGACAATCGGGCTCCTTCGACGGCGAGTCGAACCTCTCCGACTGGCGCACCGCCGACGGCCTGACCATGCCCTACAAACACCAGAACAAGCAAAACGGCCAGGAAACCAGCAACGCCGAATTCAAGAAGATCGAACTGAATCCCACGGTCGATCCCAAGCTTTTCGCAAAGCCGGCAGAAGCCCCAGCCGACAAAGGAGAGAAGCAACAGTGACCGGCCCACACACGCACCGGCGTTTCGGTGTACATTAACCCGTCAGGATGTGAGACATGACGCCGACGGCCTCGAGTGATCGCGATCTACTGCCCACGCTACCCTTCGACAGCTGGAAAGACACTCTTGCCACCCTGCACATGTGGACGCAGGTCATCGGGAAAGTGCGCCTCAAGCTGTGTCCCCTGGTAAATCACTTTTGGAACGTGACCTTTTACCTGACCCCTCGCGGAATGACGACGGGCGCAATGCCGTATTCACGCGGAACCGTCGAAGTGCGGTTCGACTTCATCGACCACAAGCTCCTGATTGAAACCAGTGATGGCCGCCACGCAGCGCTCGCGCTCAAGCCACAGAGCGTGGCTGAGTTCTATGAGAAATTCATGGCCTCGCTTGCTGACCTCGGCGTGACGGTGAAGATCTGGAACATGCCCTGCGAGATTCCCAATCCCATTCCATTTGAGAAGGACCATGATCACGCCGCCTACGATCCGCTAGCGGTGAACAAATTCTGGCGCATCCTGGTTTGGGTCGATCAGATTTTCAAAGAATTTCGCACCGGATTTCTGGGCAAGGCGAGCCCCGTACATTTTTTCTGGGGCAGTTTCGATCTGGCTGTAACGCGCTTCTCCGGCCGGCGGGCGCCAGAGCGGCCGGGAGCCGACTCAATTACGCGGGAGGCTTACTCTCACGAAGTCAGCAGCGCGGGATTCTGGCCCGGCGGCGGCGATATCAAGGGCCCGGCCTTTTATTCCTACGCTGCGCCCGAACCGTCTGGTTTCGCGCAATTCAAGATTCGGCCGTCCGCTGCTTTCTACCATCCGCAACTGAAAGAGTTCCTGCTGATGTACGACGACGTACGCACCGCGGAGTCTCCAAAGACTGCATTGGTGGAATTCCTGCAGAGCACCTACGACGCAGCGGCCGACACGGGAAATTGGGATCGCAAGGCCCTGGAACGCTAACTCGGTCGATGCCGATGTCTTGCGAAATCGTGATCGCTATGGACGCGTCGAGTCGGCGGCCAAGGCCGGAAGCGAGTCTTCCCGAGCCTCGGCGCGTGCGTTGGAAAGCGTCACCGGCATTCGACCCGACATCGGA
The DNA here is from genome assembly GCA_963701935.1 of uncultured Acidobacteriaceae bacterium. Lineage (GTDB taxonomy): Bacteria > Acidobacteriota > Terriglobia > Terriglobales > Acidobacteriaceae > Sulfotelmatobacter. The sequence continues at coordinate 268,075 of CAVPBT010000006.1, read as the reverse complement.
ATTTCTCCAAACAACGCCCGGGCGGCGCTGACTTCGGAGACCGTCACGTTCGAAAAGGTGCAGATGTAGTTCTGAATTCCGGGAAAGTCATCGGTCAGGTACGGATTCCCCATCGCGAGAACCGCAGTCCTCTCGCTCGCGCGGCCAAGAATTTTCTCGAACAGAGCGCTCGTCGAATCCGGCAGCGACGCGGGATGCTTGCCACGCCGCCCCAGTTTCCGCGATCTCGCGGCCGAGGGCACAATGTACACCGCGACCACAACTGCCCGCGCCTGGTCCACCGCGTTCAGCACGTTGTTCGTCCTGCTGACTGCAACACGAGGGTCCACATACATGACTTTCGCATCGGGCATCCGGGCTCGAATCTCATGCTCCAGAACACGCCCGTCCTCCGCTCGAACGTTGTCGCAGAGAACGATCGCGAGCATACCCTGACGATCCGGTTCTCCAGTTTGATGCAGAGCGGCGTTCTGCACCGAGGCCTCCCGTCTCAGGGGCAGCAGTTTGCGGTTATCGCGCACCAGCGTGATGGACGCATCCGAGATGCGCTGCCCGGTGGCAACGTTCGCCGGACTGCCCACCAACTTTGGAATCGCCGCCACGTCCACCAGGCGAGCCCTCTGTAAACCGAGCGCCGCTTTGGCCTGCAATATTTTCAAAACAGACGCATCGAGACGCTGCTGCGAAATCTCGCCGCTGCGCACCGCATCAAGAACCGCATGGTAGCTGGCATCCAGATCAGCCGGCATGGTCAGCACATCGTTTCCTGCCTTGAACGCGTCCACCGCGGCACGCCCCACGTGCCCGGCAAACAGGCGAGTCAGGCCCGCCATGTCCAGACCATCGGTAACGATGATTCCCTTAAAGCCAAGCTCATTCTTGAGCAGGCCGGTGACGATAGCCGGTGACGTCGTAGCCACCAGATTCGGATTTGGATCAAGCGCCGGCACCCGAATGTGCGCCGTCATCACAGCATCGACTCCAGCATCGATCGCTTTGCGGAATGGAGGCAGGTCGACCGCACGCAGGACTTTCGCATTCTCGTCTACGCGAGCCAGCGCCAGGTGCGAATCCGTCCCGGTGTTGCCATGACCCGGGAAGTGCTTGGCCGTCGTCATCATTCCGTTCGCGCGCGCTCCGCGGATATATGCCGCCACCAGTGCTCCGACCTGATCCGGATTCGCGCCGAACGCGCGCGTGCCGATGATCGGATTCGCGGGATTGGAATTGACGTCGGCGACGGGAAAAAGATTCCAGTGCACGCCGATCGCCCGGCTTTCCTGCGCCGTTATGCGTCCGAATTCTTCGGCATACGCCGCCTTGCCCGCAGCACCAAACGCCATCGCGTGCGGAAACACTGTGGTCCCGAAAAGCCGCGCCGGAAGCACGCCCTGCTCAAAGTCTCCGGCAATCAGCAGCGGCAATTTTGATTCCGTCTGCAGGCGGTTGAGCAGGACGACGGTTTCATAGCGGTGATCGCTGGGAAGAAATCGTCCTCCCGGCGGCGCCGACATGGCCACAGATCCGATGTGGTATTTGCGAATGTTGTTGGAAAGTCGCTCGTACTCCGGGTTCCGAACGCCCGAGAATCCCACGCGCATTCGGACCATGAACAACTGGCCGACCTTCTCCTCAACCGAGAGCGAGCCTAACGTCTTCTCCGCCCACGCCTGGTCGTTGCTCGGCAGGTGGAGCGCGGCCGGGTCCCGGTGCTTCTCCCGAGGAACGGTCGACGATCCCACCAGGCTAACCAGCAACACCGCCACCAGGAGTCGAAGGGTCTGCACATCATGAGCATACTTGGAACTAACAAGTCGCGCCCATTGGAGTTGATTACGATTCTCAATCGAAGGTACATGATCAGTCGGGGACGGAGAGAGGGCGGGAATCATTGCGTCATCTGCCCACCTCGTGCCGGAGGTGGGACCAACCCCAACGCGATAGCGCAGAATCTGAGTCGAAGGATTCTCCAACGACAGAATTCAAAGATTTGTTTCCCGTCGGGGTTTGGAAAATGACTCGAGCATCGTTGTATTATCAGCAGCAGTATCAGTGATCACTAAACCCCAAGAACACGAGACTGATCGCGCGGGCAAACTTTTGCTCCGGCATGCACTGGAGTCTTTGGGCTGGGTCGTGAATGATGTTCAGGAAGACTATGGCATCGATACGAACGTCCAAGTTTTTGACGGAAAAGCTCCGACTGGGGCGTGGTTCCACGTCCAGCTAAAAAGCTCCGCCTCGAGTGCGTACTCATCGACGGAAGACTTCATCTCACAAGAACTCTCTATGGAGCACGCGCGGCATTACGCGCTCGAAATTCGTCAACCGGTGCTGCTTATTCATGCTGACGTCACCGCAAAACGAGTGTTCTGGTATGCACCTCAGTTAGATAGGCACCTCGTAACCGCACTTCATCGACCGGGCGCGAAATATGCTACGGTGAGAATCCCAACCTGCCAAGAACTTCCTCAAACCGCAGCGGGTTTATTAACCGGCCTCGACAAAATCCATTTGGCCTTAGCAAACCGCGTGCTCACGTCCTCGTCGGCACAGTCATTCGCAGAGTCATTGCAACATTTGCCGGATCAAGAGGCGCTGTACCGCGCATTCCAGGAAAAGAACGACGTCGTGAAACTCAAGAAACTTGCTGAGCTTTATCAGCAGAAAAAGTTCCATGAGGTTCTCCCTCGGGCGCAAGCAATCTTGAGCGACCCCGATTCCACAGTTGAGGTGAAATTTTGGGCTGAGATGCAGCTTTATGCGGTTGAACACGTACAAGCGGTGCATGCGGGCAAGCCTCAAGGCGTGCTACCCGAAATCGATTTGGCTCACGCTCGAAGACTCCAGCAGTTAACCGTCAACGGACCTAAGCACTTGAAATTCCACGCGCTCATCGCACGACAAGCCGCTGAACTAAGGATTCTGGTGCATCAGAACTATGGACTATTCTTGGCGTTGCAACAGCACAGTCTCGCGAATGGTAACCCAATGATGGTGCTAGGAATTTACGCTCGACGTTCTGTGCTGACCAGACGCATCTCGACCAAATACAATCAATGTGTCCGCCTAGCGAGGTACGCTGCGACGTACCCGAACCGCTGGGCGCTCGGGCGGGGCTTGAGCGCCGTCGTCACGGCCACCGGACCGTACAACATCACTCTGCATGCTGAAGGAAACATCGAAGCAGTTGATGTGATGGAACGGTCCGCACTCCAGATCAGTAAACTTGCCGCTTGGATCAGTCAGGAAACCGCTGATCCTACCGGAGTCGTGTTGGCGATTATCGGCTCGTTGTCGACGGTTCGGAGCGAAAACTCCCCTGCCTATCACTGGGCAAAGGAAACAGCACAGTCCCTGCCAGATGAGACAATTCGGGCTGACGCCTTGGGTTGTGTAGAAAGAGCAGCGAAGCGCTGGAGGGGTGAACCCGTAGACGAAGACTACCACGGCAATGTCGTTTGGCAGGTCATCCAGAATATGGCTTCAGCGCTGGGAATCGATCTCAGCAATGAAAATGATCCTTTGGTTCGTGGACTAAAGATTGCTGCCGACGACGATAGTCCGGAAAGGGTGCTAAGGAATTGTGAACACTTGCTTGTCAGTATGGGAGCCACAGGGCCAATTGCCCGGAGGATCAAACGCCAGTTCAATCTAGAAACTGCCGGATCGAAGGTAGTCCATTGCACTCTCCACAATTATCACCTGGAAGGAAGAGAACTCGACGCAACCCATGCTGAGTTCGGACGGCTGCACTGTGATTCTTGCGCTGATAAGAAGCCACGTCCTTCGGAATGGGACTATAGCGATCGGGTGACGCTCGACTTCGAAGCCAAGAATAGTCAGTTTGTTCGACGACTTGTGGGGACCAAGTACGGGTTCAGGTTGACGAAAGACGATTAGTAGTCGTCTAGGCTCACGCACAACGCCACATCCGTGCGTCACATCAATCCACGAAATCTCCACATGTTTATCATCTAATCAAACATCTGTGTGTCATTTCATCTTCTCTATCTCCCATCCCCCGAGACCATTGACAACTCCATCCAATCGGCATATTGTAGGCGAACAAAAGGCGAATATATGTCCTCCCTGCCCTTGCTCCCTCTGCCCGACAAGCCCCGCCTGATCGGCATTGCGCGCCTCGCGTCCGAGGGCGAATCCTTGCGCGAGGGGCACAACGTTGAATATTTCACGCTTCCGGCCAAGTCGCTGCTCAACCGCTGCGTCAGTAATCGCCAGATGCCGTTCACCTGGACAATCAATCCCTACCGCGGCTGCGAATTCGGATGCCGCTACTGCTACGCCCGCTACACGCACGAATTTATGGAAATGCGCGATGGCATGGAGTTCGAGCAGAAAATCTACGTCAAGCAGCACGCCGCCGGATTGCTGCGCCACGATCTGCATCGCGTGAAGCCTGACGAGTCCATCGCGCTCGGCACTGCCACCGATCCCTACCAGCCCGCCGAACGCCGCTACGAGGTCACGCGCGGAATTCTGGAGGAGTTCGCCCGCCATCGCGGCTTCGAACTGGGCATCGTCACCAAGTCGAACCTCATCGTCCGCGACCTCGAGTTGCTGAACGAAGTGGCGAAGACGAATCGACTCTCCGTACACATCACGGTCACGACTCTCGACGTCGAACTCGCCCGGATTCTCGAACCTCGCGCCCCGCGTCCCGATCTCCGCATCGACGCCGTCCGCGCGCTCAGCCAGGCAGGATTGCGTGTTGGAGTGAGTTGCTCGCCGGTCGTCCCTGGAATCACGGACTCTCCCAAAGATCTGGAGAACGTAATCCGCGCCGCCGCTGAAGCCGGAGCCGACTACGTTTTCGCCAACCCACTTTTTCTGAAGCCGTGCTCCGCGGCCGTCTTCCTGCCATTCCTTGAACAGAACTTCCCGCATCTCGCGGAGAACTACCGCCAGCGCTATCAGGACCGCGCCTTCCTTCCGGCTGCTTATGGCAAACGCTTGTCTCACCTCGTCACGCACCTGCGTGAGAAATACAAAATGACGCGCGCCCACCGCCGAGAGCGGCCCGCCTTCGCAACCAAGTGGCCGGCGCAGGCCTTCGACCAGCAGTTGAATCTATTTTGAGGATTGAGTCATTGGGAGACTGAGCGATTGGGTGAATGAACAACCGGCGATCCGAGCGTTTCGAATTTCCAATCGCTCAATTTTCCAATGACTCGATGACCCAATTCCCTAATCCTCTATAATCGAGAGTCCCATGGTCACCGCTTCGCCACCCGCACCGCAGCCCGGCCAGCCCAACACCTTCGGCGTGAAGCTGCACCGTTTCTGGCGGCGCGTCACTGATGGTCTCGAGGTCAGCCAACTCTGGTCGCAGTTCGAGTCGGAAGCCCGCACCAGCTACCGGCTTTACTCAAAAGACGTCGAGGCCAAAACGCCCGACGGCCTGACTCACGGCGGACGCAACCTGCACATCGTCAAAGAATTCTTCTGGGCGGTATTCGAGAAACTCTCGCCCGCGCGCCGCGTACTGTTGCTAGCGGCGCTGATTCTGCTGGTGATCCCGCATGCCGCCATCGAATACACCGGGCGCGGCGGCAACGTTGAGGCCATCGAATTCGATCTCCACTTCTGGGCTGCCCTGCTCTTGCTTTTGCTTCTGATACTCGAGATCGCGGATCGCGTGGTGATGAAACGCGACCTGCAGATCGCGCGCGAGATCCAGACCTGGCTGTTGCCCGGTGTCCCCCCGCAGATTCCAGGACTGTCCATCGCCTACGCCACGCGCCCTGCCAACACGGTCGCCGGAGATTATTACGACGTTTTCCCGCGGCCCGGACGCACCAATGAAGACAACCGCGTGGTGCTCGCAGTTGCCGACGTTGCCGGCAAGAGCATTCCCGCCGCCATGCTGATGGCCACGTTCCAGGCCAGTCTCAAAACGCTCTCCACTGCGCAAGTCGCCTTGCCCGAACTGGCGTCGAACATGAATCGCTATGCTTGCTCCAACAGCCAGGGCGGATTGCGTTTTACCACCGCGTTCCTGGCGGAGTACGATCCTATCCGCCGCACGCTCGACTACATTAACGCCGGGCACAACAATCCGATTCTGCGCCGCGCCAGCGGACAGATCGAGCGTCTCGACGTCGGGGGCCTCCCCTTCGGCATTCTTCCCGACACACAATATGAATCGGCCACAATTACGCTCGCGCCGGGAGATTGGTTGATCATCTTTACGGATGGATTAGTGGAAGCCGAGAACGCCCGCCAGGAAGACTACGGCGAGGCGCGCCTGCTGACCGCAATTGAAGCCGGAAAATCGGTCGAGCCCGCCGAAATGCTCAAGCGCCTCATGGCAGAAGTCGATCTCTTCGTCGGCAACACTCCCCAGCACGACGACGTCACCTGCCTGCTGCTGAAATCCGAGTAGCCGTCAGCGCGCGGGGTTGCAGAATCCTGCATCTTGACAGCCTCTCGCGACCGTGGGATGTTCGCTCCCCGCGTATGGAATAGCGTCCCTGTTCTCAGCGCACTCTCCGGAGGAGGAGCGGACCATGCCAACACACAAATTCTCTTTTGCCTGGAAGGCTGCCCTGGCGTTCTGTGTTGCGAGCCTGTTCGCTCCCGGCTGGGCTGTGGCGCAACGGGAAGGGGCGTTGCACAATTTCGGCAGTAGCCCGGATGGAAACACTCTCTACGGCAGCGTGATCTCCGACGCCTCCGGCAACCTCTACGGCACAACCTTTGCCGGCGGATCCTATGACAATGGAATCTACGGCTCCGGTATCGTGTTCGAGCTTTCACCGCAAAAGGACGGGACCTGGAGCGAGACGATCTTGCACGATTTTGGCAGTGCAACCGATGGCTCGGGACCTACGGCCGGTCTAGTGTTTGACGCCGTCGGCAATCTCTACGGCACCACGCAGTACGGGGGAGGAAGCACCTTTTGCCCGGGGGGATGCGGGATCGTATTCCAATTGCAGCCGCCGGCGGTGCAGGGCGGTGCGTGGACAGAGTCGATCATCTACCGTTTCAGGGAAACCTACCGCGGAGACAATCCGCAAGGCGGCCTCATCGTCGGCTCGTCCGGCAACCTCTTTGGCACAACGTTCCTCGGCGGTAACGGCGGTGGTACTGTGTTCGAACTCATCCCCAAGAAAGGCTTGTGGACCGAGAGAGTTCTGTATGCCTTTGTGTCGAATAGCAGCACCGGATCGTTTCCCAACACGTCGCTGATCATGGACTCCAAGGGCAACCTCTTTGGCACAACCCCGCAGGGAGGCACAGATAACGCGGGCACCATATTCGAGCTATCGCCCCAGGCGAGCGGCGCATGGCAGTTCCAGGTTCTCCACAGTTTCAATTCCACCACCGGAGACGGGACTGATCCCGTCGGCACTCTGATCTTGGACTCCGGCGGCAATCTCTATGGCGCCACCGGCGAAGGCGGCGATCATCAACTCGGCACAGTCTTCGAGTTGATGCCGTCCACGGGTGGATCGTGGACCGAGCGTGTCCTCTACAGCTTTGGTGCTAATGCCAGCGACGGCTCATCTCCCGAAGGCGGATTGCTCCTGGACGCAGCCGGTAATCTTTTCGGAATTACAGAACAGGGCGGTAGTTATGGCGAGGGCACGCTGTTCGAACTGACGCCCGGAAATGGGACATGGACCGAACACTTACTGCACAACTTCGGCAACGGCACTGATGGGAAGTTCCCCTGGGGCGGATTGCTTTTCAGTCCAGGCGGAAACATCTATGGCGCGTGCGCGGAGGGCGGCGTTTATTACACCGGCAAGGACAAGGGAGGCACCGTGTTTGAGGCCAGGGCGAAGTAGTGGATCTGAGGATTTCGGCGGAAACCTCCGTAAGTCATTGAAAATCTCTGCAAGTTGCTGAAGTTCCGTGCAAGTGATTGATTCTTAGTAGAACCGCTCTGCCAGGCACGGGGACGCGCGATCTCGCTACGGACGACCTTCTGGCCCCACCTTGGCAGCGATCGTCAGCGTAAGGGCCGTTTCCGGCCCCGCAAATGGCATTCCTTGCAGACGCGCGGAGGGAAAAGCTAGGAGGCCTTCTTGGGGGGCTCGCTTGCAATACATATTGGTACTGTGTTTCTGTACGTACAATCCGAATTCTGCGCCTAGGCAGTCTAGACCACATCAACTACGATCAGGGTGATGTCGTCCTGCTGGCTCATTGATGCTGGCCGCCACTTCCGCAGTTCGGTAAGCAGTTGCTGCAGCATCTCAGGTGCCGGCAGCGCCAGATTCTTGCGGACTACCTGTTCCAGTTGCCGGTCGCCAAAGGATTCGCCGCGGGCGTTCTCGGGTTCCACCAGCCCATCGGTATAAATCAGAAAGCGGTCGCCGGATTCAACCGTCAGGTTGCGCACGGGATAGTCACAATCGTCGACAATTCCGAACAACAGGCCGTTGCTTTCGATGCGCTCCAGTTCCCCGCGCCCGTCCCGCCAGCACAACAGCGGCGGATGTCCTGCCGCGGAATAGCGTGCGGTGTGGTTCTCGGTGTCGATCCAAAGATAGGCTGCGGACGTGAGCTGGCCCTTCAACTCCGTCGAGAGAATGCGATTCAAGCCGTGCAGCACCTGCGCCGGATCGTTGGCAAATACCGCGACCGACTGCGTCGCGACCTTGATCATCGACGAAATCAGCGCCGCGGGAACGCCGTGTCCCGACACATCTGCCAGCAGCACGCCCACGCGGTAGGGATCAACCTGGATGAACTGGTAGAAGTCGCCCGCCACAGCGCTCATTGGATCATAGGAGGCGGCGATGCGGACGTTCTTGACCTTGGGAGCACTGCTTGGAAGGATCGAAAACTGGATCTGGCGGGCGGTTTCGAGTTCGCTTTCGATCGAGAGCAAGCGCCGTTCGTTGGTGAAAACCTGCTCCGCAGCCACGTACCCGATCGCGAACACCCAGAGCACGAAGGCAGGGGGCTCGAGGTAGAGTGCAGGCCGGTAGCCGATCACTCCCGAAAGATTGATGTAGAGAGCCACAATTGCGATTGCCGGCACTGCGAGCGCCAGGACGCGGCTCTGGATCACCAGGTACCTGCGGGACAGCCCAGGCACGACCACCACGACTCCGACGACCAGCAGCATGCAGATGGCGAGGATGCTGTTGTAGCGCAGAAGCCGGTAGGAAGATCCAGTGGCGGAGGACACCCCTAGGCCGAGAATGCCGACCCCGGTTGCGAGTACGGTGAGCACTTGAAGCGCGCGGCGCAGCCTGCCGATGCTCAACTCAAGCCAGAATAGGAGTCCAGGGACGATGAGCAGATAGTCAACGATGGCGATGACATCGTCGAGCGCCGGCGACTGCGGCGCAAGCCCCAGAGCGCGGCCGACTTGGGCCAGCATGCGGGCGCCGTACATTCCGATAAATAATCCGAACCAGACCAGGATCCGGAACTCGCCACGGCGGCGGATGACTGCAACCAGGCATGCGGTCAGCCCGACGAACGAAAACACGGTCCCGATCACGACGTTGGCCGCCTGCGCGCGAAGCAGCGCTATGGTTAGCTGTTCCGGGTTCATGCCGAGGAGGCCATGGTCAACCCTTCGAGTCCTTCATGCAGTCAGCATACATCCGGTGAAAGGCGTGCACCCCTTTTTCTTGCTTCACGCTGAACCGGCCGCGCGAGTAACTGCGCGACCGCAGATTCTTCTGCACAATCTCACAGATGCCCACATCTTCGACCTGAATCTGATCGCTGAACTCCACCGACGCCTTCGCCGCGGGAGCGCTGTGATCCTTCTCGGGCAAGTACCATTCGAAGATCGCCAGCGAGCGCTCGGCGTCGACGGGCAACACGATGTTCAACGAGACGTTGTCGGGATAGCAGTTCAGCATCCAGTTGGGAAAAATCCAGAAATAATCCGTGGTCAAATCTTCGTGCGCGTCCTGGTAGCGGCGCGGCGTGGCGTCGCCCGGCTGCGCTCCCCGGATCGGGCTGAACTGGCGCACGTATCCGGCACGACCCCGCGCATAGGGCTCGACCACGTACGCGTTGTAATCCAGTTCGCGATTCAGTCCCGGATGCACGCTGGGCAGGTGGTATCCCTCAAGATAGTTGTCCACATACGTCTTCCAGTTGCATTGCATGTCATAGGTGCGGCGCTCGAACAGCTTCATCTGCGTGAAGGGAAACTTGTCCGCCTGTTGCGGCAACTCTCCCAGACTCTCCCGCAGAGGCCGCGCCTCCGGATCGAGGTTCACGAACACCAAGTTGAACCATTCCTCGGTGCGGACCGGCTTCAGGGCAAAGTCTTCCGAGCAAAAACCTTCCACGCCTTCGATTTCGGTGGCGCTGATGAGCGCTCCGTCAAGACCGTAAGTCCATCCGTGATAGCCGCAGCGAAACAACTTGCGCGAACCGCAGCCTTCCGCTGGCGGCCCGGCGCGGTGCCGGCACACGTTGTAAAAGCCGCGCAGCGTTCCGTCGTTGCCGCGCACCAGCAACAAAGGCTCGCCGATGAGGCTGGTGGTGAAAAAGTCGCCGGGATTCGCGACCTGGCTGATGTGACCAACGACCTGCCACGTTCGGGCGAAGATCTTTTCTTTTTCGGCAAGGAGAATGCTCGGGTCGGTATAGAGACGAGCGGGCAGAGTCCAGGCTCGCGCAATCTCGGCGTCGATTTCAAACTTCACTGGGGAATCGTTCATGGTTGGTTCACGAACTTCGACGGATCATTCTACGCAGCCGCCGCCGTGCCCAACGAACGTCCGCAAGGAACAGCGCGCCGAACGCACGGCACTATCAAGTTTTGTAGCGCGTACGCCGTGAGGCGCGCAAGCTTGCGATGGGCAGTGCATTCCCAATATGAAACGAGTTCAGTTCCAGACTGACACGAATTGTCACGGCAACCGCCGAATTTTGCCAGAGTTTGCGGGATTTGGCACGTCGAAAGGCGAGGGGAACGTTACCCTTCCACTGAAAATAAAGCCCTTCCCGCAAGCCGCCCCGGAACTTCGGTAACTAACGGCTTTGGCGAGGCAAGTGCAAATATCGTAACGACTGCGTCATCCGTGACCAGCAGTTGTGAAAACAAAAACAGTTCAAAACGAGAGGACAAAAAAGAGATGCGGAAACAAAAGGGTTTCTCACTGATCGAGCTGCTGATCGTGGTGGCCATCATCCTGATCATCGCAGCTATCGCTATTCCGAACCTGCTGCGCGCTCGCATGGCGGCCAATGAGTCGTCTGCTGTCGCGTCCATCCGTACCGTCACCACTGGCGAAGTAACCTACCAGACGGCGTATCCGACGGTTGGCTATTCGAAGGATCTGCTTTCCTTGGGCGGTGCGTTGGGCGCAGCTTGCGTCCCCGCCTCGACCTCGGCTTGCTTGATTGACTCCGTGCTCGCCAACAACGGTAACCCGGCCGGCACCGGCAAGAGCGGATACTCCTTCACCACCGCTCCTGGCACCGTCGTGTCCACCGTTTACGTAGGCTATGGCGTCCAGGCGGTTCCGCTCTCGATCAACCAGACCGGTATCCGCGCTTTCTGCGCGGAAGAAGATGCTGTGGTTCGCGTCGATCCCGCGGGCGCTTGCTCGACGGCCGAAGCGACCATCCTCACCTTCAACCCGCTTAACCAGTAACGTTTGATCTGGCGAGTACCTGGGGAGGGTACAAGCCATAAAGGGCAGCGAGCTTCGGCTCGCTGCCCTTTGTTGTTTTCGGGCCTAGCTGGAAATTCCAATCTTTATCGCCGCAGGGCAGCGACGGCCTGCTGAGCCTCGGCGAGGTCGGGAGAGATTTTCAGCGCTAGTTCGAAGGCGGCGAGCGCCTCAGCGTTGTGCCCGGTCTGGGCTAGGGTGCGGCCGAGGCCCAAATAACCCTGGGCGCTGGGTTCGATTTTCACGGAAATGACAAAATCACGGATCGCTTCTTGAAATTTGCTATCTCGTTCCGTAAGCAGCCCCATTCCCAGCCAAGTGTTGGCACGGTTGGGATTCAGTCGAATCGATCGCTCGAAACTGGCGTGCGACCTGGCATAGTCGCCCAAGTCGCAATAAGCCCAGCCTAGGTCGGCATAGGTGGTCGCCTGCAGGCGGGCATCGGTGGTCAAACGGATTGAAAGCTTGTAGTGGGGCACGGCCTCGGCCGGATGCCCATGCTGGTGAAGATAATAGCCAATATTGGTCTGCGAAACCGGGTCGGCCGGCTCCAGCTGTGCCGCTCGCACAAAATGAGGATAGGCTTCGTCAGTGCGACCCAACTGAGCGAGCGCTCCGCCAAACTCGTCTTCCGCAACAAAATTATTGCTCGTGACTTCGAGAGCGTGTCCCCACAAATCCAAGCTGGTTCGCCAGTAGCCGATCTGCCGCCAGGTGAGAAGCGAGAGCGCTGATAGCACGCAGACAGCCGTTACGATTTTCCATGGGAAGACCAGCTTAGTGCGCTCGGCAAAGTCCGCCGTACCCCAGGTAATCATCACAAAGCGGCCGATCGCGAATGTATGCTAGCGATCGGCCATGGCCTGGTTGCCCATCTGCACAACTCCAATCACCGGTACCAGCGTTCCTAGGAACCACAGCCATCCCACCAACAGATACCCGCGGGAACGGAATCTCACCACGAGTGCGCTGGTCGCGACGAGAAACAGCACGGCCAAGAGGACCTTCCAAATGGGCAGGGAATAACCGGGATGCGGATACAGCGGTGCCAGTTTGGCTGGCCATATTGCCTTCCACGCGTACAGCTCGTAGCAGTAGAGTGCATTTTTCAGGCGGACGGCGAGAGGAAATGTCGACGCAGGGATCGCTCCCGCTGCCCGCTGCACATGCATGGTAATCACAGCGCTGGCCGCCGAGAGCGCAAAGAGAGGCAGTTTCTCAACCACAAGCTTTCCAGGAGCAGTTTGCGGTGGGGCCAGTTCCCTGGTTTCGCTCCAGCCCCGGATTCGGCAAAGAGGCCAGTAGTCAAGGAGAAGCAGTACCAGTGGCAAAGTCACCACCATCGGCTTCGAGGCCAGGGCACAGGCAAATAGGCCCGCGACTGCCAAATACCGCTTCCAGTCCGGCTTTTGCGTGTACCAGCCATAAGCGCCCAAGGTCAGCAGAAAAAACATGGTGCTCAGCACGTTCTTGCGTTCTGCAACCCACACCACCGATTCGACATTGATCGGATGCAACGCGAACACCATGGCCACGAAGAAGCTCACCCCCAGCCGCCGCGTCGCACGCCACAACAAAAGAAAGAGCAACACCGCGCTCACCGTGTGCAGAAGAATGCTGGTGAGGTGATGTCCGGCGGGTTGAGCCGAAACCACTGGCAGTCGAGTGCGTGCGACATCCAGGTCAAGGGGTGCCAGTTCGCTTCCCCGGTGGAAGTCAGCGCCCACTTCACGGTGTCCCAAGTGAGCCCAGCCAGCACGTGAGGGTTCTCGGTCACATAGCGGTCATCGTCGAAATTGACAAAGGAAAGGTGTGTCGCCCGGTTGTAGATCGCCATGGTGAATACGACGAGCAGCAGAGAGAGAAGAAGCCCTCGCCTTCCGGCGCGCAAACAACGGTTCAGACGAAGCGGTGTTGCCAGGTTTCAGTCTCTGCCGTTCTGATTGTTTGGCTTTCGCGGTGCAGTCGACAAGTGAGGGGCCCTCCACTGTGCCATTATATGAGGACGCTCAACTGCACCACACTCAGGTACTCAGCCAGAGCATTACGCAGGTAATAATCGTTTCACGGTCAGCAAACCGGAAGCAGGCGTGTCACTCCCGGCCGCAATCGCGCGTCTCAAATTACCCACACCAGTGCACAGCCTGGCCAACGCTGCGTTCTCCATTCGAGTGAAACAAATAGTCACGAGTCGACACGCTATTTGCACTTACGCCGCATGGCAGGGGGTTAGAACTTAAGTCGAACCCCGGTCGGACGCTGAAAACAAAGCTCATGCACTGAATTCCCTGCCTGCGCGGCTTTTGGCTGGACAAGTGCTACCATGGGTCCTGAACAAGTCATATCTGAACTCGATGGATTCATCAGAAGGTTAGGGTAAAAAATTACAATGCGGAAACAAAAAGGTTTCTCACTGATCGAGTTGCTGATCGTAGTCGCGATCATCCTGATCATCGCGGCGATCGCGATTCCGAACTTGTTGCGGGCCCGTATGGCTGCGAATGAATCGTCTGCTGTCGCTTCCGTTCGTACGGTCACTACTGGAGAAATCACCTACCAGAGTGCTTATCCGACGGTCGGGTATTCGAAGGATCTGCTCTCCTTGGGAGGCGCGTTGGGTGCAGCTTGCGTCCCAGCCTCGACCTCAGCATGCTTGATTGACTCTGTGCTCGCCAACAACGGTAACCCGGCCGGCACCGGCAAGAGCGGATACTCCTTCACCACGGGCGCCGGCGCCGTCTCGGGCGCCGTCTACATAGGCTATACCATCAAGGGGGTCCCGCTGTCGATCAACCAGACGGGAATCCGCGGCTTCTGCGCCGAGGAAGATGCGGTGATCCGCGTCGACCCGGCGGGCGTTTGCTCCAGCACCGAAGCGGGCATCGCGGCCTTCAATCCGCTGAACCAGTAAGTAAAGCAAATTCGATTGGGCGAAGGATCGCCTAGGACGGAGGGGCGGCGAACAGCAGTTCGCCGCCCCTGGTCTTTTGTGGCCGCCACGAGCGGAAGGTTTGCCGCTTGCAGGCGTGGAGCGTGACACTTTTTGTCACATGATCGGCAGACCCTGCAAATGTTACCTTCTTTCGGCTGGCTAACCTGTTGATTTACCACAATTCCCGGGAGTTACCTAGGGTTCCGCAAAGAAGCAGAAATTGGAGATGAGATTGCAACCTAAATCAATAGCCCCTCCCCGCTGTTGGTCCATAATTTACGGGAGATCTAAATGCGTTCAACTAAGGGATTCTCACTGATCGAGTTGCTGATTGTAGTGGCAATCATACTTGTGATCGCCGCCATCGCGATCCCCAGCCTGCTGCAGGCGAGGATTGCGGCCAATGAAGCTTCCGCAGTCGGTTCCCTCAGCGCCATCAGGAGCTCCGAGGTTACCTACGACACGGCCTACCCGACGGTCGGCTATTCCCCCGACATCGCATCTCTCGGCGGCCCGTCCCCGTGCACTCCGGCTTCCACGACCGCCTGTCTGCTCGACAGCGTCCTGTCCGCGGCCACACCCGGCAGTAACGGCAAGAGCGGTTTCGTCTTCCTGGCTACCGGCATTATGCCCGCCGGCGCCGTCAACAATGCGGCCTACGTCGCTGCCGCCTCGCCCATGTTCGCCCATTCGACGGGGAACCACGATTACTGCTCTACCAACGATGGCGTTCTGCGCTCACAAATGGCCAACCCAGGCGACTCTCCGGTCAACACCCTGGCGCCGTGTCTGGCTTTTCCTGTGGCCCAGTAATCATCGGAATCTCGTGTCAAGTTGAGAATCACGACCCCCAACGTTTCCCACAAAGGGGCCCGTCCGTTTCTTGCAAAAGCGCAGCAGTGACCGTCGTAACCGGCCCGGTGCTCTCGTCTCATTCGATCTTGCTTATAATGTTTTCCGAAAATACTTTCTTTGGATGCTTGATTCACAATGGCCGCAATTGAAATCCTCGGGCTGGAAAAGACCTACATGGTGGGCTTCTTGCGCAAGCGTCCCAAGCGGGCCTTGCAGCCCCTGCATCTCACCGTGGATGAGGGAGAGATTTTTGGCTTCCTCGGTCCCAACGGCGCCGGCAAAACGACAACCTTGAAGATGCTGATGGGACTGGTCTTTCCCACCTCAGGGACAGCGCGCATTCTGGGCCGCGAATGGACTGATCCCGAAATCAAAGCGCAGATCGGGTTCTTGCCCGAGCAGCCTTATTTCTACGACTACCTGACTGCTCACGAATTGCTCGACTACTACGGGCAGCTTTCGGGCGTTCCCGCGAAAGACCGAAAGCGGCGCGTGGAGGAAGTCCTGCAACAGGTCGGTCTCACTGACATCAGGGGCGTGCAATTGCGCAAGTTTTCCAAAGGAATGCTGCAGAGGGCGGGGATCGCGCAAGCGATTCTGCACAACCCGAAGCTGGTGTTTTTCGACGAACCGATGTCAGGCTTGGATCCTCTCGGCCGGCGCGAAGTTCGCGACCTGATGGAGCAACTCAAGCAGGAAGGCAAGACGGTATTTTTCTCAACCCACATTCTCTCCGACGCCGAGGCGCTGTGCGACCGCGTGGCCATTATCCACAAAGGCGAATTGCGCGGCGTGGGCGCGGTGGAAGATCTGACGTCGACGGTTCAGGGCAAGGTGGAAGTCATTTGGCAAGGCACGCAGATTCCAGCCTCGATGAAAGCGTTGAGCGCGGAGTGCCACGTCACCGGTGACACAGTTCGCGCCGTGCTCTCGGAGAATCAGCAGGACGCGGCCATCGACGCGCTGCGGCGTGAGCGCATCCGCCTGATTGCGATTACGCCGCTGCGCACTTCACTGGAAGCCTACTTCGTCGAGAAGCTGCAGCAACCTCAAGCCCCGGCGGGGAAGACTGTGGGGACCGCCGTATGAACGCGCGCATTCTCCACATTGCTCGCAATACTTTTCGTGAGGCGGTGCGCGACCGCGTGCTCTACAACCTGATCGCGTTCGCGCTGCTGCTATCGGGTGCAGCCATTTTCGTCGGCCAGATTTCCATCGACATCGAGCGCCTGGTGGTCATCAACCTGGGGCTCACCGCAGTGTCGCTGTTCGGCGTCGTAATTGCCATCTTCATCGGCATCGGACTGGTGTCGAAAGAAATTGAGAAGCGCACGCTTTACACGGTGCTTTCGCGCCCCGTGCGCCGCTGGGAGTTCATCGTCGGCAAGTTCTTTGGGCTGGCCGGAACGCTGGTGGTGAATGCGTTTTTCATGGCGATTGGAGTATTCGGCGCCCTGCTCTACGTCGCACACAAGTTCTCCAAACCAGATGCGCTAATCCTGGTGGCGCTCTATTTCATCATCCTCGAATTTCTGATCATCTGTTCGCTGGCGCTGCTGTTTTCGTCGTTCTCTTCCCCGCTGCTCTCGGCGGTTTTCTCGTTCTCGCTGTTCGTGATCGGAAGCTTCGCCGACGATCTTCGAGGATTTGCCGGGCTGGCGCATGGAGTAACTCGCTGGTTCACAATCGCAGCGGCCTACATGGTGCCGAACTTCTCGGCGCTGAACGTAATCAGCGCGGTGGCGCACCAGCAGCCGATGAGTTCGCATCTGATCCTGCACAACACGCTCTATGCGTTGTTCTACACCGCGATGGCGTTGAGCGGAGCGGTGCTGATTTTCGAGCGCAGGAACCTGAAATGAAGAACGCCCGGCAGCGCACCACGGTGATCGCCGCCGCATGCCTTGTGATCTCGGCGGTCGCCTGCGTTCTGCTGTTGCGAAATCTCGACAAGATCCGTCCGCAGGCTACCCTCGAGGACGCGCTCTACGTCAGTTCTCCGAAAATGGTGAAGCGCGCCAGCCTGGGCTTCGATGGCCTGATGGCCTGCATTTACTGGACGCGCACCGTGCAGTATTTCGGTCATCGCCACCTCGATCGCGCGCACACCTACAACGAACTGGCTCCGCTGCTGGAGATCACAACCACTCTGGACCCGCATCTGATTTCCGCGTATCAGTTCGGCGCCAGCTTTCTGGCTCCCCAGCCTCCGAACGGGGCAGGCGAACCGGCGCGCGCCATTCAGTTGATGGAGTTCGGCATCGAGCACAATCCCGACAACTGGCAGCTTTACTACAACCTGGGATTCGTCTACTACACTGAACTGAAGGACTACCGCAACGCCGCCGCGGTGTTTGAGCGCGGCTCGAACGTTCCCAATGCGCATCCTTTCATGAAGATTCTGGCGGCGCAGATGGCCGCGCACGCCGGCGATTTCGCGACCGCCCGCATGCTGTGGAACGCCACCTACGAGACCGCGCAGGAAGAAAACATTCGCCAAAACGCCGTTGAACACCTGCGCGCGATCCGCGTAGATGAAGACGTCACCAACCTGGAGTCCCTCGTCACGCAGTTCGGACAGCGCACTGGCCGCCTGCCCAGCAGCATGCCGGAACTGGCTGCCGACCAACACTGGGGCGGCCTCCCGGTCGATCCCGATGGCAATCCTTACAAGCTGACTGCGGAAGGCCGCGTCGAAGTCCAGAACCCGGACGATTTCCCGTTCATCACCAAGGGCACGCCTCCCGGGTACAAGCCTGGGCCGCCGAAATTCCACACCAAGAGCTAGGCTGCGGCGGTTCCCCGTATCATGTCTGTGTTCGATTCTCATGGGTTCCCCTGCGCAAATCAGCGTGCTGCAAACCGCGTGGCGATGGTGGACGTACGCCGCCCGCTATGAGGGAGCGTTCGCTGCAACGCGGCGCCTCGCCAGCGTGCTGTGGGAGTTCGCCCGCGACTCGACTCCGGATCGGCTGCGGGCGCGCTTTGGCGACGCCGAGTACGACTGGGACTACCGCGTCAACACAACGAGCGGCGCGGTGGGATGGCGCGACCGGCTGCTGGGCATGTTCCATTCCGCTTACCAGCCCACAGAGCCCGCGGCGTTTCACGAGATGCTCGACGGTCTTCAGCAGTCGCTACAGCAAATGCCCGGCCCCGACCACACGACCTTCAACTTCAGCGATTTCACGTTCATCGATCTCGGATCGGGCAAGGGACGCACGCTGCTGATGGCTTCGGACTATCCCTTTCGCCGGATCATCGGCGTCGAGCTTCTGCCTTCCTTGCACCAGATCGCAGAGGAGAACTTGCGCCAGTACAAGAGCGAGTCTCAGAAATGCTTCGCGCTGGAATCGATCTGCGCCGATGCCACCGCCTCCCCACTTCCCGCGGACCCGCTGGTCATTTTTCTTTTCAATCCCTTCCCAGAGTCGGGAATGCGGCAGGTAGTCGCCAACCTGGATCAGTCCTTGCACGAGCATCCTCGGCCCGTGTTTGTCCTCTATCACAACCCGCTCCTGGAGCACACGCTGGGCGAGAGCCGGCTGATGAAGAAGATTGCAGGCACGCTGCAGTGCTCGCTGTTCACGAACCAGTGGTAGCTCGAAGTAAAGCGTTCACAGGCACTAGCTCAGTTCGCGTCTAGTCCGCGCAAGATCCTTCGCTTCGCCTGAAAAACGGCTCCGCTCAGGATGACTCCCTACGAATTTTGAAACTCTCGAATGAAATGACAACTCCAGTGCCACAGCTTACAATCGTGGCAGGAGTCCCCCCGCAGGAGCCTGCCCGTGTTTCCCCTCCCGTTTGCGTGAGGGTGCTGACGCTTGGGCGGGTACCGGTGAAAAGTTATCGAGATGCGAGTTCATTGGCTTCGCTTTGCGATGGTGTGGTGTCTGATGACTGCAGTCTTCGCGGCGGCCGCTTACGCGGCTGACGTGAAGACTCTGGCTGCCGTCGTGGATGCCCACTACAACCATCTGCGTTCGCTCGAGGCGGAGTTTACCGAGGTCTACCGGGGGTCGGGGATTGAGCGGACCGAGGCCGGAACCCTCTGGTTGAAAAAACCTGGCAAGATGCGGTGGGAGTATCGTTCTCCCAGGGAGAAGCTGTTTGTCAGCGACGGAAAAGATGCGTGGTTTTACGTCCCGGCGGACCGGCAAGCGCGCAAGACGGCGGCCAAGAAGCTGGAGGACATTCGCTCCCCTCTGGCGTTCTTGTTAGGTAAGACCAAGCTGGAGAAAGAGTTGCAAGGATTGTCTCTAGCTCCGGATGTGCAGCCGCTGGCTGCGGGAAATGTGGTCCTGCGTGGGGTTCCGCAGGCACTGGCGGATCGGGTGAGCGAGATTCTGCTGGAGATCACGCCAGACCACCAGATTGCGCGGATCGTCATCCAGGAAGTAGATGGGGCGGCCACGGAGTACCGCTTCGGCGGGATGAAGGAAGATGTGGCGATCGGGGATGGGCGGTTCGAGTTCAAGCCTCCGGCGGGGACGGAGACGGTGGAGGGCGGGCTGGAGCCCTAGGCTCTGCAAAACCGGCCAAGCTTCGCTTGGCGGACAGCCGAGGGCGGCTGTCCCCACATAGGCCTTGTTGGGGGGTTACTTGCGGTACTGGCGGGAGGGCGTTTCAGGGTGGTTGGCGGCTTAGAATAGTAGTGAGAATGTTAGACTGAGCGATAAGGCGTATCTCCGGAAAAACGGCAGAAAAGTCGGCAAATGGCGGAATTTGTAGTCAAAATCGCGGACGATCGCGGGCGGGTCCAGCAGCACGTCGAGCAGGGCTACTCCGAAGCCGAGGTGCGCGACCGCTTCTCGCAGCAGGGCTATCTGGTCTACTGGGTGAAGCCCCAGGGAATGCTGACGTCGGGCGTTTCGCTGCGCCGGCGAAGGAAGCTGAAACAAGGCACGTTCCTGGTGTTTAACCAGCAGTTCCTCACGCTGATCCGGGCCGGGTTGCCCATCCTGAACTCGCTTGAGCTGCTGATCAAGCGGCAGAAAGACGCGCAACTGAAACAGATTCTGGAGAATGTGCGCGAGCGGGTCAAAGGCGGAGAGTTGCTGTCGGACGCGTTCGCGGCGCAGGGGATCGTCCCAAAGATTTACACGACGACGCTGATGGCAGGCGAGAAGAGCGGCAATATCGACGAGGTACTGACGCGCTACATCGGCTTCCAGCGGCTGGCGATGACGTTTCGCAAGAAGCTGTTTGTGTCGCTGATTTATCCCACGCTGCTGGTCACTGTGGTGATGATCATGGTGACGTTCCTGTTTACCTATGTCGTGCCCAAGTTTGGAGAGCTGTTTGAGAGTCTGGATCAGAAGCTGCCGGCGATCACGCTGTTCATGCTGGCCGTTGGGCAGAATGCGCAGAAGTACGCTCCATACGTGTTGGTCGGGCTAGTGGTCTTCGGATTCGTGGGGTGGCGCTGGAAAGACACCGATCGCGGCGCGGACCGCATCGACCGCGTGATTTTAAGCACGCCGCTGCTGGGGGATATCCGGCTGAAACATCAGGTGGCAAGCTTTTCGCGGATGCTGGCGACGCTGCTGCAGGGCGGCCTGCCGCTGGTGCCGGCCATGGAGACGGCAGGCGCTTCGATGACCAGCCGGCGCATCTTAAAGGGTGTGATGCGGGCGGGCGTCCGGGTGCGCGAGGGACAGGGACTGGCGGGCAGCCTGGAGGAGCAGAAGATTTTCCCGGAGCTGGCGGTAGAGATGATTGAAGTGGGCGAATCCACCGGCGCGCTGCCGTCCATGCTGAACTCGGTGGCGGAATTCTATGAGGAAGATGTGCAAACGGCGCTGGGCGCATCGATGGCGCTGATTGAACCGATCATTCTGATGATCATGGCGGTTTTTGTAGGCGGAGTGCTGATCTCGCTGTATTTGCCGATCTTCAGCATGGGCGTGCATTAGAGGAACGGTCGTTGGTCGCTCGTCGTTGGTCGTTGGCCAAGGACTAACGACCAACGACCACCGACAGGTTAAAAATGGCAACAGCCGATAAGAAATCATTGTTCGTGAACGGTGGGAACGGCGGGCCGATCAGCCCGACGGGCAATCCCATCACCGACCTGGAGCGCGCGCAGGACGTGGCGCGGCGCTACCGCTGCGAATTCGTCGACCTCTCGGGCTTCGAACTGCATCACGAGCTGTTCAAGAAGATCCCGGTCGAGCTGATGTTCCGCTACAACTTCGTGCCGCTAGAAGAAACCGTCGACGGCAAGCTCGCCATCGCCATCGCCGATCCCAGCCAACTGATGATGATCGACGAGATCAGCCTGCTGTTGAAGCAGCGCATCATCACCAAGGTTTCGACGCTCAAGCAGATCTCGGACATCCTCAAGAAAACCGAGCAGTCGCAGCGCGTGCTGGAAGAGGCGAGTGAAGGTTTCCAGATTGTCCGCGAAGATGAAAACACGGGCGTGGAAGAGACGCTCACCATCGACAAGCTGACGGCGACGGGCGATACCAGCCCGATTATCCGGCTGGTCGATACTACGATCTTCACGGCGCTGCAGCGGCGCGCTTCCGACATTCACATTGAGACTCGCGACGATTCGGTGGTCATCAAGTTCCGCATTGACGGCGTGCTGACGCAGGCCA
The DNA here is from genome assembly GCA_963701935.1 of uncultured Acidobacteriaceae bacterium. Taxonomy (GTDB): domain Bacteria; phylum Acidobacteriota; class Terriglobia; order Terriglobales; family Acidobacteriaceae; genus Sulfotelmatobacter. The sequence continues at coordinate 246,059 of CAVPBT010000006.1, read as the reverse complement.
TGCCGCCCATCGGCAAAGAGCACCACTCGACGGTGATTTCGCGTATCAAGGTTATGAGCGAACTCGATATTTCCGAACGGCGCGTGCCGCAGGACGGCCGCTTCCGCGTGAAATACAACGGGCGCGCCATCGACTTCCGCGTGTCGATCATGCCATCGATTCACGGCGAGGACGCCGTGCTCCGCGTGCTCGACAAAGAGTCGATGAGCGAGAAGTTCCGCACGCTGACCCTCGACGTAGTTGGGTTTGACGAGGACGATCTGCGCCGCTTCCGCCGCTACATCAAAGAGCCCTACGGCATGGTGCTGGTCACGGGGCCGACCGGCAGCGGCAAAACGACTACGCTTTACGCCGCGGTCAACGAGATCAAGACCGACGAAGACAAGATCATCACGATTGAAGATCCGGTCGAATATCAACTGCGCGGCATCACTCAGATTCCGGTCAACGAGAAAAAGGGACTGACGTTCGCCCGCGGGCTGCGGTCGATTCTGCGTCATGACCCCGACAAGATCATGGTGGGCGAAATCCGCGACGCGGAAACGGCGCAGATCGCCATTCAGTCGGCGCTTACTGGACACCTGGTCTTCACCACGGTTCACGCCAACAACGTGGTCGACGTGATCGGGCGCTTCCTGAACATGGGCGTCGAGCCTTACAACTTTGTTTCGGCGTTGAACTGCATTCTGGCCCAACGGCTGGTGCGTTTGATCTGCGAGTCGTGCCGCACGGAAGTTCACTATGCGCCCGACGTTCTCGAAGCCAGCGGACTGGACCCGGCGCAGTGGGGCAACGTTCCCCTGTATGAAGGGCCGGGCTGCATTGAGTGCGCGGGCACGGGATTTCGCGGACGAACCGCGATTCACGAACTGCTGGATTTGAGCGACCGCATCCGCGAAATGATTCTGGCGAAGAAACCAACGTCGGAGATCCGCCGCGCCGCCCGCGATGAGGGCATGCGTTTCCTGCGTGAGTCGGCGCTGGACAAAGTCCGGCTGGGCATGACCACGCTGAAAGAGATCAACAAAGTTACGTTCATCGAGGCGATGAGGTAGGGAGTTCAGGTTTCAAAGTTTCAAGGTCTCAAGGTTTCAGAGTTGCTCAGTGCGCTTTTCTTTGAAACCCTGAAACATTGAAACCTTGAAACTTGCAATTTGAAACCTCTTTCCAGTGCCCTCTCAGCTATTGCATTTGTGCATGATTCGGGTTCTGATTTATAGAGGAGTTTCTCTCAGGGGCGTTCTCGGGAAATGAGTCCAACTTCCAACATACCCAAGCCGAAACTGGCCTGCGAAATCGCGGCGGACCGCGTGCTCGCCGGGCGTCTGACCGACCGCGGAGACGGCCTGGAGGCGTCCGCGGCTCGCGAACTCGCGCCGGGCAGCGTCATTCCCGACCTGGTGGAGAACAATCTGCGGCAGCGCGGCGCGGTGCGCGAAGGCATTGAAGCGGCGCTGGGCGGCGTGGCGCAACGCTCGAAAGACGTGATCGCGATCGTGCCCGACGCGGCCGTCCGCGTGATGCTGGTGGAGTTCGATAGTCTGCCCTCCGATCACGAAGAGGCGCTGGGGGTGGTGCGCTTCCGGCTGAAGAAGTCGTTGCCGTTCGACGTCGATAAAGCCAAAGTTTCCTATCACGCACAGAAGGTGAACAACGAGGTGCGGGTGGTGGCGGCGGTCGCCATGGCCAGCGTCATCGACGATTACGAAGCTGCGTTCCGCGATGCGGGATTCAATCCGGGCGTGGTGCTGCCTTCCACGCTGGCCGCGATTGGCGCCGCTGATGCGAAGAAGCCGACGTTGGTGATTAAGGTGGATGCGCACACGACCAGCATTGCGATCCTGAACGAAGATCAGCTGCAATTGTTCCGCACGCTGGAAAATACGCGCGGGGTCACGATCACGGGAGAGCAACTGGCGGAGGAAGTCTACCCGTCGGTGGTTTTCTTTCAGGACACGTATCATCTGAACATTGAGCGGATTTTTGTGGCCGGACTCCCGGAGGCGGGCGGCGCGGCGCCGGCACTGCGCGCACAAACGGGAGCCGAGGTGCAGGAACTTGTGTCTTCGGCACAACTGGGAGCGAGTATGGGAGGCTCCGTGCCGCGCTGGAGAATGGCAGGAGTGGTGGGAGCACTAATCTCGTAGTAAGGAAGCGAGCCGAACGCGCGAGTATTGCGTCGCAAAGAACGCGACGCTTTGCGCGGCTCGCCCGGATCCTTCGGCGGGCAAAAAGCGCCCGTCTCAGGATGACAAGTTGTTTATGCGTCTTGATATCAATCTCGCGAGCCAGCCGTACGAAGATGCGCGGCAGTTCTGGATGCGCTGGGGCACCGCCGTGGGCGCGGTGGCGCTGCTCACGCTGATCCTGCTGACGCTCGACGTTACGGGCTGGGTCAATGCCCGCCGGGATCGGGCCGCCATCGCCGAGAAGAAGGCGATGATTGCCGACCGCGACCGGCTGCGCGCCGAAGCGGAGAGAATCCTCAACCTGCCGGAAAACCGCACCACCCGCGACGAATCGCAGTTTCTGAACCAGCTGATCGAGCGCAAAGCTTTCTCGTGGACGCGGGTGCTGGAAGATCTGGAGAAGGTAATGCCACCACACGTGCACCTGACGTCGATCAGCCCGCAGTTGGATGAAGACAATCAACTCGGGCTGAAGATGACGGTGGTGGGCGATTCTCGGGATCGGGCTTTGGAACTGGCACGCCGCATGGAGGAATCGCGTCGCTTCTCGCAAACCCGGGTCGAAGCCGTAACCGCCGAGCAGTCCAACACGGGCGACACCGAGCGAATTGACATGGATGCGATTTACATTCCGGAACCGATCGTCCTCGCTGCTGCCCCTGAGGCACCCAAGACGGAGACGAAACCGAAAACAGCGGTAAAACCAAACACCGCGGCGCCGAAAGGGAGTAAGCACTGATGCCTGACCTGCGCCGAACCCGGAAGAGTCTGAAAACGGCAATCGCCATCATGGCGGGAGTCGATCTGCTGGCGGCCATTGTCTACTTCTCCCCGCTGGTCGGCTCGGCTGAAACGCGCCGCCAGGAATTGAACACGCTGCAGACGGAATTGATCACGAAAACGCGGCAGGTGGCGCCGCTGAAAGATCTTCCTCAGAAAGTTGCGCTTGCCGGCCATCAGATCAACGATTTCTACAAGAAGCGCTTCCCTTCCCAGCAGTCGCAGATCCCGACACAACTCGGCAAACTCGGCGCGGCCAATGGCGTAGTCCTAGGCCAGGACAAATACAAAGTGCACGACGCGGAGGTGGGTGGACTGCAGCCGGTGGAAATCGAGGCCGACTTTGCGGGCAGCTACACTTCTTTGGCAAAGTTCATCAACGCGCTGGAGCGGGACGAGATGTTTTTTATCATTGACGGTGTGACCCTGGGCGGCCAGCAGCAGGGTCCGGTCAAGTTGAGCATGAAGCTGGAAACGTATTTGAAGGCAGGATCGTAAGTGCAACTGGGATTCGAAAACAAGAAGCAGACGGTGTGGGCGGCGGTGCTCGGGGTCATCGCGGTTCTGGCGATGGCCTACGAGATCATCCCGATGTTGTCAGATTCGGCGACGCCGGCGTCGAGCGCGCAGGCTGCCGCACCGCTGACTCCGCGTGTGACGGTACGTCCGGGAGGAAAGCCCGGGAAGAAGCCGCGCGTGGAGAATCTGGACCCCACGCTGCGGTTGGATTTGCTGGCTTCCACCGAGCAGACTGTGTACGCAGGCACGGGAAGAAACATTTTTGTATCGCAGGCGGAGGATGTGGCCATTCAGAAACCAATGGGTTCTGGAGCCACTGACGTGCAGAAGGCCGAGGAAATCAAATATCAGACTCCAACCCCTGCACCACCGCCGCCGATTCCGCTCAAGTTTTACGGCTTCGCGAGCAGGCCCGGGGAGCCGAAGAAGATTTTCCTGAAGTCGGCGTCGGGCGAGGATGTATTCGTGGCGGGCGAAGGAGAGATCGTAGACCGGCGGTACAAAGTGATTCACATAACGCCGACCTCAGTTTCCATTCAGGACATGGTGTACAGCGGTCCGCCGCAGAATATTCCGCTCACGCAAGGCTGAGAATTCAAGGTTTCAAAGTGGCAAGGTTTCAAAGTTTCAAAAGTTTCAATGTTTCAATGTTTCAAGGTCAAGCCATCAGTTAACTAGATTTTGAAACCTTGAAACTATGAAACCTTGAAACCTGAGTTCTTATGAATTTGCACTCGCAAACTCGACGAAATCCCGCCCAGCGAGGCGAACACGGCTACATCATGCTGACGCTCTTGCTGGCGATGGCGCTGATGGTCATCTTCGCGGCAGTGATCGTTCCTTCCATCACCTTCGAGATCAAGCATGACCGCGAAGAGGAGATGATTCATCGCGGAGTGCAGTATTCGCGGGCAATCCGCGCCTACTACAAGAAATTCGGGCGCTATCCGACGAAGATCGAAGACCTTGAAAGCTCCAACAACATGCGCTTTCTGCGCAAACGATACAAGGATCCGCTGAACTGCAAGAGCGGCAAGTGCGCGGATTTCAAGTTGCTGCACTTCGGCGAAGTCCAGATGTCGATGAGCGGAATCGGCGGCGGGACGATTCCCGGAGCGAACGCCATCGGTGCGAATGCGGGTGGATTGAGCGGCGGCCCGGGAGGATTTTCGCAGCCTTCGACCTTCGGCGCGACGCCCTCATTCGGAGCGAGCCCCAATTCGCAGCTCGGCCAGAATCAGCCGACGGCCGGCACTACACCGACGGGAACCGATGCGTCGCAGCCGGGATCGCAGACTTCCACGGATGCGAATGGGAATCCGTCAGCGCCTGGGAGCAGCGGTCCGGGTAGCAATCAGCTGGGCTCTGGACAGATCATCGGCGGGCCGATCATCGGAGTCGCCAGCGCCAGTCCCATCAAGGACTCGACCTACCGCGAATTCAATCACAAGAAGAAATACAAAGACTGGATGTTCGTTTACGATCCGGCGCAGGATCAAGGGCGGCTAATCACGACCCCGTACCAACCGATGCTGCAGGGTTTCGGGCAGCAGCCCAACCTCAACGGGCAAAACGGCAGCAGCGGACAACCCAGCGGTTTTGGTTCGAGCAGCGGGTTCGGCTCGTCTTCTTCGGGGATGGGGAACAGTCCGAGTTCGCCGTCGAACGGAAGCTACGGGCAACCTAATCCGCCGAGCAATCCTCCACAACAGCAGTAGCGGCGTCAGTCTGAAGCGCGAGGGTTCGTCCATGTCCCCTTACCGCGTCACATTCGGTCTGATTCTCTTCTTCCTGACGCCATGCCTTGGCCAGCAGGTGGTGTACAAGTTCAACGACGATGCTCAGTTGATACGCGATGTGCTGAAAGACGCGCACGTTTCCGGCTCTCTCGTATTCTCCGGTGGCTGCAAGTTTCAGGATCGCACGGCTCCAGTCCCGACAGTTCGTGTGCGTCGCGATATCAGCTCCACACGTGAAACCTTGCAGGGTATGCTCGCGGGCAATTCCAAGATCCGCGTGACGCAGGACTCGGACGGAATGATCCGGATGGTGGAGGCGGATGTTCCGACCGACATTCTGGAAGTCAAGATTCACCACGTCTCATTTCCCACCAGTGAACCGATCTTCTTCGACCAATCTTGGGGCCCACAATACATGAACGGTCCCTATCCGGCACTGAGGATCATCATGGCGACTCCCGAGGTAGCGGCATTTAAGAAGGCTCACCATATCGATTCCGACGGAACGGGCAGGGTGCCGGGCAATTTCCTGTCTCAGTCGAAATCGCCGCAGGTTACCGGGGAACTGGATGAGGTCACGCTATCGCAGGCGCTCGACTACGTGCTGAAGACTTTTCCCGGATATTGGGTCTACGAGGACGCGAGTTGTGAGGACGGAAATCGCGCGGTCCGTTTCCATTTCTATTGGGCGTTCGGATAAGAAAACGGCCTCGTCGCTCGGGATGAGGCCGTTTTGATTTCTGACGAACTGCCGTGCTTTGCACGGCGGACGGACGAATGCGTCCGTCGCTACGGGTTACACGCTGAACGAACTGCCGCAGCCGCAGGTGCTCTTCACGTTCGGGTTCTCGAATTTGAAGCCCGCGCCTTCCAGGGTCTCGACGTAGTCGACGATGCAGCCGTTCAGATACATGACCGAGGTCGCATCGACGAACACCTTCAGGCCGTCCATTTCGAAAGTCTTGTCCATCATTCCAGCGCCGTTCTCAAACTGCATGGAATAGGAGAATCCGGAGCATCCGCCACCGACGACTCCAATGCGCAAGCCGGCCGGAACGGGGTTCTGCTGGCCCATGATCTCTTTCACCTTGGCGACAGCATTGGCGGTTAGAGTGACTGGGGCAGCCTTCTTGGTCACTTCGGGGACGGTTGTGGTGGCCATTCGTATCTCCTTGGCTTTAAAGCTGTTTGATTATAGCAAATGTGGTTTCCGACACAAGCCTTCTTGTTGGAACGCTCGGAGAAAACCACTTGCTAGTTGGATGCGCGGTGGAGGCGGGAAGTCGCATTCTTGCCGTTCCTGTAACGGACTCCGAACAAAGGGATTAAATCACAGCCGGAGCTTGCCAACGGGTCTATAATCATTGCGATTAGGGCCTTCCCCGGGACTGGACGCGGGGTTTTGCGCGCCCCGCTCAGGAAGTGGAAAGCCGCTGTACTTGGGTTGGAATCTGCCGAGGTGGCTTATGACGCTGACTGTCGTGACGATCGTATTCGGTGTGTTCGCCGTAGGTCTGATCATCCTTCTGATTTACAAGAGCACACTCACCATGCACGAGGATGACCAGCTGTTTCTGGATGACCACAATTCCCACATGCAGGAAGAGCAGACGGAACTATTGACCAAGGTCAACCGGCTTGTCATGCCGGTGCGGGTTTTCAGCATCGGGTCTGGAGTCTTCCTGCTGGTGCTGGTTGCAATGCTGATCTACCAGAAGCTGAACGAAGTACAGTAAACGTCATTAGCCGGTTGTTGCGCCATCTGACGCCGGCCTCGCGCAGCGTAAAGCGAGGCTGGCCGCGAAGCCGCCATGCGGTTACGACTGTCCCGTGTGCGCTGGAATGCGCTGCGGGACATGCCAACTCCGGGCTTGGACGACAGATCTCCGCGGCCAGATGTCAGGTGACGGCATCAGCGTGGTCATCGTTATTCCCTCCAGAAGAAAAATCGAGTGCAGGTTTGCAAGAGGGATCCATCTCGGCGATCTAATAGGGCTTGGAAACGGGCTCTCGGTCAGATAACTTAGTAATGCCGCAGTGTCGGGCAACTTTTGCGACATAACCAGATTCCTACGGCGGGAGAACTCCACTCATGCACTCAGCTCCTGCGGAAGTGCTTCCCGAACCTGAGTCTCCACCAGACCCGGGAACACGACCGGAACAACCCAGGGACGAAGAAGCACGCCCACGAAGACTGCGCGGCTGGTTGATTGGGATCGCCGTCGCCATCGTAGTTCTGCTGCCCATCGTTCTTGCACTGGTAACGCGGACTCGCTCGACCGGAACGGCCAACCAGTCTGCGCAATCGGCGCCGACTACTGCGGGCCAAGTCCTGCGGCTCAAAGGAACAACGGAAGCAGTGCAGGCACGTGCGATTCTAGCACCTTTACTGGCGGGGCAATCGGTTCCCACACTCACGGTCATCCACCTTACGCCGGCGGGAACGCGAGTCAAGCAGGGAGATCTGCTGGTCGAGTTTGACCGGCAGGCGCAGATGCGCGATTTCGTCGACAAGCAGGCCGACTACGCCAAACTGGTTGATCAGGTCGCCGAAGAGCAGGCGAAGGAAAATGCCGCGCGAGCCAAAGATGAAACCGAGTTGAAGACAGCTGAGGACAATCTCCGCAAGGCAGAATTCGAAATGCAAAAAACGGAGATCGTGTCGCGCATCGATGCCGAGAAGAATCAGGAAAATCTCGACGAAGCGAAGGCGACCTACGAACAATTGAAAGAGACGTTCGACCTCAAGCGCAAGGCGGCGCAGGCGGCGATTCGTATTCTGGAAATCCAACGTGATCGCACTCAACAGACCATGCTCCATGCGCAGGCGAACGCCAATCTGATGCAGATTCGCTCGCCTCTCGATGGCGTCGTTGTGCTGAACACTATCTGGAAGCAAGGCACCATGGGCGAAGTGCAGGAAGGCGACCAGATCCGTCCGGGCATGCCGTTTATGCAGGTGGTGAATCCGGCGGCGATGCAGGTGCGGGTGTTGGCCAATCAGCAAGATTTCCCCAGCCTGCAGATCGGGCAGACGGCGAAGGTGCGGCTGGACGCTTACCCGGAACTGGTATTCCCCGCGAAGCTCGAGCAACTGGCTCCCATCGGTGAGGGCGGAGATTTTTCCAACAAGCTGCGGTCATTCGTAGTGGTTGTCTCCATCACCGGAAACGACCCCAAGCTGATGCCTGATCTGTCTGCCGCAGTCGATGTGGACATCTCGAAACAAAGCGCCGGATCGAATACGGCGCAAAACCCCGGGAGTGGTTCGTAAATGATCCGACGCTTCCGCCAACTCTCGATCCAACGCAAGGCGATAGCGATCGCAGTCCTCGTGCTTGCCGGAAGCGGAGTTCTTCTGGGAGCCGTTCGGCTGGGGAGGCGCACACCGACCGTGCCCACCATCGCAGTCAAGCGCGGAGAGTTCCTCGATTCGCTGCAGTTTCGCGGCGAAGTCAAGGCGTTGAAGTCGGTGACCATCAGCGCGCCCGCCGAAGCGGGCGATTTGCAGATCATCAAGGTCGCTGCCGAAGGTACCGCTGTGAAACTTGGCGACGTCGTGGTTGAGTTTGACAAAACCAAAACGGAGCAAGACCTGGCGCAGTACCGCTCCAGCCTGAAGTCCGCCGAAGCCGCGATCGATCAAGCTCGTGCGCAGGCGCGGCTGTCGGAAGAAGAAGACAAGACCACGGTGCTGAAAGCGCGCTATGCCGTGGAGTCGGCGAAGCTCGAAGCCAGCAAGCAGGAGATTGTCTCCAAGATTGAAGGCGAAGAAGCGAAACTCAAGCTGGCAGACGCCGAGCAGGCGCTGCGCGAAGCGGAGACGAAACAGAAATCGGACAAGGCGCTCAATGAGGCCACCATCGAGAGCACCGTACAGGCCAGCAAGAAGGCACAAGTTGACGTACAACGCGCCGAGCGGGCCTTGGACCGAATGGTCCTGCACGCCCCGTCGGCAGGAACGATCAGCCTTCTGCAGCATTGGACGGGCTCCAGTGATGCTCCGTACCGGCCGGGAGACCGGGCGTGGCCAGGGGCAGCAATTGCAGAATTGCCCGACGCCACTACGCTTCGCGTTTCCGCGCGAGTGGACGAAACCGATCGCGGCCGGCTCGCGCCCAAGCAAACGGTGACGGTGCAGTTGAATGCCATCCCTGACCGGCAATTCACGGGACACATCGACCGGATTGGCGCGATCGCGAGCACCGATTTTACCGGCGGCTGGCCGTTTCCGCGTAACTTCATTCTTGAGATCGTTCTCGACCAAACGGATACGCGCTTCAAACCCGGCATCTCGGGGCAGGTCACCGTGATCGTGGACCGGGTGCCCGACGCGATCACCATCCCCGCGCAGGCAATGTTCCAGAAATCCGGACAGAATGTGGCCTACGTTTGGCGTGGAACGCAGTTCGAGGAACGCGCCATCGACATTGCCCGGCGAAGTGGTGACAGGATCATGGTCGCGAAAGGCGTCAGCGCCGGCGAGCAGGTTGCGTTGAGAGATCCTACGGCAAAGGAGTAGAGGCAGCCGCAATGAAAACCAGACGTGCCATCACGTGGGCGGTCGTAGCGGTCGTGCTGTGTGCCGTGGTCGGCGTAGTGGCGGCAGTACGCCGGGCCGCACCGACGGCGGCGGCGGACGACGTCCCGACCGCACGCGTGAAGCGTGGCGATCTCGAGATGAAGGTATATGTCACCGGAGAACTGCGCGCTAGCCATTCGGAGATGCTGCTCGCGCCTCCAATCGGAGGAGGGGCGCTGCAGATCACGCACTTGTTGCACACGGGATCACCAGTTAAGAAGGGTGAACTCGTAATGGAGTTCGATCCTACCGAGCAGCATTTCAAACTCGATCAGAATCGTTCCGAGTTGCAGCAGGCCGAACAGGAGATCACGAAAGCGAAAGCAGACGCTGCTGTAGTGACAGCTCAGGACGAAGTCGCGCTGCTCAAAGCCCGTTTCGATGTAAGGCGCGCCGAGTTGGACGTGCAGAAGAACGAACTGGTCAGCAGTATCGACGCGCGGAAAAATGATCTCGCACTGGAGCAAGCCAAACGAGTGCTCGCCGAATTGGAGCAGGACGTGAAATCCCGCAGCGTGTCGAATCGGGCCACCATCTTGCTTGCGGAAGAAAAGAGAAACAAGGCAAAGCTGGCAATGGACCAGGCGCAGGGAAACATCGACAAGATGCGCGTCACGTCTCCCATGGACGGCCTGGTTGCGCTGGAAAAAAACGATGGAGCGATGGGTGGATTTTGTTGCTTCCCGGGCCAGACCTTCCCGGAGTATCGCGAAGGCGACCAGGTGCAGCCCGGCCGAACCGTGGGACAAGTGGTCGATCCCAAAGAAATGGAATTGAGTGCCAAGGTCGGAGAACTCGAACGCAACAACGTGAAAGAAGGACAATCCGTAAACATTCAGCTTGATGCGTTGCCGGGCAGCACTTTTCACGGCACAGTGAAGACGGTTGGCGGCAACAACACGCGCAGATTCTGGGAAGACGACACCAGCACCAAGTTCGAAGTGACCATCAAGCTGGCGACCGCCGACCCGCGCATGCGGCCCGGACTGACGGCCCACATTTTCATCAATGGCGATCCGCGAAAGGATGTGCTGTACGTGCCGCGTCAGGCGCTATTCCTGAAAGAAGACAGGCGCGTCTTATTCGTCCGAAGCGGCAGCAGTTTTGAACCGCATCAAGTGAAGATTCAGGCTGAGAACGAAAGCCGCGCGGCGATCGAAGGCATCGCTGCGGGAACTGAGATCGCCTTGATTGATCCGACAGCCCCCCGAAAGGCGTCGAGCGCCAACGGAGCTTCACCCGCTGGCGGCGGAGGCGCTCCGTAATGGCAACGCCCGTGTCCGCTCCTCCTCACGTCCGCATCATCCGCGGTTATCAACAGTGGCTGCCCGATATGCAACTCGGGCTGCAGAACCTGTTGCTGCACCGTCTGCGCTCACTGTTAACCATGTTGGGGATGATTTTCGGAGTCGCCGCCGTGGTGTCGATGCTCTCCATCGGCGCGGGCGCGCGGCAGAAAGTGATGGCGCTGATCGAGCAGATGGGCGTCCACAATCTGATCGTCGAAGCCAAAGAAACCACCGAGTGGCAGGCTCATCAGAAAGTTCGCAAGCTGTCGCAGGGACTGTCGTTCCAGGACTATCGCGTCATTCGCGATGATGTGAACGACATTGTGGAGGCGACGCCGAGAAAGCGGATGACCCTCACGAAGACGATTCCCAAAGCGCAGCAGGATCCGCCGACGGTGTATGGAGTCAATCCAAACTACCTGCAGATCGCGGGACTTCATGTGCTGCAAGGCCGGTTCTTCAATGAGGACGAAGAAACCCGCGGTGCGCCAGTGGTCGTGCTGGGCGCGGCAGCCCGGTCGAGTCTGTTCGGATCCGCGGATCCGGTCGGCCAATACATAAAAGCCAACGAGACCTGGTTCCGCGTGATTGGCGTGGCTTCGCCACAACTCAGTTCGCAAACCGAAGTGGCAGGTGTGCCCACGCAAGACCTCAACAACACCCTGTACGTTCCTCTGAACTCGGCGCTTCTGCGTCTCGAGGATAACTACAGCGACGTGCGCGATGAGATTGATGGCATCTACCTGAACATCCGCGACAACGCCGACATGGCGTCGGTGGCGCAAGTGGTGCGGGCGATTCTCGATTCGTCGCATCACTCCGCCGGCGATTTCAGCGTGATTGTCCCGGCCGAACTGCTCGCCGAGCAGAAGCGAACAGAAAGATTGTTCAACGCCGTCATGGTCGCCATTGCCTCCATCTCCCTGCTGGTGGGCGGGATCGGCATCATGAACATCATGCTGGCCAGCATCCTGGAGCGCACGCGAGAGATCGGCGTTCGACGCGCCGTGGGTGCGCGCCAATCGGACATCATCCGCCAGTTCGTGGTGGAAGCCATGCTGATCTCCTTTGTGGGCGGCAGCTTCGGCATTCTGTTCGGCTTCGTAATGTCCCGTCTGATCGCGCTGCTGGCCGGATGGTCGACGATCGTGACGCTGAGTTCCATCCTGCTCGCGTTCATCGTTTCGATTAGCGTGGGCCTCGTTTTCGGAATTTATCCTGCAGTCAAAGCCGCACGTCTGGATCCCGTCGAAGCGATTCGCTGGGAGTAGGAAGCGCGGCCGTCATCTTCACGGCACCAGTCAACACACCTTGGAGGAATTGAGGAATGAAATCTTCTCGTCCTGGCCTTTTCGTTTGTCTTCTGCCGTTCATTCTGTTCACATCGCCAGGCTGGGCGCAGCAACACGAGGGATATCGCGACTTTGCCACGCCGCAAGTCCGCTCCGACAAACTGGAAGCGCCCGAGCACCTGCGGAGCTATGTCGCCGACGGCAGGCTCCGGCTTAGCCTGCGGGATGCTGTTGTTCTCACCCTCGAAAACAACAGCTTCGTGAGAATTCAGGAGACGCAGTTGGACTTTTCGAAATTCGCCCTGTTGGGTGCGCACGCGCCATTCGATCCTAGTATCACGAGTTCGTACAACGTGACCAGTACTACGTCTCCACCCTTTAGCCAGTTGCAGGGAACCGGGACGGCCCCAGTGAACACGACCACGCAATTTGCCCAGTTCAACTATTCACAAACGTTCGAGACTGGCACGAACATTCAGGGAGGACTGAATAGCAACAACAATTTCACCAACAACTCGTTCAACCTGATTAATCCGTCGATCACTTCCGCACTGAGCTTCCAGGTTACCCAGCCGCTGCTACGAAATGGCTGGCTCTTTCCCAACCGCGCACCACTGTTGATTGCGCGCCGAAATCTCGAACAATCGAAGGCCAATTTTGCCGCGGAGGTAAACAACAACGTTCTGCAGGCAGTGTCACAGTACTGGTCGGTAGTCGAAGCACGCGGCAACCTCGACGTATCGAAAAGCTCGATGGACGCAGCTGAGGCGACTTACAAACGCGACAAGCGAGCGCTGGAACTGGGCGCACTGCCTCCTTTGGACATCTACCGCTCAGAATCGCAGGTGGCTTCGCGGCGCGTGCAGGTCATTCAGAGTGAATACGCTCTCAAACAAGCGGAAGACCAGCTACGCATGACGATCGGGGCAGATCAGGATCCGAATATTCAGGCTCTCGATCTTGAGCTTACCGAAAAGCCAGAACCAGAGGGCGAGTTACGCACGATCGACACCGCCACTGCGCTGCAGCAAGCTCTGACGAAGCGCCCCGAGATTGGCGCAGTCCGCGCCGCCCTGGCCCGAGACCAAACCAGCATTCGGTTGGCGCACAATCATCTCCTCCCGGAGCTCGATCTGATGGGACTGTACGGCAGCAATGGACTGAACTCGACGTTTGTGAACGGCCAGCCGGTCACGACTTCGTCCGTGAATCAGCTCTTCCACTTCAACTATCCCACATATGAGGCCCAACTTTCCTTAACTCTGCCGCTGAAAAACCGGGCGGCGAAAGCCGAGATGGGGAACGCGCTGGTATCGCGGCGCAGTGATTTGTATAACGAGCGTCAACTCCGCGAGCAGGTCACGCTCGACGTCGCGAACGCCGTCCATCAACTCGAGCAGGCTAAACTCAGCATCGCTGCCGGCAAAGAAGCGTTGGACCTGGCGAAGAAAACGATGGCCGCGGAGCAGCGCAAGTACGACCTGGGTTCAGAAACAATCTTCTTTGTGCTGGAAGCGCAAACCGAGCTGGCGAGCGCCCAACTGGGCCTGTTGCAGGCAGAGGTCAACTACCAGCTCGCGGTGGCCGGCCTCGATCATGCGACGGGAGAGTTGCTGGAGCCCTATCACGTGCAGATCGCGGAACTGACCCACTAGGTGGGCCCAAGCAATACTGTGGATGGCTAGTGCATCTTCCCCACGGCTTTCAAAGGCAGTAAACTATTTCCGCAGTGCGAAAGTGGCGGAATTGGCAGACGCACCAGACTTAGGATCTGGCGGGTAAAACCGTGGGGGTTCGAGTCCCCCCTTTCGCACCAACAAGTGAGGGCCGATTTCGAATCGGCCCTTTTTGCACTGTGCCCGATCTTGTGCCCACCTAGGTTTTTCTCAACCAACTTCCGCCACCTGCGACAGCGGGTGCCAATCACAATTAGCGGCTCGCGCCTAGAGCCCTGTTTGACCTCAATGGACGGCAAGGGGAGCCGTATCCTGCGGGAGCGCTTGGATCGCTGCCCGGGCTTCATCCAGCGTGTTTAGGAAATACCGGTGCTTCGGACTGAGCTTCACCAATTGCTCCAGCATTTCCTGGGCCTGTTCAAGGTGCTTGCGCGCCAGGTCCGGTTCATGAATCTGGGCATCGATTCTTCCCAAATAAATGAGAGTGGTCGCATGGTCGACGGCGTTTGATTGGGAGTCGGGGTCCCGAACCGCCACGTCACGGTATATCGTGTCCGCCCGCTGCAAAAACGAGACGGCCTCTCGCCGCGAGTGCATCAGATACAGAGCCAGGCCTGTGGTCAGATTCGTAGACGCGAAGTCCGCAGCTGCCTGCACATTGTCCTTGTCGGACTTCATCATATTTTCATCGATCGCGATTGCCCTTCGGCATTGGCTTCGCACTTCTGAAAAAAGGCCCGCATAAGCGAGGCATTTACACAACTCCTCGCTATCGCTTCCGATATATCGTTGCACATAGGTGTTGTCCGGATCTTCGGCCGCGAGCTGGTCCGCCAAAGCAAGCGCTTTTCGAGTTTCACTGGCTGCGTCAGCGTACTTCCGATCAAATTTCAGAGCTGTACCCAGCCAGCTATGCGCTCGCAATACGCTGCGACGCGACTGGAAGCTGGCTGGACTGGCGTCGAGCGAAGCCTGGCTCATCGCCAGCGCTCGCTGCATATAGTCAACAGCTGATGCATAGTCGCCGAGCCAGATCTTCAAGTCGCCGATACCGATCAGCGAACTGCCAATGGCAGACTCTAGCTCCTCGGAATCTTGTTTCGCCGCCAATCGTTTTTCGATTTCCAACCGATGTTGTTGGAGGTCCAGCGCTCTGTCAAGATCCCCCCGTTCTTCGTAAACCGCCGCGACGTTCAACATGGAACCCAGCAAATCAAATTGCAGGCCTAGATCCTGAGGGTTTGAGGACGCCAGTCTCCGGCGAATCTCCAGCGCCTTGTCGAAGAGTTCGTTCGCCTGCTGAAGTGATCCTGTCCCACCCGTATGGGGATGAAAAGCCTGGCTCTGGATTTGCCCAAGGCGCTCATATGCGGCCGCTAAGTCACGCAAAGTGGCTGGGTCGTCATGTGCCTCCGCTGCAATTTGGTCAAGATATTCTAGGGCTCGGCGCACTACCAGTTCGCGCGCGGAGGTGGAACCGGGCAAGTTTTCAATGGAATCATGAAACTCGAACAGCAGCGAATTGGTCAACTTGCGCAGCGATTCGAAGCGCCGCTCCGCTCGGGCTTGCTGCATTCGGGCTATGCGCGCTTCCCTCACAATCGCCACCACAGCAGCCAGGGCTAGCATTGCGAACACTGCCGTCATCACCATTGAAATCTTATTGCGCTTGATGAATTTGCCGCTGCGATAGCTGAAGGTGCCGCGGCGGGCCGACACCGGCAAGCCGAGAGCATAGGCACGAAGATCTTCAGCAAAATCTTGCGCCGACGCATAGCGCCGGGGCGGCTCCTTGCGCAGCGCTTTCAGCAGAATCTGATCCAGGTCACCGGACAGTGTCCGCTGCAACTTTTCGGAACTGGTGCTCCGCTGCCCGGCCTGTCGGACCGCAGTGCTGGGCTTCTCCGGCTCAACTTCACAAATTGCGTGCGCCAGGTCATACGGCGAGTTCTTGTCCAGGCCATACGGCAAGTGTCCGGTCAACAACTTGTAGAGGACGACTCCCAGAGAGTACACATCGGTGGCTGTGGTGATAATCTCGCCGCGCAGTTGCTCGGGGCTGGCAAATTGCGGCGTCATCATCCGCTGCGCGGTCACGGTGGGGTCCGCTTCTGGAGAATGAGTTTCCGGGCTCAGAATAGTTGCGATGCCGAAGTCCAGCAATTTCGGTACGCCAGAGGATGTAACCAAAATGTTACCGGGCTTAAGGTCGCGGTGCACGACCAGCCTCTGATGGGCATACTGCACCGCCGAACAAACGCTCTGGAAAAGATCAAGGCGGGCGGCCACGCCCAGGTTGCCTTCATCGCAATACTCATCGATGGGCTTGCCCTCGACCAGTTCCATGACAAAGTACGGATTGCCCTCGTCGGTCGTGCCGCCGTCGAGCAGGCGGGCGATGTTTTCATGCTCAAAGCCGGCCAGAATCTGACGCTCTTTCCGGAAGCGGGCATACACAAACTCCGTGTCCAGCCCTTGACGCACCAACTTAATGGCAACTTGCTTTTCGAATTGGTCGTCTGCGCGGACTGCGCGGTAAACGTCCCCCATGCCGCCGACGCCCAACCGTTCGACGATACGGTACTGCGCGATCCGCGCGCCGATCATCTTGTCGGTCTGGGTCTCGGTCCTCAGCAGAAGAGTCCTCGGCCATCGCCGCCGCAACAACCTCCAGGACCGGCTGGTCGATGATTCTTCCGTCCTTCTGAGCGTAAGCAATCAGCGATTCCACTTCGCGACGAAGATCCTCATCGCCCGCACAGGAGCTCACCAGAAAGGCTGTTCGCTGGCTTTCCTCTCGCTCCATGGCCGCGTGATAGAGATGCTCCATGCGGCTCCAGCGTTCAGGTTGCATGGCACTCCCCCTCGTCCATCTCGCGCAACAGCCAGGCCCGCGCCATACTCCAGTCCCGCATCACCGTATCGGGTGACACCTTCAACACTTCCGCCGTTTCTTTCACCGTCAAACCACCGAAAAAGCGCAGTTCTACGACGCTGCTCTTTCTCGGATCCGCCTGCGCCAGTTTGATCAATGCGTGTTCCAAGTCCATCAACTGGGCAGGCACGTCAGGGGAAATAATCATTCCTTCCTCCAACGCCAGTTTGGGTTCACTTCCGCCGCGTTTCAGGGAGTCGTGCGAACGCGCGAAGTCGATGAGAATGCGTCTCATGAGCCGCGCGCAGACGGCAAAGAAGTGAGCCCGATCCTGCCAGCGCACGCTTTGGAACTCCACCAGCCGCAAATAGACCTCGTGGATGAGGGCTGTTGCCTGCAGAGTGTGACCCTCATTTTCCCGAGACATGTGGCGCCGCGCCAAACGGTGGAGTTCCTGGTAAACGAGAGGCGTGAGGTGTTCCAGGGCAGACTGATCCCCGTCGCCCCAGGCTCGAAGCAGTGCGGTGATATTAGGCGAGGGACTCTGGTCGGCGGCCATTGAGTACGGCAGAAGGTAACTGGGGAGGCTGACGAGCGAGGACAGGCTACCACAGCTCCAGACCGGCTTCCAGACGATCCTTCATTAGAGACTTTTGCCTCCAGTCCTAGTTTTTCGCGAAAGCCTGCCAGTTTCTTGCCTTGGTTTCCGCTATTCCAATCAGAAGCACAAAAGCGCCGGGGGCTTAGCTAAAGGAACGAGGGCGCGAAAACGGAAAAAGGGGGCTGTATGGGAAGACTTAGTTTGGCGAGAACGACCTGCATCATTTCTGTGTTTTGCGCCGCGATGGCGATTACCTCGGCTGCCCAGACCTTCACGACCTTGGTGAGCTTCGACGGGAGTGACGGTTCCGCGCCCATAAGCGAGTCTCTAGTCCAGGGCACCGACGGGAATTTCTACGGTACGACCACCGCCGGAGGGGCGAACAGCGCCGGCACGGTCTTCAAGATGACCCCGACCGGCACGGTGACCACCCTGCACAGCTTCGCCGGATACCCGACTGACGGCGCCGCTCCATGGGGAGGGCTGGTTCAATCCACCACTGGAAACTTCTACGGTACGACCACCGCCGGAGGGGCCAACAACGCTGGCACGGTCTTCAAAATGAGCCCCTCAGGCACGGTCACTACGCTGCACAGTTTCGACGTCACGGATGGCGAATACCCCTACAGCGGATTGCTTCAGGCGAATGGGAGTTTTTACGGAACGACGTTCTATGGCGGGGCGCACGGTTATGGCACGGTCTTCAAAATTACCGCTATCGGAACGCTGACCACGCTCCACAGCTTCGACTTCACCGACGGCGAATCCCCCTGGGCGGGCCTTACTCAAGCCACGAACGGAAATCTCTACGGGATAACTTCCTTAGGCGGTGCCAACAACTATGGCACGTTCTTCGAAATCACTCTATCGGGCACCCTAACCACTCTCTACAGCTTTTGTGCCCAGGGTGGTAGTTGCACGGACGGCGAGTGGCCATACTCGACGCCCGTTCAAGGGGCTGATGGGAATTTCTACGGCACGGCTCCGTCAGGCGGGGACGTGACCTGCAACGCTCCCTACGGATGCGGTACCGTCTTCAAAATTACGCCGACCGGCCTGCTGACGGTTCTGCACACCTTCGAAGTGGGCGACGGCGCAGCCCCATTTACCGGCCTCGTGCAAGGCACCGACAAACAGCTTTACGGAGTGACCAGTGATGGCGGGCCAAACGGGCTCAATGGCTACGGGGGCACGATCTTTCAAATCTCCACTGCAGGAGCGCTGACCACTCTCTACGACTTTTGTACCCAAAGCTGCGCAGACGGTGACCATCCTCAGGGTGCCCTCATTCAAGGCACGAACGGAACGTTCTACGGTGTAACGCCAGATGCCGGAGCCAGTAACGATGGCACGGTATTCAGCATTTCAATGGGCCTGGGTCCCTTCGTGGTGACTCGGCCCACCGCCGGCAAGGCGGGGACGAAGGTGACCATCCTGGGGAACAATCTGACCGGCACGACCAGTGTCACGTTTAACGGCACGGCAGCGACGTTCACCGTGGCTAGGGGGTCCGAAATCACTGCCACTGTGCCCACCGGCGCGACCACCGGCAAGGTCGAGGTGACTACGCCCAAGAAGACACTCAAGAGCAACGTGGCGTTCCGGGTGACGCCGTAATGATTCTTGAGCCATTCAGAATGAGGACCAAAGCCGCCTCTTGCGGTGGCGGTTCCTCCAGCCGCGTGTGGCGGTGGCGGTTTGCGATGAAGGTTTCATGGGGCTGATGAGAGGTATCTCGCCCCGTTTGGAATGCGTTCGTGTCTTTGAGGAGAGATCAGCCATGAAGCTCCGCTTCGCTTGCGTCGCAGTCGGATTCTTGTCGCTCCTTCTATCCATCGCGGCTCAGACGCCCGGGGCTCCGGCTTCCACGGCCGCATCTGCCCAGGTGCCGCCTCTGATTCAGTTTTCCAACATAGCCACGGATGAAGGCGGCAACACTCTCAGCGGCGCAGTGAGCATCACCTTTTCGCTGTACGCTGCTCAGCAGGGTGGCGAGCCGCTGTGGACCGAAACCCAAAATAATGTCCAGCTCGATGCCACGGGACATTACTCCGTGCAACTGGGAATCACCCAACCGACCGGCGTGCCGAAGGCCTTGTTTACCACGGGCGAAGCGCGTTGGCTGGGAGTGCGGATCGCCGAGCAAGTCGAACAGCCGCGCGTGCTGCTGCTCAGCGTGCCCTATGCACTGAAGGCCGGGGATGCGGCAACCTTGGGGGGATTGCCTGCCTCGGCCTTCGTGCTAGCGGCACCATCATCCGGTTCGTCAGTTGCCGCGCCGCTGGATGCCAGCGTCACGCCACAGAGTTCAACGCCACCGCCAGCGGGTAGCGCGGTCACCGGCACCGGCACGGTCAACTATCTGCCGCTGTGGGATACGACGTCGGACATTCTCAGTTCAGTGCTGTTTCAATCCGGCACGGGCAGCACCGCCAAGATTGGCATCAACACCACCACTCCTGCCTCCACTCTCGACGTCAAAGGCGGCAGCACGATTCGCGGTACACTCAGCCTGCCCGCGGCCGGCAATGCGACCGCAACCAAGGGGGCCAATTCGCAACCGCTGAATCTGGCCGCTTCGGCTTTCAGCAGCACGACGAGCAAAGCCGTGGCGCAGACTTTCCAGTGGCTGGCCGAACCCGTCGGTAATGACACGGCCACGGCCTCCGGGACTTTGAATTTGCTGTTTGGTGCAGGCGCCACCAAGCCAGCCGAGACGGGATTCAACATCGCCAGCAACGGACAGATCACGTTTGCGCCAGGACAGACCTTTCCCGGCACCGGCGACGGCACGATCACCGGCATAATAACGGCTAGCGGCAGCGGCCTGACGGGTGGCGCCACCAGCGGCAATGTCACGCTAGGCCTCACCACCTGTGCCACGGGACAGATTCTGCAATACGGCAGCAGCGGGTGGAGTTGCTCCTCGGCCGGCACGGGCACCGTTACCGGCATCACTGCGGGAACCGGCATCAGCGTGACCGGCAGCGCTCCCTCGCCGACCGTCGGGATCAACACTTCCGTTGTGCCGCAGTTAGGCGCGGCCAACGTCTTCACTGGCAATCAAACGGTGAACGGGAACCTGAGCGCGACTGGAATCGTTACAGGCAGCAGCTTCGAGATCGGCAGCAATCTGTTTGACTACGGCTCGTACACCAGCAGAAACGCGTTCCTCGGGTTCGCTGGTCCCGGCAGTGCGACCACCGGCGGGAACAACACGGGCACGGGATGGGGCGCACTCGCCGTCAACACTGGCAGCGGCAATACCGCCAACGGCTACGCCGCATTGAACGCCAACACAGCAGGCGGTGACAACACAGCGGTCGGCTATGAGGCCCTCTATGAGAACCAGACGGGCAACCAGAACACCGCACTGGGTGCCTATACGCTCCTGGGCCAAGCTGGAAGTAGCAGCAGCAACAACACGGCGATTGGCTACGCGGCTCTCAGCAAAAACACCGGCGGAGGCCAGAACACGGCCGTCGGCGACTCCGCTCTCTACAGCAACAGCGGCAGCACTAACAACACCGCCGTCGGATATTTTTCGCTTTACGCCAACACCACCGGCATCGACAACACAGCCATTGGCAGCTACGCCCTGCAGTCCAACACCAGCACGGGCATAGCCAACACGGCTACCGGCTATTTTGCGCTCGATGAGAATTCAACTGGAACCTACAACACCGCCAACGGTTGGCAGGCGATGGAGGGCAACACAACGGGCACAAGCAACACGGGCGTGGGCGGAAATTCGCTCTTCTACAACACAACCGGTAACTACAATGCCGCGCTGGGGTACGAGGCTGGGTACGTTGCCGACGTCGATCTGACCGGCACCTATAACACCTTCCTTGGCTCCTCCAGCGGTTACTACGGTCTCACCAATCCCGCCGCCATCAACTACGCCACTGCGATCGGAGCGAATGCGCAGGTAACGCAAAGCAACTCCATCGTCCTGGGCGCCATCAGCGGACAAAATGGATGCACATCGCCCTGCGGCAGCACCAGCGTCGGCATCGGCACGACCAAGCCGGCATATCCCCTCGACGTCAGTGGGACAATTCGCTCCTCTGCCGGTGGTTTCATGTTTCCGGATGGCACGACACAAACTACGGCGGCCAAAGGTGGCGGCGGCACCGTAACCAGTGTGGCGAGCGGCGCGGGACTGACCGGCGGCCCCATCACGACCAGCGGCACTCTGAGCATCGCCACTGGCGGGGTCAGCAACACCATGCTGGCCAACCCGTCGCTTACGGTAACTGCTGGAACGGGTTTGACCGGCGGTGGCGCCGTGACGTTAGGCGGCAGCACGACGCTCAATGTGGACACAACGAAGGTTCCTCAGCTGTCAGCGGCCAACACCTTCACTGGCAATCAGACGATAAACGCAAATATCTTGCTGCCCAATACCACCAGCGGTGGAACCCAGGGCGTGATTGACTTTGGCGGCGTTCCCTTCATTCACAATTACGGGCCCAGCGGGAGCTATAACGCTTTCTTTGGCCGTCTCGCCGGCAGCGTCACCAACTCCGGCTATTTCCTCACTGCCGTTGGTGACTACGCGCTCGACGCCAACACGTCCGGCCAGGACAACACAGCGCTGGGTTACAACTCAGGGGCGGTGAATACGACTGGCTCCCTCAATACCTTCCTCGGCTATAACGCAAACCCTGGATCCAGCGGCCTGACCAACGCCTCCGCCATAGGTGCGAACGCCGTGGTCAGCGAAAGCAATGCTCTGGTGCTGGGCCCAACTGGTGTCAGCGTAGGCATTGGCACGGCAACACCCGCCTACACTCTGGACGTTCACGGCACCGGCAACTTCACCGGCACCGTCAATTTTGCGTCGGGGCAGACCTTCCCTGGAGTGCCATCCCTGGGAGCGGCCAATACCTTCACCGCACCGCAAACGATTAACGCGTCGTCGGGTAACGGCTTAACAATTAATGCGACGACGGGCGCCGGCCTGTCCGCAAATGCTTCGAGCGCAAACGGTACCGGCATCTTCGGGTTCGGTGGGTATCTCGGCGTTTGGGGGGACATCAGCAGCACCGCCGCCGGCGCAGCCGGCGTGGTCGGGCAGGCCAACGGGAACGGCCAAACGGAGGGGGTCTATGGACTGAATTACACAACAACCAATGGCGCGGCCGGCGTCGCAGGCAACGCCGCCGGAACGAGCGGCGATACCTATGGGGTCCTCGGTGAGAATGCAAGCCCCAATGGAATTGGCGTTTACGGCGTCGGGGTGGGCCCAAGCGTCACCGGCGCCACATATACCAGATTTTTCGGAGGTGCCTACGGTGTCTGGGGTGACACAAACCAAACAGGAGGCATTCTCGGAGTGGGAGTGGTCGGGACCGCCGACGATTCTATAGCCGGTGAGTTCGAGAACTATAGCGATACCTATGGGACGCTTTATGTTGCAAACTTCGGTAGTGGGGGGATCGGGGACGTTGTGAAACATAATGCACTTCTCCTGTCAGCCTATGGCGGGAACACGGGCAAAGGATGCGCGATGGACGTTAGCGGCACTCTGAACTGCGAGGGCACGGTCACCGCCGTAGTTCCAACCAACAGTGGCGCGCGCAAGGTCTCACTCTACGCTGTCCAGTCACCGGAGAACTGGTTTGAAGATGCCGGCTCCGGCCAACTCTCGAAAGGCTCCGCTCGCATCGAACTCGATCCCACTTTCGCGCAGACCGTGAATACGGGCACGGAATAT
This sequence comes from uncultured Acidobacteriaceae bacterium, assembly GCA_963701935.1. Lineage (GTDB taxonomy): Bacteria > Acidobacteriota > Terriglobia > Terriglobales > Acidobacteriaceae > Sulfotelmatobacter. Next base: position 222,795 of record CAVPBT010000006.1, on the reverse strand, counting down.
CACGTATTCCTCACTCCGAACGGCGACTGCAAGGGACTCTACGTCAGTCAGAAGACTGCGAATTCGTTCGAAGTGCATGAACTGGGGGGCGGAAGCTCCAGCATCGCCTTCGACTACCGCATCATGGCCAAGCGAAGCGGCTACGAAAACGTTCGCCTGACGGACGTCACCGAACAATATAAGAAGATGGCAGAACAGCGCGAGTTGCGGCGTGGGCGGCCCGGGCAGCGTCCGGTGCGACCGTCTGTTGTGCCGCCCGCCATTCCGAAGATGCCAACCCCGCCAGTGCTGCCAGTCCGGGCTGCCGTGCAATCCATGCCTGCTCAACCCACGCCTGCTCAACCCAAATAACGGTGTCGGCAAACGACACTAGCGCTGAAACAGGGTACCAAGGCTCACAGCCATGATCCCCTCCAGCACAGTTATGCGAAAACCGGAGGGCAAAGCTTCGCCAGGACGCATCCCCGTACCGCGAATGATCATCGCAGCGTCGCGCACGTTTAATGTCTGGCCGGTCGAGTCTTCCAGACGTTTAGCCTCCGCGCTGCTCTCATCGCCAAAGGTGCGTTTCCTTCCCAAAGGGCTGATTTTCGTCACGACCAATGCTTTGCAATAACGAAGTGGCGCGGGGCGAAACCTGCAGCAGAGTGAGCAGATTACGGGGGCAACGAACCTCGCTACTGGCCTGTGCCCAAAATTGTCCCCGGTGTCTGTTTGGATGGGTTGAGGTGCGAGGTGAAGCAAAGGATTGAAACCCGCATGTCTACTAGCAAATCTGAAAGCATCCAAACTGCGCTAAACTATTGATTCTTGGTTCGAGTTGAACTTAGGATCTGGCGGGTAAAACCGTGGGGGTTCGAGTCCCCCCTTTCGCACCAGTGATTCTGAGTCCAATCTAGAAGGTCAGAACTCTCGCGTGGCATCGCATCGGGGCCCCAGAGTGCTTCGAATTTGTCGATACCTAGTTCACTAAGCTGAGACATTCATGGGCGACAAACGCGACTCCGCTCCGCAGAATTCCACACCTCCAGAATCGAACACGAACCGAACTATCACCCGCAGAGATTTCCTGAATGGGGTAAGCATTGCCGTGGGCGCTTCCCTGGTGGCGGGCAGCCCGTGGGTGGACGCTTTTGGCGTGGCGGGTTCTCCCTTCGCTCCGCAGAAGGAGGCGGACTACTATCCTCCGGCCAAGACCGGCATGCGCGGCAGCCACGATGGTTCATGGGAGGTGGCGCACGATCTGCGCGACGGCAAGCACTGGCCGGAGGCATCGGCCGACGACGAGACCTACGACTTGATGGTCGTCGGTGGCGGCATCAGCGGCCTGGCCGCAGCGTATTTCTACCGCAAATTTGCCGGCCCAAACTCCCGGATCCTCATTCTCGACAATCACGATGACTTTGGCGGACACGCCAAGCGCAATGAATTTCGCTCGGGCAGCCGCCTGCTGCTGGGATATGGCGGCACTCAGTCGATTGAAGCGCCAGCCAACTACAGCGCTATTTCCAAGGAGCTTCTGCGCGAGTTGGGAGTCGATGTGCGGCGCTTCTACAAGTATTACGACCAGAAGCTATTCTCCAACCTTAAGCTGAACGAGGGCACATTCTTCGACAAGGGGACCTTCGGCGAAGACCGACTGGTGATGGAAGAAGAGTCTTCTTATCTCGGTCCGCGGTATTCCACCAAGGTTGTCGATCAGATGCCGATTGCGCCCGAGGCGCGGCGCGATTTGGTCCGTTTGCAGGATGCGAAAGTTGACTATCTGCCGGGGCTTACTCCGGAGCAGAAGCGGGTCAAGCTGATCCAGAAGAGCTACAAGGATTTCCTGCTGCAAGACGTGAAGGTGCATGCCGACGTCGTCAAGGTCTTCCAGACCACAACGCACGATTTATGGGCTGTCGGCATCGACGCGGTCTGCGCCTACGACTGCGCCCAGTATGGCTTCCCCGGTTTCGCCGGGATGCAACTGCCAAAGCGTCGCAACGGAGACGACGAGAATGAAGAAGAGCCGTACATCTTCCATTTCCCCGATGGCAACGCCTCGATCGCGAGGTTGCTGGTACGTACCTTGGTACCGGGATCGGCGGCCGGGAACACGATGGAAGACATCGTCACCGCGCGCATGAACTACGCGAAGCTCGATGATCCCGAAAACAAGGTCAGAATCAGGTTGAACAGTACCGCTGTCCACGTGAAGCACGTTGGCGATCCGCCGAGCGCGAATGAAGTTGAGGTCACATACGTTCGTGAGGGCCAGGCGCGCCGGGTACGCGCACCGTTCTGCGTTCTCGCCTGCTACAACATGGTGATTCCTTATCTTTGTCCGGAGATGCCCGACAAGCAGAAGGAAGCCCTCGCCTACGCGGTGAAGATTCCGCTGGTCTACGTGAACGTGCAAATCAGAAACTGGAAATCGTTTCAGAAGCTGGGGCTGAGTTCCATCTACGCTCCGGGGGGATACTTCTCGAACATCGCACTGGATTACCCGGTATCGATGGGGGAATACAACTTTCCGGCTTCGCCCGATGAGCCCTGCGTGCTGCACTTGCTACGCACCCCTTGCCAACCCGGACAAGCCTGTAAAGACCAGTACCGGGCGGGGCGATGGGAGTTGTTCACTACGAAGTTCGAGACATTCGAGCATCAGGTCCGCGATCAGTTGGGACGCATGCTTTCCGCCGGCGGATTCGACGCTTCTGCGGACATCGAGGCGATCACGGTGAACCGGTGGCCGCACGGTTATGCCTACGAATACAATCGCTTGTTTGAACCGCTGGACCGCCCGGATACAGAGCGGCCCTGCGTGATCGGACGGCAGCCGTTTGGCCGGATTACCATTGCGAACTCCGATGCCGATGGACACGCGTATACGAACATCGCCATCGATCAGGGCCATCGCGCCGTGAAGGAAATCATGGCCATGCGTGCGGTCCATGTTGGTTGAACTGGTTGGCCTGCCGTCCCTGGGGGAGACGAGCAGTAGCTTTTTCCCTCTCGAGTCATGACCACCTCACCCTTTCCGCTACCCGAAGAGTTCAACGCGGCGTCGTACTTTGTCGACCGCCATATCGTCGAGGGCCGTGGCAACAGGATCGCGATCGAATGCGAGGACCGGCGTGTCACTTACCGCCAACTCTTCGACTTGGTGAACCGGGTTGGGAATGCGCTGAAGAATTTAGGCGTCAGGATCGAGGAACGGGTCCTTCTGCTCTTGCTGGACACACCAGAATTTGCCGCAAGCTTTTTCGGGGCTATCAAAATCGGAGCTGTGCCCGTCCCAGTTAACACTCTGTTGAAACCGGCCGATTACGAATTCCTGCTCAACAACTCTCGGGCACGGATTGCGATTGTCACGGATTCCCTTCTGCCTTTACTGCAGGCCATTCCCGCGGAGAAACTCCTCTACCTGCAGCAGATCGTCGTTGTCGGAGTTGCAGACGGTACGAACGGGCTGTCGTTTGATTCCTGGACTCGCGACTGCTCCGCCAATCTCGATGCGGCGCGCACCAGTAAGGATGACGCCGCTTTCTGGCTTTATTCCTCAGGAAGCACAGGCAAGCCCAAGGCTTGCGTGCATCTGCAGCACGACATGGTCGTGTGTGCGGAACGTTATGCAAAGGGCATTCTGCAGGCTACGGAAAACGACCGCTTCTTCAGCGTAGCCAAGCTGTTTTTCGCTTATGGCTTAGGCAACGGCCTTTATTTCTCGCTGGCAGTTGGAGCGACCAGCATCCTGCTCCCCGGCCCTCCCCGACCACAGGCGGTTTTCGACGTGGTGGAGCGTTTTCGTCCCACGCTGTTTTTCTCCGTGCCTTCCAACTATGCCAAGTTGCTGGCTCATCCGTCGGAGGGAGCGGCGCGCGAACCGGATCTCTCTTCAGTTCGCCACACCATCTCAGCCGGGGAGTGCTTGCCTGCCGCCATCTTTCATCGCTTCAAGGAGCGCTTTGGCGTGGAGATTCTCGATGCCATTGGATCGACGGAAGCGCTGCATATGTTCATCGCGAATCGGCCAGGCACCGTCAAACCGGGGTCCAGCGGCACCGTTATTCCCGGCTTTGATGCGCGCATCGTCGACGAGAGCAATCAGCCTGTGCCTACCGGCGAAATGGGCGATCTGATCATCAAGACCGACGCCGCCTGCGCGGGCTACTGGAACCAGCACGAGAAAACCAAAGACACGATCCGTGGCCATTGGATGCGCACCGGCGACCGCTACTATCAGGACGCCGACGGATATTTCTGGTACGCCGGGCGCTCCGATGACATGCTGAAAGTCAGCGGCACATGGGTCAGTCCGGTTGAAATTGAGAATCAACTTGTCGAACATCCGGACGTGCACGAAGCGGCAGTCGTCGGACGGAAAGATGGAGACGGACTCGTGAAGACGGTGGCCTGCGTCGTGTTGCGGAACGGCACGAATGGAAGTCCGGAGGTCGCGAAGGAACTGCAGCGGTTCGTTCTGGAGCGCCTGCCTGTTTTCAAGCGACCTCATCAAATCGAGTTCGTTCTGGAATTGCCAAAGACCGCGACCGGCAAACTGCAACGCTACAAGCTTCGCTGACTAGCTTCGCTAACCACGTTCGGAGGAACATGAACGATCAGGCGTTACTGCAAGAGGCTCTGGCCGAGGCGAAGAAGGGACTGCTCGAAGGAGGCTTACCGATCGGGTCGGTTCTGGCTGACAAGCGCGGCGAGATCGTGGCTCGGGGCCATAATCTTCGCGTTCAGAACGGCGACCCGACAGCGCATGCGGAAACAGTATGCCTGCGTAACGCCGGCCGCCGGCGCGACTGGGCGGAGTTGACGCTGGTAAGTACGCTCAGTCCCTGCATCATGTGCACCGGCACGGCCCTGCTATTCCGGATTCCCCGCGTCATTATTGGCGAAAACCGAAACTTCCTCGGCGCTGAGGATCTTTTCCGGCAGCACGGCACGAGCGTGATTGTGCTGGACGACGAGGAATGCATTCGCATGATGCGCGATTTCGTCAGCACGCATGCAGACTTGTGGAACGAAGATATCGGGAAGTGAAGTCGTGCGCAGAGCGCGACGTTAGCGCGCGGCAGGAAGATGCCTGTCAGGCTTCGGCGGAGGCGCGGTTTCGCTCGCGGGGAGAGCATTCTTCAAATCCCATCTGCATAAGGGACAACGCGTCGCGACCGAGTACACAATGTGGCCGAACGCTTTGCATTCGGTATTAGGACAAGCTCTCATACCAGACTTCAAGCCGCGCTGAGATGACGGTCGATCTTCGACCTACAAATCAACGATGTACACAGTCACAGTAGCACCTTGCTTGTTACGGCTCGAACTCCTTTTCTCGTTACCACAAATCAGTTTTTCTTCTAGCCCCTCGCGACACCGGTCTCGCCATCGATCTCTCGCCGTATGTTGTACAATCCCAGCCCAATCACAACTTGGTCGACGAAGGAGCAGCTTACTTGACGGAGCTAACACCGCCGGAGCCTTCCCAAAGCGCAGACTACGGTTTGCGGCGCGGCATTCTGTCTCCCATGGAAACACTGGCGCAGTCGGTGTCTACCATGGCGCCCACGACAACCCCGGCGGCGACGATCCCGTTGGTGTGCGCGCTCGCGGGGAACGGGACATGGCTCGCGTACGCCCTGGCCACCGTCGCAATTTTTCTGGTTGGACTGTGCATTGCGCGCTACGCCCGTCATTCCGCGTCTCCGGGGTCACTCTACACCTACGCATCGACCACCTTGCCTCCCTGGCTGTCTGCGACCGTTGCCTGGAGCCTCTTGCTGGCCTATGTGGCCACGGGATCGAGCGTCATTGGCGGTTTCTATCATTATGCGAACCTCTTGCTACAGGATGCGACTGGACACATTTTCTCCGCTGTCGCGCTGTCTCTCGTGGTCACGGGAGTTTCCATCTGGATTGCCTATCGGGACGTGAAGATTTCCGCGCGACTCATGCTGTGGATTGAAGCTGCGTCGGTCTCGGTGATCGTAATTGTTGTCGTGCTCGTCCTGTTTCGTCACGGCTGGCACCTGGACGCGGATGAACTCCATTTGCATGGCATGACTGGGAGCGGGCTGCGCCTCGGCCTGGTGCTGGCGCTGTTCAGCTTTGTGGGCTTTGAGAGCGCAACCACGCTGGGAACGGAAGCGCACAATCCACTCAGAACAATTCCGCGCGCGGTGATTCAGAGCGCCGTCCTGGCGGGAGCATTCTTCACGATCTGCGCGTATACCGAGGTGCTGGGCTTCCATATCGTAGGTCAGGATCTGGGAAGCACTCCGGATCAAATGCACGTGCTGGCGCGAGTCGGCGGCGTGCCGGTGCTGGGAATACTTATCGACATCGGCGCCCTGGTCAGTATGTTTGCCGGCACGTTGGCCTGCATCACAGCCGCCGCCCGCGTGCTGTTGCGGATGGCGCACGACGGGCTCGCTCATGAATCGTTGGGCTCCACTCATGCCCAGAATCACACCCCAAGTCGTGCCGTAGTCATCACTGGCTTTGCCGCATTACTGCCAGTCGCTGTGCTGGCTTATCGCGGCGCCAGCGGACTGGATGTCTATGGCTGGCTGGGCTCATTGGCGACTTACGGCTTCATCGTGGCTTACGCGTTAGTGTGCGTCGCGCTGCCGCGTTACCTGCGTCAACACGGCACATTCAGTGCCCGTGCCCAGATCGTTCCGTGGCTGGCCGCGGCGGCCATGCTGCTGGCGCTAATCGGCAATCTCTACCCTGTACCTGAAGGTCCTTACGGCAAGCTCCCTTACATCTATCTCGCCTACCTGATTGCGGGACTGGGATGGTTCGCGGTTCGGGCGCGAGGCAAGAAGGTAGCCTTGCCGGAGAGCGTCGAACTGTCTGAGCCATAAAAAATCCTGATTCCCGGCAAAAGAATTTTCATTAAGCCTGTGGCTTTCCCTTTCGCCAGAGTTCGCGTACATTTGGCGGCATAGTTTTCCAGCCTGGCAGTGCAGAGCAAGTGGGGAGCTAACCAGCTCTGAGACAAAGTCGTACAAAGTGACTCGTAGCGCGCGGCAGTTTGGCGGCTGCTTTGGATTTGTGTTTCTACCCTGACGAGGTGCACATTCATGGCGATGCATAGGAAGCTGGGCATTTTCTTGTTGGCTGCGGTTCTGCAATTCTCCCTGTTCTCATTGTTCACGTTTGCACAGCAGACGTTGGGCGGCATTACGGGAACGGTCAGCGACAGGAGCGGCAGCGTGCTGCCCGACACCATGGTCACCATTGTCGGTGACCAGACCAAACTCACGCGCACGCTGAAGACGAATGGAAGCGGCGCCTACGACTTCGTCAATCTTCCGATCGGCACGTACACCGTCACCGTAAGCCACGAAGGGTTCCAGGCGGAGAGGCTGCCGTCGATTCTCGTGCAGGCCAATCGAACGGCAACATTGAACGTCACGCTGAAAGTCGGTCAGGTGGGCACGACCATTGACGTCGAAGCAGCGCCGGCCATGAATGCGGTCGACACCACGAATGGCTATATTCTGGAAAAAGACCAGATCGATGAGATCCCGCTGCCGACAGGCAGTTTCACAGGACTGGCGATTCTCTCTCCCGGTGTAAACGCGGAGCTGCCGGGCGGTACCGGCGTCAACCAAGGCCTGGGCAACCAGCCGATCTGGGCCAACGGCCAACGCGACACCAGCAACACTTTCCTCTTGAACGGAGTGGACGCCAGCAATCTGTTCAACGGCAAGAGTACGAGTTCCGTGGCGTCGGCCCGTATCGTGAATAACACGGGCGTTTCAGGCGCGGGCAGCACCACTGCGGAGGAAATTCAGAGCACAGCCTCGCCGTATCTGGCGATTGGCCAAGCTTTGCCGACGCCCGCCCCGGAGACCGTTCAGGAGTTTCGCGTCAACACATCGATGTACGACGCGCAACAGGGATCTACGAGTGGCGCCCACATCGACTTGAGCACCGCCTCCGGTACGAATTCCATCCACGGCACGGCGTACATTCACCGCGGAACCGATGCGCTGAATGCCGCTCCCTACTTCTACAAGCAGGATGGCAACATCCCGGCGAATGAAGTTGTCCCGCAGTTGCACCGGTATACAGCGGGCGGCGCCTTGGGCGGTCCGATCATCAAGGACAAGCTTTTCGGCTACCTTGCCTTTCAGCACACTCACGCTTCCGACCTGCAAATCGGGACTTCGCGCACAGCAGTGCCTTTTGGCCTGACCGACGACCGCAGCGCGGCGGCGCTTGCAGCCGTTTCCAATCAGAATTTTCGGCCCGGCTGCGGCCCACCGCCCGCTCCGGAGCCTTGCCTTACTGCAGCGGGAGTGGATGGAGTCGCGCTTCAGTTGTTGAACGCCAAGCTGCCCAACGGCCAGTTTCTATTCCCGTCGGCGAATCCGAATTTCACTCCAAGCCTGAATTTCCCGGAGAACGTTTTCCTAACCCAACCAGCGTATTTCATCTCCGATCATGCCGTTGCTGATTTGGACTACCAGCCGACCTCCAAAGACACTCTGTCTTTGAAGTATTACTACCAGCACGATCCCACCACGGCGCCGTTCGGGTACTCCGCGGTGGAAGGGTTTCCGCAGCACCTGGATGCGGGCAGCCAGGTCGCTTCCGTCACGAACACTCAGTCGATCCGGCCCAACTTCAGCGTCTCCGAGGTGTTCGGATTCATCCGCGAGAAGGTTTACAGCACAATCGGACAGCCCTTCTCAGCGGAATCTGTGGGCATCAATAATTTTGGATCCAGTGTTTTTCCCGGGATCACGATCGTGGACGATCTAGGAAACGGCTCTCCGCTCAATTCCAACTTCGTTTTCAACGCCGGAACCACCATCGGCTCGACGGCGGCATCGCAAGGCGCTTTCACCGGCATTTTTCAGAACCGCTGGATGCCCTCTGCCAATGCCATCTGGACTCGGGGCCGGCACACGATCACCTTCGGCGGGAGCTACTCCTACACGCAGCTTAACGCCCGAGACGAAAGAACGAACTCCGGCATGATCGGCTTCACCAATTTCGACAACTTCCTTACGGGCTCGCCCATCACGTACTCGGCGGATGGGTTCATCACTACGACGTTCCTGCAAGGCGACGCCAACCGCTATTACCGCTCGAAGGAAACGGGCACGTACATTCAGGATAAATTCCAAATCCGTCCCAACCTCAGCTTCAGCGCAGGGCTGCGGTTCGACTATCACGGAGGCCTCACCGAGAAGAACGGCCGTATTTTCAATTTCGATCCGGCGAGGTACAACTACGACATTCCATCGGACACAATCATTTCCAACGGTTTCATTGTTGCCGGAAACAATCCGGACTTCCCCACCAAGGGCGTCAGCGATTCGACTCTGACCGGGCGGCAATGGGGACTTGCGCCTCGCGTGGGTCTTGCCTGGAGCCCGCGGAAGTTCAACGACAAAGTAGTGGTTCGCGCGGGCTGGGGCCTCTACTATGATCGCGGAGAGCTGTTCACTTATCTCTCCCCCGGCTTTGCCTCCGGCGTTATCGCCGGCGGCCCCTTCGGCGTGAACCAGACTCCGCCGTGGGTGAATCAGACATCTTGCAGCACCTTCGGGTACACGACGTGCAGCACTTTCGAGGCGCCGTGGGGAAGTTCGCTCGGACCGCCGCCCAGCGGCAATCCCGCACTCCTGCAGTTGCCCAACGCTTCGGATATTTCATTCGGCGCCCCGCTCTTCTCGTTTGCCGATTACAACCGCGCCAACAAGCTGCCTTACACCATGAACCAGACGCTTGACATTCAATGGCAGCCGCGCAACGATCTGGTGCTGGAAGTTGGATACGTCGGGAACCTCGGCCGCCACGCGGTCGTTCCATTGCCCTTCAACCAGGCCAGGATTGCCTCGCCGTCCCACCCCATGCTGGTGGGTAGTCCGGTGGGTGAGCAGGATTACACTTACGGATATTCGATTGTCACTGCGCCCAACAGCTTCACCGGAATCCCGCTGCCCAACGGCCAGCCTTACCAGTTGACATTTGAAGGCGGCAACGTCGACCTACGCGTTCCGTATATCGGTTATTCCTCCGAGTCGGAGTCCTACACGGCCGCCGGCATCTCCGCCTACCATGCGCTGCAGACGCACCTGGAAAAGAAGATGAGCCATGGCCTGCAGGTTGGCGCCTCGTATACCTATTCGCACGCCACCGACGAGCAAAGCGCGATGGGGCTGTTCTACAACGGCAACAATCCGCTGGATCTGCGCTCGGGCTACGGGCTTTCCGACTTTGACCGCAAGCACGTGTTTAATTTCACCTACACCTACGCGCTGCCGAAGTTTTTCTCGGCTTCTTCGTTGAAGGGCAAGATCGTCGATGGCTGGTCAATTTCCGGTTTGACGGTAATCCAAAGCGGTCAGCCGTACAGCATTGTCGACTATTCCGGCGCGGTGGGCAGCATCTTCTACGGCGTGAACGACGGCATCACCAATCCGGTCGTTCCGCTCGCGGGATGCTCTCCCAAGCAGGCCCTCACCGGCGCTTCTGGGGCGACGCCCGGTCTTCCGGCTCTCAAGGCCAGCTGCTTCGGCCTGCCCTTACTCAATCCGGGTGACTTGAACGGCGCGATTCCGAGCAACGATCCCTACGAGACGAACTTCATCGACCATGGCCAGCGCAATATCTTCCGGCAGTCCTGGCAGAGACGCGCCGACATCTCGATCGGGAAAGCCACGCAACTCACCGAGCGTTTCTCGCTGAACTACCGAATGGACATCTTCAACGTCACGAATACGGCGAGCTTCGATATCCCCATCGACGACGTCAGCCAGAACATCAACTTCAACGGCTTTCCGGTGGTCGGTCAGCCTGGCGCAACCACGCCCTGCAACCAGGATTTCACGGCCATCTACGTTTGCCCGTCGCTCAGCGGTCTCGGCATCACGAACAAGACCATTGGCAGCCCGCGGCAGATCCAGATGTCGCTACATCTGATTTTCTGACCGAGCTAGTTGCGCCGGCGGAAGATTACAAGAGAACTTGACTCTGCACCGCAGTGTCGACGATCGCCTTGCCAATGGCCAGCGAGGCCGTGGCCGCCGGCGATGGCACGTTGAGCACGTGCAGAACTTTGCCGGACGGGACAAACTGGAAATCGTCGACCAAGGTCCCGTCGGGCTTGAGTGCCTGAGCACGCACGCCGGAGCCGCCGGGAACCAGATCCTTCTCACCTACTTCTGGAAGCAAACGTTGCAACGCCTGAACGAACGCTGCCTTTGAAAGGGACCGGTGCCATTCGTCGAGAGCGTTGCGCCAATGCTTCCCCGCCATGCGCCAGAAGCCAGGAAACGAAAACGCGGAGGCCAGGTCACGCACGTTGATGTCGGTGTGACGGTAGCCCTCGCGCGCCAGCGCCAGGACGGCGTTGGGACCGGCATCGACCCTGCCTGTGATGCGGCGGGTGAAGTGCACCCCGAGGAACGGAAAGCGCGGGTCGGGCACGGGATAGATCAACGCCCTCACCAATGGGGCGCGCTCCGGCACGAGGTCGTAATATTCACCGCGAAATGGAACGATCATCACGCCGGGATCGTCACCTGCCATCCGGCTGATGCGGTCGCTGAACAGTCCCGCGCAGTTGATGAGTGAAGCAGTCGAGAACGCGCCCCGCGACGTTTCCACCACGATTTCGTTCGGCATGCGGCGGATGCCCTTCGCAGCCGCCGACAAGAGAACGGTGCCGCCTGCTGCCGATATTAGCTCGGCGTATTTCTCGCACACCCGCGCGTAGTCGGTGATTCCTGTCGAGGGCACCACCAGCGCTCGCAATCCCGTGGCGTGCGGCTCGATTTCGCGCAACTCTTCAGGGCCAATCATCCGCAGGCCAGTCAGGCCATTGGCTTCCCCGCGCGTGCGCAATTCCTCCAGCCGCGGGAGTTCCTCAGCATGGGTCGCGACGATGACTTTGCCGCACACATTGTGAGCAATACCGTGCTCGCGGCAGAACTCGACCATGGCCGCAGCGCCGGTGACGCAAAGCCGCGCCTTCAAAGAGCCGGGCTTGTAGTAAACGCCGGAGTGAATGACTCCGCTGTTGTGTCCGCTCTGGTGACGGGCGACGCCGTCTTCCTTCTCGAGCAGCAGCAAACGAAGATGCGGAAAGCGATGTGTGATTTCGAGCGCGACACCGAGTCCGACCACACCGCCGCCGATGATGACTACGTTGTATCGAGAATCGGTCATGAAGAGCAACGAGCGTCGGCGCCAGGGGCGATTCGGACTCCTTCCACTGCGGCGGCCTCAGTCTGGAGAAGAGCATACCGGGACAGGCCCTTCCCTGTCACTGCACCACGAGACTGACTGTAGTGCTGTGGCTGAGCGAGCCAGACGTACCAGTCAGGGTAACCACGTAAGTAATGGGTGTGTTCCCTGACGAACCGGTGCCACCGCCGCCGCTGCTGACCCCGCCACATGAAAGCAGCGACAACATCAGCAGAAGCAGCGTCGCAATGGAGCCTAACACACGGGGCTTGAGTTCCTCGGAGCCCCGGTTCACCGCACCCCAACCAATTACGACTGCCGGCAACAGAAGACACATCGCGTAGAAAATCGAGCGGTGGCCGGGCGGCCACTGCAAAACTGCCGTCGCGTTTGTGGTTGAGATGGTCATGACTACATTCACAGCCGAGTTCCCGGGAGTCTGAGGTGTGGAGGGACTGAACAGACATTGCGCGCCTGCGGGAAGCCCACTCGGACAAGAAAGAGTCACAGCGCCGGCGAACGAAAATCCCGGCGGATTCGGCGCAATGGTCAGTTGGTAAGGGCCGGACGTTTGTCCTGCAGTAACAGTCTGGCTGGGCGTGGCCGAACTGACTGAGAAATCCGCAATCACCGTGAGCGGCAACTGTAGCGTGTGGCTCGGCGCTCCAGATGAATCGGTGACTGTGAGGCCGATGCTGTAGCTACCGGGGGCGGTATTGTTGGGCATGTTGTTGACGGAAATGGTCAGCGTCGATGCGGTATTCGCAGTAGTCTGAACCGTGTTCGGCGCGACCGAGCAATTCGCGCCAGAAATTGTACTCGCATCACAACTGGCGTTCATCGAGCCGGTGTAGTTCGGTGTGACGGACACTTTGGCCGTTGGCTGCGACCCTGCATCGACGTTGACCGGGAAAGCCTGGGTCACCGCCAGCTGAAAATCGCCACTCGCGGCACTGCTTGTCACAATGAGGGACACGCCTGCTGAGTGGGAAACCGAGCCGGATGTTCCTGTGACCGTCACGGCGTAAGTGCCCGCACTGGTCGAGGTCCCAGTGGAAACGCTCATGACTAAGTCAACCGCGGAGTTTCCGGGTGTCACCGGTGTCGAGGGACTGAACTGACATTGCGCCCCTGCAGGAAGCCCGCCAGTACAGGAAACCGTGACGGGGGAGCTAAACGAGGAGCCCGGCGGGTTCGGCGCGATTATAAATTGGTATGGCGCGCTCGTTTGTCCTGCACTCACAGTCTGGCTGGCAGTAGACGCGCTGACCGAGAAATCCTGGATCACGGTGAGCGGCAGTGTAAGCGTATGGCTCGGCGCTCCGGATGAGTCGGCGACCGTAAGGCTGATGCTGTACGAGCCGGGTGCCGCTGAATTGGGCACGTTGAGCGTTACCGTCAGCGCTACCGCCACATTCGAGCTGATCGCTATTGGATTTGACGGCGAGATCGTGCATTGTGCGCCCAATATCGCGCTCGAGTTGCAACTGGCGGTGATGGAGCCACTGTAGTTCGGGGTAACGGAAACTTGGGCTGCAGCCTGCGCCCCTGCGTCCACGCCCGCGGGGAACGGCTGGGTCACTGCAACCAGAAAATCGCCGCTCACCACGAGGCCCACGCTCACTGAGTGGGAGAGCGAACCCGACGTTCCCTCAACCGTCACGGAGTAAGAGCCCAGAACACTTGAGGCCCCAGTGGAAATCGTCATCGCGACGGACGCCGAAGTATTCCCCGGCGTTACCGGCGTGGATGGGTTGAAACGACATTGCGCCCCTGGGGGCAGGCCGCCAGAGCAGGACAACGTTACCGGGCTGGTATACGACGCACCCACGGGCTGAACCGTCAGGTTATAGGCTCCAGTGGTCTGGCCCGCGGTCACGGTCTGACTCGCGGTTGAAGACGTGACCAGGAAATTTTGGGCGACTGTGAGCGATATGGTGAAAGTGTGGCTCGGTGCTCCGGTTGTGTCCTGCGTGTTGACGTTGATGTTGTATGTTCCGATCGCGGCGTTGCCGGGTACGCTGACGGTTGCCGCCAGCGGTACCGTTGATCCTACGTTGACGACAATTGGATTCCCCGGATTCAGCATACAGGTTGCGCCCGGCAACGAACTGGTGTCGCACGTCGCGTTGATTCTGCCACTGTAATATGTCGATGCCGCGATGCTGAGGTTTGCCGTGCTCTGCGCGCCCACCGCGACCGTGAGGGCTTGCGTGCCGGAGAGTTGGTAATCCCCCACATTGAAAGGAACAAGTAGCGTATGGGTCGTGGCGCTCGAAGTCCCCTGCACTACCAGTTGATAGCTGCCCACGCTCAAAGCGGTGGCGTTCACAGTGACATTCGCAGTGGTTGGAATTGAAGTCACAGTCGCGGGGCTCACGCTGCAACTGCCGCTTCCAGAAACCAGAGCGCAAGTCAGGTTGATGATCCCAGTAAATCCGCTCGTCGCAGTAACACTGATGGGTCCGCTAGTGTTTGTGCTGCCCACATTCACGGTGGGGAAGGAACCGGTCTCGCTGAGCATGAAATCAGGGCCACTGCTGAGAACGTGCAGGACCGCGCTAGCCTGATGCGTAAGGTGATTCGAATCGGAGCCGACTCCCTGTACGTTGAAGTAGTAGTCACCAACCGCTCCACCGGCGCCAACAGTAAAAGGAGTGTTGATTGCCGGGGTCAAGGTAGAAGGCGCGGGAGTGCAGGTGGCCGGTGGAGCGGTAACGCCGGCTGCACAGCTTAGGGTCACGGAACTGGCATAACCGTCCAACCCATTGGCCGTTCCGTTGTAGGTCGCGGTTTGTCCGACGGAGACGGTCAGGGGCGAATTGGAAACGGACAGCTGAAAGTCCGGTTTGACGACAAGATTGAATTGCCATATTCCGCGTCCGTAGGTGGAAGCTCGTAACAATTGCTGGCCGCCTGAATTGAAGACGCCGAGCCCCGTCACAGCCACGTTGGGAAGGAACCCAAACTGCCCTGTGCTCGCATTCGGCCCAAGTTCTGTCCAACTGGCGGCGGAGGTCGAGCTGCCAAAGACACCTACGTCAGTCGCCACATACACCTGCAACATTCCGGGATAGACAACCACCGCGTTCACCGGTGAGTCCGGCAGGCTGCCCGTGAAGTCCGTCCAGGCCACGCCGGCATTAGTTGTCTTCCAAATGTGTCCAGTGCCCCCAGTAAATCCCATGACAGTTACATACGCGGTCTTGCCGGTGACATCGGTCGGGTCGATCGCCACGCCTGAGATAGGAAACTGGTTCGGATTGATGCTGCCCTGCGGACCGTTATTGGTGACATCAGCGAACGCCGTGGTTCCGGTCGAAGCATTCGTCGTAACCCAGACGTGGCCGCCAGTCGGCGTGAAGAGAGGGCCGTCAATCGGGCCTAAGCCGCTGGTGGTGGCATAAATGACGACGCAACCGTTGCTGTCGGTTGTGCCTCCAGCAGCCAGGGCGCGCACTTGATTGATCTCCGCTCCGGAGCAGGTGCCCGATCCGAGGGTATCGAAGTTCGGACTGAGCGCGGTGTAAGCACCGCCCGTGCGCGGCCCACGCCACACGCGGCAGGTGCCGATCAGCATCGGCGTCGCGGTCTTCGGATCGAGGATGTAAGGAAAATAGAACGCGCCATCGTCGCCTCCGAGCGTGCTGCTCGTGGCCACGAAGCTGAAACTGCTGTCGACGCAGTTCGGGCTGCTGGTGCAAAGTTGCACGCCCAGGCCGCCGGGAGGAACGTCAGGATTCGACGCATACCAGTTCGACGTCGCACCCGGATCGATCGCGTTGTATCCTCCATCTCCGCCCAACGCGTTCACCCAACCTGGATTTGTCGTTGCCTGAGTGGTCGCGGGTGACCCGTTATCCTGCGTACCGCCAAGCAGCGTGTTCATGTCGGTGGGATGCTGCGAGAAACTGACAAATTGCGCCATCGAGCCCAGGTTCTGATTGAGGTCGTCGAACTGATTCGTTCCCGAGCACGAACCGGTGTTGAGCCCCGCAAATCCGTTCAGCGCGCGGTATATGCCGCCGTCATTGGCGAAGTACATCAAGGCATTCCCCGAGTCGGAACCCGAACCAGGGATCGCATAAGCCAACGCGTGCTGGTCGGGATGCACGTGGGCGGGCGCACCGATCGGATCGCATCCATAGACGTGGGTGAGATTCATGAATCCGGTCGCCGAGCACGTGGGATTCTGCGCCGTGATGCCGCACTTGTAGAGATTGATCGCTCCCGCGTACAGGTCCGTGGCCGCTCCGTTCGGGACCGCCAGCAGCTCCAGGTTGTAGGAGCCCTGTTGCACACCGCAGCCCTCGAAATCCCCGCAATTCGTGATCGCGGTATCGGTGATCGCTGTCCAAGATGCGCCTCCGTTTACGCTTTGCCAAATGCCGCCATCAACGGGGCTGCCGGTCGAAGAAAGAGAAATGATCCAGACGTACATCTCGTTGCGAGCCGGAACGACCGTGATCTCTGCGCGATAAATCGGACAGGCATCGTTGTTCGAGATCGCTTGCGGTGGACACGCCGCAGTGCTCAATAAAGCACCGCCGGGCTGGACTGCGAGGCGCGTCCAATTCGTGCCATCGGGGGAAGAATAAAATCCGTGGTAGCGAACCGCTGCAAAGAACTGCCCAGCGCTGGTGTTGTAGACCACCGAGGTTGCGGATGTGGCATCGGTGGCGCCGCCAGGATCCACCGGCGCGTTGTACGTCCATGTCTGCCCAGCATCGAGCGAAGTGTAGAGGCCGGGCGTCGTGCCGGACGTCACCCCTCCGTCCACGATGCCTTCGGAAGAGGTGGCCATGGCGGCGACCACTGTGTTCGTTTGGCCGCTGGCCGTGCTGAAGGCCATGCGCGTCGCGCCGAGACCGCTGAACGACAACGCTCCGCTGTTGGCCGTCGGGACGAGTGTCCACGTACTGCCGGCATTGGTGGAGCGCAGAATGCCGAGCCCGAAGTATGAGTCGCCGGAGTTGTCGGCCTCGCCCGTGGCGGCGAGAATCACTGTCTTGGCGAGGTCTGTGTTACCGGGCTGGATGGCGATCGCGCCGATCGAGAGCGTGGCTTGATCGTCAGTCACCGGAGTCCAGATCACGCTGTTGGCCGTGTTGTTGGCGGCGTTCGTCGACTTCCAGATTCCGCTCTGCGCTCCGCCGATGTATACCGTGTTTCCGGTCGGGTCCGCGGGATCGATGGCGAGGGCGGTCGCGCGTCCGGCGACCTGGTGGTAGTCCTGCGTGCCGTTGCCGGTCGCATCGGAAGCCAGCGGCATGGGGCCTAGCGGTATCCATGAACCTGACGAGAGCGAAGTCTGCCCGGTCACCCCGAGCTCTGCGGCACGTTGCGCGCGCAACTGCAGCTTCGCCTGATAGGCCCGGCGACGGAGTTCGGCGGCAGGCTTCCCGCGGATCAGGCGTCCGCGAAAGAACCATTCGTTACGCTCTTTGACGTGGTCGGCGTCTGGGTCTGATATCGGACTGTCAGGATTTCTTTGCTTCGCGCCTTGCGCTTCTACAGTCGAAACGTTGCCAAGGCAAATCAAAATGAAGGCTGATACCAGGAAAAGAGAAAGATAACGGCGGTTTGGCATGATCAGGCTCACCTGCCAGTATCGAAAGGGGGCATCGTCGAAGCAATGCAAAAGCGCCGCCGATGACGGCAGTTGGCCCACTTTGGGAAAACTCGTTTCTCCCTCGTTTCCCATTGAGCTAGGCTGGGCTTGTACAATCTGCTTTCGGTTTGCTGCGGTCGAAGCCTGCAAGACTAGAAAGCAAGACTAGAAAGGATGATCTGGAAACATGCGGTCTTGTTCGTGCGCACTGCTGGCGGCGTCTATTCTCTTAAGCACGATTTCGGGATGGGCACAGGAGAAGACCACCACCGAATTGATCGTGGCAGCAGCCGCCGACTTGAGCACGGCACTGCGCGAGGTCGGCGAAAGTTACGAGAAAAGGACCGGCGTGAAGGTGAAGCTTTCGTTCGGAGCCTCCGGTGCCCTCACCCAGCAGATTCAAAACGGCGCCCCGTTTGACCTGTTCTTCTCGGCGGATATGGATTATCCGCATCAGCTGATCTCCGCCGGCGACGCGGACGCAGCAAGCTTGTATCAGTACGCGGTTGGGAGGCTAGTGCTGTGGGTTCCGGCGGATTCTTCCCTCGACCTCCAGCATTTAGGCATGAATGCTCTGCTCGATCCTTCGGTCAAGAAGATCGCCATTGCCAATCCGCAGCACGCTCCCTATGGCCGGGCCGCGGTGGCTGCGTTGAAGCATGCCGGGGTGTACGATCACGTTGCCGATCGCCTGGTGCTGGGCGAGAACGTCGCGCAGGCGGCGCAGTTCGTGGAGTCAGGCAACGCGCAGGCCGGGTTCGTAGCGCTCGCGCATGCTCTTGCGCCAGGAATGAGCAGCAAAGGAAAGTACTGGGAAGTCCCAGCGGACTTGTATCCTCCGCTGGCGCAGGGAGCGGTGGTGCTGTCGCACTCGCAACACAAGAAGGAAGCGGCGCAGTTTCTGGAGTACATCAAGACGAAAGAAGCAGCAGAGCTGCTGAAGAAGTACGGCTTCACTCTGCCGGAGGAAAAAGAGACGAAGTAGCGCCGGCATCCTGCCAGCTGTCGCGGGAGCCTGACCTGAGCTTTTCGAAGGAGCGTCTCGCCCTCGCACCTGGAACCAGCCACAAGCTTCACGGAAACACGAAACTATGGCCATCGACTGGCAAGCATTCTGGCTCACGCTGCAACTGGCGATCACGGTATCGGCCATCTTGCTCGTGCTCGGCTCTGCCCATCGCCTACTGGATCGCGTTCTCCCGCTGGCGCTGGAAGTTTCTGGTAGAAGCTGTCGTTGCGCTGCCCATCGTTCTCCCCCCGACCGTGCTGGGATTCTACGTACTCGTCGCGCTCGGCCCGCGCAGCCCGCTGGGCCGCTGGTGGATCGCGCTCACCGGCCACACGCTGGCCTTCACCTTCAGCGGACTGGTGATTGGCTCCATCCTCTATAGCCTGCCGTTTGCCGTGCAGCCCTTCGCCGCGTCCTTCGCCGGCGTCGACCACAAGCTGATCGCCGCCTCCGCCACGCTGGGCGCTTCCCCGCTGCGCACTTTTTTTCGCGTGATCGCGCCGCTCTCCGTCCCGGGCTTGGTCACCGGCACAGCCCTGAGCTTCGCTCACACCATGGGAGAATTCGGCGTGGTGCTCATGGTCGGAGGAAACATTCCCGGAGTCACGCGCACCGTCTCCATCGATATCTTCGACCGCGTACAGGCCTCCGACTACGCCGCCGCCAACGAGACCGCGTTGCTGCTGCTCGGGTTCAGCTTCGCCGTGCTGGCCGTCGTGTACGGCGTGAACCGCAAAGCCTGGATCATCGGACCCGTAAAATAACTGGGATCAGCGTCCCCCGCGGCACTGTCATCCTGAGCGAAGTGGATGCTTCGCGAAGCGAAGCATCCACGCAGTCGAAGGACCCTATCCCTACGGGCCCGTGGGTTATCAATCCGGCCCTGACTTTGCCAATGCAAGCGAAGCTCCCTAGAATGAACTGCGATGAACGAACCGCCTGCGATCGGCTCGACGGAACTCTTGCCCGCAACTGCACGACCTTCACAAGCACCAGAGCGAAGCGAAGAATTAGACGTCCCGCGCCTCCAAGTCTCCCTCCGCAAGCATTTGCCGTCCGAAGGACGCGAGTTCTCCCTGGAAGTCGAATTCCACACCGCCCCGGGGATCACGATTCTCTTCGGCCCTTCTGGAGCGGGCAAGACGACTCTGCTCGATTGCGTCGCCGGGCTGTCCAAGCCCGACTCCGGACGCATCGCCATTGGCGACCGCGTCTGGTTCGATGACGCGCAGCGCATCGACGTTCCAGTGGCCAAGCGGCGCGTCGGATACGTATTTCAAAATCTCGCGCTATTCCCGCATCTCACCGTAGAGCAGAACGTCCAGTACGGCCTCGCGCACTTGCCGGCGGCGGAGCGTGTCGGCACAAGCCTCAGCCATTCTGCAGGCATTTCGAATTCCTCATCTCGCGTCGCGCTATCCGCGGGAAATCTCTGGAGGAGAGAGTCAGCGCGCGGCGCTGGCACGAACTCTGGTCACCAATCCCGCCGTGCTGCTGCTCGACGAACCGCTGGCCGCGCTCGACGCCGCTACGAAGTCAAAGATCATCGACGACCTGCGCCAGTGGAACCAGGCTCACCGCATTCCGATCCTGTATGTCACCCACAGCCGCGAGGAAGTCTTTGCCCTGGGCGACTGCGTGATTGTCCTCGACGCTGGACGGATCGTCGCCCAAGGCACGCCGCACGAAGTCATCGCGGCGCCGCTGCAGGAAACGGTCGCGCAGTTGGTCGGCTTCGAAAACATCTTCGACGCCGTGGTGGAGTCGGTACATCCCGAGCGCGGCACGATGTCCTGCCGGATCGCGGGAGACGGCGGCCCCGTCGTGCTCGAAACTCCGCTGGTGCGCGGAGGCGTGGGCGCTGCGCTGCGCGTGGGAATCCGTGCGGGCGACATTCTGCTGGCCACGTCGCCGCCGGTCGGACTGAGCGCGCGCAATGTGATTCCCGGGCCGCATCGCATCGCTCGAACAGCGCGATGTCATCGTCACCGCGCGAGTGAAGTGCAGAGTCGAGATGGAAGTCCACCTCACGCTCGCGGCGCGCGATTCCCTGCAACTCGCGCCCGGCCGCGAGGTGTGGCTGGTCATCAAAACGCACTCGTGCCACTTGATGCAGAAGTAATGCTAAGGCGCGTTTCGCCCCAAGAGAGACGGCGTCACATTCTGCATTCTGACTTCCGCATTCTGGATTTCATTCTTCTCCATCTCAATCACCGCCACCCACTGCCCCTTGCGCTCTTCCGAGAACACGACTCGCCCGCCGAGAATCTGCGCCGCGGCCGCCGGCGGCAAGTCGCGGTGGTAGCCGAAGAACCTGCGCTTCAGATCAGTCCAAGTCTTCCAACGATCCAGCAGCGGACGCGCAGGTTCATATTTCGTCGAGAACACCAGCGCGACTTCATAGTGTGAGCGGAAGTCGGCCGCCGAGAGCACTTCGTCCAACGAGAAATCTTCGATCCGCACGACCTGCACCGGACGCGTCACATAACCGAGCCACGGACGCGTCAGTTCATCCGAAGCCGGCCACGCCGTAAGCGCGTGCGCCATGGGATAGCGAGCCTCGAGAAAGCGCTCTCCGTCCTGGTGCAGAACGACGTAGTCGCGATACGCGAGATTATCTTCCGGCGAAAATCCGTACGGCGGATTCCAGAACCACGCGGCCACGAATGCAACGACGACCAATGCCACGGCCGCGCGCCAATAACGCATCCGCCGGCGCAGAGTGGAAACTCCAACAATAACGACCAGCGGCACGGCCGGCAGCATGTAGCGCGCCAGCACCGCGCCGCCGATCAATGCCATGGCCACCACGTACACCTTCACGACCACGAGAAAGACCATCTGCACCGGAATCGGAATGCGTGACCGCTCGACTCCATCATCTTTCACCGCAGGCCACAACATCGCGAGCAGCATGCCCAGCGTCAGCAGCCATAAATGCATGTACCCGAACGCCTGCCACAGCCGCAGCACCAGAGCGAGCAGAAATCGCAGAGGATTCAAAGTCGCGGCGACGTTGTAGCGGAAAAACTCCGGATTGCCGAAAACATATCCGGTGCGGGAAAAGTGATAGCCGTACCACAACGCCAGCGGCAACAAAGGAAACAAGAGCGGCACAATCCGTT
The DNA here is from genome assembly GCA_963701935.1 of uncultured Acidobacteriaceae bacterium. Lineage (GTDB taxonomy): Bacteria > Acidobacteriota > Terriglobia > Terriglobales > Acidobacteriaceae > Sulfotelmatobacter. The sequence goes on along the minus strand of CAVPBT010000006.1, from coordinate 200,846 downwards.
GCGACGGGCGGCCGCCTGTTTCAGGGCCCGAATCCAACCATAGTCCTTGCAGCAATTTCCACTTGGGCGCAACCAAACGCAAGACTTCCCAGCAGGCCAATCCAACCGGAGCGAGAATCGCAGTCTCTTTCGCCAGGACCGCTAGCGAGAACCAAACCGCAATCGCGACCGGACGTTCCTCCAGATACGCACTCATGCCCCAGAGAATCAGCCCCGCAGCCGCCAGATCCACCTGGGCCAGCGAACTCTGCGCAAAGAAAACTGGATACACCGCCGTGCACAACGTGGAAGCAATCGCCACTTGCGTATTCGCCACGCGCTCGGCCAGCCGAAACACTCCGAGCAGCGAGAACGCCGCCACCACCAGCATCGCCGATCGCGTCACCACCGGCGCGAAGCCCACGCATTTCCACCACAGGGCGATCCAGGCCATCACCAGCGGCGGATGCGCGTTCGATACGGTCGTGTGCGGAATCAGGCTGCCGCTCAGCAGCAGGTCGCGGGCAGCGGGAACGTAGTATCCCGCTTCGTCCCAGAAGTAAGGAAGCTGCAGCAGCGGCCAGTGCAGCAGAAAAATTCCCACAAAGATGCCCGCGAACACCAAGGCTGGATGCAGGCGCGGAGATCGCATGGAAGAAGCCATTCTGTCGGTGGAGCGTCGCTCGCTGTCGGGGATCTTTCTGTAGAGACGTTGCTTGCAACGTCTCTCTCGCCACCGTCGGTAATGCTGGCGGCAAAGACGTAGCCAGCTACGTCTCTACGATGAGGTCGCCGGTCTTAGTGCACCTGCCCTTGAACTCCCATTCGCGGATCAAGCTTGATCTCGCCAAAAGCGCTCTCGTAACCGGCCATGTTTTGCTGCAGAAGTCCCAGCAGCGCCTTGGCCTGCTGCGGGCTTAAATAGATGCCCTGAAAGTTCTTGATCTCGACGTGCGTCTCGGTTTGTTGCTGCAGGGTGCCAAAAACCAGGAAGAAGTCCCAGATATTGACGCGCATCTGCACGCTGTTGGCATAGTTCTCGCGATAGTCGGGGCCATTGGTCAATTTCACGTTGGGTTGTGTCGGATTGCTCATAGCGGGAAGTGTAAATGAGTTTGCAGTCAGGAGGCACGACGGGAGACCCGAAGATCGGGGGCCGGGCTGCCTCAACCGGCTGCCTCAGCCAAGGTGCAACTGACAAAAACTGTCAGCTGTTGATGGTTTGCGGCTCGTGCAGGGCGCCAGAGTCCCTGTGCAAGACACCGACTTTCGTTTGCCTTTCCATTGAAAACAAAGGATTTACGAGCATGCCTCTCATTACTTTGGGAAGTACCTTGTGGCGGCTAAAGTGCGATAGAGTTTATGTTCATCCGCGAACAGCGGAGATTGCGGGCTACCTTATGACCCAAAATATCGATCACGGGATGATGGAAGAAATTGTCCTCCCGGAACACTTAATTCCCCTGGGATCTGTGCTGGGACAGGGCGTGACGGCGATGGACCTGTGCATGGTCCTGGCCAAGATTTTTTCGGTGCAGTACAACGAAGTCGCTTTGTTGCGACTCGAGGGCGGACTTCTGCGCTTCGTGTTCCCTGAATACTTGAGGACCACCGGGGCCATTCCATTGTCCAGCAAAGCGGTGGCGGCCCATACGGCGTTGAGCAAGAAAGCCGAGATTTTCAACAATTTCGCGCGCGTCAAACACGCGAGCATCTTCGAAACCATCAAGGCCGACGGGAACACTTCGGAAGAAGCGGCCGCGCCATCACCGATTCAAAAGCTCATGTCCGTGCCCATCATGGACCGCGATTCAGCGGTGGTGGGCGTGATCCAGATTTCGCGCAAGGGACTCGATCCGAAGTTTGCGAAAGACTTCAGCCGCGAAGACCTGCACGATCTGGAGTTGGCGGCCGGACTGCTGGCAACCGCACCCGCACTACTCGCGAACTAGAAGTTCGCAGTCAATGCCCCACAAATCGTAGAGACGTAGCTTGCTACGTCTCGGCCGGCAGCATTCCGAATGATGGTCAGAGAGACGTTGCAAGCAACGTCTCTACCATTAGATTCCCTTCTTTAGTTCTTTCAGGGGAACCCTCAGGTCCATCCCCGTCATTTCCTTTGGTTCGTCGACCCCCAGCATACCGAGAATCGTCGGCGAAATGTCCCGCAGCGATCCATTCGGCTTCAGCGTGAACTGCTTGGCGTTTTCCGAGACCACGATGAACGGCACCGGGTTGGTAGTGTGCGCCGTGTGCGGACCGCCCGTCGCGGGATCGATCATCAGTTCAGCATTGCCATGGTCGGCGGTGATCAGCATGGCGCCCCCTTTGGCGCGAATCGCAGATTCAATGCGAGCCAGGCATGCGTCCACGGTTTCGACGGCCTTGATCGTGGGCTCAATCTTGCCCGAGTGTCCAACCATGTCGGCATTGGCAAAGTTCACAATCATCACGTCGAATGTGCCGTCTTCGGTGGCCTTCACCACCGCGTCGGCAATGCCCGCCGCGCTCATCTCCGGCTTCAGATCGTAAGTCGCGACCTTCTGCGAAGGCACCAACACGCGCTCTTCGCCGGGGAACGGCGTTTCCACGCCGCCGTTGAAAAAATAAGTAACATGCGCGTACTTCTCGGTTTCGGCCACGCGCAGGTTGCGCATCTTCTGATTGCCCATCACGTTGGCAAGAATGTTCGCCATTGATTCGGCCGGAATCACCACCGGCAGACTGAAATTCTTGTCGTACCGCGTCATGCAGACGTAGCGCAGATTCTTCGGCACGCGGTCGCGCGGAATCGTGGCGTCGAGGTCGGCCGCGCCCGGCAGGTCGCTGCCGCCCTCGTCGTTCAGCCCACTGTTGCGCGTGAGCGCGCGTGTGATCTGGCGTACGCGGTCGGCGCGGAAGTTGAAGCAGATGCACGAGTCTTCGTCCCGAATCGTGGACAGCGCCTGCCCGCGGCTGTCGGTACACACGAAGGGAATCACGAATTCGTCCGTCACGCCCCTGTTGTAGGAATCCTTCATCCCCTGCACGGGATCGGCGCACTTGCCGCCCTCTGCGTCGGCGAAAACCATCGCGTTGTAGGCCTTGGCAATGCGCTCCCAGCGCCGGTCGCGGTCCATCGCGTAGTAGCGGCCGTTGACCGTGGCGATCTTGCCGCAGTTGTACTCGCGCATCTTCTGCTGCAGTTGCTCAAGATATCCGGCACCGTTAGTGGGCAGAGTGTCGCGCCCGTCCATGAAAGCGTGCACGAAGACGCGGTCCAGCCCATTCTGCTTTGCCATCTTTAACAGCGCGTAAAGATGAGCCTGCTGCGAGTGCACCCCTCCGTCGGAAATCAGCCCGAACAGATGCAGTCGCCGTTCACCCGTGCGGGCATGCTTCATCGCGTCCAGCAGCACGGGATGCGAAAACAATTCCCCGTTCTGGATCATCAGATCGATGCGCGTGATGTCCATATGCACGATGCGCCCCGCGCCAATGTTGAGGTGCCCGACCTCGCTGTTGCCCATCTGCCCCTCGGGCAGTCCCACAAACGGCCCGCTGGTATGAATCAGCGTGTTGGGATACTCGCGCAGCAGCCGGTCGTACGTCGGCTTGCGCGCGAGAGCGATGGCGTTGGCTTTGGTTTCGGCTCGATAACCCCAGCCGTCGAGAATGGTAAGAATGAGTGGTTTAGGACGGGACATAAGTCAGCTTCTAGCTCCTAGCTCTTTGCTCCGATGTGCTCTTAAGCAGTGTCATCCTGAGCAACGCGAAGGATCTATGCAATCTGCGGCCAGTTGCACAGATCCTTCGGCCCGCAAAAAACGCGGGCCTCAGGATGACAATTCCGCAGCGGCATGAAGGGATTACAAATGAATCAGAAACGTTTATGAATCGTTAAGCTCGGTCAACCTTTGTAGTTCAGCGCCCCCAGCCCCAAAAACCGCGATGTCCCAGCCAACTCTTCTTCGATCCGCAGCAGCTGGTTGTACTTCGCGATACGGTCCGTGCGTGACGCCGATCCCGTCTTGATCTGTCCCGCCCCGGTCGCCACCGCGAGATCCGCGATGAATGTATCCTCCGTCTCGCCCGAACGGTGCGAAATCACCGACGTGTAACCATTGCGCCGCCCCAGATCGATCGCATCGAGAGTCTCGCTCACCGTCCCGATTTGATTCAGCTTGATCAAAATCGAATTCGCGATCCCCTTCTCAATGCCCTCGCTGAAAATCTTAATATTCGTCACGAAAATATCGTCGCCCACCAGCTGAATCTTTCCGCCGAGTTCCTTCGTCAGCTTCTGCCAGCCATCCCAGTCGCCCTCTGCCAGTCCGTCTTCGAGCGACACGATCGCAGGATAGTCCTTTACCCACTTCGCCCAGAACGCGACCATCTCGTCGGAACTCTTGGCCGACTTGTCCGACTTCTTGAACACGTACTTTCCGTCCTGGAAAAACTCACTAGCCGCCGGATCGAGCGCGATCGCAATCTCTTCTCCCGGCTTGTACCCAGCCTTCGAGATCGCTTCCAGCACGACTTCGATGGCTTCCACGTTCGACTTCACCGACGGAGCGAATCCACCCTCATCGCCGACGGCGGTGTTATATCCGCGCTTCTTCAGCACGCCCTTCAGCGTATGGAAGACTTCCACGCCCCAGCGCAGAGCCTCCTGAAAAGTCGGCGCGCCCACGGGCATGACCATGAATTCCTGGAAGTCGACGTTGTTGTCCGCATGCGCTCCGCCGTTCAGGATGTTCATCATGGGCGTAGGCAGCGTGTTCGCCCCGGCCCCGCCGAGATAACGATAGAGCGGAATATCCAAAGTCTGTGCCGACGCGCGCGCCGCGGCCATCGACACGGACAGCAGAGCGTTCGCCCCAAGCCGGCCCTTATTCTCGGTGCCGTCGAGTTCGATCATCCGTGCATCGAGCCCGCGCTGGTCAAACGCATCCCAATTCGCCAGAGCCTCGGCGATCTCGCCGTTGACGTTCTCCACCGCCTTGATCACACCTTTGCCTTGGAAACGGTTCGTATCGCCATCGCGCAACTCGACCGCTTCGTGCTCGCCCGTCGACGCGCCGCTGGGGACAATCGCCCGGCCCATCGAGCCGTCGGCCAGAAATACTTCCGCTTCCACCGTAGGATTGCCACGTGAGTCCAGAACTTCTCGTGCATGAATGGCTGCAATATTTGACATGGTAGTTTCTCTTTCCTCTATGAATTCGTTACCGCTTGCGGATCAATCGCTCCGCTGGGATGGTCCCGGTTCAACGCGATCCGGCGTCCCGTTGGGCCGCCATCACCCGTATAAGTCGTGCTCAGGCTGTGTTGCGGAACCAACGATTATATCGGATGGACAGGTACGTAGTGTGACGCCCGCACAGTCTCTTCGGCGCAATTTCCGGGTTCGGGACCGCCCACTGGGCCATCCCCGCCGCGCCCTTATCTCCTGTGGTTCCCCTGTCCTGTCGGCTGGTTGTCGCGGCTATCCGCAAAGACTAGAGTCAAAAGATAGAATATTGTTTGGGAATTTGAGGAGGCACGATGAAGAAATGGATCGCTCTACCCTTAATGTTGCTGCTGGCCGGCGTCCTCGCCGCGCAGACTAGCTCCCCCGTACCCGCAGGGACCAGCCTGATGGTGCGGCTCGACACGACCCTCGCTACCTTCAGCAACCGCGTCGGCGATCCCTTTCAGGCCAAGGTTACCCAGGCAGTCGTCGTGAATGGCAGTACGCTGATTCCCGTGGGGGCGACCGTCGAAGGCCGCGTGACCAAGGTCAGCGAACCGCGTCGCATCTCCGGCAAGCCGACCATTGGGATCCTGCCCGAGGCCGTGATTCTTCCCACCGGAGAGCGCTACTACCTCGACGCGACCCTGGTCGACACCAACATCCACGGCACCGACGTCAGCGCTGAGGGCCAGTTCAAAGGAACAGGCCACGACCGCCGCGACACGATCGAAACCGGGGGCGGCACTGCTGGCGGCATGCTGATCGGAGGTTTGATCGGCGGCGGCCCGGGCATCTTGATTGGCGGAGCCGTCGGCGCCAGCGCAACCACGGTGCACTGGTTGACCAAACATCGTTCCGCGACCTTGCCCGCCGGAACCGAACTCACTCTGGAATTGAATCGCCCGATGACCATGGGCGCAGCGCCGGCACAGGCTCCGCCGGCTCCAGCGGCCTCAACAGGCGGCAGCAAGTAGCTCGTTCGTCCAAGTCCCGCAAATCCCCAAGACCGGAGCCAGATTGCTCCGGTCTTTGACATTGCGCCTGATCCAACCTTGACATTCAGCCATAAATATGGCAGCATGAATCTATGCGGACGACAGTCGACATCCCGGATCCTCTGTACCGCGAACTCAAGGGCAAGGCGGCCAGCGAGGGCCGCTCCGTCAAGGAGTTGATTCTTCGCGGTGTGGAGCAGGAACTGAGGGGCCGACGTGGTCGAACCGGCCGGGTGACCCTGCCCATCGTGGCATCGAAACGCCCGGGATCTCTCAAGCTGGACAATGCCAAAATTTTCGAGATCATTCCTTTTCCCTGATGTAAATGTCTGGGTAGCTCTCACCTATGGTGGGCACGCGCACCATTCCGTCGCCAAGACGTGGTTTGAAGCGCTGGAGATGGATGCTCGCGTCTGTTTCTGCCGTTTCACCCAGATCAGTCTGTTGAGACTTCTCACCACATCAGCGCTCATGGGGGATGATGAGGTCATGTCTCAGGCGCAAGCTTGGGATGCTTACGACCACTGGAAACAAGATAGCCGCGTATTCTTCCTGGAAGAACCGCCAAACGTCGAACCCGCTTTTCGCGCGCTGACTCGCCAACTTCGTCCAAACCCGAAGAACTGGGCGGACGCTTATCTCGCCGCATTCGCCACCATGTCGGGCATGCAACTGGTAACTTTTGATCGTGCGCTTCACGGAAAAGTCGAGAATCTTCTTCTCCTCAAGCCGTAGAACTTCTCACGCCCCGAAGATCAAATCCCCCTCGCTCAGAACCTGCAACTCGATCCACCCCTCCAGCGGCAACGAATCCACGGGCAGGCGATTCTGCCACAAGCTGAACCGCAGCCGAAGTTTGCTGGTGGCCCCAACCGCAACTGCTCCGGCCTTGCGCTCTGCCGCGTGATCTGCCGGCACCGCACTCGGAGTCGCTAACAGCCACACCAGCGGCAGCTTGAACTCGAAGTTCCGCGACAGCGCCAGCTTGACGTGCTCATCGGGCTGCGACGACGAGGCCTTCACTCGCTCTTCTGATCCGTTCTCAATCTTCCAGGCCTTGAGCTTCCGTTCGTGCACCGAAGCCTCAACCCGCAGCGTACGCCGCGCACGCGGCTCGCCGCTGGCCCATGACTCCACGTTCACCACCAGATCAAAATCCTCCTCCGGAACCTTGTCCGTGAAGTCGAGCCGCCCGTAAACATGTGTCGCATCGATCCCCGCATATACCGCATCCAGCAAGAACTGTTTGCCGTGCATCGCGCCCGCGCGGTGATCCGCGGTATAAATGGCCGCGCCCATCCACTCGAAATAGCGCACCTTGTCGCCCGCCACTCGCGGATGGATGTACGCCGTCTGCGGCACAAACGCCGGACGCACCTCCGCCCCTGTAATCGGCTGCGCCAGATAGTCCGGGGGAACCGCTCCCAGCGCCTGATACACGTTCGAAAGATGCTTGCGGTAGAGTTCGTCGAAATCGCGGTCATTCGCCGAATGATGTTCGGGCCCATACCACCAGTTCCAGTCGCTGCCCTCGGCGATCAGGATCTCTTCAAAGGCCAGCTTGCGCTGCGCCTCAGTCGCGCGCGCCGCATTCTGCGCATAATACTCGCGCGCATGGCGCAGGTAATCCCAGGCGCGGTTGTCCTCAGGCGCACCGATCCACACATTGAAGTTCGCACCAATCCACGAGCCCGGGACCAGCGATGTCATCTTGCCGAAGTCTCTGTGCCGCGCGATCGCCTCGGAGATCGTTACCGCCTCCACTCCCGGCTCGTTCTGCAGTCCGTCGTAGAAGCGCCGCAGGAATTCGCGCCCCGACTTCGGGTAATACTCCCACGCATTCTCGCCGTCGAGAATGATCGACACTACCGCGTCCCGACCCTTGGCCAGCATCGGCTTGGCCGCCTCTTTAATGTTGCCGATCAAATGCCGCGCCGCGTCCGCCGGAGGCATGCCCGAATACACGAACCCGATCAGATCGGAAATCGTATGGTCGCGAAACACCATGTGCATCGTCGCCGAACCGTTTTCGTAACGGTGAATGTTGTAGAGCTTCTCCGCTAGGTGAGAAGGCAGCCGCCCGTTACCGTCGCGGGCGAAGAACAATCCTGTGCTGCGCCCCAGTACGCCTTCGTCAGTCGCCATCCACTGCACGCCCACGCTATGCGCGATCGCCAGCACTTCTTCCGACACGCTGCCTTCCGACGGCCACACGCCCTTGGGACGCAGCCCGAAAACCTTCTCGTGCAGGTCGAGCCCACGCGTCAACTGCTCGCGTGCGTCCTCCGGATGCCGAAATCGATTTTGCGGCAGCGGCAGTCCCGGAGACGACACCGCCCCCACGCTCGTATCGCAGACCAGCGGCAGGATCGGGTGATAGAAAGGCGTCGCCGAAAGCTCAATCGATCCCTTTTTCGCAGCGGTGGCATGTGTCGGCAATACCCTGGCCAGCAATTCCCTCTCGCGCACAATCACAAACTTCTGATCGTCGAGCGAGTAACTGTGGCCCTTGGCCACCAGCGCGGCAACATCCTTCTCTTCCAGAAAGAATTCGTCAAACCAGGCAAGCTGCGACAGTACTTGCAAGTCGGTGAAATCCTGCGCCTGAAAATACCGCTCCGCGCGCTCCGGATGATCCCCATGCTCGCGGAACCGCTCCCACAATTCCCGGTACCGCGGATAGCGCCCAATCACATTCTGCGGATTCGCTTGAAACAGATATTGCAGCGCGAAGCGCCGCTCCTCCGGCGACAGATCCTTGGCTGGCTTGGCCGCCACGGTGAGAAACGGATCCTCCGCCGTCCCGGCAACATAGTCCTGAATCTGCACCATCAGCGACGGCACCAGGTTGAAGTTCTGGTGGACGTTGGGAAACTCGTCCAGCAACTTCACCATGCCGTAGTAGTCCTTGAGCGCGTGCAGCCGCGTCCACGGCAGACGATATTCTCCCGTAACCAGATCCTTATAAAACGGCTGGTGCTGATGCCAGAGAAGGATGACGCGCAATGCAGGCATGGCTGGAGCAGCCAGTCTAGCATGAGGATTTCCGGGCTACTGGCACGTAGGGCTCAATTGAAACGGCCTAGGGGAAAATGCGGCGCGCTATACCGGGGTGACCTGCCACTGGAAACTTCGGAATTCGGCGAGCTTCTTGAAATCTCGCTCATTCGCCGTCATCACGCAGATGCCCATCCTGCCGGCGCTCATCGCGATCAGGGCATCATTGGTCAGGCGGCCCCGCCCAACTTTCTCATAGTCATACTTGGCCGCCAGGCGAGAGAGTACACGGCCCGTTTCTGCCCAATCATTCATATTCGGCACTACAATTCGATTGGCTCGATCGAAGTCCCGTTCCAGTCGTTCCACTAAAGGAAGGCCACGATCGTTCACCCCAGCGTACAGTTCTTCGAGAACGACCGCACTCAGCCATACTACCGAACCGGAATCCATGCGTCTGATCGACAAGACTCCATGGTCGCCCCTCCGCAGCGCAGAAACATAAACGGAAGAATCGTAGAGGGCGGACTTCACCTAATCCTCCAACTTTCCGTACACATCCTTTATTTCGACGCCGCTCCTGAGGAACCTCTCATTTGCCTCCGCAACCAGTCGATTCTTCTCATGCTCGTCAATGGCGAAATCCAAGGCACGCTCGATCGCCTCAGTCTCAGTCTTAGCTTTAAAGACTTTCTGGGCGCGTCTGATTTTCACTGCGTCCAACTGGAAATGTTTGTGCGCGCGATTTCTTGTTGCAGCCATAGGAATGCTCTCCACCGCAAGGATACCATTCGATGTACATAGAGTCTACATTTATGTACATTACACAGGGCGACGCACAGAGGCTGTCGGAGTGAGCACATTGCGCGGCTAAGGGGCTGCGGAGCTTCGCTCCGCAGCTGTCCCCACACAAATCCGTGCGTACGGGCGGCCGCTTCTGTAAACTAAGGCGCACCCACATTCCTCGCATCCCATGAGCTCTGACTCGACTCTCGCCACCCCTCAGCTTCTCACCGACCAGGACCTCTACCTCTTCAACGAGGGCAGCAACTACCGCCTTTACGAAAAAATGGGAGCCCACCTTGTCACCCACAATGGCCAAGCGGGCGCCATCTTTAGCGTGTGGGCGCCCAACGCGCGCTCCCTCTCGGTCGTGGGCAGCTTCAATGGATGGGATCCCAAAACGCATCGTCTCAGCTCTCGCGGCTCGTCCGGCATCTGGGAAGGTTTCATCCCCGGCGTCACTAAAGGCGCCCTCTACAAGTTCCACATCGAATCGAACCGCCATGGATACCGCGTCGATAAAGCCGACCCGATCGGCCTGCTGCACGAGAAGCCGCCGCGCACCGCCTCCGTCGTCTGGGACCTCGACTACCAGTGGAACGACAGTGAATGGATGCAGAAGCGCGCCGGGCGCAATTCGCTTCGCGCACCACAAGCGGTCTACGAAGTTCATCTTGGCTCGTGGATGCGCGTCCCCGAAGAGCACAACCGTCCGCTCACCTATCGCGAAACCGCGCCTCGCCTCGCGGAATACGTCGGTCAGATGGGATTCACTCACGTCGAGTTCCTGCCCGTGATGGAGCATCCCTTCTACGGCTCCTGGGGATACCAGACCACCGGCTACTTCGCGCCCACCTCGCGCTACGGCACGCCGCAGGATTTCATGTACCTGGTCGACTACCTGCATCAGCACGGCATCGGCGTAATCCTCGACTGGGTGCCATCGCACTTCCCTTCCGACGCGCACGGCCTCGCCTACTTTGACGGCACGCACCTCTACGAGCATTCCGATTCGCGCCAGGGATTCCATCCCGACTGGAAGACGCACATCTTCAACTACGGTCGCGCCGAGGTGCGCAGCTTCCTGATGTCGAGCGCCATGTTCTGGCTCGACAAATATCACATCGACGGCCTGCGCGTGGACGCGGTGGCCTCCATGCTCTATCTCGACTACTCGCGCAAGCAGGGCGAATGGATTCCCAACAAATACGGCGGACGCGAAAATCTCGATGCCATCGACTTCCTCCGCCGCTTCAATCAGGAGGCCTACGGGCAGCACCCGGAGATTCAGACGACGGCAGAAGAATCCACTTCCTGGCCCATGGTCTCAAAGCCGGTCTACGTGGGCGGCCTCGGCTTCGGGCTCAAGTGGGACATGGGATGGATGCACGACACGCTCCGCTATTTCCAGAACGATCCTATCCATCGCAAATATCATCACAACGACCTCACCTTCCGCATGCTGTATTCATGGCATGAAAATTTCGTGTTGCCGCTCTCGCACGATGAAGTCGTTCACGGCAAGGGATCGCTGATCGGCAAGATGCCCGGCGACGAGTGGCAGAAGTTCGCCAACCTGCGCCTGCTGTTCGCCTACATGTACGCACAGTCGGGCAAGAAGCTTCTCTTCATGGGCGGAGAGTTTGGACAAGTGCGCGAGTGGGCGCACGACTCGAGCCTGGAATGGCACGTCCTGCAGTACCAGGTTCACCGCGGCGTGCAGGCCTGGATGGAGCAGTTGAACCGCTTCTACCGCAACGAGCCTGCGATGCATGTCCTCGATAACGATCCCGCCGGGTTCGAGTGGGTTGACGCGAACGACAACTCCACCAGCACGGTCTCCCTCCTTCGCAAGAGTGAGTCCCCGCAAGACACGGTGCTCGTGGTCTGCAACTTCACGCCAGTGCCGCGCACCGGATACCGCGTCGGCGTCCCTCACGGCGGATACTGGCGCGAAATGCTCAACAGTGACGCCCGCGAATACGCCGGCAGCGGCCTGGGCAACCTCGGCGGAGTGAACGCGGAAGAAATTCCCACGCATGGCCGCCCGTTCTCGCTGAAACTGACTTTGCCGCCGCTGGCCGCCCTATTTTTCAAGGCCAATTGAATGATCGGTGTCTATAGCTCTCTGTCTACGGCCCCAGTTTCACCAATTGGACTCTCCGATTTTGCGCTCTGCCCTGGTCGGCGTCGTTGGACTCCTTGAAGTTGGTTGCTCCAAGGCCCTTTGCCACCAACCGCCCTTGTCCAACTCCCGGCCGTGGTTCCAGAGCGACCTGAACCGCCTCCGCCCTCTTCTGCGAGAGCTGTAGGTTATACCGATCGCTGCCGATGTTGTCAGTGTACCCCTCAATCTGGAGTTTCCAAGCAGGATTGTCTTTCAGGATCTGCGCGACCTGCTGCAGCACAGGCTCCGATTCGGGTTTTATCGTCGCTTTATCAAAATCGAACAGCAAACCGGGAAGTTCTGCCGTGCCAGTCTGGGCCAAACTCGCCTGCACGGAGTTCGACGGTTTCGGCGGAGGATTTTTCCATGCTCGCCAGAGCTTTATGATGTTCTCAATGTCCGCAGGAGTGTCATTTTCTTTGGGTACCCAATTCTTTAGAACTTCACCAACGGGACGTCCCGCGTAGTCCTGTTCCTGAAGGGTCACCAATACCTCCTGAACATGTCGGCGCAGATCGATGTTTTCTTCCCGCAGATCTTCAATCAATGAGCCGATGCTCGCCTCGTCGACATCCGGAGCGTGGGTTTCTCTCACAAGGTCCAATGTCCGTTTGACCTGATCGCTCGATGCACCCTTGAATTTCAGATCTTCGGTAAGCCGAGGAAGTATGTCCTTGGCTCGTACCGGCTGGTCCTTCATCACTTGTGCCAAGTACATTCGACTCCGGAACCTATCCCTATCGGTTGCTCCTTCTTTCTCGAACCGCCAGCGGTAGTAGAAAACAACTCGCTCTGGGTGATCTGTAGTCAACTCCAGAATTTCAACCGCCGTCCACACACCGAGGACGAGCACCGCAAGCAGAACCGTCCACGACACTAACTTCGCTCTGCCCTTTGCTAGCCACCACCAATAAGTCCCCCAACCAATAAGACGACGCTGGCGGAGCAAGTAACCATAATTTTCAGGCTCGGCCACGCGCAGTTCCCGCCATAACCGATCCACAAGCCGACGCGATGCTCCGGGTTGGTTTTGCTGGACCGCTAGCCGCAGCGGCCCCAGATCCTGTTCCAGTTGGGGCGGATTTTGCGACCTCTCTCGAGCAAGGGTTTCTAGATCATCTTCGGCTTGTTGACTGCTCGCGATGTTTGCCCGTACTCGCTCCTCGAAGCGGTCGCTGTACCTTTTGTTTCGCGTGCGAATCCGCTCATCCACCACTTTCGTCCAGGCCTCGAATGGCTTCCACAACGCTGCCGTTTGCCCAGGCATGGCGATTCCGTCCACTCCGCCTGCAAAGATCTGGCGGTAGAGAACGGCCACTGCCAGGGCGGCAAACAAAGTCGTGTCGTGGATGACCGCGGTATAGTCGAGGAACCAGAACAGCACGAGTGGAAGAGCGCAATAAGCGGCAAAGAGAGACCATGTCGCCGAGAACGCCCATCGATCAGGGTAACGCCCCAGGAATGTATTCACGCGGGACCGCGCGACGATAGTTCCGACAAACAAAACTAGTAAGTAACAGTAAATAGCCGGGATATCCGGTGACTGGAACCCGTTCATAGGGCGCAATCTTACTCCGGTACTTTACGGCCAGCAAGGGGGATACTAGCTCAAGGAAAGGTGAGTAACGTGAAGGAGTGCGTACGCTACAACAACTAGCGCCGATAGGTTCGCAAGTCGCGTCCCAAGATTACATCAGCATAGCCCAGTACATCTACCGGCAACGAGAAATACGCCTCCAGCATGCGCTCCGGCACAAGGTCGCCTTCGACATTCACCAAGGACTTGCTCTTCAGTTGCTCCAACGCAGATTTGAGTTCTTCCTCGGGCAAGGCGGTTTTCGACATCAGCGTGTAGCCATCCATAGAGCGATCACGCAGCGCGCCAAGGACCTTCAGGCTATTGCTGTCGAGTTGTAAATCTTGGGCCATCAGCTAAAGTATACGCTGCCTGAAAATTCAGCGTCAATCGCATCAGAGGCCGTTTCTACCCGAACCCCTTGTATTCCTTCCAAAACTCCGGCCATGGCAGTCGCGGCGGCCCGCACACAAAAATGTCGGGATGATCCTCGCTCTCCTCATTCTTCACACCGAGAGAATTTCCGTTATGTCCAGCCAACCGGCACGCGGTAAACAGCCGGTCCGCCTCTTTGCCTGACTGTCCCATCACGATCAGAGTCGAAGGCAGCGGCGTGGGATATCCTCGCAGCCACGACGAGTTGACTCCGCTGATAGGCGGAGGCAGATGATAGGCCGGACCCAGAATTTCGATCGCGCCCTGTTCCCCGTAGTTCCTCACCGCGATCCCCACGTGCTCCCGTTGCTCCGGAGGCAACGAATCCCGAATACCTGCCACCGTCTTGACCAACTCGTCCCACCCAATCTCTTCGCGCAGATCGCCGTTGTTCTCCAGCGCGAACTTCATCAGCCTCCCGCTCGGCGCCACCGGAAGAATCATCGCGCCCATGAACATTCCCCATGCCACGACGCCGGAAAGGAACACAGCCACCACAGCCCGCCGCGGCACCTTCGACAGCGACGCAACCCAGCGCTCGCCCAACACCGCGCCCATCGCCATCAGCATGGGATACGCCCCGCCCAGGTAATACCCTCGCCCTTTCCCCACCACGTACAGCGCCAGCGGGATCAGATACATCCACGCCAGCATCCGGTAGCGCCGGTCGCGCAAGTAGCCGATCACTCCGGCGATCCACAGCGGAGTCGCCACCAGATTGGCGCAGATCCAAACTTGATCGCGCCAGAATCCGTCGGCCCGCCCCTCGCCCACATCGCGCGCATGAATGTGCTGCAGGAAATGCAGTGAAATGAAGTCATGCTTCACTTGCCATACCAGGTTCGGCGCACAGATCAGAAATCCCAGCGCCATCCCGCCCCAGAACCACGCGCTTCCCAAATAGCGCCGTGCGCCCGTGAGCACGACTCCGCCCATGATCCCAGCCAGGTAAAATCCCATCGTGTACTTGGTCTGAAATCCGACGCCGATGGTCGCGCCAATCGCCAGCCACCACCGCGGATTCTCCGTTTTCAGCAGGCGAATCACGAAGTAGGCAATCAGCACCCACCACAAATTGTCGAAAGTCGTGTATTGAAATTCCGTTCCTTCGAAGAGGGGAAGCGTCGAGAGCGCCACCGACAAGGAAGCGGTGACTTGGGCGAGCCGTCCTCCTCCGAGTTCACGGGCCATCAGCCCCGTAACCACCACCAGGATCGCCTGCGCGATGACCGAAAAGAGCCGCAGACCGACCAATGAGACTCCGAAGAGCGAAAGCGCAATCCTCTCGACAAACGGCGTGAACGGCGGATACGGCACAAACCCCCAGTCCAGATGCCGCGCATCGCTCAAGACCTGCAACTCGTCGCGATGAAATCCATAGCGCCCATTCGTGAGCACATGAGCCACCGCCACGATCGCCGCGATTCCCACCAGCGCCAGCGTGTTCCGACGCGTTCAGTCGTCGATCTCCGACTCTTCTGATGTCATCGATTACCCCTCTGAAACCAGTACGCGCACCACGCATTCCGGTTCCACCTCCGTGTCCTCAGTGTCCTCTGTGGTTTTCTTTCGGTTCGAAGCCGGTCAGGTCGGCTCACCCGTGCTATCCTCGCCTTAAGCGCGTCTCACATGCGGATTCTGACCCGCTACATCCTACGCGAAGTGACGGCGCACGCGCTGATCGGCGTGGCGATCTTCACCTTTGTCCTGTTCACGCGCGACCTGGGACGCATTCTCGAACTGGTCGTCCGCGCCAGCGCTCCTCTGCCCAGCGTCGCCGAAATTTTCTTTTTCACCGTCCCGCTTGCGCTCACCTACACGCTGCCCATGAGCGTGCTGGTCGGAATCCTGATCGGCCTGAGCCGCCTCGCCGCCGACAGCGAAATCACCGCCATGCGCGCCAGCGGCATGGGCGTCTGGAGTTTCCTGCGCTCGCTCTCCATCTTCGTCGTGGCCGCGTGGCTCCTGGCGCTGGTCAACGGCCTCTACATCGCGCCCCGAGCCCAAGCCGCGCTGGGACACCTCGAAGACCGCCTGAAAGGCTCGCAGGTTTCCTTCGAAATTCAGCCTCGAGTGTTCTACGAAGGATTTCCCAAGAAAGTTCTCTACGTGCAGGACGTGAAGAGCGCGCAAGGTGCGGCGGTGTGGAAGGGCGTCTTCATGGCCGACCTCAGCGACGCCACCAACCCCAAGATCACGCTGGCCAAGGAAGCCATCGTGGTCAGCGAAGGGCAGGACCGGCTGCACCTTCATCTGATCGACGGATCCGAGCACGAGACCGATCCCAAAGACGCCAGCCGCTACCAGATTTCCACCTTCCAGCAGACCGACATTCCCGCTCGACCTGCCGTCCACCGAGAACAAGCCCGACGAGTCGCTCCCCGCCGACGTCATGGATACCGGCGCCCTCTGGCAGAAGGCCGCCCGCGTCGATCCCATTTCCGCGCGCTGGTATCTCATCGCCTTCCACAAGCGCTTCGCGCTGCCTACCGCCTGCCTGGTGCTCGCGCTGGTCGGCATCCCGCTGGGCCTGTCGTCGAAGAAGAGCGGCAAGTCCGGCGGATTCGTGCTGACCATCCTGCTGGTCTTTGTCTATTACGTGATTTCGCTGGTCGGAGTTTCTCTGGCCCGGCAAGGCCATGTCTCACCCTGGTTCGGAGCCTGGCTGGCCGACATTGTCTTTCTCGGCCTGGCAATTTTTCTGTTCTCGCGGGCCGAGAAGCGTCCTTTTGAACTGGCCTCATTCCGCGCGGTCTGGAAGCGGGACCCATCCGGCCCAGCCCGCGCTCGCGCGGGGCCGCCGCGAAAACGCCTTCGAGCGCGCCTCCACCCGGCGCCGCATGTTCAGCGCCAGCTTTCCCACTCTGCTCGACGATTATGTGCTGCGCGACTTCTTCCTGTACCTGGGGATGATTCTCTCGACCTTCCTCGTGCTCGTCATCGTCTTCACGCTCTTCGAGTTGCTGGGAGACATTCTGCGCAACCAGGTTCCCGCTACCGTGGTGGCGGAGTACCTGCTCAACGTCGCACCTTATCTGCTCTACAACGTGGCGCCGCTGGTCATGCTGCTCGCCGTGCTCGTCACCTTCGGCCTGATGCAGCGCTCCAACGAGATCACCGCGATCAAAGCCACGGGAACCAGCATCTACCGCATCGTCACGCCGGTCATCGTGGCGGCCGGCGTGTTGGCCGTGGGACTATTTTTCGCCGACCAGTTCTACCTGCCGCACACCAACAAGCGCCAGGAAGCCCTGCATAACCAGATCAAAGGCAAGCCCCCGCAAACCTACCTGCGCCCCGACCGCAAATGGATTTTCGGCCAGCACAACGACATCTACTACTACCAGTTCTTCGATCCCGACCGCGACCAGTTCGGCAACATCACCGTCTTTGAACTCGACCGCGCCAGCTTCACCATCACGCGCCGCATCCACGCCGACCGCGCCCACTGGGCCGACAATCTGAATCGCTGGGTCTACGAACAGGGCTGGGACCGCTCTCTGCAACGGCTCCGCCATCGCGCAACGGCTACCACACCTTCGACGTGGCTCGACCTTCCCTGAAATGCGCGAGACGCCGTCTATTTTAAGAAGGAAGTGAAACAGTACACCGAGATGAACTACGAAGAGCTGCGCCGCTATATCCGCGACCTGCAGCAGAGCGGATTCGACGTGGTTCGCCTGCGCGTGCAACTGCACAAGAAGCTGTCGTATCCCCTGATCACCTGATCATGGCGGTACTTGCGATTCCTTTCTCGCTCTCGGCCGGGAAAAAAGGCGCCATCACGGGAGTCGCCGTCGCGGTAGGAATTGCCGTGTTCTATACGGTAGTGTCGCGCCTGTTCGAAGCCATGGGCGACCTCAGCCAGCTCCCGCCGGCCCTGGCGGCCTGGTCGCCGGATCTGATCTTCATGCATGGTCGGTGGCTATCTGATTCTGAAAGTACCCACGTAAGGAAGCGGATGGTTGGTGCCTGCGAGGTCCATGTGGGGACAGCCGCCCCCGGCTGTCCGGATTCTAACTTCGGTTCGGATCTGACCGATTTCGCGCTTGCGCACCCGCGCTAACCCAATTCACCGCGAAGGTTGCACACCATGCGATGTCGGGAAGAAGGGCGCGACTTCCAGGGGTTGCTGGAAAACTACGAACGCACGCACGACTGTGGAAGAGCGGCCCTGAAGGTGTCCAGTTCCATGACATCCTTTACAAAACGTTCCGGGACATCCTTTACACTCCGGCCCGCAGGCGTCGCGGGTGCAGGAGGAGAAAACGGCCCGCGCCAGAGGGCGAGGGATGGCTTGGAGAACGAGGGACGTGGAAGAGCAGCGGGTGAGATTTGTGGTGGCGGCGAGTCGGCGGGAAAAGAGTTTGACCGAGTTGTGTGCCGAGTTCGAGATCTCGCGGCCGACGGCCTATGGCTGGCTGAAGCGGTACCAGGAGCGTGGGATCGCGGGGATGCAGGAGGAGAGCCGGCGTCCGCATCACAGTCCGGAGAGAACGCCGGCCGAGGTGGAGCAACGGGTGGTGGAGTTGCGGCGGCGGCGGCCGGATTGGGGAGCGCGCAAGATTCGGCATCTGTTGCGAGAGCAAGGAATCGGGCTGCCGGCGAGCACGATTCATCGCATTTTTCTGCGGCACCAGTTGGTGCGGGACTGGGACCGGCAGCCGATGGCGCTGCGGCGCTTCGAGCGGGCGCAGCCGAACCAGCTCTGGCAGATGGACTTCAAAGGGCCCAAGGGATGGGATCAGCCGGTGGGTCCGCTGTCGGTGCTGGACGATCACAGCCGCTATGCGCTGGCTCTGGAGAACACGGGCAGCACGCAGGCGCGGGGCGTACAGGCAGTGTTGGAGCGGGTTTTCCGCGAAAGCGGAGTGCCGGAAGAGATGCTGATGGATCACGGCACGCCCTGGTTCAACCCCCAAGGGCGCATGGGCTGGAGTCAATTTACGGTGTGGCTGATGGATCAAGATGTGAGCTTGCGCTTCAGCGGCTATCAGCATCCCCAGACGCAGGGCAAGGTGGAACGGTTTCATCGCAGCCTGACCGCGGCTCTGTTGCGCCGGGGCACGCCCGAGGACGGCGAACGGCAAAGCTGGCTGAACGATTTTCGCAAGGAATACAACTGTGTGCGTCCGCACGAAGCCCTGCAGATGAAAACGCCCGATCAGGTGTGGCACAAAAGTTCGCGAGCGTTCCGGGAGTCGCAGACGCCCTGGGAATATCCGGCGGGCAGCGAAGTGAAAGAGGTCGACCGCAACGGACAGTTCCGGCTGCACCACCAGCGCCACTACCTCACCAAGGCGCTGGCCGGAAAAGAGGTGGGGTTGCTGGAAGTCGAACACCGCATTCTGGTGTTCTACCGCCGCACTCTGCTCTGCGAGTTGGATCCGATCCAGTCGCGCTCGACTATGGCCCCTGCACCCGCGACGCCTGCGAGCCGAGTGTAAAGGATGTCCCGGAACGTTTTGTAAAGGATGTCATGGAACTGGACACCTTTAGGGCCGCGTAAGGCAAGCAAAATCAGCGAGGGCTTTAGGCCTTGGGAATTGCCGTGTTCTATACGGTCGTGTCGCGCCTGTTCGAGGCCATGGGCGACCTCAGCCAGCTCCCGCCGGCCCTGGCAGCCTGGTCGCCAGACCTGATCTTCATTATGGTCGGAGGCTATCTGATTCTGAAAGTCCCCACGTAAGAAAGCCGGTGGGTGCCTGCAAGGTTTATGTGGGGACAGCCGCCCCCGGCTGCCCGGTCGAGCGAAGCTCGACGGTGCGACCTCTCGAAGCTGCGGAAAACCCACTAACGCACGCACAACCGTGGAAGAGCGGCCCTTCCAGGGCCGCGTAAGTAAGACAAATCAGCGAGGGCCTTAGCCCCTGCGGTTTGTTTTCCTACTTCACCGCCACGCCCCACGGATAGTTATCCGTTAGAATCGCCGGCAAGGCATTCAGCGCCCCCGTGGCCGGAGTAACCGAATACTGCGACACGCTGGGCCCGTTGAAGTTCGTCACGAAGAGCCAGTTGTCGTCCCCGCGAATCGTGATCGACGTCGGTCCCAGGCCCGTGGCCACTGTTGCCGGATTCGCCGCCGCCAGCGCGCCCGAAACCGGAGCGATCTTGAGGATATTGATCGAATTGGAGTGGGTGCCCAGAACGTAAACGAAGTTTCCGAACGGATCCACGACCAGCGGCCCCGCCTCGATGTTCGTGCCCGCCAAGCTGTAGGGCGATCCTGCCACTTCCACCAGACGCCCATCCGGAGTCGTTGGGCAGACTGCCAACGACTGGTTCGGCCCGCCGTTGCAGATCGTGTACGCGCTGACCCTGCCGTTAAGGCTGCCACTCACATAGACGAACCGGTTGCACGGGTCCACCCCAATGCCTACTGGCAACGCGTCGGCGGCAAACGATGGTTCCTGCTTCAGCGACGACGGATTCGTCAAAACACCAGTCGTCGTATTCACTGCGAATTCAAACACCTGGTTCCCTAAGTTGTCGACTGCATACAGATATTGCGATGTCGGGGGATTCAGTCCCACGGTCGAGCATACCGAGTTCTGGATTCCGTTGAGACCGATGGGCGGAAACACGGTAGGTGTCGGCGCAACGCTGATGATATCCAGGCTCTGTTGCGGAACGATCAACTGAGGAGTAGGAAAGAAAGGCGAGCCCGCCACTTCCGTCAGGGTACCTCCGCTCCCGATAGCAAACACAGAAACCGCCCCCGACACGTAGAGTACCGGCTGCTTGGTCGGATCCGTTGTGGTCGTCCGGTCTGCCACGAACAGGAACTTCCCAGCCGGATCCATGACCATCGTCCACGGAGCTACGGGCACCGTGGGACTAAGCGGCACGGGATTAAACGGCACCTGCTTCCCGACCTGGCTGGTGGTCCCGGCGGAATTCACCTTGAATGCCAGGATTCCTGTGGTGCTTCCAACGCACGACGAATTGGCATTGATGATGGTGTAGGCGTACGCTCCTTTGGGATCCATCACCAGCGACGACGGAATCCCGTTCAGCACGCACACCTGCCCCGAGGTGTCCGCGGGCGTATTGCTGATCGCGGAACTCCCGCCATTATTCAGATTGAAACTAAATGTCTCGATGAGCCCCGAGCCCTGGCTCCCCACCAGCACCAACCCGTCGGACGAAACGTTGTAACTGCTCCCGCACGCCACCAGCACTCCGATTGAAACCAGCACCACTACCCCGAGCAGCCACGCAAATTGTTTCGACATTCTCTGGTTGATCTCCATATATATGTGAGGTTTAAAGGTGCGCACACCGTCGGCGCCCCCGCCGGCCGGGTCCTGCACTCTGGAAAACGCGGGAAAATCTCAACCCATTTGTGTATCAGGAATGCGCGGGAAGAGCAAACCCCCACAACCGCTATTGGAACCCTGGGAACGCCACGGAGTTGCCCGCGATCCCCAGCAGTTCTAAGTATACGAGAGGTTCGGCAAACCTGCCGGGCCTTCGGACTTCGGACTTCAGACCTTAGCGACTTGAGTAAGGTC
The DNA here is from genome assembly GCA_963701935.1 of uncultured Acidobacteriaceae bacterium. Lineage (GTDB taxonomy): Bacteria > Acidobacteriota > Terriglobia > Terriglobales > Acidobacteriaceae > Sulfotelmatobacter. The sequence continues at coordinate 179,185 of CAVPBT010000006.1, read as the reverse complement.
CGAGGTCTGACTCCGAGGTCGGATGTCGCGCCCTAGGCTTCCTGCCCGGAAGCCACCACTTCCGTCTGTTCCTTCATGCCCGCCAACTGCACGATCATCGGAAGCCGCATCTCCACCATCAGCCCGCCGCCAGCGCGATTGAAGGCCGAAACCTTTCCGCCATGGAAGCGCACCGCCCTCTCCGTAATGGCCAAGCCCAGTCCCACACCCCCGGTGAGACGGCCTCGCGCGTCATCCAGCCGGTAGAAAGGCTCAAACAGCTTTGCCAGCGCATCTTCAGGAACTCCTGGCCCTGAATCGCTGATTCGCAGCACCGCCTCCGCTCCGCCACTTCGTTCTTCCCTCGTCAGCGCGATCTCCACCGACGAACCTCCTGCCGTATAACGGATGGCGTTGCGCACCACGTTCTCCACCGCGCTGTGCAGCAGCGAATCGTTTCCGCGCACTCCCCAGTCGCCCTCGGGAATCACTGTACGCACGTGACAATGCCGCTCCTGTGCTTCGAACTCCGCATCTTCCGCGACGTTCGCCACCAATTCGCCCAGCGGCACCGGAGTCTGAGGAACTCGCTGTTCTCCATCCTCCAGCCGCGCCAGCGTCAGAATTCTGCCGATCAATTCGTTCAGGCGGCTGGCTTCGAGTTCAATGCGATCCAGCATGTCCGCGCTTTCCACGCCCGCGCGCTGGCGCGCCAGCCCCAGCGCCACGTTCAACCGCGCCAGCGGAGACCGCAGCTCATGCGAAATATCGTTCAGCAGGCGCGACTGCGCCTTGACCAGCATCTCCAGCCGCTCCGCCATGGCATCAAAGTCGCGCATCAGACCAGCGACCTCGTCGTTCCTCTTGGCTACGGGAGCACCGCTGCGCGCCGAAAGATCCCCCGCTGCCAGCTGTCGTGTCGCTGCCCGCAGACGCACGATCGGCTTGGTCAAATACCACGAAAGAAAATAACAGACCAGTCCGGAAGAAATGATCGCAATGATCAACCCCGGGATCGGCATTCCCCTGGGCCCGAAGAATACTCTCGGGCCCGGAGGCAATCCCAGAACCAGGGTGTAGCGGTGCTTGCCGTCGGAAGAAGCCCGCGAGTCGCGCGGCAGCGGTGGCGCGGGAAAAACGAACCCATCTCTTGGCATGCGCGGTCCGCCCGAGGCCACGCGGATCGCCCACTCCGGCGCAGGACGTCCCGAGAGCTCGTTCCCTCGTTCGTCAAACAGATAGGCCCGCACATGCTGCGACGCCTCGACGCTCTCCATGTACTGTCGCAGCTGCGCCTCGTTGCCTTCCTCGTAGGCGCTCACCGCATCATTGAGAACCGTCGTGCGCAGAGCTTCCCAGGTGGAAATGCGAGGCCGGAATGCGAGAGTAACGAGAACGGCCAGCACTACAAACAGCGCCAGCGCCATCCAAAACGACAAGAAAATTCGCAGAAATAGGGTTTTCATGCTGGACTCGTCAATTCGTTACTCATCTTCTATCTTCTTGCCACCGGATCTCTTGCCAGCGACGCCTTCTTAATCTGTCAGCACGGACCTTCTTCTCACCACCCAATCTTCGACGTGTTTTTGGGTGGCACAGCGCTTTAAGGGCCATGACACTCTCTTTTTTCGAAGGGCCTTTACAGAGTGCTGAAAAACTCAAGATTCGTATCAGGGCATCGCTTCAGCGATGCCGTAAATGCATCAGAATCAATTCCGGCTTCAGCCGCTGTACAGAGCCCCTGAGACTCGCTCTAGGCTTTCGCCTTCTCCCGCGGCCTTGCAAAAATATACCCCACACCCCGCACCGTCTTGATGTGCTCATCGCTATCGGTATCGCCCAGCTTCTTCCGCACCTTGCTGACGTGCATATCGATGCTGCGGTCAAACGGCGAGAACTTCCGGCTCAGCACCGCATTCACCAGCCGTTCTCGCGGCACCACGCGTCCAGCCTCCCGCAAAAGCACTTCGAGCAAATTGAACTCCACCGATGTCAGATCCACCGGTTTGCCCTCCAGCCGCACGGTCCGCGTCGCCGGATCCAGTTCCACGTCGCCTACACTGACCACGTCCGGCGCGGGTGCCGCAGCGCTGCCATCCGCCCGCGTTCGCCGCAACACCGCCCGAATGCGCGCCACCAGTTCCCGCGGATTAAACGGCTTCGGCAGATAATCGTCGGCGCCGATTTCCAGCCCAACAATTCGGTCCACATCCTCGCCGCGCGCCGTGAGCAAAAGCACCGGCAGCCGCGAAGTCGCGCGGATCCTCCGCAGCACTTCAAACCCGTTGATCCCTGGCAGCATGACATCCAGCACCGCCAGCAGATACTCGCCGGCCGTCGCCTTCTTCAGCCCGCTCTCGCCGTCGTGCACGCATTCAATCGCGAATCCCTCTGCCCGCAGATATTCGCTCACTAGGTGGCAGAGTTCCACATCATCATCGATTACTAGAATTCGTTCCATCGCAATTGTTATTGTGCACCCGCCAACCGTCACCCGTAGTAAAGAATTGTCAAATCCGGGCTGGGTGCCCCATTCTAACGCCGCGCTTTTTGCGGCGTTAGAGTGGGGATTTCCCACTCACGACGGTCAACGCGAGTCCCTGTGAGCCGTTCCCCTTTGACAAAACTTTACTCCGGTTGACCGTCTTTTTACCGCCTTTTCCCCCCAGTCCGTGTTCCTATCAATGTACACAGTCCCGGGACATCCCGGAGAATGCCAGGAGTCAACATGAAATCGATTCGTTTCCGTTTATTGATCGCCGCTATGGCCGTTTTGCTCGGCAGCGCCATCGCCAAATCGCAGACCGCCGCCGATGCCCCTCCGCCGCCACCCATGCACGGCCACGGATACGGTATGGAAGGTCACCAGATGGGGTTCTTCGCCAAAGCCCTGAACCTGACCGATGACCAGAAGGCGCAGATGAAGACCATCATGCAAAAAGAGCATCCCGCCATGAAGCCGCTGATGCAGCAGCAGCACCAGATCGATCTGCAGCTCCGCCAATACGTGGAAGGCACGTTCGATCCCGTGAAGGTGCAGGCCCTCGCCGCGCAGAAGGCGCAACTCCAGGTCCAGGTCACCGTCGCCGAGACGCGCATTCACAACGAGCTCTACCAGTTGCTGACTACCGACCAGCGCGCCCAATTGAAGGAGATCGAGGCCAAGCATGAAGCCCGCATGCAACGACACATGCAGGAAGCGCCGCCCGCGCCTCCCTCAGAATAGTGGAATAGTGCGGTGGAAGAACTCTGTCGCTGGGACACAGAGTTCATGATTGCCGGCGCGGGGTAGCATGGCACCACCCCGCGCCGGCAGAAGCGCTGCAGCGACGGGGCAACCCACATGACTTTTGGTGATTTGTTTCTCTCGAACGCCGGATGGCTCTTCTTTACCGCCTGGAGCCTGATTGTCGCGGTCGTCACCGTGAAAGCTTTCGGCCGCGAACTGCTTCCCGTGAGAGCGCAGCTCGATCCGCCGTCGAAACCTCACGGCGAATCGGTCGGCTCCGAAATGCTGCACTAGCCTTCGGCCTGGGGTCAGTGCTATATCTCCGTCGTTTCCTACTTCCTCCTCGTCACCAGTTCACGCAGCTTTCGCACCGCGCCCGGAATCCCTCTGACGGTCGTCCCTCCAAAACCCAGAATGAAGCCCTGTCGCGCCTCATTCGCATAACAGTGCGAAAGAGGCCATATGGAGAGCTTCTCCCCCACCGCGCGTTCCGCGATTTCCCCGTCGCGGTATCCGTTCTTCAACATCACCGTCAGATGCATTCCCGCCTCGTCTCCAACCACCTCGAGGCTGTCATCGAAAATCTCTCGAATGGCATCCGCCAACATGCGCCTCAGCTCTCCGTAGTGAACGCGCATCCTCCGGATATGGCGTGCAAAATGCCCCTCGTGAATGAAATCCGCGACCACCTCCTGATAGAAAGTAGGCTGACCCAGATCCATCACCCGTCGCATCCTCCAAAACTGGTCGATCAAGTCCGGGGGAACGACCATATAACCGAGCCGTAGTGCCGGAAACAAAACCTTGCTGAACGTCCCCACATAAATCACGCGGGAGTTCGCATCCAGCCCTTGCAGCGATGCGATCGGCAAACTCTCAAAGCGATACTCGCTGTCATAGTCATCCTCAATGATCCACGCTCCAGAGTTCTGTGCCCAATCCACCAGTTGCATGCGGCGCGCTGCGCTCATGGTCACACCGAGCGGGAACTGGTGCGACGGCGTCACGAATGCAGCCCGCGCCCTTCGACTCTTCCTGATCCCGGCGGTCACATTCAGGCCTTCCCGATCCACAGGAATCGGAATCGGTTCACAGCCGTTCAGCGCGAAGGCATCTCGCGCCAACCGGTAACACGGTTCCTCCATCCACACCCGGCTTCCGGGATTGAGCAATACTCTGGCGAATAGATCGATCGCCTGTTGAGAGCCGTTGACAATCAACACCTGCTCCGCTTCGCAGCGCACCGAGCGTGCGGTCTTCAAGTAATTGGCGATCTCTTGCCGAAGGCGCTCGGAGCCCATCAGCGGACCGTAGTGCGTCGACCGGCCCTCCATACTCCGGCAGTGGCGCGCCACCAGTTGCGACCAAATCTGCAGCGGAAATTGATCGAACGCCACTTGCCCAACGCGAAACGGCCCCCGGTGCACCATCCACGGAAACGATTCTTTGCGAGGCAGCGCCGAACAGCGTCGCGCCACCGGGCGCGGCCCGCGTCCGGCAGGCGCGCCCTTCTCACGAGCTGGCGCGCTCGCCGTCAGTTGCTCCGGCAGCGAAGAGGTGACGACCGTTCCTGCGCCCACCCGGCTCTCGAGATAGCCTTCCGCCAGTAGTTGCGCGTAGGCATTCAGCACGGGAAAGCGCGACACTCCAATTTCCGAGGCCAGCACTCGCGTCGACGGAATCCGCTGCCCCGGACGCAGGCGGCCATTAGCAATCGCCGCACGGTATGAATCATAGATCTGCCGGTGCAGGGGCTTCGGAACTTTCCGGTCCACCGCAATCACAGGAAGAACGCCAGAGGCGACTCGTTTCATCGCCGCGGATCATAATGGTCATGCTGAAAAGTCGTCAAGTGGGTATTGCCGCTGACCACTTCCAATGCGAATCTAGCCTAGGGCAACCACTGCCATCGGGTCTCTCATGCAGCGCATTCGCCATTGCGTGGAATGTCCGCGATGCCATACTCGCTACCTCATTCCCTGCACTCCCTATCGCAACGGGTCGTACCTCGTTCCCACCGTCAAGGGCTCGTTGGAGGAATACGCCCTGTATTGCTCCTGCAACCGCGGTACTGTAGGCAGCCGCTGGAAATCGAACGAGGCCAAGGCCTGCGAAGTCTCGAAACAAGCCTTTGATCGCGGCTACGGAACTCCGGATGAGATCAGGCTCATTGAGATGGAGCCGCCCGAAGCTTGGTCCGTTGACGTATCGAGATACCTGCGGGACTGGCGCTCGCTGGAGAAACGTCGAAGCTTGCGCTGACGTTCGATCGTCAGCAATTCTCTCCGCAGCGGCCGGGTGCCCCATTTTTGCCGCGTTCTTTGCGGCAAAAGTGGGGATTTCCCAACCCTCCGCCCAGGACATTCCCATCGACTGGCATGCCTACCGGCTCGCAAGAGCTTGCGCGCGAGGCAACTTTCTTTCAAGAGTGTCTTCTCGAGTAGAAGAGATGGGTGCAGACGGCAATCCCGCGGCACTTTAGTAACCGCACCGTAATGGCCCACGCGGTATCTATCCCCATCCGTTGCGACAGTTAAGATGGCTCTCACCAAAGGCGTAACGGACTCCCTCGGTTCCCGCCGGAACACCGACCCAAGAAAACTCTGCAACCCTTCTGCACTCTGCAGAGGAACTTAAGGAAAAGTTGCAGAAGCAAGCACGTGGGCATCACCACAGGCAGGGGTATGAGCCGAGCATCGACCGGAGGATTTAAGATGAAACGCTACTTGTTTGCCTTGCTGTTGTTGGTGCCGTCGCTCTCTTTCGCCCTCACTTCGGTCGCCATCAATAGCGCGTCCATCAACTACACAACCCACACGATCACTGCCGCTGGGTCAGGCTTTTGCACTGGCGCTCTGCCCGCCGTCACTTTCAACACGACTCGACTCACCGTGACCTCTACGTGCTCGTCCTCCGTGGTGGTGGCTAGTCTGCCCGCGCAGGCGGCAGGTTCTTACAAGCTGACAATTGTCAACAGCACCGGAGCCTCGGCTACATTCTATGTGACCTACGGCGCGGTCGGGCCGCAGGGACCACAGGGCTTGACGGGAGCAACAGGAGCCACCGGAGCAGCCGGAGCCAAAGGTGCAACGGGCGCAACCGGCGCAACCGGCCCACAGGGTCCAATTGGATTGACGGGAGCGACCGGAGCAACCGGAGCCAAAGGTGCAACAGGCGCAACCGGCCCACAGGGTCCGATTGGATTGACGGGAGCAACTGGAGCCACCGGAGCCAAAGGTGCAACCGGCGCAACCGGTCCGCAGGGTCCAATTGGATTGACGGGAGCCACCGGAGCGACTGGATTACAGGGGCCAATCGGGTTGACGGGTGCGCAAGGTCTGACTGGAGCGATGGGACCCCAAGGTGCGACAGGAGCTCAGGGCATCGCAGGTACCAACGGAACAAATGGTACCAACGGGATCGACGGCATCAACGGAGCACAAGGGATACAAGGTATCCCCGGAACGAACGGGACGAACGGCACTAGTTTCAACTTCCGTGGCGTTTTCAACCCGAATTCTACCTACGCCCTCAACGACGTCGTCACCTACACCCCCATCACCTACAACGTCAACGTATCATTCGGCGCGTCCGGCTCCATGGTCGGTACCATCACGACCGATGGCACCCAAGGTGCCCTCAGCGTGAGTAACATCATCGCTTGGAACCTCACACTGACCGACTACGGCACCAACTCAACCACCCTGACGCCGGGTAACTCCGCATTCAGTTCCGGCAACTACAACACGGGCGGCCAGCCCAACAGTAACTTCACCGCCACGCCAACCGGCCTGACATTCACCTACAACAATGGTGGGTTCTGGTCCGTTGCGGGCGCGACCGGGCAGTTCTGCATAACCGACTGGTCCAACTGCTTCGGCCCGGTTGCTTTCGGAACCTGGAGCATCAACGGCGACAACCAGTACTCGTATTCTGGCGTTGGAGGCGGCAGCGCACAGGTAATCGGCACGGGCGGTGCCGCGGGTGCCACATCCACCTACATTGCAACCGGCCCCGTAGCCGGCCAGACCCCGGGCACGCTTCCGTGGGTGATGATGGCGCAGGGCGGCACCAACGGCGCCAATGGAACCAACGGAATCAACGGGGCCCCCGGCATCAACGGTCTGCCAGGAGCTACCGGCGCTACGGGTGCCACCGGGCCTCAAGGCCCGATGGGACCCCAAGGTGCGACAGGAGCACAGGGCGTCGCAGGTACGAACGGTACCGGCTTCAGCTTCCGTGGCGTTTTCAACCCGAACTCCACCTACGCCCTCAACGACGTCGTCACCTACACCCCCATCACCTACAACGTCAACGTATCATTCGGCGCGTCCGGCTCCATGGTCGGTACCATCACGACCGATGGCACCCAAGGTGCGCTCAGCGTCAGTAACATCATCGCTTGGAACCTCACACTGACCGACTACGGCACCAACTCAACCACCCTGACGCCGGGTAACTCCGCATTCAGTTCCGGCAACTACAACACAGGTGGCCAGCCCAACAGTAACTTCACCGCCACGCCGACCGGCCTGACATTCACCTACAACAATGGTGGGTTCTGGTCCGTTGCGGGCGCGACCGGGCAGTTCTGCATAACCGACTGGTCCAACTGCTTCGGCCCGGTTGCTTTCGGAACCTGGAGCATCAACGGCGACAACCAGTACTCGTATTCTGGCGTTGGAGGCGGCAGCGCACAGGTAATCGGCACGGGCGGTGCCGCGGGTGCCACATCCACCTACATTGCAACCGGCCCCGTAGCCGGCCAGCACCCGGGCACGCTTCCGTGGGTGATGATGGCGCAGGGCGGCACCAACGGCGCCAATGGAACCAACGGAATCAACGGGGCCCCCGGCATCAACGGTCTGCCAGGAGCTACCGGCGCTACGGGTGCCACCGGGCCTCAAGGCCCGATGGGACCCCAAGGTGCGACAGGAGCACAGGGCGTCGCAGGTACGAACGGTACCGGCTTCAGCTTCCGTGGCGTTTTCAACCCGAACTCCACCTACGCCCTCAACGACGTCGTCACCTACACCCCCATCACCTACAACGTCAACGTATCATTCGGCGCGTCCGGCTCCATGGTCGGTACCATCACGACCGATGGCACCCAAGGTGCGCTCAGCGTCAGTAACATCATCGCTTGGAACCTCACACTGACCGACTACGGCACCAACTCAACCACCCTGACGCCGGGTAACTCCGCATTCAGTTCCGGCAACTACAACACAGGTGGCCAGCCCAACAGTAACTTCACCGCCACGCCGACCGGCCTGACATTCACCTACAACAATGGTGGGTTCTGGTCCGTTGCGGGCGCGACCGGGCAGTTCTGCATAACCGACTGGTCCAACTGCTTCGGCCCGGTTGCTTTCGGAACCTGGAGCATCAACGGGGACAACCAGTACTCGTATTCTGACGTTGGAGGCGGCAGCGCACAGGTAATCGGCACGGGCGGTGCCGCAGGTGCCACATCCACCTACATTGCAACCGGCCCCGTAGCCGGCCAGACCCCGGGCACGCTTCCGTGGGTGATGATGGCACAGGGCGGCACCAACGGCACCAATGGAACGAACGGAATCAACGGCGCCCCCGGCATCAACGGTCTGCCAGGAGCTACCGGCGCTACAGGTGCTACGGGAGCTACCGGGCCTGCGGGTCCGGCTGGCACAAACGCCCCAGCCAATACTTACGTGAACACCACGTACACCAACGCTCAGGTAAGCGGGTCAGCGGGCAGCCAGTCGCCGGGAGTAATCCAACTCACCAACATCCCTGCGGGTTCCTATCTAGTGACTGGGAACATTACTCTCGCTTACGGAGTTGATCCCCAAGGTCACCGCTTCGTCAACCCTTGGTGCGGTCTTTATGCGTCCGATGGAGCCGGCAGCCCTATAAACATAGGCCAGCCGGCGCTCGCAACGATGGAACTCCCGTTTACCGCAGACGGACAAACAACGACAAGTACGACTTTGGTGGCAAACGGTTGGGTCACCCTGACCAACGCCACCAATCTCATCTACGTCGGCTGCTCCGTCAACGGCCCCTGGGACACAACTACCCTTCACACTCAAGTCCAGACGCTCACTGCTGTGCAATCCACGGTCGTAAAATCTGCAGGGAGTGCGTATTAGGGAACCTCTGAGCAACCATCAATTTTGAAGGCGGCGGGAATTCCAGACCTGCACCGGCCAGGAATTCCCCTGTAGGGCTTGCGACCTTGCCGGAACCCGCCATTTACGCGGCTTTCAAAGACACTACGCCCTCGCCACCGCCAGCCGTTTGCGGTGCAAGTACAGGTTCACCAGCGCAAAGCTGGCGCACAGTCGATGATGGTTCTTCTGTATCCCGCGGTATCTCACCTTCTCGAAGCCGAAGATGCGCTTCAGAATCCGGAACGGATGTTCCACCTTCGCTCGCACTCTGGCCTTCACCCGGTTCTTGGCCTTCTGTAACTCGTCCACAAAGTTCTTGTACTTGACCCTGCGGCTGGTCATATCTTGCGCTCGCGGCGCCGCCTGCCGGATGGCTTCTCCCTGTCCCTGATATCCACCGTCGCCCCACACCTTGCGCTCTTCCCCGTGCAGCAGATCCGGCAGCATGTGCTTGTCCGCTACCGAAGCCGCCGACGTGCACACCGAATGCACATGGCCTTGCTTGGAGTCCACTCCGATGTGCGCCTTCAGCCCGAAGTACCACTGCTTTCCCTTGCGCGTCTGATGCATTTCCGGGTCGCGCTCTCCGCTCCGGTTCTTGGTCGACGAGGGCGCATGAATAATGGTCGCATCCACAATCGTCCCCGTGGTGATGCGGATGCCCCGGCTTTCCAGATACTGGTTCACTGCGTTCAGCATCGCCCCGCCCAGTTCGTGCTTCTCCAGCAGGTGACGAAACCCGAGAATGGTGCTCTCGTCCGGCACCGGCGCACGCCCCAGATCGATGCCCACAAAGTGCCGCAGGACCGGCGATTCATACAGCGCATCCTCCGCCCCCGGATCGCTCAGGTTGAACCACTGCTGTAGAAAATACACCCGCAACATGATGCTCAGTCCTACCGGAGGCCGCCCGTTCTCTCCCTTCGGATAGTGTGGTTCCACCAACCCCTGTAACTCGGCCCACGGCACCACCTGCTCCATCTCCTCCAGAAACCGCTCCCGCTTCGTCTTCCGCCCGTACTTCTCGAACCCAGTCTGCGCCGCCAGAGTTTGTTGTCGCACTCGCCTTTTCACCTCGACTTACACCCTATACGCTCCGCCTGTGGATCGCAGAGTTCTTCAGAGGTTCCTTAAGTCTGTAGCCCGCTGATCTCGAGCCCCGGTTCCCTGCCGGGGCTCTTTCCCCTGTCAACGTCAGCCAACGCTTTCCGGTAATATCCTTTCGACCTGCAAAAAGCACCTATATCACTCTTCAACAGTGAGGAAAATGTTTTTCCTTTGGCTCACTTGTGTAATGGCCTTCCATGAGAAGGCCGGTCGGAGTCAAGTCGATTCTGTTCTCGTTTCGTGAAACATGGTTTTTCTCCCTGCCGAGTGGCCACTGTCGCCATGCTTCCATCCGCACTCTCGAGGAGCGATTCGTTTCGCTCGGTGCCTGTTGGGCGTTCTCGGTTCAGCCGGTGCTGCCATCTGATTAGCGCCCTGTGGTTCGGCTCTTTCAGAGTGGAACCTGGGCCAGGCCATAGACGCAGTCACCGGAACTCGGCTTTGGGCTTTTGTCTTTTCTCTTCCTGGAACGGTTTTGACTTTGTTTTGCCGTTTTGTCTTATGCGGCTGCGGCTACTGTCGATCTGCTGCTGTTGTGCAACGGTTCGTACACTTCTCCGCTCACCCACAGATGATGCAGCAGCACTGCCAGCTTTCTTGCCGTAGCCACGATCGCTCGCTTCTTGCCGCTCTTCCCGCCCCGTTCGGCCAGCTTCAGTCCCCAGCGCCTGAGATCACAGTCGATGCCGAACGGCCCCAAGATGTGTTGCGCTCCCTGCACCAACAACGTCCGCAGATAGGGATCGCCTTCTTTGCTGATGTGCATCTGCGGTTCACTCTGTCCCGAGTTCCTGCGTCCCGGCTGCAGTCCCAGGTAGCAACCTACGTCGCGACTCTTTTGAAAACGATGCGGATCTTCCAGCGTCAGCAGGTACGTCAGCGCGATCAGCGTGCCCACGCCCTTCACCTGTTTCAGCAACGCGGTTTGCGGGTAACTCTGCTGCGCCAACTGCTCGATGCGTTCGTTGTATTCCACAATGCGTTCGCTCAGCGATTCGATTGCGTTCAACAGGGGTTCCAGTGCAGCCTGCAGCTCCGGACTCAGCCCTTCCGCCTTTTCCGGATTCATATTGCGCACGTTGCAGCCGCGCAATCGTTCGCCGTAAGACTTCGCCAGCCCGCGAGCCGTGTTGACCAGCCCGGTTCGCGCTCGTACCAGCCCAGCGCGCGCCCGAATCATCATGAGATCCGCTTGCGCCTGCGCGCTGCGATGCTGCACCGGATACAGCAGTTCGGGATCGATCCGCGCCAGCCGCGCCAGCGTCTGCGCATCCAGACGATCATCTTTCTTGCGGCTCTCCCCGATCAGCCGCACCTTGCGCGCATTGGCCACGATCACTTCATGCCCCAACTCGCTAAGCAAGCGGCTCACCCAGGGCGAATGCGTCCCGATTTCCAGTGCGATCCGACTGCGCGGCATCGCGCCGAAAACTTCCTGCAACGCTTTCGCATTCGTGCGAACTCGCTGTTCCAGCTGTATCTGACCGGCTTCATCCAACACGCAGTACCAACTGTTGCGATCTCCCAGATCCAATCCGATGGTCAGTTTCTGCTGCGAAATATTCCTGCTCTGCTTTGCCACTACGGTGCTAACCTTCTTCATTGCCGGTCTCCTTTTTATCTGTGCTTCGAGCACGTCGATAACTTGGGAGCGTATCGCATCCCGCCGGAGACCGGCCTTCTCATCCCATCTGATAACGTTAGTTGACGATAACTTCCGGTGTGCCCGTCAACCAAAAGTAAGCGCGAATCGCTTCCGCTAAGCCGACTTGTCAGTACCTATCCCTTTCGTACGATCGCGCAGAAATCGGGAACTCCAAAATCCACACTTGACATCGACGGATAATCCACTACCATATGGTTGTGGATAAGTTAGATACAACATTTACGGCTCTGTCTGATCCAACCCGCCGGGCGATGATCGAACGACTCTCCCATGGGCCTGCCTCTGTGCATGGATTGACGGAACCCTTTGCACTCTCGCAGCAGATGATTTCAAAACATATTGCCTACCTGGTGCGGGCGCGGATTGTGATCAAGACCAAGCGTGGAAGAGAGAGCGTGTGCACGCTTAGGCCAGAGGCGATAAAGACAGTCAGCGACTGGGCGATTAGCTATCGCCGATTCTGGGAAGAGAGTTTCGACAAGTTGGATGTGGTTGTGAATCAAATGAAAAAAGAGGGGGTCAGAGATGACAAAAAACACGGTTAACGAGACTGAGCGGATGGTTATCACTAGAGTTTTTGATGCCCCACGCGCATTGGTTTGGGAGGCGTGGACCAACCCGAAATATGTGATGCAGTGGTGGGGGCCGAAGGGTTTTACTGCGCCTTTTTGCGAGATGGATTTTCGCGTAGGAGGAAAATTTCTCTGCTGCATGAGAACGCCGGATGGGCAGGAGGGCTGGAATGCTGGGGAATACCACGAGATTGTTCTGCACGAGAAGATCGTTTACTCCATGTACTTTTCCGACTCGAAGGGAAACAAGGTTGAGCCTGAGCAATATGGAATAGAACATGAGGCCATAGACGATGCGCACGACGTGGTTATTTTTGAGGATTTTGGAAACGGCCAGACGAAACTCACCTTCATTGGAAGTGAACCCATGGAGAACGCAAAAAACAGCGGGCAACTAGAGGGCTGGAATGAGCAACTCGATAAAGTTGCCGCAGTTGTTGCGGAGCTGGCGCAGGCGAAATAAGAAGTTGAAGTTTTGATGATCGTCATGCGCGAGATACAGCTAAGGCTGGCGGCGGAGGCTTAGTTAGAACCGGCCTCTCGTCGCTTGGCCGAATAGTCGCATTTCCGGCTAAAGCAATTTAAGGAGAGAAGCGATGAAACGAATGCAATTTTTGGCGGGGTTGCTAGTGGTGGCGGGTTTCTGCGTGTTGCCGGCGCGAGGACAGGATGCTGCGAAGAAGAAACTGGGGGCGGCGCCCAGTCCTTCACAAGCCGTGCTGGAGCAGTGGAACGATATCGGGCGGAAACTGATCGCAATGGCAGAAGATTTTCCCGAGGACAAGTTTGGGTTTAAGCCGCAGGCCGAGTCGCGGACGTTTCTGGCGAATATGCTGCACGCCAGCGCTTCCATGTACTACTTCTCGGATACGGCGATGGGGAAAAAGCCGCAGTACACGGACGATCCGAAGGATCTGAATATCAAGGGCCGGGCGGAACTGGTGGCGTTTGTGAAGAAGGCCGTGGAGGACGGGGCTGCGGCGATCAAGGAAAAGGGCGATAAGGGGATGAACGAGGAGGTTCAGGCCGGCAGCCCGCACCTGGACCGGCTTTATGATCTGGCTTACGGGCTCATCGAGCATTCGGCGGAGCACTACGGGCAGTTGGTGGTGTATTACCGGATGAATGGGTTGGTGCCGCCGGAGTCTAGGCCGAAGAAGTGAATTGAGGAGGTTACGGAGGTAAAGGAAGTAAATGAGCTAAAGGATTCGGAGGCGCTTTGCTTCGGCATGGCGCCTTTTTTTGTTTTGGTGCGGGCCGACGGTCTGGCGTATGCGACGAGGATAGTGGAAGAAGCTCGACCATCTGGGATGAGGTAGCGCAAAGGTTGAGATGCTTCGGGGCGCAGACGACGCGCCCTTCAGGCCAATGCGCTCAGCGACCAATGTTTACCGGACTCAACATTAGTCCTGTGAAACGGGCTTGTGTTGACCAATCCGATCAACTCCCGGCTTGTCGGCTATTCGAACCTATCGTCGGTTGGCGAAAAATCCCCATTACGCTCAAGTGCCCTGTCGGCGAAATTGCTGGTCAGGGTAAGCTCAGCCGGTCTTAAACGGTTTAGGAGTGCGAGGATCGAAAAGCACTTCATCGCCCCGCCCAGCTCGAAGCATCGCGATGAGATGCGACAACAAACTGCGAGCTCCCGCCGCACTCCCAATCGAACTCATGCCGTGAATAGGGCCAGTTTTCTCCAAGCGCCCATCTCCCATACGCCCGACCCAAAGAAACGATCTCGTGCAGCATTCCTTTCGACGTCTGACGGAAATGGGTGAGCGCCATGAACCGTCATGTCGCTCAGTGGGTTGTCACCATGCTTTCCATTTGGCACAACGGTACTCTAGGGAACCTCTGAGCAACCATCAATTTTGAAGGCGGCGGGAATTCCAGACCTGCACCGGCCAGGAATTCCCCTGTAGGGCTTGCGACCTTGCCGGAACCCGCCATTTACGCGGCTTTCAAAGACACTACGCCCTCGCCACCGCCAGCCGTTTGCGGTGCAAGTACAGGTTCACCAGCGCAAAGCTGGCGCACAGTCGATGATGGTTCTTCTGTATCCCGCGGTATCTCACCTTCTCGAAGCCGAAGATGCGCTTCAGAATCCGGAACGGATGTTCCACCTTCGCTCGCACTCTGGCCTTCACCCGGTTCTTGGCCTTCTGTAACTCGTCCACAAAGTTCTTGTACTTGACCCTGCGGCTGGTCATATCTTGCGCCTGCGGCGCCGCCTGCCGGATGGCTTCTCCCTGTCCCTGATATCCACCGTCGCCCCACACCTTGCGCTCCTCCCCGTGCAGCAGATCCGGCAGCATGTGCTTGTCCGCTACCGAAGCCGCCGACGTGCACACCGAATGCACATGGCCTTGCTTGGAGTCCACTCCGATGTGCGCCTTCAGCCCGAAGTACCACTGCTTTCCCTTGCGCGTCTGATGCATTTCCGGGTCGCGCTCTCCGCTCCGGTTCTTGGTCGACGAGGGCGCATGAATAATGGTCGCATCCACAATCGTGCCGGTGGTGATGCGGATGCCCCGGCTTTCCAGATACTGGTTCACCGCGTTCAGCATCGCCCCGCCCAGTTTGTGTTTCTCCAGCAGGTGACGAAACTGCAGAATGGTGCTCTCATCCGGCACCGGCGCACGCCCCAGATCGATGCCCACAAAGTGCCGCAGCACCGGCGATTCATACAGCGCATCCTCCGCCCCCGGATCGCTCAGGTTGAACCACTGCTGTAGAAAATACACCCGCAACATGATGCTCAGTCCTACCGGAGGCCGCCCGTTCTCTCCCTTCGGATAGTGTGGTTCCACCAACCCCTGTAACTCGGCCCACGGCACCACCTGCTCCATCTCCTCCAGAAACCGCTCCCGCTTCGTCTTCCGCCCGTACTTCTCGAACCCAGTCTGCGCCGCCAGAGTTTGTTGTCGCACTCGCCTTTTCACCTCGACTTACACCCTATACGCTCCGCCTGTGGATCGCAGAGTTCTTCAGAGGTTCCCTAGGTCGAGCAGCAGCCCGGCTGGCGAAAAATCGCCTTATCAATCATTGAAGGGTCTTGAGTGAATTTCGACTCCGGTGTCGAAAACGCTGGGCCAGGTTGATGGGACGCCCCACGGCGGGAAACACCCCCCTGGTTTTCCACAGTTTTCCACCCGAAAAAATCTTCCGCGTGTGACATACAACCTTGACCGAGCGAATGGAAAGCGCACAATGGCATCGTGCGCCGAAAGCAGATCCCATTACGCGTGGAAGTCGCGGGCCGAATCCGCACCGCTAACTCCTTATTTGACAGGATTTTACCCGCAAGTCCTTTCGATCCAAGATCTTGCCCGGACGAGGGCCGATACCCCCTCCGTAACTACAACAGAATCAAGATTTTGCCAAGAGCCACAAAAAAAATGCGGAGGTATCTCGCAGCCGCTCCGCCAACGGGAAGTCAAGAATGTGGGGACAGCCGCCCTCGGCTGTCCGCCGCGCGAAGCGCAGCTACGCGAACCCGAAAACCTGAACCGCCGCTGCTAGAATCTCATCTACAAAACCTGCATGTTGCCTAAGAGTTTGCGCCCGCTGCTGCCGTACATGAAACGCTATCGCTGGGGCTACGTCGCGGGCACGCTGTGCGTCTTTCTGACCAACGGCATCTGGATCCTGTTCCCGCTCGTGCTCGGCAAAGCCGCCGACGATCTGAACTCGGGCGTCACCCGCAGCAAACTTCTGCTTTACGCCGGAATCCTGCTGGCCATCGCCACCACCAAAGGAATCTTCCAGTTCCTCACGCGCTGGATCGTGATCGGCGTCTCGCGCGACATCGAGTTCGACCTGCGCAACGACCTTTTTCAGAGACTCGAAAGCCTTTCGTATTCCTACTACCAGCGCCACCGCACGGGCGACATTATGGCGCGCGCCACCAACGACCTGAACGCGGTCCGCATGCTGCTCGGCCCCGCGATCATGTACACGGCCAACACGTTCGTCTACACTGCGGGCGCGCTCGCCTTCATGATCTCCATCAGCCCGCGGCTCACGCTCTACACGTTCCTGCCGCTGCCCGCAGTGAGCATCGTGATCCAGATGTTCGGCCGCCGCATTCACGACCGCTTCGAACGAATTCAGGCCATGTTCTCCGACATCTCCGCGCGCGCCCAGGAGAACTTTTCGGGAGCGCGTCTGATCCGCGCCTACGTGCAGGAAGACGCCGAGATCCGCGCCTTCGAAACCGAGAACCAGGAATACATCCGCCGCAGCCTGAAACTCGTGAGGCTCTTAGGGATGCTCTGGCCCACGCTCGAACTCTTGCTCGGCTGCGCGGTCGTGCTGGTGCTGTGGCTCGGTGGACGCGAAGTCCTCGATGGATTCTCACACGTCAAGCTCGTCACGAATCTTCCAGGCTCGCATCCCGCCATCACGACCACGCTCTCTCTCTCCGGATCGATGAGCGTCGGACAATTCGTTTCCTTCAGCACCTACATGATGCAACTGACCTGGCCGATCATCGCTCTGGGATGGGTCATCAGCATCTTCCAGCGCGGTACGGCATCGCTGATCCGCATCAACGAGATCATGCACGAGGAGCCTGAGATCAAAGACGCTCCGGGCGCGCGGGACCTCGCGGTCGAAGGCGAGATCGAGTTTCGCGGACTCAACTTCAGCTACGACGGCAAGCAGGTTCTGCACGACCTGAATCTGCGCGTGCCCGCGGGCAGCAGCCTGGCGATCGTCGGCCCCACCGGTTCCGGTAAGACAACGCTGGTGAGCCTGATCCCGCGCATCTACGACGCCGAGCCAGGAACGGTTCTGATCGATGGCCTCCCGATTCGCGACTACTCGTTGGCATCGCTACGCAAGAGTATCGGCTTCGTGCCCCAGGAAACGTTCCTGTTCAGCGACCGCATCCGCGAGAACATCGCCTTCGGCGTCGACTCCGCCACCGACTTAGCGCATAAAGACCAGGAGATTCACGACGCCGCCGACGCCGCCAACATTGCGACCGACATCGAGGGCTTCCCCGAAGGCTACGACACCATGGTGGGCGAGCGCGGCATCGCGCTCTCCGGCGGCCAAAAGCAACGCACGGCCATCGCCCGCGCCCTGATTCGCAATCCCAGGATTCTGATTCTTGACGACGCGCTCTCCAGCGTCGACACGCACACCGAAGACAAGATCCTCAACCACCTGCGCGACGTGATGCGCGGCCGCACCACGATTTTCATATCGCACCGCGTCTCCACCGTCCGCAACGCCGACCGCATCGCCGTGCTCCACGGCGGGCACATTGTGGAACTCGGCACCCACGACGAACTGCTGGCCTTGAACGGCTACTACAGCGACCTGTATAACAAGCAACTGCTGGAAGAAGAGCTGGCCGAAGTCTGACACTCCATTGACAACCTGGGTGTATCGGTCGCTCTACACTGTTCGAGGTAGCGCCGGCATCTTGCCCTCGCACGCGCGGGCTGCACTTTGCTTGGGGACCTTCATTCATCATGCAGCGGGTCACAACACAGGAAATCCTCGACTCTGACGCTTGTCCGCCGACGGAAGTCGAAACCTCGCTGCGCGATCTGTCTCGCATCAACCGATGGTTCGGCGGAGTCGCCACCACGCGCAGCCTGATCGAGCGCGTCGCATCCGCCACGGGACACAAGCGCTTCTCCGTGCTGGAGGTAGCCGCGGGATTCGGCGAGGTGTCAAAGACAGCCGGCCGGCAACTCGCACGTCAGGGGATCGCGCTGGACGTCACAGACCTGGACCGCGTCGCCACTCACCTTCTGCCCGGGAATCGCGCCGTGGTTGCCGATGCGCTCGCGCTTCCCTTTCAAGACAACAGTTTCGACGTGGTCAGTTGCAGCCTGTTCGCGCACCATCTCGAGCCCGACGAACTAGCCCGCTTCGCCGCCGAAGCCCTGCGCGTAACCCGCTGCGCCGTCCTGATCAACGATCTGATCCGTCACCCACTGCATCTGGCACTGGTCTACGCAGGCTTCCCCCTGATGCGCAGCCACGTCTCCCGCGTCGATGGAGTAGCCTCGGTGCGCAGAGCTTATTTGCCAGAAGAAATGCGGCAAATTCTTGCCTCGGCAAGTCAGAATGGCTCAGCCCCGCAACTAGAGATTTCCCGCCACTACCTTTTTCGCATGGGAGTCATCGTCTGGAAGTGAGTTGCGACTCGAACTTCGCAAGCCTCCGGTAAAGGACAGCCCGCGAATTCTTGTGTAACCGGGGGATTTATCGCCAATCAGGGACCGTACACAGTTCATTTCTTTGGATGTGGCGCAGTGCTTTTCGGGCGTCTGCCCTCACTGGGTAAAACTTGCCCCCATCGCCGCCATCAAATGCTGGGCCGTCTGCGGGAAGTATGAATGGGTCGGTTTTGGCCACTTCTTGCAATAAGAGAAGGAAGTCCTGCCGATCCTTGCGGCAATCGATCGTCCGAACGACATGGATTCGAACAGCTTGATCAGGATCATTAAGCGACGAGCGAATCAGCTCTTTTATGTGAGTCTGTGAGACAACGCCGTTGGGAGCTTCCACACCGATTACCACGAACAATGAACACATGCGCAAGGTAGAATTTCGGCTCTTCAGTTGATCGAGTACAGCCGCGAGTGCCTTGTCGCCGAGCGCTAGCAACGGCTTTGTGACGGTGTCGCCCCAACACACGGCACCCGCCAAGGCCGGTATCGCCCGTTCGTCGTTGAAGCCCGCGACGGTAGCCATGAGTCTCTGCATGTACCGTTGTGATTCGGCGTCTTCGTCTTCGTCGTAGGCTTCTCCGGCACCCGCACAATTATCTGCGGCGTTTCCACAATTGCTAGCCGCAGCGGCGAGCTTCGCCATTTCCTCGTCGGGGACGTTGGCTTTAGCGTTCTCCGCGGTCAGCAATCCGATCATGCCCAGTCGCAGGCGCTCGACATCGCGCGGAGCCGTGTTCTCAGAGGTCAAGAGCTTCGACGCTTCATCAAACGCTTCTTCTCGGTTTCCCCAATCCATCTTTGAGTTGCCCATCCTTTGCAGGATGGCCGAATCCGTCGGCGGCTCGGCGGGAGCTTGCTGAGCAGGTAGTTGAACGACAAGAAGCAAAATCGGAACTGTTAGGAAACTGGCTCGCATTTTCGCTGTCCTTGGGGTCAATTATGAGGCTAGGTCGAAGCGCGTACGAGTAACTTCTGTAATCGATGCTAGCGCTCACTGGCGATCTCAACCCGGACAGCCGGGGCGGCTGTCCCCAAACAACTTTCTTACCTCACGACCAGCACTTCCCTAACGTTGTCTCTGGCGAGGAAGAACTTGATGGAGGCGAAGTCGCGGAAGAGGGTTTCGATGTGGCGGTTGTTGAAGACGCGCTGCAGGCGGAATCCGTCCGTGATCGCGGTGTGAATCGCGCCGGTGGGTCCGCGGCGCGCTTCCCGCTTCAACACGATGCGCTGCATTTCGAGAGTATCTTTTCCGACGATGTGGAAGCGGTAGCAGGGCGAATCCGGTCCGGCATCTTTGGTGTGGAAGAACGCCAGCAGCATCCCTCCGGGCTTCAACACGGACCACAACCGTCCCATCACGGGACGCACCAGGCTTTCGTCCAAGTAGTCGGGCAGATTCCAGCAGAGCACCACGTCGAAATGCGCGGCGGGATAAACCAGGTTGTCGGCCAGAAAGCGCCGGCTGTCGAGGATCACATTCCCCTGCTCGTCTTTGGTCACAAGGCTGGGCTCAGTCGAGGCAACAAGCAGGTCCTCGCTGTAGATCTTGTGGCTATGTTCGGTGAAAAAGCGAATGTTCGTCGCCGACGTGGAGCCGAGATCAAGCACGCACAGCGGATTGTCCGATTCCCACACGCGGGCGAGTTCGCCGAGACCGCTGGAGCGGCGCGTGAGTTTCTGGGCAGCCTGTGGAAGCGCCGCCTGAGTCCCACTCGATGAGCCGCGAAAGAGCTTCATGAAATTCTGGGTCGATGCCATCAGACCTGCACACTCTTGTCCAAGGCGACTGCTCCCCTGAGACTTTGAATCGACATCTCAAAGCAACACTTTAACTCAAGGGGAAAGCGCGGGGGAGTTACTTTCCTGCCGCCTTGTCCGCCTTGCCCTGAATGTCGACCTTGCCCTTCAGGTAGGCGCCTTCCTCGATCGAAATCCGTTGCGTCGCAATGTCGCCGGTAACAACCGCGGACTTACGCAGTTCGACGCGGTCGCTGGCCTGGACGTTGCCCTCGAGCTTGCCCTGCACCACCACCCCCTTGGCCTCAACCGTGGCTTTCACCGAGCCGTTGGGGCCGACGGTCAAGCTGTTGTTCTTGAGGGCGATGCTGCCCTCCACCTGACCATCGACATAAAGGTCTTCGCTGCCCGACAATTCGCCTTTGATGACTACGGACTTGCCAATTTGCGCTAAATCTGCCGACAACGGAGCACTCATAGATGTTCTCCTTAAGGAAGCGGAATGCTGCAATGCCAAGATAACTGGAAAGGCAGGTACCGAGACGGCCGCGTCGCTTGTCTCGACTATACCCAACTACGACTGCATGCGGCAAGCGAGATGCTCTATCGATACCGCCCAGAACATCGCACATTCTCACGCGCGAAACACAGACTGCAACCGCCCGAACTTCTTGTTAGTCTAAACACGAGATGCACTCCGCGGAGCAAACGAGGATGGTTGCCTGTCTGCTGCGAGCAGGTGCGATCGTGGCGTTGTCGGTGGCGACGACGACGATCGCGGCTCAGGACGCGAAGACGCCTGAGATGTCCGCCGGCGAACTGGTGCGGGTTACAGTGGCGAACGAAGTCGCAGATGCAAACGAAACCAAGACTCTGCACATGTTCCGCTCGTATAAAAAGACCCTGAAGGGCACGCAAACCCGGCTGTATGTGGAAACTAAGGATGCTCTCGCGGCTATGCTTATCGCCATTAACGACCAGCCTCTCACTGCGCAGCAACAGCAAGGGGAGATGGGCCATCTTGCGTGGCTGGTGAATACGCCCGACCAACTGCGCAAGAAACACGCGCGCGAAAAGGAAGACGAAGATCGGACACTGCGCATCGTGAAGGCGCTGCCCGACGCGTTCCGTTACGAATACGCTGGCACGGAAATGGGCGCCGCAGGAATGGGTGAAGCTGGAGAGCCACTGGTAAAACTGAAGTTCACGCCCAATCCGGCGTACTCGCCTCCGACGCGCGTGGAGCAGGTTCTGGAGGGCATGCGAGGTGATCTGCTGATTGATACCCGCGCCCGGCGCATCGCCAAGATCGATGGTACGCTGTTCCGTGAGGTCACATTCGGCTGGGGAATCATCGGCCATCTCGACAAAGGCGGACACTTCCTTGTGAAGCAGGGCGATTTAGGCCTGGGCGATGGAGCATGGGGCATTACGGAAATGAACCTGAGCATCACGGGGAAAATTCTGTTATTCAAGAGCCTCAGCATGATTTCGGATGAAGTATTGAGCGACTTCCGGAAGATGCCGGAGAATCTGACTTTCGCTCAGGGTGTGGAGATGGTGAAAGCCGAGCAGGATAAGCTGGCCCACAATGCTCATACGGACCAGCCTCATCCGGATCAGCCCGCCGAACCGCAGAAAGCGCCCCAGTAGCGGCTACCGGGCTCGCAACGTTTCTTTTCGCACCGTCAGCTTCTCAATCAGGTCTTCTTTCACCTTGTAGCCGGTCCCTGGCAGATCGCTGATGGCGATCATTCCCTGGGGGGAAACTTCCACTTCCGGATCGACAATATCTTCTTTCCAGTAGCGTTTCGAAGCGGAAACGTCGCCGGGCAGGCGGAAGTCTTCCAGAGTAGAGAGAGCGATGTTCTGGGCGCGTCCGATGCCGGTTTCGAGCATCCCGCCGCACCAAACGGGGATGTTGTGGGCCTGGCAGAGATCATGGATCTTCAGCGCCTCTGTGAATCCGCCCACGCGGCCCACCTTGACGTTGATGATGCGGCAGGCGTTGGTCTCGACGGCGAAGGCGGCGCTGCGCACGCTGACAATCGACTCGTCGAGGCAGATCGAGGTGCGCAGTTCCTTCTGCAGGCGCGCGTGATAGTAGATGTCGTCGTTCCACAGCGGCTGCTCGATCATCAGCAGGTTGAACTGGTCGAACTTGCGCAGGTGCTCAACCTGATCGAGCGTGTAGGCGGAATTGGCGTCGCAACTCAGTGTGATTTCGGCCCAGCGCGAGCGGATGCGCTCGAGCACGTTCACATCCCAACCGGGCTTGACTTTGACTTTGATCCGGCGGTAGCCGGCGGTGAGTTCGATCTGGATTTTTTCCAGCAGTTGCTCGATGGAGTCCTGAATGCCGATGGAAACGCCGCAGGGAATCTCGCGGCGTGTCCCTCCCAGCAGTTTCCACAAAGGCACCTGCTTCTGCACGGCCTCTGCGTCCCATAGGGCATTTTCAAGCGCGGCCTTGGCCATGCGGTGGGCGCGCACTTTGGCGAACAGTGCCGGGCACTCGCGGGCGGAATCGATCTTTTGTCCCAGCAGCGCGGGGATCAAGTATTGCTTTAACGTCGGCCAGGCACTTTCGATCCACTCGCTGCTGTAGAAGGGATCTTCGCCGACCACACTCTCGCCCCATCCGTCAGCGCCCTCACTGTGGACGGTGACCAGCAGAATGCGGCGGCTGTAGGTGCGGCCGAAGCTCGTCTCGAAAAAGTGGACGAGCGGCATGTGAATTTCGCGGAGTGTGATGGCTTCGATTTTCATGTTTCAAGGGTTCAAAGTTTCAAGGTTTCAAAGTTTCAAGGCCCCCCCGAAGTTTGTCCCGGAAACATCGAACCTTATGGGCAACATTGAAACTTTGAAACTATGAAACTTTGAAACTTATTCTGACGCGTATGACCACTTCTCGTCCCAGTGTCCCAGCAGGAACTTGCCGTTCCCATCTGGGTCTCGCTCATAGCCCAGAACTGCGAGTCCATGCGAGAAGGCCCTGAGGAACTGTTCGCGGTTGCGCTCCTGCACGTGCTGGGCTTTACTGCGAGTTTCCGGAGCCGCTTTCCACTCGTAGATTTGGGCTGGTACTTCGATGCCAGATTCGCTGACGATGGGCGGATTTTTTCCCGTAGCGAGCAACGTTTCCACCCGCTTCGACTTCAGCCACCATTCGGCAATCAGGCGGTCGCTGGGCAGGCCTCCCTGCAGGGGCGAGGAGGTGATCCCGTACTGATTGATGTTATAGCGTCTCGCGATGGCGCCCAGCTTTTCGAGATTCAGATAGGCGTTCTTGATTTCGAGGGGATCAAACGTCCACTCGATCAGTTCGATGCCGCGGGCGAGCGCGTCTTCGCGCTGCATGAGTTTCAGGCGGCGGCCCAGACCGCCGTTGCGATGATCCTTACGAACGGCAAGCATGTGCGAGTGCAGGTAGACGTTGCCGGTGCGCGTGCCGGGGACGGAAAGCGCGAAGCCGACCATGACCTCGCCGTCGAAGGCACCCATCACCTGGCCGCCGACCTTGTCGGCGACGACAAACATCCGCAGCGGGACTAGCTCGGCGTCGGTGAAATTCCAGACTTCTTTCTGCAGGGTAACGCAGGCGCGGAAGTCCTCGATGCTGTAACAGCGGCGGAGGACGACGGAATCTGCGGTCATCGGGCCGCCTCATTGAGGGCGTCATCCCGAAGCGCGGCGTTCTTCAGCCGGGCGAGGGACCTCGCGTGCAGCGTCTGTACGATGTGGTCGGACCCCGAACAGTCCGCGCGAGATCCCTCGCCCCGCTGGTGAAAGCGCGGGGCTTCGGGATGACGCCTTCGTTGAGGTTTAAGCACCACGATTCGAGGTTTAAGCACCACGATTTTCCTCGGCTTTCGCTTGCTGCCAGAGAGATTCCAGTTCTTCCATGGGAGCCTGCTCGGCGGAGCGGCCAGACTCGTGGAGGCGGGCCTCCAGCCACTGAAAGCGTCGCTTGAACTTTCGGTTGGACTTGCGCAGAGCGGATTCGGGATCGACGGAGAGGTAGCGAGCGATGTTGACCAGGACGAAGAAGAGATCGCCGACTTCATCTTCAAGTCGAGCTTGAAGATCTTCAGGGACGGCGGTCCGTCCTGATCCGGCGATGCCGCGGCCTTGTGGACGCGGGCCGGGCGCTGGGAAATCCTTGAGTTCTTCACGAAGCTCGTTGGTCTCTTCGGTCAGCTTGTCGAACAGGCCTTCAACATTCGGCCAGTCGAATCCAGCTTGCGCGGCGCGGGAACTGAGCTTGTGAGCTTCGAGCAAAGACGGCATGGCGGAGGAAACTCCGGCCAGGATCGACGGCTTCTGGTCTCCACTCTGCGCTGCGGCCGCATCTCTTTCGCCACCAGTCGCTTGCCGCTTCTTCCTCTCTTCCACCTTGAGCGCTTCCCAGTTGCGCTTGACTTCGGCGGAAGTGTCGGCCTTCACGTCGCCGAACACATGCGGATGGCGGTTGACGAGTTTGCTGGAGAGCCGGTCAAGCACGTCGTCGATGGAGAATGAAGACTGCTCCTTCGCCATCTCGGCATAGAAGAGAATCTGCAGAAGCAGATCGCCGAGTTCTCCGGCGAGTTCAGGCCAGTCGCGATTGTCGATCGCTTCCAGGACTTCGTAGGTCTCTTCGAGGGTGTACGGCTTGATGGAATCGAAGGTCTGCTCGCGGTCCCAGGGACAACCGCCGGGGGCACGAAGGCGTTCCATGATGGCCACCGCCCGCTCGAAACGCTCTCCTGTAGAGGACATGCGGCAACCAATGTAAATGACGGTGGAGGCAGGAGGCAATGCGCGGGAGCACGCGGGGTGAAAGCGGCGGCTGCATTTTGGCCGATGGGCTGCGCGGGCGAGACGCCCCTTCGGCAGGCTCAGGGCAGGCTCCCGCGACAGCCGGCGGGACGCCGGCGCTACTCGCCAACGTAACCTCAACCGAATCACCTCCTGCTTATTCTGGAAGCCAACGATCCCATCTGACCGCAGGCGTGAGATGATTTGCTTGTCCCGCACATGCCGGTTACTTTCGGAACAAATCGGTTTGATGAGGGCTGGGAATTGGCCACGTGTCTGGTGGCCTAACGTCACCTTCATCTTCGTCCCGGATGGGAGCAAAATAAGCTTAGGTGGAGGTGTCCGTTCCCGGGACACGACCCTTCGCGAAATCTTTCGACGACGTTGCATCTGATTTAAATACATGAGTTTGGCGATTAAACCTCGACCGCCCTTGGAAGGACAGCACTTCCAGGTCATCATCATCGGCGGGGGCATCAATGGAGTTGCGCTGGCGCGGGAATGTGCCCGCGCGGGCAAGCGCACTCTGCTGGTCGAGCAGAACGATTTTGCCTCGGGCGTGACCAGCCGCTCGACCCGGATCATTCACGGCGGGCTGCGCTATCTGGAGCATGGAGAGATCGGTCTGGTGCGCGAGTCAGTGCGCGAGCGGGAACGCCTGCTGCGGGAGCGGTCGCACCTGATACATCCGGTTCACTTTCTGTTTCTGCTCAACGAACAAAGCCAGCGCAGCGCCATGAAGGTGCGCGCCGGACTGTGGCTCTACCAGCGCTTCGCGGCGAAAAAATCGGCAGGCCTCAGCGAGATGGAGTTGAAACGGGTGGAGCGTGCGCTGGATGCGGGGCATCAGTGGACGATCTTCAATTACGAAGATGCACAGTGCGAGTTTCCCGAACGTCTGGTCGCGGAGTGGATGATGGAGGCGGCCGAGGCGGGAGCGGTCGTCCGCAATCACTGTGAAGTGCTGGCGGTGAACGTGACGCAGGGCCGGGCCCGGGGAGTGCTGCTGCGCGATCGCATCTCGGGAAAAGACGAGCCGGTAGAAGCGGGATGGATCGTGAACTGTACCGGTCCATGGGCCGACCGCATTTGCCAGCGGTCGTCGATCCGCACGGGCAAGCCCATGCTGGGCGGGGTGCGCGGATCGCACATTGTTCTGCCGAGATTCTCCGGGGCTCCGAGCAACGGGCTCTATACCGAGGCTGCGGATGGCCGTCCGGTCTTCGTTCTGCCCTGGAACGATCAGATGCTGGTGGGCACGACCGAAGTGGAGGACACGACCGATCCGGGGAAGACTGCGCCTTCCAATGACGAGATTGAATATCTGTTGCGCACGGTGAGCGCGCTCTTCCCCAAGGCGAAGATTTCGGCGCAGGACATCAAGTACGCGTTTGCGGGAGTGCGCCCTCTGCCGAACTCGCCGGGGAATAAAGCGTCGGCGGTGACGCGGCGGCATTTTCTGCACGACCATACGGCGGACGGAGCGGCGCGGCTGATCTCGGTGATTGGCGGCAAGCTGACCACCGCCGCTTCCCTGGCGCGGGAATGTGCGCGCAAGATTGGGATTCCGGTTGCGGAGCCGAACATGATGGCGATGGGCCCGGGGAGTTCGCTGGATCCCATGCTCGATCAGGAGATCACGGAAATTGCTCGAGCCGGGTCGGTGAGCGAAGAAACCGCGCGCGGCATGATGGAGTGGCATGGACCGCGCGCCATGGATATCGCCCGTATGGCTCTTGTGAGTGCGGAATTGCGAGCGCCGGTTTGCCCGCACTCCTCGCACATTGTGGCCGAAGTGGTGGAGGCTTACCGAAAAGAATTTGCCGTTTCGCTGGGCGACGTGCTGCTCCGCCGTGTGCCAGTCGCGCTGGGAGCCTGCTGGTCGGAGTCCTGCAGTCGGGAGGCCGCCCTGCGCATCGGCGCCGTGATGGGATGGAACGAGCAGGCGCTGGGAGCGAATCTGGAATCGTTTGAAACGGAGCGGACGGCGTTCCTCAAGAAGCCGTCCCGCAGCGGCGCCGCTCTGGAACTCGCCGCGGACTAGACAGGATCACTCCGTAGATCTTAAGTGACCGACTTGTTTTCGAACTGCCGCAGACCGAGCACCAGCAGCAACACGTCAAAGAAGAGCAGCGCGAGAATCACAGCCGCCGTCGACAAGTGCGGAAACTGCGGAACCAGAGTGGCGCGCAGGCCTTCGCTGGCATACACCAGCGGGTTGATGAGGACGGCTTTTTGCAGAATGGGAAAAGTCTTCAGCGCACTCCACGGATAGTACGTGCACCCGAAAAAGATCATCGGGGTCATGACCATGCTGAACATCAGGCCAATATGCTGCTGATTCATGCTGCATCCCAAGGCTAGTCCTCCGCAGGATGAAAAGGCGGCGACCAGCAAGATGATCACCGCGAAGGTCAGTGGAGAACCGATGTTGATCTCCACTCCGGGTCGAAGCACGAGCCACGCCAGCGGGAGCACAACCAGGCCCGCGACCAAGGCCTGCAGCATTCCGGCAATCACCTTTTCGACCGCGATCCAGCCGACGCTGATGGGGGCGAGCAGGCGATCTTCGATTTCGCGCGTCCACTGAAACTCGGCGATGAGCGGCATTGCGACCGCCCAGACTCCGGTAAAGGTCATGCTGATCGCAATGATGCCTGGGAGCAGCAGGCTCTTGTACGCGGCCGGCATATACCCGCTGCCGACCATCACTTTGCCGAAGATGAAAACAAACAGCAAAGGCTGCAGGAAGGTCTGCATGAAAAGTTGAATGGCATTGCGCCGCGCCACGTGAGCGTCGCGCGCTAGCATCGCGAAAAAAGTTGTCCAGTTCAATCGCGCAAGCTCCTTCCGGTATGGTGCAGGAACAGATTCTCGAGGCTCGGCTCGGAGATGTGAACGTCCGACAGCTCGGCGCCGGAAGTGGCAGCCAGATTCGCGATCTCGGGGATGAGCGAGCCGCCGCGGTCGGCATAGACATCTACGCTACCGTGCTCGATCGCGCTGTGTTCCACACCTTGCCCGGCGTTAAGCAAAACGCCTCTCGAGCAAGTGTCCAACGCGCGAACCTCTCGCACTCCGGCCAGGGCCTGTAAACGTTGGAGCAGGTCGGCCGGTTGTTTCGCGAAACGAAGGCGCAGCAGGAACCCTCCGGGGATCGACGCCTTTAACTCCCGCGGAGTTCCCGTGGCAATCACGTGCCCGTGGTCCACAATGGCCAGGCGCTGGCACAGCGCGTCGGCCTCCTCCATGTTATGGGTGGTCAACAAGATGGTCTTCCCTGCCTGGTGGTATTCGCGAATGATCTCCCACAACAGAATCCGGGTTTGCGGATCGAGCCCCGCACTGGGTTCGTCGAGAAACAGGACTTGCGGGTCGTGCATCATGGCGCGGGCGATGGAAAGCCGCTGCATCATGCCGCCAGAAAATCCGCGCACCATCTGATTGCCGCGCTCGGTGAGTTTGAACTTCTCAAGCAATGCATCGGCCCGGTCGTTTCTTTGCTTGGAGCCCAAACCGAAATAGGCGCCGTGAAAGACCAGAATTTCGCGGGCCGTCAGCGAGAAATCGAGGTTAGGGCGCTGAGGTACGACCCCAATCAACCGCTTTACTTGCGCCTGTTCTTTCCATACGTCGTGGTCGCCGATCCAGGCCTGACCCGAGTTCGGCCGCACGCGAGTGGTCAGGACTCCGACCGTGGTCGATTTGCCCGCGCCGTTGGGTCCGAGTAGACCGAAAATCTCTCCGGGCTGAACCTCCAGGGAAAGACCGTCGAGCGCCGGAATCTGCGCCTTGGGTTGCTTCGAACCCTTGGCATCGCCGCGCGAGATGAAGCCGCCGGCGGCGCCCATCGGCGGGGCGGAGCTATAGACCTTCCGAAGATCTTGAGTGCGCATGCCAACGGCCATGCAGAGCAGTCCCCAATCGGTGAGAAGCTGAAGTTTCGGAAGTATATCGCAAGGCGCTGTTTCAATTCTTCGCCCTCTTGTGAAGCGTCATCCCGAAGCCCCGCGTTCTTACCAGCGGGGCGAGGGATCCGGCGCGGAGTTCGAACGCAACCTCATGCCGGCAGCACTCGCGAGATCCCTTCGACTTCGCTCAGGGCAGGCTCTTCCCTTCGCCTGAAAGGCGGCTCCGGTCAGGAGGGCTCCAGTTGAAAGATGAGAAGTTACTAAAGATTGGCCACGACTAGGAGTCATCTTTGAATCGCAGACGACCAAATCTACACTGACGCGAGTGTGTCGGGTTTTTTCGGCCATTGAGGCGTAGTCGATGTTGATTCCCATCAAGCACGAAAACATGGAGACCCGGCGGTGGCCGGTGGTCACCCTCGCACTCATCGCCATCAACGTGGTGGTGTTTCTCTTCACCATGTCGGCGATCGACGACGAATCGCCGCAACTGACTGAAACGAAGAATCACATCCTGAACATCGCCGCGGTGCATCCCGAACTGAAGTTGCAACCGGAGTCGCAGCGTCTGGTTGACGGATTCAAGCAGAGCCATCCCGATCAATGGAAGGCGGTGCAGAATCCCTATCGCGACGTCATGAATGCGTACGACGCCAAGATCAGGATGGTCGAGGATCCATCGAAACTGCAGGACGAGTTGGACACGCTCAATGCCCAGTTCGTGAGCCTGGCGAAGGTTTCGGTAACCGAGCAGTATGCCTTCGTACCGGCGAACCCCACGGCAATCAGTTATCTGACCGCAAACTTTATGCACGGCGGCTGGATGCACTTGATCGGCAATATGTGGTTCCTGTGGCTGGCAGGATTTGTGTTGGAAGATGTTTGGGGACGCTGGCTGTATTCGGTGTTCTATTTGATTGCGGGCGCAGCGGCTCTGCAGTTTTATGCCTGGACGAATCCGGGTAGCATCACTCCGACCCTGGGAGCATCGGGCGCGGTGGCGGCGCTGATGGGAGCTTTCCTGGTGCGATTCCCGAAGATGAAGATCCAGATGGCGTGGATCTGGTGGTTCAGCATCTTCACACTCCTTAAAACCGGGAATCCGTTTCGGATGATTCGATTTAAGGCATCCGCCTACTGGCTGCTACCGCTCTGGCTTGTGACCGAAATCGTCTTCGGATCGCTCCTCGGCTCGTCCAGCGGCGTGGCGCACTGGGCGCACGTGGGTGGCTTCCTGTTTGGAGCACTGGCGGCGCTGGCGATCCAGCACTCCGGACTCGAACACAAAGCCAACAAGGCCATCGAAGAGAAAGTTGGCTGGACGAACGATCAGGAACTCGAGCAAGCCAGCGGCATGATGGAGCACGGACAACTCCCCGAGGCGCTGGCGCTGTTGACCGACTACGTTGCCGTGAAGCCGAATTCACTTGACGCCTGGAACATGCTGCGGCAGATCCACACGCGGCAAAACAATACCAAGGAGTTTCTCGCGGCGACGGTCCAGACCTGCGCCCTGCATGTGCGAGCCCACCAGGTCGAAGCCGCGTTCCAGGACTATGCCGAGTTCATCGATTCCGGCGGCGGCAAGTTGCCGGCGGCAACGTGGCTCGAAGTGTGCAAAGGCGCTGAAGAACTGCAGGAGTTTGATCGCGCCCTGGACGAGTATCAGGCTCTTGCCAAGTCGTATCCGGCCGAGCGCCAGGCGTTAACTGCACAATTGAGTGCAGCCAGACTTTGCCTCAAGAAACTGAATCGCCCGCAGGACGCACTGGCGCTGTACCAGACCGCGGCTGCGTCTCCGATTCCCCATCTCGATTGGGATCAGCACATCCAGGCTGGCATTAAGGAAGCGAAGGCGGCGATGTCCGGGGGAAACGCGATCGCGGCGGGAGCCCAGTAATTACGCTCCCGAGGTCATCGAGACTCCGCGCGAGATCCTTTCGACTTCGCTCTGTCGAAAATCCCCACTTCTCGCGCAAAGAACGCGCGAGAAATGGGGCACCCACGATTTTCATTTCCTTTGGTGGGCTTCGGGCCCATGGGTACTCAGGGCAGGCTCTTCCCTCCGCCTGAACTGCGGTTCCGGTCAGGATGACTCCTTTACGTTGCATGGACCGTTCTCATGCACTCAGCACAAGGCGGGCCCGACTCAAGTCGGGCCTGTTCTATTTTCAGCATGCTTTCTGGGTGAAGTACGGAGGCAGGGTGGAATCGGATTGGCGTGGAACAAGAATTCTTAAGACGGAAGCTAAACAGCGAGTGTGCGGCAGAGGAGGCTCGTGTCGTCGGAGATGATGCCGTCAACACCGTACTCTGCGAAGCGGCGCATGTCCGCGGGATCGTTGACCGTCCAGACGAGGACTTTCTTGCCGGCGCCTTTTATTTTGCGAACTAGTTCCGGTTCGGCCAGGTCATAATGCGGGATTACGTACTGGACCGGAAGTTCATTCCAAAGCTTGAGCTGATTCTTGAACTCACAGATGAGGCCAAGCGGAATGGTGGCGTCTAACGCGCGCACGGACTTGAGCGCTCCCGGCTGAAAAGACGAGACCACGAATCCATGGCGCGGTTTGTGCCGGAGGAACAGGTCGAGAACGATTCTCTCCAGGCCTTTCACCTTCAGTTCAATGTCGAGAAAAGAATCACGGTAGCGCTGCAGCACATCGCGCAAGCGGGGCAGTTGGGAAAGTTGCTTGGCGGGTGTGCGGGAAACGTCGTATCCAGAGACTTTCGCGTCGTGGCAGATGACCGCCTCTTCATCTTCGGTAAGGCGCACATCGAATTCGAAGCCGTCGCAGCCGTCGGCCAAGGCCCGGTCAAAAGAGGCGATGGTATTTTCGGGAATCGATTGGACGGCGCGGGCACCGCGGTGACCGAGAAGAAGAGGACGGCTCATACGCTGCACATCCGCCGAGACGGATCAGTCAAGATCGAAATCCCGGATCGGCTTGCCGGTGTCGGGAGACTCTTTCGCCTTCTTCACGGCCTCCTGGAACTTCTTCTCCAGGAGCGAAGAGGCGTTCTTCTGGGCTTCGACCGACTGCTGGAAAATGGACTCGCGGCGGCTGTCCTGCTCGCGCATGGCCTTGGCTGCGGCCTCCATGTCGTTGAACATTTTCGGCTTGACGGCCGCAGTGTGCGCGATGACCGCGTGCTCCTCGGTATCGATTTTGAGAACCGCGCTGCAGCAGGGACAGGTGACTTCGAAATTGGCAGGCTTCTTGGCCATTCAAGCGAATCATACCGCAAAACGGTCTGGGAAGCAGCGGGAGCGTCCGGTCAACGCCGCAACTGGATTGGGAAGACGTGGAACAGATTGAGCATTTCCCATCCCAACAGAAAGACTGATAGCAGCACGACCATCACGGCCATCAGTTCCCCGAAGGAAAGACCGCGGCGGGTGGGCTCGAGACGGCGCGCGGCCAGGCTGAGAATATTGAGTGTGGCAAAGCCGAACACGACCGCCCAGAGGATGTTGTACACGTCCTGCCGCGTGGCACGGCATAGCACAGCGACGGCCAGGCTGAAGAACACCGCAGCGTAGACGCGGGCCGTCGTGTAGGCAGCCACTGCCGCCCGCGTCGTGCGGGTGAAACCAGCGATCAACGACACAGCAGTAGGCAGCGCCATAGGGTGGAACGAAGGGCCAGAAAGCTTCCTGCGGGCCGAGCCCGAGAATTGGAATAGTACATCTTTTCCCAGCCAAGTTTCACGATGTAACGCAACCTTGGCAACCTTCTAGTCAAGGACCGCGCCGAAGTCGTGCCCGTTGGGTAATATGGATTCATGGCAAAATGCCGGTTCATTTTCTTTGACGTGGGCAATACTCTGCTGTTTCCCAACCGCGCCCGCATGCTCGCGCCGCTGCCGGAGGAGCGCCGTCCGACGCTGGCGACCTGGCAGGCTCTGGAGCGCCGCACGAAGCAGGAGTTTGATCAGGGCATGATCGGAGGCAAGGTCGATCATGGCTTCTGGTGGACCTTTCATACCTATCTGCTGCAGCAACTCGATGCCGTGGACGACGGCGTGCGCGATACGCTGGTGGCAAATACGCAGAGTTCCGCCAACTGGGACCAGATCCTGCCCGGGACGCGCGATGCGCTGGAACGCATTCGGCGGGAGTACGCCATCGCGGTCATCTCCAATGCCGATGGCAAGATTGACGCCGTTCTCCGCCGCTGCGGGATTGTGGACTGCTTTGCGAGCATCACTGACTCGGGGAATGTGGGGCACGAGAAGCCACATCCAGCGATCTTCGAAGCTGCTTTGCGCGAGATGAAGGCTTCCCCGGCGGAGAGTTTGTACGTGGGAGATGTATATTCGGTCGACTATGTCGGTGCGCGTAACGCTGGGATGCAGGCTGTGCTGTTCGACGTGGCTGGGGCGTATCGCGATTACGAGTTCCCCCGGGTCGAGTCGCTCGCGGGGTTGGAAGGCTGGCTGAAGGCCTGACAAGTGATCGAGCACTTGCATACTGGGTCTGTGCGAAGGGTAGGGATGCTTCGACTGCGGTTGAGCTTCGCCTTCGCGAAGCTCAATCCTCGTTCAGCATGACAGGAACCTAGAGGAGTTTAGGTGCAACTATGTTGGATTCGACGAGGTTTGTACTCTTCCTGACGGCGGCCGTGCTGCTGGCGATCGCGCCCGGCCCCGGAATGCTTTATGTTCTTGCGCGCAGCCTGGCGGGCGGAAAGCGCGAGGGAGTGCTGTCGGCGCTTGGCACATTCCTCGGCGGGATGGTACATGTAATCGCGGCGGCGCTGGGCGTGTCGATTGTGCTGGCAAAATCGGCGCTGGCGTTTGCGACGGTGAAATATGCAGGCGCGGCATATTTGTGCTTTCTGGGCGTGCGCATGATTCTCGATGCTCGCAAAGAGAACGCGACTGCACTGGAGATTGCGCGCAACGTCAAACCAGCCAGAAATCCGCTCTGGCAAGGGGTGGCGACGGAGGTCCTGAATCCCAAGACTGCCCTGTTTTTTCTCTCGTTCATTCCACAGTTTGTGGACCGCAGCAGTGGACACGTCTTCCTGCAATTCGTGGCGCTGGGCACGATGTCTGTGGTGATGAACACTACGGCAGATTTAATCGTGATCGCGCTGGCCGGGCCATTGGGAGAACGGATTCGTTCCTCAGCGACATTCCGTCGCCGGCAGAGAACGGTCACCGGGACCATCATGATTGGACTGGGAACGTATCTGGCAACGAGCGAGAGCAAGTAGTATTGGCGGCTGCCGTGCGTCGAAAGAGAGTTACTCTGGCTCTTCTGCTCTGATTTTGCTGTCTGGCGTTCGTCGAGCACGCCTACAACTCCAAGACCTGATGGTCGTGGCAATCGGTCTGGATGGCGTCGTGCAGTTGCTGCAGGAACTCACGGCCGTAGCGCGCCAGGTAGTAGATGCCGCCGATACCCCGCTCCTGCAGTCCTTTGTCGGGATACAGCGATTGACTGAGAGTCTCCGCGTGGCGGGTTACGAGTTCACTCTTCAAGGCTTCCGCGCGCGCGGCCTGGGTATATAGACGTTCCAGTTGGTATTCGATTTTCGAGCGGGCAGTATCCGCCGCATCAATCAGCGTGCGGTCGAGTCTCTCCAGCTTCTCTTTAACGGTGGACAAGTGGGAGTCCAGAGATTTTCTTGCGGCATCGAAGGCGGTTTGCAGGTCTTGGGGCAGCCCGCGCTCCGCCAGTTGACGGCGCAGAGCCTCGGGGCCGGCGAATACGTCGGTCAGATTGATTCCGTGTCGTTCGATCAGGCGCTGCATTTTCGGCTCCACGATGGTCGCTGAGAAACGCGGAAGAATCGGCGTCACGCGGCCAAGCAGAGCCTCATACACCGCTCCGGCCTGGGCAAAATAGGCGGTCTCGGCGGCGCCTCCCGTGTAGGCCAGCGTCGGCAGCAAGTAATCTTCGATGATGGGACGCAGTAGAACATTCGGACTGAATTGTTCGGGATTCGAACTGATGCGGTCGAGCAGTTGGGCCTGCGAAAGCTTCTCTGCCCCGGCGTCGGAGCCGATCACGAATTCTGCCGCGCCGCCATGGTCGCGGCGATGAATCGGGGTCCGCGCCCCTTGCTGCAACGTGAACAGCAACACCGACGAAGGAGTGACCTTTACCTGTTGGTGATAGCCTGCGGCTTCGAGCGCTTCACCGCGCTCCAGAAGCGCAGCCGATAATTCGTCTGCGCGCTCAACGGCGGAATGATAGATCGGCTCGGCGACTCGGTCGAGTTCGCCGTCCGAGGCATCGAGCAGAATCACACCCCAATCGGAAAACACACGGGCGTAGAAGCGGGCGAAGGCGGTTCCGAGAGTTTCACCGGGACGGTAAGTCTCGCGCAGAAAATTCGCAGCCTCGGAATCGCCGAGCAGCTTTGCGGCCTGTTCGACGACAGGTCCGATTTCGTCTCCGAAACGTACGGCGCTGACGGGGGCTCCGGCAACATCATGGCTCGTGGTGGTGAGCACCTGCGGAGCGCCCTCCGCCCCTGGAATGGAAACATGGTTCACCTCGGCCAGATCATGGTCGTAGGTGGCCAGCCAGAAGACGGGAACAGCATCGACTCCCGCGGCGGTGGCTTCTTCCGCAAGCTTCACGGCGGTCAGCGCCTTGTAGATGGCGAACATCGGTCCGCCGAAAAGGCCGACCTGCTGCCCGGTTACGACAGCTGCCGCGCCGTTACGCAAGCGCTCTAGATTGGCGAGTGTTTTCGGAGAGGCGTCCCAGGATTTGTTCTGCCGTTCCAGAATTGAGGCGACGCGCTCGCGGCGGGAGGGATCGTAGGAGATCGTGGCGGCTTCGTCTTTCAACCATTCGGTGAAATGCGGAGACCTGGGATAGAACGGATGCACGTTCAGCGCAAAAGAAAGGAAGTCCGCAAACAACGGCGTGGTGTGAGGGATCTGGGAGAACGGGAGACAGTGCGCCTTCACTAAGAGTTCTCCTGACAACATGGGTGGGTTGCTGTTCGCATGGCCGCCAGTTGGACGTATGAGATCATTTCAGGTCAACACTGCTGCAACGCCATTCATTATCGAACATCATCTCGGGAACCAAGAAATCCCGCAACACAGGCGCCGTACTACAGATGCCTGAAAGGGCGGCAAGATGCAAGATAATGATGGAAGCCGCGCTGCGAAAGGAAAGCATGAACGCTGCTTCGATCAATCTCGGTCCACTAAATATTGTCTCGCCCCTGACGCTGGACGGATCAGTCGTCCGGCTGGAACCGGTCCGCCACGAGCACGCAGAACAGTTCTGGGAGGTGGCGAAGAACGATCTCGACGACGTCTTCCGCTGGATCCCCTATTCCATGAAGACTCGGAAGGACTTTCAGCGGCTTGTCGACAAGGCATTTGAGGAGCAAGAGCGGGGAGAGTCGGTGGTGTTTGCCACGGTCGAGAAGAGTTCCGGGCGCGTCATCGGCAGCACGCGCTTCATGAACATTGACCGCGTCAATCGCAGGGTCGAGATCGGATCGACGTGGATCGCGCCAGCCTGGCAACGCACGGGCGTGAACACCGAAGCAAAATATGTGATGCTGCGACACGCGTTTGAAGTGTGGAAGTGCATGCGGGTGGAACTGAAGACGGACGCTCTGAACCAGAAGTCCCGCAATGCGATTCTGCGCATCGGGGCCAAAGAAGAAGGCACGCTGCGCAGGCATCTGCTCACATGGACTGGACGCGTGCGCGATACCGTCTACTTCAGCATCCTGGATGACGAGTGGCCCGAGGTTAAAGCGAAGCTGGAGGAGATGCGCATCCGACAGTGAAGCAGAGGTTGTCGTGACCGGTTCCATCTCGTTGTGGGAAGCCGCGCGAAACGTTATGATGCCTGCGATTCCTGTGCGAGCCCTTGCCCGTGCGCGAATCATGCCGAAAGCACTCTGAGGTTGGCGGAGGATACCGATGGAAGGCGCGCAAGCTATGTCGATGGTAATCGCCGTGATCATTGGCATTTTCGTGCTCGGGACGATCCTGAGCGGCTTTTTTCAGGTACACACCGCGGAGGCCGTGGTGGTGCAGCGCATGGGCAAGTTCGAGCGCGTGGCCAGCGCGGGCATCAACTTCAAACTGCCATGGCTGGACCAGATTGCGGGACGCATCGATCTGCGCGTGCAGCAACTGGCGCTCGATGTGGAGACGAAGACGAAAGACAACGTGTTCGTCAAGATACCCGTGTCGGTGCAATATCACGTAATTCCCGACCATGTGTACGAGGCGTTTTACAAGCTGGCCAATCCGCGGCAACAGATTTCGTCCTACGTGTTCAACGTGATCCTGGGACACGTGCCGAAGATGAATCTGGACGACGCGTTTCTGCAGCAGTCGGACATCGCGGTGGCGATCAAGCAGGGGCTCGACGACGTGATGAAGACGTACGGATACGCCATCGATCAGGCGCTGGTCACCGACATTCAGCCGGACGACAAGGTAAAGGCGGCGATGAACGAGATCAACGCGGCACAGCGCGAGCAGGTGGCGGCGTCGGCGCGCGGTGAAGCGGAGAAAATTCTGAAAGTGAAACAAGCCGAAGCGGAGGCGCAGAGCAAAGCGCTGCAGGGCCAGGGCATCGCCAACCAGCGCAAGGCGATCATCGAGGGTCTGAAGGATTCGGTGGAAGCGTTCTCCAAGGCGGTGGAGGGATCGACGCCGAAAGATGTGATGATGCTGGTGCTGGTCACGCAATATCTGGACACGATGAAGGAAATCGGAAGCAATGACCGGAGCAACACCATACTAATGTCGCATTCACCGGGAGCGGTCAGCGATCTTTACCGGCAGATGCAGGATGCCGTGCTGATCGGGCAAAAGATGGCGAATCCGGGGCCGTAACGCCAGCCTCAGGCAGCGAATCTCTTACTCGCGGGCGGGTGGCCCATTCAAGCCGCCTTTTGGCTTGAGTGGGGCAGTTCTATCGCTGGAAGCATCCTCTTGCAACTCGCTGAGCAGCAACTGAGCACGCTTCGCCACGACGATGTGCCCGTAAACCCGAAGCCTGAAACTGCGCCGCACCCGCCCCAAAGCTTGCGTCATCCCGAAGGCCCGCGTTTTCTCCAGCGGGCCGAGAGCCTGCCCTGAGCAAGCGAGCACAGCGAGCGCGTCGAATGGGGATCTCCCGGGTGCACACTGCCGCCATTTTCAAACTGAGCCACCACCGTCGGCTCTCGTCGTTGGCAAGCAAACGAAGCCTGCCCTGAGCGACTGACCGGAGCGAAGCAGTCGAACGGCGCGCTGATAACAGGAGAAAGTAACGAAACGACTCTGCCCGCTACGCTGAAAACGAGCGAATCCCCATGGCATGAGCACAATGTAGGACGTGTCTCATCCACCGTTTTGAAAGGGCGCGGCTTCAAGCCGCGCCGCTAAGAGCAAACAAAGAATAACGGGCTTTAGCCCCTGAGGGAGTCACCGTGAGTCGGGAAACCTCACGATGGGATCGCCCGAGTTTGTCACCGGGACTAAGTCCGTGATCAGTGAACATCCCCACTCATGCCAAAACCGGGCTTGAGTGGCCACCCGCCCCCCGCCCAGTGAACAGTGATAAGCTTCTTGTATGGCGTTCACCCCAGATGTGATTGTGACTACGGACTATTCACCCGCCACCATCGCTTTGGTGGCGGAGGCAAAGAACGCGACCGCTAGCCTCGATGAGGCCGCACTTCAGTTAAGGCAATACATGCTGCAGATGGGTTGTCCCGTTGGGATCATATTCACGCCGCAACTTCTTCGTATTTATAAAGATCGATTCATTGGCCGATCAGAAGAGTCCATTGAGATGATCGGAGATTACCCGTCGGGTGAGCTCTTCAAGGCGGGACCTCCCGTGGCCGGGGCGGAATCGGCGATCGAGGCCGCTTTGTTTCAATGGTTAGATGAACTTGCGCAGACAGGAAACGTGCGAGTGAGCGACTTGCGTCTAAAGTCGGCCTTAGATGAACACATACTTCCCGCTGTAAGCGGCGGTCGTGTTAGCATTACCCACCCCTCCACAATAGAGCGCTAGCCAGATGCGACACGTATTCCTCGAAACCAACTGGCTTGTTGCGGTTGCTGCCCCCGCTCATGATCGGCCGCCTGCAGCACGTGAATTGTTGAATTCGGCTAGGGACGGACGGATCCGGATCTATGTACCGGCCTGCTGCATCGGAGAGGCAAAGAAAACAATTCGGCGAAGGTTTCAACCGAAGGAGGCCGACAGGCTACGGAGCTATGTTCGATGGGCTGTTGAACAGAAACTACTTGATCAAGGTACCGCTGACTCCGCGCGGCAAATGTTGTCGAGTTTTGAGGGGCGTATTACGTCAGAGCTCGCGCGCCTCAACGACACGCTTCGTGACATTACGAGCGGCGCGGGGCTCGAGGTCGTCCCGTTGGATGGTGCCATGCTGGACTTGTCAATCGAGTTGCATTTTAAGGAGATCGAGCTGAGCGAGTTTGATCGGGCTGTTCTAGCAGCGGTATTGATCAAGGGCCGGAACTTGCGCGACAGCGGCAAAGCCGATGTCAACTTTTGTGGGCTTGATTCGGACCTTTGGCCCTGGGAGAAGCGAACTGGTCGGGCACGGGCTGAACTTAAGCAGCTTTATGATGACGCTGGAGTCTGGGTCTACTCGGATTTTACCCTCACAAACCCAAAGCGGCGTGAGGGTTTTCCAGAGGCCACTCACAGTGATTGACACAGAAAACGTTTGTGTCATCTCACGCAATTGCCTCAAAGAACTCCGGCGGCAAGCTCCCAGGTGGCACCTCCGGCCATGTGTTCTGCCTCAATTTTCGCGGATCGCTTGTGCAGGAGGCGTGGGATCTCACAACCATCATTTGCCCCGCGTCCACGGCAATTAGTTGTTTCTCGTCACAGGCCTTATAGACTAGTGCGTTGTCTTCTGCGTAATCCTTGGCAGGGAAGCGGTGTTTGTCCCAGAAGCTTTTCAGATAGCACATCGTGCTTCCCACCGCATACTGCGAAACAACGGATACGTAGCGGTATGCTTTTATTCCGTTCCAGTATGTGATGGAGTGATATCCGGTCATCTGCTTGCCGGATTCGACGAGGCGCACTACTTGGTCACGGATTCTGCCGGCTGCAGACCAATCGTCATCATCGAAATGACAGACCACCTCGCCGCCCGCAGCCTCGCAGGCCAGATTCCGCTTGGTTCCGATCATCTGCCTTTCTGCGAGATAGATGTAAACGGCATCGGGAACCAACTGCTTGACCAAATCCCCCACGCTGTCAGGGCCGCCATCGTCAATCACCACCAGTTCTTTATCAGGCCAGTCCTGCGACAGATAGCACTTCAGAGCAACACGGATTAGGTGCCGACGATTGTGGGTCGGCATGATGCAGGAGACAAGCACTTCTAAGCCTCGGACAATGCAACCGAGCTGGCAAGTAATCAGCTCAGAGCCACCCCTATTCTATGGGAAATTCCGGGGAGACAGACGGAACGTTCCCATCAACTAGTTTGAATCACACCCCAGAGAGAACCGCAGAGCAGCACACACTTCATTCATTCGCGCGGAACTCAGCTGGGCCACACGTTTCCCAAGGCGTTGCTGCGACACCGTCACGGCATTGTGCAGGTTCACGGCGCAAGGGGACTTCATGCCGTCCTCCTCATCCAAAACGACTTCGGACGGCACGCCGCGAATCGTGGAAGTGACAGGCGCAACTGTGACTGTGGATAAATACGCGATGGCGCTGTTGCGCGTGAGCACGAGGGCCGGTCGTTTCTTGTCGGGCGCCGCAAACTGGTAGAGCCGAACTTCCCCTCGGGCTATTCTTCCGGCCACGTGGCCTCCGATTCCCAACCCCGTGCTTCCGATTCGGCTTGCGACTGTCGCGAGTAGCCCTGGCGGTCGCGCTCTTCACTGGCCCGCAGTTCCAAACGCCGGAGATGTTCCCGCAGGGCGTCGCGCACCAGAGCAGACCGGTTTCGCCGGGACCGCTTCGCGGCTTGGTCGGCGGCGTCTAACAGCTTCTTATCCAGCACGATTTGCACGATTTGCATATGTGGAACTCATTCCACAGTATACTCCACATAGAAGACATCTCCAAGCGAACGGTTAAATTCCAGGCGGGCGGCCCACTCAAGCCCGGTTTTGGCTTGAACGGGGAATCCGCCACCCCACCAAGTCCCTCAATCCCCTCGGCCGATGATGCCAAGGCCTCCCCGGCCCTCACTTTTCCACAGAAATAAATCGCCCGAGTGTGACGAACGACCTTTACTGAGACTGCAGGATCTGCCAACCTCGAAGTGTGCGCGGAAGATATTTCAGCATCGCAACCGAAGGCGTCCTGGCAGCCAGCTCGGACGGTTGCGGCCTAGCCTCTAACTCCTTATTTTGGAATATTTTGCCTGTAACTTCTTGTTCCACAATATTTTGCGAGCAGCTTGTGGTATCTACCAACGCTAACCATCGTGAAATCAGTATTTTACCGAGAGTGCGCAAAAAAAATGGGGGGGAGGGGGTACCCGAGCAGCGTCGCCCGAACCTTGGGAGGGCTGCCGGTCATCTAACGCATTGACTTCCCTTCTCGGGCAACCTAGTCTGGAAGTGGCTCTTTCCAAGGCCAATCCCACCAGTGGGGGCGTCACGGCTTCGACGGAGATGCTTGCGGCCAAGAGGCATGCCGGGGTGCACACACCCGTAATCGTGGGCAAAATGATAATTGCCAATCAACAGATGGCATACGCAGCCTAACTAGTTTAGGCAGCCGTCCGAGGAGGCTTCGCCCGTGGGCCTCCGAAGGACGTCACACAGCGGGCTGCTCTTCTCGTCTACGTCTGGGGCGGGAGGCTAAGATCACAGGCTAGCGGAACGCGTTTCTTGTCGGTTCTGAGCGCGGGCCGCGAACGTCCCAGGGTAATGCCTGGGGCATGAACACGACTAAGCATGTAGTTCTCTTGACCAGTAACATTTTCGGACGCGGGTTCGACTCCCGCCGCCTCCACCACTATCTCGTTTACTTTCCATTATTTACAGGAGCATTCTAATTTCGCACAATGGCGCTCTGCAGAGCCGTGACGACTTCTTTTTAGGGCGAGCCCAGTAAGTATTTGTCCTTTTTGGGGGCGCTTCACAGCGGATTCCAGATAGAGGGCTGGGTCTGCACCAGCCCTCCTTCTGACGACGGAGTCCTTAGAACTCCGCAACCAGACCGAGCGTTAACATCCGGGCTGTGTCGTATGTGGGGAAGCCTAGTATGGGGGTGGAGTTGAGACGCTTCGGGGCGCCCACCTGCCAGCCGGATCCGGACCAGGCGTAGTCGTAGTTGATAAAACTTCCCTTCACCAGGAAGTGATCGTGAATGCGGTGCGTGAGATAGGCTTCGTAGACATTGCCACGGGTATCCGTCTTCGGAGCAATGATGTCGTCTTCAGCCTGGGCAAAGTTGAACCAATACTCCGTACCGTGGTTGAATTCGACGCCAACCTTGGTGCGGCCGTCGTCTTGGGGAATGCTGTACCTGACACCCACGTAGTACATCTGACCGTCATGATTGGTGGGGGTTTCAAAGGGATCGCTCATCAGACCACCGAACGGCGTGGTCAGGCCATTGGGACGAAGACCTGACCAGTTGCCGCTGACGAAAAGATCGAAGTTTTGCAACTTCTTCTGCAGGTTTATACCGTAGAGGTCAATCGCTCCCAAGTTTGCCGAGGGAGCGTAACGCATGACCACCGGGGCATTGACCGAAGCACCAGTGAGCGGATTGTTGGGCAGCACCATCAATCCATCGAAGCCGTCGGTCACGTTCCAGGCGCGCGCTAGGGTCACTTGGATGAAGGTCTTGTCGGTGCTGTAGAGATCCATATTGCCGCCGAACAGGTGCACCGACTTGACCCGGTCCGCGGGAGTCTCCAGCAGGTTTCCATTGCCGAAGCCAGACGAGTAGCCCATACCGTAGCAAGCGCGCAACGTCATCTTGTCGCTGACGTTGTAGCCGGCGGTAATTCCGTCGAACTGGAAGTCAATGAGCGCACCGGATGGCGTGCCTCCGCGAGGTTCGTCGTCCCGGAAGTTCAGAGGTGGTCCGTCCGTCGATGGCCTGCGTCCGATTGAAAGATACAAGTTCGACCCGCCGATGTGGTTCCAGCTGAAGAAGGCGCGTTCCACACGCACCATGTCGCCGCTGGGGACTCCCGCCGTGGTGCCGTCGATCGCAAGGGAGGTCGGCTGGCCGTCAAAAACCTGAAGACCGGTCGAATCTCCGAACACCTTATACATGCTAAGACGGGCGCCGAAACTGACGTTGTCGGCGACGTGAGCGTCAAAACGCAACCGAAGCCGGTTGGTCATCAGGGCGTCACTGTTCGCACTGTACG
Organism: uncultured Acidobacteriaceae bacterium; assembly: GCA_963701935.1. Taxonomy (GTDB): domain Bacteria; phylum Acidobacteriota; class Terriglobia; order Terriglobales; family Acidobacteriaceae; genus Sulfotelmatobacter. The sequence continues at coordinate 135,499 of CAVPBT010000006.1, read as the reverse complement.
CGGCCTGGAGAACTCCCGGCACCTGACCGAGATAGCTCATAAAGGCCTGTTGTTGAGCAGGCGTGAATGCGCTCACCATTTGTTTCAGTCCAGGGCTGCCCGGATTCGTACTGGTGAACGTGAGATTGTTCACGAAATACTGGTACGCGGCGTAGTTGCTGGCCACGGTCGTGTTCAGCAGATGGCCGAAGTTCGTCGGCGTGTTGGGGGCTCCGTTCGGAAGCGTCGGGCTACTCAAGAGGCCAATCATCTGGCTGGGTGTGTACCCGTTCAGGCCGGCATACCACATCGAGTTCACCAACAGGTTCTGCATTTGCATGCCGTCATAGTGGGTGGGAATGTTGCCCCGGATCGTGTGCACCTCGAAGCGGTAGTCGCCTCCCCACTCCAATCGGTCGCGAAGAGATTTCCGTTCGGTCGCGTTGACGCGCTCGTTCAGGTCGCGGACACTGGTTTGAAGATCTGAGACCGCCTCGTCTTTCGCTGCGGGTGGCTGCGTCACTGGAGCCGGAGTGGCGGGTGTTTGGGCAGCGGCCTTGCTCGCGCTTTCCTGCGCGTCGAGGCGTTGCTCCATTGTATGGATGGTTTTCTTGAGTTGGTCGATTTCCTGACGAAGCTGAGCGGCATCATCCGGCGCAGGCGGCGCGGTCTGAGCCCATAGCCCCGAAACCAGCAGGAAGATCGGTACTGTCAGCAGAAGCTTCCGCATATTAACAATTCCTCTCTTCTATGAATTGCGCGGCCGGGACGGTTCTGAGGCCGAGAGGCCGGGCCATACCAGGTCAGGGTGAGTGAGGACGCTGACCGGGTATGGCAGGTACATGATTAGCCAAATCGCAGGGTCGCCGCAGTGCGCATAGTCACATACTTGCGAAAGTTATTAAGTATTTAAGGACATATCAATTCGTGCTTCCCATTATGGGCAGTTGTGCCCGGGATCACAGAAATGCTTGCGCGCGATCCACTATGATCTTCATCAGTTTCGAACTTGCGAAAGTTAATGAGGTGGACACTTTCATGATGCGATTCGTAAAATTCATGCTTTCTCTGCTAGTCGTTATCGCTGTTTCGGGTCTGTTCTCTGCTCTGCTGGCCGCTCAGAAAGGCAGCGAAACCAAGGGACGTCATTTCTTCAAAGACACCTGCCGTCAATGCCACAGCAAGGGAGCGGTAGGCGGAGAGCTCACTCCAATGAACAAAACCATGGTGCAATGGCGCGCCTATTTCGCCGCAGGCACGCATAACCACGGAAAAGAACCTCTGACCAAATACATGCCTGCCGATCAGTTGCTCGACGCTTCGGCGTTTCTCATCAGTCACGCTGCTGACTCGCCACAACCGGAAACCTGCGGCAAGTGATGCCGGAGTGAAGGGGCGCTTGCGTAGGGCCCACAGGGTCAGATTTCTGCAGAAGGAGAACAGAGATGCGTCGTGTAGCAAAGGAATCCGTGTTCTGGGGGACAGCAAAGATAAGCTGGATAGGGCTCGCGGTTGCGGGAGTTGCCCTGTCCAGCGCAGTTTCATTCGGACAAAGTTCGCCCACAGACACGGGCGGGCCGGAGGGCACAAAGACCAAGGTACTGAAGCTGGCACATCCTCAGATCGTCTTAAAGGACGAAACCGGACGCAGCGTGCTTGCCACGGGGAAGCCAATCAGCACGCGTCAGACATGCGGTGGTGATTGCCATGATTATGAGTTCATCACCAACAGCTTTCACTTCCAGCAGGGCAAGAACGAAATGGATCGTGCTCTGCTCGCGTCTCATGGCGCGTCCCCATTTAATACCTCACCGGGAATGTTTGGGAAGTTTTCGATCATTCCGAACCGGCAACTGACGGCCACCGACATCAAAGACGCGTCCGATGCCGACATGAGTCAACCGGAGTGGCTCACGAAGTGTGGAGGGTGTCACACGGGCGCGGGTATCTCGGAGTACGACCTGCGCGGGCATCGCTTTCTCACTCCCGAGGCAAAGGCCAGCGGCCCGTTCGATCCGAGCTACACGATTCGTGACCGGGAAACAGGGCAGGTAATCCCCTGGGACTGGCAAAAAAGCGGCATCGCCGAAGCCGACTGCTTCTTATGTCACGTTCCAAAAGCCAGTCGTGGCGAGCGCAAGAAAGAATTGGCCGTCGGCAACTTCCGTTGGGCCAACAATGCGACCCTTGTGGATACAGGCATCGTTGTCCGAAAGGAGAATGGGGCCTTCACCTACAATCGTGGTGCTTTCAATGCGGATGGGACAGTAAAGCCTGAAGCTCTCGACATCTCTGATCCCACGCTTGAGAACTGCGCCCAGTGTCACGGGTTTACGGCCCGGAACACGACGACCATTCAGCCCATTCAACACGCCGACATTATGCGCGGCACCGAGAAGTCGGGTTGGATCTACAACGGCGCCAAGATCAGCGACACCGTCTCTCCCAACATTGTTGGGAAGGAAAAGATGGACTTCCCTTGGGATGCTCACGCTGCGGCTGGGCTCACTTGCATCGACTGCCATTTCTCCGTGAACAATCCCGGACGGATGATTCAAGAAGACCCAAAGAAGAACTTGCGCTACAAACCGGCGGAAGACGACCTGGCGGTTTATCTGCGCCGGCCCGATCACAATTTTGCGCGGGGCGACATTCCCCCGGAAACCGTCAACCTGACGAAGCACGACACCATGCGGGCGTGTGGCGACTGTCACGAGGCAGAAAAGGGCCACGCCTTCCTTCCGTACAAAGCCACGCACCTGCGTTCGGTGGCTTGCCAAACCTGTCACATCCCCGCCGTCCACTTCTGGGCCTATCGCAGTGACGATTGGGGCTTTGTGATGGACACGGGCGGCAGCCGCATCACGTACCGCGGGATCGACGGCTCCATTGTCGACCCGGAATCCGAGATTAGAGGCTATCTGCCGGCCTATATTCCCACCGTCGACAAGAACAACAATCAACAGATACGGCCGACAAACCTGATCACAGGAGTCTACTGGTTCGACAAAAGCAAAGGCAGGCCGGTTTTCACATGGCAGGTGCAAAACGCTTTCTACGGCGGCAAAGCGGCGGAAGGAGAATTTCCCTATCGGCCGGAGATTCTCAAGGCATTCGCCGACAAGGACGGCATCATCGATCTTCCTCAGGCCGTTTACGACACTCCCGAGAAGATCGCTTTGGTGAAGGGGCTCTTACAGAAGTATTCCGGCGTGGCGGACCCCGAGTTGCGAATTGAAGTCGTGCCCTGGGCTATGACTCATGGTGTCGTGGGAAAAAAGCAGGCGGTTCGTGACTGCGTGGCATGCCATGGGAAAAACAGCATGCTTGCCCGCCCGGTGGATCTGAACTCGTCGCTCCCCACCGGAGTGCCGGTTATCTATCGCGGCAAGAAACTGAACGTGGTGAACTTTACAACCACAGAACCCTCGTTTGACAACCGAGTCTTGCTGAATTCGTTCTACATCGTCGGCTATAGCCGAGCCCCGTGGGTCGAATGGCTAGGCTGGTTCTGCGTGGCTGGGGCAGTCGTGTTCAGCTTGCTCCATGGCGCATTTCGCCTTTTGGGTGGCCGCTTATGAATTCACTATCGCCTCTGTACTCACTACACGAACGCGTATGGCACTGGCTCCAGGCTGTCGGGATGATCTGCCTCATCCTCACCGGGATGGCGATCCATTACCCAGACCGGTTCGGAGTATTCGGCTCCATGGCGAACGCGGTTCGCTGGCATTCCTGGATCGGATTTGCGCTTATATTCAATGCCTTTCTCGGGATCTTCTACCATATGACGGCAGAGAAGTATCACCACTTTCTGCCCCGTATGGATGACTTCACTGGGGCGGCCATTCGCCAGGCACGTTTCTATTTCTACGGCATCTTCAAGGGGGAAAAGCACCCATTCGACGTTGATCCAAGGCGCAAGCTGAACCCACTGCAGAAGATCACCTACCTGCTTCTGCTGAATGTTCTGCTTCCGTTTCAGATTGTCACGGGAATGCTGATGTGGGGTGCTGATCGTTGGCCGGGAACGTTCGCGCGGAGCGGGGGACTCTGGGTTCTTGGTCCGGCCCATACCCTCGGCAGTTATCTGTTCCTGGCATTTCTGATTGGGCACATTTACTTATCAACCACCGGCCCAACCCCAGGAAGTCTCCTGCGCGCAATGATCACGGGCTATCATGTGGAGGAGGAACAATCGCAATAGAGTAGGTCGATGGACGGGGGAGAGAATGAAAGGTCGCAACGGGCAGCGCTTGATGGAGGAAGAGCTGTACGAAAGGCGGGCGGCCATCTGTAAGGCCTTTGCCAATCCCGTCCGCTTGAAGATCCTTGACCTTGTGGGCAAGAAAGCGTATCCCGTGTCGGAATTGCGGCGCCGCTTAGGGGTGAGCGAAGCCAACCTCTCTCAACACCTTAAGGTACTGAAGTCAGCGGGCATCCTTGCAACCAGCCGCACGGGCAAGCGCGTGTATTGTTACGTTGCAATTCCGGAGGTAAAGCAAGCTTGCTCTCTGGTTTGCGACGTCCTGCGAGCCCAGTTCCGAAGTGGTCGGCGACTCTCTATCTGATTTTCCCCCGTATCTCCTGAAATTCGAGCGCTATGGCGTTACGCGAGTTCGTGCTTTGCAGGGCGGTCTCCGCGGATGGCAGATCCGAGTTCCCCTTTGCACTCGGAATTTGGCGTACCTTCCTAGTTGAGCAACGACCGTGCCTGAAAGACATGTCCGGCGCCGAAGTCGCAACCGAGAGGTAAGCACTTAAGTACTCCGCAAGAACCGTGCCCTGGGGGAAGACCAACAATGGACGAAGAATCTAAGAATGCATTTCAGACAATGAGCCGCGAAGAGCTCTTGCGGGCGCTGGAAATGTTCGCCAAGAACTGGCTGGCGCACGACGGGTGTTGGTTTCTTGCCGCGGAAGAGCGCTTCAACATGGAAACCGCCATTGAACTGGATGCGCGCTCCTGGAAGCGCTTCGCCACGGCTGAGGCGCGCCGAATCATGACAACATTCAACATTGCTGCGAATGGTGGTCTTGCCGCGCTTGAAAAAGCGTTGAGTCTTCGGCTCTATGCCGTCATCAACTCGCAGCGAACTGAATGGTCCAATGACCGGCAGCGTCTGCGCTTCTTTATGGACGTTTGTCGTGTCCAGGAGGCCCGGCGTCGAAAGGGCTTGCCGGACTTCCCCTGCAAAAGTGTAGGCATGATTGAGTTCGAGACTTTCGCAGCTGCGGTTGATCCACGGATTCGGACGACGTGCTTGCAATGTCCGCCTGATGCCGCTGCTGGCCCGTACTGCGGTTGGGAATTCACGATCTGATGCCCAACCATGGCTACGCAATCGCACGCGTTGTAACAGTTTTGGCTAGAAATGCATTTCTTATAGAGAGGAGCACGAACTCATGGAAAACAGCCTTAATTTCGTCTCATCCGCCTGTTGGACGACTGGCAGAAGTGGCGTCGCCACTGGCCACGAAGTTCAGCCTTCGATCGATTTCTCAGCTCCGCCAGAATTTCAAGGTGTGGCGGGGGTCTGGACTCCCGAGCACTTCTTTACCTCCGCTGTGGCAACGTGCTTCGTGACCACATTTCAAGCAATCGCTTCGTTCTCGAAGTTTTCCGCGGCAGCCCTAGATGTTTCGGTAGAAGGCAGGGTTGAGAAAGGCGAAGGGGGATATCGGTTCGCTCGGGTTACGGTACGGCCCGTTTTGACTATCCAGAATGAAGTGGATCGTGAGCGAGGAATGCGCCTGTTAGAGAAGGCGGAGAAGGCTTGTTTGGTTTCGCGTTCGCTGAACAGCGAGATCGTTTTGGAGCTGCGAGTAGTGCTCGCCCCAGTCGCGGCAACAGTCTAGCCCGCCGGAAAAGTACCCGGTGACTGATCAACGAGACCCGAGGAGAGTGAGTCCGGATGCCACTTTACGAATATCGATGTCGCAGTTGCGGCGCCGTGTTTGAGATGCTTCGTCGCCTTAAAGATGACGATTCGGATCTGGAATGCCCGAAGTGCGGCTGCGCCGAAGTCGAGAAGTTGTTCTCTACGTTCGCTGCCGGCGGATGTAGCGGCTCCGGTTCACGCGGATTCACTTGAGCGCGATAGACGCGACCGGTCGGCCGCTAGTCGAGGCAAGATTGCAAGGGCCCGTGGGCGTTAGTCTGTTCGACAACCGCAAGGGCGCCAAGATGAAGGCAGGATCGCGCAGACCAAGCGGCACAATCGATACGGGGAATCCCAGCGCTCATCACAATCCGTCAAGTGGAATCGCTTCCATATTTTCGCGGTAAAATGCGGGACTCCCGGGGCGTCACACGCCAAGTTCTCGACGGCGGAACGGACATTCGGATGAGCATAGCGCAGCCGAACTCCTGATCTCGCAAGCCAGGCCAGAGTGCGACGTCCGGCTTCGTCAATTTCTACCACGTCGCCCAAATCGAGAATTGCCTTTCGATCATTGAGTCTGGTTCGAACTTCCACCCAGCGTTCATTGAGCGAAGGTGTCGTCTCCTTCGTGAGCTTCCCTTCCAGCCTCAGCTTCACAGAAGTTGCTTCATCGAAAACGACGATTCGCAGCATGATCAGCCACCTCTCTTCTTGATGCGAGATGCCGGGAGGGCGAGCACTGAACCGGTTCAGGGGCAGGTGCTAAGCCCTACCAGTCGGTAGAGTGGTCGACAAACAAATCAACCTCGGCGGACAAGGTTTTCAGGCTGACCGCAGTCCCATCTTCTTCAGCAAGAACATTGCCGGGCACCAATTGGTTACGCCAGACTGGAGAAGATTCAATCCGACGAATGCCGTGAAGAGATACCAATAGGAGCTGACCCAGTGTCCCAGGGCCAGTGACAGCAGGATGAAAGCTCCTGCCATCAATCGAAGTCCGCGTTCTACTGTCATATGATTCAAGCTCCTTTCGATAGGTGCAGTCTTTAAGTTGCGCACTGTGCTGTTTCGCATTCAGCGACGTTTTCCGGTGAATGCGTGTGCCCGGGCGGGAGCGGTCGACTCCTTCGCTCCGACATGTAGTAAAGGACGGGTACTGCCATTCGCGACAGCACGGTCGACGCAACTTCTCCTGCCATTAATGAGAGCGCGAGCCCCTGGAAGATGGGGTCGAACAAAATGACGCTCGCTCCGACAACCACCGCCGCTGCAGTCAGCAACATGGGCCGGAAACGGACGGCCCCCGCATCCACGACTGCTTCTTCCAGCGGCATCCCCTGAGAACGGCGCAGTTCGATAAAGTCGACGAGAATGATCGAATTGCGCACGATGATGCCGGCACCGGCGATGAAGCCGATCATCGACGTAGCGGTAAAAAACGCGCCCATCATGGCATGCGCCGGAAGAATGCCGACAAGGGTTAGCGGGATGGGGGCCATGATGACCAGCGGCGTCTTGAAGCTCTTGAACCATCCGACCACCAGCACATAAATGAGGACGAGGACCGCGGCAAAGGCTAATCCCAGATCACGGAAGACTTCGACCGTGATGTGCCATTCGCCATCCCACTTCATCGAATAGCGGTCGGTACGCTGGGGCAAGGTGGTGCCCTTGTATTGTTTGACAGCATAACCATCCGGCAGTTGGATCTTGTCGATGGCGTCGCTCATCTTGCCGATCGCATAGACCGGGCTTTCTTCTTCGCCAGCGACGTCACCGGTGACATAAACGACCGGCAACAGATTCTTGCGATAGACGCTGGTGTCGATTGTGCCCTGTCGCAGATCGGTCACTTCCTGCAGCGCAATCTGGCCTCCGGAGGGAGTGGGCAGCTTCAGATTCGAGAGATCCTGAATGCTGGAGCGATCGGGTCGCGACAACCGCACTTGTATGGGAACGTCCTCGCGCGACTGCGGGTCGTGCAATAGACCGGCATCGGCACCGCCGAGCCCGATCTGCAAAGTACGAGTTACGTCTGCCGCAGAAATTCCGTGCAGAGAAGCCTTGTCGAGATCGACCTTGAGGTCGTATTTCGTCTGGGGATCTTCAACATACCAGTCCACGTCTACAACGCCCGGCGTCTGTTGAAAGACCTGCTTGATCTGACCGGCGAGTTGGATTTGCCCTTTGTAATCGGGTCCATAGACTTCCGCGACGAGCGTTTCGAGCACCGGGGGTCCTGGCGGAACTTCGGCCACCTTGATGCGTGCGCCGAAGGGAGCAGCGAGTTTGACGAGTTCCGGGCGAAGGCGACGCGCGATTTCATGACTCTGCGCTTTGCGTTCGTCCCGCGACAACAAGTTGACCTGAATGTCCGCCTGGTTCGGCTGACGGCGCAGGAAGTAGTGCCGCACCAGGCCGTTGAAGTTGTAAGGACCCGATGTGCCAGAATAAATCTGGTAATTCGTCACCTCGGGCTGCTGCGCAAGATATTGCCCCAGGCTCTGCGCGACGCGGGTGGTTTGTTCGAGCGGCGTCCCATCCGGCATATCGATGATGACCTGGAACTCGCTCTTGTTGTCGAAGGGCAGCATCTTCACGCGAACCCACTTCAGCGGAACGAATGCGGCGGCTGCGAGGAGCAGCACGACCACGCTTCCCAGAAACAGCCAGCGCTTTCTGACGTCGAGAATCAGCGGGTTCATGACCTTACGATAAAAACGCGTGGTCCAGCCCTCCGCTTCGTGATGATCGTGGCCGCCATCTCCTGCGTAGTGACGCAAGAGCCGAAGTGCTGCCCAGGGGGAAACGACAAAAGCGACGATGAGCGAAAAAACCATCGCCGCTGATGCTCCGACCGGAATCGGCCGCATGTATGGCCCCATAAGACCACGCACAAAGGCCATCGGCAGAATCGCTCCAATGACGGCAAACGTTGCCAGAATCGTGGGGTTGCCGACCTCGTCGACGGCTTCCACCGCGACGTCCACAAGCGAGCGCCCACGACTCGCTGGCAAGCGGAAATGTCGAACGATGTTTTCGACGACAACAATGGCGTCGTCCACCAGGATGCCAATGGAGAAGATCAGGGCAAACAGGGTGACGCGGTTCAGGGTGTATCCGAAGAGGTAGAAGATCGCCAGCGTAAGCGCCAAGGTGACCGGGACCGCCAGCAAGACCACGCCCGACTCGCGCCAACCCAGCGCCAGAGCAATCAGAAGAGTCACTGAGAGGGTCGCAATGAAAAGGTGTTTCAGCAGTTCGTTCGATTTGTCTTTGGCCGTCTCCCCGTAATTCCGCGTGACGGTAACATTCAGATCCTGCGGCAGCATGTAGCCGCGCAAGGCGGTCACCTTCTGCAGCACGTTCTCGGCAATGATGCTGGCGTTCGTGCCCTTGCGCTTGGCCAGGGTAATGGTGACGGCGGGGTATGGAGGGTTTGCAGGTTGTCCGGTGGTCCCTTTCGCATTGGCAAAGAGCACATAGTTATCCGGCTCGGCAGGACCGTCTTCGAGCTTCTCGACGACATCGCGCAAATACACGGGACGACCCGCATGAACACCGAGGACTACCTGTTGCAAATCTTCGGCACGGGTAAAGAACAGGCCTGCTTCTACTTGGAACTCGCGGTTATCACGCGAGAAACTGCCGGCTTGGCCACGCGTGTTTGCTCCCTGCAATTGGCCGACTACGGCTCCCGGCGTCAGGCCATATGCGGCAAGCCTCTGCGTATCGAGCACGACACGCACCTGTCGCGCCTGTCCTCCAATGATCGCCGTCTCTGAAATGTCATCCAGCTTCTTCAGTGAGTTTTCGAGTTCTCCGGCCACTCGGCGCAGACGGTAGGAGTCATAGTTCTGTCCCCACAGAGTGAGCGCCATGATCGGAACGTTGTCGATGGAGCGAACTTTGATAAGCGGCGGAGAGACGCCCGGGGGAATGCGGTCGAAATTGGAATAGAGCTTGTTGTAGGTCTGGATGATCGCGTCTTCTTCTTTCGTTCCGACGTAGAAACGCACGATCAGCATGCTCATGCCGGGATGGCTGATCGAATAGATGTATTCGACGCCAGGCACCTCGCGCAGCAGTTTCTCCATTGGCAGACTGACGCGCTGGGCGACTTCCTGCGACGACGCTCCCGGCATCTGCACGAAGACGTCGAGCATCGGCACCACAATCTGAGGTTCCTCTTCGCGCGGGGTCTGGAGGATGGCGAAGGCCCCCAGCAGTAGCGCCGCCACGATGACGAGCGGTGTCAGCTTGGAATCGATGAATCCGTGTGCAACCTTGCCCGCCAAACGTAGGACATGGTTCTGATCGCCTTCCGGTTGCGGGTTATTCTTGGAGATACTCATCATCATTTCTCGTGTTTCTCTGTGGGTCAGTTAATGAGACTCGATCTTCTTGCCGCTGAGTTCCCGATTGCCCGGATCGGCGATCAAGGTTTCCCCGGCCTGCAGTCCGGCCAGCACTTCGACCTGTGCTGACGATGGTTTGCCCAGAGTGATGTATCGCAGCCCCGCAACTTTGTTCTGGTCCAGAACATAAATTCCCTGCAGCTGTCCGCGCTCGACGACAGCCGTCCGCGGGATGAGCAACGCCGTCCGCTGGCCGCGAGCGAATTGGGTACGACCGAAGAGACCGGATCTTAGCTCCGGGTCGGAGGGCAGTTCGATCTTCACCAGGAAACTGCGGCTCGCCGGGTCTGCTGCTGGAACGATCTCAACGAGTTTTCCTTTGAGTTCACGATTGCCTAGAGCATCGATCACAACCGATACTTGCTCTCCCTGACGCACGTAGCGGAGGTCGGTCTCATTGACCGTGGCTTCCAATCGGTAGCGGCGCAGGTCTTCTACGGTAAAGATCGGCATGCCGGGACTGGCGAGTGTTCCGACATCAGCTCTCTTTTCCGTCACTAGACCGTCGAATGGAGCCACGATGTGCGTATAGGCGAGAGCGGTGCGAGCTTGTTGGAGTGCGGCTTTCGCTTGAGCCTGGCCGGCGCGTGCCATCTCGCGGCGTGCCTGCGCGCCTTGATAGCGCGCCTTGACTTCGTCAAATTCCTGCGGGCTGGCCGACTTCTTGTCAAAAAGAGTCTGGTAGCGCTTAAAAGTCGCATCGGCGAGAGTGAAATCGGATTCGGACGCGAGGATCTCCTGCTGGGCCGACAAGTCTGCCGCCGTGGCGCGATCGAGGGCGGCGCGCGGCTGGGCGTCGTCGATGACAGCGAGAACCTGCCCGCGGTGGACCCGGTCGCCTTCGCGCGCACGGATCTCGACGATGTTGCCCATCATCTGCGCGGCCAGTTGGCTGGTCTCGGCAGCACGCAGCGTTCCTACCGCCTCGACCACGTCCGGGATATTGACCGACTGTGCCGAGATGAGCGAGACGTTGGTCACGGTCTCGGGCGCGGCACTGACGCTTTGCCGTTCGCTGGAACAAGCGACGAAACTCAGAGTGGCGGGAAGCAAGATCGCAGCTCCGGCAAAAATGAGTCTCATTGGTGTTTTTTCTGCTTTGGAAGGAATCAGATTCATGGCATAACCACCGGGGACTGTAGGTTCAGAGTTCCGCTCGCCAATTCAAGCTTGGCGTAGCTGATGTGAAACTGATAGACGGCCTGCCAATAATCGGCCTGGCTCCGGCGCGCGGCCTCGTCGGCACTCAGCAAGTCGGTGATGGTGAGCAGACCGCCATCGTAACGATCCTGATTGATGCGCAGGCTCTCTTGCGCTTGAGCGATCGCGGTACGCGCAACGCCCACTTGCTGGCGGCTTGCATCCTGATCGTAGTAAGCCTGCCGGACTTCGAGACGGACGGCATCGCTGGCAGCCTGCTTCAGAGCTGCGATTTTTTCTGCGTTGGCGCGTTCGCGAGACAGAGCAGCCCGTTTCGCTCCCCCTGAAACAGGTCGATCTGCAGTTCGATTCCTCCCAGCCAGTTGTTGCCACCGCCGCCGGCAAGGAATGTCGGATTATCCAACTCCCATCCGGCAAAAGCATTCAGCCGTGGACCGAACGATGACTTGGCAATCGCTACACTTAGTTCCTGCGCCGATTGCTGGGCTTCGATCCGCTTGAGGTCGGGGCGGGTCGTAAGAGCTTTTTGCTCCAGTTCGGGGAGTAGCGCCGGGGCGAGATTCTTCTCCCCGAGGGCGTCGGCAGGTTGGTATTGAGCATCAGCCGGCACGCCCATGGCGGTGTTGAGCTGAGCTCGGGCCATCTCCAGATTGTTCCGCGCGCGAATAAGTTCCTGCTCGCGACTGGCCAAGCGTACCTTGGCGCTGAGCAGGTCGGACTCCACTACCAGCCCCGCATCGAAGCGCACTTGGCTGCGATCCATGATGGACTTCGCTGTCTTCTCGGCCTGCTCGGCGACTTCCAACTGCTTTGCGGCAAGCAGCACGCCGTAATAAGACTGCACGACTCGGAACAAGATCTCCTGATCGGTGCGTTCCATCTGGTGAGTCGCCGCGATATTCATTTCCTTAGCGCGATTGATTCCGTGCCATGAGGCGAACGAATCGAAAAGATTCCACGTGCCGCCGAAACGCGTGGTGAAATCGCCATAAGGCAGCGGTGTGTTCAGCATGTTCAGCGCGAAATCATTCGTCGTGAAGCGCTGTTGACGCAACTTGCTCCCAAATACGTAGACAGGGTCGTCACCCCTGGTCGCTTGTTCAGTGAAACTCACGTGCGGCATCAGGAACGATTGCGCTTCGCGCACCCCTGCGGAAGCAGCTTTCGTATCCGCAAGGGCGGCCTTGCGGAGCGGGTTCTTCTCCAGCGCAAGGCTGGCGGCCTGTTGCAGAGAAAGCGGGGAGGGCTCGGCCAGCGTCTGGGAGAATGACATCTCAGCCACGCCAAACAAGAACGCAATCAGGATGAATCGAGCAGCGCGTCGAGCATGAATGCCCATGTTGGCACGACCTATTGGCAAACGATCTTTATCTTGTGTTTCTATCGTCATCTTTGAATGGGTCCTAAAGCCGTGACCTCAATCACTTAGGTGGCTATCGAGGAGGCCAGGTTAGGAATTTCTCAGACACTGGTTTCCGCGGGCTCCGTCGGATTCATCCATGCCACTTTCTCTGCAACGATCTCGAACGTGGTGTGGAATGCAGCTGTCTTCTGCACCATGGCTCCGACAGAACAATACTTCTCCTCCGACAGGTGAATTGCCTGTTCGATTGCAGATGCCTCGATGTCAAATCCGCGAACCACGTGGTGGATGCGGATATTGGTAAAGACCTGGGGCGGGCGCTCAGCCTGGTCGGCTTCCACTCGCACCTCGTAACCAGTCACTTTCTGGTGGTACTTCTGGCGCAGGATGGTGATCACGTCGAAAGCCGTGCATCCCGCAAGACCAGCCGCGACTAGTTCGATGGGCTTCGGGCCAGTGCCCCCGGCGCTGTCGTCAAGCAGGAGGAAATGCTCGCTGCCCGTTTGTGCAACGAATTGTCTCTGTTGGCTCAGCGGCTGTGTAAGTTCCACTTTTGCGGAAATCATGGTGTGCTCCCTCGTTGGCTCCTCTATCGGGCTGCCATATCAATAAATGCAATCCGCTGGATTCTGTTACAGAGGAAAAGGCGGGGAGGCGAAGCTCGGGCAGAGACGGCTAAAGTCCTTTGATGCAGTTACTTCCCAGTAGCGGCAAGCGCCCGGCTGTAGGTTGCCAGAAGTTGTTTTCTCAGAACCGCTGTTTTTTGTCGATCGGGGCACTCAGCAGGGGAGTTTTGGCAGGTCTGTATTGCTGCTCTCAAGCTGTTGAGAAACTTCTTACACGGCTCGCATCCCTTGAGGTGGGCCTCGATCTCCTCACAGGAAAAGTCGTCCAGTTCCCCGTCGAGGTAATCTGAAAGACCGGCGAACATCTTACGGCAGCGTCCGTTTCGCGAAGCAAGTGGTGGCGATTTCTGAGAATGTGCGTGCTCTTGCTTGTTCTGCAGTTCCCTCCGTACGAAAAGCCGGGCTCGATGAAGCCGGATACGGATCGTTCCTGGGCGCAAACCAGTAATCTCTCCCGCCTCTTCGTCAGTGAAGCCTTCCATATCACGGAGAACGAGAACAATGCGGTAATGGGGCGGCAAGGCGCGAATTGCCTCTCTTAAGCGCTGAGCCTGTTCACCGCGAATCGTGGAGCTCTCGGGATTAGGGATTGACGAACCGTCGAGTTGTTCCAACTCTTCGCGGTCCGGCATTAGTTCCTCGAGAGAGAGTTCTTGCTTCGGCGCAAATTTGCTTTTACGGCGGCTCATCAGACAACGATTTTTGGCCACCGTGTACAACCATTTCGCCAAGGCTCGGGAGTTGTCGAACTTTGGCAGGTACGGAATGGCCTTGAACAATACCTCCTGCGTCGTATCCTCCGCATCCTCCCGATGGCCGCAGAGCCGCATGCCGAACGCGAATACCGCCTGCTGCAAAAGTGTGATCGCGCCCTCAAGGGCGCCCTCATCACCGCCTTTTAACAGCACTACAGCTTGCTCGATGTCGGATCGCATTCCGAGACTCCTTGGCGCAATCTCTATATTACTGTATGATTATATAGTATCGATGGATTACGAACCGACTCGCAATGATGCACGACAAAATCATAGATTTAGTGGCTCGCAGATTTCAGGTCTTGGGTGAACCCTGCCGCCTGCGCATTTTACAAGCCTTGCAAAGTGGGGCGATGACCGTCAACCAGATTGTGGAACATCTGGATGGGAATCAGCCGAACATCTCCAAGCATCTGCAAGTCCTATTCGACGCCGGGCTGGTCGGGCGCAGGCGTTCGGGAAACAGCATCTTCTACAGCATCGCTGACCCCGTGGTGTTTCGTCTCTGCGAACTGGTGTGCCGCAGTGCAGCCCGCCAGGCAGCATCTCTGCACAAATATGCTCTCGGGAAATCGATCGGCGCATCTCACCGGCGAACCGGAGTTCTTCAAGGAGCGAACTGATGCCTGATTGGGCGTGGATGGTCATTTTCGTGGTTGGTTACCTGCTTCTCACGCAGTGGCTGTTGCCTAAGCTTGGTGTACCGACCTGACGGAGCAACTCCTGTTCCGTCGAGTCTCGACGGAGGAACGCACCAACCTCTAAGACCAGGAATTAGGTCGAATCTGCATCTGAATTTGATTCATCGCTCACGGTCAGCTGTTCGCGGATTTCCGTGAGATGAAACTTCAGGTATCGCTCGAGCTGTAGAACCTCCGACTTTTTCACTTCTACCTCCTGACAGATGCCGAGCAACTCAGCCCCATATCTAAAGCAGCGGAAGGCTCAATCCTTTCAAGTTGGTGAGCCCGATCAGGCGGAAGCGGCACATAGGCCAAACAAGCCTGGGATGAAACGGCTTGTCCTGTCCTTAACGCTCCAGTTGTCGTCGCCTTTTGCATTCTGCGACCACGCAACAACTCCGTCCAGATCACCAGTGAGAGGGATGTGAGCGAGGAAAACAAGTAGATTCGGCCGCGCTCCCAATCCAGTTCCACCAGAGAAACGATCAACAGCACAAGGAGGAACACTCGTTTCATATCGTCTGCCTTTATGCTCTCCCGATCTCCATCCTTTTCCCAAGAGACGCGATCAGCACCACTCAAGGGTTCATTTCGCTATAAACTGATGGTTCAATTCCGTTGACTCGCAAGAGCATTCCGCTGCCCGCTCGTACTTTCACGTTGCCCTTATTGGAGCGCAATGTGATCTGGCCAAGCGGCGCCGTCCGACCTGCGTGGTTAAGAGTCAGGTTCGGCAAATCGTAAAGACCGCACGCATCGGAGGAGAAGACCCATAGCGCCTGCAGTTGGTCGTTTGCATCAGCCGCGCCGCGGCACTTCAGGCCGGGCTTAGCGGCAACATGAACCAGCACGCCACTGCCAAGCACAGAATTCCCGACGATATTTGAGCCGTGCGCCACCACGCCCCCGCGATAGACAACCTCTCCTCCGATCTGATCGGTGGTCCATTCATTCTCGGAAGTCCCTCGATCGGGCCCGCTTTCCGGAATCTGCGCTTCGGATACGTCCATCATCGTCGCCAGCGCTCTCAAGCTCGTGGTCATGGCGATACGGTGCTTTCCGATCTCTAGCGTGTCGAAGCGCAACGACATCTCTCCCGCGATTCCGTCGTCCGCTGGCCGGGCAGACACAATATGACCGACGACCTTGGCACCAGAACGAATCGTGCGTCCTGCTGGTAAAGGCACATCCTGCATAACCCGGGCACTGACTTGCTCTCCCACTCGCGCCTTGTCGGAACGCAGAGAAGAATTCAACTGGACCGGCAGGATCGTTCCCCTGGGAATCGTGTCCTGCGCGACAAGGTGCGCGGAAAGCACAACCAGACTGACGAATAGAAGTTGCTTCATAACGAATACCTCCTGGGTTACGTCATTAGCGGAGCCTCGTTTCTCTCATTGCGGAAGCAGGACCGTTCTCCGTCGTAATCGAAAACTCCGTAAACGATCCTGCCCCACAAAAGCACGCAAACTTCCGTTTTTGTGCTATCACCTCCGATGCCATTCCTGTACTTCGGTTGTGCATTGAACGCCCCTACTTGCTCCCGCCAAATGCGTAACCAATCGAGACGCCATAGCGAACGGGATGGCTCGAACTGAATTCCGCGTTGTTGTTGATTAGATACAGTCGAATCTCCGGCCGAACAAAGAAATTTCCGTATGGGTAGAAGCGAATGCCTCCGCCCAAGTCGCCCATGAAATGGTTGCTGCTCACGTAATTGGTGCAGTTGCCATAAAAATCGCAGTTGCTGTAAGAGTTCGAGTAGAAGCGAATGCTTTCTCCCCCGATTCCCGCCAGCGCCTCCGCCCCAACGTGCTTGCTGAATCGCCGTGCATAGATGGCATTGAAGTCGTAGAACATTGGCCGGTATGGGATTTCACCGGCATACAAACCCTGGCTCCCTCTCCAGTCCACCTCGGCTTGCACTCCTAGATTTCCCTTGAGGACAGGCTTGAAGAGAACATCTCCATTGAAGCCCACAAAGGCTCCGCCGCCCTCAGCCGGCAGGAAGGCGCCAGCACTGACGTTGTTTCCAGGCGAGGAAAGCGACCCTCCTGCGAAAGCAACATCAATCTGTTGAGCCCAGCTTTGGCCAGCCAGGACCGCAATCCAGCCTATTACCGCAACAGTAACCAGTTTTCTCATATGGCTCTCCTTGAGTTCTCAGTTCGGTCCGACGCCACACCCTTCAGAATGTTCATTCCATTGCTTCATGCCGACAGATAGGCTCCTTTGTCGTTGAATTGATCTCGCTGGCCTTTTGGCCAGGAGTAAAGATGACCAGCGTCCACGACGATCTGGCCATCTGGAGCCACTTCGACATGGGCACGGTCCATCGGTCTCGGAGCCGGGCCCTCGAAGTTGATCCCCTCACTGTCGTAACCGCTCCCGTGACAGGGGCATTTGAATTTGTTCTCGGCTGGCTTCCAATCGGGCGTGCAGCCCAGATGTGTGCAGCGTGCGTAAATGACAAAGATCCGATCGGGTGTGCGATCCACCCAAGTTCTGTACTTCTGTAGATACTTCTCGTCGATCCCCAGCGCGTAATCGGCGGGATATCCAATCTTGAAGACGGTAGCTGGTTCAAAGAGCACGCGCGGCAGGAAGAAACGAAAAAACGCGATGAACCACGCTGCCAGAAAGGCGGCCACGCAGCTCCAAGCAAACCTACGCCGCCGGCGATCGATGATCGCATTGGGTGGTCCGACGGAGGATATCCCGGCTGCCGCTACGGCTTTGGAGGTCCCAACTGCAGGAGTCCCGACGTATGCAGTAGCTTTGGGCCTGACGACGGCTGGATGTGCAGCCGAGTCGTGAGCAGGGGAACTTGGTTGGTTTTCCGTGCTCACGTTTTCCACGACGTGTTTGTCCGCCACTCAAGTCTCCCTTCCGCGTTCCGTGAGGAACGACTGTTCCCTCGCTGGTACAGGATCGATCAGCCCGCTCGTTTCCAGATCGCACCTGTTCCCGTCGAGGTCCTCGCCGACAGGCTGGAATCGATTTCTTCTTCGAGTTCACCCTGGCATCGAAGACAGAATTGAGTCCACGGTATAGCTTCCAGTCTCCGACTCTGGATGTCATCGCCACAGCCGATACATACTCCGAAGGAGCCGTCAGCGATTCTCTGGAGTGCGGCCTCAATGAGGCGCAAGACAGTCCGGCGCTGACTGCTGCGCTCGAACAGAGACTCCTTTGACAGGCTGGCAACGGAGCGATCGGCGCTGTCTTCCGTAGTTTCGGCACCCAAAGACCGCGCTTCGTTTTCCACGCGGCGCAAGAACTGGCGCGATTCATGACACTGGAATTCGAGCTTTTGCCTTAGTCGTTCAATCTCCCGTTGCTCCATCGTCGATCTCTCCTGAGCTTTCGCCTTCACATCAACATCCGTCACAAATTTCAAACTTGCTCTCTCCACAAGATGCCTACGCGTCGAGATCGTGAAAGGCCCACTCAGGTCTTTCCGAATTGCGGAGATACGAGTCGAAGAAACGAAGCAGAAATGGAGTCTGGCTCCCAACCCCCGTGAAGAGGAGAACCGGGACGTCGGGCTTGATCCGCTTCATCTCCGCACGAACAGAGCTACCAGGGGCGTCAGGTAAGTCGTACTCCAAAAGAACTCCTTGGATAGGCTGTTTGGTGAGCAGCAAGAGACCCTGGCTCCCGGTGGTTGCTGACACGACTTGATAGCCGGCTGTTTCCAGCATGTACCTCAGGGCATCCAGATACTCTCTGTGGTTCTCGACGCAAAGAACTCGGACGTTATTCACGGGTCTTCTCCTGGCCGGCAAGGGATGATTGCCGCGTGGGCCTAATTGCGGCGTATCTCAGACGATCTATCTCCTTCTCGGATATTGGTTTTCTTCGCAGCAGTACTTCTCGAAGTGTCCATTCGATGCGATCGACACTCTCGGAAATGACTCGAACGGACTCCTGGTTCTGAATCGAGTCGGTGGTTAGAGAAATGGCTCCTAAAGCGTTCCGGATGTGGTGATTCATTTCAGAGATCACCTGCATCCTGAGCAGCGCGGCTTCCTGTCTTTGGTTGGCTGCATTCATGAATCCAGCGGTCAACCCCGCAACGACAACCGCCGAAACGCCCTCGGCCAGCAGTCGCTCCCAGCGACGCCCAATGTCTGGGACGAGCAGATAGTGCATGAGTTCGGTTGCGAGGAAGGAGGCGAGTCCCATAGCTACGGAAACCAACAGCACGCGCATCGTGGGAGCCGATCCTGTGGAACGGTCGTTGCTCGCCACTGCTTGCTCTCGCATAACACGGGCCATGAGAACCCCCCGAAGTCGAATGCAGCCCACGGAGGTACGACAGGGCGAATCAACCCTTTGTGCTGGTCGAAATCCTCCTGCCGCAAGATGAACCATGAGCGGCAGCCAAAATGTACTTAAGCGATCACGCGTCCGAATGACAAAGGACTAGCAACTCGCTATAAGCGATGGAACCGAAGAAGGATTAGGCGACTGGAGGCGGGCGGGTAAAGTGGCTACCCTTGACGTGTACAGCAGGGAAAATTTGAGAAGGGGACGTTCGGTGACTAGAAGTCTCGGCGGGCGGAAACGAGAGAAACCCGTTAACCGGGGCGCTCCACTGCAATCCATTGCAATCAAAGCGCGGCCGTTGATCGTGGCTGGAAACGGCACTGATTAATGAAACCCTGCTGGTTAACGAGTGCTGTTGAGAAGCTACCTCAGCAAACTCGGGTGGGATATTGCGAGCAACGAGAAGGGCAAATAGAGCCGCAATTCCAATCACGGCATAGACGCGGGTTGCTCCCGGCCTGCCGTGTCGGGGATACCAAGCAAGTGACATTATTTCCCCACCCTTTAGAGGATGATTATACGCCGCCTTTGGTTGGCCACACGTGACATTGAAGTGTTGATCGAGTAACCCGTCACGGAAGTGCAAATGAGAAGACATCGCTTCCCGCGGCAACCGCGAAATACTGCTTTCCGCCAACCGCGTAGCTCATGGGGGAGGCGTGGATCAACTGTCCAACGTGGAAGTGCCATAGCGGCTTGCCGGCATGCGCATCCAGGATGACGAAATTGCCGGCGTCGTCTCCGTAGGCAATGAGCCCCATCGCCGTTGACATCAGGCCGCCCCAACCCTTGCTCCTGCCAATCTGGAGTTCGCGCCACGAGAAATCGAGCGTGCTGAGATTGAAGGCATTGATGTACGCTTTGCCGGTCTCATCCGCGTTTCGCAAGCCAGTTGCGTAGTAGGCGTCACCTTCTTCGAAAACCTTGGGTCTCGACTGAATCGTTGCGCATGCTTCAAAGGAACGAAAGTAGAAAAGATGAGTGGCTGAATCGTAGGTGGGAGAGTACCAGTTCGTCGCTCCACCGTTGGCAGGACAGACGCGAACACCTTGCTCGTTTGGAATCAGACCGGCGGAGATGGGGCGGCCGTTCTCGTCAATTCCCTTAGCCCAGTTCTGAGTGCTCATGAATGACTTGGCAAGAAGAAATTTTCCATTCGTCCGGTCGAGAATGTAGAGAAACCCGTTGCGATTCGCAGTCACAATCAATCTGCGCGTCTGACCCTTAAATCTTGCATCTACGATGACCGGCGTCTGCACCGCATCGTAGTCGTACAAATCATGCGGGCTGAATTGGAAGTACCACTTCAGCGTGCCGGTATCAGGATCCAGCGCGAGCAGGCAACTTGTGTAAAGATCATCCCCTGGGCGCACGCTACCATCGAAGTCCGGTGCCGGATTGCCCGTACCCCAATAGAGTGTGTTGAGTTCCGGATCGTAAGTGCCGGGCATCCAAGTGGTCCCGCCACCATGCAGATAGCTGTCGCCAGGCCAGCTCTCGTTTCCCTTCTCCCCCGGCCCAGGGATCGTCCAGAACCGCCATTTTTCCTCGCCCGTTTCCGCATCGAAAGCAGCGAGGAAGCCCCGCACGCCCGCATCACCGCCGGAGATGCCGACGATGACTTTGTCTTTGACGATCAAGGGTACGCTGGTTGCACCGTAGTTCCTGTTGCCGGTCGCGTAGGGAGTTTCCCAGATCAGGTGGCCCGAGCGCGCATCCAGACAGAGCAAGTGTGCGTTGTCGGTCTCCATGTAAATGCGCGTTCCCAGTATCGCCACGCCGCGATTACGATGCTGGCCTGGATCATCGACCAGCCCTTGAGATACGGCTCGAATGTGATGCCACAGGACCCTGCCTGTCTTCGCATCGAGCGCGTATGCATCATTTGCACTGGTGACGAACATGACGCCTGCAACGACCACGGGAGTAACTTCCAGGGGGCTGACTACTCGGGGATGAAATACCCACTGCGCTGCCAGCCGCCCTACGTTGCCGGGCGTGATCTGAGTAAGGCTGCTGTGGCGGGCACCGCTGTAGTCGCCGTTGTAGGAAACCCAGTTCTCTGCAGCCCGCTTCTGGAGTAAGTCGCGCTGCTGAACGTTGATGAGGCCGTTGCTGTCGTCTGCTGCCGTGGCGTGTTGAACCGCCCGACTCGTCCGTGGTTTCGAGGCTTGTCCGTACCCAAAGCCTCCGCACGTCAGAAGCAATAGGCAAGCGGTCGCCTCGAAACTAAATAGACGACTGAAGAACAGGCTACTTATTCCTTGCCATCTTGACATGGTCTGCCTCGCCTACCGGGTTAATCATCGGCCTGCCGACTCGGCTGGAATCGAACTCTTGCTCTCAACAATCAGAAAGCTAACAATGTCATTTAATTCTCTTGACGTAAACCGCTTACTATAGTCGCGTGGCATCAGCGAGGTCTGGGTATAGTGCACGTCGGTGACGTCGCTCCTTGCCAACAAATGAAAACGCCCGTCCTCCGTCTGCAGTGCGAGCGTGAAGGCATCTTCGTTTCGCAGCACGCCGGTGATCTTCTGCCCAATGTTGGTCGTCACGATTACAACCTGCGAAGAGGGTACCAGAGGGTTGTCGGGATTCGTGATGGCTTGCAGAATCACATCGGCCGCACGGGCCCGGCCATAGTTCGTCAAATTCCCCGCCATGAATCCGCCTTTGCCGCGCATCAAGTGGCAGTTGGAGCACTGTGCTTTGCCGAAATACAGCGCTCGGCCGGCATCGATGTCTCCGGTTACGTCTGCCTCTGCCAGAGCCCCAGTCTCGGGCGCGTTTCCCGAGAGCCGGCGCACATATTGCAACACGGCGGAGATGTTCGCGTCGCCAATCTGGGCAAAAGGTGGCATCCCGCCTTTTGTCCCATCATGCACAATGCGAAAGAGCTCGGAGTCAGAGCGTTTTGCCCCGATCGACGGAGCGACCACGGGAGGAGCCTTATCGCTGCCCCGGCCATCGGCGCCATGGCAGCCTGCACAATACTCCATAAACCGCTGTGCTCCCGGCCCCGCCTCGCTCTTTTGCGCTCGAACGCTCACGAACGCGTACCCTGAGAAGAACACTGTGCCTAATACCAATAGGAGTTCAGCACGGCGAGCATCCACGGTTCACCCTCCCTCACAGCAGAGTCGCTTCCCCGTTCGAGCCACTAAACTTTCAAGGAAGCAACGCCCGAACGGTAAGAAGCACATAGTAGCCGGAATTGTGCAAAATGATGCAGGCGAGTTACAAATCTTTACAGTGTGAGTCGCACTTTCCGAGCAAATGGCGGCATCTGATAAAGTGTGGGGTGATTCAAATGTCCGGCGGAGGGTGCGTATGCGTGCCTCTGTTCTGCTCGGTTTTCTCCTCTGTTTTTCTTTCAGCCTTTTCCCAGCGATTTCGCAGGATGCGGATTCTACAGGTGGAGTTCGAACTCATATTGTCGGGATCGAAATTCCGTCGATTGCCAATGCCCCGTTCACTGCGAAAGTTCTCGTCACCTGGAACCGTCCACTGGTAGGCGGTGGTTCGGTATCGCGGAAATACTTCACGCAAGTAGCGCGCGACTCCCAGGGACGGGTGCGCCGTGAGACTCGTGAATTCATTCCCGCGGATTCCAACGCAGAGCCTCCTCTGCGCACCTTCACCTTCCTGGACCCGGTCTCCAGCACGCGCACTATTTGCACCAAGGCTACAATGAATTGTGCGACCGGCCCCTTCCAGCCTCGTGTGAACTTGTCGCAAGATGGGGGCACGCTTTCGGGCGCTGGCTCGAACGTAACGCGTGAGAACCTTGGCAAGCAGACGATGTTCGATCTAACGGTCGTGGGAACGCGTGAGACTGCAACCGATTCGCAGGACAGCGCCCGCTTGGCCCTCACGCACACGGATGTTTGGTACTCCCCGGATCTTCAGATGGATCTTTCTGTCGACCGCAACAATCCGCAATCGGGGGAAGTCACTCTCAAGGTCATCGAACTTGTTCGGGGAGAACCTGATCCCTCATGGTTCGCGATACCTTCTGGATACCAGGTCATCGGCGCAGGCAGCAAATAAACGGAAGGCGATTCGTGCGGAGGATACGATGCGTCACTTGGCCTATCTCGCTTCTTCCATCGTCTTGGCGGCTTTTCTCCTTTTTTTCCTGAGCGCTTGCGGATCGCACCAAGATTGTCGATCGCACCCAGTTGAAGCGGGGTGTATTACGTCGGGAAGCGGCGGTGGCTCTGGCATATCGGGCGGGACTTCCGGAGGCACATCGGGAGGCACATCGGGTGGCACTTCAGGCGGAACCTCAGGGGGAACTTCGGGGGGGACGTCTGGAGGTGGGGGCACGTCTGGTGGCTCAGGTGGTTCGGGCGGATCAGGAGGATCAGGCGCTGCGGCCGGTCCTGCTTCGGAAAACTTCGTGACATCTGATTCCGAGAATTCTTATGCGACTGCATTTCCGCCTACGCCTTATCAGGGTGTTGTAAACGGAGGGCAATCACGAGCCGTGGTCGGCGCTAAGATCTATGTGCTTCAAGTTAACTCCGGCGAATATGGCGCCTCGTCAACTTCTTTGCTCACTTCTGCAACTGGCGGCCCCGCCGACTCCATCGGCCACTATGTGCTCACCGGCGACCACGGCGGGTTCTCGATAGCGGGTAACTATACCTGCACTGCCGGCCACGAGGTGTATGTTTACGCCCGTGGCGGCAACAGCGGCGACGATGGGCCAAATTCTGCGATTGGTCTGATGGCGTCGCTCGGCCCCTGCCCGGACATTGGACACTTCGATAATGCCGCGCCTTTTATTTTCGTGAATGAAGTAACGACAGTCGCCGCGGCTTACGCGTTGTCCGGAACGGCTGCGGATGCGAGTCACGTTGTGGGTTCCGCAAGCCCCGCAGGTTTTGCCAGTGCCGCAGACCTTGCCAGCGTCGCCACGGGATTCGCAAACTCCAAGCCGGGCAGCCAGGTGCCGCAGGCCAAGATCCACACGCTCGCGAACATTCTGTCCGCATGCATAAACTCTGATTCACCGACATCTGCCGGTTGCAAAACTTTGTTCGCCAATGCGCGGAGCAATGGTTCCTCCGGGAGGTTGGCCGAAGACACGGCCTCCGCTGCGATCAACATTGCTCGAAATCCTCACGCAAACGTTGCGGCGCTGTATGGCCTCCAATCAAAACTCTCGGCACCGTTCCAGCCGTTCCTGGAATCCGCTCCATCGGATTTCGATCTCTCCGTTGCGCCCGAGCAGGCAAAGGCCACGGTCGCCTCAGCGTCAATTCAGCCCTAGCGGTTGGGATGGTTCGGCGTTTCGGAGTCGATCTCTGGAGTGAGCAGCCATAGGATCCTGCCGCAAGCGATACGCGCTCGCAGAGCTTTGATGACTGATCTATGAATGAGGACAGTCTGCAAACTTCGCATCGGAATTCCTGAAGAGTTGTCATGGCTTGATACCTGGCATTTGTTCCGGCTCCACACGCGAGCGACTCGGGGTCAACGATTGTCTTAGTTTGTGGCTCTCTCACGGCCACTAATGATGCGGCGTTACTGCGTTTGGGGCGACCAAACCCGGGTAATTAGGAATCCTGTGGGCGGTTCAGTAGTTACGACCTCAAGTTTGGCCCAGAGGGAGTCCGCATCCGGACCTTCACGAGGCTTCTGCCAGCGACGGCCAAGGATATCTCAGTGAACCTTTGCGTACTCTGCATTCGCTTGCCTCAGAATCGGCAGGTCAGGATCGGCCTCTTTCCATCGGAGGAGAAAATCACGATACGCGTCGCGGGCTTTACCGGATTCTCCGGCGAGCCAGAATGATCTCGCGCGCCCCAGGTAGGCCAGCACTCCGAGGGGAGAGTTCAACACCATGCCGGGGTGGTCAATCAACTTCTGGAATTCAGCAGCGGCCCGCTTCGCGTCACCGGCTGCAAGGTACGCTTGGCCCCGCGCATAAGCCGGGTAGATCGTTGCCACCGCCAACGCCGGAGGAGCGGCAGACTCCAGCGGGGTCTCTCCACCCAAATCCGCGATTGACTGCGATGATCGTTTTTGTTGAAGGTCAATCTTCGCACGGATGATCGGCAGCCAGTATTTCTGGATCACAGTGCCCTGGGGCCACTGCTTGTTCAGTTTCTCCCCGAGAATCTGGGTCTCCTTGACGTCTCCGACTTGGGCCATGACGAGGGCCGTGAGGGTTACCACATCTTCGCCCTTCGAAAACTTCTGCGCTTGGGAAATGAGGACCCGAGCCTGTGCAGAATTTCCGATCTCTGCTTCTCGAAGCGCCGCCCGGGCCAGGCAAAGAGCAGCGAGTTCATGGTCTCCGTCGTGTTCCGTTAGGTTCGCGGCTACGCGCGAGAGTTCGGCTGCCTTTTCGAAATGGCCGCGAGAGGCTTCGGTATCAGCCTCTTCAGACAGGAGAAGGGACTGCGCCCCCGGTATGTCGGCGGCCTGTTGCAGCAAACGCTGCATTTCCGCAAGATCGGAGTGAAGGAACGCCTCGAAGTAATTGATCTGACTCAAATAGTCTGTACGAAACTTGCGTTTGTCCGCTTCTGCCAGAACCGCGCGAGCGTCCTCTGTTCTACCCAGGGCCAACAAGTCCATGGCGAGATTGGAGTAGGTCGTTGCCCTTGTGGGGTCAAGCAGCAGAGCTTCACGCAGGCTCTCGACGGCCTTTTCATACTGTCCCAGTTCCGCATAGGTCGTGCCCAGGTGATTGAGTGCTCCGGCTGATTGCGGGTAGTTCTCCACTGCAAGTTCGTAAACTTGCGCCGCCTTTTCGAGGTCGCCGGTCACGTAAAGGTGGTAGCGGGCCTCAATCGAAATTCTTTCCGCTTCGGTTACGCGATCCCTAAGTTCGTAGGCCTTGCTCGCATTGGTGCGAGCAAACTCCTGCTCGCCCAAGTTGTTATAGACCGTCGCCAGAGCACCATAAGCCATGGCGAAGTTCGGATCCAGTTCGATGGCTCTCTTGAAGAGCGGGAGTGAATCCTGATCGCCTTTTTTGTCCCACGTGGAAAGCGCCACGCCATAAGTATTGAGAGCGTCGAGAGATGGCGTGGTCGCCTGCTCGAGGGGAGCATTATATTTTTGGATCGACGGAAGGGATTCTCCCAATCGTTCCCGCAATTCGGCAGTCGCACGCCCCAGCGCGTCGACCACATCTTCCTTACGCCTCGCCTCCACCTGTTCATTCGCAATCGGTTCGCCGGTCTCGCAACGGATCGCAGCCAATCCAATGAGATAGGTCGTACCCAGACTGGCAATCGACCCCTGCACCGTCACCTTGCTGCCGCTGCGTTGGCAAACTTCAATTGCTGTCCGCCCGGTCATCCGCTCGTCGGGCGCATGTCCCATCTGCTTCAGAATTACCGCAGCCTTACGGTCCGACAGCACCTTGACGAAAGGAGACTGCTCGAGTCCGACTTCCAATCCTTGCCGGAGCGCATCCCCGAACACGGACTCGCCGGTCGTGTTCACAAAATCGGCAAGGACGATCGTGTCCGTGGCAGTAATTCGGAATCGATTCCGGCGTTGACGCCAGTAGATTCCAAGCGCCATCACGGTGAGAACGGTGATCGCCGCAACGATGACGAATCGAGGCCAACTGGATTTTGTAGACGGGAGACTGAGGCCCGGTTGTCCTTCCGCACTCTCCGGGACGGCTTTAGTCGACGCCAGTGGCGTCTGGGGCTGAACCGAACCCGGGCTGACTGGTGCTTCGACGGCCAAGGAGACCGGAGCCACAAAACGGTAACCGCGACGAGGAACGGTTTCCAGAAACCTTGGATTGTCCGCCGAATCGCTCAAGGCGGTACGCAATTTCCGCACAGCCGTGTTCAACGCATCGTCAAACTCGACGAAGGTATCGTCCGACCAAAGTCTCTGACGAATCTCCTCCCGGGTGACAAGTTGCCCTGGACGCTCCAGCAACAACACCAGGATTTGAAACGGTTGCTCTTGCAGACGAATCCGGACGCCCGACTTCGTAAGCCTGCCCTCTTGGACGTCGACCTCGAAGGAACCAAAACGAAACATCCGCCCTTCCGTCCCTTGCTGCACAGGCCGCCCCCCGCGGAATGCGGGAGATTCTAGCACGACAAGTTAGAGAGTTGAGGAACTGCTTTGTCAGCTATGTCTTAGCTGGTTAGGCGCGATTCGGGAACAGTTTCGTTGTCTTTTTCCCGACGTCACAGCAAATTGACGCCTGTCGAAGGGAACACGGGAACGGTTCATGAATTTCAGAAAGCTGGCGGCAATCGGAGTTTTGGCGGCTTCCTTCGCGCCTTCCCGCTTGCGCGCTCAGGTTTCCGCTTTCCAGGTAGCCGTGCCGTTCCCATTCGTCGTGGGGACTGAGACTCTGCCGGCTGGAACCTACGTCGTTCAGCGGTACCTGGGGAAGCCCAAACGCCCGGACGATACCGGAGTAATCGTGATGAAGGCTGACAATCGCCATATTTACAAGGTGATTGTGACGGGATCAAGTGCGGAACATCATGCCGCACGGGAGGCAGGGTCCCGCCTGATCTTCACGAGTTTCAACGGCAAGCAGTATCTCAGCCGGGTCTGGGTAGCTGGGGACGGCGTCGCTCATCAGTTGGCGAGCATTCCACCTGAGATCGCAACGCAAGGCGAGACCGAACAAGTGATCGTAACGGGCCTTCAATTATCGGGGAAAAAGTAAGACAAAAATTCTGTGGGGAGGATTTCACCATGAACCGATTTGTGGGAATCGGCTTTCGGAAGGATTTGTATTCCAACGTAGCACGACTGTTCTTGATGCTATTGATGTGTGTTCCGGCAGTCGCCTCAGCGCAAACTCCAGCCGCCAGTTCAACGGTGCCAACTCTGGTCAACTTCACGGGCACGATCGTTGACATCCACGGCCACCCGTGGAGCGGCGTTCACGGGGTTACGTTCTACCTTTATAAGGACTCCGAAGGTGGCGCGCCGCTGTGGATCGAGACGCAGAACGTGCAGGCCGACAGCAGCGGCCACTACAGCGTAATGCTAGGGTCCACAACCAGCCAGGGACTGCCTAAGGATTTGTTCTCGACAGGCGAGGCACGCTGGTTGGCGGTGCAAACAGAAGGGCAAGCGGAACAGCCGCGAGTGCTGCTGCTAAGCGTTCCGTACGCTCTGAAAGCAGCGGACGCGGAGACTATCGGGGGGCTTCCGCCTTCGGCGTTTATGCTGGCTGCGCCGACGTCGACCACTTCTGTCTCGGCGGGAGATTCCACTCAGAGCCCCGCCACCACGGCGCCACCGCCGGCGGGAACGGTCACGGGCTCGGGCACATTGGACTTTGTTCCTTTGTGGACCAGCACCAGCGCCATCGGCAACTCGGTGCTATTCCAGACAGGCAGCGGAAGCACCGCCAGGGTCGGAATCAACACTACGACTCCCGGAGCGACCCTCGACGTAAAGGGCACGACGAACCTCGAAGGATTGCTGACTTCGCCCGCCACTGGCCCGGCCACATCAACTGCGGGAAAGTCGTCTCAGGCGCACAGTTTCGTGGCATCGTCTTTCAACAGCACCACCAGCTCTGCCGTAAACCAGACATTCCAGTGGAAGGCCGAAGCCTCCGGGAACAACACGGCGGCTCCGTCGGGCACGCTGAATCTACTTTTTGGATCGGGCAAGACGGCTCCGGCAGAAACCGGGCTCAAGCTAAGCAGCCAGGGCATCTTCACATTCGCCACGGGCCAAACTTTTCCTGGCACGGGCACAATCACCGGCGTTACGACGGCCACCGGAAGTGGACTGACCGGTGGCGGCACCAGCGGGTCACTCAGTCTTAGCCTGGCCACCACGTGTGCCACCAGCCAGGTGCTGCAATGGAATGGCAGCAGCTGGGCGTGCACGACTCTCTCCTCTGGAGGAACCATCACTGGCGTCACGGCGGGCACGGATCTGACTGGTGGCGGCACCAGCGGCAAAGTCACACTGAATTTGGATACCACCAAGGTTCCCCAATTAGCGGCCGCCAATACCTTTGTCGGAAATCAATCGGTAACCGGAGATCTCACTGTCTCCAATGGAGTGTCCGTCACAGGCGACAGCTTTATGACTACGAGTGACGGTTTGGCCGGGCTGCAGGTATCCCAAGGGGGCACGAACGGCAGCGGTGCAATCGTCGGGATCTCACATTCAAACTTGGCCAGCTCAGCCACCATCCTCGGAACAGCTCTGAGTACAACCGGCCAGGTATTCGGTGTTGAGGGTACGGCGCAGAACGAAATCGCCGTGGGCGTCTACGGGGTTGATGGAACTCGAAGTGCCACTGGCGCATTATTCTTCGGGGCGAGCCAGAACGGATCGGGCGTGTGGGCGGACGGCGGCAACGACGGAAGGCAAGCAATTCTTGCTACCTCGGACTTTGTTCCTGCCCTCGTCGCGGCCAACAACAGCACCATTCAACCGGCGATTATAGGATTCAACAACAGTACGAGTTCGATCGGTCTAGGCACGTGGGGAGTCACCTACAGCCCGGCAGGTATCGGCGTTCTGGGAACGAGCGCCCAGACGAGCAACAACTACCAGCATCACGTCGGTGGTCAGCCTTTCGGTGTCGTTGGTGACGCCGCTGATAACGCCTCCAGTGTCGGGTTCCCGATTGGAGTCTGGGGAGTCGCCGATTCTGGGTACGCCGTTGTCGGCGAGAACATCAGTTCCTCGGTCGCGGCCGGTGCTTTCCTCAACGTGAGCGATGTGCCCGGGAACCCAGCTCTTTTGGCCGGCAGCGACATCGGCTCTTGCACCATTGACGGTGCGGGCGACATGGGCTGCACGGGTCTCATTACTGGTCAGCTTCCGGCACAGGGCGGGGCACGAAGAGTATCCCTCTACGCGATGCAGTCCCCGGAAAACTGGTTCGAAGATTTCGGTTCTGGCAGGTTGTCCAATGGTTCGGCAATAATCACATTGGATCCTGCCTTTGCTGAAACGGTGAACACCAGCGCCGACTATAAGGTCTTTCCCGTTCCCAACGGGGATTGCAAAGGCCTCTACATTGCGGAGAAAACCGCCTCCGGCTTTGTGGTGCGGGAACTGGGCGGCGGCAGGTCGAACACTGCTTTCGACTATCGCATCGTGGCCAAGCGCAAAGGCTTCGAGAACGTCCGCATGGAGGACGTGACCGAGCGACAAAGCAAACTCGCGGCCTCGATCCGGCAGCTTACAAAACCCAACACCGCAAAGACGAGTCCGCTACCGTCGCTTCCGAATCTGCGGCGCTCCACGCCGTTGCATACAAACCAGGCGCCAGCTCCCGCCGTTCAAAAGGCGCTGGTGATGCGAACGGTGCGCTAGGGTCCGAATCGGGGGAGCCGCGGCGCGCGGTTCTCCCGATCGCCTCTGAAACTCAGCCGTACTCTATTCCACACTTTGAGGAGATCCGCTTATGAAAAACCGTTTCCCAATGGAACGACTCTCCCGCCTTCTGAGAAACCTGCTTGGTTTGATCACACTCGCCGGTTTGAGCCTGGTGCCGACAGCATGGGGCCAGAGCTACAGCTTTCGCATCGTCGATTTTCCAGGTGCTGCCTTTTCCGGGTTGGATGGCAATAACAACTCCGGCCAGATCGTGGGCGTCTATTCGATGCAGCCGTCATGTTGCACCGGGGCTGGTTTTCTTCTCTCGAACGGCAGCTTTCGAGTGATTGCGTATCCCGCCGCGATCGATACCGAGCCCGAGAAGATCAACAAGCACAGTCTTATGGTGGGCGTGTACCGGGATAGCGCCGATTTGCTCCACGGCTTTCAACTTCAGGGAACCGCCTACAAGAACATCGACTACCCGGGATCGGTCCAGTCCGGTGCCGACGACATCAACGACAACGGGCTGATTGTGGGCTCTTACTACGACGGCACCCACTGGCACGGGTACACCGAGCAAGGCGGAAAGTTCTCAGCCTTCGACTTTCCCGGCGCGGCGAACACCATTCCGGCGCGCGTCAACAATCTCGGCCAGATCGTCGGCTGGTACTACCAGGATGACCGCATCTCCCACGGCTTTCTCGACAGTGGCGGAACTTTTACAACGATTGATTTTCCGGGCGCTCTTCAGACTGGGGCGTATGCGGTCAACGCCAGTGGCGAGATCGCTGGAGGATATCAGGACGCGAGCGGCAACTCCCACGGCTTCACTTTGATCAGTGGGACCTACGTGACGGTGGATTATCCCGGATCACTATTCACTCAGTTGTATGGCCTCAATGACAGCGGACAGGTGGTGGGCTTCGCACAGACGGATTTTGATTCCACCATGCAGGGTTTCATCGCGTCGCCGCCTCTCGCGGCTAGCGCCGCAACAAGTGCGGCGCAGCAAATCGGCAAAGGTCCATTTGGTCATTCCCATTAGATCCTTTAGCACTCCAGGAGATCGTCAATGAATGCTGCTCACCGCAAAATCGCTGCTCGTACTGGCGCCACCGTATTGATCGCCATCACCATAATCATCATGGGCACGTCGCTTCCGGCGCTGGCGCAGGTTCCTAATCTGGTTTACAGCTTCGATGGTGCCGACAACGGCATCTTCGGCCCCTTCCCTGCCTCTGTCATGGCTCAAGGGCGAGACGGCAACCTGTACGGAACCACGGATTCCGGCGGTACCAACCTCCTCGGTGGAGTTTTCATGGTCACTCCTGCGGGAACAGAAACGACGTTGCATGATTTCACCAGCACCGATGGAGCGCATTGCAATATGGGGCTGACGCTGGGCAACGACGGCAACTTCTACGGCGCCTGCTTTGACGGCGGTGCGACCAATCACGGGGAACTGTACCGGATTAGCTCCGCGGGTATCTTCACTTCCCTATACAGCTTTACCAATGTGGCAGATGACGGCGCCAGTCCGAATGCTCCACCCATCCAGGCGACCGACGGCAACTTCTATGGAACCACGATCGGAGGCGGTACGAACGGCGATGGCACCATTTACAAAATGACGCCGAGCGGGAAGGTGACAATCCTCCATTCCATTCTCTATCCCGCGGAGGGAGGCTCACCGGCCACGGCGCTGGTACAGGGCAGTGACGGCAATCTCTACGGCACCACCGAAGAAGGCGCAGTTGTTTTCAAGGTCACGACCGCCGGCAAATTTACTGTGCTCCACACCTTCGCCGTCACCGGCGATGGAGCTCTACCTCTGGGTGCACTGATCCAGGGAAACGATGGGAATTTTTACGGAACGACCCAACTGGATGGCACGAATGCAGAAGGTACTGTCTTCAAAATTACCCCGGCAGGCAAGTTCACGGTGCTGGAGAACTTCAACGCAGCGATTGACGGACAGGGCGATCCATGGATCGGCCTGGTTCAGGCGACCGACAGCAATTTTTACGGTGTAACTTTTCGATTCGGGCTTCCCTTGGAGCCACAGTACGGTGGTATCTACAAGCTCACGTCGAAGGGCGTCTACTCGTCCCTGTATCTGTTTGACGGCACGGTAGGAGCCAACCCCGCCTCCGCTCTGGTTCAACACACGAACGGATTGCTCTATGGCAACACACAGAACAACGGTGGCCTCAACGTCGGCACGGTTTACAGTTTGAACATCGGCGCCGTGCCATTCTGCAGTTTGCTGACGTCGTCAGGAAAGATCGGTGCCAAAGTCGGCATTCTTGGCCAGGGTTTCAGCAGTTCTTCCGTGGTTAAGTTTGGAGGCGTGAAAGCTACCGCTGTAACGCTGACGGGATCGACATATCTGACTGCGACGGTTCCCACAGGCGCCCACACTGGATCCGTCACAATAAAAGAAGGCGCGACCATCCTGACCAGCGGGCAGACGTTCAAGGTCACGCCGACCCTTAAGAGCTTCAGTCCACCCAGTGGGACAGTTGGTACGTCGGTTACGATTATCGGAAGCGGTCTTACCCAGACCACCAAGGTTGCGTTCAATGGGACCTCGGCGTCGTTCACTGTGGACTCCGATACGCAGGTCACCGCCACGGTTCCAGCGGGTGCGACCACCGGCAAGATTGTGGTAACCACGAAGGGCGGAAGCGCATCGAGTACCACGAATTTCGCGGTCATCTGAGCAGGGCTACCCGCAGGCTTAAGAGATTGAAGGATGGGAGATCTCTTCAGGAGACGACGGACGCTCGGACATACTCGGGGCTGCCCTATCTTCGGAGGTCGACTTCATTGGTCGGGGCCTGCGGCTTTCTTGTTCATCACCAGGCGCACAGACGTATACACCGCAGCGATGCCGACGATGAGGTTGGCGACGACCACTGGCGCCGAGTGGATCAGAATCCCGTACAACACCCAAAGCGTGGCGGCCGCCGCCTGAATTCTGCGCAGTGTTGCCGCCTCTTTGAAGAAGTACGAAGTCGAGAAAACTGCGGTTGCTGTCCAGCCAATCACGTTAAGCCACACTCGAAATTCCTCCTGACGCTGCGGAACCAAGCATTTGCTGCTATCGCCAGCGAATCGTACATGCGCCGTTCCATTCTTGCAGAATAAATCCCTGGGACTCAAACGCCTCCTGTTGCGTGGGCATTCTCTGTTACACTTTCGCGCATGAGCGCAAGTAATCGAAGACAATTTCTTGGGCAGTGCGCCGGCGCGGCGGCGGGGGCGTGGCTCTTGCCCGCTTTCGCGCACGCGAGCGCAGTTTCTGGACCGTCTGTCCAGTTCCCTTCCGATCCGCGGAGCCGGGTCGCAGTTGCAGCGTACCCTTTTCGCGAATTCATCGTGGGCTGGAAGGGATGGGACGGCAAGACGCCCAGCACCGTGCCGTTGTCGCAGCAGATGGAACTAAAGGATTTTGCGGCGCACGTGGCGCAAAAATTCAATGTCCACCACATCGAACCCTGGAGCCCGATTTTTCCGTCAACCGATGCGAAGTATCTGGAAGAGTTTCGAGCAGCGGTGGAACGGGCTCACTCGTCGGTGGTCGACATTGCCGTCGATCAGGGACACAGCCAGTACGCAGTGGACAAGGCCGAACGCGAGAAGGCGGTAATCGGGAGCAGGCAGTGGATTGATGTAGGCGCGGCTCTGGGTTCGCCCAGCATTCGCACACACATTGACGGCGCCAAGGATTCGAAACCGGATGTCGGGCGCGCCGCCGATACGCTGGCACGGGTGGCGGAGTATGCGGCGAAGAAGAACGTTGTAGTGAGTCTGGAAAATGACAATCCGGTCAGCGAAGATCCGTTTTTCATCGTGCAGGTGATCGAGAAGGTGAACAGTCCATGGCTGCGGGCCTTGCCGGATTTCGGCAACTCGCTGGCTGCCCACGACGAAGAATTCCAGGACCGAGCGATGGAAGCGATGTTCGCGCACGCCTATGGCATCTGCCACGTGAAGGACGGTGAGGTGGATGAAAACGGCAAGGCCTCGCACGTGGACCTGGCGAAAGCGTTTGCGACTCTGAAGAAGCATGACTACAAGGGATATTGCTCAATTGAGTACGACGCGCCTGGCGATCCCTACAAGCCGACGGCGCAATTAGTCGAACAGACGGTCAAGTTCCTTTCGTAGGCGAGAACATCGGATTCCTCACTTCGCTAGGAAACAGACGGAGTGTGCGGGAGAGCCTGATGGCGGGACAAGGCATACAGCGACGGGAAATATTGCGCATTTTGGGTACTGCCGCGGCGGCAGCTCAGTTTCCGGGTTTCAGCAAGTGGGCGTTCGCGTGCGGGCATGTTGGCAGCGCCAGGTTACAGATCAAGCCGGCCGTTTACCATCCCCAATTTTTCACGGCGGCGGAGTATGCGATGGTCGAGCGCCTGGCCGACATCATCATTCCCAACGACGGCACTCCGGGCGCGAAGGACGCGGGTGTCGCTGAGTTCATCGATTTCATGGTGGCGAACGATCCCGAGGTGCAGTACGGCTTTCGGACCGGGCTCACGTGGATCAACGTGCAGGCGGAGCAGACGTATGGGAAGCGATTTACCGAGCTCCCGCCCGAACAACAGACTGCTCTGCTCGAACCTCTGGGCTTCAAGAACAAAGCGCGGCCGGACGAAGAAGACGGAGTTCGCTTCTTCCGCACGATGCGCGAATACACCGTGACCGGCTTCTATACCAGCGAAATTGGATACAAAGAGCTCGACAACCCGGCGCTGAAGTTCTATGCCGAGTCACCGGAATGTCCGCACAAGGGCGACCCAGAGCACGCGCATGTTGCACAGGTTCGTGCCTCATAACGCTTCGAAATCAGGAACCATGGCCAACCAAATCTACGACGCAATCGTGATCGGAACCGGGGCAGGCGGCGGCATGGCAATCAAGACGCTGTGCGAGGCCGGCTTGAAGGTGTGCGCGCTCAACGCGGGGCGCCGACTGTATCCGGAGAAGGATTTCCGCAACCACCGCATGCCCTGGGACATGAAGTTTCGCGGGCTCGACGATCCCAAGCGGAGCGCGGAGTCGTTTGGCTACATGGACAACGAGTACACCAAGGCGGCATGGGACCACGAGATTCCGTTCACAGTGGCTCCGGGGACGAAGTGGATGTGGCCGCGTTGCAACGCGGTGGGCGGCAAGACAAATTTCTGGGGACGCAGTTCGGCACGTTTTGGCGACATCGATTTCAAGGCCGCCTCGCTCGATGGCTATGACGTGGACTGGCCAATTACGCACGATGAGATCGGTCCGTTCTACACGCGCGTAGAGAAGATGATCGGCGTTGCCAGCACGGTGCAGAATCGGCCGAGCAATCCGGACGGATCGTATTTGCCGCCGTTCAAGTTCCGCTGTCTCGATTACATTCTGGAGGCAGGGTGCAAGAAGGTAGGCGTACCCTATCTACCCGACCGTTGCGCGCAGCTGACGCAACCGCATGAGGGGCATCCGGCATGCCACTTCTGCGGAGAATGCACGACCGGTTGTGATGTTGGCGCGTTTTTCTCGACTCCTTATTTTCTGCTGCCCAAAGCTGAGGCCACGAAGAATCTGGAGTTGCGCACGAACGCGCTGGCCAAAAACGTTCTGGTCGATGAGAACGGACGCGCATCGGGAGTTGCCTATATCGACCGCACCACGAAGCAGGAAGTCGAAGTGTACGGGCGCGCTGTGGTGGTCGCGGCATCGTGCATCGAGTCGGCGCGCATCATGCTGAATTCGAAGTCGCGTCACTGGCCCAACGGAATTGCGAACTCCAGCGGACAATTGGGGCGGAATCTTTGCGATCATCTTTACGGCGATCCGGTTCACGGATATTTGCCGCAACTGGTGGGACAGCCGAGTTTTCCCGACCATGTGGCCGACAGCACGATCGCGTGGATGCCGCGATGGCAGAATTTGAAAGATCCGCACGAGGAAAAATTCATTCGCGGGTATTCTGTGTATCCCGACGGCGGCTGTTCTGAATTTCCCTGGTTTGCCAACGAACTCGACGGTTTCGGATCTTCGTTCAAGCGCGAGATCAAGCGGCGGTATCCTTCGCCGGTGAGCTTCGGAATTCAGGCACCGTCGCTGCGCTCGGATACGAACTACATGGACCTCGATCCCGAGGTGAAAGATCCATACGGGATTCCGGTGGCCCGCATGCATTTCGAGTGGGACGAAAATGTGCTGAAGATGTGGGAACACTCCAAGCAGGTGTGCGCTGAGGTGCTGCGCGCGGCGGGTGGTGAGGTTGAGGGATTCGGAGACGCTCCGGAGATTCCGGGCTGGAGTCTGCATGAGACCGGCACATGCCGCATGGGGAATGATCCGAAGAAATTTGTGACCAACCGATTTGGGCAGGCGCACGATGTGCCGAACTTGTATGTGTGCGATGCCAGCGTGTTTCTGAACTGCACCGACAAGACCACCACCATCAGCATTCTGGCGTTTTCGCTGCGCACGTCCGAGCATCTGATCGAGAATTTTCGCCAGGGTGAGCATAAGGCCGCGTGACCGCCGAAACCACGCCGGGCAAAGAACCTCCGGCGCAGGCCCGAACGAGCATGGTCCGTCTGCGCGAACTGGCAGCACTCTTCCTCAAACTCGGCACCATCAGTTTTGGTGGCCCTGCCGCGCACATCGCTCTGATGGAAACCGAGGTTGTCCGCAAGCGGGAGTGGCTGACCAAGCAGCAGTTCCTCGACTTGCTGGGAGCGGCCAACCTGATTCCCGGTCCTACTTCCACGGAGATGGCAATCAACGTGGGATTCGTACGCGCGGGCTGGGCGGGGCTGTGCGTGGCGGGAGCGAGTTTCATCGTACCCGCAGCGGCGATCACCGGAATGTTTGCGTGGGCCTACGTCAGGTTCGGAGGCATGCCACAGGCCGCGTCTGCTCTGGGTGGGGTGAAAGCAGCCGTCATCGTGGTGATCGCGATCGCGATCTCTCGTCTGGGAAGAACCGCCGTGAAGGACTGGGGATTGGCTGTGCTGGGCGGAGCGGCTTTGGGAGCATTCTTTCTGGGAGTGAGTCCGCTTGTGATTCTGTTCGGCGGCGGACTGATCGGCATGCTCGCGCGACGAGTCGCGAACCTTCGGTCGGCTGGAGCTTTGCTGGCTTCCGTCTGGCCGACGCCTCGTTTCGGCGTAGTCATCGCGGGAACGAAAGGGGCAGGTTGGGTGCGCGCGTTCGGAGCGGCTGCGGTGTCGGTGGCAGCCGGAGCAGTCATCCGACCATCCGTCTACAAGATCGGTTTGTTCTTCCTCAAATTGGGTGCCGTACTGTACGGCGGTGGATATGTTCTGCTGGCCTTCCTAGAGCAGGGATTAGTCCAGCAGCACGCCTGGCTCACGCATCAGCAATTGCTGGATGCGGTCGCGATCGGGCAGTTTACACCCGGGCCGGTGTTTTCGACCGCGACTTTCATCGGATACATTCTGGGCGGGGCGCCGGGGGCTGCGGTGGCGACGGTGGGGATATTCTTGCCATCATTCTTCTACGTTGGACTGCTAGCACCGGTCCTGTTCCGGCTGAGGCAATCGGCATGGATCGCTGGGTTTCTCGATTCAGTCAATGTTTGTGCCGTGGCCTTGATGGGCGGCGTCACCTTCCGACTTGCTGCGGATGCCCTCCGGGGATGGCCGTCCTGGGTAATCGCTGTAGTATCGCTGGCGGCATTGTTGCGTTGGAAAGTAAGTCCCGCATGGGTCGTGCTGGGCGGTGGGATCATCGGCCTGGTTTTGGCTTCAGTCCACTGAGGTGATAGTCTGCGTGTCCGAACCTTCGAATAACAAGTGAGGAGAAATCATGAAAATGCGCATGGTTGTGGGAATCCTGTTTCTCATGTTTTGTGTGGCGGCAAGCGCCGCAGATCGCAAGTACATTGTGAAACCGCGGGCCAGTGATATGAAGGCTCTGCCCTTCAGCGACGCCGTACTAGCGGGCAACACGCTGTATATCGCAGGCCACCTCGGGCTAGACCCGAAGACTGGCACGCCACCCGCCAGCCCTGAGGATGAAGCGCGGTTGGTAATGGAGGGAATCAAAAGTACCGTCGAGTCCGCCGGATTGACTATGGACGACGTGGTTTCCATGCAGATCTTCTGCACCGACCTGAAGCTCTACGAAACGTTCAACTCGGTCTACAAAACTTATTTCCATGGCGACTACCCAGCCCGGGCATTCATCGGGGCAAACCAATTAGTTCGCAATGGAAGGTTCGAGGTCATGGGAATCGCGGTGAAAGCGACAAAGTAGAAACGAAGACTCGTATTTCGTTTTTTCTTCGCCTGTCGGCAATTTTATGGTAGATGTATAAGCCATGCG
Organism: uncultured Acidobacteriaceae bacterium; assembly: GCA_963701935.1. GTDB lineage: Bacteria > Acidobacteriota > Terriglobia > Terriglobales > Acidobacteriaceae > Sulfotelmatobacter. The sequence goes on along the minus strand of CAVPBT010000006.1, from coordinate 96,632 downwards.
AAAGGCCGTCAACCACCTTAAGAAATCCGACCCTGTCCTGCGCGCCATTATTGAGCGCGTGGGGCCGTGCCGCATGGAGTTTGGAGCCCCGGAGTTCTCCAGCGTGGCCGAGGCGATCGTCTACCAGCAACTGAACGGCAAGGCTGCGGTGACCATCTTCAATCGATTTGCTGAGCTCGCGGGAGATCCGCTCACACCGGAAGGGATCCTCAAGCTGAGCGATGAACAACTGCGGAGTGTGGGACTGTCGAAGCAGAAGTCGGCTTATCTGAAGGATCTGGCGAAGAAGACTTCGGATGGACTGCTCAATTTTGCGAGCCTCCCGGAAATGACGGACGAGGAGGTGATCGAGCATTTGACGCAGGTGAAGGGCGTCGGCGTGTGGACGGCGCATATGTTCCTGATGTTCTCGTTGCGCCGTCCGAATGTGCTGCCCACGGGCGACTACGGCGTGCAGGTGGCCATCAAGAAACACTACAGGAAGCGCAAACTGCCCAAGCCGAAAGATATGGAGAAGATCGCGAAAGCGTGGGAACCCTATCGCAGCGTGGCTTGCTGGTATATGTGGCGGAGTCTGGACATCAAAACCGTTTGACCACAGAGGACACGGGGGACACAGAGGAAGCTTCTCTCTCTCGTCTTCCCCCTGTGAACCTCTGTCCCCTGTGTGTTTAAATGGTGGCGATGGCTGATACCAAGATTCGAGTGCTCGTGGCAAAGCCGGGGCTCGACGGGCATGATCGCGGGGCCAAGGTGATTGCCCGGGCGCTGCGCGACGCGGGCATGGAAGTGATCTATACCGGACTGCGGCAGACGCCGGAGATGATCGTCACCGCGGCGCTGCAGGAAGACGTGCAGGTAATCGGGTTATCGATTCTTTCCGGTGCGCACAACGCCATTGTCCCCCGCGTGATGGACTTGCTCAAGCAAAACAAGATGGACGACGTGATCGTGGTGGTCGGCGGAATCATCCCCAACCAGGATATCGAGGGGCTGAAGAAGATTGGCGTGGCGGCTATTTTCCAACCCGGCACTGCCATGGACGACATCGTTCAGTTCATTCGCACGCACGTAAAGGGACCCGGCGTGCCGGCGGCCAGTTGATGGCCGCGATCAACGTCTCCCGCGCCCGGGAGATTCTCTCCAAGACTGTAGGGCCCGTACCCTGGTACTGGAAGACGTTTCCCACTTTCCGCTCGTTAGCCGGGCAGCGTTTCGTCTGGAGCCATCACGGCGAACAAGGGCCGATTGCCCACTTGGTCACGCTTGGTCTTGAGCAAGAACCCGATCGGGCTCGCCTCGCTCTCAACACCTATTGCCGGCCATTTCTGGTGCCGCCTCATTTTGTCGGCATCTGGTGCCCGGAGGGACGCAATATCCGTCTTGCGTGCTTTGATCCTGACCAACTGAAGTCGTTCGATCTGGCGGAGGTAGCAGGCTGGTTCAAGCCGTCTGCCGACCGCATTTACGCCGCGACGGCGCCCATGGCAGATTTCGAAGTGCCGCTCACGCTTGGTCCCGGCATGCATAAGATTGAAGCTCCGGCGGAACTGGCAACGGTGGACGAGTTGATCGTCCCGACCAGCTACAAGGCCATGTCGAATGATGATCCGGCGTTTGCGCTCTTTGTCTTTTACCCGCAGGCGGGCCTGGTGGAGGTTCTGCCGCAGAAATGGTTCACCGCCGCGCAATACCGCGTGGGGCAGCAATGGATCACGCGGGCAGCGCGCGATCCGGAGACGCACCGCATCGTGGGAGAATGTTTTGGCGTGGGAACTTTCCTGCTGGAGGAAGATGGCTGCCGGCTGGCGGAGTGGCTCTCTCGAACGAGCTCCTAGCCTGGATCCACCATGACAGCGGGCAACACCGAGCTAGAGTTCACGCTAAGCCACGACGGCGGAGTGCTCTTCCTGACCCTTGTGTCCGGGGACGGGATGAACCGCCTGACACGCCGGAAGGTCGCCGCGCTTAAGGATGAGATTGAAGGTTTCTCGAGCCCCGGTGCTCCCGTTCTTCCGTTGGTTATATCGGGCGATCCTATTTTTTCTGCCGGCGCGGACTTGAACGAAATCTCGCAACTCAACGGGCCCGACGCTCTTGCTTTCGCGAGAATGGGTCAGGAGTTAATGAGCGCGGTTGCGGCACATCCTGCTCCTGTGTACGCTGCGATCCAAGGATTCTGTATGGGAGGCGGGCTCGACCTGGCGCTGGCTTGCCACCATCGGGTCGCGGCTCCGCATGCAGTGTTTGGGCACAGAGGCGCGGCCCTGGGACTGATCACTGGTTGGGGAGGCACCCAACGGCTTCCCCGGTTGGTTGGGAAGGGACGCGCGCTGGAAATGTTCGTCGCAGCCGAGAAGATCACGGCCCAACACGCACTGCGGATCGGACTGGTGGACGCGATTGCGGATGATCCAGTAGCCGAGTCGCTACGTCTACTCAGTCCGCTCCCTTCCAAAGAGTATCCGGGCTAAGCCGCGTTGCGCGGGTCTGCCCGCGTGGTATACCGTAATCAGTCTGCTTCTTGCTTTCTCAACCCATGGCTGAGCGCATCGAATCTCCTGACGCGAACTCGACGACACCGGACAACGTGTTGACGACCAAGATCGATCCGACGTCCGCGCGCTTCGAGGCCAATATGCGCTTTTTGGCGGACTTAATGTCGCAAGTGCGCAACGAGGGCGAAAAGATTTGCGAGGGCGGAGGCGCCAAGGCCATCGAAAGTCAGCATGCCAAAGGGCGGCTGACTGCGCGTGAGCGGATTGCGCTGTTGGCCGATCCCGGGACCTTCTTCGAACTGGGCCTCTACACCGCCTATGGCATGTATGAGGAATGGGGCGGCGCTCCGGCCGCCGGCGTCATAACAGGCATGGCCCGGATCGCCACGCGGATGGTGATGATCATCGCCAACGACGCCACCGTGAAGGCCGGTGCGTTCTTCCCGATGACGTCGAAAAAGGTGATCCGGGCGCAGAACATTGCCATTGAGAACCGCATACCGACCATCTACCTAGTCGACTCCGCGGGCGTGTTTTTGCCGCTGCAGGAGGACGTCTTTCCTGACACTGACGATTTCGGCCGCGTATTTCGCAACAATGCGGTGATGTCGGCCATGGGGATTCCGCAGATCGCGGCCATCATGGGAATGTGCGTAGCCGGGGGCGGCTACCTGCCGGTGATGTGCGATCACGTGCTAATGACCGATGGCAGCGGACTGTTCCTGGCAGGCCCGGCACTCGTGCAGGCGGCCATAGGACAGAAAGTTTCGGCGGACGAACTAGGTGGCGCGGCCATGCACTCGGCCATCAGCGGGACGGTCGACTTCCGCGAGCCAGACGATCAGGCCTGCATCGCGCGAATTCGGTCGATTGTCGAGAAGTGGGGATATCGGCGGCTCTCTCCGTGGGACCGGAAGAAGCCGGTCGAGCCCGAACTGACTGCGGAAGAGATTTATGGAATCTATGATTCGTCTCCGGCGCGCCCTTACGACATGAAAGAAGTGCTGGCGCGCGTGCTCGATGGCAGCCGGTTGGATGAGTACAAGCCGGAGTACGGCAAGACGCTCATCTGTGGATATGGCCGCATCGGCGGCTTTGCGGTGGGCATCGTGGCCAACCAGAAGCTGCACGCACAGCAGATCGATCATGAAGGCCACAAGCGAGTCGAGTTCGGAGGCGTGATTTATACCGAGTCGGCGGAGAAAGCCGCGCGCTTCATCATGGACTGCAACCAGAACCTGATTCCGCTGATCTTCTTCCACGATGTGAACGGATTCATGGTGGGACGCGACGCGGAGTGGAGCGGCATCATCAAGGCGGGCGCGAAGTTGGTGAACGCGGTTTCAAACTCCGTGGTGCCGAAGATCACGGTGATTGTGGGTGGATCGTTCGGTGCCGGGCACTACGCGATGTGCGGGAAGGCGTACGATCCGCGCTTTGTATTTGCTTGGCCGACGGCGCGCTACGCAGTCATGAGCGGGGAATCGGCTGCAGGCACGTTAGTTGAAATTAAGGTCAAGCAATTGGAACGCGGCGGTAAAAAGCTGAGCGAGGAAGAGCGGAAAGAACTCTACGAGTCGGTGAAGCGTACCTACGACGAGCAGACTGACCCGCGGTACGGCGCTGCGCGGTTGTGGATTGACAAGATCATCGATCCGATCGAGACCCGAGACGCCATCACGCAAGCTCTGGAGGCGGCGGCGCTGAATCCTGACGTGGCGGAGTTCAAGGTCGGAGTGCTACAGACCTGATTCTGCTCCCGTGGCAAGGTCTGAGAGACCTATGCAAATGATTAGCAAACTCACAAAGATTCTGTTCCTCGTCGCGGCAATTTGCATTGGAATTGCGCAAGCCTGGCAGCACTATTCGCAGGTCGAGTATGAAAAATCCGTTCATGCTGAAACTATCTACAACCTGGACCTCAAAACCGGCACGTTGCGGACAAATGAACCGACTGCTCGCTTTCAACGGCTGAGGGACGGCCTGAGCGTGATTGGAATGCTGGCGGCCCTTTTCGCCCTTCCTTTATTGGTCAAAGACATCATCCAGAGGCAACAGCACAACTAGAGAAGAATCGAACTTGACAGAAACCACCAAACTCGTCGAGTGTCCACGCGATGCCTGGCAAGGGCTGAAGGGGTTGATCCCTGCCGAGTTGAAGGTGGACTATCTGAAGGCCTTGATCAGCGTCGGTTTCAAACACATTGACGCAGTGTCGTTCGTGTCGCCCAAGGCCGTGCCGCAGATGGCGGACTCGGAAGAGGTGCTGAAAGAGCTCGATCCGCCGGACGATGTGGAGATCATCGGCATCGTCGTCAACGAAAAGGGTGCCGTGCGGGCCATTGAGACGAAGGCGGTATCGACGCTGGGATTTCCCTATTCGATTTCGGAAACGTTCCTGCGCAAGAACCAGAACCAATCGCCCGAGAACGCTCTGGAAGAACTGGAGAAGGTTCAGAACAAAGCCGACGACGCGCGACTTGATGTGGTCGTCTACATCTCGATGGCGTTCGGAAACCCGTACGGCGACTTGTGGAATCCCGAAGAAGTGACCGAAGCGATCTCACTGATGGAAGTGGACAATTTGCGGATGATCTCTCTGGCGGACACCGTCGGGATGGCCAGTCCGCAGCAGATCAGCGAAGTGGTCGGCGCAGTGATGGCGAAGTACGACTATCTAGAGATCGGCGTTCACTTGCACAGCCGTCCCGATCAGGCCGCGGAGAAGATTCTGGCCGCCTACGACGCTGGCTGCCGCCGCTTTGATTCCGCTCTTGGAGGGTTGGGTGGGTGTCCCTTTGCGCAGGATGCTTTGGTTGGTAACATCCCAACTGAGAAAGTGATTGCAGTGTTGGCGCAACGAGGCGCGGAGTTGCCTCCGCTGAAACCGTTGGACTCTCTCCTGAAAGCAACGGCGGGAATTGGAGCCAGGTTTTCCAGTTCGGACGCAGCAGATTAATTCAAGTTATGGATTACAAGACGATACAACTCGCGTACGACGGTGGCGTCGCCACTCTCACGCTCAACCGTCCGGAGAAGCGCAATGCTATCAGCTTCGAACTGATCGATGACCTGCTGCACGCGCTGGACGAGGTCGCGAAGTCAGATGCAATTGTCCTGATCCTCACCGGAGCGGGCAAGGCCTTTTCCTCCGGGCTGGATCTGGACAATCTGAAATCGCTCCTCGGCCGTTCGCCGGAACAGAATCTGCAGGATTCGCAAACCATGGTGCAGTTGTTCCGCTCGCTCTACGAGTTCCCCAAAGTTACGATTGCCGCGGTGAATGGCGCGGCAATCGCCGGTGGAACGGGGCTGGCGCTGCTGTGCGACTTCACGCTCGCAGTCCCGGATGCGAAGTTTGGGTACACCGAAGTGCGGATCGGATTTGTGCCCGCGATTGTTTCGACCTTCTTACTGCGACAGGTGGGCGAAAAGCAGGCTCGCGATCTTCTGCTCACTGGAAGGCTTTTCGGAGCGGAGGAAGCGGCGCGCATGGGACTGATCAGCGAAATCGTTCCTGCAGAAAATCTCATGCCGCGAGCGCGCGAGTTGGCCGCTCTGCTCATGGAGAATAGTTCAGCGTCGTTACGCGCGACCAAGCAGTTGCTGACCGATCACGCCCGCGCGGAACTCGATCTCCAGATCGATGCGGCGGTACGCGAAAATGCCGCGATCCGCACAACCGCGGACTTCCGCGAAGGAATTTCGTCCTTCCTCGAGAAACGTAAACCCGTGTGGACGGGGAAATGACCTCCAACCATCACCATAAGTTCCATGAGACCCGGTTGCGCGTACGGTACGCCGAAACCGACCAGATGGGCGTCGTCTACCATTCCAACCACCTCATCTGGTTTGAGGTAGGCCGCGTGGAACTGATGCGCGAGATGGGGTTCTCCTACCGCGACATGGAACGCGAGGATGGACGGTTCATCGCCGTGGCCGAAGTGAAGTGCCGCTACCGCGCTCCGGTCTATTACGACGAAGAAATCGTGGTGAGGACGCGCCTGAAAGCGGTGCGCGAATCGGTCGTCGTCTTCAGTTACGAACTGGTGCGAGCAGACGGGCGAACGTTGCTGGCTGAGGGTGAGACCACGCACATTGTCACCGACGCAACGTTGAAGGTCGCGGCGCTGCCGAAAAAATATCTGACGGCGTTCCGCGCAGCGATGGCGAAGTAGGGCTCGCCGGACTTGCTTACGGAATGCCGAATGGGGCTGCTCCACAGGGAACACTATTGAACGCACTCCACATCAACGGGAACGATCTGACACTCGAAGCGGTCCGCGAAGTCGCGACTGAACGCCGCGCTGCCCTGCTGTCTCCTGACGCGCGGGAAGCGGTGAACCAGGCACGCGCGGTGGTCGACGAAATTGTCGCCAGCAACAAGGTCGCTTACGCCATCACGACCGGCGTTGGCAAACTGAGCGACGTGCGCATCGCGGGTGAGCAGATTCGCGAACTGCAGGTCAACCTGGTGCGCTCTCACGCCGTTGGAGTGGGCGAACCACTCGCCACCCCTGAGACGCGCGCGATGATGCTGTTGCGTGCAAATTCGCTCTCCAAGGGACACTCGGGCGTACGAGCCATCGTCATCGACACGCTCTGCGAGATGCTCAACCGCGGCATCACTCCTTTTGTGCCCTCCCAGGGAAGTGTGGGCGCGAGCGGCGATCTGGCTCCGCTGGCGCATCTGGCCCTAGCACTCATCGGCGAAGGCGAGTGCTTCGACGAGAAAGGCATGCGGATTCCCAGTGCGGAGGCATTGAAGCGAGTACAGATTAAACCGCTTGTTCTGGAGTCTAAGGAAACGATTTCGCTGATCAACGGCACGCAGGCCATGCTCGCTGTCGGAATCCTGGCGCAGCTGGCAGCGGAGACACTGGTGGACACTGCGGACGTTCTAGGTGGGTTGTGCTGCGACGCGCTTAAGGGTACCGATGCCGCTTTTGACGAACGCATTCACAAAGCACGGCCGCACGCTGGACAGATGAAAACCGCGGCCAACCTACGGCGCATGCTGGAGGGCAGCCAGATCCGCGAGTCCCATCGCGACTGCGGGCGCGTGCAGGATGCGTATTCGTTGCGCTGCATCCCGCAAGTCCACGGCGCGGTGCGCGATACGCTGGCGCATTGTCGCTCAGTGTTTGAGACAGAGGCGAATTCCGCGGTCGACAATCCGCTGGTCTTTATCATCGACGCGAAAAACGCCGAGGGTGATGTCATCTCCGGGGGAAACTTTCATGGCGAACCGCTGGCATTTGCGTTGGATTTTCTCGCCATCGCGCTGAGTGCGCTCGCTGGAATCAGCGAGCGGCGAATCGAGAGGCTGGTGAATCCCGCGCTCAGCGAAGGCTTGCCGCCGTTTCTGGCTCCTGGCGCTGGACTCAACTCCGGCTTCATGATGCCGCAGGTCACGGCGGCCGCTCTGGTCAGCGAAAATAAGGTGCTGGCGCACCCTGCGTCGGTCGATTCGATCACCACGTCCGGCAACAAAGAAGATTACGTCTCGATGGGCATGACGGCCGCGACCAAACTGAAGCGCGTGGTCGACAACACGCGCAACGTGTTAGCGATCGAAGCAATGGCGGTAGCGCAGGCCCTCGACTTCCTGGCTCCGCTGAAGACGTCAAAGCGCGGGCAAGCGGCGCATGCGGCGATCCGATCGGTATGTCCCACGATGGAGAAAGACCGAGTGATGTATGGGGACTTCGCCCGCCTTGCAGCGCTGATTGCGAGTGGAAAAGTGGCGGAAGCGCTGCGCTAGGCTTTGAAGATCACGACCGTAGAATATGAAGACTCTTACCGAGTACCTGAAATTTCATACTAAAACGCATCGCGCCTACGTGCACATCACGCCGCAGGTCGAGCAGCTCGTCGCCAAGAGCGCGGTGCGAGAAGGCATGGTGCTGGTTTCCGCGATGCACATCACCGCTGGTGTGTACGTCAACGACAATGAAAGCGGCCTGATCGAAGACATCGACCAGTGGCTGGAGCATCTGGCTCCGTTTCGGAAGAACTACAAGCACCACGAGACCGGCGAGGACAACGGTGATTCCCACCTGAAGGCGCTGCTGATCCATCACGAAGTAATTGTGCCCATCACCGCAGGCAAGCTCGACCTGGGCACGTGGCAGCGGATCTTCTACGCGGAGTTCGACGGGCAGCGCGACAAGCGCGTGATCGTGAAAGTTATGGGAGAGTGACGCTATGTCGGAAGAACTGACGGAATTGCAGGAACACGCAGAGCACGCCAAGCACGATCCCACGCTGGCGCCGATCTCGGTCACCATGGCGATTCTGGCCGTGCTGGTGGCGGTCGTGAGCCTCCTAGGGCATCGCGCCCACACGGAAGAAGTCGTGCTGCAGGCCAAAGCTTCCGATCAGTGGGCGTACTACCAGGCGAAGAACATCCGGCGGCATACGGACGAGCTCTTCACAGACTTGACCTCTGTGCAAGCAACTACGGATGCTGCGGGACTGGCAAAACTGCGAGAGAAGTATTCCGGCGAAGCGTCGCGCTACAAAGACGAACAGAAAGAAATCGAGGATAAGGCTCGCGAAATGGAAGCGGAGGTTGCCCACGAAAGGAACCGGGCGGATCGATTTGACCTGGCGGAGGTCTTCCTAGAAATCGGACTGGTCATCACGTCGATCACGCTGCTCTCCGGACGACGAATCTTCTGGGCGTTGGGCATTGTGCTCGGAGTTGTGGGGATCGTGGTGGCCGCCACGGGATTCCTGGTGCACTGAATTGGTCCACTAGAACAATCAGCGGTTCACAACTCACTCGTTCACGAGTTCTAAACGCCCGCGCCGTCGCGCAACTCCGCCGGATTGTCCGGAGACCGTCGATGCCCACCGGAGCTTTCGGTATCATTCGCAACCAGTTCCCACAAAATTGTGTGAAGGGCTCGCGACCGCCGGATCTCCTGATCCGCAGTTACTCCCGCGTAACAGCTTATAACCGTCACAACCTACACATCCTACACAACCTCTTCTGATAGTTACGCTTGGAGCCTCTGGCAATAGCCGCATTCTGGCATCGCCGGGAGCACTTCGTAGTCATGGCCCAGTTCATGAGCGTGAACCTGCGTGGACTTGTCCAGCGTAAGCCCGTTCCCACCACTGCCGAGTCGGCGACTGAAAAGCCCAATGCTTTTCAGCACGTGTCCGACCGTCTCACTACTGACGGTCCGCGATTCTCCTTCTTCGCGGTAGATTTGGTTAACGGTAGCTGCAATCTCACGAGCGAAGACTTGCTGCGGGTCGCTTTGGTGGCAATGAAAAAGTACCGCTCTCAAAACCACACCCTGCAATCCACTGGAGCGATCGACACGGGCCTGCTCATTTAGTTCCCTCAGAAGTTCAATCACCCGCTCCTGCAAAACAATGTCGTTAACGATAGCAGCCCCAAGCGGCCGAGCCACCCGATCCAATTCAGGCAAGAGCTCGTTGGCCTTGAATTCCGAAGCCCTGACGCGACCAAGGTTAAAAGCGCGATAACCAAGAAGCTGATTCTGCAGCGTTTGAACGCTCAAGTCCGATGGAAGAGGCTCGCCCGGCAAGGATGACTGGCGGGCGAGGTGGATGTGAATGCCTTCCGGAGCTGACTTTGGTGGTGCCTCTCCGAGGTATACGCATTTAACGCAATAACATTCCTGCATTTGACCACCAGTGGCAACCAGATAGCCTTTCTGATCGGACGCGTCAAGCAGGGCTGACGCCCGCTTGTTCGGACGCGCTTCAAGAACAAAGAGAGTAGGCATCAGCTCGCGAATCGGAATTTGACTTCAATACAGCTGGGTTGATGCCCGCCAGCAGCACCGGCCTGCGGCAGACGCAGCGCAACACTTGAAAGAGCAAATCAGCCGCGTACTTTGGACCCGTTATCGTAAGCCGTGGAATAGAAGGCAAGACATCCGCGAACCAACCGGCCATACACCAGTAAGTGAGGAGCTCGCGCTGCTTCCCGGAGAGCATAGGAATGTATTGCAGAACGGCGAATATACTGTCGAAAACCTTTCGCGCTGAGCAGTAGCCCACTACATCGCTTGGTAGAAGCAGCGTTTCGTAAACGGCACGCGGCATATCGGGAACATCAATCGGATGACCATTTTTGCTGACTCCGGAAACGTAAGTGGTCAATGTTGGGTTTGGCCCTAACCATTTAACAACGCCAACGCAGATCTGTTCTCCTCGTCTCACGAGATCGTGCGTGGGATTGGTTTGGAACTCGACTTCGTCATACTCAGGGTCTGCGACGTTCCCTCTTCCCAGATTCTTCTCGTAAGACAATAGCGCCAGTCGATCCGTTTCAGTAAGATCGTTGTCCGAGCCAAGTGAGCTCACAGGGGCATCGTCCAGTGGCTCCTCGGAGAGAACGGCAGAGCCTGAAGTTCCCTTGGTTTGGTCGTCTTGTGCGGCGGGTGGAGTGTCGGCCTGTTCCCGCATATTCGCGATCTCCGCGGTTATTTGAGGGATAGAGTCGCACCTCTGGGACTCAGATTCTGAGACCAGTTGGTCCGACAAGCCCGGGTCGGCATCCTCACCTTTCGACGGGGCGCTGCGTAGCTCACACGAGCCTGCCGCCTCCACCGTCCCGGGCAAGGTCTGGTCAGGCTGGTGAGATCCAGAGTTGTCTTCAGGTTGTTCTTGGCCGTTAGGCTTGTTTAGTTCGTCCGACATCAAAATTCTCCTCTCGCTAGTACTCCAGGCTCTTGTGCAGTCCCCTGTTAGTGTCTAATACGACGTTTTTTGGGATCTCCGCTGTAAAAACTTCGATGGACGCACGAATTCTTGCTTTCCATCCGCCCAAAAGGTTCTCAGGTTGGGTTAGCTCAAACGAGTCTCCCTGCGCCACCGTCTTGGGCGAGGTCTCGTCAGACTGATGAGATCGAGGGTTGTCTTCAGGTTGTTCTTGGCCGTTAGGCTTGTTTGGTTCGTCCGACATCAAAATTCTCCTCTCGCTAGTACTCCAGGCTCTTGTGCAGTCCCCTGTTAGTGTCTAATACGACGTTTTTTGGCATCTCCTCTGTAAAAACTTCGATGGACGCACGAATTCTTGCTTTCTGTCCGCCCAAAGGTTCTTAAGCTCTGCGTTCCTGCCGTTTCTCCATCGTTTTCTCTCATAAATGGTCAGGCTCATCATCCTTGATGAGTACTTACGTAGAGGATTTTCCTATTTATAGGCATGACAGCATCCGAGCGCCGTCGGGCTGAGCTTCGATTAGAGCCGTTGCGGTCAGTCTCCGGCGGCAAAATGGCGGGATCTGGGACTGGGGAACTGATTGCCAAGCTGGGGGCATTCTTTGGCATCCATCCGGGGCGCTAATCTCCTTTATTTCCTATGCGCCGATGGCAATTTCGCAGTCGCAGCGCAAACCCGGCGGACCGAACGGGCAATATTCGCGCCTAACCCTGTATTTGAGGGGCGGGCCGACATCATTTCGCAATCTTGGACCAATCTATGGGGAAGGACGCGATGCGCTCCTGATGGTTTGTTCACTTCTCCTTATTTCGGAAGATCGAGGTCCAAGGCGAAGATGTCGGACTTGTTGCGGAGGAGTGAGACTACCGGGGAATCGTCGGGAGTCAGACCCTGGAAGTCGTAGCCGTGGAAGACGTCGGAGCGCTGGAATTGGGCTGAGGTCGCGACTTGTTCTCTTTTTCTGTCTGCAAGGCGCACGCGATAGCACTGGGCGGTGCGGGAAGTATGCACAAGCTGGCTGGTTTGGGCATCCCGCTCGTAGCGGAATCTCTGAAGAACATCGGCTACGATTTAGCCAAGCCCGACCGACATATCAATCGCGCGGCTGTTTGCTTCGGCATAGTCGAATTTCCTCAATGGCGTGATCGGAGTGCCCGAAACTCCGACGCTCAATGAAGCAGACCTACTGACCGTAATGCAGGCGATGGAGATGTTCTCCCGCGAAAGGCACGCTGCTCCGCAATCCCCGCCGACGCGCTCGTGCAGGCAGTTGAAGGCGAAGCGGAAATTACGGTCGCTGGCAAGCCCATAGCTGTGAAAACAGGCGACGTCGTCCTACTGCCGGCTGAAAAGCCGCATGCGGTGAAAGCGACCACACGCTTCAAAATGGTGTTGACCATGATCCGGTCATAAAACAGAGAGACATGTGGTATTCCGCAACCGACGATACCTTGCCGCGTCTGTGACAAAAGTCCTCGTTTGACTGTTACGTGGTATCTAGTATCAGGATGTGAGCCGTTCACCGGAATTTATGTAGCATGGCTAAGGAACCTCTGAGCAACCATCAATTTTGAAGGCGGCGGAAATTCCAGACCTGCACCGGCCAGGAATTCCCCTGTATGGCTTGCGACTTTGCCGGAACCCGCCATTTACGCGGCTTTCAAAGACACTACGCCCTCGCCACCGCCAGCCGTTTGCGGTGCAAGTACAGGTTCACCAGCGCAAAGCTGGCGCACAGTCGATGATGGTTCTTCTGTATCCCGCGGTATCTCACCTTCTCGAAGCCGAAGATGCGCTTCAGAATCCGGAACGGATGTTCCACCTTCGCTCGCACTCGGGCCTTCACCCGGTTCTTGGCCTTCTGTAACTCGTCCACAAAGTTCTTGTACTTGACCCTGCGGCTGGTCATATCTTGCGCCTGCGGCGCCGCCTGCCGGATCGTTCCCCCCTGCCCCTGATACGCGCCATCGCCCCACACCTTGCGCTCTTCCCCGTGCAGCAGATCCGGCAACATGTGCTTGTCCGCTACCGAAGCCGCCGACGTGCACACCGAATGCACATGGCCTTGCTTGGAGTCCACTCCGATGTGCGCCTTCAGCCCGAAGTACCACTGCTTTCCCTTGCGCGTCTGATGCATTTCCGGGTCGCGCTCTCCGCTCCGGTTCTTGGTCGACGAGGGCGCATGAATAATGGTCGCATCCACAATCGTGCCGGTGGTGATGCGGATGCCCCGGCTTTCCAGATACTGGTTCACCGCGTTCAGCATCGCCCCGCCCAGTTCGTGCTTCTCCAGCAGGTGACGAAACCCGAGAATGGTGCTCTCGTCCGGCACCGGCGCACGCCCCAGATCGATGCCCACAAAGTGCCGCAGGACCGGCGATTCATACAGCGCATCCTCCGCCCCCGGATCGCTCAGGTTGAACCACTGCTGTAGAAAATACACCCGCAACATGATGCTCAGTCCTACCGGAGGCCGCCCGTTTTCTCCCTTCGGATAGTGTGGTTCCACCAACCCCTGTAACTCGGCCCACGGCACCACCTGCTCCATCTCCTCCAGAAACCGCTCCCGCTTCGTCTTCCGCCCGTACTTCTCGAACCCCGTCTGCGCCGCTAACGTTTGTTGTCGCATCCGCCTTTTCACCTCGACTTATACCGTATACGCTCCGCCTGTGGATCGGAGAGTTCTTCAGAGGTTCCCTAAGCCCAGAATAGCGCTGAATCCGAAACACCCTGAGCGTCTTTGCTGGGGGTGCGAGAAGTTGTGCGCAGCTAATGACCTTCGCTGCGGAAACGGAACTATTAGAACTCAGCACCCAGTTGAGCTGTTCGGTGAAGACTGGATCGAATGGGAACTGGACCCTCAGGGCGGTGAGCTTGAACGAAGAACGTAAAGTGAGGGAAATTCAACTCGCATGTCCACTCTCCCAACACGCATCGAAAGGGAAGCAGGCAGGCGGCTAGCGGCGACCGAGATCGTTAACATCACTGCCACACGTGAGCGGGCGCTGTCCCGCATACTGATGCTGTACATCAGCACAGGCGTGGTGTTCATGCTACTTCCGGGGACCTTCCTCGGAGTCTGGAACTTACTGACCATCAGCAGCCACCGCGCGGCAAATTCGGTTTCGCCGGCATGGATTCAGGCACACGGCCACGCCCAGATCTTCGGCTGGATCGGTAGCTTCATTCTTGGAATCGGGTTCTACTCAATCCCCAAACTGCGGCGCATGGGATCGTTTGCTCTTGCGCCGGTGTGGTGCGCTTGGGGACTGTGGACTTCAGGTGTTGCCCTGCGCTGGCTCGGGAGCGTCTATCCTTGGCATTGGCGCGTGCTTGTTCCACTCTCTTCGGTTTGCGAGTTGACCGCCTTCCTCGTCTTTTTCCGAATTGTCTCGGGCCATCACGCCGAAAATTCGGGAAAAGCCACGTTAGACGAATGGGTCTTTGTCGTGATTGCAGGCTCACTCGGACTGTTGCTGACATTATTGGTTAATGTTGGGGTCGCGTTTTATCTGTCGTTTCAAAGTAGGTCACCTGAAGTGCCTGCCAACTTTGATCAGCGGTTTCTCGTGCTTGAGACCTGGGGATGTTTGGTGCCCTTTGTCTGGGGATTCAGCGCCAAGTGGCTACCGGTCTTTCTTGGTTTGCGGCCCGTGCGTGGACGGATTCTACTCCTAGCGATTGCCTTAAATTCAGGTGGGGTCTTGCTCGCGCTTGCTGGCGCGATTTTGCCCGCCACGGTATTAATCCTCACAGGGTTAGTCACTGCCATTACTGCGTTACGGTTGTTCGAACCTTCAGAACGTCCAGCCAAGGTGAAGGGGGTTCACGTGACCTTTCCATTCTTCGTGCGACTCGCCTACATCTGGGCGTTGATTGCAGCCTTTCTCAGCCTTTGGGCAGCGATGAGCCGAGATTCGGCCGGGATCTGGGGGGCCTCGCGTCACGCGCTCACAGTCGGCTTCCTGGCTATGATGGTGTTTGCCATCGGCCAGCGCGTGCTTCCAGCATTTTCAGGAATGCGGCTGCTGTTCAGTACCAAACTGATGTTCTGCTCTCTCTTGCTGCTTGCAGTCGGCTGTCTCTCGCGAGTCAGTTCAGAAGTATTGGCCTATCAAGGTATGGTTCGTGCTGCCTGGTCATGGCTTCCGACGTCCGCGATTTGCGAGATGGCCGCCGTCACCGTCTTTGCATTTAATCTCCTGATTACGTTTGCACGCCAGGCCCCCGCTATCGCAGCACAACCTCTTCGCGAACCAGGGTAATTACGCTCCGAGAGAGCGAGTCGTTTCAGATGTTAGGGAGCAGATCAAAGTACTCATCATCCTCGTTCTTTCCCCCTTCTCCGGCGCCCAACTGTTTCTCTGACTGTATAAACTCAATGCGCTCAATCCACTTGACCATCTTGTAGCCGAGTTGATTCTCGACACGCAGCCGTAGTGGCGCTCCATACACGTCCGGAAGCCGTTGGTCATTCATCCGAATCGCAAGCAAGCACTCGGCCTTTAGTACATTCTCCAGGCTCTGTGTGTCGTAATATGGGCCACCGTAGAGTGCTTCGCCGAAGGAGAAGAAAGCCACCACTTTGGCTTCCGGTTTCGGGCGCACGAGGTCAATCAGCCTCTGCATCGGAATGCCGCCCCATTTGGCAATGCCACTCCAGCCTTGAATGCAGTGATGCATGGTGATGTGCTCCACCACGCCCATCTTCTCGATGTCGGAGAGCGAAAGTACCACTGGGTTTTCAACCAGTCCGCCGATTTGCAGCTTAAAATCCTGAAAGCTGCGCTCGGCAAGACGTTTCCAGTCCTCTCGCACCGGCATCTTGCCATTAGGCCAGAAGTACGGCGAGATATCCTGCTCGGAATAGTTCTGGTGCGGAACGAGCCGGTTCAACGTGAGCAGTTGCATAGGGTACGTCACGGACTTCAGTGTGTGTTGCAGACCACGCGGATGGTTCCATGAAATGTAGTGCGCCGCAATCCATGAGAGAACCACCACACCAATTCCCACGAATCCCAGATACATGCCCATATGCCCCTGATCATCCGTCCCCATCACGATGTGGTTCATGTTCCTCGCAAATCCTGTCATCACAACTAGCGTGACGTGCACCACGAGAAAGGCAAAGAAACTGAGCATGGTGAGGAAATGGATGGATCGGGCCGACTGCCTGCCGCCAAATATCTTGGCGTACCAGGGAAAGTGGTTCACCACTGCCGGTGACATAGCGATGCCCGTCGCAATGGCCAAGGGTCCGAAGACAAAGACGACAGTGAAATAGGCAATCTGCTGCAGGGCGTTGTAGCCATAAAAGCCGTTTGGCTCCGCAGGCATATGGAACGTCCCGTAGTGCACCCACGTATTCCAAGCCTGCAAAAGAACCATCGACGACGTAGGGACGATCCGCCGCCACTGCTCGGTATCGAACAGCATGATGATAAAGAAAATGCCCGTGAAGATGAATCCGTGAACGTCGATGAAGTGCCAAACCCGCGCAATGCCGATAGTGTGTCTGTAACCCGGCGTGCCAACAATGGGCGAAAGATAGCGGGCATCGTCTTTTGCGGTCCAGATGCGGTCGCGCGGAACTTTGAGGGGCGTCAAACGGATCCATTCGCTTCCCGGAGTACAGTCATCATTGAAATAGAGACGAGGATGATCGAACAGGATCGATAGGCCACTTCGAATCAGCAGCATCACAAAGAAGAAATTGAAAAAATGGCAGTAGCGCACCCAGAGCGGGAACCCGTGCGGTCCCACGAAGTTGTTGGGATAAATCTGAGGCACCGGAGGAACGGCGGGCCGACCAGCTATCGCAACTTCAATCCAGGCGGCGAGGACCGCGGCCAGAACCACGGATCCGATTCCGATGAGAATGGAGGGGCGAACCCAAATCCGGAAGCGGCGATCCTTTGGGTAGTGCACTGCGGCATGTGCCGCATCGAAGGGAATCATGACTGAATCCTGAGGTGTGCTCCTGTTCCAGAACGCACTCGACCCTCCAATCAATAGCAGTATATCGTGACACGATATACAATAGAGCCCTAGGGAACCTCTGAAGAACTCTGCGATCCACAGGCGGAGCGTATACGGTATAAGTCGAGGTGAAAAGGCGAGTGCGACAACAAACGTTAGCGGCGCAGACGGGGTTCGAGAAGTACGGGCGGAAGACGAAGCGGGAGCGCTTTCTCGAGGAGATGGAGCAGGTGGTGCCGTGGGCCGAGTTACAGGGGTTGGTGGAACCGCACTATCCGAAGGGAGAGAACGGGCGGCCTCCGGTAGGACTGAGCCTCATGTTGCGGGTGTATTTTCTGCAGCAGTGGTTCAACCTGAGCGATCCGGGGGCGGAGGATGCGCTGTATGAATCGCCGGTCCTGCGGCACTTTGTGGGCATCGATCTGGGGCGTGCGCCGGTGCCGGACGAGAGCACCATTCTCGGGTTTCGTCACCTGCTGGAGAAGCACGAACTGGGCGGGGCGATGCTGAACGCAGTGAACCAGTATCTGGAAAGCCGGGGCATCCGCATCACCACGGGGACGATTGTGGATGCGACCATTATTCATGCGCCCTCGTCGACCAAGAACCGGAGCGGAGAGCGCGACCCGGAAATGCATCAGACGCGCAAGGGAAAGCAGTGGTACTTCGGGCTGAAGGCGCACATCGGAGTGGACTCCAAGCAAGGCCATGTGCATTCGGTGTGCACGTCGGCGGCTTCGGTAGCGGACAAGCACATGCTGCCGGATCTGCTGCACGGGGAAGAGCGCAAGGTGTGGGGCGACGGTGGATATCAGGGACAGGGAGAAGCCATCCGGCAGGCGGCGCCGCGAGCGCAAGATATGACCAGCCGCAGGGTCAAGTACAAGAACTTTGTGGACGAGTTACAGAAGGCCAAGAACCGGGTGAAGGCCAGAGTGCGAGCGAAGGTGGAACATCCGTTCCGGATTCTGAAGCGCATCTTCGGCTTCGAGAAGGTGAGATACCGCGGGATACAGAAGAACCATCATCGACTGTGCGCCAGCTTTGCGCTGGTGAACCTGTACTTGCACCGCAAACGGCTGGCGGTGGCGAGGGCGTAGTGTCTTTGAAAGCCGCGTAAATGGCGGGTTCCGGCAAGGTCGCAAGCCCTACAGGGGAATTCCTGGCCGGTGCAGGTCTGGAATTCCCGCCGCCTTCAAAATTGATGGTTGCTCAGAGGTTCCCTAGAACATGGCGAGGGTTTCACCTAGAGAGTGGACATCCCGTAGCAATGCCACGCAAAGCTTCATCGACTATGTTTTGAAGGAAGCAATTAATAACTAATCCCGCGCGACTTGCGACACCAGTGATGACAGCGGACCCAAGCGACCTGACCCGACCGACCGATACCTCCGAGCGTGTCTCAAGCGAGAGTAGCTTGGAGAATCAGGCGCCAGCTATAGCCGTCGAAACACTCGGGCTGACGCGCTGCTTTGGTCCGCTTACCGCTGTAGACACATTGAACATCGCAGTGACGATGGGCTCCATCTTCGGTTTGTTGGGCCCGAATGGTGCGGGAAAGACCACAACCATCAAGATGCTCACCACCATGCTCGCGCCAACTGCCGGCAGCGCGAAGGTAGCTGGCTTAGATATCGCCCGCCAAGCAGTCGAAGTGCGCCGGAGAATTGGCTACGTCTCGCAGATGCTCTCGGCTGATGGCGGCCTCACCGGCTATGAGAATTTGCTGCTCTTTGCAAGGATCTACGGCATCCCTCGCGCCGAGCGCCGAGATCGGATCATCGCCGCTCTTCAGTTCATGGGCCTTGGCGAGGCTGAGCGGACACTGGTGCGCAATTACTCCGGCGGCATGATCAGGCGCCTGGAGATTGCGCAGTCGATGCTGCATCGTCCGTCCGTCTTGTTTCTCGATGAACCCACGGTAGGTCTCGACCCCGTGGCTCGACATGCTGTCTGGCAGCACCTGCGTGAACTGCGAAATCAGTTCGGTACCACCATCTTAATGACGACTCACGATATGGAGGAAGCAGATGAATTGTGTGAGGTTATCGCAATCATGCACCGAGGCCGTGCCGTGGCCGTAGGATCACCAAGCTCGCTCAAAATGCAGCTGGGCGCCGACGCGGACTTGGACGACGTATTTATCCATTACGCGGGCGGTGCGGTCGATGAAGGAGGTGGTTATGTCGACAGTGCCCGGATCCGTCGCACCATTAAACGGCTTCGCTAAGGCAGGATTCCTCACGGAGTTTCTACGTGACACGTTCGCTCTCGCCGACATCGAGCTACGCAAGCTGCGTCGCGACCCGTTGGAGTTGCTGACGCGAGCAATTCAGCCCGCATTATGGCTCCTGGTGTTCGGCCAGGTATTTGGGAGGTTGAAGGCCATTCCCACCGGAGAGATGAACTACGTGACGTTTATGGTACCGGGAATCCTCGCCCAAAGCGTTCTTTTCATTGCCATCTTCTACGGCATCAGCGTGATCTGGGAGCGCGACCTGGGTATCCTGCAGAAACTTCTGGTGAGCCCGGCCCCACGCACAGCCTTGGTACTCGGCAAGGCTCTCTCAGCAGGTGCTCGAGGCCTATCTCAAGCTATTGTTATCTACTTATTGGCCAGTCTCCTGAGGGTTCGGTTGCGATTTGGAATAGAGATCTTGGGAGTTTTGACGTTTGTTGTTCTCGGCTCCGCAATTTTCTCCACCTTTTCCCTGGCCGTGGCCTGCCTGGTGAAAACCCGGGAAAGGTTCATGGGCATTGGACAGGTCCTCACCATGCCACTTTTTTTTGCCAGCAACGCCATTTATCCGCTAGCCATCATGCCCGGCTGGTTACGGACTTTTGCCAAACTGAACCCGCTCAGCTATCAGGTCGACGCCCTTCGAGCGCTGATGGTTCAAGGCGGTCAGACCATGTTCGGTTTGAGTTTCGATTTCTGCATACTGGTGGTAGTGTTGGTGGGTTTGGTTCTCGTAACAGCCAAGCTTTACCCCAATGTGATCCGGTGAGTCTGTGGACATTGTGATTCGAACTCAAGTTTTGGCTCCGACACAACGGGCGCAATATATGTCGAGGAGGCATCTCAGCTCCATCGACTCAGCGCTCCTTTATGCGCGAGAACGCACCAGAACAATGGAAGGCAACCAGCGACAGTGGCGGTCCTGAGCTATGCTAAGCATGATTGATCCAATAGGCTGTGTAGTCCTGGTTATTATCGGGGCTGCGATCATAGGGATCGCGCGCATGTGTGTTGATCGTGCACTGGCGTTTTTCAGGGGCGCAGGCAGGAACTGGTCTCTTATTCGGCGGTGCAGCCTCACATTGTTCCGCATCTGCCAAGCGAGCAATGGATGCTGATATGTCGGATCGCTGCCAATGAGCAGAATGGCGGGAGCCTCGAAAACGTCCTTCATGCTGGCAGTGGTACCAGGTTTGTCCGCAAGAGCACGAAAAAAGGCGGGAAAATCCGCCGTCCGGTGGTGATCGATATTGTTGGTCCCAAGGACAATCCGTGCGCGACCTTTTGCAGTAAGTAGTTCTCTTCGTTGGTCGTGCGGGTTGAGCCGATCACTCCGATCGCCTTGCCGCCAAATTCATCTCGGATTTGGCGGAAGCGCCCAGCAACAGTTGCGAAGGCTTCTTCCCACGACGTTGGAACCAAGCGGCCATCCTTACGAATTAGCGGCTGCTTGAGCCGCTCGGCGTGGGCGGTGAAATCGAACGCGTAGCGCCCTTTGATGCAGAGAAAATCGCCATTGATCCCGCTTTTATCCCGATTGGACCCGCGAACAATCTCCATTCCAGTTTCGCTGGGACGCACGGCCAAGGTCGTGGTACATCCATCAGCACAGTGCGTACATATGGTCGCCACGTGCTTCATTTCCCATGGCCGGGTTTTGTAACGATAGGGACCGGACGTCAGGGCACCAACCGGACAGATATCGATGCACATGCCACATTCCTCGCACTCCAGGTAATCCCCTTTGTTGGGGACAATCAGCTGGGCTGAGTTCCGATTGGCAATACCCAGAGCCCATACATCCATTCCTTCGCCACAAACCCGCACACAGCGGTAGCACATGATGCAGCGGGGCCGGTCAAAATACACGATGGGAGACCATTGCTGCTCGTCTTTATGATTCTTCGGATCAATCAGCCTGGACTCTCCCGGGCCATAGCTGAGAGTTGCGTCCTGCAGTTCGCATTGCCCTCCAGCATCGCAGACAGGGCAATCTAAGGGATGGTTCTGCAGCACAAACTCGAGCATTGCCCTACGGGCCTGCTTGACCGTGTCGCTCTGAGTGGTCACCACCATCCCCTCGCTGATGAAAGTGGTGCAGGCGGTCTGCAGCTTCGGCATCTTGGCGATTTCTACAAGACACATCCGGCAAGCACCTTGCAGAGATAGACCAGGGTAGTAACAGAAGGAGGGGATCTCTATTCCTACACTCTTGCAGGCCTCGATCAGCAGCGTCCCGGCTGATTGGACTACTTTCTTTCCGTCGACCGTTATGGTTACGTCAGCCATTGGTCATCAGCTTGGGTGTGGCATTACGGGTCGTCATCGCTTGTCGCTTGACTAGGGAACCTCTGAGCAACCATCAATTTTGAAGGCGGCGGGAATTCCAGACCTGCACCGGCCAGGAATTCCCCTGTAGGGCTTGCGACCTTGCCGGAACCCGCCATTTACGCGGCTTTCAAAGACACTACGCCCTCGCCACCGCCAGCCGTTTGCGGTGCAAGTACAGGTTCACCAGCGCAAAGCTGGCGCACAGTCGATGATGGTTCTTCTGTATCCCGCGGTATCTCACCTTCTCGAAGCCGAAGATGCGCTTCAGAATCCGGAACGGATGTTCCACCTTCGCTCGCACTCTGGCCTTCACCCGGTTCTTGGCCTTCTGTAACTCGTCCACAAAGTTCTTGTACTTGACCCTGCGGCTGGTCATATCTTGCGCCTGCGGCGCCGCCTGCCGGATGGCTTCTCCCTGTCCCTGATATCCACCGTCGCCCCACACCTTGCGCTCCTCCCCGTGCAGCAGATCCGGCAGCATGTGCTTGTCCGCTACCGAAGCCGCCGACGTGCACACCGAATGCACATGGCCTTGCTTGGAGTCCACTCCGATGTGCGCCTTCAGCCCGAAGTACCACTGCTTTCCCTTGCGCGTCTGATGCATTTCCGGGTCGCGCTCTCCGCTCCGGTTCTTGGTCGACGAGGGCGCATGAATAATGGTCGCATCCACAATCGTGCCGGTGGTGATGCGGATGCCCCGGCTTTCCAGATACTGGTTCACCGCGTTCAGCATCGCCCCGCCCAGTTCGTGCTTCTCCAGCAGGTGACGAAACTGCAGAATGGTGCTCTCATCCGGCACCGGCGCACGCCCCAGATCGATGCCCACAAAGTGCCGCAGCACCGGCGATTCATACAGCGCATCCTCCGCCCCCGGATCGCTCAGGTTGAACCACTGCTGCAGAAAATACACCCGCAACATGATGCTCAGTCCTACCGGAGGCCGCCCGTTCTCTCCCTTCGGATAGTGCGGTTCCACCAACCCCTGTAACTCGGCCCACGGCACCACCTGCACCATCTCCTCGAGAAAGCGCTCCCGCTTCGTCTTCCGCCCGTACTTCTCGAACCCCGTCTGCGCCGCTAACGTTTGTTGTCGCACTCGCCTTTTCACCTCGACTTATACCGTATACGCTCCGCCTGTGGATCGCAGAGTTCTTCAGAGGTTCCCTAGTTTGGGCACGCGAGGCGGGCAACCCGTTACGTCAGCGCCTTCTTCAGAAACTTGAGCGTTCGCTCCCACGCTGTCTTGGCGCATGCCGGGGCGTACACCTCGGGGCGGGATTCGTTCATGAAGGCGTGGTGCGCCTCGTAGCGATAGATCTCGAACTGTGATTTCGACTGCTTGAGCGCGGCCTCGAGATCATTCACCTTGGCGGGTGTGCACCAGTCATCCTTGTTCGCGAAGTGGCAAATCAGGGGAATTTTGATTTTCTTCAAATCGGCGGCGTCGAGGGGCGGAATGCCATAGAAGCAGGCGCCGGCGTCCATCTCCGGTACCCGCACCGCCGCCAGGATGGTCAGTGCGCCGCCCATGCAGAACCCGCCCACGGCCACCTTCTTCGAGGATTGTTTTAGGTACTGCACGGCGCCGCGGATGTCTTGGCCGGCGGCATCGGGGAAGTTGAGGTTCGTCATCAGGTGGTTTGCTTCGTCGGCGGCCGTGGTGACCTTGCCCCGGTAAAAGTCCGGCACGAGCGCCCGGTAGCCAGCTTCGGCGAGCCGATCAGCAGTCTTCTTGATCTGATCGTTGAGCCCCCACCATTCCTGGATGACGACAAAGCCGGGCGCGCTTGATCCTGCTTGGGGAGGTGCCAGATAGCCAGGGCAGGTCTTTCCGTCCGGTCGCTTGAACTGAATCATCTCTCCCATCGGATCCCTCCACAGGATGCGGGACTGCCAGCCTCATACTATAACTTTGTGGCTTTTTTCGCCGGGGGATGCCGTTTCAGGTATTTTGATTTGACGGACAGAGAACAGTGTGGAGATTTATCAGCATATCCTCGACGGTTTTGCGCAAATTGAATTCCGGCTTCCAGCCCCAGTCTTTCCGGGAACATGTATCATCGACACTCTTCGGCCAGGAGTCGGCGATTTTTTGACGCTCATCCGGCTTGTACGTACATACGAAACCCGGCACGTGCCGCTTCACTTCGACTGCCAACTCCCCGGCGGAGAAGCTCATTGCCGCGAGGTTATATCCCAAATGTGTGCGCAGCCGCGAACGCGGCGCTTCCATGAATTCAATAGCCGCGCGGATGGCATCGGGCATGTACATCATCGGAATGACAGTGTTCCTGGAGACAAAGCATTCGTAACGGCCCTGATGCAGTGCGCCATGGAAAATGGCCACTGCATAATCGGTTGTGCCGCCGCCGGGAGGCGTTTTCCAGCTGATGAGGCCAGGATACCTGAGACACCGCACGTCAAGCCCGTACTTCACGAAATAGTAGTTACAGAGAAGCTCTCCCGTCACTTTAGTGATGCCGTACATGGTATTGGGGTCCATGACGGTGAGCTGGTGCGTGTGGATTCGAGGTGTATGCGGCCCGAATGCCGCGATCGAACTCGGCCAGAGGACCTTGTCCATTTTGTACTGTAGGGCAAGATCCAGCACGTTCCTGAGGCTCTCGGTATTGACACGCCAGGCGAGCTCAGGATTTTTCTCTCCAGCGGCGGAGAGAATGGATACGAGGTGGTAGATGGACCCAATGCGGTGCTTCCGGATAATACCCTGCAAGGTTTCGCGATCAGTAACATCGGCGAGCTCGAAGAGTTCCGAACCCGCTTCCAGAGGCTTGATGTCACATGCAACTACATTCTGTGTTCCATGGCGCGCCCGCAGCGCAACCACCAGTTCCGAGCCGATTTGGCCGGATGATCCGGTGACCAGAATCTTTCCTTTTGCGTTTGCCATTGTGAATGTCTCCTAGGTGTCCCTTGAGCAAAGGATATCCGTCGATGCCGCCATCGTCGCTTCTGCCCGTGACCACGACTTGGAGAAAGCGCGCCCCGCAAAGCAAACGCTGTGACAATCGTTCAAACCCAATGGGGGAAGCTGGACCAGCAAGTCGATGAGTTGGTTATGGATGTCTGCTGTTACCTCTGCCTCTCCTTCCAGCGGCGAATTCGGACCTGAATTCAACTGAAACCCAGGACAGGATGCGGCGCATACGGCTCCTCGAGAGAAGCAACCTCTTCCGGTGTCAGGCGGAGCGAGAGCGCTGCTACGGCGTCCTGAAGATGATGCGGCTTGGTTGCGCCAACAATGGGCGAGGTGACCGGCTTGCTGAGCAGCCAGGCGAGAGCAAGCTGCGCGCGGGCAACGCCACGCTGTTCTGCGACCTGACCCAGGCGGTCCACAACTTTACGGTCAGCTTCTTCGCTCTGCGAGTACATGCTCTTCCCGAACTGGTCGGTTTCGTAGCGTTTGGTGTGTTCGCTTTGCCACGGACGAGCCAGGCGGCCACGCGCAAGAGGGCTCCAGGGAATGACTCCGATACCCTCAGACTGGCAAAGAGGAATCATCTCGCGCTCCTCTTCGCGATAAAGAAGGTTGTAATGATTCTGCATGGAAACGAAACGGGTCCAGCCGTGAAGTTCGGCGAGATAGAGAGCCTTGGTGAATTGCCACGCATGCATGGATGAGGCACCGATATAACGCACCTTGCCGGATTTCACCACGTCGTGCAGCGCCACCAGAGTTTCTTCGATCGGTGTTTCGTAATCCCAGCGGTGAATCTGGTAGAGATCGAGATAGTCGGTCTGCAGACGGCGGAGGCTCTGGTCGAGTTCGTAAAAGATCGCTTTGCGCGAGAGACCACGGCCGTTGGGTTCGTCGCGCATAACGCCATGGAGCTTGGTGGCAATGACGACGGCTTCGCGGCGGATATTGGCCTTCAAGAACCGCCCAAGCACCTCCTCGCTGGCCCCGCCTGAATAAACATTAGCCGTGTCAAAGAAGTTGATCCCGAGATCAAGCGCCTGACGAAAGAAGGGTTCGCTCTCTTCTTCGTTCAGAGCCCAGGCATGGCTGCCGGGTTTAACTTTACCGGTAGCAGGTGCTCCATAGCTCATGCAGCCGAGACAGATGCGGGAAACCTTGAGGCCGGTCTTGCCAAGATTGACGTAGTTCATTGCTGCTCCTGAGAGGGCGCCAGCGTCTCAAGCCATTGTGGCCCTTCGAGATGTGTGCTCCCTCTGAATAAGAGCATACTGCGCAAGAGACGGTTCAACATATGGCAGGTCTCTGGGTAATCGTGCCTCTGTGACAAGTTGCGCAGGTACCATCTCCTCGATGGTCTCACGGTGCGGGGAATATTCTTTTTAATGCGCTGCGGTTTGGTGCTGCGGTCGATGCATGAGGACAATCAGCGGAATAATGACCAGAAACAAAATGCCCATGATGTGAAACACGTCCACGTAGCTCAATAGGGAGGCCTGCTGTTGGAGCATCCGATAGAGCAGGGCGGAGGCCTTTTGCCTAGCTGTTACGCAGTCGACACCGCTTTGTTGGATCAAGTTGGTAAGGTGCTCAAGTGCCTGTCGGCTAGTCAGATTCGAGGCAGTGACGTGGGACGACAGAATGGTTTGATGAAACTGGGAGCGCCGTGTAACCCAAGTGGTCACAAAGGAGATTCCCATGCTGGATCCAATATTGCGCATCACGCTGTAGAGGCTCGTGGCATAGCCTGTCTCCTCTTGCGGAATAGGGCCCATAGTCAACGTGGTCAGGGGCACAAACAGGAATGCCATCCCAATCCCCTGAGTGATCTGGTACCAGAAGATATCCCATGTGCCCGACTGCAACGACATGTGTGAGTAGCCGAAAAACGCCAGACCGGCCGTGCCAAATCCGAATGCCAACATCCGGCGCTCGTCCCAGCCCTTACCGAGTAAGTAACCGACCAAGGGCATGCAGAGAGCAGTTCCAATCCCCCGCGGGCTGCTCCAGATTCCCGCCGTAGCTGCTGTCCAGTCCAGCAACGTCTGCATGAACAATGGCAACAGTACCAGACTTCCATAGAGCACAAAGCCGAGTACTGTCACTAGGCCGATGCCGGTCGCGAAGGTTCGAAATTGCAGGAGGCGGAAATGAACGATCGGGTCTTCGACGGTAAGCTCACGAATGACGAAAGCAGCGAGGAAGACCAATGCCGTTGCCGCCAGCGCTCTGATCAAGTCGGAGGCGAACCAGTCTTTTTCCTGCCCCTTGTCCAGCATGACCTGCAAGGCACCCATGCCTAGCGCCAGCATGCCCAGTCCCCAGAGATCGACGCGCAGCGACCCACGCCGGATGTAAGAGGGGTCGTAAATGAACAGGTAGATCAAGGTCAAGCTGAGAATGCCAACTGGCACGTTGATGTAAAAAACCCAGCGCCAGGAATACGAATCGGTGATCCAGCCACCGAGCGTGGGGCCGAGGACCGGGGCCGCCACAATCCCCATTCCCCAAAAGGCCATTGCTTTCCCACGTTCTGCACCCGGGAACTCTTCCAGCAGAACCGCTTGCGACAATGGTTGTAGCCCTCCACCGGTGATCCCCTGCAGCACCCGAAAGAAGATCAGCGCAGGGAGGCTAGGGGCGAGTCCACACAAAACACTGGACAACGTGAATCCGGTCACCACAGTCATTAACAGCCGCCTGCGCCCCAAATAGTTGGCCAGCCAGCCAGAGATCGGAAGAATGATGGCGTTGGCCACGATATAGGAAGTAAGCACCCATGTCGCTTCTTCTACACTCGATGAAAGAGAGCCCGCGATATGGGGCAGGCTAACGTTGACGACCGAGGTGTCCAGCACCTCCATGACGGCGCTGGACATAACCGCGATGGCAATGATCCAACGGTGCCCTTCTGAGACGATCGGCGATGCTGAGGATGCAGGGATACTGGGAGAACCGGGATGGCGGACTGACTCGAGCGTCGGCTCCCAGACGCCTGTACTTGAGGCCGAAGTTCGACTTGAAACGGCCATCTCCGGCCCCGCACAACTCAGCTTCTAAGTGCTCGAGCCCTTCTGCGGGACGGCCAATCCTGCCGCATTGAGGATTACTCCGACGGCCCGATCGATGCCCGCGTCCGAATTGATCATCAAATCGTAAAGGTGCCGGTTGGTCCAATCGCAGCGGTGGTACATGCGAATGTATGCCCCGCGGATGCGGTCGAACTCGTCGAGAGACGCTTCGCACTCAGTGTGCGTTGGATAGCGATTTTGGATCCGCTCGAGTTTCTCCTGCCTTGAGCCATATACGAAGACATTAAAAGCGTCCTTACGTTCCTGCAGGACGCACTGTGCTCCGCGACCCACAATCACGCAGTGCCCCAATTTGGCAGCCTCACGAATTACGATTGCGCTGAGTTCGGCCAGGTAGTCCGGATCGACGACGTCGGGAGCAGGACCGGACCAGGGATAAGCGCTGCCTAGCCAGAATGCCTTGAGCAGTCTTGCAATGAACGAACTGGGGTGCTCATCCATCTGTGACACCTCGGAGGGCTGCACATGAGCGCGGCGAGCAAGTTCGAGGATCAGTTCGCGATCCAGCAGCTTCCAGCCAAGGCGAGCGGCAAGCTCCTGCCCTATGGCGGCCCCTCCACTGCCGTATTCGCGCGCAATCGTTATTACCCGAACTGTCTTCATGGATGAGCACCCTCAGTTCAATTACTGTACCGGGGTGTGTCGCGTGGTCTGATTCGTTATGTTGATGACTTGCGTGATCAGTTCTTCTCCGTTAGCCAGCTTCAGAAACATCTTTGTTTTCACCAACCTCACTGAGATGGGCTGATCGATTGCCAACCCGCTGGGTGGTGCCATGGATTTTTCTTCTGTCACGTATTCGCCGGTGTAGACCGCGCCTTCTAATTGAACCGAGATTTGAACAACATATTCGGTCTGCCACTCCGTCGCCTGGACCGCCACAATCCTCCCGCGTTGGTAGTGACTTGGCAGTTCTTGAGTTGCTCCTTGGCTGGAAGATTTCTCCTGGATGCTGGCCAGTGCTGCGCAACAATTGATTCGAAGGAAGACCACCACGAGAAAGGAAAGAACCCACCATTTCGGGAATTTCATAACCACCTCCGGGCGCTTGTGCGATGCGCAAGCTCCTGACCGGGGTCTTTGACCACCATTATTCTCAAGCGCTGGATGTGCATCTGCAGTGACCGAGGTCACTACGCCGCGTGGCAGTTGCCTGGCATACCGGCAGGCACAATGCTTTGAGCGCTCTGCAACCTTCGCCAGTCAGACGGATCTGAGTTTCGCCAATACAAATCTGACGCAAGCCACGCTCCTGTACCTTGAACGCGATGAACAACCGCAAAGCCCGCCCTTTCAGCGACGGGCGGTGGAGCTAAAACGCGTCGATTCGCTCCCCGACCCCACCAGTGATTTTTGGGACATCCCACTTTCGGGCCAAAACGAGTGATCTTGCGCACAGAAAGCGGAAGTCGTTTGGCAGAACATTGAAAGTACAGCATTGCGTCCTCTTTCCGGAACGGCTCAACTGGAGGCAACCTTGCCGTTGTCCTCTTCAAGAAGGCACGGTCGGAACCGATCCGGTGGCGCTCGATTCTTATGTGGCGAAGGCCTTATAGAATTGGGACGTTTATTCTCTGACATATTTGAAAATGGCGTCCCGGCAAGTTTTGGGAACCTGCGAATTCGGGAAGACCCGCACGCGCGGAAGACTCGGTGCGTGAGAAAGCAAGGTGGAACGTTATGAACTCCCGACTATTAAACTTCGCGCCTCTGCGAATTAAACGGGTAACCCTGCTAATCTTCGCATGGCTGTTACTCTCCACAGGACTCCTGGGTGCACAGGCCACTTTTTCAGCTGGTCCCCCTCTTCTGCGCCAGGTGCAAACGATCTATGTGGCTCCGTCTTCAGATAATCTTCTGCTCCTGCTCAAAGCTCGTCTCGAGAAATGGGCGGCAGTCGGGATCGCTTCAAGGCCTGAAGAAGCTGACGCGATTCTCACATGTCAAACTGAAAGCAGAATAGTGCCTGCCAAGGTGGTTGTACGGCTAACGATGGCAGAAGTCACACTGGTGGACCGTCGGACTCAGAAACCTATCTGGAGGACCACAAAATCCTCACCCTTTGATGCGAACAGATTGGCGGATGACATTATGGAGCAACTCAAGCAGGATTGGAGAAAATCAGCCAGCCTGTATTGAGGGTGTTCCCGGCAGCACATCGGAGCACATGAAGCGCCAGACAAGAACGTGGAGAGCTTTATGAATGTCTATGAAATCATCTTGCACGGTGTTGACAGCATCTATCTGCTTGCGCCCTCAAAATACCGCGCCTTGGAACTGGCGGGAGATTACCTGGCCGATGCCGGCCGGCCTGACGCGATGGAGTCAGGTAAGTTCGTCGCACGTCAGCTTGATCTGTCCGAAGAGCAGATACTCCGCTCCGAGAGATGTCGGGCTTGTCCCCTGAATGAATAGATCAAGCTCGAAGACGGCCGAGGTTGTTCTTCTTTGTTGGACATTTGTTTGCCTCGTTGCACAGTCGGCCGAAGCAGCGGAATTGAAAAAGGAAACCGCTGCTGCGTTTGAGCACTATGTTGGCGCGTCCGAAAAACGGATCAAGGCCGAAGTTTACAGCGGGCCTTTCCTCTTCATTGACGAGTTGCCAGAGACGCGTCGGGTGGAAGCGTACGCAAAGCTTCGCGCGGGAAACATTCTGGTTAAGCAGGTGAACACGAAGGAAGAGGGGCATCCTATCGAAGTCCCACACGGACTGATTCACGACTGGATCGGCGTGCTATTTATCCCGAACGTGTCGTTGTTGCAAACTCTTGCGGTCGTCCAGGACTACGACAATCACCGGAACATCTACAAACCTGAGGTGCGCAATTCCAAGCTGCTGCGGCGTAACGGCGACAATTTCAAAGTGTTTCTCCAGTTCTACAAGAAATCGCTGGTCACTGTCGTCATTAATGCTGACTTTGACATCAACTACGAACACTTCGGATCGAACCGTGCAGTGAGCCGTTCCTATTCCACGCGGCTCGCGGAGGTGGAAAACGTCGGCCAGACAGATGAGCATGAGATGCCTGTAGATGACGCGCACGGCTATCTCTGGCGCCTTTACAGCTACTGGCGGTACGAAGAACAAGATGGTGGCGTTTACGTGCAGCTTGAGTCGATCGGGCTGAGCCGCGCGTTGCCCGCCATTTTCGGCTGGCTGGTAAACCCACTGCTGAGCGGCATCCCGCGTGGAATCCTCTCGAGCCTGCTTGGCGCCACACGTGCTGCCGTCGCCAAATCGGGTGCAGCGGCGAATCCTCTTTCTCACCGCTCGCCCGCCTTCATGTTTGAATGCTGTGTTGTTGAAAAAGGCGTCAATGTGAGCTCGTCCTCCGAGGGTCCACTCCTCCGGGGCCCTGATTTGTCTAACACCGCTTTGTAGATTGAACGCCAGCTTGAAGCGGGGCGTAAAATAGCAGTGACGGTCAAGAGCTCGTTGGCTGGACGAATCTCGACTCTGAGATCCGGGCCCGGCTGGTTTCGCCTGACCCAGTTCTGAACCTCGATCTTCACGAAGACCAACGAGCTCCCAGCTCGGCCGCAAGTAGCAGCCTCACGCCAATTGAACGCCCGTCGCTCGGCGGATCGTACGTCATGCGGAGGTGCGCCATGTTGTTCCGAGGAGAAGACGAAGATCTTGAAGTCCTTCCCTTGGCGGACCGGCGTGAGGCCGGATGCATGCTCGCTGGGAAACTGTCGGTCTACCAGCAGCGACGTCATTGTGCTGGGACTCCTTCGAGGTGGCGTGCCTCTGGTTGCGGAGTTGGTGGCGCAAGCGCACTTGTTCCTTTTTCAGCTTCCGAGTAGCCGCTGCCTTCGCTCGCGCGGAGGGCTGTGAATCGGTTATTGTGCAAACCGGTCAAATGCGCATTGACAGCGCGAGTCAAGTCCCGTTTCAAATGGTTATTCACAATTCTTGTTGGAAACGGAGGACCGGAACAATTCGGGAGGCAATCTTGAGAACTTGTCGCGCGGAGAAGGACGGGAACGCCACAAAAGGTAAAGGCTGTGACATTGGTTATGCTCTAGCCGCCAGCTCCTGCGAGGGAGCCAACAGCATGGAGGCATGCACCGTCACAGCCCTTGATGCGATCGCCGCTTTCGCGGTCCCAAACCCCAACTGCCCCTCGCAGAGCCGTCGGTTTTTTCAGGTCTGGCTGCTCTTCGGGTTGCCCCGCTGAGCTGATCACTCAGCTTACTTCGGACTGGCAAAAGTTTAATTAAGCCAACCCTTTCAGCCGTCGACGGGAGCAACCTTAGAGAGTTGCTCGAAGATTGTCAACGCCCTTTTTGGGTGCAATCGCCCTCTCTCCTTGCGGCAAATACCAGAAACGCAACCCATTGAATCGTTATCGCTTAATGAATGGAAGATTAAATTTCCTTCCACTTTTCCACAGAAACACTCACAGGTACCCGAAGGATCTCAGCGCAAGCGAAATCGCTTGCGCTCGCGCCTGTCCACGGCCCAATCATCCGAGCCGCTCAGGTGCTTCAAGTCGATGTCCAGTCCACAGCGTACGTTGCTGACAGCCAACCATACTAGTCGAGCGCTTTATGAAAGCGCATGACAGCAATCGTGAGCAGGCTGATTCCCAAGACGGCCATAGCCAGCATCTGGGGCCAGAGGATCTCCATACCAATACCTTTAAGATACGTGCCGCGGAGCACGACCAAAAAATAGCGTAACGGGCTGAGGAAAGTGAGATATTGCAGCCACTGCGGCATGGTGCTGATGGGGAATCCGAAGCCGGAGAAGGTGATGGCGGGCATAATGAAGAAGAAGGAGGTCACCATCGCTTGTTGCTGGGTAGACGAGACGGTCGAGATCAACAGGCCAACACCTAACATGCACAACAAGAAAAGAATTGCGCCCGCGAGCAACACCAGAATCTTACCACGAAATGGAACCTGGAACCACAGCGTTCCTACTGTCGCAATCAGTGAAACGTCAAAGAGACCAATCAGAAAGAAGGGCAACGTCTTGCCGAGAATAAACTCAGCCGGGCGGATGGGCGTCACCATGATCTGCTCGAGAGTGCCGATCTCACGTTCGCGAACCACGGCAAAGGCCGTCAACGTAACCACGAGCACAAGAGTGAGACTGCCGATAATTCCGGGCACGAAAAACCAGCGGCTCCTTAAGTCGGGGTTGTACCAGGGCCGCTGTTCGAGCTGCACCGAGGGGATTTCCTCGATCATTTGCGGTGAGATGCGGTAGATGCGGTCTTGCTGGTAGTCCTGGGAGAAGCCAACCGCGATCTGCGTGACATAGCCCGAAGCGATCAGGGCGGTGTTCGAATTAGTTGCGTCCACGATCACCTGCAGCGGCGCGGTCTGACCTTTACGCAGGTTCTGGGAGAAACCGGCATTGATCTCAAGACCAACGGTAGCTTTTCCTTGGTCGATGAGATCGCCAATCTGGCGGTAGTCCGTCAGTTGGTGTTGCACGTCGAAATATGGGCTCGAAGTAAAACGGGAGATCAGTTCACGACTCTCCTGGCTGTGGTCGAGATCGAGGACAACCGTTGGAACATGATGAATCTCGAAGGTGGCAGCGTATCCAAAGACCAGCATCTGGATGATCGGCGGGCCGAACAGCACGAAACGGGTGCGCTTGTCGCGGAAGACCTGGATGAACTCTTTGATCAACATCTGTTTCAGGCGCGCCAGCATGGCCCATCGCCTCCTTACGCCAGCCTCTTGTGGAATGCGCGGGTGGCGAGCACTGCCAGTACGAGTGTGAATACGGCCAGGGGAACGAGGTCGGTGTAGAGCAAAGCGGTGGGAGTCCCCTTGAGAAATATCTTCTTCAGCACCGAGACGTAGTAGCGCGCTGGTAGGATGCGCGTGATCCACTGCAGAACGATGGGCATTTGCTCAATCGCATAGAGAAATCCAGACAACAGAAACGCTGGAAGGAAAGTGATGAGCAGCGCGATTTGACTTGCCGCGAACTGACTTTTTGCGGTTACGGAGATAAAGAATCCGAGCGAAAGCACGACCACCATGAACATGGCGGAACTGACAAGCAGCGTTAGAAAAGAACCGCGGAAGGGAACGTGAAACCAATAGATGGCGATCAGGGCGCAGACGATGACGTCGAACATTCCGATGATGAAATAGGGCACCAGCTTTCCCAGCATGATCTCAGCCGACGTGACCGGAGTTGAAATCAACTGCTCCATGGTGCCGCGTTCCCATTCGCGCGCTATCGTGAGCGAAGTGAGGAACGCTCCGATTACCGACATGACCAGGGCAAGCACGCCGGGAACAATGAATGCGCTGCTCTCCAGATCCTCGTTGTACCAGGTGCGCGTTTCAACACTGACAGGAGCAGGCTGGACAAGTTTGCCGCGGGTGCGAAGCCACTCGAGTTGGATGTCCGACGAATAGCCTTGAACAACGGCTTGCGAGTAGCCAATGAGAACGTTAGCGGTATTGTCATCGCTACCATCGACGAGCGCCTGTACCTGGGCAGGGCGGCCGTCGTGCAGACGCTGAGAGAAGTCCCACGGGACAACAATCCCCATTTTGGCGTGGCCGTCGTCGAGCGATCGGGCGAGCGCGGGGTAGTCGTTCACAACCCGCACAACGTCGAAGTACGCGCTGGCCTGGAAGCGCTTCAGAAGATCCTGACTCTGCTGGCTACCGTCGCGGTCGTACACGTAAACGGGCAGTCCCTTGAGATCGAGATTGACACCGTAACCGAACAAGAGCACCAGAATCACCGGCATGATCACGACAATGATCAAACTGCGCGCGTCGCGGAGGATCTGGACGACCTCTTTCCGAGCCACGGCTAGAAAGCGAGTGAAGCTCATGCTTCCCATTCCTTTCCCGAATCGCTTGCGGTTGTAAGAGAAACGAAAACGTCTTCCAGGCTGGGCTGTATCTTCTCGACCCGGCTGACAGTGATGCTGCGATCCGACAGATACTTTCTAACTTGCGGGATTGCAGCGGTAGCGTCGCGCACAACCAGGTGCAAAGCATTACCGAAAACTGCGGCTTCCATCACACCCGGAGCGGATTGCAGGACTTCCACTGCGTTGCCCAGCGGCTGACACTCGACCAGGAGTAGTTCGCCTTGCATCGATTTCTGCTTCAGCTCTGAAGGCGTGCCCAGGGCAACGATCTTTCCGCGAAAGATCAGCGCCAGACGGTTGCAGTATTCCGCCTCTTCCATGTAATGCGTGGTTACGAAGACGGTCACGCCCTCCTCTGCCATGTGGTGAATGAGGTCCCAGAACTGGCGCCGCGAGATGGGATCGACGCCGGAAGTGGGCTCATCCAGAAAGATGACGGGCGGTTTGTGCAACACCGCGCAGCCCAAGGCGAGACGTTGCTTCCACCCGCCGGGAAGCGTAGCGGTAATCAGATTCTCCTGGCCTTTGAGGTTCGCCATCGCGAGCGCCCATTCGATTCGTTCTCTGAGCTGGTTGGAAGGCACGCTATACAGGCCCGCAAACAGGCGTATGTTTTCAATCACCTTGAGATCGTTGTAGAGAGAGAACTTCTGAGACATGTAGCCAATGTTCTGGCGCACGGATTCAGGTTCACGGGCCACGTCATATCCGGCAACCTGGGCGCGTCCGGATGTGGGCGTCAGCAGGCCGCAGAGCATGCGTATGGTGGTGGATTTGCCGGCGCCGTTCGGTCCAAGAAAACCAAACACTTCGCCTTTGCGGATCTCGAGATTGATGCGATCGACGGCTACAAAATCGCCGAACTGCTTGAGCAGGTTCTCGATTACGACAGAATTGTTGACCTCAGGCATGGACTGACGCTCCACTGCTGACCGCATCAACGAAGAGGTCCTCGACCGAGGGAACAACTTGTTGAATGGTGTCGAATGGAACATGCGCGATGTTCAGCCGGGCCTCGAATTCGGGGATACGGCGGGCTGCATCGTCAACCACTACGTGCAGACCATCCCCGGTCAGCACCAGACTGGAGATCCCAACCGCGTGTTCGAGCTGGTCACGCAATCTGCGAGGTTCGGATGAGGTGATAGACAAGACGCCCTTGCCCAGCTTGGCCTTGAGATTTGCAGGCGTGTCGCAGAAGAGCAGCTTGCCCTGATGGAGTAGGGCCACCCGATGACAGCGCTCCGCTTCGTCAAGGTAGGCGGTGGAGGTGAGTATCGCCACACCTTCCGAGGCTAATTCATAAAGGATGCGCCAGAAGTCGCGGCGTGAAACGGGATCGACGCCCGTAGTCGGCTCATCCAGCAGGATTACCTTTGGTCGATGAATGAGCGCGCAGACCAGGCCTAGCTTTTGCTTCATGCCGCCGGAAAGCTTCCCGGCGAGACGCTTGCGGAATTCTCTCATGCCGGCTGCCTGTAACAGTTGGGTGGAACGCTCTTCGCGCTCAACCTTTCTTACTCCGAACAGGTCAGCATAGAAGCGGATGTTTTCATCGACAGTGAGATCTTCATAAAGCCCGAAGCGCTGCGGCATGTAGCTGAGATGGTGCTTGACACCTTCGGGATCGTGAACGACATTAGAGCCAGCGACACTGGCCATCCCTTCATCGGGTGGCATGATACCCGCGAGCATGCGCAGGGTTGTCGTCTTCCCGGCACCGTCAGGACCTACCAAACCAAAGATTTCTCCAGAACTCACATCAAAGCTCAGGTGATCCACCGCTCGCACGCCGGGAAAGCTCTTCGTAAGTCCTTCGGCGATGATTGCGGATTGGGGTTGCTCGGTCATTACCTATTACTTCTGCGGCGCAACGTCCTGTTGGCGCGCGTTTGGGCTGGCTGGGACGAGATCGATGTGAGCGTCAGCGGGCATTCCAGGTTTGAGTTCATGATTGGGGTTGTCGATGTCGATCTTGATGCGATAGACGAGAGTGACGCGTTCTTTGTAGGTCTGAACGCTTTTGGGCGTAAATTCGGCGCTTGAGGAGATGAATGAGACGCGTCCGCGGTACTGCTTGCCGGGATAAGTATCGGTGGTGACGGTTGCTTCCTGGCCCCAGCGTATACGGCCCAGATCGGTTTCGGCGATATACGCGCGCAACCAGATGTGATCGAGGTCGGCGAGAGTGACGATCGGAGTACCGGGAACGACGACCTCTCCCAGTTCAGCCTGGCGCACGGTGATCACACCGTTGGAGGGCGCACTGAGGGTTGTGTAGTCCAGGGTGACTCGCGATAGACCCAAGTTGGCGTGGGCCTCCCTGAGGTTGGCGCGAGCGATCACGATATCCTCTTTGCGGCTACCCTCGACGGCTTCGTTATAACGCTGCTCAGCGGCTCGGAACGTCGCTTGCGCGCGTTTCAAGGCAGTATCGGCGAGGTCGCGGTCCTGGGCAGAGACTTCATCTCTGCTGAAGAGGCGCTGAGCGCGGTCGTAGTCGAGCTTCTTTTCCTCTAGATCGGCTTGTGCATCGAGCATGGTTTGCTGCGATGCCTTCACTTCTTGCTCGCGAGTTCCAGCGAGCGTCAGCGCGAGGTTCGACTCGCGCACGTGAACCGTGGCCTCGTCGATCTGAACCTTCTGCCTGTAATCGGCGTCATCGAGACGCGCGAGCAAGGCGCCTCGTTCAACCGATTGGCCTTCCTCGACCGGCAGATCGACGATGCGTCCCTGGACCTTGAAGCTCACCAGGCTTTCGTGCGCTTCGATATTGCCCGAGACCGTGAGTTGATTCTCGGGTCCGGACTTCTTGGTCAGACGCGGGTAATAATAAACGCCGGCAGCGATCACCGCAGCCAGTAGGATCAGAATCGGTATACGTCGCTTCATAGCTTCACACCTCGCTGGGCGCGAAAGTTAGCTCCATGACCATGAATCACAGTCCGGTCGACAAAGTGCTTACGGATTGCCCAGATACTTTCCAATGTTCTTCTCCGTGTCACCAACGGCCCGCGCCAGCGCGAATTTCGCATCAGTATGGCTGGAGACGGCAAGAATGTAGTTTTCCTGTGCGCGGGCAAGTTCGTCCTGGGCGGTAACCACTTCCACGTTGTTGGTCGTACCCGACTGGAAACGATCCTGTGCGAGTTCGAGTTCACGCTGCGCCAGTTCCTGCCCTTCTTTGGCGACAGCGACCTGTTCCGCCGCGGACTCGAGATTTAGCAGCGCGTCGTGAATGTCCTCTTCGACGCCGCGGCGCAAATCGTCGATTTGATCGTCGATGCGCTTAACTCGGCTGGCAAGTTCCTTCGCCTCGCCGCTGCGGTCGCGATCAAATACCGTAAAGTCGATCTGGCCTTGAATGACGCCTATGCCCTGCACGCCTCCAATGCTGCGGCCAAGTCCGCCATAGTTCCCGTTGATGCTGAGCTTCGGATAGTAGCGCGCACGGCTGGCACGTTGCTGTTCGACCAGCCCCAGGCGCTGGGTGGCAAGCGATAGGTAGTCGGGGCGCGTGAGGAGTGCCGAGGGCACAAGACTCTCGGCCTGAAGTGGGCCTAAGGGCTGATAGCGGAGCGACTCGGCGAGGTCCAAAAGCGTGCTCGGTCTCATGCCCAGGTTGCGTGCGAGGGTGAGCAGCGATTGTTTGTATTGGTTCTGCGCAATCAGCAGAGCCTGCTTGTCGTTCGCAAGCTGCACCTGCGAGCGCAGTACGTCCACACCCGTTGCAGTTCCGGCATCGTGCTTGTCTTTTGCCAGTTTGTACAAAACATCTGAGTCGGTCACCCGGGATTGGGCAGCATCAGCGCGGGCCGCGGCAGACTGGGCGTTGAGATAGAGGCTGGCAACGGCACGGATAATGAGATCTCGCGCATCCTGGTAATCCATTTTGCTGGCATCCAGGGCACGTTCGCTGGCTTTCCAGCCGCGATAACTCTGAAGATCAACAATGTTCTGATCCGCATAGAAGCGAAAATCATAATTGGAAAACGGTCCGATGACGGGGGGAAAGCCAGGGGCCGTGATCCCGAAGGCGCTGAGGGAGCGATTCTGATAGTTGGCGTAGCTTTGCACCCGCACTCGCGGAAGCAACGCGGCCGATAAGCGCCGCATGCGAGTGCCCTGGGCTTCCTCGACCTTAGTGTCGGCGACGAGCACGTTGAGGTTGGCCTGCAGCGCCTTCTGAATGGCATCGCGCAACGTGAGGCGGTAGGGCGTTAGTTCCTGGGCTGCGCTCAGCGCGCCAAAGATGGGCATCGCTAGCGACAGGATGACGGCAGTACGAAGATTGCAGTTCATTGCTTTTGCTCTTGACCGGAGATGGTGATTGCCCTCCAGAAATGTTTAAAGCTTTCTTCGATCCAGGTTTCGAGTGCAGGCTTACCGTGCAGCGACCAGAGCAGGAGTGTTCCCATGAATGTCTGCTGAAGCTGGGTAGCAACCTTTTCTTTTTTCAAGCGAGGGTCGATCTCTCCGCGTTTTTGCCCTGTGGCCACAATCTGGGCAACGATCTTGCGGCCTTCGGACATGTTGCGGTCGACAAGCCCACGAACGCTCTCACTCGCCAGAAAAGAGGAAATCAGGGCACGGGCGAGGTCGGGACTGCGGCCAGGTTCCTCCCCGACGCGAAGGAACAAACGATGCAAGACCGAATAAATGGTCTGTTTGCCAGATTCAGCCAGCCTTAAGGCTTCTCTCACCTTGCCCAGCTGAATTTCAGCCATTACACCCAGCACGTGGTCCTTGCTCTCGAAATAGTTAAAGAAAGTGCCCTTGCCGACATCCGCCGTTTCGGTAATGTCTTCCACCGTGACGTTGGGAAAACCGCGCTCGGCAAAAAGCTGGAGCGCGCAGCGGAACAAGCGCACGCGAGTTTCAGCAGCGCGACGCTGGCGGCGTCCCAGGCCTGCCAAGTGAGGCAGCTTTTCGGAAGCGAAAGCTTGAACGAGAGCGGTAGAGTGAGATGCATGATTTTTCATCATTAGTGACTGCCAACCATAAATGACTCTCAGTCGCTATTTTACTCGGAGCGCGGGCTTTGTCAACGTCATGTGGCGCAGCTATTTAGCGTGCGTGCCCACGATGTTCTTGCCGTCGATCAATTGCGACCGGGTTCAATGCAAGATCGTCAAATCCATTCCCCCAGCAGCGTTCAGCGTCTAGGCTGATTCGCACAATCGCGGTCTCGGGAACACATATGCGACAGGTCGTGCCGTGCGACACGATGGACCTCGCCAACAGGCGCGTGAAACGGAGGGCGTTCGATTCTGGATCATTCAGATTCAAGAATGCTGGGAGCCAACGCCAAGAAATTACGCTGGAGTCTTGGGATTTCCATGTGCCCTCCAAGCGGAGCGACCGAGAAGTACGCGGCTTCATAGCTCATGCGGCGTACTGGCTCAGTCACCGCTACGGAAGACGCTATGCGGTGCGCTTCGATTCGGAGCCAGACTTGAATTATCTTGGAGTCTGTGTCGATGACATCGCACGAAACCTGTGGGTGCTGGAACAGAGCGGCATGCTCATCTCAGACCAGCCGGGTCGAGGAATTCCGACAGACAAACTTGTGAGAGCCTACGAAGACCGACTGTTCCGCGAGGAATCGGAGCGAGAAAGAGTCGAAGAAATCTTTCAAGAGGTTGAGCGAGGGATAGAAGTTCCGGTTCTTTCCTTGTATGTCACCACGAACTACAAATTGGGTATCGCACGCGGCTCTGCGATTGTCCTGAACTGGCATGAAGACATCGGGATGTGCGCTGAAGCTCCGTTCTCGGTCGCTATCGCGTACTACGAGGATAACGCAGGCGGGAATCCTCAGCTTTCGCGCTATATACAGCGTGCTCTCGCGGCTGCGGACAACATGATGCGCAACCGCTGGCAACCTGACAGAACGATCAAGAAGCGCCTTATGAACGCGGAGGAATTGGTCAAGATTGGATTGCTAGACTTGGAACAGAAGCGAGTTTTCGTTGATGATCCAGTCGCGCTCGCGGGTTGGCTGGGTGTAGACCTACCCCCAGAAACCGAGTTGCGCTTGTGAGGTCTAGCTCTCCAATTCCCCTAGCCGGAGTGTCGGAGACTCGCTTCGGCAACAAACGCCATATCGCTGCCAGAGCCGAAACCACGGGCTATGCGCGAGCATTTCGTCGTGCCTTCGATTCGCAGCAGAGAGGTCGCTTGCGCTGAGTGGTCTAATGTCCGGCGCTTCGAACATTTCCTGTAGCTGCTCGATGTCGTCAATGATGCGTTCAACGTCCATTCCGTCTCAATATCCAACATAAGCACGGCAACGGTCAAACGGAACGGCGACCCTTCGGCGAACTAGCTCATATACCAGCCGCCATTGACCGAGATGGTCTGCCCGGTCATGTAGTCGTTCATCGCCAGCATCACCGCCACGGATGCCACATCATCCACCGAACCAAAATGCCCCATCGGAATAAGATTCGGGTTCGCATTGGGGTTGCTGGTTACCATATCCGTCTCGATCAGCGCGGGAGCGATGGCGTTGACGGTGATCCCCTCTCGTATGAACGCCGAGGCGCAAGAGTGCGTCAGCCCTATGATCCCCGCCTTGGACGCAGCGTAATGCGCCCCTACAGCCCCGCCTGTCTGTGCGGCAACAGAGGACAAATTGACGATGCGCCCCCATTTTCTTTGTCGCATCCCGCCGATCACCGCCTGTGTCACCAAGAACACAGACTTGAGATTGACGGTGAGAACTTCGTCCCATTCCGCTTCCGTGATCTCTTCCAATTTGCGCGGATGGGCGATGGCTGCGTTGTTGACGAGAATGTCGATGCCTCCGATGTGCGCCTCGGCTTCCGCGACCATGCGCTTCACGTCGGCGGCGACGGACACGTCAGCCTGAACCGCGATTGCCTTCCGCCCCATCTCGGCGATTTCGCCACAGACCGCATTTGCGGCGTCGGCTCGCTCACGGTAGTTCACTGCGATATCAGCGCCCGCGTTAGCCAACGCAATGGCGACTGCGGCTCCGATTCCTCGACTGCCGCCCGTCACAAGAGCGATTCGATTCTTCAGGTCTTTCATGCCGTCATTGTATGCGCGAGGCAGGACTGCCTGTCCGTCCGCACGGCTGGCGGTCGGCTAGGGGTCGTAGAATCTAAGAAGAGGAGCAAGCCATGAGATTAAGCGTAAAGGGTCTGGCAATGGCATCTGGAATCCTTTGGGGCTTTGCGATGCTGGGCACGGGTCTAGCCAACTTGGTCTGGGGCAACTATGGTCAGCAGTTCCTCCAGACAATGGCGTCGGTCTACCCCGGCTACCATGCGACTCGCAGCATTGCAGAGATTATCGTCGGGACTCTCTATGGAGCCGTCGATGGTTTCATCGCTGGGGCAGTCTTTGCTTGGCTCTACAATCAGTTTGCTAAGCCCGGCAACTGAGTGACAAACGGGCTGCTGAAAGCGGAGGCTGCTAAGATTC
The DNA here is from genome assembly GCA_963701935.1 of uncultured Acidobacteriaceae bacterium. Taxonomy (GTDB): domain Bacteria; phylum Acidobacteriota; class Terriglobia; order Terriglobales; family Acidobacteriaceae; genus Sulfotelmatobacter. The sequence continues at coordinate 54,533 of CAVPBT010000006.1, read as the reverse complement.
GCGTGTGAGCGTTCGCGAGCCATCCAGTCGCTACCTTGAGCCGGAAAAGGCGAAGCGTTTCTATGACCGCCTTGGCTCTGGGCAGGATTGGCAACGCTTTTACGAGAATCCCGCTACCAGCCAACTGATCGCACATGCTGGTTTCGGCTCCGCGCATTCCGTCTTCGAATTCGGCTGTGGCACGGGGGCATTTGCCGCAGGTCTGTTGCAACACAGTCTGCCCGCTGACGCCCGCTACGTCGGGATTGACATCAGCAGCACAATGGTTTCGCTTGCGCTGTCGCGTCTGAAGCCGTGGTCAGGACGTGCACGTGTTTATCAGACTGACGGTTCCCCCCGCATACCTGAGCCAGACAGCAGCTTCGACCGCTTTGTTTCCACCTACGTCCTCGATCTACTTGCGCCCGACTTCATCGAGCGACTCTTGTCAGAGGCTCACCGTGTGCTCGTGCCCGGAGGCAACCTCTGTCTGGTGAGCATGACGTTCGGTGAGTCTCCCCTATCCCGTGTAGTCTGCTGGGGCTGGCAACGCTTGTGGCGGCTCAGTCCGGGCATCGTGGGCGGCTGTCATCCTATCGAACTCGCGGATTACCTTCCCTCCGGGGCGTGGAAACCTAACCACCAGACCAAGGTGACTAGTTGGGGCATCAGTTCGGAAGTTCTTGTAGCCTCGGCGAGCTAGCGTGGTTCAGTCGATAATCGCGTTCGCACAAAAGATATAATCACGAACACTTCCGCATTGTGGGTTGGAGCATTGGGAAATCATTGGCAACTCCCGCCGTTACGACCGGCTGAAACCAATGTGCCGCAGGTGGGGAAAACGCACAATGAAGCGTTCGTACCGAAATCCGGGACAGTTGTACGGGGACTGTCAGATGAGCTTCCGCTGGATCGCATTCATGACTGCTTCCAGGCGGTTGTGGGTGCGGAGTTTCTGGTTGATGTGGTGAAGGTGATTGCGGAGGGTCTGCGGGCTGATACCCAGAGTACCGCCTACCTCATCGCTATCCTTGCCTTCGGCGAACAGGCGCAAGACATGCTTCTCTTGCTCGGATACCAGTGGTTACATAAATAATCTCGGCACGAGTACTTAGGTGTACTTCCCAAGAAGAGCCCTGCCAATCCTAACCAAATTCCGATCGGCGCGGGTAGAATGTAACACGAGGCAGCAGAAACGTCGGATTCCGCCGCTGTCGAGCACGGATTCTAGGTTCTCCCGGGTCGTATTTGTCGGGATCTTCTTCGTTGTCAATGATCATGTTCTAGTCGAGTCCAGCCAACTCTCCGAGGCTGAATTGGGTTCCGAGTTCGCCGATCACAGGCGCTCCCATGAAGTATTCTGGGCTGAACTCCAGAATTCAGGGCGAGTGCCGCGTGACCAAGAGTATTTCGAATTTCCCCGCGGCCGCAGCGTTTACAACAACCTCACTGGTCAACATGTCCTGTACATGGACAGATGCATTATCAAGAGACCTGCCCTGGTGCGGGAGATCAGGCGAGGCCTCCAGCTTCCTTCGCGCGTGGAGATCTTGACGGATCCGCACTATCGCTGTCCAGTCTGTCTTTCCAGGAGCCCTCTTTGAAAAGGCGCGGGCAAAATCAGGGCCCTTTACCATCATCGAAAATTGACAGAGTTAGCAGCACTTTTGTTGTCACCGGATTCTTGAGGACCTGTATGGGGTGCAACAGGATAATGGCACCAGTGGAAGCGGCGCAGCACTCTCCGTCGCTCTGTTATCGCGGCGAGCACGGGATTGAACTTCATGGACGCGTGATGATGAGCGCGGCTCAAGCTTGACAAGTCAGATTTAACCGAGAGGAGCTTCAACAGAGATGTCGGACATATTCACTCCCGACGAATTTTCCTTCGAGCTGTTGGTGAACGCAGTGCCAATACAATCCGTGAGGATCCGCCAGGGTGCCGAGTCCACGGACGACTTGGACGTGGTTGTGACTGATCCTGTGGTCGGATCCTTCGCCCTTCACTCCGGCTTTGATATTGACATACATCAGCCGGACCAGAGTTGGCGACGGGTGTCCCTGGACGAACTCAAAGGAATCCTCAAAAGCAGAAATCTGCTGTCAGTTGAGGATCTTCCGAAGGCATCGGAGATAGCAGAATGCCGGCTGTTCGCACGTGTTGACGACATCCAGATTCCGCATTGGGAGCGAGGCCGCCTTTCTACTCGTGGGCGCGAGGAAGCATGCGTGCGGTACGTGCAGAAAATTCTCTATCGTGTGGGGATCCCGCATTTGGTAGCGGGTACCACGTTCACAGTCCCAAGTGCGCCGACAGCCCGGATCCCATTGAAGCGGGCCGGCTTTAGGCAGAGACCGATCTCGCGATCGGCTCTGATTGAACCACGCACAAACGTCGCGATTCAGCTCATTGAACGAGACCAGCGCGAGTAGCGGAATGGGGAAATCAGCATTTGAAGGAGGGGTGAACTTACAGAAGCCCACGAAGAACAGAGCAAAGAGGGAGAGCAAAACTAATTGTGACCATTACTCCAACTCCATTTGAGCGCCTATTCCTGGGTAGTCTTCGCGCGGCTGAGCGCTTGGCCGAAGCAAACCCGCTCGGCATCAGGACCATTGTCAGTGTGTGCGCTGAGAAGATTCAATCCAGGTGCCCAGACATCACATACGTTCAGCTCGCCATGCTGGATGCGCAACCTTTGCACTTCGAGATGGTGGATGAGGTGATGCAGGCCATTGCTCGAAACATCATCGCTGGTGGGGTGTTGATTCATTGCGTTGCCGGCTTATCGCGGTCGCCGGTGATGATCGCCCTGTATTTCGACTTGGTCGGATTTAGGAATTTTGATGAAGCCCTTAACGAGGTGGCCCGACTGAGAGCAATCGATCCGTCCCCGGTGATCGTGCGGAGTGCTAAGCAATATCTGAGAATGCGAGTCCAGGAGGTGTGAAATGGAACTAATCAAAGATCGGCACGGGCGTCTGAGCGCCGTCATCCGTGAGGTCGCGGGTGGACGAGAACGCCTCTACAAGCCACAATGGCGAGGCCGTGGCCGACTATTCTCCGGCGACGGACCTTACCTACGATACCCAGCGTCGACGAATTGGCAGCGGAAACCGCCTTGCCGGCCTGGTGGATGACGAAGATTGAGCTTTTTCTCCCCCTGGGTTGACTGATTGCCCCTCATCCATCTCCTCCCCTGAGTGATTGCAGTTGCACTATCGTCGCCAGCGCCAGTGTGCCAGCGGTGCGCCAGATTTTCGGGAGGGAGTTTCGTTGGCTCGTAAGACGGAACAAATCGTGGGGGCCGCGCTGTTGGCTGGCTCGCATCTTCCTCGGCGGCGAGAATCTAAGGGATGTGAACTGATCTGCAGCGTATCCGGGCTGTGCACATCCTCTGATGCGGCCATGCTAGGTTCGCCTGTTTTCGGACCTCCCTGCTTCTTCTCAATTTGGGATCCAATTCCTGGCGAACAGTGTCGGGGCGCTCCGACTTATCTCTTCGATCCCAATTCGGAATCAGGATCGCTGCCTCGAACTCGCCTGGCAAGCATGGGTTGCAAATCTTTGCAACTGTCGCAAAAAGAAGCATCTTGACACGACTTTTCCCCCAGTCTCTAATTGCGGTAGTGCGCGGATTTCTAGCCCCCCTGTGTGATCCGCCAATGGGCCTGAATTGACGACGTACGCGTCGCAGGAGTGGAACCATGAATAAGGTTGCGCGGAAATGGGCTCTTGGGGCTTCCCTTCTACTTTGTCTCATGCCGTTGTCATTTGCTCTCGATCGGGGTCCAGACCCTGATAGAGATCACCGCAAATGCAGGCCCCACGACAATTGTTCGGATTCGGTGCCGGAGGGCGGCTCCGCTGCGTGGTATTTGCTCGCAGCTGGCCTCACTTGCGTGGGTGCCCTGTCCGTTCGCTCTCGACTCTCGAAATCGAATATTTCCTAGGCTAGAACCAAAATCAGCCCGCGCACGGGACTCCGTCTCGCAGCGCGGGCTTTTTCGTGCTGCAGGCTTAACCACTTAAATGAGTGCGACTGCCGACTTCAGGGCGGGCCGGTTTGGCTGGACGCGGCCTCAGTCCGTCGCTAACTGATCGAGGATGGTTCCATCGGCATCAACGAGGCGTACCGTCATCGCGAGCAGACCCGAGGCGTGGGTTGAGCAGCTCAGACAAGGATCATAGGCCCGCACTACGGCAGATACACGGTTCAGCATGCCCTCGTTCAGGCGGGCTCCGTCGACAAAGTGCTCGCTGACCTGTTGCACGGCCCGACCGATAGCAAGATTATTGTGGCCGGTGGCAACGATCAGGTTCGCCCAGGTAATGGCGCCCTCCTCGTTCACTTTGTAATGGTGAATCAAGGTTCCGCGGGGCGCTTCGATCATGCCTACCCCCTCGAGGGCATTGACGCCGGCCGTGGCGCGTACGTGGGCTTCCAGAATTTGGGGATCGGCCAGCAATCCCTCGATCCGCTCCAGAGCGTAAACAATCTCGATGAGGCGGGCATAGTGATAAAGAAAAGCACTGTGGGCCACAGCTCCGAAACGCTCGTGAAATTCGCGGAATTCGCGATCGGCATTCGGGGTCCCACACTGGTCGGCAATGTTAAGTCGTCCCAGTGCTCCTACGCGATACACGCCGCCGGGAAATCCCTGCGGCTTGAAGAACGGGGCCTTTAAGTATGATTCTCGAAGGCTGGCCTCGCCGATCCATTGCGCATAGTCGTCAGCGGGGATGTGATCTTCGACAATGTCGCCCCCGGCACTGCGGAAGCGCAGATCGCCATCATAGAGTTGCAGGTTTCCCTTTCGGTCGACCATCCCGGCATACATGGTCGGAGCTGAGCCGAAGAACTCGATCTCTTCCTTGTAGTTGTCGAGCGCGCCCTTGAAGAAACGGAGGGTGCGGTCGGCAATTGCCTTGGCCTCGGGCAACTCAGAAAGAATGCGCTCGCGCGCCGCGCTGGCGAGGGGGGTGGCTACGCCGCCCGGTACGATCCACGCAGGATGCACGCGTTCCTGGGCAAGCCCCTCGATGACTTGCAAGCCGAACTTTCGAAGTTCGATCCCGTCGCGCGCCAACTCTGGGTGTCCGGCGATGACGCCCAGCACGTTCCGAGAGGCAGGATCAGAATCCATGCCCAGTAGGAAATCCGGAGCGGAAAGATAGAAGAAGCTCAGAGCGTGCGATTGGACAATCTGCGCGAAGTGCACCAGTTCGCGCAACCTTTTCGCCGCCGGAGGAATACGCACCGCCATGATGGCGTCACACGCTTTGGAGGCGGCCAGCAGATGGCTGATTGGGCAGATCCCGCAGATGCGTGCCGTGATGCCCGGCATCTCGTAGTAGGGATGTCCTTCGGTGAACTTTTCAAAGCCCCGGACTTGCGTGACGTGAAATTCCGCTCCCGCGACGTGCCCTTGATCATCGAGGCGGATCGTAATCTTGGCGTGTCCTTCGATGCGGCTCACAGGTTCGATGGTGATGCGCTTCATGGCACGCTCCTTAGCCGAATTTCACTTTGCGAGTGGCATCCGGTTTCTTGCCATCCAACAAATCGTTAATCACGCTGAAAATCGCCTTCGAGGGTGGAGGGCAGCCGGGCAGACACAAATCAACTTTGACGAACTCACGCAGCGGACGCGCCTGCTTCAGGAGAGTAGGGACGCGATCTGAAGGAACGACTTTCCCTTCCTGTGCTCCGTCGACATAGATGCTCTGCAGCAATTTCTGCACCGGAATGGAATTCCGCATCGCGGGGACGTTTCCGGTGACGGCACAGTCTCCGAGAGCAATGAGAACCTGGGTCCGCTGCCGGATCTTCTGAATCTTGTTGAGATCATCCTGCGAGCTGACCGCGCCCTCGACCAGGGTGACATCCACATCTTCGGGAAACTCCTGCGCATCGACCAGCGGGCCATAGACCAGGTCGATCTTGCGAGCGAGAGAAATGATGGCGGCATCCATGTCGAGCAGCGACATGTGGCAGCCGGAGCATCCGTCGAGCCAGACTGTGGCTACCTTCACCTTCTTCATACCTGCACTCCGCGACGGTGCACCAGGGAGGTGACAGCGTCGATCTTTTTCACCATCTCTTCCACCGCCCAGCCTTTTTCGGCGAGTGCGCCGGTAGGGCAGGCATGCACGCACTTGCCGCAACTGGTGCAGGTCGTCGCCTGTCCCCATTTCTCATTCATCTCGCTGACAACGCGAGCATGGATGCCGCGGGAACTGAGTTCCCGAACATGCGCTCCTTCCAGTTCCGCACAAACCCGGACACACCGGGTGCATAGAATGCAGCGGTTGTGATCGAGTACGAAACGCGGGTGCGACATGTCGATAGACAATTTGGGGAAGTTGTACGCGAGGCCAACGGTGCTGATGCCCAGGGCCGTGGCCATCGACTGAAGTTCGCAATGTCCGTTGGAGACGCATACGGCGCAAACGTGGTTTCTCTCGATCAGAAGCAACTCCACGGAAATGCGACGATAACGTGTCAATTTCGGAGAGTTGGTCGTTACCGACATGCCTTCCTGGATGGGCGTGGTGCATGCCGGGAAGAGCCGCTCCGAGCCGGAGACCTCGACCAGACAAATCCGGCACGCGCCCACGGCCGTCAGGCCGTCCAGATCGCACAGCGTCGGAATGTACTTGTTGTTGGCCTTGGCCGCCTGCAGGATGGTCTGGCCTTCCAGCGCGCTGATCAGTTCTCCGTCAATTCGGATCGATAACTTCTTCTGTGGCAAGGTCTAGCTCCTTTCAGCGCACATTACCGTAGCATCCACTAGCTCGCGTTAACGGCGGTCACGTCGCAACGCAGGCAACGGCAGCTTTCATCCAGGGCCTCCTCGTGGCTCAGGCCGGTCACTACCTCGTCTTGCGAACGGACACGAGCACTGGCCGCGAGCGCGTGCCCGGTGTGGCGGCGATTCGAACTTGGCTCCTCCGGAGGAGACTGTTCGTATTCCGTCTCAGGGTAAAGACTGTTCCAGCGGTCCGTTTCCATCAACTGCAGATCGATGCTTCGCGCCGCCTGCTTGCCTGACGCCATGGCATTGGAAACGTTGGAAGCGCCCGTCACTAGATCGCCTCCGGCATAGAAGTGCGGACGGCTAGTCTCATGCGTGAAGCGATTCACTTCGATCGTCCCGTTTTCTTTGAGCACCAGGCCCGAGGCCCTCGCGAAATCCAAGTCGACGGTTTCGCCGACGGCAAAGATGACGGAGTCGCACTCGAAGCGCTGCACTTCGTTCGTCGCGATGGGCTTCCGGCGACCCGAGGAGTCGTATTCTCCCAGCCGCGTTTTCACGATTTCAATCGCCTTGACGTTGCCCTTGGCATCCCCAATCGCGCGATGAGGCGCTGCCAGAAACACAAACTTCGCGCCTTCCTCTTTTGCGGCCTGCGTTTCTTCGTCGATGGCGGGCATGTCCTTGTATTCGCGCCGGTAGAAGACGGTCACGTCGCAGCCTTTCCGCAACGAGGTGCGTGCGGAATCGATGGCTGCGTTCCCCCCCCAATGATTGCGACCCGCCGGCCGAGGTTCACGTCCTGTGCAGCGGCAACCGCCTCCAGGAAATTGAGTGCCGGATAGACGCCCTTTAGCTCCGTACCAGATTGATAGACCCAGGATTCTTTCCACGTACCGATGGAGAGGAAGACCATGTCAAAATGATCATCGAGGTCGTTGAGAGCCACATCGACGCCCACCCGCGTGTTGAAGGTGAACTTCACTCCCAGGCGCTCAATGAGTTCAATCTCCCGCCGCAAGATCCCTTTCGGCAGCCGGTACTCCGGGAGCGCAAAACGCAGCATGCCGCCAGCTTCGGACTTGCTGTCATACACAGTGGCGTCATGGCCAAGCATGGCCAGATAAAATGCTGCAGTGAGTCCGGCTGGTCCGGCGCCAACGATCGCAACCTTGCGCCCCGTAGGTTCGAACTTGCGCGCTACGATGACCTGCGCCATGGGCTCATACTTGTCGGAATCGAAAACCGAGTCTGCGATGAACCGGTGCACCTCGCGCATGTTCACCGCCTGGTCGAGCGTCTGCCGCCGGCACCGGGTATCGCAGGGATGCTGGCATACCCGCCCCGTCGAAGCGGGCAGGGGATTGTCGAGGATGACGGAGAGGAACGCATCCTCCAGCCGGTTCTCTTTGTAAAGCTGCAGAAAGCGCGGGATGTTCATGTGCAGCGGGCAGCTGTTTTCACAGGGAGACAGCGCCAGCTCTTCGCACACCCCGGCTTGGCAGCGCCGGGCGAGGATGTGATCCTCGAACTCGTTGCGGAAATGGCGTAGGGTCGTCAGCACCGGGTTGGGAGCCGTCTGTCCCAGACCGCAGAGTGAGCAGTCGCGAATGTAGTGGCTCAGTTCGTCCAGAATTTCGAGGTGATGCGCTGTCCCGGCACCTTCGGTGACGCGATTCAGGATGCGCAGGCACTTGTTCAAGCCGACTCGACAAGGAATACATTTCCCGCAGGACTCCGAGTGTGTGAACTCGATGAAGTAGCGGGCGACGTCGACCATGCAGTTGTCTTCGTCCATCACGACCATGCCCCCGGAGCCCATGATCGATCCCAGTTGCTGCAGATTTTCGTAGTCCACGGCGGTATCGAACATATCGTGAGGGATGCAGCCTCCAGAGGGCCCGCCCGTCTGGACAGCCTTCACCTGACCTTCTCCCACCGCGCCTTCTCCAATGTCGTAAATGAAGGTTTTGAGCGAGGTTCCTAGCGGCATCTCGACGAGCCCGGTGTTCTTCACCTTACCCACAAGTGAAAAGACTTTTGTGCCCGAACTCTTCGAGCTCCCAGTCTCGGTGAACCAAGCCGGCCCCCGGGTTACGATGGGCGCGATGTTGTACCAGGTTTCGACGTTGTTGATGTTGGTGGGTTTTCCCCAGAGCCCCTTCTGCGCCGGGAAGGGTGGCCGCGGTCGCGGTCTCCCAGCCTCCCCTTCCAGCGATGCAATCAGCGCCGTCTCTTCGCCGCACACGAACGCTCCCGCTCCCTCCACGAGTTCGATATCAAACTTGAATCCACGGCCGAGAATGTTCTCGCCAAGCAATCCATATTCGCGCGCCTGTTCGATCGCCCGATTCAGGCGGTGCACCGCGAGCGGATACTCCGCCCGCACGTAAATGATTCCTTCGCTCGCGCCCATGACGTAGGCGCCGATGATCATTCCCTCGAGCAACGAGTGCGGATCACTTTCAATTTCGTTGCGATTCATGTAGGCGCCGGGGTCGCCTTCATCGGCGTTGCAGATGATGTACTTCGGTTCCGCCTTTGCCTTGGCCAGGAACTCCCATTTGCTGCCCGTCGAATATCCCGCCCCCCCTCGCCCACGCAGCTTGGAGGCTTTGATTTGCTCGATCACCCCAGCCGGATTCGCATCGATCAATACTTTGTAGAGCGCCTGATATCCGCCGACACCGATGTATTCCTCTATGTCATCGGGATTGATGAGCCCGCAATTCCGCAATACGATCTTCTTCTGCCCTTTGAAGAACGGCACATCGCTCCACAAAGGGATCTCAGGATACGCCTGCCCGTAGCGCACGTGGCCCGTGATGTGATCCCACTCTTCGATCTTGCAGTAGATGAGATCCGGGCTGAGACTGCCGTTGGCGATGTCGTGCAGCACGCGAGTGGCATCGTTGGCCTGCACTCGGCGCAATATCACCAGAGGGCATCCCGGCAGACGTACGTTGACGAGCGGCTCTTGAAAGCAGGCTCCAAAACATCCCACCGGCGCCAGGATGAGGTTGGCTCCACTGCTCTCGATGGCCTGAAGAAGGGCCTGATACAAGCCCTCGGCGCCGTTGCCACGGCCGCAGGTTCCCATGCCCACGGCCAGACGCGGAACCGGCGGAACGAGCTTGGCCAGGCCCGCTTCGCGCACCGCGTTGAACGCTCCAATATCCAGAATTCGAGTCATTGGGCTATTCTCCTGCTCGAATGGTTGCGATTTCTCGCTGCAAAGTACGTTCCGTGGCATGGCCGCAGATGCGATGGTTTACTTCCACGACCGGCGCCATCGCGCACTGTCCAAAGCAAGCAACGGTGCGCACGGTGAACTGACGATCCGGGGTCGTGAGTAAGAGTTTGTCGGCCTCGCTTGCGTTACTGTCCCCGTCGTCAAGACTTAATCCCAAGTCGAGCCGCGCTCCCTGAAAAAGTTTGCGCGAACCGCGGGTATGACACGCCGTGCCCCGGCAAATGCAGATGGTGTTTTCGCCCTGTGGCTGGAGGTTAAAGAGCGCGTAGAAGGTGGCAACGCTGTAGATGCGCGAAAGCGGCATTTCCGTCTTGGCCGCGATGTAGCGCAACGTCTCCAAAGGAAGATATTTGTAGCGGTTCCTTTCCTGCACGGCCTCCAGGATGCCAAGCAGTGCCCCGGGTCGTCCCCGGCGACCGACGATCATTTTGTCGATGAAATCCTGCTCTGCAGTGGGAAGACTATCCAGCCGAGGGTGCTTGCATAGACACACTCCTCCAACCGAGCTGCTCGCTCTGCTAACAATGTAGAGAGTTTAAGCGGGAGTGCACCGTCACTCGGAGCACATTTGGGGGTGACAAGGATCACAGGGCTTCCAAAATGGGATCATCGCCAAGCGCGGCAGACTGAGTGGCGCGGCTGGCATGTGGCGTGGCCTAGGATCACCGCAAATGCAAGCCTCACGACAATTGTTCAGATTCGGTGGCCGCTCTCGACTCTCGAAATCGGATACTTCCTAGGTTGAAACAAAATTCAGCCCGCGCGCGAGATTCACTCTCGCTGCGCGGGCATCTTCTTTTCTTTCCTCATCCCGCAACGCCCTACGCGTCAAGGTTCAACGTCGTGGGCGCGGTGCTCGTCAAAATCGCTGCGCTGTCGATTATGCAAAGCTGCACCAAGCCGTTCTACTTACTTTCGTGCCTTGCTGCCGGATACCGTGACGCTTCGAACTACCCCGGCCACCGGTTCGGTTCCAAAATGTCCGGAGGCTGGAGACGCAAAGGTTAAGGTGATGTTGGAGTACTTGCGGTCCGTGCCGCCCGTGACTTGTACCGTCAAAACGGATGGCGACAGTGTGGTGTTGATGCTCCCGTTCGCCATGATGGTGGCCGATCCGGTGATTTGGAAGCCGTTGGTGATCGTCGTGACAGCGGCATTGACGAGACTGATGTGGTGAGTATGAGGGTTCCGGGCGGCCGGATCAAAGTTTGAGCCGTTTTGGGTCATGCACCAGCCATCCGACTCTTCCATGTTCAAGTCGGTTGAAAAATCTGCCGTTGAGCTTCCCTTTAACGTCATCGACCATGGGCCGCGGATCTCATACGGACCAGTTACAACACCGGTTGTGCTAGTGGCTGTTGGCGAATAGGCATTCACCTCTCCGATGAATGTCGTGAGCGACGCAGTCTGAGCCACCGCGCCGACGCTGGCTGCCAGTAGCAGGACCGCAACAGTGAGCGCCGTACAACCGAAAGCTTTGTTTTTCATGAAAAACCCTCCCATTTCTAAATTTGAAAATCACCTGAGACGCTCGGACACAATCGGACACATGGGTAGGTGCCTACAAGCGGTAAGGCACAGAATTGCCGCCATTCCTTCACTTTGCCGTCGAATGCAGCGTTTTGCCGTGCCTTTGCTGGCAGAGGAGGCTACAATTTGGGCTCCTCGGCCGTTGTGACCGTGGACCACCTAGGAGAGCGATGGGCGAACCATCCCTTGGAACACCGCCGTCCGAAACACCACTCGAAGACCGGCTCGATTCGTGGAAGGAAATCGCGGCACACCTCGACCGCGACGTGACCACGGTCCAGCGCTGGGAGAAGCGAGAGGGGATGCCTGTTCACCGGCACCTGCACGACAAGATGGGCTCTGTTTACGCCTCTCGTGCGGAATTGGACGCGTGGGCGCGCAGTCGGAATCTTCGAGCAGGGCAAGAGAATGGCAACGGTTCCTCTGTCCCAAGTCCCACTGCGCCGCCGAGATCCGCGACTTCGACCTTTCTAACAAGAAGGTTCGTCTTGCCGTTGATGGCAGCCGGAGCCGTGCTGGCAATTGTTCTGAGCGTCTGGCTTCGGAAGACGGAGTACTTTTGGCGAAGCCCGATCGCCGACGCGCGATTTCAGTCCGTCACGGATTTCGAAGGAGTGGCCCAGGACGCCGCCGTGTCCCGTGACGGTCATTTCGTGGCGTTTTTGTCGGACCGCGACGGCCAGATGGATGTCTGGGTTACGCAGGTCGGTTCGGGTGAATTCCACAACCTGACCCGTGGGAGTATTCAGGAACTGGCGAATCCATCAATCCGAACCTTGGGATTCTCGCCCGATGGATCTCTCGTCACGTTTTGGGTTCGCAAGCCCGGCGGGTCTGAGGGTGGCGACATCGGCGTCTGGGCAGCGCCTACTCTGGGCGGCGAGCCGAGGCCATACCTCGAGGGCGTAGCCGAGTTTGACTGGTCGCATGACGGCTCCCGACTTACGTATCACACGCCCGGCCCCGGAGACCCGCTGTACGTGTCGGAAGGCAACATTCGATCGGAAGGTCGGCACATCTTCACTTCGGCTGCCGGTCTGCACTCTCACTTTCCATTATGGGCGCCCGACGCCGCATTCATCTACTTCGTCCAAGGCTCTCTCCCGGACAAGTTGGACATCTGGCGCGTCAGTCCAGCCGGCGGAACCCCTGAACGTATCACGTCGCACAATGGACGGGTGAGCTACCCGATCCTATTGGATCGGCGGACACTCATGTACCTCGGCAGCGACCCCGACGGTTCGGGGCCGCGCCTTTATAGCATGGACGTCAACCGGCGCATCCCCCACCGGCTGACCTCTGGGCTCGACCAATACACATCGCTCGCTGCCAGCGCCGACAGTCGCCGTCTGGTTGCCACGCTGGCAAGTCCGAAGCGAACACTGTGGCGTCTGCAGATCACAGATTCGCCCGCTAAGGTGGCGTCGGCTGCACGAATCCCGCTGACCACCAGCACGGGGTTCTCCCCGCGATTAGGTCCGAACTATCTTCTATATATTTCTGCCACAGGCGCCGGTGAGAGCATCGAGAAGCTCGTCAATGGGGCGAGCACCGAGTTGTGGCGCGGCGACGGAGCGCGAATCTTTGGTGGCCCGGCGATTGCTCCGGATGGACAATCGATTGCATTCTCAGTCCAGCAACACGGGAAGACGCTCTCGTACGTCATGCAGGCCGACGGTACAAACGTGCGGATCGTGTCCGATTCTCTGGATCTGCAAGGCGCCCCTGCATGGGCACCTGATGGCCAATCGATTACCTCAGCGGCGGACGATCACGGCGTCCCCCACCTGTTCCGTGTGCCGCTCGACGGTCGCTCGCCGGCTCTTTTTGTCGGCGAGTATGCGGTCGATCCAGCGTGGTCGCCCGACGGCCGTTTCGTCGTTTACTCGGGACCCGACATCGGCACTACATTCTCTGTAAAAGCCGTGACCGCTGACGGTGCAGCGCATCCCCTGCCGCCTCTGACGTTGACTCGCGGAGCCCGACAGGTGAGGTTCCTGAACGGGGGACGAACCCTTGCGTTGCTGCGAGGCGAGATTCGGCACAAGAATCTTTGGCTCGTCGACCTGGACACGGGCACCGAGAGACAGCTCACCAACCTCGCTCCCGACTTTGACATTCGCTCCTTCGACATCTCCCCAGATGGCCGTGAAGTCGTCTTCGAACGAGTGCAGGAACACTCGGATGTGGTGCTGCTCGATCTCACCCGACCTTAGTTGCAAATCTGGCGGGGTCCGCGCGGTCTACCGCAATATTCAGTTCCACTCTCCACCCACCAATGGTCCAGCCTGTAATCCCCTGCCCAGACGTCCTAACTACTTTTTCCAACTGGCCTTTTGGCACTCCTCGGGATGTACCTCGGAGACCTACCGCAATCCCGCACCAAGCCTCAGTCTCAAGGTGAGCCCTCCCCCGGGCACACGCAGTCGTAGGACCGGGGTGGTTCCATGACTGACCATGCAGAAGACTGCCGCAAAGGCCACTTACTCGAAGTTATTTAGGAAAGTGCTAGGCGCGTTTCTTCTTGTGGTGGGCCTCACTTTTCTAGTCGGCTGCCAGGGGTTCAGCTCTGCTAAATCCACAAGCCAGCAGGTGCCATCTGGAGCTTTATCGCTGAGCGGAGCGACCCTCGAATTTGGCAGTGTCACGGTGGGCACGAGTAAAACCATCACCGTGACCGCGTCGAACACCGGCACGGCTCCCATTTCGGTCAACAGCGCATCGATTTCCAGCCAGTACTTCTCTCTAACTGCGCCCAGTCTTCCGATCACGCTTGTTGCTGGTCAAAGCTCCTCGATCAGTGTGGTGTTCAGTCCCAATGCGGCGGGAGCCTTCAGCGGCACGGCTTCCATTACCAGCGACGCCCCCAACAGCCCTGCTACGCTTTCTCTGGCGGGAACCGGAGTGGCAAGCGGTCAACTCGGGCTGAGTCAGGCGACGGAAAACTTTGGCAGCCTAACCGTGGGGACACAGAACAATCAGACCATCACGCTCACCAACAATACGGCAGCCACGGTCAACATTACACAGGCTACGGTGAGCGGCACTGGATTCAAGCTGAGTGGCATTACTACGCCTCTCGCTCTGAATGCCTCTCAGAGCACCACGTTTACAGTGTCCTTTGCGCCGCTCACTGCAGGCAACGCGAGCGGCACGGTCACGATTACTTCGGATGCTCCCAATCCCACCTTATCGATGTCGCTGTCTGGCAACGGAGTGTCGGCAGGATCATTGGGAGCGAGTCCAAGCAGTCTGAGTTTCGGGAACGTAACCGTCGGCAGCAACCAGTCTCTATCGGAAACCATCACTAACACGGGCGGTTCGAGCGTCACAATCTCTCAGGCCAGCATCAGCGGGACCGACTTAAGCCTGAGTGGAATCTCCACTCCGCTGACTCTGGCAGCTGGGCAGAGCACGACTTTCAGCGTCGCGTTCGCACCGACGTCGGCTGCAAGTGTCAGCGGCAACGTCACCCTCACCTCGACCGCATCCAATCCGACTCTGACGATACCTGTGACGGGCACGGGAGTTACGCCAGGCACGCTGGGATCGAATCCGACCAGCCTGAGCTTCGGCAACGTGACCGTCGGAACCAGTCAGTCACTGTCAGAAACGGTCACCAATACTGGCGGATCGAGTGTCACAATTTCTCAGGCCACTATCAGCGGAACCGGATTCAGCCTGAGTGGAATCTCGACTCCGCTGACTCTCACAGCCGGCCAGAGCACAACCTTCAGCGTGAAATTCGCTCCGACATCGGCTGCAAGTGCGAGTGGCAACATCACCCTCACCTCGACCGGATCCAATCCGACTCTGACGATACCTGTGACGGGCACGGGAGTTACGCCAGGCACGCTGGGATCGAATCCGACCAGCCTGAGCTTCGGCAACGTGACCGTCGGAACCAGTCAGTCACTGTCAGAAACGGTCACCAATACTGGCGGATCGAGTGTCACAATTTCTCAGGCCACTATCAGCGGAACCGGATTCAGCCTGAGTGGAATCTCGACTCCGCTGACTCTCACAGCTGGGCAGAGTACGACCTTCAGCGTCACGTTCGCTCCCCAATCCACTGCAAGTGCGAGCGGTAGCGTCACAATTACTTCAACCGCATCCAATCCGACACTAACCATCTCCTTGGCAGGCACAGGACTTGCCCTGGGCGCCTTGGGATCGAATCCCAGCAGTCTCAGCTTCGGAAACGTAATCCTCGGCAGCAATCAATCTCTGTCGGAAACCGTCACCAATACGGGTGGCTCCAGCGTCACAATTTCTCAAGCCACCATTACCGGGACCGGTTTCAGCCTGAGTGGAATCTCGACTCCGCTGACTCTGACAGCTGGGCAGAGTACGACCTTCAGCGTCACGTTCGCTCCCCAATCCACTGCAAGTGCGAGCGGTAGCGTCACAATTACTTCAACCGCATCCAATCCGACACTAACCATCTCCTTGGCAGGCACAGGACTTGCCCTGGGCGCCTTGGGATCGAATCCCAGCAGTCTCAGCTTCGGAAACGTAATCCTCGGCAGCAATCAATCTCTGTCGGAAACCGTCACCAATACGGGTGGCTCCAGCGTCACAATTTCTCAAGCCACCATTACCGGGACCGGATTCAGCCTGAGTGGAATCTCGACTCCGCTGACGCTCACGGCCGGACAGAGCACAACCTTCAGCGTCAAATTTGCTCCGACGTCCGCAGCGAGTGTGAGTGGCAGCGTCACCATCACCTCGACCGCGTCCAATCCGACCTTGACCATTCCTGTGACGGGCACGGGAGTTACGCAAGGCACACTGGGGTCGAATCCGACTAGCCTGAGTTTCGGGAACGTAACCGTCGGAACCAACCAGTCTCTGTCCGAGACGGTCACCAATACCGGCGGCTCCAGCGTCACGATCTCTCAGGCCACCATCAGCGGGACTGGATTCAGCCTGAGTGGGATCTCGACTCCGCTGACTCTGACAGCCGGTCAGAGCACGACCTTCAGCGTCAAATTCGCTGCGACGTCCGCTGCGAGTGCGAGCGGCAACGTCACCCTCACCTCGACTGCATCCAATCCAACCCTGACAATACCAGTGACGGGCACGGGCGTTACGCAAGGCACACTGGGATCGAATCCGACTAGCCTGAGTTTCGGGAACGTCACCGTCGGCAGCAACCAGTCTCTGTCGGAAACGGTCACTAATACCGGCGGTTCCAGCGTCACAATTTCTCAGGCCACCATCAGCGGGACGGGTTTCAGCCTGAGTGGGATCTCGACTCCGCTGACCCTGACAGCTGGGCAGAGCACGACCTTCAGCGTCAAATTCGCTCCGACCTCGGCTGCGAGTGCGAGTGGCAACGTCACTATCACTTCGACTGCGTCCAATCCGACCCTGACTATTCCGATAACGGGCACGGGAGTCACGCAAGGGACACTGGGAGCGAATCCGACTAGCCTGAGTTTCGGGAACGTCACCGTCGGGACCAACCAGTCTCTGTCGGAAACGGTCACTAATACCGGCGGTTCCAGCGTCACAATTTCTCAGGCCACCATCACCGGAACCGGGTTCAGTCTGAGTGGAATCTCGACTCCGCTGACTCTCACAGCCGGCCAGAGCACCACCTTCAGCGTCAAATTCGCTCCGACATCGGCCGCAAGTGCAAGCGGTAACGTCACTCTCACTTCGACCGCGTCCAATCCGACCCTGACGATACCTGTGACGGGCACGGGAGTCACGCCAGGCACACTGGGGGCGAATCCGACTAGTCTCAACTTCGGCGGCGTCACGGTGGGCAGCAATCAGTCTCTGTCCGAGACGGTGACGAATACGGGCGGCTCCAGCGTCACGATCTCTCAGGCCAGCATCAGCGGGACTGGCTTCAGTCTGAGTGGAATCTCGACTCCGCTGACTTTGACATCTGGGCAGAGCACGACCTTCAGCGTCAAATTCGCTCCGACCTCGGCTGGAAGTGCGAGCGGCAACGTCACCATCACCTCGACTGCATCCAATCCGACACTAACCATCCCACTATCAGGGACAGGCACGGCGGCAACTGGACAGCTAACCGTGACTCCTACCACCCTGGATCTTGGCAGCGTGGTCGTGGGGACGAGCGGTAGCGCATCGGGCAGCCTGACAGCCACCGGCGCGAATGTTACGGTCACCGCTGCGAGTTCGAACAACTCGGCATTTAGCCTGAGCGGTCTCTCGCTGCCCATTACGATTCCGGCGGGTCAGAGCACTTCGTTCACGGTGACTTTCACTCCACAGACATCCGGAGCGGTGAGTGCGACACTGACCTTCACCAGCAATGCTCAGCCTTCCACTACCATCGAGACGCTGACCGGGACTGGCACTCCCCCACCACCGCACACCGTCAACTTGTCGTGGAATGCAAGCACGTCGTCGGACGTCTCTGGCTACAACATCTACCGGGCAGTGTATACAGCGACGTGCGGTTCCTATGCCAAAATCAATCCTGCGCTGATCTCGGGCGTCCTGTATTCCGACTCCTCAGTCGTGGACGGCACGTCATATTGCTACGCCTCCACTGCGGTGAACACGAGTAACGAGGAAAGTGGCTACTCAAACATCGTCTCCAACGTCCAAATTCCTCCTCCGTAGCCCACACAAAATGGCTCAGCAAACCGGGAAATATTTTCCGGGAAGGCCCCTGTGGACGGCTGCCCAAGTTTGAGACTGCCACTTGGCCGTAGACGGTCCGTAGTGGCAGGAGCACAGCGGATGCGTGCAGATCGCAGCCTGCGATCTTCCTCTGCCTCCTTCGGGGGCGCTCGATGGGCCATGATCACAGGCCCCTATGATCTAAATCACAGACCCTCCAGTCATCCGACGGCAGAATCGGAGCGCCACTCAAGCAAGGAGTTCGGACATGGCCTCCACTGTGACTCCCGTGAAAGCGGATCTGCTGCAAACACTTCCTTCCGATGCCGCACGCCATATTCAATGGCGGTTTGCTGACCGCTACGACCTGCAGATGCTCGTTCAGTCGGCACGATCGGTGGCGAGGGGTCCGGTGGCGCGGCTGGTGGCGAGCGGCGGACGCAACTCGCATGATTGGACACCGGCCAAGGCCGAGTTGCTGGAAGCGTTCGACAAGTCTGGAATCACCGCCGTGTTCATGGAACCCGAGCAGGGTGGATTCATCGCTGGCCCGAAAAACCTGGCTCTTGCACTCGTAGCGTTCGAACTCGCATGGGTGGACGGTGGGGCAGCAACCGCCAGTCTCGCCGGCTGTCTGGCTTTGGCGCCGATTCATGAGCGCGGTACGCCAGAGCAACAAGAAAAGTACATGCAGCTGGCCGCACCTTCGCAGGCTGGAGAAGATCGCAAACCGTGGCGAGGTGCGTTTTGTCTGACCGAGCCGATCCCTTACGTCGGGGTGGATACCGGTATGCTCAACGGCAAAGTCAGCATCGCCGAGTGGAAAGCGGGGGAAGAGCCGGTTCTACAGGTGGAAAAGCGCGGCCGCTTTATCACCAACATTGCGTTCGCCAATTTTGTCACCGCGGCCGTCGATTCGGGCGATGAGCGGATCAAGGGTAGCTGCATGGTGATCCTGGAGGAAGGGGATCCCGGCACATTCGATCGCGGCACCCCCACTCGAAAGCTCGTGCACCAACTTTCCTCCACCGGCGATCCGATTTTCAGTCTGCGCATTCCTGCCAGTCGCATCGTTGGCGGGTACGACATCAAGGATGGCGTCATTGTGCCGCGCTACAAGCACAGCGAGGTCATTGAAGCGGTATTTCGCCGCACGCGCGTCACCGTGGGCGTCATGACCGCGGCCAAACTGCTTTCCGCCGTCGAACCGATTATCCGTTACCAGCGAGGAAGATTCCGCGGGGCGGAAACAACTGCGCCCGGATCCGTGCGTTATGAACTGGGGCTGCAGGCTCGGCAAGACTCGCTGCATCGACTGGTCGACATCTGGGCAACCGGCGAGGCCAGCGCGTCGCTCGGATTTGCGGCAGCACGCGCGTTTGACGAACTTGATCCGCTGGAGCGGGAAGCGGACAAGATGCTCGACACGAAGAAAGTCACTGGAGCAAAAGATCGAGCGAAAGCGCGGCGTGAAGCCTCGGAACGGGCGGCGGATCTGCTCCGCTTGCCGACGGGAGATGCCGGACGAACTGAGCTGGAATCCGATCCCCTGTTGCGTTTCATCTTGCTGGATTCGTTAGCTGATGTGCTTTGCCCGGCAACCAAGCTATGGAACACAGGTTGGGGAGCGCAGACGATGCGCGAAGCGGTGAGCTTGATGGGCGGCTACGGCATCACCGAAGACTGTCCCGGATTCCTGGGCAATAAGTGGATGGATGCACAACTGGAAGCAACCTACGAGGGTCCGGAAGCGGTGCAGCGGCGTCAGCTCTCCTTAACCATGGTGAATCCTCTCTTCCTTGCACAGCTCAAAGCGTGGATCAAAGAGATGCGCGGAATCGCCTCCGACCGGCCTGGGACCGGCGCCTGCATGCTGGCAACCTCCATGAGCATGTGGTTGTGGACGCTCGATCGTCTGCAACACAGCAACGACGCCGACGGAGACCGCCTGTACCAGAGCGCCCGCCAGGGTGTGACGTTCCCGCTGGCCGACGCACTCTGCTGGCTGCTCGCGGCCCGCTGCCAGGTTCTCGATGTGATTGAGCTCGAGCGGCATGGAACCAACGATCCCGCCGTCTCGGAAGGACTACCCGGGTTGGTAAATTTCATGACTGACCTTTGCCACGTACAGTCCGCCCGCGCCAGTGGAGAAGTATCCCGCATCTGCGCTGAACTAGTCTTTGGATACAACCGGCATCCCGCGTGGGACGAGGCGGGATATCAAGGCTGCTATCGGCAAGAGGAACTGGATTCCCTGGAAGACGTGATGCCTGGCATCGGTTCGTATGGGCTGGACATTATCGGCAGCGATGGTTCGCATCCCAAAAAGGCTGGCCCTTGCGCGAAATGTAGTGGAGCCGAGGACTTTCTTTCGCTCCAGACAAAGCTCGCCACTTGCCTTACGGGCTGCCGGCTATCGAAGGACCGCGCTGCGGAAGCCATTTCCAAAGTGATGATTCCGGAAGCGCTGGATTATCCCGCATGAGCCTCCCCGACTCAGAACTAGCCGCCTCGATCGAATCGAGAGAGAGCGAAACAAGAAAGACCGAGCGGCCACAGATGACCGTCGATCTTGCCTGTGTGGGCTTCGGGCCTGCAATGGGCGGCTTTCTCACGACATTGGGCCGTGGCTTGATGAACCCGGACGGCTCGGTACGACTGCAGAGTGCAGCGGCGCCCGGTCTGCCTCTACAGGTAATCTGCTGCGAACGAGCCGATGGGTTGGGCTTTGGAGTTTCGGGAGCGGTCACGCGGGCTCGCGGAATTCGGGGCAGTTTTCCCGGCGTGGATCTGACGCAGATTCCCCTGTCAGCCGCGGTCAAGAAAGAAAAGCTCGTATATCTGCTCGATCCGGGTCGAGCCAGTCATCGTTCTCTGGGATTCAGGGCCGCCGATTCCATGCTTCGCTCGCTGAGCTTCTTGTTTGGGATGAAGCATGAGGCGTTCGAGATGCCGTTCACCCCTGCATTCATGCGGAAACACGATGGTGTCATCCTATCGCTTGGTCAATTCAACCAATGGGTCAGCGATCAAGTCGCAGCATCTGGGGTCGTGCAGGTCTGGCCGGGCATGCCCGTCGCGGAACCATTGTTTGAAAAAGATGCCGTTGTCGGCGTGCGGCTCGCCGACCAAGGCACCGATCTTCAGGGACGTCCCGAGGCAGGCTTCGCGCCAGGCATGGACCTGCGGGCAGCACTGACGGTTGTGGGCGACGGTCCCGTCGGTGCGGTCGGCCGCAAGATCGATGCACACATCGGAGTGCCGCCCGAACATGACTCGCATGAATGGGCTCTGGGCATGAAGATGGTGATCGAGCTCCGCGCGGACAGCGGACTCGAGCCCGGCACGGTTCTGCATACCATCGGCTTTCCGGAGCCAGAGATTTTCGGATTCCTTTATGTTCATCCGGACCGGCTGGCTTCGGTTGGTATCTTCGTTCCATCGTGGTTCCGGAGCCCGGTCCGCACTGCTTATCGCTACTTGCAGCACTATTTGCTTCATCCTTATTTATGGCGCCATCTCGAAGGCGGAGTTCTGAAATCGTGGGGCGCCAAATCACTGCAAGAGTCGGGACGCCGCTGCGAACCTTTTCTCGCGGGCAATGGTTATGCCCGCATTGGTGAAGGATCGGGCAGCACCAACGTCCTGGCCGGATCCGGCGTGGACGAAGCGTGGACAACCGGCGTGCAGCTGGCTGAGGCGGTCATCGGACTGGCCGAGCACAACCGCCCATTCACCCGCGAAAATCTTGAAGCCACTTATGTGCGCCGCCGCCGCGGCAGTTGGGTCGACCAAGAATCGAAGAGCGCAGCGGGATCGCGCGAGGGATTCCAGACCGGCGTCGTTACAGGAATGATCGGCATGGCTGTCGCGGGTTTGACCGGCGGCCGCCTTGGGATGCGTTCGTGGCCAAGGCCCAGTAAGAGTCCTTCGCTTACCGATGCTTATGGCTCGCGGATTCCTCCGGCTGAACTGAAGCAGATGCAGCAAGAGTGCGCTGCTCAAGGCACCGCGCTGCACGACCGCATCATGGACCGCTGTGGCTGGCCGCGGATTCCGATGGATGGCAAATTGCTCATCTCCCACCAGGATGCACTGCTCATGGGCGGGGGCGTCCAGGCGCCACCGGGCTTCGCTGATCACGTGGTTTTCGTCCGCCCCGAACTGTGCCGCGCCTGCGAGACCAAGCTGTGCGTGGAGATGTGCTCGGGGCAGGCGATCACGCGCGGCGAAAATGACGTGCCGAATTTTGATCGCGAGAAATGCGTTCACTGTGGGGCTTGCCTTTGGAATTGCTCGGCCGATGCTGACGGTGAGCGAGGGAACATCGAATTTCGTGCCGGTGCCGGAGGCCTGCACTCGACTCTGAATTGACAGGATCTGAATGACAAACGGATATCAAATTGTAGTGTGCGGCAGCATCGTGCCAGACCCGCTCCAGACGCTGGAGCCGGTTCAAGCCGCAACTGGCCCGCTGCTGAAGAACGAGACAATGCTTCCCGCGATTCTGGATCCATGGGCGGCTCATGCCCTCTACGAAGCCGCCGACCTTGCTTCCAAAGTCGCCGACAGCAAGATCTGGCTGGTCAGCGTTGGACCAAAAGCAAAGCTCCAGCAAGTAATGATGACGATTGCTCAGAGAGTCAGCTTTGAACTTGTTCCGGTCGATTCCAGCGCCAGTGGTTTTGCCGACGCGCATGCTACAGCTGCGCTTCTTGCCGAAACGATTCAGAGTATCGCCGGGCTTGATCGTTCGTGCCTCTTGCTATTCGGTGGATGGGAATCAGCGTCGCGAGGGGCAGGCGTCACCATGCAATTGGTGGGCGAGAGGCTTGCGATTCTCGACCAGTTTCAAGGGGTCGACAAACTCAATCTTCAAGCCGATGGCTCATTCGAAGTTCTGGAACGAATCGAGAGTGGGCGTCATCAGGTTTCTGTCTGCCTGGGGCCGCCTGCAGTATTCGGCTGGGCGACCGGTCATCTGCCAGAGCCTCGCAATAACCCTCAAGTTGGCATGGCCAACATGCGCACGGTGATGCCCGCGCTGCAAAGAGCAAAATCCATGCTGCTGGCGAGTGGCGGGTTGCACTACGTGAGTGCAAGCCAGCCAAAACAACATCGTCAGACTCGGGTGGTCAAAGATCTCTCGCCGGAGCAGATCGCGCACGAGATAGCAGAATGGATGGGCAAGTAAACGGTCGGGGAGACGAAGAGACTGATGGCACAGAACATTTTATTTCTGACGCATGTATCGGAGACCGGTGACACACTTCCGAAGCTGTCGTATGAGGTTCTGGGGGCGGCTTTGAAGCTGCGTCACCAAAGCGGCGCCAATTTGACCATTGGATTGATCGGCGCGAAGGTGGATGCAGCGGCTGAGACGATTGCAGCGGCCGCAGCGGACCGAATACTTGCGGTCGCGGGGCCTGAGTTCGCCACCGCACGCTATGCCAGCGACGCGACGGCAGCGGAGGCTCTCTGCCGGGCGGCGGGAGCAGACCTGATTCTCGCGCCGGCAACGTCCCGCTTCATGCGCGTTCTAGCGGGTGTGGCTCATCGCCTAGGTGGATGCGTGGACACGCATGTTGCTTCACTGGAAACCGTGAACGGCGAAGTCTGTGCGAAGCGATGGTACTATCGCCAGCGCATCGAGGGGGTCATTCGACGCGACGCGCGACCGTGGATCCTATTGCTCGAATCGGGCTGCAGCGAGCCCTGGAACGGAGCACCGACGAGAGCCCAGATCGAAGAGATACCGCTGACACTCCCGGAAGCTTCCCTGAAAACTACCGTGACGGGCGTTCGCTCTCCCAAGAGCGACGCGCAAACGATCAGGCCTGAAGCCAGTTTGTTGTTCGTCGCGGGCGCGGGCTGGACCAAGAAACAATGTGATGGTCAGCCCCACGTCGATCGAGCCGAGGCGCTGATTCTCGACTTCCTTCGCAGCTCGGGTGCATCGTTGGGTGGGAGCAAATCCCTTGTCGATCAATCGGGTGAAAGTCAGGCCGTGTTGGGCTTCATGACCCATCTGAACCAGGTCGGACAGACGGGATCGACGCCGCGCCATCCCAAAGGTTTGTCCACATGCTGCCATGGCGAAGAACCCCATGTCGTCGGCTGGCGTTTCATCAACGAGCGCCGTGCGGTCAATCTCGATCCAAACTGCGGATGGGCCCGTGGAAAAGCGGACGTGCTTTACGTGGCTGACGCATTCGAAGTAGTGGCAAAGCTGAACGCTCTGATTTCCGAGAGAAGCCAAGACAAATCAGAGGCAGTTCAGCTTGCATGACTGGCGTTGCCGAACTCCAGCCGCGCACTATAATCACGCCCATGGCCAGCGACCCCTTTCTCTCGTGGGCGAACAGGACCGTGCTTCGCCCGGGACACCAAGAACCCTACCTGAGCATTCAGGACATCGTCGTTTTCGTCCGCGATCTTGAGGTGAGTAAGCGGTTTTACGTGCAACAATTGGGCTTCGAACTCCTCACAGAACAATGCCTTCCCACCGGCGTACGCTGGATTGAAGTGGCGCCTCCCGACGGCAGCGCGAATCTTGCCTTGGTCGAGCCAAAGCCCGACCGGCCCGAATACCAACTGATTGGCGGCTACCGCTGGGTTCTCTTTATGACGGAAGATGTCCACGCCACATACGAAGAATGGAGCAAACGCGGAGTTCGTTTCTCATTTGCGCCGGAAACGCCAGGATGGGGCGGGACCTATACGCGGTTCGAAGATCCGGACGGCAACACGTTTGGACTGGAAGGTTTCGATGAGGTGAAGCGAAGCCTTGAGTCGCGTCGACGCGCGCACGCTGAAAAACTCGAAGCCGAACGCCGTGTCGCCCAGGAACTGGAAATCGCCAGACAGGTTCAGGCGCGTCTGTTTCCTCAGATTCAACCGGAGTTGAGGACCGTGGAGTATGCAGGTATCTGCCTGCAGGCGCGACAAGTAGGAGGGGACTACTTCGACTTTCTAAATCTCGGACCGCAGCGGCTGGCGCTGATCATCGGCGACGTTTCCGGCAAGGGGATCGCCGCCGCTCTGCTGATGGCGAATTTGCAGGCCAGCCTGCGGAGCCAGTCGTCATTGGCCTTCGACCAGCCTGAGGCATTGCTCAGATCAGTGAACCGCCTGTTCTATGACAACACCAGCGACAGTGCCTACGCATCGCTTTTGTTTGTCGAGTACGACGACGCGACGCGGCGATTGCGCTACGCCAATTGCGGACATTTGTCGGGCCTCTTGTTGAGAAGAGATGGCAATGTTGAGCAGCTTGAGTCGACTAGCACACTGTTGGGGCTCTTCCAGGAATGGGATTGCTCCATGCGGGAGCAAGAGCTGTTTCCGGGCGACGTGCTTGCACTCTACACCGATGGCGTCACCGAAGCCAGCAACGATCGGGGAGAAGAATTTGGTGAGCGGCTTCTGATTGAAGCGCTGCGGCAACATCGGGAACTGTCGTGCCAGGCTCTGCTGGCTGCAATCGTAGACGGGGTTCGGCGCTTCAGCTCTCAGGAACAGCATGACGACATAACGGCAATCGTCGCGAAGTTCAAAGACAGTGAATGACACAACCACACAGATTTGCTGCTCTTGTGCCGTCCCCACACTGTATTGGCCAACCATTCGCTCAAGGAACTTGCAGAAACTTCAGCGGAATTGTTGGCGAAGATCGTCGATCCACTTCCTCGGCAGGTAGTTAGTTGTCGAGTGCGGATCTCGGTATTGCCGCCTCGAGCGACGGTTATCAGCTGCTTTTTGCTCACCCTTGAACGGTCCCTGGTTTCTGTCCAACAACGTTTCAGCTGCAGCCCATAACCATTTATTGAGACAAGACTCTTTCTTCCTCCGACAGGCCGTTTTGTGTGACACTTGGACCCCGAAGAAAGAGAATCGAAACGAGGCAAAATGACTCCCTCCTGACTGACCTTGATCGTTGTCTGTTCCATGCTGCTCTCCAGCAGCGTGTCCCTGTCCTAGGAATTAAACTCCAACTTTGCCCGCAATCCCGTTCAGCCCATCGACCAACAGTACACCAGATTCACAAATACACCACCGATCCCTCCTTCATCTCTCCGCTGGTCGATTACCTCGCGGCCCGAAAACCGTGCCCACGCTGGCTAAGGCACTCGGGGACGAATCGGGAGCGCCCGAAATGCGGCCCGATGCCGAGGATGTTTACAGGTATTTCCCCCCCGCCGCCAAAAAAACAGCTTGGCTAGTCACCAAATATGGGGTATTTTGGCCAACATTAGAATTCTGGGGCCAGGGTCGGTTTCGCAAACCTGGATCGACATTACGTTGCTCGAATGGAAGACATCCCCTGCCTTCCAACAGATTCCAGGTGATGTGAAGTCTTGCTCGCTCCGAGGGGAATCCAGCCGTGAAGCCTCCTCTTTGCTTGTCCGTGTTCGTGTTCTCGCTCTTAACCTGCAACTTGTTCGCTGGTAGCCGGGAACTGCCCCGGCCCGTTGACTCGACGGATTCCAACCCGGCCAGCGTTTTGTCTTCAGAAGACGGGACGCTCCCGGCTCAGGTCCAGCCCGTAATCCCAGGCCCGCAGCGATCATTTCTTCGGATGGCCGGGATCAGTCAGAAGATCACTCCTGACGAGGTCCTGCCCTTGCTGAGCCGGAATGTTTTCATCGAGGGCTATGAGCTCGGTCACCCAACCGAGTTCCTTATCTTATTAAGGCGATACGTCGTACAGGCCAGGGAACTCGCGGCCTTGGCCGCGGGCAGTGGCATGGTGCTTCGCGTCACGAATTGTGACGACGCGAGACCGCTACTTCAAATTCTTGGTTATCGCACCCGGGCAGATTGCGGCACTCCTGAAACATCCCTGCAGACGGCAGATACCGAGAGGGCTTTCCTGGCCATCGACTCGGGTTTCCCTCTTCCCGAACTGGAGCAAGCACTTCAAGGCGGCAAACCATTCGAGTACCCGTACCTGTCTTCTCCTTTACCAGTGCTCTTCGCCGAAGGCGATTGGACTACGGCGAGTACGAAGAACCACAAGGAAAGCAGCAGAGACTTGCTCGACACGATCCTGGAGGATCCGGCGGTCGCTCGCCTGTACTGGGCGCTCTCTCGTCTCGATCCCGAGACCAGGAAGTCTTTGCAGCAATCGATTGGCATCCCCAAACTGCTTCCCTATGCCGCGGTCCTTGATTTTTATGGGCGGGGTCTCTGCATCAGTGGAGGGCGAGTCAATGTACCAGGAGGAGCGGACGCTGCCTGGAAGAACTTCGTCGGAGCTAGCCCCGAATCACCTGCCGCTTTTGTCGCAAAGTTGCTGGCGCGGGACAAGGGTTGGCTGGTCGCCTACTTCGATGCGCTTTCGCGGGTGAATGGAGTTCGGCAGGCATACTTTACCGACCCACACCGGCTGCGTCCCTTTTATGCAGGACTCCGCGTCCTCGATCCCTCCTCGCCCGCCACACGAGGTTCCTTCAGACCGACACCCGCGCTGTTACTTCTTGTCAGCCGACTTCAGTTTGATCGCAGCGATGAGCCGATCATTCCCGGAGGTCTGGATGTCTGGAAAGACATACTTCTCCAATGGCACAGTTCGACCCTTTCTCGCAAGTTGGGAAAACAAGCTTCCATCCTCAGCCCCACGGATCAGCTTCTACAGTTGATGTTCGCCTACTCGCGGCTACCCACCGACACCGGACCCTTGCAGATGTACATGGCGATCAGTGAAATCGACGGCCGACGATCTCCTGAACATCGTCTGACACCTGCGACGGCCCGCTTGTTGGCCCGTAAGTATGAGGAATTCAGCGATCAGTACCGAATCTTCTCCGAGTTTCCTGAATTAGGCGACGAGTCGATCGGACAGTTTCTTGACGTCGCTCAGGGTCTGAACAAGTTGCCCATGTCGGTGCGCGGGAACGCGTTCGGCACCTTTCAGGCCAGTGTGGGAATCTGGCAGATTCTGGCCCGTCAGGGCGAGATTTCGGACGCGCACCTCGACGAGTCGTTTCAACATGTGATCAGTCCTTTCGCCACGATTCGATCAGCCTCCCAACTGTATGACTCAGGGCGTGCGTCCCTGGGAGAACTATTCCGCTTCTCGACTGGCAAGGCTAGACCTTCCCAGGACGAGATCATCGAACTGCTTGCGGGCCCGGGGCAGAGTACGGCGGAGGCAAAGCAGATTCATCGGGAACTTGCCGACGGCATCCGTTCCGTGCTGGATGATCAGAGATTGGTCTCGCTCGATACGCTGCTGACGATCGGGGATGGACTATCAGAAAAGGCACGCGGAAAACAGCCGGCAGAATACATGATCAGCCTCGCCGGCCAGACGCGAGAATTTGAGATGCCTCGGCCCATCTTCACGAATGGCGAGAGATCGGAATGGGCAGCGGGCGTCTATAACAACCATCACACCGATGTGCAGATGCGGTCCGAAATACCGAAAGTTCTCAAGTCGCCGACAGCTTC
This sequence comes from uncultured Acidobacteriaceae bacterium, assembly GCA_963701935.1. Lineage (GTDB taxonomy): Bacteria > Acidobacteriota > Terriglobia > Terriglobales > Acidobacteriaceae > Sulfotelmatobacter. Next base: position 25,954 of record CAVPBT010000006.1, on the reverse strand, counting down.
GCCCGCGCAGATCGACGATGCGCGCGGTCAGCTCGCCTCGTTCCTCAGAGATACTCTCGTTGGCTTGAACTATGCCTATTACGAGCCGCCGGGTGCGCAGGCATTGCACAATAACCCGCTCTTCGTCCGGTCCCACGACTTTGCCGGAGAGACGGTCGGTGGATTAAAAACACTTTGGCAGGCCCCGGAACTCCTGGGGCAGGGTTCTCCAGCGGGCGGTGGCGCTCATTTCGTCGGCTCTCTTGCCGACCTCCCCTTCGCCTTGGCAGATCTTGAGCAGGATTTCATTTCGCCCGACAGTGTACAGGCGCTCATCTGGAAGGAATTGACGCCGGAGTTGCTAGTCAGCGCGACCGTGCCCCGCTGGTGGGACATCAGCCCTCTGGAACTTCATGCCATCGCCCTCTATCAGCGAGCTGGAGAAGAACTCCTGATCGCTGCTGGAAACGACGAGGCCTTGCGAAATAAGGTTCTGACGATTCTGTCGAATCGGTTACTCCCTCTGCGATCGAAGCAAATCGAGAATGCTCTGCGGGCGGGCCGCATATCAGAAATGCTTCCTCAAATAATGCCGGCAGATACCTTCTATCTGGCGGCGGAATTTCGTCGAGAGTATCCCGGACAATTCGGCGTGAACGGGACCGCTAGCCAGGAACTTGAAGATCTGTGCCGGAAGCACCCAGAACAAGCTAACTGGAATCGCCTATCGCATGATTTCGGCACACCTCATCCCAGCATCGCTCAGAACTACGGTCTCGAACTCCTGAACATGGTGCCGATGCCGCCATTCTCTGGGAACTCCAGCCGTTTTCTGGCGGAATCATGGGACTCGCCGAATTTGTACTGGGCTCGCCTGGCCGATGAAGGAGGATATTCGCCCGTCATGCTCAACCACTTCGTGCCGCAGCTCACGCGCGTGATGGTGGAGAAGATTTTCGCGACAGACTTTGAGGACTGGCCAGCGCTCCTTCGGGCGATGCATGAAACGGGGGCAGATTTCCGCGAGGGCAAGTTGACGCCGTTGAGAATCGGTGGCACTCGGCCCTGAGATGTTCGTTCGAAGATCGGCGTTGCATTTCAGCGACCCAGACACGCGGCCGCAGAGTAAGGATGTTTGAAACTTATGGTAAAGAAAGTGTTGCTGATCGTTGCTTTCCTTGGGTTCGTGCTGGGCGCTGAAACTGCCGACCAGGCACAGGATAGCCCGGATTTTCATGTCGTCGTGAACATGGTCCAACTCAACGTCGCAGTTACCGACAAGAGTGGGAATTACGTTACAGGACTGCGACCGAGCGATTTTGCCATCTTCGAAGATGGGATTGCGGAAAAAACAGCCACCTTTGCAGAAGGCAATGAACCAGCTCGCAGTCTCAGAGAATTTGCGGAACAGGATCCGCCAGCGGCGTCGGGATCCGACTCGCAGGTGAGGGGAGCCAATGTGTTCGTCCTGTTTGATACCAGCAATTACATGTACCGTGGCTTCGTCTTTGCTCAAGATGCGATTACAGAATTCATTCGATCGCTGGAAAACTCGGACCGGATCGCTCTCTATTCTTACAGCCGCGATCTCTCCCGCGCGGCACCCCTCACCGCCGACCGCGCAGAGGTGCTGCGGGCCGTGCGCTCGACAGTGGCGGGAGACGAGGCCGCCTTATACAACGCCCTCCTGCTAACCCTAAAAGACGCCGCTCAAAACACGGGCAGGAAAGTCGTAGTGGTGTTCTCGAACGGACCGGACAATTCCAGCGTGGTGCCGCCCGAGGATGTGGCCGAATTTGCCCAGTCGGCGGGAGTTTCCATCTATATGATCAGCACGCAAAAGGCAAAATTGGAGCCAGTCTCCACTGCGGTCTTTGATCGAATGACCGCCGCCACCGGCGGTAAAGCCTACTTCGCCAAGGACTGGAAAGATGAACACCGGGCATTTGCCTCCGTCCGCGACGATTTGGCACATCTCTACTCGCTGAGCTACTACCCGAAGCCCAACGCCAATACGGGCTGGCGAGCGATCTCGGTAAGGCTCGTGGGCGATCAGCTCAAGAAATACAAACTGCGTACTCGCAATGGGTACCGCCCTCAACCGTCCCGATTCTCGAGCGCTGACAAGACCACACTATCCAGCGTCGTTCCTCAATAGCGGGACGCCGTCTGCCAAATCCTCCTCCCCGAGCGATTGGATGTTTGCCTCGCCGTCCCAGTTCGGGCGGCTAGCAGAAGGGCAACGGAATGAGATGATAGACGGTTAGAGTTATGCGCTAAGCCGATGCACTCATCGCCCTCCAAGGGCGTCCAAAGCTGGAAGGGGTGTTGAATAGTTCGCGTCGTTTACCTTTGTGCTGCCGGAGGCGTCCGCGTTGTCGAAGATCGTCAAGCCATTCCAGGTGTAGATCGCATCGGGCGAGCCACTTCCTCCGTTAAACCATCCTCCCGTCAACCTGGGAACGTTGACACCGGTCGGGTCCCAGTAGGCCAAGCCCATTCCAAGGTTGTTCGGCAAGCCCTGCTGTACTGTCTGCAGGTCAGTCAGGAATTGGGCCTGTAAAGTGGGTGTAGGCGGTGCGTACCACGGATCATTGGAGTCGAAGCCATTCTCATAGTGCTCTCCGGCCTCAAGAATAAAAATGGGTTTGCCCATGTTGTTCGCTGCTGCGACCAGAACATCCTGCTCCACGGGCTGGTTGTTGGGATTGCTTTGGGCAGCCTGCGCATCCGTCAAAGGCCCGTGAAAGAACGGGTAATAACTTTGGCAAATGGCGTCATAGGGAATGTTGTTCTGATTGGCGAGTGTAAAGAACTGCGTGAGATCCCATGCGGGAGTGATATGAATGCAGGTCAGCGGAGCTGGCATCGGCGGCCCTAGAGAAGAGTCGGTCGAGGCGTCCTGCACGGCCTGCATCGCCTGAATCTGCAACGAAGCGAATCCGCTGAAGCTATTCCCCGTGGGACTGCCGGCCGAGCCCAGGAATCCAGTATCGACTTCGTTCCCAATCGACACCAGGTCGGGCATGGCTCCAGCTTGCCGATACGACATCAACTCCGCTTTGACATAGTTATAGACGTCAGTCTGCAACTGAGACAAACTGTGCCCCGACCATGCTGGCGGAACGCTGGACGAACTTCCACCGTCGAATAGCAGAGTCAATTCCACACTCATTCCGAGGTTCTTTACGCGCTTCGCCAGATCCAGGTCCTGCGCATCGGTTTCATCAAAGCAGGCATTACCGGAACATCCAGGCTGCGAGGGATTGGAATAGGGCGGTGCCGAACTCGGCCGTACACGAACCATATTGACGCCGTGATTCTTCAAAATCTGAAGAACATCGGTCTGGACGCCCGAACTTTCTTTCCACCACACCAAGCCAGTAGAAATACGAGCGGCCTCCTGCTTCTCCAAGAGCGCATTATCCACGCCGCGGTAGAACGCCGGGCGCAGGAGCCATTGTTGGCTCTGTGTAGCGCTCCCAGACAAAGCCGTCTGATCGAGAACTGCTCCGGCAGTGGCCGATGCTACATCCATCAACATTCCTGTACTGCTGTTCGAAATTGTGAAGTACCCATTCGCGGTAGCGGTGAGGACCCACTGCTGCGTCGCGACCGTACTGCAGGCATTCTGCACAACGTAGGTCACTCCAGAACTCGCGGCGCTATCGATGCATAAACTGTTTCGAGTGTTGCTGATCTGCCACAGGCCCGCGGAAAGCGCGGTAAATTTCCACCTTTGACTTGTGTTCGTGAAACTGCGCGGCTGTTGCAGCAGGTGGTCGCCCGACGTGGTCGAGTTGTTATTGAGATCGATCTGGAACCCGCTAAGTTGATCAAGAACGTAATACGCTTGCCCGCTAATCGGTGTGATATCGATTGGTTGGGCTGGTTGCTGACTCGGATTGGAGGCGACGATGAGGCTGGCGGATGCAGTCCCGCCATTTCCTGCTTCGTTCGACGCGACTGAGCTGGTTGTGTTGTTCTGGGTGCCGGAGGCATTCGCGGTGACGGTCACGGTGAACGTGCAGGATTCGCTCGCAGCCAGAGTTGAGCCGGCCAGACTGACGCTGCCCGAGCCAGGAGCAGCTGAGATGGTTCCACCCCCGCAATTCCCGGTTAACCCATTCGGCGTAGCGACTGTCTGCCCGGATGGAAGTTTGTCAGTGAAACCAACACCCGTCAGAGGGCTACTCGCGTTGGGATTCGACAGATTGAACATGAGAGTCGTGGTGCCGTTTAACGCGACACTTGCCGCTCCGAATGATTTAGCAATCGTGGGAGGGAGCTTCGCAGGCTGAATTTGCGAACCGCCAGGCGATCCCCCGCCGCATGCAGCGTTGAAGAGGATCAGAGTGAGTCCAGCAAACAATGCAGGTTGTCGCAACCAGGGCCTGCGATTCAATCTGCAAGTGCTTTTAATTGTTGTTCTCCGCGCCTGAATCTTCCGGGCCCTCATCGCGCTCGAACGTCGACCGCTGATTCATCTGCCGGTATAGAGCGGCGACCTGCTCTTTCGTTTTCCGAATGTCCTCTGAGAGCTTCACTTCTTTTTGTGCCTTGTCCGTCAGTTCGAGGCTTCGGTAAACACGGGCAAGGCGATAGTGCGCGGCGTCATTCAGCGGGTCCGCGAGCACCGCTAATTCCAGGTATCTTTTCGCCTCCTGCATTTTGCCGTTCGTCATGAGGACTGTGCCCAATCCGAGCTGCGATTCGGAATCCCTAGGATTGAGTTCGACCGCGCGAGCATAGTGTGAATGCGCGCTCTCCATGTCGGAGCGTAGAAGCGCGATTCGTCCGAGTTTGCACTCACTGCTGGAGCTGTCACCGTCGATTGCGATCGCCGTTTCGAGCTCCTTTTGAGCCGCCGCCTGTGCCCCAGGGTCCTTCCAATTCGACTCCAGGATGGCCTGGGCTAATTCAAGATGCACTCCGGGAAGGCGTGGATCGATCTCCAGCGCGCGTTTGTAGTGGTCGATAGCGTTTGGAACATCGCCCGCATTGATCAGGCGCTGCGCGATGATCTGCTGCATACGTGCGGATCCCGGAGCCAGGACTGCCAGCTTGTTCAGGGTGTCATCCGCCAATCCCCGGTACACTCGTTGGGCCGCGAAGAGAATTTCAACGTTGTCTGGGGCGAGTTCCACGAGTTTCTGCAAGACAACGATGGCATGCTCGGCATCGCCTTCCCGCTCGTAAAGGCCAACGAGTTCCAAACCAACTTGAGTGCGAAGTGTCGGATCGGTCAGTTTTGAAAACGACTTCTGCAAGAGGAATTTCGCGGAGGGGTCTCCCAAGCGACGGCGACAAATCCCCAATAGCGCTTCCGCTTTCCTCTGCGAAGGTTGGACGGCCAGAGCCTCGCGGAAGTCCTTCGAAGCCGACTGGCAATCCCCGCCAATCATCGCGAGCACACCCAGATTGACATGCGCTTCGACGTTTTTCGGGTCAGCGGCCAACACTGCGCGGAACTCGGTTGCAGCCATCTCGCGATCGTCCGCCCGCAATGCCTGCTCGGCACGTTGCAGATGAGCGCGAATGTCAGCAGAAGGCTGCACCTGCGCCCACGCTGTGGCGAGCAGACATGTCAGGAGCAAAACGCCTGACCGCGCCCGACGGCAGGACATGGGACAAAACTCAAGGGTTGTGCAGCTTACGTTTTCCAATACTTCCGATAGGAGTCGCATTCCAAGATTCTACTGACGTTTCCAGCGAAGAACTCACATCTGCTCGAAACAACGAAAAGGACCCGAGGTTCTCGCCCATGTGGATCGCCTCGGGTCCTCGACGCACTACAATCAGAAGGTAAATCGCCCACCCATCTGGATAATCCGACCCGGCCCGAAGTTGTTTGCTCCCTGGGCAGACGTAATTTGCCCAGCCGTCGATGAGAGGATGTTGTTGTCCGGATTGTTGAACTGCGGGTGATTGAAAATGTTGTACGAGTCCGCGCGGAATTCAACGGCCATGCCTTCGCGGATCCGGAAACTCTTTGCGAGGCTCAGGTCGAAATTCACGAATCTAGGCCCGCGCAGTACGTTTCTTCCAGAATCGCCGAATGCCGCTCCGCTCATCTGGTCCCCGCCGGCGCTGGTATTTGGATTACTGAATGCCGAGACGTCAAACCACCTGGAAAGTGTGGGGTTCGAGACCTTGCCGCTGCCCGTGCGGTTGGGAAACAAGGCATAACCGCAGAAGCAATTGGCCGATCCGCTGAAAGCGGCGTCGCCGTCGCTCACACTTCCATCGGAGACAATGGGGGTAAATGGAGCCCCGGAGTGCGCCTGCATGATGCCGCTAATCCGCCATCCGCCCGCGATCTGATTCGCGACTCCATGTAGCGGAAACATTCGCCCACTTCCAAAGGGCAGCTCGTAGGTGATTGATCCGTTGAAATTGTGGGTCGCATCCAGTTGCGAAATGGCGTAGTTGAGCGCAGGATTGCGGGCGACTTGCCAGTAATCCAATCCCTGATCGTGTCCGGAGCTGGTTCCGGTGTCCATGAGCTTGGACCAGGCGTAATTGAATTGATACGACACGCCATGAGTCATCTGCTTGACCAGACGCACCTGAAGCGCGTTGTAGTTCGACCAGCCGCTGAAGTCGTGCCCAAGGATGCTGCGGAACCAGGGTACTGGGCGCGAAGAACTATAGTCGCCCCCATTGGTGAGATCGGCCGCCGGCACTTGGTTGATGTCGGTGGCAAAGTTCAGGTGAGTGCCCTTGGTGTGAACGTAGCTCACGTCGAGCACATGATGAGCGGGCAATTCGCGCTGCGCGCTTAACAGGAATTGCTGGAAATACTGCAGCGGCAATTGGGGAGCGTAGTAGGCGACTTGCTGATAGTTGAACTGGTCGGGCGTCAGATTCGCGGCCGTCGGAAAGACCACCGAACCTGCCGGGGGCCCGGTTTGCAATGAAAAAGCCGATGTGAAGTTATCGCTCGGGTAGATCGAGCCATGCGGGTTGAATCCAAATCCCAGTGTTCCGGGGAAATTGTCATGCGCGTAGAGTTCGGATCCACGAGCGACCTGGAAGATTCCATAGCCGCCCCGGAACGACCACTTGTCACGGGGAGACCACGCGAAGCCGATCCGTGGCGACCAGGAGTTCACGCTTGGTTCAATCGTATTGTGGCCATTGATCTCTCCGTATTGCATAGCGCCAAGGCAGTTCGTGCCACTCTGGCAGTTGGGGTTCGAGGGATACCATGAATTCGGGATGCCGGGATTCGCCAGGGTCGGATTGAAATTTCCAAAACGGCCATCGGCTACGGACCAGCCTGTCTGGTGCTGATAGCGCAGCCCCAAATTCAGCGTTAATCGTGGACGCACCTTAAAATCGTCATTGACGAAGCCTCCGGTGATCCACGTAGCGGCGTTCGTCGGTTCCCCGTTATAGATGTTCCAATTGCCCACATCGCCCAACAGGAAATCTGCGAATTGCACGCCAGAGCTGGTAGAGCCGGTGCGAGGATCTACCGCACTTCCGCTATTCGTTCCGGCGCCGGTAAAGGCGAAGTTCCCGGAGGATGCATCACCCCAAGTCGTGTCGTGCTGGAATTGCCGGTCGAGTTCTCCCCCTAAGCGGAGAGTATGCCGACCCCGAATCAGCGTAAGCACGTCTGAGGCAGTGTAGATGTCCTCAACCAGGTTGGCATGCACTCCACCGCCGATGAATGTCTGGGCGCCGACACCGAGTTGAGTGTTGGAGTTGATTGTAATGTTCGGGAATACGTCGGCCGGAGCATTGGTGCCATAGGTCGGCTGGATGCCTAGTTTCTCGGGATACCCTTTTCCGTAAGTGGCACCGGCATACTGATCGTGCTCGCGCATACCATTCAGGCGGAACTCATTGACGACAGTCGAACTCACGGTCCATGTTTCCGTCACGCGCGCCGTCTGGTTCCGGTTATTCGGGGTTGACGTTGTGCAGTCGAAGCCGAGACCGCACAGGGCATCCGGATTGAACGTCAAAGTTATCGGATACTCTAGGAGTGAACCAGAGAGCCGATGTTTGCTGGATAGCTGATAGTCGATCTTTCCCACATACCACTGACCTGTGCTGGGCGTCGCGACAACAGCGCTGTAATTGTTTACGAGGTGGGTGTTGTCGGTGTCTGTCGGTTTAGGCAGGTAGTTAAGAACCGCCGCAGCAACCGGATCAATCTGAGTTGACTGGAGAATGTTGGATCCGCCATTGAGTGGCGTCCTTGTGCAGTTGCCCGTGCAACTCGCACCATCATAGATCGTCGGGAAGAGAGGGTTCCCCTGACCATCTAGCGTGCTGAAATCACCGCTTCGCATCGCCAGCGTGGGTACCGTTGTTGTGTAAAAACCGCCCGATCGGACAGGATTGCGCTGGTAGGTGAAGTAAAAGAAGAGCTTGTCCTTTACAATCGGACCGCCAATGCTGCCGCCGAACTCATTCCACCTCTCGACTGCTTTCTTCCCCGTGGTCTGGAAATAATTCCTGGAATTGAAGATGTCATTCTGCACAAACTCAAACGCTGAGCCGTGCCAGCGGTTGGTACCGCTCTTCAGGTTGACGTTCAACGACAACAGGCTGTTCCCGCTTTGCGCACCCGAGGCCGCATTGACGTTGACCTCACCGATGGCGTCGATCGGAGGATAGTTATCACTGGCGTTCTGATCCCGAGGATCTGTCGCCGATGAACCTTCGATCTGGAAGTTCGCGGAATAGGATTGGGTTCCGTTGACCGCCACACCCTCGCCACCCGCCGCGTTTCTGCCGCCCCCTCCACCCACGCCCGGCAGCACTTTCGTCAGTTCGCTGAACCAGACTCCCCCGGTGATAGGAGCCGCGAGCACATCGCCCGTACTGAAATTTGTTTGCTGGTCCGAGGTTTCGGTCTGAAGCAGGGGAACCTCGGCAATGATGGTGACTTTCTCAGAAACGTTGCCAACCTGAAGTGTCGCGTCAACGGCGATGGTTTGCACCGGCAGGGTCACGCCCTTGCGAACGAATTCCTTGAAGCCGGATTTTGAGAAGGTAATGGTGTATTGGCCCGGCGCTACCGATGGCGCGTCGTAAAGGCCGGCGGAGTTAGTCGAAGCGAAGGTCGACACGCCGGTCTCGATGTTGATGATCGTTACCCGAACACCCTCGATGACCGCGCCGCTGGAATCTTGCACGGTTCCTTTGATTTCACCTGTGTTCGCATTCTGTGCGAGAACCAACCTCGTAGTGAAAGTCGCGAACAACACCACACTAAGACACACCAAGTGACGGGCAATTGCCGATCTCATCGCGGAGCCTCCAAGCAAATTCCCGATAGGACGCAGCGCCTCAATTCTTCTTGGATTCTTGGCGCGAAATCCGTTCCTCTGGGAGTTTAGAAACACACATACACTGCCACTCGTCGCGAATGCTATCCCCAATCGAGCAGGGCGCGAATCCGCCAAAAGTCGGAATGGACGGTAGGTATTTGTCTTGACAACGCTCTTGGAATTGTGGCGTGGCGCCCGCGCAGAGACCCTAAGAAGATCACTCTGATTCAGCCGCCAAGGGCGTTATAGATGCACCAGGCCGCGCTGCAGAGCCGTGACTACAGCCTGTGTACGGTCGTCCACGTCCAGGCGCTGCAATATCGTACTCACGTGACTCTTGACAGTAGCTTCCGTAATCCCGAGCACGCTGGCGATTTGTTTATTGCTGTTACCGCCAACCATCAGGTGGAGCACCTCCCTTTCGCGGGCGCTCAGATCTGAGTCTGGTACACGAGAGGCTAAGGCGCGAGCCACCGGCGGCGGCAGAAAACGGCCTCCGCTGTGAACCCTCAGCAATGCGTCCACCAATGTCTGGTACGGCATGCCCTTGATGACGTAGCCCTGCGCTCCCGCTTCGAGGGCCCGGTGAATATCTTCGTCGCCGTCATAGGTCGTCACGACGATGAAACGCGCATTCGATTGAGTCGCCCGGATCGCGACGATCGCATCGACTCCGCTCATCGGGCCAGGCAACCTCAGATCCATCAAAGTAATGTCAGGTTTGTGCTGACGATACAACTGGACAGCTTCCTCCCCCGTCCCCGCTTGGGCGACGACGCTCATGTCCTTGCGCGCATTAATAATGGCTGCGATGCCCACCCGCATGAGCGGGTGATCGTCCACAACCATCACTCCTATTTTCCTGGCAGTGCTCATAACGTGATCTCGGAAATTGGAGTTGTACTGATCGCCTTCCTCGGCACTTCCACGGTGATCTGCGTTCCCACGCCAAGGCTGCTCTGCAGATCAAATTCCCCGTCGATTCGCTCGACGCGCTCCCGCATTCCCAGCAGCCCGTAGTGATTTTCGGGCTTTTCAGAAAGAGCCTGCACATCGAATCCGGAGCCGTCATCCACAATCTTCAATGTACACTTCTCTTCTCCAAACTCTACCGCAAGACGGATATGGCCTGGATGGGCGTGGCGAATCGAGTTATATAGTCCTTCGCGGGCAATCATGAGCACTTCGTGCGCCGTGAACTGATTCAGAGGAAACGGTTCGCCGGAAATTGAACACTCCACCGGGACGCCAAACTCGTGGCTGAACTGCTGGGCAACGTTCGCCAGCATGGATCCCACTTCGGTTGCAGACTCAGAAATGGAGCGCAGGCCCCATACGGCTTGACGCGCCTCTTCCAGCGTGGAGCGAAGTTGCGTGCGCGCGCAATCGAGCAGATCGTTGCTGGTACTCAAATTCGCATGGGCCATGCTGGAGTGAGCCTCAAGCAAAGCTGATACGCTGGCACATCCCTGAATCAGGGTATCGTGCATTTCCCGCGCCAATCGGTTGCGCTCGCTCAGCACCGCTCGGAAGCGGGCCCGCATCTGACCGAGCCGGAACTGATAAACACCCCAGACGGATGCCGCCAGCGCCACGATGATGCAAGCCAGGAACCAGGAGGTTGTGTAGAAATGGGGACGCTGCACGACTTCGAGCGATGCCGACGCGGCCTGCTCCGGATTGTTCATTTCGAAGGCGGCAACCCGGAAGTGATACTGCCCCGGCGGAACGTTGGTGTAATATGCAACGCGCGTCGGCGATGCGTCGCTCCAGCCCTTATCGAATCCTTCGAGCATGTAGCGAAATCGGATGCGCTCCTGCGATCGCAACAACACCACCCCGTAGTGAATTCCCAGTTTCGCATTGTCGGGACCGAGAGAGATCGTCGATGCTACGGGAATCTCCAGTCCATCCGCGATCACCTGGTCAATGACAACCGGCGCCGGCTTCGACGACATGGGCGAGCCGATGGAGACACGAACGGGCCCTCGGCTGCTGGGAAACCACACTTCGCCATGACTTGTGAGTACGCCGGCTGGCTTCTCGCCGCCGCACATCTGGATGGTCTCCAAGCCATCGGACACGCCGTATAGGCTGAGCGCCACCGGGCGTTTCGGATGATCCGCTATCGCGTCCAGTTCCTTGCGGTTGACGGCAGAAATCCCATTCGGTCCGCTGATCCAGAGATTGTTGTTGCCATCTTCGAGCAACTCGTAGATGCCATTGCTAGCGAGACCTTGCGCCGTCGTATAGTGCGTCATGACTCCCGAACGCCAGCGGTACAACCCTCCGGTGCGAGTCCCGAACCACAAGCCGCCATCGGGGTCCTCGTGGATAGCCCATACTTTTTCGTTCTTCAATGTGTCCGTGGCGCCATCGTGCTCGAACGAGTCGCCATGCAATCGGCTTAGACCCTGGTCAGTACCGATCCAAATATCGCCGCGTCGATCCTCCAGCAAAGACCGCGTACTGAAGTAGGCGAGTCCGTCGCTCACCCGATAGTTGGTGATGTGCCCATCGCGCCAGCGGCTGACTCCCTCATCAGTGGCGATCCAAACGCTTCCGTCCTGCCCTTGTAGAAAGGCGCGCACAAAATCGTTCACCAGGCCTTCTTGAGTGGAGTAGTGAATCAGCCGCCGTCCATCCTGACGAAACGCTCCTTTCCCTTCCGTCCCAATCCACAGAGCGCCCTCGCGATCGCGAAAGACATTGCGAACGCGAACACCAGAGATTCCTGGAAATGCGTAGGCAGCCGCTTTACCGTTATGAACTCGAAAGAGATTTACTGCCGCCACCCAGAGATCGCCGTTTGTGTCCTGATAAATAGTTTCGGCGTCCGAATCGGAAGCATCCGGCAGAGGAACCGTTCTGACTGGGGTTTTGATCAACCGCACCATTCCGCCCTGAGTGCCGATCCAGATATTTCTCTCAACATCTTCGTAGAGGTTCAACACAGTATTGCTGGGCAGCGGGTCGGGAACGGCAATTCTCGAAAAGTGACCGTCCCGATAGATAAGCAGGCCCCTACCGATGGTCCCGATCCAGAGAGTGCCGTCGAAGGTTTCGTGAAGCACCCGAACAGTTCCTTTCACCTCGGGCACACTCCGAAAGGAATGATCCTTCGGCCCCATTCGCTGCAGGCCCGAAACAGTGCCGACCCATTTCGTGCCGTCCGCGGTTTCGGTGATCGACTTGACCCGATTCTGACTGGCTTCGCCTTGCAGGGGATATTCGGTTGCCGAGTCGCCGCTGACGCGCAAGAGTCTGGATCCGCCCACCCAAAGCTCTCCCTGACGATCTTCGTGAATGGCGTGGACCGCAATTGCTGGAATCCGCGCACTATTGTCCACTCGGCGCAACTGTTCGTCCTCCAAACGAAATAACCCGTTGTCGGTGCCGACCCAGAACCTTCCCTGGCTGTCTTCTTTCATCGCCCTGACGAAGCCGTTGGTCAGTCCCTCTCGAATGGAAAACTGCCGGAAAGCCCCGTCGCGATAGCGAATCAGCCCGCCACCTTCCATTCCAATCCATAACGTGTGATCGCGAGAAACGACCAGACAGAAGACGTTGTTCTCGGTGAACGCGAGGGTGTTGTCGCGGTTGAAAGTCTGAAATCTCTCGCCGTCAAAACGGACGAGGCCGCCGGTGGTAGCGATCCAAAGATACCGGTCTGCAGTCTGCGCGAATGCCTGCACAACCTGTTCCGGCAAGCCATCCTGCATTTGCCAGAGTCGCTGCGTGTAAGACAGTGATGGAGTATTCGCAGCGGGAACAGCGCCTGCCAGCAACTGGCTGAGGATGAGCACACTGGCGCAGAGATATAGCAGCCTGGATCGGATCTCAAGCAGGATCGGATTTACTCCAGTCCACATAGAATGCAGAGGGCGGTGTCTGCAGTCTTCCCGGAAGATTTTCTGATAATTCCGAATCCCGGAAATCTATCACATTCCCCTACTTCCGGGTGAAACGGTCGAAGACGGTGATTACAGGCAGAGCATTGTGCTGCTCGTCAAAGAAACTCCGCGAGGTCAGCGGCCCCGTCACGGCGGGTTCCCACCAGAAAATCCCTTTGCCCCTTCCATTTGGAGTTTCCATCACGACCCGGTTCACCTCGTCCAGAAACTCTCGCTGGCCCTCCGGCGACTCCGGGAACGGAGCGGGTTTCCCCACATAATTTCCCGGTTGCCAGTTGTAAGCGGCTTCCACCACGATCACGTCCTTCTGGTATTCCCGAGCCATGAACTCCAAATTGCTACGCAGGTCATTCAGACTGCCATGCCACCACGGATAGTACGACTGGCCAATCACGTCATACGGAATTTCGTAGCTGTTGAGTTTGTCGAGAAAGGCCTTCGTCCCTTTCGGATCGGCCCCTCGGTCGATGTGGATCATGATCCTCGGACGGCGGCCGTTTCCGCGGCCCGCATCGACGCCATTGATACCGGCTTGCACGAGTTGCGCAAAGTTGTCCCAGTTCTCTGGCAGCCTGCCATCGGGCCACATCATCCCATTCGTGATTTCATTCCCAACTTGCACCATGTCTGGCAACACGCCAGCATCGCGGAACGCCGCGATCGTATCTCTGGTGTACTGAAAGACCGCGTCGACCAGTTGCGCGTGCGTCTTGCCGAGCCAGGCTTTCGGCATGGGTTGATGACCGGGATCCGCCCAGGTATCGGAGTAGTGGTAGTCCAAGAGGAAGCGGAAACCCAGGCCCTTGGCTTTTTTTGCCAGGGCTATGGTGTAGTTCAGATCGTTTGGCAGCTCCGTCGGGGAATGAAAAAGGCGGAGACGAATCCAGTTGTAGCCATGACTCCTCAGAATCTCGAGCCCTGGTTTCGCAACTCCGTTATCCTTGAAGGTCGTGCCCTGCTGCTCGGCTTGGGCGAGGAATGAAACGTCGGCACCGACCGCGTACTCCTGGCACGCCGCGGGAACAGACGTGCAAATTGCCGCGATCATCAAGAGAATGCGCAGACAGAGAAAGCTCAGACGGCCGAGAACTCTCGTTGATGCCCTGACATCAAGCCTGTAGGAATTCATGTGTGCATCGGATCTTAGTGAGCCCGTGTTTCCTCGGTGCCACTCGAGCCATTGACTTCCCCGGCCTCAGCAGCCCGCCAATCCGCCGATGTCTCCGCTGCGATTGTATTCTCGGGACTTAACAAGCTTACATGCAATTTCAGAACTTTCGTGGAGGCCTGCGACTCAACTTTCGCTGAGATCATCTGCTCGGTTTTAAGGTCTGTGAACTGCTGCCTGCCACTCGTGATGAGCTTTCCACTCTCATCGCTTACTTGCCATATCAATTGATAATTGTGAAGGGGGTAGTACGGGAGGTCTTGGATATTGTTGGGCGTGACGGTGACGGTGACGGTGAATTGCGACGGCGTCGCGGACGAAGGCGGTTCCCAATGCGCTTTGACTGTTGCCGGTGCGTTGAGTTCTTTCCAAACATAATACGAAGGCTTGCGCTGCCTGTACTCATCTACGAGACCGTGCTCCACGAAACCCTCGTCCCACCCCGGCCGGAGAGTACGCCGAGACTTGTAATCCTGATAGCACCACAGAATTGCACCAGCTATCCAGTCCCGCCGCGCCAATTCCGGCATTTGTTCGCGAATGATCTCCACCCGCATGGAATCGGCATCTTCGGGATTCTTGGCAAAAATACCGGCCAAACCGAACTCCGAAATGATGACCATTTTGTCCGAGAACATGCGGCCAACCCGGTCTAGCGAGTCCGGCAATGCACTCTCGGGCCCATGCCAGCTCCCAAAGTACTGGTTCATCATCAGAAAATCGGCATCCTTGGCGGCAGACTCTTCGGCTCGCTTCAGTTTTGGGAGATTGTCATCGGCATAGGTGACGTAACGGCTCGGATCAATTTGCCGTATGTAATCGCGCATCGCCCGGAAATAAGCAATTCCCCCGGGGGTTCCCGTAGCGCTTTCATTGCATACACTCCACGCGAAGATACTGGGATGGTTCCCTGACTCCTCGATCATCTCCCGGAGTTGTTGCTTTGCGAGTGCAATCACTCGTGGATCCTTGAGTTGGGCTTCGCTGAACTGCCAGACCGGAATCTCGGGAATAAGCAGAATCCCGTGCCTGTCCGCGTAGTCGAGAATGAATGGATTTTGCGGATAGTGCACCGGACGCGTCAGGGCGACCTGCAACGACTTCATGTCGTCATAGTCGTAACGCATCGTGCCGGCCGTCTCGGCCAGGCCTTCCGAAACGGAGTCCTCGTGACGAGCGACTCCCGTTAACCGTACCCGCTCCCCATTCAGCAATAGATGCCGGTCGCGAATTTCTATGGAACGAATCCCAAATGTGTCGCTGTGCTGATCGAGTATTTGACCCTGCTCGTCTCTCAACTGGACCGTCATCCGGTAGAGGTTCGGGTGATCGATTCCCCACAACTCGGGATTGCGCAGAATTGTAGAAACGGTCACCGGCGTAATGCCCGGTGCGATCGTGACCCTGCGCGTCTCGCTCACGGCAGTTTTCCCGTCCGGCCCGAACGCCGTTAGCAAAAATGAAAACTGTCCCTCCTGAGCAGAGTGGTTTTCAAGAATGACGAGGTCGTCGATCAGGGCCTCACCATCCTTTATATGGCTGCGGATCTCTTGCCGATCCACCTCGACATTCCCACTCACCGTCAGCCAGACGTCACGTACGATGCCGCCGTAGTCCCACCAGTCATACCAGGCCTGGGGTTCACCGCGTTGCGCCAGTCCGGGAATCGTGGTCGCATCGATGCGATTATCAACTTCAACAGCAAGATAATTATTCGTTTGAAGTTGTGGCGTAATGTCGAAGGCGTACGCGGTATACCCACCCTCATGTCTTCCTAGCTCGACTCCGTTGAGCCAGACGTGGGCCGAGTAAAAGGTCGCCCCAAAGTGCAGCTTCACATGGAGGCCCGGGGCGTGCAGTGGCAGCGCGAACGTTTTGCAATACCATGCCTTCCCGAGATACCCGTCGTGCCGCCCGAGGTTCCACGTATGTGGAAGATTGACGGATACCGCGTCTGTCGGCGCGTGACTTTGCCAGTTTGACAGCTGACCGATGGAATCCGGATCGGTGCGGAACATCCAGTCGCGATCCAAGTCAACCCGGGTTGTGGCGAAAAGCCGAACAGACGCGCTGAGAACAACAATCGCACTCAACACGAGCCGGCCCAAACGTCTTTTTCCGTATGAGGACAAAGTTAGAGAGTTATGAAAGAAACAAGTCTCCACGCGCAGGTGGTCACTCCCGATAAATCTTACGTTTCTCGCGAACTCGCTGAATCCCCCAAAAGTAGGAGTGCCTTAGGGAAGTGGGTCGCATCAACTGCAAAAGCCATCGCTCCGGCTCCTTCCCATATTGCTCCGCATCGGACCCGGAAAAGTTTAGCTGAACAAGAAACTCGCTGTGTCGTGCTTTGATGACTTTTTCCAGAGGTTCCCACTCCTTTCGAAACTCCGGATCGGCGCCAAACATCTTCTCTCGGAGCTCCGCCGAAATCGTATCGATATTCCCGACTTGCGCCTGTGTATTCCTAAGCAAAGTAAGGCGCGCCTGATCCTGTGATGAAAGTCTTGTTTGGCTGATTCGCTTTTGCTGCCGGTATACACACTTTGCATGCCCGACCGCGATCTCAGCGTTTTCGTACCTCTAGGAGCCTCCTTCGTTCTCGTGATCAAAGCAAACGCTGAGGGGGAATCGCTTATCCTTTGACCGGAAGAAACGCTTGTCGGCCGTGCTGCCATAACGGAGGATGCGGTCCATAACCGGCCCGTGAAACAGCTTGAACAGAAATTTCTGCCTCGTAGCGTCGAGCAGCAGCTGTTGCTGGAAACCGCCGTGCACGCACTATGGCAGCAGAAGCAAACCCTCGGCGAATACAACTTCTCAGGTCAATATCAGCGAGAGCCAGCTCCTCTCGGTGGAGGCATGGTCAAAACAGGGTTGCTTCACCAGCACGATGGAGAACGGCTTTGTCCACCTGTCAGACAAGGCCGACTGGCTAGACGAATATCGGAGCGAGCTGGCAACCTTTCCCTATGGAAATTACGATGACCAGTGCGACTCAACTTTTCAAGCGCTCAATTGGGTTAAGGAACCTCTGAAGAACTCTGCGATCCACAGGCGGAGCGTATACGGTATAAGTCGAGGTGAAAAGGCGAGTGCGACAACAAACGTTAGCGGCGCAGACGGGGTTCGAGAAGTACGGGCGGAAGACGAAGCGGGAGCGCTTTCTGGAGGAGATGGAGCAGGTGGTGCCGTGGGCCGAGTTACAGGGGTTGGTGGAACCACACTACCCGAAGGGAGAGAACGGGCGGCCTCCGGTAGGCCTGAGCCTCATGTTGCGGGTGTATTTTCTGCAGCAGTGGTTCAACCTGAGCGATCCGGGGGCGGAGGATGCTCTGTATGAATCGCCGGTGCTGCGGCACTTTGTGGGCATCGATCTGGGGCGTGCGCCGGTGCCGGACGAGAGCACCATTCTCGGGTTTCGTCACCTGCTGGAGAAGCACGAACTGGGCGGGGCGATGCTGAACGCAGTGAACCAGTATCTGGAAAGCCGGGGCATCCGCATCACCACGGGGACGATTGTGGATGCGACCATTATTCATGCGCCCTCGTCGACCAAGAACCGGAGCGGAGAGCGCGACCCGGAAATGCATCAGACGCGCAAGGGAAAGCAGTGGTACTTCGGGCTGAAGGCGCACATCGGAGTGGACTCCAAGCAAGGCCATGTGCATTCGGTGTGCACGTCGGCGGCTTCGGTAGCGGACAAGCACATGCTGCCGGATCTGCTGCACGGGGAAGAGCGCAAGGTGTGGGGCGACGGTGGATATCAGGGACAGGGAGAAGCCATCCGGCAGGCGGCGCCGCGAGCGCAAGATATGACCAGCCGCAGGGTCAAGTACAAGAACTTTGTGGACGAGTTACAGAAGGCCAAGAACCGGGTGAAGGCCAGAGTGCGAGCGAAGGTGGAACATCCGTTCCGGATTCTGAAGCGCATCTTCGGCTTCGAGAAGGTGAGATACCGCGGGATACAGAAGAACCATCATCGACTGTGCGCCAGCTTTGCGCTGGTGAACCTGTACTTGCACCGCAAACGGCTGGCGGTGGCGAGGGCGTAGTGTCTTTGAAAGCCGCGTAAATGGCGGGTTCCGGCAAGGTCGCAAGCCCTACAGGGGAATTCCTGGCCGGTGCAGGTCTGGAATTCCCGCCGCCTTCAAAATTGATGGTTGCTCAGAGGTTCCTTAAAGCAGGCTGGGGCTTTGACCATTTATGTGCAACTAATGAAATTCCAAGCAGAAAGAATCGACTCAGACACTTCTAATGAACAGGTTGAAGCCAGAGTGACGCGGGCAGACATGCTTAATGGTCGGTGGCGGTTCTAGTCCCAAGCGGCGCCTGGCATGCTGGGTTGCTTTGCCACCTTCCCGACCATGGAATCTGAAGTTGTACGCGACCTTCACAACCGAAGTTGGCCCTAGTCGATAGTAGAATGAATGGCTATCCAACACACGCCTTCACAGCTTCCGATACTGTAATCATCAGCGTCATCGGGTCCATCGGCGAGCCAACGAATCCACTCTCCTCATAGAACTGCCGAGCCCGCTCCGAGATCGCGTGCACCAGAATGGCGCGGATGCCTGCTATATCCGCGGCCTGCAGGGTGCGCAAGACCGCATCACGCAGGAGAGATCGCCCAATCTTTCTCCCCTGATCGTCCTTATGGACGGCCAACCGACCTAGGACCATGACAGGCACCGGATCTGGCATTTTGCGCCGAACACGACCCGGCGCATGCACGCGTGCGACAGCACCGACGGCAAGGGCATAATAGCCGACCACCTGTTGTCCAACGCAGACCACATAGGTGCGCGCAGCGCCACTTTCTTCATTCTGAAGTGCTCGCCGGCGCAACCAATCGTCCAGCGATGGCTCGCCGCACTCGAATCCCAATAGGTTGTGATCTTTGCGTAGCTTCTCCGGCGCACTCAGCAGTTGGTTGCTCCGATTCATTGCTCCCACGGCGCTTTAGTCCCAAGCAGTCTCCGTAGTCTCGCATTGTTGACCGGAGACTTGTCTAGCAACGTCGTAAAGCGCTTGAATTCCTCGGCGGACAAAGCGAAATACCGATGGTCGAGCAGAACTGCTTGTGCTTCCCGGCACGCCGTTTCGAGCATGAAATCCGACCGATTCCTCCCCAGCGCATCCGCCGCCCGGTCAATCAGTGCCTTCTGGCTCCGACTGACGCGAAGGTTGATATTTTCGTCGCGGTTCTTCCCCGTCTTAGTTTCCGTGGCCGGCATTCGCACACCTCCTTCGTACGCACAACTACTGTGCATCATTGTGCGCACGATGTAAATACATACTTCTGTTAAACTGCCGAATTTCCTCACACCATTCGCTAAACAGAAGCTCATTCTCTGGATTGGCGATTAACCCGCGGACTTCTGCGGACAGTCGATCGGGATGCCCAGCAGCCCACAGGAGAAGATGCGCATCCAGCAACAACTTCATACGCCGCGACCGAAGATCCGCTCAATCTCGTCTCGACCCATTTGGTCGAAGCCCTCTGGCACCGAAACCTGGCCCGCCATAAAACCGAGCCGACGCATTTGGGCACCGGTTGGAGCGCTGTAGGCCGTAACCCTTGCCACGGGCTTGCCCGCCTTGGTTATAACAAACGACTCACCCTTGGATGCCTCTTCCACGAGTTTTGAGAGCTGGGTTTTGGCTTCGTGAATGTTCACCGTCTTCATGGATTGGTCCCATTAAACTAAGTTTCAGTTTGGTTTATACGACAAGCAGCCAGATGGCCAGAACCCAGGCCGGTTTGTTCCATTTCCGTTTTCCGTCGTAGTTCCATTTGCCTGTTTACTCATACGCCCCCCAAAACGCAGTTTTATTTCGCGGTCTCAGAACCGGCGCATTCGCGAGTGCGTGCATGCAACGGATGGCCAACAACGCCCCTAGCTGCTTCCCCACCCACAATCCGGTCGAGCGTCATGCCGATGGCGGCGATCGTAATTTTCGTCGCCGATCTCGATTAGGTAGTCCAACCCTGCGGGGTTGAACCCAGAATGCTTCGTCCACAGTGGGATTGTGCCGTCGTCATCTGCTACGAAGATGTTTACGCCGTATGCCAGCAATCCTTGCAGGCGATCGAGTATTGGCGCCGAACTTAGCAGCAGCAGTTCGGTCGGTAGGACGAGGTTCCTGGGGTAAGCGAATTGAGCACGGTACCCAAGTTCGTGCTCTACCACTTTTCCCCAAAGGTAGACTTCGCCGTGGATCCCATACCGCTCGTATCCCCCCTTACGAAAGTAGTCGAACGTCTTGGCTGCGTAGACACCACAGGTGCAATTCGCTTCTGGGGCGTCGTGAATATCACTCGCCGCCTCAGTTCGACCAGCCATGGTTCCGACGACAGCAGAAGCCTTGCATCGCGCCTCCAGTACTTGGCCAGGATGCCACCGCTTCGCGCAGAGCGACTTTAAGCCCGTTGTATCCCAGGTCCACACACGGTAGCCAACAATCGGCGAAATCTCATCAGGAATGCTCACGAGGTGACTGCCACCTGCTCGGGCGCATTTGCGGGATCTGGCCATTCAATCAAGTCGGACTCAACTTCCCTAGTCAGTTGCTCCACGGGAAGTTCCAGCGGCCGCACGACGATAGTTCGAACTGGCTTGCCGATTTGCATCACTTGCCCCCAGTTCCCTTTCCCCATTCCCACACCCACGAACAATGGCATGCTCGAGAACGTTTGCCGCGCGAACGCGTTTCGCGAATAGCATGTTCGGCTAGATGCCAGTCATTTCGTTCTCGTCCCCAACCAGCCCGGGCAGACGGTTGCCAGACCCGATTCGAGATCCACCGTTGCCGTAGGTGTAGTCAGTGCGGGGACGGTAGCTGGCGATTGCATTGCCTGCGCGGTCGTAGAGACGTTGCTGCCCGCCGGCAATCTCGCGAAGCACACCCTGGGGCTTTCCGTTACGATCGCGCAGTATTTCCACGTCTATTCTCCTTTGGATTTGGGCAAGAGTTATTGACGGTCTCGCGGCTACCGACAACTGGCGTTCAGAATCGACGCTCCACCAGTTGGATGGCGCACCCGCTCCGTGGCTCGATCAGGGCGGCAGACGAAATCGGGCTCTTGCGAAACCCTGCCCTGATCAGACAGATTCGTGTCCTGAATGCGTTCGGGACGACAAACACCGTGCCCGCGACTTGGTGCGGTACTCGAGCTTCATGGAGCACTTTCTGAACCTCTCTTACGCATTCATGATGGCGGGTCAGGTCGCTTAGTCGCCTAGATCTCCGATGGGGACTGTCAAGATCATCGAATTTCTCAAACAGTCTGTGCTCGGCGATTTCCGAGGATTGTTGCAGGTCTCCAGCGTGCAAGAATTCGCTACTCTCTGTAAGAGCCTTCGTCAACTGCTCCAGCGTCACGGGTCGCCAGGACGAGCCCTCATCTCGCATCACGAGTTCAAACTCTGAGTGCAGGGCAAACGCCCCAAGAAATTGGATCCGTAAGGACTAACTGGAAATTGTCCGCCGAATCGGAAACGTACCGAATCTTCACCGATTGGAAAGGCACGCCATTGACAATCAGGTCACATGGCAACTGGTCGATGTTTAATGGTTCTTCCATCGCGTTTAGCTCCTCGAGGAACCGGCGGGCTTCGCGGGTTCGTCAATCGCCACTGGCGGGTGAAGGACGGGTTCGCGGGTGCTATAAGATACCGAAAGGCGCGACGAAATCGCTAGGAATTTGGAAAAAACCTTCCGCCGCGTAACCACGGGGCAGGTTACCACTCCCGTTTCCAAGAATGAACCTCTGTCCTTGAGCATCGAATAGTTGCTTGGTCGACTGGGGACTTGCGTCCTCACCCTTCGACGCCTCGTTTTCGAACTCCGATCCCTGCTGGGGGACAGACTCTTCGGATGCCATTAAGGTTAAACCGCTCGTGGAACGTACGGAAAGTGGGAGCGAGCAGGCGGAGTCGGCAGGCGCATTCGATCCGGCAACTTTCACGTTAATGTCGCGCGGGTCGAGTTCGGAGGTTGTTTAGGTGCTTCAAACAATATGGCAAGAGAAAATGGTCCCGTCCGCGGTTCAACCAAGGCAGGTGGCGAGTGCAAGTTTGCTAAAATGCACAATGTGATGCTAATATGTATCACATGAAGAAAGCGTCTGTGCGCGACCTTCGTTATGGCTTTAAGAAGATCGAACGCCTTCTGCACCAGGGCGAAGAGGTCCAGATCACCAAGCGGCGGCGGGTCATTGCCCGTCTTATTCCTGAAAACGTTCGGGCTAGCGCGCAAATGCCAGATTTTCATGAGCGGTTGCGGTCGATCTACGGCGACAAAATGCTGCGCGTCAGTGGTGCGGAACTGATAGTGCAAGATCGGAGCCGGTTTTGAAGATCTACGCGGACGCCAGCTTTCTCATCTCCCTGTACAGCCCTGATGCCAATTCCGCTGTCGCCGACCAAATCATGCGGGCATCTGCCGGCGAGCGCTACGTTACAGTCTTTGGCGAGTTGGAAGTGGTGAACGCAATGCAACTGCGAGTATTCCGGAAGGAGATTTCAGGATCTCAGGTGCAATCTTCGTTGACTGACTTCGAGAAAGACATGCGCAGCGGAATCCTGCTTCTGCGCCCGCTTCCAGAGCAAGTCTTTGAACGGGCCGGCCAATTATCCCGACAGACCACGGCTCGCCTGGGGACTCGCACTGCGGACCTGTTGCATATTGCGGCGGCACTCGAACTCGCCGCTGACTGCCTTTACAGCTTCGACCAGCAGCAACGAAAACTCGCACGAGCGGTCGGGCTCAAGGTCAGCTAAGGCCTCACAGCCGCGTTTATACCCCACACACATTCACCATGTCATGCTTACAGTCCGGAATGCGAGGGCAACCTTGGTGGCACAAAGCCCGTGAGATGCCGGAAGAGTCGTTGGGGGGCAGGTATTCGAGCCCTGATAGCGATTGCTCAGGAGTTTCAGATTTTGCGTGCGCGAGCCAGAGTCGAACGTGGGCTTGTTCCAGCCTATTTTTCTGGCTTTGCTGCGTTCAAATTCCGCTTGAGGTCTGTCAGATCGCTGTCACGACCTACAGCACGCCTGTTGGTCAAAAGGTCATCCAGGGAAATGAAATGCACCGGAACACCGAAGAAACTGCTTGCAACCTTCTTTTGCCACGCATCGGAGAACTCGACGGCTGTGATTTCGGTCAGGATATCAATGCGCACGGGAGCGACTCCAATTTGGTAGACCACCTGCGTTCCGGTGAACGTTTCTGCATTGATCCCATCATGCTCCAGAGGAGCCCCGAACTGTTTGAGCGCTGCGACTACTCGGATTGAATTCTGCGCTGAATTGCACACCCACACGTCGAGATCTTTCGTATAGCGTGGCTCCCCGTACTTCATGACTGCGTAGCCACCGACAATCAAATATTCAACCTCGAATTCGTTTAAGAGTTGTAGCAGTTCTCTGTAGTGTGGGTTTTCTGCCATGCTTGATTTCCTCAGCTAATTCGACCATTTCCCATGCAGCCGCAAAGATGGCCTCATCTCCCTGCTCCTGCCAAAACTCGATATCAAATGAACGATCCGGAAACCCACGCTGGACCAGTCGTGTTTTCCACAACGAATTTTCAGGGAGGCTCATCTCACCCTCTTCGATTCACACTCTAACAGTATCAGGATATATCAGGTTGAAGGCCCCTGGCCTTATCTTCCAGTCGACCGACATACGCGATTCTTGTCAGGGCCAAGTCTTGCCCTCGCCCCTCAGCGAGGCTCGGTCGAGTTGCGCATGCGCGAGGCTCGGCACCGAAATGGGCAGGTCATCCATGTTTAGTTTGGTACGCCTCTGGCGTACACCCGATAGAAGGCGCGCTGTTGTTCTCAATCGTGTAATGGAAGTAAACCGACCTACGCGTACGAGATAAGGGTGTTAGCGATAACGCCGAATTGCGGCATCTTCTCATTTGTCCTGTCTGCCAGACCACGCTAGGCGAGTGGTTGACGCATCGACGATAGACAGAAGAATTGAGAGCTCTCGCTGACAAATTCGTGAGCATTCTACTAGCAACACGCAGTCAAGACGCCACCCCGAGCGGTCGCAACTTGAACGATGGTATTGAGTAATTTTAACTTCTATCCTTCTCATCGAAGACCAATGTCTCGAGGATTACTTTGGTCTGTGAAATGACCGCGAACGTGGTATTGAGCAATATTTCGATGTCGAGCTCTGTCATTGCTCAAGACTGGAAATAGCCATCTCCTGGAATGCGCGCTCCGGGCGCTCGGAGCAATCACCATCGCACGCCACCATGAAGACGGTGATCATGTCGCGAGACGGAAACATCCATTCCTGGGTTCCGAACGCGCCGCCATGGCCGAAAGTTCCGAGCGGAAGCAAACCCAAAACTCCGGTTGGCCTGCTGATGATTTCCCAAGCCAGCCCGTAGTCGGCTCCGGGATACCAACCGGCCTCCATGCCTGAAGTTTGCACCTGCCGCATGGTTTCAATGGTTGCGGGAGAGAGAAAGCGCGTGCCTTTCCAGGTTCCGTGATTCAGGATCATTTGGCAGAAATGCGAGATGTCGTCTGCGGTGGAAAACAGGCCGTATTCCGGTCCAGGATATTTGGCGCCTTTGCGGAACACGCCGGGATCGCCGCCCAAAATCTGAGACCCGGCGCGAATCATTTTGCCGTTTTTGGGCATGTAGACGATGGCAATTCGATCCAATTTGTCGGCGGGAGGATAGAAGAAAGTATCTTTCATTTGCAGCGGCTGCAACAGCCGGCTTTGAATGAAGCTTTCATAGGATTGGCCGGAAACAACCTCGATGATGCGGCCGAGGGTCGCGAATCCCGTGTTGCTGTAAAGCCATTTCGTGCCAGGCTCGAATTCGAGCGGTTCCTTCGCGAATGAGGCTACGGCTTCCGCCAGCGTGTGATCCATCTTCCAGTGAATATCCTTCATGTCGCCCTGAGGCATTTGGCGCATTCCGGATGTGTGCGAGAGCAGGTCGCCGATACGGATCGGGCGTGAGGGCTTCTTCGGCCATCCGTTGACATTGACCACCTGGTCGCGAAACTCAGGCAGGTAGGTTTGCACTTCGTCGTAGAGACTGATCTTGCCTTGTTCGCAGAGCATCATGATCCCGACGGCAGTAATCGGCTTGGTCATGGACATGATCTGAAAGATCGAATCCTCGCTCATGGGACGTTTGTCTTCGATGTTCTGCATTCCGACCGCTGTCTTTTGCACGACTTCGCCGCCGCGTAAGACCATGGTCACAATTCCGGCGGCTTCTCCGGCGTTTACGTACTCCTGCATTCTTTGCTGAATCTTGCCGAGTCGCTGCGTGTCAAAGCCGGCCTGAGATTTGTCGTCCGCGGCTGCCGCCGGAAGAGCCAAGAGCACAGACGCGAGGGCGGCAGACAACACTCGCCGTAAAAGCGAACACCTACTCGGACGTCCGAGAATCATCGACTTCCAGAACGGGAGCTGCCGCAGTTGCATGTTCAACCCTTTCGAGAGTTTGTGCTGGCCAGCCGTTGCCAGCGACGATACTTATACTCCCTTTTTCCAGTCTGGATCGCTGCCCTTTTTCAGACGAATGGTTAGGGAACCGTCGGGGTTCGTTCG
>CAVPBT010000005.1:0-298509 GCA_963701935.1 uncultured Acidobacteriaceae bacterium | reverse complement strand
AAGCATCGCGCTGGCAGCCCTGCCCTTCTGGACAATCCATTCCCAGTATAGCGCGGCACCTTCGGGCGTCTCACGATTCTTCCACGGAAATGGGCGGAGATAGCGCTTTTCCGAGAGGGAGAGACTCACATCTCGGCCGTCGCGAATGACATGAATGATCAGAGCTTCAGGAATGGTCTCTTTGATCTGCCGCAGGTGGAGGACTTCTTCCGGAGCATTTCCCGCCCAGCGCCAGGCCTTCTGCTGGCGCGCGAGTTCGTCCATCACCGTCCGGAGGAAATCGCCGGGATTCCGGCAATCATTAATTTTTCCTTCGATCTGCCGCCGATCGAGCCCGGAGACGCGAAACAGGCGGCTCCCCAGCCAGACATTGAACATCCTCTCGCGGTTCTTTCGCACACGAAGGTCGCCGAATCGCGGCGCCAGAAGATTGAAGATATTGGACTCACCCCGATAGATCGCAAAGCCCCCGGCGGAAAGGAGCGTATCGTAGAGCAGAGTCGTCCCTGAGCGTGGGCTCCCGACAACAAACACCGGGGAGAATCGTCTGCTACAGAGAGTCTTGGACAGTTTCATCGAAGGTCCCCGGATCTGCAGAGCACCCAGATTTTAAACCGGGGCAATAGTATTCCTAAATTGTGAACAGTGCATTAAAATTTGAGAACAAACTCGAAATTCGCTTGTTTTACGGGGCTCGAGTCGATCTTAATTCAAGCTTTGGGACGCAGAAGGACGATACGATCTTCACCATTTTGTGAACCGATACCAAGAATCTCGCCGCGATTGTTGATGGCGAAAGCCTGAATCAGTTCCCAGTTGGTGCCGCATTCCAACAAGGAATTAAGGTCGTAGAGGCGATTTTCGCGGTAAAGGAAACCATGGAAGCTCTGGTCTCCCTCGGTCAAGGATCCCCCCACGATCTCACCCTGGTTGTTGATCCCGCGGGCGATGCTGAACGATCCGCCCAAGGTTCCCAGCGGAGTACGCTCACCCCGCTCTTCGGCGAAGGCCTCAATCCTGCCGGTGCCGGTATTCAGAGCGACGCCCGCCGCTTGCCCGCAGTCATTGACGGCATGCATTTGGTTTCGATTGTTTTCAAAGGAGCCCAGGTCTATCACGACGTAGGCAGCCTGTCGCACAGGATCCGTTGCGCTTGTGAGCTTCCCCTGCTCGTCCACGGTTGTTTTCATAAAACGTCTAGTCACTCCTTCGTCGAAGATCCTCCATCGAACGCCAAGAAGCGAATATGAGCGTGCATGGTCGAAACGGCTTCGGCGAGATCGCCTGCCACACCGTCAAACAGTTGCTCGCGCTGGGGAGTACGCGAGACCGAATAGACGTAAAACTGGTGAAGGTGTCTGGTGGCTGGCCATACCTGCCCTGTATAACCGTGCTCTTGGATCTCGTAGCAATTCATAGGTGACTCCGATGCTGGGATCATGCGCCCCTGAGGGGCGCATGTAATCCCCTAAACAAGGTATTTCTAATTCGGACGGCCCGGCTGTGCTGAGTCGCCGTTGTTCTATGGTTGGCTAGCCTGCTGCTTGCTCTTCCGTCGGGCGAGCAGCCCCGTCCCCATCAATCCGGTCGCAATCAGTCCCCAGGTTCCTGGCTCTGGAGTAGCCGCCAAGGAGACGCTGTTGGTCATCATGAGCGAGCCGCCGCTGTAAGGAGTGCTGCTGAGGAAAAACAAATTGGCTGTCCCGCCGTTGGACTGAAGGCCATTGAACGTTCCGTTGATCGTGCCGCTGAGTTCGTACTCGTAATACAGGCCGACCTTTCCCAAGGCGGTCCATTGGAGTGGCGAGCCGGAACTGCCGAACGTTCCGGTAAACAAGACCCCGCTGGCGCCGTTCCATCCCGTGGTGGTGATGGTCATGGTGCCAGCTCCAAAGGTCCCGCCCCCACTCAGGGTTCCCGAGAGCAGTGCGCCCGTGGTGAACGACACCGATCCCAAGTTCGACCCCAACGAAACTCCGATTTGGTTAACCGTAGCCGAACTGGAGCCGGTCATGCTTAGGCCCGACACACCTCCAGTTGCCGTTCCGTCCGCGTAGTAGATGCAGACCCCGCCAGAACCGCAGGTCGGGTCCGAGGTTGGAAAACCGGAAGAGTTGGCCCAGACCGCTACTGGCGCTAGCAAGGACAGCAAACCGACCAAACCAACGCGCCGTAACGAAGAACAGTGAACAGCATTCTCAAATGTCACAGTGAAAGCCCTCCTGATTGCCACACTTTCTGCTAACGGAGCAAACTTGTAATCCCCCAAATGAGGTAATTGTGTAGGCGCCTGGAGCTTTTCTCCTCGCGGAGCGGGATGGAACCGCAATGGAGCACGTGGTGGCTGCGGATCGAGAGGGGATATAAACAGAGCGACGGCGGACGATCTTGGCGTCGCGTGATCTTTGCCGGTTCGGAATGCGACCTGTGACTGCGCCCTATTCAGTTCAGGGGCGAAACACAACTCTTCGTCGGAGAGCTTGTTCCCCGTTTCAGGAGATCAAGCTTTCCGACGAAGATAATACAGTCCCGGGGCATGACGCCGGGCATTGATGGCAGAACGGAAACGGTTTACGCTCGCGGTCTTGCCTTCTGTCGAACTAGCATCCCCATCAAGACCAGGCCGGTGCCCATCAGACCGAGGCTTGCGGGTTCCGGCACCACCACTCCCGTGGTGCCGCTCGACAGCGAGATCGGGCCGCCTGTATACAGCGTCTTGCTGTGAAAGAAGAGTTGAGTGGTCTGACCGCTGACGGTACTGCCGTCCGGTCCCCAAGTCCCACTCACGAAACCAGTGAGTGTGTAATCGAAGAAATTTCCGCTTTTGCCCGTGTAAATCCAGTCGATCCCTGAAATGGTGCCGCTGAACAGCGGGCCGCTGAAACCCTGCCATCCCGTAGTGGTAATGTTGAAGTTGCCCCCGGCGAACGTCACAACGTTGCCTACGACGTTGCTTCCGAGAGTGCCGGTGAGGAGCGCTCCCGTGTTGAACGAAAGGGTGCCACCGGTTAGCGTGGATCCGATTTGGAAGACCGTGGAAGCAATCGAACCGTTTGTGCCATCCATGGTGAGCCCGGCCGTACCTCCGGTCGCGGTTCCGCTCGTGTTGTAGACACAAATAACGCCCGTGAGGCAGGTTGAAGAGGGAGCGTTGCTGGCTGAAGACCCCGCCCAACTTGAAACGGGCAAGAGAAGCGATAGCAGGCCCAACATAGCCACCCGCTTCGCGGAAGCGCGCAGAGCAATACCCGACTGAGACGTCATTTTGGAAACTCCTCCTGCATACACTCTGTCCTGTGTCGCACAGTCGGTAACCCCTCAAATGAGGTATTTTTTGGAAGTCAGCTCCGATGCATGTGATCAACTTCTGGACCCGATGACGGCAGTCCTCAGCACTGGCGCTTCGAAGGCAAGCGAATATCGATCGACGAACTGCAGGGTGGGGTGATTCGTCGGCTGGGGTGTGGTGATCTAGAGAACGGTGAGCAGCATTCGCACGACCAGTTCGGGCTGTCGATGAGTGTCGGTCTTCATGAAGATGCGCTTCAAGTGAGTCCTGGCGGTGTGAGCGCTGATGTAGAGTTCGGCGGCAGCTTCTTCGATGGACTTACCCTGAATCAGTTTGGTCGCTAACGCTGCTTCGCTTCGGGTGAGACCGTAAAGGGAAGTCAGAGCCCGTTCGTCCACGATCAATCCGAGATCCTGGTCATAGAGCTTCAGCAGGGCCGTCCTTTGTTCAGCCCCCTGCCAGCACTCAAGTCCGGGCCCTGGAATGACACGAACGATCAGTGCACTGCGCGCAGACTTGCGCTCGACCGTGAAGGGTGAGTCTCGCGGTTCGCCGGATTCTGGCGAGAATATGGCTTCCTGCAGCAGCCTATGCAAAAGGCGCGTGTCGGAGGCGCGCTCCGCGATCAGCCCTGTCTGAGCCAAGAAAATCCCATCGTTCTTTTTCAAAATGTCGAGCGCTATACGGTTGGCGACTTGCGGAAGCCCCCCATCGGCGACCAGCATGGCTCCGTGGCGAGCCAGATCCAAGCCGTACGTCAGAGCCACCAGAACATCCCGAGGGGTGGCCGCTCTATCGGAAACCTGATTGCCCGGAATCTTCGCAGCAAAGCGACCTTCATCCTCTGTGCGATTTCGGAATTCGTCGGAGGCGGGAAGACTTGGTGAATTGGCCATCTCAGTGCCGCTACAGCTCCTGTTGGTTCGAAAACCTTTAGCGCGCCGAGTGTCGTCAAAAGTTGTTTCGTCAGAATGACACTGAAATAAACGGACGATGAATTTTCTGTTACGGTGCCCCGCGATTGTGGAAATTGGACGGCGCGTTGGCCGGGCTCGATGAGTGGCCTCTCTGGCATCCCAAGAATTAATGCGCCATTAACATGCGGCTCGCGCCCCGATGCCATAATTCTGCGGCACAGTTGTTCGATCGAACACCCGGACTTGCGTTCCTCAGCTCGCGCCGTCGGAGAACATAGCAATGCTCAGGCTCGTCACGCCAAAGCTGATTGTGTGGATTGCCTTGCTCGTCGTATCCGGCACTCTAGTCAGTTGCGGTGGCAACACGTCGTCGGTTGCCGGTCAGCCGATACCCAATATCGCGGGTTCCTGGGAGTTCATCGCTTCCTCCAGCGATGGATCCATAACCGGAGTTGAAGTGGCGCTCACCGAAGGCCAAGTCCTGGTCAACGGAGTGCCGCAGCCCGACGGCCAAATCACGGCCAGCGGCACGCAGATCGCGTTTGTTGCCCTCGATTCCACGACCTTGAATGCCACAGCCTTCGGCGGACATTGCCTGCCCATCACGTCCGTGAACAACCTTGGGCCGGGCAGCGTGACCGCCCTGAATGCGCCGATCAATTTCACTTTTACGGAGAACGGGAACCTATTCAACGTAACTGGCACCCTGAGCGGCGACGGAAAGAGCATCTTGAATGCGACCTACACCGCGCAGACAGGCAACACCTGTTCCGATCCGGGTGGCAGCATCACGGGCGCCGTGGTATCGAAGCTCTCGGGGACCTACACAGGGCAAATGTGCCCTCCCGTCAGCACGTCGTGCCAGAGTGCCTCGGACTTCACGGACAATGTAACCGCGACAGTGAGCGAGACTTCAAGCAGCACGCTTACACTCAGCCTGCTGCTTAGCGGCACGGACAACACCAACTTCACCCTGAGCGGTCCGGTCACTGGGAATGCATTCTCACTGCAGGGCACGTTTCAAGGCCAGACTTTGACCTATTACGGCTATTCAGAGCAGATTTTCGATTCCATCTTGCAGACCAATGTGCCGTCACTCTACCTTGTGAACGCCACTACGGCAGCCCAACCCAAGTATGTAGGAACGCTTTCCGTGCCCCAAACGACGGGACGCTGATGTCGCCCCTCGCCGCCTGGAACGGAGCTGCCGAGACTCTCCGATTTCAGAAGCGAACGCCGGCTGATCGAGACAAATCTCTAGTGAGCGGTGCTTAGATTCTTTCCGGGTGCTCGATCATCCGCGAGTGACCCAGAGTGGTCGCCAGGATTGCGATTCCGACTGCGACTCCTGCGGGTGGCGCGTTTACCGCTGCAACGTGGATTTCCGGCGCAACGCGCGTTGTTCGGCTGATCCTTTTATGCTGCTCCTTGAATAGTGAATCGGGTTTATCGCAAAGGGAAATCTACGGGCCATCGTGTAATTTGTGCCAAGCGAGTCCTGTATGAAGGGAAGTTTCGTCTAAGGCGTTCACCTGATGACCCGCCCTTGAGGCATATTCTCCAGCCACGCAGCAAGTAGGATATTCGATTGCTTCCATTCGTTAGAAAGCCTCCACGGAGCAAGAGATCGATCGCCTCCGTGATTCGCAACCGCGATGGACTTACTGGTTGGGCGGCGTTTTTTCGCGCCCACGGCGGGCCAAAACGCACTCGCAGGGGTGTCCTAACGGTTTTCGGGAGGGGGCTCCGCCTTCCCAGATTGAGCATTTTTTGTCTGCAAGTGCCTGTGGAAATTGCTGTTCATTCGTCACAGACAAGAACAGTCTCGAAGTGGCAATGTGGGTGCTATGGAAACTAGAAAGTTCCAGCCACGTACCGACTGGTGCGCGGGCGATGCAAGAATCAAGAAATAGGGGGATTGGATGAAGGAGCAGACTGTTCGGCTCGGTCCGCGCGAACAGCAGATTGTCGAATTGCTTTTGCAGGGGTGTGACAACGCCGAGATTGCCAATCAACTGAAGATGGCGCGGCGAACCGTGAAGGCTCACTTCAATCGGCTGTTTCTTCGTTTCGGAATCACCGGCGGTATCAAGCGAGTGAAACTCGCGACCCTGTTGTACCGGAGGCAAGCATGTCTGCAAGTGCAAGTGGACGCTATGGGACTCGTGTCCCCAGTGAACGTGAACAGCGCGTCATCCAACTCGTTGCCGAAGGCCTGAAAAACCGCGAAGTCGCGGAAGCCATCGGGACGACCGAGCACGTCGTGAAGAACTACCTGCGTGTGATTTACGACAAACTTGGGTTGTGGAATCGGGTGGAACTCGCGCTGTGGTATGAATCCCGGCGGAGTCCGTCGGTGCTGGCAACTCAGTAGATTTCATCGAATGGCCGCCTTGCTTGGGCGCCGTTGCGCGAAAGCGACGGTGCCCGCAGGCGGGAACCCGCTTCGCGCTCCCACCGAATCACTCGCAACCAAAAGCCTGTAGATGTCGCAGCCGATCTCCGGCTTCTTTCATTCCACTGCGAGCTGCGGAGTCCAGCAGCACACGCGCCTGATCGCAGTTCTTCCAAACTCCGTCTCCCTTGAGATACAAATCCGCCAGGAGAAGAGTCGCGTTGGCGTTGTGTTTAGCCATGGATTTCCATAGCCATTTTGCGGCTTCGGCGGAGTTGCGCTGCAGACCATCGCCTCCCGTCAGATAGCGTTGCGCGATGACGAACTCTTCGGCACCATTTCCAGTCAGAGATGCGTCCGGCGGTTTCGCCTCAGCGGCGGCAACGGGCGGTCTGTCGTCAGCTATCTTGTCGTTGCTGTATCTCGCGTGTTCATCGCTGTGAACTGGAGGTGGGGGAACGACTGCCTTCTGGCTGGCAGGCGGAGCCCCGTCTTGTGTGTCCCTCTTCGCCGCGCTCAGCGGAGCGAGTGTGGATGTCGCAGGCTGCGTGACCGCGGGCGGAACTTGCGGTGCCGCGTTGGAGCTTTGCGATGTGGCTTGCGCACTGCGCCAGGCCATATAGGCAAGAGCAATAATCGCAATCGCCAGACCGATTCCGATGTACACGCGATAGGATCGCGAGGCCGGCGAATGGCTGAACAAATCGTCCTCGCGATCGTCGCGGTAACTTGGCTCAAGTCCCGCCGGGAGCAGCGACAACTCGTTCGTGTGCAACGTTGGTTCGTAGACAGCTTCCGGCCGCCCGATGAAAGCCGTCTCGTCAGCGTGACCATGCGGAGCGCGGTCTTCGGTACGCGGTTCCTCGGTGAGGACGCCGGGTTCTGCGGCTTGCTTTCCAAGCGGGAATCCGCACATGCCGCAGAATCGGTGTGACGCAGGATTCTGCCGACCGCACGCCTGACAACGGACCGGGGCCGCCGCCACTTGTGGAATCTCAGAAGCAGGCTCTGATAACGGTTCCGGGGTTTCTTCTCTAGCCGAACTCGCGGAGGTCGCTGCGGAGCCTTCGGGAGTAGCGTTTTCCCCTTGCAGTTCGTGCAAAAGTTCGAGCACCGCCTGTTCGCGTCTCTCCGGTGGACTCGTGAAATAAACCTCAGCCCACCGGCCCATGTGCTGGCCGAGGATCGGGTTCAGCAGCGGATTCAACTCAGGGGCAGGTAACGTGCTGGGCCCGTCAGGATGGTCGGTCTTGCTCGACAAACAGTGTTCTCCCGTTCAACGAAAATGGATTGATTTCGCGTGTGAACCCTATGTCTATGATTGCACTCCGGCGTTCGGAGGTTGTCAACTGAAACCCCTTAGAAGAGCGAAAGGAAGCCTGCTCCGTCCGTTTCAGTCACAGGTTTTGCGGTAGGCGGGCTCGAATTGGTCCAATTGCGCATCGCGTTGCGATGTGAATTTTCCCTTGGGAGTCTTGCCGTACAAATCGTCTCCCGGACAATAGTAGAGCGCGGTGTGGAGATCGACCCAAACCTGGGCGGCGGGATTGCCTTTGGATTCCGGCGCAGGGGGCGCCTCGGCCAGGCCCAGGCTGATGAGCATCCGGTCGAACATTGAGAGATCCGCGTCAGGAGCCGGCTTGCGATGGGCGGCGGCTGCCGCGGGCGTCGCACGCCCAGTGGCACTAACGGAGTGGCTGGACCAGATACCCCAGCGAATCACGGCGGCCACCAGGAGCACCGCGATCGCCAGATAGACATCGCCTCGCCGGTTCGCCCAGAATCGAGCCAGTGTTCCGGAACGTTGCGCCGGAACCAGTTGCTCCAGAAATTCACGGGCGCTGGCCGCGGAACTCCATGCGGTAGTGCGATCCGAGGTTGCGAGGGCGGTCGACTGCGTTACCGCGATCTCATCTTGCTCTTCCTTTTCCTCTTTCTCCTCTTTCTCCTCGCTTTCCGTGCTCGTATGCACGGGGATCTCAAGGTCTGCAAGAACAGAGTCCTCGAACTCCGCACTGATCGGCCCCTCTGATTCCGCGGGATTCTTCTTGCCGTCGGGCAGTTCGACCGCTGCGAAAAGCTCGGGCATTTGTTCTTCGATCGTGTCGGCAAGAGACTCTTCGGAGTCCCCATCGTCCAGATTCGCCTTTGACTTGCCCGAGGCGGATCCCTCATTCGCAGCGTCACCGTGAGAAATCTTCTTCATCGCTTCCTGCATGTGCCACAGCGACGCCACCTTGCTCTGCATGCTGGGTGGTTCGTAGTCGCTGCTGCGGGGCGTTCCGCAGTTTCCGCAGAACTGCTCCTCCCCAACCAGCGTGTGGCCGCACTTGCGGCAATCGAAAGTAGACGTCGAGGCTGCCACTGCCGGAGCACTGGATTTTGGTTCCGAATCCTTGGCTGCCGGCGTATCGATCAAGGCCGCGAGATTCGGTTTTAGCTTTTCGAGCGCTTCCAGCATCGCGGCGCGCTCGGTCGCAAGCGACTTCTTCCAGGTGACCTCTTCCTCCCGCGCCAGCGCTTCGGTAATCAAGCCGGCCATGAGCTGGCAGGTATGAACATCCTGCTCCGTGAACGCCTGCGTAGTGGGGTAATAGAGCTCCATACCCCCGGCGACTCCGCCATCATGAAAAACCGGAACCGCGATCATCGACTGGATGCCGCGCCGGCGGCACTCCTCCGTATCGAGAAGAAATTCGGGATTGACGTCGGCACAGCGGAAAACCTGGCCAGTCCGAAGACAAGGAAGGCAGAGCGCCTTGTCCATGGGAACTTCGCTTCCAACGGCGAGAGTCAGGTTGCCAGACGCTGCGCGGTAGCGAAGTTTCTTGCCGTCAAGGATGCCAATCGCAGCGCCGCTGGCATGAGTCATCGGAACCAGGCGCTCTGCGACCAACGAGACTGCGCTCTCTAATTCGAGATGGCGCACCTGAATCTGATGCTGAGTCTCGACGATCTTTGCCAGGGTGAAGGTGTAATCGGCATTGGCAGCCGGCTCGGTCTCTTTCGCCTTGGTCGTTCGGGTGCGGGAGCTGGAGTCTCCACCGCCTCTATCTGATCCCTCTTCAGCTCAAGGCCCAGTTCCATCTCCTGCAGTTCGCGGTTGTGCTCCTGCAGCACATAGGCCGCTTCCAGCAGCTTGGCGAGCGTCTGCTCGTCGAGAACTGGTTTATTTTTTTCTTCGGACACGATTTCTTTGTCCACCAGTGGAAACCGTCCCTCCGCGCAGAAGGTCGATCGAGCCGAATGCGCCTATTCTAGTGCAACTCCCACGCCAATACAGAGACGGCCAAGGTACTTCACGCAGGGGGTTTAGCTTTAGGGGGATCGATGCCTTGGGCCCCGTTGCAGGCGGAGACCTCAAATCTGCCAATAGTTTACCGCCAGACTTGCAGACTTGCGAGTGTTCTTATGAGGGTCAGCTGGCGACATCGGCACCGGGTAACCACCCTCCAGTAACCACGCCACCTTGCAAGAGTTTACATCCCTGCCGGGCGTTTTCCCTACTCAGCGACCAGAGCCGGGTCCTCGCTCGATTCAGTCTTGCCACTGAGATAAAAGTGCACCGCAGGAGTGATGATGAGCGAGAGCACCATCGAGATGAGGACGCCGCCAATGACGGCGATGGCGAGAGGCTGCAACATCTGCGATCCGGCGCCGATCGCGAAGGCCAGCGGCAACATGCCCGCCACGGTAGCGAGGGCTGTCATGACGATGGGGCGCAATCTCCGGCGCCCAGCTTGCAGCATGGCGTCTTCTGCGGGCAGGCCCAAGACGCGCATTTTCTGATCAGCGTCGAGGAGCAGAATGCCATTTTTCGCCACGATCCCGATCACCATGATCATCCCCATGAACGACGAGATATTGAACGTAGTACCCGTAATCAGCAGGGCGATGAATACTCCCGACGTCGAGAGCAACGCCGACGAGAGAATCGACACGGGTGCGGCGAAGGTTCCAAACTCAAAGAGCAGCACGATGAACAGCAGCAGGACCGCCAAGATCAGCACGATGACCAGGTCATGGAACGAGCGCTGCTGTTCCTGGTAGGTTCCACCGTATTCCACGCGGATGCTGGACGGGATGTGCAGGCCAGCCACGACCTTTTGCACGTCAGCCATGCCGCTGCCGAGGCTTCGGCCCTCCAGGCGGGCAGTCACGGCGACGTCACGTTGCAGGTTTTCGCGGCGAATCTCCGTTTGGCCTGGGTTCTCGACAACCGAAGACAGTGCGCCCAGTGTGGCCGTGTGCCCGGTGCT
Organism: uncultured Acidobacteriaceae bacterium; assembly: GCA_963701935.1. Lineage (GTDB taxonomy): Bacteria > Acidobacteriota > Terriglobia > Terriglobales > Acidobacteriaceae > Sulfotelmatobacter. The sequence continues at coordinate 287,649 of CAVPBT010000005.1, read as the reverse complement.
GCTCACCAGCAACGTGTCGCGCATGGCTTCGAGTGAGGCGCGGTTAGCTGCGGGGAAACGCACCCTCAAGGTGTATGCGCGGTCGTTCGTCACCACTGGAGTGGACGCCGGTTCTCCCTCCAGGATCGCCGACGCATCGACCGCAACCTCTTCGGCGGTGAATCCAGCCCGCGCTGCAACGCTGGGATCGACCTGAAACGTGATCGCCGGTCCGCTGATTGTGTTTTCGATTCCATTTCGCATGTCGACCACGCCGTCGATCTTGTGAATAGCCTCAGCCACTCGGGGTGCCCATTCCTCTAATAGCTTGGGATCTTGCGAGAACAACTTGATCTGGATCGGTTCCGGCGCCGACGTAAGGTCGCCGATCATATCCTGCAGCACCTGCGTGAATTCGACTTCCACGGCAGGTTCCTGCTGGGCGATCTGGGCGCGCAAATCTGCCATGACGTCATCGATGCCGCGGTGACGCTTGGCCTTGAGTTTGACCAGAACGTCGCCATAGTTGGCTTCCGTGACGGCGGCGAGTCCAAGCTGCAATCCGGTGCGGCGCGAAGTGCTCTCTACCTCGGGAGTCTCGCGCAGCATCTGCTCGATGTGGCTGACCACGCGGTTGGTTTCCGCCAGGGAACTGCCAGCGGGCATTAGGTAGTCAAGGACGAATCCTCCTTCGTCCATTTCCGGCAACAGGTCGGAGCCGGAATAGTTGTAACAGAGGTAGGAAACCACGACGAGAGCCGCGCTGAAGAGGGCGAGCAGGCGCGGCCGTTCGAGCGCCTGGCGCAGCCATCGTTCGTGGAAATTGACCACCCGCAGAAAAAAGCCGCTCAGATGACGTTCTTCCGCGGCAAGCAACTTCAGGGCATCGTCATTTTCCTCCGGAGCATCGGTTCGGTTGGCGGGCGGAGATCTCCCGCTGGAGTTGCGTCTTCTTTCTCATGCTGTCCCCGGATGAAGTACTGGCTCAGCGTTGGCGTCCATGTCAGAGCCAGAGCGAGAGACGTCAACAGAGAAACGGTCATCGTCACTGCCAGCGCCCGGAAGAAGACGCCAGTGACGCCTGTGATCACGATGAGAGGGATGAACACCACGACCGGCGTAATGGTCGAGCCGATCAGCGGAACCGTAATTTCTTTCAGCGCACTTTGGATGGCTTCCAGTCGCCCCTGGCCCGCGTCGCGATGCAACACGATGTTCTCGACCACGACGATTGCGTCATCGATCACCAGTCCCACAGCGGCGGCGAGACCGCCAAGAGTCATCAGATTAAAGGTCTGCCCCATCATTTTCAGCGCGATGAACGTGACCAGAACGGTCACCGGAATCACCAAACCCGCGACCAGCGAGGTTCCCCAGTCGCGCAGGAACACTACCAGAATGATCGAGGCAAGAACCAGTCCGAGCAGGATGGCATCACGCACGCTCCGAATCGAATCGCCAGCGATGATCGACTGATCGTAGAAAGGTTCGATGTGAACTCCCGGCGGCAGGGTCTTGCGGATCTGTTCGATTTCGTCGTGCACTTCCTGCGCAACCTGCATGGTGTTACCGTCGGGCTGGCGATTGATGTTGAGCAGGACTGCAGGCTTACCGTTTGCCGTGACGACGGTATAAACGGGCTTCACGCCCGGCGCCACAGTGGCTACATCGCCGATCCTCACGGGAATGCCCGCGGGAGTATTCTTGATCACCTCATTGGCGATTTCCGCGGGAGTCTTTACCTGGCCGTTAACCAGACCAAGGTAGAGCTGGTGATTGCGCTCCAACAATCCCGGGGAGTCCACCAGATTCGTGCGCCGCACCGCCTCGAGGATGTCCGTTACAGTGACGCTTGCGGTCAGCAGTTTCGCCGGATCGGGAGTGATGTGAAATTCGGGCTCTTGTCCGCCCTGCACCACCACCGTCGATACGCCCTCCAGTCGGTTCAGGCGAGGCTTCATCTCGTACGTCGCCATCTCCCACATCTTGGTCTGGGGCATGGTGTCGGAGGTCAGGCTATAGCCAATGATCGGGAACGCGGCGAAGGTCAGACGATGGGCTTCGATCTTCGCGGTGGCCGGGAGTTCGGGCTGCACCCGCGAAATAGCAGCGTTCACATATTGCAGCGTCTGGAACATGTCGACGTCCCAGCGGAAAAACAGATCGATCTCGGCCGAGCCCCGGCTGGTTGTGGACCGCACGGTGAGCAGCCCGGGAACGCTATTAACAGCTTCTTCGATCGGCCGAGTCACGGTCACCGTCATCTGATCGATCGGCATGACGCCGTTGTCGACTCCGATCAGCACGCGGGGAAAATCCGTCGAGGGGAACACCGACACCGGGATAGTAAAGGCGAGATACATGCCCAGTAGCCCCAGCGTCAGAATTACGAAGATCACTGGCCGGGAATGCTGGGCAATCCAATGCTGGCCCGAGTGCTGGTCCATGGAGCGTTCGGCTTTTGGGGAGTTCACGCAGATGCTCCGCAGCGGCTATTTTTCACTGGATCCCTCACTGGGAGCTTTCGAGCCTTCCTTGGCACCTTCAGAGGCCCCTGCAGCTGGAGCTTCGGCGGCTTCGATCTTGATCTTGGTCTTGTCAGGCAGTCCGTAAGCGCCGGAGGCGATCACTCTGTCGCTCGCCGTTACGCCTTCGAGAATCTGCACGTCGTCTCCGCTGCGGATGCCCAGCTTGACTGCCTTCTGATGGGCGCGGCCGTCAGAGCCAGCGAGCATAACTGCGAAGGCGCCATCCGGCGTGGTGATAACGGAACTCGTCGGGACGACGAGCGCATCCTTCACGGTCTGCGCCGTCAGAGACAGTTGCACGCTGGTTCCCGGCTTCAACTCATGTTTGGGATTCTTGGCCTCAAGCCAGACTTCGACAGTCGTGCTATTGGGATCGAGCGCGGGACTCACAACGGTCACTTTGCCTTCGATCGGCTTTTCGATGCCGGGCACGGTCATCGTTCCTTTGTCGCCGACTTTCAATGCCGCAGCGTCGTCCTGCGGAATGTGCGCCTTGGCGATGACCGAGGAAACATCCATCACCGTCAGCAGGGGAGTGCCTGCTGCGGCCATTTCGCCGGGATACAGGGGACGATCCGTAACGACGCCATCGATCGGGCTGCGGATCTCCGAATAGCTGAGCTGCGCCTGCGCCCCGAGATATTTGCCTTTCGCCGATTCCAGCTGTCCCGCGGCAGCTTTGAGTTCCTGCTCCTTGCCTTTGGCCACCAGGTAGTCGACATGCTTTTGTGCGATCGCATACTGATTGCGGGCCTGCGTGATATCGACCCGCGATTGGTCCAGCTCCTTTCGCGGCAGCGCGCCCTGACCGAAGAGCTGCTGGCGGCTCTGAAAGATTTTTTCCTGTGCGTCGAGCACCTGTTTGGCTTGCTGCGCGTCAGCTTGCGCCTTTTGAATCTCTTCCGGCAGGCTCGCCGCGGTGGTGGTTTCGTACGTGGCCTCAGCTTGTTTGTAGGCGCCGCCCGTGTCTTGCGCGGCGGCGCTCAGATCGCGGTTCTCGAGCACGGCCAACAGTTCTCCCTCGTGAACCGGGCTGCCGCGCCTCACCAGGAACTTCTGGACCGGAGCGCTGATCTTGGGTACGATCGCGGCCTGCTGCCGGGGAAACAGAATCGCCTGGGTCGTGACGGTGTGCTCGATGGTCGTCTTCTCGACCGGCGCGACCTGCACACTGACCGTAGTTTCTTCTTTGCCTTCATTATTCGAACAGCTGGCCAGCAGCAGCAAGCCGGTTGCGGTCAGGGATACGGCCAGAGTGAGCCGCAAGCGCCTCACGGCGGCGGGTTTCCGATCAGGAGTTCGGGTACGAGCGAGCGTGATGGGAGTCATCCGGTTAGAAGGTTCCTGTCAGAGTTTGTAGATTGGCGACGGCGACGCGGTAACGCGACTGGCCATCATCGTACGCGTTGCGCGCCTGGGTCAAAGTATTCTGCGCGTCGACCACTTCCAAGACTGTGGATTCTCCTGCCTGGTAGCGCAGCGTAGTCAGCCGCAGGCTATCAGCAGCCAGTTCCGCGGAGGTCGCCAGAGTCTCCATTTCCGAGCGTGCAGTTTTGGCTTCGAGGTAAAACTGCCGCAGATGGCTCAGCAGTTGTTTCTGCGCGTAATTCAGTTCCACGTGCGCTTGATCCCGCCGCAATTCCGCCTGCTTGAGCTTGCTGCGATCCGCCCCCCAACTGAAGATTGGAATCTGCAATGTAGCTACCGTCGAGTATCCCAGATTCCGTACGCCATTGGCGTGAATGGCAAACTGGTTCGAATCAATCCCGTAGAAATAGTCGATACTCAGCGCGGGTAGCAGGCCTCCCCACGCCGCTGTGACCTCGTGATTGGCGACCGCATATGCAGCCAGCGCCGCCTGCAGATCCGGGTTATTCTTTTTCCCGGCCGTTTCGACTTCGTCAAAAGTTGGCAGTGGCTCGGGTGTCTGCAAGTCGTCGACGACGGCGTAGTCCTGGTTGAAATCGGGGAACAATAGCACGGCGAGATCAAGCCGGGCGCGCTCCATGGCCAGCTGCGCTTCCTGCAAATCGCGTTGTTGCTGCTGCGCCTGAATGCGTGCTTTGATTGCGTCGGCATGTGCCACCTCGCCGCCGCTTTCCAGTTTCACGCTGATGTCGAGGAATCGGGCTGCTTCTGCGTCCGCCCGTTGCGCCGTCGCGTACCTGCGCTGCGCCACAACCAAACCGTAATAGGCTTGGGTGACGGTGACCACGAGCCCGCGGGTCGCGATTTCGGCCTTGGCCCGCGCCTGTGCCAGCGCGGCAGAGGAGCGGCGATAGTCCGAAACATTGGTGAGCGAGAGTGCCTCATGCACATCGCCCTGGCTGATGTACTCGTGCACGCCGTTGTTGGCGATGAACTTGCTCGAAGGACAGCCCGCGGCGCTGTTGACGCAGCTTGCCGGGAGCGGCCCTGTGCCCTGAGTGTAGATGAACGAATTGTTGTAGTTGACGTCCGGCAGCAGACCGGCGCGGGCCTGCACTCGATCCTCTCGGGCCAGCCCGAGATCGGTGACCGCAGAGCGGTATTGGGGATCATTGAGCCGAGCCCGCTGTAGCGCATCCTGCAGAGTGATCGTGATGGGAGCGCCCGATGTCGGCGTGGCGCTGGCGCCCGGAGTTTGCTCTGTCAACGTCACCTGTGCAAAACTCGAGCCCCCGAAGGCAAGAAGGACCGAAATGGAAATCCAGAGTTTCGCCCTCGGGCCGAAATGGGAGGGCTTCTGCGGTGCCGCCAGAAGGCTGATCTGCTGTCGCTTCACGGGTTCACCTCGGAGATGATTACGTTCGACGGGGAGGGGATGAAAGTCGCTGAGCGCCAATGGGATTGCCCACACAGCGAGCCCCGGCCGAAGCCCGACGTTTTGGTGCCACTAGGAATGGCCGCCGGCATCGGCCGCGAGCAAGAATTTGAGGCGCACAAGCTCATGATGAGTCAGGTGTCGGACCAATTTGGAACTCGTAAGCCTACCACGGCCTTCCTGAAAGCCACATGAAAACGCCGGTTTGTCGCTAAAAGTACTACGCCCCAAAGTACTTAGCCTGGTCGTGCGGCACGGGACGAAGAATTGGCGAAAGCCGTGCAACGTGTCAAGGCGAGTGTGATCGCCAAGCAGGAGGAACAAAATCGTGATTGACCTGGATCAAGTCAAAGTCACACCCCGCGACCAGCAGGTTTTGAATCTGCTCGTGCAGGGCTGCAGCAACAAAGAGATTGCGGGCCAGCTCAATATCAGTCCGCGCACCGTAAAACAACATCTACGCACGTTGTTCTTGCGTGCCGGAATCCGCGAGGGCCGGAAGCGGGTGAAACTGGCCATTGCCATGTTCAGCAAAGAGGAGGCTCAGTCATGACCCCCTGCGAGCGCCTCACCCCGAAGGAAATCCAGATTGCGATTCTGGTTTGGGAAGGCATGACAAACCGTGAAATCGGCAAGATCGTAGGCACCAGCGAGCAGGTCATCAAGAACCATTTGCGCAGCGCCTTCGACAAACTTGGGGTCTGGAGCCGCCTGGAGTTGGCCATGTACGTGGCCAGCCACGGCGGAAAGGACTGGCCCTCCGAGCCCGAGCATATGACCATGCCATACAACCAAGCGGTCGGGGCCGACTAAGCGGCTTTCGGGCACGTAGCAGGCTTCATCCTTACTCTCTATCCCGGCACGCCAATTACGGCAGAGGCTCCACCCGCCTCTGCCGCTTACCGCTTGGCACAGTCCGAGTCCAATATCTGCAAAACGTTTCATGACACGGATACGGCAGGGAACCCTCCGATTCGCTAACCCTAATTCCGGCAATCAATTGCACGTTCCTCAGCAACGGCATCCGAATTGCGCTTGGACATAGGTGCTGTACGAGCGGGCTCAACAGCAGCCACGAGCCGGCTTCGCAACCCGGGGCGAAACCGCGATGGCCTACAAAGAGATTTTCTGGATGGCATGTGACTCCACCGAACAGTTGCGGGCGGAGTACGGTCCTTTTCACACACGAGCGGAAGCCGAGTCGGAAGCCAATAAACTTGGTTTCGGATACCTCCTGCGCTACGAGCATATTCTCGGCGAGAACGAAGAGATCGAGGACGTCCGCTGCATCTTCGTGGAACTACCCGGGGCTCCCCCGGTCGGAGTCGAAGCTATTCCGGTTACGCTCCACACTCGGTGCGCGACCTGCGGGGAATCTGCCGCTCACGACAAGGGATGGCAGGCCGAGGTCTGGGCCGACATCCACGAGTTTGAACACTCGCGTCATCGCGTGCGCCTCTTCGAGCATGCTCGAGGCAAAGGTTTGAAGGAAATCGGCGACTGGCGCGGGTAAACTTCGGAAGCTCAGGTCTTCGTCGACAGATCGCTGGCCGCCGCGCGATCCACCAGCCAGATCAGCTTCCCATTGTTTGGCCGAATCAGTTTTGAGGGATACTGCTCGGCCGGAGCATCCTCTTCCAACACTGTCTTCAGCATCGCAGCCTTGTCCGTCCCACTTACCAGAAACGCCACGCAGCGCGCCGCATTCAGCACAGGAAGAGTAAGAGTCAGGCGGCTGGTCTTCAGTTTGTCGACCCAGTTGGCGATCACCAGCCGGGTTTTTTCCTGCAGTCCCGCAGAGCCCGGGAAAAGGGAAGCGGTGTGGCCATCTGGACCCATGCCGAGAAGGATCAGATCAAAGACTGGTACTCGTCCAGGCTCCAGTTGGAAGAACTTTCGCAGAGTCATTTCGTAAGCTTCGGCCGCGGCCGCGGCGTCGGGATTCTCCGTCGGAATTCGGAACACGTTCCCCGCAGCCACCGGAATCTTCGAAAGCATGGTTTCTTCGGCCATGCGGTAATTGCTGTCGGGATCGGTGGGAGGCACGTGCCGCTCGTCACCCCAAAAGAAAAATGTGCGATCCCACGGCATGACTGTGCGGGCATTCGTAGCCAGCAGATTGAAAAGGCTCTTGGGAGTCGATCCGCCCGGCAGGGCGACGGTGAAGCGGCCCCGTTGTTCCACGGCTTCCTTGGCTGTACGTAGGACTTCCTCCGCCGCCGCTTCGAATAATTCCTGCGGAGTGGTCAGGACTCGAATTTCTGCGGGTGAACTCAAGGGACTTCTTCTCTCAACTCTTACCGCGGACCGACGCGCAGCGCGCCGCACCCAGCAGTCCTGCTTTTTCGTTGGTGACGACCTGCACCGGGATCGCCTCCAGCAACGTCCGCATGCGGCCCTTCTCGAGGAAAGATTGCATGAAGAGCGGGCCTTTGAGTTTGGCAAGAATCTTGGGGGAAATGCCGCCGGCGAGGAACAAGCCTCCAGTGGCCATGACCTTGAGAGCGAGATTGGCAGCCTCAGCGCCGTAAACTTCGATCCACAGGTCCAGCGCCTTCTCAGCGAGCGGATGAGATCCATCGAGCGCTGCCCTCGAAATTACTGCGGCTGGGTCGCTCTTCTTCAGAGCCGCAGCAAACTCCGCTGTCTCCTTGCCGCATCCGATGTCGCGCAGGAATTCGTAAACGTTCACCAGGCCCGGACCGGAAAGGATGCGCTCGTAGCTCACATGTCCAAACCGTGCTTCCAGAAACCGCACTAGTTCGATCTGCAAGTTTCCCTGAGGACCAAAGTCGGTGTGCCCGCCTTCACAAGCGAAAACATGGTGCCGTTTTCCATCCCAGAAGAGCCCGGCCTCACCCAATCCCGTTCCCGGAGCGATCACTCCCTGGTTGCCCACGGCAGGCCCGCTCACTTGGTTCAGAGCAGCGAGATCTCCGGCAGCAAGTGCACCGATGCCCCAGGCACTGGCCTCCAGATCGTTAATCAGCATGGTGGCCGGAAGGTGAATCTGTTTTGCCAGCCGCGATTGCTCGATCACCCAGGGCAAGTTCGAAGTTTCGACGCGGCCGTTGCGCACCGGACCGGCGATGCCGAAGCACGCTGCCTCCGGACGCGTCCCGGAGGCGTCTACAAACTCGCTCACGATTTCGCCGAATTCGCTGTGCTCGCGGCTGGGGAAGGTGCGCTCCGACACCAAACGGAGGTGCCCATTCTGGGGTTGAAAATAAGCCAGCCGAGCATTGGTGCCGCCAATATCTCCGGCCAGAATCATTTCTCGAAGTTCCTCCAGCGACGGCCGTCGCGTTCCAGCAGATCGTCGGCCTCCTTCGGTCCCCATGTGCCAGACGCATAGTTAGGGAAGTTGCGGGGCGGAAGCGCCTTCCACAGATCGAGCACCGGGTTGACTACGGACCAACCCGCCTCCACCATATCTGCCCGCTGAAACAGCGTCTGATCGCCGATCATGCAATCATGCAGCAGCCGCTCGTAGCCCGTGCTGGGCTGCTTGCCGAAGTATTCCTGGTATTCGAAATTCATGTCGACCGTACCCAGTCGCATCACCGGGCCGGGAACCTTGGCTGCGAATTGCAGCGAGATGCCTTCTTCGGGTTGAATGTGCAGAACCAGCTGGTTCGGCATCAGGTGCTCGACGGGAGTGTCGCGGAATAGCACGAAGGGGGCCCGTCGAAACTGTATCACGATATGGGTGTTGCGTACCGGCATCCGCTTGCCCGTACGCAGGTAGAACGGCACGTCCGCCCAACGCCAGTTGTCGATCAGTAGCTTCATCGCGACAAACGTCTCCGTTCGCGAATCGGGCGGAACATCAGGTTCCGTGCGATAGGCCGTGACTCGCTTGCCGTCTTCGGTTCCGTCGCCGTACTGGCCGCGCACGCTGCGGCTCAAAACCTCTTCATCACTCATGGGCTGGATCGCGTGCAGAATCTTGGCTTGCTCGTCGCGCACGGCATTCGCGTCGAAGGAAATCGGCGGTTCCATGGCAGTGAGACTGATCAGTTGCATGATGTGGTTGGGCACCATGTCCCGCAGCGAACCGGCGTGATCAAAATAACTGCCGCGTCCTTCGACTCCGACCGTTTCGGCCACGGAGATCTGCACGTGATCGATGTAGCGGCGGTTCCAGACTGGCTCGAAAATTCCGTTGGCGAAACGGAACGCCATGATATTCTGCACGGTCTCTTTGCCCAGATAGTGGTCGATGCGGTAGATCTGCTTTTCATCGACCTCCTTGAGCAGTTGCTGGTTCAGTGTTTTTGCTGACTCCAGATCGTGCCCGAAGGGTTTTTCGATGACCACCCGGCGCCAGTGACCGTTGCTTTGTTGCATCAATCCGGCAGCAGAGAGTTTCTGCACGATCGGTCCGAAAAAGCTCGGCGCAGTGGCAAGGTAGTAGAAGAAGTTCTGGTGGGCGGAATGCTCCTGATCGACCTTGGTGAGGAAGTCGTTCAGTTGCGGATAGAGTTTGTCATCGCTGAAATCTCCGGCGAAGTAATAGAAGCGGCGCGAGAACCATTCCCAGAGATCATCGTCCACGCACTCCCCGCAGTACGCTTTGACGTCGTCGTGAACGCGTTTTCGGAATTCATCGTTGGAGTACTGGGTGCGCGCCACGCCCACCACGGCAAACTCACGGGAAAGCAGCCCGGCTCGCGCCAGGTTGTAAAGCGCGGGAATCAGCATGCGCCCTGTCAGGTCGCCGGCCGCCCCGAAGATCACCATGACGCAGGGATCGCCCTGTTTTCCGATCCGCGGCGGCGCCGCCACCGTTGGTTGTTCCGCTAATTCAGCCATGAATTCAGTCCTTTACATCGAGGGTCGTTAGTCGTTGGTCGTTCGCAATTTGGTTTTGGCTAACGACTAACGACCAGCGACTAATGACGTTTTACTTCGCTTCCACGTGTCCGCCAAATTTCTGCCGCATGGCGGAAAGCATCTTCTCCGCGAACGTATGCTGCTGCCGCGAGCGGAAACGTACGTACAACGCCGCAGTCAGCACATCCGCGGGGACGGCCTCGTCGAGAGCGGCCTGAATTGTCCAGCGGCCTTCGCCCGAATCCTGCACGAAGCCTTCATATTCAGAAAGCGTTGGGTTCTCCGTCAGCGCCATCGCCGTCAAGTCGAGCAACCAGGAACTTACCACGCTGCCGCGCCGCCACACTTCGGCAATGTCGGGCAGGTTCAGGTCGTAGCGTATGTCCTCGGGCAGATCCTTGCTGGTGGCGTTCTTGAAGATGTCGAAGCCTTCAGCATAAGCCTGCATGATGCCGTACTCAATGCCGTTGTGCACCATCTTTACAAAATGCCCCGAGCCCGACGGACCGCAATGAATGTATCCGTCTTCCGCAGTGCCCCCAAGCTTTTCTCGTCCTGGGGTTTTTGGGATGTCGCCCTTACCCGGAGCGAGAGTCTTGAAAATGGGATCGAGGCGCTGCACGGCTTCCTTGGGCCCGCCAATCATCATGCAGTAGCCGCGCTCCAGGCCCCATACACCGCCGCTCGTGCCTACGTCGATGTAGTGAATGCCCTTGCCCTTCAATTCGTTCGCCCGGCGAACGTCGTCTTTGAAATAAGAATTGCCGCCGTCGATAATGGCGTCGCCCGCCTGCATGTGCTGCGCGAGTTTTTGTACCGTCGCTTCGGTCGGGCCACCCGCGGGAACCATGATCCAAACCGCGCGGGGAGGCGTCAGCTTGCCAATCAGATCTTCGAGAGAACTGGATCCGCCCGCTCCCTCGCCAGCAAGCTGCTTCACGGCGTCGGCGCTGAGATCGGAGACCACCAGTTGATGTCCGCCGCGCATCAGCCGCCGCGTCATGTTCGCGCCCATGCGCCCCAGCCCCACCATTCCCAATTGCATCGCGTCTGCTCCTCGATCGTAGCGCCGCCGTCTCGCCGGCTGTCGCGAGGGCATCCTGCCCTCGCACCGTGCACCCCAAAACTGTTAGAGGGTCTTCTGAACCGCCGCCTGCAGCGCCGCCAATCCCGCTTTCACGTTGCTCCCCAGATGAACTCGCAGCGCCCGTCTGCCTCGATCCGCCAGTACCTGAAAATCCCCGCGAGCCTGCGCTGCCTTCACCACACCGAATGTATATTTCTGTCCGGGCACGGGAAGTTCCACGGAATCGTCGCAGGTGATTTGGAGAAACACTCCCGAGTTCGGTCCGCCTTTGTACGCCTGTCCCGTGGAGTGTAGGAAACGTGGGCCAAATCCCAAGCAGGTCGCGACTCTCTTCCTGTCGCGCACCAGATGCCGCAGAGTCTGCAGGCTTTCTTCGTGCTCGCCGTTCATCTGAATGTAGCCAAGCACCGCGAAGTAATCGCCCGTCTGGATGCGTGCCAGATGAGCCTTGAGATATCCAGCGAGAGAGTTGTCGCCGCCAGCAGCTTTCGCTAGTTCGGCCGCATTCTTCTCGTCAGTGAATAATCGGATGCCGGAGTCCTCAACGACAGGTTTTTCTGCCGGGAGTGAACCCGTTTTCTCATACGCCGACGTCAACTCACGTGTGGCGATCTTGCTGGCTTCGACGTCCGGCTGGTTGAAGGCGTTGATCCCGATGATCGAGCCAGCGACGGCCGTCGCAATCTCCCAGCGGAAGAATTCCGCGCCTAGGTCATATATGTCGGCCATTGTGATGCGCACGACCGGATGTCCGGCTTTCTCAATCGCCGCCACCTTCGCATCCTGATTGGCGTCCGCGCCGGTTTCCAGCCGAACGTAAACAAACAGGCGATCGGTGCCGTAGACCTCTGGAGTCGTCAAAGTCTCGCGGTCGACTGGGATGATGCCCTTGCCGACCTTTCCAGTCGACTCGGCGAGCAGTTGTTCCAGCCACGCGCCCAGGTCAGAAATGCCGGGGGATGTAATGATCGTGACTTTGTCGCGTCCAGCATTGGCGGCCGCGCCGAGAATGATGCCCAGCACTGCGCCCGAATTTTCTTCGACAGTTGCACCGGGCCCGCAGGCGCGCACCATCTCCGCGGCCCGCGTAAGAAATCTCTTCGTGTCCAACCCCATGACCGCGGCCGGCACCATCCCGAAATTCGACAATGCCGAGTAACGTCCACCGATCGAGGGCCTTCCGAAGAAGACATGCAGAAAACGATCTGACTCTGCCACCTGCTGCATCTTCGATCCCGGGTCGGTAATCGCGATGAACTGGCTGCCGGCTTTTGTCACGCCCACCACTTGCTTCGTGCGTTCAAAGAAATATTGTTTGAAGATGTTGGGCTCGAGCGTGCTGCCCGACTTACTGGAAACGATAAAGAGCGTCTTTGGAATATCGATGAGATGTTCGAACGCCTTCACCTGGCCGGGATCCGTCGAATCGAGCACGTGCAGCGTAGGGAAGTGAGTGGTCCTGCCGAATGTCATGCGGAGAACTTCCGGACAGAGACTTGACCCGCCCATCCCCAGCAGCAACACATGCTGGAAACCGCGCGATTGAACTTCTTTCGCGACCTTCGCAAGTTGATCTTGTTGCGCGATCTGCTCGTCGACGATATCGAGCCATCCCAGCCAGTTCGCTTCGTCGCTTCCGGTCCAGAGCGTCGCATCGCGCTGCCACAAACGCTGCATCTTGCCGCCCGATTGCCAGTCGGCGATCGTCGCTTTCACTGTGGTGGCCAGCGATTCCGGCAGGGAAGTCTTCAGTCGGCTCACGAGATCTATCCTTTTTGTTGAGTGCTCTTCGCGACCGCAGCCAGCAGCTTGTCGAACGCATCGGCGAACAACTTGACGCCGTCGTCGGTCAGCTTGTCGGTCACTTGTTTGATGGAGATGCCGGAGCGTGCCAGGTCGTCCATCACTTTCTGCGCACCTGCGACATCTTCAGTCAGGGCGTTGCGAAGCCGTCCGTGATCGCGGAATGCGTCAATCGTGGCCGGGGGCATGGTGTTCACCGTATCGGGCCCAATCAATTCTTCGATGTAGATCACGTCGCGATAGTTGGGATTTTTCGTGCTGGTGCTGGCCCACAGAACACGTTGGGTCTGCGATCCCTTCGCGGCCAGAGCTTGCCACCGCGCTCCGCTGAAAATCTTCTGATATTTCTCATAGGTGAGTTTGCCGTTGGCAATTGCCACCTTTCCCAAAAGGCTCTTCAACAATGCCTGCTGGCCGGCGTCGGCGGTTGCCTTCAGTTTGTCATTCAGAAGGGAATCGATCAGCGTGTCGATGCGGCTGATAAAGAAGCTGGCTACGCTCGCCATCTTCTTCAGATTGCCGCCGCGTGCCGCCAGGTCTTCAAGTCCGGAAAGGTACGCCTCGGCAACTTTTTCGTACACGTCCTGTGCGAATAACAACGTAATGTTGATGTTGATGCCTTCGCCGATCAGTTGCCGGATCGCAGGCAGGCCTTCCGCGGTGCCCGGCACTTTGATCATCACGTTCTCGCGCTGCACCGTCTTCCACAACCGGCGCGCCTCGGCGATCGTCTCCTGCGTCTTACGAGCGAGATACGGCGAGACTTCCAGGCTCACATATCCGTCGCGGCACTTGGATTCGTCGTACACCGGGCGCAGAGCATCGGCCGCAGACTGAATGTCGCGAATCGCGATTTGCTCGTAGCGGGCCGTAGTGTCGAGATCGCTCCGCGAGGCCAGCGTCTTCAAGAAATCGTCGTACAGCGAACTATCGGCGATGGCTTTCTCAAAGATTGCGGGATTGGAAGTCATGCCCCGCAACCCGTCGTCGTTAATCAGTTGCTGCAGTTTTCCGGTAGTGAAAAGATCGCGCCGGATGTAATCGAGCCACATCGACTGGCCGTAGTTGAGCAACTCCTTGAGCGGATTCTTCGTGGCTTTCGAGGTTTCTAAAACTCCAGTTGGCTGCATAATGATCTCCCCGATCTTGCCTAAGATGAATTTTGTCGAACCCCATTCAACCGTTATTTTCCGGCCATGGCCGCACGTGCTTCGGCGACGACGGTGTCCACGGTGAACCCAAAATACTTCAGCAGATCTTTCAGCGGCGCCGAGGCGCCAAAACGGTGCATCCCCACATTTCGGCCCTTCAGGCCGGTGTAGCGGCCCCACCCCAACGTAGACGCCATTTCCACAGAAACTCGCGCGGTCACGCTCGAAGGCAACACGCTCTCTTTGTACGCGGCGTCCTGCTGTTCGAAGATTTCCCAGGAAGGCATGCTGACCACACGTGCCTTCACACCCTCGGCCTTCAGCTTCTCGTATGCATCCACGCAGAGCGACAACTCGCTGCCCGTACCCAGCAAGATCACGTCAGGCTTTCCACCCGACGCGTCGGCCAGGACATAGGCACCCTTTGCCACTCCGGAAGCGGGAGCGTACTTCGCCCGATCCAAAGTCGGCAGGTTCTGCCGGGTCAACACGAGCGCCACCGGCGAGTGCTGCAATTGCGCGATGATCTTCCAGGCCTCGGTGACCTCATTCGCGTCGCCCGGGCGCAGCACTATCAGATTCGGCATGGCCCGCAAAGACGCCAACTGCTCAATCGGCTGGTGTGTTGGGCCATCTTCACCAACACCGATGGAGTCATGGGTGAAAATGAAAATCGAAGGAATCTCCATCAACGCCGACAGCCGAATGCTGGCCCGCATGTAGTCGCTGAAGTTGAAGAACGTCGCCCCGAAAGCCCGAATGCCGGACACGACCATCCCGTTCACACTCGCGCCCATCCCGTGCTCGCGGACTCCGAAGTGCAGGTTCCGCCCGGCGGGCGTGCCTGCCTGAAATTCTCCCGCTCCTTCAAACTTCAGCGTGGTTTTGTTAGACGTCGCCAGGTCGGCCGATCCGCCAATCAACCACGGAATGTTCTGCGCCAGCGCGTTCAGCACTTTGCCGGAACTCTCGCGCGTCGCGACGCCCTTGGCATCTGCGGGGAATGTTGGAAGGTTCTTGTCCCAGCCCGCCGGCAATTCTCGATGCTGTATGTGGTGCAGACGCTCCGCCAGGTCCGGGAACTTCTGAGAATACTCAGCAAACTTCTGCGACCACTGCGCGTGCAGATCCCGACCGCGCTTTCCGATCCCATCGCGGAAATGTTCGCGGACGCCGTCCGGGACCAGGAATTTTGCGTCTTCCGGCCAGCCGTAAAACCTCTTGGTCAGCTTGACCTCTTCTTCCCCGAGAGGCTCACCATGCGCGGCATTGCTATCGTGCTTGTGCGGGGACCCGTAGCCGATGTGGCTATCGACAATGATCAAAGTTGGCCGGTCGGTGGTTGCGTGGAAGGTTTCAAATGCCCGCGCCAGCATCTCCAGATCGTTAGCATCAACGACGCGCGTTACGTTCCATCCGTATCCCACAAAGCGGGTCGCAACATCTTCGCTGAATGACCAACTGGCCGGGCCATCGAGCGTAATGTGATTGTGGTCGTAGATCCAGCAGAGGTTGGACAGCTTCAAATGCCCGGCCAGCGAAGCAGCTTCGCCCCCAATGCCCTCCATCAGATCGCCATCCGAGCAAAGCGCGTAGACGTTGTAGTCGAAAATCTCCAGCCCTGGCCGATTGAAGTTCGCCGCTTGCCACTTGCTCGCAATGGCCATGCCCACGCTGTTGCCCACGCCTTGGCCCAGCGGCCCAGTTGTAGTTTCGACGCCAGAAGTCAAATGCGACTCGGGATGCCCCGGAGTCCGGCTTCCCAACTGACGGAAGCGCTTGATCTCCTCCATCGGCACCGAAAGCTCTCTCAAAACCTGCCCGTGCTCGTCGACCCGCCGCACCTCGGCGAGGTGCAGCATGGCGTACAGCAGCATCGAAGCATGTCCGTTGGAGAGGACGAAGCGGTCGCGATTGAGCCAGGTCGGATCAGCAGGATCGTAACGTAGGAATTCCTGCCAGAGGCAATAGGCGACCGGAGCCAGACCCATCGGTGCGCCCGGATGGCCCGAGTTCGCCTGTTGTACCGCATCGATCGCCAGAGTTCGAATCGTATTGATGAACAGCGTGTCCAATTGCTGTCCCGTCACCAAAACCTGTTCACTGGCTACCATGCGGCTCCGCTCCTCCAGCCTTGGGATTTGTTCACCGGTGCAATCGGTCCCTGACCAATTAGAGTTTCCGATTACGGAAAGGGTTCAATACGCAGAAAGTGTATCAATTTCCGTGCAGGCGTGGATTAAGCCGCAGTGAAAAACTGGCCGGGATCGGGGATTTCCTTTATTTCAGAAGGTGCAGGTAGCCGTTCTCGGTTTGTAATCCCCGGGTTGTCTCCTGCACGTACTTGAGGAACTGGCGGAGATTGTCGCGTTCGGTGGGTGCCATTCCTTCGAAATGCACGCGGACTCCGTTGCCCGGCCCTTTGGGGGATACGACTCCGCTCAGAGCGAATCCTTTCACCCAGATTTTCCCGTTAGGAACCCACAGGCCGATTTCGACTTTCGACCCGGGCTTGACCGGGTGAGCGGTTTCGACCAGACATCCGCCAGCGCTCGTGTTCGAGAGATTACCCCAGATCGGAACCGGGAATTCATCGACGCGGAGTTCGACCGCCACAAAGCACTTGATTCGCGGGTGACGGCGGCGGTCACTTCCCCAGTTCTGGGTGAACAAATCGGGCTCGAAGGGAGGAATCGCCGAAGTGGGAGTTGGAACGGGCTCGGGCCCGGGAGCTGCCTTGCTCGCAGGTTTCCCGGTTCTAGGACCGCCAGCCTTAATCTCACGCATTGCCGAGATCAGCGCCGCCTCCCGCTTATCGGCGGGAGCTTCCCGGTAGGCTTGCAGCAGCTTTCCGACATGCCGGACAAGGTCCGGATCGGCCAATATTCGGGTCCAGTCAGTTCCTGTTGCCGCACTCATTCGAATATACGTCTTCCGTTCTTGAAGTTTGCGACTCTCGACTAGATTGAACTGAAGGTTACTGTCATTCAAGATGACCTTGGTCACCACCTTGAGGGCGACCTCTCATTCCGTGGGGGAATTGCGGGATTGCACGTTTTGCGAAATCCGCTGCCTCCGTGCAAGATTCCGGCTCACTGGCCTTCAAACGATAATTGGACCACCTCTGTGGTCTCGCCTTGCCCGGGCTCAAACTTCCATTTGGTGACCGCTTCAACCGCGGCGTCAACCAATACTGGGTTTCCTCCCAGCACGCGGGTGGTTTTGACGCTGCCGTTGGCTTTGACGACGGCTTCAACTCGTACCACGCCGTGGATGTGCATCTTCTTCGCCAGTTCAGGATAATTCGGCGAGACGCGCGAAGCTACCTTCCGCTCGGAGGTCGCCGCGGCGGAAACGTTCTGAGCCCAGGCTATGCTTGTAGTTAGTACGATAAGGCCAACCGTAGTAAATAAAACACGTCTCCGCATGGCGTCGTTCCTCTTTCCAAGCAACAGCTTAAAGGGCATCGCAGTCGACACGCAAAGTACCGAAGGCATTGCACTTCGGGTGCACTTCCAATCCTCGCAGTACGGGCTTTTGCTAAGGGTGGCGGCTCCGGGCGGTCCCAGGAGGGATTCCGGGATGCCGTCAGAATCGTTGCATCGCGAAGCCCCGCAAACGAATCAAAGCTGAGGAGTTATGCTATAGGCGAGAAAGGACGACCCAGCCCCCTACGATTACTTGCTGGGCGTTCCCACAATCACGAATGCACCGCTCATTGATAATTTCCCGAACCGCATTTTTTGCTCTTATTCTCATTCTCGCAACGCCGGTCCTGTCGGCTCAGTCCACGGGCGGAGCCTCGGCCCCGAACGTGTCCCTTCCCGGCCCGCAAAATCCCTTTCTGGGGAGTGCGCCTGAAGGAAAAGTCTCCCCGGACGTCCTGCAGATCGACTTCAAAGATGCAATTGATCGTGGTCTGCGTAATAATCTCGGCCTGTTGCTGGCCAGCGACCAGGCTGAAGCGGCTCGGGGAGAAAGATGGAAAGAGCTGAGCGACTTGCTTCCGAACCTCAGCGCCCGTGTCATGGAAGACGCACAAACTCAGAGCCTGGCGGCCCTTGGGTTCAACAAACTCTTCCCCCTTCTGAGCCCCGGCTCGACTTCGACTAGTCTTCCCCGACTAACGCCTGCGTTTAACTATTTTGATGCACGCGCCTCTCTGAGCCAGTCGATTTTCAATTTCAAGAGTCTCGAGAGGGAACGGGCCGCCTCAGAAAGCCTGAAGGCCGCGCAATTCACCTACAAAGATGCGCGCGAGATGGTTGTACTTGCAGTCGGCAACTCCTATCTGCAGGCCATTGCCGCCGACGCTCGCGTTGAAACCACCGAAGCCCAGGTCAAGAGCGCCCAGGCGCTGTACGACAAGGCGGCCGACCAGCTGAAGGCCGGACTGAGTCCGGCGATTGACGCGCTGCGTTCGCAGGTCGAACTGCAAACCCGGCAGCAGCAGCTCATTGTCGCCCGCAATGACCTCGCCAAACTGAGGTTGAACGTCGCTCGGATTATCGGGTTGCCTCCTGGACAGGAGTTTGTGCTCACCGAGAAAGCTCCTTACCAGGCATTAGCGGCTCTCCCACTCGATACCTACCTGCAACGTGCATATGCCTCGCGTGCTGACTATCAGGCGGCTCTGGCCCAGGTTCGGGCCGTGGAACTCTCGCGGAGAGCGGCCGCCGCTGGGCGCTATCCCACCCTCGATGTCGGTGCGAATCTCGGGGACATCGGCGTCAACCCATCCCAGTCGAACGGCACCTGGCAAGTGAACGGTGGCATCAACATCCCGATCTTTGCCGGCAATCGTGTACACGGTGACGTGCTGCAGGCCGACGCCCAGTTAAAACAAGCGCGGTCCCAACTGGGTGATATCCGCGGCCGCATCGATTACGAGGTGCGCACTGCTCTGCTCGATCTAAACGCCGCCGCCGAGCAAGTCGAAGTGGCCCGCAGTTCCGTCGATCTGGCAGAACAGGCTCTGGCACAATCGCGAGATCGTTTTACGGCCGGCGTCGCCGACAATCTGGAAGTGGTGCAGGCGCAGGAGGCGGTGGCCAGCGCTCACGAGAGTTATATTCAGAGTCTTTATGCCCATAATCTTTCGAAGGTCGAACTGGCGCACGCCATCGGCGACGCGGAAGAGGGAGTCAAGCGCTATTTGAAAGGCAATTAATAACGTATGGAAACGACACAAAAGATGCCCGCCGTTGTCGAGAAAGCTATCGAGAAACCTGCAGTCGAGAAGCCGGCAAACTCCACCAAGCCGCTGCCGGCAACCGAGGAGGATTTTCACACCCGGCCTTCTCGCACCCAGAGTTCCGGCTTTCGTATCGGAGTGGTGATAGCTCTCGTCATTCTCGCAATTGCGGGCTTCTTCGCCTACCGCTACTTCACCAGCTATGAATCGACCGACGACGCCCAGATGGACGGTCACGTCAATTCCATCAGCGCACGCGTTTCCGGCCATGTGATCAAACTCAACGTCGACGACAATCAATACGTGCAGGCGGGAACGGTGCTGGTGGAGATCGATCCGGCGGATTATCAAGTCGCCTACGAGCGCGCCAAGGCCGACTTTGACGATGCTCAAGCCGCCGCGGTCGCAGCCGGTGTGAATGTTCCGATTACCTCGGTCAACACCACCAGCCAGGTTTCTTCCACAGAAGCGGACGTCAACAGCGCGAGCGCGGGCATTCAGGTTGCGAAACAACAGTTCGAAGCCGCCAAGGCCGAGTTGCAGGAGGCCGAAGCCAACAATGTGAAGGCGCAGAACGATCTCGTCCGCTACAAGCAGTTGGTCGACAAGCAGGA
Organism: uncultured Acidobacteriaceae bacterium; assembly: GCA_963701935.1. Classification (GTDB taxonomy): domain Bacteria; phylum Acidobacteriota; class Terriglobia; order Terriglobales; family Acidobacteriaceae; genus Sulfotelmatobacter. Next base: position 267,654 of record CAVPBT010000005.1, on the reverse strand, counting down.
GATCTCGCAGCAACAATACGATCAGGCCACCGCCGCCTCCAAGGCCAGTGCAGCGAGCGTTGAAGCCGCACGCGCCAGTGCCGATGCCGCGCAGCAGCAGGTCACTCAGGCGCAGGGAAGACTTGTCCAGGCGCAGGCGAACTGGAGCAATGCCAACACTGCCCCCAAGCAAATGCAGGTCATCCGTGCCCGCGCAGCCTCTGCCCTGGCGGAAGCTCAGCGCAAGAAAGCGGATCTCGAGCAGGCGGCGCTGAATCTGCAGTACACAAAAATCGTTGCCCCGGTGAACGGAATCGTCAGCAACCGGACCGTGGAAGTCGGACAAAACGTTGCTCCCGGCCAGGAGCTCATGAAGATTATCAATCTCGACGACGTTTGGATCACGGCCAACTTCAAGGAAACGCAGCTTCGGGACATGAAAGTCGGCCAGCGCGTCACCATCGATGTTGACGCCAATGGTAGATCGTACAACGGCAAAGTGGACAGCGTGGCCGGAGCCAGCGGCGCCCGCTTCAGCCTGCTGCCTCCAGAAAACGCCACCGGGAACTACGTGAAAGTTGTGCAGCGCATTCCGGTGAAGATCGTGCTCGATCCCGACGCAAATAATGATCACCAGTTGCGCCCCGGCATGTCCGTCACTCCCAAGGTCTGGATTCGCTAATGAGTGCGGCTGCCGCCACAATGGATCAGGCTGATGCCTGGCGTCCTGCGTTCAATCCGTGGATCATCGCGATCACGGTTACGCTCGCAACGTTCATGGAAGTGCTCGACACCTCCATCGCCAACGTCGCTCTGCCGCACATCGCGGGCAGTCTGTCGGCCGGGCAGGACGAAAGTACCTGGGTCCTGACGTCCTATCTTGTTTCCAACGCGATTGTGCTGCCGCTGAGCGGCTGGCTTTCGTCCATCATCGGCCGCAAGAATTTCTACATGGGCTGCGTAGCCCTGTTCACCATCAGTTCATTCCTGTGCGGCCTCGCTCCGAATCTCGCGACGCTGATCATCTGCCGCATCCTGCAGGGCGCTGGTGGCGGCGGCTTACAACCCAGCGAGCAAGCCATTCTGGCGGACACATTTCCGCCCGCCAAAGCGGGGCATGGCATTTGCGGTTTATGGAATGGCCGTCGTAACTGCTCCTGCGATCGGCCCGACCTTAGGTGGTTGGATCACCGACAACTTCAGCTGGCGCTGGATTTTCTTCATCAACATTCCGGTCGGGATCATATCGATCCTTCTTACGTCGAGACTGATTCAGGATCCGCCCTACTTCAAGCGCCGCAAACTCAGCGAAACTCACATCGACTACGTTGGGCTCGGATTTGTCGCTCTGGGCTTGGGAGCGTTGCAGATTGTTCTCGATAAAGGGCAGCGCGACGACTGGTTTGAATCGAACTTCATCGTCACGCTTTCGGTGATTGCTGCGGCGGCATTGATCTTTGTGATTGTTTGGGAGTGGAGGCACAAAGATCCCATCATCGATCTGCATCTGTTCCGTGACCGGACCTTTGGCGTCTCGAATTTGCTCATGTTCATGCTGGGCTTTGCCCTGCTGGGCAGCACTTTGCTGATTCCCCTCTTCTCGCAAACGCTGCTGGGCTATACCGCACAGCAGGCGGGCCTGGCTCTGATGCCCGGGGGCTTCACGATCATTATTCTGCTGCCGCTAGTGGGTTTTCTGCTTTCACGGTATACCCCGCGATGGCTTCTCTTGTTCGGCCTGCTCGTGTTGTCGTTCTCGCTGTTTCACATGACCGGCTTTGACCTTGAGATTGATTTCCGGACGCTGGCCATCGCTCGTGTGGTCCAGGCTGTGGGGATGGCGTTCCTGTTCGTTCCCATCAATACGGCGGCGTATGCCTTCCTGCCGCGCGACAAGAACAACGCTGCTTCCGGTCTGATGAACCTCGCCCGCAACATAGGCGGGAGTGTCGGGATTTCCGTCGTCACCACGCTGCTCGATCGCCGCAGCCAGGTGCATATGACAGATCTATCCAGCCATTTGAGTCAATCCAATCCCGCATTGCAGTCTGTGATTAAGGGTGCGTCGAGCGCGATGCAAGCCCATGGCGCGAGTGCGGCGGATGCCACGCGGCAGGCCTATGCTTTGATCCAGGGGACGCTCGAGCGCCAGGCCGCCATGCTGTCTTACATTGATTGTTTCTGGTTTCTCGGAATGGCCATTCTGGCGATGGTTCCGATGGTCTTCCTGATGAAAAAATCTAAGCCGGGCGGCGGAATCGCAGTACACTAAACACAAATCTCGCCATGTTCCGTCTGATCACCATCGAGCGTGAGTATGGTTGCGGCGCGGCTTCCATCGCCGTTCAACTCGCCGACCACCTGGGCTGGAAGCTGTGGGACCAGTTGCTCACCGACGAAATCGCCCGCCTTGCCAACGTCGATCGATCGGCGGTGCGACGTTGCGACGAGCGCATGGACAGCCGCCTGCATCGGCTCGCGAGGTCGTTCTGGCGCGGCAGTTACGAACGCAATTCCGCCGCGCTGGGCAGCCAGATGTTCGACGCCGACTGCATGTTGCCGATGATGCAGGAAGTCATGAATAAGATCGCAGAGGAAGGGAATGCAGTGATCGTCGGTCGCGGCGCGCCCTATCTCCTGCGCGAAAATCCTGACGCCTTCCATGTTTTTCTCTACGCTCCGCGCTCGGAGAAAATCCGACGTGTGATGGCAGAGGGGCACAGCGAAGATGATGCTGCGGAAATGGTGGACTCCGTCGATCGCGAGCGCATCGCTTATGTCAAGCACTACTTTAATGCCGACTGGCCCACGCGTTCGCTATACCACGTCATGATCAACACGGCCGTAGGAAACGAGCCTGTTGTGCAGACGATTCTGGATACGATGCGTCTCGTCGAGGGCAGTCCCAAAGCCACAACCTACGAGCTTCCCAACGTGCCCGCCTCTTCTCGATAACCGGATCGTTCGTTGTACTCTAACTGCCGCTGGGCCTTCCGGTCGTCGCCTGGGGACGCACTGGCCGCTGTGGCGCAGGACAGCAATTCTCCTCGCAAACATCCTGCCGCGGCCCGAGTGATCCCACCGCGCGCCGCTCGGTTCCCGGATTTGTCCGCTCAAGAATCAACTCACGAATCATCGCGATGAACTTGGGATGCACTCCCACCGTCTTTGCCCGCACCATCGGCAAGGGCAGGGAATCACAGAGTTGCTGCGCCTCAATGTCCAGGTCGTACAGCACTTCCATGTGATCGGAAATGAAGCTGATGGGCGCGAGCACAACCGCGCTTGCGAGATTGCGCGCCTTCACGTCGCGCAGGTAATCCAGAATGTCCGGCTCCAGCCATGGCTGCCCCGGCGCGCCGCTGCGGCTCTGATATACCAACGCATCATTGGCGATGCCCAGCCCCGCCGAGACCAGCTTCCTTACTTCTTCCAACTGCCGAACATAGTCACAAGTGTTCGCCATCGAAAGCGGGATGCTGTGCGCGACGTAGACAATCTGAATGTTCTCGCGTGCACGCGCACGGAACTTGGGCCAGTGCATCGCGCAACCGCTCCTCGGTGGCTTCCACGAATCCCGGATGGTTGAAGAACGCGCGCAGCTTGTCGACCTCTGGCGCGCCAGAGCCAACTTCACTCTGCGCCCGAACGATGTCTTCGCGGTATTGCCGGCATCCGGAATATGAACTATAAGCTGACGTGACGAAGGCCAGAGCGCGTCGAATGCCGTCCTGCTTCATCTGCTGCAAGGTCTCGGCCAGCATCGGATGCCAGTTGCGATTGCCCCAATAGACTGGCAGCTTCGGACCGTGCTGCTCCAGTTCGCTCTCGCAGCGCCGCGATCAATTCCCGAGTCTGCTGGTTGATCGGACTCTTGCCCTCGAAGTGGTAGTAATGCTCGGCGACGGCCAGCATGCGTTCGCGCGGCACGTTTCTTCCTCGAAGCACGTTTTCGAGAAACGGGATCACATCCTCGCGGGATTCAGGCCCACCGAAAGAAACGATAAGAATGGCGTTGTAGCTCATTAATCCTGAACCCATAAAGAATCACACGCAGGCCGGCAGTGGCGCTACTTCCCGCCCGCCGATGAGGCAGAAGATTGAATCTCAGCGGCGGCGTTCAGCGATACCGGGCGATCGAAAGAGATATCCATCTCCGTGAACCGAGGCACAACTACATCGCGACCATGACGAGTGGCCATGTACACGCCCGATACGCAACTCGCAACAATCCGCCCCGTGCCGGCCGTGGACGCATCCGTCGCCGTCGAGACAATGGCCTCGATAACCAGTTGCAACCCGTCGTCGACCTCTTTCGCGATCCCCGCCGTCATCCCGAGATTGATGGCCATCCATGCTTTGCCTGGCCGTTCTCCGTGCAAGCGGCCTTCCGCATCCATCTTCGTGTGCGATCTCTCATCCAACTCAGCTCCCGCGAGTGAGGCCGCAATCGGCACACGTTTGCCCGCGAACAAGGTAAGGTCCGTGAACGTAAGGTAGAGAGAACCGGCGCGGCTCAACCAGCGCGGCGGAGTCTTCTTGATCACTTTGCCTTCGATCAAGCTGCCGGCGGGCAGGACTACTTTTGAATCCAGCAGCACCGGCTCAAGCAGGCGCGCTTGAACTGCATCTCCGGGCTTGCTCTTCGACGCGCTCACACTGGTGAGCAGGAGAATCTTGCAATGCGTTCCTGCCGGGAGCGTCTCGGGCCGGCCGAATCCGGCTCCGCCGAGGCTGTCTCATTCTTGCTGGAGCGCGAAAGCGCGTCCCCGACTCCAAAGGCTTCGAGCACCAGCGTAGGTGTTGCCGTTCTCTTCGCGTCCGACCGGCTTACTTCGACCGCGCCCTTTTCTTCACTCGACGGCTGCCCGGATTTGTTCTTTTTCGCGGTTGCGTGAACTTCGCGCATACGGCTCGCGGAAATCAGCGAAACCCGCAGCAGACTCTCCACTTGATCTTGCGTGACTGTCGCCTCTTTGAATACTGGATATTTCTCATGCCGGGGCGTGAAAGCCTGAACCACCCACGGCCAATGATCATTCGGCGTGCGCTTGCGCGTCTCCAGATGGTCGACCGTCAATTTGACACTCGCTGTCGGAGGAAAACACCTTGTGGCCCGCGTCGTACACGTCCCTCGTCAGGCTGCCCTCGACCACATCGCCGGGCTTCAACTTCGACATTCGCACGGGACGGGCAAGCCGCACTTTGAGGTAGAGTCCCGGGCCCGTTGCTGGTTTTGGAGTCGTGATACTTGGGTCGTCAGCCGACCAGCCCAATGTCGGATGCGACGCTACCGACCCTGCCGCCAGAACAAGTGCCACCGGCCTTACCCACCGCAAGCCGTTACGCATTGTGCTCCCCGGTCATCAATTCTTTGATCCTGACAACAGTCTTATGCATGGCGTCGATCGAAACTGCCAGGCGGTTGCCCGGCAGCAAATGGGGGAATTGGTGCGCCCGGAGAGATTCGAACTCCCGACCTGTTGCTCCGGAGGCAACCGCTCTATCCAGCTGAGCTACGGGCGCGCACCGATGTTTACAGTCTACATGGGCAGGGGAAGTGGCATCAACGGGAACGTTGCCGCGAAAACAGATGAGAAACGAAACGATGAGTGCACTCGCGCAACACGCATCGCGAACATGCTGCAATCGCGCAAGATGAACCACGCCAGCTAAGACCGCAGCCTCGCGGGCGGATCGAGTGAGATTTTCCTGGGATCGTCCTTCTTTTTTAATAGCGGTCGCGCCGTCCGCCACCACCGCCGCCCCGGCCACCGCGATCTCCACGGTCGCGGCCACCACCGCCACCACCGCCGCCAGAGCGCTCAGTTTTGGGACGCGCTTCGTTGACGTTGATCGTGCGCCCGCCGACGGACGAGCCATTCAAAGCCGTAATCGCCTTCTCGCCGTCTTCGTTACTAGCCATCTCCACGAACCCGAATCCTCGGGAACGCCCCGTGTCCCGGTCCGTCATGATGCTTACTCGATCCACTTGTCCGAACGGCTCAAACAGCTGGCGCAGTTCGTCTTCGGCTGTGTTGAAGCTCAAGTTGCCTACAAAAATATTCTTCACGCGTCTGCCTCTGCATTGAGCTGTCGGAGTGCGAGCAATTCGGCGGACTGGCAGGTCGGGAGGGCCGTTCCTGAAAATCGATACCGGAGCTGGCGAACAGTCGAATGCGCCGAGCAGTATAGCAGGTTTCCCAAAACCAGCTTGTCAAATCGATCTCATAGTGAACGTAGCGCCGGGGATGCGGACGAGCTAGCACTCGTCCACTTTCCAATATCCCTCGGCGTGAAATCCCATCTGCAGAAGCCGGATCTTGGGATCGTGCCTCTTCCCGCAGCCGGGACACACGAGATACCGGTGCCACGCCGTGCCCCGATGGTCGTAGTTCTCTGCCACAGCAAACGTGGTCCCGCAGCTGCAGGGAACCAGGAACATGCGCAGCGGCGGGCTGCTCTTTGTGGTCTTCTCGGACTTGCTCCGCGATTTCACGACTCTTCGACGGTGGCGAACGACTTTTTCTTGCGTTGATTCGACTGGAGCGTCTTCTTGCGCAGCCGCAGCGACTTGGGCGTGATTTCAACGAACTCATCGTCGGCGATGAATTCAATCGCCTGTTCCAGATTCAACGGCCGGAACGGCACCAGGCGAATGGCTTCATCCGCGGTCGACGCGCGCATGTTCGTCAGCTTCTTTTCGCGGACGGCATTCACGTCGAGATCGGTATCCTTGGCGTTCTCGCCGATGATCATGCCTTCGTACAAGTCAACGCCCGGTCCCACAAAGAGCTCGCCGCGCTCCTGCAATCCCCACAGAGCGTACGCGGTTGAAACGCCGCCGCGATCCGCGATCAGCGCTCCCGTGAGCCGGTGCGGAATCTCCCCCTGCCACTCGGTATATCCGTCGAACAGCGCGTTCATCACGATGGTTCCCCGTGTGTCGGTTAGCAACTGGCTGCGCAGCCCAATCAGCCCTCGGCTGGGCACTCGGAACTCGATCCGCACCCGCCCGTAACCATGGTTGTGCATGTTGGTGACTTCGCCCTTGCGCGATCCCAGTTGCTCCATCACCACGCCGACAAAGTCCTCAGGCACGTCCACCGTGAGATGTTCGACTGGTTCCATCAGTTTGCCGTCGATGCGTTTGGTGACGATCTCGGGCTTCCCGACCATGAGTTCGTAGCCCTCGCGCCGCATCATTTCAATCAGGATGGAAAGCTGCAGTTCGCCGCGCCCGAGTACCTTGAATGAATCCGTGGTGCCCGTGTCCTCGACTCGCAAAGAAACGTTGGTCAGAAGTTCCTTCTCCAACCGCTCTCGCAGATTGCGCGACGTGACGTACTGGCCATCTTTCCCGGCAAAGGGTGAAGTGTTAACCGTAAACAGCATCGCGATTGTGGGCTCGTCGATCGCAATGTGTGGCAGGGGAGCAGGGTTCTCGGCCTCGGTAATGGTTTCGCCGATCGTGATGCCTTCCACGCCCGCCACGGCGATGATGTCTCCCAATTCCGTCTCCGTGATGTCCGTCCGCTTCAGCCCCGAGAACGAAAACAGCTTCGTGATCTTCGTTTTGTGCAGCGTTCCGTCGAGCTTGGCGATGGCGACTTCCTCGCCTGTGAACATCTTTCCGTTGAAAACGCGCGCAATCGCCAACCGTCCCAGGTAATCGCTGTAATCGAGGTTCGCCACTAGGATCTGCAGCGGGCCCGATGGATCTCCCTTGGGAACGGGGATTGTCTTGATGATCGCGTCGAACAGCGGCCGCAAGTCGGTACCGCCGCCAGCAATATCCGCAGTCGCGGTGCCGATCTTAGCATTCGTGTACAGCACCGGAAAATCGATCTGCTCTTCCTTCGCGTCAAGATCGATAAACAAGTCGTAGATTTCGTTCAATACTTCCTGAGGCCGCGCGTCGGCGCGATCGATTTTGTTGATGACCACAATCGGCGGAAGGTGCGCCTCTAGGGCCTTGCTGAGCACATAGCGCGTCTGGGGCAGCGGGCCTTCACTGGCATCGACCAGCAGCATGACGCCGTCGACCATCTTGAGGGCGCGCTCGACCTCGCCGCCGAAGTCGCTGTGGCCGGGCGTATCGACGATGTTGATCTTTACGTCGTGATAAAAGATCGCGGTGTTCTTGGCGAGAATGGTGATGCCGCGCTCGCGCTCCAGTTCGTTCGAGTCCATGACGCGTTCGACGTGGTGCTCGTTGGAGCGAAAAGTGCCGCTTTGCTGCAGCATGGCGTCAACCAGCGTGGTTTTGCCGTGGTCAACGTGGGCGATAATTGCAATGTTGCGAATGCCTGAACTCAAAAAGGGATCCTTCCAAAAAATGGTGTACTACCACTTTACTATGTGAGGGACGAAACCACCACGAAAGACGCTGTGCCGGAGACATTATGGGGAGTGGAGTGCAGTGAGAATGATTCTACCGATCCTGTAACGCGGTGCTTTCGACAAGGTCGGCTCCAAGGTCCGCGCCGCCCTCGGCTCTCATTCGCAGCCGGTACCAGACCACAATCGTGACCAGCGAAAACACGAAGATAATGGTCGACACTGCATTAATCTCCGGCGTGATCCCCCGCCGCAGACGGCCCCAGATTTCCAGGGGCAAGGTGTTGTCGCGTCCAATCAGGAAAAAGCTGACCGCAATCTCATCCATCGAGAGCGTGAAGATCAGTAGCGCCGCGCCGATAATCGGCAGCTTCAGGTTCGGCACCGTCACGCGCCAGAAGGTCTGCCAGTAGTTCGCGCCGAGATCGAGCGACGCCTCTTCCTGCGCGCGATCTAGTTTCTGTAGCCCAGCGAAGACTTCTGTGGTCGCCACCGAAATCAAAGCCGTGCCGTGCCCCAGGATAATCGTCATCAGGCTGAGCTTCGCTCCCATTACGTTGAACAGCATGAGCAGCGAGAGTCCCGTAATAATACCGGGCAGGATCAGCGGCAGGAGCACCAATCTCCGGAACAATGCCTTGCCCGGAAACTGCGCCCGGTCCAGCGCCAATGCCGCCGGAATGCCAAATGCCAGCGAGATCGCCATCGCCGCAAAAGCCACTTGCAGGCTGTTCAGCACCGAGTCCCAAATGGCTCCATCTGCGAACAAGACGCGGTACCAGTCCAGCGTAAGATGGTGCGGCGGAAACCCGCCCACGCCCTGCCCATTGAACGAATAGAGAATGAGGACCGCAATCGGCAGATAAAGGAACGCAAATACCGCCGCGGCATGCGCCAGCAGCCACCGCGAGCGCGGAATATTGCCCGTGCCGCTGCTCACGAGAAGCTCCATTTCTTTTCCAACCGCTCCGAAAGAAAGAGCAGGCCTACCACGATTACGAGCATGCCCAGCGAAATCGCCGCCCCCAGCGGCCAGTTGTAAGCCGCGCCAAACAGGCTCACCACGATGTTCGAAATCATGATGCCGCTCGGACCGCCCAGCAGCAGTGGCGCCAGAAAATCTCCCAGGCTCAGCACGAACGCGAACGTCGCACCGGCCACAACTCCGGGAATCGATAGCGGAAAAACGACCTTCCAGAATGTTTGCGCCGGCGTCGCACCCAGATCATGCGAGGCCTCCACCAGATTCCGCGGAATATGCTCCAAGGCCGCATAAATCGGCAGGAACGTGAACGGAGTATAGATGTGGGTGAGCGTCAGCACCACCGCAAACGGGCTGTAGAGCAGAAAGTCGAGCGGATGCTGCGTTAAATGCACATACTGCAGCAGCGTATTGAGCACGCCGTCGGATCCAAGGATTGTCTTCCACGCGTAGGCCCGCACCAGATAGCTGACCCACAGCGGAATGATCACCATCTGATACAGCAGGTCTTTTCGCTTGCCTCCGTAGAACGACAGAAAATATGCCAGTGGATATCCCAGCAACAGCGAGAACAGCATCACGCGCGCCGCGATCCACATCGAGCGCAGCAAAGTCTCCCAGTACACCGTCTTCTGCAACAACTCTTGGTAGTTATCAAGATTCCACGCATGGACGATGACCTGTGAAGGCGAGACGGACCAGAAGCTGTAGCAGAACATGAGCAGATACGGCACCAACAGAAATACCGTCACCCACAGCAGCGGAGGCACGGTCACGGCCGTCTTGTAAGCGCGGGAGAACATTAGATTCTCTCCGGGGACTCACGCACCGGAACCGCATCCGCAGCGAAGAACTCAAGCTCAACTTCGGTCTTCGCAACGCCGCTGGCCGTCCGCGCGACCAACAGAAGCCCTTCGGCGCATTCCACCCGAATCAGTTCCGTCGCACCGTGAAAGGCCTGATGCAACACTCGACCGCGAACCCGTACCGCGCCATTTTCCGCGGCCCGAGTTCCACTCAAGCGAATATGCTCGGGCCGTAAAGAAAAGAGCGCCGGCCCGTCGGGAAGGGAAGCCGGCCACGCCAGCGCCGTGCACCGGGCCACGCCGCCTCGTACCTCGCCCTTCAGAAGATTCGTGTGTCCGATAAACTGCGCCACGTAGGCGGTTGAGGGGCGGCTGTAAATTTCCCGCGGCGTCGCCACCTGCTCCAGTTCCCCCGACCGCAGCAGAGCGATGCGGTCCGACATCACCATCGCTTCTTCCTGATCGTGCGTTACGAACACGAAGGCGATGCCCACCTCGCGCTGCAGCGACTTCAACTCAACTTGCATCTGGCGCCGCAAGTTGGCATCCAGCGCCGAGAGCGGTTCGTCCAGCAACAGCAGCCGCGGCCGGTTCACCAGCGCTCGCGCCAGCGCGACCCGCTGCTGTTGGCCTCCGCTGATCTTCGATGGTTTCGACTTGGCATGGGCCGACATCTTGACTTTGTCCAGCGCTTCCGCAACTCGCTGCGCAATTTCTGCTGAGGGGCGCTTCGCCACACGCAGCCCGTACCCCACGTTCTCCTCAACCGTCAGATGCGGGAACAAAGCGTAGCTTTGAAACACCGTGTTGACACGCCGTCGGTACGGAGGCTGGTGATCCAGCCTCTCCGTTCCCATCCAGAGTTCGCCGGAACTCGCAGTCTCGAAGCCCGCGACAATCCGCAAGAGCGTGGTCTTTCCTGAACCGCTCTCCCCCAGAATCGTCAGGAATTCTCCCTCCGCAATTTCGAGGGAGACATTCCGCAGGACCGCGTTGCGGCCGAAGCTCTTGGCCAAATTCCGAATGCTGAGCAGCGTTGGTTTTGGGTCGGGCTGCAGATTCACCGTTGCCGCGTTGGCCTGAGTAGTCGGGGATGTCATGAGTCGTTTGAGTCCGAGTCCGGCGAAAGAACCAGTGGCGCGCGCTACTGCGCAGCCTTCACGTCGTTCCAAATTTCGTTATACTTCGCGCGCCGCGGCACGTTCTGCCAGAAGTAAATCCGCCTCTGATAGTTATCCACGTCATCAAGGTGTCGGATCTTTACCTCTTCGGGAGTCATAAACTGCCCCGACTGCGGATTTGCCGGAACATAGTTCGTCTTGTCGGTCACCAGCTTCTGCGTCTTCGCTTCGATCATGTATTCCAGAAACTTGTGTGCGAGTTCCTTGTTTTCGCTTCCCGCCGTGATCATCAGGTGATCGATCCAGCCCGTGGTGTTCTCTCTGGGAATCGTCTCGCCCACGGGGAAATTTAACTTCTTCAGATCCGCTGTATTTAAGGGCCAGCCCATCGCAATCACGACTTCATGGCTAACAAACAGGTTCGTCAACTCTCCGCCTGTCGCCCACATTTTGCGAATGTTCGGCTTCAACTCCAGCAACTTCTTCTTCACCGCTTCCAGCTGTTCATCGCTCAGGTTGTAAAGCTGCGCCGGATCGGGCTTGTCATATCCCAGGACCTGCGCCGCCATGTACACGGTCGAGAGATCGTCCCACACCGAAACCTTTCCTTTGTATTTCGGATCCCACATCACGTTCCACGAATCCGGCGGCTGCGCAAACACCGTGGTGTCGTAGATGATCGGGTCCGGTCCCCACATGAATGGCACGCCGTACACCTGGCCATTCGCGCGCACCAGCGGCAGAGATGTGAGTTGCGAGGAAAGCTGGCTGTAGCTTGGAATCTTCGTCAGGTCGAGCGGAGCTGCCAACCCGGCCGTCACGATGGAGGTCGCCACATCGCTCGACGGCGAGATCACGTCGAAATTTCCCGCGCCCGCCATGCGCAACTTCGCCATCAACTCATCGCTCGATCCCATATACGATGCCGAGACCTTGCAATGATTCTGTTCTTCGAATGCCTGAATGAACGAGGGATCGGCATATCCTTCCCACACCAGAAGGTTGAGCGTCGCCGTTTTCTTGGAGCAAGATCCCACACACAGCATCGCTGCCAGCAGGGGCAGCAGGCGCACCATGCGTTGCCAGTTCATTCTTCCTCCTAGAAGGTGGGTGGAGTGTTGATCCACAACACCAGCGTCTCTTTCCGCCCCGGGTTCTTCCAGTGGTGGGGCGTGGCGCTTTCAAAATAGAAACTATCTCCCGACTTCAGCCGGTATTCCTCACCTTCCACCGTGATCTCAAGATCTCCTCGCAACACGTAAATGAACTCCTCGCCTTCGTGGGTGTAAGGATCGCCGCTCCCCGCCTCGGGTGCGATCCGAAACAGATGTGGTTCCATCACGGTATTGCCCCACGCCAACAGTTCCATGCGCACACCCGCCCCAGCTTCCAGCACCTTGCGCTCTGCGGGCCGCACCTGCCGGCTGCTGGCTCCGCTGGCGTCAAAGAAGTCCAGAATGTTTGTCTTATAGAATCGTGCGAGTTTACGCAGCGTTCCCACCGACCCGCTCATCTGCGAGCGTTCCAGCGCGCTGAGAAATCCGACCGAAATGCCCACGGCTTGTGCCACCTGCGCCAGCGAAAGCCGGCGACGCGCTCTCAACTGCCGTAAATGCCCTCCAATCGCACTCGCGTTGCCATCCGCAGCCGGCCGCACTTTGCCTTCGCGTTTTAACAGTTGCACAATCGCAGCGGCGTTCAAGCCGCGCACTTTGCGCAGGAATCGCGCTCGCTTCAGCAGTTTCACATCTTCAGCGGTGTAGAGACGGTACTTGCTCTCGGTGCGCCGTGGTCGCGCCAGCCCAAGGCTTTCCCACGAGCGGATCACCGACGGCGACACGCCCACCTTCCGTGCCACGTCTCCGATCTTCAAGTAAGGTTCAGCCATGCTGGTGGTTATCAATAGCAGGGTGACACCGCAGACCTCGATAAGAAATTTCTATCGGAAGGAGTCGTTTTTTTGTCCTTGACAGTCCCCGGCCCTGTTCTCTAACCTTGCGGGATTATAGCAAGGTTGTGGCTGGATACAAGCTGTCGCTTTTCAACAAAAAACAATCTCTCCCGAAGATGCCTGGAGGCCCCATGCCGTCATTGCGACCCCGCTCGTCGAGCCTGTGCCCGTCTGTGCCGCACTTGAAGATGTTGTGCCTGACCCTTGTCCTTTGCCTCTCCCTGCCGACGCTCCTCTCCGCGCAAGGCACGGGCGGGCGCATCCTTGGACGGATTTCCGACCCCACGGGCGCAGTTTTGTCCGGGGTCAAGGTCACGGCCACAAGTGAAGCCACAAGCGTCGCTCAGGATACGCTCAGCAACGACAGCGGCGACTTTGTGTTCCCCAATGTTCCCGTTGGCACCTACACTCTCAGTTTTGATCTGAAGGGATTCAAGAAGGCGGTTCGCCACAGCATCGCGCTCGACGTCAACCAGGTCATCACTCTCAATATGACCATGCAGTTGGGCGAGAACCAGGAAGTCGTCGATGTCACTGCCGAAGCTCCGCTGGTCGACACGAGCAGCACCCAGCTCGGTGCGGTCGTGAACAACCGCTCGGTGAATGAACTTCCTCTGAACGCCCGCGACAGCTACCAATTCTTGCAGCTGCAGCCCGGCGTGCAGTCGCAGTTGGGATCGAGCGGCGGAACCTTCTACGGCAGCGACAGCGCCGGATCCGTTTCGGTCAACGGCGGACGCAGTCGAGCCAATAACTTCAGTGTCAATGGCGGGGATGCAAACGATCAATTCGTAAATCTGCCGACCATCCAGCCGACTCCGGATGCCATTGAAGAGTTTCGCGTGATCAGCAACACCTTCGATGCCGAATATGGCCGCAACTCTGGCGCTGTGGTCAACGTTATTACCCGATCCGGTACCAACCAGTGGCACGGCAACTTTTACGAGTATTTCCGCAACAAGGTTTTGAACGCTCAGGGCTACTTCAACAGCGTGAAGCCGCAATTCAACCAGAATCAATTCGGAGGAACCTTCGGCGGCCCGCTCAAGAAAGATCGAACGTTTTTCTTTGTTTCCTACGAAGGGCGCCGCTTGCGCCAGGGAATTTCCGGCGAACTCGTGCCGGTTCCTACGTCCGCCGAACGAACCGGAGACTTCTCCGCCAATGGGCCTTTCTCGGGAGGCATTGACGCGGGCAGCAGCATCTTCGTAGCTCAAGCTTTGGATGGCCGCTCAGGCGTAGGGCCCGGAAATGTGCCGCAAACTTGCGATCAAGCCCTAGGTCTATCCCCGGGTGGCATTGCCAACCTTCCTCAGCAACCAAACCCGAACAACAACAATGCGCCGTATATCCCGTGGTCGGAGGTTTTCCCGACAAGTGTGATTCCTGGTCCATGTCAGGATCCGGTTGCGTCTGACCTCCTGCGATTTGTTCCTGCGGCGAATCGTGCCGACGGAACCTACCAGGCGGTTCCGGCCAGCGCTGACACTCAGAATCAGTTCACATTCCGGTTCGACCATCACATCAACTCACGCCAGAATTTCAGCTTCTACTACTACTTCACCAACGACTCAAACTTCCAGCCCTATTACAACTTTCAGGCGTCAGGGGCCAACGTTCCCGGGTTCGGAGCCAACGTCGGTTCCCGCTACCAGCAATTCAATCCCAGCCACACCTGGACCATCACCAATTCTCTAGTGAATGAGTTCCGCTTCACGTACATGCGGGAAGGTCAATTGACTTTCCAGCATCCGCAATCCACCGGCTCGGTGCAATCTTCGTGCTCGTCTGCGGCGGCGCAGGCGGTTTGCTTCAATGGAACCTCTGATTCGTCCGCGATCAACAGTCTGATCCAGGCGAATTTCACCAATCCGGCCCAGGCCGGAATCACCACCGGGTTGCCTTCGAGCCATACCGGTGTGCCGTTTGTCAACGTTTCCGGAGGGGTTGCTTTCGGCAATGGCTGGGAAGGCGAACTGCCTCAGGTAGGCAACTCCTTCATGTGGGCGGACAATTTGACCTGGGTTAAGGGGAATCATCAGTTCAAATACGGAGCTGACATCCGGCGCTCCCGCTTTGATCAGACTCTGTATTACAACGTGAGTGGTCAATTCACCTTCGATAGTTCGACCCTAAATGCCGTCAGTTCCGCCGACAACTATCCTGGATATCTTCTCGGCACCGCTGACAGCTACTCTCAGGGTTCAGCGCAGCGCGAGAACGTGCGCAGCACCGGTGTGTATCTGTTCGCGCAAGATAGCTGGAAACTCAGGCCTTCCATCACTCTGAACTATGGACTTCGCTGGGAGTTGGACACGCCACTCACCGATGTCCTTCACCATGTACAGACCTTCCGTCCGGGCCAGAACACCACCAAGTACCCGTGCGTTATGACCTCCACCGAGGCGTCGGTCCTGGGATCGAGCGACTGCGCTACAGCAGGGGTGCTGCCCACCGGCCTCGTGGTGCCAGGCGATCCGGGCGTTCCTGCCGGAATGACTCAGACCTATTACAAGGCTTTTGCACCCCGCGTCGGTATTGCGTGGAGTCCGGGGCGGGACAACAAGACCAGCATTCGCGCCGGTTGGGGTCTGTTCTACAACCCGATGGAGCAACTCGTGCTCGAACAGTTCGGGGCGGAGCCGCCGTTTGGTGGCAGCACCTATTTGCCCTCCACTTTCTTCAATACTCCATTCGTTGCTCAAGGCGGTTACACCAACAACAATCCCTTCAACGGAATTCTGAGCCCAGCTCCGGGTACCCCAATCGACTGGGCGAGCTTCCGCCCCATGCTGCTCTACGGTGATTTTCAGCCGAAGATGCGGACCCAGTACACCGCTCAGTACAACTTCACGATTCAGCGAGAACTGGCGAAAGACCTCGTGCTGCAACTCGGATACGTCGGATCGCAGGGTCATCGTTTGCTGGCATCACATGACGTCAACGCCGCCAATCCGCAGACCTGCCTCGACATTGCCACGCTGGCTTCAAACGATCCCACCAGCGTTTCCTCCTACGGCGTGGCTGGGACTTGTGGTCCTTTCGCCGAAGACAATCAGTTCACTGTTACGGTCCCCAATGGGTTCAATTTCCACCTTCCGAATGGAAGCGTGGTCCCCGGTACTGCCGCCGGCACTCCCGTACAGATGGTCGGCCTCCGGCCCTACTCCTCCCCGAATTGCGTACAATCCGGAGCGAACGTAGGGCAAGGCTGCCCAGCCGACGGAATTCCAGTCTTTAGCAATATCTTTGCCGAGGACACGATCGCTGCGTCTGCCTACAACTCGTTCCAGGCCAGCCTGGAGAAGCGGTTCTCGCGTGGTTTGCAATTCCAGGCTGCCTACACCTTCAGCAAGTCGCTCGACTGGGCCTCCAGCTTCGAAGAGACAGTCAATCCCTTCGACTACAAAGCCAGCCGCGCTCTCTCGCTCTTCAATTCCGCGCAGCGTTTCGTGATTAATTATGTGTGGGATATTCCGACCCGCAAGTACAGCGGTTTCGCAGGTAAAGTTCTCGACGACTGGCAACTCTCGGGGATCATTCAGTTCCAGAGTGGATTCCCGATCCGCCTTCAGACCGAGGACGATTACGAGCTGATCAGCAGCCTGTTCTTCCTGGGCGCCGGGACTCCGCAATTGAACGGCCCGCTCCAGATCGTCGATCCCAAGCAAATTCAGACGTTCAACACCTTCAATTACGGGCCGCAAAGTGGGCACTACTACCTGAACGCTGACCAGTCGAAGTTCACCGACCCCACTCTGGGTACGTTCTCCACAACTCCCCGCTCCGTCTGCTGCGGCCCCGGCGAGAACCAGTGGGACATCACCGTGTCCAAGAGGATTACACTGTCAGAGTCGAAATACTTCCAGTTCCGTGCCGACGTCTTCAACTTGTTCAACAAGACGGAATTCGTCAACCCGGACGGCAACTTCTCGAACTCGACATTCGGCCAGGTGCTGCAGGCTCGCGATCCGCGTCTGGTGCAGTTTGCTTTGAAGTTCTACTTCTAGTCCTACAAACCCGGGCGGCTCCAACCGCCCGGGCAATCTAATGGCCCGCTTGCCCAAAGAAGCCGCAGGCCTGAGTTTTCTCGGAGCAATTCGATGTATCCCGATCTACAGAAAGAACTCGCCACGTTCGAGCGGCGCACGCCCAAATCCGCCGAAGCCCACAAGAAGAATCTCAAGCGTATTCCTCTCGGTGTCGCCAGCAACTATCGCGCCTACGATCCCTGGCCGATCTTTGTGAAAGATGCCAGCGGCAGCAAGTTCCGCGACCTCGATGGCAACGAATACATCGACCATAACCTGACCTTCGGCGCGCTCATGGCCGGACACTGCCATCCCGCCGTCATGAAGGCCGTTGAGAAGCGTCTCTCCACTGGCACCATGTTCGGCATGCCCCACGATATGGAATGGGAACTCGCCGAAGAAATCTGTACCCGCTTCCCGGTCGAGATGTGCCGCTTCGGCAATAGCGGCACCGAAGTCACCATGCACGCGATTCGTCTCGCCCGCGCCGCCACCGGACGCGACAAGATCGTAAAGTTCGAAGGCGCCTATCACGGCCTGCACGACAGCGCCTTGGTTAGCGTCAAGCCGCACGCGCCGGACTACGGCGACATTCACGCGCCGACCTCGGTTACTGGTGGTCTCGGTGTGCCGAAATCCGCCATCGCCAACGTGCTCATCGCCACATTCAACGATCTCGCTACTGTCGAGCGACGGTTCAAAGAAAATCCTGGCGAAATCGCCGCGATCATTCTCGAACCGATTCTCATGAACGTCGGCCTCTGTATTCCGCAGCCCGGCTTCCTGAAGGGCCTGCGCGAAATCTGCGACAGGAACGGCGCGCTGCTGATCTTCGACGAAGTGAAGACCGGCGCCAAGCTTGGATGGGGCGGCGCCAGTGAATATTTCGGCGTTCATCCCGACATGATCTGCCTGGCCAAGTCGATCGGGGGAGGATTGCCGCTCGCTGCATTCGGCACCAGCAAGTCAGTCATGGACCTGATCTCGCAGCACAAGGTCTTCCACGGCGGTACCTACAACACGAACCCGGTCTCGATGGCTGCGGGCCTCGCAACCTTCCGCGAAGTCCTCACCCGCGAGAACTACGCGAAGGTCGACAAACTCAGCAAGAAGCTGACGGACGGCTACCGCGCAACCATTGCGAAAGTCGGGCTGCAGGGCTACATCGCACAAGCGGGAGCCAACGGCGCGTTGATGCTGTACCCAAAGGAGATTCGCAACTACCGCGACTGGGAAGCAATCGACGTCGACCTGTGGCGCCACTACTGGTTCGGGATGGTCAACCGCGGCGTGATGGCTCAGCCCTACTGGTGGGACGAGCAGTGGACGATTTCGGTGCAGCACACCGAGGCCGACATCGACCAGCATCTCGCGGCGTTCAACGACATCGCCGCGTCGCTGGCCAAAGCGCAGCAGGAGCGCGCTGCACCGGTCCCAGTAGCGCACTAGATTCGCGTAGGGGCGGACGCATTCGTCCGCCCCTGTATGCACAATTGATGGTTGTCATCCTGAGGCGCCTGCTTTTGGCGCCGAAGGACCTGAGCGAACCGCGCGAAGCGTCGCGGTTTTTGCGACGCAATAATCGCGCGTTTGGTTCGGATCCTTATCGAGAATTTTGTCCACCGGCGCCCAACCCGAACAGCCTCACCTGATCCGAGCCCTAGGCCGCCGCGATCTGGTGCTGCTCTTCGTCGTCGCCGTTTTCAATCTCAATGTAGTCCCCTCAATCGCCGCAAATGGCGGGGTCACCATCTGGCTTTGGATCATCTCGTTACTTCTGTTCTTCTGGCCTCAAGGCATCGCCGTTATAGAACTCGCCCACCGTTATCCGGGCGAAGGCGGGGTCTATCTCTGGGCGAAGGAAGTCTTCGGCGACTTCCACGGATTCCTCTCCGGCTGGTGCTATTGGACCAACAACATGCTCTACGTGCCGACAGTGATGCTCTATTTCGTCGGCGTATCGGTGTACGCACTCGGTCCCGGCCATCAGGCTCTTCCCGACAACAAGCTCTTCGCTGCAAGCGTCTCCCTGGCACTCCTAGCCTTGCTCACGCTGCTGAACATCCTCGGTCTTGGCGTCGGCAAGTGGATCAACAATCTTGGTGCGATTGGAACCTTCATTGCCGCTGCGGTTCTCGTCGGCCTCGGCGTCGTCATCTGGTCGCGCTTTGGTAGTGGGATCACCGCAGCAGACTTCAAGATTCCGGCCAATCCGCGCTTCGTGCTCAACTCCTTCGGTGTGATCTGCTTCGGTTTGGTCGGACTTGAACTCGCTTCCGTCATGGGCGATGAAATCCAGGACCCACGCCGCACTCTGCCCGGAGCGGTCGCATGGGGCGGGTTGCTCTCTGGAACCCTGTACATCGCGGCTACGTTGACATTACTCATTGCGGTCGGAAAGAACGTGAACGTGCTGCAAGGTGTGGTGCAGGCGGTGACTGGAATGGCGGCACGCGTCGGAGTGAGTTGGATCAGCGTTCCTTTTGCGCTCATGCTCAGCCTCGCCATCGCCGGCATTGGTTCCGCATGGATCGGCGGGTGCTCCCGTATCCCGTTCGTAGCAGGACTCGATTCCTACATGCCGTCCTGGCTCGGCAAGGTCCATCCGAAATACGCCACGCCGTACGCCGCACTCATCGTGCAAGGCATTGTCTCTGCGATGCTGGTGATTCTGAACTTCGCCGGCGCCGGCGTGCAGGAGACCTTTCAAAAGCTATTGTCGCTTGCCGTCGTTCTGCAGTTGGTTCCGTTCGTCTACATGTTCGGAGCACTCGTGAAGTTCGCGGTGACGGAGTCGTCTCCAAAGGGTCAGTACGGCAGAACGACGCTGTTCCTCGCCGGTGCGAGTGGATTTCTGACTACGATTCTCGGTATCGCGCTGGTGTTTTTCCCGGCTCAGCAGATCACGTCGCTCTGGTCCTACGAGTTGTGGATGTTCGGCGGGACAGCATTCTTCGTCGGACTGGCCGCATTCTTCTTTTTTGTATACGGCCGCCGCAAAGCGTCACAGAAGATTCAACTCCCTGTGATCGCCACGCCGGTTCCGGCGAGCGAAGCTAGGCGCTGATTTTACAGAGCACTTGCAGCAGCTTGGGCAAACGGTAATGTCACGATCGAACAAGTTCCAGCCCCGAAGGGGCGGCATGTGATAGCCCAGGACGGAAGTCCTGGGATGAGCGGTGAAGAGAAGAACCGAGTCCCGTAGGGACGTCACAATTTTTCCAGGAGGCCACGATGCCTAGCGGAGTCCAAGCCGACGTCAAAACCTACCAGATGTTCATCAATGGCGAATGGGTCACCAGCAAGTCCGCGAAAACCTTCCCCGTCTACGATCCCTCGACGGAAGAAGTAATCGCGCAGGTCCCCGACGCATCAGCCGACGACGTCAACCGCGCCGTCGCCGCCGCCAAGGCTGCGTTCGAAGACGGCCCTTGGGCGACCACCACTGCGCAGGAGCGCGGACGCGTACTCTTTCGGCTTGCCGACAAAATCCGTCAGAACCTGCCCGCGCTCTCCGAACTGGAATGCCGCAACACCGGCAAGCCCATCGTCGAAGCCGAGTACGACATTACCGACGCCGCAACCTGTTTCGAATACTACGGCGGACTCGCCACCAAAGTCGTCGGCTACGTCAACCCGGTTCCTGACAACGCGATGTCCCTCACGCTCAAAGAGCCGGTCGGCGTCGCCGGACAGATCATCCCGTGGAACTATCCGTTGCTCATGGCCGCGTGGAAACTCGCGCCGGCGATCGCTGCCGGCTGTACCTGCGTGCTCAAGCCCGCCGAGCAGACGCCTCTCACCGCTCTCGAATTCGCCAAACATTTTGCCGACTGCGGACTACCTCCAGGCGTGGTCAACATCGTGACCGGCTTCGGCGAGTCCTGCGGTGCTCCGCTCGTCCAGCATCCCGACGTCAACAAGATTGCATTCACCGGCAGCGCCGCCGTCGGCAAGATCATTGTGAAACAGGCCGCCGATACGGTGAAGCGTGTCACGCTAGAACTCGGCGGCAAGTCTCCCAATATCTTCTTCGCCGACGCCGATTTCGAGGCAGCCATCGACGGCGCGCTGTTCGGCGTCTTCATCAATCAGGGCGAAGTTTGCTCGGCGGGAAGCCGTATTCTCGTGCAGAAGTCGATCTATAAGAACTTTGTCGACGCGATGGCGGAGAAGGCCAAGAAGATCAAGATCGGTCCTCCGCTCGATCGCGAGACCAAGATGGGTGCGCTGGTCAGCAAAGAACAATACGACCGCGTGAACTCGTATGTCGAGATCGGCAAGAAAGAAGCCAAGCTCGCTTCGGGCGGCGGACGTCCCGAGAAGTTCGCCAAGGGCTACTACGTCCAGCCGACGATCTTCTACGATGTGAAGAATAGCGACCGCATCGCCCGCGAGGAAATCTTCGGCCCAGTCGCTGCCGTGATTCCGTTCGAAGACGAAAAGGACGCGCTCAAGATCGCCAACGATTCTCCGTATGGCCTTGCGGCTGCGGTCTGGACGCGCGACATTTTCAAGGCCATGCGCGCCGTGAAAGCTCTGCGCGCCGGAATCGTCTGGGTCAACCACATGCAGCCCACCTACGTCGAAGCGCCGTGGGGAGGCTACAAGCAATCCGGCTTCGGCCGCGAACTCGGTCCCTGGGGTATCGAAGAATATCTCGAGACCAAGCAGGTCCACATCAACCTGAACGAATCGCCGATCGGCTGGTACTGAAGAGCAGTTGCCAGTACGACTCGGGAACTGGCACTCGAGAACTGAGATTCAGCCGGAAGCCGAGACGCCGGAAGCCGTTAACTGAGAACCGGGAACTGAGAACTTAAAGATGTCTACTATTCAACTTCGCACACTCCATTCCGGGCCCGAAATCCAAGGCGCTCTCCGAACGCCGCGCCAAAGCCGTGCCCCGCGGCCTTTCTCACGGCACGCCCATCTACGTTGCCAAAGCGGAAGACGCCTGGCTCGAAGACGTCGACGGCAACCGCTACCTCGACTTCGCCGGAGGCATCGGGTGCCTCAACGTCGGCCATCGCCAGGAAGCCGTCGTCGACGCTATGAAAGACCAACTTGACCGTTTCCTGCACACTTGCGTGCAGGTCACGCCCTACGAGAGCTATGTTCGCCTCGCCGAGCGCATGAACGAAGTCACGCCGGGCAAGTTCGCGAAGAAGACCATCTTCGTCAACAGCGGCGCCGAGGCTGTCGAGAACGCGGTCAAGATTGCGCGCGCTTATACGAAGCGTCCGGGAATCATCGCTTTCGAGGACGCCTTCCACGGCCGCACCATGATGACGCTGGCGCTCACCAGCAAGACGCATCCATATAAGGCAGGATTCGCGCCGTTCCCCAGTGAGGTCTATCGCGTTCCGTTTGCCTACTGCTATCGCTGCTCTTACAACATGAAGTATCCGTCGTGCGATCTCTACTGCGCGCGTCATCTCGAAGACACTTTCAAGCGCGTGGTGGCGAATGAAGAAGTCGCGGCCGTGATCGCCGAGCCGGTTCTTGGAGAAGGCGGATTCATTGCGCCACCTCCTGGTTATTTCAAGGTGCTGACTGAGCTATGCCAGAAGCACGGCATCCTGTTCATTGCCGACGAAGTTCAATCTGGCTTCGGACGCACCGGCGCGCTCTTCGCCAGTGAGCGTTACGGCATCGAGCCCGACCTTATTGTCACGGCGAAATCCATGGGCGGTGGATTACCGCTCGCGGCTGTCACCGGGCGCGCCGAGATCATGGACGCACCTGGACCTGGCGGCCTTGGCGGAACCTTCGCCGGGAACCCGCTCTCCTGCGCCGCAGCGCTGGCGGTGCTGGACCTCTTCGAGCGCGAGAACCTGCTCGACCGCGCGAATGAACTTGGGGAGCGCTTCCAGCGTCGCGCGCGTGAGTGGCAACGCCGCTGGACCATCATCGGTGAAATCCGCGGTCTTGGCGGCATGCAGGCCATCGAACTGGTGCAATCGCAGGAATCCAAGGCTCCAGCTAGCGACGAAACCAAGAAGATCACGCAGTACTGCTACGAGCATGGCCTGATCACCATCACGGCAGGCACATACTCGAACGTCATTCGCGTTCTGGTCCCGCTGGTCATCACCAACGAGCAGATGGACGAAGCGCTGGCTGTGCTGGAGTCCGCGATCGCCGCGGTGTGCGACCAGAAAGGCGCGGTCGCGCAGTTGGTATAGAATTAAGGTTGTCATCCTGAGCGAGGATTGGCTTTCGCGCCATGAGCGCGAAGGCCAACCGCAGTCGAAGGATCCCTATAGCGGTATCATTAGTTGGAGTCAGAGGGAATTCGCACGCGTGACATGTGCGACTTCCCGCGCACGAAACTCTTCGCGATAGCAGAGGCATTATCATGAGCGTAGCCGCACCTCCCGTCACCAAGCTCACGAACTACATCAACGGCCAATGGACCGACTCGCGCTCCTCCGAATGGCGCGACGTCGTCAATCCAGCTACGGGCGAAGTCCTGGCCAGCGTTCCGCTCGCCGACGCGGCCGAAGTGGCCACAGCTGTAGAAGCCGCGGCCGCAGCGTTTCCGGAATGGCGGCGCACTCCGCCTGAAGACCGCATCCAGCCGCTGTTCAAGCTGAAGATGCTGCTCGAAGAGCACATCGACGACATCGCCCGCATCATCACCACCGAGAACGGCAAGACCTTCACCGAAGCCAAGGCCGAGATGCGCCGCGCCATCGAGAATGTGGAAGTAGCCTGCGGCATTCCGATGATGATGCAGGGCTACAACCTCGAAGATGTTGCCCGCGGCATCGACGAGATGATGATCCGGCAACCGCTCGGCGTTACCGCCGCGATCGTGCCCTTCAACTTTCCCGGCATGATCGCGTTCTGGTATCTGCCTTACGCCATCGCCACGGGGAACACGTTCATCCTGAAGCCGAGCGAGCGCGTGCCGCTGACCATGCGCTACGTGTATGAACTGCTGGCGAAGACTGGATTGCCGAAGGGCGTCGTGAATCTGGTGAACGGCGGCAAGGCCGTTGTTGATGCGCTCATCGACCATCCGAAGGTGCGCGCGATCAGCTTCGTCGGATCGACTCCAGTGGCGCGCTACATCTACGCGCGCTCGGGCGAGCAAGGGAAGCGCTGCCAGTGTCAGGGCGGCGCGAAGAATCACGTTGTCGTTCTGCCGGATGCGGACATGCCGATGGCGACGCAGATCATCAGCGACAGCGCCTTCGGCTGCGCGGGACAGCGTTGTCTCGCTGTCTCAACTGCGATCACGATCGGCGAGGCGCAGAGGACGTTCCGCGACTCGATTGCCGAGGCGGCTTCGAAACTGAAAGTCGGCAACGGTCTTGAGGACGGTGTGCAGATGGGACCGGTGATCACGCCGCAGAGCAAGGAACGCGTGGAATCGCTGATCGGGCTGGGAGAGAAGCAAGGCGCCAAAGTCCTGCTCGACGGGCGCAACTCGAAGATTCCGAAATACGAATCCGGCAACTTCGTGAAGCCCACGATTCTCGACGCGGTTCCGCCGACGAGCGACATTGCCGATACCGAGATCTTTGGTCCGGTGCTCAGCCTCGTTCATGCCGACAACATGGACGAAGCTCTGGCATTCCTCGAACGCAGCGCGTATGGCAACCAGGCGTCGCTGTTTACGTCGAGCGGCTCGGCCGCGCGCCGCTTCCGCTACGAAGCGCCTGCGGGCAATATCGGCATCAACATCGGAGTCGCCGCGCCCATGGCTTACTTTCCGTTTAGCGGATGGAAGAACAGCTTCTTCGGCGATCTGCACGGCCAGGGCCGCGACTGCCATCGAGTTCTACACCGACAAGAAAGTTGTGGTCGAACGCTGGGCGAAAGAGCACAGCCGCAAGTTTTAGAATCGAGCCACGGAGACACAGAGTCACGGAGAAATGCAAGGACAAGATGGCTCATACGAGTTAGGTGCCGTAAGAATCACGCCCTAGCATTCGATCCGTGTCACTCAATGACTCTGTGGCAAATCGACTTCATATCTGAGGAATCTATGACTACTACTCTTGCAACTCCCTCGATGACCGGTCAGGAAATCGTTGATCTCACCAAGAAACACACGCTGTTTGAGTGGTCGGCGCAGTCGAAGGTCGATCCCATTCCGGTTGCCAAAGCTAAGGGCATCTACTTTTGGACGCCTGAGGGCAAGCGCTTCATCGACTTCAACAGCCAGTTGATGTCGGTAAACATTGGACATGGGGACGAGCGTGTGATCGCTGCGATTCACGAGCAGGCACAGACGCTGGCCTATGCGAATCCGTTCATGGCGACCGAGCCGCGGGCGCGGCTGGGCGCGAAACTCGCCGAGATTACGCCGGGCGATATCGATACGTTCTTCTTCACGAATGGCGGAGCTGAGGCCAATGAGAACGCGATCAAGATCGCGCGCTTCTTCACCGGACGGCACAAGATCATGGCTCGCTACCGTTCGTATCACGGCGCGACTGCGGGCGCGATCTCACTGACGGGCGATCCGCGGCGCTGGGCCGCAGAACCGGGCATTCCTGGCGTAGTGCGTGTGCTGGATCCTTATCACGGCATCGAGCGCGGTTGGGAGTCGGCCGAGACTTCGCTCGCCATGATCGAGGAGACGATTCAGCTCGAGGGACCGCATACGATCGCTGCCTTCATCTTGGAGACCGTCGTTGGGACCAACGGCATTCTCATTCCTCCGGATGGATATCTCGAGGGTGTGCGCAAGCTGTGCGACAAGTATGGCATTCTGATGATCGCCGATGAAGTCATGGCGGGATTTGGACGCACGGGCGAGTGGTTTGCCATCGATCACTGGAAAGTTGTACCTGACCTGATCTGCATGGCCAAAGGGACTGACGGCGAGCTATCTTCCTTTGGGTGCGGTGGGAATGCGGCATCACATTGCGCAGCACTTCCAGGACAAGGTGTTTTACGGAGGGCTGACTTACAACTCGCATCCCATGGGATGCGCGGCAGCGCTGGCCACAATTCGCGTCTATGAAGAAGATCATCTCATCGAGAACGCACGGAAGATGGGCGCGATCATGAAGCAACTGGGCGCGGATTTGCAGGCGAAACATCCGTCGGTCGGAGCGGTGCGGTCGATCGGGCTATTCGGCATTGTGGAGTTAGTGCGCAGCCGGAAGACGCGGCAGCCGATGGCTCCGTTCAATGGGACGTCCGAAGAGATGGGAGCGCTCGGGCGTTTCTTCCGCGAGCAGGGGCTTTACACCATCGTGCGCTGGAATTCGTTCTACACGAATCCTCCGCTGTGCATTAACGAGCAGCAACTGCGCGAGGCGTTTGCCATTATCGACAAGGGGCTCGAGATTACGGACAAAGCTGTTAAGGACTAGGACTTCTTTCGGGCGCTGAAAGATCCGGAGCTTCAACGTTCGCGGCATCTCGCTGGAGACGCGGTGCTGGAGGACTGCCTGCGAGTCTGATGTAAAATCAATGCAAGAGCGCAAGTCGCGGGAGAGATCATGAAGAAATTCGGCGCTTGGATGCTTCTGGGCATCTTGACGGTTGGGTGCGGGTCGGTAGAGTTGGCCGAGGCGAGTTCCTCATCGCAAGCCCGTGATGTTCGGAAGGCGGAGAAGAAGCAGCAGAAGGCGCAGAAGAAGTATGCGAAGTCACAGAAGAAAGCCGAGAAGAAAATGCTGAAGACCGAACGGAAGAACACGCACTATCCGCCACAGCAGTTCTGATCTCACCGAAGCCGTAATCCTCAACTCCTCAGTTCTTCAAGCAGTGAAAATCTGACGAAAAAAATCTTGGACGACAAGCGCCGAGAGAGCGTTTTGTGCTGTTTCGTTCTGGGAACGCGCTGGGTTTGCGGGTACCCCCCTCCCCCCACCCCCTCTGAAAGCCTTGACTGGCGCGGGTGCAGCAAAAATGGTCTGCAAAATCTTGAGCCCCAAGGGTTTAGGGGTCAAGATCTTGAGGGCAAAGGAGTTAGCTCGTTTTTCGCGAGCCTCGCGTACACCGCCTCCGCCTTAACGATGATCTGCTCTTTGAATTTCAGGGTCAAGGTCAGATGTCACAACAGGGCTGTGGAAAATTTCGGCCCGGGGTCAGCATTCGAAGACTAATCGTGTCGAAGCGTCTCCATGGGATCAATCTGAGTGGCGTGCCGAGCCGGAATATAGCTGGCGAAAAACGTTACAACAATCAAAAGGCATGAGACCAGAGTCAGCGTCGTCACATCGTGAGGTTTCACTCCGTAGAGGAATTCTGCCAGCAGGGGCGCAGCGGCAAAAGATGCGGCCACGCCTATGATCACGCCAAGGACGGAGAGGGTCATGGCCTGCCCCAGAACGAGCCGGACTACATGCCTCGGCTGCGCTCCCAGCGCCATGCGCAGGCCAAGCTCATGGCTGCGTTCGCTGACGGAATAGGAAATCACCCCGTAGATTCCGATCGCGGCGAGAATCAAGGCCATCACGGCAAACAGTCCCAGCATTTGCGAGAGAACAGTCCAGGGCCGCGCCGAGTTCGAGACCGTTTTCTCCACCATCCGAACCCCGAAGACCGGTGAATCTGGCGCCAGGCCCGAAATCGTTCTCCGCACGCTCTCGATCAGCGCCGCAGAAGTCGACCGTGTGCGAATGACCAAGCTCTTATGAACCCGGCTCTCCGTCCAACTGGGTACCGTGCGCACCGGCAGTTGCAGATAAGAAACATACGCCTGAACTTGCGAATCCCGCGTCAACGCATACTGTTTTACGTTGCCCGCAATGCCCACAATTTGCCGGGGCTTTTCCTCCGGCGAAGAATCAAACGTAATCTCGCGGCCGATAGGATCTTCTTTGGGCCAGAACTGCCGCGCCATCTCTTCGCTAATCACAACCACGGGAGCAGATGTCTCCGTATCCTGCTCCGTGATGCCGCGGCCTCGCAGGATCGGAATGCCCATCAAGTGAAAATAATCCGCACTGACAGAATCGCGAATGGCGCTCGGTTTTTCCGCCGAAGCGTCCACGCTTTTGCCTGCAATCGTGAAGCCCGGAAAGGCATGTTGGGCGTTCTCCGCGAGCGGAAGCCAGTCGACTAACGCCACATTTTCGACGCCGGGAATGTTCTGAGGCGCTCCAGCACCTGCCGGCAGAAAATCTCCACCGGTGGCTTGATCAGGTTCAATCCAGTTTTATCCTGATCCATCGCATTCATGTACTTGTCACCCGTCAGCCGCACTTCTGCCGTTAGCAGATGGTCGGGATCAAACCCCGGGCTCGTGCGCAGGATGCGAGCCACCGTGTTGATCATCAGACCCGCGCAAATCAACGACACCAGCGCCACCGCGATCTCAGCCACCACAAGGATGTTGCGCGTGCGATGGCGCGACTTGGTGGCCGTGCTCCGGCCACCCTCTCGCAAACATTCATTCGGGTCGTTTTTCGAGGCCCGATAAGCCGGGATCAGTCCGAACACCAGCCCGGTCAGGACGCAGATGCCGAACGTAAAGAGCAATACCCGGCCATTCACACCAACTCCTGCGGTTGGAAGCAGGTGCGTCGACAGAACAATGAGAATCCGGACGCCGACGAAAGACAGGACGAGACCAGCGAGTCCACCCGCCAAGGCGAGCAGGACGCTTTCGGTCAATAGCTGCTGGATTAGACTTCTCCGGCTCGCGCCCAGCGCGACGCGCACCCCAATTTCCCTTCGCCGTCCGTCCCCACGAACCAGCAGCAAGTTGGCGACATTCGTACACGCAATCAGCAGAACGAATCCCACCGCCGCGAAGAGCAGGTAAAAGATCTCGGTCGACCAGCCGAACAGGCCCTTCTGCAAAGGCTCAACCTTCACTCCCACGTCTTTATAGGCCTCGGGAAAAGCCTGCGCCAAGCGCAGCGCCGTCAGGTTCATCGCCGATTGGGCTTGCTCGGCAGACACGCCCGGCTTCAGTTTCCCAATCGCCGTCAGCCATCTCGGATCACTTGTGCCGGAATCAGCGGCATTTCCCGTACCTTCGATGATGAAAAGCTCCGGAGGCCCTGATCCGAAAAGATCAAATCCCGGATTCAAAACCGCAATGACGGGTCCGGAGAACGTGTCAACGAAAACGCTTCGCCCAAGAATCTTCGGATCGCCTGCGAAATGGCGCTGCCAGAATTCATAGCTAAGAGCGACACCGGTCGAACCCAGCCGCACGGTCTTTTCGTCAGTGGGAATGCTACCCAGAAAAGATCCGATCCCCAGCAGTGCCAGCAGGCGCGGACTGATATGTTGCACGCCAACTCGTTCCGCGGAGCCCGCGCTCGACATTGCCACCATGTCCGGACCCGATACGAATTCGATTTGCTCGAACACCTGGTTATCGGCTCTCCAATGAGCGACGTCGGTGCTCGAAACCGGCCCACGATCTTGCGGGAATTTCCCGTAGTGATTCGATAGGGCAACCAGCCGGTCTTGCTCTGGATAAGGAAGTGGACGCAGCAGCAGTGCATCGATGGCGCTGAAAATCGTTGTGGTGCCGCCGATTCCGAGGGCCAGCGTCAGCACGGCTACCAGAGTAAAGCCGGGCGCTTTGCACAGTCCCCGAGCCGCGTAGCGTAAGTCCTGCCCCAGAGCTTCGATCCAACCCGTTATGGGCCCGATGCGGACCATGTCGAAGTGTAACTCGCCGAAGCGCGCCAGACGAGGTTGAAGAACAAAAATTGCCTGCGGGGTCCTCGCACGATAAAGACCGCAGTGCAGTGATCGGTGGAGGCATGAATGAACAGGCTGTGGAGAAACTGGCCGTGCGCGCCCTGAAGGTCCCTCAGGCGCTGAAGCGCGGACATATTTGAACGACTTAGCGGCACGAGTGGAACTCGTGCCCTTCCCAAATCCGCTCCAAATTGGGTTTTTCCGCAGCCTGTAAAGCCATGCCCCAGCCGGGAACCTTGCGTACGAATCAATCTTTATACGTTCGTGCGGGGCTTTCTAGTGCGAGCCGCGTTCTGCGACGCAGGTGATGGCGCCTTCGTGCAGGCTGTATTGGCAGCGGTAGCGGAAGCCGTTGCGGTCGTGCTGGCCGTATCCCCAGACGGAGAGGTGGAGAGTGTCTTGTGCGACGCGGGAGCCTTCGACGAAGACGTGATCATTTTCGCGCAGGGCGGCGCGGAGGTCTGGGGGAAGCAGGCGGATCAGAGTGGCGCTGTCGAGCATGACCGGATCCTGTTGGTTGACGGCTGAGAAAACGAGTGTCCGGGAGGTCCGTTTGCTGACGTATTGGGTGACCACGAGGAAGTTATTTTCCGACCAGGCCGCGGCCGCGACGCCCATATAGTCGCAGAGTTTGCGGGAACGGCCGGTGGCGAGTTCGTAGAGCCAGAGCGCGTGGAAGGTGCCGACGAAATCGGAGGTGGAGTTGGTTGCGTCGATGTTGCGCACCGCAAATCGACCGTCGGGGGAGATGAGTTCGCTGGCTTTGGGGAAAACGACGAACGGGGAGGCATGGGTTGCGACGGGGCCCACGGTCAAGGTGGCGACGAGCGCAAGGATGCGGAGCATGGAGCGGCAAGGGCGCATTAGGCTTATTTCATCTGATGGGTTGGTCGTTTCGGTGTGATTTCGCTCACATGAGCATTACTTTGGTTCGTAGGAGGACGCACAGGGGCTAAAGCCCAGGCCCATATCGCGCGTCTTACGCAGCCCTGAAGGGCCGCTCTTCCACGGTTCTGCGGACGCGTCTGCATTGTGCGCGCGGTCTTATGCAAATGGGTGGCTTCTGCACACTTCTCTCCAGTACGAACGGCCGAGGAATATCCGCGGCAAATGTCGCACGTGTGACCTAAGCACATCCGTGGCTTATGCTACGCCCCGCTTAAATATCAGCGGCCTCTGCGTACGCGCGGCATTCGTACCCGCGCGGTTAATGTGCGATCGGTTGGGCGGCGTGGTATGGATAGCGGCCTGTGATTCTGCGAAACATACCGTGGAGTCGATGGATCGTTCCGGCGCTGGGCAAGAACATGAAGGGGCATTGCCCCGGCACCACTTGGATTCCTCGCTCCTGGCAGAACGCGACCGCTTTTGGGCTGACGGCACCGCTTCCGGCGGCACGGTACATCCAAACCCGGTGGATTCCGGCGTCGGCGCAGTCCGAGACGACGGTGTCGGTTACGGCCGGAGAGGTCATCAGCAGGGCAGCATCGACGGGCGGTTGGATGTCCTGCAAACGGGCGAAACAGCGGCGGCCCAGTACGTTGGGGATATGGGGGTTTACGGGAACGACATCGTAGCCGCGGCGGCAGAGTTCGTCAAAGAGCATGACGCTGAAGCTGCGGGGTTCCCGGGAGATCCCGACCATTGCGATTCGCTTCTGAGCCAGGAAGCCTTCGATCGTTTCAAGAGAGGGATTCTGAGGTGACATGGGGGCCTCCGCGGAGAAACCTTCGTCGCCGCAGCTTTATGCTAGACGAGGAACCGCGGGCTCGCAGTGACGATGATCACGGAGCAGGCGAACAGGGAGACCAGAGCAATTCAGGGCAACAAGGGCTTCAGGCGGCTTTCCGCTCCGCGCTCGCTATGTTCACGATGGGCAAGGGAACACGAACTCGCCTTGTCTGGTGCGAGCGCTTCTCGATGGCGTCCACAAAGACCGCACCGTCAGGCATGACAATGGGATCACTGAGGAATCGAAATTCCTCGCCGTAGAGCCGCATCTGGTTTTCCTGGGTGAAGCCTAATTGCATCAATTTGGCGCGGAGGATGGCATTTCGAGCTGACATTTAGGATACCTGGATTCCGGTTGGGTAATAGGTGGATCGTTGACGGATGAAGTATGATAACAACCCCCCTATTATACTCCAGCTGGCCTTCCGGCCAGAAGCGCTGATGGGCGCGGTTTTTGGGACTTTCGGGGCACGTTTTGGCGTGAAGAATCGGCTTGCACCTTTGGCCCGCCCGGAGCACAATCTATACGTTCTAGCAAGACTCCCATCTGGCTGGAGTGGAGCCCCCGTGCCACTCGGAACAAGAAAGTCGAAAATGAAAAATCGAATATTCCTACTCATGATCCTATGTATGGTGCTTGCCCTGCCCGGTTTCGCGCAGCAGCCGTCGAACTCGAACGCGCAGCCGGCAACGGCTTCCAGTTCGCAGAGCGCGAGCGACAGCGACCTGCAACCGATTCCGGAGGACAAGCCAGTGAACTTCTGGGACGGCGACGATCCGAATTTCGTGAATCTGATTACGCACCCGTTTGCCAATAAGAAGTGGGTGCAGAGGCGGGTGACGCCGATCCGGGACCGCATTAACGAACTGGATCAGTTGACCTCCGAAAACAGCAAGGCGATCAAGGACGTGGATGCGCGTGCGACCCAAGGCATTCAGATGGCGTCGGAAAAGAGCAGCCTGGCGGATCAGCATGCCAGCGATGCCGCCAACAAGGCGCAACTGGCGCAGACGGCAGCCACGCAGGCCTCCACGCGAGTTTCGACGGCCGAGCAGATGGTCGGGAGCATTGATCAATACAAGGGAACCGGGCAGACTGAGATTCGCTTCCGCGCGGGGCAGACGGTCCTGAGCAAGGCGGCGAAGGATGCACTCGACGAGATGGCGGCTCCGCTGAAGGGCCAGCGAAGCTACATCATTGAAGTGCGCGGATACTCGGCCGGCCACGGTCAGGCGGCGATGGCCAGTTCGCAGAAGATAGCGGACTCCGTGGTGCGTTATCTGGTGCTTAACCATCAGATTCCGGTGTACCGCATTTACACCATGAGTCTGGGGAACGCAGCGGCAGAGGGAACCACGGCGAAGCCCACGAGCGGGGGACGCGTAGAAGTGAATCTGATGAAGAACGATCTGGCGATGGTCCAGCACTAGAGCGTTCGGTTTCGAGAGGGCGAGCCGGTGACGGCTCGCCCTTTTTGTTTGCCGACATTCGAGTTGAGTCGAGGACACAGCCGGCGATCTCGCGCGGGTGGGTAACTGACTCTGAAGTGCACATTCGTAATTTGAAAGGGCGCGGCTGCACAAGCAGAATCAAGGTGCCCACCACTTCGCAGTCCAGCAAACGCAGCTTCCTGTCTGGGAGTTACGCGCTGAACGACTTTCATTCTGGCCAGATGGAACGAGTTATGTCTCGCGCAAAGGCAAGAATTCTCTGCATAGACGACCACTGGAACGGCCTCATGGGCCGGAAGATGCTGCTGGAGCAGAGCGGCTATGAAGTGTTGGAAGCGGTTGGTGGGGACGAGGGCTTGAAGCTGTTCCGCTCCCATGCGGTGGATGCGGTAGTCGTCGACTACCAGATGCCCGGGATGAACGGCGACGTGGTGGCGGCGAGGATGAAGAGGATCAACGCGCGCGTCCCGATCATGCTCTTGTCCGCCTACGGACCGCTGCCGAAGAACAAGTTGACTTCGGTGGATTCGTTCGTATCGAAGTCGCAACCGCCGAATATTCTGTTGTCCTCGCTGCACGATCTGTTGAAGGACGGTCGCAAGCCGTTTTTTTCGCGGTGGCTTGATCATTGGAAACACCGCAACCAGGGGGCGCCCCATTGAGATTCCTGAAACGGCTTTTTGGGCAAGGCTGTACGCACCGGTTCTCGTGGCCGCGGATTGACGAAAACGGCCGCTACTATCAGAGGTGCCTGGGTTGCGGGGCGGCGTACGAGTACGACTGGGACCTGATGCGGCGGACGAATCGTCTGCTGGCGGCGTTGTCCCCCGTGAAATAGTAGATCTGGCCAATGGCTTACTCCCCTCGAATGCGGCCGGGAACACGCGCCACGCGCGTCAGTCTGCAAGGGCGAATCTCGGCTATTCTTCAGCTGGAAAATGGGCGGCAACTTTCCGGCAAGTTGCATCAACTTTCCGTGACGGGAGGGCTCTTGGAACTCCCGATGTACCTTGAGGAACGGACGAAAGTCGGGCTGGCGATACCCTTTGGCGGCAGCATGGTGCGTCCCGACGCCGAAATGCTGTTTCCGATGTGGAGCACGAACGGCTTTTTGCAGCCGTTCCGCTTTACGCGTCTCTGGGTGCAAGAGCGGCAGATTCTAGAGGAAGAAATCGCCGAATTGCTGGGGCGGTCGGTGACGCGATCCACTGGGCAAGCGGGACTCCGACGGCGCTCGTTCTACCTGGAGTCGTTCTAGAGTCAGTTCCATTCCGGTGAATCCATCCATGCTGTCCTCGTGCTTCCCATTATCTGCTTGCACCGGAAGCGCGGAAGCGTACACTCATAAGACCGCTTTCGTGCGCGGAAGAGTCAACCGTCGCAGAGTACCATTTCCGAACATAACGTAACGATTGTGATTCGAATCACAGACTGGAAACATACCTTCCGGTCATGATCCGAAGCGCTGGTTTGCCGCCTTCCCCCAGATCGCGGGGCCAGTGTAAAAGCAAAGACTTGAGGGGACGTTTTCTCCTCTGGAGGAGACGTAGCCTCAGGCTGATGCGCCACGCAGAGCGAGTTCGACTGGCGAAGGCGCACGGGTTCGACCCAGGGAAATCCCGATGAAGTGAGAGGTTGGTTGGCTATGAGTTCTGCCGATCGAAGGGAAGCTATTGGGACAGCGGCGTTTTCGCTGAACACTTGGCAGCGCCAGTACGGATTTGCGTTGATCGCGGTAGTTGTGGCAACGGCGTTGCGTTACCCGTTGAGTCATGTACTGGGTGGCAGCCTGCCCTTCTTGCTGTTCTACCCCGCAATTTGGCTGGTTGCCTGGATGGCCGGGCTGGGGCCGGGCGTCGTCGTCGTCTTTTTGTCGGCGGCGGCAGCAAAGTACTTGTTGTTCGGGTCCGCGAATGCGTCGGCATTGGGTCTCCCGCTCAATGCGAACGGGTTGCTTCTCTTTTGTATTGCGGGGGTGGCCATCAGCGCGCTGACCGACATGTACCGGCGACGAGCGATGAGGTTGCAGGAATTCGAAAGGGCCATCGAAGGGTTGGAAGAGATGATCGCGGTGGTGGATCGCGATTATCGCTATGTGATCGCGAACCGCGCTTTTCTGAACTATCGGGGGATGAACAAAGAAGAACTGGTGGGCCGACGGATTTCGGAAATATTGGGCCCGGCGGTCTTTGAGACGATCGTGAAGGGGAAACTGGATGATTGCTTCCGGGGCAAAATCGTGCAGTACGATGAGCGATTCACGTACCCGGGGCGAGGAGAGCGGGATCTCCGCATTTCCTATTTTCCGATCGAAGGTCCGGGAGGAGTCGATCGGGTCGCGAGCGTGTTGCAGGATGTGACCGACAAAAAAGAGGCAGAGCGATCGCTGAAGTTGTTCCGCGTCCTGATGGACCAGTCCAATGACGCGGTGGAGATGGTCGATCCGGAAACGCTACGGTTCTTGGATGTCAACGAGAAGGCCTGCAAGGACCTGGGGTATAGCCGGGAAGAGTTGCTGGGGATGACGGTTTTCGATATCAATCCCGACCTTACTGAGTCTGGCCATATCACTCTGCAGACAGAATTGCGCGAGGCGGGATTTGTGGTTCGAGAGGCGATTCACCAGCGCAAGGACGGATCGACGTTTCCAGTGGAAATCAGCCTGAAGTTCGTCAATCTGGACCGGAACTATATCGTCGGAGTATCGCGCGATATCAGCGAACGAAAGCGGGCGGAGGAGGCGCTGCAAGGGAGCGAGAAACGATTCCGAACAGTGTATGAACGTGCTCCGGTGGGGATTGCTCTGGTGGATCCTCTAAGCGGGCGCTTCCTGAAAGTGAACCCGAAATTCTGCGAGATCCTGGGGCGGAGTGATGAAGAGTTGTTGACGTGCGATTTCCAGAGCTTGACGCATCCTCACGACCTGGGGGTGAGCCTCTCCAAACGGGCCGACCTTACAGCAGGAAGATCGGCGCAATTCGAACTGGAGAAGCGCTATCTGCGTCCAGATGGTGAGGAGGTGTGGGCGAATGTGAGCGTCGCGCCCATGTGGCGGGAGGAGGAACCACACAAGGTTTACGTAGTGATGGCACAGGACATCACAACACGCAAACAAGCGGAAGACGCGCTGCGCGAAAGAGAGGACCGGTATCGAGATCTGGTCGAAAACAGCGAGGACCTGGTGTGCACGCACGATCTGGAGGGCAATCTACTGTCGGTGAATCCGACGCCAGCGCGGCTCTTGGGGTATGAAGTTTCCGAACTGATCAGGATGCCGATGCGGGAACTGATTGCGCCGGAAGGTCGCGAGCAGTTCGACGCATATCTGGAGAGGATCAAGGCTAAGGGGACCGACCGGGGGCGGCTATGCGTGATCGCGCGCAACGGAGAGCGCAGGATTTGGGAATACAACAATACGCTGCGACGGGAAGGTGTGGTGTCTCCGATCGTGCGCGGGATGGCGCGGGACATTACCGAGCGTAAGCGTGCGGAATCAGCGCTGCGCAGGTCGGAACAGCGTTATCGTCTTCTGTTCGAGAAGAATGTTGCCGGAGTTTCGATCTCGAGCTTGGATGGGGAGGTGTTGGATTGCAATGAGGCGGGTGCTCGCATCCTGGGTTACAGCAATGCTGAAGAGGTTCGCGGCCACCAAACGACGGAGTTCTATTTCGACTTGGCCGAGCGGAAACCGCGGCTAGGCGAGTTGACCAGGGAGGGTGCAGTCTCCAGCGGAGAGATCCAGCTACGGCGAAAGGATGGGACGCCGGTTTGGGTGTTGTTCAACACGGCAATACTCGCTGCTGGTGAGGATGGCGCGCTGTTGGTGCAGGCTACATCAATCGACATCACGCAGCGCAAGAAGGCGGAGGAGGAGCTGCGAAGCAGGGAAGAGGCTTACCGCAACTTTGTGGCGCAGAGTTCGGAGGGCATCTTCCGAGAGGAACTGCTGGTTCCAATCCCGATTGATTTGCCGGAAGATGAAGTGGTCGCCCGCATCCGCCGCGACGCTTATGTAGTGGAGTGCAACGACGCACTCGCCAAAATGTACGGCTTCGGATCGGGGCAGGAACTGATTGGGCGGCGGTTGTCAGAAATGCTGGTCCCTGACGATCCGGGGAACCTTGAGAGCATGCGTGAATATGTCCGTTCCGGGTTTCGCGTTCTGGAGCGGCCATCCCGTGAAGTGGATCAGCACGGGAACAGCAAGGTTTTCCTGAATAGCATGATCGGGATCGTAGAGAACGGGAAACTGGTGTGCACTTGGGGCATCCAGCGTGACGTGACGAAGCAGGTGAGGCTCGAGGAAGCCCGAGGCAGCGCGGAGAAGGCTCTGCAGGAGAGCGAAGCGCACTTCCGGCTTCTGGTGGAACAGGCGTCGGACGGAATCTTTATTGCCGATGCACAGGGAAAGTACGTTGACGTGAACTCAGCGGGTGCAGAGATGCTGGGGTACACGCGTGAGGAAATACTGCGACTCTCGCTTCCCGACATTCTTGAGGCGGACGAACTTCCGCGGCTGGCACCGGAAGTGGCGCGTTATGCGGGAGGGGCCGTCCAGCGGAGCGAATGGAAATTCCGCCGCAAGGACGGGTCGGTGTTTCCCGGTGAAGTCTGCGGCAAACAACTTCCCGACGGGCGACTGCAGGGAATTCTCCGCGACATCAGCGAGCGGAGGGAGGCGGAGGAGGCGATGCGGCGGAGTGAAGAGCGCTTTCGCGTGGCGCTCAAGGATTCTCCGATCACGGTCTTCAGTCAGGACCGCGACCTGCGCTACACCTGGATTTACAATCCCCAACTCCATTGGCAGCAAGACGTCATCGGAAAGACAGATGCGGAGATCATGGGGGCCAAGAAGGCAGCAAGCCTGATTGAACTCAAACGCCAAGTCCTGAACACCCGAGCGGCGGTGCGGCAGGAAGTGCTTCTGGGGAATAACGGCAAGAGTTACGCTTTCGATATGACGGTCGAACCCTTATTCGATGCGCAAGGAAGTGTGATTGGCATTACCGGTGCGGCGATGGACATCGCCCGGCTACGGGAGAGGACCGACCGTTTGCAGGACGCGAAGGATAGACTCGCACGCCAGAAGTCGTATCTGGAGAGTGAGATTCAGACGGAACTTGGGTTTGAGGAAATCATAGGGCACAGTGAAGCGCTGCGAGACGTATTGAAAAATGTGCGCGTAGTAGCGCCGACCGATTCGACCGTTCTGTTATTGGGGGAAACGGGAACTGGGAAGGAACTGGTGGCGCGTGCGGTCCACGGACTGAGTTCGCGGCATGACAAGACATTCGTCAAACTGAATTGCGCCGCGGTGCCCTCGGGCTTGCTGGAGAGCGAACTCTTCGGGCATGAGAAAGGAGCGTTCACCGGGGCGGTAAGCCAGAAAATGGGGCGCATCGAACTGGCGGACAAGGGGACGCTGTTCCTGGACGAGATCGGCGAGTTGCCGCTCGAGCTGCAACCCAAGCTGCTGCGAGTGCTGCAAGACCGCGAGTTTGAGCGGTTGGGAGGGGTGCACACTCTGCACGTCGATGTGCGGATCATTTCCGCCACCAACCGCGACTTACACCAGGACATCGTCGAGCGGAAATTTCGTGAGGACCTGTTCTACCGCCTTAATGTGTTTCCCATCGAGTTGCCGACACTGCGGGAGCGGAGAAGCGACATTCCGATCCTTGTGCATCACTTTGTGCACAAGCACGCGGCGCGCATGGGCAAGCGGATTGACGTCGTCCCCGACGAGACGATGAAAGTGTTGCAAAACTGGAACTGGCCGGGCAACATCCGCGAGCTGGAGAACATGATCGAACGGATGGTGATCTTGAGCAAAGGGCAGGAGCTGGCTGCACCGCCAGTGGAATTGGATGCGCTGCAGGAGATCACCGATGACTCTCTCACCGAGATGGCGCGCGAACACATCATTCGCGTCTTGCGGGAGACGAACGGAGTACTGTCGGGAACGGACGGGGCGGCGAGCCGGCTCAGGCTGAAACGGACTACGCTGCAGTCGATGATCAAGCGGCATGGAATTGAACCGCACGAGTACCGGCGTGGGAATGGGACGTTCGGGGCCAGTTAGATCAGATCCTGCCGAATTCTCGTCTCGCTTCCCAGAAAATCAAAACCCCCACCCTCTCGCGAAAAGCGCGAGAAGGGTGGGGCACCCTGACTATTTCGTGAGGCGGTTGTACTTCTTCAAGGCCTCGCGGAGGCGGTCGTGGGGCAAGGCAATCACCGTGTGATTGTTGATGCCGGTCATAGTGTCTGCGGCGACCATGGCGTTGACGACGGCTTCTTCGGTGGCCTGGACGGTCGCCAGGAAAATTGGATCGAGGGAATCGTTGGGGAGCATGGTGAGCTGGTGGAGTCCCTTGTGCCGACGGCGCCGGGATTCGCGGTGGAGAAGGCGATGAAGATGTCACCCGAGCCGTCGCCCGAGTAGCTTCCGTCGCGTCCTAAACCGAGAGAGATCTTCTTGGCGATGCGCTTGAGTTGCGTGGGAATGAGGGGAGCGTTGGTGGCGACCACGACGATGATGGAGCCGACGTCCTTCTGCCAGACGGTGTGCTCGGGAATCTCGCGGCCCACGTTGATGCCGGCGATGCGGAGCTGCTCGCGCGATCCGTAGTTGCATTGCACGAGGACGCCGACGGTGTAGCCTCCTGCCTTCGCGTCGAGCACGCGCGAGCTGGTGCCGATCCCGCCTTTGAATTCGTTGCAGATCATGCCGGTGCCGCCGCCGACATTGCCTTCTTCCACCGGGCCGGTGTGGGCGACGTCGAGGGCGTGCCACGCGTCTTCTGGCTTGACGTGGAATCCGTTGATGTCGTTGAGGTAGCCATCCCAGGTTTCGGCGACGACGGGGAGCGACCACCAGTAGCCTTCCATGTCGGGCGAGCCGTGCTTGACCTTCCAGGCGATGACGGCATCGCGAACGACGCCGACGCTGTGGGTGTTGGTGATCATGACGGGGCCGTTGAGGAATCCGGAATCGTCGACCCAGGTGGTACCGGTCATTTCGCCGTTGCCGTTGAGCGTAAACCAGGCGGCGAAGACGGCGTCGTTGCTGGCCTTGCCGCGAGGATGAATGGCGGTGACGCCGGTACGCACTGGACCCTTGCCGACTTCGAGTTTGCCTTCGCCGGAGATGAGCGTGGTGTGGCCGACTTCGACGCCCTTAACATCAGTGATGGCGTTGTTCGGGCCGGGGGTGCCGTCGAAGGGCACGCCGAGATCGCGGGCGCGCGGCTTGGTCTGTGCCGACACTGTGGTGGCCAGAGCAGCGATCAGGATGAATGCAGTGTGGCGGAGATGCAGAAGAGACATGGGGCCTCCAACGAACTTGGAAGTATAAAGGATGCGAAGCAGGCCAGGAGTGCGCCCTTTGGTGCGGTCGGCGGACGCTGGGGTACAATCGCAAACAAGTACGGTTCTTTAGGGGGAAGATTTATGGATGGCTGGCGGAAAGCGGTGGTTCTCGGGTCGATCGGTGCGGCGGGGATTCTGTTTATGAAGAAGAAGTATCCAGCCGGAGTGCTGGCCACTGGGGTTGGGCTGGCGGTGCTGGCGGCGGAATATCCGGAGAAGTTCGAGAAGGTGCGGCAGTCGCTGCCGCAGTATTTCGAGCGCGGCATGCGAGTGATGGAGATGGCGGGGCAGGCGGGCAAGCGGATCACCGAGGCGGCAGGGCGCGGCGCGGTGGAGGCTTGGGAGGAAATTGGGGGATAGGAAGCGGCTTCCGGCGTTCGGCTTCAGGCTTCCGGATGGATCAAGCAGGAGCAGGAAGCCTGGTTCCTTATTCGATGCCGAGTTGCTTTCTGGCGTCGGGGCTGAGGCGCTCGGGTGTCCAGGGCGGGGTCCACACTACATTCACAGTGCAGTTACTGACGCCGGGCAACTGCTCGACGCGGGATTTTACCTGCGCGCTGATGTTGACGTGCTCGGGGCAACCTTGCGCGGTCAGCGTCATC
This sequence comes from uncultured Acidobacteriaceae bacterium, assembly GCA_963701935.1. Lineage (GTDB taxonomy): Bacteria > Acidobacteriota > Terriglobia > Terriglobales > Acidobacteriaceae > Sulfotelmatobacter. The sequence goes on along the minus strand of CAVPBT010000005.1, from coordinate 226,652 downwards.
TCGACGGTGACGTCCTGCTTCGGTTCCTCGGGATTCTCGGCGGGCACGGGGGCAAAATCCACCTTGTAGATCAGGCCGAGATCGACGATGTTGACCGGGATCTCAGGATCGTAGCAACTCTTCAAAGCGCTCATTACGTCTTGTTCGGTGATCGTCGGCATAGCAGAACCCCCGTTTCAGTTTACAACGACTCGTACGCGAATGGCGTCGCGGGATGGCCATGTTTCGCGGGAGATGCATTGTAGGGTACGGGCTGGATGTGCGCTGAGCGGCATATCTGGTAGAGTTTTGCGCATGATGAGCCCTGAAGCGAAGCACAGGATACAGCTGGCGCTGTTGCTGGCGCTGGTGGTCGCGACTTTGCGCGCGGGCTACATTCTGTACCAGCGGCATGAGGACAAAATCGCGGCCGAAAAGCAGAAGCAGGCGCAGAACGTTGGATACTCCAATGCGGATTACTACGTCAACCCGAAGAAGCTGCATCCCTACGATGTGAAGAGCGCGAAGCAACTGACCCAGCAGCCGGCATGGGTGAAGGAGGGTTATCGCTATACGTACTACTCTTATGACACGGTGAGGAAGAAGGTCGACTTTGCGCATGATGCAGGACTGCTGTTGCCGATCGAAAAACTGGAGATCAAGGATGTGATCACGGCGATGCCCCCGGGGAAAGGCCAGCGTCTGCAGGTGATGGCCGTGTTTGAGAAAGAAGGAAAGACATACGCGGTACCGATTGGGTTTGCGGCGGAGGAGCAATACACGATTTATTCGGACGAGATGTTTTTCGTCGAGGATCCGCATGACTTGTACAAGCACTGGCCACCCGATGTGTGGCAGGCGGTGGAGAAACACGAAGTGAAGCCGGGAATGAATGAAATGCAGGCCGATTTCGCCATTGGCATGGGAGTGCCGGATGCGGGAGGCGGTTCGGAAAAGACGGTGCATTATCCGAACGGGGGCAAGCCGCTTGTGATTGTGTACGAAGACGGTAAGGCGACCGAGATCAAGCCGGGGGCCTGACCCTTCCGCGCTAAGGGACGGGAACGACTTGGGGCGCGAGATTCCATCCGCGGAGCGCTAGTTGTGCTGGTCCGTTGGCCGATTTCGCGGGATATTCAATTTCAATCTCCCGGCTTTCTCCGGGGAGCAACGACACATAGTTGTCCGTGTAGTATGCGGGAAGGATGCGCGAACCGTCGGCGCCCTTCAGCAGGGTCAGCTTGTTGGCGAGCGCGACCGAGGCTCCGGTATTGCGGAGTTCTACTCGCACACGGACTGTGTCCCCCACGCGGGTGGGCTTCGCGGTTACCGACAAAGACGCGGCCGGAAGGCGATTCAACCGGCGGTATGACGCGCTGTCCGCTCCCAGCCAGTAGAAATTTCTGGAAACGACATCTCCGGACGAGTTGTGCAGTTCCAGGCTCACCAGCACGAGTTTCTCTGACGCGAGTAACGGGGCAAGTTCCAACTGGAATCCGTCGGTGAGATTGTCGGCGGCTGCTTCTCGTTTCTCTTCTTTGTGGAGCAACAGCTTGTTGTCGAGCGAATAGACGTTTGCTTCGAGCAATAGAGCTGCGTGAGAATCATTCGTCGTATTGACCACCGCAACGTTGTAGTTCGATAGATCGAGTTGTATGTGCAGGGGCTCGCAGGCCTTCTTGACAGCGTAGAAAGAAGACTGTGTGTCGTAATCGGCGTTCAGGATTTGCCAGGTGTTGCTCGGCCATGCGGGCTGGGTCATCCACAGAAGACGTCCGCTGTTGGGTGACCAGAGGTGGGCGTTCATGCCTTCGAAGATCGCGCGATGATCAACATAGTTGAGCATCTGCGCCTTGCGCTCGAAATCCTCGAGGCTCACGGGTGCGCCAAACTCGGCTTGCATTTGCGCCATGAAGGGAGCCATGTCGCCGTTTCCGCTTTGATGCCAGTCGTGGTAGGCCCAGTCGTCGCCGATGGGCCATTGATCTTCTTTCGGAATCCAGGCGCGGAAAGACTCCAGCGTCGAGAATGACGGAGTTCCGGTTTCCACGGAGAAGCCGTGGTTCAGCGTGGTGTAGTAGAGAGTTGGGTCCATGTATTTATACGGGCCGCTGTTTTGCAGGTTGACTTGGTTGGAACTCGGAAAGTAGTAGCGCGTGCCGTCCAGAGAGGTGATCAAGTCGATGAGACCCTCATTGATGACGGGCTGAGGCACGCCTTCGTTGCGGCCGCACCATACCACGATCGAAGGATGATTGCGAAAGCGCAGGATAGTGTCGCGGGCGTTGTCGAGGAATAGCGCTGGGTTCTGGGCTTCGACGTTGTAGTTCTGCGTGGACTCCCAGAAATCGTTCCAAACCATGAGTCCGTACTCGTCGGCTAAATCGTAGAAAGTCTGCTCCGTGTTTTGGCCGACCCAGTTGCGGATGATGTTGAGGTTGGCGTCGCGGTGTAGGCGGAAATAAGGTTCGAGATGCTCGCGGGAGACACGTTTGCGGGAGTCATCCATGCCCCAGTTGCCGCCGCGGGCTGCGATGCGTACTCCGTTGACCTTGATGACGAGGTAGGGGGAAGTTTTCGTGTCGTCGAGCATCTTGACCGATGGCGAGGATTCGCCGCCAGGCGCGAGTGAAGCGACCCATGACTTCCATCCTTCTCTCCATTCTGGAGGGAAGCTTGCCGGGAAGGGATCCGCCGCGGGAATTTCGCGCATGCCTTGGTGGCGGACGTCGACGACTGGCTCTGCCTTGAGCCTCGCTGTGGTTGGTGAGTACTCCAAACGGCGGAGGTGGCCGGTGCTGTCGAGGAGGCTTAACTCGTAGGTTATCTCGCGAATTCCAAAGCGCACGTCTTGGGCGTCGGACTCGGTGGTTCCCTCGGAGAAGGCGAGGTGAAGGGTATACAGATCGGGCTTGCCATAGCCGTTCGGCCACCAGAGGCGCGGGTGCTTGACCGTTAACTGAGCGAACTCCGCGGGCGCTAATTTCACCGAACTCTTGCCCGGAGGAAGCGTGAGTTGTTTAGTCACGACGACGTCGCCGAAGGAGGCCTTCAGGCTGCCGGTCACGGGTGAAGTCGAAATATTCTCGAGCGGTACTGTGATTTCGACGTCGGCGCGAGAGGTGTCGGGCAAGGGGAGAGAAGTTACGACTTGCGCGTCGCCGATTTTCACCGTGCTGGTTGCGGTCAGCGTGACCGGCTGCCAGATGCCGGTGTCGCGGTCGCGGACGGCAGGAATCCAATCCCAGCCTTCGGTGGCGACGAACGTGGGACCATCGAGACACATCATGCCGCCGTTTTCGCCGGGCCCACCTTTGACGGATTGTTCCTGTGGAATGCCAGGATGCGGAGGAGGAGAGACGCGTACGGCGAGAACATTCACTCCGTCGGTCTTGACGGCGCCGGTTACGTCAAAGACGCCGCGGATGAAGGCTCCGGTGAGCATGCCAAGCTGCTGACCGTTGAGCCACACGGTTGCGTGGTAGTTGATGCCTTCGAAGGTCAGAGTGAGGCGGCGTCCGCGTGCGGCTTTGGGCGCGTGGAATTCTATGCGGTACCAGTAGTCCTGTTTGTTCAGGCTTTCGGGGATGGCGAGGTTGTTGAGACCGTAGTCGGGGTCGGGATAGATTCCGCGATCGACCATCGTGGTGAGCACGGTTCCAGGAACGGTCGCGTACATCCAGTCTTTGGCGTTGAATCTGACTTGCGAGATAGCTGCGCCGTCGGCAGTTACTTTTGGCGAGGGAGTCATGTGCCAGCCTGCCGCCAGAGTCCAGTGGCCCTCGCCATTCGCCTGAAGAATCTCCTGGGTCGGTGGAGTCTTAGCAACTGGACTCGAGAATGGGGCTTTGCTGCGTGGCATGGTCGCGGGATCCTGAGGGGCACGGTATCCGGCCTGGCCTCGCGTTTGGACGGGCCACGGCTTCGAGCCTTCTTCGAATTCGATGTTTGCGAAGTCGGCTGGCGTTTGGAAGAGCTGCTTGAGTTCGTCGCTGCTCAGAGCGCTTCTCACCAGCGTCAAAGAAGCGATGGTTCCGCCAAAGTGACGCCAGGTTTGGGAGGGAGGCGAAGGAGGGGCCATCTCGAGGATCGGGCCGACGCTTCCCAAGTCCGTTTGGCCACTGGCGATCTGCGCGCCGTCGCTGTAGAGATGGAATTCTTCGCCGTTAAACGTCACGGCGAGGAAGTGCCATTTTCCGGGGGCTAGCGTGGCGGGGCCGGAGAGGCTGTTGTCTTTGCCCATCCAGAGACTCAGGTGGTCACCATCGAGCGCGAGATACCTGGAGAACTCGTCCGCGGGGTCTCCGAAACCTGCTATCAGAGTGAGCGCGTGCGTCGTCTCGGACGGCTTCACCCAGGCGTAGAGCGACCATGGGGACTCCGCGCGCAGGACCGAGTCAGTCTTTGCAAGAGGCTTCCTCAGGCCATCGCCGTCGGGAATGAAGATTGCATTGAACGGGCCGTAGAAAGGAGGATCGTTGGTGACGATTGTCTGGGAGTAAGCGGGAACTGCAGTAGCGACGAGAACAATCGCGATCATCACAGACAAGATCACAAATCGAGTCGCGCGAGATGATGTATTCATGAAGACTCCTGGAACACTGGAGATCAAGGCCAACGGTGAAGGGGAATCGTATCAGGAGTGGTCGGGGCATTCTAGGCAAGCATCCAAAATATGGATTGATGGCATTTGAAAAATTGCTCAGACGAAGGGATTAAATGCATTGACCGGAAGGGATCGCCCTCGTAGTCTAGTTCGCAGATGCAGTCTCATTTTCATCACCGCCATCACCACCACGCGCATAGCGCGGCGGCGGCGATGTGCACCTGAGATTGCAGAGTAGATAACAGCACTTATCAGGAGTTCCGGCCCGCTGACGCGAAACGCTCAGCGGGCTTTTTGTTTCTCCGAGAGAGGAAGTACGGATATGAATGCGGAATTTGATTTCGAGAAGTTGGGCGGGCTGCTTCCGGCCGTGGTTCAGGACTCAACGGACGGCGAGGTGCTGATGGTGGGCTTTATGAATCGTCAGGCGCTGGAGCGGACGCTGGAGGGTGGGTATGTGACTTTCTTCAGCCGGACGCGGCAGCAGCTCTGGATGAAGGGTGAGAGTTCGGGAAACCGGCTGCGAGTCATCTCGGTTTGCACGGACTGTGACCGCGACACCCTGTTGTTGCAGGTTGAGGTGGAGGGAGCGGGAGTCGTCTGTCATCGGGGGACACGCTCGTGCTTCACGGAGTCGATTCCTGCACGGGCCATGGAAACTGCGAGCCTGCCGGAGGAGGCACGATGAAACTCCGCATCGGAATCCCCAAAGGAAGTTTGCAGGAGGCAACGTTGCAGCTATTTGCGCGAGCCGGGCTCCCTGCATATACGAACGGGCGGTCCTACTTCGCGAGCACGGCCGATCCGGAGATCGATTGCATGTTAATCCGAGCCCAGGAGATGGCCCGCTATGTGGAGCACGGGGCCATCGACGCGGGGCTGACCGGGCTCGACTGGGTGATTGAGAGCGGACTGGAAGTTGCCACGGTGAGCGATTTGATTTATGCCAAGCGCAGCCGCGGAAAGGTGCGATGGGTGCTGGCCGTGCCGGACGATTCTCGGGTGCAGCGGGCGGAAGAACTGACCGGAAGAATCATCGCGACCGAACTGGTGAAGGTGACGCGCGACTACTTCTGCAGGAAAGGCGTCGAGGTGCGGGTAGAGTTTTCCTGGGGCGCGACGGAGGTGAAGCCTCCCATGCTGGCCGATGCGATTGTCGAAGTGACCGAGACGGGAAGTTCGCTCAAGGCCAACCGCCTGCGCATTCTGGAGACGGTTCTGGAGTCGAACACGCAGTTGATCGCGAATAAGGCGTCGTATGGTGATCGAGAAAAACGACGGAAGATCGACAACCTGGCTCTGATGCTGCAGGGGGCGATGGAAGCCCAGGACCGCGTGGGGTTGATGCTGAATGTGAAGAAGGAGGACTTGGCGGCGGTGCTGGCTGTGCTGCCGGCCCTACAGAAGCCGACGATATCTCATTTGAGTGATGAGCAGTGGCTTGCGGTCAATACGGTGATCGATGAGGGAGCAGCGTGGGATGTGATTCCGCGGCTGAAAGAGGCGAGGGCGCAGGGCATCGTTGAGTATCCGCTGAACAAGGTGGTGCTGTGATGCGGATCGTTTCGGGTCGCAAGGCTGCTGCGCTGGTGGATCGTCTTGCCGCACGAGGCGCGGACCTTGAACGACTGGAACCGCGAGTGCGGCGCATCGTGGAAAGCATGCGACGGGGCGGGGACCGAGCGCTTCGACGGTATGCGGAGCGATGGGATAGGCTTGAGAAAGAAACAGCCTCTGCGAGTGTCGGAGGAAGAAATGGCGGCGGCGCTGCGGACGATTTCTCCGAAGTTGCGCAAATCGCTGCGGCAGGCTGCTCAGAATATCCGCCGTTTTTGTGAATGGCAAAAGCCCGGAGACTGGATGCGGACTCGCGACGGGATTTCTCTTGGGCAAATCGTGCGGCCTCTGGAGTCGGTGGGATGCTACGTGCCGGGCGGGCGCTATCCGCTGGTTTCGACTCTGCTGATGACGGTGATTCCCGCGCAGGTTGCGGCGGTGAAAAACATCCGCGTGGTATCACCCAAGCCATCGACGGAAGTCCTGGCTGCGGCCGCGATGCTGGGTGTGCGCGAGTTCTACCGTGTGGGGGGTGCGCAGGCCGTCGCCGCGTTGGCGTATGGAACCAGCAGCATTCCGCGGGTGGACAAGATTGTGGGGCCGGGAAACTCCTACGTTACGGTGGCGAAGAAGCTGGTCGCGTTCGATTGCGCGATTGATTTTCTGGCAGGGCCTACGGAAGCCGTGGTTCTGAGCCACTCGGGTGTGCCGGAGTTCATCGCGGCGGATCTGGTGGCGCAGGCTGAGCATGATCCGGAGACGCTGTCGGTCTTGATCACGACTTCTCCCAGGCTGGCGAGGTCGGTGAAGGCCAGCGCGGTGGAACTTGCGAAAGGGAATTCAACGGCTCAGGCGTCGCTGCGAGCGCGGGGCGCAATACTGGTCGCGCAGTCACGAGAGCAGGCTCGGGATTGGGCGAATCGGCTTGCACCTGAACATATCACCGTTGCGGAGGACGACTTACCGTTCATTCAGAATGCGGGCTCCGTGTTTGTGGGGGACTATTCGGCGCAGGCGGCGGGCGACTATGCGTCCGGGCCCAATCACGTGTTGCCGACTTCGGGGCAGGCTCGATTTCGCGGAGGTCTCAGCGTGACCGATTTTGTGAAGGTGATTACGGTGCAGCGACTTTCCGGCGAGGGGCTGCGCGGGATTGCTCCTGCTATCGAATGCCTCGCGACCGCTGAGGGGCTTCCGGCGCACGCGCAATCGGTCCGGGTGAGGTGCGAGCATGCTTAGTCCGCGAGAAGCGGTGCGCACGCTGCCTTTGTATCACCCGCCGCTTGCGGGGCGGGATGGGCTGCGATTGGATTTCAACGAAAACACCGTGGGTTGCTCCCCGCGAGTGCTGGAGCGTTTGCGGCGCTTGGGCACGGAAGAACTTGCCCGCTATCCCGAGCGCGAGCCGGTAGAGGCGGCCGTGGCAGACGTGCTGGGCGTTGCAGCGGGCGAGTTGCTGCTGACCAACGGTGTGGATGAAGCGATTCATTTGCTGTGTGAAACCTACCTTGAGCCCGGCGACGAGGCGCTGATCGTGGTGCCCACATATTCGATGTACCGGATTTATGGGATGGCGGCGGGAGCGAAGGTCATCAGCATTCCAGCTGGCGAGGACTTCATTTTTCCTGGCGACGAAGTGTGCAAGCGCATTACGCCGCGCACGCGGCTGGTCGCCATGGCGAATCCGAATAATCCGACGGGAACGGTTGCGCCGCCGGAAGATTTGCGGAGAATCGCTCAGGCCGCCACAGGTGCAGCGGTACTTGTGGATGAAGCATACTTCGAGTTCTACGGTCACAGCATGCTGCCGATGCGCAACGAGTTCCCGAATCTCTTTGTGGCGAGGACGTTCTCCAAGGCATACGGGATGGCGGGGCTGCGCGTTGGCGCGTTGATGGGCGACGCGGAACAGATGCGGGCGGTACGGCGGGTCAGTTCACCTTACAACGTGAACGCGGTCGCGCTGGCTTGTCTGCCGGAGGCGCTCGGCGATCAGGACTTTATCCATGAATATGTGAGTAAGGTTTGGGAGTCGCGGGCGCGGCTAGAGCAGGTTCTCGGTGGCATGGGAATTCAGTTCTGGCCCAGTCAGGCGAACTTCGTTCTGGCGCGCGTGGATGCGGCGACTTCGTTTGTGGAGCATATGAGGCGTCGCGGCATTCTGGTTCGCGATCGGTCGGGAGACCACGGGTGCGAGGGATGCGTGCGCATCACGCTGGGGCCACGTGCGCATGCTGATCGGTTGCTCACCGCCCTTCAGGAGACGTGCGACGAACTTGGGATTGCGCAAGGAGCATCGCGACGATGAGAAAAGGGAACATCAAGCGCGTCAGCAAGGAGACGCAGATTCAGATCTCGCTCACGATTGAGGGGCGCGGGCATTACCAAGTGTCGACGGGCATTCGATTCTTCGATCACATGCTGGAACTGTTCGCGCATCACGGGGGCTTTGATCTGAAGCTCAAGGCTCGTGGCGATCTCGACGTGGATCAGCACCACACGGTGGAGGATGTGGGGATCGTCCTCGGACAGGCATTTGACAAGGCACTGGGCAGCAAACGCGGCATTCTGCGGGCCGGTTATTTCCTGATGCCGATGGACGAGACGATGGGCATGGCCGCGGTGGATTTCTGCGGACGCACGGCAGCGGTCGTGGATACCAAGGTGCGGTCGCGGCTGGTCGGTGATCTGCAGGCCGAACTTGTGTTCGACTTCTTCGAGGGCTTCGCGCGAGGGGCGCGGGCCAATGTTCACGTGCGAACGCTGTACGGGAGATCGAGCCATCACAAGATTGAGGCGCTATTCAAGGCGTTTGCGCGGGCGTTGCGCGCGGCCTGCTGGCGCGACCGGCGCATGGCGCGGCTGCTTCCCAGTACCAAGGGAGTGCTGTGATGATCGCGATTGTCGACTATGGCGCGGGGAACTTGGTTTCGGTGAAGAAGGCGTTCGACTGGTTGGGACAGGAGTGCGCCATTATTTGTGATCCAGGGCAAGTTGCCACGGCTACGAAAGTGGTGCTTCCCGGCGTCGGTCACTTTACTTCGACCGAGTCTCTGGAGCGAACGGGTTTGAAGCAGGCCATTGCTGATGCGATTGCCCGGCGGATCCCGTTCCTGGGCATTTGTGTTGGGATGCAGTGGATGTTTGCCGGCAGCGAGGAATCGCCGTCGGCGCGCGGCCTGGGCGTGTTCGACGGGGAATGCCAGCGCTTCTCGGCGAACGTGAAATCGCCGCATGTGGGATGGAATCAGCTCGAGGTTGATCCGTCTTCACGGCTGCTGCGAGGTGTGCCGTCGGGAGCATTCGTGTATTTCACGCACTCTTTCCGGGCACCGATTACCGATGCGACGGTGGCGTGTTGCGAATATGGGGGGCGGTTTTCCGCGGCGGTGGAAAGAGATCGTCTGTTTGGGGTGCAGTTTCATCCCGAAAAATCCGGGGGGATTGGATTGCAGATGCTGAACAACTTCTGCGAGCTCTGAGCATGCTGACGAAACGCATTATCGCTTGCCTGGATGTGGACGGCGGCCGCGTGGTGAAGGGCGTGCAGTTCGAGAATCTGCGCGATGCAGGGGATCCGGCTGAGCTGGCCATGGCACACGGTGCGTCGGGTGCGGACGAAATGGTGCTGCTGGATATTTCTGCGACGCATGAGAAACGGGCGACGCTGCTCGACACGGTGAGCCGGACGGCGCGTCAGCTGTTTATTCCATTCACCGTGGGCGGAGGGATTCGCACGCTGGAAGATGCGGCGGCCGTGTTTTCGGCGGGTGCGGACAAGATCAGCATCAATTCCGCGGCGCTTGCTGATCCAGATCTGATTACGCGAATTGCACTGCGATTCGGCTCGCAGGCGGTGGTCGTAGCAATAGACGCCAGGCGCTGCGACGAGTCGTCAGGCTGGGAAGCGTACATCCACGGAGGACGCAAGCCAAGCGGACGGGATGCGGTTGGCTGGGCGCGGGAGGCGGAAGACCGCGGGGCGGGAGAGATTCTGCTGACCTCGATGGATCGCGACGGCACCGGCATTGGTTTTGAATGCGAGTTAACCCGGGCCGTGGCCGATTCGGTTCGAATTCCTGTGATCGCTTCTGGCGGCGCGGGGGGAGCGCGGCATTTTGTCGAAGTCTTTCGTGAAGGGCATGCTGACGCCGCGCTGGCGGCCTCGATGTTTCATTATGGGTTCAGCCGGCTCTCCGACCTCAAGCAGGAAATCGGCTCGCAGGGCATTCCGGTGAGGTGGCCATGCTGATTCCGTCGATCGATTTGATGGGCGGCAAGATCGTCCAGTTGGTGCAGGGCCGGAAGAAGGCGCTGGAGTTCGATGACTTTGCCGCGTGGGTAGATCGCTTCTCGAAGTTTCCGCTGGTACAAGTCATTGATCTCGATGCCGCCATCGGGACGGGGAGCAATGTTGAACTGGTGCGGGAGTTGGCTCGGCAGCTGCCGTGCCAGGTGGGTGGGGGCATCCGGTCGGTGGAAGCCGCGCAGGCGGCACTGGAGGCGGGAGCGCACAGAGTCATTCTTGGATCGTCATTGTTCGCCGGGGACAATCTGGATTCGAAGTTTGCGAATAGGCTGTCGAACGCGGTCGGTGCTGGCCGATTAGTTTTCGCGCTCGACGCGATGGGGGGGCGTGTGGCGATTCATGGATGGCGGAAGATGACGGCGGTGGCGCCACTCGAAATGGTCCTGGCTCTGGAACCGTGGTGCAGTGCGTTTCTGTATACGCATGTGGAAACGGAAGGACTGCTGGGGGGATTTCCCCAAGAGGTGATTCGTCCGCTGCGGAAGGCCACGGCGCGGCAACTCATTGCGGCGGGGGGGATCCGGACCCAGGAAGAGATCGACGAATTACATGCGATGGGTGTGGACGCCGTAGTAGGAATGGCGATCTATCGGGGGCTCCTGCCGGGGTTCGTCACTTCGAATGAATGAGTGCTTCCGCTTTGCGAATGGCTTTCTCGTGTAGCTCCCAGGAGTAGATTGCTTTTCGACATCCTTCGCGAGCAAGGCTGGTACTGAGTTGGCGCTCGGCGTCGTCGAACGATTTTTCTGCATCCATTCGGGCGCGGTAGGCTTCGTCATCCGCCTCGTGGCTCCTGGCGGCGACGGTCAGTGCCTCTGGGTCAATCGCGGACGAGGTTTTCGGGCGGCTCGCGGCGACGGTTCCGGCGGTCTGAGTAGCCAGCGTCTCGTAGGCCGATCTGACCGGCTCCGGCCAACGTTCCCGGACAGCCTGGCTCGCTTGGTCGAGGGCGGCGTTTGCCTGGTCCGCCGTTTTGCGCACGAACTTCTTTTCGCGTAGCCATTTCATTACCGACCACGCCGTGGCCTCGGTCATCAATGCTTTCGCGGTTTCGACTTCGGGAAGTTTGTCCATTGCTTCGGTTCAGGGTCGCACTACCCACTTTTCTCCGAGAATAGATTCCTTTTTCGTTCAACTAATTGAGGTGATGGTGGTCACACTTTGCAGTGATGTGACGCAAATCAGGTACAACGACTATTGACTGGAAGGCGCGTGGATACTACATTTCAATTAATGCTGCAATGCAGCAATGGAGGCATTATGCCAACCCACACCAAGAACCACGAAAATGAATCCCCCCTGGCGATTCTCACCGAGTTGGCAGTTGAGGGAACGTCGAGTCTCGTGGAAGCACAGCGAGCTTTTCTCAACCTGGCACAACAGGAGAACGACATTATCTGCAATGGAGTCAAAGAGCGGATTGGCGGCTTCATGCCGGCAGTTGCAGTGACAGGCCTCGTACAGCGCAGCCTGGATACGCTCTTCGGCATGCAGCAGGAGCTGCTGACCACCACCAGCAAACAGACGCTGCATTGGCTGGAGTCAGAGAAAGCGGGGAAGGATGACCGCGCGGCTCAGGTCGTCGAATTTGCCCGCGAGGGAATGGAGACCTTTACTCGCGCTCAGAAGAAATTCCTCGAAGCGGTGACGCAGGAGGCCGCGAGGGCAACCGGCGGCAAGAAGCCTCACGAAGATAAGGCGGCGAAGAAGACTGAACTGGCGCAACTGGCGCGCGAGGCGGGAAATGCTTTTGTCGAGGCGCAGAAGCGTTTGCTCGACGTCATGGGCCAGCAGATGAACGTGAACCTGGACGCGGCGACTCGAACGATGGGGCTGGTGTCGCCTTCTCAGCTCTTACCAATTGCGACTCGAACCGGCCAAGGCGTGAAGAACTTCTTTGACTCGGAGACGTCGATCTTTGGGTCGATCATCAAGCCGCCGAAAAAGCACAACGGACGGGCTCCCAAACATGCCCGGGCTCGCACAGCGCATCGGCCGAAGACTGTGGCGGTTTAAGCGCTGTGGATCTGTGATGGGCGGCCGTCGGTTTACGACGGCCGCCCTTCCGTCCCCGTGGCCTTGAGCAATTGTTTCGATTGAGGCAAGCGGTTCAGGAGCGCCTGCTCCCACTGCAGCCACACACGGCTGGTATAGAGCAGCGCGCTGCACTGAAGCGCAAACCAGTCGCGGGTCATGAGTGGCGAACGGAACGCAGAGCGGTTGGCAATCCAATGCTGGGCGACATGGCGCGCGAGCGTGAAGCCCATTCCGGTGTCCGCGCCGACGATGTCGCCCAGTATCCCTTCCAGCGTAAACATCACTTTCGACAACATGATCAGCGAACTGGGGAACTTAACGCCGGTGATGGCGACGCGCTCCAGAAGTCGCATGGCGTCGGCTCCGCTGGGCATGCGGGAAGGCGGCAACTCGTCGAGGAACTTGGAGACGGTGTCGCGTACTTTGCGGCCCCGAGGTGAGGAGCATTCTGATGCGCGGTTGACTGAGCGCCACGATTTCGTTGGCCGTGCCGACTGGGTCGCGCAGGCTGACCATGAGGAACAAGAGGGCGAGATGACGGCGCTGTTCGCGGCTCAGACGTTCGCGCAGCGCCCAATCGAGGATAACGAGTTCACGCGTCTTGTTATGGTAAAGCAGGTTGCCGGCGTGGGGATCGCCGTGAAAGATGGCATCCTGGGTCGAGGAGAAAAGGGGCACGGCGACCAAGGACTCCACGAGTTGCTCGGCTACCTCCCGGCGACGTGAGTCAGGCAGGCGGGCCGCGGCGCTGGTTACCTTAATCCCTGGCTCTTCCGTGAGCGCGGTGATCGTGGGCGTGCACAAGGGCTGAATCAATTTTGGAATGCGCACACGGGGGAACCCACGATAGAGAACCCCGGCTTCAACCAAGGTCTTCTGTTCACGAGAGAAATTGACCTCGTGCCGCAGCAAGCGACGGACTTTGCGAAACGTGTCGGCAATGAGGTGGGGCGCAATTCCGTAGGTGTGGTGGTGATCGCCGAAGTATTCAGCCAGTCGTTGGAGGTAATCCATATCTTCGGCGAAGTATTCGGGGATGTGAGGCTTGAGGACTTTAAAGACGCCGCGCTCGCGTTTCCCGGACTTGGGATTCTGCCAAGTGAAGCGAATGACTGCGCTGACGCTCGCTTCCTTCATTATTGTGGGTGAGATTTCTACGGCGTAGGTTTTGAACTTTGGCCCCAGCATCTTTTCAACAATGACGCGAATGTCTTCGGGTTGTACGTCACGAATCCCGTTTTCCAGTTTGGAGAGGGCCCGGCGGAGCGCAGGGTGGAGATGCTGGTTCCGGGCGATGACCTGCCCGAGTTTCTGCAGGCCTGGGACCTTTGCAATGAGGCGCAACAGACGCACTTCGGGCGACGTGTTGGTTGGGAGTTCGATTTGCTCCAAGAGTTTTGGGGCGAGGCGAGCGGGCGAGAGGTGCGTGACTACGAACATCATGGCGTCGCGGACCGGCGGACGCCAATTCTTGTAGGCTTCCGGAACCAGGGCATCGACCGGAACGATCTCGTCGACGATCCAGCGCGCCATCGTGTCGCGAACCGATTGAGCGGCGGGGCTTTGGAGGGCGTCTTCAATGAGTCGGATCTTTTCGGCCGGAGTCGCGCTTTGAGGCAGAAAATTCTCCAGAGCGGTGCGCAACTGGTTGGGCGCGAGCAAGAGGAGGCCCGCTGCGATGGCGGACGCATCCAGCATAGAGGTGAGATACCGATCACACTATGGGCTGCAGTTGCAGGATCCGCAGTGACCGGCATCACCGGACCGGTCGAAGCCCTGTGAGATAGTCTAGGGTGTCTTTGGAGAAAGTCGTGGCCTCTCTGAACGAAGTATTTTCGGGACCGTCGGTAAAGCGCCGCTATGAGGTCTGGTTTCTTCGCGTGGGATTGGCGGACGCAAGCGGAGCTTGGTGGTTTCGCTATTTGTTGATGAATCCGGGACGAGGCGGTTGCGCCGGAAACCCTCGAGGGATGCCCGTGCAAGTGTGGGCGACATGGTTCCCGGCGGGTGGAAAACCGCAGAGCTTTATTCAGGGATTTCCGCTGGCGGGGTTAGACATCAGCCGGAGAGGCCTGAGTCCATTTCACTTTTGCGCCGGCGACAACTTCATCGGAGACGATTCCTGCAGGGGATCGATGGAAGTTGACGGCCACACAATCTCATGGAATCTGCGCTATCGGTCCACATTTGCGGTGACACTCAGCGATAAAGGCTGGATCGGCTTTTCACGCACGCCGCACTCGGACGCGCTTTTCTCCGGGCAGATCACGCTTGATGGGAAACCCTTCGCGGGTGAGCCTGTGGGTTTCGGAGTGCAGGGGCACAACTGTGGATACCGGCATCGCAATTTCTGGAGATGGACGCACGCATATTTCCTCCGCCCCGACCAACCGGCAAGCACATTAGAGGCTCTGGTCTACGAGATGCCGTTTGGGCTGGTTTTTCGCAAAGCGGTGCTGTGGCACGACAGGCAGAAATATTTGTTTCGCAAGTTGAAGGAATCCAGCGTCAGTAAGGAGCCCTTTCCGGTGGAATTTTTCTTGCGTGGCACGCGAGGGGCTCCGGCTGGAGGCGGCGCTCGACAGGCATGGCTCAAGCCTGCATCGGCTTCCTTATATGAAGACCGATTGCACGGGCAGCTTCGAAGTGGTGAACAACAGCCTGGCATCCGCGTCCGTTCTGTTGCAGACAGCGAGCGGACAGACCGAGAGATTGGAAACCGCTACCGGCGCGGTTCTAGAGATGGTGGGCTGAACTGGCGTGGCCGAAGAGAATTGGCGGATCTATTCGGTCGATTGCGCTTTGGCGAGGCGCTCCGCAACCACGGCATAGGCTGCCGGGTTGAATGCCATTCCGATGTGGGTTCCCGGAACTTCCACGTCCTTCTCAGGATCCATGGTCATGCAATAGCGCCAGTCGACGATGCCGTCCTGGCGCGTGTAGATAGCCGTCTCGAGCATCTTGCTGGCAACCCGGCGGTGAAGAGAATCGAGAAAATTGCAGGTGCAGCGTCCGGTATAACAGTCCGGAAGAACTCCCTTGCCGTGTTCCTCGAGAATGCGGAGGCGAACAGCTTCGGCGGCGCGAAGCACGGCTCGATTCGCAACTGTGCCACGGATCGGGGCGGCCAGAGTGATGACCGAGGCCACGTCTTTCGGCCGATCGCCCGCCACGGATCGCGCGATTACGCCGCCGAGGCTGTGACCGATCAGGTGAATCTTGCGTCCTGTTTCCGACAGCGCTTTTTCGATCGTCTGATTCAGCCGGCGCTGGATGAGCAGGTTGGGACACTCAGCATTGATGCCGATACCGGAAAAGTAAGGGCGATATCCGATCCGCCGCAGCCATGCATGCAACTCGGTAAGGTAAAGATCAGTACCAAGAAAACCGGGAATGATGACGACAGCGGAGCCATCGCCGCGCGGCACTCCCAGGCCGTAGTACACCGGCGTGGCGTGCAGCAGAAGAATCTCAGCGCCGAAGAGCGCCTCAGTCCAAGCACTGGAAGTGTTGACTTTGGGGTAGGGAGCAGGCTTGCGCCGCTTGGCCGGAGAAGGACGCGCTGCTGCTTTTTTCAATTTACGCCGCAAGTTCGTCCCTGGGTCAGCCCGATCGGCGCGTCGAGGCGCCAAAAGGGCGGTTGCTGCACTGCAAAATTATACCCCGAGTGCCTTGCCTGTCCAAGAGAGATTTTCCGGGTAGTGTTTGGCCTAGTTTGTGCTCGGAGCGCGAGAGATCCTTCGCTTCGCCTGAAAAACGGCTCCGCTCAGGATGACGCCCCAAGATGGTTGTGTTCCACGCTGAACCAAAATTCAATGCTTCTTGCGGGCGCGGCGCTTCGCGGGCGCGGGCTTTTTCAGACGGGCCTCGAGTTCCGCGACGCGCTTGCGCAGGGCCTCAACCTCCGGCTCCGAGTCCGCGCGCGAAGGCGGAGAGGCGCCCGTTCCCAGAAAGCGTTTCATCATATCGACGGGGGAGAGGATGGCGGACTGGACCTCGCTCAGGCGGTTCTGCACGGCATCCTGCACCTTCTCATACGTGTCAAACGCGGACTTCAGATACCACATGAGAAATTCCTGCCGCACCTCATCGGACGCGATGATGAGTTGCCGCAGCAGTTCCAGGGGTAAGCCCGTCGGCTTGTCCCTGGCGTCTTCGGTGATGATCTGCGTCAACAGGACGCGGGTCAGGTCTTGCCCGGTCTTGGCGTCGACGACTTTGACCTCGCGGCCCGCGCGGATGTGAGCCGCAAGATCGTCAAGGTTCACGTAACGGCTGCTGGTTGTGTCGTACAACCGTCGATTGCCGTACTTCTTGACGAGGATGGTTGAGGGTTTCATGGACGCCATTGCATGCTGCCTTGCACAAGGATGCAGGAATATCTTGACACAAGACCCTTCTCTTCGTATAGTTTAGCTGATGCTGCAATGCAGCAATCGGAGGCATTTTATGGCAGCGGCAACAAGGCATGAAGCGACTCACCCGAAAGAGTCGTCGACGCTCTCTCTGCTTTCGGGTTGGGCGCAGCAAGGGGCGCAAACATTATTCGCGACGCAACGGATCCTGATCGACCTGGCCATGCGGCAGAATGCCAGCGTGATGCACGCCGTACGTCAGCAACTCTCGGACCCGCATCATTCTCCTACCGCCATTCTCGGCGAGATCGCAGAAGATGGCCTGACGAATTTCCTGGAAGGACAGAAGGTTCTGCTCGAACTGGGCAAACAGCAGAATGAACTTCTGATCACAGGTGTGAAGGAACGGATGGGCGACTGGCCCGCGGCGCACGCGATGACCGATCTGCTGCGGCGCAGCGTGGAGACGTTCATCGAGATGCAGGAAGAGTATCTGAAGATCGCCGGCAAGCAAACGCATGCCTGGGTAGAGTCCGCCAAGGCCGGCAAGCCCTACCAGCCGGAGCATGCGGTCGATCTAGCCCGCGAGGGCATGGAGAACTTCGTCAAGGCGCAGAAGAAGTTTATGGACGTCCTTGCCGACGAGACTGCGAGGGCGACAGGTACCAAACACAGCAACGCTGGAAAGAAAATGAAGAAGACCGAGTTGCCGGAACTGGCGCGCAAAGCCACGGATGCGTTCCTGGAAGCGCAGAAGCGGTTGATGGACGTTGTGGGGCGGCAGATGAACACCGGTGTGAAAACGGCAGGCAAGACCCTGGAATTGCTGAAGCCGTTTCCGTTTCTTCCCGTAACCGAACTCACGCGGGAGGCAGTAAAGAGCTACGTCGATGCCCAGAAGCAGTTGATGGACGTCATGGTGAAAACACCGGGTGGAGCGAAGCCCGCGGCAAAGGTGGAGCGCCATACCCGTCGGCCGGTGAAGAAGGCGGCAGCGGCCGTAGCCTGAGGGGCCGGATCTGTTGTTAACAGTGTTCAGAGCCTTGATTAAGGCCTATGCGTCTTCGGGCGAGAGACAGACTTTCGCCCGAGGGCGCCATTGCGCACGATCTCGGGAGCGAGGCTCGGCAGGGAGAGATGAACCCCGTCGCCGCTGACTGATGCTTGAGTCCTGAGCTGAACCGAAACCCACGAGTCAATTGTTCTGAGGGAGAAGGAATATGGCTACGGTCACTGCAATACCGGGTAGCAAGATCCGCGGCGGCAGTTTCCTGATCGAGGAGCGGGCGCCGGAAGATGTTTTTACTCCAGAAGATTTTAGCGAGCAGCATCGACTCATCGCCCAAACTGCGGAAGAATTTGCCATCAAGGAAATCGTTCCCAACATTGAAAACATGGAGCACAAGAACTTCACCATTGTCCGAGAACTGGTGAAGAAGGCTGGAGAACTCGGGTTGAGCGGTGTGGATGTGCCCGAGCAGTACGGCGGCATGGAGATGGATAAGGTCACTTCCGCCATCATCGCGGACCGGATCGCAAAGTACGGCGGCTTCAGCACGACGTGGGGCGCTCACACCTGCATTGGGACTCTGCCCATCGTTTACTTCGGTACGGAAGAACAGAAGAAGAAATATCTGCCAGGGCTGGCCAGCGGGGAGACTGTCGGCGCCTATGCGTTGTCGGAGTCATCGTCGGGATCGGATGCTCTGAATTGCCGCACGCAGGCGAAGTTGTCGGCCGACGGCAAGCACTATGTATTGAACGGCGAAAAAATGTGGATCACCAATGCCGGGTTCGCCGACCTGTTCATCGTGTTTGCCAAGGTGAGCGGCGATAAGTTCACCGCTTTTATCGTGGAGCGCGGGTTCCCGGGATTTTCGGTGGGCGCGGAAGAACACAAGATGGGGATCCGAGGATCGTCGACGTGTCCACTGATTCTCAACGATTGCCAGGTCCCGGTGGAGAATGTGCTTGGCGAGATCGGCAAGGGGCACCACATTGCATTTAACGTTCTGAATGTGGGACGGTTCAAACTGGGTGCAGGATGCGTGGGCTCAGCGCGGAACTGCATTGAGAGTGCGATCGCGTATGCCAAGCAGCGCAAGGCGTTCGGGAAAGTGATTGCGGATTTCGGCTTGATCCGCGAGAAGCTGGCGAACATGGCGGCAGGCATCTTCACCGGGGAGGCCATGGCGTATCGCACCGTCGGCATGATGGATGCCGCTATTGCGCAACTCGGGGAGCAGCACAAAGACATGGCGCAGGTTCGCAAGGTGATCGATGAATATGCCGTGGAATGCTCGATTCTCAAAGTATGGGGATCGGAGTTCATCGACTACGTCGTCGATGAATCGGTGCAGATCTACGGCGGGTATGGGTTCGTCGAGGAATATCCCGCCGAACGCAACTACCGGGACGTAAGGGTGAACCGGATCTTCGAAGGCACGAACGAAATCAACCGGCTGCTCATCACCGGTTTTTTGCTGAAGCGTGCCATGTCTGGGCAACTTCCATTGATGGCGGCGATCAAGAAGCTGATGGATGAGGTCCTGTCGGGGACGTCAGACGAGGGCGAGGAAGGGCTTCTTGCTCAAGAACGCAAACTGGTGGCGACGGCAAAGAAGATCGGCCTCTTCGCCGCCGGCATTGCGACTCAGAAATACATGCAGGCGATTCAGGATCAGCAGGAGATTATGGGTGCGATCGCGAACATGACGATCGAAACCTATGCCATGGAGTCCGCCGTGCTGCGCGCGCAGAAACTGGCCGCGAAGCATGGCGAAGCGGGGTCAGGGCACGCTGTGGCGATGACCCGCGTCTACATGTCGGGTGCGATGGAGAAGATCGAAAGCGCGGCGAGGATGGTCATTGCCGCGTGCGCCGATGGCGACATGCTGCGGTCGCAGCTGGCGATTTTGCGGCGGCTGTGCAAGTACGAGCCGTTCAACACAGTATCGCTGCGGCAGGCCATTGCCCAGAAAGTCATCGAGACCGGGAAGTATGTGGTCGCTTAAGCTTCGCGTCGTCTAACCGGACCGCGAGGATGGTGCAGCATGGCAGCTCGTAGCCGTAAATTTGATTTCGACTTCATCGTGATCGGGTCCGGCTTTGGAGGTAGTGTTTCCGCCCTTCGGTTGGTAGAGAAGGGATATCGGGTTGCCGTGATTGAGATGGGGCGCCGCTGGGCGCCCCTCTCATTTCCGCGCACCAGTTGGTCGATTCATCGCTGGTTCTGGCGGCCGAGCATGGGGCTGCATGGCTTCTTCAATATGCGGTTCTTCCGCCATGCCACGATCTTCCACGGCTGTGCGGTTGGCGGAGGATCGATCACGTATGCCGCCACTCTGCTGCCTCCGCCGGACAAAGTCTGGCAATCCGGATCATGGGCTGGTTTGACCGACTGGAAAACGGAGATGCCGCGCCATTATCAGACGGCGTCGCGCATGCTGGGCATAACGCAAAACAACATTCTCGGTTCTGCTGATGAACTCCTGAAAAGGACCGGAGAAATAGCTGGTGTCGACCATACGTTTTACCGCACTCGTGTCGGCATCTTCCAGGCAGCGGAGGGAGGCGCACAGAACGAGACGGCGCCTGATCCATATTTTGGCGGCGAGGGTCCGCCGCGAACTACCTGCACCGGCTGCGGTGGTTGCATGATGGGTTGCCGCTACGGCGCGAAGAACACCCTCGATCTCAACTACCTGTATCTGGCGGAAAAACACGGGGCCGTGGTGTTTCCGGAGACGAAGGTGGTGAACGTGCGACCCCTTCCTGGCGCGGGCGACGGAAACGCGGGGTACGCAGTTCAAACCGAGAGTTCGACGTCTTGGCTGTCACGGCAACCACGGAGACTGACCAGCCGCGGGGTTGTTTTTTCCGCGTCGTCGCTCGGCACGATGGAGTTGCTGTTTCGGCTCAAGGATAACGGCTCGCTGCCCCGCATCAGCGATCGTCTAGGGAAACACGTCCGCACGAACTCGGAATCGATCATCGGTGCGCGTGTACCGCGGTGTGTTGACGATTTGTCGCAGGGCATCGCGATCGGATCCGGCATCTACATCGACGAACATACGCACATTGAGGCCGTACGGTATCCAAAAGGTTCCGACACTATGGGTCTGCTCACCACGATGCTGACCGACGGCCGCCCCGGATTCTTGCGCATCGGGATGTGGGTGAAAAATATGCTGGGTCACCTGCTGTTGCACCCGCTCAAGGCTCTTCGTTTGTTTCGGCCATGGGGCTGGGCTCGGGAGGCTACGATCCTCCTTTGCATGCAAGCGGTCGAGGGGCATATTGAGATGCGGTGGCAGCGGTCGTGGTTCTGGCCGTTCTCGAAGACGCTGGTGAGTCGCGGCGATAAGGTGCCAACCTACATTCCGAAGGCCAACGAGTTTGCCCGAAAATTTGCCGACGTCGCGGGGGGCACAGCCATGAGCATGCTTCCCGAAATTCTATTTGATATTCCCGGCACGGCGCACTGCATTGGGGGTTGTGTCATCGCCGATTCACCGGAGCACGGTGTCGTCGATCATCATCATCGGGTCTTTGGCTATCGCAACATGTACATCTGCGACGGCTCGGTTCTGGCGAGCAATCTCGGGGTCAACCCCAGTCTCACGATCACCGCGTTGGCCGAGCGCGCGATGAGTCTGATTCCTTCCGCGAGAGAGACGCGGTGGACCGATACGGCTGCGAGTTCCACTGCCACACGCTCCCTCGCGGGCTGACGCCGCGGCAGGTGTCACGAATCCGATACCCGTAGTGTTTCTGCCCCAAGGAAAACCGTGTGATGTTCATCACAGGGCCACGTGACAGTGGTTGCTGACCAAGCCAAGTTTGGGAGTTCTACTTTGGGACGAGGCTGAACTCTCGTGCTCCCCGGATCCCAGACAGCCGACACCTCCGAAGTTGTTCTCACACCTGACGCGAACTCCCACGATGATCCGATTTCCGATGGAATTGCGAGATTCGTGCGCGCGACAGACGCGGTAGGTCCCGACTCCGAACGCTAATCCGGATGATATGTCCAGCCATGCACACTCGTGCGGCAGATCGTTCCTGAACAAGCCCAACGGAGGAAGCGATGACCGTAGCTGACGTCGTAAAAGAACGAGTTCAAATTCCGCTGGCGGTTGAAGGTCTGAGCGCGGAACGGATCGCCTACCTCGAAGGACTGGTCAGTCAGGCCAGAACCGCTGCTGCGGTGTTCAGCCAGTTTACTCAGGAGGATGTCGATCGGATCGTTAAACCGATGGTTCTGGCGGGGCTGGCACAAGCTCAATATCTTGCGCGGCTGGCGGTGGAGGAAACCCGGCTCGGCGTGCTGGAAGACAAGGTCATCAAGAACATGGTGGCCAGCGAGTTTGTCTACAACTACGTGAAGGACAAGCGCACGGTCGGCGTGATCCGCGAGATTCCGGAGCGCAATTTGATCGAGATGGCGGAACCGATCGGCGTTCTCTTCTCGCTGACTCCGATTACGAATCCCACATCCACGGTCTTGTTCAAGTGCATCATGGCCATCAAGACGCGGAACGCGGTTATTTTCAGTCCGCACCCGAAGGCGTGGCATTGCTGTGCAGAAGCGGTAAGGATCATGTATGAGGCGGCCGTGAAACACGGTGCGCCGGAGGGCGTGTTTACTTGCCTCGAATCGCCGACGCTTCCCGACAACGCCTACCTGATGAAGCACAAGGATATCGGGCTGATCGACGCCACCGGTGGACCGGGCGTGGTCAAGGCCGCCTACAGCTCCGGCAAACCGGCCTTGGGTGTTGGGGCTGGTAATACGCCAGTTTATTTGGAGAAGACGGCCGACGTGAACACGGCCGTGGTGGACATCATCGTTTCCAAGACGTTCGACAACGGAACGATTTGCGCGTCTGAACAGACGGTGGTCATCGACGACGAGATTTATGACGCCGTGCTGAAGAAATTCGCGGACCTGGGAGCACACATCTGCAACGACAAAGAAACGAAGCTGCTCGAGCGCACGGTAATTGATCCGGAGACCGGATTCATGCAGCCCATGGCGGTTGGCCAGAAGGCTTGCTGATATCGCACGCTTCGTCGGCCTGAAGGTGAAGCCTGATACCAAGCTGCTGATTGCGCCGATTCAGGGTGTGGGCCGCGAGCATCCGCTGTCGGTCGAGAAGTTATTTCCGGTACTGGCGGTCTATCGAGCGAAATCCGTAGCTGAGGCACTGCGAGTATGTGTCGACGTGAACCATGCCGGGGGAATTGGGCATACGGCGGTTGTGTTCTCGCGCAACGAAGAGGTCATTCGCAAATTTGGCCAAGTGATCAATGCGGGACGCATCATCGTCAATTCACCGGGATCGATCGGAGCGCTGGGAGCGGTTTACAACGACCTGGTGCCGACGTTTTCCTTCGGATGCGGAACCGGCGGCGGCAACAGCACCACCGATAATGTCAACGTTTTTCATTACCTCAACATCAAGCGCGTGGCTCGGAGGACACAAAACCATATGTGGTTCCGGGTTCCCAATCAGATCTACTTCAACATGAATGCGGTGGAGAACCTGCGGCAGTTTCCGTCGCTATCCACCATCATCGTGACCAGCCCGCTCCTGGAGCAGATGGGACATGTTGATATCGTTCGGCGCCACATCTGTCCCAAGACTCACGTCCATGTGCAGGTGATTCCGGATGCAGAGCCCGAAGTGAAGGTCATCGCGTTGGGAGTGGAGGCGCTCAATTTCTATAAGGCGGACCAGATCATCGCGCTGGGCGGCGGGTCGGTCATTGACGCGGCGAAGATCATGAAGCTCAAGTACGAATCGCCGGAGGCCGATCTGGAATATCTGGCGGCGCCCTTCCTGGATTTGCGCAAGCGGGTCGCGCGCTATCCAACGGAGAAAGCGAACCAGGCGAGACTCATCGCGATTTCAACCACCAGCGGCACAGGAAGCGAAGTCACACCGTTCGCGGTCCTGACAGACAAGGAAAGCGGGCGCAAAGTCACGCTGGCCGATTACTCCCTGACCCCGGATGTCGCCATTGTCGATCCGCAGTTCGTGATGACCATGCCGAAGGGCTTAACCGCGGATACCGGGATTGATTGCCTGACCCATGCCTTGGAGGCAGGAGTTTCGAACTATGCTTCGCCCTACACCGATTCCAGCGCCATGCAGGCGATTCGGTTGGTATTCAAGTATCTGCCGATTGCCTATGAGCATCCCCGGGATGAAGAAGCTCGATCTATGATGCACAATGCCGCCTGCATTGCGGCGATGGCGTTCTCGAATGCTTCGGTAGGAGTGAACCACGCCCTGGCTCACGCTTTTGGAGCACGCTTCGGCGTCGCGCACGGGCGCGCCAACGCGCTCATGCTGCCGCACGTGATTGCTTACAACGCCGCGGTCCCCACCAAGTTCATGCCGTCGCCTTACACGAAAGGGTACACGGCACACAAGAAGTACGCGACGGTCGCGGATCAGCTGAGTCTGGGCGGACATACCGTCGATGAAAAGGTAAACAACCTGATCGCGGCGACAGAGCAGTTGCTCGATTTGTTGGGATTTCCGCGATCGATCGCTGAACTGGGAATTTCCAAAGAGGAATTCGAACGGGCCGTCCCCGAACTGGCCCGAATTGCGTTTGAAGATCCGTCGTGGCGTTCGAACCCCCGGATGCCTCTGATGACGGAACTGGTCGAGTTGTTCTGGAAGGCTTATGAAGGACGAGGTGCGGGGACGGTGAGCAGCACCGTCGAGCACATTACTGTCTGAAGAATGGCGGAGCCTATGGCAATGAATGCAGTGTTTCTGAACATTGATGAAGCGCGCGTGGTTGCGGCCCTGCGCGAGGCGGGCGAGAAATTGGACGGCAGTGAAGGCGAGGCAGTACTGGATTTGTCTTCCGTAGTACGCATCGATTCGGGTGCAGTGCGGGCTTTGGAAGAGCTTGCCCGAGTGGCCGATGAGAAGAGCGTCAAGATTATTTTGCGCGACGTGAATGTCGACGTCTACAAAGTCCTCAAGCTGATGAAGCTGACCGGGCGATTTTCTTTCGTGAACTGAACGCCCCGCCGGGCGAATGATCGAGGGAGAGCAGTGATGCAGAACCAGCAACAGAGTGACCGCCTTTCCTGGGGTGATACGGTCTTCCTGCATCTTGAGCGGGAAGGCATGCCGCTCAATGTAGCAAGCGTATGCATCTTCGAGGGCGAAGTTGGATTTGAAGAATGCGTCCAGTTCATCGAGACGAAGCTGCCGCTTCTTCCTCGCTATCTGAAGCGCGTCGTACCAGCACCGTTCGGGCTCGGGCTTCCCAGTTGGGAGTACGATCCGGAATTCGATGTGCGCCGTCACGTGCGCGAGGTGACGCTCAAACACGGTACCGAAATAGAGTTGATGGGGATTGCCGGAAAGCTTTTTGGCACCGTGATGGACCGGCAACACCCATTGTGGGATCTCACACTCATTCACGGGCTCAAGGGGGCTCGCACCGGGCTCATTATCCGACTGCACCACTGCCTGGCGGATGGCATTGCGGGTGTCGGCATCATGAATGTGCTTCTGGATGCGAGCCCGGACGCGCCGCGCTTGCCCAAGAAGAAGATTAAGTTGCAGGTTCCCCGGCCGCGCGACCCGCTGACGACGCTGACCGCAGGGTTCGTTGAATCCTATTCTGATTTCGTGAAGCGGATTCTCTCCGCACTCACCGATCTGTTGAGCATGACGGAACGTGCCGCTGCGAACGGCGACAGCGTGGCCAGCGACGAGTTTGTGGGCCTGCTACCCGAGATCACGGCGTTTACCGAGCGACTGCGGTTCAACGTGATCTATACCGGGCCTCAGAAATTTGCCACCGCCGAACTTCCGCTGGCGGACGTCAAAGCCATCCGTCATAAGAGCGGAACCAGTGTCAATGATGTGATTCTCGCTTTGGTGACTGCGACCATCCGCCGTTACTGTGAACTGCATGGCGACCGCGTGAAGGGAAAACTGCTTCGGATCATGGTTCCTGTCAACTTGCGCGGCGACGTCAGCACCACGGAGTTGGGGAACCGCATTTCGCTGGTTCCTGTCACCATTCCGCTAGATATTCGGAGCCCGCGAAAGTTGCTGGCAGGCGTACACCATCGAACCGAATTCCTGAAGCGCGTGCACGCCGCTGAACTCGTTAGCCTGGCGGGCGGTCTGATTGG
The DNA here is from genome assembly GCA_963701935.1 of uncultured Acidobacteriaceae bacterium. GTDB lineage: Bacteria > Acidobacteriota > Terriglobia > Terriglobales > Acidobacteriaceae > Sulfotelmatobacter. Next base: position 200,631 of record CAVPBT010000005.1, on the reverse strand, counting down.
GATGTTCCCGACTTCCGTGCAAGGCATGGCCGGTCCGATCGCGAGCCAACTGCCCATCACACCCTTCAACCTGGTATGCACGAATGTGCCCGGGCCGCAGTTTCCGCTCTACCTGCTCGGACACAAGATGTTGCATTGCTATCCGTATGTTCCGGTGGGCGGAGAGATGGCGGTGAACTGCGCAATCTTAAGCTACAACGGCGCGGTTTACTTCGGTTTCAGTGGAGATGTGCATGCGGCCCCGGATCTGCGACGGCTGGAGAGCTTGCTGATGACGAGCTTCACGGAATTGCGCGACTCGGTTGGAATCGGGCCACCGCAGAAGAAGAAAGTACGCCGGAGACGGCGCGGGAATTCAATCGCTATGCCGGCAATAACAAAGACCGCGGTCGCACCGGTTCCAGCGGCGAGCAATATTGCTCTGCTGGAACCGAAAAGAGTGCTCGAGCCCGGTCCAGCGACCATGCAGGAGAATCCTCTGACCCAATTGATTGTCGCGTAGTGCGCTGAGAGTTAGGGCTAGGGAAGTAGCCCCTATGGGAAGAGTTCGGAAGTTTGCCAGGGTATCGGAAGGTCCAACCACGAGAGTCGTCTGTACCGCATTCGAGTCGTCTTTTTCTTTTTTCGGCGCAAGTCTCTTCTCTATGACTGAATTCCCAGAAAGGTGGAACATGAGACCGATGAGACGTTTACTGTTTTGCGGCTTTATAGTTCTTATTTGTCTGCCCGCTTTGGCGCAGCAGACCGACATTAACCGCTACACACTGTTTACCGGCTTCGATTACATGATCAGCCCGGCCCGCAACCTGACCGAGCGCGGATTTGAATCGGATTTCGGAGTTACGGTGAGACCTTGGCTGGGTCTGGGCGGTGACTTCGGGATTATGGGCGACGGCGTCATCAGCGGTGCCGGAACCATTAACGGCAGCGAGACCGTCTACGCTAACGCGATAAACCAGTCGGGACTAGTGCCTGGGGGAGCAAGCTCAATCTCCGTGGCGTTTAAGTCGAGGACTTACACGTTTGCCGCAGGACCGCAATTCTACCTGCGCAAGTGGCAGAAAGTTACATTCTTTGCACGCCCCGGCTTTGGCGGAATCCACGAGAATGCAAATATAGCTTTCCCCAGCCCTCTGGTGCCCTTGTTTGGGTACCTGCAGATTCCAATTCCCAACTCGCATCAGAGCGATACCGAACTGTTCTTTGGCTTAGGCGGGGGGTTCGACCTCAACGTGTCGCGGAAGATTGGCGTGCGGTTCGCGACTGATTGGGTGAACACTCACCTGTTTTCAAACTTGCTGGTACCCCGGCAGAACTATATTCGCTTCTCTGTTGGCCCGACATTTCGCTGGGGTCATCTCAAGTAGCGGAGCAGTAACGTAGAAGAGCTCTTCGCAACCACCGGTTCAGGACGGCGGATGATCTTCCTTTCGCGACGTGAGGGGGAAACCATGCCTACGAAACCTCAGACTCTTAATGACATCTTCTTCGCCATCGTGGAGCGCCGGCAAGATCGCGTGATGCTGGCTCGCGAGGGCTCCGCGTGGGTTCCCATCAGCTCGCAGCAGTTTTACCGCGATGTGGCGGGTGTGGCGCGGGCGCTCAGCCAGTGGGGGTTGAACAAGGGGGACCGCCTTGCCATCTTAAGCGAGAATCGGCCGGAGTGGGCTGTCGCCGATTTTGCATCGCTGATGCTGGGGCTTGCGGTTGTGCCCATCTACTCGACCCTCACGGCTCAGCAAACCGCCTACATTCTTTGCGATTCAGGAGCAAGAGTGGTGGTGGTGTCCACGGAGAAGCAACTGGAAAAGGTCCTGTCCATCCGCGACCAGACTCCGATCGAGAAGATCGTGTTGATGGATCCTGCCGAGACCCCTGATGCGGTACATATGCAGCGACTGATGCACAAGGGCCCGGCTGGACGAGATCCAGAACTCGATGCCCGCGCGCACGCGGTCGCTCCTGACGACCTCGCGTCCATCATCTATACGTCAGGGACGACTGGAACCTCAAAGGGCGTACAACTGACGCATGGGAATTTGACTTCGAATGTGCTGAACTCTTTGCACGGTTTCGATATTCATCCTGGCCACGTCAGTGTGTCGTTTCTTCCTCTGTCGCATGTTACGGCGCGTCATGCGGATATCGCGTTGCTGCATAACGGCGTGACGCTGGCATATTGCCCTTCCATCGAGGAGTTGCCGCAAGTGTTAATGGAGGTCCGGCCCACGATTTTCGTGGCCGTGCCACGTGTGTACGAAAAGATCTACAGCCAGGTGGAACAGAAAGCCAAAGGACTGGCGAAGCAGACCATTTACCGTTGGGCTCTTTCCGTAGGACGGGCCCACCGGCCTAAGATTCTGGCGGGCAAGGAGCCGGCATCAGTGGCGTGGAAGTTGGCGCGCAAACTCGTGTATTCGCAGGTCAGGGCGCGGATGGGTGGACAAGTGGAAATATTCGTCTCCGGAGGAGCGCCGCTGGGCAGAGAACTGGCAGCATGGTATGCGAACATCGGCATTCGGATTCATGAAGGCTATGGTCTGACGGAGACCTCACCGGTCATCGCAATCAACACGCCGCACGCTCACAAGATGGGCACCGTGGGCCGTCCCCTGCCCAATGTTGAAGTGCAGATTGCGCACGATCTGGAGATTCTGGTGCGCGGTCCTTCGATTTTCCGTGCCTATTGGAACCGGCCCGAAGAGACGCGGGACGCCTTCGTGGATGGCTGGTTTAAGACCGGAGACATTGGCAATCTGGACGAAGACGGATTTCTGTCGGTGACCGATCGCAAAAAAGATCTGCTGAAGACGTCGGGGGGGAAATTTATTGCGCCGCAGCCGGTCGAGAATTCGCTGAAACTCAACGCGATGATTGGAACTGCGGTGGTGCTGGGAGACCGAAGAAAATTTGCGTCGGTGATTATCTCCCCGGAGTTCGTGTTGTTGGAGGAATGGGCGCGCGGCAACCAAATATCTTTCTCATCCCGCGAAGAACTGGTGGCCCACCCCAAGGTCAAGGCACTTTATGAAGGTATTGTGGACGAACTGAACCGTGGCCTGGCCCGGTACGAGACGCTGAAAAAGATCCTGCTAGTGCCGGATGAATTTACCGCCAGCGACGGCACTCTGACCCCAACGTTGAAGCTTCGGCGCAAGGCGATCGAGGCGCGCTATCGCGAGCAGATCGACGAGCTATATCGGGAGGCGGATACTTCAGTGGTGGCATAACCTGTCCCGTGTTTCTTAGCGCCTGACGTTGCGTAGCCTAAAATTTGAGTCCAACTGCGCGGCTGAGGAACGCGGCGACCGGGGACATTTTGCGGCACGCCTGAACGAAGATCGCCATGAACTTCGGGCTGCACACTTCCCGGTCCGTGAAGTTTACGGCGGTGCCGAGATCGCGCAGCTTAAGATCCTCTACGAATTCGTGATCGGCGGGGAAGCCGCGCGGCGCCCGGCTGAGTTTGCTGGCGTCGTCCCAGTTGAGAAGCTTGTGGACGGCGCGCCATTCCTTTGGTGTTGACACTATCGCGTTGCGTACTTTCAGCAGAGTGGGTGGCTCCGGATGCCAGAGACCGGAAGCGGCGAAGCATCCGCCAGGCTCAAAATGAAGATAGAAACCGGGCGAATGAACATCTTTGCCGCGATGGGAGAAACGCATGGCGACGTGCGTTTTGTAGGGGTGCTTGTCATGGGAGAATCGCGTGTCGCGGTAGATGCGGAACATGGAGCCGCGAGAAGGGCGCGGGTCAGCGACCAGATAGGGCGAGATCTCATATAGGGGTGCGGCGAAGTCCGTGATGAATCGCAGCACCGGTTGGCGTACATCACCTTCCCATTCTTCCTGATGCGCCTGGAACCATTCGCGCTTGTTGTTACGCTTGAGGCGGGTGAGAAACTGGAAAAGCTCTGGAGTAAAGTAAGCAGGCATTTGAACTACGTTAAGAAGGGCATGAGAAAAAGTCAAAGCCCGAGCGTCTGAAGAAGACATCATTTGACGCCAGTCGAAGCGCCATGTTTCGATGAGAAGTGCTGATCCGCAAAACCCCTCTTCCGGTGGATGCCATTCTGCCGGAGATTCTTGACTCCTTAAAACTGCAGCCCAACCTGGTGATCGTAGCCGCTCCGGGGGCGGGCAAGACCACTCGCGTGCCGCCGGCACTGCTCGGGTTGGTGAGCGGTGAGGTCGTCGTGCTGGAGCCGCGCAGGATTGCGGCGCGGCTGGCGGCGCGTCGAGTTGCGTTGGAACTTGGCGAACCTGTAGGCGAGACGGTCGGATACCAGATTCGGTTCGAAGAAGCGGTTGGTCCGCGCACGCGCCTACGATTTGTCACCGAAGGCGTGCTGACTCGCCGCCTGCTTTCCGATCCTCAACTGAAGGGCGTGGATGCGGTGGTGCTCGATGAATTCCACGAGCGCCACCTGGAAAGCGATCTCGCGTTGGCATTGCTGAAACGACTGCAGCAGACGCGGCCCGATTTGCGAATCGTCATCATGTCAGCAACTCTCGATGCCGAGCCTGTAGCGCAATATCTCAAGCGCTGTCCCATCATCCGGTCGGAAGGGAAACTGTTTGACCTCGAGATTAAACATTTGCCGTATTCGCCCGACCCACTCGAGACACAGGTGGCGAGTGCGGTGGGACTCCTGAACGACACAGGGCATGCCGGCGACACACTGGTCTTTCTGCCGGGCGCGGTGGAGATTCGTCGTGCAATTCGGGCGTGCGACGCGCTGGCGCGGCAATTTGGATTGTTGCTACTTCCTCTCCACGGGAGCTTGCCGCCCCGAGAGCAAGATCTGGCACTCTCGCCTTCGGCTCAAAGAAAACTGATTCTGGCCACCAATGTTGCGGAAAGCTCAATCACGGTTGAGGGTGTGACCGCCGTCATCGATAGTGGGCTGGCGCGCTTCGCGGCGTACTCGCCCTGGAGCGGATTGCCGACACTGCACGTTGGCCGAGTGAGCAAGGCGTCGGCGAAACAGCGAGCGGGACGGGCGGGGCGGACTGCGCCAGGCCGCGTGCTGCGACTCTACACACAAGAGGATTACGCGCGCAGGGCGGAGCAGGATGCGCCCGAGATTCTGCGCAGCGATCTATCGCAGCTTTGCCTCTCCCTGCGAGCGATGGGGATCGCTCACGTCCGCGATATCTCGTGGTTAGATGCTCCGGTCGAGGAGGCAGTCGAACAGGCTGAATTGCTGCTCGATCGCCTCGGCGCTCGGGGAGAGATGGCACAGCGTCTGGCGCGGTATCCGCTGCCTCCACGGTTGTCGCGAATTCTGGTAGAAGCCGTGGAGCGCGGCGTGGGAGACGCCGGATGCGTAGCCGCAGCTCTTCTTGGGTCGGGGGTTCGCGCAGAGAAAAGTGATCTACTCGCCGCCATGGATGTGGAACTTGACCACCGAGTGTTGCAGCACGTCGATCAGTTGCGAAGAATTGCGCGAATCTCGGGAAAGAAAAAACATAAAGATGATGATCTGCTGATGTCGGTCCTCGCGGGATTTCCGGATCGAGTGGCGAGGCTGCGGGCAGGGAAGCAGATGCTGCTTTCGACGGGCGGGTCGGCGGAATTGGCTAGTGAGCCTCCGCGGTATGAGTTCATGGTTGCCGTGGATGCCGAAGATCGTAAGGAAAAGCCTCTGCCCCTGGTTCGAATGACTGCGCGCATTGAGCCGGAATGGCTGATCGATCTGTTCTCGGATCGCGTGAAGGAGCAATCCGGCGTGGTGTGGAATCGGGTGGCCGAGCGAGTGGATGCGGTGAGTGCTCTGCTGTATGACGAACTGGTGATTCAGGAATCGCGAGGCGCGTTACCCGACGCGCAATCCGCAGCCGAACTACTTGCCCAGAAGGCGATGGAAGTAGGCATCGAGCGTTTCGTTGACCTCGAGGATGTGAATCACTTCCTGGGGCGGGTCGAGTTTGCTGGCCTCGAGGCGCCGGATACTTCGCAGGCACTGCATGAATTGTGCGTCGGACTGCGAAGCTTTGCCGAATTGAGGAAGGCAGCGGCTGACTTCGTCTCGATACTCGAACAGAAGATCGGTGCGCGGCGGTTTCGCGAACTCGCCCCGGAATCCATCCGTCTGCAGAAGGGCCGCCAGACCAAGGTTCATTATGAGCGAGGGAAGCCGCCCTGGATCGCATCTCGGCTGCAGGATTTCTTTGGCATGCACGATACGCCCCGCATCGGCCCTGAGCGCACACCAGTCGTGGTTCACTTGCTGGCCCCGAATCAGCGGGCCGTACAGACGACGGCAGATCTAGCTGGGTTCTGGGAACCACTCTATCCAGAAGTGCGGCGGGAATTGATGCGACGGTATCCCCGGCACGCTTGGCCGGAGCGGCCGTAACATCCTACTCTTCCAACTTGAATACTCGTTGCATCAGCAGCCATTTTTCGCCGGGCTTGGCCTGGGGCAACAATTGTTGGAACGTGCTCATGAGTGTCTCCCACTCTTGCACCTTTGGGTTGAGCCGATCTGCTTTGCTCTTGGCCTCGAACGAGAAAGACTCGTTCACGTCCATGATCATGAACATGCGTGTGCCGAGCAGATAGATCTCCATGTCGGCGATGCCGGAGTCTTTGATGCTGCGGGTAATGTCCGGCCAGATCTTCTCGTGATAGCGCTTGTATTCGGCGATCAATGTGGGATCGTCTTTCAAATCGAGCGTCAGGCAGAAGCGTCGTTTCATTCGACCTCAGTTGCGGGCATCGCCAAGGTTGTACTGGCGGTCGCGACACCGACGGGGCGATATCCCCACATTGCAAAGTAGAAGATGAAGGCGTGACAGACCAACGGGACGACGAACGCACGCTGGATATTCCAGGCATCCGAAACTCTGCCCATAACCCAGGGGCAGACCGCACCGCCGATGATGGCCATGACCAGCAGGGAAGATCCCAGTTTCGTATATGGGCCAAGGCTCTTCAGACTCAGGGCGAATATCGTTGGAAACATGATGGAGTGAAAAAAGCCAACCAATACGATGGCCCAGACTGGAGCCGTGCCAGAAGCGAACAGAACGACCAGAAGGCAGAGCAGCGATCCGCCGGCAAACAGGCTTAGCAGACGGGGTGCCGCGACTTTTTGCATGATCGCGGAGCCCGCGAAACGCCCGATCATGAAACCTGCCAGGTGCGCCTGCAGGTAGTGGGCGGCGTTTTTTTCATGCACTCCGGGCAGAGTGAATTCTGTGAACCGGATGATGAAGCTCCCTACGCCCACCTGTGCTCCGACATAGAAAAACTGGGCGAGCACGCCTTTGATCAAGTGTGGAAAGGCAAGAACACCGCTCAGCTTCGCGTCGGCACTTTCCACTCCGTCGGTACTGGTCTCGCGAATCTCGGGCAGTTTCGTCAGGAAGATCAGCAACGCAACGAACAGGAATACGCCCGTGATTACGAGATACGGCGTCTTTACCATATTCGCCTCGGATGCCCGATAGGCTAGCAACTGGGCGGGGTTCATCGCGGCGAGTTCTGCGGGGGTGTGTTCGATGCCGGAGAGAATGAACCGAGAGCCAACCAGAGCTATCATCACGGCGCCGGCAGCGTTGAAGGACTGAGCCAGATTCAGCCGCCGTTCGGAGCTGTCGGCCGGGCCGAGCGTGGTTACATAGGGATTGGCGGCGACTTCCAAAACGGATTGTCCACACGCCATCAAAAAGAGAGCGAATAGGAAGAATCCGTAAATTCTCACGGAAGCAGCAGGAATGAACAAGATCGTGCCGGTGGAACACACCAGCAGGCCGATCAGAATCCCGCGCTTGTAGCCCACCCGCTGCATGAGCCATCCCGCGGGCAGGGCAGCGAGGCAATAGCCGCCGAAGAAAGCAACCTGAATCAGAGACGAACCTGAGTCCGTGAGGCCGAACGCCTTCTTGAAATGCTGGATCAGGATGTCGTTCAGGTTGACGCCGATTGCCCACAAGAAGAACAAGCTGGTCACCAGGACCAGCGGCACGACGTAGCGGCGCTCAGTCAGCGGTGGCGATGGTGTGTTTGCAGGTCTCATGTGAGTGCGCGATCCAGGTGAACGTAGCCGCCGTCCACAAACAAATGCTGGCCTGTGGTGTGGCTGGACCTCGCCGAGATCAAAAAAACGACCATGGCCGCGATCTCCTCCGAAGTGGTCATGCGTTGCTCGAGAGGAATCTTGGTGAGAATCGTTTTCAGCTTGTCTTCGGGATTTGGGAACGTGTCGAGCCAGCTGCGATAGAGCGGCGTCATCACCTCCGCCGGGATCACAGTGTTGACGCGAATTCCGTAGGACAGCAGTTCGGCAGCCCATTCGCGCGTCAGGGCCATGATTGCGCCTTTTGAAGATGCGTAGCCGGACGTGCTTCCCTGGCCGGTGACTGCAGTCTTGGAACCCACGTTGACAATCGATCCGCGCGAGCGTTTCAAGTGGGGCAGGGCATAGTGGGCCATACCGTAATAGTGCACCAGATTGCGGTTGAGCGAAGCGACGTATTCGGCGACGCTGCCTTGTTCCAGACCGACTTTGTCATTGCGTCCTGCGTTATTTACGAGTGCATCGATGCGTCCAAAGTTCTTCAGAGTCTGCTCGACGGATTGCGCGCAGCTTTCTGCGGTAGCCAGGTCGACGGTGATGAGGCCGCAGGTGGCGCCGTTCTTCTGGAGTTCGCTTTGCACGTGCTTGCCAGCCTCGGCATCGCGGCCCACAATCACCGGAATTGCACCTTCGGCTGCGCAGGCGTGGACGATCGCCGCGCCGATTCCTTTGGAGCCGCCGGTGACGATGACCACTTTGTCTTTCAGTTGCAGGTCCATGTACTAGCCTCGCAAATTCTAGCCTCGCAGGTTGAAGAAGCCGCCATCGATCGGATAGTCCACCCCAGTAATGAATGCAGCTTCGTCCGAGCACAAGAACAATGCTAGAGACGCGACTTCGGCCGGTTCGCCCATTCGACCGATGGGTTGCGATTTCGCGAGCTTCTCGAACATTTCCTGCTCTCGCCCCGGATAGTTCTTCTGCAGATAGTCGTCCACAAACGGCGTGTGAACCCGGGCGGGGGAAATGCAGTTGCAACGGATGTTGTAAGGAAGATAATCCCGGGCCACAGAATAAGTCATGGCGATGACCGCGCCTTTACTCATCGAGTAGGCGAAGCGGTCAGGGAGCCCAGATGATCCGGCGATCGACGCCATGTTCAGAATTGCTCCGCCGCCCGAGTCTTTCATATGCCCGACCGCTGCGTGCATGCAGTTATAGAACCCTTTGATGTTCACTCGAACAACGCGATCGAAGTCGGCCTCGGTAGTGCTCTCGACTGTGCCGACATGCGAGATTCCGGCGTTATTAATCAGAATGTGAATGCGGTCGTGGCGGAAAAGCTGGTCGAACGAGGCCTTCACATCGGGCTGGCTGGTCACATCGCAGAGGTGGGGCGAGGCGGTGCCACCGGCGGCAGCGATCTTCTCGCACGTTGCGGTCGCGGCGAGTTCATTCACATCGAGTATACGAATCGTCGCGCCGTGTGCTGCGAATGTCAGAGCAATGGCTTCCCCAATCCCGCTGCCCCCGCCAGTCACGACAGCGACTTTGCCGTCGAGGCGTATGGTCTGCGCGGCTTGATTGGTCACAGGGACACGCCTCTCTTCCAGGGAATGAAATCTTCCTGTGCCTTCTGCTCCGCCTTGGTTCGGACGTCGCCGCTCGCTACTTGAATCACGAGATCCAGAATCGCCTCTCCCATTTGCTCGATCGTCTTCTCTCCTGAAACGACAGCTCCGGTATCGATGTCAATGATGTCGTGCATGCGTTGCGCCAGATCCGAGTTCGTCGAAAGCTTCACGACCGGAGTGATCGGATTTCCTGTGGGCGTGCCGAGACCGGTGGTGAACAAGACCACGCTTGCACCCGCGCCCACTTGCGCCGTGACGCACTCGACGTCGTTGCCGGGCGTGCACTGCAGATTCAGGCCTCGCTCAGTTGAGTACTCGGGGTAATCTAGTACGGCTGTTACCGGGGACGTGCCCCCCTTCTTGGCTGCGCCGGCCGACTTCATAGCGTCGGTTAACAGTCCGTCGCGCATATTTCCTGGAGAAGGATTCATGTCGAAGCCGGAGCGTACGGCGGCGGCGCGGGCTGCGTAGTCGCGCATGAGTTGAATGAAACGGTTGCCGACTCGCTTGTTCTTGCTGCGGTTGATGAGTTCCTGTTCCACGCCGCAGAGTTCGGGGAACTCCGAGAGGATCGTGCGTCCACCCAGCGCGGCGAGCAAGTCGGCGGTGTGCCCGATGGCGGGATTCGCGGAAATGCCGGAGAAGCCGTCCGAGCCTCCGCACTTCAGGCCGACGCACAAATCGGCGAGAGGAGCGGGAGTGCGCCGCGCCTTGTTGGCTTCGACCAGACCGAGAAACGTCTGCCGGATCGCGTCCGACATCATCTGCGCTTCGGAGCCGCTGCGTTGCTGTTCAAGGATGACCAGCGGCTTATCGAACTTGGGATTGCGTTTGCGAATCTCGTCGCGCAGGATCGGAATTTGCGCGTGCTGGCAACCGAGGCTAAGGACTGTGGCACCCGCTACGTTCGGGTGGTGAATGTAGCCGGCGATTAGGCCGCATAGGTTGTTGGAGTCTTCCCGCGTGCCGCCACAGCCGCCTTCGTGGAGCAGAAAACGGATGCCATCGACATTTTCGAACAGGCGGCTGCGCTGCGTGGGAACTGCATCTGGCAGGGAGTGATCCTTGATCGCACCCGCATGTCCTTGTCGATAGAGCGTTGCTAGTTCGGCCACCTGGCGGCGGTAGAGTTGAGGTGCTGCGAACCCGAGTTCTTCTTCGAAAGCCTGCTTCAGAACTTGGATGTTCTTGTTCTCGCAAAACACGAGAGGGACGACGAGCCAATAGTTGCGTGTGCCGACCTGACCATCGGAGCGGCGATATCCCTTGAACGTTTGCTGCTGCCGATGCGAAACGCTGGGCGGCGTCCACCCGAATTCACCCGTCTGTTCTTGAAAGGGTGAGGCCTGATGTTGGATGTTGCCAACCGTCAGGAGTTCACCTGCTGCTATGGGCTTGACCGCTCGGCCAACCAGAACTCCGTACATCACGACATCGTCGCCGGGGGCGAGGCTTCGCCTGGCGAACTTGTGTTTGGCGGGAACGTTCTTGGGAAGAATGTGTACTTGGCCCCCGAATTCGATTCGTTCGCCGGCCTTCAAGTCGGTGAGGGCGATCAAAACGTTGTCGCGGGAGTCGAGTTGGAGCACGTTGGGATGCATGGCAGCTTCGAGTCCGCCTATTGTAAAACATCGGTCCGGCGAAGCTTCCGGAGGATTCTCAACGACCTGGCAGACGCCAGAACCTCTGGGTGTTGCGACCGAGTATGGCCTCGCGACAATCCGAGTTCTTCTCGAGCAAGTATGTCTTTACGACTTCGACGGTCCGAGCATACGACGCAGCCACGAGGCACACAGGCCAGTCAGAACCGATCATGAGACGATCTGGGCCGAACGATTCAAAGGCGACGTCGAGGAAAGGCACGATGTGCTCAGGCCTCCAATGCTGCCAGTCGGCCTCGGTGACCAGTCCCGATAATTTGCAGAACACATTGGGAAATGCCGCCAGCTTTCTGATACCGTGCGCCCAGAAATCGATTTGACCGCTCTTGATCGGCGGCTTGGCGAGATGATCGAGAATGAAGCGCTGGCGTGGGAAGCGCTCCACAAACTCGGCGGCGACGGGAAGATGCTTGGTGTAGATCAAGATATCGTAGGCAAGATCGAACTCTTCAAGCGCGGCAATTCCCCGCAGAAATTCTGCCTGAAGCAGGAACCGGTCGTCGGGTTCACTCTGGACGATGTGGCGGACGCCGACCAGTTTGGGATTCCGAGCCAAGTTTTGTAGTTGTGACCGAATATCCGGAGACCGCAAGTCAGCCCATCCAACCACTCCCAGAATTGACGGGGAGCGCTCCGCCAATTCAAGGAGCCAGCGTGTTTCTTCTAGTGTCTGGCGTACTTGAACCACGACAGATCCTTGGAAGTCCGTGCGGTCCAACTCCGGCTTCAGATCCGGTGGCAGAAAATCGCGGCGCAGAGCCGACATCGAATCATCGATCCAGTCATATTCGGCGGGGTTGTAAATCCAAAAATGCTGGTGGGCGTCAATGTGCATGGGAGGAATTTATACACGAGAAATTCATGTCCAGGCAGCAGTGCTACTTTCTCAGCTCCGCCGGCCCGTTGAGCACCAGGGTGAGAGGATCGCTACCTTCTCAGATTGCCGATGCTGACAAGAAATCTCGGGGCTACCGCCATGGGCGCGCCTGATTATAGATGAGGCGTTCCGTTTGGATGATTCTGTGCACTGCTTACCCTAACGCTGGCGTACCTCCAGTTGGACTGGTCGCGCGATCGAGTTGACTTCCGGGTCATAGTACTCATAGACCCGCGACTGGAAGGTTCGAGCGCGGATGGGATACTTGGCTCGCAGGCGAAAATGCAGAGCGACCGCGTCGCCGGGAGCGAGGGAATCGAAGTAGAGAATTGCTTGCGTCGCCGTGAGGCTGAACTTCTCCAGGCGGCCACTCTTAAGACCGGCGCTTTTCTCGACGTAGGTTTGCAGGTCTTCGCTAAGTAGATCGAACCCTGGCGGGATTCCAAGGTCAACCATCACCATGTTCGCGGCTTTTGGCAGATTGTTTCTGACAGTCGCAGTTGCGGTCGCGATGTCATCTTGTGCCAGGTGAGTGCGATCGTAGGTCACGTTGATCGACATAGGTTCGTTCGCGGGTCTCTCGTCCCAAGGAAGGAAGTAGTTGCCGACCACCTGGTACGCCAAGCCGCCCTTACCTTCGAATCGAATTTCGACGGTGTTGGAGTCTTCCGAACTGATGGCCTTTGCTCCGACGCCCTTGAACACGAACTGATGCAGCAAGTCATTGTTCTCTGGAGTCAGTATGAGTTTCTCGGCGGGCTTGCCGTTGAGAAGAACCTCGAGAGTGCCTTGAACGTCGGCTGCTCCCTTTTCGGTTGCGAGCAGCAGAGCCCGCAGTGCCATGATTGTGGCCTGCCCTCGGCGACCTGAACCGCGTGGTCGACGCGTCCGAGGACTTGGTCTTCGGGGTCCAGAATTTCCATGGCGAGTTGTCCTGCGCCGGAATCCGGGGCGTCGTACGGAATGGTCACGTCCACTGCCCCGTGGCCATAGGTCGCGCTCGCGGTCAGTTCGCTGTTGCTGGCTTGGAACTGTTGAACGGTAACGATTGCGGCAATGATTAATAAGACGGGGAGGAAGAACAACCAAAGTCTGGATGAAGCGGCGTGTCCATCGGGAGCTTCCATGGCGTCTCCGTGAGATCCTTCAGTAGTGCTGCTACTGAAGGCTTGCACTCACGATAAGAACGCGGAGTTTCCTAACTCTTGCGAAGAAGTTAGCCCCAATACGGGGGCGCTCCGTAATTACGCTTTGGTAACTACGATGGGCAGCACTCTCGAGGCACTGAAGCAAGGTAGGGAGGTATCACTTTGGGGGGAGGAGCAACTCTCAATGCCGGACAAAAATATGGCTGACGGGTTTCCTATTTTCCCCGTCAGCCCAAAGTTTGCGAACCCAAAAGTTCGACTTCAACGACGACCGCTGGTTTCGTCAACGCGGTCGCGTTTTCGCAACTCAGCCTCCTAGCTCAACGGCGGCAGAGTCGTTTGGCAGTTGGGTTGTCTCGGGGGGCATAGAATGAGCGGCCCTCCGTCCGCGGCGGAAATGGGCTGAACGCTTGCAGCGATGAACGTACCTACCATCCCTACGGCCAGAATCGCGATCCTGATTGCCAGCTTTGCATTCATCTTTACCATGGTCTTGCTCCTTGTACCTGGGGATTTTGTTTCCTTGCTCGGGCCGTCCGTCGCAAGTGACCTTAGTAATGCAAGCCGCATACCAAACCGGGCTGGTTGGGCATTCGGCTTGCAATTGCTGAATTTGGCTTGAAAGTGACGTTTTTCGCCCGTCTGAGACCTGAGTTATGCCTCGCCGGGGCCCGACCGCTCAAACAAAAGCGCTAGTTCGTAACATTTATGTTAGGTGGCGGGGAGAGCGGAGCCGGGAGGTCCGGGTATACTCATTGCGTTATGGGCGATTCGGGCGAACAGGTTGGCGCCGCCGCAGGCGGGGCGCGGCTGGAAGCGGTGAGCGGGCCCCTGAAAGGGAATCTCTTTCCCCTGACGGGGGATGAGATCTCGATTGGCCGCGATCCGTCCAATGAGATCTCGCTACTCGATTCCCTGGTATCACGGCGCCACTGTGTCATCCGCAAGGAAGCAAGCGGATTCCGCCTGCAGGACCTGGATAGCCGGAATAATACGTTTATCAGCGGGGTGCCCGTAAGGGACAGGGTGCTGGTCCATGGAGACCAGATTCGGGTCGGAAACTCGATTCTCATCTTCCAGGGAGCAAATAGTGAGTCCATTCCGGGCAACGCCTCGCTACAGCTCGATGCGACTCCGGTGCCGGGTGCCGCGACCGTAATCCTGAGGAAAGAGGATGCGCGGTACCTGCAACCTCCCCGGCCAGACGGCCTGCCTGCCACCGCTAAAACGGTTCGTGACCTTAATGTGCTGCTGGAGTTCAGCCGGACATTGAACTCGGTGCGAGGCCTGACCGCCCTGCAAGAGAAGGTACTGGAGGCGGTCCTGGCGATCGTTCCTGCGGATCAGGCGGCGGTATTACTGACCGAAAACGGGGTTGCTGGATTCTCTTCGATTGTGGGCCGGGACCGGCGTCTGGGACCCAATCAGCCGATTCATGCCAGCCAGACCATTCTCAACCGCGTCCTGGAGGAGAATCTGGCGGTGCTTTCCAATGATGTCCAAAGCGACGATGCGTACCGGGAGGCCGAGAGCCTGTTGGAGCGCCGCGTCCACTCGGTCCTAGCTGTCCCACTCGAAGTGCAGGATAAAGTTCTGGGTGTGATGTACCTGGATGCCAGCTCTCCGGGCGCGCGCTTTGATTCGGATCTTCTGGAATTGGTGACGACGTTGGGAAACATCACTGCGCTCGCGATTGAAAATGCCCGTCATGTGGAGAGGCTGGGAGGAGAGAACCGCCGCCTCCACGAGGAACTGAACATCCATCACAGCATGATCGGGGAAAGCAAAGCCATGCATGAGGTCTATGGATTTGTTTCCCGGGTGGCTGGGCGGGATTCGACGGTCCTCATATCAGGCGAGAGCGGTACGGGAAAAGAGCTGGTGGCGCGGGCCGTCCACATGAATAGTGGCCGGGCCGACAAGCCGTTTGTCGCGATTAACTGCGCCGCCATCACCGAGACATTATTGGAGAGCGAGCTGTTTGGACACGAGCGGGGAGCTTTTACCGGTGCGGTTTCGCAGAAGAAAGGAAAACTTGAGGTCGCCGAAGGCGGCACGGTTTTTCTGGATGAGATCGGGGAGTTGGCCGTTCCAATGCAGGCCAAGCTGCTGCGCGTGCTGCAGGAGCGGGAGTTCGAACGAGTCGGCGGGACGCGTCCCATCAAGCTTGATGTCCGATTGATTGCCGCAACGAATCGCGATCTGAAAGAAGCGTCGCGCACGGGAGCGTTTCGGCCGGACCTCTACTATCGCCTCAATGTGGTGTCGCTTCACATGCCGGCGCTGCGGGATCGTCGCGAGGATATTCCAATGCTGGCGGCATTCTTCGCGACGCAGTATGGCGAGAAGGTGAAGCGGCGCGTGGCCGGGATCTCTCCGGAGGCTCGTGCCTGCCTCACGCGTTACGACTGGCCGGGCAACGTGCGCGAACTGGAGAACGCCATCGAGCGGGCAGTGGTGTTGGGCTCGACGGAGCTAATCCTCGCGGAAGATCTGCCCGACTCCATTTTGGAAGAGACTGCCTCGTCGGGTGAGCCGGTGAGCGCGCTGCACGACGGCATCCGCGAGGCGAAGAAGGTGCTGATCGAGCGCGCCATTGAGCAGGCGAATGGAAACTACACCGACGCTGCGAAAATCCTTGGGGTGCATCCCAACCATTTGTTCCGCCTGATCCGCACGCTGAACCTCAAGCCGAAGCGGCAGCGTCAGGGGTAACGGAATCATCCGGCTATAATTAGCCGACTCTATGGCCCTTTCCTCTGGCACCCGATTCGGTCCCTATGAAATTCAATCCCCGCTCGGTGCCGGAGGGATGGGTGAAGTGTACCGGGCGAAGGATACCCGCCTGGACCGCACCGTCGCCATCAAAGTTCTGCCCGCGAGTCTTTCCTCTGACCCGGAACTCAAGCAGCGCATGGAGCGCGAAGCCAAAGCCATTTCCGCGCTGCAGCACGCGAATATCTGCACGCTCTTCGACATTGGCACACAGGACGGCACCGACTTCCTGGTCATGGAGTACCTTGAAGGGCAGACTCTTGCCGAACGCCTTGGGAAAGGCCCGCTGCCCATCGATCAGGTTCTGAAGGTCGGCACAGAAATTGCGCAAGCGTTGGAGAAGGCGCATCAACAGGGAATCATTCATCGCGATCTGAAGCCGGCGAACGTCATGCTGACCAAGGCTGGCGCGAAGCTGATGGACTTCGGGTTAGCAAAGCCGGAAATGTCGATTGCGCCGAAAGCTGCCGGACCGTTTACTCCTTCGACGCCGACGATGAATCTGGGATCGCTCACCGCGGCTGCGTCGCCGCTCACGCAGAAAGGTTCCATCGTCGGAACGTTCCAATACATGGCGCCGGAAGTTCTGCAAGGCGCAGAGGCTGATGCGCGCAGCGATCTGTTCAGCTTCGGCTGCGTGCTCTACGAAATGGTTACCGGACGCCGCGCGTTCGAAGGCAAGTCGCAACTCAGCGTCTTCACCGCCATTCTGGAAAAAGAACCTGAGCCCATCAGCTCGAGCCAGCCTTTGGCGCCGCCCATGCTGGAGCGCGTGGTGCGCGCATGTCTCGCGAAGGATCCTGCAGACCGGTTCCAGTCTGCGCACGACGTTGCGATGGATCTCCGGTGGCTCGCCGACTCTGAGGTTAGCGAATCCACGAAGCCGTCTTCAGGGTTCAACAAGTCGTGGGCTGTCGGGTTGGCCGCCCTTCTGATCGTTTTCGTCGCTCTCGCGGCGTTCGTCGGATACCGTTGGGCGAAAGCCTCTGCAGAGCCACTGTCCGTCCATGCTGAGATCCCCCCGCCCGACAAGTTCTCCCTGGATACTACGGGTGACGCGGGTGGCATGCCCGTGCTTTCCCCCCAAGGCGACAAAATCGCTTTCGTCGCTCATTCCGGCGAAACCAAAATGCTGTGGGTCCGGCCGCTGAGCAGCGATTCGGCGCAAGCGCTCCAGGGCACCGCTGGAGCAGCGCATCCTTTCTGGTCGCCCGATGGCCGCTATATCGGCTTCTTTGCCAACGGTAAGTTGATGAAGATTGCCGCTGCTGGCGGCCCGGTGGCCGTCGTGGCCGATGCTCCCAATTCTCGCGGAGGAAGCTGGAGCACGAACGATGTGATCTTGTTCGCCCCAGACTTTCAGAACGCGCTGGTCAAGGTCAGTGCTCAGGGAGGACCGACAACTCCGGCCACGGTGCTCGATCGAGCGAAACACGATACTCATCGTTGGCCCTGGTTTCTGCCCGATGGCAAACATTTCATTTTCTTCGCGACCAGTCACGCTGGGGGCGATCCGAAGCAAAACGGAATTTACTTCGCGTCCGTCGACGACACCGAGACGCACTTGGTCGTAGCCACCGATTCTGCGGCGCAATACGCATCGGGCTATCTTCTCTACCATGCGAACACGGCGCTCGTGGCGCAGCCCTTCGATCCCCAATCGGGCACGCTATCGGGATCCGCCACTGCGCTAGTGAATAGCGTCCGCGACGACATTGGCGTCTGGCGCAGTATTTTCGCCGTCTCACAAAATGGACTGATGATTTACCAGCCAGGCAGTGCCACCTCGGCAAAGACGCGTTTCGTGTGGTTCGACCGCTCGGGTAAGGCGCTCGCTGAGTTCGACCCTCATGAGCCCGCGGTCGTCGATGTGCGGGATGTCCGTCTCTCGCCGGACAACAAGAAACTGGCATTTGCGAGCGAACTCGGTATTTGGACTCTCGATCTCGAACGCAAGACGAAAACACGGATCACATTCGATCCGCAGGTGGTTCAGGAACCTGCGTGGTCTCCAGACGGCAAGTCGCTTGTGTTTTCGGCGCTCGTGACCTCCGGCGGGGGCAACGTTGAAATCCGCTCCAAGGCAGCGGATGGGAGCGGCTCCGAGAAAACCTTGCTCGCCGAACAGAACAACTATCATGCCCCAGGTTGGTCGCCTGACGGCAAATATCTGACCTACCTTTGGGGCGAGGGCGGAAAGATGGTTTCCCTCTGGATACGGCCGGTTACTGGAGCCTCCAAGCCGATCGCAATTGTTCAGCCGCCGTCGCTGCAATCCAACATCATTACCTATCGAGTTTCGCCCGACGCACACTGGGTCGCCTACAGTTCCGACGAATCCGGACAAGAGGAGATTTACATCACCAGTTTCCCGGAGGGTAAGGGGAAATGGAGGGTTTCATCGGGTGGCGGCGCGTATCCCACATGGAATGCAAACGGCAAAGAGCTTTTCTATGCGAATCTCACCGAGGATTTTTTTGTTTGTCCCGTGGTCCCGAAGGGCGCAGAGATCGAAATCGGATCGCCACAGCAGTTGTTCCATGCTGCAGTCCCCGGAGTCGGAATATCGTTCGACGTCTCCTCCGATGGAAAGCGCCTGCTGGTGAACCATTCCGAGGAAGAGGCCCAGGCTCCGCTTCAGTTGGTCACGAATTGGCCGGCCGAGCTGAAGAAATGATTCATCTTATGAGCGAATGCGAGTTGTGCTGAAGATATGCGCGGGTCCAGGTTTAATGGTGTGAACAGTCCTGCTTGCCGAGAAGTGCCCCGCTGCCAAGGCGTGGACTGAAGCCGGCGACCAGTTCCTCTTAGTCAATCCACGTGACGGAGATTTCCGCCCAACAGCAGCTTCGTCGCGCCCAGCGGTCGCCATCCCATGCACTTGCACCCTGATAATCGACCGCCGCCACGTGCTATCAACCGCAGCGCAATCGCGACCAGAATCAGCTGCCCTGCGGGCTTCGGAGAATCTGGCAAGAACTTCATCGAAATAGGCAAGAGACTCCAGGTTCAGGTAAGTATGCTTAGACTCGCTGTCGCCCGTGAGGCAGACGGAATTTCGCCGTGTAGGAGAAACAATGCAAAAGCGCAAACTTGGAAAAAGCAACTTGGAAGTCTCGGCCATGGGCCTTGGCTGCATGGGAATGAGCTTTGGCTACGGTCCGGCAGGAGACAAGCAGGAGATGATCGCCGTGATCCGGGCGTCGGTCGAGCACGGCGTCACATTCTTCGATACCGCGGAAGTCTACGGCCCGTTCACCAACGAAATACTCGTGGGCGAGGCGCTGGCTCCTCTCCGTGACCAGGTGGTGATCGCCACTAAGTTCGGGTTCAAGCTGGATCCGAACACCGGCAAACAGTCCGGGCTCGACAGCCGGCCGGAGCACATCAAGGAAGTCGCCGAGGCGTCGCTCAAGCGCCTCAACACTGATGTCATCGACTTGTTCTACCAACACCGCGTCGATGCTGATGTACCGATCGAAGATACCGCCGGAGCAGTGAAGGATCTAATTCAGCAAGGCAAAGTGAAGCACTTCGGACTCTCTGAGGCAGGGGTGCAGACGATCCGCCGCGCCCACAAGGTTCAGCCTGTCACCGCGCTGCAGAGCGAATACTCGCTGTTTTGGAGAGAGCCGGAAGCGGAGGTGATCCCGACGCTGGAGGAACTCGGCATCGGATTCGTTCCATTCAGTCCTCTGGGCAAAGGCTTCCTCACGGGCAAGATCAGTGACGATACGAAGTTCGATAAGGGAGATTTCCGCAACATCGTCCCACGTTTTACTCCCGAGAACCGGAAAGCGAATCAGGGGCTGGTGGATCTGTTGGGCAGATTCGCGCAGCAGAAGAAAGCGACACCGGCTCAGATCGCGCTTGCCTGGTTGCTGGCGCAGAAGCCGTGGATCGTGCCCATCCCCGGCACAACCAAGCTGCCTCGCCTTGATGAAAATATCGCTGCCGCTAACGTCCAACTGTCGCCCGAAGATCTCCGGGAGTTGGGGAACGCAGCCGCTCAGATTCCGCTTCAAGGCGCCCGCTACCCCGAAGAGTTGCAGAAATTGGTGGGCCGCTGAACTGCACAGCAACAACGAATGCTGAGTCGAGCTGCGATCAGGAGCTGAAGATGAAGAGATTGTTTTTGCTCGGCGCCATGTGTTGGTTTGTCGGCACCGCAATGACCCTGACCGGCGGCCAGAGTCGCGGTGGAAGCGAGGGCATTCGGGACCGTTTTGTCGGGGCGTGGCGGTTGGCCCAGCTCGAGCAGCCAGGTGCTGACGGAAAAACTCACAGCGCCGATTCTACCGGCCTGCTTGTCTTCAGCCGCGACGGCCACATGTCGGTCCAGGTCATGGAACGCAATCCGCAGCCACCAAGCCCTACGGGTCCTGAGCAGTACTCACAAGGCGGCTACGAGGCCTCCTTTGGCACATATGAGATCAACGAAAGCAGTCACACCTTCACCTTTCACGTAGAGGGCGCACTGGTGCGCACTCTTATCGGCAAAGACCTGCCCCGCGCGTTCGAGCTCTCAGGTAAGCAACTCATCGTAAAGTCGACGAACCCGGATGAACACTGGAGAGTTGTCTGGGAACATTACTAGTCCACGCGACCAATCACTCATAGCGTCGGATAAAGGAAAAGAAACAATGCAAAAACGCACTCTTGGAAATAGCAATCTTGAACTCTCAGCTCTCGGGCTCGGCTGTATGGGAATGAGCTTTTCGTACGGCCCACCCAAAGACAAAAAGGAAATGACGGCTGTTCTGCGCGCTGCCGTGGAACGCGGCATCACATTCTTCGACACCGCGGAAGTCTACGGCCCCTATCTGAACGAAGATCTTGTGGGCGAAGCCCTCGCTCCGTTCCGGGGGAAAGTGGTGATCGCCACCAAGTTTGCCTATGAACTCAAACCCGATGGCAGTCCAGGTTGGGTGCGGCTGAATAGCCAGCCCGCGCACATCCGGCAGTCGATCGAAGGCTCGCTCAAGCGGCTCCGGGTCGATGCCATCGATCTCTACTATCAGCATCGCGTCGACCCCGATGTCCCGATCGAAGACGTCGCGGGAACCGTGAAGGACCTGATTCAGCAAGGCAAGGTCAAGCACTTTGGCATGTCGGAAGCAGCTGCGAAGACGATCCGTCGCGCACACGCGTGCAGCCGTTCAGAGCGAATACTCGCTTTGGTACCGCGATCGCGAGAAGGATCTGCTGCCCACGCTTGAGGAGCTTGGAATCGGCTTCGTTTCCTTCAGCCCGCTTGGGAAAGGCTTCCTCACGGGAAAGATGGACGAAAACACTCCGCTCGATAGCACCGACTTCCGCAGCACCCTCCCGCGCTTTACGCCGGAGAACCGGAAAGCGAATCTGGCGCTGGTGGACTTGCTGGGCACGATCGCACAGCAGAAGAAGGCGACGCCGGCTCAAATCGCGCTGGCTTGGCTGCTGGCGCAGCAGCCCTGGATCGTTCCCATCCCCGGCACGACCAAGGTGAATCGTCTCGAAGAGAACATCGGCGCGGCTGCGCTCCAACTTACTCCGAACGATCTCCGCGAGATTGAAAGCGCTGCGTCAAAGATCACGGTGCAAGGGGCGCAGATATCCTGAACACATTGAGCGGATGAGCAATATTTGAACGACGCAAACAGCTCAAAGTAGCCCCGGCTGGGGTTTATGCGGGGAGGAGTTAGCCATGAGTAAAGAGCCTTCGGCAGCCCAGAAGATGATCGGTGACTTCGCGCCCAAACTCGTGGAGCTTACCGATCGCGTCCTTTTCGGCGACATTTGGGAACGTCCCGAGCTTTCCGAGCGCGACCGCAGCCTCGCCACCGTGGCGGCTCTGGTTGCGATGAATCGTCCGGATCAGCTACGGTTTCACCTGAACTATGCCGTGCAGAACGGAGTCAAGAAGGAAGAATTGACTGAACTCATTACGCATCTGGCGTTTTATTCGGGCTGGCCGAACGCCATGAGCGCCATCATGGTCGCAAAAGAGGTGCTCTCGACGCCCTGAAAGCCGGGAGCGATCAATCAGCCTTAAGTACAGGAGTGCAAATGGCAAAGCGGAACGATGATTTAAAAGACCGCCTTTCCCGATATCGCGAACTCGACATTAGCGTGACCGGCAGAAGATCAGGGCGTATCATCTCCAACCCGGTCTGGTTCGTATCGGACGGAGACCAGCTTTACCTACTGCCGGTAAAGGGGTCGGATACGCAGTGGTACAAAAACGTGCTCAAGAATCCCTCGATGCGAATCGATGCGCGCGGGGCCGAAGCTCAGGTAAAGGTTGCTCCGATCACTGACGCTAAGCAGGTGTCGGCAGTAGTCGATAAATTCCGTGCTAAGTACGGGGCCGGCGACGTCAAGAAGTACTATTCGAAGTTCGACGTGGCCGTCGTGGCTCAGATAGGTTGATCGTGCGTCATCCCGTTCGGAGAGTTAAGATGTCGGCTACAACCCAAGAATAAACCTAGCAGACTGGGGTCCGCGGTACAGGGGTTTTCACCAAAGCAGTGATCCGTGCTCGGAAAGTTCAAGGGGGTTCTCTATGGTTACGCTGAATGTGAATGGGGTTCGGCGCGAAGTGCAGGCGCCTGACGACACGCCGCTGCTCTATGTGCTACGCAACGATCTGCAGTTGATCGGCCCGCAGTTCGGCTGCGGACTCGCGCAGTGCGGGGCGTGCGCGGTTCTGGTCGACGGCAAGGAAGCACGGTCGTGCGTTACGCCCGTCGCGAGCGTCGCCAACCAGGAGATCATCACGCTCGAAGGTCTGCCCGCGAGGTGGGCCAAGCAAAAGGGCCTCTCGGCCGCGGAAGCGAAAAATACGCTTCACCCGGTGCAGCAAGCCTGGATCGAGGAACAAACTCCACAATGCGGCTTCTGCCAGAACGGAATGATGATCAAGGCAACCGAACTGCTCGAAAGCAATCCGCATCCGACGCTGGCGCAAATCAAAGAGGCCTTCACCACATCGGGTCCGTCGCCGAATCTGTGCCGCTGCGGAACCTACGTCGCGATCATTGAGGCCGTACAACATGCCGCCACCATCATGGCGAAAAGGAGTTAAGCGATGGCAACCATGAGCGAAAAACCAAGCGCTTTCGCACCGACGCTATCGCGCCGTCAGTTCATCAAAGCCGGCGGCATTCTCGTCGTGGGGTTCAGTTTCGCTGGTCCGGAAGTTCTGAAGGGCGATACCGCGAAGGCCGCCACGATGAAGAACACGCTCGACCCCACTCTGCCCAGTTCCTGGGTTGAGATTCACTCGGACAGCACGATCCTGATTCGCACCGGCAAGAGCGACTTCGGCCAGGGCTCAACCTTTACTGCCTACCGGCAAATTGTGGCCGAGGAGTTGAGCGTTCCCTTCGAAGCGATCACGACGGTTGTGGCCGGGGACACCGACCGCACGCCGGACGGCAGCGGTGCCTTCGATTTCCTCGGCCAAGGAACACCCAACATCCGCAAGGCCGCTGCCTATACCTACCAGGCTCTGCTCGACCTCGCGTCCGAGCGGCTTCAGGTTCCGAAGGACACGCTTTCCGTCAAAGACGGCATCGTCTCGGGAGGCGGCAAGAGTATTACCTACGGTGATCTCATCAAGAACCAGCAGTTGAAGCTCACGATCCCGGTCAAAGGTGACCTCACCAGCATTTTTGGATTGTCCATCGAAGGCAATCCGCCGATGAAGCCGGTCAGCGAGTACACCGTCATCGGCAAGTCGTTCAAGAACTCCATCATCAGCTCGAAAGTTGCGGCGAAAGAGACATGGGCAACCGATGTACGTCTGCCCGGCATGTTGCACGCGCGGGTGCTGCATCCCAAGACGCTCGGCTCGACTCTCGTCTCTGCCGGTGCCGTGGACAAAACCAAGTTTCCGAATTCGCAAGTCATCGTGAAGGGCAATCTTGTCGGAGTGGTCGCACCCACGGAGTGGGAAGCGATTCAGGCAGTCGAGCAGGTCGCCAGCGCCACGAAGTGGACAGAGTGGAAAGGACTGCCCGGCAACGCAAAACTCTACCACCACCTTCGGGAAGAGGCTGATTGGACCACCGCGCCCGTCGAGAAGAGTAAGCCTTCCAAAGGCGATGTGGGCCCTGCGCTCGCGTCGGCTCACAAGAAAGTTTCCGCCACGTATCAGTTGTCTTACATGAAGCACGCTCCGATCGGCCCGACCATGGCCGTTGCCGACGTCAAGCCCGATGGCACTGTGCACATCTATACGCATAACCAGAATCCGCAGGCGCTGCGGGGAGAAATCGCGACGATGCTTCGCACCACGGCTGATCATGTGATCGTGCATTCGTATCCCGGACCCGGGCATTACGGCAGGTCGAACGGCGGAAACGCGGGCGCGGAAGACGAGGCGGTGCTCTTGTCACAAGCCGTCGGCAAGCCGGTGCGCGTGCAGTGGATGCGCGCCGACGATATGCAGTGGTCCACGCAATCGGCGGTGTCTTACTCCGACGTTCAGCTTGCCATCGATGACAAAGGCAAGATGGCCGCGTATCAAATCGACCACTACATGCCCGCCATGCAGGACGATCGCCCGATCGGCGCGGTCCTCGCGGGGCTGCCGACCATGTCTGCCCCCGATGTTCATTCTGACGGCGTAACTTCCACGGTCAACGGCCTTGAAGATCCGTGGATCTATGCTGGGGTTCCGAACCTGAGTGAGAATGGACACGGGACCTTTCAGGTCGGGCAGAAAGCTTCGCCTCTCGCCGTCGGGCTCCGTGACCATAGCATGCGGACGCCGGGGCAGTTCCAGCAGAACTATCCGCGCGAACTGGCGATCAGCGAAGCAGCCGCGCTCGCGGGTGCCGACGCCATCCAGTTCCGCATCGACCACGCTACCGAAGAGCGCGCCGTCGGGGTGCTGAAAGCAGTTCGCGATGCATCCGGATGGGACCCGCGCACGTCCCCACGACCGGATGCTGTATCGACAGGAGCCACTCCCGTGCGGGGTCGCGGAGTCTCGTTGATGCTGCGGAGTGGAACCTACTGGGCTTGCGTTTGCCAGATCGCGGTCACTCCCAGCACGGGTGAGATTGTCGTCGAGAAGTACACAATCGCGGTTGATCCTGGCATTGTCGTCAACCCGATGCAATTGAAGCGGAATGTCGAAGGCGGCGCGGTCATGGGGATCGGTCACGCGCTCTTCGAAGAAGTCATGTTCGACGAGAGTGGAATCACCACGGACGACTGGATTTCCTATCCCATCCCGACTATGGCGGACATCCCTGAGATCAAAGTGGTGCTGCTGAACAATCCGAAAGTAGGTGCTTACGGCGGAGGTTCGGAGGCAGCCAATGCACTCGCTGCACCGGCGATCGCGGCGGCGCTTCACGATGCAACCGGAAAGACCATCCGGCGGCTTCCGATGAAGCCGGCTTATGTGCAGGCGATTTTGAAGGCATAACGGACCTTGTCGGGTATGACTTTTGACCACAGTGTGCTTGAGGCGCTGCTCGACTCCTGGAACCGGAGCAATCGCGTCCTCGTCAACCTGCTCCGCGCTATGCCCGAGGGCGGGCTGGAGGTCAGGGCGATGGAGGGCAGTCCGACGGTCGCAGAGCTGTTCGCGCACATCCACTACGTCAGACTTGTGTTCGTTTCCGAGGACGCCCCCGAGTTCTCCAAAGAGCTACCCGAGAAAGAATGGGTCGCCGAGCGTGACCCGGCTCGGATAGCTCAGATGTTGGACGAGAGTGCAAAGACGGTGCGGGATGCGGTAAAGGGCAGACTGGAGGCAAGCCGGGACATGGACGTTCACTACGACCACCCAATCCTGCTGCTCCAGCACATGATCTGGCACGAAGGATACCATCAGGGACAGATGAAACTCGCCCTCAAGATGTCGGGCCGTCCGATCAGCGATGAAACGGCCGGCCCGCTTACCTGGGGCGTCTGGATGCGGAAGAAGTCGAAGTCGTCCGATTCCTGAACGACTTGTGGTCAAGCGTTACTACCGATTGCTGCCCTGTACATCGCCGTGCAACTCGGGATGCGGTCCCTGTTCCACTTGATCGAGCTTCTTCTTCTGGTCATCGTTCAGGATGGTTCGGATCTTTTTATCGGCCGCGTATCGTGAGTCCCTGATTTTGCTCAGGCGCTCTTCGCGGGAAATGTTTTCGTCCTGAACAAGCTTCACCGTGTAGGAATGCAACTCTTTCAGTATGGGCTTGATTTTCTCCTGCTGATCACCGGTGAGATCAAGCTTGGTGGTGAGAAATCTTAAGTTGCACCTCGGAGGTTGGCACGCCGGCGTGCTCGCCGCTCGATGCGCTTTTGGTGGGACCGTCGGCGCTGGTTGTAGCTTGTTGCGCAACCGCGGTCAGAGCGAACATGAAGATGGTCCCGACTGCAAGTAAGCGAAAGCGATTCATCGTGTTTCTCCTTTACCCATGATGGGCAATGTAACGGTGGAAGGCAGCGCAGTCGAGAAGCATTTAGAGTTGTTGAACAAAGAGGTGGTGGATGTCCAGAAAGGACCGCGCCCAGTTGCAGGAACCTGCCGGGCCGAGCAAACATCGAGTCATGCAGCGTCGCAAACCCGATGAGCGCGTTCGGCGTACGCACGAGCGGCTGGGCAGTGCCCTGGTAGCGTTGATTCAGGAGAAGTCCATCGATGACGTGACGGTGCAGGAAGTGCTGGATCGCGCCTCGGTCGGTCGATCCACATTTTATCTTCACTTCCGCGACAAGAATGACCTGCTCCTCAGCCAGCTAGAGAAGTTCCTGGAAATGATGAGCACGGCACTCAGCGTCCGCAAAGAAAAGTCGCATCGAGTTGTGCCAGTGGCCGAGATGTTCGAGCACATCGGTAGCCAGAACAAGGTGTATCGCGCGTTGGCCGACTGTGGCCGGCTCAACGACTTTTTCGATCTTGCGCAAGGCTACTTCGCTCGCGGAATCGAGCAGCGGCTGTCGGAATCCGGACGTCTCCCGAAACTTCCGAAGAGCGAATTGGCTGCACGGGCATCGGCCTTGACTGGGAGCTTGTTGTCACTGCTGCGATGGTGGCTGGATCGCGGCGCGAAAGAACCAGCACGGGCCATGGACGAACTGTTCCACAAGATGGTGTGGAGTGGGCTGCAATGATTGCAAAAGGGAGTATTCTCGAAGTCGTGAAAACCAACGGCAAAGTCGTTTCGCTGCGGCGAGTGGACAAGATTGCGGAACCCAGCGAACCCGACCTGCAGAGACTAGGGCGACTGATTGCCGCCTATGCTCCGCATGACGGCAGTTTTGAGCTGCGCATTCCGGGCTTGCATGCCATTCGACTCTCACGCGTCAACAAAGAATGTGTGCATGCGGTTCGGTTGCCCTCGTTGTGCATCGCTGCCCAAGGAGCGAAGACCATCATCGTTGCGCAAGATGTGTATGAGTACGACCCCACGCGCATGATCGTGTTTTCGGTGGCTTTGCCAGTTGCCGGTCAAGTCACGCAGGCCAGCTATACCGAGCCGTACCTCGCACTCAAGCTGGACCTCGACCCGCACAAGATTGCCGAGCTGGTCCTGAGAGTTTTTCCGCACGGCCTGCCTCCTGCTCAAGAGCGAACTGCGGTCTACCTGACTCCGGTCGATGAGAGCGTGGTCAACGCCGCGACGAGGTTGATGGAGTGCCTGGCGTATCCCGGCGACGCCGCACTCCTCGCGCCGCTTGTGATGGATGAGATCCTGATCCGGCTGCTACGCAGCCCCATCGGTGTCCGCGTGGCTCAAATGGGTTTTGCCGAGTCCAGCGTGCAGCGAATTGCGAAGGCCATTTCCTGGCTGCGCGAAAACTACTCTCAGCCGATGAAGGTGGAAGAGTTGGCCGAACTGGTACACATGAGCGTGTCCTCGTTCCACGAGCACTTCAAGTCCGTCACTTCGATGAGTCCACTGCACTATCAAAAAGTGCTGCGACTACAGGAGGCGAGGCGTCTCATGCTATCGACGGTGCTGGAAGCGGGTGCTGCGAGCCAGCGCGTGGGCTACCTGAGTGCTTCGCAGTTCAGCAGAGAATACAGCCGGTTCTTCGGGAATGCGCCGTCCAAGGACATCGCCCGATTGCGTCAAGAGACCGGACTTAGGGTCTAACCGAGGAGCGATTGGCTGGAACCCGCGGCGATTGCACACTTTGACGCGTGCGGGCGACGCTTCGCTGGAAGGCCCGCTTACTTCAGGCCTCGCACTAAGAAGAGATTGGCCAGGTCGCGCTGGAAGGTAGTGGCGCAAGACTTTCCGTCCGCGGATAAAGCTACCGGCCCAAGGAACTGCGCTCCGGGTTCTGGAACTTTCACAACCAGCCAGGGCTCCTTGCGATGCGTGGTTATGTCGAGGCGGCTGATCTTGATGCTGGCGGGCTCACGCTGTTGCAGAAACAGGTAGCGCCCGTCCCCACTCCATCGCACCACGCTTTCGCCCTGCAAGTCGGTGACGCTTTTGGAGTCACCGCCGCCAACCGGTGAAAGCAAGAGCTTGTGCGGATCCACTGTGACGAACCACTTGCCATCGGGTGAAACCTTCGTACCCCGCGTTCCTTCCGGCGTGAGAGGCGTTGATTGGTTCGTTTCCAAGTCGTACATCCAGGTGCGGGTCGCATGGCCGGTCTCATTGCCGGTGAACAAAATGTGCTTATTGTCGGGGAACCACTCCACGCCGTCGAAGTGCATGCCTTCGATCTTTGGGAAGCGTGACTCTCCGGGTCCGGTTGGAAGCAACATGAGGCTAGAACTGCCCGCCTCATGGTGGATGCAGGCCACCCATTTGCCATCGGGAGAAAGCGAAGGACGATTTCCCGATCCCAGCTGCACGGCGGGAGAACCGTCCGTCTTCCTCATGTAAATGGCGGAGTTGCGCCCCTGGCCGCTGGATAGCTCAACGAACACGATGGATTGCGCGTCGTTCGACAGGTCATACATCAAGGAAGAGTCGAGCCAAGCCAGATCGCGCGGTGCTGCTCCGCTGGGTGGCAGATAGTGGATGCCCAGGCGCGAATTCACCGTGGTCAACAGGACGCGCCCGTCGCGAGCCACGTCTTGCATCACGATCATCCCACCGGTTTGCGAAACCAGCCGCTGCGTTCCCGAGAGAGTAACGGCGTAGAGCGCGGGATCGCCTCCGGGTTGGCCTCCCGAGAACCAGACTTCGCGATTGTCGGGTGACCAGTTCAGTGCGCCGATGGCGCGCCATCCTCGGGAGAGAACTTGCCGCGGATGATTTGGGCCGATCACACACAGCGCATAATCTCCGACTTCCACGTCAAAATCGAAGAACGCGACCAGCTTGCCGTCCGCCGAAACTCGCGGCATCATGGGAGGCCGCTTCTCCGTCTCGTACAACACCTTTCCGATGGGATATTCCAGGCGGAATTTCCCGCCGACAGCGCGGACTACGGTGAGCGATTCTCCGTCCGGTCCCCAGTCGGCGCCGCTCACGCCTTCGAGCACTTCGCGCGGAGCGCCTCCGCCAAACGGAACGCGGGCCAAGGTGCCGACATCCTCTCCGCCTAACAGAATCGCCATCTCCCCGCTCGGCGAGATCGCGAGCACTCTCGCACTGGGGAGCGCCAACGGTTGCGCCTCGCGGTTGCCGGGTTGCGCGGAGAACAACGTAGAGGGGGCGCCATCCCACTCGGCGCTGTAGACAACCGTGTCGCCCGGAGCGAATTTCGCAGACGTGACATCCCCGCGACGAAACGTCAAGCGCCGGTACGAGGGCGGTTCGGGTGGGGGACTGTATCTGCGCTCGTACGAGATGCGCAACCCGAGTCCGAGCAGAATTCCGGCTAGCAGCCCTGCGCCTGTCCAGAGCCTGATCCGAGACGGGTTACGCGGACCACGGGGAGGACTCGCGAGTGCGACATTGCTGGAATCCATTTCTTCCCGGAGTTCCTCGAGCGCCACCTTGACATCTGCCATGGTCTGCCAGCGGCGTTCTGGATCCTTTTTCAGACAGCGGCTGATAATGCGATCGAGCTCGTGAGGAACCTCTGCGACCGTTTGCGAGGCCGGCTGTGGATCTTTATAGAGCACTGCGGAAAGCGACGACAGCTTGGAGCCACCCGCGAAGGCACGCTGCCCAGTTGCCATTTCGTAGAGGACTGAGCCGAAAGAGAAAACATCCGACCGGGCATCGACTTTTTTGCCGTCGGCCTGCTCAGGAGACATGTAGGCAACGGTGCCGAGGATGGTGCCCTCTTCGGTGAGGGGCAAACCTTCGCCGTGCAGAGTCTCCGCATAGGCGTCAGCGCCCGGCGGTTCACCGAGCTTGGCCAGACCGAAATCCAGGATCTTGACCACGCCCTGTGGAGTGACGATCACGTTAGACGGCTTAAGATCACGATGCACGATTCCAGCCGCGTGCGCGGCGGCCAGAGCGTCCGCGATCTGGGCGGCATACTTCAATACCTCCCGGATCCGAAGTCCCTTTCGCCCGATCAGGTGATCGAGTGTATCGCCCGCCACGTACTCCATGGCGATGTATTGGACCGGCTTGCCGTCGACTTCTTGGGTGTCGATGTCGTAGATCGTGACGATGTTTGGGTGGTTGAGAGAGGAGGCTGCCTTGGCTTCCTGAACAAAGCGCCGCTCACGGTCTGCGTTCAGAGCCGCTGTGGAGAGAATCTTGATAGCAGCGGTTCGGCCAAGACGGGCGTCCACCGCCTTGTAGACCACGCCCATGCCTCCGGCTCCGAGCTTGGCTTCGATGCGGTATGAGCGGAGTGACTTGCCGATCATGTGGTGTAGCCCTAGAAACCTGCGGTCGCAACTTGCGGGACGAAATCTGGTTGTTCCCAGCCGCCGCAAATCAACAATCTCAAATGAAGGTCGTCACAAGACGACAAAGAAAAAACTCAAGAAAAGCAGGTGCGGACGACGATATGCTCATGCTTGCTGAGCTTGTGTGACAGCAATTCTACCGCAGAACCGCTAGCTTTACTTGCCCGATTTGGGCGCCGGAACGTCGACCCAGCCTCGCGTCTGATGACTTTGCATCTCAGCGTTAAGGATGGTCAACTGCCGCAGCCCATCGGTGAACTGGGGATACTCCGGTAATCCCGTGGTCGCTCCAATGGAAGCGTAGAACCTGCGGAATACCTGCTTGAAGGTATCGTCATAACCCTCACTGTGGCCCCCTGGCAGATCGGCGAATCCACGCGCTGCGGGCTTGAGCAGAGAGGGATCCTTGATGAAGATCTGGTTGCCGTCATCGCGGTGGCCCGACCAGAGTTCGTCGGGCCTTTCCTGGTCCCATGCTACGGAAGAGCGTGTGCCATAGATTTCAATGCTGAGGCGATTCTTGCGTCCGGCAGAGACTTGGCTAGCCGTGACGCAGCCTCTCGTGCGTGTTCCCATGCGAAAGATCACGGCCCCGAAATCCTCCGTGTCGACGGGTATTTCAATATAGTCTTCTGGGCCTAGCAATTTGTTCGCAAAGGTCTCGACGGAGTGCTTGGGCTGCTTTCGTGTGGGATGGAACGTCTGCAGATCGGCGCAGAGCGACTTCACGCGGAGGTCAGTGATGTGTTCGGCCATATCAAACCAGTGTGAGCCGATGTCAGCCATGCAGCGCGAAGGGCCTCCAGCCTTGGTCTCGACGCGCCAGTTCCAGTCTGTGTCGTACAGGAGCCAGTCCTGCGAATAGGTACCCTGAACGACGAGAATGTCTCCCAGATCTCCGGCTTCGCGCATGGCGCGCATCTGCTGCACCATGGGGTAGTAGCGCAGGTTGTGGCATACGCAATTTCGTAGTCCTCGCTTCGCCGCCAGAGAAACTAGCTCTTCACCCTCTTCCACGCTCGTGGCCAGTGGTTTCTCGCAGAGCACGTGCTTGCCTGCGTTGAGAGCATCCTTCGCCATAGAGAAATGCTGCGCATTGGGTGTGCAGATGTGGACCGCCTCGATAGCCGGATCGCGCAAGATTTCGCGATAGTCCGTGGTGATCGTGGGGACGGAAAAGCCGGTGCCGAGTCGTCGCGCTGCGTCGGCGTTTCTGGCCGCGATCGCCGCGACTTCGACGGATTCGGTTCGCCGCGCGGCTTCCAGATGCACACGGCCCATAAAGCCTGAGCCGAAGATTGCCGTTTTGATTTGTTTCATCGAGGTTTCTCTTTCGCTCCCAGTCCGTTAGGGTGACGGCGAGCCAATGGAGGTTAGCTCCACCAAGCAGCGCCCGGTTTTTCACGGATGACGATTCCGTTTAGGAAGTTGGCCGCCTTGGTCAGTCCCTCTTCTGGCGAGAGCAGACTGTCTTCGTGCTCAATCGAGACGACGTAATCGTAGCCGAACATTCGCAGCGTAGAAATGAGTTCGCTCCAGAACTCGGCGCCATGACCATAGCCGCAGGTACGGAAGATCCAGGCGCGGTCGCGTTCTTGCGTGTAGGGTTTCGTGTCGAGCACACCAGTCCGCGGAAGGTTGCTGGCGTACATCTGAGTGTCTTTGGCGTGCACGTGGAAGATGGTGTCCTGAAGCAGGCGGACGGCGGCGATAGGATCGATGTTCTGCCAGAAGAGATGGCTCGGGTCGTAGTTGCAACCGACATTCGGTCCAGCGATGGCACGCAGGCGCAGCATGGTCTCGGGGTTATACACGACGAACCCCGGATGCATTTCAACGGCAATCTTCACGCCGTGATCGGCGGCAAACTTGGCGTGCTCGACCCAATAAGGAGCGACGACTTCGTTCCACTGCCAGTCCAGCACCTTGAGGTAGTCGGGCGGCCAGGGGCAGGTGACCCAGTTGGGAGCCAGGGCGTTCGGAGAGTCCCCGGGACAACCTGAAAAATCCACCATCATGGGAACGCCGAGTTTTTCGGCCAGCAAGATCGTCTTACGGCTCACCGCGCGATCTTGCTTAGCGTGGTCCTTATCCGGATGCAGAGGGTTCCCATGGCAACTTAACGCACTGATCTTCGCGCCGTGATCCGCCAGAACCTTCTGAAACTCTCCGAGTGCGGCTGGATTTTCGAGCATCGAGAGCTTGCAGTGGGCATCGCCAACGTAGTTTCCCGTGGCCAGTTCGACTGTATCAATGTGGAGCGCTGCAAGTTTCTTGAGAACAACTGTGAGTGGCAGTTGCGACAGCAGCGGAGTGAAGACCCCAACGCGCATAAGCCTGTTCTCTCCTGAAATTAAATCGCATCATTCTATCGCAGACGCCTTATGTTACCTTTTAGGCTTCGACAGACTTGGGGCCATGACGCCGCACCCTGTTGAAACGAATTCGCTGGAGGGAGATCATTTGCGTTTAGCCCGAATCCTTGCAGTTCTTTTTCTGTTCCTGCCGGGTCTGATTGTCGCGCAGAATCAGGTGGCCGTAGATCCCGCGCTTCCGCCGCCGCCGCACGAAAAGGCAGTGCGTCTCAAGCATGTCCTGGTGATTGGTCAAACCAAGGGGTTTGAGCACGACTCTGTCTCGGACGGGATGGTTGCGATTTACAACATGGGTCGTGACAGCGGTCTCTGGGATGCCACCCTTCGCACCGACGTTGAGCTCATCACGAAGAAGGACTTGGGAAGAAACGCGAAGAACCTCAATTATTTCGATGCGTTGATTTTTGTGAGCACGACCGGAGAACTTGACCTCGACGACAGCCAAAAGGCGGACATGATGTCGTTTATCAAGGACGATGGGAAGGGCTTTGTCGGCGTTCATGCTGCGCTCGACACCAATTACAAATGGCCGGAATATGGAGAAATGATCGGTGGATGGTTCGACCAGCACCCGTGGTCCACGTTCAACGCGCCGATCGTCAACGAAGACCCAAACTTTCCTGCGGTCCGCCACTTTCCTAAAGCGTTCCTGAAATACGACGAAATCTACCAGCCGAAGGAATGGTCGCGAGAAAAGGTCAATGTGCTGCTGAGTCTCGATCCATCGAAGCTGAACTATGCCAACAATCCGCGCATCCACAGGACGGATCACGATTTCGCGGTGGCGTGGGACAAAATGTATGGCAAGGGGCGTGTTTTCTATTCCACTCTCGGCCACACCCAAGAAGCGTGGAACGACCCTGACATCCGCAAGATGTATTTTGAAGCGATCAAGTGGGTGCTGGGCATGACCGAAGGCAGCACAACATCTCATCCGCGGCCGCAAACGTCCGCCGACCAGCACTGAGGCGGCCATGAACCATCTAATTTCAACTCGGCATTACCGCGCCCTAGTGTTGTTGCTGGTGAGCCTTGGGGTTTGCGGTGCGCAAACGCCTGCCAAAAGCACGCCACCAGCCAGCGGAGTCGAACAAATCGCGGCTGCGGCCAAATCGTATTCACCAGATCTCGTGCAGCAAGGGAGAGCCCTGTTTCGCAAGGATTGCTCCTTTTGTCATGGCCGCGATGCTGGAGGCGGAGAGAGCGGACCAGACTTGACGCGTTCAAAGCTGGTGACTGCTGATGTGGATGGAGACAAGATCGCGCCCGTTGTGCGCAGTGGACGGCCCGACAAAGGAATGCCCCCTTTTGATCGTTCGGATCAGGAGATTGCCAGCTTGGTGGCCTTTATCCATACTCAGCAAAACAATGCGCTGGCGAGCGCTGGCGGACGCGGGGGCAATGGCGGACGGAAAGGCGTGGACGCCTCGGATCTCCAGACTGGAAACGCCGACGCCGGGAAGCGGTACTTCGAAGGCGCGGGTGGGTGCGTGGGATGTCACTCGCCAACCGGTGACCTTGCCGGAATTGCATCGCGTTACCACGGTCTTGAACTTGAGGAGCAGATGCTTTATCCCAGGCACGCGAAAGCGAAGGTGTCCGTAACTCTGGCGTCCGGTCAAACCATCACAGGCACCTTGGGATATTTGGATGAATTTACGGTCGGGCTTATCGATTCGACGGGTACGTACAGATCATGGCGGACCCGCGACGTGCAGTACAAGGTGGACGCGGCCTTAAATGCTCATGTGGAACTGTTTCCGAAGTATACGGATGCTGACGTCCACAACCTGATGGCCTATCTGCAAACGTTGCGTTAGGCGAAAAGCAGTGTTTCCGGTTGGGGGAGTCTGGGGGATTCCGATCGATATGAATTTTGCGAGGTGGTTTTGTCTGATTGCCGTGAGCACGCTAGTGGCGATCGCGTGTTCCGGTGTGGTGCAGGCGCAGAACGCGGACGAATTGCTTCTGCATCCGACGGCCGATAGTTGGCCGGGGTACCACGGTGATTACTCGGGCAGGCGCCACAGTTCATTGAACCAGATCAACCCGCAAAACGTGGGTTCTCTCACATTGGCATGGGCTTTCCAGACGAACCAGGGTGCGCCTATTAAATCGTCGCCGCTGCTGGTGGACGGAATTCTTTACTTTACTGTTCCGGATAATATTTGGGCGGTGGACGCGCGATCCGGACATATGATCTGGCGCTACAACAAGCCGACGAGCCAGGGAGAGCACATCGGAAATCGCGGCGTGGCCATGTACAAGGGGTCCCTCTTCTTCTCGGCACCCGATGCACACCTGGTGTCGCTCAACGCCAAAGACGGATCCGTTCGCTGGAAGGTTGAGGTCGGAGACGTCACGAAGGGCTACTGGACCAGCATGGCTCCGCTCGTTGTGGGGAACCACGTGCTCGTGGGGGTCTCCGGAGATTTTGACAACTTGAGTGGCTACATCCGGTCAATCGATCCAGAGACAGGCGCGACGCAGTGGCAGTGGAACTCCACGCCTCCAGCCGGAACGCCCAACCAAACGACCGGCGGGATGACCTGGATGACGGGAACCTATGATCCCGATCTGAATCTTGTGTATTGGGGAACCGGAAACCCGACGCCCGTGTTGAACGGCTCAACGCGGCCCGGGGATGACCTTTACACGTGTTCGATCGTGGCGCTCAATCCGGACACTGGCAAACTCGTGTGGTCCTTCCAGGCGTCACCGCACGACACACACGACTGGGATGCGGTGGAAACTCCCGTTCTGGTGGATGGAGATTTTCACGGCGAGCCGAAGAAGATGCTGATGCAGAGTTCGCGGAACGGCTATTTCTTTGTTCTCGACCGTACCAACGGGAAGAGTCTCTTGACCGTTCCGTTTGGCCCGGTGAACTGGACCCTTGGAATCGATAAGCAAGGACGCCCGATTCCGAATCCCGCCAAGGTGCCAGCTCCCGATGGGCGGCTCATTGCCCCCGACGAGGGCGGCATGACTAACTACCGCTCCCCCAGCTTCGACCCGAAGAACGGGTCGTTTATTGTTAGCGCTCATCCTAGCTGGAGCCTTTATTTCGCCAAGCCGGCCGATGGGGTCTACGGCTGGGCCGGCGCGGACTATGACGTCTGGGGAAAGGGCGTTCTCGAAGCGATCGATTACCAGACCGGCAAGATCCGCTGGAGCCACGAACTGGGACCCGAAGGGTCGGGGGCGGGAGTCCTGACCACGGACTCCGGGCTGACCTTTACCGGCGATGCGATGGGCAACTTCCTGGCATTGGATTCGAGCGACGGCAAGACACTTTGGCACGCAGGTTCAGGGTCGCATATTGTTAGTTCGCCGATTACGTACGAACTCGACGGACGTCAATACGTGCTCACCAGCAGCGGCAGCGTGCTATTCACATGGGCTCTCCCGCAAGGGCAATGAGGGTTTCTAAGCTCCTTGAAAGACAAACCCCGCCTAATTTTGGGGAGCAAGACCGCCAAATTGGCAGCTCTGCAGGGGATTCCCGCCAAGCCGAGGCAAAACAGCGACACGAACTCTGAATCCTTTTAGCGGCCGGTGAAATCTATTGGGGATAACTGCGCGTCCTGTAGCCGACCGCCGCCTAGACGATAACCAATTGTTTCTTGTTCGAGATTTGGGAGAACTGTATGGCGAAGAGAATGATCCTGATGTTAGTCGTGATGGCCGCTCTTTTGGGTGGCCTCGGATTTGCAAAATTCCGGCAAGTTGAAGCCGCGATTGCCCAGGGTGCAAGCTTCCAGCCGCCTCCGACGGCCGTGACGACAGTGGTGGCGGAGAAGGAGACGTGGCCCTCGACGTTGTCGGTGATCGGTACGGCCGCCGCAGTCGAGGGGGTTACGGTGAGCGCCGACTTGCCCGGCACGATCGACAAAATTCATTTCGAGTCGGGCCAGTGGGTGCACGAGGGAGACATTCTGGTCGAACTCGATACCCGCCAGGAACGGGCACAGTTGGCCAATCTTGAGGCGCAGCGCGACTTGGCCAAGATCAACTACGACCGCGCGCAGGAACTGGTGAAGGCGGGCGTTATCTCCCGTTCGGAGTACGACAACGCCAGCGCCCAACAGAAGGCCACGGAGGCGCAGGTCGGGGACATTCGCGCGGCGATCGCCCGTAAGACGATCCACGCTCCGTTCTCAGGATTGCTGGGAATTCGTCAGGTCAGCCTGGGGCAATATCTCGCGGCGGGACAGGCGATTGTTCCTCTGCAATCTCTGAGCCCGATCTATGTGAATTTTGGAGTCCCGCAGCAAGAGACACCCAAGGTGATACCCGGTCATGTTCTACGCGTCACGAATGGCGATCTGCCGGGTATGGCATTTACAGGCAGGATTACAGCTCTCGATTCGATCATTAACGAACAGACGCGAAACATTCAGGTGCAGGCCACAGTCACGAACAAGGACAACAAATTGCGTCCGGGAATGTTCGTGCAAGTCGAACTGCCGTTGGGGCAGGCGCGCCAGGTTGTCCCGTTGCCGGCTTCGGCGATCAACTACGCACCCTACGGTGACTCGGTGTTCGTGGTTGCCGAAATGAAGGACGCGAAAGGAAACACCTATCGCGGCGTGCGCCAGCAAGTTGTCAAAGTCGAAGGCTCTCGCGGAGATCAGGTGGCCGTCACTTCGGGGATCAATCCGGGAGACGAAGTTGTGAGTTCGGGAGTGTTCCGACTGCGCAATGGCGCGCCCGTTCAAGTGAACAACACGGTGAAACCCGCAAACAGCGCCAGCCCCAAGCCTGAGGATAGCTAAACACTATGGCTAGACTCGGCTTGCTACTGGAGGAACGTTCATGAAGTTCACAGATTTATTCGTTAAGCGTCCGGTTCTGGCGGTCGTGGTAAACCTCGTCATCCTGATCGCCGGACTGCAGGCTATTCGCTCGCTCAGTGTGCGGCAGTATCCGCGCAGCGATATCGCGGTCATCCAGGTTACGACCGTCTATGTTGGCGCGAACGCCGACTTGGTTCGCGGTTTCATTACCACGCCGATTGAGCGTGTTATCGCCAGCGCCGATGGCATCGACTACATGGAGTCGACGAGCGCGCAGGGCCTGAGCACGATTCAGGTGCACCTGAAGATCAACTACGACACGACCGCGGCCCTGACTCAGATCCAGGCCAAAGTTGCGCAGGTCCGCAACGATCTTCCTCCGGATGCTCAAGTTCCGGTGATCGATCTGCAGACCGCCGATACTCAGTTCGCGGCGATATACCTTGGATTTTCTTCCGCCGATCTCGATCAGAACCAAATCACCGACTACTTGACCCGGGTGGTACAGCCCAAGCTAAGCGCGATCAGTGGCGTGCAACGCGCCGACATCCTGGGCGACCGCACGTTCGCGATGCGCATCTGGCTCAAGCCCGAGGAGATGGCTGCGCGCGGCGTCTCTCCATCCGATGTGCATGATGCCCTGTCGAAGAACAATTATCTCTCAGCTCTTGGCAGCACCAAGGGTTCCATGGTGTCGGTGAATCTGGTGGCTAACACCGACCTGCGGACTCCCGACGAATTCCGCCAGATGGTGGTGAAACAGCAGAACGGTGTGGTCGTTCGGCTCGGAGAAATTGCCGACGTGGTGCTGGGCGCCGAAAACTACGACCAGGATGTCCGCTTCAACGGCGAGACTGCGACTTTCATGGGTGTCTGGGTCCTTCCCACTGCGAATTCTCTGGAAGTGATTCGCAACGTGCGCCAAGCGCTGCCGGGAATTCAAGCGCAATTGCCCACGGGCATGAAGCTGGGAGTTCCGTACGACTCAACGGAATATATCCAGGACGCGATCAACGAAGTACTGCACACTTTGGTGGAGACTCTGCTGATCGTCGTTGTAGTGATCTTCCTGTTCCTTGGCTCGTTCCGGTCCGTGCTGATTCCCGTGATCGCGATTCCGATCTCGCTGATCGGAGCTGTGTTCCTGATGCTCCTGGCCGGGTTCACGATCAATCTTTTGACCCTGCTGGCGATTGTGCTCTCGGTGGGACTGGTCGTTGACGATGCCATCGTCATGGTGGAGAACGTCGAGCGCCACCTGCATCTGGGCAAGTCACCATTCCAGGCGGCTAAGGATGCCGCTCGTGAATTGGTGGGGCCGATCATCGCCATGACGATCACTCTGGCGGCGGTTTACGCACCGATCGGAATTCAAGGCGGTTTGACGGGCGCGTTGTTCCGCGAATTTGCATTCACGCTAGCAGGCGCGGTCGTGGTGTCTGGCGTCGTGGCGCTTACGTTGTCGCCGATGATGGGTTCGAAGCTGCTGCGCGCCGGGGATACGGAACGTGGCTTCGCAGGAATCGTCAACCGACGCTTCGAGAGCGTGCGAAACCTTTATACGCGATTGCTGTCGGGCACGTTGCAGTATCGTCCGGTCGTGCTCACCCTGTGGGCGATCGTGGCCGTGCTGATGATTCCGTTTTATATGTTCTCGCAGCGGGAACTGGCTCCCGCCGAGGATCAGGGAGTCGTGTTCGGGGTGATTCAGTCGGCCCCCAACGCCACCCTGGATCAGACGAATCTATTCACTCAGCAAGTCTACGACGTTTACCATTCTTTCCCCGAGAGCGCGAGCGTCTTCCAGATCACGAACCCCAACGGCGGCTTCGGGGGAATGGTGACAAAACCGTGGAGCCAGCGCAAGAAGACGACGCAGCAATTGCTGGTCGAGTCGACCGGCCCGCTATCGAAGATTTCCGGTGTGCGGGTCATTCCGCTCACACCACCACCTCTGCCCGGAGGCGGTAACTTCCCGGTCGATTTCGTGATTGCATCCGCGGCAGAGCCCCAGCAGGTCAGTCAGCTGGCCGAGCAGATCGTGAAGAAGGCGATGGCCAGCGGCATCTTCATCTTTGCCGACACGGATGTGAAATTCGATCAGCCACAAACGGAAGTGGTGTTTGACCGGGACAAGCTTCGTTCTCAAGGCGTAGACCTAAGCCAGGTAGGCCAGGATCTCTCCACGATGTTGGGCGGAAACTACGTCAACCGTTTCAGCATTCAGGGACGCAGCTACAAGGTGATCCCGCAAGTCAAACGCGCTGAGCGGTTGACCCCAGAGCAGCTGTCACAGATCTACGTAAAGGGATCTTCGGACAAGCTCGTGCCTCTTTCGACCTTTGCCACTCTGCGCACCACGACAGAGCCCAGATCGCTCAACAAGTTTCAGCAGTTGAATGCGGTCCGCATTCAGGGCGTCATTCCGCCGAACGTGCCTCTCGACCAGGCTCTCACCTTTCTCGAGAACGAGGCCAAGCAGGTGCTGCCGCAGGGATTCACCGTGGATTACGCGGGCGAGTCCAGGCAGTTGCGCGTGGAAGGCAGCAAGTTCCTGGGCACGTTCTTGCTTTCGGCGGTCCTGATCTATCTGGTGCTCGCGGCGCAATTCGAGAGCTTCCGCGATCCGTTCATCATTTTGGCTGGCTCTGTCCCGCTGGCCATCTCGGGCGCGCTGGCGTTCTCGTTCCTAGGTTTCACGACTCTCAACATCTACAGCCAGGTAGGATTGATTACTCTCGTCGGTCTTATTGCGAAGAACGGAATTCTGATCGTGGAATTCGCGAACCACTTGCAGGAAACCGGCCTGAGCAAACTGGAGGCGATTACCGGAGCAGCGAGCACGCGATTGCGTCCCATTCTCATGACCACTGCTGCAACCGTCTTCGGACATTTCCCGCTCGTGTTGGCGAAAGGCCCCGGGGCGGGAGCGAGAAACAGCATCGGTATCATGCTGGTCAGCGGCATGATCATCGGCACGATATTCACGTTATTTGTAGTGCCGTCGATCTACATGCTGGTCGCAAAGACGCACGCACGAGTTCAGAACGAGGAAGAAGTCGCACTCGGCGAGCCGGCGGAGAGCGTAGCCTGATTCGACTGCTCCTTTGAGGTGGAGTTCCATCGCGGAGGAGCTCTCCCCTCGTGGGGTAGAGTCCCGTTCGTTGACGAGCGGATGACGCGTCCGTAAGATGTGTCCACCCCACAGCCGGGCACTCCTGAACGTATACCCTCGCTCAGATTCCCGGCGGGAGGCTACCTAATGCGTCCTCTCGGCGCAGTGTGCGCGCAGGTGTTCGGACGGTCGCGCCGGGCGTCAACTCTGAAGCAGATGTTTCGAGTCCGAGCCTTTGTGTTCGTCCTCGTTGCGCTGATATCGAGGGCATGGCCACAGGTTTCGACCTCCGCTGGGCCCGCCGATCGTGTCTACCGTAACGGCGTCATCTACACCGCCGATGCGAGAAACAGTACCGCCGAGGCACTCGCTATTCGCGATGGACGAATTGTCTACGTGGGCAGCAACCAGGGAGTTGCGCCTCTCGTCGGCCCGTCCACCGCGTCGGTGGATCTCAAGGGACGGTTTCTTATGCCCGGCCTCGTGGATGGCCACATGCATCCGCTCGAAGCCGGGTTGCAACTCCTGAAGTGCAGCCTGAATTACGAATCGCTCACAGTCGAAGAAATGCAGCGCCGGATCCAGGCCTGCCTGGATCACGCGCCGGCCGGAGACACGAACAGCTGGTTGGAGGTAGTGAGTTGGTTCCAGGAGAGCATGCGCCCGGCGGGAGTCAAGACGAACCGGGCGACTCTCGATGCGCTGAAAACGACAAGGCCGATTCTGGTTGTCTCTTCGTTCGGGCACACTGCACTGGCCAACTCCCGCGCACTCGCCCTCGCCAAGATCACTGCCGCAACACCTGATCCGGTAGGCGGAAAGATCTGGCGAGATGAGCACGGCGAGCCCACGGGCTTGTTCGAAGATGCCGGGTATGCGGTCTTCACTGACCTCCTGCCCAAGCCGACGGAAGCGGAGTATCGCGCAGCCGCGGCAGCCGCGCTGAACGCGATGAGCCGCCAGGGCGTCACAACTTTTCTGGACGCTGCCGCTCCGCCAGAGTCCATGTCGGCCTTTGCGGCCCTGAAGCGCGCCGGAGGCCTGACAGCGCGGGCGCATTTTGCGCCGGTTATCGAGCCTAAGGAGGCCGGAGACCTGGCGGCCGCTGTCGGACGCGTCGTCGGGTTTGCGAAGCGATATGACGAACGTACGAACACGCCTGAGTCCGCTATTACCGTGCGCAACGCGAAGCTGTTTCTCGACGGAGTGATTGCCGCTCCCGCATTCACCGGGGCCATGAGCGAGCCCTATCTGAAGAACGCCGGAACCGCGGAGAAGCCACTCTGGGTGCCTGGAACAAGCCGGGGACCGGCAGTCTATTTCTCTGCTGATGCACTGGCTAATGTGCTTGTGGAACTCGGTCGAGCAGGAATCGATCCTCACATGCACGCAGATGGGGACGGCGCTGTCCATGCGGCGCTGGATGGTATTGAAGCGCTGAGGAAGGCGTTGCCTGGCGCCGACATTCGTCCGGCGATCGCTCACGATGAGATCGTCGAACCCGAGGATTTTCCACGCTACAAGAAACTGGGTGCCATCCCAGTGCTGTCGCTGCAGTGGGGCAAGCCCGCTGGCGACACGTTGGGCCTTAGGGACTATTTCGGTCCGGCGCGAATGAAGATCATCGAGCCGTCTGGCTTTTTCGCAGCGGCCGGGGCCCGCATCGCCTTCGGCAGTGACTGGCCGGTGGACCAGTTGGACGAATGGTTCGCCTTGAAGGTGGGCGTGACGCGCACGAACTCTTCCAGCGCCCCGCCCGAGTATCGCGGCCGGCTTGGTGAGGATCCCGGATTGTCGCGCGAGGCTGTGCTCCGCGCTGCAACCATCGACGCGGCTTACGAGCTTCACGAGGACAATACGACTGGGTCGATCGAAGTAGGCAAGTTCGCTGACCTTATCATGCTCGACCGCAATCCACTTCTGGTGCCCCCCGAAGAGATTGCGAAGGTCCAGGTGTTGGAAACGGTCGTAGCGGGGAAGACCGTGTATGCGAGTGCGGGCGCCCAGCACTAGGAGGGCAATTCTTTGCGAGCACTTCGGATAAACTGATTGCACCTCGCGGTCCCGATCTAACTGCGAGACTCGCGCATTTCCATGAAACTCGACACAGGATTATTGCAGAGTCTCCCCAAAGTCCTCTTGCACGAGCATTTGGATGGTGTGCTGCGGCCACAGACTGTCATTGACTTGGCCCGAGACGCGCACTATGCCGACCTTCCAACGGTCTCTCCAGAAGCCCTGTCCGAGTGGTTCTTTCGCGGGGCGAATCAGGGGAGCCTCGCGAAATATCTGGAGGGTTTTGCGCACACTATCGCTGTGATGCAGACAGAGGAGGCACTGCAGCGCGTTGCGTATGAGCAGGCCGAAGATCTGAGCCGGGATGGAATCGTATATTTCGAGACTCGCTTTGCGCCAGTCTTTCATACCCAAAAGGGATTGACGCATCAGCAAATTGTCTCGGCCGTGCTGAAAGGACTGGAGCGGGGGCGAAAAGACTTTGGGATCTCCTCTGGTTTGATCATCTGCGCGATGCGCAATATGAACACGTCGCTGGAAATGGCGGAGCTTGCCGTCGACTTTCGCGCGCGTGGAGTGGTCGGCTTCGATCTGGCGGGTGAAGAGGGCGGATATCCGCCAAAGAAGCACGTGGACGCTTTTCATTACATCCAGCGCGAGAACTTTAACATCACGATTCACGCCGGCGAAGGCTACGGGAAGGGATCGATCTGGCAGGCGATTCAATATTGCGGGGCGCATCGCATCGGACACGGAACGCGCCTGATTGACGATATCGCGGTTGTCGACGGTAAAGCAGTGAAGTTGGGC
This sequence comes from uncultured Acidobacteriaceae bacterium, assembly GCA_963701935.1. Lineage (GTDB taxonomy): Bacteria > Acidobacteriota > Terriglobia > Terriglobales > Acidobacteriaceae > Sulfotelmatobacter. The sequence goes on along the minus strand of CAVPBT010000005.1, from coordinate 156,624 downwards.
GACCTCGCTCAATATGTCCTCGACAAACGCATCCCGCTCGAGATTTGCCTACTCAGCAACGTCCATACTGGAGCAACGCCGAGTCTGGCGGAGCATCCCTTCAAGATTCTTTATCAAGAGAAATTCCGGGTGACTCTGAACACGGATAACCGTTTGATGAGCCGAACATCGATGAGTCAGGAATTTGAAGCGGCCGCGAACACCTTTGGACTCTCATTGCCGGACTTTGAAAAAATTACGATCAATGCAATGAAGAGTGCGTTCTTGCCGTACAAGCAGCGCTGTGATTTCATCTACTCCGTCATCAAGCCCGGTTACGCTCGAGTCCGGGAATCGATAGCATCCAAGACATCCCACTGACATCGCGCAACGGAGATTCCATGTGCAGTCCTGTTAAGCAGGTCCTCCTCTCGGTCACTCTATTCGCAGTCTGTTGTGGCGATCTGTTGGGCCAAACCGCAGCCCAGTCTGAACCGATTCGAATCAAGGTCGTCGTGGTGACCATGTTTGAGCGCGGCGAGGACACGGGCGACACTCCGGGTGAGTTTCAACTCTGGGTAGAGCGCGAGCACCTTGACCAGATTCTTCCACTGCCTGCCGGTTATCACCACGTGCGTCTGAATAAGGATGGAGTTCTCGGGATGGTCACGGGAGTGGGAACTGCCAAGGCCGCCGCCTCGGTGATGGCTCTTGGCCTCGATCCGCGCTTCGATTTGTCGAAGGCGTACTGGATTGTTGCCGGTATCGGCGGTGGAGATCCTGCCGATGTCTCGGTTGGGTCGGCGGTCTGGGCGGATCATGTGGTGGATGGCGACCTTGCGTTTGAGATCGACGGGCGTCAGATTCCCGCGAATTGGACAACAGGCTATGTTCCTCTGCGGAAGGGCACACCCTACGAGCAGCCTGCCACTGACGTCTACGGCGAAATCTACACGCTCAACTCGGGACTGGTAGGTTGGGCATTCCGCCTTACGCAAGGTGTGCCGTTGGCTGATTCGGATTCCTTGCGCAAGTCACGTACACGTTTTGCAGGATTTCCGAATGCGCTGAAGCCCCCGTTCGTGGCAAGAGGCGACACATTATCGGCGAGTACCTTCTGGCATGGTTCGAAAATGGATGAATGGGCCAACCAGTGGACTCGCTACTACACGGCGGGCAAGGGAAATTACATGGTGGCGGCGATGGAAGATTCGGGTACTTTACAGGCACTCACATTCCTCAATCAGGCTGGCGCGCTGATGTGCAGCGCGTGCTCGTGCTGCGTACGGTCAGCAACTACGACCGAGAAGCGCCCGGTGTGCCGGTCGCCGAGAGCCTCCAGGAAATGGTTTCCGGCAACTACTCTGCGTATTTGCCGGCTCTGGAAGCTGCGCAGATCGTCGGAGATAAGGTGGTGCGCGATCTCGTGGAGCATTGGGCAGAACGGGAATCGACCATTCCTCAAGTCCCATAGTGACGGCCGGATCTGGCAGCCTTACGCGGACAAGGCCGCGAGGGTCTCAGCCAACACGAGCGTTCCCCGCGCAATGTCCTGCGGTGCAGCGTACTCGTCAGGACGGTGGCTGTACCCATTGCGGCAGGGGATGAACAGCATGGCGACGGGGGCGATGCGCGCCATGAAAAGCGAATCGTGATAGGCCCGACTCGCCATAGGCATGAAATTCAGTTCGTGCTTGCGGCAGGATCGAGACAGCGCCTCGATGACTGCTGGCGCGCAATCCGCGGGCGCATCGGCGTTCACCAGTTCGCTGTTCACCGACACTTGCCGCTTCGCTGAGATCGAATGACAAGCGGCGTCGATTGTGCGCATGACGAGATCGCGGCGTTTCTGATCTGTATCACGAATGTCCACGGTGAGGCGGACTCGGCTCGGAATGCTGTTGACAGCGCCGGGGAATACCTCGCAAATGCCGACCGTCGCGACAGTGTCGATGGCGCCACTGGTGCGCGCGGCATTCTCAATCGCCAGGATCAACTCGGCAGCAGCGCAGAGTGCGTCGCGCCGATCAGGCATTAACACTCCGCCGGCGTGTCCACCCGAACCTTCGATCGACACTCGAAGGCTTGCGGGCGCGGCGATTTTCGTGACAACGCCGAGAGGAATCTGTTGCCGCTCCAGCAGCGGACCTTGTTCAATGTGCAGTTCGACGAAGGCTTTGTAGTATCCACGCGGCAGCTTCACCTGCTCCAGTGCACCGGTGAACCCGGCCTTACGTCGCACTTCCTCGAGTGGCGTACCGTTGTTATCTGTTAGCCTGCCCGCTGCATCTGCAGAAAGCGTACCCGACAGTAATCTACTTCCCAGGCATCCGATTCCAAATCGCGTCGGTTCCTCGGAAGTGAAGATTAGTAGCTCGATGGAATGCCTTGGGCGAAATCCATTCTGTTTTAACGCCCGGATCGCTTCCAGACCTCCCAGCACGCCCACGACGCCATCGTATTTACCAGCGTTCGGAATCGCGTCGATGTGCGATCCGGTACCGACCGCTGGCGCAGACGGATCAGAACCATCCCAGCGCGCGAAGGTATTGCCAACCGCATCCTCACGGACGGCGAGGCCAGCCTCTTCACAGCGAGCCTTCATCCAAGCACGTGCCTTCAGATCAGGTGGAGTGAAAACAATTCGAGTTACGACAGGCGGATCAGCTTCCGAAATCAAAGCCAGCTCTTCAATTTCGGTCTGCAACTGGTCGCCATTGATCGTCAGGCTCATCGTTGCGAGCCCGCCAAGGGATGGCGGTTCCAGTCTTTGTAGATGAGATATTTTGCAGGCACCTTGCCGATCGCTCCGAACCACTGCGGGCACCATGGTCCCATCCAGATGAGATCTCCCGCGGTCACGGGATACCACGAGTCGCCGAGCCGGTAAATCCCCCCGCCTTCGAGCATCATGAGTCCGTGCTCCATCACGTGCATTTCGACCATGCTCAGTGCGGCGCCGGGCTCGTAAACCATGGTATTCACGGCGAAGTCGAAACTCATGTCGTCGGGCAGTAGACACTTGACCTGCAGTCTCGGATCATCCCCGAGTGGGTGCGAGGAGACTGCATCTTCGCTCGAGATAATCCAGAGGGGTTGCTTTGCCGAATCGAGAGGCTGAAAGGGCTTTTCGATGACAGCGAGACGGCTCACTTTGGTGGCGACGACCTGATGACGGAATCCTTCGGGAAAGTATGCGTAACCGTTGATGCCTAATTTTTTCGATTTGCCCTCTGCTTCTACCTTCACACTGCCTTCGATGACAAAAATAAAGCGCTGAGCAGACGTAGGTCCGAGTTCTCCGCCAGCTTCGAACTCAGCCGTGTACTCGGTGAACTTGGCGCCCAGAGCCGGGCTGACGTGCACAACCGCCGAGCATTTCGCCATTCCCGGCAAGGTTGTGCGGACAAACGTATCGGGAGTCAGCAGTAGATGATTCGGCTGTTGCGAGCTTCGAGTCCGGCCAAGATTATGCACGGTTTGTCCTCTTGTGAAATTTGGGCGATGACGCGAGTTGGTCCAGAAGATGCACGCCACACACGATTGCCTTCTCAACGTCGTTCTGTGCGACCGATTCCGCGGGGTCGTGGCTGATCCCACCGGGGGTGCGAAGAAAAATCATTGCGCTTGGTACTCTCTCCGCCAAGATCATGGCATCGTGACCCGCGCCGCTCACCATCCGATGTGGCGTGCATCCCGTCTTGGAGATCGCTTGTTCGATCTCCCCAACGAGGAATGGGTCCATGGCGACTGCAGGCTGGCTCAGCATGAGACCCTCTCGGACTTTCAGCCCGCGATGGGCAGCAATTCTCTGGGCCTGACGGGTGAAATCGTCCACGGCCCGAGTGCGAGCCTCATCAGAAATGTGGCGAACGTCGAGCGTCAGACGCACCTCCGCAGCGATGACATTGGTTGCACCCGGTTTCGCTTCGATTTTTCCGACCGTTGCCACCAAGCCGAGGACTTCCAGGGCCGACCGTTCGACCACGCCGATCCACTCCGCCGCGCCGGCAATCGCATCTCTTCTCAGATGCATTGGCGTGGTCCCGGCATGGTTGGCATGGCCCAGGAATGTGAATTCCAACCGGCTCTGTCCGGCAACGCCTTCCACCGCTGCAAGTGGAAGATTCAATCTCTCGAGAACCGGCCCCTGCTCGATATGAAACTCGAGGTAGCCAATGGTGTCGTGTTGCAATTCGGCCCGAGAAATCTCGTTGGGATCCAGTCCAAAATCTTCAATTGCTTTTCTCACTGAGACGCCTTGAGCATCGACGACGCCGAGTAGTTCTTCATCAAGCCTGCCAACTAGTGCACGGCTGCCAATAAATGGCGTGCTAAAGCGTACTCCTTCCTCCTCGGAAAAACCCACCACCTCGATTGCAAAAGGAAGTCGCCGTCCTCTGAGTTCTTCCAATAGAGCGATGGCGATCACAACGCCGAGTATACCGTCGTAGGCCCCGGCATTCGGAACTGTATCGAGGTGCGAGCCGATCAGAAGGCGCGGAGCGTCTGGTTGCGCAGCCGCATAGACTCCACGCAAATTGCCGGCGGCATCGATCCGCATTTCGGCGCCAAGAGGTTCCATCCAACGTTCGATTTCCTGGTGGCACTCGCGCATCGGGGCCGAGAGAAACGTTCGGCGCGTGCTGCCATGGTCCTCGGAAAACGACGCGAGCTTCATACACCGTTGGATAACTTCGACCGCTCGCGTTGTGATTTCGGTGCTCTGCACGGGATCTCAGTTTGAATTTCGGAGAGTCCGCTTCAGAACTCAGGACTCCCGTATCACCTTCGCCGCTGCCCAGCCGAGAAGAACAAGCGCAACCAGAAGCTCCCAGTTGTAATTGTTCCCATAGGTCGCGACCGGAAAGTGATTGCTGATCATGATAAAGACAACGGGAACCGCCATGAAAGTATTGTGTTTGGATCGGAGCTTGGCTTGAGCGCTCAGTGAAGCGTCGAATGCCTGCCCGGCCGCAGCCGCCGCAATCATCTTGCGTTGGGACGGGAGAATCCGGAACCAAACGTTTGCGGTCATGATGGTTCCGAACACCGCACCCACGTGAATATAGGCAGCGCGCGCGCTGAATACATGCGTCAGTCCCCACGCGAGCGCGGCAATCACGACCAGAGAGAACAGAGCGAATCCGCTCTCTGCCTGGCCTAGCGGCGACCGCAGCGCCAGATCGTAGACGATCCAACCGCCCGCCAGTACCGCGAGTCCGATGGCAATCGCGCTCGTTTGCGAAATGGCCGCAACATCGGGATCGACGAGTCCGCTGCTGGAGTAGTAGACCAGACCCAGCAGAATTATTCCGCTGAGCCAAGTCGTCAGCGCTTCCCAGCGGAACCAATGCACTTGATCGGGGCCGACCTTGAGCGACTTCTGTCGGTCGACGGTGTAGAATCCGCCGCTGTGCACCATCCAGATCGATGGAGTGGTGCCATCCGTCGCGGTCTTCCTGGCCAGCCTGTTAAATTGCCCGTCCAGCCAAGTGAAATAGTATGTTTGGCCGACCCACATGATGGCCGCAAATACGTGCGTCCAGCGTACCAGCAGGTTCAGCCATTCGCGGATTGACGAGGTCACTTTATCGACTCCATCGGATTGCGGCTTGGCGCTCAGCTGCCGCGATAAGTTGAGTATCCGTTCGGGCTTAAAAGCAGTGGAACGTGAAAATGCGATTCGCCTTGACGCACCTGGAACACGACTTCTACTACTGGATAGAGAGCATCGACTCTCTGTCGCGCGAAATAACTCCCAGTGTCAAAAATCAGACGATAGACCCCGGCGGAGAGATCTTCGCCTTCTGACAGCAACTGCGGGCATCGGCCGTCTTCGTCGGTGCGAGCGGAGGTGATCAGTCGCCAATCTCCGGTAGGGTTCTGTTTTTCCAATCGTACGGGCACCGCCGTGGCGGGCTTACCATGCGTGAGGTCCAGAATGTGAGTCGAAATTCGCTTCATGATTGGAGCCATTTCCTTAGCCGGATTTCTGTAATCTGCCGTTGCTGCTCGGCCGCTTCTTGCAACTCGGTCTCTGCGCCGTTGTTGAGGCGTCGTTGAAGAATCTCCAGAATCTGCGAGGCTGACTTGCCGGTCGCGCAAACGATAAAAGTACGATGGAAACGCTGCTCGTATAGCCGATTGGCATCCGCCAGAGCTGCCTTCAATGCAGCGTCGGCGTCGGATACTTGTCGTTGCTCCTGTGCCGACCAAGCTGAGGATTGCGTCGGCGGAGACTGCGGTGCGCGTGACTCGCCGATTCTCGGATGACTGTTGAACGCTTCCATCCAAGTCCGATGGCTCGAGGCTGCGCCACGTTTCATTCGACGCAGCCAGCAGCGCAGCCAGGTCCGCAAACGGTCTTCGGGTGACGATGCCTTGCGCCCAGGCCTTCGAACCGCAGCAGGGAAGAATCGCGTGCATGGCATCGTCGGTAGAGAGATGATTCCACTGCGCCAAAATGGCCGATACCTCGTTGCGGTTCGCAGGTGTTTGCTCAGAACTGAGGCGATTCAGGGATTCGACCACCAGATTGCCCGCCACTGCCCGGCGATACCTCGCGGTCGAGCGAATGTCGTCGATCGGATGGATCTCGTCAGTAGCAGCCTCTCTCGCCGTTCGCAATAAGTCAGAATCGATCGATCGTCCCTTCACGACTCGTTCTGTTTCACGGAGGCGAAGCGGAACGGGCGCGACACTGCCCAAGGCGATTCTCACATCGTCGACGAAACCATCCCGCACCCGCCCCAGAGCGGCGATACATACTTTGGAAATGGCCTGCGCGTTGCGCGCTCCAACTTTGCGGGCATGGCTGACGTATCCCGAGAACTGTCGAGGCAGGCACACGGCTCGAATCAGCTCGTCGGGCGCGAGCAGAGTTGTTTTATATCCCGTGTGGAAGGCAACATAAGGCACGCGGCGCTCGCCGCGGACCGACACTAAAATTACTTCCGCTTCGTAAACGAGCAGCGCGGGGAGAGAGTCGGCCGCCGGCGAAGCGTTCACGATGTTGCCGCCGATTGTCCCCCGATTCTGATTCGCAACTCCTCCGGTCCAGCGGGCGGCAGAGGTCAAGAGAGGGAACTCGCGTCCCAAAACATCGTGCTGGCGCAAGTTGGTATACGTGCACGCCGCTCCAATGCGAATCTCGCCCGTGGCGACTTCGATGTGCCGCAACTCCGGAAGGTTCCAGATGCTGACTAGCTTTCTCGCCGGCAACTTCCCGGCCGCATATTGCACCATCACATCGGTGCCACCAGCAATCGGAAGCCACAGGCCGGGCTCTTTTGCCAGCAGTGAAACGATAGCCAGCAGATTGCCAGGTGCGACCATTTCGTACTCCGAGGGGTTCGATCTCATGCAGTCGACCTGCGTCGCGCCGCTTCTGCCACCGCTTCGAGAATCTGGCTGTAGCCCGTGCACCGGCAGAGATTGCCGGAGAGGCCTTCGCGGATTTCTTCGATCGTTGGCTCAGGCTTCTGTTTTAATAAATGGCATGCGGCGAGAATCATCCCGGGCGTGCAGATGCCGCATTGCGCACCGCCGCATTCGAGAAACGCCTCCTGCAAGACGTGCAGCCTTTCGCCGTGCGCCAATCCTTCAATCGTGACGATGCTCGTGCCAGCGGCTTGAAGAGCGGGCACCAGGCAGCTATTCACGAGCATGCCATCCAGCAACACTGAGCAGGAGCCGCACTCGCCTTCTCCGCAACCTTCTTTCGCTCCGGTCAGTCCAAGTTCCAATCGCAGGACGTCGAGCAGACGCTCCATCGGATAAGCTTGCACCTTCTTCGTCTCACCGTTGACCGTAAGTGACATCTCGATCTTTTCGTTGCTCCCGCGAGAATCGGTCATCTGTCCTCGCTACTAGCAGTTGCATAGTTTCGTCGCGACGGGTCCAGAAGCGCGTCCATGATGTCTTCGGGAAGCAGAGGTATGGAATCGAAATGAGTCCCGAGAGCATCTTCCACAGCGTTCACAATGGCCGGGGCTGGACCGTCCATCGGAAGTTCGCCAATGCCCTTCGCTCCATACGCTCCATGGATGTTTCCCAACTCTTCAAAGAAGACGCGAATGGGCGGCAAATCGCTCGACGTGGGCATGATGTAGTTGGTCATCTGGCCATTTTGCATGCGCCCGTTCTGCCAAACCACTTTTTCGTAAAGGCTGAATCCGATTCCCTGAGCGACACCACCGATGATCTGTCCCCGCGCTAAGAGTGGGTGCAAAACTCGGCCGACCTCCTGAAGCGCCACGAAGTCGTCCACCGATACGCTGTATGTCGTAAGGTCAACCGTGACTTCGGCGATGTAAACGGCCCAGGCAAAGGCGGCATAAGCTTCTCCCCGATACTTTTCGTCATCCCAGAAAATGTCGCTGGGGGCCTCGTAACGCGACCAACAACGGAACTGTCCATGCTTCGAGACATGTTGCCGGCAGGCCGCGCGGAACTCATCCGCCGAATATCCTTCGCGCAGCAAGTTGGAGGAAATCAAAGTCTGCGCAATTCCAAGGGCGGCAGACTTTACCAGGCTTCCCACCACCATCACGGTGCGAGATGCCACAGTGGGGCCACTATTGGGAACTGCGAACGTATCCGGTTGCGCCACGGTCACGTTCTCGTAGGGCAGGCGGAGCGCCTCGGCTGCAATCTGGCTCAGGACGGTTTTTGTTCCTTGGCCAAACTCGGTGCTCGAAACCAGCACCTGAACACTGCCGTCGTCGCAAGCGTCCACTCCGACCACTGAACTCAGGTAACGCTCGCCGGATCCAGTGAATCCGGCTCCGTGCAGAAACGTGGCAATGCCCATGCCTTTTCTCAATGCCCCGGCCTGATTCCAGGACGCGAAACTTCGTCTCTTCGAGTGGTAGTCGGAAATCTCCAATGCTCGGTCGAGCAACTTCCCCAGATCGATCGGCTCACGCACGACCTGTTCCGTCGTAGTGGCCTGCCCGGGTTGCAGAAAATTGCGACGGCGGATCTCGACCGGGGAAAGACCTACGATTTGGCCGATGCGGTCCATGTGCCGTTCCATAGCAAACAGACTCTGCGGCGCGCCAAAGCCACGGAACGCTCCATGCGGCGGTGCGTTGGTGGCGACTGCCTTAGCGCCGATACGAACACTCGGCCAATAGTACGGCCCGCCCGCGTGAATTGCCCCGCGGGAAAGGACCACCGAGGACAAGGTGGCATACGCCCCGCCATCAATGGTGAAGTCGATTTCTCCCCCGAGAATCTTCCCGTCACCGCTGACGCCGGTCCGATGGCGGGTGCGCGAAGGATGTCGCTTCGTAGTCGCCACCATGTCTTCGAGGCGGTCATAAATAATCTTTACTGGCCTGCCGGATTTGATCGCCAGCAGCGCGGCGTGTGCAGCGATCATCGACGGATAATCCTCTTTCCCTCCGAAGGCGCCTCCGGTCTCCATCTGCACCACGCGAACTTGTTCTGCCGGCAAGTTGCAGAGCGCCATCAGCGCCTTATGAATGTAATAAGGACATTGCAGCGAGCCCCATACCGTGATGCCTTGCTCTGGATCAAAGGCGGCGATCATCCCATTGTTCTCGATGTAAAGCTGCTCCTGAGCGCCGGTTGAATACTCGCCTTCCACAATGTAGTCGGCCTTTTCCCAAACGGTGTCGAGATCGCCTTTCTCGATCAGGTAAGTTTTGAAAACGTTGTCCTCGCCCCAGATGATCTCTGTGCGGCGCTCACTCTCGTCAATTGTGAAGATGGCTGGCAACGGATCGTATTCGATGGAGACCGCTTGAACTGCTTTCGGGAGGAGATGGCGGTCGGGATGGGCCAACAGCAGGATTGGTTCCTCCGGATGATTCACGAACTCGGTGGCCAGACAGGGCTGATCGTCGCCGATCAGCGAGATGCAATTCTTGCCAGGAATATCTTTCGCCGACACCACGATGAATTCATCCCAGGGAATTCCCGGACCGAACGTGATCTTCTTGATTCGGCCGCGAGGAATCTGGCTGCGAACGGTTGCTCCGAAGAGCATGTTGGGCAGAACCATATCGTCAACGTACTGGGAACGTCCGGTCACCTTGTCGCGCCCTTCCTTGCGCGGAACGGAGTGGCCGACGATGGAATCGGTATTCATGCGTCAATGGCTCAAAAAATATTCCCAACTCCCGCGGCCGGATCGCACGGATTTTGGGGATGGGATAGTGTATGACAGACCCGCGAACAATGGCAGGGAAGTCTGCGCAGAGCCAGATAGAAAAAGCTTATGGCGCCGATCGACTGTTTTGATTTGTGGAGCACTCCCGCCCAGTGGGATCACCGGGGAATGCTGCATCTGAGAAGACAGGGTTCCCTCGCAGATAGGTGGCTTGCACCACGCCGCGAAGCGCCTCGCCCAAATATGGAGACACGGCATGGCGGTAATGCAGTCTATCCTTCGCGACCGTAAATTCCCGGTCGGGTTCAAAGATCACGAAATCCGCGTCATGGCCAGCGGCAATGCGCCCCTTGCGCGTCTCGCAGCCGGCAAGTCGAGCCGGCCCGGCTGCCATCCACTGCGCCAGATCGAGCAACGTGAATCCTCGTTTGCTGGCTTCAGTCCACATCAGCGGCAGCGCTACGGAAAGGCTTGCAATTCCGCCCCAAGCCGTGCGGAAGTTGCCTTCCGCAAGGCGCTTCATGGCTGGCGGACAGGGCGAATGGTCGGTAACCACGAAGTCGATCGTTCCATCTCTGAGGCCCTCCCATAACTTCTCACGATTCTCACAGGAGCGGATCGGCGGTGCGCACTTGCTCAGCGTGGCTCCATTCGCGATCGTTTCGGCAGAAAGGTGCAAGTACTGTGGACAGGTCTCCACACTTACAGCCAGCCCTTCAGCACGTGCCGCACGCAGTTCGGGAAGTGCTTGTCCGGAGGACAGATGAACGATGTGTAGGCGGAAGCCGTATTCCCTGCACAGCGACAGCATCAGCCGGATGGCAGCCAGTTCCACTTCGTCGGGGCGAGACTGGAGATAGGTCGAGTAGCGGCTCCAATCTGAGTTGGTCAGAGCGTTGGTGGCGCGATCAATCGGCCCTGCGAGTTCAGCGTGAACGAGTAGTGGAAGTTTGGTCCGGGCAACATGCGGCAGGGCCAATCGCAATTCCCGCTCGGTAACCATGGTGAAGCCATCGATTCCGGCGTCGATGAGAAAACATTTAAAGCCGGGAACTCCATCTGCCGCGAGCGCTTCGATGTGCTCTTGATTGTCGTTGACCACGCCGCCCCACGCCGCCCAGTCGACATGGCACCTGCCGCGCGCTGCCTCACGCTTCGCCTTCAGCGCAGCGACTGTAGTTGTCGCTGGAAGACAGTTTAGGGGCATATCGACGAGGAGAGTATAGCCACCCGCCGCCGCAGCGCGCGTTGCGGTTTGGAAGCCTTCCCAGTCGGAACGACCAGGATCATTGATGTGCACATGGGAATCGACGAGACCGGGAAGGATGGCCGCCTCGCCGAAATCGTGGATCTTGTATCGATCGGTTACTTGATCGGGAGAAACGACCGCCTGGATCCGCTCTCCGTCCACGAGGACGGCCGCGGGACGGACCCCCTCAGGAGTGACCACTCGCCGAGCAACGAAGGCCTGCAGATCCAAGATTTCAGCTCCTCACGTTCCTTGCAACTGCACAATTAAATCAGCATTTTACGAAATTCCGAGTCCAGCTTATACTCGCTTCTCAGCGAAGCGGCTGCGAAAGAGTCCATGTCGACTAGTTGCGGGTTCGCGGGTTGCTGACGCCAGCGGCCCTTCACGATTACGCACAGACAGAGCCAACCCATGGACAATCCTTTCATGGCTCGCGCCATACAGCTCTCCCTCGATAACGTCCGATCCGGACGCGGTGGACCTTTTGGTGCCGTCGTAGTGAAGGACGGCGAGATTGTCGCCGAGGCCGCTAACCAAGTCACCTCTACAAATGATCCCACCGCGCATGCGGAGGTCCTCGCCATCCGCGCCGCCTGCAAGAAGCTTGGAGTGTTCGATCTGGAAGGCTGCGAAATCTACACTTCCTGTGAACCTTGCCCCATGTGTCTGGGAGCTATCTACTGGGCCCGCTTGTCAAAGGTCTACTTCGCCAACGCCGACGCAGACGCCTCAAAGATCGGATTCGACGATTCTCTGATCTATAGCGAGATCGCACGGTCGCATTCGCAGCGCAAGATTCCCATGATCCAGATGATGCGCGAGGAAGCGCAGGCGGCGTTTCGTGCCTGGGAAAACAAGCCAAACAAAATTGAGTACTGAATCGTTTCGAGTACCCGCGAGTCGCAGGTCTATGGAGGACGATTGATCGATCGCTATTTCAGACTCACCGAGAACCAGACTTCTGTGAAGCAGGAGATGTTGGGCGGTCTCACGACTTTCGTGACCATGGCCTACATCGTAGTCGTGAATCCCCAGATTCTAGCCAAGGCAGGAATGCCGCCGGATGGCGTCGTCTTTGCGACCTGCATGTCCGCGGCGGTGGCCACGCTGGTGATGGGGTTGTACGCCAACTATCCCATCGCCTTGGCTCCGGGGATGTCGTTGAACGCCTACTTCACTTATTCGGTTTGCATTGCGATGCACGTTCCCTGGCGTACCGCGCTCGCGGTGGTTTTTTGTTCGGGCGTGCTTTTCCTGGTGCTCACGGTGACTCGAGTTCGGGAGCAGATCGTCAATGGCATTCCCGATTGCTTGAAGCACTCGACCGCTGCTGGAATTGGAATGTTCATTGCGTTTGTTGGCCTGCGCAACGCAAAGCTCGTAGTGGCCAATCCCGATACGTTCGTAGGGTTGGGCAGTTTCTCGGATAAGGAGGTCCAGACTGCTTGCTTTGGACTCGCCCTCACGCTGATCCTGATGTCTCGAAAACTCCACGGCGCGATCCTCGTCGGCATCTTCGGCACCACGCTGCTCGGAGTTCTTCGCGGAATCACGCACCGTCCAACCGCGATCTTCTCGATGCCGCACCCGTCATCCACGTTCCTACAGTTGGACTTTCGCGGGGCTGTGCATCTTGGCTTACTGGAAATCCTGTTCGCGTTCCTGTTCGTCGATCTCTTCGACAACGTCGGCACTCTCGTTGGGGTGTGCGAGCAGGGCGGCTTCGTTAAGGACGGCAAGATACCGCGCGCGGGCCGCATTCTGGTAGCGGATGGTGTGGGCACCGTCGTCGGCGCGCTGACGGGGACCTCCACAGTCACGAGTTACATTGAAAGCGCCGCAGGAGTCGCCGCCGGGGCGCGCACTGGATTAAGCAACGTTGCCGTCGCAGCTCTCTTCCTGCTGGCGACATTCTGCTCGCCGCTAGCCACCGCGATTCCAGCATACGCGACTGCTCCCGCGCTGATTCTCGTCGGTGTGCTGATGACACAATCGATCGCACAAATTGCGTGGCAGGATTTCAGTGAAGCCGTCCCGGCATTTATCACGATGCTCGCGACACCTCTCACCTTCAGCATCGCGACGGGCCTGAGCCTTGGTCTGATCTCCTATACGGTCGTCAAAATCGCGGCGGGAAAGATTCGCGAGATCAACACCCTCATTTGGATCCTCACCATTTTGTTCGTGCTGCGATACATCTATCTTGCCGCAGCGTAGCGATAGTTTTAATTCCGTCTGCCGAGCGCACAACTTTCGCACACGCAGACCTCCGATTCGTTTACAGTATCGGGTTGGATCAGAAGTGCCGTAACTCGCACGGCAAGATAGGTATCGTGACCTGCGGTAAGGGAGGCGAACGTGAAGAATCAAGTTCGATCTTGCAGCGATCTACAGGGCTCCGTTTCGCGACGTAAATTTCTAGGGCAAACTGCGGCAGCGGCGATTGGTTTTTCGATTGTTCCGCGCCGGGTGTTAGGCGGCACAGGCTATGTTCCGCCCAGCGACAAGGTCAACATCGCCTTCATCGGCGTCGGCGCCCAGGGCCTGCGTGTCATGCTGCACTTCTTGCGGGAGCCCGATGTGCAGGGGGTCGCGGTCTGCGACTGCAATAAATCAGGTGCGAACTATCCGCAGTGGGACACACATGAGTTCTGCAAATCCGTCCGCAAACTGCTCGGCGTCAACAGCGGTTGGGATTGGCTCAGTCCCGATCAACCCATTCAGTTATCTCATTCGCTCGCCGTTACGAGCGGCGTTGCCGGCCGCGAACCTTGTCAGAAAATTGTGGACGGCTATTACGGAACTCAGCAGCGATCCGGCCAATATCGTGGGTGTGCCGCCTACAATGACTTCCGCGAATTGCTCGAGAAGCAAAAGGATCTCGACGCCGTGGTTGTGTGTACGACGGACAATCTGCACGCGGCTGTGTCGGCCGCCGCGATGAAGAAGCGCAAGCACGTGTTTTGCCAGAAGCCTCTGACTCACACCATCTATGAAGCGCGTCGCATCGCCGAAATCGCGCGCGAGACTGGCGTGGCCACGCAAATCGCGGTCGGCAACCAGGCTTCCGAATCCACTCGTTTACTCTGCGAATGGATATGGGACGGCGCGATTGGACCTGTCCGGGAAGTCAGCAACTGGTCGAGCCGGCCATTCTGGCCGCAGGGTTTGGAACGGCCAAAGGAAGTTGAACCCGTGCCCGACGGTTTGGATTGGAACCTTTGGCTCGGCCCGGCGCCGGAGCGTCCTTTCAACCACGCATATCTTCCTTTTGTGTGGCGTGGATGGACCGACTTTGGTTGCGGAGCTCTGGGTGATATGGGTTCCTACAGCTTCGACACAATCTTTCGCGTGTTGAGGCTCGAGGCGCCCGTGAGTGTGGAGTCGAGCTCCAGCGACCGCTACGACGAGACTTATCCGCTCGCCTCGATCGTCCGCTACAGTTTCCCAGCCCGTGGCGATATGCCTCCGGTGAAATTCACATGGTACGACGGTGGTCTGAAACCGGCGCGCCCAGAGGAATTGGAAGAAAACCGTCCCCTGAAGGGTGAAGGCGAGGAAGATGAAGGGCTTCTGTTTGTTGGAGACCGTGGAAAGATTCTCTGCAGCTTCAACGGCGGAAATCCCAAGCTGATTCCCCAATCGAAGATGGATAGCTACAAACAACCTCCGAAGACCCTGCCGCGTTCTCCTGGTAACGAGCGCGAATGGCTCGATGCCTGCAAGGGAGGCAAGGTGAAGCCTGGGGGGAACTTCGAATTTGAAGGTCTTGTCACCGAGACGCTGCTCCTGGGCAACGTCGCGTCTCGCATGGGGCAGAAGCTTACCTGGGATCGCTCCAAATTGAGCGTGAACTCCGAGGTTGCTCAGAAGTATGTCAAGCCAGAACGCCGCAGTGGTTGGGAACTCTAGTGAATAAACGCTGCTGGAAATGAGGAGGCGTCAATGTCTGAAATTTCGAGAAGAGACTTTCTGAAGAGTGCGGCGGCGTGCACCGCTGCGGCCGGCTCTCTTTCCACGGGCGTGCTTGCTCTTCGCGCCAATCCTCTGGGTCTGCCCATCGGATGCCAGACTTGGCCGGTCAGAAAAATGATCGAGCAGGACTTTCCCGGCACAATCAAACAGCTCGCGGGGGCCGGATTTCAAATGATCGAACTGTGCTCGCCCGTCGGTTACGCCGACAACGGATTCGCCGGTCTCGCCAAATACAAGGGAGCCGAACTCCGCAAAATTCTGGGCGACGCGGGCGTCGGTTGTGTGAGTTCTCATTTCGGCATCGACGAATTGAGAAAAGATCAGCAGGCCGCGATTGCCTGGGCGAAAGATGTCGGCCTCACCCAGATGCTGGTGCCCAGCCTCGACGGGCCTGAAAAGCCCACCATGGATGACGTGAAACGGGCCGCCGACGAATACAACAAGATGGGGGAGCAAGCTGCAAAAGCGGGCATCCAACAGGGACTCCACAACGAAACCTTCGAACTCTCGACGGTGGACGGCAAGCGCACCTACGACGTGTTGTTTGAACTCCTCGACCCCAAACTCGTGAAATTCCAGTTCCAGGTTTCTACCATCAGCCGCGGCTACGATGCCGCCGAATATTTCCTGAAGTATCCCGGCCGCTTCATTTCGATGCACGTGCAGGGTTGGTCGGCGCAGACCAAGAAGATAGTGCCGGTGGGACAAGACTCCCTAAACTGGAAGAGGATCTTTGCCGCTGCGAAGACGGGTGGCATCAAGAATTACTTCGTCGAAATGGACCTGGAAATGATGAAGGCCAGCGTCCCGTACCTTCGCGATCTGCGGGTCTGACCCCCGATGCGGTTTGAGTTGCGGTTTATCGCGTACGCCGTGCTCAATTCCGTCCGCGGCTCGTTTCGGCTGGCTACGGTTTCCAATCCAAGAAGTACGCCGAAAAGCTTGTGGGACGCAGGACGTCTAGTTCCAAATGCATTGGCCGCAGCGACTGGCTGAATTCCAGGTCCACCTTCATCTCACTGCCCGGCACGGAGTCCGGTAGATTCACTTCCTGTCTTTCGACTGGAATATTACCCTCCCCGAAGAACAATCCTCGCAGCTTGTAGCCTCGGAGTGTATACGCTGGCAGGTCGCGCCGTGTCCTGATCAGAATTTGAAATTTGCTCCGCTCGTGCTCGACCGTGAGCGATTCAATCGGGCTGCACTCGGCGCGTAGGAGTTCATACGACGGCTTGCGCGCGCCGTAGACATCCACCACGCCGTGGACCCGCTGCTGCAACACACCCACACCGCGATCGCCCATATGAGTACGGTAGTCGTTGTAACAGAAGAAGATGGCTCCGGCGATAAAATCCTTAGAGCGCATGGCCGCGTCATGTGAGCGAAGGATTTCCATCCTCTGCTCGTCGCCCTCCGGCCGGTCGGGTGTGCAGGCGCAGTATCCATACTCGGAAACCACAATTGGCTTGCCAGGAAACACCGCATGAATATCGTCCAGATAACGGCCGGCGTCCACCGCCGTTCCATGAGCCCATGTTCCGAAATATTCGTTGGCTTCGACAAAATCCATCAGCCCAGAGACGTCGCGCTGTGGGGTGCTGCCCAGCGAGTTCGAAGCGTAGGTGCAGAGACGGCCCGGGTCCAGTCGCTTGGCCTCCTCAAGCATTCGCTTGGCGAACTGGTACGCGGGTGGATTTTGTCCCCCAATCTCGTTGCATAAACCCCAAACCACAACCGATGGATGATTAAAGTCCCGAGCAATCATCTCGCGCAGTTGTTCGTATGCATTTTGCAGGATGTCCGCGTCAGGCTCAGCTTTCATCCCAGAGAATGTGTCCGGACCCCAGGCCGGGACCTCAGTTTGCGTAAGAATGCCGTGACGGTCGCAATAGTCCAGAGCGCGTTTGTCCTGGGGCCAATGAACGCGAGTGAACACACAGTTCAGATGTTTCATGTCCGCATGGTCGTGGGCAATCCACTCCGTCGGTTCGGCCATGCCGAACTCGGGGTTGCTTCCCGCCATGCGTTCCACGCCCATGGGTCGCACGCGCTCGCCGTTGAGGTAGAAGGCTCCGTCTCGAATCTCAAGCTTGCGCACGCCGAAGGTCGTCGTGAATCTGTGTTCTTTGTGCCGATCTGCAATTGAGAAATCGAGGTCGTAGAGATGGGGATGATCAAAATGCCACAGCTTGGCATTGGGCAAAATCGCCTGTAGGGTGCACGCTTCGACCGCCCCCGCCTTGACGGAAAGAGTTTTGCTCATCGAACCAGTCAACACGGGCTGTGATTCTCCTTCGCTCACGACGCGGAAAGAACCTTTGCCACTCCATGTTTTCGAACTCGTGTTTCGGATGAACGCCGTGATCGTCAGTTTCGCTTGTCCGCTGGAGAGGTCGGGCACTGCGTCCACATCGACACGTTCCACAGCCGTCTTTGGAGTGATCAAAAGCTGCACCGGACGGAAGATGCCTCCGTCATTCGCCCAGTCGCTCGACTGGCCTCTAGGCACCATGTGCTGGTTGAAGGCATTGTCTACGCGGACTGCAATCGTGTTGCCTTGATCCCAACGCAGCAGATGTGTGATGTCGAGCGTGAAGGCCGTGTAGCCCTTGCGCGTGTGCTCTCCCGCAGGTGCGCCGTTGACCCAGACTGTAGCGGAGTGGAAGACCGCTTCGAACTCCACCCTCACGGTGTATTCCCGTCCTCCGCCGGGCGTGCTCCCCGGTGGCAGATCGAAGGTTCGCCAATACCATGCGACGCCGCGATAGCCAGTGAGCGGACTTTCGATCTGCCATGTGTGAGGCACTTTGACGGTGCGCCACTCTTCGCCGGGAACGCTTGTGCCGTACCAATTGCTCTTCACGCCACGATCGTCGGGGTCAGTGCGAAATTTCCATTCTCCGCACAGGCTGGCAACTTCTGTGAGGGACGCTTGAGCATCTGTTTCGCTCGCCCAAGACTTGGAGGCGGCGTACGCTCCGGCGATTGCGCCAACGGAGCGGGTGATGAATTTCCGACGAGAAGACATGCGAGCGTTAGTGTGGATTCGACTCACGCGATAGTCAAACGAAAAAGTGAGATAGAGGAGTTGAGTTATGCTGGATCGGAATATCGAGAGGGCCTGAGTATGGATCGTGCGATCTTGAGGGTACGAATGTTCGCAGTAGCAGTCATTCTTCTGCTTGTTGTGCCATCCGCCACAAGCCAGCCTGCGCCATCGAGCGCCGACGTGGAAAAACGAGTGGATTCGATTCTCAGCCAGATGACTATCGAGGAAAAGATCGAGATGATCGGGGGCATCAACGATTTCTACACGCGCCCGATTCCTCGACTCCGCATTCCTTCCCTGAAGATGTCCGACGGCCCCATGGGCGTTCACGACTATGGGTTGACGACTGCTTATCCTGCGAGTATCGCCCTGGCCGCGTCATGGGATGTCGATCTGGCGCAGCGTTTCGGTACAGCAATGGGTCAGGATGCGCGTGCGCGTGGAGTGCATTTTATTCTTGGGCCCGGCATGAATATTTATCGCGCCCCAATGAACGGCCGCAACTTCGAGTACTTCGGGGAGGATCCGTTCCTCGCCGCAAGAATGGCGGTATCGGTGATCCGAGGAATCCAAGGACAACGCGTGATCGCGACCGCCAAGCACTTCGCCGGAAATAATTCGGAATTCGCACGCATGACTCTCAGTTCCGACATCGATGAAAGAACTCTGCGCGAGATTTATTTGCCCGCGTTTGAAGCCTCGGTGAAAGAGGCAAACGTGGGCGCTGTCATGGATGCTTACAACCCCGTCAACGGCTCCTACATGACGCAAAACAATCATTTGAACAAGGAGATTCTCAAGAAAGAATGGGGATTCGACGGTATCGTCATGTCAGATTGGGGTGCCACGCATGACGGTGTTGCGGCAGCCAACGGTGGCCTCGATCTTGAAATGCCTGCGCCCAGCTTCATGAACCGAGAGGCGTTGCTGCCCGCGCTCAAAGAAGGCAAGATTTCAGTCTTGACCATTGACGACAAGGTTCGACGAATTCTGCGCAAGGCGATCGAGTTTGGCTTTTTCGATCAACCGCAGGCTGATGTCGGCCTGCCTACATACAGTCAAGAAGGACGGCAGGTCGCGCTCGAAGTTGCGCGAGGCAGCATGGTTCTCTTGAAGAACTCGGGAAATTTGCTTCCGCTCGACGAAAACAAACTGAATACAATTACGGTGATAGGTCCCGATGCGTACCCAGCGGTGATTAGCGGAGGCGGTAGCGCAGAGACCAAGCCGTTCAACAGCGTCAGCTGTCTGGAAGGCATCAGCAATCGCCTGGGGACCAAAGTCAAGGTTCTGTATGCGGTCGACGTCCCGCCTCTCGATGAAGTTTTTGAAAGCTCGGAGTTTGTTACGGCGCCGAATGGTGAAGTCGGTCTTAAAGGAGAATATTTCAGCAATGAAGAGTTGAAAGGGGCTCCCGCGCTTGTTCGTACCGACAAGCACGTGCACTTTGATTGGGGCGAAGGGAGTTTTGCCGCCGGCGAACCAGTGGATCATTTCGCGGTTCGCTGGACTGGCTATTTCGTGCCAAAGGAATCCGGCGACTACAAGTTCTACACCTCGGCCGACGATGGAGTTCGGCTCTACGTCGGAGACGAGATTGCGATCGATGACTGGCAGTCGCATTCTCAGACATTCGATACTGCCGCGCGGCATCTGGATGCTGGCCAGCCTTACAAGATCCGCCTCGAATACTTCGAGTCGGTGGGCAGCGCCATTGTTGGTTTTGGTGTAACGCGGGCGGAGGCGTACATCGGGCGTGAAACCAAACCTCTGGCGGCGAAGGCTGATGCCGTAGTCATTTGCGCTGGCTTCGATCCCAAGACCGAAGGCGAGGGTTTCGACCGGACGTTCCAGCTTCCGGGTGGACAGGATGAACTCATTCGACAAATTACTGCGGTCAACAGAAACGTGATCGTCGTGCTGACGGCCGGAGGTAATGTGGATATGACCCGCTGGATTGATAACGCTCCGGTCGTTCTTCACGCTTGGTATCCCGGGCAGGAGGGCGGGACAGCTCTGGCGCAAATTCTTTTTGGCGATTACAGTCCATCAGGAAAGCTGCCTGCATCGTTCGAGCGCAGTTGGGAAGATAATCCGACGTTTCACAGCTACTACCCCGCGAACGGGGGCAACCGGGTAAGCTATTCGGAAGGTGTGTTCGTGGGCTATCGCCATTATGATCGCTCCGAAACCAAGCCCTTGTTCGCCTTCGGTTACGGTCTCTCCTATACGACATTCGCTTACAGCAATCTGTCGGTGACGCCGCAGACTGGAAATGTGAACGAGCCTGTCTCAGTTTCGTTCGATGTCAGAAACACGGGCCACCGAATGGCTGCAGAAATTGCAGAACTCTACGTCGGTGATTCCCACGCCAGTGTTCCCCGGCCAGTGAAAGAGCTAAAGGGATTTGCCAAAGTAAACCTGAAGCCGGACGAGACTCGGCGCGTGACACTTACTCTGAACCGCAGGGCATTTTCTTTTTATGACGCTGCGAAGAAGGACTGGAACGCGGAGCCGGGCGATTTCACAATCTTTGTGGGCGGCTCTTCCGACAAGATCCAATTGAAGGGCAAGTTCACGCTGACGCACTAACTGAGGGCGATTACTTCCAGCTAAACGTAGCGATGGCGCCGGCGGGCAAAGTGTAGTTGAAGGTTTGTCCGTTGGAACTGACGGTGAAAGTGCCGGCGTTGCTGCTCGAGTTCAGCACGAACAGAACCAGCGATCCGTCGGGATTTTGGAATGCGACGTCTTCGATGCTGCCCGCTCCGAACGTGTTCGAATTGATCCGGTGCGCGCCTGGCACGACGAATTTTCCTAGATGCCCCAGGATGTAATACTCCACATTGAAAGTGACATTGGCGGGCGACACGCTGTCGTCGATCGTCACCACACCACGACAATTGGAGCAAGTGCCGTTCTTGGGGCCGGAGTTCTGATCGAGTGCCAGATTCCACAAGGACACGCTCCGGGCCCAGTTGCGCGTAGCACCGATCAGCAGGTGTTCGGCATTCCACAACAGGTCGCCGGCAAAAGTGGTTGAGGTAATACCCGAGCATTCCGTGAACCAGATGTCCTTGGCGGGAAACGCTGTTTCCACAGTCGATTGCGCGCTGGGATCGCCCGCATAACAGTGGATGTCGCGAACCAAACCCGCGCCTCCGGCGCAGGCGAGCTAGTTCCAGTCTCCGCAGCAAGCTGGGAGAATCACTCCCCTCGGTGGAGAAGTTTGACGTGCCGATTGAAGCTACGACATCCTCCCTGGAAGCCTTGAAATACTTCAACATCGGCCTGACAATGCGGCACAACGAAGGAGACGAGTCGGGCATTCCATTTTTGAGAAGGGCGATCACTGATGCTTTACGTGACCGGCATCACAGACAGCGGGTTCGTCGCCGTGGTAAAAAACAGCCGTTAACCCTCTCCCAACGAACACTAACCCAAGTTGTGTCGGGCTGTGCACGCCCGCCGAGGCACCATCAGCCGTCCATAGAGGCTGCGCTATGAGAGAGTCGCGGTTCGTTCTTATTCTTTTCGTGCTTCTGAGTTTCGGTGTGTCTCTGGTTGTTCCGGCAGAGGACGACCCCGAGACCCCGTACGATGAATCGCAGGAATTGCCGTTCGAGGTCCCCCCCGCATACTCAACCGTAGTGCTGCTGGAGGCTGCCGGGACAACTAAGGCGATGGCAAATTACTCGCACCATAAACTTGGCGCTCCATCTCCTCTTTCCCAGGCCCGTGTCCGTGACAGCGACTGCCATCGATCTACCGATTCACGCCTCTCATTGGCAATAATCTGTACTCTGCGCTGCTAGCAACTTCGGTTATCTCGCCTCTGAAGAACCGTTCCGCCATATCTCGAGGTTTCAGCATAGGAAAAGAGGTATGGAATCTCTTTCGCCTCTCCGAAGAGCAGTTTCCACCACTTGACACGCAACTGCTCGCCCAGGCGAATAACCCAAGTGGCCCACATCCCCGAAGGATGAGCCAACGCTGCGGGAAAAACATAATCGGAAATTCGATCGGAATTGACAAAAGGAGGAGGTACATGAACAGCCGAATACAACATTGCAGCTGCATTCGCGGAATCTGCAGGAAAGTGGTGAACGCCACGCTGGCGTTCGCGATCCTCTTTGCACTGACTCAGGCAATCGCGGCACAGGTCGCGTCGGCACAAACGCTGCCTTGCTCCCCCATGGCGGTCGCTCGTGTCACAGCGCCTGTGGACGAGGAGGCATTTACGACTCTGCGCGGTAACGTGCACCGCCTGGCGCGAGCCCAGTATGACCAAGGCAGGGTGGACGACAACCTGCCCATGGAACATATCATTCTGATGTTGAAGCGTACTCCGCAGCAGGAGCAAGCGCTGAACACGCGCATCGACCAGATGCATAACACCCGCTCGCTGCAGTACCACCAATGGCTCCATCCAGAAGACGTTGGCGGATGCTACGGCGTGGCCGATTCGGATATCGCCGCGGTGACCGGATGGCTGGAGAAGCACGGCTTTCAAATTGACGCCGTTCCAGCCGGCAAAATGCTCATCATCCTTACCGGAACGGCGGGACAGGTGCGGGAAGCGTTCCGCACCGAGATCCACAATCTGAATGTACGCGGCGAGAAGCACATTGCGAACATGAGCGAGCCCCAGATACCGAAGGCGCTGGCGCCGGTGATCGCGGGCTTTCGCTCGCTGCACAACTTCTTTCCCAAACCGCTCAGCCACGTCCTAGGGACAGTCCAGCGGGACTCCAAGACCGGAAAGTGGCATCTGCTCGAGGCCAATGGCGCCCGTCAGAACAAGGTTGGGCCCATGCTTACCTACAGCAACTGGTGGGTGGTGGGACCGCAGGATTTCTACACCATCTACAACGAGAATCCCCTGCTGACTGCTTCGACCCCGATCAATGGAGCTGGCCAGACGCTGGCGATCGTGCAAGACTCCGATGTCAACCCAGCGGACGTTACCTCCTTCCGCTCGCAATTCGGTCTGCCGGCATACCCCACTACGCCGAATGCCACCCAGGGAGGAGTCAACTACATGTCCGGTATCAGCGGTTACTGTACCGATCCCGGACTCGCGGCCGCCGAGGGGGAGGCCGACATTGATGTGCAATGGGCTGGCGCGACAGCACCCGCGGCGATCATTGATCTTGTTTCGTGCGCAGATACATCAACCACTTTTGGGGGAGATCTATCAGCGTCCTACATCATTAATAATCTCGCCAGCAGCGTTTCGGCGTTCAGCGAGAGCTTTGGCGCGTGTGAGCAGGACCTCGGCAGCTACAACACCATGTACGTTACGATGTGGCAACAAGCTGTAGCACAGGGCCAAACGCCAATTGTTTCCTCTGGGGACAGTGGCGACGACACATGTGACCGCGGAAACGGCTTGGGACCTTATGGTCAGGATGTGGGTACAACCGGGCTCTCAGTAAACGGCTTGGCATCTACGCCCTACAACGTCTCCGCTGGCGGCACAGATTTCAGCGATACCTATCAAACTTCCTTCAACCCTACCGCTTACTGGAACACCAACGATACCTCGCCGTATGGGTCTGCCCTTTCCTATATTCCCGAAACTGCCTGGAATAACAGTTGCGGCAACCCAATGATTATGGACTGGGCGCGGTACGCTCAGAACTGGACTTGGAGCAATGGCTTGGAGGGAGTGTGTAACGACTACAGTAGGCTCGGCTACTATTTCACCCTCCTCGATGGGGACACGGGAGGGATCAGCACAGTCTCCGCCCTGCCTACTTGGCAGAGCGCGTATGGCGTAGGCCTGAGCAGCAACTTTACCTCGACCACTATGCGCAACCAGCCGGACATTTCGCTGTATGCTTCGGATGGTTACTGGTGGGAGCACAGTCTCGTATTCTGCGAATCGGATACCGGCGCCCCGTGCGACTACACAAGTTCGAGCAACGCGGGGGCGATGGCAGCCGGCGGGACCTCATTCGTGGCTCCAATGTTTGTCGGTCTGGTCGGGCTCATCAACCAGGCGTGGCCATCGGGCAATCCGGCCCAGCCTACACGTCAGGGTCAGGCCAACTACACGCTGTACGCCCTTGCGACCGGCGAGTACGGAACCGCCGCCAGTCAGAATACTTCGACCACCGCGCCCAGCACGTACACCTGCGAGGGCTCCAACGTCAACGCCATAAACACTTATGGCAGCGTCTTCCCAAGCTGTACTTTCTACGAGATCAACCGAACTGCGGTGTACCAAACCACCACCTGCGTGGGCGGCACCACCTCGGGGTGCCTTGTGGTTAATAACGCTGAGCCTTGCCAAACCGGCACGCCAAATTGCTACACGAGCACCAGTGGCGATTCGTACGGTTTGCTCTCAGCATCTATCAGCACGCTCGAGCCGGCCTTTGTCCAAAGCGCGGGCTACAACGACGCGACCGGCCTGGGCAGCTTCAACATTGTCAACCTTGTCAACAACTGGACTACGGTTACGCCACAATTCGCCAGCACCACTGCTGCCACGGCCAATCCAACCTCAGTAACTTCCGGCACTGCCACCACGACCCTGACCGCCACCGTTACTGCCACGGCCCGAGGCGGTATCGCACCGCCGCTGGGAACCGTCAGTTTCTACGAAGGTACCAGCTGCACGGGTACGGTGCTGGGAACCGCCAATCTGGTCCCGGCCACGGGCTGCACAACCAGCTGTAACTCCGCGGCCACGTTGGCAAACGTTACCGGCAGTCAGTTGGGCAACGGCACCGACAGCGTGATCGCGTGCTTCAGCGGCGATGGCGCCAATGACGCACCGTCAACATCGTCGGCGGTTACGATCACCGTAACGGGCGCGACCATCCCCACCGCCACCGGGATCACCCTCTCCGCGACCACAATCGGAATAGGCTCCACTACGCCAATTACGTTGTCCGCTACGGTAACACAGAGTTCCGGCAGTATAACGCCGACCGGGACAGCCACCTTCTTCAACGGGACTACGCAACTGGGTTCGCCAGTGACGCTCAACAGCAGCGCCACGGCGACTTACAGCTACAACGCCAGCTCACTAGCGTTAGGTACTTATCCCATCACCGCCGCCTATAGCGGGGACAGCAACTACTCTCCATCAACCTCGTCCGCAGGAACGCTAACGGTGATTTCTCTTATTCCCACCACACTCACCGAGACCCTGACGGCCACGCCGTCTTCGACCGAGTCCAACGTAGGATCGTCGGTAACTGTCTCGGCGACGGTGGCGCATTCCTCGGGCAGCGCCGTACCCACGGGGACGGTGACGTTTGCGAATGGATCCACGACCCTGGGAACTGGAACGCTGAACAGCAGCGGCACAGCTACTTACAGCACGTCCAGCTTAGCGGTCGGCTCGTACTCCGTAGTAGCCAGCTACGGCGGAGACGCGAATTACGCCTCATCCACTTCATCGGCGGCAACGCTGAACGTAGTGGACTTCACAGTCGCGGCTAGCCCCACGACCATAACGGTGACGGCCGGGCAGAGTGGTTCATCGACCCTGACCATCGCGCCGCTCGGAGGTTTCGATGAAACGCTGAACTACAGCTGCACCGGGCTGCCGACGTTGGCCACCTGCACCTTCACCTCGGCGGGCGCGAACAGTGAAACACTCAGCATTTCGACAACCGCTCCTTCTTCAGCCCGCTCGGCGCCCTTCGGCCACAGCGGCGGTGTTTTCTATGCTCTGCTGCTTCCTGGCCTGCTGGGACTGGTTTTGCCTGCAAGCCGTCGCAAGCAGACCTTGCGCAATGTGCTGACCCTGCTCGCCGTGCTTGCGGTGCTAGCGCTCTGGCTGCCGGCCTGCAGCAGCAGCAACGGCGGCACTCACGGCGGGGGAACACCGAAAGGAAGTTATACCGTAACCGTAACCGCAGCCACGTCGGGGACGACCGGTGCCCTGTCGCACACTGCACCAATCACTCTAACCGTTCAGTAATCGCGCTTACTCATGCGCTCCGCGGAGACGCGGAGCGCATGAAACTGATGCCAATGCCACCGCCACCGCTCGGACTGAAGAGTTGCTGCATCAATGTAGTCTGTTGCGAAGCACTGAGCTTGTTCCATATCAACCAGGCCGAAGAATCGGTGAGCGAACCGCCAAACCCGTCGATCTGCTGATACTGAGTTGTGGCATCCACAGTAATGACGAGACTACTGGTACTTCCTCCCGTTGCGAACGAGACGCTAGGTTGCGCTTGCAGCAGCACCGTTTGGTCGCCGGTGGTTTCGACGACCTGCACGCTGGGCCCGCCAGCTGTTGTTTGCGTGGGTGCGTTCGAGCCAGGACAGCTACTCAAGAGAAGGATCGTGGCGAAGATCGCCGAGACTGTGCAAACTCTGGGAATCTTGCGAACACCGTCTACTCGTTGAATCAGCGAAGCAATTGCCGATCGGTGTTCCAACATATCCCCTCTCGCCGCGTGCGCTGTCCGCAATCGACGCCGCTGATTAGAATCTCATGCGTGTCAAATCTCACTGCTGTCTTGTCCACTAGCAAAAGCCGAAAACTTGCGTGCGTCGTTGGTCTCGATTCTCATACGGCTGGAGTCAGACCTTTCCCCCGCCGCTCGTTTGGGCTAACCTTAGCGAACAGGGGATCGGCGGAACATGGGAAAGCAACCTCGTCTGATCCGACACTTCTCTCCATACCGAAGGGAACCATGCGGGCATGTAGGGTTGGTCAGCGATTCTTGCAAATGTTGAGGGTGCTCGCAGCGGCGGCGTTCATTGCGGGAGCGCTCGGTACCGGGGCTCATGCGCAACTTCCGCCTATTGACAAGCCTCTCCCCACGCTCACCCACGCCGATCAGGTTCGACAGTTGAGTCCAGAACAGGCCTCACTGGGATATCCCGTACTCATTCGAGGCGTGATCACCATGGATGCTCCGGTCCCCGACTTCATTGTCCAGGACGCGACCGCCGGCATTTATGTAGAGGGCAGCATCTCGCCGAAGTATCCCCATGTCCTGAGCCAACTCGTCGAGATTGAGGGAGTGACTGGGCCAGGCAAGTTCGCTCCTGTAATCCGCGAGACAAAGCTGCGCGTGCTCGGCCCTGGAGCACTTCCGAAAGCGCAGCTTTTTCCTTTCTCGGAACTCGCGAATGGGCAGCAGGACAGTCAATGGGCGCAAGTGCGTGGGATTGTACGGTCCGCCGCGGTCGACCGAACATCATGGCGGGAGACTGCATTAGCCATGCGGATTGCCTCCGAAGGGGGTGAGTTCCATGTCCGTGTGCCAATCGCGCGTGAGCAGGATTTCTCTTCGTGGGTTGACAGCGAAGTCCTGATCGAAGGAGTCTGCGGCAGCTTGTACAACACCAACCGGCAGCTGACGGGCATTTTGTTCTACGTTCCTCGATTGAGCTTCATAAAAGTGGAAGCGCCGGCCACCGAGGTCCCGCTGTCGGCACTGTTGCGGTTTTCGCCAGCCGAGGGCACCCGCCACCGGGTGCGAGTGCGAGGCATCGTCGGCTACCAGCAGCAGGGCAAAGCCCTCTTTCTTCAGAGTCAAGGCAAAGGACTCCGTGTCCTAACGCAGCAGGGCACTCCTCTCGAGATCGGAGATCTAGTGGAAGTGCTCGGTTTCCCTGTCATGGGGGACTCCGCGCCGATGATCGAGGATGCCGTATTCCATCGTTTGGGCCACGAGAATGCGGTGGAACCTGTGAAGCTCGACCTGGGTGCGCCTTGGGAGCAATTCGACGGCACGGTCGTGTCCACTGATGCGAAGCTTCTGAACCGCCAAGCCGAGCCCGATGGCCTGCGGCTCATGCTTCAGCGCGGCGATCTGTTCTTTGACGCCGACGTGGCGGCCGGCCCTACCGCGGAGCGCATGCTGTCCATTCCCCTGAATAGCGAAGTGCAAGTGACCGGTGTATGCCTGGTTCGTAGCGGAGGGTTGTGGCAGATTCCGCAATCGTTTCGCATGCTGCTCCGTGTACCGCAGGATGTGGTCGTACTCAAGACGCCATCGTGGTGGAACTTGCGTCACACGCTCTGGGTGCTGGGGATCACCGGCGGCGTCCTACTAGTGGTATTGGTATGGGTTGTGGTGCTGGGGCGGCGATTGCAGGAGCAAATGGACATCATTCGCCAGAAGTTGAGAAGCAGCGCGGTGCTCGAAGAGCGTAACCGCATTGCGCGCGAATTACACGACACCTTGGAACAGGAACTGGCAGGGATCACAATGCAGTTGGATCTGGCAGCAGATTGCTTCCAGCAAGCCCCGGGCGTGGCCCAGCATGCACTGGAAACGGCGCGCGACATGAGCCGTCACAGCATGGTAGAGGCGCGTCGGTCGGTATGGGATTTGCGTTGCCAACTGCTGGAGAATGGAGACCTGGTTTCTGCGCTGACGCAGATTGTTGAGCCACTCGTTCCGCGCGAGCAGACGAAGGCTGATTTCAAAATCCAAGGCAGCCCTATCCGCCTGCCTGCACCAGTCGAGATGAACCTGCTCCGCATCGGGCAGGAGGCCGTCGCCAACGCTGTGAAGCACGGTCGTGCCCGGCATGTGTCGATCGAGTTGCGGTTTGCGCCAGCTTCTGTTTGCCTACGTGTGAGTGATGATGGTGACGGCTTTCCTGCGGGTCAGCCTTCCCCCACAGGGCACTTCGGACTCCTCGATATGCGCGAGCGCGCCCAATCCATGGGCAGCCACTTGCGGGTCGAGAGCGAGCCCGGTCAGGGAACTTGTATCGCCGTGGAGGTTCCCCTCCATACTCCGGAAGGGATCGATGAAGAACTCAAAGCCAATTCGTATTCTGGTCGTTGACGACCACTTCATGGTCCGCATGGGTCTCTCTGCGTCTTTGAATGTGGAACCGGACATGGAAGTCGTTGCCGAGGCTGGCAACGGCGCCGGCGCGATCGAAGCGTACCGCACGCATCGTCCCAACTTGGTGATGATGGACCTCCGCCTCCCGGGAATGAGCGGCACCGACTGCACAGCCGCAATCCTTCACGAATTTC
Organism: uncultured Acidobacteriaceae bacterium; assembly: GCA_963701935.1. Classification (GTDB taxonomy): domain Bacteria; phylum Acidobacteriota; class Terriglobia; order Terriglobales; family Acidobacteriaceae; genus Sulfotelmatobacter. The sequence goes on along the minus strand of CAVPBT010000005.1, from coordinate 127,250 downwards.
CCGACGCGCACGTCCTCATGCTTTCCACCCACTCCGGCGAAGAGGAGATCTACCGCGCCTTGCAAGCGGGCGCGAAAGGATATGTGGTGAAGAGCATCATCCGCGAGGAACTCCTGCGCGCCGTGCGTGAAGTGTACCAGGGACGACAGTACGTGGATCCCATCGTCGCGTCGCACCTCGCCCAACGCCGTTCTCATCGTTCGCTGAGTGCCCGCGAAGTGGAAGTATTGCGGATGGTGGCCAAGGGACTCGGCAACAAAGAGATCGCGACCGCTCTGAATATCGCGGAAGTGACGGTGAAACTGCACGTGAGCCACGTCCTCGAGAAGCTCAACGTGAAGGATCGCACCCAGGCAGCGACGGTTGCGCTGCAGCGCGGTATCATCTCGCTAGAGTGACAACCTGGATCCTGCCCCGATACCGACTCTTGAGTCGCAACGCCCCCTCGCACGAACACCTGCGTCCGCCGAATCTCGCCACATTCGCGAAAACCATTGCGGGCTGTACGAAAGTATAGTTGACAGTGCTGCCGGGTTGTTTTCTATTGAGTGGTCTAAGGAATTTCCCGAAGACGAGCGCGAAGACGCTACGGGACGGTGCTGACGCTGAGGCTCTTCGGCGCGGTGTAGTCTTGCAAAGTCTAAGGGGGCGGTTCCGAAGATTCCTGATGGGCCTGGAACTAATCCAGGCCTGGCACGAGCGTTCCATCTGTTCCATTGCAACGATTCGTTGGAAGGCATTATTAAGCACCGGTCTTCGGTCGATTGCATGAGTTCGTCACAGAATCGTATGGCTCCCCGACGAGTCGCACGATTGCTCCCAAGAAGGAGAAGTCATGTCCCACTGGTCTGAAGCGATTCATCTCCGCATTGCCGTCATTGCAATGTCTGCTAGCATCCTGTGCCTGTCTTGCGCCCCGCTACTGGCGCAAGTGACTTCCGGCACGATCTCCGGCCGAGTGCAAGACGCCACCGGCGCCGTCATCAAAGACGCGTCTGTTACCATTTCCAACCCGGCCAACGGACTCACGCGCAGAGTCACGACTTCCGATAGCGGGGAGTTCGTCGCTCCCAATCTTCTTCCCGGCACTTACAACATTGCGGTGGATGCAAAGGGATTCAAGAAGCTGGACTCTAAGGGCTTTGTGCTCAGCGCCGCCGACAAACTGAACGCGGGCGACCTAGTGCTCGCCGTCGGAGCGGCGACCGACCAAGTCACGGTTTCAGCCGACGCCGGCCAAATTCAATTGCAAGCTGACTCCGGAGAACGCTCCGACCTGATCACCAGCAAACAACTCAACAATGTCGCCATGAATGGCAGCAATGTGTTGGATTACATGAAGCTGATCCCCGGCGTGGTTAGCAGCTTCGACGGTCATGCTTCTGGCACGGGTGGCCTGGACTCGATGAATATCAATGGCACGCGCGCCAACCAGCACGAGTTCACCATCGATGGTGCCTCCAACGTCGATACCGGTAACAATGGAGGTACCCACGTCACCATAAATACCGATGCAATCGAGGAAGTAAAAGTTCTGAACTCGAACTACCAGGCGGAATTCGGCAAGGCTGCCGGGGGACAGATCGCTGTCACTACTAAAGGTGGCACCAACCAATTCCACGGGGACGTCAGTTTCTTCCATCGCAACGAGGGAATGAACGCCAACAACTGGTTCGCGAGTCAAAGCACCCCAACAACGCCCAAGGCCTTCTACCGATACAACTACGTCGGTTATACGCTTGGCGGACCTGTGATTATTCCTGGCACTGGGTTCAATGAGAAGAAAGATAAATTGTTCTTCTTCTGGAGCCAGGAATTCTACCGTCAGCTGATTCCGCAGCAGGGCCTGACTCAGTTCTACACTCCGACGGCGGCGGAGCGGCAGGGGGACTTCTCAACGTCGGTGGATGGCAACGGTGATCCTATCGAAATCTCCGGCCCCGGCATCACAAGCAACAAGATTGATCCCACGCAACTCTCGACGGCTCAGCAAGCGGTGTTCGCTCAAGTCCAGAAGATACTGAAGCTGTATCCTCTGCCCAACATTACGGGGAATAACAGCTACAACTACCAGGCAGCACTCTCGGGCACCTATCCGCGCCGTGAAGACATTCTCCGAATCGACTACCAAATCAACGATAAGAACCGCATTTTTGGGCGCTGGATCCACAACACCGATCATCAGACCGGCCCCTTTAACGACTTCGGTCTTCCTTGCAGCGCGAATATTCAGTTCCCTGGAGGCTGTACGCAGAATCACCCCGGATGGAACCTCTCCGTCAACTTGATCAGCACGATCACGCCAACCGTGTTGAATGAGTTCTCGACGGGGCCCAGCCACACCTTCTCCTACGTATCGGGCGTGAACGGGAACGTCTCCCGTGGCGTTAACGGCATCACCCTACCGCTGTTATTTCCGATTACTCCGGATCAGTCCATTCCTGATATGAGTTTCGGCGGCCTTTCGGGCGTGAATTTCGGCGGGAGTTACCTTGGCGCCACGCCTTGGCACCAGGCCAACACGACCATCAATCTGAATGACAACCTGACATGGGTGCGCCACAACCACACCCTGAAGGCTGGGATCTTTTACCAGCGCAATCGTAAGGATCAGATTGCCTGGGGCAACATTAACGGACAGTTCAACTTCAGCAACGCACAGACTTCGCCCAGTTCCTGTCCGGTGAGCGTCCCCAACTGCGCCCTCGGAGATCCGCTGGCCAGCGCCCTGTTGGGAGACTTCTCCAACTTCAGCCAATCCACTGCTCGTCCCGTCGGTTTCTTCCGCTACAACCAGATGGAGTTTTACGTGCAGGACACTTGGAAGGCTACGGCTCGACTGACGCTCGATTACGGAATGAGGTTTGCCTGGATTCCGCCCCAGTATGACGCTAAGAACCAGATCGCACTCTTCGATCCGTCAGCTTACAACGCGGCCGATGCCGTAACCATTGATCCCAACAGCGGCAATATCATCACCGCCGATGGCGGCAATCCGCTGAACGGCATCGTGTATACAAAGAGTCACCAAATCCCATCCGGCGGATGGAATGACCGGGCCATCATGCCGGAACCTCGGCTTGGATTTGCCTATGATCTGCTCGGCGACCACAAGACAATCCTGCGCGGCGGCGCCGGTATGATGCATGACCGCACACAGGGCAACCTGATTTTCAACACTGTATTCAATAACCCTGCAGTGGTTCAGACGCCAACAGTAAACAATGCCAACATCGCCGATCTGCCGACGCTGTCGACCTCCTCCACCGAAAGTCCGGTCCTGACCAACGTCTTAGGTGCAGCGAGGAACGGGAAGGTGCCAACGGTATACAGCTTCAGCTTGGGCGTGCAGCATGAGATTGGTAAAGATACGACGCTCGATATCGCTTATGTGGGCACGCTCTCGCGCCACTTGGTCACGTCGCGAGACATAAATTCTATGCCATATGGCGAGGCGTTCACCGCGGCCGCTCAGGACCCAGACTGTGTCGACAATAACGGCAACCCCGTATTCCCCGGCGGCGTTGTACCCTCTGTCCAGCCTGGGCTGCAGCCCCAATATGCGGCGGCCGGCTATAACTTCAACGGGTTCTGTGCCTTCGGCTTCCACGCTTTCACGTCGGCTTACCTGTTGCCTTACAAGGGCTACGGTACGGGCAATGGCGGACTCCAATACCTCGAGTTCAATGGAACATCCAACTACAACTCGCTGCAGGCTTCGTTGCAGCGCCGCTTCAGCAAAGGCCTGACTTTCGGCGTTGCTTACACGTGGTCGAAATCGTTGACCACGGCGAACGAGGATCAGGACGTGCAGGATCCTTTCAACGCATTGCTTGACTACCGCGCCGCCAGTTGGGACCGGTCGCACGTGTTTGCCGCGAACTATGTCTACAACCTGCCGAACCTGGCCAAACACTTCGGCGGGCCGCACTGGCTTTCCTACGTCACCGATAACTTTCAACTCAGCGGAGTGACGCAGTTCATGACCGGAACGCCGATCGACTTGAATAACGGCTTTGGATTCCCGCCCGGAAGCATAACCGGTTCGGATCAATACGGAGCCATCCCGTTCTATCTAACACTCGACAAGAGTGGGAATCTGGTACTCCCCACAATTGGTTCACCGCAGCGGGGGACGCGCGACATCCTTCGCGCGGGAGGCATGCAGAACTGGGACATGTCGTTGTTCAAGAACATCCCGCTGGGCAAGAGCGAGGCCCGCTACCTACAGCTCCGCTTTGAAGCGTTTAACGCGTTCAATCATCCGAACTTCCAGGACAAGAATTACAACGCGTCAATGACCGGGCCGTGGGACTACGCGAACCCCACCGACCCGTTGGTTATCTCGAAGAATTCTAACTGGGGCACGTACAACGACCAGTACTCAGGTGTTGGCGGTCCTCGCGTACTCCAGTTGGCCGCCAAACTTTACTTCTAATTTGGTGCTTCCCCCGACCGCCCGCGGCTTCCGCCGCGGGCTCTGAGAGGCAGGACTGAACTCGGCAGTTTTCGGCTTTCGTAACAACCGCAACAAGGGGGTTCGCTAAGGTCTTCTCGGATGTAGCCTCGGGGTTTGAAGTCAGGTCAACCTCAGCCTGTCTGAGAAACCTTTAGGTCACAGAGAAAGGTGAAGCATGCACACTTTCCGACTCAATCGCATTGTGCGGTTTTTCGAGGTTTTTCGCATGACTACGCGCAAAGTGGGTAGTAACGCTGTGGTTCTACTTGTAGTTCTGACGCTCTTCTTACCACCGGCGTATGGTGGAACGTGGACGCAACTGAGTCATCTTCCTCCCGCCTATGTAAGCACTCCGTTGCTGCTCACGGATGGCTCCGTCATCGTGCAGGAGGTCCACTCGGGTGGCTTGGGAACTGGAATATGGTATCGGCTTACTCCTGACAATACTGGCAGCTACGCCAATGGAACATGGACGCAGATTGCTTCCACGCCGTCCGGTTACGCTCCGGATTTTTATGCGTCCGCGGTGCTGCCCGATGGGCGGGTCATTGTTGAAGGCGGAGAGTACAATGGCAACAACAATACGCCGGTCGAGACGAATCTGGGAGCAATCTATGATCCGACAACCAATGCCTGGACATCCGTCACCGCGCCCGGAGGATGGACGCAAATTGGGGATGCGCAGAGCGCGATTCTGGCGAATGGCGAGTTGATGCTGGGAAATTGCTGTGGTTCGGGCCAAGCTCTTCTGAACGCCACCAACCTAACGTGGACACTTACAGGAAGCGGCAAAGCGGATTCGAACTCCGAGGAAGGCTGGACTCTGTTGCCGAGCGGAGAGGTGCTTACCGTCGACATTTGGAATATACCCAGCACCGAACTCTATAATCCAATAACGGGAACATGGTCGAGCGCTGGAAACACTCCGTCTTCCTTGGTCGCATTGTGCGAGACCGGACCCGCAGTGTTGCGGCCAGACGGCACAGTGATCGCCTTTGGATCTACCGGCAGCACAGCCATCTATAACAGCAGCACGGGAGCATGGTCAGCCGGCCCGGCAATCCCGAGTGGATTTGTAGCACAAGATGTTCCTGCGGCTCTGTTGCCGAACGGAAACGTATTGGTGGCGGCGAGCAATCCGGGAACCGGCACTTGCACCAGCCCGAGTTATACGCAGCATACGTATTTCTATGAACTCAGCGGGTCTGTTTATACACTTGTCGGTGGTCCGACAGGCAACTTCCCGTATGAGAACCGTTTCTTGGTGCTCCCCAATGGCACTGCGCTTTGGACGCACAACTCGAACGATGTAGAGGTCTACACACCGAGCAATTCGACGTACCAGAGTTCGTGGCAGCCGACGGTAAGTTCCGTTGGCAGCACGCTGTTTGTGGGGGAAACGAACAACGTCATCCAAGGAACTCAGTTTAATGGATTGTCGCAGGGGGCAATGTTCGGTGACGACGCACAGATGGCCAGCAATTACCCAATGGTCCGGCTCACAAACAATTCGACGGGGCATGTCTGGTACGCTCGGACACACAATCACAGCACCATGGGGGTGGCAACCGGCTCAGCGACCGTCTCCACATATTTTGACATGCCTCCAAGAATGGAAACGGGAGCCAGCAAATTAGTGGTCGTAGCAAATGGAATCCCGTCGAACCCCGTTAACGTTACGGTTGCGACATCGTGCAGCACCAGCCTTTCGTGTGTGCTCCACCCTACTATAGTGTTGAGTCAGATCAGCATCGCATGTACCTACCCGACCTCGATCAGCACGAGTACGCAAGTGTGCGTACCTACCGTTAGCGGCCAACAATGTAGCCCCTGGAACAACGGTGCATCGGGAGTACTTACCTCCTCGACCGCCAATGCCGCGAATCCGCCGGGTACTGTCCAGGGTCCGCCAAATGTTTGCAATTACCAGTACAACGTGGCTGGCCAGAATTACCAGACGCAATTGGATGCGCACTGAAGTGATCTTCGCCGTCTCGCTCGACAGGCAAGGGAACCCGGTTCTCCCGAAGGTCGGTCCTCCGGTGCGGGGAACCCGTGACATTCTCCGCTACGGTGGAATGGAGAACTGGGATATGTCCTTGCTCAAGAACATTCCGCTCGGCAGGAGCGAGGCCCGCTATCTCGAACTCCGTCTGGAAGCCTTCAATGCGTTCAATCATCCGAACTTCACCGGCCAGAACTATGGCTACAGTGTGAACGGACCGTGGGAATACTCGGATCCCGCTAGTCTGATATCCATCTCGAAGAATGGAAACTTCGGAACCAACCAGAGCACGCCCAACACCGGCCCCGGCGGTTTTCGAGTGGTTCAGCTCGGCGCCAAACTCTATTTCTAATGCGATTGCTTCCCCGTGCCCGCGGCCTTGGCCGCGGGCTTTGTTGTTTCAGTCATGGGCGCGCGATTCAGTTGCATAAGGAATTGCAGGTTCGGCCGGGCGAGATTCGTGCGGACGAACCGGATGAGCCGGCAGGAGGCCGAGAACGCGTTCGAATGTATCCTCGCCTTCAACTCCCATCGAATAGCCGATCCCTTGCAGGCCTACCTTCTCCGTGACATCGGTGAAGCTGCCGTCCCCGTTGTTGCGGAAGAGCCGGTTCCAGTAGCTCGCGTCGCTCTTTTCCAGCGACGGGATGGCCGCTCCGTTGGTGAAGAAGATGTCCAGCCAACCGTCGTTGTTGTAGTCGAAGACTGCGACTCCGCCCACCATAGTCTCAAACGTGTACCGCTTGGGACTCACGCTATTCTTCAGTTTGAAATTGATCTTGGATTGTTTGATTACGTTCTCGAATTGGATCGGCGATGTACCTGTGCCCCTGGTCTTCAGCGACTGATTACTCGTGGCTGTTTGCCCGAGCGTTTCATGACGATGCGCGGATGCGGCGGCCGGTGCGGATGGTGGGGTTTGGGCAAGCAGGCTGGGAGTACCACACACCGCACAAAGGGTTAGCTGAGCGATGAGTGCTTTCAGACAGCCTTTCTCGAAGTAGGTCACGCGAGTCGATTCTTCACTGCTCTGTGACATCGATCATGTTGTCATCGGCATTGCGGTCAATGAGTTTGTTGTAAGGATCAATGCCCGCCAGAGTCGGTTTTTCGTCAACCAGAATCTCGAAGGTCTTGTGTTGCGCGCTGATCTTTTCCTTCTTGAGATAGAGCGGTTTTTCCTGATCCTTCTTGCCACTGAAGACGCCGATCTCAATGTAGTCGGCGAGAGGCATCGGCGTTTCCGCACCGTTGCCGTCAGCTTGCATCTTGTGAGCCTCAACCTCAAGCGTGACCTTGTATGTGCCGTCAGGAGTCTTATGCGACGTCGCAGAAACAGTCTTGTTGTCGTACAGAACAATACGGTTGAAGCCGTCGTCGACCAGATACTGGAGTTCCGGCGGAGTTTGGGCACGGATGGCGTCAACCAGCATGCGGGTGTCGGGATACGGTTCGTTCATGGTCACGGCGGCGTGGGAACTATTCTGAGCATCCACCTGATTATTCGCGTTGGCGTAGCGGTACTGCATGAGAAAGTTGTGGAGCGCGAGATTGAGCTTGTCTTCGCCGATGTAGTCCGCGAGGGTGTAAAGGATCTGACCGCCCTTCTGATACCAGACGTATTGTTCGCGCTGCACAAGCGCGAGCGGCGGCTCGTGCCGGACTTCGCCGGCACGACCGCGCAGATAGCCATCGAGTTCGTGCCGGAGAAAGCGGTGCATCAAATCACGACCGTACTTGTGCGCCATCACCTGCAAGGCGGAGTACTCGGCCAGGCTCTCCGACATCATGTTGGAACCTTCGGCGTCGGCACCGATAAGCTGGTGGGCCCACCACTGGTGGCCGAGTTCGTGAGCTGTGACAAAGTATGTGAAATCGATGTCAGTCGGTTTGATGACGCGGCTGATGAAGCCAATGCCTTCCGAGTAGGGAATCGTGTTAGGAAACGATTGAGCGAAGGTGCGATAACGGGGAAACTCGAAGATTCGGTACTGCTTGAACTGGTAGGGGCTGAAGACCTTTTGATAATAGTCAAGGCCTGCGCGGGAACTGGCCAGCATGTCGTCAATGTCGTAGGTGTGTGCCGGGTCGTAGTAAACCTCGAGTGAGACGTCTCCATTAGGCCCGTGATAGATCTCCTTCCTGGACTGGTAGCGGGCAGAGATATAGGAGAAGAAATCGAGTATGTGCGTCGAGCCCATGCTGTATTCAAAATAGTGGCGCCCATTCTCCCGCCATTCGCGTTGGAGGTATCCCGGCGCAACGGCGATCTGGTCGGCCGACGTGCTCACCACGGTGTGATACGTGACCCAGTCCGATTCGCCGCGGAAGAAAACATTGTTCACCGCGTGTGCGGGATCGCCGCGGTGCGCCATCTCTTCAAGGAGCGGGAGATGTTCTTCGCGGCGGCGGCGCGGATCGTCTAACTCGATACCGGTGTTGTAGCCGACGTACGGGACGTAATCGGAATCGAAAAAGGTGCCGTTATAGGCGAGCTCGGGGAGTTCGTTGCCATCGCGGAAGCCGCGCGTCTGGTGGCCCACGTTACAGCTCAGAGTGATCGTCTCGCCGGGAGCTAATGGTGGGTCGAGTGCATAGATAGAGTACATGTTGCGCGGCGCAGAGCTGACGAGGTGGAATGCGCGGTCGAACTGGACGTTTGTGACCGACTGCTTCTGATCGGTGAGATGGATCTGTGCGATCGGTTGGGTGGTTTTGTTCTGCAGCGTCATGCGCACGCTTCCGTCGAAAGAGCGGCGTTCAGGATAGATATTGATCGTTGCATCGACGGCTGTAACTTTGGGCTGGTCCAGGTTTTCGTACTTCTTGAACTGGCGTTCGTAGTCGGCCTGGATGTCACGGCGTGCCTTCGAGTCGAGATATTCATTAAGGACGTGAGCGTTGTAGAAGTACCAGGAACCAGCGCCCACGGCGATGAGAGCGAAAAGCAGGGCTGCAGGAATGAGCCGCGGGGCACGCTGAAGAGCGAGTCGAGTGCGGGCACGTAGCGAGTCTTCGGCGCCACGACGAGCCAGGGCGATAGAGACAACGCCTAACACGGCGCAAATCGACAACCAATACGTAATCGACCAGAAGAGCGCTGATTTGAAGTGGCCGTAGCCGTTCATGTCGGAGTAGGTATAGGCGGGAGTCTGGCCGATGAGGTAGAGCGTGTTCTCCCAACCGAAGTTGTAGAGAATCGGCATCAATACGAACGCGCCCAACAGGATGGCGTAGCCCACAAACTTGTTCGAGACCACCGTCTGCACAAACAGAGCGAGCAAGATAAACGTGAGCACCTGTGGGAAGGTCACGATATAAAGCTCTTTGAAGTACTGTGCGAACTCGTAATGGTAGTAGCCAGAGATCGTCTGCATCACCACGCCGATGAGCATGGCGAACGCAAGCAGGATGAGTTCGACGACGACGATCGCCGTAAGCCGCGAGAACCAGTCGATGGATTCACGCATGGGCAAAGCGTCGTGGATGCCGTCGAAATGAGTGTCGCGCTCGCGCCAGAGCAGTTCCGCGGCATAGAGGCCCGCGACAATAAAAAGGAAAAGAAGTGCGCTGCCCTCGACAGCCTGGACCATGAGGTAGGTGACCGGCCAGACGTTCTGCTCCGCGATGCGGCCCGCGAAATATCCATTGTTGATCCCGAAGGCGACGATGAGGGCGACGAGAGCCCAGAAAGGGATGTCGCGAAAAATGCCGCGCATCCGGAGGCGCGAGAGTGAGAGGTATTGAGCGAAGGTGGTGGAGGCCGTAAAGGACTGATGAGCACGGGGAAGTTGACCGGGCACGAGGGATCGGACCGGTTGGGCCTCCGAGAGTTCCTGCTGCTGGGCCTTGGCTGCGCGGCGGCCCTGGGAGCGAGCGGTGAGCGCTTCCACAGACATGGGAAAGAGGGCCCAGACCGAAATCAGCGACACGACGCCAACGCCAATCCAGAGGAGACGGTTATAGAGGAACACTCCATTGACGAGAGTGGGCGACCACGAGACGAACAGACTGTTCTTTTCGACCACGGTCCAATAGCGGGTGACATTGTTGAACAAGATGAGGCCAATGGGATCGAAGATGCCGGACCAGAAACGTTCAAGAGAGCGAGTGGCAACGAACACGGTTATGCCAATGACGTAGATCATGAACAGGGCGACGCCCTGCAGATAGACGATGAAGATTTTGCGGGTGAGCGCGGAAACCGCGAAGAAGAGGGAACCAATAAAGAAGATCTGAACAACGAGGATGGAGAGAAAAGGGTGAACATAGGCCCAGAGATGATTGGGGCCGATACGGCTTTGGTCCGCCCAAGGTGCAAATGTGCCGAGGAACGTGCCGAGCATCATGCCGGAGAAAGCAAACACGGTCGTCACGAACGAACCGGCCCAGCGTCCGCCGAGGTAGGCGAACTTGGAGATGGGCTGGGTAAATAGGATCTGGTAGGTATCGCGCTGGAAGTCGCGAAGAATCGAGGTGCCGAAAATGGCGGCAATCACGATGATGCCGAACAGCGCGGCGCCAATGTCGTTGAAGGCGTTGGCATACGCCGAATTCAGAAGGACCTTGCCATTGCCGTTTCCGAGTGGGCCAAAGCTCTCTGATGCAACGCTGAGGAACGAGAACACCAGCCAAAGCAACAAATACATGTACGTCGAGAGGCTCTTGAAGCGGAACCTCAGCTCGAAGGTGAAGAACTCCCAGAAAAGCGCCATATCGGATTTCTCCAGTGTCGAGAGCCTAATTCGGCAGCGACTGCTTGGACTGTTTTGACAGGTTGAGGAAATAAACATCTTCCAGGTCGGACTCTACGGCTGCGAATCCGTCTCCTGGAGAACTATCTGCGTACACGCGAACCTCGTGCCGCCCGCCCACCAAGTGAGTCGAGATGACGTGGAGTTGAGTCTCTATGGCGCGCACCTCCTCGTCGGTCGTCACCACCTTCGACCAGATCTTTCCCTTCAGTGCGCCAATGGTTTCACTGGGCGCGCCCTCCAGCAACAGCTCACCGGACGCGATGATCGCCATGCGAGGACAGAGCTGGCGGACGTCATCCACGATGTGAGTCGAGAGGATCACCGTACGATCGCTGCCGAGAGATGAAAGCAGGTTCAGGAAGCGATTGCGCTCTGCGGGATCGAGTCCGGCGGTGGGCTCGTCGACAATGATGAGCCGCGGATTGCCGAGCAAGGCCTGCGCGATGCCGAAGCGCTGCTTCATGCCGCCGGAATAGGTTGAAAGCGCTTTCTTGCGCACTTCCCACAGGTTGGTTTGCTGCAGCAGCGTGTCCACGGTTTCCTTGCGCTCCCCCGAAGACGTCATCCCCTTCATCACGGCGAGATGGTGGAGCATGTCGAGCGCGGAAATTTTAGGATAGACTCCGAACTCCTGCGGCAAATAGCCGAGGACGCGGCGCACCTGGTCCTTTTGCTGCAACACGTCGATGCCGTCGAGGTTGATGGTGCCCGAGTCGGGATCCTGTAGCGTAGCAATTGTGCGCATCAGAGAGCTCTTTCCAGCGCCGTTCGGTCCCACCAGGCCGAACATGCTGTTTCCGATCGAGAGCGAGAGGTTCTTGAGCGCCTTCACTCCGTTCGGATAAGTTTTCGACAGACTATTGATCGTGAGCGCCACCGCTACCTCCGCATTTCGAGACTAGGTTTGGGAACAGATGAGTCCGCTTCGTAGCGAACATGGGGAGCTATTCTACTATCACCTGTCAGAGATCAGGCTCCTGCTATGACGGTATGCGTCGCCGCCACGGGTCTTCTGGCTTCCGATATTCGCCAAAGACGCATCATCTATATATGTCTTGTATATGTTTTGTGCTGTCCGGTAGTGGACAAGTCGGTCCGGCAGTGGACACCGGCCCCTGCTTCGCCGCCCATCTGCAAGGGCCTATCTTACTGACCATCCATTACTTAGGCCACGCTGAGGTGTGGAAGGCGAGTTGCCCCGAGTAACGCGATGGATATCGCCCGCCCAGAATTCAAACGTCAGAAACTACGCCGCCAGATTGTGTTCGCGGCAATCGGCCTCGTCGTCGTCGTTGCATTGACCGTTGGGGTTTCGCGACTCAGGCCGGCAGCACCCTCGGTCGAGCGCGGAACCGTGTGGACTGACACCGTGAAACACGGGTCGATGCTGCGGCAAGTGCGAGGTCCCGGCTCGTTAGTCCCCAGCCAGGAAGCCGTTCGCCAGATTCCTGCTGAAACTGAGGCCACGGTCGTACGCATCCGCATGCTGCCGGGTTCGCAGGTAAAGGCGGACGACATTCTTCTTGAAATGAGCAATCCCCAGGTGGAACAGGCGGCCGTAGACGCAGAGCTGCAACTCAAGGCGGCGGAAGCCGAGTACCAGAGCTTCAAGGTAAAGCTCGACAGCGACCTGATGACTCAGAAGGCCGGCGCTGCAACCGTGACCGCAGACTACAGCCAGGCACAACGGCAGGCCGATACCGACAAGGCTCTTTACGATCTGGGAGTCATTTCAGGGTTGGCCTACAAAGCCTCCAAGGGCAAAGCAGACGAGCTCACCACCAGAAACGATTTGGAAGAGCAGAGACTGGTGATCAACAAGAAAGCGATCGAGACTCAACTGGCGCAGGAACAGGCCAAGGTTGACCAGGCGCGAACCCTCGCTGGTCTCAAGAAGAAGCAACTGGAAGCCCTGAAAGTTCGTGCCGGCATTACCGGAGTGCTGGTAGATCTTCCATTGCAAGTCGGACAACACGTTGCGCCGGGAGCGATGCTTGCGAAGGTGGTCGAGCCGAACCATCTGATGGCGACATTGAAGATCGCGGAAACTCAGGCGCGGGATGTGCGCGACGGCGAACCAGCGGCAATTGACACGCATAACGGGATTATTAACGGAACGGTGATGCGGGTCGACCCCGCTGTACAAAACGGAACGGTGACCGTAGACGTCAAACTAACAGGCCAATTGCCCGAGGGAGCGCGCCCCGATTTGAGTGTGGATGGAACCATCGATCTGGAACGGCTGGATAACATCCTCTATGTGGGGCGTCCCGCCTTTGGGCAGGAAAACAGCACGATCAGTTTGTTCAAGCTGGACGCGGACGGAAAAGAAGCGACGCGGGTGCCTGTCAAGGTGGGACGCGAATCCGTGAATTCGATTCAGGTTTTCGAAGGCCTTCACGAGGGTGACACGGTCATTCTTTCCGACATGTCCCGTTGGGATAAGACCGACCGCATCCGGCTGGAGTGAGTGCGCAGCGCAATCAAGAATTAAATCCATACTATCGAGGCGGAATCCATGACTGAAGCAGGGCAGCCGTTGATTCAAATTCAGGATCTGACAAAGGTCTTCTACACCGACGAAATTGAAACTCACGCTCTCTCAGGCGTGCACCTCTCGATCGCCAAAGGAGAATACGTGGCCATGTCGGGACCTTCGGGTTGTGGCAAGTCCACGTTGCTCTCCATCATCGGATTGCTCGATACGCCCACGCAGGGACGTTACTCGCTGAACGGCAAGACGGTAGAAAACCTGGATTTTGCCGAGCGTTCACGCATCCGTAACCAGGAGATCGGGTTCATCTTCCAGAGTTTTAACCTGATTGGCGATCTCACCGTCTACGAAAATGTCGAATTGCCTTTGACCTACCGCCAACGGATGCCGGCGGCCGACCGGAAGGCGCGCGTCATGGAGGCGCTGGAACGGGTCGGTATGGCACACCGCGTCCGACACTATCCTTCACAGCTTTCCGGCGGTCAGCAGCAGCGTGTCGCCGTGGCGCGCGCCTTGGGAGGGAAGCCTTCCATCCTGCTCGCGGACGAACCTACCGGAAACCTGGACTCACGCAACGGTGAAGCGGTGATGGAGTTGTTGCAGAACCTGCACCGCGAGGGTGCGACCATCTGCATGGTGACGCACGATCCGCGCTTTGCCAAACACGCGCAGCGCGAAGTGCATTTGTTCGATGGCAAGGTCGTGGCCGAAGAAGAACTGCAGAAGCTGATGGCGGATGCGCACGCATGAACGGGCTAATCCAAGATCTGCGCTATGCCTTGCGGCAGCTGCGCAAGAGCCCGGGGTTCACAGGCGCGGCGGTGCTGACCATCGCGCTGGGGATTGGCGTAAATGTTGCCACTTTCAGTTTCGTGGACGAACTGTGGTTGCATCCGATGCCAGTGCGAGATGTGAACCGTCTAGTACGCATCTTTACCAGCAATCCCAGCAGTCAGGGAGAAATCGAGCGCGGCTACAGTTCATATCCTGACTTTCTGGACCTGCGCACCAATTCCAAGACGCTCGCGGGCGTGGCAGCCCTCGACAATCGTGGGGCCCTGGTAGATGACGGCAGGCAGAGCAGGTTGGTGTCGGCGGCGGTGGTCTCGGAGAATTTCTTTGATGTGCTCGAAGCCACGCCCGCACTCGGGCGAATGTTCACCGAAAGGGGGTTTCAGAATCCACCAGCGCCATTGGTTGTGCTCAGTTACCCATTCTGGCGTCGTCAGTTCAACGGCGACCCGGCGCTTCCGGGACGCACGATTAACGTCGATCGCCAGCTGGTGACCGTACTAGGTGTGCTGCCGCGAGGTTTCCGCGGTTCAGACCCGAACATGGTGCCGGATCTCTGGATGCCGATGCCGACATGGCAGCAACTCACGGGCGAGCGCGAAAAACAGACCGCGCGGGGATCGCGCGATTACGAACTGTTCGGACGATTGCGGGAGGGCGTCAGCCTCCAACAGGCCACAGCAGAATTGGGAACTCTCGCTGCCGCATTGGCGAGTTCCTATCCCGGCTCCAATAGCGGGCGCCGCATGACGATGGTCGCGGAAAACGAGACGCGGGGTGGACTCGCGATCACCGGTCTGGCTTTGCTCGGTGTGGCGGGGTTGGTGGTGTTGGTCGCGTGCGCCAACGTGGCCGGTCTCTTGATTGCGCGCGGGGAGTATCGGAGGAAGGAGATTGCAACGCGGCTCGCATTGGGGGCTTCGCGCGGAAGGGTCGTTCGCCAGTTACTCGCCGAAACCGCTCTGCTAGCGGCGGCTGCCTCCGCGGCGGCCTTGTTTCTGGGAAACCTTGTCCTCAACGAACTCCCATACTTATTACCGCAGACCAGTATTCCTATGGCGATCGACGCCCATCTGAACTCGCGCGGCCTCTTGTTTGCGCTGGCAACGGCAGTGGCTTCTTTGCTTTTTTTCGGGTTGGTTCCGGTGCTGCAGACCACAAACGTCGCCCCGGCCGCTGTGATCAAGCAATCCAGCGCATACACGGGAGGCGCACGCCGGAGGTTGAGAAGTGCCCTTATCGTCGCGCAGGTTGCGCTCTCGCTGGCGCTGGTCGTGTGCAGCGGTCTGCTGGTGCGGTCGGTGACAAAAGCGCTGGCTCTCGATCCCGGCTTCAATGCCCATCAGAACATGCTCATCATGGAGTTGGTGCCGGCCTTCGGCACGAAGAGCGACGAAGGCAGCATGGCATTCGTGCATGAGGCGCGCCAACGGCTGCAGGCGCTACCTGGAGTGATGGCGACCACCACCGCGATGCGGTTCCCCTTCGGGATGAGTGGGAGTGGTGCGACCCGCAAGGTATTTCTTCCTGGAAGTCTGGCAGGCGCGGACGCCGAGGGCGCAACCATCAATTTTGATCCCGTCGGTGAAGGATATTTTTCAGTCCTGGGTACCCAACTCGTGCGTGGCCGCGCCATCGAGCAGCACGACTTGGATGTGAATGCCCGTGTCATGGTGGTGAATCAAGCCATGGCAAACCGTTTCTGGCCCAATCGGAATCCCGTGGGGCAACGACTTCGCCTGGGCCGGCCAGACGGAGATGAGTACGAGGTAATCGGAGTCGCTGAAGACGGGAAGTACAGCGATGTGCGCGAAGAGCGGATGCCTTACCTGTTTCTGCCCATGAAAAGCGAAGAATACGGCGAACTGGCGATGGCGGTGAAAACCAGCGTCGATCCGGAGGCACTGGCCCCTGCGGTGCGAAGAGTACTGCGCGAACTCAACCGCGGAGTACCCATTATTTCTCTCGTGACATTGCGAGAGCACATGCGGGAGGCGCTCTACGAAGAGAGAGTCATGGCGGGACTAATTGCCGTTATGGCCGGATTGGGCCTTCTGCTGGCGGCGGTCGGGATCTATGGACTGATGGCCTTTCTGGTGGGGCGGCGCATCCCGGAGATCGGAGTCCGAATGGCCTTGGGAGCACAGCGCGGAGGAATTTTCCGGCTGGTGATCGGACAGGCTCTGCGGCTGACAACAATCGGCACGGTAATTGGCATAGCGGGCGCCATTGCGGCGGCGCAAGCGTTGCGCAGTTTGCTGTTCGGAGTCGCCCCAGCCGACGTATTTACGATTGCGATTGCGGTAGCTGTGCTGGCGATGGTCGCATTCGCAGCAGCGGCGGTGCCTGCACTGGGTGCGGCTAAAGTCGACCCTATGGTGGCTCTGAGGTACGAGTAGTGGGAGGAGCGCGATGAACGGGCTAGTGCAAGATCTTCGCTACGCAATCCGGCAGCTCCGCAAGAACCCGGCCTTCTTCGCGATCGTCGTGCTAACTCTTGGACTCGGCATTGGGGCCAACACGGCCATTTTCAGCATGGTGGATTGGCTGGTCCTGCGGTCATTGCCCATCAAGGACCCGCAGGAGATGCATTTTCTCGCCTTTACCCGGCCCGGTGCGAACTCCGAGATTCAATTCTCCTACCCGGAGTTTGCAGATATTGAAAGGCAAAGTTCCGATGTGTTCTCGGGCGTGACGCCGTTCATTTTTGGCGGTCTGGCGGGCGAGCAAAATTCGCAGAGTGGCTTGACCGCTGACGGTACAACCAAGAGCGTCCAGACCGCTTACGTGGGCGGCGACTTTTTCTCGCTTCTGGGTATTGCACCGGCCGCGGGCCGTTTCATCTTGAGCACGGAAGGGAAGGCCGCCGGAGCAGATCCCGTAGTCGTTCTGAGTTACAACTACTGGCAGACTCGCCTTGCCGGTGATCCTGCGATTGTCGGGAAGGCCGTTTCGATCAACGGTCATCCCGTCACCATCGTAGGTGTCGCGCCAAAAGGGTTTCTTGGGCCGACTCCGCTTCTCAATATCCAGGCATATCTTCCGCTGAGCATGTTCCTGATTGAGAGAGGCGTTGCTGGTGACTTCCTATCCAATCCCAACACTCGAAGCATGCTCGCCCTTGCGCGAGTAAAGCCTGGCGCGGATGTCAAACATGTTCGATCCGAACTCGCCGTCGTGGGCCAGCGTCTGCTAAAGCAATATCCCAGAGATCGCGGAATTGGCGAGCTAGGGGCCACTCCGTTGCGGCCGCCTGGAATCATGAGCGGGGCGACGAATCCTTTTCCGAAGCTCGCAGCTCTGTTCTTGACTCTCGCGGCGCTGGTGCTGGCCCTGGCCTGCGTGAACGTCGCAAATCTTTTTCTTGTGCGCGCTGCGGTGCGCCAGCGCGAGATGGCGGTGCGCGCTGCGCTCGGCGCTGGCAGAGGTCGGTTAGTTCGCCAACTCTTCACCGAGAGTTTGTTTGTCGCCTTGCTCAGCTGCATTGTTGGAGTTCTGCTCGGCATCGTCGGAACACGTTTGATCGGCTCTGTTCCTCTGCAGAGTGAGTTGCCGATCGCATTTGATTTCGAGTTCAACTGGCATGTTTTCGCGTATGCGTTCGCTGTCGCGGCCGCAACCGCGGCCTTCGTCGTTGTCGTGCCTGCGGCCCGCGTGTGGCATGGCAACCTGCGGGAAGTGTTGCACGAAGGCGGACGCACTTCGACCGCCGGTCGCCAGCGTCTGCGCGACATCCTGGTCGCGGTCCAGGTTGGTGGTGCGTTGACTTTGCTGATCGTCGCAGGACTGTTTGTGCGGAGTCTTCGCGGAGTTCAGGCCTCCGATTTGGGATTCGTTCCTGAGCACGTCCTCAATTTGACGCTCGACCCGAACGAGATCGGATATACGGAAGTGCAAGGCCGGGCTTTCTATCGGGCGATATTAGAGCGTGCGCGCGCTTTGCCCGGAGTGCAGTCCGCCAGCCTCGCGTCGGTGGTTCCGCTGAGCGACTCCGTCCAAGGCAACGATTTAATGATTCCGGGATACGCAACCCAGTCAAACCAGGAAGCTCCCCACGCCGAAGTCGATGCCGTGTCTACGGGCTATTTCGCAACCATGAGCATAGTGTTGAAGCGCGGCCGCGATTTCACCGACGCGGACACCGAAGCCTCCCCGCACGTTGCTGTGATAAACCAGGCCATGGCAGAACACTTTTGGCCGGGCCAGGACCCACTGGGGAAGTCCTTTGCGCTGACTTCGGATCCGAAGCGTCCCCTGACCATTGTGGGAGTCGTGCAAAACAGCCGAATGAGCCAGCTCTATGGTTCCTTTGAGCCGATCTTCTTTCTGCCCGTTACGCAGAGTTACGTGTCAACCCAGACTCTTCAGATACGCTCCGAGCGAAGTGCGCAGGAGATGGTCGCCGAAGTAAGGACAATCGCGCAGTCTCTGGCGCCGGCGATTCCCGTCTATGGCGTGCGCACGATGACAGAAGCCCTTCACGGAGGTAATGGCTTGTTGTTCTTCGAAGTCGGAGCCAGCCTGGCCGCGGCGATGGGATTGCTGGGGTTGATTCTGGCAGTGGTCGGCGTATACGGAGTGATGTCCTACGCCGTCAGCCAACGCACGCAAGAGATCGGCGTTCGCATGGCGCTGGGGGCCCAGAGTCGCGACATCCTCAGAATGATCGGACGCCAGGGCGTACTGATTGTCGCATCGGGTCTGACCATTGGCGTCCTCGCTGCGCTTGCCGCGGGCCGCTTGGTCAGCGACTTTCTCGTCGGCATTACGCCGAGTGACCCAATTACCTACGTGGGAATCTCACTCTTGCTAGCCACTGTCGCGTTGGTGGCCACCTACATTCCTACGCGCCGGGCAACGAAGGTCGATCCCATGGTGGCGCTGAGGTACGAATAGGAGGCTCCGATGAACCGGCTGTTCCAGGATGTCCGTTACGCCGTGCGGCAGCTTCGCAAGAGTTCGGGATTCACGGCCGTGGCCGTGATCACGCTGGCACTGGGGATTGGCGCGAACACCGCCATCTTCAGCGTAGTCAACGGAGTCCTGCTGCGCCCGCTTGCGTTCAAGGATCCCGGTCGGCTGGTCCGTGTGTGGCATGTTCCTCCCCCGAAGAGCTTCCCCGGAATGACGTTGTTCGCAGTGTCCGCGGCGAACTATAGAGATTGGGAAAGCCAGAACCACGTATTCGACAGCATGGCGATCATCGCCTACCACGGCTTCACGATGACGGGCGGCGACAACCCCGAACAGGTGGCCGCCAGCGCGGTGTCTTCCGGTTTCTTCTCAACCTTGGGTATTCCGCCAATGTTGGGTCGCGTCTTTTCTCCGGATGAGGATCAGGTGGGCCACTCGCACGTCGTGGTTCTAAGTCACCGCATGTGGCGAGAGCATTTCGGATCGAACGCTGACATCGTAGGGCACAACATCAATCTGGATGGCGAAGCCTACCTCGTGGCTGGAGTCATGCCGGCAAGCTTCCGGTTTCCTGACTTTGCCCAGATGTGGACGCCGATGGCCTGGACCGACAAAGAACGCGCGGTCCGCGGAGAGCATCACTATATGGTCGTCGCGCGCCTCAAGCCCGGAGTTGAATTGCAACAGGCGCAGGCGGAGATGAACACTATTTCCGACCGCTTGCAGCAACTCTATCCCGATGACGATAAGGGATGGGGCGCTACAGTCCTACCATTGCATGACGACTTGGTGCGCGACGTTCGCACCCCGCTGCTCGTGCTGCTTGGAGCCGTGGCATTCGTTCTTCTGATTGCCTGCGTGAACGTGGCCAATCTGGCGCTGGCAAAGACCTTCAGCCGTCAAAAGGAGATCGCGATTCGCACGGCGCTGGGCGCGAGTTGGCCTCGAGTCCTCCGCCAAATACTCACCGAGACTGTGCTCCTCGCGCTCGCGGGCGGAGCGCTCGGCCTCTCCTGCGCTCATTTTGGAATTCGCCTAATTGTGGCCTTCCTTGCGGATAAGTTGCCAAGCTCCACGGAGGTCACGCTGAACTCCCAGGTCCTTGCCTTCACGGCTGTCATTTCGATATTCAGCGGCATTGTCGCGGGAGTGTTGCCGGCCGTGCGCTTGGCGCGGGGTGACGTAAATCAGGTGCTCAAACAGGGACTAGGCCGAACTGATGCAGATTCCGGCGGACATCGCACACGCAGCGTTCTGGTTGTGTCGGAGGTCGCACTCTCCCTCGTCTTGCTGGTTGGCGCGGGACTTATGATCCGCAGCTTTCAAAAACTCCAAGGCGTGAATCCAGGTTTTGATGCGCGGAATGTGTTGACCATGAACGCCATGGTGTCTCGGACAAAGTTTTCATCTTCACGGCAGCAGATCAACTTCTTCGACCGAGTGCTGCAGCGGATTCGAGCACTGCCCGGGGTCGAATCTGCCGGAGTGATTGATGACCTTCCCTTGGACAACGGCGGCTCCCATCAACCCATTGCGATCGAAGGCCGTCCAATGGTGCCGATGTCCGAACAACCAGAGGTCGACGTCCGCCTCATCAGCCGCGGTTACATGAGTGCGCTGCATGTCCCGATCTTGCGAGGACGAGATGTTAGCGACACAGACAGCGCTGGCAGGCCAGACGTCATCCTGATCAGCGAATCCATGGCGCGGCAGTTCTGGCCCGGCGAGGACCCGATTGGCAAGCGGCTTACGTTGACGTTCTTTCCGGGGGCGATTCGCGAAGTCGTGGGCGTGGTTGGCGACGTGAAACTTGACAGCCTGGATCAGACCCGCCCGAACGCAGCTCTTTATTTTCCTCTCGATCAGGTCTCCGCGTCATCGAACGGCGGATGGAATTCGTTTCCGATGACGCTGGTTGTACGCTCAGCTTCGGTTTCTGCAGGCATGGTCCCGGCCGTGACGAACGCAGTGCACGAGGTCGATCCGGATATGCCTTTGCGCGACATTTTTACGATGGACGATCTGGTCGCGAACTCCGTTTCGCAGCAACGGTTCAACATGCTGTTGCTCGGCGCATTCGCCGGGCTCGCCCTGTTGCTGGCGGCCGTGGGCATTTACAGCGTGCTGTCTTATAGCGTGAAGCGAAGTGTGCGAGAAATCGGAATCCGTCTGGCTTTGGGTGCTCGCCTGAGTGACGAGCTGCGCAGAGTTGTCTTCGAAGGTATGAAGCCGACCTTACTGGGAGTCGCCATTGGAACGGCTGGCGCTCTGCTGCTGGGGCGTGTTTTGTCGAGCCTCGTCTTTGAGGTCAGGCCCACCGATCCCGTGACCTTTGTCGCGGTAACCGCGTTGCTGGCGACGATCGCTTTATTGGCAAGCATTATTCCGGCTTATCGAGCCACCAGGGTCGATCCCATGGTGGCGCTGCGCTACGAATAAGGAGACGCATGATGACTGGGCCTCAACAGGACCTTCGCTATGCTCTACGCCAGCTGCGGAAGAGCCCGGGGTTCGCGACGGTAGCCATGCTTACGCTGGCGCTGGGTATTGGAGCGACCACCGCGATGTTCAGCTTGGTGGACCGCATCCTGTTTCGCAGTTTGCCTTACCCACACGACAACGAACTCGTCTCGGTCGGCGTCATCGCACCCATCATCGACGGCGAATTTCTTTTCGCATCGAATTATCTGGGATGGCGAGAGCATCAGACTCCGTTCGTGGGCTTCACTTCGTCCACCGGCGTGAGGGATTGCGATCTGACCGACGAACATCCCGTGCGGGTGGGGTGCGCCGCGGTCGCGTCGACATTCTTGCCGACGTTTGGTATCCAGCCGGTGTTGGGTCGAAACTTCACGCCCGAGGAGGACCGGCCCGACGCACCCAAGGTGGCGCTGTTGGCCTACGGACTATGGCAGGACCGGTTCGGCGGAGACCGCAACGTCGTTGGTCGCATGATTTTGTTGGACGGCCAACCCACTCAAATTCTGGGAGTGCTGCCACGCGATTTCGAATTCCCGACTCTTGCCCACACAGGAATCTTGGTGCCGGAAGCGCTGGACGAATCCATTGTGCAGCGCAACGCAATGGGACCGGTGGTTCGGGTATTCGGGCGGATGAAGCCGGGAATCAGCGTGGAGCAAGCCAAGGCGCAGCTCGAGCCGTTGTTTGGTTCCTTTGTCGAGTCGGCGCCGCCGCCGTTTCGCAAGGTGCTGCGACTCGAAGTTCGACCCATCCGCGACCTGCAGGTCCATGATTCTCGGCGGGCGGCCTGGCTTCTGCTGGTGTCGGCGCTGGCGGTGCTTCTGATCGCTTGCGCGAACGCGGCGAACCTCGTGTTGGCCCGCAATGCGAGAAGACGCCACGAGTTGGCAGTACGCTCTGCGATCGGAGCGGGACGCGCGCGCCTGTTCCAGCAAAGGCTCACAGAAAGCATACTGCTCGCGCTCATGGGAGGCGCCGCCGGTACCACGCTGGCCTACGGCATTGTTCACACCTTTGCCGTGCTGGCTCCGGCTGGAATTCCGCGCTTATCGCAGGCAACCGTAGATGTGCGGGCGTTGCTGTTTTCGATCGTTGTGTCGCTGGCTTCGGGAATTGTTTTTGGAACCGCGCCTTCGCTGGAAAAGCCGACGACGCAGATGCTGGTGGTGAAGGCCACGACGGATGTGCGCCGCAGCCGATTGCGGCAATTCCTCATGGTCACCCAGGTGTGGATGACGGTTGTCTTGCTGGCGAGCGCGCTGCTGTTCGTGCGCAGCTTGCTCACGCTACAGACCGAGTCTCTGGGCATGAACACGCAGAACCTTGTGACCGCGCAGATCACCTTGGGGCAGTCAAAATATCCGGGTCCACCCGAGCAGCTCGCGTTCCATGAAGAACTTGAGCGAAAACTGAAAGACCTTCCCGGAGTCAGTGGCGTGGCCTTGAGCGATTCGCTTCCGCCGAGTGCAACGGCGCGCACCGTGCCATTTGTGGCGGTGCAGGCCGAAGGCCGCCCGCCGCTTGCACCGGAGCAGGGAATCGGCGGCGTGGTGGGATGGAGA
This sequence comes from uncultured Acidobacteriaceae bacterium, assembly GCA_963701935.1. Lineage (GTDB taxonomy): Bacteria > Acidobacteriota > Terriglobia > Terriglobales > Acidobacteriaceae > Sulfotelmatobacter. Next base: position 103,786 of record CAVPBT010000005.1, on the reverse strand, counting down.
TCGGTTACGCCGGATTATTTTTCGGTGCTGAGCATTCCTTTATTGCGCGGGCGTGGTTTCGATGAAGCGGACCGCAAGCCGGGTGCGAGTGCGGTCATCCTCAATCAGGAATTGGCGCAGCGTCTTTTTCCCGGCGAAGATCCACTGGGCCGGATTGTTCGCCTTCCGCAGGGGGAAGGCATAGCTGAGGCCGCGTTTACGGTCATCGGCGTGGCCAGCAACACACAGAATCAAGGGCTCGGCGGTCGCGTCGGTCCCGAATACTACCTGGTGCGGCGGCATCGCGAGGACGACGCAATCTTCCGCTATCCCGAATCGCAGCACATCAGCATCTTGGTTCGAAGCGCCGTAGGGCCGGCAACGATCGGTCAGGAGTTGCGGAATACCATTACTGCGCTGGACCCAACTTTGCCCGTTGATGTGGGCACGCTTGGACAGGCTGTCGCGCAACTGGCAGAGCGTCCGCGGTTCAGCGCCGCCGTGCTTTCGTTGTTCGCCGTCATTGGCCTGCTGTTGACCGCAGTAGGCATCTATGGCGTCGTTTCGCTGCTGGTAAATCAACGCACGCAAGAGATCGGCATCCGGATGGCGCTGGGAGCAACCCCCAAGAATGTCATCGGAATGATGGTGTGGAAAGAGTCGTTGGGGATTGGTGTGGGCGCAGCGGCAGGCATTCTCGGGTCGCTGGTCGCTGCCCGCTGGATCGGTTCATTGCTTTTCGGAATTCGCGCCAACGATCCCGCGACGCTAGCCGAAGCCGCAGCACTGCTTCTGGCCGTGGCGCTGTTGGGCGCGTGGATTCCAGCGCGCCGTGCGGCGAAGGTCGATCCCATGGTGGCTTTGCGGTACGAGTGAGGTATCCGATGGAGAGTCTGGTGCAAGATCTTCGATATGGCTGGCGAATGCTGGCCAGGAATCCCGGATTCGCAGTGATCGCCATCCTGACCCTGGCCATCGGAATCGGGGCCAGCACCGCGATCTTCAGCGTGGTCGATACGGTCCTCCTTCAGCCTCTGCCGTATCAGCAACCAGAACGGCTGGTGCTGGTCACCGAGACTCTGCCAAGCATGACGGCGGATGAACTCGGAGTCTCCGCCGGAGAATACCAGGACTATCGGGATCGCAATCATTCTCTGGCCCAGATCGGCGCGTACGAGAGCGCAGGCTTCAATCTCACGGGCGCAGGCCAGCCCCTGCGAATCAATGCGGCGAGCGTTTCGGCGTCGGTGTTCCCGCTCCTCGGTGTATCAACGGAGTTGGGACGGACCTTCACGACGGACGAAGGCCGCTACGGATCTGGCAAGGTCGTCGTACTCTCACACGCCTTATGGGAGCACGAGTACGGCCACAATCCGGACATCCTGGGCAAGACGGTCAAACTCGATGAACATCCCTACACCGTGATCGGCGTGATGCCACCCTCCTTCCGTTTTCCATTTGATGGAGCGCCACTTTCTGAAATGGCGGATCTGTGGGTGCCGATCGCGTTTGAACCAGACCGGCTCACTCCCGATAGTCGACTCAGGGAGTTCGGCGTCGGACTGGTAGGCAGGCTTAGGCCGGGCGTTACGCGAGAGCAGGCGCAAACTGATGTGGAGAGCGTCGCGGCCAACTTCATGAAGGAATACGGCTACCCCGGCACGCTCCGAGTCGTGCCCAAGGCATATGCTTTTGCGGCGCACGCAGTCCAGAAGGGCCGCCCGTTGGTGATCCTGCTGGTTTTGGCGGTTGGGTGTGTCTTGCTGATCGCTTGCGCCAATGTTGCCAACCTGCTGCTGGCCCGCGGCAATCAACGCAGTCACGAGATGGCGATCCGCGGAGCAGTCGGCGCGAGCCACGGGCGCATCGCCCGGCAATGCTTGGTAGAAAGCGCGCTGCTGTCGCTATGTGGCGCCAGCGCCGGAATCCTCGTGGCGGAGGCGGTGGTCGCAGGGCTAAGGCGATATGGGCCGGCCGACGTGCCACGTTTGCAAGATGTGATGCTGCATCCGACGGTCCTTCTGTTTGCGTTGGCCCTCTCCTTTTTGACAGCGATTCTCTCAGGAGTGATTCCAGCTTGGCGGATGTCTCTTGTCCCGCCGCAGGCCTCGCTGAAGGAATCGCACCGAATCGGCTCCTCCAGGGCCGCGCAGCGACTGCAGAATTCTGTGGCCGTGATCGAGATTGCAACCGCCCTGGTCCTGCTCATGGCTGGCGGTCTGTTGCTTCGGAGTTTTGTGCGATTGCTCGACTCTCCGTTGGGCTTCGATCCCGGCGGCAAGTTCGTGGTCAGGACTCTATTCGACAGAAGCCGTTATCCCGATCCATTGAAACGCCAAGCTGTGCAGAAGGAACTCCTGGATCGTCTTTCCCATTTGACGGGGGTAACCGCAGTTGCTGCCGCCACTCACCTTCCGTTGAGCGATGCCCGACAGATCGGCTTCCACCTGGAACACGCCGCGGCCGACGACTATCACTTCGCGGAAAACTCTCTCATTAGTCCCGGCTACTTCCGCGCCATGGGGATTCCCCTTCTCCAGGGCAGAGATTTTGCCGAGCAGGACCGTCCCGACGCAACGAAAGTGGCCATTATCAGCGAGACCCTGGCGAAGCAATACTTCGCCGGTCAGAACCCGATCGGACAGCGCTTTCAATGGGGCGACCGCGCGACGTTCACCATCATAGGTGTGGCGGGAGATGTTCATATTTCTGCGCTTGACGCCGATCCGCCACCAATGATCTACCACTCTATGTTTCAGGTGGAAAGCGGAGCCAGTGGCCGCACGGCTTTTGTATTGCACAACAACGAAATACGCGAGGGATTGTTTCAAGAAGTACAGCGGCAAGTCTGGTCTGTCGATAAAGACCTGCCCATCTACAACACCAGCACTTTAGAGAGCTTGGTCGCGGAGTCGTTGGCGCAGCGACGTTTCACGCTGCTGTTGCTGGGTAGCTTTGCCGTAGTTGCGCTGGTGCTGGCGGCGATCGGGCTCTTCGGAGTGATCTCCTGTTCAGTCGCCGAACGCACGCGAGAGTTCGGAGTGCGCATGGCTCTGGGAGCGAAGAGTAGCGGCATCTACTGGCAGGTTGTGAGACACGCGGCCCTGGTTGGGATGGCCGGTTGCGGGCTAGGTCTTGCACTGTCTTCACTGGCCACCCGGCTGCTGCAGGCGAGCTTTTATCACATCAGCCGCTTTGATATTCCCACGACCGTACTCGTTCCGTTGCTACTGCTCGGCGTCGCGTTGTTTGCCGCATACTGGCCCGCCCGGCGTGCGGCGAAGGTCGATCCCATGGTGGCATTGCGGTACGAGTGACAGGGAGAGAGTTGCGATGGCTGGAATGACTGGAATACTGCAGGATGTTCGCTACGCGGTTCGTCAGCTCCGCAAGAGCCCGGGCTTTACTCTGGTCGCGGTGCTCACGTTGGCACTGGGCATCGGCGCCAACACGACAATCTTCAGCGTGATGAACGCAACTCTTCTCCAGTCCCTTCCATTTCCTGATTCCGACCGGCTGGTACTGGTGTGGCAGACATTCGGCAAGAATCCTGACGATTACAACATCGTATCCGCGCCCAATTACTGGGATTTCCAGCGGCAGAATCACGTCTTCGAAAGCATGGCCTTGTTCGACTCCGCGGGACGAGGCTACAACCTGTCCGCCAGCGGAAACGCCAGAGAAGCAGAACAAGTCTCCGGCCTGCGGGTATCGGCGAGTTTTTTCAGCGTGCTCGGAGTGCAGCCATTTCTGGGCCGCACTTTCCTGCCAGAGGAGGAAGTCCGCGGAAAGGACCATGAAGTTATCCTGAGCTACGGACTTTGGCAGCGCCGTTATGGTGCGGACCGGGCGCTGGTCGGCAAGACCATCAAAGTCGACGGCGAGGACTTCACGGTCGTCGGTGTCATGCCGCGCGAGTTTCATTGGGAATTTTGGAGCGGGCACCGCCAGCTCTGGGTTCCAGTCGGCTATACCGACGGCGACAAAATTCGAGGCGCGAACAGTTTTATCTCCTTCGCAAGGCTCGAGCCCGGGGTGACCGTCGAGCAGGCCCGCGCGGAGATGGAGGGCATCGGCACCCAACTCTCGCGGCAATATCCGAACGACGATGCTGACATGAGCGCCACCGTGATTCCCATGAACAAGTTCGGGACGGAAGGACTACGAACGGTCGTCCTGGCTCTGTTCGCCGCAGTTGGCTTCGTGCTGCTGATCGCGTGCGTAAATATTGCGAACCTGTTGCTGGCGCGGGGAGCGGCGCGCCAAAGAGAATTTGCTCTTCGCCAGGCACTCGGTGCCGCCGGCTTCCGCATCGCACGTCAGATGCTCACGGAGAGTTTGTTGCTTGGATTGTTCGGCGGAGTGTGTGGTCTGGCGCTGGCGGTATGGAGCACGACGTTGTTGCCAACCATTCTGCCGGCTGACGCTTTTAACATTCCACTTCGTCAGGTCGAGACCATTCCGGTCGATCGCTGGGTGCTTGCCTTTACGCTCGTCGTCTCATGCCTGACAGGAATTCTATTTGGCCTGGCGCCAGTAGTCAGCGCATTGCGCGGGGATGTCTCTGAGCCTCTCAAAGAAGGTGGCCGCGGTTCCACGGCGGGACGAGGCCATCGTTTGCGCCACGCCCTGGTGGCATCGGAAGTAGCGCTTGCTCTGGTCGTGCTTTCCGGTGCTGGTCTGATGATCGAAAGCATGTCGCGACTGCTCGGCGTCGATCCGGGATTCAATCCGAAGAACGTCCTCGTGATGGGAATGTCGCTGCCTCAGGAAGATCTCTACAACGGGCCGCCGGGGCACGCTCTTTTTTGCCGCGACCTGGATGAACACGTGAGCGCGATCCCGGGAGTACTTGCAGTGGGAGCGGTGGGCCATTTGCCAATGCGAGGCGATGCTGGTCGGAGTTTCGCTGTCGAAGGTAAACCCGACCCAGGTCCGGGACATCGGCCCGGAGCCCACTATTCCGTTGCGTGTCCGAATTATTTCCAGGCGCTCGGTGTGCCAGTGCTTGCGGGGCGTGAGTTCACTCATCAGGATACCGTCGCCGCGCCGGCCGTCGCAGTCATTAACCAGGCTATGGCGCAGAAGTTCTGGCCCAAAGAAGATCCCGTGGGCAAGCGCATGCTGGAAGGTGACACTTGGCTAACGGTGGTAGGGGTGGTTGGCGATGTGCGGCACTGGGGGCTCGACAACGGAAGTGAACCACAATTCTTTCGGCCTTATACCCAGGCAGCATGGCCTGTCATGAGTGTCGTGGTGCGGACCATCGGATCGCCCACGTCATTCACTCCAGCCATCAAGAAAGCGATGGGAGAGGTTGAGCCGGACCGGCCTGTGTCCGATTTCGAGACCATGCAAAACGTAGTGCAGGACTCGCTCGCGTCCAGGCGCTTCCCGACACTCTTGCTGTCTGCTTTTGCAATGCTGGCTCTGGTCCTGGCCGCTGTTGGCATCATTGGTGTCGTCAGCTATTCGGTTGCGCAGCGTACTCATGAAATTGGCATTCGCATGGCGCTGGGCGCGCGCGCACCCGACGTCCTGAAACTGATGGTCAGCGGCAGTATGACCTGGGTTGTCGTGGGTATTGGAGTTGGGATCGCCGGATCGCTCGGGCTCACGCGCCTGCTCGGAAACCTGCTTTACGAAGTACGACCGTCGAACCCGATCGTGCTCGGAACCGTCTCGCTGTTGCTTACCGGCATTGGTTTGTTGGCGAGCTATATCCCCGCCCGTCGGGCAGCAAAAGTCGACCCGATGGTGGCGCTGAGATACGAGTAGGAGAATCATGAAAACATTGCGGCAGAACGCTCGTTACAGTATTCGATTGCTGCGGAAGAATCCGGGCTTTACCCTGATCGCCGCACTCACGCTTGCGCTGGGCATTGGCGCGAACACGGCGATCTTCAGCGTAATTTACGCCGTGCTCCTTGCTCCGATGCCGTATCCGAATCCTGATCAACTCGTGATGGTGTGGTCGAAGGTTCAGGGTGGTAACAACGTCGTTGCGGCTGGCGACTATTTGGATTGGAAGGCGCAGAACAAGGCTTTCGAGGACATCAATGCATGGAGCGGCGCCAACTTCAATTTCGCGACTGCTGATCAACCGGAACAAGTCAACGGAAGCGCTGAAACTCCAGGGTTTCTTCGGATGACCGGCAACACCTTTTCGATGGGCCGCGATTTTCTCCCCGAAGAAGGAGTACCCGGCAAGGACCACGAGGTCATCCTCACTCATCGACTTTGGGAACATCTCGGTGCCGACCGCAACATCGTCGGCAAGCCGATTCAGATGAACAGTGAGCCGTACACGGTGGTGGGAGTGCTGGCTGCGGGACAGACCGACCGGCTCCAGTCTCAGTTCGTTGTGCCGCTTGCATTCAAACCCGATCAAATCAACCACGATTTTCATTGGCTGCTGGTCATGGCCCGCATGAAGCCAGGTATCTCGTTGTCTCAGGCGCAGGCCGATATGGAAGTGGTCACCAATCGCCTTGCGCAAGATCACCCGCAAAGCAATAAGGGCTGGAGCGCCAGCGTGGAAGAACTCCACAACGACTTTTTTCCGAAGGAGGCGAAGCAGACACTCTGGCTTCTGATGGGCGGAGTCGGTTTCATCCTTCTCATCGCATGTGGGAACGTTGCCAACCTCGTGCTCGCCAGGGGGACGACGCGACTGAAAGAAGTCGCGGTGCGCACCTCACTGGGCGCGACCCGATGGCATGTGTTCAGCCAGTTTCTGACGGAGAGCCTGGTGTTGGCGGTGCTTGGCGGCGCGCTCGGGATTGGGTTGGGCGCGGCGATCATCAAGATCATGTTGGCGAAGATGCCGCCGTTCACCCTCCCTTCGGAGGCAGACGTCACTCTGAATATCCCCGTTCTGCTATTTACCTTGATCGCTACCACGATCGCAGGCATGTTGTTCGGTTGTGCTCCGGCGTGGCAGGCCTCGCGCGTCGATCCCAATGAGACGCTGAAAGAGGGCGGACGCTCAGACACAAGCGCCGGAAGGCATCGACTCCGCAGGTCTCTCGTGGTCGGCGAGTTTGCGCTGGCGCTCACCTTGCTGGCCGGCGCAGGCCTTGCCATCCACAGCTTCTGGAACCTGGCTCGTGCCGATCCCGGCTTTCGCACCGATCACATTCTCACGTTCAACCTTCCTGTGCCCGAGAAGCGTCTTTTGCAACCCGAGCAGATCGTTGCCTACTACAAACAACTCGTAGAGAGGATTGAGTCGCTGCCTGGGGTGATCCGTGCCGAAGCCGGAACTGGCATGCCTCTGCAAGGCACGAACTTCGGAATGCCGTTCACGATCGTGGGCAAGCCGGTTGCCGATCCCTCTGCCCGCCCCGGCGCCGGGTTCCAGATGGTCACTCCCGGATTCTTCCAGACCTTCGCGATCCAGATGGCGAAAGGCCGCGCCTTCACCGATCAGGACACCGCGAACAGCGTCAAGGTCGCGATCGTGAATGAGACCTTCGTCAATCGCTATCTTTCCGGAGTGGATCCGCTAACCCAACGTATCCTGGTCGAGCAACTGATTCCGGGCGTGACCAAGCTGGGGCCGCCGATCGAGTGGCAGATCATCGGCGTGTATCGCAACACGCATAACGGCGGCATTCGCAGTACCGGTTTTCCTGAGGTCGATGTTCCTTTTGCGCAGAGTCCGTGGCCGCAGGCCTCCATGGCGGTGCGAACCACAGGCGATCCGGCGCAGATGACCAAGAGCATCGCCAGCGCTGTGCACTCGGTCGATTCGGACCTGGCTCTGGCTGGCGTCAAGACCATGGATCAAATTGTCAGCGAGTCCCTGGTAGGAGATCGGTTCACAACCGCGCTCTACATCAGCTTTGCAACCGTCGCGCTCGTGCTGGCGGCGATCGGCATCTACGGAGTCATGGCCTTCGCCGTGGCGCAGCGCACGCACGAAATCGGATTGCGCATGGCGCTGGGTGCGAGTCAGGATCACGTGCTCGGCCTGATTCTGAAGGAGGGAATTATCCTGGCGGCCATCGGTCTTGGCTTGGGCCTCGTGGGCGCCTGCTTTGTTGGTCGCGCCATGCGCGGATTGCTTTATGGAGTAGGCACGATTGATGTAGCAGCATTCAGTGCAGTCGCCGTCACGCTGTTCCTGGCTGCGCTGCTTGCTTGCTACTTGCCCGCGAACCGAGCCGCGAAGGTCGATCCCATGGTGGCGTTGCGCTACGAGTAGGAGTCAAAAGGATGATCGGACTTATCCAGGACGTGCGCTACGCCGTGCGTCAGCTTCGCAAGAGCCCCGGGTTCACGCTCGTCGCCGTGCTCACGCTGGGCTTGGGAATCGGCGCCAATACTGCCATCTTCAGTGTGGTGGAAGGCGTTCTTCTGCGGCCATTGCCGTATCGCCACTCTGACCAACTCGCACGTGTTTGGTCCACATCCAACCGGTTGTCCAGAGACGTGAGTTCCTATCCCGATTTCAAGGATTGGGCCGATCAGAACCATAGTTTCCAGCAGTTGGCGGCTTATAGAGGCCAGTCCTTCAATGTTTCCGGCGGCGATCATCCAGAGCGGATCCGGGGCTTGATGATCACCTCCAAGTTTTTCGAGTTGTTGGATGTAAACCCGATCCTTGGACGCTCCTTCACAAACGGCGAATACGAACTCGGGCGCAATCACGTCGTGCTTCTTAGTTCGGCTCTTTGGCAGAGCCACTTTGCAGGCGATCTGGGCGTTCTTGGCCGAAGGGTCAAGCTCGATGACGAAAACTACACGGTGATCGGTGTTCTTCCCTCTTCGTTTGACTTTCCTCCCGACGAGACCAAGGGCGGCGTGGTCCTCCCTCTCCCGCCGGATATGCGCCGTACACACGGCTTTCTGTATGTGTTCGGCCGTCTCAAGCCCAATGCGACGCTGGTATCGGCTCAAGCCGACTTGGATACAATCGCTCGCCGTCTTGCGGGGCAATACAAAGAAGATAAGGGTCAAGGCGTCTCCGTCCAATCGTTGCAGGCTTCCTTTGTGAGCGACTACCGTCCCGCCCTGATGATCTTGCTTGGGGCTGTTGGACTAGTGCTGCTGATTACATGTGCGAACGTCGCCAACCTGTTTCTTGGGCGGGCGAGTTCGCGACAGAGAGAAGTGGCGGTCCGCGCATCTCTGGGCGCCGGACGCCTGCGCTTGATACGCCAGTTCCTTACCGAGAGTTTGCTGATCGGCCTCGCAGGCGGCGTGGTGGGTCTCGTCTTCGCTGGCTGGGGCGTGAGCGCGCTGGTGCGGCTTCTGACCCAGAGCTTCTCGATTCACGGTACGGAAGCAATCGGTACCAACTTTCCGGTGCTCGCCTTCGCGGCCGCGATATCCATCATGACCGGTTTGATTTCAGGACTTCTTCCAGCCCTTTTCACTTCGAAGGTCAATCTGAGCGAAGGATTAAAAGAGGGAAGCCGCAGCGTCGGAAGTGGGCGAGCGCACAAACGTTTCCGAGGTGCGCTGGTGGTGTCGGAGGTTGCTCTCGCGCTTGTGCTCCTCTCCTGTGCAGGACTGTTGATCAGAAGTCTCCTGCTGCTGACTCGCGTGGATTCAGGCGTGCGCACGGAGAATGTGATGGCGATCGACCTCTCGCTTACGAGCGCCAAGTACTCTCACACCGCGACGCGGGCCGCTTTGTTCAACCAGATACTGCAGCGAGTCGGGCAGTTGCCCGGCGTGCAGTCCGCGGCGGTAGTGGCGGATGTTCCTCTCACTCAGAACGAAGACAGCCTTGGCTTCAGCATCGAAGGAGTTCCGGATCCGCCGGAACGAAAGCTGGATGTTCGCTTCAATATTGTCGGTCCCGGCTATTTCACTACCTTGGGGATCCCACTGACCCAGGGCCGCGACTTTGCTGACACCGACGCTGACGGTACGCCGATGGTCATCGTGGTCAATCAGGCGATGGCGCGGCGCTATTGGCCCAACCAGAATCCGATTGGCCGGCGTATCACGACCGACAACAAAACCTGGTACTCGATCGTCGGTATCGCTGGCGACGTTCGTCAAATGGGTCTGCGGGCAGACTCCGAGCCCGAGGTCTACATGTCCTACCTGCAAGATCCATTTCAGTGGCCGTACTTGAGTTTGCTGGTTCGCGCCAGTTCGAATCCGGTGAAACTCTTTCCATCGATCGAGCAGGCCGTCTGGTCCGTTGATAAAGATCAGCCCCTGTCAAATCCAATTACTCTCGATCAGGCCCGATCGCACTCGATCGCGCAACCTCGCATCGCGGCTCTCTTATTGGGACTCTTCGCAGGGGTGGCTCTGTTGCTCGCAGCGGTTGGGCTCTATGGGGTTGTGAGCTACTGGGTCGCGGAGCGGACTCATGAGATTGGCGTGCGCATGGCGCTCGGTGCAGGATCGTTCGACGTGTTTGTACAGGTGATCGGACGCGGATTGCTGCTGGCGTTGCTTGGAACTGCTTTCGGCTTGGCCGGTTCTCTGGCCGCAACCCGGGTGTTGGCCAGTTTCCTGTTCAGTGTCCGCTCCACCGATCCGCTAACGTTCGCGGCGGTGGCGTTGCTTCTGATCTGTGTCGCTCTGGTTGCCAGCTACTTTCCAGCCCGACGTGCGGCGAGTATCGATCCCATGGTGGCGCTGCGCTACGAGTAGGAGATGACAATGATGATCGGATTCACTCAAGACTTTCGCTACGCGTTGCGGCAGTTGGGGAAAGCGCCGGGCTTTGCGGCGGTCGCAATCATCACCCTTGCGCTCGGCATCGGCGCCAACACGGCTATCTTCAGTCTGCTCGACCAGGCGCTCCTGCGAACTCTGCCGGTAAAGGACTCTGATCGCCTCGTGATCCTGCAATCCCTCGGCAGCTTCAACGGCTACACCAGTTCTCGTACAGATGAGAACTTTTCTTTCTCATATCCCATGTATCGCGATCTCCGCGACGGCAATTCCGCTTTCAGCGGACTAATCGCCACTGACAAAGTATCGGTGGGAGTACAGTGGCACAACCAGCCTGAGCTGGTGGACGGCGAATTGGTTACGGGGAACTATTTTGACGTACTGGGCGTGCAACCCGGTCTGGGCCGTCTCCTGGTCGCATCGGATGACGTGGTACCCGATGCGAGTCCGGTAGCGGTTTTGAGCTTCAGTTACTGGCAGCGCCGCTTTGGTTCGGACCCTGCCGTTGTGAACCAAAGCATTCTGATCAACGGCCGTCCTTTCACTGTGCTCGGAGTAGCGCCGCCCGGCTTTCACAGCGTGGTCATGGGCGACACTCCCGATCTGTTTGTGCCCATGACGATGAAAGCCGAGATAAGGCCGGGCATCACCGATCTGCTCGATCGCAAATCCCGCTGGCTCAACATCGTCGGAAAGCTCAAGCCCGGACTCACGCGCGAGCAGGCTGAAGCCGGCATCAATCCTCTGTGGTACTCCATCCGTGCCGAAGAACTGAAACAGCGGGGGCACAGTTCAGAGCGCTTCAAGGAAAGCTTCCTGACCAAATCGCATCTGTTTGTGCGGGACGGGGCCAAGGGATTCTCACCCCTCCGCGCGGACGTGCAAGCGCCGCTGCTGATTATCATGGGGATGGTCGGGCTAGTGGCGCTGATGGCTTGCGCCAACGTCGGCAGCCTCTTGCTGGTTCGGGCCGCCGGACGCATTCGCGAAATGTCTGTCCGCTACGCGTTGGGCGCCAAGCGCGCACGCGTGGTACAGCAGTTGCTGGTGGAGGGCCTGTTGCTCGGCCTGGCGGGAGGCGCGCTGGGGATCTTGATCGCACCGCGCATTTCGGCGTGGCTGATCAATATGATTTGGAGCCGCATGGCGGGAGATCTCCCATTTTCCTCGCATCCGGATCTGCGGATACTATTGTTCAATTTTTCCCTGGCACTGCTGGTGAGCCTGATTTTTAGTCTCGCTCCTGCGGTGCAGTTCTGGCGTCCGAATCTGGCGCCCGCGCTCAAGCAGCAGGCCATGACCGCTGGCGCCGGGCCGCTGCGTTTCCGGCGCATTGCGGTCGCGGTCCAGATCGGATTGAGTCTTCTTGTGCTGGTGGCTGCCGGACTGTTCGTGCGCACCCTGCACAACCTCAAGTCGTTGAATGTCGGTTTCGAAACCGATCATCTTGTGACGTTCGGTATTCGGGCGACGCTCGCGGGATATCAACCCGATCAGACGCGCGATCTGCACACACGAGTGCTGCAAACCTTAGCAGCACTGCCCGGAGTGCGATCCGTTGCAGGCACCACTGATCGTGAACTGGCGGACACCAATGAATCGAACAACATCACGCTGGCCGGATATACGGCAAAAGAGTACGAGGATATGAACGTGGAATCGCCCGCCGTCAGTCCTGGCTACTTCGCAACGATGGGGATGCCACTGCTGGCTGGTCGCGAATTCACCGATCAGGATCGTGATGCCGCCCACAAGGTCGCGGTAGTGAACGAGAGCTTTGCTCGGCACTATTTTGGAGGACCGCAGTTGGCCCTCGGCCATTACTACTGCAAGGGTGCGGGAAACGTAAAACCCGACACGGAGATCGTTGGCGTCGTGAAAGACGCCAAGCATACCGGAGTTCGTCAGGCGATTACGCGAACCACTTTTACCCCATTTCTTCAACAGTCGAATCCAGACGCCATGACTTTTTACATCCGCACATGGCAGTCACCCGAAAGTGCGGAAGGAACGATCCGGATCGCGATGCAAAACCTCGACTCCAAGCTCGTTTTGGACGCTTTCCGAACCATGGAGGAACAGGTCGACGACATTCTGACGGCGGAGCGCGTGATCGCCATTCTAGCGTCGGCCTTCGGAGTTCTGGCTGTGCTCATGGCCGGCGTTGGACTCTACGGGGTGCTGGCGTATTCGACGGCGCAACGAACTCGCGAGATTGGCATTCGCATCGCTCTCGGGGCTGACCGCGGTTCTGTGATGGGCATGGTGCTGATCGAAGTGCTCTGGCTTGCTGGAATCAGCATCGCAGTCGCACTGCCGGCTTCACTGCTACTCACTCGTGCAGCTCGCAGCCAGTTGTTCGGCATTTCCAGCAGCGATCCCTTGACGCTCATCGTGGTGACCGTGTTGGTCGCGGTGGTCGCGCTGGCATCGGCGCTGCTGCCGGCGCGGCGGGCGGCCAAGACCGATCCTATGGTTGCGCTGCGTTACGAATAGAAAACTGGAGTTCGCTATGAATGGATTGTTTCAGGATTTTCGTTACGCGCTGCGCCAGTTGCGCAAGAATCCGGGGTTCACCGCCGTCGCGGTTTTGACCCTGGCCCTCGGATTAGGCGCGAACACTGCGATCTTCAGCGTGATCGATGCCGTCCTGCTGCGCCCACTTCCGTTCCATGCTCCGAGCCACCTCGTCGTGGTGAAGCCCACCGAACCCGGCCGGCGGGACGATATTGGAGTGTCCTACCCCACCTTTTTGGATTGGCGAACACGGAACCATGTTTTTGACAGTCTCTCAGTGTTCCGGGAAGACGATTTCACACTTACAGGCCGCGGTGAGCCTGCCCATCTGACCGGCGCTGTTGTTTCCGCCAATATCTTCTCCGTGCTCGGGGTTCCTCCTGTCATCGGCAGAGATTTTGTCCCCGAGGAAGACCAACCCGTGGGCACAGGCCTGCCCGTCATCTTGAGTCACAGCCTTTGGCAAAGCCGCTTCGGGTCCGATCCGAAAATCGTTGGCCAGAGCCTTACTTTGGATGGCCAAACGTTCGCCGTCGTGGGCGTGATGCCCCCGGGGTTTCAGTTTCCGGTGCAGCGCACGCCGGTGGAATTCTGGACCACTATTGCTCTCGATACCGAAGGCCCAACTCCGATAACCTCCCAACGCGGCGCTGGATACCTGGACGTCATCGCTCGCATGAAGCCCCAGGTCACGATCGAAACGGCGCAAATTGAAATGGCGGGTGTTCAGGACGGCCTCAATCGACAATATCCCGAGAATCGGCCCAAAGGGATCAGCCTTGTTCCGGAAGCCGATGCCGTCGTGGGGGCCATGCGCCAAGGCCTGTTCATTCTTCTCGGAGCCGTCGGCCTGGTTCTGCTCATTGCGTGCGCGAATCTGTCGAATCTGTTGCTGGCAAGAGCCACCACCCGGCATAAAGAGATCAGCGTGCGAACGGCGTTGGGAGCGACGCGCTGGATGATCGTTCGGCAGTTGCTGGCAGAAAGCGCTTTGCTCGCGACCGTGGGTGCCGCGGCCGGTCTCGTGCTGGCCGCGTGGGGAATCAAGCTGCTGATGGCGCTGGCGCCGGGAGATCTGCCGAGAATCACGGAGAGCGGCATCAACCTCCAGGTTTTGATCTTCACCGCGTTGGTCGCGGTCCTGACCAGCGTTTTATTCGGGCTAGTTCCGGCTCTGCAGGCGGCCAAGCCTGAATTGGCTGCCTCGCTGAAGGAAGGTGGCTGGAGCGGTACGGAGATTCAGACGCGGAGCCGCCTGCGGTCTGCGTTGATCGTCACGGAAACGGCTCTTGCTATGATCCTGCTGGTTGGCTCGGGTCTATTGCTGCGAAGCCTTCTGAGTTTGGGAAGAGTCGATCCCGGCTTTGCCAAGGATCACGTCATCACATTTGGACTCGACCTACCCGACCGTTATGGACACCCTCAGAGAGTCGCCTTCTATCGCAGCCTGTTGGAGCGGGTTCGCACCACTCCCGGTGTGCGTTCCGCCAGTGCGGCGTTCCCGCTTCCTCTCTCGGCGGACGCGGTCAAAACGACGTTAGAGGTTGAGGGCCGTCCTATGAAGCATTCGGAGTATCCGGTTACAACGTTCCACATCATTGATCGCGATTATTTCCGCACCTTGGGCATCCCGCTCTTGAGCGGCCGCGCATTCAACGTCCAGGACGACGCAGTGGGAGCGACACCGGTCGTCATCATCAGCCAGCGGCTTGCGCGCCAGGTCTTCCCGGGAGAGGATCCGATTGGCCGGCGCATCAGGCCCAACATTTCGAGTGGACCCGGCGACGCACCCATGCGCGTCGTCGTGGGCGTGGTCGGGGATGTAAAAGCCGAAGGGATGGGTGCGCCTTCGATTCCAGAATCCTATGTGCCTTATGCCCAATTGCCCTTCGCTCCCATGTCGGTGGTGGTGCGCACGGAAATCGCTCCCGCGAGCATGGTGCCCACGCTGACGAGTGAGGTTCAATCCCTAGACAACGCCCTCCCTCTGTTGCACGTTAAGACTCTGGATGAGTACGTGGACGATTCCATCGTCGGAACGCGCTTTGAAACCTTCCTGCTCGGAACCTTCGGGGTCCTTGCGTTTTTGCTCACGGCAATTGGACTTTACGGAGTGATTTCGTACACCGTGGTTCAGCGGACCCGAGAGATGGGCATTCGGATCGCGTTGGGTGCGGATCGCACTGCAATCCTCGGCATGGTCGTCAAGAACGGGGCGCTTCTGGCTTGTACTGGGGCTCTCATTGGCTTGGCCGCCGCGTTTCTTCTGACGCGGCTGATGGCGAGCTTGCTGTTTGGCGTGGGCCCGACGGATCCCCTGACATTCTTCTGCGTTCCGATCGCACTAATTGCTGTTGCGCTGTTCGCCAGCTACATTCCCGCGCGGCGAGCTGCAAAGGTTGATCCCATGGTGGCACTGCGCTACGAATAGAAATCCAGACTGACGAAACGAGAGTGAAATGATCCAACTGAAGAACATAGACCGCAGTTACAAAACTGGCGCCGGACGAACCTGGGTGCTGCGCCGCGTGAACCTTGACATTCGCGAAGGCGAGTTCATTACTGTGATGGGACCATCCGGAGCAGGGAAGTCGTCGCTCTTAAATGTCCTTGCGCTTCTCGATGACCAATGGGAGGGCGAGTACTGGTTTCGCGAGCAAGGCGTCCACGATCTGAAGCGCAAGCAGCGGGCTGAACTGGCCAAGAAAAATGTCGGAATGGTCTTCCAGAGCTATCACCTGCTCGACGACCTCACCGTGCAGGAAAACATCGATCTGCCCCTTTCCTACAAAGACATTCCACGCAATCAGCGGCAGAGCCTGGTGGCCGACACGCTCGATCGCTTCCAGATCGTGGCCAAGAAAGATCTCTACCCCAGCCAGCTCTCGGGTGGTCAGCAGCAGCTGGTGGGGATCGCGCGAGCCGTGATTCACAAGCCTCCTCTTCTGCTGGCCGATGAGCCTACCGGCAACCTGCATTCGACCCAAGCCAAGGAGATCATGGAACTCTTCCGCAGCTTGAATGAGCAGGGAACCACGATCGTGCAGGTCACACATTCAGAAGCGAACGCGGCCTATGGAAGCCGCACCATTCAATTGCGGGATGGATGGCTTGTGGGGGACACAGCCAATCCATCGCTCGCTCAGCCAGCGGAGGTCAGCGCATCGTGAATGTTTCTGGGACCACTTTCTTGAAACGGGGAACTACTCTCATCTGCATTCACGCGATGCTGGCGTCGACGCTTCCGGCGCAGACCTCCAGCCCTGCAGCGACTCCTCCAGCGCAGGTTGCAGCCGCCCCGGCCGCTGTTTCGTCGAGCAATCTTCCTGTTCGATTTGACATGCCCAAATCGCACAACCCGCTCAATGCGTATGCGCCAGACTACGTTCCCGAGCCGGTGCTGGCGAACTCACCGCGTCTCGATCGGCTCGTCCGGGAAGGGAAGCTCTATCTTTCGCTGAAAGACGCAATCGATCTTGCGCTCGAAAACAATCTGGACCTGGCGATTGCACGTTACAACCTTCCGATCGCGAACACAGACATCCTGCGCACACAAGCTGGCGGATTTTTTCGCGGCGTGAATACCGGCGTGGTTCAGGGAACGCCTGGAGGCGGAGTCGGTGGCTTTGGTACAGGTGCTCCGGGCGCGGGCGCCGGCGGCACCACGAGCGGCGCGGGCGGAGCCGGAGCCGGAGCGTCTGGTTTGGTTCAGTCGACTCTCGGTACCGGAACCAACGTATCTTCCTATGATCCCTTCATCAGCGCCAATGGCGGCGACGAGCATCAGACTTCGCCCGTCGTCAACCAGGCGGTGTACGGCGTTCCGTCGCTGCAACTCAATACCGGGCAATTCAACCTCAATTATTCTCAGGCCTTTGCCACCGGAACCAGCATCAATTTCTCCTTCAACAACGCGCGCCAGACGACGAATAGTCCATTCTTCACCCTGTCTCCCACTCTCACCTCGGCATTCCGCTTCGGCATTCAGCAGGAGCTGCTCGCCGGATTTGGATTCGGCCCCAATCTGCGCTATTTGCGAATCGCGAGAAATAATAAGAAGATCTCAGACATCGCTTTCAAGGATCAGGTGATCGCGACGGTAACCCAGATCGAGAACATGTACTGGGATCTGGTCAGCGCCTACGAGCAGACGCAGGTGAACGAGCAGTCCTCTGCTTTCGCTCAACAAACCCTCGAAAATGCTCGCAAGCAATTGAAGTTGCAGAGCATTCCGGAGATGGATGTCCT
Organism: uncultured Acidobacteriaceae bacterium; assembly: GCA_963701935.1. Classification (GTDB taxonomy): domain Bacteria; phylum Acidobacteriota; class Terriglobia; order Terriglobales; family Acidobacteriaceae; genus Sulfotelmatobacter. The sequence continues at coordinate 86,395 of CAVPBT010000005.1, read as the reverse complement.
GCGTGCCGAAGCGGAAGTTTCCAAGCGAGACCAGGACTTAACCGTGGCCCGTACCAGTCTCCAGTTCCAGGAGACGCTCATGAAGAATGCCATCACCAAGAGCCTGGATGATGCAACACTCGAGGCGATGCCGGTCGTTCCAACGGACCGGACCGAGAGTGCGTCGCCCAAAGCGAGCGAGTCGATCCAGGATTTGATTACGGCGGCGCTGAAGGGCCGGCCGGAACTCGCGGAGTCCGATATTGACCTGGTGAACCGCCAGATCAGCCGGCGCGCGGCCCGCAACGCATTATTGCCGTCACTCTCGGCGGTGGGTTTCTATTCAGGAGCAGGGCTGGCAGGCCCTCTGAATCCCCTTTGCACCCAGGGCTGCAGCGCAAACGTGCCGGTTGATTTCGCCGGAGCACTCACCAACACGTTCAACAACTCATCCCCTGACTACTATGTAGGATTGAATCTGAACATCCCACTCCGAAATCGCGTCGCAAAAGCCGACCAGTACCGCTCGGAACTCGAGTACCGGCAGGCCGAACTGCGCTTGGAACAACTGAAGAAACAGGTGCGCATCGAGGTCCGCAACGCGCAGTATTCGGTCGAGCAAACCGGAGCTCGTGTCCAGGCTGCCCGCAAAGCCCGCGATCTCGCCCAGCGTACGTTCGACATCACCAAGAAAGAGCAGGACCTGGGTGCAGGATCCAGCTATCAGACGCTCTCGGCCCAGAGGGATCTCGCGCTGGCCGAACTAGACCTGGTCACCGCGATGACCGTCTTTGAAAAAGCAAAAGTTGAACTTGATCGGGCAACCGGAGCGACTTTGGAACATAATGGCATCCAGCTTCAAAATGCGGTCAACGGCTCAGTTGGTGATACCATCAGCGCCGCGACCCCGTAATTCGCCATGCCGACTTCCACCAAACCCGGATCTCTCCCTGCCGTTACGCCGGCGAAGGGTAGCTTCGATCGCCCTCGAATTTTGGCGGCCGACGACCAGCAACATGTTCTTGAGGCTCTCGAACTTCTTCTGCGCCCTCAGGGATACGAAGTCGAGACCGCCAGATCTCCTGCGCTGGTTCGCGATGCGCTGGCCACGGGCTCCTATGACGCCCTGCTCATCGACTTGAACTACACACGGGACACAACTTCCGGCCAGGAAGGACTTGACCTGCTTTCCGAAATTGTTGCCCTCGACAACTCGATTCCCGTCATCGTCATGACGGCGTGGGCCAACATTGAGCTGGCAGTCGAAGCCATGCGCCGCGGCGCGCGGGATTTCATCCAGAAGCCCTGGGAGAACGAGCGGCTGCTCACAATCCTGCGGGTCCAAGTTGATCTGCGCAGAGCGTTGCAGCGAGCGGAGCGCCTCGCGGCCCAGAATCGTCTATTACAGGCCGAGGGACGTCCGGAGTTCATTGCCACGGCCCAGTTGATGCAACCCGTCCTTGAGGCGATCACTCGCGTCGGGCCTTCGGATGCGAACGTTCTGATCACCGGTGAACACGGCACAGGGAAGGAAGTGGTGGCACGGACGCTGCACGCCGTCTCTCGACGCGCGCAGCGCCTCATGGTTTCGGTAAATACGGGGGCTGTGCCCGAGGGACTCTTCGAAAGCGAACTCTTCGGCCATGTCAAAGGCGCCTTCACTGATGCCCGTTCCGACCGCATCGGCCGCTTTGAACTCGCCGATGGCGGCACCATCTTCCTCGACGAAATTGGAAACATACCCATCCGCCAGCAGGCGAAGTTGCTGCGAGTGTTGGAAGCCGGCGAGATCGAGCGGGTCGGCGCGTCCCGCGCGGTGCGCGTCGACGTCCGCGTTGTGTCTGCCACGAATGCCGATCTGCGGGCAGCCTGTGCTTCCGGACAGTTTCGGGAAGACTTGCTGTTCCGGCTGAACACCGTCGAGATCCACGTGCCGGCACTGCGCGAACGGCGCGAAGATATTCCGGCGTTGGCCGTGCACTTTCTCACGCGCTACGCATCCCGTTACCGGCGTCCCATCGAGGGGTTCGAAGCTTCCGCACTGCAACTCCTCATGCAATACTCCTGGCCGGGGAATGTTCGAGAACTCGAGCACACTCTCGAACGCGCAGTCCTGATGTGTCGTGGCAATGAGATCCAGCGCGCAGACTTGGGATTAGATATGCTGCGGCCCCAGAGCCAGAACCTCGAAGAGCTCAGCCTCGAATCGGTGGAAGCCATTCTCATCCGCAAGGCATTGCAGCGTTCTCAGGGAAATGTGAGCCAGGCCGCAGAGACCCTGGGGCTCAGCCGCGGGGCCCTCTACCGACGGATGGAGAAGTATGGGCTCTAGCCCGCGAGGGACGCCCAATCCCGGCGGGCGTAAGCCTCCAAAAAAGCGGGTTCGCCTCTTATACGAGCGGCGAGTCAGTATTTACGCGCTGCTGGTGGCGCTTCCCGGTCTGCTCGTCGCCGGCATCTTCATCTGGCTGCAACCGTGGACGCTGGAGTCCAAGCTGGCGCTGATGTTTGCTGTGTTGTTCGTGTGGTGGCTGCTGGCCATGGCGCTCCAGGAGCAGGCCACGCACCCTTTGCAGACTCTTGCGAATGTGATCGCCGCCCTGCGCGAAGAAGACTACTCGTTTCGCGCTCGGGGAGCTGCCACCGACGACGCGCTCGGCGAACTCTCCATCGAAGTGAATGCCTTGGCGGATCTGCTCGCGGACCAGCGGATTCGGGCCATTGAAGCCGCCGCCCTTTTGCGCCGTGTGGTGGAAGAGATCGAAGTCCCGCTCTTCACATTCGATCCTGACCAGATCCTTCGCCTCGTAAACTCTGCTGGCGAACGTCTCTTGCAGCAAAGCTCCGTCAGGCTGCTTGGGCGTACTGCTAAAGAGATCGGCCTTGCCGCCTGCATGGAAGCGGAGAGCGAGACCGTAGTCCCGCTCCCTTTCCAGGGCCCGAATGCGCGCTGGCTAGTCCGGCGCAGTTCGTTTCGCCAGAAAGGTGTACCGCACACACTCGTCGTCCTGTCGGATGTGAGCCGTGCTCTGCGCGAGGAAGAACGAGGCGCATGGAAACGCCTGATTCGCGTACTGGGTCACGAACTGAACAACTCGCTTACGCCCATCAAATCGATTGCGGGTACGCTCCGGGTCCTGATCGCAAACGGCTCTTTGCATTCGGATCAGCCGGAGGACTTTGAACGCGGGCTTTCCATCATCGAAGCGCGTGCTGATTCCCTCAATCGTTTCCTGCAGGCGTACCGGCGACTCGCCCAAATGCCGCCACCCATCGTACGAAAAATCGAGCTTGCCCCAATTGTTCACCGCGTGGCAGCCTTGGAGGCCAGTTTGCCGGTGCAGGTGCTCCCCAGTCCACCGGCTGAGTTGATGGTCGACCCCGACCAACTCGAACAAATGCTGATCAACCTGATGCGAAACGCCGTGGAGGCCGCACTGGAGCCGCAGCACGCTCCCGCCGCTCACAACGGAGGCGCAGCAACGCTCGTCCCGTCGCGAGAGCCTCAAGTAGTCGTACGGTGGGAACTGACCGACAAAGATCTGATCCTCACCATCGAAGACAACGGGCCCGGGCTCGGTAATCCCGCCAACGTCTTCGTTCCCTTCTACACGACCAAGCCATCGGGCAGCGGAATCGGTCTGGTACTCTCGCGCCAGATCGCCGAAGCGCACGGGGGCTCGATTGAACTCCTGAACCGTACAGACCAGAAAGGCTGCCAGGCACGAGTGGTGCTGCCCCGCACCCAGCCTCCGGTTTAGTGATGCTTCAACAATATCCACGCGTGAGGCAGTTGGTGGCCCTGCCTGCTTAAGCAGAGGCGGATTCTACGTTGAAACCGCCGACTACCATCCTTGGCGTCTCTCCTCGCGTGTCTTCATGCCTCACCTCTGTACGGACGGTGCGTTTCTCTCCGGGCATGAGCGTGAAATAGTTATCACTGTAGATCACCGGGAGAATCCGGTCAGCGCTCTTTTCCCTTACCACCTTGAGTCTCACCATCAGAGCAGAGTGAGCGGAGTTATTGTGGAGTTGAGTCGTCAACTCCATTGATCGCCCTGTCGCCTGATGTTAGTTCCAGTTTTTACGAGCGCCTTGGCTCCTTCGACATATACCTTGACACGTATATACTCGAGAGAGTATATAAAGAGCGTGGAATCTGCCTTCGAAATTATTGCGGAGCCGAACCGCCGGGCGATATTGAGCCTCCTGGTCTCGTCCCAACAGTCGGTGGGAGAGATCGAGCGTCAGCTTCGTATGTCGCAGCCGGCGGTATCCAAGCACTTGCGGGTGCTGCGCGATGCCGGTTTCGTGGAGTCCACGGTGGATGCACAGCGCCGTCTCTACCGGCTGAAACCTGAACCCTTTCGGGAGGTGGATGCCTGGCTGGCTCAATTCCGCCGGTTCTGGTCCGGTTACGTGGATGCTCTTGAACGCCACCTTGATCGCATGAATCAGGACCGCATAGATCCGTTAACACCAACGAAAAAGGAAGACAAGGAAAGACGACGCGGCCCAAACCGCGAACGCAACAAAGGAGAAACGAAATGAAGATCAAAGTAACCAGCATATACGTGGACGACCAGGACAAGGCCTTGCGCTTCTATACTGAGGTACTGGGTTTTACCAAGAAGACCGATTTCAGTCAGGGCCCATATCGCTGGCTGACCGTGGCCTCGCCCGAGGCGCTGGACGGAATTGAACTGCAGTTGGCGCTGAACAACAACCCCGCGGCCAAAACGTATCAGCAGGCGATTTTTCAACAGAACCAGCCCGCGATCATGTTTTTCACCGACGACATTAAGGGCGACTACGAGCGGATCAAGGCCAGCGGTGCGGAGTTCACAATGCCGCCCACCGACGTGACCGGCTCGACGATTGCGATGCTGAAGGACACCTGCGGCAACATTGTTCAGCTCACCCAGCTGGCAAATTATTCACGCTAAGGAGAACGAAGATGGCCGCTCGCGCGGACTACACACCGGGTCCCGCCTTCGGGGCGCAGATACGAAAGGACCGGGGACCAAACGGTCAGGAGAAGTGGACGCTCGTTCTCGTCAGAGAACTGCGCCACTCGCCGGAAAAAGTCTGGCAGGCGCTAACCGACCCGGCGCATCTGCGCGAGTGGGCTCCGTTCGACGCCGATGGGAGCCTGGGTACAGTTGGAACCACAGTGAATCTCACCACGGTGGGAGCACCGATACCGCGCGTCACCGAAACAACCGTGACACGAGCCGATGCTCCGAACGCGCTTGAGTACAAGTGGGGTGGCTTCGATATGCGGTGGGAACTCGAAGCTCTTGGTGACGGCACGCGCCTGACCCTCTGGACCAACATCGGTCACCGCTTCATTGCAATGGGCGCTGCCGGGTGGCACATTTGTTTCGATGTCCTGGATCGCCTTCTCAGCGGAACTCCCATCGGCCGCATGGTCGGCCCCGACGCGATGAAGTTCGGCGGCTGGCAGCGGCTGAACACGGAGTACGCCAAGCAGTTCGGCATCGAAGCGCTCAACTGGCCGCAGCAGTAGAATGACTCACTTTCCCAGGTCACCAGCCGATCGTCGATGGTCCGGGCCGGAGCGGCGGGGCGTGAGGTTCGACAGCAACGGAGCTCTTGACAGATGGAGAAATTAGATGACATCTCGCGAGCAGAACTTAAGGTCCTCAACGATATGCGAAACACCAGTTCTAGAATGCGGGACTTATCGTCACCTGAGATTCAAGACGTGCCCCAGGGATTGCAACTTCTGAGGGGGATACGATCAGCGATTTCCGAAGATCTCAATCAAATTCAACATGAGTGCGTTATCTTACAGGGCCTTCGCTGGCTTGGTGACAATGGTTTCGGTCCAGAGGTCGTCTGGGAGTGGAATCCACGCCAGACGGGTGGCGGAGACGAGCCGGACTTAAGAGGAACACACAACGGCAGGGTCGTCGCTTCTGCAGAAGCGACCGCGTCGCAAGAGCCGAAGGGAATACTGGACAGCCGCATGAGAGACACTCTTGAAAAACTGAGCAAGATGGAAGGCGAGAAATTCTACTTTGTGTGTGCCGACGCAATGGAACAACGCGCACGAACGAAGATCAGCAAGGCGGGTTGGCGGGTGAACGTGGTTAAGATATGAAACGTGGGCGCGTTCCTGAGAGCGGTTAAGTCAGGCGCGAGGAAACCTCATGTCAAAGAACGGTGGCATCATCGGGGTATCGGATCATGGCGGTTGGGCAGTGCTGGTGACGGTGGCGCGGGATGGGACGCTCCTCGACCGTCGACGGGTGGAACTTGTGGGCAAGGGCCTGCCAAAGATTCCGCACCACAGCGAAGCCCAAAGGCTCCCGCTCGACGAGGCCGTGGAGTTAGTCGAGCGCGTGCGCGCGTCGGCGGAGAGGCACGCAGTGCTTGCCTTGGACGCTGTCGCGATGGCGGTGCCGCGTATCCTTGGTGTCGCCCTTCGCAAGTGTCCACAGCTTCCGCCCACGATTGCCGAGCGAATCAAGGACTACCGTGCGCAGAACAATGCCGACTGGGTGATGTACCGGAAGGCCCTGGCCTCCGCGGCCGAGGCACGGGGTTGGCCCGTCCACTGGTACGACGCGAAGAGCGTATTGGGCGCCGCGCGCCAGGCTTTGCGTGTAGAGAACCTCGACGCGCACTTCCTTCAGGTGCGGAGGGCCATCGGGCCGCCCTGGAACAACGATCACAAGCTCGCCATGGCGGCGGCCATCGTCACGGCCCCCGCTGCTGTCGAGTGAGCCGCGGAACCGCAAGGCGCTTGCGGCCATGAGGCAGGTTTTGGCGCGGACAGACTGAAATCTGCCGGGACAATTCAAAGCTAGGCCAGAGTAAATGACGTGATATCGCCGAGAAATGAAGGACAAATAATCATGAAAGATGCCACTATGCGTTCGATTTTTCGCTGGATTCACCTCGTCTTTAGCATCCCGATACTCGGCTATATCTGTAGTCCGTTTGACAAAATTCCAATCTATGCCCCGCTACTCGGTTCGTCTTCGTTCCAGTCATGATCCTTTCGGGATCGTGGATGTGGAGGGCCATGTCGTTCGGCGACTTTTTTCGAAGAGACCGGCAGGTGCCAAAGGTTCGTACTCAAGCCTATGATCTTTGATCGGCGAATGACGACGTTCGGAAACGTGAGCCGTGCGACCTATGCTCCCGTTGACGCTGACCTTGTATTTGCGATCGTCATGCATTCAACATTTCAATCCATCTCTTTCTGAACATGAGAAAAACTATGACAAACGTATCCTTTTCAAAAAAGCAACGTGAAGAACTAGTCCAAGCGTTGAAAGCCCGCTTTGAGAAAAACATGAACCGCCATCAAGGTCTGGAATGGGCCCAAATCCAGGCAAAGCTGGAAGCGAATCCTGACAAACTATGTTCACTCGGTGAAATGGAAAGAACCGGCGGTGAACCGGATGTTGTTGGCCACGACAAAAAGACGGGTGAACACATTTTTTATGACTGTTCCGCGGAAAGTCCCAAAGGCCGCAGGAGTCTTTGCTACGACCGGGAAGCGCTGGATTCAAGGAAAGAAAATAAACCAAAAGGTAACGCTCTGGATATGGCAGCTGCCATCGGCGTTGAGCTTTTGACGGAAGAACAATATCGAGAGTTGCAGAAGCTTGGAGAATTCGATACCAAAACCTCGAGCTGGGTGAAAACACCTTCTGCGATCAGAAAACTCGACGGAGCCCTCTTTTGTGATCGCCGCTTCAACACCGTTTTCGTGTATCACAACGGTGCGGAATCTTACTACGCCGCTAGGGCGTTCCGTGGCTCGCTAAGGGTCTAAGTTAGGACTGTGAATCTCGATTTTTGCTTCGAGAATGTGCGGCCGACGGGACGTCCACCACTTTTCTCTTTCGGCCCAGCGGCGTGAAGGAACCGGGTACATCCGTTCGTCCCCACATTTCGTCTACGATTCGAGTGTAGAGCGCTGACTAGCGAGACACGATGGTAGGCCGTAGAATGCTCGCCACTACGGAATTGAAGTGTTTGGGCGAGGTCGGATTCGTAGGGTACGGCCAGGCCCCTTCTTGCTCCCGACATAGGATTAGACGTTCTGCCTCGGCTTCTAAGCGGAATTCCATTCGCCCGCATCATTCGTGGTGAGGCAATGAAGATCGCCGGGCGACCCAAAATCGGGGGATGCGCGGCACAATAAAAAAGCCACGTAAATAACGTAGCCTGAAGGGTTTGAAGTTGGTTGCGGGGGGTGGATTTGAACCCCAACTCCGCATTGATTCCACGTAAGTTATTGATTCCGCGATACGCGAAAACGGCACAATAGGCAAAAAGGGCAAATCTCTTTTACATTTTTCTTACACTTTTGTTCTCTTGCTCTCGCATTTAGCCAGTCTGCCGCTTTTGCTGGCTATATTTTCGTCGTCCCACACCTATTGTGCTTGTACCGCGCCCTTCCTTTGACCCTCCAAACAATTTTGATGGTATCAAGATTTGTCGCGACGGTTCAACTATGCGGCTTGAGCGTCGCTCTGTCTCAGCTCAGCTACCCCCAATTCCTGCGGAGAATCCGCCCCTACGATCCGTGGATCCAGCCTCGCCGTCAAATGTACTTCGCCTTAGCGCATGGAGTTGAACGCGAATCCATAATGCCGGTCCTGCGTCAAATTGTAGCGATTCCTCCGGGTTTCGCAATCGCCGCAAACACTCGAAGTGGATAATATGCTCGGACATTATGTATACTATCCGTGTATTTTATCCAACCATTATGGTCGGCCTTTCCGCCAATCTCGCCGATGCCCGGAATGCCTTTCAGAGGCACCGCGGCATGCTTCGCACTCGTGAAGCCCTTCGTCTCGGAATTCATCCCCGAACGCTGTACGCCCTGCGGGACTCGGGAGAACTCGTGTCGGTTGGCCGAGGACTCTATCGGCTGGCAAGTGCTCCTCCTCTCGCCCACCCCGATTGGGTCGCTGTGGCTCTCCGAGTACCACGGGCAGTCATTTGCCTGATCTCCGCGCTCGCCCATTACGAACTGACCACGCAGGTGCCGCACCACATCGACATCGCGCTACCGAGCCATAGCCAGGTGCCCAAAGTGGACGGACTCCCCCTGCGGGTATTTTGGTACCAGGAGCGCGCTTTCCGGGCCGGAATTGACACGATCACGGTGGATCAGGTTCGAGTCCGCATCTACTCGCCCGAGAAGACGATCGTGGACTGCTTTAAGTACCGTAACAAGATTGGAATTGATGTCGCTGTGGAGGCGCTGCGCAATTACCGCCAGAAAGCTCGCAAGCTTCCTGTCAAGAAGCTACTCGAATACGCTCGCATTTGCAGAGTCGAAAACGCGATGCGGCCTTACTTGGAGGCCGTGCTTTGAGCAAGCGTGATCTCGCTGCCTCGGTCCGCCAGCGCCTCCTTAACCAGGCTCATGCTCAGGGACGGCCCTTTCAAGAACTGCTCCAGTACTACGCCATAGAGCGCTTCTTGTACCGGCTGGCGCAGTCCAGCCATTGCGACAAGTTCATTCTCAAGGGCGCCCTGTTGCTAACTGTGTGGCAAGCACCGCTTTCCCGTTCCACAGTGGACATTGATCTGCTGGGAAAGACGAGCAACAAGCTCGAACACATCGCGTCCCTTGTGTCCGAGATCTGCGGACTGGATGTCGAAGCGGACGGCGCAAAGTTCGACCTTGCATCGATAAAGACATCCCGTATCAAAGAGGATGCGGACTATGAGGGAATCCGGGTTCGTTTCAGGGCGACTCTCGCGGGCGCTCGCATCCCCATGCAGATCGACATTGGCTTCGGCGACGTGATCGTCCCGCGGGCTGCCAAGATCGAATACCCGACGCTTTTGGAGTTCCCAGCCCCGGTGCTGCAGGCGTACCAGAAGGAGACCGTAATCGCGGAGAAACTGGAGGCGCTCACGTCGCTCGCAACCTTGAACAGCCGGATGAAGGACTTCTTCGACCTGTGGGCGCTCTCCCGTGTCTACCCATTTGAAGGCGCCGTGCTGGTCAAAGCGATCAAGGCTACGTTTAACCACCGTTCGACAGCAATCGACCCGCTGCCAGAGGGCTTGAAGGAGGATTTTGGCAAAGACAAGTCGGCGCTGTGGACTGCGTTTCTGCGTCGTGCTCGACTGACGTCTGCACCCTCCAGATTCGCAGACACGATTCGTGCCGTGCGGGAGTTCGCACATCCCCCGTTGTCCGCCGCGGCCTCTGGTGATCCGTTCGAACAGAATTGGGAACCTGGTGGTTCGTGGTCAGCAACAACAGAGCAACGAAAATGAACCGGTGTCTCTCATGAGACTGGCTCACGTGATTGTTGTATACCGCACCATTCTCAACGCTCCACCGCTGGTCTCGCGCCGTGCCGGGTGGCATTGATGTGGCATTGATAAGGTGGGTTTGCGGCGACGGGAGTCGCGATAGTGGCTGAATAGCTAAAGCGGCGCCATCGACATCGCAAAGCCCTATTCGGCCATTGACAGCTACTTCGTACTTCGCGTTTCATGGACGTTAAACCGAGAGGAAGTCGGATAGTGTTTGTGTGGCCGGACCGTCTTCAGGGTGTGAATGCGGAATGCTGTTGCGCGTTGCTGAAATTGTCAGCAAGCGAATCTGGCAGCCGACTGAGATTCTGCGACAGGGCAGCGTTTCTAACCAACTGAACTACGTCCCCAACTTGTTTGTTTTCATCTACTTACATTTACATGCGAAACTCGCCTAGAATTCGGTGGCTGCCAATAGTGTCGCCTGAGTCCACTGTGTCAACGCGACCGGACTGAACCTCAGGTTAACCACCGAAAAACCGACAGGAAATAAATCACCGAATACCTGGTCGTCAGTGCTTTGCCTTTAAAGTTCTAACAGATCGGCGTGACTGCCGGAATGCGGGATTAGGCAGATGCCCCTGTCACGGCATCGTAGGCAATACCAGGAGCTAATCCGCAGCAGCAAGATGAGGTGCCAGTGGACGAGGTCGGACGAAACCGGCTTTCGGTAGAGACTCCGTTGAAATGTAGTCATATTCGGGAACAATCCGTTTCACCTGATTCCTCACCTGCGCATCCATGTGCTCGGCGGACATCTGGAACAGAAGATCCAGCTGCGCCGTGAGTTCTGGCCAGCTACAGGCTCTGCCTTTTGCCAGCGTGATCTTACCCACGCGTGTGGCGCGCTGCTCTTCATAGTCATAAAACAACTCTTCATGCAGCTTTTCCCCAGGACGCAATCCCGTGAATTCGATTTTCACCTCTGTTTCGCGTAGGCCCGACAACTTAATGAGAGTGCGGGCCAGGTCGATAATGCGCAGCGGCTTTCCCATATCAAGCACGAGCAGATGGCCATGCTCCCCAATCACAAACGCCTGCAGCACCAGCGTGACGGCCTCAGGAATTGTCATGAAATAGCGTGTGACTTCAGGGTGTGTGACCGTGATCTGCTTCTTGGTGCGAATCTGCTGTTGGAAGAGCGGCACCACGCTGCCTTGCGATCCCAGCACATTTCCAAAACGCACGGTTACGCACCGCATCGCGCTCGTCAGGCGCGAAGCGAGAATCAGTTCGCCGATGCGCTTGGTGCATCCCATGAAGCTGGTCGGGTTTACGGCTTTGTCGCTGGAGATCAAAACGAAACTGCTACAGCCAGATTCCTCGGCTACATTCAGTATCGACAGCAATCCGGAGACGTTGTTCTCGAGCACCTCGCAGATATTGTGCTCCGTAAGCGACACGTGCTTGTAGGCCGCCGCGTGGAAGATCGTGTCGATCTTGTACTGCGACGACAGAATCGACGACATGCGTCTTTCATCGGTAATGTCGGCGAGACAAAATTCGACTCTGGTGTGGGAGGGCAAAGCTCCCAGCCGTTGTTGGAGGTCAAACAATCCGGTTTCATCCTGATCGACGCACACCAGAACAGCTGGCCTGTAGTGCAGTATTTGTTTGACTAGCTCCGAGCCGATCGATCCCGCCGCACCGGTGACCAAAGCGCCACTGCCCTCCAGGGTTCGCCCTACGGGTTCCGAATCTAACTTGATTGGATCACGGCCAAGAAGGTCTTCAAGATTGACCTCGCGCAATTGCTGCATGCTGGGTAGCCCAGCGACGAAATCTCGCAGGCTAGGTACTGTCTTGTATTTGACGCCGACCCCGTCACATATGTGCACGATGCGTTGCATCTGTGCAGCTGTTGCGGTAGGAATAGCAATCAGTAGTTCGAACGCGCGATGTTCGGCGCTCAAGGCGGGGAGTTGCTCGAGCGTACCGAGCACCGGCACGCCGTGGATCCTCGCACCTATTTTTTTCGTATCGTCATCCAGGCAGCCAACGACTTCCCATCGTCCTCCGGCCTGCTGAAGTTCACGGATCAGCATCTGTCCGGCGAAACCAGCGCCCGCAATGAACACTCTTTGAGCCCGGCGACGATCGCCGGTGCGCTGCGCTGGTTTGGCGCGTTGCGCGAGCAGACGAAACATCATACGCAATCCAAGCATGATTGCCGACGTCGTCCCCGCTTCGAGAACGTAGATGGATAGCGGGAATTCGATCACCTTGAACAGAAAGCGAAGAGTGACGAAGAATGCGATAGAACCGAGTCCGATCGCCTTTGCCATCTCCATGACGTCGTGTATTCCCGTATGACTCCAGTAGCTGTGCAAGAGCGAGAATCTCTCCATCGCTGCCAGCCTGTAGAAAATCAGGATTGGCACCACGGAGAGCAGCAAGGAGAGATTCGGGAGGTGGAACTCGAACCGCAGACACCATGCAGTAACCAGTGAAACGAAAATCAGGAGGGCATGCACAGGCACGGTTACAGTCAAATGCTTTTTCATAGACATCTGTGAGTTCTCCGTTACAGAGTGATCTTGTGACTGCTCTTGCTGCTTTTGCGATGGGGACTCAGAACTTGACGTCAAGGACAGGAGGAAGTCCAGCCGGGTCACGCTTACCGGTGAAACGCTGTCACCCATGAGCTGCCGCCCCTTTTGGAATCGTGGCGCTCGCCATCACGTTTTCGACAACGCCACATGTCTGCGCTATGTGTTCTTCCGACAATGTCGGGTGGACCAGGAACATAAGGCTCGTTTCGCCCAGTTGTTTTGCCACTGGGAGGCGATCACGTTCCGGTCTCGATGGAAATGCCTTTTCCAGGTAGATCTCGCTGCAGCTTCCAGTGAAACAAGGCACTCCGGAATCCACAATCGCCTGCGCAATCCGGTCACGATTCCAGTCAGGCCGCAGCCTCTCAGGACGCACGAACGCGTAATATTTGTAATAAGAATGGCAGGAGTGAGATGGAGGTTGCGGAATTCGCAAAGCACGTACGCCGGCGAGGTGTGAAGTGAGCGTCCTTGCGTGTTGCCTGCGCCTGTGCACCCACTGCGGCACTTTTCTCAGCGCGATCCTCCCCATTGCTGATTGCATCTCTGTCATGCGCCAATTCGTGCCGAAAGATTCATGCAGCCATCGAAATCCGGGACCATGTTTCCGGTGGTAGACGGCATTGTAATTTTTGCCGTGGTCTTTGAAACTCCAAGCCCGCTGCCAGATTTCGGAGTCGTTTGTGGCCAGCATTCCGCCTTCTCCACCGGTTGTCATGATCTTGTCCTGACAGAATGAGAAGGCGGCGGCGTGCCCCATCGATCCGATGGGCCTTCCTTTGTAGGTGGCTCCCTGCGCCTGGGCACAGTCTTCAATCACGTAAAGGCCATACTCTTTCGCTAAATCGAGAATGGAATCCATGTCGCACGGCCAACCTGCCAGATGGACCGCAATAATGGCCTTGGTGTTTCCGGTGATCGCACGTTGAATGGTGTCGGCGGTCAGGTTCTGGCTATCAGGATCGACATCGACACAGACTGGTTTGCCGCCGCGCATAACGACACAACCGGCCGATGCGATGAACGTCCTGGATGTGGTGACAACCTCGTCTCCCCGTCCGATTCCGAGCGCTTGTAATGCCGCTTCGAGCGCAATTGTGCCGTTCGCCAGGCAGATGGCATGTTTCGCGCCGATGGATTGGGCAAACTCGGCCTCGAACAGCCGGCCTTCCTGGCCGGTCCAATAGTTGACCTTTCCCGATCGCAAAACAGCAGCGACAGCTTCGATCTCATCCAATTCGAACGAGGGCCACGAAGGAAAGTCTGACGCCACCTGTACGCACGCAGGAGTAATTATTTGGTGAATCGCTGCCATAATCTAGGTTTTGTGTTGATTGCTTCGAAAAAAGCAGAATGGTCAAAGCTGTAAAGCATGTATAGACGCAATTTCGGAGACCGCTTGCCAAGCGTTTCGATATTGCTGGCAATCCGCTGTGCTGGGGATGCGGGAGCGGCGTCGGATCATGTAATCCCACAGACCGAAGGTAGCGGCAGATTGATAAATCAGCTGCTTTCCCCTTGTCTTTGCGATTTCGATTGCACTTTCGATCGGATGTCTCTCAAGATGTTTTGCGAACATCGAGCAACAGTAGTCGAGAGCTGAGCTGACTTTTGCAAGCGTTGCCGAACCATGTTCGCGGTAGACGTACAAGGGTTCGGGCAATACGGCGTATCGCTTGCCGCAGAGCGCCCGCACAAGGAAGTCGACATCCTCCGCGATCGGAAAGGATGGGTCGAAACCGGTGGCCTGCGCCAAGTCTGCTGCCATCATCGAGGGCGCGAATGCCACGGGAGGCATACCGATGTTTCCGACTGGGCCAAGAATCCCGGATCCCTCGACTGCGCCTCGCACCCCGAGCAGTTCGTCTGCAGCGTTCGAGATCGCCATGCCTGTGCTTACAATTGCGAGGTCCGGTGCGGATTCCAGTAAATTTGCTTGCACGCTGAACTTCTCCGGATAGATCCAGTCGTCGGCATCGAGAAACGTGACGTACTTGCCGTTCGTCCTCGTTAGCCCGCACTGTCTCGCATATCCGCGGCCCCGATTGCGATCGAGGCGGTAATACTGGACTCTGGAGTCGCCAACTGTGCGAACTATGCGCTCCGAATCATCGGTTGAGCCATCATCGACAATGATGCATTCCCAGTCGCCACAGGCCTGTGCCTCAAGGGACGCCAGCGCAAACATGACCGTATCTGCCGCATTGAACAGCGGCATTACAACTGAGATCAGCGGTCTCATACGGCAAGCCTCCATCGCAGCGGCCGCAAGCGGGTGCCGTCGTTTAGGTACACCAGTTTCTCCTTCGACAGAGAGCCGGTGACCGCGAGAACGGCGAACAAGATCAGTACGCCGATTCCGCCGTAGTAGTACTCTCCGCTCATACCGCCCGCTATTGCCGTGACAAGGGCTGCCCGCGTTGCCGTGCTGACTCTGTTTCGAACCGCCGTGGCTTCTCCCGCCTGACGCCAGGCAACGGCAAACACCATGAGCGTAAGAGCGCCGCCCACCACGCCGGTTTCCAGGAACATCTGGAGAAAGAAGTTATGCGAGCCCGTCTCCCACAAGCCCGAAGCGCCGCCCCGATGGAAAAACCCGCTTCCGAACAGGGGAGCGTCGCCGAGCTTGGATGCTTCGCGTCCCCAACTCCAGAGACGTCCTCCGTCATCCACGCGCTGCTTTGGACTTGGGCCATCGTCGGGCGAAACAGTCGCATCCACCAAAGATTTGAAATCGGTGACAGTGCGATAAGACGCGATAAAAGCCACACAGAGAACGAAGACAATGCCCACAGCCTTCACGGTTTGAATCCGTTTCCAGGCAACATATCCGAGTCCAATGGCGAACGCTGCCCAGCCTCCGCGGCCATGACTGGAGAGCGAAGCCGACAGCACCACGGAGCATCCCGCGAACAGAACGGCTATCCCGGCGAACACGCTCCACCTTCGCGTGCCCACGTTGTCGACCCATAGTCCAACAACATAGGAGCATAAGATCGCGACCGAAACGATGATCAGGTTGTACGACTTATATCCTTCGAGAGAATCCGATGAGGGAGCGCTGTGAGCGCTGCTGCCTGCGAGCAAACCGATGCTGAGCGTGAACAGAGCTGCAATCAACGACCACAACCATCTCTCGCGCACTTGCGGATCGGCAAGAGCCCGTGTGATTAACATGCCTCCGATGACATAGACCGCCAGTCGCGCCAATTTCAAGCACGATGCGATCACGATGGGAACATCGTCGAGGTAGTCGTAACGAAAATGGATCGAGAGCGTCGACAATAACGCCCAAACGAAGAAAGCCCACAACCACGGCTTCAGCTGCGCGGCGCGCTGGTCGAATCTTGCCGGCCGCGCGATCAGCAACAGCAAGGTAAAGGGTACGATCAGCCAGTCGGAGATCTCTAACATGCCGAAAACGGTCTGGTGTGCGAACCCAAGGTTCGGGATGAAAAGCAGCGGAAAGCAAAGGAGCCAGAGTCGTCTCATGCAGGTACCTCCGTTCCATAGCGGCTGCAGAGCGGCGACCGTTTCGCGGCCTTCGCACCATTCAGCAATCCGGTGAAGCCCGGTCCGAATAAATTGAGCGTGCGATAGTGCGCCGCGTAGGAAGCGAACAGTAAAAGAAGACGCAGGTATGCGACCGGAATCTGAAACCAGCGCAGATGTCGACCGATCATAATGGCGCGATTATGGGCAAGCGATCCCATATATTTTGGGAGATCCGGAACTCGACATCCGCCGTTGCCGGCAGCCAGGTGTTGCACCCGGGCAGCGCCGTTGAAATAAATCTCAAAGCCGCATTTTTGGACCCGCAAACAAAGCTCAGTCTCTTCATAGAGTGCAGCTCCCATGGCAAGCGCCTCGTCAAATCCTCCCGCTGCGTGGAGGACCGAACGCCAGACAGAGAAATTACTTCCGGGCACATGCTGCACGAAGCACTCCCCTCTTGCTGCAAAATCGCGGAATGGCGTTGCCGTCCATGCATTAAACCGTCCCGGCGTGGCACTTCGCGGTGAGGAAGAGAGGCGTTCGTCAGTTCCGCCAGCGACCATACCGATGTTGGATCGGGACAGTGTGCGCAGATGCTCGCCCACCAGCGACTCTCCGCAGCGTATATCGTCATCCACGAAAACAATGGCTTCATACTTCGCCCGTTGCCATCCGTAATTTCGCGCCAAAGGCAGGCCGCGAAATGGCACCTTGTGATACGAAATCAAGTCGTGATGTTCGCGAACAAGCTTGGAGAGCGCCGGATCTTCCAAAGTTGATTGGTCTACGATCAGGATCTCGAGGGGACGATGCTCCTGGGCGAGTAAGTCCGTGATAGTGTCCACGAGATAGGATCCGCGGTTCAGTGTAGGGATAACCACTGAGACTCCCCGCGCTTGCTGCTTTGTCATCGGAGCATATCCCGCGGTTGTAGTTTCGTTGGAGTTGATTCCAACACTGTGTAGTGCCGATGAAAAACGTCTTCCGTAACGCTCCCAGGTGCAATCTCGAATGACACGTTCGCGGGCTTGGATTCCAGCTGCGCCAAAGGATTCCGGTGCGCGCATCAACTCTCGAACCATCTCTGCAAGCCGCTGACTATCGTCCTGCTCAATCAGCCAACCACCGGCGCCTTCCTCAATCGCCGCTGGAATGCCGCCGGTTCGAGTCCCGACGACTGGGGTCCCGCAAGCTTGCGCCTCTAGGAAAACCAGCCCGAATCCCTCCACGGCTCGTTCGTCCCGCGCGTCACGCGTGCACAGCACAAACAGATCGGATGCCCGGTAGATTTCAGGCAGACCTTGGTCCGCGACGAACCCGAGCCATCGGACATGGCCTGCAATTCCCAGTTCGTCCGCCTGTCTTCGCAGTTTGGATTTGTGAGGCCCTTCGCCAACGATCAAGTAGACGAGATTCTCGCGCTCGTTTGGGTTAAGGCCCGCGATTGCATGGAAGACGGTGTCATGTCCTTTGTAGCGGTGGATGCGGGCGACTGAGCAGAGCACTTGTTTTCCTGTTACTCCAAGTTTCGCTTTTGCCGCCTGTTTGTCTCCAGGCGCAAAGCGCTCGAGGTCAACGGCTAGCGGAATGGACTCGACGTTCGCTTTCGGAGCAACCGTGCAAACAAGTTCCTTGGTGAAGTCGCTATTGGCGATTACGAGATCTGCACTTTCCAAGACGCGGCGTTGCAGAGCATTCCACAAACGTCGGCGCCAATGGCTTGCAGGCGGCAAAAGTTCCGCGCCGTGAGCAAGAATCACCAGAGGCCGGACTCCAGCCAGATAGGCAATCAGGCCTTCCGGATACCAAATCCCGCAGATTGTCGCGCCAATCGGGCCTTGCGTCATGTATTTGCGCATCCAGCGAAATGCCTGCCACTCCCGAAGAGGGCGGCGAGGGT
This sequence comes from uncultured Acidobacteriaceae bacterium, assembly GCA_963701935.1. Taxonomy (GTDB): domain Bacteria; phylum Acidobacteriota; class Terriglobia; order Terriglobales; family Acidobacteriaceae; genus Sulfotelmatobacter. The sequence continues at coordinate 68,143 of CAVPBT010000005.1, read as the reverse complement.
TGACCTGGATTGCAGGGAGATAGGCGTTGAACGCTTGAGCCGGAATCTCTTGTGTAAGCACAACTACGCTGCTGCCGCCGCGTCTCAGCTGATCAGTAATGGCCGCGCACAATCTCGAGATCCCGCCGGAAACCGGCGGATATTCGAATGCGAAGAGTAGGATTGGATCGGGACCCGGATATCGCGCGCTCTGCCTGCTTCGATGACTGCGCCCAATTCTCCACTCTGCGGCTTTGGTCGAGACGAAGTTAGCCAGATCGTGGGGCCAATGTTTATCCATACAAGGTCTTTCGATTGCAAGGAAGAACAAAGAGCAAGCGAGCAGGGTTGGAAGCGGAATCAGCAAGAGGTTGAGTACAAGGTCGCGCCCTGAGGAGCCCAGGAAATATTTTGTTGCGTGCCCAAACAGGTAAATCAGTGGAACGTGCAACAAATAAATCGTGTAGCACATTCCGCCAATCGCGGTCAGCCAAGATAAAGATAGGATGCGTGCGAATATCACGCCTCGGAGCGCCCCGACTAGGCTGGTGCCAAATAAGACCGGCACCAGCAGGCTCTCCTGCATCTGAGACGCCGGGATCCAGTAACCGAGAAACAACCCAAGGCCGCCAAGCAGATCCCACCCCCAGGAACGCTGACTCCGCCACAAGCTGTGCTCTAGTGCCAAATCGCAAGCAATGATGCCCGAGACAAAGAATGGCAAAAATGCGAGCAGGGATGACGCAACAACAGGATGAGAAGCGCTGATCAGATGCTGGAGCACAACCGATCCGATTGCCAGGACGGTCAGAACACCCCGCCTCACCCGGCCGTGCAATGCCAGGGCCATCATGATCAGAGGCGCAATCAAGTAAAACTGCACTTCGATCTCCAGAGACCACGTAATGAATGCTATTGGGCTCTTGCTGCCGTAGATCATGGCGTGGCTGTAAGTGCAGGTCGCCAAAAGATGAGGCAACAGTGCTCGGGCCGACGCATGATGCACAACCACGAGGCCCGCAAAGGTAAGCAGCATGGCGACAAGAAATGGTGGCTCGATCCGAGTCAGCCGCCGCAGAAAATAGTCTTTCAACGTCGCCTTGTTGTTACCGTCTTGCGCGCATTTCACGAAAGGCATCGCAATGACGAATCCGCTAAGGACAAAGAAGAGCAAGACTCCGCGCGCGAGCATTTCGTAGTTGTCGACGAGCCATTTGGGAGCTAGAGAGGGACTCGCGCCGATCGTATAGGCGATGATGTGTACAACCACCACTGTGGATATCGCGACGAAGCGCAGCCCATCAATCTGCGATACGTACTCCCCACTCGATGTCCTTCTCTTCAAACGGCGCGGAATCGCCGAGAGAAAGGCAGACATGCGTCCGGAATCGAAAATCATATTCATGAGCTTGTGTTTGTTGAGTGGTCGGGAAACTACCAGGGAATCACTTGCGGGCCATCGCCGTGAGCGGTGTCGAACCGCTCGATGTCGACTCCGGTCACGACCGAGGTATTAGTGTCTGCATCTGGCTGAACGACGATCGAGTCGCCCTCCGGACGCACGAGAAAGCGTCGGGCGCTAGCATCCGGGGAAGCGTCGGCCGCTGAAGGAGCAAACTCGACCTCCTCTTCCCGGCCGTTTACCTTAAAGCTGAACTTCCTCGCACGGTTCGGGACATCCCGTGCGAACTTGAGAGTCAGCAGGTAGACGCCACCGGAAACGCGGAATGAAGTTCCGAAACAATGAGCAGTGCACGACTGCCCGGCGCGATGAGCCTGATCTGCATTTGGATCGACCCGCAAAGCTTCAATTACGCGACTGGTCGGCACTTCGCGATCGTGATCATAGGTGCCCGTTTCGGATAAGAGCGACGAAGAGACGCTCAAGGCCGCAGAATTGCATGCGGACTTGGGGCTTATGCGAAAATCAAGCGGCATCCTTGGCGACGCGACTTCGAATTCTGGATCTGCAAAAACGGAATTGCGATCGAGTCCACTTGCGGTTTGATACGCGGAAAGGGACGAGAACATCCTTCCGTCATACTGGAACGTTGGCACGGGATCAAAAAAACAATTGTGATTCGAAGTGACGTTCGGCTCAAAGGAGGTCATCGCCGGCCCCGCAACGGTGGTGGCTGCGATGTTATCGGAGAATTCGACCTTGCCCCCCTTGGCTGAGGATCCCTTCATGAAAAACATGGAAGCGTCAAGGATCGTGTTGTTGAATACCCTGATCGTCCCGGGGCCGGTCGCAACCGCGTTTATTCCCCTCGCGCTTTGTTTTCCTTCTCCCGCTCCGAGGTTGTAAATATTGCCGTAGACCTTCAAGTCTACTCCGTGCGGAGCCCCCGCCGAACGCACTCTGTCGAGATAGTTGTATCGAATAGTGCTGCCCTGCTCGAAGTAGAAATCGATGCCCCCACTGTGCGCGAAGTAGTTGTATTCGACAACGCTTTGCCGCGATTCCTGCAGGCCGATTCCCATCGCATCGCCGTTCACCTTGATCGCGAGAATTGTGCTGTCGACGCGAGAGACCCAATTGTCTCGAAATGTATTTCGAGATCCTTTCAGGTTGTAGAGAGCGGTGTTGCCGCTACGGTACACCGTATTGCTCTCAACCATGCAGTCGGAGTTCTCCAGGCGAAGATAGATGCCGATTCCGAGAACGTCCTGAACATCATTGTGCTGTATGGTCACGTGCTGCGACTTCTCTATGTCGATGCCGGTGTAAAACTGTCGAATGTCGAGATTCTCAACCCGCACATAACTGGAGTCGGCAAGAACAACGCCGGCAAGCCAAAACACCTGAATCGTGGCTGACGGCAGTTCACCAGCTCCAACGCGAACCCATAGGCGACTCCCAGACTGGCCCGCCAACTCGCCCCGGCGCAGTGTGGCGAGAAACGAGTCTGTTTCCTCACTTCGTTCGAGCCCGCTTGCCAGGCGTGTAACTCTTAGGACTTCGCCGTTCTGCACAATCGCTCCTAGAATGCTTCCTTGGTCCAGTTCGGTTGTATAAAGCCCTTCATGTCCTGCCATCGCTTCCCACAGCGTTCGCTCAGTCTCACCGTAAAGCAATGGCTTTTGTCCCTGGCTGTATGCACCGATCATGATCGGTCTGTGCTCTTCGCCATGTGCTTGGAATCGGATTTGCCCGCGCCAATGATCGCCCCGCTTCAGCAGGATTGAGTCACCTGGACGAAACGAACCGGTAGAGATTGATTTCAAATAGACCTTCCACAAATGCTGCCAGGGCTTTGCCGGACTCTTGCCGTCGTTCGCATCGTCACCCGAACTCGATGATATGTAGTAGGTTGTGCTCGCTAGCGTGTTCGGGCTGATCGTGCACAATGCGATACATCCAATCATGAATCGCAATGCCAACTGGCCGAATACAACTTGAGTTCTCATGTCGAGGAGATCGCTGACTCTCAATGACGGCACAAAACAGATTCAAACACTTCGACGAATGATTGCACCTGGCTGCTCACCGTATACCGTTCGCACTCATCATCATCGGGTTTCGAAAGCGTGTGCTCGCCCAGGAGGAACTTAGTGAGCGTGAGAGTGCGGGCGAGTGGACTTCCATCGAGAAACACCCCGAGACCGGTTCGCGTTAATGCAGTCCGGGCCTCGGAGGGATCAGGAACTACTGCAACGACGGGCTTGCGCATTCCGATGTAGTCGGTCATCTTGGCGAATGTAGTCCACCAATACGCTTGGGAGCCGGGAATCAAGATGCCCGCCATCGCGCCACTCAGCAACTTGTAGACTTCACGTTGGGGAAGCTGATCTTTGAAGTCAACGTGCTCGTGAACTCCAAACTTGTCGATCAGCGGCATCAACCTCGTCCGATTGAGCTCCAGAGTTCCAACGACCAGAAGTTTAATTCTCCGCTGTCTGACGTCAGCGTTGTTGAGCGCGGCCGCGAATGCCTCGAGAAAAGCACTGTCGTAGTCGGGCAGATACTCGCCGGGAAAGATCAGGTAAGGGGTCTCCCGAGCGGTACCATCCGTGGCCGAGGCAAGACTATTCGTATCAATGCCGGTTGGAATGAAGATCGGCTCTGAGCCCTGCTTGCCGAACATGTCGAAGTAAATACTTCGGAAGCAGGAGGCGGCAACCGTGACAGCGTCGGCGTTGCTCAAGGTGTTTTTGACGATGTTGCGCTGCCGGCGATAAACACGGGGGGAGTCGCTGGACAGCCTTTTCGTATAAGCAAGAGGGTCGCGAAGATCGGCAACCCATTTCACACCTGCGTCCTGCAAATCTTGCCCGATCGTCAGGGACGAGAAAGGCGGCGCCGTGGTGAATATGAGGTCAATCCCGCGTTCCCGCATGATTCTCTTTCCCACGCTTGTGGCTGTGTGTGCCCACGTCCAATAGGCGTCAGGCACATGAAGCCAGTTGTCAATCAAGAATTGATATGCCCGCTGCGCCGCGGAAAGCGCTGTCGCCTTTGTGGACCCATTGTTGTCTGTTCCCCCTCCCTGCCTCGTAGCCTTGAACGTCCGGTCTCTTCCGCCGAGCGCCATTCGCATCCCCCTGGCACTCGGCTCCACGTACCGTGCGGCCACGACCTCGACTTCTACCGGCAAGTCTGTAAGCAACGAATCGTCTTCGGTGAATTCGTACTGCGTATCCACCGTAAGTACGGTGGGGATCCACCCAAATTGCGGCAAGTACTTGGCGAGCTTGTAAGCACGAAACACCGCCGAGTGATTCTGAGGTGCAAAAAACGGCGTGATAATCAGCACGGAGCGATTCATTGACCAACTCCCGCCGCAGCCGCCGCGGGCCGCAATGCGACCAGAACGCGCTTCCCACGGCTGATTGCAGCGCCCGCGCGATTACCGATCACAATCATTGGGTGTTCGATCGCATGGTAGAGCAGCACGCTCCCTCCAAAGGTCGCGGAGAGGAAAATGCCGATGCGGGCAAACATTGGCAGATGACTGAATCGAACAAAGCCCAACCAAATTGCGGGATCGTGCAGGAGATATATTCCGTACGAGTATTTGGCAACCCACGCGCAGAAACCGTTCACTGCTCTGTTCTCACAACTATGAAAGTGCGGGAGCGCCAATCCAAACCAGAAGCTGATGAATAGAAACTTGTTTCGGTCGTAGGAGAGAGAACAGAGCACGCACAGGACGCCCACGAACGCGGGCAACATCCAGAAAGGCAGGGTTCGCCTCGAGGTTTGCATTTCCTTGTATGCGTAAATTCCCGCCACAAACCATAAGAAGAAATAGAGCATGTCCGGCAGAGCAAAGACGTGTCCCAAATTCGCATGCTTCGCTATATGAGGTCCGACGACAAACTCGACCGTGGCGAGCGTCCCCCATGCAAAGACCAGGGCTCTAGCTGAACCCAGGCGACGCAGCAGAAGATAGATGGCGGGAAATAAGATGTAAATCTGAATCTCATAGGGCAGGCTCCACAAGGGCTCCAATAACTGATCAAACTGGAAAAAGTTCTGCACCAGGAGAAGGCTGGGAACGAGTTCCGCGGTTGGATGGTTCGCCGCTGCAGCGCTCCATTTGTCAATATGCGCCACCGGAATATGCGACAGGTAAACCGTCGCCACTACGACGAGCGATAAGGGATAAATGCGCAAACATCGTTTCGTCATGAAGGCGCGGAGAAGACGGTGCTGGCCATGCTTTTGAACGTGACGCTCGATCGATAGCAGATTCACAATTCCGCTGTGTACGAAGAAGATTACGACGCCCAGCCTTCCGAGCAGCGAGATCTCAAAGAACCCAAGATGTAAATCTCTAAGAAACCAGCCCAGATGAGCGCCAACTACCACCAACACGGCGAAGGCTCGAACGAAGTCAAGGTTCGTTTCGTGTCTACGATTTACGCTGGGAATATTCATTTGTGTCGAAGGCGAAACCGGGGTGCTGATTAGTTTGCTGTCGCCGCCCGCGCGCTTTGGTTGGATTGCGCAATGCAGCTTTGATAAAACCGGATGTTGTTCTGAAGTGATTCGGCGTAGGAGAAGTCTTCCCGGATCCGGCGTCGCCCGGCGCGACCGAGGCGATAACGCAAAGATTCGCTCTCGAGAACGGTTACCAGCATGTTCGCCAACTCCTGGATCTTGTCGGGATCGCAGAGGAGTCCGTCGATGTTGTGTCTTACGAGTTCCGGGCCGCTCGCCCGATTCGTGTAGATCGTCGGAACGCAAAGAGCCATCGCTTCCATCGGCGCCAGCGCGAACGCCTCGCTATAGGAGGGGTAGACGGCAACGTCGGCAGTGGTAAGAACACTTTCCAATTCGTGCTTGGACAGATGACCTGTAAATTCGATCGAATCCGCGGACTTTCCGGCCAACTCCCGAATCAGGTCGATGGCTGACCGGCCCTCATGCCGTCCATCGCGGCCGATCATCATGAGGCTTGCATTCGGCCGGCGTTTCTTCACGAGCTGCCATGCCTGCGCCAAGGAGAACACACCTTTCTTGGCCATCAGAGTTCCGGTGTAACAGACCACGTCGCGACTTTGGAAATCGGTTTTCACGCGAGCCGAATCTGGGAGCATCACGCTGTTGTGAACAATGGTTGGCGACATCGGCAGTCCGATAACCTCTCGCGATCGATCGGCTGCGTAGCGACTCACCGAGACAATGTGATCGGCGCGCTGAATCGCCCGGCGTTCCAGATATTCGGACCGAACGCGGGATCGCGCGGCGCATCTCTGCGGCAAAGAAGCTTACCGAACCATGCAATCGCACCACGACTGGAATCGGCAGATGCGGCCATCCCGCGCACCAACCTTCAAAATCAGGCACCTCGACGATATCGATTTGCCCTTGCAGAGCCAGCTTGCGAATCAAAGAAAAAAGCTTGAACCGGTTCAGATATCCGCGAAGCCGGCCCTTTCGGCCGCGCACTCGATGAATCGTAAGATTCGGCGACATAATTTCGCAGTTTGTTTCCGAAATCTGCCTATCCAAAGAAACTACGTGCACTCGGTGCCCTGAATCGTTGAGGCCGCGAATCAGTTCCACCGTGAATGTGCCGATGCCTCCGACATTGGCCGGGGCAAGTTCGTTGCAAATGAATCCGATATTCATGACGTGAGTTAGCGAGGAAATACGTAGTTGGTAAGCTCGGAGTACGCGGACGGGGCAAAGCGCCGGAGGCAGACAGCGTAGACGCCGATTCCGGTGACCACCTTTATCAGCAGGCGGGTCTTCACCGCTATGCCGGCCGCAGCGGATCCAGTTCCCACGAGATAGACCACTGCCCCCATCAGTAGTGCACAGGATAAAGACGGGACTACTGCGCCAACGGTCTTCTTTATTGGCAGAGCACAAACTCGATGCCCCATCAGAAGGATCGGGTAGGCGATGATCGTGTTGGCGATGGCGTATGCGCGCGCAACCCCGAGCGGTCCCGAATGAATTCCCAAAACGAACGCCAGTGTGGCGGAACCCGCGACGAATAGGCCCATGAGGAACATGCCACGTCCGCGCCCGGCCACGATGTAGAGCCATTGCGATGTATTTTGGATCGGCTGAAGAATGCTCGCCGCTGAGAGCCACAAAAGAATAGGCGTTACGGCAATCCAGCGCGAGCCGTAGACAATCTGAACCACCTCGGGTGCGGCCACAGCCAAACCCACTGCGAAAGAACAACCCAATACTAGTGATCGATCGGACCGCTCGAAGGTAAACGGCTTCCATTCTCTCGGGTTCTTTTCGCAACGAAGCCATCGCGGGAATCAGCGTGCCACTGAAGATTCCGATGACGATCATGCCGGGGAGCGTCATCAGGAAATAAGCGCGGGAATAGTAACCGAGGGCAACCGGACCCCAGAATCTTCCGACTAGGACATTGTCGAGATTGCGGGCGAAGTAGTTAACGATTCCATACAGCGTCGCGTAACCGCCAAACGTCAACAGCGTGCCGAGATTCGCGAGGTGCTGCGGGAGTCTTGGGAAGTAGCCGCTCATCGGAAAAGACAAAACGGTCACAATGCCCTGCTGAAGAAGCAATTGCACCACCAGGGCCCAGTAGCCGTATCCCAGTTGAGCCATCACGATAGTTACCACAGCCGAGATCGTCAGAGAATAGAAGCCGCACAGATTCAGCTCTTTCAGCTTCATTTGGCGGAGCAGCAGCGCGTTAGGCTGTACTGCGACTGCCGACAAGAAGAGTGTCCCGCTAGCCGCACAGACGATGTTGGTTAATTCGGGGCGATGGTAGAAAGTTGCCACCGCCGGAGCCGCGAGACAACACATACCCGCCAAGAAAAGTCCAAAGGCACAGTTGATCCAAAACAATGCGTCAATCTGATTGCGTTGCAAGTTTTCCCGCGGCACAGTCGCCCACGATAACCCGAAATCGGAGATGGCCTGCCCCAGGACGGTGATCGTGGCCACCATCGCGAGCAATCCATAGTCGCCGGGGTTCAGCAGTCTGGCGAGAACGGCGGTGCTCACGATCGAGAGCATGTATTTCCCGAGGAGCAGCGCGGAAGACCATGCAACTCCTTGGCGGGCCAGTCTTGGCAACTGGGCTCGCTTCGGCATGGCAAAGCTAATTTCCTCTGCCGGGGATATGGCCGTTTGTATTGCGATCGGGGTCATACGAGTTTCTCGAGTGATTGCATATGTGGATACTGAGTTAACGCGCTTGTTCGTACACTTTTCGGACGTGCTGGCACGCCAATAACAGTTGTCCCTTCGGGAACATCGCGAGTCACGACCGCGCCTGCTCCTACAATCGCGCCTGCGCCGACGTTGAGATACTGCAGCACCTGCGCTCCGCAGCCGATCAGCACGCCTGCGCCGATCGCGACCCCTCCGGAAATATGTGCCCCCGGATTGATCACCGATCCCGCTCCAATGTGGGCTTCATGCCCCACGGTGCAGCCGAAATTACACAAGGCAAAAGCTTCCAATATGACGTTCACCGTAGCGACGACCCCTGCGCCGATAAAGCAACCGTGTGAAAGTCTCGCTGACTCAAGATCGATCGCCGCGGTCGGGTGAATAATCGCGGGCCACTCGATTCGAGGCAATAACTGTCGTATCGCAGAGGCCAACTTTAACCGTAGGTGTGGTGTTCCTACTCCGATCGCTAAAGTGTCGATTGAGTTCCGGTTCACGCTCAACCAGTCAAAATCTCCTAACACTAGATTCGAACTATCTCTTGGTCCGAGTTGCGAGAGGTCGCTCACCACGTAGCCCAGAAAATCGAATTGCCGGGCATTGCGATTGATGCAGCGCAGGGCCGCTTCAATCTCCCTGGCCATGCCGCCCGCCCCGATAATGGCAATGCGTTTCGGTCGCATCAGGCGTGTTTCCCTTCGTTGTGCGCGGGCATGCCAAGGAATTCCGGCATCGTCGCGTGGCCGTCCTGCGCAATGCCTTCTTGCTTGATGAACCTGCCAGATGGTCCTGGCGATGATGTAGATATCAAGACCCAGCTTCTGATGTTCCACGTACCACAGATCCAGCGCGAATTTGCACTCCCAGTCGAGGGAATTCCGTCCGTTGATCTGCGCCCATCCTGTAATGCCGGGCTTCACCAGATGCCTTCTCCTTTGCTCGGGCGTGTAACGGTCCAAATACTGCATCAGCAGCGGACGTGGACCGACCAGGCTCATGTCGCCACGAATTACATTCATCAGCTCAGGCAATTCATCGAGGCTCGTACTGCGGAGAAAGCGGCCAAACGAAGTGAGCCGCTCGGAATCTGCGCAACAATTCTCCGTCCGTTCCGCGTGCCTCCGTCATCGTTCTGAACTTCAAAAGCATGAAGGGCTCCGCGTTCAAACCCGGCCGAACCTGACGGAAAAAGATCGGCGTTCCAAGACGCAACAGAACGAGAATCGCAACCATTAATAACAGTGGCGACAGGACGACGAGCGCTACGCTGGCGGAAACGAGGTCGAACATCCGCTTACAGGTTATAGAAGCCACAAATCGCGTCATGGTTATGAAGACACCGTTATGAATAAACTGCCATGGTTGTAGGGTGCACAGCTGGCATAGCCGTGGTCGATCGCAGAGATGAAGCTAAGAATCGCGGGGAGTCGAAGGCCGGCGGTCGAGGCTCGTTGAACAGTATGTGGCGGTAGATGGATAGCACTTCAGCACTGCACCGCGCCGGATCGAACATCACATTCGCGAGTTGCCTTCCATGCCGGGCCATCTGCCGGGACTCGACATAATGGTCAAACACGCTGAGTACAGCGCCCGCGAGAAGTTTGGGATTGCGAATGGGAACCAACGTTCCGGTAACGCCAGGCTGCACTACTTCCGGCAGTCCGCCAACATCGCCGGCGATGGTAGGAACAGCCGCCAGCAGCGGCTCAACCACTCCGCCGCAGTTTTCGGATAGCGGTACATGCACGGCGCAATCGAAGTCCGGCCAGCTCTGCGCAACTTCCTCGGAACCGAGCTTACCGGGCATTAAGATCCTGCCGTAGCCTTTCTGCCGGGCAAGAGCCTTTAGCTTCTCTTCATAGCTTTTCGAATCACCAAAAGTACCTCCAGCCAGCACGCCCCAGACGTCCGCTCTTTTCTGTCGCACGATTCGGATCGCCTCGATCACATCTTCATGGCACTTAAGACCAACCGTCTGGCCCAGGAATCTCTTCGGCGGGTAGATAAGGTTGATGTTGCCCACTACGAACGCGTTCTTCGGAATACTGAGTTTGCGGCGCAGGTATCCGGTTCTTCCGGTTGAGAACAACGACGTGTCTGTTGTGTAGTAGCTGAGGAAAAGCTTCTCCGGCGCAATGCCCGCTTTTTCGTACAGGCGCAGGATGAACCGGCTGCTAGCGATCCAAAAGTCGTGTTCTCCTGCCAGCGCAATCTCGCCATTGCGGGTGTGCCAATGTTCGAGATGGAGTGGACCCGGCACCTGGAATACACGCGGTATTGGATGTGTACTTCCAAGCGCGAGGCGCACCATCAGCGTGGTAGTAACGTGATGCGTGTGGATGACGTCCGGCCGGATGGATTCAACCAATTGCCGAATGGCGGCTGCGCGTTTCATGAACCGCAGGGGTGCACGCACTGGCAGACTACAGTTCAAAAAATGCAGAGCCGCTCTCGCTTCCCGCCAGGCGTTGACGGCGGATCCATCGGGACTCGGAAGTATGGCGTGAACCTCGACTCCCTGCTTGTTGAGGTGCGCCGCCTGGCGCACAGCCCACAAGGATGCCTCGGATGTCTTAGTGATGTGAAGGACTCTCATTGAACAAATTGCCCGGCCAACGAGTGCGGAAATGAATGAAATCTGGTAATGGCGGTTCGACTCAATGCCCTTGAGACGCCCTACGGCAGGCGATAAATCGTTGCCGAGGCCGCGATCGGCACGATGGCTTCCATGTTCTTCAGAGCGGTTTTTGCGGAGCTATTCGGAACAAAGAGAATGTCGTTATCCTGGAGTGCTGTGTCGGTGGCCTTGGAAGCTAGAATCTTTTTGAGATCGACGGGAATTTCCTGGCGTCCTTGTGGAGTGACGCGGATCAGCACCGTCGAGCTCTTCTTCGCGGAGTAAGTAGTTCCCTGGGCTAACGCCAGGGCCTGGAGAACGGTGAGGTGATTATCGTGGTCCATGGGAAACCCTCCCGGCCGAACAACGTCGCCGATCACGTAGACGAGTCCTGTCTTTTGAACGAAGATGGAGTCCCCCGGAAAGATCTCTGGATTGTCCCCGGTCTTCGAAGCTGCGGTCGAAGAGATTCTCACTTGTTGGACTGCATCGGCATGATCGGCACGGGTGATGCTTACGTCGGTGCCCGCTAACGGTGTGAGCCCACCGGCCGCAGAAATGTAGTCGACTAAATTGTGGTGGCCGAAAGCGGGATAGACGCCGGGGCTTCTTACTTCGCCGAGGACAGAGACTCCCTGGGTAGCGTACTCGACGATGAACACCGTGACCTGCGGATCGTTCACGAAGCCGCCATCCATGAGTTTCTGGCGAATGAGTCCCTGAGTCTCGCTGGCGTTCAGGCCCGCCACATGGAGGGACCCGACCAGCGGAAGAATCACGTCGCCTGTATTGCTGACGCGGAGTTTCCCGCTCAACTCAGGCGTATCGAATACGCTCATTTCAAGAAGATCACCGGCGCCAACCGGGCCGGCGGCGCCACTGATGAAACCGCCGCCAGTATTGCTCATTCCAGAATCCGCGGAGGGTCTCTGCTGTGCCGACAATGCTGTCACCATGACAAGAACAGAACAAGCAGTGACCAGGGGCCTTGAATCGATGAGATGGCTTCAATGCAGTATCCTCAGAATCGCTGAGCAGTATTCCGGTCATTCCGCGAATCAGACGCGATGCTCTCGGTTAACCGTTTCCATTTCCGTTGCCGTTCGCTTGACCGTTCCCGTTGTTGTAATAGCCCTTGTAGTCTTTTCCGTAGTATCCGTAATATTCGCGGTATTCCGCCGAATCCAGGGACAAGTCATTGACTACTACGCCGGCAATTGCAGCGTGAGCCTTCCTGAGTAAATCGCGCGCCCGCACGAGCGATTGGCGACGAGTTTTCTCGGAACGAACCACCAGAACCACAACGTCCGCCACTCTCGCACTGACCACGGCGTCTGTAACCGCCAGAACCGGAGGAGTGTCAATTACGATGTGCCCATAGTGTTCGCGCCAGCCACGCACCAATTGAGGCAACGCCTCCGAGCCCAGCATTTCCGAGGGGTACGGCGGCATTTGACCGGCCGGCAGCACATGCAGTCCGGGGATCGCATCGATCGTCCGGATCATAGCGGCGGAGTCTTCCGTGCCCGCCAGGCAGGCGCTCAGCCCGCGGTTCATGGGAATACCCAGATGCTTGTTCACTACCGGCCGCCGCATGTCTGAGTCCACCAGCAACACTTTTTGTCCAGTTTGAGCCAGCACGACTGCCAGATTCATCGAGACAAAACTCTTGCCCTCTTTCATCATGGCGCTGGTGACAAGAATCACTTGTGGCGGCGTACTGGGAGCGGAGAGCATGAGCGACGTCCGCAAGCGCGCGAAATGCTTCTGCGCTGCTGGAGTTCGCCTGTTCCATGGCCACCGGCAGACTCAACTGCCGGACGCCGGCTTCGCCTAAGCCGTTCCTTGGCTTGTTCCCACTGGCAACTGCGCTGGGGATAATTCCGAGAGACGGTAGCGCGCAATAGTTTTCCACGTCCTGCGGGGTGCGTATAGAACTATCGACGGTCTCGACGACGAAGGCCATAGCTATGCCGAACACCAGGCCGCCAATGCATCCCAAGAAGATGTTAAGGCCGATCTTCGGTTCAACCGGTGAAATCGGCACGATGGCAGTATCCACAATATTGATGTTGCTCGATTTAAGGCTGGCGAGAATGCCCGCTTCCTTGAGTTTCTTCAGCAGGCCCTGATACAGGTCACGGCTGGACTCGACCTCCCGCCGCATGATGCCGTACTGCAGCGCGTCCTGACTCATGTTGTAGGCGTCGTCTTTCTGTTTCTCGAGACTTGCCTGCAGCATCTGCTCGGACTTTTGCGCCGCAAGGTACTCCGCCCGCAACGTTTCGCTGACTTTCGTGATTTCCTGAGCAATGCCGGAATCCAGCTCTCTTAATTGGGCACGTAGTTGAATCACTCGCGGATACGATGGCCCGTACTTTGCCGCCAGTTCCGCGTATTCGGCTCTGCTTTCGGCCTGTTGTTTGTAGAGAACGCCCAGGAGGCTTTCTGGGAGAATGTTGGCGATCAGGTCCGGCCTTTGCGTGAGTGCAATGCGATATTTCGCTTCCAGCACGATGCGTTCGGTTTCCGCATCAGAAAGCGCTTTATTCAGTAACCCGAGCCGGTCAATCACGATATTGTGGCTCTCGTCTTCTCCGAACAGCCCGGTCTTCTTCTGATAGTTGATGACCTCTTCCTGCGCGGCCTCCGCGTGCTTTTTCACATCGTCCAGTTGCTTCGTCAGCCATTCAGAGGTTTGCCGCGTTGCCTGATACTTCGTCTGGAAATTATGTTCGATATACGTGTTGGCAACGGCATTCACGACGTCGGTCGCGAGATTCGGGTCTCCGCTGCGAAAGTGAATCTCCATGATTTCGGTCTTAGGGACGATTTGCACGGTCAGATTCCGGTGAAACATGCCGGTGAGCGCAGCGCGCGTGCGCAAGTCGAGGCTGTCGTAATCGCGCGCGGGATTCATCGCCTGCTTGCCGGCAAATCCAGCGTTCTTCTGGAGACCAAGTTGTTTGATTACGCTGTTCGCGATCGTGTCGCTTTGCACGATTCGTACCTGGGTTTGTAACTTCGTGTCCAGATCGATTCCGATCGGCATCACTACTTGATCAAGCCCCAGGTCATCTTCGCCTTCCAGATCCAAAAGCAGTTGCGAGGTTGCATCATAACGTTTGGGAAGCATCAAAGAGATGGCCGTAACCACCAGCGCGATCACGCACAGACATCCCAGTATCAGCCAGCGCCGCTTCTGCAGCACCTGCCAGAAATGGATGATCGTGGCACGATTGCTGTTCGCTTCGGAGTCCGGCGACACGATATCCGAAAAAACAAACCTGTCCAGTTCTAAGGGTTTTACTTGTGTCTGGGTTTCGTTCATTACGTTGTGCACTCCGGACGTGCGCCGTTCGTACATCGACTAGTGCCGTCTGGGGATTTTCCAAGCCTGAACGGGACTAAACGCGGGCTCCTGCGCGGGACTTAAAGCGATGTTGATCCTGCCGTAAGAACGACCGGCACTGAATACGTTGGCAGCAGTGAATAGCGCGTCTGGCAACATCCACAACCGGGTTTTGCTCTTGAGCTTGTAAGTAAGATAAGACAATGCGGCGTCAGTGGGCAGCGTGTAAGCATACAATCTCACCCGGGATGAGCCGGGGGCAATCTCGGTCAGGCACGTATGCTGCTCCGAGCACCGCGCAGTCATCTCTACGTTGACGATGGTCGCTCCCACCAGCCCAAAAGTGGTTCCCCAGTAGGTCGCGTCGGCAACCGTTGGGTCAATCCAGGGCTTCCTGGCGCTGGGTGGGGCCCCGGACTGCGAGACCCTGTGCACTTCCTCGTTGGCCTCGCCAGCCGATGGAAAGGCACCAGTGGTTGCGCTGGGCGCGTCGGGGAAATTCTGAGCAGATCCACTCCCCCGCAAAAGGAGGAAGAGAATCACGATAAGTGTTATTTTGGGCATGCCTCTTTTGATCTTTGTCTCCAACTGTCTCATTGCCTGATCAGTAATAAAATGACGTGGGTACGAGTGCCTCACCAACGTGTTCGTGCGGTTCCCACGAAACTGCTAAATCGCTTCAACGTCCACGGTATCCAGTTCAACGCTGATTGATCTGGAGATCAATTCGACGGATAAAACTACCCTGTCCCGTTTTTTGCCGTGCACCAGTATTCCCGTGAGTCCTGCTAATGGCCCGGTCCGAATTCGGATGCGCTCGCCACCGGTCAAAAAGGGATGGGGGCATACCGCGTCTCCGTTTGTTACCGCAATCTCCAGTTTCGCAATTTCCTCGTCGGGAACCAGTGCTGGCTTGTTGCCGAAACCCAGGAATCTTGCGACTCCGGGCGTTTGCAGCACTGACAACTTGCTGTGAGCAGGGATTCGAACGAACAAATATCCCGCGAACAATGGAAGCTGAGCGCCCACTTGTCCGTTCTTCCAACGTTTGGACGAACGATAGAGCGGCAAGAAAGTTTCGATTTGCTTGCTGCTCAATTGCTCGCATACCGATTTCTCGTGACGTGAACGCGTTTGCACCACATACCATTCGGAAGTTGGTGCCTCCTGAAGCGGTAAAATTGCAGGTGTCATAAGAGTTTCGGTGTAACGGAGACAGCTTCGCCCCGTCACTTAGTGCTCAAGCACGCCTGTCACCAACCGTTCATGGCGCGGAACGTGGTCCTTTGTCACGAGTTAACCTGTGGAAGGGCAGGAATGGAGGTGTACGGATTCCGAACTTTGTTTCAAAATCTGAGAATCCCGTTATCTGTCTCACCTAGTTGGGATGGACTCGCTTACCGGGACGGACGTTCAGGACTTTGTGCAGGCCACTCTTGTCCGCAGGCAGCGAGCTGTTACCTGGTTGTTGCTGTAGCCCTATATGCCTTCCAGGCAGTACCCGTGCATAAGTTCAGCGAGTCAGCGCCGAAGGTCTGGCACTACTGGGTTCTAGGGAACCTCTGAGCAACCATCAATTTTGAAGGCGGCGGGAATTCCAGACCTGCACCGGCCAGGAATTCCCCTGTAGGGCTTGCGACCTTGCCGGAACCCGCCATTTACGCGGCTTTCAAAGACACTACGCCCTCGCCACCGCCAGCCGTTTGCGGTGCAAGTACAGGTTCACCAGCGCAAAGCTGGCGCACAGTCGATGATGGTTCTTCTGTATCCCGCGGTATCTCACCTTCTCGAAGCCGAAGATGCGCTTCAGAATCCGGAACGGATGTTCCACCTTCGCTCGCACTCGGGCCTTCACCCGGTTCTTGGCCTTCTGTAACTCGTCCACAAAGTTCTTGTACTTGACCCTGCGGCTGGTCATATCTTGCGCTCGCGGAGCCGCCTGCCGGATGGCTTCTCCCTGTCCCTGATATCCACCGTCGCCCCACACCTTGCGCTCTTCCCCGTGCAGCAGATCCGGCAGCATGTGCTTGTCCGCTACCGAAGCCGCCGACGTGCACACCGAATGCACATGGCCTTGCTTGGAGTCCACTCCGATGTGCGCCTTCAGCCCGAAGTACCACTGCTTTCCCTTGCGCGTCTGATGCATTTCCGGGTCGCGCTCTCCGCTCCGGTTCTTGGTCGACGAGGGCGCATGAATAATGGTCGCATCCACAATCGTCCCCGTGGTGATGCGGATGCCCCGGCTTTCCAGATACTGGTTCACTGCGTTCAGCATCGCCCCGCCCAGTTCGTGCTTCTCCAGCAGGTGACGAAACCCGAGAATGGTGCTCTCGTCCGGCACTGGCGCGCGCCCCAGATCGATTCCCACAAAGTGCCGCAGCACCGGCGATTCATACAGCGCATCCTCCGCCCCCGGATCGCTCAGGTTGAACCACTGCTGCAGAAAATACACCCGCAACATGATGCTCAGGCCTACCGGAGGCCGCCCGTTCTCTCCCTTCGGGTAGTGTGGTTCCACCAACCCCTGTAACTCGGCCCACGGCACCACCTGCTCCATCTCCTCGAGAAACCGCTCCCGCTTCGTCTTCCGTCCGTACTTCTCGAACCCCGTCTGCGCCGCTAACGTTTGTTGTCGCACTCGCCTTTTCACCTCGACTTACACCCTATACGCTCCGCCTGTGGATCGCAGAGTTCTTCAGAGGTTCCCTAACGGTGATCCCCGCCCAACCACTCCGTAATAGAACCACGAGGTCTCGCGGCTTACTCCTAGTTCTGGTCGCGAAGCACAGTGCTCTTCACCGAGTCTTCCGCTGGGCAGAGCCAGTGAGATTCTGATCGGTTGGACGGGCTGGAAGTTATTCGTACTCTTGCTCATCGGTTGGAGAACTTCCCATATCGGTGAGTACTAGGCGCAGATTTCCCGGGTTGGTTGCGTAGGCAAGTCCGGTGTCAATGTCGACAAGTCCTGCTCGGGCCAGTTTTTCGATTTCGCCATCGAAGTGCTGCATGCCCTCAGTGTCTCCATCCTGCATTGCTTCGAGAAGGGTTTTTCCTTCCTGCTCGCCCTTTTCCAGGTACTCGCGAGTTCGCAGGGTCGCCTTGAGAATCTCAACGATGGCAACCCGACCGTTGCCGTCCTTGCGTGGGATAAGGCGTTGCGAGACTATGAATCGGAAGCTCTTTGCCAGCCGGTTGCGGATAGTGTGTTGCTCGGCTAGCGGGAAAACTCCGACGATTCGCTCGACGGTCTTCGAAGCGTCGATCGTGTGGAGCGTGGAAAGAACCAGGTGCCCCGTCTCAGCCGCTTCCAGCGCGATCTCGATGGTTTCCCTATCTCGCATTTCGCCGACCAGAATGACCTTCGGGGCCTGGCGTAACGCCGCTCGCAGGGCGAGCGCAAAGCTGGGTGTGTCGCTGTGAAGTTCGCGCTGGTGAACGATTGAGCGCTTGTGCCGATGCATGAACTCAATGGGATCCTCGATGGTGAGGATGTGATAGGCGTGTGTCTCATTGATGCGGTCGAGCACCGCTGCCAGCGTAGAAGATTTCCCCGATCCAGTCGGCCCTGTTACCAACACGATTCCGTTGCGCAAGTCTGCGATTTCGCCAAGTTGAGGCGGGAGATTCAACTCCGCGAGGTTCGGAATTGCCTGCGGAATGACACGCATGACGATCGCGTGGCTGCCACGTTGCTGAAACACGTTGACCCGAAACCGGCAATGCCCGGGCAGGCGATACGAGATGTCGCAGGATCCCTGATTCTGCAACCCGTCGATTGCCTGCTTATTCGAACCAATGAGTTCGTATGCGATGCGGCGCGTGTCCTCGGGAGTGAGAGGGGCCATGCCGGAGACCTTGACCGGAACCAGCTTGCCAGACTGTTCCACCACTGGGAAACTGCCTGGCGACATAATCAAATCACTGACTTTGCTTGACACTTTCAGCATGGCCAGTAACAGAGCTGGCGTTGGTACTGGCTTTGCTTGCGCAACGACTGCAGCGATTCCTGTTTTGGCGGCAGCTTCCACTCGGTGATCCTTTCTGAAAACTCACTATGGACGACGATGGAGAACGATTGAATAGGGTCCACAGCACTTCGCGGTCCAATTCTCGGACCGGAGTGAGGCGTTAAGGTCTTTGAAGTCGATTGGGGAGTGAGCCATACGAGGATATGGCGGGCGCTGTCCCGTTCGCTGTCTCGGAGGTATCTATTTTTCGTACAAGTGTCCAATGGACGGACAGCCGGAAACATGCTCTTTAGCCCTCTTTGTTCTACGGGTCTCATCAAGCCCCTTGCAATGAATGGGTGGATAACCCGCTCTAACCAATTCACTTCACGGCATCCATGGCAATTGGTGTGCATCCTCATGCCCACTGGCATTCGAGTTGCTTGATCAGTCCCATAGGGAGGTCGCATTCCATGAAGTTGATGTCTCCACGAAACTACAAACCGCGGCTGATTCGGACGATGATAGTGGACGATTCGACCCTGATTCCAAAGATTCTGGCCCTGTGCCTAAGAACGGAAATGGTTGAGATCGTGGCCGTAGCAAAGGACGCGGAGGAGGCGCTGAGAAAAATCGCTCAGTCAGAGCCTGACTTGATCATTTCCGACGTGCGTCTGCCCAAGACAAATGGAATC
The DNA here is from genome assembly GCA_963701935.1 of uncultured Acidobacteriaceae bacterium. Taxonomy (GTDB): domain Bacteria; phylum Acidobacteriota; class Terriglobia; order Terriglobales; family Acidobacteriaceae; genus Sulfotelmatobacter. Next base: position 48,930 of record CAVPBT010000005.1, on the reverse strand, counting down.
GACTTGGCCGTTACTGTCCGGAAGGCGCACAAGGAGACTCGCGTGATCCTGATTTCCATTGACAAGTTGAGAGGCGACGAAGCGGTCAAAGCGCGAGTCGCAGATGCGTTCGTTTCTAAAGCAGAGCTAGTTCGTACATTGCCTTCGAAAATTCGGGAGTGCTTACCGGAGCGGTTTCGGGTCGTCGGTGCCCCGGCGGACTGAGTAGCTGCTCAGACTGTGGAGCCGACGCTGGTGAGGGCACTATAAGACGGCATAGCGGCTCACAGGGAGATAGTGCACGATACAACGATGGCACAGCTATCGCCGGATAGCGAAGCTAATCCCAAGATCTGTGACTCCGAACCCAATTCCCGAACGAGATTGTAACCACTGTTTTTCCTGAAATTGCATCATTGCATCTATCCGGCACTCGCGGACTTAGCGGAGGTCCGGTCGTGGAGCGCTTGTCGGACTTTGATCAGCAGCGAGTGAAGTGTAAAGGGTTTTTCGAGAAGCAGCGTACCTGGGTCCAGCGCCCCATGTTGCGTTACCAAATCGCCGGTGTAGCCTGACATGTAGAGTACCTTGACGCCGGGCCGCAGCTTCAGCAACTGATCGGCTAAGCTTCGACCGCTCTGCCCTGGCATGACCACATCGGTTAGCAACAGATCAAGCTTCTCTGAATGTCGGGCAAGCTCCGTCGCCGCTGTCGCGTCGGCGGCCTCCAGAACCTTGTAGCCATAGCTTTCCAGACAGGTGCGGGCCAGTTCGCGCAAAGCTTCCTCATCCTCGACTAGAAGAATGACTTCTTCGCCAGTCGGCAGGTGCGAGGATTGAGCCGGCTGGCGAGCCGATACCGCTTCGAACACGCGAGGGAAGTAGATCTTGAACGTCGTTCCCCTTTCGGGTTCGCTGTAAACCTGGATGTAGCCTTCATTCTGCTTCACGATTCCATATACGGTCGATAGTCCGAGGCCGGTGCCCTTTCCTGTGTCCTTGGTGGTGAAGAAAGGCTCGAAAATGTGCGCTTGCGTCTGCTTATCCATTCCACAGCCAGTATCACTGACGCTCACCATGACGTAGGAACCCGGAGTCACGTAGGCGACTTGGCGAGCATAGGTTTCGTCCAGTTCGATGTTCGCAATGTCAATGTTGAGCTTGCCGCCTCTGGGCATCGCGTCACGAGCGTTAACCGCTAGGTTCATCAGGATCTGCTCGACTTGTCCTGGATCAATTTTCACCAGTGCTGAGTCGATTCCAGGTATAAACGTGACCTCGATGTCTTCCCCGATCAAACGGCGGAGCATCAGGTCCATCTCGCCAACCGTGACATTGAGATCAAGAACGACAGGATCAATGACCTGCTTCCGGCTGAACCCAAGCAACTGGCGAGTGAGAGCCGCGGCGCTGTGCCCCGCCTTTCCGATCGCCTGCGCGTATCTCTGGAGAGGGTCTTCGGGGGACAGCTTGAGTTGCAGCAGGTCACCGTATCCGGTAATGACTCCCAGCATATTGTTGAAATCGTGCGCGATACCGCCGGCCAGCCGTCCTACGGCTTCCATTTTTTGCGCCTGGCGAAGCTGATCCTCCAGCAGTTTGCGTTCGGTGATGTCTTGGTTCATTCCCTCGTAGCGCACGATCACTCCGTCCCGGCGTATGGCGCGGCCGGTGGCGGAGAACCACATCTTGCTGCCGTCCTTGCGGTAGACCTGAACCTCGAAGTTCTGCACGACGTCGTCTTTCTCCAGCAATTCCTGAAATTTGCGACGGCGCTCCGGGTCGACGTAGAGCTGACGCCCGATGTCCGTAATGCTCGACATCAGGTCTGCGGGCGAGTCGTAGCCCAACATCCTAGCCATGGCTGGATTCGCGGTCAGGTATCTCCCCTCCGGACTGCTCTGGAAAATGCCTATGACCGCGTCCTCAAAGATCCGCCGGTACTTATGTTCCGCCTGTTTTAGACCCTCGTCGGCCTGCTTACGTTCGGTGATGTCGCGTGTGATTTTGGAAAATCCATGCAGTTCGCCTTTCGGGCCTCGTACTGCGGTAAGCACCATGTGGGCCAGGAAGCATGATCCATCTTTCCGAACGCGCCAGCCTTCCTCTTCGTATCGACCGCCGGAAGCAGCCCGCTGGAGGGCTCTTTCTGGCGCGCCCGATTGCACATCTTCCGGCGGATAAAAGTGAGAAAAATGACTGCCGATGATTTGCCCAGCCTTATACCCTTTGATCCGTTCCGCCCCCTGGTTCCAACTGACCACGTGTCCGGAAGGACTGAGCATGAAAATAGCGTAGTCTTTGACTCCCTGGATCAGTTCGCGATAGCGCTCCTCGCTTTCCCGCAGCGCCTGTTCGATCAGGTTCCGGTCCGTCACGTCGTGCACCACAACCAGTTCAGCGTTCCGCCCGCCAAATATCAGGGTGTGGGAGGTAATCTCTACGTCGACCAACCTGCCGCTCTTGAGCGTGTGCCGCCACTGCCCCGAGTGCTGAAGCCCTGTCTGGTTCGTGGCCACGTCTTCGAGCAAACGAGGAACATCCTCGGCTGGCCGAATGTCGGTAATCCGCATGCCCAGGAATTCATCCCGGGAATACCCATAGCGATCAATAGCAGCGTTGTTGACTTCCAGAAACTTCAGAGTTCTGAGATCGTAGACCCACATGGGCTGCGGGTTGTTTGTAAACAGAATGCGGAAGCTGGCGTCATCCCCTTGCAGGCCGCGGTCAAATGAAGTGGAGTTGGATGTAGCGGAAAAACCCTGCGGCTTTCGGGCAACGCGCTTGGACGGCATGGGAACTGCTCCTCAGCGCGGCACGCGCTGTGTCTTCTTTCGCTCGCCCCCCTTTAGCTTCAAAAGGTCGCCCGCAAAGAAAACTCGCCCCAGAAGAGAAATATCATTTCTCGGTTGTCATTTCCAACGTTACTCGAGTAACTATTCCCGAGCCTATCGGGCTATATCTGTCGTCCTTTTCGTGCAACATCGACAACAACGACATCGACAGGCCTGACTTCATCTGTAGCAAACCTAGAAATCAATACCAACCTGCGTCGCGAAGCCGGACACGGACCACATCAGTGTCCGGCAGCGGCCTCCTTGCTGGACCTCAAGGCCTCGGCTATGCATCGGCCCAATGATGCTAGGCGGAATGGTTTGCGCAAAAGCACGTGCTGAGGATCGAGTGTTTGCTGGTTTGTCAGCAAACTATTTAAATAGCCGGACATGAAAACCACTCGGATTTGTGGGCGTTTCTTTTTGATCCTCTCGGCGATTTCTGGGCCGCTCATTTGGGGCATCACCACATCCGTCAACAATAGATCGATCGTGCCGTCATGGCCCTTGGCCATTCGCAGCGCTTCCGGACCGCTTCTGGCTTTCAGCACAGTGTAGCCATTTTCTGTTAGGTACTCGGCCGTGGACTCGCGCACTCCATCTTCGTCCTCGACCAGAAGTATGGTTCCAGTTCCGTGCATCAGAAATTCCTGATCTCCATCCTCTGGTGGCTGAACTGCCGCCTTGACCATGGGGAAATAAATCTTGAAAATCGTGCCGACTCCGGGTTCGCTGTGAACAAGAATCAGGCCTCCGCTATGTTGAACAATGCCAAAAACGATCGCTAGCCCGAGACCGGTGCCTTTTCCTTGTTGTTTGGTCGTGAAGAAAGGCTCGAACATGCGAGACTTTGTTGTGGCATCCATGCCGCAACCGTTGTCGCTCACGGAGACCAGAACGTAATCCCTGGAATCGCCCGAATTCGGGAACTCCGTACTATCGAGCTGGGTGTTGGAGGTCTCAATTACAACCAACCCGCCACTGCGCATGGCGTCGCGGGCGTTAATCACGAGGTTCATGACTACTTGCTCGACCTGGCCCGGGTCTGCTTTCACGAGTCCGATTCCATCGGACGGAATGAACTTCAGCTCAATGTTCTCGGGGATCAAACGCCTCAGCATCTTGATTTGATCTGCGATCAGCGTGTTCAGGTCAAGAATTTTGGGCGACAGCAACTGTTTTCGACTGAAAGTTAGTAGGCCCTGTGTTAGCGACGATCCTCGATCTGTCGCCTTCACGATCTCGCCGATATATCGAAGCGTATTTTCCTCGATCACCTTCCGTTCCAGAAGTTCCGCGTAGCTGCTAATCGCCATCAGAATGTTGTTGAAGTCGTGAGCGACACCCCCCGCCAGGCGGCCGATCGCTTCTATTTTCTGCATCTGCCGCACCTGATCTTCCAGTTCGCGATGCTGCGTGATGTCCTCGACCGTTCCTTCGAAATGGAGAATGCGGCCTTCGGCGTCCTGCACAGCATGGGCATTCTCTGAGACCCAGATGATCTTTCGATCCTTGCGGTACGCCTGGTATTCGAAGTTCTGCACCGTGCCAAGGGTCTTCATGGCCTGAACAAACTCGGCGTGCTTCTCCGCGTTTACGTATTCCTGGCTCCTTATGTCGGTGCGAGCACTGATCAGTTCTTCTGGCGATTCGAAGCCGAGCATGTGCGCGAGTGATGGGTTGGCGACCAGATACTGGCCCTCTGGAGTCGTTTGATAGATGCCCTCGATGGCATTTTCGAAGATGGTGCGGTACTTTTGCTCCGCTTGGCGAAGGGCCTCTTCTGCTCTTTTTCGTTCGGTGACGTCGGCCAGGAAGCCAAGGATGCCCTTCACCTTTTGGTTCACGTCCCTGATCGGAGCGGCAGACAGGCTGACGGTCACGAACGACCCGTCTCGTTTCCGTCGTACCACTTCTACGCCCGTAGCGATCTGGCCCGACAGAAATTTCCCGTGTAACTGGGCAGCTTCCTGCAATTCTTCGTCGGGGATGGTAGGATTAGGTTTCCCGACAACTTCCTGCTCGTTCCAACCAAACAGCGCTTCCGCTGCCGGGTTCCACATGGTGACGCAGCGTTCGGCATCGACCGCGATGATTGGGATGGGAGATGCATAGATACTCATCTCGTTGGCCTTGCGCAGAGCTTCCTCGGCCAGCTTTTGTGCGGTGATATCTCGTGCAATCGTTGACGCACCGATAACTGTGCCTTCCGAATCGAGAACAGGGGAAACCGTCAAAGAAACATGGATCAGTTTGCCGTTCTTATGCTTCCTCACAGCTTCGAGATTTTCAACATGGCGGCCGTCTTTTACCTCCGCTAGGACTCTGGCAATCTCGTCGAACTGTTCACCCGCCGCCAGAATTGAGATATTTCGACCGATTGCCTCGCGCGCGGCGTAACCGTACATCATCTCGGCGCCTCTGTTCCAACTGGTGATGCGGCCACTAAGGTCTTTCCCTATGATCGCGTCCCGGGAGGACTCAACAATCGCTGCCAACCGGACCAGTTCGTCTTCCGCCATCCGACGGGGAGTGATATCCCGCACGTACACCGCGTAGGACACCTGTCGTTCGATGATGACCTGCGTGACGGTGATTTCGGCGGCGAATTGGCTGCCATCGGCTCGCAAACATGTGGTCTCGAGGCGATTGCCGACTACGTCGACGCCGTCGGTCAGGGATGACTTGAAGAATTCGCGACGAATGCGATCCCGAAGCCCAGCAGGCAAAATCGTGTCTGCCAGATCTTTGCCTAAGGTCTCCGCCCGGGAGATGCGAAAGGTTCTTTCTGAAGCCGCGTTGAAATCTGTAATTCTGGCTTGCTCGTCGGCGCAGATGATGCAATCCAGGGCAAAATCCAGGAGAGCCTGCTTCCTAGTCTCGCTCGCTTTTAGCTCCTGCTGGGCGAGCAACAGATCGTCGGAAGATGAGTTGGATGTCATGAATTCGTGGAACGCTCGCGAACGGATCTCCAATCGCAGCTAGGCCCTACTCGCCAAGTAATTCGTGTATCTTGTCTTTCAGCACCTCGAGACGGAAGGGTTTCCGTAATGTTGCGCCCCGGAATTGCCCGTCGTCATGCCCTGAGGTCCCCTCTTGCGCGTCTCCCGACATATACAGAACCTTGAGCCCGGGATGCAGTTCGAGCAGCCTGACCGCAACTTCGTGGCCATTCATTTTCGGCATCACAATGTCGGTGATCAGAACGTCCAGGGCCGGATGCTTCTGCTGCACGATGTGGATCGCTTCTTCTCCAGTCCTGGCCTGCAGAACCTTGAAGCCTTCCATCTTCAGCAATTCCGAAGTCGGCACGCGCACGGCGTCATCATCCTCAACGATGAGAATGGTTCTTGCTACCGCTACTTTCCGTGGGGTCGCGCGTTCTTTTTCTGCTGTGGCGTCCTGCCGCGCTGCCGGGAAGTAGATTTTGAAGCTGCTGCCTGTTCCGGGCTCAGTGGAAAAGCGCGTTATGCCATCAGCACGGTTGACGACCGCGCGGACGGCAGCCAACGATAGGCTGACTCTGGAGTCTTGGTCAGCGCCTGCAGCAACCTGATCAGACGCGGTGGTTGCTCCGCCGGCGTCGGTGTCGTCGACGGACAGCATTACGTAATCTCCCGGCCGTTCGGATTCTCCGACGGAATCGGCCGTCAGGCGCACGGGTTTGGTAGTGACCGTGAGCGTCCCTCCCTTGGTCATCGCATTGCGGGAATTGACCGCAAGGCTCAACACGAGTTGTTCGATTTCTGTAGGATCGGCATAGACCGCCGAGATGGCTGAATCGAGACTGTACACGACAGAGATGCGCTCACCGGTCAACTGCTCGATGAGAGTCCTGATCTCGGTTAGGACAGAATTCAGATTCAGCGCCTGAGGTGAGCCGGCCTGGTTGCGGCTGATGCCCAGAAGCTTCTGCACCAGAGCGGTCGCCCTTGCAGCGTTCTTAAGAACCTGCTCCAGGCTCCGGCGTTCGGCGGGCGGAAGCCTCTTCATCTCCAACTCAGCATAGCTAGTCACGGCCATCATGGTGTTGTTGAACTGGTTGGCCATCGCGCGGGTAAGTTCGCCAATTAACTCTGTCTTCTGGGCGAGCAACAGCGTCTTCACGTCGGGAGCATTGCCGCTCGTGGGCTTGCTGGTCTGCAGGTTCGCCATACAAACACTTCCTATTTTGAACTAGTCCCATAACGATACCGACGCTCCTAATCCCTCTCAAATTACCCAGGTAATAGAAGCCTGCGGCATCTCCCAGTCTCTGAAATTGGTTGCACCACAAATCTGAAGAACGGAGACTATTGTCTGTGCGGCACCAACCATCGCGCAGTGAAAAGGCTCTTTGGGTCGGTAATCGAGTTTGCTTTCTGTAACTCGTGGATGGATATTGAACAACCTGACCTGTTACTTGGATTATGCCCTGTGTTATCAACAGGTTGGCGTGCCAGAAGTTTGGTGGCCAGCGTGCCCTATAGCGGGCATGGCCGAAAAAGTTCTCATCATCGACGACGACGAGCAATTACTCAGCGCATATCGGGAGTTTCTCTCCGAGAGCGGCTACGAGGTTGACTGTGCGCAGGAGCTGGAAGAGGCCCAAACGCTGTTGGCGTTTTTCCCGTACTCGGTGGTCATCACCGATCTCCGCCTCAGCAAATTGGCCTTCGGCGGACTGGACGTCATTAAGCACATCCGAGAGCAATCATTGCAAGCTCGCGTTATCGTTCTGACGGCTTATGGTTGGCCAGAGCTCAAGTCGGAGGCGTCCGCTTCTGGGGCTGACACTTTCCTTCAAAAGCCGGCCCGGCTTAGAGATTTGGGAGTAGCCGTAGATATGTTGATAGGAGCCAAAGCATGAAGTCCATTCTGGAAACGATCGTTGATCCTCTGGCGCTTTCGGTTTGCTTTCAGCCGATCTTTGAAATCCAAGGTGGCGCAAAGCATATCGACAGCGTCGAGGCGCTGATTCGCGGTCCGCGCGGTACAAAATTCACCAGGGCTGACATTTTGTTTGACTACGTTCGACGGAAGAGGGCAGAGGCCGCCGTCGATCGCAGTTGCTTCGTAGCAATCTGCAACGAAGCCTCACGCCTGCCTCCTGACATGCGAGTGAACGTCAACGTGCATGCCGTCACCCTGGGTCATGGCTCCGGATTTGTCGAGTTTTTCAAGCGCCATACTAAAGAACAATCCCTGAGCCTCGATCGCTTTACGCTGGAGATAGTGGAACACGCGCCAACATGCAACGTTCCTCAGCTAACTGACAGCATCATCGCTCTGCGTGATTCTGGCGTGCGCATCGCACTGGACGACGTTGGCCTGGGTCAGTCCAATTACCGAATGATGCTGGATTGCCACCCTCAGTATTTCAAGCTGGACGCATATTTCGTACGAGGCTTGGCCGTGGATTCGAAACGAATGGCCGTGGTCCGATCGCTTGTAGCCCTGGCGGGAGCGCTGGAAAGCGAAGTCGTGGCGGAGGGCGCGTCCTCAGAGGATGACCTTTCGCAGCTGGCCGAACTTGGCGTCCGTTTGGTGCAGGCGAACATCTTGTGCCCGGCAATGCCTCTCGAGGAGTTGCAGAGGTTGGGCCATGTGGCGAGTCCGCAAGCGTTTGATGAGTCGTCCAGCGTCGCGGCGGGAAAGGGGATGCGAATTGTCGATCAGCACCGACTGCAGCTTAGGCGAGCGGTAGGGCAATCGTTCTATACCTAGAGGAACGGCGTGACCGGGAACACCGCTAGCCCTTGCTGCGCAGCCTGCTGATTCCGAAGGTCTTCATTTTATTGTACAAAGAGCTTCGGGTCACTCCGAGTCGCAGCGCAGCCCGAGCGACGTTGCCACGTTCCATGTCCAGAATCTTCTGTATATGGAGTCGCTGAACTTCGCTCAACGTGAGCTCTGGCCCACTGTCGGCCGCCAATTCTTGTGTGAACTCCAGATGCAAGTCGCGCGGCCGGATCGTTTCCCCAGTCGCCAGCAAGACTGCTCTTTCAATCACGTTTTTCAATTCCCGGATGTTTCCAGGCCACGAGTACGCGGTCATGACGTCCAGGGCTTGGTCGGAAAGCGTAAGATGCAGCCTTCCCATATCAACCGCCGCCCGTTCAAAGAACTGCCCAGCGAGAATCGGAAGATCCTCCAGCCTCTCGCGCAGAGCTGGCACACGAATGCTGACTGTGCTTACGCGGAAATAAAGATCGCTGCGGAATCTTTTTTTTCGAACCAAATCTGCCAGATCTTCGTGACTTGCGGCGATCAGGCGCACATCCAGGCGGCGCTCTTGGACATCCCCGAGCCGACGAAAGCGCTTCTCCTCCAGGATCTTGAGCAACTTAGGCTGTACCTGAAGATCCATGTCTCCGATTTCGTCGAGGAATACTGTGCCCCGTTGGGCTACTTCCAACAATCCCAGCTTTCGCTGAACCGCACCGGTGAACGCGCCTGCCTCATGGCCGAAGAGCTCGGATTCGAGCAGTTCTCTCCCCAAGCCGGCGCAGTTCAGATCGACGAAGGGTTCATCCACCCGTGGGCTTCGATCATGCAGCCACTTGGCCAGCACGCCCTTGCCGGAGCCAGTCTCGCCCGCGATCAGGACTGGGAATTGGCTAAGCGACAATCTTTCTGCTTGTTCTGCCATTTCGCGGATAGCTTTGCTTGTACCCAGGAAGGGATTGACGCTCTCTCGTCTCTCGCGTGCTTTGCCCGCCAGCTGCTTCTGCTGGTTGCGTTGGTTCTTCAGGACGCGCTCGAGCAGCACGGCGATGGCCGACATTTCTACAGGCTTGGTGAGAAATTGCTCTGCTCCCTCTTTGATCGCCCGAACGGCGAGCTGGATCGTGCCGTTGCCAGTGAGCAGGATCAGCGGAACGGTTGGGTGAGATTGTTTCAGATGGGGCAAGATATCGAGCGCAGTTCCATCGGGCAGGGAGTAATCGAGTACCGCCGCATCGGGGCACACGTCGCGAAATGCTTCCCTGATGCCGGCGCAAGTCGAAGCGCCGACGACTTCATAGTCGAGAGACTCAAGGAACTCGACCAGCGCACCACGGATCGCCGGATCATCTTCGCCAACAATGAGCCGTTTCTTGGTCACGCCAGATTCGCGGACGGTCGTAGTACCGGTTGCCTTCATGAAGAACTCACACGGCTTTCGAAGAGTGGATATTGGAAACCGCTGATCTTGGAAAAGGGTAAATCGAGAGGGTAACTGCGCGACAGATCACTTTGGTAATTTGAAACGACTTTCACACGAAGTCACGTAAACGTTCGCGAACCGGCCGCAGGGGCCCTCGCGAATGAGGCCGCTAACGCGGGCTAGTCCGCTGGAAGCCCCGAAAGACGCGCGCTTGAATGGCAGAGTTCTTGCTTGAGCAGAGCATCGGCCCAAAGATTGTGAGTCATGCATCTTATGAAAACAGCGACTGGAACCGGGAAACTGTCGTTGGCAAGACTGTGGCGGGATTATCGACTTTGGCTGGTCTTATTGGTTGTACCGATTGTGCTTTTCTGTTGGGCCGCGGAACAGAGGGTGTGGCTGTGGTCCATGGGCCTGACACTGCTGCTGCTGGGAGCCGCACTGTTCGCCTTCATGGCCTCGCTTTACAAGCGGCTTGAAACAGGCAACCGGTTTATTGCAATGTCGGTCGACATGTTTTGCATTGTCGGCTTTGACGGATACTTCAAGAGCCTGAACCCGAGTTGGGAAACGACATTGGGCTTCACCACTGAGGAGCTCATGGCGCGACCACGCATTAGTTTTATCCACCCGGACGACCGTGCGGCGACGGACAGGGAGATTGCGCGCCTCGAGCACGGAGAGACTACGCTGGCCTTCGAAAACCGCTATCTCTGCAAAGACGGCTCATACAAGTGGCTGCTGTGGAATGCGGTCTCGTCACCCGGGCAAGGCACTGTCTATGCGGTTGCGCGCAATATTACCAATAGAAAAGAGGCCGAAGCGAAGTGTCGCGAAAGTGAAGAGCGATATCGAAAGCTGTTCGAGCTCAATCCGCAGCCAACCTGGATTTACGACCAGGAAACGATGCGCTTCCTAGCGGTCAACAAGTCTGCCGTAGAAAAGTACGGATATTCGCAGGAAGAATTCCTGTCGATGACCATCCGGGACATCCGCCCGCTGGAAGACGTTCCCGCGCTGCTGAAGAGTGTGGCTACGTTACACGACGGGAAACGGGAATACGGCGTTTGGCGCCACCGCAAAAAGGACGACAGCATCATCTGGGTTGAGATCACCTCTTATTCATTTCTCTTCGCCGGGCGGCCGGCGGACTTTGTGATCGCAGTTGACATCACAGAGCGCCAGCGCGCCGAGCAGGAACGGCAGAATTTCACCGAGAGCCTCGAGAAAGCCAACCGGGAATTGGAGTTGCGGAACCGCGAAGTGGAGCGCACGACGCGTCTCAAGAGCAAGTTCCTCGCCAGCATGAGCCACGAATTGCGAACTCCCTTGAACGCGATTGTCGGCTTTTCGGACTTGCTGGCGGATGGCAGCGCGGGCGACTTGAACGCCAAACAAAAACGGTTCGTGAATCATATACGGCAAGGCTCGGCACATTTGCTGGAGTTGATCAAGGACATTCTCGATCTCTCGAAGATCGAGGCCGGCCAACTCGAGTTGCGCTGTGAAGATCTGAGAGCGGAAGAGGGCTTGGCGGAGGTTCTGTCAACGATTCGTCACATCGCAATGGCAAAGAACATTGAGGTACGACAGAAAATCGAGACGCGGTTCCCGGTCTACGCGGATCGGGTCCGCTTCAAGCAGATCCTTTATAACCTGCTAAGTAACGCAGTCAAGTTCACTCCCCGGGACGGTAGCATCGACGTTCTCTGCTACGACCAGGGGACATCTGTCTGCCTATCTGTCGCGGATACCGGCATTGGGATCAGACCAGAGGATCAGCAGTTGGTTTTTGAGGAGTTCCGGCAAGCCGAAGGCGATACCGCGGCCCATCACGAGGGCACCGGGCTTGGACTGGCTATTACCAAGCGTCTTGTGGAGCACATGGGAGGCCGCATCTGGCTCGAAAGTGAACTTGGTAGGGGCAGTCGCTTCAGTTTCACTCTTCCGAAGGGAACACCGACAGCCGAAACGCCCCGCACCGTCAGAGTCTCCTCAACAGCCGATGAGGTGGAAGTACCAAACCCGCTTATCCTAATCGTAGACGATGAGGGCGCAGCGCGAGAGCTGATGGCGAACTATCTGGAACCGCACTACAGGGTTGCCATGGCGGGATCAGGTGAGGAGGCTGTGAAGAAGGCGCAGCGTCTTCTGCCCGACGCAATCACGCTCGACATTCTCATGCCAGGCCGAGGAGGTTTTGATACTCTCACCGCACTTCGAACAACGTCGGTTACGGAAAATATTCCCGTCATTATCGTCTCCATTGTCGATCAGAAGAGAATTGGGTTTGCGCTAGGAGCGGCAGATTATCTCATCAAGCCGATCCAAAAGCCAGTCCTCCTCGAGACGTTACGGCGTCACCTGCCCTCGGGCAATGTCAGCGATGGCTCGATCCTGCTTGTCGATGATGACCCGAAAAACCTGGAGTTGGTGGAGGCGACTTTGCGTTCGGCGGGCTACGACACGCATAGTGTCGAAACCGGCGCGCTTGCGCTCGATGTCCTCTCTACCCGGGCCGTGAGGGCTGTTCTACTCGATTTGCTCATGCCCGGAATGGACGGTTTTCAGGTGATACACCACGTCCGACACCAGCCTGCCTCCAAGGATCTGCCCATTCTGGTGATGACGGCCAAAGACCTGACCCATGCAGAAAGGGAGCTTCTCAGCCGCGAGACACAAGGAGTTTTCCAGAAACATGGATCGTGGCAGGAGCAGTTGGTCGCCGAGGTTGGGCGAGTGATTTGCGGCCCAAAGCTGAGCAGCGCGGCGAGGCAGTCATGAAGAAATTCCTGATCGCAGAAGACAGTGCGGTCAACCGGGAGTTGCTTCGCGAACTGCTCGAGGCCCGGGGTTATGAAGTTGCCGAAGCATGCGATGGCCAGGAAGCGCTGCAGATGATCTCCCGCGAACGGCCGACCTTATTGTTGCTCGATATCGGAATGCCGAAGTTGGACGGATTCGGAGTGCTTCAAAAGCTCCGCGAAGATCCTGAGACTGCCGACTTACCAGTGCTAGCGGTGACTGCGTATGCCATGCGTGGGGACCAGCAGAAGATTCTGAGTGCCGGGTTCGATGGTTACGTGTCGAAGCCGATCGACGCCGCTTTGCTTGGGAACGAGATTGCCCGGGTCCTAGGCCGGGCTTTCGGCTGTGCAGCCGCAATCGCGAGGACGCCTTTCCGTGATGCGGATCAGCGGAATCGATAGGGTCTAGAGTAGATTACATGGCGCTAATTTCGACTCGCATAGCCCAGATTCGCTAACTTCGAAAGTCATCCGGTTGTTCCACTTCTGCGATGAAATCCTTGATGGCGCTGGAACTTTGCGGGTTCATTTTCGTGAATCGGATTCCCTGACGATTCTCAGACACCCACGCTACGACTCCGATCCCGTCAATTTGCTTGCCCGAAAGCGGCAGGCGGAATGACAGGCGGACTTCATCTCCCGCCTTGAGATTGGACGTACTATCGATCAAAATCCCGCCTTGGCTGAGATTCCAGCTCATCCCTTGTGCAGACGTCAAATCATGCGTGTAGAGTACCTCGGTGCGCAGCGGGACTCGGACGTGGCGGCGGCGGTTTTCGAGCATGGATCCCCGCACCGCTCGAAACAGGGTCGTAAGCCTCTGGCGGTCGACCGGCTTCTGCAAAAAGAAAGTTGCTCCGACGGCGAATGCCTGCTGCATCGTGCTTCTTTCGTCGTGCCCAGTCACAATGACGATCGGGGTTGATCGATTCCACAACGACTGTCGGATGTTGCGTGCGAGGTCGAAGCCATGGATATTGGGCATTTCGAGATCCAAGAAGATTCCATCGAACTTTTCCCGATTGATCAGAGATGCCGCGTGCTGTCCGTCATTGCTGGGCAAAACCTGCGCCTTAAGAGAAGTAAGAACCTCCTCCATGAGTTCCAAGCTGGCCGCGTGATCTTCGACAACGAGAAGCTTGAGTGATGACATCAGTTCATAGCCTCGCAACAACGGCTTCGGTCAAGAAGCCCGAAGAACTATTGCCCCTGCTGTGCTTCGTGGCCTGTAAGGCCCAGCGGAACGAGGGAACCGCCGGGCCTTCGGGGGCTAGGCACAGACCCAGATGCAGTCAAGCAGATGAATCTCTGCTAGCAACGTAAGCGTCAGCTTTCATACGTCTCCTGCCTATTCGGCGACCCGCCGATCACAAACCTCATGGGAGCAGCATCAGTTCGTTCCAGACGCCGGTCAGCATTCGGCGCACCCGGGCGAAAGGTCTGACGTTGACGAATGGGCGAAAGGGACATCGGAACGGCCGCCGTGCTCACACTACGCAAACGATCAGAAGAGTGCTGGCTCAAGACCCGGGCGAGGTTTAACAGCGCCCGGGAACCACACGCCAGGCAGTTGGTGTGGGCGGTCGTTATCGTCTCGCAGTCCAGACACAGACTTGCTTGCTGCAAGGGCACTAAGCTAACGCTTCTAGTATTCACTTCCTCTCCTCCGGATCTTGGGCGCACGGCCCGTCTGTAGCCTGAAGAGTCTGACTACGGTCCCCGATGGACTCAGAAGCATCGATTGTGGGCCCGACAATTCCGAACCCAACCAGACGTGGGTTAAAGCGGGCGTGCAGACTGTCTGTGCGGACGGGTCTGTCCTGTTCGTGGGCGTCGTGCTTCTTTAGCGGCCAGGGCTTAAAACCCCTATCACAACCCGCATTACGGTCGGTGGACTCAGGCGGCTTTTGCATGCTCGGACTGAAGCAATCGGAGACCCAAGGTTCCAGAGCTGTTGTTCTCAAGCACTTAGGTCAGTCTGGCCCAACTACCATGTTGAGCAACTGCGTTTTGATTCCAAAATCCAAAACGCCCGAGCGAAGTCGCCTGGACGGCTCCGCCACACCGCATACAGAAGTTCCTGCATTACCGGCGTAATCTTTGGGCACACAGAAGTTCTTGCTCTAATTGAACTAACGTCGTTGTCGAGCGGGTAGTTCTCGCCTTGGGGTTACTTGCAGTCAAGTCACATGTTTGCGTGTCCGACCTCCGGCCGAGACCGAATCGAGTGTCGTATGGAAGTCACGGGAAGCAAGTTGGCCAGCGTCGCGGAATCCCAAGCCTGCCACCGGCCCGCTGGAGACCTGCTTCGAGTACAGAACCTAACCGTTCGATATCGCATCGAAGGCCGCGAGTTTACCGCCGTCGATGACGTTAGCTTCGCGGTTGCGCCTGGCGAAATTGTGGGTCTCCTGGGAGAGTCTGGCTGCGGAAAGACAACCGCGGCTCTTTCTCTACTGCGCGTGCTTCCTGGGACCGCGAGAATAACCGCTCGGTCCGTCGTCTTCTGCGGGCGTGATCTCTTGTTGCTCAAAGAATCGCAACTCCGCGAAGTCCGGGGAGCCCAGATGGCAGTCATTTATCAGGATTCCAGCGTTCTCAATCCCGTTATTCGGGTTGGAAATCAGGTGTGTGAAATCCTGCGCGCTCATTCCTCTTGCAGTGTGAGCGAGGCACGCGAAAAGGTGCAAAACGTGTTTGCCGCCATCGGATTAACTGAGTGTGAGCGGATTTATCAAGCCTACCCTCATCAGCTAAGTGGAGGGCAGCGTCAAAGAATTGCGGTCGCTCAGGCCCTCATTTGCAAACCCCGTCTGGTGATTGCTGACGAACCCACTGCATCGGTCGATCCGCGCACCGCGGCAGAGATTCTTAGTTCCATGAGACAGATGAAAGAATCGTCTCATACATCCTTCCTGCTCATCAGCCACGATCCAGATGTGCTCGCTGCCGTTGCCGATCGGATCATCGTGATGTATGCCGGACAAATGGTCGAGGATGGCTCACTTGCCGACGTGTACTCGCAGCCCTTACATCCATATACCCAGGCATTGCTGCAATGCTCGCTAAAGCGCACAGAGCTTCAAGAATCTCTTCGGAAGAAGCGTTTGCCGTGTATTCCCGGGAGTTCGCCCAATCCACTGGAAGTGTTTCCCGGGTGTTCCTTCGCGAACCGGTGTAAAGATCGAATGCAAGTCTGCGAGACGCGAAGCCCGGAGTCGTTTCCAACCTCCCCCAGCAGATCGGCTCGCTGCTTCAAATACGAGGTCAGTTAGAGCATGTCTCAGGCACAGCATTTGTTTGAAGTTCGAGGTCTATGCAAGACCCGCACCCAAGGTTGCTGGTGGCAACGCCGGTTCGATGTGCGTGCGCTTGACCATATTGACTTGACCTTGGACGCGGGCCGCACGCTGGCCGTGGTCGGTGAGTCCGGAGCAGGTAAAACGACGCTGGCAATGTGTCTGGTTGGCCTCGAGCAGCCTGACGGCGGAGATATTCGATTCGACGGCAAGAGTTTGGTGCAAATCGATCGGAAAAAACGCGTGCGCACTTGGCGGGATATCCAGCTTATCTTTCAGGATTCCGCCGGGGCTCTGAGTCCGCGCATGTCGGCAATCGAAATAATTGAAGAACCCTTGCTAATACGCGGACAAGGAAACCGTAAGGAGCGCTGTGAGACGGCGATGAGAGCAATGCAGCAGGTGGGACTCTCTCCTACTTGGAAAAATCGCCGACCACACGAACTGAGTGGCGGACAAAGACAGAGGCTGGCCATCGCCCGGGCGTTGGTGACTGAGCCCCGGCTGCTCATATTGGACGAGGCGCTGGCCGGACTGGACCTTTCGATCCAAGGGCAGATCGTGAATCTTCTGATGGATTTGCAGATCGCGCAAGGCCTGAGTTATCTCTACATCTCGCACAATCTTGAGCTTGTCGCTCGCATTGCAGATGAGGTTGTGATCCTTCATGAAGGTCGAGTTATCGAACGGGTGGACCCAGCCGCGCTAATGGCAGATTCACGGCTTGGTACAACAGCCTTGAGTCGATCTGCGATGGGGGATCTCCGCCTCGGCACTCACGCAGGAGTTTAGGACGGGATATGAAGTATCTAGGACACCGCATTCTGCAAAGTTTCTTCCTGCTGGTGGGAGTGTCCCTTCTCTCTTTCGTCTTTGTCGAACTGTCGCCCGGCAACTTCTTCGACGATATGCGACTGAATCCCCGGATTTCCAACGAGACTGTATCCAGGCTCCGAGTGCACTACGGAATGGATCAGCCGCTCCCTGTGCGGTATGCCCGTTGGCTGGGCTCGGTTGCGAAAGGCGAGTTCGGCTTTTCCTTCGCGTACAACGCTCCCGTCGCTTCTCTGCTTTGGCCGCGGGCTCGCAACACATTGCTGTTGACAGGATCGGCGACGCTGCTGGCCTGGATGATTGCTCTGCCTTTGGGCATCCTGAGTGCCGGGCGCCGACATGGATGGATCGATCGCGCTACCCTACTACTCACGTCAGTCGTGCTGGCAATACCCGACTTGCTTATGGCATTGGGACTGTTGTTGTTCGCCGTCCAAACCAGGCTGCTCCCGGCAGGAGGAATGATGTCGCTCGGCTCCGAAAGCCTGGACGCATGGGAACAGACAAAAAGCGTAGCGATCCACATGATTGGCCCGGTCTCGGTGTTGGTCCTGGCCAGTTTGCCGACTTTGATGCGGCATACCAGAGCCGCCATGATCGAAGCTTTGGATTCACCGTTCGCTCGTGCCGCGCGGGCTCATGGCATTTCCCCTTGCAGAATCCTGTTCCGTCATGCCTTCCCAGTGGCATTGAATCCGCTCATTTCTCTGTTCGGACTCTCCCTGGGCTCGCTCCTGAGCGCGTCGTTACTAACTGAAGTGGTCGTCAGTTGGCCGGGACTTGGACCCCTGCTGGTCGAGGCCATTCTGGGGCGCGATATCTACGTCGTAATAGGGGCGGTGGTGTTCGCCTCCGCGTTTTTGGTGTGCGGCACCCTGTTAGGCGATGTTTTGCTGTTTGCCGCTGATCCCAGAATCCGCACGGAGAGGCTGGCTTGAGACACGGAAGACGATTTGTTGTGCCTTTGCTCTGCGTGGTGGGAGTGCACATGGTGGCGCTCTTTTCCGGCTTCTTCGCGCCGTACGACTACGCAGAGCAAAATCGCAATCTGACCTATGCGCCGCCATCCAGACTCCATTTTCGCGACGCGCAGGGAATGTTTCATTGGCGACCCCGCGTCTGCCTTCTCGTGGAGCGTTCGGGGACTTTTGGAGCTTATGACGAAGATAGAAATAGCTGCCTTCCGGTGCGCTTCTTAATTCGTGGAACTAGATACAGAGTACTATGCATATTCGAGTCGGATTGGCATTTACTTGCAGTCAGCCCGCCCGCTAAGATCTTCCTGCTTGGCAGTGATGGTTATGGCAGGGACGAGTGGTCCCGACTTCTGTACGGGAGCCGCCTATCGCTTTTTGCCGGTCTGCTAGCCACTGTTTTGACGTTGGGGCTGGGCGTTGTGCTGGGAACGATAGCCGGTTATTACGGCGGATGGTGTGACGCAATCGTAATGCGCTGTGTCGAACTGTTCCTGGCGTTGCCGTGGCTCTACCTATTATTTGCACTTCGCGCTTTCCTGCCGCTTCACATCAGCCCCAGCCAGGCCTTTCTCTTACTCATCGGAGTGATCGGCGTTGTTGGATGGGCACGCCCAGCCCGGCTGATTCGGGGTGTTGTTCTTAGCGGAAAAGAACGCAGTTATGTTTTGGCGGCCCGGATGTTCGGAGGGTCGGACCTCTATTTGATGCGGCGGCACGTTGCACCCCATACCTACGGTATATTGCTTACTCAGGCAGCACTCTTAGCTCCTCAATATATCCTGGCTGAGGTGACGTTATCTTTCTTGGGTCTGGGCGTGGCAGAACCGGTACCCAGTTGGGGTAATATGATGTCAGCGCTGCAGCAATACGACGTGCTCGTTTCATACTGGTGGATGTGGGCCCCCGGTGGTGCACTAATTCTGGTTTGTCTCAGTTACTGGCTTCTGGCAAACGCACTGCAAGCGAGAGCGGAAGGTATCACCCACTAGCAGTCAAGGATGTGGAGTATGGTGCTTCGGAGCCGTAGAATCGCGATCACAGTCGCGATCGGGCTTTGCTTACTTGGCACTGCCGCAGGCCCATCACCGTCTGTATCGGAAGATCTCGTAATCACCGATAGTGAAGTTGGACATCCGGGTGGTCGCCTTTCAGTATCGCTACGCTCCGAACCCAAGACGCTGAATCCTGTTACTTCCGCCGACGTCTCCTCCCGCGAAGTTATTGCGCAACTGACGGCTGATCTAGTTCACATCAATCGACAGTCGCAGCGGACCGAGCCAGCCTTGGCCAAGGTTTGGCAAGTTTCCCCGGATGGACTCAGGTATACGCTGCAATTGCGCCGTGGGTTGCGCTTCTCCGACGGGTATCCATTCGACGCAGACGATGTAGTCTTCAGTTTCAAAGCATACTTAGATGAAAGCATTCATTCCCCACAGCGCGACTTGCTGATCGTAGGCAATCAGCCGATCACAGTAAGAAAAATCGATTCGTACACGGTGGTCTTCGAACTGTCCCAACCCTACGCTGCAGCCGAACGATTATTCGACAGCGTCGCGATCTTGCCCAGGCATTTGCTCGAAGAAGCGTACAAGGCCGGAAAGCTCTCGCAAGCCTGGGGACTTGACACTCCTGGGCAACAAGTTGCGGGTCTCGGACCGTTCCGGCTCAAGGAGTATGTGGCCGGGCAGCGGATCACTCTCGAGCGCAATCCTTATTACTGGAAGGCCGACCGCGATGGGTACCGGCTTCCTTATCTGGACCAGATTATCTTCTTCTTCGTCCCCAATGCGGATGCGGAAGTGATCCGGTTTAAGGCTGGCGACAGCGACATGATCAATCGCATCAGTGCTGAGGATTACTCGATATTAGAGAAGGACCAGGGCACACAATCATTCCGCCTGAGGGATCTTGGGCCAAGCCTGGAGTTCAACTTTCTGTTTTTCAATCTCAATACAGCGCTGCCTGCTCAATCGTCAGCACTTGCGCGAAAGCAGGCTGCCTGGTTTCGGAAGGTCAAATTCCGACAGGCGATCTCGCTTGCGATTGACCGGGAAGCAATTACTCACATCGTATATCGCGGGCGCGGTACCCCATTGTGGTCGCCCGTTACTCCAGCCAACAGTCTTTGGATAAATTCGTCCATTCCCCATCCGGCGCGGTCTCTGCAAAATGCGAAGACTTTGTTGCAATCGGCGGGATTCTCCTGGAAGCAGGACGGCACTCTGGTCGATGCGACCAGTGTCCCCGTCGAATTTACGATCATTACCAGTGCATCCAACGCCCAGCGCACGAAGATGGCGACCATGATCCAGGCGGATCTCAAGGACGTGGGAATCCAAGCAGATGTTGTTCCATTGGAGTTCCACTCCGTCTTGGACCGCATCTTCCAGACGCATGATTACGAAGCAGCCATCCTTGGTCTGGGCGGAGGTGACGTCGATCCGAACTCAGAGATGAATGTTTGGTCGTCGACGGGCAATGACCATGTGTGGGATATCGGCGAGACTCGCCCATCGACGAGTTGGGAGGCCGAGATTGACCAACTCATGGAAAAACAACTTTCCACTCTGAAACCTGAAGAGCGAAAAGCGCTGTATGACCGCGTGCAGGCAATCCTGGCTGAACAACTTCCCATCATTTGCCTCGCTAGCCCGAACATTCTCGTTGGCGCCAAGAGCGAGTTGGGCAACTTTAAGCCCGCGGCGCTCGATCCGCACACTCTGTGGAACTCGCAGGAACTGTTCTTTTACGGCAAGGAAGCTGGGCACAAGCCATGAGCACAGCGCCACGGAAGGCGAAGGCTGCTCGGTCCGGCGACCCTTCCGACTCCCGAGTGGTAAAAGAGTGCCTTCATGGAAGCGAGGAGGCCTGGTCGAAGCTGATCGACAAATACAAGAATCTGATTTATTCGATTCCCCTGCGGTACGGGTTCTCCGAGGAAGATTGCGCCGACATCTTCCAGGCAGTCTGCATGGACTTGTTGACCGAGTTGCCTCGTCTTCGCGAGCCCAACGCGCTGGCGGGTTGGCTGATTCAGATCTCGCGAAACAAATGCTTTCATCGAAAACAGGCCCAGCGCCGCCACAAAGTTACTGACCTCGACGATGTGGACCTCCCCTCGGCGGCCGAAGCGTCAGACGACGTCGTAGCCCAGACTCAGCAGGAACAAATGCTGCGAGAAGCATTGTCGGACCTTTCTCCGCGCTGCCGCAAGCTCGTGCAACTGTTGTTTTTTGAGGAGCCGGCGCGACCCTACCAACAAGTTGCGGCGGAGCTAGACCTGGCACAAGGCTCAATTGGCTTCATTCGCAGACGCTGTCTTAACAAGTTGCGACAACGGCTGGCGAAAATGGGTGGATGATGCCTGTCCCCGCGACAGCCATGGCTCGGAGTGCTGATGCTCCTCGCGAGGAGTTACTCGCCTGCCTCCCTCGCCTCAAACACAAAACGGCTCAGTCCAGGTTTCTAGCCAAACATCCCAGCCTGGTAAGCGCAGATGTCGTTTCATGGCTCGCCGAGTTAATTCGGGAACGGGCAAAGGTCGATACCGGTCCGACCATGACCCTGGCCGAGGTCGCTGTTGCCATCGCGCGGAAGCTGGGCGATCGGGCCATAATCGCCCAGAGCCTACGTGCCATGGGCAACGCTCTGTACCTCACTGGCCAGAACAGGTCAGCCATTCGTTACCACCAGAGGGCTTGCAAGATTTTCATTACCCTGGGCGACACCAGACAACTTGCGCGCACGTTGAACGCCTCCATTCAACCGCTGATTCTTACCGGGCAATACGATCGCGCATTTGCGGCGGCTCAAGAAGCGCGACAAATCTTCATTGCAGACCACAACGACTGGCGTCTGGCAAGGGTCGAGTTGAACCTGGGAAACATACTCCATCGTCAAGACCGGTTCGCCGAAGCCCTCGAATATTACCAGCGCGCGGTTCGCTTTTTTCGTTCCGCCCCAGAGAAGGACCCGGAAGCGCTCGCAGTTGCCCTGCACAATGTCGCGATGTGTCTGGTTGGATTGAACGACTTTCCTCACGCCCTTGCGGCCTATGAAGAAGCCCGGCAGTTCGCGGTCGAACGCGGCATGAATGTGCTAGTGGGGCAGTCAGATTACAACATCGCCTCGCTCTACTATTTCCAGGGCAACCATACCCGTGCGATCGAAATGCTGCGTGCGACTCGCGAGACTTGTCGCACAGCCAACGACGAATATCACGTCGCGCTCTGCCAGTTGGACCTGTCGGAAATCTATCTCGAAGTAAACCAGAGTAAACAGGCCGCGGATACGGCGCGTCGAGCGGCCTCAGATTTTCAGCGCCTGGCAATGGGCTACGAAGCGGGAAAGTCGCTGGCCAATTTGGCTCTGGCGATGTGGCAGCAAGGCCACGCCGATCCCGCCCTGGAATTATTCGCCAAGGCCCGAAGAGTGTTCGTGAAAGAAAAGAATCGGGTCTGGCCAAGCCGGATCGACATCTACCGGGCCATCATTCTCATCGAGCGAGGGCAGCACTCCGAGGCGCAGCGACTCTGTCACGCAGCTTTGAAGGCGTTTCGGACGGCGAGGGTTTCGTACAGTCTGATCCAATGTCATTTGCTACTCGCCCATTTGTATCTTAGGGCGACGAAGGCTGCTCCTGCGCGCCGGCACTGCGACGCGGCCCTGAAGCGTTTGCGTACGATCGACCTTCCCGTATTACGTAGTCAGGCTCATCACCTAATGGGCCGTATCCAGGTCGCAATGGCGCGCCCGGCCGAGGCTCACGCTTGTTATGAAGAAGCTCGGAAGCTCTTGGAAGAACTGCGCGGCGGTCTCGGCCGGGAAGAACTCAGAATCTCGTTCATGAAGAACCGCCTGGTCGTTTATGAAGAGTTGGTTGAGCTCTGCCTGGCAGGCAAGACCACCCAACAGATAGAGGAAGCGTTTCGACATATCGAGCAGTCCAAGTCGCGCAGCTTGCGTGACCTGATGTTCGATGCGGGCTCCGAGTTTCACTTGGCTTCCAGGGTCGATCCGACCCTGATCGGCAAAGCGCAGGATCTGCGGGCCGAAATCAATTGGTATTCCCGCAGATATGAAATGGAGCAACTTGGAGAGACCAAGAGTCCACCCGCCCGTCTGGCTCGAATCCAGGCAGAGATTCGAAAGCGTGAGGACGAACTGCTCCAGTTAGCGCGCGAAATGCCCATTCCCGTCGCCGAGTCGGCTGGTTTGATATCGCTCAATGCCGTGACAGTAGAAGAGATTCGTTCTGCTCTGTCCCCAGAATGGACTCTTCTTGAATACTTCCAGATTCGCGATCACCTCATAGTAGTCGTGCTGAATCACAACTCGCTGGAGATTGTTCCGATCGCTACGGTCTCAAGAGTGAATGACCTGATCGCTAGACTGCACTTTCAGATTTCAAAGTTCAAGTTGTCGGCCGACTACGTTGCGACGTTTGGCAAGTCTCTGATGGAAGTCACTCTTCGGCATGCAAGGGAACTGTATGACGAGCTGCTCGGTCCCGTCAGAAAGAAGCTCACGGGGAGTCATTTGCTCATCGTGCCTCACGGGAGTCTCCATTCTTTGCCCTTTCAGGCGCTCTTTGATGGCCGTCAATATCTGATTGATTCGTTCAGTATCTCTTACGCGCCGAGTGCCACCGTCTTCCGGCTCTGTCACAGGCGATCCGCGAATCGAACCGGAGGTGCACTCGTGCTCGGTATTCCTGATGCAGCGGCACCGGTCGTTCTGGATGAGGTCCGGACCGTTGCAAAGACGATCCCGCAATCGGAGCTGTTTCTGGGCGAAGCAGCGACGGCGAACCTGTTACGAATTAAGGGAGAGCAAAGCCGCCTGATTCATATCGCGACTCACGGCTACTTCCGGCAAGACAACCCAATGTTCTCTGGAATTCGTCTAGGGGACGGTATCCTCAGCCTCTACGATCTTTACCAAATGAATCTCCCCGCCGAACTCATTACTCTCAGCGGATGTGCGACGGGTCTAAGTGTAGTGGCCGACGGAGACGAACTGCTGGGGTTGGTTCGCGGCCTGATCTATGCTGGAGCGCAGTCGGCCCTTTTAACTCTTTGGGATGTGCAGGACCGAAGCACTGCCGAGTTTATGGCTTCCTTCTACAGTCATTTGTCTTGCGGCGACGATAAGTCTGCGGCCTTGCGCTCGGCGATGCTCGAACTGCGGAATCGCTATCCTCACCCGTACTACTGGGCCCCTTTTGTCTTAGTCGGCTGGTAACCGTGGGAAATCTCCAAAGTAACCAACTCCGCTCTCTTTTTTGAGTACCGGCTATATCTGCAAGCAACTCCCTACACCCTTATTAACTGAATACGCCAACGACTGTTCTCGGGTAGGGAGGGATCGTGGAACACTTTTCGATTGAGCAATGGGTTGATTTTGTCCGGCAGGTCAAAGGCGTAGAGCATTGCGCTCAAATGGAACAACACCTAAACAGGGGATGCGTCGAGTGCGTTAAAGCGTCGGAGACATGGAGGAATGTCATGCAGCTTGCAAATCGAGAGAAAAGTTACGAGCCACCCGCGTGGGCGGTTCTGGCGGTAAAAGCCAGTTTTGGCGCGCGGAAGGGAATTCCATCGCGGCAGGGGACATTGGAACTTGCGAAGCTGTTGTTTGACAGCGCTTTGCAGCCTGCGATGGCCGGAGTTCGCGGCACTGCCTCGATCTCCAGGCAACTCTTGTACAAGTCGGGCAGCGTCTGTATTGACATGCGGATGCAGCCGAAACCCGGATCAGACTCGATGGTTTTGATGGGACAGCTCATGGATTCCGCGAAACCTAACCAAGGGATGAGTGGGATTGCTGTGAGCTTACTGTGCAAGGGAGATACGGTATCACGGGGGAGGACCAACGACGTTGGGGAGTTTGACTTCGGCATGACGGCGCATAGCCAACTCCAACTCGTATTTGGAATCGGAGACAGAAGGACGATTGTTGTGCCTGTCCCCGACGGCGACAGTGCCTAAGGCTGACGTGTCATGACTTTGGTAACACTCGAGATGTGAATCCGTAATCTTGAGATGGCACGTAGGTGGTGTTGAACTTCTAATCAATCGTTAGTGCAAGGCCGGGAATGGTGGGATTTCTGGGAGGGTTTATGCGACGTTATTGTGGGGTTTTGCTGTTGACTCTGCTCGTGGCTGTGATACCGCAGGCGTCCGCGCAACAGCGGCTGATTGTGCGGGACCAGTTGGGGTTGAGCGGGCTGAAAATCACTTGTCTCGTCCTGAATTGCAACGTTGGCGCCAAACTGGGCGACCCTTCCGGACATCTGTTCCTGATCACGGTAGATGACTCCGTGAACCTGACTTCCTTCTTGTCGGTGCTGTTGCGGCAATTGGGCGTGGTCGACGTTGAAGTCGACCAGCAACTATTTCTGATCCGCGCGACGGCAGGTCCCGTTCCGGAGTCACTGATCGACGAAACTCCGCTTGTCTACTACGGCACTCCCGTCTGGAACGGGTATGTGAATCAGCCGGCCGCCCAGATTGTTCAGGTGCTCCAGACTCAGAGCGCGTTCCATGTTTCCGGAGCGGGGACCGTGGCGATGATTGACACCGGTGTCGACACTCAACACCCGGTGCTGGTTCCCGTTCTCGTGCCGGGCTACAACTTCATCAACAACACTCCCAATGCGGACGAGACGGCCGATGTAAATCAGTCGTCCGCCGCGGTGCTTGACGGAGGGACGGGCGAACCGACCTACGTGAATTCCTCCACGATAGCGGTCCTTAATCAATCGTCCGCCGCTGTTTTGGATGGTGGACAATACAGCGCCTTTGGACACGGCACCATGACCGCCGGCATCGTTCATATGGTGGCACCCACGGCGAAGATCATGCCGTTGAAGGCATTTTCGGCCGACGGTACCGGGTATGTTTCGAACATCATTCAAGCCACCTATTATGCGGCTCAGCATAACGCGAAAGTGATCAGCATGAGCTTCAGTTTCAGCTCATCTTCCACGGAAATGGCGAGTGCGATCAACTACGCTAACGGCCGTGGCGTAATTTGCGTTGCGTCGGCGGGAAATGACGGGCAGGATGAGTTGGTATACCCCGCTGCTCTGCCTAACGTAATGGGAGTTGCTTCTACCAGTGACTATGACACGCCCTCTAGCTTCTCCAATTACGGGCCAGACGTCTGGGTGGCGGCCCCCGGCGAGGGGATTGTCTCAACTTATCCCTACGGAACTTACGCTGCTGGCTGGGGAACTTCTTTCAGCGCACCTTTTGTTTCGGGGACAGCGGCGCTGTTGGTCAACATCTCAGCGGGGGTAAATCAAAAGAGTGCCGCGGCCGCGATCGCTCGCGCGAGGTGGATTTCCTCCGATATGGGCAATGGGCGCCTCGATACATACCAGGCGGTTCAATCCTGGGTCGATGGGACGGAATCGCACTGAACTAAGTCTGACGACAGTCTCGGCCGCGATCTCGGCACGTTTCCATCCGGCGGGGCGGCGATAGCGTCTGGCGTGCAGATCGACTGCGAGACACCAAAACGGCGAGCTGACCAATGCGTTTCAAACTCGTGGTCAGGTCAATAACTGCCTAGGGGGGGCCTAACATGCGTTCCGAGTTACTGCTGTGCGTGATTGCTGGCTTTGCTTTGACAGCATACGCCAAAGAACCCAAACATTATCAGTCCGGCGAAGTGCTGCAAATGGATGCAGTCCCGTGCGGCACGGCGGAGAAGGATGCCAAGAGCTTCGCTGGCGAATTGTTGGGCACCGACTCGAGCAGCAAGAAGACGCAGGAAGTCCTTTGCCAAGAGTATGTGCTGCAGACCGACCGAGTAATCTACCGGATTCGTCCGCGCGACGAAAAGCATCCTGTTCTTCTGCCAGTGGGCGAGCAGGCGCAGTTCCGCCTGCAGAAAGACAAAATGCTTCTCAGCGTGGAGGATCTAGACAGCAAAGAGCGCGAATATGTGGTGGTCTCGATGACGCCGCGGTCCGACAATAACACAGCGGCAGTCTCCTCAAATTCGAATCACGATCAATAGACGACCGCCTGCAGGCGCATCATTCGTTTGGGCGCAACTCATCGTCGTTCTTCAATTCCGACTTGTCGGCTATGCCTGGGTCGGGCATCGTGGTGCCAGAGAGTTGCTGGAATTATTGTTCCGCCAGCCTGAAGTGAAGTAGAGACGATTATGTAGGCTACCCCTCAGAACTCGCCCCCGAGCCGCAAAGGATCGCACCAACGACATGCATCTCGTCATTTGGGCCAAGAAACTCTTGGTAGGATCGAAAAAATATGAAGGGCCCTTCCGCTGAATCTCAGAAATGATCTCCTCCCTGAGCCTTTCCTCAGTCGCGCTGCCTATACCGATCTCGCTCCTGGCTTGTTCGCCGCTGGGACTCTCTGGCGCCATTACAGCGATCCGCGCTGGTGAACGTTTCAGCAAACGTAAATCAGCAGAGTGCCGCCGCGGCTATGGCTCACACAGTTTGGATCTTCGTGCGACATGGGTAACGGACGCCCCGACACATACCAGGCCGTGCAATCGTAGGTCACGACGTCGGACAGAAGTGAGGTGGGGAGACCGGTGTGGTTCTAGGCCGATTCCTCCGATGTGATGAACATCTCGCTTCTGAGACGGCGTCAATCATTTGCTTCAGGCCGGAACTGCAGAACCGCGACCTTTGACAGGTCAACTACAATGAATTTAGCCGGGGTAGGATTACCGGGCTTTCGCCGCCAAGCACTGGGGAAAGAACCGAGAGGGGGTATCCACTCCGGCTGCTGCGCACCTCGCGTACCTTGTCCAAGACCTGGCAGGCTGCTGAAAGACTACTTCACTCCACAGCCGGAGAGCTATTGTGTTGAGTGCGCAACAGCCTCTACCCCTGCGACCGTCTACTGGAAGTGTGCTAGAGTTAGCGGAAATTGTGAACTCTCAGTAGTCCAGCGTATTTGAACCCGCGCGAAGTCTGGAGCTTTCGAAAAAGATGCACCGCAGCACCTTGCAAGATTTGACTCGGAACGATTGGATTCTAATTGAGTCTAAGGCCAAGCGGGTAAACGTCAACCTGGGTCAGGAAATCATCAAGGAAGGTGCTCGGATCGACCACCTTTATGTTCTCCGTCGGGGGTCGGCTTCGGTGGAGCTAGCAGGAGCGACCTCTCGTGCGGTGATTGCGACGCTTGTCGCGGGCGATGTTTGTGGCGAAATGGCTTTTCTCGGAGACAGTACAGCGACCGCAGCAGTTGTTGCCAAGGAAGAAGTTGAAGTTGACGCAATCTGGGCAGACGACCTGCGTCAACTCGTGTCCGCATTTCCCGGGTTTGGCACGAGGTTCTACCGCTCACTCGCAGTCATACTTGCACAACGGTTGCGTCAGACGTCGAAGGAACTGCTGAGAGAGATGACCAACAAGCGATAGCGACTTACGATTGTCCCGAACTGCCTGCGATAAATTACGAAGGACCCGGGCGCCGCGTCCATACACTGCGGTAAGCGTGGTAAGAGCATTTGTCGCTCGTTTGGGCTGGATCCGAGGCCAGGCTGGACCGCTCTTTCATGTCCACACCGACGAAGACCTTAAACCAGAAGGACAGTGTCGGCAGATGGCGGAAAGAGTAGCATAATCAAAGATGTCAACCATCGGAGAAGTGAGAGCAGCCGAGAAGAGGGTGAAAAATGTTCTGGACGCCCTCAGGGGGGGCCGGTACGCAAGATCAGCATCTGCAAGATCGCCTCGCCGTTGAATTGAAGAGTGCGACAGACGAGTATTCAAGAGTGGTTCTTGAATTAAATCCAGAGTAGCCCTCCCATTTTCCCCATTAGCCTTTCTCGCCGCGTTGTCGGTCACGTTGTTATCACCCTCACGGTAGTGTCCTTAGATTCGGTGTTGCCGGGACCCCGCCGATGACCAGCTCACGCTTTTCTTAAACTCCCCTTGCAGAAGCTGTGAAAAGCTGCTCTCAAGTGTTTGATCTCTGTATTCAGCAAATCTCCGGCGCACCAGCTCGCCCAGAGTTGGATCGGATTTTATCCTCGACCTGAGACCGTACTCTCTCCTGATCCGCTGGAGGCAGCAAGCACTTCACTACTTCAAGCGCAGAACCCAGAGTGCGGTTGAGAATCGAGAATCCGATTTCATCCGCCACTGCAGTCGGAGTTTACGACAAGCCTGAGTCTACGGCAATAACGGACTCGGGCCTGTGAAAAACAATTTACAATCCGGCAAGCGGCCGGGTTCATAAGAATGCTCTGGTGAGGAGAACGATCAACGTCGAAGGCTGTACTCGACCCTGTTCGGCAAAAGCGCGACTGTCAAATCGGATAAATTGTCCCAGGTGCTTTCAACCCCAGTGCTCGCCAAGCACCTCGAAGTCGTCGTGGCTGCTCGACCGCATCTCCGCCGGTGTTGAGAGGAACCATTCTTCTGCCGCCGATCGGCCGTCAGTATATGAAGGGCTCTCGACCTACTGTTGACCTGGAGGATCAATCCCTTGCCGCTCTTGCTACGTATCCCATCCAGGTTTGGAGGGTGCGAATGTCCACTCCATGCCGCAAGTGCTCGGTCGCAAACGTGTGACGGAATTTGTGCAGGAAGTAATGCTGGCAGTATCGACCTTTCGAGCAGCAGTTGCCATGCTTGCTGGTGCATTGTCCGCAATTCAGCTTCGCCCGCTCGGCGACCCGCTTGACGATCATGTCCGTCTCGGTGTTGGGATTGCCTCTCGAATTCGGAAACACCAATTGGGCGGGCAATGCGTTACGCCTCTCTTTCACCGTCTGGAGTTGCTGGATCAGCGAAGTTGGTAACGGGACGCACCTGTCTTCCCAGTTCTTCGGCCTAAAATCCCCAGATTGGCTTCGTTGCAACGCGAACCACGTTGTTGTGGAAGTCGATGTCGCGCCAGGTGACATGCTGCGCCTCTCGGTCACGGAAACCTAGGTCACAAGGACACTAATGATTAGAGTACTTCATGGAGCGCAGCCGCCGCCCGCAACGGCCCGAGGTGTTATCTTTCGCCTGGATATCCCGACCTGCGGGTTACCGCGACTTGGGGTGGAATCGTGGCCTGCGTGTTTCCCAGAATCGGCGACGGTACAACCCCAGGGCGAGTGAGGGACGCTCGGTAGCTCGGTACCCATCTTTCCTACAATTTTCCTACAGTTCGCCCGTGCATTCGCGGTAGAACGCTGAATTGACGCGGCTTTCGGTGACGAATTGCGGGGGGTGGGAGCCAACCACTGACAGAAAGGTAATAAACTATTGAAAATACACGAGATAATGAAGAAGGGATTGGTTGCGGGGGGTGGATTTGAACCACCGACCTTTGGGTTATGAGAACAACCGCTTGCAGTTAAATCATTGAACCTGAGGCACGGACGGGATGATTCAGGTTCCCAAGAACACCGCCAGTTCAACTCAGTCACGGCAGATTATGAGCGGATATGAGCGTTTTGACAGATGGATACAACTGCGGAAAACAAGAGTGTGCATGCGCGGGGAAGGCTGGCATGGATTCGAATCCACCGGAAAACGTCAATACAAGGACTTACACAGAACGGACGGCACTCAAAGGATACGGAAGTACCCGTTAGTTCACGTTAAGTGATTAGTGATTGCAGATTTCGAAGCCTTTAGCACCAGGGTTGGAGTGCTCTCAAAGCAGTTGCGACCCTCGGATGGAGCCGGCTTCGACCATAACCCCGTCTTGAATCTCGCCTAGAGCCACACTTGCACATTCCCCACATGGCGGAGAAATGGGCCGGGGAGCAAGGCTTGTGTCAAGGCCGCGCATTGTGCGCCGCGAGCGGTCGTGAGCCTTGACACGAGCCGCGCCCCGACCATGCTGCTCCGATGTGGGAGTCTGATCGGGATAGACGCGGGTTCAGCCCCTCGTACGGCTAATTGCGGTTGCTCCTTTATTCCCCAGCCCAAAACGGGTGCGCGGGTTGCGTTCGGGCTAGGTTCGAAATATTTTCGACATATTTCTCCTGCCGCAGGTTCCTTTTATACATAGAGGGGAAAATCTCGCGCGAATCAATGGAACTGCCTCGCTAAGGAGGGAGGCGGTTGAGCGCGGCCATCGCTCTGTTCCCGTAGATTCCCTAAACGTACCTAAAAGCACTTGTAGGCGCTTTAGGCACTTTAAGCACTTCTTGAGAAGTTTGTTCGAAGTCAAAAAGAAAAAAGATTCTTTGAAGAAAGCAACAAATGCGTCTTGTACGGTTTCTATACGAATAATGTTCTCGTCCGCCCATGACGCGAAGACTAACACCAGCCGAGTAGTGAATGGGCTCGAAATCTGTCAGACGAAGTCGGACGCTACAACCGACCTTCAGACGACGCGGTGATTTCAGCCCGGTCTCGACTCTCGCTGCAGGAGGTTCTATGAGCGAGATGCACGAAGCAACGCCAGTCAGCCAGCCGTTCCCCAATTTCGAGCGGTTCCTCGATTCGCGCCAGGCGGCAGCCTTGCTGCAAATCCATCCCAAGACACTCCAACGTCTCGCGCGTAAAGGAGAGATACGCGCGATGCGGGTCGGAAAATTGTGGCGCTTCCGCGCATCTGATCTGCACGCGTGGGTGGATCTCCGACTAAAGTTAGCCAGCTAATGGTCGTTAACCCGTCGATATTTTCTTTTGCGCTTCGCGCGCGCCACGTAAGCCATGAGCTTTCCGTGTGCCAGGCGGCCACTCAAGGTTGGCGAATGGGAAGGGATGAACAGGGTCCTTCAAACTTCGTCTGGAATCCTGGGAGACATGTTCGCAGAATCGCCGCAGCATTCCATCCTCCGCTAGTTCGGAATCAGGGCATTGGGCGTAGTGGACCCAGAGTTGATTAAAGTTCGATAGCAGCTTGAGGAAGTAGCCGCCTGAGTGCGGGCTGCGGGCTCCGATTGGCGTCTGGTAAAACGCCTGAAGTCGGGTGGACAGTGATGTCGCAAGGCCGATGTAGAGAATGACCTCGTCGGGAATCCAGAAGCGCCGAACGCGATCCGTCAGTTGCTCGACGGTCGGTCGAATGCGGTCGAGAGTAAGCTCGGGACGCACGTCCAGCCATCGTTGGAATTCGGCCACTGCCAATGGCGCTTCCATCAGTTTGCCGTCGTAGGTATCGAGAGACTCCGTCAGGGAAACGATATACACACCCGGCTCGGAAGTCGTCGGCTTCGTTCCCCATCTGACGCTGACGATGCCCTCCCGCACCAAATGTACCGTTGCGAACGCCTCAGAGATCGTTGTCGGCATCGCGCCCCCGCTGTCTAAACAGCCGTCTCAGGAATGTGGGCGGGAAGATTTATCAAGCCAAAAGTCGTCCACCGTGTACTTTGGCATTTTCTATTTTTATCCTGCGCATCGCCTCGTTGAATACTTCGAGGTCGTCCTCCGGCGATGGTTTTATGATTGGGACAATGTTCTTGCCGGGATATTTAGCTTCGGCCTCGTTGTAGTGTTTACGGAATCTTCGCATCATGTCCTTTACACTCGCTTCCCATTCGGCATCCGGCGTCCCAGCTTCAGCGATTCGACGTTGAGCCGCCGCCGTACCTGCCTTGTGCCAAGCCTCCGTGATATCGGCCAGAGACTTCAGCATTTCCATAATCGGCTTCCAGAAAAGACCGAGAAACAAGACAAGGCCCCCGCCAACAATCCACTTCCAAGACTGTTGCACAAAGGAAGCAATTTGATGAGATATGCTGTCCACGGTTTAGTCACCTTTTCCGGTTTTGCCACATTCGCCGATTCTCGGTCTAGTGCAGGGCTGGACGCGGTTAGAAACCGTTGGTCAATAGCGGAATTGAACGAGGCGTTCCGGCATCGAGCACTAGGTGAGACAAATATCCCGCTGCCATTCCATTTGCGAAACCAGCAGAGACTCGCCAGAACAGTTCGGCAATAGCGAGGAACAATTGCGTGAGCGCACTATTAGGCGCGGGGACGAATAGATTCGGCTGTGTTAAATCCGGGATCATCTGCAGAGTCGCGCGCTTCTGTGCCGTTTGCTCAGCTTGTTGACGGCAGAACATCTCAATTCGGGTGAGCGTATCGCCTAGCGAGAGGATTCCCATGCCGGCAGCGCAACTGTGGGCTGGTCCTCTGTGCCACGAAGAGATTCCCGGTTCCACAACATCGGCAAGTATCGCACCGAATTCCCCACCAAGGGCACCGCCCACGGTCTCAGCCACACAGTGAACAAGACGCTGCTCTTTTGCTCGGTGAGCAGCATACACCCCACCTGCTATGCGTCCTGCCCTTCGGTGAGTCCTGCTATTTGCCATCGCGCAAACCTCCAACATCTGGAAAATGGTAGCACGATACGCGTGGCGAATACAATGCGAAGATGCAGACGTTTTGTTACACTCTTGGCTGAACTTGTGACGTGGGGTGATGAGGAGTCGCGCAGGAGCCAAACGATGGATGGCGTCGAACGGGCGGTCCAGCTAGGTGTAGGAGGGAATGCAACAGCAAGAGTGCTCTGGTTCCTTGGCTGGCAACCTATTCCTCTTTACGTGCTGTTCGCCTGTATGGCTGCATTGGGTTGGCTGCTTTTTCGACACCCAGCCGGACTGGTCTGTGGATTTGCGGCCCTCTTCCCTTACTGGAAGGCCGTACAGGCAGTCAACAAAAGTGCGCGGGAATATCTCCTCCAGGCAGAGTCATGCGCCAAGGAACAAGGTGCCGCCAGGTTAGGCGTTAAGCTGGACGAGGCCCAATGCTGGGTATTTTCCATCGGGAAAGGCAAACCGCCGTTTGGCGTACCTCCAACCCGACATACGAGATTGCAGTGGTGTACATTTGCGAAGCATTCTTCGCCGTGTATCAACCCTCGATATTGCGCCTCCCACAACTTGAAGTACAGTTGTCTCCGCAGGGAGAAGAATTTTATTTCCGACATGTCAGCGTTGTGAATTACAACCCTCCCTATATCCAAGTCATTCTGTCAAACGGGAAAACGGCGAAACAATTCCCAGTTGGCTCAGTAGGAAATAATCCAGTGCTTCAACTGTTGCGGTCGAGACTCCGAGGAGGAACCGCAACCTCCGCGACTATCTTGCCGGACGACAAAGCCGCTCCGAGATCGTTACCCGTTACCACACTCACAGAGCCGGAAGGCGATTCAAATCCCAGCGCAACTGAGCCACGGCACTGTTATCTTAGACTGAGTCGACTACAGCAATTACTGGCCGATCCTTCCGTTCTTGATGCGCTGCTCGACCAGCTTCAGGTGCCCGGCGAGCCATCCGTTCTTAAACGCCTAACTCCGCAACAGAAGATGGAGTGCATCGAAACTCAAATTGATCATTTTCGGCGGACAATAACTTCTGTCTGGTCTGAAGTCCCGAGGCTCGAAGTCATCGCTGCGTCCTTATGGCGAGCGCACGATTCGTTTGACGGTGCGAAGAGCATTCTTTCTAGGAAGCTCGTGCGACGGGGATGGTTCTGTGGGGTATCAGAAGAAGCCGACTTGCAGATTCCAACCGCAAAGTGGCTCAAAGGAGAAGGTTACGAACCATACATGGAGGTTCCCCTCGGGCTGGCAAGGGTTGACGTGCTCGGATATAAGAAGACGAGCCTTACAGGCTCGGGGCGATTGATCGCGGTTGAATTGAAGAATGACTACGAGCAGTTCAAACGCGCTCTAAATCAAATGGGGACTTTTTCCGAGTATGCCGATTTGGTGTACATGGCGTGTACACCCGACTTTGCCGCTGCCTTCCTTGACCACAATGAAGGGTCCACCAATCACTGGGACGCGAGCGTGTTGGACCGGAAGTTGCGGTCGGCAGGTTTTGGACTCCTGATTGTTGAACGGGAGCAAGTTTTCGAAGTAATTAAGCCCGTCGAACGCACTCCACCTAGCAAGAATTCCTCAAAGGTCGTGGATGCTTTGTCAGCCGTCAGCCTTATCGAATGTTAGGTCGCAGAATCGCTTCAGCGGCACGATGGGGTGCAGTCTTTTCACGATGCCGTGAAGCTCACTTTCTCTCCCGATTCCGCTGATCTCTTCAGGTCCTTGATATTTCCGACCAGGATTCGGTTTTCGTCATCACGAAAGAAAAAATTGGCTCCGTCGCTACCGGCGAAAGTACCGACATAGCTCTGACCGGAGGTGGTTGTTGCCAGATAAACATCGTTCCACTTGAACTGACCTCTCTCCAGATGCGCGATCACTTTAGTCAGCGATTGAATCCGCTCTGTGTCCGTGATTTCGTCAAATAAACGCTCCATCATGGCGACATCCCCCTGCGCCGACAGGATGCTGGCCTGGATGAGGCGCTCTTTGCTGACAACCTCAAAATGCAGTTTGAATCCCAAGCTATCGGCCAATTGACGTATGAATTGCCGCTGCGCTCGGCCATTTCCCTCTCTAAACGGATGGATTCGATTTATCTCGGAAAACAGACCAGCAACCTTGCGCGCAAATTCCCGTCGCGCTAGCCCTTCGAGAAAATGCTCGGCGGCCAGTTCGTCAAATACGTGCTTCAACTCCTCTTCGACCAAATCTGGAGACGTGAACCTGATGACTCTTCCGCCACGAATATCTTCAGCTTTTGCCAAGGGGATCGTCCGAAATTGCCCCGCCCACTCGTAAACGTCCCTGAAGAGATACGAATGTATTGCCTTGAGATGTTCAGAATCGAAGTTCCCCTTCAGGGGATTGAGTTGAAGCAGGATTGAACGCGTCGAAACCGCGTTCGCTTCCGCGCGGTCAAGCGATTCTTGATCGGTAAGGCCAAATTTGTTTCGCAGAATCCCAGATTCAGGATCGATGTAGGGATCGCTCATCGAGCGAGGATAGCATTCACCAACTGTTCTTCGGTCAGGTCACCTTGGACAAACTGCTCGAAGAGGAGCTGCGCATCGGCAGTGGGAGCCAGACCCTCCAGACGGATATCCGCGACAGCGTTCTCCACGGCTTCGCGCCGGAGAAGGCATTCTGAAACCGGTATGGCCCTTGGAGCTGTTGCCGTAGACATTTTCCCATTCAGTATAGCATGTGGTCAGTTCCACTTGCATTACGCTCGTACTCCCGCAAGTCATTGAATACACGTCGCTTGATCTGTTTTTACCATGTGAAACCGGTGCCGCCGCTAGCAGATTTTCCTCCACCCCTTTTGGCGATCACTACTCGTCGCTGGTTTTGGATTCGTGATTCCGCTGCACACCAACGGGGTGCGCTGTGTCATTGTCGTGTCCTATGTCAGGTGGGGACGTGCAGGTTTGTATTGTAGCTTACGTGTTCACGAATGCCCGTCTGCATCAGGAGTTTGAGCGGCTCTTTAAGACCCACACAACGGCGCAGAAGATTGTGAAAACACAGGCTATCGGAAGATAAAGGCTTAGCCAGTGCCAAACGAGTGGTTGGACCAAGAGGACAATGGTTGCAAGCAAGACACTCAGACCTCCTGACATTTTTGATTTCTCAAAGAAGAGGGAGTACACAGCACTGAGGATCGCAGGCGGAAAAAGAAAAAAAAGGATAGAAAACACTCTTCTAACGGATGGTTCTGCCCCACCAAGGGATCCGACTAGGGGGAAGAGGATCACACCGAGCACAATAAGAAGCAGGCCGATTGTACCTAACGGGGCGTTACGGCATCGCAGTGATAACCAGTCGGTCATTTGCCCAAAAGCCGAGACAGCACGCGGCGGGTAGCGAGGCTGCTCATCGGGAGTAGACATTTCAGGAATCCTAGGTAGACCACGTATCCATCTATCTCTAACTGCGCGCTGTGGATGCTGAACGATCACGTCGTTTCCTTCTGCTCCGGCCTTTCTTTTTGGCGTTTTCGCGGACAAAGTGTATCGCCGAGAATGCAAGGAATGCTACGAAGGCAAACCACAACACAAGTAGAACAATCTCAAAGACGCGCTCTCCTTGATCGAAGATGCGGTCCCAGGGAAATGAAAATACTGCCGTGATAAGGAAGGGGGGTTGATTTCCAGACACTCCATTGGTGTAAACCGGAGAGCGGATAGTGAGAACCCTATCTTTTAGACTTGGGCAGACATCTTTCGGGTGTTGAAGGCTATCTTTCGGCCAATTCCTGAATGGGGCCGGAAGCTGCGATGAACCCGCGTGCGCTATCCGCTCCGGTTATTCGGCACCCCTCGGCTGCCGTGATGGTGGACTAGGCAAGGTTTGAACTTGCATCTGCGGGTAATACCAAGGAGCCTCTCCGTTGTGTTCCCTTACACCACCGGCGCTAATCCACGTGCTCTCCCTCTTCGAAGCTCCCGTCCGCAGCTGGGAGCACATCTCGCTCGCCCGCGATCCAAACGTACAGCGTCGGCAACAGAAAGATACTCATCACTAAGTCCGCAATCAACCCGCCTACGATGACGATTGCAAAGGGGCGCTGGGAGTCGGAGCCAATCGCGTGCGAGAGCGCGGCGGGCAGCAGTCCGAGAGTCGCAACCAGCATCGTCATCATGATGGGCCGCAGTCTCAACACAGCCCCCTCAACTGCGGCATCCTCGATGGAATAGCGTCGAACTCGCAGCTGATTGATGTACTCCAGCATGATGACGCCGGTTTGCACGGACACGCCGAATAGCGCCAGGAAACCTACGCCGGAGGAAACACTGAAATTGGTGCCGGTAATCAGAAGCGCCAGCAGACCCCCGATGCGTGCCATGGCCACGTTAGCCAGAATCAGCAAGGCCCATTTGAAGGAGTTGAAC
Organism: uncultured Acidobacteriaceae bacterium; assembly: GCA_963701935.1. Lineage (GTDB taxonomy): Bacteria > Acidobacteriota > Terriglobia > Terriglobales > Acidobacteriaceae > Sulfotelmatobacter. The sequence goes on along the minus strand of CAVPBT010000005.1, from coordinate 11,393 downwards.
ATCGTGTAAAGGATGATGAAGATGATGAGGATGGTGATCGGGAGTACGATGAGCAGCCTCTCGTCCGCCCTCTTCTGGCTCTCGTATTCCCCCTCCCAGTCGATGTGATATCCGGGCAGCAATTTGACCTGTTCGTTGACCTTCCTCATCGCCTCTTCTACCGCGCCGCCCAGGTCACGGCCCCGGACGCTGTACTTGATGGCAACATAACGTTGATTGCCCTCGCGATAGATTTCGGAACCGCCGTCGGCGACCACGATCTTGCAGAGTTGCGCGAGCGATACCCGTTCCCCCGAAGGCGATAGTAGACGAATGTTCTCGATCGCTTCCTTCGTATCCCGGTATTTTGGAAGATAGCGCAACACGAGGTCGTATCGCGCCTCACCCTTGAGCACCTGTGTGAGCGCTGTTCCGCCCACCGCGGTCTGAACCGCATCCTGGATATCGGCGACGTTGATCTGGTAGCGGGCGGCCGCGTCGCGGTTCACAGTCACGTTCAGGTTGGGCTGGCCGAGCACATGAAAGACTCCAAGGTCTTCGATTCCCTTGACACTTCGCATGATCCTGACGATCTGGTCGCTTTTTTCTTCCAGAACTTTCAAGTCATCGCCGTAGACCTTGGTAGCCAGTTCGCCCTTTACCCCACTGACCGCCTCTTCCATGTTGTCTTCGATGGGCTGGGAAAAGCCCCAGACGACGCCGGGGATCTTGTTCAGTTCGCGATTCATGGCGGCGATCAATTCGTCTTTGTTCTCGTGAAAGACAGGCCGCCATTTTTCTTTCGGCTTTAGGTCGACGAAGTACTCGGTATTGAAAAAGCTGGTCGTATCCGTGCCGTCATCCGGCCGCCCGGTTTGACTGGTGCATTGCGGGACCTCCGGGAAAGAGCAAAGTATGATCCGCGCTTGATTCGATCACCCGGATCCCCTCGTCCGGCCCAGTGCTGGGCGCAAGCGTGCCGCGCACCCAGAGCGCACCTTCATCCAAGTGGGGCAGAAATTCGGAGCCGATGACGCCGCTGAAGGCGAGGTAAAGCGCTATGAAAAGCCCGAGCACGCCCGCACCGACCAGCGATCGCACGCCGGCGAATGGCCCATCGAACTCGCGGTGCGATACCGTTCAGTCAGGAAGTGCATGACTGGGTTGCGCCATTCGCTCGCTCCCTTCTGGAAGGCGAAACTTGCCAGCACGGGTGCAATCAAAATCGAGAACAGCAAGGCCCCGAGCAGCGCAAAGGCTACGGTCCACGCCATGGGATGAAAAAGCCGGCCCTCGACGCGTTGCAGCGTAAAGATCGGCAAATAAGCGGTAATGATGATGGCGATCGCATAGAACACCGGGCGCTGGACTTCGTGGGACGCCTCACTGATTCGTTCGGCTTGGTGTTTTGCCGTCCCCGTTCTTGTGGCCCAAGTGGCGCACGATGTTTTCGATCATCACCACCGCACCATCGACCACCATGCCAAAATCCAACGCGCCGAGAGACAGAAGGTTTGCGGGAATGTGCCTCAAGTCCAAACAAATGGACGCAAACAACAGCGAAAACGGAATCGTTGCCGCAACGATCAGCGCACCCCGTACATTGCCGAGGAATATAAAAAGGATGATCGATACCAGGATCATTCCTTCCGTGAGGTTGTGCAGCACCGTGTGGGTGGTGAAGTGAACCAGATCACTGCGATCGATGAAGGGAACAACCTTCACCCCAGGAGGCAAAATATGATCGTTCAGTTCCTTCACTTTCTTGTGGATGCCTTGCAGGGCCGTGTCTGCCGCTGCGCCCTTGCGCAACAGCACGATGCCCGACACTACATCGTCGTTATCGACGATCTTTCCGTCCTCGCGGTGAATGGCTCTGGCAAACTGTCCGAGTCGAATCTTCGGACCTTGCGAAACGACCGCAATGTCCTTTACCCGGAGCGGCGTGCCATTCTTGGTCATGATGACCGTCCGTTCGATGTCTTGGGCACGGTCGACTAATCCCACGGAGCGCACATTGATCTGCTGCAAACCTTCTTGTATGAAGCTCCCGCCCGCGTTGGTGTTGTTGTTGGTGAGTTGCTGCTCGATTTGCGCCAGGCTTAGCCCGTAAGCGACCAGTTTGTTCGGGTCTACGCGAACTTGATACTCGCGCGTAGGGCCGCCGAAGCTGGCCACATCGACAATGTCGGGCACTGCTTTGAAATTCTTTTCGATGACCCAGTCTTCGATCGACTTCAGTTCCATCGGGTCGTACGCGGGATTCGTGCTGTGCAGAGTGAAGAAATAAATCTGGCCGACCGGGCTCCAGTCCGTACCCATTTGCGGCACCACGCCAGGCGGCAAGGTGACTTGGGCCAACCGCTCCAGAACCCTCTCCCGGTTCCAGTCGTTCTCCGAGTCGTCGTCGAAAATCAGTTTCAGGTCTGAGAGTCCGAAGAGTGAGAACGAACGCAGATGCACGACATGCGGGATACCGTTCATGACGACTTCGAGCGGAATCGTGACCTGCTGTTCGATTTGTTCTGCTGAAATCCCCGGCCATTGCGTGATGATCTCGACGTAGTTATCGGCCACGTCGGGATAGGCCTCGATCGGTAGCCGCTTGAACGAAACGATCCCCCCGGCAAAAAGGATCAATGCCAGAGCGAGCACAAGAAGGCGGTTGCTGAGAGCGAAATCAACGATTCGGCGAATCATTTCATTGCTCCACAGTGTTTTGCAGTGGCAAAGCGTTTGAGACCACTTGATCTCCGGGCTTGATGCCTGAAACAACTTCTTGCAGCTTGCCGGGAAGCATGTTTCCTGTGACCACTTCTAGGCGTTTGAAATGCCCCGCGCTCACCGGGGTGTATACCCACTCGCGATCATGCAAGTGCAGAATGGCGGTTGCAGGAACCGCAGCCCGCGTTTCAGCCTGTTTGCCGTAGAAGGTGGCTGTGACAAACATTCCCACCCGCATGGGTCCTGGATTCGGCACTTCCAGCCGAACTTTCGCGGTGCGAATGGTGGGATCGAGAACGGGCAGGAGGTTATCGATTCGCCCCTTCAAGACCCTGTCGGGATAAGCATTCAGGCGGATGTCCGCGTACTCACCGATGTGTACAGCGTCGAGATCATTTTCGTAGACGTCACAGATAATCCAAACGTAAGAAAGATCAGAGATGGTGAAGGGGTTTGGGCCCGACAGACCCTGAACACCTGCCGCGTTTGTGACCTGCTGGTCGGTAATCACGCCCGAGATGGGCGCGGTGACATCGACGATCCCCGATGGATGGTCCTTGTCCACGCCGAGAAGGTGCAGCTGTTCGGTTGCCGTATCCAGATCGACTTTTGCATCCTGTTCGGTGTCTTCGGCTTGTTCGAGAGCGCTCTTTGCAATCGCGCCCTTGTCGTAAAGGATTTGTGCTCGTTCGAGTTGCTGCCGCGCCAATCGCTCATCGTTCACGGCTTTCAAATAGACCTGGTAAGCTCCGGAGACATCGTTGCTCCGAACCCGGAGCAAGAGCTGGCCCTTGTTCACGGTGTCGCCCAGCCTCGCCTTAATTTCCACGACTCGCCCCGAGGCGAGTGAGATCACGGGGACCGCGCGAGCGATATCGGGCTGCACCACGCCAGTGACATTCAGGGCAGGCGCCGCTTTATGCTCAACCGCCGCCACCAATGGAAATTGGTCAGGGTGATCCACTTTGAAGTTGTTGGCATCGAGGTCAGGCTCAACGGTGGTCGCTGGTGGTGCCTCGTCCTTTGGATCGGCTTTGCCTTGATTGCAACCCGCGAGCACAGCCACCAAGAACACACAGGCCGCCAACGTCAAGAGCCGGGAAAACCATCGAATGTTCACTGGATCACCTCTCGCCCAACCGCCATATTCAATTGGGCCCCAGCCGTCAAGTACGAGCCGACCAAGTTCACGTAGTTCAACTGCACGCTGCGGTACTCTGCCTGTGCGTTCAGGAAATCCAGCAGCGACGCCCCGCCGTGCTGGTAGGAAAACGTAATCGTGTCCCGCACCCGGACAGACTGCTGCAGGTACTTCGCCTTGTAAGGCTGTAGGAGCGTCAGATTGCTTTCAAGAGTGGCGTAACTGGAATCTACGTCGCTGAACACTTGCGCCTCAGCGGCGTCGCGTAATCTCTCATTGCGCGTGATATCGAGTTGCGTGCGCAGCTTCTCTCCCTGGTTGCGGTCGAAGATGCGCAATGGGATGCTGACACTGATGCCGAGCGTATTAATGCCAAACGGATTATTGTTGGATGAGTTGTGCGTATACCATGCGCTCCAGGTCGGATCGGTTGAGCCATTGGCCACCGCGAGTCTGTGATCAGTTTGGGCTTTGTCGACGGCCTGGACGGCTGCTCTCAAGTCCGGCCGGGTGTCCAGAGCGATCTTCCGGAACTCGTCGCGCGGCATCAGTTGGTCGTTGAAATCGTATAGGCCGGTCACATCGACGTGTTCAATTGGAGTTCGGTCATTCAGCAGCGTCAGCAGTTGGATCTTTGCGTTTTCCAGGCTTTCCTCGGCAGCTTGCAAATCCGATTCATACTGCACCCGCTGCAACTCCAATCGGTCGAGATCGATTTGGGCGATGTCGCCGGCATTGAAGCGATCTCTACTGATCTGGAGCACGTGGTCGTAGTAGGCAAGGTTGTCTTTTGCCAGCTGTAAAACAGCTTTTGCCTGCAACGTTGACACAAACGCACCGCGCAAGTTGAAGAGCAGACTCCTCTCCAAGTCGGCATGACTGGACTCAGCGATTAAAGTCCCCTTCTTCGCACTCTCCAGGCGTAACTCTCGCTTGTGCTGCCGTTCGTGCAGATAGCTAATGCTGGGGTACTCAAAAGTGCCAGCCAATGGTCGCCAGACGCCGTTACGAGGGGCGATTTGGGTCCCATCAGCCGACAGGGTGAATTGTGGATTGGGACGCAGAAACGCGGTGATCTCTTGTGCCTTCGACTCGTCGATATTCACTTTGTCCGCCAGCAGCGTCGGATTTGTGGCTTGGAACTTGTCCCGAATCTGCTGCCACGTGAAGTTCTGCTGCTGAGCGTGTACGCTCTTTGGGAGAGAACCTACGATCAGCAGGGCCAGTAAAAGGAGCCCGACTGCTCGCAAGATGGCCAACTTTGGGGGCGCCATCCTTATCACGGCGGCCGATTTAGCCAGGTACGTCGGGTGCCTGGTGAGTGAGGATGAATAGGGTCGAGCAGTCAGGAATATCCCTTGCGCCGCCGAGGATGTTTGATCATGAAAAGTCATTTAGTTTTTCAGCAACACTCACGAAGGGGTCTGGAGTGATGGGGGAAGGCTTCAGTCTCGTGCTTCCACTCCGGACCTCTTCGCTAGACTCCGCAATGCCTTCCGTCCGGGACTCGTTCGGTTAGCGCTGTAACGCCTGCGGAGTCGGATTGCTCCGACTCGATAACCCCCCTGGGGACTCTCAGGAAGTAGCGCGGGATGCGGTAGCGAGTATTGTGCAAGCCAGTGTGCGCGCAGGGGAATCCTATCTTTGAGGCTCCCACACTATCTTTCGATGATCCGCGAGCCTATCTTTTGGCTAGTTCTTGACAAGCCAGTTTCCTGGCACGCGAAGATAGCGCACCATATAGAGTGGCCATGAAAGACCTACTGTCCATCTACGCACCGGCCAACCGTGCCAGACTGATCGTTGTTGCCGGTTTCCTGATAGCAGCAATCGCGCTAGTTGACTGGGCAACGAAGCCCTACATCTCTCTGGGATTTCTTTACCTGTTCCCCATCATGATTCTCGGTGGGTTCCTGTCAAGGACTCAGATTTTAGGGGTTGCGCTCGTTTGTGCAGTTCTTCAAGAAGCGTTCAGCAATTTGCCAGAAAATGAAGCTGTAGTTCGCTTGCTATTTAGCTCAGCAGGGTTTGTCGGTACCGGACTGTTTATTTCGGAGCTGATCCGCAATCGCCGAATTGCGATGGCGCACGTCGAAGAACTCGAAGGGCAGATCAAGCTACGTGAGGACGCCGAGCAGCAATTGCGTTCACTCGTCGAAAGCAGCCCAGCTGCGATCATCACAATTGATTCGGGCGGCAGTGTTCTACTGGCGAACGAGGCAGCCCAACACCTGTTCGATCCGAGTGGAGCGCCTTTGCAGGGGCAGGCGATCCGTTCGTATCTCCCGTCTCTAGCGACCGTGGTGAAGACTCAGCCGTCTCGCTCATTTCGGACTACACTGCAATGCACCGGCCAAAGGAATGACGGAGAAGTATTTCTGGCCGGTGTATGGTTTTCCACCTACAGCACGATATCTGGCCCTCGCTTGGCGGCCATTGTTGTCGATCTTTCTGAGGACCTGCGTAATCGCGAGGATCTCAGCCTAAACTATCTGTTGAAGAACACGAGAATTCTGATGAGCGCTGTGGCTCATGAAATTCGTAACCTCTGTGGCGCCGTTCTTGTCGTCTACAAGAACTTATCTCAAGTTAAGGAGCTTGAATCGAACGAGGATTTTAGAGCTTTGGGGAGCTTGATCCAGAGCCTGGAAAGAGTATCAGCGCTGGAACTGGGTTCCACCACGGCTCAGAATGGTGAGGTGGTTGAACTGACGTCCGTGCTGGACGAATTCCGGATACTGATCGAAACCGCCTATCACGAATCAAAGATCGATGTGCAGTGGGATATTGAGGAATCGCTGCCTTTGGTTTGGGCGGACAGGTACGGTCTGATTCAGGTTTTCTTAAACCTGGCCCAGAACAGCCGACGGGCCATGACCTCTACCGGCAAGAAGCAACTTCGAATTTCTGCGCGAGAAGAGAGGGGGACGGTCGTAATTCGATTTGAAGACACAGGAACGGGTATTGCTTCGCCGGAAAATCTCTTCCGACCTTTTCTACGTGGCGCCGAGTCCACTGGTCTCGGCCTGTACGTTTCCCGCGCGATCATGCGCAGCTTTGGCGGCGAACTCGGCTACGAGCCAAGCTCGGAAGGCTGCTGCTTCGCCGTGGTCTTGCCGTTGCAGGCTGTAGCGAAGGAGGCGGTAAATGCCTGAAACCGCAGAGATCGCAATTCACATTTTGTTGTTAGATGATCACGCCCTGTTCCGGGAAAGCGTAGGTCGGCTCCTCGCTGCGGAGCCCGGATTCGATGTTGCCGCTCACTGCGGGACGATTAAAGAAGCTCTGCAAGTCTTGAAACAGAAATCCATTGATGTGGTACTCCTCGACTTCGATCTCGGCGAGCACGATGGTAGGGAGTTTATACGACTGGCGAAGGCACAAGGATTCAAGGGAAAGGTTCTGGTCGTGACTGCGGGCGTGGATCAAGGGGCGGCAACGGAACTGATCCGCTCCGGGATTTCCGGGGTTTTCCTGAAACGTGACTCTGCCGCATTGCTTGCACAAGGAATTCGTGACGTGATCGCTGGCAAAGTATGGTTGGACCAGGAGCAACTGCAAACTGCTCTCAGGACTGATATCCCAACCCCACAGGAAAACCGAACTAAGCCGTTCACCGAGCGAGACCAGCAGGTGCTCTCCTGCGTATTCGAGGGTCTTGCGAATAAAGAGATTGCGGCGCGAATCGGAGTGTCGGAGAGTTCGGTCAAAGCCACACTTCAGCAACTCTTCTCCAAGACTGGCGTCCGGACCCGCAGCCAATTAGTGCGTATCGTTTTGGAGCAACATCGGGATCAGCTCTAGTGCCGCAAGCCGCGGGAGGATCGGGCATGGCACACAAGGAACTTCGACGGAGCATTTTACCGCTGTTCCTGCTCGCAACCGTTGTTCTGGCGACGGCCGAATACGGACACAGCTCAGCGCGTCCGCCCAGTTCGTCAAGTGAAGGTCAGCAGATCGGAAAGATCCTCAGTGTACGAAAAGTCTTGGAAAACCGCTATTTTGTGAGCCGCTATCCCCAAATTCACTATTATCTGCTTTACTTTGCAGTGCGCGTTTCCGACCAGACATATTGCGCTGAATACGAAACCCCTGTCCTAGATGAGATCGATGATCTGTTTTCCGCGAAGGACAAGGATGTCGGAGTTGTGCTCAAAGGCAAGAGCCTTACGCTGAAGACACCGAAGGGGCGGAAGTTCAAGGCGCGGTTAGTGGAACAAAAGCAGTGCTAACCGCTTGGAGGCGCGCATCTGGCTGCCATCTGCTTGCTATCCTGATCTCGCTCTTGTCTTCTGGTCTGCGGCCCGTGTCCGCGCACAAGACCGTGGAAGGTTACGCCCCCCGCGACAAAGCCTCGCGCTCATCGGCTGATGCCAAGGTAGTGCTCTGGCTCCATGATGTTTTCTTGGTTCTGCTCGCTGCTGGGCTTCTCCCCCGCGATGGTTTGCATTCTCTCTGAACCGGAGACTGTTCTGTGCGACCCCTTGCCTTCGGGTGTGTTATCGCACGCTTGCTCGTGAATAACCGGCACTTCGCGGTGTTCACGCTCGCGTAAAGACGATTTGAGCTTTTCCAAGGAAGGTTCTTGCGCTTTGCGCGACAACTCGGAAGCAGATTGCCGTGCGACTGAGTGTGCTACCGACTCGCGCAGCAGGTCTCTATCGCTGGTCACAACCGTGATGTTGTCCCGGCCCCGCGAAGCAGCGACGTAGAACAGCTCTTTTCGCATCCCATCAGCGGAGATGACAACGGCATCGACAGATTTCCCCTGACTGCGATGGGCAGTGACAGCGTAGCCGTGTGTGAATTGCTTGTAATTCTCCGGCAGAGTGCGACCGTCCTGGAGATGAATGCGGCCCTGCTCGTCAATGCGGGAAACCGTCACCAGCTCGCCGTTGGTAGCGCGAAACCCCGGCTCCCGCCGATTTGCGGTCAGCAGTAACTTGTCATTGGGAGCAATTTCAATAGGGCGGTGCTCGTAGACTTCAAAGCATTTCGCGTGCTTCGCTGTGAACTCACGTTCTTCGCCGCGTGCGTTACGGGCAAAGACCTTGCCGTTTTCCACTCCGATGACTTCCAGCGATTCATGCCTAGCAACGCCCTTGACAGCCCGATGAAATTCCAGCACCTGGCCTTCCGCATAGTTCCGCACGTCACTTTTCTCCGCATTCGTCCAGTTCAGTGGTATGTGATGCTGCTGGTGCGTACTCTGCCCAAGTTCCCCTGTGCGCGTGCGCTCAGTGCGGATGGCCTCGGTGATATGGCCAATCTCTTCGTGTGTGGGGGCGACAACCAGCACACTGCGTGGATGGCCCTTCGCATTGGCCTGAGCCCGAGCCTCTGAGTAGGCTTGTTGAACCGCCTGTGCCCGGTCGGACCAGGGGACCTCACGCACAGCACCGATTTGTTCCAGTTTGTCGAAGCCGAGCTCAGGATCACGGCGCAATTCCTGAATCGCCTCGCGATAGCCTAGGGCAGTCTGGCGTTGCACTTCGCTAAGCGAAACACTCTTCAAGTGAGATTCTCTTTCCAGCACACGAAGAGCATCGCTGGCCTCGACGCTTCGAATCTGCTTGGTGTCACCGCTGAAAATGATTCGCATTGATTGCTGGTCGGCCAGCTCTAGTAGTTCGGACATTTGACGGCCGGAAACCATGCCCGCTTCATCCACGATCAGCGTTTTCCCGAACAAATCTGTTTGAGCACCCTGGCCCTGTAACAACCGTTCCACCGTGATGGCATCCGAGAAGCCTACCTTTTGTAGTTCTTCAACTGCGCTCATCGTGGGAGCCACCGCCAACACTTGGCGACCGCTTTCTTCGACGCCGCGCTGCAGCTCTTGCAGCGTGGCGGTTTTCCCTGTGCCTGCCGCCCCACGAATGTTAACGGCCAGATCTCGGGAATCGAGAACAAATTGGATTGCCTGCTTCTGCTCGGGGCGGAGGAAGGCAGATCCAGCGAATTCATGCTGCGCACCCAGCCGTTCAAACTGCCCGATTCCACGATTGATCCGCTCGATCATGTCCTGCTCACGGTCAAGACTCTCGCGTGTGGCGACTTCCTTCCCAGCCTGGAGGATTCTGCCGGTGCTTTCTTCCAGTGAAAACTCACCTTTCAGGTCCGCCAAGTCGATCCGGCCCCGGCCATAACGGAGTGCTTCAGTCAACAGTTCGTGGTCGAGCGCCACCGAGACGCGCTCAAAGATGTGTTGCTTAGCGTAATCGAGGGAAGGAACGGCTCTCTCCGATTCTAGTCGCTGCGTTTGGGATCTCTCCCGGACCGCCTCGCGGATTTGTTCAAGCGTTAGGCTCTCCTCTGGGGTCAATCGAGCCGTTTGGCGCGAATGCACTTCGGCAGTTGAAATCTCAACCAGCTTATCGGCCCGCGACTCACGAACCAGCACGGCGATTTCGTTGTCGCTTGGCTGGCGACCCTTACTCTCGACAAACTCGGCAATGGCTCGGTCGCGCTGCTCGCTGCGCTGACTGTATTTTTCGAGCAACTCATCAGAGACACCCTTGATCTCAAACCCCAGGTTCTTGCCCTTGGAGCTGTGCCGGTCCTCAATCTCATAGCCCAGAGACCGGACTTCGCGGGCAAGCGCGTTGCGGTAGACCTCAGTCAGGTAAGCCCGCTGCTCGTAGATATCGGAAGCTTGTAGCGCCTTCCAGCGGCCCTCCGCGCCGTCGTAGGTCAGATTAGCCGCAACCGCGTGGGTGTGAAGCTGAGGATCAAGTTCGCGGCTAGTGTCGTGATGGTAGACGGCCAATACAAGATTACCCGTGACGCGGTTATCATTCGCCTTGTCCCTTCGGACGCGGCTCGCTGCGCAATGCTCCAGCTCCTTCAGCGTTTCTTGAACGGCGTTCCGGTGAGCTTCCACAAGTCGGGCGTCCCCACCCGGTTGGGCCATGATGGAAACTGACTTCGGAGCCGATATCGTGAAGTCGTACAGGTTTCGGCCCCGGCTCTGGGTCGTGCCATCAGCGGCTGTGCGGTCGGCGCTGTGGCGTTGCCGGAGGAATTCACCACTTTGGGGATCGACGCCCTGGCGCAGCGCCTCGAATTGCTCCGACTCAACTTCTCCGGCAAGGCCGAGCATCTCCGCTCCCCGGCCTTGCCATTGGCCCGTGACACGCTCCCCTTCGGCGTAGTAGTCACTGTGCTGCAAATGGCGTGCAGAGTAGCCTGTTCCGTTGGACATGGCGCGAATGGTCAGCATGGTTGAAGACCTTTAACGTCTCATTTGCAACAAGACACCATCCCTAACGCTCCGCGTTAGGCCCGGTGTCACGTACGCGACCTGAAGGCCGTCCGGTGTGCATCCGGACCTTGTCCGGTGTCTGTCCGGTTTGTATCCGGGGATTGTCCGGCCATCCCTTCGACCCACCTTCGGCGTCTGTATCAGTACTGGCCAGGTTTCATCAGGCCAGATCCATTCGGAGGAAATCGTGGACTCAAAATTTGACGCCATACTCAACAACCTGCCAGCGAAACAGCCACGCTCCCGCCTCGAACCGTACAGCGAGCTAATCACTGAGATGCGAAA
>CAVPBT010000004.1:0-203910 GCA_963701935.1 uncultured Acidobacteriaceae bacterium | reverse complement strand
AGTCGAAACTGAAATAAGGCTCGGGGGCGAACCCGTTCGCCCCCGAACCTATATCTGGACCTGAATCATGTGGTGAGTGGCACAGGCCATGTGGCGACGGCCGCCTCGGCCGCCTCGGCCGTCCCGGCTTCGGCGAAGCCGAGCCGGAACTCAGGAAAACGAATAAACTACGAATGCACGCTACCCCCCAGCGAGTGCGTATCGAGGAACCTACTCCACTTCCCTCTTTGCGCCCGGTGCCTCCCGGCCCTAATCTAGATCAGCGCATGCTACGCTTCTTTCGTCTTTTGCGGCTCGCGTTCTGGCGGGCCTTCGTCCACGATGCCTTCGCCACCGCCAAGGCTTCCGCCTATTCCATGATCTTCACTTTCTTTCCGGTCTTGTTGATCATCGGATCTTTCCTGGCGAATTGGCGGAAAGGTGGACCCTATTTGCGCGAGATCTCCTACGCCTTGGGCAGCATTCTTCCGGCCGGAACCAATACCGCGATGGGCTATCTCAAGAGTGCCGCCCAGCATCCCCTGGGCTGGTTGATCACGACCTCAGTGATCACGCTCTGGACCGCCTCCGGCGTCATGATCTCCTGGATGGACGGGTTCCGCCGCTGCTACGAACTACCGAAGACCTGGGGCCTGCTGAAAGAGCGCCTGATCGCATTCCAGTTGGTCATCTTCGCGCTGATTCCCATGACCTTCTCCACCCTGCTGGTGGCCGTGGGCAGCAAGTTCGAGACTCGCCTTCTGCCTTACATCGATCCTGATTTCAGCGTCTACATTTTGCTGCTCTGGGGCTCGATACGCTGGCTGATCGCGACCCTTACTGCCATTTCGGTGATTGCGCTGATCTACCATCATGCGGTTCCGCGCACTCAGCCCTGGCACAGCGTGATGCCCGGCGCCATGCTCGCGACCGTGCTGTGGTTCGCGACCACGGTTGGATTTCGCGCCTACTTGCAGAGTTTTGGCAACTTCGCCACCATCTACGGATCTCTGGGGGTCGCCATGGCGCTGCTGGTGTGGATGTACCTGATCTCCCTGGTAGTCCTTGTGGGCGCGGAATTCAATGCCTTGCTGTTCCCGCGAGCCATGCTGGGGAAAGAACTCACGGCTGTAAACGGACCCAAGCTGTAGAGGCGCTGCAGCCCAGCCTGAGTTTCGTTTGTCTTCGTTCTGTGGGCGTCATCCTGACCGGAGCCGCTTTTCAGGCGGAGGGAAGGATCTCACGCGCAGGCCCGCGCTGTGTCCGAGAGGCTCCACGCAAGATCCCTCACCCTGCTGAAATACGCAGGCTTCGGGATGACGCCTTGAGGAGAGGACCGCAAACCCAAACTGCACCATCACCGTTTGAGGAGAACAGGTTGAAGCCCAGCAAGCCAGAACCGATCGTAGATCCCACTCCGGTAAAGCCTTCACCCCGCCGCGCCAAGATCATCTGCACCATCGGTCCCGCGTGCTGCACCGAAGCTGCCATGCGTGACCTGCTCCGCCTCGGCATGGACATTGCGCGCCTCAACTTCTCCCACGGTACTCACGAAGATCACGCCCACAACATCCACCGCCTGCGCCGCGCCGCCGAGCGCGAGGGACGTACCGTCTGCATCCTCCAGGACCTGCAAGGCCCGAAAATCCGCACCGGACCGCTGGAGCGCCACGAGCCCGTCCTGCTGAAAAGCGGCTCGGTCGTGACGATCACGCCGCAAGATATTCCCGGCACCGCAACCCGCATCTCTACGACGTTCCCCGATCTCGCCCGTGAACTCACGCCCGGCGCCCGCATCCTTCTGAGTGACGGTCTGATTGAACTACGCGTCCGCGCCGTTCGAGGAAAAGACCGAGGCAAAGATGTCGTCTGCGACGTCATCAACGGCGGCATGCTCGGCGAGCACAAAGGCATCAACCTTCCCGGCATCGCGCTCTCCATCCCCGCCCTCACCGAAAAAGATCGCAAGGACCTCGAGTTCGGCCTTAAGCACGGCGTCGACGCAGTCGCGCTCTCCTTCGTCCGCACCGCCGCCGACGTCAGCATGGTCAAGCAGATCATCGCCGCGCACGGCAGCGACGTGCCCGTCATCGCCAAGCTCGAAAAGCCGCAGGCCATCGATCATCTGGAAGAGATTCTCGAAGTCGCCGACGGAGTCATGGTTGCCCGCGGCGACCTCGGCGTCGAAATGGCGCCCGAAAAAGTGCCGGTCATTCAAAAGCACGTCATCCGCCGCGCCTCCGCGTGGCGCAAGCCCGTCATCACCGCCACGCAGATGCTCGAGTCGATGATCGAAAACCCGCGCCCCACGCGCGCCGAAGCCAGCGACGTAGCCAACGCCGTTTTCGACGGCACCGACGCGGTCATGCTCTCCGCCGAAACCGCCAGCGGCCAGTATCCGCGCGAATCGGTTTCGATCATGTCGCGCATCGTTGTCGAAGCCGAGTCCAACAGCAACGATTTCCAGTTCCGCCGCCGCCGCGAGCATCGCGGACTCTCCGTCGCCGAAACCATCTGCGAATCCATCGCGCACTCCGCGGAAGATTTGCCCATGGGCGCCATCGCCGTCTTCACCGAGACCGGCAACACCGCCCGCATGATTTCGAAATACCGTCCCCAAGCCGCCATCTACGCCTTCACCCACATGGAGCCCGTCGTGCATCGCATGAATCTTTATTGGGGAGTGCATCCCGTGCGCTGCCGCCAGGCCCATTCCGCCGAGCAGATGGTCGCGATGGCCGAGCAGGATCTCGTCCGCCGCGGCCTGATCAAGCCCGGAGACGTCCTCGGAGTAGTCGCCGGCACGCGCCAGGCCTCCGGTTCGACCAACTTGATGCGCCTGCACGTGGTCACCGACGAAGAAGCCAGCCGCATCACTCATCCCGGGTCAAGCACCAAGAAAGCGAGCCCAGCCCGTCGCCGCAAGTTATAATCCCCCCGTATGCCGCAAGAGATACTATCGGTGGCCATCTGGGAACCGGTTCCTGAGATGGAAGCCGCGTCGCTCGCCACGCTTCGCGAACTCACGGCCATCGTGACCGCCAAAGGATACGGCCGCGACCTGCTCTATCGCGACCGCGAAGCACACTACGTTTTCCTGCGTTATTGGAAATCGGAAGAAGCTCGCCAAGCCGCGCTGGAAGATCCCGACATGCAGCGCTGCTGGGCCCGGCTCGGGAACGAAATACAGATCATTAAAGTCTACGAGACCCTCACCGAAGTGGCTGTAGACGGCCCGAAGTAGTTTTGCCGATCATCCGCAGACCACGCGCTCCTCGCACCATTTCACCTCGAAGGTCCCCTTCAGGGTTTCGCCGCCCTTAAAACTCATTTCGTAGTGTCCGGTGGCGCCGGAGCGCTCTTCATAGCTGTCGAAAACGATCGTGGCGGATTGTGCAAGTTTGCAGTCGCCTTCTTTGGCGCAGCGCGCCGCGGAGCCGGCATTCGACCCCGCCCCAAACTCAACGACCTGCCCGGCATGAATGGGCAGGCCTCGCCAGATGGCGAAGGCTACGTAAGGTCCGGTGACCCGTTTGCACTCAGACCGCTCCGGGGTCAGCGTAATCGCGATGGCGGGCGCGTCTGTCGGCGCGCACGAGCTTCGCATCGTCCCATACGAGAACGACGAATCGGTGGGCATTGCGATCGCGGCAATCGCGGTCAGGGCGAGGGCGGTCACTGCACCGATCGGTTTTCTAATGAGCATGCGGCGGTTCTCCTTGCGCGGGTTCTGGCCAGAACGATAACACACGCGTCGTGCGCAGTATCGCACGCGCCTTCGCATAGTCACAGGTCGCAAGAATCGGCAAGGCCGGGTGCCGCATTTCTTGGGTCTTTCGCGAGAGAGCCTGCCCTGAGCCTGTCGAAGGGTGGGGATTTAAACTAGCGAGGATATGTCCGCCTCCATCCGCGATTTCGCCGACAACGCCGTCGATCCCAAGGTCCGCGGCTACCTGCATCTTCCCGACTCACCCAACAACGACGGCCTCGTCCTGACGCACGGCGCCGGTTCAAACGCGCAAGCCCCGCTGCTGATCGCGCTCGCCGAAACTTTCGCCGCCGCCGGATTCACCGTCCTGCGCTGCGATCTCCCCTACCGCCAATCCCGCTCCTTCGGCCCTCCCGGCCCAGGCGACGCCGCCCGCGACCGCGCCGGATTGAAGAATGCCATGGCCGCGATGAACAAGTTCTCCGCGCGTCTGTTCCTGGGCGGCCACTCCTACGGCGGACGCCAGTCCAGCATGCTCTGCGCCCAGCTTTCGAAAGAAGATCCGTCGCTGGTCACCGCGCTCCTGCTGCTCTCCTACCCGCTGCATCCTCCGCGCAAACCCGAGCAGCAACGCACCCAGCATCTCCCCGACCTCCGCACGCCAGCACTGTTCGTAAGCGGCACGCGCGATCCCTTCGGCTCCATCGCCGAGCTGACGCAAGCGCTGAAAATGATTCCCGCGAAAACAAAGTTGCTCGCCATCGAAGGCGCCGGTCACGACCTGGGATTCAAAGGGAAAGCGAAGAAGCGAGAACTTACCCAATCTGATTCTCTCCGAATTCGCCAGCTTCTTTGAATTGTCATCCTGAGCGAAGTGACTGCTGCGCGAAGCGGAGCAGTCACGCAGTCGAAGGATCCCTTTCAGTCCAATCAGCGATGGGTCGCACCTTGAAACCTTGAAACTCTGAAACCTTGAAACCTGCTTTAATTCACCCACCCGGACTTCCCGCCGCCATTCCCCTTGCGCGTGTCGTCATCCGGAGGAATGTAATTCCCGTGCTCGTCGAAGTGGACCTGGCGATCGTGCTTCGACATGTAGACCTCAAACTTCTTCGCCGCCCGCCGCCGCTTCCAGCGGTAATACGAATTGCGCAGGCCGTAATAGCGCTCGGAAAACCCAACATTCACCATCGCCTTTTTAGGCCCACGCCGCGTGTAGAGCCATCCGAACAGCAGGCCCCCCAGGTGCGCTACGTAAGCAACCTGCCCGCCGCCAGTCATGGCGAACGCTAGTGTCACCACAATCAGGATGCCGATGAAATACTTCGCCTTCATCGTGAAGGGAAACGGAATCAGCATGATTTCGTTGTCCCCAAACAACATCCCAAACGCCATCAGAACCGCGAACACTCCGCCCGAAGCGCCAATAGTGGATTTAGTCGGATCGCCCAGCAGGTGCGTATACGAAAGCGCCACCGTCGTAAGCGCCGCGCCCACCACGCCCAGCCAGTACAGTTCCAGAAAGCGGCGCGTGCCCCAGGCGCTTTCGATCGCCGAACCGAACATCCACAGGCCAATCATGTTTCCCAACAAATGCAGCACGCCCGCATGCAGCACGCTGTAAGTCACCAGCTGCCAGATCCAGCCATGCACCACGTTGATGGGTGTCAGCTCACAGAAGTAGCCAATGTAGGCTGCGACGATGCCCAGCCGCAGCAGCGGCAGAAGCTCCACCAATAGAAAAATCGCTGTGTTAATTCCCAGCAGCCACGTCACCGCCCGCGTGAACGGGGGGAGGCTCAACGTCATGGGTTCGCCGGTTCGCCGCACAGAGTTACCTCTTCGTCGCAATTCTACTCGTATCTCGGGTGCCCCATGTCTCGCGCATTTTGCGAGACGTGGGGATTTTACCGCTCCGGAACTGGCACCACCGGCAGGCTCCGATGGCCCGCGCTGTCGACTGCCCGCACCGCGAAGATAACGTTGTCTTTCGACAGCTTCATCGTGGTCCGGGTCACATTGCCCACATTCTGAACGTGCTCCCACTCCGGACTCGTCGTCGCCCGCCACACCACCTCATATCCCGTCGCCAGTCCGCCCGGAGAAGCCTCCCACGTCAGCGTGGAATCGTTCTCCAAATCCTTCGTCAGCAGATGCACATTCGCCGGAGGCGCCGGCGCCGACGCCAACGAAGCCAGCGTCGCCGCGTTCAGCCGCGCCACGTGCGCCACATAATCGAAGTCCACAAATTTCAGCGAATCGCCATATTCGATGCCGTTTTCCGTCCGCACGTTCTGGTGCTGATGGTGAAAGTCCTCGCGAAATTCCGTGAACCGCACCGCCGAAAATCCCTGCTGGTTGAACGCAAAATGATCTCCGCCCCGCAGGTAGCGATCCAGCCGGAACACCAGCATCGGCTTTACGCCCGCGTCGTAGGCCCGTCCCACCTCGGCGATATACCGCGCCAGTTCCCGCGACCCGGAATCGCTCTCCCCGCCCAGCCCGCGAATGCGCCGCAGGTCCTGCTCGGTCGCCGCCACCGGCACTCCCTCGGAGAAGACTCGCACCACGGAATGATCCTGCTCCGCGCTCTTGTCGCCGCCGACAATGTCGTTGTTGAGCACCGCCTCCAGATCCCAGCCCTGATCCTTCGCCATCTTCTCTTTGACCATCTGGGCAAAATGCCGGCTGCCGTTCAGTCCCTGCTCCTCCCCCGCGACGGTAAGAAAAATAATCGTCGCCGGAAACTTCATCTTGCTCAGCACCCGCGCGCATTCCAGGCTGACGGCCGTTCCGCTGCCATCGTCGTTCGCTCCCGGCGCGTCGCCGTTCACGTCGAGCGTGTCGCTATTGCGCGAATCGTAGTGTCCGGTCACCAGCACTATGCGCTTCGCATTCCCAGCGTCGGTGCCCTTCAAGACCGCATAAACATTGGTGATTTCGGTGGCCTTCGAAATTCGCTCTGTGGGTTCTTCGATGAAGCTGTCGGTCTTCACTTCGAGACATCCGCCGCAATCTTTGGAATAGCGCTCAAACTCCGCCTTGATCCACTCCCGCGCGGCGCCAATCCCGTGCCCCGCCGCAATCGACGCCGGATCCTGTGCCGAGAGCGTCAACCGCGTTCCGAAGCTGACCAGTTTCTCGATGTTCGCCTGAATCCGTTGTGCCGACACCTGCCGCAGTGCTGCCGCGATCTGCGGGTCGGCCGCCGCCATTTCACTCTGAGCTGATTGCCCCGTACATCCTATTGCCGCCAGGAAAATTCCCGCGGCCACAATGCGCGCTAACATGCGGAAATGGAGCATGGCTTGATGGTCTCCGTCCAGACAAATCCCACTGCGGAAGCGCGATTTCCAGTTCCCCAGAAAATCTCGCCGACCCCGTCTATCCCCCTTGACCGAACAGCCGGGAAGAATCTAAATATTATCAGGAGGCTCTAATAGGCGAGGGAGGCTTTATGGTTCTGTGTCCCGAATGCGAAACCAACCTGGACGTTGAAGAGGAAGATGTCGACGAGGGCGAAGTCATCTCTTGCCCCGAATGCGGCACCGACTTTGAAGTCGTCACGACCAGTCCGCTCGAGTTGAAAGCCGTCGAAGAAGGATACGTCGAAGAAGAGGAAGAAGAAGTGGAGGAAAGCGAAGACGGTGATTACTCCTAGACTTCGCCCGCGCCCGACCGGCAGGTTGTTCTCCTTGGGACTCCTCCTGATTGCCTTGCTCTTGCCAGTCTCCCGTTCTCAGACGGCACTCCTCGCAGCCTCTAACCCGAAAGACAAACCCTACGCTCTGATCGCCGGCACGGTCTGGGGTCCGGACGATCGTCCCGTTTACGGCATCCCCGTCAAGATCCGCCGTGCCACGGATAAAGCCAAGAAGACCCGGTGGGAGGTCTACTCCGACCATATGGGCGAATTCGCCCAGCGCGTTCCGGCTGGCGAAGCCGACTACATCCTCTCCGCCGACCTCAAAGGCGTCAAGACCGCTGACGGCCAGCCCGTTCGCCTCGTCCAGGAAGTGACGGTTCATGTTTATAACGACGAACGCGAAGACACGGGATTGCATCTAACCAAATAAGTGTTGCTGTGTCTCGCGCTGAAGCCGTGAGACAATAGCACCAGCATGAATTGCCGACCCTCTGTGATCAAGGCTGTGACTGTAGCTTGCGCGCTGCTTCTGGCCCTGGGCGCGGTGTCCAGCGCCTCGCCCGACAAGAAGGAGAAGGCCGTCGGACGCCTGCTGTTCGGCAAAGTGCTCGATCCCCAGGACAACCCTCTTCCTGACGCCGTCGTCTATGTGACCAACACGCGCACTCGGGCGGTGAAGACCTATATTGTCGGCGCCGACGGAACCTACCGTTTTCCCGCGCTCTCCTCCGCCGTTGACTATGAGGTCTACGCCCAGTACAAAGGCCGCAAGAGCGACACCAAATCGGTCAGTCAATTCGACGACCGCTCTCAGGTCTACCTCGACCTGAAAATCGTCCGGCAAGTAAAGGCGCACCTTTCGTGCAACTTTTCGGTGTCCTCCCGGGTTCAATATATATAGGGATATCTGTATGGAGGACACTGTGAACGGATTGCCTTCGTCTCGTAAACTGAATCGCACCGCGCTGGCTGTGAAAGCCTTGTTAGCGTGCGTAACCTTACTTTGTGCCGCTTCTGCGTTGGCCCAGGGCGGTGCCATGAGCCCTTATCAGGATGAGAAAGACGGCGTCAGCGCCGGCGGCAAGTGGTTGATGTTCCAGTCGGAAGATAAGATGACCGGCGCCAAGAAAGTCCGCTTCGAGCTTATCTCCGATAATTACTTCCGCGAAGATCCGGACTACAAGCCCAGAGTCGATCTGTTCTGCGAAGACGGCAAGCTCAAACTCGCTGACTTCAATCCCGGTGTCAAGCTTCCTCCTCCGAATCGTCCCGGCTTCTGGGGCCAGCCTCAACTGGGAGTGACGGTTCGCGTCGACGACGTCCACTACCGGCGCGGCTGGAACTGGGTGCGCGGCCACTTCCTCTCGATGGACAAAGGCACAGCTCGCGGCCTGATGGGCGCGCAGATCTTCAAGGTGGAACTGCCAACCCGCAGCGGACGTCAGATCGCGGAGTTCTCACCCGCAGGCCTGAACGTGGACGAAGTCCGCAAAGCCTGCGATCTGACTCCCAAGAAGCCCAGCAACGACTAGGTCTCATGTAGGGAAAGTACATGTGGGGACGGCCGCCTCGGCCGTCCCGCCAGCGCGAAGCGCGGCGGAACTGTCCCGACAGCTGGCGGCTAGTCCGACTCACCGCGCAGCGCAACCTCCTTGGCACTTGCTTCTTTCGCCTTCCTGCTGGCACCTTGGAGTGTCACCGCCGAGGTGCAATGGATAGCAGCGCAATCACCAGTCTGGCACTCTTCCTGTTCGTGGCCGGAGTGCTCACCTACACCGTCATCCTCTACAACGGGCTGGTGCGGCTGCGCAATGAGAACGACCGCGCCTGGGCCAACATCGATGTGCTGCTCAAGCAACGGCACGACGAGATTCCCAACCTGGTCGAGACCGTCAAGGGATACATGCAGCACGAGCAGCAAACGCTGCTCGCCGTGACGCAGGCGCGCGCCGCCTCGATGAACGCGGCCAGCATCGGCCAGAAAGCGCTCGCCGACTTGAAGGTGGCGAGCGCGCTGCACGGGCTGTTCGCCGTGGCCGAGAATTATCCGCAACTCAAGGCCAACGAAAACTTCCTCAAGCTGCAGAACCGCATCAGCGAACTCGAAGAGCGCATCGCCGACCGCCGCGAGTTCTTCAACGACGACGTCAACACCTACAACACCCGCATCGCCCAGATTCCCGATGTCTTCGTGGCCAGCTTCATGAACCTGAAGCCGCGCCCGATGTTCAAAGTCTCCGACGAAGACCGCAAGCAGGTGGAAGTGACGTTTGCCAACAGCCAGGGTTCCGGCGCGTAGAACGCGGAGCTTAGGCAAACTCGGACGAAAGTTTACTGGTTAGTACTCACTGCCCCCCTTCCCCGATCCATTGAAATCAATGAGTTAGGGGAAAACTGAAAATAAGTCTAACGGGCTCAATATTTTGTGAGCAAAATAGTGAAAACATTGGACTTAGTGGCAGCACCTTGCCCACTATTTTTCCTGCCTCGAAGGTTAAAGTATTGATTTTTAAGGGTTTACTAGACGGAGGCGCGGTCGGACTCCCGCAAAATCCTGAGCCGATTGGACTTACACGTAAAATATTGCCGAATAATGACTTACGCCCCGCCATCAATTCAATGCCCTTCTGCCTCTCGGCTTGACCATGATGGAACGTTGCGCCTGTGGAAGGCAAGGTCAGATGTCACAGGGTAGGGCTGTGGAAAAATTCGCCGCGAGGTTTGGAGGTCTTTATTCCGGCAAACCGAGAGGCGGAAGGCTGCGAACGATCCTTGTTGTCTCCAGGCTCACGGTTACGACTTGCCCGATGAGGCGGAGAATGTACTGAGGATCATCAGCCTGGTTGGGATCGTTCGTAATGCCGCTGCGTTTGTCGGTCGAGACCTGATATTGGTCGATGACCCATTCGAGCGCAGAACGATTGCCGAGGCGATATTCGTAAGTGTTCTTCGGGATGCCGCTGAGGGTAAGGAACTGGTTGTAGATGAGCGAGGTTTTGTCCTTGCCTAGTTTCATCCTCGTGACGAGGTAGTCGAGCTTCTCGCCGGCTTTCTCAGTTTTGGTGAGCGCATATTCGGGCTGCTGCTCGTAGTGGACGTGAATCTCCGCAAGGCGTTTCCCGGCGGCGACCAGGTCCCTAAACACATCCTTGTCATCCTGAGGCCCGCGCTCTTTGCGGGCCGAAGGATCTATGGACTCGTTGGCAGCACCGGTGGCACCAGGAGATTGCATAGATCCCTTCGACAAGCTCAGGGCAGGCTCTTCGGCGCCAAAGGACGGCGCCTCATGATGACAAGGGGTTGAGCTAGCGAAAGGAATGCGTGGCAGTTCGCGGCGGAGGTTGGCGGCGTAGCGCTCGCGGTACTCGGGGTGGTGCAGGACGGCGTAGATGTAGTGGAAGATGTCCCACTTAGTGATGGAAGGGTCGTGGTAGTGGGCGCGGAATTGTCCGAGAGCCCAGTCGGTGATATTTTCGCGGCGGTGGCTGCTGTCTTCGGCGTAGGTATAAAAGGGAAAAGCCTGAGTGTCACCGACAAGGTGTAGGTCGGGGAGAACATCCGTGCAGAGAGAGGAGAATGCCCTTTTGTCGGAGACCGCGGAGCAACAAAGGACGACATTCGTGTTTCTCGGGCCCCGATAGTAACTGTGGAATCTACCCGGTCTATCGATTAGGGCAGAATCGTAGTAGACGAGACGCTTGGCGTATGGCCTGTACAGTGCCGATCTGACCTCAGAGGGATCAATCTTGATTTGATGCTTTCCGACGAGCTTTCGTTTTAGCGTTTCACTCCACTTGACATCGGGGCTGAACCTGAACTCGTCCAACTTCGTTCCCGATCGTTCAAAGCGTATCGCCTCCACATTGAACTTCTCCGCCTGTGCGGAGACCTTTTCGATCAGGGCAGAAACATCTTGGTCATACACAATCTCGTCACGATTCGTTGACAGGCCTAAGGAACCTCTGAGCAACCATCAATTTTGAAGGCGGCGGAAATTCCAGACCTGCACCGGCCAGGAATTCCCCTGTATGGCTTGCGACTTTGCCGGAACCCGCCATTTACGCGGCTTTCAAAGACACTACGCCCTCGCCACCGCCAGCCGTTTGCGGTGCAAGTACAGGTTCACCAGCGCAAAGCTGGCGCACAGTCGATGATGGTTCTTCTGTATCCCGCGGTATCTCACCTTCTCGAAGCCGAAGATGCGCTTCAGAATCCGGAACGGATGTTCCACCTTCGCTCGCACTCGGGCCTTCACCCGGTTCTTGGCCTTCTGTAACTCGTCCACAAAGTTCTTGTACTTGACCCTGCGGCTGGTCATATCTTGCGCCTGCGGCGCCGCCTGCCGGATCGTTCCCCCCTGCCCCTGATACGCGCCATCGCCCCACACCTTGCGCTCTTCCCCGTGCAGCAGATCCGGCAACATGTGCTTGTCCGCTACCGAAGCCGCCGACGTGCACACCGAATGCACATGGCCTTGCTTGGAGTCCACTCCGATGTGCGCCTTCAGCCCGAAGTACCACTGCTTTCCCTTGCGCGTCTGATGCATTTCCGGGTCGCGCTCTCCGCTTCGGTTCTTGGTCGACGCGGGCGCATGAATAATGGTCGCATCCACAATCGTGCCGGTGGTGATGCGGATGCCCCGGCTTTCCAGATACTGGTTCACCGCGTTCAGCATCGCCCCGCCCAGTTCGTGCTTCTCCAGCAGGTGACGAAACCCGAGAATGGTGCTCTCGTCCGGCACCGGCGCACGCCCCAGATCGATGCCCACAAAGTGCCGCAGGACCGGCGATTCATACAGCGCATCCTCCGCCCCCGGATCGCTCAGGTTGAACCACTGCTGTAGAAAATACACCCGCAACATGATGCTCAGTCCTACCGGAGGCCGCCCGTTTTCTCCCTTCGGATAGTGTGGTTCCACCAACCCCTGTAACTCGGCCCACGGCACCACCTGCTCCATCTCCTCCAGAAACCGCTCCCGCTTCGTCTTCCGCCCGTACTTCTCGAACCCCGTCTGCGCCGCTAACGTTTGTTGTCGCATCCGCCTTTTCACCTCGACTTATACCGTATACGCTCCGCCTGTGGATCGGAGAGTTCTTCAGAGGTTCCCTAAGGAATAGTCCCGAAACACGACCGAAGTGAGTTCGCTTGCGCTTCCCTTGTCGCAGAGCGGCAAGAATTCGTCGAACTTGGCTGGTTCCTCATCTAGAAGCCACGCGTTCTTGGAAGTGACCGTGACTGCCCGGTAAGGAACAGCAGAGTAGGTGGCGAACTCCGATAACAGGCCTTGCTTCTTTTCTACAGGTAGGTAGTCGTCAACTGAGTACTTGACGATCTTTGCAGGACCTGGGCGCCCGCGTTTCCTTACAAAGAAGGTGATTCCGACGCCGACCCTGATTTGATCCTCGAACACGTTTCCTGCCTCACGCCGCCTTCTCTCTCCAGCCGTCCTTGCGTCACCTTTGAGATCTAACAAGTAGACCGTGGAAAAGTCCGAGGCAAGATGCTTTCTGACTCCATCAAACGATTCCGCCACCATGAAGCTACTGTTTGTGACAAATGCGACGATGCCCTCCTCGCCGAGGCGGTCACTCGACCACCTGATTGCCTTTACGTACGGATCGTTCAGCTTATTAGTGAGAGTTGCATTAGAGTCCTTCCGGTAGGTGTCGCCAATTCTCTTATCCATGCCCTCGTAAATGCGGTTTTGGTTGTTGTCGTTTTCATTTACTTGATTCGCGTTGTATGGGGGATTGCCGATGATCACAAAAATCGGAGCATCCCTTTCTCGCTTAACGCGCTCGGCGTTTTCTGCAGTGACGAAACCCAATTTCGCTTGTTCCGCCTCGGCTAGTTCGAATGTGTCTACCAAGCAGATTCCTGGAAATGGGGTGTACTCGCCAGTACGCTCGAAATACGCGTGCTCTATGTTCATGCTCGCAATGTAGTAAGGCAACAGCATGACCTCGTTGCAGTGCAGTTCGTTCGCGTATTTGTAAGGCAGGTCGATGGACCTGATTTTGTCCATGATGTTTACGACGAAGTTGCCGGTACCCACGAATGGGTCGAGGATGTGGACGCCTTTATCGCCGAGCGAGCGGCCGAACTCCTTTTGCAGGATCTCCTCGACGCTCCGCACCATGAAGTTGACGACAGGCTGCGGAGTGTAAACGATGCCGTGGGTGTCGGCCTCTTTCGGCGAATACCCTTGGAAGAAGCGCTCATAGACTTTGTTGAGGAACGCTTGCTTTTCCGAAAAGCCAGTGGTGTTCTCAGCGCTGACTTCGATGGCTTTGTAGAAGCGGTCGAGGGGGCGGAGGAACTCGTTTCGATTGAAGGCGCGCTTCGTCAGTTCGACGATGACTTTTTCGATTTCGGCTGCGACGACGTTGCGGCGGGTGAAATCCGGATTGTCGAAGATTCTCTCGAAGATGCGCTCGGTCAACAGATGTTGAATGAGCATGCGCTCGACGGCCTCTTCGGAGAGATTCGGATTGATGGCCTGCCGGCAAAGTGCATAGAAGTCTTCAAAGCTGTGGACGAAGGCCGGACTGTGTTTCCGCTCGTCGTCGATGATCTTCTTAACGGCCGCGGCGAGTTCCGGGATGCGCTCAGAAAATTCGCTGACCGCCTGTTCCCACTCCTCGATGTGTGGGGCTTTGTAGTCGAAGAAGTGATTGACGAGTTGGGCGAGGTAGTCGGCCTTGGAGATGTCCTCGTCGGCAACGCGGGCTCCGGCCTGGTAGAGCACGGCGCGCTCGGGGGCCTGGAAGATGATGTTGTCGCGAGGGTAGCCTCTGTCGAGTTTGGCTTTGATTTCACGGTCGAGATCGTCTTTTTCGTCCTTGGCTTCCCAGTATCCGTGAGCTAGGTGGAACGTATCGAGCAGGGCTCCATCGACGATGATGCGGTTCTTCGCGCGATGGATTGGGAACTGGGGAATGAACGTGAGATGGAGCTTTCGTCCGCAATCGGCGAGAAGCTTGGCGAAGGCGTCGCTGACCTGTGCTTCGTTGTTGAAGTGAAGTTGTCCAACCTGATGCAGGGCGGCGTAATAGTTCTTTACCGCGGCGTGCGACGGCTTTAGCGAAAAAGACATCTCTGGCGGCTAAGTGTACAACGTTGGAGCTGTTGGGGGGATGAGACAGCAGATTCCTCACTTCGTTCGGAATGACACGCCGTGGTGGAGCGGCGATTTTTCCTCGTGCCGGCATTCGCGGGCGGGGGCGCCCGCGCCACATAAAACCGTCCCACACGATCTCTGTTCAGCCCAGCAGCTTTGCGGCGTCCTTGGCGTAGTAGGTGAGGATGATGCTTGCGCCCGCACGGCGGATGCTGAGCAGCGACTCCATCATGACGCGGTCGCGCTCGATCCATCCGTTTTGCGCGGCGGCTTCGATCATGGCGAATTCGCCGGAGACTTGATAGGCGGCGAGCGGCAACTCGAAGCGATCGCGGGCGGCGGCGATCACATCCAGATAGGGCATCGCCGGCTTGACCATGATCATGTCGGCTCCCTCTTCGATGTCAGCTTCGATTTCGCGCATGGCCTCGCGGATGTTCGCGCCGTCCATCTGATACGAGCGCCGGTCGCCGAACTGCGGTGCGGAGTCCGCGGCCTCGCGGAACGGCCCGTAATATCCCGAAGCGAACTTCGCGGCGTAGGAAAGAATCGGCGTATTGATCAGCCCCGCATCGTCCAGCGCGCGCCGGATCGCGGCCACGCGGCCGTCCATCATGTCGGACGGCGCGATGATGTCGATGCCCGCCTTCGCCAGCGAGACGGACGTACGCGCCAGAAGTTCGAGCGAGGCGTCGTTCACGATTTCGTAGTCGATGCGGCGGGCATAGTCTGCCATCTGCGACGCGACCTTCTCGATTGCTCTTTCTTTTTCTTCGTCGCTTTGGACCACGACTACGTGAGCGGATTTCAGTGTGTCTCGGGCGGCCGCGCCCAGAGACTGAGCCAGCGGCGTCGCTTTCACGATCCCGCAATGTCCGTGCGACATGTATTCGCACAGGCACACATCGCCCATCAGAAGCAGCCCGGGCACTTCGCGCTTCATCGCCCGCGCCGCCTGCTGCACAATGCCGTCCTCGGCCCAGGCTCCAGTGGCGACTTCATCCTTCTTATCGGGCAGACCAAACAGAATCACCGACGGCACGCCCAGCGAATGAACTTCGCGCGCCTCTTTCACCGCCTCGTCCACCGACAGATTGAACACCCCCGGCATCGATCCGACGGCCTTGCGGACACCCTCGCCGGGGCAGACGAACATGGGATAGACGAAGGCGTCAGGAGTAAGGCGGGTTTCACATACCAAGTTGCGCAGCTCCGCTGTGCGGCGAAGTCGGCGGAGGCGGGTTACAGGAAATGCCATGGAGGTCACCAGTGGAAGGATCAGCGAAAGTGCCTTCCTGCCCTGATTTTAGAACATCTATCTACATCTGCAGAGGGCGGCAGGTCAAAACCGCCGCCTCCTTCCACGCCGGGCTGAGAACAGGTTCTCTCGCCCAAAGGATGCCTCCCAATCACACGGGGGTGTAACGGAAGTAACCTGCAGGATTCCAAACGTTCCTCGCGCATCCTCAATTATGTCCCATAGAATTGGGGCGGATGAGTCTGCTCCAACGACACCGTTGGTTTGCCGCAGCGGGCGCGCATCACTCTCGCCTTTGCGGGGGTGTCGCTATTTGCCCGCCCCAGCTACGGGCTGACGGTCTTTGCCGATCTTCTGTGTCTCGCGCTGATGCTGGCCGCGGTCGGCGTCACTCTCTCCACTGCCTGGAGCCGTCCCGGCCAGGAGCGCAGTTTCTGGGCGTTGATGGCGCTCGGGTTTTCGCTTTGGGCGTGCAGCGCGGCTGCCGGCTCTCTATTGTGAGATCGTGCTGCGCCGGCCGGTCCCGGACATATTTTTCTTCGACATCATTCTCTTCATGCATGCGGTGCCGATGATCGCGGCCGTGGCCTGGCGTCCGGACCTCGCGAAAAAAGAGGGAAGCATCCATCTCAGCATGCTGAATTTCATGATGCTGATGGGATGGTGGATCTTTCTCTACGCGTTCATCGTGTTTCCCCACCAGTATGTAGTTGAGAATGCCCACCTCTACAACCTCTACTACAGCCGGCTCTATCTGCTGCAGAACACCATGCTGCTCGCCGTTCTCGGCCTTGCAGCCGCGACAAGTTCGGGCGGATGGCGGCGTCTCTATCTGCACTTCCTTGGTGTTGGCGTGGCCTACGGCGTCGGGTCGCAGATGCTCACCACTGCTGGAATCAAGGGGACATACTATTCGGGCAGCCCGTATGACATTCCTGTCGTCGCCACGCTGGCGTGGATGGCGGCCGCGGCCTTGTCTGCACGCGAATGGGATCTCCAAAGCCGTCCGTCCACTTTGCACCCACTTTGGTGGAAGAAGGTGGTTCCGCAGCTCGCCATGCTGGCTCTGTTGTCACTGCCCGTCTTAGGCGTGTGGACTGTGCTGGCAGACAAATCTCCCGCCTCCTCCCGCGCATTCCGCATTTTCACAGTGCTGGCGGCCATGCTGGTGTTGGGTGGATTCGTGTTCCTGCGCCAATACTTCCAGGATCAGGCGCTCATCGCTCTGCTGAAGCAATCACGCCGCAGCTATGAAGGCCAGAAGCGTTTGCAGAGCCAGTTGGTGCAGAAAGAAAAGCTGGCTACGCTCGGCAATCTCGTTGCCGGAGCGGCCCATGAGATTAATCATCCGTTGACCGCCATCGTGAGTTATTCCGAGCAGCTCTGGGCGAAAGAGCGCCTCACCGACGAACAGAACCAGCTGGTACGAAAGATTGTGAATCAGGCGCGCCGCACGCGCGATCTGGTCGCGGACCTGTTGCGGTTTGCCCAGCAATCGCCGGGAGAAAAAATCCTGGTTGACCTCTCCGTGCTGCTCCAACGCTCCACGCAGATGCTGGAATTGCGGCACCCCGGCGGCAAGATCCGCGTGGAGGTGTCGATCGCGCCGAATTTCCCCAAGGTGCAGGGTAACGCCAACCAGCTGTTTCAGGCTTTCGTCGAGATCATCGACAACGCCATGGACGCGCTCGAAGAAGCCGGCGGAGGCACGCTGGAAATTATCGCCCACCGCCTGGGTGACGACGCTATGCTGCAGTTTTCCGATACCGGCCCCGGCATGAAAGACCCGCTGCGCGTTTTCGATCCCTTCTACACCACCAAGCCCGTCGGAAAAGGAACGGGCCTCGGCCTGAGCGCGGTCTATGGCGTGATTCAGGAACACAGCGGACAAATCACCTGCCAGAACAAGCCGGAAGGCGGCGCGTTATTCATCGTGAGAATTCCCGCGGCGGCTGAGCCGGCTGTGCAGGTGGCCGGCGCTGGCGGCGACTGACCGCGCAGGCTTCGACTCTCTTCGCTTTGCTCTCCTGCCTCCTAGGGCATCATCCTGACCGCAGCCGGTGTTCAGGGCGAGGGATGAGCCTGCCCTGAGCGAAGCCGAAGGGATCTCGCGCGCCAGACCGGCGCGCCGTCTGACGTTCCGCTCCTGCTACCATAAATTGCGATGGCCGGTCAGCTCGTCCACAGTTCGGCGCGCGTGCTGGAGTTCGAGTCTCTCCGCGAACTCCTCCGCGGATATGCGTCCTCGCCTCTCGGGCAGGAGCGCATTGCCATGCTCTCTCCTTCCACTGATCGTGATTGGATTGAGAGCCAGCAGGAACTCGCGCAGGAGATTCGGGAGTTCCGCCGCGTCGGTGGGCGGTTCGATTTCTCCGGGCTGATTGACATCGATCTGCTGGTGAAGGAAGCGCGCATCGCGGGCGCTGCTCTCGAAACTACCGAGATTCGCGACGTGATTCTGGTCGTCGACCGCGCCGCGGAATGGCGAGAGATCGTGCTGCATCCTCCGGCGAATATGAAATCCGACTGGCACCGGGTGCACGCCCTCTCGGACCAGGTCGTCGACTTCAATGAGTTCCTGCGCTCGTTCCGCAACAAGATCCAGCCCGACGGCACGCTCGAGGACAAAGCCTCGCCCGAACTGGCGCGCATTCGCCGCGAGATCGAAAAGCAGCGCCGCTCGATTCAAGAGTCGTTGCGCGGATATCTGCGGCGCCTCTCCGAAGGCGGCACGGTGCAGGACGAACTGGTCACGATTCGCGGCGAGCGCTTCGTCATCCCAGTGAAGGTCGAGCAGAAACGCCGCGTGCAGGGCGTAGTCCACGGCGCGAGTTCCAGCGGGCAGACGGTTTTCGTCGAGCCGCTGGAGACCATTGAACAGAACAACGAACTGGTCCGCCTGCTGGAAGAGGAGCTCGCAGAAATTCACCGCATTCTGCTGGAGATGACGCAGCGCATCGGAGCCAAGTCCGCAGAGATTCTGGCGGCCGTGGATGCGCTAGGTGAGCTGGAGCTGCAATTCGCGAAAGCGCGGTTTGCCGAAGACTACAACTGCGTAGCGGTGACGTTGAGCCAGCAAGAACTATGTGTGGAAGATCCGTTTGGGGACGGGTGCCTTCGCAAGCCTGCCCTGAGCGAAGTCGAAGGGTCCGGGGCGAGCGAAGCTCGCCTGCTACTGCACAATGCCAGGCACCCTCTTCTGGAGCGCAATCTCAAAGCCAAGGGTATAGTGGTAGTCCCCGTCACCGTTGAACTGGAAGGCAACCGCCGCCAGCTCATCATCACTGGCCCCAACACTGGTGGCAAAACGGTCACGTTGAAGACTGTCGGCCTGCTCTCCCTGATGGCGCAATCCGGCCTGCCCGTGCCCGCAGACCGCGCTGAGATTCCCGTGTTCGACGCGGTCCTCGCCGACATCGGCGACTACCAATCAATTGAGCAGAATCTCTCCACGTTCTCGGCGCACGTCACCAATATCGACTTCATCTCGCGTACCGCCACCGCGCAGTCGCTGGTGCTGCTCGACGAACTGGGCTCGGCTACCGATCCCGAAGAAGGCGCCGCTCTGGCGGTCGCGATCGCCGGACACTTCGGCGAAGTCGGATGCATGACCGTGATCTCCACACATCACACCTCGCTCAAGGTCTACGCCGCGAATACCCCCGGGGTGGTGAATGCCTCAGTCGGCTTCGACGAGGCCACGCTGCAGCCGACTTACGAGCTGAAGGTTGGAGTGCCCGGAGCGTCGGCGGGCATCAACATCGCCAAGCGCCTCGGATTGAATCCCGCGATTATCGAAAGCGCGCGATCGAAGCTAGGCACGCAAGCCCGCGATGTCGGCCAGTTCCTCGACAAGCTGCATGCCGACCTGCGCGCGGCCGACGCCGAGCGCCTGCGCCTCAAGACGCGCGAGCAAGAACTTGAGAAGGAGAAAGCGCACCTGGCCGCCGAGGGACGCAAAGAGCAGCAGGTTAAAATCCGCGAGATGGAGAAGAAGCTGGAAAGCCTGCTGCGCGACTTCGAGTATCACGCGCGCGAAGCCGTGAACGCGGTGCAGGAGCGCGCTGCCGCGCAGAAACTTTCCAAAGAGGCCGAGCGCCGCATCGCAAAAATGCGCCGCGAGTTCAGCGAGCAGTTCAATTCCACCGTGGTCGCCCATTCCACCGGAGCCGATCACGGCGATCCTCATGCCCAGCCGCAGGTGGTAAAGCACGTCTCCGAGGGCGACACCGTGAAGCTGAAATCGACCGGACGCGGGGCGCGAGTCTTCCGCAAAATCGACGACAATCATTTCGAAGTCGAGATGGGCGCGATGAAGATGAAGATCGCGCGCGACGACATCGCTGAAGTGCTGGCCAGTGCCCAGGGCAAGGCGGCGGAAACTCCGGTGAAGGCCGCACGGGCCCGCGGCATTTCCGTCTCGCTCGAAAATGAGGGCGCAAACGTCCCCAGCGAGATCAACGTAATCGGCCAGACCGTGGATGAAGCCTCATCGCGAGTCGAGCGCTTCGTGGACCAGGCATTCCTCGCGGGACTTCCGCGGGTCCGCGTAGTTCACGGCAGCGGCATGGGCATCCTTCGCAAAGCGCTGCGACAGTTGTTGCAACAGCATCCTCATGTCGCTTCGGTGGCCGAGGCTCCGCAGAATGAAGGGGGCGGAGGGGCGACGTTGGTGGAGTTGAATGTGTGATGTGATTGAGATGCGTGTTCCGATCTGGCACTGCTGCGTCGATTTTTCTGACCCCATCGCTCAAACCCAACTATCACGAACGGATCCCTCACCGACCGTCGACGATCTCATAAGTATGGTGCTAGCAAGAACCCATACTATGTCATGCTGAACGAAGGAGGATCGGCCTCAGGCCGATCCTCCGCAGTCGAAGCATCCCTACCCCTCACCATGACTCGCGAGCGGCGATGCTACTGCGTCTGCATCGTGGGCAGCTTCTCAGGCACTCTCTACATCGGCTTCACCGGCAACCTGCGCCGCCGCGTCTTCCAGCACAAGTTTCACCAGATGGAAGGCTTCACTAACCGGTACGATGTCGAGCGGCTTCTCTACTGGGCATCCTTTGACGACGTCCACAGGGCGATCGGACGGGAAAAGCAGTTGAAGGGCTGGTCAAGGGCGAAGAAGATTGCGCTCATCGAATTGGGGAATCCCCACTGGTTGGACTTGGCCAAGGATTGGTATCCCTGGATGAAGAGCGGTGAGATAGGTAGGGATGCTTCGACTCCAGAGGATCGGCTTGAGGCCGATCCTCCTCCGCTCAGCATGACAGTTCGGAAAGTCCACGAATAAGGCCGCGTTTTGCTCGGTCTCCAACGGAATCCCCCCGATTCCCACAGCTTCTCCACAGCAATCCCGCCCCGGTATATTTCAATCAGCGACTTTTTCCCTGACAATTCTCGTGGAGAACTCTGTCCTGAAAAAATGGCGAACCCTGGCGATTTCGCGTACACCGTCAAGCAGCAGGCGGACATCGTCCGGATCATCGGCGACTACATCAAGCTGAAGAAGGCCGGAGCGCAGAACTATTCCGGTTTGTGTCCGTTTCACGGCGAGAAGACGCCGTCGTTTTCCGTGCATGCCACGCGGCAGTTTTATCACTGCTTCGGGTGCGGCGTGTCTGGCGACGTGTTCAGCTTTGTCCAGAAAATCGAAAATATCACCTTCCCCGAATCCGTGCGGATGGTGGCGCAGAAGCTGGGCATCCCGTTGCCCAAGGCGAGCTATTCAACTCCCGGCGAAGCCAAAGAAGCGCGGCTGCGCGGACAGCTGCTCGATATTCACGAGCGCGCCGTAGCGTTCTTTCAGGAATGCCTGCGTCGTCCCGAAGGTGCGCGGGCGCGGGAATACCTCGCAGGCCGCGGTCTGAGCGACGAAATGATCGCGAAGTTCCGTATCGGCTACGCGCCCGATTCTGGATTCCTTCTGCGCGACCGCCTGAAAGAAGAATTCAGCGAAGAAGTCCTGCGCGAAAGCGGCCTATTTTCGTGGAAGCAAGAGGACCGGCTCCCGGCTTCCGGCTCTCGGCTTCCAGAAGGCCAGAACGGGGACGGTGATCGGAATGAATCTCCGGAAGCCGGAAGCCGAAAGCCGGAAGCCGCAGTCTCCGCCATGTACTCCAAATTCCGCAACCGCGTCATGTTCCCCATCTCCAGCGAGGCGGGCAAAGTCATTGCCTTCACCGGGCGTACGCTGGCAACCGACGAAAAATCCGGGCCGAAGTATTTGAATTCGCCCGAGACGCCGATCTACTCCAAGGGCAAGGTGCTCTTCAATCTGGATCTCGCCAAGGAATGGATCAAGAAGTTCGACTACGCCATCCTCGTCGAGGGACAGATGGATTGCATCTCTGTCTACGCTGCCGGATTTCATAACGTCATCGCCAGTTCCGGAACCGCCTTCACCGAGCTGCAGGCGAAGCTGCTCGGCCGCTTCAGCAAGAACGCAGTCGTAAATTTCGATCCCGACACGGCCGGAGCCAAAGCCACCGAGCGCACGCTGGGCCTGCTGGTCGAAGAAGAGTTCACGATCAAAGTGCTGACGCTTGAGCAGGGGTTCGATCCCGACCTCTACATCCGCCGAAAAGGCAAAGAAGCGTACGGAGAGGCGCTGAAGCATTCGCAAAAATATTTTGATTACTTGATCGAACGCGCTCGCACGCAATTTCCGGTACGCAGCGGCGAAGGCAAAGTGAAGGCTCTGAATTTTCTTTTGCCTCACATTCAGCGCGTTCCCAGCCGCATCGTTCGCGACGAACTGGCCCATGAGATCTCGCAGAAGCTGGGCATCGATTCTGCAGTCTTGCGGCAGGAATTGCGGCATGCGGCGTCCACGCGTGCCACGTCCGCCGTCAAATCTCCAGTGGAAGCGCAGGCAACCGACGCAGAAAAGGTGCTGATCCGCGCCCTGGCCTCGGCGCGGCAGATGCAATCCGTCGAAGAACATCTCTCCGCCCGCGACGGCGCGGAAGAAGAATTCGATCCCGCACGCCAGGCACAGTTCGTCTTGCAGAACGAAGGCCTGCACCGCGGCCTCGCGACCGAATCCCTGGCCGAGTCGCTCCTCAACATGGACCGAGAGTTTGCCGATGTCCTTGAAGTGCCGGCGACGGAGAGCGACCGCCGCCTGCTGGCGCTAATTCTTCTGAAGGAGGATGAAGAACTCACGGCAGAAGTCCTGGAAGCCGCAGTCCGCGCCCTGCGCAAAAAGGTTATTGACCGGCGTCGTGAGGAAATGAGCCGTGCCCACGGACGTCCAGGTTTGGACCTTAAGGAGCAGGCAGCGTTGGCCCAAGAACGCCTCAAGATGAAATTGGCCAGACGCTCTCCGGACTCGCGGTTAGAACCTCCTGCGCAACAGTCAGAAGTCTCTGATCGAGATACGAAGTGAGGTCGCGCCCTCAGAGATCCGAGCCTGGCTGAAGAAGGCCTGAAAAACGCGGGAACGAAGAAAAGCGCTTGAAATAAAAAGCCTTCCACAGCCATCTAACTATTTAAGGAAGTTGAAGATAGCGGTTTGAGGAATTGAAGATAGCGGCGGGCCTTGGGACGTAAGGCGGGCAACCGATAGACGGTGCACCACTTGTTTGCTAAAATCTATAGGTTTGTGCAGTAGGCGGAATCCCGCAACACCCATATTCCCACCCTTAAAGGAACATTATCACAAGCTCCTGTGGAGCGGAAATAACGCAGTTCGAGGACACACCTTTTGGCTCTTGACGACAAGTTCGACGACATCAAAAAGCTGATCGATACAGGCAAAGAGAAGGGATATCTCACCTACGACCAGGTGAACGATCTAATCCCGCATGACGTGCATAGTCCCGAAGACCTGGATGATCTGCTCACGACGATCGGTACGCAAGGCATCGACGTGCTGGAGGGCCCCAAGCTGCCTTCGGCCACGCTCGATAAAAAATTCGATGAATCCGAGGAAGGCGAGGACGTAGAACTCGACCTGACCCCCGGAGCCCTGGAAAAAACGAACGATCCCGTCCGCATGTATTTGCGCGAGATGGGGACTGTGCCGCTGCTCACGCGTGAAGGCGAAGTGGAAATCGCTAAGCGGATTGAGCGGGGGCAAATCCGCGTACTCAAGGCCCTGTCGCGGTCGCCCATTGTGATCCGCGAATTGCTGGCCATGGGCGAGGACCTCAAGAAGGGCGTGCGCTCGATCAAGGAAGTGGTCACCTTCGACGAAGAAGAGATCACCGACGAGATCCTGCAGAACCGCCTGAATGAGTTCACCGGCAAGATCGACGACATGGCCAAGCTGTACAAAAAGGCCGCGCTGCTCGAAGAGAAGTATCACGAAGTTTCGAAAACGAAGAAGCCGAAGGATCACCGGCGGGCGCGGCGCAAGCTGGCGCGCGGCATCGTTGCGACATCGCAGGCGGTGCGCAAGCTGGGATTCACGAATGCCGAGCGCAAGCGCCTGATCGAACGGCTGAACAAAACCGTCGACGGCATGCGTTCGCTCGACCGGCAGACACAGAACCTCGAGCGCAAGGCCGACGCTACACGCAGCGAAGAGCAGAAGAAAGAATATCGGCGGCAAGCGCGCGCGATTCGCGGCGAAGTCGAGAAGCTGGAACTCGAAACCGGAGTGTCGTTTCAGGAGCTCAAGCGCACGCAGCGCGAGATCATCCAGGGCGACATGGACGCGGAGCAGGCCAAGCGCGAGCTGATTGAGGCCAACTTGCGTCTTGTGGTTTCGATTGCTAAGAAGTACACCAATCGCGGGCTGCAATTTCTCGACCTGATTCAGGAAGGCAACATCGGACTGATGAAGGCCGTCGACAAATTCGAATACCGCCGGGGCTACAAGTTTTCGACGTACGCTACGTGGTGGATCCGGCAGGCCATTACCCGCGCGATTGCCGATCAGGCGCGTACGATTCGCATTCCGGTGCACATGATCGAAACGATCAACAAGCTGATCCGCACCTCGCGGCAGCTGGTGCAGGAACTGGGACGCGAGCCGACGTCGGAAGAAATCGCCAAGCGCATGGATATTCCGGTAGCAAAGGTGCGCAAAGTGCTGAAGATCGCGCAGGAACCGATCTCGCTCGAAACGCCGATCGGCGAAGAGGAAGATTCGCATCTGGGCGACTTCATCGAAGACCGCGGCGTGGTGTCTCCGGCAGAGGCGGTGATCAACGTGAACCTGAAGGACCAGACCGGACAGGTCCTGCGCACCCTGACTCCGCGCGAAGAAAAAGTCATCAAGATGCGCTTCGGCCTCGAAGATGGCAGCGAGCACACACTGGAAGAGGTCGGGCAATCGTTCGCGGTCACGCGCGAACGCATCCGCCAGATCGAAGCCAAGGCGCTGCGGAAGTTGCGCCATCCCTCGCGGTCGCGGAAGCTGCGGGCGTTTATGGACGGGGTGCGGGACTAACCAGGAACATGTGGGGACGGCCGTCTCGGCCGTCCGGTTTTCAGAAGCTAGACAAACAAACTTCGTGGCCGCGGATTCACGCGGATGAACGCGGATGAACGCGGATTTTCTGAGGGCACGGCTTCGGCCGTGCCTTTTCTCCGTTTCAAATCGGGACAGGAGCCAAAATAATTCGGCCTTCGTTCTCAAAGTACGCCGGGCTTCTCCATACAATTGAAAATCGGCGCAGGACGGCGGTTGTGGGGGGTGTTGCCAGTGTACTGGCCGCCGCCTGCGAAGCGGTCGAGTGGCCTAGTCAGCCATTAGGGTTCGAGTCCCTCGCCCACCGTACGGTCACTCGATCTTACCGACGCGTCTTGACAAGCTCCCAGGTCGGGCTAGAATTAAAGATGCAGGCGGCGGTTAATACCCATTTCAAGCCCCGAGTGACTCTCGGGGCTTTGGCTTTGTTAGGCGTTACTCGAAGTCGCGGGGGTCGCGGAAAAATCAGAGTCTCCACTGTCGGAATGCCCACCCTTTGCAAAGAACGCAAAGGATGGGGCACCCTCTGTGTTTAATGGTTCCAAGCGAAATCAAAAAGCATGGGCCACCCGCCCCGTTGTCACCACGGAGGCACGGAGACACAGAGGAATATCGAAACAAATGAATGGGGCACGGCTTCGGCCGTGCCTTTTTTCTTGGAGCGCGGCTAGTATGTCCGCGGCAACTCGCCTCGTTCACGTAGAGCAAAGTAACAGTTCGCGACCCCTTCCGGCTTCGTATTGGTGGGAACACGCTTTTTCTGCAGGTCCGGAAGGTTATGAGGGAACCCCATGTGTTCCTCGTAAAGTGGTGGATGCTCAGTCCTGAGTGCCTCAAGGGTTCTCATCCAGCGGGAGCGATTGCGCACGTTGCTGTCGCTGTCCAGTCGTAGCACTTGCGTGAGTTTCAGACCGTTATTGTTGAGCGACTCGACGTGACCGTCAGGCAGGATTCGGAGGCACTCGGCGAAAGCCACTTCACAGGGATTCGGAAGACCAAGGATTGCCTTTTTCGCTTCATTGCAGGTCGCACACACATAGAGCAGGTTCGTGTACTCAAGCTTTCCATCTTCATCGGAGGCTACTGGATTGAAATGGTCGATGTGAAAGGTTGCGCTTCGGCCGTACCACTGCTCCCTATGTAGACAATACACACACCTGAACGTGAATTCGTCGCGGAGCCAATCGCGATAGCTCCCGTAGTTATCGTAGCCATCTGGGCCATGCCGTCTCATGTGCGGCTCGGTTGGATATTCGAAGCCCAGCATCAGACGGTTGTATCCTTCTTCGGTACGCTGGAAAACAGGCCATCTTCCGATTCATCGAGTACATCGGTGGGTCGAGGGGCCATTTGGTCCAAGTGATAATCAGCATATGCCTGCATTGCGTTGAGACGGGTTTCTTCCTCTGAGCTCAGCGTGCCCGCTATATTCTTGTCGATCAATTCGCCGCGCTCACGGTTCGTCGCTAACCAATCGTTTTCAAACTCAAGAAAGTCAGAGAGACATAACCGGCCAAGGAGTTCGTTCGGTAGATATCTGTGTTGTTTGAATGGCACTCCAACGCGCTCCCAGCCGGTAAATAGTTCGAGGACAGACTGCTCCAGTTCAAGAGGCAGAGAATACAGCCTCAAGACCTCGGAGTCGACTTTCAGTAAGAGCCTCGCCAGTGTGCTGGGGTCTGATTCGGAAGAGGCGGCTGCCAAATAAGCGCTCACTGCACGTCCGACAGTTTCAAACGACCGAACTTTGGGAACCGGTAGTTTTCGAATTGTCCCGACGGTGTTATCGCGCTTACCGAGGTGCGCAAATGCGTAGGCGTTCGCTACCGGCGAGTTTAGCAGAGCCCAAAGCATCTCAAGGGAGTACTCGCGCGTAGTTGGGCGTACGGGAATGAAACGGCTTGTGACCGGGTGTCCGTCCTCGTCGATCAGGGCCTTCAATCGCCAAGGGCCACGACTGGCTGGAGCGTAGTTAAGAAGCACCTGTGGAGTGCCGACCACTGCTCCCGCCCGCGCTCGGTGAATCACTGAGCGATCCAAGTTCATCGAGTAAGCCGTCGGCAAATGATGCAACTGTAGCCCATGATCGAAGAACACAAAGCCAAGCTGACGTCCGCGAGATCGCTCCGTGGAGTATGTTGCACTACCCCTCGGCAAGTGGCGCCCGTGATACGCAAGGCCCTGCCCAAGCGTTGCAACGTCGGCGAGTGTTGGATTGTTCGCAAGTCCACTCCAGACTTCTTCTAGGTCGGGGAGGCGTAAGGCAAACGACTTGTTATCTAGAAAACGCAGTTGCGGGGTGCTTCGAGTAGTCGAAGCAACGTATTCCGATTGGAAGGACGGAAGTTCGCGCTCACGAATGCGACGATAGCGAACCGAGTTTATGCTTGTAACCTTAGTGCAGCGCCCTATGAGAACTGCAGACTCGGCGTCCGAGAACGAGAAGACTCTGTCTGGGAAAAGGCAAATCTCCTTAAGTTCGCACTTGCGGACCAAAAACTCACGGAGGGTTCGGGCGTTGTCGCTGTGCAGAAAATTCTGTGGAAGGACGACGCCGAAGACCGCCCCCTCGGGTAGGGCGGGTAGCGTGCGCCATAATACTTCAGCAGATTTGTTGATGAAGTGAACTTCAGATCTCTTTTCGCGATAGGAGCGTTGCTCCGCAGGCGTGAAGTTGTCGAAGGGCGGGTTCGCCAACAGTATGGTGCTCTTCTGTGCCTGCTGGCCCAGTCGGTTGCCAAGGAACATGTCTTGCAGCTTTAAATCCCATCCGTCGGGATTCGGAATGTCGGTGAGAGTCAGTGACAGGCGGGCCAACTCAAGGGCAAATGAGTCGATATCAGTGCCGCGCAATCGGCGTCGCAGATATGGTCCTCGTCTTCCTGCGATCGCCTTCTCGGGCGGTAGGAGCTCAGTGAGCAATCGCATCGCGGAGACCAGAAATGCTGCATGTCCGCAAGCTGGCTCATACACACTTCGCTCATTGATCGGAATCTCAGCTACCCAGTTGGCTAGGTTGCCCACGACGTAGTCAACGAGAAACGGGGGTGTGCTGTGTGTCCCTAGTGATGACCGCGTCTCTTTTGAAATGAGCGTGTTCTCGTAGACGTAGGCGAGCGACTCCGTCGTTGTGAGAACCAAACTGCTGAACTGCTTGATGGTGCAGGCCGATTCGCAGAGAGCCTCAAGCCTCTTCTTTGCTCCGACAACCAGCGGCCTTGTACCGTAGTGGCTTCCTAAACGCTGGAACACCTTTTCTACATCGCTTAAATCTAGGTTCTCGAAGGTTCCGACTTTCTTGTCGTGCAGAATCTTTGCCGAAACAAGCCAGAAAACGGTTTGTAGCAACCAGCGGCCCTGTTCGTCAGTAACATCTTCCCAGCCAAGCGACTGCTTTAGATTGGATACATTCTGTTCGATGAGCCTGCTGAGGGATCGACCGACCTCCTCTTCGACAAGGGGCATCAGTCCTAGGTCAACGAATTCAAGCTGGTATGCCTTCTCGAAACGCCCCCAGGTCTTTGCCCTGTAGACTGCTTCGGGTGAGAAATCGTCTTGATGTCTATTGAAGAATTGCTCGATGTTATTTGCTGGAACGCTTTCTAAGTACTCCGCCGACGCGGTCCCTTGCTTCCACCATTGCAGCATGTCGTGAAAACAGACGAAGACGATCGGAGCCCCAAGAGGCCTGCAGCTTTCCACGGTTGAGCGAGGGCCATTTTTCGCTGAAAGCACGGCAACGCATGCGGAACGAGAGTCCACAGGAGACTGAGCAAATCCCACAAGTGGTACCTTGTCACCATCGCCGAAGGAGAAATCGCTTCGCAGAAGATCGAGGCGGTACCCGCAGGTGCGAAGTGGTCCCCTGATGGACTCTGGACTAAGCGTTTGTTCCTCCCTGCATGCTCACGCGCGATTATCGCACGCTTGAGACTGAGCTCCGCTTGCATTCCTGTTGCAACCCGAGGTGCTCGCTCCACTGAGCCACCGATTTCGCCAGTATCGTCGAAATCGGTCACCAAGCGGCCCTTCATTCTAGGCGAATAATAGGCGAAAGTAAACCGCGACGAACGGCTTTCCCATTTCGGGAATCGTTCCCACTTTCTTCGCTCAATTTTCTTGCCTCCGACTTTTCATTCTTGTCGAATTGAAGGATTAGGCGGCATTGGTGAATTTGTGGATCGCTGCCCTTTTCTTCTGAACGAAGAGTGGCGCGGTTGAGAGGAGGGTTGGCTTGGCGGGTGTGAAGAAGCGGAAGCCGAAGATCATTCAGGACAAGAAGAAGCGCGGCGAGTGGGCGGAGTCGGTGTTTCTGGTGCGGGCGGGCGAGGAGGGGCTGCCGGCGAGCAAGCCCTGGGGAGACTCGTCGAGTTACGACTGCGTGGTGGGGCGTCCGGGGAAGTTCGTGGCAGTGCAGGTGAAGTGCACGATCGCGAAGCTGGAGAGTGGCAACGGTTATATTTGCTCGGTGTGCAGCAGTCATAAGCCGTATCCGCCGGGGTCGTTCGATTTTGTGGCCGCGTATGTGATCCGGGAGGATGCGTGGTACATCATTCCCGAGAAAGAGATTCGTGGGTTGAAGTCGATTTCTCTGTGTACCACGGGGCTAGGGTCGGAAGCGAAGTACGAACAGTACCGCGAAGCCTGGGGGCTCTTGCGGAAGGCATCGGAGATCGGGGATGCCGAGAGCAGCGTCGAGCCCGCTTCTGCGGCGGAGCCTGGCGCAGCGCATCCTTCGAGTGCGGTGGGGCGGATGGGGGCGGCTGCGAACTACTTCAGGGAGTATCTGGAACGGTCAAATGTAATTCCACGCAAAAGCGGCGGGGAGAACTAGGGCTTGAAGCGGTGCGGGCTTCTCTTACGCCGCAACGGACATCGAGGGGCGATACCGCGCGATCCCTCACTTCGCTTGAAGAACGGCTCCGTTCGGGATGACGCCGATCAGAGTGTATCTGGAGCGACCCACAGGGGCTGAAGCCGGGTCTGATTTCACGCGCCTTACGCGGCCTGAAGGCCGCTCTTCCACGGCGGTTCACGGACACAGGAAGAGAGCGTCGAGCTGTGCTCGAATGGACGGCCGAGGCGGCCGTCCCCACGCTGTGCCGTTTCCGGCATGAGCGATTTCTTTACGGTGTCTAAGTTATTGAAAGGGCGGCACTGTTCGCGACTTATGGGGAGCCTTCGCATTCGCTCAGGATTTCGGCTGCGGGCTCACCCCTTCGCTCTGCTCAGGGTCACGCCCGCAATTCGCCTCAAGTTTTCCTCGGTCTTCCACAGGGAAGTCACATCGTCCACAGTTTCTGCACAAGGGCGGAAGTTTTTTGTATTGCGAGGCGCAACAAACTAACGGAGAGTGGGTTCAGCGAAACGTGAAGTTTCCTGAGCTTGCCGAATGATTGCGGCAGAGCCAGCGGCAGCCTGGTGATTCTCGAGGGTGAATCACCGGGGGACATTCCAGAAAACGCGCGCAAGCGCGACTGGTTGCCCGGGCATTGCGGCCTCCTCCCCCACCTTTTCGTTGCTCTTTGAGTGGCGAACAGGACGGACCGCTGGCCACCGCAGGCTTGCCAGTTCGTGATCGCGAGGTCTTTTGATCGCGAGATCAGGAATGGGCAACTCGCTTTGGCAAATGCGGCACTCGTTGCTCGTGAGAGCGGGAGCGCTGTCGGGCCGAAGCGGTCATTCCGCCGCCACGCGGTGATCAGGCAGCGCAGGAAACCACGTAAGAATGCGGTCGGGGTGGCTGGCCCCGGCCGCATTTCCATTTGCGGGCCAAAATCTTTCGCCACGGATTCACGCGGATAAATCCAATTTCTCACTTCAGGGCAGGAAATTTATGTTAGGGACCGGTTTTCGCGGGGCTTCCACAGGATAGTCGCGGGGCTTCACAGCTTCTGCACAATTCATTTTGCGTTTCGCTTTCCATTCGCTTA
Organism: uncultured Acidobacteriaceae bacterium; assembly: GCA_963701935.1. GTDB lineage: Bacteria > Acidobacteriota > Terriglobia > Terriglobales > Acidobacteriaceae > Sulfotelmatobacter. Next base: position 172,835 of record CAVPBT010000004.1, on the reverse strand, counting down.
TGCTCAGACTGCGAATGGGGCAGAGTGCCAATAGAGACCATGGCGACTACTGATTACAGCATCAGCACTCTTCCGGCGAACGTGGAGGCCGAGCGCTCGATTCTGGGCGCGATCCTGCTCGACAACTTTGCGTACAACCAGGCGGCGGAGCATTTGCGGATCGAGGATTTCTCGCTCGACTCGCACCGGCGGATTTATTCGCGGATGGTGGATCTCGCGGAATCGTCGCGGCCGATCGACATGATTACGCTGATCGAGGAACTCGATCGGCACAAGGATCTGCAGCCGATCGGAGATGTGGCTTATGTGTCGAGCCTGGTGGACGGCGTCCCGGACCGGCCGAGCATTGAGCACTACGTCAAGATCGTGCGCGATAAGGCGCTGCTGCGCGGGCTGATTTCCGCGGCGAGCACGGCGATTGCGCGGGCGTCAGACCAGGGAGACGCGGCGGAAGATGTCCTGAGCGATGCCGAGGCGGCGATTTTTCAGCTGTCGGAGAAGCGGATTGGGCGCGGGTTCATGGGCGTGCAGGAGATCGTCCGCGAATCGTTTGGGTCGGTGGATGCTCTGCTGCAGCGCGGGCAGCGCATCACGGGATTGGCGACCCACTATACAGATCTCGACGAGATGACGTCGGGATTGCAGCGCTCCGATTTGGTGATCATTGCGGCGCGGCCTTCGATGGGCAAGACGGCGTTTGTGATGAACATTGCGGAGAATGCGGCGATTGAAGATTCGCAGGTGGTGGGCGTGTTCTCGCTGGAAATGTCGCGCGAGGCGCTGCTGATGCGCTTGCTGTGTTCGCAGGCGCGGGTGGATGCGCACAAGATGCGCACCGGTTCGCTGTGGCAGGACGATACGCGGAAAGTGGTGCGGGCGATGGAGCAGCTGGCGCATGCTCCCATTTTTATCGACGATACTCCCGGCATTTCTTTGAGCGAGATGCGGGCCAAGGCGCGGCGGTTGAAGCAGGCGCAGGGCGGGCGACTGGACCTGATCATCGTCGATTATTTGCAGTTAATGTCGGGCGGCGGGAAGCGCTTCGAAAATCGTACGCAGGAAGTTTCAGCGATTTCGCGCGGGCTGAAGGCGCTGGCGAAAGAGTTGAGCGTGCCGGTGATTGCGCTCTCGCAGCTGAGCCGCGCTCCGGAGAGCCGCGGCGGAGATCATCGTCCGCAACTGGCGGACTTGCGCGAGTCGGGATCGATTGAGCAGGATGCCGACCTGGTGATGTTCATTTTCCGCGAAGAAGTCTACAAGCAGGATGATCCGGAGTTGCAGGGGAAGGCCGAGATCATTATTGCCAAGCAACGTAACGGGCCGATCGGGAAAGTGCGGATGGCGTTCTTGAAGAACAGCACGAGGTTTGAGTCGCTGGCTGAGGGCGGGGTCGGGGACGAGGAGTAGGAAGGCGATAGCGAACCTCAGGCGCTGAAGCGCGCTCGGGTGTCGAGGAGCTTAGCGGCCGAGTGGAACTCGTGTCCTTCCAAAGAAGATCCGGCGTTTGCGGCCCGGAGGGTTTCGAGCACTCAGGCGCCGAAGCCGGTTGGGTGTCAAAAAACTTAATGGCTGAAGTGGACTCTTGCCCCTTCCAAATCAGCGGGGCGCATCTTTTTCAAGGGATGCCGGGTGAATATGTCGTGCCGTGGCTCTACAGGAAACACTGCAGAGGGCGCTCGGTAAGTCCCTTAGAGCCTTGAGTTTGCGCCAGCAGCCGATTTGACACCCTCAGCCTGTGGAAAAGATTGTGGAATTGAAAATCGTGTTCGGGAACTCTTCTGTCGAGGACCGAGCGGTCGGTTTCGGGAAGACATTGTCTCGGCATTTAAATCCATGAATAGTAACCAGTTATGCAATTCACCGGGTATTAACATGCCTGCGGGCCGAGCGCGCTCGCATTCCTTCCGGTTTTGAGATTTGCACATTTTGGGGTCAGTGTACTTTCGTTTTTGGCCCGATTTTAGAGGTTTTTCTGCGGGTGCGATCGCTTCCCTAAACGAAAATTGCGGCCGGGAGAATCGGTTTTTCTTCTGCAAACTTAGTAGCGCATCGACGACAAAAATACGCCACCACCGGCAACTCTTGGCTGGGCCGGAGGGGCGTCGCCGAGCGCGGTGCGCGCGACGAACAACTCGGCAAACAGGCGCGCCTCGGGAAGCGAAATGCGGTCGGCCAGAATTCGGGCGGCCGGAAGATCGACGTTGGCGAGCTCCGCGGTGGCCTCGGCGTAAGGCCGGATCAGGGAATTGCACAGGAAACTGTTGTTCAGGATCAGTTCTCCAGCGTCAAACGAGTGCTGGAATGGCAAGAACGCGTCGATGGCAACGGCGGCGGTGAGGACCTGTTCCAACTGGCCGGCGGAACGCTCGAGCAGGGGAACAGCCCGCGCGGGCTTCACATGGGCGAAAGCTTGGGCGACCTGCAACTGCGCCGCGAAGGCGGGCGCTCCGGCGGCGTGATTCACCAGAAGTCCGGCAGCTTCCTCGAGCATTTCCTGGGCGAGCGTCGGCTGCTTCGCGAGCGCGGCACTGGATGCGAACTGCGCCAGCATCGTCGCACGATCTTCGTCGGGTGTGATTTCTTGCGCGAGTTGGCGGGCGGCCGCGAACGCTCCTTGATTGGCGGCACTGGCTGCCGATTGTCGAACTGCCTGTTGCAACACTTGCTCGCGCTGAAACGGATCGGGCAGTTTGTCGGCAATCTGCCGGGCGCGCTGCAGGTCGCCGTTGTTGGCAAACTGCCATGCGACCTGCTGATACATGTTCGAGCGAACATCGTCGGATGCTTGTTCGGCGATGGCGAGAAGCTGGTTCGGATCTCCGCCGGCCTGCGCCTCGTTGAACTGGTCCCACACCCTTTGGTTCGGGTTGAGATTGCGAGAGTATTCCTCCACCTTTTGGCGCAACGCCTGCACGCGGCCGGGCGCAAACTGTTCGAAGGCTGAGATCGAACCTTGCAACATAGGCCAAGACTCTGCGGGGAACTCGGGGTTCAGCGCGGTCGAAGCCACGGTGTCGGCCAGCGTCTTCAAAGCGTCATCGGGAGCGGCGCCGTTGGTGGATGAGTTGGCCTGCGAGTTGAGCAGACTGAGTGCAAAGCTAAAGTTACTGTCGTCCGAGAGGCCAATGCCGCGAACCCGGGCCACGATTTTGTGCAGCAATTGCGCGCCAGCCTCAGGATCTTTTGCGGCAAGCTGGTTCTGCAAATTGATGAGTTCCTGAGGCAGGTCGCCGGGAGTCTGCAGGTCTTTCTCCGCCAGACGCAGGGCGTTGCGCGGATTGTGTTCGGCTTCTTGCGCCGCAAGTTCCAGACGCAGGCTGCGCTCTTCGGCTTCCTCCTGTTCAGGATTTCCGATTTGCACGAACGCGCGGGTGGCGTTCATGAAGCTGATCGCAAATTCGGCGTCGGCCTGGGCAATTGTTCGCAGCACCATCTGCCACTGTTGGCGAAGCTGTTGCCGGATGTTGGGCGCCGGACTCTCCTGCTCGCGGGTGGAAGCTTGTGCGAAGTCGCCGATCATTTGCGTGACGAGAGCGCGGGCCTGCGGCTCGTTGCGGCTCCACAGGATGGGGAAGGCCTCGGAGGCGACGGCGATACGGTTTTGAGGCAGGCTCAGGTTCTTGGAGCCGGCGAGAACGAGGTCGAGCAGCGTGAGAGCTGCCTGGTGGCGGGCAATGGTCTCTTTTTCTTTTTCGGCTTTGGACTGGGCGTCTGCTGGCGAGGGGAGGGTCGATGGGGCAGGTTGCTGTGCAGGCTGCATGGCGACGAGTTGCGCGAGGGTTGTCGCGGTCAAGATAGCGATTGTGAAAGGAACGAGTGTGAAACGAGCCCATCGGTGCATGGATTCCTCCCTCGCGGGTTGGTCTGGCCAAGACCGAGCGGATGGTCGATGGGATAGACCCCAGCGTCAGGCTCCAAGTTCCTGGGGCGAGCCGTGAGCAGGTTAGGTCTTTCGGTTTGATCAGATGGGGGTTGGGGCGTGGCAGTTGCCCGGGTGGAAGAGAAGGGCTGAGAAAAGGAAGTTCTAGGAGACTGGCTCAACGGGCCAGCTTGTGCTCGGCCAGGCGGCCCGTGATCATGAACGGGATCTGCTCGTCGTCGCCGAGTAGCAATTTTACTTGCCGAATGGACAGGAAGTCCGACCGTTTGGCAACCGAAATCTCGCTCCACGGGATGAACAAGAGGGATGGCCGGGGCGAAAAAGAAAAAGCACGGAAAGCTTGAGTCCAGTGGGATCGGCGCCCACGGTCAGGCAATTGCTGTAGCGGGTCGCCCAACGCATGCGGGCACTCTGGAAACTCCACGTTGGTCCGGTGAAGGTCGAGGACAGGCGAAAACGTTCCGCCAGTCTCGGCCAGCCGGTGAGAAGGGCGCTGAGATACATAACGGCGCACCAGAAAAGGATGAAGAGTGGAATGAAAGCGAGAGGATATTTGTCGATGAGATCTTGCACGACGTTCGCCTCTAATGATTGCGCTCGACGACCTGATCCTTGACCGCGTTTGAAGTTTCGCCCTTTTAAAACCGCAGGGGCTAAAGCCTGCGAATCTTAAGCCGCTTGACGCGGCCCTGAAGGGCCGCTCTTCCACGGTTGAATCCGCGGCTTCTCCAGTCAAAACAAAAGCAAGCCCTTTCAACAGAGGCGCCCGTCAGGACCTCCTAGCCGCTGCTTTCGCCGACTTTCAAGACGGCGAGGAAGGCTTCCTGGGGGATGTCGACGCGGCCAATGCGCTTCATGCGCTTTTTGCCTTCCTTCTGCTTCTCGAGCAGTTTGCGCTTACGGGAAATGTCGCCGCCGTAGCACTTGGCGATGACGTTCTTGCGCATGGCGTGGACGGTTTCGCGGGCGATGATCTTGGCGCCGATCGAGGCCTGGATGGGGACTTCGAACATCTGGCGGGGGATGAGTTCGCGCATTTTCGAAACCAGAGCCTTGCCGCGTTCGTAGGCGAAGTCGCGGTGCACGATGATGGAGAGGGCGTCGACGGGCTCTCCGGCGACGAGGATGTCGAGCTTGACCATGGGCGATTCCCAATAGTCGGCGAGATGGTAGTCAAGGGAAGCGTAGCCGCGGGAGACCGATTTGAGGCGGTCGTAAAAGTCGAGGACGATTTCGTTCAGCGGCAATTCGTAGTGCAGCATGACGCGCGAGGAGCTGACGTACTCGAAGGTTTTCTGCTTGCCGCGCTTTTCTTCGACGAGCGCGAGGATTCCGCCGACGTACTCTTCGTTGGTGAGGATGGTGGCGAGAATGACGGGCTCTTCAATCTTTTCGATTTCGCTGGGATCGAGCCAGCGCGATGGGTTGTCGATTTCGACCATGGTGCCGTCGGTTTTGTAGATCTTGTAGCGGACGCCGGGAGCGGTGGTGATCAGGTCGAGATTGAATTCGCGCTCGAGACGCTCCTGAATGATTTCCATGTGGAGCAGGCCGAGAAAGCCGCAGCGGAATCCGAAGCCGAGGGCAGCGGAACTTTCAGGCTCGAAGAAGAAGGAGGAATCGTTCAGGCGGAGTTTTTCGAGGGCCTCGCGCAGTTGCGTGTGGGCGTGAGCATCGATGGTGTAGAGCCCGGCGAAGACCATGGGCTTGATTTCCTCGAAGCCGGGCAGGGCCTCGAGGGCGGGATTGCCGTCGTGGGTGATGGTGTCGCCGATCTTGGTGTCGGCGACGTTCTTGATGTTGGCGATGATGAATCCGACTTCACCGGCGACCAGTTGATCGATTTCGACCGGCTTGGGCGTGAGCACGCCGAGAGTTTCCGCGTCGAAGGTGGTGCCATTCCACCAGAGTCGAATGCGATCGCCCTTCTTTAGCGTGCCTTGAAACACGCGGGTCAGCACGATGACGCCGCGGTAGGGATCGAACCAGGAGTCGAAAACCAGCGCCTGGAGCCGGTTGTCGGGCGATCCCTTGGGCGGAGGGACGCGCTTCACGATGGCTTCGAGCACGTCGGGCACGCCCTGTCCGGTCTTGGCGCTGATGAGGACGGCGTCGGAGGCATCGAGGCCGACAGCGCCTTCGATCATCTCTTTGGTGCGCGGGATGTCGGCGGATTGCAGATCGATCTTGTTGATGACGGGAATGATTTCGAGGCCGTGATTGATGGCGAGATAGGAGTTCGCCAGCGTCTGGGCCTCGACCCCTTGCGAGGCGTCGACGACGAGCAGGGCGCCTTCGCAGGAGGCGAGAGAGCGCGAGACTTCGTAGGAAAAGTCGACGTGGCCGGGAGTGTCGATCAGGTTAAGCTGGTAGGTCTGGCCGTCTTGTGCGGTGTACATCATGCGCACGGCGTGGGCCTTGATGGTGATGCCGCGCTCGCGTTCCAGGTCCATGGAATCGAGGACCTGGGCCTGCATTTCGCGCGCGGTGAGGGATCCGGTGAGCTCGAGCAGGCGGTCAGCGAGCGTGGATTTGCCGTGGTCGATGTGCGCGATAATCGCGAAATTGCGGATGAATGCGGCGCCCATGGGTGAGTGGCTAATCTTCAATTCTAACAGGGGGAGACGAGTACTCAGTACTCGGTACTCGGTACTCAGTACTCAGTGGCTGTCCTTGGGGATGAGATATGTCCTTGGTTGCGGATGCGGGGATGGAGTTTCTTCGGTAGAATCCTGCTCTGCCGATCAGTTGAGCTTGCTGATATGAAAACGGAGAAAGCACCATGCGCAAATTGCTCTTTGTCGTGATAGCGCTACTCGTGTGCCGATTTGCATGCGCGGCTCAGACTCTTTCACCTGCCGTGCAGGCTTTCGTCAAAGTCAATGCTCCGGTAGTCGCGCTAACTCACGTCCGCGTGATCGACGGGACGGGCGCGGCGGCGCGTGAGGATCAGACTGTGGTCCTCAGCAAGGGGAAGATTGAGTCGGTGGGCGACGCGTCGGCGGCGAAAGTGCCGGGTGACGCGCGGGTCCTGGACCTGCAGGGATACAGCGTGATTCCGGGGCTGGTGGGGATGCACGATCACATTGTGTATCCGATGGGGAATGGAATCTTCGGGGAGATGGCGTACAGCTTTCCGCGACTCTATCTGGCGGGCGGCGTGACGACGATTCGGACGACGGGGGCATTGGAGCCCTACACCGATCTTGAACTGAAAAAGCAGATCGACGCGGGGCAGGCGCTGGGGCCGAAGATCCATGTAACGGGGCCGTATCTGGAGGGCGCGGGTTCGTGGGCGTTGCAGATGCACCAACTGACCGGACCCGAGGACGCGACGAAGACGGTTAACTTCTGGCTCGATCAGGGCGTCGATAATTTCAAAGCGTACATGTTCATAACGCGGGCGGAGCTTGGAGCGGCGATTCAAGCGGCACACAAGCGCGGCGCCAAGGTCACGGGACATCTGTGTTCCGTCACGTTTCGCGAGGCGGCCGATCTGGGGATTGATGACCTGGAGCATGGATGGTTTGTGGATACGGAATTCGTGACCGATAAGAAGCCAGATGAATGCCCCGAGAAGAAATCCGAAGATCCATTCATGATGGCCCAGTTCGATGTGAATTCAGGGCCACTGCACGACTCGATTCTTTATCTGGTGCAGCATCACGTAGCAGTGACCTCGACGCTTCCGGTGTTTGAAATGGGTAGCTTTCCGGGGCGGCCGACGCTGCAAAAGCGGGTGCTCGACGCGCTGTCACCGGATGCACGCAGCGCGCTGCTGGCGAATCGGGTGCGGTCGAGTGACAGCAATTTCTTGAAGCAGCGGTGGGGCAGCGACGTTTCTCCCTGGCCGGCCGCATTCAAGAAGGAGTTGGAATTTGAGTACGCTTTTTCGAAAGCGGGAGGCTTGCTGCTGGCGGGACTCGACCCCACGGGTATGGGAGGAGTGATCGCGGGATTCGGGGATCAGCGTGAAGTGGAACTGCTGGTGGAGGCGGGATTCACACCGCTGGAAGCGATCCACATTGCGACGGCGAACGGGGCGCAGTACTTAGGAGAGTTGGACCGGATAGGGACGATCGCGCCCGGGAAGCAGGCCGACCTGGTGGTGATCAAGGGAGATCCATCGAAGAAGATTGACGACATTGAGAATGTGGAGACGGTTTTCAAAGACGGGATCGGATACGACTCGGGCAAGTTGATTGAATCGGTGCGCGGCGTGGTGGGCAGCCGGTAGGTTCAGTGCTCGGTACTCAGTACTCAGTACCCAGTTACTCAATGACGAGAGGTAGTGAAACGCTCGGTACTGAGTCGAGCGGAATCAGAATTCCATGATTGTTCTTGCCTCCGCATCGCCGCGACGCCAGGAATTGCTGCGCAACGCGGGGATTCCGTTTGCGGTTGAGCCGGCCGATATTGATGAGACTCCTCGGGCCGGGGAGGCGCCGCGCGAGTGCGCGGAGCGGCTGGCGCGGGAGAAGGCGCTCGCAGTGTGGCGCACGCGGCCGCAGGATTTTGTGCTGGGGGCGGACACGATTGTGGTGGTGGACGATGCCATTCTCGGCAAGCCGGTTGATCCCGCAGATGCGGTGCGAATGCTGAGACTGCTTTCCGGGCGCGTGCATCGGGTGATCACGGGCGTGTGTCTGGTGAAGGCAGGCGACAGTCGCGATCTGTTAAGAGCAGCGGAGTTGGCGCGAACTGCCTCGGAGACGACGCAGGTGACGATGAACGCGTTGTCGGAGGATGAAATTCGCGAGTACGTGACCAGCGGCGAACCCGAGGATAAGGCGGGAGCGTACGCGATCCAAGGCATGGCTTCGCGCTGGATTCCGCGCATTGAAGGCGACTACAGCAACGTGGTGGGACTGCCGGTGGCGCTGGTGTATCGCATGTTGCGGGAGCAGGGTGGGATCTGAATTGCAGGCGTGTGTTTGTGAAGGTCGATGCTACGACTTCTTCTGCTCCTCTTCCTTCGGGGCTTCGTTCTTTGGCGGTTCGGGATCCTTCATGCCGGCCTTGAAGTTGCGAATGCCCTCGGCGAGGCCCTTGCCAACGTCGCCCAGCTTGTTGGTGCCGAAGAGCAGGAAGGCGATGATGATCACCAAAAGCCAGTGCCATACCGAGAACTCACCCATAATTTCTCCACGGGGCCGGCGTTTGCGAATGCAGTGTAGGCAGCCGAGACCCCTGAGAAAAGTGTAGGCTTCGCGGTCTGCGGAGTCAAAGGCGACGGACGGGAGTGCCCGTCCAACACGGGCGCTCACCAGGACTGGAGTTGAGAGTCTATTCTCGAAGGGGTTTCTCCTCGGAGGGTGGTTCAGATGTTTCGACGCTGCGTGGTTGCGGTTGTTCTGCTTCTCTTCTTTTTTCCTTGCGCCGAGACTGGCATAGCGCAGAGTTCGACGCCCGCGACCAGCGAACAGCGGAAGACCAGCGAGCCGTATACGGGAGATCTTTCGATTTTCGATTCGCCGGGGCGCGAGGATCGGCTGCAGATCAATCGCGTGATGGACATTCTTGGGATTGCGCCGGGCAAGGGCGTGGCGGATATCGGTGCCGGGTCGGGATGGTTTACGGTTCGCGCGGCGCGGCGAGTGGGCGCGGGCGGTACGGTGTATGCGGTCGATATTAACCCGGAGGCGATCCGCTACGTCAGCGAACGGGCGCAGAAAGAGAAGCTGCGGAACGTGAAGACGATTCTGGGCAAGGCGGACGATCCGGTGTTGCCAGCGAATTCCGTGGATGCCGTGCTGCTGCTGAAGACGTATCACGAAGTGGCGCAGCCGGTGGCCTTGCTGCGAAACCTGCGCGGGGCGCTGCGTCCGGGGGCGAAGGTGGGGATTATTGATCGCAACGGAAACGGCGAGGATCACGGAGTCAGTCGCGAGATTGTGATTCAGCGAGGCGCAGCAGGCGGGCTATACACTGCTCGATCAGTACGACTTTGTGAAGGGCGACAAGATGGATTATTTCCTGGTGCTCACGGCAAAACCGTAATCTCGTCGACCGCCGACCAGGTCGTTCTGCTTAAGTCAGCAAATGCCGGAAGATCGGCGTCGGAGGCGGCGCCCTGTGGACTTGCCCACGCGGCCTCCATGCTGTCCCAATTGTCGAAGTAGAGTTCGATGATCGCATCCCAGCCGGGCGCGCGCTTGGGATCATCGACGACGAAATTCTGGATGTATTTGCGGACGCCGGGCAAGAGCCTTCGCCAGCGGGCCGTGGATTTCTTGCAGATGGCGGCGGAATTCTTCCTGCGTCAGGTCGGGGCGTTTGTAGAGCACGACCATGAACTTCAGCATGTTTTGAGATACTCCCTACGAAATCTTCAACCACAGAGGACGCGGAGGACACAGAGGAACTTCTTCACCGCCATTCTGCCGGCTGACTGGGCTTCACGCGGTCTCGATCATTCCCGCCAGGAGCAGGGCACGGCGCGGCAGTTCAGAGATGATGATGTGTTCGTGGACGGCGTGCGCGCCCTGGCCGTGGGCCTCCCATGCCGTCGAGGGTGGGGATGCCCATGCCGGCGGTGAAATTTCCGTCGGAGCCTCCGCCGACCGCGGCTTCTTCGAGTTTCCAGTCGATCTGCTTCGCGATCGCTTGCGCTTTCGCATAGAGAGCGGCGACGCCGGGAGTGCGTTCCATGGGCAGACGGTTGACGCCGCCTTCGATCGTGAGCTTGCAGTGCTTGTCGAAGGGCTTCAGGGCGCGAAGTTTGCGGTCGAGCGCGGCGGCTTGCTTGCGCATGGCTGATGCGGACGTCGATTTCGGCGGTCGCGTCGGCGGCGATCACGTTGGTGCGGGTTCCGCCGCGAATCACGCCGGGGTTCACGGAAAGGCCGTGTTGCAAGTCGTTGAGCTTGGAGACGGCGGTGATCTGGCGGGCGAGTTCGAGAATGGCGCTGTGTCCCTTGCCGGGGTCGAGTCCGGCGTGAGCGGCGATGCCTTTCACGTTCAGAATGTACTCGCCGACGCCTTTGCGCGCAGTCTTCACGGCGCCGCGCGGGCCGCGCGGGTTCGAGCACGAGAACGGCTGCGGATTCTTTGGCGAGGGTCTCGGTGATTTTACGCGAAGAGTAGCTGCCGACTTCTTCGTCGGAAACGAGAAACACCGTGACGGGGCGCGGCAGCGCGCCGTGCCACGTTTGCAGCGCGGCGATCGCATAGAGCATGAGAGCGACGCCCGATTTCATGTCGAGCACGCCGGGACCGTGCATGCGGCCCTCGGTGACGTGGCAGGGCATGGTGGCGAGAGTGCCAAGCGGATATACGGTGTCGAAGTGGCCGAGAAGCAGAACCGGCTTGAGCTTTTCGCGGCCGGGAAAGTCGATCTGAACGCTGTCCGCATAGTCGTTGGCTTGGTGGACGCGGGCGTGGCCGCCCACGGCCTCGAAGCTTCCGGCGAGGAAGGCGCCCATGCGATCGGCAGCAGGCTTGTTGTCGCTGGGGGATTCGATTTCTACGAACTCGCGGATCGTCTGGACGATCTGTTCCTGGCGCGCTTCAAAGTAGCGCAGGCGCTCGGTCCAGATGGGATCGGATTGGAAGGGCTCGGTTCTGGTTCGCGGGGTACGTTCTGATTTCTTCGTCGGCATCTTTTCCCTATTCTGCCTGCGTTTTGCGGTTGACCTCACCGAACTTTCGCGACGTTCCGAACCTTTCGGCTTAAAGCTTTTGACCGCAGAGATCGCAGAGAAACCCCGCTGAGTTCGCGGAGAAGAGCTTGGCGCAATTTCCGGGCCGCGTCAATCGAGGCGGGCAGAGGGCGCGCCTGCGGGCCAAGTCGTACAGTATAATCTTCACGCCGTTTTGAGACGAACGAGTTTGAGACGAACATGAATGAGAGCAGCCCTGTGCCGGAGGCTTCACCCGGCGTGACGAAGATCGCGCTCGACATCCACGACATATTGAAGATCCTGCCGCACCGCTATCCGTTGCTGCTGATTGATCGCGTGCTCGAGCTGAAGCGCAAGGAGCGGATTGTCGCCATCAAGAACGTGACCATCAACGAGCCGTTCTTCGTGGGACATTTTCCCGGGCTGCCCATCATGCCGGGAGTGTTGATTGTGGAGGCCATCGCGCAGGCTGGCGGCGCGTTGCTGCTGACTGAAGTCGAGGACCGCAGCGACAAGGTGATGGTGTTTACCGGGATTGAGCGCGCGAAGTTTCGGCGGCCGGTCAGCCCCGGTGATCAGTTGCGGCTGGAAGTGGAAGTCAAAGGGTGGCGCTCGGTGCCGGGGATGACCGCGGCGAAGATGCAGGGTTACGCATACGTGGGCGAGAAGCGCGTTGCCGAGGCGGCGGTTTCGTGCCAGTTGATTGACAGTTCGCGCGGGCGGGGGTCAGACGATGGCGCGGGAGAGTGATTGCCCCAGCCGACTTGAAGAGCTTTAACCACTAAGGACACTAAGGTTCACGAAGGAAGGCCGCTCCACATTCCTCCTCAATGAATTCTTCTTCCATGAACGTACACCCTACGGCCCTGATCGATCCGCGCGCGAAAGTTCCCGCGTCGTGCAAGATTGGGCCGTATTGTGTGATCGGGGCGGACGTCGAAATGGGAGAGGGCTGCCACCTCGTTTCGCATGTGGCGATTGAAGGGCCGACCAAGATCGGCGCCGACAACGGCTTCTTTCCGTTTTGCGCCATCGGCATGGCGCCGCAGGATATCACCTACAAGGGCGAGCCGACGCGCCTCGAAATCGGCGATCATAACGAGATCCGCGAGTATGTGACCATCAATCGCGGAACGGTGAAGGGCGGCGGGCTCACCAAACTCGGCAGCCATTTGCTCATCATGGCGTACACGCACATTGGGCACGATTGCCTGATCGAGGATCATGCCATGCTGGTGAACGGCGCGACGCTGGGCGGGCATGTGACGGTGGAAGAGTGGGCGGTGGTGGGAGCGTTGTGCCCGGTGCATCAGTTCGTGCGTATCGGGGCGCATTCGTATATCGGCGGCGGGACGACGATCACGCAGAATGTTCTGCCATACTCCATGACGTCGGCGGCGCGCGAGACGCATGCCTACGGGATGAATAAAGTCGGGCTCGAGCGGCGTGGATTTTCGAAGGAGCGCATCGCGAAGATTCATCACGCTTACAAGATTCTGCTGGCCTCGAAGATGAATACGTCGCAGGCTCTGGAAAAGCTGAAGGCCGAACCGGATCGCGGCGAGGATGTGGATATGCTGATCCGCTTTATTGAGGCTTCGGAGCGCGGGATTATTAAGTGAGCGGGCGCCCAGTCATCCAGGCTTCCTCAGTCCGCAAAACCTACGGATCTACGGTGGCGGTCGATGAGGTATCGTTCGAGGTCAATGAGGGTGAAATCTTTGGTTTAATTGGGCCGAACGGCGCGGGAAAGACGACTACGATGGAGTGCATCGAGGGTCTGCGCACGCCCGACCGGGGCACCATCTCGGTGCTGGGTCTTGATCCCTTCAACGACGTCTACCAGCTGCAAGAGCGGATTGGAGTTCAACTGCAGCAGGCACAGCTGCAGAAGCGGATCAAAGTGTGGGAGGCTGTAGACCTCTGGGCCTCTCTTTACCGGAAGAATGCGATCGACAGCGAGCGGTTGCTCGAACAACTCGGCCTTAGCGACAAGCGAAATGCCTGGTTCATGACCCTCTCGGGCGGCCAGAAGCAGCGGCTGTTCATTGCGCTCGCGTTGATCAACAATCCCGAACTGGTGTTTCTCGACGAGCTGACGACCGGGCTCGATCCGCAGGCGCGGCGCGCCATCTGGGAACTCGTGCGAGGCATCCGCGAGCGCGGCAAGACGGTTTTCCTGACCACTCATCTCATGGAGGAGGCCGAACGGTTGTGCGACCGGGTGGCGATCATCGAACACGGACGCATCATTGACATCGACACACCGGAGAGCCTCGTGAAGCGGCATTGTCCGGAGCGCACCGTCATTCTCGCCACGGACGACCGAAGGGCTGGAGAGTGCTTTCGAACCATCCCGCGAGTCGAGGCGGTAATCTGCAGCGATTCGCAGTTCACGATTCGGGGCCGGGGCGACGATCTCGTCACTGAGGTGATTCATTGTCTCTCCGAGAATCGCATCCGGGTTACGGATTTCCGCACGATTCTCCCCAACCTTGAGGACGTCTTTCTCAAACTGACCGGTCACTCGATTCGCGACTAGGCGGGATTCATGATGCTGCGTGGACTGTGGAAACTGACATGGATCGAGATCAAGATATTCCTCCGCGAGCCGCTGGGGGCGTTCGGAACGATCGGTATCCCCGTCTTGGTATTCGTCGTAACCGGTCGGATCGTCGGCCACAGCCTCCCACCGGCCTCACTGGCGGCTAGCAGTTTTATCGGGGCCGGCCTACCGGTGCTGGCCTCGGTCCTGATCGCTATCAGCGCAGTGCTGTCGCTAGTCACCATCATTTCGATCTACCGCGAAGGGGGCATTCTGAAACGGCTCCGCGCCACTCCCCTGCGCCCCCAGACGATTCTTACTGCACACGTGGTGGTGAAGCTGCTGCTCACCGCGGCTACGTTGGCCTTGATGGTGCTAGCGGGCAAACGCTACTATCCGGTCGGGATCCATGCTCCACTGGTCGGCTTTACGATAGCGCTTCTCATGAGCACCTGCAGCATCCTGTCTATCGGGTTTCTCATCGCCAGCATCGTTCCCACCGCGCGCTTTGCGCAGCCCATCGGCGCCGTGATCATGTACCCGATGATCGCGGTGTCGGGACTCTTCGTGCCGGTTACAGCGCTGCCGCCGCCACTCCAGGCAGTGGCGAGAGTTGTGCCGCTCACTTACACGGTGTCACTGCTCGATGGGATTTGGAAGGGCGATGCCTGGTCGGCTCACGTGGGCGATGTAGCGGCGCTGGCCGTGGTGTTTATCGTGTGTACGGCGCTTTCGGCGAAAGTGTTTCGCTGGGAGTAGCGAGATTTCTCGAAGCGCTCGGAACCTTCAACGCGACATAGAATCAGGTGACTCTGGCGACCTTTTCCACCTCCGCGGTGCAGTCGGCGGCAGCGGACGCGTGGTTCATTGGGCCGAAATGATGCAGAATGGCATGCATGACTTCATCTCCGCGCTGTCTGAGCATTTCTTTGCTAGCTGTTCTTAGCACGCTTGGCCATGCAGTTTCGGGGCAGACTGCGCCGCCGGCGCAGACTACGGTACGGCCGGCGCCGCCGACGCGGGATCCTCACACTCCTGGCTACGTCGAGGCCAAGGAGTTGCCTGATGGGGCGAATCCTCCTGCGAACGTGGATGGGAATTTTGTTATTGGGCCTTCGCACGCGGCGCCACGCGAAACGGCCGCGCTGGGCGACATTCCGAAGGGTAGCGTGATTGAGTTCACGATGAACTCTGCGGACAGCAAGATTTATCCGGGGATTGCGCGGGATGCGGGAGCGCTCGGCAAGCCAGATCCGGCGGATCCTGCGAAGCTCATTGTGACGACGAGCCATCCGGCGCCGTACACGCGGAAGGTCACCGTGTATGTTCCGAAGCAGTATGTTGCGGGGAGCGTCGCGCCTTTCATGGTGGGAGCGGACGGGCCCGACCAGTTGTTCTTTTCGGCTCTGGATATTTTGATCGCGCAGCACAAGGTCCCGGTGATGATTGCCATTTCGATCGGCAACGGGAGCGGGGACGCGCAGGGGAGCGAACGCGGGCTGGAGTACGACACGATGTCGGGGGTGTATGCCGAGTTTGTGGAGAAGGAAGTGTTGCCGCTGGTGGAGGCGCAGGCTCATGTGAAGCTGACGAAGGATCCCGAGGGCAGGGCGACCATGGGCGGCAGCTCGGGAGGCTCTTGCGCCTTGATCATGGCGTGGTATCACCCGGAGCTTTATCACCGCGTGCTGACGTACTCGGGAACATTTGTGAACCAGCAGTGGCCTTCGAATCCGCAGACGCCGCATGGGGCTTGGGAGTTTCACGAGCATCTCATTCCCGAGAGCCCTGTGAAGCCGATACGAATCTGGATGGAAGTGGGGGACCGGGATCTGTTCAATCCGAACGTGATGCGCGACAACATGCACGATTGGGTTCTGGCCAACGAGTTGACGGCCAAGGTACTCGCGGCGAAGGGATATCACTACCAGTTTGTATTTGCCCGCAACGCCGGACACGTGGACGGGGCGGTGCGGCGGCAAACGCTGGGCGAGGCGCTGCAATATTTGTGGTGGGGGTATGGGGCGTCGGGCGGCAAGAAGTGAGCGTGCGGAAACTGGCAAGCCGGTCGAGTCATTTCCTACAGACGCACTGTTGGTCACGAACTCTGAAGTGCTTGCAATTGTCAGGTACAAGCCATTGCTCTGTGTATTCCCCGGATTCCGGCACGAGACGGACAACGAACAGCCGCATACCAGCGTAGATGGCGCTATCAGATGCCGACACTATGGAGTTGGGATATAGGCCACCGAATCCGCGACGCAGCAAGGTCTTGCTTACGCCGGAGGAAGAAATCTGTGAGATTCCCTGCGTCGTGATTACAAGCGCCGTATCATCGGACAGCTTTGAGACCGCTTCTGGAGCGCCGTCTAGCTCAACCAAGGTCCTCAGGTCAGATTGGGATGTGATGTTGTAGGGAACGATTAGCACCTTGCCCGAATCGTGGAACATGTGCGCGAGACCAACGAAAACCAGAACGCCCTGCTGAGTCCCTACGAATCCGCGGACATTCTGATTGGAAAGTTCTTGCGTCTTACCGTCCACGCTGGCAAACCACAAGCCGCCACCGAACTCGCCAGCGTCGAAACCAAGGAGCCATCCGTTCTGTAGTTTGAAGGTGCTCTCGGCTCCAATCATCCCTTTTTGCCGTTTGACACGGGGGGGAAGTTTGGAGGACCCTGCACCGTGGGTGCTCGGGTGCGGGGCAATCTGTGCGGTACCCGCCTCCGACAATGAAACGCGCCATTCAAGCTCTGAATGGTTGGCGCACTGCATTACGCTGTTATTGCTTTCGGGCATCGGATAGATGACCCATCCGGTTGGCGGTGATTGAGCTTCAGCCTTGCCCCCAGCGGTGGCGGCGGTCAACAGCGATGTCAGCAACAGACGTAGAACACGATTCCTGTGTTTGAGACGCATAGGCAAAGTGGCGTGCGGTGCTCGGGGCACACGCAAGAACATCTTAACGCGATGCCACACAGTTTGCGCAAGCAGGCGACGGCGCCGATTGTTCGTTTATGTACTCCAGGGCACCGGTAGCGACATCCCCCCTGCGACGCCAAATGCTAGACTGGCTCCGCACCGGTGTCTTGGCGTTGACCTCATGCCTTTACCAACCGAAAAACTCGGGCTCATTGCCGGCAATGGAAAATTCCCGTTTCTCGTGCTGGAGGCGGCGCGGGCGCAGGGATATGACGTGGTGGTGGCGGCGATTCAGGAGGAGGCGTTTCCGGAGATTGAGTCGCACGGGGCGGCAGTGGTCCACTGGCTTTCGCTGGGCGAATTGTCGAAGCTGATTGAGACGTTTCAGCGGGAGGGTGTGCGGCGCGCCATCATGGCGGGGCAGGTGCGGCACAAGCAGATTTTTTCCAGCATCCGTCCGGACTGGCGGCTGGCGAAGATGTTGCTGTCGCTCACGACCCGCAATACGGACTCGCTGCTGGGGGCTGTGGCGAAGGTGCTGGCGGATGAAGGTATCACGCTGGAGAAGTCGACCTGGCTGCTGGAGCCGTTGCTGGTGAAGTCCGGCGTGCTCACCGGGCGCGAACCGAGCGAGCAAGAGCGCAAGAATATTGAGTACGGGCGCGCGGTGGCTCGGCGGCTGGCCGAGCACGATATTGGGCAGACGGTAGTGATTGCGGAATCGGCGTGCGTTGCGGTCGAAGCGATGGAGGGCACCGACGCGACGATCGAACGCGCGGGACAGATCATGCGGTCGCTGCATGGAGATGCGTCCACGCTCAGCCGGGCCTTGACGGTGGTGAAGATTGCGAAGCCGAATCAGGATATGCGGTTTGATGTGCCGGTGATCGGGGTGAAGACGATCGAGGTCATGCAGGCGGCGGGGGCGAGTTGCCTGGCAATCGATGCGGGGAAGTGCCTGCTGCTGGATGGGCAGAAGGTGATCGACGCGGCGAATGCGGTGGGGATTGCGGTCGTCGCGGGCGAAGGTCATTCATGAAGAAGAAAGTAGCGGCACATGAGGCTGGGCGCATTGCGGATCAATTGCATCGCGCTTTTTACGGGAGCGCGTGGCATGGTCCAGCGGTGCTCGAACTGCTGAGAGACGTGGATGCGGCTAGAGCCGCAGCCAAGCCGGTGGCTAATGTCCACAGCATTTGGGAGCTTGTGTTGCATATTGCCGCGTGGGATAGAGCCGGTTTGCGGCGCCTTAGCGGCGAGAAGTGCCAGCTCAAGGGGTCTGCGAATTTTCCGCGCGTGCCTGCACCGACGGAATCGGCATGGCGCGAGGCTGTGACCGCCGCGAAGCGCCAACACGACGCGCTTGTCGAGACTGTCGCTGCCTTGTCGGATAAACGGTTGCGGGATCGGGTGCCGGGGAAGCGGTACGACTTCTATCATATGCTGCATGGGATCGCGCAGCACGAGCTGTATCATGCGGGGCAGATTGCGATTTTGAAGAAGGCGAAGTAAGGAATCCAAACGGTGCGCCGTCCAGCGACCTTACGAAGTTGGCAGCGCGACTGCTGCAAGCGAGGTCGTCATCGCTGCGCGCCTCGGGAACGTTCCCTTCCACAGCATCGAATGGGCATGCGGACGTACGGTCCTTCGCGCCGGCTTCGCCGCTACTCAGGATGACAATCTGCCACCACAACAGTCTGCAATTACAGCGATCCACAACTACCACTTCTTGAAGATCACGGCGACCGCAGCGACGATCAGGGCGAAGCCGGCAACGTAATTCCAGCGCAGAGGTTGCTTCAGATACAGGACTGAGAAACCGGCGAACACCGTCAGGGTGATGACTTCCTGGATGGTCTTGAGTTGGGCGGCGGTGAATTCGTAGGAGCCGATGCGATTGGCGGGGACCTGGAAGCAGTATTCGAAGAAGGCAATCAGCCAGCTCGCGACGATCACTTTGTAGAGAGGGACTTCGCGGTATTTCAGGTGTCCGTACCAGGCGAAGGTCATGAAGATGTTAGAGATGGTGAGCAGGGCGATCGTCTTCATGGGGCGCTTTCAGTCCTTTCAGGCGTTAGTTTGATAATAGACTCTCAATCGACTTTTTCGTCCCTGGCAGCGAACCACAGGGGCTATAAAGCCCACACTCATTACGCATGCTTTTACGCGGCCCTCGAAGGGCCGCTCTTCCACGGTTGTGCACGGGTTCGTCGTCTTTCTGCAACGGCGCAAGGACGTTGCCCTGCACAAAATTTCTTTTGAACGCGCTGCGTGCTCGTAGAACTACCGACCCACGCCGTCTGCGGAGTCCCGCTAATCCAGATGCTCTTTCGCGGGATACCGTTTACAATTTGTTTCCGGCAACTGGCCATCGAGAATTTCTCCTGCCAGCGCAAATCCGATTACCGTCGCCGTGGTGGGCGTGGGCGTTTTCGGACGCAACCATGCCCGAGTCTACAAGGAACTGGAACAACAAGGGGAGCCGGTGCGGCTGCTGGGAGTGGTCGATCCGGACACAAGCCGCGCGGACGAGGTAGCGCGCGAGTTCGGGTGCAAGGCCTTCGGCTCGGTGCACCAGATGTTGACTACTCATAGTGAACTACAGGCAGCTTCGGTGGCCTGTCCTACGGTGCATCACCTGAGCGTGGCCAGCGAGTTGATGAAAGACGGCGTGGATGTGCTGATCGAGAAGCCGCTGGCCGGCACGCTGGCGGAGGCCGATGAACTGGTTGCACTCGCCGCCACGCACAAACGGATCGCGCAGGTGGGGCATCTAGAGCGTTTCAATCCGGCAGTGCGGGCCACGGTTCCGCTGCTGACGCAGCCGATGTTTTTCGAGGTGCACCGGCTCAGCGTCTTTACTCCGCGGTCGCTCGATGTGGACGTGGTGCTGGATCTGATGATCCACGATCTCGACATCGTGCTGGCCTTTGCGAAGTCTCCGGTCAAAGAAGTGCGCGCGGTCGGGCTGCCGATTCTGTCGGGCAAGGTGGACATTGCGAACGTTCGGCTGGAGTTCGAGTCGGGCTGCATTGCGAACTTCACTGCGAGCCGGGTTTCGACGGAACGGGTGCGCAAGCTGCGGTTCTTCCAGCCGCGGCAGTATGTGTCGCTCGATTACGGGCGGCAGGAAGTGCTGGTCTTTACGGTTGGGCACGACACGGCGACGGGAACGCCGTCGGTGAATCCGCAGATCGGGGTGACCAAGCCTCCGGTTGCGTCGGAGGAGCCACTGCATGCGGAGTTGAAGTCGTTTCTTCGCGCGGTGCGGGAGCGGTCCACGCCTGTGGTGCCGCTGGAGGATGGTCGCCGGGCGCTAGCTTTGGCGCTGGAGATTGTGGCGGCCATTCGCGAGCATGGGACAAGAGTGGGGCTTGCCGGCATTGGTCAGACGAAACACTGAACCGCAGTGTCCTTGCAAGCTCTCGCGCGAGATCCCTCACTTCGCCTGAAGAGCGGCTCCGTTCGGGATGACGCCTTCCTAGGAGGGCCCCAGATCTGGAATCTCATCGCAAGATCCTGATTTACATATGTTTACACACCTAAGTCGCGGGCGATTTATGGGTGCGCAGAGTGGGCTGAAAGATGCGAAAATAGAGGTAACTTGGTTGTAGAGCAGCGCGCGCTCATTGCATTTCTTCCTTGAAGGCCGGATGCAACGCCGCGAGTGTATTCGGTGTCTAACGACACGGCGAACACAGCTAGCTCTTACAAGTAAGCCCAGCGCATGCCGATCACGCAAATTCCATTCCAGGATCCAGTAGCTCCCGAGAAACCACAACCGGAGCAACTTGGCCTTTACGACACACAGGACTGGGAGACCGCTTACCGTGATCTGGATGCGCATGTGCCCCACCTGCTCATCCAATTGCAGGACGATCTGCAGAGATCGCGCAAGCGGGAGGCGGCGTGGATCTCGATCATCGTCCACCTGATTGTGTTCATGATTCTGGTGTACCTGCCTTGGATCCAGAAGAACGTGTGGCACCACGTAGTGGTCGTTCCGGTCGATTCAACGCAGGACAAGAACCTGACTTTCCTGGCGCTGCCGCCGGATTTGCAGAAGCCCACGCGCAGGCCCAACACGAACATTGCGTCGGATAAAGACCGCATCGCGATGTCGAAGCATCCGGAGCTGGATCCGAAAGAGTTGCGGAAGATTCTGGCGACGCCACCTCCGGGAGCGCCGGGGATGAACGCGCCGCGAGCGCCGCAACAGGCGCCGCAGACGACGGCGCAGAACCAGCCAACACAGCAGCCAGCGCCGGGACAGCAGCAAACGCCGCGCCCGCAGTTCCAGAGTCAGCAGACGGCGCAGTTGCAGGCGCCGGCTCGTCCGAATAATTCGTTTGCCAAGTATGGAACCGGGATGAGTGCAGGCTCGGCAGTTCAGGAGGCCGCGGCAGCAGCGGCCGCGCGCCGGGGTGGAGGCGGTGGGCAGGAAGGCGACTTTGGCCTGGGCACGGGAGCGCATGGGCGGGCGCTGGGGAATCTTGAGATTCTGAGCGACACGCAGGGCGTCGATTTCGGTCCGTACCTGCAACGCATTTTGCAGGATGTTCGCGAGAACTGGTATCGCGCGATTCCGGAATCGGCGGAGATGAAGAAGGGCAAGCTGATGATTGAGTTTGCCATCACGAAAGATGGCAAGGTTGCGGATATGCGACTGGTCGCAACGTCCAATGATGTGGCTCTTGATCGCGCGGCCTGGGCTGGCATCTCGGCGTCGAATCCGTTTCCGCCGCTGCCTTCCGAATTCACAGGACCTTACCTCGCTTTGCGATTCCGCTTCTTCTATAACCCTGACAAGTCTGATTTGCAGTAGGGCCCGGCAGCGTCGGGTGGCGAATCCTTTTCTATCGCTGATAATCAAAGAGTTAATAGAGATGAGTGTGAGACCGGAGCAGGCTGAGTCGCGGCTCTGGCGGGAGAGTTGCGTTGGAAAAGATGCCGGTCTTGTTTGTCGGGCACGGATCGCCGATGAACGCCATTGAGCACAATGCGTATACGGAGGCGCTGCATGGTCTGAGCGCGCGCTTGCCTAAGCCCAAGGCGGTGTGCGTGGTGTCGGCGCACTGGGTGACCGAGGGCGCACACGTGCTGACGTCGGCTCATCCGAAAACGATTCACGATTTCTATGGATTCCCGCGGCCGCTCTATGAAGTGCAGTACCCTGCGCCGGGAGCGCCTATCCGAGGCAGAGAAACTGGCGAAGAATCCGGAGATTGCGCGCGGATGAGCAGTGGGGACTGGATCACGGTTCGTGGAGCGTGCTGCGGCATATGTATCCGAATGCGGACGTGCCGGCGTTTCAGTTGAGTCTCGACGAGCGGCGCGGTTTCAAGGAGCATCTGGAGTTGGGGCGCGAGATTCAGTCCTTGCGCGAGCGTGGGAGTTCTGGTTCTGGGCAGCGGAAACATCGTGCACAACCTGCGGCGCATTGATTGGGACAATCCTTCGGGCGCTTATGACTGGGCGGTGGAGTTTGACGCGCGGGTGAAGGATGCGGTCGAGAAGCACGATGCGAATTCGCTGGCTGCAGCCGCAGAAGTGGGGCGAGAGCGCTGCTGGCGACGGCGCATCCTACGGTGGAGCATTACTTGCCGCTGCTGTATTGCATGGGCAGCACGGATGAGCGCGACGCGGTATCGTATCCGTATGGGGGGTTTGACTTCGGAAGTATTTCGATGCGGATGATTTTGTTTGGGGACGCGAAGAGTGCGGAGTAGATGCGCACCAAGTTAGATTGGGAGTCATCCTGACCGGAGCCGTTCTTCAGGCGAAGGGAAGGATCTTGCGCGCAGCCCCGCGACGCTTCACGCGAGATCCCTCGCTTCGCCTGAAGTGCGGCTCCGCTCGCGATGACGCCTTCATGGTGGCTCGCTTCCTCTGTGAATCCCTTCCTCATGCCCGGTGTACCTGCTACATTCTGATTCGTGATTCCCTCTGAAGAATACGTGCGGCGTCGAAACGAGCGTGTGACGCGGGTTGCGCACAACGAGAAAATTCATATCCGTTTGGGGAATGTGCGCCTTGTCTTGGCTGTGCTTGCGGTGTTTCTGGCGTGGGCTGCGCTCCGGGCGCATGCTCTCTCGGCATGGTGGCTGGTTGCGCCGGTGGCGGCGTTCGTGGGCATCGCGTCGTATCACTCGCGGGTTCTGCGCGCTCGTGAGTTGGCCGAACGCGCGGTTGCGTTTTATGAAAAGGGTATAGCCCGCATTGAAGATCGTTGGGCCGGATCTGGAGAAACTGGTGAGCGATTCGACGATCCGCATCATGTGTACGCGGGCGATCTCGACCTGTTCGGCAAGGGCAGCTTGTTCCAGCTTTTATCGACTGCGCGCACACGCATGGGCGAAGACACGGTGGCGCGGTGGCTGCTGTCTCCGTCGCCCGTCGCAGAGATCCGCGAGCGGCATGCGGCGGTGGATGAACTACGCGATCAACTCGATCTGCGGGAAGATCTGGCAGTGCTGGGCGAAGATGTGGGCGTGGGCGTGCATCCCGAAGCGCTGTTGAAGTGGGCGGAATCGCCGAACCAGATGAAACCGTTGTGGCTGCGATGGCTCGCTCCCTTGCTCGCGGTCCTGGCGGTTGCAGGAGCTGTGGTGTGGGCGATGTGGGGGATGGCAACGCTGCTCGTGCTGATTGTTGTGATCGAGGCCGTGTTTACTTACCGCCTCAAGAAGCCGCTTGAAGACGTGCTGCACGGGACGGAGCACGCGTTTCGCGACCTCGATCTTCTTTCCGGCGTGCTCGCGCGGGTGGAAGCGCACACGTTCCAGGCTTCGCGATTGCAGGCACTGCAGCGGGAACTTTTGTCGAGCGGGGCGCCGGCTTCGCGTGCAATTGCGCGGCTCAGGACTCTGGTCGACCTGATCAACTCGCGACATAACGTCGCGGTTCGAATCCTGGATGCTCCGCTGATGTACTCGGTGCAAGTTGCCTTTGCGGCGGAACGCTGGCGCGAGGCTCACGGCGCTGCCCTGCGGTCATGGGTGAATACGATTGGACAGATGGAGGCGTTGCTGTCGCTGGCGGCGTACAGCTTCGAGCATCCCGCCGACCCGTTTCCTGAGTTCGCGAACGGCGTGGCGTCGTTCGACAGCGAGGACCTCGGGCATCCGCTGGTGCCGACGGCGCTGTGCGTTCGTAACGACGTGAGCATCAGCGATGAGACGCGGGTTCTGCTGGTCAGCGGGTCGAACATGTCGGGCAAGAGCACGCTGCTGCGCGCGATCGGGATGAATGTTGTGCTCGCGATGGCGGGCGCGCCGGTGCGAGCGCGGCGCTTGCGGCTTACTCCGCTGCGAGTGGGCGCTAGCATTCGCGTCAACGATTCGCTGCAGGAAGGCAGCTCGCGATTCTATGCGGAGATCACGCGGCTGCGGCAGATCTTTGACTTGGCGGGTGGCGATCCGCCGCCGCTGCTATTTTTACTCGATGAACTCCTGCAAGGGACGAACTCGAATGATCGCCGCATTGGCGCGGAAGGCATCGTGCGCGCGCTGGTGAATCGCGGCGCGATTGGGCTGGTGAGCACGCATGACCTGGCCCTGACCGATATTGGGGGATCGGTCGCGGGACGTTTGCGCAATGTCCATTTCCAGGATGAGCTGGCGAACGGGCGAATGACTTTCGACTACAAGCTGCGCGACGGCGTGGTTACGAAGAGCAACGGGCTCGAACTGATGCGGTCGATCGGGCTGGAGGTATAGCTGTGTTGCGGCTCGCTTCGCATCGCGGGACAGCCGAAGGCGGCTGTCCCCACATGAGTCGTTTCGAGTAAGTGTCGCGCGCGCTTACCAAACCCTGCAACGGTTCTGATTCACCATGGGCGAGCCGGCTTTGCAGTGGAACGCCTCCTGAAATTCAGGCATGTTCGAGACCACGCCGTTGGTGCGATATTTTTCCGGAGAATGCGGATCGACGGTGGCGCGCAGGCGCTTGGTCTCGTCGCGCGACTGGCCGCACCAGCTCTGGCCGTAGCCCACGAAGAAGCGCTGCTCGGGTGTCAGTTCATCGATTGGGGCGAGCGTTTGGCCGGCAGTGTCGGCCTTCCATGCCATATACGCCAACAACAGACCGCCCAGGTCGGCGACGTCTTCACCGAGCGTCAGCTTGCCGTTGATCTTAATGTCGTCGACGATGGTGTAGGTCGAGTACTGGTCAGAGATGCAGCTGGCGCGCTTTTCGAATTCTTTTCCGTCCTCGGGCTTCCACCAATCGCGCAGATTTCCCTGGGCGTCGAACTGGCGGCCTTCATCGTCGAAGCCGTGAGTGAGTTCGTGTCCGATGGTGCCGCCGGTGTCGCCGTAGTTGGGAGCGGCGTCAGACTTGGGATCGAACGCCGGGGGCTGCAGCACGCCTGCGGGGAAATTAATGTTGTTCATCTGGGGATCGTAATAAGCGTTCACGGTGGGCGGCGTCATGTCCCACTCGCCGCGGTCGACCGGCTTGCCGATTTTAGCCAGTTGTCGGTCGAATTCGAATTTGCGTGCCCGTTGCGCGTTCCCCAGTTCGTCGCCACGGACGACTTCGAGTTTGCTGTAGTCGCGCCACTTGTCGGGGTATCCGATTTTGTTGGCCATGCTCTGCAGTTTGAGGAGTGCCTGCTGTTTCGTTGCTGGGGACATCCAGTTCAGGCTGTTGATGTCCTGCTGCATCGCGGTTTCGATCTCGTTCACCATCTTGAGCGCCTTCTGTTTGGCAGCGGGTGGAAAGTATTTTTCGACGTAGGCCTGCCCGAGAGCCTCGCCCAGGTGATTGTCCACATCTTCGGTGCAGCGCTTCCAGGTCGCCAAGGGTTCCTGCTGTCCTTGCAAGGTCTTGCCGTAGAAGTTAAAGTTCTCGTCGCGGAACGGAATGGCGAGAAATCGCGCATTGCTGTGCACGAGATGCCAGCGCAGGTATGCCTTCCAGTCGGCAAGACTCTCTTTGTCGAGCACTTCATTCATGGTCTTGAAGAAGGCCGGGACGGCCACGTTCAGAGATGCGAGCGAGGGCAATCCGACTTTGGCGAAGTAAACGGGCCATCCGAAGGTGGGGGATATTTTCTCCAAATCCGCGGCAGTCATCTTGTGGTCGAGGGATTTGGGGTCGCGGCGCTCCACGACCGTCATGGAACCTTTCGCCAACGCGGTCTCGATGAGCATCACGGTCTGGGCTTCCGCGGCGGCTGCACCCGGTTTGTCGCCCAAGAGCTCAAACATCTTTTGAACGTGCGTCAGATAGGCTTTGCGGAGTTCCTGCGATTTTGCATCTTCCTTGGTGTAGTAGTCCCGGTCCGGCAGGCCGAGTCCGCCCTGGTCGGCGTTGGCGATGACCTGATTGGCGTCGCGGTAGTCCTGGATGGACTCGAATCGGAAGAGAACGCCGTCATAGGTCATGCTGGCGGCTAAATCGGGGATCTCAGACTTGGAATTCATCGCCGCGATGCGGTTCAGATCTGAGTTGAGGGGTTCGAGCCCCTTAGCGTCGCGCGTTTTGTCGTCGGTGCACGAAGCGTAGTAGTCACCAATCTTCTGGTCGACCGCATTGCGCTTGCTATCGGGTACGGCGGCCGCATCCAGGATGCCGCGCAACTGCGCCAGATTTTCATCCTGCATTTTGGAGTACGTATCCCACGAGGTTTGGTCGGGAGGGATCGGGTTCTTCTTGAGCCATCCGCCGCAGGAATAGGCGAAGAAATCTGTGCAGGGATCGATGGTGCGGTCCATGGCGGTAACGTCGAGGGCTGGAGTGTAGTTTGTTGCGGCCGGTTGCTGGGCGGTGGCTAGAGAAATGAGGGAAATGACGGAAAGCGCAACTAGACTCATGCGCGGAATGGTCATGCGAGGAACCTCTTCCGGTAGGAAATGAGAACAGTGGGACTCCAAAGTATAAGCCCCAGGCGTCGCCGGAGTGGAAGACGCCTGGGCAGACGCTAAAGTCCGACGCCCGATGATCGCTTTAGCCCTTGCGCAAATGAATCGATCCGTCCCCTGTATGGATCGTCAGGGGGTTGCCACCGCCGTTGAGTTTGCCGTGCACGTCGTTCTCGCGAATCTTGCCTTCGGTGACGATGGGCATATCGAGGTCGATGTGGCCGTCGCTGGTGTGCAGGCTCACGTCCGCCGAAAGGTCGTTGGGAATCTCGAGAGAGACGTTGCCGTCGCCAGTTTCGAGGCGCCAGCCTGATGCTAGCGTGGAGCCCTGGGTCGCGCGCACTTCGACGTGTCCATCGCCAGTTTTCAGTTCGAGTTCGTCGAAGCGGCCGTGGGCGGTGATGTGTCCGTCGCCGGTCGTGGCGTGCAGCTTGCCGTCAACGCCTTCCAGGTTCTCGGAGCCGTCGCCGCTGTGCAGGTCCATCTCGCCCTTGAAATCGGCGAGATCGATCTTGCCATCGCCCGTGCGCAGATTGACGCGGCCTTCGCGCGGCATCTTGATAATGACGTCGACTCTGTGGTTGCCCCATTCGACATTGAAGTTGTGGTGCGGGTAGCGCACGTCGATCTCGACCGTGTCGCCGTTCTGGTGCTCCTCGACGCGGATGCCGCTCTCTCCAATCTTGTAGCGTGAGGTTTCGACGCGGGCTTCAATCGTGTTCTGGTCCCAGGTGGTCACGCGAATGTTGGCGTCGGACGTCTCGATCCGCAGGTCGGGCTTGCCGCTGACGTTGTAAGTCTTGGACCATTCGTCGGCGTGGGCGGGGAGTACGGCGATGACGGCGAGAGCCAGGGTGGCAAGAGAAAGACGCTTCAGCGCGGTCAGATTCATAGAGTTCCTCCGGCAGGGCACACGTTCACCCGCCTGTTAGACGTAGGTACGGTGGAGGGGTGAGGTTGGTTCCCGGGAAAATCGCTGGCTAGCGTTTGGTGCCGAGATAGGCCATGCGGATCAGGGTGCGCTCGG
Source organism: uncultured Acidobacteriaceae bacterium (assembly GCA_963701935.1). Classification (GTDB taxonomy): domain Bacteria; phylum Acidobacteriota; class Terriglobia; order Terriglobales; family Acidobacteriaceae; genus Sulfotelmatobacter. The sequence continues at coordinate 144,973 of CAVPBT010000004.1, read as the reverse complement.
AAAACGGCAGGTACAGCAGCGCGGCGCTGACTGCGAACGCCGCGCCGAGGCCGATCTGAGGGATCAGCAGGAACGGTGCGACTGCCCAGAGTTGGTCGAGCGCGAGGATGAAAGGGAACATTTGGCGGAACTTTTCACCCAGACGCTGGTAGTCAAAGCTCACCGCGGAAATCAGATACAGGCGCAGGGGAATGCCCACGCCGGCCGTGATCATTACGGCTCCGGCGAGGATCGTTCCGCCCAATGGATTGCGGAACTGGTCGCCGATCTCCTGCACATAACGCAGGAGAAATAGAGCCGACAAATAGAACGCCAGGTACATGACCTGAATCAGCGAGAAGAGGCTGCGGGTGATGGCCCGGCGCGGGATGGGGACTTCGAGTTCGGGATGCAGAGAAACCGGCGGCGAATCGGAGTCTGATGAAGCGGCTGGTATTGGAGGCGAGACGATTGCTCTGTCTCCACCGGACGGGGCGGCTGCGGGAGCGTCTACTTGGACTGGAGCGATGAAACGATATCCGCGGCGAGCCAGGGTTTCGACGTAGCGCGGGCTGGAAGCGGAATCTCCCAGGGCTTCGCGGACTTTGTTGATGGCAGTGTTCAGGCTGTGATCGAAGTCGACGAACGTGTCGGAGGGCCAGAGCTTCTGCTGCAACTCTTCGCGGGTGACGACTTCCCCGGCGCGCTCGAGCAGCAGCGCCAGCACCTGGAAGGGCTGTCCCTGCAGGCGCAGCTTTACACCGCTCTTGCGCAGTTCGCCTGCGCTGAGATCGAGTTCGAACAATCCAAACCGCGCGACCCGGCTGCTTTTTTGCGGCACGACGCCGTAGTGTAGCAGGTGTGGAGGGTGGTCCAAAGGCTGCTTCACCACCGCGGATTCACGCAGATTTCACGGATGATTCTTTGCGTTTCTTCAATCCGTGTTGATCCGCGTGTATCCGAGGAGATGAAGTTCGTGCGGGATAAGTGCGACGCCCGTCGCAATCCCGCGCGCTACAATATCCGCGTGCCGGATAACCCTTCCCAGGACGATCACAAGCAGCACCGCCACGCGGTCTACGCGTCGGAGACTACCGGGCTGCTGGTGATCGCGTTTCTGTTGTTGATCCTCACCCTGGTCCGCTACTGGCACGACATTCACTGGAGCTGGCGCTGAACGTGGGCGAAGCGCACAGCGAGAAAGCCGATTCCCGGCCGCTGCTGGTGGTGATTCTTGGTCCTACGGCCAGCGGGAAAACGGCTTTGTCTTTGGCGATCGCGCAGAAGTTTGACGGCGAGATCGTCAACTGCGATTCAGTGGCGATGGTCCGCGAGTTTGACATTGGCACCGCGAAGCCGAGCGCCGAGGAGCGCGCCCTCGCACCACATCATCTTTTCGATTGCGTCGATCCCACGGAGTACATGACTGCGGGCGAATACGCACGGCAGGCGCGGCGGGTTCTCGGGGAAATCAGCGGGCGTGGCCACTTGCCCATTGTGGTTGGGGGCACCGGGCTCTATTTGCGAGCTTTGCTCGACGGGCTTTTTCCCGGGCCGCAACGCTCGGAGGAATTGCGCGAGCGATTGCGCGAGAGCGCTGCGAGGCGGGGCCCGAATCACCTGCACCGGGTTCTGAGGCGTCTGGACCACGCTGCGGCTGAGAAAGTTCATGCCAACGACGTCCCCAAGCTGATTCGGGCGATCGAGGTTTGCCTGGCGTCGCGGCAGAAGATGTCGGAACTGTGGCAGCAGGGGCGGGATCCACTGCAGGGGTTCCGCATTATGAGAATTGGCCTTGATCCTGATCGCAATACGCTTTATGAGCGCATCAACCGGCGCGCAAGCGAGATGTTCGACAAGGGCATGGTCGAAGAAAGCGCGAGCTTGCAGCAGAAATACGGTGCAACCGCTCGTGCTCTTACTTCTCTCGGATACAAGCAGGCGGCACAACTGCTGCGGGGCGAACTTACTCGCGAACAAGCGGTCCAGGCCGCGCAGCAGGCGCACCGCAACTATGCCAAGCGCCAGATGACATGGTTCCGCCGCGAGCCGGAGGTTCTCTGGCTGAAGGGCTTTGGCGACGATCTGCAGATTCAGGCGCAGGCATTTCGCTCGCACCGCCACTTCTCTACCGCGGATTCACGCGGATGAACGCTGATTTCCAACAAAAAACGCAGGTTCAGCCCGCGTTGGTCCGGAAGGCTAAAGCCGGGCTCCGGAAGCGCGCACTTCTGCTATCGTTTCTGCTATGCCGCGAATCATTCTCGCCATATTTCTGATAGTGACTCTCACCCTGCCTGCACTTGCCAAAACCAAGCATCCTCGCCCGGCTGCCGTCAGTGCGTCACAGGGCGACAAGTGGGCCGTGAAGACGCTGCGCTCGCTGACCGTCGAAGAAAAAATCGGCCAGGTTTTTATGATCTGGTGCCGCGCCAGTTTCCTCAACGTGGAGAGCCCGGAATACCTGCAATGGCTCGAAGCCATGCGGAAATATCATGTGGGATCGTTCGCCATGTCGGTGCACGTCGATGGTCCGTTTCTGCTGCGGACCGAGCCGTATGAGGCGGCCGAGATCCTGAACCGGCTGCAAAAGGAATCCAAGCTACCGCTGCTGTTTGCTGCCGACTTTGAGCGCGGCGTCAGCACGCGGTTGATGGGCACGTCAAACTTTCCTCACGCCATGGCGTTCGGCGCCGATGGCAGCCTGGAAGACGCGGAAATGTTCGGGCGCATCACCGCGCAGGAAGCCCGCGCCGTGGGCGTGCATTGGAATTTCTTTCCGGACGCCGATGTGAATTCGAACCCTGCCAATCCCATCATCAATACGCGTTCGTTCGGGGAGGATCCCAAGCAAGTCGGCGATCTAGTTACCGCATACATCAAGGGCGCGCGCGAGGGAGGGATGCTGACCACGGTAAAGCATTTCCCCGGGCATGGCGACACGGCTACCGATTCGCATCTCGGAGTTGCTAGTGTGAACGTGGACCGCGCGCATCTGGATTCGATTGAGCTTCCGCCGTTTCGCCAGGCGATTGCCGCTGGTGTCGACTCGGTGATGGTGGCGCACGTCACAGTTCCGGCACTCGATCCCGATCCCAATCACGTGGCCACGATTTCTACGGCGGTGGTGTCGGACCTGCTCGAAAAGCAGCTCGGATTCAAGGGCCTGATCGTGACCGACGCCCTCGATATGGCGGGCCTGACGCACCTTTTTGCCAATGATATTGGGCGGGCCGCCGTCGAGGCTTTCAAGGCGGGCAACGACTTGCTGATCATTCCAGCTGATCTGGGAGCTTCGTATGAGTCCATGCTGAAGGCTGTCCGCTCGGGCGAGATTTCGAAGGAGCGGCTGGACCATTCCGTCCTCAAGATCCTGAAACTAAAGAGCGGACTCGGCCTGCAGAAGTCACGCACCGTCGATCTTGGAGCGATTGCGACTGCGGTCGGCAAGCCGGAAAACATCGCTTTCGGCCAGCAGGTGGCCAACTCCGCCATCACGCTGGTGCGCGATAACGGCAAAGTGCTGCCCCTGAAATCGAAGGGAACTACCAAGGTCGGCCTTCCGTATATGACCAGAGAGGAGACCCACAATCAGGTTGTGGCTGTCCTTTTTTCGGATGATGTGCGCACGGAGTCGGGCCGGGCTTTTGGCCGCGAGTTCCGTACGCGCATTCCGGATGCACGCGTGATTTATGTGGATCCTCGCATCGCCGCCGGGATGAGCGACGATGTTCTAAAGGCAGTCGACGAGGCGCAAACCGTGGTCGCTGCCGTGTATGTGATTCCGACCGCGGGCAAAGTGGGAAACTCGGTGGGCATGGCGGATGCCACCGGTACGCTGCTGCAGCAAGTGCTCGATCATGCGGCGGGAAAGACGGCGGTGGTTGCGATGGGGAATCCGTACCTGGCCAGCGACTTTCCGAAGATCGAGAATTACATGTGTACGTTTTCCAATGCGAGCGTTTCGGAGATAGCGGCGATTCGGGCGCTGTTCGGGGAGATTCCGATTCGCGGTCATTTGCCGGTCACGATTCCAAATGTTGCTCAGCGCGGCGCCGGACTCGAGCGCCCGGCGCAAGTTGCCCAGGGAGGGTCTCCACATGCGCAGAACTAGATTTCAAATGCTCGCTCTCGGATTCGCGACTCTCGCGGTACTCCTCGTGTCTGCCTGCAGCATCAACGTGAAGAAGGAAAAGAACGGCGAAGATAAGCAAGTCGACATCAACACGCTGGTCGGAGGCATTCACGTTAGCAAAGGGGCCGACGCAGCCGATGCCGGACTCGCCGTCTATCCGGGCGCGCGGCTGAAACAAGAGGGTTCCGACGGGAACGATAAGAGCGCGAATGTAAATATTTCGAGCTTCGGATTTGCGTTGAAGGTGGTCGCTCTGGAATATCGGTCGGACGACGCCCCGGACAAAGTCGTCGCCTATTACCGGGACCAGTTGAAGAAGTACGGCAAGGTGCTCGAGTGCCATACCAGCCACCTGAACGTGAATCCGGATGTTAAAGGGTCGGATCACGGATCGCATGAACTGACGTGCGAGGAATCCAGCGGAAGCAATATCGAGCTGAAAGTCGGCACCAAGGAAGATCAGCACATCGTTGCGGTCGAGCCCGATGGTAAGGGGTCGAGCTTTTCTCTGGTGTACGTACGAACTCACGGCAAGGACGCGGATATTTAGACGCGCCGCCACTGTATCTATATGGAGGTACCAATGTTTCGCTATCTGACCACTGCGCTAGCTATTGCGATTCTGAGTCTGTCAGCATCGGCACAGCAATCCGACACACAAGACAAACCCTTCGACGTTCGAAGTTCGGTCGGCGACATGCACGTCAGCAAGGATGCCGACGCCAAGAAGGCTGGGCTTCCCTTGTATCCGGGCGCACGGCAGAAGGTGGAGAAGGACAATGACCCGCTCAACTTGGGCATCGTGACCGAGGCCTTCGGTCTGAAAGTGGTGGTTGCGAAATATGAATCGGATGATTCTCCGGATAAAGTGATCGCTTACTATCGCGACAAATTGAAGAAGTACGGGAAAGTCCTGGAGTGCCATTCGCAGAAACACGGTGGCGATGTCGACGTGCATGATGACGACAAGGACTCCAAAGAAAGCAAGGAATTGAAGTGCGAGCAGAACTCGGGTCCGGTCACCGAACTGAAAGTAGGCACTGAAGATAACCAGCACGTCGTGGCGGTTGAGCCCCCCGACGCCGGCAAGGGGTCGACCTTCGCACTCGTCTATGTGTATACCCGCGGCAAGCGCGGAGATATTTAGGCAAAATCCGAAACGCAACACCTGAACCACGAAGGACACGAAGTTTCACGAAGGAAATGCTCAAGGAACGAGAATCCTTGGTGGCACTTCGTGTCCTTTGTCGTGCCAGCGCCTCGCAATCAGAACATGGCGAGGCTGGCGTCCCTCGCGGGCTGCGGCTGGAGATGTTTTCTGCGATACTTCCAAAGGCGGCCCCTTCTGATCTCTGATGGAAAGACCTTGCTATAAATGTGGACAAATCGTGGAAGAGGGAGTTCCCTTCTGCCCTCACTGCTCGGCTCCGCAGATTCGCGTAGTAGTGGCGGAACCTGCGATGCCGCCCCCGGTTCTGGCTGCCGCTGAAACGGCGCAGGCCGCTCTTCCGGCTTCGCAGACGGTTCCGGTGCTCGCGCTGCCCATGCAGTGGTCGCAGGCGCTGAAGCCGTGCGCGCTGGCGGCGCTGATTGCGTCGTTGCTTGTGTTATTGGGTCTGTATCCTGCAGTCGCTATGTTGAGCGCCGGATTCATGGCGGTTGTGTTCTATCGTCAGCGTCGTCCAGGGACTCCATTGAGGGCATTCGAGGGCGCCAAACTTGGCGCTCTGGCCGGACTCTTTTGTTCCAGCATAATCTCATTATTCCTCGCGGTAGCGGTCACTATCCCGGATGTAAGGGCGAAAATGCAGGACGAGGCCATCAAGAGTGAGCAGAAGGTCGCCACCTGGTTTCCCGCTAATCCGAATATTCAGGCCTCGATCGATCAACTCAGAACGCCCCGAGGCTTCATCACGACGCTGGTCGAGGCGAGCATCGTTTTTTTCGTGATTTCAATTTTCCTTGCCGGTCTTGGCGGCGCTCTGGGCGGGGCCGTGTTTCGCCGGCGCGACAAAAGCTGAGAGTCCACTCGAATCATGCGGCGCTGGATCAGGCTCTTGCAGCGGCCGCGCCTCCCGCGTATGATGCACCGTTTGCACTTTTCCCGATGAATATGCCCGCACGCGGTTCGCTGCTCGGAATCGAACACCTCGACGCGAAAGACATCGTGGGCCTGCTCAAGTTGGCCCGCCGCATGAACCCGCAGAAGGCACGGCCGCTGCTGCGCGGCAAGCGCGTCGTACTGCTGTTTTACGAGGCGTCGACCCGCACCCGCACGTCGTTCGAATTCGCGGCGAAGTCTCTGGGCGCGATGACCACGCTGGTACAGTCCTCGGGATCGAGCATTGAAAAAGGCGAGTCCGTGCTCGATACGGGATACACGCTGCGCGCCGTGGGCGCCGATTGCATCGTCATGCGCCATCCGTCGGCAGGCGCACCGCATTTGATGGCGCGCCATCTCGACATCCCCGTCATCAATGCGGGCGACGGCATGCACGAGCATCCTTCGCAGGCACTGCTCGATGCCGTGACCATCCTCAAACATAAGAAGTCTTTCAAGGGCTTGCAGGCGACCATTATTGGCGACATTTTTCACAGCCGCGTGGCGCGCAGCGCCTGCCATTTGCTGACCAAGTTTGGAGTGAAGCTGATCCTGTGCGGGCCTCCGGAATTCGTCCCGGATGTCGCGGTTACACTCGCGCCCGGGCTGCGGATCACGCGCCATATTGAAGATGCGCTGCGCGGAACGGATGTGGTCATGCTGCTGCGCGTGCAAACGGAACGGCTCGCGGGTCAGAAGATCCGCTTGCAGGACTACATTGCGCGCTACCAGATGACGAGCGCGCGGCTGAAGCTGGCCAGGCGGGATGCGATCGTGATGCATCCCGGGCCAATCATCCGCGGCCTCGAATTGACGGCGGAGGTTGCGGACGGGCCGCAGTCGGTGATCGTGGATGAAGTGCACAACGGCGTGCCGACGCGCATGGCGATTCTGGCGCGGGCGTTGGGGAAGGCGAAGTGAGCTGGCAACTTCATTTCCGCGGATGCACGCAGATTCACACGGATTGAAGAGCGATATCGAAGAACAAAGAGCGAATTCGCGAAATCCGTGTGAATCAACGGCAACGAAGTCAGGAATGCTTAAGATGAGAACCGACGCGGATGGCGATTCTGGCGCGGGCGTTGGGGAAGGCGAAGTGAGCTGTCAACTTCATTTCCGCGGATGCACGCAGATTCACACGGATTGAAGAGCGATATCGAAGAACAAAGAGCGAATTCACGAAATCCGTGTGAATCAACGGCAACGAAGTCAGGAATGCTAAAGATGGGAACCGACACGGATGGCGATTCTGGCGCGGGCATTGGGGAAGGCGAAGTGAGCTGTCAACTTCATTTCCGCGGATACACGCAGATTCACGCGGATTGAAGAGCGATATCGAAGAACAAAGCACGAATCCGTCAAATCCGTGTGAATCAGCGGCAACGAAGTCAGGAATGCTTAAGATGAGAACCGTAACCTCCATCCCGCGTTTGTATGCCGACGCAAGCGGATTGAAACATGGCGATCTCACTGAGAAGTTGATCGGAATCCTTCGAGCGACTGACGTCGAGGTCGGTCTGTTGTTCAATTTCGGGCCGACCGCGCAATTCCGGCGTTACGTATTCGAGAACGTCAAGAAAAATCAGCGAAATCCGCGTGGATCCGCGGAAAAGAAGTTGCCGAGGAGCAGCGGATGATACGCCACGAGAACAAGAGCCTGCTGATCAAGGGCGGCCACGTCATCGACCCGGCGGCGAAGATCAATGCGCCGATGGATGTTCTGCTGCGCGAGGGGCGCGTTGCCGAAGTTGCGCTGCCCAACAAGGTTCGTGGCAATGCAGACGAAAAGTTCGATGCGCGCGGGCTCATCGTCGCACCCGGCTTTATTGATCTGCACGTTCACTTGCGCGAGCCCGGCCAGGGCTACAAAGAGACGATTGCCAGCGGAACCGCGGCCGCTGCTGCCGGGGGCTTCACATCGGTTTGCACCATGCCCAACACGGCGCCCGTGGTCGACACGGCGGAGTGGGTCAGTTGGTTGCGGAATCCAGAACGCGGGGCCGTGGTTAACGTGTTCCCCATCGCCGCCGCTACTCGCGGCAGTAAAGGTGGAACGCTGACCGACTTCAGCGCCTTGCAGCGTGCGGGAGCGGTCGCCGTCACCGACGACGGCAAGCCCATCCTCGACGATGACGTCATGCGCATGGCGCTTCGTCTTGGCGCAGAACTGAATTTTCCGGTCGTGCAGCACGCGGAGGACACGCGCCTTACCGAGAATTGCTCGATGCACGCCGGCCCTACCAGCTTCCGGCTGGGCCTGCGCGCCATGCCGGCTGCGGCTGAAGCGGCTATCGTGGACCGCGATGTAACGTTGGCGCAGCAAATTCGCGAGTCGCGGCTGCACGTTGCGCATCTTTCCACGGCGGAGGCGCTCAAAGCCGTGCGCCGCGGCAAGCGCGCTAAAGCCCGTGTGACGTGCGAAGTCACGCCGCATCACTTCACGCTGATTGACGAGAATGTCGGCGAGTACGACACCAACTTCAAGATGAATCCACCGCTGCGCTCGGCAACGGACGTCGAGGCCATTGTGGTCGCGCTCTCCGACGGGACCGTGGACGCCATTGCTACCGACCACGCGCCTCACGCAGCCCATGAAAAGCAGATGGAATTCGAGCGCGCTTCGTTCGGTATTACCGGCCTCGAAACGGCGCTGGCACTGGCGATCACCAAGCTTTACCGTGATCACAAGATTCCTCTGACGCGCATCGTTGAGCTTTTCACAGCAGGTCCCGCGCGAGTCTTCGACCTTCCTGGCCGCGGTTCCCTTGTGCGCGGTAGCCATGCCGATGTGACCATCTTCGATCCCAAGAAGCGCTGGACCTACGAGGCCGCCAAATCGCACTCACTCTCGCACAACACTCCGTTCGACGGCTGGCAATTCGTGGGGAAAGTCACGGCGACGATTGTGGGTGGGAAGATCGTCTACCGAGGGGAATAGGTCAGGCGCTTTCGACGTCTCGGGAGAATGGCCGGCGAGCCTCTCCCCCGCACCTAGCGGAGGAGAAGCCCGCAGTGATCGAATGAGCGCTACTTTGCAGTCGGCGGCGCTACGACTTCGTGCAGTTTGGGATTCTCGCGCATCCGGCTGAACTCTTCGTCTTTATAGACGTTCGCCAAATCACGATAGCCCTCTTCTTTCGCTTTCTTCAGGCACTGGACGCAGCCATCCACATCGCCCCGCTTGGCGTAGATCTTCGCCAGCATGTACGAGTAGCGGGCCCGTTCCTCAGGACTCGCGATCTGGGCCGTGATCCCCACTCGCGAATCTTGTTTCAACGCCTCCGGATCCAGTTCTACGGCCCGGGTGTACTCTGCCATGGCGCGTTCCAGCTTCTTCTGGCTGAACCATGCCGCCCCCAGGTTCACGTGAAACGATGCTCGCGTCTCATCGAGCGCGACAGCTTTCTTGAAGCGCTTGGCTGCGGCACCATAGTTCTTGTTCATGTAGTCCACGGCGCCGATGTTGTTGACGGCATCCGCGTACTTGGAGTTCCACTTCACCGCGTTTTCGAAACTCACGCGGGCAGCGCTCAGATCATTATTCTTCAGTTGCGCCAGACCCATTTTGTTGTACAGCACGGAATTCTTGCGGTCTTTGCGCAGCGCCGTCTGAAAATACTGGACCGCCAGTGGGTAGTCCTTCTGGGCGCGAGCGAGGTCGGCGGCTTTCTCCAGCTCGGCCACACTCATCGACTGCATATTGATCTTGTTCTGATCCTGCTGTGGAACCGGCGTGCCGGCGCTGTACCGAGACAGCACCATCAGCATCGCCACCAGTACGAATCTTGCTGTGATGTTTCGCATATTCAGCCTCCCTTTCCGGAGTTGCCTCTGTTCCGGCCTGGGCCGTGCCCTTGCCCCGGTGATCTGCCCTCCGCGTACGCCCCAGTTATCGCGCCGATTCGAGCGGCCCACAACGCTATACCTGCTACTTGGGGGATACGCCTGCGACGTTACGAGCAGCGGAAAGATATCTGCTAAGAGGACAACAAGTTGGCTGCCAGGAGGAACTCACGGCTGACGAATTTCGTACTGCAATGTAGCCCCGTTACAACGGGTTACGTAACCGTTTTGAAGCCTGCCGGAGCGTGCTGGGCGGGTGTATAAAGGGGTTGAAGGCGCAATTCAAGGGAGGTCCACAGTGCCTTCGATCACGGCCGAACCGGTAAGTTGGGAAGCAGAACGCGCCGAATTACAAGCGGTGCTGCAATCCCACCTCTTTGTCCGTTCGCCGACGCTCACCCATCTGCTTTCTTACTTGTGCGAGAAGACCTTCGCCGGCGAAAGCGACCAGATTAAGGAATATTCTGTCGGCCTCGATGTGTTTGACCGGCGGGATTCTTTCGACCAGGATACCGATTCGATTGTCCGCGTTCAGGCCAACCGCCTGCGCAAGCGTCTCAGCGAGTACTACGCGTCGGAAGGCGCGGCGCATCCGGTTCACATTACCATTCCGCTCGGCCAGTACATTCCGGTGTTTAAGAAGGTGGCGGACACGGAGACTGCGGACTCGCCGGAACAGCTGATGGCAGCTAAGGCGCGCGCCCCGGATGCTGCGCGCGGGGTCGCGTGGCGCTCCAACCCGCAACAGTTCTGGGTGTTTGGCGGTGTCGTGATTCTCGTGCTCTTGGTCGTCGCTGCTTTGATGACTCGCGAACGGCCGAAAACACAACCTATTATTCGCACTTCCTATTCCCCGCAAGCGACCGCCGAAACTGCTGTGGGTCTTCCGGTAGGAGAAGAGATTCGGATTCTGGCCGGGGCCAGCCGGAAGTACGTCGATCACGCCGGTAAGTTGTGGAGCCCGGATTCTTATTTTTCCGGCGGGACGGTGGTATCGAGCACGATCCAGCACATTTGGCGCACGCAGGATCCGATCATCTACCGTAACAGCCGCCAGGGCGACTTTGCCTACAACATTCCCCTGAAACCGGGAACGTATGAACTGCACCTGCACTTTGCCGAGACGTTCTACGGACCGGAAAGCGCGGCCGGGGGCGGTGAGGGCAGCCGGATCATGACCGTCCTGGCCAATGGACAGCCATTGCTGCGGGACTTCGATGTGCTGGCCGATGCGGGCGGCGAGCGCACCGCCGAGGTGAAGGTCTTTTCCGATGTTTCTCCTGCGGCCGACGGCCAGTTGCATCTTACGTTTTCGTCGGCGAAGGGTGGGAACGGAATGCTTTCAGCGATCGAGATTCTGCCGGGAATTCACGGACACATTCGCCCGGTGCGCATTGTCGCTCGCGATGTGCCGTATTACTCCAACGACAGTCACTGGTGGAGTCCCGATGTTTACTTTAAAGGAGGACAACTCAGCGCCAGCCAGGAATCCGCGAACGGCACCGATGATCCTGAGTTTTACGAGACCGAACGTTGGGGGCACTTCTCGTACGCGATTCCCGTTGCTCCGGGCAGGTACACGGTGACTCTGCATTTCATTGAGCACCATGCGGCTGCGGGCGGTACAGTCCCCGCAGCATCCGGCGACCACGCGTTCAACATCTTTTGCAATGGCAAGGCGGTTCTGGTCAATCTGAACATCCTTGAGCAGGCAGGAGAGAATCACCCGCTGGTAAGGAAAATCAAGGGGCTTTCGCCGGACGCGCAGGGCAAGCTGCTGCTGGAGTTCGTTCCGGTGACGCGTTATGCGACCGTGTCGGCGATTGAAGTGCTTCCGGAGTGAAATGCAGAGACGTCAGTTTCCCAAAATCCCCATCCGCTTCCCGACGCTCTTCAGCACGGTTAGCGCCTGATCCAGTTCTTCTTTCGTGTGCGTCGCGGTCATGATGGTGCGGATGCGGGCTTTGCCCTCTGGCACGGTTGGAAATGCGATGCCCGTGCCCAGCACTCCTTCTTTGAACAGTTCGCGAGAGAAGTCCATGGTGAGTTTGCCGTCGCCGATGATGATGGGCGTGATGGGAGTTTCGCTGGCCGGGGTGGCGCGGCCGCCGATGTCGAAGCCGACCAAGCCGAGTTCCTTCTTCCAGTAGCGCGTGTTCTCCCAGAGTTTTTCCATTCTCTCAGGCTCGTTTTCCAGAACGTCGAAGGCCGCGATGCAGGTGGCCGCGACGGACGGCGGATGCGACGTCGAGAACAAGAACGGGCGCGCACGGTGATAGAGGAAATCAATCAGGTCGCGCGTGCCGCAGACGTATCCGCCCAGCGCGCCGATGGCTTTCGAGAGGGTTCCGACCTGGATGTCCACGCGGTCGTGCATGCCGAAATGATCGATGGTGCCGCGTCCGTTGCGTCCCAACACGCCGGAGGCGTGCGCATCGTCGACCATCATAATGGCGCCGTATTTCTCGGCGAGATCGCAGAGCGCTGGCAGCGGGCCGATGTCGCCGTCCATGGAGAAGACGCCGTCAGTGATCAGCAGCCTCTTGCCGGGCTCGCTCTTAATGCTGGTTAACTGTTCCTCCGCGTGCGCAATGTCTTTGTGGCGGAAGACCAGAATCTTGGCCTTCGAGAGGCGCGCGCCGTCAATGATTGAAGCGTGGTTCAGCGCGTCGGAGATGATGAAGTCGTCTTTGCCCAGGACGGCCGACACGGTCCCCGCGTTCGCCGCGAAACCCGACTGGAAGACTACGCAGGCTTCCACGTTCTTGAAGCGGGCGATCTTTTCCTCGAGTTCCATGTGGATCTTCATGGTGCCGGCAATCGTGCGGACCGCACCGGAGCCGACGCCAAATTTGCGCGTGGCCTCCAGCGCCGCCTCACGCAGCTTGGGATGCGTGGTGAGTCCCAGGTAATTGTTCGATGCCAGGTTGATGACTCTCTTCCCGTCGAAGGTACAGACGGGCGCCTGCTCGTCCTCGAGCACGCGCAGCTTGAAGTGCGTGCCCTTGGCCTTGAGTTCGTTGAGCTGGTCGGTCAGGTAGGAGAGCGGGTTGGTGCGGGTTGCGGTGGTCATGGATGCCTCGGATACTTCTCTGCCGCGGATTCACGCGGATGAACGCGGATTCTTCGGACCAGTCTAATTCGAAACGTTGTCATCCTGAGCGCGTTCTCTGCGCGAAGGATCTCTGCACTCACTTGGTGCCGGCAACGTTGCATAGGTTCTTCGCTTCGCTCAGAATGACAACTAGAAGAGTCCGCGTCCCTCGCTTGATCCATTGCCAAGAAGTGCTAAAACATAATCGGGTTGCCGGTCGCGATGCTGGCCTCGCACAGTCGTTTCATTGTCTGGAAGAACTCTTTCTCTCCCTCGGTGAGGATGTCGCTCGATCCGAGCACGAGGTCCACTTCCCGCAACAGCGCGGGAGATTCTTTAACAGGAAGCCAGTCGCCGGTGTGCGTGCCGTCGTAGACAACCTGCTTCAACAGGATCGGAAATTTCGGCCCGGGATTGCCTTGCAGTCCGCGCAGAAACTCGCGCACATGCTGGATGCGCGTGATGTTGCCCAGGGGCTCGGAAATCAGATAGCCCTCGTGCTCGCAAGACTCCTGCACCCAGTGGTCGTGCGCTTCCCACTCGTCTTCGGAAGGATCGCCCGAGAGCGAAGGCGATCCCGACTCGTCCCACATGAATCGCTCCGGGAACGGATGGGGCTTGGTTTTTCCATCGCGGATGCAGGTGCAACGTACGAATGCGTCGAGACTCATTCCTATTCCTCGCGGCTACTAACTTTCTCGTGAGGGCGTCCGGCTCCCGGCTTCCGGAAAACCAGTCGTGCTGCCGGGCCGGATGCGGGCCTATCGCACGCCGTTGGGATACACCAGAATCTTGCTTGCTTCGCCCGTTTTGAGGCGCTCCATCGCCTTGGAGAAATCCTTCATGGGGATGCGGTCGGTGATCACGGGATGCAGATTGAGCTTGCCGCTCTTGAGCAAAGCCGTCATCTGATACCAGGTCTGGTACATGCGGCGGCCGTTGATGCCCTGCACCGTGATGCCCTTGAAAATTATGTCCTCGGAAAAATTCAGGGAAATCGGTTTCGATGTCAGGCCGAGCAGGGAGATTCTTCCGCCGCGCCGCACGATATCGAACGCAGTGCGAATCGAGTCCGGATGGCCCGCCATTTCCAGCACCACGTCCACGCCCAGGCCGCCGGTCTTCTCCATGACGATCGCTTCTACATCTTCCTTCGCGGGATTGAGCACATAGTCGGCTTTCATTTCACGCGCGATCTTGGCCCGATGCTCGTTCACTTCGATTGCGAACACCGACGTGGCACCCACGGCCTTGGCCACGGCAATGGAAAACAGTCCAATCGGGCCGCAGCCGGTGATGGCTACGCTCTTGGCCGCGATTTCTCCGGCCAGCACGGTGTGTACCGCGTTTCCCAGCGGGTCGAGGATCGACGCATAGTCCAGCGGAATGGAAGGATCGAGTTTCCAGATATTCGACTCGGGTATCACCACGTACTCGGCGAAGGCGCCGTCGGCGTCGACGCCGATGATCTTCACGTTCTGGCAAATGTGGGCTTCGCCGGTACGGCATTGCAGGCACTTGCCGCAGGCCACGTGCATCTCGGCGGAAACGAAGTCGCCTTCCTTGACGCTGGTGACTTCGTCGCCAAAGGCCGCCACCTCGCCGCAGAACTCGTGTCCCGGAATCAGCGGGGGATGAATGCGGTTCTGCGCCCAGCGATCCCAGTTGTAAATGTGCAGATCGGTGCCGCAAATGGACGCGACTTTCACCTTCACCAGCACATCGGTGCGCCCGAAAGCCGGAATCTTCACCTCGCGAATTTCGGCGCCCGCAGCCGCTTCCGGTTTCATGACTGCCTGCATTGTCGTTGCCATGATTGCCACCTATCGAGTCCGGTATCGAACCGAAAACGGAATAAAACACAAAACGTATGATTCTAGCACCGCCCGCCCATGAGCCCGGCGAGCCTGTCTCTATTCTCTGCCCCTTCGGCGGACGTTACAATCGCTTGCCGTGTGGGGTGCGACCAAGGTGGAAGAGCGGCGCTTCAGCGCCGCGTTAAGAGGTTGAAAATGATTCTGGGCCTCAGCCCCTGTGAGAAGTTGCGGACCGCAACAAAAAGAAAACGACCACAGCGGCTGAAGCCGTCCTAGCTTCGCTTCTTTACGCGGCCCTGAAGGGCCGCTCTTCCACGGTGCCGCGAGTGGTCTGCGAATATGCGCCAGTCGTGAGGAAGAGAAGAAAGCCGACCCAGATCGAGGAACTCACAACTTGGGCGCCTTCGGCACCACCTTCTTGAACTCTTCCGACTTTCCCCGCGGAATGGTCAGCGTCTTCCACTCGCTCGAGCGCAGATGCTTCGCCAGAAACACGATCTGCCCGATGTGCGCCGCGTAGTGGGCGATCTGCCGGTTGATGGCCTGCAGAACCGTGTGCGGTTCTCCGCGGATAGTCACGGTGCGCATCACATCTTCGGGCTTGAGCGCTTCGATGGCGCCGAGGACGCAAGCCCAGCCTTCTTCCCACCATTGCATGACTTCGGCGCGCGTCGTGGCGGCCGTAACTTCGAACTCTCGATCGCGAAAGCGATCCGGCTTTTCTCCATCCGTGGTGAGGAAGTCGGTAAACCGCGACCGCATATTGCCCGCCAAATGTTTCACCAGAATAGCCACTGAGTTCGACTCCGGATCGAGCGTAACGAAAAAATCGGCGTCGCCAAGTTGCGCCATCGCGCCTTCGCCCATGCGCTTGTGCCCGCGCATCTGGCGGCGCGCTTCGTCGAGATAGTGGGTCGCGAGATCGGTTGCCATGAATGCGCCTCCGCGGTTCTACGCTTGTCCCCAGCCGCCACCGCCGGGTGTTTCAATGGTAATTCGTTCGCCTTTGCGCAGACGAGTGCTGAACTTCGCTGGCATCGGATCGACCGATCCATCCTGTCGCGTGATAAAGGTCTTCCCGGGCGCGCCGTCAGAGCCCCCGGACAGTCCCCAAGGTCCGAGCGAGCGCCGGTCGGCGAGCAGAGTTACTTCACAGTCGGTCAGCACTTCAATTTCGCGAACGATGCCGTCGCCTCCGCGAAACTTTCCCGCGCCGCCGCTGGATGGCCGCAACGAATACTTCCGCACGCGCAGCGGATACGCATATTCGAGCGCTTCCGCGGGAGTGTTCAGGGAATTGGTCATGTGTGTGTGCACGCCGGAAACACCGGGCTTGCCGGGGCGCGCGCCCATGCCCCCAGCGACAGTTTCGTAGTAAGCGAACGGCTCACCCGTCCTGGGATCGATGCCCCCGATGGTCAGGTTGTTCATGGTGCCTGAGGCCGCTGCCGGGATGCGATCTGGAATCGCCTTCGCCAGCGCCCGCAGGATGACGTCGACGATGCGCTGTGACGTTTCGACATTTCCTCCGGCCACCGCGGCGGGAGGCCGCGCATTCACGATCGTTCCTTCGGGCGCGATGACTTTGATGGGGCGCATGAGGCCTGCCGCGGCGGGAACGTCCTCAGCCAGCAGGCAGCGAAATACATAGAAGCACGCCGAGTAGGTGATCGCCGCAACGGCATTGACGCTGCCTTCCACCTGCGGATCACTGCCCGTGAAGTCGACTGTGATCAGTGGGAGCACGGCGCGTCTTCGACGCGCGACCGGGTCTAAGACCCGGTCCCACACTTTCACCGACACCACGATCTTTACCGGTCGATCGGTGATTCCGTCGCCATCAAGAAAATCTTCGGCTCTGTATTCTCCTGCCGGGACGCGCTCCAGGAACGCGCGCATCAGTTCCTCAGAATAGTCGAGGAGATCCGCTGCAGCGCGCCGGGCCCGCTCCACGCCATAACGCGAACACACCTCGCGCAGGCGCTCTGCCCCTGTGTGACACGCCGCGATCTGCGCTCCCAGGTCGCCTTCGCGCTCCTCGGGAGTGCGGACATTATTAAGCAGCAGGGTGAGCACATCGGCATTCATGACTCCACCCCGCATCAGTTTCACCGGGGGGATGCGGACACCCTCCTGGTAGATTTCGCGGCACAGCCCCATCGATCCAGGATAGGCCCCGCCAACATCCGCATGATGCGCCCTCGACGCCACATAGAAATGGGGACTTGTGTGGGCGCGGGCGACTCGCCCGCGCAGGTGGTGACTTTCCACATATACAGGCGCGACTAGGGTGATGTCGGGCAGATGCGTTCCGCCGCGAAACGGATCGTTCAGCATCACTACATCTCCCGGTTCCATTGCGCCGGCATCGATCGCCGCCCGCACCGACATCGGCATCGACCCGAGGTGCACGGGCATGTGGTCACCCATGGCGATCACCTCACCCGTGCCGTCGAAGACCGCGCACGAATAATCGCGACGCTCCTTGATGTTCGGAGAAAACGCCGTGCGGCGCAGGGCCGCGCCCATCTCCTCGGCGATGGAGTGATACAGGTTCTTGAAGATTTCCAGTTCGACCGGATCGCGCCGCATGTGGCGCAGTGTACTACCAGTCGTTGGCGGTTTGTCGTTGGTCGTTAGCGAATCTCAGCTTTAGGAGGACGGTGTTCGTGGCGGTTTGGCGAACGACCAACGGCGAGCGACCAGCGACTGCACTGAAGAATTCCGCGTAAAACTGCAAAATTCTGTTGACACTTCATTAATACTGCCGCAATATCTTGTGATATAAGGCCTTCCCATACCATGAGTAGGGTTGGTCTTTCAAGTACCAAGGGCCCGTAGTCAACAACCTTTACCAAGGGAAAATCGTTCACGGAGGATCCTTCATGGCAACGAAGAAGAAGGCAAAAAAGAAGAAACACTAACCGTCAGCGAGGACATCCCTCGCTTACACCCGAGTTCTCACTGGCCTCTTAAGAGAAGCACCTCTTGAGGGGCTTTTCCTTTGGAGCTTCGAGCTTGGAGCTATGAGCTGCGAGCCACTGCGGCTCTCGAGGGAGGGAACGGCGAAAGCCTCTAAGCCTTAGCTTGCTCAAAGCTCAGAGCTCGAAGATCACAACTCAAAGAAATCCGCATTCTCCGTTCCCCACCTGTGTCACAATAGGCAGACTACGCGGCATTTGCCGCGCTGACCGGACAATGGCGCCTCGCAAGAAGAGCACGGCGAAGCACAGGGCGGATGAGATTCTCATCCCCGACAAGCTTTATTTCCGCATTGGCGAAGTGGCCACGCTGTGCCACCTGCCCGCCTACGTGCTGCGTTTCTGGGAGTCCGAGTTTCCGCAACTGAAGCCGGTCAAGAGCAGCACGGGACAACGCATGTACCGCAAGCGCGACGTTGAGAGCGTGTTGCGTATCAAGCAACTGCTCTACGAGCAGGGATTCACCATCTCCGGAGCACGCCAGCAACTGCGCACCGAAAGCAAGACCGACAAGACGCAGACCGCCATCCCGTTCCCGTCACATGCCACGCCGGAAATCCAGCATATCCGCCAGGGGCTGCGGGAAATTCTGAGTATGCTTTCCGCGCGCCGCACGGGATAGTCGCTGAACAACTGCGTAAGGCTACGCCTCGACCCAATTGCTGCGTTCCAGAATCGTGGGTGGCTCGTAGGTCTTCCCCCGCGCCAGCCGCTTTTCTTCGCGTCGCGTCGTCCAGAGCAATATCGGACCGAGCAATGCTGGAAGCATCCGCGATAGGAATCCGGATTCCTGTTTGAATTCTTTCCGCAGCGCACGGATCTGGTCGCTCACGTTGTGGTCGACTTTCCGGAACTGCTTTTCCATCGCCCATAACGCCGAACTGTATACGCCGCTCAGTTTTTCCATTTCGCGGGTGAAGCGTTCGCGCACGCGCGCGTCGGGATAGTCTTTGTAGCGCTTGAATCCCGCCAGCAAGGTTCGCGAAATGCGGTAGAGGCTGGGGCCGTTGAGCTGGAAGTCGCGCCAGAAGGCCCAATCGAGGAAGCGCTTGGAATCTTCGCGCGAAATCGCGGCGTGCTTGAAATTAAACTTGAATTGCCCGTGCACGTCCGCGTAGTCCACGTCTTTCAGCAAACGGCCTTCGTCCGACATTTGCTGGTACAGCGGAGTGCCCGGGACCGGCGTGTAGAGCATGAACTGGTGAAAGTCGGTATCGTGCGACACGGCGTGCTCGATTTCGGAAACGATGTTGTCCGGCGTGTGGTGTTCCAGCCCGATGATGGTCGAGCCCTGCACGCGAATTCCATGCTCGCGCAATTCGCGAGTGAGTTCCCGCGTGTCCGAGCCTTGCAACTTGCTGTATCCCGCCTTCGGGGATTCCAGACCCATCCAAAGCCAGGAAACGCCCAGCTCCACCAATTCCTCCATCGTGTATTTGCGGATCGCATTGGCGGAGGCGAATACCGACAGCGCCCAGCTCTTGTGATTCTCTTTCATGAGTTCGAGCAGGCGCATGGCGCGCTCGCGATGCAGCAGGAAATTTTCGTCCATCACGAAGAACGAGCTTACTTTCAGCTCCTCTTCCATGCGACTCATGACTGCAAACAGTTCGTCGCCCGTTTCAAAGAAGTTGACGAACTTTCCTTTGCCTCCGAAAAATGCCGACGTCGTGCAGAAGTTACAGCCCATCGGGCAGCCGACCGACGGAATAATCGTTGCCGCCGTCGCGCCTTTGCGTTCGGGAAGACGAATCCCCATGATGCGTGTGCGCATGCCGGAAACGATCGCGGGGTGCTGGATGGGCGCGCTCTCGTCTTCGCCCAGGTAGCGCCGCATCCACGAAACGCCTTCGCCCTTCACGATATGATCGGCGTCAATCATCTTCTCGATCCCGGGGATCGCAGCCACGTGCCCGCCCACGATAATCACCGACTGCGGCGAGAGTTCGCGCGTCATGCGGCACATCTCGCGCACCTTGGCGACATTCACGATAATTCCCGAGATGCCGACCACGTCGTATTGATGGTCTTTCAGTTGACGCGCAAAGTCGTCGCGCGTGGGGAAGTCGAGCACGGCGCACGGCGCAGAAATATTCGCCTGGATCATCATGATGCCCCAGGAGCGATGGAACATGCGCAGCGAGAAACTGCCCTGGGCGCGCGTGACCTGATTGTGATACAGCTCCATCGGGTTAATGGAGCGGCTGCCGAATTCGTCGTCCTGCGCGTACGGTCCGAAGACCGAACTCAGCAGGATGCGGGCTTCAGAGCCCTTGGGATGTTTCGCGAAACTGCCGGAATGGGTGCTATCAGGGCTGGGTGCAACATCGCTGGTCAGAAGTTCCAATTCGTTTCATCATCCGTTTCTCCCCACATGCCGTTACTGCAATCGTAGTCGTGCGCGGGCGCGTTGCAGCGGCGCGTGCGCAGAAAACACAAAAAGATTACAAAGCGAGGACAATGGCCAAACGTAACCAGATAACTCCAAAAGTGCACGCCGACTTGAACCCGGCTTGCCATCTAGCCTAGAATCGCTGCGCAATGGCTTCGGAACCGCTGGAGATCGAGCGTCTCGACCGTGGAGTGCTGAGCTTCCGCGGCCCGTTGACCATGGAGAACGTGTCTCCCTTCATGAACGCAGTCCGGCGCGAAGATGCTCCCACCATGATTCTGGATTTAACCAACGTTCCTTACCTGGATTCCTCTGGGCTGGGATCGCTGGTCAGCGCCTGTACTTCGTGCACCAAGTCGGGACGCCGCATGGCGCTCACCGGCGTGAACAAGCGCGTGCGCAAGGTCTTCGAAATCACCAAGGTCGAGCAGATTTTCCTGATGTTCCCCACACTCTCCGACGCGCTGGAAGCCTTTACCAACGCCGGAACTGCATAAGGGAGTATGTAGGAGTTCTTAGCACCCGCGAGATCCCTCGCTTCGCCTGAAAAGCGGCTCCGCTCGGGATGACGCCAGAGTTTTACTCAGGCCGCATATCTGGATCACTCCGGAAAACTGGCAGCCGCCGTAGCTGTCCGCCGGGCGCAGCCCGGCGTCAGGCGCGCTCCAGAGCCCAAATCAGTGCGCAAGCGTCATGCGACGCGGGCGGGATTCGGTTTCTTCGATCCCCCAGCATTTACCGCGTCCAGCCGGATGCGCGTGACCCGCGCGGTTTCCTCCACCAGATCGCTGCTGAACTTCGCTCCTTCGCCCGCCATCACCGATCCAGCCGCCAGAGCGAAGCGCAACGCGTCTGCCTGATCGTCAAAATACAGAACCACTTGTCCCGACATAGACTTCTCCCCGGGCCCGGAAGCCCCTTCGGTCGCGAGGTGCACGACCTGGAAATCAACTCGGCCAGAGCTTTCCTGATTCTCCGAGCGAATGGACAGCAAGTCAAAGTGATTCTCTTGGTTCCACATACTCGGTAGGGCACTGTCGCGCGCATCAGCCTGGCTCGTTCAACCTCCGCTCGCACGACCTCCGCTAGTTTGGGAGGACCTGCTTCGGCTATCATGTGCTCCTGGAATTCCGTCGATGCGATTTTTCCTGGGTACCATTGCGGCGCTCCTCTTAGCGGCTCCAGCCTGGCCCCGGCCTGCGTCAGGCGCGGCAGCCGTTATCGGTTCGTGGGAAGGCGATTCCAAGTGCACCATCGCCGACTCCCCCTGCCATGACGAGCATGTCCTTTATCAAATCGCACAGGACAGGAAAGACCCCTGGCAGCTAAACCTCGATGCCTATAAAGTCATCGAGGGCGCGCCTGAATTCATGGGCACGCTGACCTGCCACTACCAATCTAAAGCGGGTGCGCTAAGTTGCACCTCCAGCAGCAGAGAAAAGGACGATTGGGAATTTCACCTCATGGGGGAGACGATGTCGGGCAGGCTGCTGCTCGATGATGGCAAGACGCTATACCGCCGCGTCGCTCTCCACCGAGTCCAAAAGTGAGCCAGACAAGCATGCCTGTACTGATTGCGATGCTCCGTGGCGTCAACGTTGGCGGCCACAACAAAATCAAGATGGACGACCTGCGGGCGCTGTGCGAATCGCTCAAGTTTGAAGATCCGCGGACGTACGTGCAGAGCGGCAACGTCATCTTCCGGACTAAAGAGAAGAACACTCCCGCGCTGGCGACGAAAATTCAGGATGCGATCGAGCGGAAGTTTGGCTTTCGCCCGGCAGTCATTCTCCGCACGGCGGAAGAACTGAGAAGCGCCATCGCCGCCACGCCGTTCGTGGCCAGCCGCAAACTGGAGCCGGGCAAGATCCTGGTGACGTTTCTGAGCGACGAGCCCGGCTCGGAGGCGAATGCCACTCTTCGCGGCTTGAAGAATTATCCCGAGGAGCTTCATCTGAAAGGTCGCGAACTCTACATCTACTTCCCAGATGGCGCCGGGAAGTCGAAGCTCCCCTGGTCGCAGGTCGAGAAACTGTTGAAGACCACAGGCACAGCTCGCAATTGGAACAGCGTTACGAAGATGCTGGCGATGGCAGACGAGATGGACGCTGCGGGCTGACGACCCTTCAGTTGAGCGCAACCAACAAAGTGTGCGCGCGATCACATTCGTGTTCTGGATTATCTTCAACAAACTCTGCGGAATTGTTGCGGGACTGAAGGGACGAGACTATACTGGCGCCAATCGAGGTGGAGAGTGAAGCCTCGAAAAGTTGCGTGACAGCGTTTCGCGCAGTTGTTCTTCTTCCAGATTGAGTTTTTCCGCATCCTTGCGGTTCCGCAGTCAGAGTTTGTAGCACGCCTTTGAGTGCAGAGTCTCTCGCACACAAACTACGCCCGTAACAAGCCGGATCCTGCAAGCTGCTCCGAATAATGCTCGGGGCGCATGGCATTGGGATTCCGGGGCGGCTTCTCCGGCTCACTCCGTAAGAAAGGAGACTCACCGTGCCAACTGATGTGCTAGAAGAAGCGGTCCTCGAAACAGCGGAGGACACGACCACTGAAAGGAAGATGCGATATTCCAACGTGCCTGTCAACTTCGTTCCCACACCCACGAGAGAATACCGGATTCATCAGCGCTCTCAACAGGTAACGCGGGGAATGCGTATCCACGCGACAGCACCCCGCTCCACCATTTCAGCCGTGAAGATTCCCGGTCCCATTCCCAAACTTCCACGGATGCAAGGGGCACGAGTATTGATGTGGAAGCAAGATCCCACGGTGCAGGAGATCGGCATTCGGAAGGCTTACCTGCCCGATCCGGTATTCGCCGGACCGCATGATGTCCGCATCGTGATTCAGGGAATGACTCCGGTCACTCCGAACGTGTTTGGCGATCTGATTGAAATTCCTGGAACGCCGGCCTTCGATTCTGTGCACACCTTCACCGTGGTGCGCCAGACTTTGACGATGTATCAGAGAGCACTGGGCAGCACGGTGCCCTGGCAGTGGAATGCCAGCAACTGCACCGACCCGCTGAGTGTGTATCCGCATGCTGGTGTGACTCAGAACGCCTACTATAGCCGCAATGACAAAGCCCTGAAGTTCTTCTATTTCGACACGCAGCATCCGGCTCCGCATACGGTGTTCACTTGCGAATCGCTCGACATCGTGTCGCACGAAACCGGTCATGCGGTGTTGGACGGTCTCAAACCCAATTGGCTGATGGCTAGCGTTGCGCAAACGGGAGCCCTGCATGAGGCTTTCGGCGACTTGACCGCCATTTTCCTGGCGATGTCGCAATTCGACCAAGTGGAAGCGGTCATCGCTCAGACCAAGGCAAACCTGCATGACAAGACGTTCCTTTCCGACCTGGCAGAGGAATTCGGACTTGCGCTCGGCCGCACCAACGGCTTGCGCAATGCCGACAACGACCTGAAGCTGAGCCAGGTAACCAACGAAGTGCACGATCTGTCGCAGTGCTTCACCGGCACGATCTATGATGTGCTGGCGGATTGGTTCCTGTATCAGAAGATGGCGAAACCAACGATCGATCCCGCGTTCCTGCTTTACGGAACGGCAGCAGAACTGCGAATGGTCCTGCTGAAGGCCATCGCCGCATCCCCGGCAGCCTCGGCGACCTTTGCCGATGTCGCGAATCAGATGCTGAATGTCTGCGCGAACCTGAATCTGCCGGTGCAGTACCGCAATTCGATTCGCAACCAGTTCACCCGGAGAGAAATTGTGGTTCAGACCGCGCCGTTTACGGAAGATCACAAGGTCTCGGACAAACTGGAGCCGGTGGGCCATGTTTCGATCGATCCGAAATACGGGCAGGACCGCGCCGGATGCTGTGGCACCATGCAACTGCCGGAGTATTTCGAAGTGGAAGACTACATCAAGAAAGAAACCAACGATCTGAAAGCTGCCATGAAGGCGGCATAGGCGGGTTGGGTTAACGACCAGTATGACAATCAAAATAATCCAGAAGGGTGGATTTGCCGGGCTGAGGTCGGAACTGGCCTCCATCGATACCGAAAAACTCACTCCAGAACAGATGAAGGTAGTCGAAAGCGTTTTGCACTCGCCCCTGTGGAACTCTCAGAAGCGAGGTGTGGGCGCCGATCTGGCGGAGTACGAGATTTGGACCTACGATGGCAGCCAGGAGCGTTCGCTGTCTTTTCATCACAGCGGGGCCGATACTCAGCCCCTTTTCGATCTGGTTCAAAGGCTGCTTAAACTGAATGCGGTGCATTAGAGTCGGCAGACTGGAGCCGAAGAGCCTTGGGAGAATTGATCCCGGTCGGGCCGGTGGTGAGCGACCGAACGTTGCTCGCCATCCGGCGCGCCGGGATTTTCTTGTTTGGTAGGCCCAGACGGAGGACCGCAGAAGGCTTTTCCGGCTCGAGGATCGGAACCTGCTTCTCCAAATTAAGGCACGAATAATTGAATGGTCGGGACGGGCAGATTTGAACTGCCGACCCCTCGCACCCCAAGTTGAGCCGGTTTGCGGGCGTGAGCGAAGTGGGAGCCCGCAGGCGAAATCCCGAGCGTAGTTTGCGAGGGACCTCAGGAATGAAATGGTCGGGACGGGCAGATTTGAACTGCCGACCCCTCGCACCCCAAGCGAGTGCTCTACCAGGCTGAGCCACGTCCCGACGAGGAAGGATTCCACAGGTGCGACGGTCGGTATCAACCGTCAGCCTCCAGCGGAGGGGTTCACTCCACAATTCTACACTACCCGCGCGACATCACAGCTACTCCAGGTCGCGCCAATTCGGCCCAATTCCCATGTCGACCTGCAGCGGCACCGCCAGCGCATGCACCTTCTCCATGTGCTCCCGCACCAGCGGTTGCATCGTCTCGACCTCGCTTTCGGGAACTTCGAACACCAGTTCGTCGTGAACCTGCAGCGTCATGCGCGACTTCATGCCGCGCTCGCGCAACACCGCGTCAATGCGGATCATCGCAATCTTAATGAGGTCCGCGGCCGTGCCCTGCAGGGGTGTGTTCACGGCGGTGCGCTCGGCGAATCCGCGCTGGTTGAGGTTCTTACTGTTGATGTCGGGGATCGGGCGCACGCGCCCGAACAATGTTTTTACTTTCATGTCGCGGCGGGCTTCTTCCAGAGTCTTGTCGATGAAGGCGCGCACGCCGCTGTATCTCTCAAAATAGGCAGCAATAAACTGCTTGGCTTCGCCGGGCTCAATGCCGAGTTGCTGCGAGAGTCCAAACGCGGACAGCCCGTAGACGATGCCGAAGTTCACGACCTTGGCCTGGCGGCGGTGATCGGGCGTAACCATCAGCGGCGGCACGCCGAACACCTGCGACGCCGTTAGCGTGTGAATGTCATCGCCGCGGCGATACGCCTCTACGAGCAGCGGATCGTGCGAGAAGTGCGCCAGCAGCCGCAATTCGATCTGCGAATAGTCGGCAGTCAGTAGCACATGGCCGGGTTCGGCAATAAACGCGGCGCGGATTCCGCGTCCCAGTTCGGTGCGGATCGGAATGTTCTGCAGGTTCGGATTGGCGGACGATAGCCGTCCGGTCGCCGTTCCGGTCTGCCCGAAAGTCGTATGCAACCGGCCGCTCGCCGGATTGATGAGCGCGGGCAGCGCATCGACATACGTCGACTTGAGCTTGGTGAGTTGGCGATAATCGAGCACCATGCGCGCGATGGGATGATTCTCGGCGAGTTCCTCCAGCACATCGACCGCGGTCGAAATGGTGCGTCCCTTGCCGTATTTCACCGGCTTGGGCAGGTTCATGCGATTGAACAGGACGTCGCCCAGTTGCTTCGGTGAGCCGACGTTGAACTCCATCCCAGCAACTTCGTAAATCTCTTTCGCCTTGGCGGCGATCTCGCGCTCCAGTTCGCTCGACATCTGCGCCAGCGCAGCCGTGTCGATTTTGACTCCGGCCTGCTCCATGCGCGCCAGCACCGGCACGAGCGGAAGATCCATCTCTTCGTAAAGCTTGGCCAGACCCGCCTGCTCGACCTCGCCGCGCAACGTAACCGCGATGCGCCCGCTGATGTCGGCAGCTTCGGCAAGCTCACCGCCCAGCTTCAAATTGAACCGCCGCAGCGCGACGTCTGGCAGCCGGTGCGATGACCAGGTCGGATCGAGCAAGTACGAATACAGCATCGGATCATGGTGCACGCCTGCAAGCGAAATCCCC
The DNA here is from genome assembly GCA_963701935.1 of uncultured Acidobacteriaceae bacterium. Taxonomy (GTDB): domain Bacteria; phylum Acidobacteriota; class Terriglobia; order Terriglobales; family Acidobacteriaceae; genus Sulfotelmatobacter. The sequence goes on along the minus strand of CAVPBT010000004.1, from coordinate 118,454 downwards.
AGCGGATCGAGAACGTGAATCGCCGCCTTGTAATCGTGAAGCGTTTTGGGCACGCCAGCGTCGGTCAGCACTGATCGCAGCTTCTCAGCAGCGGCGCCGGAGTCGAGCCTGACGATCGTGGCCGCCCCCGCCGCTGCTGAGATCGCAGCGCGCCGTGCCGCGGGCTCGGGAGCAGCCTTGATCGGCGTCCCCATACTCCCCATGAACGACATCTGCGCGTCCTGCGGCTCTTCTTCCTTCTCTTCTTCTTCCGGCTCGGCGGCCGCCTCTTCCTGCTCGACCGCCACCGCCAGCGCACCCCCGGCCGCGACCGCATTCACGACGCGCTCGACATCGGCCGCTGACTTCGCCTCGGTGTAGCGCGTCTCGCTTACTTCAACTACAGGCAGCAGTTCTTTCAGCAGCGAAGTAAATTCCAGCTCGGTGAACAGCGCCCGCAGGTCGTCCGAGTTCGGTTCACCCGCGCGCATCGATTCCACATCCAGTTCGATGGGAACATTCGTATCGATAGTCGCCATACTCTTGCTGAACAAAATCGCCTCGCGATTGTTCTGCAAGGATTCTCGATACGTCTTCTTCTCGACTTCGGCAGCGCGCTCGAGAGCCTGTTCGACCGTGCCGAAGCGCTTGATGATCTCGACCGACCCCTTGTCGCCGATACCCGGCGCTCCGGGAATGTTGTCGATGGCATCGCCGCGCAGGGCCATTATGTCGATGACGCGCTCGGGAGGCACGCCGAGAATTTCCTCCACCTTCGCCGCGTCGCAGATCAGATTGTCCTTGGGCGGATTAAGGATCTGAACTTTATCGTTGACCAACTGCATCATGTCTTTGTCGCTGGACACGACGTACACCGGGTGCGAGGCTTCGGCTGCCTTGCGCGCCAGAGTGCCAATCACATCGTCGGCCTCGAAGCGAACTACCTCTAGAATCGGAATTCTGTAAGCCTCGAGCGCCCGCCGAATGTAGGGAACCTGCTGCACCAGGTCTTCTGGCATAGCCGCGCGGTTGGCCTTGTAGCCTTTGTATTCCACTTCCGTGAACGTCTGCGTCTTGATGTCGAACTTGCGGATGGTGGTCACGGCTTCCGCCTGCTCGTCGCGGAAGGTCGGACCGGCAACGTCAAACACGGCGGCCAGATACTCCGGAGAAAAATCCTCGCGCAGTTTGCGCAGCATGTTCACGAAGACGTAGGTCGCCGCCGTCGGCAGTCCGGTTTTGGTCGACATGGGCCGCTGCCGCGCCATGGCGTGGTACGCGCGAAAAATGAACGACATGGTGTCGATCAGGTAGATGCGTCCGTGCGCGGAAGCAGCCTGAGACGGCTTGCTGGCAGCCGATTTGCGGTTCGAATCTGCCGCAGGCGAGGCTTGGTCCGATGATTTTTTACGCGGAGGCAACCCGCTTAGTGTAGCAGCAGAAAAGTGACGGCCGCCAAGCAGCTAGAAGTCGATGTGGAAGTCCGCCTGCACCATTTTCTTACCCGGTGTGCGCGAGTTGTTGCGGAAGATCAAGTGGTAATTCGCCGGATTGTCGAGCGTCGGCGGCAGGGCCATGTTCACTTCCTGCTCGTGAGAATCATCGGCGGAGAATACGGCTTCACCAGCACGTCCATTAATAAAGTCGTCGTACTGCTTCTCATTCAACACCAGAAACTCGACGTCGGCGTCCGTGCCGCTGGCGAGCGTTCCGCCTTGCTTCACGAACGAGCGGTACGTTCCCTTCAACTGCGGATTCGAAGCATTCGCCGGCACCTCAAAGGCGAGTTGCACGACTTTCGCGACTCCAAACATCTGGTGCACCAGATCGCGGCTGGTGCCCACCGGTGAATCGATTACACGAGGAGGAGCGCCCGTGCGGTGCAGCGCCGGTGCGGGCTGAACCGGCTGTGCCGGCTGCGCCGCCTTGATCGGAGCGAGGGTTTCGATGTCGGAAGGCCTCTGACGCGCCATGTAGTTCGCCAGGGGACCGGCGAGAGTGACGGCATGCTGAGCCTCGCGCACTTCGTCGTAACTCTGATCCGTTGGAGTGCCCTGGGTTACGACTGGCGCAGCGGGCACAGCTACCGCCTCCGCCATATGCTCACGGTGTGTCCACATGTAAGAACTGATCAATATGAGAACAAAAGCCGACACCATCCATCCGAGCAAACGATTCATAACCGCCCCCCTAAAATGTTAGCGAGGACCAGGCGGATGTGGTAGCTGTCGAAAGGTCGGGGGCAGTTACTTCGGTTTACCGTATTCCGTGTTGAAGTGGAGCTTAATCTCGCCGCACGTCCCCTGTTCCGGAGAGTACACCACGCAGGTGTCGAAGGGCCGCGAGTAGACGTGCAGGCTGACCGCGCGCTGGTTGAATTCCCGCGGATTCACCACGCGATGCACCGGATCGGCGGAATCCACCGCGCAAGGATGCGCCAGGTTCATCTCGATAATGTCGGTGGGCTCGAGGCAGCAGGTTCCGCCGTCCAGATCCTGCTGAACGAGGTGATAATTCTCCACCTGCAAGCAGCCGATCGGGACCGCCATCCAACAGTTCTGGTCGCGATGATTATGCACCGAACTCGCCTGGCCGACCTCCCAGCAAATGGCCATCAACTCGTACAGAGGAGTCCGGTCGATCAGATTCCGCGTGTAGTGTTGCCGGTCCCAGTTGAGATAGGGCGCGAGAGAATCAGCGCTGACCGGTGTGTCCTGCAGAAAGCGGCGCACCGGCTCGGTTGGGCCGAAGGCCGACTCGGGCAATTGGCGGAGTCCTTCGACAAGACTTTGGATGGAAACAGGTTTAACGGCGGTAGTCATTCGGGCACTCCGGAGAAAGAGTATAGCCCAAACCGCAAATCCGAAGACCCAGGACCCAACACCGCCGTCACGGCTGCGTTCCCGCCTCCGAGATTTCTTTGGTCTGTCCCTGCGCGACCACCGGATACACCGCGCCCTTGCGCCGCCGCAAGTCTGCCGGCAACTCGGAGCGGAGCAGCCACAATCCCGCCGCCACCGCCGCAGCCCACGTAACCGAAACCAAAGCCAGTTGCATTACATCCGCCATGCGGCTGCCACGGCCAGACGTCGGCAGGGGAACAATTTTCGCCACTCCAAAGCTGACCGCGCCCGCGACCACCGCCACCAGCGCGGATTTCCCTAACTCCCGCCAGCGCAACTCGCCGAGCCGGACCAGTCCCTTGAGATGCAGCAGCCAAGCCAGCGCCAGAAGGTTGATCCCGATTCCGACGTCCGATGCCCACGCCAGTCCTATGACTCCAAAGGTATGAAACAGGAATGAGTAAATTGGCAGAGACGCAGCGGTGATAATGCTGACGGCCACCATCGGCGTGAGCGTATCTCCCGCGGCATAAAACGCACGCGCGTAGAGTCCCTGCGCCGACCACAGCACCAGCGACAGAGAAAACCAGAAAAAATAAACCGCCGTCGGCTGCGTGTCAGCAAAAAGAAATTTCCCGCGCCGATACACCAGATCGATCAGCGGCAGAGCGGCGGCCGTCATCCACGCCGTTGCCAGCAATGACGCTGCCGAGACCCGGTACACCGAATCGTTCACCGTGGCGGCAAATTCTTTCAGCTTCTTCTCGTTAAAGAGCCGCGCAAAAAACGGCAGCGACGCCTGACCTGTCGCCTGCCCCAGCACGGCAATCGGCACCGCCAGCAACCGCTTCGCATAGTTGAGCCGCGAGATGCCGCCCACCACGCTGGAGGCAAAGTGGCGCAGGATCCAATCATCCGCCGTTACCAGCGACACACCCAGCATCAACGGCACCGACAGCTTCACCCATTCGCGAAATGCCGGATTCGTTACATCGAAGGACGGTTTATATCCCGTGCCAATGCGCGCGGCCCCAATTACGCTCGCAAGAAACGGGCCTGCAACACTGCCCACCACTGCTCCATAGGCCAGCGAAGCAATCCCGAAATACCGTCCGCCGACCACGCCGCCGAAAATGATGAACACGTTGTAAATGAGTGGGCCGAAGGCCGGCAGCAAAAACAGCCGATGCGAAAGCAACACCGCCGAGACCACACCGCCGACATAAAAGAAGATCTGCGCCGGCAGCAGAATTCGAGTGAGGTGAACGCAGAGTTCAATCTGATCGGGCTTGAAATCTTTCACGAACCAGCGCACAAACTGCGGCGCGAAAATCTCGGTCAGCAGCGTTCCCACCAGCATGACGGCGGTCATCACCGTGATGATGATCGAGAACGTCTTCTGCGCATCCGCGTCGCGCTTCTCGGCCAGAAACCGCGTGTAAATCGAGATGAATGTGATGGAGGCTGCGCCCCCAGCCACAATGTAGTTGAGAAAGTCGGGCAGGGTGAAGGCGGCAACGTAGGCGTCGGTCTGCGTTCCGGCGCCGAAAGCGAAGGCGATGTAGGCCTCACGCAGATAGCCGACGACGCGCGACAGCATCACCGTCGTCATCAGCAACAGAGTCGCCGAAAACGCCGTGTGCTGGTGCGATGGCCGGAAAAAACGCAGAAGTTTCGTCATCGAGACCCGATCGAGAACGTTCCCATAAGAACGTTCAATCTTATCGGAATCTCAATCGGTCAGGCAGTTGCGCGGCCGACACTCCTGTTCAACTCCCGACCGTCACTTAGGTTCAGCCTGCACCCACACCTTGTCGGCAGATACCAGATCCACATTCGGCACTTCTGTCCTCAGTTTTACGGGTTGAAACCCGGACTTCTTCGGTGGCTTCGCGAGAAATGTCAGGAAATATTGATGACCAAGCCGCTGCGTAAAGTCATCGAGATAAGGAGCAAAAGCTACCGGCGGCCCGTTGAATCCAATGTAATAGGACTCTCCCCCGGTCCGGTCCGATACCTGCGCGAGATAAAGCTGTCCCCAGTAGGTCTGCCAGTAGGAATGACCAACATGGCCGACTCCGGGAGTATAGATCACCGAAACCACAATGCCCCCACGCTGCGCGCTGTCGACTGCCTCGTTTACATACGGGTCGTCCAAATCGCCGGTGCCGTAGTACAGGTCGATTCCATCCGAGGCCATGATCACCTCGCGGCGCCCGCTGCTTTCCGGCCAGCGTTTGATCAGGTCGCTCAGCGCGAAATAAGGACTGGCGTTCGCCCCGCGAATTCCCATCGGCAGGCGTAGCGCTTTGGCTGCCTGCGCATGATCGCTGGTCAGGTCCTGCATGATTCTGGCAATACCATTCTGCATGTACGCAACGCCAACTTTCGTGGAGGCCGGCTGCGCGTTGATGAACTTTCGAAGATCGTCGAGTTGCGTGCCCAGGCTGCTGTTCGATCCGTCATCGAGCAGAATGAAGAGTTCGAGACCGGCGCGGTCGCCCTGCGCAGGAATCCATTCCGTCACCGTGTCGCGATCTTTCCCCTCAAATACCATCACGTCCTCGCGGTTCACGGTTGGCATCGCTGATCCGTGATGCGGCTCTACTGTGACCAGCATGTGCGTCGGAACTCCATTCGCGGGAGTTTGCGCCAACAGGCTTTGGGAGCCACCCGCCAAGAAGGCCAAGCCCAATACTGCGCTCGTCATAAAACCATATTTGTTCATAAAGGCTCCTTACAGAACGGCCCTGGATCACAAACATTCCAGCGGGACCCAAAGCGCGTGTTCTATTTCGTTAGATGTTGCAAAGAAGTAAAAGGTGGGACATTTCGACACTTCCGGCTGCGGAGTGATCTTTGCGTTTACAACCTGCCGAGACAATTCTGGTGCGATAATTTAATTGTGGCCGATTTCGCGACCATCTCAGCCCGCTCCGCCGTCTTCCGCCGATCGTTCCGCAAAGGCTTTCCCGCGGCCCTTCGCGGCGAAGGCGTTTATGTGTGGGACGCCGATGGCAACCGCTATCTCGATCTTGCTGGCTCCGCGGCAGTCAACTTCATTGGACACGGCGTGCCGGAAATTTCCGCCGCCATGGCTGAGCAGGCCGCCAGGCTGGAGTTCGTCCACACCAGCCAGTTCACCACCCCGGTCGCCGAAGAATACGCCGAGGAACTGCTGGCGTTCGCGGGCGAGAGCTTCCGCGGGGGCGCAGTCTACTTTACTTGCGGCGGATCCGAATCGATTGAGACCGCGCTGAAACTCGCGCGCCAGTATCAGGTCGAAATCGGACAGACGTCCCGCTACCAGATTCTGAGCCGCCAGCAGAGTTATCACGGATCGACGCTCGGCGCCCTGTCCGTGTCAGGCAACAAGCGCCGCCGCGAAATGTACCTGCCCATGGTGCGCGAGTTCGCGCACATCGGCATGCCTTACTGCTACCGCTGCGACTTCGATTGCACCGACGGCTGCCGCAACTGCGGCCAGCAATACGCCGCCGAACTCGAACGCGCCATCGAAGCAAGCAGCGGCGCCGCAGCCGCGTTTATCTTCGAGCCGGTCAGCGGAGCCACGCTCGGCGCGGTCGTGCCTCCACCCGGATATCTGCAGTCGATTGCCGAGATCTGCCGCCGTCACGGCGTGCTCCTGATTGCCGACGAAGTCATGACCGGCATGGGCCGCACCGGACGGAACTTTGCAGTCGACCATAATAATGTCGCTCCGGATATTCTCGTCGCCGCCAAGGGACTCTCCAGCGGATACGCGCCGCTCGGCGCCGCCATCGCCAGCAAGAAAGTCGTTGACGCGATTGCCGCCGGCTCCGGCGCGTTCCTGCATGGCTTCACCTACAACGCTCATCCCATCTCGCTGGCCGCGGGACGGGCTGTCCTGCGCCACCTGCAGGCAAAGAAATTGGTCGCAGCCGCCGACTCCGCTTGCCCCGGCACTCCTGCCGCCCATTTCAAGCAGGCCCTCGAGATGTTGCGCACGGAAGAAACCGTAGGAGACGTCCGCGGCATCGGCCTGCTCTGGGCAGTGGAATTCGTGGCCGATAAAGCCAGCAAGCGACCGTTTCCGCCCGCTCAGAATTATGCCGGACGTGTCGCCGCTGCCGCTCTCAAACGCGGGCTGCTGGTCTACCCCATGCAAGGGAGCGTCGACGGCGTTGCGGGCGACCACCTTCTGCTTGCGCCCCCGGCCCTCATCACGCAGGACCAGATCGCTTGGGCCGTCGAGCAGTTACGAGCGGCCGTCCTACAGGCTTTTGCTTCGCTCTGAACCTACCCGTCGGAACTGGACGACGTGCGCAACAGGCTCTCTGTTCACTGGTGCCGCAGGTCGCTCAAGTACTTCAATAATCGTCGCATCGCGCAGTACTCATTGATTGGCCGATCATCGCGCAGAGCAGGCGTGGTTGGAGACGCCGCGATCAGCGTCTCGATGGAAACCTCATTCTTCACCACGGTATCAAAGGCGAGCAACGCGGCAGACTCGCCACCTGGCGGAGGGTCCCATTCGGTGAGGTCGGCGGTGGCAGAAGCCGGCAGCTTGCGTTGCAAGTCTTCGCCGGTTAGATGGGGAAGTGGATGTTCGCTAGCCAGAAAGTGCATGCCTGCGCCTTCGACACTGACGAAGACGCGGACGTAGGGAAACGAGTTGCGGAGGGCTCCAGCGACCGCGGCGAAATCCTCCACGTCGCCGCTGGGCAGCCACTGCGCCAGAATCCCGCCGGGGCGTAATCGACTCCGGGCCGCGGCATAGAACTCCTCCGAATACAGCAAGCTCGATCCCGCTGCTTCCAGCGGGGGCGGAGGATCAATTGTGATCAGGTCGTATTGCTGTGTCGTGCGTTCCAGGTAGCGGCGGCCATCGTCAATGACCACTTGCGCTAGAGGTGATCGCAGAACCTCGGGGCCGTCATGGTGAAAATACCCGATCATGGGCGGCACGCTCGGTACCAGTTCCACGGCGGTGGCATTCACATTCCAGCTGAGCAGCGAGCGAAAGGTCGTTCCCATTCCGAAGCAGATGTCGAGCGTATTCTGAGGCGGGCGGTCCAGAAATGCCAAGGGCAGATGCGCCATCATTTTCGTGATGGGAGTGAGATAGGTCATGCCGTATCCGTTGACCAGGAGCTTCCTGTGCATTTCTTTTCCGGTGGCGATGACAGTGGCGGTCGAATCGCGGAGTACTTGCCGCTGCGGGTAGGTCTCGTCGTAGCCCTTACTGCTGAAGATCAGCAGGCCCGCCAGCGGCAGAAGAGCATAGGCAGCGCCCTGCGCGACCCGAGTCGAGCCAGAGCCAGGACGCAGCGCCCGCAGCCCAAAAACAAGCCACGGCAATGACAGCAAAATCAGCGACCAGCGCTCGCTCAAATAGGGCAGTAGCAGGAACCCCGCCACCAAGGGCCCCAGAATGCATCCCAGGACATTCACCGCATACGCACTGCCTGCCTTGCCGGGATCTCCGCCGGAGCGTCGGTCCACCAGCATCGGGGTGAGAAAACCGAGCAAGCCCGTGAAGGGCGCAATACCTATCGCCACCCTGAGGCCCCGCAGCATTCTCGGAATGTCGATATCCGGACTCGACAACAACAGCGGCAACAGCGCGGAGACCGCCAACAGGGACCACAGAACGGGACTCTCCCCGACCGAATCGCCGCGCCGCGAGCTCCAGCGTCGGTACATGCGCGACCCGATGAAGGTGGCCGTAAGGTACACGCCGAGGATGCCGGCGAAGGCGTAGACCACGGTACCGAGATAGGGGGTGAACTCACGCACCCAGACCACTTCCATCCCCATGCTCGTCAGCCCGGTCAGAAACAGCAGAACCACGACCGCTGTTCCGCCCCTGGCATTCGCCCTCAACTCCGCCGCGGGCTCCCCACTCTCCCCCGGAGATTCGTTTCCTGAATTCCTGGATAGTGCGATCGCGCCCACCACAATCGCACCGTTACACGCGGCGCCCACCCACAGCGTTCGGTGGAAGCCCATCAGTTCGATCAGTACCAGCGGCAACGCCGTCCCCAATACAGCGCCGGCAACGTTTGCCGTGTAGAGATAGCTGAATGAGCGGCCGGCTTCGCGTGGCAATGTCTGTCGAATGGCCCGCATCCCGATCGGGATCGTCGCCCCCATCAGCGCGGACCACGGGATCAGAGTACACGCGACCCATAGGCCCGAAGCGGAATAGTAGGCAAGTGACGAACGCAGCTCAAGCCGTTCGAGGGCGCCTCGCCCCCAGCCCAACTCGTAAGGCACAAGGATCGCCGACACTCCGATCAGGAGTTCGATCAGCGCATAGAGACGAAGCGCCCGGAACGAGGAGCCGGCCTGGCGCAGCCACCTGCCGCTGGCCCACGAGCCGAATCCGAGGCCGGCCATGAACACCGACAGCACGATCGAAACCATGGCCGTCGTCACCCCGAACTGGGCCATCGACAACCGAAGCCATATCAGTTCGTAGAGGACACTGCAATAACCCGAGAGGAAAAAAAAGAGAAAGAACCAGTTCACGAAGATCCTTTTTGAGATGGATGGTGTCGCCAGCGGCGCCTGACAGGGAATGAAAACACATCGGTCGCCTCCAGGCAAGTGTCCAGGAACTTTATCTGTCGATCTAAATGTCTGTAGAGGAAAGACTTCGCGGTTGATGACGAGTTGAGCTGCGAATGACCGGGAGTGCATTGCCGCCCGCCATCCTGCGCGGCAAAGTGGCAGTCGAGGGCGGCCGCAAGACCGGCAGCAGGAATGCGAACCATGCAGCGAAGAGCGGAGGCAATGATGGCAACCCCCAATTCCCAAACCATGACTGAGTTTTGCGAGCAGGTAAACCCACGCGTCCTGCTTCTTCTACGAGATGAAGAGATGCGCCGGACCCGACCCTTCCCTCACATGCTGCGCGTACAGGAAAGCTGGGTTGCCGCTGCCGAAAAGCGCGCTCTGCTCTGGCTGGCCGAGCGCACTCCCGACCGCATCGGACCCGACCACCTGACCGTCTTAGGCTTAGCCGCGCAGATCGGTGCAGGAGCGTGCTACGCCCTCGCCGCGTGGAACCGTTATGCACTCCTCGGCGTGATCGCTTGCCTCGCTCTCAACTGGCTCGGCGACTCGCTCGACGGCACTCTCGCGCGGGTCCGCCAGCGCCTGCGTCCACGCTACGGCTTCTACGTCGACCACATGGTCGACAGCTTCGGCGCGCTCGCCTTGATGGGTGGCCTGGCGCTTTCGGGATACATGCATCCCGTAATCGCCATCGGCCTGCTCATCGCCTTTCTGATGCTTTCGATCCAGTCCTATCTGGCGACGCACGCGCTCGGCGAGTTTCGCATTTCGTTTTGGCGTTTCGGCCCGACCGAATTGCGCATGCTTCTGGCAGTCGGGAACCTTGCGCTGTTTTGGAAACCGGTGGTGCACATCTTTGGCGGGATCTATCGCCTGTTCGACGTGGGCGGCGCCATCGGCCTCGCCGGCATGGGACTGATGGTCGTCGTCTTCACGCTGCAGAACACGATCCGACTCTATCGCGAAGAGAGGATCCAGCAATGACGGTGAGGACGTCTGCAGCTTCGCGCGAAAATCATGCTCCGCCCTCCACGCTAGTGCGCTGGTGCAAGTTCAACTTCGTCGGCGGAATTGGGATCGGCGTGCAGTTTGCCGCGCTGCTCTTGGTGAAAGGCGTGCTTCACTTCAACTACCTCGCTGCGACCGCGATCGCCGTCGAGGCCGCAGTGGTCCACAACTTCGTCTGGCACGAACAGTTCACATGGGTGGATAGAACCAGGGCCGACCGAACCATGTCGGACGGGGTGGAGCCGTCGTGGCGTAAGGTGCCTCCGCATCCCTTGGTGGCTGAGCTGTCTGCTGAGAAACTCGGTTTTGGGTGGCGCAGCGCTTTCAGCGCTGCGATCAAGCCTTTTTTCTCTTTCAGGGCTTTAGCCCCTGGGGCACTCGAGAGTCGCTACCGCCAGAGCTTCCGTCGGCTCCTGCGCTTCAATCTCACCAACGGAGCCGTCTCCATCCTCGGGAACCTCGCCCTGATGAAAGTGATGGTCGGCCAAGGCCACATGAACTACCTGTTAGCAAACGCGATCGCGATAACTCTGTGTTCGCTGGCGAATTTCCTGGTGAGCGAAACGTGGGTGTTTGCGGAAGGGGAGTAGCTACTGGCTTTGCGGCAACCTAATCTGCCGAAGGAGATCCTGAAAGCCCGGGCTGGCTCGGAGGGGATCGAAGATGGGTTCCACTCCAATGTGGTGTAGGTGTGAGGCGCGTTCCGCATAGGCCTTCCTCAGCCATTGGACGGCTTCGTCATTGCGTCCGAGCTCGACATAGATGGCTGCCGTGTCGTACGACGAAACATACTTTCCACTCGGGGACCGCGTCAATTGCTCGAGAATCTTGGTGGCCTCTCGCTGGTTACCCATCCTCGCATAGCCATAGCCAAGCCATGCACGATAGAAGGGGTGGTCGCCAGAAAGCTGTCGAGCTGTTTGCAGCTCGGGTAGCGCTTCAGCCATCATGTTCTTTTCCAGATAGGCTCGAGCGAGGTACAAGTGAGGCGCAGGGAAACTCCGGTACATGGCCAGGGTTTTCTGTAGTTGCGCGATCGCTCGGTCGGGTTCCCGCTCCAGGTAGAGAACATAGCCAAAGTCGGTGTTAATGGCCAGTGAGAGAGGATCCAACTGTTGTGCCCGCTCGATCTCTGCGATGGCTTCGTCTCGCCGCCCCAACGGAACCAGAACGACCTCTGCGTACCACTGATGGGCGGTCGCATCGTTCGGGTTCAGTTCAATGGCTCGTCTGATTTCCTTCTCCGCCGCATTCAAGTCGAAGTCGTTTTCCGCCAGAACCGGGGCCAGCGCCAGGTGAGCTTCCGCTAAACCGCTATCGATTTCGATCGCTTTCAAAGCCGCTTCCTTGGCTAGGGGAAACGCCTCGCTGCCAGGCATGATTCGGTAGCCCGCAAGCGCGAAGTAAGACTCAGATAGGCCGGCGTACGCCATGGCATAGGCGGGATCTTTCTCGATCGCTTTCTTGAAATATCGGATCCCCTCGTTGAGGCCGTCTTCTGTCCTCATGCTCCAGTAGTAGCGGCCCTCCAGATACAACTGGTACGCTTGCGGATCGACAGGGCTCGATTTGGCCAGGCTTGCTCGCTCGGCTGGCGTCAGGCGGATCTTTATCTTCTCGGCTATGTCGCGTGCCACTTCATCTTGCAGCGACAGAACGTCTTGTAGGCTGCGCTCGTAGCTGTCTCCCCACAAATGCGTATCGGTCGGAGCATAGATCAGCTGCGCGGTGATCCTCACCCGGTCACCAGAGCGTTCCACGGAACCTTCCACCAGAGCGTCCACGCTGAGATCCCGGGCAATTTCCGGCAAGGACTTGCTTGAACCTTTGTAGCGCATCGCCGAGGTTCGGGAAATCACCGTGATCGCCTCGATTTTGGAGAGGTGAGTGATCAATTCCTCCGTCATTCCGTCAGCGAAATATTCTTGCCCGGGATCTCCCGACAGGTTCTGCAAGGGCAGTACCGCCATAGACCGGATGCGCGCTTGACTCGCCGGAGCCTGCGACCATTTGCCCAGCCTGCCCGTACTGAACCCCACGGCAATGGTGAGCAATAGAGCCGCTCCTGTCGCGATCGCAAGCATGCGCCGTCGTGGGACCTGGCTCTGGGGCGCAGCGCGGGCAGGGGAGGTGGTCATCGATTCCTTATCGCGCTTCAGACGCTGCAGGTCCGCGCGAATCTCGGACGCGTGCTGGTAACGAAGGCTGCGATCCTTCTCCAGGCATTTGTGAATGATTTCTTCCAACCTGCCCGGTACGCCGGGATTCGAACCAGCCACAGGCTCGGGTGGATGATTCAGGATCGCATCAAAGACGACCGCCGAAGTGTCGCCGCGAAACGGACGCGTTCCCGTTGCCATCTCATACAGAACTGCGCCGAACGAAAACAGGTCCGTGCGAGCATCGAGCTCTTTTCCGCGCGCCTGCTCCGGCGACATATAAGCGATGGTGCCGATCGCCGAGCCGGGGCTGGTGAGAAGTTCCTCGGCCTCGACGGTCGCGACGGTCGGCTCATCTCCTGTGCCGGGCTGTCCTGATACCTTCGCCAAGCCAAAGTCCAAAACCTTGGCGTTACCCCGGCTGGTTATGAATATGTTGGCCGGCTTGATGTCGCGGTGCACGATGCCCTTGGCGTGCGCCGCATCGAGCGCATCGGTGATCTCGATGGCCAGAGACAGCAGCGTCTCCAACTCCATGGGCCGCCCGGCGATGCGATGCTGCAGCGTCGCTCCATCCAGGAATTCCATGGCGATGAAGGCACGGCCGTCCTGCTCGCCGATGTCGTGAATCGTGCAGATGTTGGGATGGTTTAGCGCCGACGCGGCCTGAGCCTCGCGCTGAAAGCGGGCCAGCGCGTTCGGGTCGTGGGCTACGTCGTCGGGCAGGAACTTGAGGGCCACGAAGCGATGCAGACGGACGTCTTCGGCCTTGTAAACGACACCCATGCCGCCGCCGCCGATCTTCTCGAGGATGCGGTAGTGCGAGATGGTCTGGCCGATCATGGGCGGAGAACGAACCCCAGGGTGGCCGTATGTTAGGGCGCGTTGCCGGGGAAGTCAAAGGGATGCTATGCGATCTGCAGCACAACCTTCCCGTAATTCTTCCCCTCCTCCAGCAACTTGTACGCTTCGACCGCCCGCTGCAGCGGGAAGACGTGCCCAATCTGCGGAGTCAACTTGCCCTGCGCGATCCACGCGGAAATCTGTTTCCAAGCTGGCTCCATGATCTCGGGTTTCTGCGATAGATACGTCAGCCACAGTCCCTGCACGCTGGCCGATTTCGCATACATCGCGCGCAGGTCGAGTTTTGGCTGCTTGCCCGTCGCTGTGCCGTACTGGATGACGCGTCCAAAGTCGCGCAGGCAGCGCAGGCTCTTGGCCGTGTGCTCTCCGCCCAGCATTTCGAAAACGGCGTCGACCCCTTCGCCGTGGGTCAGGTTCTTCACGACCTCTTCATAGTCGTGCTGTTTGTAGTTGATGCCGTGCTGCAGGCCCAGCGCTTTCACGCGAGCAAGCTTTTCGTCCGACGACGACGTGCCGTACATGTCGACGCCAAGCAACTGCCCGATTTGCACGGCTGCAGTCCCCACTCCTCCGGCGACAGCGTGAATCAGTACACGATGCGTCTTTCCGGCAGCGGCAGGTTGCGTCATGCCGGCCTGCCAGTATCCGAGATACGCAGTGAAGTAGTTGACCGGGAACGCGGCGGCCTGCTCGTCAGTCCACTGGTCGGGGACGGTCCACAGCATGTTGGAGTAAGCCGCAGTCTTCTCCGCGAAAGCGGCCCACTGCGCGTATCCCATGACGCGCCGCCCACTGCTCTCTTCCACTCCGGCGAACTCGCGCCCCACCACCAGCGGAGGCGCCGGAGTGCCCGGATAGCCTCCGCGAGTGGTCATCAAATCGGCAAAATTCATCCCTCCCGCGCGGACGCGAACCAGCGTTTGGCCTGCCTTCAGTGTGGGGTCGGGAACGTTTTGAACGGAGAGCGCGTCAGGCCCGGACAAGCTGGCGAGGACAAGGGCTTTCATGGGAAAAGTTTAGCAGGAAGAATTCCGTGCTTCAGAGTGCGACCTCAGACTTCGAACCTCAGACCTCTAGGCTCACCCCCATGGCCTCAGGGGCCCAAGGGCCGAGGTCCGACGCCCGGGCCAGTTTCTTCGCCTCCGTTCGCCCGCAGGTATATACTCTTGGCGTTGGCTTACTGATCGTCCGGCCGAGCCCCTGCAGGCCGGGACGGGGCGTACATTCATTCCCCTAATTCTTGCGCGCCCCGCATAGGAAAGGCCGATTCCCGCCGGGGGCGGCGAGGACTGGCACGGGTGCATTACCCGGTCGTTTGGGCATATGGGCTACTGCATCCGCGGGGAGGTTTACCGTGGATCTTATTCTTGTACGTCTTCTTTTTGTCATCGTAGTAGCGGTTACCTGCTTCGTGATCGAGCCCTTCGGATTGACCCGCAATTACGACGCGGGCGTGGGCGCGCTGATCGGAGCTGGCAATCGTCGTGTTCGAATGGAAGCTCCGCACGGTGAGCCTGAAGCGGCTCATCGGCGCTGCCATTGGCAGTTTCCTCGGCATCTGTGGCGCCTACCTGTTCGCGCTCGTCATCCGCAACAGCATTCCTGAAGGCCATACCCAGAGCTTCCTGCAGATCATGGTCATGCTTCTGATGGCGTACGTCGGCCTGATCGTCGGCGCCAACAAGGGTGACCTGCTGAACCTGGCGGCCCTGGGCGGCATCTTTGGCGGCGAGAAGCAGGGCAAGAAAAGCTATAAGATTCTCGACACCAGCGTCATCATCGACGGACGCATCGCCGACATCGCCGAGACCGGATTCCTCGACGGCATCATCGTCACGCCGCAATTTGTATTGCGTGAGCTCCAACTGGTCGCCGATTCCGCTGACTCGCTCAAGCGCAACCGCGGCCGCCGCGGCCTCGACATCCTGCAGCGACTGCAGAAGGTCGCCACCCTCACCATTCAGATCGTAGAAGACGATTTCCCCGCGGTCCGCGAGGTTGATCTCAAGCTGATCGAACTGGCCAAGCTCTACGAAGGCAAGATCATCACCAACGACTTCAACCTGAATAAGGTGGCGCAACTGCAGGGCGTGGAAGTCCTGAATATCAACGAACTGGCCAACTCGCTCAAGCCGATCGTGCTTCCGGGCGAGACCATGCGTGTGTTCATCCTGAAAGAAGGCAAGGAATACAACCAGGGCGTCGCCTATTTGGATGACGGGACCATGGTGGTCGTCGACAACGCCCGCAAGATGATCGGCAAGACCATCGACGTTTCGGTCACGTCGGTGCTTCAGACCACGGCTGGCAAGATGATCTTCGGCAAATGGGACGAGCGCGCCGCTTACTCGCGCCAGGCGGTTCCCGTTTCCGCTCCGCCAGTAGCCGTGCCGGTAGGGGGTCCGCCGACGTCCGTTTCTCCCGGAACCGAGACGAAGCCGACTTCGTAACCTCCCCCCAGCCGCGTCAGCTTGCGCCCGCGACCGATGAGACCTTGATGGTGTGTCCCCGTACCACGCCCAGGATGCGCGCGCGTTGCCCGGCAACGCTCTTCAGAAGGTTCATATCGCCGTCGAGCGCGTAGGTCTTGTCGCCATCGACCAGCGCGAACGTGGCGCCGCCATGCACGCACTGCCGCGTGCAGTCCCCGGCAGTCTTGCCGAGATTGGCGGAATGCTTCGCGCCGCACCGCGAACAGGTCACCATTCCTTCGCGACTCTGCACCCGGGCGGAAGACGATCCCGCCGTTTGTCCGGATCCCGCCTGATTCGATGGATGACTTTGTTCTTGCTGACCCGCGACTGCCACCGCCGCGGCTCCCAGAGTTGCGATTGCCAGTGCGAGCGCGCAGGCAATGGCAGTGCCCAGCGCGACAATCTCGATCCAGAACCGGTTGGTTTTCATGGGAGCCCTTGAGAAAGGGTTGCAAGTACCGTGCCAGCGCTAGAGCCCTCTCAATCCTGAGCCTAAGCTCCTGAGAAGAAATAGCTTGGATCATTTCGTCGGAAATCTCTTACTCGCACGGGAAACTGCGAACTGGGAAGAAACTTCCCGTTTGCCGATGTACCCGGCAATCACGGTGTGCGCGGCGTTGAGTCAGCTCAATTTGAACTCCCGTCCCTCGCGCTCGTATACTTACAGCCCGCGATGAAGGTCATCGTTATTATTCCGGCTGCGGGTCTGGGGACGCGCATGGCTCCCATGCCCAGCGCCATGGACGCGAAGACCAAGAAGCCTCATCCCTCAAAACAGTTCAATGAACTGGCAGGCACGCCGATCCTCATGCATACCATTCGCAAATTTGCCGCGGTAGATGCCGTCGACGAAATCTGGATTGCCCTCCGCGAGAACGAAATGGAATCATTCCGCTCCCGCCTGGCCAAAGACCTGAAGGATATAAAGAAGAAGATAGAACTTGTCGTCGGCGGTGAGCACCGCCAGCAGTCGGTCGAGCACGCGCTCAACGCGGTCTCCGCCGCACCCGACGATGTAGTTCTCGTGCACGACGCGGTGCGCCCGCTGGTCACGCCTGAGATCATCCACGACGTGATCGAAGCCGCCAAAAAATACGGCGCCGCCATCGCCGGAATGCCCGCGGTCGACACCGTGAAGCAGGTCGAACGCACGTCGGAAGGCGCGATCGTCAAGTCCACGATCCCCCGCGCCGGAGTCGTGCTGGCGCAGACTCCGCAGGGATTTCACTACAGCGTCATCAAGAAAGCCTTCGACGAGGCTTCCGCCGACGGATTCATGGGCACCGACGAGGCCTCGCTCGCCGAGCGCGGCGGCCACGAAGTCGCCGTCGTCATGGGCTCGCCCCGAAACATCAAGATCACCAGCCCCGGAGACATGGAACTGGCGGAGTTCTATTTACGGAAATAGAAGAGCTTTTCGCCGCGGATCAACGCGGATGCACGCGGATAGGGCACCATGGAGTTAAGTCCCGAAGGCCTGAAGCATCGCGAGATCACGGAGAAGATCATCGGCGGGGCGGCTGGTTTATGAGAATGAAAGAAAAAAGATCCGCGTCGATCCGCGTGAATCCGCGGCGAGTTAGGGGTTGCTCTTGAGGATCGGCTACGGCTTCGACTCTCACGAATTCCGTCCCGGCATTCCGCTGAAGATCGGCGGCATCACGCTGCCGCATGACAAAGGCCTCGGCGGACACTCCGACGGAGATGTTCTGCTGCACGCCATCACCGACGCGTTGCTTGGAGCCATTGCCGCACCCGATATTGGCGCGCTCTTTCCTCCGTCGGATCCGAAATGGAAAGGCGCGGACTCCGTCATCTTCCTGCGCGAGGCGCTGAAGCGCGTGCGCGACGCTGGTTACACCGTGGCCAATGTCGACGCCAGCCTCATCCTGGCAGCACCGAAAATCGGTCCGCACTCGACGGTCATCCGTGCCCGCGTAGCGGCTTTGCTCGGCCTGCAAGGAAATTGTGTCGGCCTGAAAGCCAAAACGCCCGAAGGACTCAATCTGGACAATGCCGCCCTCGCGCACGTCGTAGTCCTGCTTGAGAACGTTCCGCGCCAGAAAAAGAAAGCGCCAAAGAGGATAAGGAACAAGTAGCCGGTCCTGTAGGGGCGAAGTCTCGATTTGCACTCTCCTTCGTGCGACTTCGTGTCCTTCGTGGTAAGGGTTGAACTCTAGAGCATTTCAGAATCCGCCCGCGTGAACCGCCTGCCAGAAGCGCAGATCGTCGTATCCGAGCGCAAACACCGACACGCCCGCCAGCTTGTACGAAACGGCGAGAGTCGATTTCAGCGGGATGCTCTTCTCATCCTCGTACCACACCACATGACTGGATCCATCGGACGCGTGGTAGGTGAAGAACGGCGATGACGAAGCGGCGTCCCATTGCGGCGTAGCGCCCGTCTTCGAGATCAGAGCGGGAATGTCTTTCCAGAAAACCTGCACGCCCGTCTTCGCGGTCATATTCCAGTCGTACCCGTAAGCGGGGATTCCCAGGCTCAGCTTGTTCGGAGCCACCACCGACACCGCGAACGCGATGCACGGTTCCACCCAGTCCAACCCGGCCACTGCGCCGGGCAGTCCCCACGGACCGTGCTCGTCGTAGGTCATCACTTGCAGAATGTCGGCGCTCTGGCCGAGCGCAGCGAAGTCAAACGCGCCTGTCCACGAGTCCTCGGGATTGTCTTTCAGTTCCGCCGGAACGGAGACCACAGTAAGCAATCCCGCGGCTCTCATCTTCTGCGCTACGTCGTGCACGAACGACGTCATCGCTTTGCGATCGGTGTGATCGATCGATTCGAGGTCGATATTGATGCCGCTATAGCCCCAGTGCTCGACGAGTTTCAGCATCTGGCTGATCGCCCGCGCTCGCGGCCTGGCATGGTTGAGGATCGAGTGCGTGATCTTGGCATCGAATCCGACCGAGTCGAAGTTGGAAATGGTTGCGAACGTCAGCATGCCCTTGGACTTGGCGAACTGCAGCGCCTGCGCCGGCGCAGTTCCACGGATCGTGCCATGCACATCAACGGCAAAGGTGTCGGTGGGCATCTGGTTCATGTAGCTGTAAAAGGCGGTCAAAGAGTCGTAGGACGATCCCGCGCCTTCCAGGTAGGCCATGACTTGCTTCGCGGAATCGGGAGTGGTGGACTGAGCCAACGCAGCCGCGGTCAGCGTGAGAACTGCAACGCAAACGATTCCGGCACGGTTCAAGATTGCGCCTCCGACTGACTCGGTCAAATGCTACACACTTTCAGCACGCGCAACCAGCCAGTGATCGTAGGCCTTCGAACTCCCGGACCGCGGCTGGGTTTACTATGAGTCGCTGCATTGGAGGCGTCATGACCAACTCCGCTCGACTTGGTTCATTCGTACTGATCATCTCTCTCATCGCAGGCTTGGCGCATGCCCAGCAAACGCCTGCGTCGCCACCACCGCACGTGGACGTGCCTGCGATCTCTCCGCGAGCCGAAGACGTCGCGACGATCGACGGCATCATGAAAGCGTTCTATGAAGTCATCTCCGGCCCGGCGGGACAGCCCCGGCAGTGGTCGCGCGACCGCACGCTGTATATCGCCGACATCCGGTTTGTCGCCATGTCGGAAGACAAGGCCGGAAAGCCCGTGGCCCAGATCGCCAGCCACCAGCAGTTTGTGGACTACGCCGATCCGGTGCTGGTGAAAGACGGCTTCTACGAGAGCGAGATTCACCGGGTCACCGAGAGGTTTGGAAACATCGCGCATGTCTTCAGCACCTATGAAAGCCGGCAGAAGGCGGACGGTCCGATCATTGCGCGCGGCATCAACAGTGTTGAGCTGTTCTACGACGGCAAGCGCTGGTGGGTCGCCTCGAACATATGGGACGACGAGCGCCCTGACAATCCGCTGCCGGCGCGGTATCTGCCGGAGAAGAAATAGCCAGCATCAGCCGTCCTGGCGCCTCTGGCTGGCCGCGTCGACGAGAGCGCGGAAGATGGCGCGCGATGCGGGGTCGTCGTCCACCGAGCGTTCGGGATGCCACTGCACCGCCAGCACGAAATGATCGGGGGCGGTGCCTTCGAGCGCTTCGATGATGCCGTCGTCGGGGCAGCGAGCCACCACGCGCAGGTCCTTGCCGATCGAGTCTGCGGATTGATGATGTGAGGAGTTCACGGGCACGACCAGCGGCGCTTTCCTATTCGTGTCGGCCACGATTTTCGCCAGCTTTGAGTTGGGATCGATCTCGACCGAGTGTGCGATCGGGACTTTCTTGCCCGCTTCGTGATCGACCTTGGCGCGCGCCGCTTCCGGAAGAAACTCCGGAATGTGCTGCACCAGCGATCCCGCGCGGTAAACGTTCAGGCTCTGCAATCCGTAGCAAATGCCCAGCACGGGTTTGCGTTGCTGGTAGGCATCTTCGAGCAGCAGGTCATCGACGGC
This sequence comes from uncultured Acidobacteriaceae bacterium, assembly GCA_963701935.1. Taxonomy (GTDB): domain Bacteria; phylum Acidobacteriota; class Terriglobia; order Terriglobales; family Acidobacteriaceae; genus Sulfotelmatobacter. The sequence continues at coordinate 98,146 of CAVPBT010000004.1, read as the reverse complement.
GTCGCGGCGTGGATCGGCGGCCGCGGTGTGCGGCGAACGCGCTGCGTGGAACCTGGCTGGATCCACGTCGGCATTGCTTCCGGGCAGCAGCACGCCATCGCAGGTCTCGATCAGCTTCAAAATTTCGTCCCGAGTCTGATCGAGCGGGACGCGAACCGGTTTGCCACCTGCCAGCGCCACCGCACGCTCGTACTGGGGAATGGCCCGTTCGCCATACTTGCGGTCCGACGAGTGCGGCACAGGAATGGCAATGCGCGGCGGCATGGTCTGGCCTGGCACGGTCTGGCCTGGCATGGTCTGGCTTAGCGTGGTCTGGCTCAGCCTCTCAATCGCCGACAGGGTTTTGGCCTGGCGGTAGTGGCGGATTTCCATCACCAGCGCGAGCACCAGGATGATGCTTCCCGCGACGAGTGCGATGGGCAGAGCGATGTGCCGGTAGGCGATCCGCATGTCAGGATGGACGCCGCGCAGCGCGGCAAGAACGACGGTGCCAAGGATGGCAAACAGCAAACTCACGGCGAAGGTGAGTAGCGTCCCGATGAAGGTCACTAAGCCCACGCGCACGGGGATGGTGTACCAGCGGGGCGCGTGGGATGGGAGTGATGTCATGGATGCAGCATCCATTCTAATGGTTCGTGCTTTTGTTGATCCGGCCTGCGTTGATCCGGCTTGCGGGGACCCGGTTCGCGCGGTGGCCGCCAAAGGCATGGATCGTTCTGGTGCCGGCGACGACTTCGCCGCCATGCCGCACGCCGCGGGGAATGAAGCACTCTTGTCCTGCGCGGATCGGTGTCCTTTCTTCGCCGCCGCTCTCCTTATATGTGATCAGGGTGTAGCAGCCCGCGACCACGATCATGTACTCGTCGAACTGGTGGACGTGAGGCGCCGATGACGCCGTGTCCCAGCAGGTCCAGAACGCCATCTGGCTCCCGTCCGCTCCATCAAAAACGAAGCCTTCGACGCCGGGGGTCGCCTGGCTGCTGGTGGCGATCCGGTTGGAGGGCTGCTTCATGAACTCGGGAAAGTCCTTCATATACCCCCGCACATTTTTTTTGGGTTCACAGCTAAAATCTTGATTTCGTTGAGGTTATGGAACCGAGATACCGCGGTGTGTCTGCAAAATCCTGAACGGCAAGGAGTTATGGGTAAAATATTGCGGAATAAGGACTTAGCCATGGGTGGCGGGCTTTGCACATTAAATTCCTCCTGCATAAAAACCTGCGTTTCTGTGATGGTCAACGAAACACTCTGCAAAATTCTCTGTCATAATCTTGTCGTTCTCATCCACGAAATGTGCGAACTCGGTATTGGATTCGATGTTTTGGCCGACTCCCTCAGCGCTTGCTCAGTGATGTCTGATTAGCTTGATCGGTCTATTCATATCATCCGACCAATCCACTTCTTCCAACATTTGATCCGGTTCTACGTACCCATTTTTATGGCGCATTTTGCGGCCTAGAAATGGGCGATAGATTTTGTACATATAATTCCACTTCCCATTCGCATCTCTCTTAAAATCCAAGTATTCGTTAGCGGTGAAATTCTGCGCCGCTACCATGATGAATAGCCGATATATAGGCACCTTGTTCGGAGGCTCCAATCCTGGGTCTATCCGCATGAACTGTTCTGGGTTTATTTGCTTATTTAGTACCAAGCGTTCCTTGGGATGGAGCGTGCCAACGGCGATTCGGTTTTCTACGGATCGCATGATGCTGTCATGGGTGCCCCACATCCAAACGCCAGTGTCATAGACCGCTACCGTTACTCCCGTAAGAATGTCGGGGCCGTGATTTTCAATGACTAGCGGTATGTCCCGACCTGGCGGTCCCAGTAGGGCGGGCTGTACCACGGCATACGAGGCTCCCCCCGTTATCTGTTCCAAATTCTGTGCCGTTAGATTCTGAATTGTGCCCGCCCTCCCAAGTAACTGTTTAGACTTTTCCAGCACGTCCGCAAATGCCCTATGTTCCTCGGTTCTTGCGGCCTCTTCTCTAATCCGCTGTTCAGAATAGCGAGTAGCGAATTCCTCACGATCTTTCAACACTGACCGCGTTTCAATTCCGAAAAGCGCGAACACAATAGCTATCCATATGACTTTTTCGGCTGTAGTTATCCTGTCTCCTCTAACGGCCATAATTGCGGCCACCACACCAAGAAAGCCAATTGCCAGCGTCGGAACCCAAGGCCACTGAAGCCAGAGAATGATCATCCCAGCGACGATTGTGGCCGCTTGCAAGTACAGCGCCGCCCTGTCGTAATTCGGGATTTGATATAACGCCATAAGTTTGGCCTTTGCACCAAACGGACGAAGGTTCACGCGCACACCTCCACAGTGCCAGGATTCGATTCTTGGATCCATGAAGGATAGTCTTTTCAGGGATCGGAGCTAAAGGCCCCTGCACAAAAAGCCGCTTGTCCGCACAAGAATTAGGCATCTTGAGCGCCTTCCTGTGCAAAGCCTGGGTGGAGTTGGATATATCTCGAGATTTTTTTCTTGGCGCTGAGCCAAAATATTGATTTCGTTGAAAGTTATGAGATCGGGGCTCGGCTGCCTGTCCGCAAAATTCTGAGGGGAAAGGACTTGCGTGTAAAATACTGTGGGATAAGGACTTAGGCCCATCGGCAGAGCTGGTCCGGAGGTTGGTGGTCGAGAACCGGTTAGAAGAGGCAGCGCGCATGGAACGAGCTTGCTCTTTTCGAAATCCTCAGTAAAGGTTGTTCGTCACAGGAAGTGCGATTCTCGTTGTGGAAATCTGTGGAAAAGGTTCGTTCCGTTGGGCCTCGGGGGCTAAAGCCCAGCTCCGACGCGACACTCCTAAGGCGGCCCTGGAAGGGCCGCTCTTCCACGGTGGTGCATGCATTTACTCTGCTCCCAGACCCTCTAAAGCCCGCGACCTCAAACGCCGGTGATCGCTAGAGGCGCTCTATGGGCCATCTGACGTGCACGATAGTAAGTCGAATCCTGCCCGACTCTGCGTGAGCGAGACTGCCCCGAATGCGCAGAAGGCGCGGAGGCTATGAACCCGTGAGGGCTCTGTGGCGCCGGCATCGTCTCTACCTGAGACCCCGGTCGCTGTGTGTAGAATAGGGCAGATGTCTCAGGCAGCCCCAGCGATTACGCGCAGCCCCGCCGAAGTGGTTCGACAAACGCCGGTTTCTCAGGCGCCGAACGGAATCTGTTACGCCGTTGCCGGCGAGGTTGCGGTCAACTCGTTTGACCTGGAGCGGATGATCGCCGCGGTCCCCACCAAGGTTGCGGCCGCGCTCGAGCGCAAGGCTTATTATTTTGTCCCGCTGGCTGTGAGCCAGGGAGACGAAACCGTCATCGCTGACCGCTACGATGTCGCGCTCAGCGACAACGCCGTCTGCCATCGCAATCTCAACCTGGGCGACTCGCAGTGCGTGTTCATCTCCACGCGGTTGATGGACGACAAGTTTTCGGTGGCCTTCGAGTTCTATATCAATGTGGGCCACGCGCTGGTGGAGCGCGCCGGAGTTTCGCGCGACTTCAGTGAGTTGGCTTGGAGCCAGGCGGAAGCGGGCGTTCGCGGCGAGACTTCTCTCGATGCCTGGGAAGCGCGCAAGCTGGCTACTGCCGGCGGCCCGGACGCGGAGCGCTATAAGAACGAATATCTCGACGCCACGTTCTCCGACACGATCTCGATTTATCTATTGTCACTGTATCTCGACGTGGATTATTACGATCTGCGGGAGAGGGATTATCCGCTGCTGGCGCCGTCGGCGCTGGCCGAGCGGCTGCGCAAAGTCGCGGAGCTGTTTCCGCCGAATACGGGATTTGAGTTTGCGGTGCTGTATAAGCGGCGCGGGTGAGGTGAATTCTTCGCCGCGGATGCACGCGGATTTCGCGGATCAAGGACTAACTGAGTTCTCTCTTCCAGTCAGTTCCCTCAGGGGCTGAAGCCCAGAGTCATTTCGGATCTAACGGCACGGCTGAAGCCGTGCCCTTCCACGGTTCGTCGAACTTCTCTTCGAGGGATGCCTTTCTACGGTTCGCAACAACTTCTTCTCCACGGATTCCGCGGATTTCGCTGATCAAGGACTAACCGTTTCACTATTCCAGTGAGTTCCCTCAGGGGCTAAAAGCCCGAATGAACTTAGAAGCTTTCGCGGCGCTAAAGCGCCGCTCTTCCACGGTCGCTCTTCCGCGACAGGGATCAGCTCAATGCCAGCACCCTACCGGTTACCTGCCGTTTGAGATTACGAAGTTGACGGTGCTGGCCTGGTTGCCACTTACGGTGACGGATTTCTCCCAGGTCTTGGGTTCGGTGAAGACGGGGCGCTGGACGCTGTGTTGGGTCAGCACGTCGTAGGCCTGCTCTTTGCCGGCCAGGCCCCAGCCTTCATGCCAGGCCACGATCTGATAGGTTCCGGGCGGGACGTCAGTGAACTCGTAGCGTCCGCTCTCGTCGGTGACGGCGTAGTAGGGATGCGTGACCACCATCATCTCGGCATTCATCCAGACATGGCCGCCGTTGCAGCGCAGATGAACCAGCCCCGCCGCCGGCATGGCGCGCGAGGTGATTTGATTGGGAAAGGGAAAGGGCAGGTTGAACGTGGCGGCGCCATCCATGTGAATGGTGTGCAGGGTGGCGTCGGAACTCAGCATTTCGAGCGAGGCCTTCTCCGGCACGAGAAGAATGTGCGGGATGTAGCGGCAGCGCTTCTGGTCGAGGTGGCGGCGCTGCTCGGGCAGGTCCATGGCTTTGCCGCTGGAGATGTTTTTGAGATAGACGATGGTGTTGGCGACGCCCCCCTGCGGTCCGACGATCAGGCGCTCCAGATCAGTGGTCTTCTTGGAGTCGGGGTCGCAGATCTGCGGGTCTTTGGTGACGGGGAAATCGACGGCATGAGGAACCGGTCCCGACCATTTCACCGTGCCGGAAATCGTGCCGCCGCCGGTGACTGTGATGACTTTGTAGTCGCTCTGTGAGAAGGCCGCGACACTCGCGGCACACAGGAAGATGGTAAATGAGAGGTACTTTGAAACTCGGCGCATACCCGTCCCTTTGATGCTCGATGCGGCCGGCTCACCAGCCAGCGATGGCTCCGAGCATGAGATTTGGCCGTACTACTTGCTCGCGCTCCCACCGACTAGCACCAACCTGGGGAGAATGCTGCACAGGGCCCGGACCGCATCCGGGACAGCACTTGGGTTTGGCCTTGCGTCTCGCCTAACGATTTCAAGTCAAACAGGGAGGCCGTCTTCCGGACGGTTTGTGATTGAAATCACAATAATGATGCTCCGCAGAAGGTAAGCGGTCGAGATTACCGAAGTCACGGCTGGGTCCACTAGCCCGGGGCGCGAACGCGCTCCACAGTCTTCTTAGCTATCAATTTCCCAGCTGCCCGCGAGCTGGGATCGTAAATTTGCAATTGAGACTTTACAATCATCGGTCCATGACTGTGACGGTGCGATCGTTTGCGAAGATTAATCTCGGGCTGCGGATTGGCGCGGCGCGGGAGGACGGATTTCATGAGCTGTTGACCGTGTACCAGACGATCGGGTTGCATGATGTGATTCGAGTGAGTGTGGGGCGTGGAAGCGGCATCGAGATTCGGTGTGACGATCTGCGAGTGCCGAGGGACGAATCGAACACGTGCTATCGCATCGTCGAGAAGGCCATGCGGGCGCTGCGCGCGAAGGGGCGCGTGGTCATCGAGATTGAGAAGCGGTTGCCGGTGCAGGGAGGGCTAGGCGGGGCTTCGGCGAATGCGGTGGCGACGCTGCTGGGTCTGGAGCGGGCGGTAAGGAAGAGTCTGGCGGCGGCTGAGAGGTTGAGGATTGCGGCGGAGGTTGGGTCCGATCTGCCGCTGTTTCTGGTGGGGGGAACGGTGCTGGGGGTGGGGCGGGGGGAGCAGGTTTATCCGGTGCCGGATTTGCCGGCGATGGCGTGTGTAGTGGTGACGCCGCAGGTTGGAGTGTCGACGCCGAAGGCGTTTGCGGAATGGGATCGGCTGCATGATGCAGCGCAGGGGCTAAAGCCCGGTCCTTCGGGGGGACTTGACGCGGCCCTAAAGGGCCGCTCTTCCACGACGATGCGGGCAGGGTCGGAGCCCTCAGGTTCGGTGCCGGGCGGTGAAGAGCCAGCCGAGCTTCGCTCGGCCCGACCGGGTCAGAGACCCGGTCCCACACATTCAGAGGCGAAATCAGACGAACTTCGTTCGGGCGGACAGGCGGGGGCGGCTGTCCCCACACAAACCTGGACGGGCGAAGGCGCCCGTCCCCACACGAGCTACTCCCACATGAGCAACGCCCACGCGAGCAGTGTGGGGAAATTGACGGTGGCTGCGGGGTCCGATAGAATGAATGAGCTTGGTCGCGGGGTGTCGGCGTGGCTGAGCGGGCAGTACTCCAGTGCTCCTTCTGATCTGTTGGCAAGAGGGGGCCGGGCCGAGAATCCGCTTCTCTGGCTTGTCCGGGCTGGGATCAAGAATGACTTCGAAGAAGTTGTCTTTCCTGAATATCCCGAGCTGAGTAGTGGAAAAAGTGCGCTTTTGCGCACGGGCGCGAAATATGCGTCGTTGTCGGGCTCCGGTTCGACGCTGTACGGGCTGTTTGCCTCGCGCGAGGCGGCTTTGCAGGCGACCGCCAGACTGCGGAAGCAGGGCTGGGCGGCGCAGGCTACGGCGACGATGACGCGGCGGGCATACTGGCGGCGGATCGTCGAGTGACGGCTGAGGTCCTCGGATTTTTAGCAAATTTTTGATTGTTGATTTTTGATTGTTGATTGAGAATCTAGCTGTGCCCCGGCTGGGGTTCAATCCGCAATCAACAATCAGGCAACCAACAATGGCTTACTGGGCCGTCGACTAATGGTAGGTCAAGTGCCTTTGGAGCACTTTGTCTAGGTTCGAATCCTAGCGGCCCAGCCAAAGATCAGGTGCAGTGGAACGGTAAAAACTGAAGGCCAGGAGCCCAGAGACAACCATGGCTACTTTAGTCACGCCGCCCGACAAGACAGAGAAACTTGAAAAGAAGACTCCGCCTGTGACTGACGAGAAGACCGAGCGGAAGCAGCGTCCGCGCTCTGACGAGAAGTTCAAGATTTTCAGCGGCACGGCGAACGAACACCTGGCCGATGAAGTCTGCCAATTTCTTGGGATGACGCGCGGGCAGGCGCAAGTGATTCGGTTTCGCGACGGCGAGTGTTACGTCCAGATACAGGAGAACGTACGCGGCGCCGACGTGTTCGTGATGCAGCCGACGTGCCGTCCGGTGGACGAGCACCTGATGGAGTTGCTGCTGATGATCGATGCGCTGAAGCGTGCATCGGCGCGGCGCATCACGGCGGTGATGCCCTATTTCGGCTATGCCCGACAGGACCGTAAAGACAAGCCGCGCAGCCCGATTTCATCGAAGCTGGTGGCCGATCTGCTGACCACGGCAGGCACGCACCGGGCTCTGATTGTGGATCTGCATACGCCGCAGTTGCAGGGATTTTTCAATATCCCGGTGGATCATCTGTTCGCGTCACCGGTGCTGGTGGATCACTTCCGCAAGCTGGCGTTGCCGAATTTGACGGTAGTTTCGCCGGATGCGGGCGGCGTGGAGCGGGCGCGGTTTTTCGCGAAGAAGGTCGATGCGGCCCTGGCGATCGTCGACAAACGGCGCGTCGAGATGAACGTGGCTGAAGTGATGCACGTGATCGGCGACGTCAACGGGCGCACTTGCTTGATCATCGACGACTTGATCGATACGGCGGGAACGCTGGTGAAGACGGCACAGGCGTTGATGGACAACGGGGCAACTTCGGTTTACGCGTGCGCGTCGCATGCGGTGCTGTCGGGGCCGGCGGTGGAGAACATCAAGAACTCGGTGATTAAGGAGGTGGTGGTCACGAACACGATCCCGCTGACGGCCGAGGCAGATGCGGCACGAACGGAAAAGGGAGGAAAGATCAGCGTCCTCTCGATTGCGGGATTGATTGGCCGGGCGATTCAGGCCAATCACGAAGAGACTTCGGTTAGTAAGTTATTTACATAAGGCAGGTTTCAAAGTTTCGAGGTTTCGAAAGTTTCAAAGACAAGTGAATGGGTAGGTCTTCGAAACCTTGAAACGTGAAACTTTGAAACATACAGATATCTGCAAATCCTTGGATAGGAATCGACTTTTATGGCGACTACATTGGAACAGAACACACTCGAAGCGCAACCGCGGGAAGCGGGGACAAAGAACCATGCCCGCCGCGTGCGCAAGGACGGAAAGATTCCGGCAGTAGTTTATGGAGCGGGCAAGGATTCGCTGCCCATCAGCGTGGATCCGCGGCACGTGGCGCGCATTTTGAACTCGGAAACCGGCCATAACACCATTTTCGATCTCGCCCTGAGCGGTGGCGAAAAGACGAAGGCCATGATCGTTGACTGGCAGTACGAGCCCATCAAGGGGCATCTGCTGCACATCGACCTGAAGCGCATCGCGCTCGACAAGGTGCTGAAGGTCAGCGTTCCCATCTACCTGGTGGGCGAGGCTGCCGGCGTGAAGCAGGAGGGCGGCATCATGGAGCAGATGCTGCGCGAAGTCGAAATTGAGTGTTTGCCGGCGGACATTCCCAGCCACATCGATGCCGATGTCAGCCATCTAACGTTTGGCAAAGTGCTGCGCGTTTCGGAATTGCCGCACTCGGACAAGATCAAGTTCCTTACGGATGAGAACCAGCCCGTGGCGCACGTCACCGCTGTGAAGGAAGAAGTGGTGGCCACTCCTGAGGCTGCGGCGGCGGAAGCGGCGGCTCCGGCTGAGCCTGAAGTCATCAAGAAGGGCAAGCAGGAGACGGAGGAAGAAGGCGCCGAGGCTCCGGCTGCGAAGGCAGAGAAGGGCGAGAAGAAGGAGAAGAAATAGGGAAGCGAGCCGTACGCGCCCTTCGGTCGCTTGCGCTCTCTCAGGACAGGCTCCTGGGATTAGCGCGGCTCGCCCAGATCCTTCACGAGACAGAAGGCGTCTCGCTCAGGATGACAGGTGGTTTGAACTGAGGAAGCTATCTACGCGTGAAACTGATCGTTGGGCTGGGCAATCCCGGGATCGAGTATCAGTTCACGCCGCATAACCTGGGCTTTCTGGCGATTGATCGGATCGCGGGGCACCTGGGAGTGGAAGTGAGAAACCGGCAGTGCCGGGCGTTAACCGCGCGGGCGGTGATTGCCGATCAGACGGTGCTGCTGGCCAAGCCAGAGACGTTCATGAATTTGAGTGGCGTCTCGGTGCGGGAGCTGGTCGAGGAGTACGAAGCGAAGCCGGAGTCGGACCTGATTGTGATTCAGGACGAGCTGGATTTTCCGCTGGGCACGCTGCGGATACATACGAAGCGGAGTTCGGCGGGGCACAACGGCATCGAGTCGATCATTGGTGCATTGGGCAGTCAGGATTTTCTGCGGATACGGATCGGCGTGGCGCCCGAGCGGAAAGTTGGAGACGGCGCAGAATATTTGCTGGCTCCGATGCGCAAGCCGGAGCTGGCGATTGTCGACGAGATGCTCGATACCGCCGAAGAAGCGGTGAAGGTGATTTTGAAGGAAGGTCCGGCGACGGCGATGAACCGCTTCAACCGGAAGCCGGAAGAGTAAGGAAGCGCGCCAAACGCGCGACTGATTCGCCGCAAAAAACGCGGCGATTCGCGCGGCGCGCTCAGATCCTTCGGCGGGCAAAAAGCGCCCGCCTCAGGATGACAAGTTTGGACTTGGAGATAACGAATGAATCGTACCTATGAATTGATGTTCATTGTTCGTCCGGATATGACGGAAGAGGACTTGGACAAACTGATTTCGACTCTGAGCGGCGTGGTGCCGCCGACGGGCGGAGCCGTACAGCGCGTCGACAAGATGGGCAAGCGCCGCCTGGCCTACACAGTGCGCCGGTTTCACGAGGGCATCTACGTGCTGATGATCGTGGAAGGCGGAGGCGCGGTGATTCATGAACTGGAGCGCCGCCTGCGCGTGACGGAGCCGGTCATCAAGTTCCTAACCGTGCGCACAGATGAAGAGCAGAAGCGGCTGGACAAGGTCAAGGCGTTGCGCGATGCGAAGAAGAAGGTAAGCGCGCAGCCCGCGGCTCCGGCGCCAGCAGCAGAAGCGCCAGCGGCTCCGGCGGCAGAAGCTCCGGCGACGGCGTAAACCCGCATTGCTCTGCGTTCTTCGCGTCGTCTTAGCGAACTTTGCGGTCAAAAGCTTCTAACCGCAGAGGACGCTGAGGAATCGCAGAGATCGCGAAGAAGAGCTTGAGGGAATTCGGAAACATCTGGAAGACAGAAGAGATTCGAGGAGAATTATGGCTGACGAAACGAAGGCACCAGAGCAATCGGCACCGAGCGAGAGGCCGCGATTTGATGGGCCGCGCCCGGGAGGAGATCGTCCGCGGTTTGGCGGTGGTGGTGGAGGACGCGGGCCGGGCGGACCTCCGCGTGAAGGTGGCGGCGGGCGCAAGTTTTTCCGGCGCAAGAAGGTCTGCAAGTTCTGCGTCGAGAAAATTGAAGACATCAATTACAAGGACTACCGCATGCTCGGGCAGTTCGTGGCCGAGAGCGGCAAGATCGTGCCGCGGCGCCTGACCGGCGTATGCGCACCGCACCAACACCGTCTGTCGGCGGCCATCAAGAAGGCGCGGAACATCGCGCTGCTGCCGTTTGCCGGGCGGGCAAGCTAGACCTTGGCCACGGATTAACACGGATTTTGACGGATAAGGCTTTTTCAATCATTTGGTTTATCTGTGTTCATCCGCGTGAATCCGTGGCAACGAATTTGATCTTTGATTGGAGCGATCATGGAAGTCATTCTGAAAGAAGATGTAGCAAAGCTGGGATCCCGCGGGGACGTGGTGAAGGTCGCGGAAGGATATGGACGGAATTATCTGTTGCCGCGCAAGCTGGCCATTCAGGCCAACGAAGGCAACAAGGCCGTCATCGCGCAGATGAAGGCTGCTTCGGTGCGGCGCTCCGCCAAGGAGAAGACGCAGGCCGAGGAACTGGCCAAGCAGTTTGATGGCGTCTCAGTGTCGTTCTCGCGGCGCACGGGCGAGCACGATCAGCTCTTTGGGTCGGTCACCTCGAGCGACATCGGCGAGGCGTTGACCAAGAAGGGATTCAACATCGATCGCCGCAAGATCCAGCTGCACGAGCCGTTGAAGACCGTGGGCGAGTTCTCGGTCCCAGTGAAACTGCACAAGGACGTGACCGCGCACCTGAAGGTGATCATCGAGAAGGAAGCGGTCGCGGAGTAAAGGTCGAGATGTCCCTGCAGTTGCCGAATTCGGTGCGGGGCTCGGGGAGGGGTAGGGTGGGAGTTCGCAGGGGCGTAAGGCCCGAGGCAGCGTTCAGCACCGATCTTGGATCGCTCTATCACACCGATTGCATGAAGCTGCTCTCGGCAATCCCGGATGAGCAAGTAGACACTGTGTTCGCTGACCCGCCCTTCAACTTGGCCAAGGACTATGGCAATGGCAAGGACAAGGATGATCTGGAGAACGGCGACTACTTAAAGTGGTGCCACGGTTGGATTGATCAATGCGTCCGGGTTTTGAAGCCTGGCGGATCAATTTTCATCTACAACCTTCCCCAATGGGCTTTCCATCTGGCCGCGCACCTCGAGCATCGGGGGATGAAGTTCCGGCATTGGATTGCGGTTTCAATGAAAGGGACCTTTCCCCGGGGCCGGAAGCTATACCCTGCCCATTACGCTCTGCTCTACTTCACAAAGGGAGATCCTGCAACGTTCAACCATGTTAGGCTCCCAATCCCGGCGTGCAGGCACTGCGGCAAAGACGTTAAGGACTACGGCGGTCATCGAAAGTTTCTGAACCCACTGGGATTAAACCTCACGGACTTTTGGGACGATACAGCCCCGGCGCGCCATCGAAAGTTCAAAGCCCGATGGCATGTCAACGAACTTAAGCCCGTGATTCCCGCTCGCTGCATCGAGCTTTCGACGAACGAGGGTGACGTTGTGCTTGATCCGTTCGGCGGCGGCGGTTCGACGTTTGAAGCGGCTCAGAAGCTGAAGCGTCATTGGATCGGTTCGGAGATTGTTGATTGCGAGCTAGTTCGCGAACGCTTCGCTCGGAACCTTCCCGGTGTTGAAACGAACAAAACCCCTGCGGCGATATCTGCTATATTCGGGGGTCTAAATCGAAAAAAACCAACCGAGCCTCCATGCCAAAAATCGTCAGCGAGCAGGCCTTTGACGGCGCAGAAGCACTTATTCAGAGACTCGGGCTCGATGAGTTGCTAGACGAGGTTCGGCGCATCGTAACTGGCTTCGAGCTTCTCGTGGAAGAGCGCAAAGACGGTAACGGCAGCAAGGTCCTCCGGACGCTCATTGACGAACAATTTAGTGCTGCAGGCGGCTGGAATCAGAGAAAGAGTGGCGGCGTCGATTGGATCAAGCAACAGGCTATCAACGGTAGGCCGCGGCATATCTGCATAGGCGTCGAGATTCAGGTCTCCGGGCGAAGCGACATGCTGTCTGTTGACTTGATCCACCTGAGGAAAGAACTGCTTCAGGGCAAAATCGACCTCGCAGTTCTTGTCGTCCCCAGCGACAAGTTAGGTTACTTCCTGACTGACCGCGTGGCCAAGCTATCAGAAGCGCACCGCCATATTGAAATGGCCAGAGCTGAGGATATGCCCTTCGTGCTAATCGCCATCGAGCACGACGGACCTGGAGCGGCTCTACCAAAGCAGGGAAAGAGGTCCGCGAAGGGGTGAGTTTGTTGGAGCCTGCGATCTGCCCCATAATTAGGGCAATTCCTGTGCCAGAGTGATGGCGGGGACTGTTTCCGGTTGTTCTGTTTCCCCCTAAATCTTTGGCCATGAACCACCTAGGACCCCCAAAAATCGTTCAACAGCCTATAATTTCTGCTCACGGTTCCACTGACGACTCGTCTATTCCAATGCAAGCCCGGGGACGGTAAATACGGGCTACAGAGGAACGACGACCAATGCCGGCCGGTGTATGGGCACTACCACTTGCGGTTGGCGAACGGGCCCACTCGAAGTCGAAGAGTGAGAGAGTAGACAGAGTCAGCGTCAATGAGAACCATGACCCCACGCGGGGCCGCATGGCTGGGCAAGAACGACGCATAGACGACACGATGCTGATCCGGGAGGCCCAGCGCGGGAACCGCGCTGCCTTCGAGGAACTCGTCCGTCATTACGACCAGGCCGTGTTGCGCCTGGCTCTCCATCTCACCGGGACCGAGCAGGACGCGCAGGACGTCTATCAGGACGCCTTCCTCAAAGCCTATAAGAACATCGGGAATTTCCGGTTCGAGTGTTCCTTCTATACCTGGATTTACCGGATCGTGACCAACCTGTGTCTCGATCACCTGCGCAAGAAGAACGTGCGCAAGGAGGACGCGCCGGTGGCGAAGGATCCGTCGGGCGGGGAATACGACCTGCTCGACCAGGTGCCGGATGTGCGGGCGGGAGCGAATCCGGAGCGCGATTTGCTGCGCCGGCAGTTGGGGGCGCGCATTGCCGGAGCGCTGGAGAAACTGACGCCGCGCGAGCGCATGGTATTTGAGTTGAAGCATTACCACGGATTGAAGCTGCGCACCGTGGGCGAGATTTTGAAGACCACGGAAGAGACCGCCAAGAATACCCTCTTCCGCGCCACGCAGAAGTTGCGCGGGGCGCTGGCGGATATGAGATAGGTGTTAGGTCGTTGGTGTTGGGTCTTAGGCTCTTGACCTAACACCCAACACCCAAGACCTCAGAACCAACATGGTGCAACGATGAAATGTGAATGGGTGCGAGAGAATATCGTGCTTCAGGTTTATGGCGAACTGGCGGATGACGCGCGCCATGAACTGGAGCAGCACGTGGCCCGCTGCGCCGACTGTGCAGCCGAACTGAAGGCGGAGCAGAATTTTCACGCTCTGCTCGCACAGGATCGCGCGGGGGAGCCTTCGCCGAATCTGGTGGCGGCTTCGCGCATGCGGTTGCAAGAGGCGCTGGAGACGGCGAAGCAGGGCACGTTCTGGAGCCGGCTGGCGTTTGATCCGGCGAACTGGCTGCTGCAGATGAAGTTCTCGCCGGCACTGGCCGCGGCGATTCTGATTGTCGGGTTTGTGGGCGGAATTGGAACCATGCGTGAGATTTACGGATCGCGCCCCACCGATACAGGAAAAATCATAGATACAACGAAACCAGTTCCCACCGAAGCCTCCATCGCGAGCATCAATTCCATCGTCCAGGATCCGGGCACCAATCAGGTCAGCATCAAGTACAACACCGTATCGACACAGGAAGCACAGGGATCGCTGAACGATCAGAAGATCCAGCAGTTGCTGCTCTACGCGGCACGCAATAACTACAACTCCGGCGTGCGGGTGGACTCGGTCGACCTGCTGGCGCAGAAGACGGGCGACATGCAGGTTCGCGAAGCGCTGATGTATACGCTGCAGAACGATACGAATCCGGGAGTGCGGCTGAAGTCGCTGGACGCGCTGGGCAACTACGTCAAGAACGATACCAACGTGCGCGACTCCGTATTGCGGGCGCTGGTGAACGATGGGAATTCGGGAGTGCGCATCGAAGCGCTGCGTCTAATCGAGCCGGTGAAGGCCGATGGCAGCGTGCGCGGCGTGCTGATGGCGCTGGCTGCGAAGGATCAGAGCACGTACATCAAGTCGCAGGCGCGCACCATGCTGGCGCAGTTGCCGGAGATTGATTAAGGAAGGCAGAAGTTAGAAGTCAGAATGAAGAAGTCAGAATGCAGCAGTTAAGACTAAAGAGCATCTGAGTCTTCTGAGCAATTGAGACCTGAAGAGAGGTGAGTCATTTGAAACGAGCGCTACAAATCGTTGGGCTGGCCGGTGTGCTGGCTCTGCTTGCGCCGCTGGTGCTGGCGCAGGAAACACATGTAACCCGCGAGGGCGGAGACTGGGGTCAGGAGATCACGGGCTCGCTGGCAGGGGTCAAGAATCTGAGAGTCAAAGTGGACATGGGCTCCGTAGTGGTGCGAGGCGGGCAGCAGCAGGGCATCAATTACGTTATTCATACTCGTTTTGGTTCTTCTTCCGAGCAAGAGGCGCGCCGCCAGTTCGAGCAGTACAAGGTCACCGCGTACGTGAAGGGCGACACCGCCTGGATCGTGGGCGATTGGCAGGGAAGCAGACGTCCCCGCCATTGTTCGTCGGAATTTTCCGTCATGGTTCCGCGGGAGATGGCGCTGGTGAAACTGGAAACCGAGGGCGGCAACGTGGACGCTACGGGGGTTTCGGGCCGTGTAGAAGCGGAGAGTGGCGGCGGCAGCCTGCGGCTGGACGATATTGGCGGCGGGGCCAATGCCGAGACCGGAGGGGGATCGATCGACGTTGGAACAGTCAGCGGAGATATTGGACTGCACACCGGCGGCGGTTCGATTGAGGTGCGTCACGCCAACGGCAAAATCGTAGCCGAGACCGGCGGCGGCAGCGTCGAGATTCAGTCCTGCGAGCAGGGCGCGGTCATTGAGACCGGGGGCAGCAGCATCAGCGTGCGTCACTGCAACGGAATGGTCAAGGCGTCGACTGGCGGTGGCAGCGTGGACCTCAGCGATATTGGTGGCCCGGCGCAGATCGAAACCGGTGGCGGCAGCATCCGCCTCAACTCGGCCAAGGGACACGTTCACGCGGAGACCGGTGGTGGAGGCATTGAGTTGTACGGCGTACCGTCGGCGTCGGCCGAAACGGGCGCGGGCGGGATCACGGTGAAGCTGGTGAACACCGGCGGCGAGCGTCACGATTCCGATCTGGAGACGGGCGCGGGCGATATCACGGTCTACCTGGCGTCGGACGTAGCGGTAAACGTGCGAGCCAGCGTCGACATGGGTAACGGGCACCACATTACGTCTGAGTTTCCCGACATCCACATCAGCAGCGAAGGCGGCCAGTGGCCAGACAAGACGCTGAATGCGGAGGGCAGGCTGAATGGAGGCGGTCCGACGCTGAAGGTGCGCACTTCGAGTGGCGACATCAATTTCAAGCGTGCCAGCCACTGAGAACGATTGATGATTGTCGATTGCTGATTGTTGATTGTTGATTGAAAAGCAAGCGGCACTGAATCCGCGAACCAGCAATTCACGTTGAGGGAATGACCATGCGCAAATACGTTATGACCAGCATCGTGTTGTTGCCATTGCTCCTCACCTTGTCGCAGGCGGCGCAGACTTGGTCGGTGGATCCGCCGGCGCAGCCCTGGGTCTTCTCCAGCGAAGACAGCGGGACGAGTTCCTATCTCGGGGTCGACATCTCGGACGTGACCACGGAGCGGCTGAGCGCGCTGAAGCTCAAAGAGGAAAAGGGCGTCGAGGTCACGATGGTCGATCAGGACGCTCCAGCCGGGAAGGCGGGCATCAAAGAGCACGACGTTATCCTCTCGATGAACGGGACGTCGATCGAGAGCGGGGCGCAGTTGCGGAGGATGATCCACGAAACGCCGCCGGGCCGCGTCGTTACTTTTGGCTTGAGCCGGGACGGCCAGCCGATGACGGTGAAAGTGCAACTCGCCGACAAGCACAACGAGTACTCGCTGGTTCGTCCCAGAGCGAAAGAGTTTCACTTCGAAATGCCCAACATACCGCCGATGGACTTCGACTTTCCCGCGATCCAGGTGATGGTGACGTCATCGGCGCGCAGCGGGCTCACGATGGAGAATCTTTCGACTCAGCTGGGCGAATTCTTCGGAGTGAAAAATGGCAACGGAGTGCTGGTCCGCTCGGTGGAAAAGGGCAGCCGCGCCGATAAGGCCGGCTTCCGTGCGGGCGACGTGATCGTCAAGGTGAATGATCAGGCAGTGCACGACACCAGCGACTTCTCGCACGGCATGAAGTCGCGGAGCGGCAATACAGCCACCGTGGTTGTCGTGCGCGACAAGAAAGAGCAGACCCTGACCTTGGCGTTGCCGGATGGCAAGGAGTCGGGCGATCTTCTGGAAGAAGAAAGCTCGGACGACATCTGGATCAACGCGAAGTCGCGAGTGGAGTTGGGTGAGTTGAGGAACGAACTCGCCAAGCTGCGGCCGCAGATGGAACTGGCGGCGCAGGACTACCGCAAGTCTGCAGAGGAACTGCGCAAGTCTTTGCTCGATCAGCAGAAGAAATTCCGCGAGGAAAGTTCGAAGCAGCGCGTGGAGTTCAGGAAGCAGGAACGGGAACTGCGGCAGAAGCTGGACCAGATGCGCCGCAACGTAATCGGGTTCCGGACCTGGGCCGACATCTAACAGAGCGCTGACTGTTACCGCGCACCTGCGGCGCGGGCCAGGCTGGCGAGGCAGACGCGGTTGCGTCCCGACTGCTTTGCGGCATACAGACCGTTATCGGCGGCGCGGATCAATTCATCGCGGCTCTTGCCGTGGGCGGGGAATGCCGCGACCCCGGCACTGATCGTCACCGTCCGAGGCACTCCCGGGAAGGGATGCGCCGCCACCATCCGCCGCAATTTCTCAGCGATGGCGACTGCCTGATCGTTATTGATCTCGGTCAGGAGGATCGCGAATTCCTCTCCACCGTAGCGGCACACAACATCAATCTTGCGTAACTGCTGGTGAAAGAGCGAAGAAACCTGGCGCAGGACTTCGTCTCCCAGCAGGTGGCCGAACTCATCATTCAAGCGTTTGAACTCATCGATGTCGGCCATGATCACGGCCATGCCGCTGCCATAGCGGCGGGCGCGCTCAATCTCCTCCATGATGCGGAGTTCGAAGAAACGGCGGTTAAAGATTCCGGTGAGCCCGTCGAGGTACGCCAACTGCTTGACCCGACCGACGTAGTGCGCGTTCTGGATGGACGTGGCGCAAATGTCGGCCACCGATTCCAGGGACTGCAGTTCGCTTTCGCGGAACGCATTGGTTTGAGCGCTGTGCAGAGTCAGCACGCCGAGGGTCTGGCCAAAGGAAATAAGCGGGATACTCATGCGGGACGCCGACTCCTTGAACAGCCGCACGAACTCGGGCATGCCGCTCAGATCTTTCTCAATGAGGGTGCCGCTGGTTTCGATGATGCGCGACCAGGGCTCCTGGGTTACCGGGAAGCGCCCGCCGGGCGGGGTACAAGGCGTGAGCTCTCCGTGATGCGCCCGCATGACCAGATCACCTTCATCGCGCAATAAAAGGGATACGTGGGAGACCCGAAACGCGTGCTGAATCACGGAGCACACGCGGATGAGCAGATCCTCCAGTTCCATGACGGCGGTGCTTTGCTGCGCGACGATGTTGATGGCTTCCAACTGCCGCGCCCGCTGGCGTTCGAGCGAGTACAGGTGGGCATTCTGCAAGGCGATGGAGGCCTGCGTGGAAAACAAAGTCAGCAGTTCGATGGTTTCCGGGTCGAAACGATCGAGGCGCTCACTCTGGCAGTCGAGCACGCCCACGACCTCATCGCGCACCATGAGCGGAATGGCCAACTCTGAGCGGGTCGATTGGGCGGCGCAGATATAGCGCGCGTCCTTGGTTACGTCGGCGGCGTAGACCGGTTCCTTCCTCTGGACCGCGGCTCCGGTGAGCCCGTCGTGTTGTCCCAGGCGAATCTCGTCCTTGCCTTCATCCCAGCCGATCTGCGAACGCACGAAAAGCTGCCGGGTCTCCTTGTCGAGCAGCAGGATAGCCACGTTCGGAAGATGGAAATAGTCCCGCGCGATCGCCAGAATCCTCTGCAACACCTCGTCCAAATCAAAGGTGGAGAGCACGGCTTGGCCGGCGTCGTACAGAACGGCGAGTTTCGGCATAGTCGAACGAATTGTACGATGGGGTAAAGAGGTTACCGAGGTGCCCAAAGTAACCGGTCTTGAGCTAAATGCGAGGGACTACTCGGACAAAATGCCCCTATTGAAGCGACTGCGATTGCAGTCTTTACCACGACCCCGTGATCCGATATTCCAGTTTGCCGTTCGGTGCAGAAATCACGACCTCGTCCTTATCACGCTTGGCTGAATAGACACCTAGGTTCTTAGCTGTACACGTTTTCGTTTCTTTGGGATTGTCGTGATTCAACGCAAAGGCCGCAATGGCTTCCATGAAGCACTTAGCGGAGTCGGGCGTATTGGGAGCGATTGCTGAGATGCCCTTACATCTCTTGTTCCAACGCGACGGAAAGCACATCAATTGAGCATGAGAGCCGCCCGGCAGAATCGCGTTGACTTCGTACGCGAGAATCTGAGGCGTCGTGTAACTGGTCGGCTCGGTGGCTGGAGTCACGGTTGAGACACAGTTCACATCTACACGAGTGTCACAGTGAGTTCGAATCTGCTCAGGCGTGCCGGGAGACGTATAGGGCACCAGCCCGATTGTCATGGTCGTCTCAACGATTTCAATCTTAATCTTGTCTGCCGCTCTTGCAGGACGGGACAATCCGAACAGCAAACAGGAAGCCAACAGCGCAGGCACAATCGTTCGCATTCCCATGTTCTCCCAACAAATCTTACGCTTAAAATAGGCTTGGCTATAGGGGCACCATGGGAGGGAAGATGGTTGAGTCAGAAATGGCTGTTGACGGCAGATACAGAACTGAGGGCTGGACGCCTCTCAAGAATGGTTGGCCGGACAGGGCCTACGTTCGATTGAATGAGGGGAAGCTCGAAGTTAGACTCGTGGAAATCAAGGGGCCTTCCGACACGCTCTCAACCGAGCAACAACTGATGCACGAAGTGTTGCGTTCGCAGGGATTGAACGTACAGATTGAGCCAGCATCAAAGACGCCGAGAGCTCCTCTGCCCCCGCTTGAGGATTTATTGAAGGCAATGGACATCCTTCAGAAAAACCGCCAGACACAGCGACCTAGTCCTTCCTTTCCACAGAATATCGACTGCGAAGGTGACCACTTCTCGTGATCGGGCTGTTTTTCAGCTTGCCGCAGTGAGGTTAGCGCCACTTGCGCGCGGTGCGGATCAGTCCGTAGGCCACCAGGCAGAACCAGAAGTCCAGAATTAATCCCAGGTCGAGGTGGAAGGGGTGGTGTCGCGCGGCTGGGGGTAGCGACGGAATCAGGGCGAAGTACACCACGTTCCCCAAAATAATCGCCAGCAGGGCTTGGAGAAGATTGAGGAGCACCGATGGTTTAGACACCATAGAGGGCATCCGAGGATGCCTTCTGTTTACGCGGCGCCCTGCTGGTTTGCAAGCGTTTTGGGAGAATGGAGTGGAACGTCGAAGACATCTGTCCATGAATCCAGCCCGGCAGGCTACGGGAGAGCCGCTCATGACGGTCCAACGTAGCGGGTGATCGTGGGGTTCGCAAATGGGCACACACTTTGTGCGAAATATGAACCGGCTATGACTTCCGCGCATGTCCGAGGGCGGCGCTTTCAGGTTTTGTCACGAGCCTTCGGGATGGCTCCTGCGAAGGAAGCTAACGCTGCGGAGGAATGCCCCATGTTCGCGGTCCACCGAGTTGAGCGCAATGTAGGGACCATTACAAAGTGCGTCAGCCAGTCCGGTTGCCACAATTCCTCCGTCGCTGGTGAGACGCAGTGTCATCTCTGCGGAGCAATGGTCACATAGCCAGAAATACTCGGTCTCCCGGGCGTTGGATGACCGCACAGGAGCGTCTGTTTCCAGACGAAACAGCCTTCCTTCCGCGAGATGGAGAAAAGCCGCGGGACAGGAACCGTTTGCACACTTGGCGAGCATTCTCTAACCATCCTGAGCACGAATGCTAAGCAGTAACCAGTACGGACACCAGCTCTGGGATGCAGTGCGAAGTTTGCAGGGATTTGGCCGCATCTTCGGCGGTGAATTTGCCCATCAGCAGGGCCAGCTTCCGGTTGGTCGTCATGTGGATCGGAGTCGCATCAACCCGTTGTACATATGCGGGGGCACGAGTGCCGCTGCGGTTTACTTTCACAATAAATTTGATGTTTTTCATAAGGATGTCCTTAGCCGAGAAGTTCTGGGATGTGCGCAAAAGCGACCGTTCATTTCTTTGAAGTCGAATACGCCACCGCAGTGAGGGGCTTGCCACACTCCATGCATCGCGCCTTTAATCGGGACGTGATCAATCCGCAGGATGGGCACATCCTTTGCGATCCTAACCGGGCGGCCTGTGGCTTCAGCTTGAGCATCCACCGAAACAGCAAGATCGTGAACAGCACGATCAGCAGATCGAGAGAAATATGGGCTGCGTTCATAACGGCGACCCTTCCTGGCGAGTTCCGAGTCTCCCGAGTAGAAGCGTTCCGATGTCGAACGATCGGGCTTTGGGCTCGCTGAAAAGCCTAAGGTGGAGGAACTTCAGATGGACTGGCTTAGGTCAGAAGACCTGAATGAGGAGAAGAACGTAACCGCCTCTCTGATCATTATAGCAGCTGAGGGCTATTGGCCGCTGTTGTTGCGGAGCGCGTTCACGAAGGGGGCAAGGAGTGAGATGGGGATTCATCAATAGTTAGCTGTCCACCATGCCAAGCATATCTGAAAAGTTCAGCACCGCAACTAGCGGGATGAGAGAGAGCCGAGACGATTCGCGTCCCCGCACGGCTCACGGCCAAACGGGTGTGCGGAATGTGTGTGGGACTGGGAATTGGGGCCCAAAGGTTCAAGGGTTGTGAGCGCTTCAAAGGTTCAAATGCTGCATTGCAGGAAGAGAGACATCGATAGTCTGTACTGAACCGGCGAAATGGTCAGAGAAGAGCTGGGAACGGATTTTCAGGCTCGGTACGCCACAAAGTGGGCTCGAGGTTCGCAAGCGAAGGGGCCCTATGATCCATTCAGACTAGACCGGATAACAAGTCTCCGCTTCGCATCGTTATCGGACAAATAACGAGTATGGTTGGAACGTCGTCCTACAATTGAGTCCATTCGGGGATGTTCAAGAGACCTTTTCAGATTCTTATAAACAACGTAAGCGCTGGAGCAACGCACCTGTTCGAATTGAGTGCGAACAGGGCCGATAGAATTGCCAATTCCCATGTCCAGTTATGGAGCCCAGAGCGGCGCGCCTCCGTGGCACCCTTGGCAGTTGTTGAGCGGGAATGCGACCTTTCCATGGCAGGCACCGCAGTATCGGCCTTCGATATTAGAAAACATCGAGAAGTGGATCGTGCCTTTCGGCGCACTGGGGAATATTTCGGGGTGGCAGAGTTCACAGCCGTTCCAAATGGAATGCTTCTCGTGAGAGAAGTGAATGGGGTGAACCCACGAGTAACCCGCTTTTAGGGCAAAATCCTCCCGGCTCTGCATCGGCGCCTTCTTCACGGATAGACCTTCAACAAAATCAACGGGTTTGATGACTCCAGATTTCTCCGCTGCCTCCCAATTCACCCCGTAAATGGCTTTCGGGAATTTCTCAGTAAACTTCCGGTACTCATATTTCCTTACACCCTTCTTGCCTAGGGAATGGCAGCGGTCGCACTGCTGATCATTTGCGGCATCGGAGCACGCAGCGAAGATGGGCTTTCCCTCGAACAGCTTCTTCCCATCATGGCAGGCGCCGCAATGGAAACCTTGGCGGTTCGTGCTCGCTGAGATGCCGGTTGCCTTCGCCTCCATGGCAAAACCGACATCTACATGGCAGACCCGGCAGGTGAACTTGGACCGGTGCAGCCAATGATCAAATACGACGGCACCGGGCCCAGCGGTGGAGTAATTGTCAAGAATCACCCTGCCATACTCTGACGGTTCCGGTGGAGATTTGGGCAAATAGATTTGAGCGGACGAGATATTTCCCAACAGCAAAACTCCGAAGGCCAGCACGAGCAGGAGAAGCCTGCGCTCATTTTTTCTCGTTCCTTTTTGCATCGAGAACATAGACATAAAGGCCTCGGCACTTTCGTAATCGTCCCATGTAGACCTTTTTCCGTGATTCGTCGAGCTTTTCAATCTGCGGCAGCAGAGCGTCGCACCTCCGAATAAGATCCGTGAGTTCCTTCTGCGAGAAGGTCATGGCGTCCTGAGTCTTTGAGCAAACGTCATCGAACTCCTTCTGCCAAGTCTCCTTCGCCGGTTCCGCTTGCGCAGCAGACGACTGGGGCCCGCCCATAGCACGCACGCTGCACAAGCCGACGAGCCCAATGAATAGCAGTACCGTGACGATCGTCACTTTGAACTTCGCCTTGAACATGGACGCCTCGGCTCAGGATACCGGTTTGGAATGGCAGCGCTGGCAATCCGTCAAAGGAAATGCCACCGTGGTATGGCATGCGCCGCAGGACTTTCCTTGGGATATGTCCACCATCGAGTACTTCACGGTGCCTCTTTTCACGCCCATGAATATATCTGGGTGGCAGAGCTCGCATCCGTTCCAGACCGTATGTTTGTGATGGGAGAAGATGATGTCAGGCATTCCTTCAACCTTGGGGTTGAGCGCGAAGTCTTTCTGCACGACGAAGGCATTCCCTTTTGAACTGGAGACGCCCTCGAGAAAACTTGCCGGCTTGATGAGTCCCAACTCCTCCGATTTTTCCCAATCCAGCCCGTTCCCAAAGCGCTCTTTGGGAAGCGGTTCACTGAATTTGAAGAAGTCAAAATCCGATGCGACCTTCTGTCCGTAGGAATGGCATCGCACGCATCTTTTCTCGTCTTCCAAGTTCACTTTCCTAGAGCAGGCTTGGAAGACCGTTTTTCCGTCAACCACCCTCTTCCCGTTATGACAGGTGCCGCAGTAATAGCCTCGCGCGTTGTCCGCGGCTGTAATGCCCGTGGCTCCCGCCTTCATCGCAAAACCGACGTCCACATGACAGACTCTGCAGGTGAACATGGAACGGTGGATCCAATGCTCGAAGACGACGGGCGCAAGGTTCGCCTTGTCGGAGTAGTTGTCGATGATGACGCGGCCGTACTCGTAGGGAAGTGGTCTTTTCTTCTTGACACCTGTTTGGGATAGGGCTGAACCGCAGAAAACCAGAATTAACGCCAGTGCAATAAATATTTTGTGGTTCATCGAGAACCTCCTCTCGATTGAACTCCGGTTACCTCATTCTGTCCGTGCCGACGCGCTCCGCTGCTCCTCCCTCGAGTGCGCCGCAGCCAGGAAGGGCTCCTAGCGACGGACGACAATGATCCACATCCATCTTCGACTCAATCCTGATGCAAGTCAGTGAGTCTAATCACTGTTCGCCGTGTTAAGCGGAGGGCACTGCCCTCTATCGACGTATATACGCGGAGAGGCAAGCTTGGCAGACCGTGCGGATAGTTGACGCAATCAGTGGGATGAGAAGGCCGGTCTCCGGCGGGATGCGATACGCTCCCAAGTTATCGACGTGCTCGAAGCACAGATAAAAAGGAGACCGGCAATGAAAAAGGTTAGCACCGTAGTGGCAAAGCAGAGCAGGAATATTTCGCAGCAGAAACTGACCATCGGATTGGATCTGGGAGATCGCAACAGTTGGTACTGCGTGGTGAATGAAGCCGGTCAGATACAACTGGAACAGCGAGTTCGCACGAATGCGAAAGCGTTGCAGGAAGTTTTCGGCGCGATGCCGCGCAGTCGGATCGCACTGGAAATCGGGACGCATTCGCCCTGGGTGAGCCGCTTGCTTAGCGAGTTGGGGCATGAAGTGATCGTGGCCAATGCGCGCAAGGTGCGGCTGATCGGGGAGAGCCGCAAGAAAGATGATCGTCTGGATGCGCAGACGCTGGCGCGGCTGGCGCGGATCGATCCCGAACTGCTGTATCCGGTGCAGCATCGCAGCGCGCAGGCGCAAGCGGATCTCATGATGATTCGGGCGCGCGCTGGGCTGGTACGAGCGCGAACCGGGCTGGTCAACACGGCTCGCGGGCTGGCGAAGTCTTACGGCGAACGATTGCGCGGCTGCAACGTGCGCAATATGAATCCGGAAAAGGCGGAAGGGCTGAGTCCGGAGCTGCAGGCTGCACTGGAACCCCTGTTGAACGCAATCGAATCGCTGAGCGAACGCATTGTGGAATACAACGAACGCATCGAGCAGTTGGCGCAGCAGAGTTACCCGCAAACCGCGTTGCTGAAACAGGTGAAGGGCGTGGGCACGCTGATCGCGCTGACGTACCTGCTGACGCTGGAAGATCCGCATCGTTTTCAAAAGAGTCGCGACGTAGGTTGCTACCTGGGACTGCAGCCGGGACGCAGGAACTCGGGACAGAGTGAACCGCAGATGCACATCAGCAAAGAAGGCGATCCCTATCTGCGGACGTTGTTGGTGCAGGGAGCGCAACACATCTTGGGGCCGTTCGGCATCGACTGTGATCTCAGGCGCTGGGGACTGAAGCTGGCCGAACGGGGCGGGAAGAGCGGCAAGAAGCGAGCGATCGTGGCTACGGCAAGAAAGCTGGCAGTGCTGCTGCATCATCTGTGGGTGAGCGGAGAAGTGTACGAACCGTTGCACAACAGCAGCAGATCGACAGTAGCCGCAGCCGCGTAAAACCAAACGGCAAAACAAAGTCAAAACCGTTCCAGGAAGAGAAAAGACAAAAGCCCAAAGCCGAGTTCCGGTGACTGCGTCTATGGCCTGGCCCAGGTTCCACTCTGAAAGAGCCGAACCACAGGGCGCTAATCAGATGGCAGCACCGGCTGAACCGAGAACGCCCAACAGGCACCGAGCGAAACGAATCGCTCCTCGAGAGTGCGGATGGAAGCATGGCGACAGTGGCCACTCGGCAGGGAGAAAAACCATGTTTCACGAAACGAGAACAGAATCGACTTGACTCCGACCGGCCTTCTCATGGAAGGTCATCGCACTCAAAACCCCAAGTCGACCATCTGAGAGGCGCGAGCGGGCATTTGCCTGCTCCTGCTACCATTCTTTTTCACGCCTACGGAAACCTAGCGCATGCTTGAACTCTCCACGCCCGTGCAATATGTGAAGGGCGTTGGTCCGCGCATTGGGGAAGTTCTGGCCGCGAAGGGGATTTACACCGTCGGCGACCTGCTCCACTATCTGCCGTTTCGCTATGAAGACCGGCTGAACCCGCGGGGAATTGCCGAACTGCGTCCCGGCGAGATGGCAACCGTCGTCGGCGAAGTGCGAAATTCCGGGCTGTTCCGCACACGGAAGATGCCGATTTTTCAGCTGACGGTTGGGCAAGGGCGGGCGCGGCTGCGCTGCCTGTTCTTCAATGCGACCTACCTGCAGGACAAGTTCACGCCCGGGCAAATGATCGCCCTCTACGGCAAGGTGGAAGCCGATGAGCGCACGCGCGAGTTGCAGATCATTCAGCCGCAGTACGAGATCTTGGGAGACCCGACTGACGCTGGCGAGGACGGCGCGGAGAAGAAGGCCGCGGAGTCGCTGGAGATTGGTCGCATTGTCCCGATCTACGAGGCCATCGGGCGGCTGACGCCGCGCTGGTTCCGCAAGGCGATTCGCACCGCTCTCGACAATCTGACGCCGGACCTACCGGATCCGATTCCTGCTGCCGTGCGCGCGCACTTGGGCCTGATCTCGCCGCGGGCCGCGTTGTGGAACGTGCATTGGCCCGAGCCGGGAGAAAGTTTCGAGGCCTTGCAGTCTTCGCGAACGCCAGCGCACATCCGGATGATCTTCGACGAATTGTTTTTCGTGGAGCTGGGGTTGGAGTTGAAACGGCGCGAGCAGAAGGCCCAGACGGGAATCGCATTTCGGCTGGACGATCGGGTGCGGGCGGCGATCAAGAAGATTCTGCCGTTTCATCCCACGGCGGCGCAGAAGCGGGTGCTGAAAGAGATTGCGGGAGACATGGAGAAGCCTTATCCCATGCGGCGTTTGCTGCAGGGGGATGTGGGATCGGGCAAGACGATTGTGGGCTTCGAGGCGGCCATCATTGCGATTGAGAACGGGTGCCAGGTGGCGTTGATGGCGCCGACGGAGATTTTGGCGCAGCAGCATTACTTTTCGGCGCGGCGGATTCTGGAGAATGCGGGATACCGGATCGTGCTGCTGACTGGATCGCTGGAGGCGGATCGCAAGCGGGAGGTGCGGCGGCATATTGCGCAGGGGAATGCACAACTCGTGATTGGGACGCATGCGCTGCTGGAGGAGAAAGTCGAGTTTGCCAAGCTAGGCCTGGTGATTGTGGACGAGCAGCATCGGTTTGGAGTGTTGCAGCGGCTGAAGCTGATGAGGAAGTCGGGAGAGGGCGAGGACAGCAGCCGAGCTTCGCTCGGCCCGGCCGGGTCTGAGACCCGGCCCCACACAGCCCCTTCCCACACAGCCCCTTCCCACACAAACCCCTCCCACACAAACCCTGCACCGGCTGAGCCTGACGTTCTGGTGATGACGGCGACGCCTATTCCGCGCACGCTGGCGCTTACGCTTTACGGCGACCTCGATTTGAGCGTGCTCGATGAGATGCCGCCGGGGCGGACGCCGATCGTCACCCGTTGCGGCTCTGACGACGAGTCGCCGAAGGTGTGGGAGTTTGTCCGCAAGCAGGTAACGGCTGGACATCAGGTGTACGTGGTGTATCCGGTGATCGAAGAGAACGAAGAAAGCGAACTGAAGGCCGCGATCAAGATGTATCGCGAGCTGAGCGGCAAGATTTTCGCCGATCTGAAAGTGGGACTTCTGCATGGCCGGCTCGACGCCGAGCTGAAAGAGCAGGTCATGCGCATGTTTCAGCGGGGCGAACTGCAGATTCTGGTGGCGACCACTGTCATTGAGGTTGGCGTCGACGTACCGAATGCGACCGTCATGGTGATCGAGCATGCCGAGCGCTTTGGGCTGGCACAGCTGCACCAGTTGCGGGGACGCATTGGCCGCGGCGCGGCGAAGTCGTATTGCATCCTCATGACTGGGGGAAAAGTCAGCGAAGAGGGGCAAAGGCGCCTCGACGCGATGGTGCAGACCAATGACGGGTTCAAGATCGCTGAACTGGATCTCGAACTGCGTGGGCCCGGGGAATTCTTCGGCACGCGGCAGGCGGGGACGCCGAGTTTCCGCGTGGCCAGCATCATTCGCGATGCGCAGTTGTTGGAGGCGGCGAAGCACGAAGCGGCTTTCGTGATTGCCGGGCCGAACGCCGAGATCTCCGCCGCAGAAATCAGCCGCGCCCTGGTGCACATGAGGGCGCGCTGGCAGCACACGTACGGGTTGGTCGAGGTGGGGTGAGCGCACGCAGGCCGGAGAAAACCTCGGTACTGATAGAATCGAAGGGATGGCCGGGTCTTCCCAATTAATCCAAATTGAGGTGGGCGCTCCGCAGAGGGTGCCGAAGCCGTCGTGGCTGCGGGCGAAAGCTCCGGTGGGCGACAACTTCCACAATCTGAAGAAGCTGGCCCGTGGCATGGGGCTGCACACGGTGTGCGAGTCGGCGCAGTGCCCGAACATTGGTGAGTGCTGGAACCACAAGACTGCGACGTTCATGCTGCTGGGGGACATCTGCACACGGCGTTGCGGCTTTTGCGCCGTGCCCAAGGGGCGGCCGGAGCCCATCGATCTCGACGAACCGCGGCGTGTGGCTGAGGCCGTTGCTACGCTCGGACTGAAACATGCGGTCGTGACCAGCGTGAATCGCGATGACGACAACATTGGCAGCGCGCGAATTTTCGCCGAAACGATCCGCGAGATTCGCGAGCTGACGCCCGATTGCCGCGTTGAAGTTCTCATTCCTGATTTTCAAGGGCTGGAAGAATCGTTGCGGATTGTGCTCGATGCCAAGCCCGACGTCCTCAACCACAATACTGAGACTGTGCCGCGGCTGTATCGCGCGGTGCGCTCGGGCGCGCGGTACGAGCGCACGTTGGCGTTGCTCGAGAATGCAAAGAAATTTTCCCCCGGCATAGTGACCAAGAGCGGCGTGATGGTGGGCCTGGGCGAGTCGTCAGCAGAGCTGATCGAAGTTTTCCGCGATCTGGGCACACGCGGCGTTGACATTCTCACGGTGGGTCAGTATCTGCGGCCGTCGAAGGATCACCTGCCCATCGCCCGCTTCTACGAGCCGCAAGAGTTTGTGTACCTGCGGGACCAGGCTCTGCGCTTCGGTTTCCGCCACGTTGAATCCGGACCGATGGTGCGGTCCAGCTACCACGCGCACGAGCATGCCGATGCCGCTGCGACGCCGCGGGCGGTGACATAGCTTGCGGCTGACGGGTTTCCCCGCCAACAGTATTTCTTTTGAGATCAAGGTTCCCAGTTCTAGTATCCCCATCGAACAAATCGGCATCCGGAGGGCTGCGCTCCCGTGGTGACCGTTCTTCTGGTGATCCTTGGATTTTTCGCCGGCCTGCTGGGCGCGCTCACGGGAATCGGCGGTGGCGTGCTGCTCACGCCGATTCTCGCCCTGCACTTCGACATTACGATTCGCCAGGCGATCGGAACGAGCCTGGTGGCGGTGATTACGACTTCGGCGGCGAGTTCGTCGGTGCACTTGCAGCGTCACACTACTGACATTCGGCTGGGCATGACGCTCGAGCTGGCGACGGCATTCGGCGCAGCCGTCACGGCGTATCTTGTGGGCTACTTCAATCGCAACGCTCTTGAAGGATTGTTTGCTGCGTTTTTGTTGTACAGCGCGATCACGATCCTGACCAAGGGCGGCAAGGTGAAGCCGCTGGAAGACGAGTCTGCGCTGATTGTCGACGAGGCGGTGATTCCACCTTACGAGCCGAAGCGCTATCCGCTGGGACTCTCGGCGTCACTGGTGGCGGGCGCGCTTTCGGGACTGCTCGGGATCGGGGGCGGGCCGATCAAAGTTCCGGTGATGTACATCTTCATGAATGTGCCGCTGATGGTGGCCACGGCCACTTCCAATTTCATGATCGGCGTGACCGCGGCGGCCAGCGCGATCGTCTACTACCGGCGCGGCGACATTCTGGTGCAGTATGCGGCACCGCTCGCGGCGGGAGTGTTTGTGGGATCGCTGCTGGGGGCGCGCCTGGCTCCGCGCATTCACTCGAAGATTGTGGTTTATCTCCTGGTGGGAGTGATGTTCTACCTCGCGGGACACCTGATCTTGCACTTGCTGCAGGGGTGGCTATGAGCCAAGTGCGCGAGCCCGCTTTTGACCGCGTGGTAGCGCTGGTGCTGCGCACGGGCGCTTTCGGATGTTTTGTCATCATGCTGGCCGGGTTGGTCGTGGGGTTGTTCGTGCCCGGAAAGATTCCGCTCGGCATTGAACGGGCGGGCGTCCTGCTGATGTTGGCGACACCAGTGGTGCGCGTGATCGTCGCCTGCTACCTGTTTTTTCGGGAAAAGGACATGAAGTATGGCTGGATCTCGCTGGGCGTGCTGGTGATCCTGATGCTGGGGGCGGTGTTTGGGATTGGGGAGCACTAACCGGCAACTCGGATGGGGCGACCCTGTGACCTTCCTTGGCTAAACGGCTTAGCGGCACGAGGGGAACTCGTGCCCTTCCCAAATCCCCTCCAAAATTGAGTTTTTCCGCAGCCTGTCAAGCCAGGCCTTGTGGCAAGTCTGGGTACCTGCTAAACGACTTTCTGACAGTTACTTCAGTTCGCGCGAAAAGCAATTAGTACAAGAGATTGAATGAGTTAGACGATATCATCCCGACGTGGGCACCCGAATTACGCGCGCGCTAGCCTTCCTTTTGCTGCTCACAGGCCCGATTTGTGCCCAGGAATACAGCTTCCGTACGTTCGGGAATGCTGAGGGGCTCAATAACCTGGCGGTGCGGCAAATCTATCAGGACCGCGGGGGCTTCATTTGGGTGAGCACGGAGAATGGGATCTTTCGCTATGACGGGGACCGCTTCGAGGGTTTTGGACCGGCACAGGGGATTCCGATCTCGTCCGTAGCCGCTTTTGGAGAAGCTCCAGACGGGTCTCTGCTGGTCGGTGGAACGTTTGGGCTCTACCAACTGCGCGCCAACCGCTTCGAAAAACTCCCAGTGAGTTTCAAAACTGTCAGTTGGGCGCAAGGCATCCAGTCGGATGGCCAGGGGCACACCCTGCTCGGCACTGACGCGGGTCTGATCGAGCTCTCGGCCGAGCCTGGACATCAGGGATTTGTCGAGCGCGGGTTTCCCCGAGTGCCCGCAAGCTCCGGGCCAAGCGTGGATGCTGTCCTGGTGGATGGCAACGTTCTCTGGTACGGATGCGGACATGAAGTCTGCCGCAGAGATTCGGCGGGGACCCAAGTCTTCGGACGAGAGAGCGGGCTTCCGGATTACCCCGCAATCGTGATCCGAAAAGATCGCGACGGCAATCTTTGGGTTCGAGCGAAGACAGCAGGGGTTTACGTGCGACTTGCGGGCCAAACGAAATTTGAAAAACCCGCTGCGCAGATGCCGGGCTCGGTGATCGGAATTCCCGGCCTGGATTCTGAAGGGCGGATTCTGCTGCCGTCTCCGGATGGGCTGCTCATCCGGGACGACAAAGGCTGGCAGAAAATCGACCGGGCTGTGGGCCTTCGCGGGGCCGTGTATTCGGTGTTCGAGGACCGGCAGCATTCGCTGTGGATCGGGTTGGCAGGCCGCGGACTGGCGCAGTGGCGCGGGTATCAAGATTGGAAGAGCTACTCGACGGCAAGCGGTCTGTCGAGCGACATCGTCTATGAGATTCAGCCGTGGGCGGACGGAACGCTCTTCGTCGGTACTGAGGGTGGGTTGTTGCGAGGAGAGCGCCAATCGTCGGGCATCCGGTGGAAGAAAGTCGCAGGGTTAGACGGATTCCCGGTGCACGGCGTTCGCACCTCTCCCAACGGGGACTTGTGGATTGGTACCGAGGCGCGTGGCGCAGCGCGCCTTCGGGTACGGACCGGCGTCGTGGAGTGGTTTGGTGAGGCCCAGGGCCTGTTGGGCAAGTTGGCCTACACGTTACGCTTCGATCGCGAGCGCAGGCTTTGGGTCGCGACGGAAGCTGGGCTCTTTATGGCGACCGAGCCGTATCACAGGTTCTCACGTATTACGGAAGTGCCACCAACGCAAATCTGGGCGGTCGCCGAAGGTAGCGATGGCATCGTGTGGGCCGGCGGCACCGACGGACTCTTCGCATATGCGAACGGGCACTGGAAGAATTACACGCGCGACAACGGCTTGAGTAACCAGGAGGTGCTCGCGCTTGGAGCGGGCGCGAATGGGGAGATCTGGATCGGGTATCGATTTGGGGGCGGTATTGACCGCGTTCGCCTGCAGTCGGGCAGTTTGGTCGTGGAAAAGGGAGTGCAGAGGGCTGGCACCGATGGAATCGTCTATTTTCTGGAATTTGATCCAGCCGGACGGCTGTGGGCGGGCACGGAGCGCGGCGTCGACATGTGGAATGGCTCGCACTGGAGCCACTACGACACGAGCGACGGCCTGGCGTGGAACGATTGCGATCTGAATGGTTTCGCCGAGGAGGCCGATGGCACGGTCTGGATCGGAACCAGTGGCGGCCTCTCACAATTCAAGCCGCGTCCCAGGCCTTCGCCAGAAGTGCCGATCGAGGCTGTCTTCACCAAACTGATGGTGGGAGGCACGGATGTTTCCGGACAGAGCAATCCTGCTTTCAGCGCGCACGCGAATTCCCTCATCGTGCGTTATTCCGCTCTGAATGTTTCCAACGAGAATCGCATACTATTCCGCTACCGGCTCAAGGGCTCCAACTCGCCCTGGACCGAGACGACGCAACGGGAGCTGCAGTTTGCCGAGTTGGCTCCGGGAGCGTATCGCCTAGAGGTAGAGGCTCAGGAGGGTGACGGCGGCTGGAGCGGGCGCCGGGCCGAGTTTGCTTTCAGAATTTTGACTCCATGGTATGCGTCCTGGTGGTTTCTTGGCATCAGCGTGCTGACGCCGCTTCTGGTTGCGGGCGGTGTTGCTCGTTTGCGGATCCTGGGCGCGCGCAGACGAGAACACGAACTGCAGCAGTTGAAAGCGGCTCATGACGAGATCAGAAATCTTGCGTTCTTTGATCCGCTAACCGGCCTGCCTAACCGGCGCCTCCTGTTAGATCGGTTGCGGCAAACCTTGGCGGTGAGCGCGCGCAGCAACCGCAAGCGGGCGCTGCTTTTCGTCGATCTCGATGATTTCAAGACATTGAACGACACCGTTGGCCATCACATCGGCGACCTTCTATTGCAGGAGGTATCGCGGCGGATTCTGGCCACGATCCGCGAAGCCGATACGGTGGCGCGATTGGGCGGAGATGAGTTTGTCGTATTGCTGCAGGAGCTCAGCGACGTAGCTGAAGAAGCTGCAGCCCAGGCCAAGACCGTCGCCGAGAAGATTCTCACGACGCTTCATCAGCCCTTCCTGCTCGACGGCCGCGAATGCCGCAGCAGTTCGAGCATCGGAATCACCGTGTTCGGGAGTCCGCAAAGCAGCACGAATGAAGTTCTGCAACAAGCGGACATCGCGATGTATCAGGCGAAAGCGGCGGGCCGCAATACCTTGCATTTCTTCGCTCCAGCTTTGCAGGCCGCGGTGAATGAGCGGGCCAAGATGGAAGAAGATCTCCGCCAGGCGATCAAGAAGAACGAGTTCCAGCTCTACTATCAGGCGCAAGTTGATCGCGGCATCTTGATGGGGGCCGAGGCCCTGGTGCGCTGGCATCACCCCAAGCGCGGCCTGTTGGCGCCGGACGAGTTCATTCCCTTGGCAGAGCAGACGGGACTGATCCTGTCCTTGGGGGACTGGGTGCTGGAGACCGCCTGCAAACAGATAGCGGAATGGGCGGTTCGCAAGAGCACGTCCCATTTGACGGTGGCGGTGAATATCAGTGCGCGGCAATTGCTCAACCCGGACTTCGTGAAAAATGTGCTGGCGATCGTGAAGCGCACCGGTGCCAATCCACACAGTCTGAAGCTGGAACTCACGGAGAGCATGTTCGTGGAGGACCTTGAGGACGTCGTCGCCAAGATGGCCACGCTCAAATCTCACGGTCTGAGATTTTCTCTGGACGATTTTGGCATGGGTTACTCTTCCCTGGCCTACCTGCGGCGATTACCGCTGGACCAATTGAAGATCGACCAGGAGTTTGTCAGGGACATTCTGGTGGATCCGAGCAGCAGCGCCATTGCTCAAAGCATCATATCCCTGAGTCGAGCGATGGGATTGTCGGTGATTGCCGAGGGCGTAGAAACGGCAGGACAGCGAGACTACCTGGCTCGCCTCGGGTGCCACTCGTTCCAGGGCTTCCTGTTCAGCGGTCCGCTGCCCGTGGAGGAGTTCCAACTTTTGTTGACGGGCTCCGCCAAGAACGCCGCTGCAAATCATCAATAAATCCGCGACTCAGAAGATGTGCAGCTTGATGCTCAGGTACTTCTTGGGGTTTTCGCGGACCGCCTTTACCAGGGTGCGGGTCTCGGTCAGCATGTCGTTGGCGTTGTTGTAGAGAGATTCGTCTTTGAAGAGCTTGCCGGCGGTGCCCTGGCCCGCTTCGAGTTCCGTGGTCAGTTCCGAGAGCTTGGTGATCGTGGTGTCGAGCTTCTTGGCCAGTTCCTCGTCCTTGGTCAACTTGCCGAGCGTGCCCTTGCCCGCATTGATGTCCTCGGTCAGTTTCTTCACGTTGGCGATGGTGTCGTTGGCGTTGTTGTAGAGCGAGGGATCTTTCAGGAACTTGCCAGCCGTGCCTTTGCCCTGCTGGAGATCGTCTATTACTCCATTCATCTTGTCGAGCGTAGCGATGAATTTGTCGTAGGCATCGTTGCGGCTAATCAGCCTTCCCAGGCTGCCTTCGCCACTGCCAACTTGCTGAACGATCCCTTGGAATTCCGCGACGGTCGAGGAAAAACGGTTGTAGAGGGTCGGATCATAGATCAGCTTTCCGAGCGATCCCTTGCCGCTTTCGGCGAAGGCCAGAATGCGGTCGGCGCGTTTCAATAGCGCATCCAGGTTCTCGAGCGTGCTCTGGCTGGCGCGCACCACCTGGTTAAAGTCAGGATGAACCTGCGTGGGCAGGGTGTCGCCATCTTGCGCCGGAGGACCGACCGACTGGGCGCTCTCGATGTCGAGATAGGTTTCGCCCAGCACGCCCGCGGTATCGAGCGAGGTCACCGAATCACGGCGCAGGCCATAACTATATTTTGTGCTCACCTTCATCGTGATTTCGACGGGAGTCAGTTGCTTGTCTTTGTCGGGCACGATGCGAATGTTGGTCACGTTCCCGATGTCCACGCCACTGAGGCGGACAGGTGCGCCCTCGCGCAAGCCCTGCGCGTTATCGAAATACGATTTCAGAGTGATGCGCGGCGTGAAGAGCCCGGCGGTTCCAGACATGAGGAACAGCAGGAAGCCCAGCGTCAGACTGGCAATGATCACCGTGATCCCAACGCGCAGTTGCGACCACTTGAGCTGCTTCTGGCTAGGCAAATCGTTTCCTCATGATGCCAGTCTGGATGGACTGCGTCGGCAGCGCCAACAGCTCGCGATCGCAACCGACCCCGGCGCCCTCGCAGCATGATAACAAAAACCGGGGCCTGGCCTAGGCCGCTTTCGTGTGCAGGGTGGGCGTCAGCAGCAGGGCGAGAAGGTACGAGGTCGCGCCGCAGGTGAGGGTGACGGTCAATCCGAACTGGATGGCGATGACCATGGCCAGTACCGATCCCAGAACGCTGGCCGCTGCGTTCATTGCCCAAGCCCATTCGACCGAGTTGTCGGAAGCGCCTTGTCCAGCTGGAAATTCGGGAGCGGGCAGGGCCGCGAGCGCCCGAAGGCCCGTGGGGAAGGGCATGCCCATGACGAATCCCAGCGGGACGAGCAGCACGGCGCTGATCAGTAGACGATAGCCGAAGTCCAAGCCGACAAGCGCCGCCAAGCGGCCGGGAAGGAAGAACACATTGGCGAGAAGGGTCAGGATGACGAGGACGAGCGGGACCCAAGCCAGATTTGTGCGCGGCAGCCAGAGTCGCGAGAACAGGCTGCCCGCGCCGCTCGAAAGCATCAGCAGGAAGATGACGACTGTGAGCGCGTAAGTGGGATGGCCGAGGAATAGTACGAAGCGCTGGATGAAAGCGATCTCCACCAGGATGTAGCCCAGGCCCACGGCAATAAAGTAGAGCAGCGGAAGCGGCGACTGGCGGGCGTTGCGGCTTCGCAACGCCAGTGGCAGAACCAGGAACGCCAGCACCGCGATCAGAGAAATCACCAATACAAGGAGGAGAACCAGCACGCCCAGGTTCACCTTCCAGTCGATGCCCTCGCGCAGGCCTTTTTCGCCGAGGATCTGCCCGGCCTTCAAAGTGAAGAAGAAGAAAGGAGCGTTGTCGGTGACGGGCGCGACGTTATAGGCGTAGGTGCGCGCGAAGGCGTAGGGATCGTTGCTGGCGATCAGATCGGAGAACGGATTCTGCCCGGGTTGCGACGGCAGATACAACGGGTCGAGTTCCCAGTAGTGGTCGAAGTGCGTGATCACCGCCGTTTCTTCTGCCGGTGTGAATGGAGTCTTTTTCGCCAACACAACGACCGGGATGCCGTCGGCGTCGAGCTCGCCCTGAGAGGCGACGATGAAGTTGCGGGCGGGATTCGCGACTCCGAGCCGGTGCAATGCTTCCATGGCGACTGCGACCACGCGCAGGGCTTCGCGCGGATGGCGGAATTCCCAGCGGGTGATGGCGATCATGCCGTCGGGCTTGAGGTGATCGAAATATTCGCGGAATGCTTCGACGGTATAGAGATTATTTTCGCTGAGTGCGAACGCGCCGGCGGCGGTCGAGGCCCAGGTATCGACCAGCGTCATCTGCACGACATCAAAATGTTGCGGGGTCGAACGCAGAAACGAGCGGCCATCGGTGACGTGGATATGCACGTCGGGCCTTTCATAGAGATGCTGCGCGTAGTCGGCATAACGGCCGCGCATGATCGTGGTGGCGATGATGGGATTGATCTCAATCCCAGTCACGCTCGGACTGCCGTTGGCCACGGCGCGCAGAACGTCGACCCCTCCGCCG
Organism: uncultured Acidobacteriaceae bacterium; assembly: GCA_963701935.1. GTDB lineage: Bacteria > Acidobacteriota > Terriglobia > Terriglobales > Acidobacteriaceae > Sulfotelmatobacter. The sequence continues at coordinate 61,458 of CAVPBT010000004.1, read as the reverse complement.
GGGCCGATGATGGCGAACTCTCCGTGCGGGCGAAGAACGTTGGCCAGCGCGGGCGGCGCGGCCATCAGGTTGTGCTCCCACACTGTGCCCTGCCAGTGCGCCAGATCGGCGTTCATGATGTAGGTAGAAGCGTCAGCGTCGATGACGATCGCCTTGGCCTGTCCCTGGCGGTCGACTTCCACACGCGAGAGAGCATTCCAGCGCGCGAACTCGACCCACGCAGGATCACGGAACATGCCCTTGGCGTAGACGACGTCGATCAGGCGTCCGGAATAGTTTGCGGCGATCAGAGCCACCAGCGCGAGCGCGAGCAGAGCTGCATTTCTTCGCTGCGAACGGAATTCGGCCCAGATGGTGCCGGCGGCAGCCATGGTCGCTCCGGCGACGAGAATCACGTTGGGACCGCCTACCCAGTTCAGCAAGGGCACAACCGCCAGGCAGGCTAAAGCTCCGCCGCACAAGTCGGCGCCGTAGAGTCGCGGGATGCGGCGCGTTTCGCGGGCGAAGACGACCGCAAAGAGAAGTCCGGTGAGGAAGAAGGGGACGGCAGCAGCCAGGTAGAGCGCAGTCAGCCGTCCGAAGTTTGCCCACGAGACCTGCAGCGCAACGGGAACGTGCAGCACGATCTCGAGGACGACAAGCACCACCACAGAGTTCGTCATGCAAAGCCGCGCGGCGAGTGTCCGCGTGTCGGTGGCAACAAGCCGGGCCTTCAGCAGATATGCGAAGACTCCACCCGCGCCGAGTCCGAGCAGGGCGATCGAAATCGCAAGGAAGGCGAAGTGGTAGAAGAGCACGACGGAAAAGAGTCGGGTGAGCGCCAACTCCAGCAGCAGGGCGGAGAAGCTGGTGAGCGCGAGGCCCGCCAGCAGAGTTTTTTCTGGAATCTCAGTGCTGCTCGCAGTTGGGACAGGAGTCGTAGTGATAACGGGCATAATGAATTGGAAGGCGACAGTCTAGCAGATGATGGCCGGCGAATTTGTGCGCTGTGGCGCGCGGAGAGCCTTAGCTCTCGAGAATGACCTGTGCGATCGCCTGATCTTGAGTATGAGAAATCGATAGCGCGGCATTTTTCACGCCGAGCTTGGCGGCGAATTCTCCCGCCTTGCCGTGGAAGGTGATGGTGGGACGGCCGCCGGGCATGCGGACGACTTCGCAGTCGCGCCACCGCACGCCGTGGTTCCAGCCCGTGCCCAGAGCCTTCATGGCAGCTTCCTTGGCAGCGAAACGCGCGGCATAGCGCTCCGCACGATTCGCCTTCGAGTCGCAATAACGAATCTCGCCGGGAGTGTAGATGCGCTGCAGGAAGCGCTCGCCGAATCGCTCAATGGACTGGCGGATGCGGGGAACTTCTGCGATGTCGATGCCGGTGCCTACGATCATGTCTGCGACGCCCCTTCGCGTTAAATCTTACAGCAAGCGATCTCCGCGATAGACCAAACGTCCGTCGACGATGCGACCTTCTGCGGTGAGCGCGTGCGGTTTCACCGGGCCAGCGGCATCGATGTGCAGGACTTCATGTCCGTGGGCGACCAGCCAGTCGGAAACCAACATGCGATGGCAGCGGAAATACAACCGCTCGGCACACATGTATGCAGTGCGGGAGCCCTCGGCGAGCGAGAGGAGATCTGACATGCCACGGTCGAATTCGGGCGTGAGCATGTAGTCCGCATAATTGCGGAAGCTCTGGTTGCGCAGGGCAATGTTCGGAGACTCTTCGAGAGTCTTCTTGCGGTAGCCGCCCAGCGCCTTGAACCACTTATAACGGATTCCCGCCGCGGGCAAAGACTGTTCCAGCGACTCGCGATTGAATTGAGGCAGCCGCTGCGACATGGGGAACGCACGAATGTCCACGAGCGTCTGAACCTGATGTGCCTTCAGCGCACTAATCAAGTCTTCGATCGTGCGGGTGGAATGTCCGATAGTGTAGAGAACTGCCAATGGGCTTTGGATGCTGAATCGCTACTGCGCGATTCGAGCCAGAGCGTCTGCAACTATCGAATCCTGGTCTGCAAACACGGTGCGCAAGTCGAGCAGGACTCGCCCTTGTTCCACGCGGGCGACGATTGGCGGATCAGCAGCGCGCAGTCGGGCGGACAACTCGTCGGCGCTGAGGCCTTCGCAGCTCATGGCCAGCAGGCGAGTCGGCAGGACGGACGAGGGCGCGGCTCCGCCGCCGATTACCGATTCACCGTTGATGATCTCAATGCTGAGTTTCTGTGACCGGGCTTGTGCTGCGAGCGACTCAGCGCGCTGGCCGATTTCTTCTTTCGTCAGACGCATCATTTTTAGCGTCGGAATCGCGTCGTGATCTCGCTTGACGTACGCGAGCAGCGTGGCCTCGAGAGCCGCGTAGGTGAGCTTGTCGACGCGGAGGGCGCGGAACAGCGAGTTGGAGCGCATGCGGGCGACGAGGTCAGCGCGACCGCTGATCACTCCGGCTTGCGGGCCTCCCAGCAGTTTGTCGCCGCTGTAGGTGACGACGTCGACGCCGGCGCGCAGGCTGTCGAGCACGCTGGGTTCGCCGCTGATGCCGAAGTTCTGCAAGTCGACGAGCGCGCCGCTGCCAAGGTCTTCCATCATAGGCAGGCCGCGGTCGCGAGCGAGCTTCACAAGTTCGGCCGTGGAAGCCTGCTCGGTGAAGCCGGTGATTTCGAAATTGGATCGGTGCACGCGCAGCAGGAGGCGCGTGCGGTCGGTGATGGCCTTTTCGTAATCAGTGACGCGCGTGCGATTGGTGGTGCCTACCTCTCGAAGCGTTGCGCCCGACTTCGCCATCACGTCGGGGATGCGGAAGGAGCCGCCGATTTCGACTGATTCTCCGCGCGATACGATGACTTCGCCGCCGTCGGCTAGGGTGTTGAGGGCGAGGAGAACGGCGGCGGCGTTGTTGTTGACGACGATGGTCGAGACAGCGCCGTGAGGCTCCGCCGGACTCTGTCCCTTCGGCTCGCTGCGCTCGCTCAGGGCAGGCTCTGGCGGGACGGCCGAGGCGGCCGTCCCCACATGAGACTCGCTGAGCAGGCTGCGGAATAGGCGATCTACATGAACGTCGCGTTTGCCGCGCTCACCCGCTTCGATGTCGAACTCGAGATTGGAAAAGCATCCCGCCGTTTCGCGGATGTGGGCCAGAGCCGATTCGGCAAGCGGGGCCCGGCCAAGGTTGGTGTGCAGGATGACGCCAGTCGCGTTGATCACCGGACGCAGCGAGTGTCCGAGCGCTTGACGCAACTGCCCTTCAATCGCGCCGACGATTCCTGCCAGGGCAAGGCGCAGGGCCGCCTCATCCAACAGGCCGGAAGCGATTTCGCTTCGCAGACGAGCCACCACTACGCGCGCGGCGTCGGTGACCGGAGCAGTTCCGTAACCGGCGCTGAGGGTTTCCACGCCTCCCATGCGCAGAACCTCGTCGACCGACGGCAGTTCGCGGAAAAGCTCCGATTTCGCCGTGGTTTTCATTTCCGGATTATCCCACGAAAACGACGCCAGTACCGGTCGCGAGGAACTACAGCGTGTGCAGATACGCAAGCAGATCCTGAATATCCTGCTCGTTTAGAGTTCGGCTATAGCCGGGCATTTCATTTCGCCCGAGGCGGATGATGTCGGTGACGCGCTCGTCGTTGGCGGGCAGCCCGCTCAGCGAAAGATACTTGTGCTGGAACACTCCCTTCAGGCCCGGGCCCTTCTTGCCCCGTGTGGAATAGGGCTCGTGGCAGCGGTCGCAGCGGTCATCGTAAATTCTGCGTCCGGCGGATTGTTGCGCGTTGAGGCCAAGTTCAGCGTCGGACTTGCGGGGCTCGACGTCGCACGCGAAGAACGCAATCAGTCCCAACAGAGCAACCAACGCTCCGAAAAAGAATCTCTTGGTGCCTGTCTCCACGAATTGATCCATCCGTCCAGAGTCTTGCAATTTCATGAACCATCCCTCGATCGTGCCATACGCGGCGCTGCCAGCCGCTTTACAATAATAAGACAGAGCGGCATCAAGCCCACCCCATGACAGTTGCCATCAAGCGTGTTTATGAAGCAGCGTCCCGCACCGACGGCGCGCGGGTGCTCGTGGACCGGTTATGGCCGCGTGGCCTCACCAAAGCCAAGGCTGCGGTCGATGAATGGCTGCGCGACCTGGCGCCTTCTGACGAACTGCGCCGCTGGTATCATGCGAGGCCCGATCACTGGCAGGATTTTCGCAAGAAATATCTGAAAGAATTATCGCAGCCGGAAGCTGAAGACTCGCTGCTCCAGCTGTACAATCTCGCGCGTAAACGAAAGCGCGTGACCCTGCTCTTCGGCTCGAAAAACGAAACGAGCAATAACGCGGTCGTCCTCAAGGAACTGCTCGATGGAATGCGCAAGCCTCCGACGGGGACGGGGCCGGGGGCGGTGCACGGCATGCGGCGGCGCGAGGCTGCCGTGCGGCGCCGGTAGCGCCATCGCACACCGAATCCCTTCTACCGTCTTCATTTAAAATCGGTGCCGCATGAGACCCGTCTTTCAATGGAATCTGGGCAGTCGCGCGCTGGAACTCGGCAAGCGCACGCTGATCATGGGGATCGTCAACGTGACGCCGGACTCGTTCTCCGATGGTGGACAGTTTCTGGATCGCGACCAGGCGGTCGCACACGCCGAGCGGCTGCTGGAAGAAGGGGCCGACATTCTCGACATCGGCGGCGAGTCGACACGGCCGGGCGCACGCGTGGATGCCGGCGGGCCGAAGCCCGCTGACTTGAAAAAAGGCCCGGCTGTCAGCGCGCCCACGGTGAGCGCAGAAGAAGAACTCAAGCGCGTGCTGCCCGTCATCGCCGAATTGAAGAAGAAGCATCCCGCGGCAGTGCTCTCGGTCGATACCTACAAAGCGCAAGTCGCTCGCGCCGCTGTGGCTGCCGGAGCCGAAATCGTGAACGATGTCAGCGGATTCCGCTGGGATGCGCACATGGCGAAGGCTGTGGCCGAACTCAAGTGCGGCGCGGTTCTGATGCATATGCGCGGACGCCCTGAGGAATGGCGCACGCTGCCGCCCCCAGGCGACATCGTGCTGCTGGTCAAGCGCGAACTCAAGGAGTGGGCGGAGAAGGCCGTGCTGGCGGGCGTACGGCGCGAGCGGATTGTGCTTGATCCCGGCTTTGGATTTGGAAAGAGTTTCGACGAGAACTATCCGTTGATCGGGCGTTTCAGCGATCTGCAGGCGGCGGGATTCCCGCTGCTGGCGGGCACTTCGCGGAAGTCGTTTATTGGACGAACCCTGGGCCGAGACGGGAAGGATGTGCCGCCGGACGGCCGGCTCTACGGAACGCTCGCGACGGAGACGGCTCTGATTCTCAAGGGCGCGCACATTTTGCGTACGCACGACGTGAAGGCGGCGGTGGACGCGGCGCGCGTCGCGGATGCGATTTTGCAGGCGCGCTAGGGCCGCGGCTGCGATCTTCGTAATCAGAAACATGGGGCAACAGAAAAGGCGTCCAGATCATCGGACGCCTTTCTGTCAGTGAGACGATTCCGCTCTCAGCTAGGAGTGATGCTTATCGTCTTTTTTCTTGTCTTGCGGCGCTTGCGGGTGCGGCTGTGCCGGATGCGCTTGCGGAGGAGGCGCGGTGTGCTGCTGCGGTTCCGGCCGATTGTTCGGCTGGGCCGCCGGCGGTGCCGCCGGATGATTGTTTGCCGGTGGCTGGTTCGACTGTGGATGACTCGCCTCCGGCCGGAAGTTGGACTGAGGCTGACTCGGATGGGACTGCTGCAGTTCCGAATGATTCGGTTGTGCCGCAGCCGGATGATCATTTCGTCCGGACGATTCTGCCGGACGATTGTTGTTCGTAGGCGGCTGATTCGGTTGCGGCCGATTTGTCTCAGGCCGATTGTTCGGCTGAGGCTGATTCGGCTGCGCCGCGGGGTGATCATTCCGCGCCGGTGGTTCAGCCGGTCGATTGACTTGCACCGGAGTTGCTCCCGGCCGCTCAAAGACGGCTGGTTGCGCTACCGGATGGTTGCCCGGTTGGTTCGCGGGCGCACTTGCCGGTTGAACCATAGGCCGCCCGACGGTCGGTGTGGCTGGTTTTCCCGGAGGCGCCTGCTTCACTTGCGGTTGCGCAGCCGGAGTATTCGCCGGCCGTAAGTTTTGCAATTCATGCCGCGCGATGGGCTGGCCCGGATGGGCCGCCATCACCTGCTGACGTGCGGCGAACGATACCGGCGGCGGAGGTGGAGCAACCTTCGCGATCACCTGGCGATTCGCCACGGCCGCCGGAGGCGCGGCCACACGGTTTGCTGTGTTGGCATGAACTCCCAGCACACTGTTGGAGGTCGGCGCGACTGCGGCCCGGGCATTCACCGGGGCCGAGGCGAGCTCCCTGGCATTCACCGGCACTGCAACATGGCTGACCGGCTGTCCGCTGGTGAAAGCCTGTTGCGGAACCGCGGTGACTGCGCCAGAGACATTCTTGTTCACGTACGTAACGTTGTTGACGACGGTCGTGTTGTTCACGACTGTGGTGTTATAGACATTCGTCACCTGCGTCACATTCACGTTGGTGTTGCTGACGTTGACGCGATTCACGTACCCACGGCTTACCGGATACGACGGCACGTACACTTCGCGCGGACCCAAGGGGAACCATCCCATGTTGCCGCCCATGTGACCGCCTCCGCCCACGAATACGACGAGAGCGGGGGCGTAAACCGGCCGTACTTCCGGCGGTCCGGGCACCCAGCCCCAACGCCCACGAATCGACACCCAACGGCCATAGTGAAACGGAGCGTACCCCCACGGTGCGTCATCGACCCAGGTCCATCCCCAGGGATCGATCCAGGCCCAGTGGCCGTCCCGATAGGGAGCCCAACCGGCGTTAACGCGAGGGTACCAGACGTTGCCGTAGCCGGGGTCCGGGCTCCAGTCGCCGTTGTCATCCAGATCTTCGTATCCGACGACTTGATGAGAAACGTATCGCGCCGACGGAGAATCTTCGTAGCGGTGGTCGCGGGCATAGGTCCAGTTGTCGAAGTCGTCAGGATCGCCCAACTCTTCCACATCCGCATTCAGCCGGTCGGCGCCTTCGAACGTGGCTCTCTGACCTGCGTGCACCTTGTAGGTTTGGCCGTTGCCGGTCGATTCACCTTCGCCTTCGCGGATGCTGACCACCGTGTAACGTCCATCTTCACTGGCTTCGACCCGGTAGCGGCCCTGCCGGAAGATGGAGAAGGCCTGGTTCGGTGTATCGATCTCAAATACTTCGTCACGGTCCAGATCGCGAACGCGCACGCTGATCGATCCTGAGCTCAGCTGGATCTGTGCCGTGTGGTCGTCGAGATTCAGAAAGGAGATACCGGTATTGCTGTTCAGATCGATCACGGCCGACCCAAGGTTCAGCTCGGCGCGCGAGTCGCGGTCGGACCAGAGCTTGTCGCCCGTGGTCAGGGGCCGGTTCCGCGCGGCTTCCACCCACTCCGATTCACCAGCGGGCTGGAACGAAATGGAACCTTGCATGTAACCGAGACGCGCCACGCGACTCGGCGGATCATCTTGATCCGGTCGATCCTGTGCAACGACTCGTTGCACGAGGGCTGCGCTTACCACCGCGATGGCCAGCACGGAGATGGTCCGACGCAGGCTCTTCGTAAACTGGTTCATAAATGATCCCATCCTTTTGGAGCGGAGCTTTCCACTCTCGCTTGCAGTTGCCGCGAATGCTCGTCGCCCAAGTTCCGGGCGCATTCGTGCGGGCGAGTCTCAGACGTAGGCCCCGATCTAAGACGCATTTGGAGAACAGGGTGCCCCTATAGCCAAGACCCGATGGATGAATTGTCGATGTTCCCGGTGGCCGCCGCAATAACCGAAAGGGCGCTCGGGGTCACGTACTTTCGATTGTCCCGTGATTGTCCCGAGGGAGAAGGATGTTCTAGAACGCTTTGCCGGAATCCAGCAGGATGGTAACCGGCCCCTCGTTGACCAGTTCGACTTGCATCATTTCCTGGAAACGGCCGGTTTCGCAGCGCAGTCCGGCAGCCCGGACGCGCTCGACGAAAAACTCATACAGCCGGCGGGCCAGCTCTGGCGGGGCGGCGGCATCGAACGAGGGCCGTTTGCCGCGGCGCACGTCTCCGTACAGCGTGAACTGCGAAACCGCGAGCACGCTGCCGCCGACGTCCAGAACGCTGCGGTTCATTTTTCCGTCGACGTCTTCAAAAATGCGGAGGCCGGCTATCTTTTCGGCGAGATAGGTGGCGTCGGTCTCGGAGTCTTCGTGGCCCACGCCCAGCAGAACCAGCAGGCCCAGGCCGATCTCGCCGCTGATCCACCCGTTGTTGGTCCGATCGTTGATCGTGACTTTGGCGCGGCTTACGCGCTGAACGACCGCCCGCATTCAACTTTCCTCGTCTCTTAATGTCCAGCTTCCGGCAGCATTGATTCATGCCCGGCAACACATTGCCAGCGCCCTTCGCGGTACACGTACACATCGGTGAAGCGGACCCTGGCCACGATTTTGCCCTGCGGATTGATGGCCGTAGCCAGTCCACGGATGTAGCCGAAATCACCGTGCATATGCGCGTGCAAATCCGTAAGGTCATGATGCAAGGCAGGGTGTGCAGCGCCTTTCGCCAGAGCGGCGGCGCGGTTGGTCAGGGCGCCATCGGGTCCGGTGTCCTCGAACTCGTCCGCCAGAATGCAACTCAGACTGGCCGCATCCCGCTGCTCCAGGGCGCGGGCCCAGGTTTGCTCGATCTGAATCAAGGCGTTGTTATCCCGCGCATGGCCCGAGGGACACGGGGCCGCAATGGCCACTGGACAAAGCAGTAACACCCACATTGCGTATTTCACGCCTGACTCCTCGGGCATCGTGCCCCAACCGACCCATCATATCCCGGCCAACGTTTGACCCCGGCAATGCCCTACCTTTAGGATTCAAGAGTGCAATTCCATGTCAGCCGAGGCTTTGCCGGAAGTGGCAGGGCCCTTCCTTTACACTAATTCAACGGGACAATTACACTACACACTCGCCTTTTTTCGTACTGCAGTGCGTAAGACTTAGCAGAGTTGTGGAGGGCCAAGGCCCCGGCAGTAGCAGGCGCGGCAATTGCGCAACCAATTTCAAATCTAAACGAGGCAAGCGAGGAGACACATGGCAGCCGTAGAAGAGAAGGTAAAACAGATTATTGTGGAGCAGTTGGGAGTGGATGAGGGCGAAGTCACCTCGAGCGCGTCGTTCGTGGACGATCTAGGCGCGGACTCGCTGGATACAGTCGAACTGGTCATGGCTTTTGAAGAAGCCTTCGACATCGAAATCCCCGATGAGGACGCGGAGAAGATCCGCACTGTACAGGACGCGGTCGACTACATCGGCAAGCACGCGAAAGCGGGGAAATAGTTGGGACGCAGGGTCGTAGTTACAGGTCTTGGGTTGATCTGTGGCGTGGGCAATTCCACCGACGTGGTGTGGAAAGCCCTGCTTGCGGGCCATAGCGGTGTCGCACGCATTACCGGGTTCGACTCCACCGCCTTTGCCTGCCAGATTGCCGCCGAGGTAAAGAACTTCGACCCTCTGAATTTCATCGAGAAGAAAGAAGTCAAGAAGATGGGGCGCTTCATTCACCTGGCCATCGCGGCCGCCGATGAAGCGCTCAAGATGTCGGGCCTGAAGATCACCCCGGAGAACGACGAGCGGGTCGGCGTTCACATCGGATCGGGAATCGGAGGGTTCGACATCATCGAACGCGAACACGTTGCCCTGATGGAAGGCGGTCCGCGCAAGATCTCTCCCTTTTTCATTCCCGCCGCCATCATTAATCTCGCCGCCGGACAGGTTTCGATGCGTTGCGGGGCCAAGGGGCCGAACGAGGCCACGGCTACGGCCTGCACAACCAGCGCGCATTCCATCGGAGATTCCTTCCGCATCATCCAGCACAACGATGCTGACGTGATGATTGCCGGCGGTGCCGAGGCCGCGATCACTCCCATGGGAGTGGGCGGATTCGCTGCCATGCGCGCGCTCTCGACGCGCAACGACGCACCCGAGAAGGCCAGCCGTCCCTGGGATCGCGATCGCGATGGATTTGTGATCGGCGAAGGTGCAGGCATTTTGATCCTGGAAGAGTTGGAGTTTGCCCGCAAGCGGGGTGCCCGCATTCTCGCCGAGATCGCGGGATACGGCATGAGCGGCGATGCCTACCACATGACCCAGCCGGCGCCAGAGCATGAGGGCGGCTTCCGCGTCATGCGCAATGCGGTGCGCGATGGTGGTGTGACTCCCGATGTCGTGGGATACGTGAACGCCCACGGGACCTCGACGCCGATCGGCGACACGCTTGAGGCGCACGCTATCCGGAATTTCTTTGGCGACCGCAAGATCGCCGTGAGTTCCACGAAGTCGATGACCGGGCACCTGCTCGGTGGCGCTGGAGGACTCGAAGCCGGCGTTACGGTGCTGGCGTTGCGCGACCAGATTCTGCCTCCGACGATCAATCTGGAGAATCCCGATCCTGATACGGCTGGCATGGATCTGGTTCCCAACCACGCGCGCAAGGCCGAACTCGAGTACGCCATGTCGAACTCGTTCGGCTTCGGCGGGACCAACGGGGCGTTGTTGTTCCGGCGGTGGAGCGAATAAGACTTTCCGCTCGCCTGCTGTCCTCTGCTGAGCATCCCTCCAAACCCCTGATTCGGCGCGGCTTTTGGCTCGTAATGTCCTCTCTCACGCATTCGCGAAAAAAGTAACGCGACTTTGGTACTTCGCCCGTTGACCCTTTGTGTCTTTTCAACGCTGGCGGGCGCCTCCACAATGGGTTTCGAAAGTGGAGTCTCCCCCAAACTTTATGGACAAAGTTTTCGCCACACATTTCACACCCGCCCCCTTCACCCGAAAAGCAGCCGCCCGCACCGCGCTTGTGGGCCTGGACGAACCGGCCCGCGCACTGCTGTCGGAAGGATTCCGCCAGTTCGGCATTGAAAGCGTGGTCGTGACCGCGGATGCCGCCGAGCGATTGAAGAAAGAAAAATTCGAGGCTTGCGTGCTGAGCCTGGGAGAGGGCGCCGACGCCGTCATGGAATCGGCCCGGTCCTCCCCGTCGAACAGCCGCTGCGTTATTTACGGAGTGGGCGGCAACGCGCAGCAAGCCATGAGCTACTCCAAGTACGGCATCAACGCCATGTTCAGCGAACCGCTGGAGCGGCCGGCCGCGCTCAAACTGATCCGCGCCACCCGCCTGCTGGTGCTGCATGAATTCCGCCGCTACGTGCGCATCCCGGTGATGACTGAAGTCTCTCTGGTGGGCGATGGCCGTCGCATCGCCACGAGCAGCATCGAGATCAGCAGCGGAGGCATGTCGGTCAAGAGTGTCGAAGATTTTTCCATCGGGGCGAACGTGGAGGTTTCGTTTGCTCTGATGACCCTACCCCGCGTGAATGTGAAAGGGGTCGTGAGCTGGTGCAAGCCCAAGTCGATCGGAGTGCGCTTCTCCTCCGCCGACGAACACCGCCAGCGGATCAAGACCTGGATCGATTCTTATCTCGAGAACTGAGTCGCGGCTTGCCGTTACAATAGCTGCGTGCCCGAAGCCAGCACTCGCGACGCGACCGCGCCGGCGCAACCGGCCACCGGTCCCCGCCGCTTCACCCTTCAGCAGCGCATCGTTCTGCGCATCATTATCTGGCTAGGATATTGGCTCATCCGCCTGATCGGTCCAACCCTGCGCATCTGCGTTTCCCGCGAAGAAGGCGCGCAGGAAACCCTGGGCCAGCGTCCGCTGATCGGCTCGTTCTGGCATTCCTGCATCATCCCGGCCACTTATATTTGCCGCGGCCTGGGCGTGCGCGTGATGAGCAGCTACAGCTACGACGGCGAATACATGGGCCGGATCATCCACAAGTTCGGCTTCGTTGCGGTCAAGGGATCAAGCAGCCGCAACGCCGTGCGTGCCCTGCTTGGGTTGAGGCGCGCGCTGGGAGAAGGCTGGTCCGTCGCCTTCACTCTCGACGGTCCGCGCGGCCCGCGTCATAAAGTGAAGCCCGGTCCGGTGGCCCTGGGGCGATCGTCAGGCGTGCCATTGACCATGTTCCACGCGGCGGTCGACAAGGCATGGGTGCTGAACTCCTGGGACCGCATGATGATCCCGAAGCCGTTCTCGCGGGTTCTAGTGCGCTTCGGCAAGCTGATCCAAGTGCCGGAAGGCGCCAGTGATGAGGATGTCGAGCGCTATACCGGTGAACTGCAGGCGTCGCTGGATCGGGTTTGTGAATTTGCCGAGGCGAACGTGAATCGGGTGGGGACTGGCGAGTTCCCGTACTACAAGCGGAGCAAAGAGACATTGAAGATTGCAGATTGAAGATTGATGATTTCAGAGTGAGGATCGAAGCCACGCTCGGGACGCGATCAATCTGAGATCTAGAATCTGAAATCTGAAATGGTTCTATTCCAGGGTCGACCCCAGCTGCTGGTATTTGTATTTCTTCCCATCCCAATAAATGACCGACGATGTGTCTTCCCCCTCGCCCTTTTCTTCCATGTAAATTCCGAGGATCGTTTTCTTCTTCAGGGCGAGTCTCTTCACGGTCAGGGTCTTGAAGGGCAGGTTGATCAGAAGGTATTTGCCCTTGGGCTTTTCCGCGCGCCATGCGTCCTTGTCCGCGCCGTGAATAATGAGCAGGCTGATGCCCCGGCGGTCCGGCTCGTCGGAGGCGAACGTGGAAGTGACCTTCACGTCGCTATAGCCGAGAAAGCTGTCGTAGGGGTCGGCGACCACGAAACTGTATTCGTCCTTGTCGGCCATCGGATTCTTGCACTTCGCGGCGACGAGCAGATCGTCGACTCCGTCGTCATCGAGGTCCGCGACAAACTGCGGCGGTCCCGGCAGCAGCGAGCAATTGTCCCCAAACTGTTTGTGGATGAGTTCGTCGGTAACAGCGGGCGACGGAGACTTGGCGTGCGCCGGCGGCGGAGGCGGCTGTTTCTTCTGGGCAACAGCGGCGACCGTTAACAAGAGAGCGAGGGCTGGGAGGAGAAGCAATTTACTGGACGACATGTTCCTACTCTAGCCCCGTTTTATGAGGTCGGGTAGAGACAGAGTAGTGACGGAGGTAACGAAGGACTCAGCGCTTGTTGCGACCGGGTATCCCATCCCTGCTTGTCATCCTGAGCGAAGCGAAGGATCTGTGCACTTGCCGACGCCATACTCGCTGCCGAGGAGGTGCAGAGATCCCTCGGCCCGCACAGAACGCGGGCCTCAGGATGACAGGGCTGAGCAGAACGCGGTCCTCAGGATGACAAGGCTGAACAGTGCGGGCTTCTCAGGATGACAAGGCTCATTGCCGGCGAAAGTGCTCCCATCCCCGCGGCTCAAGCTGGTAGGCGACGCCTTTGAGATTGCGGATGAGAATGAGACGCGAACGCGTGATCTGGCCGATTTGCGTCAGCGCCACTCCGGCAATGTGTGTGGGGACGCGCTTGCCGGGGCAAACGGTGAACAGCAGTTCATAGTCTTCCCCGCCGTGAAGGGCCAGGTCGAGATCGACTTCGCGGGCGGGCTTGCCCACGCTGGCGCGCGGGATCAATACGGATTCCACTTCCGCGCCGACGCTGCTCTCTTCACAGAGATGGGCCAAGTCGGTGGAGAGCCCGTCGCTGGTATCGATCATGGCGGAGACGAGTCCTTTCTCGCGGAGAATGCGGCCGACTTCGATCCGCGGCTCGGGATAGAAGTGCCGGGGATAGTTGCGAGGGTTCAGCTTCTTCTTAGGCTTGGCCCTCATTTGGACGACCGCGGCGGCCGAGCCGCCGAGCTCTCCGCTGAGAAAGATGCGGTCGCCCGGACGGGCGCCGGAGCGCAGCACCGATTTGCCTTTGGGAGCGGTGCCGACCACGATGATGTCGGCGAGGATTCCGTTAGGCGATTCGGCGGTGTCGCCTCCAGCGAGGGAGACGCCGAATCTTTCCGCGAGACTGATCAGGCTGCGGACGAAGCGTCCGACCCAAGCCTGGGGTAGGTCCCGCGGCAGGGCAAGCGAGAGGAAGGCCGCAACCGGCTCGCCGCCCATGGCAGCAATGTCACTCAGCCCACGGGCGAGGCAGCGGTGGCCGACCGATTCCGCCGGGTGCCAGTCGCGCCGGAAGTGAATGCCTTCCAGCGTGAAGTCAGTCGTGACCAAAACTTCGAGGCCTCGGGGTTCTTTTCCTGGCAGCAGGCGTAGCACAGCGCAGTCGTCTCCGATTCCGGTGAAGATCGCACGGTTCGAGCCGACCTCGCGCCCACGGGTAGAGGATTTCGCCATGCGGCGAATCTGGGCAATCAGCGCTTTTTCGGGCAGCGGCACGGCGCACTTACTATACCGCCGACCATGAGATGGCCGCTTTGTGCCCCGGGATTCACAAAACAGCGAATTCCGAAAGCGTACACCGGTAACCTGTCAAACGGTCGCCCCTGGTTACCCCGCCTTCGGTAACCGGAAATGCCCTAGTGCGTCGTTGACAGGGGGAACCCAGTTTGTTACCGTTAACCAGTCATTCACAATAACCCTTTGGCCGAGCTAAGTTCTGCAGGCGGTTGAGATTGCAGACGAGGACAAATTTAGGCTCAGGTCGCAGTTCTCGGTAGGTGTAGGGCGCGAGAAAGTTTCCATTCCCAAGATGGGAGCGTAGCCCGAAAAAAGTCAGGTGGTCCGAACAGGCGTTTCGGCAACTAAGAAACTGGGCCTGGAGTTCCGGACCTGATGCTTCAACAATTAGAGGAGCGATTTGCAGAAACGCTTTTACATCCTTTTTGTGGCCCGCGGGGACGACGGCCAGCTGCGCAAAATCTCTATCCCCGTGCATTACCTGTACGTGTTTGTGGTGGGCGCCGCAATCGGATTCCTCAGCCTGACCGGCATTGCCAGCTCCTATACCCGCATGCTCCTGAAGGTTTCCCGCTACAACGAGTTGCGGACGGAAAAAGATCAGCTGAAAACTAGCTATTCGCGCCTGGAGCAGGTGGCCAAAGAGCGCGACGTGCAGGTTGCGTCGCTGGGCTCGATCGCCGGGGAAGTTTCGGCGCTCTACGGTCTCAAGTCGCAGCCCACGCTGGTGACGGCAACTTCCGAGCAGATTCAGAATGCGGAAGTCACTTCTTCGCTCGACCAGTTGCATGCGCTGCGGACTTCGGCCCTGACCGGGGCGACGATGGTCGGCCTGACCATGGGCCTGACACGCAATGCCACGACGGCAGACTGGTTCAAGGCCAACTCGGCTCCGAACCTATGGCCGGTCGAAGGCCAGGTGACAGGCAGCTTCGGAGAGCGCATCGATCCATTCAACGGAGAAGGCGCTTTCCACAGCGGCGTGGATATCGGCAGCAGCTATGGCGCACCGATTATTGCTCCGGCCGATGGCAAGGTGACCTTCAGCGATCTGATGGGCGGCTACGGTAAGGCCATCATGATCGATCATGGCAACGGCATCAGCACCCGCTACGGCCACCTTTCAGGCTTCGCAGTGACAGCTGGCCAGTCGGTGCATCGCGGCGACGTGATCGGATATGTGGGAGAGAGCGGACGCTCCACCGGGCCCCATCTTCACTATGAAGTCCGCATCAACGACACTCCAGTGAATCCCTACAAGTACCTCCGCATGACCGTCGCGCACAGCGGCGGCTTCGCGGCGGGAAGCTAAACAGCCTTCAGCTCTCTCTCAGCTCTCAGCAAAGGCAAAATCTCGCCCTGCCGCCTTCAAGTCATGAGAAGTCAGCGAGTCATGCTGTAGGCTAGGAATTTCTTCTTAAGTGGGGTTGGAAGAACTGATAGCTGAAAGCTGAGAGCTGACAGCCCCTAAGGCAGCTGCAGGTCTAACGCGTAGATCTCGTGCGAGCTGACATCACGCACGGTGAGCACGCTTCCGTCGGGGGCCACACCCGACCAATTACCCCAGACTCCGCCGAAGCGATGCAGATCATTCCACGAGAGAAAGCGCTCAGAGCGGTTCGCGCCAAGTTTTAGCGTATGCATGGAGGGCTCAGCCGCGAGGAAACGTTCAATGTAAATGGATTTGCTGTCTCGGGCCCAAACCGGGTAGCCGATAGTCCCATCTTCCGTGCGCAGCCATTCGGACCATTGGCGGCTGCTGAGGTTGAACAGCATCAGCTTCTTCGAGTCCGACGCCAGCGCCGCCAGGTAACGGCCGTCTGGAGACCAGCGCGGGCTGAACATGCCCCGCGAACCGGGAACTGCGGAAGACTGCTGGGTCGCGAGGTCAAAGATCTGAATCTCGAGTTCGCCCAGGTCCATTCCATAGGAGGGACGGCCGAACGCGATCTGCTTGCCATCGGGCGACCAGGTGGCGTCGTTTTCCTGGCGGTCCTGGGGGAACAGTTCCTGCGGCGTGCCGCCCTGGGCCGAGATCAAGTAAATCTTCCATGGCTTCCCCGCTTCGGTTCCGACGAAGGCAATCTGCTTGCCGTCCGGCGACCATCGCGGCAGGGTGGCAAAGATGGGCCAGTACGTGAGTTGCATCTTCTGCGAACCGTCGGCGCGAGCCCGCCAAAGCGTCAACTCCGGATAGCTGATGTATACGATCCATTCGCCATCGGGTGAAAAGTCGGCCTCGCCGGCTGAAACACTGGAGAGGTAGGTAAGGAACTGGTGCGATCGCGAATCGTAGCGCACCAACTCTCCCTGCAGCAGTTCACCGTTGGCGAAGATACGATCACCGTCGGGGCTGGCAACGGAGTCCATATACCACAGCGGCCCGGTCGTGAGTTGTGCGGGTTCGCGATGGCGGTGGAGCCGGTTCTGATTCTCGCGCACGGCCCACAAATCTCTGGTGCCTGCCGAAGGTTGGACCTCGAAGATGTAGTAGCGGCCGTCGCGCGTCCAGTCGCCGCAGCACACCATGGCGTCGCTCTTCCACCCCGGAAACACCGGGTGCAGTTCAGAGCCATCCGGCTTCATCTCCCAGATAGAAGAAGTGTTATTTCCGGTGGGCTCGAGGGTCATGCGCAAGCGCTGGCTGTCCGGCGAAAAGCGGATACTGCTGGGGATGCCGGAAAAACTTCTCACTTTTCGCGCCTCGCTCCCGTCAGCCTTGGCGAGGTAGAGGTCAAGTCCTTTCACGAAGACGAGATGCTGGCCGTCTGGGGACCACGCAGCTTCCCGGGCTTCAATGCTGTCCAGGCGGCGAAGAGAGCCGGCGGGCAGGGGTAGCGCCCAGAGCGGCGCGGGCGACGTACCCTGATAGTCCGAAATAAGCAGAGTCGAGCGGTCTGCACTCAGGCCGAACACATCGACGTTCTGGAACGGCACCGGAATGGGGAAGGTGTCGCCCCCGGAGGCAGAAACCTGTCCCGCGACCATGTGCCCGCCCGAGAACTCGGAAAAGTAAATGCGGGAGCCGTCGGTGACCAGTTGCCCCTTGAACATACCGTCACGCGTGATCTGCTTCAGGCCCACAACCTTGGGTGGTGCCATGGGAAGCAGGAGCCAGGCGACGCCAATCACCACAACAATCAGGAGCGCCATGGCTGCCGCGACGACGGCGGCCGGACGTTTTTGCTCTCTTGGCTGCAGCGCGGCCGTGGAGTGCGAGACGTGGCCTTCGGCCGAGAATATTTTGTCGGAATCGGTATCGCGCTTGAGGCGCTTCAAGTCGGCGCGAAGTTCAGAAGCGCTCTGGTAGCGGACATCGCGATCCTTCTCCAACGCCGTGTTGATGATGCGATCACACTCTGGCGGCAAAGCTGGATTGATGCGCCCCGCCGGGGCCTGGAGCCGGTGAAGGATGGAATCAAAAATGGCCGCCGAAGTGTTTCCGGAAAACGGAATAGTTCCGGTCGCCATTTCATATAACACGGTCCCGAAGGAAAACAAATCCGTGCGAGGGTCCAGGTCTTTTCCTAAGGCCTGCTCTGGAGACATGTAGGCGACGGTCCCCAGCGCAGCGCCAGGACTGGTGAGATTACTGTCGCTGGCGGTGGTGGACATACCAATGGAAATCGGCAGACTCAGCTTCGCCAAACCGAAGTCAAGCAGCTTGGCATGCCCGCGGCTGGTTACGAAGATGTTTCCGGGCTTGATGTCGCGGTGGATGATCCCACGGGCATGGGCGGCGTCGAGGGCATCAGCAATTTCGATGGCGAGTTCCAGCAGGCGATCGAACTCCAGCGGCGCGCCGTGCAGCAACTCCCGCAAGGAGTGGCCTTCCAGGCACTCCATCGCGATGAACAAATTGCCCTGCTGCTCTCCGACTTCGTAGATGGTGCAGATGTTGGGGTGGTTCAGCGCCGAAGCGGCCCGCGCCTCCCGGCGGAAGCGTTCGTAGGCTTGGGGATCGTGCGCGAGGTCGTCCGACAGAAACTTGAGGGCAACGAAGCGGCCGAGTTCCAGGTCCTCCGCCTTATAGACCACACTCATGCCGCCACTGCCCAGGCGTTCTAGAACCCGATAGTGGGAGATGGACTGGCCCGCGATGGCGTGCAGTGTAGACACCCGTACGGCACTCCGTTGGAATGCTACAAAACAGCTCCACAGGGGTAAGTGCCCCAAGTCACACGGGCAGGTGATTCCAGGACCACCTGGGATACTCGTTGACGACTGCCAGACTCCGCCACGGAACACATTTCTCCTTCGCTAGGAGAGCAGAAACCAAGCCGTTACCGGAGTAATGGACTCATCCAAACAGGGTGCGGGATCACAGTGCCGGGCGGGCTACCATGGAAGAAGTCCCCTTCCGGTTTGTCGTTGTTCGAACGCCTGTGGCCCAAGGACGACTCCATGGAGAATCCCGAGATCAAACGGTTTGGCCGCTACGAAATCGTGGCCGAGTTGGGCCGCGGGGCCATGGGTGTGGTGTATAAGGCCCGGGACCCACAGATCGATCGCCTGGTCGCTGTGAAGACCGTATCGCTGTCGGGCCAGGAACCGGACGAGGAAAAGGAATTTCGCCTGCGGTTTCTGCACGAAGCGAAGGCCGCGGGGCGTCTGCACCATCCCGGCATCGTCGGCATCTTCGATGTCGGAGAGAACCCCGAAACCCAAGACCCCTACATCGTGCTGGAGTACGTTGCCGGCGAGTCGCTGAACCGGATTCTGGCGCGCGAAAAGAAGCTCCCGCTGCCCACGGCGCTGCAACTGGTGGAAGAGGTTGCCGAGGCGCTCGACTATGCCCACGCCCAGGGCGTGATTCACCGCGATATCAAGCCGGGCAACATCCTCGTGACTGAGGGTGGCCACGCCAAGATTGCCGACTTCGGCATTGCCAAGCTGAACCTTGCGCACTTCACTCTGCCGGGAAAGGTGCTGGGAACTCCAGCCTACATGTCGCCGGAGCAGTTGAGCGGCGAAGGAGTGGACGGACGCTCAGACCTGTTTTCGCTGGGCGTGATTCTCTATGCCATGGTCACCGGCCATTCTCCGTTTCAGGGAGATAGTGCGACCACAGTTTGCTTCAAGGTGGCGAATCGTGAACCTGTGGCTGCGAGTGCGCTCGACCTGACTCTGCCTCCGGAACTGGATGAAGTGATTTCGTGTGCCATGGCGAAGAGTCCCGAGGAGCGCTACCAGCGCGGCGCAGAATTGGCCGAGGACGTGCGCCAGTTGCAGAGATTGTTCCAGACAGGCTCGACTACCACGTCCCTGCGGGCAGTCGCGCCGCTCGCTACGTCGACCGGAACGCGCAATCGAACCAGCGGGCGGGCGGTTACCGCAACAATCGTGTGGCGGAAGTGGCGAAGGCGGACAAGGCGGTCCGCACCGCGATTCGGAAAGTGCCGATCCGGGATCTGATTTTGGGCGTGGCCACGCTGATCGTCCTGGTGTTTGTTGCCGCGCAAACGAAACTGCAGGTTACTTCTCCCAAAGAGGGGCCTAATGCTTCTTTGGTGGCTGCTCCCGGCGGCGATGGCAGCAACTCCACTCCGAATTCTACGAAGGATACGTCGAGCGCAGCGACAAAGGCGGTTCCGGTGAAGGTAGCCTCGGCAGTCACGCCGCGGAAGAGCCATCCTCCGGCGGTGCACACGACCAATCCGATCGTTGTGCCACTGTCCAATCTCGATCTGGCAGTGCAGCATCAATTCAAAGATGCCACTCTGTTCGTCTGGGTCGATGACAAACTCATGTTGACCAAGCCCTTGCACGGAGCCGCGCAGAAGCGTCTGGTTGTGTTCAACGGATTGCACGGCGCGGAGTCAGAGACGCTGAAGATTCCGGCGGGAAAGCACGTGATCCGCGTGAGAGCACTCTCGGCCGACGAGACGATCGACCTGTCCCGGACAGCTTCGGCTGAGTTCATCGGTGGCGCCGACAAGGCCCTGCGCGTCACCATCGACAAGCACAATACCGTGATGAAGCTGAGTTGGGGTCAGTAAGCCGCTGAGCTTGGTGAGTTGCCCGTTACGGCACGTCTTCACATTTGAGTTCGGTGAGGCTGCTGCCGCAAGTCTTCATTTTGCTGAGAAACTTGCTTTTGGGTGGCGCAGCGCTTCTAGCGCTGCGATAAGGCGGTTTTGTTCTGTCAGGGCTTTAGCCCTGAGGTACTGGTCTCGCTATTCGTCCCGCAAGGCTACCATGGGGTCCACTTTCGTCGCGCGCCTCGCCGGGATGTAACAAGCCAGCAGCGCTACCGCGATCAACAACAGCGTCACCCCCGCGAATGTCAGAGGATCGGTTGCAGTCACGCCGAACAGCAACGACGACACCGCCCGCGTCAGCGCAAACGACCCAACGATTCCAATCGCCACGCCGATCAGGATCGTTCGCACGCCTTGCCTCAGAACCATGCGCAGCACGTCGCTTGAGGTGGCGCCCAGCGCAACCCGCACGCCGAATTCGCGCGTGCGACGGCTGACCGAATACGCCATCACGCCGAACACGCCGGCGGCAGCCAGCAATAGGGCTGTGACTCCGAAGAATCCGATCAAGATCACGTTGAACTTGCGCGAGCCCAGCGACGCGGAATACACCTGCTGAAAGGTCTGGAACTTCGCCGGAATCTCAGGATTGAGATCCCGCAAGAATTCCCCGCGCCGTCGAACTCACCAGGCGCGTGTCGGCATCGCTCAGCATCGTCACTGTCATTTCCGCGCGCGGCCGCTGGAACAGATTCACATAGACCGTCGGTCGCGGCGGCTCGTCGAGACCGTATTCGTGCGTGTCGCCCACGATTCCTACGATCGTCAGCAGGCGCAGGTCGCCGTCCATATTCCCAAATTCTATGGTGTGCCCGATGGGGTCTTCATGGGGCCAGCGATCGTGCGCCAGCGACTCGCTGATCAGGGCTACGTGCGGCGCGTTCGCGCTGTCGCGTTCGTCGAACATTCGTCCGCGGACCAGCGGAATTCCCAGCACCTGAAAATATCCGTCGGTCGCGACACCAAAATCCGCCGTCCCGAGCCGTTCCTTCTGCTGGAACAAAGCCTCGAAGCCGTCCATCGTTTTGGGAGCTTCGGCCTGCGTCATGAGCAAAAACATTCCGTCGGGCAGACCGCCGGTCATGGGCAGCGCGCTGGCCGCTCCCACGCCTCGCACGCCGGGGATTTGCTTGAGCCGGTCGATCAGGTTCGAAAAGAAAACTCCCTGGGCTGCTTTTATTTTGGGATCTTCCACCCACGGCAACGAGACGTCCATCGCGACGATCTTGTCGACGCGGAATCCCGGATTCACTTCGAGCACTTTCAGCAAGCTTCGCCCCAGCAGCCCCGCGCCGATCACCAGCACCAGCGTGATGGCGATCTGCGCCGCGACCAGCGCACGCCCCACGCGCTGGCTCCCCTGCGAACCGGCCTGCCCGCGTCCGCCTTCTGTAAGGCCTTTTCTCAAATCGCCTCGGGTCGCTCGCGTGGCCGTAAACGCTCCCAGCCCGGCCGCGACGGCAGCAGAGAGCAGGAACGCAAATAACAGCACAGGCAGGCTTACCGAAACGCTGTCGAGCCGCGGTAACTGCTCCGGCGCCAGAGCTAGCAATCCGGCGACGCCCCACAACGCGGCGAGTACGCCAAGTCCCCCGCCGATCAGCGAGAGCAGGAATGCCTCGCTCAAGAATTGGCGGATCAGCCGGCCGCGCGCCGCACCGAGTGCGATGCGGATCGAAAGCTCACGCTCTCGCACCGACGCTTGCGCCAGCAGCAGGTTTGCAACGTTCGCGCACGCCACCAGCAACAAGAAGCCCACCGCTCCCAGCAGAATCAGCAGAGGCGACCGCACCATACCTGTAATCGAATCCTGGAGTGGAACGACGCTTCCGTCCCTGAGCAAATAATCGCTCTTCTCATTCGCCTGGTAGATCCGGCGCGCAATTGTGCTGATATCATCGCGTGCCTGCTCGACGCTGAAGCCATCCTTCAACCGGCCGACTCCGGAGTAGTTGTGCGACGTGCGGCTCGGGTTCTCTCCCTCGGAATCGGCCGCAAACCACACATCCACATCCTCCGGAAACCGAAATCCCGGTGGCAGTACGCCGATCACCGAGTACACCGAGTTGTTCATCTTCAGGTGGGATTGCGAAAGATCCTGCGCCGATCCGAGGTGCTGCCTCCAGTACCCGTAGCTCACGAGCGCGACCGGTTCCGCTCCCTTCCTGTCGTCCGTCGCCGTAAAATCGCGGCCCATGATCGGCTCCACGTCGAATACCGAGAGGAAGCCCGGCGTCACCGCAGCCGCGGTCGTGCGCGTTGGCTGCGATGCTCCGGAGATGGAGACTGGATAGGCCGAGTACTTCGCGATGGATTGAAAGCTGTGGCTTTGATCGCGGAAGTCGTCAAAATTTGGGTCGGCGAGGCGGGAAGGCCTGCCGTGGGAGTTCACTTCCGAGATCGCCATGATGCGATCCGCGGCAGCATAGGGCAGCGGGCGCAGCAAAACTCCGTACACCACGCTGAAGATCGCTGTGGCTGCCCCTATCGCCAAAGCCAGCGTGAACACCATGATGGCCGTGACGCCGGGATTCTTGACGAACCCTCGCGCCGCGTACCGGAAGTCCTGCCAAAGTCCGCGCATGTTTACCTCGCCGGGGTATCATCCACCCACGAGGCTTACTGGCGCAACCCCATCCAGTTTTCTGAGACCACCAGGGAATTGCCGGGATTTTGCGGATCGTACTTGACCGAAGTGTGCAGTCCGAGGCGGCAGGAGTGCAGATTGATCCAGTGCCGCAGGTAGGTGACGTCCTGCGAGCATTCGTAGGTCACGCCCGCCACGTCGTATTTGTAAATGAGCATGATGGCGGCGTGGTAGTTGTTGGTGACCGCCAGTTCCTGCACGTCGATCACCGTGCCGTCGGTGATGCGGCCCGTGCCCTCAAGCCACGCCCTGCGCTCGCGCTCCAGTTGATCGGCTGTCTTCGGCTTGCGCCGCAGCAGAGCATACGCGCCCAGCGCTGCGACGCTGCCTGCTGCAACCAGCCCATAAAGTCGAAGTGATTCCATGTACGGTGGGTTGATGTCGGTTCGTGTCCGCCGACTTCTTTAATCAGCATAAGCTGAAAGCCAGATGCGTGGAAGTGGTTGTGAGGTTACGGAGGTGCCACTGGCTGTGAAAAACTTGCGGGCGGCGGAAAACTCCCATCTTGATCTAGAATCAGCCGCGGGTTTGTTCCGCGAGGAGGCCCATGAATTTCGCGACGATCTGTGCATGCGTTCTGGCTGTCGTGGCGGCAACGACTGGAGAAGGGCCGGGTCCAGCGCGGGCAAAGTCCCCAGAAAAGAATTCACATTACGACTGGGCCGTGTACGGCGGGACTCCTGAAAACAATCACTTCTCTCCGCTGAAGCAGATCAATCGCAGCAACGTGAAGCGACTCGAAGCCGCGTGGACCTTCGATACAGAAGAGGAGGGCGGTCTGCAGACCAGCCCGATCGTCGTCGACGGAGTGCTCTACGGGCTGACCCCCTCGCAGAAAGTATTTGCCCTCAACGCGGCGACGGGCAAGTTGCTCTGGAAATTCGACTCCGGGATTAAGGGTACGCAGCCGGATCGCGGGCTGGCTTACTGGGCTGACGGCTCGGACAAAAATGGGAACGAGAATAAGAAAGACCGGCGGATTCTGGTCGGCGTCATGAACTTCGTCTACGCGCTCGATGCCGCGACCGGCAAGCCGATCTCAACTTTCGGGAAGGACGGGCGCATCGATCTGCGCGAGGACTTGGGTCGCGATCCCGCGGCGCAGTCGATCTACATGACCAGCCCGGCGGTGATCTACAAAGACCTGGTCATCGTCGGCGGGCGCGAGTCTGAGACTCTGCCGGCATCCCCCGGGAGACGTGCGGGCCTACGACGTGCGCACCGGAAAGCTGCGCTGGTCGTTCCACACGATTCCGCATCCCGGCGAGTTTGGCTATGACACCTGGCCGAAGGACGCGTGGAAAACCAGCGGCGCGGCGAACAACTGGGCTGGGATGACGGTGGATACCACACGCGGGATCGTGTACATTCCCACGGGATCGGCTGCTTTTGACTTCTATGGAGCCGACCGCATTGGCGACGATCTATTCGCAAACACTCTGATCGCGTTAAACGCCGAGACCGGCAAGCGCATCTGGCATTTTCAGGCCGTGAAGCACGATCTCTGGGACCGTGACTTCCCTGCGCCGCCCGTGCTTCTCACAGTGACGCGCGAGGGCAAGAAGGTCGACGCCGTTGCACAGACGACGAAGCAGGGGTTCGTTTTTTTGTTCGACCGCACGAACGGCAAGCCCCTGTTGCCCATCGAGTGCCGCAGTGATCCGCCGAGCAATGTCCCGGGCGAAGTGGCTGCGCAGCAGCAATGCTTGCCTGCGAAGCCCGCACCTTTTGCGCGCCAGTTGCTGACCGAGAATCTGCTGAGCCAGCGCACGCCTGAAGTGCATCAGTGGGCGCTGGAAAAATTCCGCAGCTTTCGCAGCGAGGGCCAGTTCGTTCCCTTCAGCGTGGGAAAAGATACGGTGATCTTCCCGGGATTCGACGGAGGGGCGGAATGGGGCGGAGCGGCAGCTGATCCAGAGACCGGAATTCTCTACGTCAACGCCAACGACGTGGCCTGGACCGGTGCGCTCGCCGAGAACACCGGCGAAAACACGCCGAAGGCTGTGTACCTGAGTCAGTGCGCAGTATGCCACGGTGAAAAGATGGCCGGATCGCCTCCCGCGATTCCGTCGCTGGTGGGCGTTGGCGATCGAATGTCGGCTGCGGACGTCGC
The DNA here is from genome assembly GCA_963701935.1 of uncultured Acidobacteriaceae bacterium. Lineage (GTDB taxonomy): Bacteria > Acidobacteriota > Terriglobia > Terriglobales > Acidobacteriaceae > Sulfotelmatobacter. Next base: position 36,343 of record CAVPBT010000004.1, on the reverse strand, counting down.
CGCCACGATCAGGAACGGCAAGGGCCGCATGCCCGGCTTCGCCAACCTGGAGAGTGACAGCGACCAGTGGTACGGACTGCTCTCGTATGTGATGAGCGGGGGCAAGGACGGTGGCAGAGAAAACGGCGCCAAGGAAGCAGCCAGTTCCGGGCCCGCACTGCCGGCGATGAAATATCACTTTACCGGCTACCACAAGTTTCTCGACCCGGACGGATATCCCGCGGTGGCGCCACCGTGGGGAACTTTAAACGCAATCGATCTGAACACGGGCGAATATGTCTGGAAAGTCCCGCTGGGCGAGTATCCGGATCTCGCCGCGAAGGGACAGAAAGACACCGGCACGGAGAACTATGGCGGGCCGGCGGTAACCGCAGGGGGCCTGCTATTCATCGGCGCGACGAACTTCGATAAAAAGTTTCGCGCCTTCGACAAGACTAGCGGCGCGCTGCTCTGGGAGACGACTCTTCCGTTCTCCGCGAACACGACTCCGGCAGTCTACGAAGTCGATGGCAAGGAGTTCGTCGCGATCGCAGCGGGAGGCGGGAAAGATCCGAAGTCGAAGTCAGGAGGAGTGTACGTGGCGTTTGCGCTGAAGGAGTAGCTACTTCGTTTGTTCGCAGACGCTCTTGCTCACCAGGTCGACGAATCCGCCCTCTGGGAGCTTGCCGAACCCGTCGTCGTGCGTGGCCTTCTTGCTGACCACGAAGCGTCCGCTGCGATCGCGGGAGTAAAACCACTCAGACGAGGGGGCGGCGGCGCCGCTGCTGCAATTAAAGTGCACGCGCGCACGCATCTCGACGAACGGTCCACCCTGCGGAAGTTCCGCGGGTTCCTTGTATTCGACGCGGACCAGCGCCAGCCGCTGATTGTTCTTCAGGACGCGCACGGAACTAACGGAGACGGTATCACCAGCCTCGGTCTGGCCGACGGTGCGCCAGTCTCCCGCGGCACGGACTGCCAGGCTGACCACGAGCACGAGCGCGACGACCGCGAAAGCGATGAGGGCTTTTTTCAACGCTGAGTTTTCCACAAGCGCAGATTGCAGTGACACTCTCGTCGAAAAAGACGATTCTGTCAACCGGTTCCAGCAATAAAAGACCGCCTGCAATTCAAGGCCCGTGCTATCGTTATGGGCGCAGTCGAGCGCAATAGAATCTTGGTGGTCCGTATGGAAATACTTCATTCCACGATGTTTATATCGCCGGTCGGGCCGTTGTTCCTGGCGGCGTCGGACCGGGGTCTGGTGGCGCTGGAGTTTGACGCCCGTCTGCCGGGTCAGCAGACGATCCGTCCCAACCCGCGTGACCTGCGGGCTGAATCGAAAGCCGTCCGCTTCGAGGACTCTGCCCGCGCATTGCGGCCTTATGTGCGCGAGCTCGAACAATACTTTGCGGGCGCAAGGCGCGAATTTGCTTTCACCCTCGATCTGCGTGGCACGGATTTTCAACTCGCCTGCTGGCGCGCTCTTTTGGCGATTCCCTATGGCGAGACGCGCTCCTACGGCGACATTGCCCGCGCCGTCGGCAGGCCGCAGGGATTTCGCGCCGTCGGGATGGCCAATAATCGCAATCCGGTGGCGATCGTCGTTCCCTGCCATCGCGTGATCGCGTCGGATGGCACGCTGTGCGGCTACGGCGGCGGCCTCGACGTGAAACGAAGGCTGCTGGAGCTGGAGGGGGCATTAAGCGCGACGCTGGTTGCATGATGTAGTGCGGAGAATTTCAGAACCCTGACCTCCACAATGGAACAAAAGATCGACACACTCAGCGAAAAGGAGCGAGCTTGGATTGCAGAACAGCTTGAGAATGCAATCAAGTTTGTCGGCGCTTTCTCTCCTCGGGATGCCGACCTTCCTCTGACTCTTGGCGCACTGGACCGAGCGTTTTCCGCATGGATGGCTTCCGGCGCTGTAGACAACGCGTCGGAGACCAACAGAATCATCAACTGCGTTGGTGTTGCGTTTGGGCGACTCCTTGTCGAGGGTCTCGAACTCAAATGGGTAATCGCTACAGACGAGTGCGGTTCCGACCTGGCGGTTTATGGCCTTCCCGGGACCGGGGATGTTCTTGCGTACCCGGCAAATTTTGTGGCGAAGCGCTGGGAACGGCGAGAAACCAATTTTCTTGAGCAGTCCTACGGGTGGATCCAAGATCAGGTTAACTCATTCCGTCGAAAGTGGTCGGGAGCGTCTAGAATCCCGTGAGTAATCAGAGGCAATCCTCTCCAACTCAATCCACGCTGCGCAAGGCTGGCCTCTTCTACCTCGTCTTCGTCATGTTCTCCTACACGACGGGCGGGCCCTTCGGACTCGAGGACATGGTCACGACCTCGGGCCCGGGGATGACATTGATGTACCTGCTCATCCTGCCGTTCTTCTGGTGCATCCCGGTGTCGCTGGTCTCGGCGGAGCTAACCACCGCCATGCCCGTCGAAGGCGGTTTTTACCGCTGGACGCGCGCGGCCTTCGGCGACTTCTGGGGATTTCTTGCCGGATGGTGGAACTGGTCCGCATCATTTTTGCTCGGCGGCGCCTACGCAGTGCTGTTCACGGACTACCTCGTCTACTACTTCCCGAAGATGACCTGGTGGGAACACTATCTCGTCTCGGTGGCGCTGATCGTGGTGTTGACGTGGATCAACGTGCGCGGCATCGAAATGGTTGGCCAGGTCGCGACCGGGTTGGAGATTTTCATTTTCATCCCCGTGATGACGATGATCGTCATTGCGCTAGTCCACTGGCACCACAATCCGTTCGTCCCGTGGGTGCCTCCGCATCAGGCAACGTTCAAAGTTTTCGGTGTAGGGCTGGCGTTGGGTTTGTGGCTGTACTCCGGATACGAGCAGCTCTCGACCGTCGCCGAAGAGGTAGAGAATCCGCAACGGTCTTACCCGCGGGCGCTCGCGCTGGTGGTGCCGCTTTCGATTGCGGCGTACTTTCTACCGACATTCGCTGGACTCGCGTCGGCGGGCAACTGGGAGAAGTGGCACACGGGATTCTTTTCGGATGCGGCGAGCATGATCGGTGGTCCGTGGCTCGGTACATGGATGACGCTAGCCGCCATGGTTGGCAACGTCGCCTTGCTGAACAGCACGGTACTGACCACGACGCGCATGCCCTTCGCCATGGCGGAGGACGGATATCTCCCGCAAATCCTCACACGAAAGCATCCACGCTACGGAACGCCGTGGCTGGCCATCATCGTGTCGGCCGTGATCTACGGCCTGCTCGCGTGGCAGAGCCTGGCCGAACTGATCTCGGTGTACATCTGGCTGCGTTCGGCCACGACCGTACTGACGGTGCTGTCAGCGTGGAAGCTGCGGCGCACGCAACCGCAACTGAACCGCTCGTTCAAAATTCCCGGCGGGCGCGCCGGATTGCTCTACGTGGTGGGCGCGCCTGTGGTGATGGCCCTGGTCGCTCTGCTGGGCAGCGACCGGTTCGGGATGATCGGCGGAGCGATTGCGATCGTGGTGGGGCCGCTGGTGTATCTCGCGATTCGGCGGAAGGCGACCTCGGATGGTCTGTCATCCTGAGGCCCGCGCTCTCTGCGGGCCGAAGGATCTCTGCAATCTTTAGCGGATCGTATAGATCCTTCGCTTCTTTCCGGTCAAGATGCAGAGTGAGCTACGTTCGCGACTGGTTCCTAAGGGCGGGCTTTTTGCGAATTTCGATCCAATATTCTTCTCGAGCCTCTTCGTCGATCTCCACCGGAATATTGCTCACAGGCGAAAGTTCCCAAAGAGTTGCGCCCACGGGGTTGTAGATATACACTTGTAGAGGTATATCTGCGGAGGGCGTCATGCAAGTCTCAAAGTGGGGGAACAGCCTGGCAGTCCGCCTGCCTGCTGCAGTAGTCGAGGCACTCGAACTCAAGGAGGGCGACCAGGTCGAGATTCGAATCGCTCATGGGCGGTCCTTCGAAGTGAGCCGTGATCGGAGCAGGGATCGCGCACTGGCTCGCCTGCGCAAACTGCGGCGGCCATTGCCTCCAGGCTTCGTGTTCGACCGAAGTGACGCGAATGCCCGCTAAGGTATTCTTCGATACTAACGTTCTGATCTATGCCATTGCACAGAACGATCCCCGCGGCCCGCGCGCGGAAGCGCTTTTAGCTACAGGGGGAGTCGTTGGCGTGCAGGTGCTGAATGAGTTCGTCTCTGTGGCTCGCCGCAAGATGCGGATGCCCTGGAAGGACGTGACGGAAGCGCTGGACGCGATTCGGATCCTATGCCCGCCGCCCGCCGCTATCACGATTTCCACGCACGAGACGGCGCTGAAGATCGCAGAAGGTCACGGCTACGAGGTTTATGATGCGCTCGTGATCGCCGCGGCCTTGGAATCTGGTTGCTCGACACTCTACTCAGAGGACCTGCAGGACGGACAAGTCATCGACGGCAAGCTGACAATTCGGAATCCGTTCAAATGACCAGACTCGGGCTAGTTCAGCTCACCCAATCCAGAAACTTGTACCACACCCCCGCGAACGGCAGGAACCACGGCTTCCCGTTGTACATTCCCAGCGGCGCGCCCGGGAACGGAATGCCCACGAAAGGATTCTCTGGCTTGTCTCCCGCCATGAGTTCGGCAATCTTCTGGCCTTGATACGTGGCCATGGCCACACCGTGCCCCGCATATCCCACTGCGTAGTACATGCCGTCCATCTGGCCGGCGTGCGGCATGATGTCAAACGCGAAATCCAGCGTGCCGCCCCACGCGTAGTCGATTTTCGCGTCACTCAGTTGCGGATAGACGTCGATCATGCCGCGGCGCAGAATCACGGCGCTCTGGCGGACAGTCTGATCCGTCTCGGGAAAGAACGCCGCGCGACCGCCGAACAGCATGCGCCGGTCCGGGGTGAGCCGGTAGTAGTACAGAAAATTCTTGGAGTCGTAAATCATTCGATTGCGCGGGCTGAGCTCGCGGGCCAGCGCTTCGGGAAGAACTTCAGTGGTGATGATGAACGATCCGATCGGGATCAATTTCTTCTGTAGCGCCAGCGTGGCCTTCCCGGTATAGCCGCTGGTGCCGACGAAAACTTCGTGCGCCCACAACGGACCGCGCGACGTCGTGACCTTCCATCCCAGCTCTCCCTGGCGCGAGTCGCGCTCGATGCTTTGCACGCGCGCATGTTCGAAGATCTCTGCCCCAGCTTTGATCGCGGCCCGGCCGAGTCCGGCAACATAGCGCGCAGGATTCGCTCCGGCGCTGACTTCATCGACCATGCCTCCGAAATAAATCGTCGACCCGATCTCCGAACCCAACTGCTGCTTCGAGACCACCCGCAGCGTGTGGTTGAACTCACGGGCGATGACTTCCGCTTGCCGGGCGTAATCGTCGAAGTGCTTCTGCTTGCACGCGACTTCCAGGTGCCCGCAGCGGGCGAAGTCGCAATCGATCTTTTCCTCGCGGACGATCTGTTCCACGCAATCAATAGAGGTCAGGGACGCGGCGTACATGCGCTGCGTCCGCTCGCGTCCGTACATCGAGATGAGCTTGTTGACGCCCAGCTTCATCCCAGTCAGCACCATGCCACCGTTGCGCGAACTCGCACCCCAGCCGATGGTCTCGGATTCGAGCACCGCCACTTTCGCGTCCCGCTGCGCAAGCGTGCGCGCAGCCGAGAGCCCGGTGAAGCCTGCCCCGATCACCGCTACATCGACTTTGTCGGGGACACGGCGGGAAGCGTCAAGAGCTGGGAATTCGGTCGTGGTGAGCCAGTAGTTATGTTCTTGCAGGGGCATAGAGTTACGGGTCCGAACTGCAAACCACCGCGCGGCGACCGAGCATTCTAGCAGCGTGCGCCCCAGCAGTACATGTACCTGCGGCCACCAGATCGGGGCCATGCGGCCCCCTCGGTAATCTTGCCCTCGTTACTGGCTACCTCTAGTCTGAAGGAGCATGGCCCTTCGCTGCCTCTTGTTCACTTCGGATGCGGGCACGGCTACGCCTGTTCTTCAGGTGCTGGCTGGTCTCGACGTAGACGGAGAGCACTGCTCCGACGCGGTCGCCACGGTCGAAAAGGTTACTCACCAGAATTTTCAGATCGTCATCATCGATTGGGATCAGCAGCCGGAAGCCGGCCTGCTTCTCACCGCAGCCCGCGAGCGCAAGGCTGCCGAACGTCCTCTGACTCTGGCCATCGTAAGCGATGATGTTAGTGTTCCGCAGGCGCTGCAGGCGGGCGCAAACTCGATTCTGCGCAAGCCGATCATGCTCAATCAGGTCAAAGACACTTTGACCACGGCGCGCGATCTCCTGCGCTCGAAGCAGGAGTCAGCGGCCCACGCGGCTGCGGCAGGCGCGTCTACGGGTTCGGCGTCGACGGTCCCGTCCAGCGTAGATGCGTCAAAGGAAAAAGCGCTGCGGGCTGGAGAGTTTCTGCATTCCGCCGGGACGGCTCCGGGCGGCCAGTTCGAGACCGATTCGGATGTACATGAGTCATTGCAGGCAACGTCGGTCGAGCCCGTGGATCCGCTGAAGGATTTGGAACCGATGGCCTCGGCAGTGGCCCCAAGCGTGGCTGACGAGAAGCCGGCTCCCGTTCCGCCGCCTCCGCCTCAACCTGCGCCGGATGAACCTCGAGGCCTGGAGTGGTTTATGAAGACGCGTGCCGGGGCCGTTGCGCCCCCGATGCCAGCGCGTCCATCGCCGCCTCCAGCGCCGGCAAAACCGGAATTGGTCGGCTTCGATCAGCCTTACTCGCCACCCCCTGCCGCGAGTGCAAGCAATGAGGCCCAGCGGCCGACACCCGAGGCTAAGCCGAGTCAGTCTGACATCCAGCAGCAAAAGCAAGAACAGAAGCGCGAGCAGAAGAAGGAAGCGGAGCTTTTCGCCTACATCGATGGAGGAAGCGCCGCGGCCGACGAAAAGTCCGGACCGCGTTTCCGCCACAAGGGGGCAGTCATCGGCGCGCTGGTTCTGGCCAGTTGCGCCATCGCAATCGCGCCCCAGGCGCCCTGGCATCCGCAGGTGCGCTCTCTCTGGACTCGTGACCGGCAGGCATTTCGCAGCTGGCTGAACCCGCAGCCGGTCACTCCGCCCCAGGCACCCGCGGCTCACGAAGACTTTGGCCGCGCCGGCGACGAATACAAGCTCCCCGTTGCTGAGACCATTCCCGACGCCACCACCGATCCGTCGCAAATCCAGGTGCTGCCCGTTGTGGATCCGACCATCAAGAAACCGAACAGCCTGGGCGGCAACGCGATCCAGTCTTCACCGGGAGACGCAACTGTAGCGACTCCGGATGATCAATCGCCCCCTGCCGGAGCACAGCCCCCGGATAATCAGCCTACTCAACCCGCTCCCGCATCGACGCAGCCTTCCACTGGACCAGCTGGGACTTCTCCATCTACATTGCCAGTAACGGCTCCTCCGGTGACGACACCCGCGGCTCCTGTGGTAAGCGCGCCGCAGCATCCCGATCCGTTTGCGGCGACGCCTCAGCCCGCCGCGTCGGTGCCGGCGCGGCCCGTGGCTCCGAAGCCGCAGGAACAGAACACGTTGTCCGCCCCCGCCAACGTCCCGTCGAGTTTGAAGTCGCACATGGTCGTCATGGCTCCCGATGCCGGTGGTACTAAATCACCGGAGTCCGCCATGACATCGATTGAGCCGGTCAACGTTCCCGAATTCAACGAGCGGGCGCTTCTCGTAGACCAGCCACAGATCGCGTATCCCACCAACCCCAAGGCGCAGCCGGGAACGGTGATCCTGCAGGTCTTGATTGGTCGCGACGGCACCGTGCAGGACGCCAAGTTCATGCAGGGATCGCTGGCCTTTGCGCGATCCGCCATCGACGGCGTGAAACTCTGGAAGTTCAAGCCCTACGTCATGAACGGCCGCCCCGTGTCGGTGCAGACGCTGCTGACCATCAGCTTCAAACCAGCCTCATGAAGTAACTTGTTTGTTTTGTTGTGGTTTATCTGGTTGAAGACCGGCGGGAATGTCCGCGCGACGCTGTCGACTGACAGAACGCGGTTTCGGCCGTCTAATCAGCGAGTTCAGATCATTCGTCCCGGCGTTACCGATGGGGCACAAAACCATGCAGCCGGGGCACCGAAATCCGCATCTAGAGAGATATAATAGGCGGAGTTTCTCAGGAAGCAGTTCCTTCCAGAAGAAGATCAAAAACAGATGTCCATGAAAACCAAAGCAGCGATTCTCGTCACCTCCTTTGCCGTACTACTGTTCGTCGTTGTGGGCTCGATGGGCGGCGTTCACGCCTCCTCGAGCGACGGCTCTTACCGTCAACTGCAGGTCTACAGCGAAGTGCTCTCGCGCGTGCGCAGTGAGTACGTTGAAGAGCCGAACATCCCGAAGGTGACAGACGGCGCGCTGCACGGATTGCTGGAGTCGCTCGACTCCAACTCCAGCTACATGTCGGCCGACGCTTACAAGGCGTTCAAGACTCACAAGGCGGAATCGAAGGGCGGCATCGGCGCCGTGGTTTCGAAGCGCTTCGGTTACGCGGCCGTGGTCGCTGTGCTGCCGGGATCGCCCGCGGAGAAGGCGGGCATTGAGCAGACGGACATCTTCGAATCGATTGAAGGACAGAGCACGCGCGAAATGTCGCTGCCGGAAATCCGCAACCTGCTGGCCGGCGCGCCCGGATCCACGCTGAATGTAGCTGTCGTCCGCGCCCGCAAGGCCGAGCCGCAGAAGGTCGTCATCACGCGCGATGTGGTGAACATTCCCGCCGTGACCGAAAAGATGCTCGACGACGGCATCGGCTACGTAAAAGTCGAAGCCCTCACCAAGGGCAAGACCCAGGAGATCGCCGCGAAGATCAAGTCGCTCGAACGGTCAGGAGCGAAGAAGGTTCTGCTCGACCTGCGCAACTGCGCCGAGGGCGAGGAGAGTGAAGGCGTTGCAACGGCGAACCTCTTTCTCAATCACGGCACGATCACGTATCTGCAAGGCCAGAAATTCCCGCGCGAGGCCTTCAATGCCGACCCCTCCAAAGCGATCACGACTCTTCCCGTCGCGGTTCTCGTAAACCGTGGAACATCGGGCCCGGCTGAGATTGTTGCCGCTGCCCTTCTGGAGAACGCCCGTGGCGACGTTGTCGGCGACAAGACCTTCGGCGACGGCTCCGTGCAGAAGACGATTGACCTGCCCGATGGTGGCGCGTTGATCCTTTCGGTCGCGAAATATTATTCGCCCAGCGGCAAGGCGATCCAGGACACGGCGATCACGCCCAACGTTCTGGTGGCGGATGTCGCCGACGATTCCGTGGGGCCGGACGACGAAGACAGTGCCCCGGCTCCCGATCAGGAAGCCGCGCCCAAGAAGACGGTGGATGATCAGTTGAACAAGGCAGTGGAAGTGTTGAAGAGCCGGGCCAGCTAAGTTTCTTCAAACGTGGCGCCGACTGTCGCGGGGGCGACTCGCCCCCGCATTTCTTTGCCCGCCTGACTCTCGTTCCTATCGTGCCCCTGGTGGTTCACGGTTCTCGTGCGAGGGCACATTCGGCAAAAATGCTATCCTGACCTCATCCCCGGATGAAGTCTCTCTACGAACATCTTCCACCCGTAGAAATCGGCGGACGCAGGCTGGTCGGGCGCGTCCTGTTCGGTCTGCTCGTGCTGGTTGCCGTGCTGGTGGGAGCGACCGCCGGTCTTCTGCTCGTCTACACCACCGACCTGCCCCAGGTCGATGCCCTCGAAGCCTACCGACCCAGTTCGATTACCGAACTCTACGACGATCACGGGCGCGTGATCGGCTCCTTCGCCCTGCAGCGGCGCGTGGTCGTCGGCTACGACGATTTCCCTCCCGTATTGCGCGACGCGCTGGTCTCGATCGAAGACAAAGATTTCTACAAACATTCTGGAATCAACTTCTGGCGCATCGTGGGCGCCGCGTATCGCGACGTCGAGTCCGGCGGCAAATGTGCAAGGAGCGTCGACGCTCACCATGCAACTCGCGCGCAATCTTTTCCTGTCGCCCGACCGGGCCTTTCATCGCAAGGTGCAGGAGACGATGCTCGCCATCCAGATCGAGCGCCGTTTTACCAAGCCGCAAATCTTCACTCTCTATGCCAACCAGATTGCTCTCGGCCACGGCGTGTTCGGTTTCGAGGCCGCGTCGGAGTTCTACTTCAGCAAGCCGGCGAAGCAGTTGACTCTGGAAGAAGCGGCCCTGCTCGCGGGATTGCCCAAGGGCCCGAGCCTGTATTCGCCGATCAACCATCCCGACCGCGCGCAGAAGCGGCGCAATCTGGTTATCAATGCCATGCTGGAAGACGGCAAGATCACGGCCGCCCAGGCCGCCGACGCGCGATCCGCGCCGTTGGTTCTCCATCTGGCCCACGACCCGAATTCGCTGGCGCCTTACTTCGTCGAGGAGATTCGCCGCTACCTGGAAAACAAGTACGGTACCGATCAGGTGCACGAAGGCGGCCTGAAGGTCTACACCACGCTCGATGTGGATTTGCAGAGGGCCGCAAACCAGTCGGTGCTCGACGGCCTGGCCGCCTACGAACGTCGCCACGGCTGGAAGGGCCACTTGGAGAATGTCGTCGCCGAGGGTGCCGCGGTCGACAAATATTTTCATCCCGACTGGGACGACGAGCCCGAGGTGAACGGATACATCCACGCGCTCGTGACCTCCGCCGGCACTGGGATCGCCACGCTGAAGTTCGGACGGTACACGGCAGCCCTCGGTCAACCTGACGTTGCCTGGACACAACAGAAACTCGCGGACATCCTCAAGACCGGCGACATCTGCTACGTCAGGATCGTTTCACTCGGCGCCAACGGCGCGGCGCACGTCAGCCTCGAGCAGGATTCCGGCGCTCAAGGCTCACTGCTGGCCATCGACAACGCCACCGGCGGAATCAAGGCCATGGTCGGAGGCCGCGACTTCAACGAGTCAAAGTTCGATCGCGCTACGCAGGCCATGCGCCAGGTGGGCTCCTCGTTCAAGCCCTACGTCTACACGACGATCATCGACGGCGGTGCCAGTCCTGACGATACGATTCTCGACGAGCCCGTCAGCTTCGAGACTCCGTCGGGACCATACACCCCGCACAACTACGACGAGAAATTTGAAGGCATCATTACTCTGCGGCGGGCACTGGCCCAGTCGCGCAACATTCCGGCGCTGAAACTGGCAAACAAAGTCGGCATCAAGAGCGTGATCGACTACGCCGCACGCTTCGGAATCACCGCAAAGCTGCCGCCATACCTGCCGGTGGCGCTGGGAGCGGCGGAGATTACATTGATGGAGCAGACATCGGCGTACAGCGTCTTTCCCAACGACGGCGTGCGCGTGATCCCGCGCTACATTACCCGCGTCACTGACTACGAAGGCCGAGTGCTCGAAGAAGATTTTCCCGACGTGAAGGATGTGATCAGCGAACGCACCGCTCGCATTATGACCTCGATGCTGCGCGAGGTCGTGCTGCACGGCACCGGCGTCGCGGCCGCGAAGCTGCCATTCCCGGTGGCCGGCAAGACCGGAACGACCAACGATTTCACCGATGCCTGGTTTATGGGATTTTCTCCGACCATGACCTGCGGAGTCTGGGTCGGCTACGACGAAAAGAAATCGCTAGGCGCGAAAGAGACTGGCGCGCACGCAGCACTGCCCATCTGGATGAATTTCATGACGGTAGCCATGGCCGGAAAAGATCCCGGCGATTTCCAGCCGCCGCCGCAGATGCCGCACGTCGTCGCGCAAAAAGTAGACACACCTGACGCCGCCCCAGCAACGGAAGAATCTCATTAGCACGCCGCATATGTAGAGACGTAGCTTGCTACGTCTTGCTAGCAGTATTCAGAGTGAGGGCGAGAGAGACGTTGCAAGCAACGTCTCTACAAGGAAAAACTATGCGAAAGAAGAGGGTTTTCTTCATCCTGATCTTGCTGTCGTTCTTCGCGACCGGCGCAGCCGCGCAAACGCCGCAGAAGAATGTCGTCGCTGCCGATCCCAAATCCGCCGTCGAGCACGTCCTCCGCACCCAGCAAGACGCCTGGAACCACCACGACCTCGACGCCTTCATGGCCGGATACTGGAACTCCGCCGACCTGACGTTCTTTTCCGGCGCCAAGCAGACCAGCGGCTGGCAAGCGACCCTCGACCGCTACAAGGCAACGTACGCAAGTCCCGGGCACGAAATGGGAACGCTGGAGTTCTCCGCCCTGCGCATCGAGATCCTGGGACCGGAAGCGGCCTTCGTCCGCGGCGCCTGGCACTTGACCATGTCCGACGGCAAGACTCCCCATGGATTATTCACGCTGGTCTTCCGCAAATTTCCCGATGGATGGAAGATCATCCACGACCACACCTCAGCCGAGGAGTGAATTGTGGGGCGATTCTTGTAAATGCTGCCCTGATTCAGCTCTCGTTCAAATGGTCGGTTTTGGGTGGCGCAGCGCTTTCAGCGCTGCGATACAGCCTCTCGCTGTCTTGGGCTTTACAGTTTGCTGAAAAAGTCACGATCCGTATCAGGGTATCGCCTTAGCGATGCCGTAAGTGGAGGAAAATCAGTTCGGCTTCAGCCGCTGCGCAGTACCAATTAGCCCCGAAAGGGCGTTTGTCAGCAAACTGGTTAGCCCCTGGGGGCCTCCTTATTATTTCTTTACACGCAGCTGCACTCGAGTCCCTTCCGGAAGGCTTCCGTTCGACAGTTCCACTTTGCCATTGCGCACGATGCCTTCGAACTCCTGCTGGACTGGCGGTTGGTTCGAAACCCGCGTGGGCGAGCCGCCCGCGCCCACACGTGCACTGCTCTTCCCCATGCCTCTGTCCATGGCCTCGTTGGCTAAGCGGTCGGCTTCCTGATTCTGCTCGCGGAACGCGTGCCCGATCGAGAACCAGTCCATCTGCGCAATCAATTCTTTGGCGCGCCCGTGCAGGTCCTTCAGCACCTCGTTCTTCACCTTGTAGATGCCCTTGATCTGCCGCACCAGTAGCTCCGAATCGCTGATCAGCTTGAGCGCCTTGGGTCCGTGCTGCAGCGCATACTCGAGTGCGGCAATCAGTCCCTGATATTCGGCGAAATTGTTGGTCTGGTGTCCGAGATACTCGCTCAGCGCCGCGACCTTACGACCGGTTTCATCTTTGATGACTACGCCGTATCCGGCGGGACCAGGGTTGCCGCGCGCGCCGCCATCACTATGCGCAATCAGATAATGTTCGGGAGGATTCTCGCGGGATTCGAAGAGCGGCTTGCCGCCAGCGCTGCGGGGGGGATACATGATTCGAGTTTACAACGGCAGAGATTTCACTGGGGCGGAAGCCCCGGCCGTTTGGGGCGTGGCGCGGCCCTGAAAAGCACGGGGCGTGTACGCTTCAGGTCCGTATCAGGGCACGCCTTCCAGGCGTGCCGTAAATGCGCTCGAAGCGGGAATTCGGCTTTAGCCGCTGCGTCATCGTACCGGCGCAGGCCCAGCGGCTAAAGCCGGACCAATTTGCGGCTCCTTTCGGCACGGCTGGAAGCCGTGCCCTGATACGGATCGCCAAAGCCTGTTTACCGTCTCGTCGCGCTTCGGGAACCGCAAACAATAAGAGGGAGCGCCATCGGCAAGCTCTTCCATGACTGGTTAGATTTTAGGTCAGAAACGATCACCGTCCCGCCGCCAGCCGCGTAGCCAGCCTTGGGGGCAGCTTCGCGGCGAAAATGCGGTCCTGCGCCGCTTTCAGATTGTAGGGTGTGCGATGGAAGTGGACGACCTGCTCCTCCGTGTCAAACAGCGCGAACGCCGCGCGCCAGTCGCCATCCCGCGGCTGCCCCACCGACCCTGGATTGATCAAATATCGCGCATTCGACTTCAGTTGCAGAGGCACCGACTCCGCCTGGCCCACCGTGCGGTATTCCGGACGGAACCCATCGGCCGACGCGCCGTTGGCAAAAAATCCTCCCTGCAAATGTGTGTGCCCAAAAAATGTCAAAGGAATTGTCAGCGTGATCAGCGGCGCCAGCGCGTCTCCCAGTGAGACAACGTATTCGTCCTCATCGTTGGGAGAGCCATGGACCAACTGCACCTCCGGGAACTCCGGCAGCGGAACCGGCCCATGCGGCAGATTGCGCAGCCAATCGAGATTCTCCGGCGTCAATTCGTTGCGCGTCCAGATCGCGGCAGCCGCCGCCATGGGATTGAAATCGTCAAGGTCCATCACCCCGGTCGCAGCTTTGTCGTGATTGCCGCGCACGAAAATCGTCCCAAGCTTGCGCGAGCGTTCAGCCACGTCGTTCGGACTGGCGCCATAGCCAACAATGTCCCCCAGGTTCACCACCGAATCGAATGGCGGCGCTCCGGCGAGCACGGCGTCGAGGGCTTCGAGATTAGCGTGGATGTCGCTTAGCAGCAGTATGCGCACGAATCACCGGACAAACTGCCGATTATAGACTGGATGGAAGAAATATGGAGCATGGTGCGGCCCTAGTAGTGTTGAATGCTTATGAAACCGCTGAATTGACAACCGGGCAACGAGCCCAATGACCAGCCGAGACCTCAACCAGCGGCGGCAATTCGCGCGCGCATTGGGAAATACGGAATTCACAGCGTGGCTCGAAGCTGCATCCTGGAGGCATTGCGTGCAGCGCCGGGACCATGCCCTCAATGGTCTGTAGCGGGCGCGAGCGATCGGTCTTGAGATCGGGAACAGCGTGCAGCAAGCCGCGCGTGTAAGGATGCGCCGGCGCCTGAAAGATATCCCGTTTCGCGCCGAGTTCCACCAGGCTGCCCGAATACATAACAGCGACGCGATCGGCGACCTTCGACACCACCGCCAGGTCGTGAGAAATGAAAAGCATGGCCAGTCCGAACTTGGCGCGCAGTTCGGCCAGCAGATCCAGAATCTGCGCCTGGATGGTGACGTCGAGCGCCGTGGTCGGCTCGTCCGCGATCAGCAACTGCGGGCGGTTGACGATGGCCATGGCGATCATGATGCGCTGCCGCATCCCGCCCGAAAGCTGGTGCGGATAGTCGCGCGCCCGGCGCGCGGCATCGGGAATCGCGACGTCGAGCATGGCGTCGACCGCGCGCTGCCAAGCCTCCTTTTTCGACAAAGCACTGTGCGCGACGACGGCTTCGGCGATCTGATCTCCCACGCGCATCACCGGATTGAGCGCGGTCATCGGCTCCTGAAAAATCATGGCAATGCGCGAGCCGCGGAATTGGCGCATGGCGTCGTCCTCGAAGAGCAGGGAGATTTTGCGGGCCAGCGCCGTTTTGCGTGAACAGAATTTCGCCCGACACGCGAGCCTGCGGCGGCAACAGCCGCATGATTGCCAACGAGGTGATCGACTTGCCTGATCCGGATTCGCCGACCAGCCCCAGAACTTCGCCCGGTGCGAGCGAGAAACTGAGATCGCGGACGGCAGTCAGAGTCTGTGTGGGGACAGTCGCCCCCGGCTGTCCCGCTGCCCGAAGGGCCGCGGAGGGAAATTCCCCGACGGACGGGAAATTCGATGTTCAAGTTCCGGACATCCAGCAGAGGTGACACGTTTCCATGTTAGCAGCGGCGACCCGCAAGTCGCCCTGCGGGCGACGGACAGCCCCTTCGACTGCGCTCAGGGCAGGCTCGTGGGGGCTGTCCCCACATAACATCGCTGCCGCTACTGTCCCAGGATCAGCGGCAGCCCGTTCTTGTTATTGCCGATCACGACTACTTTCGAGTTCGGGCTCTTGGCCAGATTCTCCGTAGCCTCGATGCCCTTCCATTCCAGCAGCGACGGAGTTATGCCCTGGGCAACGATCTGCTGGAAGTCGCGGACGCCGGCGGCCTCAATGCGCTTTCTCTGCGCTTCCTGTGTTTCTTTCTGCAGCCGGAAGTTCATCGCGAGTGCTTCCTGCTCGGCCTGCTGCTTGGACTCGATCGACGCTTTCAGAGTCGCGGGCAACTGGATGTCGCGCAGCAGAACGTTTTCCACGGTGATGCCTCGCTTATTGAGTTCCGTCGTGATCTGGTCGAGGATCTGTTTGGCCACCATTTCACGCTCGCCGGTGTATAGGGCATTCGCCGTGTGCGAAGCCGTGGATTCGCGGATTGCCGAGCGCAGCGTCGGTTCGACTACCACGTTCTCATAATCAGCCCCAATCTTCTGGAATACCTCTGCAGCGCGGTCGGGATTCAAGTGATAAATGAGCGAAGTGTCCAGACTCATCATCAGCCCTTCGCTGGAAGGCACGCTGGCCGATTCCTTCAGAGTCTGCGTCTGGATGGAAAGCTCGTTGTTGGTCTTGAGCGGATTGATCAGGTGGATGCCTTCGCCTAAGGTTTCGCCGGTTTGCACCTTGCCGAATAGCGTCAGCACTCCCACATGCCCGGTCCCTACGCGCGTGATGGAACTGAATACCAGGATTACGAGCAAAAACGCGCCGATTCCCAGGCCAATCAGGCGAAGAAGCGTGCCACCGCTGCCACCACCACCATCAATCACTCTGCCGCGAGCTGGATCAAATATCGTCATCGGAATTCTCCCTGAGAGATTCTAGGGTGGCGTGACCGCGCGGATAAGTGGCTCCGCTGGCTCAGGCAGAACTGGATGCTCGATAACCTGACCTTCTAATGTCCCTTGCTAATGTCCCTTGCTCGGTTTGGGCGCAGCTTTTGGCGCAGCGTGCTGCTGCTGCGGTGCCGGCTGGGGCGCGCTTTGGTGTTGTGACACTGGCTTGACGGTCGGGCTCGACTTGGGCGCACTCTCGTGCGGTTGCGACGCCGCATGGGACGGCTTCGACGGAGGAGCTGCTGCCTTGGCCGTATGCGTCTGATTCGAGTGAGCCGTATTCTGCGCCTTGTTGTTGCTCGGCTTATTTGTATTTGCGGGCTTGGTGCTGGCCTTCTTGCTGGTGGCGTTGTTCTTGTTCGAAGCGGTGGACGGATGGCTCGCCGCCTTGCTCTTGTTATTGGCATTCGCAGACGCGGATGCGTGCTTCGTGGCGGGTGTCGACGGGCCACGCGCCTGCTTTGGAGACATGGCCGGCGCCTTATACGGAGCGCCTGCAGATTTGGCTGCTACTACACCCTTCCCGCTGAATACACCAGGCTTGCCTGTCGCCGCAATCGCGGGGCGTCCGTGATTTGCAGACGCGAAGTTCTGTTTGTTCTGGCTCGCCATGTGCTCGTGATGCGTTTGCGCGGCCAGCGGTGCGGTGTGGTGTTCGTGCTCCGCCATTTCTTCTTCGTGCGAGGGACGCGCCCTAACCCCACCCTCGCCGCCATTGAAGGCCACGTGATTCTCGTTCACGATCACCGTCTTGTTGTAGACGTTGGTCACGTTGGTCACGTTGGTGACCGAGCGGTTGTAATAGAAGGATCTTCCTCGCCACTCTCCGCCGGCAAACCCGACGCCGCCGTAACCGAAACCGTAGTTCACGCCGCCGTAGAAGCCGATGTGCGGCCCCCAGTAACCGCGATGCCATCCATAAACACCGTCAGCAAATCCCCAGTAGCCAGGGGTCCACAGCAAGCCGACAGGCGCTACCACCCAGGTGCCGGGCACCCAGTAGTAGCCGGCATCGTCATTCCATGCCCAGTAGCCGGGCGTCCACAGATAGCCCGGGCCGGGCGCGACGGGCTGAGCGTAGACGGGCAGCGCCGGTGGACCGACACGAACGGAGATCCCGACAGTGACCTGCGCGAACGAGGCGGCCGAAAGGGACAACATCATAACGGCGAATACCAGCCAGCGGACCGAGCGTTGCTTCGTCATTGTTTTTCCTTTACCCCCGGACGCTCACGCGGAAATCGGCGTCACAGGCAGGGCGGGTTTTCAGGGCGTGGGACTTATTGTGGCGCAGAAACTGCCATTTAGCGTGATTACGTTCGTCTCATGCGGGGAGTGGACCTCCGGACAAGTCGCAGAAGATTCCGGACGACTTGAAAGAGTGGAATAGGAGCAAAATCCCGTCGGGCAGGAGTGATCGCAGCCGCTTGAATCTTGCCGCACGGCCGCTGCATCTCTTACAGTACATTTATGAGCAAAATTCACATTCCAACGCCCTTGCGGCAATATGTGGGCAAGCAGGCATCTGTGGACGTGCAGGGATCGACCGTTGGCGAAGCCATGACCGCGCTGGTGGCCCAGCACCCCGATCTCAAGAAGCACCTCTATACCGAAGACGGGAAACTGCGGGCCTTCGTCAACCTCTACGTGAACGACGAGGACATCCGCTACATGCAGAAAGAAGCGACCGCGCTGAAGGAAGGTGATAACATTTCCATTGTGCCTTCCATCGCCGGAGGCGCTGCCTGACTGGGGATTTCTGATTTGAATCTGTTCGCTACAATGCGCTGTTGTTGCCCTTCCTGTTGTTAGCCCGCATTCGCGCGGCCGTCGATTCCATCCCAGCTCGCCAAGTTTATGGATTCGACATAGAAATTCTTAACCACCAAGGGCATGAAAGCACGAGAAGCGAATTCAACCGAGGACACTATGGCCACCACCACCGAACTTCCCGTAACGCTCAATAAAGACGAAATCCTGCGCTACTCGCGCCATCTGATCATGCCCGAGGTCGGCATGGAAGGACAGCAGAAGCTGAAAGCAGCGCGCGTGCTGTGCATCGGCACGGGCGGCCTCGGATCGCCGCTCGCCTTGTATCTGGCGGCCGCGGGCGTTGGCACTCTGGGTCTCGTGGACTTCGACGTGGTGGACTACACCAACCTGCAACGGCAGATCATTCACTCGACCGCCGACGTGGGCCGCAAGAAACTCGATTCCGCCGCCGACAAGCTGAAAGGCATCAATCCGTTTCTGAACCTGCGGACCTTCGACACGCGCCTGAGCAGCGCCAACGCCCTCGAACTGTTTCGCGACTTCGACATCATCGCCGACGGCACCGACAACTTTCCCACGCGCTATCTGGTGAACGACGCGTGCGTGCTCACCGGCAAGCCCAACGTCTACGGATCGATCTTCCGCTTCGAAGGTCAGGCCAGCGTCTTCGCCACCGAAGATGGCCCCTGCTACCGCTGCCTGTATCCGGAGCCGCCACCGCCGGGGCTGGTTCCCTCCTGCGCGGAGGGCGGTGTGCTTGGCATTCTTCCCGGCCTTGTCGGCGTGATGCAAGCTACCGAAGTGATCAAGCTGATCCTTGGAATCGGCGACCCTCTGATCGGGCGCCTGCTGCTGATTGACGCGCTCGGCATGAAGTTCCGCGAACTCAAGTTGCGCAAGAATCCCGATTGCCCGGTCTGCGGCACCCATCCCACGGTCACGAAGCTGATAGACTACAACGAGTTTTGTGGCATTCGTGGGGAGGAAAAACCTGTGAGCAGCGGAGTCCCTGAGATTCAAGTCGAAGACCTGAAGCGTCGTCTCGACGCCAAAGATGACCTCTTTGTGCTCGACGTTCGCGAGCCCCACGAATACCAGATCTGCAACCTCGGCGGATATCTGATCCCGCTGAACGATCTGCCCAAGCGCGTGAACGAGCTGGACTCAAGCCGCGAAATTGTCGTCCACTGCAAAATGGGTGGACGCAGCGCCAAGGCCGTTGCCTTCCTGCAGCAGGCCGGATTCAAGAAAGTGCACAACCTGGCGGGAGGGATCACCGCCTGGTCCGATCGCGTGGATCCGAAGGTGCCGAAGTACTAGAAGCAGTTCCTCCTGTTTTCGTATCAGGGCATCGCTTTAAAGCCGTCCCTCTTTGCCCGCGTTTACGGCACGACTGAAAGGCGTGCCCTGATACGACCCCGAAGCGCACAAATGCCGGTCGCGAACGCGCTCCCTATTCTGCTGTGCGTGGGATCACTGCTGAAGCGGCGTCTGCGGGACGATAATCCGCTGTTCTTAAGGCCCCATTTCCTCAGGCCCTTCCCTAATCGATTCGCGGAGGCGTATGAAAACTTTGATTGCAGTTTTTCTGTGTTTGGCGATCCCGCTGACAGTTCTTGCTGGTGACAACGGCTACAAGGTCAATTACGACGGTGGCTCGATTCCCGATATCAAAGCGGGTACCGGCATGAAGTTGTATATCGACGCAAACCAGATTCGCCTCGTGAAGGACAAAACGGAGGTTATGACGATTCCCGCCGCGTCTGTTACAGAGATCAGCTATGGCCAGGATGTACATCGAAGAGTAGGAGCGGCCATCGGACTGGCCGTGGTCTCCCTCGGGATCGGAGCGCTCATGGCTCTTACCAAGTCAAAAAAACACTACGTTGGGTTGACGTGGGTCGATGGTGACAAAAAGGGCGGCTTCGCCATGCAGTGTGACAAGAACGATTACCGCGGAGTGCTGGCCGGACTCGAGGGTGTGACTGGCAAGAAGGCGGTGGATTCCGACGCCATGACGGTGAAAAACTAATCGCCTGTCCACTTGGTCGCAGAAATCAAGGCCAACAGCGAGTAGTTGGCATGGGAGCGTGAAGGCGCTCCCATTTGCTACTCAAGAGAAATGCTGGGTTCGACTCCGAATTCCCCCTCCTGCCTCGATTCGTTCTTCCGCCGCTCTTGCCCGCTGTGATCCCCGCCCTTGCATTTTCGCCGCAAGCGCCGATAATTACGCTTTCCTTCCCCCCGGGAGGCTTCATGCCGTTTCTTGTCCGCACCCTGCGCCCAGCCGCACGCGTGTCTTTGGCTGGCGTGCTTGCCCTGATCTCGCTGCTGGCCTCAGTTTTCGCCACACCTGCCTTCGCGCAAAACGCCGCCGCGCCCGGGCCGAACTCCGATCCCACCTACCAGGCCCTGCGCAACCTGACCCTGAGCGGCGAATCCGTCAGCGTCAGCAATCTTGCGCTGAAGCGCGAAGCCGGAACATTCCATCTACGCTCCGGCACCGTCTGTTTTGTCGCTCCAGTCGCGGGCAAGGTGACGGGCGCGGTCTTTACCGGAGACGGCAATTTCATTCTCGATCCGCCGGCCTCGGAGCGGCCCATGCTGAAGCTCCTCACCAAGGAGGACGAGTTCAGCGAAAACTTCAGCCAGATGGTGCTGCGCTTCACCGACTCGACCTATGACGACATCAAGAAAGCGGGCGGCGTCGCGACCTCCGCCTGTGATCCCGGGCTGTTAAAAGACAGCCAGCACACCATGCGGCACAAGCTCAAGGAGAATCTTGACTCCCGGATTCTGGAAGACGTCCTCAGTTCCGCGCCGGGCGGCCTGTTCGTCGCTTTCATTCACGGCAAGCACTACAACGGGCAGGAACTCTACACCATCGACCCTCACGAAGGACGCGACCAGGTCGATTTCATGACCTACGACGAGAACAAGTTCGGAGACTGGGCTTCGTTCCCCATGGCGGGCGAGCACAAGAGGGACACGATCGGACAGCCGATCCGCATTGACCATCAACAGCTGGAGACCACACTCGAGAAGAATGCCAACCTCATTGGCAAGTCCACAACTGCGTTCACCGTGCGGCTCAACGGCGTGCGGGTCGTGCCGTTCAACCTGTTCCGGACTCTCAGGGTGCGCAAAGTGACCACCGCCGATGGCCAGCCGCTGCCGTTCGTTCAGGAAGACAAGAATGACGATGCCCAGTTCGCCGTGATACTGCCCAAGGCCTTGGCCGCCGGGGACCAGTTCACGATTGTCACCGAATACGAAGGGAAAGAAGCCGTCACGAATGAGGGTGGGGGCAACTACTTTCCTGTCGCCCGCATGAACTGGTATCCGAATAATCCCGGCGGAGGTCTCGGCGAATACACCACCTATGACATGACCTTCCGCATTCCCAAGGGAATGCAGATCGCAGCCACGGGAGCTCGCGTGAGCGACACCAACGACGGCGGGCAGAACGTGACCGTGTGGAAGAGTGAGGCCCCGCAAACCGTGGCAGGATTCAGCATGGGGCGGTTCAAGGTCGAGGAAGCAAAGCTCGACAAGCCGGAATATTTCATTCAATCGTTTGCCAACCAGGAATCTCCCAGTTGGGTGCAAGCTCTCAAACATGCAACCGAAAACGACACCCCTGGAACCGGGCAGGTGCGGAGTTTTGACGACCCCAACACTGGCCATGACTACGCGCTTGGCACCATGGGCACAACTGGTCTGAACAAGAAGTCTCTGGCAGAGGGTGAACTCGCGGTGCAGTTGTACACGGATTATTTCGGGCCATCGTTGTTCAAACATCTGCAACTCACACAACAGACCGCTTGCAACTTCGGGCAGTCGTGGCCGGAACTGGTGTGGATTCCGATCTGCTACTACTTCGACACCACGGTTCGCCATCAACTTGGAATGGACTGGGGCGACCGCGGCTACTGGAAGGTTGTGACTCCGCACGAGGTGGCGCACCAATGGTGGGGACACACGGTCGGCTTCAGTTCCTATCGCGATCAATGGATGAGCGAGGGCTTCGCCGACATGTCCGCCTCGCTGTATCTGACCTTGATCGAGAAGAATCCGAAAAAGTTCATTACCTTCTGGAACGACGAGCGCGAACTGCTGTTGGAGCGCGATGCCCAGGGCTTCCGCGCTATTGACGCCGGACCGCTGACCATGGGTTACCGCACCAGCAACTCCCGCACCGGATTCGACACGACCCGCCGACTGATCTATCCCAAGGGCGCCTACGTCCTGCACATGGTGCGCATGATGATGCAGGATATGCGTACCCGCGATCAGCGGTTCAAGGAAACGATGCAGGATTTCGTCAATACCTACCGGGGAAAAGCCGCCACCACCGAAGATTTCAAAGCCATCGTGGAAAAACACATGACCCAGGATATGGACCTGGAGGGCAACCACAAGATGGACTGGTTCTTCAACGAGTACGTCTATGGAACTCAGTTGCCCACATACCAGATGAATGCAACCTTCGACACGGGAGCCGATGGGGACGTGGTGATGAGCATCAAGCTGACGCAGTCGAACGTGAATGACAGTTTCCGCATGCTCGTGCCCATCTATCTGGAATTGCCGAACGGCATGTTCTTTCTGGGCCGAGCCCGACTCAAAGGGAACAGTACGTTCGATCAGAAGATTCCCTTGAAAGGCCTGAAGGAGAAGCCGAAGCGTGCCCTGATCAACTACTACGACGACGTGCTGGCGTCGCCGAACTAGTACTGCTAGGAGACGAGTAAAAACAAGGGGAGCGCACACACGCTCCCCTCTTTATTTGCTGGCCCGCATGCTGCGGTTACTTGCTCGACCCAGGTTGCATACCCTCGCCCGAGTCGCCCAGTTCGATAGCGAACTTCTTGCCTTCAAAGCGGGCGCCGGCCAGAGTGGTAGTTCCATCGTCGTTGTGCTTCACTATGGCTGCGTTGTTAGCCGCCGGCGAGCTCAGATCCACAAGTTTCGCGGGTACTTTGGCGAGTACTTTCTTGCCCTGCGTGATGCTGACTTCCACGTTGGGGCCACTGCCGTCCCACTCCAGCTTGTATTCTCCGGCTTTGAGTTTGGTTCCGTTGATCGTGGCGGGATTCTGCAACGTCAAGCTGGCTTTGGTGGCTGCAAACGCGCTGGAGGCCAGCAGCAGAGCCAACCCCATGACCAGACTTTTGGAAACTGTCGCGAACTTCATAGCTGCTCCTTATTTTCTTTCCCGAAAACACGTCGGGAAGCGGTTGGGGCGGCCCGGTTCGCGACCAGCGCGAGAAAACACTTGTGTTTCCTCACGAATCGCATAGAATGCTGCCGCCGGGGTTGTGCAAACAGGTCACAAGCCTGTTCTGCCGCGATGGGGGTTTTCTCACCTGGGCCGCCAAACCGAGTGATCTCGTCACACTTTCTTGGACGATTGCCACTTCGTTCCGGTAGCAAAGAGTCCCCGCGAATTCATTGCGAATTCACACTGAAAAAAGGGAACATGTGGCGTGTGTTTTGTGAGCGGTTTGTGTGACGCGTTTGTGTGACGCGGTTTATCTGGCGCGGGCGCCCTCGCCCGCGTCTAACCACGAGCAAGAACGAAGATTCCAATTCGGACGCGTGTCGAAGCGCCGACGTCACATTCGTCAGTCGGCATCCCCGTGCTGCCTCTCGACCGACCAGACGTTCGCCTGGTCTTTCTCGAACGGGTAGACGTGCACCATCCAATTGAAGATTACGGGATGAAACGTTCCGCCGGCCGCGTCGCAGGCTTCCTGCGTGGTGATTGATCCCCGCAATCCAAACTGCGGATGCGGCGCCAGCAATTCTTTCCTCTTGTCCGCAGGTGGCGCGCAGAAGTTCACGTGCTCGTGCCACTGCGCCACGCTCAGCGGGATGCGCTCGTCGAGTTGTTCTTCCGTAAAAACCTTGGGCGCGGTATACATCACGCCAATCAACTTATAGTCGTCGCCGTGCTTTTCATAGAGCAGCGAAGTCGGATGCTCCGGGTTAAAACGGAATCGCGCTTCCAACGCATAGCCATAGTTCGTGAAGTGATACATCTTCTGCGGAACTTCGGGATGAAAAATCTTGAAACCGTCCGCCAGGGCTGCGTGATAGTCGATATATTTCTCTGAAGCCTTCCGCGCCTGGTCCGCGACCTGCTGTGCGCGCTTCGCATCACCCTCTTTGGCCGGACGCAGGGCTGTCATCTTCATGTGCGGGCCCATGTCCATGTGTCCTTCCATGGAATTCATGACGTGAGCGCTGGCGTCGCTTTCGGCTTCCTTCTCCCCGCCCGCAGGCATGTCTTTCATCTTCATGTTCGACATGTCGTGGCCGGACATGTCCATGCCGGGCATCGACTGCTGCCCGCCAGCCTGCGCGCCGCTTGCCGGAGCGCTCGGCGTTTGTCCCCAGGCGAGGCTGCACCCCGTGCTGCAAATTAAGAGAGCAAAGAAGATCACAAGACGCTTCTGCATAGGAAAATCCCCCCCAACAATCTCAGTTGATATTAGCCCTGCGGCAGAGCTGATGTTTCGGCAAGAAATCGGCGGTTACGTACGATTACAGAGGTAATCGGGCAGCCCCAAGTAGTGGGATGGCGTGAGGAGAAGATTCGTATCAGGGCATCGCTTTAGCGATGACGTAAATGCACAGAATCAATTCCGGCTTCAGCCGCTGTATAACTACTCTATCGGCAAGAAAGTCAGTGCGCTAGCGTGTTGTTTTGGCACGCCTGAAGGCGTGCCCTGATACAAGTCCTTTTTCTCCAGAAGTGCATGACGAGTTGTGCGCGCGTTGGCGGCCCGGCGCGGTTTCTGGTACACCTAACTGCTTGACCCTGGAAATCATCGTCTTTCTCTTCTTCGCGGGAGTGCTCGGCGGAGCCCTGAATTCCGTCGCGGGCGGCGGCAGCTTCATCGCCTTCCCGGCGCTGCTGTTCACAGGCGTGCCGCCGATCCCCGCCAACGCCACGAACACCATCGCGCTGTGGACTGGAGCGGCGGCCAGCGGAGGTGCCTACCGTAATCGCCTCGACGTCCCGCGTCGCGTGATGATTCCCCTGCTCGCCGCAAGCCTAATCGGCGGATTGGCTGGGGCGTTCCTGCTCCTGAAGACTCCAGCGCACACCTTCATGCGCGTGCTCCCCTGGCTGACTCTGGGCGCCACCTTGCTTTTCGCATTCGGCAAGAAACTTGCCGCCGGCCGAAGATCCGTCATCGAGCATGAGGCTTCGACCATGGCGCTCGCCGCGACCACGCTGTTCCAACTCTGCGTCGCCGTCTACGGAGGCTACTTCGGGGGCGGCATGGGCATTGTGATGCTCGCCATGCTCGCGACGCTGGGCATGACCGACATTCACGCCATGAACGCGCTGAAGAGCGTCCTGGGATTTGTGATCAACGGCGTCGCCGTGGTGACGTTCATCGTCGCTCGCGCGGTGTATTGGAAGCACGGCATCATCATGATCGTCGGCGGAATTGCAGGAGGTTACCTGGGCGCACACTACGCGCTGAAAATGCCGCAGAAGTGGATCCGCATGTTCGTCGTTCTGGTAGGCGCGGGCATGACGGTGTACTTCTTCTGGAAGTCGTATTGAAAAGCAATCCGGCCACGGATCGCACGGATCTTCACGGATCAAACCGAAGAACTAGAGCCCAAGACCTAAAACCCAAGATTTTGAGATTGATCCGTGAAAATCCGTGGCCAAAGTTTCTACTGCAACGGCGCAGACACGTGCTCGTGCACGATGAGCCACTTGCCGTCTTCGTTTTCGAAGATCACAGTCCACCGGAAATTGCCCATCTCGACCTTCCCGGCTTTGGTTGTCATTTGTTCCGCTACCGTGGCCGTTGCCCAGACCAGATCTCCCTGCGGATGAATGGCAACGTCGTCATTGAGCGTGAACTTTGCGCTCTTGTAGCCAGCGACGACCGCCTTCACTCCCGTCGAGTATTCGTCGAAACTGCCATATTTCAAGGGAGCAATGTCGAAGAAAACGTGCGGCCCAGTCGCATAGTATTTGGCGACGTTGGCAGGGTCGAGTGTAGACCAGCCGTCCCAGATCTTCTGCAGGTAGGCTTTGTCGAGAACTGGACCGGCGGGCGCCTTCTTCATGGCGGACTTCTTCGTCTGAGCGAAACCAGTCAGGGTGATGGCGAGCAGACACAGCGAAACGGTTAAGAAACGCTTCATGGATTAGATTCCTCCGGAGATTCGCCGAGATTCTCGCATATCACCGCGAAAAGAAAAAGACTAGGCGTTTCCACGGAACAGGGCATACGCGTCGACGCACAGGTGCGCCAGCACCACCGGCGCAAGCCGCCGCGTCTTCCAGAAGTAGATGGAGAAGACGGCGAAGATCGTCGCGAGCACGATCCCATTGGTGAATCCCTGGTAAAGGTGATAACTCATCTGCAAGGCGACGCTGATTACGATCGCCAACACGCCACCCCCGCCTAGCTCGGCGATCTCCGTCATCAGGCATTCCCGCTCCCCCTGGGCGTCATCCTGACTGGAGCCGCTCTTCAGGCGGAGGGAAGGATCTGGCGTGCAGGACCTGGCACGTCCCGATGAGCCCCGCGCGAGATCCCTCACCCGGCTGAACTGCGCCGAGTTCGGGATGACGCCTTCAAGACCTCCGCGGCTTCAGTTTGACCGATTTCCACAGCACACGTTAGAATAGTGAAGTTTGCCTGTACTGGCCGACCCGTTCTGGGGACGCTTGTCTCGGCTGCTGAAGCGCCGCGACGGAAAAACAGCAAGCACAGGAAAATCAGCAGGCTCCTTGGTTGCGCCCGTGTGCGCCCTGGGGTTCCGTTTGAGAGTTCCATTTACGGGCTGAATTTCAACGACATTCTTGGAGGCAGGCGTATGTACGCGGTTATCCGCGCCGGTGGAAAGCAGTACCGGGTGGCGCCCGGAGACGTGATTCGAGTGGAGAAAGTCGGCACCGGCACTGACGGTGTGGTCGAGTTCCCCGTGGTTGCGGTTTCCGGCGAAGAGGGCCAAATCGGCCAACAGTCGGACGCGCGCGTCGTCGGCCAGGTCGTCGAAGAGGGCCGCGGCGCGA
The DNA here is from genome assembly GCA_963701935.1 of uncultured Acidobacteriaceae bacterium. Classification (GTDB taxonomy): domain Bacteria; phylum Acidobacteriota; class Terriglobia; order Terriglobales; family Acidobacteriaceae; genus Sulfotelmatobacter. The sequence continues at coordinate 9,063 of CAVPBT010000004.1, read as the reverse complement.
AGATCCTGGTCTTCCATTACAAGCGCAAGAAGCAATACAAGAAGCTGCGCGGACACCGCCAGGCGTACACCGCGGTGCGCATCTCTGAGATCGCTTTTGGCGGACAGAGCTTCAAGGCTCCCGAGCTGCCCAAGAAGGAAGCCAAGCCGAAGAAGGTGAAGCCGGCGGAAGAGGCTCCCGAAGCAGAAGCGGCCCCGAAGAAGGCTTCGGCCAAGAAGAAGGCTGCCCCGAAGAAGGCGGCCAAGAAGTCGCCCGCGAAGAAGAAGTAAGACCACGTAGGGACAGACGCATTCGTCCGTCCAGGTTTTAACTGAGAACTGACAACCGAGAACTGAGAACAGTCTTATGGCACATAAAAAAGGGCAAGGAACATCACGAAACGGCCGCGATTCAAACGCGCAGCGGCTTGGCTTCAAGGCATTCGGCGGACAGTTGGTCCCCGGCGGCACCATCATCGTGCGGCAGCGCGGCACCCGCGTGAAGCCCGGCCTCAACGTGGGCCGCGGCAAAGACGACACCCTCTTCGCCAAGATCACCGGCCGCATCAAGTTCCTGAACAAGGGCTCGATGGGCAAGTTCGTTATGGTGGAGCCCGTCGAGGTCGAGTAGCGCCTCGCCGTTGGGACGTTCGCGAGGCGGCAACTGCTCCGGCTTCGCTCACGACAGGTCCGTGCCACACAGCCTCGCCTTCGGGACGAGGCTTTTTGATTTGGTCGCTAGTCGCTAGTCGTTGGTCGTCGGAGAATCCAATGACATACGGCGAACGGCGAACGACGAAAGACCAACGACTAACGACCGCATGTTCATCGATGAGGCAAAAATTCGGGTCAAGGCCGGCGACGGCGGGAACGGCTGCATGGCGTTCCGGCGGGAGAAGTTTGTCCCGCGCGGCGGACCTTCGGGCGGCGACGGCGGTAAGGGCGGCGACATCGTCATGGAGTCGAGCGAGCGCCACAACACACTGGTGCACTTCCGTTTCAATCCCGAGCACACCGCGCAGCGCGGACGCCACGGCGAGGGCTCTAACAAGACTGGACGCGACGGCGAAGGCATCGTTCTGAAAGTTCCGGTCGGCACGATCGTCTACGACGACGAAACCGGCGACAAGCTTTTCGAGTTCACGCAGCCCGACCAGAGCTTTGTGATCGCCCGTGGCGGGCGCGGCGGGCGCGGCAATGCGCGCTTCGCAACTTCCGTCCATCAAGCCCCGCGCGAGCATGAAGAAGGGCGTCCCGGCGAGGAGCATGTCTACCGCCTCGAACTGAAGCTGCTGGCCGACGTGGGCCTCGTGGGATATCCGAATGTGGGCAAGTCGACGCTGATCTCGCGCATCTCGGCGGCGCGTCCCAAGATTGCGGACTATCCCTTCACCACGCTGCAGCCCAACCTGGGCGTGGTCGCGGTGGGCGATGCGAAGAATGAAATCAGTTTCGTGGTCGCCGACATTCCCGGATTGATCGAGGGCGCGCACACCGGCGCCGGACTGGGCACGCAGTTCCTGCGGCACATTGAGCGCACGCGGCTGCTGGTGCATCTGGTCGACGTCTCCGACTCGAGCGGACGCCCGGATGTGGCCAAGGACGTCGAAGTGATCATGGGCGAACTGAGCAGCTTCGGTGCGCATCTCGAAGACAAGCCCATGATCATGGCCGCGTCGAAGATCGACGCCGTGAACAAAGATAAACTGGCCGCGCTCAAGCGCTACTGCAAGAAGCACAAGCTGAAGCTCTACGAGATCTCCGCCGTGACGGGCAAAGGGATTGAGGAGCTGAAATACGCCATGGCGGACGAAGTGCAGAAGTTCCGCGAGCGGGAGCTGAAGGAAGCGGTGGGGGTGAGTTCGTATCCTCGGTAAAGGTTGTTTGTCACTAGGAATGCGATTTCTGCAGCGGAAAGCTGTGGAAAAGGGAGGAGCGGTGTCCGCGTGGCGGGCCCGCGACGGCATTAAGATGAGCCCTTGTGACGGTCGCACCATTGTGACCACTTTTCCTGAAGCGTCTCCTGCATTTGTGGAACTTCCATTTCCTCCAGTGCTGTCTCCAAGATTTTCATTACAAAATCGAGCCTCTTTATTTCCAGAAAATCCGCTGTGGCGTTAACCCGAGTGGCCAGTCGAACCGGGAAGTTCAAGAGCTGGAATGTCTGGGTCTCGCTCGATTGCTTCTCCTGTGCTTCTGCTTCTGGATTGGAGGTCCCAGCACCCCCTCCTGAGATTTGTCTTGCCTTCACAGCCTTCTTTGTTGTATTAGCTTCGTTAGACATATTAGATCAGTAAGAGCAATTAGATAACTAACGACTATCGGGCAAGCAACGATACTACTCGGGTTTGATATCTTAGAAGTACCGAGATAGTAAACATCCGCGTATGGCACGAAAGTGCCATTGCTGACTTTGGCATCCGGAAACTAGGCTTCTTGCCCGCAAGGAAAAAAGCCCCGCGACAAATCGCAGGGACAACGATCTCTGAAAAAAAGTTTGATGCGGGGCACGGTTAACCGCCCGCATCAAAGCTGGAGACCAAGGCCGGAGTCGAACCGGATGGGCAGCCCGTGCAAGGAGTGCTCCGTTCCCTACGGGACCTCGGTCTCTAGTTCAATGAAAGCTGGTGGAGGCGGTCGGAGTTGAACCGACTGGCGTGGGTTTTGTAGACCCTGCCAGCAACCTCGCCGCCCCCCACTGGCTTATTGTTCTTGCCTCTCAAACAAACATCCCAAAAACACCGATTTCCTCCCCACTCGGTGAGGCGGAATTTTCGGTGCTTGGGATTGCAAAGTTACTCCCGCAGATTGTGCCTGTCAAGAGGGAAACACTATAGGTTGTATCCCTAGCAATGACGGGCTTGAACCGAAGTTAGGCCCTGGTTTTCCACATTGTGGAAACTAGTTAGTTAACGGCATGCTGTCTCTTCGCTTGGTCTACTCGGCAGCTCGTGGGTAGCGCACTGGCGATGCCTCTCTTGCGTTACTTCGGTTCGCCGGCTTGTTTGTGCACACTGTATAGTTGCGCAGCCAAACAGTCTGATACCAGTTCTTCCATCATTGCCACGTCAAAGCGCCCATTGCGGTCGGACGCATCAGCCGCCTGAAGGGCGCGGTAATATCGGTCCCTGTTCTTAGGCACATCTGCGATTTGCTGCGGAACTGTCGGGCTTCCCGGCAGATAATAGCCAAGCCGAGCGCACAACACGAAGTACGATAACGCGCGTGACACTCTTCCATTTCCTCCGAAGAACGGATGGATCCAATTGTGCCTCCACATTACATATGCAGCGAGGTGAATGGCAGGCATATTGAAATGCGTATTGATGTATTCGCACATCTGATCAACCAACGGCACTACCTGTTTCCACGGCGGGGGTTGGTGAAGATTGGGGTCTGGGTCGCTGCGGAGCAGATAGACGGCGCCGGTTCTGAACTTCCCAGCGCACGTGTAGATATCACGAATTGCCAGGTACTGAAGGCGAAGAAGAAGTTCAGGAGTTAGTTTGAAGCCACCGACAGATTCCGCGACAAGTTTCTTGACCTCGTCAAATTGCAAAAGGCCGTTCCTCGCTTCGAGGTCGGCCTTCTGTTCTGGTGTATCGAAAAGTTGGTGCGGCTCGCGCGGCAACCTGCCCTCCGCTACTTGTTTTTCAGAGTCTCCGCAGCACGATTGATCCTGTCCCAAGTAATCGAATCATTCTCAATTTTCGTGTTCCCGTATGCAAAACTACGCCGCTGCTCTTCAGCTTGCTCGGGTGTCATCTCGACCCTTCGCGCCATCTCCAGCAATTTGTTAAGCTCATCCGACATTGACATCCTCCTACCACACCGTGAATGACCTTTACGCACTTTATTCGCTTGCAGATTTTCAGTCAATATACGTAAACGTTTATGGCTCTATCTGTAATCAAGATGTGCAAAATGGGGATCAAGTTGCAAAAGCGGAGATTTGGAGCGTTTTGGATGTTATTCGTCGTTTGTGCCGTTTTTGGTGACGGCCCATCGTGACGATCTGGGCTCGCCCGAGCGACTTCTTACGCAGCAACTCAGCTGTAGGAGACGGTATGGCGGCGAGTCGGTTTGAGCATTCAGGAGCGTAGCTTCGAGTTCAGGCCGTGTGTATGCGACGAGTGAACATCGCGTTGAGGTTCGTGGCATAGCCGCAGAAGACGCGGCTAGGATGGGGCACCCTCGGTGGGGGCGCTGCGGGCAAGGAACCATCCCACTCCGGCACCTGGTCAATTACTAGACACAACGCCGAGGTACGGGTAACGTGTCGATCATCGTAATGGGCCCCTTTGTTTGGCGTCGCCGGGTACGCCGGGCGACGATCTCCGGATTGCGGAACGGGGATGAGTTCAGCCGACCAAGAGCGCCGAAAAGATATCGCGTGGGAAAATCTCTCGCTTGAAAATGGCTGGTCGTGTCGCATCTGTGGGGCGATCCCGGCCGTCGGCGTGCAGTTCGAAAATAACCTGTGCGAAGACTGCAAGCTGTCGCTCAGGAACTATGACCCTACCGCGTCCTAGTCATTTAACTCCCCGCGCGAGATCCCTTCGCCGTTCAGCTCAGGGCAGGTTCTTCGCTTCGCCTGAACTGCGGCTCCGCTCAGCATGACGCCTTCACCATGTTGGCTGCCAATGTTTGGCTGCCACCAATAAGAAAGGCGGCCCGAGAGAAGCCGCCTTCTTTTGCTGCTCACCAACTCCACAAAACCTAAAGACTATCCTTCACGCCCTGGGGAGCGGGCCGTGTTGGAAGTGATACTGCAAAATCCGTGCGGCCAGCGCGGGGGTTAAGGTTGATCCATTGTGCTCGACCGTGCGGACCACTTCGCCACGGCAGACGACTTCGGTGGACGACAGTCCGGCAATTTCCTGCGGGAGCACTAGATTGATTTCCAGCTGCGAGTTGGGCTGGAGGGCTTCGTCGGCCTGGAAGAGCATTCCGGACCGGCTGATGTTCTCGGTGGTCCCCACATGCCAGTCCTTCTCGCCGAGGCGGCGGTAGCGGAGAGGCAAGTGGAGTTGGAAACGCTGCGCGCGCGCGGGAGGAACTTCTTTGGCCCGCACGGTGGGTTGAGGTTCAGCGGACTGCGTGGACATAGCGACCTCCGGGGGAGTGGGTGATGCGTCGAGCACTTCGCGCACCTTGCTCTTCAGGTCGCGAAGGTTAAAGGGCTTCTGGAGCAGGCGAACTCCTGCGTCCAGCATGCCGTTGTGTCCAATTACGTTTTCGGTGTAGCCGGACATGTAGAGAATCTTCACGTTGGGGCGAATCTCGGCGATGCGCTGGGCCAGCTCGCGTCCGTTCATGCCGGGCATAATGACGTCGGTGAGCAGCAGGTGAATGATCGCCTCGTGCGCGACCGCAATCTGCATGGCGACGGCGCCGTCAGCGGCCTCAATAACCTTGTATCCCTGCTTCTCGAGATATTGCCGCGCGAGATAGCGCAGGTTGGCCTCGTCCTCGACCAGCAGGATGGTTTCGGTGCCGGGTTCAACCTTGCGGTATTCGACCGGCGCTGCGACGTGGGCGGCGGCCGGTTCGCCGATGGAAGCGACGCGCGGCAGGTAGATCTTGAAGGTCGTCCCGCGGCCGACTTCGCTGTAGACCCAGATGTATCCGCCGCTCTGTTTCACGATGCCGTAGACCGTCGAGAGGCCCAGCCCGGTACCCTTGGTTCCCTTGGTAGTGAAGAAGGGTTCGAAGATGTGCGACTGAGTGTCGGTGTCCATGCCGGCGCCGGTATCACTGATGGCGATCATGACGTAATCGCCCGGGCGCAAGGGAGCGTGGAAGCGGGCGTAGTCCTCATCGAGCGTGACGTTGGAGGTCTCGATGGTCAGCTTTCCGCCCGAGGGCATGGCGTCGCGGGCGTTGACGGCAAGGTTCATGATGACCTGGTCGATCTGACCGGCATCGGCGCGGATGGACCAGAGATTGGGGGCGGGCACCATGACCAGGTCGATGTCCTCGCCGATCATGCGCGTCAGCATCTTGATGTTTTCGGTGGCAACGTCGTTCAGATTGACGATGCGCGGAGCCAGCATCTGCTTGCGGCTGAAGGCCAGGAGCTGGCGAGTCAACGACGAGGCGCGTTCGGCGGCGCTGGAGATTTCCTGGGCGGGTCCGCGGAGGTGTGGCTCGGCGCCGAGGCGTTCGAGCAGGAACTCGGAGTAGCCCAGAATCACCATCAGCAGGTTGTTGAAGTCGTGGGCGATGCCTCCGGCGAGGCGGCCCACGGCTTCCATCTTCTGGGACTGGCGGAGTTGCTGTTCGAGGGCGCGGCGTTCGGTGATGTCTTCGGCGAAGAGTTCAAAGACTACGCCCTCGCCCCCGTTGGCCACGGACCGCCCGGAGACGCGGACCACGGTGGTGGTGTTGTTCTTGCGCTTCCATTCTGCGTTCAGGCCTTTGAAGGGTTCGGAGGAGCGGAGGTAGTCGGCGAGATCGAACCATTTATCGTTGTCGGCGTAGAGTCCGAAAATATGCTGGCCGATCACTTCGTCGGGAGAAGTGTGGCCGAGCAGTTCGAGGAAGGCGGGGTTGGCATCGAGGATCTTTCCGGTCGAATCACAGCGGCAGATGCCGTAGGGAGCGTTGGTGACTAGCGAGCGGAAGTTCAACTCGGAGCGAAGCAGGCTCTCCTGGGCGGCGCGCAAGGCGGCGTTGAGCCAGCAGATCAGCATGGCCACGAAGAAGAACAGCGAGAGGCGGACGATGGCCGTGCGCAATTGCTCTGGGCTATGCTCGCCAGCGAGCGAGAAGTAGGCGCTGACGGTCAGGGCGAAGGCTGTGGCAACCACTCCCGGTTTCCAGCCGCCGTACCAGGCGCTGACCATGACGGCGACGCCGAACAGGGCCAGGCGGCTTTCGGAGACGTCCGCCAGCAGCACCGTGGGAATCAGCGCCAGGGCCGTGCTGAGCACTGCCACTCCATACCGAAGGATAGGAGCACGTGCGGGCGGAATGCGGAGTAGGGGGAGGTTTACTCGCATGTCAACCATGGTAGTTCCAATTTGGGAAATGAGGAACATTACAGGAGTTCATTTTTACTTCGCGGAGACAATCGCGCGGAATGTCCATTCGGCGGGCGGACGATGGCCAGTTGGACAAAGACGGCGTGGGCATATTACAACACCAACGAGAGTCGGGGTTATAACTTGGTTGCTCCCGCTCGACGCCACCGCTCCAGAAAATCAGCGGGAGTGTCTGGGGGAGCGAGCGAGAGATGCTCGCAGTAGATAGGCTCCATCACCAGGAAAAAGAGCGGTCCTGTAATGTGAGCGATTCCGCGCCTGTAAGCTTCGTACTCCTCGGTTGAACTTCTTGATCGGACCAATTCAAGAGAATCCATGAGCAATTTATTCGCCTGACTGACCAGTTCGACGGCTTGCCTCGCTGTTTCGGGGTCTCGAATCACTTCGCACCTCTTGGAAGGATCAGAACCTGGGTGCAGATATTGTATAGTCGCACCTACGACCGATGAATATAGGACTCTTTGGCGGGACCTTCGATCCGGTACACCGCGGACATATAGCGCTGGCGCAGGCGGCGCTGGAACAGTACAAACTGCACCGCATTTACTTTGTGGCGGCGAACATACCTCCGCACAAACAGCGGCAGCCTCTGGCGCCGTTCGTGCACCGCTTTGCCATGCTGGCGCTGGCGACGGCGGAGGAGAAGGCGTTTGTGCCGTCGCTACTGGAGGCTCCGGAGGAGGGCGTGGTGCCGATTAAAAAGGACCGCGCCGAGAAGCCGAACTATACGATCGACACCATCCGGCGGCTGAAACAGTCGTTCAAAGCGTCTGACAAGCTGTTTCTGTTGTTGGGCATGGACGCGTTTGCCGATATCGCGAAGTGGCACAAGGCTGAGGAACTGTTCCGCGAGTGCGAGTTTGTGGTGGCGAGCCGTCCGGGGTACTCGCTGGCGGATGTAGCAAACGCGCTGCCGGAGAGCCTGCGTCCGCGGGCGGAGGTGACGCGTCCGTTTCAGAAGCAGGCGGCCACAGGGGATCTCGTTTTGAAGGGGGCGACCATACATCTGCTGGCGGACCTGAAGCAGCCGGCTTCGGCGACGGCGATCCGGCAGGCCGCGGCGGCGGGCAAGCCGCTGGGGCGGTTCGTGGATGCGCCGGTAGCGGAGTACATAAGGAAGATGGGACTGTATCGATAGAGGTTTCAAGGTTTCAGAGTTTCAAGGTTTCGAGCGCGGTGAATTCGCGTCGGTTGGAAACTTCGCGGGCTGGGCCCCTTCGACTGCGCTTAGCAGGCTGCGGGAAAGGGTCCTGCATGGGTGTAGCTTGCCCTCCGGCACTTTCTCAGTGCCATTGTCGTCGAGCTTGCGGTGTTGAAGGTTGCTGGAGCGGGGCGTGTGAGTAGAGTTCATTGCAATTCGTTTGCTTGATGCCCTACGATGCTGAGCATGAGTGCACGATTCTGGATACAGGTCCTGACACTTTGCGGTTGTATTTCAGCAGCTGTCGTGGCTCAACAGGCGCTACCGTGTAAGAGCGTCCATGTCACGTACGAGGAATACGTTCCGACGAAATCGCAGATACAGGTCGAGAAGGTCCCGCGCAGCCCAAAACCGGCTACGGCGGATGTCAAGCGGACTCCCCAAGGCACCAAGTGGCTCACCCGAAACCAACCGGACTTCACCAAAAATGATCCTTGGACTACCACCATCTTGGTTGGGGACGAGAACGGAGCCTTTTTGAAGTTGACATTTCCCAATCACGGAAACGAGGGCGTGACCGCGGAGTGGCTTAACGAGCAACTGCTGCTTGGGCGGTTTTGGCTTGGGCGAATTGTTTCGGTGGACCTTATCCTCAACGTAGAAACAGAAAAGTTCATATATTCAGAAGCAGCGAATTACGGTGAGCTCGTGCAGCCTTGTGAATGAGGCTAACTGTCCCAGCGAGGCTTTTCGTCGATTGTTGAATCTGTCTCATCTCGACTCTGTGCAAGCCCCGCGCAACACCTGAGTTTTTCCGCAACCTGTTAGATTAGGGCAGGTCCGCGCTACATGGCCTTGCTTCGCGGTCCGGTATTATGGATGTGGTACTCATTCCGGA
>CAVPBT010000003.1:0-113356 GCA_963701935.1 uncultured Acidobacteriaceae bacterium | reverse complement strand
CAGCTAGCATCGCCGCTTCGCAGAATCATGGTAGGATTCTCGTTAGGAGAGTGCCCGTAGGCGGATATGAAAACCATTCCAGCAACGGAAGCGGAGAACCGGCTCGGCTCAGTCCTCGACGAGGCGCAGCGAGAGCCTGTGGTGATTCGCAAACAGGACAAAGACATCGCGGTCGTCCTGTCGATGTCGGAGTACGAACGTCTGCGGACAGGTAATATCCGCGCATTTTTGGATTTCCGCAATCAAGTCGCGGCTCAGGCCTCCGCAAACGGACTCACCGAAGAGCGATTGGCTGATCTCTTGATCCGCGATGAAGCATGAGCGGGTCGTCTTTGACACCAACGTTCTGATTAGCGCTCTTCTTTCCAGCACTTCAACTCCTGCGCGAGCGCTGGAAGTTGCCATCACCACGGGCCAGTCGGTCGCCACGGCTGCCACGCTCCGCGAGCTGATGGCGAAACTGCTCTCTCCAAAATTCGATCGCTACGTGTCGCAACAACGACGCGACGCCTTGCTCCTCCGTTCTTCCACCCTTGGTAGAAATCGTTGAAGTGGTGGAACAGATTCGGGCATCCCGTGATCCGAAAGACGACAAATTTCTGGCGGCAGCGGTGAATGGGCGTGCCGATGTGGTGGTCAGCGGAGATCGAGACCTGCTCGAACTGCACCCCTTCCGCGGGACCGCGATTTTGACGCCAGCAGAGGACTGGCTCGTGAAGAGTAAAGCGGCACGTCACAAAACAGCGCCGACAAAACCAGCGGCTGTCGTCAGCCATGAGGGCTCCTTTGAGGCACTTCTGGCGCTTTGTTCCGCGGTTTAGCGAATGACGCGGATGCCGGACGTTCAGTTTCAGCCCTTTCCAGGTTTTGTCGGCGGTATAGACAGGGGCCTTCAGCGCGATTCCCAGCGCCAGGCACGCGCAGTCTCCCAGCGACAGGCCCAGGGGCCGCGTCAGCGCGGTCAGGCTTCCGGCAATCCGGGCGTGCTCGGCGCTGAAAGGCACGGCTTCGCGAATGGGACTGGTGGCATCTTCCCAAGCTTCGTCGGGGGACCACCCTCGCTGCACCAGTTTGGCCTGCACCTCGGCAAGATTGACGGTGCTGCAAACAGCGCTGGCGAGCAGCGCAGGGGTCAGTTTCTCGTGCCCGGCTCGCCATGGATGAGCGCTAGAATCGCAGAAGCATCGAGCACGATCTTATTCATGCTTGGCTGCCTCGCGGCGTTCGGTAAGCAGTTCATTGACCAGTGATGTGCCGGGTTTTACATATTGCCGGGCGCGGCGCCGCGCCCGCTGAATGCGCCGCTGCTGGGTGGTGATTCGCAATTCATCGTCCTGGATACGCAGAACGACTTCATCCCCAACCTCAATGCCCAGCGCCTTGCGAAAGGCCGCAGGAATGATGACTGCCGACCGTTCTGGTTGATCCGCCGTTGGATTTCTTCTTCCATGTCATAGCCCTTCCTTATGTGATATTGTATTATAAATGACATAATTCTAGCATACTGTCATAAGTCAGATAATCCGCTTTGCGAGTAGAATCTGACCTAACATCTACATTTTGACGGTGGGGTTTTAGCATGGACAAAGTCAATCTCGCGCAAAACTGTCGCTGTTCACCGATCAATACAGCCCGAAGATCGTGGGCGAGATGAACGACGCCTACGTCAAGCTGGTGAAGTTACAGGGCGACTTCATGTGGCACCATCACGACCAGCGAAGACGAGCTGTTCTTTGTGGTGAAAGGCGCGTTGCGGATGAAGGTGCGCGAGCATGGCGCGAGCGCGAGTTCATGATTCAGCCCGGCGAGTTCATCATCATCCCGCGCGGCGTCGAGCATCTTCCTTCCGCCGACGAGGAAACCCACGTGATGCTGCTGGAGCCGAAGACCACCCTCAACACCGGCAACGTCGACGAACGAGCGCACCGTGGCACGAGCTGCAGCGAATCTAGGCCCGGACAGCTTCTTCACCTGTCCCCCATTGTGGGGGAGCGCCTGGAGCAGCTCGCGGACGGTGCGCTTGAAGACGGGATGCCGCACTTCGGGAGCGATCTCGGCCAGCGGTTCCAGAACGAATCGCCGTTCGTGCATCGCGACGTGAGGCACTTCCAGCTGCGGCGTGTGGATCACGGAATTTCCGAACAGCAGAATGTCGATATCGATCGTGCGAGGGCCCTTCGGCTGGCTGCGCCGCGGCCCATCTGCTGTTCGATGGCCAGCGTCTTCGACAGCAAGAGCTTCGGCATCAATTCGGTGCGCAGCGCCACCGCACAGTTGAGGAACCAGGGTTGCGCCGTGAACTCCATCGGCTCTGTTTCGTAGAACGACGACACCGCAATCACTTCGCCGAGCTCGCCGAGCTTCTCAATCGCAGTACGGAGATTGGCCTCGCGGTCGCCCACGTTGGAGCCCAGCGACAGATAGACGATCTTTTCCACGCCTTTATGTTAGCCCGATTGAATCTGCCGCGCAGTTGCACGGAACGTCCATGGGCGTTTGAGCAAGATGGCTCGATTCTTGTGTAAAATGCCGGAACCAACAACAGTAACTTGGGGAGGACAAAAACCATGGCAGTCAAACCGATTCCAGACGGCTACCACACGGTCACGCCCTACCTGACGGTGGCGGACGCCGAGGCGCAGATCGAGTTCCTGAAGAAGGCCTTCGGCGCAGAGGAAACCTATCGTCACAAAGATGACAAGGGCAAAGTCAGCCATGCCGAGGTGCGCGTGGGCGACTCGATGCTTATGATCGGCCAGGCCCGCGACCAGTGGACACCAAAACCGGCCATGTTCTATCTGTACGTGGAGGACGCGGACGCGGTGTACAAGCGCGCGGTTGAAGCTGGGAAAGCCCATTCACGAGCCGGCGAACCAGGCCTACGGCGACCGCACCGGCGGCGTCGAGGATTCTCTCGGCAATCAGTGGTGGGTTGGGACGCACATCGAAGACGTCTCACAGCGACGAGATCCAGCGCCGCTATAGCGAGCTGGCGAAGAAGCAAGCTGCCGCAGCCGACAAGACGAAGTAGTTCAAGCATGCCGTCGGGTGCCCCCTCCTTCGCGCGGAGTTTAAGGCGAAGGGTAGGGACTGAACCTTGAACCGGGCCCTCACAGCGCGGCCACGCGCCGTTGCACCAGCAGAAAGTACAGCGCCATCAGAATCAGCAGCAATCCGTTCACGCTCAGCACCACGGGCGCGGTAAATACCGGAACGAGCCATCCCGACAGCAGGTTTCCCATGGGCATGCCACCGCGGAATGCACAGTTGTAGACGCTCATCACGCGGCCGCGCATTTCGTTGGTGGTAATCAACTGCACCAGCGAATTCACCGTGGCGAAGACGGCCATCATGGAAGCCCCCACCAGCACCAGCATGCCGTAGCTCAGCGGCAACGATTTCGAAAGGGAAAACCCTGCAATCGCGGCGCCCAGGCAAATCAGCATGCTGACGGCAAACGTCCCTTGTGGCGTATGTTGCCCATTCCCGCAACCAGCAGCGAGCCGCAGATCGAGCCGATTCCCATCAGCGAAAGCAGATTGCCGTACGTTTCCGGACCGCGATGAAAGATGTCTTTGACGAACACCGGAATATAGGTGCGCATAGGCATGGCCAAGGCGGTCATGCAGAACGCCAGCACGATCAGCGCCTCCATGGAGCCCTGCTGGCGAACGAACTTGATGCCCTCCTTCAGGCTGGTGAACATCGACTCGGTGGTACTTCCGGCAGGAAGCGGGTTCGTGATCATCAAGAGCGAAACGATGGGCGCCAGGAAAGACAGCGCGTTCAACCCGAAGCACCACTTCTCGCCCAGCTTCGCCAAAGCCATGCCCGGCAGCGCGGGACCAATCGTCACCGCCAGGTTGAACTGAATCGAGTTCAGCGCAATGGCGTTGGGCATGTCCTCCCTCTTGACCAGCGTGGGAATCAGCGCCGAGTACGCTGGACCGCCAAAAGCCTGCGCCAAGCCGGACATAAACGAGAGACAGAGGATGGGCCAAACGTGAGTCAGTCCGTTGGCCACCAGAACGGTGAGGATGGCCGCGCTCGCCATCTGCACGTACTGGGAGACGAGGAGAACCTTGCGGCGCTCCATCCGGTCGGCCACCACGCCGCCGATCAGCGAGAACAGGAAGATAGGAATGCCGCCGAGAAACTGGTCCAGCGCCAGCAGGAATGCGGAATGGCTCAGGCGATAGATCAGCCAGCCCTGCGCCACGATCTGCATCCAGGTGCCAATGCTGGACGTGCAGGCGCCGAACCACATCAAACGGAAATCCCGATAGTGAAATGCTTTGAATATCCTGCGGAAGGTTGACGTCTGCATGCGCTCCGCGTGTCCTGTCGTCCAGGACTCTATCTTCGCACGGGAAGAGGCATGCGAGTCCTTCGATGGCCCGAATCAGCAACGCTAGCCCGGGCCCAGCGCTAAGGCTCAAGCAGAGGCATTCCCGGCCCGGTATCTGCTGGAAAACTGCACTGTTGGCGGTGAGGTTCCCAGTTTGCCTGCTCTTTCTCCGCTCGATTTGAGGCGGAAGCATCGCTTGGTCTGCGGAAGGGGCGGCCATCCATCGGTACTCATCCGCCGCCAAACGGTTTCTTCTGTCGGCACGGTGACATCTTCCAACGGCGGCGAAAACGGAATCGGAACGTGCATCGCACCCATGCGCTTCACCGGCGCATCGAGATCATAGAACGCGCCTTCGGCGATCACCGCCGCCAGTTCCGCGGTCACTCCGTAGCGGCCGTAGCCCTCATCGAGCACGATCACGCGCGACGTTTTCTTCGCCGAGTCGATGATAGTCTTTTCGTCGAGCGGCCACGTAGTGCGCGGATCAACCACCTCCGCGCTGATGCCTTCTTTCTCCAGGATGTTCGCTGCGCCCAGCGCAACCTGAACCATGCTGCTGGTCGCCACCAGCGTAATGTCGTCGCCTTTGCGCTTCACATCGGCCACGCCCAGCGGGATTGTGTAATCTTCCGCGGGAACAGGGCCCTTCAGCTTGTACATCATCTTGTCTTCGAAAAAGATGACGGGGTTCTCATCGCGGATCGCAGTCTTGAGCAAGCCCTTCGCGTCATACGGCGTCGAAGGCAGCACAACTTTCAATCCAGGGACGTGGCTGAACCACGCATGCAGCGACTGCGAATGCTGCGCCGCCGAACGCCGGGTCGCGCCCAGCGTGGTGCGCATCACCATCGGAACCCGCCAGTGCCCGCCTGACATATAGTGCGCTTTGGCGGCCTGGTTCACCATCTGATCCATCGTCAGCGTCAGGAAATCGCCGAACATGATGTCGACGACGGGGCGAAGGCCGGTCATGGCCGCACCCACGCCGACGCCGGTGAAGCCCGCTTCGGAAATCGGCGTGTCGAGCACGCGCTCGGCGCCGAATTCCTCCACGAGTCCGGAGAGTACCTTGAATGGCGTTCCGGCTTCGGCCACATCTTCGCCGAAAATGCAGACGCGCGAGTCGCGGCGCATTTCTTCGGCGAGCGCTTCCCGCACGGCTTGCGCAAAAGTCAGTTCACGTTCTGGCATAAATGTCTGGCACAAACAAAGTTCAGGCGTAGACGTCCTCGTCTACCTGGTCGACGCTGGGATACGGAGCCGCAATCGCGAACTTCACCGCGGCTTCCATCTCAGTACGACCTTCGGCGGAAATTTGATCGAGTGACGCGGCGTCGGCGTGCCCCTGCGCCAGCAGCCAGTTCGCATGCAGCTTGATCGGATCGCGTTCCGTCTTCCAGTGTTGCTCTTCCTGCTTGGAGCGGTAGTACTCGCGATTGATGTCGCCGACGTGATGTCCGCTGTAGCGGTAGGTATCGGCCTGAAGGAAGGCAGGGCCGCCACCGGCTCGCGCCCGCTTCACCAGCCGCGTCGCAACTTCATTCACGGCGCGCACGTCCTGACCGTCGACCAACGCGGATTCGAGACCGAAAGCCGCGGCGCGTCCGAGAATGGTTCCAGCTGTCGTCTCAGAAAAGTGCGTGTACTCGTTGTAGAGATTGTTCTCGCAGACGTAGATCACGGGCAGCTTCCAGAGCTGCGCCAAGTTCATCACTTCGTAGAGCGATCCCTGACCGAGCGCGCCTTCGCCGAAGAAGCAGATCGCTACGCGTCCATTTCCCAGACGTTTTGAGGCAAACGCCGCGCCGGTCGCAATCCCTACGCTGCCGCCAACAATCGCGTTCGCACCCAAGTTGCCAGTTGCCGGATCGGCAATGTGCATCGACCCACCTTTGCCGCGGCAATAGCCTGCTTCCTTGCCCAGCAATTCGGCAAACATGCGATCGGGTGAGGCGCCCTTGGCCAGGCAGTGTCCGTGGCCGCGGTGCGTGCTGGTGATGTAGTCGTCAATGCGCAGGGCTTCGCAGATGCCCACCGCCACCGCTTCTTCGCCGCTGTAAAGATGCGCCAGACCGGGCATCAGCGCGCGGGTGTAGAGTTCATTCACCTGCTCTTCGAACAGGCGGATCCTGACCATCTGGCGGTAGGCGCGCAGCCACTTGTCTTTTTCCGTAACCTCGGAACCTGGGGTCGCGGAACCTGCAGCCGCGTTGGAGGTCGCAGTGGTCACTTCTTCGGTCCTCCCGCAGTCACCGGCGTCGTCACGCCCGACATAGCAGCCAGCACATCGAACATGCAGGCAAAGTCGTACTTCGTCCAACCCATGCCGCGCGCGGCGGTAAGAAATTCGTTGCTCACGGCGGTGGTTGGAAGGGGCACGTCGAGCTGCCGGCCCAAGTCCATCGCGAGAACCATATCCTTCTGCATCATGTTCACGTCAAACCAAGCTTCTTCCGGCTGTTGCAGGACGAACGGGCCACGGTACTTGATCATCGGTGATGCGACGGCGCTGTTGACCAGCACATCGACTGCAACGTCGCGGGCGATGCCACTTTTTTCCGCCAGCAACACGCCTTCGGAAAATGCCAGCATCTGCACGGCAAGGCTCAAGTTGATGGCGATCTTCATGGACAGCGCCAGGCCATTGTCGCCAACGTGACTGACCTTGGGGCCGATATCGAGCAGCAGCAGCTTGATCTTGTCGAAGGTTTCTTTCCGCCCGCCGACCATCACCGACAACTTGCCTTCGGTCAGAGTGATGACGCTGCCCGACACCGGAGAGTCCACCATATCAGCACCGAGAGCACGTACTTTCGCAGCTAGCGCGCGGCTCACCGTCGGACTCACCGTGCTCATGTCGATGAGAATCTTTCCGGCGCTCAGGCCCGCAAGCAGTCCGTCAGCACCTTCGCTGATTGCCTGGATCGCGGCGGCATTGGTGACCATCGCGAAGACGTAGTCTGACGCACTCGCAACCGCGCGCGGAGAATCGGCCCACTGCATGCCCTTCTCCACCAGCCACTGCGCCTTGGTCCGCGTGCGGTTGTAGCCGGTCACCGTGTGCCCCTTGCTCAGCAGGCGGTTCACCATCTGGCTGCCCATCACGCCTAACCCAATGAAGCCTACTTTCGCCATCCTTGTCCTTCGCGGCGAACGCCGCTATTGATTTCTTGCTTACGGCGCGGCTTCAAGCCGCGGCGCCCTTTCCAAGCACTCGAACCTTTTCAGCAATCTGCTAATGTGCGCTCGGCTTGCCGGGACCGCGCTTCCCCGCCGGCGACTGGCCGTCGTCGCGCACCTGCGAAAGATGCGAGCGCATCGCTTCGCGCGCCCTCTCCGCATCGTGCCGCTCGACCGCATCAAGAATTCGCTTGTGATGAATCTGCCCGCGCTCCGGGCCACCGGGCACTCTAAAGATGCGCAGGCGCTGCTCGCGCAGAAGACCGACGATGGAGTCGAGTAACGACAGAATGAGCGGATTGGCCGCGCCCTCCGCGAGCGCGAGATGAAAATCGAGATCCGCTTCGATGTATGTTTCGGGATCCTGTCCGGCGCGATCCATGGCGGCAACCGCCTCACGCATGGTCGACAGTTCCGGTTCCTGGATGCGAGCCGCGGCCAGCGCGGCAATCTCCGGTTCGAGGATGGCGCGCACCTCCGCCAGATGCGTCGATCCCTCCGGCTGACCGATCTTCACCATCAAGTCGAGCGACTGGCGCACAGCCTGCGTGGTGCCATCGGTAATGAAAGTGCCCCGACCAGAATAGGCTTCGACCAAACCCTTTTCGCGCAGCGCCTTTACCGCCTCGCGCACGGCGGTGCGACTGACGCCAAAACGCTGGGCGAGTTCGCGCTCCGCGGGGAGTTGATCGCCCGCCTTCAGATCGCCTTTGACGATGGATTCTTCAATCTGCTGAACGATTTGTTCGTAGAGCCGCGACGTACGAACTAGCTTGTACACTGCTCTGCCCCCCGCACGTGGTGACGCGCCGCCAGCCGGAAGACTGGCTATGGTCCGGCTACTATACCGCATATCCACAGCGGGTTGGCGCGTTTGTTGGAGGGAAGACATGCTTTGGTATAAAGGTCCAGTGGTATGACCACAACAGCGTACAACACTGGGGATCATTTATGCAAGCCCTTCAAGAATCATACGTTCATAAATCTAGGGTATCCTTCTGAGAACTGTCCGCCGTCATGGGCTCTGGTGTAGGCTTGAGTTTCCATCCAAAAACTGAATTTGCTTGACACTGTTTCTCCGATAGTGGTATGGCTGTCGGACCAGAAATTCGGAGGGGTTCCTATGCTATCGCGCCCTGTCAGCGCCGCCACGTCCCACGACGGACGGATGACTGCAGCTTCCCGGTTGTTGTTCGCCACCTTCACGCTGCTCCTGTTCTCGGTTACCGCAATGGCTCAAACCACAGCGGGACGGGTCCTGGGAACGTTGACCGATCAGAGCGGCGCCGCCGTTGCGGGCGCAACCGTGGTCATCACCGATGTGCAGCGTGGCACGTCGCGAACCATCACCACCGACGAATCCGGCGCTTATGCGGCGCCCGATCTGCAGCCCGGCACCTACAAGATCCATGTGGAAGCGAAAGGCTTCAAGAGCGTGGAGCGCACTAACGTGCTGATTGAAGTCGCCAGCGACGTGCGTGCCGATTTCGCCCTGCAGCCCGGGCAGGTTACCGAAATGGTGACCATCTCCGAAGAGGTCCCTCTGATCAACACCACCTCTGCGACGCTCGGCGGCACGCTGAGTAACAAAGAGATCAACGACCTGCCGCTGAACGGCCGCAACTATGAAAACCTCCTGCAACTGCGGCCCGGCGTCATGCGCTATCCCGGCGGCGGTTTCTCGACCACCAGCACCAACGGCTTGCGCGCAGAGGACAACGCGTACTTCATCGAAGGTTTGTTCAACAGCGAGCCGTTTTCCGGACAGGGCATCATCAACGGCGCAGGCATCGCGGGAGACTCCGCGACCATCCTGCCTATCGATGCGATCCAGGAGTTTAACGTTCAGGAGAATCCCCCGGCTGAGTACGGATGGAAACCGGGCGCGATCATGAACGTAGGATTGAAGTCAGGAACGAATTCGCTGCACGGCACGGCGTTTGCGTTCGGCCGCGATGGCGCGATGGACGCGCGCAACTACTTTAATGCTTCGCCCGCGGCAAAGACTTCGCGCACCCTCGAGCAGTTTGGCGGCAGTTTCGGCGGCGCGATTGTCAAAGACAAGGCGTTCTTCTTCGGAGCCTACGAAGGCCAGCGCTATGACGTCGGAAACTCCTACAGCGTCACCACACCTTCCATGATGTCTTTTGCGTCTTTGCCCAACGCCGGAAACTGCACGTCTGTCACGGGCGATTGCGGCAACAGTATTCCGGATGCGATTGCCGATCTGGTGGCAAACAACGTCCCGATCAGCGCGGCCAGCCAGAAGATCTCGGGCTGCACCGTGTCCGGTTCCAGCGTGACTTGCGCCGGCACAGGCTTCCCCATCAACAACACGCTAAGCCCCAATGTCGTGCAGGGATTCCCCAACAACGTGGGCGTCGACAACGCGCTGGGCAAAGTGGATTACAACATCAATCAGAAGAACAGCATCAGCGGGATGTATTTTTACGGAAACAACAACGGGACGGTCGAAGACTTTCCGGAATTGCAATCCAACTGGCGCTCGAAGATCCACACTCGCGCCCAGGTGGTGGGAGGAAACTGGATATGGACGCCAGGGACTCGTTGGGTGAACGAAGCGCGCATCGGTTACAACCGTCTCTACCAGCCCACATTTCCCGGTGACCTCGGCACGCCAGCCTCCGGCTACGGACTCAACACCGGCGTGAGCGGACCCTACACGGGCGGCCTTCCCCGCATTGGTTTCGCCGGAGCTTTCGTCCCCGGCCTGGGCGCTTTCAAGTGGCCGAAGTTCCAGGGACCGGACGCCAGAACTCAGTTCATCGATCACGTTTCTTATACCGCGGGCAAGCATTCTCTGAAATTCGGCGGCGATCTTCATCACAACGCCTTCAACGGCGGCGCGTTCGGCAACGCCCGCGGCAGTATCACGTTCCTGGGCGGCGTCGCGATCGGAACCGGAGCTGGCTCAACCGCGTTGGAAGATTTTTTTGCCGGTGACCCGTTCAAGGGGTCTGTTCAAGTTGGCGATCCCACTCTGCACATTCACAACTGGGCCTATGGCCTGTTTGTCCAGGATGATTGGCGCGCCAGCAAGGATCTGACGGTCAACTTTGGCGTGCGCTACGAGTACAGCTCCGTGATCAAAGAGCAGCACAACCTGCTGGGCAATTTCGATCCCAATTCCCCAACCGGATTGATTCAGGCTGGATTGAATGGAGTCAGCGGCCCTTACAATCCCGATCACAAGAACTTCGCACCGCGCTTGGGCTTTGCCTGGGATGTGAACGGCAAAGGGAAGACGGTGATCCGAGGCGGAGCGGGCCTGGTGTACGAAACCGTGAACTGGGAGGCGATGCTAGCTTTCAACAATGCATTTGGTCTAGGCAACGTGCCCACCGCAGCCACTATCGATGCCGCGGGCGACACTGCAGGCGGCACGATCACGGCGGGCAATCTGTCGATTCCCCCGATCATGCCGCAGTGGGACAGTGGTGTACCGATTTTCGGAGCCAATGTCAGCACGAGCAGGCTCAACTGCGATCCAGTCAATGCAGCCCCATGCCCGATCATGAGTGTGGCCCGCGACCTCACGACTCCTTACGTGTGGCATTGGGCCCTCGGCATGCAGCACTCGTTCACCCCGAATCTTTCGCTGGAAATGTCGTACGTGGGAAATCACGGTTCGAACCTGGTCGGGATCCGTGACATCAACCAGCCTCCTGTCGGCAGCGACTACAATCCGGCTTGCGCAGATCCAGCCATCAACTCTCTAGATCAGTTTTGCCTTCCATATAACGGCAAGTTTCCCTACCTGAGCAATATCTTCCAGATGGGAAACATCTACCGATCAAACTATGACGCACTACAGGTCACTCTGAATTCGCGGAACTACCACGGCTTGAGCATGGTGGCCGGGTACACCTACGGCCACTCGCTGGACGCTGTAGGCGCCAATTGGGACTTCGGCTACGGCGCCGGTCTGCCACAAGACTCTTACAACCTGGGACGGGAATATGCCAACAGCGACTTTGACATTCGGCATCGTCTGACGGTCTCGCTCACGTATGCCATCCCCGGACGTACCGGATACGCGCAGATGCTGGAAGGGTGGGAGCTCAACTCGATCATCACCTTGCAAAGCGCTCAGCCCTGGGGACCGATTGATTTGGGCACGGATGCCGCGGGTACGGGACCACTTCCCGTAAGTCCGCCGGCTAGCGCGCCGATTCGCTGGAGCTTTTACGGCAAGCCGTCCGACTTCAAGTCGGGACCGACTGAAATTCCGTTTTTTGCCGGCACATCGAACGCGGCTTGTGCGGCTCAGGCGTTGGCTCTCGATGGTGGAGCACCCGGACCATCAACCAACTCGCTGAGTCAATTCGGTTGCTATGCCAAGGGCAACTCCGTCATGATTCCTCCGCCTCTGGGACAATTCGGCAACATGGGGCGGAATACGTTCCGCGACTCCGGCTTCAGGAACTTTGACTTCTCGATCGCCAAGAATTGGCATCTGGGTGAAAAGGTCCACGCCCAGTTCCGGGCTGAGTTCTTCAACATTCTCAACCACCCCAATTTTGCTAATCCCTACGGCGGCCAGAACGGGTTCGGATTGAACGATCCGTCGGTGCAGCCGTTCGGCTGCGGCTGCGCCACACCTGACGTTGCGGCAGCGAACCCGGTCATCGGTTCGGGCGGTAGCCGCGCCGTGCAGTTGGGGTTGAAGTTTACGTTCTAGCGCGGTAGTGGATTCTGAGTTGTCGTACCGAAGGCCGGACTGATTCCGTCCGGCCTTTTTCTTATCGATGTCGCTCGCGCTGTGGCGGGCCTAACAATCAGGGGACCGATCATGAGAAGCAGGATTTCGTTCGTTTTCTTCACGTTGTTTTCAGTTTGCGTTGTACTGTCCGGACTCGCACTCGCGCAGAAAGAAGAGCGCCGCGAGCGCACCATCGACGAAGTCAAGACCGAAGCCATACACCGCGCCGAAGTCGGACAGTACCCGCTCATCGGCCTGGACCCGGCTGATGTCAAGGACGCCTTCGAGAGCATCCACACGGCCGACAAAGACGAGTGGGCGGCCGGCTTCATGCGCGTTGGCGATCGCTTCTTCAACGAGGCAAAGTCGCTGGAGAAATCGGATCCCACGAAGGCCAACGCGGACTACATTCGCGCCTGGCGTATCTATTCCTTTGGACGCTGGCCAATTCCCGCGTCTCCCGGCAAGCAGCGCTCCTATGAAAAAGCGCTTGAAGCCTTCCGGGAGCACGCCAAGTTCTTCGATCCGCCGATGGAAGTCGTACGCATTCCGTTCGAAGGCAAAGAAATCATCGGCTACTTGCGCCTGCCGAGAAACGCGAAAGGACCGGTGCCGCTGGTCATTGCCGTCAACGGCCTCGATAGCCGCAAAGAAGATCTGACCGAAAGCTTCAGCGCGATTCTTCCCTTCGGCATCGGATACCTGGCGGTCGACGGACCCGGCACCGGCCAGGCGCCCATTAAGGTCAGCGAGACTTCGGATCGCATGCTCTCGAAGGTCATCGACTACGCGCAGTCCCGGCCGGAAATCGACAAGAACCGCATCGCCCTGCACGGCGTGAGTTGGGGCGCATACTGGGCTACCAAAATGGCGATCGTGGAGCGCGCCCGCCTGCGCGGCTGCAGCGCGCAGTCGCCGCCGGTCGACATATTCTTCCAGAAAGATTTCCTGATGAACCATCTGCTGGGCAACCGCGAATATCTATTCGATCAGGTGCCCGCGCTCATGAACATTCTCGAAGGCGTGCACACGCTCGATCAGATGGGCGAGTTCATGCCCAAGATCTCGCTGGTCCACCAGGATCTGCTGGGCAAGCCGATGGCCCCGATGCTCGTGATTGCGGGCGTACTCGACACACAAGTTCCAATCGAAGATGAATACCTGTTGTTGAGCAAAGGCGACGTCCCGAAAGAAGCGTGGATCAACCCGCGCGGCGGCCATCTCGGAAGGCAAGTCGGAGTGTGGCCCGATCCCAGGATTTTCAAAGAAGTGATCATCCCGTGGCTGGTGAAAACGCTGCAGGCGCCGGCGAGTTAGCGAGGCCAAGTAGCGATGCCCATGTGGCGACGGCCGCCTCGGCTGTCGCGCGAGGGCGAAGCCCAGCGGCTCCCGGAAACGAAACGGATATCTCGAACAGACCAGAAAGAGCAAGATGCCAACTCCGACTCCGCAGTCCGACGCATCCGCCCAGCGTCCCAAGCGCTTTTACGCGTCGCTCTGGGTGCAGGTCAGCGTCGCCATCATAGTCGCCGTCATCTTCGGCTACGTCAGTCCGGCACGCGGAATCGCGATGAAGCCGCTCGGGGACGCCTTCATTCGCCTGATCACAATGATCATCACGGTGATGATTTTCTGCACGGTGGTCACCGGAATCGCCGGAATGCGGGATCTGCGCAAAGTCGGCCGCGTCGGAGGTAAAGCTCTTCTCTACTTCGAAATCGTGTCGACTCTGGCGCTCGTGGTCGGATTCATCGTGGGCAACGCCGTGCATCCCGGCAGCGGCTTCAATGTGGACCCGGCAACTCTCGACACCCACGCCGTCGCCGACTACGCGGGACAAGCAAAGACGCAGACCGTCATCGACTTTTTGATACACATCATCCCGACTACTATCGTGGATGCCTTCGCCAAAGGCGACATCCTGGAAGTGGTGTTCGTCTCGATCCTGTTCGGGTTTGCCATGTCGGCAGCTGGAGAACACGCCAAACCTCTGGTCACTTTGCTGGAGTCGCTGACCAAGGTTGTCTTTCGCATGGTGAACATTGTGATGAAACTCGCGCCCATCGGAGCGTTTGGCGCCATGGCGTTCACCGTCGGCAAATACGGGCTCTCCTCTCTGGGCCCCCTGCTGCGGTTGATCGCTTCATTCTGGATCACATCGATTCTGTTCGTGTTCATCGTGTTTGGCGCAGTCTCATGGCTGGCAGGATTCAGTCTGCTGAAATTCCTGCTGCGGATCAAAGAAGAGATCCTGCTGGTGCTGGCTACCAGTTCGTCCGAAACCGCGATCCCCACGTTGATGGAAAAGCTGGAAGAACTGGGCTGCTCGCGGTCGCTGGTCGGATTGGTCGTGCCCACGGGCTATACCTTCAACACCGACGGCAGTGCGCTGTACATGACGATTGCAGCCCTGTTCGTCGCGCAGGCCACCAACACGCATCTGACATTCCTGCAGCAGGCAACGCTTTTCTCCGTCGCGGTGCTGACCTCCAAGGGCGCCAGCGGCGTGCAGGGAGCATCGTTCATCGCGCTGGTCGGGACCTTGAGCGTGATCCCCGCCATTCCCGTGGCCGGGATGGCTCTCATCCTCGGCATCGACCGCTTCATGAGCATGTTCCGCGCGCTGGTCAACATGATCGGAAACGGAGTGGCCACGCTGGTGGTGGCACGCTGGGAAAACGAGCTTGGGCGGGACACGCTGCAGCGGAATCTGGCGTGAGAACTCCGTAACTATCGGACCGGATACCCTGGGATGGAATTGCAAAGCACGCGCCCGTGAGCACCCGCCAGAAATCCACCCGCTGATCGTGTCCTAGCCCTCGTTATTCAGCACGGCCCGCACCTTGTTCGTGAGTGTCTCCAACGTAAATGGCTTCTGTATGAAGTGCAGGCCCGCTTCCAGTACACCATGATGGATGATCGCGTCGGGCGTGTAGCCTGACGTAAATAGAACCTTGATGTCCGGCCGGTGCGCCGTGACTTGCCGCGCCACCTCGCGCCCACTGATCCCCGGCAAAACCACATCCGTCAGGAGCAGATGGATCGGTCCCGAGTAGCGTCGGCTGAAAGCCTCGGCTTGCACGGGATTTTCCACGGTCAAGATCGAATACCCGCGGCTGGTCAGCATCAGTTCGACGAGTTCACGAAGTTGGGGCTCATCCTCAACCACCAGAACGGTTTCATGGCCGCGATGCTCGACGGCCGAGCGGTCCTCTTTCTTGATGGGTTTTATGCCCTCAGCAACTCGCGGAAGGTAGACTTTGAAGGTGCTGCCTCGTCCCGGCTCACTGTAAACCCCGATGTGTCCTCCGCTCTGCTTCACGATGCCATAAGCCGTCGAGAGACCGAGGCCGGTACCCTTGCCGAGGCCTTTCGTGGTGAAGAACGGTTCGAAAATGCGAGCCTGGGTTTTGGCATCCATGCCCACTCCCGTGTCGCTGATCGCGAGCATCACATAAGAGCCGGGGTGCGCGCCTTCGTGTTTCGCCGCATAGGCCGCGTCTAACTCAAGGTTGGCGGTCTCCAGCGTAAGCTTGCCGCCTTCAGGCATGGCGTCGCGCGCGTTGATCACCAGATTCATGATCACCTGTTCGATCTGTCCAGTATCGGCTTTGACCATACAGGCGTCCGAAGCGACCATCGTGTTCATTTCAATGTGCTCGCCGATCAGGCGGCGCAACATCTCATCCAGACCGGTGGTCAGCGCGTTCAAGTCAAATATTTTGGGTTGCAACACCTGCCGCCGGCTGAAGGCCAGGAGTTGGCTGGTCAACGCCGCCGCCCTCTCCGCGGCTTCGTCGATGCGCTCCACCTGCGCGCGGGCCTTCTCCGGATCGGGCCGTGATTCCAGAAGTTGATGGGCATAGCCACGAATGACGGTGAGCAGATTATTGAAATCGTGGGCGACCCCGCCGGAGAGCGTTCCAATGGCTTCCATGCGCTGCGCCTGGCGCAGTCGCTCCTCCATCTCCTGGCGCTCGGTGATGTCACGCGCGTTGAAGACGATTCCTCCGATGGCGGAGTCCTGCAGCAAAGGGCCGCCGTGCGTCTCCAGGGTGCGCAACGTGCCATCCGCGCTGCGCATGCGGAACTCGATCGACTTTTGAGGAACGCCCGAAGCCACCGGAGCGAGCAAGGCCCTCAGCGCCTCCACATCGTCAGGCTCCGACAGAAACAGGATGTTCTTGCCGATCAGGGACCCTCCGCGGGCAAATTCACGCTCCATGGAAGGGCTGGCGTATCGCACCGTCCCATCCGGGTCCACCAGCAAAATGAAGTCGTGCGCATTTTCGATCAGTGCGCGGAAGTGGGCTTCGCTCCGCCTCAACTCTTCGTACAAGCCACGCAAGCGCGCGGACATATCGTTGAAAGTCCCGCTGAGCCTCGTGATCTCGTCATTTCCCCCGACCACCACCTGATGCTGAAATTCCCCCCGCGCCAGAGCGCGCGAAGCCACATCCAGCTTCTCAAGCCGCCCCGCGATTCGCTTGGTGACGGCGATCCCCAGCAGCGCAGCCAGCAATAGGGATGAAATTCCGGTAATCCCCATCGTCCAGTTGGTCCGAATCTCAGCTTGACGGATGTCCTCTAACCCGCTTTGCTTTTCGATCTCAACGATCGCGTCAATATCATGCACCAGACTTTCGGAAAGTTCGCCAATCATTGGCATGCGGCTGTCGAGCCGGAGGCGCACCCCCACCCAGTCTCCCGACTTGGCCAGCCCGATCAGAGATTCAACTTGCCCGGCGAATAGGGTCCGGACGGTTTCCAGACTGCTGAGTTCGGAATCGCGCTGCGTTCCTGGAGGCAGGGCACGCACCGCCTCCGTGGCTTGTGCGACGTCGTCGCCAAACGCACGCAGCAACCGGTTCCCCTCGGATTCGAAGCGCGCCGCGTCCTGCGCGTTCGAGAGGGGCAGTAATTCTCTTTGAAAATTGAGGAAGTCGCTGTGAACCCTTAGCACAGCTCTGGCGGGTTTATCCGTCTGGTACACATACTGCGCGCGCTCGCGGATAAAGTTCAGCTGCCAGAGCGAGATGATCCCGCCGAGGATCATCAGCATCCCCACCGAGGCAAAGGAGAGGACCAGGAGCGAGCTAATGCTCGACTGTTTGGGATGAGCTTCAACCATCGTTACGTGTCTTCATCGGATCAAAGGTTGCTCGCCATACCCGCCTCAGTGGGTGATCGACGCGGTCTGCACCGGCTTTGGTTTCCCCGGCTTAAAACCCGTGATCTTGACCAGCTGCGATTCCAGGTCCGCCATTGCCTTTTCCGGCGCTGTTTGGCCAGTGAGGACGGAGTGTACGGCCGAAAAGTAGGCTCGCGAAACTTCATCGTATCGCTTGCCCACGATCGCGGAAGGTCGGGCGGTGGCGCCGCCGCTTACGAACAGGTCCCGCAGCGCTTCCAGTTGCGGCTGCGTCTCGAGGTACTGCCGGTCCTGATAGAAATCCTTGCGAGCCGGCAGTAGAGAACTATCATTCCAGAAACTAAGCCCGACCTGCTGGCTCGTCATATAACGGACCAGTTCTGCAGCCTCCCGCGGGTGGGCGGAATACTTCGACACCGCTAGCGACCGGCCGCCTATCACCGTCGCGCTTCCCGCAATTCCTTTCGGAAGCCTGGCTAACGCGTACTTATCCCGTATGGGAGAATCCGTCGTTTGGCCCGTGGTGAACGAAGCCCAAATCCACTCTCTGCGGAATGCCGCATTGCCCGCGGCAAATACGTTTCGACTGTCTTCCTCCTTGAACTCGGTGACGCTGGGCGGAGAAATCGTGCCCACCCAATGTTTGGCCCGCTTGAGAGCACCAATGGTTTGCGCATTGTTCACAGAGATCGTTCCATCCTCTTCGACGATCCGGCCGCCGCCCTGCGACTCCTCCCACTCCAGCGCATCGCAGGTGAGCCCTTCGTACGCGGCGCCCTGCCACACGTAACCCCAAAAGTTTGGATTGCCGGCGGCCCGCTCTCCCGCTTGAATTTTGGCGGCCATCTGCTCTAACTCATCCCAAGTCTCCGGCGGGTGCTTGTAGCCATATTTTGCGAGCAGATCTGTCCGGTAATAGAGGACTCCCGTCTCCACGAAAAAAGGCATGGCCACCAGCTTGCCGTTCACCGTATCGTTCTGCACGGCGGCATCCAGATGTTGTTTGGCTTCATCTCCCAGATACGGGCGCAAATCGGCAAGATCCTCGGCGAGAATTCCCGGCCAGACGACGTCGATCAAGTACACATCAGGAGTGGTAGGTTTGCTCTGCAGGGAGTGCTCGTACATCTCCAGCGTTTCCGTGGAGGTCTCGGGGCCAGGAATGTAATGGACGCGGATTCCGGTCTTCTCTGTAAATTTGGAAAACACGCTTTCATCGCGGCTGAGCCGGCCGGTTGTGACTGGGCCCCAGCCTAGGTACGTAACCGTCACCGGCTGAGAGCGTTCTGCAGATGGCGCCGAATGGCAGTCCACCAGCGTCATCACCAGCAATCCACAAAGGACCAACACCGCGCGTTCGAGAAACCGCCCCTTTTTCAAACGTCCCCCATCTACATCGACATCCCATCTGGCGGGTTGGGCTTCAGCGTACCCGCTCTTCAGATCTTTGACGCGCACCCACAGAAGTATTCGAAAATTGCACAGATCGATCGGGCGACCCGGAGGCGCGCATGCCCCACATTGTCGTACAACTCACCGATAGTTGGTGAAAAATCGCGTCTTCCCCAGTACACTCGCGCGGTAGCCACGTAACCCTTTCGTAACCCTCCTGGGTGCACAATTTTTGTTGCACTTTAACACTAGTGAAATATCTTTCATGTAACCTTGTCTTAGGTTCTCAGGAGGCCGCTCATGGGGTCAGCCCGCGTCGCGAAGTCCTTGCCGCTGCAGGTGGCCGCGATCTGTTATCGCAGGCGCGGCACGGCGATTGAGTTCCTTCTGGTTAATACCAACGGCGGCAACAAGTGGACGTTCCCCAAGGGATCGACCGACGCCCGCCTGTCGCATAGCCAAGCTGCGGAACGCGAGGCCGCAGAAGAGGCGGGCGCGCTTGGCACGATTGAGCCGCGCCACTTCCATCTCTACATTCATTCCAAAGGCGTCTTCTGGCAGCCCGGAGGCGTGCAGGAATTTGTGGTCAAAGCCTTCCTGATGGAGATTCACCAGATGCGCCGGCCCGACGAAGACAACCGCCGCCCCACGTGGTTCAGCCCCGAAGAAGCCAGGCGCCGGCTGGCCAAGGGACGTGAAGTGAAATATCTTCACGAACTCGAAGCCGTGATCGACCGCGCCCTCGAACGCATTCAGTTCCACACCGAACTCTGGGGCACCTATCCCGGTCCTCGTAACGCCCGCCCGGCGGTAAAGGATCCAATTGCCAACGTGGTCTGGCCGTAAGGTTTTTTCTTCTCTGTGTCCTCCGCGTCCTCTGTGGTTAAGCCCTTCTTACGTGTCAGTGTCGAGTCAGCCTCGGTTTATGAGACGATAACTCCAGCCCATGATTCAGCTTTCCGGCGCCGGAAAACGTTTCGGCCACAAACTCCTCTTCGAAAACGCGGACTGGCTCATCACGAACCATGACCGCATCGGCCTGGTCGGTGGCAACGGCACCGGCAAGTCCACGCTCATGAAAGTCCTCGCCGGCATGGACACCTTCGACTACGGCAGCCTAGTCGTCGCCAAAGGCACTTCTGCCGGATATCTTCCCCAGGACGGCCTCACGCTCTCCGGCCGCAGCGTCTTCGCAGAATGTATGTCGGTTTTTGACGACCTGCGCGCCATGGAAACGGAATTAGAATCGCTCACCCACAGCATGGCGGAACTCGACCACACCAGTCCGGAATACTCCGCTGTTGCCGACCGCTACCACCGCGTGGAACACGAATTCCGCACCCGCGACGGATATTCCATCGAAGCCGAAGTCGGCAGAGTTCTGATGGGCCTCGGGTTCACGAAAGAAGACTGGCCGCGCCTGACCGACGAATTCTCCGGCGGATGGCAGATGCGCCTCGCTCTCGCCAAGCTTCTTCTGCAGCAACCCAACCTATTGCTGCTCGACGAGCCCACGAACCATCTCGATCTTGAAGCGCGCAACTGGCTGGAAGAATATCTGCAGAACTATCCGCATTCCTTCGTGCTGATCTCGCACGATCGCTACTTCCTCGACGTTACGGTCAACAAGATCGCCGAAATCTGGAACAAGCGCTTCTGGTTCTACACGGGAAACTACGACAAGTTCCTGTCCCAGAAGACGCAGCGCAACGAGCAACTAACAGCCGCTTATCGCAACCAGCGCGACCGCATCGAGCAACTCGAGGTCTTCATCAACCGCTTCCGCTACCAGGCCACGAAGGCCAAGCAGGTGCAGAGCCGCATCAAGGAACTGGAAAAGATCGAGCGCATCGAGATTCCGCCGGAAGAAAAGACAATTCACTTTTCGTTCCCGCAGCCCAAGCCCAGCGGCCGCATCGTCGCCGAGTTTGAGGGCGTGGCCAAGAGCTATCCAGGAAAAAATGGCGGGGCCGACAAAGAAGTCTTCCGCAACGTCGACTTCATGATCGAGCGCGGAGACCGCATCGCCCTGGTCGGCGTCAACGGCGCGGGCAAGTCTACCCTGATCAAACTGCTTGCCGGGACGGAGAAGGTTACGCGCGGCGAATACCGCCTCGGCCACAACGTGGAAGCCGACTACTTCGCGCAGGACCAGTACAAGGAACTCGATCCCGACGCCCGCATCCTCGACGACCTCGGAAATGCCTCGCCCGCTTCCGGTGAAACCGAGCTCCGTAGCTTGCTGGGATGTTTCTTGTTCTCCGATGAAGACGTATTCAAGAAGATCGGCGTGCTCTCGGGCGGCGAGCGTGGCCGCTATGCCCTGCTGCGCCTGCTGCTGCATCCCGCGAACTTCCTGCTGCTCGACGAACCGACGAACCACCTCGACCTGCGCGCCAAAGATGTGCTGCTCGAAGCGCTGGTCAAATACACCGGCACCGTCGTTTTCGTTTCGCATGACCGATACTTCATCGACAAGCTGGCGACGCGCGTCTTCGAGGTCGGCGGAGGCAAAGTCGAGGTTTTCCCCGGGAACTACGAAGCCTATCTCTGGCGCAAACAAGGAGGACAACACGTCGCGCCGACGCTGGATGACGTTCCCGGAGTGAAGGCTGCTCGACACGAGCCGGCACCCGCTCCGAAGCCAGGCGCCGCAACCATGCCTGCGAATGGAAATGGGTCCGGCGATCCGGCCGAAGCGAAGAAGCGCCTGAATCCCATCAAGCGCAAGCAGATGGAAGACCGAGTCCACGATCTAGAAGAAACAATCAGCCAGTCCGAAGACGCGATCGCGCGTTTGGAAACCGCGCTGCAGAATTTCGTTAGCGCCGAAGAGACTCATCGCCAGTCGCTGGAACTCGGGCAGCACAAGGCCAGCCATTCCACTCTGGTGGGTGAATGGGAAGAGTTGGCGCAAGACCTCGAGAACTCCGAATAGTTCGTGCCTCGGACAAGAAGTTGCATGGATCCTTCGGCCCGCACAGATCGCGGGCCTCAGGATGACAACCTTGGTCTGGAGTAGCGCAAATTCCACCTCCGCACCCGTACACCACCTTCCGTAATCTCTCGCCCGCCCTTACGCCTGTGCGATATTCAGGGTGGCCAAGTGGCCAGCAACTGCCGCAGGCCACAAATTTCAAGACCAACCGCAGGAATAGGTGCCAGGAACCCAAGGGCGAGGCGCCGCGCGGGAACCCAAGGAAGGTCGCATGCTTCAGTCGTCGGAGAACTCATTCAATAAGGCCGGTTCGCCGGTCCCCAACCCCAACGCTTACAACCCAGTCAAAACCGTGACCGCTCCCGTGGATCAGGCCACCATCGGCCGCACTTTGGTCATCAAGGGCGAAATCAGCGGCTCGGAAGCGCTCTACATCGACGGTCGCATCGAAGGCAAAATCAATATGCCCGAGAGCCGTGTCACCATCGGCCGCAACGGCAAAGTGGATGCCAGCATCCAGGCCAAGGAAGTTGTGGTCATGGGCAAGGTGAATGGCAACATCGAGTGCAGCGATCGCGTCGACATCCGCGCCGAAGGTTCGGTGGCCGGCGATATCTCCACCGTGCGCATTAGCGTCGAAGACGGCGCCTCGCTCAAGGGTGGAATTCAGGTTCGCAACGAAGGCAAGCAGAACGCGCAGCCCAAGGCAGTCGAGGCTCCCAAGGCCCTGGCCGCCACCGCTAGCGCATAGTTTGGCAGGCTGAACGTCTGGGGCAAAACAAGGGGCACGCTCGCGCGTGCCCCTGTTGTTTTCGCCGAATTCGTATCTCATTCGTAGAGACGTTGCTTGCAACGTCTCTCTCGCTATGATTCCGGACGCCGCCCGCAAGACGTAGCAAGCTACGTCTCTACGGGAGCTTTACTTCTTCCCCGCCGGCCGCAGGTCCAACGCCGCCGAATTCATGCAATAGCGCAGCCCCGTGGGCGCCGGACCGTCCTCAAACACGTGCCCCAGATGCGCATCGCACTTGGCGCAGCGGACTTCAGTCCGCACCATCCCATAGCTCGAATCGCGATGCTCGACCACCCCGCCGCCCTCGGCAGGCTTGGTAAAACTCGGCCAGCCCGTCCCGGAATTGAACTTCGTCTGCGAATCGAACAGCGGCGATCCGCAACACACGCAGTGATACATCCCCGGCTCTTTTGTGTTCCAGTATTTCCCGGTAAACGCACACTCGGTGCCGGCTTCGCGGGTGACGTGATATTGCTCGTCGGTCAACTGCTTCTTCCACTCGGCTTCCGATTTCGCGATCTTTTCTGCCGTCTTCTCGGCCATAAATCAACTCCATTTCAATGATTTATTTCGACAGTGATTAGATGCTCAAGGCTTTCAATAGTGACACAGTCCGGCGCCCACCGTGGGGCTAGCCTTGCGCCCGTGGTTTATGGTATAAACCAGTTCATGCAGGACACTACGGTGCCTTCGACAGCCAATGGTGAACTGTCCGTCGACCACAAGCGCCTTAAGTACGTCACTGGACTCCTGGGCACTCAGCAGCAAGGGCTCAACACGGTGCTATTTGGAACATTCCTCTTCTTAATGGAAGCGCCCTTGAAATGGCCGCGCGGATGGGCGATCGATTTGGCGTGGTTGGCAGGAATGCTAATTTTCTTCGCTGCCTGGCGGCGTTGGATTCCTACGTACTACCGGGAACGATTCGGTCGCGTGGAGCCGCAGGAGATCAGCGCCAAGGGATTCGGAATCCTGTTATTGGTGCTTATTGCACTTATTCTCTTCGGACAACCAGTCACTCGTCGTCTTGAACCCCTAGCTTCTAGCTTTCTGGGCCACGTACATCTGCTAATCTCAGACCCTTCCCATCAGATCAATCTGGGGCCCTCATCCTTTTGGCTCGCATCGCTCTCTACCAGCTTGTTATGGCGACGAAGAACAGATGGCCAGTGGTTTTGCTTTCTTGGGCTGCTCGCGTCTATCTCAGTTGCCCTGCTTCCAGTATGGCACCCGGGCGCCGAAACACTCGGAATTTGGAAGATGTTGAACGCTGGCGGTTTTGGTCTCAGCTTCATCGCGATAGGTATCTACGAGCATATCGTTCTGGTCCGCGCGCTGCCGAAGAGAGTTGCGGGGGGCGACGATGAATAACGAAACCGGCGTACTCCCTTCGCCGGATCGGCTGGTGGACGAGCACGAACGACTCGGCTATGTCACAAGGCTTCTGGGATCTCCGCCAGGGCTTAACACGGCGCTCCTTGGAGCGCTCCTTTTCCTCGTGAATGCCGAGGAAAGCTTGCATTGGCTGAACGGATGGTGGAGACTCTTGGCAGTGCTGGCATGGCTGGCGTTGCTAGTGGGGGGTTGGAGAATCTACCTAGCCGATTGGATCCCCGAGTACTATAAGCAACGATTCGGCTCTGTTAAGGCAGCACGAAAGCCAGCATCTAAGTGGTCCGCCGTCTTCTTCCTGGTCTTGCTTGTGCTGCTTTTAATCGCACAGTACTTCGACCCTGTTGCTTCTCGCCTACACTTGATGATCTCTGATCCTGCCCGACAGATCAATCTGTGGCCCTCGGCCTTTTGGGTGATGTTGCTCTGTAGCAGCGTGCGGTGGCACATGAGCAGTATCGAACGTCAAAAGTTGTACTTCATACTCTTAGGAATGATTGGTTTTGCCTCTATTGTCTCTTACGCAATATGGCATCCGGATGCAAAGCAACTCGGCCTGTGGAAGCTACTGAACGCTGGCGGGCTCGGTCTCAGCCTCGTGGCGCTGGGTTTGTACGACTACATCGTTCTGGTCCGCGCGCTGCCGAAGAAAGTTGCGGAGGGCGACGATGAGTAACGAAACCAGCGTACTCCCTTCTCCGAATCGACTGATACACGAGCCGGCAAGGTTGGCGATCCTGACTGTGCTCTCTTCGTGTGCGTCCGCGGACTTTGTATTTCTGCAAAAGATAACGCGGCTGACAAAGGGGAACCTATCTGTTCAGCTCACTAACCTGGAGCAGGCCGGACTAGTCGTCATTCGCAAGGAGATCATTGATAAGAAGATGCGCACAACCGTCAGTCTCTCGAAACGAGGAATCTCTGAACTTGCGGATTACTGGAAAACGATGGACGCGATTCGTGCTCACATGGCGCGAGAAAAGAAACACCGTGCACCCGAGCGAAACGCGCCGCGGCCCGAATTGTCACCGGAACCTGCGACGTAGGCTTACTTCCCCACTTCCTCGCCGACTCCTCGATACTTTCCCCGGAAGAACAGCAGCGGCTCTCCCTCCCGCACCACGACGTCCTCGACCTGGGCAATGAAGATGGTATGGTCCCCGGCCACTTGCGCCGACTCGAGGCGGCACTCCAGGTATGCCAGCGCCCCGTGCAGCATCGGAGTCCCGTGCTTGGTCCGGTCAAACCTCGCCCCGGCCTCAGCCTCGGCATTCTCGTGGGCCCGCTCGGCCCGCGCGTAGTACTCCGAGATCGCCCGCTGATCTTCGCAGAGCACATTGATCCCGAACCGCTTCTTTGCGTGCAGGTGGGTGTGCGTCCTCGTGCTGTGCTCCACGCAAACCAGCACCAGCGGCGGATCGAGCGAGACCGAGGCGAACGCGTTGGCGGTCATGCCGTGAACGCCGCCGTGCACCTCGCCCTCCAGGTCGAGCGTAATGATCGTCACCCCGGTGGCGAAGCATCCCATCGCCTTACGAAATTCCAGAGAATTCAGGCTCATCGTTGCTTCTGTGCTTCTGCTTCTGTGTGGGGCCGGGTCTTAGACCCGGCCGCGGCCCGCAGGGCCGCATTTCTTCTAACCACAGATCAAGCTCTAAGCCAGGATCCCGGCGGCGCTCCGCGCCGCGACCGGGTCAGAGACCCGGTCCCACACCACCCGCTCCCACACGAACCATTCCACACGAACCGCTACAGTACCACGACACGTTGTATCATTCGATGGACGTGACCGTCACCTCCATCGCGCCCGCCGTACCCATTTCCCGCGGAGAAGCCCTGGACCTGATCGGCTGCTCCGACGACGATCTTCCCGAGTTGCTCGCCGCCGCTCGCGCCGCTAAGGAACGCTTCAAACCGGGCGTTATCACATATTCACGCAAAGTCTTCCTGCCGCTGACGAATTTGTGCCGCGACTACTGCGGATATTGCACCTTCCGCCGCGATCCCGGCGACCCCGGCGCCCACACTATGACTCCCGACGAAGTCCTCTCGGTCGCCCGCGCCGGCGAAAAGCTGGGATGCACCGAAGCCCTCTTCAGCCTTGGCGACAAGCCCGAACTCCTGTTCCCCGAGATGCGCGAAACGCTGCGACACCTTGGCTACAAGTCGACGCTGCACTATCTCGAAGCCATGTGCGAACTCATACTGCGCGAAACCACCCTGCTTCCACACCCGAATCCCGGCCTGCTCAGCGCGGAATGGATCGCCCGGCTCGCCGCGGTCTCCCCCAGCATGGGCCTGATGCTCGAGACCACGAACGCCGCACTGCTTGCCCCGGGCGCCGCTCACGACAAC
Source organism: uncultured Acidobacteriaceae bacterium (assembly GCA_963701935.1). Classification (GTDB taxonomy): domain Bacteria; phylum Acidobacteriota; class Terriglobia; order Terriglobales; family Acidobacteriaceae; genus Sulfotelmatobacter. The sequence goes on along the minus strand of CAVPBT010000003.1, from coordinate 87,080 downwards.
GCTCCCGACAAGGTCCCGGCCAAGCGCCTGCGCACGATCGAGGCCGCCGGCAAGCAGAATGTCCCGTTCACCACGGGCTTGCTCATCGGCATCGGCGAATCGCTCGAAGACCGCGTCGACACGCTGCTCGCGCTTCGCGATATGAATGACCGCTACAGCCACATCCAGGAAGTCATCGTGCAAAACTTCCGCGTCAAGCCCGCGATTCCCATGGCGAACTGGCCCGAGCCTACGCGTGGCGAGATGCACCGCGCAGTGGCGGTAGCTCGCTTGTTACTCCCCAACGTCAATATTCAAGCGCCGCCCAACCTCTCCGCGCCTTACTATGATGATTTGGTGGACGCCGGCATCAACGATTGGGGAGGAGTGTCACCGCTGACCCCTGACTTCATCAATCCGGAAAAGCCCTGGCCGCACCTGGAGCAACTGCGCCTCCGCACCGAGGCCAAGGGATTCACCTTGCAGCAGCGCCTGCCTGTTTATCCCGAATTTATTCCTGCCGTGACCGCCAAGCCTGGATTGTTGTCGGAAAAACTGCGCGCCGCCGCCGATGGTCACGGACTGGCAAGAACGAAGAGGGCGGCTTGATGGGATCGAGAAGATGACGGGGTTGAAGAGATGATGGAGCTGGAAAGATGATCTGCGTGCTCAGCGGCGGCACCGGTGGCGCGAAGTTTGTCGACGGCCTCCGCCAGGTCATGCCCGCCGAAGACATCACGTTGGTAGTCAACACCGGCGACGACCTGCTCTGGTGGGGCCTCTACGTCTCGCCCGACATCGACTCGATCACCTACGTGCTCTCCGGCATGCTCAGCCGCGAGCGCGGATGGGGCGTGAAGGGCGATACCTTCCTCTGCCTGCAGGCCATGGGGCAACTCGGCGAGCCCACGTGGTTCCACACCGGCGACCGCGACCTCGCCATGCACCTGCTGCGCTCGCGCCTGCTGGCCGAGGGCAAAGCCCTTTCCGACGCCACTGCGGTGATCTCTGAAAAGCTCGGCGTGAAAGCGCGCATTCTTCCGATGAGTAATTCGCGCGTCGAAACCCGCGTCGATACGCCCGCCGGCGAGTTGAGCTTTGAAGAATATTTCGTACAACGCTGGTATCAGGACCCGGTGAACTCCGTCCGGTTTGCCGGAGCGTCCGATGCCGAGCCTGCGCCCGGCGTGATCCATGCCATCGTTTCGGCCGACGCCGTTCTGATCGCACCGAGCAATCCCATCACCAGCATCGGCCCGATTCTCGCGGTTCCGGGCATTCGCGATGCTCTGCAGCGCGCTCATGGAAAAATCGCCGCCATCAGCCCCATCGTAGGCAATGCTCCAGTGGCGGGCCCGGCCGGAATTCTCATGGCCGCGCAGGGACTGCCGTGCTCGATCGCTGGCGTCGCCCAGGCGTATGAAGACTTTCTCGACGTGCTGATTTGTGACACGCGTGACGCGCGCGCCGCTGAAGCGCTCCGCACCAACGGCCTGCGCGTGCAATGCACACAAACCATTATGCGCAGCGCCGACGACAAGGCGGCCCTGGCGCGAGAGGTGCTCTCGTGCGTTGAGCCAGTTTCACGCGCGGGCAATGAGCCAATCCATCACGGTGTTGCGGCGCGCCATCTGGACCCCCAGCCGTGATTCTGGTTCCGATCAAGAATACGTCGGCCGCGAAACAGCGTCTGGCGGCCATTCTCGACCAGCCTTCTCGCACCGCCCTGGCGCAGGCCATGATCCACGACGTGCTCACTGCCCTTCACGATTGGAACAATCGCCCGGGGGTCGTTCTCGTCACCAGCGATCCTTATGCGGTGGCGCTGGCCAGGGAGTATGCATTCGAGGTCATTCCTGATCCCGACAATCCCGGAGAAACCGGCGCGATCGAGATGGCCACTCGCGTCTGCGTCGAGCGCAGGGCCGACAGCACGCTGGTGATCCCCGCCGACATCCCTCTGATCGAGGCTTGGGAACTCGAAGAAATTCTGAAGCATGCGCCGGCCGAAGGCAGCGTGCTGGTCCCCGCCGCCGACGGACGCGGAACCAACGCGGCCTTCCGCCGTCCCGCCGATCTGTTCCCGCTGCGCTTCGGCAACGATAGCTTCAAGCCACATCACGCCGCAGCGCAAGCTACGGGCAAGCCCTGCGTCGTGTTGAACTTCGCAGGAATCGCCGTCGACGTCGACAATCCCGAAGACTTGGAAAGACTCATCGCACTCCCCGGCGAAACCCGCGCCCAGCGCTGGGCCCGCGAATATGCTCGTGTAGGGACGGGCGACTCGCCCGTCCAGCCGCGAAGCGGCGAATGAGCAAGAGTATGGGGCACGCGTAATATCGTTTCATGACGAAATCCCGTCACGCCAATCAGGAACCAGCCGCGAAGCAGCGCAAGAAGCACAAGCCAACTCCGCCTGATGAGCTCCGCCTGATCCCCGTTCCCGTCGGAGACGAAATCCAGCCCGGCGATGCCCTCGCAGACAAACTGCTCGAAGGTATGCGCCAACGCCGCCTCTGCCTTCAACCCGGCGACATACTAATCGTCAAACACAAAATCGTCTCCAAAGCCGAAGGCCGCATCATCGACCTCGCCACGATCGAGCCCTCCGACGAATCCATCTCATGGGCAAGACAATATGCCCTCGACCCGCGGGTGATTGAACTGGCCCTGCGCGAGAGCCGCGCCGTCATCCGCCGTAAGAACGGCGTTCTCATCACCGAGACGCACCACGGCTTTCTCTGCGCCAACAGCGGCGTCGACGTTTCCAACGTGAACGGCGGGGGGCACGCTCTGCTGCTCCCGGAGGATTCCGATCGCTCCGCCGCCAATCTGCGCCGCGCACTCAAGAGGCAAACGGGCCTGGCTATCCCCGTCGTCATTACCGACAGTTTCGGCCGCCCCTGGCGTGAAGGACTGATGGAGTTCGCAATCGGCATCGCTGGGATGAAGCCGCTCCGCGACGATCGCGGCCGCCGCGACTCTCACGGCTACAAACTGAAAGCCAGCGTCGAAGCCGTCGCCGACGAACTGGCCTGCGCCGCCGGACTGGTCTGCGGCAAACTCAACCGCGCCCCCGCCTGCATTGTTCGAGGATTCCGCTACGACGCGGGCCCCGGCTGCGTCCGGGAACTGCTCCGCCCTGCATCCACCGACCTATTCCGCTGATCCGTCTGCCAAAGAGCCTCATCGCCAGGGATGTCATCCTGAGGAGAGCGATAGCTCTCCGAGGGACCTTACGATGCGCGGCAGACGATCATGCTGCCGGCGAGAGCACCTGGCGCATGCGGCATGGGTATTCCCGTCACAGCATCAGACTTTCACCCGCCGTAGGGTCCATCAACCCAGCTGCGCTAGGTTTCAGGATGACGTTGCTTTTGTGGCTCCGGACGGATAGAGCTACACTGTACCGACGGGAGAACATCGTGCACCGCGAACTCGCTTACTCGGAACTTGAATCCTTCCCTTCCCTCGACTGGTCTGACATTGCGCCGCGCCTGACCTCGGCAGCGCGTTCGTCTCTGGAGAAGGTCCTCGAAACGCAAAACGGCGCTGACCTCTCACTGGAAGAGTCCTATGCACTAGCCAACTCCGAAGGCGATGATCTCCTGGGCCTGCTGGTCGCGGCTAACATGCTGCGCGCTGAACTCGCCGGCAACATCGTCACCTACGTGGTCAACCGCAACATCAACTTCACCAACATCTGTTTCGTGGGATGCAAGTTCTGCGCCTTCAGCCGCGGACCGCGCGAGTCCGACACATACTTCCACTCTCTCGACGATATGGCCCGCAAGGCCGTCGAAGCCCGGGAGCTCGGCGCCACTGAAGTCTGCATCCAGGGCGGATTGCCGCGCGATCTCCCCAAGTTCTACTACCGCGACATTCTCCGCGCCGTGAAGAACGCCGTCCCGCGCATGCACATCCATGCATTCTCGCCGATGGAAATTGTCTACGGCGTCGAGCTGACCGGCATGCCGCTGGCCGATTACCTTTCTATGCTGCGCGACAACGGCCTCGGCACGCTCCCCGGCACTGCCGCCGAAATTCTCGATGACGAGATCCGCCACATCCTCTCGGCCAACAAACTCTCCACTGCGCAGTGGATCGAAGTCATTCGCACCGCGCACCGCTGCGGCATTCGTTCGACTTCAACGATGATGTATGGACACGCCGAAACTCCCGGACACTGGGTCCGCCAGATGAGACTGCTGCGCGACATCCAATCCGAAACCGGTGGCTTCACCGAATTCGTTCCGCTCGGCTTCGTGCACCAGAACACGCTGCTCTTTCATCAGGGCCTGGCGCGCACGGGGCCAACGCTCGCGGAACATCTCAAGGTTCACGCCCTGGCGCGTCTGCTGCTCGCGGGCTCCATCAACAACATTCAGGTTTCGTGGGTGAAGCTGAATCGCCGCCTTTCGCAACTCTGCCTGCACGCCGGCGCCAACGACTATGGCGGCACCCTGATGGAAGAAAATATTTCGCGCGAAGCCGGAGCTACCGCGGGCCAGTACACCAGCCCGGAAGATTTCCAGTCGCTCATACTGGAGATGGGCCGCATCCCCGCCGAACGCAACACCACTTACTCGCGCATCCACATCAAGCTTCCCTACGAAGGTGAATGCGTCGCCGAGCAGGCGCTCGAGGCTGAATTCGCGTGACGACGACAGCAAGCCCCTCAGGCGCACGGCCGATCGCAGTGATTGGTGGAACCGGTCCAGCCGGCATGGGGCTCGCCCTGCGCTGGGCGCGTGCGGGAGAAACCATCATCATCGGTTCGCGCGAGCAGGAGCGCGCGCAGAAAGCTGCTGACGCCATTCGCGAGAAAGTTGGCAGCCAGGCCAACGTTTCTGGCATGGACAACGCTGCCGCCTGCGCCGCCGCCGACATCCTGATGCTGACCGTCCCCTTCGAAGGTCAAGCTTCCCTGCTCAAGCAACTCAAACCCGCCATGACCGAGGGGAGCATCCTTATTGACGCCACCGTCCCGCTGGCGGCCAGCGTTGGAGGTCGCGCCTCGCGCACCCTTGGAGTCTGGCTGGGTTCGGCCGCCCAGCAGGCTGCCGAGCTCGTGCCTAAAGAAGTGAGCGTGGTGGCCGCTTTCCACAACGTTTCCGCCGAGCTGCTGTATACCGACGCTCCGCTCGACTGCGATGTAATCGTCTGCAGCAACGATTCCGACGCTGCGCAGCTCACCCGCGAACTGGCGGCCAAGATTCCCGGCGTCCGCGCCATCGATGGCGGCCCACTCGAAAACGCCCGCATCGTTGAGCACATCACCGCCCTGCTCATCGGCATGAACATCCGCCACAAAGGCCACGCTGGAATCCGCATCACCGGCCTGCCGCCCGGCGCCTATCGCTGACCCCGAAGGAGTTCCCCTGAGCCAGAACAACCACCTCGACGCCGCCTGGCAATACCACAGCGGCACCAAGCATTCGCCGCTCAGCGTGCGGACGAGTCCCCATTTTCTGGACTGGGAGAACAAGCCGCTGCTATTCAAGATTTATCCGACGCTCGAGGTGATGCGACTTCCAAAAGATTTCCACGAGACAGGACGCGCGGCGCTCGACGCCATTGCGCCTGCCGGGGCGCAAGCATCAACCGAGGCCATTCCCAATCTCGAGACGCTGGCGCAACTTCTGTTTTTTTCCGCCGGGGTTGTCCGGAGCAAGCGGCAGGAGCACGTGGAGACCTTCTTTCGTGCTGCCGCCTGCACCGGCGCGCTTTACGAAATCGAACTGTACGTGGCCTGCACCGACTTACCAGGCTCCAAGGATTCAGCCGGACTCGCCGCTGGCCTCTACCATTTCGGCGTCGCGGAGTTCGGCCTGCGACAGCTGCGGACCGGAGACTTCCGGCAGACGCTGGTCGAAGCGACGGGCGACGACCCGTCTATTGCGCATGCGCCGGTGACCATCATCTGTACCGGGACGTATTGGCGGAACGCGTGGAAATATCGCTCCCGCACTTATCGCCATTTCGGATGGGACAATGGCACCATCCTCGCCAATCTCCTGGCAATGTCGGAAGCGATGAACCTTCCGGCTAAAGTTGTAACCGGATTCGTCGACTCTCAGATCAACGAACTGCTCAGCCTCGACACGAAGCGCGAAGTAGCATTCTCACTGGTTTCGATTGGATATCAGCAAGCGGCGCCGCCCAGCCCCCCGAAAATTTCTCCTCTCAACCTTCCGATCGTCGCCTATTCGAAGGAAGAGGTCGACTATCCGGCGATGCGCAAGATGCACGAAGCCTCTTCGCTGGAATCCGCCAGCGAAGTCGCTGCCGGGCGTGGCAAGACACCGCCATTCCTCGTTCCCCCGACAAAAGGGACAACGACGCCTCTGCTGCTGCCCAGCGATCCCATTCCTCAAGACTCCATCGAGAAGGTGATTGCGCGTCGCGGCTCCACACGCCAGTTCTCGCGCGAATCCATCACTCTGCCACAGCTCTCCCTCGCGCTCGATCGCGCCTCGCGAGGCATTCCTGCCGACTTTCTGGATTCCGCGGGAAGCCACCTCAACGACCTGTATCTGATCTTGAACAACGTAGACGGCCTGCCGCCCGGAGCCTACTTCTATCACTGGGAAAAGAAGTCACTTGAGTTGCTGAAGCCCGGGGACTTCCGCGACAAAGCTGGCTTCCTGGGCCTCGAGCAGCAACTCCCTGCCGATGCCGCCGTCGACGTCTTCTTTCTCGCCGACTTGAAGAAGATTCTGGAGCGTTACGGCAACCGCGGATACCGCGCCGCACAACTGGAAGCCGGCATTCTGGGCGGCAAGCTTTACCTTGCGGCGTATGCCCAAGGCCTCGGCGCGAGCGGCCTAACCTTTTACGACGACGACGTGGTCAACTTCTTCTCGCCCCATGCCCGGGGAAAGAGCGCAATCTTTCTGGTCGCTCTCGGCCGCAGCGCACTTCGCAAATAGCAATACGGCCCAGCGCTTCTTCATTTCCCACTGCGTCGCAAAATGCTATGCTGTCGCGCATGGACAACCGTTCAATCAGCGATGTCGGTGGAACCTCCGGCGGCCTCGGCCAATTTCTGCTCGGGTTTGCCATGGCCTGCATTGGCGGATTCCTCATCACCGATCAAGTCACCGTGGTGAGTTCCTACTGGAATTTCTGGGGAGGCAACAGCTTCGGCGTCACGCTTCTGCCCATGCTGTTCGGCGTGGGGATCCTTTTCTGGAATGGCAAAAGCACCATCGGATGGATTCTGACTGTTGCCGGAGCCCTGTTCATCTTCGCGGGCATCATCGCCAACATGCACATCTACTTTCGCGGAGCCAGCCTTTTCAACACCATGGTGATGCTGATTCTGCTGGTCGGCGGACTGGCGCTGGTGGCGCGCTCTCTGCGGCCTCATCATCCGAAGCCGAGCCAATAATCCACGGGCCTCGAATTCTGCAAAATTGCTTTGCGAAGTGCAATATTCCGCGCCCATCCTGCCGTTGACATCACCCCTCTCAGGCCATAGCATCCTCTGTGAAACCGTTGCGGGACCAGACCCGCGGAATGGTTGCCATTGGTAGAGCAGGTACCCATCCCCACGCGACGCTATAACGAGACGATCATTTTCAGTAACATACGGACAAACACAGGATCAGAGCCGCGGCGCCGGGGAACTGTCTGGCGGGAGTGTACGTAGCACAAGCTTAGGGAGCGCGAGTTATGAGCAACAAATTTATCGACAGCATTAAACACGTCATCATCGAAGACGACGATCCCAAGGCCCAAGGACAGACGCAGGCGCATCCCCAGCCTCACACCGAAGCTGCGCCTCCGGCAGCCGCGCCAGTCGCGGCTTCTACCGAGGATGTTTCCTATCGCCCAGCCACCGCGCCACCGATGACCGAAGAGACGGAGCACGTCTACCAACGCATTCTGGCGAAAACGAATTTCGATGCCACGCAGGTCGCGGCGACCATTCACAAGTATCTTGATCCGCTCTCCGCCATCCCCTCGCTGGACGAGCGCACCCGCTTCAAGACCGCGGTGATTCAGGCCAAGGCGCAGGAAGGCCTCTCGCAGGAAAAGATTCTCGCCACATTCGATGGTCTGAAAGTCGCGTTGCAGAACGAGCAGGAATCGTTCTCCAGTTCGGCGGCCGCCACCAAGCAGCGCGAAATCGACGATCGCCAGAAAAAAGTGCAGGAAGTCACCGACGCGATCGCGCAGAAGCAGAAAGAAATTGCCCAGCTCCAGCAGCGGCTTGCGGACGTCACGACTGAACTAGTGGGAGCACAGGGCAAGATTCAACGCGCCGAATCGCAGTTTGCCATTGCGGTGCAGCGACGCGCTCTTGAGATCGATCAGGAAAAGGCCAAGTACGTCAGCCTTCTCCAAGGATGAAGAACAATGAGCATAACGCCTTCCACTCCTACGAATCTTGGCGATGAACTGAAGTCTTTCTGGTCGCGGCCGGAAGGCAAGACCGGTATGATTTTCATCGCGCTGGCGGCGGCCGCCGCGGTCTATGGCTGGGCCCAGATCGTGCCCTTCATCGTTTCCATGCTGGCCGACACGCTGCACATGATTTACCTGGCGGGGATCATCGCCGCGATGCTGTTCGTCGTTTTCAGCAGCCGCACCCATCTTCTCTTCCGCCTGCTCATGCGCTGGATCACGGGGATGATCATCAACATCGATCCCATCGGCATCCTGAAAGATCATCTGTCGCAGATGCGCAAGCGCCGCGACGTGATGTCGCAGCAGATCTCGAACGTCAGCGGGCAGATCCAGTACCTGAAAAATGTCATCGACAAGAACCAGGCGATGGCCAATGAAAACATGCGCCTGGCGGCCCACGCCAAGAAGCTCGCCACCAGCACCGCCGACCAGAACGAGCAGCTCCGCATGGCGCTGCAGATGAAGGCGAAGGCCAATCAGGCCGGGCGCTTGCAGAAGTCGAATCTCAGCTACCAGCAACTGCTCAGCAAGCTGCAAAACATCTACGACCTGCTCAGCAAGTGGGCCGTTCACATCGACTTCTACATCGAAGACACCGACAACGAAGTCAAGCAGGCGGAGATCGAGTACAAGACCATCAACACCGCGTATCGCGCCTACCGCACGGCACTCGCCGTCATCAAGGGGACGGGCGACGAAAAAGAACTCTACAACCAGACCATGGAGCACCTCGCCGAAGAAGCGGGACGCAAACTCGGCGAGATGGAAGACTTCCAGCGCCTGGCGCAGAACTTCATGGACACGATCGACCTGGAAAACGGCGCGGTCGAAACCGAGGCCCTCGAGAAGCTCGACGCCTACGAGCAGAAGCTGCTCACGTCAGGTGCAACCGACACGGCATTCCTGCTGCCGGGAGCAACCGCAGCACCGGTGCCGGTTCCGGCCGGCAAAGCTCCAGACGCTCCACCGGCCGCGAAGAGTGCCGGCGATTACGGCGACATGTTTAAGTAACGAGATTCGAAATACGAGTTGTATCCGGGGAGGAAAAGCAAGGCATGGCACATCTAAAGACTGGCCCGAAAATCATCCTGATCATTCTGCTCGTGGCGGGCTTTGTGTTCGGACTCCGCAAAGCCGCGGAACTTGGCTGGATTCCCACGCCCGGCGTCATGAAGGCGCTGGTCCCCGAAAAGGCTGCGCTGCCGGATGTCAAGGAAGCGCTGGTGCAGAACGTAGAGCCGGTAGCGCTTCCGGCTTCGACTGCGGCCAGCGTGCCCGCGACTTTGATTCGCGGCGAAATCTGGGAATGGAATGCGCAGATCAACATGATCTACGCCAACGGTGGCGCGAACACGACCAAAGGCTCGTTGATGGAAAAGCACGGCGTCAACCTGATGCTTGTCCGTCAGGATGACACCGGCAAGATGCAGGAAGACCTGATCGCCTGCGCCCGCGAGATCTCCAGCGGATCGTCGCAGTGCTCCAACGGCGCGAACTTTGTCGTGATCATGGGCGATGGCTCGGGACAGTTTCTCGCGGCCGTCAACCCGCAATTGAAGAAACTCGGCAACGAATTCCAAGCTAAAGTAATTGGCGCAACCGGCTATAGCCGCGGCGAAGACTCGCTGATGGCGCCGCCTGGAGTAAAGAGCAATCCTCAGGAGGCGAAAGGCCTGCTGGTCGAAGGCGTGCTCCGTGACGGCGACTGGAACATCGCCCAGAAGTGGGAAGGCGACAACAGCATCAAGAACAACCCCGACGAGAAGACGTGGGATCCAGACGCCGTCAACTGGCTCAATGCCTCCGACTACAACGTGGCCGCCGCCGACTACGTTGCCGGAAAATGCGAAGACCGCAAGGTCGTAAAAGACGGACATCTCACCGGCGAAACCAAGCGCGTCTGCGTGAATGCGGTCGTGACCTGGACCCCCGGCGACGTCACCATCGCCAAGGGCAAGGGCGGTTTGATCAAGGTCGTCAGTTCCAAACAATACCGCTCGCAGATGCCCGCCGTAATCCTCGGACCCAAGAACTTCTTCGAACGCAATCGCGCCGAAATCGAAGGCATGCTCGCCGCCACGTTCGAAGCGGGCGACCAGGTCAAGGCATTCGATCAGGTGCTGCACAAAGCTTCCGCGATCAGCGCGAAGGTGTACAACGATCAGGATGAAGCCTACTGGTACAAGTACTACAAAGGCGTAACCGAAACCGACGCCCAAGGTTTCAAAGTCGACCTCGGCGGCTCGACGGTCAACAATCTTGCCGACAACCTGATTCTCTTCGGCCTCGAGCCCGGCACCAACGATAACTTCCGTTCGACCTACACCGTCTTCGCCAACATCGCGACCCAGCAATATCCTGCTCTGTTCAAAGACACGCCGATCCCAGACGTGAAAGACATCGAGGACAAGTCTTACATCACCGGAGCGCAGGCGCGCATGAGCAGCGGCGGTGCTGAAGGCGAGGCTCCGCAATATGCCGCCAATGAGTCTGGGCCGGTGGTTTCGAAGCGCTCATACTCGATCAACTTCGATACCGGCAAGGCAACGTTCACATCCGAAGGGGTGCGCACCATGTCGGAACTGAAGGACTCTCTCGCCATCACCGGCTTGTTCATTCAGGTCGACGGCTACACCGACAATACCGGCAGTGAGGGAGTGAATCAGGCGCTCTCCGATGCCCGCGCCGCCGCGGTGAAAGACTGGCTGCAAAAACACGCGCCGCGCAACTTCCCCGACAGCCGCTTCAAGATCGTCGGGCATGGCTCGCAGAATCCGGTGGCCACCAACGAAACCGCCGCCGGCAAAGCCGCGAACCGCCGCGTGGAGATCACGCTGTCAGGCAGCTAAACAGCACAGCGGAATCGACCAAGTTGTCATTCCGGGAAACCAGTTTGTCATTCGAGGAGTGCTTCGACAAGAAGGGTTGTCATTCCGAGGAGCGCAGCGACGAGGAACCTGCTGTTTCCATGCAGCAAGGGAAAAGCAGATTTCTCGCTGCGCTCGAAATGACAAAGATAGAGATAGATGAATCAGGCGATTGAGGTTTTCTCACCCAACCGGGTGATCTCCAAACAAACCGTGCGCTGGCTCGTCGGATTCCAGCTGCTCCTGCTGTTCTTCATCTGGGCTTTTTCGCCGACCGTCTTTCTCCCCAAGCCCAAGGAAGTCTGGCAGGCCCTGGGCGAAATGTGGACGGAGGGTCTGGGCGGCGAGCTCATCACCAGCTTCATTCTGAATCTGGAAGCCATCGCGCTCGCCACCCTGCTCTCGCTCGGCATGGCCTACCTCACGGTCATCCCGTTCTTTCGTCCGATCGTGACCCTGCTCAGCAAGCTGCGCTTTCTCTCCCTGGTGGGCCTCACGTTTTTCTTCACTCTGATGGCTACCACCGGGCACGAGCTCAAACTGTATCTGCTGGTCTTCTCGGTATCGGTATTCTTTGTCACCGGCATGGCCGAGGTGGTCGCCAGCATCCCGAAAGAAAGATTCGATCTGGCGCGCACCCTCCGCATGGGAGAATGGCGCGTGGTGTACGAAGTAGTGGTAATCGGCCAGGCGGACAAGGCTTTCGAGGTCCTGCGCCAGAATGCAGCCATGGGATGGATGATGCTCACCATGGTCGAAGGCATCTCCCGCTCCGAAGGCGGAGTGGGCGCCATGCTTCTAAATCAGAACAAGCATTTCCACCTGCCCGCAGTGGTCGCGATCCAGTTGACCTTCCTGGTGCTGGGCCTGGGACAGGACTACGCGATCGGCCTGCTGCGCAACGTTTTTTGTCCGTACGCGGATCTGACTCTGGAGCGGAAGTAAGACGACACCATGCCCACATACACCTACGGAAAAACGCTGCTGAAGGTGGAGGACGTCTCCCTCGAGTACGACGGCCGTCCCATCCTCAAGCACGTCAGCGCGGAGATCAAAGACATCATCTGCTCCGATCACGTCCAGGGGCAGGTCGTCGGATTCCTCGGCCCCAGCGGCATCGGCAAAACGCAGTTGTTCCGCATTATCGCCGGACTGAATAAGCCCACCTCCGGGCGCGTCACAATTAATGGTCTCGATCGCCCGGTGCAACCCGGCGAGGTTGGAGTCGTCGCCCAGGACTACCCTTTATTCGAGCATCGCACTGTGATGTCGAACTTGCTCCTTGCGGCAAAACAGAAGGAAAAAGACGATAAGACTGCCCGCGACAAGGTCATTCAATACCTGAGCGACTTCGACCTGGTCGACAAGGCGCGCCTGTACCCCGTGCAGTTATCCGGCGGACAGCGCCAGCGCTGCGCCATCATCCAGCAAATCCTCTGCTCCGACCACTTCCTGCTGATGGACGAGCCCTTCAGCGGACTCGACCTGCTCATGCTAGAAAAAACCAGCGAGTTGATTCAGAAGGTCGCGAACATGGATGAGCTCAACACCATCATCGTGGTCACCCACGACATTACCGCCGCATCGGCCGTCGCCGACCATCTCTGGCTGATGGGGCGCGACCACGATGCGAAAGGCAACCCTCTGCCCGGCTCTCACATCGTCGAGACCTACGACCTGGTCGAACGCGACCTCTGCTGGCATCCCCAGATCATCACCCAACCCAAGTTCATGGAATTCGTCCGCGAAGTAAAAGACCGCTTCCGCAGCCTCTAAGACCTGCTCTAAGAATTGGTTTTGGGAAGGGGTCGGCTCCGAGCCCTCGCGGGAACGGCGGTGCCGACACCACGGTGGACGTTGCGAAAAAACACACATGCCTGCACGACCGTGGAAGAGTGGCCCTTCAGGGCCGCGAAAAGCAGGAAAAATCTAGTGGGCTTCAGCCCCTGTGGTCAGTGGGGCGGGGAATCTTCTTGGGCGCAGCGCTCTGGCCTGGCGCAGCCCTATTGGGTCGCTCAGCTTTTGCGTCGCTGGGCTTTTGGGTGGCGCAGCGCTTTCAGCGCTGCGATAGAGTCTCTAACCCTGATCAGGGCTTTAGCCCCTGAGGTACTTGGACTCCTACGGCGCCATCGTAACCTTCAACACATACGCATACTTCCCCGGCGCCGATGGCGGCAACCTCACCTCCAAGGCATCGTCGCTCTGGTGCCACTCAACCTTCGCGCCGCTCCCAATCAATTCAACGTTCCTGATCTGCAGTCCCTTCGCCTGCTGCGCCGCGCCCAGCGCATGAATCACCGCCCGCCCATTCGCTGGCCATGCCATCTGAATGGCATACAGCGCATTCCCCTTGCGCGTGAAGCGGAAGTCGTCGGCGGTGTACGGCTTCGTGTCCTGATCGTGCCCAAACCCTGCCTGAATCCTGGTTGGCCCTTCACCATAAATCGACCACGGCACAGTGTCGTAGATCGCCTCGCCATTCTGCTTCAACCAGCCGCCAATTTCGAGCAGCGTGTTGCGCACTTCGTCAGGGATCGTCCCATCCGGCCGCGGCCCGATGTTCAGCAGCAGATTCCCGTTCTTGCTGACAATGTCGATCAGTTGATGCACCAGAAACTCCGGCGTCTTGAATTGATCGTGCTCGAGGTATCCCCAGGAAAGATTGCTGATCGAAGTATCGGTCTGCCAGTGCTCGGCGTCAATCCCTTCCCTCAACCTGCGCTCAAAGTCGCGCGCTCCAGCATGCCAGTCGAGGGCGTAGTCCTTGATGTTGATCACACCAGCAATGCCGTGCTGTGCGGCATAGTTGTAATAGAACGCCGCGAACTTCGTGACGTTCGGCCGGAAATTCGGCTGCCCGATCCACCAGTCGAAGTACATCACTTCGGGTTGGTACTTCTGCACAATCTCCGCCGCGCGCGCCAGCCAGTCGTTCGCGTACTCCGGACTCACGTACGTCCAGTCATTGGCCACCGGTTGCCCAGGATCGGACAGCCAGGCATGTGCCGGCCCGTAGAGCGAGGCGTACTGCGGATCATTCACATCCGAGCGGACCTTGCGCCCGCCGTCAAAGAAGAAATCATGCTCGGCGCGATGGAAAGACGTCCCGAAGTGCAGTCCTTGGGCCCGCACCGCGCGCGCCAGATCGCCAATCACGTCGCGCCTCGGCCTCATCTTCATCGCGGTCCAGTCCGACAAGCCCGAATCGTACAAGGAGAAGCCATCGTGATGCTCGGCCACAGGCACTACATATCGCGCTCCCGCCGCCTTGAAAAGTCGCGCCCAGTCCGCCGGATCCCACTTCTCCGCCTTAAACAGCGGAACCAGATCCTTGTAGCCAAACTTGTCCTGCGGCCCGTAAAGTTTTCGGTGCTCCTGAAACGCCGGGTCCGACTCCTGGTACATGTTGCGCGGATACCATTCATTCATCGCTCCCGGAACCGCAAACACTCCCCAGTGAATGAAGATGCCGAACTTCGCATCCTTATACCACTGCGGCATCGCAAACTTGCGCAGAGTTTCCCAGTCCGCGCGATACGGACCGTCGTTATCCTGCCGGTCGACTTCGCGCAGAATCGCGGCCCGCGCGCCGTCATACTTCGACACCGATACCTGCCACTCGTGATCGATCTCAGCGGCAGACTTGGTGTCATGCGTAGGAGCCAGCGGATCGACGCCCGCAGTCTGAGCCAGCAGAATTGCATTGAACACAAAGAAGAGCGGGAGAATTGTAAGAAGACGGACGCCGAAAGCTTGCATGGCGCAGAATTATAGATGCCTCGGAGGGAACTAGGCGGAAGCCGCTGACGCTTTGGCCTCCGAGAATACGAGCCATTCCAGGCTTGAGTACGGCAGAAAGACGTGAGGCGCATCCATGCTCGCCATTGCGCTGCCGGTAATCTCGCGCAAAGCCGTCACCATTTCGTCGCTCACAAGACAGAATCCCGTTTCATCGGTGGCCGCCACTGTGGCGGGAAAGGCTCGGCTGAAAAGAGAAACCTTCACGACCACACGCTTGCCCACAAGCTTGGCTTTGAACGACGGTGAGGCTGCCAGGGACATAGTTCCTCCGCAGAGATACTGCTGCCCCTAGGTTGCGGCTCGCGCTTCGCTGGGACAAGCTCTGTTCGATATTTGCCGTTACGACGGTAATGGACTCAGTGGCCGGTTTCGGTGGCAAGAAAGGAGGCGCACGAGGGTCGCGACGGTCTGCGTTGGGACTCAGAGTAAGAAGTTGTCAGGTTCTGAGTGAAATGGGGATTTCTCAACAGTTCCGGTCGAATCCTACCTGTTCGAATTACTGTTCTGCGGCAGTACGACTCACCTCGATCCCCCCAGGGAGACAAAGGCGCCTATGAATCCCCAGTAAGCGAGGACGGGGATATTGGTCAGGACGCAAATTGTGCCCGCGACCTTGCTGCCTATGCTGAACGCAAAAACGCCGATCCCAATGCCGATGGCCCCGATGGCAGCCAACAGCCACACGACCGCGAGACCCGAACTGAAAAAGACCGGAAAGTAGTCCGTGTAAGGAAGGACAGCGCAAGCCGAGCCACCGAGAGAAGCGATTCCGGCTGCTATGGTGATGCGGGTTGTTGCCGGTCTCCACTTCCTCCTGGCGAGCCATCGGCAGAACAGCACCTCAACGATGAGGGCCGCAATCAAGACGAAGATGATGCCCCGAGCCATCACAACAATTGAGAGTTTATGCGAAGGTGTAGTAGTTGTGTTGAGTAAATAAACGTTAAAATGAGGGTAGTCTCTGGGACGGAAAGTGGTGGCGTTAGCACAAAGCTTGCGCGATTTCTTCGCTCTGAGGACCGGCAACTTTTACACGTCAAATTATTGGGCTTCTGTCGTAGAGTACTCGCCCGATGGCTCAGGAGGTTTTACTTCGTCCACGATATACGTCTTCGATGGAGTTGCCAGTAATCTCATCGTAGACGGGGCGGGCAATCTCTATGCCACCTGCGCGGGGCCAGGGCTGTACGGCTTTGGATACGTCGCCGAACTATTATGGACGCTGCCGGTAACCTCTACGGAACCACCGCTTCGGGCGGCGGAATCAATGAATGCATCGTTGATCTGCGAATGGCTGTGGCACGGCGTTCAAGCTTTCGCGCAAAGGCGGCAAGTGGGAGGAAACTACTCTCCACGACTTCAGCGGAGGATTTGATGGCGCTTTTCCGGCAGGACTGATCTCAGATGCCAAGGGCAATCTGTACAGCACGGCGTTGTCCGGCGGGCCGGGCAGCCGAGGTCTTGTTTTTGAGCTCTCCCCTGTGACGGCTGGGGCAGCCAAGTAAAGTGGTGCAGCTTCTGTTAGCAGGAATGCCTGGTCGGCGTTTCGGGCCAGTTCAATATCCGTATTCAAAACGGTAGAAGGTTCGCTCAAAGCACCCGATGAGATAGCTGACGTTATCAGCAATGTCACTCATCGACAGCTTGGGCCTCTACTTTTTGGGCTCGAATCCCCGGCCGACCCGGAACACGTGGCCATCGGGATGGCGAAGGTGCATCTCGCGAACGTTCCACGGCATATCGGTGGGTGGAAATGTGACCTCCAGCCCGGCGGCGACGCAGTGCTTGTGCATCTCATCCACGTCGTCCACCCACACCGACATCCAGACGCCCTTGTCGCCCTCTTCGTCTCCGTCCTGCTGAAACGTGGTGGTGTTCGCGCCGCGTCCGCGTCCTCCCTGCGCTCCCTGACAAAGAAAGATGCAAGCTTCCTTGCCCGATCCAACCGCGCCAAACGTCGGAGGCGTTCCCCAGTCCCACAATTTCTTCCATCCCCACTTCTCAAACCACGCGACCGTGCTGGCGATGTCAGACACGTTCAATATCGGAGTCAAACCCTTGGCTTCCATAATCGAAGCAGGATACACCCAACGACCCAAGGGATTTAGCCTGCTGTTGCAAAATTCACATGGGCTCATTGACCAGCGGTCAAAACGTGCAATCGCCTGATTACAACAGTTTGGTCTCGTGTGCGCGTGCTAACCTCTCAACTATGCAGTGGACTTCCATCGCACTGTTGCTCAGTTTGACAGGCTGCGGTTTGCTGTTGCTCAAAATCGGAGGGTGGTACTTCGAGCACAGGAGCGGTACGGCTCAGTCAACGGGAGCAGCGGCCACACTAATCGGACTCGTACTTCTGATTGCCACCCTCGCAATCATCTGGGTTGTTCGGATCCGCCATCTTCTGCGTTACATTCGTTGACCGGCGGTCAAAACGTGAAATGGCCTGGTTTCGACAACCATGATGAGAGCCGCTGTAGAATACTGGCGTGGAGGCTGGTGAATATCTCGTTAGGCATTCCTTCTACTCTGATGCCGACGCGCTTGTGGCCAACCGGAGAGGCGAGCCGTCTATGCGCCGAATAAGTGCCCTTGTGTCGCTGCTTCTTCTCTGCTGTCTCATGCTTGTTGCACAAGACAAAACGCCCGTGCAACGCAAAGATTCCGTGACGGTCTCGGCCGGTATTTCCAAGGAACAACTGACACTGGAAGCCCAGCTTGCTGCTGTTCTCTCTGGCGCCGACCAAGCTCTCAAGGCTGGACGCGCTGCGGACGCCGTTGAACAGTACGAGGCCGCGCTGGCTATGGTTCATAAGGAACCCCTCCTTGCCGAACAGGAGCAGAAGGTTCTCAGAAAAGCTGGAAACGGCTACATCGAGGCAAATCGTCCCAGCGATGCGGTGGCGACCTTTCAGAAGCTTGTTGAAGCCACGAGCAAGCAGTGCGATTCTGAGACCACGATGGTCTCGACTTGTGCCAGTGCTCAGCAGGACCTCGGTATGGCTAAGATGCGCGCGGGCGACTTTGACGGCGGACTGACATCCTTGCAGCAGGCCGAAGCGACCTACGTGAAAGCTGAGAAGCTAAGCGAAGCGGAGAAGCAACACGAATACGCAATGATTCAGATCATGGATCAGGCAAAGACGAAGTTGCTGATATCAGTTGCGCTATTCCGGCTCGGTAGGGCCGCCGATGCTGTCACTACCACAGAAGAGGCGATTCCTCAGCTTAACCGCGTGAAAGACGACACTGGCATTAACGCCGGTATTCGAGAGAGCGCAACGAGTTCACTCAAGGACGCCCAGACGCTCCTAGCACGACTCGGATCAGCCCATTGAAGGAGGGCGCGAGTTGTTGGCGTTACATCGCCATAGCACTCATCTTCGCCCACGCCCGGCGGATGTGGTACGGCAAGGGGTTGCTCCGAATCCCGGTCAGGCAGGCCACCCAGCCGGCTGATCCTGCTTGAGAATGGCCGACTTTTCGGGATGGTTCGGATTAGAGCGGACGAAGATCATTTGATCCTTCATGCTGTTTACAAAACCGTCGGCAGCCCGTTCGCGCAGGAATACTCTCTCGAAGTTGCCGGAATAGTACTCGTTGTTGACGGAATACGAGTAGTAGATCGCGGCTACGAAGTAGCTCACGTAGCGGACGCGGTGTTCTACGACACTGCCGAACTCCACACGGCCCTGCGTAGTGGACCAGCCGCCAGCCATCAACCTTTTGACCATACTCCAAGCGAAGAGCCGAATCAGTCCGGCAGCAGCAATCGCCAGTAGCACGAGGAGAAAGAGCAGCCCGCGAAGGGGATCACCATCAGATGCCGAGTTTCTCATGGTGCCAAAGTATATTCCGGTGGGTTAGTTGATGAAAACCTCCCCATATCACCCGTTGCCTCCACTATCTTCCGCTCGACATCTTTCGTCGTCGCCTCCCCAACTTCTGCGAACTCACCAGAGAACCCGACGCGCCATCTACCTTTGTCTCACGGGGACAACGGGGCCGCATCCGAGTGCATCGAAACTGTATTGGCAATCTTGTGTTCACAAAAGTGGAGAGCGTTACGATGCAAAAATCTCTGATCATTGGCTGCGCCGTGCTTGTGTTCGCGGGTCTGGCCGCCGCCCAAGTGCCAAGCAGCGGAAACATCTTTTTCGGATATACCTACAACAACGCCGACTGGTTCTCCACGGGGCGCTCCAACTTCAACGGATGGACTGGATCGCTGGAGGGCAAGGTTCTCCCTCACGTCGGCATCGTGGCGGATTTCAGCCAAACCTTCGGTTCGGAATATGCGGCCGTGGTGTGCCCTGAAATCTGCCTGCCCCAAAAGGTTAGCGCCCACGAGTACAACATGCTCTTTGGTCCGCGCGTATCGTTTTCGATCGGAAAGCTGCGCCCGTTCGCCGAAGCTATGGTCGGAGTTGGGCATGTTGGCGCCGGTGGAGCCCTGTCCGACACATCCTTCGCCACGGCGTTGGGCGGTGGCATCGATTACCGCCTCTTCCGTCCGGTTGCGTTGCGCCTCGAAGCAGATTACGTCCAGACGCGCTTCTTCAGCACAACTCAGGACAACATGCGCTTGACGACGGGCATCGCGTTTCACTTCTGAGTGGCCATTTTTCAGCGTCAACTCCGCCACGAGTCACGGATCAGGCGACCCTCATCTCTGGCCGGAACCGCGCGCGGAGTTCCTGTTAAAATTAAATTCGCATGCTGCTTCCCTTCGTCCGCGAACTCTTCGCGGACGTAGAAACGCTTCCCGCCTTCACGCGTGTTGCCTCCCACCTGCGGGAGGGCACGGGGCGCATTCGTGTCTCCGGACTCTCGCCCACCGCAAAAGCCTTGCTGCTCGTGCTTTTGCGCCGCCATGCCGACCGCCCCCTGATCGTCGTCGTCAACGACAACCGCGCCGTCGAAGATTTCGTCCCCGTGCTCCGCGGATTCTGCGAACTCACCAGCGCCAGCGATCCCGAAGGCGTTGTCGCCCTCCCCGCTCGCGACGTGCTCCCTTTCCAGAATCTCTCTCCGCATCCTGAACTCCAGGAAGAGCGTGCGACTGCGCTCTGGAAAATCGCCACCGGCAAGGCCTCGATCGTGGTCACTCCGATTGCTGCCACCGCCATTCTTCAACGCTCCGCCGACTACTACACCGACCTCGCCCGCGTTCTCCGCCGCGGTGAATCCTTCGACGTCGAGAACCTTCTCGCCCACCTGAACACCGTCGGCTACGAATCCGCCGACGTCGTTGAAATGCCCGGACAATACGCCCTGCGCGGCGGCATCCTCGACGTCTACTCTCCCGAAGCGGAGCGCCCCGTCCGCATCGAATTCTTCGGCGACGAAGTCGATTCGATCCGCCGTTTCGATCCCACCTCGCAGCGCTCCTCGAATCCCATCGACGAAGCGCTGCTGCTGCCCCTCACCGAAACTCCAGTCAGCGATCAACTGCTTGGCGCGATTCATACACGCCTTTCCGGCAAACGCATCACGGGCAGCGAAGAAATCGTCGAAGCCGCCGTGCGCTCCGGCGGAGTCACCGTCTTCCCCGGCTGGGAGTTTTACGCTCCCGTCGCTGGCGCCGACCGCACCGTCTTCGATCTGCTTCCGCACGCCGCCGTCCTGCTCGACGAGCCCGACATCCTCCGCACCGAATTCGACCGCTTCTGGACCCGCGTCGAAGAAGCCCACGAACGCAGCGGCGTCGGCAACCTCGTCCGCCCCGTGGATTTGTATTTGCCGCCTGACGATTGGTGGAAGAAAGTCGCGTCCCTCACCGGAGCCGACGTCGAACACCTCGGCATCACGCGTAGCGACGACGATGCCTCTGTCACATTCCTTACACAGCCCACGCCCCGCTTCCACGGCGCCGTTCCGTCGATGCTTGAAGAAGTCCAAAAGCTCACGGGACAAGGTAACCAAGTCCTGTTCTCCGTGCCGAACACCGGCGAAGTTGAGCGCCTGGCCGACATCTTCACCGAATACAACGTTTCCTTCCGCCTCGGCAGCCGCACCCGCGGCGGCGAAAGTTACGCCGACGAAACCAGCTACTTCGCCGGAGAAGTTCTCACCACCACGCTCGCCAAAGCCTACGTCCCCGATGGCGTCACCTTCCCCGACGCGCACCTCGCCATCTTCGGCGCCCGCGATCTCTTCGACGAATCCGACGCCGTCGCCTCGCGCCCCCAGCGCCAGAAGTCGAAAGTCTCCGCCTTCCTCTCCGACTTCCGCGACCTGCAAGTCGCAGATTACGTCGTCCACGTCGAGCACGGCATCGGCCAGTATCAAGGCCTGAAAGAAATCAATCAGGGCGACGGCAACGCCGAGTTCATGTTGCTCGAATACGCCGAAGGCGCGCGCCTCTACGTCCCGCTCACGCGACTGGACCTGATTCAGAAATACCGGTCTTCGGAAGGGGCCAAGCCCGCGCTCAGTCACCTCGGAACGCAGGCGTGGTCTAAAACGAAAGCCCGCGTGCGCAAGGCCATGAAAGACATGGCCGACGAACTTCTCAAACTCTACGCCGAACGCAAAATGGCCAAGGGCCACTCCTTCCCCGAAGGCAACGAATTCGTCCGCGAGTTCGAGGACGCTTTCGAATTTAACGAGACCGAAGATCAGGCGCAGGCCATCAAAGACGTCATGCGCGACATGGAATCCTCCCAGCCCATGGACCGTCTCCTCTGCGGCGACGTTGGCTACGGCAAGACGGAAGTCGCTATGCGCGCGGCGTTCAAGGCCATCGGCGACAACAAGCAGGTCGCCGTGCTTGCGCCCACCACGGTCCTCGCCTTCCAGCACTACGAAACTTTCAAGCAACGCTTCGGACCGTTCCCCGTCACCATCGAAATGATCAGCCGCTTTCGCAACCCGAAACAGCAGAAAGAAATTCTGCAAAAAACGGAAGCCGGCAAAATCGACATCCTCATCGGCACGCATCGCATCCTTTCGAAAGACCTGAAGTTCACCGATCTCGGCCTGCTCATCGTCGACGAAGAACAGCGCTTCGGCGTGCGCCACAAAGAACGCATCAAGCAGATGCGCAAGCAGGTCGACGTTCTCACCATGTCGGCCACGCCCATCCCGCGCACGCTGCACATGTCACTGGTCGGCCTGCGCGACATGAGCGTCATCGAAACTCCGCCCAAAGACCGCATGGCGATTCAAACCGTCGTCGCCAGCTGGGACGACAAATTAATCCAGTCTGCGATCGAGCAGGAACTCGAACGCGGCGGCCAGGTCTACTTCGTCCACAACCGCGTCGAGAGCATCTGGGAAATCGCGGCGAAACTGCAGGAGCTTGTTCCGAAAGCGAAAATCATCGTCGGCCACGGACAGATGGGCGAAGCCGAACTCGAAAAAGTGATGCTTGGCTTCATGCACCACGAAGCCGACATCCTCGTCGCTACCACCATCATCGAGAACGGGCTCGATATCCCGCTCTGCAACACGATCCTCATCAACCGCGCCGACCGCCTCGGCCTCTCCGAGCTTTACCAGTTGCGCGGACGCGTCGGCCGCTCCAACCGCCGCGCCTACGCATATCTATTGATCCCGAAGGAAGTCGAACTCACGCCCATCGCGCGCCGCCGCCTCGCGGCCTTGAAAGAATTCTCCGACCTCGGCGCCGGATTCAAAATCGCCGCCCTCGATCTCGAGCTCCGCGGAGCCGGCAACCTCCTTGGCGGCGAGCAGAGCGGCCACATCGAGGCCATCGGTTTCGAGCTCTACACGCAGATGCTCGAACGCGCCGTCCGTGAAATGAAGGGCGAAGCCGCTCCAGACGAGGCCGAAACCCAGCTCAACTTGGGGCTCAATATCCGCATCAATTCGGATTACATTCCCGAAGAAAACCAGCGCCTGCAGATGTACAAGCGCGTCGCCCGCGTGGAAACCGAATCGCAACTCGGAGACGTCGGCGCCGAACTGCAAGATCGCTACGGCCCTCCGCCGCCCCCGGTCCGCAACCTCCTCGATTACGCGAGCCTCAAGCTGCTCTGCATGCGCGTCGGTGTCAACGCCATCGAGCGCAAGCGCGACTCCGTGACTTTCAAATTCCGCCAGAACGCCGCCGTCGATCCCGAACAGCTCGCCCGCTTTGTCTCCGCCCAGCGTGGCGCCCAGTTCACCCCAGACGGCATGCTGAAGTTCGTCTTGAAAGCGACCGCAGCAGACGAAGTCCTCCGCGCCCTCCGCACAGTTCTAGAACAACTGGCGACCGTCGATGTGACATCTCTATTGGACTCAAGTATGAGCGGGAACCAATCTCAGTGAGGTTTCAAGAAATCGCAGGCTTCGACCGCACCATTTACAATTGTTCGGCTGCGATTTGAGCTACCGACCAACGACCGCCATGATGAAAGTTCGCAAAGCCGTTTTCCCCGCCGCCGGCCTCGGCACCCGCTTTCTGCCCGCCACCAAAGCTCAGCCCAAAGAAATGCTGCCCGTCGTCGACAAGCCGATCATTCAATACGGCGTCGAAGAAGCCATGGCTTCCGGTTGCGACCAGATCCTTATCATCACCGGCCGCGGCAAGCAGGCCATCGAAGACCACTTCGACGTCAGCTACGAGCTCGAGAGGATGCTCGACGACCGGAAGAAGACTGACCTGCTGAAGATCGTCCGCAACATTTCCGACATGATGCACGTCGCCTACGTCCGCCAGAAAGAGGCGCTCGGCCTCGGCCACGCCGTGCTCATGGCGCGCGAACTCGTCGGCAACGAACCCTTCGCCGTGCTCCTCGCCGACGACGTCATCGACGCCCCCGTCCCCTGCCTCAAGCAGATGGTCAACGTCTTCGACCAGAAGCAATGCTCGGTAATTGCCGCGCAGGTCGTCGAAGGCAAGATGATTTCCTCCTACGGCGTCTTCGATGCCCAGCCTGCCGAGGGATTCAATGGCCGCCTCTTCGAAATCCGCAACATGGTCGAAAAGCCCAAGCCCGAGGAGGCCCCGTCAAACCTGGCGATCATCGGCCGCTACATCTTGACGCCTGCGATTTTCGATTGCCTTGCGAAGACTCCCACAGGCGCGGGAGGCGAACTCCAACTCACCGATGGCATGAGAATGTTATTGAAGCAGGAAAAAATGTACGCCTACGTCTACGAAGGCAAACGTTACGACACCGGCGACAAACTGGGATTCCTGAAAGCCACCGTAGAATTCGCGTTAAAACGCAGCGACCTGGGCGGCCCCTTCCGCGAATACCTAAAAGACTTGGACCTCTAAGGCAAAGCCCCACTTCAAAACTCTGTCATCCTGAGCGAAGCGAGCTCGAATGAGCTCGCGCAGTCGAAGGATCCCTCCCTCAAGCAACCTCGACCGGGTGCCCATTTCTCGCGCGCCCTTTGCGCGGGAAGTGGGGCTTTGAATTTAGGTGTGAGTCTAAATTAGGAGGGAACTCTACTTCTCCCTCAGCTTCTTCGACTTCTCCTCCACGCCCCGCGCCAGCTTCAATTTGTGCGCGTCGAGTTTCTTCCCCATCGAAGCATCGCCCAGGGCAATCATCTGCGCCGCCAGAATCCCAGCATTGGTCGCGCCCGGCTTCCCAATCGCAACCGTCGCCACCGGAATCCCCGCCGGCATCTGCACCGTCGCCAGCAGCGAATCCATTCCGTTCAGCGATGTCGAAGGGATCGGCACGCCAATTACCGGCAAAGTCGTATGCGCTGCGATCACGCCCGCCAGATGCGCCGCCCCGCCGGCTCCCGCAATGATCACCTGAATCCCGCGCCCCGCGGCCTTGCGGGCGAAATCGGCAGTCCGGTCTGGCGAGCGATGCGCCGAAGTCACGTCAATCTCATACCCAATCCCGAACTCGTCAAGCGCCTTCCCCGCCTCACGCATGATCTCCAAATCCGAATCGCTCCCCATCACAATCGAAACCAGTGTCTTACTCATCGATGTTTTTCTCCAGACTGTTTCCTGTTGATTTGTCATCCTGAGCGGAGGATTTGCTTCGCGAACACGAAGCAAATCCGCAGTCGAAGGATCCCTACCGAATTACCGCACCGCAACCGGCAAGCAAGATCTCAAACTTTGGGCAGTCTTTGAAACCTTAACTCTCAAACCTTGAAACTCCGAAACCTTGAAACTCTGAAACCTACTTCTTCGACGCTCTCCCCGCAATATCCTTCCGATAATGCGCCCCGTCGAATGAAATCTTCCCGCAAGCCTGATAAGCGCGCTCGACCGCGGTTTCCAAATCCCGCGCCCGCGCCGTTACTCCCAGCACGCGTCCGCCAGCAGTGTAGTAAACCCCGTCGCGCTTCGAAGTCCCCGCATGAAAAACCTTCACGCCTGCAACCGCGGCGGCGTCATCGAGTCCGTCAATCCGCTTCCCGACCGCATACGTCCCCGGGTATCCCCCAGACGACATCACCACGCACACCGACGCGTCCTGCGACCACTTGAAGTCCCCCTCACTCACGCGCCCTTCAATCGAAGCCTCCAGCGCCTCAGTCAGATCGCTCTCCAGCCGCATCAGAATCGGCTGCGTCTCCGGATCGCCAAACCGGCAATTGAACTCCAGCACCATCGGCCCGCGCGCTGTCATCATCAGCCCGCAATACAAGCACGCCCTTAAACTCCGCGCCCTCAGCCTTCATGCCCGCTACCACTGGCCGCGCAATGTGATGCACCAGCCAGTCGCGCATGCGGTCGTCGACAATATCCGCAGTCGAATAGGCGCCCATGCCGCCTGTATTCGGACCGGTGTCCCCGTCGCCCACGCGCTTATGATCCTGCGCCGCCACCAGCGGTGCCACGCGCTCGCCGTCGCTGAACACCAGGAACGAAAGCTCGTCCCCCTTCAAACATTCTTCCAGCACCACGCGCGCCCCGGCCTCGCCCAGCATCTTCCCGCTCAGCATCTCCGCCGCCACGCCGGCCGCTTCTTCTTTCGTCTTGGCGATCACCACTCCCTTGCCTGCCGCGAGCCCGTCGGCCTTCACCACCACCGGCACATGAAAATGCCCCAGCGCCGACCGCACCTGCTCAATCGAATCGCAAATCGCAAAGGGAGCCGTGGGGATGTGATGCCGCTGCAGGAATTCCTTGGCGAAGCTCTTGCTCGATTCCAGTTGCGCCGCGGCCCGCGTCGGACCAAACGCCGGCCACCCGCGCCGTGCAAACTCATCGACCACGCCAAGCGTAAGAGGCAACTCCGGACCGACCACCGTGAGATCCGGCTGCAGGCGCGCCGCCAGGGCCGTGATCGACTCCAGGCTCTTCAGGTCCGCCGCCACGCACTCCGCGTCATCGGCGATCCCGCCATTCCCCGGCGCACAATAAAGCTGCGAAACCCGCGGCGACTGCCGCAGCTTCCATACCAGCGCATGCTCGCGCCCACCGTTTCCAAGGACCAGAACCTTCATAAGCCAGAGAAAATTAAGGTTAGGGGTTCAAGAGGAATGCTGTCAAACGCCAAGGCCAGAGCTTGAGGACGTGAGTTGGAAGGGCGTCATCCTGAGCGGAGCCGCTTTTCAGGCGAAGCGAAGGATCTCGCGGGGTCAAGTCGCAACCGAGCGAAGACCGATGCGCTCCGTTCTGCCCTTACTTCAAATACGCTCTCACCAGCGAAATCAAATCCCCTTCACCTCCTCCCGGCGAGTTCGACATCTCGGCTTCTTTTGCCCCAACGACCTGAGCCCTGACGCGCCCTGAAAAATGCGTTTGTAACACCCCTGTAACGAACCCTGCGTAGGCTCGGAGGATGATCGAGTCGGACAAGCTCTGTTGACACACAATCGAGATTGTTATTAACTATGGTTAACCTGACATCATACAAGATAGTTAATCATCGAACTGGGGAGCCCGCACTGAAAAACGCACGAACTGGTGGCCGCGATCGGCTGTGCTTGCCGTCACATCCGCCCGTGACCTGCACCACAGAGTAGATGGCGGGCCCAAATTAGCTTGAGAGCATGAAATTGAAATTCATTTTCAATATGGCCGAGAGCCCGGCGCACACCACAATTCACGTGCCCCCTTGCCTTTTTGCACGCCATTTCTCAGCACTTATAAACAGCGTGGCGAATGGGTCGAACTTTTATTCATGGCGGCGGCCGCCTCGCACGGATATCACATCCTCAAACCCTGGGGAGACTCCCTCGCCTACGACGTCGGCATCGAGGACCGAGAGCACTTTCTGAGGGTGCAAGTGAAGTCGACCAACTGCCGCAAACACGCGGGGTATTACTGCCAGCTTCGGGGAGGAGGTCGCACATCCGGGTACGATCTGAGGCGCGTGGACCTCTTCGCGTGCTACGTAGTCCTGACAGATGTCTGGTACCTGATTCCCGCCGCTGTGATTCTTACTCCGAGGCCAAAGACTGGAATCGTGTTGTGTCCGGAGACTCGGCCAAAATGCAATCGCTACAAATACGAACACTACCTCGAAGCCTGGGGATTGCTATCCAAAACCAGACGTGAGTTAACCCGCACCAGCAAGTCCCGCTAACTCCGGTTAGCGCCAGCCATCCTCCACATTGTCAACCCACGTTGTCATCCCACGTTGTCATCCTGAGCGAGACGTTCTTGGTCTCGCGAAGGATCTATGTAATTCCCCGCAAACTGCATAGATCCTTCGGCCCGCAAAAAACGCGGACCTCAGGATGACATCGCGCACGCCACTACACTATCCCCCGCGACGGTGGTGCAGCCGCGAAGCGGCGGCATGTGTTAGCCCAGGACGTAAGTCCCGAGTAAGTCAGAAATAATTAGAACCAGTCCCGCAGAGACGAAACAATTTAGCCCAGCGCTCCAGCGCTGGGTGGGTAGGAAGGTGCTGGAAGAAGTCCCGGAGGGACGGCAAAAGAGGTGGTGGCAACCGTGTGGACCATGCTCGGGTATTGCCTACTGGAAAGGTCCCGTCTGTCCCCGGGTTTCCCGTTCGCCAAGGTTCGCAGGATGATTATGTTGATTTTTGCGCGACGCAAGCTTTGCGTTGCAACCAACTGGAACGAGATGCCCGGATGTCTAACACGTCCACGTCCTTACCGACCCCTTTGTCATAGGCATTAGTCGATTGAATCAGAAACTCAATCCATCGCCAGTCGCGCTGAGACTCAGGGAACCGTTGTGCCATGACGGCCCATTTCTTCGCGGTGGCTTTGCCGAGTTCAGAGTCGCCGTTTATGAGTTGTCGCGTCGAGCCATTTGTCGTGTAAGGCTCAGGCCGCTCATAAATCATGTTCCTGAAACCACCGATTGGGGTGAGCATGGATGAAAGCGCAAAAGGTGCGTAATTCAGGAGAATGGCCACCGCAGCGAGAGCAGGGCGTCCATTGTCCCAGCCTGCGAATAATCCTACAAGCAGGATGTCTCCGTCGTTTTCTCTAGCAGCCTGGCTGACTAGGCGCGGATGAAAGCGATACAAGTTGGCGAACCGGCCTATCACTCGGGTTTTCCAATCGTCCGCCATCTCGACAAGGTTGTTAGGGTGAAGCCGGTAAGAAGTGCGGGCATCATCACCGACATTCCAATCGCCGACAGGGTCTGACGGATCACTCCTCTTGTAGTCGGGACTTCCGGCCGCAGCGAATGCGAATCTCCCCAACTTGGTGATTTTGCAGTAGTCATCATGGGATCTGGATAGGCCTGAGGACTCAGTCAGATCGCTCCTTCGTGTGTCGGCGGCGAGAATGATGCGATCTTTTTCCAGCATCACTACAACCGATGTAGCCCCCGCCCAGGGTGCCACAAGACAACAGACGAAGAACATGCAGACACGTTTTTTCATCTTGTCGCCCATCGTGAGTCTTTCGGCGAGAAAAGGCTTACCAAATCTGGTAAGACGGGTGGCCCACCTTTCCTTCTTTTTCCTTCCCGCCCCAGAACCGTGGGTGCCCCGTCCTTGCGGATTTTGCAAGGGCGGGTGCGATACTGCCGGCACAAGAGTTCTTGATTCTTGAGTGAACGTTCGAGACTCCCGCCCTTCGCAAATTGCGCGAAGGACGGGGCACCCGTTGTGTTGCTGGTATCAGCAGAGATCAAAACCGCTACACCCCCACCGCTTCCTTCTTCGTCGCCAGCAACTGCCTCAGCACATACTGCAGGATCCCGCCGTTCGCGTAGTACAGCGCTTCCTGCGGCGTGTCGATGCGGACCAGTGCGTCGAACTCGATATCCGGCTGGCCTTTCGCGGTGGCGCGCACTTTCACCTGGCGTCCGGCGGCGAAGTGCTCGACCAGGTCGCGGACGCCGCTGATCTCGAACACTTCTTCGCCCGTCAGCTTCAGCGATTCCGCGTTCTGGCCGGCGAGGAATTGCAGCGGCAGCACTCCCATGCCCACCAGGTTCGAGCGGTGAATGCGTTCGTAGCTTTCGGCGATCACGGCGCGCACGCCCAGCAGCGCCGGACCCTTGGCCGCCCAGTCGCGCGACGAGCCCGATCCGTATTCCTTGCCCGCGAGAATGATGAGCGGCGTGCCCGCGGCGCGATATTTTTCCGACGCGTCGAAGATCGACATTTCCGTATTCGTCGGAAGATGCCGCGTGAATCCGCCTTCGGTCGCGACCAGCTTGTTGCGCAGGCGGACGTTGGCGAACGTGCCCCGCACCATCACTTCATGATTGCCGCGGCGCGATCCGTAGGAGTTGAAGTCCCCCGGCTTCACGCCATTTTCCTGCAGATATTTTCCGGCGGGACTGTCTTTCTTGATCGATCCGGCGGGTGAGATGTGGTCGGTGGTGACGCTGTCGCCGAGCACGGCCAGCACGCGCGCCTTCTTGATGTCGTGCACCGGCGCGGGCTTCACCGACATGTCGTCGAAATACGGAGCCTGCCGGATGTAAGTCGAATCCGTCTCCCAGGCGTAGGTCTCGCCCTTGGGAACCGAGAGACTGCGCCAGCGTTCGTCGCCCGCGAAAACTTCCGCGTACGACTTGGAAAACATTTCGGAGGTGATCGACTGCGCCATGGTCTCTTCAATCTCGCGCGACGAGGGCCATATGTCGGCCATGTAGACGGGCTGGCCGTCGCGGCCCTTGCCAATCGGGTCCTTGCGCAGGTCGATGTCGATGCGGCCCGCCAGCGCAAATGCCACCACCAGCGGCGGCGACATCAGATAGTTGGCGCGCACTTCGGAGTTGATGCGTCCCTCAAAGTTGCGGTTCCCGGAAAGCACCGACGCGACGACCAACTCTTTTTCGTCGATGGCCTTCGAAACTTCTTCGGGCAGCGGACCAGAATTGCCGATGCAGGTGGTGCATCCGTAGCCGACAAGATGAAACTTCAGCTTCTCGAGATAGGGAGTCAATCCGGCTTTCGCCAGATAGTCGGTCACAGTCTTCGATCCCGGAGCGAGCGAAGTCTTCACCCATGACGGAACGGTCAGGCCTTTCTCGACAGCTTTCTTCGCGAGCAGTCCCGCGCCGATGAGCACCGAAGGATTCGATGTGTTGGTGCACGAAGTGATGGCGGCGATTACGACGCTGCCGTGCTTCAGCGAATCTTTCACCGAAGCAGGAACATGCTCGTGCACATTGGGATCTTCCACGCCGATCGCCGTGGGACTTCCGCCTTCCTGCTCCCACTTCGCGCTGTTTGTCGCGGTGGTCGTGGTCGCCGCAGTCTTGGCAGACTTCGGCTTGATCAGTGAAGGCAGCGCCTTGTTGAACGACTCTCCTGCCTGCGAGAGAACAACGCGATCCTGCGGGCGCTTCGGCCCGGCGAGGCTCGGCTCAACCGTCGCGAGATCGAGCGTGAGCAGTTCGGAATATTCAGCCTCCGGAGTCTTCTCGTCGTGAAACAGTCCCTGCTCGCGGCTGTAAGCCTCGACGAGGGCGATCTGTTCTTCCGAACGTCCGGTGAGCCGCAGATAGCGCAGCGTCTCTTTATCGATGGGGAAGATGCCGCAAGTCGCACCATACTCGGGAGCCATGTTCGCAACAGTAGCGCGATCGGCCAGCGACAGATCCTTGAGGCCAGGCCCAAAGTACTCCACAAATTTTCCAACAACCCCATGCTTCCGCAACATCTCAGTAACAGTCAGAACAAAATCAGTAGCAGTAGCGCCCTCGCGCAACCTCCCCGTAAGCTTCACGCCCACCACCAGCGGAATCAGCATGGAGACAGGCTGCCCGAGCATCGCCGCCTCGGCCTCAATGCCGCCCACGCCCCAACCCAGCACCCCCAAAGAGTTGATCATGGTGGTGTGGCTGTCGGTGCCGACCAGCGTGTCGGGGTAGGCTACGCGCTTGCCTGGGGATTCGTGGACGAAGACGACGCGCGCGAGGTATTCGAGATTCACCTGGTGGACGATGCCGGTGTCGGGGGGGACGATGGCGAGATTGCGGAATCCGGTTTGGCCCCAGCGGAGAAACGAGTAGCGCTCTTTGTTGCGCTGGAATTCGAGCAGGGCGTTCATGTCGAAAGCTTGTGGGGTGCCGAATTCGTCGACTTGGACGGAGTGGTCGATGACGAGTTCCACCGGTTGCAGCGGGTTGATGAGCGAGGGATCGCCGCCGAGAGTCTTCATGGCGTCGCGCATGGCGGCGAGATCGACTACGCAGGGGACCCCGGTGAAATCTTGTAGCAGGACGCGGCTGGGCGTGAAGGCGATTTCTTTTTCGGGCTTGGATTTGCTGTTCCAATTTGCCAGCGCGCGCACTTCTTCTTTGGTGACGTTGCGGCCGTCTTCGGTGCGGAGGAGGTTCTCGAGCAGGATGCGCAGCGAGAACGGCAGGTGCTTGGTCGAAATGCCCTGCTTGTCGAGGGCGTCGAGGCGGTAGATTTCGTACTCTTTGTTGCCGACTTTGAGGGTGGATTTGCTCTTGAAACTATTGACGGACATGATGGCCTTCCTCGAGGAATAAATTCGGGCGCATGCGGATCTCGCTGCGCAGATCGCAACTTATTAGTGTAATGCGTTGGGACGGAGTTTGCGTAGTGGACGGATTTGGAAACCTTGAACCACGAAGGGCACGAAGGTTCACAAAGGAAATCCTTCACTCGCCGATGTCGAGCTTCCGATCTTAGTGCGCTCCGGTCCAGACTTGATAGATCACGACTCCAAACATGAAGACCAGGTAGAACCTGAGGGCCCAGAAGAGAATCATTTCGGTGGTGGTCAGCTCGCGGCGGGGGCAGTGGTGTTTTGCCTTGGTGGAGATGAGTTGGTCGGGCTCGAGAGAGGCGACGACGGAGGCGAGGTCTTCGCGGTTTACGTCGGTGCTGGGGGCGGAGTTGAAGTGTGGGTCCATTTAGAGCTCTCCTCCGCGACCACTGGGGCTGAAGCCCGGTTGGTTTAGGGTCGCTTGACGCGGCGATGCATGCGCTCGTGGTGATTCCGGCAAACGGCCGAGGTCGCGCACCTTCCACCCTCGATTCCGATGGCTGAAGCCGTGCTCTCCTCAAGTCTGATTCCTGCTGAAGCCGAGTCCTTGCCACGGTTGATTCCGATTGTCATCTAGTGGCCTCCAAAGAATGCCAGGGCGTGGGGAGCGACGACGCTGACGCCGAAGAGGATTCCGGCGGCGACCAGGACGACAACGACTCCGAGCGCCAGGATGTTGGCCCAGAGCGGGCTGACGAGGTCTCCCATGATTTCGCGGTCGTTGACCAGCATGTAGAGGAAGAGCAGCGCGGGAGGCATGGCAAGGACCGCGATCACGTTGACGACGAGCACGATGTAGACGAGGGGGATGCCGGGGATCAGGACGAGTCCGGCGGCGGCGGCGGCTTCGAGAATCAGGACGAGATAGAAAGATTTTCCCTGCTGGAAAGGGAGATTCAGGCTGTGCGGGCGGTGGGCGACTTCTCCGAAGGCGTAGGCGGAGGAGGTGGAGATAGTGATGGCGGCGACCATGCCGGCTTCAAACATTCCGAGAGCGAAGAGCGCGGAGCCCCAGTGCCCGACGAAGGGCTGAAGGGCTTGCGCGAACTGGGCTCCTTCGAAGTTGCCGACGGACATGCCGTGGGCGAAGAGCGGGGCGGTGGCGACGATGGTGGCCAGCGCGGCCAGGGCTGCTAGCGCGGCGCCCAGCACGGTGTCGACGCGGCCGAAGCGGATGTCGCGGGTGGTGAGTCCTTTGTCGGCGATGGCGCTCTGCTGGAAGAAGAGCATCCAGGGAGTGACGGTGGCGCCGATGTTGGAGAGAAGAATGAGGACTGTTTCTTGTGTGAGTCCGCCGGGGAGCGGCTTGAAGGTGAACAGCGCGCCGCCGATCGCGCGCCAGTGCGGATGACTTAGCAGCGCGACGGGGACGAACACCAGGTTGAACATGGCGGCGACGAGGGTGATGCGCTCCCAGGTCCAGTAGCGGTGAGCCATCAGGGCGACGAAGAGGACGATCCATGCGCCGAGGACGGAGACGGCGGGAGGGACGCCGAAGAATCCGAGGCCGGCGCGGATGGCGATGAACTCAGTGACCAGCGTGAGGAAGTTGCCGACCATGAGGTCGATCATGGAGAACCATCCCCAGAAGGGGCCGAAGCGGTCGAAGATCAGTTCGGCGTGACCGCGGTGCGTGGCGGCGCCGAGGCGCACGGTCATTTCCTGAACGACGCAGGCCATGAGGAAGGTGAGCACGACGAAGGGGAGGAAGAAGCCGATGCCGTAGCGCGCTCCGGTGGCGGCGTACGAGAGCATGCTGGGGCCGTCGTTTTCGCCGAGCATGACCAGGATGCCGGGGCCGACGAGCAGCCAGAGCAGGCGGGCGCGGGACCAGGGGCCGTGCTGCGTGCGGGTGGTAAGGACGCGCTCGCGGTCGTGGGCGCGGTCGATGTCCTCGTGGGTGATGACGACGCCGTCGGGCGTCATTGGTGCGAGCGACGGCATTTCCCTCTGCGGTTTTGAAGTTGTGGTCGTCTCGTTCATGCAGAAGGAATACTTCAGGGCCCAGGGTATTAGCGTAAGTATATAGCACAAGATAAACCATGGTTAACTATTTTGTGGGTGGACAGAAAGAACTCTTAACCACGAAGGACACGAAGGATCACGAAGGGGTTTGGGCACCCGGCATTGTGGGACTCCGCGCGAGATGCTGCCCTTCGCCTGAAGAACGGCGTCGGTCAGCATGACGCCCGGGCGGATGGGTGCGGGTAGAGTCTGTTCGGCGCAGCGTTACTCGGAGCGCAACGCCACCAGGGGGTCGACGAGCGTGGCGCGACGGGCGGGGACGTAGCACGCTGCGAGCGTGACCAAGGCCATCAAGGCGGCTACCGCAATGAAGGTAACCGGATCCATGGGGCCGACACCGTAGAGCTGGCTCGCGAGCAGGCGTGTCACCAGGAAAGCGCCCAGCAGTCCAAGCGAGATTCCGGCGAAGGCGAATTTCGCGCCTTCCTTCATGACCAGCCAAAGAACGTCGCTGCGTTGAGCGCCTAACGCCATGCGGATTCCCATTTCCCGCGCCCGCTTGGATACGAGAAAGGCGAGGACTCCATACACGCCAACCATGCCCAACACGAGCGCCACGGCGGCGAAAGCCGCGAATAAGAACGTTGTCGAAGCGGGAGTGGAGGCGGCTTCGGAGACGACGGCGCGCATGCTCCGCACTTCGCTGACTGGCACGTCGGGGGCCAGCCGGCCCACGATGCGGCGGAGCGTCGTTCCGGCCTGCTGCCCATCCGTAGTGGTGCGGATGGCAATGGTCATCTCCGCGGGCACACTGCCATTTTCGAGCGTGGCCTGCGAGGTGTAGGGCACGTAGGCTGTGCCGCGCATGTAGTCGGGAATGCTGTTCTGCAAATCATAGGCCCGCACATCGGCGACAACACCGACGATAGTGCGCCACTCTTTTTCTCCGACGAAGCGGACGTGTTTCCCCACCACGTCGCGTCCGTGCCAGAAGCGCTTCGCAGTCTCGGCGGTGATGACTACCACCGGAGGTCCTCCAGATTCGTCCGCCTCGGTGAACCAACGGCCCGCGAGCAGCGGAACGCCCATCACGCGGAAGTAGTCGGGAGTAACCACGTCGAGCCAGAAGAGTGGCTGGTTGGTTCCATTGGGAGCGTTCGCGAAGTCCTCGAGGTCAAAGGAGCGCTTGTTCACGCGTCCGCCGAGCGGGAGCGTGTTCACCAGCGCCGCGTCGCTGACCCCGGGAGCGGTGCGAGCCTGTTCCAGCACGCTGCGGTAGAAGGCCAGGCAGCGCGCGGTGTCGTTGCAAAACGATTCGTTCGGGGTGATGCGTGCGGTCACGATCTGTTCCGGCTGGAAGCCCGGGTCAACGTGCGAGAGCGCCCAGAAGCTGCGGATCAACAGGCCCGCAGAGATGACCAGCAACACAGCAAATGCGACTTCAGCAGTGGCCATGGAACTGCGCAGCCATTGCGAGACGGAGGCCGCAGCACCACGTCCTGCAGAGTTGAGAGACTCGGCCACCGCGCTGCGCGACAGCTGCAGAGCCGGAGCCAGGCCGAAGATGAGTCCCGTGACGAGAGCGAGCGCTCCCGTGAAAACAAACACGCGCCAATCCATGTGAACGTCCGCCAGGCGAGGAGTATCCGCGGGCAGTGAAGTCTTCAGCAGCGCGACTCCCGCTGCCGCCAGTGCTAATCCGAACAAGCCTCCGAGCGTGGACAAGACCACACTTTCAGTGAGCAACTGCCGGGCGATGCGATGCCGGTCCGCTCCCAAAGCGGAGCAAATGCCCATCTCCTTCTCCCGAGCGGCGGCGCGTGAGAGCGTGAGATTTGCAACGTTAGCGCAGGCAATCATCAACACCAAGGCCACAGCGCCCAAGAGCAGTAACAGGCGCACGCGCACATCTGCCACCATGCCATTCTGGAGCTCGACCACGCTCACGTCCTTATTCCAATCGGCGGGCATGCGCCAGGGAAATGAGGCAGACACATGCGACTGAAACACACGAATCTCCGCGGCGGCCTGCGACATCGACGAACCCGGATGGAGCCTACCGATCACGGGCATGAAATCTCCGGCCCAGTAAGTAGGCGTATCGCGAGAGTCGTTGTGCAAGGGCACCCACAACTGCGTTTTTGGGGACGGGAAGCGGAAGTCCGCGGGCATGACGCCAACGACTTGGCGACTCACGCCTTCCAGTTCGATCGAGCGTCCGATGATTGCGGGATCGCGTCCGAAGCGCTGTTCCCAGAGAGCGTGGCTCAACACAACATAGTTATCTCCGCCAGCGGAGTCTTCACCGGAACGAAACGTTCGCCCGAGTTCCGGTCGCGCGCCCAGGACCGACAGCAGTTCAGCGGAAACTTCGGTTCCGGTGAGCCGGACCGGTTCTCCAAAGCGCGTGAGATTGAATTCGTGGCCCTCGGCGTAGGCGGCGACGTCCATCGTATGAACCTGCTCGCGCATGGTGACGAATCCACCCTTCGGATAAGTTCCGGTGACGCTGACTAGCTCCGTAGGTTTTGGGAAAGGCAAGGAGACGAGCAGGATGCCATTGACCAGGCTGAAGATGGCAGTGTTAGCGCCGATGCCCAGCGCCAGTGTGATCACTGCAACGGCAGTGAAACCGGGGCTCTTGCGCAGTTGGCGCAGGGCGTACCGCACATCTTGAAACAGACTGTGCATGCATCATCCTCCGGACGATTACTGGGAAAGACCGACGGGAATTCGGTGCAAGTGTTCCGCCACTCTCCGTCTGATGCTAAGTCTATGGATTGCAATGTGAAGGCGGCTCGCTTGTGAGGACTGACGGTGTGATTCTGTCCAGTCTTGCAATGTGCCGTCCGAAAACGAACAGCCGCGGGGGATCGGGGAGGTGAAGAAGTTGTCAGCGCTTTGCGCGGGCAGGGGCGAGCCAGACTCGCTCGGAGGCGGCGGGGCCCAGCGATATCGTGCCGGCGGGGGTGGAGAGAGTGAGCGTTTGATCGTAGTTGCGTTCGAGCAGCCGCAGCTTGGCTCCGGGACGAACGCCGCGGTGCTCGAGGAATTCGAGGAGTTGGCGGTCTCGTTCGTAAATTCCGCTGACGGTGTAGGTGTTGTCGAGTTCGGCGTCGGCGAGCAATACGAGTCCGCGGCGGCGGCGGCTGGACGGGCCTTCGAGTTCACTCAGATTTCCGTGGGGACACGCGCCTCCGGAGCCGAGCTTCGCCAGGAGTTTGGCTTCGAAGTCCGGGGAGACAGCGTGCTCGAGGCGTTCGGCCTCATCGTGAACCTTCCACCATTCCATGCCAAAGAGTTCGGAGAGCATGCGCTCGATCAGGTGATGGCGGAGGGTGAGCTTGCGGGCAATTTTGCGGCCTGCCGGCGTGAGGCTCACTTCGCCGCTGGCTTCGACGCGCACCAGGCCGTCTTTTTTCAGGCGGCGCAAGGCCATGGTCACGGCGGGCGGAGAGACATTGAGCAGGTCGGCGAGGCGGGCGGAGATGACGGCTTCGCCTTCGCTCTCCGCTTCGAGGATCGACTTGAGGTAGTCCTCCTTGGAGACGGTGATCATTGAGGGTGATTATACGATGGCGGGTTAATTGTGGTTAATGCGGGGATGGGGGCTGCCGAAGCTGATAAGGAAGCGAGCCTAACGCGCGGTTATTGCGTCGCAAAGAACGCGACGCATCGCGCGGCTCGCCCAGATCCTTCGGTGGGCAAAGTGCGCCCACCTCAGGATGACAGGGCTGAAAAACAAAAAGGACAGTCCGGAGCCCCCGAGACTGTCCTTCAAAACCCTCCCGGTTAGAAGGGTAACTTGATGACCCTAAGGTACTGTTGGCATGTTGCAAAGGGATTGCAGAACGATGAATATCTGATGAATTCCTGCGGGCGGGCGGGCGCTGCTATAGTATTCGGTTGAATTAATCGATCTGTAGACATCCGTTTTCTCTTTAGTCCTGATTCCTGGTTGAGAGGATTCGATGCCGTCCACTACGTCGCGAAAAACTGAGCAGTCACGACGCCTGCAGCAGCGGGCGGAGAGCATGATTCCGGGAGGCGTGAACTCTCCGGTGCGGGCGTTTCGATCGGTGGGAGGAGATCCGCCGTTCATTGTGCGCGGCAAAGGGTCGCACATCTGGGACGCCGACGAGAACGAATTCATCGACTACATCGGATCGTGGGGGCCGCTGATTCTGGGGCACGCCGAGCCGAACGTGCTCGACGCGATTGTGGGAGCGGCCTGCAACGGCACGAGTTTTGGAGCGTCTACACCATCGGAAGCGGATCTGGCGGAACTGGTGCTGGGTGCGTTTCCGCACATGAAGAAAGTGCGCTTCGTCAGTTCGGGAACGGAAGCGACTATGTCGGCGATCCGACTGGCGCGGGCCTACACAAAACGAAAATACATTGTGAAGTTTGAAGGGTGCTATCACGGGCACGCGGACGCGTTGCTGGTGAAGGCGGGGTCGGGCGTGGCGACGCTGGGGATTCCGGGATCGGCGGGAGTTCCGGAGGAATTCACGCAGTTCACGCTGGCGCTGCCGTTCAACAATCTTTCGGTGGTCGAGCATGCGTTCCAGAAGTTCAAGCACCAGATTGCCTGCGTGATTGTTGAGCCTGTCGTCGGGAACATGGGGTGTGTGCCGGCGGCGGACGATTACCTGGTGGGGCTGCGGATGCTCACTGAGCGCGAGCGCTCGGTGCTGATTTTTGATGAAGTGATGACGGGGTTCCGCGTGTCGTTTGGCGGAGCGCAGGAGTTGTACAACATTCGTCCCGACTTGACGACGATGGGGAAGATCATCGGCGGGGGATTGCCGGTGGGCGCGTACGGCGGTCCGAAAGAGATTATGGATATGGTGGCGCCACTGGGGCCGATGTACCAGGCGGGGACGCTGTCGGGGAATCCGCTAGCCATGGCCGCAGGATGCGCGATGTTGAAACAGTTGCGGGACCGAAAGGAAGAGATTTATCCGCGGCTGGAAAAGTTGAGTGGACAGTTGGTGGAGGGAGTGGCGGCAGCCGCGAAAGACGCGGATGTTCCGCTCTGCCACAACCGCGTGGGATCGATGTTTACCTGGTTCTTTACCAAGGGGCCCGTGACGGATTGGGATTCGGCGTCGAAGTCGAATACGGAAGCCTTCGGGAAATTCTTCCGCAGCATGCTCGACAGTGGCGTGTACCTGCCGCCCTCGCAGTACGAGGCGGCGTTTCTGGGCGCGACTCATACCGAGGACGATGTGCAGCGCACGATTGCGGCGGCGAAGCAAGCGTTTGAGGCGATGAAGAAATAGGGCTTCCACTCGGGTGGGGATGACCCGCGCCAACGATTGGCGTGCGCCCCAGCGGCGAAACTAGGTGTGCGCGACCGCTCTTTGTTCTGCCAGCTGCTGCGAAAGAAAGTTCAAATACTGTTCCATGCCTTCGCCGGTTTTCGCGGAGAGGCGAAAAATCTGCATTCCTGGGCGCACCGACTCAATACTTTTTCGCGCCGCTTCCCAATCGAACTCGACCGCGGTGGCAAGTTCATTTTTGCTGATGACGGCAACGTCCGCGCTGTTGAAGATGGTGGGATACTTCAGCGGCTTGTCTTCGCCCTCGGTCACCGACATCAGCACCAGGCGAAGATTCTCGCCCAGATCATACGAGGACGGACAAACCAGGTTTCCCACGTTCTCGATGAACAGGAAATCCAGCTGATGCAGGTCCCAGTCCTGCAGCGCATTCTGCACCATGGCAGCTTCGAGATGGCAGAGCGTCCCAGTCGTGATTTGCTTGACCGGAGCCTTGCTGCGAGCCAGTCGCACTGCATCGTTCTCGGTGGCCAGATCTCCTACCAGCGCGGCGACTCGATAGCGAGGCTGCAGTTGCGTGAGCGTCTTCTCCAGAAAGGTCGTCTTCCCCGAGCCCGGACTCGAGACCAGACTGACCACAAACACTCCCGCCGCATGGAACTGTTCGCGCAGAGAACGCGCGATGACGTCATTCTGTTTCAAGACGTTTCTGCGGACTTCGACCAGACGCGGCTCGCTCATTCCTCGACCTCCAACGCAAAAACTTCCAGTTCCTTGCCCTGGCGCACGTCCATCGTGGGCGTGCCGCATTCCGGGCACTGGAATAACTGCACCGACTCCAGCGTGCGCGAGCCTTGGCACCGGGCGCAGAAGACGATCACGGGCATGTCCTCGACGATCAACTGCGAGCCCTGCAGCGGCGTGTCCTGGCATGCAACTTCGTAGGAGAACAGCAGCGCATCCTTCACCACGCCAGAAAGCGCGCCCAGCCTGAGATGCACGGCGGTGACCTGTACGCCGCGGCGCTGCGCTTCTTCCGTCGCAGCCTCCACGATGCCCATCGCAATCGACAGTTCGTGCATCCGCTCGCCGTGCGTATTTTATACCCGAATCGGGAAAGGGCTGTGCGCGTAATCACAGACAATTTGGGCAAGGGAGACTATCATTCGCACTTCTTTGCGTCTCAAAGGGACGCTCGGATCCGCTTTTCGCTGAGTCGACCGGACTCCTGATGAGGACTCAATGCTTGATCTGTCTACAACTTACCTTGGTCTAAAGCTCCGTACCCCGCTGGTTCCCTCGGCGTCGCCGCTCACCCAGGACATGGACAGCATTCGCCGGCTGGAAGATGCCGGAGCGTCCGCTATTGTTTTTCATTCCCTCTTCGAAGAGGCCGCGCCAGACGCGCAGCGGGCGGCAACTCGCCCGGCGCTGGATCGCTACCTGGGCCTTCTTCGCAAGGCGAAAGAGGCTGTTCGCGTTCCGGTGATCGCCAGCCTGTGCGGTGCGACTCTTCAAGGATGGACCGAGTATGCCCGGCTGACCGAGCAGGCCGGAGCCAGCGCGCTTGAACTCAATCTGTATCAGGTCCCCAACCAGGCCGACGTCGCCGGTTGTGTGCTGGAAGACGAGTATGTGCAGGTCGTTACGCTGGCGAAATCCGCGGTGAAAATTCCCGTCGCCGCCAAGCTGACGCCTTTCTTCACCAGCATGTCGAACATGGCCCGGCGTTTCGACGCTGCGGGAGCCGATGGCCTGGTGCTGTTCAATCGCTTCTACCAGCCCGACATGAACATGGACGCGCTCGACATCCAGCCCAACGTCCTGCTGTCCACCTCGGAGGCGCTACGTCTGCCCTTCACGTGGATTGGCATGCTTTACGGCCGCATCAAGGCGGCTCTTGCAGGATCGAGCGGCGTGCACAGTCCTGACGACGTGGTAAAGCTGCTGCTGGTCGGCGCGGACGTCACCATGGTGTGCTCAGCGCTGTTGCGCAACGGGATTGGCCATCTCGGCGATCTCGAAGTCGGCCTGCGCCGCTGGATGGAAAAACACAACCACAAGTCAGTCGCGGATTTTAGAGGAAATCTGAGCCAACTGCGCTGCAAGGATCCGGCAGCGTTCGAGCGCGCGCAGTATGTGAACGCGGTCAAGGGAATCCAGAATGTCGTGCTCACGGGCAAAGAAGCCTGGAGAATTCTCAGCGGCGAGTGAGCGCGGTTGCTTCACTTCACCAACTGGCCGATGAAGACGCCGTAGGGCTCCAGCGTGACGATGTCTCCATTCACCGAAGACTTTCCGGTAGCGACCAGACTCTTGGTCGAGGTAAAGCCGTTCTTGCTCATCTCAAAGTTCACCTTCCGCTCCGCGCCTGACATGTTCAACGCGACCAGCACCATCTGATCCTTGTACGCGCGCAGGTACGACAGCACGTTCTGATCGTTCTCATTGAGCGGAACGTAGCTGCCGTCGAGCAGAGCCCGGTTGGTGTGGCGCAGCTTCAGCACCTTCTTGTAAAACGCGAGCACCGACTCCGGGTCTTTAGATTCGTCGGCGACGTTGTGGGTCTTGGCCGTCGGAGGCACGGGAAGCCACGGCGCAGCTGTCGAGAAGCCGGCGTTGGCGCTCTCGTCCCACTGCATCGGGGTGCGCTCGCCATCGCGTCCTTTTTCTTTAGGCCAGCCGGTCCGGCCGATCGGATCCTTCACATCCTCCTTGCGCGTGGGCGGCGTGGTCTTCATTCCAATCTCTTCGCCGTAGTACATGATCGGCGTGCCGCGCAGCGTCAGATACAGGCCTGCCATTAATTTCGCGATCTGATCATTGTGCTGGCCGTCGCCGTAACGGTCGTAGGAACGGGCGATGTCGTGATTGCTGATGACGAACGTGGGCCAGCCCGAGGCGGAGTCGACGGCAGCAATCTGCTTGCGGAAGTCCGCAGGCGAAAGCTTGTTGACCGTGGTGAAGAGAAAATCCATGGGCAGTTGCAGCTCGTTGTTGCCCTTGCCGTAGTACAGGTTCAGTTCTGCGATGTCGGCGGTCCAGGTTTCTCCGATCAGCACGGCGTTGCTTTCGTCGGCCACCTTGCGCAGCTCGCGCAGCGTGTCATGAACCTCAGGCAGTTTGTCGTTGTACTTGTTCTCCTCGTTGGAGTCGCCAAAGTCGTTCTTACTGGGCAGAACAGGGTTGTCGTGCAGGTTGGGATCTTCGTACAGCGTGTCGACCGCATCGAGGCGGAAGCCCGACACGCCGCGCTTGTACCACCAGCGCGTCACATCAAACATCGCATCCTTCACGGCCGGATTGCGCCAGTTCAGGTCAGGCTGCTGGGCAGCGAAATAGTGGTAGTAGTACTGATTTGTCGTCGCGTCGAACTTCCACGCCGAACCGCCGAAATCGGAGATCCAGTTATTCGGCGGCTTCTCTGGGCCCTTGCCGTCACGCCAAATGTACCAGTTGCGATGCTCCGACGTGCGCGACGACTTGGAATCGAGGAACCACTTGTGCTGGTCGGAGGTGTGATTCACTACGAAATCGAGAATGATGTGAATACCGCGCTTCTTCGCTTCGCTGGCCAGAGTGTCGAAGTCGGCGAGGGTGCCATACATGGGATCGATATCTTCGTAGTCGGAAACGTCGTAACCGAAGTCGACTTGCGGCGAGGGGAAGCAGGGTGAGATCCAGATCGCATCCACACCCAGATCTTTCAAATAATCCAGCTTCGACGTAATGCCCTTGAGGTCGCCCACTCCGTCGTTGTTGCTGTCGGCAAAGCTACGTGGGTAGATCTCATAGAAGACCGCATGCTGCCACCACTGGTGTCCTTCGGCGTCTACGGGCTTGTTGGCATTTTGCGCACAAGCTGCGACCAGAGGCAGAGTCAGGACCGCAAGCAGCAAAGCCTGGGAGAGCGTACGGTGCATAGAGCGGCTCCTTGAAGCTTGATTTTGAAATGTCAGAGTCGATGCTGTAACGTCTTGCCCCATTGCCGCAGTGGCCAGGTCGGCGGCGAGTTGCGATTGGTCTGAGTGTAAACCTTTCAGGTCTGATCTGGCGCACCGCGAGACTCATCACGACCGTCCAAAATGGATGACCACTTTCTGCTGCGAGTAGGAGTCAGCAGTCCCTTGCGGTATCTGGATTTCGAGTTTGCCGGACTTGGTGAGAACCGCGCCATCCACGGAGGAGATTTCGCCGGGATTCCAAACATTCATCTGATAGCTGATTCCCGCACGGCCTGACACCTCCAGCGTCAACTGGGTCTTCAAGGCATTCCATGATTCGGAGAGAACGCGCAGGCTCCGGCTTGCGCTGCCCAGAGGCGGGAGTTCGTTCGCCAGCGCCAAGCCGAAATCGTTCTTCACGTGGATCACCAGCGTATTCGGCCCATCGTTCACCGGAAACCGTGCGGACATGTGCTGATCGTTGCCATTGGGCAGCATTTTGAAAGGCAGAGGGCGACCGTTCATCTGCACGCTGACCACCTGTGTCCGCAGGCTGAACGCGGGAGAGAATTCAATCCAGCACTCGCCTTTGCCGGTGCGCCTGGCCTCGAGCGTCACGCTGTCGGTGGTTTTGCGGTATTGGAAATCGACGCCGACTCGTGCAACCTGCACGTTGCGAATTGCGAAAGAGGTCCAGTCGGCGGGGACGTGGGGCGCGAGCGTGATCTGATGTTTCTCGGCGTCGGCCTGCAGGCCAAACATGCCGCGTAGAATCGGACTGACAACCATCGCCGACGACCAGATCTGATGCGGCGAACTGGTGGCGAAGGATTGGTAGTAGTCACCCGAGAGGACTTCGGTGAAGTGTCCGAGCGCACCGTCGACGCCGAGCAGCGCGTTGGACCGCAGATTGGAATAGCCAGGAAATGCGCGGTGGTAGCGGTATTCCCCGACCGAGGCCCATCCCGTAAACAAGGGCCAGACCGAACCGTAGTGATAGCCGGAGCCATCGTAGACTTTCGAGTTCTGCGAGATGATGCGCATGCCCCAATCGGTCTGGTGATCGTCGGCGGCGAGCCGCGTGATGGTCTGGTCGGCATGGTCTGCGGGGGGAAGGCCGAACCACATGGGAACGGTCGCCAGCACCGTAGTCTCGTTCGAGCGTTGGTTGTCTGGCTTCAAGGCAAATGCATAACTATTCATCTCAGGCGCCCAGTAAGCT
Source organism: uncultured Acidobacteriaceae bacterium (assembly GCA_963701935.1). Lineage (GTDB taxonomy): Bacteria > Acidobacteriota > Terriglobia > Terriglobales > Acidobacteriaceae > Sulfotelmatobacter. The sequence continues at coordinate 42,760 of CAVPBT010000003.1, read as the reverse complement.
TGGTCGAGCGCGGGATTGGCGCGATCAAACTCTGCCGCGAGTTGCTTGCTGATGTCGTCCTTGCCCACGAGTCGAGCCAGATTGGAGAGTGCCTGCAGAGCCGCTACGCCGAGTCCGGCCTGGTAATACTCGTTTTTCACGGGAAGCAGCGGGCCTCCTTCCACCCAGCCATGACCGACACCTGCGTTCTGGGCGAAGCCCTGCGCATCATAGGTAGACTTCAGGAATTCGTAAGCGCGCCAGACGTTGTCCCATTTGTCGCGCGCGAAGGCGAGGTCTCCGCTCTGGACTGCATAATCATTCATCGCGATGATGAACAGCGGGGTCGCGTCGGCGGAGACGTAGGGATACGGATAATCCTTGAACCACGGCACCAGGCTCGCGCTCTGCGAAATCTCGTGGGGCACTTTGCCGTCGGCGCGCTGAAATTTGCTGATGAAGTCGAGAGCGGTGCGGGTGGTGGAGTAGTCTCCTTCGGCGTTGAGAGCAAACGACGTCCACAAAGAATCACGGCCAAAGAACCAGGCGAAGCCGGGACGCTGCCCGGTTCCCGAAGTTCGATATCCCGCGACCAACCCGGAACCTAAGTACGGATTGTTGACCAAACCCTGAATGGTGCTGATGCGCGCCCAGTCATAGGCCTGCTGCAAAGCGGCGTCGGGCAACTCGAGGCTGACGGTCTTATCGAGGTATGTGCGGTAGTAGGCCGACGATTCGCGCAGAGCGTCTGCATAAGAAGTCAGCAGATGCTGGTATGTCTTTTCAGCGTCGGCCGAACCTGCGACGGAGGCGGCGATCACGATCGCTTTGGTCTCTTTGCCTTTTTGCGTCACGCCCAAACGAAACGAATTCTGGTCCGACGAGGAATAGTTTGTCTGATAAGAGAGGCGGGCATCGGCACCAGTTGGTGATCCCACCAACGCGGAGTACTTGCGTGCCTCTTCGCCGAAGAAGAAAGCGCGCTGCCTCTGGTCCCAGTCCACATACGTTCCACCCAGTGCGGCGGGCCACTCCAGTTGAAAGTCTGCGGTGAACGCGGCTTCCACCTCCAGCGGTTGCTCGGTCTCGACGTCCAACAGAACGATCGCTCCTGCTTCGTTGACTGGGACGCAGAGCGTCTCGCGCACGCGGAACGAATCGCCAACATAGAGGATCGACGCGGACTCCGGACGCACGGTCAGGGTGCGCGCGAGACTCTCGGCGGGCAGCGCGCGATCGCCGACGTGGAAGGTCAGGTGGAAGTCGCGAAAGATTTTCAGCGGATAGACCCAGGCTTCGAATCGTCCGGTCTCGTCGCCGAACAATCCCGCGCGCGTACCCACCACGGGAAGGAACTCCCAAGTGCGGATGGTGCGAGAGAGTTCCAAAGGCTGAACCGGTTGTTGGGCAACCGACGGAAGAGCAGACAGCAGGAAGATTGCGAGCAGAGAGGTGCCAAACAGAATGCGGGCTGCGAACGTGGAACGTCGATCACGAATAAGATAAAGTTTCATTGCGGCCTTCTCATGAAACGGGGATTTGGGCGCCCGGCTTGCAAAGTCGCGGTTCCCTGAATATAAGGAGTAGGGGCGAATTCTAGCACGAGCCGAGTGGGCCAGGTAGCGACCTCTTGTTCCCTTCACGCCGCGTTTTTCTGAAATCTCTCAGCCGTTCGGCACTTGTGCTTTCACTGGAAAGCGTGCTGGGTATGGCGCGTCCGCTTTGGTCGCGAGCGAACGCGCAGCAGAAAGCGGCGCCACCGGGCGAGGGTGGCGATCTGGGAGTGAGCTTCGTCAATGTCGCACGCGAGTCTGGGCTGAATGCGAAGACCATTTTTGGCGGCGAGCACAAGAATAAGTATCTGCTCGAGACTACGGGCTGCGGCGTAGCCTTCTACGACTACGACAACGACGGATGGCTCGACATTTTCCTGGTGAACGGCACGCGACTCGAGGGCTTTCCCGCCGGGAGCGAGCCGACTTCGCATCTGTTCCGCAACAATCGCGATGGCACGTTCACCGATGTGACGGCGAAGGCCGGAGTCGCGCACTCGGGCTGGGGACAGGGCGTTTGCGTCGGCGACTACGACAACGACGGATGGGACGATCTGTTCGTCACCTACTTCGGGAAGAACGTTCTGTATCACAACAACGGCAACGGAACATTCACTGACGTCAGCCAGAAGGCGGGCGTGGCGGGCAAAGTGGCGCGATGGAATACGGGGTGCGCGTTCGTCGACTACGATCGCGATGGGAAACTTGATCTGTTCGTAGCCAACTACATCGATCTCGATTTGGCGACGGCGCCCGTGCCGGAATCGGGCCCGTGCCTCTATAAGAGCGTCATGGTCGCTTGCGGCCCGCCGGGGCTGCAGGGCGGCAAGAACATTCTGTACCACAACAACGGCGACGGGACGTTCACTGACGTTTCCGAGGCGTCGGGGATTCTGGCCGCGAATGGAACGTACGGACTCGGTGTGCTGACTGCCGATTTGGACAATGATGGCTGGCCCGATATTTATGTGGCCAACGATTCCACCGCGAGCGCGCTCTACCAGAACAAGAAAAACGGGAAGTTTCAGGATATTGCGATTGAGGCGGGATGCGCTTTAAGCCCGGACGGGAAGCCGCAGGCGGGGATGGGCATCTCAGCTGCGGATTACGATCTGGACGGCAACCTCGACCTGGTCAAGACAAACTTCGCTGGAGATACGCCGTCTCTTTATCACAATCAAGGCGGAGCGAATTTCGAGGATGCCACGTTCACCGCTGGCCTGGGCGCGCATACGCAATATCTGGGATGGGGATGCGGCTTTTTTGACATGGACAACGACGGGTGGGCTGACATTCTGATCTGCAACGGCCATGTGTATCCGGAAGTCGAGCAACTGAAGACGGAAGCTGGGTATGCGCAGCGCAAGTTGCTCTATCAGAATCTTCACAACGGGCATTTTGCGGACGTGTCGTTTCAGGCCGGGCCGGGAATCTCGGAGCCGAGTCCATCGCGGGGCGCGGCCTTTGGCGACTTCGATAACGATGGCGACATTGATGTAGTCGTAAATACTGTCAACGACTATCCGCAATTACTGCGCTGCGATTCGAAACTCGATCACAACTGGATCAAGGTCCGCACCATTGGAACGAAATCGAACCGCAGCGGGATCGGTGCTCGGCTGGTGTGCGTGACGCATGGACCCGGCGAGACCAAACCACACCGGCAGATCGACGAAGTGCGCAGCGGCGGCGGCTATTTTTCACAGAATGATCTACGAGTTCACTTCGGGCTGGGGAAGGCCGACAAGGTCGATGTGCTCGAGGTTCACTGGCCGAGCGGGCAGGTCGATACGCTGAAGGACGTGAAGTCGAACCAGGTGGTCTTCGTGAAGGAAGGCGAGGGGATTTCGCGCACGCAGCAGTTCGCAAAAACTCCTAAGACCGGAGAATAAGCTGCTATTTCTTTGGATCCGGTTGGAGCGCCGTGCCGGAGCCCTCTTTGAGCGTGTGAATCTGATCCACTGGCAGATTCGCAAAGCGTTCGGTTAACCCGCTCGGCCAGCGAATTTCCACCCACTCGATTTTCGCAGCCGATCCCAGGCCGAAATGCACGCGCATATCGCTGTTAGAAATGTAGCTCGATCCGCTGCGCACTTCGTTGACCAGGATGCGCGCAGCTGTTTTCACGCGAATGCGCGCGCCGATGCCGTCGCGATTCGATTTTGTTCCCACGGTGTGAATCGCGATCCAGTGATTCGCATTGTGAACCTGATTCACCAGCAGGCTGGGCTCAGCGTTCATGTTGCTGATCACAATCGACACCCTACCGTCGTTCCAAAGATCACCGACTGCGAGACCACGGGAAGAGGCCACATTGGTGATGCCCGCTCCAGCCGACGCCGAGATGTCGGCAAAGGTTCCATCGCCGTTGTTGCGAAACAGAATCCGCGGCTCTTTATAGTTGCTGCCCAGGTGCTGGCTGTCGACTTCGGGATAGACGTGGCCGTTCACCAGAATCAGGTCGGGCCAGCTGTCGTTATCCATGTCGAAGAACATCGTTCCCCATCCCAGATATTGCGTGTAGAGGCCCAGGCCGGCAGCTGCGGTGGCGTCGGTAAACGTACCGTCGCCATTGTTCTTGTAGAGGGTGGAGGTGTCGTCGGAAAAATTGGTCTTGAAAATGTCGAGATGGCCGTCGCCGTTGTAGTCGGCGATGGTCGAACCCATGCCCGCCTGCTCGCGGCCGTCTTCGTTGAAGGCGGCGCCTGAGGTGACGGCCACGTCGGTGAATGTGCCGTCGTGATTATTGCGGTAGAGAATGCTAGGGGTGCTATCGCACGCGATGAAAATGTCGGGCCAGCCGTCTTCGTCGAAATCGAAAGTCGAGATACTGAAGGCGTAGTGACCGTCGGTGAGGTCGATGTGCGCTTTCGTGGTGACGTCTTCAAACGTGCCATCGCCGCGGTTGTGGTAGAGGATGTTCTTCGCTCCGGCCAGCCCTCGCGGGCCGCACATGACCGGAACGCCTTTCCAGATGCACGTGGGACGGTCTCCGGGCGAAGGCGCGGTGGAGAGATCGAAGTCCACGTAATTCGACACGACCAGATCGAGGCGGCCGTCGCGGTCGTAGTCGACGAACGCGCAGCCCGTGCCCCACGCCTTGCCCGACCCCGCGACGCCGGACTTCTCGGCGACCTCGGTGAAGACTCCGTTCTGATTGTGGTAGAGACGGTTCTTGCCGTAGTAGGTGACGTAGAGATCTTCCCATCCGTCGTTGTCGTAGTCGCCGATGCACACGCCCTGACCCCATCCGGTCGCGGTGAGACCTGCTTTGGCCGTGACGTCGGTAAAGGTGCCGTCGTGATTGTTGCGGTAGAGGCGGTTGCTGGGAGCTTGGCCCGAGGGGAACCCTTCGAGTTTGGTCCCGTTCACGAGAAAGATGTCGGGCCAGCCATCGTTGTCGTAGTCGAAGATGGCGACGCCGGTTCCGGTGGTTTCGATGATGTATTTCTTGGTGTCGAGTCCGCCAAAAACATTCTGCGCGGTGAGGCCGGCTTTCGCGGCGATATCGGTGAAGGTGACGATCGGCGGGGCCAAAGGGGCGGGCGGCTTGGCTTGCTGCGCGTGCAGCATTCCGGCAACCAGCAGCAAAGCTGCGCAAGTAAGCGTGCGAACGAGCAGACGGATGGAGAAAGAAAACATCTGAACTGGCATGGCCCCCAGTCGATGGTAGGGGCGGCGTGGGTGGAGGGTCAAGCTTGCCGAGGGCAGGAACCCGCGGCGACGGCCTGAAGGGCAGCGACAACTAGGCCAAGAATCCTTTACTCTTGCAGCTTATGAATTCAGTCCAAGCCCCCGCCGCATTCGCCTCCGAGTCCGTTGCCGCGGCCTCGGTCCAACTGAGCGGCGTCCGCAAATGTTACGACGAATTTGTTGCTGTCTCTGACCTCTCATTCAGCATCTCGCCGGGCGGGATATACGGGCTGCTCGGCCCCAACGGCGCCGGCAAAACCAGCACGATCCGAATGATTATGGGAATTATCGTGCCCGATTCCGGCCGGATCTCTGTCTTTGGAAAGCCACTCGTCCGCGCCCATATGGACCAGTTCGGCTACCTTCCCGAGGAGCGCGGGCTCTACCGGAAAATGAGGGTGCAGGACCACCTGTTATTCCTCGGTCAACTGAAGGGTCTCAGCGCGGCGGAGGCAGCAACGCGGGTTCGCAGCTGGTGCGAGCGCTTCGAGTTGACCGCCTGGCTGGGAAAGCGGGTCGAAGAACTTTCCAAAGGAATGCAACAGAAGGTGCAGTTCATCGGCGCGGTGCTTCACGATCCGAAGCTGATCATCATGGACGAGCCGTTCGCCGGCCTCGATCCTGCGAATGCCGTGGTGCTGAAAGATGTCCTCATCGAAATGGCGAAGAGCGGAAAGACGATCCTGTTGTCAACTCACCGCATGGATCAAGTCGAACGGCTGTGCCAATCGATCTGCCTCATCAACCGCGGTCAAGCGATCCTCGAAGGGGATCTGAACCAGATCAAAGCGAGATACGGACGTCGCAATGTGCAGATCAAGTACGACGGCGATGCACGATTCTTGCAGGAGCCGAAGCTGGTGCAGTCATTCAACGATTACGGCAACTATGTGGAAGTGCATTTGGCACCCGGCGCTGACTCACAAGAGTTGCTGAGACTGGCCTCGGCAAGCGCAAGGTTAAGCAAATTCGAACTGATGGAACCTTCTCTGGAAGAAATCTTCATCGACGTGGTGGGCAAAGCGAATGCGTAATATCTGGCTGATTATGAAGCGGGAATATGTGGAGCGCGTGCGCACGCGCGCATTCCTTGTCCTCACGCTGTTGCTGCCTGGCATCATGACGGTGTTGATGGCGCTGCCAGCGAAACTTGCGACCATGGGACAGAAGGCGCCGCATCTGGTAATCGTCGTGTCGACGCAACAGTTTGGCGAAACCGTACGTCAGCAACTTCTCGCCGCATCGGTCGGCGACGACGATGAAGAGACCGCCGCCGCGAAGAGCGATACCAGGCAAAAGCCTGAAGACCGGTACGTCATCGACATCGACGCCAATCCCACCGAGGCAGAACGCGCCGTTCTGCGAGACAAAGTAAGCACACGCGCGATCGACGGTTACCTTTGGCTCAACGACGACGCGATCGCAGCCCGCAAAATCACCTGGTACAGCCGGGAGATGCTGACATTTCGGGACCGATCGTGGCTAAGTGAGGCTGTCAGCCGCATCGTCCAGCAGCAGAAGCTCTCGCGCGGAGGAATGACAGCGACTGAGGTGGATCAAATACTCCAGCCGGTTAAGGTACAGCCTGTGCGCATCGAGCATGGGCGTGAGGCCAAGGGTAGCGGGACCGCTCGCTTCCTCGAAATCGTCGTGATGGTCATGCTGCTGTACCTGGCAGTGTTGTTCTACGGCATTTCCGTAATGCGATCGGTGCTCGAAGAAAAGACTTCGCGCATCATCGAAGTACTGCTTTCTTCGGCGAGTTCGACCGAACTGATGGCCGGGAAGCTTCTTGGGGTCGGCGCGGTCGGACTGACGCAGATTGCGGCGTGGGCTGTGATGGCAGGAGTAGTAGCTCTGCCCTCGCTCGCCACACAGCCCAACCTGAGCGAGCTAGAAATTTCTCCATGGGTTATGGCTGCATTTGCGCTGTTCTTCCTTCTCGGCTACCTGCTCTACAGCACGATGTACGCAACCATTGGGGCCATCACGACAACAGAGCAAGAGGGCCAGCAACTGCAGTTCTTGATCGTACTTCCGCTGGTCCTCTCGGTATTCATGCTGATGCCGGTCATTCGCACGCCCGACTCTGCCGCGGTCGTCTGGATGTCAATGATCCCATTCTTCGCGCCCATCCTGATGTACGCGAGAATCGTTGTGCAGACGCCGCCCCTATGGCAGATCCTGCTTTCGTTGGTTCTACTGATCGGGACGGTGGCGGGCCTGGTCGTGCTGTGCGCGCGCATCTACCGGATCGGAGTGCTCATCTACGGAAAGCGCGCTACTCTGCCGGAAATCCTGAAGTGGCTGAAATACGCGAAAGCTTAATGCACTCCGCTGGTGGGTTGATCCTCCGCCACGCCGACATATTTGTCGGCGCCCCCATAGTAGAAGAGCCAATGATTGCCTCGGCGGATCATGCCTTCCACGAAAACCACATTCGGCACCTGGCCAACTTTCTCCCAATCCTTCTCTGGCGTAAAAATAGGTTCGTCGCTCCGCCAGATCAGTTTTCGCGGATCATTGCGGTCGAAGACCGCAACTCCCGTTCGGTACACCAATTTGTGATCCGCTCCGTTGTAGATCAGAACAATTCCAGTCGGGGTAACGATTGGCGCGGGACCCGGCTCCGCGACCCGCGAATCGAACCGGTCCGGCCGCACAGGCAACACTGGAGTCTGCGTGGCCTCGCTCCAGTGGAGTAGATCCGTGGAGGACGCCAGGCCAGCCTGATCCTTGTTGTCGGCACTGGTGCCCAGGAAGTACATCCAGTATTTTCCATCGATCTTCTGTGGGACGATCGGCGCCGGACTTCGTCCATTTCACATTCCAATTTCCCTTGTTGGCGGGAATGATGACGCCTTTGCGGTCCCAGTGAATCAAGTCGGCGGACGTCGCCAGACAGAGCTGCGCGTCTTTCTTGTTGTAGCCGGTGTAGGTGAGGTAATAGGTCTCGCCGAATTGCACGAGGCGCGGATCCTCGACGCCGCCGTCCTTCTCGTATTCTGCGCTGGGGCTTAGCACCGGTTCGTCTCTACGCATGAAATGCACTCCATCTGAGCTTTCGGCATAACCCAGGCGTGACGTCCCTTGCTTGTCCTGGGCGCGGTAGAGCATCACGATCTTATCGCCGCGCGTCACGACAGCCGGATTGAAGGTTCCGGCCGATTCCCATCCCTCGCCGCGTGGAGCAATCACGGGAGTGTTGGACAAACGATGCCACGCGCCGAACGGCAGCGGCCTGCTGCCCTGCGCGGCCACGACGACGAGCAGCGCAAGCACCGTCAATATTCTTTTGGGCATGAAGCGGAGCATCGAGATCACCGCATCGCGGCCGGCTTTCCTTATTGCAAAGCAAGAAAAACGGCAGGGCCGACCCCCTGCCGTTTCGGCGATCTTGCATTGCTGGTTCGGACTACTTCTTGTTGACGGATTTCTTGAGTTCGGCCCCAGGGCTAAACTTCGCGACTTTGCGGGCGGCGATCTTAATGGTAGCGCCGGTTTGTGGATTGCGTCCGTTGCGCGCTTTTCTCTGAGACACCGAGAAGGTTCCGAAGCCAATCAACGCTACGCGATCTCCCTTGCGGAGGGCGGAGGTAATGCTGTCGACGGCGGTATCAATGGCAGTCGTGGCCTGCGCTTTGCTGATGTCGCAAGCGCCCGAAATTTTGTCAACCAGATCGGCCTTATTCATTAGATTCTCCTCGCAGGTCTCATTGCATACGCAGCCTATAACGGCTGAAAACTGGCTATGGCTGAGTTGGGAAACCTGACGGCTCGTATTCTCCTCCGTCTGTGGGGAAAGTCAACTGTGAAAATCCGCGCCGGAAGCCTGTTTCGCACTCCTTAGTGCCGAATTGGGGCGACCGGGGCGGGTTTTCAGTCTCATGGGGAGGGTTTTCCTAAGCCCTCCACAGGGCACTGCCTTCGTTCACAGGATGTACACAGGAAGACAGGGTTTCCGGCTTGCGCGAAAGTCGCCTGCGGGTGCAAAGTCGAAAGAGGAGAATTCGTTTGAAGATGCAAGGGTCCCAGGTGGTGAAAGCTCCGGCCGAGGTTTGCCCGCTGTGTGAGGGGACGGGATGGAAGACGGTCGCCGGCTCCAATGGCGGAAGCGCCAATGATCGCCGTGTCACGCGCTGCGACTGCCGGTTGCGGGCGCGGGGCGAATCGTTGCTGACGGCCGCCCGCATTCCGAAGAGATACGAGCACTGCGAGCTCTCGAATTACGACACCGACTTTCCCGGCGCCCACCCTTCGCTGGAGGAAGCGCACTTTATTGCGTCTGGCTTTGCCAAGAAATGCGATCCCCGGGGCGACAAGGGCCTGCTGATCATCGGCAAGATCGGAACCGGCAAGACTCACCTGGCAGTGGGGATCATCAAGGAGTTGATCGTCAACCGGGGCATCCCGTGCCTGTTTTATGACTATCGCGAGCTGCTGAAGGAGATCCAGAACTCGTATAACTCGACCGTGCAGACCACGGAGCTGGATGTGCTGCGTCCGGTGTTCGAAACCGACGTGCTGGTGCTGGACGAACTGGGCGCGGTGAAGCCGACCGAGTGGGTGTGGGATACGGTCAGCCTGATTCTGAACACGCGGTACAACGACAACCGCACGACGATCATCACTACGAATTTTGACGATCAGCCGGCGGCGGGAACTGCCGGGTCCATTTCGCCCGCACGGGCGGCCTCGCGCGGCGAGACGCTGGGAGATCGCATTGGCGAGCGCATGCGTTCGCGGCTGCATGAGATGTGCCGGATCGTCACGCTGGAAGGCACGGACTTCCGCCAGAAGTTCCGCAACGCGAACTTCCGGTAACTTCTTCTTTACGGATTGCACGGATTCACACGGATGAAAACACCCGCGGGACGGAAGAAGTCACCCAGCCTTTTCCTTAGATTTATCCGTGTGGTCCGCGTGAATCCGTGGCAAAGAAGCTCTCCCTAGTGTTCTGACGGAGCGAGCACGCACTAGAATGACTTTGTGCTGACTGAACGTCTGGAATTCGCGCCGGAGCGGGATGCGGAGGTGTTTGCCGCGGTCCCGGCGGCACCGGCTGTGTTCCTCTTGCGGGCTGCGGATGCCCAGGCTGAGCCTTACATCAGTAAGACCGCGAATCTGCGACGCCGGTTGCAGAGGTTGCTCGGGCCGGTCGAGGAGCGCACCAAAAAGCTCAACCTGCGCGATCGCGTGCGCGTGATTGAGTACGCGCCGACCGGATCTGATTTTGAGTCTGGATTCCTGCTGTACAGCGTTCTGCGGAGTGCGTTTCCCAAAACTTACTCCGACCGGATGCGCTTTCGCTTCGCGCCACTGGTGAAGTTGCATCTGGAAAACGAGTATCCGCGGGCGTCCATCACGACGCGACTGGGCCGGCTCAGCGGACGTTCGCTTTATTACGGGCCGTTCGTTTCTCGCGTCGCCGCCGAGAAGTTCATGAACGACTCGCTCGACTTTTTCAAGATGCGGCGCTGCATGGACGATCTGCATCCTGACCCGAAATTTCCGGGCTGCATTTATTCCGAGATGAAGATGTGCCTGGCTCCCTGTTTCAAGGGATGCAGCGACGAGGAATACGCTGCGGAAGTCGAGCCGCGTGCAGGCTTACTTTGATTCCGGCGGGGATTCTTTGAGCCGCGAGCTATCAGCCGAGCGCGAAGCAGCATCGTCCAGGCTCGCATTTGAAGACGCGGCGGCGATTCACGTGCGCGTGGAAAAACTCAAGCCCATCGTGAGCCAGCTGCCTGAGATCGTGCGGCGCCTCGATCAACTCTCGGCGCTGATGATTCAGCCGAGTTCGGTGGCGGGCTGCGTTGCGTTCTTCCGAGTAGACTGCGGGCGAATCGCTGGGCCGGTTGCTTTCAGCATCCAGCCGACCGAGCACGCAAAGTCGCAGTCGATGGAAGCGCGGGTGAATGACGTTCTGCAATCGTTGCCGCCGGCAAAAGCAAAATCTGCGCTGGAAAATATGGAGCACCTCGCCGTGCTCAAGCGCTGGTATTACCGCGGCAGCCGCACCGGCGAAATCTTCTTCGCCGATGCCAAGGGCGAGCTGCCCATGCGCCGCATCGTTCGCGGCATGTCGCGGGTGTTTCGCGGCGAGAAGCCGGAGGCGGGAGCGGAGGCGAAGCCACCTGAAGGCACATAGGCTCGTCCCCCGCACCGAGTCAGCCATCATCCTTGCACTGCAGTCGCGGTGATCTTGGCCCCAAAAGCTCGCCGCGCCGCCCAGCGCAGTATCCTCCAGCCCAAAGCGGCGCTCACCATGATCGTCGCCAGCCACAGTGCTACCGCCGGCAGATAAAAAGCGACCGCCGTCATCGTCGACGCATAGTCGGCCAGGCCGTCGAGTCCGTCGCGCAGTGCCAACTTCATCTGATAAAGCGGACGCCAGTTCAGCCCGAACACTCGCGCTTCGGCCTCTGCCCGCAGCAAAATGTTGATGGCGACGGTTTCGATTTGTTTCGAGAGAGCATCGAACTCCGCCTGCTGCTGCTCGATTTGTCCGCGCACCGCGCTGAGCTTTTCGCTCACATCGAGCGTGTCCTTCACCGTCCGGGATTGCGTCAGGATCGTCAGGTACTGTGCTTCTTCCGCGCGCAGATTGCGCAGGCTCGCGGCCTGATCCACGTACTGCCGGGTCACATCCTGCGCTTCGAGTCTTTCGTTTTCTACTCGCAGCCCGAGTTTGAGAATCTCCGAGCGCGCCTCTTCGAAGCGCGCAGCCGGCACGCGAACCGTGAGCGAGGCATTGGTAGCATCGGGACCACCGCTGACTTGGGAACTCACCAGGAAACCGCCCACACTCTCTGCCACGCTTCGAATTTTTTCCGCCGCTTCAGCCGGCTTCCGAACAATGAGGTCGATCGAACTCGTGCGGACCATCTTCCGATCGTTATCCGCATCCTGAGGCGCGTCCGCGGGAGCCACGGACGCGCTCAACATGGCCATCGTCTGGACCCGACGCGGTTCCTCGAAAGATTTGTCGGCATCTGGAATCCCAATCCGCGAGCGGTCTACCTGCTGTGCGAATCGCGCGTGGCGCCACAGGGCGAGTGGGTCCGGTCTCATTTCCGCGAGCCCACTGGCCCTCGAGTTGCTGATGCCGCGCACTCCCTCGTGCGGTCGAATCACTCCCACATAGAGCGCCACGATTGCTGCGGTTACGAGCCATCCTGCCTTCAGATTCCTGCCACTGGTCAAGAACGATCTGCAACTTCCCAAGGTCACCGGCATATATGTCCTTTCGCACGATTCCAAGTGCAGTCCCTGTTGGGAATAGAGCGTTGGCCACGCGATTTTGTTCCCACAGATTGCGGTGGCTACCCATAGAACACGCTATGGGCAGGGGTCTGCGCGTGATTTCAGATTGGATTGCGTGGCGTGGAGGGAAGCTTACTTACTCGCTGATGCGATATAGAACGCTGGCGTGCGGCGGCAGCTGAAGGTTTATACCATCGGCTGTTCCGAGATCTTTGTGCGCCCACAGGTCGCGGAGAGCGACGGCTTTCTCGGGGAGGCCGACATCGCTCCAATGCAGATCGATCTTTTCCGCCGTGTCGCTCAGATTGAACACGGCAACGTAATGCTCTCCGGGCTTCGGGCCATCGGCCACCCACGCGCGGATATTCCCCCGATCAAGCGCCTGATGTCCACCATGACTGTGCTGGTTGACCTCAAGTACTTCTTCGTTCGTGATGAGCGCGGTGGTCGCGGCGTCGTTGCTCGGCAGGTCTCCGCCGAAGATCAGCGGCGAGCGGAAGATACTCCATAGGGTCATGACGGTCTGTTGCTCATCGGGCGTGAAGTTGGAGGGCGTGCCGCCGCCTTCCTTGTCGGTCACTTTCAGCCTGCCGAGGGGAAGCATATCCGCGTCGGGCCACGTTCCGTTCTTGCCCACGAATTGCGCCCAGTCGCGCGTGAAGTCGAACTGCTGGCGCAGCAACTTCCATTCGTCCCAGAAATCATCGGAGATGCGCCACATCTGCGCGTACTTCTCGAAGAACTCGGCTTCCGACACGGGCGCAGGCCCCGGTGAAATGCTCAGCACCATGGGCCGGCCGGTCTTGCGAATCGCCAGACTCAGGGCTCTCATCTCAGCCGGCTGGTAGAGGTGGCTCCCCATGTCGTCGGCCTTGATGAAGTCGACGCCCCACGAGGCGTAAAGCTCCGCGATGGAATCGTAGTAGGCCTGAGCGCCGGGCTTCGTCGTGTCGACGCCCCACATGTCAGGATTCCAGCGGCAGGCGTTGTCTTTATCGGCGATGTCGGCGGCGTGATACGACGTGCCCTTGATCAGAAGGGTTTTCTCAACCGCCTGCCGCGGAATGCCGCGCATGATGTGGATACCGAACTTCAGGCCCTTGCTGTGGACATAATCCGCGAGTGGCTTGAACCCGGCGCCGTTCGCCGAGGACGGAAAGCGGTTAACCGCCGGCGTCAGGCGGCCGAACTCATCCATGGTTAGCGGAGCGCCCGGCTTGTAGTCGTGTCCTTGCGCGTTGGGCTCGTACCACTGGATGTCGACGACGATGTACTTCCATCCGTACTTCGCGAGATGCTCCGCCATCCAGTCGGCATTGGCTTTGACCTGCGCCTCGCGCACGGTGGTGCCGTAGGAATCCCAGCTGTTCCAGCCCATGGGAGGAGTAGGGGCTGCGGGATCGACGGCGTGCAGCATGGGAGCCAGAAGGGCGACAGAGAGAAGGCAGAGGAGAGCGCGGAGTCGAATCATCACGCCACATTGTAAGCCGTCAGCGCTTGCTTGCTACGGCAAACAAGACGGGCGACCCGAAGGCCGCCCGAAATATTCCTGATTGATTTGATCCGTGAGAATCCGTGAAGATCCGTGGCAAAGAAGTTAAATGTCGAGGTTCTTCACATCTAGCGCGTTCTCTTCGATGAACTTGCGCCGCGCTTCGACGTCTTCGCCCATCAGCGTGGTGAAGATGGTCTCGCACTCGGCAATGTCTTCGAGTTTCACAGACAACAGCGTCCGCCGCTCGGGATCCATGGTCGTCTCCCACAGCTGCGGCGCGGTCATTTCGCCCAGACCTTTGTAGCGCTGGATGGTGAAGTCCTTGCGTCCTTCGTTGATGACGTAATCGCGAAGGTCTCGAACGTTCGTCTTCTCCACTACTTCGATCTCGGTCTTGCGCTTGGCGGGCTTCGCCGTCTTCTTTTCGTTCTTTTCCTCGTCGGCCGCCTCGCCGTCGGCACCGTCGCCATTGCTGGCAGGCGCGGCCTTCACCAGCGTTTCGACCACAAACGGCGGCTCCATGTAGGGCTCGATCTGCTTGTATTTCGCGATCATCTGGCGGCATTCTGCGCTTGACGCCAGCACCCAGTTGATGACGTGCTCGGCGCCATGCTTGTTGACGAAATGCACTTCCCACAGGTTGTGCTCTTCGTCGAAACGCGACTCCACGCTCTTGAAGCCTTCTTCCTTTTGCAGCTTCTTGATCTCTTTTTCGAGGCGTTCGATCTTCTTAGGCGGCGCTTTTTTGTCGCCTTCGAAGTCGGCGCGCTTGGCCAGATCGAGTTTTGGAATCAGTTCGGTGACGCGCTCGTTGCGCACGCGCTTGTCGAGCTTCTCGAAGAAGCCGAGATATTCGTCAAGCACGGTCATGAAGCGCGCCAGATCTTTCCCTTCCACCTTGGCCGCGCCTTCGCCATAGCGCACGCTGAGTCCATCGGCGGCGCGCTTCACCATGACTTTCACGAATTCGCGCTCGTCCTTGATGTACTGCTGCGATTTGCCTTTCTTCAGCGAGAACAGCGGCGGCTGCGCGATAAACACGTTGCCGCGCTTGATCAGTTCCTGCATGTGCCGGAAGAAGAACGTCAGCAGCAGCGTGCGGATGTGGCTGCCGTCGACGTCAGCGTCGGTCATCAGGATGATCTTGCCGTAGCGCACCTTCGTCGGATCGAAATCTTCTTTCGAGATGCCGGTGCCCAGCGCCGTGATCATGGCGCGGATTTCCTCGTGCGCCAGCATCTTGTCGTAGCGGGCTTTTTCCACATTGAGGATCTTGCCCTTCAGCGGAAGAATCGCCTGGAAGCGGCGGTCGCGACCCTGCTTTGCGGTTCCACCGGCGGACTCGCCTTCGACCAGGAACAATTCGCAGCGATTCGGATCGCGCTCGGAACAATCTGCCAGCTTGCCGGGCAGGCCACCGGAATCGAGCGCGCCCTTGCGGCGTGTGAGATCACGCGCTTTGCGGGCTGCCTCGCGGGCACGCGCGGCGTCGACGGCCTTGTTGATGATCTTTCGTCCCACGGTCGCGTTCTGCTCGAAGAACGCGCCCAGGCGCTCATTGACGAACTGCGTCACCGTGCCGGCAATGTCGGAGTTCAACTTGCCCTTGGTCTGGCCTTCGAACTGAGGCTGCGGCAACTTCACGCTGATTACCGCGACCAGTCCTTCGCGCACGTCGTCGCCGGTCAGATTTTCTTTGACGTCCTTGAACAGTCCCATCTGCTGCCCGGCGTAGTTGATGGTGCGGGTCAGCGCCGTGCGGAATCCGGAAAGGTGCGTGCCGCCGTCAACCGTGTTGATGTTGTTGGCGAAGCTGAAAATCGTTTCCGAGTACGCGTCGTTGTACTGCAGCCCGATTTCCATGTGGACGCCGTTGCGGTCATCTTCCATGTAGATGGGCTTGTCGTGAAGGACCTGCTTGCCGCGGTTGAGATGCTTGATGAACTCCGCGATGCCGCCGTTATATTTGAAGTCGGTTTGCTTGGGTTCGCCGGTCTTCGAATCAGTGGCGCGCTCGTCGGTCAGCGTGATCAGCAATCCCTTGTTGAGGAATGCCAGTTCGCGCAAACGCTGCGCCAGCGTGTCGTAGTTGTATTCGGTCGCAGTAAAGATGGAACGGTCGGGCAGGAAGTGAACCTTCGTGCCGCGCTTCTTGGTCGCGCCCGTCTTCGACAGCTTGTTCGTCGGCTCGCCCTTGGAATAGTTCTGCTGCCAGGTCGCGCCGTCGCGCCAGATTTCCAGTTCGAGATCTTCGCTCAACGCATTCACGCACGAAACGCCGACGCCGTGTAGCCCGCCCGAAACTTTGTACGTGGACGAATCAAATTTCCCGCCGGCATGCAACGTGGTCATCACGACCTGCGCCGCCGAAACTTTCTCGCCGTCGATCACCATGTCGTCGACCGGAATACCGCGACCGTCGTCGATGACTGTGATCGAGTTGTCGAGGTGAATCGTGACTTCGATCTTGGTGGCGAATCCGGCGAGCGCCTCATCGACGGAGTTGTCGACCACTTCGTACACCAAGTGATGCAAACCGAGGTCGCCCGTCGATCCGATGTACATGGCGGGACGCTTGCGCACTGCCTCCATGCCGCCCAGCACTTTGATGGAATCGGCATTGTAGCTGCGGTCGCCATTGCCGCCCGTGGTCGCGCCGTTCGGGGCGTCGATGGGAGTCACTTTTCCGTTTTTTGTTTTGGTGTCAGCGATGGGAGTATTGATCTCTTTGGTGGCCATTCCGCTCCGCGAAAATGTCCCGATTTTTTGTGTGAACCTGGTGTTACGAGCCCCTGGAATTCGGCTGGAATTTTCGCCCGACTCGACCGCTCTGAAGCCCCCTGCAACAGACTTCAAGTTATTGAAATTCTTAATACTTAGGGTCGTTTTGCAACTGTACGAATTATACCACAAAGTGGCGGTTTTTGGACCCCTTGAAATGCGCTGAATCGAGGGAGTAATTGGGCTATCTTGAGCAAGAAAAGTGGCTACTGAAAGGTGACGTAACGTTGATTGTGTAAAAGGCAAGAGGGTGTAAGTTGGCTTTGGCCTCACGAGCTAAAGCCGTTCCGAAAGGAGACCTACACCCAATGGCGAAGATAATCCCGATCAGCGAGCATTTCCAACATTTTCTGGCGGAGATGAAAGAGAGTTTCTGGGGCGATCTGTATGGGCAGACGCGACAGGCGTGGCAGCGGTTTTTCGAGCTGCAGTCGGAGCGGCAGCGCGACCGGTTCTCCGGCTGGGGCCGGTATGAGCGCCGGCGCGGGAAACGCCGCATCTATCGCAACGGCTACTACGAGCGGGATTTCGTGACCCGCTTCGGGACCATCCGTCTGCGCATTGCGCGCACCCGCGAGAAGAGCTTTCTGCCGGTGGGGCTGCGACGATTCCAGCGGCGGGCCGAGGAAGTTTCGCTGCTGATCCGGGAGGCCTTTTTGCGGGGCATCTCGACACGGCAAGTGGGACGGGTGGTGGCGACCATCACCGGCGAGACGGTGAGCGCGCAGACGGTGTCGAAGCTGACGCGGGATCTGGATGAGGCGGTCCGCCAGTTTCATCAGGCGCGGTTGAGCGACGACTATATCTATCTGTTTCTCGATGGGGTGAGCTTGCGGGTGCGGCGACCGAGCGGCCGCAAGCAAGTGCAGATGCTGGTGGCCTACGGCATCCGGCAGGACGGCAGCCGACATTTGCTGGCGTTTCTGCGCAGCCAGGGCGAAGGCCAGGCCGACTGGGAGGCCCTGCTTCAGGATCTCTATCGTCGTGGACTGGAAGGCCGATCACTGGGTCTGATTCTCACCGACGGCTGCGCCGGCTTGGCGGCGGCGATCCGCACCGTCTACCCGCGGGTGCGACATCAGCGTTGCTGGGTCCACAAGATGCGGAACATTCTGGAGAAGGCCCGGAAGCGGGACTATGACGAGGTCAAAGCCGGGGCGCAGGCTATCTATCAGGCCGACAGCCGAGCTCAGGCCGAAGCCGCTTTTCGCAGATTCCGGGCCCGCTGGCAACGCAGCTATCCCGCCATGGTGAAGCGCTTGGGGACAGACTTGCCCGAGTTGCTGTCGTTCTTCGCCTTCCCCCGACACCTCTGGCGCAAACTGCGCACCACCAACGTCATCGAGCGCTGCTTCGTGGAAGTACGACGCCGCACTCGCCCCATGGTCTGCTTTGTCAATGTCGAAAGCGTGGACCGCATCATCTACTCCATTTTCCAGAGATTCAACCTGGAATGGAAATCCCGCACCCTCACCCTATTTACACAAGCAGCTTGACGTCACCCTACTGAAATCAGCACAGGAAGCGGAAGGCAGGCCTGAGGTACAATCTCTTTCCTGAAGCAGACATGAAAACCATGGCGAAAAGCCTGCCAGCCTTCTGTACACTTCTGCTTGCACCGCTCAGCTTGTTAGCGCAGTCTCCTTCACTCGACCTGAGATATGGCGGTCATACGATAGGCGAGCCAGCCGACGTATTTTTCTCGACGGCTACGGTGTCAAATTCCAAAGAACTGACAAAGGACTATTGCAAGTCGCTCTTGGAGGATGCTCAAACCAAGGAGAAAGTACAGCAGTATGATGACGCAGCGAAGAGTGGAGGAGTCTTCACTCTAGAAAAGAAAGATTTTTCTTTCCTAGACGTAACAAACTGCAAGCAAGTGATGGTCGCCCTGGAAGGGCAACAGGCAGTTGTCGGGGCAAGACTTGCTTTCGAGATTGGAGCAGGCTCTGCACTGTTCGCGGCAGGCAGACTGAGTGCGCTTAACCTGACGGTGGATTCTACTTATGATCAGGCCGTATCAGATATGGAGAAGCGCTTTGGCTCGCAGGGGAGGGGTGACACAGTCTCACGTCCCGGTTGGCCCCCGCTTCAAGAGATGAGATGGGAACGGGACGGAGTACTGGCAGCAGTTTGGAAAGTGCCGTTTTCTGACCACATCGTTGTCCTCGTCGGCCTCCTTGCACCGCCGTACGATTCATTTCTACGCGGCACTCCGGCGCCAGACTCCAGCGTTTCTTCGCCGGAGACCTGCAAAACCACGGCGCAAGGCGATTCAAAGAAATTACATGTCTCGCAGGGCGAAACGACGGGACAACTTTATCACCGAGTGCCTCCGGTTTATCCCGAAGCTGCGAGACGGAGTCGGATCGAAGGAGTCGTTACGTTGGCTGTGACAATCGACGAATGTGGAAATGTCGTTGACCCCAAGCCGGTCTCTGGACCTCAGGAACTAGTCGCAGCGGCTATAACGGCAGTTAAGCAATGGAAGTTCAGGCCGTTCATGCCTTCTGGCCAACCCGCAGCAGTTGATGCTGAGCTGCATGTTAGGTTTGCGTTGTCACACTGACAATCTGCATCCTTGGCGATAAATCCCGCGATTACGTTCATTACCCCTCTCAAGAGCAAGCTCACAGTCGCCTCAGCGTGCGGTTCTCCGGCCAGTGCCATCCAGCCTTTCGGGCGCGAGTTGCTCCTTCCCCCCACAAGCCTGCTCTCAGCGACGCAGGCGGGACGCCGGCGCTACAAAAACTAAGGGCGGCCACTGGGGCCGCCCCTAAAATCAATCCTGCAATCGCTCTTACGCCGTAGCCGGCCGTTCCCCGCCTTTGGCACGTCCCGGCTGCAACTCCGGCTTGATCACGTGCTGCACGCCGTCGTCCTTCGACGTGGGCGGCGGCTGGACCGGCGGAAGCTCCTGGCCCTCGACCAGCAGCTTGATCTCGTTTGCGTCGAGGACTTCCCGCTCAATCAAGGCCCGGGCAATCTTCTCCAGCGTGTCGCGATTGTCGGAAATCACCTGCTTCGCCGTGGTGTAGCCGGTGTTGACCAGTTTGCGGACTTCCTGGTCGATCTTGATGGCCGTGTCTTCGCTGTAGTCGCGATGCTGCGCAATCTCGCGGCCCAGGAAAATTTGCTCTTCCTTCTTCCCGAAGGTCATGGGACCAAGATCGCTCATGCCCCACTCGCAGACCATCTTGCGCGCCATTTCCGTGGCCCGTTCAATGTCGTTGCCCGCGCCCGTGCTCATTACGTTCAGGAACAACTCTTCCGCAATGCGTCCGCCCATCAGGATGGCGATCTCGGTTTCGAGGTAGTTCTTGTAGTAGTTATGCCGATCATCGGTGGGCAACTGCATAGTCACGCCCAGCGCCATGCCGCGCGGAATA
The DNA here is from genome assembly GCA_963701935.1 of uncultured Acidobacteriaceae bacterium. Taxonomy (GTDB): domain Bacteria; phylum Acidobacteriota; class Terriglobia; order Terriglobales; family Acidobacteriaceae; genus Sulfotelmatobacter. The sequence goes on along the minus strand of CAVPBT010000003.1, from coordinate 22,601 downwards.
ATCGTGACCTTGTGCAGAGGATCGGAGTTCGGCATCTTCGCCGCCACGAGCGCGTGTCCCGCCTCGTGATAGGCCGTATTCTTCTTCTCGGCGTCGGTAAGCAGCAGCGACTTGCGCTCCACGCCCATCAGGACTTTGTCCTTGGCGAGTTCGAAGTCGTATTGCAGCACGGCCTTGCGATTCTGCCGTGCCGCCGCCAGGGCCGCTTCGTTGACCATGTTGGCCAGGTCGGCGCCGGAGAATCCCGGAGTTCCACGAGCCAGCACAGAGAGATCGACATCTTCCGCAAGAGGAATCTTGCGGGTATGCACGCGCAGGATTTCTTCGCGCCCGCGCACATCCGGACGGCTCACCACCACGCGCCGGTCAAAACGGCCGGGCCGCAGCAACGCCGGATCGAGCACGTCAGGACGGTTCGTCGCCGCCATCAGAATGACGCCTTCGTTCGATTCGAAGCCGTCCATCTCCACCAGCAGCTGGTTCAAAGTCTGTTCGCGCTCGTCGTGTCCGCCACCCAAGCCAGCGCCACGATGACGTCCAACGGCATCGATTTCGTCGATGAAGATAATACAGGGAGCGTTCTTCTTGCCCTGCTCAAACAGATCGCGCACGCGGCTCGCGCCCACGCCGACGAACATTTCTACGAAGTCCGAACCCGAAATCGAGAAGAAGGGAACGTTCGCCTCGCCCGCAACCGCCCGAGCCAGCAGTGTCTTGCCGGTTCCCGGAGGCCCGACCAGCAGCACGCCCTTGGGAATGCGTCCGCCGAGCTTCTGGAACTTCTGCGCCTCGCGCAGGAACTCGATAATCTCGCGCAACTCTTCTTTGGCCTCTTCCACTCCGGCCACATCTTTGAACGTGACTTTTTTCTGCTGCATGGAGAGCAGCCGCGCCCGGCTCTTGCCGAACGACAGCGCCTTATTGCCGCCGGTCTGCATCTGGCGGATCATGAAAAACCACAGCGCGCCCAGCAAAATGAGTGGCGCCCAGGTGCCCAGCAGTTGCAACGGCAGGCTTCCGCTGTTGACATCGCGGAAATTGACCGTCACCTTCTTGTCATTCAGGTTCTTCAGCATTTCAGGGCTGAAATAGTTGGCGGGCACGGTGGAATGGTACGGGGAACCGTTGCGGAGCTTGCCCCGAACCTCCATTCCGTTGACCGTCATGTCCTGAATGTTGTTCTGGTCGACGTCAGTCATGAACTGGCTGACATTTAACTCGGCATCCTTCTGGCCGTCGCGCGCGCTCTTGACCACCTGCCACAACAGAAACGCGGAAACGATAATCAGCAACCAGAACAGCGCGGTCTTTACAGTTGAGTTCACCTAGAAGACTCCTGAATTCCGGACACGGGCAGCTGCCTACACCAACTCCCGAGGCTCCTACAGCGATTAGATGCCCATCGACGACTTTCGATTGGTAAAAATGCTTTAAGGACTTTATTCTACCTTTTCCCTGCCAAAAAAGGCGCGTGCCGTTCCGTGTGACCTAAGTCACTGAGGTCTTTGGATTTGCCGCCGCCAGCTCACCTAATCTCGCCCGTCACTCCCGGGCCTTCTTTCCGGGGCAGCGTCCCTCTTCGCTGCATCTGGCGGATCATGAAGAACCACAGCGCACCCAAGAGAATCAAGGGCGCCCATGTGCCCAGGAGTTGAAGGGGCAGACTGTCTCCTGGCACATCTTTGAACCATATCTCCACGCCCTTGCTGCGAAGAGTATCCAAAAAGACGGCAGGGTTGCTCGGACCGATCAAGCGAAAGGGCCCCGACCCATCCCGGTATTGGCCCCGGATTCGACTCCCAGCGATGTCGACGCGTGAGATCTCTCCCGCCTCTACTTTCGAAATAAATTGTGAATAGCTGATCTCGGGAGTTCGCTGTTCTCCCGGAGTGGAACGCACAACCTGCCAAAGCAAGAACGCAGAAACGACGATGATCATCCAAAACACAACAGCTTTGATCGTACGGTTCATATGTTCGCAGAACGTGGTTCCTAAGAGCGCGTTCAGTGCGCTCGGTTATTTTGCCGCCGCCAGATATGGCAGGTTCCGGTTGGTCTGTTCCACGGCGCCCAAGCCGTAGCCAACCAAAAAGGTCTCATCCACCAGGAATCCGAAATAATCCGGCTGCAAGGGCACGCGGCGCGCCGACTGGCGGTCGAGCAAGGTCACCAATTTCACCGAGGCTGCCCCGCGGGAGCGCAGGTCGCTCATCAGAAATTCGCTGGTCACGCCGGAGTGCACCAGCCCTTCCACCAGCAAAATGTGCTGGCCGCGAATGTCAGGCTCGTGGCTAAAGAAGATTTCCATTACTTCGTGAGCAGCACTACTCGGCGGCCGCGTGTACTTGGGCTTGATGAACTGACACACGACAGGGACCTCGACGGCGCGCACCAGGTCGGCCAGAAACATGAATGCGTTCTCCAGCACCGCGAGCATCTGGACGGTTTGTCCCTTGTAGTCGTCGGAAATTTGCCGGGCGAGTTCCTTCACCCGTTTCTGGATCTGGTCTGTCGTGATGACCGGGCGAAGGGGCTCGACTCGCGGACCGTTCATGAAGTTTGCGTGCCTCCCGGCACATCGCTGGTTAATCTTCCGCCGCCGGCTGGTGGGCCAGAGGTTCGTCCACAATCAGGATCGCCGCCCGGCCGGGTTTCGCCCGAAGTTTCGCGGGCAAGGCGAACCCTCGCAACCATACGATTTCGTCGCCGCTCACCCCCACCGGCCAAGACTTGCGTTCCGGCTGGGCCACATGACGCTCCTGCAGCAACTCTTTGATCTTCTTGGGGGACTTCGTATGGGCCGGCCAGAATCGGTCTCCGGGACGCCAGTTCCGAACCCTTAAATGTCCGGGCAGAGATTCCGCATCCAGAAGGTGATCAGGATTATACCCTGCATCGGCGCCCGCCGGAATGGCCAGCGCTTCGATCGACAAGCCCGCTTCATAAACGAGGACCCGCCCGGGAACTGGCAGTTCGTAGTCGTAGTCCTGCGGCGGGGCGGGATCGCGCAAGTCGGGCGTGACGAAGACTAACGCTTCAGGCTCGCGCACAACCTTCCAGCCCAGAGGCAACGACAATTCTTTGCCCGATGGGCCGTCTTCGGCGGCGACGCGCAGGATCTCTTCCACGTGCTTGAACTCCAGCGGGATCCCCGCATTCTCGCCGATCGCTTTGACCAGCCTGCGTTGCACGGCGATGGGCTCGCCCAGAAACCACATTCGCGACACCGACGCGTTCATCACCAGCCAGCGAGCACTATCGAGTTTCATGCGCAGATCAGCACCCTGCGAAGATACCGCTCTCGGGCCAGCCAGCGAGATTTGAACGAGACCCATCTCCGCAGACACCGGGCGCGCCCATTCCGGCTGCGACCACTGCACGGTCGTCCCGAGCCATCCTGAAACTTCGTTCTCCCAGTAGTCTTCTTCGCCGCGCGCAATCTCGGCCAGTTCGGCGAGATTCTCCGCCACGGCGGGATTGAACTCCTGCTCGAGCAGCGGAACCACCAGCTTGCGCACGCGATTGCGCGTAAAGCTCTCGTCGGTATTGGTCGAGTCCTCGCGCCAACTCTGCCCGATGTCCTTGAGATACTGCTCCAGCTCGCGCCGCCGCACGGAGAGCAGAGGCCGCACAATCTCGCCGGAAATTTCCCCGTCGTCGTCCTCAACGAAAATTCTCGGATGAATCCCGCCCAGCCCCCGCAGTCCCGCCCCGCGAATGATGCGCATGAGCACAGTCTCAGCCTGATCGTCGAGCGTGTGACCAGTGACGATCTTGGTCAAGGCAGCACCGTGGAAGATTGCCCCTTCAGGGCCCAGAGCAGCGCCGTGGAAGAGCGGCCCTTCAGGGCCGCGAAAAGGCGTCTCCAAGGGACCGGGCTTTAGCCCCTGTGGGCCGCTGCTGGACCGGATTTCGGGCGGCTGGTTTTTGGACGGCAGGCTCTTGGACGGCTGGCTTTTGGGTGGCGCAGCGCTTTCAGCGCTGCGATTCTCGGCGCCGATATGAACCTGGGCTTCAGCCCCCGAGGGACTTCCGTCCGAGCCGAGCAGATGCCGGAAGAATCCATACCGCAAATCCCGCGCCGCAGCCTCCACGCTGACGTGTTCCTCAGCCGCATGCCCTGCCACATCGTCGCCATCGACATGAAGCTCCAGATCGAACTCGCGCGCCAGCCTGGCCACGAATTCCTGATCCGCGTCCGACTCCGCCCCGCGCAGCTGGTGATTGAAATGAACGACAGACAGGACAATCCCCAACTCGCCCCGCAACTCCAGTAGCACGCGCAGCAGCGCAACCGAATCAATTCCCCCGGAAACGGCCACGCCGACGCGGTCCCCAGCCGTCAGCAGTTCCTGCCGCCGAATGTGGGAAAGCACGCGCTCTGCGAGGGAATGCACGGGAACATGGTACAACTCCAACTGCCGCAAGGCCTACGCGCTGGCCTGAGCCTGTGGTGGCACGGTCGCGCGCAGCTCCTCGGGAAGCAGCGCAGAGTCGGCGGATCGCAGCAGAATGCTCTTGAATGCCGCGGCGCTGGCACTCCGAGAGAAGCATCTCAGATATTTTTCGCGCGCCCGTTGTCCGGCTGAAACAGCGGCATCCGGATCGCCTTCAATCTTTGCGATGAATTCACGAAGATCCGCGGCCAAATCTCCCATCAGATAACCCGACACGCCCGGCTCGATGTATTCCCGCATCGCCCCGACATCGCTGGCAATGACCACCTTTGCGTTGCGCATCAGCCGAAGGACCACGCTCTGTCCCGAGGCTCCCGTGTCGAGCTTCAGGCAGATGATCCCCGCTTTTGCCCCCCGGATGTATTGCTCGAACACTGGGCTCGCGACGTCGCGCAGCACCTTGACGTTGGGCGGAAGGGAAACGTTGTCGAGTTCCTTGTTCAAGGACGAGCAAACGATCACCAGATGCGCGGCGATGTCGCGGAATGCGTCGATCAGCGAAACGTAGTCCCGATTGCTGTAACCGCCCGAGAAGTAGTAATCCGCCAGTTCCGGATTCTCGATCCCGCCGGCAGCCGGCTCGTCAGTAGCCGGCATCATCGACCAATCTCCGTAAGGCAGGTAATGCATTCTGCAGGTGTCGATTCCCAGGCGGTCGGCATAAAGGTCCAGCTCAGACCGGCTGAAGATCAGGTAATGATCTCTTGCCGTGTCCAGGCGGCTCAGCCAGCGAAACACCGGAAACCATGCCGGCGCATGAACGAAGAAGGCAAAGCAGAACAACTCCCGGTAGCGAATCAGGCGGAGCCTCGCCAGCAACTTGATCACCCACGCAAAATGACCGAAGACGACGAGTATCCCAGTGTCTCTGAGAGCTTGGCGGTGTCGCCAGAGCTGCATCGAAGCTCGAATCGCCTGCCGGGTCAGCGTGAACTTCCCCTTGAAGAGCGCGCTCTGCGTTCCCAGCACCACCCGCGAAAAACCTAGTTCGGTCAGGCAGTCGACGAAGTCTGGATACTCGCTCCAGCTTTGCTGCACCACTACGTTGGGTCTTGAATCGTCAGCCATCACGGCGTTGGGGAACTTCGATTTTATCGACGGACCGAGCTGGGTAAGTGGGAAAAAAGAACACCCGGAACTATCCGCTTCCCGTATTGGAACGAGTGCGGTCAGGACACACGACTCATATGGGGACAGCCGCCTTCGGCTGTCCGCGGAGCAAAGCTCCGCAAGGTGTCTAATTTTCCGACGCGCAGGCGAGCTGGCGCTCGCCGGACGGCCGAAGGCGGCCGTCCCCACATAAACCCTTTACACGTTCGGACTCTTCTCTGCGATCAGCTTCCTGATCTTCTCCACGAAGTCCGCTGCCGGCATGTCTTCCGTCTTCTCTTTGCCGCGCGAGCGCACGTTCACTCTCCCCGCCTCGGCCTCTTTATCTCCGACCACGAGTAAGAACGGCACCTTCTGCATGGCATGCTCGCGGATTTTCGAGTTCATCTTCTCGTTGCGCGCATCGACCTCGACGCGCACACCGACGGCCTTCAGCTGCGCAGCGACTTTGTTCGCATAATCCGCATGCCGCTCGCTAATGGGAATCATCACGGCCTGCACCGGAGACAGCCACACCGGGAACGCGCCCGCGTAGTGCTCGAGCAGCACGCCGAAGAATCGCTCCACCGATCCGAACAAAGCACGGTGCACCATCACGGGCTGCTTGCGCGAACCATCCTCGGCAACATACTCAAGGCCGAAGCGTTGCGGCAGGTTGAAGTCAACCTGTACCGTCGAGAGCTGCCACAACCGCCCGATCGCATCGACCAACTTGATATCGATCTTCGGTCCATAAAATGCCGCTTCGCCCGGGATGGTCTTGTACTCGACGTTCTTACGCTTCAACACATTTTCAAGCGATTGGATGGCGTGGAGCCATTGCTCTTCACTGCCCACAAAATTCTTGCGGTCGTCGGGATTCCAGGTCGAAAGCTCGACCTGGTACTTGTCGAAGCCAAAATCCTTCAACACGTCCAAAGCAAAGTCGAGACAACCGGTAATCTCACCTTCGACCTGCTCCGGCGTGCAGAAGATGTGCGAGTCATCCTGCGTAAACCCGCGCACCCGCAGCAGACCGTGCATCACGCCCGAGCGCTCGTAACGGTATACCGTACCCAATTCGCCCAGACGCACCGGAAGATCGCGATACGATTTCAGCGAATCCTTGTAAATCAGAATGTGCCCGGGACAGTTCATGGGCTTCAGGCGATATTCGGCGTCATCGAGTTCCATGGCGTCGAACATGTTCTGCGAGTAATAACCTTCGTGCCCCGAGGTGTAAAACAGCTGCCGCCGCGCCACGTGCGGCGTGTACACCAGCGAGTACCCGCGCTTCAGGTACTGCTCGCGCATCCAGTCTTCCATCTCTTTGCGGATAATCCCGCCCTTGGGATGCCAGAAAATCAGCCCCGGCCCGGCCAGTTCCTGAATCGAGAACAGATCCAGTTGTTGGCCCAGCACCCGGTGATCGCGCTTCTTGGTCTCCTCGATCTGCTTGAGGTAATCGTCGAGGTCTTTCTTGGAGAAAAACGACGTCCCGTAAATGCGCTGCAGCTGCGGATTCTTCTCATCGCCCAGCCAGTACGCGCCCGCAATGTTGAACAGCTTGAACGCCTTGATTTTTCCGGTCGACGGAATGTGCGGCCCGCGGCAGAAGTCAGTGAACTTGCCGGTGCGGTAAATCGAAATCTTTTCATCGGGCTTGGTGAATTGCTCGATGAAATGGCACTTCATGAAATCGCCGTCTTTCTTGAACTCGGCCAGCCCCTGGTCGCGTGGCAGAAACTCGCGCGCGTAGGGAATGTTCTGCTGCACCAGCTCCTGCATCTTCTTTTCGATCTTCTCCAGATCTTCCGGCGTGAACGGCGTCGGACGATAGAAGTCGTAAAAGAATCCGGTCTCGGTCGCGGGACCGTGGCCGAGCTTGGTCTCGGGGAAAAGTTCCAGCACCGCCGCCGCCAGCAGGTGCGCGGTCGAATGCCGGTACACCTCGAGCGCCTCGGGAGCCTTGTCGGTCAGCAGGGTCAGGTCGGTGTCTTTTTCCAACGGCCGGGTGAGATCGATGAGATCGCCATTGGAGCTTTGTTCGGTAGGCGCGAAGGGCCGCGCCTTGGCCGCCAGCGCCGCATCTGCCAGCCGTGGACTGATCGACTTTGCAATGTCGAGCGAAGTCGTACCTTTGGGAACTTCCTTAACGCTCCCGTCCGGGAGTTTTACATGAATGCTGTCAGCCATAATGTGGGTCCTGCCAGGTGTTCTGAATCTTTCAGTCTATTGAAGGGATTCGGGAGGGTCAAACCGGAAGCGGTTTCAAACGGGTTTGATGCTCTGTCATCCTGAGCGAAGCGAAGGATCTATGCAATTTGCTTGCGGCGACGCGCTGAAGACAATTTGCATAGATCCTTCGGCCCGCAAAGAGCGCAGGCCTCAGGATGACAGGGCCTATGACTGCCGACAGCATTGTGAGGTTAGAGCGCCAACGAAAACTTAGTGCGCCATATCCTTCACATGCGTGGCGATCCACCACTGATTCCCGAACGCATCGGTCACCGCGCCGACGCGGTCGCCGTAAGGCTGGTCCGCAGGCTCATGCATCGCCTTGGCGCCCGCTGCCAATGCCGTCCGGTACGCGTCATCCACGTTCGGCACGTACAGGTAGAACATCGACTTCATGGGCTGGTACGGTCCATGCGCCTCGCCCATCTCCAGGTGCGAGTCGCCAATCGCGATCGTCACGTGGTGGACCACCCCGTCCGGCGTCGTGTACCGCCCCAAGTCCTCCGCCGCGAAGGCGCGCTTCAGGAAGTTCATTACCGGATCCACTCGCAGCGGATGCAGATACGGCTGAATTGCTGGCGCGCCCTCCGACTTGTAGCCGCTCGCCTTGGCGGTCGCGATGTACCAGTGGTTGCCGGCGGCGTCGATCACGCTCGCCGAGCGCTCACCATAGAACTGATCAACCGGTTCAGCCAGTGATTTCGCACCCGCTTCCAATGCGCGTTTGTAAGCGGCGTCGCAATCGCGCACGTACACGTGGAACGCGCCCAGCATGGGCTCGCCCTTCCACGCCACTCCCGCGCCACCGCCGCCGATCATCAGCATGGAATCTTCCACGCGAACCTCGCAGTGGTAGCCGCCCGCTGATCCGACCGCGCGGAAGATCTCCTCGCCGCCGAATGTCTTCTTCACCAGATCGATCACTGCGTCGACGTCGGGCACGACCAGATACGGAGTCACCATGCGATAGCCCTTCGGGATCGGGCTCACGCCTTGCTTCGGTTCCGGCATCTTGCCGCCTTCGGGGCCGTGGGTCATCCCTTGCATGCGGCGGTGCATTTCCTCGACCGACATTTCCTCTTTCACCATGTATGCGGCCCACGAGTAGCCGAAGGGATCCTGCAGGAGCACATCGCGATGCCCGTAGAACTGATCCTGAGCTTTGCGCACCACCTTCATCCCGGCCGCCACGGCATGTTCCGCGAATGCATCGACATCCTGGACCTGAACGGTCATTGAAACCGGCGAGTGGCCCAGCGTTTCGGCGCTGAAGCGGCCTCCCTCGGGCCATTCGCCGGCTATGTCGATGGTCGAATCGCCAATCATGATCTCGGCGTGCGGGATCTGCCCTCCAACCTCGAAGCGGAAAGTTTCTTTCGCACCCAAAGCGCGTGTGTAGAACTCGATCGCTTTGGCAGGGTCCCGGAACGCTAACCTGGGTGATGCCGTCATGCGGACGGATGCGACAGGTTCGGCAACGGTAGGCATACGTTTTCTCCCTTCCAATTCAGATTTCAATCGTGCCTTGAAGCTCTCGCGCGGCAAGTCGCGCAGGCCGGCGGCAATCCGCAGCAGTGGCTCAATGCCCGCCGCCACCTTCGGAGCCTGGCCGTCCACTCGGGACAGCATCGCGTCTACAGCTTGGTTGAGCTGTTCAATCTGCTTCGTATCAGGATTCCCCGGATTCAGAGAGCGCTTAGGCATCGGCACCCTCCAGGCGCGCCCGCAGGCTGCTGAGCGCGCGGAACTGCAACTGTTTCACCGCACCCTCGGTCTTGCGGACCTCGCGCGCCACTTCCTTAATGCTTTTCTGCTCGACAAACCGCAGCACAACCACGCGCCGCTGCTCGGCCGGCAAGGTATCGACCAGGCGAAACAAGGTGGCCCGGCGCTCGACTTCTTCAATCTCCGCGGGACTCACCGGCACCGAATCGATCAGGCCCGCATCGTCCGCCACTTCCCGCCCCGAGCGCTGCCAGCGGTCTGAAATCAAATTGGCCGCGATCCGGAACAGCCACGCCGCAAACGGAATCCCGCGCCACTCAAATCGCTTCAGATTTGCCAGTGCTTGATGAAAGACCTCCGCGGTCAGATCCTCGGTCTCGGCCCGGTCCCGCACGCGTTTGACGACGTAGGCATACACGCGTTCAAAGTTGATTTCGTAGAGGTCGGCAAAGCAGGCGGGGTCCTTCTGCGCAGCTTCGATCAGAAGCCGCTCGTCCGCTTCTTTCTTCAGAGCCTTCAACGAAATCTCCGCGGTTTTGGCCTTGCATAAGGGTAAACGCTCCGGCCGCCAAAAAGGTTACGGGTCGGGGAAAAAATCGGAGGCAAAATTTCCTGTAACTCCACCCCGGGGCTCAGGCATCTTACACCGTGATGCCGTTTGTGACGCAGCTAATGATGAGGTGACGCATGGAAGCAATCAGTGGAGTCTTCAAGACGCGTTCGCGCGCCGAAAGCGCTGTGAAGGAAGTGCTCAAGGCAGGTATTCCAACCGACCGGGTCACGCTTCTAACTCCCGGCACCGTGGAGCAAGTCAATAAAGAGATCGTGACTGTTCCCACCGATGCCACCGAGCAGCCCGGCATGGGCAAAGCCATGGGTGCCCTGGCGGGCGGGGGCGTTGGATTTGTCGGCGGCTCGCTTCTTATGGCGCTCGTGCCCGGACTCGGCCCCATCACCGCCGTCGGGCTTCTCGGAGCCGCAATCCTGGGAGCCGCTGGGGCCACGATTGGCGCAACCGTGGGAAATGAGTTGGAGACCTCTACCACTGAGGGCCTGCCCGAGGACGAGATTTTTGTCTACGAAGACGCGATGCGCCAGGGCCGGAGCGTAGTCGTCCTGATGGCTGAGGATAAACAGCAAGCTTCGCTTCTCCGGGAACTGCTGAAGATGCAGGGGGCAGAATCGATCGACGCGGCCCGCGAGCAGTGGTGGATCGGTCTGCGCAGCGCCGAAGAAAGCCACTACTCGGGCAAAAACTTTGCTCAGGACGAGGAATTCTTCCGCCGGGGCTTCGAGTCCGCCCTGCACGCTCGCACCCGCTGCCTGGAATTCGATCAGGTCTCGGCCGCCATGGACGCCGCTTTAGAAGATGTTCAGCGGCAAAACCCGGGCAAGGATGTGGAAGACGCGTTCACCCGAGGCTACCAGCGTGGGCGCGAATAACATCAGCAGCGGTGTGATGAAACGTCGAAAGCGGCGTAGTGGATCAGAACGTTGATCGATGGAGGATCTCAGCGGTAATAAAGTTCCTCGACCGCCTTCTGCACCCTCGCCGAGAGCGATTCCAGATCCTTCATCGTCAGCCCCGTGGTTGAGATGGGCTCGCCCACCCGCATCTCCAGCGGGCGGCATTTGATGTGGTAGGTGTTCATCGGCAGAAGTTCGTACGTCCCAATCAGCGCCACAGGTACGATGTCCACCTGCGCCTTGATTGCCAGAAAGAACGCTCCCGACAGGAATGGCTTAATCTCTCCGTCGGGCGTGCGCCCGCCTTCCGGATAAATCACCAGAGGCAATCCCGACTTCAGGCCCTTCAACGCCGCCCGGATGCTGCTGATCGAGTGCGATGGGTTCTGCTGGTCGATGCAGACTTGTCCCGAGCGCTTCAACTGCCAGCCCACCACGGGATACGACAGCAGTTCTTTCTTGAAGGCAATGCGGAACTGGAACGGCAGATAGGTGTAGAGAACCGGAATATCGAGCGCCGACGCATGGTTCACCGCGTACACGTGCGGCTTCGAAGTGTCGATCTTTTCGAGCCCGGTCACCTTCACGGGCGAAAAGATCGTCTTCATAATCAGCCACGACCATGCGGAGGAGAACCAATGGAGTCGTCGCGCCTCGGGGTCGAACCAGCCGCCCGGAATCGCGGCCAGCCCCATCACCAGCGTGTAGAGCCAGATCAGGGGATCGAGAATGAAGTACGAGCGCAACCGGCTCAGCCAGCCATGCTTCAGCCCCGGAATCGCATGGGGGCTCAGCCTGGTCGAGGCCATCGGAGAGGCGAAGGCCTGGTCCCCGCCGCTGCCCAACTGGCGCGCTTCCACCGCTCCGCTCTCTACCTGATCCACAGATGCCTTCACTTCCTGCACACTTCCATTCTAGGGGAACGGGTCATGTAGGGACAGCCGCCTCGACTGTCCGTTCGCGAGAGCAGCGCAAGATCTTCGCGCATACATGAATGTACAAACCTGGCCACAGGATCCACCTTTTAAATCCTCGCCCCGAGAAGCTGCATTGCTTCCCCCACCAGATAAATCGAACCCGTCACCACGACAATCGACTCACGCCCCGCTGCTTCACGAGCCCGCTCCAGCGCGGCTGCGACCTCGGCGACCGCCTCGATCTCAGCCCCCGTGCGGCTTCCGGCCTGCTGAATCTCTTCCGGCGACGCCGCCCTTGGATTGTCGGGCCGGGTGGCAATCACCCGTTCGGCCAGCGGGAACAGAATCTCCGTCATCTCTGAGATTGCCTTGTCGCGCATCGCACCGAAAACAAATATCAGCGGACGGTCGTCATAGCGTTCTGAAAGGGCGGAGCGGAGCGCCCACGCGCCCGCCGGATTATGCGCCACATCGAGCACCGTCTCCGGCCAACCGGGTCGAGCGGGAAGCACCTGAAATCGTCCCGGCCAGCGCGTCTCGTGGATTCCACGCTCGATCGATTCTGGCGTGATGCCGGTGATTCCCAGCTTCGACAACTCCTCCGCCGCTGCGATGGCGAGCGCCACATTGCGCAACTGATGCCGCCCCACTAGCGGGGTCTGCACGAGAATCTCCGTCCGCATCACCTGCAGCGGGTATTCATAGTGGTACTGAGCAGCATCGTCGTCGGCGTTCCCCGCGCGCTCGGAGATAGATGACGTTCCCTGAGTACCGAGTACTGAGTACTGAGTACAGCCCGGCGACACCGGTGGCACATACTGCACCGCACTCACTCTCTTCGCCCCCAGCTCAAGAATCGTATTGCCGATGACGTCATTCGCCTCAGGCTGCTGCGGGAGGGTCACAACCACACCGCCGGGCCGGATGATCCCGACTTTCTCGCGCGCGATTTCGCCCACGGTATTGCCCAGAAACTTCTGATGATCGAGCGAAATATCGGCAATCACGCTGACCAGCGGCTCGACCACGTTGGTCGCATCGAGCCGCCCGCCCATCCCGACTTCGAGCACCGCAATCCCCACCCGCTCACGCGCAAAGTGGAGGAATGCAATCGCCGTCATCATCTCGAAGAAGCTGGGATGCCACGGCAGCTGTCCCTGGACGACGAGCTTCTCAGCGACGCGATCGACTTCCCCATGCAGCCGGGCGAAATCATCGTCGCCGATCTCGGCGCCGTTCACGCGGATGCGTTCGTTGATCCGCACCAGGTGCGGCGAGGTGTAGAGCCCGGTCTTCAATCCGGAAACCCGCACGATCGAAGCCAGCGTCGCCGCCGTCGAGCCCTTTCCGTTGGTCCCCGCAATCAGCACGCTGGGAAACGTGCGCTCCGGATGATCCATCGCCCCCAACAACACCCGCATGTGCGCCAGGTCGAACTTGTTCGACGGCGTATGGGCCAACTCGTGCCCCAGCGCAAACATGCTCGCCACTGCGGTTTCGTAGGACATGGGGAAAGCTCTCAGCTTGATTATTCAGACTATCAGCCTTGCAGGCGGCTGAAAAAGTCGCGGGACGAAATGCCCCGGGGGCCGCATCCCGAATCCCTCTCGCTCGCCTCTGTGTCCTCCGTGTCCTCTGTGGTTCGATATACCATCAACCACAGAGGACACAGAGGACACAGAGGACACGGAGGACACAAAGAAGAATCCAATTTGTGATCGAGTCGAGGGGTTAGCTGATTCCTGAAAGCTGACAGCTGCGTTACGCCGCCATGAAATCCAGCGCCCGCGCGATATAAGGCTTCAGCTCTTTGCGAGGAACGACTGCGTCCAACATGCCGTGTTGCAGCAGGAACTCGCTGCGCTGGAAGCCGGGCGGCAGCTTCTGCCGGATCGTCTGCTCAATCACGCGCGGCCCGGCGAATCCAATCAGCGCGCCCGGTTCCGCGATATTCAAATCTCCCAGCATCGCGAAGGACGCGGTCACTCCGCCGGTAGTGGGATCCGTCAGCAGCGAAATGTAGGGAACCTTGGCCTTGTCCAGCCGCGCCAGTGCCGCGGAAATCTTCGCCAGCTGCATCAGGCTGATCACGCCCTCCATCATCCGCGCGCCGCCCGAAGCCGACACAATTATCAGAGGCGTACGCGTGTCGGCCGCGCGTTCCACAGCCCGTGTAATCGCCTCACCTACGACCGCGCCCATGCTGCCGCCGATGAAGGCATACTCCATCACACTGGCGATCACCGGCCGTCCCATCAGTTTGCCATGAGCATTGATGACGGCGTCGTTCAAGCCAGTATCTGCTTGCGCCTGCTTCAGCCGCGACGAATACGGCTTCAAGTCTACAAACTTCAGCGGATCGGTCGAAGAAATGTCCCCATCGAACGTGTCGTACTGGTTGTCGTCAAGCAACAGTGCCAGGCGGGTGCGGGCGTCGATCCGGAAGTGCTTGTCGCACTTCGGACAGACGTTCATATTCTCTTCCAGATCCTTCTTCCAGATGATTTGCCGGCAGTTCTCACACTTCACCCACAAGCCTTCGGTCTTGACGCGCTTCTCCCCCGAAGTGTCCAGCTCGCCGGATTCGCGCTTAAACCAAGCCATAGGATTTGGCGATTAAGTGATTGGGTGATTTCGTGATTGAGAAACGACTTGCGGTTCAATCACTCAATCACCAAATTGCTCAATCACCCAATTTCAGTACTCGATTCCTCTCTGCGCCATCACGCCCTTCTCGTACGCGTGCTTTACCTGGCGCATTTCGGTTACCGTATCGGCGACCTCGACAATTGTGGGGTGCGCGTTGCGGCCCGTCAAGATGACGTGCACCATCTCCGGCTTCTTCTTCAGGCTTTCGACCACTTTCGCCGGGTCCAGCATGCCATAGCTGATGGCGTAGTTAATCTCGTCGAGAATCACCAGGTCCCACGTGCCCGACTGAATCGCTTGCTCCGCCTCGGCCCAAGCCTCTTCCACCATGCGAACGTCTTCCGGGTCCGGTTTTTCGGCGCCGACCTTCACGAAGCCGCGGCCCATCTGCTTCATGACGAACTTGTCGCCGAAGGCCTGGACGGCGTCAAGCTCGCCATAGTGCCACGAGCCCTTCAGGAACTGCAGCATCAGCACCCGCATCCCCTGCCCGACGGCTCGAAGAGCGGTTCCCATAGCCGCAGTGGTCTTGCCTTTACCCGGGCCGGTGTTCACGATAATCAGACCACGACGGATATCAGCCATGCATGAATCGAAGGTCTGATTCTACTAGATGCCGCCCCAGGGCGTTCATCCTCCCACCTCGAGACCGGTCGAGACTCGTCGGCCAGCTCGAAAAAGACTCCTGTCCGATACTGGACACTCCCGTCCCGGAGTGGACAATGCGATCAGCTCCCGATAGCACCGGGTGCCATATTTCAAGGCTTTGGCGACTCCCTGCGTGGAAGCGGAGTTGCATGGAATTGTCGGCAGTGGGGTCTGGGGGCGCTGCCGGTCCCGCTCCGCGAGGAGTTGATCGTTCGAGTGCTTCCAAAATAAATAGAAATAATCAAGGCCGCTGCATCGTCTTATGTTTAGCAGAAGGGTTTCAGGGTGACTTGGCTTGGGAACGTGGGCGCGTGGTTGATGTAGGCAGAAAATATTGCGCCAGCTAACTTTTCCACGGAACTGCAGCATCCTAGGTTGCGTAGCTCGGTCAGGCGGATCTCTGTCCCCTCGCAAACGCGGAGGTCTCATCGTGCTCAACAAGTACGCAGTGTTGTTGTTCTTGTCTCTGCTTGCGGCCCTGCCCGCCGTTGCGGGCCAGCATGTGGCAGTACATCCGCATACGTCGATCGACTCCGGAGACCAGTCCACGATTAGAGAGATCGTGGAAATGGAGCGGCAAGCCAAGGAAGCCAGCCTCCATCGCGATCCCGAATTCTCGCAGCGCACTCTCGCGGAAGATTACGTCGCCATCACCCCGCTCGGCCAGGTGACGACCAAGCAGGACACCGTCAGCGCCCGCAAGAGCGGCCAGCTTCGCTACGAAGCCATCGATGTGAGTGACATGGTGGTGCGTGTCTACGGCGACACCGCCGTCGTCACCGCCCGCGCCGACGTGAAAGGACACCAACTCGGCGAAGACTTCAGCGGCCCCTATCGTTACACCCGCGTCTGGGTCCGCCGCACCGGCCACTGGCAAGCTGTGAGCTATCAGGCCACCGTCACGCAATAAAACAGGATCGCGTCCTGAGAGTGTTCCTCGTCTTGCAAACTCCAGCCGCGAAGCGGCGGCATGGGAAAGCCCGGCACGGCAGTGCCGGGTAAGCGGCGGTCTATTCATCGAGTCCGGGACGCCACCGGTCGTCGCGCGCACACTTCAGCGGCAATAGCCTACAATTCCCCTCATCTTCTTTTGGAAGGCACCTTCATGCTTCTACGTTCGTCGCACGTTCGTCTGCGTAATTCGTTCGCGCTGCGCGCCGGAGTCGCCGTGCTCACCAACATGGAAGATGCCGACCCCGGCAAACTGGCGAAGGAAATCCTGAACGTGCTCCGGGGAACGGCGGAGAATTAAAGAATGACCGCCCGCCGGAACCCAAGCGTGCTTGAAGTAAAAGAGAAGACGGTTGATCTTCCCGCCATTCCTTCGGCGGACAGAAGCGCGGCAATGTCGCGGCGCATCCGCCTCCTTGCCTCGCTCGCTCTCGCGATCGTTTCGGTCGTGTACCTGGTTCAAATTGCAACCCCCCTCCGGCTGGTCAACGACGGCGTTGACTACCTGTTGCAAGCGAGTTCCGCGATCGACGGGCATGGCTTTCTCGTTCACGGCGTACGCTCCATGCGCCCGCCGGGATATCCAGCGCTGATCTTCCTGTTGGCGAAAGCTGGTCTCGGCACTTCCTGGGCCATCGTCGCGCTGAACTGCTTTCTGCTCGGTATCGGGTGTGGCGCGAGCTACCTCGTGTTACGCGATTCCTTTGGATTCTCGTGCGAAGTAGCGCAGGGCATATCGGTGTTGACCCTGCTCTCCTTCCTCATGATTCGAAATGTTACCTACCCGCTGAGCGATATCTGTTTTTTTGGGGCGTCGGTGCCGGCGGTCCTCATACTGATGAAGGCCGAGAACGAATCGGGCTCCCGTCGCTTCTGGCGGCTTCTGCTGGTTCTCCCGCTGATTTTTCTCTGCATCGAATTGCGCACCATTGGAATTGCGTTGATTCCCGCGTTCCTTTGGGCCGCGATCGGCGGGGCCCCCGGAGCAAGGAACATCTATCCCGCGGTGAGGCGATATCGATTCATAGTGTCCGCATTCTTATTAGCTGCAGCCCTGATGGTCGGCAGGGTGTTCCTGAGTTCCCGATACATGCTGTTCAATCTGCCCATTTTTCAGAGAAGAGGCCTGCTCCACAGTATCGTGACGAACATTGCGTTCGAGGCAACAGAATGGGGCGAGATATTCGCGAATGTCCCTGCTTCAAAATTACCCGGGGCTCTGAGCCTGCCGCTGCGGATTCTTGGACTATTCGCAATCTTCACCTTTGCGGTTGGAGTTTGGACGAAGCGTGACCGGCCGGATTCGCAATGGCTCTACGTGTTGGGGTTTGCATCCATCGTCTTTGCCTATCCCTGGAACGATGCGCGCCTCTGGCTGCCGGTCCTGCCGTTCCTCTCGGGATACGCGCTCCTGGGGTTGAGGCGTGTGCTCGCACCCACGATGTTGCGCCCGTTCTTAGTCGCGTACTGTTCCCTTTTTTGCCTGCTTGGCGTGCTGGCGTTGGGCTTCAGTACGCGTCTGACCTTCGCCGGCGCTCGCTTCCCGGATATCTATGGAGACGGCAATTTTCGACGCGCCTATGAAATCGTGCTCCGCGGCGAGACACCAAAAGCGGGTGAACATGTCGATCCGGACGCGCTCTATTTGCTGCGGCGCTACGAGTGGCGCGCCGCGAGGAAGTGAGTCCTCCGAACGGCAAACAGAATTCCGGAAGCGAGTTGCAATGCGGCTTGCTCGCTTGGCGGACGGGCTTAGTTGTTCGGAGCTTTCGGCGTTAACTTGCGGATAATAAATTCCTGAAAGATATTCGCGACCGCAGTGGCCCCAATTCCGATGGCCCCGTTTTCGATCGTCAACCCCGCTCCATCGCGGTCCTGCGGAGGATAGTAGAGGTTGGAAATGCCGCCTGCCGCAAAGTTCCCCAGGACGTTTGAGTAATTTGGCTGCCAGCGTCCGTTGTCGCCCTTGCAGATCACCGAGGCAGCAATCGCATACAGAAACCGCGAAGCCTTGCTGCCGGTTCCTTTGTAGAAATACCGCGGATCCTGTTTCAGCAGCGACGGCAGGACCGCGGCTCCAATAAACGTCCCCGCCGCCATGTCGGCATAGCCAGCGCCGAAGCGTTTGGCATACCCCTGCGCGCCTTGCCCATATTCTTCGAAATGATTCTGCGCCTGCTCAACGCCCGCCGCACCTGCCACAAAAACAATAGTGAACGGATCCACCACCGTCCTTGCGGCCAGCTTGAATTTCTGCTTCGCGTCGAGTGGCGCGGCATCGGGGATATAGGTCACGTAGAAATTGGGCAGCACGCCAAACACCCGCTGCTGCTCTTCCACCTTCATCTGATCTTCTGCCACTTCGACCCGCGTGACTCCGACCTCCACGTCCGCTTCGGCAGAAGCCACCGCCAAACTAGATCCCGGAACAATGTAGTTCTCCCCTGAACCAAGGTTTCCAGCAGATGTCTGGGTCGCAAATCCCGGCGCGGTAACGCTGAGTTGAAACGGTCCCGGAGCGACGTTCGCAAAGGAGAATTGCCCATCCGTTCCCGAAAGCTCTTCCTGGCTCTGGGATTGAGCTCCCGTGAGCCTCACCCGCGCCCCGGCCACCACCGCTCCACTTGGATCCATGACCGTGCCGCTGATGCTCCCTGGCAACCGCTCGCTGGTTGCGGAGATCTCCGTCGGTAACGGACCACTCCCCCGAATGGGCACAGGCGGCTGCGAAGCGGACTGTCCCAGACAGCACGCGCATCCCAGAACGATGGCAAACGCCGCGACCCCAGAAGTGAACTGAAAAGCCATGGATCAGTAAATTCTATCCTCTCCCGTACTTCCATACAGATCACCAAAGTGCTCCGCTCCAAAGCACTTTGAGGAACGGAAGCGACGGACCCCACACTGGTGGGAGCCGACTAGCATCTGGATGTGCCCCTACTTAAACCCCACTCTGCAAACTTTGATGCTGCCGGAGACCGGGCGGTAGCCCCATCGGAGTCTGACGGCTCTAGGCCTAGAATGATCCCCGGAGTATACGTTGATCCGAACGGCGGCGGAAGATGCCTGCGAAATGGGGAACGCGGCCACACCGGTCCCGCCATTACGCTCAGAATCCCGGGCATTTTGAGTGTAATCGAGATTTTTGCAACAATTGACCCTTCGAATCCCGTCGTGGTGTCTAATGTTAATGGCGGTCGGGTGATGAAAACCTGTTTTGTGGCGATGCTGTCGCTTGTTTTCGTCTCGTACTCCCTCGCGCAACTCCCCTACACGCAAGAGCAGGTGATCCAGTACGCAAAGTCCATTGACGTACATACGCTCGACCCGTCCCTACCCTCACAGCGCCTCGAAGACTGGCTCCAGTCCGGGCCGCCGCATGCTCACATCTGGAGTTGGAGGGTGGCGGAAACGTGCGATCTCAAACCAGACGATCCGAACGTAGATTATCCCCTCTGCGCAAAGGTGACCTTTAGCCGTGACGGTGAGAATGGACAATTCCTAACGCAGGTCGGAACGTCCCGCTCGGGAATCGTTGGTCGACCGCAACTCCATTACGGTGTCGGCGTTTGGGAGGGAGTCTTTGTTTTGACAGGCAGCGCCGAGCGACTCTCGGACCTTCCCGCCCTTCTCGATCAACCAGCTGTCACTGGTGCCGTACAGAAGTTGTATGAGGAGATCGTGGCCCACGATCCAATCGGCATCCCCACGAGTGCGGAGATGACCGTCATCCGGCTCTTTCTGAGCGACCGATTGGCCCAGCAGGTTCAAACGGCACAAGCATGTCAGGACGACTACAGCCGTCAGCACCCCACAGCCAGTGAAAATTCAAAACCTGGCTGGTTGAAGTCCGGCCTCTTCTCGGGCGAAGGCAGCCACGCCTCACCCGTCGACGCGGTCGTGCATCGCAAAGAAAAGCAGAACGATGGGTCATTCCTCGTATACGTGGACTTGGAGCCGGTAGAGGCTGTCAACGACCTCGGCCACGGACGTAGAGCCTATCACGGAGGCTACACTTGGCAAGTGGTAGCCCGCGTGATTTCCGAAAACGGGCAATTTGTGGTCGACGGGGTTCGCATCTTTGATCGGCTCCCTGCCGAGGGTCCCTCTCACCTGCTCTCAGACTCATTCGCTGGCTGTAACGGTTCTCACTGGTCTGGACTGGCTGCCGCGAACAAGTAGCAATCCCGCGAGTCAACTCTTGTTAACAGACATAGCACTCAAAACCCCCGCCCCAATGAGTAGGCTTGCCAGAGCACTGGCGCCGTTCTAGTGCCCGGAGTGATACGGATGGCCTTTCAGAATCGTGAACGCCCTGTACACCTGCTCCAGCAGAACCACTCGCGCTAACTCATGCGCCAACGTCATCTTTCCGAGTGAGATCGTGTGCTGCGCCGCGGCCCGTGCCGCGTCGCTGAAGCCGTCTGCGCCGCCAATCGCCAGCACCAGCGGCAACGGATTGCGGTCCTGATAATCTCCCAGAAACTTGGCGAACTGCTCGGACGAAAACTCCTTGCCTCGCGAATCCATCAGCACCAGCGTCGACTTCGCGCCCGCCTTCGAACCTGCCTTGAATGCCGGCCCTCGGCCGCAACTTTCCAGCAGCGCCGCTTCGTCGCGCAGCGTGAGCCCTTCCACCGGCACGTAGCGCGAGATCCGCTTGAGATACTCGTCCGTCAGCGATGCGATCGCTGGCTCTTTCGTCTTCCCGATCCATGCAATTTTGATCTTCACGAATGGAACCAGTCTCTACTTCTTCCCCGACGCCAGCACCACCGACGCTCCGAATGCCACCTTCTCCCCGTCCCAATACTGACGCACCGCCGCGTGCACGTCCGCATGAACCTGCGGCCACTTCTCCGCCGGCACACTTTCCAGCATGGGACGAAACGGAACCGAGACCGACTGCGCATACTCCCACACTTCCTCGACCGGTCCCGGCCACACCCACGGCAGCGTCTTGGTTTCTTCCTCGATCGCGCTGAATCCCGCGGCGTGAAGAATTGCCGACAAGCTTCCCGGCACAGAAAATTTGAAAGGATTCGGTCCATCCGGCTGCAGCAAAGGTCCGCCCACGTGCCGCTGCACCACGCCCATCGTGCTCTGCCAATAGGGCTGCTCGACCGGACCCCAGGCCAGAAAACAGGCTCGCGCTCCCGGCCGCAGCACGCGCCGCAATTCCTGCAACGCCGCTACCGGATCCTGAAAGAACATCACTCCAAAGCGCGACGTTGCGAGATCGAAACTGTCGTCCGGAAAAGGCAGGCCGTGCGCGTCGGCCACGTGCGCGGCGAAGTTCTTCAGCCCGCGCACCTGGGCGCGGTGCGTAGCAATCTCCAGCAGCCCGGCGCTCAGATCAGTTGCCGTAACGTGTCCGTGCTCTCCCACGCGCGACGCCAGACTGATCGCCGGCTCTCCGGTCCCACTGGCGAGGTCGAGTACGTGCATGCCGAGCGCGGGATGCGCATATTCCACCAGCGCCTCGGTCACAGGCTGGCCCATGGCCGCCGACTTGGCCTTCCACTTCTCAGAAGCAACGAGCCGGTACTGGTTTCCCCAGTCCGGCCCGGAGTCTGCTTTCGCTGTCATGGGATCCTTCAGAATCGCGAAGTAAAGATTAAAGATGTAAAGGCTAAAGATAAGGAGAAGAATCTAGGCTTTCTTTTTCTTCTTCTTTTTTGGCGCCGCGAGCTTGCGGCCAGCCGGTTTGGCCGCAACCTTCTTCTTGGGCGCGGCCTGCAGATCAGCAACCTCCAGCCGCTTGGCCGTCTTCCACAGCCGCTCCAGATCGTAGAACTTCCGCGCCTTCTCCGAGAACACGTGGACCACGAAGTCCACGTAATCGATCAGCACCCACTCGGCCTGCTTGTAGCCCTCGACGTGCGCCGGACGCAGGTTCGCCGCCTTCAGCCGCAACTCCACTTCGTCGGCAATGGCCTGCACCTGCCGCGGATTGGTTCCGCTGCATAGCACAAAGTAGTCGGTAAACGCTCCCGACCCTTTTTCCATTTCCAGGATGCTGAGTTCTTCGGCCTTTTTCTCGAGGCAGGCTTGAATCGCTGCGGAAATTTGCTGTTTGAGTTCGCTCTTCTTCATTCAGTCGTCGGCGGTTCTTTCTTCAACTTTGAGGCGCTCTAATTGTAACCGACCCTCGTGACCGCCCTCTCCGCATGATCAGTAGTGAGTGTGAAAGGCGAAAGGGTTGTCATCCTGAGCGGAGCCGCTCTTCAGGCGGAGCGAAGGATCTCGGACTGAACCGCTCTGGACGGTCACGCGCGACAGATCACTTCCCCGCCTGCTTCGCCTCCGCTGCCGCCCGCTCCCGCAACTTCGCCATCGTAGCCTGCGCCGGGTCCTTACGTTTCTTGTTCTTATTCCGCCGTTTGGTCTTGGTTACGTAGTGATTCTGAGCCATGTGCCTCCTGCCTCAAGCGGTTCGGGACGCCACCCCTGATTTGTT
>CAVPBT010000002.1:0-493331 GCA_963701935.1 uncultured Acidobacteriaceae bacterium | reverse complement strand
AGAAGCAGCTCTCAGCTCTCGGCTTTCAGTTCTCCGTTGAGCGATGCTACGGGACTACTGGCGGTCGTTCAGTTGCCGTTTTCTCGGTGTATCTAGCCTTCGTGATAAAACTTCCCTATGTCTGTACCCTCCTCTGACCCTCAGCCTTCTGCTGCGCGAAATATTTACGTCTTCGGGATTACTTCTCTTCTGAACGACACCGCGACTGAGATGGCGTACTGGGTGCTGCCGGCGTTTCTGGTTTCGCTGGGCGCAGGGCCGGCGCAGTTGGGCCTCATTGAAGGGCTGGCTGAGAGCGTTGCGTCGTTCGCCAAACTTTTCTCGGGATATCTCACCGACCGCATCGACCGCCGCAAGCCACTCGTGGTTGCGGGATATTTCGTTGCCAATGCGGTGAAGCCGCTGCTTGCCATGGCGAGCGCGTGGTGGCACATCCTGCTGATCCGGTTCAGCGACCGGCTGGCCAAGGGAGTGCGCGGGGCGCCGCGCGATGTGATGGTCGCGGAATCGGTACCGGGCGAGCGGTTGGGGTCGGCTTACGGACTGATTCAGTCGATGGATTCCGCGGGAGCGATCGTGGGGCCGCTGGCGGCACTTGTGCTGCTGGCGCGGTATGGGATCCGCGGGGTGTTCTGGGCGGCGGCGATTCCCGGAGCGCTGGCTGTGCTCGTGGCGCTGCTCGGTGTCCGCGAGACCAAGAACAAGTTGCGGGTGAATCGCGCTTCCGGGCCAGCTAAGTCCGCTGTTCGTCCAGGTACAGCGAGTGCTGCGCTGCCAGGATCGTTCTATATGGTTCTGGTCGCCGTCACTCTGTTTTCGCTGGGGAATTCGAGCGACATGTTTCTGGTGATGCGGGCGCAGAATGTCGGCATCCCGGTAACCTTAGCACCGCTACTGGGGCTGGTCTTCAATATCACGTACACGCTGGGATCGTGGCCGGCAGGATGGTTCAGCGATCACTTCTCGCGGCGCTGGATTGCGGCTGTTGGGTATCTGATTTTCGCGGGGGTCTATTTTGTGTTCGGGCGGGCTCCGTCCACGGCCGCGATATGGATCACTATGGCCGTCTACGGTGTGTACAATGCGCTGACGCAGCCGGTGCTGAAGGCGCTGGTGGTGGAGACCGTGGGAGAAGACGTGCGCGGGCGCGCACTGGGCGTGTATTTCTTTGTGACCAGTGTAGCCACGCTGGCCGCCAGCGTGATCACTGGAGAGTTGTGGAAGCACTACGGTGCGGGTGTTCCGTTTTATTTCTCTGCGACGCTGGCGGGGGTGTCGGCATTGCTCCTCGTAATCCGACGTTCGCCTGATCAAAGATCGCCGGTCTAAATTGCGTTGTCATCCTGAGCGAAGCGAAGGATCTATGTAATCTCCAGCGGAGTGCATAGATCCTTCGGCCCGCAAAAGACGCGGGCCTCAGGATGACAAGCATTCGAAGACATGCGTACGAAGATGGACGATTACAGCCACCTCATCCAGAGAAACACCAGAATCTGCGCGGCGATGGCGGCGCAGGAATCGAGAAGGACGTCCCAGGGAGTTCCTGTGCGTGAAGGGATAAAGCTCTGGTGCCATTCGTCGAGGCTCGCCACCAGCGCGGTTCCTAGCACGGCGATATTCGCCCAACGGAAGGTCCACTTGGGACTTCCTGGAGTGGGCAGGGTCTCTCGCCACGCGCGGAAAAAGAGGATACTCAGCAGGCCGTAGCCGAAGACGTGTCCGCCCTTGCGCATGTAGAAGTGTATGGGCTGGAATCGTTCCAAGCTTAGACCGAACAGGTAATGCAGCAGGGGGAAGAGGAAGCGGCTGGTGTTGTGGGCGGAGAGATATTTCGTGGATTCAATAGCAATGACGATCAGCCACAGGACGGTGGCGATCCAGGCCTTGAGAACTTGGTGGCGGTCGGTGGTCAAGCGAGTGGGGCGCCTGCCGTTTCGGAATTCCCACCCTTCGCAAAGTGCGCGAGGGATGGGGCACCCAATGAGAGTACGGCTGCCTCAGCGTGGGCGAGAGGCCCATTCGGCAAGCTCAGGGCAGGCGCACGCGACTGCCGGCAAGATGCCGACGCTACTCGCAACCCACTTCGATTACTCGATCGCATAATTGGGAGCCTCGCGGGTGATCATGACGTCGTGCACATGGCTCTCGCGCAGGCCGGCGCCGCTGATGCGGACGAAGCGCGTCTTCTGGAGCAATTCTGGAATCGTGCCGCAGCCGCAGTAGCCCATGCCCGATTTCAATCCACCGACCATCTGGTGGACGATCATGGCGACGGAGCCGCGGTAGGGAACGCGTCCTTCAATGCCTTCGGGGACGAGTTTGGCGAGGCGGTTGGAATCTCCGTCGGCGGCGGAGATAGAGGCGGAGGAATCACCTTCGGTGCTCTGGAAGTAGCGCTCGCTCGATCCCTGCGCCATGGCGCCGATCGATCCCATGCCACGATACGACTTGAACGAGCGGCCTTGATAGAGGATCAACTCGCCGGGGCTTTCGTCAGTGCCGGCGAAGAGGGATCCGATCATGACAGCGCTCGCGCCCGCGGCTAGGGCTTTGGTGACGTCTCCAGAATACTTGATGCCGCCGTCGGCGATGATGGGGACGCCAGCATCCTTCGTGGCGCGGTAGGCTTCTGCGATGGCGGTGATTTGTGGCACGCCGGCGCCGGTCACGACGCGCGTGGTGCAGATTGAGCCGGGACCGATGCCGACCTTGATGCCGTCCGCACCGGCGCGAGTCAACTCGCAGGCGCCGTCGAAGGTGGCCACGTTGCCAGCCAGCAGTTCGATGTGAGGCAGCTTCGATTTCACCAGCTTCACGGCGTCGAGAACTTTGGTGGAATGTCCGTGGGCGCTGTCGATCGCGAGGACGTCGACTTTGGCTTCGGCGAGTTCCTGCGCGCGTTCGAGGAAATCTCCGGTGGCTCCGATCGCCGCGCCAACGCGCAGTCTGCCTTGCGGATCTTTCGCCGCGTTGGGATATTTCAGTTTCTTCTGAATGTCTTTCACCGTGATCAAGCCCTTGAGGTTGTACTTGTCATCGACAACCAGAAGTTTTTCGACGCGGTGCTCGTGAAGAATTTTTTCTGCTTCTTCGAGCGTGGTCCCCACGGGGACGGTGATGAGATTTTTCTTGGTCATCACTTTATCGATGGGAATGTCGAAACGGGTTTCAAAGCGCAGGTCGCGGTTGGTGAGGATGCCGACCAGTTTTCCGTGCTCAGTAATGGGGACGCCGGAGATCTTGTACTTGCGCATGACTTCGAGCGCGTCGCTGACTCGGTCGGTGGGCGACATGGTGACGGGGTCGACGATCATGCCGCTTTCCGAACGCTTCACCTTGTCGACCTCGTTGGCCTGCTGCTCGATGGTCAGGTTGCGGTGAATGATGCCGAGGCCGCCCTGCTGCGCGAGCGCGATGGCCATGTGCGATTCAGTCACGGTGTCCATGGCGGCGCTGACGATGGGAATGTTCAGACTGATGTTGCGGGTCAGTTGCGTCTGAGTGACGGCCTGCGCGGGAATGACGTCGGAGCGGGCGGGCAGCAGAAGGACGTCATCGAAAGTCAGAGCCTCAGGAACAGGAAAATGAATCATAAGTTTTTCGGGACTCTCCCAGCCGTATGGGGTAATTCTTCATTCTAGAGAGCGCGGGGGATTGAGGCAAATCGGAGAGCGGACGACGGAGTACCGGCGCACTCACTTGAGCTGCGCAAGCCAGACCGTGCGACCGCCGGACGCAGGGGCTTCAACGACATGGGAGACGACAGCGAATCCGTTCTGGTGCAGAAGCGAACGATACTCGGCTGTATCCAGGCTTCCATGGTAAAGCGGTTCGCCCTGGAATTCGCCGATGGCTTCCCCGTGCACAGTGCCGCTGGTGAACATCAGGGCGGCGTGCGGAGCGGCATGAGTCCTGAAAATGTCGAACATCGGAGGCTGATCTTCCGGGCATAGGTGAAAGAAGCTGTCCCACGCCAAGATGCCGCCAAAACGGCGGCCGAGAGACAGCGTTCGCATATCGTTGACGATCCAGCTTTGATCTGGGAAACGGGACCTGCAGAGGTCGATGAGAGCCCGGCGAAGAATCCACGCCAGTAACGTGGCCGCCCTGCTCGATGAAGTACCGGGCAATCGGCTCGCCAGAACCGCACCCGATGTCGAGGATGAAAGCTCCAGGCTGCAGAAGGGCCAAGAAGCGGTCGAGCCAGGGCTTTTCAAAAAGGTTGCGCCCTCGTTCGCGATCAAAACTGCCGGCATGCCGCTGATATAGACCGATGATGCGTTCCGCGTCGGAGTTCACGTCAGAACGCTAACATGCTGACGCGGGGGGCAACAACGGGCATTGTTTGGAACTGCATGACCTTGCCGTTCAGTTCACCGTCAGTGGAGCGGTAACACTGCCGACCTTGCCCGTTACGTTGTCGCGCACCACGAAGCGGACAGTGTATTTTCCGGGGGCAAGTTCGAGGGCGTTGCGAAAGTCTATGCCGTTGGCTCGCACCGATGCGATTTGCGCATCTGGAACAACCGGGGTGTAGTTCCGCGCAGTCTCGCCTGCTTGTTTTCCGTCCTTGTCGTAGGCCAGCGCTGCGAAATCAAAGTTGAGCTGGGATCGGCCGCCGCCTTCGAAACTCAGACCGCCAGCAGGCATGTGCGCGGAAAACACCGCTTTCTTTCTGTCGCCATCGGGGGCCAGGCCCACCCACTGCACGGTCATGGGAACGCCCGTGCCTTCAATCGGAGAGTGCAAGGCGTTGGCCATGTCGCGGTCGCGGCTGAGCAGGGGATTCATGGTGGCATTGGTGACAAAGAATCCGTTGCGTGCGCGGACCTCGGTGTCTTTCTTGTCGACTTTGACCTGCAGCTTGCGCCATCCCGGCTTGTTGTTCTTCGTGTCGAGGTAGTAGCCAAGCATGTAGTACGAGGAGGCGTCGTCGGCGGCGCGCTTGAAACTGCCGGCCAGATCGTTGGTGTTGTAGAACGCTTTGCCGCCGGTCATGTCGGCGAAATCGTTGAGCGTGTCGATCTTCGACTGCTGGAGCCACATCCGGTTGGAGATTTGCTGGGACCGCCCGGGTCCGAACGTGCCATGGCTGTTACCGCTCACAAACGAAGGAGAGTTCGCCAAGCCGCGAATGTCCACCGGATAGACGGAAACCTGAGCGTCGTTGAGCGCGAGCATGGTTCGTTCGTACAGAAGGGACAGGTAGCCGCCAGGTACGGTTGACGGCGAATCCATCGCAAAAGGAAAGCCTCCCGTCGCCCAGATGAGCGATTTTCGTCCGGGCACACCCGATAGGGACCAGGCGATTCCGAGGAACGCGTTCATCGTCGTTTCGATCGCGTTGGACTGCTGGAACTGTGCCTCCACCGCGTCACCGTACTGCACGAACCAGTTGAGTTGTCCCAATACTGGATCTCCCCCGGGATCTCTCTGCTGTCCGAAACTCGACGGCAAGCCTGCTGTGGTGGACTCCTGCGCGTCAGTGCTCATGGTTTCCATGGGGGAGATTTCCCCGGCGGCTTTGTTCAGAGCTTGCATCAGATGAGCAGGGTCGCCACTGAGTCCTTGCACGACTTTCAGCCCGTGGCTCGTGATCAGCATGAGGGCGAGCACTTGTCCGGAGTCGAGGTTGTGCGCCAGGAACTTGACTAGTTCGTGCCGTCCGTAGGATTGATCGAGGAACGGAGTGTTCACCGTATCGAGCGCGATGACGACGATGTTGCGAGGCTGCGGACCGTCGAGGGTGAGGTTGCGAAATTGTCCGGCGGCAACGGGGGGAGGGGTAAGGCGGCCGCTGCCCGCCGTGAGTTCCTCGAAGTTTGCCACGCTGACCGGCTTGCCGTTCTCGAAGATCGTGAAGTCTTCTTTGTTGAGCCCACGAAGGTGATTGCCTGATTTATCGGTGACAACGACCGGAACCTGGATCAGCACAGTCTGCGATCGGAATTCGACTTTAGCCTCATCGCTTGCCGAGCCTAGGTGACCGATAGAAAGATTGCTGTTATCTCCTTTTCCTAGCACTGCCGCATTGCGGGCGTTCGCGGCTGGATCCACACCTCGAGATCCGCCTCCGCCGCGTGTCTGGCACAAGGCAGAAAAGGAGATGCAGATTATGAGGACGAGGAGAGGCAAGTTCCGGGACGTCATTGCGGCCTCCGGACGTGGAATCAGAATATCCTAACCCGATGCAGATGTGGAAGTTGCCGCAAGTTGATTTAGGCCGGTCCCCCGTTTGTCTTTTAGCACCCGGGCGCGTATATTAGAGAACTGAGAACTGTTGTGTACTACCGGCATTTGGCGAAGCACACCAGTGGGCGCAAGCCCACTTTTTAGTTTGGGCCCATCGGTTGGTGCCGCCATAGCCTGTAAGCTATTGGATACATGGCGCTTGACGTTGAACGTGTGCGGGAAATCGCGGAGCGGGTAGCAGTCTCCAGCGGGCTCGAGATTGTAGAGATCGAGTTCCTCGGTGGAGGCAAGGCGCGCATGCTGCGGGTGTTTTTGGATAAGCCCGCGGCGGGAACGGATCCGCTGGCCGGGGTTACGCACGAAGACTGTGCGAACTTCAGTCGCGAGTTTGGCACGATCCTCGATGTCGAGGACGTGATGCCCGGTTCGTACACGTTGGAAGTTTCGTCGCCCGGCCTGGATCGGAAATTGATCAAGGCCGCCGACTTCACCCGCTTCACTGGGAGTCGTCTGAAGTTGACGACGCGTCAACCGGTGAATAGCAACCGTCACTTTGAAGGACGGCTGGAAAGTTTTCAGGATGGCCGCCTGATACTGGATTTGAGCGTCGCCAGCCACAAGTCGCGCAAGAAGATGGGCGCGGCGGCCGGCGAGAAAATTGAGATCGAGTTCGCCAACGTAGAGAAGGCGAATTTGGTGCCCGAGATCTGAAAGATCAGGTTTCAAGGTTGCAAAGTTTCAAGGTTTCAAAGGCCGAAGTGGTTTGTTGGTGGCCCGTGAAACCTGCGAAACCTTGAAACTCTGAAACCTGCGGCATGACCGTTAGCAGAACGGAATTTTTTACTTATGGCAAGCGAGCTCTACAACACGATCGACGCACTCAGCCGGGAAAAAGGGATTGATCCGCAGATTGTAGTCAGCGCGGTGGAAGACGCCATTGTTATGGCCACGCGCAAATACTACAAGTCGCAGGAGAATCTGCGGGCCAAGCTCGACAAGGAAACCGGCAAGATCAATGCCTTCGCGGTGAAGACCGTGGTGGAGACGCCGGAGCAGGTGGAAGATCCCAACCTGCAGATCACGGTGGAAGATGCGCGCAAGGTCGATCCGGCCCTCGAGGTCGGGGGCGAGCTGCTGATTCCAAAGGTGACGGAAGGAATCCTGGGACGCATCGCGGCGCAACTGGCGAAGCAAGTGATTTTCCAGAAGGTGCGCGAGGCCGAGCGCGACACGGTTTACAACGAGTACATCGGGCGCGTGGGCGAGATCGTCAATGCGACGGTGAAGCGTGTCGAAGGCCCGGATGTGATCTTTGACATCGGCAAGGCGGAAGCCCGCATGCCGCGTAAGGAACAGTCGCGGTTGGAGTCGTTCGCGATTGGTGAGCGCGTACGCGTGGTGATTGCCCGAGTGGAACGAGCATCGAAGGGGCCGGGTGTGGTGGTTTCGCGCGCGGCGCCGGATCTGGTGCAGCATTTGTTCCAGACGGAAGTTCCGGAAATTTATGACGGGACAGTGGTGATCCGTGCGATCGCGCGTGAGGCCGGCGAGCGCACCAAGATTGCGGTCATGTCGAAGGACAAAGACGTGGACGCCGTAGGCGCTTGCGTCGGCATGAAGGGCATGCGCGTGCAGTCGATTATCCGCGAATTGCGCGGGGAGAAGATCGACATCATCGAGTATCACGAAGACGCCGTGACTTTCGCCGAGAAGGCATTGCAGCCCGCGAAGGTGAGCCGCGTAACCGTGGTCGACAGCGCCGAGAAGCATCTCGAAGTCGTCGTGGATGACAGCCAGCTTTCGCTTGCCATCGGCAAGAAGGGGCAGAACGTCCGGCTGGCGGCGAAGCTGCTCGGATGGAAGATCGACATCAAGAGCGAGGAAGAGAAGCGGCAGGAAGTCGAGTTGCAGATGGCCGCGATGGCTCCGCAAGCGTCGACTCCGCTCGAGAATGTAACCGGGCTGGGCGAAGGGCTGGTCGAAAAGCTCAGCGCTGCGGGTGTGACGACCGTCGAAGCGCTTGCAGATATGACGCCGGAACAGCTTGAAGCCATTGAAGGCATTGGGCCGAAGACGGTGGAAAAAATCAGTCTCGCGGTGAATAATTACTTCGCGAGCCTGGAAGCGGGCGCCGCCGAGGGGGAAGTTCCAGCGGAGGGCGTGACGGCTGAAGGCGAAGGCGTAGCGGAAGAAGCTGCGGCAGAAGCAGTGGATGGCGAAGTTGCCGCGGAAGAACAAGCGGCGGCGCCTGAGGCGACGGCGGAAGCCGAAGCCACCTCGGGCGAAAACGAAGAGCATGAGCCGAAAGAAGGTTCTGCTCCCGAAACAACTGAATAGTGATGGCACGCGCGCAAATCTTTCATGGTGTGCGAGTGCAGGACGCTGACTCCGTGAGGATGCGATGAAGACTTAAGCACAACGCGGAGTACAAGAAAGGCCGGATGAGTAAGGTTCGAATCAACGATCTCGCCAGGGAGCTGGAAGTTAAAAGCAAAGCCATTCTCGACGCGCTACCTCTCGTCGGGGTGACGGAGAAGAAGACTCATTCCAGTTCGCTCGAGGAACATGAAGCGGAAAAGGTGCGGGTGCACCTCCGCGGCTCGTCCGAAGCGCAGACGACGTCTGCCCGGTCTGCGCGTCCACTGCGCGGCGAAGAAGAAATCAAGACCAAGATCGATCTGTCGCATATCTCCCGGCCGGGAGATGTGCTGAAAGCTATCACGCAGCAGAAGGAAGCGGTGGCGCCAGCGGCGCGGCCGGCAGCACCGCCGGTCGCAGCGAGGCCTGCAGTTGCGCCTCCAGCAGCGAGACCCGTGCCGCCACCTGCGGCGCCCGCAATTCCGGCAGCGAAAGCGCCTTCTCCGGTAGCGCGGCCGGAAGTAGTTGCGCCCGCGGCGGAAAAGCCCGCAGCGCCCGCGATTCCCGCTGCGACTCCAAGCATCGTTACAACTGCGCCTCCGGTTGCGGCACCGCCGCGTCCGGTGACGCCGCCGCCTCCGGCTGCAGTGGTTGCGCCGCCGGTGCCGGCAGCGCCTTCAATGACAGCATCGGCAGCACCGCAGGCTCCAGTGGCTCCGCCTCGGCCTGCCGCGCCAGTAATCGCGGCTCCGCCGCCACCGCCGGCGCCGCGCATGATCGTTCCGCAAACTGGACCGCGTCCGGTGTACAAAGCTCCACCGCCGCGTCCGGTCGCGCCCGTGGCTCAAGCCGGTGCGCCAGCGGGGACCGCGCGTCCCGTGCCTGGACGTCCGGTGCCGGGTCAGCCAATTTTTCAGCGCCCACGACCAACGGTTCCCGGTGGAGGTCCGCCGCGTCCGCTGCGTCCAGGGGAGCGTCGTCCCATGCATCCCACGCGTACGGCGCCGGCAGGTGCGCGTCCTCTCGGTGTGGGTCCGGGGCTCCCGCCTCCGGGACCAGCGCGTCCTGGTGCGCGTCCGGGTGCTCCCGCGCGCAGGCCCGGGCAGCGCTATGTTCCGCGTGGCGTAAAAGAAGGCCCGATGAAGGGCTACACGCCGCCGCCGCGCATGGTGGTGTCGAATGAGCCGATGCCGATCACGCGTAATATCACGATCACGGAAGGCATCAGCGTTAAAGATCTGGCGGAGAAGCTCGACATCCGCGCGAAGGATCTGATTTCGCGCCTGCTGGGCCGCGGCGTTTTCGCCACGATTAACCAGACGCTCGATGCTGAACTGGCGAGCGAAATGGCGCGCTTCTTCGGAGCTGAGACGAACGTGATTACATTCGAAGAACAGGCGTCGAAAGAGATTGACGCCGCCGCGAGCGGGGAAGAAGCCGCAGCGGATATTCTGCCGCGTCCCCCGGTGGTCACGATCATGGGTCACGTCGACCATGGCAAGACCACGCTGCTTGACTCGATTCGCCTGACCAGCGTTGCCGAAGGCGAAGCGGGAGGCATCACGCAGCACATTGGTGCCTACAAAGTTCGCATCACCGACAAAGAGTCTCCGGCCTTTGGACGTGAGATCGTGTTCCTCGATACCCCGGGTCACGAAGCGTTTACTCGCATGCGGTCGCGCGGCGCGAAGGCGACCGATATCGTCGTACTGGTTGTGGCAGCCGATGACGGCGTGATGCCGCAGACGGTGGAAGCCATCGATCACGCGCACGCGGCTGAAGTTCCGATCATTGTTGCCGTGAATAAGGTCGACAAGCCCGACGCTATGCCCGACCGCGTGAAGAAACAGCTCGCCGATCGCGGGCTGGTGCCCGAAGAGTGGGGCGGCAAGACGGTGTTCGTCGATGTGTCGGCGAAGAAGAAGACAAATCTGAACCTGCTGATGGAAATGATTTGCCTCGTCGCCGATCTCGCGGAGTTGAAGGCGACTCCAGAGCGGGCCGCGACGGGCGTCGTCCTCGAAGCGAAACTGGATCGCGGCCGCGGACCTGTGGCCACTGTGCTGGTGCAGAACGGCACGCTCGTTGCCGGCGACAACTTTGTGGTGGGCAACGTGTTCGGCAAAGTTCGCGCTATGTTCGACGATCGCGGCGCTGCGCTGCAGTCCGCGCCTCCATCAACGCCCGTCGAGATTCTCGGCCTGGAAGGTTTGCCGCAAGCTGGCGACCAGTTCGTTGTCGTCGCGGATCGCGACAAGGCCCGCGGCATCTCCGAATACCGCGAGCAGAAAGCCCGCGAAGCCGCACTGGCAAAGAGTTCGCGCGTATCGCTCGAAGGACTCGCCGAACAGATCAAGAGCGCCGGAACGAAGGAATTGAACATCATCCTGAAGGGCGATGTGCAGGGCTCGGTGGAAGTACTCAGCGATCTGCTTTCGCGGCTTTCGAACGAGAAAGTCCGCTTGCGGCTGCTGCGTTCGGGCGTGGGTGCCATCACCGAAACCGACGTGCTGCTGGCCTCGGCGTCGAATGCCATCATCATTGGCTTCAACGTGCGGCCGGAGCGCAAGGCGCAGGAACTGGCCGAGCAGGAAGAAGTCGACATCCGGCTGCACTCGATCATTTACGAACTGCAGGACGAGATCAAGCGCGCGATGACGGGCCTGCTCGAGCCGACGATCAAAGAGACCTACCAGGGCCGCGCCGAGGTGCTGGAAACCTTCCGCATCCCGAAGGTGGGAACTGTCGCCGGTTGCCGCGTGACCGATGGCCTGATCAAGCGCGACTCCGAAGTGCGCCTGCTGCGCGACAACGTGGTCGTGTTCAAGGGGAAGATCGGATCGCTGCGGCGCTTCAAAGACGACGCCAGGGAAGTCACCAACGGCATGGAATGCGGCATCTCGATCGCGAACTACGGCGACATCAAGGCGCGCGACGTGATCGAAGCGTTTGCCACCGAACGGATTGCGGCCGAAGCCATGGTGTAAGAACCGCCGTTAGTCGTTCGTCGTTGGTCGTTCGCTAAGACGCGTGAATTGCGGTTTTGCCGACGACTGTTCTTAGCCTGCCCTGAGCCTTGCGAAGGGGCCAGCGACGAACGACCGCAATGATCGCTTTCCTCACTCTCGAACTGCACATTGAAGCGGCGCAGTCGATCAAAGACCGGCGCCAGGTTGTGCGCAGTTTGAAAGACCGGCTGCGCACCAGTTTCAATGTGTCCGTCGCCGAACTCGATTCTGCTGAACTCTGGAACCGCGCCACCGTCGGTGTCGTCAGCATTTCCAATTCCCGCGACTATCTCGACGGCCTGATGAAGAACGTGGAACGCGCGGCCACGCGCATCGCCAACAACCACGGCGCGGAAATCGCGGACTCGTTCGTGGAATACTTCTAGATGCTTGGTTTTCTGCCAGCTTCTATGTACTCCACAGTACCGATGGAGCGTGAACAGTTCCCAACCTGTGGCTGTGCGTCGCCGTTAACACTCCCTAACACATTGTTACCTCCGTACTTAACTCCCTATCGCGGAATCGGTCCACAATGGCGCCAGCGATTCCACACTTGGGGCCAGTTTTCTGATATTCTCATGCGTTTTACCTGAGGTGCCGGAATCGTGGAGAAGCGCGGGCTCAAATATCATCGCGGGCGGGTTGGCGAGGCTCTGCGTGAGGAGATTGAAACGCTCGTCGAAGGCGAACTGGCCGATCCGCGGATTGGATTAGTGAGTGTGACAGCGGTTCACATCGCGGATGATGGCCGGTCGGCGCAGGTCTGGGTCAACGTCGAGGGTAGCGACGAGGATGCGGACCAGAGTCTGGAAGGATTGGAAGCCGCGAAGGAATATATCCGGCACGAACTGGTGGAGCGGCTGCATTTGAGACGTGCTCCGGAGTTGTATTTCCGGCTGGATCGCGCCGAGCAAGAGAAAGCGCGAGTCGAAGAGTTGCTGGCGCGGGCGAAGAAGCGAAGCAAGAGTAAGGCACACGGTGGAAAAAAGGCATAGCGGCGTCGAGGATGTGCTCCGGCAGATCGGTCAGCACGAGCGATTCGTGTTGACCTCGCACGCGCGCCCGGACGGCGACGCGGTCGGATCGGCGCTGGCCTGCTGCCAGGTGCTGCGCGCCATGGGCAAGCACGCCGACGTGGTGCTGCACGACGGGGTCCCGCGCATTTACCGCTCGCTTCCGTTTGCCGATCAGGTCGTCCAGTCTTCGCGCGTGATGGGAAGCTACGAAGCGGCGATTATTCTGGAGTGCGACAGCATTCATCGCACGCGGCTCGAGGGTCTGGAAGACCGGGTGCTGATCAGCATTGACCATCATGTCAGCGGGCGTCCCTTTGCGGACGTCAACTGGATCGATCCCCACGCGGTGGCTACGGCCGAGATGGTGTTCCGGCTGGCGCGTGAAGCTGGAGTAAAGTTTTCTCCCGAGATGGCGACTTGCCTGTACACAGCGCTGATGACCGACACCGGGTCGTTCATGTTTCAAGGCACGAATGAGAATACGTTCGCTCTAGCGCGGGAACTGGTGCTGGCGGGGGCCGATCCGGCACACTGCGCGCGCGGGATTTATTTCGCGCACTCGGTGGGCAAGATCCGGTTACTCGGCGAGGCCTTGCGCAATCTGAACGTAGAAGCGCATATCGGCTACGCGTGGGTGACCCAGAAGCAGATGGAACGCTGCAATGCAATTGAAGAAGACTGCGAAGGCTTGGTGAATTACGTTCTCTCCATCGGTGGCGTCGAGGTAGCTGCTTTCTTCCGCGAAATGCCTGAAGGGCGATACCGCGTGAGCCTGCGCAGTAAGGGCAAGCTGGACGTCGCGCATGTGGCCGAGAGTTTCGGCGGCGGAGGCCACGAATGCGCCAGTGGATGCTCGGTCGACGGGCCCCTTGCCGAAGCCGTGCGCCAGGTTCTGTTCCAACTTCGCCGCGGACCTTCCGTACAATAGAAATCCATTGTTGATTTCAGATTTGTGATGGCAGATTGCAGACAACGCCTGCGACGCCGTTCAATCTCAATCTGAAATCTCCAATCTGAAATCTTTTCTCCATGACCACTCGCACCCGCACAGACGTGCTTTTGATCGCAGGTTTCTGTGCGTTCCTGTTTTTCTACGGCATGGGGCAGTTCGGGCTGATCGGTGCGGATGAGCCGCGCTACGCGCAGGTGGCACGCGAGATGCTGGAGCGCCACGACTGGATCACGCCCGTCCTCGGCGGGCATGCCTGGCTGGAGAAGCCTCCTCTCTATTACTGGCAGGCGATGCTGTCGTACTCGGCGTTTGGTGTGAGCGATGTGGCGGCGCGGCTCCCGGCGGGGATTGACGCTACGCTGCTTGTAGTCGCTGTCTATCTTTTCTTCCGCAAATTCCGCCGCGGAGTGGAAGTCGATGCGGCGCTCATCACCGCTTCCTGCGCGGGAGTGATTGGCTATGCCCATGCCGCTTCCATGGATATGGCGCTGGCTGCATCCTTCAGCATCGGGATGCTTGCATGGTGGGCCTGGCGTGAGACTGAGCAGCGAATCTATCTCGCGTTGTTCTACGGCTGCATGGCGCTGGGCACGCTGGCCAAGGGGCCGGTCGCGCCCTTTCTTGCGGCTGCGATCGTTGTGCTGTTCGCGGTGTTCGCACGCGAAATGCGCCTGGTGGTGAGAGCGCTATGGCTGCCGGGGATTCTCTTGTTCTGCGCGATTGCGCTGCCTTGGTACGTCGCGGTGCAGATGCGGAATCCACAGTTCTTTCGCGAATTTATTCTGCAACATAATTTGGCGCGCTTCTCCAGCGATCTTTACCATCACCGCCAGCCGTTGTGGTATTACCTTCCGGTCGCAGCCCTCGCATTTGTGCCGTGGACCGTTTTCGTGATCGTGTCGTTTGTGGAATCGGTGCGGCTCTGGTGGGTGAAAGGCAGGTCCGCTTCCACGGAGCCTGATCTCGAACTGCAGTTCAGAGTGTTCGCGTGTTGCTGGCTCATGGTGCCGATCGCGTTCTTCTCGATCTCGCAGTCGAAGCTTTCCGGTTACATTCTTCCGGCGATTCCCGCCGGAGCGGTTCTACTGGCGGACTATCTGCGGCGGCACCTCGCTCAGGAGAACGAATCCATACCCAAGGGATTGGTGGTACTGCATGCGCTCGTCGCGGCGGCGCCGATTGTGCCTTCCGTGCTGATCGCATATGCCATCACGCAGCACAGGCTGCCTGCGGGGCGGCCCATGTATGTCGCACTCGCCGTTGCGTTCGTGCTGTGTGCCGCCATCGCGATGACGCTGGCCAGTCGCTTGCGCCTGCGCATGCTGCGCTTCGTGACGCTGATTCCTGTCGTGCTGTCGGTGGCGGCAGTGCTCAAGCTCGGATCAGTTTCGGTGGATCAGACGCTTTCAGCGCGTCCGCTGGCGATTGAGTTGGCTAGAGTAGAGACGCACCAGTTCCCGCTCGCTGTGTATGGAGTTTCCCGCGAGATGGAGTACGGGCTGACGTTTTATCGGAACCAAGCTACACTGCGATACGAAGCGGGGGCCATTCCCGGCGGAGAACATCTGCTATTGGCTCCGGCAACATGGAAGGTAAATGTCGCTGTGCAAACGGCGGGAAGGCGCGTGCT
This sequence comes from uncultured Acidobacteriaceae bacterium, assembly GCA_963701935.1. Lineage (GTDB taxonomy): Bacteria > Acidobacteriota > Terriglobia > Terriglobales > Acidobacteriaceae > Sulfotelmatobacter. The sequence continues at coordinate 478,175 of CAVPBT010000002.1, read as the reverse complement.
GTTCCTGGGTAACTACGCGCCGCAGAACGTAGACTATTACTGGGTGTCCGCCGCGGGGACCGCGCAGGAAAGATAAGTCCTTGTCATCCTGAGGCGTGCGTTCTTGGCGGGCCGAAGGATCTCTGCACTCTAATACAGTATCGTGATCGCCAGGAGTGCATGGATCCTTCGCTTTGCTCAGGATGACAATCAGTGGGACTTCGTGGCAGGGTGCTACTCGCCCGAATACGCCAGTTCTTCCAGTCCCTGTCTCGGCGGAGCCGCTGCCAGCGCGCTGTTGCCGTATTCGAATCCCTTTTCGAAAGCCTGCAGATTCAGCTCGCGGAAACTCGGCGGCACCGAGTCCGCCACAGCCTTGCGCACAGCATCTGGAGTCAGAAGCTTGGTGACCGCAGTGAAGAATCCCACCATCACGGAGTTCAGCACCATACGTTTGCCGAGTTCTTCGGCGATGCGCGTGGCCGGAATGCTATAGACCTTCTTGTCAGCGTTGACATTGGAGACGCGCACCAGGTCTTCTTCAACGATCAGAATACCCTCGGGTTTCAGCTCCGACGCGAAGCGGTTGTAGGCCTCCTGCGACATGACGACCATGATGTCGGGCCGCGTCACGTAGGGATACAGCACTGGAGAGTCGGACAGCACAAGCTGCGCGCTGCACGCGCCGCCGCGCGCTTCCGGGCCGAAGTTCTGGGTCATCGTGGCGAAACCGTTTTCGTAGATCGACGCTGCCTTGCCCAATAAAATGGCCGAGAGAATGACTCCCTGGCCGCCAAAGCCTGCCACGCGAATCTCGGTTAGCCGCATACGCACTCCGTTTCTGGTGCTTCCTGTGTCAGATCGATGTAGCGCTCGCCCAGCGTCTCGACATACTGTGCGCGCATCATCGTTTGATAGTCGGGTCGGTCGCGGTCCACGAACTTGCCGACCACGATCTCCCCGTTGAGCGTCAGGCCGACTTCACTGGTGGGCGCGCCGTGCTTCACCTTGCTCTTTTCCTTGTAGTACTTCATGGTGTCGAGGCCATCGCCCATCTTGTTGCGGCGCTGGTAGAGCGTAGGGCAGGGCGAGATGACTTCGATGAACGAGAACCCTTTCTTCTGGAATGCTTCGCTGATCGAGCGTGCGAGTTGCCGCACGTGGAAGGTCGTCCAGCGCGCGACGTAGACAGCGCCTGCTGCTTCGACGAGGTGCGGAAGATTGAATGCCGGCTCGAACGTTCCGTAGGGATTGGTCGACGTCGTGGCGTGGCCGGGCGTGGTCGGCGCAGTTTGGCCTCCGGTCATCGCATAGATCAGATTGTTCACGCAGATTACTTTGAGGTCGATGTTGCGCCGCGCGGCGTGGATCAAGTGATTGCCGCCGATCGCCGACAGGTCGCCGTCCCCGGAGTAGACCACGACATTCAGCTTGGGATTCGCCAGCTTCAGGCCGGTGGCAAACGGGATCGCGCGCCCGTGCGTGGTGTGAAAGGAATCGAGCTTCACGTATCCCGCCACGCGTCCGGTGCATCCGATGCCCGAGACTAAGGCCAGCGTCTGCAGATCAATCTTCGATTCGATCAGGGCGTGCGCGAACGAGTTCACCGTGGTTCCGATGCCACAGCCCGGGCACCAGATGTGCGGCATGCGGTCGCTGCGCAGAAATTGTTCCACGGGATTGACCGTGTCGTCGGGCGCGTTGTCGAGCTTGTTGTCGAGAATGTTCAGCATCGGCTTGCCTCCACGATGGCGTTCAGGATTTCGTCGGGATTGTGAACTCCGCCGCCTGCGTGCGAGACGGCGTAGGTCTTCGCCTTACCGTCGGCGGCGCGCTTCACCTCGTGTACCATCTGCCCCAGATTCAGCTCAGGGACGACGAAGGCTTTCACGTGCGCGGCGAGTTCCGCAATTTTCTTCTCGGGGAAAGGCCACGCGGTGATGAGTCGCAGCTTGCCGACTTTCAGGCCTTTGTTGCGGGCCGCGTCGATGGCGCGTTGCGCCACGCGTGAGGTGATGCCGTAGGAGACCACGACCACATCGGCGTCATCGAGACGATCTTCTTCGAACAGGCAGATGCGGTCGGCCGCCGAGCGAATCTTGTTCTGCAGGCGGCGCACCAGCTTGTCCTGAACTTGCGGCGTCATGTTAGGGTAGCCGCGTTCGTCGTGGGTCAGGCCAGTGACGTGGAACTTGTAGCCGTCCCCGGCATGCGCCATCTCAGGGACCATGTCGCCATTGGTGGCGTAGGGCAGGTAATCTTCAACGGATTTCTTGGTGTGCTTGCGCGGTGTGACTTCGATTTCGTCGGCGGGAGGAATGACGACTTTTTCCGTCATGTGCCCGACCACCTCATCCATCATGAACATCACCGGAACGCGAAACTCTTCCGCGAAGTTGAACGCCTTAATCGTGAGGTCGAAGCACTCCTGCGGCGAATTCGGGCAGAGCGCGATGATCTCGTAGTCGCCATGCGATCCCCAGCGCGCCTGCATCATGTCGGCTTGCGCGGGAAGGGTCGGCAGTCCGGTCGACGGCCCGCCGCGCTGCACGTCGACGAAGACGCACGGCGTTTCGGTCATGGCCGCGTAGCCGATGTGTTCCATCATCAGTGAGAAGCCTGGTCCGGACGTTACCGTGAAGGCCTTCGCTCCGCCCCACACTCCGCCCTGCAGCGCGATCGAGGCGGCGAGTTCGTCTTCCATCTGGATGAAGGTTCCGCCCACCGTGGGCACTCGAGCCGCAAAACGCTCGACGACTTCGGTTGAAGGGGTGATGGGATATCCGGCGGCAAATCTCGCGCCGGCGGCCAGCGCGCCTTCGCAGCAGGCGTGGTCGCCATCGAGAAAATGCGTGCCGGTTAGAACACCATGAGGATCCGCTTTCATTTCTCACCTCCGCTGGCCTGCTTGGTGCTGGCCTGAGGGACCTTGGTTCCAGTGATGGCGAAATCCGGGCAATACATGCCGCAGAGGTCGCAGCCGCTGCATTTTTCCGGATGCACCACGTGCGGTGGATGGTAACCCTTCGAATTGAAGGCGGAAGAGAGCGCGAGCACATGCGTGGGACAGAACTCCACGCAGAAGCCACAGGCCTTGCAGCGCTCCACGACGATCGAAACACGTCCTTTTGCCACGAGATCCCCCAGCCAAAGAGTGACAATCACTCCGGGAATTCAATAAAGCAGGATTTGATTATGCGGTGAGTCCGGTGGCAGGCGGTGTGATCAGCATCACAGAATGCCGTGCGGTCAGGCACGATGTCGTTTTTGGGTCAAAAACACGCTTAAGACGTTGCAGACGCATGATTTGCGGCTCTCGGAGGTGGTGGTGGAATGAGGCTCATCGCCCTGCGACATGCTTAGGTGATCTCCATCACGGGCAACCGTGAGGCTGAACACAGAGAAACAACCCCAACTCCTCACTCCCGGGTTACACTTTGCGGCATGCGGTACAGGAGTGTCTCGTCTCTTGCAACTCTCTGTAGCAGTGGGGAGGGTCTGTCCGCGTGACCACAGCGACCCCAAAAAGTCCGGCTGATTTACCGGCGAACATACAGCAGATTCTGTCCGGGTTCGTAGCGAGTGCGCAGCGGGCGTTTGGCGAGGATCTGCTGTCTGCGGTTCTTTTCGGCAGTGCGGCCGATGGCTCGCTGCGGAGGTCGTCGGACGTGAACCTCATCCTGGTGTTGCGTCGCTACGATCCAGCCCGCGCGCAGAAGGTTCGAAACGATCTAGCCACGGCTGAGGCAGCCATTCTTTTGCGAGTCATGTTCCTGGTACAAGAAGAAATTCCCGCAGCTTGCGAAGCATTTGCTCAGAAGTTCAGCGACGTCCTCCGCCGCCGCGTGGTGCTGCTCGGCCCGGACCCATTCGATGGCGTGTCCGTTCCACATGCGGCTCAAGTGCGGCGACTCCGGCAGGTCTTGCTGAACCTTCTGTTGCGCCTGCGGGACGTCCATGCCGGACAAGAGAGCGGAAGTCGATCCGCGTTCAACATGCTGGCTGATTCCACGGGGGCGCTGCGATCGAGTGCCGTGCTCCTTCTGGTCCTCGAGGGCCACGACGCTCCGAAACCCAAGCAAGCCTTGCTTAATGTGGCTGAGCAAGTTGCGCCCGGACGATTCTCCGCCGCACTGAGGAAGCTTTCGCAGTTGCGCGAAACTGCGACGCTATCGGATGCGGATGCACATGAGGTCATGATTGCCATGATGGAGCTTGCTGCCGCCATGCACCTTCGCGCTGCGGCGATCAAAGAGTGAGCGGGGAATCCGTATGAATCCTTTCGACCTGCGAGGACCGGAGTTTCTCTTCTTCTACATCTTGCTGTCTGGATTCGTGATCCTTGGAGTCAGCTGGCTGCGCGAGTTCATCGAAGGCGGGCCGACGCCGCAGGTTTCGCTCGAGGATCCTTACTTTTTTGCCTACCTGCGTGGCGGGGCGAATGAACTTCTTCGTACGGCGATCGTGGTATTGCTGGACCGCGGCTGGCTCATCGCGGACGGAGACGTCGTGTCTCGCCGCGGAGACATCGAGCCCAGCCCTGAGCAACCAGCGGTCGAGCAGGAGATGCTGTCCTTCTTCTATGCGCCGCACGCAGCGTATGAAGCGCTAAAGGGTAGTTCTGCGAGCGCCACCGCGTCAGCTTACGACGAGCGCGCCCTTGACCTCGACTTGCTGCCTGACGTAGGCGTCAAAGGCCGGCGCTGCATCCTGGGTGGCATCGCGGCGTGCTTGCTCGTCGGGGTGTCGCTGACCAAGATCGCGGTTGCGCTCTCCCGCGGCCGAACCAACATCCTGTTTCTGATTGTTCTGACTGTTCTCGGTCAAATCGCGCTCTGGCAAGTAGCCATTGTTGGCCCTACTGCGAAAGGGCGTGCGCTGCTGCGTGACCTCCGCGTTCTGTTTGGTGATTTGAAAGGACGCCGTCCGTTCTTGCGGCCGGGTGCAGGAACGAAGGAAATTGCGTGGCTGGTCGGAGTGTTTGGAGTCGGAGCTCTGCCCGGTGGCGGCTATCCGGATGTGAAGACTCTGTTTCCGCAAAGCACCAGTGCGGGCAATCTCGGAAACTCAGGAGTGAGTTGCGGCGCCGCCAGCAGCAGCTGCGGTGGCGGGGGAGGATGCGGCGGCGGTGGGGGCTGCGGTGGCGGGGGCTGTGGAGGTTGCGGAAGCTGAGATGGCTGTTCAATCACAAGATCGTGTTGGCTTGAGCTGGCGAACCGAGCTGGCGGCCGGCATCTTCGCTCATCGGGAACAGATTGACGTGGTCGAAGTAATCGCCGAAGACTGGTTCGACGCCTCGCGGTCGAAGGTGTCCGCGCTGCGAACGCTCGCGGCGCAGATTCCGGTTCAGTTGCATGGAACCAGCGCGGGCCTTGCCTCGGCGGCGCCAGTCGAAGAAAAACGGTTGGCAAGAATGGCGCGGCTGGTGGAGATGGTGCAACCCGAAGCGTGGTCAGAGCACCTTGCATTCGTGCGGGCCGGAGGCTGGGAGATCGGCCATCTCGCGGCGGTTCCGCGCAATGCGAACACGGTGGAGAATTCGGCCGCGAACGTGGCACGCGCGCGGGAAATCGTCGGCATGACTCCGATGGTCGAGAACATCGCCACACTCATCGCACCACCAGCGAGTTCGATGACCGAGGCGGAGTGGCTGAGCCGCGTGGTGAACGCATCGCACGCGCCGCTTCTCCTCGATCTGCACAACCTGTACGCGAATGCCGTGAATTTTGGAGCCGATCCATTGACGGCGCCATTGTCAGCTTTACGACAGCTTCCCCTGGATAATGTGGGTGCGGTGCATATCGCTGGAGGTCATTGGATTTCTGCGGGGCGCACCAGCAGCGAGCAGCGATTGCTGGATGATCACTTGCATCCTGTGCCCGATGTCGTTTTCTCGATGCTGGAAGAGTTGGCTGCTTTGGCGCCGCAGCCTTTGACGGTCGTGCTCGAACGAGACGGCGCTTATCCTTCGATGAATGACCTGCTGCTTGAACTGCAATTGGCTCGGGCTGCGATGCGAAGAGGGCGGGCACGGAAGCAGCAAAAAGTACTCAGGTCTACCGATCCCGTGAACAGGGCATCGAGCGGGGGCTCCGCCCAGCTCGAGGCATTGTTGGCGCGCATTTACGTGAATGAACCCTTACGCGCGAGCTTTCTTGCCGCACCCGAGGAATTCGCTCGCCGCCATTCGTTGAGTGCTGAGGATGGCAGGGCTTTGGTTTCGATCGATCGGACTGGCCTGGCAATGGCCGCGCTTAGTTTCGCACGCAAGCGCGAGTTGAAACGAACACATCCGCACGCTAGGTCCTGACGACAAACAATCGGCTGTTGCTGCCGGGTGTTCGCCTCGTTTGCCTCTGCCGTCCGAACCAACTACACTCGAAATTTTGCCGCGAGATTTGCCGCTGTTCCTTAGCGGCAGCCGCGGCGGGAGCCCCTTGGAGATCCTCGACCTAAGGCATTTTTCTTCCGTGGACCTGCGTCCGCTGCTCGACGACGAGACGCAAGTGTGGTCGCGCTCGCTCTCCTGGGACTATTCCGGCTCGGCCGAGATGATCCTCCGCTACGTCGACGCGAAAATCCTGCCGGGATATGCGGCCGTTGATCGCGGCCGGGTCTTCGGCTACTCCTTTTTTGTGTATGAGGGCAGCAAGGGAGTGATTGGCGACCTCTACGTCATCAACGGCACCCGGCTTCCCAATGCGCGTGAGGTTGAGTTGAAGCTGTTGACCCACGTGATCGAGACGCTGCAGCAGTCCCCGGGGATTCATCGTGTGGAGGCGCAGCTGCTGGCACACGAAGCGAACGCGGTCTCGCGTCCGTTTCTTGAGACCGGATTTCAGCGGCACCCACGCCTGTTCATGACGTTGGCCCTGGAAAAAGCTGCGGCGGAGAAGGTTTCCACGCACCCCGAGGTTGAGATTCGCCCGTGGGCTGAGAGCGACTATCAACCTACGGCTGCGGTGATCACCGCGGCGTATCGCGGCCACGTCGACGCACAGATCAACGACCAATACCACACGCTCAGCGGATCGCTGCGCTTCCTCAATAACATTGTGCGCTTCCCGGGTTGCGGAGTGTTTGATGCTGAATCGTCATTCGTGGCGCTGGATCGCAAGGCGAAGAGTCTGATTGGCGTGATCCTCTGCTCGCGCGTACGAAATAATGTCGGCCATGTCACGCAGGTGTGTGTGCTCCCGGAGTATCGCTCGCGCGGAATCGGAGAGTCTTTGCTCGCGGCTACAGAGGGCAGTTTGCGCAAGCGAAACTTCGTCCTGCTGTCGCTGACGGTGACGGAAGCGAACGAGCGGGCCGTCGCTCTTTACCGCCGCCTGAATTTTGAGACGAAGAGGATCTTTGATGCGTTTGTGTGGGAGGGGTAGCTTCGAGCGGCGAGCTATGAGCTACGAGTGGAATCGGGATTGCTCGTAGCTCATGGCTCGCAGCTCAGGGCTATCTTCGCAACACCCACATCGCCCAGCCTGCCACCAGCACGCCGCCGAGAAACATGGCGAAACAATAGAGCCCGTACTTCAGCATTTCGCGCGTAGTCTCGCGGTGCGTAATGCCGAAAACGATCGACGCGAACAAGGCGAACACCGCCGCTGCGCTGAAGTGGTTGAGTGTGATGGTCATTGCTTCTTCCCGATGGCGATGTGATATGCGTCGGCGACGGCGATAAAATTCAGCAGTCCTGCGACGATCATGAACTTCGTCCCATAGTCGGCCGTGGCGAATGCGATCGCGCCCTGACCCCAGTCGGCGGCCATCGTCACGATGTAAAAAGCGCCCGCGCCGACATCGCCAATGAATCCGAGAATGTCGAGAATGTCGCCGCCATTCGCTTTGTAGATGCGGCCCTGCATTGCGAGTCCGAGCACGAACAGGGTCGCGATCGATACAAACAGCAGCAAGCCCCGAATCCAGCGCTTCTGGATCATGTGCCCCGCGCCCGGAATAAGCCAGCCCACCGCGGGGGCGAGCACCGACATCATGCTCACTTCTTGCTGCTGCGCGGACCTCGTTTTGTCTGCCATTTTTTCGGACGTCGAATTCGCCATTCAGATGTTCACAATCTCGCGCTGAATTTTCCCGGTTACTTCGGCGGACTTGGCTCGCACCAGCACATTCACTTCGCTACGCACGCCAAACTCCGGCAGGTAGATGCCGGGCTCGATGGAGAAGCAGGAGTTGGGAAGAATCTGCCGCTCGTCATGAATTTCCAGATCGTCCATGTTGGCCCCGTTGGAATGGACGTCGGTGCCAATGGAATGTCCGGTGCGATGAATAAAATAATCGCCGTAGCCGGCTTTCTTGATGTGTCCGCGGGTGGCGCGATCGACCTCCCATCCGGCGATGCGGCGCCCGCCGCTGATGGCGTCGAGAACGGTTTTCACGCCGGCGTCGCGCGCGTCACGCACAATCTGGAAAACTTCTTGCATTTTTCCCGAGGGCGCACTGCCCACGAAGCCCATCCACGTGATGTCGTAGTAAACCGCGTTGGGCGTGTTCTTCTTGCCCCAGACATCGAGCAGGAGCAAATCGCCTTCGCGGATCGGCACGGGATGGCTGGCATGCGGCTCGTAGTGCGGATTGCCGGCGTTGGCATTGACGGCCACGATCGGAGGATCGTCGGTCAGAAGATTCTCGCGGGCAAACGCTTCCATGAACCACTGCTGAATTTCGTGTTCCTTCGTGCCACCGTTGCGCACGCGCTTGCCAACCTCCTGGAATGCCGCCGCCACAATGGAGTCGATGCTGTCGCGGGCCGCGAAGTGCGACTGGATCTGCTCTTCGCTCCAGGTCGATTCAAACTGCGCCACCAGATCCGCTGAACTGACAACATTCTTTCCCAGGCCGCGCAGCAGGTCGATCGTGCCGCCATCTACCAGCGAAATGGTGAATACGCTGTTGTTGGGCGAGTATTGCATCGCCAGGTCGCGGTGTTTCGCGAGAATCGATTTGAGCTGGTCGAACAGTTCCTGCCAGCCCGAATACTGATGTTTCTTGCCGGGCAGGGAATCGAGGTGTCCGGCCTCGATTTTGTGGACCAGTTTGATGGGCTCGCCTTCGGCTGGAATCAGGTAGAACCAGCGCCGCGTGACCATCAGGCTCGCGGACAGGCCAAGCACGCGGTAGGCGATGGGATCGCGATGGTGGTGGTCGTAGAAAAGCCACGCGTCAATGTTGCGTTCGCGCAGCGCAGACTGGATGGCAGCGAGGTCCATGGGCAAACTTCTATTGTAAACAAGAGCAAGGATTTGGGCGAATCGGCCGAGCCGCTTTTGATAAACTCCGCCAGATGGCTGCAGTCGCCGAACCCGTCCCGGTCAAGCTAGTCAAGCGTGTGCGCATCGAGTCGATCGATGTGCTGCGGGGCGTCATCATGGTCCTGATGGCCCTCGACCATACGCGGGATTTCTTTGGCAACTCCGGCCTGAATCCCACGGACCCGGCCACGACGACCATTCCTCTATTCTTCACGCGATGGGTGACACATTTCTGCGCGCCGGTCTTCTTCCTGCTGACCGGCACCGGCGCTTATCTCTCGCTGCGCAAGAGGTCGAAGAGCGAGTTGTCGCGGTTTCTTTTTACTCGCGGCCTGTGGTTGATCTTTCTGGAGTTGGTCGTCTCGCGTTGCCTGGGATGGCAGTTCAACTTCGACTATCACGTGGTCTTCATTATTGTTTTGTGGGCGCTGGGGTGGGCGATGATCACCCTCTCAGCGTTGGTATTTCTGCCGACGCCCGTTGTGGCGGCGTTCGGGATTTTGATGATCGCGACCCACAATCTCTTCGATTCGGTGCAATCGTCGAACTGGCTTTGGACCATTCTGCACTCCCCAAGTTTTCTGGTGAACACTCCGACGCACAGCGTGTTCGTAGGGTACCCACTCGTTCCGTGGATTGGCGTGACCGCAGTTGGTTACGGACTGGGGCCGGTCTATAACTGGCCATCGGAATGGCGCACAGAGTTTTTGCTGCGGGTAGGTCTGGGGCTGAGTGCGGGTTTCGTCATTTTGCGCTGGATCAACGTTTATGGCGACCCGCTGCGCTGGTCTGGGCAGAGATCCGCCGCGTTTACGGTTCTCTCATTTCTGAGCACGACCAAATATCCGCCGTCGCTCTTCTACCTGCTGATGACGCTTGGTCCGGCGATGCTCTTCTTGTGGGCGGTCGACACCGGCACGCCGCGCTGGCTGCGGCCCGCGTTGATCATCGGCAAGGTGCCAATGTTCTACTACCTGCTGCACATTCCGCTTATCCATCTCATCGCGATTGCGGTATGCTACGCGCGCTACGGTCAGGTCCATTGGATGTTCGAGTCTCCAACCATGGGACAGTTCCCGGTCACACAGCCTCCGGGCTGGGGATACTCGCTGCCGATTGTCTACCTGGTGTGGGCCATCGTCGTGGTGACGCTGTATCCGGTGTGCCAGTGGTTTGCGGCGTTGAAGCAGCGGCGCAGCGATGCGTGGTTGAGTTACTTCTGAAGCGGCAACGTGTAGGCGGAACCTTTAGGGAACCTCTGAGCAACCATCAATTTTGAAGGCGGCGGGAATTCCAGACCTGCACCGGCCAGGAATTCCCCTGTAGGGCTTGCGACCTTGCCGGAACCCGCCATTTACGCGGCTTTCAAAGACACTACGCCCTCGCCACCGCCAGCCGTTTGCGGTGCAAGTACAGGTTCACCAGCGCAAAGCTGGCGCACAGTCGATGATGGTTCTTCTGTATCCCGCGGTATCTCACCTTCTCGAAGCCGAAGATGCGCTTCAGAATCCGGAACGGATGTTCCACCTTCGCTCGCACTCTGGCCTTCACCCGGTTCTTGGCCTTCTGTAACTCGTCCACAAAGTTCTTGTACTTGACCCTGCGGCTGGTCATATCTTGCGCCTGCGGCGCCGCCTGCCGGATCGTTCCCCCCTGCCCCTGATACGCGCTATCGCCCCACACCTTGCGCTCTTCCCCGTGCAGCAGATCCGGCAGCATGTGCTTGTCCGCTACCGAAGCCGCCGACGTGCACACCGAATGCACATGGCCTTGCTTGGAGTCCACTCCGATGTGCGCCTTCAGCCCGAAGTACCACTGCTTTCCCTTGCGCGTCTGATGCATTTCCGGGTCGCGCTCTCCGCTCCGGTTCTTGGTCGACGAGGGCGCATGAATAATGGTCGCATCCACAATCGTGCCGGTGGTGATGCGGATGCCCCGGCTTTCCAGATACTGGTTCACCGCGTTCAGCATCGCCCCGCCCAGTTCGTGTTTCTCCAGCAGGTGACGAAACCCGAGAATGGTGCTCTCGTCCGGCACCGGCGCACGCCCCAGATCGATGCCCACAAAGTGCCGCAGCACCGGCGATTCATACAGCGCATCCTCCGCCCCCGGATCGCTCAGGTTGAACCACTGCTGTAGAAAATACACCCGCAACATGATGCTCAGTCCTACCGGAGGCCGCCCGTTCTCTCCCTTCGGGTAGTGTGGTTCCACCAACCCCTGTAACTCGGCCCACGGCACCACCTGCTCCATCTCCTCGAGAAAGCGCTCCCGCTTCGTCTTCCGCCCGTACTTCTCGAACCCCGTCTGCGCCGCTAACGTTTGTTGTCGCACTCGCCTTTTCACCTCGACTTATACCCTATACGCTCCGCCTGTGGATCGCAGAGTTCTTCAGAGGTTCCTTAGCCCAGGACCTTCTTTTTGAGATTGGCCGGCAACGTCTCGCATGCCGTCCGCAATACCAGCCGTGGAGCGCGTCCGCGAATCCTCATCAGATACGGCACGGTGCGTTCCGGATCGAATTTCGCCGTTTCGCGGAGCAGCCAGCCCAGGCCTTTCTGCACCATGTCGTCCTGGTCGGCGAGCAGCGCGTTGGAGAGCTTCACGATCTGCGGAAAAAAACCTTTCGCCCGCGCCCCGCGAATGAGCGCCACGCAGGCCGCCCGCCGGTGCCAGCGTTTCGGCGACTTCGCCCAGCGGGAAACATCCTTGAAGCGTGCAGGCTTCGCCGCCACCATGGGTGCAATCAAATTGTGAACCAGCCCGTCGTGATCGGCCCAACTGCCGATGCGATCCAGCCAGGATTCGAAGAGCTTGAACTCACGATCTCCGAACTGCGCGTCCAGCTTCTCAAGAAGAAAAACTGCAGCAACTTTTTCTTCGAGCACGCGACCGGAGAAGAGTTTGTCTGCCACTCTCACCAGAAAATCGAAGTCGTGCTCTCGCAGGATCTCGCTGCGCCACTGCCGCACGAACTTTCGCAGTGCGGCCGTGTACCAGCCGTGCGAATGGATCTCTTCTTTGAAGAACCACCGTACCCCCGCAGCGTGCTCGGCCGAACCGCCGCCTTTGAGCACCTGTCTGATCTGCGCTGCAATTTCCGCCGGACTGGCCTTGCGCGAGGGCATTGGAAGGCAAGCAATTGCAAGAAAGGCGGCCTGGCAAGGCCGCCTCTAACATTCACTTCGCGACGCCTGTTACGCGGCGCGAGATGTAACCGTAGCGGGCCGGTAACCGCACTCTCGGGCCTTGAAGAGCGCTTGGGTAGCTTCTTCCGGCGAGATCAATGGAATGGTTTGCACCGACTTGCACGCCCCGCCCGCGGCAAACGCCATGGCAATCGCCGCGGCACTGACGTTGTCAGGCAAGTCCGTGATCACGACCACGTCGTAGTCTCCGAAGGAAAACCACGCCGCTCAATCTTGCCGCCTAGTTTCTCGATCGCGGGCCGCACCGCTTCAATCCGGTTCTGCGGATTCGCAACCAACGCTTCCCATCCCTGCTGAGAATACGCGACTTGCTGAAGGTAATGTGGCATAGTGCCTCCCGTCTGATTGGCTAACTGGGGGCGAATCATCCCAGAGGGCGGAGCCGAAGTCAAGCCTAGGCGCCCGCTCCAATTTCGCAGGCATGGAACTGTCTTGTTCGCCGCAACAGCTCGATGAACTGCGCGGCTTGTTGCGAGCGCAGATTCCGTCGAAAGTTACGACGAGCCGGACGGCTTAGTTCCACGAGCCTGCCTGAAAGCCGTGTCATACACCCACAGCGCCGCTGCGGTTGCGAGTCCAATGCCGGTAATCCAGAACCAGATCATCGCCGGCTGGTGTTGAACCTCGCCGAAATGATGTAGAAGGAATCCGCCGAATGGCCCGCCGATGAGCGATCCGATGCCGATGGGGACAAAGGCAAATCCCATGTACGTTCCCTGCTGCTCCGGCGGAGCAAGCCGCGAGATGTATTCGTAGTAGCGCGGGGCCTGTATGATTTCCCCCATCGCGAGGAAGAACAACGAGAAGATTGCGCCCCAGATCGTGGGCCGGAAGGCAAGGATCAGCCACGAAAGGGAAGTGATTACCGTTCCGAGAATGACAGCCGGGAATGCGGGGATCTTGCGCGTCAGGAAGTTGACCGCGAGGGTCAGACAGATGACGGTCAGTCCATCGACTACCAGAATCATTTCCACATCGGCATGAGAGTTAATGTAGCCATGAATGAAGCCGGGCAGACTGATGTACTGCTGCCAGAAGACGATCCAGTAGCCGGTGAAGATCACGAGGAACCACATGAAGCGGCTGATGCCCGCCAGCATCACCACGAGAAAGCCGATCCAGATCCACCACGGGACGGACCACTCCGGCTTCGTCCAAAGCGCGATGCGCAGGAGCAACGCGACCAGCAGGACAGGTAACACCAACCGGTAATTTCCCAGCACGATGCTGAAGTTCCGCGCGACCGTCGCGATGGAGGGCGGAGGCGCGTTGTCCGCCTTGCGCGGCTCGCGGAAAAACAACAACACCACAAAAAACATCGCAAAGACGCCAAGGGCCACCACGCGATAAACATTTTCGACGCCCAGATGCCGATGGGCCCACGAAGCGAAAAAGGGCCCGGCAGCGCCGCCGATGTTGACCATCGTGTAATAAATCGAATAGCCGATGGAGCGGACGTTTTCCTTCGAGGCGCGGGCGGTGGTGCCGACCACGCACGGTTTAACCAGCGATATGCCAAGCGCGGGAAGAACGAGGATGAAGCCGACGAAGAGTCCGAGCGGCACCGCGCTGCGCACGGGCGCCAGCCATGAGGCGCCGATCGAACCGATCAGGAAATACGAAGCGCCAAGGATGAGATACGCGATAGAAAGGGCGCGGCGGAATCCCAGCCGGTCGGCGGCCGCTCCGCCGAAAATCGCGAGGAACCATACCATCCCACCGAAAATGCCCGTCAGCGTGCCGGTCTGCTCGGTGGAGAAATTCAGCTTCTCCTGCAGATACAGGGCCAGCGACGCGAATGCCCCGTAGTAGGCGAGGCGCTCGAAAATCTCGGTGATGTTCGCGATCCAGAAGGGACGTTCGAACCCGGTGCGGATTTCTTCGAAGCGTTGAGAGAAGGACAAAGTAGCTCCTGTATGTATGTGGCGCGGGGGCGCCCCCCCCCGCGTTCAACTCAGCCGCTCCCGCACTTGCTGCGCTGTCACTCCCGCAATGCGTATGACTTTATTCCGGCTGGTCTGGCCGGAGGCAATGGTAACGGAAGAGCGCGGCACCTTCAAAAGTTTCGCGAAAAATTCGATGCAGGCCTCGTTGGCCCGGCCGTCGACCGGAGGTGTCGTCAGGGACACTTTCAACGCATCGCCCAGTTCGCCGGTGATGGCGTTCTTCCTCGCGCGGGGATGAACTTTGACGCTGAAGCTGACTCCGCCTCCCGACTCATGAAGAGGGATCATGCGTTCCTCTGTGTCCCCTGTGGTTAAGGTTTGGGTCTGTCCCCGAAGATGGCCGTTCCCACGCGCACGCAAGTCGAGCCTTCTTCGATCGCGACCTCGAAGTCGTGCGACATGCCCATGGAAAGCATGTCCATGCCGACGGCGGGAAGTCGGCGCGCCGCGATCAAATTGCGCAACTCGTGCAGCTTGCGGAAGTAGATCCGCGCGCCTTCCGGATCGTCGGTAAATGGAGGCACGGTCATGAGTCCGCGAAATTCCAGCGCTTCGAATCGCGGCGCAGCCAACAGCAAATCTTCCAGATCCCGTGAACCCGGAGCGGTTCCACTCTTCGCTGCTTCGCCGCCGACATTGATCTCGATCAGCACCGCCAGCTTCTTGTCCAGGCTCCGCGCGGCTGCATCCAGTTTCTCGGCGAGCTTCACGGAATCGACCGAGTCCACGGCGTCGAACAACTCTGCCGCCTTGCCTGCCTTGTTCGTCTGCAGATGCCCGATCATGTGCCACTCAGCTCCGGCCAAGTCCGTTAGGGCGGCAGCTTTCCCGGCGAACTCCTGCACGCGGTTCTCGCCGAAAAGACGCAGACCCGCAGCGTGGGCTTCGCGAATGCGCTCTGGCGGATGCGTCTTGCTCACCGCCATCAGCGCAATCTCTTCCGGACGCCGGCCCGCGCGCCGCGCAGCCTCTGCAATTCGTTCTTGAAGGGCCGCTATATTTTCCGAAATCGGCATAAGAACCCTAAACCACGAAGGACACGAAGTACCACGAAGGAAAGATCTGAATTCCCTTCGTGTTCCCTCGTGTCCTTTGCGGACAAACTATTACATAATGGCGGTCGGCGGGGCCGGATCTTCCGGGCGTCCGCAGCTGGCCAACGGCAACCGGATCATCACAATCGCGAGCACAGCAAGCGCTCCCAGGGCAAGAAGGAACGGCGGCGTCCACTTGAACAGCGTCACATCGTGGCCCGAACCCACGAGTCCGGCAATGACCAACCCGCACAATGCCTCGCCGGCGATCATGCCGGAGGCGGTCAGCACGCCTGCGTTATCCACACGCGCCTTCTGCGCGTCGTTGAAGCCGCGGCGGTCGCGCAGCGTGTCGGTGATCCAGCGGATGATTCCGCCGACAAAGATCGCAAACGTCGTTCCGAGCGGCAGATACATGCCGACCGCGAAGAGCATCACGCTCTTCACTTCGATCATGATCATCCCCAGGCCAAGCAGGATGCCGACGATCACCAGCGGCCATGCCATATCGCCGCCGACGATTCCTTTCGAGAGCATGGCCATCAACCCGGCCTGCGGAGCCGGAAGGGCTGAGCTGCCGAAGTGATATGCCTTGGCCAGAATCGCGATCGGAAAGAAAAGCACAAGAGACGCGATCACGATGCCGAACAGGTCTCCGATTTGCATCTTTGAGGGCGTGCCTCCCAGAATGTACCCAACCTTTAAATCTTGCAGCATCTCGCCCGCTACAGCAGACGAGACGCAGACCACGGCTGCGACGCCCAGTACCGCAGCCACGCCACCGGTTCCTTTGACGCCCATCGCCACCATAAGCAGCGCGGCAATCACCAGAGTGCACAGCGTGAGCCCGGACACGGGATTGTTCGACGATCCGATCATGCCGACCAGGTTGCCGGAGACGGCGGCGAAAAAGAATCCGACAATGATCATGACGCCTGCTGCTACGAGGGAACCAGACAGCACTTGCGAACTTGACAGCGTTCCTGCGCCGCTAATGAAGTAGTGATAAAGCAGAATCATGGCGACGAACACGACGCCGACACCGGCAAAGATTGCCTTGGAGGGCAGATCGCGCTCGGTGCGATTGGTCGCCGCCTGCACGGCTGCCGACTTTTTCAAATCGGAGACAGCGCGGCCCATTCCGAGCGCCAGCTGTTTGCGCATTTTGAACAGAGTGTAGGAAGCGCCGACGAGCATGCCGCCGACCGCAATCGGACGAACGATGGAGAAGTAGATCGCGCCCGCGAGCAGCGTCCAGGAAATCGGCTGATCCGCCGGCTGTGTCGACTGGATGTAGGGACCGATGGTGAAGGTTAGAAGCGGCACCAGCAGCCCCCAGGCAAGCACGCCGCCAGCGAAGTTCAGCGCGGCGAGCCGTGGGCCAATGATGTAACCCACGCCGAGGTACGCGGGACTGACATCGGGCGCGGTGAAAATCGTCGTGCCGCCGGTGATGGTTGTGGCGACGTTTGGATTCGTGCTGGTGCGCAGCAGCAACTTCTTGCCGAGATTGCCGATGGTGATAGGGAACGTGTTGTTGGGATTGAATATGTTGATCGCGCCCAGCAGATACATGAAGCCGCCAAATCCCATGTTGGCGAACAGGATCTTCGCTGCGGTTGATCCCTGCTGGCCTGCTTTGTGAATTTCCGATGCAGCTACAGACTCGGGGTAGGGAAGATCGGGGTCTTCGACCATCACGCGGCGCAGCAGCGTTACGAAGAGTATTCCCAGAGTGCCGCCGATGATCATCAGGGCGACGGATTTCCAATATTCGGGAGAGCTAAAGCTGGGTGTGAGTGCGGGCCATAAGTCGGCCATCACAAACGCAGGGATCGTGAATATGGCGCCGGCCGCCACGGACTCGCCGATTGATCCCACGGTTCTTGCGATGTTCTCTTCCAGCAGCGACCCTTTCATAAGCCGCAGCAGCGCCATGCCAATCACCGCTGCGGGATACGTTGCCGCGATCGTCATCCCGGCCTTTAGACCGAGATAGGCGTTTGCGGATCCCAGCAATGCTGTCAGGAAGAGTCCGATCAGCACCGCGCGGAAGGTGAACTCCTTCATCTCCATGGTTTCAGGCACGTACGGCTTGTGTTTTGTCTTGGCGGGGAGTTCAGTCGCTGGACTGCTCATAGGTGGAATCCTTTTAGGCCGTGATCTGGAAGCAAAGTCGCCTGCGTTGCCTTCTCGAACGGATTCAAATCACTGGAACCGCGCACGTTAGCACGCGGCAAGGCTGCGTGACAAGTGTACTCGTCAGGTGGGCCACCGGGAGTCACGGCCGGCCTCCACGCTCGGCGATCAACCTCATGGCGGGCCCGCTCACCCATGTGTGACCGGGAGAGCCCGGGCCGTGGAAGCGCTCTCCCCAGGACAAAGGTGTGACGTTACGGTACTCGTGAACCGACTCGTCTGGGACGAAGCGCAGACGTTTACGCAGCGATGCGCGGGCGTTGGGGTCGGCGCCGTGATCGAGCAGCAAGCGGGCGAAGGCGGCGTCCTGCTGCAGTCGGCACATATAAGCCTGCGAGACCACACAGCCAAACAACGGTGTGTGGCCCCCGAATCCGTCGGCGTCCACTTCGGCTCTGGCGTTGACGTCGGCGCCATGCGCAATGAGCCAGCGCGCGATCTCGATCTCGTCGAAATCCACGCACATATGCAGCAGAGTGGTCCCCGCCAGCGGCGTGCCGTGCAGCGCGAAGGAGTGGTCGGCGTGGCATCCCAACTGAGGCGGGTAGATTTCCTCGTGCGAGAAAGTGCGGCTCAACAGGTGAGGGTCGCGGCGCAGATGATCTTCGAGCAAATCGATGCGTCCGCGATGCATTGCCATGGGTGGCGTGTCGGGCAGAGCGACGCCTCGGTTCGCGACGAGTTCAAGGCAGCGATGTTTGTTTTCGGGAGCGCGGCAATAGGTTTGCAGAAGCAATGCAATTGGCGCGAGGCGGTCGCCGTGTTCGTCCGCGAGTTCCGCGCCGAGTTCGAATAGCAGCGCGAGGCCTTCGGGATTCAGTGTTTCGCACGGCCCCATCACCATGCCCGGAAGCACACGCGCGCCCATCGCATGCAGACGGCGCGCGGTTTCAATCTGGCCCTGCAGGCAAGCGCGGTCGAAAGCGTGTTGCAAGTCTTTAGCACCCATCTCACGCAGTATCGCGATGATGGCGTCCTGGCCCACATTTGCCGCGTACGACATCGGCGGACCCCAGTTGCAGTCGGCAACGCCCCTTGCGGCTTCGTGCAGCAGTCGCGGATCTTTCAATATCAGCGAGCGTACGGTTTCGGCGTCACCGCGCCAGATGGCCTCGGTCATGCGGCAGGCAGTGACCAGCCGCGGCCAGCTTGCAAGTCCATAGCTTCGTGCCAGCGCGGCTTGCACGTCGGCGAGTTTGGCATCTGCGGGATCGATTGCTTTCGTGGATCGCTTGGGATGATGCTTCCGCACCTCCGCGACTGCTGCCGGATCATTCTGTTTCACGGCGCGCAGCAAATCCTTCGCCTGATGTTTGAGTTGATCGAGGTTGGGGCGAACAGGAAAGTGACGTTCGTGAAACTGCTTCGGCATAACGGACCTCCTTCGTGGTCGTGCCCGGGGTCCGCTGCAGCGGGCGAAAAGGAGGTTCGTAAGAACCTTGGATTTTCGAGAATCGCTCAGGTGGACTCAGTCCTGTCCGCGGACGGGCGGCGTCCTGTACGCCGGAGGACAGTATAGCGTACGGAAACGATGCTCCGCACGGCACTCTCAATTTGGTCGTGAGCTTGTCCCGGCTGGAATGCTCCCGAAACAATCTGCTAACATCACCGTTCTGTGAGGTGAGCATGCCGCAGTTTGTGATCGAGAGGGAAATCCCGGGCGCCGGAAGTTTGTCGGATGCGGAAATCCAGGCGGTCGCCAGGAAGTCGGTCGGAGTGCTGAAGGAGATGGGGCCGGAAATCAAATGGCTGCACTCTTACGTCACGGGCGACAAGATCTATTGTGTGTACCTGGCGCCTGACGAGGAAACGGTTCGCGAGCACGCGCGCCGCGGAGGTTTTCCTGCGAACCGCGTCTCGGCGGTGCGCCGCCTGATCGATCCTGGCACAGCCGGTTGAGTTGAGAGCGTTTCACGCCGGGTGAGACGGCGACTCGCTATTCAGCGCTTCCTGTACGGCCCGTTCCACTGGCATCGACCAGCCTTCCATCCACGCCGTTGTCCCTGCGGCGTTCCCCAGCGCTCGGCGCGCAAATTCCAGAGCCTTCTCAAGTCGTGGAGCCTCGGCGGGTGCCAGAGGCACTCCGAGTCGTTGGCGAAGCGCGGCGGCGGCCCCTGCCAGGTGTAGCGCTTGCACAGCATTCGATTGCGCCGCCGCGTTGGCGGCGAGATACTCCAGCACCCTGGCAATGCCGCGTTTGTGCCCCAACTCCTGAAACATCTTGATACTCTCGCCGTACAAACGGCGCGACTCGGCGTTGTTCCCCTGATCGCTGCTCAGGCACGCGAGATCGGAGAGAGTGCTGGCAATGCCCCAGCCATCGCGCAGCTGGCGAAATGCCGCCAGACTCTGCTCGCAAAAGGAGCGCGCGGCAGGGAAGTCCGCTTTCTCGCGGGCGACGTCACCCTGATAGTTCAGGGTCCAGGCGACTCCAGCTTCATCTCCCGCTTTACGGAACATCGCCAGGCACTCGTCATACAGCGAGGACGCGCGCGCATAGTCTCCCTGCAACTTCATCACGCTGGCGAGATTGCTGAGGGCGCGGGCCAGGTCAGCGGAATCTCCGAGATCCTTCCAGATCGCAACACAACGCTCGAACAGCAGGGCCGCAACCGGGAAGTCCCCGCGATCGCGAGCGTTCACTGCCAGGGCGTTTAGTCCGACAGCAACACCGCGGTTATCTTTCAATTCGACGCAAGTATCAAGACTCTCTTCGAACAGTTGCTGCGCGCAAGCGTAGTCGCCCTGCTCGCCGGCCAGAACCGCCGCCGCAAACAGCAGGCGCGCGCGCAGTTTTGGACGCGTCGCCGCCCCTTCCATCGCGAGAAGCCGGGCGAGGGCGTCACGGCCCTCCGTAAGATATTCGCGCGTCTCCCAGAAACGAAACAGAGCGGCGCCAAGCCGTAAGCCCCATTCCGCATCTCCCGACTTGATCAGGTAATCCAGCGCGAAGCGGAAGTTATCGTGTTCGATCTCAAACCGGTCGAGCCATTCCGGGTGAGCGACCACGTCCTCGGCGCCTTCTTCGGCGAGCACCAGGTAATAAGCTGCGTGGGCCCGCCGAGTCGCGGATTCGTCGTGGCTCTCAGCAAGACGTTCAAGAGCGTACTCCCGGATGGTGGAGAGCATGCGGAAGCGCGTTTCGGTATCGGCCTGCTCCACGTGCTGCGCCAGGCTCTTGTCCACCATGGAAGTCATGCCGTCGAGCACGTCCAGGCCCAGGTCACCCTTGGTATCGCATACCGCTTCCACGCCTTCCAGCGTGCAGCCGCCGGTAAAGACGGCCAGCCTGCGGAACAGAGTTTGCTCCGCGGGATTGAGCAGGCCGTAGCTCCAGTCCACCGTGCCGCGAAGCGTTTGTTGCCGGCTCGGCAGATCGCGGGCGCCGCCGGTCAGAAGGTTCAGTCGGCTCTCCAGGCGCGTCAGCATGGCAGACGGCGAAAGCAGCTTGATGCGCGCCGCCGCCAGTTCGATGGCGAGTGGCAGGCCGTCAAGGCGGGCGCAGATTGCCGCCACCGTAGGAGCATTCTCTTTTGACAGCGCGAATTCGGGTTTCACGGCCCGGGCGCGTTCCACAAAAAGCGCAACCGCCGGAAGGCGGGAAAGATCCTCCAGCGGCGGCATGGATTTTGGGTCGGGCAGCGCGAGCGGCGGCACCGGGAACTCATGTTCGCCGTAGACATGAAGGGGCGCTTGGCTCGTAACCACGATTTTGAGTTTTGGCCCGATGGTGAGCAATTGTGCGATGACCGGCGCCGCGGCGATGAGATGTTCAAAGTTGTCGAGCAAGAGCATCACTGGCTGGTTCAGCCCGCCAAGATACTCTCTTAGGCTTTCCTGCGCAGACTGATTGGCGACTTCGCGCGCTCCTAACGCCTGCGCGAGTGTGGATGCGATCAAACCATGTTCCGCCACCGCCGACAGAGGGACGAAGCAAACCCCGCCGGAAAATTCGCCGGCGATTTCGGCGGCTACCGACACAGCAAGTCGCGTCTTCCCGATGCCACCCGGTCCAGTCAGGGTCACAAGCCGCACGTCCGCGCGGTTCAAGAGTTGGCGCAGCGCAGCCTCTTCGCGTTCGCGTCCGATCAATCCGGTGCGCTGCATCGGCAGGTTGTTGGGGCGGGGCTCCGCCAGCCGGGCCGGCGAATCCGCCAGCCGGTCGCGTACGGCCGCCAGGTCGCGCGCCAAGTCCCGGGTGGAGGCATAACGATCCTTCGGATGCTTGGCCAGGCAGCGCTCTACGATCCAGATGAAAGGCGCGGGCGCGTGCAGCATTCTCGGACCCAGGCGCTCCGGCTCATCGCGCAGGATTGCTGCCAGAGTTTCCGCGTGGCTCGGCTTGCGGAATGCGGCGAATCCGGTGACCATCTCGAACAGTACGGACCCGAACGAAAACTGGTCGGAACGAAAGTCAACTTCTTTGCCGGTTGCCTGTTCCGGCGACATGTAGCCGACGGTGCCCATCACCGTGCCCTCTTCGGTGATCGCGGTGGTAGAGGCATCTGACCCCTTGGCGTCATTGCTCGCAGCGAGTTTCGCCAAACCGAAGTCCAGGACCTTGACCGTGCCCTCGCCAGAGACCATCAGGTTCTCAGGTTTCAAGTCGCGATGCACGAGGCCGATCTCGTGCGCTTTCGCGAGAGCGTCCGCAACCTGCGCGGCGATAGTGACCGCCTTACGCAGCGGAATCGGGCCCGAGCACAGCATCTGTCGCACCGTCTCGCCATCCACCAGTTCCATGGCGATGTAGCGCGTGCCGTTTACGTGCCCGAGTTCATAAATCGTGACAATGTTGGGATGGTTGAGCGCGCACGCGGAGCGGGCTTCCTTCTCAAAGCGCGCCAGAGCATCCGGCTGAGAATTGCGGTCCAGGGAGAGCGTCTTGATAGCGACTTCGCGATCGAGGCGAGTGTCTTTGGCGCGGTACACCTCGCCCATGCCGCCGGCGCCCAGCCGCTGAAGGATCTCGTAAATCCCAAAGCGCGTTCCCGGCGAAAGGGTGGAGGGCGCGGAATCTGGCGTGAGCGGCAGGTTCATGAGCCTCGCTGGCGCAGTGATCGGCATGCCAAGAAATGATTGGCCGTTGCTGCGCAAATACTTTTGAATTCAAGATTCCTTGCCACGATCGGCTCGGCGGCAGGCCCTGGGGTGCGTTTATAATACCCCAGATTTCGGAGGGGACTCATGGATATTCGATCGGTGCAACGGCCCTTGAAAGATCAGTATCGCCAGGACCCGCTGAGTTCCCGAATCACCCTCACGGCGCATGGCAAACAAACCGACGCGCCCATCTCCTGCTCGATCGACCTGGGCCGTGCGATTTACAACGCCCAAGCCCACAAAGGCGTTGGCGGAGCGGGGACCGGGGCGTGTTCCGGAGACCTGCTCTTGGGCGCCCTGGCCGCCTGCGCGCAGATCACTTGCCAGATGGTAGCCGCAGCCATGGGAATCCCGACCCAGGGCATCGATGTCACCGTTGAGGGCGACCTGGACCTGCAAGGAACGCTGGGTCTCTCGAAGGACGTGCCGGTCGGATTCCAGAGTATCCGTGTGATCTTCGACGTTCGTGCCCCGCAGGCCACGAAAGAGCAGTTGAGTGCGTTACAGGCGAAGACGGAGCAATATTGCGTGGTCATGCAGACCTTGCAGCATCCCCCGCAGATTGAACACAAGTGGGCCAAGCCGTAACGGCTGTGGTTCAGTTACCACCCTGCCCGGCATCACGGTTCTTCAGTGACCTCCTTTCGCGTCAGGCTGTATGAACTCCGCATCAGATCTGCATCCAGGGGGGAATTGAGCGCGCCACGCCCTCCTAGTGTAAAATAGGGTCAATCTGTGGTCCGCCCCTTCAGTCGTCCGTCATCTTGAGGTGCTTATGAATGACTCCCCCGATACACCCACGATTCCCCCCTACCGGTGTCGCGATTGTGGTAGCGAGGTAGGCTTCCAGTCGCGCCGTCGTACATTTACGGAACGCTTTATCCTGCCGCTGTTTCTTCTGAAGCCCGTGCGCTGCGGAGAATGCTTCCGGCGGGACTACCGGCTGATTTTTACCCAAGTACGTGACCGGCTGTCGGATACGCCCAGGATCATGCCGGGAAAGCAGCCGGCACCTACGTCCAACCGCAACGTTGCCTAGTGGCGGTGGGGCCGTTATACTGCTGGTGTCGCAGGAACTTGTTGTAGGAACGATGGTCCGCGGCGGTTTTGTGTCCGCGGGATGATGAGGAGGCCGTCTTCAGCAGTAGTGAGGACCGAATCCGGGCTAGCCAGGCCAGTGTTGCAGAGTCAGGGCCCCCTATTGTGCTGCAAAAGACTTCGTCCGACCTGAGACGAGTCTGGGCTCGCCGAGCTTGGGTTAGCCGAATCTGGGTTAACCGAGTCAGCGAAAGTCTCTTCTCCGTTCTATTTCCCTCCGATTGCCGCCTGTGCGGCGAACCCCTGCTGAATGTCTCGCGCCTGCCGGTGTGTCCCGATTGCCTGGCTGGTGTTCTGCCGGTGCGCGGCAAAATGTGCTCCATTTGCGGGGAACGCGTGCTTTCCTCGTATGCGGAGACTGACCCTGAGGGCCTGCGGCGATGCCCCGTCTGCCGCCGCATCGACCGGCCTTTTGAGCGGGCGGTGGCATACGGCAGCTATGAAGGCGGGCTGCGCGAACTGATTCATCTGCTCAAGTACAACGGCGTGCGCCCCGCCGCCAAGGTGCTGGGACGTATGCTGGCTGAGGCCTTGACCGCACTCGATCCCGACTTTGAGCATGCCATGTTTGAGCGCGGCCTGTATGACCAGCAGCCGATTCTGGTCGTCCCGGTGCCGCTGTATAAGTCCAAGCGGCGCCAGCGAGAATTCAATCAGGCGGAACTGATCGCACGAGCTGCGCTGAAGTCTTATCCGATGCCGGAACGCCTCGAGCTTGCTCCGGATCTGCTGCAGCGCACCCGCGAAACGCGCTCCCAGATCGGCTTGACCAGTCACCAGCGCCGCCAGAATCTGCGCGGTGCCTTTGCCGTGGCGCGTGCCGCAGAAGTCACTGGCCGCGACGTGCTTCTCGTGGATGATGTCTATACGACGGGCACCACGGCATCGGAATGCGCGCGCGTGCTGCGTCGCGCCGGAGCCCGCCAGGTATGGGTCGCGACGGTAGCTCGCACGCTGAAATTGGCATCTAAGTATCTTGGCGATGGACCGGTTGAGAGCGGAGAAGAAGGTTTCAAAGCTTCAGAGTTTCAAGGTCTCAAAGTCGGAGCGTGAACCTGCACCTGTGAAACGTTGAAACCTTGAAACCTTGAGACTTGGAATAGGCATATGTCACTGAGAGCGGATCATCACGACACAGGATCCCGGCACGCCGCCGGCCTGTTCGCGCCCGCGGCCATGCACCGGCCCGGGGACGGCCATGCTCTGCTGGCGCCTGTCCTCGTGCTGAACGCTTCCTACGAGCCCATCAATGTATGCGCCGCGCGCCGCGCGCTGGTGCTGGTGCTCAAGGGCGTAGCCATGACCGAGGAAGAGAACGGACACTTTCTGCACTCGGCGCGTGTTGCCATGCGCCTGCCCTCGGTGATCCGGCTGCTGGAGTACCGCCGCATTCCGCACCAGAGCCGCGCGCTCTCGCGCAAGAACATCCTGCTGCGCGACCGCAATACCTGCCAGTATTGCGCCACCGTGCTGCCGTCGGGAGAATTGACGCTCGACCACGTGATCCCGCGCTCCCGCGGAGGTTCGTCCACCTGGGAAAATCTGGTCGCCTGCTGCCACGCCTGCAACCGCCGCAAGGGCAACCAGACCCCCATCGAAGCCCATATGAAGCTGATGCGCGAACCCCGCGCCTTCAACCTCCACACCAGCCGACACATCATGCGGCTGATGGGGCGCAGCGACGACAAGTGGCGCAAGTATCTCTTCTATTAAGGTTTCAAAGTTTCAGGGTTTCAAGGTTTCAAAGTGGAACCCAGCCAATGCTTTTCTGCGCCGAAACCTTGAAACTTTGCAACCTTGAAACCTAGACTCACCTGTGGCTCGCACTTACCGTGAACTGATCGTCTGGCAGAAGGCCAAGGCTCTGGCTGTTCATGTCTGTCGATCGACTGAACAGTTTCCCAGGAATGAGACTTTTGGACTAACTTCTCAGCTCAGGCGGGCCGCTGTCTCGGTCTCGTCGAATATCGCGGAAGGACAAGGAAGGCTCACGGCCGGTGAGTTCTCACACTTTCTCGGGCAGGCACGCGGTTCCTTGCTGGAGATGGAAACGCAAC
Organism: uncultured Acidobacteriaceae bacterium; assembly: GCA_963701935.1. Taxonomy (GTDB): domain Bacteria; phylum Acidobacteriota; class Terriglobia; order Terriglobales; family Acidobacteriaceae; genus Sulfotelmatobacter. The sequence goes on along the minus strand of CAVPBT010000002.1, from coordinate 452,281 downwards.
TCGACATCGCCCTCGACTTGGGATATCTCGACCAGAACCAGCATCTGCCGTTAGCGCAAGAGATCTACCAAGTCCTGGGTCTCTTAAACCGGCTGATCGAATCAATCCGCCGGAAGCGACCGGTTTTACCTTGAAACTCTGAAACTCTGAAACCATGAAACCTTGAATCTTTGAAACCTGCTCTACTGAGGCTTCTTCTGCTCCGGCTGTTTCGGATCCGCCTTCGGAATTTCCTTACCCTCAAACAGAATCTTGGACTTCGCTCCGAAGCGCTGGTAGTCCTCATACTTGATGATTTCACGGATGTGGATGTCCTGCAGCTTGAAGTGCAGTTCGTCGTCCGCCCGGGTATAGACGGGGAACCAGTATTGGCCGTCGATTTGCCGCCGCCACGTGGTGAACTTGGGGTAGAGATTCTCTTCGTCGCCGTGCTTTTTGCGGATGTCGGGCACGCTCTTGCCGTAGGTCTTCACGATCTGAAAATCGTGGTCATCGACCCAGATGCGTCCCTGAAAATACCGCTTCTTGCCTTCGATCTGCTTGGGCGCGATGTCGAAGACATAACAATGGATCTCGTCTTCCTGCTGCTGCCCGACATACAGAATGTTGTATTCCGGCAGGTCGGTTTCAGTCAGCACAAACGGCATGCGGTGCCGGATGTCTTCGAAGTCGCCCTGGTCCATGGAGAGTCCGCCCTGTTCGAGCGAGGATTGCGGTGCAAACACCACGTTCTCGATCCGCTTGCCCTGGTCGTTGAACATCACGTCGTAGACTTCGCGGTATTCCCCGGTCACCGTACTGCCGTCCAGGGTCTGAACCTTCACGTCCTGGCGATAGGTGTACTGGTCGCGCGCCTTGGCAAACTCGGTCTCCTTGGCCGCGAACCGCTGGATGATCTCTTCTGGAGTGGTGCCGGTAGGGGGCGCAGTGTCGAGGGGGCCTTCCTGTGCGCGCGCGGGGAGCGTTGCCAGCCCGCAGGCCAGCGCAGTCACGCATAGCAGCAAACGACCGGATACCAATTTCATAATGTCTAGTTTAGCGGATCAGAGGAGGCTTCGTAGAGGCGTCGCTGGCAACGTCAGCCGACGGGTCCGGTCGGGCCAGGCAACCCGAAACCGCGAGCAGAGACGAGACGCAACCAACTCCGGCTCTACCGAAGCACACCGCGGCACCCCGACCCTCCAACCCCTCTCCGCTCAGTGAGGCCGGAGGGAAGGGTGCTGCAGTTCTGCCACTCAGTTGGATGCTGAAGCGGCCCAGAGGTTGCCGGACGTTGTCTTACGCTTTCTCATCCCCACATCCAAATATGCATTGTCATCCTGAGGCGGGCGCCTTTTGCCCGCCGAAGGACCTATGCAACTTGCAGCCAGCGCCGGAACAGCCGGGGAGTGCACAGATCCTTCGCCCTGCCAAAAACCCGCAGGTCTCAGGATGACAATTTCGCGGGGTTCGGGATGGCGGCCAGAGCAACGTCCACGTCCGGCTGAAACGCATGTCGCTCATACCATTCCAGACTCAAATCCCTCCAAGCCGGATTCACCGACACAATCAGAGCAATCTTCTTAACCCGCAGCCACCCCTTGATCTCCTTCTCGCGCTCAATCGCACTGTGCACATCCTCGAAGCGTTCGAAATACACCAACCGGTCAAGCCTGTATTTTGCCGAGAACACAGACCCGATCCCCAGCTTGTGCTCGCGCACCCGACGCATGAGGCTGTTCGTCACGCCCGTGTATAGCGTCTTCGACCGATTCGACATGATGTAGACGAAATAAGTCTTAGGCTCGCGCATTTAAGGTCAGGTCTTCTCTCCAACAACAATGGCAGAGTGTGATGACCGTGTCAGTGACGCCTGAACATAGGTGCTGTGCAAAACCCAACCCCTTGTCATCCTGAGGCGGGCGCCTTTGCCCGCCGAAGGATCTATGCAACTCGCCGGCAGTGCCGAGAATGGCGGGGGGCGCATAGATCCTTCGGCCTGCAAAACCCGCAGTCCTCAGGATGACAAGGCGTAAGGTCGCAGCTAGAACCCACCCGCTCCCCCCTGCTACACTCATCCGTTTGCCGCAGGAGGCCTTCATGCGCCGTCTTCTTCTCTCCCTTCTCGTTCTTGCGTTCACCCTCCCCGCTCTGGCTCAGGCCAAGCATCCCTTCACCTTCGACGACATGATGAAGCTGAAGCGCGTCGGCGATCCCCAGGTATCGCCCGACGGCAAGTGGGTAATCTTCAGCGTGGTCGATGTCGATCTCGAAGCGAACACGAAGACGCCGCACATCTGGATCGTGCCATTAGATACTCATGTGGGGACGGCCGCCCCCGGCCGTCCGGCCGAGCAAAGCTCGGCAGGCTCTTCGTCTGCTGAGCGAATCCTTATCCCCGATCAAGACGGAGACCGCCCCCGCTGGGCGCCGGACGGGAAGCGCTTCGCGTTTTTGTCGGCCAAGGAGGGTGGGTCGCAGGTCTGGATCGCGGAGTTCGATGGTGCGGCAGGGACCGCAACTAGCACGCACAGGCTGACCTCGATCGCCACGGAGGCGAGCGGAGAATTGTGGTCGCCCGATGGCAAGAACATTCTGTTTACATCGGATGTGTATCCAGAGTGCGACGGCCAACCTCAGCCTGAAGCGGATTGCAATGCAAAAAAACTGAAGGATGCGGAGCAATCCAAGGTCAAAGCGCAGATCTTCACGCATCTGCTTTATCGCCACTGGAACGCTTATAAAGAAGGCAAGCGCACGCACATCTTCGTCTTGGCATCGGACGCACACGGTGTTCCGAAAATTGTCCAGCACCCGGGTTTGGCCACGGAGGCGATCGCACCGCCTTCGCCGATTGACCTCACGCCCGGCGACTACGACGCCCCCGTGTTCTCGCTCGGCGGGCAGGATGACTATGCCTTCTCGCCCGATGGGCAGGAGATTTGCTACGCCTCGAATCACGACAAGAATCCGGCGGCTTCCACCAACAACGATCTCTGGATCGTCCCGGTCAGCGGAGGGCCGGCCGGCTCCGTCCATGCAAAGAACATCACCGCCGACAATCCCGCCAGCGACTCGTCGCCGCTCTATTCACCCGATGGGCGCTACATCGCCTACCGCGCCCAGCAGCGTCCCGGATACGAGAGCGACCGCTTCCGCTTGATGCTGTACGACCGCAAGACGGGCGAGAAGAAGAATCTGACGGAGGATTGGGATCATTGGGTGGGATCGTTCGGGTGGGCTGGGCGACACGAGATTATTATCACCGCCGAAGATGAGGGTCAGTCGCCGATTTATTCGGTCATGCCCGAAATGTGCCCCAATGGCTGCTATCCGATCAAAATACTCGACGGCTTTAATGACGACATTGCCGCCGGAGAGAACACTGAGGCACAGACAAAGGCCACGAACCTGTCGGAACGTCTTGTGTTCAGTCGGATGTCACTCCAGGCGCCAACAGAGCTTTTCACCGTCGAGCCCGGTGATTACGCAGTTGGTTTGGACAAGATCAATGCGATGCTCCGAGGAGAATCCAAAGAACCGCTGCGCAAGGACGCAATGGCAAGACCACGTCAGCTGACCCACCTCAACGACGCCGTCCTCTCGCAAGTCGCCATGTCCCCGCTCGAGCCCTTCTGGTTCACCGGCGCTCACAACGACAAGGTCGAAGGCTTCCTGGTCAAGCCGCCGAACTTCGACGCCTCCAAGAAATATCCCGTGAAGTTCCTCATCCACGGCGGCCCGCAAGGCGCCTGGGGAGACGATTGGAGCTATCGCTGGAATCCCGAGCTGTTCGCGGCACCAACTCCGGCTACGAGCAGCGGATACGTCGTCATCATGATCAACTTCCACGGCTCGACCGGATACGGGCAGAAGTTCATTGATGCCATCAACGGCGACTGGGGCGGCGCTCCGTTTGAAGACCTGATGAAGGGCCTCGACTATGCGGAGAAGACGTACCCGTTCATCGACAAAAACCGCGAGTGCGCGCTGGGCGCCAGCTACGGCGGATACGCCATCAACTGGATCCTCGGCCACACCGACCGCTTCAAGTGCCTGGTGTCGCACGACGGCATGTTCAACGCCGAATCCGCCTGGGGGACGACCGAAGAACTCTGGTTCAACAACTGGGAGTTCAAAGGCACTCCCTACGACAACCGCGCCAGCTACGAGAAGTGGTCGCCGCATCAGTACGCCAAGAATTTCAAGACGCCGACGCTGGTGATCCACGGCCAGCGCGACTACCGCCTCGACGTGAGCGAGGGCTTCCAGCTTTTCACCACGCTGCAGATGGAAGGCGTCCCGTCGAAGATGCTGTATTTCCCCGACGAAGGCCACTGGGTCCTGAAGCCGCAGAATTCGCGGCTGTGGTACCAGACGGTGAACGACTGGGTAGACCAGTGGACGAAGTGAAGCGTCGGTTGTCTTTCGCGCTCCAACCCTCTTGTCATCCTGAGCGCGCCTTTTGCGCGAAGGATCTAGGCAACTGGCCGGCACTGCATAGATCCTTCGTTCTGCAAAGAACGCAGACCTCAGGATGACAGAATGAAGACGTACTCGGTAGAGCCACTACTGTTCCGATGAAGGCTTTTCGGTCTCGTCAGGATGCACGAGCTTTACGTGCTCCTCGAATGCGCGCTGCAACATCTCCGCATACCAATCGGAGCGAGGCTGATGAACCGCGCCGAACGGCAGTCGCTTGTCATGCTTGATTTTGAACTGCGCATCGGCACACGCGGTGCATTCAGCCTCCAGAGGTATTCGCGGTCCCGGCCTTGGCACCCGTTGCAGCCATTTGGTGATGCGGAGGGTCGGCTTTCGAGTTCGCACGCCTTCAGCCTAACATCCCTCGTTCCAAGAGCGACGCGTTTCATTCCTAACGTCAACGCAGCGTGCTTGTCATCCTGAGCGCGCCTTTTGCGCGAAGGATCTATGCAACTGGCCGGCACTGCATAGATTCTTAGGTCTGCCAAAAAACGCAGACCTCAGGATGACAATACGAAGTCATATCTTAGTTAAGCTCCAGCCGCCGGATCTCCGTCTCGCCCGCTTTCTTCACGCCCAGCGCGATCGGCCGCGGCGGTCCCTTGCGCGGGATGGTGGCCAGCACCCACAACTCATCTCCCCTTGCGAGTGCGGTCGGATCCTTCGCGGTATCCGGAATAAAAAACAGAATCGGCTGGTTGAGCCGCAGCCGGCTCGGTCCATTTTCGGGCCAGTAGACGAAACTCAAGTTTGCGCAATCCCACGTCGGACTGCTGTCGAGTTCCGCAGTGGGCGTTCCGTTGCGCACTACTATCGAACCGCACCACTGTTGAGAACCGTTCAGGACGCCGGGTTGCATTTGGCCCGTCCACTGCTTGGAGAGTTCCCCTGGCGAGCGCGGGTCAATCACCGTGATCTGCAGGGCGACATAGCGGCCGCGAATCGGCAGGTTGGGATCGTAGCGCAGGCTCTCAAACCACGCTTGCGGACAGGTGCGCCGGTCGTAGAGCAGCTTGGCTCCCAGCGAAGAAACGATCAGGATCTGAATCAGCGCAACGACGGCCGCCTTGGTGAGAGGTTTCACGCTGCGCCTCCTGCCGGTGCCGCCGCAGCTCTGGTGCGCGCCACCAGTTTGCGGCGCAGTCGTTCCAGTTGCCATCCTCCGAGCAGGAAGAGAACTCCGAAGCCGATCAGAGAAGCCGAGCGGCCCAGCTTGTCCATCACATTCGAAAAATAAAAGGCGATGACGGTGAAGGCAAATCCTGCTACGCCGACGTTGATGCGCTCCCGGCGATTCTCCTGCAGGCCCCAAACCACCAGTCCCACAGATGCGAGCGCGCAAAGGAAGTGGAGGCTCAGGTTCTCGAACAGGTTCCGATCGTCGAGGCGACCGATCACATAAACCCACAGACCGTACCCAAGATTCCACACTGCCGCCTTGCCGCGCAGGAAATAAGCCGCGAGCAAGGGCAGGGCGAAGGCCATCAGCAGCCCGGTCACGTGCAGGGAGGCCGGCAATGGGAGCGACGTGCGGCCTATAAAGGGTTCGCGGAGTATTGCCAGAGCCGCGCAGATCGGAAGCACGCCCAGTCCTCCCACCCAGACCAGGGCACGCCGAAAATGGGAGTCCGCCCCTGGACGCCGCGCGCTCAAGTAGGTAATCGACAGCAGGACGAGGAACTCAAAGAGCAGGCGATCCATGTCGCGGAAGTGTTCCGCCTGCACGCTCCACTCCGAGGCGATCCACGCCGGGATGAGCAACGCACTGAGCGTGGCCTGCAGCCAGTCGCGGAGCACCAGCCACGAAAGCACCGCGCCGATCGCCCACAGGAGGATTCCGCCCGGCCAATGTTCCTGGAGGTTGAAGATCTGCCCGGCCAGAAAAATGCCCCCGCCCAGCGCTACGGTGCCAATGGCATGCAGCGCCAGTCCCAGGGGCCGCAGGCGATTGATGAGCGCGCCGCCGGCCAGGTGAAAGCCCGCGATCATCGCCAGCACCAGCAGGAAGCGCTGCGTGGGAGAGAGGTTATCCCAGTGCGCAGCCACAAACAGCAGCACGCCCGCGGCGACCATGATGGAACCGAAAGCAATAGCGAAAATCACCGGCCAGCGCACCCCAGGCGATTCGTGGGTGGATTCGAAGTCACGAATGCGCCCAGCCGATTGCGAGTCGAGAATACCGGCCTCGGTCCATCGCTGGAGCTGCTGCTCGAGCTGGTCGGAAGTGGCCATAAATTCGTTGCGGCCAAGTTAGCGCAACTGCGGCCGTATATCAAATGGCCGCTTATCAAATGGCCGCTATCAAATGAACGTCCCAGGTCGAGAAACTTGCACTCCCGCGCAAAGTGCCTTTGGAGACGGCTTTAGCGGTTACTTTTGGGTGGTGGGAAGGCTCGCCAGTCGGTGCTAGACTCGCGCCGTGTCGAAATGGATGCGATCCGCTCTTGTGTTCCTCGCCGGCGGCGGAGTCTGCCTGGTGGCGTTGTTTGCCGGTGGGTCCTGGGGACCATGCGGGCCGAGCAGCATCGTGGGATTGATTGGCCTCCTGGGAATGCTGATCTGCTTCCCACTGGCCGCACTCATCCTTTTAGCCTGCGGCGTGCGCGCGCTGGTGCAGGGGCTCCGCGGCGGTCCCGAGGGCGTCGCGTAGGGCGAAAGCGGGTTTCCTCGCCGTATCCTCGCCTGCGGTTCACCTCCTTCTTAATCGGACCTCAAGAAGCGACGCGGCCGCGTCAGCGCTCCTCAATTTGAATTGGCCGGGAAATCCGAACGGGAAGCCTTCGGAATGAAGGAGGGTCGGTTCCTCCGGCGTCGCTGCCACTCGTCAGGGCAGGGAACACCTGCAGGGGATAGTCGAGCCACCCGCTAGCGCCGGCCGTGACTCCGACATCCACTTCCAAGGGAGCACTGAACGCTCCGGCTGAGGGCACAATGCTGGCGAGTCCGTTCATGTCAGTCGTGGCATTACTCTCGCTCACCGCCAGGATCACCGGCATCGCCGGATTGCCGGAGTTGGTCTCGCCACCTCCTCCTGTAGACGACGTTCCACCCGGTCGCAGCACGGTGGTTTGAAAGCTGACAGCGGCACCGATCACAGCATTCGGCGGTGTCGAAGAATCCGTGACGCGCACAGTGACCGGTTGAAACGCCTGTCCCGTGGAAACCTGCCCGCTTCCCGACACAGGCTGCAGATTCTGTTGAGCCAGCGGCACTGGATTCGCATAAAACGTCTGACAGGGGGCGTTCCCCGGACCCACGCACGCGGTTATTTGCACCAGCGCGGAAATCTGCGTAACGGTCAACGTAGCGGTGGCGTATCCGGTGGAACTTGTTTTCGCGCTGGCGGCGCTTAACGTTCCGTTGCCGCTGACCACCGTGTAGTTCACGGTGGCGTTGTTCTGGGGCACACCGTTGCTTAGCACGCGCGCGGTGAGCGGGACGCCGATCGTGACGCCTTGGGCAATCCATAGATACGGCGAGAGCACTCCAATGTCGGAGGCCGACTCGGTTGCATTGAGGCTGACGCTTACGGAGGGCGAAGAACTGTAGACTCCCGGTGCAAGCGTCGCGGTAATCGTCGCGACGCCGACCGCCGCTGGAGTCAGCAAGGTGGCCGCGACTCCGTTCTGATCGCTACTTGTCGAACATGAAGACGCGCCCCCGCACGCGGAAAGTTGCAGGCCACCGCTCGCGCTCCAACCGATGGTTGCGCCGCTCACTGGAGTGACTCCGTCTGCCGCCAACACGCGCACAGTCATTGGAGTCGCCGCCTGCGTCCCCACCGGCGTCGAGCGATTGATGCCGCTCAGCAGAACAATGGTGTCGGTGGCCGCCGCGCCGTAAGTCAGCCCGTTGGTCATGACCGAGGACGCGCCGCTGACAGGATCGGTGATGGAGATGTTCTGTAGTCCATCGGCGTGTGCGGGCGCGGCGAGGATCATCTGCCCGGCGCTCGCGGCGAGCGGGATTGCGGCCGAGCTCCCCACCGCAGCGGTGAGCTGCGACGCAAAGCCCGTCCCCAGCACGGTGATCGCGCCGCCGTTTACGCCGACGCGCGCCGGAGAAACGGAATCCGCGTACAACACGTGCGCATGATAGAGGTAGTCGGGCCGGCCGTCGCCTCGCACATCCGAAATCCCGATCAGGAAATTTGCGGAGGTCGCGATTTGCGCGTCGAGCCGCGTCAGGGCATACGGCAGCTGATTGAACGGCGACGGCGTGAAGGCCGGAGGCGCCGTCCCCTCCGGATCAGAAGCGGCCCACATGCCAATGACCGGCTGCGCTTTCCTCAAAGTCGCGTTGCCGTACTCATCAAGCGTGGTGACTGCGACCGACAACGAGCGATTGGCTTGAGCCGGTAACAGGAAGTAAGCCACGTTCCCATAGCCGCTCAGCGAGCCTTCCCAATCTCCGTCGAGAGGCAACGCAGCCGGCGTGGTCCAACTGGACGCCAGTTGAGACAACGGCTGCGCGCTGCTGCCCATGAGAATGTCTTGTTGCACGTCAGCGCCTGCGGTGACGGTCACCGTTATGGGCTGGGCTGTGCCCGAAGGTGCGACCGGGCCCGGAGCGTACGGGCCAACGTTTGCCGACCAGGTCGGATCGATTGCTTCAATGGTCAACTGATATTGTGCGCTGCCGCCGTTGGGCAGTTGCAGCCCCGCGAGGTCGAAGAAGCCTTCCAGACTCTGGCTATTCGATCCCCATTCAGCCAAGGGATCACCCATCGCATCGTCGAAGCCGGTGATGGGATTGCCTTCGTTGCCGCTGAACAGAAATCCAGACACCGATGTCGCCGCATACTTGCGCGAGGGCAATCCAGTTTTAGGATCGATCCAGCGCGCCACGACATTCACTCCCTGCATGGCCTGCGTTCGATTTCCATGAGGATCGGTGAACCACACCGAGCCGTAAATGCGTGCCGTAGTGGTAGAGAACACCTGTTTGCCCGGGAATCCGGACAGATTCTGCGCCGTGACCGGATACAGACGCGAGATGGCCGCGCCGTCATCCATGGCCAGTTGGTACGGATTGGGGTAGCACAACGTGATCGGCGTGCAATTCAAGGGATCGGTGGAGTGCATCACGGGGAATCCCGCGAAATCGTCGGACGTGGGCGGCGGCGTTCGGGTTTGCACATTGGGATTGACTTGCGACCAGCCAAGGCCGAGGACGCTGCCGATGACACGCACCAGGCGATACTCCACGTCGGTGAATTGCGATGACTGCTGCGCACACTGCCCGTTGATCACGATGAGCGCATGCTGGTAGGTAGCGAACGAACCGTAATTGTCGTTGCCTCCGAAGACGGCGTTGCTGTAGCACTCGCTCGAGTTGCCCGCACCAGCTCCGATGAGCGCGTCGGTGACCGAGCCGTCGCTGTCATAGACGATGCCGATCGGCGTGCCGGTGGCGGATGGCTGAATGTCGGCGGGCATCGAGATCGAGCCGTCCGAATTCAAGGTGACATTGGTGCCGTTCACATCCTCGGCGAGCGACCCTCCGCTGGTGACATTGAGAGCCGCGGTCTGAACCGCGGTCCATTGGGCGAACGCGCCCGCGACGAAGCTGTTAGCGGACGCGTTCGGCAGCAGTGGGCTCAGATCGCCTTGATCCGTGTAATAGGTAATCGTTCCGAGAGGCCAGAGCAGTGGCTGCCCGTTCATCGTCGAGTCGAAGTAGCTGGTCCCGGCAACGCACTTCGGCCCACCGGCGCGGGAGCCAACGACGAACAAGAACACCAGCGCCGCCGCCAGGGCCAGCCTGAGGAGAAATGAGCGTGTGGTAAATGCCATGCGGTTTGTCATGGTCACCTCTTCTGATTGCACTCACTCCTCCTCACTGGCCCGCCGCACCGCCAAGGCGAAGTCGCTGACACGAACGCGCGACTTCCCACCCAGGACGGGATCCGTTCGAAACGCTGAAAGATGTTGTGCTGAAAGCAAGACCCGGCCCCACGGATCAATCGTGAAGCGCCCCATGCCGGCGGCGACGCAGCTCGTGAGACCGAGTTTGCTCGGAGGATAGAGAAAAAGAAGCACCCGCTCGCCGACGCGGTAGCGTTGGCCCCCCGACCACAGGCCAATCCACTGCGAGATCGTCAGATTCTCGCCAGGCGTGGCCCCGCGAATGGCATTCTCAACATGGAAGGTGATGGCAACCGTTTCGACGGGCTGACCCTGGGTCGCGGCACGACGCTCAACCGAAACGACAGTGCCGGAGAAAATTGTGCCCGCGGCACCAGCGATCAGGGGGAAGCCGATCGTTTCTGGCGGCGTTACCGGCAGATAGTGCCGGAGTTCGTTCGAAGGCGACGACTGGCCGACCTCTGGCGGTCGATGAACCGCGAACTCAGGCGCAGCATCAACGCGTCCAGTCTGGCCCCGCAGAATCGCAGGTGCCAGAACAAGAACCAAAACCGCGAGCAGACCCGTGCAATTTCTCCCAAACATGGGGGAGACCTCAAGGTATGACATCTGCTCGGAGGGAAACCGGGAAAACGAATCAGCCTACTACCGCACTAACAACAAAGTCTGTGACAGATGTCACAGCCGGCTGTGGAATTCCGGACTAATTCTGCGTGAAGCCGATATTCCTAGCCGGCGCCGCTCAGCGGGGTCAAGATGTCTCTCGGCGAGGCCGCCCGGCCTCCCATCACCGTCATCGTGAACTGGGCGGGCTTGCAGAGGTAGAGAATCTCCAAGATGCTCGCTTGTCCTAGAATGTTGTTACAGGAGGCACGTATGCACCCTTTCGCCCGTATGCATCTGAACAGATGGACCTTTCTATGCCTGTTCGTTTCTACGATTGTGTCGGGTAGCTGGGCACAGACGAACAAGCCTCCACTCGTTGGCTACGTCTATTGTGCCAGCGATAAGCCTGAACATTCCGTGCCTGTTTTCCTTGACGACCCGTGCATGAAGGTCCATGTCGGCAATATTTCGTGCGGGGAGAAGTTGGATGTGGTTTCACGATCGGGAGAGTGGCTGAAGGTAGTCAACTCGGGCGGAATCACGCGGTTCATGCAGAGCGGTGGCGTTTCGCAGAAGCCCGACGAATTTGTGCCACTCGACATCGAAACGGGACCAACTCCCGTGTGCAAGGCCCCGCCAAGTACAGCGATTCATCCACCAAGTCAAGTGTTTGCTCCTGAGCCGGATTACCCTCGGTCAGCAAGTTTGGCCAAGAAGGAGGGATACGTGTCGATAGGACTGGTGGTCGGCATTGATGGTGTGCCTCATGACGTTAGGGTCGTGTCTTCTACGGACAAAGACTTCGACGCAAACGCAATAGCAGCGGTTCAGCGCTGGCGATTCAAGCCAGCACAGAAGAACGGCCAGCCGGTTGAGGTGCCTATAGAGGTTCAAATCGCATTCCACCTGGGACACTAGTTCACGTCCTCCCAAGATCCGGAGTGGAAAAGTGTAGTTGGCGCTATCAGTTCTTTAGCCCCGTTGACTGCTCGTGTTGGAGCAGATGTCGTTGAATCGGGACCTCCAGGTGAATACCCTGCGGCGCCGAAACGGAATGAGACCCCTGTAGGTATGGGATCCGGGCGGCGCGACTGACGCCCTGCCTTTTTCCTCTCCACCCACAAAAAGCTTGACACGAGAACTACACATGTAGTAGTAATGCATACGTCGGTAGGAGATGATATGCCCGGACCGAAATTAGCCAAACTGGAACTGCAGATTATGGAAACCCTCTGGAGCCGCGGCGAGGCCTCCATCCGCGAGATTCAGGAAGCCTTCCCGGAAAAAGGCAGGCCCGCATACACGACCGTCCAGACCACGGTCTATCGCCTGGAGGCCAAGAAGGCCGTGCGCCGCGTGAAGAAAGTCGGGAACTTCCATATTTTTGAAGCGGCCGTCTCCCGCGATTCCGCGCAACGCAAATTGATCGACGACTTGCTGGCGCTTTTCGGCGGGCGCACGCAGCCGGTCATGGCGCATCTGATCGAATCGGGCCAACTCACGCTCGAGGATGTAAAGGAAGCCGAAAGGACGCTCCGCAAGCTGGAGAGAAAGGACAAGGCGAAATGACGCCAGCGAGCTTGTCCGGGAAACGACGTTTCCTTTGGGCGGCAATTAACCGCCTCGCTGGGCTGCTTTCCGTCTTGCTACTCGTCCTGGGGGCTTGCGCCGCGCAGGTGCAACTGCCGGATACGCCTGCTGCCCGCCAATGTGCCGCTTGGCTTGAGGCCTTCAACCGCGGGGATCGGGACGCCTACCGGGACTTCCTGCAAAAGAATCTACCCTCAAGACTGGAGAGCTTGGAACAGGGGATGCAATTCCGTCAACAAACGGGCGGCTTTGAACTCAAGAAAGTGGAGTCCTCCACGCCCACAAAATTGATCGTGCTCGTGCAGGAGCGAAACTCCGATCAGTTTGCGCGGCTCACTCTGGAGGCCGATGCAGCCGAGCCTCACCGCATTAGCAAATTGGATATGGAAGCCATTCCGCGGCCTGACGAGTTCGCGCTTCCGCATTTGAGCGAAAGTGAGTTGACCGCGGCTCTGAGAAAGAAGCTGGACGCGGATGCGGCCGCGGGCACCTTTGCCGGTGCGGTGCTGGTGGCCAAGAATGGCAAGCCGATTTTTGCTGAGGCCTCTGGCCTCGCCGATCGCGAACACAAAATACCGGACACGCTGAGAACGCGCTTTCGCATCGGTTCCATGAACAAAATGTTCACGGCGGTCGCGACGTTGCAGCTGGTGCAGGCGGGCCAGCTGGTACTCGACGATCCTCTGGGAAAATACCTCACCGACTATCCCAACAAAGACGTCGCCGCGAAAGTCACGATCCATCAACTGTTGACCCATACCGGCGGCACCGGCGACATCTTCGGCCCCGAGTTTGAAGCGCATCGCCTTGAGCTTCGCACGCTGCAGGATTATGTAAAGCTCTACGGTAATCGCGCGCCCCAATTCGAGCCAGGCAGCCGCTGGGAATACAGCAGCTACGGCTTCATATTGCTCGGCATGATCATCGAGAGAGTCAGCGGCCAAAACTACTACGACTACGTTCGGGAACACATCTACATTCCGGCAGACATGACTTCCAGCGGCTCGGAGCCAGAAGACAAGGCGGTCGCAGGTCGCAGTATCGGATACACGAAGATGCACAGTCCCGAAGGACAGCCGAATACCGACACGCTGCCCTTCCGCGGGACGTCAGCGGGTGGCGGTTACTCCTCAGTCGAAGATCTGGTGAAGTTTGCGAATGCTCTGCAACAGAACAAGCTGCTCAATCCGCATTACACCGAGTTGCTAACCACGGGCAAACCCGGCACTCCGGATAACACTTATGCCTACGGTTTCGGAGACCACAAGATCAACGGTACCCGATGCTTCGGGCATGGGGGTGGCGCTCCCGGAATGAATGGAGCGTTGGAGATCTGCCCTGGTCCCGGTTACGTAGTCGCCGTGCTGGCCAATCTGGATCCACCTGCTGCCAACCGGATCTCAGACTTCATCACGAACCGATTGCCGCTACCCGTCGATCTTAAACAAAAGGAAAAATCACGATGACGCCAGCACATTTGTCGGCACTGTGGAGAGACCTGGCCCCCGGACTGGGTAATCATTTGTGGCAGTCGACGCTGTTCGCCGCCGCCGCCGGACTGCTGACCTTCATGCTCCGCAAGAATCATGCGCGAGCGCGCTACTGGCTGTGGCTGGCGGCGTCGGTGAAATTCCTGATTCCGTTTTCGCTGCTGGTTAGCCTCGGCAGCCAGATGGCATGGTTCCGCTCGTTACCGGCAGCGAACGGCGGTTTGTACGTTGCCATGGAAGCACTCAGCCAGCCCTTTTCGGATCCCGCAGTGACAACGCCGACGATCGCGCAGGCCGCTCCCCCAGTGGCTGCACCGAGTCTGCTCCACTGGCTTCCGGCGTTGCTGGTCGTCGCGGCGTGGCTCTGTGGATTTCTTATTGTTCTCCTTGCATGGTCCCTGCGCTGGCGGCGGATTTCCGCCGCCCTACGCGAGTCCGCTCCGTTGTACGAGGGACGAGAAGCAGCAACCTTGCGCCGCCTAGAGCGCATGGCAGGCACACGGACTCCGATTGACCTCGTGTTGTCACGCGCTTCTATGGAGCCGGGAATCTTCGGCATCCTCCGCCCGGTGTTGATCTGGCCCGAAGGCATTTCCAAACATCTGGAAGACGCGCACCTGGAAGCAATTCTCGCCCACGAGGTCTGGCACGTGCGCCGCCGCGACAATCTAGCTGCCGCTCTTCACATGGTCGTCGAAGCTCTCTTTTGGTTCCATCCGCTGGTGTGGTGGCTGGGCGCGCGCATGGTCGAGGAGCGCGAGCGCGCCTGCGACGAAGAGGTGGTGGAACTGGGCAGCGAACGTCAGGTTTATGCCGAGAGCATTTTGAAAGTCTGTGAATTCTGCGTGGGATCTCCGCTGGCTTGCGTGTCTGGAGTGACGGGGTCCGATCTTAAAAAGAGGATGGTGTACATCATGACGGAACGATTTGCACGGAAACTGGATTTCGGAAAAAAGCTATTACTCAGCACTGCAGGAGTGCTCGCGCTCGCCTTGCCTCTCGTGTTCGGACTGCTGAACGCGCCGAAGATGCGGGCGCAGGATCAAGACCAGGCCGCGACTCCGGGTGCAAGTAAGTCCAATGTCGAACTCATAGTCAAATCCGGCGCCGGCGGCGGGGCCCATCGAGTGGGAATGATGTACTCGCCCACCGGATTCAAAGCGATGAACACGACTCTGCAGGCGCTCATTCAAGAGGCCTACGGGGTGCAGGCGAATCAGATTGCCGGAGTCCCCGACTGGGCCAAGACCGCGGAGTTCAATCTCGAAATCGGCCCTAACGATGACAAATCTGCGCCCAGCGGCGCGCGTGTCGATCAGAGCCTGGAGCAAACCAGGATTCGAAACCAGCAACTCCTGCAGGCCGCTCTGGCGGAACGCTTTAAGCTGGCGCTGCATCCCGAAGTCAGAGAGCTGTCGACCTATGCTCTCGTTGTCGGCGACGATGGCTCCAAGCTTCAGCCCGCGAAACCCGCCAGCAGCTACTCCGATCCGGTGAAGGGTCCGGACGGGCGTGTTCTGAATAAATCATTCCGGATCAAGCTTGACGGCAGTCAGGCTGGGTTGGAAGGACGGAGTTTGTCGACCTCGGAGATGGCATCGCATCTCTCACGGCAACTCGGCACCGTCGTCGTGGACAAGACCGGCCTCTCCGGCAACTATGATTTCAATTTGAATTGGAAGTCGGACGGGACTGGCAACTTCAACACGCCCGCATCCGACGCTTCCGTATCATCACTCTTAACGGCGATTCAGGAGCAGCTGGGTCTGAAACTGGAACCAGTAAAAGGTCCGATGCAAGTCCTCGTCATCGACCACGCCGAGAGGCCTTCAGAATCCCCACAAAACTAGCAACACCCTCACAGCAGGAGAACTGTTCGTCACAGCGAACAGTTCTCCTCCATGATCTTCATTGCCAGCATGAGGTTGGCCTGCGTCCACAGCAGCGGCACATGGTCGTTGGGGACGTAATGGCCAGCCTCAAGGTAGTACAGTTCCGGACAACGCAACGCGGGCACGCCGGTTTGATCCTCTGAGGTAATCTGCCCGAGAGACCGGTTTAGATACTCGATCTGTTTGTCCAGATCCTCCTTTGATCGCGTCGACCTGAACTCCAGCCCGAAGATGCAAGAGATCGTGGGGTCGAAGATGCACCACTGAGCTTCCTGCCCACTCGACGACGCCAGAAGCTGATCGCGGCCCGACAAGTCCTCGCTAAAATCTGCCGTTCGCTCCTCCGGTTTTAGTTTGGTTCTGTAGTCGGGAGCCCAGTAGGAATCGTCCGGGTAGCGGCGGACACCGATCTCACCCTGCAGATGATTCCTGACGTTGTTCAGTATCTGATCAGCCCTCCCGCCTTCCACAATCTGCAGCGGGTAGATCAGAAACAGCAGCGCCGCATCGTAGAGGCGATGCTTCGAGGGATCCGGCTGAATACATTCCGCCGGTAGGATCTCTTGAAGAGCGTCCCGGCCACGTTCGATCAACTGATCGACCGCCGCGCCCGTAATGGACGTGCCTTGGCGGTCGCGCAGCGGGCCGATGCTCTCTTGAAGTTTGCGGAGCTCAATCAATCCCGCGACCACTACCCCAATGCTCGAGGCCGAGATCTTACGTGTCTCCTCCCAGTGTCCGCTATCCTCATCCTGCCAATAGCGGATCGCTTCGAAATACGGGGGAAACAGTGCCAGCATTTCCAACTGATCCGGGCCCGGAGTCAACGCCCGTTCATTTACCAGTTTGCAGAACATCCACAGAAAATATCCCAACGCGTCGTTTTGCGCGTGCGGCCATTTCTCATCTACCTCTTCCGGGGAGCCGTCCGGCGATTCTCCTTTGAACCGGATCTGCGGCCGGTTCATGGGGACATTGGCGTCCGCAACCCCGTCGATGATGTTGAGGAACCTTTTCTGGTATTTGATGAAGTAGGCCATTAGCGCCGTCAGGTTGTCGACGGCGACGGCGATGCGGCCAGTCCGGTAATGAGCGTGCGCGACATGAATATTGTCGCGCACCCATACATACGAATATCCCGTATAACTCCTATCGTTACCCAGGGCCGCCGCCGGAAACAGCCCATTGGGCAGGGGCGTAAAAGCCAGCGTCTTCTCCTTTTCGAGGAAGGCGGAAATTGCCCGGATCTCCTCCAGAGAGTATCCGGGCTTGATCATTGCGCCAATTACTCGGTTGTGGATCACGGTCATCAATCCCTCAGACGACAGCGCTCGCGGGCGTAGTCGGGAAGCTCTCTTGGGCAAGTTCCTTAGCTTGGTCCTTGGCGTATTTCCACAAGTAGACAATGAGAGCAAGACCGATCAGCCAGATGATTCCTCCCATTGCGTGTGATAGCAGTTGATGGTTGGCGACAATGCTGTGCCAACTCAGCACCAGATAGAATGCTGGCCCGAGAATCGTGGCGCCCAGGCTGCATCCGAATCCGGCCCTGACCCCCAGCGAGAAAAATCCTTTCCCGCGCAACGTATCGCACCGTTCTTCATACTGCTGCAGGAATCCGTCTCCTCCAGGGTGGTCGCGCAAGAATCCCGCGAGCACCGCGATGCGCGACTGATACTGATAGGCATAGAGGTCGATGTAAGCGCAAACAAAAGGAACAAACAGAAGCAGCCAAGGATTGGCTACGCTTTCCTTGGTCAGCCCGAACGCAGTTACACCCAGCGCCGCTGTGACCGCCAGCTTCCATTTCGCCAGGTCGTGCTCCGATTCCAGGGTCTTGTTGATTTCCTCCTTCAGCAGGGTAAGAGTGGAGTCCATACGTCCACCTCCTCTTTCTCTTTGCAATTTGCAGCTGAACTTCCGCGTCAAGCCAGCCTGCAACCCACAGATTATCAGGTGAGATGAGGAGGTTGTCTGTGATTTGCAGTTCAAGAAAGTCACAGAAACAACGCAACGCCGTTCACCCGCTACAATACCCCGCGGAGGATTCATGGCGAAATCGCGCAGGCAATTTCTGACCGTTACATCGATGGGAGTCCTGGGTGCGGCGGCAGCGCTGCGCAGTGTAGGACAGAATCCGGCAAGCCCAAATCCACCGAGTCTGAATCCACAAGACCTGCCGCCCGGGGCTCCACCCGCATTCGGGGCAGGCCCCGCCGTCGGACCCGAAGTGTCAACAACGACCTTTGCCGAAGCCGAGAAGCTGGTGCAGTTTGACATGACCCCCGCCGAGCGCTCTGTAGCCGCCGACAGCTGGCGCAAGACGATGGCCTACCTCTACGAGCGGCGCACTGGACCGCGCAAACTCGCGTTGCCCACCACCGTCGCGCCTGCAACGCGCTGGAATCCCATCCTCCCCGGCCAGAAATCCGGACCAGAACGCGACCATTTCGTTCGCAGCTCAACCGATCCCGGCCCGCTCCCCGCGCGCGACGAAGACATTGCCTTCGCGACCGTTACCCAACTCTCTCGCTGGATCGAAACTCGCAAGCTCACCTCCGAGCGCCTCACCAACATTTATCTAAAGCGACTCCAACAGTTCGATCCCAAGCTGCACTGCGTAATCACGCTGACCCGCGACCTGGCGCTGCAGCAGGCGAAGCGAGCCGACGAAGAAATTGCGGCCGGCAAGTATCGCGGACCGCTGCATGGCATCCCATGGGGCGGCAAAGACTTGCTCGATACCGCGGGCATTCCGACGACCTATGGCGCAGAGCCGTTCCGCAACCGCGTCCCCACCGAAAACGCCGTAGTCGTGAAGCGTCTGCGCGAAGCCGGCGCCGTGCTAGTTGCCAAGCTCAGCCTGGGAGCGCTCGCGCTCAACGATATCTGGTTCGGCGGCCAGACCATGAATCCCTGGCTGCTCGAGGAAGGTTCCTCCGGATCGAGCGCGGGCCCCGGCGCCGCCACCGCCGCGGGATTAGTCGGCTTCGCCATCGGCAGCGAGACCGGCGGCAGCATCATTAGTCCATCGACGCGGTGCGGCATCACCGGCCTGCGGCCTACCTACGGACGCGTCGCCCGCACCGGCGCGATGACTCTCTGCTGGTCACTCGACAAACTTGGTCCCATGACCCGGAGTGTCGAAGACGCCATGCTCGTGCTGCACGCCATCAATGGTCCAGATGTCGGCGACGTGGCCAGCGTTCCCAGTCATCTTGATTTCGACGCGGCCGCAAGCGTCGCGGGCCTGCGCGTTGGATATTTTCCCAAGTGGATGCAGGAAAATCCCGCGACCGCAGTCGACCGCGCTGCAGTCGGCGTCGTCAAGAAAGTAGGGATGGTTCCCGTCGAGGTCTCCATTCCCGACTGGCCCTACGACTCGCTCAACCTTATTCTGTTCGCCGAAGGCGCAGCCGCGTTCGAAGAACTGACTCTGAGTGGAGGACTGCGCGAACTCAAAGCCCAAGTCCCCGACGCTTGGCCCAACATCTTCCGCCAGGCAAGGTTTCTTTCCGCAGTCGATTTCGTGCAGGCCGACCGCTTGCGCCGCAAAGTTGCCGAAGAAATGGCGCGCCTCTTCTCGCAAGTCGACCTGCTGCTGGTCCCCTCGGTGCGCGATGAAATGCTCACCATCACCAACTTCACCGGCCATCCAGCGCTGGTGCTGCGCGCAGGTTTTGTCGAGGTCGCGAAGGCCCGCAGCGATTGGGCCCCCGACCCCGCTCATCCCCTGCCCACGTTCAACCCGCCACGCCGCGTCCCCCACGGCATCACGCTGATCGGCCGTCTGTTCGAAGAAGGGACGATGGTCAACGCCGGCTTGGCGCTGGAGCGCGCGTTCGGAGTGGTAGGAGAAAGGCCACCGGGCTTCTAACTGAGGCTAACTCGCCCCGCGAACAATATTTAGTACTTGTCTCATAAATGGTCTTGCAAAGGCGGTTTTGCAAGGGCGCCGCTTCCAGCCGTGCCGCCCCATGGTCAGAAAAGCCGAGGGCTTTAGCCCCAGTCGTGACTGGGTGCCCCACTCTTGTCTCGCCCCGCTCTTGGGCGAGACAGGGTGGGGATTTTGAATTCCTCGTGTGGAGCGGACACTCCCTTCGACAAGCTCAGGGCAGGCTCTGTCCGCTGCTTTTGATTTTGACTTGACGGTTGACTTTGAACTTGACGGTGGAAGCGCACACCAGAAGTCACCCCACCCCAGCCGCGGAGCGGCGACAGAATGCAGCCCCAGCCTGCCCTGAATACACATGGGCCGACCCACCGAAGGAAATGAAAATCGAGGGTGCCCCTCGATAAGAGCGAAGGCTCTGTCAAGGGCATAGTTGTCCTGGGCGGTGCGTCAGCACCGCCGGGTTTGCCAGAGAGAGGTTGAGGACCAAGACTCTGGAAATCTCACGCTGAATCACTCCCAGTGGAAGATCGTTCCACCAACCATCGATGCGGCCTGATCAGCGGCCATGATTCTTCTATGCGAACATCCCGTCTCTACGGGATGCGAGAGCGCCCAATCCATTCCGCGGTCTAGCTTGCGCCGACCAGGGGCACCCGCGGGCTGCTCTCGATGCGAACGATCTCTGGATACCCCACTTGCGTGCGCAGCATCCAGTAGAGTCGTACGGCCAACTTGCGCGCCGCCGCCACCTTGGCCACACCTTTCGCCTTCTGATGGCAGCGATGTAAATACTGCTTCTTCATCTCGGGATCAAAACGCACCGCGATCTGCGCCGCTTCCACCAGCAAGCTGCGCAGCATGCGATTGCCCTGCTTGCTGATGGCACCGGTGTGCTGCCGTGCTCCCGAACTGTTCTCCTGCGGAATCAGTCCCAGATAACTGGCCACCTGCTTGCCCCGCGCAAAGCGGCTTACCTCCCCGATCGTGAGCACGTAGGCCAGCGCCGTGTTCGGACCCACTCCCGGTTGCGTCATCAGCAACTGGGCCTGCGGGTTCTGCTCCGCGGCCCGTTGCACCGCGCCGTCCAGCTCGCCGACCTGCTGGTTTAACATGGCTAACAGTCCCAGCAAATCTTCGCGCCGGCAGCAGGCCCAGGGTTTTAACGGAAGCTCGCGCAACATCTTCTGCCCCGCCTGGCTCCACAGCGTGCGCTTTTTCTGCACTCCCTTATTCATGGCCAGGTGTTGCAGTTCATTTTTCACTCGGCTCCGGATCTCCACCAGTTTGTGCCGGTGCACCACCAACTGCCGCAGATCGCGCTGCTCCCGGTCCGGCGTCCACAACCGCGGAAACCGTCCCTCCACCACCAGCTTCAGAATGTGAGCCGCATCCCGCTTATCCGTCTTCTGCTTGCGCACGTAACTGGCCCGGATCTGCGCCGCATCCCCGATCCAGATCTCGTGCCCCAGATCCTCGACCAACTCAAGGAACCACTGACTGTTGCCTGTGGCTTCGATGCCGATCAATCCCGGCGCCGCCAGGCGCTGATAAAACCGCTGCGCGTCTCCCCGGGCATGCACCAGCTTCTGCCCACCGGTGTCCCCCGTCTCACTGTCCAGCCACGCAATCTGTTGCCAGCTGGGATGGAAATCACACCCTATAATCATCATCGCGAAGGCTCCTTTCTTCCCAGCGTCTAAGTCCTCAAACTAAGACTACCGGGTTCAATCGAGCCTTCGCTCTTATCCAATCAATTTCTCGCGCGTTCTTTGCGCGAGAAGTGGAGTTTTTCCTGTTCATCGCTCCTTAACTCCGCCCAAGTTGTAACGCCCCAACCCCGAAACGCACCATTCATCAGCGGGGTGTGTCGTGTGGATCGGCTCTCGCAAACAGCCATCCCACAGTGCGGAGGTCGAAATGTTTGCTCGCAAGGTCTCGGTACGCGTGAAACCCAACTCTCTCGGCAAGTTCACCAATCTCATGGAGCGCGAGATCCTGCCCTGGCTGCGCCGTCAAAAAGGATTTCTGGATCTGATCACGCTCGCGCTGACCGACGGCAGTGAGGTCGCCACCATCAGTTTCTGGGATCGGGAGGACAACGCCTGTGCCTACAACGCCAGCGGTTATCCGCAGGTGCTGGAAGTCCTGGAGGAGATTCTGGACGGCATTCCTTACGTGAAGACTTTCGAGGTAGTTAGTTCCACGCTTCACGCGATTGCGATCGCGAACCCCATGACCGCATCCATGGGCTATCAGCAGCATGAACTGAATATGTAAGCGCGAACGCCAGAAGGGAATTGAACAGGGTGCCCCATTTCTCGCGTCCTCTGCGAGAAGTGGGGCTTTTGGCTGTTTAAGAAGAAAGAAGACGAGAAGTCAGAGTGGGCTCAGAACTCGGAGCTCGAAGCTCGAAGCTCCTAGCCTCTCACACTGATCTTCGAGAACGACAGCACTGCGCGGCTCGCCGTCGGACGTCCCATCGAAAGCGCCGGACGGAACGTCGTGAAAATCAGCATCCGCTTCACTTGCGGCAGAACTTCCTTCGACTTCTCCGTGTCGGACAGAATGCGGTAGTCCTGCACGCGCCCGTTCGCGTCAACGTATGCTTCGATCACCAGCGAATCGGCTTCGATGGTGTCCAGCGTCATGCCGAACGCGCTCTGCTGCAACTCCGGCGCGGTATTCACCATGACCAGCGGCACATCGTTGCCCGCCTGCAGCGTTGACGGCGCCACGAAATACACCATGGCGATTCCGAAAATAATCAACGCGCTCAGAAAGCCCGCCGTCGCTGGAACCATGAAAGCCTGCAGCGCATTTTCCATCCGCACCCGCAGTCCCTCGAACCGGGCACGCTTTGCCGGCTCTGCTTCCCGGGAAATCGCCAGCCGCAGCTTCAATCCCAGATCCGCCGGAACCTTCGGACGTCCCACGCTCGCCAATAACTGCTGGGTCCGCCGCAACGCCTGGTACTCGTGATTGCAAGCACCGCAATTCGACAAATGATCCTGCAGCGCGAGCATCTCCGTGCCCGTCACTGCGCCATCCAGATAAGGCGAGAACAGCCGCTTCGCCTTGGGGCACTGCAGTTCGGTGTTCATCCCTGTGCCCATCATGAAATCACCTCGACCCTTCTACCCCCTCCAGCAACCTGCGACCGCCGTCCTTCTTTATCCCGAGACGGAGCCGTCAGTCCCAGTTCATTTCCAACTTCGCGGACATACGGCGCCAGCCGTTGCCGCAGTGCGTCTCTGCCGCGAGTGAGCCGCGATTTCACCGTTCCCAGCGAAATCTCCAGCACCTCGGCGATTTCTTCGTATGACATCTCTTCCAGATCGCGCAAAATCAGCGTCGTGCGATATGGCTCTGGAACCTTCCGCAACTCTTCTTCCACCCGGTGCTGCACTTCGTGATGCGCGACGCTGTCAAACGGAGAATCCGCATGATCCATCAGCGCCACTTGCATCGCGTTCTCGCCGGGGCTCGGTCCGTCCGATTCCACCGGCTCAATCGAAGTCTCTTTCGCCTTATGCCGGAACCACCACCGCCGCCGGTTCGCCGCCTCGTGCAGCGCGATCCGGTAGATCCATGTCTTTAGACTGGAGCCGCCATGAAAATGTTTCATCCCGCGAAACACTTTCAGGAAGACGTCCTGCGTCGTGTCGGCCGCGTCTGCCGGATCATTCACGATCCGGTACACCAGCCCGTATACCGGCTGCTGAAATTCTCCGATCAGCCAGGCATACGCCGTCTCCGAGCCAGCCTTCAGCTCCGCGACGATCGCCGCTTCTTCCTGCGATCGAATTCCGATGGCACTTGCTAAATCACCCAAGGTGGTTGCTCCCGCCATAATGGCGTCCCCTGATTATAGGATTTTCCACCCTACCGCGCCCTTGAAAATTTGCTGCCCGGTCTAGTTCTCAGCAAGTCCGGCAACTGTGAGCGGAGCCGTGACTCTCACCCAACATAGACTCCGCCCGGGTGTCTAGAGTTCCCACCTGTAAGTGATTTATTTTCAGCACATCAGGCACAAGGTGGGACCATGCCTGTGGGTGACAAATACCGCTCGACACGGGGAAAGTCACGTCCGGCAGGTTACCAGCGATTCGCGCCTGGTGAGGGAATGAGCCGGGGACCGCCAATTCTGTCACTTTGTTAGTTCCGGAACTTGCAGATTCAGCTTCTGCACGATGCCCGCCACTGCCCTCAGAAGCGCCTCACACCCTTTGTCCAGCCCCAGTTCCGCCTTGTCAAGAAAGGCGCAGGCCCCGTCCTGCTGCAGGCGCACCGCGTTCTTGTTCGACAGCCCAGTGAAAGCCACCACTGCGATCCCCGCCGTCTTCGGATCCTTTTTCAGAGCCTTCAACACATCGGGCCCCGTCATCTTTGGCAGCAGCATGTCGAGCAGGATCAGATCCGGCTTCTTCTCACGCGCGATCTCCAGCGCCCGCTCGCCGTCGTTCGCCGTGCTGACGTCGTACCCTGCGCGCGACAGCGCGCGCTCGGTTGCCAGCCTGAGAAACTTGCTGTCGTCGACCAGCAGAATCTTCGTCATTCTCGCCACGTCTTTCCTTCCTTCATGGCCCCTCGCCCAGGGCTGGAACGCGTTCTTTGAGTCGGTTGCCTCCATCGTTTCCTATCGGCAGATTTCCCAAACGCAAGAGCGCGGCGGGTCGACTTCCCGAGACGCATGTAAGATGCCGCAAATAAAGCGCTTGTAGAAAATGGATTCCGAGGGAAGGGGCCATTGGAGTTCGCCCCCCGGCCAAAGTCCTCCGCCTCCCGCCATCTCCGAGGCTCACGACAAACTGTGACATACGGTCCGTGACATAACTTTTCGCTTGCCGAAGGCGCAAAACTGATCCATGATCCGCAAGCCAAATCGGTCCCGTCCCAATCACGAATTGGGGCTAAGTCACGAACAGCAGAATCGCCCGCAAGATGCCAGTCAACTAGAGCAGGGTCCATTGGTCAATTTTCTGGTCGGGCGAGTTGGGGGCCGATCGGTCAAGAGCCTGAGTCCGCAGTCGAAAGATTCGAAAAGGAGATTCTATGAAGTGGACTAACTGGGGAATTCTCGTTCTGTTGGTTTTAGCAGCTTGCGTCGCCGTGGCAGAAACGCCGGCGCCATCGACCACGGTGGACTGCAACCAAGGGCAGTCGCTAAACAGCACACTCGCTAAGTTGAACAAGCAAACGCCTAACACTGTCACGGTGAGCGGTACTTGCACCGAATATGTTCAGGTCATCGGCTTCGAGAACCTCACCTTGCAGGGCCTGGCGGGTGCAACGTTGCTACAGCCGACCACCGGGGCGGGCAATCTGTTTAACAATCTCCTGTACATTGAGTCGTCTCGCAGCGTTACCGTAGACGGGTTCAGTATCCAAGCGGACACGGTGACCGTTCCGGCAGTCGGCATCGGTCATGGCAGCACCGACATCCGTTTGCGGCACTTGAATATAACCGGCGGCACGTCTGGAATCTTCATTTTTGAGCACAGCCAGGTGTCGATTGCCTACGTTACGGCACAGGATCCCGGATACTCTACGATCAGCGCATATGACTCTTCCGATGTACATGTCGAGCGCAGTCTGTTACAGGACTCAACCGGAGCGACATGGCACGTCGGCATGGATGTCGGGGCTTCCCATGTCACGGTGTACGGCACCACCATCAATAATATGCAGGTTGGTATGAATGGGCACGGTGGCGCCATTATCGACGTGGAAGCCTTCGACACCTACTACGCCTTTGGCGGGCCAACCAGCGTAGTGATCAGTAACTCCGCGGGAACAAACTACAACGGAGTGGCGATCGATACGGGCGGATCGCTCAATGTGGGGTCAGCGAAACTGCTCATCAACAAGCCAGGACAAACGTGGGGCGGCACCACAGGAGGAGTGCTCCTCTCCGACGGCGCCGCGATGAGTACTACCAATGGAAACCTTGTGATCACGGGCAGCAATGGCCAGGGAGTGATGGCTCTTAATAACTCTCACGCGACGTTGGTGGGGGCTACGGTGACGGGAGGTAGTCACGGCGGCCTGGTGGCGGCGAATCTATCGAGCGTTGACGTGAGCTCGGGCGGTGCTTTGACCCTCGTCGGCGGAAACAGCGTGGATCTGTTCTGCGATCCAGACTCGACGATTACCGGGAGCGCGAATCTCTCGGGCGTTCCTACCTCTCAGTGCACCAATCTACTCTCCGGAGAGACCGTCGCCTTGCCTTAAGTTGGGGGCCTGAGCAGAGCCGATTGGGAGGAGCTTTCCGCCCTTTCGGCTTTGCTTAGGGGGACTCTTGTAAAGAGGATGGCAGTCGGTCGCGCGCTTTCCGTTGTTCTCCTACGAGGATTTCCCTGCCTTTTCGAGAAGCGTCTTCACGGCGGCCCGGCACGCAATGCGTAACTCTTCTTCATGACCTTCGGGGATTGATTTCTCCAGCAGCAACATGGTGGTCCCGTGAAGCATCGCCCATACCCCCAGCGCCAGTTGGGTTTGGTCTTCTGGCACCCCTCCGAGGCGCTTCGCCAGCAGATTTTCCACGAATGCGAAATTCGGCCGGGATTCCCGGATGGGCCGCGGCTTCCCCTTCCCCTTCGGAGGCGAAAGCTCCCGCGCGTGCGAGTAAAACAATTCGTACTCGTGCGGCTGCCGAAGGGCCGAGTCGACGTAGGCCTCAGCCATCTCTTCCAGAGTTGTGCCTTCTTCAAAATCTTTGCGGATGCGCGTGGCGATCCGCAACAGCAGCCCGCGCACCAGGTCGCGCCGGTCCTTGAACCGCCGGTATACCGCGGGGGTATTGGTGCGCGCCGCCCGCGCCACCGCCCTCATCGTTAGCGACTTCTCGCCTCCCCGTTTCCACAGCACGTGGGCGGCACTCAGAATGCGCTCCTCCAAATCCGGATCAGGCTGACGGGGCATCTTTACTTTCTCCTGGGGTGGCTGTTCGCCCTCGATTATTCCGTTGACACCGTACACATAACACTGTTATACATAAAGATACAAGCCCTCCCCCCATTGCACACCCAGGTCCCTGTCAGGAAGGGCGGCGGCCGCAGCGCATTAGCGTTGTGGCCGCTTTGGTTTCTGCAAGCTCCCGTGGGGCCATTTTCCGCAAAATTCTCCTTATTACGTTGACAGTGTTAACGTAATCTGGTACAAAGAAGAGTAGTTCGGGCCCCTCCCTTGTAGTGCTTCCAGTCTATTGTTTTAGGAGTGTTTCTGATGTATTCGTACCGGGACTCCGACAACCGGGTGCCCATCCTGCAAATGGATTCCGAGCTCCAGCATGCTCAGTTGGAGCTCCTCAGCGCGCATTGCGCCACCCACCAGCTTCGCCTCCACTATTCCACGGACGACCTCGCCCGTTTTGGACGCCGCGACACTCTGCGCAAGTCCGCGGAAGCCGCCAGATCTCTCAACGAGTTTTACTCGTCGATCGAAGAGAAGATTCCCCAGGCTACAACACAACCTGCGGCGTTGCTGCCACCCGCGCCCGACCTGATCGCTCGAGCCGTTGGCTGCGTCTGCACTTATCTGCGTCAGCAGCGCGAGCACTATCTTCCGGCCAGCCGTCCGCTCATTCACGAGCACAAGGACCTGATGCGGCCCTATTTCGCCCCCACGCTTCTCGATCACATCCGCTTCGTCGAACTTCAGGGAGAGCGCGTCACTCCCCCCGATTTTTATGCCGAGGCGCGCGCCCTGGGCTTTGACAATCTTCCCGAGATTACGCACATGGACTCCCTTACCTTTGTGGACGTCGTGGTCTTTAACGAAGTGCCCAGCGAGCGTTCCCTGTTCCACGCCCTGGTGCACGCGGTCCAGTTTCAGATCCTCGGTGTCGAACGCTACACCGAACTCTTCGTGCAAAGCTTCCTCCGGACCGGGACCCATTTCACCGTTCCTCTTGAGGCTCACGCCTTTGCGCTGACCTCGAAGTTCCTGCTTCCGTCCCGGGAGAAGTTTTCGGTCGACGACCACGTCCTTCGCTGGGTCAATGACGACCGCTACTAGCACCGGCTTGCGTGAGTTGTCCTCGGCATCCCGCGCAAAGGCGAACGATCTTTCCCACTCAAGTTGGTTTTTCCCCCGCGCAAAACAACAAAGAAGGGGCGGCGAAGCACCGCCCCTCAACCCTCACATACCCTGTCTGTTTCTTAAGGTTTGAATCGACAGTCCGGGGGGCGTCGATCTGCTAATCGACCTGGCAGATCTAGCGTGCAGGATTCGCCCTGGCTTGCAGCGAGTTTCGCTCCCCGGCGACACGTTGTTCAATCTTGAAAACGAACGATGGCATGTGTCCCGTCACCGCTTCCCGCAGCCCAGGTCCAAACTCGTGCAGCAGGTTCATTCCCGCATCGTTACCGACCGTCGAGCCGAAGTCGCCAAGCGGTTCCGAAGCCGAGCGCGCCCAATAGGGACGAGATGCGCTGTGCGCCGCCACAGACGTCAGCACTGTGACGAAGTACGAAGTATTCAGCCGCCGCTTTCCCGACTCATCGCGCGTCACAAAAATGCTGGACGCGGCGTCGGTCGCTCGACCAATCCAGTGGTCGTTCGAGGAAGTCCGATATCGCGAATTCTGATTGCGCATCGATGCGACCAGGAACTTGCTCAGAAAATCGCTGGACCCCTTTTGACTATTATCTGTCTCGTAGCCCGTCACGAGGGCTAAGGGCGGGGCAGAAGGCACTGGCTGCAACGCTTGACCCGTAGCAGTACTGTTGTGGGCCCACTGTCGATCCAAGAGGTTTTCCGCGAGGAAATCGCTACGGTTCGCAACCGAGGCGGAAGGAGCATCCGGCAGCCTTTCCACCGCACCCGTGTGCGTTGCGGCTGCGTGTGGGGTAGTAACCTGTGTACCCGGAGCCACACTCTCCACCGGACGCTGGCTCTGGCAGACCGCTTCACAAGCTCCCGCCAGACCGATACATACCACCCATACTGCAAATCGCTGCAACATAACTAACGTCCGTTTCACTGCATACCGGCGCTATCAGGCTCAGGCGGCCTGCTTTGCGGCGGGCGCCCTAAGTCCGGCGCGACTCACACCTTTGAGATTAGCAAGTCATGTGCCATTTGTCTGAGCAGGATCGCTCACATTCCTGCCTGATACTTCGTTGAAAAAGAAGATAGTTTGAAGTTGTCCAACGAAGCGAAAAACCACCCGCCGCACCGGTATGTCGGTCGAGCGACGAAAAGCCACCGGTCGCTGGGGAACTTTGACCCGCCGCGGGACCCATCGGACTGGTGCCCATTCGACCCCGCCGGCATCTAAAATCTAAAATGACAGGCCAGGAGCCGGCAGCCATGAAGGACGACGCCATCACAATCTCACCGGGACCAAACTTTCTGGCCGCCATGCTGCTCGCCCTTGCTGCCGACGCGCTGCAACTCGTCGTGTTCCCCATGTTCGTGGAAGGAGCACTTTCTCCCGCCGATGACGTCCTCGATCTCGGCGTCGGTGCCGTCATGGTCCACCTGCTGGGATGGCACTGGGAATTCTTGCCCTCGTTCCTCGCGAAGCTCGTTCCCGGCGTCGACCTGGTTCCTTTCTGGACGCTGGCCGTCGCCAACGTCTACCGCAAAGCCAAGCGCATCGCCGAAGCCTCGGTCGCCGAGAAGCAACCTGAACTGCCCCGGCTCACTTGACGTGGAAGAGCAGCCCTTCAGGGCCGCGAAAATCGGATGGAATCAATATCTGGGCTCCAGCCCCTGCGATTCGTATCAGGGCATCGCTTTAGCGATGCCGTAAGCGGCGGAAAATCAGTCCGGCTTCAGCCGCCGCGCAGGACCAAAGGATGTCTACGGCGCCGCGCCCGCCGGAACCTGAGCCGTAGGCGTTGCAGGATAAAGGACTGCGGCCAGCCGCGGATACCGTCCCGCAAAGAAATACATAGAGTACGCAGGGAAAAATACGATCGCGGGTACGGCGATCAGTGAGACCAGATAGAGAAAAACTGCTAATAGAACGCACCCGACCACTATGGCCAGCGTGATCGTCCCCGCGGTCCAAGTCAGTCCCGCCGCCTTGCCGGTGATCACTGCCAGAATGCCGAGTCCGATGCTGGGTATGACGATGATCAATCCCAAGATGATGGTTCCGATGCCAATGAGTATGGCTGCGGCGATCGCGAGCAGGATCTTCATCCCCAGGTAACCGAAGTAGGAACCCATATCGGCCTGCATCATCGCCCACAGGCGGCGCCATCCTTCCATGGTGTCAATGTTCTCGAGAGCCATCTGGGGAACAACAAAATCTTTTGTCAGGACAAGAACCACCGCGGTGACGACGACGAAAACGAGGAACACAATGCAAAGAAAGATTCCGCCCAGGATCAGTGCCGGCAGGTGTGCTTGCGGTTCGCGGAACCAGCCCTTGGAGTAGGCAAGCGCCGACGGGAGTCCAATCAGTGCGGCGATGCCCGCCACCGTGAAAATAATGTAGAGCAATCTCCACACGAAGTATCGCCATCCCGGGCCAAGCCTGCGGCTCCAACTCCAGCGGATGCGGCACTCTCGGGTGAGGACGCTGTCGAACAGAACGAAGCGCATCACGCTGCCGACATACAGCATGATGATTCCGACGGCAACCGCCGCGACGATGAGCACCACGAGAAGCGCTCCCAGAGCCGCCAGCAGCGCAGGATCAATTCCCAGCGAACCCGGAAGCCCGGAGCCCGGTGTGGGGCTGGGATGTCCGGAAGGGAAGCTGCCGCGGTTGCACGAGTTGGCGCCCAGTTCTCCGGCCAGCATCCCCACAAAGGCTAGCTTCGTCCATTGACCAATGCGAAAGGGTTGGAAGAGTTGCCGTTTGGTGTGTTCTGCGGCGAGCGTGATCGAGTCCGCGGCTGTGATGGGCAACGTGCACCTCGGGGCGAGAAGGTACAGCAGCAAGGTACTAAGAATCGCCTCGCGGATCAATTCAATTCGGAGCTGGCTGACTGTGTCCGACTGCCTCGAGTCACGCCCCCCAGGACCAACTCGAAAGCAGCCGGACACTAGCCGCTGCCCTGCGCCACACGAAACGAGACTGGAACGCGTGGGCGAGCAAGCTTGGTTTAACCGCGAGCAAACGGGGACGCACGAGCGCTCGCAACCTCAGGAATTGGCTCGGGCTTCTTGAGCGCGTCCAACACCGTCGCAATTACCTCCCGCGTCTCTTTCGGGTCCACAAACCCACACACGCCGAGCGCGCCCGAGACGATTTCACTAACCTCGACGGGAGACAAGCTCCCCAATCCTCCAGCGGATTCGTCGAGTTGTTGCAGCAGCATCAAGAACTTCGCCACCCTCTGACTGATATTCAAATCCTCGTCGGACACATCCAGGCCATTCGCATGGCTTGGCCCTCCTTGTTCGCGGAAGCATTGAAGAAATGCCTCATCCCCTTTGTCCATTGGCTGCCTCTCTGATCGCGCCCGCAAAACGCGCGCTTGGTGCTGATCTTGGTTGCCCCCCGGCTCCATGCCGATCGATAGCCCGAAGGCCAACGAGCCGCGCGAAAACTATGGTTTACGCGGGCTGGCGACAGATTCAGTACGAGTGTGGGAATACCTTCAGATGAGGAAAGTACAGAGCAGAACTTGGAGAGAATGCGACTTATGCTCACCCGGCGCGACTACTGGTTTGAGCACCGAATTACTCTTCGAGCGATCCGGGCGATAGAGCGCCCGAGTGGGCAAAACAGCGATGGGAACGTCAACAGGAGAGATGTCCTGGATACGAGGTTGAGCCGGTAGAGCTGGGCTTATGGCTAGATCAGTCTCATCAAAAGCGGTTTCCGGCAGGTCCACTCCAGGGACGGCGCAGCAACCGACCGCGGCCCCCAACAAGAATAGACCTAACATCCGACGAAATCGCTGCACGCAACCCCCGCTCAGAGTCCACCAAAATACTCCCGCATGCATCCGTTGTCAATCCTCCGAGGATGCCGGTAGTGAGTCAGTTTGATGCGTCTTTAGCAACCACCCACCCCACAGATTCACAGCGGGTAGCTTCCAAATCGCCGCGTAAATCCTCTAGGCAAGACCATCCCCCTCCCCGGGTGCGAGTCAAGCCACTCGACCAGAACAAGTTCCACGATGATCTACCGCTTGCCTGAGTAGCGTTTAGCGGCCGAAGGCTTTCTAACTACTCTTTTCCGCGCTCGTAGCGCCGAGGCAGCGACCCTACGCACAATCCTCTTGCGTGAGTGCATCTCCCTTGCCGCCAACGTAGCTATCTCAGGTGACGTTCTTTCGCACTTCTCCATGCCTACTATTAAAACACAGGAGTCAAACGAAACGATTGAGGAATTGATTGCGCTTCTACCTAAACCAGTAATCAGAGCTTCTGAGATAGAACAGACTCTTACTTTGTCCGCTTTGAATCGCTAAGAAGACGAGCAGAAAATTTTTCTAATCGCTTCTTCCAATCGCTGGGAGCGCGTTCCTTCTTTGAAAGTTTGTCACTAAAAGGGGAGCGGTTGAGCGTTATCCACACTCGGTCAATCAAGCTGTCTATTCGGGCAGGAAGAGGTTTGGGACGCGATCCGGGGATAATTATTTTCCAGTCCCATGCGTAGCCGATCCCCTGCAAAACCTCCGTCGCACATTTTGCATTGAATACGTCATATAGAACACTATCCAGAGAATCGTCCTTGTCGAACTCAGACCAGATCAGGTGATTTCTCGCCGTTTCCTCTCCCTCTCCCATGACCTGAAATCCTTGCCAGTTACAGGGGTTTATTTGCCCAGCCGGAGTACTGCATGAGAATATCTGTGGGGCGCTGCCATCGAATCCGCAGAAGATCATGCAGCAGTTATTGCGATGATCGGCCATCTCTTGCGCCAAGATATTCAAGTACCCTGTATCTAGCAATCTCGCGTCTCGCGTTTCAGGTGGAATTGCGGTAAAGGACTCGCGAGTGAGGAGCTTTGGTTTTAATACTCGATCCTCAACTTCAAGCTGCCATTGTTCATAGAAGGCAGTCTTGACCGCCTCTTCCATGACGGATCGGTCTATTTTATTTCGTTTTTTCCCGCTTACTTGGCTCGCTACTATCCCCAAAACGCGTTCTGGAAATGCCAAGTCTTCACTTGAGAACATCGCGCACCAGTACGTGTTAGGTATATCGATTATCTTGGTAACGCCGCTATGAGTTGGAGACGAGGGTAGTGGCTGAATTTAAATTCAGCCACTACCGAGACGAGCGCGGTGGACGCGAATCAGCCGTCCCACCAAATTGCGCTCCTCGCAGAACAGAAACTGTACCCGCATTCGGACGAGTTGGACAAATGCCTCCTGCGCAAACTACTTCATTCAAGATTTTGAAAAGTCGATTGGAGCCTTTTAGATTAGGGTCTTTTTTCTCTATCCTCCCACCACAAAAGTGCCATGTGCGGTATTAAGACCCCACGATAGAATTTCACACATCCCCCTTAAACTCTCACCAGGAAATTTGATTCGGAATTGAGGACAGCATGAGGCTTTACCTCTCCATCCTGCTCGTTGGGGTGTCTTTGTTTTCAGTGGGTTGCGGCGGCGGAAGCATGTCGAAGACGACGCCTCCCCCGACCATGTACACGGTTGGCGGCTCAGTGTCGGGCCTTAAAGGGACAGGGCTGGTGTTGCAGAACAATAGTGGCGACAACCTGAAGGTCACCGCGAACGGGAGCTTCACCTTCCCAACCGCGATCGCCAGTGGAAGTGCTTACAAGGTCTCAGTGATGACCCAGCCCTCCAGTCCGACGCAGAATTGCGTGGTGGCCGGCGGAAGCGGCACGGCCAACGCGAATATCACGACTGTGAGCGTCACGTGCACGACGGTTACCTACACCGTCGGCGGTACGGTTTCGGGCCTGGTCGGAACGGGGCTCAAGCTGCAGAACAACGGCGGCGACACTCTGCCAGTCACCGCGAACGGGACCTTCACCTTCGCAACGCCGCTCGACAGCGGTAGCGCCTATGCGGTCTCAGTGATGACCCAGCCCTCCGGTCCGACGCAGAATTGCGTCGTGGCGAGCGGCAGCGGCACGGCCAACGCGAACATCACGACGGTGAGCGTCACGTGCACGACTGTTTCGTACTCCATCGGCGGAACGGTTTCGGGCCTGGTCGGAACGGGGCTCAAGCTGCAGAACAACGGCGGCGACACTCTGCCGGTCACGGCGAACGGAACCTTCACCTTCGCAACGCAGGTCGACAGCGGGAGCGGTTATAACGTGTCGGTTCTTACCCATCCCTCCGGTCCAACGCAGAATTGCGTAGTGACCAACGCCGGCGGAACCGCAAACGCAACTGTCACGACCGTGAACGTTACCTGTACGACAGTCACCTACTCCGTAGGCGGAACCGTCGTTGGTCTCACGGGCTCGGGACTTGCTCTGCAAAACAATGGCGGCGACACTCTGCCAGTCACCGCGAACGCAACCGGATTCACGTTCGCAACGAAGCTCGACGGCGGCTCTAGCTATAACGTGTCGGTTTTGACGCAGCCTTCCAATCCGACGCAAAGTTGCGGTGTGACCGCCGGAAGCGGAACGTCCAGCGTGAACGTCACCAACGTTCTGGTCACCTGCTCGAACATCAACGAATGGACCTGGGAGAACGGGCCTCAGGCCGTCGACCAGTCGGGGATTTACGGAACTCAGGGGGTCGCCGATCCCGGCAACGTGCCGGGAGCTCGCTACTGGAGCACCAGCTGGAGCGACGCAAGCGGCAACTTCTGGCTCTTCGGTGGATACGGTTACGATTCCATCGGAGCTTCTGCTGCCGACATCAATGACCTGTGGGAGGGCAGCCCCAACTCGACCGGCCAATGGACCTGGACCTGGGTCGGCGGTGCGAAAGTCGCCGGCGTCGGAGGCACCTACGGGACACTGGGTGTCGCTGATCCCAACAACATGCCGGGAGCGCGAGACTCGGCCGTCAGTTGGACCGACTCTTCCGGCAACTTCTGGCTCTTCGGCGGGCATGGTTACGATTCCACCAGGACGGCCGATGACCTGAACGATCTGTGGAAGTACAGCGCGGGTGCATGGACGTGGGTGAGCGGCTCCAACGTAGTCGATCAGATCGGAACCTATGGAACCCTCGGAACCGGAGATCCCAGCAATGTACCGGGAGCGCGCTATTCGTCGGTGAGCTGGGTCGATAAGCAAGGGAATTTCTGGCTCTTCGGTGGTTTGGGTTACGACTCGGCGGGGACGATTGGCTCTCTCAACGACCTGTGGGAGGGCAGCGCCGACTCTACGGGCCAGTGGACTTGGACGTGGGTTAGCGGGTCGAATGTCGCCGGCATGAAGGGGATCTACTCGGGAAGTTCCGCGGCCCCCGGCGCGCGCTACTTACCCACGAGCTGGACAGACCCCCAGGGCAATCTCTGGATGTTCGGCGGCTACGGCACTGACTCGGCCGGCAACACAGCCAACCTCAGCGACTTGTGGGAGTTTAATGTCACTTCGCGCACCTGGACGTGGGCTGGCGGGCTGGATACAGCCGGTGCAAGCGGCATCTACGGCACCCTGGGAGTTGCGGCCCCCACGAATCTTCCGGGATCGCGAAAGGGTGCTGTCAGTTGGACCGATGCTACGGGGAATTTCTGGCTCTTCGGTGGCATCGGATTCGACTCCGCGGGCGTGGCTGGCGAACTCAACGACCTGTGGGTCTACAACCCCACCACCGCAGTTTGGACCTGGGAAAGCGGTTCGAACCTGGTCGGTCAAGTCGGCACCTACGGAACCTTAGGGGTCGGCGATCCGAGTAACGTCCCTGGCGCACGAGGAGGCTCACCCAACTGGATCGACGCCACCGGAAACCTCTGGCTGTTCGGCGGAAACGGCCCGATCAGCGGAGTCAACGGTTCCTTCAGCGACCTGTGGAAGTTCGTCCCGTAAGTCTAACGCCGGGTACCCCACCCTTCGTATTTTGAAGGGTGGGGATTTTTTTTCGCCCCTTCGGGGCTTGTTCCTCCTTATTGGTTGCGATTACCCACCGCTTGCGCCCTTCGGCTGCGCTCAGGGCAGGCTATGGGCTGCACTCTTGCGCTCCTGCGGAGCCTCTGTCTTTGCGCTTCTCGGAGCTTCCTTTCTTGCGTGCGCTGGGGCTTGTGTCTTTGCGCTAGTGAGGGCTTCTTTCACACTTGCTGATGGCTTGCGCGCCGTGACTTCGGCTGGCATGGTGGGCGTCGGCTTCGGTGGCGGGGCGCTGCGGCCCGGTACTTCTGGGCCGCCTGGACGGGTCGAAGACCCGTCCCCACACAAAACCTTGGTAGCTGCATTCACAGGGGCCACACGTGGCGCGGCCAGGCAGGCGGCGCGGGCGCGCTCGTCTTCGGCGCGCTTGGTGGCGCGGGCGACTGCGGCGGCGGCTTGCTCGTCGATTTCTTCCAGGGGCGGAGTGGGGTAGTTGGGGATCTCTGTGACCATCTCGGACTTGTGGACTCCGAACTTGACGCGGCGGATGTTGCGGACGGCGGTGTTGAGGGCGCGGAGGATGAGTTCGGCGCGCTTGAGTTCGATGGTGCCGCGGAGCAGGGAGTTGACGACTTCCATCAGCGAGGCCTGGATGGACTCCTCGTCCTCAAGCAGGGCGTGGTGATGGATGCGGGAGGCGGGATCTTTGACGGTGCGGAGCATGCGCTGGTGGAAGTAGCAGAACGGCTCTCCGCGGAGAGGGGGAGAGCCGCAGCGGACGCCGGTGACTTTGATATGAGTGCAGGATTTCAGGTTCGACATGAGCTTGGTCCTTTCGGTATAGGCAACAATTTTTTCGTAGCTCTGAGCTAAGATCTTGGCTGCAAAGGAGTTGGGGGCGGAGGCGATGACGACGTCCGCGTATAATCTTGGAAAATCAGGACTTGCGAGTAAAATCTTGCGAACAAAGGACTTAATGTCCTGGGCGGCGGAGGGTTTTCCCGTTTTGGGAAAAGAGGCGGGTGCGGTGGTGAAGGGACGAATGCGTCCGTCGGCTGGGGAGCTGGGGGAGTCGTTGGGAGTGCGTTCGGGCATGCTCCCAATTTGGACTGTTGAGATTTCTCAGTAAAGGTTGGATGTCACAAGAGTGAAATAAATTTTCTGTGGAAAACTTCTGAGGATGGAAAGTCGAAGTCCCCTTCCCGGCTTTCAGTCTTCGGCAGCCCTAACCCGTTCCAGCGTAACCGGCTCAATCTCCGGGTACTCGATTTCGCCGTCACGAAGGCTCATGAGGAGCAACCCATTTTTTTTCACCCACCCGAACGGCACGCTCCTGCGGTATCGCTGGCGGTAAGGTTCCGGGTACTCCTCGAGCCATGTCGCGAAGAAGCTTGAGAGTGATGTGCCGGAAGCGTAGCGCAGGTCTACTTTCTGCAGATTATCGCCGTGATCGAAGAACAAGTGTCCGACGCTGAGGTCATTGCTCAGTTTCTCCTTCCCCGTGTTCTTGTGGTACTGGTATTCGTAGCTGCCCCCATCTTCGGCGGATTTGACTTCGTATCTGCTGAGGTCGACGCCCTTCGTTAGCTTCGTGCCCACATCTTTCACGAGTATCGAGGCGAAAACTTCCCAGTCAGACGACAGCGCTTTGCCGGCGGAATGGACACCGCGGGCTCGGTAGAGGCGCAGTTTCCCAGTGAGTTTAAAGAGGCAGCGAGGCGCTGCCGATGTACAGAGTTGTGTCTATAATCGCTTGGGCTCGGAGGGTGCGATGCTGAGGACTAAAATCTATGACGACGGAACGGTGGAGCTGTCTGAGTCGGTTTATCGGTGTCTTGTGGATGCGCTGAAAAGTATTGCAGCGGGGTCTGCCCGTCGCCGCGGCAAAACTGGTTCGATGTCCGCCGCCGCTACCGCGCGGGCTGCTCTCCGGCGTGCTCGCATCCTCGCTTCTATTCCGAATGCGGTAGTCGACTCGATCGACTTCGACTGAAAGCGTTCGCCTTTGCTATCTGGTCGGAAACCCTACTCGAATGACTATGGCCGCGAGCTTATCTCCGTCCACGAGTGCGATCGAGGGTTTGGCCTCGTGCCGTGCCTCGGCCAAGGCCGCTCTGGTGAAGTGACTTGTGGTGAGGAACACCCCTTTTGCCGTTGTGCTCAAAGCACCCCTGAAGTTATTTATCTCTGGGCTGCCCACAGCGTGCCGCCACCTTTTGACTTGGGCCTGTACATGCGTTCCGGAAAAAAATTCATTCTTGTCGTCAACATAGGCGTTCACGTCGATTCCGCCATCTCCTGAGGCCCGGGTGACCGATACCTTTACGAAACCGCTTTTCTCCAATAGAGCCTTGATAAAGTGCTCGAACTCTCGCGGGGTGAATTGGAGGAATCGAAGTCTAGTTGATTCGAGTTCCCCAATCTTGGCCAGTTCGGCTTCGCCTTGGGGAACAGGTGCAACCTCGCGCTCATCGGGTGCCATCGGACTGTTCCGGCGCGACTCGGCCAGCAGCGATGCCGATATTGATTGTGCCTCGACAATCGGAACGACTTCGGGCTGATCGTGGATGCGGAACTCAAACAGCCACACTCTTCGAAGGTTCCCTCTTTTGTCAGCTTGGATTTCTTGATAGTGACGTAGCAACTCCAGCAGCCCCAAGAATCGGTAGGTCTGCCGTCCGATATTGGCGAATCCGAAGAATGGCGTCGGAACTGAGTACTGTTCTATGAGGCGTTTGTTCCGGCCCGCTAAGGCTTGGTCTCCCTCTCGACCCTGGGCTGTGTACGTCAAGATGTTCCCTTCGATCCTGTCGTGGTATGGGTTCTCGGTGGCTAGCCTGCCCGAATCGGCGGTCGCAGTTAGTATCGCAACGTGCCTGACGCTCCGATTGGCGTCTAGGGAGGGCCTGATACCCCCAAGATTTTCAAGGTCAAGCGAGAATCGGATCTGGTCGTTTGTGTAGGTCTCGCCGACTCTGAAGTATGGGATCTTGTCCATTTTTTGGCTTTGCTTCGGGCGGTCGCGCTGCACTTAGTGCACTCGCAGCGGTCCGGTTGGCTTGTGGAGTACTTTGCGAGCGGTCGCTATTTTGCGGGAGAAGGGCGCGTCTGCGCAAGGGCTGTGTGAGGGCCGAAGGATTTTGCATCCACGACAAAAGCATCCATGTAGTATCCGAAATTTGATAATGCCTTCAACGCCGTCCTAAGAAACCTGCCACTGTGAACTTAAAAAGCCGATGACGTTCTCAACCAATACGGCTCTCGGGAGTCGGTCCTCCTCTCTAAGCGCAGCCAGAACCTTCGTAAAACCGTTGAACGCTCCAGATTGGTCACCTGCGAATCCTTTCAGATTTCCCGCAAGTGAGAGATCGACGCACGGAAAGGACGCGGTCGCGAGATCGATCGGTATTGCGGGAATCTTAGAGGTTATTTTCTCTGTGTTCCAAACATCCTCAACGTGGTAGTAGTCCGCTTTTCCGAATTGATTCTCATACATCCGTTTCTTCTTCGATTCGATGTCGTTCGCATAGACACATTTCCAGCCATGGGCCGCAAGGCCCAGGTGCGTTAGCCCGATACCGGCGAAGAATTCGGCGAACGTGCGCGTGGTCGCTCGCGTTTGGGAGATAGTTGAACAGAACTCCAAGCTCTGGACGGCTGGAATAATCGTGGATTCGCTCACGTTGATTTGGGTCTATGCACAATCAACATAGCACTTGGGACCTGTGGGAATCCATCAATAAGGGCTGACCTAGGTGGCTATGCGAATCAGAAAGGGACGATTCCGAATCGGTATCAGGCCCGTGCTGGGGTGGCGAAAGATTTGCCGTGGGACCCCCGTCCTGACGGGTCCTTTTTACACTGGTTGGCGGGGGAATGCAAAGGGCACGATGGTGGAGGGGGCGGGCACGGGAGGGCCAGTTCGCAGTACTCAGTACTCGGTACTCAGTACTCAGTGCGTCGGAGGTTGGACTTCGGTTGGAGCAGGGCAACGTCAAAACCTGGCGGCCCGATACGGCTGGGCCGCCGGACGGGCGAAGGCGCCCGTCCCCACATGCCCGCTCCTACATGGCCGTCCCTACATGGCCGTGCCTACATGTCCGTCTCCACATGAGTCGAACTCCATGAATCTTTCGGGGTTCGGATCACGGGTAGGGGTCCTTCGACTGCGTTTTCGTCCGCTATCGCGAACGAAGACTTCGCTCAGGATGACAAGCTGAAAAGCAGGTCCTTCGACTGCGGTTGTTCTTTGCGCTTAGCGCGCAAAGAACAATCCCCCACTCAGGATGACAAAACTGGAAGCTGGGTACGCGCTCTGCTAGACTGCGGCCATGGAAGTCCATTTCACTCCCGAACAAGAATCAAAGCTCTCCGAAATCGCCAGCCAGGCTGGTACCGATGCAGAGCAATTGGTGAAGAACGCGGCTCTGCGCCTGCTGGAACGCGACGCCCGCTTTCGCGCCTCCGTGCGTAAAGGCATCGAGGAGGCGGATCGGGGAGATTTTGTCGACGAGCGCGAAATGGAAGCCCGCATTGACCGGATGCTTCAGGTGCAAATTCAAAGGCCCCACTCTAAAATCGCAAACGCCGCGATTTTAGAATGGGGCACCCGATCTTTACTGATGGCTGAAGGCTGAGAGCTGACAGCTGACAGCTGCCTACGTTCCTTCGCTCCAGCCCGCCAGATACTCTTCCTGCTCCGGCGTCAGCTTGTCGATCTTGATGCTCATCGACTCCAGCTTCAGCTTGGCGACGCGCTTGTCGAGTTCGTCGGGGACCTTGTAGACCGTCTTTTCAAGCTTCTTCGCGTTCTTCACCATGTACTCGACCGAGAGGGCCTGGTCGGCGAAGGACATATCCATGACGGAGGCCGGATGTCCTTCGGCGGCGGCGAGGTTGATCAGGCGGCCTTCGCCCAGCAGGTTGATCTTGCGGCCGTCCTTCAGCGAGTACTCTTCGACGAAGGTGCGCGTGGTGCGCTTCGAGGATGACATGTTTTCCAGCGCGGGGATGTCGATTTCGACGTTGAAGTGTCCCGAGTTGGAAATGATCGCGCCGTCTTTCATCAGCGCGAAATGATCTTTGGTGAGCACGCTCTTGTTGCCGGTCACGGTGCAGAAGACGTCGCCGAGCTTCGCGGCTTCGGCCATGCTCATGACGCGGAAGCCGTCCATCACGGCCTCGAGCGCTTTCGTCGGATCAACTTCCGTGATGATGACTTCCGCTCCGGCGCCGCGCGCGCGGCTCGCCAGACCGCGGCCGCACCAGCCGTAACCGGCGACCACGAACTTCGATCCGGCCAACAGGAAATTGGTGGCGCGGATGATGCCGTCGATGGTGGACTGTCCCGTGCCGTAGCGGTTATCAAAAAGATGCTTGGTGTCGGCGTCGTTGACGGCGACGATGGGGAACTTCAGCACGCCTTCCTTCGCCATCGCGCGCAGACGGATGACGCCGGTGGTCGTCTCTTCCGTTCCGCCGATCACGTCGGTCAGAGCGTCGGTGCGCTTGGTGTGCAGAATCGAAACCAGGTCGGCGCCGTCGTCCATCGTGATGTGCGGCTTGTGGTCGATGGCGGCGAGGATGTGGTTGTAGTACGTGTCGTTGTCCTCGCCCTTGATGGCGAAGACGGGAATGTTGTTGTCGCGCACGAGGCTGGCGGCGACGTCATCCTGGGTCGACAGCGGATTCGAGGCGCAGAGCACCACGTCGGCTCCGCCATCGCGCAGGCAGATCGCAAGGTTTGCGGTCTCGGCCGTGACGTGCAGGCAGGCCGACACGCGGATGCCCTTCAACGGCTGGTTCTTGATGAACTCCTTGCGGATAATCTGCAGCACCTTCATGGACTGGTTCGCCCACTCAATGCGCTTCTTTCCCAAGTCGGCCAGTTCTACGTTCTTAATGTCGCAATTCACTGCTGCTGTTGACATGCTTCTCCTGTGGCGCGCCCGAAAGCGCAAAAACTAGGTTGATAGCTAATGATAATGGATGACGACGGATCCGAGCCCCGATCTTTTCCGCAACAATACATGAAAATTTCTGCACGGTCAGGATGCCCGCATGACACTTTGGTTCCTGACCCAAATCACTAACCACGAAGGACACCCTTCGACTTCGCTCAGGGCAGGCTCCGGTTCACGAAGGAGAAAACCCAGTGTTTCCTTAGTGTTCCTTCGTGTCCTTTGTGGTTCAAGGTTCTTGCCACTACTTGCGA
Organism: uncultured Acidobacteriaceae bacterium; assembly: GCA_963701935.1. GTDB lineage: Bacteria > Acidobacteriota > Terriglobia > Terriglobales > Acidobacteriaceae > Sulfotelmatobacter. Next base: position 410,364 of record CAVPBT010000002.1, on the reverse strand, counting down.
GCAGCTGCGGGTTCCCGCAACCCGGCATCGCTGGCCAACTTCGCCGCTTTGTCGGTCGCTTCCCAAGTGAAGTCCGCGTCGCTGCGCCCGAAGTGCCCGTAAGCCGCAGTCTTCCTGTAAATCGGACGGCGCAAGTTGAGCGAGTCGATGATCGAGCGCGGCGTCAGCTTGAAGTGCGCGCGAATCAGGTCCGGAATAATTTCCGGATCGACCTTCGCCGTTCCAAACGTCTCCACCAGCACGCTGACCGGATCGGCCACGCCGATGGCATACGCGAGTTGCACTTCGCAACGTCCGGCAAGCCCGCCCGCGACCACGTTCTTCGCGATGTAGCGCGCCATGTAAGCCGCCGAGCGATCCACCTTCGTCGGATCTTTTCCGCTGAACGCCCCGCCGCCGTGACGGCCCATGCCGCCGTAGGTGTCGACGATGATCTTGCGGCCAGTGAGTCCGGTGTCGCCCATGGGCCCGCCGATGACGAAGCGTCCTGTGGGATTGATGTGATACTTCGTGTACTCATCCAGCAGATGCGCCGGAATGACCGCCTGAATCACATGCTTCAAAATCCCCGCGCGCAACTCGTCGTTGCCAACGTTCTCGGAATGCTGCGTGGAAATGACGACAGCATCGACGCGAAGCACCTTGCCATTCGCGTCATATTCAACTGTGACTTGAGATTTTCCATCCGGACGAAGGAAGGGAAGCGTTCCATTCTTGCGAACCTGCGAGAGCCGCATGGTCAGCTTGTGCGCCAAAGAAATAGGAGTCGGCATCAACTCCTCATTCTCGTCGACAGCATAGCCAAACATCATTCCCTGGTCGCCGGCGCCGCCGGTGTCTACGCCCATGGCGATGTCGCCGGACTGTTTGTTGATGCTGGAAATGACGGCGCAGGTGTTGGCGTCGAAGCCGTAGAGGGCGTTGTCGTAGCCGATGGAGGCGACGGTGCCGCGGACGACGGTTTGGAAATCGACGTAGGCCTTGGTGGTGATTTCCCCGGCGATGACGACGAGGCCAGTGGCGGTGAGAGTCTCGCAGGCGACGCGGCTGGTGGAGTCTTCGGTGAGGCAGGCGTCGAGGATAGCGTCGGAAATCTGGTCGGCGATCTTATCGGGATGGCCTTCAGTGACGGATTCAGAAGTGAATAGATAACGATTCTTTGATGCCAAGTTGTGTGTCTCCTTCGTTGCGCGTATCGACTTCAGTTGAGCGCGCTGATTGCGCGGCTGGTACCTACAGAAACCCTGGGACTTTGAATCGAGCGGGACCTGCGACGATGCACGCGGCGTGGGCGAGACGCCCACGCGACAGCCGGCAATCCTTCGATGTCGCTCAGGACAAGGATGCCGGCGCTACGCCATAGGGAAAGCCCTCGAAAAAGGCTAACAGACCCCTCCCGGGTACGCAACGGTTTTGACCCTAAATGCCCGGGGATGAATCCAATAGCGGAAATGGAGCGGTGGATGGAAGGAAATGGCGAGTGGGCGGGACGGGATATGCCTGCAACGCTTGGGGTTGAATCAGCACCATTCGATTGGGGGATACCCACCCTTCGAAAATCGCGAAGGGTGGGCCAGCCAGGTTCAGTTGCGGCTGTTACGAAATCAGAACAAGATTCGTTTTCGCTTGCATGAGGCGGGCGGAGGGTGTTACCTGTTGCCACGGTTTGGGTGCGTGATGCGTTGTCCCTTCCCCCCGGAATGAGATTACGCAATGAGACAGGAACTGGCATGGGGAGCCGCCGCGGCCGTGGCCATTGTGGCGGCGGTGGGAATTTCGTCGCAACCGGCGGGCAAACCTCAGGCAAGCGGTCCTCCGGCACGCGTAGGGATAAAAAGCGCCACCAAGACGAAACCTTCTAAAGGCGCCCAACCGCAGTGTGCCGACTCCATTTCTCTGTTGGAACACTTCTTCCTGCACGAAAACATCGCGGCTCCGGACGTGTGTTACGAACCGGGTGGCCAACCAGATATTGTCTCCAAACCTGATCTCGAATTTCAGCCCACCTTTGTAATAGCGACGGTTCCAGACCCGCTGCATACGCATTTCTCGCTTCTTTTCGATCGCTTCATTGAGGCCATTCAGCAAGGGGCGCAGGACGAGGGCTATGAATACGATTCGTCGTGGCTGCCTTGGGAGACCGAGGAGCCAGAACTGGTGATGCTTGCGGATCAAGACGAATCGGATGATCGCAAGACGAAGCGCGAGGATCAGCCGGGCATCCTGCTGTTCCGAAAGGCTAGCGACGATCCCAAAGCACCTAAGGTACCTGGCACGCAAACGGCTAACGAGCCGTACGAGAAAGCGCTGATTGTCTTCATCGTAGGCGAGGAACCGACCCGTGGCATCCACCGCATGCAATTCGAGAATGCAGTGGCGTGGATTGAAGCATTACAAGGGCACGGCAGCAAGAGTCCGCCGGTAGCGGTCCTGGGACCGACGTTTTCGGGTGCGCTGCCGTCGCTGAATGAATTGATCTCAACCGACAAGCTGGCGAGCAGATTCAATGGAGGGAAAAAATTCGCCATCTATACGGGGAGCGCCAGCAGCAGGGATGACGGCACACAGTTTGCGAGCGCAATGAAAACGACGGGCGCTGATTTCCGCAGTTTTCTTCAGGATGACGATACGGTTCTGGATAGCTTCTGCTGGTGGGTGGGAAGGAAACCGGACGGAAGCATTGATGTGACGAACGTAGCGATTCTTTCCGAGGATGAAACGGCGTACGGCAATTCGGTGATCAAGGAGAGGGGCAAAACCCACAACTGCCCACTGGTGACTACGTTTTACTATCCCCGGGATATCTCAACCCTGCGAGCCGCCTACCAGAGCCAGTCCATGTTCAGCACGGCAACGTCGCAACAGAGTCAGGATAGTGCCCAGCGCAAGAGCCTGCCGACTGATCTGGCGGATCCGGGAGGCGAGCAACACGACACGGTGCGGACGTACGCCGGGAATCAAACACCGCTTTCCCAGGAGGCGCAATTGCTGGGAATCGTGGAGGCGCTTCGGGCGCACGGAGCGCAATACGTGGTTCTGCTCAGCAGCAATACGTTAGATCCGCTCTTCCTGGCCAATTTTCTGCGCCGCGACTATCCAGAAGCCCGGGTCGTGGTGCGGAATTCCGACCTGCTCTTCCAAAGAGGGCAGGACGCCATGGCGCTCAGTGGAGTGATGACGTTGTCGACGTACCCGCTGTTCTCCTGGGCGCGAGACTGGACGGAAATGTCACCCTATGACGCGCGTTCCCACCGCGTGTTTCCAGAAGACTCCACCGAAGGAACGTACATCGCTTCGCGGCTGTTGCTGCAGGCTCTGGCGCGAGACCAGGGCGAGACGCCGGCTCTCAGCTGCACATTTAGCGATCAAGAAGTCTTCGCACCAGCCCTGCGGTGCAAGCCGGACCGTACAAAGCCGTATGCGCCGCTGCCTGACTACTCCCCGCCCTACTGGATGGAAGCGAAACCGTGCGACCCGAACTCAGAGCAGTCTCGGTGCAGGCCCGCGGCATGGCTGTCGGTGATCACGAGAAATGGTACGTGGCCATTGGCAGCGCTCAACGATCGGACGCTGCCACCGCATCCCGAAGATCGGCTCTCGGTCGAGAATGTGGGGACCGCGGGTGCGAGAACCGACGCGCAGGCAAAGAATCCCAGTTCGTCATGGGATCCGAGATGGCCAGGGATGCCCCGAAGCACGACGGTGTTGCTGATTGCGTTATGTGGATTCGCGCTGTTTCACGCGCTGTGCTGCCAGTACGCGTCGTTTACGGCGAAGCCCGCTTTCCGGGCGCACTTTGCCACCGCTGGCCGCCGGCATACAGGGCTGGTTTTGATTGGCAGTTACCTCATCGCTCAGATGGCGCTGCTTGCCGGTTGGGGCTGCGGAATATTCGCCCAGGGGCCAAGTCCTGCTACGAGTAGCAAGGTGGTCTGGGTTGTGGTTGTCTCCGTATGCGTCGTGTGTGGAATCGCGATGATTGCGAACATCGTCGCGACGAGAAAGTTGAACGGATATGCGAACCGCGTGCTGGCACGTTCCGCATGGCGGGTGGGATTCTCGCTGGTGCTGTTTGGCGTATTTGTGTGGGCGTTCTTTCGGACATGGGTGAACCCGCTCGAAGGGGTTCTTGCGCTGGCGACTCGCGCATTTGCCTACTACCGCTCGATGCATCTCACCAGCGGCGTCTCGCCCATCGTTCCGTTCCTGTCGATGACGATGGGACTGTATCTCTGGTTTTGGTATGCGCTGCACGGGCTGGCTTTGTTCGGACCGGATCGCCCATGCCTCCCTCCGCTTTCAAGGCTGGGAATCAAGGTCCCGGGATCGAAAGATGAGTTGAAGCTCTCGATGTTCAGTCAAGAAAAGGCCGCGAAGCCCGCGGAACTCATAGCGACCCCGCTTGCCTGGGACAACGTGAAGCTGATGCTGGTATTGTTCACTGGCTTCGCGTTGCTCGTGGCCTGCCTGGTGAGCGATGTGCCCGTTCGCAGTCTGGGGGCGAGGAAGTATGCCTTGATTTACTGCTTCTGGCTGGACTTTTATTTCAGCCTGATCCTGGTGGAAGCCTGGCAGATTTGGCGAACCTGGAGCAACACCCGGCAGCTTCTGGTGTTTCTCGACCGCCTGGCGATGCGCCGGACGCTCGGGGCGCTGCACGGATATTCGTGGGGCAGCGTCTGGAAGATGAGCGGAAACGTGCTCGACGTGCGGTATAAGCTGCTGTCGCGGCAACTGGAGTGCTTGAATCATCTGCACCGGTCGATGGTTCTGTTCGCTGTCCCCAAGGACAGCGCAGAGCAGGATGCATTTGCGGGCGTCGGCGTTTGTCGTACAGCCGTGGAAGCGACTCAGAGCGCGGGGCTGAGATTTGCCGAGTGGTATTCCAAGAATTTCAACAATCCGAAGGCGGCAGATCTGCAGCGTTTCGGGGCGTTCCAGAAGCAGGTGGCCGAAACCACGGGAGTGGTGTTGACCGAACTTCTGATTCCAGCGTCAAAAGTGGAAAAGAAATCTCTGATCCAGGTCGACCCTGCTGACAAGTGCGATGACGATCGCCGGCAGGGTCCGGCACCGTCGAAGAATGGGCTGATCCGGAATGCGGAAGAGCTGGTGTGCCTGACCTATTTGGGATACGCGCAAAATCTGCTGGGGCGGATCCGCACGATCGTGCTGGGAGGTGTGTATCTGTTCGTGGCCGCGACGATAGCGGTGTCGAGCTATCCATTCGATCCGCGGCCGTTGCTGAGCGGAGCCCTGCTGTCTTTATTTCTTGCGTTCGGTGCGGTCGTGGTTTTCGTTTACGCGGATATGCATCGCGACGCCACTTTGAGTCATGTCACCAACACGAATCCGGGAGAGTTGGGTTCCGAGTTCTGGTTCAAGGTTGTGGGGTACGGTGCGGCGCCGGTGCTTGGTTTGATCACGCAGATATTCCCGGAGTGGTCGGGGTTTCTATTTTCGTGGCTGCAGCCGGGGCTTAGTTCGTTGAGGTGAGGGCGCCTCGCCGGGCTTCCCTTGTGCGTTTTGCAGTAGGAGTCAACCGCTGACCACGGGGCTGAATCCCATATTCATTCCGCGTCTTCACGCGGCCCTGAAGGGCCGCTCTTCCACGGTGGCGCATGCATTGGTAAGTTTGTCCGCAGCATCTGAAGCGCCGCGCATCCGTGAGATCCTTCCTCCGCCTGAAGAGCGGCTGCGTCAGGATGACGCCTTCTGCAACAAGGCCTAAGGATTTTGTTGGCGGGGATGCGCGCGAGATCCTTCCTCCGCCGGAAGAACGGCTCCGTCAGGATGACGCCTTCCCGGAACAAGGCCTGATGATCTCTGGCCCGGATGAGTCCGCTTCGGATTGGGAGCTTATGGGTTTTGTGGGGTGGGTTGGCTGGCGGCGGCGACGTGCATGCCGGTGGAATCGAAGACGAAGGTTTTGACCTCGCCCTCGGCGCCGTCGGCGGGAATTTCCTGGCCGTTCCAGAGGAACGTGACTCCGGCGGCATTGCCGACGCGGGCGACGATTTCGCGATTGGCGCGGACCGAGGTATGCGCGGGGGCGATGAGAGTTTCCCGGCTGACGGTCTGGCCGTCGGCCATGACGGAAATCCAGGATGTTTCTGTGGCGCGGATGACCAGCGCGAGTGAGGGCGCGGATTTTTCCGGTGTCTTGAGGCTCGGCTTCGCGGAGGATCGAGCGGTTGCATCGTTGCTGTCGCTGGTCTCAGGGCTGGATGGGGTGGTTGAAGCTGCATCCGTCGGATGAGCCGCTGCTGACAGTGGAGTGCTCTGAGGCGGCTGAGAATTCGGAGTAAGAGAGTGCACCGGAGTCGCCGCGGAAGGTGCGGTTTGGCGTGGCTGACTCGCTGTCGGCTTGGCAGAGGTTGCGGGCGGAGCCGGCTGCGCCTTCGCTGTCTGCGCGGTCATTGTCTGCGCGGTCATTGTCTGCGCAGTCATTGTCTGCGCAGGCGTTGCCGGAGTGGTCGTTGCCTGTGCCGACGTTTGTGCAGTGATCGCTGGTGACGTGTTGGCCGCCGCGGTCGTGGCACGGTGCGAACGGCGAGTCCAGAGGATGATTCCGAGGACGATGACCACCGCAGCGACGGCCAGGATTGCCCACGGAATTTCACGGGGGCTGTCGCCGAATTCTTTGCGGCGAGGGCGAACGTCTTCGGCACGGGGAAGATGCAGTTCGGGAAGTTCCTCGACCTGTGTCGGAGTTTGCGATTTCACGGACGAAAGGTTGGGTTCGACCGTGCGACGCCTTTCCGGCGACTGGGCACGGGGTTGCGCCGCGGCTGCGCCAGGGCGTGAGGGTTCCCAGACTTCATGAGCGTCGATCTGTGCCTGACGCAGGCAGGCGAGGTAGTCAGTGATGGCCTCTTCGTCGTTGAGTCCAAGATGCTTGGCGTAGGCGCGAATGAATCCCTTGTTGAAAACGCCGCCAGGGAGTTGGTCGAAGTGTTCTTCTTCGATGGCACGGAGCATGCGCGCACTGATCTTGGTGACGTTGGAAACGTCATCGAACGAGAGTTCCTTCTTCTCGCGTGCCTTGCGGAATTTGTCGCCGAAATCGCCCACGTTGGTTTACAGCGGATTACGGGAACATCATAGGACAAGCGGCGAGGGGTTGCCACCGCCAAGAGGTCTAGACGTGGGTAACCAAGGGAGGGACGCCGTTCAAGAATTGGTCCTTGGTGATGTGCGCGCGAGATCCCTCCCTTCGCCTGAAGAACGGCTCCGGTCGGGATGACGCCCCCGACGGAGTCAGGGTTTCATGAAGCACTCAAGGCTTCTTGCGGAGGACGACGGTGAATTGGGATTTGCAGGTGGTGGCGGGGTCGACGAAGGCGTTGCCGGTGCGGTCGCCTTCCGAGGCTTCGAAGAAGAGTCCGCGCTTGGTGCGTTCGGGGAGTCCGGTGAAGCGGGCTTTGCCGTCGACGTTGGTGCCGACTTCGAGGTCGAGTTTGCGGGCGTACATGAATCCGTAGGCGATGTGGACTTTGATTTTGGCGGCGTAGACGGGAGCATTGGCTGGGTCGGTGACGGTGAAGTCGTAGGAGCAGGTGCCGATGGCGCCGTCCACCACGGGGACGGATTTGGGGTCGGGAGCTGCAGGAGTTTGTGCGCTGGCCGCGAGCGACAGGGCGAGAGCAAAGAGAATTGACGACAGGGCGCGGGTTGTTCGGTTGTTCATGTTCATAGGTAGATTACGCCAGGCGCGCAAGGATGTCGTGCTTGTTCTGTCGTCCCGGGAGTTGGTTCCCACTTTCCGCAGGTGCCCCAGCGCTGAGGCGCTGGGCTAAGTTGGCGCCGCGCTGCGGCTGGATTCTTCGTCACGGAAAACTAGATTCGGGGGAATCAAGATCAAAGTCAAAGGCCGCGGGCGGGGGCCCCTTCGACTTCGCTCAGGGCGGGTCCGCGCCACATGGATCAAAAGCGACGATCAAAAGCTAAGGTCAAGAGCGACGGACAGGAGTGTCCGCCCCCACGGTCCTTGCTCCACAACAATTTGACCCTATGTCCCCCGACGGTCGCGAAACGGTTCATCCCGTTGGCTTTAGGGGTTCCTGTTACCAACGTTCATTGCCGCTGTACGAAAGTGACGCTTATAATTTTTTGAACGCCACCCTTCTCAAGTGAGGACAACGGTATTCTCTGCATGCCTGAGGCCGGCACCCAATTGACGCGCCAGAACCAGGAACTGACGATCTTTCACGACGTGGCCAAGGCGCTGACGTCGTCGCTGGATCTTGATTCCATTCTGCAAACGATCATGGAAAAGATGGCGGAATATTTCCGTCCCGACACGTGGTCGCTGCTGATGGTGGACGAAGCGCGCGAGGAACTCTACTTTGCGATCGCGGTGGGAGACAAGGCCGAGGCGCTGAAGAATGTCCGGCTAAAAATGGGCGAAGGAATCGCGGGATGGGTCGCGAAACACGGGGAGGCGCGCGTGGTGCCGGATGTGGGCGCGGATCCGTTTTTTGCGAGCCGGGTGGATGACGCTACGAAGTGGGAGACGCGGTCGGTGATTTGCGTGCCCCTGCGGTCGAAGCTGCGGGTGCTGGGCGTGATCCAGTTGGTGAACGTCGATATGGAACGGTTCAAGGAGCCCGAGCTGTTCTTTCTGCAATCGCTGTGCGACTACGCGGCGATTGCCATTGAGAACGCGCGCTGGGTGGAGAAGATTCAGGAACTGACGATCACCGACGACTGCACAGGGCTGTACAACGCGCGGCATCTGTACAAGACGCTGGAGACCGAGGTCTACCGATCGTCGCGTTTTGGATATGAGTTCAGCGTGCTGTTTATTGATCTCGATCATTTCAAGTCGGTGAACGACACGCACGGGCATTTGATTGGGAGCAAGCTGCTGGCGGAGATCGGCTATCTGGTGAAGGCGCAGCTGCGGTTGATTGATTTCGCGTTTCGTTATGGCGGCGATGAGTTTGTGGTGCTGCTGCCCCAAACCAGCAAAGACCAGGCGCTGGTGGTAGCGAAACGGTTACGCGACGGGCTGCGCGCGAGTTGTTTCTGCCGCGAAGAGGGATTGAATCTGAATGTGCGGGCGTCGATTGGACTGGCGACGTATCCGCATGACGCGCGCACGGCGCATGATGTGATCCGGCAGGCGGATGGAATGATGTACGTGGTGAAGAATTCGTCGCGGGATAATATTGGGATTGCGCAGCGGGGGATGTTGAAGGAGTAATTCCCGGCTTCCGGACCTCAGACCTCGGACATAAGACCTTCGGTTTCTTCGGAATTGCAACCCGCCTTCGTGTCGAAATACTTCAATTGTCCGCTCGTGGAAAGTCGTGTAGGCTGGTCGTGTTTTGCGGACCTTCTGCACGCGCTGTGCCTATGGAGCGGATTCTCGATCTCGGATGTGGTACCGGCGATTCGTGGCAGGGGCTCGGATTGCAGGTGGAGAACCGTCACATCATTGGGATTGACCTGCAGCAAAATCGATTGCAAGCAGCCAATCTGAAGTACAGCGCCCGCGGATGGCGTTACCTCTGCGGGCGTGGCGAGAATATCCCGCTGGCCGATGGCAGCGTTGACGGAGTATTCTGCAACGTCGCTTTGCCATACATGCATATCCCGCGAACCTTGGCGGAATTACACCGGGTTCTGGTTCCGGGCGGGTGGTTGAAGGCGAGCCTGCACGCTCCTAGCTTCACCTGGAGCGAATTCCGGCAGGCCTTCCCCAAACCCAAGGCGAGTTTGTTCCGCGCTTTCGTGCTTTTGAATGGAATGGTTTTGCATTTTTCCGGGAGAGTCCTCTCCTTTGGAAAAGTGGCCGAATGTTGTCAGACGGATGCCGGGATGCGGATGGTGTTACGGCGCGCCGGGTTTACGGCCGAGAGTTTCCGCCATGAGGGGGAGCGATTTTTTGTGGATGCGCGTCGGGACGGCGGGGTTGAGCCGGGGACGCTGGCGGCGGCTTAAAAGGGCAGCGCGAGGTTGATCGCGGCGGGACGCAATTCTCCGGGAGTTCAAGACTTTTCGCGGTATCGCCATCTTCAGGTTGTCATCTTGTTTTGTCCCTCGGGGACTGGTTTCCATTTTTCCAGAGGCTACCCCAACGCTGAAGCGCTGGGCTAAATTGTTTCGCTGCTCCACGGCAAGAGCTGGCCGCATACGAGCGCATCACCTCTCTGCCTCTCGATATTCTGCTTGGAGTCGAACTTCCGGAATCAGTTGGGCTGCGCATCGGAATCTGGTTTCGGTGCTGGCTTTGTGTCTGTGGCGGTTGGCTTCCAGGGGTTGTGGTTGGCGGGGGCTTTGGGGTTGACGCCGAAATCCCAGACGTAGAGGTTCATGCTTTCGGCGCCCGTCGTTCCTTCTTTTCCCATCATTTCGACGAGAGCATATTCTCCGGGAGTGAGACCTTCGGTGGGCGTTAGTTTCAGCCAGCCGCCGCTCACGCGCGTAATCGTGGTTTTTGCGATTTTCTGCTCCTGGCTGATTTTGCCGGTGACCTGGCGTTTGACGTCGCCCACGATGCGCTTGCTGCCCTTGACCTCGGTGCGGACGATGCGGAAACGGTCGAAGGGGACGACCGGTCCCTCGGGTTGTTGCGGCTGCTGGGGACCTTGCGCTGCGTGGGTGGAATCTTTGGGCGCGCCCAGATCGGGGTGGGTGGGGTCGTCGTCGATCTTGATGTAGAGCGCGGGGAAGTCGACGTGGGCCTGCACGGCGGAATGCGCTCCCTCGAGTTCGATGGACTGTTTCATGCCAGCGATGGGGTTGATGGCGCCACGGAGGATGTTGGCTTTAGTGTTGCGGACGACGTCGCCGACGGTCTGCTGCACTTCGACGATCTGGGACTCGCCCTGAAAGCTGTCGAGGAGAAACACGCCTGAGTCTTCGGGCAGGCGAAGGCCGGGGGCGACTTCGGGGAGTTGGGCTTCTTCGCGTTCGCTCTGCTGCTCGATCTCCTTGTCGAGTTGGGCGGCTTCGGGGACAGAGGATCCTGCGGCGCGATCTTTTTCGTATTTCTCAGTGGCGGGCCAGTCGACGAGGGAGGTAGGGAGTTCTTCCCAGTCATCGCGCTCGGCGCTGAAATAGCGGACCCGGTCGCCTTTGACTTCGTATTTCGTGATGGATTGATAGGACCCGTCTTTGAGGATGAGACGGCGGGAGAGATCCTGGGCGGGGGTGGCACGGGGAAGAAAGAGCAGCGTGGTCAGGATAAGGACGAGGGCGCGGAATTTATTGCGGGAGCGCGGGTAAGGGCAGTGGGACATAGGATCATCTCATTATCGTCTGTTGGAGTTGGGTTCGCCAATTGGGGTTGCACGGAGCAGATTCCCCATTTCTTGCGCAAAGGGCGCGCGAGAAATGGGGCACCCGGCACTCGAGCCGGTTCCGACAGTTTCCGGTGTGCGTGCGAGATCCTTCCTCCGCCTGAAGAACGGCTCCGTCAGGATGACGCCCCTGATAAGGATGTCCGACACGCGGGTGCCGTCAGGATGACGCCCTGAGTTAGAGGGAGAGTTCGGGGAGAAACGACGCCATGCGCGGTTGTCGGGGATTCACCCGATGAGCGGTGCGATGGCTGATATAGTATGCTGTGGCTCGCGAGCGCCAACGCCCCAAACAATGAATCGGACTTCTCTTTTGCCAGTGTTTCCATCTTCTTTATTGTGCATGACCTTATTGTGCGTAACGGCCGTCCTGGGCCAATCGGGGCCGACGCCAACCGCGGGTGCAACGGGAGGGCAGAGTAACGAGCCGGTTTCGTACGCTTCCGTGACGCAACTGAACGGGCTACTGGCGCAGTTGGAAGCGAGTTCCAAGAATACGCAGGCCGACCTGGTGAAGCTGCGGATCGAACACTGGAAGACTGACAACGCGTACAAGAAGCAGGCGCTGGGGAACGTAGATTCGATTCAGCGCAACCTGCAGGGAGCTCTGCCGGAGATGATTGCGCAGCTGCGCGCTGCCCCGGAAGATCTGCCGGCGACTTTTAAGCTCTACCGCAACCTGGATGCCTTGTACGACGTGATGGGGAGCGTGGTGGAAGGGGCGGGAGCGTTCGGGTCGAAGGACGATCTGCAGTCGCTCTCGAACGATCTGAGCGGGTTCGAAGGCACGCGCAAGCAACTGGCGCAGCGGATGGAGACTTTGTCGGCGGCGAAGGAAGCGGAGATTGTCCGGTTGCGCACGGATTTGAAGACGGCGCAGGCAGCGGTTCCGGTGGCCCCAGCGAAGAAGATCGTGGTGGACGACAATGAGCCGCCGAAGAAGCCGGCAGTGAAGAAGAAGCCGGCAGCGAAGCCAGGGACTACGGCGCCGAGTACGGCCAAGCCGGCGGCGGGGCAGGCGACGACACCTCCAGCGCCGACGACCGCCACCAAGCCTCAGTAGCGGGCTTCCGGCTGCCGGCTTTCGGCTTCCGGGAACACCGCTCGCTTTTGATTCTCAAACTCTGCCCTTCCTTTCCTCAACCACATCGTGCTGCTTTACCGCGCCCGGAAGCCGGGGAGCGGCAGCCGGAAGCCGAATCTGATACTCTTTTCGCCGCATCTACATCGCAATGTTTCGGGCTTCGACATTACTGGCGAATTCGCACGGCAGCGTAGTCGCGGCGGTGTTCGGCGTCATCATCATTTGGGTGGTGCTGCTGGATGCCTTCGAGACCGTGGTGCTGCCGCGGCGAGTGACGCGGCATTTCAAGTTGACGGCGTGGTTTTACCGGCGGACGTGGATTCCATGGCGCCGACTCGCGTCCCGCATTAAGAAGGTCTCGCGGCAGCAGAATTTTCTGGGATATTTCGGGCCTCTGTCGCTGATTCTGCTGCTGGGGTTCTGGGCGGCGGGATTGATCCTGGGGTTTGCGCTGATCCAGCAAGGCATCGGCGGTCACGAGCAGCTCAGTGGCGAGCGGCTCACGTTCGGCAAGATTCTTTATCACAGCGGGGAAACTTTTTTCACGCTGGGGTACGGCGATATTGTTCCGACTTCGGGCCCGGCGCGGGCGCTTTCGGTGTTCGAAGCCGGGATGGGTTTCGCCTTTCTGGGCGTGGTGATTGGATATATCCCGGTGGTGTATGCGTCGTTCTCGCGGCGCGAGATTCAGATTTCGATGCTGGATGCGCGGGCGGGATCGCCGCCGTCGGCGGCGGAGTTGCTGGTGCGGCTGGCGGGGAGGTCGGAAGATCCGGGCGTGGATCAGAGAGTCCTCGATGAAGTATTGCGGGAGTGGGAGCGGTGGGCGGGAGAGTTGCTGGAGAGCCAGATTTCGTATCCGGTGCTGACGTTTTTCCGGTCGCAGCACAGTAACCAGTCGTGGGTGGGCGCGCTGACGACGATGCTGGATGTGACGTCGCTGGTGCTGACGGGGATTGAGGGAGTGCATCCGGGGCAGGCGAAGTTAACGTTTGCCATGGCGCGGCACGCGGCGGTGGATCTGGCGCAGGTGGTGAATGCGAAATACGACTCCGCCGCGCCGGACCGATTACCGGAGGCGGAATGGACGGCGCTGCGGGACGCGCTGGGGGCAGCGGGATTGCGGTTGCGGAGCGATGAATATGCGAGGGATAAGCTGGCCAAGTTGCGATCGATGTATGAACCGTATGTGCATTCGACGGCGCGGAATTTGATGCTCACGCTGCCGCCGTGGCGGTTTGTGACGAAGACGCGGGACAACTGGCAGGCGGGGCCGTGGGACAAGTTGATCCAGTCTCGCGGACTGGCGGTGCTTGGGCAGAGGACGGTGACGCCGCCAAGGGAGGATCACTTCTGAGGAGAAGCCACGGGGGCTAAAGCCCGATCTTATGGGCGGGCTTTACGCGGCCCTGAAGGGCCGCTCTTTCACGTTAATCCTTTCTCTTTCACGCTATTCCTTTATCTTCATACGCTATTCCTTCCTCTCCCACGCTCTTCGTGCGTGCTAACATCCTTCTTTCTGGAATCCCCTGAATGAAAAATACTGGCGAGAATGTGGTGCGCATTGAGGCGGAGGCCTTGCGTGCGCTGGCGGACCGGATTGGCGGTCCGATGGCGGAGGCGTTTCAGCGGGCGGTGGAGTTGTTGTTTTCGTGCGCGGGGCGGGTGGTCGTTACGGGAATGGGGAAGAGCGGGCTGATTGCGCGCAAGATTGCGGCGACGCTCAGTTCGACGGGGACTCCGGCGCTGTATCTGCATCCGGTGGAGGCGCTGCACGGGGATTTGGGGATGGTGGTGCGGGGGGATGTGGTGCTGGCGCTGTCGGCGAGCGGGGAGACGGAGGAGATTCTGGCGCTGCTGGCGACGATCAAGAGGCTGCGGGTTCCGTTGATTGCGATGACGGGGGACGAGATTTGGGAATCCCGCTCTTCGAGAACCGCGAAGGGTGGGGCAGCCGTGTCCGTGAAGTCGGGCGGTGAGAGTGCCCGCTTCTCGCGCAAAGGACGCGCGAGAAATGGGGCACCCGGAGCGGCTCCGGACGCGGGCGGGGGCGCCCGCGCCACATACACCAACTCCAAGCAAGCGATTTCGACCTTGGCTTCGGCCGCGGATGTGGCACTGGACTGTTCCATTGCGCAGGAGGCTTGTTCGTTGGGGCTGGCGCCGACGGCTTCGACTACCACCATGCTGGCGTTGGGAGACGCGCTGGCGGTTACTTTGAGTGAGCGGCGCGGGTTTCAGGAAGAGGATTTTGCCAATTTGCATCCGGGGGGGAAGCTGGGGAAGCGGTTGGCGCGGGTGGAGTCGCTGATGCATACAGGTGAGGCGTTGCCTCGGGTCAAGCCTTCGACGAAGATGCCGGATGTGATTTATGAGATGTCACGGAAGAAACTGGGCGTGACGGCTGTGGTGGAGGGCGAGAAACTCGTCGGGATTGTCAGTGATGGGGATTTGCGGCGACTGCTGGAGAAGCGCGGGAAGGATGTAGTGGATCTGACGGCGGGGGAAGCGATGACGCGGGATCCGAAGACGATCGGGAGGAACGAGTTTGCGGCGACGGCGATCGCGTTGATGGAAGAGAAGAAGATTACTTCTTTGATGGTGGTCGATTCTCGCGGGAAGCTCGAAGGGATCGTGCATTTGCATGACCTGTGGGGAACGGAGATGATGTGAATTGAGTAATTGGGCGATCGGGCGATTGAGTGATTGGGAGTCAACAGCAGGTTTTGAATTCCCAATCGCGCAATGGCCCGATCACTCAATCACTCAATGAGGCTTTTATGTATCACTATGATCCCAAGACCGCGTTGGAAGAGTTGAATGAGGACGCCACCTTGCCGAACCCGGTGCATGTGCGGGACATGATGCTGCGCAGGCATCTGTCGGCGGACAAGTCGCTGGAGTTGAACCGGCTGTTTCTGGAGTATCAGAAATTTTTTGGCGAGGCGCAGAAGCTGGGGAAAGAGATTCTACGGCAGCTGGCGGGGTAGTGTTGGCGTCGAGGTCGCAGCAACTGCGACGGCTTATGGCACCGGCTTCCTCAGGCCGTCGGAAGCGAAGACGGTTCGCGCAATCCTGGAAGTTTCTTCGAGAAAAGCAGGCAGGTCGGAAGGGCTCATGGGTCTCCCGCCGTGGTAAACGAGGAGAGTCGGTCCGGTTCCTTCTATGCACCAATTCGTTTGGAACTGCTCGAGGTAAGTCAGCAGGCTTGGGGTGAAGAGTCTGCGAGTGCCGGCCTCGTCCGGGCTCTTCAAGAGGTAGCGCTTGGAAAACTCCGGGTTGGAATCGAAGTCGATGTCGTTGTGAACGATGGCGTCGCCAATGCGGTCGAGGAAATTTTCGGGGCGTAGCGCAAACGGCGGCAATTGCTGGTCCTGCGAGAAGGTCGCCAGAGTCTGGGTGACCGAGCTCTTTCCCATTGGGTAGGTGTAATCGAAGAGGCTGATTTGGAGTCCACCCGAGGATCCGGTCATCACGTTGTTGAATCTTCCGCGGGTGCGTTGCAGCAATGAAATCTTGGGCGGGGAGGAGAGGGACGGGCCGCTCCAGTTTTTTCCGACGAACCGAAAGCCGATTTGCTGCGCGATCTCGGTGAGTTCCCGGGTTCGTTTCTTGGCGTAGCGGACGCTGGCCGTGATGATGATGGCCATCAGGACAAAGAAGCCACCGAACATGATGAAAGGAATAACGTCGTGGCTATTCATAGCTAGCACCCATTCCTTAGGTGCAGGAATGGTAGCCCGGACGGTGCGGGCAAGCAAGGCGGGGGCAAAGCCTCACCCTCACGCGAGATCCTTCGCTTCGCCTGAAGAACGGCTCCGCTCAGGATGACGCCGCTACGCGTGTCGAACTCAACACACCACTCGCCCGCTGCTACAATAACCAATTCCACTTTTACGGGAATCCTTCACTATGCATCGATGGTCTGAAAGCTTTATTCCTACGTTGCGCGAGGCGCCGGCTGACGCGGAAGTGGCTTCGCATAAATTTCTGGTGCGGGCGGGGTACATCCGGCAGCTTGCGGCGGGGATTTATTCCTACCTCTTCTTGGGGAACCGGTCGTTTAACAAGATCGTGCGCATTGTGCGCGAGGAGATGGACAAGATCGGGCAGGAGTTTTATTTGCCGGCGCTGCATCCGCGGGAGCTTTGGGAGGCTAGTGGGCGCTGGGCGCTGATGGGGGAGAATCTGTTTCGGTTGAAAGACCGGAAGGGCACAGAAATGGCGCTGGGGATGACCGAGGAAGAAGTCATGACGTCCATCGCCTTGAAAGATTTGCGGAGTTACAAGCAGTTGCCGCAGATCTGGTATCAGATTGCGCCGAAGTTTCGCGATGAGCCGCGGCCGAGGTCGGGACTGCTGCGGGTGCGGCAGTTCATGATGAAGGACTCGTATTCGTTCGACATCGACGCGGCGGGGCTGGATGTTTCTTACAAGAAGCATTACGAGGCCTATTGCCGCATCTTTGATCGGTGTGGATTGAAGTACATGGTGGTCGAGGCGGACTCGGGGGCGATGGGCGGGAAGGAGTCGCACGAGTTTATGGTGCGGACTCCGGCGGGAGAAGATCAGATTGTGAGCTGCGACGGGTGCAACTACGCGGCGAACATGGAGAAGGCGACTTCGAAGCTGGAAGCGTGGGGAGATCTTGCACCGGAGGGAGACGGCAAGCCGCTCGAAGTGCACACGCCGGGGCAGAAGACGATTGAGGATGTGGCGCGGTTTCTGGGAGTGTCGCCGAAGAACAAGATCAAGACTCTGGCGTTGATGGCTAAGACTCAGCACGTCGATCACACTGGCAAGGTCAGAGCTGAGAGGCCGGTAGTGGTTTTCCTTCGTGGAGACCACATGCTAAATGAAGCGAAGCTGAAGGCCGTCCTCAAAGCTTTTGATATTCGCCCAATGCTTGATGCGGAGATACAGGCAGTGTTCAAATCTCCAGCTGGCTATCTTGGGCCTGTTGGAGTTGATCCGGCATCGGCGCGTGAATTCGCGGAATGGTGCGAGCCTCTGGCGGATGTGTTTCCCGGCGAGGCAGCCAAGGATGTCGTTTATGAGGGTGGCGATCCAAAATCGTTGACTCGTCCCAGAGACACCAACCTACCTTTTGTCTTGGTCGACAAGGCGCTCGAAGGGCGAGTGAACCTGATTGCGGGCGCCAATAAAGAGGACTATCACATGAAGAACATCACGCCGGGGAAGGACTTTCATGCGACGGCGTATGCGGATCTGCGGGCGGTAACCGCCGGGGAGGGGTGCCCGAATTGCGGGATGGCGCTGCGCATCGATACGGCGGTGGAGATTGGGCACATCTTCAAGCTGGGGTATCGGTACTCGGAGTCGATGGGGGCGCGGGTGCTCGACAAGAACGGCAAGGAAGTGATGCCGATCATGGGGTGCTACGGGATTGGGATTGAGCGGATTCTGACGGCGGCGGTGGAGCAGAGTAATGATGAGAACGGGTTCTGGCTGCCGGCGTCGATTGCTCCGTTTGAGGTTGTGGTGGCGCCAGTCAATGTGAAGGACGTGGCGGTGCGGGCGGCGGCGGAGGACATTGCGAAGCAGTTGGAGGCGGCGGGGTTCGATGTGATCCTGGATGACCGGAACGAACGGCCGGGAGTGAAGTTCAAGGATGCGGATCTGGTCGGTATCCCCTTTAGAATCACCGTCGGAAACAAGGTTACCGAAGGCACTGTGGAAGTCGTTTTACGTTCGACTCGGGAAGTACGCGATGTTAGGATCGAGGCGGTTGTGGAATCTCTGCGGGAGTTGCTCGGTCGGGCAGGGTGAGTTGATCTCCCCGGTCCCGCTGAGCGGATTGTGGGACATGGGAACAGTAAAAGCACTTCTCGGATTTCTGGTCATTATCGCCTGCGTGTATGTCGGGTTTCAGATTGTTCCACCGGAACTGACGAATTATTCGTTCCAGGACGATCTGAAGAATGTGGCGATGATGGGAGGGGCCAACGCCCATACGACGGACCAGCAACTGATCGATGCCGTCGTCAAGAAAGCTCAGGAACATCAGATTGCGCTGGCTCCGGAGAACGTGACGGTGCAGCGGATCGGATCGCCGGGAGCGTTGGCGGTGTATTTGGCGGCGGACTATAGCGTGCCGGTGAGTCTGCCGGGATATTCGTTCACTTTGCATTTCACACCTACGAGCGGGAACAAGGGCTTCTAGACGCTATTCTTGCCGCTTCGGAATTTTCTTGGCAAGTCAGAAGTCAGAAGTCAAAATCCTAAAAACATGAAGTCAAAATCCCCACCCTCTCGCAAAAACGCGAGAAGGGTGGGGCACCCTCGTGCTGGCCTCGCGTCTTCGGACCGCACGTCATCGGACAATGACGATCGTAACCTTGTCAGGTAATTACGTGGGACCTAACATCGGCGTGGGAAAGGGTCTTTTCAGGCTGTCGGAGAGGGTCGGATTCCGGAAAGTTCTTGGGAGAAGTCATGAGCATGAAGGTACGAGCGCTCCTTAGTTTTGGTGTGGTGCTTAGCGCGATGTGGCTGAGCAGCTGTGGCCACTACATTTGTCATACAACGCTGGGAAATGCCACGTGCACAGCGTCGGGCAGCGGCAAATCAAGTGGGGGCGGTGGGGGCAACATCAGTGTGACTGCGTTTGTCTATTTTGTTGATCCGAGCGCGAGCCAAATGTCGCTGGAGGGTTTGAACGTTGCGAACTCACAGACTTTCGCCCCGGTCTCTAGCTTTGTGTCTCCCTCGGTGAACGTGGGCATCGATTTTAACGGAATGGTGGTGGTGAACCAGAAATACCTCTACCTCTCTTCGAACAATCCGGAACTGTACGGATTCTCGATCGACCCGTCGAGTGGCGCACTGAGTGCGATCACCGGCAGTCCGTATGTTGTTG
The DNA here is from genome assembly GCA_963701935.1 of uncultured Acidobacteriaceae bacterium. Lineage (GTDB taxonomy): Bacteria > Acidobacteriota > Terriglobia > Terriglobales > Acidobacteriaceae > Sulfotelmatobacter. The sequence continues at coordinate 391,091 of CAVPBT010000002.1, read as the reverse complement.
CCGGAGATTCGATAACGGCCGATCCGACCGGGCGCTTCCTATTCGCCGGTGAGCCGGCGGGCATACACGTGTTTGGGATCAACTCCGATGGTTCGCTGGCCGAGGCTACGGGTTCACCGTTCTCGAACAATGGAATCATGCCGACACAACTGGTGACGGACGGCGCAGGCAAATATTTGTATGCGCTCGCCGGGAACACGGTGACGGAGTTCTCTTATGACCAGACCACCGGGGCTCTGACGATGGTAGGTACGCTGGTCCCGGGTCTGTCGATGATCGCTTCGGAGAAATCGGGAAAATACATCCTGGGGATCACGGGAGCCACTGCGGAGGTCCACATTTTCGGCATCGGTTCTACGGGAGCTCTTACCGAACTTAGCAATTCACCGTCGCTTACAATCGACGCTCCAGTCTACCTGGCAGTGGATCCGGATGGCACATACGTATATACGTTCAATCAGACCTCTTTCGGGGCGTCAGCACCCTTGCTGCCGATGGAAGGCTATACGCTGGAATCTAACGGCTCCCTGACTGCTTTAACCACGTCACCATTCACCGATCTCAACGCTGCGATAGGCATATTTGATCAGAGTGGCGAATTCATGTTTACTGTCGCGCAGCCGCCCAATTTGTCCATCGGAGAAGAGTTTGCCTATGGCGTCGATACGACGACCGGCGCTGTGAGCAGCACTCTGCCGAGCGCTGGAGCGGCCGGCAACTACGTCGTGACGGACGCGCCGTAGGCCGGGCGAGAGTTGATGGCTTAGAGACCCGCATGTACTGCGGGTCTCTTTTCGTTTCTGTGGGGAGGGGTACAATAAAGGCATCCCTTGGAGCTTCGCATCCTGGCCGAACTGTGAGGCTGCGACGTGTGTCTGGGAATGCCGGGGGAAGACGCAGGACAAACCTTTTGGCCCGTCTCGACGTCTGAGTGAATGAGGATTGTTCCGTCCATAGCGCGTTAATGCCAGCGAAAGCTCTCGAACTGTGACCATCAAGATCAGAATTCCGAAGGGAAGTGGAGAAGGAGCGGGCAAGAAGATCCGCGGGTTGCCTCGCGACCCCGTGCTGCGGGCGGCGGTGGTGGTGTTTCTGATCCTGGCCGTGTCGTTCACGGTTCTGTTTTCTTACTTTTACATCAAGTACGACCGGATTATCGAGAAGCGGTTCCGGTCACCGGTGTTCGCCAATGCGGCGAAGATCTACGCCCTGCCGAAAACGGTGCGGGACGGGGAGCAGATCGAGGCGAAGGAGATTGCGGCTCAGCTGCGGCGGGCGGGGTATTCGGATCAGGAAGGGCAGTCGAACCTGGGCACGTTCCGCCTGACCAAGGATGGGATTGAGATCACGCCGGGGGCAGAGTCGTACCACAGTCCGGAGCCGGCGCGCATCAGCATTCACGATGGGCAGATCGACCGGATCAGCAGCAACGGGAACGATCTTTCGGCGTATGAGCTGGAGCCCCAGCTGGTGACCGCGCTGTTCGACGCGGAGCAGCGGTCGAAGCGCCAGCTGGTGAAGTACGACGACATTCCTCCGGTGATGGTGCAGGCCGTATTGGCGATTGAGGACCGGAGCTTCTTTGAGCACAGCGGGGTGAACTTCGTCCGCTTCTTCGGGGCGGTGCTGGCTGACCTGACGCGCCGGGTAGGCTTGACCCACCAGAAATTCGATCAGGGTGGATCAACGCTGACCATGCAGTTGTCGCGTGGATTCTTTCTGAATCCGGAAGATAAGACCGTCAAGCGCAAGCTGACGGAGATGCTGATTTCCGAGGAGCTGGAGCAGAAGTTCACGAAGAAGCAGATCTTCGAGTTCTATGCGAACTGGGTCAACCTCGGTCAACGAGGGTCGTTCGGAATTGGAGGATTCGCGGAGGCGTCGAAGGCGTATTTCAACAAAGATCTGAAAGATATTGCGTTGCCCGAGGCCGCGCTGCTGGCGGGAATCATTCAGGGACCGAGCCGGCTCTCGCCTTATCGCCATCCGGAGCGGGCACTGGAGCGTCGCAACTTAGTGCTGGACGCGATGGTCGAAACGCACGCGATTACCCGGGAGCAGGCAGACAAGGCAAAAGCCGTCCCGCTGAAGCTGGCCCCGCCCAATGTCGAGTCGAGCGACGCGCCATATTTTGTCGACATGGTTCGGGATCAGCTGATCACCAAGTTCAATGAGAACGAGTTGAACGACCAGTCGTACCGGATTTATACGACGCTCGATCCGGACCTGCAGAAGGCGGCGGCGCAGTCGGTGGAGATGGGCATCAAGCTGGTCGACGACCAGGTGAAGAAGCTGCGGACGAAGAAGGTAAAGGTCGGGAAGAAGTTTGAGACGACCGTGGCGCCGGGTCCGCAGGCGCAGGTCGCGATGGTGGTGCTCGATCCGCATACGGGCTCGGTGTTGGCGCTGGTGGGAGGCCGGGACTACGGCTGGAGCCAGTTGAATCACGCGGTGGCGAAGCGGCCGACGGGATCGATTTTCAAGCCGTTCGTGTACGCGGCGGCAATGAACACGGCGCTGGATGGATCGCAGACGGTGCTGACTCCGGCGTCGGTGGTGACGGATGCGCCTTCGAGCTTCGCCTACGGCGATCAGATCTACGAGCCGCGCAATTACAAAGAGGAATATCACGGGGATGTGTCGCTGCGGTACGCGCTGGCGATGTCGCTGAACAACGCGACGGTGAAAGTGGCGGAGCAAGTGGGCTACGACAAGGTCGCAGACCTGGCGAAGTCGGCGGGCATCGCGTCGGTGAAGGCGACTCCGGCGATGGCGCTGGGATCGTACGATGCGTCACCGCTGGACATGACGGGCGCGTATACCTCGTTCGCGAATAACGGGAGTCGGCTGTCGCCGATCCTGCTGCGCTCGGTGCGCAACGGCAAGGGCGATGTGATTGCGAATTACACGACGGACCAGCGGCAAGTGCTCGATCCGCGAATCGCCTACGTCATGACCAACATGATGGAAGGCGTGATCAATAACGGGCTGGGATATACGGCGGTGAGGCTGCGCGGGTTTACTCTGCCGGCGGCGGGCAAGACGGGCAGCTCGCACGACGGGTGGTTCGCGGGATATACCTCGAACCTGTTGTGCATTGTGTGGGTGGGGTATGACGACTATAGCGACTTGCGCCTGAGCGGTGCGATGACGGCGGCGCCCATCTGGACGGAGTTCATGAAGAAGGCGTCGGCGCTGCCGCAGTATGCCGATATGCGGGAGTTCCAGCAACCGACGGGCGTGGTGGACGTGCAGCTGGATAAGGCCACGAACCGGCTGGCGACACCAACCTGCCCGGATGACTATACCTCCGCGTTCGTGGCGGGGACGGAGCCGCACGACACCTGCGACGCGCAGGAGGGGATGAAGGGGTTCTTCTCGCGCATGTTTGGCGGGGACAAGGCGGTGCAGCCCCAGCAGGCCCAGGCCGATCCCGCGAACGGGGACCCGAACAATCCTCAGGACACTAAGAAAAAGAAGGGTTTGTTCGGCAAGATTGCCGGCATTTTTAAGGACGACAAAACCGCGGCTCCGGTGTCTAAACCAGCAGACAGTGGGCAGACTGCGCCGCATTAGGGGCGCTGGTCTTAGGTGTTAGGTCGTAGGCTCAGACCCGGTTTCGTCACAAAATCTTCGCCGACTGCCCAAAACTGTGACAGAATGTGTCCACTAGCTGGGGGTGGCCAATGTCGTCCTGCCCGAGGATATTGCTGGTTCCCGTCTCGCTTCTCACCATTTGTGTCTGCGCCCTGACGAGTGTGTCGTGGGGACAGGCTTCTCACGCCGAACAAGTTCAAATAAAGCCGCCGCTGTTGCGGTTGGTCGATCCTCCGGCGCCGGACGCGACGGCGGCCGACCTGGAGGCGCGAGCGGACCAGTTGCGCTCGGTGAAACTTTACCTCGATGCGCGCGACTACTATCGCGCGGCGATGACGAAGAAGCCGAACTCGGCGAGCCTGCTGAACAAGGTGGGAATCACCGAGTTGCTGATGCAGCGCTACCGCGAGGCGAAGAAGTCGTTTGATCAATCGATCAAGATCGACCGCAAGTTTGCCGATGCCTACAACAACCGGGGCGTTGTGTTCTACGAAGTTCAGAAATACGGTGCGGCGGTGAAGGACTACCGAAGGGCGATCGCGATCGACAGTTCGTCGGCATCGTTCTACAGCAATCTGGGCGCGGCTCTGTTTGCGAAGAAGGAATTCGATCCGGCGGTGTCTGCCTACAATCAGGCCCTGGCGCTCGACCCCGATGTGTTTGAACGGACTTCGCGCGGCGGCGTGCAGGCGCAGTTGCCGAGCCCTGGAGACAGGGCACGCTATGACTTCCTGGTCGCGAAACTGTACGCGAAGATGGGCTACTCGGACCGGTCGCTGGAGTATTTGAAGAAGGCGCTGGAAGAGGGATACAAGGATTTCAACAACGTGTATAAGGATTCGGAATTTGCCGAGGTGCGAAAAGACAAGCGGTTCGCGGAGTTAGTGGCGTCGAAGCCGCCGGTGTTGTAGGAGTTGAGAGTTCGCGTCGTGTCGTCCCTCCGATGGCGAATGTGTTCCATTGATGTGGTTCGAGATTTTACAAAGCTTTACAAAAATAGACGGAACTTTCGCGGATTCGGGTGTTTAATTTTTCTACATACTCCTGAAAACAACAGGGTGAGTAAGGAGAAACGGTAACCCATCGGATGCTGACCCGAGCACGCCCCAAGCAAGCATCCGGTGGGTTTTTTTCTTTAGCTGTCAGCTATCAGCTCTCAGCTGTCAGTAAGAGCGGATTCACTTCGATTTTCTTGCCAACAACCAAGGGCGTGCGGTTGCAGCGTCCGTCAGCGAGACTTGGGTTTTTGCTGAGCGCTGATAGCTGAAAGCTGACGGCTGCCTTTCGGGCTGCGCTCGCCCAGGTAGGCTTCCAGAATTTTTTTCCATTTGCCTTGAGCTTTCAGGATGAACTCTACGGCGTCGCGAATTGCACCGTCGCCGCCGGCGTGGGGCGTGATGTAGTGCGACTCCCGCTTTACTTCGGCGCGGGCGTTTTTGACAGCGATGGCCAGGCCCGCGGCGCGCATGGCGGGGAGGTCGATGACATCGTCGCCGACGAAGGCAGCTTCTTCCGGCTGGATCCCTGCATCTTTGATCACCTCTTCGAAGCACGTCCGCTTGTCGTGGATTCCCTGGCGGACGTATTCGAGTTTCAAGTCGCGGGCGCGGAGGGCAACCGTCTCGGAGATGCGCTTGGTGATGAGTCCGGTCTTGATTCCGCCGAGGCGCGCGAGAGAGATCGAGGTGCCGTCGTGGGCGTGGAAGCCTTTGGCCTCGATCAGAGACTGGCTCTGAAAACCGAATCCGCCCTGTCCGGCGTGTTGGGCAGATTGCTGTTGCGTGCGTTGGTCGAGTGCGCTCTGTTGCATTCCGGCGGGGGCGGGGAAGATGAATAGTTTTCCGTCGGTCAGAACGCCATCGACATCGAAGAGCAGGAGTTTGATTTTACGGGCGCGGGCAGCGGGAGAGAGTTTTGGCATCGGGGAGAATTTTAGCAGTCTCAGCAGTAGGGTCCTGGAACTCTATGCACCGTAGTTGGCCACAACTTTTGCCACCTTCCCAATTGCCGACAACTCCATGAACTCGGCTGTGTGCGTCCCTTTCTGGTTGGTGTAGTAGAGAACCACACTGTTTATGCCCCAGAGCACGTTTTCGAGGTGAAAGTGGAGTTCCGGGTAAGCTTCCAATCCTCGATGAAATTAGGCTTTCAAGTTTGTCTTTCCCACCACCTTCCCATCAGGTGTGCCCAATAGCTGGGCGGCGACCGGCGAAGTCACTCAACTGCATCGTCATAGTGCGTCATGATCCGATCCAAGTCATGAGTATTCCACGCGGCGGCCCAATCGCTGGCCAGACTCCAAGCTTCGTCTTTTGTCACAGCGGTTCCTCGAGTGGAAGATTCATTGGAATTTGAGTTTATAAGTGCCCGGAGCCAGAAGTAAGCACTAAGTTACGAAGGCAAGATACCTGCTCGATGTCCAACCGCGAAAGTCGCGACCACAATGGCAATGTACACGGCGAACAAGCCTGACAGAAGAATCTTGTCGCGCATCGACAACTGCAGCTCGGGCCAGGGGAGCGGCACCTTCCGGCCGCGCACGATTGTCAAGCCAAGCCCGACCACTACACACGTCAGCGTGACAGGCGCAATCCATCTGGCATAGGGCAGAAGTGCCGGTGACGAGGGCGCAAAAAACTCCAGACCTTCCAAATCTGATTTCAATGCGATTGTGAACAGCAACGTGGAAAAAATATTCGAGTAGGAAATGCGCCGCTCGATGTTCCCGAAGGCCGACGCTCGGGAGAGCATGATCGCTGCCATAAGGCCGTGAATCAGGTTCATCACCGGAACGCGAAAGACCGTGAACAACGATTTCGACGCCCAAAGCGTGGCGTGACCGATCCCGGCGCGCAGCACCCCCAATTCCGAGGGAGCAGCGTCATAACTCAGCGCGAGGAGCACAAATGGAGCGCAAAACATCAGGCATAGCAGGGCGGTGAGTGCGAATTTCCGCATGTGGAGGTGTCAGTATCAGCCCTTCACATAGGCTAGCTTTGCGGCGACTTTGCCGTTGCGGACAGTGAAGATATCTACGCCGCGGATGTGCCAGGGCTGGCCGTTGCGCATTTTGCGATAGACCCAGAGCACGACGGCGCGATTGCCGCTGATGATGGTTTCTTCGGCGTCGAAGTGGGCGTCGGCGTTGCGCGCGAACCATCCGCGCCAGAAGTCAACGACGGCGGCTTTGCCGTCGATGCGCCGACCGTCGGGGGCGGGAGAGGTGTCTTCGAAGACGGTGTCGTCGGTCAGGAATGCGGCCAGGGCGTCGGCGTCGTGACGGTTGAAGGCTTCGTTGAAGTTGTTGATCGCGGTGCGCGTGTTTTGTTCGGTGGACGGCGCATTTTGCGGGCTCATGGGCACCTCGCGGGACTTAGCGGTTGAGAAGAAACCTCCGAACAGAACTGCAGCACACAATATCACCACGAGATGGCGACTGGCAGAGAGCATTGTTCGACCTCCTGCGGGCACGGCAGAAACTTTTTACCACCAAGGACACGAAGGTCCACGAAGGACACCCAAGAATACGCCTTTGGAGTGTCATTCATTCGCTTTGTGGCGAACATTTGGCGAAAATGACGGTTCGGGCTAGAATATCCGGATGCAGTCCCTTCCTGAGTCGCTGGCCTGGGCACACCCTCTCGTGGCGGAGTGGTTTGTGGGGAAGTTTGGCACACCGACCGAGCCACAGGAGCAGGGGTGGCCCCACATTCTCGCCGGGCGGACCACGCTGATTTCGGCGCCGACCGGATCCGGAAAAACTCTCGCGGCATTTCTGGCTTGCATTGACCGGCTGGTGCGCAAGGCGCTGGCTGGGAATCTGTCGGACCGGACGGAAGTGCTGTACGTTTCTCCGCTCAAGGCGCTGGGCAACGACATCCAGAAAAATCTTGAGATTCCGCTGGGGGAGATTCTCGCTCTTGCTGGCGAACGCGGACTGCTGATGCCGGAGATTCGTACGGCGGTGCGCACCGGCGACACGCTGCAGCCCGAGCGGCGGGCGATGCTGAAGCGGCCTCCGCATATTTTGGTGACGACGCCTGAGTCGCTCTACATTTTGCTGACTGCGGATAAGAGTCGGGCGATTTTGCGCGATGTGGAGACCGTGATTGTCGATGAGATTCATGCGGTGGCAGACGACAAGCGGGGGGCGCATCTAGCGCTGTCGCTGGAGCGACTGGAGGTCTTGTGTCATAGACCGCCGGTAAGGATTGGGTTGTCGGCTACGCAGAAGCCGATTGAGGAAGTCGCGCATTTCCTGACAGGGAATCGACGGGGAGATGGGCCGGCATCCGATTTTGGTACATCGAAAATCCCCACCCTAATCTCGCCAAAAGACGGCGAGATTAGGATGGGGCACCCGAATGATCCCGTGATCGTTGATATCGGGCATAAGCGGAAACTGGATTTGGGCGTTGAGGTGCCGCCGATGCCACTGGGGCCGGTGGCGTCGAATGAGTTGTGGGATGCGATTTATGACCGGCTGGTGGAGTTGGTGGCGCAGCATCGGTCGACGCTGGTGTTTGTGAATACGCGGCGGATGGCAGAGCGGTTGTGTCATGAACTGGGCGAGCGCATCGGGGAAGAAAATGTTGCGGCGCATCATGGCTCGCTGTCGCGCAAGCTGCGCCTGGCGGCGGAAAAGAAACTGAAAGAAGGTCAGGTGCGAGTGCTGGTGGCCACCGCATCGCTCGAGTTGGGAATTGATGTGGGGACCGTGGACTTGGCGGTGCAGATTAATTCTCCGCGGGCGATTGCTGTGGCACTGCAGCGCGTGGGGCGATCGGGGCACTGGCGGGGTGCGGTTCCGAAGGGACGATTCTTCTGTACGACACGCGATGATTTGATGGAATGTGCGGCGCTGGTGCGGGCGATCAAGCAGGGAGATCTGGATCGGCTGATGATTCCGGAGGCTCCGCTGGACGTGCTGGCGCAACAAGTTGTGGCGGCGTGCGCGGCGGCAAGCGGAGACGTGGCGCGGGCGCCTCGCCCGCGGGCCTCCAGCAACGATGCTGATGCAAGCGACGACATCGGACGCGCTTCTATGGTGACCAAAGCATCTCAAGACCTCAGCACTCGGGTTTCGCTTGCAGATGCGCGGGCGGGGACGCCCGCGCCACACGGTGACGGGTGGGATGAGGATGAGTTATTTGCTCTGGTGAAGCGAGCTTATCCGTATCGGAATCTGAAGCGCGAGACCTTCAACTCCATTCTGGAGATGCTTTCCGAGGGAATTGCGGCCAAGCGCGGGCGGTATGGGGCGTATGTGCATCGCGATCGGGTGAATGGGAAGTTGCGGGCGCGGCGTGGGGCGCGGCTGGCGGCCATCACGAGCGGTGGGGCGATTCCTGACAACTCTCTGTATGCCGTGGTCGCCGAGCCCGAGGGCATTGTCGTGGGCACGGTGGACGAAGACTTCGCGGTCGAGAGCATGGCGGGAGAGGTCATGCTGCTGGGAAACAGTTCGTGGCGGATCCGGCGGATTGAGACCAACGCGGGGCGGATGCTGGTGGAGGACGCACACGGAGAGCCGCCCGGGATTCCGTTCTGGCGGGGCGAGGCTCCTGCGCGGACACAGGAGTTGTCGGCGCATGTGGGCGAGTTGCGAAAAGAGATCAGCGAGCGGCTGCCGAGTACTTCGCCGGTGGGATTCTCGGCGACGCAGCCGGATGTGGCCGCGGCGGTTTCGTGGCTCAAGGAAGAATGCGGGCTGGATGATTCCGGCGCGGAGCAGGCGATTGAGTATGTGCTGCAGGGCCGTGCTGTTTTGGGCGCAGTGCCGACGCAGACGACCGTGATCGCGGAGCGGTTCTTTGATGAGGGCGGCGGGATGCAGTTGGTGATCCACGCACCGTTTGGCGGGCGGATTAACAAAGCCTGGGGACTTTCGCTTCGCAAGCGGTTTTGCCGCGGGTTCAATTTTGAGTTGCAGGCGGCGGCGACCGATAACGGGCTGAACATCGCGCTGGCCGAGCAGCACAGTTTTCCGCTGGGCGATGTATTTCATTTCCTGCAGGCGGAAACCGTGCAGCCGATTCTGGAGCAGGCGGCACTGGATTCTCCGATCTTTGCGACGCGCTGGCGGTGGGATGCGAACCGGGCATTGGCGCTGCTGCGATTTCAGAATGGCAAGAAAGTTCCGCCGCAGATTCAGCGCATGCGGTCGGATGATCTGCTGGCGTCGGTGTTTCCGGACGCGGCGGCTTGTTTTGAAAACATCGAGGGAGAGCGGCAGATTCCGGATCATCCGTTGGTGGGCGAGGTGATGAAAGATGTGCTCACCGAGGCGATGGATGTGGAGGGACTGAAGTCGCTGTTGCGGGGGATGGCTTCGGGCGAGATTCGCGTGATTGCGGTGGATACGCCCGTGCCGTCGCAGTTTTCGCACGAGATTCTGAACGCGAATCCGTATGCCTATTTGGATGACGCGCCGTTGGAGGAGCGGCGGGCCCGGGCGGTGAATATGCGGCGCGTGCTGCCCGAGTCTGTGCTGGAGGAAGTGGGAGGGCTTGATGCGGGGGCGATCGCGCAGGTCCGGGAAGAGGCCTGGCCCGATGTGCGGGACGCGGATGAGTTGCATGATGTGCTGCATACGCTGGTCGCGCTACCTGAGAGTCGGGCTGCGCTCGACTGGACGGCCGAAGGCGGCCGTCCCCACATGAATCTTCGTGAAGGTCGGTGGTCGGGATATTTTGAACGATTACTGAACGAGGGACGAGCGGGGATCGCCGCGCTAGATGGGCGACGGTACTGGGTGGCGGCGGAACGGGCGCGGAGCTTTGCGGCCTTGTTTCCTTCCGCGGTCTTTGAGCAGCGGCTGGCTGAGGTGGAGTCGGGGGACATTTCTCGCGATGATGCTTTGCTGACGCTGGTGACGGGGTGGATGTCGCATGTGGGGCCGACTACCGCTTCGCAGCTTGGGTTCGAGCTGGGGCTGGCGACTTCGGATATTGAGAAGGCTCTGTTGCGGATGGAGGCTAGCGGGACCGTGCTGCGTGGCAGGTTCACGGGCACTGTCGGCACGCGGGTGCCTGCGGCACCCAGACAACCGGGGGCGGCTGTCTCCACACAAACTCTCCCCACAGAAGCAAACGAGACGGAGTGGTGCGAGCGGAGATTGCTGGCTCGGATTCACCGGCTGACGGTGGGGATGCTCCGCAAGCAGATTGAGCCGGTGACTGCGGCTGCCTTCATGCGGTGGCTGATGCGGTGGCAGCATGTGGCTCCGGGGACTCAGGTGGCGGGAGAGCGCGGGACGCTGGAAGTCCTACGCCAGATGCAGGGATTTGAGATTCCCGCGAATGCGTGGGAGCGGCAGGTGCTGGCGCGGAGGATCGTGGATTACGATCCGGCGTGGCTTGATCAGCTTTGCCTGACTGGCGCGGTGGGGTGGGGAAGGTTGTCGCCCCATCCGGCAACGGTTGACGCATCTGCGACCGCTGGTACTGGTGACGCGCCGGCGGGGCGGCAGCGGCGCGTGATTCCGACCAGTGTTGCTCCGATTACGTTTTTTGTGCGCGAGGAGGCGGATTGGATGGTTCCGCGCCACCATGCGGGAGATGAGGCGGAGACGCGCGGGTTGAGCCATGGAGCGCAGTTGGTGCTGGAATTTCTTCGGCAGCGAGGGGCTTCGTTCTTTGCGGACATTGTGCGAGGGACGGGAAAACTCAAAGCAGAGATCGAGACTGGCCTCTGGGAGCTGGTTGCTGCTGGACTAGTGACTGCCGACGGGTTCGATAACCTGCGGGCATTGATCGATCCGAAACGGCGGGCGGGGCAAGGGAGTGGAAAGACAACGCGTCCGCGGCACAGTTCGGGGCGGTGGGCGCTGCTGCATGCAGATGCGGCAGTGGAGAGGCCCCGAGCGGTCGAGGCGGCGTGCTGGATGCTGCTTCGGCGCTATGGAATTGTGATTCGCGATCTGCTGGCTCGGGAGTCGACTTTGCCTCCGTGGCGCGAGTTGCTGACGGCCTTCCGGAGGCTGGAGGATCGCGGGGAGATTCGCGGTGGGCGGTTCGTGGATGGGTTCCTCGGCGAGCAGTTTGCACTGCCGGTTGCGGTGGAGTCCGTGCGCGGGATGCGTGGGCTGCCGTTGAGTGGGGAGACGATGACGTTGTCGGCCGCGGATCCGCTGAACCTGGTCGGGATTCTGGTCCCAGGGGAGAGAGTGCCGGCGATTTCTGGGCGGACGGTGAGTTATCGAGACGGAGCGGCGGTGTCGGCTGTGGAACAGACGGAGGCTAGCCGTGCGGCGGGGTAGAGAGATTTCGTTTCCCTTTGGATCAGTGACTAGGTAGGGATGCTTCGACTGCGGTTGAGCTTCGCGAAGTGAAGCTCAATCCTCGCTCACCCTGACAATTTGTTGGGGCTTCTTGCCGAGAAAGAAAAAAGGTCAGAAGCTCGATGAGGGGGTCCCCCGAGCTCCTGACCGGCGACCTCGGCGAGTGCTGCTGAAAGCGCTTCCCCCGTCGCTTTGTGCCGAGAATTCGCACTTTGTTATGTGCAAACGGGATTCCAATCGCTGCGACGAGCGTTTCTTGCGATTCGCGATACCGCATAAGTATCTTCTTTACAGATGGTTAAGTCACTTTCCGCGCCTGGCAGAGCCCCTTCCGCTCGCGCTGAACAGATGCGCGAAACGCTATCTGATCAGATAGTGCTGTTATCCGTTCGGATATTGGAACGGTTGCATGGCGGGTATGCATTTCGGGTCGAGCTGTGGTAAGAAGTTCTACACGGGATGGGAGACCCCTGATTGCGTCCTAGACTCTTGGTGATAGCCGGCCCCGCAAAAGACTCGACCATTCCGTTACCCGATGGCGAAGCCACGCTCGGCCGCGATCCGACGAACGCGGTGGCGATGGCAGACGCGTCCGTGTCGCGCAAACACTGCCTGCTGCGGCGGGAAGAAGACGGGCGCTTTCAGATCAGAGATTTGGACAGCCGCAACGGGACGCTGGTGAACGGGCTGGCGGTGAAGGAACAGTGGCTACGGCACGGAGACGAGATCGCGACCGGCGACTCGGTGTTCTTGTTCCTGGTGGAAGACGTGGATCAGGCGGTTCCCGCCAGCCGCGTCGAGTTCGACGACAGCCATCCCACGGCTGAGACGAAGGTCCTTCATCCTAAAGAAGTGTTGTACCTGCATCCGGACCGGCTGCTGCGGGAATTGCCGGCGACTTCGCAGGTGGCGCGAAATTTGAACGCGCTGCTGAAGATCAGCCGGGTGGTACATGCCATCCGCGGATTGGAAGAGTTGCAGGCGCAGTTGCTGGACCTGATTTTTGAAGTGGTGCCGGCCGGACGGGGCGCGATCCTGTTGGCGGAGGGGCCGGGGCTGGAGTTCAACTGCCTGTATGCGCGGACGAGGCAGGCGGGGCAGCCGCAACTGGTGCGGGTGAGTCGCACCATTGCGCGCCAGGTGATGACCGAGGGTGTCGCGATTCTGGGAGTGGATGTGGCCGCGAGCGGAGCGCTGCGCGACGTGGAGAGCCTGGTGGAGTCGGATGTGCGATCGCTGGTGTGTGTTCCGTTGACCGTGTTTCAGCGGGTGATTGGGTGCATTTACCTCGACAACACCAGCGCGGCGACCCGCTTTCAGGAAGAGCATCTGCAATTGATGGCGGCGATCGCAGGGATTTCGGCGGTCGCGCTGGACAATGCGCGGCGGTTGCAATGGCTGGAACAGGAGAATCAGCGGCTCACGACGGAGGTCCGGCAGGAACAGAGCCTGGTGGGCGAGAGCGCGCGGATGAAAGAGATCTTCCAATTTCTGGCGAGAGTCGCGCCCTCCGAATCGACCGTGCTGATTGAAGGTGAGAGCGGCACGGGCAAGGAATTGGCGGCGCGCGCGCTGCATCGCAACAGCCACAGGGCGGAGAAGCCGTTCGTGGCGATCAACTGCGCGGCGATTCCTGAGACTCTGCTCGAGAGCGATCTGTTTGGACATGAGCGTGGCGCGTTCACGGGTGCAGCGGTGTTGAAGAAGGGCCGTCTGGAGGTTGCTGATGGCGGCGTGGTATTTCTGGATGAGATTGGCGAGCTGGCTCCATCGCTGCAGGTGAAGCTGTTGCGGGTGCTGCAGGAGCGGGAGTTTGAGCGCGTGGGTGGGACGCATACGATCAAGGTCGACGTCCGGTTGATTGCTGCGACGAATCGCGATCTGGACGAGGCGGTGCGCAAGGGCGAGTTCCGCCAGGATTTGTATTACCGGCTGGCTGTGGTGAGGCTGATGATGCCTGCGCTGCGCGAGCACAGGGACGACATTCCAATGCTGACGCGGCATTTTGTGCAGAAGTATGCGAAGCGGAGCAAAGTGAAGCCGAAACCGGTTTCACGAGAGGCGATGGCGGCGCTCGTGAACTATGAGTGGCCCGGAAACGTTCGTGAACTGGAGAACGCCGTCGAGCGGGCATTGGTCATGGGATCGTCGGACTCGGTGCTGCTGGAGGACTTGCCGGAATCGTTGCTGGAGCAGGAATCCCCGGCAGAGATGCATGAGGGGAAATATCACGCGAGCGTGAAGGAGTTGAAGAAGCACCTGATAGTCGACGCGGTGGAGCAGACCCGGGGAAATTATGTGGAGGCGGCTGGGATTTTGGGAGTGCATCCAAATTATTTGCACCGGCTGATCCGGAATTTGGGATTGAAAGAGACGCTGCAGGACGTGTTGCGGGGGAGGAGTAAGTTCTCGGCGTAGTGTTCGAGGCCGGAGTCGAATCGTGTGGGACCGGGTCTTTGACTCGGTCGGCGGCCGGTCAGGCCGCTCTCGCGGCCTGACCGGGTCAAAGACCCGGTCCCACACAGGCACAGTGCTACTGCGTTTAGGGTAGGGAAAGTTGGATCAGGCGGGCGGGATCGAGGTAGGTGCCTTGCCAGCGGACCGCGACGTGGAGGTGAGGACCGGTGGCGCGACCGGTGCCGCCGCTCAGGCCTACGATTTGTCCGCGCTTTACTTCGTCTCCCTCTTTCACTTTGAATTCTGACAAATGGAAGTAGAGAGTGAGCAGTCCCTGGCCGTGGTCGATGACGACGCAGTTGCCTTCAAAGTAAAGGAAACGCGCAAGAAGCACGGTGCCTGAATTCATAGCGGCGACGGGTGTTCCCGTTGGGACGCGGAAATCAAGCCCCTGGTGCTCGCGCTGGGCTTTGCCGTTGAAGATGCGTTGGGAACCGTAGACGTCAGAAACGGCGGCGTCGGCGGGGGCGGCGAAATTGCCGTCCCACTCACGATCTGGGGTCACGCGGCCAAGGTAGTCCTGTTTGATCTTCACGCTCTCGGCGATTTGCTCTTGCTGCTCGGGACTGGGCTCGGTGAATTTCTTCTCGACGGTGAGTTCCACTTTAATTTGCGGGTACTGAAAGTGGGCGACGGCGAAGGTGCGCGTGAAGGTGAGCGGAGTTTTTCCGGATGCGGGCTGGGCCGTGAGTTCGAGCGCGTATTTTCCCGGAGTGGTAGCGAAGGATGCGCCGGCTAAGGCGAACCACGTTTTTGTGGACGCGTCGTAACTGAAGGCGAACTGGTGGGTGAGCCACGTGCCGGTGAGGGATTCGAGTTTGGTTGGCGGCTTTACTTGAAACAGGATTGGAGCGCCGTTGACCAGGCGCGTGGGCTGAGCGTGAACGGTCCAGGTGGCGGCGGAAGCGGGGCTTGTGGCTGCGACGAAAATGAGCGAGTAGATCGCTACGAATTTCAGAAAGGTTCGGCGGTTCCGCAGCGCTTCGCCCCTTCGGCTACGCTCAGGGCAGGGCTGGCGGGACAGCCGAGGGGGCTGTCTCCACATGAGTTGTTGGCTAGTTGGGAACTCCACTACTCCAGCGTAGCACTGTGCGGAATTGCGCCGCTATAATCCCGGCGCATGCGCATCCGGGTGCTTACTGGTTTGCTTCGGGAATCCCGGATCACAATCTACAGACAATCCAAAATCATTTCTTCTGTCCGGGTTTGATACCGAAGATTTTCAGTTGCGCGTGGCTGGCGACGAAGACTTCACCGTTTGCGACCAATGGAACCAGGTTAGAGTTGCCTCCGGTGTTGGGCCAAGTGCCGGCACGGGCGCGGAAGAGTGGCTTCATGGTGCCCTTGTTTAGCAATTCGGGGTTAAACGCGTAGAGAAAGATTGGGTTTCCCGTTGCAGCGGTCGGCCGTGACAGCGCCCAGATGATGGGACTGGCGGTTCCGTTGGACGAGACGCTCGTGAAGAAGCCGGGAAACTGCAGGCCTCCTGAGAGAGTGGCGGACGACGCTACCTTGACTAAAGCGGGACTGGGAGAGGTCTGGACTTTGTAGACCTGGATCTGCTGTCCGCCGCTGGTAACGACGCGGCCGGCGCCGTCGGAGGGATCGACAAAGTAGGACTCGCCGCACCAGCATCCACCGATACTATAGGTTCCGAGCACGTTATTCTTGGTAGTGGAGTATCCGCCAAGGCTGTCTTCGTTCATCAGGAACAGGCTGCCGACCTTTCCGGCGGCGACTGCCAGGTGTGGCGTGGAACCGGGCTGGTCGGGGAGGACCATCACTCCGCCTGAACCGAAGTCGTTGTCGACTTGATCGAGACTGGCCTGGTCTTTAGGAGTGAAGAGGTCGAGCACTGTGGACAGATTCGACGACACTTTCACAACGCTTTCCTGAATGTTGCTTACACCGTCATACGTGGTGCCTGAGTAATCGGAGTTTCCGGTGACGAAGAGAATGTTGCCGGAGTCGTCGGTGGCGAGGCCGTAGCCGGACATCCAGATGGAAGACAGGAAGAAGTTATTGGGCGAGTTAGGTTGCGTGTCGAACACCTGATTGGAGGGGAGCGGAGTGAGCGAACCGGTCGACCAGCCCAGCAGCCAGCCGCGGGAAACGTTGGCGGCGAAGTCGCAGAAACTGCCGAACCCGGCATAGACGTTGCCGTTGGCCAGAAGCAGTCCAGGACGCTGGCGCTGGTAGGTGGCGTTGAAGTTGAAGGTGGTGCCGTCAGTCAAGGTGTGCGAGGCCACAACCAACTGGGGAGCGACTTTGTCAGTCAAGCTGCCCAGATCGAGAGCGTGAATGCGGTAGGCGGCGCCGGTGGAATCCTGCGTATAGATCGCGACATACAGAGTGTTGCTCGTGAGGTCTATGACGGGCGTGGAGTTAATGCCGACGTTCGGTCCGTTGTTGGTGCAACCGAGGGGATAGCCGACGGGCTTTCCGAAGTTTGGTTTAAGGAGAACGGTGCCGGCTTCAGCGTCGATGGCGTAGATGGTATTGCCCTCCGTTGCCACGTACACGACATCGTGTTTGCCCTGATGAGTACCGGCGGTGATGGTCACGGCGGGAACGAATAGCGGCTGACCGTCAACCTGGTCGTCGAGAGGAACGCCTTTCAAGAGTCCGAAGGAGGAACTGCCGACGTTGGCCGGAGTGAGCACGGTCTCATGAGAGTTCCAACCGGTGCGGTTGTTGTCGACGTGGTAGGTCGTGATGGCAGTCTGTGCCGCGGACAGAGACGCGAACAGGGCTAAAGAGGAAAGCGCAAGGGTAACCTGGGCGCAGAAACTATGGGGTCGCAGTGGCATGGCTCGAATTTCCTTTTGGCCTTCTAGGGACTGCAGAGCACGGTTGATTGGGGAATCCGCGCGAAAGCTCGACGAGCTTACGACATCGAGGGTTGGCGTGTAAACCGGAAAATCAGTTCGAGGATATTCGTAATCGAGCTGCAAGAAAACTTGCGCCGAATGCAGCGATCATGCAAGTTCTTGCAACATTTTCCTGCAAGTTTTTGCACAGTCGGGCGACCTCGGAATCTTCGCGGGCTGAAAGTGGTTTTCCACCTTGACATCCGGTTGCGGTTCGCTCAGACTTTCGCGGCGAAGGTGACGTGGATGAAATATGTATTTGTTTTATGGGTGCTCTCAGCCCAACTGTTTGCGGTGACGAACCGGATCGAAATCATCATCATCACACCGCCGGAGGTCTTGTTGTCTCCAGGGCAAACGGTTCAGATGCATGCCTACGGGTACTATTCGGATGGAACCGTCACCGATTTTACGAGTAAGGCGACATGGTCGAGCATCCAGTCGTCGATTGCGACGGTGAGCAGCACCGGGTTGGTGACCATGAAGGGCGCCGGATCCGCTCTGATCAAGGCGGCGTATACCGGCTATAAGGGCTACGGGACGGTTTGGAACAAATTCACGCCATTCATCAGAGTGAAGCCCAGTAAGGCGTCGTTCGGCAAGATCGAGCACATTGTTTACATCGTCAAAGAGAATCGCAGCTTCGATTCATACTTCGGAACATTTCCGGGAGCGAATGGCGCCACGACGGGCACAATCAGCTCGGGACAAGTGATAACGCTGGGCCATCTTCCCGATCCGCCGACGCATGACATGGGGCACGAGTGGACTGACAATCACGGGAATATCGATGGCGGGCGCATGGACCGCTTCGACCTTGAACTCACGTGCTCGGTCAATGGGGACATGGCGTGCATGGACCAGCTATACCAGTCGGACATTCCGAACTACTGGTCGTATGCGCAGAACTACTCGTTGGCGGACGCCGCCTTCAGCAGCGTCTCGTCGGGATCGTATCCGGCACACCTGGCAATGATTTCGGGCAGTGCGCAGAGAGTGCTGGACAATCCGCGCAGCACAGAGCCGGCGCAGTGGGGATGTGATGCCGTCGCGGGTACAACTGTGCCGTTCATGCAGAACAACGAGACAGTTGGGGCCGAATTCCCGTGCTTCAGCGCCACCACGATCGCGGATCTCGCGGATGGGGCAGGAGTGTCGTGGAAGGCGTACACGATGTTATCGACGGAGAGCGGCTATATCTACAATCCGTTTCGCAGCTTCAGTTCGATTTTTTACGGCAGTGATTGGACGACGAAAGTAGTGGACGAGGCAAACTTCATTCCCGACGCGTTGGCGGGAAATTTGCCGGCACTGAGTTTCGTTACGCCGCCCAGCATCGATACGGATCATCCGCCGGACAGCGCGTGCATCGGGGAGAACTGGACGGTGCAGCAGATCAATGCGGTGATGCAGGGGCCGGCGTCGCAATGGGAGAACACGGTCATCATTCTGACCTGGGATGATTTTGGCGGGCTGTACGACCACGTCGCTCCTCCTTATCGTGATCAGTTTGGACTGGGAATTCGGGTGCCGTTTCTGATCATCAGCCCATGGGCAGTGCAGGGCGTATATCACACGGAAATCGAGTTTGCGAGCGTGCTGCGGTTCATGGAGGAGACTTTCGGACTGCCGAACCTCGGCGGAGTCGACAAGGTCGCCAACGACATGCAGGATGCATTCAACTACACGCAGACACCGTTGCCGCCGTTAGTCTTGTCCGAGCGCAACTGTCCTGCACGGCCGGCGGACGCCCCGCCTTTTGATCCGGATGATCTCGAGGATTGACGGGGGGATGCCGTGACCATCCAAGAATCATTCGCGATCGGATGTGAAGGAGACGGAATGAAACGTTCGCTGGCGTTGCTGTTGCTATGCATCTCGCTACTGGCTGCAACGTGCGCGGCTCAGTTGGTGATGGTGACTCCGCCACAGGTGGTCTTGTCGAAAGGGCAAAAGGTGCAACTGCAGGCGTATTTGTACCAGCAGAGTGGCATCGCAAAAATAGTAACGAATACTTCGACCTGGACCAGTCTGCAACCGTCGATCGCTACGGTGACGAAGACAGGGCTGGTGACGATGAAAGGCACGGGGTCGGCGATGATCGTTGCCACCTACCAGAAGACTCCGGGCTATGGAACCGTCTGGAACCAGTTCACTCCGTTCATCAGCGTTCCGCCCAGCACGGCGTCGGTGGGAAACATTCAGCACATAGTTTTCCTCGTGAAGGAAAACCGCAGCTTCGACGAGTACTTTGGGACGTTCCCGGGAGCGAACGGAGCCACAACCTACACCACGCATACGGGCCAGGTGAAAACTCTGGGGCATACTCCCGACAAAGCGACGCATGACATGGGCCACGAATGGACCGACAGCCACAGCAATGTTGATGGCGGCCGCATGGACCGGTTCGACCTGGAAACCCAATGCTCGGTCAATGGAGATAACTTGTGCTTAACCCAGTTGTATCAGTCGGACATCCCGAATTATTGGGCATACGCGCAAAACTATGCGTTGGCAGACGAGGCGTTCAGCAGCGTGGAATCGGGATCGTATCCGGCGCACCTGATGCTGGTGTCGGGCAGCAGCCAGACAACGGTTGACAATCCGCGGAGTTCGATCCAGGCACAGTGGGGATGTGACGCGGTGGCGGGAACGAACGTGCCGACCATGTTGTCTACCTTCGTTGTGTCGAGCACGTTTCCGTGCTTCGATGTGACGACGATGGGAGATCTCGCTGACGCGGCCGGGGTATCGTGGAAGGCCTACACGTCTGTGAATGGTCAGAGCGGTTATGTGTACAATCCGTTTCGCAGTTTCAGCACGATTTTTAACAGCAGCGATTGGACCACGAAGGTGGTCACGGAATCGGACTTCATCCCGGACGCGCTCGCGGGAAATCTGCCGGCCCTGAGTTGGGTGACCCCGCCTGCCGCTGACACCGACCATCCACCGGACAGTGCCTGCATCGGGGAGAACTGGACGGTGCAGCAGATCAACGCCGTGATGCAAGGTCCTGCCACGCAATGGAACAGCACAGTAATTGTTCTGGTCTGGGATGACTTTGGAGGATTCTACGATCACGTTGCACCGCCTTATCGCGATCAATACGGTCTTGGCATACGGGTGCCATGGATCATCATCAGCCCATGGGCGGCGCAAGGGGTTTATCACACAGAAATCGAGTTTGCGAGTGTAGTCCGATTCATGGAGGAAACCTTCGGGTTGCCGAGCCTGGGTGGAGCGGACGCGATCGCCAACGACATGCAGGATGCCTTCAACTACACGCAGACGCCGCTGCCGCCGCTGGTGTTGTCGCAGCGCCAATGTCCAGCGGGCGCCGAAGACAATTCGGCTGTCGACCCGGACGATCTGGATGATTAGGTCGTGGGCACAAGAAGGCACTGGACAATTCTCCGCGGGTGTAATTGCATGGTTGCATGATCGACCAGCGGGGAAGCATCGCGGGTGAGCCTTCCGGATTGAGCGCCCGTTGGTTTTCCCGCCCGCGTTTGATCGTTTTGTTCTGGACGGCGGCGCTGATCGCCCTGGCTGCCATGGCCTATACGGGCGCAGTTGGCTGGGATGCGAAGGGCTACTGGAAAGCCGTCCAATCGGTTCACCACAATTCCGATCCATACGCGGAAGACATTGTTGCGTTGCAGGGGTTTCACGAACGCCTGGCGACGAATGCGGCGGAGCCTCGGCCATTTGTATATGTGTACTCTCCGCTGACCCTGCCTTTGCTGCGAGTGCTGGCACTGTTCCCCGGTTCGCTTGTGGCCCTGCTTTATGGAGTTGCGGTCGCGGTGGGAGCCGCGATCCAGTTGTGGGCCGGATTCGAGATGGCAAACGAACGCGACCGGCGCTGGCTGGCGCTGGTGTTACCGGCGGTGGTGTTCTTTCCGGGACTCGTGACCGACGACGTAATTCTGAGCGGTAACATGGCGTACTTGCTTTACGGCGGGATCCTGCTCGGCGCGACTGCGGGCTGGAAGCGGGGGCGGTGGACCTGGTATTACATCGCCGTGCTGATCGCGTCCGTTATCAAGACGCCGTTTCTGGCGTTTCTTGCGTTTCCCGTTCTGATTGACGCGCGGCAATGGGTTCGTTCGGGCATGACGGCGGTTGCGGGTGTGCTGATTTTTCTGGCGCAGGCCCGAGTGTGGCCCGGGCTATTCCATGAATATCTAAAGAGTCTGCTTCTGGTGTTTGACTGGCTGCACGATTTTGGATTTGGTCCGGCGAGTGTCTTGGGTTTGTATCTGTGGAGGCGAGGACGGCCGACCGCGACTCCAACCACGGTTCTGTTCCTGATTTGCGCTGGCGTGATTGGTGGGCTGCTTCTGGTTCTTGCCCGGCGCGTGCGAGAGGGGAATCTTCCACGTGAGGCGTGGATTCCTATCGCGCTAGTGGGAACGGCGCTGTTGAACCCGCGCGTGATGAAGTATGATCTTGCCGCGATTACGGTTCCGATGGTGCTGATTGGCGGGCGCATGCTGCGGTTGTTGTGGAGCCCGCGAGACTCGTCGAGGGGAGATTCGACCGCCGTCAAGAAGAGTCTTTCCGGACGCACGCTGGTTCTGGTGGGATCAGTTTTGCTTTTCCTGATTCCCAACATCATCACGGTGGTAGGGCCATCGTGGTTTCCGGCGGAATTCCTGGTATTGGCGACAATCTTTGTGATGGGGGTGTGGGCGCTCTTTCGTTCGCGGGAATTGCAAACAAGACTATTCAGCGGCGTAGTGCGACTCCGCCTCCGCCTGAAGAAGATTTCGCAACCTGCGATACGCAATCGCTGATTTTTCTTTCCAACGCTCATCACACCAGCGTATCGTTTTGTGTTTTCGGAAATATTTCTGACATGGGAGAGTCTCATATGTTCTTGGAGGCAGGGCTTCGTCGTCTGTCCTTTTGTACGCTGCTGCTCGGGGTAATGTTGTCTGCCTTACCGGGGCTTGCGCAATTGAAGACCACGGCACATGTGGAGCCCGCGAAAGGGCAAGCGGTGCTCTATACGACGTCGATCGGAGCTGCGGGCGACCGGTGGGATCCCAAAGCGTTCGATCCCGCGACGGTGAAATTGCTCCAGGACATCGGGATCACCAGCCTGCGTTTTCCGGGCAACAACGGCATTGACGCGCTGTACCACTGGTCCACGGGAGCGGTGATCAATCCGTACACGAATGACCGGGCGCCAGCGTTTGCCAACGAGAGGAAACTTCCGGCAACGGTGCCGGTGATCGATCAGTTAGGAACGGCGCTGATCACCGTAAACTACGGCAGCAACCTGGACGGCAGCGGCGGAGGCGAACCGGCAGAGGCGGCGGCCTGGGTGGCTTACGTCAACGGCAAGCCCGACAGCACCCAAGTCATCGGCAAAGACTCGAAAGGCAACGACTGGAAGACGGTGGGATATTGGGCCACGATGCGCGCCAGTGCTCCGCTGGCCACGGACGATGGCTTCAACGCGCTGCGGATCAAGCATCCCGAGCCGATGGGCATTCTGCTGTGGGCTGTCGGCCACGAGCCGTGGAACAACGGCTACTATGGGCAGGCCCGCACGCTGGGATCTGATGCCGATAATGCCGGTCGGTATAAGGAGAGTGGCTCTCCCGAGCCCGATCTGCATCTTGGCCCGGTGCCCACGTCGAAGGACTGGGGCCGTCATTCGGAGAACGGCAAAGTCGGCCCTCAACCATACGGAGCCGCAGTAGTGGAGTTTGCGAAGGCGATGAAGGCTGTCGATCCTACGATTCTGGTGGGAGCTTCGCTGACTCTTCCGATCAGCACGTCGGGCGACAACAGTCCGAACCCGATGGGGAAAAACTGGAATGCCGGAGTGCTGAAGGCCGCCTGCGCCAGCATGGATTTCGCCGCCATCTCGCTGTTTGAGGGCAAAGGGGCTCCGCCGAACTACGACATCAATATGGACGAAGACGACTTGCTCAGGATGGCAAGGGATCCGTTGGATAACCAGAAGCACTTCAACGTGTCCGCTCTGAACCACGACTATGCGCTGCTGGTTACGGATCTGTCGGAGAAAGTACAAGAAATTCTGTCCTGCCGGGCACGCGCCGCAGCTGGCCATTACGAACTTCGGCATTGCGCCATGGCTGCCGGCAAAGAATCCCGCGGCCACGGGGCTGTATGCCGCGGATGCGACAGCTACGCTGGTGGAAAAAGGCGTGTATACGGTGCAGTGGACTCCGGTCCACGCCCCGAGCCCGACCTTGCTGAGTAACGATAACGAGCCGCAACCAGCGTATTTCGGCTTGAAGATGTTTCACCAGGTCGCGAAGCCGGGGGATGTTTTTGTCGCCGCCAGTTCGCCGATGGACACGCTGGGCGTGCACGCGGTGAAGCGTCGCGATGGCGGGCTGGGCCTGCTGTTCGTGAATAAAGACCCCGTGCAGAACATCACGGTGAGCGTGACGGTAGACGGCTACAGCTACGCGACGAAAGGGACGCGGTACGAATGGGGGAAGCAAACGCTGGAGGCGGGCAAGGGAATCACGGAGACGCCGATGGATGGTTTAGCCGGCACGTTTACGGTGGTCGTGCCACGTTACAGCATCATCGCGATTGTGATTCCGAAAGGTTAGAGGCGAGCGGGCTCGGATGTGGACCAAGTCCGAGCCCTGCTTGCGCCACTCATCTCCCTTCAAATGATCCCCGGTAGCGAGCCCAGCGACGGTGCCATGCGGGATGCCGCATTCAAGTCACGCCCGATCACATATGGGCACGCGCAACATCGGGACTTATATATCATGTTGCTCCTGTCCACACCGTGGCAGGAAATCTTGATCATTTTTTGGGGACTGCCGCTGGTCGAAGAGACACGCCTCGCGAGGCCATCTCCCAACAACTTGCCGAACGGTCAGGAGAAGGTGACGTGCTGCTGAACTGCCTTGAACGGGACATCGAGATCAGGTACGTTGCCTAAAAGACATAAATGCCCTAGGGAGTGCGGACCGGCAAGGATTCGTCGATGACGAACTTGGCAAAGTTCAGAATATCCGCCGTGGACTCGTAGGGAAGGCGTTTCGCGGTCGCCAGCTTGGCAATTCCGTGAACCATCGTCCATGCAAGGAGAGCCAACCGACGGAGGTCTCCAGAAGGCAATCTTCCTTCGTCCTGGGAGGCTTTGACCAAGCTCAGCAATGTCTTGAACGCCTGTCCCGCAGCCTCTGCGGAATCAGGAGTCTGATGCTCGGAGACGGCCGCGTCGAACATGACAGTGAAGTGCTCTGGCCTGCGCAGAGCAAATTCCACATACGCCAGACCGGCGTGTTTGAGTCTGGTGAGACTGTTGCGTTTGCCTCGGACAGCGTCCAGCATGGCGTCGTTCAGTTCCCGGAATCCCTGGGCGGCAACCGCTGCCAGGAGGTCGTCTCGATCCGGAAAATGCCGATAGGGGGCGTTGTGGGAGACGCCTGCGCGTCGCGCCACTTCGCGCAAAGTGAAGGCAGCCGGCCCGACCTCGGCGATCAATTCAATTGCCGCTTGTAGCAGGACTTCGCGCAGGTGCCCGTGATGATATGGCTTGGGTCGTCGCATGATCCGCGGCTAGTATACAATGCAGTGTTGACATGAGCAACATGCTATGGAAACCGGAACTTCATGATGAAGGGCTCTAAATTGTTGCGCGACGATGTCGATTCTCGCAACATCTGATAGGGAGCGCAATTCACTCTATGAAAAGATTCCTGAAATTTCTTGCGGTGTTGGTGTTGGTCGCAGCCGCGGTGGTCTATGGGTTCGTCTTTTGGCCCTTGCGGGACAAGCACCCCGTTGTACAACTTGCCCATGGCGCCATTGCCGTTCGCGGTGCAACGATCTGTATATCGCCTGACCAGCCACCGCTGAGCAACGCCACCCTGGTCGCTCGCGACGGCCGCCTCGCGGCCGTGGGCGTCCACGTCTCCGTTCCGCCCGACGCGCAGATGATCCCGTGCAATGGCTGCACGATCACGGTCGCCTTCTGGAATACGCACGTCCACTTTACGCAACCGAAGTGGCTCGGCGCAGCGTGGCAGGGCCGGGAGAAGCTTAACGCGCAGCTTGCCGACATGCTGACGAGTCGGGGATTCGCAACGGTTGTCGACCTCGGGTCCGACCTGCGCGTCACCGTCAGCCTACGCCGCCGCGTCGAGAGCGGTGAACTGAACGGTCCTTTCATCTACACAGCCGGCGCGGCAATCTATCCCGAGAATGGCCTACCCTTTTACGTGCGCAATACCATGCCGAAATTTATGCGCAGGCTGACAGCACAGCCCGCGACGCCGGCGCAGGCCGTGCGGGATGAGCAGAGAGATGTCCGCATGGGGGCCGATGTCCTGAAACTCTTTACCGGCTCCTACGTTGAACCCGGGTACATCAAGCCGATGCGCGAGGATATCGCCCGGGCGGCGGTGGCGGCGGCGCACCAGCGTGGGCAAATCGCGTTCGCGCATTCCTCGAATCTGGAGGGAATCCAGGTAGCCCTGTCCAGTGGCGTCGATGTCTTGGCGCATGCGCCGGATACCACGGATGGAATCGACGACGCTCTGATCGCCGAGATGGCCCGCAAGGCAACGATGATTCCGACGCTTAAGATGTTTGCTACAACGGTTACCAAGAATCCTGCGAGAATCCCACCATCAAATGTCGCCTCGGGAGCCGTGTGCGCTACCTTACTCGTTCAGATAGTGAGGCTCTGGGAATCTGCATCGTCATAAATTGTCGCCAATAGTTCTGGCGAGCCTCTACATGGTTTGATTAGTCCCTGCCTGCGTCGCCACCTGGAATAGCCTGAACCAGGGTGGACCTCAAGGAAACGGATCAGCGGTGGCGCAATCGCAGGCTCTCCCAAGTGCCATCGGCAGTCCACCCTCCATCGACTGCCAGAGCATGCCCGTTGATGAACCCGCTTGGTTTCGCGTCGGCGAGAAAGGCGACCGCACGGGCGATATCGTCAGCCGAAGCAAAACGGCCCATGGGCACCCGGCCGGTAATGTCGGCATCGGTGTAGTTTCCTCCGGCCTGATCTGCGACATCCATCTCGGTTCTTACCCAACCGGGACATACGGCGTTGCAGCGCACGCCCCGGCCTCCCCATTCGGCGGCGAGTGTGCGGGTGATACCGATAAGGCCGTGTTTCGAAGCGTTATAAGCAACGCGATCGGCGATACCCACGACACCGGCAATGGATGCGACGTTGACAACGCTTCCTTCGTGCTGGGCCCGCATAATCGAACCGAAAGCCTTCGCTAGCAGGAATGGCGCAACCAGGTTTACTTCAAGCACGCGGCGGAACTCTGCAGCGGAAGTTTCTTCGGCCGGAACGATACAACTGATGCCGGCGTTGTTCACGAGAACATCAACACGCCCCCAGCGCGCCTTGACCGCCTCCGCGAATCCGCGTACGGCACCTTCATCGCAGATGTCGCCAACGATCTCAATCGTGGCGGCTCCCCGGTCCTCCGCCGCGGCGCTGGTTTCGGTAGGCGGACGAAGATCATTCAGTGCCAGCGCGTACCCGAGTTCTGAAAACGTTTCTGCAATGCGGCGTCCGATTCCTCGTGCTGCCCCTGTGATAGCTGCTACACGCATCCCCCCTCCTTCATCTCTCGTCCGTTCCCGGATAGATGCAAGAAATACCTCCCGGCTTCATATGTTCTTTTTCACCCACCATTACCCGTAATGCTCCCCTGAGGCCGAAACTGGCTCGAAAACTCTGTTTTGCCCGCCATTATTTTTCTTGCAATCATGTTGACACACGCAACATCTGATGATTACGATGTTGGCACGCGCAACATCCGGCATTTCAATCCAGGCAAGAGGGCAGTAACCATGAACTTCAGAACTCAAAGGGAGGCGCGTTGGTTTTTCATGATTCCTCTCGTCGCGTTCGCTCTAACGGAAGGCGTTTGGTGTGTGGCTCAAACTAACCAGCCAGCCAGCGCGAACTCTTCGCTCAGTCATACGGTGAAGCTCAAAGAAGGCACGGAGGTAAAGCTGAGATTGCGCGACAGGCTCACTTCCAAAACCGCAGTTGAAGGGGAAGCGGTGAATTTAACCCTTGAGGAAGACCTAAGAGTTGGGTCGCTTACGGTGGCGAAATCAGGTGCGGTGGCCGTGGGAACCATTACTCACGCCGACAGGGCTGGGATGGTGGGACGGCCCGGGGACCTCGGCGTGAGGCTGGAATACCTGAAGACCGACGACTCCACAATCCGATTGCGCGGAGCGCAAGGCAAGCAAGGGAAGGGGAAAGAGGGGACGGCGGTGGCGCTGACGGTGCTCTTCGGGCCCGTCGGACTCATCAAGCACGGAAGGAACGCGGAGCTTGGAGCAGGTACGCCCGTCGTAGCTTGCGTGGACCAAGGCATCGACCTACCAGCTCTCGACTAAGGCACAAACGTTCTCGAGGAGGACATATGGCTTCGATCTTCAGGGTGAGCAACCTGCTGGCGCTTCCGTTCTGGGCCCTCATGATTCTGTTGCCACGCTGGCGGTGGACAACACGAATCCTGCAATCACCGCTCGTAAGCGCCGCACCGGCGTTTTTGTATGTCGCACTCGTGCTTCCTCGGTTGGTTGAGATTTGGCCCGCCGTTACCCGACCAACGCTCAGCGGCATAGCAGTGCTCCTGGGCTCGCCCGCAGGGGCAACAATCGCGTGGGTGCATTTTCTCGCTTTTGACCTGTTCGTCGGGCGCTGGGTCTATCTCGATAGTCGAGAACGGCGGGTGAGTGCATGGATCATGGCGCCGGTGCTCTTTCTTACGCTGATGTTGGGGCCAGCAGGATTCCTGCTCTACCTCGTTGTTCGCTCCCTGGCCGCTGCGAAAACAGCGTCGGCCAAGGACACTCTGCAAAGCGCCGCGTGACGAGGAGACATAAGAAAAGAAGGAGGGAACACGATGCAATCATTCGCCGGCCCAACCCAAGCCAATCGTCGACCAGGAGTATTACTGGGGCGCCTGCTTCATCGCGCATTGGTTGCAAATAGGCCTTTGACGATCCTGGGCGGAACCATGCTCATCACCTTTCTTGCCACGCTGGTGAGCGTATTCGTGGATCCCCGTGTCATCACGGGTGCGCCCGCGTGGCTCAAACCCGCCAAGTTTGCCGTATCGGTCAGCATTTATTGCTTCACGTTCGTTTGGCTGCTGGGCTTTGTCCAGAATCGCCCTCGCCTGGTTCGGCTGATAGCGAATGTAACCGTCGTCAGCTTCATCGTGGAGATGATTGTCATCATCGGCCAGGCGGCACGCGGTACAACCAGTCACTTTAACCTCACTACACCGTTCAATGCCTTCCTGTGGTTCACGATGGGAGCATTCATCATCCTCGTCTGGACGATGAATCTATTGCTCGGAATCACGCTCCTTCGGCAGAAGATGCCGGACCAGGCTTTCGCCTGGTCGCTGCGCCTGGGAGTGCTCATTTCTGCGGTGGGCATGGCGGCGGCATTTTTCATGGTTAGGCCCACTGCCGACCAAGCCGCCGCGATGGCCGGCGGTTATGGCCCACACATCGTCGGGGCACACAGCGTCGGAACCCCAGACGGCGGGCCAAGCCTGCCCGTTCTTGGCTGGAGCACCGTGGGAGGCGATCTGAGAGCTGCGCATTTCGTTGGACTGCACGCATTACAGGTCCTGCCTTTCTTGGGTTGGCTGTTGACGCGGCGGAAAGGCATTCTTGCGCTGTTAACCGCAAATGATCGGACTGGCTTGGTCTGCACCTGTGGCTTGGGTTATCTGGGCTTGGTCTTGCTGCTTGTTTGGCAAGCTCTCCGGGGTCAATCCGTAATCAGTCCCGATGCCAGGACGATCGCTGCGGCAGGTGCGTTGTTGGCGGCCGTCGCAACTTCAGTTTTGATCATCGTTGCACGTGTCATCAACAGAAGCCGGGGAACACGCGTGCTGGCGTCTGCAATCCAGATCTTGTCCCACCAGGAGGACGTATGAAAAATACAATTTCGATCTCACTTCTTGCTCTATTAGTACTTCCAGCCATCTCTTCAGGGCAGGACGCTGCTAAGCCGCTTCCAAATGCTCCCTCTTCTCAGACTGCCGCTGAAGGATCTGGCAACCTTTCGAAGATCAGTCAACCTGCGGTTGACCCGCCGTCAACTTCCGAGTCGATTGATCCTGTCTCGGCGCAACCGGCGCCAGCGACAACGGGTGGGATCGGTTTCGGGGGTAAGTTCAGGTACTACTTGGGCGAGACCTACTTCAACCCCAGTGCGCTGACCGCACCCGCTTTCCGTGCAGGCCTTCGCATGGCGAACCCTCCCGGCAAAGGTGCGACCCAATATCCTCCCGAATGGAGACAGGGCGCCGAGGGCTTTGGAAGAAACTACGGAGATGCCTTCGCCGAACGTGTGAGCTTTCAGACGGCGAGATTCGTAACTGGTGCCATTACGCGGGAAGAACCACGCTACATTCCGTCCGGCAGCCACAACATACTCGCGCGAAGCGTTCACGCACTTAGCTTCAGCTTTGTCGACCGCTCGGACTCTGGACATCCGATGCCCGCTGTGTCGAATTTTGTGGGAGCCGCGGCCGGTGGATTCGTAGGCAACACCTATCTTCCCGCCGGTTTTAACGACGTTACCCACGCGGGCCAGCGAGCCACCATTCGATTCGGATTCTTCGCCTCTGGGAATCTTTTCCGCGAGTTTGCGCCCCAGATGCCGCGGCCGATGCGTACGTTCTTTACCCTGATTGCCCGCTGAGACGATCGGAGACCGATGATCGAGAGGTAATTACCGTGGACGAGATACGTACGAAAACGCAGACAGATACTGATACGGCGAAGGCTACGAAGGCAGTCGACCGCCGAACCATGTTGGGGATGACCGCCTCGGGCCTGGCTGGCTCGTTATTGGCTTGCGCAACCGTTTCGGGGGTACAGCATACCTCTGTGTCGTCACCGGTACGTCGGAGATTTGACGGGAAGGTTGTCGTCATTACCGGTGCGACGTCTGGAATTGGCCGTGCCGCGGCCATTGCTTTTGCAGGTGACGGTGGAATAGTCGGCTTTTGCGGCCGCCGCGAGCAGTTGGGTCGAGAAGTAGAGCGTGAAATCAAGGCTGCTGGCGGTGAAGCAACGTACGTGAGAGCGGACGTTCTCGAGGAGGATGACGTAAAGAGGTTCATGGATCAGATTGTTGCTAAGTATGGCCGCCTCGATGTTGCTTTCAACAACGCAGGAATCACCATCGAAAAGCCACTACACGAATACGCCACGCAGGAATGGGACAGAGTCATGAACACGAACTTGCGCGGTGTGTTCCTAGCGATGAAATACGAGATCCCGCACATGATTGCGGGTGGTGGCGGAAACATTGTCGTGACCTCATCGTCCAATGCGATCGCTACCACAGAACGCCGTTCTGCCTACAGCGCAAGCAAACGCGGGCTCGTTGGACTGGTGCAGTCTGCCGCTCTCGATTACGCGGCCAAAGGCATCCGTGTGAATGCGCTCATTCCCGGAACGACGGATACCGCTCTGGTTCGGCGCGCAGCGGGAATGGAGAAGGTGCCGGATTCAATATGGGAAGTCATGGCGCACCAATGGGCCAAATCGCACGTGCCTGGACTGGGCCGGATGGCGACGCCAGAAGAGGTCGCGGCGTTCGCGTTGGTGCTCGCCTCCGATGATCACCCGTATATGACGGGAGCCCAGTTGGTGATCGATGGAGGAAAGACGGCGCACGCAGGCTGAACCTCATGCTTGCGGCCTGGATCACGAACTGGCCGCGGTTCCGAGCAGGCAAATTGAATGTGTCGTTGTTAGGTAACAAATCAAGCACGAAAGGAGAATTCAAATGAAGGAAAGCATTTTCTCAACTAGGCGATTCCTCGGCGTTGCAGCCCTGTCCGTGGGGTTGTTCTTGATCTTGGTATCGCAATTGTCACCGCGGCTCGGGGCGCAATCCTCTGACACGGCAACTTTGACCGTTCATGTTACCGGTGCCAGAAACGCCAAGGGCAAGATTCGAGCCGCGCTGTTTCAGAGCGCCGAAGGCTTCCCAAACGATGCATCGCGGGCCATTCACACACAAGGAGCAGACATTGACCCGCAAACTTCGAGTGCACAAATTGTGTTCACCGATCTTCCGACGGGCGTCTACGCCGTCTCGGTGTTTCACGACGAGAACATGAACGAGAAGCTTGACAAGAATTTTGTGGGAGCTCCCAAGGAGGGGTACGGCGCTTCCAACAATCCAAAAAAGAGGATGGGACCGCCCAGCTTTGAAGAAACGAAATTCGAGCTGACCGGCTCGGGGCAATCGTTGGAGGTCAAGCTGATCTATTGAAACGATTGCGGGAGGAGGAACAACTCGCACTTCGACAAGGAGGATTTATGCCTGCGTTTGTAACAGGAAGCACAGGACTCTTGGGAAACAATCTGGCTCGGACTCTTCTGGAGGCGGGACATGAGGTGTGGGCGCTGGCCAGGTCCAAAGAAAAAGCGCGACGCGAGCTTGGCGACACGGCAGCTCATATCGTTGTAGGAGACGTTCGAAACGTAGCCGGCTTTGCTTACGATCTCGAGGGTATCGACGTCGTTTTCCACACCGCAGCCTACCAAGTGATACCAATTTCGTTGATATTGCGGATGGCAGGAGATAAGACAGGCAATCTTGAAATCCTTACCAGATGCGGAGTTGCGGGCCATCTCGTTGCAGCACTGTAAGTTGCCGATTTTTGCCCTTTTAGAATTCCACTCTCTCCGCCGGTATTTCTAATCCCTTGAAAATAGGAGCCTAGCGAGTCCGGCCCCTATTTCCGCTAGATCCCGGCTACCTAAAACAGCTGCCTATTGTAGACCTCGGTATCGGCTCGAAAGGAGCCAGAGCCGTGAAGAGTCTGCCGTCAGTCAGTTGGTATACGGATTGTGGCTGGTCTCGCTTCCGCAACGATTGCCGCAGAAAGAAAGCCGCCAAGATCGATCCGTGCAGTATTGAGTTTCAACCCTACGCTGGAATTGATCTGCTGTTTCCGACTGGAACAAGCTTTCGGGCCAGTAGTTCTCGTCCGCAATCGGAGAGTGCGTCTGCATGACACGCGCAGCGAACTCATTGTGATCTGAGATCGATTGTTCCTGTCCCTTAGCTCAGGCTATTTTCTGGTTTGTTTTTTGCCACCTTCGATTGGGAGACCCCAGCGATCGAAAAATTCTGCCTGCTTCTTTTGGCTCGCCAACCGATGCAACATTGTGCGGCGCCGCTTCGGAGAAATTGGATCCTCGTACAGAGAGCTGCGAGCTTCTCCAAGCCAGCGCAACCAACGCTCCCATTCCGGACCGAATTGGGTTTCCATCTGTTTGCGCAGTCGCTGAGCGAGAGCCCCACTGTGGCCGGCGGTTGAAATCGCGATTTGAAGAGGACCACGTCGGACTACGGCCGGGTAATAGAAATTACAGAGTGGACGATCGCGAACCACATTGCACAGAATCTGACACCGTTGCGCTTCTTCCGACACCACTTGGTTGAGGGTCTTCAGAGGCGTGGCGACAACGGCTAAGAAGATCCGGTCCAAGTCGCCGGGTTCGAAGCGACGCTGTTGCCAAATGATCTTGTCGTCGGCCGCCCACGCCTTAATGCGTCGAGTAGCCGTCGGGGCAACAACGATGACGGTCGCTCCACATCGCAGGAGCGTGGGTATCTTTTCTTCTGCCGTTTTCCCCGCACCCACGACGAGACAACGCCGCTTCGCGAGTTTCAGAAATATGGGGAACAGCGGGGTCGTTTCTCCCGACAGACTTGACGACGGCTTGTTCACATCCCTCCTCGCGACCAGAACACCTACCCTTAGATAGCCGACGAAACCGCGGAGGACAAATGCAAAGAAGTGATCGTTTGCATAAGGGAATTAGCTCCGTGGCCGCAAGGAAAGGAGCTTCAAGTGCGTAAGTTAAGGGATTTCGGTGTTCAGTTCTGGATAATCGCGGCCATAGATTTTTTTGATTTCCAGCCTAGTTCCTGCATCGCTAGAGTGCCCACAAAGACGCTTACCTCCAGGTTGAGGTCCAAGCGCAGCGATTCCAGATAGTTCGGACCGCGGGTACCGCGTGGTATCCATCCGCTCTCAGATCAGGTTGTAGGCAGGGAGTCGTGGCGTTTGTCCGACGAGGCTTCCCCAGCGTCTGACTGAAAGCATTTTGTAGGGTTCCACTCTGGATGGCTGGCGTGGGTCGGCAGAAGACTGGGGAAAGCGATGTCCTTACCTCTTATCGAACGGGCGGAGAACGATGGCGTCCGGTTTGTTTTGAGCCAGCAATGGCAACAAACGGCCGACCAACCCCTGTACGAAATCGAGCCACTGGCGGTCGGCCCCAGAATCCCTCTGCGGGCTCCGGAGCCTGGCGAGCAGTATCGCTTTCACTTTGACATGACGCAGTGCATTGGCTGCAAGTGCTGCGTGGTGGCCTGCAACGAGCAAAACGGTAACCCGGCGGAACTCAACTGGCGCCGAGTTGGAGAGATCGAGGGCGGATGGTATCCCGATACTCATCGCTTGTATTTATCGATGGGCTGCAACCACTGTCTGGAGCCATCCTGCCTGATTGGCTGTCCGGTCGAGGCTTACACGAAAGACGCGGTCACAGGCATCGTTCAACACAGCTCGGACGCTTGCATCGGCTGTCAGTACTGCACCTGGAATTGCTCCTATGGTGTGCCCCAATACAACGCTGAGCGCGGCGTCGTCGGCAAATGCGATATGTGCTACGGGCGGCTTGCGCAAGGCCGCGAGCCCGCGTGTGTCGACGCTTGTCCGGAGGGTGCGATTCGCATTGAGATCGTGAAGACCGAGGAGTGGAGGCGGGAATATTCCGGCAGCGCCAATGCGCCTGGACTACCTTCGGCTGACGACAGTATTTCCACGACTCGCATCACCCTCCCTGACAAGCTCCCCCCGGATATCAGGAAGGCGGACTACTGGCGCGTCCGGCCCGAGGCTCCGCATTGGCCTCTGGTAGTCATGACAGTTCTGACCCAGCTGTCGGTGGGGGCACTCGCTACGATATGGCTCTTGCAGTTGGTGGGAGCGAACGCACGCCTGAGCGTCGCCGCTCTAGGATCACTCCTTTTGGGCGGAGTCGCGCTGGCATCGTCCACCTCGCACCTGGGACGTCCGATTCATGCCTACCGCGCCCTGAAGATGTGGAAGCGCTCGTGGCTCAGCCGCGAGGTTCTTCTGTTCGGGTGTTTCTCCGGAATGGCCGGAGTCTATGCCGCTACGCTATGGCTGAGCCTGCCGTTCAGCAGAGTATGGGGCGGTGTCACCGCACTATTCGGAGCCGCCGGCATTACGGCGAGCGCTTTCATTTATCTCGTGCCCGCACGCCCGTCCTGGAACACAAAGTTCACGATTTCTGATTTCTTTCTGACGGGGGCACTACTGGGGCCGTTGTTTGCTAGCACTATTGGGGCCTCCCAAGGACGTCTGCTGGTGTTGATCGGTGTTGCGGCGGCATCTGGGCAATTGCTAAATCAGACGTTGCGATTCCTATGGCTGATCGCTTCTGACACATTCGAACTGCAAGCCTCTGCGCGGTTGCTATCTACGACGCTGGCACAACCGTTGCTGCTGCGTAGCGCTCTTTTGGTTGCAGGTGGCATCGCCTTTCCCCTTTCTGGTTCCTATCTGGCGCGGTTCGCGGCTCTCCCCATCGCTTTAGCCGGAGAAATTCTTGGCCGTTACCTGTTCTACGTCAGCGTGGTGCCGAAAAATATGGCTGCCCCGTACCTCTCGGCTCAGGAGCGGGCGGCATGAACTTCAGGCGAAAGCTCGGCTTGGACATTCTCTCGGAGAAGTACGCGTACGGCGAAGATCCTCAGTACGGCCACACCTCCGAGCAAAAGATTCCAGATCGTTGGGTGCCCACGACCTGCGGATATTGCTCGGTTGGCTGCGGAATGTTTATCGGCGTCAAAGATGGCCGAGCGGTGACCGTTCGTGGTAATCCGAATCATCCGGTGAATCTGGGAAGGCTTTGTCCGAAGGGTTTGTCGGAGCACTACACACTCGAAGCGCCGAACCGGGCGAAGCAGCCGCTTCTGCGCAAGAAGGGCAGGCTGGTTCCCGTAAGTTGGGACGAGGCTCTCGACACAATGGTCGAGAAGTTTCAGGCCACACAGGAACGACACGGCCGCGATGCGCTGGGTGTTATCAGTACCGGGCAGTTGGTCACGGAAGAGTTTTATGCGCTGGGGAAACTCGTCCAATTGGGGTTCGGTACGAAGAACTATGACGGGAACACGACGCTGTGCATGGCCAGCGCCGTTTCTGGATACAAGCGGTCGTTCGGCAGCGACGGGCCGCCGGGCGCCTATGAAGATCTGCAGAGAGCCGACGTCATCTTTTTGATTGGCGCCAACATCGCCGATAACCATCCGATTCTCTGCCAGCATCTGGACGCAAATCCCAGGAAAACTCTGATCGTTGCCGATCCGCGGGTCACCAAGACCGCGATGATGGCTGATCTGTTCCTGCCGCTGAAGCCGCGGTCCGATATCGCTCTGCTGAACGGGTTGATTCATCTGTTGATTCGCACGGGTCAGATTGACTGCGAATACATCGCGAACCATACCAGCGGATTTGCGGAACTCGCACGATTCGTCGAGAAATATACCCCCGCGTACGTGGCACAGATTACGGGACTGAGTGAAGACCTGATCATCAAAACGGCGGACCTCTACGGCAATGCGCGGGCGGCTTTCATCGGATGGACCATGGGGGTGAATCACAGCACGCAAGGAGCGGAGACAGTTAATGCAATCAATAATCTTGCGCTGATTACGGGAAATATCGGTCGCGCCGGCGCCTCGCCCTTTTCCATCACTGGACAATGCAATGCCATGGGCACGCGTGAGGCGGGATTCGCGTCGAGTCTGCCGGGATACCGGAAATTTGAAAACGCCGCAGACCGAGAACAGCTGGCGCGCTTGTGGAAGATCGATCCGGATCGCATTCCGAGTTCCAGAGGCCTGGCCTATCCCGATATCGTCGAGGCCACCGTCAGCAAGAAGATTCGCGCACTTTGGATCGTTGCCACGAATCCGATTGTTTCATTCCCGAATCTCGACGTCCTGAGACAAGGCTTGGAGACACTGGATTTTCTGGTGGTGCAGGATGGATTTCATCCCACACCAACCACCGAACTGGCTCACCTCGTCTTGCCAGCCGCCATCTGGGGTGAGAAAGAGGGAACGTACACGAACTCGGAGCGGCGCGTGAGCAAGGTGAATCGCGCGGCCAATCCGCCTGGTGATGCGAAATCAGATTTCGATATCTTCCTCGCGCTGGCGGACAAGCTGGGATGCCGCGAGGAGTTGTTCCCTGGATGGACGCGTCCCGAGCATGCGTTCGAGGAATGGAAGCGCGTGTCGAAGGGGCAACTTTGTGATTACTCCGGACTGAGCTACAGCCTGATCGAAGAGCACAACGGAATTCAATGGCCGTTCACGGAGGGGACGACCGAGGTGGGCACGACCCGCCTATATGCCGACGGGCGTTTCCCCACGGAGGACGGCAAAGCCAAGCTGTTCTGCATCGAATGGACACCATTCCCCGAACAACCAAACCAGCAGTATCCGTTCGTGCTCAATACAGGCCGGACGGTAGAGCACTGGCATACCCGCACGAAGACAGGTCAGGTGCCGATCCTCGAAAGAATGTCGCCGAACGCGTGGCTGGAAATGAACACACGCGACGCCCAAGCTTTGCGATTGAAGCCTCACGATTCCGTGGATGTGATCTCGCGGCGTGGCCGGGTTCGGAACGTTGAGTTGCGGGTCACGGAGATCGTCGCAGCGGGCCAGGTGTTTATGCCGTTTCACTTCGCTGAAAGCAATGCAAACCAAGTCACGCAGAGCGCGTTTGATCCGATTTCGCGCGAGCCGAACTACAAGCAGTGCGCAGTATCCGTTCAATTAAGCGCTTCTCCAAAAGAGGGGCGCAGCAAAGATACGTTGCGGAAGAAGGCAGTCCCCGTGGAGGTGAGCTAGTGGAAAAGCTGGTGGTCGTAGGAAATGGAATGGCCGGCGTTGCCTGCGTGGAGCAGATCTTACGTCACTCGCCCAAGTTTGAAATCACGATCTTCGGCGACGAAACTCACGTGAACTACAACCGCATTCTGCTTTCGTCGGTATTGGCAGGCGAAAAAGGGAGCGACGACATCGTCCTGAACGGCCTCGATTGGTACCAGAGGAACGCGATTGATCTTCGGCTCGGGGTGCGCATCGTCGGCGTCGATTCCCAAGCGAAGACTGTGACTGGCGACGACGGCAGCGTGACTTCTTTCGACAAGCTGTTGTTAGCGACTGGAAGCGTCCCGCTCATTCCATCGATAGAAGAGGTGAAGAAGGAAGGTGTCTTTGTATTTCGTAACCTCGACGACACGCGCGCGTTGTTGGAGCGCTGCCGCCCAGGGATCAAAGCCGTCGTGATCGGAGGCGGCCTGCTGGGACTAGAAGCGGCTCGCGGGCTGCAGGTGCAAGGGTGCGAGGTGACCGTCGTCCATCTGATGGAAACGCTGATGGAGCGCCAGCTGGATCCGACAGGCGGCGGATATCTCGCGGCCAAGATGAACCAGATGGGAATCACCGTGCTGCTTGGGCTCAGTACCACCGCGATTCTCGGCAGCGGAAAAGTGGAGGGCGTTCAATTCAAGGGCGGCGGCAGCATTCCTGCCGACCTGGTGGTGATCGCCGCCGGCATTCGTCCCAACGTCGGACTCGGCCACGAGGCTGGACTCGAAGTGAAGCGCGGCATCGTGGTCAACGACTACATGGAAACATCGCATCCTGACATTTTTGCGGTTGGCGAGTGCGTGCAACACAACGGCATCTGCTACGGCCTGGTTGCGCCTCTCATCGAGCAGGGGAAGGTTCTGGCCGCAACCATCACCGGAAATAAAGGTCCGAAATATCAGGGCAGCGTGCAGGCTGCGAAGCTGAAGATTATGGGAGTCGATGTCTTCTCTGCGGGCGAGATCGGCGACAAGCTCGACGGCTCGGAAGTCATCCGTTATGAGGATCCGGCGCTCGGCATCTATCGAAAGCTGACTCTCAAGGCAGGCAAGCTCGCCGGCGTCATCCTTGTCGGCGACACGGCTGACAGCCACCGCTATATGGACTGGTTGCGAACGGGAAAAGATCTCGTGCCCCTTAGGCGGCAACTCTTATTTCCCGCGCCCACGGACGACGTCGGCATCGATGTTGCCCAGATGGCAGACAGTGAAACGGTCTGTGGGTGCATGGGAGTGACCAAAGGCACGATCATTCAGGCCATTCACGAAAAAGGCGTAAATACTTTGGCGCAGCTTAAAGAATGCACGCGCGCCTCAACGGGCTGTGGAAGCTGCTCCAGCCTTTGCCAGTCGCTGCTCAAAGCGGTCGTGCCGGAATTTGAAGAAGAAGTTAAGCGGACGATCTGCAAGTGCATTCCTGTGGCCGAAGACCAACTTCGCGAGATCCTGCGCAGCCAACAACTGAAGTCTGTGCAGGAGGTTCTGGAAATCTACGGCAACGGAATCGGTTGTGAAATCTGCAAACCGGCCTTGAGTTACATGCTCGACATGCTGTGGTGTGGCGATCACGATGAAGACCGTTCGGCCCGCTTCATCAACGACCGCGTACACGCCAACATTCAGAAGGACGGAACATTCTCCGTTGTTCCGCGCATTCGCGGCGGCGTGACCTCCCCAGACGAACTGCGCCGAATCGCCGATGTGGCCGACAAATATAGAGTGCCCATGGTCAAGATCACCGGCAGCCAGCGCATCGACCTGCTGGGCGTGAAGAAATCGGACTTGCCGAAAATCTGGGCCGACCTTGGAATGCCCTCCGGCCAGGCCTACACGAAGGGCGTCCGCATGGTGAAGACCTGTGTGGGCACGGACTTCTGCCGCTTCGGTGTGCAGGATTCCACCCGCGCCGGCATCGAGATGGAACGTCGTTTCGAGAATCTGTTCACTCCTCACAAGGTGAAGATGGGGGCAGTCGGATGCCCGCGCAATTGCGCCGAGGCAACGGTCAAAGACATCGGCCTGATTGGGCAGGAGGGAAGCTGGCAAGTGGTCGTAGGCGGTGCAGCCGGCAAGAAAGTTCGCAAAGCCGATCTTCTGATCACGGTCGAAACTACAGAAGAGGCTCTCGCCGCCGCCGCACTCTTTTTCCAGTACTACCGGGAGAGCGCCAACTATCTGGAACGCACCTACGACTTCGTCGAGCGGGTCGGTATCGAGAGAGTTCGCAAAGAAACCGTGTATGCCCAGGATGCAGCCAAGCAGGGTCTGCGGGAGCGCCTGCGCAAGTCGAAGGAACGGTCGAGCGACGCGTGGCTCGAGGGTGATTCTCCGCGCCACTCCACGCAGTTCGTCCAAATCAAGCCGTTGGAGGAGGTCTTCGTATGAAGGAAACGAAAGCGCAATCAAAAAGATGGACCCGCATAGCCCTTTCTCACGACATACCACTGCGTGAGGGTCGCGCCGTGAAAGTCGGTAATCGTGAGATCGCCATCTTTAATCTGGGCGGCAAGTTCCTTGCCGTGGACAACCGCTGTCCGCATAAAGGCGGGCCGCTGGAGGATGGCATTGTGTCGGGCTCTGCGGTCGTCTGCCCCCTGCACGCGTGGAAGATAAGCCTCGAAACCGGAGAAGGAGTGACTGGCGCAAGCGCATCGAGTTGTGTTGAGACCTTCCGCACCCGCGTGGAGCACGGAGTCATTCTTCTCGAGTTGAACGACGACTCCACGGACGGACAAGAAGACGGAATGCAAGAGCTGCCGGTGATTTGCGTGGAAACGGGCGCGATTGCTGCGACCGAGTCAAGTCCGGCCACGTGATCGTGGCTTCGGAAGTGCAATCGGGCGAAATGCGTCGGTCTGCCGCAGCCGTAAAACAAGAGAGAAAAAGCATGAAAACACCATCGGAGAATCAAGTTCTCGACCTCGATCGCAACCTCGCATTGCAGCCGGATTCCGATGGAAAGGCGACTCGTATCCGGTTGCTCGACGTCCATACCGCACCGATGCGTGCCTTTCACTTGTCATGGTTCGCGTTCTTCCTGAGCTTCGTGGCATGGTTTGGCATCGCTCCACTCATGGCTGTTGTGCGCGATGATTTGAAGCTCACGAAGGCGCAGATCGGCAATACGGTGATCGCCTCGGTGGCGATCACGATCTTTGCTCGATTGCTGACGGGCTGGCTGTGTGATCGCTTCGGACCACGCCGCACGTATTCGGCCCTGCTCGTACTCGGAGCTTTGCCGGTGATGGGGATCGGCTTGTCCCATAGCTACCACTCCTTCCTGTTCTTTCGGCTGGCCATCGGTCTGATTGGCGCTTCATTCGTCCTCACGCAGTACCACACCTCGATCATGTTCTCGCGATCAGTCGTAGGCACGGCCAACGCCGTGACGGCGGGATGGGGAAATCTCGGTGGCGGCGTCACGCAATGGGTAATGCCGCTGTTGTTCGGCGCCATCGTTGGATTGGGTGCGGATAAGTTTCTGAGCTGGAGATTGGCAATGGTCGTTCCCGGCGCCTTCCTGCTGATCACTGGCATTGCCTACTATCGTTTTACCGAGGACACTCCGGATGGCAGGCCCTTCGTGCCGCGAACTGGTGGACAGGCCTTCTGGGAAGCCGCTGGCGACTATCGCGTCTGGCTGCTATTCCTTCTGTACGGAGCGTGCTTCGGCGTCGAAATTACTGTCGACAATGTCGCTGCCTTATATTTCAAAGACTCTTTTCACACCACCTTAAGACTCGCCGGACTTCTTGCCAGTCTTATCGGTATGATGAACCTCTTTGCCAGGGCGTTGGGTGGAATTGCCGGCGACTGGGTCGGCAGCCGATGGGGACTGCTCGGGCGATCTCGCCTCCTCGGATTGACCATCTTTGTCGAGGGCTTGGTAATGGTGTTGTTCTCGCGGCTGACAATCCTCGTTCCCGCCGCCGCGGCCTTTCTTCTATTTGGCTTGCTTGTATGCATGGCGTGCGGCGTCACTTACGCGGTGGTTCCGTTGATTCGTCCGCAATCTATCGGATCCGTTTCCGGCATCGTAGGCGCGGGCGGAAACTTTGGCGCAGTCTTGGCAGCCATGTTGTTCAAATCAGAAAGTCTTTCGGGCGCGAACGCGTTCTTCATCCTGGGCGGAATCGTGGCGGCCACTTCATTCTGCGCGCTGCTCTTGCGATTTAGGGAGGCTACCGTTTCGGTGGCTGAGATTGAGCCGATGCCTGCACTCATGTCTGCCGACTAGAGCTTCGGCTGCAAAACGATTAAAGATTTGTTTCGTGGACGCTATTGCGCGCTCGAAGTGTCTGTGAATCGAAACGCAGCGGATTGTTCGATTGGATTTCCCGTTTACACAGATCGGCGGAGGACTTCACGTTCCTACGTGGCCTCAAGATGACAACGCCGGATAATATAACTGGGGGCATGGATGAAATTACGAATCGGTGAGCGCTTGAGTGTGGTCCTCCTGTTCTCGGGAGTAATGTTGGCGCAGCAGTCGCCTTCCGTAGGCCAGGCCGGTGTTGCGTCCGCACCGCCTACAAATATGACAAGCACATCGACCTCTCCGGCTGCACCGGCGCCTTCTCCCTCGACCACGGCTCCCCCAAAACACAAGCTCGGGCCGCTGGAGATTTCGGTTAACTGGCGTACGCGTGCAGAAGGATGGAACTGGTTTCAAGGCAACACCGGAAACAGCGATTACAGCCTGTGGAACTCTCTGCTGCGAGTGGGAATCGGCCAGACGGGCGAGCGCGTGGATTGGTTTATCGAAGGCGAACAGCCGTCGATCTTGGGTTTGCCGAATGACGCAGTAGTGGCTGCTCCGCAGGGACAGCTCGGATTGGGTGGAACGTATTTCGCGGCCAACAATAATCACACCAACGAGGCCAACGGATTCGTCAAGCAGGCGTTCGTCAACTTCAAGCGTCTCGGACCAGCGGCATTGAAAATCGGACGCTTTGAGTATTTCGACGGCGCCGAAGTTAAGCCCACAGATCCGCTGCTGGCGACCGTGATTCAGACGCGAATTTCAAGCCGACTGATCTCAAACTTTGGGTTTAGCGCGGTCCAGCGCGCCTTCGACGGACTCCAGTTCTCTCTGAACTCCGGCCAGAATAACTTGACCTTCTTCGGCGCTCGGCCTACGCAGGGAGTATTCCAGGTCAAAGGGATGGACGAGCTGGACGTAGACATCTACGCCGGCACCTACACTCGGTCGGTCAGCAGCAAACAGAATGCGGGAGAGTTTCGTGTTTTTGCGATGGGCTACATCGATCATCGCACGCTGGTGTTGAAAACAGATAATCGTTCACAAAAGGATCGGGCGGCTGATCAAGGCAAGATCGAGATTGCCACCTATGGGCTGGATTATGCTCACGTTTACAGCGCGGATCGGGCTGGCAAGTTCGATTTCCTGCTGTGGGGAGCGTTGCAGAATGGCTCCTGGGGAAGTCAATCGCAGCACGCGGGAGCGTTCGTAGGTGAGGCCGGGTGGCAACTGCCGGTGAGAATGCTGAAACCGTGGGTCAGTGCCGGCTATTCGTATGGCAGCGGCGACGGTGACCCGAACAACGGGCGCCACAGTACTTTTTTTCAGCTGCTGCCTACGCCCCGCCAGTACGCGCGTTTTCCCTTTTACAACATGATGAACAATGAAGACGCGTATGGCACTGTCAACTTGCGTCCCGTGTCGAAGGTCTCGCTGCGCAGCGAAGTGCATGCTTTGCGTCTGGCCAGTGCCTCCGACCTGTGGTACTTGGGCGGCGGCGCGTTCCAGCCCAAGACGTTTGGATATACGGGCCGGCCCAGCAACGGCAACCGGGGCCTCGCTAACGTTTGGGACCTCGGCGCCGACTATCAGGTTACGCACTCTTTCAGCGCCACTCTGTATTACGGCCATGGGTGGGGTAAGGGTGTGGTCGCGGCAATTTATCCTAAAGATGCGAACGGGCAGCTTATATTCCTGGAAACGAACTACCGTTTCTAGAGGATTGCAAGAGAGTGTCGGCGATGGCCAACAGCACTTTCGGGGGACTCTGCGTTCTGGCTCTGGAGAGCCGTCGCGCGCGCGAGATCGCGAAGCTTATCGCGAATCTTGACGGCGTGCCGCTGATCGCTCCCTCGGTGAGAGAAGTTTCTTTGGAATCAAACAGAGAAGCGTTGGAATTTGCTCGGAAGCTGGCTGCCAACGAAGTCGACATGGTGATCTTCACAACCGGAGTAGGAGTCAAAGCTCTGGCGTCGGCTGTGGAAACAGCCTGCTCACGCGACGAACTGTCACGCTATTTGAATGCGGTCACGATTGTTGCTCGCGGCCCAAAGCCGACCGCGGCTCTCAGGGAACTCGGCGTGCGCGTAAGCGTCAGCGTCCCGGAGCCCAACACGTGGCGGGATCTGCTGGTAGTGCTCGACCAGAACAAGGACACGTTCCCTCTGTCGGGGCGTCGCGTCGCCGTGCAGGAGTACGGAGTGACGAATCCCGAGTTGTCCGCGGGCCTGGAGGCCCGGGGAGCGATCGTCTCGCCGGTTAGCGTGTATCAATGGGCTTTGCCCGAAGACCTTGGCCCTCTCCAAGAGGCTGTCGAGGCTGTCATCAAGGGCGAGGTACATGTGCTGCTCGTGGCATCCTCTGTCCAAATACGGCACCTCTTCGAAGTGGCGGAAAAGATGGCGAAGGGCAAAGCGCTGCACGAGGCTCTTTCCCGGGTGGTGATCACTTCCATCGGGCCGTTGACTTCGGAGGAATTGCGCAGCCACGGCTTGAGTGTCGACATCGAATGCACGCGCCCGAAGATGGGATTTCTCGTGCAAGAGGCGGCAGAAAAGAGCGCTGAGATCCTTCTTCAGAAACGTGGGCTGCACACTGTTCGAGTCGAGGAT
This sequence comes from uncultured Acidobacteriaceae bacterium, assembly GCA_963701935.1. Classification (GTDB taxonomy): domain Bacteria; phylum Acidobacteriota; class Terriglobia; order Terriglobales; family Acidobacteriaceae; genus Sulfotelmatobacter. The sequence goes on along the minus strand of CAVPBT010000002.1, from coordinate 346,982 downwards.
CAGTCATGAGTAACCTCTACCCGTTGTTCTTGAACTTGAAGGGCCGAGTTTGTGTTGTGGTCGGCGGCAACCAGATGGCTGAGGCAAAGGTAAGAGAGCTGCTTGAGGCGGACGCCAAGGTCCGCGTCATTGCTCCCGCCGCTACGGACCAGATTACTTCCTGGTCTCAGGCTGGACGACTGGAATGGGAAGCTCGCTCTTATGAAGATGGAGACGTGCGCGAAGCCTTCCTTGTGGTATCTGTCGCCGACGCGGAGACCAACGCCCGCGTTTTTGAAGAAGCGGAAATCCACCAGACCTTCTGCAACGCAGTGGACGACATCGAGCACTGTAACTGCTACGCGTCCGCGGTAGTTCGCCGCGGTCCGCTGCAGATTGCGATTTCGACAGCAGGGAAGAGTCCCGCTCTCGCCCAAAGATTGCGCAAGGAATTGGAGGAACGGTTCGGCGAGGAATACGCTCTTTGGGTCACGAAACTGGGGGAACTTCGGAGTCGCCTGTTTCAGGACACGGCGATCGACAGTGAGACTCGCCGCAGAACGTTGCACGAGCAAGCCAGTGCGTCTGCATTCGACGCTTTTCGGAGTTCACTCTGACGAGCGAGGAATTCTCAAAACTCGGGCAGGAATCCCGAAGGCTGGCGCGAGTCCACTTCAGGCGGAATGCTTTGTTGGTAGAGTGACCGCAATTCCGATGACGATGCCGCCGCCAAGGTGTCTCCTACAATCAGGACGCACGGAGACGGCAGGATCGGGGCGCGATGAAGCAACCCGAGAGTGGTTCGGTAACGCTGTTCTTCTGGGCTCGACACTTTCGATATGACGGCGCATGGAGTAGAGAGGCTCAGACCCGCACTGCGGAGATCAGCGGCAATGCTGGCATACTCGCCCGGCATGTACACGACGACGGTCGTTCGACTGGTCACGACCCTGTGCCAGTCAGAATCATCTTTTCCGTGCCCGCGGTGAGCGCTGACGACGAGAAGTTGATCCGCCGTTCTGCGATCGGTTAGAGAGACTTGCACGGAGGCCGCGGCGGCCAGCGCTGCAGTCACGCCAGGTACAATCTCGACCTCAACGCCGGAGGTCCGTAGAACATCCAGTTCCTCTCCGGCGCGACCAAAGATCAACGGATCCCCGCTTTTCAACCGCACGATGACTTGTCCAGACAAACAAAATTGCAGCAGCAAATCGTTGATTTCGTCCTGGGTGATGCTCTTTCGGCCGCAACGTTTCCCGACGTTCATGACCCGTGCGTGAGGGGAGATCAGCGCCAAGACTTCGGCGGACACCAGGGCATCATGCAGCACGACATCGGCAAGGCCAAGCGTGCGCACAGCCCGCACGGTCAGCAAGTCCGGATCACCCGGTCCGGCGCCAACGAGATAGACCTTTGCCTTTCTTTGTTGCGGCGAATGGCTAAGCAAGAATTCCCCTAGGCTGAGTGTTGTAATGTCGAATCCACACCAGGAACACGTTGCAGATCGAGGTGGACCTGCCCCCACAGTTCATACATAAATATAGCGTCTGTGGAGAATAGGGAAATTGAAATTATCGATCTCTTGCATCGAGAGAACAGCCCTGAGCGCATTGGTAGGGTATCCCGATTTCTGATTCTGGCATCCTTACCACGGCATCTCTCAAGCCGAGATGGCGAGGTTTACCTTCCGGCGAGCAGCCATCTCGTCTGCAATCGCGGCTTTCTCGCTTGAAGACAGGAGACGCGCTGCCAGTGGAAATACTATGCCGTCCTCGATGCGGATGTGTTGCCCGTATATCGAAACAAGACCGGCAATCGCTTTTCGGAAGGCTTCGACACCCTCGGATTCCAATCTTCTGTTTGTGAAGTACTGCTGCCCTAACTCTTCCACCTCAGCGTGCAAAGATCCAGCTAGAAGATGGTCGTGCTCCAGAGGTTCAAGCGTTTCGATAGCGGCTTCTACATCGGGAACATGCATCTCACGTAGACGCGGAAATAGGGACTCTTCCTCATCCGCAGTATGCTTGGGCGCAGCCTCTCGAAAGTAGCGCAAGGCGGACTCAAGTGCAGCACGAGTCTCTTCGGTCAACGGGCGGTCGATGACCGACGCAACTCCTTCAAGAACTCGGAGGAACATTTCGATACGACGATGACAGTCCGACAAAAGACCGGTGGGATCGGAGAAGTGGTGCGCCTGAGCTCCAATTTGTACGGGCATGTCGGGTCCTACCAAAACTCCTTCTCGAACAATTCAAGTATTCTATGGTTCCTGCCGTGTAACCAGCGAAGAATCATCGCATGACTCATTCGCAATATCACACAGAATGTAGGCATTCACAATAACGCCACATTCTTCGTGGCATCGATGGCAGTATTTCGCTCCACAAGGCAGCGCGCCCTTTTGGGGATTCTCGCGACGATCATCTCTGCGACTCTCTTCCGGCCTCGTTCTATATTCGATACTTTGCATTCAGGTATTGTTGCCCTGCTTCAAGATAAGTCCTGGTAAAGACAAGCGTGACAGAGTTGTGACCGGAAGGATGTGACTAATGTCACGGGGGACATTCGAAGTGTGCCATCCATAAGGCCATGAAAGGAGGGAGTTAACGACCGTTGTCGGAGCGGCGAACTTCGGAATCAACGCGATCGACAAAGGCATAGAGGCCCAAGCATATCAAGAACATCACTCCCGAGAAGATCGCCGCTGGCAGCGCACTATGGCGGTTGCCGCTCAAAAACGATTCCAAAGCGGCGCTCAATAGCCAGATTTGCACGATTAGAAGAACGACGATCAGAGACATCGCTCCCGCGATCGCTGTCAGGCCACGAGTTTGGGGAGGCCGGTCGTTTGAGCTTGACATGGCGTTAACCTTTGACCTCGATAGCGACTAATTGTTCGCCGCGTGCTTCGAGAACAATACGCGGCAGGGGGCGCGATGGGGGCCCTTGCAGCACGGCGCCATCCTTGACTGAGAAATAGCCCTTGTGGCACGGACATTCAAGCCTGTTTTCCGCTTGAGAATAGTAGACCGCGCATGAAAGATGAGTGCATTTCTGGCTGTAGCTTACATATTCGTCCGCGGCGGTCCGGATCATAATGCAGTGGTCGTCTTTTGTCGGATAGCTGAATAGTTTGATTCCTCCAACAGGAATCTCTCCGAGTTGGGCTACATTCTGTTGCGGGTAAGCGGGAGCTTTGTAGAAGAGCGAACGAATCAGAATCCAAAGGTTGCCTACGAACATGCCGAGGCTGGTCAGGACGAGGAACTTGGTGAGCTGCCGGCGCGTGACATAGCGCTCGTCGGCGGTGCGAACTGAGAACTCTTCCTTCCAAAGTGGTTCGCTCGTCGCTCTGCCGCTACTCCTCCTGCCGCTAGTCCCTCGTCGCAACCAATTCATGGTTCTCCTCCCACATGTAATCCACGACATCGAGGGTGATTGCCTCGCGTTCAGCTGGGGCCATCATGTAGACCTTGGTCGTGATCTTCTGGCTGCCGAAATAAAAAATATTGGTCGGCTTTTCGCGACGATAGGCGATCTCCTCGGGCCTGACATAGGACAGTGCCTGGCTCGGGCAAACCGTCGCGCACATTGGCCGCTTGCCGATGGAGGTTCGGTCATAGCACATGTCGCACTTCATCATCTGCTGCTCGGGAATCATCATCTTCGGGATGCCGAAGGGGCAGGCCAGCACGCAGTTATTGCAGGCGATACAGCGCGGCTTGAGCGATGAGTGGACGATTCCATCCTCGCCCTTCTTGATGGCATCCGCCGGACAGACTTGGGCGCACGTTGGCTCGTCACAATGCCAGCACACGTACGCAGCAGAGCGGATGCTCTCTTTGCGCTCGATGAAGTCGAAGTTGATCATCGACTTTCCGCGGTGGGTGTCGCACTCCTCGCAGGCCTGCAAGCAGGAGCGGCAGCCGATGCAGCGCGAAGGATCGACATAAAATTCGTATCCGAACACTAAGCGCCCCCTTGCGATGCGCCGTTCTTGTGTGCGGAGCGGTCGTCGGGGGAAACATCAGGTCCAGTCGCTTTGGCGATCCGGCAGGCAGAAACCTTGAACTCTGGGATCTTGCTGCGAGGATCGAGCGTTCGATGCGTGAGCCGGTTTGCACTGCGAGTTCCGGCCCAGTGATACGGAATAAAGACGGTGTCGGGGCGAATGGTCTTCACTACCATGGCGCGAATCGTCAGATCGTCGCGCCGCGTCGCTACCGTGATCCAGTCGCCGTCTTTGATGCCGTACTGTTCCGCCAGACGCGGATGAATTTCGGCCCGCGGTTCAGGGTTCTGGTCCACTAGCGCGCCGATACGCCGGGTTTGCGTTCCCGAGAGATATTGGCTGACCACGCGGCCAGTGGTCAGGAACAAGGGATATTCATCACCAACTGGATCTCCGCTGGGACGCCATTCGGTCACATTGAAGTGCGCCTTGCCATCATGGGTATAGAACTTCCTGTCGACGAATAGGCGCGGGGTGCCGGGGTGGTCGAGCGATGGGCAGGGCCAGAAAATTCCCATCTGCTGATCGACTCTCTCATAGGTAATGCCGTAGTAGTCGGCCACACCACCTCGCGAGGCGACTCGCAGCTCTTCGAAAATGTCAGCGGGATTCTTGAATGGAAAGAACTGCCCGCGGCCCAGCCGATGTGCCAAGTCGATGATGATGTCGGAGTCTCGTCGGGCGTCGCCCGGCGGGTCGACGCTCTTCTGCCAATGAATGACGCGCCCTTCAGCGCTGCAGCCGAGCCCGTCTTCCTCTTCATGGAGGCTGCCGGCCATAACGACGTCGGCGTGATGAGCCGTTTCTGAGAGAAAGAAATCGACGACGCCGAAGTACTCTAGTTTCGACAACGCTTCGCGGGTGAAGTTCGCGTCGGGAAGCGAAACGAGAGGGTTGAAGCAGAGCGAGAGCAGCCCTTTGATTTCGCCGCTGTGGATGGCGTTCATGATTTCTTGCGCGCTGTAGCCCGGCTGGGGAAGTTCTTCAGGCTTGATGCCCCAGACACCAGCGACGTACTCGCGGGCGGCAGGATCGGCGAGGGAACGCTGGCCTGGAAGTTGGTCGCACTTTTGCCCATGCTCGCGTCCGCCCTGGCCGTTTCCCTGGCCAGTGATCATCGTGGGGCCAGAGCCTTCGCGGCCAATGTTTCCAGTCGCCAGAGCGATGTTGAGCACGGCCAGGCAGTTCTCTACGCCCTTCGACTGATGCTCCAGGCCGCGAGCGTGCATCATGATGGCCCGCTTCGATTTGCCAATCCAGCGCGCGGCCTTCTCGATGGACTCGGGCGGGACACCCGTCATTTCTGCAACCTTGCGGAGGTCCCAGTGCTTGACGGACTCAGCCACGGCCTCGAAGCCGGTGGTGTATTGGCTGATGAATTCGCGATCCTCCAACCCGTCCCGCAGGATGACGTGCAGCATTCCCATCAGGAGTGCGAGATCGGTACCCGGCCGTAACGGAAGATACAGATCGGCGTTTCGCGTGATGGGAGTCATTCGGGGATCGGCAACGATCAGTTTTCCGCCGTGGTCACGGCAGCGCCAGATGTAGTCGGTTGTGATGGGGGCGCACTCGCCGATGTTCGCGCCGATCACAAATAACACTTCCGCCTTAGGGATCTCGCTCCATGGAATTGTGCTGCGATCAATGCCAAAGGCCAGCTTGTATGCCGTTCCGGCAGAAACCATGCACAGTCGCCCGTTGTAATCGATGTGACGAGTTCCCAACGCGACGCGGGCGAATTTACCGAGCAGATACGACTTCTCGGTAGAGAGTGATGCCCCGCCGTAGACGGCAAATGCGTCCTTGCCATACTTGTCTTGGATCTCGCGCATCCGGCTGACCGTGAAGTTCAAAGCTTCGTCCCACGAAACAGGACGAAATCCTTGGTCACTATTGGTCCGCATCAACGGTGTCAGCAGACGGTCGGGGTGATTGCCCTGCAAATAGCGCTTCACGCCTTTGGGGCAGAGCATGCCGCGGTTAAACGGGAACTCTTCCCAAGGCTCGAATCCGATCACCCGATTTTCGCGAACCTTCAATTGGATTCCGCATTGCTGACCGCAAAAGCAGCAATGCGTCTTGACCAACTTCTCCGCGGGATGGACAGATTCGTCGCTCCACCCGCCCGGCGGCTGATAGTTCAGATGCGGACCGAATTTATCTTTGAGAATCTCTTCGGAGACCGGAACCTTAGCCATTCGCTTCCTCTTTTAATCTCAATTGCGCGAGGGAAAGGGATTTGCGCTTGCAGGTAGGACACAGTTCCTGCCAATTCCCCACTGGCCCCGACATCGAATAGTTGAATCCGACTTGCGGCAGCACGTATTTCAAATCTTCAACGTGCATCAGAGATGCATAACGCTCGCCACAGCGAGCGCAGATTGCGCCCTCGCCTTCGTCGCCGGCGCTTTGATAGAGCTTCACTCCCAACTGCGCGGGACGCTGAAAAATGTGAAAGAACTTTCCAAACGGAAGATAAAGCAAGGCGGCGATGACAGTGATGGCGTGCAAGATGGCAATGAAATCGTAGAAGCTGCCAGCGAGCCATTCTTGGGACACGGTAAGAGCCAGACCGGTGATCGATATGGCAAAGAGCAGAATTAACGGCCAGAAGTCCATCGCCAAAGTCTGAACCGCTCGTGCTCCTTCGTCGCGCATACGTCGCCATAGGGAAAGCGCAATTCCACCCAGAACCAGAACCGCCGCAATATCAAGGCCATGAAAAAGCAACAGCGCAGTGAAGGTGTGCAGATGGAATCTGCCCGCTGGAAACCCGAAGAGGTAGGTCACGTACGTCATCTGATCGTTTGGAGCGCTGGTGAAGTGAATCCACCCAAACACAAGTGGGAAGGTAATCATCACCGCCAGCACGCATCCCCAGAAAATCATCTGATGCATTGCCCAACGTAGCCTGGATCGTTTGGCGATGAACGTCTGAGCCAGAAGATGCGTTCCCGCCAGCATAGTGACGTGGCTGACGCTTCGAAACACTCCTCGTTCCTTAAACAACTGCCATCCGCGCTTCCAGTACACATAGGTGGGAGGCTTTCGAATCCAGACGGAATAGTGGTAAACGACGCCCCAGGTCGCGAAAATGATCGCGAACGTGTAGATCACCAGTGCAGCGTCGAAGTTCTGCAGATTGCGAGAGCCCAGCACGATGGCGGCGATTAGAACCAAGGTCCACAACGTGGCCCATGCTCCCGCACGGACCCTATCCGCGGTACGAGTCAGAGCCGGCGGAAGCTTCGCGGCAAGCGCCTCTTCCCGAGTCAAGAAGACCCGACCATTCATCCACCAAAGAGCACAGGCCACCACCGACAATAAAAGAAATCCTGGCCAAACCACTCCGAGTCGGTCGCGGAACATGCCTAGAAGCAACGGCGGGAAGAATCCACCCATCCCGCCCATTGCACCTACGAGGCCGGTGACTGTGGCTCTCTGAGTCGGAAAATATCGCGGCACAAGCTGAAATACAGCGCCGTTGCCGATACCCAGCAAGGCGGCGCATCCGAGTGCTCCCACTGTGAATGGCAGCATCGACTGCACACCCAGCAACAGGCCGAAAGCTGCCACGGCCGGCAGAATCCACGAAAGGACTCGCGCCCCGCCAATCCGGTCAGATAGCCATCCACCTAAGGGTCGGCATAGAGTGGCCAGCACAACGAATCCGGCTGTTCGGAAGCCGGCATCGGTGGGCTTGAGGCCGAATTGATCACGCAGCAATGTTGGGAGATAGATTGAGAAAGCGACGAATCCACCGAAGGTCAGAAAATAAAACGCCGCCAGCGCCCAAGCTAGAGGCTCGCGGGCGAGGACTCCGAGCATCTCCGACAGGCCTTTGGGACGAGCAGCGTGGGGAGCGTTGCGAGCGAGGAGCACGAAGACCGCCGCCCAAACCAACAGGATGATCGCCATTCCCCAATAGACGGCGCGAAACCCGTAGGCGGCAGCTACAACGGGACCAAGGAAGACCGCAGCGGATTGGCCGATGTTTCCCAAGCCATACACACCGAGCGCGCTGCCCTGGCTCTCCATGGAAAACCAGCGGGAGACGTAGCCGACGCCCACCGCAAAGGAAGCCCCCGCCATTCCGAGAAGGAACGCAACGACGACCAAATTCTGGTAACTGGTTGTGCTTGGGACTAAAGCCACCGGGAAGGCGACAAAGAACATCAGAACGGTGAAAACAGTACGGCCCCCGAAGCGGTCCGCGAGCATTCCTATCGGAATGCGCGCCAGTGCTCCCAGAAGAACTGGAACTGCAACTAGAAAGGCCGTTTGGGTCGCTGAGAGATGAAACTGTTGGCGAAAATGAGGGGCGAAGGCGCTGATGAGGCCCCATGCGGCGAAGCAGACCGTAAAGGAAACGGTCCCCAGTAGTAAATGCCTACTCTGCGACGTCTGCGGTTCTTCCACTTCGATCGTCCTCACCAGGCCTTTGGGGACTTCACTCTCATTTCAGTGTTTGCAGGGCACTTGCGGGTCCTGCTCTGTGAGCCTTCTTCCTATATCGTCTCACGATATGCTACACCTGCGCCGAGGGTGGGCGCAGCACGAGATGAAAACGACTGCTGTCATCTCGGTGATAGCGGAAACCGGCAGCCAGGGGCAGGCGGAACGCACCCACCCCCTGATAGGCGAGAATTCCTGAACTCACTCTCTCGGTTAGTGCGCCTTTTCCATCGCAATTGCCCGAGGAAACAGAATGTTGTTTTCCAGGTGAATGTGCTGGTGCAGATCGGCTTCAAAATCCGCGAGTGCTTTGTATAGTGTTTGATAGCTGATACACGCGTCGCCCGGCGCCGTATAACCACAGCTGGCTTCGCGCATTGCACGCAGGGCGTTCCCAGCGGAGTCGTGCTCGTGTTCCATCATGGACACGGGGTTTTGCACGCTGCCGAACGGCGGCGGCAGAACCGGTTCCTTCTGGATGACGGCCTCCTCCATCCTCACGATGTAGGGGAACAGCACCCGCTCTTCTTTCATCATGTGTGTCGTCAGTTCCTGGACCAGTCCCTGAAAGCTGGATCGGACGTTCTGCAGTTCGGGATGGTTCTTGCCGTGGACGGAGCACACTTTGTCCAGCAGAGGAACAAGGCGAGCCATTTCTTCGCGCGTGTATTTATGGTGTGTGTTCTTGATGTGTGCGACCAAATCGGCAAGAGGTTCAATCTGCCAGTTCCGGTCCTTCTGCGTGGCGTGTGCTGCTTCCTCGGCCATCTCCAACGAATCGATCACTTCATCCATCGAGAGATTCAACGCCCGGCAGGCTTCTTCCAGCGACTTATTGCCCCCGCAGCAGTAGTCAATGCCTATCTTTTCAAAGACTCTGGTGGCGGCTGTGTTCTCCAACGCCAGTTCACGAACGGTTTTCTCAGCTGTCGTGCTCATTAGGATTCTCCTCACGACCCCGCTTCACGCTTACGGGCCGCGCTTGATGTCTTGACGGTAGCGGAAGGGCAGACCCATGCCGATGACTTTTGTCACAGAGGTCAAAACGTAGGCGAGAGAGGTCAGACTTGGAGAATCAGGAGGAAGGTGAGGCGCCAAGACGAACAGACTCATTCCTGTGAATCGATTTCAGCTTCCAACGCTTTTACATTAGAAATTGTGACTGTCCGCCCGTCGATCTGAAGCATCCCCTCGGCCTGGAGGCGAGAAAGATTGCGAGAAACGAGCTCGCGGACCGTGCCAATATGCGATGCCAATTCCTGATTGCTGGCGGGCAACGTGATTTGTACGCCTGCGGCGGAACGATTACCTTCCTTCTGCGCGAGACGCAACAAGAACGAAGCCAGACGATGACGCACGGTGGTGAACGAGAGTTCCTCGATGATGCCAACCAGTCGGCGCAGGCGCGCGCCCACGACACGCAAGACCTTTAGCGCGACCTGAGGATGGGCCAGGCACAGTGCCTGAAAATCCTGCTTGCTGACAAAGAGCAGCGTGGCGTCGTCGATAGCCGTTACAGACGCGGGATAGCTCCCGCCATCGAAAACGGGAAGTTCGGCGATGGAACTGCCCGGGCCGTCAATACTAAGGACCTGTTCGCGTCCATTGGCCGAACTCTTGAAGATTCGCACTTGGCCCGACTGCACGACGTAGAGTCCGGAGCAAGGTTCACCTTCGCTAAACACGCTCTGGCCGGCTGAGTAGTTGCGAGGCACGGCACGCTGTGCGAGAAAACTCAGCTCGCTTTCCGTTAGCCCAGAGAAGATCGGCACCTTGGCGAGCGTTTGACCGAGCGTAAGGGTAGGTTCCAGCACGCTGAGTATTGTATCTCTCACGCATCCATGGCTGGGTGTGCTGTTGTAAACGGATGGGACGAGAGGGCCTTGGACGCGGGTTCGCCAGCATCGATCCGAGCAGCCGTGTCCGTAAAGCATAGCGGAGCGAAGGCACGAGCGGAACTGACAGTGAGTCGGACGCGAACTCCCTGCAAAGAACCAGAGGTTGCATGAGCTTTCGTCCCGCCAAGGTAGCATTCCCTCATCGTAACCTCGCATCTCGTCCCGAGTGGTAAGTAAGAGCCGCGCCTGTGTGTCAAAAATGAACGGCGAATCTCGCCGAGCCGGGCCAGACGAGTTGTTCTCGGAGGAAAGATGCGCCCGAGGACGCCCATTGCGCTTTTGCCAAGTTTAACGCAGTCAGCTTTGAGCTCTCGTGCTGCTGCGCGAGCCTTCTGCCAAAGCGGGCTGCCCTTCCGCCGCAAGAGGGGCTTTCTTCGCGATATCTATTGGCAGACCTCGATGCGGCGCTACGTGGTATACAAGGAAGGTTCGGCGGATAGCTTCCAAGGTCGCGCAGGCGAATCCGCCTGTATTTTGCTGGGTAGGGATTCGACGGGTGCATGAATACTTTAGCGAACGATTTTAGATATGCGATTCGGATGCTGGCCAAGAGCCCCGGCTTTACCTTGGCTGCAATCTTGTCGCTCGCCATTGGCATTGGCGCGAACACATCCATCTTTAGCATCATCAATGCATTGTTGCTGCGTCCTCTGCCGTATCAGGATGCGAGCCGCCTGGTGATTCTGTGGAATCGCTCGCCCGGTTTGAATATCACCGAGGATTGGTTCTCCACCGCGCAGTATTTCGACATCAAGAACGGACATCATGGTTTCGAGCAAGTCGCGATTGCCATTGGTGGAAACTACAACCTCATCAGCCGAGGTGAGCCGGAACGAGTGGGCACCATTCGGGTGTCCTCCAATCTCTTGCCCATGCTCGGCCAGGCAGCGGCTCTTGGCCGGGTGTTCGCTCCGGACGAGGATTTACCGGGCAAGCCGGCCACAGCGCTTCTGAGCTACGGAATGTGGCTGCGGCACTTTGGTGCCGATCCAAAAATGATCGGGCAGTCGGTCACACTGAACGGTGTTCCTTACGAAGTGGTCGGGATCATGCCCCGAGCTTTTTCCCTGCCTCGAGAAGTGCTACCCACTCTCGACGGAGCCGAGCAGGCCGACATCCTGCTTCCTCTGCCGATGCCGCTCGATGCCGCAGAGAACCGCGACCACGAAGACTACAACATCATGGGGAAGCTCAAGCCGGGTGTCACGGTCGCCCAGGCCCAGGCTGAGATGGATACCATCACGGCGCGATTGCGCCACGATTATCCTCAGACGTATCCGCCCAACGGCGGCTTGACCTTCGGCATCGTTCCCCTGCTCGAACAAGTCGTGGGTGACGTTCGCCCCATTCTCTTTGTGTTGCTGGGTGCGGTTGGGTGTGTGCTGATCATTGCTTGTGCGAATGTGGCCAATCTGTTGCTCGCACGGGCGGTAGCCCGGCAGAAGGAAATCGCCATTCGCACCGCCATGGGAGCGAGTCGCTCCCGGATTGTGCGTCAAGTGCTTACCGAGAGCGTGTTGCTGTCGTTGTCGGGAGGAGTTGTTGGAGTTCTGCTCGCATTTTGGAGTCTGCATTGGATCCACGTTTTTGGACCGAAGAGCGTTCCGCGGATCAGCGACATCGGCATCGATCGAGTTGCCCTCGTCTTTACGTTCGTACTTTCTTTCCTCTCCGGAGCTGTGTTCGGTCTGGTGCCCGCGTTGCGGGTTGCGCGGCTCGATTTGCAGGCCACTCTGAAAGACGCGAACCGGGGCACAGCCGGCGCCAGCGCCGTCTGGGGACGTGGCCACAATTTGCGGAGAGTGCTGGTGATTTCCGAACTGGCGTTGTGTGTGATGCTGCTTATTGGTGCGGGCCTGCTGATCCGCAGCTTCGTGCGCCTGGAAAGCATTTCTCCCGGTTTCAACCCGAACAACGTGCTCACCCTCGAACTCACTATGAGTGGACCCAAGTACAAGGATCCGCAGGTTGTGGTTGCGACTTATCGCCAACTTTGGAATCGGCTCGAGGGATTGCCCGGTGTGACCGCTTCCGGGGCAGTCACTTCGCTGCCCTTGAGTCAAATGTTCGCTTGGGGCCCGATTACGGTCGAAGGGCGGGTTCCTCCCCCAGGCGAGAATTTCATCAATGCGGATCAGCGTACCGTCAGCGGCCACTACTTCGAAGCCATGCAGGTTCCCCTGCGGTCAGGCAGATTTTTCAATGAGCAGGACACCTTCACCAGTCCTAAGGTGGTCGTCATTGACGAGTATATGGCGCAGCAACTCTGGCCGAATCAGGATCCCATCGGTCGACGCATCCATTATGGCGGTGTCACCGACAAGTATCCGTGGGAGACGGTCGTCGGCATAGTCGGACGCGTGAAGCAGTACACTCTCGATTCCGATTCGCGCATCGCATTTTATCGTCCTCAAACCCAAAACCCCACTCCTGCCATGAATGTAGTGCTGCGGAGCGGGGCGGATCTCGCCACCCTAGCCTCCGCCGTGAAGCAGCAGATTCACGAATTGGATAGTGATCTCCCACTGTACAACGTGCGCACCATGAACCAGCGGCTCGAGGAATCGCTGGCGCAGCGCCGGTTCGCGATGTTGCTGCTGGCGCTTTTCGCGTTTGTGGCTCTCGCCTTGGCGGCGATCGGCACTTACGGAGTGATGGCCTACCTGGTGAATCAGGGCACGCGTGAGATCGGAATCCGGATCGCGTTGGGCGCGACGCAGCGCGCTATCGTGCGTCTGATCGTCTTGAAAGGGTTGGTTCTGGCACTTTGCGGAGTGGCCATCGGCTTGACGGGGGCCTTCGCGGGTTCCCGTCTCATGCGCAGTCTTCTTTTCGGCGTAACTCCATCGGATCCCTTCACATTCACTGTGATTTCACTTTTGCTGACCCTGATCAGTTTGCTGGCTAGCTATATTCCAGCCCATCGTGCCGCGCAGATTGATCCGATCGAGTCTTTGCGAGATGAGTAGATCCGTGCCTGGAGGAAAAGCCTACGCCCCTCTGTCGCGCGGAGTGCCCGTATCTCAGCCCAGCAAATCAACATTCTCGCACCCTAACCGTGCACTTCAGCCCACCGGCTTGGCCAAACTCCTGTCTGTCCGTCAACCATAGAACACGAGGCCGCATATGGCGAGCCGAGCGTAGTGCTTTGACAGCAAGTCACACTTATGCCGTTCGAGGGAATGTAAATGCGCAAACACTCCTTTCCATGCATTGTCGCAATTTCACTTGTCTTCGCGGCTAGTCTCGCCAGCGGCCAGCAAGGCCCCGTTTCCTCGTTTCCACTGAACTCGCTGCATGGCCTCGACGCGGTGAACGGAAAGGCGGAAATCACAACCCACCGCGGACGCCAAGCTTTGCATCTTGTTCCAATGCCGGAGAGTCGAAACTCCGACGGGGCGATGCTTGCGATCCTCGCGGAACGCGACTTCAAAGACGGCACAATCGAAGTCGAGGTCGCAGGTGACCGACGGGCGGACTCTGCGCCTGACGATCGTGGATTCATCGGGGTTGCATTCCGCATGCAGCCTGAAGCTTCGAAGTTCGAGTACATCTATCTGCGGCCTCTCAATGGCCGCGCCGAGGATCAACTGCGCCGCAATCACTCCGTCCAATATTCTGCTCATCCGGATTTTCCCTGGAATCGGCTGCGTGCGGAGAACCCCGGACAATACGAGTCCTACGTCGATCTCGAACCGGGCGTGTGGACCAAGATGAAGATCGTGGTTTCGGGGAGCAAGGCAAGCCTCTACGTCAATGACGCGCCACAGCCTTGCCTGATCGTGAATGACCTGAAGCTCGGTGAAACACACGGCAAGATCGCGCTTTGGGCGCATACGAGTACGGACGGATATTTCTCCAACCTGATCGTGCGTGACGCGGTGAGCCGAAAATGACGATCCCGGCGCCGCCGGCTAAGCGAGTCCGCAGATGATCGCAGACCGCTCTGATCCATTTAGTGGAGGGAGTGAATTGACACGCACCCATGATGTCGGCTGGCGTCGGTTGTTCTTTCTGCTACTGGCAGCGTTGTTGCTTGCAGCCGGTTCGTTATTCGGCGATACCAACGAGCGCAGAATAACCAGACTCGCCGATGGTGTATTCACTATCGAGCACCAGAATCTGAATGATGGCAACGTCAACGGAAATACCACGGTCATCATCGGCGACCGGGAAGTTTTTGTGGTCGACTCCTGCTACTTGCCCTCCATAGCGCGCCAGGATATCGCGCAGATTCGCAAGTGGACGAACAAGCCTGTTCGGTATCTGCTCAATACCCATTTCCACAATGACCACAACAATGGAAATAAGGCTTATCTGGATGCATTTCCTTCCCTTGCCATCGTCGCCCAGGTGGAGACCAAGAAAGACATGGACCTCATCCAACCGGGAAACATTGAGCGGGAGCCCAAGCAGATGGCACACACCATCGCCGTATTGAAGGAAGGAAAGACTCCGGGTGGCCGAACGCTCACCGAAGACGAGAAAAGGCAAGTTCAAGAGATGCTCCCGAGGCTGGAACAACAAGAGGAGGAGTTCAAGACGACGGTGTACCAACCTCCCACTCTCACATTTTCAGACAGGCTTGATATCGACATCGGAAACCGTGAAGTGCAAGTGAAATACCTGGGGCGCGGCAATACCGCAGGAGATGCGATCGTGTACTTGCCCAAAGAGAAAATCCTGGTCGCGGGTGACCTGTTGGTTCATCCCATTCCGTACACCTACGATGGCTACCCCGCCGAATGGGCGCAGACCCTGCAGAAGATGGCCCAACTGGATGTCGCGACCATTGTTCCGGGACACGGGCCAGTGTTGCATGACAAAGCTTATCTCTCTCTGGTGACGGATCTGCTGAACAGTTCGGTCGAGCAAGTGCGTGCGCGGATACGCCAGTTAGGCTTTCCTGGAAGCCACACGGTAAACGACGTAAAAGGTTCGGTTGACTTGACGCCATTCCGGACAAAATTCGCCGGCGACGATAAAGATCTTCAGGCGGAGTTTGACGATATGGCGGAACACTTGGTGAAAATCACGTTCAGCGAAGCCGCGCAGCGCTAGGCGGAGCAGCATCTCACGACCTGAAAATCATCGCGGTACTTTTTCCTCAACTTGATGAAGGGGGCTGGTTTACCAATGAGAATCGGACGAGTTTTGCCATTGCTGGTGATTGCTTTGCAGTTATCTGCCGCCGCCGGGGCCGGTGTGACCGGCATGACCGACGAGGACCGGGAGCACTTACTAGTGCACTTTGAAATGACGGGGCAAGTACTGGCCGAGCAGGTGCGCGGACTCTCACAGGCTCAGCTTGAATACCGCGCCTCACCCGATCGCTGGTCAATCCGCGAATGCGTTTCTCATTTGGCAGTCGCCGAGCCAGATTATTGGCGCGACCTGATGAAGTCGGTGAAGGCGCCCCCGGATATGAAGGGCAAAAAATCGTCGAATACCGATGCGGACATTCTGTGGTACGGCATTGACCGCGTCGTGCATACGAAAACCGGTGGCGGACACGAGAAGGTCGACACCTATAAAGACCTGGGAGAAGCCTTGTCAAAGTTCCAGGCGCTGCGTGCGACCATGATCGAATACATCAAATCAACCCACGACGACTTGCGCGCCCATAGCTTCGGCAGCAGAGACCCGATCGATTGCTGGCAGTGGATGCTCGAAATCTCCACACATGCCGAGCGCCATATTCAACAGATTCGCGAGATCAAAGCCGATCCTAACTTTCCAAAGAATTGATTGCTGTGGCCGCTAGCGACTTTAAGTGAGGAAGTAATGCTCCGAATCATCAGCGTCGCGCTTCTCCTGTCCATCAGCGTGGGAATGACCGCGCAGGCCCAGCAAGATCAACCAAAAGTAGTCAAGATCAACGACTCGATCTACATGGCTCCGTTGGGGGCCAACGTCTATCTTGTAACAACGCCCGCGGGAAATGTGGTTATTGATACTGGCACGGCCGGCGTGGCTCCGGTTGCCAGGAAACTTCTAGGAGAGGTCAGCCACGGCCCGGTGAAGTACATCATTTTGACTCATGGCCACGCTGACCACATCGGCGGCATCAGTCTTTGGAAAGAACCTGGAACGCAGATCATCGCACAACGGAATTACGTTGAGCTCGTTAATTTTGTTGCTCGCCTGGAGGGCTTCTTCGCCCCGCGCAATGCCGCGGCGTTCAACCGTCCGCCACAAGAAGCGGGCGCATGGAAGGGCAACTATGGCGCGAAGATCGACCCGACCATCTTGTTCGACGAAACCTACGAGTTCACGCTCGGGGGAGTGCAATTCCAATTATTCAGCACACCCGGAGAGACACCCGATCATTTGACGGTGTGGATCCCGAAGTACAAGACAGCCTTCATCGGTGACAACTACAACGGGTTTGGAGAACCAGAGCCGATGTCGTTCCCGAACATCTATGCGTTGAGGGGCACCAAGCCGCGCTGGGCTCTCGACTGGATCCGTTCGATTGATAAGGTGCTATCGCTCAGGCCAGAGGTGCTGCTGTCCGGCCACGGTGAACCGATTACCGGGAATGCGGAGATTACTCGACGACTCACCCGGTTTCGCGACGCGATTCAGTACGTCCACGATGAAGTCGTAAAGGGAATGAACTCGGGTAAGGATGTGTTTACCTTGATGCAGGAAATCAAGCTCCCAGCAAGCTTCGACATGACAGAGTCCTTCGGAAAGGTCAGTTGGTCCGTGCGCGGAATTTACGACGGGTATGCGGGATGGTACGACATGAACCCGTCGACCATGTACGAATTGCCGCCATCGTCCGTGTACCCGGATCTGGTCAGGCTGGCGGGAGGACCGGAACCGTTGGTGCGCCTGGCTCAGGAACGGTTGGACGCCGGCAAGCCGGTTGACGCTCTGCATCTGACCGATGTCGTGCTCGCATACGATCCGAATGACAATGCTGCGCTGAACGCTCGACTGAAGACGCTCGAGTACTTGCGAGAACACAGTGAAAACTATCTTGAGGTCGGTTATCTGGACTACGGAATCAAAGTCACCAAGGATAAGCTGGCGTCAAAATGAGTCGCTAGCGACACTAGCTTCGTAGGGCCGTCGTTCTTGCGCGAAGAAAGTCAAAAGCGCTAACTCGCGGACGCGAGGAACAGCCGCGTCGAATTCCTCAACTCTGGGCCGACCCTTCACCCGGGGTTTCGTGTGCTTACGTTTCCACCTGTTTTGAGTCTAACCCACCCAGGATGAGGGACGGAGTGTCGTTTCCGAGGGGCGAAAATCCAAACTGGCGTCGTGTCTGGATCGATTTGTTGATCCTCTGGGCGGTTTTCGCCCTGTTGGGTACATGGCTCAATTATGGATTCCAGGCCGCGCGGGGGTGGCCGATTTCCTGGATGCAGGCCATACGCATGAACGTGGCCGCATATGCCATTTGGGCGTTCGTCCTGACACCCATTGTCCTGTTTCTCTGTGCCCGGCTTCCTCTGGGCCGCAAAGGGCTGGTCCGTTTCGTACCTTTCCACTTGTTCGGGATGTGGGCAACGGTCTGCATCGACGTTGTGCTCAAGACGCTGCTCCACAAACAGGTGTATCCCGAGCTTTCTCACCTTTCGTTCGGCGTCCAGATTCGCCAATATTTCTTTTCTCAAACCGAGGCGGATGTCCAGATCTATCTGGTGGTTGCGGTGCTCGGATACGTCGTCGCTTACTACACCGAAGTAAGAGGCCAGGAATTGCACGCCTCTCAGTTGGCGACCAATCTGGCGCGTGCGGAATTGCAAGTGCTCAAGATGCAATTGCAGCCGCACTTCTTGTTTAACACCTTGCACTCGATATCGTCTCTGGTGTCGACGAACCCTCGCGCTGCTCAGCAGATGATCTGTTCATTGGGCGATCTGCTCCGCTTAAGCCTGGTCAGGGAGGACTTGCCGGAGACCACTCTGCGGCGTGAACTGGAATTTCTCAATCTCTATCTCGACATTGAAAGAGTGCGTTTTCAGGACCGCCTGATGACCAAGATTGAGATTGCGGAGGAGGTAGTGGATGCCAGCGTTCCGTATCTGCTGCTGCAGCCCCTGGTCGAGAACGCTATCAAACACGGCGTGTCGAGGAGGCCCGGATCCGGCAACGTTGAGATTTCTGCATTCAGGGACTCGGACAGGCTCTGTATCCGCGTAATAAACGACAATGGCACATCCTATCCGGTACCTGAGACGGAGCGCATGGGGATTGGTCTCGAGAACACCAGAAGCCGATTGCGAATTCTTTACGGCTCGCAGGCAAGCCTCTCCATCCATGGACTCACGGACGAGCGTTTCCAGGTGGAAGTGTGGCATCCCTTTCCGGCAAGCGTTCATGCTGGATCAGGAGCACGAATCTTTTTCTGTCGCTTAAGGAGGGAACGCTGATGATTCGAGCGATTGTCGCAGAGGACGAGGTGCCGGCACGAGAGGCCATCACGGCGATGGCAGAAGCATACGGGATTCAGGTTCTCGCCGAGTGCCAGGACGGTCTGGAGACCGTTCGCGATCTGGCAAAGTACCATCCCGACCTTCTGTTCCTTGATGTTCAGATGCCTGGGATGGATGGGTTCGAAGTGCTTCGGAACCTTCCAGCAGACAGTTTCCCGGCGGTGATTGTTACGACGGCCTACGATAACTATGCCGTGCGCGCGTTTGAACATCGGGCGGTGGACTATTTATTGAAGCCCTTTGATGAGGAGCGGTTTCGCAAGGCGGTGGATCGCGCACAGGTGCAGATCGGAATGGCTTCCGATAAAGCCGAATGGATCAGCCGCCTGGTCAGCGAACTATGCGAGGCTCAGCAGGGGAGAACTGGACTGCAGCGGCTGGTCATCCGTTCCAGGGGACAGGTTTCATTTCTGCGGGTCGACGACATTGACTGGATTGAGGCCTCGCACAATTACCTCAAAATCCACTCAGGCTCCGACGTCCACATGCTCCGCCAGACAATCAAGGAACTCGAGGCTCGGCTTCCGCATGATCGGTTCTTGCGTATCCATCGATGCCTGATCGTGAATGTAGACAGGATTCGCCGCCTCGAAGCTTGTGGTTATGGGGAGTACCTTGTCGTCCTACGCGACGGTAAGAAGCTATCGTTGAGCCGGGGATATCGAGACAACCTGGATCGACTCATCGACTCGCACTGTTCCCTAGGCTGCCGCAACGATGGTTTGGAGCCTTCCGCAGCTCCCAGAAGGCGCGGTTAGCATCCCGGAACTGCGGTAGACCGTCCCTCTCGATCAATTCACGAGTATCGGACCGGCTAGATCAGCCCCGACAAAATCTTGTACCCCTGAGGCCGTTCAGATCATCCCATCCCCTCGAAAAGGAGAACTGCGCCTATGTCTCATCATCTGGATTCCCCAATTGCACGGCAGGATATCCGCCTCGACATTACAGATCTGTACGTATTCCGCGGCGAAACTGGTACCGTGTTCGCGATCAACGTGTGCCACTCGATTTTCGGTCCCATACCTGTGCCGGGATACCATCCCGAAGGCATGTACGAATTCAAGGTCGATCTGAATGGAGATGCGGTCGAGGATGTGACTTACCGTCTAACGTTCAACGAGCGCGATAAAGAAGGGAAGCAGAGCTATGTCGTGCGGTGCATAAGGGGAGCAGATGCCACCGACCCGAATGCGCCTGGCAGCGTCGTCGCCGAGGGGACGACGGACGAGGTCGTAACCACGAAATCCGGCCTGCGCGTTTGGGCCGGGAAGGCAGGCGATCCGTTCTGGATCGAGCCGGACGTACTGCATGCGGTAGGGCATGCCTTCCAGGACGGCAAGGTTGTAGATCTTTCTGGCTGGGATCCCAAACGCGCGAAGAACCTCTTTGCCGGCCACACCGTGTATTCGATTGTCTTGGAGGTGCCCGATCAGGAGTTGCTCGATGGACCGGGCGATGCGCGCCGCGTTGGAGTGTGGGCAGTGTCCACGCTTGCGACCGACGCCGGAGGATGGCGCTCTGTGAACCGCGTCGGACTGCCGATGATCCACCCTCTCTTTACTCAGTACAACGAAGATCTAGGCAATCGTCTGAATGCCGGCATTCCGTCAGACGATTTCGCCACTTTTGGCAAAACGATCATCAACGCGGTTGCAGGGGCGGTGACGGCAAACGGTACCGCAGAAGATCCTCAGGCGTATGCGGAGAAAGTCGCACACCGATTCTGCCCCAATATCCTGCCGTACGCTGTGGGCACGCCGGCGATGTTCGGTTTTGTGGAATGGAATGGCCGCTCCCTGACCGATAATGCGCCCAATGTCATGTTTTCCATCGCGGCGAACACTCCAATCAGTCTCGGAATCGGCAAGGAGTCGGTCACGTCTAAGCCTTCGAAGGATTTCCCGTACGTTCCTGCTGCCATGGGAGAGGTGCGGGCTTCTGCAGCGTAGGCATCGGTTTCTCCGGCAACGCGCCAGTGCAGAGCATGCGTGACTGTGTATGCGACTGCACTGGTGTGCGGTGGCTTTCTGGCAGGGCGCCGACAAGCGAGGCATCATCGTCCAGCGATCCAAGACCGAATTCGCGCGTCAACTCTTCTTCGCTTTCGCGGGAGGAGCCAGCGCGACGGCAGCTTCGGTGGTGAGCAGAAGGAAAGTGAATGTCTCCTGCAGGTACAAGCGAACTGCGGCATCGGTGTGGCTGAGATAGCCGATGGAGACGTCCTGGCCAATGTGCAGTTCGAAGTCACCGCCACGGGTGGTCAGGACGAAGGCGCCAGCAATGGCGGGTGCCCAGATGATTTCATCGTTGACCAGCCGCTTGACGTGCTCCAACACTGGATATCCGTGGTCGCTGGTCTCGGCGAGCGCGGTGTAAGCGTCGGCTCCGAGCAGCACGGAGTAGGGCCCGTTGACGCCGACGAGGCGCAACCGGCTCAAGCCCTGGGCAATGGCCTCCGGGTACTGGCGCACGTCGGCGGGGAGCGTCATGATCGGATTGCTGGTTCCTTGCCGTATGCCCCCAATACCGGCTGCGGTATAGCCATCGAACATGGCGGCGTCCTCGGCAAAGGCGATCTGTCGCGCGGCCTCCTTGGCTGGTTGCCAGTCGGAGTCGTTCGCGCCACGATCGACGTCGTCGATCGACTGGCGATCCAGTTCGAACGGAACACGTAGCTCGACCAGCGCCTTCACCTCGCGCTGGCTTGCGACAATGCCTTTCTCCGGGGCGGCGATCGTTCGGAGGTGTCCTGTGCCGACGGCAGAGAGGCCGACGCCACCCGGCCCCTTTACGTCGACGACGCGTCGACCGGCGAGGTAGCGCTTCAGCGTGCGCGATGTTTCCTCTTCGATCTGGGCCCATGCCGAATCGGAAATGGGGGCAAGCTCGCGGTGGAGATTATTCATGTCGTATGTCTCCTTTGAGAGAACCGATGCCGAGCGAGCCATCGCTCGCGGATGGTGTGGATGAGGATGTTCCGGATGCCTCCGGCAGCGCGGGAGATTCCGCAACAGCAGGCTGGTCATCACTGGCTTGGGCCGCGTCGACGTTTTCCAAGAACGTCGCTGACGGCACGAAGAACAGGTTTCCCGTGACGGCCCGACTGAAGTCGAGTAGCCGGTCGTAATTGCCGGGTGGCCGCCCGATGAACATGTTCTCAAGCATTTGCTCGATGGTGCGAGGCGAGCGGCTGTAGCCGATAAAGTACGTTCCAAATTCACCTTGCGAGGGCCGGCCGAAGGGCATGTTGTCGCGCAGGATCTTGATCTCTTTTCCGTCCTCGACGATGGTCGTGAGAGCGTTGTGCGCTGAGGTTGGCTTGACCGAATCATCCAGTTCGATGTCGGAGAGCTTGGTGCGCCCGATGATGCGTTCCTGCGCTTCGGTGGAGAGCGCGTTCCACGCAGCCAGATCGTGGAGATATTTCTGAACGATAACGTAGCTGCCGCCGGCAAATTGGGGGTCATCCTCGCCGATAAGCACGGCGTTGGCCACCGCCGCTCCCC
Organism: uncultured Acidobacteriaceae bacterium; assembly: GCA_963701935.1. Taxonomy (GTDB): domain Bacteria; phylum Acidobacteriota; class Terriglobia; order Terriglobales; family Acidobacteriaceae; genus Sulfotelmatobacter. The sequence continues at coordinate 324,676 of CAVPBT010000002.1, read as the reverse complement.
TGGGATTCTCCGTTCCGTCGACAAAGCCAAGCAGATCGCGGTCGTCGAAGTAACGGAAGCCCTGCACTTCGTCCGCCGGCGACACGGCACTCCCGAGACGTGTCATAACCTGCGTGGCCAGCTCGAAACACAAGTCCATGCGCTTGGCGCGAATGTGGAACAGCAGGTCGCCCGGTGTGGCGACCGCATGGCGCTCCCCAGAGCGGATCTCGCGGAACGGATGCAGCTCCGCAGGCCGCGGCAGCCCGAAGAGGCGGTCCCATGCGTCCGACCCGAACCCCATTACGCAAGAGAGGCCTGCCTCCAGGTCGCGAAATTCCACCGCGCGCACCAGCGCGGCCAGGTCTCCGCAGAACGAGCGCGCGGCGGCTCGATTCTCAGAGCCCGGGTTGAGCGTCACGACCAGAAAGATCGCGGCCCGAGTGAGCGGCGCGGATACTGGCTGCGCGACAGTAGATAATCTACCCGCCGCTTCGGGGGAATTCATTGGCGCAGAATAGAGATCGGTCTTCATCGTGGGTCGTTGCCGTGGGCGTGCGGCGATTTGCCCTCCGAAATGTCACGCTCGCATCGGGCGTGCAAGTTCGCCCTGAAAGCTTAAACATCGACCGCCAAACGTGCAACCGCGCCGGTGACAAATGGTCACAAACCCGAGCGACCGAACCCTGCAAAGCACGAATACTGCAGACTGCTCGACGACGACAACCCTAGCCGGCTCGCCGGGTCACCATATCTCTACGTGAAGGACTAACAAAGTCCTGGACAGAGCGCCGCGATCTCATCCGCGGCTGTGTCCAATGCGAAATGACCCGCGTCGAGAACGTGAACTTGAGCGTTCGGCACATCCTTCCGGTAGCGTTCCGGTTCGCCAGGATCGAACGACAGATCGTACTTGCCCCAGATGACCAGCAGGCGCGGCTGCTTCTCGCGCATCCATGCCTGCCACTTTGGGTAAGAGTCCACATTGGTTCGATAGTCGAAGAACAGGTCGCTTTGAATCTGAGCCTGGCCAGGCTGGTTGAGAAAATAGAACTCATCAGTCCATAGATCCGGGTCATAACGTTCGACGTTCGGATCATTTCCGACATGCCGCGTTCGCGTGGTCGCGAGCGACAGGAGATTCGTCCGCAGCGCGCTCTCGTTGGCCGCGCAATCGGCCCAGAACGCTCGCCGGGTCTTCCAATTTGCACCTAGCCCTTCGTTGTGTGCCACCGCATCTTGAACGATGAGAGCTTCGATGCGATCGGGATGAACCAACGCCATTCGGAAACCGACCGGTCCGCCGTAGTCCTGCATGTAGAGCGTGTAGTGCGAGAGCCCGAGTGCTTCGGTGAAACGATTCATGATGTCGGCATAGTGATCGAACGTGTACGCGAATTGTTTCGGGTCTGGCCAGTCGCTGTGTCCGAAGCCTGGGTAATCAGGCGCGACCAGGTGATAGCGATCGGAAAGCCGGGCGAAGAGCGGCTCAAACATTCGCGATGAAGAGGGAAGTCCGTGCAGCAACAGAATCGTCGGGGCATCCTGCGGGCCGGCTTCCCGGTAGAAGATTGAGAGCCCGTCTATCTGTATCGTGCGATAAAAAGTGGGATGTTCCATGAGATGTTCCACCGGACGTTCCTTTCCCTTGCCTTCAGCCGCCAGCTGAAACGATCCACACACCATAGAGCCCAGTAATCCGAGACAGAAAACACGCAAGCACTGTATCCAAAGGGTCGGCCCGGAACGACGCATCGTCGAACCTCCTGAACCAACTCTCCTCGAACCAGTGCTGACAGTGTTCCTCAATTGTGTTGTTCCTAAGTTCACATCGTCAGAACCACTCGGAACTGGGCGTTGCCGCTGAGCATGCGCGCGTAAGCTTCGGCTGCCTTCTCGAGTGGATAGGTTTCAATCATGGGACGCACGCCGCTAAGTTCGGCGAAATGAAGCGTGTCTTCGGAGTCTGCCGGAGTTCCCGTGGACCAGCCTTGAAGGCTTCGACTTCCACTGATGAGCTGTATGGGCGTGACCTCAATGGGATCGAATGCCGCGCCGATCACCATGAGTTTGCCGTTTGGCCCGAGACCGTCGATCAACTCAGACATCGCCTTCGAGCTTGGGGCGGTCGCGAGAATGACCTGCGCCCCGCCGAGCTTTTGCAATTCCAGTGCGGCGTTTGTTGCTATGGTGTCGATGTAGATGCTCGCGCCAAGTTTCCTGGCAAGAGAAGCGTTTTCAGATCCTCGGCCGATCGCCGCGACCTTATAGCCAAACTTTTGCGCGAATTGAATTCCGAGATGACCCAGCCCTCCGATTCCCTGCACGGCAACCAGATCGCCAGGAAGCGCACCACTGTGGCGCAGCGAGTTGTAGGTGGTAACTCCGGCGCAGAGCAGCGGCCCGGCGTCGACGTCCCTTAGACTGTCCGGTATCGACACCAGTGCTTCGACGGGAGCGACCATGTATTCCTGGTATCCGCCGTCATAGCTGATTCCGGCAATTTTCAGATTGCGGCAATTACGAAAATCTCCGCGCCGGCACTCGCGACAGGTGTTGTCCTGGCCGCCATGCCAACCGACGCCGACGCGCTGACCCTCCGTCCAAGCGGAAACCCCGGCACCCACCTCATCGATGACGCCCGCGACTTCGTGTCCCGGGACGCGGGGATACTGAATTCCGGGCCACAAGCCGTCTTTCGTGAGCACGTCGCTGTGACAGACGCCACAGGCCTGCACCTTGATGCGCACCTGTCCCGCACCCGGCTCGGGAATCACGCGCTCGACAATCTGCAAGTCTGCTCCAGGCCTCGCAACCTGAGCTGCCTTCATCCGTGTCATTTTCATCGGTACTACCGGGATTCTGCTCGCTGCCATAAAGCCTCCTATGAATTTCCAACACTGTTGAAAGTTGGTTAACGCCGCCTGGCGAGCCGGCAAAACTGCTCGGCGCTACTCTTACGCTGCCACCTCGAAAATGACTTCGAGTTCAACCGGAGTGCCAAGTGGAAGGCTCGCAACGCCATACACCAGTTGGCAAGGGCTCTTGTCTTTTCCAAAAACGTCTTGCAGCAATTCGGAAGCGGCATCAGCAACTTTCGGCTGGTCGCGGACATCTCCAGAAGTGGCCACCGACACGCCAAGGCGGACAACCCGCGTCACCCGGTCGAGCGATCCCAAATGCTGCCGCGCGACGGAGAGAACGTTGAGCGCCGCAATGCGAGCTGCTTTGCATCCTGCCTCTACATCGAGTTCCGCGCCGACGCGCCCGATGAATTTCGCCCCGTGGCCTTCTATCGGAAGCATCCCGCTCAGGAAAAGCAGATTCCCGGTCTGCACCGCTTCTACGTAGGTGCCGAATGGCTGAGGCGGCGCTGGGAGTCTGATCGCAAGTTCCTTCAGCCGTTGCTCGGCGCCGGTTGTGCCTGGGCTTTGGAGGTTTGCTCGTTGCCTATCCGAATTCGCACTCATTTTGTCTTTCGCGCAGCGAATAAAACCGACCCCCAAGAGCATCACACCACATGCGTGGAGGGCAGACAATTGGACGATGGTATTGGTAATACCTTCGTATTAGTCGATCCGGCAAGCGGTTTTCGACGATGCAGGGCGGCAGCCAGCCGATCTGCCAGTCTTGCGGACGCCGCCACCGTGACTGCGCGCCAATCTCGACTTGTGGATCGAGGGGGGCTGTCCATTACCTCCGACTCGTCGAGCCAGTCTTCGGCCGAGAGCCGGGCCTGCTCGAAACCGAACAATTCCGTCACCGCGACGAGGAACGCGCACAGCTCACCCTCCGCCATGTGCATCTCGTCTTCATAAGCCGAATCACTAAACAATTCTTCCGTGTTCATGTCATCCCTCTCAGGCTTCAGATCCGTGGTGTGCCCTTCCGATTGCAGCGTCCGTGATAAGGTCGGGTTCGGATCCGAAGCACAAGTGCGATTAAGCCAGAAGCGCGGAGAGGAGTCTATTGGACGAACGTATCGATCAATCCCAAAGTATCGGTGGACATTGCCTGCAAAGCTGTTGCATCATAGTCGGATTGATCCAGGATGCGCCCCGCACCGTTTCTCTCTTACCTGAAAGAAGTCGCTGAGCCCCCGTTACAGGAAATCGATGCCGGAGGACTACACCATGAAGAAAGTTGCGGCGCCCATCTCGCTCGCCGGCTCCCATCTCGGCGAAGTGCGCCATGTGTGTGCGTTTTTCAATAACGATGAGGAAGAGTATCGCGTGTTGCTGCCGTTCATTAAGGACGGGTTCGAGTGTGGCGACAAAGCGGTTCACGTCGTGAATCCCGATCAACGTCGCGACCATTTGCAGCGGTTGGCGGCCGCCGGGATCGACCCAACAGCCGCCGAGCAGAGGGGGCAACTCGAAGTTCGGATCAACACTGAAGCCTATCTTCGAGATGGCCGATTCGATCAGGATCGCATGCTCGCAGCGTTCGAGCAGATGGCCAGCGGAAACGCCAAGGGAGGATTTCCGCTCAGTCGCATTTGTTGCCGGATGGACTGGGCGGTTGAAGATCGTTCGTACGTCGACGATCTCGTGGAATTTGAATCGCGGGTGAATGAGGTGTGGCGGCAACATGACGATGCGGTCATCTGCACCTACCACCTTGGGAAATTTGGAGGCGACACCGTGATCGACATCATGCGGACGCATCCCATGATCATCATCGGCGGGATATTGCAGCGGAATCCGTTTTTCGTCCCGCCCGAGGAGTTCTTGCGCGAGGTCCGCGAACGGCGCAGCCTGCGTCCTGCCTCATCTTCCACGGCCGCCTGATATGGAAGTACGACCCGAACATGACGTCGACGGGATCAAGCACCTTGAGCGGTGCATCAGCGATCTTGTCAGCCTGATGGCGCTTCCTGCCATCTGGAGTGGTGGCGATCCCAACCAGATTCTTCATACCTTGCTTGAAGCGCTTATGCAGATGCTCCACCTGGATCTCGTCTCTGTGCGGCTGACGGCTCCGGTCGGCGAGGCGCCCGTTGACATGGTTCGGGTCGCCCAATTGCGCGGACCGATGCCCCCCGCGCACGATATCTGCGAGGCGCTCAGCCATGGTTTGGGAGACGGTGCGAGGAAATGGCCGCCCCTGCTGCGGAAGCTTATGGGTGACGGAGACGTTTCGATCCTGCCGTTGCCACTGGGGCTGCAGGGCGAGATCGGTGTTATCGTAGCAGCAGCTCAGCGAGCAGATTTTCCGCGACAAACGGAGGCTCTTCTTCTGAGTGTAGCGGCGAATCAGGCTTCGATCGGTCTGCAGGAGGCACGCTACCGGAGCCAACAGAAGCGTATCGCCGCTGAACTCGATCAACAGGTCGCGCAACGAACGGCTGAACTCGCGGCAGCCGAGGAGCGGTGGCGTTCCGTCTTCGAGAACTCAGCCATCGGCGTTGCTCTTACTGATCTGAGCGGCCGGTTTTTTGCTACCAGTCCCGTGTACCAGCAGATGCTGGGTTACACCGGGGAGGAATTGCAGAAGCTCACATTTCTCGACATCACCCATAACGACGACCTCGAACTGAACCGGACGCTCATCGGGGAGCTGTTGGCGGGAAAGCGGCCACAGTTCCAGATCGAGAAACAATATCGGCGGAAGAACGGTGGTCTGGTATGGGTGCGCAACAATGTTTCTCTGGTGCCGGGTACCGAGCGAGTGCAGCGATTCCTCATGGCACTCTCCGAGGACATTACAGAACGCAAACAGGCGGAGGAAGAGTTACGGCGTAGTGAGGCACTTCTCGCAGAAGTCCAGCGCATCAGCTTGACCGGCGGCTTCTCCTGGCGCGTGGATACGGACCAAGTCACGTTTTCAGACGAGGCCTATCGCATCTTCGAGTTTGAGAAGGATGCGCCCGTGACGCTCGAGCAGATCGCCAGCCGAGTGCACCCGGAAGACATCCCGCTGTTGTCGGAAACGATGGCAGCGGCGCGAAGTGGCGGTGTCGACCAAGATTACGAAATCCGCCTGCGGATGCCCGACGGCTCAGTCAAGTACCTGCACACAATCTCTCACGGAATCCGAGACCGCGAGGGTCGGTTGGAGTGCATCGGGGCCATTGAGGACAAAACGCGGCGCCGGCTCGCAGAGGATGCACTCAGCAAGGCGCGGTCCGAACTCGCACACGTGGCGAGGGTGACGAGTCTGGGAGTTTTGACGGCGTCGATCGCGCATGAAGTCAGCCAGCCGCTGTCGGGCATCATTACAAATGCCAGCACCTGTCTGCGGATGCTGGCGGCCGATCCTCCCCACGTCGAGGGCGCTCGCGAAACTGCCCGGCGCACGATTCGTGATGGCAACCGTGCCTCTGAGGTGATCACCCGCTTGCGCGCGCTCTTCAGCAAGAAAGACGCCGCGACCGAATCGGTGAACTTGAATGAGGCCACGCGAGAGGTGATCGCCCTGTCGTTGACGGAGCTTCAGAAAAACCGCGTTGTCCTGCGATCCGAACTTGCTGACGACCTTCCGCTTGTCGCAGGCGATCGGGTGCAGCTTCAGCAGGTCATTCTGAACCTGCTCCGGAATGCCTCAGACGCAATGGGCGCAGTCGAAGATCGTCCTAGGCAATTGTTGGTCAGAACCGAGCGAGACGAAGGGGATCGGGTCCGCCTGACGGTGCAGGATGCCGGAGTCGGGTTTGACCCTCAGGACTGCGGACCGGATTTTCGACGCCTTCTATACCACGAAGAGCAATGGTATGGGAATTGGACTTTCCGTGAGTCGTTCTATTATCGAGAGCCATCAGGGCCGTTTATGGGCCACACGGAATGATGGCCCCGGAGCCGCGTTTTCGTTCTCCATTCCTCGATCGCGCGAAGGTGCGGCTGGCGCCGACGATATTCGCAACACTCCCGCCCTTAGCGATACTGATGCGGCGTGAAGAACTAAACGAAGTGAAGTCAAACTGGGAGGCGGGACGGACAAGACTGCGATCGTGCAACCTTGGTTGCACAGAGCCTGTCAGAGGAAGAAGGAAGACTTCAGTAAGTCATCATTTCTTGCAATACTCCGAAAGTTCCACCACCGACTCTTCAAGAATGTTCTGGGAAACTTCCAAAGGCTGTCCGGAAGCCATCGATTCGACGGCCAACAGAGTGCACAGCGTGGTCTGGAAATAATCGTGCGGCTTCACCGGAGAGCTTCCGGCCCGAACGGCTTGAATGAAGGCTTCAATCTCGGCTGTGTGCCCTTTGTCCTGCTTCAGCCAGTCTTTCCGCTTCTTTCTCTTGCCGTTTCGGATCAATTCGATCTGCCGAAAGTCATCGATGACCGCAACGGAGCCGTCCGCAAACACCTCGATCCGCTCTTTGGAGAACGCTGGCGAGCCGTGGGTTGTGTAGACAACCACGCCAACCGAGCCGTCGGTGAAGCGGACGGTCAGGGCTGCATTCTCAGAGGCGTCTGACACTTTGCCTTCGCCTGAAATCGAGGACGCGAACACCTGGACAGGAAGGCCACCGGTGAGATAGCAGAGCGTATCCAGGAAGTGCCCACATTCCCCGATAATCCTGCCTCCGCCCTGTTCAGCATCGCGCTGCCAGTCGCTAGGCGGCAAGTAGCCGGAGTTGATGCGGTAGGTGGCCATCAACGGGCTGCTCCGGCCTTCGAAGAATTTCTTTGCTTCTCGGACATACGGCGAGAACCGCCGATTGAAGCCCACCATCAGAACCTGCGATGGATGCGCCGAAGCGATCCGCCGAACCTGCCGCAACTGTTCTCGATTCACAGCGAGAGGTTTTTCGACGAACACGTGCTTGCCGGCCTCGAGCGCCGCACAAACTAATTGCGCGTGACTGTCAGGCCGAGTGCTGATCACGACAGCGCGGATGCTCTTGTCGCTCAGGATGGAATCGGAGTCGGAGGTGCAATAGCCGAACTTCCAGCGATCCCCGACGCTGCGAGCGCTGAGTCCCCGCTGCGAGCACACGCCGCGCAGAGAAATGTTCGGCTGCGCGCTTAAGGCCGGGAGAATCACTCCGGTGCAGAAGCTGCCCGCCCCGATTACGCCGAACCCGATCTCTTTGTCGTTCACCCCGCGAGGTGCGGCTGCAACGTCCCGATGTTGTGCCAGTTCGACGACCGGCGATTCAGCGGACGTGGATGCCTCGTACGTCAGCAGCACACCTAAATAACGCTCTTTGCCGCCGAGAATCATGTTGTAGGCGTCGAGCGCGCGGTCCAGCGGAAATTCATGAGTGATCAGCGGACGCACATCTACCTTTCGTTCCGCCAGCAGCCGAACAACCGATTCCATGTTGCGGTTTTCCGTCCAGCGCACGTATCCGGCCGGATAGTCGACGCCCTTCTCCTCGTAACTGCGGTCGTAGCGTCCGGGCCCATAGGAACGCGACATCAGAAGGGACAATTCCTTTTCGTAATAAGGCTTGCGCGGCACTGCCATTCCCACTTGTCCCACGACGACGACACGCGCCCGATCACGCGCCAATTCCCCCGCGAGTTCCAGCGGCCCACTTGCCGATGTAGCGGCCGTGATCAGCACCGCGTCCGCGCCCAAGCCACCGGACAGCCGGAGGCAGGCTTCGGTCTGCTCCTGACCATTGCTGCCGGAGGCATCGGCCCCCAAGTCGCTCGCCATCTTGCAGCGATCATTGTCCAAATCCATTCCTACAACCTGGCAGCCGCACGACTTCAGGATTTGTACTGTGAGCAGGCCGACAAGCCCCAGGCCGACGACAGCCACAACCTCGCTCAGCCCGACGCCCGCGGTTCGCACTCCCTGCATCGCGATGGCGCCCACGGTAGTAAAGGCAGCCTCTCGCAACTCCAAAGATTCGGGAAGCGCGACGCACAGATTCTTGGGGACAAACACGATCTCCGAGTGACTGGCATAGCCGGCTCCGCCGCAGGCAACCTTCATGCCAGCCTTCAGCCCGTCAACTCTGGCGCCTACGGCAATTACTGTGCCGGAACTGCTATAGCCGAGTGGTGCGTCAGTGGAGAGTCGCAGCATCGCCTTCTTGTATGCCGACAGCATTCCCTCAGTGCGGGCCTTGTCGAGGACCTTTCGCACAAGATCAGGTCGGGACCAGGCCTTTTCGGCCAGGTTCATGCGAGCCATCTCAACCAGCGCGCGCTCCGTACCAGCGCTGATCAGGGAATTCGCCGTGCGAACCAGTACTCCTCCCGGCTGGAGCTGAGGAGGAGGTGTTTCACAGACGGTCAATTCGCCGGATTTGTAGTTCTGCACGAGCTGTTTCATTGGCCTCCCTGGGCAGTGTGATCGAAACTGCCCGCGCCAAAGATGCTACTAGACCTTCTGCTCGGTAGCGATCCTGCCGCAGTGTTAGAGAAGAAATCACCAAGCGCAGTTTTCCGCCGGCTCCGCATGCAGTCGATTCTACAGAAGTCGCGCGCGCAAGCAGGCCAGATCATGACGAATACTTGCCACAAAACCACTTCGAAACCATTTTGACTCTTGCATGCGGAACGGGGAACTTGGTCAATAAGCCAATCGCTGACCCTGAGGCCACGGGTCCAACGTGGCAATCCGCCGCCCAGGTCAATGTGTGGTCTGCGGGAACGATTGCGAGGGCTCGCTTACCCTCAATTGCGCGGCGGTCGAGGCCGAGACTGTGATCGACGCGGTGCCATTTATGCCGGGCGCTCCGATATCGGTCCCTGTTATAGTCTGACTGCCGTCAGTTATCAGAGTCACGCCGTTGATAAACGTATGGGAACCTGCATCATTCGCGGTGAAATAGTAGTCTGGCGGAAGGACCGCGGCGCTATCGGAACTCGTGAAATGTACGGGACTGTTGATCACCGTGTCCCGGTTTGCACCCACCATCGCAGTAACCGTAATGGTGAAGGGTGAGCCTGCTGGTGCACTGGAGGGAGCGGTGATGTCAAAAGTCGCGTGTGGCGTGCCGCAGCCGAACATCACCAATCCTGCCACTGCGGCACTCCGCGCTCCTAGGCGCAGCGCGCGCATTACACCAGCCAGTCCACCATGGGCAGACGTGCGTGAAGATCTCCCGGGTACGAAACCGGCATCTAAGTGGGGCAACTTATCCTCCCTACCCTCCCTGTTGCCCACAGCCGTGGTTGACGGTGAGACCAACCCGAATAGGACTATCGCGGACTTTTCTATTCGCGGTGTGGCTTGCCCAAGCGGATATCGATTCCAACCATCGGTCCGTAAACGTTAATTCCATAGTTCGTGTATGCAGGCTCGGACAAATAACCATTCGATATATGCATGTAATTCACACCTGCTGAAATCGAATAACAGGGATTGAAATTATATCGCGCCCCGGCGCCAATGTTGTAGGTAAACGTGAGGTCTTGTCCCTGCGCGAACAGCACCCCTAGAGGTTCCTTCGCGTCGATGTTCCCGATGCCGCCTCGTTGGTCGAAATAGGGTGCGATCCTCCAGTTACGGCGAACAAAATTTCGCCGGACACCGAAGATGAAAGCAAAATAGCGGGTTTCAGGTCCCCTTGGAATGAACGTGACGGAACCGCTGAAGGTCAGATCCCAATTACCACGGAAGATCCAGGGACCCCCGACGTCAGTCAGATGCCAACGCAAAGAAGCAATCACGGGCACCAGGGTATATTTCAGGGGTGTCATGGTGTAGCCATCGCCAATGGCAAAGTCGTACACCCAAGGAATATTGATAGGATGCCATCCCGTCTCGAAGGAGAATTCGAGCTTGTTCTTGTAATAGATCTCTTTATTGAAGTCCGCTCGTCTGGAGACCGCCGGGCTTTCGTCGGCAGGCTGGCTTTTCGAATCTTGGGCGATTGCACGCGTGGCCTGAGTGAGATAAGCCAGCGCCAGTGCAGACAGTATCAGCTTTCCTCCTCTCATTTAGTCTTGTCCCGGATCCTCTTGAAAGCGAATAGTCTATTCTTTCTGAGATGTCCTGAACCGGGATTTCCCTCTCGATCTCGAAAAGCGCAGCATCCTACACTACTCTCGTCGCGAATCTCCCCGGCAGTCACAGCCCGCGGCGTTCCAGAGAGCAACACAGGAGCCTCCGTGGCTGGGGGAACTACGGCCATGCCGACCGGAGCGTTGAGCGCGAATACTTGCTCATCAGCGATTACGGTGGCTGCATCTGGCGTGACGAGATCCATGCACATCACATGGAATCTGGCTCTCAGTCCAGTCGGCATGGAGGATACGGAAGCAGCCCTCTTATCATCAACGCATGGCTGACACATGGAAACGTGAACTTTATTCAATGCGCCACCACTGCGGTTAACCCAGGGGGGATGTCTATATATTGGGTTGTGACGAACTAAGTGACCAAGCCAGTCGCTTCCGGCAGGTGCGTCGCAGGCATGGACTCCTCAACTGGAGTTCGCAGTCAGCCGAAGGGGTCTGCGTCCCCGTTTGACTCTTCTAAGGCAACAGACCGAACGCCGCGACGCCGGTCGGTGTGCCCACAAAAACCTTCCCGTTCACGATCGTGGGGGTGATGAACTTGTTTCCGTTGCCAAACAGATCTCGGCCGCCACTGGCCTGGTTGCTGTTGTAAAGCTCGTTCAGCGAGCTGGCATCGTAAGCGTGCAGCACGGCGGGCGAGGTGTTCTCTACCGCCCAAACGATGCCGTTACTGGTGCCGTTTGCCGAGACGCTGGGCGTCGCTCCGGGATATTCGAAGATATTCGGGGTTTGGACCGTTGTGTTTGGCGATAGTTTGCCGTTGCTTATCGAGAAGGTCAGAATCGGGCCGAACTCGGGTGCGTCGTAGATTGTGCCGTTGAAGTAAGCCGGCGTCGACCAAATCCCGCCGGGCAGCACCCCCGGAAGTTTCTGGTAGACATTCGCGTCGTTGGCACTGGACCGTCCCAAGGAATCACGATTCAATACATACATGTTCCCATCCTTGCCGGCACTGATCGCCAGGTGCAAGCTTTGGCCGGATCCGTTGTTCAGATCTGGTAAGAGCACCACGCCACCGGCACCCAAGTCGACGTCGCCGGCATTCTCCGATTGCTGGTTGTCCATTTCGAAGTAGTCTGCTACGGAAAGACCTCCGGCGGTCGAAAGCTTCATAAATGCATTCCCGTAATCCCCATCTGTCGGAAAGCCGGAGGGGTTTAATGTGGAATCAAAGTAGCCGTTGGCCTCCGCGAAATAGATGTTCCCTAAGTTATCGGCAGCCAGACCTCCGCCCGACATCCAGGTAGCGCCTTGGTCGGCGTTGGGAGTGATATTGAGCAGGCTGACCTGGGCCAAGGTAGACCCGCTGTAACCCATAATCCAGCCGGTATAGGGACGAACGTCGCAGTGCGAAGCCCAACCCATATAAATGACGTCATTGAGCATCAGCAATGCGCTACGCTCGAAGTATTGTGCAGGGTCAAAGATTACGTTCTTGCCGTCACTATTGTCGCCTTTGCCCGCATAAGTAGCGCTGATCTCGCTCGGGCCGCCGAACAACTCAGTGCCGAGTGCGAGATCGAGGGCATGCACGCGTTGGTGGTAATTACCGGACGCGTCCTCAGTCATAGCGACCAGATAGATAGCACCGTTCGCTCCCCGCCAGCGATCAATCACCGGCGTCGCAGTGACACCGATTTCCCGGGTTACCCCACACTGGAAATCGTCTGAAGGTGTTTCCCCAGCGCTCAACGTCGAAGCCAGCCAGACGATCGCTCCGGAGTCCGCATCAAACGCGTAGACCGAGCCATGTTCGCTTGCAACGATCAGCAGATTGTGGCTACCACTGTTGGGAACCGCAACGCTTGCAACGTAGAGTGGCTGAGCGTCGACAATGCCATCTGTGGCATAGAACCCAATCTTCCCGAACTGCGACGAATTGACGTTGGTGGGAGTGAGGAGAGTTTCTGTTAGGTTCTGCCCAGTCCGCGCGACATCATTATGGAACGTCACTACATCCGTTACCGGGACCACCGTCAGCTTGGCGGCGGTACTCGTCGCGGCTCCTCCTGCATTGGAGACAACCACGGTGTACTGCGCACCGTTATCACCCTTGGTAAGCGGTGGCGTCGTATAGAACGGCAGGTTCGCGCCAGCGATCGGTGCGCCACCTTTCTGCCATTGATAGGTCAACGGACCTGGTCCCACTGCCACTACCGAAAAAGTCGCGGTCTGACCGAGGGTACTACTCTGGTCCGCGGGCTGCGTGGAGATAACGGGACGAGGAATGACAACGGGACCACAACCGGAGCACATCAAGCTAAGAGCAAGCGAACACAGAACGACAGTCTGCCTTCGGCGCACAAACAGCCTCCTGAAAGCTGAAAGTATTTTGTAAAACAACGGAACGGGCAGAGGACGAACGGCTTTGCGAAGCCGCCCATCGAAGCGGCAAGCAAATCTTATTGCGTCCACGTTACTCCAGGGTACAAGCTCGGTATGCGGTACCCGCGATAAGCATTCTCCCCGGTAATGTTCAATTGCCACACCGTCTGTGGAATAGCAGTTTGCGTGACTTCCATGATTTGCGAGGATGCGACGCCCGCCGGTTGCGTCAGATCGAACTCAGCATCTCCGTTGCTGAGTACTCCAGCGCTACCTCCCCAAGGAGAGTAAATACCAGGAAGATCCTCCCAGACCACGCTGGCGGTTAGCGCACTCTCGTCGATCTGGAAAATTACACCGCGAGTGTAGCAAGGCGGCGAGTTAGGAACATAGGGTACGAGTCCGCACCGTAATCCGGTGGAATCGGTCCGATAGTCACCGTTGTCCATGAAGGCCAACGTCATTTGGGAACCGTCCGTACTGAGTATGTTCGGATAATGCTGGGAGTAGAACCATTGAGTCGGATCGCCGCCAGACAGAGTGAAAAAGGTTCCCACGTCTCCCGGCCAGGAGGGTCCCAGCTGCCAAAAAATGTCGCCGGCACCCGCGCCGTCTGCATAATCCAGCTTGAGAACCCAGCTTTGGGCGCGCATCGAGATCAAAAGGTTGCCGTCGGCCATGTATTGCAGCGCATTGCTGTGCGTCCAGTCGGGCAAGCCAAAATAAGGATGCCGGTTGACGTCCAGGTGATCGAATGAATTCCACGCCCAGACAACATTGCCGTTGAGGTCAATGTCGACGATAGCGTCTCCGAGGACCTGGGTGGTTCCAGGGTAGCCAACCAAATCAGTGAAATCCTTTGCTAGCTGGCAAAGAGTCAGCCAATGGCCATTCGGCAGGACAAGCACGTCATGGTGGAATGGGCTCCCGCCCGCGGCGCCCAGTGGCGGCGGGATCGTGAAGTCGTAGCCCCCGGCCTGAAGCGACGCATTCACTTGCGCCAGGGAGACATCGCGGATGGTGTTGCAGGTCAAATCGACTTCCCGCAAATCCTCGCCCATGTTCAGGATGAAGTGGCCGTTCGACATCGGCTTGATGGGTACGACGGTCTGCGGGCAGTACCAGATGACGTTACCTTGCAGGTCGGTCACCACAGCGTTCAGCATGTTGGCGCCCGCAGTCGAGACAACGTTGAGCAACTCCACCCCTGGCGCCGGCGAAACCCCTGGGACAGGAGGAAGGCTAGCGACCTGGAATTGCGGTGGGGGTTGCCCCGAGGGAATCGCACCCGTAGTGAAAGTATGGTCCTCATCGACCCAAGAGCCGCCCGTCCAACTGGCGTGGGCCCGCATGTGGTATGTAGTCTCCGGTATCATGCCGGCCACCAGAATATTGAGTGTCTGGACTCCAGCATTCGTCACCGGATTGGGCACGACCGAGGTCTGTCGACCGTAGGTCGCGTCGGGTCCAAACTCAACCCAGGCAGTAAGTCCTTGGTGAAAATGCCGGAGGCTATACTGCGCCACGAGTGGGTGAGAAGTCGCGGTAACCGCCGTGAGGGGCGGATCGAAGTTTCCGGATCCGCATCCCAGCGAACCTAGAGTTAACAGAACAACGGCAGATACGCACAATATCGGAAGCAAGTTCTTCAAATTGCATCACCCAAGAAGCATTATGGAAGTAGACGCCTTTTTACTCATGCTCGACGTTGGTGTCAAGCAGATTCTTGTAAAGGAGATTCTCGGCTGGGTGGTCGTGCAGTTTGAACTGCACCACTACCCTCGGCTGTCCGGAAAACGCTGCGCGACGGGGATTCCCCGCTATTGGGGACTCGCCGCTCTCAATTGACCCGCCTGCAGTTCTTAGGATGTGAAAGAACTTGCACAGGTGAATGCAAGCTCTTTCGCAGCGATTTCGCGTATGACAAGTTTCCGGAATTACTTTGGCGACCACTGTCAGCGCGATATTCTGGCTCACGCTGCCGGAAGTCGCCGTAACTGTCACGGTATAGGTGCCCGCTGGTGTTCCGGGAGTGGTGTGAGACGACTGAACCGCTTCCCCCGCATCCGACCGAGAACGCCAAGGCAAGCACCATCACAGGCGCAGCCAAGATGAGCCGCCGCCTGCGAGAGAGCGTGCAGATGGCGAGACGCAAGCGTCACAGACATCGGCGGGCGTCGGAAAAAACAGATCCGGACAGCGGAATCAACATCCCTGCTCGAATCCTTCCCGCTCGGATAACGCCCCAAATTGACATTGCGGGGTTCCTTGGTCTTATTGCCAAAGTGAAAAAGAGATCACCCATGGAAAGGTTTGCCTTTCACCATGTTGGGATCGCGGTCCGAGACCTGTCCAATGCGATTCCAATTTACAAGAACCTATTTGAATACGAGCTGACATCGGGCCCCTTCGACGATCCGATTCAAAACGTAACAGTCTGCTTCCTTAGCCGCGGAAACGAAGACACAGTGCTTGAGCTGGTAGCTCCGCTTGGGCCGAATTCCCCAATTGATAGAACTCTCAAGAAGGGTGGGGGCCCTACCATATTTGCTACCAAGTGCCCGACATCCATGCCGCAATCGCCCACCTTACAGAGCAAGGCTCTTTGTTGCTTGGCGGTCCTATCCCGGCGGTAGCATTTGAGATGGGAGAGATTGCCTGGCTTATGACCGAAGTAGATTTGCTCGTTGAACTGTTGCAGGCATAGAATCCTATTCCGACTCTCAACCGTTCTGTTGCTATTGCCAGGTCTCTGATAGCCACATCTAGAATGCCTTATAGACGATTCCCGGGGCGGGCTGGTTGAGCAAGACAGTCATGACAAAAGCCACAAGGCCCATTGCCGTTGCATAGACCACGCGGGCATAGCGACTGGTGAGCACCGGCCCACCAGATAGCGTGATCGATAGCAGTGCAGCGCGCAGCCATTCCCATGCTGCCAGAATCGCGGTGGCAAACAGCCAGGCTATCAGCCAGACGCCAAACCAATCGGCCACGCTCAAGGCAGCAAAGACCCGATGAATCTGCTTCCAGTCCGCCCAGAACCAGAACAGTGTAAAGGCAAACCAGACAAAGTTTAACCCGCGACCGAAGGCAACGTAGACCGGGTTCCTCGCCAGATCTTTGTAACCCTTGCGGCCCATGACGCGAGTCAGACCCAATTGCCACAACTTATTGATCGAAACTCCCTCCGCCAGCCAGCACTCCGAAGACGATAAACTCCGATGTGCGCCCATGCCAGACGCCGATCAGGAAGAACGTCACGAAGAAGCAAAAGACACCCAGCAACGGCTGAAGCGCCAACGATGGAGATGCGCCGCATGAGCGCCATCAGGAGCGGATTGTAAACGTATGTCTTGAGCCAGTTGGAGAGCGTCATGTGCCACTGATTCCAGAAATCCAACACCGAGGAAGCCGCGAAGGGACGATCGAAGTTTTCCGGGAGGCGCATGCGCATCAGTCGGGCCAACGCAATCACGATGTCGATGTAGCCGGAGAAATTTGCGTACAGAAACAACGGATACATGATGACAAGGCGGAAGGCGGCATAAAGCTTGAGCGGATGGCGGAAGGGGTTGAAACATCTGTATAAGTGCGTCGGCTCGCACGCATATCCAGCAACATAGCGAGAACGTTCACCTTGAAGAAGCCGCGAACGATGCGCTCCAGTTGCAGGGCGATTACGCGCGGTCCCAGCTCGATCGGCTGGTCGGTAAACTGATCTCTGCGCGAATTCGTCATACCGCTGGATGGGGCCGGAAACGAGCGTGGTGAAGTTCAGCGTGTAGAGCAGGTAAGAGCCAAGTCCGATGTGCTTCTTCTCGTTACTATCTCCAGCTCTCGATCAACAAATGCAACACGCGGAAGAAGATATAGGAGAGCCCCAGCGTGACAGTAAGGCAAAGCGCAGGAACATACCTTCCGGCAGGAACGTGTATTTCTTCAACCATATGTACGCGAACAGGACGGTCAGAATACTCCAGACCATCGACCTCGACCAGCCGCGCTCCAGCAGGACCAGACCGCCATAACCCAACAACAGAAACGCGGCCAAGGGCAGAAATGCAATCCGGTCATGCGCCAGCAGGCCCAGGAAAACGATGCTGGCCAGGAGAAGTATGATCGAGCGCCATGCCCGCGAACGGTTCAGGTTCGAGACCATGGCCGTAGCCAGACCAAAGAGCACAAACTGGAAAGAAGCGGTATCCACAATTATTTGTTTTGCTCCAATTGGGCCTGCGGCTGGGCGGCAGAGCTTAGTGCGGGAATTGCGCCAGCTGTGAGCTCCTTGGCCAGGAGCCTGGTGATCGTCGCGTGCCCCTCTGCATTGGGATGGCCATCGACCGGAAAGAAGCCCAAGTGGGGATTGCGTATCGTACGGAAGTCCGGAAGAACATCGACATAGATCCCGCCATGGCTCACGATGATGGAACGCAGTTCATCGTCCAGCTTAAAGGGGTCGTAACCTTTTGGCCACTCGCCCATCATGGAGATCATGGCCGCCTGTGTGCGATCGGGCAAGAGAACTGCGACAAAGGTAACGCTCACATCCCCAGCCCGTGCTTCCATGTTCGCAGCGTTGCTCTCAAAATCTCCGAGTCGCCTCTGCCATTCCGCACTCGGCTCACTTTTGAGGAACCCGTTTTGGTAGCTGCCCCCCATGAGGGAAGACTTCACGTACTGGCTCTGGCTCTCATAGAGGAAGTCGCTCAGCAATGTTGCGGTTCGGGTATGGCTAAAGATTTCGGCAATCGACGTCGCGAATGATTTCGTGGTGAACGCGGCTTTTGCCTTATGCCAAGCCCTTGCCGGAAGACTGAGAGACCTAACATCTTCCTCGGTGGGCACAACCCACGACGTCTTCTCAATGTCGATGGGAGTCAATATCCAGAGAATCATGTCAGGCTTGGCAGCCAGAACATCATCGAAATGCAAAGATATCGTATGCGGTGCTCGCCAAGGCAGGCTTTCGTTGTAGAGTTCAATCTTGCGCCCAGTGCGCCGCGAGAGTTCCGCAGGCAGCAACGCAGCGAAGGTTTGATCCTGCGGAACACGAAATCCTGCTGCCACGGAGGTACCCAGCATCACGATTCTGTAGGTGCCAGGCGCCTTAGGTCCAAACTCACGATCGTCCCGGTATCCGCCGCTATTAAACCGGTATTCCGTTAGTTTACCTTCGGGGATCTTCTCCCAGCACACGCAGTTCGGAATCCCCCGAGCACCGGTCGAAGGATCATTGAATACCATACAGTCTTCTCCTACGGTATCCAACTTAGTGAACATTCGCCGAGCGATCAATTCGACGGAACTGAGCAGGAAACAAATCGTCAGAAGGCTGAGCAGAGGCAACAGTATCCAGTCCCGCCGTGGCAACTTCTCTTCGCTCGGCCTTCCGGTTTCGTTTGCACTGGATTTTGGACTAGATAGGGTCATGCGATCGATTTCTCTTCGGCCGGCTCAAATCCATGTGAGACCACCCTCATAGGCGCGAGCTCCGATTCTGCGCCTTCAACGACAAGCTCCCAGCGCGCCACCCCCGACTCTTCTTCCGCAATCTTGGTGAATCCGAGTTTGGAGTAGTGATCGACGACCAGCTTGTTGCGCTCCGTGGGCCGGTAAGTGCCAAGTAGCTTATGAATGCTTGCTCGCGCGCGCATGCGAAAGAACCTCGCGCAGCACCATATGTTCCACTTTGCGCCCGAGTACGCGGCAGCTCATCAGCCACGTGTCGATGTCCCACACACCGGCTGCCGCGGCCGGCAGATGACGACGCTGATCATGCCGTTGTCGCCAAAGATAGTCGGCGAGGCGCACCTGAAGGGTGAAGACTTCCGGGTCGTTCTCCGCCTCGGTCACTTCCGGATCAGTGTACCGGCGCGTGGTGAGATTGTACTGGTTAGACTTGTTGATGAGCTGGACGATGCGCGCCCTTCCGGTTGCGTCAAAAGGCTGGAAGGTTATCGTCATGTCCAACGATGCCAAATAGGCATCCACGCCCGCCAACTTGCTTTTGCAGGCTGGCGCGTTTGGCGTTGTCCTGATAAAAGCCGGCACGCTTAAGATCCTCACTGGAAAAGGCAACGGCTTCAAAGTAACCGCTCGCCGCGAGCGTCCTGGCGTAGTAGGCCGGTTCCTTCGGTAACTCCGGCACGGCCACTTGCGGAAGCAACGTGCGCACCAGCCCCCGCTCCACCGGATTGTCGTCGAGAAACACCATAGCATCCAAGCCTAGCGACAATTCCTCGGCGATGGCCTGAATGTTAGTAGCCTTGTCGTTCCAGTTGGCCCGAAAAACGGCAATGTGATCCAGCTTCAGCAGCATCTCCGGGTGCTTTTCAAAAGGCTCCCGCGCCACTTCTTCGGTATTCTTCGAGGAGACGGCAAGCACGACTCCTCGTTGTCGCAGGTCCAAAGCCAGACGCTGAACGGCAAGGTGCGCTTCCCCGTTCGCATCCCCCTGCGCAACATTGATTCCATCCAAACCGTCGTCACCGATGACTCCGCCCCAGACGGTGTTGTCGAGGTCGAGAATCAGTACCTTTCGGCTTTTGCCGCGGATTGCCGCAACGGTGCGGGCAACGTGGTCGCCATACAATGGAATGAGTTGGTCGGAGAAGGCAAATTTGGCCATGTTCCAAAGCTGGGGATCGTGCCAATCAGCGAGGCCAACGGTTTCCGCGAGTCCCGCGACATCGAGCAGAACATCACCCGAGGCCAGAACAAACTCAGCCAGTTCGCGGTTGATGTTGTCAATGATGCTTCTCAGCGTTCCGGGCAGCGCACGGTCCAGGCTGCCAAAAAGCGTTTCCGAGGGCGGAGCGAAAGTCTGAAAGATGCAAACCGTATTCGAATTGGTCTTGACGCCGTTACGCAGCGCTTGCAAGTAGCGAGATGACGCCTTGTACGGTGGCGGCCGCAGTCTCGGCATCTCCCGGGGAGAGTTTCAACGGCAGAGCACGATAGTCGAGTGCAAATAGCACTGCATCCGGCTTCGAGCTGTTGACCGTGGAGTCTGGAGTCAGAGCCTCCTGGGCTACCTGGTCGTAGGAAGGTTGTACAACCTCGAGAGCGATACCATGCCGCGCGGCACTTGCTGCCAATGCTGGCACCACCAAGTCCACCGTTGAGTTGCTGAGTATCGCAAGCCGGAACGGCGTCAATGGATTGAGCGACCTGCCTTCCGAACGGGCTTTGACGATGACCTTGGCCATCTTCGTTAGCTGATTCAGGTCCAAAGCGTACAACGCGAGGGCCCGCAGTTCGATCCCCAGGTTCCCCGTTGAAGTGTCCAGAGCTTTAAGTCTCTTGGAAAACTCCTTTGGCACACGCGGGAGCCATTGCAAATCAGCATATAGTGGATTCATCGCCAAACCAGGGATCTCTGTTTCCTGACGCGAAGATGGCTGGAGTACGCAGGCGCATCACTCTATGCCCGCGCTTTGATCAAGGCGACAAGATCGCCCACGTTTTGAAGCTTGCCGATTTCCGAGGTTGAGAATTTAATTTTAAATGCCTTCTCAATCGTAAGCATCAGCCGGATATGAGTAAGACTGTCCCAACCGTCAACGTCCTCGGCCGACATCTCAGGAGTTAGTCCAATCGAATCTTCACCGAAAACAGCCTCGAAAAGCTCCGCCAGTCGAGCATAAATCTGTGATTCATCCATCGCGGAAAATCGCCTCTTAACTATTCTACGGAATGATAAAAATATAGCAGTTCTCGCTGTGATTTGTTTTATAAGGTAATCGGGTCGGACAGGACGGGGGAGACAGGAGAGGAAACTTGGAGATCGGGAGGGATCGCACACGCGAGAGTTGATGCAATGCTGGCGGAGGGAGATCCGAGGCGGGAGGTGCTGCAGCTCTTTGGGGATTTCAGTCAAAGCAAGCTTCCAATTTCGTTAAGGAAAGCGTACGAAAATCCTCAATGATGGGATTTGCACCTGCCAGGCGCAGCAAGTCGGCTCGGCCGTTATGAGCCACACCGACGCACCGCATCCCCGCACCTGTTGCCGCCTTTACTCCCGAGACGGCGTCTTCCACTGCCAGAAGGTGATCGGGCGCCTCCTGCATTCGAGCGGCAGCCAATCGGTAGATGGCGGGATCGGGTTTTCCCGCCGCAACTTCGTCCCCGCTGACGATGGTCTCGAAGTAGTGGGAAAGCCCCAGTTCCTCCAGAGTTCCGAAAGCACGGTGCCTGCCGGCAGAGGTCGCAAGGGCCATGCGGACGCCAGAATCGCAGAGATGATCCATAAATTGGACTACGCCAGTCATGGGCTCTAATCTGTTGCCATGGCTTCGGAGGAGTTCATCTTTACGGTGTCCATACTCGGCGATCTGATCAGAATCCAGCTTTCCCAAAAAATACTCCAGGATTTCCTCTCGCTTCCGCCCATCCAGGATGAAATCGAGCTCCTTGTCAGTCGTACTACGACCGACACTTTCAAGGAAGCTCTTCCACGCGGCGCGATGCGCCGGGTGACTATCGATCACCACCCCGTCCATATCAAAAATAACTCCACGCAGCATGTTAAGCGCTCCGACTACGGTAAACCTAGCCAGGTCTCCTGGGCGATCAGGTAGTTTTCCATCGTGCCAATATCAATAAGGTAATCATGGATCGTAAATGCCAGCATCCGGCCAGTCAACCGAGGCAGCACGTGAAATCCGATATCCGCAGGGATGTCGCTTGGAATCACGTCGAGCAGTTCGGGCGTTCCGATCATCACTCCAGAGAACGCCAGGTTGCCTATCGGTGTTGAGGGCTTCTCCACAAATTGCCGAATGATGCCATTGCCGTCGGTCGAGACAATCCCGCAGCAACTGGGGTCCGGTACTTCGTACACTCCGAGCGTTGCAGCGGGCTTCTGGTGACGGTGGAGCTGGAGCATTTCTCCGAGATCAGTTCTGCAGAGCACATCCGCGTAAAAAACCCAAAAACAATCATCCGAACCCACCCAATCCCGGTTACTGCGTAGGGTTCCAGCACTGCCTAATAACTGCTGCTCCTCGATGACCCGCACCCGCGTGCCGTTCGCATTCTGCTTCAAAAACTCCTGCACTATGTTTCCGTGCGCATGAACATTGATCAGCACCTCGTCGATCTGAAATCGTTTGCACACGCTTAACCAGATGGAGAGCAGAGGAGTACCGCGGATCGGTACAAGGCACTTTGGAAGCGTATCCGTGATGGGGCGCAGCCGAGTCCCATGACCAGCTGCAAGCAGGAATGCCTTCACCAAAATCTCCGGGCGTTCACTGGATTAGGTTCCGGTTCTCCGCGTCCCAAGTGGTTTGGGAACGAAAACCCAGGAGGTACCGGCATTCTCGTCGCTGTCGATGAATGGATCGTTCACGATGGCTTGAGCACCCTGCATGTCGAAGCCGAAGGTCATTTCCTGGACGTCGTGCTTCCGCATCCCCTCTCGGACATCGGATTGACGTTCGGGTTCGCAATAGAGAAGTAGAAAGCCTCCGCCGCCAGCTCCGGTGATCTTGCCTCCTAAGGCGCCGCGCTCCCTAGCGAGTGTGTAGAGTTCATCGATGTGGGGCGTCGAGATCTTCGTCGAGATACGTCGCTTTGCCTGCCAGCCTTCGTGCAACAACGTGCCTAGCTCTCTGAGATCCCCTTGTTGAAGTGCGCTGCGCATGCGAATTCCCAACGCTTTCACTTCGTGCAGGGCTTCGAGGGCACCCCCGGTCTGGTTGCGGGTCGAAGATTCCTGCTCCTTCAGTATGCTCCAAGAGTGATGGGCCGAACCAGTAAAGAAAAGCATAAGATTGCGCTGCAGTTCGGTCAGTACCGCGGGGTTCAAATCGATGGGCTCAACCAGGGTGCTGCCATCCGGATGGAATGAGATGAAATTCAAGCCTCCAAAAGCAGCGGCGTATTCGTCTTGTTTCCCGACCTGCTTCCCTAAAACGTTTCTCGCAACGTGAAAAGCCTTTTCGGCGAGATCATATTTGGAAAGAGGACGCTGGATATAAGTTGTAAGGGTCTTCAGGATATTTACGCAGACACTAGCGGACGACCCCAACCCAGTCCCTGGCGGAATCTCGGAGGCCAGGAAGAGATCGACTGCGACATCGCAGTTCACTTCCTTGAGAACCGCAAGCGGGATTTCCAGGGCGCTCCCATGGAGCTCTTTCTTGGAAATATCTTGCCACGTCTCAAAAACTCGGAGGTCCGACGATATGACTTGAACGCGGCCATCGGTCCGCTTTCCCAGAATTGTATAGAAATACTTGTTGATTGAGGCGCTGAGTACGGCGCCACCGAACTGCTCGAAATATGCCGGCAGGTCTGTTCCCCCGCCGCCGAAGCTAGTCCGCACTGGACTGCGAACGATGAGCACTAAGGAGATTCTCCTCAAATGTAGTGTCGACGTGGACGTCTGTACGCACGTCCGGCAAGTGTACCTCCCGTTTCTTGAGGAGGAGTTGTGCCCGTTGAAAGGGGCGCAAAGCCAGCGTCGACAACGTTTGTAAAAGCAACGAAACATCGAGAAACAGTGAGCGGTGCAAAATGTACTGCAGATCATACCGCGTTTTGTCTTCAGATGAGTTCTGGTCGCGAAGTCCGTGGACTTGCGCCAGTCCTGTGATCCCCGGTTTAACGCTGAGCCTCTGACGATGCCAGTCGCTGTAATGGCGCACTCTCTCTGGCCCCTCCGGTCTTGGTCCGACCAGACTCATGTGTCCACGCAATACATTCACAATCTGAGGCAGTTCGGTCAAGCTAGACTGCTGCATCAGGAACTCGTCGATCGGCAATCCGCCAGCACGTCGTTCTGAGTTCAACCGATACATCAGGAACGTCTGGCCAAATTGCCCGCATCGAATCTCAGAACAAAAGGCTTTTCCTTTGCGCATCTTTAACCAGCCAGCGGCTATGAGTATAGCCGGGCAGGCGATAGGCAGTATGCAAATGCTCACAGACAAATCAAAGAGCCGCTTCCAAAACGGAACTACTTGGATCGCCGGAACGCCTTCCAGTTTCAGCAGAGGCAGGCCATCCAAGTCGACGAGCGTCGGCCGGGAAAGGTAAAGCTCATACGGCTGTGGCACTAAGCTAACAGCAATTCCTTGATTCAGGCATCGATTGACTAGATCGGATATCTCTGGATGACCCGGCTTGGGAACCGCGAGGATGATTTGGTCAATGGCGCGTAATCGCAACAAATCGGCGATTCCCACACTTCGGACTTGAATCGGCGCCGCCTCCGCCCCAGGCAATGCGAGATTTGGAGCATTTTCGGCTGGGCTCAGGAACCCGGCGACTTCCCATAACATCTCAGGATGAGACTCGATTTTTCTAGCGATTTCGCTTGCGATCGGTCCGCTGCCAACAATCACAACCTTGCGAACAGCTCCTGCGCGATAACGGGATGCGAAAAAGGCTCGAGCAACGAGACGGACTGCGATCAGGCCCACGAAGAACAAGATTGCAAAATACCCTAGAACCAGCCGCGACGCGTAGAAGCGCGCGAGATAGGCTCCGGCGAACAGGAACACCATGAGGCTCAAGACGGCGGGGAACAGCTGCGACAAGACTGCCGAGAATCGCCAGCCACCGCGGAATCCGTCCAAGGAAAGCCACGAAGACAGTACGGTCCAGAAGAGGAGGGTGGCCACAAGGAACGGCACGAAAGTCAAAGCCGGAAGCCTAGCGGGATCTTGCCATGCATGTTCGTAACGCAACGCGTAGGAAACGACTATAGCGATCGCACTCCAACATAGGTCCGCGCCTAGAATGCCGTAATGTAACCTCTGTAGCTTCATGATTATGAGGAACTCAGGATCATACGCCTATTATCTCTTGGCCATCACCACTGATTCTGCCTCCTGCCTGCCGTTATATCCCTCGGGATTCTTCTGTTTCCAATTCCAAGCAGTGCGAATGATCGTGCGCAAATCGGACGAACGCGGACGCCAGCCCAGATCGCGCATGAGTCTTTGAGGGTTGGCACAAAGTACGGGAGGGTCGCCGGGACGTCGAGGCCCGACTCTTAAGGCGACCTTTACCCCCAATTCCTGTTCCACTAGCTGACAAATATGCCGCACAGAAAAACTCTTCCCGGTGCCAATGTTGTAAACCAAGAACGCAGGATTTTGCGTAACTTGCAGGGCCAGGAGATGAGCTTCGGCTATATCGAGTACGTGAACATAATCCCGCAGACAGGTTCCGTCGGGCGTCTCATAGTCATCCCCGTAAATCTCGAAGAACGGGCGCTCACCCGCGCCAGTCTGCAAGAGTAAAGGAATGATATGTGTCTCTGGGTCGTGATCTTCGCCGGTCGTAGCAGTCGCGCCACACGCGTTAAAGTAGCGAAAGGCAACCACCGTCCAGCCGTATGCGCCAGCATACCAGTATAGTGCGCGCTCGAACGAGAGCTTGGTTTCGCCGTAAGAGTTCACCGGGTCTTTGGGATGATCTTCATCGATTGGAGAGGTGCGTGGGTTGCCGTATACCGCCGCCGAGGACGAAAACACAAACTTCTTGATCCGTGCAGCGCGTAAGGTTTCTAGCAGAGCGATTCCAGAAGCAACGTTCGAGTCAAAGAAGAAGCCCGGGTTCGAGACTGATTCAGCGATAAGCGCTTTGGCGGCAAAGTGGAATACCGCGTCAAACCGATCGATTCCTAGCACCTTGGCTAGCTCGGGGCGGTTGCCAATGTCGAGTTGATGCACAGTTGCGCCGTGCGGTACCGCCGCGGCATGTCCAGTGGAAAAATCGTCCACAACCGTGACCTGATGCCCAAGTTCCAGCAGGCGCGAACAGCAAACCGATCCAACATAGCCCGCCCCTCCGGTTACCAAAATCCTAGCCATGATCAGTATGCTCCCTTGCCGTTAATGACTCTCCATGGAGTGTTGACCAGAATCTTCAGATCCATGCCAAGAGTCCAGTGGGTAACGTAGTACACATCCATGCTGACGCGCTCTTCATAGGAAACATCCTGCCGACCTCTGATCTGCCAATACCCCGTGAGACCTGGTTGTACACCCATCAACAGGTCTTGGTACTCCCCGTACTTACTAAGTTCTTCAGACGTGATCATCCGAGGGCCCACCAGGCTCATTTGTCCCTTTAAGACGTTGATCAACTGCGGAACTTCGTCCAGGCTATATTTTCTTAGCCACTCTCCGAGACGAGTGACGCGGGGATCGGATTTTAGCTTGAAGTTTCTGGCGAATGCTTTCTGCAACTCGGGATCCGCCTGCAGAATTGCATCCGCGTTCCGACACATGGTGCGGAACTTGTACGCGTCGAACTCGCCTTGGGGTCCGATAACTCGGCGCAAATAAAGGATCGGCATGCCATCCCCGAACCATATGAGCACCGCAATAACAAGAAGCACGGGAGACATCAAAAGTAATATGCCTGCAGCGCCAACTATATCGATGGTTCTCTTTAAGACACGCTCGAGAACGCTGCGTTCCCTCGGGCGAGCTATTGGTGGATTCTCTGTTAACGTCACTTGCAATTGACTAGACATGTCGCAAATCGAAGAAGCGGAAGTCGGATCAGGCTAGAGATATCGATCAGTCCGCCGTTCCTGTGCTTACAGATCGGTCGCCGTCTAGCGTCTCCGATACTCGATGGCGGATTACAGAGAAGATGGCATGCGTCATGCTCAGATGGAAATCCTCAATAATTTGCATGTTATTGGAGGGTAGAATCACGCAAACGTTGCATAGGCTCTTCATCTTGCCGCCCTCAAAACCTGTAAGGCCTATAGTGCGCGCGCCGTGACTCCGCGCGCATTCAAGCCCGCGCAGCACGTTGGGAGAGTTGCCACTGCCACTGATGGCAAAAGCCACGTCGCCAGGCGTTACAAAGTTCCGCAGTTGCTCGGCGAAAATCTGATCGTAGCAGGTATCATTCGCCCATGCAGTCATTAATGGGATGTTATCCGTCAGGGCCAATACTCGAAAACGCTTCTGTCCGTTTTCGCTGATGACCGTTCCTTTGCCCAGGTCGCATGCAAAGTGCGATGCCAGTGACGCGCTCCCACCGTTACCGAACATGAAGATGTTCTTCCCATGGTGATAGGCGTGCATCAGTTCGTTGACCACCTGCTGGATTTCTTCGTGCGGGAGATCGGCGACGATCTGTTTGTACACTGCGAAGTACTCTGCTGAACTCCGAATCGCTGGCACGGAACAGGGTCGTATTGGCACAGAATGCAGTTTTTCCAAGGACTTGTCTCCGGAGGTCCGGGATAGGAACTTAAATCGGTACCCTGTGCTCTGTCAAACTACGAAACTCGGGGCGCGGCAAGAAGTTGCTTTATTTTCTTAGGGCATCTGAAAGTGCAACAGGGAACGGCGAAACCAGACAAACCAAGATAGCTCTGCCCATTTACGTCATTAAGGCAAACTGTTCCATCTTTTCGACCGCGAATGCAGCAAATTCCGCTTTGAACCGCTCCAGCCCGAATCGGTCGACGCTGCTACGGATAAAATCCGGTCGGAATTGTCCCTCGACACGTTCGAACCTATTGATTGCGTCGCACAGGGATTCACTGCT
The DNA here is from genome assembly GCA_963701935.1 of uncultured Acidobacteriaceae bacterium. Taxonomy (GTDB): domain Bacteria; phylum Acidobacteriota; class Terriglobia; order Terriglobales; family Acidobacteriaceae; genus Sulfotelmatobacter. The sequence goes on along the minus strand of CAVPBT010000002.1, from coordinate 296,911 downwards.
CGGTTGGGAAAAAAAGACGCCAGTGCAGGTGGCAGCATCGCCACCATTAGCAACCTCACCAATGACGGTTTCTAGAACTCCGCCCCGTCCGTACGCGATCACAGGCCTACCGTGGGACTGCGCTTCCACGGGCACGAGCCCAAAGTCTTCTTCTCCAGGAAAAAGAAGCGCACGGCAGTTCGCGTAATTCTCGCGCAAGGAGCCCTCGTCGAGCCGGCCGAGAAACTCGATCGTGGGGCCAGCCAATTTCCTAAGTCTCTTGTATTCGGGCCCTGTTCCAACGATCCGCAGAGGTCGATGGAGCCGGTTGCAGGCCTCGATCGCCAAATCGACTCTCTTGTACGGCACGAGCCGACTTACCACTAGATAATACTCTCCGATCTTTTCTGAGATGTATCCCGCCGAGACATTCGCGGGAGGGTGTATCACCGTACTCTCGCGCCTGTAACACTTACGAATGCGAGCGGCAATGTAACGTGAATTAGCGACGAAATAATCGACCCGTGCTGCCGTGCTGAAGTCCCAAAGCCTCATATAGTGCGCCGTCGCCGAGAAAACGGCGCGCGTCACGGGATTCATGCTTTTGCGGGATTCGTGGTACAAGTCCCAGATGTAGCGCATCGGGCTGTGGCAGTAGCAGATGTGGCAGGTTTGCGGAGAAGTAATAATACCTTTTGCCGGGCCCGACTCGGAGCTGATCACCAGATCATAACCGGACAAATCGAACTGCTCCAGTGCGATCGGATAGAGTGGCAGGAAGTTCCGATACCAACGTCTCGCTCCTGGGATGCGGGAGAGAAAGGAATCTGCGACAGAGTGTTGGCGCAAAGCCGGTGGGATCTGTTCCCGGTCGGCGATCAAGGCAAAGATATCGGCCTGCGGGAAAATCTCAGAAAGCGATTCGACAACCCGCTCTCCACCGCCATACGCAGTAAACCAGTAATGCACAATCGCAACTCGAAATCCGGATAAAGCACTATTGGTACGAGCGTCCGCGACTGTCCATGTCGCTGGACGGTTAGTGCCGGCGGACTCGGTTAAGATTCTTGGCATCCTGGGCACTCTTTATGCCTAGTTAGCGAGGACGAAGGTTCGTTACGTCTCTTCTGCTCCTACTTCTGAGGCGCTAGTTCCGCCGCCTTCATTCTATGAGGAGTGGTTATGGAGTCTGCGCTCTCCGTCGTGGGTTCTCTCCAGAACATCACGTTCGCCATGCGCAATCTGCAACAATCCAACATCATCTTCGGGAACGCGGATCTCGGATACGGTGCGCTCGAAACCGGCTCTCCCCAGCCCGGCTTCTCGGGCAGGATTACGGCTTCGTCATAGAACGGAGCCACGAGCGCGAGAAACTCGTCGTTACTCACCTTGGCGACGCGTCTCAAGTGGTCCTCGAATACTTCAATGAGCAACGCGCGGCTGCGCTTCAGCAAGTTACCCATCCCGCGCAGAGCAAGCGCCTCCGCCCCCTCGATGTCCATCACGATGAGATCGAAGCAAGCATCCGGGAAAACGTCGTCCAGACTTTTCATCCGAACGGTGATGTTCTCAGGCTTGTCGTACACGTACGCCCACCTGCCCCGCTCGCCGATTTGCAGCCCACTTCCGCCGCTGTTCAACTGACCAGCAAGGAAGCTGACTTCGCCTTCCCGGTCGCCAGCGGCGAAGCCGTAAACCTCCACATTTTGCAAGCCGTTGAGCACGACGTTCATTCGGAGCAACTCCAGCGTCGTTGGGTTCGCTTCGATGGCCGCAACCCTCCGGACCTTCTTGGCCACTGGAATGGCGAGCGCGCCCACGTGCGCACCCACAAACAAGACCTGAGACGTCGCCTCACACCGCTGCAAGAGCAACTCTAGAAGATCCGGGTCGTAACGACCGTTGAAGCTTAGCCTGCGCCCTACCATGAGGTCGCCGGCTGGCGCCAGCAACAACCCGTTTTCAGTACGACTGAGAACGGCGATGCCGTAGGGCCCGATGGCCCAACGACGCAGCTTGCCCAGTGAGCGGAGAACCCAGATCTTGAAGATATCCCAAAGTCTCATAAGACGCTTGGCAAACCCCATGTCGGCAGACAGCACCAGTACCAAGAAGACCGCATCAAGCCCACGAAACCACCTCGAATCGGTCCTCGCAGCTCAGACCGCTACCGCACTCATCGCATCGACACCGGAGTATATCCGCCTGTAAAACTCCACTCGTTGCCGCGCGACTCCTGCGTATGTAAAGTGCTCAAGCACACGCTGCCGGCCCCTTTGACCGAAGGCCTTGCACATCGCGGGATCGTCCATCAGCCGCCGGAGACTGTCTGCCAGTTCCTGCTCATTCCCCTCATGGAAAACTAAGCCAGCATCGCCGATTGTATTGGGTATTTCGCCGGAGTCCGAGCCTACGACGCAAGTTTCACACGCCATAGCTTCGATCAGGACCCGGCCAAATTGTTCCTTCCAATTGCGGCGAGTGCGAGAAGGCAGCACAAGGACATCGAATGCGTTCATGTATTCCACTACCTCGTCGGAGTGGACCCACGGCAACCAGTAGACTCTTTCCTGAAGCTGCAACCGCCGAATCATGCTCTCCAACTCCTCCCGATAAGGGCCGCGGCCAACTAGCACAAGCACACCGTTCTTGGGGATCAGGACGAGCGCTTTGATTAGCGTATCGAGGCCCTTGTCCTGGTGAATCCTGCCCATGAAGCCCACAACGAATGAGTCTTCGGGTGCCAACCTCCGCCGCAGACCGCTCGCATCCTCCTTGCGAAACACCGTCGGGTCGAGCCCATGGCCAATCTGCGCTACTGGCCCGCGAAATCCTCGACAGCGCAGGATGTCAAGACACTCCTTGCTACCGGGAATTGCTCCCGCCGCGTTTTCAAAGACATACTTCTCAAAAAAATTGAACGGAGGGGGATACCACTTGTTCAGGTTCTGCCATTCGGTGAAAACAGCCGGTACGTCATGTTTACGGCACGCCCTGAGGGCATGGTAGGTAGCGGGATTAAATGGCTCCTCGTCGATATGGACCAAGTCCCACTTCTCCCGTCCAATCACCCTGCCGATACCCGGATAAAAGTGAAGATGATTTCCAAGGCGTATAGATGATGTGCCACTAAACCAGCAATCGTGAAAAAGCAGTTCGAAGCCGTCGGGCTTCACTCGCTTGATTTCGCTGTCCCTACCAGCCCAACGCCGGGGAGACACCACCGTCTGGTCGATTCCCAGCTTCGCAATCTCGGCAATCTCACCCTGGATGCTCGCGAACTCCGCCAAGGTCCGTGTAATCATGAGCAATTTCATTACTGTTTGCGCCTACCTCGTTTCCCGAACCGTCTTAATCGAATGATACAAAACAGAGTACCCGCGCCCCTGCGGCCTAACAAGTGCCTTCCGCGGGTTTCGGGTGTACCATCCGCGGACGCGAAGCGCCAACTCGCCCCTTGATCTCGATGGCAGGCTCTCCCCGCGCCGCAATCACCGCTCCCGCACCCAGGCCGAAAACAAGCCAAATATAGCCCGCTGAATAGGTCAGCCCGGCCGCTTGAGCCAGCAGCACCATCAGGGCGACGGCGGACAGAAGAACCACCCCGGCCAACTTTCCCTCTTTGGCAGATATCCACAGGCCCCACAGAACAGGGAGCAGGAAGGACCCAAACGCTATGAGCCCTACCAGACCGGTATTCGCCAGTAATAGAAACACCAGGTCCATGGAGTTTACGGTATGCCATCCCGTTCCTAGGAGGGGATATCGCATGAAGTCCTGAGCCGCGAGTTGGACCGAGGTCAACCTCTCAATCCCTGAACCCGATTCGAACTTATTCAGGACCATCATGTTCACGATTCGGCCTGCCAAAGGCACCATGGTCGTCACCAGCGCCCCGGCCCCGACGGCAGCCGCAGCCAGGACAAAATAGGGCTTCCAGGGCTTTCCCGCTCGGGACAGCGCAACTGCGGCAACAACCATCGCGGCGACAATACCCGTGTAAGCGGTCGACGACGTGCTGGCAAGCAGGGTGGTCGCAATCAAAGCAAGCACTGCATAATCCCATTTCTTTCCCAGCAACGGTCGGCGAAGACCTAGGCCAACCAAGAGGACGACAAACGCCAGAAGGAGTTCTTGGGCAAGTACCGACGGCTCTAGTGCCACCGACGAAATACGCGCCAGGGCTCCCTCCGCCAGATCGAGAACCTCCATGAAGCCCCGCGCCGACTCGCCAGCGTTGGTATTGAAAATGTAGGCAGGGTACGCGTGCCCGCTTACGTCACACCAGAGTTCGAAAAGGCCCCAAGCTGCCGCAAATGCGCAGGAGCCAACATATAGCTTTAGCGTGTAGAAGAGCCTTGCGGATCGGCAGTTTTCGGCCGCAACAAGAACCGCGAGCAGGACCCCAAACGCCAAGTATGCCGTCTGCGTCAGGTTATACATTCCAAAACGCAACGGGACCATCTCATTGCTGACTAGTAGAGGGTCCGGCACCCATGCGGTGCCGTTCAGCAGCAGAGGGACAGACAAAGACGCCACTACCGCACCCAGAAAAGCCAGCAATCCGAAGCGCGCGCGATGACTCGCCAACCATCCGGGGGTTCGCCACGGCGGTAGCCCAGAAACGATTTGTCGAAGGACCCACAAGCTCCCTAGGAAAAGCCAGGCTGCCACTCCCTTGTCGCTACCTCCCCATCCCACGTTCACGACTGCAGTTGCCGAAAACGGAATGGATATGATCATCGCTGGGTAGAGCAGGTTCGGCGCGAACAGGAAAAAGTACAAACCTGCAATTACGATCAGCGCTCCAGTGATTGGTACTGTCATTAGGTTAGCTGTGCGTGCGGTTCGTTAAGCAGACGTTCATTTCGTTTCGGCTGTGGCTTTAAGCGATCCGTCCGCCGGGGCCTGATACAGTTCGGGATGCAAATAGCTGCCCTGCTCACTCCGTGGCTTTTCTTCTTCGACTTTGACGCGATGGGCGTTCGCGTAAGGGTCGTGTCTGATCCCCGTGACCTGCCAGGAGACCTCCATGGCCGGCTTCCCTCCCGCAATTTTGAATCTGTTGGCCGAAACTTTTCGTGCAATGAATAGCCCGGGGGCTGGCGAACCAAGCGCCGTGAGTTGGTAGCGAAACTCTTCATTCAGCGCCTCGAAATATTGGGGGAGATTTACCCACGCCTCGCCGTTAGAGTCCAGGGTTGCGTTTCCACTATAGAGATTTAGCATGTCCGGAGACTCTATCGAAGAGTGGTAAAGATACTTGTTGGCAGGGTCCAGCGGGTGGTCGATTTTGAAGTTTTTTGCGCCGCTGACGCTAAGACTGCCGCCCACGCTCAAATTCCCTCCAATTGAAGCGCCGAAACCGGTAACCGTCAAGGCGGTGGCGGCGGTGAAGCTATTTGTCCAAACACTCCCGCGTTGGCTTCCGCCGACAGCGGCAGTAACGTTCACCAAGAGGGCCCCATCCACAACGAAGTCGGCACTCGAACTGCTGGAGTTGATCAGGTGAGCGATGGTCTCCGCGGGCAAGTATCTACCGCCGAATATGGAAAGATGTACTCCACTTGCGACCGAAATGAACTCCTGGCGGGTAGAACAGGGGAACGTTTCGTACATAGTGCCGCCGACTATTGTAATTTGGCTAGACGCTGCGCCAGCCCCGATGGTCAGGAAAGGATCACAGGTCGCACCACCAGGGTTTTCCCAGTGAGTGTTAAAAAAATTAAGTCCCGCAGAACTATTTAACGTGACACCGCACTGGTCGATGGAGACGTTGTGAAATCCGATCTCTTGCGGTGTGCCCTGAAGGTTTATACAGGTTTGCGAATAGCCGGCTGTATGGTTGGCGATGTCGCCTCCGAAGAAACTGATGTTCTCTCCCGTTGCTGGGATCCCCGAGGGAAACAATACATTCGACGTTAGATTATCAACGATGTGGAGACCCTCAAAACGGGCGAGATAGACGTTATTACCAAACTGGAGACCAATATCAAAATTCGAGATCTCGAGATTGGACGCGAATCCCAGGATATTTCCGTTGCTGCCGCCGACCACTAGTCCGACACTTCCTGCAACTCCCTCCCCGACTAGCGTACAGCCCGCGATGCCGCTACCGTTACTGTTGAGAGTGATCGCCGGGCCTGTGCCACTATAGGTCAGCACCGTAACGCTGCCATAGCCAGGATCGCACTCCAAAAAGGCTGGCGCTGTCGAGGTTGCATTTCCTATGCTGATGGGTGTCGAGTAAGAGTGGTAGGTTCTTGCTGGAACCCTGATTCGGCACCCGCCTGTAGGAGCGCAATCTGCATAGGCGTTGTTGATTTGGGCTCCGATATCGGAGCCGGGAAACTGGTCGGCATATCGCGTAGCTTCAAACCGATTAACATTAAACTCGGTTCCCGTCGGCTGGGTAATTGTCTGCGAACCGCTGGGATTACCGACGATGTTCTGTCCCCAGCACAATGCCGAGAGAAGCAAGCAGCAAGGCAAAGCTTGGATTTTCATTTGTGGATCTCCCTTGGGGACTGATTCCCGCTCGCCGAAGCGATAGCTTTGGTCTAAATCGAAAAATCGGACACACACCTTGACCTTAAGGATAAGTCTGCGCAAGGTTGGCACCTGCCGGCCGCTATCGAGCTTCGACTTATGGCTTTACAAAGATGGCGTGTCCGTTCAGATTATATAGAAACGTGACAGGCCTGCTCACGGTCCATTCCTCAACGAATTTCCTCACGCCGTCGCAACCCCTGAATCCATAGTCATCGAACACAATGATTCCCCCAGAGACTAGCCTCGGCCATATCCAAGCCGTACAGTCACGCGCCGACTGGTAGACATCCACGTCGATGTGACAAAAACGGAATTCCCTATGAGCAATATGAGACCCTGTTTCTTCCGGGAACATTCCTTTGAGTAGCTGTATCCGTACGCCCATCCGACCTGCCAGGTCGCGGACCAGCGCCTCGCTCGTGTCGGCGTGCTCTCCGCCCTTGTACGCATCATCGTTGGGGCCCGCCTTAACAACGCCCGAAAACGTATCGCACAAAACGACGTTGCACTTCATGCCGACGCTTTCGGTTCGCTTGGCCAGCAAACAGCCGGTACCGCCACGCCACACTCCAATCTCTATGCAATCTCCTGAAAGTCGGCTCGTTTGTGCTACAAGGTTCCAGAGTTCCCAGCAACGGTACTTGTCGACGAGAGTATGCGGCCGTACCGTTTGGTAAGCGCGCAGAAAATCCTCGTCCCGGGACCACGGCGCGTAGGTGCCGTTCGGAAATAAAGCTTCGTGATCGCGGCTGGCAACGCCCGTTCGCACGACGCGATATCCTGCGCTACCGACGATATTTTTCAAAGCTCGCTTGGCAATCCCGAGCATATTCGTATAACCGCACTTTCAGCTTCGGCTTCTCCGAAGGATCGCTGTTCTAGGGCCTTTGCTTCATGAGACGCCACACATAAATCGGAGAGTTCTGAAAACGCCAGCACAGCACATCGAACAAGTCTCTGGGCAACGCCCTGACATTCATAGCTTTTTGAAACAACTTCAGTTCATCCTTCATGCCCGTCGCCTCGCGGGCGCTGAGTTGCGAAGGATGAAGGCGAAAGGCTGCAACGGCTGGCCCGCATGCTTTGGCGAGTTTGTGACCGGCGGCGTTCATACGGTAGAAGAAATCGAAGTCCGCGATCAGGCGATATTTTTCGTCGAAGCCCCCTAACTCCTGAAATACGCTTCTGCGAAAAATTGCCGACGCCGGCTGAAACCCCATGAGACCGCGTCGAAACATCCCAGTTAGCCGGGTGGAGGATGGCACCTTCACGACAAACAGGAATCTTCCCTCATAGTCCACAAAATCGACGTCCCCGTAGACGGCGGCAGCGTCTTGCTGTTCGCCCAAAGCGAGCATACGCGCGTAGGACTGCGGATAAACCAGGTCGTCCGAATTCATGTACGCGATCCACTTCATGTCCATCCGACGAAGCCCTTCGTTGATAGCTCGGTACATATTTCCAGGCGGGACGTAGAAGGTAGGGACTCCCCACTTCTTGCAAATATCCAAGGTTCCGTCTGCGGAGCCGCTATCCGCGACAATGATCTCGGGCGTGATATCCCTTTGCCCTCGCAGCGCGCACAGCGTCCACTCCAGCGTGGCTGCGCTGTTCAGCGTTGGAACAACGATTCCAAATCTTGGATTTTCCATTCTCGGATTCCGAGTCTTCAGTTCAAGTCTGGGTCAGTGCCCAAGTTCATCGCGTGGTCACACCAGGGATCGATTGGCAAACCAACCAAATTTCAGGTTTATGTTTCGCGGGAACAAGCAATTGGGCTGGCCTGGGCTTGCGATTTCTTCGCCCAAATTACCGACTCGAAACCATAGAATTCCCAAGTGCCGGTAAATATTTGCTGTTTGCTTCGCGACAACGGCTCAACGCACAAGCCAATCAAGCGGAGAAGCAACGGCCTGTACTGGCGCGCGGCAAAGGATCTCGAAGCCCTGATTGTCAAGTTCCCCCCTCACCTCATTGAATTCAGGAGGCGCATACTTGTGAGTTTCGTCGTCGTAGTAATTCAAGCACCCTTTTCTCTTGGGAAAACGAGTACTAGATTCGCAGGGGAACGACATAAAGATGAGTCCGCCTGGCTTCAACGCGCCAAGCATAGCCCTGAGCGTACCGTTGCGATCGTTGCAGTGTTCTAAGTTGTGTGAGGACATTACGGCGTCGAAGGTATTTGTAAATTTGGCAATTTCACAAGCAAAAGTAGTCGGTTCGGCGATGATGTACCGGTCGGCGAGGTTGGGTTTTGTCTGGTTGTGATCCCCGACGTTAATTCCCGTGTACGTACACCTCGGCAGAATCTGTTTAGTGCTATATGGCATGTTGTTGCCGCATCCGATGTCGAAAATGGACGAATCCGGATGTAGCCGTGCGAGAAATGCGATCTTCCCTCTGCGACGCAGGATCGCCGCGACACGTTGTCTTACCTGCATTCGGTTGGACTCCAGCCAGGCTCACAGGGTCTTCGGACCGGAGGGGATGTTCCATGTCACCGGCTCGTGATTCTGAACTACCTATGCGGGACAGGTGGGATCCGCCTTCACGTCTCCCGCAGTAGTTCGTCATGCGTCTCCGTGCCAGAGATCGGGACTCACGGCGCGCCTGCTCGTACCACAACACAGTTTTCTTCAGGCCTTGCCGCAGATCCGTCCGAGCGCGAAAGCCAAATTCGTCAGACGCCTTCTGGACGTCGAGCCTTCGGCGCGGCTGACCGTCGGGCTGCGACCGATTCCACCTTATCTCGCCCTTAAACCCGACAAGATTTCGTATCTCATCTACGAGGTCACGAATGCGGATTTCGAAACCTGTTCCCAAATTGATCGGGTCCTTGCCGGCGTAGCGCAACGTGGCGAGGGCGATGCCCTCGGCAGCGTCCTCGACATAGAGAAACTCGCGACTGACTTCCCCCGTACCCCAAACTTCGACGGAGGCAGCGCCTGTTTTCTTGCTTCGACAAACTTGCGGATCAGCGCGGGAATGACATGACTTGTTTCCGGATCAAAGTTGTCGCCGGGGCCGTACAGATTTGCCGGTATCAAGTAGATGCTGTTCAGGCCGTATTGCTCCCGGTAACCAACCGCCATGATCAGAAGTGCTTTCTTGGCGATCGCATAGGGAGCATTGGTCTCTTCCGGGTAGCCGTTCCAGAGATCTTCTTCTCGAAAAGGCGTAGGGGTGTGCTTCGGGTAGGAGCACGTCGTACCTACGATGACCAACTTCTCGAGCCGATGGTAGAGTCGGGCCTCATCAACCACGTGGAGCCCCATCGCCATATTCTCGTAGAAGAACCTTCCGGGATTACTGCGGTTTGCTCCGATACCGCCCACGGTCGCAGCCAGATGAATCAGGATTTGGGGCTGAGCATCGGCATATAACCGGGCGACGTCTTCACGATGGCATAGATCGTAGTCTCGTTTTCGGGGCACGAAAACGTCCATAGCGCCTTCCTTTTCTAGACGTTCGACGACGAACTTGCCGAGGAATCCGCTGCCACCGGTGACTACAATCTTCTTCCCTGTCAACGCCCCCATCCTATCCCTTTCTGCGGAAGATCAGTCTGCCATCCGAGCTAGCGACTGACGTTCAAACTCACCACTCAGCCTCTCGTGCAACATCTTCACATCAGCTTCCACCATCAGTTTGACTAAGCCTTCAAATCCCGTTTTCGGACGCCAGCCCAGCTTGGTTCGAGCCTTGGAAGCATCTCCCTGGAGGATGTCAACCTCTGCCGGCCGGAGGTAACGCGAATCCAATTCCACGTATTTCTTCCAGTCGAGTCCAAGATGTGAAAACGCCAGTTCGGCGAACTCGCGGACCGAGTGGGTCTCACCGGTGGCAACCACAAAGTCGTCAGGCGCTTCCTGTTGCATCATCATCCACATGGCTTCGACATAGTCCGGAGCGAAGCCCCAGTCCCTCTTGGCGTCCAGGTTGCCAAGATATATTTTGTCCTGAAGGCCAGCGTGGATCCGCGCAACACCACGGGTAATCTTGCGGGTCACGAACGTCTCGCCACGCCGAGGGGATTCGTGATTGAACAGGATCCCGTTACATGCGAACAGCCCGAAGGCCTCACGGTAGTTCACCGTTGTCCAGTAGGAGTACAGCTTCGAGCAGGCATATGGACTTCGCGGACGAAATGGCGTGGATTCTCGCTGAGGTACTTCCGGAGTGTTGCCGAAGATTTCGCTGCTCGCGGCGTTATAAAACTTCGTCTGAATCCCCGACTGTCGGATGGCTTCCAGCAAGCGAGTTGTGCCAATCGCAGTGATATCTCCGGTGTATTCAGGAATATCGAAGCTTACTCGAACATGGCTCTGTGCTCCGAGATGATAGACCTCATCCGGTCTGATTGTGAGCAGCAAACGAATCAGATTCGATGAGTCGTTGAGGTCGCCAAAGTGCAGAAACAGCCTTGCGCTCCGATCGTGAAGGTCAGGAAGGATGCCGTCGATCCGCTCAGTATTGAAGCTACTGGAACGCCGTTTGATTCCGTGAACCTCATAGCCCTTCGATAGCAAGAGCTCTGCCAGGTAGGAGCCGTCCTGCCCGGTGATGCCGGTAATCGAGGCTTTTCTGGGCATCTCTTATTTCCCCTCCATATTTCGCAGAAAATTCATTACTCCCGGGCGCGACCTCCCAGCGAGTTTGCTTCGCGGACGCTCAGCGATGAGATTCGGATTGCAGATCGGGTCGTGACTGGCAATGAACACGGCACGATTTAGCAGAGGTCCCCCGGCAGACGGCTGGTCCCAGTCAATGGGAAATTCCGGGTGGTGCGGCTGAGTCTTGGTTGCATACACATACTCGTAGCAACGCTTTAGCGTCTCGAAGACCCAAGCTCGTGTTGGCCGACAGCCGTTGTTGTGGAGGGCCTGCGAAGGAACATCACTGTTTTCCCGGCATTTGCCGATATTGACTTCGTCGCCAAACGAAACGCAGGTCTCAAGCAATAGGCAGTTCCCCACTCGGGAAACCGAGGATAGGAATCGCGCCGGATCCGAAAGATCATAGAGGAGGCCATAGCAGTGGACCAAATCGAATCGGCCAAATTGCTCCAACCGTTCAGGCTCGTGGTCGATATCCACAACCTTCACCTCAATGCCCAGCCTCTCCGAGAGACTCTTCGCGAGGTTCGAACGACCTTCGACGGCGAGCAAACGACAGTTGCGGTAGAGATAAAACAGGCTGTGATCGCCCACCCCAGCCCCAACCTCAAGGACGCTTTTACGGGCCACGTCCAGACCCAGGCTATCCAAGTGCTGCAAACGAGCGACGTTGTGCCTCTGACACGCGGGCCCGAAATCGGCATAGATCTTCCAATCCCGGAGGACGGCAAGACCTCTCTTTCGTAAGGTTAGGCTGCTTGCGATCTTTCGCAGGAAAAGTAGAGAGTTACCCGAATCGACTTTCCCTTTGCTGCTCGAAACGACTGCCACGTTTTCCATAACCACGTTATCTCCAGAGTCTTTAGCTTTCAGAGACTTGCCCGATACCGAGTTTGGTGCATCCTAATCACGCCGGTCCCGCAAGAACCATATTAGGCAGAGCAAGCTCCGGCGACGAGGAAGGTTCCTCTCAACCAGATGTAGTTTTGAAAAACTATTCCAGCAATTACAGCCGCGACCAGTCCTACGATGGGAAACGCCATCCATGCAAGGTAGTGACGCAAAGCGATCCCTACTTTCCTCAGCCCCGAGGTCATCAGCACAAGCATGCAGCAGGTAGCCGGCATTACCTGCGAGCGCGCCCAGCAAACCGAAGTACCGTGCTCCTGCGAAGATCAAAACCAAAGAGACGATAGCGCCGGAAACTGTTACGACAGCATTGGTCCGCGGCTTCCCGACCGCAAAGAGAATAAAGTGCCCGGTGCATTCAGAGAATAGAGGGCATAGATGACTGTGGCGATCTGCAATCCCAGAACTTCATGGGGCCCGCTCACCCCCGGAATCATTATCTGTATGACCCAATCTGCGAGCACATAGAGAAAGATCCCCGACCCGATGGCTATGATCGCGTTGAGGTGCACCGCTTGCCGAATTCGAGCCTCCCCGGAAACGTTTATCGATGCATCCCGGCTGAGCCAAGGAACGAGTGGTTGAACGGCCGTTCCAGAAAACGAATTGATCTTTGAAGTTATACCTGTGATGGCAGAGTAAATACCCAGGACTGGAGCACCGAGCACCCCACCGACAATCAAGCGATCGCACTGGCTAAATGCCGCACTTCCTAACGTTGCAGCCCAGGTGGCAATACTATACCGGACGATCTCTCGCCCTTTGCTCCCGCTCCACGCGAAATGTAGTTTGTGATTGCGGAAAAGTCGAATGACCACCGCCGACGTGTGCACCGAGAAGAAGGACGCTTGACAAGACTTGCCACTTCATCATTACAATCGTTTTCCCACCCCACCACGGCGACCGCTACCAATCCCAAATTTGTGAGCAATGCCTGCGAGAGGTCAAGAGCATTAATTACTCCATACCGGTTAAAAGCTTGCTCGACGCCCACCAAGGTACGTTGAAGAATCAGGGTCGCAGCGCCAAAGCCGCTATTTGGAGCGCTCGTCCTGCTTCCCCGCGTTCTGCATTCCGAACGCTGTTAATGGCCGTACCAGCAACGGACCTGCAAACCACAGAAGTACCGCGATCGCAACCGACAGTAGCGTAGCACTAATAAGTATGAATGCCAGAGTACGAGCCAGCCTCCCGGGTGTCGTTTGTGGCGAGGTCTTTCGACAAAAAGAACGCCGCAGCAACCGAAAGCCCAGCTTCACACATCGTCATCAACGCTAAGAAAGCACAAGCGAGAGACCACACTCCGTATTCCGAAATCCCCAAGAAAGCGAATCATAAAAGGAATCGCGAGTACGGCTACCGCGCCCCGGACAACCTGCCCTCCGACGTTATAAAGTCCATTACGAAGCGGTGAGGGGCTCGCATCCGCCATCGAATTACGGTTAGCAGTATCTAACGACATTCAGTACGCTCAAGCACCAAAGCATTCCATCCTATCGATTCTGGCCGAACACAAAACCCTAGGAACTCTCGTAGTCTGAGCCTTCTTCGCCCTTGGCCCGGTCGCCCGGTCCGGAGATTGCCGCGACCGATGCCTCGTCGCTGTCCGCGACCGTTCCTTCCCGTTCTGCGAGAACCTGGGAATCGCTCCATTACTGTCGCAAACACTCCGGGCGCGAATACTTTGCGCGGATCGTCCGCGGCCACGGCTTCCCAACGCACCTTACCGGCGATCCAGATCATGGTCCCCACGATTCCCAGCATGGTGCCCATCATCACAATCATCGTGCGCGGTGGAAAGGACTTTTTCGTGGGTACGATCTGCCGGATCCAGCACTTTAACCGAGGGAATCTCTTTGGCCTCCTGCACCTTGGCCAATTCATATTGCTGGGTCAACAGTTCGTAGACGGTTTCCTGGATCTTCGTCTGCCGATACAAATCTGCGTAGGTGACACCCAGGAGGGGCAGCCTGCGAATCGAGGGATACATTGATTTGTCGTTCGCCAGCTCATCCTGAGTTCCTGAACCGCCGACTTCAGTCAGTTTCTTTTGCAGTTCATTCACGCGCGCTTGCGCCGCGCGAACGCGAACGTTGGTATCAGCATAGACCTGCTGCAAGCTGCTTAGCTCTGCCTGGGAAGCAATCAATTCTCCCTGAAGCGTTGCCGCGGCTTCAACCATTGCCCTTCCTTGAGCAGGAATGTCGATGGCGGTGTTCTTACTGGCAAAAGCACTGAAGTTATTGGCAGCAGTGTCGAGATCCGCTTTTACCTGCTTCAGCCGTTCCTCCAGAAAAACGCGCTCACGCCGCGCGGATGAAGTACTAAGTTGGGCTACGAGACGGTCAAGTTCCGTAACGTAAGCATCGGCCATCGCCGCAGCGCGCTTGGGATCGTGATCCCAAACCACGATTGTGATAATGCCACTCTTGCGATCTTCGGAAATGCCAGTGTGTTCGCCCAGTTGCGCTCTCGCGTCCTCGATCTTGGAGTCACCATAGACCTTCTGGAGCTGGAATTTCTCTATGAGGCGGTCCTCGATTGTGTCACTGCTAAGGAGTCCCACGAATAAAGCGCCAGAACTTTTTATTCCCAATAAATCTCCAGCTAGCCCGCCAAACGCGTTGGCTGCTCCCGCGCGTCCGCTCATGGCGGCAAGAAGACCGAGGCTTGAGCTGGACTGTGAATCAGGAGGCATTAGGCGGGTCACGGCGAGGTATCGCACCGGGATGAGAAGCGCGATGACTATGCTCGCAAAAAATGCACACAGTCCCGCTTTCAAAAGCCACTTGCGATGCGCCCAGAAGAGTTCCAAGTACGGCAAAATGCCGTGTTCAAACCTGGCAGGCTCTGCCATCAGGGGCAAATCGGGGAGAATACCCGGCTCTTCCTGGAGCGTCTTGCGAGTTCGAAGTTCGATTGCCGAACTCAACTTGGATCTCCTACGTTAGCCCACATTTGAAAGGTCGGACGCGACGACGCGCCGAAGAGACCTTGCCTCGCCTCTGTAACGGACATCGAGAACTGGCGTGCGGCAATACCCGCTGCTTCTGGCTCGGCAGGGCTACAACGTTGTGAACGAACAGTCGTCAACCAAGAAACAGGGCTGCTATTCATTGTGGATGCCGCTGCGGCCAGAATCCGAGTTGAAGAGACGCAGTCCAATTCGATTGACGGTTCGTTGCCAGCAGGGGAATCTGCCAAGCCTCATATTGTACGGTGCCCGAAAAGCGGAAGCCCGGCCCCGTGAAGATGTCCGCATCGACAGCGACGTCATTCTGGGTTCCTCCTTGAGGAAGATGCCCTTGATCAATCTTGCGGTGCCGGACCTCGAGACCGATTTTCTTTCGAGCGCTCATCCAGTAGTTCGTCTCTATCAATTCGCCCTGTGACGCCCGCCCAATCCATGTGCCGATCAACGAACCATCATTGGTATATCCATTCAAATATTGGCCGTTGGTGTAGAAACACGATGTACACCAATATCCATTGTAGGGGACAGTCGTTCCGCCCTCCAGCTCTCAAGTCTAGTCTCGGAACCCTGGGCAACTTGGCAACGTAGAGTCCTCCCTGGAAAGCAGACTTTCGCATGTACGGGATCGGGTTGGGCTCATCTTCACTCAAAGCCTCGCCATAGAACGTGAGCCAATTACGGAGTTTTGGAATCCGATACGAAAAATCCGCGGTAGCCCTCCCGTCGCCGAGAGAGTCGCCATTTACGCGTATCCCGAAGGTACTCTTGAAAAAAGTTGTGAATGTCAGCGGATTTGTTGGTCCGCCGTAAATCGTCGTTTTGGATATGCCGAACTCGAAATTTTGGGTTAATTTGAAGCTGATCTTCTCACCGCTGAGAAATGGCTGGGGATGCAGGAATTGTCCGTACTGTCCGATGGTTGGGTTCGCACCCGTCCCGGTGAAATGTGGGTTCAGGAACTCTTGCCCTGACAGCTGTCCGATAAAGGCTTCCAGCCGTATATTCCCAAGATAGCCGAAAATCCAAGGCAACCGAAAAGGGCTGACCCGGTCAATGCTGAACATATTGTTAAGGGGCGGGGCGTTGTTGGTAAAAATCATCGTCCCGCCTTCGCTCGGCCCCCACCATAAACTGCGTCGGCCATACGAGAACTGCCAGTTACTAACATTCATGCCGACATAAGCGTCCAAAAGCTGAAAGCGACTGGTGGCAGCGACGGGGGCCGGTGGAGGATTCGGTGGCAACCCGTCGGCTTGACTCATGAAATCGAGCACTGCGGGCGAAGGCGACGGAGCCGAGGGTGCCGACTGATACTCTCCGCGAACGTAGACCACGAATGGCCCCGCCGTCGTCCAGCCAGACGCACCGGCCACGGCATTAAACCCCTGTTCGTATGGCCGGCCGTAGTCGTTAAGCACCGTCTGGCCGAAGTGGAAATTGTCGGTGAGCGGCGTTCCTGAGATTCCAAGAGCTCGCGAATAAACGGACTCCAGTTGGGCGTCAAGGTTACGCTCACCGCTCATCAGTTCGGAGTCATGAGCAAATTCTGACGAAAGCGCAGTGTAGAGTTGCTGCACTTCCGAAGGTGCGTCCGTCTCAGGCTGTAGTTCCGACGCTTCGCCCAGCAGTCGGGCGCACTCCAACCGGGTCCAGGGTCGGATCCCCAAGCTTGCGGTCTTCACGTAACCCAAAGCCGAGAGTCGTTCCAATGCCGGATAGATCCAGCTGTCGAGAGGAACGTAGGGTGAGCCCATGTGCGAGGGAGAATGTGCCTTGTCGCCTTCCTCCACAAATTCACGCGGCGTCGCCCATGAACTCCCTTTTAACTCGGGATCATGGTGTCGACTGTAGACGCTCTGTGCGATCAGGTATCCGAGGACGCTGCCTACCACTACGTCCGAGGGGAAGTGTTGCCGGCCGTGAACTCGCGAAAAGCTGATGGCGCTTGCGAGGCCGTACGATACCAACTTCGGGATCGTCCCTGGATACTCGTGGGCGAAGACTCCTGCGATCGCCCATGCTGCAGCGGCGTGTTCGGATGGAAATGAAGTGCCGCCTTGGAAAAATGCCCCGCTGCCATTTCCCTGATAGGGGCGGTCCCGCGAGAACGAATACTTCATGAGTTCGACGGGGATGAGGCTGTCAATCGCCGCTTCGCCTGCCAGGAAGCCGGTTTCGCGCCAGTGCTCGTTGTGCGCTGGAAAGCTCATCAGATACATGCCTGCGCCAGCGCCGGCGAGACTCGCAATTCCAACGTTCGAGAATGTTTTGTAATGGCTCAGGGTAGTCGGGTTCGTGGACAACGAGGCGCTGTATTGCCGATCGGTTACAAAGAGTCCGGCAGTAACTCCGGCCAAGGGAACCAGCCATGTGGCGTCGGTTAAGCGGGCGCGCGTTGGGCTTGTCCAAATATACTTCTGGTCGCGCGCGAAGTCGGTGATCGCCCCGCCAAAGAATTTCTTCTTCGTCGCGGTTCCCGTACTACCATCTGGCTGCACCGACTCCCACTTAGGTTTCCCGGAGTCGCCCGCCGCACTGGGTGTCGTAGGCAGGTCCTTCCCTGATTCCTGAGAACGCGCTTCGGGCACCAAACAAACGGTCATGGCAGCGCTCAACAGACCAGCCAGAAATTGTGTATTTACTCTCAACTCTTCGGCTTCGCTCTACGGATGGATGTACGCCACAGTGAGAGCAGCCGAGGATGCGACCTGCGCCGCCTGCAAAATCGCGGCCCAATTGCGGGTGCCAATCTTAGGCGCCTTTTCCGGTACAACGATCGAATCGCCCGGCTTAAGCACGGCGCTCAGGGGATCGCCCGACCAGAACCCAGAGTTGTTTTTTGCGGAAAGCACGGAACCATCCGCGCGAACGACAAACACCGCGGCCTTGTCCGCAACCTGGGTCAATCCACCCGACTGGCTGAGATACCACTTCGCGCTCCTCCCGGGGAGATAACTTACAGCGGTAGGATTGAAAACCTGTCCGCTCACGAGGACGTAGTTAGCCTTCTTGGGAATGACGAGTTCGTCTCCATCCCGGAGCGGAACGTCGGCGCTCGTATTCGCCAACTTGTCCAAGCTCTTCGGGTCGGAGGGAAGGTGAATCACGACTCGTCCGAGCGGCGGCGTCGCTTCCAGTTGCTGCAGTGTGGTTTCAACCTGCGCAACTGCGGTGAGTTTTGCACTTTTCTGGTCAGCGTCGGCCTCGGGCAAGGTCTTCAGGTAGTTCTCCTCGTTCTTTACGCGGTTCACCAATTCGATATGCGAGGTCATTTCCAGGTCGCGAACTTCGCGGCGGATCAGTACCGCGCCGTAAGGATATGCTTGTGGGGTAAAACCACCGCAACGCTTCAAGAGGGAACTCAGTCGCTCGCCGGGCTCGATTCCGTAGCTTGCTGGATGCTGCACTTCGCCTCGCAGTGAGACAGAAGATCCGAGATCATTCCACTGTGCGACCTGTCGAACCGTGAGGACATCGCCGTTGCGGAGGGGCACGTCTTCGCTTGAATCGCCCGATAAGACCGCTGCCAGCTTGACTTCGAGCCGCTGGCTCGAATGACCAGCGTCCGTGCTAGCGGCGAATCGAGTCAGGTCGGCCGTATCCAGAAACGCGGATCTCGTCGGCCCTCCCGCCACTCTTACCAAGTCTGCAACGCGCATGTTGGAGGGCAGCGGATACCGCCCGGGCTTCGCGACTTCTCCTTGGATGTACACGGTCGGGGCTTCAACCCGGGCCAGATTGCGGTGTACGAGAATTCTGTCGCGCGGCTGCAGAAGTAGATTGTCGACCGGATTACCATCGAGCGCCTGGCGCAAATCGACGCTCAGAATGCGCAGAGTTCCATCGCTCTCGGTACGAAACAACTGCACTGAATCGAGGGATGCATCCGGTGTGACGCCGCCTGACAAGTAGATGGCATCTCTCAGGTGAGCCTGGCCTGACGTGTGATATTTCCCCGGAGACCGAACTTCTCCACCTACCCAGACATCGGGGGCGGGCTCAAAATCGAAACGGCTGAAGATTCGCACCGTGTCGAGAGGTTTCAAGACTGGCGCCGAGGCGGGATCCGCGAGCGCTGCCGCGAGGTCGACGCTTTCCACGCTGGGGTGGAAGTCGGGCTTGTTCAAACGGATGATTTCAGCATAATGCGCCGCCGGTTCGGGCAGCAGATCTCCGTAGGATGAGATCAGGTCGGTCAACTTCATTCCCGGCTTGTAGGAATATTTGCCGGGACGCAGTACGTGACCCTGCAAGTAAATGGCGTCTTCGTTGTACGCGGCGATGGGGAAGATGTGCACCTGATCGCCATCGCGGACCTTGAACCCTTGTAGTTGCTTGTTGAGTTGATCAGGATCGGTGGTTGGCGTCAGATCCAGGGTCAACATGGTCCGCTTTTCGTGAGCTTCGAGCCGTTGTACTTCGATGTGTCGCAGCGCTGCAGCCGGCAATATTCCGCCTGCGAGCTCCAGAACTTCGTCCAAGGAGGTCTCATTCAGCAGTTCGTACACTGCGGGGCGACGAACCATGCCATCGACGGTCGCTTGAGGGCCAATCGGTGGCACCAGCAGAGTGTCGCCGTTCTCCAATCGCTTCAAGTCTCCGCGAATGCCGTGGAGCAGCAGATCATAGGCGTCCACCTGCTCCACCAGTTCTTTTCCGCGATAGTGTTTCAGCGAACGCAGCGAACCCCGGCCGGTGACGCCTCCAGCGGCAAACAGCGCATTGAGTGGAGTTGAAAGGGAACTGATGTCGTAGGCGCCCGGTTGCGCAACCTCTCCAACGACATAGACGCGCACGGTTCGCAGACGGGAAACCGAGACATCGGCCGACACATCCCGGAATGCGCTTCTGAGCGCGTGCTGAACTTCGAGTTGCACATCCCCGAGACTCTTGCCGGTTACCAGCACCGGCCCTGTTTCCGGCAGCGCGATTCTTCCTTCCCGATCCACCAGTCGCACCAACCGCTGCGTGACGCTGCCCCATAGATCAATCGACAGACTGTCGCCCGTGCCTACCACGTAGTCGGGTCCCACTGGCAGGTCCATGGGAACGACGTTCGGCTGGTTCATGGAGTTTCGGAATATCTCCGCGCCGAATCGCTCTGCTGGACGCTGCCAAGCTGACGCCTGCACATACATGTCGTAGAGAGATGGAATGTCGGAATACGGATTCGTCCGATGAACCATCTTTACCGGAGCCACATCCTCTTCTTCGGTTTGTTGAGTTCTGGGACGCTTCGCGCGCATCGACTGAGAGGGATTGGTCTCGCGCGTGTTGTTTCGATCTGCGTCCGCAGTTGCATCTCGTGGCACTGACAGGCCGTTCGGCAGCGAGGGAGTGTTTGTTGAATAGGGAGAAAGCTCCGTGCCGGACTTCGGCGCAATCGAAGCTAGTTCGATGGATGGCGACGTGGTGCGATCGCGCTGCAGGGAGTCTTCTCCATCGCTCGACATCTGGGTGCGCAGGGTTTGTTGCGGATTCGGAGAATAAGTGGGCAATCCATCGTCTGGGGTAGCGCCCGGAGTTTCATCAGGTTGAGGCGGCTGGTTCGAGGTGGGACGATTGGATCGCCTTCTGGGCGCAGCCTGCTTGTCGCAATCTTCATCCTGCCGCGGATCGCAAGTCGTGGTACGCTCCAGGTCCTGATCACCGTTGTTTTTCTTAGGTGAGATGGACTCTGAATCTTCTTGCGCTTCAATCTGGACCAGACGGCGGGCGCGCTCTTTCAGAAGAATGTCTTCTTCCTTACCCAGACTTGAATCTGGATTCGCCGATGGAATCAGGTAGCCGTAGCGCTGCAGCAAACGAGTCGCCACCGCGCGAAATGCTACGTCCCGGTTGAGCCGGTCAAAGACCGCTTCGTCGAGCAACTTCGAATCTTCGACCACCTGTCCGTTGTCGGTGGCCTCCTTGGCGATCCAGCGCTTCACTTCCACCAGGAGTCCCGCATCTTTCACGAGAACTGCACGAATCTGAACGGCCGATGCCGCCACGCGATTCAAGTTGTCTTTCGCAAGGTCCGACGTGTCCGCCACGGAATTCCTGCGGGCATCGTCTCGAGGCTGGCGCGGTGCGTCACTCACTTGACCATGCAACGCATGGCCAAGCAGGAGAAGCAGAATCCAGCAGGGTGCGTTCTGGAAAAACCGGTTATGGTTCCTGTGGTTGGTGAGCATTTTAGTGTCCCGGCGTACTCAAGAATTTGGGGGATTTCCCAGCTTTCGACGAAGCGGGTTGAACTCTAGCGTCAGTTGACCAACTCTACGTCAGCCTCGTCCACTTCGACGGCCACGGAGCGCTTCAGCAGATCGAGCGAGAAAATGACTCGACACTTATCTTTGCTGCGACGGATGATGCCTTCCAGTCCTTGCAGGGGACCGCAACGGACGCGCACGCGCCGTCCAACGCACAGGTAGGGATGCGGCTGCATGGCGCCGGGAGCGGACTGACGGTTTCTCAGGCATTCAATTTCCAGTTCCGGTAAGGCGGCCGGTTGCCCATTGAAGCTTACCAGCCGAACCGCTCCTGGAACCTGCAATACTTGCAACTTGTCCCGGAGCTCAATATGGACGAAGACATAGCCCGGGAACAAGGCCAACTCGAGTTCCTTCCGACGGTCTTTCCACCGCCGCACCGAACGGTATAACGGCAGGAAGCAGGAGACGTGGCGGCGCTCGATCTGCTTGGCCACGAGTTTCTCGTGTCGCGGGTAGGTGTAGAGCGCGTACCAGCTGCCCGATTCGCTCGATACGGCCGTCGAGTTGATTTGGGTATCCATCAGCACGCCAGATACAGCTTCGCCGCCTCAGTCACATGCTCGAGTGTGTGTAAATCGATTTATTTTCATGGCGATACGAGTAAATATCGCCTTTGAAGCTTGCTTCCATCAACGTCCTCGGAATGCGTTTGGAACGCTGCACTCCGTGGCCCTTGCAAAAGAGAGGCTGAAACTCAGATCGATTTCACGGAGCTCAGTTCCGCGCAGCTCCCACGAGCACTGGACGCTCCCGCACCGCACTCAAGATGCCAGCCTCCGAGCTTTCGAGCGGCTTGGTTCGAATGTCGACGATCGCCCAGTAAAAGATCCCGGTGTTCTGTTCTGGCGCCAAGGCGAGGATCCTCATCTGTGGATAGCGACCGAGAAGGAACCCACACTGGCCCAGGCGCTTCTCGGGTTCATCCATCGCCACGATGAGGACATCAGGTTGGGCTTGCTCCACCATTTCGGTAAGGTCACCGCCGTCCGACACCTCGCCGACGACTTCAATGTCGGGTTGATCGGATATGGTGGCCATCACGAGTTCCCGCATAAGGCGGGGCCGATTTGCAACCAGCACGCGGACTCGCTTCACATAGATTCTCCCACGCTAAACGTAAGCGCAGAGTATCTTCTGGATATCCCGTATCTGCAAGATTCAAAAAGGATCTACATGGCACTAGGCTTGTTGAACAACTGGACTTGCACTGTAAATTGGTCATAGTACTAAGGCGGTACCCCCTCAGTACTAATGAGTACCTACCGTCGATTCTGTCCTCATTTAGGAATGCGATCGCTTCTAACTGTAAGGATCGCTTGACATATCGGCCTGATCCTATAGTCTTGATGTTTCCCAATTCCGCGAACTGGAGTTGCTTGGAGTTATTGTCAAAAAAGCAACTCGGCGTAACAGTTCTCCTGTTCTCGGAATCAAAAGTTTCTACGCAACTTTTTTTCAAGATTGGGTTGGTAGAGAGTGAGCACGACGTGCTGAATGAGGTCCGGCGTAGTGGGGATGCACTCCACACATGGAAAAAGCCGAGGATCACTGATCAGCGCTCGTAGTCCCAACGAGTCGCCACGACGATAATTTGGACATGGGAAGGGATAGGGGGCTCAACCCAAGTCTTTGATGGTCACGTGCGCTTGTGCGGACCCTGGAGTGCCGATGGACTTCCAAGAGATCGTCGAGGTATTTCTCCTAGCTGAGAACCGGCTGCTGCGCGAAGCCCTGATCCGTATCCTAGCCAAGAAGAGCGATATCCGCGTTGTGGGCGCAGCTCCCTACTCACCGTCCGCCCTGGAACAAATAAAGGGTGCCCGCCCCAGAATCGTCCTGCTGGATTCTGTAGCACCAGTCTTTTCCGAAGCCAGATTCGTCGCCAACCTCCATGCGGCAATTCCTGGCGTGCGCGTCGCCATGATCGACATGGAGCTCGATGAGCAGATTTTCCTTCGGGCCGTCCGCGAAGGTGTGGTTGGGTACGTCCTAAAGGATGCATCGGCGACCGAGGTAGCGGCCACGATCCGCGCCGTCTCCGCAGGCGAAGCAGTGTGCCCGCCTTCTCTCTCGATGAGCCTGTTCAATGTGGTGAAGCGCCGTCTGATCCTCGCACCGACAAGTCGCGTGCTGAGCCGAAGAGAAGAAGAGCTTGTGGGACTGCTACGAGAGCGGCTCACCAATAAGGAGATTGCAACTCGGCTGAACCTTTCGGAGCAGACAGTCAAAAACCATGTACACCGCATCCTCCGAAAGGTCGGGGCGCCAGACCGCCTTGCCATCGTAGAACGATACGAGAGCGACGGACTGACTGAGAAAAGCGCCTGAATGGAAATCGGCGTGCAAGTTTTTCTGGTTTCTATTTTTGGGCGCGCGGCCCTTCCCTGAACCACCGTCCCGGTCTCAGACGCCTCGCTCGCGCCTCACAAGCACGAGGACTCAGCCCCTTCTTCCAGCGGCCCTAACCAAGGATTGAGGATCGACGAGGTCCCAGGCCCGGGCGCGCGACTCATCGGGGCGAGAGCTCTAGCGGAAGGGACGTCCTTTGACGATCCCCTGGCCCTCCTTGATCGTCACCAACTGATCGGCGGCCAGATCAGCAAAAGTCTCGGTTGTACCCGCTGGCCAGTGAACCTCGACACTCGCTTTGGGTGCTGCACCCAATCCAAAGTGGAGTCGCGGATCGTTTGCCGAAAGAAAGCTGGATTGGCTGGCGAGAGATTGGGCCTGCACCTTTCCGCCGTAGCGCACCAGCACCCTCGCGCCAATTGCGCTGCGATTGCTTTTCGTCCCTTCCAGCCCCACTTTGATCCAGTGATTGCCAGGGGGCGCGTCATTGCGCAGAAGAGTCGGCGGCTCATTGCGGTTCATGATGAGAATGTCGAGGTCGCCATCGTTGTCGAAGTCGCCGAAGGCGCACCCGCGACTCACGTGGCGCGACGCGATGGCGGGACCGACCTCATCGCCCAGTTCCACAAAAG
The DNA here is from genome assembly GCA_963701935.1 of uncultured Acidobacteriaceae bacterium. Lineage (GTDB taxonomy): Bacteria > Acidobacteriota > Terriglobia > Terriglobales > Acidobacteriaceae > Sulfotelmatobacter. The sequence continues at coordinate 272,643 of CAVPBT010000002.1, read as the reverse complement.
TTCCATTGCCCTGATTGCGGAATATTAAACGCGGATTGCGCGCAGGATATTTGGCGTAGACCTTTTCCAATTCCGGAGCGACCGTTCCCGCGACTGTGAAGATGTCGGGATAGCCGTCGTTGTCGAGATCGACCAATCCCGTGCCCCAACTGGTAAATCGGCGCTCGGCTCCCAAACCACTGCGGGCCGCAACGTCTTCGAATTCTCCCTTGCCATTGTTGTGGTAGAGCCCGGTGGGCTGGTTCACGAAGTGGGTTTTCACGATATCAATGTGGCCATCGAGATCGTAATCGCCGATGCCGATTCCCATGCCGGCCATGGGCTGGCCCTCAGTGCTGAGAGCAATGCCACGCAGCAAGGCCTCTTCGCGAAACGTGCCGTCGTGATTATTCATCAGGAGCAGGCTGGGAGTGGCGTCGCACGCGACCAATATGTCCTGCCAACCGTCTTCGTCTGCATCAAAGCCAACCGCGGTAAATCCGTAGGAGCCGCGCACGGCAGCCACGCCCGACTCTTTGGAGACATCGGTAAAGGTTCCGTCTCCATTGTTGCGATAGAGGGAGTGTGGAGGCATAGGGAGTCCACTGGGACCGCAGTTGGTAGGAACACCTTCGAAGTTACAGTTGGGGATTTGCAGGGAAGGTTTGGGCGCAGTCGCCAGATCGATCTCGACGTAGTCAGAAACGAACAGGTCGAGGAATCCGTCGCGGTTGTAATCGACAAACGTGCAGCCCGAGCCGAAGCGATTGTTGCGGACTTCGTGCAGTCCGGCCTTGTCAGTGACATCGGTGAACGTCCCGTCGCCGTTATTGTGGTAGAGGCGGTTCTGTCCGTAGTACGTCAGAAAGAGGTCTTCGAAGCCGTCGTTGTTATAGTCGCCGACACAGACGCCCTGCGCCCATCCTGCGTCGATGAGGCCGGCTTTGGCGGTCACATCGGTGAAGGTGCCGTCGCGGTTATTGTGGTAGAGGCGATTGCTGGCGCCCGGCGGAATGCCCTCGAGGCGGCGGCCGCCGAGGATAAAGGCGTCCATCCAGCCGTCATTGTCATAGTCGAAAAACGCGCAACCCGCGCCATTGACCTCGACAATATAGATATTGCGAGTGGAATCGCCGTAGAAGATGGTTTGTGTCAGACCGGCACTCTGACTTACGTCAACGAAGCGGGAAAAGGGAGCAGCCTTTGCGGGCCCGGCGACAGCGCGAAGCTTCTTAGGAAGCAGCACGGGCGCCAGCATCGCCGGCAAAGTCCGAAGCAGGCGGCGGCGCGTCCAGTTGCAGCTTTTCGGGTCCTTCATAAAGACTTCATTCCTGAGCTCCGTTGGGCGAGTTCCAGTCAGCGCTGCTCTTGCGCGGCAGTCAGATCCTTGCGGAGCTGCAACGCCTCCATATTGTTGGGCTCAAGTTTGAGGGCGCTGGCAACCGCCTCTTGGGCTTCCGGGAAGCGGGACTCCATGCCGAGGGTAGCCGCCAGGCTTATCCACGCCTGAGTGTAGCCAGGAGCCGCCTGTACGGCCAGGCGGAAATGTTCCTCGGCGGCGGCTGAGTCGCCGGATTTGGAATCGAGATAGCCAAGCTGATTTTGAGCCAGAGCGAAGGTAGGATCGACTTTGATGACTCGCTCCAATACCGTGCGCTCCGCTGCCGTATCGCCCGTGCTCTCGAGAGCGAGCGCCAGCTTGAAAGCGAGCGGAAGATCTTCGGGAGTCGCATCCGACGCTTCGCGATACAGCGCAGCCGCTTTCGGCAGGTTGCCGGCGGCTTGTTCTTTCGCCGCTTCGGCAGACTTGGATGCGGCCAGCGTGCGATCGATTTTGGCTTGATTCAACTTCTGATAGAGGACGAGCTGCTGTTGCGCTTGCTCATTCTCTCCCAACGCACGCAGAACCGTTGAAAGCTTGAAATGGACTTGTGGCTCCGTTGCTCCCAGCGCGATCGCTTTTTCCAAGTGTTCTTTCGCGGCGGCGTAGTCCTTGAGTTCCGCAAGCACCAAGCCGAGATTGTAGTGAGCGTTGTAGTAGTTGGGGTCGAGAGCAATGGCTGCTTCCAGATGAGTGCGAGCGGCGGGAAACTCACCACCTTGATTCTCGAGGATGCCGCTCAGGTAAAGGCAATCAAAGTCGTGCGGATGGGCGGCGAGTAGTTTGCGCGCCAGCGGCCGTGCCGGCACGAAGTCGCCATTGAGTACAAGAACGCGCAAGTAAAGTTTCTGCGCTTCGAAATTGCCGGGATGAGCGCGTGCCGTCTTTGCGGCAAGATTTACCGCATTCTCATAGTGGACTTGATTTACATAGACGGTAACCAACGCGATGGTCACCGGCATCGAGGACGGATTGCGTTTGAGCGCCTGGGTGAGAACGTCTTCCGCCTTATCGAGCATCCTCGCCTTGCCGTAGGCCAACGCAAGGTCGAGGGTCAAGGTTTCGTTGTGCGGAGCGTCTCTCAGCAACTCGATTGCGGAAAGATAGTCGCCTTGCGCCATCAAGGACTTGCTCATTCCCTCGAGTGCTTCGATGGAGAGGTGATTGATCCGCAATGCGGCTTCCCATTCGATGCGAGCCTCCTGCGGGCGTCCGACCTGTTCCAGCGCGGAAGCCATAAGAAGGCGAGGCTTGAGCACCTCAGGCATCAGATAAATTGATTGCCCGAGCGGCTTGATCGCATCTTCGGGATGCCCGGAAGCGTAAAGAGTGAGACCGATGAGGTAATAAAGCTTGGCGGAACCTGGTTCCAGCTTCAGAGCGTTCTGAAACGCCTCGAGCGCGCAAGCGTATTGTTTGCGATCACCGAACCAGTCGCCGAGTTCGGTATAAGTGTCCGCGTCGGGATTCGCCCGAAGTTTGGCTACGAGTGCTGGGGGCCCGGTACAGGCATGCGAGCACGGGATCGCGGCCAGAATGGCCGCGAAAATTAGAACCGCCTTCGAAAACGTCGGATGCATTGATGTGACAAAGATCGCCTCGGCGAACCCCGCGAGATAACAACTCTCCGCAATTTGAAGCATAATTGAGCAACTGGTAGGCCTGCAAGCGAATCTCTTGGCCCATAGGGGCGTCGGGAAGGGGAAGGAATTGATTTGGGGCTTAACGATTCCTGACGTGGATTGTTTGTTTACGTAGTTGCTCTGCTTCTTGTGGTGCTGCCCACTTTTCCATCCTCCGAGGAGAAGAAGCCCCCTGCTCGTCTCGATTACGTCGGAGACCAAGTATGCAGTTCCTGTCACGAGGAACGAGCAAAGACGTATGAACGGACGGCGCATCGCTTTGCATCGAGCTGGCCTAGCAAGCGCACGATGAAAGGAAGTTTCACCCCGGATTCCAACGTCATGACGACCGCCAATCCGTATCTGACGTTTGAAATGACCGTCACTGAACGGGGATATTTTCAGAGTGCGGTGGAAAAGATTTCCCCCACCAAGAAAGTTTCACGCACCGAACGCATCGACGTTGTGACCGGATCAGCGCGCAAGGGACAGACATACTTGTTTTGGAAAAGGGATCAACTCTTCCAGTTGCCCGTGACCTACTGGACGGAAACGGGCAGTTGGGTGAACAGCCCGAGCTATCCGGACGGCTCGCCGCACTTCGACAAAGCAGTGATCCCGCGCTGCCTCGAATGTCACGCCAGCTATTTCGAATGGATGCCGCCGCCGGTAAATCGCTACCGCAAAACCAGCTTAGTGTTGGGTGTGACTTGCGAGAAGTGCCATGGCCCTGGCCGCCAGCATGTGGCCCGGCATCGCTTGAAAAGTTCGCTGCCTGCCGGAACGCCGGAGGCGATCGTCAATCCATCCGCACTCTCGCGGGATCGGCAAATCGATGTCTGCGGGCTATGCCATTCGGGTAACGGGACGCCGCTCCAGCCCGCCCTGTCGTTTCTTCCAGGGGATGTGCTCCAAGACTACATCGATATTCCATACTACAGTGCCGAGGAAGCGGTGGACGTTCACGGCAGCCAAGTGCAAACGCTAAAGCGAAGCAAGTGTTTCCAGTCGACCACGACCATGACTTGTACCACCTGCCACGACGTCCACAAGCCGCAGGTGGACGCCGCAGCGTTTTCCCCGCGCTGTCTGACTTGCCACGAGGCCAAGCAGTGTGGCGATTACGCCAAGCTAGGTGAGCAGGGAACCCGCAACTGCATCGATTGCCACATGCCACTGCAGGAATCGCGAGTGCTTTTTTCAAACACAAACGGAAAGAAACTGATGCCGCTGGTGCGCAATCACCAGATCGGGATCTATTCGAGTGAGAGTGCTCACTGAATCATCTTGATTTTCGCGCGTGAGGCGAAACGCCGGTAATTCCGGAACGCGATTTCGTTCAGTTCGATCTGCTTGCGATGTCTCTGGAGGCTGACCGTCGAATGCACCGGGAGCAGATAGTCGCGCCCGCCGATCGAAACGTAGTCGTAATCTACGGTCATGACTGCAGCGTGCATGGAGAAGTTACGAGGCAGGTCATCCGCCTCAGCGGTGATCCGCCGAATGCCGCTGGTTGTGGTATCAATGTAAACGAGACCGTGAAAGCCAACGCCGATCGTGTTGTTGCTTTCGGCAAGGTTGAGCGTGGCATTCTCGTGAGCGACCCGATAACTGAGGATCTGCAGGGTTCCCGATCCGTCGCCCAGAGTTCCGGCTTCCTTCCATTCGAACTTCGTTTTTGAAGATGTCGCGAACACCAGGTTCAGCAAGCCCCCAAACTCTCCGATAGAAGTTGGCCAACTGGCATTCATTTCGGCCCGAGTGAGGCTGCTGCGCTTACCGTCCACTTCAAGGGTCCTGCGCGACTCCTGGTTATCGTGGTAGGTCAGGAGTTCGGCAATCGAATCCCGGTGCTTCCAGTTGCCGTTGCCGGACTGGTCCACGGAGCGATTGGTGACTTCGACGCAAACGAAATTGGGCAGAGACTTGCTGTAATCCAGAGCCCGCTTTCTCGCGCCCGCGACGATGGCCTCTAACTCGTCCCCCGAAGGCGGAGGAACGGCGCCGGCAGGCAGCGACGTGATCACCAAACGACGGCCACTGCGCCCTTCCGCGTCGGGAGGTTGCGGCCCGGAAGTGGCGGCGACCAGGACATCTTCGTTCAGTGCCTTGGCGTCCTCTGGAGCGGTTGCCGCAGCCAGCACAGGTCCTTCGATCCTGAACGAGAGCGCACTCTCGGTTCTGCTCTCGCCTTGCGTGAGCTTTTCGATGATCTGGTAATCCCCGGCCGGCAGGGATGCCGCCTGGATCGACGCAAGGTAGGGGATGGCTCCGCCCCCACTGGCTTTGAGCAGATGAAGCGGTACTTGTGCGATGGACTCGGTACTCTTCAGGACTTCCATCTCCAAGGTCGGCTGCTCCGCCGACTTGGGATCGGGATGAACCACGAAGAAGAAGGAAATCTCTTTTGTTCCATGAGCTACGCGGCCAGAGATGCTGGGGATCACTTTGCCGCTTCCGTAACGAAGAGGCTCGACCGCATCGACCTCGGGTGGCATGGGAACCACACGCTGGACCAGAGTCACATCACTGAGAGCGGGACCACTGGCTTCGGTTGGGACTTCGAATTCGAGACGCTGTGCGCCAGCCTTCTCGTTGTTGCGATCCAGGATGACCGCCTCCACAATATATTTCCCCGGATCGGCGGTGAAAGTCCGTTGCATCGTGATCAGTTCCGATTGCGCGCCTCCCTTGGAATCGAGCGAGCCATGCCGTGGAACGTCTTCGCTGAAATGCTCGATCACTTCGCCCGCTTGGTTCTTGATTTGGGCCACGATAGAAACGTGGAGCGAATAGAGATTGGAATTAGGATCGTCCCGCGTTTCGAGTTCGGATACAGGCACTTCAATCACCAGGGCGTTCTCGTTGCCGGTCGGCAAATCTCCCAGACGAAGCACGGCCGACTGAAATTTCAGATCGTCAGGTAGTTGCGGTTCGCTCAAGAGCTTCAATAGCGGCGCTTCAAACGGTCGAATGCCCGAACCGGCGTCCGGAGGGACCGCAAAATAACCTGCCCGGGAGTGAATCTTCAGGCCCTTGCGCAACGGTGTTACTGCAACAGGGCGAAACTTTCCGTCATACTCCTGGACGGGAGGAGCATAGGAAGCCTCGTAATAGATGGTCATGTCCGCGATCAGCTGTTGCAGAGGTTTCTTCAGGCGGTCGGACGCCGTCATGTAAGCGCCGCCTGTGTTTTCAGCCAGCTGAGCCAAAGGACTCTTGTACCCGGTCAAACCCTCGGTTTCGAGGCGGTTCAGCGAGTCGTTGCCGGCGGTGATCGAGCCCGCCGGCGCCATGGCAACTGATTGTGTTCCCGCACCAGTTCCGGTTGTCGACGATATGGGATTCATGCGGGCTGTAGCCATTTGACCTCCGATGGCAACGGTGGCCAACAGTCCCTGACCGGCTTGCTCGTCTACTGCGTTTGTGTCGACGGTATAAATGCTGACCCCGGAACGGTTCGCCGCCCCGGCGATGGTGAGCAGCATGTCTTTGGCGTTCGAATCAAGCTGTGGCCCCTGTTCGAAATAGATCACGACTTTTCGGCCTGGGGTCTGGTGCTCGGTTCGCGCCAGGGCGAGCAACCCGGCCAGCCAAGGTCGGCAGTGCTCATCTTGCGCAATCTTCTGCGACTCCTGCAGGGCTGCGAGCGTGACCCGGGCGGTGCTTCGCTGCTGTGCGCTGACCCGCGTTCCCGAAGCGTCCGTTCCGGTCTGAGCCGCAGCAATAAGATTCTTCTCCGGTAATGCCGCGGGGTCCTCCTTGCCTGATTCGTCTCTTTCGGTGGCGGCGATGACCGCCTTTGTCACCGTCGCGGGATCGGAGGTGAATTCCTGAAATAGCCGGAGACGTCCCTCAATACTGAGCACGGAAAATGAGAACTGATTCGCCGGGACCATTTTGAGGATCTTGCCGGCGATGTCGCGCGCGTTCTTCGCCGAAGCAGGCTCGAGACGATCGAACAGCAAAGTGATCAGATGTTCGGCGCCCGATTGTCCCGTCACCAGTCGAAGGTCGGAGATCTTTACGGCAGAACCGCTGTCGGTAACAGCGATGTCTGCGGGTTTTAGGTCAAGGACGGGCTCATTCTTCTTGTTGTGAACGACGAGATCGACGGTAACCTCGTTCGCGTTGGTCACAATCGTCGTTTTGTCACTCTGCGGCGTCGGCGTAGTTTGCGCGTAACCCTGCGGGATGAAGAACGCCAAGACAACCGCAACCAGCCGGTACTTATTCATTAACGAATCCACTGATGAATGCCTCTAATACCCAGACTCAAAAGTAGCCGACATTCTACATCGGTTCCGTGCGCATGATCACCGCAATTGAGGATTTATGCTACAGGAAAATCGGCGCCTGTCCTTGAGACCAGCGCTAGTTGGGGAACGGTTCGCCAGACTTTACGATCCGAATCTGGTGGTCGGTGAAGGTCATGTGTCCGTTGGGCAGCTTCACTTTTGGCATGTGACAACTCACGCAGTCCGCCTTGGCGGTGGGGCATGTTTTCGCGTGAACCTTGGCCGAATCCGGACCCGACGATGCGGGCGGAGCCGCAGCAGACGAGTGGCAAGCCAAGCACTGCGGATCGTACGAGGAATCCTGGCGGCTCACATCGACGTGAGGATCGTGGCATGCGATGCAACTGATACGGGCATCTGCGCCGTCAAAACACTTGCTGTTGGCCAGACGGTAAGGCTGAAAGCGGACGGTCAGTTCGCCACGCCAGTGGTTTCGCACCACGGTTTCCCAGGTGCGATGACATTGGCCGCAGAAATTCGAGATATCCTCCGCCGATCGCTTGCGAAGGTCCGGGGGAGCCGAATCGAAATCGCTGTTGAAAGAGTCGGCGAGGTGGGTGAGCGTGCCGGCATGGCAATGCTCGCAGGTCACACCCGGCCGCAGGGTTTCGTAGGTCATCTTGCCCTTTGTAACGGCGTTACTGGCGTGACATCCGAAACACACTTTGGTTTCGCGGAGTTCGATCTCACGACCGATGGCCTCGTCGAGATTACGAGGTTTCAGATCTTCGTCTCCGGTGGTGAAGTCGAGACCCGGAATCGAAGGATAGAAACTGACTGCGCTCTCATACTGGTGTCCGTTACGTTCCAGAACCCAGGTCTGCGCGCCCGCGCCGAAATTCCAGTGAATCGGCACCGAGATCGTGCGGCTGCCGTCGGTCACGCAGTACGTGCTTTCGTCTCCGGGAGTTTCGACGGTGTAGGTGTAGGGGCCTTTGCGAACGGTCAACTTCGGATTGTCTTTGAGCACCGGATTCGCGCCGGGAAGTGCCAGTGCCCGTCCCATGGGAGTTCGCGGCTGCGAATGAGCACGCGCGCTATGGCACGAGATACACGCAGATTCCGTCTTCCCTTGGGCCGCCGCCCGGGGAGAGCCGGTCGAGATGAGTGCGACCGAAATCGCGAGGCTCGCGAGCGGGCTAAGGATGTGTGGCCGGCGTCGTATCATTTTTCGTCATTTCGAGACATAGCAAGCGCTCGCGCCGGGCATCTTCTTTGCGGCCGGATTTTGAATACGCCTTTGCCAGGGCGAGGTGAACCTCGAGATTGTCGGGTTGTAGTAGCACGGTCTTTTCAAGATGCTCGATGCCGGCCTTCGTATCTCCCGTCTCGACCAGCGCGCGGCCGAACACGAGTTGAGCACTGGAAAGGGCCGGATCCTCTTCCGCCGCCTTACGCGCGTGGGGTAAGGCTTCGGCACCGTCGTTCTGCATGAGAGGAATCCAGGCCAGCATAACCTCCGCGACTGCATTGGTCGGATTCACCTCCAACTCTTTCTTGAACTCGACGACGGCCTGATCCGGATCTGTAGCGTAGAGCAGGTAGCCGTAAAGATAATGAGCATTCGGCACAGGAGGGACGCGTTCGAACAGGCGCTGGAACTCCGCATGCGCGGCGTCTGTGTCCTTCCGCATGAAATCGAACGCTGCCTTGCCGGCGCTGACGTACAAATCCTGCTGATCTGCTTTTAATTCTCGCGGGAGGAGCGGAGTGCGGAGTCCAGCCAATCCCAGGGCCAGCAGCAGTTCAGGGTTGGAGTCCTCATCATGGATGAAAAAAGCGTAGCTGCGGAGAGCGTCTTCGAACCTGCCCGTGCGCGTCAGCAGCAGAGCTTCGTGGTAGCGAAGGATCTTTTCGTTGCGCGGTTGGTTTGCCGCGCCCAGCGACAAGGCTTGCTGAATATCTTTCAGAGACGGCTGATATTCGCCAATCTCGAATTCGCATAGCCCCCGCATGGCCAGAGCCGGCGCTGCGCTGGGAGTCAGCACAAGATAGTGGGAGAGCGCGTCGCGGGCGGCGGTGTATTCGCTGGATCCGTAATGCAGGGAGCCTAGAAACCACCATCCGTCGGCCCATTGCGAATTGAGTTTCAACGCCTGGCGGTAGAGTTCGATGGCGTCGGAAACATCGTTGGCGTCGCGGGCAGCGGTGGCCTTTGCAGCTAGATCAGAAAAGCTTGCGGGGTTGGCCTGCGCAGAACAAAAAGCAGGCCAGCACCCGAGGATCAAAACGGCAAGGCCGAGTTGCGCCGTCATGCACCTGCGGTACCGCTTACGATTCGTCCCCATGCCCGTATTCGCCGCACCCACTGCGGCCTTCTACGTCCACACTACTTCCAAGCTGAATTTTCTATCAGGACGACCATCGTACCACGTGTATGAAAAGGGTTAGCGAGCCACGCCTAGCGGCATGAGGGATCGTAACGCTGTCTCGCCGGCTCCGCGTCATAAGAAGGACCGGAAGGATGCAGATACGCCTCCGTCGATTTCCCCTCGGGGGCAAGGGGTAAGTTGACCTCGAGAGCCCCGACGTTGTCCGTCGCCACGTCGCGCACCGCGATCCGTACCGAGACCGCACTCATTGGCACGTCGAAGTTCTGCTGGAGGCGATAGATTCCCTCGCGTCTCATTTCGGGGGCATGGACGGTATCATCAGCGGCCCTCTGGACGATGCCGTTTAACATCTTTCCGTCGGCGTCAAAAGCAGCTGCCGCTATTTCCAGCGCGGGATAGCGGGCCGCAACGGTGTAATCGATTTCGTAAGTCTGCAACCGGATGGGGCGCGGTGGCTTGGCTGGCCGGTTCTGTCGCCGCTCGCGAAAGAAAGCCGGCTGATCGGCCAAACTTGCCATCTGCTCGCGTGTGGCCTTCGCGGGCGGAGCCAAGGCGTGGATGTGGGCGCGAAACAACAATTGGTGCGCCAACGGCGCCCCGTGTTGCATGTTGGAATACAGGGAATCAGCCACCTGGCTCAGCTGGAATGGTTGCAGCTCCGACGCTAATTGGAACCCTCCGATCGATTCCGGCGCACTCTGACCGGGGTTGCCATAATACGAACGGCGGTAGGCCAAATGATAGCCGCGCTTGGCGAGCTCCACGTGGATGCGACGCAGTTTGCCGTTGAAGTTCGGGTTGCTGGGAGAATACGTCAGGGTGTAGTAGTGGCCGCCAGCGTCCGTGGCATCCGCGAGCTCGCTGGCCAAGTCGTTCGTCCCATAGAAGGCGCGGCCTCCGGTCGCGTCCGCAATTTCCTGCTCCGTCATGTGCCGGGCATTCAGAGCATAGTCACCGCTGTTGTCCGAATATGCCTGAGCGACCCCTCCGACGTTCGAGGACGACGTGCCGGTGACCGCCACACCGCGAGCGTCGACTGGATACACGGCGATCTGTCCCCGCGCCAGAGCGTCGGTGGCTTCTTTGACTTCGTCGCTGATGCTGCGACCTTCGGAACCCGGGTCAGCACTGGGCATGATTGCGGAGGGGAACGCTTCGGAAATCCAGATGACATTCTTGTGTCCCGGGAAACTGGACAGGAATTTCGCGATGCCCATCAACACCCGCGGTGTTGAAATCGCTGGCCGGTAATTATCGGCATACAGAAAAATCCGCGGCAGATGATTGTGCGAATGTTTTGGATCCACTGCGTCCGCGAGCCGGTTGCGGTCTTCGGTGAAGCCCTGGACAAGATAAAGACCGTCACTCAAAACAAAGACTGCAAAGCGGGTCCCCAGGGGCTTGCTCAGAGCGAACTTCAGCAACTGCTCGCGCGCGACTGGCTGGTCCGCGACCTCCATGTTGACGAGATCGAGAAGCAACACATAAAGAGGTCCACGTTCCGGGCCCGAGGGAAGGTTCACGAACGTGTTCGTCGGAAGGAGCGCGGGAGCCTTCGGAAGGGATACGGAGACGGAATCGAAGTCGTGGACGTCGAAGGAGCGCATGCGCTGCGGCTTTCCGTCTTCGGCGACGGAAAAGTCTCTGGCAGTAAGTCCAGAGACCGGCTTTCCATTCGAGTCGGAGACGACCACGTCTACTACCACCCGCCGCACAGTCGAGTGGAAAACCAGACCGCTGGTTTCGGCTTCTTGAATATCCGGGTTTGAGGGGCGCTGCTCAGCCGCTGCGGGAGTTTTCTGCGCGCCAACTGTCCCCACAAACAGACTGGCTGCCAGAAGAAGACGGGTTCGAAGCAAGAAAGATGCAACCATGCGAACGTCTCCGGCTGTTGGTCGGCGGCTTTCAGCCGAGTGATTCTACCCCAGGTCACAACACGGGTTGTCAACGATTTGCTGCAGGGCGCAGACTAAATCGACAACTGGCTACGTCTTACTCAACTTTCACGGACAAGCTTGATTCCGCCACTGAGGTTCCCTGTCTGGCCGTCACCAATACATCGCACTGACCCTGCCCAGGCGAAAGCTGCACAATCATAGGGATCGACCCATCGGGCGCGGGCTGTGACAGATTCACCGGCTTGCGGGCGATCTCTTTACCATTGCGCAGCAGTTCAACGGTCACTCTCGGCTCCTCGCCTGCAGTGGCCTTCGGGTAGACCACGAAGTAAAGGCTCACCGGATTTCCCGGCGGCACCGAATCGGCCAGTGTCGGCGTCACTCGACCATTCTCCAGTTCAAAGGGGCTCTGCGGATTGCGCGGCCCGATCAGGGCATCGAAGCGGCGGACCAAGCCCAGTGAACTCAATGCCAGATTCTGTCCAGGATCGACAAAAACAGAGACTCGCTTCGCCGAAGTCCTGCCCGTCCGTTCATCTGTCACCGCAGTGTCTATGTCGTAATGCCCGGGCTGTAACTCGACTGGCTCTGCATAAAGGATACGATCGCTCTGCAGTTGTGCCGCGTCGGTGCTGGATACTTTCCGGACCAGTTCCCGGCTCACCTTCTTTACGATCTCTCCCGTGGAGTCGTGTATGAACGCGACCAGCGCAGCCCGAACCCGAAGTTCGCCGGTTTTCTTGTCGGGGACGGCTTTGATGCCAGCTAGTGGAATCTCGAACGTCACTTCATACTCCACCGCGTTTTCGCGCGGCCGGAAATGCATGGCCGAGACTTGGTAGGGAAATTCTGCCTCGGACGACTGAGCGTTCATGGCGTTCAACGCCAGCAGCTCAAAAGGCTGGAGCGGTTCTCCGTTCAGGTCCGGAACGGCGTAGTAGCCTTTGCGGGTCTGTAGAGTAACCTTCGGACGGCTGATCTTGACCTCAATCTTCCGGAAGTGTCCATCGTAATTTGTCGAGGTCGGAGAATACGCCACCTCGTAGTGAGTGCGCATGTCCTCCATCATGTGCTGCATCGGGAGGGAAATCTCGTTCGTGTTCGTGACCGCGATGCCACCTGTCGACTCTGCCAATTCCCGCATGGCGAGTTGGCGGCTTGCGACCGCCGTCAACTGGACATCATCGTCTTCAAAATGGCCGTTGATGGGGTCCACCTTCTGAGCCACGCTCTCAGCTCCGGTGCGGCGCTGCGCCGCCAGGGCATCCATCATCGGGTCTTCCACGTTCAAGCCACGCGTGTCGATCGTGTAGAAAGACACTCCGGAGCGGTTGGCATAGCTGATGAGGTTGTCCACGGCATCGCGGCGGTTGATGGGCAGTGTCAGTCCGTCCGCGAGATAGAGGATCACCTTCCGGCCCGGCAGGCTTTCCTGACTCCTTACTAATTCATGGAGGGAGTCCATGGCATCCATGCCGTCCGCCAAACTGCTGGCGAACCGAAGGCCCTTCACTAGCCCAGCCTGCGCGAGCATTGCATTGCCCAATTGCACGGAAACATCCTGGGAGGCGGCGTTCGCCTGAAACAAGGGGTCGTGCGCTATCGCCTGGAGTTGATTTGCCTGGGCGTTCTGGGCAGCCTGAGCGCTCGTGGCCAGCGTTTGTGGTGAAGAGAGGATGTTCTCCGTCTCTGCGTTCAGCATCGCAACCGCGCCGCTCGCAACCGTCGCATTCACACTTAGAGCGTCGCCCCCTCTCAGACCCTTGGTGGCAAGGTCGATCGCTTTGGCGAGCGCGTCTTTGTCGCTGGTATATGTCTGCATTACCTGCATTCTGCGATCGAGCCTGTATACGGTCACATAGGTGTTCGGCAGGTTGTCGCTCTTGAGAAACTCCAGGACTGCCCGCCGCGCGAAGTCCAGGTTCAGCGGAGCGATCTCCGCCAACACAATGGAGACGAAGTTGACCTGCCGCATGGAGTTCAAAGGACGCGGACCGTCTCCGCTCCTCTTGTTCAGGGCAGGTGTCTTCTGCGTGTCCGCAAGGCTGCGTTCCGTCTCCATTTGTTCACTGCCTTGAATGCTCCGAAACACACGAACATTCTGAAGGACGCCATCCTCGTAGACTTGTACTTCCTCGGGGCGCAGATCGGTGACCGGATGGTGGTGTTTGTCGCGGACCACCATATCGAGCAGCACTTCCCGCGTGGTGGTGTGAATCACAGGCCGGTTCGACTCAACCGCCGGAGGGGAGTTGGTTTGGGAAAACAAGCAAGGAAGAGCGACCAAGGCGTTCAAGGTAACTACGAGAAGAATACGTGCAGGCATGACCCACCCCAATCCCGCCGTCCGAACTCATGAGCGGGCTTTCTGACGATTCCGGGCCGATCGTGACCGACAGTTTACCCCCGTTTGCCTAAATGTGCACGCTAATGTGCACGCTTTGCTTCCTCAGATCAGGTTTCCATCCTCGCTGTAGCTGGTTCCCCCCCCGGGATTCTGGTTGCTCACGACCGGCGGGTTACCCTCGGTCGCCAAAATAGGCACGCTTTCCTGAAAAAAATCGATTTTTCTCTTGACAGTGGTTATTGATCGGCGGTAACTTGCGTCGTTCTACGCAATAGTATGAATCCATTACGTAATCGGTTACGGTCCTCTATAAAAGGTGCCTCGCGGTGTCCGGGGCGCGAAGTTAGTGAGCGCGGTTCCAAGGAAATTCGGGGAGGAACAATGATTTCCACTCGTCAACTCGTGGTGTTGAGAAAGACCATGGGCGCAGCAGTATTGCTGCTGGTTGTCATCCTGCTGGCGTCGAGCGGTTCCGCGCAGCAGTTAACGGGCACTTTGAGCGCCACGGTCTCAGATTCCGCCGGTGCAGTCGTGCCCAATGCAAAAGTCACGATGAAGAACGACGCGTCTGGCGACGTGCGCACCACGGTCTCGAACGGCTCGGGCTATTTCACCATCACCGCCGTTCAGCCCGGATCGTATTCTGTCAGTATTGAGGCTCCCGGCTTCAAGAGTTGGACTCAGACTGGCATCGTCTTCTCCCAAGGTGACAGCAAAACCCTGCCCAACATCAAACTCGAGGTCGGCAAGGTAACTGAGACCGTCGAAATCAAGGCGGGCGCCGACGTCGTGATCCCGGACAACTCCGAGGTCAGTACAACCATCAACCAGGAACTGATTGAAGATGTTCCAATCGTTGGCCGCGACGCTGGCGAGTTGCTGAAGGTCATGCCTGGAATGGCGTTGACCAACGGTCTGACGCAGGGATCCGGCTTCAACGATAAGGTGGTCGGCACCAATAACGGTCCTGTCGGTTTCTACTCCTCGAACGGCACGCAGCCGAACGGGGCAATGGCCTTCATGCTGGACGGCGCCAACCTGGTTGACCCCGGCAACGCCGGCACTCAGATCGCGAACATCAACCAGGACATGGTCTCTGAAGTCAAAGTGCTCATGTCGTCATACAGCGCTGAATACGCTAAAGGGCCAGTGATTTTCCAGGCGTTCAGCAAGAGCGGCGGCAACGCGTTCCACGGCGAAGCGTACATGTACGCCCGCAACAGCGCGCTCAACTCAGTCGACGCCTACAGCAAAAGCCAGGGTTTGGTCAATCCGGCCGAGCACTTTTACTACGTGGGCGGAAACGTTGGCGGTCCGATCATCATCCCCGGCACTGACTTCAACAAGAGCCGCAAGAAGCTGTTTTTCTGGGCCGGTTACGAATACATGAACCAGCACCCAGCGGCTACGCCGATTAACTACAACGTGCCGACGGTGGAGCAGAGGGCGGGCGATTTCAGCAATGCTACGATCAACGGCGTACCCGGAAGCACTCCGGTCTCTGGTTGTGGCAGCAACACGACGCTCTTGGGTTGCCTGGGTAGTGGCTCCTTCTGGCAGGCCGCATACGCTGGCGTCTACAATCTCCCGGGCGGCGGCAACAAGATGCCCACCTCCGCTTTTGATCCGAACGTCCCAGGCATCTTGAACATGATCCCGAAGTCGAACATCACTCCTTCGCCGGCGAACGGCTGGAATAACTACCAGTACATCAGCACGGTCCCGCAGAACCGTTGGGAAGGCACCGGCAAAGTGGATTACGCGATCAGCGACAATACCAAGCTGACTGTGTCCTACACTCGCCAGATCGAAAACGACCAGCATCCAGTTGGCGTCTGGTGGACTCCACCGTGGACCTTGCCGTATCCATCAAATGTGGTTGCGCCCACAACCTCGCAGGAGTTCATGGCGAACTTCACGCACGTGTTCAGCCCCACGACGACCAATGAGTTTGTGTTCACCCTGGCGCGGTATATTAATCCCAGTTCACTCTCTAACCCTAAGGCGGTCGATCGTACTGCCGTCGGGTTCAACGTAAATGGATTGTTTGGTCATACCACCTCCCAGATACCGAACTTCGAAGGTCCTTGGGGCGGCTCATTCCCGAACATCGAAGAATTCTCTTTTGACGGAAGCTTCCAGAAGGGTGCTTTCGGCGCTACCAAGAAAGACCCAGCTTTGTACGATAACTTCACCAAAGTGGTTGGCTCCCACACTCTCAAGGCCGGTTTCTACTGGGATACCAGCGGGAACCTCCAGTCCAGCGGCGGCCTTGGGCCGGGCGACAATGGCACATTCAATGAGGGGGGCTGGGGTCCGAACAGTTCTGGCAACGTGGTGGCTGACTTCCTTCTGGGTCGTTCAACCAGCTATCAGCAGGTGAGTTCGTTCCCCACCAACGATCTCAAGTTCCATCAGTGGTCGATTTACGCGCAGGATTCGTTCAAAGCGAATCGACAGCTGACCTTGAATTACGGCTTGCGCTTTGACCACGTTGGCCAGTGGTACGGCACGCCGCAAGGTTTCCAGGTCTGGAATCCCGCGGTATACAGCAACAACGTGTACATCGGGGCCTCTGGCAACGGGACGCTCCACACAACAGCTCCGAATAACACCGGGTTGCAGTGGCACCAGAATACCTCCGGTGTACCTCTCTCCGGAATGGAGTCCCCGTTGTTTTACTACGAGCCTCGCGTAGGTTTGGCGTATGACATCTTCGGAAACGGAAAGACCGTCCTTCGGTCCGGATTTGCTGTATTCCACTATCAGGTCTCAACCCAGGTGGCCGACGCGGCTACAGGGCCTGAGGGATCATTTACCTTCACGACCACTGGTACCTCAAATGGCTTCAGCCAAATCAACTCGGGTGCCTCTGGATTCGTACCTCCATCCAGCGTGGCCCAGAACGGCGCAACCATTTATGGCCTGCTGCCGGGAGACAACAAGACACCGCTGACCATGAACTGGAACGTAACCATTTCTCAGGCTCTGCCTTGGCGGTCAGTGTTTGAAGTGTCGTATGTCGGCAACAAGAGCCAGAATGAGTGGATCGACGGTGGTAATGGCAAGGTTGGGGATCAAAACAACGTACTTCCCGGCGGTTTCTTCTTGCCGGACCCAGTCTCAACAACCCCTGGCCCCACTGGCGCCGATGCCGTGCCCGGTGTGACCAACAATTACCAGATGCTCCTGTCCCCCAACCCGCCGTCTTGCCTCAGTAGCACTCCGACGGCCAATCAGCCGCTGGCGTGCGCCGGACCATACGGCGGGAACTACAGGTTAACGTTCAACGCGAACGATTGGCGCCCCTTGAATGTCTACCAGGACGTTTACTTGCTCTATCACGGCAGCTACGCCAACTACAATTCACTACAGATGAGCTGGCAAAAGCAATCAGGCCCCGTCACCTTCCTCGCGAATTACACCTTCAGCAAGGTAATGGGAATCACCGATGGACAGACCGACAACGGGGCGGGAAATGGTTCCGTGGTCGATCCGTTCAGCATCCGGAATAACTATGGTCCTCTGGCTTACGACCACACGCACATTCTGAACTTCTCGTACGTGTGGAATATGCCAAAATTTGTCCACGGCAACCCGATTCTCGGTGGCGCGGTGAATGGTTGGCAACTCTCGGGCTACACGACCTACCAAAGTGGAGCGGCACTGCAGCCGAACGTCGGTGGGAACCTGAACGCCGCTTACGCCGGGGGCCTGACCATGCCTACCAATGCCTTGCCGGACCTTCCCAATAACTCGATCAGACTCCCCAATGGGTTAGCAGCTGTCAATGTTAGCCCGCAAACCTGGTTCGGCGTATCACCAGACAACAGTGGTTTCGTGCTCATGCCTACGTTGCTGTGCAATCCCGCGAAGGGACTGAAGTCCGGTCAACGTTACAACCCCGCATGCTTCGGGATGCCAACTTACGGGGAGCAGGGTCCCCTCGCATGGCCGTACATGCGTGGTCCGGCCTACGTTGACAGTGATTTGGCGTTGTTTAAGAACTTCCAGATTACGGAGCGACAGAAGCTGCAATTCCGCATCTCTGCTGTCAATGTCTTGAATCACCCGCTTTCCCAATTCAATTTGGCTGGCGGCAACACCGATGACAAACTCAGCTTCCAGAATAACTACACGGTTCCCATCAGCAGCAAGGGCGTAGGATCGGCTGGCAACGAGTGCGCGTACGCTCTCGCGAACGTGGGCGGAACGACGGCCACCAGTACCGGATGTAATGTTCCAGTGGTCGGCATTGCGCCGGTCAATAACGCCGCCGCCAACGGTGTTCCGAAGTTCAAGACCGGCAGCCGGTACTTAACCTTCGCCGTGAAGTACTACTTCTAGGCGGATGCCGTAAGTTAGAATCAAAGGGGTGGCGCAAGCCACCCCTTCTTTTCTGGACGCGAATGCTTCTTCACGGGCTGGCTCGACGAACTATAGCGGCTTCGATGTTGAGCCTTGGTGCAGCGCTTCTCCTCGCAGCCTCCGTCCCTAGTCCCATCCGGTTCGAATTCGTGAAGATTCCTTTTCGCGTGGAGAACAGCGAAACTCCCGCCCGCAATGCCCCTGAAACCATGCCAGGTGGAGTAGCCGTCTTCGACTACAACGGAGACGGACGTCCAGACATTTTCTTCACCAACGGCGCGAATATCGCGACGCTGAAGAAGGATTCACCCAAGTACCGCAACCGGTTATTCCGCAACGACGGCCATGGCGTTTTTACTGACGTGACTGAGGCGGCTGGCCTGGCTGGATCCGGCTACGACATGGGTGTCGCGGTTGGAGACTACGACAACGATGGTCACCCGGATCTGTTCGTCGCCGGCCTGCACCACAGCACGCTCTACCACAATAATGGGGACGGCACCTTCACCGATGTCACAGTGAAATCGGGGATGGATGCGACTTTGAATCATCCCGATCCCGAATTCGGCGCTTACTGGGCGATCACGGCGGTTTGGGTCGACGTGAACAACGACGGCCTGCTCGATCTCTTCGTTGCCAACTATATGCAGTGGGAGTACTCAGACAAGCCGCTCTGTGCCATCGGAGGCGTGGCCGACTACTGCAGTCCGAAATTCTACAAAGGACAGCCCAACCAGCTGTTTCTGAACAAGGGCGATGGTACCTTCCAGGATGTTTCGAAGGAATGGGGACTGCGTGCCCACGTCGGCAAAGCGATGGGTGTTGGCATGGCCGACTTCGATCTCGACGGCCGACCTGACTTATTCGTCACCAACGATGCGTCTTACAATTCGCTCTTCCACAATGTAGGAGGAAAGTTCGAGGAGGTCGCCTTCGAGACCGGAGTCGCGCTGACCGAAGACGGCAGCTTCATTTCCGGCATGGGCCTGGATTTTCGCGATTTCAACAACGACGGATATCCCGACATCGTGTTCGTCGCCTTGAACAACCAGACGTTTCCGCTTTTCCAGAACACCGGCAAAGGCGACTTCCACGAAGTGACCACCGAGACCGGTATGAGAGATCCGAGTCGCCAAATGTCCGGCTTCGGCGTCGCCCTCTACGATTTCGACAATGACGGATGGAAAGATCTATTCGTGAGCCGGGGTCATGTGGAATCGCTGAACCAGCCCGGGCAGCCGGTCGACCAACTGAACACGGTATTCCGCAACCTGGGTGCGAGCGGGAAATGGGCTCCTTTGACTGAAGAGGCGGGTTTCGCCGCGGCTCCGCCTGCCCGCCATCGTGGCTGCGCATTCGGCGATCTGGATGGTGACGGCCGTGTTGATGTTGTGGTCAGTGCTCTCGGCCAGGACGCTGAAATCTGGATGAACCGCAGCCAGAACTCAGGCCACTGGCTCGACATCGCATTGCAGGGAACGAAGAGCAACCGTGACGGAATCGGCGCTCGCATCAAACTTGTGACCAAAAGCGGCGCGCAGTACAACCACATGACCACGAGCGTCGGCTATGCCTCTTCGAGTGATGGGCCGGTGCACTTTGGTCTTGGCTCCGAAAGCCGCGCCGACCTGGTCGAAATTCACTGGCCGTCGGGAATCGTTCAAACGCTGCAGAACGTATCAGCGGACCAGATACTGAAGGTCGTCGAGCCCGCGCGCTAACCTCCGGGCAGTCTTGTCACTTCGTTGGGGTCACCTTCGGTTCCAGTTGCGCAATCTGCTGTTTGACGAGGTCCGCTTGCGGGCCGGGCGGCATATACGAAAGGCAGTTGTTCAGATGCAGGACGGCTCCAACGTAGTCGGCTTTCCGCGCGAGGATTACAGCCAACAGTTGCTCGGTATTCAGAACGCTATGGCGCGGGTCGATCGCCAGCGCTTTGGTGGCGCTTTCCCTGGCTTCATCGGTCTTGCCCAATTGAAACTTTGCCAACGCATCGTAGTACCAGAGTTGCGGCGTACCAGCCGGATCAAGTTGCAGAGCCTGCTTTGTGTTGTCCACCGCCTCTTGCCACTGTTCCGCCTTGACGGCGAGCGCGGCGAGCTGTTCGTAGGGTAGAACGAATTTCGGATCGGCGGCTAAAGCCTTCGAAAAAGAATCGCGCGCGCTCTTTGGATCCGAAGCCTCCTGGATTTTGCCGAGCTGCACCCACGCCTCGGCGAACCCAGGATAAAGCTGGACTGCCTTGTTGAGGTTGCGCTCGGCGCCGTCGGGGTTCTGGTCGAGCCAATCCGCCCTAGCTTTTTCGAATGCCTTCATCGCCTTGGAAGGCGCATCCTTGCTGGTGATGCTGAGTTCGGTGCCTCCACCCCGTCCTTCCGGAGAGAGGGTGATCGTCCCAAGATTAGGCTCGTCGCGCAGGTTTCGCACCGTTATCGTTACCGTGCTGGAGCGAAAACCTGCGAGCGAGGCGCGCACCATACAGCCCTCGTATTGAGTCTCCATTTGCCGTTGCGCGTCCGCCGGATCGCGCTCTACGCCGTGCGTGGCCGCGAAAGTGATTACGAACTGGCCCTTGAGATCGGCCTGAGTGGAGTTCACGATCGAGCCCTTACAGTCGACGTTCACCAGCATGGGCACCCATGGGAGGGGTTCACCTTCCATGGCGAGCTTGCCCAATAGCACTCCACCTGCTCGCCCCTGGGCCGACATGTTAGCCCAGTAGTTGTAGAATCCGCTGTCCTGGATCGAATCGGGTCGAGTAAGAGTGGATGGCGGAGCCGGCGTAGATGCGTGCGTTTGACCTCCACTTTGGGCGAACATCAAGGGCGAGACAACCGCTAGCAAGCAGAATAAAAGCACACGACGAGAGGATCTAGATTTCACAGCGTACCTCCCTGACATCACCACTACTATCGATATTGTACGTTGGGAGCGGCCACGAGGTTGCAGGAATTTGCCGATCCATTCGCGCGGTTCGTGAGCTATCCTATTAAACATGCGGGCGGTGCTATTGTTTTTCGCGTTGCTCCCGGCCGTTGTTGCGGCTCAGGAAGTGAACCCAGATCAGCTGCTGAAGCAGGCCATTGACGAGCAGCAGCACGGCGACTTTTCCACGGCGATCCGCGACTATCGCAAGGTGCTGGAATTGCGCCCCAGCGAGGTTCAGGCCAAAGTCAACCTCGGCGCCGCTCTGGTGCATGCGGGTCAAATCGACGAAGCGATTGCGATGTATCGTTCTGCTCTCACTTCTTTACGAGATAAGAATCCCGTCCTGCTGAATCTTGCGCTCGCTTATTACAAAAAGAGTGATTTCGAAAATGCCCGCCAGCAATTCGCGATCTTGCACGATGCGCAACCGAACTCGTTGCAGGTTGTGATTCTTCTGGGGGACTGCGATGTGCGCACGGGGAAGTCGGACGCTGCCCTTACGCTGCTGGAACCGCTGGAAAGCAAATACTCGCAGAATATGGATTTTGAATATGTGCTCGGGTCCGCGCTGATTGCGACTAAGGGCCGACGACGCGAGGGCGTGAGTCGGGTTGAAAAGGTCGCCAAGGCCGGTTCCGACGCGTCTGCCTTTATGCTTGCTGGGGCAACGCTGCTAGATCTGAATGAGTACGAACCAGCTCGTCAGGATCTCGAAGAGGCATTGCGGTTGAATCCGCGTCTTCCAAAGCTTTATACCCTGGTCGGTACAGCAAGAGACAAGACTGGCGACGTGAAAGATGCCGAACCCGCATTCCGCGAGGCCCTGAAGACAAATCCCGACGACTTTGAAGCCAACCTTTATCTTGGAGCTATTCTGTACAAACGTCGGGATGTTGCGGAGGCGAAGGGCTATCTGGACCGCGCTCTCCAGCTCAAGCCCACCGACTCCATGGCGCGCTATGAAGCGGCCATGCTCAAGAGCACATCGGGGGATTATGCAACCGCGGCGAAGGAATTGGAACAGTTGGTGAAGGACGACCCTGACTGGCTCGAGCCACATGTCGAGCTGGCCACTCTGTACTATCGTCTCCACCGCCCCGAAGACGGTGCGAAAGAACGGCAGATTGTCGACAGCCTCACCGCAAAACAGCAGGCGCAAGGTCCCGGAAAATAGCCGCTACTTAACCACAATTAATTCCAGCCCTGGTGAAGTCATGGAGTGACCGTAACCTGCTTTCCCGAGTACTGCACGACTTTGTCGATCTCATCCGCCGGATTGACTCCCACTCCGTGGTTCTCGCTTACGAAGACTACGCGGAACGAGCGGTTTTCCAGCATGCCCGGAAACTGTCCCTTGCGATCGCCGATCGTCAAGGTGCGTCCCGCGTCGTCCCAGTGCAACGGAATCGTTGCGTAAGCGCCCTTCTCGTAGTTGTAGTTGTCGTTTTCATCTTCGTAGAGAGTGAAGTCTCCGTTCGCGCCGCGGTAGATGCGAAGTTCGATCGGGTCGGCAGGCTTCTCGGTGGACCATTCCTCGTCCGGGCCCAGAGGAAGAATGGATCCTGCGCGAACGTACAAGGGCAGGCGCTCCAATGGAGCGATGGCGTTGATCGTCCGACCTCCTTCGATCGAGGATCCCGTCCAGAAGTCGTACCACTTGGCGCTGGGCAAATAGACTGGCCGTGTTGTCGCAGCGGCATCGGTTACCGGGTTCACAAGAAACGCCGGACCGAACATGAACTGGTCACCGGTGTTCTGAGCGCGATAATCGGAGCGAAAGTCCATGACTAGCGGCCGCATCGGTGTGTAGGCTTCGCTGGTCGTCTTCCATGCCAGCGAATAAATGTAAGGCAGCATGCGGTAGCGCAGTCGGTCGAAATTCACCAGGATCGTCTGCGCATCGGGACCGTACGACCACAATTCGTTCTCGTCGGGACTACGCGTGCCATGAACGCGCAGGATAGGATTGAACGTGCCGTACTGAAACCAGCGAACGAACAGTTCGCGGAAGGCGGGATCGCGGGTGTTGCCGAAGACGAATCCGCCGATGTCAGTGGTCCAGTAAGGAATTCCCGAAAGCGCGAAATTCAATCCTGCCGGAACCTGGCGCCGGAAACTCAGCCAATCCGAATTGATGTCGCCCGACCATGCTGTAACGCCATTGCGTTGCGATCCCGCGAACGCGGAGCGGGACAGGATGAACACGCGTTTCTTGTCGGAGACGCTTCGTTGCCCCTGATAGACCGCCTGGGTATCGAGAAGCGGGAAGACGTTAACGTAGCGGTTGCCGCTCCCCGCAGCGAGCTTGTGACCCAGCAGAATGTTTTCTTCCTGTCCTTCCGTTTCCGGTTCGGTCGTGTCCATCCACCAGGCATCGAGCCCAATGCTGAACAATCCTTTGTTCACTTCGTCCCAATAATATTTTCGCGCCTCCGGACTGGTGGCGTCATACACGGCCATCGCGTTCGTGTGGTACGGCGGCTTCGCGTACTTGAACTTGTCGACGAACCAGCCCTTGTTCTGCATGTAATCGTAGTTCGTGGAGCCCGGCTCGAAGAACGGCCAGATCGAAATCATCAGGTGAAAGTTTTCGCTGTGTAACTGATCGACCATCGCTTTGGGGTCGGGATAATTCTTGTTGAAAATGAATTCGCCCTTGCGGTTCCACCAGAACCAATCCTGCACGATGTTGTCGACGGGGATGTGCAGATCGCGATACTTGCGGGCCACGCCGAGGATTTCATCCTGCGACTTGTAGCGGTTCTTGCACTGCCAGAAGCCGTAGGCCCACTTGCCGAACATGGGCGCCTGTCCGGTGAGGTCTCGATAGCCGGCAATAATCTTGTCGAAGTCAGGACCGTAGAGGAAGTAGTAATCGATGACATCGGCGACTTCCGAACTGATGTAGAGAATATTCGCGAAACGATTATTGAACCGGCTGCGCGACGTGTTGTTCCAGAAAATGCCGTAGCCCTTGCTCGAGAGCATCAGCGGAACGGAGATGTTGCTGTTTTCCTGCGAAATGTCGACCGACTCTCCGCGATAGTTCCACACGCCTGCCTGGTGCTGACCGAGGCCATAGATGCCTTCGTGAGAGCCGTAGATGCTCACCATGGATTCGGCGCGGTAGGTATCTTCGCCATTCACTTTTGCAGGCGTCAGGCTGCGGGACGATTCCTGCACGAGCGAGTCGCCATGGATTTCGCCGTAGGAGATGGCGCCGTCTTTCCGCGTGACCGTAACTTTCAGCAGGGAAGTCGCCAGGGTGACGGCGTCGTCACCGGATTGCATGGACCATTGCGCTGCCGGCCAAGTGTCCTTGGTGACGACGAAGTCCGCGCGCTTGGGGAAAGTGGCTGTAGGCGAATACAGAACGTGGATCACCGACTCCGAGCACACTTGTACCTTCAAGGTGCCGGTGCCCATGGTGAAGAGAACTCCATCGGCCTGCTGCTGAACGTTGCGGACCGGATTCATGGGCGTCCATTGGGCATGCGCGGATGCCGCGCAGAGCAGGCAAACGGTAAGGCTAGCCAGGAATGAAACGAAGGACGGCGGTGAGTTTCGGGTGTTCATAGGTAATCTGATGCTCCACGTTGCCATAGCTACGGGTTAACTACTTCGAGTGCGACGCTGGCAGTGTCTGCCGAATTAGCTCCGACCATTAGATCGAACATGCCCGGCTCGACAACCCGATTCATGTTTATGTCGATCAATGACAAGTCGTCCGGAGTCAGCCTGAAATCGATCGTCACCTTTTGACCCGGGTCCAGGCTGACGCGCTTGAAGCCGCGCAACTCCCTTACAGGGCGAGTCACGGAGGCGACGCGCTGGTGAATGTATAGCTGGGCGACTTCGTCCCCGGCGCGGTCTCCAGTGTTTGTAATGTCGACGGAGACCTTGGCGGATCCGCCGGGACGAATGCTCTTCGGCTCAACCCGGACGTTGTCAAAACGGAATTGCGTATAGCTAAGGCCATAGCCGAACGGGAATAACGGCTCGCGGCTGTCAAACAGGTAACTGCGGTTGCGCGACGGCTTATGGTTGTAGAAATCAGGAACTTGTCCCACGGTGCGCGGGAAGGTAATGGGCAACTTCCCGCCAGGGTTGACGTCACCAAACAACACGTTGGCAGCCGCCGTTCCACCCTGCTCACCCAGATACCAGCCTTCCAGAATCGCGGGAACATGCTCCTTGACGTAGTTGATTGACAATGGACGGCCGTTGATCAGGAGCACAACTGTGGGTTTGCCCGTCTCGACCACAGCACGAATTAACGCCTCCTGCGAACCAAGCAGATCCAGAGAATCGCGGTCGCCCAAATGCTGTTCCGACCAGGCTTCACGATTTGTGCTTTCATTCTCTCCAACTACAACGATGGCCACGTCCGCTTGGCGAGCGATGGCGGCCGCGGCGCGAATCGTTTCCACCTCTGCCTTGGGATCAGGTTGCGTGACATTGTTTTCGTACCACGCGGCCCAGCCCTGCTTTCCGGTCGTAATCTTGCAGCCTTCCGCGTAGAGCACCTTGACGCCTTGGCCCGCGCGCTTGCGAATGCCGTCGAGAATACTGATCTGGTTCCCCGGGCCCGGATCGCGACTGTAGCCGCCCAGATGAACATCAGCTGCATTGGGCCCGATGACTGCGATCGTTTTCAGTTTCTTGAGGTCGAGCGGCAGAAGCTTGTTGTCGTTCTTCAGCAGCACAATCGATTTCTGGGCCACCTTGAGCGCCAGCTGTTGATGCTCAGAGCTATTCGTGATCTTCTGTGCGTAGTCGGGGTCGACGTAAGGATTCTCGAACAGGCCAAGACGAAACTTTGCCTCGAGTACACGCTGCACGGCCTGGTCCAGTTCAGCCTCCGGAACCTTGCCTTCGCGCACTTGATCGACCAGCGTCGCGTATACCGATCCGTCCGAAAGATCGAAGTCAACGCCGGCGGCCAGAGCCTTGCGCGCCGCTTCCGCAAAATCCGCGGCGACGTGGTGAGTCTCAACCAGCATTTGCAGGCCACCGCCATCAGAGGTGACATAGCCGCGGAAGCCCCACTCCTGGCGCAGGACGCGGTCCAGCAGCCAGCGGTTGATGTGGGATGGAATGCCATCGATTTCGTTATACGAAGCCATCGCGCTTCCTACATGGGCCTCTTGCACGGCGGCGCGGAAGGGAACCAGGAATGTTTCCCGCAGATCCCGTTCAGAAAAATTCGCGGGAGCAGTGTTGGTCCCGCTCTCCGGCTGGCCGTGGGCGGCAAAATGTTTCATGGTGGCCATCACGTGGTGGCCATCAATCATCCAGGAAGTGCCTTGCAGACCGTTGATGGCGGCCACTCCCATGCGCGCGACAAGATAAGGGTCTTCGCCGTAGGTCTCTTCGGTTCGTCCCCAACGCGGGTCGCGTCCCAAATCCAGCACCGGAGTGAAGGCCTGCCTGACTCCCGAAGCGGCCATCTCGTCTGCAGCAACGTGGAAGGCCTGCTGCACCAGCTCAGGATCCCACGTGCTGGCCAGGCCCAGGACTTGAGGAAAGCTGGTGCTGCCATAAGCCATGAATCCGTGCAAAGCCTCGCCCATGAAAATTGTCGGGATCCCCAAACGCGTCTTTTCCATCAGGAAGTGCTGCGCTTTGTTGCGGGCTTCGGCAGCGTCATGGGGACTGACCTGCGAATCTTCGCGATATAACTTGCCCAATGCCTCAAAGGCTTCCTTTTCCTCGGGGTCCTGTGAGTTGCGCGTTCGGCGCCGGCCTCCTGCAATTTGATCGACTTTCTCCTCCAGCGTCATGCGCTTGACGAGGTCTGCCGCGCGTTCCTGGGGAGTGAGTTTCGGATTGCGATATGCGGGCTGGGCCTCTTGCGAAAAGCAGAGCGGAACCAGCAAACCAATCAGAGCGAAACGAAGCAGATTCTGCCGAAGATGCATGCAGCCTCCTGTTGTGACGGAGTCGCTGAACAATATCCGTAAACGATTAGGCAAAAATGGCACGCGAAGCATAGCACGTTCTCAGAGACATGAACGTGAGCAGCGGCACATGCTTTTACACGCGGCAGTTGAATCTGCTGCCAGCTATTGCGAGGTCTCTGTGAACGCCGGTGTCACTACGGGATGGCCGAGCCCGTACGGACCTTCGGCGGTGACGGTTACGGTTCCTGCAGTCGACGGTAGCGTCAGCGTGACCGAAGCAACGCCAGAACTATTCGTGACCGCAATTACCTTCGAGCCGCTTGTCGTGCCGTTCGACAGCGACCCGGCACTGGCGGTGAAAAGAATACTCGCGCCGGTGTTGCCGCCGCCCGACGCGCCGGGAGTCAACGTCACCGTCAAAGCCTGCGGCAGTACTGTACCGTTCGTGCCCGTCTGGCCATCACCAGACGTCTTTGCGAGCGTCGCCGCAGGATTCCCCACCACGATCCAACCGCCCTGAGTCTGCGTCGCGCCGCTGTCGGTTCCCGTCACTGTGAAGTGGCAGAAGCCCGGAGTGCTGCCCGCGTTCACCGTAATCTCGCCCTGAGTGCCGGTGGTGATGGTGGAAGTTGTCAGCGTAAGCGTTCCCCCCGTGCAAGCAGTCGCGCCTTCGAAGCTATCGAAAGCCGCCGACGAGAGTGCGACGTTGGCGGTGCCTGTGATAATGATCGGGTGCAGGGTGGCTGTTCCGTTCGCGGCCACCATCATCGTGTCGGGACCCAAGTCCCACGCCGAGGCTGGAGTGCTTGCCATGCTGCCGCTCACTACCAGCAAGGTTGCGGTGTAGGGTGCAAAGGTCTGTGTCGACGACCAGGACTTTGGCCCGGACGCCACGATGCTGGTGGGCGCGGATTGCGACAACGTGTACGTGGTCTCGCTGGTGGCCGTGAATCCAGTGGTCGTGAATTGCACCTGAGCTGAGTTCGCAGGGTCTTTATTGAGCACCATGATGGTCAGCGAGGTGCCGGTTGAATTCAGCGCGGCGTAGGTGCTAAACAGGTTCGGGTCGGCATTGTGCGTGGCTCCTACCGAGGTCGTTCCGAAGCCGTGGTGTTGAGTGTCGTAGTTGGTATAGAGCTTTAGCGCCTGGTAGTTTGGGTTGGCCGGAAGTGGAGCCTCCCAACGCGAGGCCAGGTAGGCTCGCTCGCGTCCCAAGATTCCGTAAGCGTCCGCATCGCCCAGGGCGGTCGAAAAATCGGCCTCGCGCTCTTGGGAGGTATTGCCGGCGAAGGCCGCGCTCCATTCCGTGATGCTGAACTGCGTGCCGGGATAGTTCTGGTTCAGCAGGGCCCGCATGCGCGGAATGCGGAACGGGTTCGGCTCAACCGGTTCGATGCTGAAGCCGTTGTTGTCGATGTAGGTGGCTTCGCTCTTGTAACTTGGATCCCACCAGTCGCGGTAGATGCGCGTTGCCAGCGCCTGCAGCTGCGCCTGAGTGTAGCCGGAAGTGTCGGGTCCGTCCGGATATGCGTGGATGTCGAACACGTCGAGCGACCTAGTACCTGCTACGGCATCCGCCCACGCGATTTCATTCAGCCACCAAGGGAGGAAATCAATCCCGGCATGCGTGGCCTTGTTGTCGGTGGAGGAATTCAGGTTCCAATAGAAATACCAGCAGCAGCTCACCGGCCCCAGGCGGATCGCCGCCGGGTCCCAAGTCTTCATATTTCCGGCTTCGAGCAGATACGTGTCACGCAGTTCGTTGTAGCCAGACTGCAGGGGATGAATATCGAAATGAGTGCCACCCCAGATATCGATCTCGTTATCCATGTCGTAAAAATGGGGAACCCCACTGCCAAAGGCGGTAGCCAGCGCGGCAGCCCACTGATTGCGATAAACGCTGTTGGCGGGATCACCAGTGCCCGGTTGATCGAGCAGCGGAAAATAGGCGTCGTTTGGATCGGCGGTCAGCTGGGTGGTACAGTCCGCCTTCAGCCCGTCTCCGGCGTCGGTGTTGTATGGATCCACGCTGCACTGTGCGCCAAATGTGGCGACTGAGAAGCTCCAGTGGTAATTGTCTGAGCCTCCCTGCGTGACCGACGTTTCAGGGCTTTGTGCGACCCAAGGCAGCATCACCATGGTCATCAGAGGAACGCTGCCGGCGCTTTGTACGTCCTTAATAAACTGCGTGGAATCGGAGTCCGCGCTATTGTTGAGCGCGCCAAAAGTAAAGTCCTCAAAGTAATAGTCATTGTCCGCATTGGTCGTGCCCAGTTGCCAGTTGTAGGTGGACGCTCCATTCCCGCCCCAGCGCACCACGCTCAGGCCGCTGTCGGTGATCGTGGGCGCATCCTGCGGGAAAGCTCCGCCATAAATGTATGGGCTGATGGCGTGTCTATTAGACAGAACGTCAATCGTCGCGCTCACCTGCGTGGGCGGGGCCGAGGGAGTCGCCGACACCTGACTGGAGTTGGCGCTGGTCCCCGCAGAATTGGTAGCCGAGACGACGTAATAATAGGTCGTGCCATTCGTCAGGCCGGAGTCTGTGTAGCTGGTCGTGGTGGGCGACGAAACGGTTGTGTATGGACCGCCCGATGTCGTGGCGCGTCCGACGTTGTAACTGGTGGCGCCGGAACTCGCGGTCCAGCTGAGAGCAACTTGCTGGTTCCCGGCAGTGGCGGTCAGTCCGGTCGGCACGGCTGGAGGGGCGACCGGAGTCGCCGACACCTGACTGGAGTTGGCGCTGGTCCCCGCAGAATTGGTCGCCGATACGACGTAATAATAGGTCGTGCCATTCGTCAGGCCGGAATCGGTGTAGCTGGTCGTCGTGGGCGACGAAACGGTTGTGTATGGACCGCCCGATGTCGTGGCGCGCCCGACGTTGTAACTGGTGGCGCCGGAGCTCGCGTTCCAACTGAGAGCAACCTGCTGGTTTCCGGCAGTGGCAGTCAGTCCCGAGGGCGCGGAAGGAGGATTGACTTGCTGGCCGCCTCCCCCAGAAGAGCCGGAACCCCCGCATGAAGGCAGGAAGAATGCGAACGTGAATGCAAAGACGGCTAAGAGGGCGCGGTCCCGGCGGAGAGGGGTTGCCATAACGATTATGTTAGCTAAAAAATCGGTTTTGGAGGCAATCCTTTTTTGTGGTGTTCCCGGATTGGCATGGACGGATACTCGTCTCCCGCCGTCTTCCGCGTGCGTTCGTCGGCGTTGCGAACCAGCGGGATGGCTGTTACGATCGCAGGTCGTTTTGAAGCCAGAATGGGGCCCCCGATCCACATCGCAACGGCGAAGCCGGAAGACTATGAATGGTGCGCCCGCGTGATGGCATCGAGCGAACCTTGGATCACGCTTCGCCGCGATCTCGCCGGATGCCGCGCGGCGCTGGCTCGCCCCGGCAACGAGCTGTTTGTAGCGCGCGCGCAAGATCTGCCTGCAGGGTTTGTCCTGGTCGCTCCCTACGGTCTGGCGGGATCGCCTTACATTGCCTCCATCGCGGTTGCGCCTGAGGGACGCGGACAGGGCGTCGGATCACAACTCTTACGCTTTGCTGAAGAGCATTTCGCGGACCGCGAACACCTCTTCCTGCTGGTTTCATCTTTCAACGATCGCGCCCAACACTTCTACCGCCAGCACGGGTACGAGTTCATTGGCGAACTCGCGGATTACGTTGTTCCGGGCCAGTCGGAGCTCATCTTGCACAAAAGGCTTCCATGACAGCGGGTCCCGCGACGGCGCCCGCGCCGACCTCCATGAACAAACGCCTCGTGCTGCTGCTGATGGCTGCGGCCTCAGTGGGATACGTCTGTCGCGTGGCCGTGACAGTGGTCGCCCCCAAGATGATGAGCGAGTTCGGCCTGACCCAAACGCAGATGGGCACGGTGTTCAGCGCCTTCCTGCTGGGCTACACCTTGTTTCAGGTCCCATCGGGAGGGCTGGCGGATCGGGTCAGCGCGCGCCGCATCTTTCTTTTTCTGTGCAGCGCCTGGGCGCTGCTCACCGTTCTCACCGCGCTGGTGGGATGGCGTGGACTCGGCTTGGCGATGGTCATTCCCGAACTGTGGATCATCCGCGCAATCTTCGGGGTCATTGCCGCTCCAACCTATCCGACATCGGGACGCACCATTGCCATTACGATTCCGCCGCGCTTGCAAGCCCGGGCGAACAGCCTGGTGCTGGCGAGCGTGGGGCTCGGATCGGCGGTCACCCCATTGCTGCTGGCGCCCATCACCAGTCGCTATGGATGGCGTGCGGCGTTGTGGGTGGCGGCGTTCCTGAGCGCGGTTGCCGGGCTGCTATGGTCGAGGTTTGGACCGCGGAAACTTCACACGCACGCGACCGCAAGTGCACCGTCCGCGGCCAATCATTCCACTGCGACTGAATTGCTGAAGAAGCCTGCTCAACCGCTGCGCTTGCCAAGTTTCTGGTTCCTCTCTGCCAGTTATCTGCTTCAGGGCTACCTGGGATACATCTTCATTTTCTGGTTCTATCTTTATCTGGTTCAGGTGCGCCACTTTGAGGTGCTCAAGGCCGCAAGCTTCACGGCGCTGCCGTGGATCGCCACCACGTTTGCGATTCCCCTGGGAGGCGTGTTCTCAGACTGGGCCGTGACTCGCTGGGGCGCGACCTGGGGACGCCGCAGCGTTCCGCTGGTTGCTCTCTGTGCCGCCGCCGTTTTTTTGGTGATTGGCGCGCGCACTCCGGAGCCTATGGTAGCCGTGGCAGCCCTCACGACGTGTACGGTGCTGGTGCTGTGTACAGAGGGTCCATTCTGGGCGACGATGACGCAACTCTCGGGTGAGCGCAGCGGCATCGCGGGCGGCACCATGAACTTTGGCAGCAACGTGGGCGGCATGGTTTCGCCCGTGCTCACGCCGTGGCTCGCACAGCGGATCGGGTGGGAATCGGCGCTGACGCTGACCGCAGGATTGGCCATCGTGGCAGGCTTATTGTGGCTGGGCGTTCGCGTCGAGTTCCCCAATGAATGAGTCGGGACACCTCCTTCGCGGGTACGCGTAAAATCGGCTGTATGAAGGTGGCTTGCTCCCTCCGAATGGCTGTGGCGTGCGCCTGCTTGCTTGTGGCGACTTACGCCTCTGCTCAAAACGCCCCCGCCCCAAAGCCCGCCGCTAGCCCGTCAGCCGCCCAGTTGCATTCCTACCTGGAACAAGCTGCGGATGCGATGCACAAAGGCGATCTGTCTTCTGCCGCGGAGGCGCTTCGCCATGCGTTAGCAATCGATCCACATTCGCTCGCCGCCCTCAATAACCTGGGAATCGTGCTGGCGCGCGAGGGCAAGCCCGCAGAGGCGATCCCTCTCTATCAGGAGGCGCTGAAGGTTCATCCCGGCGACGTGGCGACCGAACGCAATCTCGCCGTCGCGTACTTTAAGGCTCAGCGCTACCGCTCCGGGTGGACTCTGCTGCAACCCATGGCGCAGGCCTATCCGACGGATTTTCAGATTCTCGACCTGGCGGGTCTGTGCCTTTTCGCGTTGGATCGCTATCCCGAGGCCGCGCAATACCTGGAGCGTGCCAATCAAGCGGATCCTTCTGATCTGGAGACGCTCGACATGCTCGGCAAAGCCTACCTGCGCATGAAGGATTACAAGGCGCTGACGAGTGTGTTTGCCCGCATCATGAAGCTCAATCCGAATTCCGCCACGGCACACATCATGATGGGCACGGCGTACGACCAGATGTCGAACCGGACGGACGCCATCAAGGAGTATGAGGCGGCCGAACAAGCCGATCCCAACTTCATGGGCGTGCATTCCGGCCTGGGCTACCTCTACTGGCGGCAAGGAGACGCTGAGCGGGCGGAGAAAGAGATGCGTGCGGAACTTCAGCGCTTTCCCAACGATCCGGTGGCGAACTGCGTTCTCGGCCAAATCCTGTTGAACAACTCACAACTGGAGGAGGCCGAATCGCACTTCCGCGAGGCACTCAGAGTGAACCCGCATTATCAGGAAGCCTTGTTTGGCCTGGGCAAGACGGAAATCGCGAGGAGCCATCCCGAGGCCGCGATTGAGCCGTTACGCAAAGCGGTCCGGCTTGATCCGGATTATCCGGAGGCGCACTTCGTGCTGGGCACGGCGCTGCGACAGGCGGGACACTCCGCAGAAGGATTGCGCGAGCAGAAAATCTCGGTGGCGCTGCAGGAGAAGAAACAGGCGGCGGCGATCGCCAGTCCTACGAACCAGTGAACTCCCAATCCCCCAAATCTTCGACATAAAAAAGCGCACGCCGATTTCCGGCGTGCGCTTTCTGCTGCGAATCAGAAGTTAATCTTGGCTCCGATTTGGACGTTGCGCGGATCGTGCCAAGCAGTCACCGCGCCGAAGTTCGAATCTCCGACATTCGTGTCAATCCCGCTGGGGTTGCCGTGATTGAACGTGTTGAAGGTTTCAAGACGGAGTTGCAAGCCCACGCGTTCGGCGAACTTGATGTTCTTGATGAGCGACATATCCCAGACTTGTATGCCAGGTCCGAGAATGGCGCCCGGCCGGGAACTGCCGAAATGTCCCACTGCCTGTGCAAACGCCGCGGTGTTGAAGAACTCAGCCGCGGTTTTCGGTCCATGCGGGTCGCCGATTTGATCAGGACGAATGAAAACAGTTTCGCCCGGTCGGGTCATGCCGAGTCCACCCGGATCGCCGGCTAGCACCCAGGGGTCGTTGCTTTGGGTCATGACCTGCGACTGTCCAGACTGTATGGTTGTAATTCCCGACAACTCCCAGCCACCGAGGACATGACCAACAAGCCCTCTCTGGTCGTGGTAGAACGGCAGATCGTATACGTAGCTGACGACCAGCATCTGTGGCGTATTTAATACCGACGGACCATAGCTCTGCTTCAGATCGTACGTGTCGTAGGCCGACAGTCCCCGATCGTAAGGATTGGTCGTTAACAGCTTGGACCAAGTGTAGCCAACTTCCAGGGTCAATCCTCGGCTGAAACGCCGATTCAATGACACTTGCAGCGAGTTGTAGTTGCTGGTGTACACGGGAACGCGATCGTTGATCGCGCCATATCCCAGGAACGGGCGTATAGCATTGACGTCGGCGGTAGGGTCGGCTAAGCGCGCAGCGAGTGTCGGCTGATTGAGATCGATGTCACCCAGCAGATGCGTACCCTTGGTGCCCACGTAGCCCACTTCGAGCACAGTATTCGGCATGATCTCGTGCTGCACTGAGAGGTTGTAATCCAGATAGCTGGGAGCCTTAAAGGTCGGCGATCCGGTGGCAGTCAAGGCGACCGGGCCGAGTGGTGCGGCTCCCGCCTGCCCGGCGAGGGGACTGTCGAAAAGATTCAAAGAGGAATTGGCCGTGTTGAGAGTCGTGGTGGTTTGCACCAGAGGCGGATCACCGAAGGCATTTTGTTCCCAGATGCCGTTGAGAGTGCGGTCATAGAACAACCCCAACCCCGCTCGCACGGCCCATTTTCCGTTGCCCAACGGGTCATAAGCGAGGCCCAGCCGCGGTCCCCAATTGTTGTTGGAGCTTGGATTGACGCGGCTGCCATAGGGGGAACAAGCTACCTGCGAACTAATGGCTTGAGCCGCATTGCACGCGGTGCCTTTTGGAAAGATAAGCCCATTGCCATAAATCGCGGCGTTGATCGGGTTTCCGGAAGCTGTCACTCCCGTCATCGCTCCGCTGACTGGATCTATGACCGCAGCATTGTTTGCGCTGTATAGAAGTGGATCGAAGTTAGCCAGCGTATTCTTGCTGTCCGTGGGGGAGGGGAAGTAACTGTATCGAATGCCGGCATTTACTGTCAGCTTGCGGGTAACCTTCCAGTCATCCTGCACATAGAATTCGAAGTTCACATACTTCAGAAATGGAATGGTGTCCTTACTTGGCTGAGTATAGCTGTCTGCCTGTCCGAGCAGGAAGTTCGCGAATGGCGAGTTGCCGTTCGCTCCAGTGAAACTGAAGCTGGCGGCGCCAACGGAAGCGTTTTCCGTTTTGCTCATCCACATGGAAGTGAAGCCAGTGCGGATGGTGTGACTGCCGTGCTGGATGGAAAGATTGTCGAATATGTTCTTGTCGACGTTTCGTTCGAAGTAGGGGGCGCTTCCGTTTCCCAGACCCGTAAGTCCGGAAATGCTCACGTTGGGTGCCCGGCCGTTCGGGTCCTGGTAAGCCGTATTGTTGGTGAGCTGGCTTAGAAATGCCGGCGAGTTCGCGATCCCATTCAGCGAGGAATTGATTGCTCCCCACGCATCGACGTATTCAATTTCATTCACTACTCGGGGAGAGAGCGTCACGGTGGCGTTAAAAACCAGGTTGCGCCCCGGCGCGTTCAGGGAAGTGGTTTCAACTCCGGGATAGTTTCCGCCACCCCACAGAGAGAAGGGCTCGTTCTGAGGTACGACGTCCTCCATGTAGCGCCCGAAGACGCGCACCTTGTCGCCAATGTTTTGATCGAGGCGAATGATGTCTTGGCGGAAGTTGTTCAACTGGCTGTAATTGGTGATCAACTGGTCCCCCGCCGAATTGTTCGGAGGATTCGGCGCCATGAAGGCGTTCAAATAGGCCCCGGAATTCTGGCTAACGCAACCGGCGCTGGTCAGGCTAATGGTAGAAGTTTGTGGGGTAGGCGACGTCTTCTGAGTCGCACTCGGAGCTGTGCTCGTAACGCAACCAGCCGGTACACTGCTTGGAAAAACCGCAGCCTGATTATGGTACAGGTTATCGGCGGGATCCAAGACCCACGGGAACACGCCGCCCAACTGTCCCGTAGTCGGCACGTTGATGTCGTTCGTGCCGGGGGTACTCGCTTTGCGCCACTCCTCGGACCAGAAGAAGTAGGTCTTGTTTTTCTGCGGATGATAGACCTTCGGAATAAATAGCGGCCCACCGAGCGTAAACCCGTAGTCGTTGTAGCGCTCGATCGGGACGGTGTTGCTCGACGACAGCGGATTTCCCGCTGCGATCGAGGCCCGGCCGCCAAAGGTGTTCGCATTGTAGTAGTTGTTACGGTTGAATTCGTAAGCACTGCCATGGAACTGGTTGGTACCAGTTTTCGTAGCGACCACGATTTGGCCGCCGCCACTGCGTCCAAATGCTGCGTCATAGTTGCTGCGCTCCAGGGTAAACTCCTGGATAGCATCAATGCTCGGGGTGTTTAGCAGGGTTCCGTTAGAACCGCTGTCATTGATGTCCGCCCCATCTACGGTGTAATTGTTCGCCCCAGTGCGGGCTCCGTTCACCGAAATCGAGGTGTTGTTGGCAAGACCAAAGCCGACCTTATCCGGCAACTGATTGGCAACACCGGGTTGCAACAGGATGAGTTGTTCAAAGTTGCGGTTGTTCAGAGCCAGTTCGCGAACCTGGTCGCCGGTGACCGTCCCGGACTCCTCGGCGGTCGTGGTCTGAATCGGCGTGTTCTCCGCCGTCACCTCGATGCGCTCGCTGACCTTTCCTGCTTTCAGTTGCACGTCCAGCGTGTGCTTCTCGGCAACGTTCAGCACGACGCCGCTGGCCGCGAAGGTCTGGAACCCTTCATTCTTGACCGTCACCGTATAGCGTCCTGCAGGAA
The DNA here is from genome assembly GCA_963701935.1 of uncultured Acidobacteriaceae bacterium. Lineage (GTDB taxonomy): Bacteria > Acidobacteriota > Terriglobia > Terriglobales > Acidobacteriaceae > Sulfotelmatobacter. The sequence goes on along the minus strand of CAVPBT010000002.1, from coordinate 236,044 downwards.
TGTTCGTGATATTGAAACTCCCGCTGCTGCTCGTGGTCACGCTGCGAACATCAGCATTCGTCTCCTCACTGTGAACCGCGACCGTCGCTCCTGCCACAACGGCGCCGCTGGCATCCGTAACCGTGCCGTTGAGCGTTGCGGCGAGTTCTTGTGCGGCACCAGCCACACACAGGCTCAGGATGATCATTGACACTACGAGTAAGAACGAAGATCCCGTTCGAGCAGCACGACGGAAATTTTCAATGCACGCTGATTGCTTCATCTCACAACCTCCTCAGAACTCTTCAACCGGCTTTGGCCCACAAGTGGCAGAACGAATGCTCTAGTACAATCCGACTATGCTATATAGCACATGCATGATCATGGTCAAGAAAAAAATGCAAATTTTCTTAGCCTTGCCCGGTGGTTGCTTCCCAAATGTGCTCTATATCACCCAAAATGTCATATTTGGACGTCTAAGGCAGGACTCCCGCTAACTTATGATCGTTCCTGTGAAAATCCTGTGATAATAATCACAGCCCGCTGATTGCAGGGATGATATTGGCGGGAGAGTAACAGGCCTAGATTATCGGAAGATCCGATCCGCTCTATAGCAAACGCAAATCTCGAAAAGATGTATCAGTCGTCGTATTCAGCACTTTCCGCTTTACATGAGGGGCCGACTAAGCTATATAGCACATGGATAGAGTGTATATTCTCAGGGTGCTGCTAAACGGGACGTCTGGTCGCTCAGTGGTGGAGTTCGGCCGGAAAGCGATTTCATGTCGGGAAATCATCGGAACGGAACACCGGTTTACAAGCGCATTCAGAACGCGATCCGGAAGCGCATCGAAGCCGCGGAACTGAAGCCCGGGGACGCTGTCGCCTCGGAACGCGAACTGGCTAGGACCCATAAGGTCAGCCTCATGACCGCACGCCACGCCCTCGCTGGCCTGGAGCGCGAAGGAGTGGTCGAGCGCCGGCGTGGAGCGGGCACCTTCGTGGCCGCCCCCAAAATTCACTTCAATAAGCTGATGAGCTACTCGGAGCACATGTCCAGCCGCGGCCTGGCCCCGCGGTCGCGCGTACTCGTCGCCAAGATTATTGAGCATGAGGCCGAAGTAGCTGCCCGGCTCGGACTACCCGCTACCAGCGCCCTGGTCAAGATTGAGCGTCTGCGCCAGACCGGCGATGAGCCGTTTGCCCTGGAGACTTGCTACCTGCCTGCCAGCGATTTTGCCGACCTCGTGGAGGCTCCCCTGGGAAGGGTTTCTTTGTTTGCAACCCTGGAGCATGACTACGGCGTCGAACTCGCGTACGCCGATGAAGAAGTAGATGCCACCGCCGCTGACGCGAACGTGGCCGAATTGCTGGGCGTTCCCCGTGGAGCCCCGGTGCTGCGCATTCGCCAGGTCATTTATTCGTCGAAAGGGAAAGCCACAATCTACGGAGTAGGCTTCTACCGATCGGAGCGCCACACGCTATTCATCCGGCGCTTTCGCTAGCACCATTACGATTGCACCGTCAGGAAATCGTAATCGGACGGCCGATCATGGCCAGGAACACGTCGAAGACAAACAGCGCAATAGCAATGTCGTTGAAAAGCGTCGCCTGGCGCAGAGTTGGCCATAGCTGGTTGGCGGCCCAAAACAAAAAAGCACAAGCCAGAAGAATAGCCTTGACCAGTTCCGATCGAGACGGCCGCCGCGCCGCCTCATACACCAGACAGACACCGGCGATCATCGCGAGCGGAAGAGCGGCGAGGACATCGTGTGCTTTCGCCGGAAATAGCCCGGGAAGGATGTCCCAGACCAGAAGCACGCCAACACTGATGAGCGTCACTAGGCACAGGATTACCGGCAGCGATCGGCGATCCTTGTGAACAATGGACATAGAAGCCCTCTGGTGAAGCGAGCATCCTGTGATGCGCACCCTTAGTAGGGAGCCGTGACCACCGCGTCTTCAGGATAGCCTGGCATGCCAAACTCGGGAACATCCAAGCCGTCCTCTTCCGACTCGGGCGGTACGCGCATGCTCTTGATCTTATTCACAATCCAGAAGACTGCGAATGTCGCGCCGAATGCCCACCCCGCATACAGGGTTGCTCCCATGAGCTGGCACCAGAACTGTCTCGTGTCGCCATGGATCAGGCCAGTCACGCCTTGCCCCGCGTGCCCCAGATAGCTGGCCGCACCGACGCCGTTCCATCCGGATCCGTAGGTTCCGTCAGCGAAAATTCCAACGCAGACGGCGCCCAGCCATCCGCAAAACCCGTGCACCGAGATTGCGCCGCAGGGATCATCGATCTTCAGCACCCGCTCATTGAACAAGACTCCCCCGCAAACCAGTGCGCCAGCCAGCACGCCGATAATGACAGAGGAAGTGGGAGAGACAAAGGCGCAAGGAGCCGTGATCGCGACCAGTCCGGCCAGCATCCCGTTACACGCCATGGTGAGATCGGGCTTGCCAAACAGGAAATACCATATCAGCATTGCCGCTGCGGACCCGGCGACCGCAGCCAGGTTCGTGTTCACGGCAACCACCGAAATGCGAAGGTCGGTTGCGCCCAGCGTTGAGCCGGGATTAAAGCCCATCCACCCGAACAACAGAATGAAAGTACCTGTAACCACGTAGACGACGTTATGGGCAGGGAAGACGCGGATCTTCCCGCCGGGGCCAAATTTCCCCAGACGCGGTCCCAGAACAATGGCCAGTGCCATGGCCGCGAAGCCGCCCACGGCGTGAACCACGGTGGACCCGGCAAAGTCGACATAGCCATGGCCCAGGTTCATGGTCGATCCAAGTTGAGAAAGCCAACCACCGCCCCACGCCCAGCATCCGGAGATCGGGTAGAGGATGGCGCCCATGAACAGTTCACAAAGCAGGAAGGCCCAGAAGCTGATGCGTTCGCAGATGGCGCCGACGATGATGTATCCGGCGGTCTCCATGAACACCACCTCAAACAGCGTCAGGCAATTGCTGCCGGCGTCATAAGCCGGACCAACGAGAAAGAAGCCCTTGCCCCCGACAAACCCCCATTGCCCGCTTCCGATCAGGAAATGATTCAGGGTGGGAACGCCGCCCAAATTTGTCGGCGCGGCGTTTATTGCGACGGCTCCAAACTGGAATGCGTATCCAACCGCGTAGTAGGCGAGAAAGGCGAAGACATAAGCAGCGAAGTTCAGCATCATCAGATGCGCAGCGTTTTTCTTCCGCACCAGCCCGCAGGTGAGCAAGGCGAAGCCCGCCTGCATGAACAGGACGAGGTAGCCCGTGTTCAAGGTCCACGCCATGTTGGTTGCGATCCGCACATGGCCGACGCTGTCGGCGAGTTTTACCGCCAGTGGTTCTTTGGCGGCCTGAGCCTGGTAGTCGTCGAAGGCCTTCTTGTTCTGGGCATAGTCAGGAGCCGTCTTATCGGTGGGTTCGACCGGGACGAAGGGATTTCCGGCGGCATCGACTGCGGCCGACTTGTCCCCGGTTGCCGTGCCGGCCGGATCGGGCTTGGGCTCGTCGGCAAAACCAGAAGCCGAGAACGCGGCCAACAATCCCGCCAACAGAACGATCGTGGCGCTGGCTCTCAGCAACGACCGGCGCACAGCGCGGCTCCCTGCTCGCTTCATCATTTTTCCGTGCTCCTGTTTATGAATCTGCACAATTTCCAGTGGGGAACACCCTAAGGACCTGCGGCGCGGACACCCCCCGGCACCGCGCCGACGACCCACACAGCGTGTTAGCCAGAATCAATCCGCCGACGATAAATGCGCTTATCTGCTCAGTCCAATACAAATTTCTTATAGCAACCATCAAGAAAAGTCTGGACCCCAAATGGCTGGCAAACCGCCGTAACTGCGCAGGTTGGCACGGTTTGAGTACGTGACCAAGATCACTGGTCGGCGCGGTGACGATCACTGTCTGGTTCGGCCACCATGATTAGCCTTGATAGGGGACTTCCCGCGGATTTCGCCGTCCGCTGCTTGCCGTCCGACTGCGCAAGCATGGGAAGTCCGAGTCCAACTATGCCTCGAAAACTCGGTCCCAAGCTGATTCTGTCGCTCACCATCCTGATCGTCGCGATCAGCGGCGTCAGCGGCTACCTCAATTTCCGCACCCAGAAGAAGCAGCTCGAGGGCACCATGATCCTCGGGGCCGACCAACTCTCGCGCAGCATTACCGGAGCTACTTGGCATGCCATGCTCGACGACGACCGGAGAGCGGCGTACGAGATCATGCGGGTGATCGCCGACAAGCAGGGAATTGACCGCATCCGCATGTTCAACCGCGAAGGGCGGCTGGTGTTCTCGACTGACGGGAGGGAGCAACCGGGCGTGACCAGCCTGTCGAACGAGGTTTGCGCCAGTTGCCACGCTCAGGGACCGATCCGCAACCGGCCATCCGAAGATTCTCGCGTGCGATACGCCACCTCGCCCGATGGTGTGAAGACCATCAACATGGTGGCGCCCATCTACAACGAGCCTTCGTGTAGCAATGCCAGTTGCCACGCCCACCGCGCCGAGACAAAGGTGCTGGGGGTTGTGGATGTGGCGTTGCGGCTGGATCCTGTGCAGAAACAGACGCGGGCCATCACGCTTCAAACCGTGGTTTGGACGGCGCTCGAAGTGACGATCGGGGCGGCGTTCGTCATTCTGTTCACCAAGCGTTTCGTCGCGACTCCCATTCAACAACTGATCGGCGGGACCAAGGCCATCAGCGCGATGGAACTGGACCAGCCGCTTGAAATCACCCACCGCAGCCAGGAAATCGACGAACTGGCGGACTCGTTCAACCGGATGCGCGAGCGCTTAAAACTTGCCGTTGCCGAACTGAACGAAATGCAGCAGACGCTGGAGAGCAAGGTAGACGAGCGCACTCGGCAGTTGCAGGTTGCGCAGCGCAAGCTGATTCAATCCGATCGTCTGGCGACTCTCGGTCAGCTTGCGGCCAGCGTGGCCCACGAGATTAACAATCCGGTCTCCGGCGTGCTCAATCTCTCTATGCTGCTGGAGCGACTGATGGCCAAAGGAGAATTCCCGCCGGGCCGCGAGGCGGAATTCCGGAAATATCTGAGCCTGATCTCAACAGAGACCGCCCGCGTCGGCCGCATCGTTTCAGACCTTCTGGCCTTCTCGCGGCGTTCCAAGCCACAGCGCGCGCCTGCGGACCTGAACAAGCTGGTGCGCACCACTCTGGGCTTGGCCGACCACAAGCTGAAGCTGATCAGCGCCGAGGTCGTTCTGGAGCTGCAGGATAATCTGCCGCTCGTGGAATGCGATTCGTCACAAATTCAACAGGTGATTCTGAATCTGGTCTTGAACGGTGCCCAGGCCATGCAGCCGCGCGGCGGCGGAAAGCTGACGATCCGCACTCGCGAGTTGGCTGACGAGACTGTCGAGCTCTGCGTCACGGATACAGGCGAGGGCATTGCTCCCGAGAACCTCTCCAAGATATTCGATCCATTTTTCACTACGAAGGCGGAAGGCAAGGGAGTTGGCCTCGGGCTGGCCGTGCTGTACGGAATCGTGAAAGCCCATGAAGGTGAGGTCGAGGTCACAAGCCAGCGCAATCAGGGCACGACTTTCACGGTCACTCTCCCGCTCAAATCGCAAAACAGCACACCAGAATCGCGGGAAGTGCAGGTACATGCGGTGTGAATGGACTCTATCTCGTGGCGATCGGAAACGTACCGGCTCAGGCCCTGGATTGGGTCGAGAATGCGGCTGCCGAATGGTTCCCGCTGCCCATTCGGCGCTTGCCGCCTTTAGCGATTCCGGAGAGCGCGTTTGACGCCAAACGAGGTCAGTACCAGTCCGTGGAAATCATGAAAATGCTGACCCAACACGCTCCGCGAGACGCCGACCGGGTGCTTGGAATAACCGATGTGGACCTGGCGATCCCGATGTTGAGTTTCTTATTTGGGCAAGCTCAATTCGACGGCCCGATCGCTGTGGTTTCCCTGTGCCGTCTGCATCAGGAGTTCTACGGTCTTCCTCCCGAGGAGAGCCTTCTGCGCGAGCGCACCGCCAAAGAAGTGCTGCATGAACTGGGACACACTTTCGGGCTTGTTCATTGTTCGGAGCCCACCTGCGCCATGAGCCTGGCCACCCACATCGAACTGGTCGACGCTAAGGCCGAGCAGTACTGCGCGCGCTGTGGAATGCGGTTGGTAGAAAGATTCACTTCGAAAGAGGCAACAGTATGAAGAAGAATTGGCCGATCCTGGTCGTGGACGACGAAGACGTCATGTGCGAATCGATGGGAGCGTGGTTGCGGGAAGACGGTTATCACGTCGACACCGCGCCCGATGGCAAGAAAGCGGTCGAACTCGCCAAAAGCATGGACTACGCCATCTGCTTCGTCGATCTAAAGATGCCCGGCGGCATGGATGGCATTGAGACCATGATGGAAATTCATCGTGTGCGGGCGGAGGCGTCGATCATCATCATCACCGCCTACGCAACCGTCGATACTGCCATTCAGGCCATGAAGGAAGGCGCGCAGGAATACATCGTGAAGCCCTGCAATCCCCAGGAGATCTCGATGCTGGTGTCGCGCATCCTGAAGCTCAAGAAGCTGCAGAGCGAGAACGCGATCCTGCGCAAGAAGCTGAACCGGCAATATCGCCACTACGACATCATCACCAAGAATCCGCGCATGGACGAGATTCTTGCCTTGACCAAGGATGTTGCCGACCTGCGCAGCACGGTGCTGATTCGAGGTGAAAGCGGTACCGGCAAAGAATTGGTGGCGCGGGCCGTTCATTTCTCCGGCAACCGCGCCGAGAAACCATTCATTGTCGTCAGCTGTGCCGCCCTGACCGAAACTTTGCTCGAGAGCGAGTTGTTTGGCTACGAGAAAGGCTGCCTTCACTGGCGCTGCCGCACAGACTAAGGGCAAATTTGAAATGGCGAACGGAGGCACGATCTTCCTTGACGAAATCGGCGACATCTCTCCCAAACTACAGGCCGACCTGTTGCGGGTGTTGCAGGAGCGCCGCTTCTATCGCATCGGAGGAACTCAGGAAGTCGAAGTCGACGTGCGGATCATCGCGGCCACCAACAAAGACCTGGCCGAAGAAGTGAAAGAGGGAAGATTCCGTGAGGATCTCTACTACCGCCTCAATGTAATTGAGATTCACCTGCCCCCATTGCGCCAACGCCGCGAGGACATTCCTTTGCTGGCGGAGCACTTCGTGCAGCACATCTCTTCTGCTCTGGGTAGGGACGTGAGTGGCATTTCTGCCGCGGCTTTGAAGGTGCTGATTGCGTATGACTGGCCGGGAAATGTCCGCGAATTGGAAAACGTGATTGAACGAGCGATCGTGACCTGTCGCAATGGCATGCTTGACGAGCAGGATTTCTCCTGGCTGCAGCGGAATGCCGGACAGCCGCAGAATTGGGAAGTGCCCGATGTTTCTCTCGGAGAATTAGAGCGCCGCGCGATTGTTGCCGCACTCGAGCGTAAGCATGGCAACGTCAAAGAGGCGTCAACCGCTCTAGGAATTGATCGCTCAACGCTCTACGACAAGCTCAAGCGCTACGAGATCGTGCACTGAGCGCGACCGACTGCAGTCGGTGATTCCGTTTGAGGGACGGCATCCCTGAGAGAACACGTAACGTGTCGTCCCGATTTGAGCCGCGGAAGCCTGCCCTGAGCGAAGTCGGCATGTGAAATCCGGCACGGCAGTGCCGGGTGAAAGTGGGCAGGTCAACTGATTCCCGTAGGGACGGCACTGCTCCTCATTAAGCCTCAAGAAAGTGTCCGCCAGCACGGTATTCCAATCGGCCTCGGGCACGGCATCCATCAGTCCGGCATCAGCACACCACCGTCGGCTAAGGCAGGAGGCGTGTTGGGCGCCCGCAGTTGCAGTTGCAACCGCTCCAGTTCGCGCGACAGCCAGCCGTGAACTTCAGGTCCGCGCAGCAGATGACGCAGGGTCTTGGGGTCGCGGAGATCGAGCCGCGGACGAATCTTCAGATACCAGCCTTCTTTTGGGCTTCCAACAGCGATCACGGTTCCTTCGAGTGGGGCGCGCACTTGAATCTCGTTGCCGTTCTTCTTCATGCGCCACGCGGTCTGATTGATTTCGAGTTCAGCGCCAATCTCGGGCATTTTGAAAGAGTCGGGATTGCCGATCAGGTGATCGGCTAATTCATCGAGGCCGATGGTGACGATGCCATCTTCTGCGGGCTTCACCCATGTGTGTCCGCGATGGTAGAAGCGGTCGTTGGAGTAATTGAGTCCCAGGTCGGTCGCAAGTCCTGTCGCGGGCAGCACCGCAAACTGCGAGTATTTTTCGCAATGGCGGCAATCGAAAGCGTTGTCGCACGTTCTCGAGATCACACGGCCGGCAAGTTCGTGGCGGCAGCGCCGGTCTGACTCCGGCAACTCCGCAAAGTCGGATTTCCAGCACAACTCGATCGCCCGATGGCTCCGAAAGTCGCGAGTCGTTCGCCATGCCGCCGATACAACCGTCGTCAGGATGGTCACGACCACAGCAAAGAACAATGACAGAAAGATGATGTGACCAGCCGTCCAATGAAATCCATCAATCCCCGGAAACATGAGTGCTCTCTCCTTTTGGCGCCGCGAACAAGGGCAGATAGCGATACGACAACGAATAGACGATCACTCCGTAGGCAATCACGCCGCCGAAACTGGCGACCTCCTGCCAACTCGGTGTGTATTGCAGAAACTCGTCGAAGGGCAGAGTGGGTACCGCCAGAGTCTGCACCGTGAGGACGAAGCGGTTCAGCAGGATTCCCGCGCACGCCAATGCCGCAGCGCTCAGCAGCCATCCCCGGCGCGCTGCAGTCCTGTGGTACGTAAGCAGAAAAGCCGGGACCAGTCCCAGCAGCACAATCTCCGCAAACAGGATCGGCGTCCCAAATGGCTTGTGAATGTAATACTGCCAGGGCGCAAAGCCCACCGACGGAGAAGTGATGTTCAACCAGATCAGCGTGTCGATCGATTTGGCCGCAACATAAATGGCGAGCAGAACGCCGGAAATGAACCCCAGCCGCCGGAACAAATCCGGAGGAACCAGCCGCCGGCCGGTCACTTTTTCGACCGTAGCCGTCACCAGCATGAGAAAGCTCGGGCCCGACGCAATCGCCGACAGAATGAATAAGAAGAATGTAGAAGGCCAGATGAAGAACCCTGCGCGGAAGGCGAACGGACGTCCGCGCAACACTCCGTAAAGCCCGCCCAGCGATCCCTGATGGAAGAACGAGAGCAGTGTTCCCACGCCCGCCAACACCGGCACCAGCTTGTGGAGTTGATGTTCAAAGACCAGGAACGACGGCAGCTTGCGCAGTTGCCGGTTGCGCAGCAGGATCGGAATGTATTCCAGGCTGAGCACCAGCAGATAGCAGGAGATGCAGAACGTAACTTCCGTAAGCATCGAGTGCGTATTCGGATGCCAGAACGTGAACCACGCGCGCAGCGGCTGCCCCACGTCGATCATCAGGATGGCCACCGCGCCGCTGTAGCAGATGAACCCGACCACGACCGCCGTGTTCAGGATCGGCTTGAGTTCTGCACGCTTCAGAATGTAGACAAGAAATCCCGTGAAGAACGCACCCGCGCCCAACGCGATCACGCCGAGATCCAGAAAGATCCACAGGCCGAAGGCGAACCGGTTGTCCATGTTCGTCTGGTTCAACCCGTAGTACAAGCACAAGCCCGCGGCATAGATTCCCACCGCGAGCACCACGGCCCAGGGAGACAGCCACAGGAGGAATCGCGAGAGGGAAGTTCGCTCTTCGCCTCGCGCGATCCATTTTTGGTCAGTCACACGAGTGTCAGTAAGAGCGGCGCTAGCCATGTTGCACCTCCGACGCCGTGCCAGATGGGGACTCCGCCAACGCTCTCACCCACGCCTCCTTTGATTTGTAGTAAACCTTCGGCTCGGTACCGATGCGGGCCAGCAAGCGGAATGCATCCGGAGAGCGCGCTTCCTGCGCGGCCGGATCGTTCTTGTCGGCCAGGTTGCCAAATGTAATTGCACCGGTCGGACAAGCTTCCACGCATGCCGGAACATAGTCGGCAAGATCGATCTCCCGCTTTCCCGCAGCGGCGGCCTTCTGCATTGCCGAATGCAGGCGCCCGTGGCATAGGTTGCACTTCTCCACCACACCGCGCATCCGCGATGCGACTCCTGGGTTCAGGCTCTTCTCCATTCCCGCTGGCCACGACGGATCCCACCAGTTGAAGTAGCGCGCATGATAGGGGCATGCCGTCATGCAATAGCGGCATCCCAGGCAGCGCTGCGGCATCTGCATCACGATTCCGGTGGCCTTATCCACCTCAACGGCCTGCTGCGGGCATACCTTCACGCAGGGCGTGTCGTGCTCGCAGTGCATGCACATGATGGGGATGAACGCCTCGCGCCGCGCCGTCCCCTCCCCGCCATTCGAGACTCTGCGGACCAGCATGGGAGTGAGGCCTGTGCGCGCAGTGGCCTGCGGAAGGGAAGGCACGTTGTTCTCGGCCGCGCACGCCATCATGCATGAGCCGCACCCGGTGCAGCGGTCCAGATCGATCACCATGCCGTAACGGGCGCTCATACGTTCCTCTTTTCTGGGGCTTCGCGCAAACTCGATTCGCGGTAGAGCTTCGTCGCCAACGGCGGCAGCACCGGCGCGTGCCACGAGGTCGACCAACTCTCAGCATGCCCAGGCGAGACTGCAGTCGGCCATTCCTTCAACTCGCATCGCAAAGCCGCGCTGTGTGGCACTTCGCCAACCCAAACTGCGCCCTTCGAGAGTTGCTCTTCCAGGTTTTGAGCGGTAGCTATCTTCGCCACCGGTGTGTCTTCCCGGCCGCGCAAAGTTCCCGCACGCCGGCGAAAGAGATCTTCGCAGCGGGCGTGGATCGTCTTTTCCGCAGTAGCTAAGGTGGGATCGATGCTGCCCAGGAACTGCGCAGCACTCTGCACTTCATGTGGAGCCTTCACCAGGCTAGGGGCGACGGCGTAAGTTTCGAACGCTAACGTGGGTGCCGTAGGAATATCCGTCAACTCCTCCAGGAATCCCGGCGCAGGAAGCAGCCAATCCGCCCTTTTCGACTCCTCCATCCCACGCAGCAAAGCGGAAGACCTCGGCGTCGGTCTGCGGAGTGAAATCCCAGGGCACGCTGCTATCGATCAGCACGGCGCGTGCATTGGCAATGGCCGCGTCGGCGCGAACATACGCCTCAGCGTGCTGCGATCTCCGCACGATGCCGCCGCGAGTTCCAACGGAGCCCAGCACAACATTCAACGCTGCAACTGCTGGATTGTCGTCACTCGCGATTGCTACTGCGGGAGTGCGCGCAACGATCGTCCGCGCCAGCTCGCGAATTGCATTGACTGTGAGCCCAGTCTGTGTGGCTGCGTCAGCGAGCGCCATCTGGGGCATGGGCCCGCGCGCGGACACCGAGTGCTCTTCAAGAAGCACACGTGCCACTCCGCTAGCCAAGGCGGACTCTGCCCCGGTGCGGACCGGCACCCAACGCCACGCCCGCCCGGCTGTCCGCGAAAGCGATGATTCCGCTTGAATGAGTCGCAATTGCGGGTCCGTCATACCCGCGGCGCGTTCCACCCACAATCGCGTGAAGCGCCCGGGAGCGCCCCAGCCGTCCAGCAACGGCGCACCAAAGCTCACAATTGTCTGCGCATGTTCAAGGTCGTATCCGAGAGCGGACGCGGGCACGCCACTCCATGTCTCATAAGGCGTGAGCGCACGAGTTTCCGAACCAAGCACAACGCGATATTCGCCCTTTTGCTTTTGCGCAAAGCTCTGCAAAACAGACGAAGCCGCGCGGCCGGGATATCCATCGATCACCACGACCGGCCCCTCGCTGCTAGCCTTCGCGAAGGCAGTCCGCGTCTCGTTCCAAGTAGACGCGCTGGCCCCGCGACGAACCGCCCGCAACCGCTGCGGATGCCAATTCAGCTGATGCGCTCCGAACCCTAGCGGGCATAATGCCCCGCGGCTCACGGGATAACTGCTCACCCCCGCGACGCCCACGGGCCATCCCGCAGCCATCCTTACTTTCATCCCGCAACCGTTCGGACACAGCGTGCAAGCCGACACTTTCACTTCCACCGGACCGCGTGCGGGCTGCGGAATCCACGGCCAGTTCTGGCTCCAGATCGACGTGTCGTCCAGCAACTTCCAGGGAACTGGCGTTACCATGAGACCCGCTGCTGCTCCCGCACTCCATACCAGCAGATCTCGTCGTGTGACCTTCATGCTTCTCCTTACTCGTGGCAACCGAGACAGCCCACCTCAACGTTGCGCCGGCGGTGGCAGTCTTCGCAGTCGCTCATCTTCATGCCTTCGTGCGGCGCACGCCGCAGGCGAGACATTGAATGTCCCCAGATGTCACGGCTGTACCCGCTGATGCGGTTCAACTGGTACACGCGTACCTGGTCGGTTGCGCCGTATGTCGAATGGCATTCCGTGCACGTGAGGCCGGCGCGCTTCACGTGGATCGCGTGCGAGAACCACACATTGGCCGGTTGCCTCGCATACACCAGCCACGGAGTTTCGTTCCCTGGCTTGATGAAGTTGTTGACCAGGGCCGCTTCGTCTTTGCTCTCCCCGATGCGTTCCGAGTGACAGCCGGCGCATTTCTCCATCGCAGGAATTCCCGCGAACGCGCCGTCCTCCCGCACGGCGTGGCACTCGTTGCAATCGGCGACTCCAGATTTGTCGGCGTGCGCCTTATGGCGAAACTCCAGGGGCTGCGGTTTCTGCACGTAGAGCACGCGCGGAAACACCACCCATCCCGCTACCAGAGCAACGCTCAAGCCAAGTCCGAAGATAAGAGCGTTGCGCGATATCTTCATACTTCCCCCGTCCAGCCGCGGTTGGAAAAGAAATGCTGGAACAAGCACACCAGATCGGGCCGCGATAACAGCTGTGCCACTCCGCGCACGGGCACGCCGCCATCGGCGCCGGGTGCATGCGCTTCGTGGATTTCGTTGGAGAGCCGCTCCCTCTCTTGCGTTTGCCAAGCCGCCGCTTGCGGGCCAGACACCAGCCCGGAGCGTGTCCGCCCCGGCAGTTCCCAGCCCTCGAACAGCCATCCCGCGCCGTAAGGATCGGCCATCAATCTGGTGGGATCGCTGCGCACGCGGCTGTTTACTTTCTGAATCATCAGCGGATTCGGAAAGCTCATCGGCCACTCCACTCCATTGACTGTGAGCGCTAGGGTAGGACAATGCGTGCCGTGTGCCGTGACGTAGGTGACGCCTTCGACGCTTCCCGCCACGTCCGCGAGAAATCCGTCAACTCCGATGTGGCACAGACCGGATTCCTCCGCGTCGAGCCAGAAGTGATTTGCCGAGTACAGCAGGTGCGCCGGCGCAGAATTCGCGTGTGGTCGCGCCAGCAGTAAATACGAATCGCAGTAACGATAGGTATTGCTGGTGCAGCTGGAGAGTTGCGAATCGCTGAAGGGCACTAGTTTGGTGACCGGCGAAACGCCGCAATACTGCACGCGGATTTCTTCCAGATGCGGACAGCGATCCTGTAGCGGACCACTCTTCGCAGCCAAAGCACACTGCCGGTAATCCGCCGAGGCGCAGCGCCCGCCATCGGCTGCTCCGGGTCCATCCAGTATCAACTTCTGTACCGGAGCCGCGTGGCAGTATCGCGCTCGACCTTCTTTCAGAAACGGGCACGCCATAAATCACTTCCCGTGTTTCTCGTCTGAGGTTTTTGGCTCGGCGGGCTCGATCTTTTCGCCCCCGTCTGCCATCGTCAGCCCCAGGCCGGGTTCGTACATGCTGTGCGATCCCTGCAACATGGCGCGCAGTTCGCTATCCAGCGTGTTCAGGTCCAGACTCCTGGGAGCGCGCGCAGTGTGAACCTTGCGGACTAGCAAGTCCCAGCCCACCGCGCTGAACACCAGTACCAGCGCCACAAGTGTGACTATGCCCAACGCGAAGTTCGTCATGTTGAGCCAGAACGTCCAATTCTCTCCAGCCATATTGAGTGACCTCCTTGCCGTAAACGCCACGGCCATCCTCTAAGTTGCAATCGGAACGCCATTATGTGGATTCAACAAGATGCGAACAATTTCGCTCCCCGCGTGTAGGGATTCCCAACGGTGCTGTCGGCATCGCCAACACGCGTGCGAGCACCGAAGACCGATCGTCTGCGCTTGGTTGGAAGCGTTGCACCTGAGGCGATTCCGTGGGAACGTTTACGCCCTTCTGAGGTGCTGTCCGACAACTCGGCCCGTCCGAGATTTCCAACTTTTGTGCGCCTCGTCGCGTTGATGAGTGATTGTGATCACAAGTGCCTCGCTTCGTTCTCGATACAAACGACTTACGAGTTCACGGAGGGCGCATTCTGACCAGCTCTAATCGTTTCGTAGTAATGATCGCGGATTCACCGCTTACTAGAATGGCGCGTCATATTTATGAACCCTAAATGGAACGGCCAATTTTCCTGTTTCGACCTTGTCGCCAAGACCAGCGAGCGCTCTCGCAGCGTGGTACGAGCAGGCGACATCGAAATTGGCGGAAACGATTTCGTCGTGATGGCCGGTCCATGCGCCGTCGAGTCCGAAACCCAACTGCTCGATACTGCAGTCGCAGTGGCCGAAGCGGGAGCCCGCATTCTGCGCGGCGGAGCCTACAAGCCGCGCTCCTCGCCGTACGCGTTTCAAGGACTCGGTGTGGAAGGCCTCAAGATTTTGCGCAAGGCGCGCGAAGTGACCGGACTCGCCATCGTCACCGAAGTGATGAGTGAACAAGACGTCGACCTCATCGCCGAGTATGCCGACATCATGCAGGTGGGCACGCGCAGCATGGAGAACTACGCTCTGCTCGAGGCCCTGGGCCATTGCCAGCGTCCGGTTCTGCTGAAGCGCGGCATGACCGCCACGCTTGAAGACCTTCTGCGTTCTGCCCAAGTGATCGCCGTGGCGGGCAATCCGAACGTCATCCTCTGCGAGCGCGGCATTCGCACCTTTGAAACCGCGACGCGCAACACGCTCGACATTGCCGCCGTGCCCGTGCTGAAAACGGTCTCGCACCTTCCCGTGATCGTGGACCCAAGCCACGCCGCCGGTGTTCGCTCTCTCGTTCCTGTTTTGTCCCGGGCTGCTGCTGTAGTAGGCGCAGACGGACTGATCGTGGAAGTCCATCCCTGCCCCGAAAGAGCCCTGAGCGACGGCAACCAGTCGCTGACCTTCGCCGAATTCCGTCACATGATGAACGATCTCCAGCCCTACCTCGACCTTGAGCACGAGGCCCGGCAATTGCGCCCACAACTCCTCGCTGTCGGAGGAGGAGACTAGTGGCGTCGCGGTTCATCCTGATTTCCGTTCTCGCCGCCTGCCTGCTCTCGCTTTGTGTGCTCGGACTTACGAGGACAGCCGTGGAAGCCTCACCCAGCACTGATTTGCCCGCATTTCTTTACACTGCAGCGCCACACTACGAACCGCTGGCCTGGATGCACGGCGCCGATCGCTTTAGCTCCGGAGCGACGGTCTTCGTGTATGACACACAGGGCACGCACTCACTCGTACCTGGTTTTGCCGCATCTGCAGATGCCGCAGTTTCAGTCGATGGACAACGCGTGCTCTTTGCGGGCAAGCGGAGGCCAGAAGACTCGTGGCAGATCTGGGAGATCGCACTGTCTGGAGGAGAGCCCCGGCGCATCACTGCCGGCTCGGAAGATTGCATTCGGCCTTTCTATCTTCCCGAAGATCGCATCGTGTACGCGCGGAAGACCGTAGGCCGATTCATCATCGAGACTGTGGGCCTAGCTGGGGGAAAGCCTTCAGCGCTCACCTACGGGCCCGCGAACTTTCTGCCCACGGATGTTCTCCGCGACGGCCGCATTCTGTTTGAGGCCGCGTATCCCTTAGGCGCAGACGCTGTTCCGGAACTCTACACCGTATATTCCGATGGCAGTGGAGTCGAGTCGTATCGCTGCGATCACGGCGCCGCGCGGCATTCCGGCAGGCAAGTCCGATCAGGAGATATCGTCCTCGCATCGACGCACGGCTTAGCAAGGTTCACATCGTCGAAGGCGCAGGAAGTGAGCATTTCCGTACCTGCCGGAGAATACGCCGGAGAAGTCGTCGAGACCGCCAACGGCGATTGGCTCATGCCCTGGCGTTCAGACCCGAAGGCTCCGTTTCAATTGATGCTCTGGACTCCGGGCGCATCC
Organism: uncultured Acidobacteriaceae bacterium; assembly: GCA_963701935.1. Classification (GTDB taxonomy): domain Bacteria; phylum Acidobacteriota; class Terriglobia; order Terriglobales; family Acidobacteriaceae; genus Sulfotelmatobacter. Next base: position 219,893 of record CAVPBT010000002.1, on the reverse strand, counting down.
GCGTTGCGACCAGCATTGGCGGAACAGGGCACGGACGCCGTGCAGCCTGTATTGGTTGGCGAGCGCGCGATGCCAAACCGCCATCCCTCCGGCCTGCACGATTGGCCGAATGCAAATCTGCTTTGCCTGAACGCCTACACCTCGAAATATCCCTTCGCAGCCGGTTCCATTCATTCGGTGCGGCTGTACGCGCGAGATGCCGCCGGCGAACCTAAGCTGCTCGGCACCGCGCCGGTAGAGCGCGACGGATCCTTCTTCGTTCAAGTTCTCACTGAGCAACCGTTGCAGATCGAACTGCTCGACGCTGCGGGCAAGACTCTGAAGCGCGAGTCGGGATTTTTCTGGATGCGCCGCGGCGAGCAGCGTGCCTGTGTTGGATGCCACGCTGGACCAGAGACTTCGCCGGAGAACGCCGTCCCCATGACCCTGCTGAAGTCCACGACGCCAGCCGACATGACCAGCGCAGCTGTTCAGAACGCTTCAGGAGGGCACTAGCGTGACGAAACGGCTTCTTGGATTTCTTTTGCTCTCCTCCTCTTTGCTGGCCCAAGCGCCGCAAGCCGCCGTGCCCGGCCCGATCCGGTTCGAAGATGCCACCGCAAAATCCGGCATTCAGTTCACGCACAGCTTCGGCGCCAAGCAACTCGGCTCCCTGCTCGAAAGCACCGGCTCCGGCTGCGTCTGGTTCGATTACAACAACGACGGACTGCCCGATCTCTACGTGGTCAGCGGCAAGCCGCTTGAAGATGGCATGCATCCCTACCCGCTGAAGCAGCAGCCCGCGGCGCCCCCTCACAACCATCTGTACCGCAACAATGGTGACGGCACTTTCACCGATGTCACCGACCAGGCGGGCGTCGCCGCAAATATCTACGGCACGGCGGCCATCGCTGCCGACTTCGATAACGACGGCCTCGTCGATCTCTTCGTCACCGGCTACGGCAAAGCAATTCTCTACCACAACAACGGCGACGGCACATTCACCGACGTGACCGTCAAGGCCGGCATCAAGGTCGACGGCTGGTCCATCAGTTCTGCCTGGCTTGATTACGATCGCGACGGTTGCGTCGATCTGTTTGTCGGACGCTACGTAAAGTTCGACCCCAAGTACCGCAACTTCTACGCCGCCGACAACTATCCCGGCCCGCTCGACTACGCCGCCGACACCAACCGTTTCTATCACAACAATTGCAACGGAACCTTCACCGACGTGACCGACAAGTCGGGAATCGGCGCCTTCAAGGGCCGCACCATGGGCGTGACCGCGGCGGACTATGACGGCGACGGTTATCCCGACATCTACGTCGCCAACGACAAGACTGAGAATTTTCTCTTCCACAACAAGCATGACGGCACGTTCGAAGAAGTTGCAGGCGAGGTCGGGGTGGCCTATGGCCAGAACGGCGAGAACACTTCCGCCATGGGTCCGGTGTTTGCCGACGTAGAAGGCGATGGCCGCCTTGATCTCTGGGTAACAGACTCCAAATACAACCGCCTCATGCACAACGCCGGCGCGAATGGATTCGAGGACATTGGCCCCAGTTCCGGCATCTCGCAGGCCACGGCGCAGTACACGAGTTGGGGCAGCGGCATCTACGACTTCGACAATGATGGCTGGCTCGACATTCTGATTTTCCATGGTGGATTGATCCATCTCGTCCCGCAAGAGCAGTCGCTGTTTCGTGGCCTCGGTAACGGCAAGTTCGCGGACGTGTCCCGCGACGCCGGCCCAGTGCTCGATGTGAAGACCGTCTCGCGCGGCGCCTGCTTCGCTGACTACGACAATGATGGCAAGATCGACGCTTTCGTGGTGAACCTTGGCGCGCCCGCGACCCTCCTGCACAACGTCACTCAGAACAGCAATCACTGGCTCACCGTGAAGCTGAAGGGCAAGAAAAGCAATCGCGACGGCATCGGCGCCCGCCTGGAGTTGCTCGCCGCGGGACGCAAGCAAATCGCAGAGCGCATCGCGGGATCAAGCTATCTTTCGCAGGACGACGGTCGCATCCACTTCGGCCTCGGTGCCGTAGCCAAGGCCGACAAGCTCACCATCCACTGGCCCAGCGGGCAAGAGCAGGTTCTCGAAAATCTCGCGGTGGACCGCGTGCTCACCGTGGAGGAGCCGTAGATGCCGGTCCGCGCCATATCGAGCACGAGCTTCCGCCGGATGCTGAGAGTTGCCGCAGTCTCCGCCGTGGCTCTTCTCGCGATCGCGGCCAAACCCGCTGGCAATCAGTCTGCGGCGATTCCAAAAGAGCGCTTCCTGTCCCCGCTCGAAATGGTTTCCTCTCCGGATGGCCGTCTGCTCTACGTGGTTTGTCAGGACAGTGACGAAGTGCGCGTCGTTGACGTGCCATCCAGCAAGGTAACTGGCAGCGTCGCGGTGGGGCACATGCCGCGTGGAATCGCGCTTTCCTCTGATGGCCGTCAACTCTACGTTACGAACGCATGGTCCGACACCGTATCGGTCATCGACGCCGCAGCATTGCAGGTCGTTCAGACGCTGCCCACTGGTTCGGAACCGAGCGGAGTCGTTTCTGACCGCGACGGCACGACGCTCTACGTCGCCAATCGCTTGACCAGCGACGTCTCTGTGATCGACCTCAAAACCGGACAAGAGACCAAGCGGCTTCTGGCTGGACGCGGCGCCAGCTACCTGGCTCTGTCTCCCGACGGGAAGTGGATCTATTGCACCCACATCTATCCGAATCCCGGAGCCTTCCGGTCGCAGCCAAATTCAGAGATCACCGTCATCGATACCCGGCGGCAGACAGTCGTCGAGCGCAAACTGTTGCGCAACGTCGCCGGAGTATTTCATGTCGCGCTGTCGGCGGACGGCCGCTTGGGTGTGGCCGCGCAACTCCGCCCCAAGAATTTGATTCCCCTGGCTCACGTCGAGCACGGCTGGGCCTTCGGAGATTCCCTCACTCTGTTCGGGGAAGACATTGGCGGAACTGTCCAGATCCCGATCGACGAACTCGACCGTTACTACGCCCTGCCCTGGGGTGTAGCCATCACGCCCGACAAGTCGAAGATTTTCCTCACGACGGCGGGATCACAAAGCGTCACCGTGATTGACGTCCCCAGCTTGCTGAAAACGGTGCGGACGCGACGGCAGCCATTCGTCAACGATCTTTCCGCGTCCGCGGACTACGTGGTCGCAAGAATTCCGGTAGGCCATAATCCCCGCGGCGTGCTGCTCTCGCCAGATGGGAAACACCTCTACGTTGTCAACCGCTTGGACGACAACATTGCCGTCATCGATACAACGGCCGACAAAGTCGTATCCACCATCGATCTCGGTGGGCCGAAGAACGTTGACGCCCTTCGCCGAGGCGAGCGCCTCTTTTACACCGCGGACTTCGCCTTCCAGGGCCAGTTCGGCTGCGCCAATTGCCATCTCGACGCGACCATCGACGGCCTGCAATGGGACCTTGAGCCCGACGGCTTCGGCAAAGACATCGTCGACAACCGCTCGCTCGAGAACCTGGCCGGGACCGAGCCCTTCAAGTGGAACGGCGGCAACGCCGACATGCCTACGGAATGTGGTCCGCGCACCGAAAAATTCTTCTTCCGTTCGCAGAGCTTCAATCAGCAACAACTCACCGACTTGGTGACGTTTGTCTATTCACTCCCCTATCGCCCCAACCGTGCTCGCCTCGCCAACGGAGATCTCACTCCAGCGCAAGAGCGCGGCAAAGCAATCTTCGAGCGCACGACGTACAAGAACGGCAAGCCGATCCCCGACTCGAATCAATGCGGCACTTGCCACAGCGGCCCCAAATACACCAATCAGAGGCAAGTCGACGTCGGCACCGGCAAAGTCACAGATCGTTCGCCAGTACTCGACGTACCCCAACTTCCCAACGTGGCCTACTCCGCGCCCTACCTGCACGACGGCTCGGCGCGCTCGCTGGAAGAGATTTGGACTGTATTCAACCCGAAGGATACGCACGGGGTGAGCAACGATCTCACCAAAGACGAATTGAACGACCTCATCGAGTACCTGAAAATGCTATGAAGCCGAAATCGCCAAGTTGTTGTTACCCTGAGCGGAGCCGCTTTTCAGGCGGAACGAAGGATCTCCTGCGCGTCCTGACCCTGATGAGCGTGGTGCTGCTGTCGTTACGCGGCTTTGCGCAAGACATGCCGCTTTTCCGCTGGGAGAACTTCACCACCGCAAACGGCCTGCCCGATAACCACGTCTTCTGCGTTCTGGTTGACGGAAAGCGCGTCTGGGCCGGAACCGAAAACGGCTTGGGCCTCTACGAAAACGGTGCGTGGAAGGTCTTTCGCCCCGCCGAGGATGCGAAGGAACAGAGTCTCGCGCATCAGGCCGTGCTTTCGCTTGCGCTCGACAAGCGCACCGGCGATCTGTGGGTTGGCACCATGGGAGGCCTGAGCCGCTTCTCGGCCGGGCGCATCGACACCTTCACCCAACTGACTTCCGGCTTAAGCAACGACATCGTCTATGGCGTTGGCGTGCAAGGCGACTTTGTCTGGACCGCTACCGCCGCCGGCGCCAGCCGTCTCAATACGCGTACCGGTGAATGGTCCTTGTTCAACGAACGCAACACCCCCATGTTCGAGATCTGGACCTACGCCGTCAGCCCCGCCGAGGACAAGGTCTACTACGCGGTCTGGGGCGGCGGTGTGCTCGAGTACGACGTGAAGACCGAGCGCTGGAAGGACTACAACGACCCCGATGGCGAAACCGAACTCGTGCTGATGAAAGACCAAGGCCTCATCCACGAGGTCACCACCTCAGTCAGCTACGTCGACAAGATTCTCTGGGTCGCGACCTACTTCGGCGCCAGCCGCTACGACGGGCGCTACTGGCACAACTTCCTGCAGAAAGACAGCGGCCTGCCCAGCAATTTTCTGAACCAGGTCAAGGCCATCGACGCCGATCGCGCCTGGTTCTCCACCGACAAGGGCCTCGCGTATTACGACGGCACGAACTGGGCGGTGTACCGTCCGGCGCTCGACACGCGCAAGCCTGAAATGCTGGTGCGCGACGCCGCCGGCACTGTAAAGAAGGTCGCGGCACAGAGCGCTCCGGCGCACAACTATGTTCTCGGCGTTGATTTTCAGGGTGACGACCTCTGGGTCGCGACAGCCAAGGGATTGAGCCATGGCATTCGCCAGAAGAGCCCCATCGAAACGGCACGAGTTTTGAACACGCACAAGGAAGCACAGAAGAAATGAATCCATCAGGAGCCAAGCAAATGAATGTTCAGGAGCTATTCGCGGAAGTGGCCACAGCGCCCGTAGTGAAGCGGGCCATCACCAATCACACAGCGTTGAACGAAGCCTACGACTACGGCAGCGCTTTCTCCCGCGGCATGCGGATCGACCTGAATGGCCTGACGATCCTTCTGATCTCCGGCACTGCCAGCATCGACGATGCCGGCCGCACCGTCCACGTCGGAGACCTGCGCGCCCAACTCCGCCGCACCTTCGACAACATTACCAAGTTGCTGGCCGCGGAAGGCGCGACTTGGCATGACATCGTCCGCACCACCTGCTACCTCCGCGACATCGAGCGGGACTACCCGGCCTTCAACGAAGAGCGGACCGCATTCTACAAGGAGCAGCATCTCGACCCGCTGCCGGCTTCCACCGGCATCCAAGCGATCCTCTGCCGCCCTGATCTGTTGATCGAAATTGAAGCGATTGCCATGTTCCGGCGGGAAACGCCTTCGGAGTAGCCATGCGCCTCGTAAGCATTTTGGTTGTCGCCGTGGTGTTGACTAGCGCTGCGTTGACCAGCGCGGCGTGGGCCCAAACCTCTTTTCCCTGTGCGTGCGGCCACAATCCGCCGGGCCCACCCGCGCCTCGTTCGCTCAAGCCTTACACCGGCGCACCAGAAGACTTGCGCCCATTTTCCAAATTCACCACTCCTTATTACGAGTTCTATCAGGACCTCGTCGAATACAACGGCGCCGCCCGCGACATTCCCGATCCTGATCTCAAGACTCTCAGCGAGATTCGTATCGGCTTTCTCGCGCCCCTCTACGACCACCCTGATGCCGTTTTCGGAAACCACATGCTGAATGGCGCGACCATGGCGGTCAACGAGGCGAATGCCGGCGGCGGTTATGGCGGCAAGCCCTTTCGCCTCGTCACTCACAACGACTACGACAACTGGCAAATGAGCAAGTCCGCAACGGAGGCTGCTACGAGAGATTCCGCCATCTGGGGCGCCGCCTCGAACGACGCCGTCCGGATGATCTACGAAGATAAAGTCTGGGCGATGTTCGGCTCCATCAGTTCGGAATCCACTCACATCGCGCTACGCCTCACGCTGAAAGGTGAGACGCCTTTGGTGAACAGCGCCTCCACGGACCCTACAATTCCAGAAACGCTGGTCCCCTGGTATTTCACCGATATTCAGGACGACCGCGAGCAGGGCTACACGCTGGCGCGCCACATCTACACCGAACTCGGGTTCAAGCGCGTCGCTTTACTCCGCGTGAACGACCGCTACGGCCGCTTCGGAGTCATCAAGTTCCGTGATGCCTCGCGTCGGCTCGGCCATCCTGTCGTGATCGAGCAGAAGTTCATGCCCGGCGATACAGATTTCCGCCGCCAGTTTCAGGTCATCGAAGACTCTCGCGTCGATGCCATTGTTCTTTGGACCGACGTCGGCCCCGCCGCCAAGATCCTCCAACAAATGCAAGAGCTGGGAATGAAGCAGCGCGTTTTCGGCAGCCACCGCACCATTGGCGACGAACTGATCAAGCAGGCTGGTCCAGCCGCCGAAGGATTCGAAGCTGTCTTCCCCTACGATCCCAGCCGATCCGACGCGCGCTGGCAGGATTTCAATTCTCGCTACGAAGCGGCCTTCCATGAAAAACCCGACCATTTCGCCTCTCTCGCCTACGATGCAATGCAAATCCTGCTGAACGCCATTTGCCGCGCAGGCCTGAATCGCGGTCGGATCCGCGACGCCTTGGCAGGAACTGAAAATTACAAGGGCGTCACCGGCGACATGGTTTTCGATCCGAACAGCAAGAACATCACCCCGATGTTTCTCGCGCACGTGCACAACGGGACCATTGAATACCGCCGCATCACGATGGAAAAGCCCTACGCTCGAGTCGGCGAAAACGGCGTTCAATACGCCGGCCCGAAGGGGCCCGACGAGATCGCCAGCGATCTGAAGATTGGCGTCTTCGGCCCTCATGCCGACGAACTTGTGCGATCCCCCGAAACCGTTCGCACGCTGAACTCACTGAATACGTCAGGGAAGCACCTTTCCCTGATTGCGATTCCGTCCGACACTGCTTGGGGCAAAGCCTCCGCCGATCTGGTGAAGGCCGTCTACCAGGAGCGCGTGCTCGCCGTGATCGCCCTGGACCGTCCATCCAGCCACCTCGCGGAACAGATTGCTGTGAAGTCGTTCGTGCCCGTCGTGGCCATCTCTTCCGACCGCGCCTTGACCTCGACCAACATCCCCTGGATCTTCCGCCTGCCTGAAGGGACTCCCGTTGAACAAGCTCTGCGGTCTCTATCCTCCGCGATCGATCGGGTTGGCCCGACCCGGGCCACTATCCGTGAGTCTCTCGCCTCCGGGAAACCATTGGCTGGCGTACGTTTTGAGTCGACAGGGGAGCTCGTCAAGTAGGGCGCTCGGAAGCGCCTTTGCCGTCTCTCGACCGCTGGGGTATCCCCCAAACCCGGCTTCCAGCAAGCCTTTTCAGCGATTTGGATATGAATCTCCACCCCATAATTGACCTGCAGCAGGGTCCGAAAATCATATAAAATGCTGGGGCCCTTCTCGCAGGGCGCGCCATGGATGCCACGGGATCGCCGAAAAAACTAGCCGGTCGCTACGAGGTCAGGCAGATCCTTGGTCAGGGCGGCATGGGCCTGGTCTATCGCGCCTACGACACCGTCGTCCGCCGCGAAGTCGCCGTCAAGACCATCCTCGACATTCCCGATCCCGCGTCGCTGCAGCTGTTCTACAAAGAATGCGATGTCCTGGCCTCGATGAGCCATCCCAACATCGTCGAGATCTTTGACATCGGAGAATTTGAAGAAGAAGGCAAGAAGAAACCTTATTTCGTCATGCCGCTTCTGCCCGGCACGACTCTCGATCACTTCGTCCGCAAGTCTAGCCATCATCTAACCGTCGAACGCACGGTCGAAATCATTTCGCAAACTTGCCGCGGCCTGCAGGCGGCGCACGAGCGCGGACTGGTGCATCGCGACTTGAAGCCGAGCAACATCTTCGTCATGGAAGACGACTCGGTCAAGATCATCGACTTCGGCGTCGCGCACATGGCAAAGTGGGTCGTCAACTACACCGACCCGAACAACTACGATCTATTTCAGATCGACGAAAACAATTTCTATCGGACCGATATTCGCAATGGCCAGAAGACCAACGACGCGAAGATTCCGCACAAAGGAGAAAAGAAGAGTTTTCGAACCCTGCAGATTCACGTGTCGCCCACCGAGATCGTCCATCAGATCAAGCAGGGAAATGCCTGGTTCGTTCTCGATCGCTGGACCCTGCCCGGAACAAATCTCTCATCCGGCCGGTTCGGCTTCTACCTGCCCGGCGGAGATCAAATGTCGCTCGCGAGTTTCAGTCATTACCTCGATCTGAACGTCCACTAGAAATCCTTCCTCCTTTCATGAGACAACAATAGGTTGATGACCGAAAGCAACCACTGCAGAGTTCGAGTGATTGATTCCCACACGGGCGGCGAGCCGACGCGCGTGGTCGTCAGCGGCGGCCCTGACCTCGGAAATTGCCCGCTCTCCGAGCGTCTGCAACGCTTTCGCGAGCGGCACGACAGTTTTCGGTCCGCAGTGGTGAACGAACCCCGTGGCTCCGACGTGATGGTGGGAGCGTTATTGTGCGAGCCGGTCGACCCTGCCTGCGCCGCCGGCGTCATCTTCTTTAATAACGTTGGATATCTCGGCATGTGCGGGCACGGCACAATCGGCCTCATGGCGACCCTGTCCTTCATGAAGCGCATCCGGCCCGGAGAGCACCGCATTGAGACTCCCGTCGGAACCGTGAGCGCCGTGCTGCACTCGACCGGCGAAGTCACGGTGAACAATGTTGCCAGCTACCGCCTGGCTGCTAATGTAGAAGTCGATGTACCTCGATACGGCAAGGTGTATGGCGATGTTGCCTGGGGAGGAAACTGGTTCTTCCTGGTGCGAGACCACCGCACCGATCTTTCGCTCAAGAACATTGAAGAGCTGACAAACTTCGCGTGGTCCGTGCGTCAGGCGCTCAGCCAGCACGGAATCACCGGAGCAAAGAACCAGGAAATCGACCACATCGAGCTCTTCGGTCCCTCCGATTTGCCGGATGTCGACAGCAAGAATTTTGTTCTGTGTCCAGGCAAGGCCTACGATCGTTCTCCGTGCGGAACCGGGACCAGCGCGAAGCTGGCATGCCTCTATGCGGATGCGCGACTCCGCGAAGGCCAGGTGTGGAAGCAGGAGAGCATTGTTGGCAGTGTCTTTGAAGGCAGCGTAACCGTGCGCGATGGCAAGGTCTATCCCAGCATTAAAGGCACTGCCTTCGTGAATGCCGATGCTGAGCTTCTGTTCGATCCGCACGATCCATTTTGCATGGGCATCCGGGCCTGATGACGCTGATGAAAGCACACGAGCTGACAAAACACTTCGAGCGACTCTTCGGCACTCGCCCCAGAATCTTTCGCGCCCCCGGACGCGTCAACCTGATTGGCGAACACACCGACTACAACGACGGTTTCGTTATGCCCGCCGCCGTCGCCTTCTCGACCTTTGTGGCCGTCGCCCCTCGCCCGGATCGAAAACTGGTAATTCACTCAGAAGAATTCCCTGGCAGTTTCGAGTTCGATCTCGACCACCTGCCGGAGCGCCGCACCGGTGCGTGGTGCGATTACGTGTTGGGTGTCGCGACCGTGCTTCGGCAGGGCGGGCACAAGCTGAGCGGAGCGAGTCTGCTCGTTCATGGCGAAGTCCCTATCGGCGCCGGCCTCAGCTCATCAGCAGCCGTCGAAGTCGCTTCCGCCTTTGCCCTGATGAGCCTGAACGATACCCAACTCCCACTGCCCGAGGTCGCAAAGCTATGCCAGCGAGCCGAGAACACTTTCGTCGGCGCAAAAGTCGGCATCATGGACCAGTTCGTGTCGTGCACCGGAAAAGCTGGCCATGCTCTTCTCCTCGATTGCCGCTCCCTGGAGTTTCAACTGGTACCCATTCCCTCCGCCCTTCGCCTCGTAGTATGCAACACCATGGTCAAGCACGATTTGGCCACGGGTGCGTACAACACACGACGCGCAGAATGCGAAGAAGCAGCGCGGCTGTTCGCGAAGTGGAGTCCCTCCGTTCGTGCCTTGCGCGATGTGTCGGTGGAACTCCTCGACCAGCACCTCGACGATCTTCCGCCGGTAGTCGGGAAACGGTGTTCCCACGTGATCCGCGAAAATCAACGCACGCTTGATGCGGCGCGCGCGCTGACTGAAGGTGACTTGCTGCGGGTGGGCACGCTGATGCGCGATTCGCACAACAGCTTGCGGGATCTCTACGAAGTAAGCTGCAGGGAACTCGACATCATGGTCGAGTCCGCCCAGGATTTACCCGGTTTCGTCGGTGGACGCATGACCGGAGGCGGCTTCGGCGGGTGCACCGTCAATCTAGTGCGCGAAGAGAACGCCGAAGACTTCGCCAAGCGGATCGCCGAACGCTACCTGCAACAAACAGGAATTACCGCCCAGGTATACCTGTGCGCGGCAGAGGACGGAGCCGGCGAGCTTAACTAGAGCCTGTCTGGGTTCCGACGTTCGGCGTCCACCCCTGCAGCTTTACGAGCCAGTTCGCGGGTTCCGGTAAGATCGCAAACTTGGGAAGGTCTCCGCGTACCATCGCTACCTCATCGCAGCAGTGAAACCGCGGACAAGCATGGCAGTCCTTGTAGATCTTGTCGGGAAGGTCCTCGCGCTGCGCCACCGAGAATCCCTGCCCCGCAAAGAAGTCGGGCTTGCGCGTAAACAGGCAAATGCAATCCACCCGATGGCGCTTTGCCTCGGCCATCAGCGCCTTGACGAGCCGTCCGCCACCGCCCTTGCCTTGCGCCCACGGAGCGACCGTGATCGATCGAATCTCCGCCAGGTGCGTGCCATACAAGTGCAGCGCGCCGCAGCCGATGATGCGCTCTTCGTCTTCCAGCACCACGAAATCCCGTACGTTCTCGCAAATCTCCGGCAACGTGCGCGGCAGTAGTGTGCCGTCGCCCGAGTATGCCGAAATCAATTCGTGAATCTGCTGTGCATCCGGCAGAATGGCTTTACGCGTGCGCATGAGCCTCCTCGCGAAGCGACTCGATCTTCTTCCTCGTCACCTGAATTGCATGCCGCACCCGGCTTGGCGCGGTTCCTCCTGGAACATCGTGCACCGCCAGCACCGCAGCCAATTTCAAAGCCTCGTAGAACTCCTGATCGAAAGCCGGATTCAGCGTTCTCAGTTCATCGAGCGCCAGTTCCTGAAGCTCACATCCGCGCTCAACACAAATCTGCACTGCTTTGCCGATCCGCTCGTGCGCCATCCTCGAGGGGACTCCGCGCTTCACCAGATAAGTCGCCCCAGCCCAGGCGTTCATAAATCCCGACTCCGCCGCCTGAAGCATCCGTTCCTTGTTGAATTCCACTGCCTTCATCCATCCGGTCACCAGCGGCAACATGTGCAGCAACGTATCAGACGAATCGAATAAAGCCTCCTGCGTTTCCTGCAAGTCTTTGTTGTAGGCCAGAGGCAGACCCTTCACCGCGACCATGAGCGCGGTCGCATTCCCCAGAATTCGCCCGCTCTTGCCCCGCACTAACTCGAGCAAATCTGCATTCTTCTTCTGCGGCATCGCACTGCTGCCCGTGGAATAAGCCTCAGGCAAAACCAGAAAACTATATTCCTGCGAGGAAAACAGAATCATCTCCTCCGCCCAACGGCTCAAGTGCACGGCGAGAAGCGACAGTGAATTGACAAACTCGAGCACAAAGTCACGGTCGCTGGTCGCGTCGATACTGTTCGCAGTCGCACCGTCGAATCCGAGAGCATCCGCCATCAAAGCCCGATCCAGCGCCAACGTTGCACCGGCGACAGCGCCTGATCCCAGCGGACAAAAGTTCAGCCTCTTTCTGCAGTCCGCCAGCCTGTCCGCATCCCGCAGAAACATCTCGACGTAGGCCAGCAGCCAGTGTCCGAGCAGAACGGGCTCTGCCCGTTGCAGATGCGTGTACGCCGGCATGGCAGCATCCGCGACCTGCTCCGTGCGATCCACAACTACGCAGCACAGATCCGCGAGCTCGTGCCGCAGTTGATCAATGGTCGCCCGCACGTAAATCCGCAGATCCGTCGCGATCTGCTCGTTGCGGCTGCGCCCGCTGTGCAACTTGTATCCGGTGTCTCCGATCAGTGCGACCAGTTGCTTCTCAACGAAATGATGAACATCCTCGGCCTCGTCGTCATCCAGAAATGCAGCCGACTCCGCCGCCTTCTCGCCGATCTGCTTCAACCCCTGCAAAATGCTGATCAGTTCGTCGGACGACAGAATCCCCGCGGCTTTCAGCGCACGCGCATGCGCGTTGCTGGCCATGAGTTCACACTTCAGCAAGCGCCGGTCGAAGCTGAACGACCGCTGCCAGCGCTCGAAATCAGGGTCCAGCGGCTGCCGGAACCTTCCGGACCACATCTTCATCGCGCGACCTCCACGCGGGCGTGCGCCCTCGACCGCGAGGGCAGTCCGAGAATGCGAATGAATCCCGCGGCATCCTTCTGGTCGTAACTGTCTCCCATGGTGAACGACGAAAGATCGGTGCGGTAGAGCGAGTGCTCGGACTCGCGGCTCACCACCGACACATTTCCTTTGTACAGTGACAACGTGGTGCTCCCCGTCATTTCCTTCTGCGTGCTTTCCACGAAGGCATCGAGAGCTTCGCGCAGTGGAGTGAACCACAAGCCGAAATACACCATCTCCGCATACTTCAGTCCGATGTGCTGCTTGAAGTGCGCCACCTCGCGCTCCAGGCACAAGGCTTCCAGTTCGCGATGCGCCGCAATCAGCAGCGTCCCGCCCGGTGTTTCGTAGCATCCCCGCGACTTCATCCCGACAAACCGGTTCTCGACCAGATCGATCCGGCCGATGGCGTTGCGCGCACCAATCTCGTTCAGCAATTCCACCAGCGACACCGGATCCATTTCCATTCCGTTGACGGAAACAGGAACTCCCATTCCGAAGCCGATGCGCACTTCCTCTTCCTTGTCTGGCGCCTCCTGCGGCGAACGCGTGATCTGCCACGTAGTCGGCAACGGCGCGTTGCCCGCATCCTCTAATTCGCCGCCTTCATGACTGATGTGCCACAGATTACGGTCGCGGCTGTGAATCTTCTCACGGCTCGCTGCCACTGGAATTCCATGCTGCTCCGCGTAGTCGAGGCAGTCTTCGCGCGACTTCAAAGTCCACTCCCGCCACGGAGCAATGATCTTCAACTCCGGAGCCAGCGCCTGATAAGTCAGCTCAAATCGAACCTGGTCGTTGCCCTTGCCTGTGCATCCGTGAGAAACCGCGGTCGCGCCCTCCCGCAGAGCCACCTCGACTTGATGCTTCGCAATCACCGGTCGTGCGAGCGAAGTCCCAAGCAGATACTTGTGCTCGTACACCGCTCCGGCCTTCAGCGCAGGGAATACGTATCCCGTCAGAAATTCTTCACGGAGATCCTCCACAACCACCTTGCTGGCCCCGGTGGCGTAAGCCTTCTCCACCACAGCCTCAATATCGTCACCTTGACCCACGTCGCCCACCATGGCGATGACGTCGTACGAATAGTTTTCTTTCAGCCATGGAATGATGATCGACGTATCCAACCCACCGGAATAAGCGAGAACAACTTTCTCAGGCATGAGCGCTCCTTACGGGCAGGCGCACCGCGCCGCCCAGCAATAAATAAAGAATGGATTTCTGCACATGCAGGCGATTCTCCGCCTGCTCGAAGATGACCGAGTTGTCGGAGTCCATCACCTCATCGGTGACTTCCTCTCCGCGATGTGCCGGAAGACAGTGCATGAACGCCGCATGGGGAGCGGCTTCCGCCATCAACTGCCGGTTTACCTGATACGGCGGAAATATTTCCGCGCGCTGCCCCGCCTCGTCCTCCTGCCCCATGCTGGCCCATGCATCGGTGTAGACGGCGTCCACCCCGGCGACCGCCGCGTGCGGATCAGTAAGCAACTCGATCTGCGCGCCAGTCTGCTTCGCGATCTTCCGTGCATCGGCGACAATCTGCTGGTTCGGCGCGTAACCCTTCGGCGCAGCGATGCGGATCGAGGACCCCAGGCACGCACAGGTCAGCATTAGAGAATGCGCTACGTTATTTCCGTCTCCAACATAGGCCAGCGTGATCTTTCGCAAATCGCCGAACCGCTCCTGCAGCGTGAAGTAGTCCGCCAGCGCCTGGCACGGATGCTCCAGATCGCTAAGCGCATTAATGACAGGAACGGAGGCAAAACGTGCCATGCCCTCGATCGTTTCCTGCGCAAAAGTGCGCAGCACGATCACGTCGACCCAGCGCTCGAGATTGTGTGCGATATCGCTCAGCGTCTCGCGAGCATCCAGTCGGCTCTGCGATTGGTCCACGAACATCGCCGTTCCGCCCAGGCTCGTCATCCCTGCCTCGAACGTGAGCCGGGTGCGGAGCGAAGGCTTCTCGAAGAACATCACCATTTGTTTCCCCGCCATCGACCGTTGAAAAACCGATGGCCGAGACTTCATGAGTTCCGCCAGGTGCAACACAGCCTGAACTCCCTGCGGTCCGAGATCGCGCGTCGACACCAGGTCTGGACACCAGAAAGTGCTGGGAAATGTTTCCGGCACTCCTGGCGCCGGTACTCTGCTTTGCAATGGACTGTTCAACTCTGACTCCTCTTTCGGTAACTGCGCTCCTGAACTCATGCGCACGTGACTTCCGTTCCGCAATTCAGTTTGGTGAGATAAAACTGCGGCAGCGCCTCGGCTTCCGCGGCAGGCAATATCCGTACCCGGCCTACACCCTGCTTCAAAGCCTGTTTGCAGGCCTCCAGTTTGGGCAACATGCCTCCGCTGACGATCGATCCGTCCACCATGTCCTGTGCCTGCTTCGTGCTTAACCACGGAATCACGGTACCCTCCGCGTCTTTCACTCCAGGCACATCGGTCAAAAAGATGAGCGCATTCGCGTGGCAGGCTGCGGCGCACGCCGCTGCCATCTCATCGGCGTTCACGTTGTAATACTCACCGTCCGCCCCCAGAGCGAGCGACGCAAGCACCGGAATTCCTCCCTGCTGCCACAACGCTTCGATCCAGCACGGCTCCGCAAAACAAATCTCACCGACGAATCCAACATCGTTGCCGCGTATGTGTTTTCGCCGAGCGCGGAACGTCATGCCATCGCCGCCGCAGAATCCTACCGCAGGCATCCCGGCAGACTGAATCGCGGCTACGAGTTTCTTGTTCACCATCCCGCCCAACACCATGAGCGCCACGTCGCGCGTCTCGGCATCGGTCACGCGCAGCCCACCGATGAATTCGCTCTGCTTGCCCAGTTGCTTCAGGACACGCGTCAGCGCACTGCCCCCGCCATGAACCACGACGACGCGATGCCCGTCCTGTGCCAGTTCCGCAATCGCCCGAGCGCACTTGCGCAGAGTGGGAGCGTCTTCGAGTGCGGCCCCTCCGATTTTGACCACGATAATCACAGCAACCCCTCTTCCTCCGGCCATCCATACATCAGATTCATGTTTTGCACTGCCTGCCCGGCCGCGCCCTTCAGCAGGTTGTCGATGCAGGAAATCAGCACCAGTCGCTTGCCGTCTTCAGCCAGACAGAACCCCAGATCGCAATAATTGGTGTGCAGTGAGAACTGTACTTGCGGAAGCTTCGGAGTCTGGAACACGCGTACCCAGCGCTTGCCCGAGTAAAAGTTTCGAAAGCACGACTCGACTTCCAGCGGCGTCATCTCACGATTCAGATGCAAATAGATCGTCGAGAGAATCCCGCGGGGAATCGGCAGCAGGTGCGGAGTAAAGATCAACTCCGCCTCACCCAGTCCGAGTTGTTCAACAATCTCGCCCACGTGCCGGTGATTGAAGATTGAATATGCCGACAGATTGTCGGCAACCGATACGAAATGCGTCTTAGCTGTCGGCTCCTTACCCGCTCCCGACACACCCGACTTTGAATCGGAGACGATTCCGTGCTTGCGATCCACAACACCAGCCTTGAGCAGCGGTGCCAGTGCCAGGATCACCGATGTGGCATAGCATCCAGGATTCGCCACCAGCGTCGCCTCGGCCACGCGATCGCCATTCAATTCGGGCAACCCGTAGACAGCCTTCTCTGTCAGCTCCGCCGCCGAGACCGCATCCGCGTCCTGAAAGTTGTAGATGGTTCGATGCTGTTCCTGTTTCAACCGCCACGCGCCGCTCAGATCGACCACTCGTAGGGCGTGAGACAGCGCCTCAGGGACAAGCGCCCGCGATGCCTCATGCGGCGTCGCCAGAAACAGCAATTCCACTCCCTGCTGCTTCATCGCCTGCCAGGAGAGCGCGTGCAGCGGATACCCGCCATTTCCACAGAGGGCAGGAAACACATCCGCCAGGTCCGAAGCAACGTCCGAAGAACTGCCGTTATCAGCCGACCGCCGAAGCAGAACCGGCTTTTCCAGTCGCGGATGCCGCAGCAGAATCCGCGTCAATTCCAGCCCGGAATATCCTGTCGCCCCCAGCACCGCAGTTTTCAGTTTCGCCGCCACTAGCCCAGCATCTCCTCAATCCGTCCCGCCAACTTCCGTGCGTCGTCCTTGTCGGGACAAACAATCAGGATGGTGTCGTCCCCGGCAATCGTGCCGACTACCTCAGACCAATCGGCCTCGTCCAGCGCCGCCGCCACCGGCTGGGCGCTGCCCACGATCGTTTTGATGACCAACTGGTTCTGCGCCGATCGAATGTCGAGCACAAACTCGCGCACCAGCCGTGACACCGGAGGCAGCGCAACTCCCACCCCACTTTCGCCTTGAGGAAGGGAATATCCGTGGGAAGTTTTGCTCAGATTTAAATCGCGGATGTCGCGCGACAGGGTGGCCTGTCCCACCTTGAAGCCCCGCTTGCGCAGGAGCCGTTGAAGATCCTCCTGGCTGGCGATGGACCCGTGCTTCAGCACATCCAGAACCGCTCGTTGCCGCAGTGTTTTATTCATGATGAATAAATATGCAGTCTAATGCATAAATATTGTTCTATCTTACGGACCCCTCCCCAAATGTCAAGCGAAAAGGCCCGCGCAGGTTACTTTTTGGACCCGTGGGCGAAGGAGCAAATTTGCGGCTCGGCTGGCGAAAACCGCACGTCCATCGCAGCCGCTTGGTAGACTACTTCGCGGTCTGGAAGCACGGCTAAGAAGCACAGTTAAGAAGCGCGGCCCAATCGAGCACCGGAGACAAGAATGAACTCGAAGCCCTCACTCACGGCGGAGTTGATTGCAGAATTCCTCGGCACTTTGGTTCTCATCCTGTTCGGCACGGGTGTGGTTGCCATGGTCGTTCTGTTCCCAGCAAAAGATCCAGGGGAAACCGTTCACGGCGGCTTCACTAACATCACTCTCGGTTGGGGGCTCGCGGTGACGATGGGCATTTACATCGCTGGCAAAGTGTCAGGAGCGCATCTGAACCCCGCGGTGACTCTGGCGCTGGCAGTCTTTCGGGGTTTCGCGTGGCGCAAGGTCCTGCCCTACTCCATCGCACAGACCGCCGGGGCGTTCGTCGCAGCCGCCCTCGTGTATTGGAACTACCTTCCCGCCTTCCGGCAGACCGATCCGCAACTGGACCACACAGCCGGAGTCTTCACCACGTTTCCTGCTTTTCCCGCGATTCTGCAGGCGGGCTTCTTAGATCAACTCATCGGCACAGGTTTGCTTGTCCTTCTCATATTCGCGATCACCGACGAGTTCAATATGCCGCCGGGAGCGAACCTCGCGCCTGCCATGATTGGATTGGTCGTGGTTGCGATTGGCGTGAGTTTCGGCGGCATGCACGGCTATGCCATCAATCCCGCGCGTGATTTCGGGCCCAGGCTCTTCACGGTGGTCGCCGGATTTCGCAACAACGGCCTCACCGACGGAACCCATGTGTGGTGGATTCCCATCGTCGCGCCCCTGCTCGGCGGCCTGGCTGGCGCGGCTCTCTATGACTTTGGGATCCGCCGCTTCCTGCGCCCTTTATAGCCAACTTTTTGGCACGCCACCGGGGGTTCGAGGAGGAACCGTGAAATATGTCTTAGCGTTAGACCAGGGCACCACCAGTTCGCGCGCTCTCTTGTTTGATCAAGACGGAATTGTCCACGCCGTCGCCCAACGTGAATTCGATCAGATCTTTCCTCAACCCGGATGGGTCGAACACAATCCCGAGCAGATCGCCTCTTCACAAATTGCGGTTGCGTTGGAATCGCTCGCTCAAGTCAAAGCGCAGCCCGGCGACATTGCCGCGATCGGCATCGCCAACCAGCGCGAAACCACGATCGTATGGAATCGCGAGACCGGAAAGCCCGTCCACAACGCCATCGTCTGGCAAGACCGTCGCACCGCCGATTTCTGCGAGCGCCTCCGCAGCGAAGGCCACGGTCCCGTCATCCAGCAGCGCACCGGATTACTCATTGATTCCTATTTCTCTGCCAGCAAGATTTCCTGGATGTTGGACAATGTCGCCGGCGCGCGTCGCGACGCCGAGTCCGGCAAACTCGCCTTTGGCACGGTGGACACCTGGTTGCTCTGGAAACTCACCGGCGGCCGTGTTCACGCGACCGACGCCAGCAACGCCTCGCGCACCATGCTTTTCAATATCCACACCGGCGCATGGGATCACGAACTCCTCGATCTGTTTCGCGTCCCTATATCAATGATGCCGGCCGTGCGTTCTTCCAGCCAGGTCTACGGAGAAGTCAGCGGAGTAAGAGGCTGGGACAAGATTCCGCTCGCTGGGATTGCCGGCGATCAGCAGGCGGCCCTTTTCGGTCAGCGCTGCATTCGGCCCGGTCTGACCAAGAACACATACGGCACCGGCTGCTTCATGCTGCAAAACACTGGCCGCCGCGTCGTACCGTCCTCCAACCGCCTGGTGACGACGGTCGCCTGGAAAATCGGCGACGCAACCGAATACGCTCTCGAGGGCAGCGTGTTTGTCGGCGGCGCGGTCGTGCAATGGCTGCGCGACGGCCTGGGCTTGATTCGCAAATCGGAAGAGGTCGAGGCACTGGCCAACTCTGTCCCCGACAACGGCGGCGTCTACTTCGTCCCCGCCTTCGTCGGATTGGGTGCGCCGCACTGGGATTCCTATGCGCGCGGCTCCATGTTCGGACTCACCCGCGGCACCACCGCGGGTCACCTCGCCCGCGCTGCGCTCGAGAGCATCGCCTACCAGGTCGCGGACCTGCTCGACGCCATGCGCCTCGATTCCGGTGACGCGGTGCAGGAACTCCGCGTCGACGGAGGCGCCGCCGCCAACAACAGCCTCATGCAATTTCAGTCAGACATTCTCGGAGTGCCCGTCGTCCGCCCTGCCGTGACGGAAACCACGGCGCTAGGGGCCGCATACCTCGCCGGTCTGGCCGTGGGTTTTTGGAAGGCGGAAGATCTCGAAACTTTCGCCGCGAAAAAAGATCGCCGATTCGGGCCCCAGATGCCCACATCGCAGGCTCGCCTATTGCGAAACCGTTGGAACGAGGCCGTCGCAAGATCGAAGAATTGGGAGTCCGGCACGTCCGAGACTCGACAGTAGCGCCGGCGTCCCGACGGCTGTCGAGCGGGCGTCTCGCCCGCTCCTCGTACGCCAAGACGCTGTTTTAGGGTTCATACCAGAACACCGCGCCCTTAATAATTGGAGGCAGTGTAAATGTCATGCTGTCGCCATGACGCACCCCGTTGATCGCCTGCGCCTCGCCCAGAAAAGGAAGGACGAAGCCCTTCCCGCCTTTCGCGATTACGCTAACCTCAACGCCCGTCTGTGGCGTCTGCACCGGATTCGAACCACCCCGCAGCCCGGCAAAGTTTGCAAAGAAAACGTTGATGCGATCATCGGAAGTCCGAGCGATCGATGTCGCCACCTGCGTCCCCGCCTTGATCTGCACGCTGTTGCCACCCCGCAGACTCGAGAGAAACGCCGCCTCAGAATCCGGTGACGCGTGTTCAAAATCCTTCTCCAATTCCGCGTTGTAGGCCAGCCCCGGGCACGTAACGAATCGTACTGCATTCTGCGAGTCGCCCATCCCTGTAGCGTCCGTGCCGGTGATCACAAGACGATTCCCGTGCGCCGCGAAACTCTGCATCCAGTTCTTCTCGCCGTCACTGAGCACCCGTACATCCGGCAACACTAGCGTCTTCCCGCGAAACTCCGCCAGCGTCCGCGGAGTCACAATCTGAAATTCAAGATGCTTCTGCATCAGCAGAATCACAATCCCGCGATACGACGCAATGAAGTCCTGCGCATACAAGTTCCGCGTCTCCGGCGAAAAGTAAACCCCAATCGGATCAACCGGCGAGCGCGGCAAGTAGAACGTCTTCTCATGCGCCTTAATCCACGAAAAGATTTTCTTCCGCGTCGGTAGATCATTCGATCCCGCCATCGAATGTCCCGGCGCATCCCAGAAGTTCGCGCCCACCATCACCTGCGACATCGCCAGATTCATCATAGATTCGCGAATCATGGCTTCGCTCCCGTCGACCTTCTTGTCCCCATCCCACGAGTAATTCAGAATCCAGGTGGCTTTCCCCTGCGCGAACGCGCGGAACGAGTGCATGCCCACCTGGTAGCGGAACCAGTCCAGCGGCTTCCGCGACGAAGCCATGTGGTCGCCTTCGCCAAATTCGTATTCGTGCGCAATCGCGTCGACCACCGGATAGAGGCTGTAAACATCAGCCCCAACGCGCACTGACTCGCCTTCAATCCCAGGATAGATTTCGGGAATGGTCTTGATCTTCGGATTGACGGCCTTCGCCGTGCGGTCAACCTCGCTCAGAAAATCAGTGAAGGTCTGAATCCTGAACGCCACCCACTTGCGGAATGCCGGGTCCGAAAAGTCCCCCAGCTTCAAATCGTGCTTTGCATTCAGTCCCGTCTGCTGCTTAAAAGCCGCGACTGTGTAGTCATCGAAACTGGCCCAGGTATCTTCCCAGCCATCGAAGTGCGTCATCCAGTAAGGAATGTCGATATAAATTCCGTCAATTCCCGTGGCCGCAATCTGTCGTACCCGTTCCATATAGATCTTCCGCCACTCCGGGGCATATGGGCTGACCCAAACATCCTCATCTCCCTCCCGGATCCAGAACGCGCTGCCGCCTCCGAAAATTGCTGGCTCCCCCGTGATCTTGCGCTGCAACCAGTCGGGATGATCCTTGGCCAGCGTGTGCGCCACCTTATCCCCATGCGCGGTGATGCACTCCGTTCCGGCGATGTAGACGAACGCGTAGTTGCCCTCGTGGTGCGCCGCTTCCGCCACCTCGCGGATCGCCTTCAGTTTCTCTTCTGGATTGAGAAAGCTCTCGTAGCGTCCCGGAATGTCATTGTCGACTTCAATCCCGAACACTCCGCTGGCCTGCGCCTTGCGCACGATCTCCAGCGCGTCCCCGCCCTTTAAACCATAAGCGCCGATGCGGACATAGTTCGTCCAATCCTGGTTCGCCCAGTCCTGTTTTTCGGAATCAGGCGCCGCGACCAGCCCCAGCGCGAGCAATAATAAGGAGAGAAATACGAATAGAGTTTTTCGTGTCATACCCGCTCCTGAATCCGTACCAGCGCGATTTACTAACGGCCGCGATCAAGTCACACTTACCCCTGCTCGCTCGGCGGCAAGATCCGTAGCGTCTACGGTTTGAGCAGGGCTCTTAGAACTCGAACCGCAATCCAAACTGGAAGGATCGCGGATTTTCCCCTGTCGCGTCGCTTGTAACTGTCCCGAAAAGCGGATCGCCTACAGCCGAATTCGGCTGTCCAAAGCGCGGGTGATTGGTGAAGTTGAACATCTCCGCCCGCACCTCGATCCGCATCCCTTCTTTCGGCACAAACGACTTGTAAACATTCAGATCCATGTTGTGGACGCCGTCGACGCGCAGCCCGGAAAAGTACCGTGGAGCGTTCCCAGGAGTCTGGTCGCCGGGGTCGCCAAAACAGTTGCTGTTCAGATAGGCAGCAGGATTCGCATTCTGCCAACTCAAGGCGGCGGAGTGCATGCTGGTTCCAGTCTTAAATTGGGAGCACAAAACCTGGGGGCGCTGGGTGCCATTCGCCAGACGGGCGTTGCTCATGCCGAGGGCCATCGGTTGTCCCGATTGCTGAGTGATGACCGTCGCCAGCGACCAGCCTCCAATAACGGCGTCGACGGCTCGGTTCATATTGCCGCCAATCCATTGGTTGCGCCCAATGGGCAGATCCACCACCACGGCGGCCGCGAGTCGCTGTGGCGTGTCGTTGCCCCCAATGCTGCGTTCCGCGGACAGGCGATCCAGTTGTTGCGGAATGCCTACGCCGAGCGCACCTACCCAGTTGTTCCGGCCCGCCGACGAGTCGTCGGTTGCCTTCGATATCGTGTAGCTACCCTCAAAACTGATGTGGTGCGTAGTGCGCTTCTGGAATCGAATCTGCAGAGCGTTGTACCACGAACTCGCTTCCTCGATCATCAGCCCTTCAAAGTCGCCGTTGAATTGTGGGTACTGGTTCAACAGAGTCCCCAAGGGCAGGGTCCCGGACGGATCGCCATAGTTCGAATTCGGTTCGTTGAAACAGGGATGCGAAGCGCTCGACGTGCAAGGGGCAGTGAACATTGTGAAAAACGGGTTGCCCACTGGCGTCTGAAGAAAGTTGCTTACGCAGCCATCCTGAGTGCAAGTCGAATCCGTCGGAGTGACCGCCGCGGTGACCTGCGCCAGCAAGGCCGAAGTCATGAAAGAACGGTTGTTGGTGCCGGCCCACGGCAGATGCGTGCTTCGATTGGCGGAGTAGTCTACGCCGAGCACGATCTGGCTGGGGAGTAGCCGCTGGATCCCCAGATTCCACATGTAAATGTTGGCGTCTCGCGCCGCTGTTGTGCCCAGATCGTTCGGGTTCTGGTAACCCCAGTTGGCAAACTGGCCGTACTGCGTACCCTGCGGACCGCTAAAGCCTCCCGGAAACGGATTCTCCAGGGTCGCGGATTGGGTCGCGAAATTGTCGTGCGTAAAAAACAGGTTCGCAGTCTTACGGAACGCCGAGCCCGGATACTGAAAGTTTGTGGCCGGGCTCATTCCGAAATAGATGCCCGCCCCTCCACGTACCACAGTCTGCGAATCGAGTTGGTACGAGAAGCCCAGCCTCGGCCCAAGATCCTTCCTGTAGGTCGGAACCGTCCTCATGCTCGACGTCGGGAACTGGGTTGTGCCGAGCACCTCTTGCGACGCAGGGTAGTTCAGTCCATAGCTCTGCATCTGCCCCTGTACGCTCATGGTTCCCGTGGGCGCAACGGCGGGCAGGCTGGTCAGGTCGAGACTCACGCCACTGTCGGCGGTGAAATTGCTGAACTCGATCTGGTTGCCGCGCGATGTGTATGGCGAACTCCACTGGTAACGCAAGCCCAGATTGATCGTGAGTTTCGAGTTCACCTTCCAGTCATCCTGGACATAAAATCCCGTCTCCAGCGACTTGTTCGCGACCGAAGGAGTTACCACCAGCTGACTGGAGGCGTTGATATTGTCGCCGTACCCAAAAGCCAGGCTGGCAAAGGGATTGCCGGTTGGGTTCCCCGAAGCATCTGTATCGCTGTTTGGATTCTGCGAGGTGGTGTTGTCCGTAAAGGTGATGAAGCCGCTCGGGTAATTCGGCTGCCAGAAGTTGTTGTAGAAAATTCTCTGCTCGCCCCCAACTTTAATCAGATGAGCCCCTTTGGAAATCACCAACTGCGAGGAATAACTGACCAGTGTGTGGGCAAAGGTAGTGTTGATGCAGCACTGATCGTAGAGATTTGTCCAGGGCAAATTCCCCTGCATCAGAAACGTCGGCATCTTGTCGATCCCGTTGGCCTGTTGGAACACCGAAGGCAAGCCCTGAACCCCAGCCGGCAGCGAGGCGTTGAAACTGGAGATCGTCGGGATGCCCGGGAGCGACAGTTCGTGCACCCGGTCGACTGCTACATGGCTAGTCCAGATGGTCCGCGGGTTGATGGTCCAGGTATATTCCAGCGAGGCGTTTTGCGCCACCGTCACACCGCTCTTGATTCCGTCATTGTCGAAGCCGTCGCCCAAGGTCAACGGAGTCGTATAGTTGCTCCAGCCCCGGCTGTAGCGGCCGCTGATGCGATTCCTATCGTTGATCTGGTGGTCTATCTTGATGTCGAACTGGTAACCTGGACCCGACGCCAGCGTCGAGTAGTTGTAGTTATTGAATTCGTTCCCGTTACTGGGCTTCGGATAAAGATTGAGGACGGCCAATCCGATGGGATCCAGTTCGCTGGGCGGGATCACGTTCATTTGGCCGTTGTACTGCACCTGCGGCCTGGTTACGCATGGATTCCCACACCCTTGCGCAGTTGGGTCGTAAATAGGATTCGATGTCGCCGAAAAATCGCCTTGCCGCTCCGCCAGGGTCGGTACGGTCACAACTCCGCTGGACGCGCTGGAGCTTGCAACCTTCTCGAAATCGACGAAAAAGAACGTGCGGTTCTTCACGATCGGGCCGCCCAGCGAAAATCCTCCCTGGTCGCGCTTGCTGTCCGGCTTTGGGCCGACGTTGGCGGGATTAAAGAAATCGCGAGCGTCCAACTGCGCGCGCTGCAGGAAGTACCAGCCACTGCCGTGGAAGGCATCGGTTCCGCTCTTCATCACCATGTTTACGACCGTGCCGCCGTTGTTGCCGAACTCGGCCGAGAAGCTGTTGTTCTGCACCTTCATTTCCTGCATGCCCTCGACCAGGGGCTCATAGTAGACGTTGGAATTCCCTCCCTCTCCTTGTTCCGGCGCGCTGATCAGGGCGCCGTCCAGCCGTATCTCAGCGGTCGCGTTGCGCTGCCCGTTGGAAGTGAAGTTCGTTCCCGACGGATAGTTATCACCGGTGCCTGACCCTGCCACCTCGGTCACGCCCGCCGCCAGGAACGTCAGGCCAAAGAAGCTCCGGTTGGCCAGAGGGAGCTCGTGCACATATTCGCTGCTGATGTCCGTGCCCAGAGTCGCACTCTCGGTGTCCAGCAGGGGAGCGGCGGCGCTGACTTCCATCGTCTCGCTCACGCTCACGGGATGTAGCACAAAGTCGACGGTGGTCTGCTGGTCGACCTGCAGAACGACATTCGTCTTTTCCACCACGCGAAAGCCGGACACTTGGGCTTTCACGGTGTAGGCAGCAGGGCGCAAGCCTGTGAAGAAATACTCACCGTGCTCGTTGCTGTTTGCAGTCTGCACAATACCGGTGGCAACGTTGGTGATGGTAACGGTTGCGTTCACCACCACGGCGCCGGTCGCGTCCGAGACCACGCCGCGAACCTGCGCTTGATACGATCCCTGCCCCACCGCCGCTGTTGCCAGCAGCAAGGTAGCTCCTAATAAGGAGATGAGCCCAGCGAACGAACCACAACCGCGACGGCCGACACGCATAGCTGCCTCCCAGCAAAGCACTTTCATATTATTACGAGTTAAAACTATTACTTTCGTTTATGATGATTGTCAAGTCAAATCGCAGCCCAGTCAAAGTGGTTGCTATTCAAGGTGTTGGCCGTCTTTTCAGCACCGTAGTGTCTCGCTGTTCACGCGTCACTAGGCCGGTTGCGACTGCTTTCTTCTTGTTTCACGCGAACGCGTCCCGTAGTCTGTTGAGCTGTCCATCGCCGCTGGTTCGAGGAATTTTGCCCAGATGTCACATCGTCCTTATTTCTATTGCGCGCTGTTGCTGATCGTCCTGGCTTCGGTTGTTCCGGCTCGATCGTCCTTCGCCAGCCCTGATGGCGACAGCATCTCTCTTTCCAACGATTCCATTTCGGCGACCTGGTCCATCCGTGGCGGGTCGTTGCGCTGGCAGAGCCTGACCAATCATTTCACGAAGGCAAGCCTGGCGCTCGATGGCAGTGTGTTTGAGTTGGTTCCCAAGGAAGGCGCGGTGCTGCGCTCCTCCGATCTTAAGATCGTTGCGGCGCCAGTGCTCCGTGATATTCCCCCGTCGCCGAACTCGTCGAAGGCTGCCGACCGCTTGCCGGGACGCGAATTGCGCATCGTACTCGAGTATCCCTCTGCAAAAGTCCAGGTCGTTTGGAAGGCGATCCTGCGTGAAGGTGCCAACTACGTTCGTCAGGAAGTTACGATCCGAGCGTTGCACCAGCCACTTGCGCTGGCGCAAATCGGACTCGTCGATGCGATCGTGCCCGGCGCCTCCGTCTCAGGCCAGGTGAAAGGATCGCCGGTCACCGCCGGGACCTGGTTTCTAGGCTTCGAGCATCCGCTGTCCGAGTGCCGTGTCCGCGGCGACCGCGCCGCCTGTTGGCTCTCCCGCGAACTTCCGTTGCAAGCGGGCTTGGCTGTGACCTATTCGTCTGTCGTCGGTGTGACTCACGCTGCGCAGTTGCGTCGCGATTTTCTAAACTACGTGGAACTCGAACGCGCCCATCCGTATCGCACGTTCCTGCATTACAACTCCTGGTACGACTTGGGATACTTCGACCGCTACAACGAGCAGGGTGCTGTCGCGGAGATTCAGAGTTTCGGTGAGGAACTGACGAAGAAGCGGGGCGTGAAGCTCGACAGCTTCATGTTCGACGACGGCTGGGATGATCCCACGACTCTCTGGAAGTTCAATCCCGGCTTTCCTGATGGATTTACGAAGGTAGCGCAGACCGCCGCTAGTTACGGCGCTGCGCCTGGCATATGGCTTTCTCCCTGGGGCGGATACGACAAGCCGAAAGAGCAACGCCTCGCCTCCGCCCACGCGCAGGGATTCGAGACGAACGAAGGCGGCCTCGCGCTGTCGGGCCCAAAGTACTACAAATATTTCCACGACACCTGCCTTGACCTGATCGCAAAATATGGCATCAATCAGTTCAAGTTCGATGGCACGGGTAACGCCAACGAAGTCATCAAGGGCAGTGAGTTCGACAGCGACTTTGATGCGGCCATCCACTTGATCGGCGACCTGCGCGCGAAGAAGCCAGATATCTACATCAACCTGACAACCGGTACGTATCCTTCGCCGTTCTGGCTGCTCTATGCCGATTCGATCTGGCGTGGTGGCGATGACCACAGCTTCGCGGGCGTCGGCACCAATCGCCAGCGCTGGATCACCTATCGCGACTCGCAACTCTATCGCTGGGTCGTTGAGGACGGCCCGCTGTTCCCCATGAATTCGCTGATGCTGCATGGGCTCATCTTCGCGCGCTACGCGGAGCGGTTAGGCGACGATCCCGGTCACGATTTTCCCGATGAGGTTCACGATTACTTCGGAACCGGCACCCAGTTGCAGGAGATGTACATCACGCCGTCGCTGCTCTCTTCAGAGAATTGGGATGTGCTGGCCGAGGCGGCCAAGTGGTCGCGCGACAACGCGCCGACGCTGAAAGACTCGCATTGGATTGGCGGCGATCCGGCGCGACTCGAAGTGTATGGCTGGGCGTCATGGTCGCACGAGAAGGCGATTGTGACGCTGCGCAATCCCAGCGATCAGCCGCAAGATTTCACCGGCAATCTCACGAATCTTCTGGAACTGCCCGCAGGTTCCGCGCGTTCCTACGCCGCACGCAGCCCCTGGACGGGCGACGGCGCCAAACCAGCGCTGACGATTCCTGCGAGAGAGCAACACACATTTCACCTGGAACCGTTTGAGGTCCTGACGCTGGAATTGATGCCGGCGAAGTAGCAGAGTATGTGGGGACAGCCGCCCCTTCGACTTCGCTCAGGGCAGGCTTCGGCTGTCCGCCAGGCGCAGCCTGGCGAAGGTGCCGCGCATCATAAATGGCGAAGGTGAATCAGAATGAAAGCCGCCGTCCTAACCTCACCGCGACCGATTTCCGAGCGACCGCTGCAGATCGCCGAGGTTGCATATCCGCAAGTGAGTCCTGGCCACGTTCTGCTACGCGTCCGCGCCTGTGGCGTGTGCCGCACCGACCTCCACATCGTTGAGGGCGACCTCGCTCCCAAACACAGCGGAATGATTCCGGGCCATCAGATCGTGGGCGATGTCATCGACGGCGCGACGCCAGAGCTTCCTCTGGGCGCACGCGTGGGCGTCTCCTGGCTTGGCGGTACCGACGGCACATGCTCCTATTGCCGCAAGGGCATGGAGAACCTCTGCGACGCGCCCACGTTCACGGGCTACGGTGTTCCTGGCGGATATGCGGAGTACGTTCTGGCACGCGCCGACTTTGTCTTCCCGCTGCCCGCAGGGCTCGACGATCTGCATGCCGCGCCGCTGCTGTGCGCCGGCATCATCGGCTTCCGCAGCTTGCGCGTTGCTGGCGTCGAACCTGGCGAGCGTGTGGGCTTGTTTGGCTTCGGTGCTTCGGCACACCTGACCATCGACGTGCTGCGCGCGTGGAAGTGCGACGTGTACGTTTCGACGCGAGGGAAGTCGCACCGCGAATTGGCGGCGTCGCTCGGTGCGACGTGGGTGGGGAGTGAAACCGAGAAGCCGCCCGCGGAACTTGACCGCGCGATCACCTTCGCGCCTAGCGGCGACGTGGTGATCGCGGCCTTAGGCAGCCTGCGCAAGGGTGGCGTCGTAGCGATCAACGCGATTCATCTTGATCGCATCCCGCAGTTCGACTACGACAGTTTGTTGTGGGGTGAGCGCCAGCTGCGTAGCGTGGCCAACATGACTCGCGGCGACGCGCGTGACTTCCTCGCGCTGGCCGCTCAAATCAGGATGCAGCCACGAGTCACTGTGTTTCCACTCGAGCAGGCCAACGAGGCGCTGCTCGCGGTCAAGAATGATGCGATCGATGGCGCTGCCGTGATTGTGAGTTAGGGGCTAAAACGCGGATAAGCTGAGCGATTCAAAGGAGATGCGGGAGTTTTTCCATAGTGTTCCTGCAGGAACATTTTTCTTACAATAATGTACGTACAAGAAGATATGAAGTCGCTGGCTATCAATGAGTTGCAGATTTGCGGTCGGAGGAAAGACTGGAATCTGCCAACTTCATCTTCAACCGCGAGTTCTGGGGCGGCGCGTTCCGTCGTAGGCTCTGGCGACAGCCGGCAAGACGCCGGCTCTACTTTGCTATAGCGAAGGCTGCGATGAACAGAACGCAGAACGCCACGGCGTGAGTCAGTTCGTTCCAGCCCAACTTCCGTACGGCCAACGGTCTGGGCTTCTGAATGAAGTAGTACCAGCCGCGAAACAGGAGCGGCGAAAAAGCGACCGAAGCGATCGCGGGAATCAGACCGGAAAGACACGCGATGGTGAGCGCCGCGGTCATCAGGAGTTGCCCGGCGGCGAAGGCCCAGCCGCGCTTTAGTTTCTCGACAAAGCCTTCGACGCGGACGGTGTGAATTCTGAACTGCACGTAGTGGATCTGGTCGCCGGCGAAGATCAGATTCGCGATCCAGATCATCCATGCCATGGCGCCGAACTTCCCAGTGATGACGTAGTAGGCGGCTGGGCCCGATGCAGTGAGCCCAATCGTTCCTACGATTTCAGAGAGCATGCGCGAACTGCGTCCCAGCTTCTTGAGCAGCGCCTGTGCGACGAATGCAACTCCGGCAGCCGCGCCAATCAGCCATAGCAACGGGTTGTGCCCCGCCCACAGCAAAGCGCCCAGGGCGAGTGCTGCGACTGCAACCAGAACTGCGATTACCGAGGCGACAGAGCGCCGTTCGTCCGCCGTTTGTGCCCGCATGGCAGACGTGCCTAGCAGGCTCTCCACCGGGGTTCTCAACCAGAACAGAGCGAGGGTCGCGACAAGCAGCAACAACGCCGGAGCAACGTGGGCGCCTTCGCGGAACGCGACGCCCGCACCTGTGACCATGGGGACGAGTAACAGTCCCCACGCCCCGTGCTCGCGCGGAAGAATGAGCGCGTGCCGGCGTTCGCGCTGGGCTTTTTCGATTGCGTTATCTTCGGTGGAGCTAACGGAGGGGCGGCGTCCGAGGACTTCGCTTCTCGATTCCGTCGATATTATTTCGTAAGTGTTCGCGTGTGCCACAGCAGCTAACCTCAGGGGCTAAAGCCCGTATCTCTTCTTCCTCATGACGGCACGGCTGAAGCCGTGCCCTTCCACAAGCCCATCAACGCCATCCGGCCATGTGAATGTGTTGCATGCCCTTTACCGCTCGCATGTATTGGGCCCGCTCGAATGCGCCCGGGTCGGGGCACTTGAGCTGGCTCATGCTGCCCTGCATCTGTGCCACCGATTCGTATTCGTGCTCTTCCATCCATTCGCGCACTTCGCGCTCCACGTGGCGCAGATGATTGACGCCATGCCGCATCAGCGACGAGCACATCATGGTGACGTTGGCGCCGACCATAAGCAGTTTGATGACGTCTTCGGCGTTGTGCACTCCGCCGGTGGCCGCCAGACCGGCTTTCACGCGGCCGAACAGAATTCCGATCCAGGTGAGGGGCAAGCGCAAAGCTTGCGGCGTGCTCAACAGAACGTTGGGACGAATCTCCAATTCCTCAAGGTCGATGTCGGGCTGGTAAAAGCGGTTGAAGAGCACCAGCGCGTCGGCTCCGGCCTCATCCAGGCGGTGGGCCATATTCGCCATGTTGCTGAAGAACGGGCTCAGCTTGACCGCGACCGGAATCGTAACCGTCGTCTTCACCGCTTTCAGAATGTCGAAATACGTCTTCTCAATGTCGGCCGCGCTGACCTTGGGATCGGTCGGGATGTAGTACACGTTGCACTCGATTGCATCCGCGCCCGCGCGCTCGATTTCGCCGGCGAACTTCGTCCACCCGCCCAGGGTTGATCCGTTGAGACTGGCGATGATGGGAATGCCCACCGACGCCTTGGCCTTGCGGATGTGATTCAGGTAGCCCTCAGGTCCGGTGTGAAATTCGCTGGGCTGCGGGAAATAGGTGAGCGATTCGGCAAAGCTTTCGGTGCCGGCAGCAAGGTGATAATCCAGGTCGGCTTCCTCCTGCCGCAATTGCTCCTCAAACAGCGAGTAGAGCACCACGGCCGAAGCGCCGGCGTCTTCCAGGCGGCAGATTCCGTCCACATCGCGGGAGAGCGGCGAGGCCGAGACCACGAGCGGCGAGCGCAACTTTAGGCCAAGATAAGTGGTGTTGAGATCGATCATTTTGTTCCTCGCTCTTCTTCTGTCACAGCGCAGCTAGTGCGCAGTTCCTGTCGGTACCGGCTTGTCTGCGGCCGGTGCTGGCTTTTCCGCGGCATCCTTGGCAGCGGGCACTTCCGTCTTGCGGCTGGCCATGTATTCGTACATGCGATAGCGATTCTCCACGTCCTGCTGCGCCAACTTCCACAGCCGGTTCGCATCGTCTGGTTTGCTCTTGGTCAGCATCTTGAAGCGCGTCTGCTGCAGCATGTATTCCTGTACTTTGCGGGAAGGCGCGCGTGAATCGAGCGCCAGCGGATTCTCGCCCGTCGCTGCACGCTCGGGGTTGTAACGATAGAGCAGCCACTGTCCCGACTCGACCGCGACTTTTTGATCGGTCATAGCGGTGGTCATGTCGATGCCGTGGGCGATGCAGTGCGAGTACGCGATGATAATGCTCGGCCCGTCGTAGGCTTCCGCTTCCAGGAAGGCCTTGAGGGTGTGCTCATCCTTCGCGCCCATCGCGACGCTCGCCACGTAGACGTTGCCGTAAGTCATGGCCATGAGTCCGAGATCTTTCTTCGGACTAGGCTTGCCGCCGGCGGCAAATTTCGCAACCGCCGCGCGCGGTGTGGCCTTCGACGCCTGTCCGCCGGTGTTCGAATAAACTTCAGTGTCGAGCACCAGGATGTTGATGTTGCGCCCGCTGGCCAGCACGTGGTCGAGACCGCCGTAGCCGATGTCATAGGCCCAGCCGTCGCCGCCCACGATCCATACGCTCTTCTTGACCAGCATGTCGACCACAGAGAGAAGCTGTCTCGCATCCGCCGAGTTGACCTTGGCCAGCCTCTCCTTCAGGATGTCAACGCGCTGGCGCTGTTCGTAGATGTCGGACTCATCTTTCTGCTTTGCGGTCAGGATGGCGGTGACGAGATCCTCGCCTACATTTCCGGCGACGCGCTGCAGCAGTTCGTGCGCGAACTCCGTCTGCTTGTCGATGGAGACGCGGAATCCCATGCCGAATTCGGCATTGTCTTCGAACAGCGAATTCGACCACGCGGGCCCGCGGCCGTCGGCGTTCTTGGCCCACGGCGTAGTCGGCAGGTTTCCGCCGTAGATCGACGAACAGCCGGTCGCGTTGGCCACGATCGCGCGGTCGCCGAACAACTGCGAAAGCAGCTTCAGATAAGGAGTCTCGCCGCATCCCGAGCAGGCGCCCGAGAACTCGAACAGCGGTTCCTGTACCTGCTGCTGGCGGATCGTCCCGACTTTGATTTTTCTGCGGTCGAGTTCCGGAATCTGGAGGAAGAAATCCCAGTTCTCGCTCTCCGGCGCGCGCAGCGGAGGCTGCGGCACCATGTTGATCGCCTTCAGCCGGACTTCGCTCTTGTTCTTGACAGGGCAGACATCGACGCAGACGCCGCATCCGGTGCAGTCTTCCGGCGCGACCTGGATCGTGTACTTCATCCCGGCCCACTCTTTGTCGCGCGCGTCGCAGGCCTTGAAGGTAGCGGGCGCTCCTGCCAGTTCCTTGCTGTCGTAGACCTTGATGCGGATCACGGCATGCGGGCAAACCATCGCGCACTTGCCGCACTGGATGCAGATCTTCGAATCCCATGCGGGGATTTCGAGAGCCAGGTTACGCTTCTCCCATTTCGCGGTGCCCGTGGGGAATGTTCCGTCGCAGGAGAACGCGCTGACCGGCAGCTCGTCGCCTCGGCCCGCGTAGATCGTGCCCAAAACGTCGTGCTCGAACTTGGGAGCACCCGGGAACGCGGCAGGGATTTCGACCTTGCTGCTGACGGTCGCGGGAATCGTCACCTCGAACAGGTGAGCCAGCGTGGCATCGACGGCCTGCATGTTTTTCTGCACCACGTCTTCGCCCTTGCGTCCGTAGGTGTAGCGAATCGACTGGCGGATCGCTTCGATGGCTTCGTCACGCGGCAGAACTTTCGAAATCGCGAAGAAGCAGACCTGCATGATGGTGTTCATGCGCGAGCCCATGCCTGCGTCCTGCGCGACCTGGTAGGCATCGATCGCATAGAGCTTGGCTTTCTTGGCGATGAGTTGGGTCTGCACTTCGCGCGGCAGGTGATCCCAGACTTCATCTTTGCCAAAGGGGCTGTTGACCAGGAACACGCCACCGGTCACCAGCGAACTCAGCATGTCGTAGCGCTCAAGGAAGATCCACTGGTGGCAGGCGATGAAGTTCGCCTTCGACACCAGATAGCTGGAGTGAATGGGCTGCGGTCCGAAGCGCAGATGTGAAACTGTCATTGCGCCGGATTTCTTGGAGTCGTAGACGAAGTATCCCTGGCCGTAGTTGTCGGTGTTTTCGCCGATGATCTTGATGGAGTTCTTGTTGGCGCCGACGGTGCCGTCCGCGCCCAGGCCGTAAAACAGGGCGCGCACCACGCTGTCGGGCTCGGTGGAGAACGTGGCATCGTAGTCGAGGCTGGTGTGGTTGACGTCGTCCTGAATGCCGACGGTGAAGTGGTCTTTCGGCGTGCTCTGCTTCAGGTTGTCCTGCTTCAGGTTATCGAAGACGGCCTTGACCATCGCGGGAGTGAATTCCTTAGAGGACAATCCGTAGCGGCCGCCGACGACTCCGGGAGCGGTCTTCAGCGTTCCGTAGCCGAGCTTCAGACCCTCGTGCAGAGCGTTCACAACGTCGAGGTAGAGAGGCTCGCCGATCGCGCCGGATTCTTTGGTGCGATCGAGAACCGAAATCTGGCGAACGCTGGCAGGCAGGGCTTCCATGAACGACTTCACGCAGAACGGGCGGTACAAGCGAACTTTCAGCAGGCCGACTTTCTCTCCGCGTGCGGTCAAATACTCGACGGTTTCGTGCGCGGCCTCTGCGCCCGAGCCCATCATCACGATCACGCGCTCGGCATCGGGTGCGCCGACGTAATCGAACAGGTGATAGGAGCGGCCCACGATTTCGGCGAACTTGTTCATCGTGGCCTGCACCTTGGCCGGAGCCTCATCGTAGTAGGCGTTGGCGCTTTCGCGAATCTGGAAGAACACGTCAGGATTCTGCGCCGTGCCGCGCAGTACCGGATGATCGGGCGACAGAGCGCGCTGGCGGTGCTCGATGATGCGGTCCATGTTGAGCATGGCCCGCATGTCGTCTTCATTGAGCATTTCGATTTTGTTGACTTCGTGCGAGGTGCGGAATCCGTCGAAGAAATGCAGGAAGGGAATGCGGGTCTCGAGCGACGCGGCGTGCGCGATCAGCGCCAGGTCCATAGCCTCTTGCACAGAGTTCGAGCAGAGCATGGCCCATCCCGTAGCGCGGCAGAACATCACGTCGGAGTGGTCGCCGAAAATCGACAGCGCGTGCGTGGCCAGTGTGCGGGCCGTTACGTGGAACACGGCCGGGGTCAGCTCGCCGGCAATCTTGTTCATGTTCGGAATCATTAGCAGCAATCCCTGTGACGCAGTGAACGTGGTCGAGAGCGATCCGGTCTGCAGGGCGCCATGCACGGCTCCGGCGGCGCCGCCTTCACTCTGCATTTCGACGACGTGGGGCACACTGCCCCAGGCGTTGGGAACGTTCTCCGACGACCACTGGTCCGCCCACTCGCCCATCGGCGACGAAGGCGTGATGGGATAAATTGCAATCACCTCGCTCGCCCGGTAGGCGACATTGGCGACGGCTTCGTTGGCGTCCATGGTCTTGAATTTGCGCTTCATGTAAATCCCCCGTTCAAAATCTTGATGGAGACCACCGGGGTGGCCTGGCTAGATTAAGGATGCCGGAAGGTGGGGGTGGATGTCGGGACGTAGGTTCACAGGGTGGTGTGATTGAAATCACAGATTCCGCACAAGTCCTGTATTCGCCAGTAGTTGCCGTTTAGGGAAACCTCATCGTACGGCCAGCGTATAGCCGTTGTTGGTCTTGGGAATTTCGTAGACGCCGAAGTCGCAACTGAAGACGGTCCACGCTTCGGTGGCGTCGGAAGCGTCGGTGGTGGAAGTCCAGTAATACTGGCCTTCGATGTCGTTGGTGAAGATTGGAGCCTGGTACACGGAGCCGTCTTTGTTGAGATACGTGTAGTCGAAATACTGGGCCAGATTGGTTTGTGCGCGGTCGGCCAGGCTCTGCAGTTCGTTGCGATTGGGCATGCGCCATGCCCCGGCAGAGGAGCCGTCGGCGAGGCCACATTGGCCGGTGGCAAGAGAGTTGACTGTGGCGAGAGCGTCGGACCAGTTTCCGTGGATGCAGTCGGCTTGCTTGAGCCAGATCAGGCCCGTCATGGTGTCGGTGAGGGTGCCGTTGGCATTGTCGATGAAGCGCGGTGAGGTAAGCCGGACGCCAGTCTGCGAGCTGCCGTCATCGCCTGCCTGGTAGCGAAGATAGAAGCCGGTGGCTTGCAGTTGGACGGAGCCACTTCCCGTGCCCTTCACGGCCCAGATGTTGTTATTGGCCGAGGCCTTGATGTTGGCGCTGGAGTCGTTCATGTAACGGCCGTCAGCGAGACGGATCGTCCACGCGGCGTCCGATCCGGTGATTCCTCCGTAGTAGCTGGTCGATGTCCAGTAAACGTCGTTCGAGACGTTGAGGAAGGGATCGTTCGCGGGCAGCGCGGGATCGGCGGCGGAGGCGTCGATCAGACTTTCCAGTTCGATCAGGTTCGGCATGCGCCACTGACCTGCAGTGGATCCGTCCGTCAGACCGCAGGCGCCATTCGCGAGTGCATTGGCAGCAGTCAGGGCGTTCGACCAGAACGCGGCTCCCAGGCATCCGGCGTCTTTCAGCCAGACGAGGCCAGTGAGTGTGTCGGTGATGGTGCCGTTGTTGTTATCGGTGAAGCGGGTGGCGGCGGACCACGCAACGCCTTTTCTCGCCGACGCATCGTCGCCAGCTCCGTAACTGATCTGCTGACCGGTGGCTGGTAGAGTGACGAGCGGATCGCTCCCGTCGTACGCGGCGAAATTCGCGCCGCTCACGGGAGAATCGGGCAAGGCCTCGAAGTCGATCACGGTAAAGAACAGTCCGGACGGAGCCACCCCAGCGCCTTCGAACTGGCCGGTGTAGTCGGCACGGGTGACTCGCGCGCCGCTGCCCACCGAGGGATAGAAGCCGTACCCAACTTTGTTGACGAAGATTTGGTAGTCGCCGGGTACGTTGCCGGTGGTCGACATGCCAGTGAAACTGTAGTTGCCGTTTGCGTCGGTCGTGGCGACTTTGAAGACGATGTTGTCGTTTGTCAGAAAGTCGGTGACGGTGGCTCCGGCCAGGGGAGCCCCTTTGAAGGTGACTATGCCGGAAATGCTGTCGGGAACGGGCGGCGGCGGACTATCTCCTCCGTTCGGCCCGTTGCTTACACCGTTGCACGCACTAAGTACAGCGAGACAAGCCACCGCCAACAACCAGCTGATTCTGCGCATGAGCGCCCTGTCCTTTCTGGCCTGGAAAGGCCAGAGGGCTCCCGCAGTGGATTAGACGATTCCAATCAATCTGCAGGAGACGAACAGAGTGTTATCGGCAGTTCGCGAAAAATCTTTAGCACGGAATGACCTGGCAGGAAATGACCGGCTGGGCGGCCGATCTGGCAAATTCGAGGACTGCGTCGGCGCCTAGGGGCCGACGCCTCCGTTATGGCAATCGGCGCAGCTTACCTGCGTCAGATCTCCCAAGTCGACGGGATGCTTGAAAACAGGCACGGCGGTAGCAGTCAAGCTTGCGGTCCCGTCGGTCTCAGACAGCAGGGTGTGGCACTGGTTGCAATCCCTGCTGATCACCTTGCCGTCAGCGCTGACGTGCTGGCCATCATGGCAGCGGAAGCATCCGCTGTAATAGAAATGGCCCAGGTTGTTGGGGTGCGTCTGCCAGTTCAGCTTCATTTCGGGGAACGTCGTGCGCTTGAAGATCGCCTGAATCTCGGTGACCGCGTTGCGAATCTCCAGTTGCTTGGACTTGGCGACGTCGGGGTATTTCTTCTCGTAGAAATCCTGCACTCCGCTGGCGATGCCCTGCATGGCGGCGTCGGTGGTGGTATAAGTCGCGGTCAGCACCGTGACCGCTTGCTGTTTGATGAACGGCAGGGAAACGTCCAAGCGGCGCGCTAACAGAGACTGGTCGACCGACAGGTCCGGTGGCACGTAGATGTGAGTCGGACGGTTGTGGCAGTCCACACAGTCCATGTGGTGGCGCGGAGCTTTGGCAATCTGATCCTTATTCAGCGTCGAGTCTTTGGCGTAGTACTCGGTGACGCGGCCCTGGAGATCTTCGACGTGAATGTAGGATACGATCTGGCGTTTCTCATCCGCAGCGACATAGTCGATCTTGTTGCCGACGTTCATATGCCAGTGGATGCCTTCCGGTGCGCCCGTGGCTGGATCTCCGCCGCCGGTTTTAATGCTCATCCGGATCTGGTGCATGGTGTTCTTCTCGTCGTTGGCGTAGTGGGTGAAGACTTTGAGTTGCTCGCCATAGAACTTCTTCGGCCAGTGGCACTGCTCGCAGGTTTCCTGTGCCGGGCGCAAATTGTGCACGGGCGTGGGAATCGGCCGTGGGTAGGTATTGAATACGGTCGCAAAAACCTGCCGGCTGCCAGATAGCTTGGACTTCACAAACCACGTCGCGCCCGCACCCACGTGGCACTCTGCGCAAGCAACGCGCGCGTGCGGAGACAGCTGGTACGCGGTGTACTCCGGACTCATCACGGTGTGGCACAGCTGTCCACAAAATCCCACGGACTCGGTGAACTCGTAGGCCTTGTAACTGCCCGCGATGCTGACCATGACGAAGACGATGAGGAACGTCATGAACGAAATCACGGCGCTGCGCTGCGTGGGATCATTCAAATCGATGCGGGGATAGAAGGCGCTGGGGGCAACCTTCTTTCGTCTTTCCAGCAGTTCGCCGCCTAACATCAGCAGCAAGCCGAGAATCAGGAACGCAGGCGACACCATGTAGGCCAGAATTCCGACATAAGGGCTGGGCTTGATCGCGATCGCGTCGATGATGACAAAAAGCAGGATGTTGGCAAGGCTGACGATGGCCAGAGCGATGCCGGCGAGGCTGATGGGGTTGCGCAACAGCATGCGCGAACGGTGCCAGGGCTCTACAGGTAGAGGCGGCGGAGTTTTCTCAGCGTCCATGTTTTATCTCTTCGGGTTTATCTTGCTCGGCCGCGACTTCGGTTTCTCCCATGGCTGCGCTGGAATCGTTGACCGACTCAGCGATCGTCGCGCCGTCCAGTCCATGCTCATCCTGATAGTGGTGCAGCGTCATTTTGCCGTCCCACCACGCCCAGTTCATCGGGTACACGTCTGGGTCGAAGAACACCTGGTAGAAGTGCCAGACGATGATAGCCAGCGTCGCCAGCACGGCTTCATAAAAGTGAATCGCAGTCGCGACATCGAGCCACCAGCGCGGCAGGTGATTGCCGACGAGAACTTTGGCCCACAGCATGACTCCGGTGACGGCCATGACGATCATGCCCCAGACCAGAGCCCAGTATTCCGCTTTCTCCGCGTAGTTGAAACGGGCGAACTCGGGCTTGCGCGAAGTTAGACCGAGATAGTAGCAGATATTCTGCCACGCGCCCCGGACATCGTCTAATGTGGGGAAAAGATCAAGGACTAGTTTCCGTCCTTCGCGGCTGAAGGCGACGTCGAAGATGTGGTAGAAGCTCACTCCCATCAGGACGACCGCCGCGATGCGATGCAGCAGGTGGCGCCGGGCCTCGCCTAGCGACAGCATCGAGGCGAACCAGGAGTCGGGGAATTTCAGCGCGAAGCCGGTCAGCACCAGCACAATGAAGCTGGTGAGCAGGGTGGCATGCTGCAGGCGGAAGCGCATCGGCATGCGCATCACAAATTGGTGCTGCAGTTTGCGCCGGGCAATGACTTTGGAGCGCCAGATGATGAGGTTGTGCACCAGCATGCCGCCAATCACCGCGAAGATCATGCTCATGTAGAAGCGGCGGATCCAACGCACCGCCTTGCTGCCCATGTCGGCAGACAGCGGCGCATCCACGTGGACTTTTGCGGCCGTGAACTTTTCCGTCACGCCGGGGTGGCACTGGCCGCAGGTTCGCGCAAGATTGGCATGGTTGATGGTCGACCGCGGATCGCTCGAAGGGAAAATGCTGTGGGTCCCGTGGCAGCTGGCGCAATTCGCCACGACCTGTGAGCCGCCCTTCGACGCCAGTCCGTGATAGCTGGCCAGATACGTAGTCTCGCGGCGGCCTTCCACTCCGAACTCCTGCGAAAGCCGCATGCCCTCGTGGCAGCGGCCACAGGTCACTGCACCCACGTTTTGGGCCGAGACCGGGGAGTTGGGATCGGTTTTCGCTTTGATGGAGTGAATGCCGTGGCAATCGGTGCACACCGGCGCCTGCCAGTTGCCTTTGGCGACGGCTTGTCCGTGGATGCTGTCTTTGAATTCCCTCGAGATATTGTTGTGGCACTGGCCGCACGTGGTCGGCACATTGAACTTGAAGATCGGGGACTTCGCGTCCTTGGCATCGAGAATCTCGTGCGTGCCATGACAGTCGGTGCAGACCGCGGCCTTCTCCGATCCCGCTGCGACCGCGTGCCCGTGGACGCTTTGCTGGTAAGAAGCGACCATCTGCGCGCTGACCCCGCCGTCCTGCATCACGAATTTCTGGCTGTGGCAGGCGCCGCAGGTGGCGGGAATGTTGGTGTGGTGCACGCGCGATTTGGGATCGCTGGCGGGCAGCAATTCATGTGGGCTGCCGTGGCAGTCGACGCAGGTGGCGGCCTGGCTGTTGCCGCCCTGAACCGCCTTGCCGTGGAAACTGCGATCGTACGCTGCCTGCTCGTCGGCGTGGCAGGTCGCGCAGGTAATCTTCAGCGGAGTGGTTTCATGCGCGGAACTCTTTACGTCGGTGTGGCAGTCCACGCAGGTGAACATGCTGCCGTGAATGGAATCCTTAAATGCTTGCGGATCGACGTGCAGACTCACCGTCTTGCCGTTGACGTCGTGGGTCAGCGAGGCGTCGCTGTGGCAGGCCAGGCACTCTTCCGCAGTAGGCTTCGGAGGCTGCTTAGTTGCTGGCGGCTTGCCGGCCGCGAGGAGCGCTCCCGCGGATAATAGGAGGGTGAGGGCAACTCCAGGCGCAAAAATATTCCGTGTTGTTCGCGTGGACATGACTCTCACCCGCCAATCTTTCAGAATTGAACGATTTGTCAGGCGGCGGATCGGGCCGCCTGTGCCTTACTTGGCCAAACTGCGAATGTACGCGACCAGGCCCTTGATGTCCGCATCACTGAGCTTGCCGGTGTACGACGGCATCTTGCCTTTGCCCTTGGTGATGATTTCCGTGAGCTGGGCGTCGGTCTCGGCCTTCACTTCCGCGGATGCGAAGTCGCGGGTTCCCATCTTCCCGCCCTTGCCGTCAGCGCCATGGCACATGGCACACTTTGATTTGAAGGTTGCCGCCGCGTCCTGTGCGACTGCCGAAGAAGAGCAGACGGCCAACATGCCGCCAGCCAACAAAGTTACGAGACCGATTCGAAAAGAGATACGTTTCACGTTGCTTCCTCCTAAAGAAGGTTTTCCTGCACGATATCACGGAGCAAGGGTAGCCCGTCGAATTCTGACTACATCCCGAAAGCGCGACTGGCATTTGCGAGTCGTGCTTTCGTCCTGCGTCCTGAGAATTCGCTCGCAGGCGTAGGATCACATGCCGGCCAAAGCGGACCTATGGCGGAAGTCACGCGGCTCTGTGACATAGATCACTGGTCTTTTCAGGAATCGATTGTGATGTTAGTCACAGGCGCACGTGCGACCCCGCACTGCATCCAATGGCGCCTCATCCCTAGGATTCCGCTATGTCTACCCTGTCAAATGCGCCTGCTTCCGTGCCGCGAGAGACTCAGTCCTTGGCAAGAGAATCGTCGCAGGCAGTGATGGAGTCCGATGAGACTTCCCATGCGCCCGGATTGCAGCCGCGCCCTCTGCAAGTGACGTGGGAGATGACCCAGGCATGTGACTGGAAGGCTGCGCTGGCTCGCGCCGCGGCGCGCACACCCCGGGACCGGCATCAATTCTCGACAGCGGAAGCGTTTCATCTGGTCGAGGAAATTGCTGCCATGCGCGTGCCTTTGCTGGCGCTCACCGGGGGCGACCCGCTGCTCCGTCCGGATTTGCTTCCCGTCATCGAGTTTGCCTCGCGCCGTTCGGTGCGCACATCGCTGACCATGCTGCCCACGCCCAAGCTGGATGCCGCTGCGATCGCCGAACTGAAAGCCTGCGGCCTGATGCGCGCCGGATTCTGGCTGCACGGTTCTACGGCCGCATTCGACGATGCGTATTGGGCGGTGGCCGGATGCCACAAGCGCACGCTGGCCGTCATCGGCGCGTGCCATGAAGTGGACCTCCCGGTGCAGGTCAACACCATCGTCGCGCGCCGCAACTGGCATGACCTGGATCCCATGATCGAGTTGCTGACGAGGCTGGATGTGGCCTTGTGGAATGTCTTCTTCTTCGTTCCGTCCGGCCCGGAACAAGCGGCCGAGGTGTTGACCGCGGATGAGCACGAACAGATTTTTGCCAAGCTTTACGCTGCGTCCCGGTTTGTCAATTTCCAGATCAAGACCACTGAGGGCCAGCACTACCAGCGCTACGTCATGCAACAAAGGGTGCGGGAATCACGCGGGCGCCTGACCGAAGCCGACGTCATTACGCGCGGACCCAGGGGAGTGAATGAGGGCAAGGGTTTCGTTTTCATTAACCACCACGGTGAGGTCTATCCCAGCCGATTTCTGCCAATCTCGGGCGGGAATGTGACCACCCAGACGTTGTCTGAGGTGTATTGTGACTCGCCCCTGTTTGTGTCGCTGCTCGACAGCTCCCGGCTGAAGGGCAAGTGCGGACGCT
Source organism: uncultured Acidobacteriaceae bacterium (assembly GCA_963701935.1). Taxonomy (GTDB): domain Bacteria; phylum Acidobacteriota; class Terriglobia; order Terriglobales; family Acidobacteriaceae; genus Sulfotelmatobacter. The sequence goes on along the minus strand of CAVPBT010000002.1, from coordinate 177,792 downwards.
GCAACTTCCGCACGGTTTGCGGAGGATCCCGCGCCCGCGCCCATGCCATGACCGGCGATTTGTTCGCTGCCGAGCCCTGCTGCGCTTACGAACCGTAGAGCTTCCTCTATCCTGAGAGTTTCCGGCAAAAGTCTCGGTGGGTTCCTGGTGTTCTCAGGAGAACTAAAGGGAGAGGAGTTCCAGGGCGATTCCCGGTCGGGAATCCTGGGGCTGCGGAATCAAGGTGCGTGATTGAAATCACAGTCAGCTGTGATTCCTAACCCGATGGAGTTCCTCTTCCCCTTCACCGCTCCGCGCTGCTATCAGAATTATGGTTGCACGGACAGCAGTTAATCGATGCGGGCACGGTTCTGATCAATGGCGAGCGGGTCAGCCTCGACCTGCAGACGGGCGAGGGTAGCGGGAATCGCTAGGCCTCGCCCTCAGGCGTTCGTGCGCAGAATCACGAGTAGTTGTGATTTTGCTCACATGGACCATTCTGGGAATCCTTCAAAATTGGGGCAATTCGCCGGGCGGCTTGGAAAGCGGTGCCCTTTCGGTGTGACCGCAATCACCAATCCCCGTGACGTGATGCACGGAGTTTCCCTCCCGCCTCTGGCAATCTAGCCTCCAATCGAGGTGCCTTATGGCTCAAGACGGTCGTGACATTCTGGAAGTCCTGAAGTTCGAACTGAGCTTCCTGCAGGATGGAGGCTATGGACGCTCTCCGCACGCGCCTTGGCGGGCGCCTGCGGTTTTCGAGGATTCCCCCAGCTGCCCGAATTTCTGCGATCCGGCGCGACCGCATCCCTGCGAGAGCTGTCTGCTGGAGCAATTTGTGCCCGCAAGCCATCGCGCCGATGCCATCCCGTGCCGCTTCATCCAACTGACGAAAGACGGCCAATCGGTCGAGGATCTCTATCGCACCGGAACCCAGGCCGACATGGAATCGGCTCTGGCCGACTGGCTGCGCGAACAGATCCGGAAAATCGAGCATGAACGTGGCCTTTCGCCACAACAGGGAGCGGCCTAGGCGGCTGCTCCGCGACAGCGTAAGCGACTAGCGCCGGTTCCAGTGTCGGCGCAGTGAGGTTCCGAGTCTCCCAAGGAGTAGTGAAGATCATGAGCGAAGAGCATGCATATCGAGTAGCAGCATGGTGGACGTCCGGACGTACCGGTTTGGCCAAATCAGATTCCGCACCCAACGCGATCCACTTCACGGCTCCCACCGAGTTTGGCGGGCTGGAAGGACGGTGGACGCCGGAGGAACTTCTGCTCGCCGCCGTGGCTGGTTGCTATACCACGACTCTGCGGGCGATCGCCGGTAGCGCGCAATTCGACTTCACGGACCTGCAGGTGGAAGCCAGCGGTACGGTGCGCAAAGCCGATTCCGGCTACAGTTTCACCCAGATCGTGGTGCGTCCTAACCTGAAGATCGCATCCGCCGAAGAGCGCGATCGCGCGCTCGATCTGCTGAAACGCGCCGAGAAGTTATGCCTAGTGTCGCGCGCTTTGGGGACGACCTTGAAGTTCGAGCCGCAGCTCGAAATCGTCAAGCCCGCGGCAATTAGCTGAACCCGTCTGAGCCGTGCCCGGCTAGAGTTCCAGCAGGGCCGATACGGACGAAGGATCGTCCATCGCGCTCAGCTTGAATCCGACCTTCTTGAAGATCGCCTGCGTGGCCAGATTGTCGCGCAGGATTTCGCCGGAAAGCTTCTTGAATTTCTCTTCGCGGGCTGCCCGAGTCACACTGGCAAGCAGTTCGGTGCCCAGCCCGCGTCCGTGCCACCGATCGGAAACCAGCACGGCCGCCTCAGCTTCGGAGCGATTGATCGCGCTGAACCGGCCCACTCCCAACACTTCGTGCTGCCCAGTCTCGGGATTCAGGTGATCCGCTACTAGCGCGAACCCCCGTTCGTAGCTGCCGAAGCAAATGCGTACCAGTCGCTCGTGCTCGACGCGCGTGCTCAAACTCAGCGAGCAAAAATATCGGAGATATACGCTGCGCTCGGAAAGCGTGGTGTGAAATTGCACCATGAGCGGCTCGTCCTCGGGACGAATCGGACGGATCGTCACCGGCGTGCCATCTTTTAGTTTCCAGTTCCATATATATTGCAGCGGGTACGGACGGATCGTGGCGCGGGGCAACTGCGCGGGCTCCATCGTCGAATCGTGCACCACCACGCGAGCGTCGAGTGCCAGCAGTTGCTCCGGCGTCGCCAGCAGCGGATTGATGTCGATCTCCTTGATCCACGGCTGTTCCATCACCAACTGGCTGAAGCGCACCAGCAGGGCTTCGAGTGCGGCCAGGTTCACAGGTTTGCGTCCGCGCACGCCGAGCAGGGCTGAATAGATTTTTGTCTGCTCCATCAGGCGTTGCGTCAGTGTTGTGTTCAGCGGCGGCAGCGCCAGAGCGCGGTCGCGGTACACCTCAACCATCACGCCACCGGAACCGAACAGAATCACCGGTCCAAACTGTGCATCGATCGTGCTGCCCAGAATCAGTTCATAGCCATCGCGCCTGACCATGGGCTGGACGGTAACTCCGGCAAAATGCTCCGCACCAGCTTTCTCCGTGACCGAAGCCCGAATTGCTTGATAGGCGCCACGAACCTGCTCTGGTGTCTGCAGTCTCAACCGAACGCCATCGACATCCGTTTTGTGCGCGATGGTGTTCGACAGAAGCTTCAACACCACCGGATATCCGATTTCCGCGGCGCACGCGACCGCCCGCTCCTCGCTTTCCGCGACGCGGGTATCCACCACCGGAATTCCATAGTGGGCTAGAAGTTGTTTCGCCTCAAACTCATTGAGCAAGGTTCGCCCGCTGGCCCGCACCTGCTGCACGAACTCGGTGACCTTGATGCGCGCGCGGGCCGCCGCTTCCGGCCCTTCCACCAGCGCCGGAGTCTCGTAGAGCCCGCGCAGGTTGTAGGTGTAGCGCCACATGTAGGTGAACGCGCGCGCCGCGGTGTCGGGATACGAAAATGTAGGAATGCCCGCGGTGTTCAGGATCGCAGTTCCTTCAGCCACATCGTCGCCGCCCATCCAACTGGCCAGCAGCGGCTTGCTCGTGGAATGCGCGAGCGGCTTCATCCGCTCCGCCACTTGCGTCGGATTGGCGAGTCCCTGCGGCGCGATAATGGCCAACAGCCCGTCGCTGTCGGGATCTTTCGACGCGATGTCGACCGCTTTCACGAAGCGTTCCGCATCCGCATCCGCCAGCACATCCACCGGATTGCTGTGGCTCCAGTGTGCCGACAGGAAACCGTCCAGCTCGCGCACAGACTCTTTCGAGAGAACGGTTAGTTCTCCTCCCTTCGCGATCAGCGAGTCTGTCGCCAGCACTCCGGGACCACCGGCGTTCGTAACGATGGTGAGGCGCGGGCCACGCGGCCGCGGTTGCTTGCTCAGCACCTCCGCCATATAAAAGAGGTCCGCGAGATTCTGCACGCGCAACACACCGCAACGGCGAAACGCCGCGTCCAGCACATCGTCGCTCCCGGTCAGCGCTCCCGTATGCGACGCGGCTGCCCGCGACGCTGCCTCCGAACGCCCTGCCTTGATCACAATGATCGGCTTGCTCAGCGCGATTTCGCGTGCCGCCGAAAGAAAGGAGCGCGCGTCTCCCACCGACTCCATGTACAGCAAGATGCTCTTGGTATGCGGATCGTCTCCGAAGTGATAGATCAGATCACCCCAGCCCACGTCGAGCATTGAGCCCGTGGAGACGATGGTGCTGAAGCCGACATGTTCCCGCTGGCTCCAGTCAAGAATCGAAGTCAGCAGCGCTCCACTCTGGCTCAGGAATGCGACGCTGCCTTTCTGCGGCATCGATTTTGCAAACGTCGCGTTCAGTCCAATCGTCGGATTCATGAACCCCATGCAGTTGGGTCCAATCAAGCGCAGCGATCCGCGGTCGAGATGTTCTCGGATCTCGTCCTCCAGCACCGCTCCATCGTGCCCCTGCTCGCGGAAGCCCGCTGAAATCACCACCGCGGATTTCACTCCCGCGTCGACACACTCTCCAATGATTTGCGGCACGGTCTGGGCCGGCGTCACCACCAGCGCCAGGTCGACTCCTCCCGCGATGTCGCCGATGCGTTTGTGGGTCTTGATGCCAAGGACTTCACCGTGACTGGGATTCACGGCGTACACCTTGATGGGATATTTACTTTGCAGCAGATTCGAAACGACGCTTCGCCCGACCGTTCCCGCGCGATCGGTGGCTCCGATCACCGCGGCAGAGCGAGGCAAGAAGAGCGACTCGAGTCCCGCCCGCGCCGGAGCCGCTGCAGTGTAGATTTTGCCGACAGGAGACGGCATGGCTGGGCTGGTTACTTCACTCAAAAGCATTCCTCCCGCGGCTCGGATGCACTCATTTTTCCACAACTTTTAGCGAACAAAAGGTGGCGCCCGCGGCCCACAACTCTCCCATCATGTCACAGTTTCTTCCGCGCGTCTGTGATCGTACTGTACCCACGATCACGTGCCCTCGTGATGGTGATCACATGCGTAAATGCGGTGCTACAATTCTGGCAGAGGGAGGTGCTCAGTGCGCGCCCCTTATGGACTAAATATTCTTGATAACTGCCTTACGTGTCCTGTCCGGGAAGAACATCTATTCTGTAACCTTTCTGTTCAAGCCGGACAACGACTCAACGAAATCAAATCCACCGCTGTCTATCCCAAGGGAGCGATGCTCTTCATTGAAGGGCAGCAACCCCGAGGCGTTTTTGTGCTCTGCGCTGGGAAGGCAAAACTTTCCACCTCTTCCCGCGAAGGCAAAACCATCATCACGAAACTTTCCGAGTCCGGAGATGTTCTCGGTCTGAACTCGGTAGTTTCCAATCGTCCGTACGAAGTGACCGCCGAGATGATGGAGCCTGGGCAGGCCAATTTTATCCCCCGCGAGTCCTTGTTGCAGTTTCTTAAGGACAACGGGGAAGTGGCCGTGCGCGTCGCCGAACAGTTGAGCCGCAACTACTACACCGCGTACGAGGAGATCCGCACTCTGGGTCTTAGCACCTCGCCGTCGGAGAAGTTTGCCAAGCTGCTTCTGTCCTGGTCGACCAAAGGCGCACAGAACGATGGTTCTTCGCAGGTCAAGCTCACGCTGACCCACGAGGAGATTGCGGAAATCATCGGGACCACCCGCGAGACAGTCAGCCGCCTGTTTTCTGAATTCAAAAAGAAACAGCTGCTGCAACTCAAAGGCTCGACCCTGGTCATCCGCAACCGAACAGCGCTGGAAAAAATCGTTCAGACGTAACGGATACATGTGGGGACGGCCGCCTCGGCCGTCCCGCCTCACAAAGTGAGGCGAAAGTCCCCACTTCTCGCGCCAGGAACGCGCGAGAAATGGGCCACCCACCCGTCGCCGCGAGATTTACTCTCAGCGGCGCGCCGCACTTTTCTATCCCGCAACCGTCAATACCGGACACGGTGCATTCCGCACGACCTCATGCACTGCGGACCACGGAATATGAGCGGCCGCTTTCGCCGACGCCGTCCGGTTCGCGCCCATCACAATCAAATCCACTTTGAACTTCGCGCTCGCCGTGAGCACTCCCTCGGGCAAAAAGTCGGTTCCCACCACGAAGTCAACTTCCTGTTCCAGTCCCGTCTCCGCGGGCAGGCATTCTCGTAACTGCGTCATGCACTGCTTGCGTGAGGTTTCCTCCCACTCGTCCACTTCATCAGCGGCCGCCCCCGCAGGTGCGTACGCCGACAGACTCGCCGTCGTTGCCGGCATGGGATTGATCATGTGCAGCAAAATCAGTTTCGCTTGCTGCGCGCGAGCCAGCGCGAGCGCGACCGGAAGCGCCTTCGCTGACCCCTTGCCAAAATCGGTCGCGAACAAAATTCGGCGAAATCCATATCCGCGAGTAATGACGGCAATGTCGGCCTTCGGACCAATGGTCATCACCGGGCAAGGAGCGATGCGCAGCAGTTCTTCTGCGACCGAACCCAGCGCCAGTTTCTGAAGACCTCCGCGTCCCCGAGTGCCGATGACCAGAAGATCGACTGCTTTCTCCTCGACCATCGCCGCCACCTGCTCTGCAACCGGCCCATGCTTTACCAGCGTCGTGTCAATCTTCTGCTCCGGTCCCAATTTATCCAGGAACGACTTCATTTCTTTCTCGGCGGCGATTCGTTCCAGATCCAGTTCGTACGGAGCCTCCAGAGCCGCATACTTACGGTCAGAATGCAATACATGCACGACGGACAACTGGGCATTGTTTTCCGCAGCCAGCACCAGCGCATCGCACAGCGCTCGCCGGGAAGGTTCTGAGAAATCTGTTGCGACCAGAATGTGGCGAAAAGCTGCACACGTTTCCGATGTCTTCGACTGACTGTTCAATTCTGCAACCGTCATAGCTACCTCCTTGGCTGCACCGACTTCAACGATCTTCCCGCCCGGCGGAAGCGGAGCGCGCCTTTCTTCGTCTTCCGCCAACCTCATCTCGCGTTGCGAGCGCAGGGCGAACGACAACCGCCGTCGCGGCTAGCGGCACCACTTTCACCTCGGTTCCGCCCCACACCAGCGTCATTTGTTTTGAGCACTGAGCGCACAACCAGAAGCGTTCGCGCACCTCCGGAGACTCCATTGCCATCGCGGTTTCTGTCTCGGGGGTAGTCGCCAGGTAGAAGAGTTTTCCCTCGTGGAGATACCGAAAGGTCTCGGCACACTCGGGATTCGCGCACTTGGACAGCATGGCGCACTCCTGCCAGCCGTACGATTAAAATACTATGCCGTTTCCGCCAGAGATAAGGTGACCGCAGATACGAATTTGGGTGACCTTCATCACGACCTTCGACACGGCTGACTTTCACCTCATTTTAGAACAACGGAATCTGGAGTGTCAGCGTTGCGCCGTGACAGAATCGGCCCTACTCGTACCGCAATGCCTCAATCGGATCGAGACGTGACGCGCGTATCGCTGGGATCATTCCGCTGACCAATCCCACCAGCGCCAGAATTGCGGTCGATACCAATACACTGGCTGGGGAAATGATGAGTCGAATGTCGCCCGCCTCTCCGTGCTGGGCAAGCGCACTGTAAAAGGTGAGTGTCCCCACAGAGAAGGAAATGACGTAGGCGAGCACAATCCCCAGAAGACCTCCCAGAAAAGTAATGGCCAGCCCTTCGGACAAGAACTGCACGAGGATGTCGAAACGGCGGGCACCCATTGCCTTCTCCACCCCGATCTCGCGCGTTCGCTGGGTGACGCTCACCAGCATGATGTTCATAAGCCCCACGCCGCCGATCCCAAGAGTCAGTGTGCCAATAAAGGCAAGCATCACCTGCAGTGCCATGGTGATGATGCGAAATTGCGATAGCTGCTCCATCATGCTGAAAACGAACAGCGCCCGATTATCTTCGACGCGGAAATTGTGTTGTGCGGCCAGCGTATTACGGACCGACGTCTCCACGCCTCCATAGTTGTAGCCAAGAAAATCCAGCCAGATCATGTCGATGTAGTACGTATTGCGGAAGTCGCTCATGGTGGAGAAGGGGATATAAACGATGCGGTTGATGCTGTTCTCGGTGCCTTCCTGAGGTCTGGGCTTCAGCACACCGATGACTTCGTAAGGAATGCCGTTGAGACGAATCTTCTCGCCCAACGGGAAACGGCCGGAAAATAGCTTTTCTCTGGATTCCGAGGCCAGCACACAGACCCGTGCGCGCAGCTGCAAATCTTCGGCACTGTAGAAACGGCCGAGCGCCAGTTGCAGGTTCTGAATTTCCTGGAGCGGGGGATTGCCGCCATCAATGGTCCAAGTGTAGGAACGCCCCTCATAGCTGACGGGTGCGTCGTACATCGATTCGGGAGTGATGCGGGTTACTTCCGGCACATTCACCACCACGCGATCAATGTCATCCCTGGTCAACCGGATACTGGTGCCGGCCTTGTTTCCCCCGGCCTGCATCGACGTGCGCCCGCCCGCGATGCCCATCGCGGCCATGCTGGCATAGCTCCTGAAGATGTTGACGATGGCCGTGGAGAAACCCGTGCCATAGGCCAGCAACAGCACCACCGTCGCGATGCCCCATGCCATACCCAGCATGGTCAGCGCACTGCGCTGCCGGTTGTACCGGAGTGATCGATACGCTTCCGAGAGCACATCTTTCGCCTGGATCATTCGTTACTCCTGGCCGTTACTCCTGACGAAGCGCCTCCACGGGCTGCAGCAAGGCTGCCCGCCGCGCAGGATAAAGTCCCGCGATAATGCCGGCCAAAGCAAGGCTGCCCATGGCGAGCAGGGCGGTCGCTGGGTAAATGTGAGGCAATTCGAATCCGTTGATTGGAGGCACCAGTCCGAATAGCTTGGTGGCCGTATAAGCTGCGCCCACGCCAATCGCGCCGCTGATTCCGGTAAGCATCAGCCCTTCTAGAAAGAACTGGAACAAAATGTTCCGTCTGGTAGCGCCCAAAGCTTTGCGCAGCCCGATCTCTCGCGTGCGCTCGGTGACCGATACCAGCATGATGTTGATGACTCCGATTGCGCCCAGACCGAGGGTCACCAGACCAACCGCTCCCAGGAACGTGTCCATGGCATCCGAGATCTTGCCGACCATCTCGGCGGTGGCGATCGAATCCCAATCATCAAAAGCATCCGGCGTCTCGGGATCAAAGCCATGGTTTCTGGCGACGATACTCCGCACCGCCTTCTTGGCTTCTGCGTGCTGCTCCCGCGTGATCGGCTGGTAGGCTACATACTTGATCGCTTTCTCGTTGCCTGCTCCCTGCATCGGGAAATAGATAGACATGGTGGTATAGGGCATGATCAGGCGCATATTCTCGCCGTTGTTATTTCCGTGACCGACCTGCTTCATCGTCCCAGCCACTTCGAACGGCACGCCATTGATAAGGATCGTGCTTCCTACCGCGGGCCGGCCGGGGAACAGAATGCGCACAAATTCGCTCCCGATGATGCAGACATTGTGGCGTTCGCGTTCATCGTTCCAATTCAAAGAGCGCCCTTGGTCAATCGGCTGGTAGCGAATGCCGGTGAACTGCGGCTCGGCGCCATCCACGTAGCCGTTGCTGCTGCCAAACTCGCTCACCAGGCGAAGGTCGCCGCGGTAGATCACCGGCGTGGCATTGCGAACAAACCGCGAACTGCGAATATCCAAATAGTCCTGGTAGTTCAGGTAGTACTGCCGGGACGAAAGCTGGCTGCCACCCACCGCTGGCACCCGTCCGTTGTAAATCTGCATGAAGTCTTCGCCGAAGCTTTCCAGATTCTTGGCGGTTCCCGCGCGAAAACCCTCTCCTAGTCCAACCAGGAGCAGCAACGATCCCACTCCCCACGCAATCCCAAACATGGTGAGAAAGGAGCGAAGCTTGTGCGTCCACATGGCACGCAACACCTCGCCGAAGCTGACGACAAATCCCCTCATAGCTGAAGTTACGAACATTCGACCAATGAAGTTCCTATTTACTCCGATTTGCTCTGAAGTTCGCGCGTGCTTCGTACCGCTTCCGCATGCTGTGAGCGTGATCACAGCGACGTGCGTGTTTGATGCGTGTCGTCTCCCGGCGCACGCCTCGTATATCAAGAGCGTCACTCCGGCACTGTTTAGTAGCTATGACGGCAGACACGTGGCTGAATGACACAAATCACAGGAGCAGTTAAGGCGCATGCACTGACCTCCGCGACCTGTTTTCGCCGCTGGTTTACAATCGCTCCTACACAGCGATGAAAAACATGTGTCTGCCGATGTTTCTGTCTTCTTGCCTGATCGTTGTCCTGCTTCCTTTCAGCGCGGCGCAGACTCCGTCGCCGAGCGAGCCGCCAAGCACAACAAAGACAGCGCAGGTCAGGGTGTCTGGCAGCACACTGAGTTACAGCGACGCCGAAATGGCCGAGCGCGTGCGCCAGGAATTCCTCCACGCATGGCAAGGCTACAAGCAGTACGCATGGGGACACGACGCGCTCAAGCCGCTGAGCAAGGGCTATCACGATTGGTACGGCGTGCCTCTGCTGATGTCGCCCGTCGACGGTCTCGACACCATGATTCTGATGGGAATGACCGATGAAGCAGCGCAGACCCGCGAGTACATCGACAAGAATTTGTCGTTCGACCGCGACCTTTACGTCAAGAATTTCGAAATCACGATTCGCATGCTCGGAGGACTGCTCAGCAGCTATCAACTGACCGGTGACAAGCGACTGCTCGCGCTTGCCGATGACCTGGGCACACGCCTGCTGCCCGCTTTTAACTCTCCGACGGGCATGCCGTACGTCTATGTCAACCTGAAGACCGGCGCCGTCCGCGGCGAATCCACGAATCCCGCCGAGATCGGCACACTGCTCCTGGAGTTCGGCACGCTCCAGGTACAACCTTCGGAGCGCTGGACGCCTTCTTCCCCGGCACGCTGGCCCTATCCGGAGATCTCGATCGCGCGCGGAAACTCGAAGACTCCGCCTACAAGATGTGGACCACTTTCGGCATTGAGCCGGAAGAAATGAACTACATGACCATGAAGATCACCTCCGGCGGCTACGAACTGCGTCCCGAGATCATCGAGTCAGCCTACTATCTTCGCCACTTCACCAAAGATTCGCGTTACCGCGACATGGGCCAGACGTTCTTCGACAGCCTGGTGAAATATTGCCGAACTGACGCGGGCTACGCCGCCCTAAGCGACGTTGCCACCAAGAAAAAGAAAGACGAGATGGAAAGCTTCTTCTTCGCCGAGACGCTCAAATATCTATTCCTGCTCTATGCCCCGCCCGACACCATCGACTTGAACAAAGTCGTTTTCAACACCGAAGCCCATCCCATCCGCAGGACATGGTAGCGACGACGGGACGACACCAGACCCTATGACCCAAATCCACTGCGCCGCACTTCTCTTCGACATGGACGGAGTCCTCATCAACTCCACTCCCGCGGTCGCGCGTGTCTGGCGCCGCTGGGCCGTCGAGCACGGATTCAATCCCGAAGAGGTCGTCGCCCGCGCCCACGGCCGCCCCAGCCTCACCACGGTCCGCGAATATCTCCCCAACGCCGATCACGAAGCCGAGAACCGAGAAGTCGAACGCCGCGAAATCGAAGACCTAGAAGGCGTCATCCCGCTGCCCGGCGCGCTCGACTTGCTGGCGAGCCTTCCCCCCGACCGCTGGACCATCGTCACCTCATGCACCCGCCCGCTTGCGGAGGTGCGCATCAAAGCCGCCGGACTGCCGCTTCCTAAGAAACTCATAACCTCCAACGACATCACCCACGGCAAGCCCCATCCCGAGCCCTATCTGAAGGGTGCGGCCGTCCTTGGATTCCCGCCAACGCAATGCATCGTTCTAGAAGATGTCCCCGCCGGAGTCCGCGCCGGCAAAGCCGCGGGCGCCAAGGTCATCGCCTTCAAAACGACGGTTCAGGACAAAGTGCTGCGAGAGGCCGGAGCCGATTGGATACTGAACAACTGCGCCCACATCCGCCTGCTCGATCGTAGCCAGAACCTGAAACTGGCCCTCACGGAGCTCCCGTAAGCCCTCTGTGTCCTCCGTGTCCTCTGTGGTTTTCTCTTTTGTAGCGCTCGCCTAAAGTTCTTCTCAGCGCCAGCCGATCAGGTCTTCATATTGCAAGGGTTCAGATGTCAAGAAGGACCTTTCTTAGGAGAGACTTATGTCCACGTCCGCAGTTTCCACAAGTTCGATTGGTAACGGAATGCAAACGTACTTTCAGGCGAGAAGCTCCGATTTGGAGAAGCTGGGAAAGGCGCTCGCATCGGGTGACCTCGACGGCGCCAAGCAGGAAATGAGTGCGATCCAGCAGTTGGGCCAGAGCGGCCCCTTCGCCAATGGCGCTCCCTTCAAGATTTCCCAGCGCGAGCAGGATTTCCAAGCCATCGGGCAGGCGCTCCAATCCGGGGACCTGGCGGGCGCGCAGAAAGCGTTCGCCGAACTGAAGAGCACCTTCCACCATTCGCCCGCTCCCGTACCAGCGCCCGTACCCGAACCATCGCCCGCACCGCAGGCAAGCGGCGTCGATGTGACGGCGTAGTCATTGGATGGGCGCCGGGTTGCGGGACTCCGGCGTCCTTATCCTTCTCACCCCACATCCCCACAAACACCACCATCAGCACGCTGTAGTTGCTGCTTCGATCCGGAAGTAGAATCCGTGTCTCGCAAAATAACCTGTTCCCGGAGTAGACTCTCTTCACTCCGGGAATCTGTCCGCAAGGAGACTACTCCATGAAATCCAGGCTGCTGATCCTACCCATCGCTTTGATTTCTTTGATCGCGCTGGGCGCTGCGCAAGACGCTCAACGCGACCAACCCTCAGCCAAATCCCAGGAGCGGATTGTCAAAGAAGTCCGCCATGAACTGTTGATGCTCCCCTACTTCGGTGTCTTCGACTACATTGCCTTCAAAGTGGATGGCTACAACGTCACATTGCTCGGGCAGGTCGTGAAGCCTGTTACAAAATCTGACGCCGAGAACTCCGTGAAGCGGATTGAAGGCGTCGAGAAAGTCGATAATCAGATCGAGGTCCTACCTCCATCTTCCATGGACGACCGCCTTCGCCAGCGCCTGTTCCGCTCCATTTATCAATACCCGGCTCTGCAGAGGTACGAACTCGGCGTGCAGAAGCCCATCCGCATCATCGTGAAGAGTGGACGCGTGACCTTGGAGGGCGTCGTCGATTCCGATGCCGATAAGAATCTCGTCGGCATTCGCGCCAACGGAGTCTCGGGCAGCTTCTCGGTGACCAATAACCTTCAGGTCGTCAAACCATAAGGCCCAAACCATTTTCTGCGGGAGGGCGCATCTTTGCGTCCTCTCGCGTTCTCATGTTGGGAACCATTTTCGTCTTGGAATCTCCTAAATCGATTTTCTGCTGGCTTTTCAGGCTCCCCTCCCGCGTATAATGCTCCCGGATTCGACTTCCGCCCCCAGCGGAGCAATCGGAGGAAAGCACTCATGAGTCTGCAAGGCATAACCCGCCGTACTTTTCTGGAAACCGCAACCACCGTCACCGCCGCCACCTTGCTGACCAGTCGCTTCGGTTGGGCCGCCGGCGAGCACAAGATTGATAAGGTGGGCGTACAGCTTTACACCGTGCGCGACCTGATGAAAGACGACTTCGACGGCACCATCGCCCAGGTCGCCAAGATCGGCTACAAGGAAGTCGAATTCGCCGGTTACTTCGGCCGCACGGGTGCGCAGGTTCGCGCCGTCTGCGAAAAGAACGGCCTCGACCCGGTTTCCACCCACGTGCAATACGACGAACTCGACGACAAGTTTCCCTCCGTCATCGAAACCTCCAAGACCATTGGGCTGAAATACATTGTTTGCCCCTGGATTCCCGAGGAACTGCGCAAGTCTCCCGATATCTGGAAGCAGGCCTCCGAGAAATTCAACCGCTGCGGCGAAGCCAGCAACAAGGCCGGCATGCAGTTCGCTTATCACAACCACTGGTTTGAATTTCTTCCCGTCAACGGCAAGTTGCCCTACGATCAACTCCTCAAGGACTGCGACGCCAAGCTGGTGAAGATGGAAATGGATCTTTGCTGGATCACAGCTGCCGGCGGCGATCCCTTGAAGTATTTCAGCGCCTATCCCGGACGCTTCCCGCTGGTCCACGTAAAAGATCTCAAAACAATGCCCAAAATCACTGCCGGAGGCGCGCAGAACTACGGCGATACAGTCGACCTGACAGAAGTCGGCAGCGGCCTCATCGACTGGAAGAAGATTTTCGCCCAGTCCGACAAGGCAGGGATCAAACACTACATCGTCGAGCACGACCACCCGAAGCAGCCGATCGAAAGCATCAAGGGAAGCTACGAGTACTTGAGCAAGCTGCGCTGGTAGGCTGAGCGTGGAACCATGACACCGTTCACTCCACCTCGCTCGGCCCCGCGCTGGCGAGCCTCTGCCGCGCTGTTGCTGAGTTTCGTCTTGCTAAGCGCGTCCTGCGAGAAAAAAGCAGTGATGTCTCGCTCGGCGGCGCTTTCCAAAAGCGACAGCACGCGCAGCGAAGGGGCGGTTGAGGGGTACTTCGGAATTGTGAGTGGAGGCGGGGGTAGCGACAAGGCTCCCGCCGCTTCCGTCAGCGTCGCCCTCGCCTCTTCTGGCGAGCCCGACACCCTTGCCACTCGCAAAATCATCCGCAACGGATCGCTCGATCTGCTGGTCAACGACGTCAGCCAATCGATTGAAAAGATCGGGTCGATCGTCACCGGCGTGGGTGGATTCGTCGAGAAGTCAACCCAGACCAATAGCGGCGGCCACTCCGCATCCATTACTGTCCGCGTTCCATCGGCCCGCCTCGACCAGGCCATCACACAGATCAAGGCGTTGGCGACGACTGTCGACCGCGAGAGCGTCGAGGCGCGTGACGTCACGCGCGAATACATCGATCTGGACGCCCGTCTTCGCAACGCTCAAGCGGAAGAAGCGCAATACTTGCAGATCCTGAAACGTGCCACGACCATCAAAGACACGCTCGACGTCACCGAAAAACTAGCCGACGTGCGCGGCCGGATCGAACAAATGCAGGGCGAGATGAAGTTCCTCACCGCGCAAATCGACATGTCAACTCTGGAGATCTCGCTTCGCGCCGAGGCGGACGCCGCCGTAGCTGGAATCCACTGGCGGCCGCTGCGGCAGGCAAAGATCGCCGTGAGTGAGATGGTTTCGGGGCTGGCAGACTGGGCTGACTCTGTCATCACCTTTTTCATCAACCTGCCTCTGTTGGCAGTGTGGTTCTTGTCGGTGGTTGCGCTCTTCTGGGTCGCGATTCGCATCCTGCAAGCCTTGTGGCGTCGGTTTGGTCCGAAGGGTTGGCGGTGGCCCTGGAAGCGCCCGTCAGCGCCTGTTTCAACGCCTGGTCCCGGCTAACGGGCGATGTAAGGGTTCGGTTGGGGTTCAACACAATTTCGTAAAGGGAGATCCATGCAAGTTAAGCGGACGCCGAAAACCTACGACGTTTGCATCATCGGTTCCGGTGCCTCGGGAGGCACTGCGGCCAAGGTCCTCACCGAAGGTGGACTGAGTGTCGCGCTGCTCGAAGCGGGGCCTCCCGTTATTCCGGAGCGTGACTACAAAGAGCACGTGTGGCCCTACGACCTTCCTCATCGCGGCGCGGGCGTTGGCGGCCGCGCGCGTCAGGGACTCGAAGACGAATTCCTCGCTCCCAACGGCGCCTGGGAAATCGAAGGCGAGCCGTACGTGTCCGCGCCCGGCTCAAAATTCCGCTGGTTCCGTTCGCGCATCGTCGGTGGACGCACCAACCACTGGGGACGCATCGCCCTCCGCATGGCTCCCGTGGATTTCAAAGTCCGCTCGCACGACGGCATGGGCGACGATTGGCCGCTCAGCTACGAAGACGTCGCGCCCTACTACGACAAAGTTGAGTCCTACATCGGCGTCTTCGGCACGAAAGAGAATATTCCCAGCGCGCCCGACGGAATTTTTCTGCCGCCTCCCAAACCCCGCTGCACTGAGACCATCATCAAGAAGGCCTGCGACCATCTCAACATCCTCTGCATTCCGTCGCGCCTTGCGATCTTGACGCAGCCCCATAACGGCCGCCCTGCCTGCCATTACTGCGCTCAATGTGGCCGGGGATGCATCACCGCATCAAATTTCAGCTCCAGCCAGGTCATGATTCCGCCCGCGGAAAAGACCGGACGCCTCACCATGATTACCGGCGCGATGGCTCGCGAACTGGTCGTGGGCAAAGACGGCAAGGTCGAGGCGGTCTCCTATATTGATAAAGCCACGCACGAAGAGAAGCGTCTTCACGCCCGCGCGTTCATCGTCGCGGCGAGCGCCTGCGAATCCGCGCGCCTGCTGCTGAATTCGAAATCCACTCTGTTCCCAGACGGCTTGGCCAACTCTTCCGGCGTCGTTGGCCGCAATCTGATGGACACCGTCGGTAGCGATGGCGGCGGCTACTTTCCGCAACTCGAAAAAATGCCCGCCCACAATCACGACGGCGTTGGCGGCATGCACATGTACCTGCCGTGGTGGAAGTTCGACCGCAAGAACGACTTCCTGCGCGGCTACCACACCGAATTCGGCGGTGGACGCGGCATGCCCGGCGTCGGCGACTACGACGACCTCTGCGACGACTTCGAAGGCTACGGCGCTCCCCTGAAGCAGGAGTGCAAGAAGAAATACGGCACCTACATCGGCTTCGCGGGACGAGGCGAAATGATCCCCAACGAGAACTGCTACTGCGAGATCGATCCTTCGGCCGTCGATCAGTGGGGCATTCCCGTGCTGCGCTTCCACTGGAAGTGGAGCGACAACGAAATCAAGATGGCCAAGGACATGCAGGAAACCTACCGTGAGATTGTGGAAGCCGCGGGCGGAGTCTACATGTCCACCGCGCGTCCGGATGGACCGAATCCCTACGGCATCGCCGACGGTGGAGTGATCATCCATGAAGTGGGCACGGTTCGCATGGGCGAGCACGCCACGACTTCCGCGCTGAATCAACACTGCCAGGCACACGACGTGAAGAATCTATTCGTCACCGACGGAGCCACCTTCGTCACCAATGCCGACAAGAATCCCACGCTGACCATCATGGCGCTGACCTGGCGCGCCTCCGACTATTTGCTGGATCAGGCGAAGAAAGGAAATCTGTAGCGAGAGCGGCCTATGTCCATTTCCCGACGCGACATCCTCAAATCGCTCACCATCACCGCGATCACCGGCTCAGTCCTGCGCGTGATTCCTCTGGAAGCCGCCGAATACGCTCATCGCATGGTGCGTGCCGAAAAGGCCGCGGCCGAGAATCAGGTCTACACGCCAAAGTTCTTCTCGGCTCACTCCTACAAAACGCTGCAGACGCTCTGCCAGACCATCATCCCGCCCGACTTAGAGGCCAAAGGAGCGATCGAAGCCGGCGCACCCGAATTCATCGATCTGATCACCAGCGAAAACAAGGACTATCAGGTCATGCTCGGTGGCGGACTGATGTGGCTGGACAACACCTGCATCGACCGCTACGGCAGCGCGTATCTAGACTGCACAGCCGCGCAGCAGAAGGAAATTCTCGACTTCATCGCCTACCGCAAGAATTTCAAGAAGGATCCCAGCCTCGGACAAGGAATCGAGTTTTTCGGTTTCCTGCGCAAACTGACCGCTGATGGATTTTTCACCAGCGAAATCGGCATCAGCTATCTTGGCTACATCGGCAACACGTACGTGAAGGAGTTCCCGGGCTGCCCGCCGGTTCCGGAGGCGTAGCAGCAATCTAATCGCCTACCCTAGGCGCCCCTGCGGCAGCGCGTGCGCGTCTGCTCCGGTGCCTGCCTAGTGCAGTTCGCAACGCGATGGGATGGCCTCATCTGGCGGTTGGACTAGCACTGACGTAACGAGCCGACGATCCCTTTCTTGTGTCACTCTAAAGTGTGGCGAAATCACATCCAACTGACTACATCGATTTGGACGTCGGGCGCGAAGGCTACATTCAGTCGCAGTCCAAGTTCGTTCCTGTCGTGGCCATTCCGAGGGCCGTCAAGCTGAGTCCGGAGCAACACACCTTAAGGAGTATTCGCTGGGAAGAGCGCATCGCCAGCCTGATCGCCGCTGGCGGAGCGATATGGACGGTTTACGTTGCGACCCAGGACTACGCCAATCTCTTACGCCTGCAAATCGCGCCGCCCGGGCCCGTTGAGGTTTGCGCCCTAGGGATCCTCGCCTGGCTCCACGCGAAATACCGCCGCTCGACCAGACCCCACTGACCGCTGGGACTTTGCCCAACCTTCGTGACGTGAGCGGCTGCGCCGTCATCGGACAGCTGAGGCAAGAGTGTGGCGCGGGCGCCCCGCCCGCGAAAAGCCCGTTGTGACTCAATACGCCATCGGTATGACGAGACCTTCCTGGTCGTCGTGCGGGCTGCAGATTTCGAAGAACTCGAGATCGCCAGCTTGTAGACTCTTGCCGATACGCGCCGCAGTACACGTTCCACACAGGGATTCCGGGGCAGGATTTCCCCAACTGAGAAGTGTCGGCTCTGGTCCTTTTTCCAGGACGTCGTCAAAGGTCTCGATGGTCAGGCCTTGCGACGTCATCCACAGGCAGCGCGCCTGGGCCTTGCAATCCGCGCAATGGTCGCCTTGCCGGACCAGAGGCGCAGGAATTGTCTGCTCGCGAAAAACATAGCAAGGCAGGCCCGCGGCAGGAGCGATCACGATGGCGCGTCCGCGAAAGTCTGCGTAGTCGTGTCGCAACTGCTCGATGAGACACGTGAGGCACAGGGGTGTGATCTGCTTGGGATCCGATTCTGCCCTCTGCGAATATCCGTGTGCAGCCTGTCGTCCGCAACGAGCGCACTGCTTCTTTCGCGGACCCCGCTTGAGAAAACTTAGAATGCCCACGACTCATCCCTTCCCGAACGGCTCTTCCAATGACACGGTCTGCGGCGTGAACAGTTCCGCACCGTTCTCGGTAACGTGCATGTCGTCTTCGATCCGCACGCCAAACTCGCCGCGAATGTAAATTCCCGGTTCGTTGCTGGTGGTCATGTTCGCCCGCAGCTTGGTCGCATTCCCGCGGACCAGGTAGGGCCACTCGTGTCCATCCATTCCGAGGCCGTGCCCGAGCCGGTGCGTGAAGTACTTGTAGTCCGGACCATAATCCGCGTCGGTGATCACTTTGCGCGCGGCCGCATCTACCGAACCACAATCGGCTCCCGGACGCGCAGCCGCCAGTGCTGCCGACTGCGCGCGCAGCACAGTGGCAAACACCTGCTTCATTCTGTCGGAAGCCTTGCCGATCACGAACGTCCGTGTGATGTCGGATTGGTAGCCTTCGACCGTGCAGCCGTCGTCGATCATGACGATCGAGCCTTCGCGAATCGCCTGAGTCGTGGTCAATCCATGGGGAAAGGCCGTTGCCTGATCGACCATCACGCTCGCCTCGCCCGGAAATCCGAGTTGGTGATACGCGGCATCGATCAGACCGGAGGCATCGCGCTGGGTCATGCCCGGACGCAGCGCTCGATAAACTGCTTCGTATGCCGCGAGCGTAACCTGCGAAGCCAGCCGCATCAGCGCGATCTCATGTGCACTCTTAATCATGCGGCAACCAGCGGTCACCGGAGTTGCGCTCGCGATCGTGACCTGTGGTGCGGCCTGCGCCAAAGCCTTGGCGATGCCATCGGCAAACACAAAGCGTACGGTCTCTTCAATGCCGACTTTGCCGCTGGCGACGCCGCGTTCTTTCAGTCCCTGTGCGATGCGCTGGTATGGGCTCTCGTCTTCCTGCCACACGCGCACGTCGGCCTGCTCGCCATCGGGCGCGTTGGCGAGCTGCTCGCGTGCCCGTCCTTCTTCAAATGCGGGACACACGTAGAACGCCGCGCCTTTGGCGGGCAGCACCAGAGCGAAAGTGCGCTCTCCGCCCCACCAGCGCACGCCGGTGAAGTAGCGCAAGGACGTGCCTTCCATCAGCAGGATGGCATCTAGCCCGTTCTCGGACATCAGTTGGCGGGCGCGCTGCTGGCGTTCCTGGCGCTCTTCGCGCGTGATCGGCGTGGCCTCACTCTTTCGCGACTTCAGCTGCATGAGCGACGACGGCAGGGAAGCGTCGTCCTTTTCTGCAGCAGCTGCCAGCACCGAGTGCGAAGTGGCAGCCAATCCAGCCGTCACACTGCCCACTTCGAGAAATCGTCTCCTTGAAATCATCCATGTCCTCCGGAACCTGAGAAACGCCGTCCGCCATTATATGGGGATTTGTGATTCCGATTGCAGGGCGGTGAGCTCAAGAGCGGGTGTGGAAAAACTACGGGTAGGGGGCGTTTTGGAGTCGACAAAATCGCCGCAACTCGAACACCTGTTTGATCTTAGTATCGTTATACGTATATATATGTACGTACATATACGTACAACATGATGCTGAAGCTCGGACGCGGGAAGTCGCTCTGACTCGTCGTCTAGAATGCCCTTTCCGGGGCCGGAAACGGCCCTAGCTTGAACGATCGATGCCGGGGTTGAGGAAATCATCGTTCGCGGCAACGACGTGCGTCCAGCGGCCTGCAAAGTGGCTCCAACGATTTTTCAATCACTTACACGAAGGCTCAACGACTTACCGCGCAGGCCACCCCGCCTAACCGGGTCGATGAGCGCTAATGTCTGTTCGCGACGGTTAGCCGATGCTCACCCCTTCGCGGTCGCTATGGCTTTGATGCCGGAGAGCAAGCCAAGAGTGCCGCCGTATGACGTGGCACGTCGTGTGTAAAGTCTCTCGGTTCAGTGGTGGACCAAATCACGTAGCTTGTAACCTTGTCGATACTAATGGAACTGACCGAGGGCTCAATCTCCCCGATTAGTACCGCCGTCAGGACACCGACTGTATTGGCCACCACTTTGTATTTCTCCGGTTTGGCACCGTCGACACTCACGAGGACTTCTCTCTCGCCCAGGGTAATTTCGAGTCGGCTGTCGCCACGCCCAGCTTCGACAAGGAAATACTCGCTTGAGTCTGGGGTCTCCTTTGCCTGCCGAATCCCAACTCGGCCCACGGAACTACAAATCTGTGCGGTTTTGGGCTCCCAGACGTGAGACTTGGGCAAGGGAAATGTTTGACTTGAGGCGGTCTGAGCGGAACCAGCACTGACGGCAAGGGAAAAGTACAAAACGGAAAGCCAGCTGTGTCGCATGTCGTTCACCTTGAGACGACCATTCTAGACGGTAACTGGCGCAATATCTCCATTGCACTCGTTGACGGCCTCAGCGGACTGCATGCTCCGAGCGGGCGTGGTTCGCATAGTTCAACGGAACCAGGACATCACTCCCCTGACGAATATGGAATGCCCGGTCCACCGGGACATCCCGAAACTGCTGCACTTGCCTTGGCACCGGCCAGGTGACGTCAACCTGCAGGATCTCCGTCGCGTCTCCGACGCCGATGTGCTGACGAAGTGGATTGCCTCCGAAGCTTGAGCCGTATCCGACGGTCCGAAAAATGTGGCGCTTCCCCTTCGCGCCCTTCACTGTAACTTCGATGCGCGCCCCCACCGCGGAACGGTTGGTCTGCACGCCTTCCAGTTCGAGCGTCACCCAGTGGTTGCCGTGTCCCGGATTCTTGAACAACACGCTCTTGTACTGATCGCCCGGATAAGCGCCGCCAATCTTGGCGAAGACATCTTCATTGCCGTTGTTGGTGAGGTCCCCAAAGGCTATGCCGTGGCCTTTTTGCAGAATGCCAAAGCCTCCGGAAGTGGTCACATCCTGAAAAGACTTTCCCGCATTGTTGCGAAACATCTTGTTTGGCAGCAGCGATTCGTAGAGCGAGTCTCCGGTGCCGAGGTAGATGTCGAGCCAGCCGTCGTTGTCGAGATCGCCGAACCCGGCTCCCATGATCAGAATGGCGCGGTCCAGGCCAACGAACTTCGTGACGTCGGTAAAAGTGCCGTCGTGATTGTTCTGGTAGAGCCGCGACGTTTCTGCGCGATGCACCTTGCCCATTTCGAAGGCCGCAACATCATCTGGTGTGTGCGTGCCGTAGCCAGCTACAAAAATGTCGGGCCAGCCGTCGTTGTCGTAGTCGAAGAACCAGGTCGCGAAGCTCTCCAGCGGTTCGGCCACTCCGGCTTGTGCGGTGACGTCGGTAAACTTCCAGCGGTCGGCCGAAGGATGCGCCGCATCGCGCGGACCGTCATTGCGAAAGAGATGATTCGGGCCTCCCTTGACCGAAACATACAAGTCGGGCCGCCCGTCGTTATTGAAGTCTCCCCAGGCCACTCCCTTCACGAATCCCATGTCCGCCAGGTGATTTGGCGCTGCGACCTCGGTGAAGGTCCCATCGCGGTTGTTGTGAAACAGCTGGGAAGGATGCGGGAACTTTGGGTCCGACTCGTTGCCCACATAAAGGTCGAGCCAGCCGTCGCCGTCGAAATCTGCCCACGCCGCAGTCTGCCTGGGATGGAACGACAATAGCCCGGCGTGTTCGGTCACGTCTTCAAACGTGCCGTCGCCGCGGTTGTGCAGGAGCGACATGGGATACTTGCCGTGTTCGCCGAACCATCCCCCACGCAAGACCAGCAGATCGGGATGGCCGTCGTTGTCGTAGTCGGCGGCGACAATGTTCAGGCCGCCGGTTTCGCCCGTCAGTCCAGCCTCGCGCGTGCGGTCGGTAAATGTTCCGTCGCCGTTGTTGTGAAAGAACAGCAACTGGTCTTCCGGACCTGAAGAGGAAACCATCAGATCCAGTAAGCCGTCGCCGTCAAAGTCCTCCATGGCGACTCCGCCGGAGTGACCCAGCGCCGCAACGCCGGCATCCTGCGCCACGTCGGGGAACACTCCGATGTCATAGTCGGACTTGAAGCGATCGAGCGGAATCAGAAACTTCTGCGGGACCGCCGCGGGATAGCGCCCCATCGTCATGGCCGCGATGTTCAGCAGCCACCGCGATTTCAGGTCTTTGGGATTGTCTTCAAGCGCCGCGGTCAGTTCGCGAAACGCACCTTCGGAGCCCTCCATGCGCGCGTGGACGCCGGAGTCGTGAATCGGGAAGATGCAGGCTTCGCGCCCGTGAATCAAGAGACAGTTCTGTTGCTCACCGAGCCGCAGATAGGAAATTGCGAGTGTGTCGCGCAGACTTCGCTCAGCATCGCGATCCAGCTTCACGTTGTTCTGCGCGCATAGCTTGCGGATGGTTTCCAGTTGCTCGATCGCGCCGCCGCTGTCTCCCGCGCGCAACAGGGTTTCAGCCAGAGTCTGGCGGATCTTGAACTCCGCCGGCAGATCGGACTGGGCGTTGGGGAGAGATCTGGGCAGAGAGCTCGGCAGATCGCGGAGCAGCGAGCGGTAATACTCCGCCCGCACGTCTTCTTTGTAGGAGTCCGTCTTCCAATCCTGCTCGCGGAAAATCTTCTGCAGCAGCGCCGCCATCTTCCGGGTGCTGGGGGCCTGGTAGACATCTTCGGCATGCACGCGGGGCAGGGGCGCGATCGTCGGTCGCAGGATCGTGAACGCCGCCAGGATCACTAACACAAAAGCGCCAGCGCGTTGCAGACGGGGCAATCGCACGATGGAAGAAAGCTAACGAAAAATGGCTGGATTTTCAACGGAGTTGTCTGCGGTATCCTCTTTCGATGGAATCCGGATTCCAGTGCGCGTCCTGCGGAGAATGGAACGCCACCACGGTCGACGAGTCCGCCGGACGCCGCCAGAGCTATGTAGAGGACTGCCAGGTCTGCTGCAAGCCCAACGTGCTGCGCGTCGAGTACGACAACTCCTCGCAGGAATTCTTCATTACCGCAGAGCTGGAATGAGAGGGAGATTTGGAAGACCTTTACCACCAAGGACACGAAGGTTCACGAAGGGAACGCTGAGGATAGGGCCTTCTTGATCCTTCGTGTCCTTCGTGGCTCAGGCTTCTTCTTCCGCCCTGAATAATTCCAATTACTCGCCGCAGCCCTCGGCTCGCGCTATAGTTAGCGAGTTCCCGGGATCCCAGAAAGGACGGAATGCATGGCAACTGGCTACAGCGCCGGCAGGATGGTGGCCCACAATATGGTGACCACGCAATTTGAGATCGACGGCTTTCGCGTGACCCGCACGCTCGGAGTGGTGCGCGGAATTGTCGTCCGCTCGCGCTCGATCTTTGGCACGATCGGCGCTGGCCTGCAGACGCTGGTTGGCGGCAACATCACGCTGCTGACCAATCTCTGCGAGAAGACGCGGCAAGAGGCGTTCGACCTGATGCTGCAGCACGCCGCAGAGTTAGGCGCGAACGCCGTGGTCGGCGCGCGTTATGACGCGACCGAAGTCATGCAGGGCGTCACCGAAGTGCTGGCCTACGGAACTGCTGTGTTCGTGGAGCCGGCGAAGTGAACGGCAAATGACAACCACAGAGGACGCGGAGGACACAGACGAAAGCCGGAAATCTAAATTGTTCACGCGTTCGCAGAATGATTGCCAGCCCTGATGGGCTCGTCTCTTAACTTCCTCTGTGTCCTCAGAGTCCTCTGTGGTCGGAAATTCCCAGTTTCCTATTCCTTATAGAGAAAGCCCGCGACCAGCGCGGCCAGGATGGCGCCCAGCCACATCTCGATCATCTGCCCAAACGGCAGCGCGCGGCCCGCAGGGGACCACACCGCTTGCGCGAAACTTCCCGGGAAGCCGGCGAAGAAGCCCACCAGGAAGCCGATCTTGAGCGCAGTGCCGGGGCCGGGTCCTAGGCCCTGACGAGCCCAGGCATAAAGATGGGCGACCGCGACCGCCAGGACGAACAGCATGACGACCCAACCCGCCGCGAAGTAGGGATAACGCGGCGATTTCAGGAACCAACCTGCGTTCTGTGCGATGACATAGCGCGGGCCGGTGATGTAGTGGTAGATAAAGAAACTCCACACATTCCAGATCACTCCTCCCGCCAAACCGCCCAACCAGATTCTGCCTCTGTTCAGTGCCATGCAGCGCCTCCTCGATGATGGGTCTTACAACATGGCCCAGGACGATATGCGCGGAAGTGTACACCTAATCGAGCACAGGGGGGTATCTCAAGAGGGAAGTGAAGCCGCGGCTCGAATTCCAGATGATGCGGCAAAGTCTTCTATGACTGAGTGTGTTCGAGCTATGTCCCTCGATGTCGTTTTCTTGCGGGCTGAAGGATCTGAGCAGGACGCGAGAAGTTACAGAGATCCTTCGCTCCGCTCAGGATGACACCGTCTTTTGAGGCTTAAGGCAGTCGGCCAGCTCACCACTTCGCGGGTGCCCTTCCCGCTTTTCCACAAGAAAATCCGCGCCAGTCGCGGAGAGCAAGAGAAATCTTAGCGAAAGAATAGCGAAAGAACCAAGTCCGTAACCCCAACCCCTTGTGGTCGCTTGACTAGTTAACCACAAGCCAACGTATTTTCTCGAAACCCTGCCAGAGTGGGAATGCCACCATCAAGTTTCTGCTTGACAATAAACGACTTACAGCTAAGATGTGGTACAAAGTGGTACGAAGTGGTGAGCGCAGTTAGGGCAGTGGGACGCGAGAGCTGAAAACGAGGAGCCGGTGGAAATCCGACCCGAAAGCACGACAAACAGCCCGAATCGCCCGACTTTGACCGACCTTCGCACCCTTTTGACCTCCCTCGTGGCAGTTGTTAAGGCTGCGTGCCAAGCGCGCGATTTCGGATTCGCGCAAAGAACGCGCGAATGTTCGCGCGGCACGCTCAGGTCCTTCGGACGCAAAAGCCGCGTCCTCAGGATGACAGAGAGAAAACATGTTTCGCGGCAATCATCCAACCCGGGTCGACGAAAAGGGCCGTTTAAAGGTCCCGGCCGAGTTCAAGCGGGTGATCGACGAGAAATACGGAACGCAATTCTACATCACAAGTCTGGATGGCAAGGTTGCTCAAGTGTATCCCTTCGAGGAATGGGAGCGGATCGAGCAGAAGCTGGCAGGGCTCTCCAATTTCAATCCGACGAAGAAAAAGTTCTTGGACCGGACCAATTATTACGGGCAGCAGGTCGAGATGGATGGGCAGGGACGGTTGTTGCTGCCGCAGTTGCTGCGCGAGACGGGGCAGATCAAGGGCGAGGTAGCGGTTCTGGGGAATTTGACGTTTCTCACGGTCAGGAACCTGGAGCTGTTCAAGAAAGAGATCGAAGAAGAAAAGTTCACGCCTGACGATGAGAAGACGCTCGACGAACTGGGCATCTAGTGAACCATCTATCGGACGGGGGATCAACAGACACCCCTCAGGGGGTTGGGCATGGTGGTGGAAGAGCGAGCCATGTTCCTGTTCTTTTAAAAGAAGCGATCGACTTTTTAGCCGTGCGGCGGGGTGGGACCTATATCGACGCCACGGTGGGTTTGGGCGGGCACAGTTACGAAATCGCAAAACGCCTCGGCGCACCGGGACATTTGATTGGCCTCGATAAGGATCCTGCAGCGCTGAAGATTGCGGGCGAAAGGCTAGTCGTTAGTCGTTCGTCGTTAGTCGTTGGCGAACCCGATTGGCCGACCGTCACTCTGTTGCATCGGTCATTCGCAGAATTGGCCAACGACCAACGACCAGCGACCATCGACGGTCTTCTGGCCGACATCGGAGTCAGCAGCCTGCAGTTGGACGATGCGGCGCGCGGATTTAGTTTTCAGGCGGATGGACCGCTCGACATGCGGATGGACCCGCGTGGGGAGCGTACCGCCGAA
The DNA here is from genome assembly GCA_963701935.1 of uncultured Acidobacteriaceae bacterium. Taxonomy (GTDB): domain Bacteria; phylum Acidobacteriota; class Terriglobia; order Terriglobales; family Acidobacteriaceae; genus Sulfotelmatobacter. Next base: position 151,692 of record CAVPBT010000002.1, on the reverse strand, counting down.
CAAGTGGTAAACCACCTCGACGAGCGACAGCTTGCCGATGTGATTTACGAATTCGGAGAGGAAAGGAGGTCGCGGAGAATCGCCAGAGCCATTTGCCGGTCGCGGCCGATACGATCTACCGCACATCTTGCGGACGTCATATCAGCCGCGGCCCGGCCAATGAACCAGGCCGAAAGACGCATTCATCCCGCGACGAGAACCTTTCAAGCTCTTCGAATCTTCGTAAACCGCGAACTGGAAGATCTGCAGGCGCTGCTGAAAGCGGCGCCGCGGATTCTGAAGCCAGGAGGACGCGTGGTGGTGATCAGTTTTCACTCGCTGGAAGACCGCATCGTAAAGGATGCCTTCCGCGAGGGCGCGATGAAGGACAAGTACTACCGGGTGCTGACCAAGAAACCGGTAACGGCATCGGAAGAAGAGAGTGATCGCAATCCGCGGGCCCGCAGCGCGAAGCTGAGAGCAGCGGAAAGAATTTAGGCGTCCGGTTCTCGGCGTCCGGCTTCGGACCTTGAGTTTCGCGGAAGCCGGAAGCCGAAGAGCGAAAGCCGGCTTTCAGAGTTTGGCTCCGGAAAACCTGCCGGAGTTCCCGGCACAGCTGTAATGGCGTGCCGGGCCTTCAAGATTCAGGTAAGGCGGACGAAGATCCGCTGGGGCGGGATGGATTTGGGTTCTGTGGTAGGAATCCAAACTGAGGTAGCGGGACATGTACACGGGCACAATGCACACAGGAACGATGATCAGCGATTTGATGGCCGCGGTTGAACGAGTTGGGCAGAAGGTGCAGCAGCAGCGCGCCGCGGAGCAGGAGGAGTTGCACGCGATTTTTTCGATGCAGATTCCGGTAGCAGACGGTGACCAGGTTTTCATGGGGGCGGCATAATGGCGGCAGCAGCGGCGACAATGCGCAGTGCAGGGTTTGCGGCAGAACGTCCAGCGGAGCGTCGTTCGTTTTGGACAGGTACACCCGAGATCTACTTCTCCAAGGCGATCGACAATTCGCGTCTGGTCAAGGTGGAAGATCCGCGCCGCAACCGTGAGATGAAGCAGTTCGGCACGGCGCTGGCTTGCCTGTTCCTGCTGGTCTTTACTTATGCCTGGCAGCATTTCAAGGCGATCGAATACGGCTACCAGATCGAAGCGGCCAAGCGCGAACTGAGTGATAAGACAGAGATGAACCATGCGCTGCGACTGGAAGATGCATCGCTGCGCGACCCCGAACGGATCGACCTGCTGGCGCGCCGCATGGGCCTGGTGCCGCCGGAGCCGGGACAAGTGATCCGCATGGATGCCGCCTCGGGTGACGGTCAAGGCCCGGTCATGGCGAGCGCGGTTCCGGTGGCGGTGATTCCGGGGCAGTAGAAGATTATGTGGGTCCGGGTCTTTGACCCGGACAGGCCGAGCATAGCTCGGCTGCTTTTCGGCGGCGGCCTGTCTGTACATGGGCCGCCATGTTTGTCTCAGGGTAGGGATGGCAACGCCTTTCGACGATGTCGGCAGTGCACGCAGGGTAGGGATCCTTCGACTGCGCATGCCGATTCGCTTCGCTCCTCGACATGCTCCGCTCAGGATGACAAGCGGAGGGGTAGCGAATGAATTGACGATGCACGATTAACGACGACTTTCCGATGGCGACCAATTCCACTCCCGGCAAGAACTCTCGGCTCTACCTGCTGGGGGCCTTCCTTTTTCTGTGGTGCTTTGCCATTTGCGGGCGGCTCGTCATCCTGCAAATTTTTGATTACGGGAAGTTCGTCAAGCAGGCGGGACACCAGCAGCAGCGCGCCATTCCGCTGGCCGCCAAGCGAGGAGTGATCTACGACCGCGCCGGCCGCGAGTTGGCCATGTCGGTGCTGGTCGATTCCGCGTTTGCCGTCCCCACGGAAGTCAAAGACCTTCCCACCGCGGTGAGCCTCATTACGCGCATCACAGGGGACGACTACAACGTCGTGCTGGCCGACTGCCGGGCGCACAAGACCTTTTGCTGGGTGGCTCGCAAGGCTAGCGACGAGACCATCGAGCGCATCAATTCCCTGAAGCTGCAGGGTATTCATTTCCAGAAGGAGCCGAAGCGTTTTTATCCCGCTCGCGATTTGGCCGCGCAGGTGCTGGGTTCGGTTGGAATGGAGGATTCCGGCCAGAGCGGCATCGAGCACGAGTTCGACGACCAACTGAGCGGGCATCCAGGAAAGATGTCTATCTCGGTTGATGCGCACCGGCAGTGGTTCGCCGATGTCGAAACCCAGCCAGACCCGGGTGACAACATCGTCCTGACCATCGACAAGAATATTCAATACATCGCGGAGAAGGAACTCGAACAGGCGATTCACGACACGCAGGCCATCGCTGGCACGGTGATTGTCGAGAACCCGCACACCGGAGAAATCCTGGCGCTGGCCAACCGGCCGACGTTCAATCCCAATTCGCGCAAACAGATCACACCCGAAACGCTGACCAATCGCGCGGTCAGTTATGTGTACGAGCCCGGCTCGGCGTTCAAAGTGGTTACGATTTCCGCCGCTCTCGAAGAGAAGCTCACGAATCCAAACGAGATTTTCGATTGCCAGATGGGATCGATCGTCTATAACGGCATGCGCATCCGCGACGCGGAACCGCACGGCCTGCTGCCGGTATCGGGAGTGCTCGCGCATTCCAGCAACGTGGGCGCGATCAAAATCGCGCTGCGCCTGGGCGAAGATCGGTATTACAAGTACATTCGCGCCTTTGGATTCGGGCAGCAGACCGGTATCGAGTTGCCTGGCGAGACTCGTGGTATCACAAAGCCTCCGAGCCGCTGGTCCAAAGTTTCGATCGCAGCCATCTCAATCGGGCAGGAAATTGGCATCTCACCGATCCAACTGGCCGGGTTGATCTCGACCATCGCGAACGATGGGGTCTACGTAGCGCCGCGCATTGTCACAGGAACTGTGCCTCCGCAAGGGGCTGTGCAGACGGTGGCATTTCATCCCGGCGCCTCGCATCGTGTCATCTCATCTTTTACAGCCGCCGAGATGCGTTCGATGATGCAGAAAGTGGTACTTGAGGGGACAGGCCGGAAGGCGGTCCTGGAAGGTTATACATCCGCGGGAAAGACAGGTACGGGACAGAAAGTCGATCCGGCGACAGGAGCGTACTCGAAGACGAAATATGTCGCATCGTTTGCCGGATTTGCTCCCCTGAACAATCCAGAGATCGTGGTCGCGGTGATTCTGGACTCAGCGGTAGGGCCGCACCAGGGTGGACAGGTTTCTGCGCCGGTATTTCATCGCATCGCGCAGCAAGTGCTGGAGTACCTGCACGTCCCCCATGATCTGCCACTCGCGCCGAAGCATCAATTGTTGCTGGCACAGAACAAGGTAAACGACAAGGACTTGGCTGACGACACTCCGGACCACCCGGGTGAGCCCCTGGAAACCGCCGAAATCAACGAAGCGGCGAAGCCGCAAAGCGTGGGGCGGACACCCGCGCCCGCAGCGCCGGGACGCGACGGAAATGTGGTGCAGGCGGCCATGCACGAGTCGGTGTCGGCAGGGTCGAGCAGCGAGGAACCTCCAGCAAAGTCGCCAGACGCAAACTCCGCGCCTGTTAAACTGCCGTCCACTGGGACCGTCGTGCTCGACGTGGAGCAGGGCGGCATCGAAGTGCCGTCGTTCGTCGGCAAGACGGTTCGAGGCGCCGTGGAAGCCGCTCAGGATGTCGGCTTGGAACTGGATGCCGTGGGCAGCGGCGTCGCCCGCCAGCAGTCGCCCGTTGCTGGCACCCACGTCGCCGCAGGGGCGCGAGTAACGGTGCAGTTCGGGAAATAACCCCAGAATCTCAACCACAGAGGACACGGAGGACACAGAGGGCTTTTGCTCAGGCTTCCTCTGTGTCCTCTGTGGTGAAAGCCCTTCCGTTTGACCCGCGGAAAAAGCGCGTGATACGGTAATCAGTCCGGCGTACTGATTCCATATCCAGCAGGCCAGCCACTGCTCGCTGATTGAGGTCTATTTTGTCTTCGGTTGAGGCGACGTCCACCGGCATCACAACGAACGTCCGGAAAACTGCGCTGAACGCCGTCCATCGCCAGATGGGCGCGAAGATGGTGGAGTTTAACGGCTGGGACATGCCGGTCGAGTATCCCGCGTCGATCGGCTGCGGAATCATCAACGAACACATGGCCGTGCGCACCGGTGTCGGCATCTTCGATGTCAGCCACATGGGCGATATTCGCCTGGCCGGACCGCAGGCGCTGGCCGCGGTGCAGCACATTTCCATGAACGACGCCTCGCGGCTGGCCATCAATCAGGCGCAGTATTCGGCGCTGCTGTATCCCGAAGGGACGTTCGTCGATGACGTGATCGTTCATCGCCTCGGCGAGAACGAATATCTTCTGGTCATCAACGCAGGGACGCGCGAGAAGGATTTCAACTGGGTGCGCGATAACGCGCGCCAGTTCGACTGCGCGGTCGAAAACTTGTCGGACGACTATACGCAGATTGCAATTCAAGGGCCGAAGGGCGTGAATCTGCTGCAGAAGTTGACTGACGTCGATCTGAGCGCGGTGAAGTTTTACTGGGTGACGCGTGGTAAGCTCTGCGGCCTGCCCAATATTCTGATGGGCCGCACCGGGTACACCGCCGAAGACGGCTTCGAGATTTATATCCCCGCCGATGAGGCGACCAGTGCCCGGGTCTGGTATGACATTTTGGAGGCGGGTAAAGAATTTGACGTTGTGCCGTGCGGCCTGGGATCGCGCAACACGCTGCGCCTCGAAGGCAAGCTTCCGCTCTACGGTCACGAGATTTCCGATACCATTAATGTTTGGGAGGCGGGTCTCGATCGCTTCTGCAAGATGGAGAAGCCCGAGTTCGTCGGCCGCACTGCGCTGGAGAAGGCAAAGGCTGCAGGCATCAAGCGTTCTCTCGTGGGCTTGGAGATGACCGAACGCGGCATCGCGCGCGACGGGTACAAAGTGCTCGATGCGGGCGGCCGAGAGGTTGGATACGTCACCAGCGGATCTCCGGCGCCGTTTTTGAAGAAGAACATCGCACTGGCGTACGTACCGACGGAGTTAAGCGCTGTAGGAACCCCGGTGAAGGTGGAGATCAGAGGTCAAGGCGTCGGAGCGGTCGTGGTTCCGACTCCTTTTTATAAGCGGCCTAAGAAGAGCGCTTAACCACAGAGGACACAGAGTACACAGAGGAGTTGCTGGAAGCCAGGAGCCAGACGCTTTTATGCCTTACCCTACAGATCGCAAATACACCAAGGAACACGAGTGGATTCAGGTGAATGGCGACGCCGCCACGGTCGGCATCACCGACTACGCTCAGCAGTCGCTCGGGGACATCGTGTTCGTCGAGACTCCCAAGGTCGGCACCGAACTCACCGCCGGCAAGACGTTTGGCACAGTCGAGTCGGTCAAGGCCGTATCGGACCTGTTCGCCCCGGCTTCTGGTACGGTGACCGAGGTCAACGCAACTCTGGCTACGTCACCCGAAAAGGTGAACACCGACGCCCATGGCTCCTGGATGGTAAAGGTCACGCTGAAGAATCCCAGCGAGCTGGACGGTCTGCTCTCGGCTGCCGACTACGAGAAGTTTGTGGCGGAAGAGGCCGGGCACTGACACCCCTTCGTGTAACTTCGTGTCCTTCGTGGTTTATGTTTTGCAGGCGGCGGGACGCTACCTGATGACTTTTGCCCTCGATTCAAACGAAGCTCGAGCCGCGTCAATCGAAATGATGACCAGGCACATCTAAAGAATTTCCTATGCGATATTTACCCAAATCTCCTGCCGACCGCGAAGCCATGCTGAAAGCCATTGGACTGCGCTCGGTCGACGACCTGTTTGCGCCCATTCCTGCCGAGTACCGCCTGACTCGCGACCTGAACATCCCGCGCCAGATGGCGGAGTCGGAAATTGTCGACTTCTTCCGCCAGCGCTCCCGCGAAAACGGCGACGGCTATACCAGTTTCCTGGGCGCCGGTGCCTACTTTCATTACCGGCCCGTCATTATCGATTCGCTGATTTCGCGTGGCGAGTTTCTGACTGCCTACACGCCTTATCAGGCTGAGATCTCGCAGGGCACGCTGCAGTCCATCTTCGAATTCCAGACGATGATCTGCGAGTTGACTGGCATGGAAGTGGCGAATGCTTCCATGTACGACGGATCCACGGCCGCGGCCGAGGGCGTGATGATGGCGGTCCGTCTGACTGGACGGCGCTCGGTAGTGGTGGCGCGCAGCCTGCATCCGGAGTATCGCGAGGTGCTGGCAACTTATGCGACGCACCAGGGCATGCCGCTGTCGGTCGCAGGATTTAACGACGATGGCCGCGTGAACCTGAAAGAACTGGAGAAGGCGATCACTCCGGAGACCGCCTGTGTACTGATTCAGTCGCCGAACTTTTTCGGCACGATTGAAGACGTCGCCGCGATTGCCGAGATCGCGCACAAGCATGGAGCGATGCTGGTCGTCTCGATCGCCGAAGCGGTTTCGCTTGGGATCGTCGAGCCTCCACGGGACGCCGACGTCATCGCCATGGAAGCGCAGTCGTTCGGCGTGCCCCTCGGGTTTGGTGGTCCGTACTGCGGCGTGATCGCCACGCGCGAAAAGTATGTTCGGCAGATGCCCGGCCGCCTCGTGGGGCAGACCGTTGACAAACAAGGTAAGCGCGGATTCGTTCTGACGCTGGCGACCCGCGAGCAGCATATTCGCCGCGAAAAGGCGACCTCGAATATCTGCACCAACCAGGCACTGGTCGCGTTGATGGTCAACATCTTTATGACGGTGTACGGCAAAGTCGGGCTGAAGGAATTGGCCAAGCAGAATCTGGCGAAGGCGGCTTACGCCGCGGGCCAGTTCGCAAAGCACGGCAAAGTTCTGTTCGGCCAGACCCCGCGTTTCAATGAGTTTGTCGTGCAGACAAGCGAAGATCCCTACGCCATCAATGGACGCCTGCTGGGACACAAGATGGTCGGAGGTTTGCCTCTGAAGAAGTTCTATCCCGAGCTGGGCAACGCAGCCTTGTGGTGCTGCACGGAACTGACCACGCGCAGCGCCATCGACACTGCCGTCGGATTGGTCGCCGAGAGCGAAAGCTCGGTGCGGTCTTCCAAGGAAGAAGTGGAAGAGGTGGCGCGATGAAGCACATGACCCGCAAGGCTACACGTCACGTCAACCAGAACGAGGGCTTGATTTTCGAGAAGTCGTCGGCAGGGAAGGCAGCCTGGAAGCTGCCGCCGCTCGATGTGCCGGAAGTAGACGCATCTAAGCTTCTAGGCGCGTCCGAGCGAAAAGATCTGGGCAACATGCCCGAAGTGAGCGAGATTGAAATCATTCGCCACTTTACCCGCATGTCCACATGGAACTATGCCATTGATCTCGGCATGTATCCGCTGGGCTCCTGCACTATGAAGTACAATCCGCGCGTGAACGAAGCGGTGGCGCGGGTCGAGGGAATCGCCAACGGGCATCCCTACCAACCCGAGAAAATCTCGCAGGGCGCGCTGCAGATCATCAAGACGCTGAGCGAGCAACTGATCGAAATCACCGGCATGGATGCGATCACGCTGCAGCCCGCCGCCGGCGCGCACGGTGAGATGACCGGCCTGCTGATGGTGCGCGCCTACCATCAATCCAAGGGCAATGCGCGCAAGAAGATTCTGATTCCCGACTCCGCGCATGGCACGAATCCAGCGACCGCTGCCATGGTGAACTACGCGGTCGAGAATCTGAAGTCGGACTCGCGGGGCATGGTCGACATCGCGGCGCTGGCAGCGCAGATGAACGAAGACGTGGCCGCGCTCATGCTGACGAATCCCAATACGCTGGGCGTGTTCGAGCAGGACATTCATAAGATCGCCGACATCCTGCACGCCAAGGGCGGCCTGCTTTACATGGACGGCGCCAACATGAACGCGCTCGTCGGCAAGGTGCGGCCAGGCGACTTCGGCGTCGACGTGATGCACCTGAACCTGCACAAGACGTTCTCGACTCCGCACGGCGGCGGTGGACCTGGTTCAGGCCCAGTGGCAATCAAGAAAGCGCTCGAACCTTTCTTGCCGACTCCAGTGCTGATGCAGAAGTCCGACGGCACGCTGGGGTTCGACTACAATCGTCCGCAATCGGTGGGGCGCGTGCGCGCCTTCTACGGCAACTTCGGAATGTTTGTGCGTGCGCTGGCTTACATCCAGGCCAACGGCCCCGACGGCTTGCGCCAGACCACTGAAGACGCGGTGCTCAACGCCAACTACATTCGCAAGGGACTGGAAGGCACATACGATTTGCCTTACTCGACGCCGACCATGCACGAAGTAGTCTTCAGCGACAAGACGCAGCTGAAAAAGGGCGTCCGCACTATGGACATTGCCAAGCGCCTGATCGATTACGGCTTCCATCCTTATACGACGGCGTTTCCGCTGATTGTGCCGGGCGCACTTATGATCGAGCCCACCGAGAGCGAATCGAAGGAAGAGATGGACCTGTTTATCGAGGCGATGAAATCGATCGCGGAAGAAGTTGAGGAAGATCCGCAGACTGTGCTCGACGCGCCGCACTCCACGCGGGTTTCACGGCTGGATGAAACCGCTGCGGCTAGGAAGCCTGTTTTGCGGTGGAAACCTCAGGGTTAACCACAGAGGACACTGAGGACACAGAGGAAGCTGGTCTAACCCCGGAAGTCACCGAGGACTCCGCGGAAATTGTCGAAGGCGGGTTGCCATTCACCATGCGGCGGATACCGTCACGCAAATGTACCACGTTGAAATTGATCAACAAGCCTAGATGCCTGTTGCTTAACTTGAGGTAGGTCAGCAGTTGAGCTTGATGGATGGGTGAGATTGTATCGACCGCTTTGATTTCCACGACCACAAGACTTTCGACCAGAACGTCCAGCCGGAACCCGAGATCAAGTCGCACGCCGTCGTAGATGACCGGCAGTGGCACTTGCACGGCAGTGCGAAATCCTCTCCGATGCAGTTCATGCACCAGACAAGCCAGGTAGACGCTCTCCAGAAGCCCGGGACCTAGTTCGCTGTGAACCTTCATCGCTGAATCCACGACAGCGCCGCTAATCTGGTTGAAGTGCATCTCTGTGTCCTCCGTGTCCTCTGTGGTTGTATCCGCTTTTGGCACCGCGCGTCTGTGACAATTGTCACCGTGATCATGCAGGTGCTTGTGCAAAACGCCCTCTGTGTCCTCCGTGTCCTCTGTGGTTAAATCCTATTGTTGCCTCCCAAAAGCCAAGGAAGCTTGTTTGCGGATCCGCAGAAGCGGAACAAAATCGTCTGCCTGCTCCTCGCGGTGGTCACGCTCGCGCTCTACAACCCGGTCAATCGCCATCCGTTTGTGAACTACGATGATGACCGCTACGTCATTAATAATCCGCACGTCCGTCAGGGCCTGACCGCCGATACCATCACCTGGGCGCTGACTTCCACGGAGCAGGCGAATTGGCATCCTCTCACCTGGATGTCGCACGCGCTCGACTGCTCGCTGTTTCGGCTGAATCCTGCCGGGCATCACTTCGCCAGCATCCTGCTGCACGTTGTGAATGTGATTCTGCTGTTCTTGTTATTGATGTGGGCCACCGAGCGATTGTGGCCGAGCCTGTTTGTGGCGGCGCTGTTCGCGCTGCACCCGATCAACGTCGAGTCGGTTGCGTGGGTGGCCGAGCGGAAGAACGTGCTCTGCACGACATTCTTTTTTCTCACGCTTTGGGCTTACGGCTGGTATGTGCGGAAGCCAAGCTGGTCCCGGTATTTGGCCGTTGCTGCATTATTCGCCGCTGGGCTCGCGTCCAAGCCCATGGTGATCACGCTGCCATTCGTATTGCTGTTGCTGGACTATTGGCCGCTGGCGCGCGTTCGCGGAGGTAATGAGGAAGCGGACAAGACTTCGGCGTTATCGTGGTCGCGGCTTGTGATTGAGAAGGTGCCGCTGTTCGCGCTCTCGGCTGCCAGCGCGGTGATCACGATGCAGGCGCAGCAGGCTGGCGGCGCAATCCGCACCACTACCGAGGTCTCTTTCGGAGCGCGCATCGCGACCGCGATTTGGGCTTACGCGATGTATCTCTGGAAGATGATTTGGCCCGCACGGCTGGCGCCTTTGTACCCGCATCCCGGAGATTCGCTCGCGACGTGGCAGGTGCTGGTTGCGGCCGCAGTCTTAATCGCCATCAGCGCGACGGTCTGGCGACTGCGTGCCCGCCGTTATTTGCTCGCCGGTTGGCTCTGGTTTCTGGGAACGCTGGTTCCTGTGATCGGCCTGGTGCAAGTGGGAGAGGCCGCCATGGCTGACCGTTACGCCTACATCCCGCTGATCGGCATTTTCGTGATGATCGCGTTCGGCGCCACCGACTGGGCGGAATCGAAACAACGCGGTTCCGGCCTGCGATTCCAGCCGGCATAACCCTCATCGCGCTGACACTCACTACCCATCACCAGATCGGATACTGGCAGACGCAACTACGATTTGTGGTCGCACACGCTCGCGGTCACGCAAAACAACTTTGTTGCCGAGAACAATCTGGGAGGTGCGCTGATTCTGCAAGGTCGAGAAGAAGAAGCGCATCCTCACTTCGAGGCGGCGGCGCGCATCAATCCCAACGATCCCATGAGCCACAGCAATCTCGGTATCTACTTTCAAAAGCACGGCCAGATGCGCGAGGCCGTCGCGCAGTATGAGACCGCGGTGAATCTCACTTCAGACCCCGGATTGCTCGCTCAGACCTATGCGAATCTAGGCGCCGCACATCGTGCGTTGGGAGACGACGAACAGGCGCACAAGGATTTCGACCAGTCGCTGCGCCTCAGTCCCAACCAGTACAACGCCTGGTTTGGCCTTGGCCTGCTGGCGCACAAGCAAGGCAAACTCGACGAAGCGATCAGCGATCTTTCCCGCTCGGTGGAACTGCAGCCCACCGCTCAGGGATATCTCGAACTCGGCCGCGCTCTGGTGCAAGGCGGACACATCCCCGAGGCGTTGGACGCCTACCAGCAGGCGCTGAAAATCTCTCCTGATCTTGTCGAGGCCCAACAAGCCGCCGACGCGCTGCGGCAACAGAAGCGATGAGACTGCCCATCCTCGGCTCGAGCGAGCCCCGCGAGCAGTTGCTCGGTTAGCTTTTTCTGGAAGTCACCGCGAAAAACGCGGCGGCCTCCTGCTCCACGTTCTTACTGCCACAATAGGGGCACTTGGGAGCTTCTTTGTCGTGTTCGTTCAGAGTTAGAACGGTTTCGAAGGGCTTGTGACAATCGAGGCAGAGATAATCGTAAACGGGCATGGGAACCTCCCGTGGAATGCCGATGGGAGAATTGTAGCCCCGGAGGGGACTGTTGATTGCTGATTTTTCGATCGCGGACTGAAACCCTGCTTCGCGTTCAAGCGAAATGCCACAGAGCTTCGATCCACTAATGGAAATCAGCAATCAACAATCGGCCTGAGGCGTTATTTGGCGGTGATGTCCACCGAGGCGCGAGTGGTTTCCCAATCGATCTGCAGGGCGCACCCGCTGCCGGACTTGACGTAGTCGATCGTGAAGTTCTCCACCGGCGCGGGCAGCTTCGAGACTTTCATATCTACGCGCGCCAGTTCATCGCTCTCATACTTGTAGGGGATTCCCCACTCGCCAGTCTTCTTGTTGATGATGAGTGTCCACTTGTCGGCGGTTGGAACGGTGAAGATCGTATAGCTGCCAGCCGGCACCGCCTTGCCGCCTACGACCACATCGGCGCTGGTCACGAACGTTGTGGCGGCATTGGCTCCGGTGCGCCAGACTTCGCCGAAGGGCACCAGGCCTCCGTAGATCTTGCGGCCTTTCGCGCGAGGGCTGGAGTAGTCGGTCTTGATGGTCTTTCCGCCACCAAGATCGCATGAGGCCGAAGCCGGGGGACTGGCCTGCGCCGAGGCGAACAGGGTGAGGGTGAGCATTGCGAACATGAGAACGGCAATCCGTTTTTGCATGGTCTCTCCTTTTGCGATGTTGAGTGCCAAGACTTTGACGTGCGAATGAAGAATACGTTGCGGCCGGCCTGCAGAACTTTTTTACCACGAAGGACACGAAGGTACACGAAGGAAACACATAGAAGGAATCGTGGTGATACATCGTGCCTATCGTGATGGATGTTCTATTTCAGCCTTCAACGACCTATCGCCCAGCAGCCCTGCCATTATGCGCCTTGCCCGCATGCAGTTACAATCGTCGGATGCCGGTATTCGACGAAAAGCAGGAAGAACTGGAACACTACGAGACCATGATGGGAGTGCCCCGCGGGCGTCTGGCCGTTACCATGGACACGATCACCGATGCCATGGCGCTGGTCGGGCAACACGGAGTCTACTGTCAGAGCCAGCGCTGGCCCGGCAAGCCGGTGATGGACATTCAAATCATCATGAAGAGCCTGACCGACGCCAAAGAGCTGATCCAGAGCGTGATGGAAGAACTTAAGAAGTCAGCGTGACCTCTGTGTCCTCTGTGGTGAATATCCTTATGGTTTCACCGTAAGCATCGCCACGCCGTGCGACGCAACTGCTGTCGAGAATTTTCCCATAAACTTTCCCAGGTCCTTGTGCGACCACAAATCGCGCACCGCGGCGCTGACATTGTTGGGATAACCAAGCTCCTCCCAGTTCGCGGTGATCTGCTGTTCGGTCGCCCCGCGGTTGAGCAAGATCACGGCGCGGCTGCCGTCCTTTAATTGTTTTGCCCAGACTTCCAGGTCGCCGTTCTTCGCGACGCGCTCGCCTTCGCGCCCCAGCGCGTCCTGGCTGACCGCGATGACTTCTTTATTTGTGAGAATGTCGTGGATCTCCGGCCGCATGTTGCGCAGATCATTGCCGGCGATCAGCGGCGCCGCCAGGAGTGCCCACAGACTGAAATGCGAGCGGTACTCCACATCGGTCATGCCGCCGTTGCCAACTTCGAGCATGTCGGGATCGTTCCAGTGTCCCGGCCCCGCGTACGATTGCAGCCCAACCTGCTGGTCGAGAATCGCCAGCACACCGTTGGAGCAGCAGCTTCCGTCGGGCCATTTCTGCTGGCCTCCCCAGCGGTCCTGGATGTCGCCGGTCGTGCGCCACAGGTTGCCCCCGACTTCCTTGCCCCACAGCCAGGGCTTGGCCGTGCCCCACTCGCAGATGCTCAGCACGATTGGTCGCCCGGAAGCGTCGAGAGCCGCGCGGATATTGGCATACGAAGCCTTGGCATCTTGCGTCGTCGTGTTGCACCAGTCGTACTTCAGGTAGTCGACTCCCCATGCTGCGTACTGCAGCGCATCCTGATATTCGTGTCCGAGGCCGCCGGGCCGGCCGGCGCAAGTCTTCGATCCCGCATCGGAATAAACGCCGAACTTGAGGCCCAGCGAGTGAATGTAATCGCCCACGGCTTTCATGCCGTGCGGAAAGCGCTGCGGGTCGGCGACGATGTTGGCATTGGCGTCGCGGCTTACCTGCCAACAGTCGTCGATGTTGACGTACACGTACCCAGCGTCTTTCATGCCCGATTTCACCATCGCGTCGGCCATGCTCTTGATCATGTCCTCGCTGACGTTGCAGGCAAACTTGTTCCACGAGTTCCAGCCCATGGGCGGAGTGAGCGCCAGGTTGGCCGATGGTGAGGCGTTCTGTTGCGCGATCGCAGCGGGAACGAAGAGTAGTGCGCAGAAGAATATAGCAAGAAGGGCTCGCATCATTTTCATGCAGACGTTTTACCAGAAGCGCCCGAGGATTGGTATCGAAAGATAAGCGGTACAATGCCGGGTTGGTCATCTGCGTGGTGGTTGACTCAACGGAGGATTTTCATGCGCAGTCTTCGTATTTTCATGTTGGTTGCACTCCTGAGTTGTGTTGTTACGCTGGCTGGTCCCGCGCGGGCGCAATCTGCGCCGGTTGGAATTTTCGAAGGGCACAGCGATGTGGGCACTGTTCTGCACGCAGGCTCGGTCGACTACGATGCCTCCAAGGGCAACTACACCATCAGCGGCAGCGGCAACAATATGTGGGCCACGGAAGATGACTTTCAGTTTGTTTGGAAGAAAGTTTCCGGAGATGTAACTCTCACCGCCGACATCTCCTTTCTGACGAAGACTGGAAATGAGCATAAGAAAGCCGTGCTTATATTGCGGCAGAATCTCGACGCCGACTCCGTGTACGTCGACGTGGCGCTCCACGCCAGCGGTCTTACCTCGCTGCAGTTCCGCGACAAAAAGGGAGCGGTCACGCGAGAGATTCAATCGAACCTCTCTGCGCCGAAGCGCCTGCGGATCGTCAAGCGCGGCGATTATGTCTACATGTCGCTTGCCGCGGACGGCGGCGAGCCCCAGCCGGAGGGTGGCTGGTCGCGCATTCCACTGCAGAGCCCGTTCTACGTTGGACTCGGCGTGTGTTCTCACGATAAGGACGTGGTGGAGAAAGCTGTTTTCTCCAAGGTCGAGTTCACGCAATCCACGCCCGCGAGCGTCGGCAAGGTGACTCTGTACAGCACACTCGAAACCATCGCCATCGACTCCACGGATCGGCGGGTTGCCTATCTCGCGCCAGGACGCTTCGAAGCCCCCAATTGGACGCGCGACGGCAAGGCGTTCCTCTTCAATCGCGACGGCCATATAGAGCGGCTCGCGGTTGGCGGCGACAAGCCGGTCACAATCGATACCGGCTTCGCGAACCGTTGCAACAACGATCACGGCATTTCACCCGACGCGACCCAACTTGCCATCAGCGACAACTCGCAGGGCGACCACGAGTCGCAGGTCTACATCGTCCCCATTGCGGGCGGCACGCCGCGCCGCATCACGCAGACGTCTCCTTCGTACTGGCATGGTTGGTCACCCGACGGGAAAACGCTCGCATTCGTCGGCCAGCGTAACGGCGATTTCGATATCTATGCAATTCCTGCGGCTGGCGGCGAAGAGACGCGGCTGACCACCGCCAAGGGCCTCGACGATGGTCCGGAATATTCACCGGACGGAAAGTACATTTACTTCAACTCCGAACGCACCGGCCACATGCAGATCTGGCGGATGAAGCCTGACGGCAGCGAACAGGAGCAAGTCTTCTCCGACGACCTCAACAACTGGTTCCCGCATATTTCACCCGATGGAAAGTGGATGGTGTTCCTCACCTATGGGCCTGACGTGACTGGTCATTTCGAAAACAAAGATGTGATGCTGCGCCTGATGTCGCTCGATCCAAAAGAGAATGACAAGAAGATCACCGTGCTTGCGAAGTTGTTCGGCGGACAGGGAACGATCAACGTGCCCTCGTGGTCGCCCGACAGCCAGCAGCTGGCATTCGTCAGCTATATGCTGGTCCCTGATGGGGCGGCGATAGCGGGCAAGTAGTCGCGTTCATTCCGGCGCCTGGAACGGCGACGCCGGCAGCCCTTCCTTGTTGTACAAATTGCAAGTCGGATTCGGCGCCCATCCGTAACGAACGGATACCGGCGCCGGCACCGCAGCACTCGACACCACGACGGATGTGCCCTCGATCTTGGCGTCGGCTGCGGAATACTTTCCGTCCACGCCCGCGACTTCAAATCCCGTGACCGTCGGGCCTTTCGCCATTAACCCATTCGCGTGATCGAACCACACGCGCAACGCATGTTCCTCCTGCGTGACTTGGCGGTACAACGGGCCGGACCACTCGATCTTTTCCCCGTAGCTGATCGCGCGCGCGGCCAGCGACAGGCGGAGGCCGACGTCCTGCTTGTTCTTGGGATGAATGTCGTTGGGATCGCCAATGTCGATCGTGACCGCCATGCCCGTGTTCCGGAGCGCGAGGGCCTGTCGCTGCGCGTTGCGGACCTCGGGCCAAAGCTCACCCGGCTCCGTGTTCCAGTTAGCGATCTGCACAAAGAGGAACGGGAAGTCACCCTCGCCCCACGAATTGCGCCAATCGCGAATCATAGTTTGAAAAAGTCGTGCGTAGAGCGACGCCCGATCGGGCCCGGAATTAGACTCACCCTGATACCAGATCGCACCGCGAATCGCGAACGGGGTTAGGGGCGCAATCATGCCGTTATAGAGCGCCGCGGGCGCCCAAGCCGCGAAATCAGGGTGCCATTGCGGCCAGGGCAGCGGCTTGCCTTCCGCTTTGGCTTGCGCGACCGCCTTTTGAAACTCAGCGTCTTCGCGCTGCTGGCGCAAGACGGTCGTGGATTCTTCGTCAACTATTTTTGCCCGCGCTGAGAAGACGGGCATGAGCGCAGCATCGGCGCCGAGGGTGTGCAGGCTGGTCCAGGACTCGGCTGCGGTTCCTCCCCAGAAAGACTCGATGAGCCCAATGGGCACACCCAGCTTTTGCTGCAGATTGCGCGCGAAGAAATAGGCGACGGCTGAGGAATCGGCAGCAGTTTCTGGAGTGCACGCTGCCCAGCCTTTCGACTCGACATTTTCGAGCGGATAATCCGCGGGCTTGTGTTTCACCAGGAACAGGCGAATCTTGGGATACTGCGCCGCGGCGATTTCCGTTTGTGCGTTGACCAGGCCGGTCATGGGGAACTCCATGTTCGACTGGCCGGAGGCGACCCAAACGTCGCCCACAAGGATGTCGTGGAGCACGATTGTGTTCGTGGCCTTGATGCTGAGCTCGAAGGGACCGCCAGCTTCGCCGGGAGAGAGATAAACGCCCCAGCGGCCGTCGTCATCGGCGGCTCCGGTTTTGGTCTCGCCGCGAAATGTGACCGAGACAGCTTCATGCGGTGCGGCCATGCCCCAGACGTGCACCGGCAAGCCGCGTTGGACCACCATGTGATCGGCCAGCAGCGCGGGTACGGTGACATCGGCGAAGGAGCCTACCGTCAGCGCGCACGTGAACGCGATCACTGTGAACAACAGGCGGTACGAAGGCCAGCGAACAATCCTCTGAGTCATGTGTGCATTCCCTAGAAGTGAAGCGTGAATTAAAGACGAAGAGTGCTATCGTCCCACCTTTTCGTCGAAGAACTTGGCCATCAACTGGAGCGCCTCTTTCGTCTCCGGAAGCTGGAAGTGATACCAGAACGCATGCGGCAAAGCCTCAAAGACGACAAGTTGGGCATCGTCTCCCGCGCTCAGCAGAGCTCGTTGCAGCATGGCCGTATCGCTCAATAAGATGTCGCGTGTGCTGGTCACGAGCAGGCTCGGAGGCATGCCGTGCAGATCGGCGAATAGCGGCGACAGCACTGGATCTTTGCGGTCGGTCTTACCCACATACTGATCGTCGGGCAGGTGATTGGGATCGATGGGCTCCATCCGCCCTGGAAGGCCGTTGAGCGCAAACAACTGCCGGGAGTCGCCGACGCGGCTGAAATCTGCGAGGCCAGAAAAGATCCCGAGGGCAGCAGGTAGCGGAAGTCCAAGTTGCTTTAGGCGGACGGCTGCTTCGCAGGTAAGGATCGCGCCTGCAGACGTTCCGAAGATTCCGACGCTGTGCGCCGGATAAGTCTTCAGCAGCTCCTTGTAAACGGCGACCACATCCTCGACGGCGGCCGGAAACGGGTTCTCCGGCGCGAGGCGATAGTAAACGGAAACGACCTTGATCTTCGCCAGGTTCGCGATCGGGATGCCTTCGATCAACGATCCTGAGTCGGAATTGAATCCGCCGCCGTGCAGATTGATGAGGACGCGCTTTGTCCCGGGATCCGACAGGGGCGTGATGATGTCGGTGCGCACGCCCGCGAGAGTGGTTTCCTCGACGTTCACGGGATAGAGCTTGCGGGCCTCGGCGGAGTCCGTCTTGCGCCAGGCATCCGTGTTGGTGCGGCGTTCGGCTAGCGTTTCCGGCGGGCCGACTTTCTGCTGGCTCAGGGATTGCAGCCACTTCTGCGCCTCGGGAGTGATGGTGGCCGGCATCGGGATGACGCGCGTGATGTGCGCGGTGCCGTCGGGATCGAAGATGGCCGTGTCCTGCGGTGCAGATGGATTCGACTGGGCGGCTAGATTCGGGGCGAGCGCGATCGCAGCGACCAGGTGCAGCGCTGTAATTTTCATCGTGACATTTGTATCAGAGGGCGGGCGGGAACGGAAACAACCACGAGGACACGGAGGACACAGAGGAACCGAAAATCCTCTGTGTCCTCCGCGTCCTCTGTGGTTGAGATTTAGGCTTACGCGAGCGTGTATTTTCCCCGCTCAATCACCTTCTGCGCGATTTGCTGGCGCAGTTCGATGGTGTTGAACGGTTCGTACTTCGCGAGGCGGCGCAGGATCGCGAGCTGCGTGCGCAGCATATCGCCATCGGCCACAGCGGCAATTACCTTGCGCGCCGCCGACTCGACTTTTTCCATCGCCTGCGACAGGTACACTCGCGTCATGGCAACTGGGAGGGCTGCGCCAGCCTCACCCTTCGCGTCGACGATTTTCTGCGCGCGCAGCACAGCCGTTTCCATCGCGTAGGTTTCGATGGTCATGTCTGCGACGGCGCCCATGATCTCCTGCTGATCCTGAATCGCCTGCATGTATTTCTGGGTGGCCGCTCCTGAGGCGAACAGTCCCAGCTTCTTGGCCTGCGCCACCAGTTTGCGTTCTTCGGGCAGCGCGCCTTCGAGCTCTTCGGCCATCGACGGACCCGAGAGGACTTCATCCATCAGTTTCTTGATCGCCGGCATCAGCGGTAACTGGCCGGTCATCGCGCGCTTCAGCAGGAAGCCGGTGATGATCAGCCGGTTGATCTCGTTGGTCCCTTCGAAGATGCGGTTGATGCGGGCGTCGCGGTAAGCGCGCTCGGCCGGATACTCTTCGACAAAGCCGTAGCCCGCATATATCTGCACGGTCTCGTCGACGACGTAGTCGATCATCTCCGAGCCCCAGACTTTAATGATCGAGCACTCGACCGCGTATTCTTCGATCGCTTTCAAGGTCTGCTTGGCGGCGTCGGCGGCCGATTTGTCGATCTCGCCCAGAGCCACGTCCATCATGCCGACCGTGCGATAGACCAGCGACTCGCCCACATAGAGCAGAGTCGCCATGTTGGCGATCTTTTCTCGAACCAGCCCGAAGTCGGCAATGACTTTATTGAACGCCTTGCGCTGCTTGGCGTAGCCGATGGCGTTCTCGAGAGAGACACGTCCTCCACCCACGCACATCGCGCCCAGCTTGAACCGTCCGACATTCAGAATATTGAAGGCGATCACGTGTCCCTTGCCGATTTCGCCTAGCAGATTTTCGACGGGCACTTTGCAGTCGTTGAGAATGATCGGACAAGTGGACGATCCGCGAATCCCCATCTTGTGTTCTTCGGCGCCGACGGAAAATCCAGGGAACGTCTTCTCGACCAGAAACGCGCTGAACTTCTCGCCGTTGACCTTGGCGAACACGGTGAACAGATCGGCGAAGCCGGCGTTGGTGATCCACATCTTTTCGCCGTTGAGCACGTAGTGCTTGCCATCGGCTGACAGCTCAGCACGAGCGCGGCAGTTGAGGGCGTCCGAGCCAGACGACGCTTCCGACAAGGCGTATGCTCCCACAATCTCGCCTGAGGCCAGGCGCGGCAGATATTTGTTCTTCTGCTCTTCCGTGCCGAAGTACACGATGGGCAGCATGCCGATGCCGCTGTGCGCGCCCCATGTGGTGGCAAAGCCCGCGTACTTCGCGATGTGGTCGGCAATGACGGCGGCGGTGACCTTGTCCATCTCGAGGCCGCCGTAGGCTTCCGGGATTTCGACGCCGCTGAGTCCGAGTTCTCCCGCCTTCTTCAGCAGGTCGCGGGAGACCGAGAAATCTTTGTGCTCGATCTTCTCGACATTCGGGAGAATCTCATTGACGGCAAACTCCTCCGCCGTCTGTCCTATGAGTTGATGCTGTTCGCTGAAATCTTCTGGCGTGAAAATCTCTTCGGGCTGCCTCGATTCCAGCAAGAAGCTGCCGCCAGAAATCCGGGCTTTGGGAACTGCGGTGGTCGTGGCCATTTCTATCCCCCAGTCAAGAAACCGCCGGGTCGCTCCGGACCCGGCGGGAAGTCACACTGTAATTCTAATGCGGTAGAGAAGGGAAAGAAAGAACGCCCGTAAGTAACGGTTACGGGTAGTTGAACTGCAAATCCAGAGGCTCAAACAGCACCCCGGAGGAATAACCGCCGAAACCGAAGCCGCGGTTAAATCCGAAACCGAAGCTCGCGAAGGGGTAAGCAGACAGCGACTGCTGCATGCAGCGCTGGTATCGGCCCTGAAACGTGCGGTAGAGACCGGTTTCGCTCTGGGCTGCGCTCGTCGAGTCTAAACAGCCCTGAGAAGAGCCTGCGGCGCATGTGCTTTGTCGCGCTGACTCGGCTGCTCGCATGCGCTGCTCCTGGCGTTGCATTGCCATCCTCATGCCAGAGCAGTCGTCTAGAAAGCGTGTCTGCAGCAGGCAGTTGCCACCGTTCCAAATCTCTCCCGACGTGCAATAGTTGCGTTCGTGGCGGATGTAAAAGGTTCCGCCACATCCACCGGCACGGGCCTGACCTGGGGGACAGACCATGCATGGACCTCTGAGACACGGGACAGGGCGCCTCAAGTCGGCGACGGGTTTGGCCGGGGGCTGCGGATTCGGTAGTGGCCTCCGGAAAGGATGTCGTAGGAACGAGAAGAAACTCCTCTTCTGAGATGTTTCTGTCTTGCCATGCGCTATGGAGGTCGGCTCATGAATGGAGCGCTCATGATTTGCATGGGAGTTGCTCACGGGCCGGGAGTTGTTCACGCCGGGGCGGGTCGTTCCGGGTGTCGCAATCGAACTGTGCCCACTCGAACTGTGCCCGCTCGAACCGTGCGCACTCGATCCGTGAGATGACGATCCGCCAGAGCTGTGCGCACTTGAGCTTGAACCGGAACCAGCCGAACTGTGGCCGCCGCCGGAACCGCTCGATCCGCCGGAAGAGCCTCCCCTCCGCCACCGGAACTCCCGCTGCTGGAGCTACCACCGCCTCCGGAGGAATGTTGTGCAAAAGTGGCTACGGAAAAGAGAAGAACTGCTGCAACACAAAGGCTGGAGAGCCGCATAAAGCACCTCGTACCAACCGAAGCTTCTGCAGACCAGGGCGGGGGATGCCTTGGCTTGTATCGACGTTGCCGTCCGATAAAAGAGTACTCCGCAACCGTGTCAAGGAGCGTAGTAATCGGGTAAAGAAGTGTTACGCAGCGCGGATCAGCGGTTGACCGGCTCTGCGTGCATTTCGGTGGTCCTCAGGCGGTAACGCGTCGAGGGCTGGCAGGTCGAATAGCTGACCGGGTGCGTGGAATCCGAGTCTTTCGAATCGCGCGCGACGACGTAGCTGCGAATCTTCAAACAGGTCGTAACTCCGTCGAGGTCTCCACCCAAGCCGGAAAGAACCATGCCAGCATCGGCCTCCGGGCCGAGCAGGAGAGTGCGGGTGTCGGTCTTGGAGCGGAAGACCTTGTATTTGTCGACTTGGAGACGGTCGAGAGGGTCCTGTGCAGCGCTGGCATCCGCGAGTTGGTTCGGGATGAACTTCCACGGCTCGGACGATGTGGCCATTGCTGGCTTGCTCGCAGAAGTCTGATCTGGAACTGTGAGGGAATAAGTTTTCGTCTGAGCGAATGCCAGCGTAGAACAGACTAGGAGCGCGGCAGCAAAAAGGCGGATGAGAAGCATGGGAGCCCTCCTAGGCCGAATTATAGCGCCGTTCTTAATTCAGGTTTTCGAAAATTCCGGCCGCGCCCATGCCTCCGCCGACACACATTGTCACCATGCCGTAGCGGGCGTTGCGACGCTTGAGCTCACGGATGATGGTGGCGGTCAGCTTGGCTCCCGTGCATCCCAAGGGATGTCCTAGCGCGATCGCGCCGCCGTTGGGATTTACTTTCTGCGGATCCAATCCGGCTTCTTTAATCACTGCCAGCGATTGTGCCGCGAAGGCTTCGTTCAGTTCGATCACGTCGATGTCGGAGAGCTTCAGGCCAGCCATCTTCAGAGCTTTGGGGATCGCGAAGACCGGACCGAGTCCCATTTCTTCGGGCTTGTATCCAGCGGTGGCGAATGAGACGTAACGGGCCAGCGGCTTGATGCCTAGGGCCTTCGCGCGCTCGGCCGACATCAAGACCGCTGCGGCTGCGCCGTCGGACATCTGCGAGGAATTACCGGCGGTGACGCTGCCTTTCATGTGGAACGCGGGCTTGAGTGAGAGCAGGGCCTCGAGGGATGTGTCGCCGCGCGGGCCTTCGTCGACTTTGAACACAATCTCTTGACGCTTCGGTTTCGAGCCATTTGGAGTGCTGAAATTCACCGGGACCGGCACAACTTCATCGGCAAACTTTCCCGCCTGAATTGCCGCCAGCGCTTTCTGGTGGCTATGGAGCGAGAACTCATCGGCGGCTTCGCGGGTGATTCCGTCGCGTTGCGCGACGCGCTCGGCGGTGAGTCCCATGGAAAGATACGCGTCGGGATAATGGTCGACGAGCCAGGGGTTGGGCGAGATCTTGTGGCCGCCCATGGGGATCATCGACATCGACTCGGTTCCTCCGGCGACGATGACTTCTGCGCCGCCGCTCATGATGCGCTCGGCGGCCATGGCGATCGACTGCAGTCCCGAGGAACAGAAGCGGTTGATGGTGAGCGCCGAGACTTCGACGGGCAAGCCCGCACGCAGGGAAGCGATGCGGGCGACGTTCATCCCTTGTTCGGCTTCGGGCATGGCGCAGCCGAGGATGACGTCTTCGATCTCTTTAGGGTCGAGTTGCGGAACGCGTTCGAGCGCGCCTTTGATGGCGATGGCGGCGAGTTCATCGGGACGAGTGGCGCGGAGCGTGCCTTTGTAGGCGCGTCCGACGGGCGTACGAACTGACGATGCAATGATGACTTCACGCATGGGATTTATACCGTGATGTATTCCGTGGTGGCGCTGGGCGCCGGAATTGGGTCGCCGTGCTGGCGCATGCCTTCAAGGTGGAACTCCATGCCTTCACGGATCAGTTCTTTCACTTCCTCAAGAGTAGTACCAGCTACGCCGAGGCCCGGAAGATCGGGCGCATAGGCTCCCCAACCTTCGGGTGACTTCTCATAGATGACGAGATATTTCATTTCAGTCTTGCCTGCTTAAGTATATTGTTCAACGTTCCGGGAGGAATGTCCACTGACGCATGACCCGCAACGGTCACAGTTCCTGGTTTCGTCGGATGATGATATTGACGATGGCTTCCTTTGGTTCGGGCCAGTTTCGAGCCATCGCCTTCCAGACGCTTGATCACGTCGCGCACTTTCATTGAGGCTGACTTGAGATCACTTGGCCGGCGCGAAGAAGTAATAATCAGCCGTATAGTTGCTTTTTGTTTCGGCGTCTTTGTGCGACTCATCGCAGGCGTCGTTGCCGGGTTTTCCGCCGTGCGTGTGGACGCGTTGAATGGTAGTCACGTTTGTGAGTTGACCCTTTCCCGCATGGCTTACGACGTTCACCAGTAGCCACGGGATGGAGCCGGAGTCGAGCGAATCTACGTGCGCGGCGGCTTTGCCGGAGACTTCGCTGCCATCTTTTAATTTCCAGGTTGGGAGCTTTGTGGTCGGATCGGCGAAGTGCTGGCCGATGACTTTGTCTTTGCGGTCGCGCAGTTCGGCTTCTGGGCCTTTGAGCGTCCAGGCGAACTTGCCGTCCGCGCCTGCTTGGCAAGTGTAGATCTGCGATCCCTTGGCCGTGACGAAGAACTGGACGGTTTCGCCGGCGGGAACGGCAATGGCATCGGGAACGTCGGGAGCCGATTCCTGCGCGGAAGGCTCGTTCTGGTTCGACTGGGCGTGGGCCAGTGGGGGAGCAGGAAAAAGGACGGTCAGAGCGAGAATCGCAGCAGCCGCAAGCAGAGGTCTGCGCATGAGGCGATTGTAGCGCAAGAGGACGACAAGGCAAGTTTACCGGGAATTGCCAGCGAGACTGACAGGCACCTTCGGATGCTGGTCTATCACCTGGGGTCGGGTTGGAACACACATGCCCGCGCTTCGTCTGTCTTGTCACGCAATGCCAGAATGCACCAGTTCGCCCAGTCCACGATGTCCTGCTCGTTGTTGATGGCCTCGTTCAACCGGATTTTTGAGCCACCCTCTGTATTTTGCAGAGCAAGCGCCAACACACGAACGGTTGCCCGTGCGGTGCTCCGCATCTTTTCGTAGTGCACGATGGTCGCGGTGCGCTGCTCTGGTTTTACCTCGGGGTCCTTAGGCGAGGCACTGATGACGGTCATCTGCCCATAGGCGCAAGCCAACGAGAGCAGGAACCCGGCGATAATACTGCGTACGATTTGCATCTCTACTCAACTCCCTCGCGTGGGGGGCAGCCAACGTCCTTCTCAATGCTGATTCAGCTTGCGGTACTGGTTTCATTCTAAGGTCAATACAGCTGAAATCAACGTAACCACCGGGTGGTTACCGTCGCGCTATTGACACCGGAGTGGGTTTTGAGGGCTATCGGCGTGATAGCAACAGCTATCTCGCGGTAAGATGCCGCATGGACGGCTCGGACACTCGGAACGTATCTATGCCTTAGGAGAGATTCACAATGAAGGTCGCTTTCTTCGCATTGCTTTTGTCAGCGTCTGCATTTTGCCAGGGCGCGCCTCCCAGTCTTCCAGTGGCCTGCGGCCCAAAGAATGCCAGCTTCGACGTGAAATTGGACCATTCCCAGCACACGCGGGTGCAGCCCGAGTCGGGGGAAGCCCGAGTTTACTTCGTTCAGGACCTCGGACCGCACAACCTCGTCGGGGAGATAAATGTCGGACTGGATGGTGAGTGGGTGGGGGCGAACAAGAACGATTCCTATTTCTCGGTGTCGGTTGCGCCGGGCGAGCATCATGTCTGTGAGAACGTGAAATCGGGCTTCTCGGTACTTGGGAGGCTGGTGGAGCTAGCTCATTTCACCGCGGCAGCGGGAAAGGTCTATTACTTTCGTGCGCGATTGTTCATTGGCGAGAACCAGCCGTTTTTGCTTCTTGAACCCGTAGACCGCGACCAAGGCGAGTACCTGATTGCCTCCTATCCCCTGAGCGTATCTCGCCCAAAGCGGTAGGTAGAAGGGTTTCGGATTCAATCTGGTCGATCCTGCACGCGTTCGTCCGTCGTTGCGAATGCCCAGCCCAGAACCGTCGAGGAATGCGGCTTGGTTGCGAATGGCCACGAGGACTCCGTGGCCATTCAATGTTGCCGGTTCGGTTTCAGGTTCATTCCATCAACGGCGGTTTAGTCCGGTAGGGTCGCCGCGGTATCCAGGGTGAACTGGGCCGCAATCCCTGCGGGCTTGGTACGGCCGGTGGGCTGTCCGCCGCCGATCCAGGCCTGCACGGTCCCGGGCACGATGCGGCGTTGACCGGACGCATCCACGATGCTGAGATCACGATCCCGGAGAGTGAACTGCACAGTCTGTTTCTGACCGGGCTCCAGATGGATCCGTTTGAATCCCTTCAGAGCGCGCAGGGGTGCGCCGGGTACGCCGGGATGAGTGAGATAGACCTGCACCACTTCGTCCCCGGCTTGGCCGCCCGTGTTGCTCACGTCAACGGAGAGTGTGACTTCAGGGGACGAACCGCTGGCTTTATCGGGGCGAGCGTTCGCATATTGGAAAGTGGTGAAACTCAGACCGTATCCAAAGGGATAGAGAGGTTCGCCTTCGAAATAGCGGTAGGTACGTTTGCTCATCGAGTAGTCGTCGAATGCGGGAAGCTGAGCGACGGACTTGTAGAAGGTCACAGGCAAGCGCCCCGCAGGACTGAAGTCACCCGCAAGCAGTCCCGCGACTGCCGTTCCGCCCTCCTCGCCCGGATACCATGCCTCAACAATGGCTGGAACGTGCTCGTCTGCCCAGTTGACAGCTAGGGCGCTGCCATTCATCAGCACGAGGACAACCGGTTTACCGGCAGCCTGGATGCGCTCGAGCATTTGTTCCTGCGGAGCGGGCAGATCGAGTTTGGTGCGATCGCCGCCGGAAAAGCCTTCCGCCTGAACCTTCATCTCCTCGCCTTCGATGCGCGGAGAGAGTCCGCCCACCATGACCGCAAGATCGGCGTTGCGCGCGGCTTCCACGGCATCTTGTCCGTTGTGGCTCGGAGGACTCCAGATGAACTGTGCGTTGCCGATGCTGCTGCGCTGGTAGAACTCAATCTTCACCGGATATTTGTGTTGGCTCTCCAGGGGAACTTTGGCGGTGATGGTTGTGGCAGGCTCGTGGTCCGTCCAATCTTCAGCGACGAGTTTTCCATCGATCCAGACACGATAGCCATCTTGTCCGGTGAATCCGATGGTGTAGTCGCCGGACTCGGAGGGCACGAGAACCCCGGTCCAGCGCGCCGAATACGCTCCGGGAAAATCATGCGAGGGGCTGGTTACGTCGGCGACGCGGTCGACTATCGAATCCACGCGCTTCAGTGCAGGCGGACCGTTAAGCGTCTCGTTGGAAAAATATTCCGCTGCGAGGCCGTGCGTCTTGCAGGACTCGCCAGGACAAAGGGCGTCGGCCGGAACGGTGACCATCGCCGGGCCAACCAGCCCGACTCCCTCGACGTAGACCACTTTCGCCTTCGAGAAACGCTTTCGGATACCATCCAGCACGGTCACCGGTTGAGAAGGCGTTCCATTGTAGTTGCCCTCAAGAGCATCCAGATTGGTGGCGTTCGGACCGACGACCGCGATTGTCTTCGGTTCCTGCTTCAGAGGGAGAAGACCATTTTCATTCTTGAGCAGGACGATTGACTCCTGCGCCATGCGAAGCGCGAGCTGACGATGAGTGGGAGTGTCATTGTCGGCGAGTGAAATCTTCGAGTACGGAACGCTGGCGGGCGGATCGAACATTCCGAGCCGGAAACGCGCGGTGAATAAGCGGCGGAGAGTTTGATCGATCACTGATTCGGGAAGGACGCCGTGACGAACCGCCCCTAGAATGGCGTCCGGGTGGGTGGTCATGTGGTTGCGGTAATCTCCGCAAATGTTGTCCATGCCGGCCGTAAACGCCGCGGCAACACCCTCCTCCGCGTTCGGTTTGTACTGGTGTCCTTCAAAAATGTCGGCGACGGCGCCGCAGTCGGAGACGACGTATCCCTGAAAACCCCACTTCTGGCGCAGGTATTCGTCGAGCAACGTCTTGCTGGCACATGCGGGAACGCCATCCACGGCGTTGTAGGCGCACATTACGGAGTCGGCTTTGCCCTCGGTCACGGTGGCGCGGAAAGCAGGCAGATATGTGTCCTGCAAGTCGTGAGGTGAAACTTGGATGTTCACGAAGTGCCGAGTGGACTCCGGACCACTGTGGACCGCGAAATGCTTGGGCGTCGCGATGACCTTGAGGTATTTCGGGTCGTTGCCTTGGAGCCCGGTGACGAACGCAATACCGATCCTAGAAGTCAGGTAAGGATCTTCACCATAGGTCTCCTGTCCGCGTCCCCAGCGGGGATCGCGAAAGATGTTGATGTTGGGAGACCAGGCGCTCAGACCGCGATACCAGTCGGCAGTGCCGTCGGGATGCAGGCTGGCATAGTACTTGGCGCGAAATTCGGTGCTTATGACGTCGGCGGCATCATGCATAAGCGGCTCGTCGAAGGTGGCCGCCATCCCAATCGCCTGCGGAAACACGGTGGCGTATCCGGCGCGGGCCACACCATGCAGACCTTCGTTCCACCAGTTGTAGGCCGGGACGCCAAGGCGCGGAATCGCCGCCGACTTGTTTCCCAGCTGCGAGACCTTCTCCTCCAGCGTCATGCGGGAAATCAGGTCGTCGATGCGGCCCTCCATGGGGAGCGAAGGGTCTTTGTAAGGGGAGTTCGCAGGCGGCTGGGCCTGCCCGAGCGCAAAGGAACTGAAGCCAACCACAAGAGCGAAGAAAAGAGCAGTGCTGGTTTTCATGAAGTCACCTGGATGATCGGAGTAATTGCAGAGGCGGGCATTTCGAAAAAGTACGGGATGGCAGATCGAGGAACGGAATTGAGAATGTGGGATCACCTTACGCGGAACAATATAGCAGTTCGTCCCGATCGGCGCGGGGAACTGCAGGCCGCGTGAAAATGACATCGATTGCGAGCGTGCTGAACTACTGCCCGATTGTCTCGCGAGAGACGCCGGAGGCGCCAAGCAGCTTCGCATTCAGAGATCCGCCGGTAAAAAGCATTTCCTCTAGCGCGGAATTGACCTCGTTTGCCGTCAAGGACCCGCGGTTGCTGTCCTGGAGATTGAACTGGGCGGCGCGCCTCATCAGTTCCTTGATAAAGGCAGCGCTCGCTCCTTTGGTTTTCTTGACGAGCGATTCGACCACGTCATTGGAGAGCGGCAATCCGCAGGCGTACAGGCGTACGAGCTGGCGGCGGCCTGCGTCGTCGGGCAGAGGGAATTCAATTGCCTGGTCGATCCGGCCGGGGCGCGAAGCCAGTGCGGCTTCCAAATGTTCCGGGCGATTCGTAGTAAGCACGAATAAGACGGCGGCATCTTCGCGCAAGCCGTCCATTTCGTTGAGCAGTTTATTCAACAGGCTTTCGTCGCATGGACCGTACATTTCTTCGCGCTTCCGCGCGATGAGGTCGACATCTTCGACGACGATCATTGCCGGCTGCAGAAATCGCGCTAGTTGAAAATAGTGATCGAGCAGACCCATCTGTTCGGCGGTAACCAGCAAGGTGGTGTGGTCAGGCAACTGGCTGGCGAGGTAATGAATGGTGTGAGTTTTTCCGGTTCCGGGCGGGCCGTAGAACAACAGGCCTTTCTTGACCGGCATCCCCAGCCTTTGCAGGTTTTCGCGCTGGGCGATAAAGTCCTTCACGTTCCGGTCAAGGAGCTGAAGAGTCTTGGCGGGCAGTATAACTTCTTCCCGGCGGACTTCAGCATCTTGTTAACGCGCAGGGCGCCGGCCTGCCCGGTATACCGATCCGGCTGCTCGAGCGAGATAACCTTGCCCCTGTAGGTAGCGGTCTTCTTTACGATTGCCTCAAGGTCTCTGAAAAACAGACTCGACAGTGTTGCACCTGCCTCACCCGGTGGCACGGCAATTTCCAGATGCCCGCCGGAGGTGTGGCCGTAGTTCTGTGCGCTGCTCATCAGCACTGCAAAAGGTGTTTTGCCGGCACGCGAGAGCCAGAGTCCCTGTCGAAGGCAGCGAGCCGGCGTTGTGTCGCCGATATCCATTTCTTCGTACTGAAGTGGAGAGATCACAGCGGGATCGTGAACGTTCTGCATAAGATGAGCAAAAGTCAGCGTGTCATGGGTGAACTGTCGGTGAACTCCATAGAGCTTCACTTCCGGCCGATTGAGCAATTTTTCCAGGGCGGATTGTGTGTCGACCCTCGCTGCGGACCGGGAAAGTGCGGCTGGAGGTGACGAGGTCATGAAGCCGAGTCTTCCCAAAATGCCGTTTCAAAGCGGCTTCCGCCAGCACGAGTTTGCTTTTCTTTTGCATATCGCCTTGACGCAATCTACCAGAGGATCATGCCGTGGTCGAGGGTTTGGGGAAGAGTAGACTCCTCGCTTGTTCTCGGCGCGGTCGCGCGCGTGCGAGCGGGTCGGAGTGACAGGGCCACTCGTCGATCTGCGTCTGAAGATCAACCACTGGGGCTGAAGCTCACGTGGATTTGATGCTGCTTTACGCGGTCTGAAGTGCCGGTCTTCGCAAAGCCGCTGATGTGCTTGAAAATTGCGGCGGATTGCGGTATGCCAGCAGAAGAGGAGGGCCTCTGCAATGTCAACTTCAGGACTCAAACTCACATTTGATGCTGTGTACTACCACGTCGCGGACATGGAAAAGTCCGTGGCTTTTTATCGCGATACTCTTGGGTTTCATCTCACCTCCAGGGACTATGTCGCTCGGTTCGACCTGGGAGGTGTGCTTTTCGAACTTGTTCCGAATCCTCCAGACAACATGCTGCCGGGTACGGGCAACGCACGCCTGAGTCTTGGGGTCACGGACATCCATCAGGCAACGCGCGAGTTGAAAGCCAGAGGTGTGGAGACAACTCCGGTGAAGGAAGAACCCGGAGGGTTGCTCTCGTATTTCAAAGATCCAGACGGGAACGAACTTTGCCTTTGGCAGTATGTGTAGCGGAAGCTGCGGCAGGAGGCCAACCAGAGGACTGTGAGGATCGGATGGGCCATCAGGGCAACAAGAGGCTAATGCCCCGGGCCCCAGAGCGATTCATTACCTCCGTTACCTTTCCTTCGACCCATAAGCGCTGCACCTTATCCTTGAGAACAACTGCGGCACTGGTCAACTTCCCTGCAACGGCGGACATGCTGTTACAACCGCTGAGTTGATCGTGGACGCGGCCTTCGCACTGCACAGGAGGTCATCTTGAGGCCAACTTTTGGAATACGGCTTTACGTACTCTTCATTTTCACTTTTTCATTCGCGCTGGCTCTCTCCGCTCAGGATAGCAACCCATCGCTGGGAGACCTGGCTCGGCAGCAGCGCGAGCAAAGACAGAAGCAGTCCGGCAATCCCGGGCAACCCGACGCGAGCGAGACCAGTGGGCTGAAAGAAGCGGATTTCAAAGCCAATGTCCTGATCACCGATTCTCACGATGCCATTGAGAAGTGGGTGTTGACTCCCGAAGCCGACCGAGCAGGCACAGGGCGGATTCGCCAAGTGACCACGGGCAAGAAGTATTACCTGCCCTTCGTCGTAACGGGCTACAAATGGCCGGCCTCCGAGAGAATGACGTTGATTGCCCACGTACGCCTGATCTCCCCAGACGGCAAAACCCAATTTGACGCGCCAGCCTTTTCCAGGACAATCGCCGCAGACCTCAGATCGCCCAGCGTGATCGTGCTGAATCCGGTCATGGACTACACCCTCGATTTGAGCGATTTACCCGGTACATACACGGTCCGCGTGACCATAATGGACCGCGTCCACTCCGAGTATGCGAAGGCGGAAGAACAATTCCAGCTAATCCAGGGCACAAACGCCGAAAGGGAAGCGGAGAAGACGACTGCCACGGTCTCCCAAACCAAACCTTGATAGTTTCAGGACGTCAAAGTCCCCACCCCTTCGACTTCGCTCAGGGCAGGCTCTAATCTCGCCAAAGTGCGGCGAGATTAGGATGGGGCACCCTGCAGTCTCTTAGTTCCTTAGTGTTTTTCCTGTCTTCAGCGTGAACTGAATTCTTTCCTGCGTTTTCTTTTCGCCGCAGAGGGATTTGAAGCCTTCGCGCTCCAGGTCGAGGATGTATTGCTCGCTGACCGGAGTGCCGGGGGTGACGTTGCCGCCGCAGAGGACTTCGGCGATTTTGCCGCCCAGTTTCACTTCGTAGTCGGTGATGAAGTCGCCCTGGCGCATGAGGTGGACGCCCATCTTCAGTGCGGCGAGAAGACTTTCGCCGGGGGCGGGAATGTCGGTGCGCGGGACTGGCGGTTCGTATCCGGCGCGGACGAGTTCGAGGGCGCGGGCTTTCGCATCGGACAGAACGCGCTCGCGGTTCATGGTGATGCGGTCGGAGTCGGAGAGGAATCCGAGGCCGCGGGCTTCGTGCGCCGAGGTGGCGACCTTGGCGGTGGCGATGGCTTCGAAGGCCTTCTTCATGGCCTCCATCATTTCGACGGAACCGGCGAGGGCTTCGCCGGAGACTTTGCCACGCGAGGCGGCTGCGCTGTCGACGGCGCGCAGGAGCATTTCTTTGCAGCCTCCGCCGCCGGGGAGCAGGCCGACGCCGACTTCCACCAAGCCGGTGTACAGCTCGGCGTGCGGCTGGCGGGCTGCGGCGTGCAAGGAAATCTCGGTGCCGCCGCCCAGGCACAGGCCGAACGGCGCGGAGACTACGGGCTTCGGCGAAAACTTGATGGCCTGGGTCATCCCCTGGAACTGGCGGATGGCGAGGTCGACGTCGTCCCACTCTTCTTCCTGCACGCTCATGAGCAGCAGCATGAGGTTGGCGCCGACGGAGAAATTGGTGGCGTCGTTGGTGATGACGAAGGCGTCGAAGGCGTCGCCGGGGCCGCCAGGCTTCAGGGATTGGATAATGAGGCTGATGATGTCGGCGCCCAGCGAGTTCATCTTGCTGTGGAACTCGATGCAGGCCACGCCGTCGCCGAGATCGATGAGCGAGGCGCCGGAATTTTTCTTGACGACGCCGTTGGATTTCTTCGCAACCGTCGTCGACCACACGCCGGCGGGGACTTGAACGGCTTCCCAGCTTTCGGTTCCCAGTTCCCAGTACTTGCGTCCCGATGGGGATTGAGGATCGTCGATGTACCAGGACTTTTGTCCGTTGGCGAGCAGGCGCTCGACGTTGGCGGCGACGGGCTTGCCTTCTTTCTTCATGCGGGCGACGGTGGCCTCGACGCCTGCCGCGTCCCAGAGTTCGAAGGGGCCGAGTTCCCAGTTGAAGCCGAGGCGCATGGCGCGGTCGATTTCAACGACGGAGTTGGAGATTTCGGGGACGCGGTTGGCGGAGTAGGTCCAGAGGTCGGTGAGGGCGGACCAGAGAAATGCCCCGGCCTTGTCGCCCTTCTGCGGGCCGCTGCCATCGAGGCCGAGCAAGGTGCGAAGGCGCGTGCCGGTGTCTTCGATGGATTTCGCCATGTCGAGCGCAGGGAACTTCGGTTTCTGACGGGGATGGTATTCCAGCGTCTTCCAGTCGAGGGCGAGGCGTTCGTCTTCTTTTCCATCGGTGCTCTTGGCTTTCTTGTAGAAGCCGCCTTTGGTTTTATCGCCCAACCATTTTTTCTGCAGCATCTGGCCGAAGAAGTCGGGGAGGCGCAGATCGCTGCGTTCATCTTTGACGTTCGAGGTCATGTTGCCGACGACGTGGCCGAGGATGTCGAGGCCGACCAGATCGATGGTGCGGAAGGTGGCGGACTTGGGCCATCCCACGGCCTGTCCGGTGAGGGCGTCGACTTCTTCGATGGTGAGGCCCATTTCCTGCATGAGGCGGATGACGTTCAGCACAGAGAAGGTGCCGATGCGGTTGCCGATGAAGTTGGGAGTGTCTTTGGCGATGACGACGCCTTTGCCGAGGCGCACGTCGCAGAAGTGGGCGATGGCGTCGATGGCGGCGCGGTCGGCCTCGGGCGTGGGAATGATTTCCAGCAGGCGCATGTAGCGCGGCGGGTTGAAGAAGTGCGTGCCGAACCAGGCCCAGCGGAAGTCGTCGGAAAATCCTTCGGCGATTTTGCCGACGGGCAGGCCGCTGGTGTTGGTGGTGACGATGGTGCCGGGCTTGCGGATGGCTTCGACTTTTCTAAGCAGCGCGCGCTTCAGGTCGAGATTTTCGACGACGGCTTCGATGATCCAGTCGACGTCGGCGAGTTTCTTGAGGTCATCTTCGAAATTGCCGACGGTGACGAGTTTTGCGAGCGACGGTTCCATGAAGGCGGCGGGTTTGGATTTTTTGGCGGCGTCGAGTCCGGCGGCGGCGATTTTGTTGCGGGCGGGGCCGTCGGCGTCGGGTGGAACGATATCGAACAGGTAGCTGGGAACGCCGGCATTGGCGAAATGTGCGGCGATGCGGGCGCCCATGGTTCCGGCGCCGAGGACAGCGACTTTATTGATGCGCTTCATGATTAGGGCCTCGGAATGAAAGTCTTAACGTCCTGGAGTTCTTCACCACAGAGGACACGGAGGACACAGAGGATTGAATTGTGAACTCGTAATGGTAATCGCATTGGGGGGAATTTATCTAGGGCTGGGGTCACAGGGTGGGAAGGGCTCGTACGCGCAAGTGGACCACGGATCTGCGCGCGAGATCCCTCCCTTCGCCTGAAAAGCGGCTCCGGTCGGGATGACGCCTTCTTTAATAACGTCTTACTAAAGCTCGGCGTGGGCTTTCACGTATTGCAGGGCTTGGCGTGCCATTTTTTTCTCGCCTCCGTAGGCCAGGAGTTTGGGGGCGTCTTCGAGAGGGAACCCATTTGGCGCGGGCCGACTTCGATGCGCATGGCGTCGGAGACATTGTCGATGCGTCCGGATTCGTAGCGCAGAAGATAGAAGCTGACGATTTTGAAGACGCGCTCGCCGTCGCCCCAGGAGCGGACGTAAACGTACTTGCTGTCGCCGAGCTTGGTGATGGGGACGGCGGTGATTCCGGTTTCCTCGCGGACTTCGCGCAGGGCGGCTTCGAGCGGTTTTTCGCCGGGATCGACCAGGCCCTTGGGCAGGCAGAGCACCGCCTTCGGTTTCCGACGAACCGCGCGTTTCGGGGGATCGGGTGCGGCGGCCGGCGCAGGGGGCGGCGTTCCGGAGGGCAGTTCGATGGCGGCCATCCACCAGCTACCGTCTTTCTGGCGAATGACTACGCCCCCGGATGAGATTTCGCGCACCATACTGTCCGCAAGTTAGCAGGAATACAGGGATTTCGTCACGGGCCTAATAGGACCACGGTAACAGTTACTGTGCCCGAAGTGCTCTCCAACGTCATGTGAGGATGGCACTGTTGTGCCGTTACACCCTTGGGCAAGTTCTGGCATCTTATATGGCAGCTGAGGTTTTAGTACTTCCGGCAGTTCGCGGGCCGGAGATGTGGGGTTCACCGTGAAGAGTCTGGGGAAGATCATTCGGTCGGTACAGGCGTTTGGCCGGGAACTTTCCCGCAAGACTGCCCCTGTTTCGTCGCCCTCAGATTCCAGCCATTGGCCTCGCGTTGGGCGGAGGATTTGCCCGCGGCATCGCGCACGTCGGCGTCCTGAAAGTTCTCGAAGAGGAAGGCATACCCATCCGCGTGGTTGCCGGGCACCAGTGTCGGAGCGCTGATTGGAGCGTGCTACTGCAGCGGCCTCACGATCGCCGAGATGCGGGAGGTGGCGCTCAACACACGCTTCACGACATTTGCGCGCTGGACGCTGTCGCGCTACGGATTCGCCACGAATGACCGCATGGTCTCATTTCTGACGCGCACCTTAAAGGTGAAGACGTTTGAAGAAATGCGCATTCCGCTGGGCGTGAGCGCGACGGATTTCAATACTGGCGAAGGCGTGGTGTTTCATTCGGGGTCGATCATCGACCCGATACGGGCCAGCTGCGCGTATCCCGGGATGTTCCTGCCGGTGCAGATTCGCGGGCGCTACCTGGTGGATGGAATGTTGTCGCATCCGGTGCCCACGCGACCGTTGCGCGAGATGGGCGCCGATCGCGTGCTGGCGGTGCACTTGCGAGGGACGTGGGCGAACGGCGGAGCGCCGCGTCATCTGTTTGACGTGATCGGACAGTCTTTCGCGATCGCGCAGGATGCGATGTCGGGACTATGGCGCCAGGCGGCCGACCTTGTGATCGAGCCGGATGTTGCTGGATTCGCCTACGATGACTTCAAGCGTTCCGACGATCTGATTCACGCCGGCGAAATTGCCATGCGGAAAGCGCTGCCGGAAGTACGCAAATGGCTGGAGACTCCCTTGGAAGCGCCATACGCCGGGACTGAGCGCCGTGGCGCGCCGCGCGCTGTACCCATGCCCGCCGACTGAGTCTCAGATTTCCTTTTCTAATGCTACCGATGACGATGACTCCGGTGGGCCCGAGCCCGCCGCGAATAGAGAACTGGAACCGTAGTCAGCGCTCAGGGCCGACAATCCCAAAAATCTCATGTGGCGGCAAATGGGCAAGTGAGGGCTGCTTCACCAATTCGTTTCCACGCATTTTCCACGTGCCGCGACTGGGTGTGGGTTTGCCCCACGCTGAGACGCAGCGTCAGCTTGCCATGCAGCTTGGTGTGGGTGAGGAACAAGTCGCCGCTGCGGTTCAGACGGTCCATGATGGTTTGATTGGCGGCGTCACCGGCCTTGTGCCGGAAGCAAACCAGATTCAGCGGCGCGGGGGCGGCCAGTTCGAAGCGGTCGTCGTTGCGCACCCAGTCCGCGAACTGCTGCGCCAGCTTCACGTGCTGGCGAACGTGGTGCTGCAGGCCTTCGACGCCATAGTGGCGGATGACGAACCACAGCTTCAGCGAGCGAAAGCGGCGTCCGAGTTGTATGTGCCAGTCGCGGTAGTCGATGACCGCGCCCGACTCCGTTGCCTGATTGCGCAGGTATTCCGGCAGAATGCTCAACGTTTGAATCAGCGCCTTGCGGTCGGCGACCCAGAAACAGTTGCAGTCGAAGTTGGTGAACATCCACTTGTGGGGATTGAAGTTGTAACTGTCGGCGAACTCGACTCCGTTCTGGAGGTGACGGAATTCGGGGCAGAGCATGGCGGTGCCCGACATGGCGGCGTCCACGTGCAGCCACAGGTTGTGCTGGCGGCAGACGTCAGCGATGGGGGCGATGGGGTCCATCGCGTTGGAAGAGGTCGTGCCGATCGTGGCGCACACGAAAAAGGGAGTCAGGCCGGCGCGGCGGTCGGCGTCAATCTGTTTTGCCAGCGCGTCTGGCCGCATAGCGAGATTTTCGTCGACTTCGATCAGGCGCAGATTGTCGACGCCGATGCCGGCAATCATGGCAGCTTTTTGCAGTGAGGAATGCGTTTGCGTCGAGACGTAAGCGACGAGGCGGCCGTCGCAGCCTTTTTTGTTACTGACGTAGTTGGTGGCGCGTTCGCGTGCGGCCAGCAAGGCGCAGAGAGCGGCGCTTGATGCCGTGTCCTGAATAACGCCGCCACCCGTGTTCGATGAGAGGAATTTCTCAGGCAGGCCGAGCATTCCGACCAGCCAATCCATCACATGGGTTTCGAGCTCGGTGCAGGCGGGGCTGGTGGACCAGAGCATCCCTTGCACGCCTAAGCCGGAGGAGAGAAGATCCCCGAGAATTCCGGGGCCCGAGGCGTTGCACGGGAAGTAGGCGAAGAAGTTGGGCGACTGCCAGTGAGTGACGCCGGGGAGGATTACGCGCTCGACATCTTTCAGGAGCGTGTCGAAGGGCTCGCCGTGTGTGGGAGGATTCGCGGGAAGGGCTGCACGGATATCGCCCGGCTTCAGTTGGGAGAGCACGGGGAACGATTCGACGCGGGCCTGGTAGTCGGCGATCCAGTCGATCACGGCGTGGCCGTGGCGGCGGAATTCGTCGGGTGTCATGTGGAAGGATTTTTCGTCGGGCACTAGGTTCTCCTGAACCTGCTACTTCAAACGTCCAAAGTACACGCGTGTTTTGTAGTCGAAGGTCGCGCGGCCGTTGACAGCGTACGCGTCGAAGATGAGCCTCAACTGTTTTAGCATCGATGCGTGATTCGGATGCTCGGGCCCGGGCGCATAGGACGACGACAGCAGTCGGCCCTCGATTCCGGCGTAATCGAACTCCTGCTGCATGTCGAACACGCGCTCTTCGAATGGTATCGGATCGAAGAATTCATTCACCGCGTCGGTGGTCTTCTCATGCCGCACATCTTCGTAGTCAGTGCCGTACGTCAGCAGGAGTTGCTCGTAGTCGCGCAGAAACGGAGTCGAGTCGGTGAGGCGCTCGTTCCACAGGAGCACGAGCCATCCGTCAGGCTTCAAAATGCGTGCAAACTCGCGGCGGGAGCGCTCGCGGTCGAACCAATGCGCGGCCTGGGCCGCGGTAACGAAATCAACGCTCGCGGCGGCGAGCGTGGTTGCTTCCGCTGTCCCCGCGACGCTCGTGAACGTCGGAAACGACGCCAGCAGGCGCTCACCCGCCTGCCGCATGTCAGCGTTCGGCTCAACTCCAAAGACGGGGTTGCCGTTTTCCAGGAGCATGCGAGTCCAGATGCCGGTGCCGGAGGCGATGTCGGCGACGACATGGTTCGGCGTCAGGCCGCATTCGTCCCGGAGGGCCTGTAGAGCCTCCGAAGGATACCCGGGACGGTAGCGGACATAGTTTTCGACGCGATCGGAGAATCGGCTGGTGGCGTTGGTTGCGGGCATAAGAATCAAAATCCTGAGTCTGGTGTATTAATCGGGGCCGCATTTCGTGGGCTGAAACGACGTGTAAACCACTGTCTTCGTTCCAACCTCGAGTGTGTCGTTCGACAGCTTCGCATCTTGCTCAGTGATATTGCGCAATCGGATCGTGAATCTCTCCGGCTCCACGCGCCATGACTTCACGGGAGAGGCGGAGTTGGTGACGCCAGCCCATTTGGCATAGCGCGCATCGATCGCCGCTTTCAAGTCATCGAGCGATACCGACTTGTCGTACTGTGCCGTCACTGCGAGTGCGCAAGGCGTATTGTCGGGAAGTTCGACCGTCACGGCTTTCGGATATATATCATTGGCCTCGGGAGCCTTGTCTTCCCATAGCTGGGAACACTCCAACGACACACATCGGATGAGCTTGGAGTTCGGCAAAATCACGCGTTTGGTTTGTGCATGAGAAGTGAGACATGTCAGAGCCATCATTGCCAGTGCAACCATCGCTGCGAGAATTGTCTTCATGTGAACCTCGGCAAGCACCTGGAGGATTTGCGTGAGAGAACGCTCTCAGTGCCCGCGATGTGGCAAGATTTTTCACCTTGCCAGAAAGCCATTCTAACGGCAGGATAGAGGTGTTGTCCCTCCCCGCTGGGTCGGTGGAATCCGCGTGCCGGGTGCTCCCGGGTGGAATCCTTGGCAGCGAAGGAAAAGTGAACCGCCCCGGCCGCAGCCCACAAAACTTATGAGAGTAGTCATCAAAGTCGGCACCAGCCTTATCGCTCCCGGCGGGCAGATTGATATTAACCTGCTGCGCGGCATGGTCGATCAGTTTGATCTTTCGAAGAACGAATACCTGGTCGTCACGTCGGGCGCGATTGCCGCGGGCATGTCAGGCCTCGACCTCCAGAAGCGACCCAGCGACGTTCCGCGCATGCAGGCCTGCGCCGCCGTCGGGCAGAGCAAGCTGATGCATACCTATGAGCGGCTGTTCTTCGGCAAGAAAGTGGTTGCGCAGTTGCTGCTTTCCAGCGACGACTTCACGTCGCCGGTGCGCTACCGCAATCTGCAGAACGCACTCGCCGAATTGCTCGAGTTGGGAGTGGTTCCGATCGTCAATGAGAACGACAGCGTTTCGGTGCGAGAGATCGAAGGCGCCTTTGGGGACAACGACGAACTGAGTTCGCTGCTGGCCACTGCCGTGAAGGCGGACTGGCTGCTGCTGTTGACCAACGTCGACGGATTCCTGGTTCCAAATGGCCGCAGGAAGCCGAAACTGCAGCGTGTGATTCGAAAACTCACGCCTGCGATTGAAGCGCAATGCAATGGCAAGAGTTCGTTGGGGCGAGGCGGCATGATATCCAAACTGCGCGCCGCGAAGCTGGCCAGCGAGGGCGGAGTCCACGTGGCAATTGTGAATGGGCGCCATCCCAAGGCGATTACGCTGGGCATGGAACGAAAAATCGGAACCTATTTCCCGCCTCAGAAAGACAGATAATAGATTCGCAATGGCTGCCACTCTCACTACCGCCGCTTCGACGCAGGAAAAATTGCTGCGTGCCCGCGGCGCTTCGGGAAGACTCGCGTTGCTCTCTACCGAAGAAAAGAACGCGCTGCTGCTCGCGATTGCCGATGCGATCGAAGCGAACGAGAAGAGCATCCTTGCCGCGAACCAAGAAGATGTGGACAATTCCGGGCTTGAGGGCGCGATGCGCGACCGCTTGCTGCTGACTGCATCGCGGATTAAAGAAATGGCGCGCGGCGTGCGCGAAGTTGCGGCTTTGCCGGATCCCGTCGGCGAGACGTTGGCGGAATGGACCAAGACGAACGGTCTGCGCATCCGCAAGGTGCGCGTGCCGCTGGGAGTGGTGGGAATCATCTACGAGTCGCGTCCGAATGTGACGGTCGATACCGCGGTGCTGGCGCTCAAGACCGGCAACGCGATCGTCCTGCGCGGTGGCAAAGAGGCGGCGCAGAGCAACCAGCGACTGGTCGAGATCATGAATGCCGTTCCGGGCGTGCCCGAGGGCGCGATTGAATTGCTCGATTCGAGCACGCGGCAGTCGGTGCAGGAATTGATTAAGGCACGGGGCCTGGTCGACGTCATCATTCCGCGGGGTGGCGCGGGGCTCATCACGTTTGTGACCGAGAATTCCGCCGTGCCTGTGATCGAGACTGGAGCAGGGAACTGCCACATCTTCGTCGACGAGATCGGCCGATTTCGAAATGGCGGACCGCATTGTGATCAATGCTAAGACGCAGCGTCCGTCGGTATGCAACGCCGCCGAAAAGTTGTTGGTGCATGAACGCGTCGCTGCGGAATACGTGCCGCGCATCGTGAGGAAGTTGATCAACGCCGGAGTGGAAGTACGCGGCGACGGCAAAGCCCGGACGCTCGCTGCGGGTTTGCACGTAGGCCCTGCGGCTGAGCAAGACTGGTATGAGGAGTATCTGCGGCTGTGTATGGCAATCGCGGTAGTCGCCAACGTCGACGACGCGATCGTGCACATCAACCGCTACTCGACCAAGCACAGCGATTCCATCGTCACGCGCGATGAGTCGAACGCTCGCAAATTCCTGCGCGGGGTAGATTCGGCTGCGGTCTACTGGAACGCCTCGACCCGCTTCACCGACGGCGCGGAATTCGGCTTCGGCGCCGAGATGGGCATCAGTACCCAGAAACTCCACTGCCGAGGGCCGTTCGCACTGGCGGAGTTGACTTCGTCGAAATACGAGGTTATTGGGAGCGGGCAGGTAAGGTAGTCTCGTTCATCGCCACACACCGACTCTCATCACGTCAAAGTGATGGTCGTAGGTCCAGACGTCCAGGTTCAAACGAGTAGCGACGACTGCTGCAACTCCATCGAATAAAGTGATGGGCTGATCCGCGAGTCCCCGAATCTTAGCTGCAGCCTCCCGGTAGTCCTCTGGTGCCGGATTCACCAAAGCCGCATCGGCCATATCCGTTAGCCAGGTGGACGCCACGTTCCTGCCCAAACGAAACATGATGAGAGAGTACGCCTCGAGCAAAGTCGAGTAGAGAATCACGATTTGCCGCCGGTCGCCGTCCAACTTCCGCAGGTCTTGGAGGGCTCGCTTGTGGTGTGCATCCTCTGGGTCCACGGCCGCATATAACGGTCCCGTGTCCGCCAACACTGCGCGCATCATTTCTTGATGCCCGTCAAGTAGAGGTCATGGTTCTGACTGACATCGCTGCGCCCACTGCCTTTCTTTGCCGGCGTAATCTTCAGCGGACGGTAGATCCGGAGATAGCCCCGCTCGCGCAAGTACTCTCGCAGGGCCGTTTGCATCACGCTTGTGAGCGATGGGGGAGCCTCCTGGGCCTGAACGTATTCATCAACGGCCTGGGCCAGGTCATCGGGAAGTGTCATCGTGGCTCGCTTCATACGATCATTGTAGCACTTATCTTCACCAGTTGGTGAGGTTGGTGAAGTTGGTGCACGAGGCGAATATTAGGCGAAGATGCGGTTCCCGTCGGAGCCGGCAGCAAACACATATGTTACCGTACTACCTTTCACCTCGGAGCCCATGAAACTCTTCTTAGCCGCACTGCTCTCGTCTGCCATTTTGTTTTCCGGTTCATCGATGCCGTCCGCAGGGAACGCGGCATCTTCTAGCTCATCTCCGGCCATCTTCGGCTTCCGCGCCACCGCCGTCGAGGCGGCTGCGGAAACGCGATTCCTGGCCGCGCCAGATCCGAAGCTCGCGGAAGAGCATCTGCGGATTCTGACGCAGGCTCCGCACATGGCGGGCACGATCGAGGACAAGGCGACCGCCGACTACGTCGCGCAGAAATTCCGCGACGCCGGACTCGACACCGAGATCGTCGAGTACAAAGTCTGGATCAATTATCCGGAAGAAATCAGTGTCGATCTGACCGCGCCCGCCGGAGTGGTCGATGCACGGCCCAACGCGCGAGCATGTCGACGACGATCCCTTTCAAGACGATCCCCGCGTGGTCATGCCCTTCAACGGCATGTCGCCGTCGGGTGACGTTGAAGCCGACGTGGTCTACGCCAACTACGGAACGCCGGACGACTTCGAGAAAGCTCGACAAGCTGAAGGTCGACGTGCGCGGCAAGATCGTGCTGGTGCGCTATGGGCAGAATTTTCGCGGGGTGAAAGTGTTCGTGGCGCAGGAACACGGCGCGGCGGGTGTGATCATCTACTCCGATCCTGCGGACGATGGATGGAAGCGCGGCGACAAGTATCCGGACGGGCCGTGGCGGCCGGATACCGGCGTGCAGCGCGGGTCGGTGGGATACATGTTCGAGTTTCCTGGAGATCCCACCACGCCTGGGGTTGCGTCGGTGCCGACGCTGCCTGATTCGCAGCGCATTTCTCCGCAGCAATCAGCGCAGGTGCCGAAGATTCCGGTCACTCCTTTGTCGTATCACGATGCCTGGCCGGTGCTGCAAAGCCTCGGCGGGCCGGACTCGCCGCGGGAGTGGCAGGGGGCGCTGCCGTTTACGTATCACGTTGGTCCGGGGCCGGCGAAGTTGAAGATGCATCTCAAGCAGGATTACCAGTTCCGCACACTTTGGGATGTTGTCGGTCGCATTCGCGGCAGCGCGTTGCCGGACGAGTGGGTGGTCGCCGGCAATCATCGGGATGCGTGGGTGTATGGAGCGGTCGATCCCAACAGCGGGACGGCGGCGATGCTCGAAGCGGTGCATGGTGTGGGAGCGTTGCTGAAGTCAGGTTGGAAGCCGAAGCGCACGGTAGTGTTCTGCAGTTGGGATGGCGAAGAAGAAGGCCTGATGGGTTCGACCGAGTGGGTGGAACAGCACGAGGCCGAACTGGCGAATGCGGCGGCGTATTTCAATATGGATGTGGCTGTTTCGGGGCAGAAGTTCGGCGCGTCGGCGGTACCGAGTCTGAAGCAGTTTCTGCGCGATGTGACTAAGGTTGTGCCGAGCCCGAGAGGTGGCACCGTCTATGAAGCCTGGAAGAAGGCCGCGCAGCCGGACGCGGTGTCAACGCAGTCTCCGACGGAGGCGATTGGAGACAGCCGTCGCACCCCGGCGGCGCAGGTGAAGGGCGACGTTCCGGTTGGGGATTTGGGCAGCGGTTCCGACTACACTGCCTTCCTGCAGCATTCCGGGGTGCCGTCGAGCGATGTGAGTTCCAGCGGGTCTTACGGTGTGTATCATTCGGCGTTCGACAATTTCGCCTGGTTCAAAAAGTTCGGCGATCCGGATTTTGTGTATGAACAGCAGATGGCGCGCGTGTTTGGGCTGGAAGCCGTGCGCATGGCCGATGCCGACGTTCTGCCTTACGACTACGAGGAATACGCGAAGGAGATTGCCGTTTATCTCGATGCCGCACATCGAAGGGCGGACGA
Source organism: uncultured Acidobacteriaceae bacterium (assembly GCA_963701935.1). Classification (GTDB taxonomy): domain Bacteria; phylum Acidobacteriota; class Terriglobia; order Terriglobales; family Acidobacteriaceae; genus Sulfotelmatobacter. Next base: position 108,711 of record CAVPBT010000002.1, on the reverse strand, counting down.
CAAGTTCGGGAAGGGCGTGCTGAATTTCGATGCGGTGAACAATGCGGCGAGGCGCTTCGAGGCGACGGGTGCGAAGATTCTGGCGAAGCAGAAGAATCCGCCGCAAGATGCCACGCGGCTGAACCAGGCTCTGCGCGGGGCGGAGCGAGCTTTCTTGCTGCCCCAGGGGTTGCCGCACCGGCCGTGGTTTCGCCATGTGATTTATGCTCCGGGAGAATATACGGGTTACGCGGCGGTGGTGATTCCCGGAGTGAATGAGGCGCTCGACAAGGGCGACAGCGAGCGGGCGCGGCAGCAGTTGGCGGCGCTGACCGCTGCGTTGGAGCGCGCGGCGAAAACGCTGGAAGGATACAAATAACGTCATGACTTCCGCTCACGCTTGGGGACAGTTCCTCCGAACGCTGCCGAACTCGGCGGCGGCGACGTTTCTGGCGTTGTTTCCGATTGTCGATCCCTTCGGCGGCATTCCGATTTTTTTCACCATGACGTCGAGTTGGACTGCGCAGGAGCGGCGCCGCACGGCTGTCAAGACCGGGATTTGGGTGTTCGTCATTCTGGTGACGTTCCTTTTCTTTGGACGATTCGTGCTGCATTTCTTTGGTATCTCGCTGCCGGTGATCAAGATTGCGGGTGGACTGATCGTGGCCAACACGGCCTGGGGCATGGTTACTTCGCACTCGCGCATCACGCCGGAAGAGAGCCACGAAGCCGAGGATAAAGAGGACATCTCGCTGACTCCGCTCGCTATGCCGTTGATGTCGGGACCGGGCGCGATTGGTGTCGTGATGGCGCTGGCAGCGCACGTGGACAATGTGGCGGCGTATCTCGGGATGATCATCGGAGTCGCGGTGGTGGCGCTCAGTGTGACGCTCTTCTTCGTTCTGGGAGGGCCGCTGGTGCGGCGTCTGGGGCCGAGCGCGGTGGGTGCGATCAACAAGATCTTCGGCTTCCTGATTCTTGCCATTGCCGTCCAACTGGTGTGGAACGGCGTGGCCGACTTCCAGAACTGAGTCGCGCCTGACAATTTCTGGAACGTCTTCTGGAACTTCGGTGGTGTCTCAGTTTGGAATTAGGTGGTGTTTGAATTCGGGTTTTTCGGGGTCGCCTGCGCAAAGTGCCACAGAACCCCCGACGGATCGAATACGTAGGCTACGGTGAGGCCCCACGGCTCGGCCCGGGGCGGCGCCGGGGGCGGCACGTTGAATTGACGGGGCAGGGCCAGCGATTCGATGTGTCGCCACCACGCGTCAACATCCTCGACGAGAACATGCATCACCGTGTTTTCGGCCCATTCCTTGACGTAGTAGCCTTGGAGCAGGAAGGCATGCGTCCCAAGGCTTAGTTCGGCGAGAGTCTCTCCGAGCGGATGGGCTTCGAACCCAATCGCCTTGTAGAAGCGCAGACTCGTCTCGAATTCCTTTGCGGGAAGGAAAGGGCGAAACGCACGAATTTCGGCAACAAGACCGGTGACAGTCATCCCCCCGGGGCTCCTTTCGACCGCGTCAGTATACAGAAAGCCGGATTAGGCCGTCACCGAGTCGGATTCTAGCGCGAGACACAGATTTTTAAGCTGAGACACTTCTGGAACTTCTGTGGTCTGGTCCGCGTAACAGAGACAGGCGCTCTTGCGCCCGAGAGGTGCTCCATGGCTGGAAGGTCTCTTGTCGGTTGGAATCCCCGGTACAAAGCAATCTTGCACAAAACAATCAGGCACAAAACAATCTGGTACAAAGCAATTCTGGTGTGTCTGGTTTTGATGTCGTTTAGCGCCGTGCCAGTGTTTGCGAGCCACGATTGGGACTACGAAGAGACGCGCAGCGATGCACGCGAGTTTGCCGCGGGAGGGTTCGTGCACGTGCGCTTGTCCGTGGGCGACGTGCACATCAAGCGCGGGGACACGAACAAGATCAGCCTGCGCTATACGGTCAAATCGCGCCACGAGAGGAACGTCAAAGATGCGACGGTGGATTTCGACGTCCGGGGCAAAGATGCCACGATTGAGTTTCACGCGCCTTCGGGCGGCAACACGCAGTTTGACGTGGAACTGGAGGTGCCGCAGACGACGAACATCGATGTGCATGCGAAAGTTGGCGACGTTACGGTGGAAGAGGTTGAGGGCGACAAGGATTTGAGTTTGGGAGTCGGCGACCTGCGCGTTTCGAACGGGCGCGCTGGATATCGGGTAGTGAACGCGAGCACGGGCATCGGCGACGTGCACAGCGATGGCTACGGCGAGACCAGCGGCTGGCTGGGCAAGACTTTGAAGTATCACGGGGATGGGAAGTACGAGCTGCGGGCGCACGTAGGGGTGGGGGACATTCATCTGGACGGGAAGTAGGAATTGCGGAGTTGCTCGGGTCCTCGTCGGTTCGGCTCTTTCCCGGTGTATTCGGGTCCCCCCATTTTTTTTTCGCGGAATCGCCAAAATATTGATTCTGCGTGACTTGCCTGGTTGTGATCTGCTTTCTCGTTCGCAAAATCCTGAAAACAAAGATCTTATTCGTAAAATATTCTGTAATAAGGACTTAGGTGGCAGGTTTCGGCGGATGGCCACGCCGGGCTGTGGCCAAGATGTTGATTTCGCTGGACTTGCTGGAGAGTCGTCTGCGTAGTAGTCTGCAAAATCTTGGAAACAAAGAGATTGTGGGCAATATGCTCCGTAAGAGGATTCACGGCACAACCTTAAAAGGCGGGGGCCTCGCCGAATCTCTAGCGGCACGTCGGGGAAGTGGTTGCGCACGATTTGATTGTGCGCTTTCTGTATGCTCAGTCAAGGTTGTACGTCACAAGAAATGGAATTCTTTTTGTGGAGAGCTGTGGAAAAAACTGAGGCGGGGACCCCCTTTCGCCAAAGGAATTAGGAATCGATATCGCATCCAGGCTACCGTTTAACCCTCTGGTTGAAGCTGCGCTACCTGCCCAATTCAAAGTCAAATTTCCCACCCTGTCGCGAAGAGCGCGACAAGGGTGGGGCACTCTCTCCTTTTATGTTGACTAGTCATATAACTAGTCAGATAATTGAGAGGGTGAGGAGCGAGGCTATGAACTCGTGGCAGTTGCAAGAAGCCAAGGCACGGTTCAGTGAATTCCTGGATGCGGCGCTGAAAAAAGGGCCGCAGGTGGTGACCCGGCGGGGGGTGGAAGAGGCGGTGCTGGTGCCGATGGAAGAGTGGCGGCGACTGCAGCGTGAGAGGCGGCCGAACATCAAGGAGTGGCTGCTAGGCGAAGGGCCGCGGTTTGAGGAGATTGTGCCGAAGCGCGGTGGATGGAAGAGTCGTCCGGCAATCGATTTCAGCGGACCAGAGTTTAAGTAGGCGCGCAAGATACAGTGATTCGATATCTGCTCGATACCAACATTGTTTCTGAATTGCGGAAACGCAAACCGCACGGTGCGGTGCTGGCGTGGATGGATACGCTCCGGCCCGAGCAAATATTCCTGTCGGCAGTGACCATCGGAGAGCTGCAGGCAGGCGCCGAACTCACGCGAAAGAATGACCCGGCCAAAGCTGTGGAGATCGAGAACTGGCTGACGGCCACGGAGGGGACGTTTCCCGTGATTCCAATGGACTCGGCCTGTTTCCGCGAGTGGGCGCGGCTCAAGGCAGGGAAGTCATCGGAGTTCATCGAAGATGCGATGATTGCCGCGACGGCGCGCGTTCACGGATTGCACGTGGCCACGCGGAACGAGCGGGACTTCGGGGAGTTGCAGGTTCGGGTGGTTAATCCGTTTGGGTTCGGCGCGTGAAGGTTCGAGAAACCCAACTTTTTCGCAAAGAACGCGAAAGGATGGGGCAGCCGGCCGCTGGCCTGAGTGACCACGTTTGGAGCCTTGAGGAAATCGTGATGATGGCCGATAGCTACATGCCGAAACCCGCGAAGCGCAGCCCTTACAAGAAACGAATAGCTTAAATTCGGAGGAAGAACAAATGGCTCATCCAGATGGAGGCCGGGGGACTAGGTTCCGGAGAGCGCACACATTTGAGCAGGCTTATGCCTTCGTTGCAGGCGAAGTGCAATTCCCGTCAACGACTGGGCAAAATATAACAGCGCGCCACGGGACAACCAACGACGGACAAACGCAGACCATTGTCTTTCACAGCGAACGCGGCAGGATGGCAGATGTCTGTAGCCAGTGCTGGGACTTCGGGAATAACTGTAGTGGAGACCGTACCGGAACTCGCGCAGGCCAATATATTCGCGGACTCGATGAGTTTATGGAGTGAATTTCAAACTGAGGCGCTACCGACAAGGAGGGGGCACCACGCAAGGAACCAAAACCCGGAGGGCTGGCACCCTCGGAATTTTGGGATAGGCCGGGCCACGCGCCTTTAATAAGATTGTGCAAGACCCGCTGCATTCACTCCTGCCATTCCTTGTCTTTGCGAGAACCAATCAGGCTCGGGAATACGGTTGCTCGCGCCCGAACGAATGAAGACGTGATTCGTGTGAGTGCCAACAACGTGCTGTGATCGCTCAATACTCAGGCGGACGACCCACTCCGTGCCGATCTTGATCTCAAGAGCAGATACTTCGATAAACGGGCGTGTGTTCTCAATTATGTATTTCCTCAGCTTAGCGCTGAGTTCCTGGGCGCATTCTTGAGGCGTCGCGTTCTTCCTAATCGCGTTTACGAGCTTAGAGTTGCCGGAGAGTTCCCCGTGGTCTTCAACGCCAACATATATGTGACCGCCGCTTGTGTTCGCGAACGCGATCGCCGATTCGAGGACACGATCACGCATGTCCTTGTTTTGGTCTGGATTGAAGAATGCTTTCATCTCGCGGTTTTCGCCCTCTCCAGCGAGAATATCTGCCCTCACCTGTTGCTCGTAACTGAGGGAGGATTTAGCGTCTCCGACAAATGTATAGGGCGCTCGCAGCACGAACGACTGCGCAATTGCACCACCGGGATTGAGCAGATGCCCCACAACTGTCGTCGTGCCGGAGGGGACCGGGGTCTTGACCTCCCGGGAAAGGCCCTTAATCGATTGAGACGCAGTTACACGAGCAGGTTCCCAGAACAGCAAATCAAATTGGTGCCCAGGGAGGGTATCCTCCACAAACTTGACCCTCACCTCTCCGGGCAGCCACTCGGCGAGTGCAATCTCCTCTTTTGTAGGAAGGGCAATGACGAACGCATTGACCTCGGTGACCTGGCTATGGGCGGCCTGCGATCGATGCACGTACCTCGCTGAGGCGTCGGCTAGATTAGCGTACGGGCACAACCCAAGCCCTAGCAATGGTCCTCCGGAGTACGGGTCCTGCACAGTAGAGTGAATGAAACGGAAGCAGTCGCGCGGGCCACTTGGCCCCTCGTTCAGATACAGTTCTGCCTGTCGGCCGCTGTATGAGAAAACATAGGGGATCTTGATGCCGTTCACTTCGAGTTCGCCCGACATCAGGCGCCGCGCGAAGTCGTGCCACATATCGATATGGCACGTAAATGAGGCCAAGATCACGTCAGTGTAGTCGAGCAACTCTTGCTCGCTTTCCCCAACGGTCCTGTCGCTGAACTTCATGCATGCCGTAACAAATCGGCTAGGCTTCAATATTGCCAGCCGCAACGTAAATGAGGCGTACCCCCTCTTCGCCACAAGGGTTGCTATTTCCCCAAGGGCTGTGTCGGTCCGGTTTGGCTGGATTTGTTGGGTCGACATGCGACAGCCGTCTATTTCAGCGTGACCAGCCTCTCCACCAACTCCGAATAGTCTTTCTTCTCGATCCCATGCACCTGCTTGTTGTATTCGTCCACTTTCGACGAGTAGTTCATCGAGCAGAATTTGGGCCCACACATGGAGCAGAAGGCGGCTTCTTTGTAGAAGTCGTCGGGGAGAGTTTCGTCGTGCATGGAGCGGGCGGTTTCGGGGTCGAGCGAGAGGGCGAACTGTTTTTCCCAGTCGAATTTGTAGCGGGCGTAGCTGAGGGCATCGTCGCGATCGCGGGCTCCGGGGCGTCCACGGGCGATGTCGGCGGCGTGGGCGGAAATCTTGTAGGCGATGATGCCGTCTTTCACGTCTTTTTCGTTTGGTAACCCTAAATGCTCCTTTGGCGTGACGTAGCAGAGCATGGCGGCGCCGTACCATCCGATCATGGCCGCGCCGATGGCGCTGGTGATATGGTCGTAGCCGGGAGCGATATCGGTGACGAGCGGGCCGAGCGTGTAGAACGGGGCCTCGCAGCAGAGTTCGACTTCTTTTTCGACCTGCTCCTTGATCTTGTCCATGGAGACGTGGCCGGGGCCTTCGATCATGACCTGGACGTCGTGCTCCCAGGCTTTCTTGGTGAGTTCGCCCAGAGTTTTGAGTTCGGCGAACTGGGCTTCGTCGCTGGCGTCGGCCACGCAGCCGGGGCGCAGGCCGTCGCCGAGAGAGAAGCTGACGTCGTACTTCTTGAAAATTCTGACGATGTCGTCGAAGCGCTCGTAAAGGAAGTTCTGTTTATGGTTGTAGGCCATCCACTGGGCGAGGATGGCGCCGCCGCGGCTGACGATGCCGGTGATGCGCTTGGAGATCAGCGGCAGATATTGAATTAGCACGCCGGCGTGGATCGTCATGTAGTCGACGCCTTGGGCGGCTTGCTCTTCGATGACTTCGAGCATGACTTCGGCGTTCAGGTCTTCGACGCGTTTGACGCGGGCGATGGCTTCGTAGATTGGTACCGTGCCGATCGGCACCGGGGAGTGGCGGAGGATGGCCTCGCGGATCTCGTGGATGTTGCCGCCGGTGGAGAGGTCCATGACCGTGTCGGCGCCGTAGTGGACGGCGGTGTGCAGCTTCTTCAGTTCTTCATTCACTTCCGAGGTGACGGCCGAGTTGCCGATGTTGGCGTTGATCTTGCAGAGGCTCGCAACGCCGATCGCCATGGGCTCGAGTTCGGGATGGTTGATGTTGGCGGGGATGATCATGCGGCCGCGGGCGACTTCGTCGCGCACCAGCTCGGGAGTGATCTTCTCTTTGTGGGCGATGTAGCCCATCTCTTCCGTGATTACGCCCTGGCGCGCATAGTGCATCTGGGAGAAGTTGCCGGTGGTGTTTTCCTTCTTGCGGCGGGCCAGCCACTCTGCGCGCGGTTGGGGGACGCTGTAACCGTTGCTGCCATTGCCATTGGAAGTCATGAGAACCCCAGAGTCAGAAATTCGGTAAGTACCGATTATAACCGCGTCTGGGTTCGGTGGAGCGGGACGGGAAGGCTTTCACCACAGAGGACACGGAGGACACAGGGGACACAGGGGCTTGACGTTTGCTCATCCGGAGTTCCGGGCTTAAAATTTCACACGTTCTTTAAGGAGACATGTCATGCGTTCGTTCTTCCTCGGGCTGGCTTCGCTGGTGCTGATCACTGCTGCCGGTTTTTCGCAATCCGCGTCTTCCGCAAAGCCGGGTGCGGGATTCAGCATCGACAACATCGACAAGAGTGTCGACCCGTGCGTGGACTTTTATCAGTACGCGTGCGGGAACTGGATCAAGAACTCGGAGATCCCGGCGGACCGGCCGTCGTGGCAGAGCTTTTCTGAACTCGACGAGAGCAATCTGCGGATCGAGCGGGGAATTCTGGAGAAGGCGGCAGCAGGCGGGGCCGGGCGCAATGCCATCGATCAGAAGATAGGCGATCTGTATGGGTCGTGTATGGACGAGAAAGCGGTGGACGCCAGGGGGATCGCGCCGCTGAAGCCGCAGTTGGATCGCATTGCGGCGGTGAAGGATAAGGGCGCGCTGATTGACGAAATTGGACGGCTGCATTTGATGGGCGCGAATGCGCTGTTCAACTTCTATTCGAATTCCGACCTGCACAACGCGGACCAGGTGATCGCGTACATAGGACAGGGCGGGCTGTCACTCCCGGATCGCGATTACTACATCAAAGACGACGCGGATAAGGTCGAGATGCGGAAACATCTCGCCGAGTATGTAACACAGGTATTTACGCTGGCAGGGCAGACGACGCAGCAGGCGGCGAGTTCCGCGCAAAACGTGCTAATGGTGGAAACTCTGCTGGCGGCGGACGCGATGGACCGGACGAAGATGCGCGATCCAAAGAACCGCGATCACAAGATGTCGCGGGATGAAGTGGTGGCCATGGCGCCGGAGTTTTCGTTCAATCGCTACTTCGCGGCGGTGGGCGCGCCCAATTTTACGGCACTGAACGTGACCAATCCGGATTTTTTCCGGCAGGTGAATGGAGTGATCGCCGCGTTGCCGCTTGAGTCGCTGAAGACGTATGTGACGTGGCATGCCCTGCGGGCCGCGGCTCCGTGGTTGTCGCAGCCGTTTGTGGACGCCAATTTCAAGATGCGCCAGGCGCTGACCGGCCAGAAGCAGATTCAGGATCGGTGGAAGCGGTGCGTCGGTCTGGTCGATGGCTCGCTGGGCGAGGCGCTGGGGCAGCGTTATGTCGAGGCGACCTTCGGGGCCGACGGCAAGCAGCGCATGCTGAAGATGGTGGATGCGCTGGAGAAGTCGCTGGATGAGGACATTCAGAATCTTTCGTGGATGAGCGACGACACCAAGAAACAGGCGAAGGTGAAGCTGCAGGCGATCCGCAACAAGATTGGGTATCCCGACGAGTACCGCGATTACAGTGCGGTGGTTATCAAGCGCGATGATCTGCTGGGCAACGTGCAGCGGGCGGACGAGTTCGAATCGAAGCGGCAGATCGCGAAGATCGGTAAACCGCTCGACCGCAAGGAGTGGGGCATGACGCCGCCGGAGGTGAACGCGTATTACAGCGGGTCGTACAACGAGATCGTGTTTCCGGCGGGCATTTTGCAGCCGCCGTTCTTTGATAAGAGCATGGACGATGCGGTGAACTTTGGCGGGATCGGGCTGGTGATTGGGCACGAACTGACCCACGGGTTCGACGATCAGGGGAGGAAGTTCGATCCTACGGGAAACCTGCGCGACTGGTGGACGGAGCAGGATGGGAAAGAGTTCGAGAAGCGAGTGAGTTGTGTTGCCGATGAATATTCGAACTTTGTCGCCGTCGACAACATGAAGCTGAACGGGCGTCTCACGCTGGGCGAAAACACGGCCGACAACGGCGGGGCGCGCATTGCGCTCGCGGCGCTTGAGCGCATGATTGCCGACGACAAGACGGGCAAAGAAGGGCAGAGCATCGACGGCTACACGCCGGAGCAGCGATTTTTCCTGGGATTCGGCCGGGTGTGGTGCGAGAAGCAGCGGCCGGAAAATTTGCGGATGCAGGTCAGCACCAATTCACATTCGCCCGGGAAGTATCGCGTGGATGGCGTGGTGCAGAACATGCCGGAGTTTCAGAAGGCATGGGGCTGCAAGGCGGGTCAGCCGATGGTGGCGGAGAACGCTTGCCACGTGTGGTAGTCGCGGCGCTTACCGAGAATACGAACCCGATGAAGTCAAAAGCCCCACTTCTCGCAAAGGACGGGAGAAATGGGGCACGCGGCGCGATCTGATTCTTAGAGTTCTGGGGTGGAAAGCATCACCTTGGCGCCGAGCGCATGACATGCGTCGATCGCGTAGATGATGGGAGCGAATGCGACAGGTCCGCGGGACTTCACGAGAACTGGCGTATCGCTCCGGCCTTGGAGGAGGCGCTTTAGCGTGTCCTGCAAAGCGGCCGCGGGAATTTCCTGGTCGTTCACCTGGAAGGTAGGCGAGGGCTGGCCCGCGTTCACTTGCACGACGATGGTGGCTGCGTTGGAGTGCGGGCCGACCTGCACTTCCAGACCTTTTGGCGGCACCATGACTCCCGGAGCCGGTGAATCCGCTTGGGACGTGAGGAAGACCACTGCATTAAAACTCACTTCATGTGCGGCCGCCAGGACTTTGCGTATGGCGGCGAACGGCGCGCGAGCGTCGGCTTTGATGTAGAGACTCTGATCGCGGCGGCGAGGAATGCTTTTCATCTTGTCCGCCAAATCCGACGGCGTGACCGGATCGACTCCGAAGTAGACGTTGCCGTCGGCGGTGACCGCGACGATCCAGGCATCCAGCTTGTCCGCCTCGGGCATCGCGGCGGCAGTGCTGGTGACGGCCATCTGCACGCTGACGCCTTTTTGCAAATCCTGGGCGTGACTCGGACGTTGCGGAAACAACACAAGAATGAACAGCAAGGCGAGACTTGATACGAAGGCGCTCGATTTTCTTCGGGTGTTGATTGTGTGCGAATGCATGACACTATTCTCCTCTCGCGCTAGGCCCTCAGGGGCTGAAGCCCGACGTTTGTGTGGCTCTTAACGGCCCGGCTAAAGCTGGGCCCTTCCCAAGAACTACGGAACCGCCCAGCTTCAGGCGGACCTTTCCCAGTTGAGCCGTCGGCCATGCGCGCGGGCGGGACGCCCCCCGCGACAGCCGGCGGGACCCTTCGGCTTCGCTCAGGGCAGGCTGCCGGCACTACTGTCCGGCGCTACGGTTGCGCTACGGTTTGGCTCCTCCGAGTGACGCGGTGGCTAACGTTCCGCCGAGGCCCATAGTTTCTACCGCGGTGGAGGGCACGATGACCATCGCACCCTTTTCCTTGACGGCTTCGTAGAGCATGTTCATGGCGCGCAGGTGCAGGGCCACAGGGTTTTCGGCGTAGGCGGCTGCGGCCTGCACGAAGCTGTTAGAAATTTCGCTTTCGGCTTGGCCGAGGATGATCCTGGCTTGACGCTCGCGCTGGGCTTGCGCTTGGCGCGACATGGCGTCTTCCAGTCCTGACGGAATCTTCACGTCGCGAATCTCCACGGATTGAACTGTGATTCCCCATGGGTTTGTCTTTTCGTCGAGGATGCGCTGCAGCTCGCGGCCCATGGTCTCGCGCTCGGTGATCATCTGTGCGAGCTCATGGCGGCCGATGGATTCGCGCAACGCGGTTTGCGCGCTCATGGTGATGGCCTCGATGAAGTTCTCGACTTCGAGAATGGATTTCTCGGCGTTCCACACCAGCCAGAAGACGATGGCGTCGACGTTCACCGGAACGGTGTCGCGCGTGAGCGTCGATTCAGCAGACACGCTGGCGACACGGACGCGCTGGTCCACGTAGGGGCTGAGCGTCTCGAAGATCGGGATGATGTGGCACCAGCCGGGACCGCGCAGGCCGACGTAGCGGCCCAGACGCAAGACGGCGACCTTCTCCCACTGTTTCACGACTTTGATCGCGAACAGAAAGTAGAGGCCGACCAGAGCTCCGATGATGGCCGGGGCGGGATGGTGCAGGGCCTGCGTCAGCGCGAGGCCGATCACGAGGCTGATTACGAACAGCAAACGGGCGATGCCACTGACTTCCTGTATTCGGATTCTTGCCATGATCTATCTCCTTTTTGGCAACAAGTCGTGCAGACGATCGATCAGATCTTCGAGGGAGAATCCGGCAGCGCCTGCGCGGGCCGCGAATTCTCCAGCCATCTGGCCGAGCTGACGGTCGCGCTCGGCGGAATTCTTTTCCAGCTTCTTGTTTGCAATAAAAGTCCCCGTTCCCTGGTGGGTCTCGAGCAGACCACCGAGTTCCAGTTCGCGATAGGCGCGCATTACGGTGTTGGGATTGATGGCGAGATCGACGGCGAGCTGGCGGACCGTGGGGAGCTGATCTCCAGCAACCAGCGAGCCGGAAGCGATCCCGCTGCGCACCTGATCGATCAGCTGGCGGTAGACAGGGACGCCGCTGTGGAGGTCGATCGAGAACCGGGGCGGTGCGGGGGTGATATTCCTTCCCATGCGTGTCAGTGTACTATACTACTAGTACATTATGTCAAGAGAAAAATGCGGCTCTTCACCAAAAGAGAAAGCCCGGCTCCCGGCCGGGCTTTCTCCGCGAAAGGTGAAAAGGTGCTTACCAGTTATTCTGGATGATCAGGTGATCGACGATGCGGTGGGCCTCGTCGATGTGATGGATGGCGCGATCACGCAACCCGCGGACAGAAGGATCATCTTCTTCGCGGGCAATATCGTTATGCGCCTTGTCGAGCAGTTCCAGCGCGCGGTGAAAGCGGCCCCGGCGCTCCATGTGCGCGTCGACCGGAGGATGGTCGTTCAAGTTTTTGCCGTCATCGATCGCGGCATGCTTGATTTCCCCGATGGCCTTATCGATCTCTTCGATGGCGCGCTGTTCTTCGCGGTCCATGTGGCCGGTCGCCGCCGGGAAATCCAGGTGGGCGCGGGCGTGCCGCAGGTCGGTGAGCGCATGCAGATAGGCCGGATGTCTTCCCGGTTCGTCAGCGAAAGTCAGAGCAGTGCAGATGGCGACAAAAAACACGAGTACGGCGCAATGGCGAACGGTTTTCATGGTCTCCTCGTTTTTGCTTCTAGTGTGGCCTCTCGGCAGAAATGTGCTTCGCAGTAGTGAACCCGGACGGGCGGTTTTTGACTCGGCCAATTCTAAGGTGAAGGTACTGGACTAGCAAAGGTTACTTTGGTCCATGTCAGTGTCTTGCCGGGTTCGTCGACCGCGAGAAAGCTGGGGCAGTTCGGCGCACAGTCGGCTCCCCGGACGAGGGCGTCCGGGGCTCCATTCTTGTCCGGTGCCCATTCTTGTCCGGGGCTACGACTTGGCAGACTTGAAGCCTTTGCGGCGTTGTTCGCTGTAGCGGTGCAGCGCGTCGAGGATGATGGGGTACGCTTCACTTGGAGGGCGTATCTCGTCGACCTCGACGGCCTTGCCTTCGAGCTGTTTGTAATCCTGGAAAAACCGGCGCAGCATGAGCAGGCGGTGCGGCGGCATCTCTGCGGCCTCTTTATAAGAGTTGAATTCTGGGTCCTCGGTCGCGATGGCGATGATTTTGTGGTCCTGCTTGCCGGCGTCGATCATGGTCATCAGGCCGATGGCGCGGGCGTGAATGATGGTCAGCGGGACGACCGTCTCCTGGCACAACACCAACACATCGAGCGGGTCGTCGTCTTCGGCGAGGGTCTGCGGAATGAAGCCATAGTTCGCGGGGTAATAGACCGCAGAGTAAAGGATGCGGTCGAGACGGATCAGGCCGCTGGACTTGTCGAGTTCGTACTTCACGCTGGAGCCGAAGGGGATCTCGATCACGCAGTCGAATTCATGGGGAAGCTTGTCGCCGGGAGTTACGTCGTGCCAAGGATGAATCATAAGAATGAAAGACGAGACTCATTCATTCTAGCGGACGCGGGCGGTGGAGGCTGAGAGAACTAGAGCGGTGCTGAAACTGATTGGAGAAGAGCTAGGGCCTGCGAGAAGAACGCTTCAGCAGGCGCGGCAGATGCTGGCGGACGGTTTTGTGCAGATGCCGGTTTTGTCTCCGCATCGCCAACTGTTCATGTCGGGGAAGTTTGTAGAGACGCATGGAGACTTCGACCAGCATGCGGTCCAAGGCGAGAAGCACGTCCATCATCTGGGTGGGATCGCCACCTCGACGGTCTGGCCGATTCGCTCGATTCTGTTCTCGTTCGGGCATTGGGTACACCGACTGGCTCTCCTCACGCGCTTCCAAAAACTGCTTCACTAGAGATACTGGATCAAGCCGGGAAATGGAAATCGAAACAATCGATGGGCTGAATCGGTTCGAGCGGGGGGACGGTAAGTGACTGACAACAAAGCGCATCGGGAACGATCAGGTTAATTGGTCGATAGGCCCGATCGATTCTTTGCGTTGGTCTCGACGGTCCTCCCGTATCTTGATTCTCACGGCGGTGACGCGTAGAGTCTCAGAGTGGGGTGCATCCCTTCGGGAGCTTTATGTCGAGTCAAGGCAAAACCTATCTCAAGTTCGGTGGAGTGTCGGCAGCGATTCTGCTGCTGCTCGGCTATCTGGCGTACACCGGAGTGCAGGACAGCAAGAGCTACTACGTGACGATCAAAGAACTGCACAAGATGGGTGACGGCGCGTATTCGAAAAGATTGCGAGTTGCGGGAAATGTCCAACCGGGCTCGATCAAACGCGTGGGAACGCACGTGCAGTTTGTGCTCATGGAAGAAGATCAGACGCTGCATGTGGACTACACCGGGACGGAAGCTCCTCCCGATACCTTCAAAGACGATTCGCAGGCGTTGGCCGATGGGAGATTCGACCGCGACGGCGTGTTTCATGCCAAGCAACTTCAGGCCAAGTGCGCATCGAAGTATGCTCCGCAGCAGCCGGGGGCTCCGACGAATGGAGCGCCATCTTCTGAGCCGGCGAAGAGCATGACGCAGGTGCAGACTCCTCCCGCGGGCACAGCGAACTGAATTCGCCCGCGGGCACCAATGTTGTCCCGCAAATCCGATCAGGTCTATTCCCTCGTGTCATATAGCGCATCTTCTTGCCAATTCGCAAAAGCGAAGAGATGCGTTATCGTACCTGTGACATTCTGGCTGCCATCTCCCGGTGCTTGTGACTGAAGCCATCCCGCAAGGTTTGCCCGTTATCACCGTTAGCAACGTCGTCAAGCAGTTTGGACGATTTGCCGCCTTGCGCGGCGTGACCGCGGAGTTTGACGCGGGACGATTCCACGCGATTCTCGGAGAGAACGGAGCAGGGAAGACCACGTTGTTGCGGGCGCTGGCGGGACTGGCGCAGCCGACGCGGGGGGAGATTTCGATCTTTGGCAGGACGCCGCAAGAGGCGTGCCGCGATCTAGGATATATGGCGCATCCGTCGCTGCTCTATGACGAGATGAGCGGGATGGAAAACCTGCGGTACTTCGGGCGGCTTTACGGCATCGCGGGTGATGCGCGATGCGCCGAGGTGATTCGAAGTGTCGGACTTGATCCGGAGTTGACGCGCCCAGTCGGGCAGTATTCGCAGGGGATGCGGCAGCGGATGTCGCTGGCACGGGCGATTCTGCACGATCCGCGGGTGCTGCTGCTGGATGAACCGTTCTCGAACGTGGACCTGCATTCGGCGCGGGCCATGGTCGGCCTGCTGAAGGGCATGCGCGACTCCGGGAAGACGGTTTTCGTGATCACGCATCAGGCACGGTTGCTGGAGGGAGTGGCCGACGAGTTTGTGTGGATGCAGGCGGGGGAGATCGTGGACCGGACTCCGACCCTGGCCCGCGCGGCGGGCGCCGAGGACGTCCAATGAATTCCTTCTGGTCGTTGGTGGCGGCGACGCTGGTGAAAGATATACGGCTGGAGTGGCGCTCGAAAGATGCGCTGAATTCCATGCTGTTTTTTTCGCTGCTGGTGGTGGTGATTTTCAGTTTTTCGTTCGATCCGCTGGCGGAAGAATCGCGCCACATTGCCGGGGGATTGATCTGGGTCGCGTTTTTGTTTGCCTCGGTGGTGGCTCTCAATCAGACATGGGCGCGGGAACTGCGCAATCAGGTGCTGGATGCGTATCGGGTTTCTCCGGCTCCGGCGAATGCGTTGTTTCTGGCCAAGGCACTGGGAAATTTTCTATTCGTCAGCGTGCTGGAAGCGCTGATGACGCCGCTGTTCGTGATTTTTTACAACCTGCGGGTGTTGGGTCCGGCGTGGCAGTTGATTCCGCTTGCGGTGCTGGGAACTTGGGCGTTGGTCGTGAATGGGACATTTTTTGCAGCAATGTCGCTGCGGACGCGCAGCCGCGAAATCATGCTGCCGCTGTTGCTGTTTCCGATTTCGATCCCGGCCGTGTTGGGCATGGTGGCGGGTACGACGTCGATTCTGACCGGTGAAGAGTCGGCACACTTCTGGATCGTGTTGCTTCTCACCTACGATGTGGTGTTTACTACAGCTTGTCTGGCCTTATTCGGAATGATTCTGCACGCGGAATGAAACGGCTCTTCCCCATTCTTTCGATCGTCACAGCAGTTCTGCTGGCCTATGCGCTGTATCAGGCATTGGTGGTGGCGCCTACGGACGCGCAGCAGGGCGAGGTCTACCGCATCATCTATTACCACGTGCCTTCGGCATGGACCGCGTTCCTGCTGTTCTTCATCAATTTCATCGCGTCGATTCAATACCTGGTGAGCGGGAAGGCTTCGACGAAAAATGCGGCGAAGTGGGTCGTGATCGCAGTCGGCGTTGTGGGAGTGATTGCGTGTTTTCTGCCGCAAGTGCAGGCGCTGATACCGAAGGGCATGCGTCCGAGCGCGGTGGCGACGACGGTGTTGTTGATTCCGATCTTTTATTTTTTGATTGGGAAATTGTTTCCCGGACAGCTCCTCGATGTGCTGGCAGTGACGACGGCCGAAGTGGGCGTGGTGTTTTGCACGATCGTGCTGGTGACGGGGCCAATCTGGGCGCGGCCGGTGTGGGGAATCTGGTGGGCACCGGGGGATATACGACTAACGTCGACGCTGGTGTTGTGGCTGATCTATGTGAGTTATCTAGTGCTGCGGCGCTTTTCGAATAGCGCGCAGACGCAGATGATGGCGGCGGCGCTGGCGGTGTTTGGCGCGCTCGATGTGCCGCTGGTTTATTTTTCGATCTGGTTTTTCCGCACCCAGCACCCGCAGCCGGTGATTGGCGGTGGCGGATCGATGGATCCGCGAATGCTGCACGTGCTGCTGATCAGTTGGATGGCGTTTCTTTGCTTCGGATTTCTGGTGTGCTGGTCGCGGTTCCGGCTGGAGTTGTTACATCGCGAGATTGAAGAAGCGCATGCGATGGAATCTTTGGCGGGAGCGGGAGTGACGGCCAAGGCCAGCCTTCCGCTCGGGCGGAGTTCGCGATGAACGCAATTAAGTTTCTATTTGCTGCATATATTGCCACGTGGGTGATCCACGGGGTCTATCTGGGGAGTCTGGTGC
Organism: uncultured Acidobacteriaceae bacterium; assembly: GCA_963701935.1. Taxonomy (GTDB): domain Bacteria; phylum Acidobacteriota; class Terriglobia; order Terriglobales; family Acidobacteriaceae; genus Sulfotelmatobacter. Next base: position 92,083 of record CAVPBT010000002.1, on the reverse strand, counting down.
GGAGATTTGGGCGGTTGCGGCAGCAGTTGAAGGAGTTGGGGAAGAGGAAGTAGCGCCACTTCCCAGTTTGAAACTCTGTATCAATAAATCCTCACCGAGTGACGCTGGTCATATCAACAGAGGCCTGGTTCGGCGAAGACTCGTATCAGGGCACGCCTTCAGGCGTGCCGACGATAGCCGAACAAAAAGGAAACGGCTTTAGCCGCTGCTTTAATGGCGATTCCGATTCGACACTCGGATGGTTCGCGGGTGGTCGCCAGTGCGCGTGTCTTCTTCGTGACATCGTCGGTTGCCGAGAAGCGCAACTTGCTGCAATCTGACCGTTCTGCCGGGCTGTTCATCAGCGTCCTCTACGACTATCGCGCGCAGCGGAAATTTCGCTTGCACGAATTCGTGGTAATGCCCGATCACTTCCATCTGTTGCTCACGGTCGCCTCCGGTATGACCATCGAGAGGGCAGTGCAGTTCATCAAGGGCGGGTTCGCGTTTCGCGCGGGAAGGGAACTCGGTTTCGGAGCTCGGGTTTGGCAGAAGGGATTCTCAGAAGTGCGCGTGCTCGATGCCGAAGCCTTCTTGGGAATTGCCAAATACATACGGAATAATCCTGTAACGCGAGGGTTAGTTTTCGAGGCCTCCGAGTTTCCGCATTCGTCGGCGCATGGGGGATTTGAACTGGACCCGGCACCGCAGGGGCTAAAGCCCGTTGGTTTTGGGATCACTAACGGCATGGCTAAAGCCATGCCCTGATACGAACCAAATGTCCTGGTACGAGCCACATGCCTTGATACGAACCACTGACGGGTCCGCGCAGCACAGCATGATGCGAGAATTCAGTTGGTGGATTTCCATTCCTTTTGCAGGGCGGCTAGGAAGTCGGGGCTGCCGTTGGAGCGGAGGAATTCGTAGTCTTCGATCATGGCGGCGGTGCCGATGCGGGCCGAGGGCAGCGGATGTTCGACGCGAATGACGCGGGCGGTGAAACGGACGCGGACGGCGTCGGTGAGGGTGACGTGGGGTGGGAAGGTTAGCGTGACTTCGAGCCTGGTTCCGGCCTCGACTGCGCGGTCGAGGTAGAAGAAAACGCCACGGGCACTGACGTTCTGGGTCTCGGTGTGGACCTCGCTGGTGCCTTCCAGACGGACAATGGCGGGCAGGCGCATGTCAAAGCGCCGCATCATCCGCCGTTCCTGTGAATTCGGTTGCATGGCCAGAACGCTCTGCCAAGAGCGCGTACTACCAGAAAAGCACAGCAGACGGCTAATGCCCCAGAGGCTCAAGGCCTGAATTTGAACTGTGTGCGGCCCTGTAGCCCTTCAATGTATAGAAACATCAGCAGTTTGCAACAGCAAAGTTCTGGTTGGAACTGATTCAGTTAATCTGTCCGGAATTCGGAACAGACTCCTGAACCGCGAGCCGCGGGAGGACGCACCAATGCGCAGGGCTCGGGGAAGAAGGGAGCAATCGATCTGCCATTGCGATTGGGAGGGAATCGTAAGCTCACCGCATCAAATCAGCGGCTTGCGGTGACGCCCCCCGGTTGCGGCTCGGACAGATGCAATCGGTTGCGGAAAGAGGATCTTTCTTTATCCAACCGGCTCATCCGCCCGCTTTTTCCACAGCTGGGTTCGGCGAGGGATGACCTGCAATTCTCTTCACGCCACTTTTGTGCTATCGGCGCGGCATCTTTCGACGGCCTGGGCCGCATCTGACGAGACTTAGAGCCCGGGCTGGCCGGAGGGTCGCTTGACTTGTCTATCCGGTAGATGTTTAAGTAGTTATTTAATTTTTTCCGCCAGTTCCAGTGACAAGCAAGCCGCGGTCAGGTTCGCCGGCGCGAGGCTCGATGGATTTGTGCGCCGTCCCAAATCTCTCCACTGATCTGAGCGAAGAATGATCGCAAGAACCATCGGAACAAGCACGATCGAAAGAATATTGGTTTGACTGCATCGGAGGAACGAGTGAACGTAGATCGCCGTTGGTTGGGAACATCCGTGGTACGAGTTCGTATTCTGGCCGCTGGGCTGGTGCTGCTTGGGGCAGGATGCGCTGTTCTCGGGTGGGGTTCCCGCTCACGCCAAACCGCCGCGAATGCCGCGACGCACCTTCCAGTAATCGATGAGCAGGCGTCCACTGTGCCGAGCCTTTTGGCGACCGCGCAGGCTGGGCCTGAGGCAGCCAGTGGAGATGCGCAGACGCGGGCGCGCTCGCTCTTCGCCGGACTCCCGTTGATCTTTGAGCCGAACCAGGGGCAGGGGAACCTTGATCCCGCCGACCGGCGTGCGAAGTTCGTGACCCGTGGCTCCGGATACAGTCTTTTTCTGGGCTCTGAGGGCGCGATCCTGAGCCTCATGTCTCGCGAACCATCAAAGTCGAAGGACGCGCCGCTGCCCCGCGTGGAGTCGCTGCAGATGAAGCTGGCGGGAGCGAATCCGAACGCCAACGTTACCGGCGCGGGTCTGTTGCCGGGGAAGAGTAACTACTTTCTGGGCAATAACCCGGAGAAGTGGCACCGGGGTGTTCCGCAGTTTGCACGTGTGCGGTATGAAGACGTTTATCCCGGAATCAATCTGGTTTTTTATGGGAATCAGGGGCACTTGGAATATGACTTCCAGGTGGCGCCCGGGTCCGATCCGAAGCAGGCCGAGCTGGAATTCAACGGCGCGAAGCGGTTGGAGCTGAAAGATGGAGCGCTGGTCATAGGGAGCGAGGGCGGGAGCGTGCAGCTCGACGCTCCGCGGGTATACCAGGAGATCGCGGGCCGGCAGCAACCAGTTGACGGTCGCTTTGTTCTGCGCGGGGCGAACCGTGCGGGCTTCGCAATTGGCGCTTACGATCGCTCGCGCGAACTGGTGATCGATCCTATTCTGACGTTCTCGACCTATTTCGGTGGCAGCGGGGACGAGCGTGCGACCTCAGTAGCGGTGGATGGAAGTTTCAATATCTACATTGCGGGCTCGACGAAGTCGCCCAATCTCCCAACGGTTGCGGGGATCTTTCAGCCGGCGCTGGCCGCGGGTGCGACGCAGAATGTTTACATCGCCAAGATCAGTCCGCCGTTGGGGGCGATTGTGGCAGCCCTGGACTATGTGACGTATCTGGGCGGCGATGGAACGGACTATCCGGTTGGCGTCAGCGTCAACGGCGGCGGCGAAGCATATGTGGCGGGCACGACGACGTCCACGAATTTTCCGACGACGCTGAACGGCTACCAGAACTCGGCTGAGGTCGCAGGCACTCACGCCTTCGTGACTTGGCTGCAGAACGACGCGACGGCGTTGAAATACTCGTCATACCTTTCGGGCAACGGCACTGACATTGCCAGCGGAATGACGACCGACGCGGCGGGCTATATTTATGTGACCGGCACCACGACGTCGACCGATGCCTCCAGCGGGCTCGTGCAATTTCCTGCGAGCAACTTGCCTCAGGGAGTGCCGTTCCAGAGCATTTCGCGCGCCCCGGGTCAGCCTCAGTTTTTCGTGACCAAGGTCAATACGAGCGCGCCGAAGCAGGCGAGTATCGCGTACTCAACCTTTTTTGGCGGAGAGAGCTTTAACACACCGACTGCGGTCGCGGTGGGCGGCGGCATTGCCGTCGACACGAGCGGCAACGTCTATTTCACGGGCACGACGAACTACTTGTTCTCGGGATGCGCGGGTTGCGGCGGCAGCGACTTTCCCATCCTGAACGCGTACCAGCCATGTCTGGGTGTACCCCCTGCGACCACGATCATCAATCCCCCATCGTGCGCGACCACTACGACTACGACAGAGCCGGATGCATTCGTGGCAAAGCTCAATCTGAATCCCACCGCGGCCCAAGGGCAACAATTGGTCTGGTCGACTTACCTGGGAGGCGCCGGGACCGACTCTGGCGTGGGCGTGGCCGTCGATTCTGGGGCGGCCAACGTTTATGTTGTCGGGACCACGAACTCCAACCCGTTTGTGGCGAGCACGCTAGTGAGCACTACCGCCTCATATCAAAGCTGCCTGGACAACCTCATCGATACCACGACTACCCCGCCAACGTGCACGGCGGTCGCCGGCGCGCCCAACGATGCTTTCGTAGCGCGCCTGACCAACCCGACCAACACGACGACGGGCACGGCGGTGAACGTGTCGCTGAACTACTTCTCCTATCTGGGAGGGGCCAACAACGAAGCTGGCCTGGCGATTACAGTGGATTCCGGCAGTGGTGCCGTGGTGACGGGATGGACGCAGTCACCCGATTTCCCCGTTTTCCCGTTGGCGACCAGCTCTCTGACGGGCTTCCAGGACGCGTTTACAGCCCGGTTGAACACCATCGCAGTGGTGGGGCAGACGACAACGGGTTCCTGGGTCAATTATTTCGGGGGCAGCAGCGCTGACTCGAGTTCGGTGTTCACCGAAGGCACCGGCGTCGCGCTCGACGTCAATCAGAACGCGTACTTTGCTGGCGACACGAATTCGCCCGATCTGCAAGTCAACAAGCCACTGCAAGCGACCAATGGTGGCGGATACGACGCATTTGTGACCCAACTGGGATCAGCACTGAGTCTGTCGATCACGGGAGTCCTGTCATCGGGCACGAACCAGTTTTTCGTGGACGCGGGCAATCAGGCGACATTCACCTATACGGTAACGAACAACGGCCCCGACTTGGCCAGTAACATTACAGTTCTGGATAATCTGAGCTCGTCGATCACGGGCGTGCCCCTCACTCTCGTTTCCGCGAGCGTCAATTCAGGGAATTGCGGAACAGGATCGACCAACACGGGCGTAAGCTGTCTCCTGCCGCCGCTGCAGTCGGGCAGCACCGCGACGGTTACGGTTGTGGTCGTGCCCGCTGCCAACAACAGCGGGACTCCAGCCTCCTTCAACGGCGGGTCGGTGCAGGCGATCGGGCCGGGCAACGTTGTTCTGGCGCAGACTTCGGTAGCGGCGCAAACGTCGGACTACACGATTGCCGTCAGTCCTCCGAATGGCAGCGTGGCGGCGGCGGGGGATACAGCCGTTTACCAAGTGCAACTGGACCCGCATACCGCCTATTCCAGCAGCATCTCTCTGGCTTGTAGCGGCCTGCCGACTGGGGCTACGTGCAACTTCACGACCCAATCCGTCAAGTTGATAGGCGGTCCAGCGTCTTCAACGCTCAACCTGGTGACGACGGCGAGGCCAGTGGTCACGCCGGCGGCGAGTTCCCGGGCGCTTTATGGAGTGTGGCTGGCTGTCCCGGGATTGACGCTGCTGGGTGTGGGAGTCGGAGGCGACAGGCGTCGGCGGCGCATTCTCGGAGTGCTGATGTTGTGTGCTCTCTTTGCACTGCTACTGCTGCAGCCAGCGTGTAGCGGATCATCGACGCAAGCGCCGGTCAGTGGAACTCCTCCTGGTGTCTACACGATCACTGTCACAGGGACGTCGGGCAGCGATACCAAGAGCGGTTCCATCACGCTCTCGGTTCCGTAAATACCGCGCGCGCGCGACGGACTCAAAACAGAAGCCCACGGACGCGACGTCCGTGGGCTTCGATGTTTTGGTCAAGAGGATCGTGGCTTCGTGCCGCAGGAACTACGCGCCGGCCGACAGTTTGTGGTGCCCCTTGGCTTCGGCAATCCCGTACTGGCGGATCTTATAGAGCAAGGCCTTGTAACTGATCTGGAGAATCGCGGCAGCTTGTTTGCGGTTCCAGTTGGTCTGTTCCAGAGCCTGGGTGATGGCCTGTGCCTCGGCTTCATCTTTGGCGGTGCGTGCCAGAGATTTCAAGCCACCCGGCTCGGCTCCCTTGGCAGAGGAGTCGCCGGGACCGCTGCCGGTGCCGTCGTTGCGGGGAAGCAGTTCGCTGACGGCCAGGTTCTCATCCCCGAGAATCAAGTAGCGCTTCAGAAAATTGTTCAACTCACGAAGATTGCCGGGCCAGGAATGGTTCTGGCAGGCCTGCAGCAGCGCCGGTGAGAGCGGAAGCGGCGCGCGCGCATAACGCTCGGCCATGCGCGACATCGAGTGCTTGAGCAGAATGGGAATTTCTTCCTTGCGCTCGCGCAACGGCGGAATCTGCATGGTGAAAGCGTTCAGACGGTAGTAGAGATCTTCGCGCAGGCGCTTGTTGGCGAGAGCTTCGGGAATGTTGATGTTGGTCGCCGCCAGGATGCGCACATCGACCTTGATGATGGAACGGCTTCCTAGTCGTGAGAACTGCTGGTCCTGCAACACGTGCAGGAGTTTGGCCTGCAGAAGCGGCGGCATTTCGCCGATTTCGTCAAGCAGGATCGTTCCGCGGTTGCAGAGTTCGAACTTGCCGGGCTTGGCGTGAGTCGCGCCGGTGAAGGCGCCCTGCTCGTAGCCAAACAGTTCACTCTCGAGCAAGTCCGCGGGAACCGCGGCGCAGTTCACCTTGAGGAATGTCCGATGGGCGCGTGGCGAAAGTTTGTGGATCAGGCGTCCAAGGACTTCTTTGCCGGTGCCGCTTTCGCCCAGCAGCAATACGGGGATGTCTACATTGGCGACCAGCGCGGCCTGCGACCGGATCTTGCGCATGGCGGGGCTGGCCGCGATGAAGAAGACGTCTTCGGAGAGTTCTTCGACTTCGCCGCTGTATGTCTGCTTTCCCTGGCCGAGACTGAGATCGATGACCGCATCCAGTTCTGCTTTTTGAAAGGGTTTGGTCAAGTAGTCGAGCGCGCCGAGTTTCATCGCGTGCACAACCTTGCGCGTGTCGTTGACGCAGGACAACATCACGACTTTGACGCCGGGCTGGACTTGGCGCAGTTGTTCGAGCGTCTGCAGACCATCGATGCCGGGCATGAGAACGTCAAGCAGCACCAGGTCGGGCTGCAGGCCCTTTTCCACGAGTTTCAGAGCTTCCTCGCCGGTGGTTGCGGTGTCGACTTTGCAGTCGTCCACTTCCAGCAGCGTTTTGATGTAGCGGAGCATGCCGGGTTCGTCGTCGACCAGCAGAATCTTGGCGGTTGGCGTCATCGGTTTTTGCCTTTGCTGGCGGCGGCAACAGCCGGTTTGTACGGGATGAGGAAAGAGAACTTGCAGCCTGCGCCGGGATCACTCTCGACCCAGATCTTCCCGCCCATGCCGTGCACGAGGCGGCGCGCGATGGCGAGACCCAATCCCGTGCCCTCCTGTCCTTCGGCACCGGGAAGGCGAAAAAAGTCGTCAAAGACTTCGAGGTGGAACTCCGCGGGAATTCCGGGCCCGGTGTCGGCAACGCTGACCTTGACGGAGTTGGGGTGAGTCACGCTCTGGCGCCGGCGTTCCGACGGAGAGGGTTCAGCGGCGGCGCGGCGTTCCCACATATAGGGCTCAGCGTGCAGCCACACCGTTCCGCCCTGGGGAGTGAACTTAAAAGAATTCTCCAGCAGATTCGAGATCACGCGCTCCAGCTTTGGAGAATCGAAGGGAAACACGGGCAGCTTATCGTTGGCGAGAAAATAAAGTGCCAGTCCGCGTTCCTGAAAACGATTCGACCACAGGCGGCATACATCGGACAGGCAATCGTTGATGTTTCCGGGCGCGAATTGCATGCGCAGTCCGCCGGTCTCGAGAGCACTGAAGGTCAGAAAATCCTGGATAAACTGTTGCAGGCGCAGTCCGCTGGCCTGCATGTCGCGCAAGACTTCACGCTGACGGTCGCTGAGCGGGCCCAACTTCTCGCTCTGCAGCAACTCCACGTAGCCGTTCAGAATGGAGAGCGGTGTTTTCAGATCGTGCGCGGCGGAGCCAAGGGCGTTGGTAGTGCGCTGAAAGCGGTCGCGCAGTTCCTTGTATTCCTGCAGCAAGTTTTCCGGGCTGGGCACGTCGCCGTCAGGCCGGGCAGCAGCAGCGGGCATAGGTTGCGAGCTTCCTCCCACGTCAGAAACACACGTGTTCTTTTGGACAGTGGCCATGACGGAAAAACCACAGGTCTACACGGGGAGAGGGGAACTGCACCCAACCTAACCAGCACAAACTCCAGTAGGAAAATCGTATGCCAGGGGCCAATTTGTTGTCAACGGAAAATGCACGGGAATTACCCAAGTGTAGCAAAAGCTTGCACTTTTGAGCGTTTGGGGAGCTGATGGCGGGATTTATTAGGACCGAACGAAAAGCGAACAAAAGTGCCGAAAACTTCCGTTCCCTTGCTGGTTTTACAGTCCGAGAGGGGCGGGGTTCAGTGTTCTCGCCCGGTTCTCTGCCGAATTTGGCCGGGATTTGGCCACTCAGATGCTCCGCACGTAGGGGGTTCAGTACGAAGGAGAGCTCTGCATGCACGGCGCGAAAGTGGGAAGCGAGCGGCGGAAGTGGGCGAGGTTGCCGCTGGCCATCCCCGTTTTTGTTCGCAGCCGCGATGGCAAGGGCAAAGAGTTTCTGGAATTTGCGACCGCTCTGAATGTGAGCGCGGGCGGAATGTTGGTTGCGATTCGCCGGGCACTGCCCGCGGTCGCTCAGATCCGGCTGGAAATCCCCAGCGCTCCTGTGGCTGCGTTGGCTCTACTGCCGAGAGCTTCTCGGACCCTGCGAGCCAAGGCTTTGCGTTCCACACCAGCCGAAGGGTATTACTTGCTCGGTCTGAAGTTCGCCCGTCCCCTGCTGATGCCTGCCAGTTCCAATGGTCGAAGGCGGAAAATCGCTTCTGCGGTGTGAAAATGTTTGCGCTTCGTGCCTCCCGCGATGTTACTCTTGGCTCCATTCCCTGATTACCAGGGCATGCTCGTCCCGCTCTTTGGTAAGTTGATATTCTTCAACTACATAAGTTAAGTTTGAGTGGTGGAAGGTGCGCCGGGATGGCTTTGGCTGTCTGGGTGCAGGTTAGTGTCTCTCCCCCCAATTGGTAGAAACCAGCCATGACAAGCAGCAGTGTGAACTCACTCGTCCAGCCTTTGGGGGAAATGCCGCCCGACGCGATTGTTTTTGGGCGGACCGAGGGCATGCAGGCCGTCCGTGACCGCCTGACCAAGTTGGCGAGTGCCAACGTTCCCGTGCTGATCCAGGGGGAGAGTGGAACGGGCAAAGACATCATCGCACGCATGATTCACGCGGCGTCGCCTTGGCGCAGTGGGCCGTGGGTGAAAGTAAATTGTCCGGCGATTCCGGGCACGCTGCTCGAGAGCGAATTATTCGGCTACGAAAAGGGCGCGTTCACCGGAGCTTACGGAATGAAGCCGGGGCGCGTGGAGATGGCCCACCGGGGCACGCTGTTCCTGGACGAGATTTCTGAGTTGGACATGTCACTGCAGTCGAAGTTGCTGCAACTCCTGCAGGACGGGCAGTTCTGCCGTATCGGCGCGCAGGAAGACAAGAAAGTCGAAGTGCGGGTGGTATGCGCGACCAATCGCAAACTGGAACAGGAAATCGAAAACGGCACGTTCCGGTCGGATTTGTTTTACCGGATCAACGTGGTGAATCTGCACCTGCCTCCGCTGCGCGAACGGGCGAGCGACATTCCCGACCTGGTGGCGTATTTTCTCGAATATCACAACCGGAAGTACAACTGCCGGGCGCGTGCGCTCTCCAGCGAATTGATGTCGGAGTTGCGCAAGTATCACTGGCCGGGCAACATCCGGGAACTGGAAAATCTGATCAAGCGTTATGTGATTCTAGGCAATGAAGAAGTGATTTCGACCGATCTGGCGCCGCGGGCCACTGACTTCTTCAACGCGGAAATCCCGGTGGACGGCCAGATTTCACTGAAGAAGTTGACCCGCCAGGCAGTGCGCGAGTTGGAGCGGAAAGTCATCCTGAAAGTTCTGCAGAATTGCCACTGGAACCGCAAGCAGGCGGCGCGCGCGTTGAGCATCAGCTATCGCGCCTTGCTCTACAAGATTCGCGATGCTGGATTGCCGTCGAACCGTGTGGTCAAGCGGCGGGACGCGGATAGCCCGAAAGACATTGCGGCGGACTGAGCACCTGCTCAAGTTAGTCTTGCTTTGAACTTCTTGCTTTGAACCCCGCCCGGGTTTCTTGTTTTGGGTCCATAAGTCCTAACCGTTCATCTCGTTATTTCAGGTTAGCGACTGGGGCAATCGTAGCCAACTAACCTGTAAATTAACGTTCGAGAGTTAGGGGCTCAGCGGGGGCTCGGATTTCCTGGCCCGGTGAAAGCTATAGAAGAAACCGGAACGGATCAAGTGGCCGCTGAGTCTCTCAGGCGGGCTTCGAGTGCGACGGCCGAGGCGGCCGTCGCCACATGAGTGTGCCTGCTGCTAGCCGTGCAGTTCCGACAAAGCTTTCTTCGCGTCGGCGTTGTTGGGGCTTAGCTTGACGGCCTTTTCCAATTGCTGGCGAGCTTGTGCGTTCTGGTTGGCTTTCTGATAAGCGAGGCCGAGGTGGTAGTGGAGGTCCGCGTCGTCGGGATCGCCACGTTTTTCTGCCAGCCGCAAGGCTTCCTGAAACTGACTGATGGCCGACTGGTAGATGCCTTTGTGATAGTACGCCCAACCCAGAGTGTCGGCGGCGTTCGGGGAGTCGGGCATGCCTCGACGCGCGGTCTGTGCTAACCCCATGGCAACGTCGACGTTTCCACCTTGATCGAGAATCACCGAGGCAAGATTGTTGGACGCAAGAGGATGATCGGGAGAGACGCTGAGCGCCTGCTGGTACATGCCTTTGGCGTGATCCCAGTCCTTCTTCGCTTCATACAATTCACCGGAAAGAATGTAAAAGGTGACATCCCGCGGATTGTCCTTGATGGATTGCTCGTAGAGCACGAGAGCCTTGTCGGCGGCACCTTCCTGCACTTGCACCTTGCCGAGTTTTTCGATGGCGTCGGAATTGTTCTTATCGAGTTCGATGGCTTTGCGCAGGGCAGCTTCCGCGCCGGGTAGATCTTTCTTGCCGTTGAAGAGTGCAGTTCCGAGCAGGTCGTAGAAGTTGGCGACCTTCGGGGATTTCGCGATTTGCGCATTGGCTGCCGCAACCGCCTTGTCAAACTGCTTCTGCGCGAAGTATGTGTTCATCAACCCGCTCAGGCCCTCGGCGGAAGATGGGTCCTTGTCGAGCGCCTGCTGATAGAACTTCTCCGCATCGGCGAAATGCTTTTGGGCGAGCTGGATGTTGCCCATCTGGACGAAGGGAGCGGGGCTCTGAGGAGCCCGCTGTGCGGCCTGGTCGGCGTCATTCTGGGCGTCGCTGTATTTCTGGCGGGCAAGATCCGCAATCCCTTTGAGAACAAATCCGTCGGCGGAGTAGGGCTGTGCGGTAATAATCTGCTGCGCGGTCTGCAGCAGAGCATCAACATCGCCGCGGCTCAATTCCAGAGCAGCCAGTGCTCGATGAGCGTCTGTAAGGTCCGGACGAAGACGGACCGCCTCATGCCACTCCGACTCAGCGCGGCTTTCATTCTGCTGCTGGGCGAAGGCGACTCCCAGTTGATAATGAGCGACCGCATTGTCGGGATCGTTGCGGAGCGCGCTTTGCAGCGAGTCCACGGCGCCGTTGGCATCATTCTGTCGAAGCTGGATCTGGGCCTTGTAAACGAGCCCTTCCACGTCGCGGGCGTTCGTCTTGAGGATCTCGTTATTGAGTTTGGTGGCTTCGTCGAGGCGATTCTTCAAAATCAACAGCTGGATGTAGTTCTTCTTGACCTGAAGGTCTTTGGGATGATCATTGTGCAATAAAGTGTATTCGGCGGTGGCTTTATCGAGGTCGCCAGTCGCGAAATAGAAATCGCCCAGCATGCGGTAGCCTTCCGGATTATCGGAAAGATCTTTCTTGGTCTGACGCAGGAACGATTCGGTTTCGTCCTTCTTGCCTTCCTGCATCAACAGGCGCACTAAAGCTGCGCGTGGCGCGGGATTTTTAGGTTCGACCTCAATGGCGTGCTTGAACTGCTGCTCGGCCTCGGGCAGGCGGTTATGCGACTGGTAGAAGCCGCCCAGCGCCAGTTGAGCATTCATAGCCTTGGGGTCGACGTCGACTGCCTTCTTGAAATCCACTTCGGCTTTGTCAGGGAGGTTGGAGCGTAGTTCCAGAAGAGCAACTAACAAGTAGGACTCGGAGCGGTTGGGATCGAGTTGGATGGCCTGGCTCATCTCCTGCATGGCGGCGGAGATGTTGTTTTGCGCCGCCCAGTAGTTGGCCCAGGCCTGGTGGGTTTCAGGGGAGTTGGGGAGCTTCTCGCGCAGAATGTCCAGATGAACCTTGGCTTGCTTGAGCGTATCCGCCGTCGGACTGCCGTCCGGGTTTCTCACTGTGACTAGCAGGTTCGCGATATCGGTGTGGGCGCGATAGTTATCGGGAGCGAGCTCAACCGTGCGGTTCAATTCCTGGAAGGCGCGGTTGGTATCGCCGAGCTTGAGAAAGGCCTGCGCGAGTTGAGAATGCGCCTGGGCGAACCGGGGATCGATTTGAACGGCATTGGAATACTGAATCGCCGCCTCGCGGTACTTGCCCGCGGCGAAATATTTTTCGCCGCTGTCGAAATATTTCTGCTTGCGTACGTTGGGATCACGGGAACAGCCCGTGAACGTCACGGCCATCAAAGCACAAGCCAGCAGCAGACGGAGTGAAACGGAGCGACTCATAGTGGATTCTCCAACTGTGGATGCAGAGAGCACACCTCGATATTCATCCGCACAGAACCTCAATGATACTGCACCATATGAAAACAGTTACTGCTGTCATAGTGTATCGAAGTTGAAACGCGGGTTCGCATCAACGCGGAATGTAGCCGTTCAGCTGAGGAATCACGTCTCCGACGAAGGGAAGAAGTCGCTGTTGCGCCGCGTCGGCGGTCTCGCCGGGGGCGAGGGGGGTGGTGATGCGCACCAGAGAGCCGTCGCTGCGGTTCATCCTGATCGAGTCCGCGACCAGATAATATTTTGCCCAATATTCGCTGGCGACGCCCCGGTCGTGCGCCCAGTACCAGTAGAGCACTACTTGTTTGAGATCCCCCTTGGCGATGACATAGCGATTTGCAGGGAAGGGGGCGTGGCCGGGCATCGACAGGGTTACGCGGGCGGACTCGATCGGGGCCCAGCCTGCTCCGGGCAGGCAGTTCTTGGGGGAATGAATCGTGTCACCCGTGCGCTGGCTGCGGAAATAGGCAATGAAAAGATCGACGTAGGAATTCGGCTTGTCTGGATTCGTGTAGACCCGCAGGAGGAAGTCACCGGGACCGAGGACCTGCAGAGCGTCTTTGTCGATGGCGACGTCAGCGCCGGTCCAGGGTCCCAGTTGCTGGGGGAAGGAACTGAGTGGAAGACGAGGAGGGAAGACTTCGTTCCGCGTACGAGCACGCAAGAAGATCGCTGTAGTCGCGATCAGAAGAGCGGCGAAGATGAAACGAGCCAGCGATTTGTTCATCACGCGGCGTCTTTCTCCGGCAGCACGAGTTCGATCAGGCCGTGCAAAGCGTACAGCATCACCAGGGAGATGACGAAAATAATCCATCCCCAGGACGCGTGAAAATATCCCTCTGCCATTTCGGGGCCCCAATATTGGACCAACAGCCCGGTGCCAATGATGCGGCAACTGTTGGCCGCGACGGCGATGGGCACCGAGGCCAAGGCGAGGAGCCAGCGCACCCAGAGACGCTTCTCCATCAGGTATCCATAAATGATAGCGAGCGTGACCAGCGACATCAGGGAGCGAATGCCGCTGCAGGCTTCCGCGACCTCCAATGCCATGGAGGGAAGATTGATGACATTGCCCTCGCGCAGAATGGGGACGCCAAGCAGGGGCAGCACCGTGGCCGAGACCTTCGACGCCAGCAGTTGCAGAGGGAACGTGATCTGATTGAAAACGATTGACGGAATGGGGATCATCAGAACGAGCGTAGCCCACGGGAAAAATGCAGCCCGGAAGTGATTCCATCCGAAAAAAAGAACGACAAAGCCCGCCAGCACAAGCAAGAGGGAGGAGCGAGATAAGAACAACTCAGCTCCCATTTTGCCAACAATCAGAACGCACATGCCGAGGGCGAGTACGAGCAAGCCCGACCAGGATGGACGTAAGGGAAGACGGGCAAATCGACCGCGCTCCTGCCAAACCACGAAGGCGGAAAACAAGGGAACGAAGAAACCGTGAGAGAAGTTGGGATCCTGCCACCACTGTCCGACGAGATGGGCCAGCGTAGGCCAGTAGAGCCAGAGCGTCAGAACCGTGAGAATGCCGAGCTGCCAGAGAAGTCCAGAAAGGGATGGTGGTGAGTCCTGGCGCGCAATCGAAGGGGCGGGTTGCACAAGTTGACTCACGGTGCGAAGTCCACGAAATGCTCAGGCAAGAGCTTCAGAATAAGCGAAAGAATCGGGGTGCGCAATGCAAACCGAGGCTCTTAGCATGGCTTCCTGCTACCTCCCGCCACAGGAGATGAAGACGAGCGCGACCTTGGGGTTGCCCCTCTGCGAACGATAATCGGCCCTCTTTTACCGTCGAACTGCTTTTTCCTCGCGCTTTTCATCGTAGCTTAACAATATTGACGTACCCTGCGGACCGGGATGCGAAGTGAAGAGCGACGAAACCAAGACGAAATCCGGGAAATGGGGGCAAAGCGACCCTGTTCGATGCCCGTTTTGCGTCCAGGGATTAGGATTCCGAGTGATGGTCGATTTAACGGGCGGGCTTGCGGGGACCTTCTATTGCACTTCGTGCCGCCACCTGATCCGCAGAGAAGAGCCGAATTTCCGATGTCTCTGTACCCACTGCCGTGGCCTAGAACGCACCGGCACGTCCGGTTAAGGGCGTTCCGTCTGGCCGTTACTCTAACCGCCTCGACAATGAGCGAGGATCGATCAGCGCAAAGATGACGGCCAAACGCAGCGTGCGGGCCCCCGTTCGCCCACCTGAGGCCAAGCTGCCCGCTCGCAGCTCGCGAAAGCTCTCGGGGGCGTTGTGCGTCTTGTTAGGCCTGTTCACCGCAGGGCTGTACAGCCCGGTGGGCGCACATCCCTTTGTCAACTACGATGATCCGGCGTACGTGACTGAGAATTCACACGTAAAAGCAGGGCTGACCTGGGAGACGCTCAAATGGGCTCTGACCGCAACCGAGGCGAGCAACTGGCATCCGCTTACCTGGTTGTCGCATGCCGCAGACTGTGAATTTTTTGGCTTGAACCCGTCTGGGCATCACTGGGACAGCGTGCTGTTGCATGCGATCAACGTCATTCTCCTGTTCCTGTTGTTGCAGCAGGCAACGGGCGCGATGGGGAAGAGTCTGCTGGTGGCAGCGTTGTTCGCGGTGCATCCGCTCAATGTGGAATCCGTGGCTTGGATCGCGGAACGCAAGAACGTGTTGAGCACCACGTTGTTTCTGCTGACCCTGGGCGCTTATGGCTGGTACGCGCTGCGGCCGGGATGGAGCCGCTTCGGAATCGTCTCGGGACTCTTCCTGCTTGGACTGATGGCGAAGCCGATGCTGGTCACGCTGCCGTTCGCACTTCTTCTGCTCGACTACTGGCCGTTGCAGCGGATTGCAGGCTGGAAGTCGACGCAAGGGGCATCCCGTTTTGTGCCGGAAACATTTTCACGGTTGATCGGAGAAAAAATCCCACTGATGGTGATGTCGGCCGGCAGTGCAGTCTTGACGCTGATTGCGCAGCGTCCAAGCCTGGCCCCCAGCGAACGGTTCCCGCTCTGGTTGCGCTTCGAGAACGCCATTTATTCCTATGGCATGTATTTGGGAAAAGCGGTCTGGCCCGCACGACTCGCATTGTTCTACCCACATTCAGGAAGCAGCTTGCCTGGCTGGCAATGGATCGGCATGGGTTTGTTGCTGTTGGCCATCAGCGTATTCGCCTGGAAACATGCATCTGCCCGGCCTTATCTGCTGGTCGGCTGGTGCTGGTTTCTGGGCACGCTGGTTCCGGTGCTGGGGATTGTGCAGGTGGGGGCGCAGGCGATGGCGGATCGCTATGCCTACGTCCCATTGATCGGAATTTTTGTGGCGGTTGCGTGGAGCGTAACCTTGCCTGTCAGACTGGCGGGGAAGGTCATGGTGGCGACGATTATCTTGGCAGCGTTGACCTTTCTCACGTGGCGCCAGATTGGGTATTGGAAGACGAATTACGACCTGTGGTCGTATACGCTGGCTGTAACCGAAAACAACCTTGTGGCTGAGGACAAACTTGGCTCGACGCTGCAAGCGATAGGGCAACAGGACGCCGCCATGATTCATTTCGCCAACGCGGCGCGCCTGGACCCGTTTGATCCGCTGAGCAATTTCAGCATAGGTGCCGACTTGCATTGGCACGGCCATTTGCAGGAGGCGATCCCGCATTACAAAATCGCGATCGAGCACAGCACCGACGCGCGGCTTCGAGCCGATGCTTACCAGAACCTGGGCACAGACTACCTGCAATTGGGGAACGCTACTCGGGCACGAGAGAGCTTTTTGCGGGCGCTGAACGAGAATCCGAGACTGGTAACGGTATTTGCGGGACTCGGCGACTTGGCGGGTGAACCGGCGCGGACCTTGTCGCAGGCGGTGGTGGAGCGTCCCAGCGGCGAGGGGTATCTGCAACTCGGCCGGATTCTTCAGCAAGGCGGGCGTCTGCCCGAGGCGCGTCTGGCATACGCCGAGGCGCTGGCGCTAAATCCGACGCTGGTAGAAGCGCAGCGCGAGGTCGCAGCTTTGCAAGCACTTCCGTCGCAGTAGGGTTGAGACAAGTGGGCCGACATAAGCCGCAGAACAGACGAATTTTGAAACCGGTTGCGAGGCCGAATCCAGAGGCACCGAAGCAGCCGCCGCACGATTCGAAGCGGGTCTGGCTCATCGCGTTTGCGCTCGTGGTCATAACGGCGGCGGTGTATTTGCCGGTGCTCTGGCATCCTTTTGTGAATTATGACGACGAGTCTTACGTCGTTGAGAACGAGCACATCCATGCCGGTTTGAATTCTGCGATGCTGCGCTGGGCGCTGACTTCGATGGATGAATCCAACTGGCACCCTTTGACTTGGGTATCGCACGCGCTCGACTGCCAGGTCTACGGATTGAATTCCGCGGGACACCATGCCACGAGCATGATCCTGCATGTCCTAAACGCGGTCGTGTTGTTCTGGCTGTTGCTGCGAGCCACAGGTTCGCGGTGGCGAAGTCTGGCGGTGGCGGCGCTGTTCGCCCTGCATCCGCTGAATGTGGAGAGCGTCGCGTGGGTGGCCGAGCGGAAGAACGTACTGAGCATGTTCTTTCTGTTGCTCACGCTGGCTTCGTATGGGTGGTATGCGAGAAAGCCCGGTGCGCTCCGGTATCTGTCGGTTGCAGTTCTGTTTGCGGCGGGGCTCGCAGCCAAACCCATGATCGTGACTTTACCGTGTGCGCTTTTGCTGCTGGACTACTGGCCACTGGGACGAGTTCAGATGGGGAACACGCCTCTGCAGGCGAGTCCGTTTGTTCGAGTCTCGTGGCAGAAGTTGGTGCTGGAAAAGGTGCCCCTGCTGGGGCTCTCGGCAGCGAGCAGTGTGATCACGCTCCATGCGCAGAAGATGTCGATGGCAACGACCGAGGCTCTGCCCCTCTCGCAGCGGCTGGCAAATGCGATCTATTCCTACGTGATGTATTTGTGGAAAGCGGTTTGGCCCACGCGGCTCGCTGTTTTCTATCCGCATGTGGGCGATCGGTTGGCGGGTTGGCGGGTCGCCCTTTGCCTGATGGTATTGATCGGCATCAGTTGGCTGGTGTGGGCCGAACGCCGATCGAGGGCTTATCTGCTGGTGGGATGGCTGTGGTTCCTCGGGAACATGGTTCCCGTGATCGGTCTGGTTCAGGTTGGCGATCAAGGCATGGCAGACCGCTATGTGTACTTGCCACTCGTTGGAATCTTCGTCGCGGTGGTCTGGGGCGCGGCGAGCATGTTCGACACTTACGGGAAGAAGTGGCTTGGAGACCGCAAACTTGGCGAGCCGGCGGTCGTGGTCATTGGCGCAACCGCTGCGGTCTTCTGCCTGCTCGTGTTTCTGACGGTCCGTCAGATTGCGACGTGGCGCAGCAGCGACGATCTGTGGGCGCACGCGCTGCAAGTCACGGAGGACAACTACCTGGCGGAAGACTACATGGGGTCGGCCCTGCTGGAGCAGGCCTACGTGACGAATGGGCAACGATATTCGGATGAAGCCACCGCTCACTTTCGCAACGCGGCGCGGATCAACCCGCACGACGCCATCAGTCATTTGAACCTGGGAGCCGACCTACACGAGCATGGCAAGCTTCAGGAAGCCATCGAACAGTATGAGGAGATGCTGCAATACACGCGGGATGAGCATTTGATGGCCAAAGCCTATATCGCGCTGGGTGCAGCCCATGCACAGCTGCACGATTTTGCCGAGGCTGAGCGCTTCTACCGTCTCGCCGCGCAACTGGAGCCGGGAAATCAGGGACTGTTCATGCGAATGGGGCAGTTGGGCATGGAAGAAAAAATTTTGCAATTGTCCGAGGCTGCAGCTGCGCATCCCAGCGCGCAGAATTACATGGTCCTCGGCCAACTGCAGGAATCGGCAGGTCACGTGGCTGAAGCGCGTGAATCGTATCGCAAGGCTGTGAGGTTGAACCCCAAGCTTGCGGATGCGGGCAGAAGCCTCTCCGGGGTGTCGCAGTAGCAGAAGGGTTAAGTATCAATGAAGCAGGCAGTGGCGAAAAAATCGCGACGTCGAGTATCCGTATCGCGAATTCCTCCGCAAAACGAATCCGCAGAACCATTGCCGGTGGAGAAATGGAGGCTCCTGAACCTGGAGTCCATCCCTCGGGCGCGGTGGTTTCTAGTTGCCCTGACTTGTGCTTGCCTTCTGCCGTTTCTGGGCGAGGCGTTTCACATTGATGACACGCTGTTTCTCTGGGCGGCAAAACAGATTGCGCAGCATCCGCTCAATCCCTACGGATTCTCGGTCGTGTGGTACGGCACCGCGATGCCGATGTCTGAAGTGACCAAGAATCCTCCGCTGGCCGCATATTTCCTGGCGTTCGTCGGGTCTTGTGCAGGTTGGTCGGAGCATGTCTTGCATCTCGCGTCGCTCGTTTTCTCCGTGGCGGTGATTCTTGGGGTTTATCAGTTGGGACGAGACATGACGAGGTCGCCAGTGCTAGCCGCTGGCTTGACACTGGCTGCGCCTGGATTCCTGGTATCTGCAACCAGCGTCATGAGCGATGTACCCATGCTTGCGGCCTGGCTTTTCGCCGTCATTTTCTGGAGGCGGGGAATTCGAGAGGAAAAACTGGGATGGCTGGCGGTCAGTAGCGCTTTGATTGGAGTTTGTTCTCTCACAAAATATTTCGGAGTCAGCTTGATTCCGCTGTTGTTTCTGTATTCGGTGTGGAGCAAGCGTCGTGTCGGGATATGGGCGTTGTTCCTGACGCCTCCGCTTGCGGTGCTGGCCGGCTATCAGGTGTGGACCGCATCGCTCTACGGTCATGGCCTGCTGTCTGGCCTCGCAACGTACGTGAGCTACGCCCGAAGCGACCACCCGGCCTCGACGCTCGGCAACTTATTGGTTGGTTTGAGCTTTGTCGGGGGATGCACTTTGCCCGCGCTTGTATTCGCTCCGCGAATGTGGTCTCTACGTTGGATCCTGGTGGCGGGTGCATTGGCTGTTCTCGGAACGGCCGCGATCGTCTTCGGATGGGTGCGCGTGGAGAATCCATTTCCGGAGCAGCAGCGCACGCTCCTCGCGGTGCAACTGGGGCTGTTTCTCCTGGGAGGAATCGCAACCCTCTTGCTGGCCTTTTATGACTTTTGGCGGAATCGAGATGCTGATTCTCTGCTGCTCGCGACGTGGGTGCTGGGCACTTTCATATTCGCAGCGCTACTGAATTGGACCGTCAATGGACGGTCCGTTCTTCCCATGATCCCCGCCGTGGCTCTGCTGCTCGTGCGCCGACTGAATGACCTGAAACGGCCGCTATCCTTTTACCGCATAGTCGTTCCCGTCGTGGTTTGCCTGGGCGTCAGTTTATGGGTGACCAGCGGCGACGCGGCATTGGCGAATTCTGCGCGAAGCGCTGCAGTCAAAATTCATAACCGTGGCGCACAAGAGCTGAAGAGAGTTCTGTTTTCCGGCCACTGGGGATTTCAGTACTACATGGAATCGTTGGGCGGTCAGGCTGTGGATTCGCCGCGAGTGCAACCGACGATGCTGGATTTGCTGGTTCGCGCGGAGAACAACACCAACCAGGTCGTGGTGCAGAGGGGAGCGTCGGCTGGGGCGATCTCTATCGGTATGAATTGCGGCGTTACGACGATGCGCCCTGAGCTAGGAGCCGGCTTCTACAGTTCGGTGTGGGGTCCTCTGCCCTACGCTTTCGCGTCGGTTCCGGAGGAGCAATATGATTTCTTTCGGTTCGATGGAGTAACCGACGGTCGATAGGACAGTTTGCGACTTCGCGTTTCTTGTGAGTTACTGTGTCGCTTGCGGTGGATTCGTACTGGGAGCCCCAGTCTGCGAGGGCTGGGAAGACGGACGCCCCGAATTGTCTGCGCCCAGCTGCGGAAGCTGCTGAAAGCCAGGCCTGAACGTAGGAGCATTCCTCAAGTAGAACTGATCAAACGCGGTGTCGTAGTAGAACCGCCATTCGTTGTAGTGCCTTTTGTGGTCGAACTCACGGATGCTCTGCTTTTTGCTGGAGCTTACAACCCCGACAATCAAGCCTCCGCCGACGGGCTGCGGCCCCGACGAAGAAGCGCTCAAGGAAGCGGCGGTTGGACCTCGTTGGCCAGCTTGGCTGCCCGGAGTGAGAGAGGGGTCGGGCGGGTTGCCGGCCGAATCCGCCGGCGGCCCGGCGGTTTTGGTGCCGTTAGAAGGATCACCGCTGACGGTACCGGTGTCGATATCGACCCCGGCATTGGGAACGACTGCGCCAGGGTTGGTGTAGATCTGGATATCGGACATGTGGACTAACTTGAAGTCTTTGCCGGTGATGGGATCTTTATAGTGCTTGCGTAGAAAACGCATGCCGTCAGTGTTGTCGAGTTCTTCGATGCGCACGGGGAAACGTCCGGTCTTCTTGGTGAACGCGCGAATCGCGCGCCTGTACTGTACGCCGCGATGAATCAATTCTTCCTCACGTTCGCGCCGAATGCTGAAGGCGATGTCGGTTGCGGCGGTGCCGGCGGCGATGATCAGAAGCGCCATAACTAGCAGCAGCGTCAGCAGAACGTATCCACGTTCGCTCCGTGTGGAGAGCCGAGCCTGTCGCGCGATATTCGTTGAGCCCATTCGGAAGATCGTCCGGAGTTAGAACGTGTATTTCAAACCCATTTGCAGAGTTCGTGGCCGGTGTGCATCGACGGGATGCAGGAACGAACTGCCAGTCGTGCAATCCACGGGGACCGGAGCTCCTGCGATACCTGGAAACGTGGTGAGCCCGCCGGCGGCAGAATAGTTCGGTCCGCCAAAGCAGTTGATGGTGTTGTTTGCGGCATTGCCCAGGCTGGCGTTGAAGATTCGAAATTGCGTGTGATTGAAAATATTGAAAGCTTCAGCACGAAACTCAAGGTTGCTCGCTTCCGTCACCTTGAAGTTCTTCAGCAGCGTCATGTCGAAATTGACGCGATGCGGATTGTTGAGGAAATTCCGTCCTGCATCTCCGAAGGTCAGTCCGCGCGGCGCCACGAAGGCCTCAGGGTTATACAGAAGGGGCCCGATGCTGCCGGGGTTGAACTTGGACACACCCAGCGGAAGCGCCGAACGCGGGTTGGCGGCGACATCGGGATACGAACCCGCGCCGGCCCCGTTGGCTACGCCCGCGTTGTCGAGCACGGAGATCCCGTTTCCACTGCCTCCGTTGATCACGCTGAAGGGTGTTCCTGATTGGACGGCAGTGATCCCGGAGATCTGCCAGCCATCCAGAAGAAGGTGCAGGGCACGGGAGCCGCTCTGCGAAGGTTGAGCTTCGCCCGTCTTTGTTTCTGCGGGCGAATCCGAGGCAGTCGAGGTGTGGAACATCGCCCGATCGAGTGCTCCGCTGAGTTTCGGGAAGGCGTAGATGTAGTTCACGCTCAGCAGGTGGCGCTGATCGAAGTTGGAACTGGCCCAACTGGACTTGATGTTCGCGGAGTTCACGAACGACGCATCATTGCGGTCGGAAGAATCGTCGAACGAGTGACTGTAGGTGTAGGACAGGCCGAGCGTGACCGGGCCGCTGATGTGCCGCACTGTGGCCTGCAGGGCGTGATACTGGGAGTCGGCGATATTTTGCAGCGAGAGAACGCGTCCCATGCTGGGAGCAAAAGTACGCAAACTGTTCGGATTCGGAATCGCATTCGCCCCGCCGCTGCCGTAACAAGCGGCGGCCAGATTGGTCCAGGCAGGCTGCTTCGGTGTGACAATGAATCCGTTTTGCGCAACCGTAAATGAGTTGGGAACCCCGCTACCGAAGCTGTTGCAGGTGGCTTCGGTGAGGGCCGCACCCAAGGGGAAAGGATTGCCCGTTGGGAAAATTCCGGTGTCGAGCGCGGGAGTCAGGGGCGGCAACTGGTTGAGTTGCAATTCCGCAGTTAAGTGCGTGCCCTTGCTGCCGACATAGGCGACTGTCATCAGCGTGTCTTTCGGCAGTTGACGCTGCACACTGAAACTCCATTGCTGCACATAAGGCCACACAGTCTTTGTTGGAATGGAGGTCACGTCGAGCGGGTAGGCCAGACTGGAGGCAAAGGTGGACAGCTGACCGCCGATTCCGACCGTGTCAAAGGCGCTGGGGAACGGGCTCGTCATCGTCAATACCAAAGGTGCGCTGCCCTGCAACGAACCGGTATTGGCTTCTTGTCCCGTGCCGTGCTCGAAGAAGATTCCATAGCCACCGCGGATCGAGGTTTTGCCGTCGCCCTTGGGGTCGTATGCGAATCCGATGCGCGGTGCCGGGTTGAAAATGTGAGAGAGCATGCAACTGGACGGCACGTTATTTTTTCCGCATTGCACCAACCCGTTGCTGAGCACCGGATCCAAGCCGCTCTGCGGGTTGTTGGGATCGATGGTGAGCGGGTTTCCCGAAAGCGTTTCGAGAAAACCGCCGTTGAGCCCGTGAGAGTCGCCGGGATCGATCTTGACCGTAGCCGCCAGATTTGGATCGAACGCGCCCTGTACCCAGTTGTACGAGTTCAGATTTTTTTCGTGATAGTTTCCGAACAGGCTCAGGCGGAGGCCGAGGCTCAGATTGAGGTGCCGATTCACGCGCCAGTCGTCCTGAACATAGGGCTCGATCACCCAATAGTCGTTGTAGTACTTGAGCTGCGAACTGTCTTGCTGGAAACTCTTGATCGGATTCGTGAGGTCAACGGGGTTCAAGTACAAAAGATCGGCGAAGGCGTTGCCGGTCGTCCTGACGCTGTTCTCATTGCTCCAAGTGAACAAGCCCTGCTGATCGCCGGTGGCGGCGCCGACGGCCGCATTGGTTTCGTTGCGCTGCGAATTTACGACCTGCACGCCGAATTGCACGGTGTGCTTTCCCCAGACTTTGCTGACATTATCGGCGAGGCTGTAAGTCGGATTGGTGTGGTTCCACGGCATGTAGGCTGTGTCCACGGCGAACCCGTTGCCGCCGTATTCGGCATTGGTGCCGGCGATCACGATGCCTGGGAGTTTCCCTCCAAAGCCGTTGTTGAAGATGTATCCGATATCGCCGGTCACAGGCGGGGTGCAGAAGGCACAGGGGGCGTTGTGGCCGCGGGTGATTATGTTCGGGTTGAGATTTGCCCCCGGACCGGCGATGTCTTGCAGCGTGATGTGCGCATCCACGTAGCTGACTACGAAGTCGTTCAACAAGGTGGGAGTGAACGTATCGGTGAGGCGCACAACCATGCTGATGCCGGGCCCGTTGAGCCGGTTCTCGACGGTAGGGAAGCTGTTGTTCTGGATGTAGCCCCACTGCGGCGTGACCACTGTGGTATCCCAGGAGTCGTGAATGTAGCGGAACGAGGCGCGCAGGTTCTGCGTGATGTTGTGGTCAATGCGAAACAACTCCTCACGCCAATACGTGCTAGGGGAGATCACTGCGGTGTAGCAGGGGACGAGCGGGACTCCAGTGTTGGGATCCGGCTTGCCGGCCAGACTGGAATTGCAGCCAGTGCTGGAGTTCGGAGCGGGAATAAGTCCGCTGCTCAGGAGCGCGGCGCTGCGGGGATCGATCGGGAGCTGATTTCCGGGAAAAGTGCGAAACCCTGATCCTGAGATGGAGATTCCAAAAGCCGGACAATCCGGATAGGCGGCGCGCTGAAAGTCGACCACCGCTCCTCCCGGCGCAAACGGGCAGACCGCACTGAAGTCCCCATTGCGCTCGGCCACAGAAGGTACGGCCTGGTTGAAGTCGGAAGATCCGCCCGGGCCGAGGGGAGATTTTTCCAGGCGGACTTCTTCGGAGAAGAAAAAGAAAGTCTTGTCTTTCTTAGCGTTGAAAGCTCCCGGAATGAAGAGTGGCCCGCCGATATCGAAGCCGAAGTCCTGACGGCGGTACAACGGTGCTTTCTTGGTCTGGTCAAAGTAGTTGCGAGCATTGAAAACTTCGTTCCGGACGAAATCATAGAACCCGCCGTGGAATTGCGGCGTTCCTGACTTGGTGGTGACCAGCACGGTGCCCGAGGCGCTGCGTCCGTACATGGCGCCGTAGTTCGAGGTCAGAACCTTGACGTCTTGAATTGCATCAAGGCTGGGGTAGACCATCAGCGTACTTTCCGCGCCGTTCAGTCCGGCGTTGAGGACGTCGCTGCCGTCCACATCGAAATTGTTGTATTCCACGCGGCCGCCGTTGACGCTGTACTTGACGCTTCCCGCGAGCCCCACCCGAGCTTCATCCTGGCCGGTCTGGTTACTCACGCCGGGAGCCAGCGCGATGAGTTGCGTGAAGTTGCGGCCGTTCAATCCCGTGCTGACGATTTCCTTGTTGGTGATGGTGCCTTCGATCTGATTGCTTTCGGTTTCCA
This sequence comes from uncultured Acidobacteriaceae bacterium, assembly GCA_963701935.1. GTDB lineage: Bacteria > Acidobacteriota > Terriglobia > Terriglobales > Acidobacteriaceae > Sulfotelmatobacter. The sequence continues at coordinate 67,281 of CAVPBT010000002.1, read as the reverse complement.
CCTGCGACACCTGCTGGCTCACGACATTGACGTTCGTGGACTCAGTAGGAGGCTGCAGGCTGGCATCGATTTCCAGGGCTTGATCCGCTTGCAAGGTGATATCGGTTTCGAAGGGGGCGAATCCGGGCGCCACGACTTTCAACTTGTATTGGCCCGGAGCGAGACCATTCAGCGTGTACTGGCCACGTGCATCAACCGGGGCATTGACGGTCCCGGAAGCTCCGGTTGCGGTGGCGGCAGCTGACTGGACTACGGCGCCGGTGGAGTCGGCTGCGACGCCGTACAGCGCAGCCTTTCCTTTCGAAGGCTTGACGGCAACGGCGGGGGCGGCAGCGACGGTCGCTTGCGTGGAAGAAGGTGTGGGATTCTGGCCCTGGGCCTCCGGTAACGGGGCGGCGGGAGCGGCGGTGGAAGGAGCGGCGGGTTGGTTCTCGGCTGGCGCCGCAACTGGTTCAGCCGGTCGGGGCATGGCGATGAGAACAGCGTCCACTTCTCGAAAGTCACCGGGGACCAGGGTCACGTTGACATCGAAAGTCGCATACCCCTTCGCGTCGATCTTCACGGTGTATTTACCTGCGGCGAGACCATCGATCGCATACTGTCCCGCCTGATTGGTGGTTGCGGACTTGGTCCCCATAGGTCCGATTACCGTGATCGAACTACCCGGAACGACGGCGCCCGACGGAATAATGACCGTTCCGTGCAGTCCTCCGCTCTGTGCGTGGGCCAGGCCGCAAAGTAAGAAGGCCAACCAAAGAACGTTCAGGAACGACCGCCGAAGTTTCACGTGAAGATGCCCCCTTGCGATGGTGAAGCCACCACGAACGAATGAAGGTTCACGGTAGTCGGATCGATGACGCGAACGATGACCAACAAAGCTACTGTCGGATTGTTACAGCCAGATGAAGCTGCGGTTAATTTCCCGTAATAAGCGCGAGGTCGAATGCTAAGGCCGGGGGCCTTCATCAGGAGCCGAGTTTCCGCCGCTTTTTCAACAGCAGGTCATCGCAGGACAGCGAGAAATTCACCCGAGCTTAATGTTTCCGTCATGCGTGTGTAACAGGCATGGTTGATATTTCTTGCGCATGGCAGGACGTACCCGCCGTGCGTTTTCTCACCCTTAATTTGCCGTCGTTCGCAGCGAAAGCCCGGCCGGTTCCTCAGGTGGAACCCTGCCGCAACAGGGGAGAGTCCCCAAGCGCAAGAACAACCTTTCGATGTCAAAAGGAGACATGGAAATGACGAAGAAGCTTCTAATCGCGGCGCTGGCCCTTCTGGTCACAGTGCCAATGGCGTTGGCTGTTGATAACGCATGTGTGAGCGGGACGCCTACGCTGAAAGTGGTGATGGTAGGTTCTTCCGCCCAGTTCAACGCAACCGCGTTCGCGGCGCAGAACATCATCAACGGTGAAACTGGCTCCAATTTCAACCTGTTCTCGGTGAAAGGGAAGGATATTAACGGCACGGGGACTTCCAATATCATCGACGCCCGAATTACAGGCAACCCGTCTGACAGCGCCACGATGTGGGTGGCATGGGACGCCTTGACTCCGTCTTGCAACGTGTGGGTCTACTTCAGTACGGACTCCGCTGTTGGAGTGAAAGACTTCATGGCCTACGGTAAGGTTGGCACCAAGAGCTATGCCTTCTCTTACGGCCAACTGTCGACACTGGAGGACGGAGCTTCGCAGGCGAATTGGTGCACGGGCACCTCGAAGTGCAGCCAGAACAAGGTGTTCGGCCTTAGCGATACGACGAACGTCAATGGCGGAGACAATCTGCCAACGTCGATCATCACACTGTTGAACAAAATACCCTCGACCGACACGACAGCGCCCGCGTATTGTGCGAGCGGTGTGTTCTGCTACTTCAACGTGGCGGCTACGGACATCCGTCCGGAAGATGCTCTCTATGGCACCACCCGCGCGTTGAGCAATTACGACACGAAGTCACTGAACGGTCTCGGATATAACTCCTCGGGCTGCGGTGGCGATGGTCTGCTAACCAACAGCCACGTGGGCTGCGCGATTTACGGTGCTATGGGAACGGGCAGCGTGTTCCATGTTGCCGCTTTCAAGATAAGCGGGAGCGATCCCATCTCCAGTGGTGCTATTCCTGCATCGCAGACGTTTTCGGTGGGCGCATCTCCGCTCGTTGTCTTCGTGAATAACCAGGACACGACCAACAGCCCCACCACGTACAATATCGGCTTTGGCGCGAAGAACGGTTCCAACTACGTCTTCACCAACATCAACCGCTACATGCTTTCGCAAGTGTTCCAGGGCAACGTTCCCTATACGGTTGACCTGCTGAATAACATGAAGCCGTACGCTCCACTGAGTCCGACCGGGACACCGACTCCGATTCAGGTGGTTCAGCGCGAGATGCTCTCCGGAACCTACAACGCGTTTGAATTCACTGGAGTTCGTGTGCTGCTCGGCAGCGGCAACCCCCTTGCAGTCAGGACTGGTACGAACAACATTACGAGCAACGCCTGGAGCGGCCAAGAAGTGGGCATCAACCCAGCAACGAATAACTTCTTGGATCATGCGGCGGACTGTCCGACTACTGGCTTCCCGACGGGGAATGTCCAGTGTACGGATCCTGTGTGGCTGAGCCTGCCGGGCGGCGGTCTGCGCCTGCGTTCGATCGGCACGGGCGAGGAAGTGCCGGGCGTGGTCAATACCAACACGGGTCAGTCGGCCTCGCATTCCGCAACTCCGAACGGGATCGGTTATACGTTCTGGAGCTTCGGAAACATGAAACCGGCAGCCGGGCTCGGCCACTATCTGACGGTGGATGGCATCGACCCGCTGTACAACCTTCCCACCGACAACCCGGCGGGGGCTTACAACATTCCAACCTGCAGCGCGCCGCCGTGCGGTGTGATCCCGTTCACGCACGTCAACGACGGAACTTACCCGCTCTGGTCGGTCCTCCGTGCGGTAACATTCAAGGTCGCGCCTGCGGCTGTTACGCAACTGATCAACACGGAAATCAGCTTGTCGAATACCGATCAATTGGACGATTACCAGCCCCTGCTTGACGCCAGTGGCAACCTGCAGTTCTTTGTGTTCCGCTCGCACTTCAAGCAGACCAACGCCCCGAACAACGGCCACAAGGCCTGCACCAGCTATGCTCCACCGACTCCCTCAACCTGCCTGGTTGATGCCGGCGGCGATATGGGTGGCGCGGTCGTAACTGTGCAGGAAGACTCGGATTTCTTCATCGATACTGGTGTGGAGATCACGGGCGTTCGTCAGTAGCGTCGTGAAACACTGGCTGGAAGCAGGAAGGGGCGCTCAGCCCCTTCCTCTTCTGGCTGTTTTTTCGTTTTGCCAGTAATCTTCTGTGAGCATTCTTTCCACCAAGGAGCGATCCGAGTGAAGCATGTGTGTCGTCAATGGGCAATTATCCCCGCAGTAATCTTCCTGTGTCTAAGTTTGCCGGCCCAACCGTCGGCGGCGAACCCAAGTTCTCCAGCGCCGTCCTCCGCTGCCGAACCTCAAGCGAAGGCGACGCCAGCAGCGACTCCGTCCGAAACGCAGAACGCGCCTGGTGCAGCCACCGCTGTGAGCGTTCCGTCCGGAATCGACGCGAAGACGGGCAAGCCCCTCTACGAAACGATCAAGGAGAACTGGGCCTCTCTGTCGGTGAAGGGCAGCGAACTAGAGCCCGAACCACCGGTGCTGGGGGAAGTCGACGATGAGCGAACCTTCACACGAACGCTAGTCTCGCTGAAGTGGCGTCCCGGCGACGCGCTGGACGTTTACATCATTCTGCCCAAGGGCGTGACGAAGCCTCCCGTCGTTCTCTATCTCTACAATTATTTGGACGACACGGACCGCTTCAAGGACGATCGCTGGTGCGAACGGGTGACCAATGGCGGAGTGGCAGCCGTAGGATTTGTTTCCGCGCTATCCGGCCATCGTTTTCACGATCGACCTTTGAAGCAGTGGTTTGTGAGCGAACTGCAGGAATCGTTGGGCAGTACGGTCCATGATGTGAAATTCATTCTGGACTATCTGGCTTCCCGCGGCGAGGTCGATATGAATCGCATTGGAATGTTTGGCCAGGGCTCCGGGGGAGCGATTGCAGTGCTGGCCGCGGCCTCGGATCCTCGCATTCGAGCCATCGATTTATTCGAACCTTGGGGTGACTGGCCTGTCTGGCTGGCCAAATCTTCGGTAGTGCAGGACGATCCCGACAAGGATCGGTACACCAAGAAGGACTTCCTAAAAAAGGTAGAGCCGCTGGACCCGGTGAAGTGGCTTCCTAAATTGAAGTCGACGGAGATCCGCATACAGCAGGTGTCAGACTTCGATGCGAATCCACCCGAGTGTCAGGACAAGATCAAGGCGGCCGCCCCGAAGCAAGCCAAAGTGGATCGCTTCGACAGCACAGCACAAATGGCGACCATCGAAGGCGGAGGAAGGTTCTTTGACTGGATCAAAGAGCAACTGCGGAAGCCGACGTCTGGGAAATCTGTGAGGACGGCGGTGGCCAAGACGACGACTGCCCCCATTCGCGCCGCTCAGCCCTGAGCAATCGACTGCCGTCTGTTACTGTTCTGAGACCATTACCGCGGGATGCGAGTTCAGCGGTGATTCGTCAATGAAGAAGGTGACCGCTCCATTCGTGACGGAAGCCGTCTGTCCCCCGAATCGCCCTGAACCATCTTTGTTGACCACGTAGCTTCCGGCTACGTTCGCGTTGGAAATGAGAAGGACGCAGCTCGGCTCGAGGCAGAACTGCGGGTCGGCATAGCTGGAATCCTGGGTGAAGCTCAGTGCGGAAAAAGCGGGATTCGCGGAGACTGCCCCGACGAAATTCGGGGTTTTGGCGTCGATATCCTCGTCGGTGCCGTAGTCATACTTTCCAAGAATCGACGAAGTCGTGAAGGGTGGCGGGGGCAGATTGGCGGACGTTTGGAAGTCGAGCACGCCCGCCTGGGCCGACGCGTCGGTGCTGAGTAAAAATCCTGTAACGCAAGCTGACGGCGTGTTGCAACTTGCGGCGGTGAGTGTGCTCGGCGGTGGGATTACATACCCAACCAACGGATGAATCCCCATGTTTTGATTCATCCCAGCAAAAAACGAAAACCTTCCCGTGGAGGGATCCAGAGGTGTGATCTGTCCGGACAGAGCCGTCACACTGAGGGTGCCGGCCTGATTCTCGTATTCGGTGCCAGTCACGCCTCCGACGCCGTCGAAGACGAAGATACCAACCGATGCATCGGAGCCCGACAGCGATGGGCCGGAAATGTGGAACATGTGCGTGTTTTGCAGGGACTGGAAACTGAATGGGCCGCTGGTGCTGATGGCTTCTCCGCTGAGGACCGGGTTTCCGGCGGTCAAGGGGCTGGCGGTTGCCAGCATCAGTTCGCTGCTGCTCACCGGGTACAAGACAAGGTTCAGCGAGAGGCTACCTACGACGAGAGTTCCAGTTCCTCGTCCATTGGCGCCGATGGTGAATGTTCCCGAACCACTTGTAAGACTCGACCCCAGCGTTCCGCCATCGTTCGTATCGGCAGCGACGCTGCTCCATGCTCCTGCGCTGGCGGTAGCTGAGCCGGCCATCGCGAATCTTACTCCAGTGGAATCCCAGCCGCTCAAGCCGAAGGCGTATTGCCCGCTGAGGCCGGAAGTCTGGAAGATCGAGGTGTCCTGAAGCCGGACGATTCCCGACAGGCGAGATCCCGAGCCGGTGCTGTCATCAAATTCCGCCATGCGCCCGGTAGTTAGGTAGAAGGAACCTCCGCCGTCCGGTATTTGACAGCCGGTGCCCTCCGAATCCCGTCCGGTTGAGCAGCCGCCCAGGGCGGTGCGAAACACCGTGGTGGTTCCTGCTGAATTAGTCAGCGTCACGCAGCCGCGATTGTCTCGTCCGACGGTGTAGGTGCTACCGGCGAGAATGGAGAGATTCGTCTGTACGCCGGTGCTGCGAGTGATGTCTTCAACTCCGGCCGTAATCGCTCCTGCTCCGTCTACCGTAAAGTTGCCCGAGATGGTTACTGGGCCAGTCGCGTCGAAGCCGCGCAATAGAAATGCGTAGGGACCCTGCGAGGTGAGAACACTCTCCGAACCGGTTCCGCAGGAGGTGTTTGTGTTGAAGACCGTGATTGACGCGGTTGGCTGGGCAGTAGCCGGATAAGGAGACTGATTGTCATTCACCAGAACCGTCGCGCTATAAGATCCAAAGCCGCCATTCTGAATGAGGCCCGCCGAACTCGGCACTCCCGAAAGCAGGCCGCCGCTGCTGAGGGACAGACCAGGCGGAAGTGCAGTCGACCCACCGGCGCCGGGCAACGACCAACTGTATGGCGGGATGCCGCCAGTCGCAACGAATGCGCCGGGCGGGTAGGGAACTCCGACGTTGGTCGAGTCGACGAATGCGTCCCCGAGGTTGGGCGCATTCACCTTGAGCGCGGCGGGAATCACTACCAGGCTGAATGTCTGCGAAATCGCAGTTGCGGCGGTGGCGTCGGTCGCTTGCATGGCAAAGCTGAAGCAGCCAGGCGTAACGGGAGTGCCTACGAGGGAGACCTTGGCCGTATTGGTCTCTGGCGAAATGCTGATTCCGGCGGGCAACGCGCCCGACTGAACCGTCCAGGTAAATGGTGCGACGCCGCCGCTGGTTAGAACATCGAGTTGCCCCTGGTTCAGGTTCTGTCCCACCGTCAGGGTGCCGCTGGAAGAGGGCAGAACAACGGAGCCGAGAGCGGGGCATGTGGGCGCCGTGGACGAAGAAGTTCCCGTCACCTGAGGCGCCGGTTGGACGAAGACCGGCAGGTAGGCAGAATTGCCGCCGGCGGTGGCGACGACCGTCACCTGCGTTTGGCTGGCTACGCTGTCGGGAGCTGTGTACGTGGCTTGGGTGCCTGACTGGTTCGAAAGAGTACCGACCGGCTTTCCAAATGCGACCTGCAAACTCCAAGCGACGGAGGAGTTATCCGAGACGGCAACGGCTACGGTCACGGACTGCCCTGGGTCGATCGAAGGACTACTGGTGGGTGTGACAAACTGCACCGGAGGCTGATTTGCGGCCGTGGAACTCCCACCGCCGCAACCCGTAGATGCGACGCACAGTAAAACACCGAACGCGATTTGAATCTGTCTGAATCGTTTCGACACGTATCCTCTTAGCGGCGCTTCTCTGGCAGGCTGGCATTGTGACGATGAAGCGGACCTCTATTTTCGAATTCTTGCGGGTCCTGTAACGGCACTGATCGAGCATGTCTCCATCGCAGAATTTGCTGGTACACAAGCATGAGAGTCCGCCGAGCTAGACTCCGAGAAATCTGCGTAGCCGACTCAACGAGATCCCTGCCAGGCCCGTCCCTAGAAGGTAGAAGGTAGAAGGCTCGGGGACGGCTGTCGAACTTGAGCCGAGCGTGATGTCAGAGAGCCCGATGCCGTCTGCGGTGCCAGTGAAAGTCACGGACTTCGCAGAGCCGGAGAAATTCAGACCCGCCGAGGACCAGTTGCAGTACGTTGGGAAGCCGGTGCAGGAGCCATTATTTGGCGACAGAGCGATCGTGGCCAAAACCGTTCCGGTTCCGTTGGCACCGCTCCAAACCGTGACGGTTTCGCTAAACGCTGCGGTGTAGAAGAACTGAATCCCGCCGCTGAACCCTGCATTGACGTTCATGTAGCCGGTGACGTTCGCACCGGCAGCTCCGTTCATGAAGATCGCTGGAGTTCCGGTTGGGTTCGGCGCGAAGGCCCCGCTCCCGCCGACGTATACGGAGCGCAGCCCGAAAAAATTCGAGGAGAACGTCACGCCGTAATTCGGTGTAAGCGGCAGGCCGTTGCCGTTATAAAAATCCCCGATTGCTTGCAAGTCTCCGAGTCCCTGAAAGTTCAACAGTTCTCCCCCAGAGTTCGCAAAAGCTGAAGAGCACAGAAAGAGCACTATTGACAGGACGACGGCAGAGCCCGCGGATCGAATCATGACAATCTCCTGGGAATTAAGCACAGAGGAGTTCGCTGCAAACGCTCACAAAACTCCGCCCGCAGTATCGTCTGGGACCTGTTACAGCAAGATCACGCAAATATGAACAGTGTGTTAATTTCCGGCTCCGCACGGGTTGGAGCTGTGGGAATCCGGGCGAGTTGTGCTTCAAATGGAGAAATGCGTGGCGGGTTCGTCGTCAGTTGCAAATGGCTAAACTGATGGACCTTATCAGAGCGAGTTTCTTGTGACTCGCCCCCGGGCGTGAAGGTTACAACACTGTTAATTTTCCGCCGATCGAGCAGTCTTTCAATTCCAAGAGCTGGCGTGCATGAGATACTGCGTCGGCAGTCGCCGATGCGAGGGAGGACGTTTGCGACTCGGACTCGGATACCATTTTTCTTCGCTCAGTATGGTAAAGGCAAATGAGCGCTCAAGTCTTCAGAGTCGCTACGGAGGGAAAATTTTCGGAGGATGATACCGGGAAATCTCCTTACGCCTTCATTCGAGTTGCGACGTGACTCTGAGAGCCAAATGCCAAAGAATGGCGTGACGTACTCGGCGAAGAAGTCGGCCATAGTGAGAAAAAGTTTTCCCACAAGTCCTAAAGAGCACATGGACTCGCGGCGTACCGGGGACCAGAATTGCCCCACCCGTAAGCGCCCATAACGAACCTAAGGTATTGAAAATATGAAGTAAACTGGGAATCCGAAGCTAGACGGGGGACGTTTCCTCTAGTGGTAAGATTCGTGCTCTTAATCCAGCAAGATATTGGGTTCGAAGGGTCAAGTCCGCATCCCAGCGCAAAAGGTAAATAAGGGCAAACTGTTGCCTAATCTTGAAAAAAGCGCTAACGAACCGGCTGAACTCGCCTTTGTTGAGGGCGTCAGCGCGAGCATGCGTCCAGTAGAGGAAGTGATCCGAGAGCTTGCGCAGAGCGATGTTCCGGTGCTGGTTTTGGCAGAGGCGGGGGCGGGCAAGCATGCCACGGCGCAGCGCATCCATAAAATGTCGCAACGTAGCTCACAACCTTTTCGCTGGTTTCAGTGTCTAGGTCTTGAGCCTGAAGACCTGGAGGTTTTGCGAGGGCCAAGGAGCACAGGGGAACCGCCGAGCGCGGGAACCATCTACCTCCAGGAATTGGCTGATCTAAGTTCGGAATGCCAGGCCCGTTTGCTGGAAGCTCTGACCCAGTCTGCTGGGAATGGGATCGCGGGCAGCGAGCGAGCCCGGCTGATCTGCGGCAGCACCCGCGATCTGGAGTTTGAAGTGAGACGCGGGCGGTTGCGCGAAGATCTCTATTACCGCATTAGTGGAGTGTGCTTGCGCGTGCCTCCTTTGCGCCAGCGGAAAGAGGACATTGCGTTTCTGATGGGGTACTTCTTGCGAAAGTACGCGCGGGATTTCCGCCGCACGGTACCCGACTTGAGTGCCGAGACGCTGCGGTTGTTTCTGGATTATTCGTGGCCGGGGAACCTGCGGGAACTGGAAGACGCGGCGCGGGTGCTGGTGGCGCTAGGAGATGAGAACGTGGCTCTGGGTGGGCTGCGGGCTGTTTTGCGCAAGCCGGAGGCCAGCAGCAACGGATCGGGTATTTCGCTGAAGGCGGCGTCGAGAGCGGCCTCGCGCGAAGCGGAAAAAGAACTGATTCTGAACACACTGACGCGAACGCGCTGGAACCGGCGGAGGGCCGCAATGGAATTGCAGATCAGCTACAAGGCATTGCTCTACAAATTGAAACAAATTGGATTTGAAGGATACGGAGCGTCCTAGCTCTGCGGAGAGCGTATGAAGAAAGTGATGAAGCTGGTGCTGTTGACGGGAATATGTTTGCTGGCGGCTGGACTGCTGGCGCAGACCAGCGGCGTAGCTAACAGCGATGCAGGTAAGAATGAGAAACCTGCGGAGGAAGCGTCGGTGGCGGCGGCGAACGATTATGTGATTGGAGCCGACGACACGCTGCATATTTCAGTCTGGAAAGAACCGGATCTTTCCGTGACCCTGCCAGTGCGGCCCGACGGCAAAATCTCGATGCCGCTTCTCGACGACATCCCGGCAGCCGGAATGACTCCCGTGCTTCTGAAAGAGTTGATCACGGCGAGGCTGAAGAAGTTCATCGCGGACCCAAGAGTGACCGTGGTGGTGACGGCGATGAACAGCCGGCGCATATTCGTCACGGGCGAAGTGACGCATACCGGACCGATCCCGTTGCTGCCGCACATGACCATGTTGCAAGCTCTGGCCCAGGCAGGTTTCACGCAATTCGCCAATCTCAAAGCGATTTACGTGCTGCGGACGGAAGGTGGGAAACAAGTGAAGCTTCCGTTCAATTACAAAGAAGTGGTGAAAGGGAATCATCCGGAACAAAACATTTTCCTGAAACCGGGTGACACGATAGTGGTCCCGTAAGGAACGCGATGAGCAAATTGCAAAGCATCTTGACCCTGAGCATGCTGGCCTTCGCGCTGGATGTTGCATGGGCCCAGGACACTTCGACGCCGCCTGCGTCGACCGATCCTGCTGCGCAGAACCCCCAGCAGCCGATTCCCGCTTATGGCCAGGACAATGCGCCGCCTCCGATCACCGAGAATCCGCCGCTATCAGGATTGGACCTGCCGTCGCTGGAGCCGCATTCGGCGCCGTTGAGTTACCTGCAACCGGGCGCGACCTTCAGCCAGTCCGCAAATTGGAATGCTGCCAACGTCATCGGAGGTGGTGGGGCTTCCTCTGTCACGCGCGGTTTGGGAAGCGTGACCCTGCAGCGGTTGTGGAGTCACTACGACCTGGCTCTCGATTACATGGGTGGGATTGGGTATTACAGTGAGGCGGGAGTAGGACTGAAATCGCTGCAACAGGCGGATGTGGACCAGAAGATCACCTGGAAAAGAGGACAATTATCGCTTCGCGACAGCTTCAGCTATTTGCCGGAGGGAAACTTCGGCGGGTCTTATGGCTCGCTTGGATCGCAGGGGATCGCGTCGCTAGGGACCACCGCCTTCGGGCTTTTCTCGAGCGGCGAGGCTCTGGGGACCCTGGGGCTGGCGCCCCGGATCCTGAACGTCAGCATAGCGGACGTGTCCGAGAATCTGACGCCTAAATCTGCGGTCACGGTCGCAGGCGGGTACGCTTTCACCCATTTTTACGGACCCGATGTGCAGACGGGCACTTCTTTTATCGGCAGCTCGCAGACCTCGGCTCAGGTGGGTTACAGCCGCATTCTGACGGCGCATACGCAGATCGCCTTGGTTTATGGATATCAGGCTTTCGATTTTACCGTGCTAGGATCGGCATTTCATACTCACGTGATTCAAGGAATGTATGGTCACCGCGTCTCAGGACGGATGGATTTGCTGGTGGGAGCTGGGCCGCAGTTCACCCGGATTGGAACGGCCTGCACGGTAGTGGATGCCTTAATCGGCATTCCGCCCTGCACTCTTGATCAGAACGGGCTTCCGGTCGGATCGATCCCCAATACGCGGATCGGGGTCGCCGCCCAGGCGAGGTTGCGCTACAGGTTTACGAGAACGTCGTTGGACCTCAGCTACCGCCGATTTGAGACTGGCGGATCGGGTCTTTTTGCCGGAACGCAGAGTGACATCGTGCGCCTGAGTGCTACTCGGCCACTGTCACGGGTGTGGAGTGCATTCACCGATATCGGGTACTCGCATAATGATCGCCTGCAGAGCTTGACTGCGGCTCAAGCTGCTACCTGTCAGGGTCCACCCAACACGTGTCCCGGAGTTGACGCGAACTCGTTTTCCACCGGTTTTGCCGGTGCGGGCTTGCATCGTGCGTTTGGACGAAATCTCCACGGTTATGCGAGCTACCAGTTCAACGAACTGGCGTTTGATCATTCGTATTGCGGGGGGCTTTCGGCCTGCAACCGTATCTCGAACCGGAGCGTTTTAACGTTTGGATTGGATTGGACTCCCCGGCCGATCCGAATCGACTGATTTCAAGGCCGCAAGCCGATGCGCGGCCAGAAGGAATACGAGCATGATTCAGAATCGCGAATTAACGATGGACGATTACCTGTCGATGCTGCGCCGCCGGGCGAAGGTGATCCTGATTCCCGCATTTTTGGCGCCGCTGATCGCATTTCTGGTGTCGTTTGCCTTCACGCCGAAGTACACCTCGCAGTCGCTGATCCTGGTGGAAGGGCAGAAAGTGCCGGAAAACATGGTGCAGCCAGTCGTTTCCCAAGACCTAGCCGCACGCATGGCCACCCTGCAACAGCAGGTAATGAGCCAGACCAATCTGCAGCCAGTAGTGGATCGGGTTTTCCCCGGTAAGAATAGCCAGGAAGTGGGCCAAATCATCGACGACATCCGGCTGAACATGACCGTCGAACCGGTCGTGACGGACCTCTCGCCGGTGTCTGGCAAAAAGAAGGGCGGAGCCCAGAGCACCGCGGTTCCAGGTTTCTATGTGAAGTACACCGCTCCTAGACCGCGTGAAGCGCAGCAGATTTGCAATGAACTCACCAACTTGCTGGTGAACGAGAATCTCAAGTCCATGCAAGCTGCCGCGAGCGGAACAAGCGATGTGCTCAGCAAGGGACTGGAAGACGCGAAACTGAATCTCGACCAACTGGATTCCAAGCTGGCGGAATTCAAGAAGCAATACGTAGGGCAGCTTCCAGGAGACGAAGAAAACAACCTCAAAATCCTGATGGGGCTGAACTCGCAATTGGAGTCGAACACGCAGACCCTGAACCGGGCGCAGCAGGACAAGGCCTATACCGAGTCGTTGCTGGCCCAGCAGTTGGCAGCGTGGAAATCGACGCAATCCTCGACGAATCCGCAAACGCTGGAAAAGCAGTTGTCCGATCTGCAGTCGCAGCTTCTGAGCCTGCAGGCCCGCTATACCGAAGACCATCCGGATGTAATTAAGGCGAAGGCGGACATCGCGGAAGTAAAGAAGAAACTGGCGGAGATCAATAAAGCGACGTCCGATGCGACCGACACCAGTAATGAGAAGGCTTCGGCCACGGAGCCGCCTGAGATTCGTCAGTTGCGGCTGCAGCTCCATCAGTATGGCGACCTGATCACAGCGGCCACGGCTGATCAGAAGAGACTCCAAAATGAAATTGCCGCATATCAGGGTAAGGTGTCGTTGAGCCCCGCGGTGGAAGAGCAGTACAAGGCGCTGACGCGGGATTACGACAACGGTCAGAAGTCATATCAGGATCTGCTGGCCAAAAAAAGTACTGCCGATCTGACCGTCAAGATGACCAATCAGTCGGAAGGCGAGCGGATGTTTGTCCTGAACCCGGCGGACGTGCCGGACTCGCCGAGCTTCCCCAACCGCCTGCTGTTTGCGGCGGGAGGACTGGCGGCCGGGCTGGCCTTGGGTGGCGGATTGGCCATGTGGCTGGAATTGCGCGATAACTCCATCCGCACCGAAGCCGATGCCGAGGCCGCTCTCGAGTTGCCTATGCTGGTTTCAGTGCCATGGGTGGGCGTCACGGCGGCGCACGAGAACAACGGCAAACTCAAATTCTGGAATCGCAACAAGAATCGAGAAGAACACGAGGATAAGAAAACGGTCGCAGTCTAAGCGAAGCAGTTCCAGGAACACCTATGTACAAAGACTTCTACGGACTACGAGCGAACCCGTTCAACGTGAATCCGGACCCGCGTTATCTGTTTCTGACGCGGCACACGGAGGAGGCGCTGGCTTGCCTGACCTATGGAATCCAGAGCCGCAAAGGTTTTGTCCTCCTTACCGGGGAAGTGGGAACGGGCAAAACGACGCTGATCAACAAATTGCTGGAGTGGCTGCGTCTGCAGCAAGTGGCGACGGCATTCATTTTCAACTCGCGCCTCAACACGCCGCAGTTTCTGGATTACATGATGGCGGACTTCGGTATCCAGTGTGATTCGAAAGCCAAGAGCCAGATCCTGTTGCGTCTGTACAACTGGCTGCTCGATCGCTACCGGGCGGGGGAGACCGCGGTGCTCATCGTCGATGAAGCGCAGAATCTCTCGGATGAAGTTCTGGAAGAGATCCGCATGCTGACGAACTTGGAGACGTTCACGGAAAAGCTGCTGCAGATCGTCCTGGTGGGACAGCCGGAACTCGAACAGAAGCTGAAGCAGCCGCAGTTGCGGCAACTGCGGCAGCGCCTGACTCTGCGCGCGAAGACACACGCCCTGACCCTCGACGAGACCAAAGCGTACGTGCAGCAGCGGTTGCGCATCGCCGGCTCGAATGGGCAGCAGATTTTCGAACCTGAGGCGCTGGTGTCCATCCACCGCTACGCAGCGGGCATTCCTCGCGTGATCAACCTGCTGTGCGAGCACTGCCTGGTAAGCGCCTTCGTCGATCAGCAGAAGATTATCGGGCCGAACGTGGTCGAAGGAGTGGCAAAGGACTTCGATCTGGGCGACAACACCACATCGGGCGCCATTACGGCCCCGCCGTCGAGCCCAACGGCGGAGAAGTTTGATTTGGTGGATGCGCTGCGGTCGCTGGCCACGCTGGCTGATCGCTTGCGCGAGGAAGAAAAAAACCTCCCCAACGAAAGGAAACTATGAGCCGAATTCATGAAGCTTTGAAGAAAGCCGAACAGGAGCGGGCAGCAGCCCAGGGAGGGGCGGTGCAGCCCAGCTTGGTAACGGCTCCGGTGGTGGATCCGCCGGCATTCAGTGCAACTCCGGCCGCGGAGGTGCCCGCAGCCAATTCGACGGCACGTTTGGGGATGCCCGCCTTCGCCAGCCCGTTCAGCATCGATACGCTGCTGGCGCGCTGCCCGCAGACGGAGTGGAAGCCAGATCTGGGGACGATGTTGTTCATGAACGGCGATGACAGCACGCGCGGCACCGAAGAGTTCCGCACTTTGCGATCGCGGCTGTACCACATGCGGGAGAAAATGACGCTCAAGACCTTGCTGGTGACGAGCGCTCTGCCCAAAGAGGGCAAATCCTTCACCGCCGCGAATCTTGCCCAAGTGATCGTACGCCAGCATGGCCGGCGCGCCCTGCTGATCGATGGCGATTTGCGCGGACCGCGCCTGCATGAGTCTCTGGGAACGACGCCCGGACCCGGCCTCTCGGAATATCTGCAGGGAAAGAACGATGAGTTTTCGATTATGCAACGTGGACCGATGGAAAATCTTTTCTTCATTCCCAGCGGTACCGGCATCGAAGATCCAGCGGAACTCGTGGGCAATGGGCGCCTGAAGATTCTGCTGGAGCGGGTCGAGCCGTTGTTTGACTGGATCATCATCGATTCACCGCCGGCCGTTCCGGTTTCCGATGCCGGGCTACTGGCGAAGGCTTGCGATGGAGTGTTGCTGGTCGTGCGCTCGAATGTGACGCCGGCTGACATCGCTCGCAAGGCTCGACAGGAGTTCCCCGATCAGGTGCTGGTAGGTGTGGTGCTGAACGGGACGAGTGGGGACGCAGCGTCCTACCAGCGCTACTACTACGAGTCCTACAAGACCCCAACCGCGGCCAAGTCCTAGGAGAAGTCAGAAGTGATCCGGCTCTTCAAAGTCTATTACCCGGTCCGAACCCTGGTGCTGTTGACGGTCGAGACTTTGATCGTGTGGGCTTCGTTTGTGCTGGGGGTCCAGACAGCCTCATGGTTGTCAGAGGTGGGGTTTCCTAGACCTACGTTGTTGCAGAACCGAGAGGGTCCGCCGCTCTTTGCACTCTTCGCGTCTACCGGATTCGTGTTACTTCTCTCGCACGCGTTCGACTTGTATGACTCGGATCGCTTGGGCGCCAAATGGGACCAGATCTTCCGGCTCTTGTTGGTTCTGGGCATAGTTGCGCTGGCTCTGTCTGGCGTGGGTTACGCCTACAGCTATTTTCTTCCAGGCCGTGATTTTTTCCCGCGCGACGCTGCGCTGGTGGGTCTCGTCATTCTGATGTTTGCGCTTCTGGGCTGGCGGGCCGCCTATTCCTGGCTGGTGCAGCAGAAGTTTTTTCGCGAACGAGTCTACGTGTTGGGAACAGGAGATCGGGCCCAGCGGCTCCTTGACGGACTGCAGAAACGCTCGGAATTAGGCATCGAAGTAGTGGGATGGACGGGGGGCATGGAGGTCGAGGTTACACGCGAGTCAGCAGGTATCCACCTGTTGGATTTAGTGCGGGAGAACAAAGTACATCGAGTCATCGTGGCGATGCCGGATCGGCGTGGAACCCTTCCCGTGGACGAGTTGCTGAAACTAAGGTTAGACGGAATGAAGGTGGAAGAGGCCACATCCTGGCTCGAGAGAATTAACGGACGAATCGAAGTGGAGAACTTGAATCCGAGCTGGCTGATCTTCGCCGACGGGTTCCGCTTCAGTGGTTTCTTCCGGATGGCGCGTCGAGCGCTCAACCTTTTGGTGGCGCTCATCGGGCTGGTGTTTTCCCTGCCGCTGCTGCCGTTCATTGCGCTGGCTAT
Organism: uncultured Acidobacteriaceae bacterium; assembly: GCA_963701935.1. Classification (GTDB taxonomy): domain Bacteria; phylum Acidobacteriota; class Terriglobia; order Terriglobales; family Acidobacteriaceae; genus Sulfotelmatobacter. The sequence continues at coordinate 50,931 of CAVPBT010000002.1, read as the reverse complement.
CAAGTTTGGCTCGCCCGGTCCAATTCTCTATCGGCAGAAACGCGTTGGCAGAGGAGGGGACCAATTCTATTGCTACAAATTCCGCACCATGCGGCAGGATGCGGAGGCCGATACGGGCGCGACCTGGGCGACCGATAACGATCCCCGCATCACACGCGTCGGAAAATTCCTACGGGCCTCCCGTCTCGACGAGATACCACAGCTTTGGTGCGTGTTGAAAGGCGACATGCATTTTGTCGGGCCGAGACCCGAGCGGCCAGAGTTCGTCGAATGGCTGATCAAAGAGATTCCCTATTACGGCGTCCGCCACACCGTGCGGCCGGGAATCACTGGCTGGGCCCAGGTGCAATACAAATACGGAAATACTGTGGAAGATGCGCGCGAAAAACTGCAATACGACCTGTTCTATATCAAGAATGCTTCGGTTGGATTGGACTTCTGGATCGTCTTCCAAACCATCAAGATTGTGCTGCTGGGACGGGGCGCGAAATGAGGGATTGGAGCAACTGCAACCGTAAAGTCAGAACTGAGCACGATTCCAAGATCGACACAACCCCGATGGGCATGCGAAGAACGGAAGAAGTTGCATGAAGTACTTGTTCTGGCTGGCGGCAGGGCTCATCACCTATACGTACGTGGGGTATGCCAGCTGGCTGCGGGTGCGGATGCTGTGGCGTTCCCGGCCGGTGCAGCGCGGTTCGTCCACTCAGTTTGTGTCGATTGTCATGGTCGTGCGCAACGAGCAGCAAGTTCTGGAGTCGAAGCTGCAGAACTTGCTGGGACTCGACTACCCGGCGGATCGCTGCCAGATCATAGTGGTCTCCGACGGTTCGACCGATCAGACAGAGAGCATTCTGCGGGCGCACGGGAGCGATCCGAGAGTCCATGTCGTGCTGAACCAGTTGGCGCAAGGTAAAGCGTGCGGGTTGAATGATGCGATCGATCTGGCCCAAGGAGAAATTGTGGTGTTCACGGATGCACGCCAGACCATTGAACCGAATGCAGTGCGTCTCTTGACGGAAAACTTTGCCGATCCGGAAGTGGGATGCGTGAGCGGAGAACTCATGCTGGGCGATGCCGGTCAGGGAGAGAGCAGTCAGGGACTCAGTCTTTACTGGCGCGTGGAGAAACAGGTTCGGAAACTGGAGTCGGGTTCAGGTTCGGTTGTCGGAGCAACCGGAGCGCTCTACGCGGTTCGGCGAGAACTGCTGACGCGAGTTCCGCCGGGAACGATTTTGGATGATGTGTTTCTACCGATGCAGGTCGTGCGCCAGGGCAAGCGGGTGATTCTAGATGAGCGCGCGAGGGCATGGGATCATCCCGACTTGGGTACGGAGCGGGAATTCTCTCGCAAAGTTCGCACGCTGAGCGGCAACTATCAGTTACTCCAACTTGCGCCGTGGTTGTTGAGTGGCAGCAATCCGATCCGGTTTGAGTTTGTGAGTCACAAGTTGTTGCGCCTCGCGGTTCCGTTCGCGCTGGTGGCGTTGCTGGCGGCGTCGTTCGCGATTAGCGCTCCGTTTTATCGTGTGGCTCTGATTCTGCAGTTAGTTTTCTATGCACTGAGCGTGCTGGCACTGAGTCGCATGCTGAGAGGCGGAATCCTGGCGCGTGTCGCCGACGCGGCTGGAACTTTCGTCTTGCTCAATGGCGCTGCCGTGGTGGCTCTGGCGAATTTTGTGGGGGGGAGACGAGCGGCATGGACGCGGTGAGCGGCGCGCAAGTGCAAGACCGCGAGAGCCCCCCGGTGATGGCCGGAGGGCTGACCGAGGCCGCCAAGATTCGGCCGGCAACGGCCGGTCGCTGGTTCCTGTTGCTAGGCGGGATCGTCCTGGTCTGCATCATCATAGCGCGCGACATCCACACAGGAGAGTTTGACTACAACGTGGACGAGGCACAGCACGCGGTCACAGGTCTTTTTGTGGCGGACGCGCTGCACGACCTGCCGATTCGCCATCCCGTGCAATACGCCTACCTCTATTACGCGCAATATCCTGCGGTCGCGATTCTCCACTGGCCCCCATTGTTTTATCTGTTCGAGGGCATCAGTTTCATGCTGCTCGGACCCACAGTGGTGTCGGCGCGGCTGACCGTGATCTTCTTTGCGGTGGTGCTGTTCTATCAATGGTTTTTATTGGTGGAGGAACTGCAGGACTCCTATACCGCGGCGGTGTGCGCGGTTGTGTTGGGACTGCTTCCGACCATGCTGGTGTTCGAAAAGACCATCATGCTGGAAATTCCATCGTTGGCGCTTGGTGTGGGCGCAGTTCGGCACTGGATCCGGTACCTGAAAGAAGGTCGCAGAAACTCCCTCTTTGCGTTTGGCTTCTGGCTGGTGGCAGCCTTGTTGTGCAAGCAAACCAGCGTGTATCTGCTGGTTTTCTGCGTCCTCACAGTTCTGGTCACAAAAAAGTGGGATCGGATTTGGCGCCGGGACATGTTCTGGGTTGCAGGACTGGTTGCGGCGCTCGCAGGACCTTTCCTGGTGTTGATGCTTTTATTGCAGGGAAACGCGGTGGCAAACGATCTGAGTTCGCATCGTATGAACGGCATCGAAAGAGTGACGTATTATGCACAGACGCTGCCGGCCACATTTTCACCGACGTTGCTGGTGTTGGCGGTGCTGGGTTTGCTGCTTGCCCGGAAGTGGAATACGCGGGGACAAGCGACCTTGATGGTCTGCTGGATCGTCGCCGGGTACCTGACGTTCTCGTTCTTCGGACAACGAGAGTCTCGCTTTGCGATTTACTGGTTCCCGCCGCTGGTGTATTTTGCGGTTGGACTGCTGACCGAATTCTTTCGGAAGCCGAAGCTCCGCTCGGCCATGCGAGGGGTCGCGGCGCTCCTGGTTGCCATGGTTGCAGTACCGGCGTGGAGCCAGCAACGGCCGTATATCTCTGGCTACCAGGAGGTCGCTTCTCGACTGGTAAACCAATATCACGCGGGCATCGTCTTATTTGACGGAAGAGTGCCGGGAAACTTCGTTTTCTACATGAGGGCGCTCGATCCGAAGCGGCATTTTGTGGTTTTGCGGAAGTCGCTGTATGCCGACGATATTCGGCCGGGACAGGGTAGCGAAGAACTGGTGCATAACCCGGACCAGGTGGCGGATATCTTCCGTCGCGATGGCATCCGGTTTGTCGTAGTGTCGGAAAATGCTCCCCTCCGCTTTGAAGCGCAACGGATTCTGCGGGAAGAGTTACAAAGCGATCAATTCCAATTGTTGGGGCGCTTTCCGATCTCGAGTAACGAGCCCAGTTGGAAGGGAGAAAGCCTTCTGCTTTACGAGAACAAGCAGTGGACTCCACCCGCCGACAAGTTGCTTAGGATACGGATGTTGACGCTCCCCTACGATATAGTCGTACCCATTGACGATTTTGATCTGGGAAAACACTGATTCTACAAAGGCAGCAAATTGCATTGGCAAGAGCGCAAATTGATGAACCCTCAGCGTCCATGGGCGGGAAGTAAAGAGGGACCAACCGGCTGGATGGCGCGAGCTCAGGCCGTCGCAGCGCAAGGACGCCGTCCGTTTGTCTATGGCGCGCTGGTCACGTTCTCTGCTCTCTACTACTTCCGGCCCGAGGATTTCATCCCCGGATTGAATTACATTCCGATGGCGAGAATCGCGGGAATCCTTGGCGCTGTAGCGCTGGTCTTCGGGATGTTGGGCGGGGGCAATGCGAAGGTGCCGCGAGCGGTGAAGATTCTGTGGTTGCTTCTGCTGCAAATGGCGCTGTGCGTGCCGTTTGCCATGTGGCGCAGCGGGGCGTTTTCGACCGTGTTCGAAAAGTTTGCCAAGGGAGTGATCGTGGCGATGCTGATCAGCATGGCCGTGGTCACTACGCGGGAACTCCGAAAGCTCCTGTGGATTCAGGTGAGCGCAGTCGCGCTGGTCACTATCGCCTCGATCCTGCTGCGCCATTTCAGGGATGGGCGACTCGAGGGAATTCAGAAGAGCATTCTGGAGAACCCCAACGATCTGGCGATCAACATTGCGATCAGCTTTCCGCTGGGGATGGCTTTCATGTTGCATGCGCGCGGTCTGAAGAAAGCTGTCTGGGGTATCGCACTGTTGTTCATGGCTCTCGGCGTCGTGCTTACCTACTCGAGAAGCGGGCTGATGGCCCTTATCCTCAGTCTTGCGATTTGCGTATGGGAGTATGGGATTAAGGGGAAGCGGCGTTACATCTTGGTGATCACGGCCGTGGCTTTGGTTGTCGGCATGAGTGCTGCGCTATCGACCGCGCACTACCGGGCGCGTGTCGAGAGCATTTTTCTGGGGAATATTGAGGGCTCGGGCGACAAGGGATCTCTCGATGCGCGGAAGGCACTGTTAAAGAAGAGCGTCATGACCGCGCTCACCCACCCTCTAGTTGGCGTGGGCCCTGGCTGTTTCGTGCTGGTCGACGAGGGCTGGGTGGTGGCCCATAACACGTACACCGAACTTGCCGCAGAGGCTGGCATCCCCGCTCTTGTCCTCTTCCTCTTGGCAATCGGCGCGGCGTTGAAGAATATTGCCCAAGTGCGAAAATCGCAGCATTATCAGGAAGACCCGGAGTTCAGGCTTTTCACGCAAGCCTTATGGGCGGGCATTGTGGCGTACCTCATGGGGGCCTGTTTCGCTTCCACGGAATATAACCTGTATCCGTATTTCATGGTGGCATACACGTGCGCCATGGTGCGGATTACCAACCAGTCCAGCCCGGGCGTTGAGCGGCGCGGCGGCGACCGGACTTTGATCAGGGCACGCTATGACGGAATCCCTCGAACACAACCAATCTAAGATCGCTGACGAGGTATTGTTGGTGCTGCGTTGCCTTTCGTGTCGCGGGCACCTGGATGAAGTGGAAGGCGAGTTGGTCTGTGCTGGATGCGGCCACAAGTATCCCCGCATGAATGGCGTGATCCGGTTTGTGGACGCGCAACAATACACGGGCAGCTTTGGGTTTCAGTGGCACGTGCATGCCCGCACGCAACTGGACACGAAGGAGAGCAATCGTTCCGAGCGAGCCTTCCGGAGACGCACCGGTTTTCGCCCGGAGGATCTGGCGGGAAAGCTCGTGCTCGACGTGGGATGCGGTATGGGACGTTTTGCAGACGTTGCGACGCGCTGGGGAGCCCACGTGGTCGGAGTCGACCTGAGCCTGGCTGCCGAGGTCGCGGCGCGCAATCTGGCGGACCGCAAGGCGACGATATTTCAGGCAGATGTTTTCCAGCTTCCATTTGCTCCGGGGAGTTTTGACTTTATTTACAGCATCGGGGTTCTGCACCACACACCGGATTGCGAGCGCGCGTTCAAGATGTTGCCGGGACTGCTGAAGCCGGGTGGGCGAATCGCCATCTGGCTCTATAGCGGATACAACAATTGGTACAAGATGAGCGACGTATATCGCAAGGTGACGAGGCGCATGCCGCCGAAGTTGTTGCACAAACTATGCTGGGGTGTAGTTCCACTCTACGGCTTTCATCAGGTGCTGAAGAAAATTCCGCTGGTGGGCCGTCCGGCGAGCGGCGCGTTGGCGTACATGATCCCGATGGCCCATCACCCCGATCGTACTTGGCGGATTCTCGACACGTTTGATTGGTACTCTCCGTGGTACCAGTCGAAGCACACGTACGAGGAGGTGTTTCGCTGGTTTGAGAGTTGCGGGCTCGAAGATCTCCGAGTGATCGAACAGCCCATCGCGGTTCAAGGGACAAGGCCCTTGTACCAGGACGCAGGCAAGGCGCAGGACGAGAAGGAGATCGGCCAGTGTGTGGAATAGCGGGCATCATTGGGAAGCCGGGCGACGTCATCAAAGCCGCCGACGTGCATCGCATGTGCCAGACGATTGTGCACCGCGGCCCCGATGATGAAGGGGTCTACGCGCAAGGTCGGGTAGGACTGGGAATGCGCCGGCTCAGCATCATTGACCTGGCGGGCGGGAAGCAGCCTATCCACAATGAAGATCGCACCGTCTGGGTCGTGTTCAACGGCGAGATCTACAACTTCCCGGAGCTACGCCGCGAATTAGAAAAGCGGGGCCACCAGTTCTATACCCACAGCGACACTGAGGTGATCGTCCATCTCTACGAGGAGATGGGTTCGGATTGCGTGAAGAAACTTCGCGGCATGTTCGCGATTGCGCTCTACGACACCAAACGAGATCTCCTGCTGCTGGCGCGCGATCGGTTAGGCAAGAAGCCGCTGCATTACGCTCTCCATCAGAACCGGCTGCTCTTTGGATCTGAGATTAAGACGATTCTCGCGGTGCATCCGGAGTTGGCGGAGATCGATTCTGAAGGATTGCTGCAGTACTTCTATTTCGGCTATATTCCCGATCCTCAAACCGCCTTCCAGCACATCCGTAAATTGCCAGCCGGCCATCTGATGGAGTTTCGCCACGGCGAGGTGAAGATTCGACAGTACTGGGACCTGCCCGAGTACGGCACGCATCCGTCGATCAGCGAAAACGAATGTCTGGATGAGCTGGAGAGGCGTCTGGAAGAAGCGGTGCGCATCCGGCTGATCAGCGATGTTCCGCTAGGAGCGCTTGCTGAGCGGCGGAGTGGATTCCTCGATCATCGTAGCGCTGATGGCGCGTACGAGTGGCAAGTCGGTCAAGACGTTTTCCATCGGGTTTCGGGCGGAACAGTTCAACGAATCCGAATACGCGCGCCTGGTCGCGGAACGATTCGGCACCGAACATCACGAACTGATTCTCGAGCCGGACCTGGAAGAAACGTTGACCTACCTTTCGGGAATGATGGAGGAGCCGTTTGGGGATTCGTCGATGCTGCCGACCTATTACGTTTGCCGCATGGCGCGACAGCAAGTAACAGTCGCGCTTTCAGGCGACGGCGGAGACGAACTCTTTGCCGGGTATGACCGCTACATGGTGGCGATGGGGCGGTCAAAATTCGATCCGCTGTCGCGCTGGTTGGGACCCATCTATCGCGATCGCATTCACGGGATGATTCCGGCCGGAATGTACGGAAAGAATCTGGCGTGGAACGCGACGCTCAATGAACGCGATCGTTATCTGGATGGGCTTTCTTTCTTCCCGGCTCTACATCGCGAACGAGGCCTGTTCACCCGGGAATTCCTCGAGAGTGCGGCTCGCCTTCCGGATCCACTGGCGGAATGGCAGAGGTTCTACGACAACGCGCCCGCGTCCGACCAGTTGAGCCGGCTCCTCTATCTCGACACCAAAACCTATCTCAATTCCGATATTCTGACCAAGGTCGACCGCATGAGCATGGCGACGTCGCTGGAGGTGCGCGTGCCCATGCTCGACCACGAGTTTGTGGAGTGGGTAACATCTCTACCGGTGTCGTGGAAATTCCAAGCGGGAACGCGGAAGCACATTCTGAAAAAACTGGCAGAGCGGCTGGGGATTCCTCCGGTCCTTCTGCATCGCAAGAAACAAGGCTTCCAGATGCCGCTCGTGGACTGGATGAGGAGCGAACGCAAAATGCAGTTCTGGGGAGTGCTGCTTGAGCCGCGCACATTGCAACGTGGCTACTTCAAGCCCGCTGTGGTGCGCTCGCTTATCGACGAACACCTTCGCGGGCGCCGCAACCGATCGGGCCTGCTGTGGCGCATGCTGGTGCTGGAACTCTGGCATCGAAACTTCATGGAGTCGCGGTCCAACTGGAATGCCGAGCGCGAGGCGCCGAATGTGCTGTCCCACGAAAACACGCTGTCTCCGGCCGAGACGGCGCAGCCGGGAATCGGCGCCAACTGAGCGGCCGGCGAGAAGAAACGATCTCGATGATACGAAGCGTCCCAACTGAACCAGCGCCGAGAAGTGATGCGCGGGCCAGTGCTCGCAGCCTGGCGCCAGTATTTGTGTTGGGGTGCGGGCGCTCAGGGACAACCCTGCTTTATCACATGCTCCTCTCGGCTGGCAATTTCGCGGTGTACCGAGTCGAGTCCAATGCGATTAACCTGCTCGAGCCGCGATTCGGAGATCTGTCGGTCGATCGCAATAAGCGGCGCTTGTTGCAAGCCTGGTATGACAGCCGACTCTTCACGCTTTCGGGGCTGGACAAGGAAGAAATTGCCGCGAAGGTGATGAGCGAATGCAAAAACGGTGGCGACTTCCTTCGTATCATCATGTCGGAGATGGCCCGGAAGCAGGGAGTGGAACGCTGGGCGGACACGACTCCGGAACACTTATTGCACCTTCATCGCATCAAAGAGACGATTCCCGAGGCGCTGGTCATCCACATCATTCGTGACGGGCGGGATGTTGCGCTCTCCACTGACAAGCAGGGCTACATTCGCCGCCTGCCCTGGGACCGCAAGCCCTCGAAAATGGTGGCTGGGATTTACTGGGAATGGATGGTGAATAAAGGGCGCCGCGACGGCCGCGATTTGGGCGACGATTACACCGAGGTTCATTTTGAGGAACTCGTCGGCCAGCCGCGAGAGACACTGGCAAGACTGGGCCGTTTCATTGGGCAGGACTTGGACTATGACCAAATCCTGAGAGCGGGGATCGGTTCGGTGAGCGCTCCCAACACTTCCTTCGCCGATGCAAAAGAGAACTTCAATCCGACGGGGCGATGGCGCACCGCGTATTCGCCGGAAGAACTGGCGATGTTTGAGGGACTCGTCGGCCACACGCTCGAAGAGAACGGCTACGAGCTGGCGACCAAAGATCAGGATGCGCTGAGCCGGGCGGACCTCCGCCGGATGCGCGCAACGTACCGACATTACTTCGATGCGAAACTTTATCTGAAGGCGAAGACGCCGCTCGGCCAGTTGCTGGTCACGCGCGACTTCTCCTGGATCTGAGCGGCGATTACCGGACCTTCGCGTCGATTAGATCCCGGTAAAAATCAAAGACAGCTTGCAGATTGCTTTCGTCGTGGCCGGACCGTTCCTTGCGGACAACGGGATGCTGAAGTTCCTGCTCGATGGCATGGAGAAGCGCCTGCGGGTCTGACTTGGGGATCAGGCGGACTCCATCGGGGCGCATGCCGTTGTCAGTGGCGATTACGGGTGTCCCCAATTGCAGCGCTTCCCGGACGGAGAGGGCGTCGCCGTCGTAAAGCGTAGTGCGCAACATCATCCGAGAGCGAGAGACTGCTTCCATGGTGGCGGCGTGAGGAACGTCGCCAGCGAGCAAGATGTGTTGAGCAGAAGGGCTCGCATTGATTTTCGCGCGCAGACTCGGTTCGAGACTTCCTGAACCAATCAGGAGCAATCCAGCATCAGGAAACTTCTGCCGTACGAGCGGCAGGGCTTCGATCTGAAGGGGCAGATCGTACTCCGGTTCCAGCAGTCCCACCGAGAGGAGAACCGGATGGTGCTTTTCGAAGAACGCCGCCAGATCTACCGGCAGATCAGCCGCCGGATCTTTCGGCAGAAAAGCGTAGGGAGAGATGCAGCGGACTCGGTTAGGGCGGACTCCTACCTTGTGAAGGAAGCCCACGATCTCCTCATTCACGCCGATCACACCATCAAAGCGTCGCAGGACGAATCCCGCGAAGGATGACGGCCCTAGAGATTGCCCTTCCGGAGAGGAAGGAAAGCCGCCGGAGTGAAATGTCATCACGGATTTCGCTGCAGGGCGCAACGTGCAAGCCAGGCTGAGAGCCAGAAGGCGGTTGGTGAGCATTCCACCGATGTGCAGGTGGAGCACGTCGCAGGGCAAGCGCGCCAGATGGCGCAGAAGTTGAATCGCGCCTTTCGGGTAGTACACCTCATCCGCGTCCGGCTTGCGATGGCGCGTGATGTTGATGACTGCGCAGTGCGCGCCATGTTTCACCAGGAAGGCGCGAATGGCCACCAGGTTCGTCTGAACTCCGCCGTGTGGCGGCGGATATGGCCCCAGCAGAAGCACCCTCATTGCGGGTCAGATGACGCCAGAAACTGGTCGAGGTCGAGGGAACACGGTGAGTGCTCACGCGCGGACTGCAGCATACGCAGGCACCCGAGAGTTGCACGCACGCCATCGCGAACGGTGATGTCCGGAGACTTGCCGAGTCGAAGGGCGGAGAAGAAAGACTGCATCTGAGCTTCGTATCCTTTCTCTGCGAACCAACTCGAACTCTTGCGCACAAGGCCAGTGCGGACTACGGATTCTCTGAAGTTTTCTGCAGAAGCTCCAATTCCTGGAACAAACGCTTCGACGCGCTCGCCTCCTGACGTCCTACTGCCGACCGTGCAGTACGTCAGATTTGCGATGGAACCATCCGCGAATGAAAAGGTGACAGCCAGGTTATTTTGGCCGATCGGATCCTTCTTGCCGGTGGGAAGAGAAGATGCAAAGACCTCTGTTGGTTCGGAGTCGAGTAGCCAGTACATGAGATCCACGAAATGGCAGGCCTCGCCGAGGATTGCACCGCCAATTGCAGGATCGGCCATCCAGTAGGAGCCTGAAATGCCCGGCGAATTGATGCGGCAGTTCAGGACTGCCGGAGCGGTGCGCTTCGAAATCTGTTGCTTAACCCGAATATAGCTGGGAGCGTAACGCCGATTGAATCCCACGGTGAGCTGTTTTCCGGACTCGCGCACGGCCTGATAGAGGTCGGAACACTCCTGTTCCGTGAGCGCCATCGGCTTTTCCACGAAGACATGCTTGCCCGCGCGCAGCGCGGCTAGAGCCTGCGAAGCATGTTGCTGGTTTCGGCTCACAATCACAACGGCTTGAATGGCGGGGTTGGCGAGGATTTCATCGATGTCCGACGTGCAATACTCTGCGCCGAAGCGCAACGCGTAACTCTTGGCGCGAGAACCGCTGCCCGACTGGATTGCGCGCAAGCGCACGCCTGCGATTTTCTTAAGGTTCGGTAAGTGGACCCAACGAGCAAGGTTGCCGGCTCCGACGAGCGCGACACCCATCTCGGAGCCGCCTGCCTCTGCGCGATTGACTTCGACCCTACTCGCGGGTTGCGGCACGGGGACAGCATCCGCAGCTGCGGGATAGTTGAGCAGAACCGCCAGGCTGCTCTGGCTCGGGTCCATGATGATTTCGTACGCTCTGGCCGCTTCTTCGAGTGGGACGCGATGCGTGATCAGTCCCTCGAGGCGCAGGCTTTGCTGTGCAGCCAGGCGCAGGAATTCTTCCATGTTGCGCTTTTCTGTCCAACGAACATAGGGAAGCGGGTAGTCGTGACCTTGACGCTCGTAGCTGGCATCGTAACTTCCCGGACCGTAGGCCCGCGCCATGAAGACCTGAATCTCTTTCAGGTAACTTTCATACCAGGGGAAACTAAGTTCGACTGCACCTACGTCGACGATGCGTCCGCGGTCGCGGCAAATTTCCACCGCCAGCCGGCAAGGTGCGTCGGACTTGGCCGCAGCCGCGATGATGGCGCAGTCGACGCCGAGGCCTCCAGTGAGAGAACTAAGTTGCTGCGCAAACTCCGGGCCGCCTACGAGCGCAGAGTCCGCGCCCAGTCGGCTGGCGAGCGCGACGCGGTCAGCCTTAAGGTCGGTAGCAATGACGACTCCGCCCTGCAACCGCGTCAACTGGGCGATCAGTTGCCCAACCAATCCCAAGCCAATGACTGCGACTCTTTCTCCGAGCGAAATGTTCGCAATCCGCACGGCATTGAGCGCAATGCTACCCAACGTGGTGAAGCATGCGTGCTCGAAAGGGACGCCCTCGGGAACTCTGGCGACAAGATTGCGGCCGACTAGTATAGCCTCCGCGTGCCCTGTGCCTTCGCCGCCATAGGCGACGCGATCGCCAATTTCAACGTCGGGAACACTGGAGTGTTTATCGACCACTACGCCAGCGCCAGAATATCCCAGGACCGCGTACTCACTCAGCTTCGCTAGGACCTCGCGCGCCGTGCGCATCGGGCCTTCGCTTTTCATCACGTCGAGAATTTTTCCGATGTAAGACGGGTTTTCTGCTACCGCCCCTAGAGCGCCGCCGCGATGAATGCTGGCAGTTTCCGTCCCGCTGCTAATGAGCGAGCAATGCGGACGGACGATTACGTGATGCGGCGTGACGACGGGGTCTGGAACCTCATCGACGACGATATTCTTGAGCCCCTTCCGCAGGAGTTGCTTCATCGCTTTCAGTCTGGTTCGAGTATAGCCTGACGGCCCTACCGGGCTCCCAAGGTCGCCTTGTCGATGGCGTCGAGATCAGCACCCACATCTTTCTGATCGGATGCGGCATGCTTGAACTTGCTGCCTGGAGACAGCCGGTAGTCGCCTCCAGTTCCATTCTTGTGGCTCACAAACCCAACATCTGCGAGGCTTGCGGGCGTCTTATTGTCCTTGGGCCAGCCGCCTCCCCCGCCGATAATGACATTGTGATGGAAGACATAAGAGGAGAAGCAGTCGTGGAAGACGACCTCCGGGGACTTGCGCTGGGGCATCGCCGAGCAATTCTTGTCGACGCCACCACCCGTTGTTGAGATGGGCTGAGCGCTTGTGGTGAAGATGCTGTTTGTAATGGAGAGCCCTGACATTCTAGGGTCGACAATCGGGCCGCCGATGATGAACAAACTGCGCGCTGGGAACGCCGTTACATGATCAATGCTGACATCGTGCAGTCTCGGCGATGCAGAAGTGCCCGGTGTCATGGAGATCTGAGCGAACGCGCCGAAGCCATTGTAGAGGCCGGGTTGAATATCGTCCACAACGACGTCGTGGATGCTGTAGCGGCCGCCATCTTTGGCCGCGCCGCCGTTGGACGAGACTCCATTCCCAAGTTGAAAGCCGCTGGCGACGTGGCTAATCCAGCAATTCCGAATTGTAACGTCAGTAACGAGACAGGCGGGGCACACATTGCTCATGCCCATAGCCTGGTTCTTCGGAGTCAGCAGAATCGCGAAGCCCGCCTGCGAGAAGCCTCCCCAGGTATTCTCGAGAATATTTCCTTCAAACAAGACGCGCTGCGCGTTCTTCAGTTCGAACAAGTTCTTGACGATGAAGGGGCTGCCATCAACACCGCCAACGAATCCCGCCTGGCCTCTGAGCCAATTCAAGGGCTTGAACAGGTGATTATGCCGAATCTCGATATCTGAGGGAGTCGTGGTAGCGCGGTCTCCCCCCAGTAGAATGCATTCGCCGGCAGCCTCAAGAAAGTTGTTCACAATCTTGAAGGGGCCCATGGGGTCATCGCCAAGTCCCCCGGCAACCGCTTGTGAGTCGACGCAGGCGCCGGTCTTCGCCACACAGTGGAAGTCTGATAGATAGGAATCCACTACCGCCACGTATCGCACATGACTCAGCATGACGCCGCGAACGGTTTCATCTTGCGGAGTGCCATGGATCCACAATCGATCGAGAATGACGTGATCGGCGGCGCCTTTATTGGGGCCAATCAGGTTGTACACCACGGCTCGCGACTGGGCGCGAGTCACCTCCAGACCGATCAGGCGATAGTGGTTTGCTCCAGGCTCGAGGAGCACGGGGCCGGAGCCGCCTTTTCCCGCGAATTCTATCTTGGCGAGAACGTTTTCTGCGGAAGGGCACTGGAAGGCGGGCCTGCCCGGAAGGGAGGACACACCGGCAAAGCATGGAGTCAGCCGAGTGCCTTCAGGAGGGAGTTTTGAGTCGGGAGCGCTGGTTCGAATAATGATCCAATGCGAGTCATCGCACTTCTTCTCAGGCAGGTCCAGGCTGGTGAACGTCGCACCCGCCTGGAGTTGGATGGTATCGCCGCAAGACGCTTTGGAAATCGCTTCAGAAGGATCTTGACCCGCACGCACCATCAGCGTCTTGCCGGGCGCCGGAGTCGCGCGCAAGTCGCTCTGTATGTAGACTCTGGGAAGTTCGGCAGGCCCATCAAAAGCCCCGGATGACGGCGCCGCTGACTGACCGGGTTCGGATGACGGGTCAGAGACGATCACCCCGGTCGGACGCGCGTGAATCACTGGAAGTATGGCAAGAGATAGGAGAACTGCGGCGAGTCCGGTCACATACCTACCGAAAGACTTCATCACTGTGCGATCCTTCTCCAGATGAAGTGGGTGACGGGGGATACGGGGCAATTCGACAGGTCCGAAGCGCACCAACGAAACTGCATTCATTCTAGCAGAGACAGAACCGGTGGAGAAGATGCACCGCGCAGGAGTAGTGGGCTAGTTAAGCCCACTACCGGGCGTGCGCGATCGCATGAACGAAGTTGTTCTTGCTTTTCCAGCGGCTACGGGACGCCTGCAATGGCAGCCTGAAGGGCATCGATGTCCGCGCCCAGATCCTTACCGTCGGTTCCCGCATTCTTGTAGGGACTGGTGCTCTGCAGATGGTAATCCCCGCCATTGCCGTTCTTGTAATTCACGAAACCGACCGCTGCTGCGGTTGCGGGGAAGTAGTTTCCGGCGGGATAGCTGCTCGGAGGAAAGTTCGACGGACTCGCAATGATCGCGTTGTTTGAGAAGGTGTACGGCTGGAAACAGGCAGGGAGAGAAGTCATTGGAGCGGGGTGGTAAGCACAGTTCGCTGTTCCCCCACCGGTTGTTTGAGTAGGTGACGTTCCGGCGTTGACGATGTTGTTGGTAAATACGAAGTTGTTCATCGCCGGGTTCACGGTAATGTCGTCGCCCAGATTCAGCATGACTCGTGGCTGGAAGCCGGTGACGTGATTGATGGTTACGTACTGCAATACCGGCGCTTCCTGACCCATCGAGACCTGAGCAAAGGTCCCGTAACCGTTGTACTTCGTTTGATCGATGTCATCTGCGGTTACGTCGTGGATGCTATAGCGTTCGCCGGCGAGCGGAACGCCTCCATTGGTGGAGACTCCGTTTCCGATCTGCATTGCTCCGCCGACGTGGCTGATCGTCACATAACGAATCGTGATGTCGGTGACCTGGCAGGATGGGCAGACGTTGCCCGTGCCAATGGCCTGGTTCTTGGGAGTCAGGAGAATGCCGAAGCCGGCTTGCGAGAACCCGCCCCATGCGTCTTCCAGGACGTTGGCCTCAAAAAGCACGCGCTGAGCATTTTTCAGCTCAAACAGGTTCTTGACGATGAACGGGTTCCCGTCAACACCGCCAACGTAGCCGGGCTGACCCTGCATCCATGTCATGGGCTTAAACATGTGATTGCGGCGGATTTCAATATCGGTGGGAGTGATTGTGGCCGTGTCGCCGCCCAGGAGGATGCATTCGCCGGAGGCTTCGAGGAAGTTATCGACGATCTTGTAGGGTCCGGAGGTCAGGCTGCCAAGGCCTCCGGCGATCGCCTGGGCGTCGATACACGCGCCCGTTTTCGACACGCAATGGAAGTCGGAGAAATAAGAGTCTACGATTGCTGCATAGGTGCTGCCCGCCAGCATGACTCCGCGCTCCGTTTCGTCTTGAGCGGTGCCGTGCAGCCAGCTCCGATCGAAAATGATGTGATCGGCGGCATTGCCCTGATTAAAGACCAGGTTGTACACCACGCCGGTGGCTGTAGGTCGCGTGATCTCTAGGCCGATAAATCGGTAGTGGCTCGCGCCATTCTGGAACGTGATTGGTCCGCTACCAACGCCGGAAAACTGAAGTTTCGCCAGCACATTCTTTGTGGCCGTGCAATGGAACGCAGGGCGGCCGGGGAGGGACGTGACTCCTGCGTAACACGGGGAAATCCGCGTACCTTCAGGAGGCAGGCTGCTGTCGGCTGCGCTGGTGCGGACGATGATCCAATGAGCGTCGTCGCAGGTTTGTGCAGGGAACGTGAAGCTTCCGGTGTAGGCCGCCCCTGCTTGCAGCGTGATCGTGTCTCCACACTTGGCGCTGTTCAATGCCTGCTGGAAATCACCACCGTTGGCCACGGCGATCACGTTGCCGGGAGCGGGTGTATCGGCCAAGTCACTCTGCACATAGACTCGCGGAAGTTCCGCCGGGCCATCAAAGTTTCCTGTCGTTGACGGGTTGATCGAAATGCTCAGGGAAGTGCTGCTGGTAGCGGATGTTGCGTCCGTCACCGATGCGGTGAAGGGGAATGTTCCAGTCTGTGATGTTATGCCGGAAATGACTCCGCTGTTGTGGTCGAGCGCGAGCCCTTGGGGCAGAGTTCCCGAGGTGATTTGCCAGGCGTAGGGTGTTGTGCCTCCGGTCGCCGAAAGAGTCGAAGTGTAGGGAATGCCAGACGTTCCCGTCGGCATCGTGTGGACGGAAATCGAGAGTTTGGCCAGAGGTACGACCGTGACTTGAGAGGTGGCGATGGTCGTCTTGTCTGCCACGCTGGTGGCTGTTACGGTCACCTGGGTCGAAGAGCTTGCGGCCGGAGCGGTGAACAAACCACTGGTGGAAATCGTTCCAGCAGTTGCCTGCCAGGTGACTGCGGTATTGCTGGTGGAAGTGATGGTGGCGGAGAATTGTTGTGTGCCGCCGGAAGAGATCGTCGCCGTCGAAGGCGAAAGATTGATTGTAACGTTTGAACTGGTAGAAGTGTTGGACGAGTTCGCTGCTGACGTCGAAAATCCCTCGCAGCCAAGGGAAAGGCATGCCAATGTTAGGAGAAGAATCGTGGTTCCAACTTGCCAGACAAGATTTGTGGTTGCTTTACGGCGTTGGTAATCGGGGGACGATTCCAAGAACATCATTAGGGGCCCTCAAAGATTTAGGTCATTCTCAGATTGCGACCAGAATTCACTCTAAGGAGGGTGGCGAGATGGGAATAGATAACGGAGGGCACTGTCCACTTGGCACACGAAAGTACACGCGAATTCACGGCGGACAACGGCCTTCTGGTCAGGGACGAAAAGAGATTTCTACGGTGTTTGGACGAGAAAAATCGAATCACTAGCGAGGGGCGCTGGAATTCTCTCCTCGACCAAGGATCAGACTGCGCAGCGAGTCATACGTTGAGTTGCCCAGCACACGCATGGCGGTTTCGCGCAACTTTTCTTTCAGTTGCGTTTGGAAAAGTCCCTGGCCGCGGCACTCACGCCGGAATTGTTCGACGCTAGTGCCGTTCAGCACCGCGATGCGCGCCAGGCGAAGTGGATCTGTGCTCGCAGAATTCATTCCAGTTCGGCTCGTCGCCATGGTGTGAAATTTAGCTGTCTTCACAGCTTCGATGACTCGCTGATTCCAGCGTCCGCCGGGGCACGAAAAATGTTCTACGGGGCCGCCAGTGATTTGCTCCAGCCGATCCTTGGCCCCAGCGGTCTCGTCGTAAAGGCGACGATCGTCGATGTCAGGGAGATAAGGATGGGTGAGGGAGTGGCAGCCGATTTCAAGTCTGAGCGCACTCAAGTTGCGCACTTGTGCCTCGGAGAGATACCCGGGTTTGCCCAGGAACCCGGCGGTAATGTAGAAAGTGGCGCCGAATCCGAACTCCTTCAGAATGGGGGCGGCGGCGAGCAGGTCGGTTTCACAACCATCATCGAAAGTGATGCAGACGGTTTTGCCATCGAAGGACTGGATCGCGTGGGACACATCGGTGGCTCGCCAGCCTTGGTGTGCTAGGTCTTCCATGTGGCTGCGGAAGTCGGAGGCTGATACCACGTAGCGTGTGTATCCCGGCTCGCGGTGGCACAGCGCCCGGTTGGGCAGCGATAGTTCGTGGTACATGAAAAAAGCTGTGCCTTGTTCGGCCATCGAGATGATCTCGTTCTTGACGCGACCTAGAGTTTGGCTTTTTGGAAAGCGCGTTCCACGAAACTAAGCCAGTCTCCCAATTCTGGCAGAGGATCGGCCCACTGAAAGTTGTCGTGGAAGGTGCCCGGCACGGGAGTCATCACCGCCAATAGCGTACTGAGCCTTCCCGGATACGGCCTCGGATAACCAACCGGCGCGCCGCGCCATACTTCCAGAAGATGGCGAAAATCTCCGAGAAGCCAGCGGCAGGTGACGCCGGTTCGGGCTGGACCCTGTTTTTCCACGTCGCCTGATTCTGCCATCTGCGCGAGCAGGGCAGGGAAGTCTGTCCCCGCGTAGCATGCGAGGGGCAGAGAATTCCAGAAGCGCCCATTGACTTCCATGAAAACCGGCGGCTGGCCGGCGGTCTGTCGGAACTCCACCATGGCTACACCGTGCCAATGCAACGCTTGAAGCATCGCCAAAGACGCGCTGCGAACCTGTGTATCCGGTTCCACGCTGATGCGAACCGCGCTGCCGGAACCGGTGGGATGGACATCTCGGATCCGCCGGTGCGCGAACGCGGCTCGCAGTTCACCGTGGTGCATCAAGGCGAAATAGCCCGTACCTTCGCCGTCGACAAACTCCTGTACCAGGACCCGGGAGCAAGTCCGACTCATCTCCCGGTAGAGGGCCTGCATTTCTTCCGCGTTCTTCGCGTAGCGCGGACGTCCGGTCACCTGCATCGCACCATCGGATCGCGCTTCGACCGAACTGCGCGGCTTTAGAACTACAGGAAACGTGGTCTCTTGTGTCAGGTTGCGAGTTTCCTCCGCACTGCAGACGACAGTCGTCTTCGGGACCGCGATCCCGAGAGACGCTGCTAGCCGAACCGTTTCCTCTTTGTTGAAAGCGCGGAGAACATCAGCGTGGGAGGGCAATACCAGCCGGGCGCCGGCAGCCAGCACGGCGTCGCGCTGTGCCGATAATGGGAGCGTCGTAGCTTCCGTCATGGGAAGGACCAGAGTGCCCGGCTGCTGCGCGGCCACTTCCGAAATACGAGAGACGAAAGCAGCGGCGTCATGGTGCGGATCGGGGTACTGAAAAATGCCGCGGCAAGAGCGAGACCAACCGGCCTTGGACCAGGAACTCGACTCCCCTACAAGAACGTCGTGGCCGGCCTTCGCCAGAGAACGAACGGACGCCACAGCTTGATTCTGGTTGCCGTCGAGCACCAGAATTCTCACGGTTGCACCGGCAAAACTGCGGCGAGCTGATGATTGCGGCGGGTGCGAAAACTGGCAGCAGCCTCCTCTAGTACCTCCGCGAATCGCCGGGCAATCTGGGACCAGTCAAAGCGTGCGGCCAACACGGCGGCGTTCTGCTCGTACCTTCGGCGCAGTTCGGGATCGCGCAAGAATTGCACAATGCTCGAAGAAAAGACCGCCGCGTCGTCAGCGATGAGTAAATCGCGGCCATTGGTTACGTCCAATCCTTCCGCACCGATCGAAGTGGAAACCATGGCCTTGGCCATGGCCATTGCTTCGAAGATCTTGAGCCGGGTACCACCGCCAATGCGCAAGGGGACGATTACGACCGTCGCCTTGCGCAAATAGTCGGCGACCGAAGCCACGGTTCCCGTCACCTCGACGGACGGCGAGGCCAGGCGTTGCACGCGCGAGTGAGCGTTCCGGCCGACGATCTGAAACCGCGCGTCTGGGAATGCAG
This sequence comes from uncultured Acidobacteriaceae bacterium, assembly GCA_963701935.1. Classification (GTDB taxonomy): domain Bacteria; phylum Acidobacteriota; class Terriglobia; order Terriglobales; family Acidobacteriaceae; genus Sulfotelmatobacter. The sequence goes on along the minus strand of CAVPBT010000002.1, from coordinate 31,734 downwards.
CCACAACTGCGGGCCAGATTTCACGGCAGAAATATTCCATGGCGTCAATGTTGGGCTCCCAGTCCATGGATCCCGTGAACACAATCAGCGGCGGACGCCCCGAGACCGACGGAGCGACTTGATACTGTTCGGTATCGACGCCGGTTGGGACCACCGTGATCGGGCAACCGGGCGATAACGTCAGCATGGCGTCGCGATCATGGTCGGAAACCGCGATGACATGCTGAAACCTGCTTAAGGTGTGGGTTTCGTAGGCCGACATCTTCCGCGCTTCAATGTTGTAGGAGAGTTTACGCAATGGAGCTTTTTCTGTTTGCGCCATGCGCCGCCAGAGCATGGTCTCGACGTTGTGTTGGAAGAGAACGACGGGCGCAGGCAGAGTCTCGGGGAAGTTCAGCGATGCCGAGAGAAAATCGCACACCGCAACGTCCAGAGTGTCATCGCTCAAGCGCCTCGCGACTTCTTGACGTACCCGGCGATCGGTGAACTTTCGCACCGCGTAAGGGGCAGCGGAAGGCATCCGAAGAATGTAGTCCAGAGACTGAGCTATGGTGCCTTCGGGTGCGGCCGTATGGATGGTTTGGGCCCCGGGCAGGCGTTGCGCGATTGCCGCTTCGTAGTCCGAATCTCGCTTCCCGCCGTAGTAGGAAAGCAGGGTGACCTCATGTTCTTTCGCCAAATGACGCAGGATGTTGTAGGAACGAATCTTGCCACCGGTATCGACCGGCAACAACTTTCCTGCTTTCACCCAGAGTATTTTCATGGGTCACTGGCCTACCAGCACAACCCCTCGTAGGACTTTCCCGCAGCGGGCCGCCGGGATTTTTCCAGGTTCACCAGATCCACGACGAAATGAGTGGGCCGAAGATGAGACTCCAGAATCTTCCGATCAATGCCCCGGGTGCCGATGACCACCACCTCTGCTTCGCTCAGTACCCGCTCCAGATCCGAACTGAGCAGCGAACCGATGTGCGGGATCACGGTTTCGATGTATTGCCGGTTGGAACCGATGAGACGCCCTAAGGATACGTTGTCATCCCATATCTGCAGCCTGCAGCCCTCGCCGATCAGCCGCTTGACCAGTTGTACTTGAGGACTTTCACGGAGATCATCGGTCGCTGCCTTGAAGCTCAAGCCAAGCATGGCGACATTCTTTTTGCCGGTGCTCAGGATGATCTCGATTGCTCGATCCAGATGTGCGTCGTTGCTCGGCAGGATCGACTCGAAGAGCGGCAGTTTAAGATCGAGTTCTTTGGCACGATAGTTCAGGGCACGCACGTCCTTGGGCAGGCACGAACCACCGAACGCGAATCCGGGTTTGAGATAGCTCGCGGAGATGTTCAGTTTGGTGTCGGAGGTGAAGATCTCGACCACAGCTTCTGCGTCAACTTGTAGCTCTTTCGCCAGTGTCCCGACTTCGTTGGCGAATGAGACTTTCACGGCGTGCCAGGCGTTGCACACATACTTCGCCATCTCTGCTGAACGAAACGAGGTTTCAAAGACTCGTCCAGGAACCCAGGCATAAAGGTCGCGAAGAATTTTGCTGTGCGCCGGATCGCCTGCCCCCAGGATGGTGATCGAGGGCTCCAGAAAATCCGCGACGGCGGTGCCTTCCCGCATGAATTCGGGATTCACACATACTCCGAAGCCTGCTCCCATTTTCTTCCCGCTCGCTTTTTCGAGGGTAGGAACAACGATCGTCTCGGCAGTCCCCGGCAGCACTGTGCTGCGGAGTACGACAAGATGGAACGAATCTTTCTTGCGTAGCGCTTCCCCGATTTCCTGGCAGACCGGTCCGATATGGCCAAGGTCCAGTTTGCCGTTGCGCATGCTCGGAGTGCCGACGCAGAGAAACGAGATGTCAGTCTCCAGCACAGCCTTCTTCGAGTCGGTTGTGGCGTGCAGGCGGCATGCCTTCTGGGACTCAGCAATCAGATCGGCGACTGCAGGCTCCACAATCGGACTGCGACCGCTGTCGAGAGCCTTGACCTTCGCGGCACTGAGGTCGACGCCGGTAACCCGATTCCCTTGATGCGCCAGGCAAGCCGCAGTGACCGTACCCACGTATCCCAAACCAAAAATGCTGATCGCCCGGCTCATGCGCGGTTTTTACCCTTTCGATTTCGCTTCCATTGTCGAAGTTCTAAGATAGCCCACGGAACAGCCTGCGGCAAACCGCGCTGAGATCGCGCACCTGTGGCGTGTTAATTAAGTCTTTGCTTTCAGTTGCTTGCGAGCTGCGTTAGTGGAATCGCAGGTGCTGACGCGCTTATGAATATCAGGTAAAACGAAACCGCTCCGATGTGCAGCGGGAAAGAATTGCCATTAGTATGAGGAGGCATGAGCTCGTCGAACCAACAGGCCCTGGAGTCTCTGGCCGCCGATTCAGATGCAGCGCCGAGGCCGCGGGGTAGCCAAGTTTCCGGTGGGGGCTCGAGTGTGGGCCGGCGAAAAGTATTCTTTCTGCTGGATTCCTTGAATGTGGGCGGAACGGAGACCCAAGCGGTTGAACTGGCGATGCGGCTCGATTCCGAGCGCTATCACGTTACGCTGGGGTGTCTTCGCGCCCGTGGTCCGTTGCTCGAACGACTGGCTGGGTCCGCAGTCTCGGTCTGCGAGTTTTATCCCAAGGGAGGGTTTGACTCGATCGGCGGAATGTATCAGATGCTTCGTCTGGCGATTTTTCTGCGCCGGGGTGGCTTTCGGATTGTTCACACGCATGATTTGTACGCGAACTTGTTGGGTATTCCGGCGGCAGTAATTGCGCGCGTGCCCGTGATCATTTCCAGTCAGCGCGATTTAGCTCATCTTGGCCTGTACCAGACGGGGCGACGGGTCTGGCTTCGACGTCTGCAGAAACTTTCCACCGCCGTGCTGACGAATGCAGGTGCAGTTCGTGACGCGGTGCTGGCCGAGAACCATTTTGCGCCGGAGAGAGTCCGCATGATTCACAACGGTGTGGACATGGGGAAGTTCAGTCATGGATCGCGAGATCGGGCTTGGCTTGGGCAGGGCGGCGCACATGAGAAGTGGATTGCCCTCGTCGGAAACATGCACAGCGAGGTGAAGGGACATCCCTGGTTGATCGCGGCTGCCAAGTCCATTACAGTCGAATTTCCTGAGGCGCGTTTTGTGCTGATGGGGGATGGGAAGCTAAGAAAAGATTACGAGAGCCAGGTGGCGGAACTTGGACTGGGCTGTCATTTTCTGTTCCTGGGCCGGCGCGATGACGTTCCCCGCATCCTCGCCTGTTGTGACATTGCCGTTCTCCCGTCTAAAGCCGAGGGGCTACCGAACGCTGTTTTGGAGTATCTCGCGGTCGGCTTGCCGACTGTGGCCACGCAAGTCGGAGGCAACGCCGAGGTCATTCAGCCTGGCAAAACCGGATTGTTGGTCCCTCCGGAGGATTCATCGGCTCTAGCCGAAGCGATCCTGCTTCTGCTGCGTGATCCGGAATTTGCATCGAGCTTGGGAAAGAATGGGCAGGAGTATGTGGCGTCGGAATTCAGTTTTAAGAAGATGATTGAGAATACCGACAAGCTTTATACGGAACTGCTGCGCTCGCGAGGTGAGGAGTGAGTTCCGGAACGGCGGGCCTGAAGCGGGTCTACCAGCGCGTCCTGGCCATGGACCGCGCTGAAATCGCCGATCGCATTCGCCAGCAAGCGACCGCTCGTTTCGACTTGGCGCGCCACAAGGCTGGCGCGGACTTTGCTCCTCGAATGCTCGCCACTGTTTCGGGAGCGCAACCCCGTTTTTTCTTCTCCTCCGAGGCTGTTCCGGAGCTATGCACGAGGCTTCGCGATCTTTTTCCGGAAACTGTGAAGCAGATGATCGAACGAGCAGAACGAATCTGCGAACATCGCTTTGACCTGCTGGGGTACGACACGCTGGACTATGGATCTGAGATTGACTGGCACTGCGATCGTGTCCATGGAAAACGGGCTCCCCGAAAGCCGTGGTTTCAAATTAAGTATCTCGATTTCGCCGAGGTCGGTGATAGCAAGGTCACGTGGGAACTGAACCGACACCAGCACCTGGTCACACTAGCGAAAGCGTACCGGCTCAGCGGCAACGAGAAATTTGCGGCGGAATTGTTTCGACAGTGGGAGCACTGGCACGCCGAAAATCCTTATCCAGTCGGCATTAACTGGGCCAGCAGCCTGGAAGTGGCGTTTCGGAGTCTCTCCTGGCTCTGGGTTTATTTTCTCTTGTTGGATTCTGCGGCGATGCCTGCTGGGTTTCGGGCCGCATGGCTTCGGGCTTTGGCGGTTTCCGGCCGTCACATTGACTGCTATTTATCTACATATTTTTCGCCGAACACGCATCTGCTGGGAGAGGCGGTCGCGCTCTTTTTCATCGGTACCCTGTGTCCGGAGATCCCAGCGGCGCGGCGATGGCGACAGCGTGGTTGGAACATCGTGCAACAGGAAGCGACCCGTCAGGTGCAAGGAGATGGCCTGCATTTCGAGCAGTCTCTCTATTACCACGTCTACGCTCTGGATTTTTTCTTACACACGGTCGTGCTGGCTTCCGTGAACCATCGTCCAACTTCGGCTGAATTTGATCGGACGCTGGAACGAATGCTGGAAGCATTGTCGATTCTGGCGCGCGGCGGAACCGTACCGCAAATTGGCGATGACGATGGTGGCCGTCTGTTCGATCCTTCGCGAAATCGTAACGAGCACATGCTCGATCCGCTGGCGACGGGTGCCGTCTTGTTCGGGCGTGGAGACTTCAAAGCCCTGGCGGGAGGGCTGCGAGAGGAAACGATCTGGCTTCTGGGAGAGTCCGGTATCGCAGAATTTGAACGCCTGCCGCACATTGAAGGCGCACGCAAGTCAGTTGCGTTCCCCGTCGCCGGGTTGTACGTGATGTCGGGGGACGATCTGCAACGCCAGTTGGTGCTTGATGCTGGTCCACAAGGCGCACACACTGCGGGCCACGGCCACGCGGATGCCCTCAGCTTGACCGCCACTGATGGTGGCTGCGAGTTGCTGATCGATTGCGGAACTTTTGAATATGTCGGAGCGGACGGTGAACGCAACCACTTCCGCGGCACCAAGGCTCACAATACGCTGCTGGTGGCCGGGCTGGATCAAGCCGAACCGAAAGGTCCGTTCAACTGGGGACGGCTGCCCCGTGTCCAATCGGAAGGCTGGATCTCCGGTAAGACCTTCGATCTTTTTGTGGGCAGCCATGATGGATACCGCCGCTTGCCGAATGCGGTGATTCACCGCCGCTACGTGTTTTCGCTCAAGTCTGGCCTTTGGTTCGTTCGGGACCTGGCTCTGGGTTACGGAGAACATGAACTCGATCTCTTCTGGCATCTTGGACCCCAGTTGAACCAGGCGAATGGAGAAAAGAATCTATTTGTTCGCGACGAGCGAGGTTTGCGGTTTGTGACCATTGAAGGATGCAGATGGACGCAGACTGTTGAGCGCCAGTCGTACTCTCCCGTTTATGGCAGGAAAGAAGATCATGATGTGGTGTGGTTTGCCACTCGAGCGCACCTGCCGGCTGAGTTCGCGACATTGATGGCCTTGGGAACTCGGGCCACTCGTGCGGAGCAGCGCCTCACACGAATTCCCGCGGACTCTTCCGTCGCGGGATACCGCTACCAATCAGCTCAAGACGAGCATTTCATCGTTTTCGGAGACGGCAAGCCGTGGAAGCTGGATGACTGGAGCTGCGACGCGGAGTTTCTTTATTGGGGACCCGGAGGAGCCGATTCGAAGCGGATTCTCATCTGCTGCAATGGCACCTATGTTGAACGGTTGGGACAGAAAATCGTAACTGCCAAGCGAGTCGTATTGCGATGCGAAGTCATCGAAAGTGGCGATCAATTCGAGGTCGTCTCCTCAGACTCCGAGGCAGTTGCTGTCGACCGCGAAGGATGGAGGATGCTGCTGGCAAAAGGGAGTCCGCAATTTGCCGGCAAGCTTGCCTCGGAAGAGAAAAACTGACCTATGTGCGGAATCTGCGGGATCTTTTTCTCCGATCGCGACTGGCACGTCAAGGGTGACGTGCTTGCGGGCATGAACCGCCGCATCGTGCACCGCGGGCCCGATGACGAGGGCTTCTTCGTTGAAGAGAATGTTGGTCTGGCGATGAGGCGTCTCAGCATCATCGACGTGAAGAGCGGTCATCAGCCTTTGGCCAATGAAAATAAGGATATCTGGATCGTATTCAACGGCGAGATCTATAACCATGCGGAACTGAGAGTCTCGCTGGAAGCTCAGGGGCATACCTACCGCACGCGCAGCGATACTGAAACCATCGTCCACCTGTATGAGGAATACGGCCGTGACTGCGTGAAGCACCTGCGCGGCATGTTCGCCTTCGTGATTTGGGATCGCCGCAAGCGCTCGATTCTTGCAGCGCGGGACCGCCTTGGGATCAAGCCCCTCTACTATCGATGGGACGGCAAAGCCCTTCTGTTCGGGTCGGAAATCAAAACAATTCTCGCGTATCCCGGGGTGGAAGCGGAATTCAATCGCGGGACTCTGGCGGAGTACCTCGCCTTTGGTTACATCACTGGCCAGGAGACGATGTTTACCGGTATTTGCAAAGTCATGCCCGGTCACACTCTAGAACTTTCAGAGCGGGGCGAGCCCAGGATCGAGCGTTACTGGGATCTGACGGCGGAAGTGGATGCGGAGCCACGTCCGCACGAGTACTACGTGAAGACCTACCGCGAAATGCTCGAAGACGCGGTAAAGTCGCATCTGATGAGTGACGTGCCTCTGGGAGTGTTTCTGAGCGGCGGATTGGACTCGAGTGCGGTAGCTGCGCTCACCACAAAAATTCGCGGTGACCAGATTCAGACGTTCGCGGTCGGGTACGGCGAGGAGCAGTTCAGCGAACTCAGATATGCGAAGCAGGTCGCCGAACACATTCGTTCCGATCATCATGAAGTGCGCTTAAGCCGTGAAGAATTCTTCGCCAGCCTGCCACAGTTGATCTGGCAGGAGGACGAACCGGTGGTGTGGCCTTCGAGCGTTTCTCTCTATTACGTGGCACGCCTGGCGCGGGAGCGAGTCACGGTGGTGCTTACGGGGGAAGGCAGCGATGAAACTCTGGCGGGATACACCAGGTATGCGTGGACGCTGATGAATTCGAAGATGGACCGGGCTTACCGCGGACTCACGCCGGCGTTCTTGCGCCGGGCGTTGCGCGCGGGGATTGGAAACGCTCCTCTGTCAGCCAGCGTGCACCGCAAACTGGAGCATACGTTTCTGATGAGGGACGGCACGGACTGGCCTTCGTTTTACTTTGACAATTTCTACTCTGCATTTTCTGCTGGTGAGTTTCCCGAACTCTTGGCCCCGGAGGCGCTCGCCAGCGCAGGACAGGCGTATGCCGGGTGCATGGGTGCGTGGGAACGGTCTCACGGCGACTTGCTGCATCGCCTGCTTTACACCGACCTGAATAGTTACCTCATTGAGTTGCTGATGAAGCAGGATCAGATGAGCATGGCGGCGTCGATCGAGAGCCGCGTACCCTTCCTCGATCATCCGCTCGTGGAATTTACGGCGCGAATTCCAGTGAAGGACGAGATCAAAGGAATGGCCGGCAAATTCATTCTGAAAGAAGCGGTCGCAGACCTTCTTCCTGAGGACATTGTTTATCGCAAGAAAATGGGATTCCCCACGCCTTGGGCGTATTGGCTGGCGAGTTCGCAACTGGCGGAGATCGAGCGACTGTTGTCGGAACCGCGAAGCCAAGCCAGAGGCCTGTTCCGTCCCGAAGCGATCCGGCGTATTTTCGCCGAACACCGCGCAGGGCGCCGCGATCATGGCAACCGCATTTGGCGGTTGCTGAACCTCGAACTCTGGCAGAGGGTGTTCCTTGATCGTGAAGTCGATGCCGTTGTGAGCAATTCTGGGGGCAGCGCCCTCGTCCGGTAAGGCATGCGAACACGTGAGCACATGGTCCAATGCAGACACTAAGAACAGCCAAGCTCGCCGCACTCAGCTTGCTGCGAGGCGCAGGAGGGTTCCGTGTCGTTTCCAACAGCCGCTGGCGCAGCGAGCGTCTGTTGATTCTCTGCTATCACGGCGTTGCCCTTGAGGATGAGCACCTATGGCGACCGCGACTCTACATGACGGCGGAATTGCTTGGAACGAGACTGGAGACGCTGCGGGCGATGCAGTGTTCCGTGTTGCCATTGGGAGAGGCGTTGAGCCGGCTGAGTCACGGCGATCTTCCGCCACGTAGCGTGGCGATCACCTTCGACGATGGCACGTATGACTTCTACAAGCAGGCCTACCCTCTCCTGAAAAAGCACGCCTTGCCCGCCACCGTTTATCAGACTACGTACTACACCGATCACGAGATTCCGATCTTTAATCTCATGTGCTCTTACTTACTGTGGCAGCGTCGTGGGCAACAGTTGGATGCCAGCAAAGATCTAGGGATATCCGGACCCATGGATTTGCGCACGGAACTGGGGCGACACAAGGTCGTCCGAAGACTGATCGACTTATCGGAGCGAGAGAATCTGACAGGTGCGGAAAAGAACGATCTCGCGGGGCAGCTGGCGAAGATTCTGGAGATCGACTATTCCGCGATTGTCGCGAAGCGCATCCTGCAATTGATGAATGCGCGAGAGGTCGCAGAGGTCGCGCAGGGCGGCATTGACGTGCAGCTGCACAGTCACCGCCACCGGACGCCGGAAGCGGAAATTCCGTTTCGAGGAGAAATTCGAGAGAACCGGGACAGAATCCGATCCCTGACCGGAGCGGTGGCGACCCACTTCTGCTACCCGAGCGGAGTTTACCGGCGGGAATTCCTTGAATGGCTGAACAAGGAGAATGTGGTGTCGGCCACGACTTGTGACGCAGGGCTCGTCGATCGAGACGCGAATCCGCTGCTGCTGCCGAGATTTGTGGACACTTCTGGCCGGACGCAGCTGGAATTTGAGAGCTGGCTCAGCGGGTTAGGATCGCTGCTGGCGGTGCGCAGAGCCGCGCCGCAACAATACGTCGTCCCAGAAGATTAGACCGCGCGATCAGTCTCGACCGGCGATGACCGGAAGGTGAGACTGGAGCGCGGAAAGCAATCCTTCCTTCAGCAGTGGGCCGCTGGCCATCAGGCCGGTGAGGAGCGGGTTGCGATTGTTACAGCGCAGTGGGGTCTTGTCGAGCGTGGCGACAAATCCTCCAGCGCTTTCCACGAGTGCAGCGCCCGCGGCCACGTCCCACTCGTTCTTCGGCGTTAGCGTGAAAGTGATGTCGGCCTTCCCAGCGGCCACGAGTGCCAGTTTGTAGGCAACCGAACCCATCGGACGAATCTGATAGTCTCCGCTCTGAAACTGCTGCCATTCGCCGCGTTTGACCTCGCTACGGCTGGCCAGGATGAGTGAGCCCTGCATGGAGGACTTTTGACTGGGGTGCACCGGCTGGCCGTTGTACAACACTCCAGAATCGATGGAACCGATGATGGTTTCGTTGGTTGCGGGGTTGCAGATTCCCCCTGCCACCGGCCGTCCATCTTCAACGAAGCCGATAGAGACGCAGAATTCGGGAATGCCAGCTACGAATTCGCGTGTGCCGTCGAGCGGATCCACGACCCACACCCGGCGTTTGCTGAGGCGCGAAACGTCATCCACACTCTCTTCCGAGAGCCAGCCCTCGCCGTCGCGCAACAAGTTCTGGCGTAACACGGCGTCTACGGCGCGATCTGCTTCGGTCACCGGATCGTGCCCAATCTTGTATTCCGTTTCAATCGCACCTGGCGTAAAACGAGCAAACACGGGGCGGGCAGCGTCCAGAGCAGCTTCGATTCGCTGCAGAATATCGGCGTAGGCAGAAGAGGTCATGTTTTCCTGAATCATCTCGCAGAATGTAATTCCCGCAGAATCAAGCCCACAACATGCGGGCTCCGGTAATCAACAGCAAGGCGCACAGAAGACGGCGTAACCAGAGCATGGGCACGCGTGTTGCCAGGTGAGAACCGAGCAGTCCGCCGGGAATCGACCCGATCAGCAAAGATACGACGAGACCGGGATCCACATTGCCCAGGCGGAAGTGGAGCAAGCCCGTAACTCCCGTGAGGATGACTGCGTGCACGATGTCAGTCCCGACGTTCACCTTGGGTGGATAACTGTAGAACAACAGGAGCAACATCATGATGATGCTGCCCGAACCGACCGACGTCATGCCTACGAGAAATCCGGCCACCAGGCCAATCACTACCATGCCCGCGAAGCTCTTCGTCGTCGGCGGACGATTGACAACCCGCTCTTCGATCCTGCGTTGGAACAGCAATAGCGTGGGAATCACGATCAACAGCACGCCCACGGCGGTCTTGATAAAGCTGTTGACTCCGTCTCCGTAGAGGTGACGGATGTGCATCAGCAGCTTCACTCCACAGATAGAGCCGGGAATGCTGCCGACCGCGAGGGCAATCACGACCTTGCGACGCACCGTCCCCTTCTTGAGGTGCAACAGACTGGCGGGAATCTTCGTGAAAAAATTGAACAGCGCATCAGAACCGACGGCCATGATCGCGGGCACCTTCAATCCGAAGATCAGCACGGGGAGCAGCAAAACGCCGCCCCCCACGCCGCTCATGCCGATGAGGACGCCCACAACAAAGCCAACCAAAATTTTGGTCGCCAGTAATGGCATAGTCGGTTCCTGCTCGCCTTATTCTCCCGCTCTATTCACTCCGATGAAGCCTTCGCGCTCCAGGTGCAGAATAACTTCCTGAGCAGCTTCCTCGGCTGACAACTCACCGGTGTTGATTGTCACGTCGGCGTCCGCGGGAACCTCGTAGGGATCAGAGATCCCCGTGAATTCCTTCAGAATGCCGGCGCGCGCCTTGGCATAAAGGCCCTTGCGGTCGCGCTGCTCGCAGACTTCGACTGTCGTGGCGATGTGCACCAGGATGAAGCCTCCGTAAGGCTCGATCATCTGGCGTACGTGTTTCCGGGTTGCATCGTAGGGTGCGATCGGAGCGCAAATTGCGATGCCGCCGTTCTTCGTAATCTCCGAAGCCACGTAGCCGATGCGGCGAATGTTGATGTCGCGATGCTCTTTCGAGAATCCTAGCTCCGACGAAAGATGCTTGCGCACCAGATCGCCGTCGAGCAAAGTCACCGGGCGTCCGCCGACTTCCAGGAACTTTGTCATCAGGACGTTAGCGATGGTGGACTTGCCCGAACCCGAAAGTCCGGTGAAGAAGATGGTCACACCCTGCTTGGCGCGTGGCGGAAAGCTGCGCCGCAGTTCTTGAACCACCTCTGGATAGGTGAACCAGCCGGGAATGTCGCGGCCTTCGTTCAGCCGGCTACGGAGTTCGGTGCCGGAGATGTTCAGAACCTTGTCGCCCTTCTTGACTTCATCGTCGGGTACGTAGCGATCTTCGTCCTCGAGGTACACCATCATGCTGAAGGGCACCATGGTGACGCCGATGTCGGCTTCGTGCTTCTTGAAGGTCTCCTGGGCCTCGTAGGGACCATAGAACGGCTTGCCGTCGGTATCTTTGCCCGGGCCTGCGTGATCGCGGCCCACGATGAGGTGGGTGCAGCCGTGGTTCTTGCGAATCAGGGCGTGCCAGATCGCTTCTCGCGGTCCACCCATGCGCATGGCAAGAGGCAGCAGAGAGAGCTTCTGGGTCCCCTGCGGATACTTCGGACTCAGCAACTGGTAGCAGCGCACGCGGGTGTAGTAGTCCACGTCTCCGGGCTTCGTCATTCCGACGACGGGATGGATCAAAAGGTTGGCTTCGACTTGCTTGGCAGCGCGGAAAGTAAGCTCGACGTGGGCGCGGTGCATGGGATTGCGCGTCTGAAACGCAACCACGCGGCGCCACCCAAGCCGGGCAAACTCGGCGCGCAATTCCGCCGGGGTGAAGCGCAGCGTGCGGAAATCGTAATGCGAAGGAGCTTGCAGACCTTCGATGCGCCCGCCGACGTACCACGGGTTCGCTTTGTTCATCGTGTAGTCGGCGCCGGGGTGAACCTTGCTTGTGCTATTGAAAACAGCCTTGGCTTCAGCGGCGCGGTCGGGTTGCCAGACTTCTTCGACGTGCAACACGGCGAGCATAACGCCTTCGGCGTCGCGCAGAGCGACCTTGCTGCTGCCTGCCGTGAGCTTCTTGGCAAAATCTTCGGTGACATCCAGCGTGATCGGCATGGGCCAGAGAACTCCGCTGGCCAGGCGCATGTTGTGGCAGACGCCTTCGTAATCGGCTTTTGTCATAAAGCCGCGCAGCGGAGAAAAGCCGCCGCTCATGAGGAGTTCGAGATCGCAAACTTGACGGGCCGTAAGGTCCCAGGATGGCCACTCACGGGAGTGGGCTTTCAGTTCTGCGGCTTTTTCCGGTGAGGCAAGAAGATCTACAAGTTCGCCGCCGTGCGGAACAATCAAATGACTAGTCGAAGCAGACAAGCGCGTGAACCTCCAAGGTTCGTTGATTTTGGATTGAATGCATGTAAAATTCAGCGTTTCGCAGAAGGAAGCAGTGCTGACTTCCAGAAATGTCTAACGGGGGGACTTGCTAACTAGACCACAAATTGTGGCGGGTCAAAGACCCTGATTAGCCCCAGTGTACACCAAAAGAATCGCAGCCTTACTCCACGCAAGTGCCATGCCGGAGAGGTTTTGGCAATTGTACTGTAAATTGATAAGGATAAAAGCTAAACTTTTATCCTCACACCCGGCGCTCCGAATCACTCATTCTCGTGTGCAAAGAGTTGCGCAGAATAGGGATGATTTTTTCCCCGAGTCGGGTTTCTGTGCAAGTTCTTGCGTAGTTCAGAGGGTCTCTCATCCCGGCGAACACTCGGCGAAATACCGGCTCGGTTACACTGCAAACAGCTTCACGCGCGTCTTTCTATGGCATCGCTGAGAGATTGGACCAAGAAAACGATTCTAGCCAGCGGAGCATTGCGGTTTGCCGGAAATTTTCAGGGTTCCAGCGCTGCAATTCTGATGTACCACTCCGTCCTGAAGGATCCGACCCTGGAATCCGACTCTCTGGGTGGCATCATTCACTCCGAGCCGATATTTCGCGCGCAGGTGGAAATGCTGGCGCGGGATTATCACCCGATGACTCTGGATTGTGCAGTCAAATATCTTCGCGACGACGAAGACTTGCCAAGACGATCGGTGGTGGTCACGTTCGACGATGGCTATGCCGATAACCATGAAGTAGCCATGCCGATCCTGAATGAGTTCGCGGTGCCCGCGACGTTCTACGTGACGGTCGACTGCATCGAAAATAAACGGCCGCCCTGGCCCAGTCGCTTGCGCCTTGCGTTCCGCAGAACGAAGGTCACGTCATGGATCGATGCCGCCGGCAAGTCCTGGACTCTTACTATTCCGGAGGGTCGCGAGAACGCATTTCTGGCGGCTTGCGATTCTTGCTGTCAACTGAGCGGTGCGGGGCAGGAAGAGTTCGTCCGGCGCATCGAGCAAGAACTGCAGGCTTGCCTGTCCGAGCAGACGGGCTCGCTGATGATGAGTTACGACCAGTTGCGAGAGTTGACTCGTCATGGCCACATCGTTGGTTCCCACACCATGACACACCCAAACATGGCATACCTGAAAGAAGACGAAGCGCAACGCGAACTCGCCGACTCGAAGCAGCGGCTTGAAGCACAGTTGGGTGCGCCGATCAAACACTTCTCCTATCCATGTCCCGCTCTCTCTCCTCATTGGAGTCAGCGGACCGTCGAGCAGAGCCGTGCAGTGGGCTATGAAACTGGAGTCACCACAAACAGCGGATTGATCCGTCGCGGAGACAATCCCTTGTGCTTGAAGCGCCTCCATCCCACCAAGACGGTGGAAGGCCTGCGTTGGAACCTGGAAAGCGCTTTTGCTGGACGGACAGTTTAACTAGACTCGAAACGGGGCGATCACGGATTGGCCAGAATCCTGGTTTTGGACGGTCACAGCGCGGCGGCTCTCGCGGTAACGCGGTCCGCCGGTCGCGCCGGCCATTGGGTAGCGGTCGGTGCCAATCGAGGTCTCTTCGCTGCCGCCGCGCTCTCCCGCTACTGTAGTAAAAGACTCGAGTATCCAGTTTCGACCAGCGAACCCGAAGCCTTTGTGGAATCCGTTCTGGAGTTTGTGCGTGCCGAGGCGATCGACCTCGTCATTCCCATCACGGATTGGACACTGGGACCGCTCTCGGCACACCGGGAACGCTTTGCCGCGTCATCCCGAGTGGCAATGCCCTCCCAAAAAGCGCTCGAGTTTGCGTCCGATAAATATCGCACCATCAAACTCGCCGAATCGATCGGGATCGGTGTACCCAAAACTCTCCTCGTGGATTCAACCGATGATCTGTCTCAGTTGCAGCGCGGCCCATTCCCCGTCGTTGTGAAGGATCGCTTTTCCGTGCGATGGACGCCGGGCAAGGCCGTATTCGGATCCGTCGCTTACGCTTACTCACTGCAGGAACTGGAGGATCGAGTGAAGGAGCGCGTGCGGGTGGCGGGCGATGTTCTGATCCAGGATTTCGCCTCGGGCACCGGGCTTGGCTTCTCCTGCTTCATGATTGCGGGTAAGGCGTTCCTGCCGTTTCAATGGCAGAGGATCCGAGAGGTGGATCCGCGCGGATCCGCGAGCAGCGCCAGAAAATCCGTCCCTCTGGATTCGTCCTTGGTTGCCCTCAGCGTGAAGTTGATGGGTGAAATCGGCTTTGAGGGAATCGCCATGGTGGAGTACAAGAAGACTGCTGACGGCCGCCTCATCCTGATGGAGATCAATGGGCGCCCCTGGGGATCGATCGGCCTGCCGGTGGCGAGTGGAATCGACTATCCGCGGCATCTGATCGATTGGTCGCTGAAGGGGAAGCTTCCGCCGCAAGAGATTTCGTATCGCACGAACGTGACCTGCCGCCGCGTGGTCGGCGAGTTGACGCACCTCAGCAATATTCGAGCGGGACGTCCGCCCAACTGGCCGGGCGCGTATCCGAATTTCTGGAGCAGTTTGTTCACCATCGCAGTGCCCTGGCTGCCGGGTATGTGCTATGACGATGTTTGGCTGTCAGACTTGCGCCCCGGAGTCGCCGAGATTCGCAACTGGTTTCAGTCTCGCTTGAAAAGCAAGTCATGAGCCTGGAGCTTGGCTCGTTTGGTCAGTCGCCAGCGACTGGTTGTTCGCTCGGAGCCGCAGGAGCGGATGACAGGATGGTTGACGCGACGAGATTCTGCACACACGTTCGCAACTGCTGGCCGCAGAATCGAGTCGTCTCAAGATCCCCCAAATAAGGATCGGGAATCTCGCGGTATTGCCACGCACCTGAGGCGTATGCGCTGAGCATGAAAATCTTTTCCTGTGCTTCCGGGTAGAGAGTCAGCAACTCCGCCTTGTTCTGGAAGTCCATGGCAAGCACACAATCCGCCTGCTCTACCAGTTCACGTGTCACGGGCTTGGCCCGGTGCTCCGCCAGAGAAATTCCAAGTTCTGCGGCTGCCTGCTGTGCCCAGGGATGTGCTTCTTTACCGGTGGTGGCGTGCAGACCCGCGGACACGATCCGGACTTGCTGCTCCCGGCCCGCCTTGCCTAACTCCTGTCGCATGAGGAATTCCGCCATTGCGCTGCGCATGATGTTGCCAAAGCAGACAAAAAGAAAGGACCGCGAGGAAGCTGGGACGAGTTGCTGATTGGCGCTGCGGACGCCGAGTACATCGAGCAAACGCAAGCTGGCATAGATGCGTCCTGCTCCCGGCCCGAGACGCATCACGATGCTCCGCTGTTTCAACAGGAAGTCCGGGACGAACTTGCGCAGAATATCCTTCGGAGTACTCGTGGTGGTTTCGATGTCCTTGGTCATGAAGGAACCCCTTGGGGGGAAACGGGTACCGACACTGGGGCCGGTTTCGACACCAGTTCGTATCCCAACCTCAGCATCAGATCGCCCCAAGCGGATTCGATTGCCCGCACTGACTCCGCTGAAAGCTGCGACTTCCATCCTCCAGACGTAGCGGAGCGGACAAACGGCTTGTCGTTGCGCGTGTTTCTCGTCAGCACCCAACTCCCGGCTTCCTGCTTCTCCAGTTGACGCATCCTTTCCGGCGAACTCAGATCGATGGCGCGCTGCACCGCCTCCGGACTGGAATCGATCTTGCGAAAAGAACAGCGGTCGAGGAAAGTGACGACCTCGGCAAGAGCACGAGCTGTGTCGCGCTTCATATCCTCGTAGCGCAGCATCAAAAACCGCGAATCATCTTTGCGAAGAGCCGTCCAACTCAGAACGTTGTCGCGCCAGGAACCGAACTTCTGGTCGAATTCACCCGCGATAAAACGGGGCACAAAGCTTTCCAACGGGTAGTCGTCGGGAATGTTTCGCGCCTTTACATTGTGATGATAGAAGGAAACCGCGACATCACGCGGGTCGCGCACAAGGTAGATCACCCGCGGATAATGCGGCTGAAAGCACTCATGGCTCTTGATCATGCGCGGTCGCGGAAGCCCCCGCATAAACCGGTCGTGATTGAAATAGATCTCCGGAATCCTTGATTCCAGGTTCGAAAATGTGACGGGATCATTCTGGTAAATCAAATTCCCGAGCAGAAAGCGCGTCCACGTATTCCCGGAACGAGGATATGAAACAAGGAACACGTCGTCGGGGAAAACTGTGAGCCCCCGACCAGCGATTTGGCGCCCCGCGAGGATACGACCGGCCTGCGCGACGGCTCCTAACAGCCATTGCACGTTTCCATGGGGTTCCGGCATCGGTCTTAGCCTTTCACCAGTGCGGGTTCCGAACTCGTTTCCGTGACGAGAGCGTAGCCCAACTCTTTCATTGTCGATCCCCAGGCTCGCTCGATCGTCTGCACGGCGGCGGGGGAGAGTTTGTCGCGCCATCCGCCGGACTTAGCTTCGCGCACAAAGGGAATATCCTGGCGAGTGTCCTTGGTCGCCACCCACTGTTGCGACTGCTTTTTTTCGAGAGACTGCATGTGACTGGCAGAGCTCAACTGCACGGCGCGCTCGATGCGAGCGGGCGAAGGTTCGATGCCCAGCATCGGAGCCAAGGTTGCGAGTTGTTTCGCGGGATCAGCCAGAAGGTCCTCATAGCGTAGCAATCTGAAATCGGGTTGGCCTTCCCGCAGGCGCACCCAGCTCAGAACATGGTCCTGCCAGCATCCGACCCGATCCGCGTACGGAACCACGTTGGCGTCTACCAACTGGGTGACGAAATCATCCATGGAATAGCCATTGGGGATGACTCGCACCTTGAGGTTGTAAAAGTAGAACGAGACTGCGACATCGCGCGGGTCACGAACGATATAAATCACCTTGCGATAGCGTGGATCAAAACATTCATGGCTCTGAAGAAACCGAGGCAGAGTCCGCAGAACGCGATCCGGAACTTTATAGATGGTGGGCACAAGCCGTGCCACGTTTGCGAATGTGACCGGTTCCTCTTGATGAATGAAATTGCCAAACAGGAAGCGAGACCAGGTGCAGCCAGAACGGAAATATCCCACTAGGAAGATGTCGTTGGGAAACACAGTCAGGTTGCGACCCGCGGGTGTGCGCCCCAGCGCCGCCGACGCTACCGTCCTCAAGTGCGTCGCTAAGCGACTCAAGCGACTCCTCCGTTGAACGTCCGCGTCAGGCATGCTCGTTACACTTCCTCCTGGTAGGTTTCCACCAAGGCGAGTGTTACTTCGTCCTCTTGATTCGTGCCCAAATGCCCAACATCCCAGGCGCGATTGGTCCAAAAGGCCCAAGCTAATCCAATGCCGTAGACTAAGGCCGCAATCCCCAGTTGTATCAGAAGCTGTCCGAGCCGATGAGGAACGAACCAGCGCCGCATCAATAACAGCGCAACGATCAGAGGAATGCATAACGCCAAAGGAAAAACAAAGGCTCGATACAGGTAGGTCCACAACTTGATTTCCAGCAGACGGCAAAGATGATGAGGTAAGAAGAGAATCATGGAACAGGTAAGAGGGATGGCGGTGCCGATGGCGTCTCCCATGATGCCGTAGGGACGCACCAAGGCGATGCTCAGAATCAGATTCGCCGTACCTTCGGCCAGCACCACCCATGCCCAAGTCCGGTGCTTTGCCATGCCCCACAGGGTGCGTCCCGATGCCGATTGAGACAGCATGAGCGTCATCGGATACAACAGAACGAGCATGATCGGATAGCTGGTGGCAACGTACTTGGGGCCAACCCAAGCCTCAATGACGGACTTCCCCAAGACGGTGAGGACCGCGGTAATCGGGAAAATAATGAACGCGCAAGCGCGGTTGCCGAGGACGAAAATCTTGCGCAGACCGTCGAGGTCGCCCGTTGCATGAGACTGGCTCGACATGGGCACGAAGATTTGCGCCAGGCTGCTGACCAACTCGGAGGCGTAGTCCACCAGCCGTGAGCCGATTGTGAAGTAGGTGATGGCGGCGGCGGAGACGAGAGTGCCAATCACCAGAGCGTCCGTCTTGAAGCGCAGGCGCCCGGCGACGATGATCAGGAACGTCGTGCCGCTGTAGCTCGCGATCCGGCGCAAGCTTTCCCGGCTTACGTGTTGGAATCCGAGTCGCAAGCGCAGATGGCGAAACACCGCTGCGGCATTCACAAGCTGGTTCAGCAGGGGCAGGCTGACGGTGATAAAAGCCACAATCAACAGTCCACCACCATGGCGCAATGCGACCACAATCAGAACCGCTCGCAGCAGGGTCGAGCTGACGTTCACAAAATTCAGCAGGTAGAAACGCTGTAGTCCCTCCAGAATGCCGCTGAACACGCCCAGCGGGAAGCCGAGCGAAACCGAGGCGCCGACCATGAACAGCAGCCAGCGCGCCGTCACCAGGAATTCAGTGGGGATTCGAAAGATGGAGTCGACGAAATAGGTGGCGATCAAGGTGATGACCATCGCCGCCATCCCGATGCCGGTGTAGCTGAACATCGCAGTGTTGACCAGACGATTCAGTTCTTCTTGCTCGTCGGTAGCGGAGTACTTAGCGACGTAGCGCACGATAGAAGAGCGAATGCCCAGGTCGAACAGGCCGTAGTATCCGGTGACCGAGAAGATCAGGATCCAGAGACCGAAGGCGTCATCCCCCAGGCGATGCAGGATGAAGGGGGAAAGGAAGATTCCAACCAGCACGTTCACGCCTAGCGAGAACCAACTCGATCCCACGTTCTTGAGAATCTGGCCCTTGTTGAATTTCATGAACCCTGTTGCTCCGACGAAGCGGTTACCAGTGAAGGCTCATACTTTGCACTCGTCGACCGTGCGGATGAAACTCGTGCGATGCATTCAGCCAGGTCTTTGCCAAAAATGCGGACGTGCGGCTCGCGCAAGATCTCCACGTGGCTAAAATCCACTTCGTGAATCTCGACTCCGGTCGCGGATCTCTTGCCCCACCCCATCTGTGGATCGTCGATGTAGTAGAAAGGTTGCTTCGGCCTTTTGAAGAGGATGACCGGGGCCCGGAAACGCGCGGGAGTGAAGTCCTCAGGCCAGTAGGCGTGCTGCCAATCGGTCCGCGCCGATTTCGATCCCACAAGATTCTGGACTTTGTTTTCAGCGACTCGTTTGTATGAAGCGAGCCGCTCCCCAACACTCAGTTTCTTCATTTCGCGCAGGCGTTGGCCGTAATAGGACAGCTTCCACAGCCAGCGATTCTGACTGTGCTGCAAGACCCACGTATCGAAGATGGCGAACAGTCCCACTTCGTCGCCTTGCGATTCCAACTTGAGCACGATCTGTTCCGCGATGTGCGTTCCGTCGCACAGGCCGCCCAGACAATACGGACCCCGAGGCTGTACCGATTTCATCGCCGCGACGTACTCGTTGGTGAGGGCCAGCATCTCTTCCTCAGAATACGGACGCTTCCCGTGCGTAACAGGAGTATGCCCTTGAATCTTGTACACCGTCTGGTCGGGGCCCATGTGCCGAGCCAGCATAGCGTAGCCTAACGATTCCTCTCCCGGCGGAACAATGGCAAAGAACGGCAGCCTGTCGCTTTCTCCGTGCTGGATTTCCATGATCACTGGATCGCTTCCGGCTTCCGATTCCTGCTCGATCAATCGCGCCAGCGACTCGACCGTCGCACCGCGAAACAGGGCAGAGAGCGGGATTTGCCTGCCTGTCGCCTCCTTCACCTGAGCCAGCAGGCGCCCGGCCAGCAAGGAGTGTCCGCCTAAATCGAAAAAGTTATCGGTCACACCGACGGAAGTCAGGCTGAGAACGCGCGAGAAGAGGGAAGCGAGCTTGGACTCCAACTCGTTGCGTGGTGCAACGAGAGATGCGCCGCCTCGTTCCAGAGGGGGCGCCGGCAGCGCTTTGCGATCAACCTTCCCACTGGTGGTCATCGGAAAGGCCTCGACCAATACAAACCTCGAAGGCACCATGTATTCAGGGAGTCTGTCTTTCAGTGCTGTGCGGAGGTTTTCAACGTCCACCTGCTTACCCGGCGCAGCGATCACATAGGCGACGAGTCGCTTGTCGCCGGGGTTGTCTTCGCGCACGATCACCGCTGCCTGCAGGATTCCCGCGCATTCTCCCAGCACGGCTTCAATTTCGCCGAGCTCAATGCGAAAGCCGCGGAGTTTGACCTGATGGTCAATCCGTCCGAGATATTCGATGTTTCCGTCCGCAAGAAAGCGTGCGAGATCTCCGGTCTTGTAGAGCCGAGCGCCCGGGGCCTCGCTGAACGGATCCGGAATGAATTTCTCGGCGGTAAGGTCGGGACGGTTCAGGTATCCGCGGGCGAGGCCGATGCCTCCGATGTGCAACTCTCCGGAGACTCCGATCGGCACAGGTTGAAGGTTGCCATCCAAGATGTAGATTTTAGTATTGGCGATGGGCCGGCCGATCGGAACAATGGACTGCTCCGAATTCGAGCGGCAACGCCAATACGTGACGTCAACCGCCGCCTCCGTTGGTCCATACAGGTTATGCAATTCCGCCCCAAGCCGCTCGAAGAATCGCTGCTGCAATTCGAAGGGCAGCGCCTCTCCGCTGGCAAAGACCTGCCTCACTGAGCGACAGCGTTCCAGGCCAGAGGACTCCAGGAAAATGCTGAGCATCGACGGCACGAAGTGAAGAGTGGTGATCTCCTGCTCCGCGATCAGATTCACCAAATAAGCGGGATCGCGGTGGCCGCCCGGCCGCGCCATGACCAGCGTCGCGCCCGTCAGCAGCGGCCAAAAGAACTCCCAAACCGAAACATCGAAGCTGAAAGGAGTTTTCTGCAGGACACGATCCTTTTGGGTCAGCTGATACATGTCTTGCATCCAGAGCAGGCGGTTCACAATGCCTTCGTGCACATTGGGTACACCTTTCGGTTTGCCTGTGGATCCGGAGGTGTAGATGGCATAGGCCAAATTCTTTCCACTCGCCGTAGGCGGCATGTTCTCCGTACTCTCCGAGCTCAGCGACGGCCAATCACGATCCAGGGAAAAAATGCTGTTCGCACCCTCTGGCAGTCGATCGAGGAGATGAGCCTGGGTTAGAACGACGGGCGGATTCGCATCCCGCAACATGGTTTCCAGCCGATCCTTCGGGTACTCGGGATCGAAGGGAACATATGCGCCGCCAGCCTTGAGGATGGCAAGAAGAGCGATGACGAGTTCCAGGGAGCGCTCCGCACACACGGCAACCAGGACGTCAGGTCCAACGCCACTTTTCTGCAAGTGGTGAGCGAGTTGGTTGGCTCGCTCGTTCAGTTGGCGATAGGTGAGCCGCTCTGGCTCGGCGATTACGGCCACGGAATCGGGTGCCTTCTCGATTTGCTCCTCGATCAGCTTGTGGAGCGTGACATTGGTCGGATAGGGGACGCGCGTGTCGTTCCACTCCACCAACAACTGGCGGCGCTCGGCATCGCTGAGCATGGGCATGCGCGAAATCTGGATGCCGGGATCCTTCACCGCACCTTCCAGCAGAATCCGGAAGTGGCCCATCATGCGCGTGATGGTTGAAGCATCGAAAAGATCAGGGTTGTAACTGAAGATGCCTTCTAGTTTTTCTTCTCGTTCTGAAAATTCGACCGAAACGTCAAATGACTCTCCGGGATCTTCCACGTCGAGTACGCTGATGCCCGCAGGCATCTCGAAGCTGCAGGCAGCAGCGTCTTGCAGAGTGAACATGACTTGAAACAGCGGATGACGGCTCATGTCCCGCTCGAGACGCAACTGCCTCACGATCATTTCAAAGGGTACGTCCTGATGGGAAAGTGCTTGCGCGACCGCTTTATTTACTCTTTGCAGCGCCTCGTTGAAGGTCGGTTCACCCGACAGATCGATCCGCAGCGCAAGCATGTTTTCCATCGGACCAACTATGTTCTGCAGCTCAGGCCGCGCTCGACCTGAGACGCGCGTGCCGATGACCAGGTCGCACTGTCTGCTATAGCGGGACAGCAGAATATTGAAAGCCGCCAGCAAAGTCGAAAACAAAGTCGCGTCGCGACTCTGGCACAGATTTCGAAGCTGTTCGACGAGGGCGGGCTCGATGCGGATACTCTGCTTGGCTCTTCGAAAGGTCTGCAACGCCGGCCTGGCATGATCCACCGGCAGGTCGATGCTCGACGGAGCGTCTGCAAGAGTTCTCGTCCAGAACGAGAGTTGCTCCTGCGAAACTGTTCCCCCGGCTGCAAACCCGCGATATTGCAACGGATTATCGGACTGTACGTACGGGCTCCCGTTCAGGCCCGCTGCATAACGCGAGAGGAGTTCTCCCAGCAAAACGTTGAGCGAAATCCTGTCGCACACGATGCGGTGCGCAACCAGCAGAAGTGCGGTCCCTGATTCTGAGAGCTGGAAAACTGTAGCGCGGAATAGCGGCCCACGGGTCAGATCAAACGGATCGGCGGCGGTCCTCTCCGCCAGGCTGAGAAACTGGGCTTCGCGTTCCGTTTGCGGCAAGTGCCGCAAGTCGACGATGTCCCAGGTCACAGCGGGCACCGGTTGCACAAACTGCAGAGGCACACCGTCAACGGCACGGGCTACCGTCCGTAGAATCTCGTGCCTCTGCTGGATCGCGTTCAGCGCGACTTCTAAGACGTGCTGATCGATTCGCTCTCTGCAGCGCAGGCCGCGAGCAACGTTCTGCGCAGCCGTACCAGAATGCAGTTGTTCCAATACCCACAGGCGCTCCTGAGCAATGGACAGGGCATTCCCTTGCGTTGAGATCTGTCCGTGTTGTCCTGTCACCTTAGGAGTCATTTTCGCGCGACTAAAATTTCGTTGTACACCGATTCAGGAGCCGGCTGTCGGCGCCACTGCCACGGCCACGGCAGCCACGTACCCATGGCTTACAGGCAAGTCTTGCAGTGTCCAGCGGCCGGCTTCGGACGGATCGGGCCGCGTCGCCAGCAGAGCTCGAGATTCATTCGGAGCAACGGAGACATCAAACTGGTGCAGCGGCAACGAGAGTCCTTCGCCTCTTGCTTTCACGTAGGCTTCTTTGCGAGTCCAGCAGCGGAAGAAAGCTGCCTGCAGTTCGTCTCCAGACAGAGGCTCCAGAGAGCGACGTTCCTGAATAGAAAAGAAACGTTCTGCCAATTTTCTGACGTCCGGTGCTGCACTGATCTTTTCCACGTCGACCCCAATCTCACGCGCTTTCACGACCGCGATTAGCGCCAAACCGTCGGTAT
This sequence comes from uncultured Acidobacteriaceae bacterium, assembly GCA_963701935.1. Lineage (GTDB taxonomy): Bacteria > Acidobacteriota > Terriglobia > Terriglobales > Acidobacteriaceae > Sulfotelmatobacter. Next base: position 8,162 of record CAVPBT010000002.1, on the reverse strand, counting down.
GTGACACGTTGAAGCGCAAATCAGACTGTCCATTGAGGAGTGGCTTGCCATGCGCTGTGTACCGGAATGAAAGTTCTTGCGGCGTTACCCCGATATAACCGGCGAGCAGGGAACGCAGCGTGCCGCGGGTCAGGATGAAGTCATTGCGAGGCCTTTCGATGCGAAAACGAGCCGCGCGCTCCCGCTCCTCGGATGTAAGTACTTCGTAGCAGGCGCGCTCCATGGCAGATGAGGCTTGCAGGGTTCGAATCCACACGTTCACGACGTCAAGTTGCAGGTCGGGAATGACGCAGTTCTCCGCCGACTCGCTGCATTCTCGCACTTCGATTTTTACACCGGCAGACATGGATGCAGAAAACCCGGAATTGGCTGCTGTCGTGAGACCGAATGTTGAGATCGTTGAAAACAAAGTGTCCAGCGCCTGGCGAGGGAACCAGACTCTCCCACATTTGCCCTATTTTACGCTGACGACGTTACAGGGAGGTTTCAAAACCGGCATTTGATGCGGATGACCCCGGTAACCATTCGGTGCCCGTGCGGCGCCGATTGAGGGTAGCCGTGTCAACGTCGACGGGTGCTTGACGCCGATGATCTGGTCGTTTGAGCGCGCGGACCCTGATACGAAAAGTTAATGCCCGATCCATGACTGGGCGCGAGTGAATGAACGGAGTGCGACGGCGTGCTGGCCGGTCTGACCGCGTGCCTTGATTGAGCCTGCAGCTGGTTTGTAGCCTGGTGTTCCAGGCGGTTAAGTTCCGAAAGCCGACTTGTCGATCCTCCCGCGACCTTGCCGGAAGGCACCCCCGCGACCGTGGAACGAGGCAACCCTCTGGTATTCAGGCCGTCGCTGGACTCGTAATGGCGTGTCTGCGAGGAATGGCTGCTGAAGTGAGAGTCCTTCACAGGCTGGGCTGCTCCCAAGGGGATCGAAACCAGTATCAGAGCCGCGCACGCTGTAATTCTGAAGGACTCCATCACAAGACCTCGCTTTACGAACGCTGGGCTATCGCCGGTGCCGGGGACGCGCTGCTCAACGACCGCGACGAAGGCGTCGGATCGTGGGGGATGCTCTCCGTTCTTTTTGACGCGCGATCATCGACCACAACAATCTCATCGACCTGCTCAGACGTCAGCGGCGGCCGAAGCGCCCGCAGCGCCCGGCTCTTTTTCGAATAGAATTTAAGGTCAAAGAAACGGCGATATAGCAGGCGGTCCCACGCTAACTGCGCTCGGTTGCGGGCGGCCCGGCCTGGCGTAGCCAACTCGTAACCCAGTTCTGACAGTGTGCTTCCGACCAAGCCTTCGATTCTGGTCAGCTGATCGGGAGCCAATTGTTGCTTCCAACGCGCCACCGGATTGAAGCCCCGCCGTTGCTGGGCCGAGAACGAGGTGTTGGGGCGAGCCACAGTGCCAATGGCAGTTTTCTGAATGCGATCATAGTCGAGTTCATGATCGAGGAAGCTGCTTAACCGCGCGAGGACCGCGCGGGGATCACAAACTAGTTCCTCGAAACGGACTTCCGTGTAGTCCTGCCCGTGTCATGGACCTGCTCCTCGGTCTCCAGGTGCTCATGCCGGCGCCGCCCATGCCCGGCCGATCCCGGCCGCTGACCCCGGCGCCGCCCGCCGGCAGCGCCGCCATCCCCTGCCCGGGGCGTGCATCCCCGCCGCAGGCATGGGCGGCTTGCCCGCCCGCCTGCCGCTTACCGGCGCCGTCTTTCTCGCTGGAGGTGCCGAACAGCATCCGGCTCAGCGTCACCACCCGCTGCTTCAGCGCGGCCAGCTGCTCCTGCTGCGCGGCCACCGTCGCGGCCAGCGTGGCGTTCTCCGCCTCCAGGCCGCACGTTCTCCCCGGCCAGCCGCGTGTTACTGTGCCTCCAGGCAGCTCCGCCCGCTCACGCCAGAACGCCGCCTCATCAGCGGGCCGGGACAACAAGTCGCGCAGCCATCACGCCAAGGCTGCACCACCACCAGTCCCTGTGTTACAGCACCGCCGCACCCGCCCCGCCAGCGTGTAGCCACGCAGGCCAGCCACGCTCAGCCCACCGGAATCACCGAATACTTACGAGCTGGCGGACCTTCAAGGGGCGTAACAACACCGGTTTCTCGCGTATACCTTCCCGTCTCGCTCACCGCGCCCGGCTCATCCGGCAGTGCTGGGCCGACGCAACTTTGTCGAGGCTGCTCCCACCCTTCCTGGCGATCCCCAGGTTAGGCTGCCTCCAGCTTTACTCTGCCGCTACGACGGCATCGAAATGGACGAGGGTTATCAGAAACTCTCCCAGTCGGATCTTTTACGGATCTCCATTTAATTGTTATTAAAGTTCTAATTTCGGCCCGGCGCGCCGAAAAGACAAGCTTCCCCGCATCGGTAGAAAGGAGGTGCTAACCAAAACCCTCAGCCGATGGAGGAGCCCGTCCGTTAGCCTCGTCCTTTCGGACTGAACGCCGAGCAACTCGATGAGCTTGAGGAGCGTATCCGAAGACATCCTGCCCGAGCCCTGGGATAAGGGAATCGGACGGCCGAAGAGCCTCTCGCTGCGGGAAGCGATCATGGTCACGCTGCTCTACAAGCGGCAGAATATGATCGAAGAAGTCATTGCCGATCTTTTCGGAGTCTCCCAGGGTACCGTCTCGGACATCATCACAGAATTCACCCCGCTGATCGCTCAGGCTACTGGAGAATTCCGGCCTGACGCGGAGGAGGCGAAGCAGATGACCAGGGGCCGGCTGGCGCTGGTAGACGGGACGTTGTGGCCGTGCTGGTCGTGGGAGAACGCCCCCGAGCTGTGGGCCGGGAAATACAAGACCACCGGCCACGGCAGCCTCATTATCAGCGACGAATCGGGAAATATAATCTTCGTCTCGGACCCGGCTCCCGGATGCGACCATGACATGAAGAAACTGGAAGGCGAGGTGAAGGAGATTCTCGACCTTGCTGGATCCGTTATCGCAGACAAGGGATTTCAAGGATCCGGTTACGTCACGCCGGCAAGAAGCCAAAGGGTCGTGAACTCTACATGCGTGAGCATGAGTACAATAACCAGGTCAGTTCCATCCGCGCTCCCGTCGAACGTGCGGTTGCGCACCTGAAAACCTGGAAGATCCTTTTCGCCGATTATCGGCGGCCGCTCAACACGTTTCTTGATTCTTTCCGCGCAGCCATCGGTCTCTATTTCTTCGAATTGAGTTTTCAATAATCCTCGACGGTCTTCCACCTCCATCCGGAAATAACAGCAGCGCCTCGCGGCGCACATCAGCCAGGTCCACGGTTCCGCAGCGTGGGGGTCGCGGATCTTCGGGGCGGTCCAGACGAGGACCTGCTTGAACAGCCGGAATGTGTGCTCAAGGTCAAATCGGCGCAAGAATGCCGAGCGGTGAGGCGGTCCGGTGGCTGGCCGGAGACTGGCTCGACGGGAACGCTGCCGGGGTACGAGAATGCGGTCTCGCCGCATCGCGTCCTGGGCCCCGATGAGACTCGCAGGATAATTCGCTGTCATCAAGCGTCGTGAACATTATGATTAGATGCTATGAGGACTACGGTCACCCTCGATGACGACCTGGCCATCCGGCTGGAAAGGCACCGGACCCAGCACGGCGAGACTTCAAGCAAGCGCTCAACGAAGCCGTCCGCGCTGGCCTCGCCAGGCTCGAAGAACGCGCCAACGCCGTGCCGGAGGTGAGCCGGACACGCCCGCTGCCGCTGGGCAGGCGTCTTGCGGGCAGCATCGATAACATCGCAGAGGTGCTCGCCATCGCCGAGGGCGAGGATTACCGCTGATGTACCTGGTCGACGCCAATATCCTCGTCTACTCCACCGACGAGGGCTCCGTGCACCATGCGGCCGCACGGGACTGGCTCGATGGTGGACCGTCGGACCGCCCGGGTCCGTCGGCCTGCCCTGGCCCAGCCTGCTGGCCTTTCTCCGGCTTGTCACCAACCCGCGCGTGTACTCACCTCCCGCGACGGCGGCAGATGCGTGGCAGCGCGTCGAGGACTGGCTGTCCCCGTCGGCCGCCTCGATCCCCGTACCGGGATCGCGGCACCAGGAGGTGCTCGGCGGGATCGTCCGGGCATGCCGCCTGCCGGGAACCTCGTGCCGGATGCGCACCTGGCGGCGCTCGCTGTTGAGCACGGCCTCACCGTCGTCTCTACGGATACGGATTTCGCCAGGTTCCCCGGCGTCGCATCGCTCAATCCCGTCTCAGCCGCGGCCTTATGACTACCTCGCCGACCCGGCAGCCTTAATCGTGGCCTGAGCAGGCAACACAAGAGCAACACAAGTCCGGGTCCGGGAGACGCCCGCAATACCCGTTCTACTCGCAACAGCGCCTTGAGCCGACGGGGGAACCGGTGTGCTCATCCTCCCGGGGTGATGCCATGGCCCGGCCGGCTGGGCGACGGTGAACAGAGCCGATGCCTTGGGAGTGGTCAGACATGGCGCGATGGCCCGAACATGAACGCGCCCGGCTGTGAGCCGGCGACGCGGCCGGCCCGCCCATGGAATCCGGGCCGGGCGCGGCGGGGACGCTGGCGCTCGCCCTGATGGCTGTGTGCGCGGCGTGCACCGGCGGGTCCACGGCGGCGCCGGGGGCGAGCGCGACACCGGCCGCGACGGCTGGCGGCAGCGTCGCGCTGCAGCAGGCCTACGTCAACGTGATCGGCCGGGTGCGGCCCTCGGTCGTGGAGATCACCACGGCGTCCGGCCTCGGCTCCGGCGTGGTCTACGACACGGCCGGTCACATCGTGACGAATGCGCATGTCGTCGGCACCGCCACGTCCTTCCAGGTCGTCCTGGCAGGCTCGGTGACGCCACTGGCCGCCCGGCTCACGGGCAGCTATCCACCGGACGATCTGGCGGTCATCCAGGTCACCGGGGCCGCGCATCTCGTGCCAGCGCACTTCGCTGACTCTTCGAAGCTGCAGGTGGGTGACATCGTGCTTGCCATGGGCAACCCCCTGGGCCTGGCCAGCAGCGCGACCGACGGGATCATCTCCGCGGTCGGGCGGACGGTGCCGAGCCGGCGGAAGGCGGGTCGCCGGGTGCGACGCTCCCGGACGTGATCCAGACGTCGGCGGCGATCAACCCGGGCAACAGCGGCGGCGCGCTCGTCGACCTGGCGGAGCAGGTGGTGGGCATTCCCACGCTGGCGGCCACCGACCAGCAGCTTGGCGGTGCCGCTCCCGGGATCGGCTTTGCCATCCCCTCCAGTATCGTCACCGATATCGCCGGGCAGATCGTCAGCACGGGCCACGTCACGAACTCCCACCGCGCGGCCCTCGGTATCCGCGTACAGACGGTTACCGGGCCGGACGGCCAGCCCGCAGGCGCGGGTATCGCCGCGGTGACCCCGGGCGGCGCGGCGGCGAAGGCAGGCTTGCAGCCCGGGGACGCGATCACCGCGGTCAACGGAACGCCGGTCAGTGACACCGAGACGCTGGCCGCCGCGCTCGCCGGCCTGCGCCCCGGCCAGCAGGTCTCCCTGAAAATCACCAAACCGGACGGCAGCACCGCCACCGTCAAGGTGACCCTGGGCCAGCTGCCTGGCTCATGACCGGCAGGCCATCCTGCTCAGGCGGGCCCGGGCCGGGGGCCGCCGGGGTAACCGCGGCTGACGGCGCGGCGCGCAGCTACGTCTTGATGCGCAGGTCGCGGAAGGCAACTTTTGAGGGGAAGCTGTGGACCTGCAGGGCGAGGAAACCGGTGGCTCAGGGCGAGGTGGGTCCGGGATCTTGGTCTCTATGTGTCGCGCCCACAGCCCGTTCTGATGGTAGGAGGTCCGGACGGGGAGCGGCATGGCTAAGGTTGAAGGCGAGATCGTGATCGGCCGGCCCGTCGATGTGGCGTTCGGCTACGTGCTGACCAGAGCAACGAGCCGCAGTACAACCGCAGGTGGTGCGGGCAGAGAAGATCACCGCGGGGCCCGTCGGGAAGGGAACCCAGTTCCGCTCGGCTGTGGCGTCCAGGGGCGGACAAGCCTGAAGAAGCACCTGGAAGCAGAGCCATCAGCACCGGCGGGGCCAGCACCGGCAGGACCGGACGGGCGGTGAGTGAACCGGGTCAAGGCCTCTCTGACCGTCGATCGGTGGCCAGCGGACCAGGTTTCGTGAGACAGGCTGTAGCACGGAGGGTGCGACCCTCCGTTCGATGAAGGAAGGTCACGCCCGGGACCCTGTGGCCTTGGCGTCGGTACCGGGGAGAGCCGGACGCACTGTTGCATTGTGCGATCCCTGCGCAGCCTCAACTATGATCCCGGTGCGGCGGCGCCTAGCGCTGATTATCTGCTGTTGGTCGCTGATGGGGCAGACTGGTGGCCACCAGCGGCGGGCGTTGGGGCGGCAGATGCGGAGACGGCCGTGACGACGAGTGATCTCGGCCTTGTCCTGCTCACCGGATCCGGGGTGGTGCTCGCGGCGGTCGTGGCGGCCCGGCTCGCTCATGGGATCGGCCTGCCGGGCCTGCTCGTCTTCCTCGGTTTCGGCCTGGCCCTCGGTGAGGCGGGGGCTGGCGTGCGGTTTGACAACGCCGGGCTGGCGCAGGCTCTGGGGCTCAGCGCGCTGGTGCTGATCCTCGCCGAAGGCGGCCTGACGACCAGCTGGGCGCACGCGCGTACCGCGGCTCCTGCCGCGCTAAGCCTGGCCACGGCCGGGGTGGCGGTCAGTGTCCTGGTGGTCGCCGTGGCCACTCGCTGGCTGCTGGACCTTGGCTGGCGGGACGCGCTGCTGCTCGGCGCGGTCCTCGCCCCCACCGACGCCGCGGCGGTGTTTTCTGTGCTGCGCAAGCTGCCGCTGCCGCCCCGGCTGTCCGGGATGCTGGAGGGAGAGTCAGGGCTAACGACCGCCGCGGTGCTCGCGGTGACCCTGCTCAGCGACCTGGGCCGGCACGCGCCCTCGCCTGGGCTGATCGCTGCCGAGGTGGTTTACGCGCTGGCCGCCGGCGCCGCGATCGGGCTGCTGGCAGGACTGGCCGGTGCCTTCGGGCCTCGGCGAGTGGCCTTGCCGGCCTTGGACCTACCCGATCGCGATCCTGGCGCTCATCGTCGCGAGCTACGGGGTGGCGTCGCTGGCACACGCGAGCGGCCTCCTGGCCGTCTACATCTCCGCGCTGGTGCTGGGCGATGCCCGGCTGCCGCACGGCCCGGCGATCCGCGGCTTTGCCGAAGGCGTCGCCTGGCTCGCCCAGGATCGGGCTGTTTGTGTATGCTCGGTCTGCTCGCCTCCCCGTCACGGCTGCCCGGCCAACCTGCCGGCGGTGGCCGCGGGGTCGGTGCTCGTCCTGCTGGCCCGGCCGATCGCGGTGGCCGTCGCGACGCTGCCGCTGCGGGTGCCCTGGCGCCAGCAGGCGTTTCTGTCCTGGGGCGGGCTGCGCGGCGCGGTCCCGATCGTGCTGGCCACGATCCCCGTGATGGCTCGCGTGCCCGGGGCCACCGCCTGTTCAACGTGGTGCTCACCGTCGTCCTGATCAATATCCTGCTGCAAGGCACCACCCTGCCGTGGGGCGCGCGGCGGCTGAGGGTGACCGCACCGGCCGAACCGCTCGATGTGGATGTCGAGGCGGCGCCGCTGGAGGCGCTGCGCGCCGACCTGCTCCAGGCGCAGATCCCGCCCGGGTCACGGCTGCATGGCGTGGAAATCTTCGAACTGCGGCTGCCGGCCCAGGCCAACGTGGCCCTGATCGTCCGCGGCGGGCAAGGGTTCGTCCCCGGCCCCTCTACGATGCTGCTATCGGGTGACCGGCTTCATCGTGGCGTCGGCCAAGGTCGGGACGAGACGAGCGGCGGCTACGGGCGGTCGGCCGCGCCGGCGAACTCGCCGGGTGGTTCGGCGAACACGGCCTATGAGACCGGTGACGCGCTTGCGCGGGAGCGGCCGGGGATGACCCGCTCACACCGGTGGTCTGGCCGCCGCGCCCCCCTCCTGAGCGCCTTGTCTCGGCGGATCGAGGCGCCGCCCGGCCCGGACGGCAAGCGCCGCCAGCCGCGGATCGGGCCGTACCGCACCGAGAAGGGAGTCCGAGACGCCCGTCGTGGAAGCGCTCGGCTACGTGAAGGCGGGAACCTACGCCGACAACCGGCAGACTACGCTCCGCGTCGACCTCCTGCGCTGGCTGGAAGGGCAGCAGCTAGAGCGCAAGCAGCGGACCTATGAGAGCTACGCGGAAGC
>CAVPBT010000001.1:0-1124257 GCA_963701935.1 uncultured Acidobacteriaceae bacterium | reverse complement strand
GATAACCCTGGTCGGCAGCCTTTCGCAACCAGAACAGAGCCTGAGGTCCGGAGCCAGCAATGCCTGTCAGATAGGCCTCGAATAGACAAAATTGGGCCGAGGCGTTGCCTTGGTCGGCACCCTTGCGACACCACACTGCGGACTGCGCATAATCACGGGTGACACCTTTGCCCCAGATGTAGCGCCAACCAATCTCAGCTTGTGCCGGAGCTTCACCAGCCGCAGCCCGCTGTTGGAGCGTGGCGAAATCTAGCTTGCTGAAATCTTCTGGCTGCTGGTGCTGCGACGATCAGCGTTCCGAGGCTGAAGATCAAACTGAGTACAACACCATTGCGGATGTGGTTCACCGGGAGAGTCTCCAAATAAGAGTTTGGGACAGCAAGTTAACGATGATATTGGTGAGGATCGAAAACAAGAAATTACTAAAGTCACCGCTGTATCGGGAAACGTATTTGCAGTCGTGTGAGGTGCCCCTTTGCTGTACTGGGTTGCTTCGCCATTTCACGCTGAGCCAAGACATCAAGTCGAACAATGATTTCGGCTGGGCAGCACAAATTGTCCCTTTAGGCGACCAATTCCCTAATCCGTACAATGAGGAATTTGCCTGTGTTTCTAATCTTGACAAGACATAAGGATTACTTTCCCTTGGTGGTAGCCCGTCAATCCCTACGGAGGTTCCGTCATGTTCGATCAACTGTTCCAAATGCCCCGCCCACTATCGCCCGTCATTCCAACGCTCCGAGTACTGAGCAGCGACAGCGATATTTGTCGACCCCTGCAAGCAGCAAGGGAGATCCCGCAGCCACGCTGACATCCAAAGCCCACAGCTCTGTTCCGGATTGCTCGCCGCCCTGAGCGGCCACCCCTGATCTGCGGCAGGTGACGATGGAGCAGGTACAAGCCGCAGCATATAGATGGAAGCAACACGAGAGCTCGAATATCGGCGATCCCCGATATGACCTTACATGAGTCCACGAGTGTGGGGCTCGCGACAGACTGGCTTCAATTTCGTACGCAGCCGGCCGAAAGCACCTGCGACTTGATCCCGTTCCGAGCCGCAGCTCCGACGAGTATTGTCGGTGGGCTAAGGAGGAGCGCGGATTCACCGCAGCGACTGTCAGCCAAAGTTATTGGCACATGTTAAGTAGCCTTTTTGTGCTGGTACGGCACGTTCGAACCGACCCCTGATAGACCCTGCAGGCCAACGACATCGATGCCTACCTGACTTACCGAAGCAATCGGGGCTGGTGCCGCCGGGACGATAAGCAGCGTTGCCACAATCCTTCGAATGTTCTTTCGCTATGCTGGCTCAGCGGGGGTGGACCCGTCAGGATCCTCGCGAAGCGTCATTCAAGGCGCCGCGGATCTATGCTTCGGAAACTCTGCCCGCGGGCCGCTGATTGGAGCGATGTCCGCCGGATATTTGTCGGGATTGGATGCGCAACACGCCCGGGTGGACGTTCGAGACCGCCCGATCCTAATGCTCATGGCGATTTACGGCCTGGCGCGTGAGCGAAGTGGCTGCGCTGCGCCTGGAGCATGTGGATTGGGAACACGATCTCTTACGTATTGCGCGGCGCAAGCGGCGCGATATACAAAGCTATCCGCTCCCTGCCATCGCTCGGCAAGGGGACAATGGCGCATCGGATTCCGCAAAGCTCCCGAACACGTTTCAGCAGCACCGGAGGCGGGGACGGTGAGAAGATGACGCGGGTGACCAGCCGGCGCAGATCAATCTCAATCGCATTCCCGCTGCGAAGAGGTTTCGTGCCGTGCCGTCTCGTGTCTCCTGCGGGGAATACATCGCTATCACCGCTCGAAGCTCCCGCTCGCCTGCAAATTCTTTTCGCTTGTAGAAAACTCTTGTCACGGACGGCAACGGGTGAATCACCGCTTATGCAAGGTGGACCAAAAGCTCGGCACCCTCGCTGGAACCAACACCGACAATTTGTTTCAGCAGCAGCGTCACGGACGCATCTGCACGTAGAAATAAGTCTGATTGTTGGGAAGTCAGCGAGCAAAGCCCCCAGGGATGAGAGGTCGGTACAACCTTCATCCTTCGCTTCGCCGATTCGCGTCAAAGATACGCAGCGGGCGTCAGAATGTCAATGATTGATAAGACACATGTCGGTAGCACATGATATGTCCGGTTGAGATAGCAAGTGATATGTCCGCTTTGCGGGCGGTGAGGATAGGAGACCATGCGGAGCATGGAAGCTTATCCGAGGGCCGCGATGGAGCGGGCGATGAAAGTGCAGGACGTAATGTTGCCGGCGATGGCGAAGAAGATCACGTGGTGGCAGGCGGCGGAGATTCTGGGCATCAGCGACCGGCACATGCGGCGGTGGCGGGAGCGCTACGTGGAAGAGGGCTACAACGGGTTGCTGGACCGGCGGCGGGGCCAGCCCTCGCGGCGGCGGGTGCCGGTGGCGACGGTGGAGAAGGTGTTCGCGCTGTACCGGGAGAAGTATTTCGATCTGAACGTGCAGCACTTTCACGAGAAGTTGGCTGCCGAGCACGGGATCGAACTGAGTTACACCTGGGTGAAGCAGGCCCTGCAGGGAGCGGGCCTGGTGGGGCGAGGACGCAAGCGCGGGGCGCATCGCAAGCGGCGGGAGCGGCGGCCGTTGCCGGGGATGCTGTTGCATATCGACGGCAGCCGCCACCAGTGGTTTCAGGACGAACGCTGGTACGACCTGATCGTGATTCTGGACGATGCCACGAGCGAGATTTACTACGCCCAACTGGTGGAGGAGGAATCGACGGCGACGGTGATGGCGGGACTGAGGGAAGTGATCGAGCGCAAAGGCGTGTTCTGCGCGCTGTACAGCGATCGGGGAAGCCATTTCTGGCTGACGCCGAAGGTGGGCGGCAAGGTGGACTACCATCGCCGCACGCAAGTGGGGCGAGCGTTGCACGAGTTGGGAGTGCAGATGATCCCGGCCTACTCGCCGCAAGCGCGCGGGCGCAGCGAACGCAACTTCGGTACTTGGCAGGGCCGATTGCCGCAGGAGTTGCGGCTGCGCCAGCTCGGGACGCTGGAGGCGGCGAACCGGTTTCTGCGGGAAGATTACATGGCCGAGTTCAATCGCCGTTTTCAGGTCGCGCCCCGGCAGCGGGGCAATGCTTTCGTGCCCTGCCGGAGTCGTGATTTGGAACGGATTTTCTCGCTGCAGTTCGAGCGCAGTGTGAACCGCGACAACACCGTGAGCTTTCAAAATCTGAGCTTGCAGATCGAGCGGGTACGCTGGCGGGCCACGTTGGCGGGTTGCCAGGTGGTGGTGCACCAACACCTGAATGGAAACTTGAGTCTGACCCACGGGCCGCATTGCTTGGGTCGCTATGACGCCGGCGGTGCACCTCTATCCGCCAAGGCTTCTGCAGAGCTGAGCAGGGGAAGGGGAACTGCCCCCTTCCCCTGCAACCCCATCCCCAAAACCAACCCAACCCCTGCGGCGAGGGCACAACTTTGAAACCGGACATTTCACTTGCTACAAAAAGCGGACATTTTAACTTGCTACCGACATGATTGATAAGACACAAATGAAGGAGGTTTGGAACGCGGAACTCATCGTTTGGGCGGGAGGCGCATGTACAAGCGACCGGTATACTGTAAATCAGTGATCAAGTTTTCGGTTATTGAGAATGCGCAGCGCGGGATAAACAAGGCGGACGTTCTATGGTTCTCAACCGAAACTGTGATGATCAGCGCGGATGCATCAGCGCGAATTCGACGAGATGTTGCCGCACCGGTTCTTTCCGAGCTGTGTCAGAGGATTCAGAACGAAAACGCGCTCCAACTCCGGGCATTTCGCCTCATACTCTTCACCGCCAACCTCAATGAAGCGACAAATTTCTGGAACGGGAGTCGGACTGCCGCAGGTTGGAGTGACGAATCAGGCTGAGGTGTTGCAGTCGGCAAGAATCTATCGTGGGGCAGCACTGAGAGGCCGCTAGATCAATCATTATCCTAACCGATATGATGGTTGCCGCTGCGATGGCGGGCAATGCCCTGGCCGTTACGGCCCTCGCCCACGAACTTGGACATGTGCACGACGAATTTGCACGCGGAGCGGCAGTCGGTTTCCCCAAATCTAATCTCCCTCCCGACGCCAAGCTCTGGCCCAACGTGTGCGACTATATCGCAAACATGGTCTGGGGTGAGTACGCGGGGAAATTGATCTCGGCACACGCTATATGGGCCGCGAGGATCTGCGCGACTGCATGCTGAACGATCCGGTACACGTTGCGGGCGTGCATGGTCGGCTCCGACAATCAATCTGGAACTACAAGTGCCGGGGGCAGGATCTGGTCTCCCTCTGGTCTGACTCCATTACTGCGATCGGGGATATTTTCGCGAACCTCGGCCGTGCGACCGCGCGCCTTCAGTTCGTTGAGAATAGTCAGGAAGCACTGGCCCGCCTCGTCGCCCTCCCAAACGGCGCAGCCCGTTGGAAGCCCGTCATCGAACGGCTCTATTCGGGAACTTCGGCTCCTTGGCGGCAAGCAGTACTCCGACTGGGGAGCCGAACCATTCCGGGGAATTCAGGAGACAGTGGCGTCGGGATTTGAGGCCGCAGGCCTTTTCCCAACTCACGATGGAAACAACCTCCATGTGAGGGTTCCGTAGAGGGGAACTGTTCGAAACTACTCCAACCCCGTCGATTCTCTCCCTCGACCGAGCCGTAGAACGACCAAAGCAATTTGTGGCCATTTTGTGGCCAGAGCAGCCATGAACTGCCGTTAATGGCCACAACTTCCTGCTTTCTAGAACGAACCCTGCGCGTCTCTAAACGAAAGCGAACTGTTTATTTTCTGTTAGTTACAGAACGGCAGCTCTAGCGGCAGAACCGGGCTCTCAGACTCTCAATCTTCAAACCCGGATTCGATTGCGCTAACTATACCCCGCGCACATGCGGGATTTGTTCGCGCCAAGCGATGGCGTTTTTTGCTCTGCCTCGTCATTCTCTAAATCGCTCTTTCGTTCCCTCTCGGGGGATACCATGCGTACCACAGGCAGGAGAAAGACCTTCGGTGTCGCCATCCGCGGGAAGAAAAGGGCGCTAAGCGAAAATCTCGTTCACCTTCTCACGAACATGCTGGCTGCGCGATGGCTTCAGGTAGCGCATCGTGCTCTCCATATCGGAATGGCCGAGCCATTGCTGAACTGTCCGCAGATCGACACCTGCCCACAGACACCGGGTCGCGAAGGTCGCTCGGAATTTGTGGAGCCAGAAGTTCTCTGGATCAAGCTCCGCGCGTTCCGCCACAGCTTTCAGGCTGTCGAGGAAATTGAGCTTTGGGTTGCATCCTGACGGTAGGAAATAACAGATTGCAGTTTTTGTTCGCCTTTGCCTTCCACGCTTTCAGATTCTTCACGAGCCTCGTAGGAATAGGAATCTCGCGTTCCTTGTACGCCTTCGGTGTCCATCCCCTGTCCGGCTTGTGGGTGACGCGAACGATTGATCCGACGAGGTTGATGTCTCGCCACTCGGTATACATCACTTCCTGCTCGCGCTCGCCCGTCATAAGGAAGAATTCATACCAGAGCCGTTCTTCCGCGTCACAGACGGCGAACAGCTTATCGAGTTCTTCCTGTTCGTAAACCTCCGGTTCCTCTTCGGTGTAGCGCGGCCAGTCATTTTTTCCCGCGAGCCCACGAATCCCTTGCGCCTTCAGGAAGTCATCACGTTCGAGAATTTATTCCAGCAGCTTCGCTGCGCCTGCTCCTTGTCGTCCCGCAAGAATGCGGCGAACTTCAGCAGATCTTTTCGATCGAGATCCTCCAGGCAGAACTTCGGGCAGCTCTCTTGGAAATATTCGAGAGCCGTTGAATATGCTGAATGGGTCTTTGGTTTCTTTGTAAGCTTTATTTCAGCGAGGTAGTCTGCAATGGTCGTTGGAAGCGATCTGCGACCGTCCTGGGCGCGGGAGAAACTACGGTGACGCCGCTGTTGACAGCGTTGAGTTCTGCCTCTTTACGATGTCTTTGGCCGCGGCCTCAGCCACGTCCTTGCCTACCGACACCCGAACTCGCCGGGCGCCATTCCGCCACTCCAGGTAGTACGCACCCTCGGGGTGCACTTCCTGTTTTCCATCGACGAGGACGTAATTTGGCCTGATCCGGCCATTGGCTGCGAGAACGACTGGGCAGTAGCGAAGGCCGCTTTCGGTCTTCACCCTTTTGGTGAGATTGACTTGCCGGTTCACGTGGGCTACCTCATTTCGGTATCACTCACGGTATCACAGCATGTCAAGTATAACAAAACAAAAAGTAACTGGCGGAGAGAGTGGGATTCGAACCCACGTTACCCTTTCGAGTAAACACGCTTTCCAAGCGTGCGCCTTCAGCCACTCGGCCATCTCTCCGGCGTGAATCGGATGGAAGGAACGACTCTTACAGAAGCTCTTTACTCGGCCGCAAATCTGACGATCGCGCGGCTCTTTTGTTCTGTTCAATTCTATGGGTGAAGTCGTCGAAACCGCAACTCGAAAGGATGAATTCGAAACGCTAATAAGGAAGAGCACAACCGCAGCGGGGCAACTCCTAGGAGAGTTTTTCGGGAGAATCTACGATTACCGCAGGCGCTGAGGCAGACGCAGGAGCCGCGCCTGAAGCCGACGCACCCGCTGCTGCTGCGTTCGCAGCACCGTTCTCGGAAGGCACTGGCAGTGGCGGAACTTTCGTGTTGTCCACCACATGATGGTTCAAACAATACAGAGCCAGTTCCAGACGGTCCGCGACTCCCAGCTTGTCGTACACCTTGCGCAGATAATTTTTTACAACTTGTTCCGTTGTGCCCACGCGCAGCGCAATCTCTTTGTTCTTCATCCCCTGGGTCACGCACGAAACAATGAGCGTTTCCTTGGGAGTCAGCTGCACCTTCGGACGAGATCCTGCCGGCCGGTTCGTCTGGCTGCGATACGCTTCCATCACCCAGCGCACGCCTTGCGGGTCGAGCCATGTCTCCCCGGCCACCACCTTGCGCAGGCACTCGACCAATAACTCTGGTTCCACTTCCCGCGAAACAATGCCGTGTGCTCCGCGGCGAAACAGGTCCAACGTCAACTCTTCATCGGCTCCTGGCGTCACCACTACGATGCGCAGATTCGGGTTCTGCCGGAGCATTTCAGCGACTGCTTCCACCGGATTCGGAGTCAATGCCGCCTCAAAGATCAGTACATCTGCCGTGAATTTGGCGGCCGCCGATTGCGTTTGCGCCATTGTCTCGGCCTGACCAACCACGCGAATGTCATCTTCCAGCGCGAAGACTTTGCGCAGGCCGGCGCGGAAGATGGCCTGCGTATCGGCCACAATCACGCGGACGAACTGGCCTTTGCCGCCGTCGTCTCCTGCTTCGAAATTTTCTTCCACGCTAACCGGAATGGTAGCCATTCAGTCCCTTGCGCCTTACATTCGTTCGAAATGGTATTCGTCGATCACTACGCCTACCCCGCGCCTGCCCCGATCTTCGAAGCTGCGCACAACGCGGCCGCGGCAATCGATCTGCACATTTTTGCGTGCCCCCACCACATCTGCCGGCAACAGAATCGTGAAGTCCACCATCGAGCCCACAGGAACATCTTTGTCCATGGCAAAGAGCACGCCGTTGGCTGAGATGTTTTCCGTCTCCGCCGAATACGCGCTGCCCTGACTCTTGACCGACGCCGAGAGATGCAACGGAAATCGCGGCGCACTCTGCATATCTTCGTAGTGTCCCGTCCTGGCCCGCGCCTCGGTCATCGGTGCTGTTCCTTCTGCTGCCACGCTGAGAAGAACCTTTCCTGCCGGTAGCGATGTTTCCGCTTGCCGAACTCTCATCAAACTCAAGGGCAGCGTACACCCTCAAATGGGGCAAACAAAGTTACCGAAGTCATGGAACAAACGGGGCTTAACTTCTTTTCTTTGAATGGATTAGGAGGGATTTCCCGGCGCGGAATTAAGCCTGAAATAGCCTGTTCGGAACCGTCAATTTCCGGTCAATTTCGGGTCAATTTCCGGTAATTTCAGGAGAAAAATCCGAGGTAAAAAGAAGTAGAGAACAGCCCCTCAAAGCTGACGCCCGAGTGCTCAGAACTTCGTCACTTCCGTGAAGTTGAACTCTTTCACCTTCATCGCCGGCACTACCATGTCAAACGATTCTTCGCCGCACGATCGCACGGGTACGCCCATCGCTTCCACGCTCGACAGCATGTGAATCAAACTCTCATTGAAGCGGAAATTTCGCACCCCGCCCTGCACCCGGCCGTTCTCCACTAGAAACGTGCCATCACGTGTCATGCCGGTCAGCATCTTTTCGAACGGCTCCACTTCGCGGATGTACCACAGCCGCGTCACCAGCACTCCACGCTCGGTCGAGGCAATCATTTGCTCCACAGTCTGTGGATCCCGTGGGGATGCAAAAACGATATTCAGCGGCATCTCGCCCATTTCGTTGGGCAGCGCGAAGCCGTGACCGGTCGCCTCAATCGGACCGACTTTATCCTTATATTCCGATCGCTTCATCCTCTCGGCCGTCGCCCGCGCATAGACAACCCGCTTCACGATTCCGTCTTCCACCAGCGGCAATCGCTGCCGCAACACCCCTTCTCCATCGAACGGAGACCCGGTTTGCAGAGGATGCGCCACGTCATCCCAAATCGTGATGTTGTCGCCGAACAACTTCGTTCCGATCCGTCCCGTGAGAAACGAGCGCTGGTCAAGGATCGCCATGCCCGAGTAATCCCAGAACATGAATCCAACAATGTCGAGCACCGCCGCAGGCTCCAGGATCACCGTGTACTTCCCTGCCGGAATCTCCCGTGGACGCGCCGAATCCACCGCCCTTCGAGCCGCCGTCTCAGCCAGCGCCAGCGGATCCAGATTGCTCACGTCGGGCGAATTCGCCTTCTGCCACCCGGAGGAATCGCCCGCCAGCATGGTGATCGAAACCTCCGCCGATGTCTGCGTATGCCAGCGGCTCAACCCACGCGAATTGAAGATTCCCTCCAAAACTTCCGCACTGGAGAAAACTCCGGCAGTCGTGAGCTTGTACCGGTCCGCCACCCCCACGATCTTCTTGACGCCCTCCGCCCGCAACTCGGGAGTGATTGCGGCAGTCTGCTGAAAATGTCGGGAAGGAACGACTCGTGTGGAGACGGGCGACTCGCCCGTCGCGCCCGCGGAGCGGGCGTCAGGCATCGGCAAAAGGTCGTCATCAGGATGCTGCACCCGAGCCAGACTCTCCGCCGACCGCACTACCTGCCGCAAACTTTCCTGATCAAACTTGTTCGTAAAAGCCCGCGCCGTTTTGCCGCCGAACGCAGACCGCACGGAGACCACATAATTTTCCTCGGCCACATTCTGATGAATCGTATTGTTGGCGAAGCGCGTCAGCGCAAACCGCCCGCCCGAAAAAAGAACCTCAACCTCATCCGCGGACGAGAATTTCTTTATGCGGTCAAAAACGTCGCCGGCCTGTTCCTTGGTTAGCATGCAAAGATTTTCTGCAATTCTCCGTGCCTCAGTGTCTCCGTGGTGAAGTCAGTTTCCCTTAAACGCGCTCCCCACCTTAATCCCACGAAACCGCGATGGCGCCGCCCCGTGCCCCGTTCCCATCACCTGCTGCGGCTGCCCCTTGCCACAGTTTGGAGTTCCCCACAGCGTCCACTCGTCGCGCGAACAGATCGCATCCAGAGAATTCCAGAATTCTGTCGTGATCCCCGAGTACGATGGATTCTTGACCATGCGCACTCGCTTGCCGCCCTTGATCTCCCATCCGATCTCGCAGCCAAACTGAAAGTTATAGCGCTTGTCGTCAATCGACCACGAGCGATTCGTTTGCATCAGGACACCGTGATCGGTCGACGCGATCAACTGCTCCAAGCTCAGCGGCTCTTTCCCCGGCAGCAGGCTGATATTCGTCATGCGAATCATTGGCAGCCGGTTCCATCCCTCGGCTCGCAGTGTCCCGCCGGACCGATTCTCTCCGATCGTGTGCGCCGTCTCCCGTGAACTGAGATATCCGGTAAACAGGCCGTTGGTAATGATCGGCGTGCACTGCGCCGCCACCCCTTCGTCATCAAATCCAAACGTCCCCAGCCCCGGACCATGCTCCTGCCGCGCATCGGCGACGACATCGACCAGTTCGCTTCCGTAGCGCAACGTGCGCAGCTTGTCGAGAGTTAGGAACGATGTCCCCGCGAAATTCGCTTCCATCCCCAGCACGCGATCCAGTTCAATCGGATGCCCTACCGACTCATGAATCTGCAGCCCGAGCTGCGAGCTGTCGAGAATAATGTCGAACTTCCCTTCCGGGCACTGATCAGCCTGATGCAGCGCAACCGCTTCTTCCCCAATGCGCCGGGCGTTTTCCACCAGCTTCAACTCGTCGACCAGTTCATATCCTTTGTTCTGCCACTGCCCGCCAAACGAATTCGGATACGACCGCTTCTGAATCTCATTTCCCGCGAACGCATACGCCGCATATCCCGCCCCCGTCGAAAGTTTGGTCTGATGAATATCCGCGCCTTCCGACGACAGGAACCACTGCTCTTCGCGGTTGAAATTGAGATTTGACTCAGCCAGCGTAATCCCGGCAACCGACCGCAACTCCGCGTCGATCTTCAGCAGCAGTTCAATGTTCTGTTCGACAGACACCGGAAACGGATCGATCTTGTAGGGCGTGCTCCACTCAGCAACCGCAGGCTTCTCTGGGGCAAGCCGTACATTCTCGAGCTTGACTCGCGCCGAGGCACGCGCGATCTCCACTGCGCGCGCCGCAGTCGCCTCGACTGCTCCTCGTCCAAGTTCCGCTGACGCGGCAAACCCCCAGGCCCCATCGGCAATTGCCCGCACGCTCATCCCCACCGACTCAGCGTCAGACGCGCTGCCCACTTTCCCGTTCTTGGTGGTAAGCGCCCGGCTGCGCTGCGCGACCACGCGCACGTCGGCGTAGCTCGCGCCCCGCAGCGCGGCAATGTTCAAAGCCCAGTTGGCAACGTGTTTCATGGAAGTCTTTCAATCTAACACACGATGGCGGACCGGCACGGCCCCTGCGCGGAAAAGAAACGCGCTTACACTCTGTGCCTTGCCGCACGCTCGCCTGTGATCCCCATCACTGTCCCTTCCTATCATCGGCCATCCAATAGGGACGATTCGCACTGCGTCCGCGACTCAGGCCGCTGACGAAGGAGCCTCCTTTATGAGCCTTTTTACTCCGGACGACCACACCAACATCGTGACCGAAACCTTTGACCAGGATGATGCCGATCCTCGCAGCGCGCCCCCCATCGATTCTCAATCCATCAAGAAAGCCGACCTCGCCGGCCCTGGCATCGGCGACTATACCGAACTTGAAACGATTCTGCCCGGCAGCTACCATCCGCTTCTCACTCCAAGAGAAACGCAGAAAGCCATCTTCCACCTGAAGCGTTACATCGAAGACAATCTATGTAAAGAACTCAACCTGATGATGGTGGAAGTGCCCCTCATCGTCGACGCGGAGAGCGGAGTCAACGACATGCTCGATCGCGACGGTTCCCGCACTCCCATTCAGTTCCACATCTCCAACGACCGCGACAAGCATCCCCTCGACGCCCAGGTCGTCCAGGCCGCCACCAAGTGGAAGAGGATGGCCCTCAAACAGTTCGAATGCCGCACTGGAGAAGGCATTTGTACTGACATGCGCGCCGTCCGCAAAGACTACTTCCTCGACCACGACCACTCCGCCTACGTCGACCAGTGGGATTGGGAGCGCGTGATCACCTCCGAGCAGCGCAATCTGGAATTTCTTAAGGCCGTCGTTCGCAAGATCTGGAAGGTCCTGGTCGGTGCCGAGAAATTTGCCCAGGAAATGTTCCCCGAACTGCGCCAGCCGCGCTACCCCAACCTGCCCGAGGAACTCACCTTCCTCCACGCCGAAGAACTGCTGGCGATGTATCCCGACCTCCCGCGAAAACGCCGCGAGACCGTCATTCTTCAGAAGTATCCCGCACTCTTCATTATCGGCATCGGCTGGCCACTCAAAGACGGATTCCCGCACGAGAATCGCGCCGCCGATTACGACGACTGGGTCACCGACACCAGCAAACAAACGCTGCGCGACACTCACGGACTCAACGGCGACATCCTGGTCTGGAACCACGTGACGCAGCGCCGTCACGAACTCAGCTCGATGGGCATCCGCGTCAACGCTGAAACCCTGCGCCGCCAGCTTGAGATGGCCAACCTCCTCGACAATCTCAAGTTCCCCTATCACCAGGGCATCATCAACAACGAACTGCCACTCTCCATTGGCGGCGGCATCGGCCAGTCCCGTACTCTGATGCTCCTCCTGCGCAAAGCCCACCTCGGCGAAGTCAGCGTCACCGTCTGGCCGAAAGTGCTAAAGGAGATATGCGCGAAGAAGAACATCCTCGTGCTGGAATAGAAGCGAACATCTCGCTTTGCAAAGGAAAAAGGGCGGCTCCTTGAGCCGCCTTTTTTCTTAAACGGAGATCTATCCCTACGGCGTCGCGTGCGCCTCCGCCAACGCCTTCCGCACTGCCTGCAATTCTTTCAACACTCCGCGCAGTTTGGTCGACTCCAGCGCATTCGCCCCGTCCGACTTCGCTTCCTTCGGATTGTCATGGACTTCCATGAACACTCCGTCCACGCCGGCCGCAACCGCCGCCCGCGACAACACGGGGATGAATTCGGGCTGGCCCCCGCTCACCACCGGGCCGTCTCCATCCGACTGCGACGAAGGCAACTGCACCGAATGCGTCGCATCGAACACCACCGGCGCAAACTTGCGCATGATGGCCAGGGACCGCATGTCGACTACAAGGTTGTTGTATCCGAAACTCGCCCCGCGCTCGGTTAGAAAGACCTGCGTATTGCCCGCATCACGGCACTTCTCGACCGCGTGACGCATATCCCACGGCGAAACGAATTGCCCCTTCTTGATGTTCACCGGACGGCCACTGAGCGCAGCTGCGACAACAAGATCGGTCTGTCGGCTGAGAAACGCGGGGATCTGCAGCACGTCCGCCACTTCGGCGACCTTGCCCACGTCCGCCGTCTCATGCACATCGGTCAGGACCGGCAGTTGCAGTTCGTTCTTGATCTTCTTCAGAATCCGCAGGCCCTCTTTGATCCCCGGCCCACGAAAGCTCCGGATCGACGTGCGGTTCGCCTTGTCGTAACTCGCCTTGAAGATAAATGGGAACCCCAGCGCCCGCGTCACGCCCTTGATGATCTCCGCCATCCGCATGGCGTGCTCTTCACTCTCAATCACGCAGGGCCCCGCAATCAGAAACAGATCGCCCGACCCGATGTGCACGTCGCCGACCTGGAAAGAATTGATCATGCAAAACCACTTTCACCACGGAGCCACGGAGGCACGGAGAAATTCTAACCCTTCTCCGTGCCTCCGTGGCTCCGTGGTGAAAATCCTACCGCCCTGCAACCCGCTCCGGCCGGTGGAACATCTCCACCGCAGCCGATTCCTTCTCCGCCCGCCGCTTCGATCCATATTCATACGCGGCACCGATAAACCGGCTGAACAACGGATGCGGCTCCAGCGGCTTGGACTTGAATTCCGGATGGAACTGACACCCGATAAAATGGGGATGGTCCGGCAGTTCCACCATCTCCACATAAGTTCCATCGGGAGTCGACCCGGAAATGCGTAGCCCCGCAGCCGTCATCGGCTCTTCATACTCCCGGTTGAACTCGTAACGGTGGCGGTGCCGCTCACTGATCTCCAGCTTCCCATAAATCGAATGCGCCAAAGTGCCAGGCTCAATCTTGCAAGGCCACGCCCCCAGCCGCATGGTTCCACCCAATTCTTCGACGCCGCGCAACTCGCGCAATTTATAAATCACGCGATGCGGCGTCGCCGGATCGAACTCGCTCGAGTTCGCCTCCGCCAGCCCGACCACGTTCCGCGCAAACTCGATGCACGCCGTCTGCATCCCCAAACAAATACCGAAGTACGGAACCTTTTTCTCGCGCGCATATCGGATCGCGAGCAGCATCCCTTCGATCCCACGCTTGCCAAATCCCCCGGGCACCAGAATCCCGTCGTAGCCTTCGAGCTGCGCCTCGTACCCGTCGCCGTCCGCCGCCTCCAGCCCCTCAGCTTCAATCCAGTTAATCTGCAGCTTCAGGTTGTGCGCCAGCGATCCGTGGACCAGCGCCTCTTTCAACGACTTGTACGAGTCTTCATACTCCACATACTTCCCGACGATCCCGATCGTAACCGTGTCCTTCGGGTTGTACACGCGGTGGACAATGTCCTCCCACTTCGACAGGTCACGTTCCTTCGCTTCCAGATGTAGATTTTTCAGCACCAGCGTGTCGACACCTTCATTGGCGAACACCAGCGGCACTTCATAAATGGACGCTACATCCTTCGCCGTGATCACCGCCTCGTCCGGCACATTGCAGAACAGGGCGATCTTCGACTTGATGTCCTTCGCCAAAAACCGGTCAGTTCGGCACAGAAGAATGTCCGGCTGAATTCCGATGCTGAGCAGTTCTTTAACCGAGTGCTGCGTCGGCTTGGTCTTCAATTCCTGCGCCGCCGCAATAAATGGCACCAGCGTCACATGCACAAACAATGTGTGCTCTCGACCCAGTTCCTGACGCATCTGCCGGATCGCTTCCATAAACGGCAGGGACTCGATATCGCCCACCGTCCCGCCAATCTCCACGATCGCGACATCCACGTCCTGTGCAACCTTCTTCATCGCGGCTTTGATCTCGTTGGTAACGTGCGGAATCACCTGCACCGTCTTACCCAGATAATCGCCACGCCGTTCCTTCGCGATAATCTGCTCGTAGATTCGCCCGGTTGTCCAGTTGTTGTCGCGGGAAAGTTTCGCGTGGGTGAAACGCTCGTAGTGGCCGAGGTCGAGGTCCGTCTCCGCCCCGTCGTCGGTCACAAACACTTCGCCGTGCTGAAACGGCGACATCGTCCCCGGATCCACGTTCAGGTACGGATCGAACTTCATGATGTTGACCTTCATCCCCCGGCTCTCCAGCAAGCAGCCGATGGACGCCGCGGCCAATCCCTTGCCAAGTGAAGACACAACTCCGCCCGTTACAAAGATGTACTTCGCTGGCATCTCTTCCTCGCTTTAAGTTGTTTTTGAAAAATGGTGCAGGTGGGGTGCACGATCAATTATGCCAGAACTTCCCTGTGGAAAGAAACGGAAGAATTCCCCATCCCGTGATAAATTTGCCGCGTGCGCCGACTCCTCATCATCGTCGTGGCCATTCTCCTGGTGGCGTCTGCCGCCGCACAAGAAACTGTGTCGTTTCCCACCGACGACGGAGGTCTTGTGTATGCCGATGTTTACGGGGATGGCGACAGAGCCGTCGTACTGGCCCATGGTGGCCAGTTCAACAAAGAGAGCTGGAAGAAACAGGCGGAAGCCCTGGTCGCGGCAAAATTTCGCGTGTTAGCCCTCGACTTCCGCGGCTACGGAAAATCCAAAGGTCCGGGCGATTCCGACCCGATGAACGGTCCGCTTTACAAGGACGTTCTGGCTGCGGTCCATTATCTGCGAAAAGCCGGCGCGAAGACTGTATCAATCGTTGGAGCGAGCATGGGAGGATGGGCCGCCGGCGACGCCTCCATCGCTTCACAGCCGGGTGAGATCGACCGCGTGGTATTTCTCGGCTCGGCGCCCAGCGGCCCCGCCAACAAGCTCAAGTGCCCTTCCCTTTTCATCGTGGCCCGCGATGACACCAGCGGAGACGGACCACGTCTCCCCGGAATCCGCGAACAATTTGACAAAGCTCCTGAGCCAAAGCAATTGATCATTCTGGATGGAAGCGCACACGCTCAGTTTCTCTTCTAAACCGATCAAGCAGACCGAGTGATGCGCTCGATCCTCCGTTTTCTCTCGGCGAAGTGATCTCCAAAGAAAACCGTCTGAAGCCGAAGCCTTCGTGATCCTTCGTGTCCTTAGTGGTTCAAGATTTCTTTAGTTGATCAAGCACGAAGAACTCGGTAGTGGCTGAATTTGGCTTGCGCTGAAATGGGGGCAAATTCAGCCACTACCAAGAACTCGGACGCGTTGACTATCTGCTCCCACTCAGCGAGAATACTTAAGGCCGTCCGCAACGGACAGTCCGTAGTGTCCCCCAACAGTGGGCCTGTGGCGCAGCTGGGAGCGCGCTTCCATGGCATGGAAGAGGTCGTCGGTTCGATCCCGACCAGGTCCACCATTTTGAACTACTTGCCGATACTCCGCTTTTCAGTTTGGTGTCATTTGGTGTCACAACACCAGAAACACTTCCGCTTTCATTGAAGACACTAGGTTCGATCCCGACTAGGTCCACCATCTTTTCAACTGCTTGCAGATACCCCGATCTCCAGCTTGGTCTTATCTGGCTTCAAAATGCTGTGACCCCTTCCGTTGTATGGAAGAGGTCGTTGGCGCGATCCCGATCAGGTCCAGAGCTGTCACGGTTCAACCGCAGCACAACATCTGGGCGGCAAGAACGCAGATTATGAGCTCATCGCCCGTATGAAACAGAACTACGAAGCAACTGCGATTTCATCGAAGATGAAAGCGTCGCTCGCGATTGCGGGTATAGGGTCTAGCCTCACTCGGATATTTCTTTGATCCCAACACGTCCGCGCCGGCCTCTCACGCAGGCGACCATAGGTTCGGATCCCGTTACTCTCCCCAGTGCAATTCCCGGTCATTCATCGGCATATGGCAATTGCGGAACGGCTAAGACTCTGAGGTCCCGAGCGTCGCGAATTGGCGACCATTATCTACTCAAGTCGCCAATCATTGTTTTCGGTGGATTCGCACACGTGACGATTAAGAGACCTATCTCTTTTTCGGTGACGCCCCGGGGCTCAGGAATGTGGTGATCCAGTTCCCATTCGAGCCGATCTTCACCGAACAACTCAACCGGGTGCTGCGTCCGAATGGTTACGTTCCCGGAGCGCAGGTCGTCCGCTGAACAGTATTTATCGCATCCCCAGCACACGCGTTCTGGATGCTTCGGATTGAGCGCTATATTTTTGGTTTCGTCTCACTTGTGCCTTCTCAACTGTATTGCAGAAGCCGTTTCTCGCCTTGCAATTCTCGTAGCGGGGCGATGTCCTGGGTCAGTTCGACGGTCCCTAAGTAGTCTCCTTGCGTATTACGAACGGCGAAATAGCGGATGTGGACGAACTTGCCTGTGAAAGTTGATCCAGAACTCCGCCACATTCTGGCGGCCCGAGCGAAAATCCTCCAGGATCTTGTTGACCGTATCGGCGCTCCGAGGCGGATGGCAGTGCTGGACTTTGCGGCCGATGATTGCTTTGCTGCGGGCGAAGATACGATCCGGGCCCTCACTGAAGAAGGCGACGCGGTCCTCCGCATCGACGAATGTCAGGTCGAGCGGCAAGGTCGAAAGCACAGCGGTTAGCTGTTCGACGTTTACATGGCCTGTGGGCATCATGATGGTGCCGTCGTGCGGCACGGTCCCGGTTGTGGCGCCTGTGGTCACGGGAGGAGCATACCCGGGTTGGGGTTCGACCAGACACCAGCCATATTGCGGGGAGACTGACCAGATCTCAGCCCACTCGTTCTCGGTTAGCGCCTGCAAAGACATCGGAAAGAGAATATTTTCCTCTTTGAATATCATTTCTTCGACAGCCGACAGAGCCGCCGTAGCGTGTTGGTTGAAAAACTGCCTCGCTTCGCCAAAGGTCGGACCACAGTCGTGCGCTGCCTGATTCATCTGTTTGAGCAGGTTCCGGACGTCATCGTCTTTCGCCCACATCACTTTGGAAGGCCCGGTGATTCCGTGCCGCTCAAGACACGAAAACAGTGCATGCTCTTTCCGCTGGTAGTGTTTGTCGAGGTCCATGAGGTCGTTTGCCGACTGACGGAGGCGAAGAACAACTTCTTTTGCGCTGGCACCCCCGTCCAGAGTGGCGATCTCGGCCGAGATCCCGCGCATGGTCGCGACCACCTGTTTGAGCGCGGCGTTTTCGCGACGGAACGTGTCAAGCGGATGGCTAGGCTGAACGGATGGTGGCGGAGCGAGCTGGACGAGCACGTCGCGCGTGACTTGCGAATGCAGGTCACACATTGAGCGCACTTCTTCCACGGGCATGCCCTCGGCCATGAGTTGTTGCTCCATGGCCATGATCTCGGTTGCGTCGGTCTGGCCGACGATTTCACGCAGACGTTCTTTCACCAGTGACAACATGCGCCGCAATCACGTGACCGCAGCGACGGCGCCCAAGGGGAATTGATCCGCAGAGCCGCGCCTCATAGGGCGCGTCCCCCCGGGAGTGAATCTGCTAGATCCCCCGGTGTGCCAGTACGCGGCTCGTTACGGCAAGCGTGAGAACGCTCCAGAGCAACCCGGCGGGCGATAGCGATGCAACGGCCAGGGCTGTGCTGCCTAGCGTACTCACCGGGGCTGAACTACCGAGAGCCACTTGCGATCCGTAATTCCATGCTGACGCACATCTTTATCACGTGAACGAGGCTAGGCTTTTTCCCTCACGCTGCCGAGGAACACAACGGGCAAGCGCTGGTGTTGCGATATTCGACGACAGCCTCCAGTCTCTTGGCCAGCATCTCAAAGCCGGCATGCACGTCTTCCCCGACTTCGCGTTCGACATTCGCGAACTTCTCTTCGAGATGTTGTTGTTCAGCCGGCGACAGGCTCTGCTGCGCCAGTGGGAACAGCAGAAAATCCTCCTTCCAGATGTGCGCTGGATACAACTCGACGAGTTGCTGGAGCAGATCAATAACACGGTACCGCACCACCGCCGGATTGTGGACGTAAACTTCTGCCACTTTCGCCAATTGTCCAACCAGTTGCTTGGCTGAGCGATGCTCCCGTTCCAAGGATTCCAACTCGCGTCTGGTGCTTACGTTCGCTTTGGTTGCCAGCAGAGGAAACAGATGCTGCTCTTCTTTTTCGTGGTGGCATTGATCGGCAAACACTCGCAAGAACTGCACGAGATCGGCTAGCACACTGGGATCAACCTGCTTGCCGGAATCGAGCAGTTCCGCGACCGCACTCATGCCGGCCACGACTTGCTGAATGACGCGGTGATCATTTTTCAACTCGTGAATGAAGTCACTCATGGCATCTCTCCCTCTTCCGATCGGGCCGGGCAAGAATTAGCAGGAACGTGCTTTGGCGAATTGCCTCCACGTCGTGAGATACGTCGCGGTCGAGCGCCAGCAACTCTCCCCTGGGTACTTCCACGGTTGCATTGGGGAGGTGGAGGCGTACATGACCAGCGAGCATCAAAATGGCAAACCGTGCACTGGTCTTGTGCTGCTTGAAACGGGTCCCGGCTTTCATCGAGACCAGGACAATACGGAGATCAGGGTACTTGACGAGTGTTCGGGCACTGCGGCCAGCATCGGTCTGCCAAGTCTCTTCCTTCCACATGTTTTGTACTTCGTTTGGAATCAATATCTGCAGCAGCGAGTTCCCGAGGTGTGGAAGTCGGTTCAGTCCATAGGGAGATCCATCAATTTGTGCAGAGACGCATTGTGCAGCCATATCCTTACTCCTTTCGGCAAAGTCACTCGGCCGCGACGGCGCGGGTTACCACGGGATTGCTGCCCTCGGGAAACCGCTCCAGGGGAACTAGAGAAATTCCTTCCCGCAGGGAGAATCGGAGCGAGGATCGGCTTGCGCATTCACCGCAAAGCCAGAAGAACACGCTGGCTTGTGAGGGTTTGCTCGCGCAGATCGCATTGGGAATATCCCTGCACGGCTCCACGGGCCGCCGTACATCGAACCGGTACAGCCTTCCTCCGCGGAGATAGTGAAAGGGTTTTCCGCATTGTGGGTTGGAGCATTGGGAAATCATTGGCAACTCCCGCCGTTACGACCGGCTGAAACCAATGTGCCGCAGGTGGGGAAAACGCACAATGAAGCGTTCGTACCGAAATCCGGGACAGTTGTACGGGGGGGACTGTTAGATGAGCTTCCGCTGGATCGCATTCATGACTGCTTCCAGGCGGTTGTGGGTGCGGAGTTTCTGGTTGATGTGGTGAAGGTGATTGCGGAGGGTCTGCGGGCTGATGCCCAGAGTGCTGGCGACCTCATCGCTATCCTTGCCTTCGGCGAACAGGCGCAAGACATGCTTCTCTTGCTCGGACAGGCTAGCAGCCGGTTCCGCGCGCACAGAAGCCTCGGCGAGCGAACTGACTTGCTTCGACAATTCCAGCATTTTCTGCATTAGCTCTTCGTTCTTCTTCTGCTCGGTGATGTCGTGTGCCATATGCACCATCAGGCGGCGGCCCGTGCGCTGATTATCGAACACGATGGTAGACATATTGACCCATAACCGCTCCCCTGAGCGCGTCTTGACACTCATGTCGAAGTTGGGAATCTCCGTATTACCCCCAGTGCACTCGGCCACGCTGCAGTGCTGGTGGCACACCCGGGTACCCAACACCCCCATGCCTTCCAGAATGTCATAGCAGGTTTTGTGGATGGCTTCGGCAGCGGAGTAACCCAACAGCTTCTCCGCAGCCTTGTTCCAGGAGAGTATCTCGCCTTCTTCGGTCACCGCAAATGCCGCGTCGGTGGTTCCTTGAAGCAGTGTAAACAACTCACTCTCCAGCATTTACCGGCTCCTGTGACAACTGACTATGCCGATAGTACGGATGCTCCATTGAGATCTATCGCCTCCCGATACAAGTATAGGTCAAGCCGCAAATGATGATGGACCAATACAGACGGGCTGGCACCGGGGAGCAAGAGCGGCGGTCCGCCGTGACAGAAGTCATCGCTACGGTCGGAGACGCTTCGTACGATCTTGGTGGAAGCTCAAGTGGGGGATATATGACGATAAGAACTCATTACAGATGTTTAGATGCGCAAGTATTTCTGAATCTTCTGCTGGTTGTGTTTCTGATTGCTGAAACGAATGGAGTGGTTGCAGAGACGTCCACACACGCAAGCCATGTTAACGGCACAGCAAAGCCGGTCGATGTGGTCCGTGATCCGACCGATGTTCCTCCAACGGTCGGAGAACAGAAAGCCATCCGTAGTTCAGGTAACCCTCACGGCCGAGGAGGTGGTGGGAACACTCGATCCGTCAGCCGGCACGACCTACCGCTACTGGACATTCAACGGGAAAGTACCCGGCCCAATGATTCGAGTTCGACAGGGAGACACAGTGGAGGTGACGCTTCGCAACGACGCCAGCAGTCACATGGCCCACTCGGTTGACTTCCATGCTGCGCTCGGTCCTGGTGGGGGTGCGGCATTTACCCAAGCGATTCCCGGCCAGTCGAAAACGTTCACGTTTCAGGCCACAACCCCGGGCCTCTTCGTCTATCACTGCGGCACTCCGATGATTGCCGAACACATCGCCAACGGCATGTATGGATTGATCCTGGTCGAACCGGAGGGCGGACTTGCGGCTGTGGATCACGAGTACTACGTGATGCAGGGAGAAATTTACACCAGTGCGGCCAAAGGCAAATCTGGGCTCCAACAATTCAGCGATGCCAAACTGATGGAGGAAAGCCCCGAGTATTTCGTGTTCAACGGAGCGGTAGATGCTCTGACGAAAACGCACCCGATGCAGGCAAAGGTTGGAGAAACGGTTCGCGTCTTCTTTGGTGACGCGGGGCCCAATGACACATCGTCATTGCATGTCGTAGGTGAGATCTTTACTCGCGACTACCTGTTTGGGTCTCTGACATCTCCTCCCTTGACGAGCATCCAAACCGCCAGTGTGCCGCCCGGCGCAGCCGCGATTCTGGAATTCAAAGCCAGTATTCCGGGACAGTTCCCCATGATGGACCATGCGATGGCGCGGATGGCAAAAGGGTTAATGGCGACCTTTGAGATTTCTGGCGCCGAGAACGCGACCCTGATGCACCCGGGCCCCGCACCCGATTCGGCCGCTTCCGGCCTGCCTCGCCTGTCAGGCATGACACAGGCTGACACTGCAGCAAGTCTGACGGAACCCCAGACGAATTCCAGAGCAGCCACGGACAGCAACCCAATCGTGGCAACTACAGACGAGCGAGCTACGGACATGGACATGCACAGCCAAATGGCGCATGTGCGCAAACCCGCGCAGTCAACTCGCGCAAGCCACGCGCCAGAACTAGCACCTATGCAAGCCGAAGCAAGCTCCAAGGAACTGAACGGGTGCCTCATATTGTCCAATGACGGCAAGGCGATGTTGCGACTACTCCAGTCCTCGAAGATCTATCGCGTGGAAGCAAGACCGTTGTTGTTCTCGCAGAACGCCAATCGTCTCGTCCATGTGACCGGGCACTTCGGCAGTGTGGTCGAAGTGGAGGATCCTCACGTTCCCAGTTTTGTGGTGGACACGCTGGACGAACTCGCTCCCAACTGCTCGGTCAAGCTTTCCGCGGCGGCAATCCGCAAGACCTTGGCCAAGCTTACAGCGCCAGTTGCCCAGGGAACAGTCGGCATGACTGACATGGGATTCGTGCCGGCGGCGATCACTGTGAACGCCGGCGACAAAGTGGTTTGGAAGAACTCCTCGCCGGTGATTCACAACGTGGTGGATGATGCCAGCAAAGCCTTATCCGTAGTAGATGTGAAGCTTCCTTCTGGTGCTCGTCCATTCGACTCCGGTTTGCTGCAGCCGGGACAATCTTTCTCCCGCGTCTTCGCGGAGCCAGGCATCTACCGCTACGTCTGCACCTTGCACGAGGGATCCGGCATGAAGGGAGTAGTTATTGTCAGGCCCTCGCCGCTGTTGGCGGCGAATCGATAGGACCCGCAGAATGCGCGGTTCCCGACGGGGATCGACGCCAAGCGAATGAACTCGCTGTGGGCTCCTTTTATTCTATTCAACGTCGGCTGTGCAGGCCGCGTGCTGCTGCAGGTGCTTACAGATTTCGCGCCCAATGTCGCTTATCCGCTGATTGCGTTCACGGGTTTCATCGAATTGACCGCCTTGCTGTGGTGGGGAATCGAGTTGTGGCACACCATGAACGTGGCGAAGACGAGCCGGACGAAATTGCTCACGGCGCCATTCCCGCTACCGGCACGATAAGTCGTTAGCCGGTGCCGACGCATCCAATACTGAAGACAGGAGACACACAGTGAGTTCAACCACAGCAACAAGTTCAGAGATTGCCGGAGCCCAATCTTTGCCTTTGCCCGGACTGGTCAATTACCAGGAGGGGTCAGTCGTGAGCCGAGTCATCTTGAAACGAGAAAAGGGCAACGTCACCATTTTTGCCTTCGATGAGGGGCAGGGGTTGAGTGAACACACCTCCCCGTTCGATGCGCTAGTGCAAGGGGTTGAAGGAGAAGGAGAAGTCACGATCGCTGGTAAACCCATCACGGTGAAAGCTGGAGAGGTCGTTCTGTTACCTGCCACGCAACCCCACGCGGTCAAGGCAGGCACTCGTTTCAAGATGATGCTGACCATGATCCGATCATAGATCCAGAAAGACAGACATTCCTGCAGTCGTGACGGGTTCTCGACAAGCAGCGGGGAGTCGAGCTTGTGCTGCAGCGTGCTTCCCGAAGGAAGACGCCGATCACCCATATATCCGGGGTGGCGGTTGCCGATTGAATGATACTTTCTTTCATGTATATCGTGTCACGATATACACTGTGTATCTCAGTCGATGGAGGGCAAAATGGCGAGAAATTCAGCCGTACCCAAGCCGAGTGAAAGCAGTAATGCCCTAAGCAGATTGCCCTATCTAGCCAGCCCGCTGCTGCGGTTCAATCTTTCGGATGAACTCCGACAGCTCCGCAACCAAGACTCATGGCAGCGCGAAACCGGGCGCAGCTCGAAGACGCTCGCTAAGTGCGTTACCGGCGTATCTCACCCTGGTCGGGGAACGGCAGGGACCGATCATTGGATCGTGCAGACAGAAAGGCAGAGAGGACACCATTCTGGTGCAGGCGGTGGACCACGAAGTCAGCATTCCTCGTGATACGCAGACCGGCCTCGCCACTGGAAAACGGGTCCATCACCCGGACCAGCGCGTAGCTTTGACTGCCGCTTCGGATTGAGTACCCCGGCGACTCGGCTTGACCTTTTCAGTCTGCTCGTCGAGATCTCCGATTCCTGAACACAGCCGTGCAATCTCCAACCGCGATCCGCGTTGTCAGCACCCAACCTTTATCTTACCCAACCACCATTTTGCCCCCCTCGACTGCTCGAAACATTAGGCGCCGCGAAGATCAAGCGAAGGCAACTGGTCTTCGTCTAGTGTTCGCTGGAGAAAAGATAGCGAAGGCGAGTGAGCAGGAATCAACTCACGGACAATGGCGGAGACGTCCACACTTCGCAGGTCTGCTCGACCGCTTTTGTTAGTGGGAAAGAGGAATTCGCTCACCTATCGCTGAATAGACGACCAACCGAGCATTCGCCCTAAAGAGACTGCTCCAAAACTGTCGATGACGATTCCAGCAGTCGGAAATGGGGTAGGCCCTGTCTGTCTGGCCTTCTCTCGGGATTAGTCCGTCATGCTAATGGAGTCGCGCAACACAGGGTAACGCTTAAGGTGAGCACCGGCCTCGCTAAAAATATCCCCTCCAAGACTCCTGGAGGTGATTTTTCGGGCCGCAACGTCCCAGCACACGTTATTCACTCCCGTAACATTATGCTCCATCATCGTTTAGGGCCGGCGGGAAGCCCTTTCTTACGTGCCAGAGTAACAAGCCCGCCTAAATCGTCTCGTGCTACAAGATGGCATTTCGGAAAACGGAAGCTTCGAGTCAAAGGGTTCACCAAATCGCGTCAAATCGAGAATATTGTCGCATTGTTCCAGGTGTGTTCACGCCGGTCTTAGCCAAGCACAGCAAGAGCTTCAACCTGATTGATACGCTTGCTGTGGGCGTGGACCGAATCCAACGGAACTTTGAGCCGATGCAACGGCAAGTGGAGCAGTGGCGCGATTCGCAAATTAGCAACGAGCGCGCCAAGCTGATCCTGGTTGAGGCTTTTGTCGATGGCGAACTGGAGGCGCCGCGAAGTCTCCTGACCGAAGTTCACCGCCTGTACTTCGAGCCGGAGTATCCGGAGTTCTCGGCGCGGACGATGTGGAGCTTGTCGAATGCGTTTACCAGCGGGTTCAAGAAGCTCGATCCAATTCCGCAATTCAAAGCGACAGCCAAGCTGGGAGAATTTCTCAACCAGCTGACGGTGTGATTTGCGAGTAGGGTTCTGTTCGAAGCAATGTGATCCAGGAATGGAACCCTGCCTTCGTCAGCACTGGAGTGCACGCCCGGGACATTGTTCTCAGCTATTGGGCTTCTGAACATGCGCCAGGTTTTTCGAACGAAGGCTTGAGCATCATAGGCAAGATCAGCGGGAAGGAATTTGAGCGCAACGTAGCGACGGGTTCACCAAAGCCACGAGGGGGAGCTACTTCATGTCTAACACTTTTCTGATGGCCGGGGCCGGAACGCCAGACCGGATAACCGCCGAGCGGAGATCGTCGGCGAGCGCCAGCAGCTCGTCCGACGCCTGCTGAGCGTGCCAAGCCGCGCCGACTTCGCCGAATTTGGAGTTGCACATCAGACGAAGCATGAATGCCAGCACGAACACCGGCATGACGGCGAGAATCTGCTGACCGGCGGGCACGATCTTGTGCCCCAGCGCCTTCAGCACTGGAATAGTTTCGCGCATGGCCGCGGCGGCTAGCCTCAGGTCGTCGGGCGAATGAGCCGCCGCCTTGAAGTCGTTCCGGTACTTCACCGCCAGCGGCGTGATTGCTGCCACACCGGCGGCGTGTGTGGCGAGGTAATCGACGATGTGGGTTGAAACCTTGGCCCTGAGACCGGCCCGATTGAGCAGTTCGACCAGCCTCTTCAGCCGTGGGGTGACGGTTCCGTCGATTTCGCCAAAGGGCGTCCGCATCAGCGAATGATCGAAGGGGCCGATCGCCCGGATGATCTCCCCGTCGCGCTTGCCCCCCGCAAAGACGAATCCGAGCATCGGCCGCTGCGGGCCCAATGCTGCAACGATCTCCGCGGGACCGTTGAGATTGTTATTCATAAAGACGACGTTGGGCGAGGTGTTCGCGGCAAGCGTGGGCAGCAATTCGGCAACTTGGGTGCGGCGCACGACGACGAGGATGTAGTCGTAGGTGTCGCCGGTCACCAATTCGCCGATGGCCCTGACGTTGGTGACCCTCCGCTTTTGGCTGAACGGGTTCTCGATGACGATCCCGTTGCGCTCAATCTCGGCCAACCGCTTGCCGCGCGCCAGCACAGTGACATCCACGCCACGCTCGAACAGGCGTGAAGCGCAGACAGAGCCGTTCACTCCTGCTCCGACTACGAGGATTCTGGCATTGTCACTTGCCATAACGCATTTGCGGACAACCGGACTAAATTCGGGCCGTGTCAACTGCCCTTAAGGTTCCTCGATCACGAACAAATTATTCACGGGACCCGAATTTCGAAACATTGTCTCGGATAACTTGCCGCCCGTGCTGGCAAAACACATCACGGCGGCGTATCAAAGCGAAGGCTCGATACTTGCGTTGGACGGCGATTACTTCGGTGTTGCTGACTGCTGGGGGTAAGTCCCATTCTAGTGCTCCGCCGGTCTCTTTCGCGCACTGAACACTAGGACGGCGCCGTGCGCGTTGGGACGAAAGGCCTCAAAGCCCGCTTCACCCACATAGCGGTCGAGATCAGGGAGTGCGAAGATATGACCGCCTCCTCTCTCCGCGCGCTCGCGCAGGAATCTGTATTTGAAGAGGCCTCTGCTGCTGACCACAAAGCACATCACCGCCAATGCCGCTCCCGCTTTCATAGTGCGGTTAATCTCACGCAATGCCAAGACTGTGTCGGAGAAGTGGTTCAACGACCCTGCGCAGATGGCAGCGTCGAACAGACCGGCTTGGAACGGTAGTGCCTCGACCTTGGCCCGGGCGAAGTGAACGTTGGGAATACAGTCCCGCTCGACGTAACGGGCGCCCCGGCGCAGCATACTCATGGAGGCGTCAATGCCGTAGACGGTCCTTGACGCCGAAGCGATGCGACGTCCGTAGGTCCCCGGACCGCACGCCACGTCGAGGATAATACCGTCCTGCGATCCCACAATGTCAGAGACGTCTCGTGCGAGCTCTTTCAAGGACGTGCTGTGCCAGCCGCCAAACAGGTTACACACTGGCGGGTATATATATTTCTCGTAACTGTACGCGGCAAAATCAAGGAGGGTGGAAGAGTCCCCCTTGCCTAGCATGCGTAGGGATCGGTTACTGTTCTCTTCGAGCTTTTCCACGATGAAGTCGGGAATCCCGTCGCGGATTGGGTAGCTTACCGCACAGGCACGGCAGTCGAGACTCCCCGGCCCTAGCTCCACCTCCCGCTTGCATGTGGGGCATACGTAAATGCCGTATGGCTGCGAACTAATTGCATACTCGTTTTCTGGAGCGACGATTTCGCGATCGATTGATGTAGTTGCCATCTTGCCCTCCTTAGACTCACGGGTCGGCTTTCGCCTCATGGCGGGCTTGGATATCAGGCGGGAACGTGCTCATCGAGAGGCGACGGCTAGTGTGTAACGCGACCAGCACAGAAAGTCAGTGACCGGAATCACGCTGCAAGACGCACAGCATTTGTGGCATCCCGCGGGCCCTGCCAGGACACTAGGTTCACACCTTTCACTTTCTGAGTTTCGGTCGTTTCCTGTGATCCAGGTCACGGATCATCCCCCAACTTTCCGTTCCAATGCAAGCAAGTTCAATTGGGAAGAGGAATTCGTGACCCTCCCACGTTTCGTTGTTCGCAACATTCTGCGCAACAAGCGGCGCAGCCTGCTCACGGCCCTCAGCTTGGCGTTTTCGTTTCTGTTGCTCATCTTCATGATCTCGATATGGCGCAGCTTCTATGTCGAACAGTGGACGACGAACGGCGCGCTGCGCCTGGTATGCCGCCATCGCGTTTCCTTGTTTCTCTCACTGCCAAGCTATTACGTGGAGAAGGTCCGCGGGTTGCCCGGAGTGGTGAGTGCCGTCGGGATGAACTCCTTTGACGGGCTATACAGAACAGGGCAAAAAGAAGAAAACTTCGGCCAGTTCGGCACCGATCCCAAGATTTTTGTAGATCTGTACCAAGACATAGAACTGCCTCCGGGTCAGGCTGAAGCGTGGAAGCAGGATCGCGCTGGTGCGATCGCCAGCGTAGACTTGGCGCGCAAGCTCGGCTGGAAAATCGGGGACCGGATCATCCTGGAAGGCGTGCGCCATCCCGTCGACATCGAATTGAACCTTCGCGGAATCTACCGTTCGTCCATGCCGAGCGGGCCGCTGTTTTTCAACTGGGACTGCGTGGAGGAGATCCTGCATCGCGGGAAATACCAGGTGCTCCTAATTCGCGCGGACTCACCGCGGCACGTTGGATCGGTCGCAACCGCAGTCGACGATCTGTTCCGCAACGCGCCCGAACCCACCCGAACGGAAGCGGAGAAGGCTTTCAACCTGCACATCATTGAGGGCCTGGGCAATGTGAAACAGTTCATCCTGAGTATTTGCCTTGCCGTGCTCTTTGCCATGGTTCTGGTGTCGGCGAATGCGATCGCCATGTCGATCCGCGAGCGTACGCGCGAGGTGGCCGTGTTGCGCTCTCTGGGATTTGCGCCTCGCACACTCTTGTCGCTCCTGGTGGGTGAGTCGGTCGTCCTCTGCGTCGCCGGATGGGCGCTCGGCTCGATCGCCGCGTTCGCTTTTGTCTTTATCCTCGTACACACCGCTGGCGGCGAAGGTTTTCAGATGCTTCTGAAACTCAAGTGGCCGACGGAGTTATTGTGCTTCATTGTTGCGGTGATGGTCGGGTGCCTCAGTTCGGCCTTTCCGGCACATCGGGTCTCGCACACGCCGATAATAGAAGGCCTGCGACACATCGGATAATTGCATGAAGAACCGTGTACGCACAACTTTTTTACTGACACTTGGCGACTCTGAAAGCAGTCAGTGGGCGCTGTGGCTCAGCTTCCCGCTGGCTGTCATCCTCGCGATTGCGTCATGTGGAGGACTGTTCCTCCCTTCCGTGTATGCAGAGGAAACATCGAGGCAAACCGCCCTGAGCATGGGAAACGACGCGGGGAACCTAGTGTTCATCGTGCCTGTCCTGGTGATCGCAGCTATCCTGGCTCTACGCGGCTCGTGTGCGGCACGACTGGTGTGGATGGGAGCCCTCGCCTACCTTGACTACGATTTCCTCGGCTACGCTCTCGCCATTCACTTCAACTCGATGTTTCTGGCGTACTGCGGCGTTCTCGGGTTCAGTTTCTACGCTCTCGCGGGAAGTCTCATGGCGCTGCCGACTGCGGAGGTTGCCGGCCGCTACGGCCCGCTCACTCCGGCAAAAACCACGGCTAGCGCACTCCTGCTGATGGGCGTGGCGATCGTTGTCCACTGGCTGTCTGAGATTGTTCCCGCGTTGCTTGCAGGCCGCGTGCCGCAAGCCGTCCGCGAGTCCGGCCTCCTAACGGAGGTGGTCGCGGTGCTGGACCTGGCCTTCGGAGCGCCGGCCTGTATGCTTGCCGCGATCCTGCTGCTGCGGCGCAAGCCGCTGGGCTTCGTTCTCGGCCCCATTGTGCTGACGTTTCTCGTCCTCAGTAGCCTCGTGCTTGCTCCGATGGGAATTGAGATGGCACGGCACGGTTTTGAAGCGGGGCGCGCCTTGTGTGTGATCGGCCTAGGGATTGCAACAGTCAGCGGCGTCCTGCTGGCGCTGTCATTGCGGGGAACCAAAGCGACGTTACAACAGGGCTAAATACGCTAATCGCTGTCGCAATCATCCGCACCTTCTTTTCGCACTCACCAAAGCTGCCGGGAGGTGCGAAAGTGACGTTAGCTGTATCTCATGCAAGCCTACCCAATCGCTGCGACGATCAGCCACTTTTCATGCGCTCTCCATCTGGTTTGCCATACCCTAGCTGGAGCAGCCTTTTGCCAACCAGGAAGTACCAACTCATCATTGCGAGCCCGGCCACAACTGCAAGCACCATTCCCCACAAAGGCAACGTCCGGAATAGGGTCAGAATTGTCTCAACAACCATAAGCAGTACATTTCCGAGAATTCCCGCGTAAGCAGTCGTTTTGCTGAAGACCTTGCCTCTCAGCATGACTGTGGAGATTGCCAAGCAGGCAAATTCCACGAGGGGGATGCCGGCACGGCTTTGTCCCTCAGCAAGCATCGCCTGTCCTGCCGCGATTAATAGGGATCTCTGCGCATCTGTCGTGGCACTTGCGTATTGGCCACTCAGGGAAAGCATAGGGAAGGCCATGCTGCTGGCGACGTATACCGCTAGCCCCACGAAGAAAAGGATGGTGCTCAAAGCTCCGTACGCTTCGTGGTCTCGTCGGATGGCGGAATAGATGGCGAGAACCGTTGGGGCAAGTAGGACTACTGCAATGAGATTGAGGAAACCGAGGTTGCGGAGCCCGAGAAACCAATGGGTCTGAAAGAGTGTGAACCAGTCGACCACAGTGACTGTCCCCTGCGTCGCGCGTTGCACGCCGGGGAGATAACTAATAACGACTTCGGCCAGCGGAATCAAAAACACAATCAGGACGGTGATTCCCCCGACTTTGCAGAGACTTTTCCAGCCGAAATCTACTGGTTCGGAAACAATAAGTTTAGGTTCCGACAGCGACACTCATTCCTCCCTGCACGCACAAAAGTGTGACTCTGCAAGAATTACACTTACGTCTGGGACAACGCTCGGGCACTCGCCGCTCTAATTCTGGAAAATAACCATGAAGAAGAGCGCCTCACCTACCTGTCGAGGACCCGAGCAAGTCCGAGTGGCATGAGTCGTCGGCAGAAGCCTTCAACACCTGGGCGATGCCGCTGGCCCAAGCCTCGACGTCGTTCCAGTCGCGGAAGTCGCCCACTGGAAAGATCGCATTGTCACGATTAACCGGCAGCTTCAACATAAGCCGGTGCGTAAAACCTAACTTCTTGGGGTCCAGTACGCCGAAAAAGACCCGGTGATCCCTTGGCCTGATGGTCTCTTTAAGCTCCGCGATCTCTTTCGGTTCGGGAACGGTGCGCTTGTCCCTGCCCTGATCGTCGTTAGCCTCTGTGCCCAACGGGCCGCTGCTGAACAGCCACACCGGCCGGGCTGCGAGGGCATTCCGATTGCGCCGGACAAAGTCGGTCGCGGACTTCATCCAGCGAAAGTAGTAGACGGCGCTTCCGATTACAGCGGCGTCGTAGCCCGCCGGATCATCGGCATGATTTGCGGCCTGCACACTGGCCTCCAGGCTCTGTTGGCGTAGCGTGGCCGCGATGCGCTCCGCGATTTCCTGTGTAGCTCCGTATCGGCTCGCGTAAACAACGAGGACTCGCATTCTCATGACCTCCCACACTCATCGTGAGTGGTGAAACGCCGCTATTTTTCTTGCGACGCAGCACCCGGATACACGATGGCAGGTTATGCGTCGGCGCTGCTGTGCGCCGTGATGTCAGTCACAGCATCTGCAGCCGTGTTACCTGCCCGCGGGCGATGTCCGCCCGTTCTTACTGACTGGGGGAGGCGCAAGTCGACGCAGTTTTGACGCGCGTCCATACCCGCCCTTGATCAGGTGTCGCCCGTCACAGACGCGGGAACCAGACAATGCTAGGTTCCTATGTGGCCGAATCTGTCATATTCGGCGAAGCGTTAGTACTAGGGCTGGCTTCCGGACCTGCCTGCATGGCTTCTTGTGGACCCGTAGTGGTTCCTTCTTTGCTTGCAGAGCGGGCGGGTCTGCGACTGAATGCCCGTTACCTCTCTATTTTTCTGGGCTCGCGCTTCCTCGGATACCTGCTGTTTGCCGCCGTGGCCTGGGAACTCGGCGCTCTCGTATCGCTACCGCCAGGGCCGCGGATGATCCTGTTTGGCCTGATTCACGTGTTACTCGCTGGCGTACTGCTTTGGTACGCGTACTCGGCGGGACATGCTTGCGCGCAGTCGTGTTCGAGATCGGAACTGGTGAGCATTGGCGTGACCAGAAACCACAGCGTGCCCGGTGCAGCGGCGTTGGGCTTCTTGACCGGATTGAGTCTTTGCCCTCCATTCGTGGCGGCTGGTGTGAGAGCGGCTGAGTTGGGGAGTGTGGCGGCGGCACTTCTCTTCTTTGCAGTGTTTTTTGTCGGCACTTCGGTCTGGTTCGTGCCATTTGTCGGCATGGGTTGCGTAGCGCGCAACGAAGCCGTGACCACGGTCGCTCGGATGGCGATCGTGCTCATTGCCCTCTATTACGCCTACCTGGGAATGACCATGCTGCTTGGGAGAAAGGTATATGGCTACTGAGGCTCGAGTCTTGAAGCTCGGTGAGATGGCACCACGGACTATCGGCCGATCCCTACTCCTCACCTTGCCGATCACACTTTGGTCGTTCCTCATGTTCTCCCATTCGGGGGAAGCGAGTCGGTCGGGGCACATCGCCAGCGTTCTTACCGCGATTTTTATGATCGTGCTGTTTTTCATGATGATGAGAACCTGGAGTACCTACCGATGGCGCCGCTGGTTCTTCGTGGCGCTGGGACTCCTGTTCCCGGTGGGCTTCATTCACAACGTCATGGTGATGCGGGGAACGATGGGCATCCCGATCGAGGAGATGATTGCGGGCCGGACACCATTTTGCTACCTGCCCATTCCACTCCTCATCTTGCCGGCAGCATTCACGAAAACGCTGGTGTTTCCCGGTTCGATCCTGCCCAACGGAGGCATGTCGGGCGCGGGAATGGCAGCCATGGCGGGCGTGTGGCTAGCGATCACGATCGTAGTCGGTAAAGGGTGGTGTAGTTATGCGTGCTTCTTCGGAGGAATTGAAGAGGGCATGGCTTCGGTTCCCACCCGCGCGAAGCTGCGGAAGATTGACCCACGCTGGCGTTATCTCCCTTGGGCCGTTCTGCTGGCGATGGTATTGCTGTCTCTGGCTTTGTTCGAACCGGCGTATTGTATGTGGCTCTGCCCTTTCAAGGCAGTCTCGGAGTATGTGGCTGCCCGCAACACGGTGGGACTTATCCAAAACGGAATCTTCGTCGTTGTCTTTGCCGCACTCGTGGTCGTGCTGCCTTTACTGACGAAAAAGAGAACACAGTGCTCATTCCTCTGCCCGTTTGGCGCGTTCCAATCGATCTTCAATAAG
Organism: uncultured Acidobacteriaceae bacterium; assembly: GCA_963701935.1. Lineage (GTDB taxonomy): Bacteria > Acidobacteriota > Terriglobia > Terriglobales > Acidobacteriaceae > Sulfotelmatobacter. Next base: position 1,091,182 of record CAVPBT010000001.1, on the reverse strand, counting down.
ACGAGCGTGTTCGATGTAAAGATCGACCAGTCACGGTGTACGCCCTGTGTACTCTGTCAGAACGCTTGTCCGACCATGTCCCTCACCAAGGAATCCATCGCGCAAGGCGAGACGCTGATGTCCTGCATGAAGTGCGGCGCTTGCGTGGACGTGTGTCCGAAACACGCCGCGGTTTGGCATATCAAAGGAACCGAGGTCGCGCTGAATCCGGAACGAGCACGACTGATGTTTCTGTACGCCGCCTGGGGGATGGCGATCATGTTCGGTGGCAGCATCATTGCTCAGGGCCTGGCGACTATATTGCACCTATTCGTTTAGGAGGGCCAATGAAGCCGCGAGCAAAACTCGGCTACACCGCAGCAGGAATGACCGTGTTCGCGGCGCTGTTGGTGCCTTTTCTGTTGTTCGGACTGTTCACCAAAGGGTTTACCGCTCTGGGCCTGCACGTGGACGAAGTGTACTCCGGCGGCCCAAAGGTGCGCACGGTTCAGAATGGCGCCTACTTCATCGACATTCACCGGCCTGTACGTCCACACATGCTGCAAACCGAAAAGCCGTTTGTGCAGCTTGACTGGAGACCCGTAAGCGCCTTGCCATCTCATGTGTCTGACGTGGTGGACGTAGACGGTGACGGGCAGCCAGATATCCGAGTGAGCTTTGATGTACCAACAGACGCCAAGATGCCAATGCGCGTTACCGTGGACGCACTCAGCCCGCGTTATGAATCTATGCGCAATGTGGGGAAGGAGAAATTCTCCAGGCTGATTGTTCGCGTTGATGATGCGATCCTGGTGCGGGTCCCACTAGCCCATCCATAGTCGGCAGTCGCTTGAGGAGAATTGCGCTTGATGGAAGTCAACGAACAACTCCCTGTTGACCGACCATCTAGAGGGGCTTGTGGGAAATCAAATTTCGCGGGACCGAATCTGGAAAGATTGTCCCCGGCGTGTTCACTGCGGTCTTAGCAAGCACTCGAAGTCGTTCTCGTTGATCGATTGCATTTCGATCGGTGTTGATCGAATGCAGCGCAACTTCGAGCCGATGCGAAGGCAGGTCGAGGCCTGGCAACGGAGTGAGATAACGGATGTCACCGCAAAAGTGGTCATCTACGAGGCGATCGTGGAGGGCCACCTGGAAGCTCCGAAGCATTTGGCGCGCACCGTGCACGATCTGTACTTCGAGCCGAAGCATGAGGAGTTCCGGCCGCGGACCATCTGGAGCCTCTCCAATGCGTTTACCTCCGCATTCAAGGAATTCGAACCCGTTCCACAATTCAAGGCGACAGCCAAACTGGGCGAGTTCTTGGAGGCCCGATTCTCCCAGTCGTTCTAGTTTGTGGGGTGGCGCCGGCACGCCCCTTTCTCACCCAACGGATAGAGGCTTCTCAATAGTAATACTTTGTTTTCGCGGCCATTCGCTGCCCGGATAGTGCTCGTGCAGGAAATCGAATGCCGCCTTCGATAACTTACTGGTCTCGACATTAGCGTATCCGAAACGGGTAGCACGTACAGCTAGACGCAAGGCTTGGGGTAAGCGCGGATCTTCGCCGTGCTGTTTCGCGTATGCAATGACCTGCTCTGCCAGATAGTTCGGAGCGGTTCCGATTTGCGACAACTTGCCCCATTCAGCCTTTGCAGAGTCTTTCTGAGATTCTGTCAACCACCTCGGGAATGGAAAATCTGGGTCACGGTCCACAAACTTCAAGTTGACATCCTTATTATAGGGTTCGCAGCTCTGCCCCCAATTCGCTCCCACACCTATGTCAGTGCACCACCAATTGTCTCGGTACTCGTCCAGTTCGCCTCCCTACCGCGTTGCTCGTACAACTCGTAGGCGCGTCGGCGGATACGTTCCTCGGCGTTGCTTGGGAGGGCAGGATTCGGTGAGCGAGGTCGCAGAGATTTCGGTTTAGCGGTCATCCGCAACCTCCTAAAAGACCTGAACTGCTGTCGTCACCCTACAGTATCCAGCGACCGCGTCGAACGAGAAAGTGATGACAGCCACTTTCTCCCGTTACTTCGATGACGGGCGAACTCTCCCAACCGTGTACACGCAAATCGAGGACTGGATGACGCTGCCCGCTCTAGAATGAAGGAAAGGAGCAAGCCATGAAACTCAACATGAAAGGTCTGGCTTTGGCGTCGGGAATCCTTTGGGGAGTGGCGATGCTAGGCATGGGTCTGGCGAACTTGATCTGGGGCAACTATGGTCAGGAGTTCCTCCAGGCAATGGGGTCGGTATACTTCGGCTACCATGCGACTCGCAGCATCGGAGAAGTCATCGTCGGGACTCTCTACGGAGCAGTGGACGGTCTGATCGCTGGCGCAGTCTTTGCTTGGCTCTACAATCAGTTTGCTAAGCCCGGCGTCTGAGCATCAAGCCGAAGCTGCTAACATTTTCCCGTGAGTGTTCGTGATCCCCGCCCAGATCGAGCAGCATTGGAGATGAACAGATGAGGAACCGAGCAGCACTACTGTTGATATTCAGCTTAAACACGTGGGCACAGGAGCCGGGACTGAAGCCGCTGTCCAGCACAGAACCGGGGATGCAGGTTAGGCAGGAATTTCTCCGAGCATACAATGCGAAAGACGTGGACGCGGTTGTAGCACTGTATGCCGAAGACGCCACGCTGGTAAGTGACGGCGGTACTTTCAGGGGGCGGAACGAGATTCGTAACTGGGTTAAAGCGGGACTAGATCAGGGAAGCAAGCTGGAAGCAATCGAGCCAAGCGTCGAAAAAAGTTCTGGGACACTCGGCTATGGGACAGGGCGAACGAGAAGGCTTGTCGGCTCCGTCGTTCATCTTGGACAGTACCTCATTGTGATGGAGAAGATTGGCGGGGAGTGGAAGATTGTGCAGCACTTTTCCCTGAATGCCGGAGAAACTCCAGCTGTGAATGCCGCGCCATCGGCGACACCGACGCTGCCAGACCAACTGTCTGTGGAGAAGTGGTTCGTCGGGGAGTGGATATGCGAGGGAGAGCAGCTCGCTTCCCCGAAGGCCGTCGCAGTGCAGTTCACCGACAAGTTCACCTTCAAGATGGCGCTTGATGGCTCTTGGCTCACTTACTACATCGATCAAACGAAAGGGCCACTCCAAGGAAAACGGACACTGGTCGGCTGGGGCACTTGGGACGCTAACGCGAAGGTGCACGTCCGCCGCGACATGAACATAGGCGGCTCACGCGTAGACGTGACCACGCTCGGATGGAACGGCGACAAGCTAGTCTTCACGGGCGACATGATCGCGAATGATGAGCACCTACCCATCCAGCAGACCTTCACAAAGAAAGGCGATGCGGCCTACGATTGCACGCTCGTGGTGACAGGCGCAGAAGGCAAACCGATGGAGTGGGAAGAGGAGAGTTGCAGGAAGGTCGGGAAATAAGTGATTGGGATTGTGCAGCACAGCACGCGGCGACGGTGATCCTCGCGGACTGGAGACCCATAGCTCTCGATGATCCGTAGGCTAAACTATCCACGAGGTCTCCTACGATGACAACCCCAGCCATTGCCATCAGGAACGAAATGCGAAAGCTAATTCACGAACAGATTGAGAGATTCGGGCAGTCCGCGCCTTTAACACCATCAGAATTGGAAGATTGTCATTGTCGCGCCGAAAGAATAAAGCTGCTTGGCCAAGAACTCGACCGTGTTGGTCGAATGACGATTGTGGACGAGCGGTTTGGGCGAGCATCTTGACCGATTGGGGCGCGGCAGTCCTCTCGGCATCGGGGGAGTTCAAACCAACTTTCATTTCTGTGGCTCAGGCCAAACGTACAACAGCACCACAAGTGCGCCTATGGTCAGAAAGAAAACAGCCCATTGCGGATGTGCAGGCCACATCTTTTGCGTCAGCCCCAACACCCACGCTCCAGTTCCAATTGCACTTGCCAACAACGAAGCTTTCAGTGTCTTCATAGATCAAGTTCTCAGACGGAGACGGCGTCCTCACAACTGACTGAGAATACGCCAAGAGCCGCAGCAATTTTCCTGTTAGCGGCCTTAAATTTCATACTGAACCCACTGCCCTCCGCAGGCTTCGCATCTTACCTCTCTGCTACTTTGAAGCTTCTGCAGCTTTGACCTTCGGTTGCGTCGGCGCTTTCAATACCTCTGCCTCCGCTTGGAGCCAATCGTCCAAGGCGAAGCCGTCAACCCTGCCGCGCTGCTCGTACAACTCGTAGGCACGTCGGCGGATGCGTTCCTCAATGTCGCTCGATTTCACAGGCTTCGTTGCGCGAGCTTTCCGAGACTTCGACTTGGCTGTCATGGGCGTCACTCCTCGATGAACTCCTGTCGTCATCTGAGATGTTTGTTGAAAAATGCGATGATTCGGCGACGGGCGTCCTTCGCTGATGGATCGTGGTAACCGATTCCGACTATCTTCAACATCTTGAATAGGGCGTTCTGGTGATTATTCAGAAACGAATGCCCTGCGTCAGAATACTCTTTGACATCGTGCTCGACGTGAAGGACAGTCAGGACGCTCTCCAATTCGGCTGCCGCGCCTCGGGCCCAACGGTCTTTCGCACCATAGCTCGCGACGATAGGACACGCAGCCACCAGAAGGCGTTCTGCGTCTTTAGGAATAGCACCGCCGTAATTGACGCTTGAAGCAGAGAAGCCATGACGGGGAGCGAGCAAAAGGGCGAATGCACCGCCCATGCAGAATCCGATTATTCCAGTCTTGCGAGTACACCCTTCCTGTTGCGTTAGGAATATTCGTGCCGCCTCAATGTCGGCGAAGAATTTCCCTTGGCGAGCCACCGCATCGCGCAGGACTGAAAGTATGCAGGCCACCTTCCCTCCGGGATAAAACAAATCGGGTGCGACCGCCAAATATCCCTCGCTTGCGAGCCAATCAGCCTGATTCCGCAAGTCTCGGCTCATGCCTGCTGCGTCATGTAACACAACCACACCCGCCCAAGGGCCACTTCGGGCGGGCGTTGCAAGCCATGCCGGGATTTCGCCGGACGTACTGCTGATCTTCACCTCAGCCATGGCTGTTCTTTCGCCTAAGTAAAAAGGCGATTTTATCCCCTTCGACGGTGCGGCAGAGTCGCTTTCGTGGCGCAATGCAGGACTACGCTACATGCATCGAGACAGCCCGTCGCATGTTCAGTTTTTTTTTCGCAGACGCAGACCTCATCGCTGGTTCGCCGAACGCAACACACTGTGCGATCAGCGCAAGCACCCAGATGTACCGCGGAATCGAGTCATGATACCGCAATTTACGCGGCGTTCATATCCTGCGTCATCGGGCTGTTGCATTTCGCGAATCGCAAGGACATTTGGCCTGCGCTCATTTTCTGGCTGGTGATGACGGGAGGATAGGCATTCACTAGGCACAAGCCGGGAACGGTGAGCGAGACGATTGAGAATCAATCTGTGCTGACACAACGGGCAGAATTCGTCGTCATTGTTCTGGCACGATCTCTCTGTTCATTGGGGTTGGCGCGTGCTGCATTGCTGTGGTTCGGGGCGGTAAGCGGCCGTCTTCTCGGCTTCACATCGCCACGGTTTCCGCCTCGCGATCGGTATGAACGTTGAAGTGCACGTGATCCTGCTTGCAGATCCATTTCACTGCCGGCTTCGCCGTCATTGGCCCCGAAGGCAAGCCCCCGCCCGGCATCACCCATTGCCCTGCCATCACGAATCGCTTCAGTCGGGGCAATGTGTTCCTCAGCGGCTTGAAGCTGTCGCCCGGTTCCACCAGCCACCCCTCCATCGTTCCCTTCCAGTTGCCGGTGTAACGGTAAACCGTCGCCGGCGTCGATATATCCACCAGCTCGATCGCCTCCTGTATTCCTGGGATGCGCTTCTCCAGCACGCCGATCACCGCCTCAGCCACGCGCTGCTTCTCCCGGTGGTAGCCGCCCGGATCCATTTTCCGCAGATCGTTCCAGTAGGCGAAATTGCGTGTCGGCAAAGTACTCGTCACCGCTGTCTTGCCCGGCGGCGCAAACGTCGGATCGTAATGGAAAATGCGGAACGTGACGCTGTCGAGCTCCGTGCCAGGATCCACTACCAGCGGCGACACCAGTATCCGTGACAGCATCGCGGGCTCGTCGCTCAGATCCTTCGCCACGCCCAGCGACACCTGCAAATACGAAGCAAATAACTCCCGCTCGTCATACCTCTTCCGCATCTCCTTGTCCACGTACCTGCCACCCAGCATCTCGAAGATCGTCGTGCGCCCGTCGGCTGCTGAGATCACCCAATCCGCCATCACCCGCGCGCCGCCCTGGAGCTCCACGCCCACAACCGTATCGTTCTCCACCAGCACGCGCTCGACGCGCGCGTTGAACCGTATCTTGCCGCCCAGGCTCGCGATCTTCTCCTCGATCAGCCTGATCAACGACTGCGCTCCACCAATGCAGTATCCAGCGTTTCCCACATTCATCCACCCCAGCGAAAACACCATCGCCATCGCCGTCATCTTCCCGATGTCGCCGCTGGTGAAGAAGCGCCTCAGCAGAGGATCTTGGAACTGCTTGCCGTAATCCGCACCGCTGATCTTCGACAGTCTTCCGAGCAGCGGAAACACAGGAATGTCGCGCAGCATGTTCAGCCAGTTTTCCTTCAGCCCTCCTGTCGGATCCAGCATCCGGAACTTCCCCAGCGCCCGCACCGCGCGGGTGAATTCCATAATCGCCGACGCATTCTGCGGAGCCCGCCGCAACAGCTCCGCTTCCAGCCGGTCGACATCTGTGTAAAGCCTCAGTGTGTCCCCATCCTCCGTTTCCAGTCGCACAAACTCGTCCTGGTTCACGAACGTCAGTTGGTCCATGTCGCAGACCTCCTGCCACTGCTCGTGAAAGTCTCCGCCCGGTCTCGACCCTACAAGCCAGTGCAGGCACGTCTCGAAGCGGTAGGCGCCCCGCTTCCAGCTCATCGCCAGTCCCCCCGCCATATCGTGCATTTCCAGGACTTCTACCTCGTAGCCGCACTTCAGCCCATACACGGCGGCGCACAATCCGGCAATGCCGGCACCGACGACAACAATCTTCCGTCCGTTTCCCTCCATCGTGTTCAACTCCTTCCGGCCGCCCATTGAGCAACGGTTGCCGTAGACTCTCTCTGACATCCGCCCTGCCCAGACTGCCCAAGCATATTGAGGTTTGCAATAAGGATGCTGTGACGTGAAGCACAGGAACCAGCATATTCGTGTGACGTGTTGACGTGATCGCCTCTTCCGAACAAAGCTGAGTATGGTTCTTGCGAAAGAAAGGGGAAGAAGGTGTGTCGAGGAGTGGGCACACGGAAGCGCAGATGATCGATGCGCTGAAGCAAGTCGAGGCGGGGCGAGCGGTCGAGGATGTGGCGCGAGAACTGGGAATGTCGAAGCACACGCTCTACGCCTGGAAGGCGAAGTACGGTGGGATGGATGTGAGCCAGGCCTGGGAAGCGAAGCAGTTGCGCGATGAGAATAGCCAGTTGCGGAAGCTGGTGGCCGATCTGAGTTTGGACAAAGAAGCGCTGTAGTCGGTGATAAGAGAAAACGTTTGGAGCTCGTAGCGCTGAAGGCGGCTATCGAGCAGATGATTTCTGGAGAGTCGTTTCTTGAACTCGTTTTGAACCGGTACCGGCTGGGCCGCCGCTCCGCTTTGCTCCTCTTCGACCAGCAGGCTCCGAAAGCTATTTGCGTCTCGGAGTGACACTCTGGGCAGGACGACGCAGCGAATCGACATAGGGAGTGCTGGTACGGCATAGAAGTGATCAAGGTCACTGCTCTTCCGCGTATCGATTGGTACATTTGCAACGGCCAGAGTACACCTCAGAATTCCCGGGGCACGCAGATGGACGTTCGGATGAGTCGCTGGGGCATCGGACCACAGATTGCCGTGGCGGCCCTGATTTATGCAGCGGTCGCGGGAGCAGCCACTCGCCGGTGGCCAGAAGTCTGCCTCATGCGCACCGTGCCCTTTATCATTCCCGCGCTCGTGGCCGGGATTCTCATCCTCGTGGGAGTCCCTATGCTGGTAGTTGCGGCCAGAACGGTAACCAGGGGATACAACAAAGACCAGCTCGTCACCTCTGGTGTATCTGCCCTGGTGCGGCATCCGATTTACTCGGCCTGGATCGTTTTCATTCTGCCGGGATTGGTAATGCTGACTCGTTCCTGGCCGCTGCTGCTTACTCCGCTCGTTGCCTATGCAGTCTTCAAATTACAGATCCACTGCGAAGACGAATACCTCGAGCGACGATTCGGCGAGCCTTATCTTACGTACCGAGAGCAAGTGAACGAACTGATTCCGATTCCGCGACGTCTCTGAGACTAAGTCGCATTCAATGGAGGCATCATGTTCTGCGATGCGTGTGGAACCATGCTACAACCGGGACAAGCGTTTTGCGGCAAGTGTGGCAAGCAAGTCGTGGGTGCACTTCCGGTCGCGCAACCGCTCCCGGGACGGGTCGAAAAGCACCTGCATTTGCTCGGCATTTTGTGGTTTGCCCTATCGGCATTTAATGCATTGGGAGGATTGTTTCTGCTGATTCTTGGCACCACTCTGTTTCCTCATCTGCATGAGATGAAAGGGGTACCGCCGGACGTGCCCGTCGGCTTCCTCGCCTCGCTGTTTAGCACCCTTGGGATCGTTGTCTTGGCCAAGGCCGCCTGCGGATTCGTCGCCGGATGGGGACTACTCCAACGCGAGTCATGGGCCCGCTTGCTGGCACTGGTGCTGGCCTTTATCTCGCTGTTCAACGTACCGTTCGGCACGGCGCTCGGCGTCTACACCCTGTGGGTGCTGCTGCCCGGCCCGTCGCAGGAGGAGTACGAAGCGTTGGTCGTGGCATCGGCGAATAGTCGCGGGGTTCCCTCCGCCGAACGTTCCGCGTAGTTACAGCGGACCGCGCGAGTTCTGATAGAAAAGGGGCAATATGATGACGACCCTTGCGGCAGATCCAGCGCTGTTGGGCAGTGTTCAAAAGACGCTCTTGCTTCCCTTGTGGGGCGAGCGGTCGAAATGAGAAAGGCGCATCCCCTTCTGGTCGATCCTACAGCGGCACGCATCATCGACTCGATTGATTACGACTTCTCGACGATCGCCACGAATATCAGCTTCGTCAGCCAGTTGGCGTGGATTGCGCGCAGCCTTCACATTGATCGAACCATTCGAAAATTCCTGGAACAGCACCCGGCGGGAACGATTGTGAACCTCGGCTGCGGACTCGACACCACGTTTGAACGCGTCGACAACGGAACGCTCACCTGGTTTGACCTCGACCTGCCGGATGTCATTGACCTACGGAGCCATTACATCGGGGAAGAGCAGCGGCGAAGCTTCATTGCCTGCTCGATGCTGGATGACAAATGGATAGATCGAGTGAAAGTTACCGATGCCGTGCTGTTTGTGGCCGCAGGCGTCCTGTACTACTTCGAAGAAACACAGGTGAGGGCGTTAATGAGCAGGCTTGCCGATCGGTTTTCCGGGAGTGAACTCATCTTTGATGCCTGTTCTCCACGAGGGCTGAGAATCGCCAACAAGAGAGTGATCGAAGACGGAGGGATGGACGCCAGTGCGCAGCTGAAATGGGGCATCGCGAAGGCAACCGGAATTCAGAACTGGGACGGTCGAATCACCGTTGTGGCCGAATACCCGATCTTTCGTGAAATGAAGCGAGGGCTCAGTCTGAAAGAGAAGTGGGGCACATTTCTCTCCGACAGCTTGCGAATCATGTCGATGGTTCACCTGCATTTTCTGGATAAGCGTGCGATCTAATGTGAGCATTCGAGGCTATCGTGGCTATGGCGATCCACCGCCCCAGACGGTCATCACTCTCGGCGAGCATCGCGATTTTTCTAGAGAGGAACTTCGATTCGTGCGTGTTAGCGGGACGGGTTTCGAATCGCTATGGCATCGTGAACAGCGCCGTGGGCTGGGACGAAATCTTCGTGTGCCGCCGCCTGCGATAGTCATGGCCAGAATTCTGGAAGCATTTTCAATATTACGGGTGATGTGGCCAAGAGGGTATCTGGTCGTTAGCACAGTCTAGGCTCCCGGCGCGTGCGTAGTGTGTCGGGGTCGGCTCGGCAAAAGCAGTGGTGTTCTCGCTTTGTATTCCAGATACGAATCTCCAAATCGAATCTCGAGCTCTCGCTCCTCATAGACCTTAACGAAGAAGATCCAGCCAGGCGACACCATCACCATTACCCACAGGACAAACCACAGCGATCGATAGCGGAGTCCCACGGACAGTAGCAAGGCCAACGTGCACAGCAACATGGGATTTCTGGTCCAAGCATACATCCAGTCGGTAGCTAATCGGCTTGACAACTTTGCGGCAAACGGAGCTCCCAAACCGCGGATGGCCAGATTCAAAACGGTGAGAGCGGTCGCAACCCCAGTCAGCCATACAAGCGTTTGGCCGAGTTGTTGCGGAATTGGAAGTGTACCGGGCCGCTCCTGGACCAGACGGATGGCCGGAAAGATGCCGACTCCGAGAGCGATCATCATGGGGTAGTGGGTGAAGATGCTCGTCCACCCTGCTCGCTCCTTTTCAGGGTGTATCTCTAACATTCGCCGACCCAACAGCGTGATCGGGTATTGAAGCAGCGGAGAGCACCAGATCAGTGCTAGATTCCACATCGGGCTGCGCTCGGCGTCGCGCGCCCATAGCCAGCACGTTACTGTCAGAACAAGGCCGGCGATTTTGAGGAACCTGGTGGTCATGAGTTCCTCGAGTCGTATCTGATCTCCTCAACCTGGACATCGATGTAAGTGAAATCTCCCGACTCCAGATGCCACACTGCCTGACCTCTACTTGGCAAGGTGAGACCGCAAAAGGTTCCGTAATCGGTGACCGGAGTCGACCAAAGCAACGGCGCAGCATCATGAACGTCTTTGTAGCGCCTGGAGACGAAGTTCGTCGGCCTGCCATCTGGCGCAAAATGAAGTCTTCCGGAAACCGATGTGCCATAAGCGGTGAAGGACACTTGCGCCGAAGAGTCGTCGATGCCCGTCCAGGCGAAGCTCTTTCCAAGAAAAGCTGAGGGGAACCACACAACCTCGCTGAGAAATCGAACGGCGCTGGAGTGATCCATTCTAGGCCCTGTTGCTTTCAATAGCTGGAATAAATTGGCCAACCTCACGCGCACAGCCCCTTTGCCATCGACATAGGAATCCCGAACCGCAAGGAGAGAAAGTCGACCATAGCCAACTCTCGCGTCCCAAGTGAAGCTCGGCGCATCGACCGAGTAGGATTCATTCGCTCTGAACTGCATCCAGCGCCTCTCGGGCGCGAGGCGTATTCTTCCCGTCTGCTTGACGATCACGCTTTTAACCAGCGGCCTTCCCACGACCCCGGAGAACTTCATGTATCGTTGGACGGGAGTGGGTAATCCCGCCAGCATCTCCGGGGTGACGATGGCACTAGTGGTCACGCGGCGACTCCTCGGCTGGCATGACGCACAATGGCGATCCCCGAAATGACCAATTCGATCGCGACTGCAGCATACAAGTAGTGCGGCCAAACCATCAGTCGCAACATTGCAACTTCAACAATGAGCCAGCCGAGCAATACAACTCCTTTTGCACGATTACCGACCAGCCGTATTCCGGACGCCTGCTCACGGTCAGCCACAAAGCCCAGACACTGAACAGACCATTCGCGATCAACAAAAGGATCCCCGGAACGAGGTACGAGCGGAACGGCGAGTATTGCAGGAGACTCTGCGGCATCGCCCACGGTTCACCGCTTGGGTGCATGAGCAGCGGGACTGCGCCGACGATCCCGGAGAGGCCGAGGAAACCCAACGCGACCATAGCGATAATCCGAGTTCCTTTCATGGCGCCGCTCCAGCGGTAGATCTTCTGATCATCCATAAACGATTCCTTTTCTTTCAGCAGACTCTCACCAGACTCCCGGCAGCAGCCGATAGCGCGTGCGCGCGGCGAAATCTTCGTAACCGGGAAGTTCGCGGCGAAGAGCCTGATCTTCGTGAGCAGTGCGCCAGATGAACAGCAGGCTGAGGATCACCGACACTGCCAGCGCCCAGACCGATCCCCAGACGAGCGGGTTCGCGACGCCCATCAGGATGGTGCCCACGTACATGGGGTGGCGCACGAAACGGTAGGGGCCTGTAGTGACGACCGTCTGGCCGCGATCGGTCTGAATGCGGACGCTGGTCTCGGCGTGGGGATTGACGACCATCACCCAGCCGATCACGACTAGGGACGTCACGAACATCGCGGCTCCGACGTACACAAAAGCGAAGGGCATGGACGACCAGTGGAAGCGCACGGCATCCAGGCCAGCGATGGCCGGGTGAAGCAACACCAGCGGCAGATAGAGCGCCATGAAGATCTTGTCGAAGCGCTTGGTGTCTTTGCGGCGCCAGCGGGCTCGCTCTGCCATCAGCTCAGGGTTATAGCGCTGGACGATCAGGCCCAGGGCGGACATGCCGACAACCGACAGGACAACGGAGACCCAGCCGCGCGGCCAATTCAGGCGACCGGCAGAAGCAAACAGCGCGCCGATGAACCAGACATAGGTGACAACTACCTGCAACAGCCGCTTGAGTGCGCTTGGTTTCGACTGCTGCGGTGCCGTTGTACCCACAGGTGGCGCTGCAACGGATTGTTCAGGCATGGCGCCCCCCCAGCGACCGGTATTCGAGCTTTTAGACCAGGGAATCACCTTCGACTCCGTGTCCCGAACTCCTGAGAGTTCGGCAATCTGACCCCGCATCCTCATGCAGCCGGGGAACCGCTCCTTCGCTGGTTGCCCCATTCCAATCGGGGCGACCGCCTCTGAACAAAATCCACATTCCGACGACAAATTCAAATGGAAGGTAAGGAAGGTATACGACAAATGAAAGTTCGTGGCCGGCTGAGAGCGGACACTGTTCCGATCAAGGCCAGTGAAACTGCTGCCAGACCCCAGAGAGACAAAGCGCGTGGAATCATGGCTGATTTATAGAAGAGATAGTAAAAGAGGATCGCGCCCAAACAAAAAGGCAGCATCAGTAGCCGGTATCCGGAATTCATGGATGCGAGCGCCAGATTTCCGGCTGTCTGCAAATCGCTGGCGTGTCCAGCGGTCGCGTATTCCTGACTTATCAGCAAGAGAGACAAGGCCGCAATTCTGCTCGCGGCAAGCAGCGCCGCTTCCAATATGTAGAACCCTAAGCCAACAAGAGCCGCAATCTCGCTTTGTCTGCGCAGGGTCAGGAAAAGAACGGCTCCGAGGAAGATGACTCCAACCGCGGTGATCATCTCGCCGAAGATATTCGCTCTCATCAGCCACGGATGGTTCGCAATCCTGATCATGCTTTCAGTGATGTTTCCGGGCACGATCAATGCCACCTTCAGGATCACTCCACTGACCAATGACGTGACCGCTTGGAGCAGAAACGCTATGCCTAGAATTCTTGGAGCATGGTCATCAGAGTTCATGGCTCCCTCCGTGCTTATGGCAATCGCGAAGTGGACTCACCCGGAGTGCTCTGTTTTCCCAACCTGAAGCAGCCTTCGCCCGACTAGCCATAACCAGACGGGATACCCCAGCCCCGCAATGATCATAAGAACAGTGGCCATCTTTGGGAGAAACGGCACGAAAACGATGTGCACCAAATCCAGGCCGTGCGTGAGGATGCCCACATAGGCTGTCACTCTGCTGAAAACACCTCCACGCAACATGACAACCGAAATCCACACCGCTCCGGTCTGTACCAGGATTCCGCCCATGTAGGCGCCCGTTCCGTGCCAGATATCGGTGGCCAATACGGCTTCCCCCGCGGCCAGAAAAGGAGATTTCATCGCGTCACTGGTCGCTGCTGCATACTTGTCACTAAGCGCCATCAGCGGCAGGGCGGTGGGCATTGCTAGCACCAGGGTCACGCCAAGAAAGACCAGGGCTGTCCCAATCGCCGCGTGGGTGCGTTCCGTGTCCTTCAAAACCGCGAACAAGCCAAAGAAAAGGAGGTAGTACAAGGGCAGTACCAAGACAGTCGGGAAATCAAGACGCAACAGACCCACCACCTTGTTCTGCTGCAGCACGCGAAACGCTTCCGCGACGGTGGAGGGCGGGCCGCCCAGGACGGTCATCTGCGCCATCGTTGCCAGGCAGTAAAGGAGAAAGACGAACGCTGCTACTCCCCCAGCCCGGCAAAGAAGGGCCCAGTCGAAGGCGGAGGATGCAGAGAACGTTGGGGGCCGCATTGCTGGCACGCTCGGTCCTCGTTTCAGGCCGCGCGAAGCAAGCGATGCAGGCGCCGGCTCTCGGAGAGTGCCTCAATTCTCATCGGCGTACACCCAGAGGAACAGTGACCACGATCACCCCACGGCGTGATTGAGATGGACACACTCCCTTTTCGTTCCTCTCGTCTGCAGAACCCTCCTGGTCTCTCCGGGCGGCCCGAAATTTGACCGACGCGAGGAGACGGTGGGTGGACTCACGCAGACTCCGAGGCATACGCTGCGGCCTCTTAGCCGGACATAGTCAGAACGATCCAGGTCGTCTGGATATCGGAAGCCACATCGGCTCCAGACAGTCTTCCGACGGCGATCAAAACAATCAAGTCGCTGTGTCCTTGGTCACTGCTTCCTGGTTGCCAAACGCCGAATATTAACCTGAACGATCTGCACGCGGCATCGACGAGATTAACGTGATTACCGGCATCCACATCCTGCTCACGCTGAAGTGCACCAATGAGTGTGATCACTGCTTTCTGCATTGTGGACCCAGGCGCAACGCAACATTCACGCTCGGACAGATGCGGACTCTCATTCGTCAAATTCAGCAACTCGGCACGGTTCGCATTGTGTATTTTGAGGGTGGGGAGCCTTTCCTGTTCTATCCCTTGCTGTTGGAAGGCTTGCGCATGGTCCGGGATGCGGGTTTCGACGCGGGCATTGTGACCAACGGCTACTGGGCGACTTCGGTCGAAGATGGCCTGCACTGGCTGCGACCGATCCGCGATTTGAGCATTGTCGATCTTAGCGTCAGCGATGACGAATTCCACCGTAGCAACAAGAACGATCGGAAGGCGGAATTTGCCCGCCAGTCAGCGCAACAACTCGGCATTCCCACCGGTGCAATCTGCATTGAGCCACCGACCGTGTCCCGTCAGGCTGTCGGAGATGCACGAGGGAAACCAGTGGTTGGAGGCGGTGTTCTTTTCAAAGGCCGCGCAGCCGAGAAGCTTGCGTCTGGACTTCCGATGCGGCCTTGCGAGGAGCTTACCACGTGTCCGTACGAAGAACTGGCAGGTCCCGATCGGGTCCACGTGGACGCCTATGGAAATGTGCATCTATGCCAGGGACTGAGCATTGGCAACCTATGGCAGAAGCCGCTACTTGAGTTGTTTCGCGCATGGGACGCACAACAGCACCCAATTGTTGGACCCCTCGTTCGAGGAGGACCGACACGGCTCGCCGCAGAATACGGGCTCGAGACAGGAGATGGTTGCGTCGACGAGTGCCATCTCTGCTACACGATGCGGAAGCTGCTCCTGACGCGCTTCCCACAGTATTTGGCCCCTAAGGAAGCATACGGGCTGTAGGGGAGACTGGTTGTTCCTCTGCCCGGCCGACAAACGGCCGCTTTAGGACTAGGTTCGCTGACGATCGTGTCGTTGCGTCGAAGGCGCAGCTGATCGCGAGGCGTATCCATTCCTGACGATGCCTGGCCGTGCAATTTGACAAGCCGATGAACTATAGTCCCGTCGCGGAGGTTCGCACGATTTCTGACAGCTCGATATCGAACAAATTCGGAGTCTACAGTTGCCCCGCATGCAAACATCCTTTGTACGAAGAAACCGGCAGGCTTCGCTGCCACGCCTGTTCTAAAGCCTATCCAATCGTAGAAGGCATCCCGGACTTCATTCTGGAAGAATTGTCTCGAAGTGCGGACCCTGTACTTAGGAGAATGCGCTTCATCGATCGGATGGCTCACATTTACGAGTCGAGGTTGTGGTATCCGATCGTTCTGAACATCTACGGCGGGTTTCGAAGCCCTTCTTTTCCCCAATTGATTGCCAAAGTGAAGCAGAAAGTCGAAGGCGTCACAGGCCGCGTGCTCGATGTTGCCTGCGGCCCCGGCACCTATGGCCGACGTGTTGCGTCAGCGTCGAAGGAGGTGTTCGGAATCGATGTGTCCATCGGGATGCTGCGGCAAGGCACGGCTTACGTCAGGGATGAAGGAATCCCCAATATGCACTTCGCGCGCGCACGAGTAGAGACGCTGCCGTTCGCAGACAGTTTCTTCGACGCCGCTCTCTGTTGCGGCTCGCTTCATCTATTTGCGGACACCGTGACTGCTCTGCGCGAGATCGCCCGTGTCATGAGGCCAGCAGCAATACTCTCCGTTTTCACCTTCGGGCCAGGTAGCGGAGGCATCCTGAAGTTTCGCCGCGTGCGTGAGCATAGCCTCAGACATCAAGGCCTTCATGTGTTCGAGCTGTCCGAGATGGAGCAGTACCTGGCCACGGCTGGCTTTGAAAAGTTCCAGCCCGAAATGTCTGGCTCCATCTTGACCTTCAGCGCCCGCAGGCGGGCAACCTGACTGCTGGGGACGGGATCGAGCGATTTCTGCAGTTCACGCTGACTGTATAGCCATCAGTAGCAGGGATATAATCAAAGCGTGAGCCCATGTCGAGGTTAGCCACGATGAGATCATGGCAGACAGAGGAAGGACATCTCGCATGCCGCTGGTCTGAGGTGGGGCAGCGGGCCAAATACAAGCCACGCTGGATGCAAGAAACGGCTCACATTCAAAGTGGTTATTTGCCACCTGTTCCTGATTTTGCGAGCCACGGTCCATTTGGAGGACCCTCTTGGTTCGAATCGCATAGGGTTGTCCGAGATTCCGAACTGAATTCAAACTGAACCCCATTACCTGCGTTGCCCTTGCCTTGCTCGTCCCTGATCCGGGCCGTAGAATAGAAGGTTACAGCCACACACCATCTTCAGCATTGAACCTGTGCCAACTCTGTATTGAAATTCTAAGGGCCCCATGGCAATCCAAATTAATAGAAATGATGAAGTCTGCGAAAGGCTGAAAGCGCTAGGGTACGCACACCGCAATCGCATCAAAATCTATGGGGAGGAGTTCGATCTGACTTCTAACCCCATTGCGGATGGAAACGGGTTTGCGATTGAGGCAATTTCTCGAAAATCAGGGGATGCGAGGATGTTGCGGATTCCTTTATCGATCCTGCAGATGATCACGAGTGATCTTGCGGCGAGCGCCTCTCGCAGGGCCGCATAGGAACGCTTTCCGTCTTGAGTCGTTGACGACGTGCGGGAGGCCGCTTCATCCGGCCGCCAGCAAGCGTTCCAGCATGACCTGCCACTGACTACGCGGGCGCCCAGTCCCGCTGATCGTCAGAGGTGGAACGAGCTGTTTGTCCGTCGCCTCACGCATGGCACGCCCACGGCCCATCTCCCGAATATACTGAAGTGCTCCAACGAGAAGATGTCTTATCGGCCGTTATCCGTCGGCGGAATCAACTGCTGCCAAATTGAACTAGCGTGTCAACAACTTAGCGTCATTGTGATTTTGGCGTGTGCTACAGAATGCGCCGCAACTGTTTCTCCTAGGCCCCCGTTTCAATAGTGTGAGCCGTCGTGCCGTAGTCGAGTGCAGCGCGGACGATCTCCAGTTCGGGATGCTGATAATGCATTGCCGTTTTCACATCCCTGTGTCCCATGGTCTTCATGACAGCGGCGAGGTTCCCCGTTCGCATGAGAACCCGAGTGCCGTAATCATGTCGCGCACAGTACAACACCAGTTCCTTTGGCAGACCTGCTTCATTTCGGGCTGGCCGAAACAAGTTGCAGATTGATCTCAGGTGTCCGGATGCCGATCGCTTGGAAGGAAACACCCAACCCTCTGTCCTCGTTCCGCAACGCTTCTTCAGAATGTCAAAAACGCGACGCCTCATGGGTACGAGCCTTCGCCCTTCTGGAGTCTTGCTGTCCGGCACAAAGATGGTTCGGTGGTTCCAATCCAGATTCTCGATGCGGATCTGGAAGAGCTCCCGTTCGTTTCTCATTCCTGTATGCGCATTAAAGCGACGATATCGCGGAAGAGTTCTCTCGTACGTGGCCGCCATTTGCAACGAAGACTCGCCTGCACTAGCGTCTCTTCCGCGTCCGCATCAAGCCTTACGTCGCGCCCGTGCTCCTTCATCAGTTTGACCTTCGGAGTCCGAGCGATCAGTTTCCATTCCTCCGCTTTGTGAAGCATTCGCCTCAGAGTTTGCAATCCGCAGTTCACACTACCAGCAGAGCCTGGAAATTTCAGTCTTTCAGCCTCCTCAGTTGTAATTTCAGTTAGTCGCATGCCGAAAATCGGTGTTACCTTCAACAGCCGACACCCATTTCGGTAGTATTTTCTTGTCTTCTCTTCCACTCTGGTATCATCCAGCCAACTCAGGAATCGCTCCGAAAACTCAGCCAGTGCCGTGGGCTTGGTGGGAAACGGATCACCACGCTCAAGCGCCTGCACGAGTTTCATGCTCGCGACTTTTGTGGCACTTACTGCTTTGGTTTCGCCGGTTGATCCGCGATGTCGCTGGCCGCGCACCGTGAAATCAAACCAGTAAAACCTAGACTTCGACTTCTTAAAGAGGTTCACGAGTCTCCTCCATTTCAGCCCGCACGGAAGCAACTCGTGGTTCCATTTAACTCATGGAACCGCTCCATCATAGCTCAAATGTTTTTCAGTCAATCCATTCTGAGACCCGCTCATGCAAGGCTTTGTATTGCTCCCGAACAGGCTTTCGGAGAAAAATGGAAACATGCTCACTGCCAGGCATTGAGAATGACTTCGGTGCTTAGGGAGCAACGGAGTGAATGCACCGAGACGATGTTTCCATATTCGGATCTCTTGAATATTGGTTTTCTAGAAGCCTGCTTCCGACAAGCCTGACTCTCCGTACTTCAACTTCAGTTTTGCCGGTCATCCGCTGAGGTTTCATCGCTGCCCTTAGATTGACAACTGGGTTAGTCTTAGTGGTTGAAGGAAGAGACGCCCTGTGCAGACTCTCCGTTGTGGCCGATGCGGTTCCGACCTGCCCTCGAGGGCGAGCTATTGCCCCAAGTGCGGCACACCCGCTGCGTCACGCACCACTATCGACTGGGATGGGAGTACCCTCGATGATCCAGCCCCTCCTCGTAACAATCTCTTGGAATCTCCCGCACTTGACCAAGGTCGATTTGTTCCCGGACAGATTTTGGCCGAACGATATCGCATCGTGGCGCTGCTAGGGAAAGGCGGCATGGGCGAAGTGTACCGCGCCGATGATCTACGCCTAAGTCAACCGGTCGCCATGAAGTTCTTGCCCGAGGAGCTGTCTCGTGATGGCGCAGCCCTGGTCCGGTTTCACCGTGAAGTTCGCCTTGCCCGGCAGATTTCTCATTCCAACGTCTGTCGCGTATTCGACGTCGGTGAAAGTGGAGGCCTTCCTTTCTTAACCATGGAGTATGTCGACGGCGAGGATCTGGCCTCATTGCTCAGGCGGATCGGGCGGCTTCCGCAGGACAAGGCCATCGACATCGCGCGGCAACTTTGCGCTGGGTTAGCTGCGGCCCACGAGGCTGGAGTGCTGCACCGCGATCTCAAGCCCGCCAATGTGATGCTGGACAGGCGCGGCAAGGTTCGAGTGACTGATTTTGGTTTGGCAGGATTGGCGGCTGTTGCCGGCGACGAAATTCGCGCCGGCACTCCCGCCTATATGGCGCCCGAGCAGCTTGCCGGCGGTGCGGCAACCATGCAGAGCGACATTTATTCGCTCGGTCTGGTGTTGTACGAAATCTTTACCGGAAAGCGCGCGTTCGAGGCCGCGACCCTGGCCGAGTTGATCTGGCTACACGAGAGCACGACTCCGACGAATCCGAGCCAGTTGGTAGAAGGCCTGAACCCGCTGGTCGAGCGGGTGATCCTGCGCTGCCTGGAAGCGGAGCCCATCAATCGTCCACATTCGGCGCTGCAGGTTGCAGCCGCATTACCGGGAGGAGATCCGTTAGCCGCGGCCCTGGCGGCCGGCGAGACACCCTCTCCGGAAATGGTGGCGGCGTCGGGCGGCGAGGGCGCTCTGCAGCCGAAAGTGGCGTCGAGCCTTTTCCTCGCAGCACTGGTCGTGTTCGGCGCAATTGTCGCACTGGCACCCTATTCCACCGATATTGGTTTGGCGCCTCCACGGAAGACTCTAGGCGCGCTCGAGGTGCATGCCGAAGAGATCATAGAGAGGGCGGGGTATACGTATGCGCCCGCAGATCGCGCGTCCTGGTTTGAGCGCAACTACGAGTTCCTGCTCTACCGGGCCAAGCATTTTCCGACGGTGGCGCGAAAAGACCTGACACGGGCCGAGCAGGGCGTTCTGCGATTTGTTTTTCGGCAGAGTCCGCAGGCCTTGGCCCCGTCGAGTCCCACTCTCAGGGTCAGTGTCTTCGATCCTCCCCAGGAAGTCTCCGGCATGGTTACTGTCGTCCTTGACTCAAATGGCAGGCTCCTGGTGTTGGGCGCAGTTCCTCCTCAGGTAGAGCAGGTCTCGGCTGCATTGCCTGACCCGAATTGGGGTGAGATGTTGGCGGAGACCGGAGTTGACCCCGCCAGCCTGAAATCCGCAGAGCCAACCTGGTTGCCGACGGTGTCCTTCGATCGCCGTTTCGGCTGGCGGGGTTTCTATCCCGAGGATCCCAAGACAGAGATCGAGATCAACGCCGCCAGTTACCACGGCAAGCCGGTTTACTTTCACGTCATTGGTCCATGGAGCCAGCCCTGGCGCATGCGGGCGCAGCCGCAGGCACGCTCGCAGATCGTACGCAACACCACTTTTTTTGCCGGCGGATTCGTTTTCCTGGTTGTGGCCGCTCTGTTTGCCCGCCGCAACATCCGGCTTGGACGCGGGGACCGGAGAGGCGCATTACGCATCTCGGCATTCGTATTCTTCGCGGCCGCGATTTCCGGTTTGCTCGTTGCTCATCATGTTTTGGACTTGGGAGCGGAATGGGAAATGTTCATCCGCATGGTGGGCCAGGCGCTGTTTCTGTCCGCCTTCCTCTGGCTTCTGTATATGGCTCTGGAGCCGTTCGTTCGCAGGCAGTGGCCTGAACTACTTATCTCTTGGACTCGCTTGCTATCCGGCAGGTTTCGCGATCCCCTGATCGGTCGCGATCTGCTGGCGGGAATCCTGTTCGGCGGTGTCATCGCGCTTGGAAACCACCTTGCCAATGCGTTGCCCGGCTGGTTCAATATTCCCGGTGAAACCACCATTGGCTGCAATACGCTCGCCCTGGGCCCACCTCAGGATGTGCTGGGATTTCTTCTGGGCAGCTTGCCCGGCGGGATTTTCTCGGCGTTCTCCATGACATTTGCCTTGTTTCTGGCGAGAACCTTGCTGCGAAATTACTGGCTGAGCGTAGTGACAACGGGCGCCCTGGCGCTCCTGGTTAACCTGGGCGCAGAGAATTTCGCCGTGGAAGGGCCATTCGCTCTCCTGACGACAGTGATTACGATGTTCGTCCTGCTCCGCCTAGGCACGCTTGCCCTGGCTGTCGCGTTTGTCGTAGCGGGCTTGCTCAATACCTTTCCGATCACCATTGATCTTTCCGAGTGGTACGCACCACACTCGCTTTTCATGTTTGCGGTTCTGATAGCGTTGCTCTTTTATGGATTGCGGGTGGCATTGGGAAACAGGCCACTGCTGGCGGAATAACTACTCGGCTGGATTGTCTGCGTGACACGCCCTACCTTCCCAAGAAAAGCTACTGGGGTGGAGCAATTCTGGGCGCCGAAGCAGGGAATGCGCATCCACCATCAGCCGAGTAAGCGATGCTTGCGTGAAGTAATTCTACTCGTCTGCGAAACCCAAGCCTTCAACAATTCTGACGGCACGTACTTGTAGTCCTTATTTTGCCGCACCTCGCGCAGTGCGCTCGAGTCCAGATACTCACGAGGCAAGAACCCGAGCATCTCGACTAGCCTCTCGAACTCGGTCGCCGCGGTTTGCATGTAAGATCCTCTTGCAGAAATGCAAACTTACTCTTCCAGTTGCGCGATTCTCTAGGATACTTGCCTGTGTTCTGCGACTGAAGGCGGTTCCAAACCTATTGAAGGACTGTGATCGGGATGTTCACGCCCGATCTCGAAACTCGCCTGGAAAAAGTAGTCGCGCAGCAAGTTCAGACCGACACCATCATGGTAAAGGTGGTATGCCGCTTTGCAGCGTCGGCACTCGATCCTCATGAAGTCTCGCACCAGTCCGGTCCTGGAAGGTGGAGATTCCTCTCGCACCGCTTCGACGTACATCGGATTCCGATCATAGCCGATTCCTCTGTGTATAACCTGGTCATGAAGACAGACTGAAAAAGAGCTCTTTAACCTCGTTGTAATACTTCGAGACTAGCCTGAGGGTAGGGGCGAGCGTGTCCGACTGGCTCCCATGGGCGTTGCTTGTTTTCGTTGTAATGGTCCTCGCGGCCATGCCTTGGCGACGGCCGCATCCGAAGCACGAGTTTATGCTGCACATGCTACAGCTTTTGGAGGACGAGGACACTAGTGTTGCGGGCGAGTCCCTCCACAATGGGGGTCGCCCGAATACTGACGCAAAGCATCGGCCGGGCTCTGCGGATGCCACCGATAACAGGGGTTTGACCGGCGGCCGATAGGCAACCCTCTGAAATCCGGCCGTTCGCTCGGGGAGGTGGTCAATGCAGGCCCAGTCCGCACAAGCGCCAACTGCTCAGTCGCAAGTTGTTTTCAAAAACATTCTTCTGGCCGCTGATTTTTCCGACGCCTCGCAGGCAGCACTGCGCTACGCGGCTACGATGGGACGTCTCTACCATTCCAAAGTCTTTATCGTCCACATAGTCAGTCACGCGAAGCCAGATAGCTTGAGCAGCCATAGCCATGCAGAGCAGGCTATGTCAGCCTTTCTCGCAGGTTTTCCTCTTGCAGGCCTCAAACACGAGGCTCTCATTGAAACTGGAGATATCTCGCAGGCGATCTCCGGCTTGGTGGAGAAGTATGCCGTTGACCTTGTAGTGGCGGGAACACACGAACGTAGGGGCGTGGCCAGATTGCTATTGGGCTCTACAGCAGAGCAGATTTTTCGCGCGGTCTCGTGCCCTGTGCTGACGACCGGGCCTGATGTGGACCGCGACCGGCCCACCAAGGGTGAGTTCAAGGAAATCGTATATGCCACCGACTTCGCCCCTGGTTCCGCACATGCTTGGCCGTACGCTCTCTCGATAGCTGATGTATCCGGCGCGCACCTTACGCTGGTTCACATCCTCAGCGACGATATGCCTTCCTACGCCCGGGAGGGCACCGAAGCCAGTTTCCAGGAGCAGCTCAAGCGTATGCTGCCAGGAAACACTCTGATTTCGTCGGACGCACTCGTTCGATTCGGCGAACCCGCTGCTGGAATCCTCGAGGTCGCTAAGGAACGGGATGCAAACCTAATCATTATGGGCGTGCGCGGGCAGGTCTCCTGGTCGGTCGCTCATCTGCCGTGGGCCATCGCCCATCAAATCGTGTGTCGCTCACACTGTCCCGTTCTGACCGTGCGTGGCTGATCATATTCGCTTGGCGGTATGACGAGAGCCTCGCTGCCCTCCGACTGTCAAGATTTTCAAATCTCTCCCTTGGCGGTCGGATCAGCGGAGTCAGCAGGTGAGGTGTAGGATAGCGTTGGTTTTCTTCGGTTGCTCGTTCAATATCTTAATCGCTTTGCCTGTAGGCAGAATATGCAGCTGAACACCCCGCTTCCGAGCCTCTCGCTTCACTTCCTTCATTACAGGCAAAGAGCCCATTCCAGTTCCAATGACCAGTTGGCGGCATTTCCAAGGTATCTTCTCCTCAACTGACAATGGTGTGTGGCCAAACGAGTCCCGGTATTGCTTGGACGGTTGCTTGTTGCGTTTGCGGATTTTTCCGTGATCAACGATCAAATCGTGGTCGTAGAGGGTCCCGTCTACGCGGATACAGCCAAAGGTGAAGTCCTCAAATTTCATGAAACACCGCCAGGACTGGCGCTTTCAGCGCGAGTCCGCTCCAGCGTTTTCGAGATCGATACTTCGAAGAGACTTTTGTTTCGAGTCCCCGCATTGTTTGGCGAAAATGCGCGCGAGAACGACTTCAACGTGGTGGGAACGGCTCCCGCTTTTGGAGTGTGGCGCACGCTCGTGCTCCACGACTCCGGGTTTCCTCGCACCAGTGTGCGTGATGCAGGTTCATCCTGCCCGGAGTGAATAGAGCAGAGGTGTCGGTGGCGGCCTTCGCTGCACCGGCATCCCTTGTTCGAAGAAATTCTATCGCGGGGTGAGAGCGGCGGCGTGACAATTTTCTCGAAAAAGCATGGCATCGCAGAAAGGCTTCAAACTCAATTCATCGAAAATTCACGGCCTGAAGCCGAAGCTTGAAACATGTCCGTGCTAGGGTGGCGGTGTCGGATCAGACCCTGACGAGGAGTCGCTGCAAATGACCTTCTCGAAGAATGACCAGCGGAGAGTCCTTCTCATCGACCACGATTCCCGAAGGCAACAATTGCGAGTGGCCGCCTTGAGGAACTGCGAAGTTGAAGTCCACCCAGCCAGCAACGTCGACGATGCATCCCGTCTGTGTGCGAGGCGCTCCTATGACTTGGTTCTGATGGCTGCCGAAGAAGACTCCGAAGAAGCCGCCCTCCTCTCGAACGAACTAAAAAAGAACAGGCCCCGCCAACGCGTGGCTCCTTTCAACGACCCACCGATAAATACCTGCCTTTGTGGCCCGCACAGCGTGCACGCAGTGTGCAGCTCTCTGAAAGCTTGCTAGGAAATCTCTATGGCGCGCATAGTTCCCCAGAAGCCCGTTTCTGGTCACTTCCGTGGGGTGACAGAGGCGGCTCCCTTCTAGTCGTAACTGAAGCCTGCCGTCCCGATTTGGGCAATTTTGACTGCAAGCTACTACTCAGAGATTGACTTTCAAAAGCATCGAATGAAACCCTTCAATTGGTTCGTAAGTCGGTTTTAGTGTGAACTGAAGCACTCGCAAACAAGCCGTAACATCAGTTCGACACACTAAGAGATTTTCGCGGCGTTTTGAGGGAGTTTGCTCATGCCAGCCAATTGTGGGATCCTTCGATCTGTTC
The DNA here is from genome assembly GCA_963701935.1 of uncultured Acidobacteriaceae bacterium. Taxonomy (GTDB): domain Bacteria; phylum Acidobacteriota; class Terriglobia; order Terriglobales; family Acidobacteriaceae; genus Sulfotelmatobacter. The sequence continues at coordinate 1,066,095 of CAVPBT010000001.1, read as the reverse complement.
TTTTCTCACACTTACTTCTCCTCGCAGCAGTCGGTTTCGCCCCGGCCCAGGCTCAACAGCAGGTTGCCAATCAGAGCTCTCAGTCGGCCGGCACATCCGCGGCGCGTTCCGCTGTTCCACCCTCTGAAGTGTCCAAGTACGTGGGAGCGGATACCTGCAAGACCTGTCACGAGGATATCTACAACGCCTGGGAGAAAACTCCGCACTGGAAAACCACCCTGAACAAAGAGGGCGGCTCCTCCAAGCAAGGTTGCGAAGGTTGCCACGGTCCCGGCGCCGACCACGTGGCGGGCGGTGGCGACAAAACCAAGATTTACATTTTCGCGGCGCACTCGCGGCAGGAGACAAGCGCCCGCTGTCTAAGCTGCCACGGCGAAGGTCATCAGCAGTCGCATTTCGCCGAATCCGCCCACGCCAGCAGCGATGTCGGCTGTCTCGACTGCCACTCTCCTCATCACGCCAAAGAAGAGCAGCACCTGCTTGTTCAGGGCGAGCCCCAGTTGTGCTTCGGGTGTCATACTGCCGCCAAAGCGGATTTTGCCAAGCCCTATCACCACCGGGTCAACGAGGGTCTGGTGCAATGCAACGACTGCCACAATCCGCATGGCACGGGCACCGTGCGCCAAGCGCGCACCCTGCCCAGCGGCGATGCTGTCTGCTACAAGTGCCACGCCGACAAGCAGGGGCCTTTCGTCTACGAGCATGTGCCGGTGAGGACTGAGGGCTGCAGCAGCTGCCACACGCCCCATGGTTCCACCAATCCTCGGCTCCTCAAAGTCAGTCTGGTGAACATGCTGTGTTTGCAGTGCCATACCTTCCCAACGGTCGGGCCAGCCGGGCCGGCGCACAATCAATCTGCGAAGTACCAGGCCTGCACCATGTGTCATACGCAGATTCACGGGTCTAACTTCAGCAGTGTCTTTTTCAAGTGAGGGAGAACCGATGGCATCGTCACGAAAACTTGCCCTGCAATTCTTTTGCGGCCCTTCCGTAACCCATCCCGCAGCTCTAAGGCGCGGCCTCGCGACGAAACGATTCGGCTTCGAATTGTCCGACGCAGTGCTAGCCTTGGTTTTGGCTGTGTCACCACCAGGCGTGCTCTTAGCCCAATCTTCCGGCGCCGGCCAAGCCCCGCCCGCCGCGCCCGATGGCATCACCCGCGGCGACTATCGCATTCAATCGTCAATTGAATTGGGCTTCCGGTCGAATGACGTAGAAGGCAGCGGCGATATGTACAACACTCTCGTCAATCTGCAGACCGGCCCGCGCTTCCTCGACGAAACACTTACCATGCGGTCGCTCGACCACCGGGGCTTTCTCTTCGACGACCTTTACCTCAACAGCTTCGGATGGGGAGGCGATCCCAACAACGCCTTGCGGCTGCGGGCGGACAAAGACAAGTGGTACAACTTGCAAGGCAGTTTCCGCCGCGATCAGTATTTCTCCAACTACAACTTGCTGGCGAATCCCCTCAATCCGCCTACCTCCACTCCGTCGATCCCGGTCCTGAACTCGCCCAACCGATTTGACACGACACGCCGCATGAGTGACGTTGATCTCACCCTGCTTCCGCAATCCCGCGTCAGCTTCCGCTTGGGCTATTCGCACAACAATATGACAGGGCCTTCCTTCAGCAGCGTCCATGAGGGCACTGAAGGTTTGCTGCTTCAACCCTGGAACACGACCATGAACTCCTACCGCATGGGCGTGGATTGGAAAGTCCTACCGCGCACCGTCCTCAGCTACGACCAGTTTCTTGACTACTACCGCGGAGACACGGACACACAACTGGCCTCCTTCGCGCCGGCGCTCTTGCCCGGCGGTGGCTCGGTTGAGTTGGGCTTGTCCATCGACACGGCAAACAAGGAGCCTTGCGCTGTGAAGGCCCCAGCCACCAGCTTGATCGATTCCACGGGAACGCTCACAAACACCACGTGCAGCGCCTACTTCAGCTATTTGCGCGACCAGCGCATTCGCACTTCCACGGCCACGGAGCGGTTCGGCCTGCGCAGCAACTACTTCCAGCGCGTGGACTTGGTCGCGTCTTACTCCTACAGTAACGCCGACATGACCACGCCATTGGACGAGTCCTTCAACGGCCTGTTAACGCGCACCAACACCCTCGCTTTCCTCGGCACTGGAGCAGCCGCCGCCAGCCGGATTTCCGACACACTCGATCTCGAAGCCACCGTGCACCTGACCAAACATCTGCGCCTGATCGAGAAGTTCGATTTTTGGGCCTTCCGTATTCCGCAGAACGGCAATTTCTCTGAAACCGACAGCGTGTGTACCGGAACGTGCACGCTGCTCACAGCGTTGAGCGCTACCGCTCCTGCTACCACACCCACGCTGACTCAGTCGTCCTTCAACCAGACGGAGAAGAAAACTCACACCGAATTGGCCTGGGACATTTCGAAGCAGGTGGGAGCTCGCATCGGCTTCCGCTATGGCGATCAAGTCTTCAGCCTCTTCAACAATTATGCTGGGGGCGAGGCCTTTAACAGCTTCTTACCGACGAGCGCGGGCGAGGACCATTTCGTGGTTCACGAGAATACGCTGCTCCTCGGCATGTGGGCACGGCCCAGTAATACCCTGCGCCTGAACTTCGATCTCGAGCACACCAATTACGACAATGTCATCGTTGCCATGGCTCCGCGCAAGGAATCGCGCTACCGTTTCCAGACGAGCTACAACCCGCGGCCCTGGGCGCTTTTGGGCGGCTCCATTAACATTCTCGAAGACGCCAACGCCTACTCGTTAACCAACTACGTGGGACACAACCGCAACTATGGACTCACAGCCTCGCTCGCACCGCGCGAGCACTTCGCGGTCGATCTGGCGTACAACTACAACGACGTGATTCAGAATGCCCTGATCTGCTTCACCGACACGCCCCCACCCGGCGCCAACCTTCCGTTTGTAACCGGGGCGGGTTCCTGTGCCGCGAACGAATCAGCGAATCCGCTGCTGGGCAGCTCGTTCTACACCAACCACACGCAGTTCGGGATGGTCACCGTCCGGTTTCAGTTTGACAAGCGCACCATGGTCAACCTGGGCGGCCGTATCACGAACGTGGACGGCAGCGTTCCTCAATTCAACATTCTGCAGCCTCTCGGGACCGCTCAGTACAAATACTATGAGCCCGTGGCGAACCTGAGCGTCGATCTCGGCCACAAGCTCGCCTGGAATACCGGCTGGAATTATTACCAGTACAACGAGGGTTCGTTTGTCGGGCCCACAGCTCCACGCTATTTCCATGCGAACTCGCTGACCGAGAGTCTGCGTTACGCTTTCTGAGCCGGACTGAGCTGAGGAGCGACCGTCGCTCGGAAGCGTATCGCCAGGTCTCCAGTCGGATCGGTCTGGCTCGTATTGAAATGCTCAGTGCTTCTGGTACGACGAAAGAGATGCGATCCGCCATCAGCCAGCTGCTTCTCTTGCAGCCGAAGTCAGGAGAAGTCGACCGTGGACCAGTTTAGCCTTAGCCGCGTTAGGATGTATCAGATCAGATGGACCACCACTGCGGGTAAGAGTCTTTAGTGAGCGATTTCTCGAAATCTGGTCGGCCTTTTCGCACGCAAGGTACGGTGCGTTTCGGAAGATGAGCATGCCCGGTTTACCCAACGTTGTTCCTGCATGTAGCGTGCCAGCCAAAGATTATTCCGGTCCCGAAATCGGCTTCGAGGACATCGACGTTGATCTCCTCCAAGCCCGTTTCTGGGCCTCGGAAGGAAATACTGAGGGGCTTACGAGATTACTGCAGCGTTGCCTACCAACCATCCGGAACGCATTCGTCGCTTCCCGCAATCAGGCTCCGACCTCGGCGCGTGTGGCTCTAACGACATTCAACGTGATTGGGCACAAAGAGCGCACTTTAGCGAGAGTCAGTGCGGCAGGATGAAGTTAAGTGGCGGCGCAGCGGCAGGCACATCCTTCGCATAGTCCCTACCAAGAAAGGCTGCCACGGTGGCTGCGATCTGTGCCTGTGTCACCGGCGTGATGTTGGCGCGTTCACCCAAGGCTGGAGTATCGGGGCCCATTACCGCGATCCAGATATCTTCCGATCCCTTCTGATCGGCGCCGTGCTCTTTCCAATCCACCGGTCCACTTCCTCGTCCGTGGTCCGTCGTGATGATGAACGTGGTTTGATCACGGTATTCTGGCATGGATTGCATCGTGTTCCAGAGCTCTTCGGTAAAGCGATCAAACTGATGGGCGCTTTCCAGCACCAGATCATAGCGGCCAGAGTGGGCCCAGTTGTCCGTCTCGCCGTATCCCACAAAGAGAACGCGCGGGTGGCTCGCCCTGACGTACTCCAACAGAGGAATTTGCAAGAACGAATCATACACGTCATCGTCATCCAGTCGCGTGGTGGTTCGGTAGAGGCGGTTCAGTAAATCCTGGCGTGGAGTTAGATTTCCCTTTTCCGGAGGATCCCAACCGGCCTGCATCACTAGGCCGCTGCGTTTTTCGTTGAAGATGTCGGCAAAGACGCTCCATGTCCCGTAGACAGCGACCTTGCCTTGAAACTCGGGAAAGCGGTTCAACCACTCGAAGACGGTGAGATTTGGATTGACGCCGAATTCATTGCTGTTGATCCGCGGGTCCGGGTGTCCGCTGAGCATCTCGTTGTAACCGGGATAAGAAAAAGCCAGACCGTTGGTGACGTGAGCTAGGCTGCCCGTGGTCTGGTTGCCGAAGATTTGTCCTTGTTTGGCTACGACCGTCCAAAGGAACGGAAAGAGCGCGCGGCGGCGTTCGGAAACATCGTCGCGCCAGTAGTCGCGGCGCAGGCGGTTCACGTCATCCCAAATGCCGCCGTCTTTTTCGTCCAGCAATGTTGGGTCGGCACCGGTGAATATTTCCTGCCAACGCAAGCCGTCGCTCACGATCAGCACGACGTTGCGCGTCTTGAGCACAGGCGGCGACTGTTGGGCGGATGCGAGTCCCAGAGTTATTAGGAGAAGCGAGAGCGCGAGCGTGATGAAGTTACGAATTCTTTTTTTCATTCTTCCTTTCGGATCAGAATCTCGCCGCCTGGCCACGCTACGAAGAAGGCGTTAGAAACTGTAGCGCAGCGCGAACTGCATGACTCTGGGTTTTGTGAGCGTCTGCGTGAAGTCTCCGAGCGACGGTTGGTACAGCAGGTATTGGCTCAACGATCCGACATCGAATCGGACCGAGTTGGTCACGTTAAAGACGTCCCAAGAGAAACGCAGTGACTGCGATTCGGTGATTTTCCAAAGTTTGGCCAGACTCATATCGACGCCGAAATAGCCCGGGCCCCGGAGATTGTTGCGCTGACCCGATTCGCCCGGATAGGCGAAGCGAAACGCGGCGGCGGCGGATGGTCCGGTCTGAAAGACATTCGGGTCGCCGTTGCTGTCAATAAATGTTCCGGTGCGAGGAGCGGCTCCCAGCAGTACGGCCCTGCTGTCCTGCTCATAATTGGTTGGGAAAGCGTAAGTCGAAATGCTGAAGGGAAAGCCGCTGGTCCAGCGCGTCAAGCCGGAGAATTGCCAACCTCCAAGAACGCCATCGATCAAATGACTTGCGCCTCCGACCCAACGCTTACCTCGACCGAGCGGTATATCGTAAACCCAGTTCGCATTGATCTGATGAGTAGTATCGAAGTCAGAGACTGCATAGAGCTGTTTCGGCATCCAGGCATTCACAACTTGTCCGCTGTAGGCGACCGCGGCTCCGTTGCCGTTTTCGTACTCGTTGACGCGCTCGGCATTGGAGTTCTCGTCCTGAGACTTGGAGTAGGTATAGTTGAAATCGAATTCCAGACCCCCCACATGCCGGCGCAACATCGCCTGAAATCCGTTGTAGTTGCTGGTGCCCGTGCTGCGCCAGGAGAACATGGAGGAGAACTGGTCATCCCAGTAGGCGTACGGACCAAGCGTGGAGCAGGCGGGGAAACAGTAGGCGTCCAGCGATTGCAGAGCGTAGGTTGCGTTGTTGCCGTTGGAGTAATAAAGGTCGTAGATGTTCTGCGTAGCCGTGGGATTGGCCGGGATCCCTGGAGCATAACCCGAAATGCCTGCCGCACCGGCCGCGTCCGGAAAGAGATGCTCCCAGTATGGAATGGTCTGTACGCTGCTCTCGGGAGTATTGGCATTGGCCAGTTTCACCAGCGCGGTGGCGGCCTGGTAATAGCTCGTCTTGGATTGAGGATCGACCAGGTTCAGCGGCTGCGCCAGATCCACCTCCTGCAGCAATCGACGGCCAAAACGTCCGACGTAAGCCAGCTCAAGAACGAAGTGATTCGGCAATTCACGAGTGATGGAAAGATCGACAACGTGTGAGTAGGGAGTCTTCATGCTGTTGTCGATGCCCCAGCCGATGGCGAAACTGCCGTTGGCGCCATTTCCTGGGGGAACGAAAGGAAACCCTCCCGTCGGGGCCGATGGAAGTTCCGGCACCGGGTCGCCCCCGGGCGTGATCGGACAGGCGTTGCCAGTGGGCAGTACCGTGAGGCTGACGAAGCGCGAGACGCAATCCACAGTTGATACGCCCGATGGATTCACCAGATAAGTCGTCAGACCCAGCGAGCCCTCGCGATCAAAACTATCGACGACACCCTGCCCGAAATGGTCGTAATAAATGCCATAGCCGCCACGGATCGAACTCTCTCCATGAGCACCAAACATTTTCTTGAAGAAACTCGAATCAAAGTTGGGCGAGTAGGCGAAGGCGAAACGCGGCGCGAAGTCTTTGTAGTCCCAGTTCCAGTATGGCTGCTTGCCGTTGGCCTGACCGCTCAGATCGAAGGAAATCAGAGGCCGGTAGGTTTGGCCCTGCAGCATGGCTGCTCCGCGCTGTTCAAAGAATGAGTTGAGGCTCGGAGTCGGCGCCACCTGATTGCCCTGCGTCTCGTACGGCGGTTGCAGCAAGGTGTAGCGGAGCCCAAAGGTGAGCTGAAGATTCGGAGTGGCGTGCCATGAATCTTGTCCGTAGAATTCGGCTTCGTTGGATTTGAAGTGACGGGGTACCAGGTCGCCGGCAGGGACGAACTGCCCCGATTTGCCCTGGTTGTACCAGGCAGAGATTGAGCCCAGGATGCCGGTCACATCCGCGATGGCGGCATCATAGGAGAATCCGAAGCTGGGGTCCACCGAAGGGAGCACGGGGCTGTTCTCAGGATCAAGATCGAGATAACTGCCAGCAATGACTCCGTACGCAAGCCAGTCCGGGTGAGTCGATCCGTTGAGGAAGTTCTCCTCGTTGGAAAAGCGGTTATTGTCGATGACACGCCAATTCCCGCCCAACTGAAAAGTGTGCTTGCCGCGCGTCCAGGTCACGTCGTCGACCAACTGGTTGACGGGCACATTGACGTTCACGGTTCGCTGGAACGAAATCTGGTCTGACAGGTTCGTGAAACTCACATTCGAATAAGGATTGTTTCCGGCCTGCTCCACTCCTTGACGAATGAATGCGTAACGGAAGTTGTTGATCAGCGTATTGCTGAGTACGGCCGTGTATCCGGCGGCGATTCCCTTGCTGTTATTGCGTATGATCTCGCCGGGAGGCTGGCCAGGAAATTCGGCAGCGAACAGTTCGCGATCGTTCTGAAGATTGCCACGAACGAACAAGCTGTGGTTTCCGTTCTGGGTCAGCTTGTAATCCAGCTTAAGGAGATACGTGTTCTGATTGGTGGGCTGCGGCGCAGCGAAGGTATATCCCAAAATATTCAGGCCATCGGAACTGCCCGAGGAGTTTGTATTGGGCAGCGGGAAGGCCGGAATGGCCATTCCATTGGGAAGAGCTGCGCCCCCGTTCCATTGCTTCAACACCGCCTGGCTCACGCCGTTTCCATTCGGACAGGTGCCGCTGCTGAGGCAGCCCTGGTCGATGCTCTGAATGTCGGCGGACTGCATGGTAACAAGCAGATCGCCGTCCGGAACTAAAGAAGATGAAGTCACGCCCGGGGTCGACAAATCACATGGCGCATCGAAACCGGGATTTCCATCGTAGCCAGGATTGCAGGCGTAGCTCACGATTCCCGCCCGCAGATTCGCGCTGGGAACGGCCTGCGTCACCTGGGCAGCCTCGCGCGAACGTTGGCCTTCAAAATTGGCGAAGAAGAAAAGGCGGTTCTTGATGATCGGTCCCCCCACCGCGGCGCCAAACGTATTGCGAACTAACTGGCCGGGTTTGTTAGGCAATCCGGACTGCAATTCTGCTCGCTTGTTGAACCAGTCGTTGGCTGTGCCCAGGCTTGAGCGGTTGTACTCGTATGCCGCCCCGTGAAACTGGTTGGTCCCACTCTTGGTGACCAGCGATACCTGTGCGCCCGAAGAACGTCCTGAGTCTGCATTCGAGTTCGTCGTGACCACGCGGAACTCTTCCAGCGAATCCATCGGAATGCGCAACACGCCGGAGAAGGCGTTTCCCAGCAACTGGTCGTTGTTGTCGAGGCCATCCACGGTAATGTTGGTCTGGTCGCTGCGGGCTCCATTGACGGACCCACCGCGCGAGTCGGCCCCGGTATCGACTTGATTGCCTACGTAGGTGACTCCCGCTTGCAGGCTCAGCAGTTCCACCGCATTGCGGCCCTCGGATGGAATCTCAAGAATCTGTTTGGAGTCAAACGGATTACCCAACGATGCGTCGACCGTGTTCACGGCTGGGGCTTCGCCCTGGACGTCTATGGTTGTGCTGGGCGCACCGACGCGAAGGACAAAATTCAGCGTGGCCGGAGTATTCACCTGCAGAACGACCTTCTCTTTGCGGCTGTTCGTGAATCCGGCCGCGCCGACAGAGACCGTGTAGGTTCCGGGAGGAACCTGCAGAAACTGATATGTGCCATGATCATCTGTCTTCTGAGTGCGGCTGAAAGCGACAGCAGGATCGGCGAGCACAACCTCTGCGCCGGCTACCACCGCGGCTTGCGGGTCAGTGACCGTGCCCCGCAGCGAGGTCGTGGAACTCTGCGACCATGCGGTAATAGCGCCGCCAGTAGAGAACAAAGTCGCAACGACAAGAATAGTGATCCTGTGCTTCAGCGATGAAGGCCAGGCATTCGAAGTCCAGCCATTTCTGACGCATGTTCCACAGGGCCTGTGGGGGTGTGCGATCATGAACTCCTCCGAAATATTCTTACATGGTGGGCTGGACGAGTGCACGCCTCAACCGGGGGACTTGAATGATAGAGATCGTGCGTTACAAACAGATTAAGAACCGCGTGACTAGTGGTCACAGATCAGTGCGGGCCAGACGTTGTCAGATTTCTTCCGCGGCTTGCGCAAGTTTAGGTTTCGAACGTTATCGCCGATTTCCTCCTCCATGTGCACATGTCCAAGTCGCGATGAGCGAGAAGGCGCTTGACGCAAGGAGCGAAACCCAGCTAAACAGGACTCCAGGTCGCGATGGCCCAGCAGCATCTGGATGGTGCGCGGATTGGCACCAGCTTCAAGCAGATGAGTGGCAAAGCAGTGGCGCAGAGTGTGGGGATGGATGTGCTTGTGCTCAAGACCGGCGCGTTCGGCGGCCTGCTGACAGGCGTTCCAGAGAACGTTGGTGGAGACCGGATGACTCGCCGTGTGCCATCGGTTGCCGGGGAACAGCCAATCGGTGGGCTTGCGCTTCAGCCCGCGCCAGTAGGCGCGCAATGCATCGAGCAGCTTTGAACTGAGCATGACATCGCGGTCCTTGCGTCCCTTGCCTCCCCGGATATGGATGACCATCCGTTGGCTGTCGATGTCGCTGATCTTCAGGTGCGCCACTTCTGCGCGAAGTGCGCCCGTGGCATACGCGTCATCAGCAGAATGCGATGAAAGGGAAACTCTGCCGCGTCGATCAGCCGTGCGACTTCTTCCTGGCTCAGCACCTGCGGCAAGTGCAGAACCTTCTTCGGATACGGTGTCTCGGCAACGCTCCAGCCTCGCTTCAACACCTGTACATAGAAGAAACGCAAAGCGGCCAAGCGCTGGATTACGGTGTTGGGAGCCAGCTTCCAGCGCGTGAACAACGCGGCCTGATACTGGCGAATATGCTCGGGGCCAAGCTGATCGGGCGAACGATGGAAGTGCCGACTGAAATGTTCAACCGTGCGGATGTAAGTGTCGATGGTGGACTCGGCGTAGTTGCGGCGCCGTAACTCCTCAAGCATGATCTGGCGTAGATGGATCACAGAGAGTTCCTCCTCTGCGACACAAACCAGCTCAGATCACCTCTACCCTCGGCTCAGCGAAACGCGAATGCGTCCGCCGCAAAACGGCTTAGTTCAAGTCGGCTTCGAGGACATCGACGTTGATCTCCTCCAAGCCCGTTTCTGGGCCGCGGGACAAGTCGCTGCGAGATACCGGAATTACTTCCGGCTCTCCTCCCTTCCTTGATTTCTGTTCGTCCTCATGCGCGATGATGTTCTGCGCCTGAAGCCCTTTGCCCGGGGAAAATCCGTCCTCTGTTGATAGATTGAAGTGGCACCCCAGCAAAGGTCTCGGCTTGAGCGGCGGTTTCATCAGCTCCGCCTCAGAATCACATGCCGCCGTGATGGGAATCATGGCCCGGGAATCATGTGGCTCTTTAGCATTCGCAAGGAGCTCGTGTATTGACCGCCCGGATCAGTTCGGGGAAGTGCTGCGATGAGACCTTGGGTCCGATGGAGTAGTGGGGTGGTCTGTGCTGGGTTGGCAATAGGAATCGCCCAGGCACAGAATTCAGCGTTCAGCGATAGCACTTCGCGTGCGCATGCCACCGCTATTGCCCAGGAACGACTTCGGAGCTTTCTGGTCGAACCTCTTCCCAGCCGCGCCGTTCCGCAAGATCAGCCTTCTTTCTACAAGCCAGACACTCTCTACCAGTACATAGACGGCGGTGCAGACATTTACCTGCTCTATGAGTTCCGAAGTTTGCTGCATCAAGATTTCAAGAGCGGCGCCGCGGAACTGACGGCAGACATCTACGACATGGGGAACCCTAGGGATGCGTTCGGCATGTACGCGGCGGAGCGGTCGCCTGGATACAAATTCATGGCGATCGGAGTTGAAGGGTACCGGAGTGAAGGAATACTGAACTTCTTGCAGGACCATTACTACGTGAAACTGTCGGCATCTGGTCCCAACGCAAATGCGCTGCTCGATCAATTTGCACACACTTTGTCCGGGCGAATCGGTGGGTCGCGGACACCGCCCCCACTGCTGGAGAAACTGCCCCTAGAAAATCGGGTGAAGCATTCCGAACAGTACATGAGGGGGGATCCGCTGGGCCACTCGTTCCTCGCGCCGGCGTATGTGGTGACGTACGCGTGGGGACGGCAGCAGAGCAAACTGCTGATTTCCGTCGCAAATGATGCGGCAGGGTCGAGGACGCGATTGCAGCAACTCGCCCAACACTTCAAACAAAGCGGTGAGTGCGTTGCCGCGCCGGAATTGGGAGAAGGTGGAATCCGGGCAAAGAATAGTTTTGAAGGGCGGCTAATCGCGCGGACCCAGGGACGCTACCTGATTCTGTTGCTGGAACCACCGGAGAATGGGGCTGAGATTTTGAAGAAGACGGCGCAGAGTTTGCCATAAGCCCGCGCCGAGCTAGAAGTTTGCAACGCCATCTTAGGGGCTAAGTCATGAATAAACGTCACGAGTGGAATCGACGAGAATTCATCGTGAAGCCGATCGTATGGGCCGGAGCGGCGACAGTGTTAGGACAGACAGATTTACTGTTGGCAGGTCCCGCCAACCAAGCAGCGAACGGTCCAATCTTGCAACGGACGCTGGGAAAGACCGGAATCACGCTGCCGGTGGTCAGCATGGGGGTAATGAATGCGGACGTGCCGGGATTGCTGCGGCGGGCCTACGAAGTGGGAATCCGGCACTTCGACACTGCCGCGGGGTACCAGCAGGGGCGCAACGAAGAAATGGTAGGACAGGTAATTAAGGATCTGGGCGTGCGCGAGAAAGTGACGATCTCGACGAAACAGGCATCGCGCAATCGCCCGCAAAGCGTTGCCGAAGCAAAGGCGCGCTTCGTCGAAGGAGTGGAGAGTAGCTTGCGGCGTTTGCAGATGGACCACGTCGACATCCTTTATCACCATGCGGTCGATTCAGTAGACGACGCGCGGGCGGACGGCCCTCTGGAAGCACTGCAGAGTCTGAAGAAAGACGGGAAGACGCGGTTTGTGGGGCTATCGACGCACAAAACCGAAGACGTGATCAACGAGGCAGTGCGGCTGAACCTGTTTGACGTGGCCCTGGTTACGCTGAATTACACGATGGCGCATGATCCGGGAGTCTTGAGCACGATTGAGCGCGCTGCGAAGAGCGGAATCGGAATCGTGGCCATGAAGACACAGGCGGGCGGCACGGTCAGACCAGACGAGAAGTTGCCCAAGCTGCTGCCGGCGGCTAGCCAAACAGCTCTGCTGAAGTGGGTGCTGAACCACGATTTCATTACCACAGCGATCCCAGGCTTCAGCACCTATGAACATCTCGAACAGGACTTCTCCGTGGCACGGAATTTGGCATACACCGACGAAGAAGAGCGGTTTCTGGCGGATAAGCGTTTTGTGGCACAGGCGGAGTTTTGCCAGCAGTGCGGCCAATGCAAGGACGACTGCCCGAAGCAAGTGGATATCCCCACGTTGATGAGAGCGCACATGTACGCAGTGCAATACAAGAATACGGGGATGGCGCGAGAGATGCTGGCGAGCGTTGCGCTGGGCCGAGGAGTCGATGCCTGTGACAGTTGCGAGTCGTGCCTAGTGGCCTGTCGAAACAGCGTCCAGATCGCAAAGAAGATTGCACAATTGAAAGTGTCGGTGCGTGACGGGTTGCTGCTTTGCTGAAAGACGAGGATGTCACTAGCCAGAAGTCTTAGTGCTGTATCTGAAGCGCCCACAAGCGAAGATCCAGGCCCTGCCCGCGAGAACATGGACATGGCCGCGTTTGGCATCCGGCAATACGACAAACGTCACCTATTTCCCGCACATTGACACCCGGATTCCACGCCTCCGGAGCAATATCCCGGGCCATGGCTCGAGATCAAGACCAGCTATGCCTATCAGATCGTGCATCTCCGTCTTATCGAGAACTACAGTCGCAAACCTGTGATGCCCTTCTTTCTAATCGAATCAATTTACGAGGGCGAGCGCAACGGAAGTTCAAATCCGCCGCCAGGCTCACTGGACCATCCTCAACGGAGAACGGGCTCCGAATCTTTGTACTTGCGATGCTGGCCACACGCGTTGACGGATCGCCGACTCTTCCAAGGACGTCCACGGCGATCCTTCTGTCGTTCCGATTGGACTGTGTCTTGTAGGTTTTGCGAACAGGTGCCCCCTTGGGCCGACCTTCCGGAACGGTATCCGTCCTTCAGACCTGCCATCGACGCTTTCAGCAGTGGGTTCGATCTGGAGTGATGAAGGGAGTTCTGGAAGCCCTGGCCCTACATCTCAGAGCCCGTGGTGCTCTCGACGTAAAGGAGGCTTTCATCGACGGAAGCTTTGCCCCAACCAAAAGGAGGGCCCGAAGGAATCCGCGCCGCACGATGTTGCCATCTACTTTCCTTCCGGATACCCCGACCCAAAGTTCCACAACATCGGGCGGCAGGTCTTCTGCGCAGTGTGGCAGGCGTTGAACGTACCGGATCCTGAGTTCACCCATGACCTTGCTCCGCTATTGCCCAATGCCACTCCCCATCGCGCTCTCCGCATAACCGACTGCGGGCAACTGGGGATCCAAACCGCGGAATGCTCTTGGGGTTCAGTCAGTGGTGCCCGCATGCATCATTTTTCTAGAAGACAGTATTCGCCGAGTTTCACATCTTTGTCTGACGTGGTAGCGGACTCCGCATAAACCTCGACGTCCCTATATTTGCACTCGTACATTCCGAAATTCTGAGGAAGTTCAACCATCTGGTATCTGCCGTTCTTGAGCGCCGTACAGCTCGATGCCGCCTGATTGCATTGCAGTGCGTAAGCCTTGCCCCCCTTCAGGACATCCAGGATCACGACCCCATTGTTCAGTTCGCTGCCGGTTACCGTGATATAGGACTTCTCCTGGGCAGAAATCTGCCCCGCACCTAATACGCAGAAGAGGGCTAACAGAAAGAGGATAGCGATTGCTTTCTTCATACGCGCCTCCTCGGGGCGAAACCAAACTCGCCAGCACTTTCTCTTGATCACATGTTTACGCACTCGGAAGATTGTGTCTGTGACACGAGGCACAGAGGGTGATCGCTGGTCAGTACTGCGTTACGGGGCACTGCAACGTGGCAGGCGAGCGCCCAAATTTCCCCTTGGCTGTGGGCGGAGGCATGACGCTTGGGCGGAGGAGTCACTGATCGCTTCGGCCAGGGTCGATTCAACGCCGTGCGGAATAGTGATCTCGGTCACTGCCTTCTTGGGCCCGATGTGATTGCGTAATTGTAGGCAGTTGAGTTTCGGTGCTACGGCACTGACACGATCAGGAGGTTTGCCATGAAATCGCTAGTGCATTGGAAGCCATTCCATGAACTCGACTCATTGCAAAGGCAAATGGACCGCGTCGTTGACACTTTCTTAGGCAAAACACCATTGATGCCGTTTGGACGGCGTTTCAATGTGTGACTGGCAACGTTAGGCAGACTGTTTTACTGAGCATGCGTCAGCGTACACGCGCACAACTCGTCGAATGTGAGAGTGAATCATTCGTTCGGGAGCAGCTTGCAGTTCTCCGCTCCGGATTGCTTCGTATTCCAGGGGCAGATACTGACTAACGAGGGTGAGAGGGATCGGTCTTCGCCCAAGATTGCCGATTAATCGAGCAATCTCCTCCTGGACCGCAGGCTGGTTCCAATAGTATCGGCAGCGATCACTGTAGCCGTATATAAGGTCGCGGCGCACCTCGTCTTCATCGCCGCGATAGTAGGACCGCCAGTACGCCGGGTCGCGCAACATTGCCGCTTCTAAGGCTTCGCGTACGCGTGAGATCCGACGCTCCGCCTTGGCTGTGAATAACTCCCGCTCCATGGCACTTAAGGCCAGCACCGCCTCCCGGAAGGCAAAGGTCAGCCATGGACCTACCTTCAAGATCGCGAAATGATCCTCGACCATCTGGGCTAAGGCTTCTGGAGATTGGTAGTCCGTGGAATGCGCTTCAAAGACAATTCCAGGGTGTTCTGACAGTGCTGCAGACAATGACTGTGCTTTGGCACGATCGTAGTCGAAGATCGCGTCGGATCCGAAATCTACCCCAGGTTGAACAACTAATGCGATCACTCTCTCCCAAGCGGACGACAGTCCCCGTTCTACAAACGCGAGCCGGAAGGTTTCCAGTGTCTGTTGAGCATCCTCGGCCTTGGTTATTGCAGGAGAGTGTGCGTCGACAGATTCTCCGCCAGGCGCAGGAACCTCGGTTCCGATCACATAGAGTAATCGCGGAGAGCCGGAAGGCAACTCCCGATACGCTTCCGCTGCTTATCGGGGAGTGCACTCATGAGATTCCGAATCGTGTCCTCCGTCTTGGTAACTTACCTCGTTGCTGTGAGCCTGGTTTCAGCTCAGGATGCAAGTGACACCGCCACTTCACAATACGAAGCGTTAAAACTCCATACTTGTGCTCAAGTTCGGCCTCTCGCCCGACGGTCAGCAGATCCCTTCGCCCGAGTGCTTCAGCCGGGGGCCCTGGGACAGGCGATCATGGTTTGGTGGAATGGACCCTTGCACTCCGGCTGAGCACGATACCTGGCTGTCCGATCTTCGCCGCTGGCGCGAGGAGCGCCGCATTCGCGTCGGGTATGAGGGCTCACGTTACGATCTGCCCGCTCAAGTAGACGCAGTCCAGCTTTTTCCAGCCGCAGATGATGATCCATGGCCGTTACTTCTATGATCCGGTCGCCCGCCGCTACACCGTAGACCGTTATCTCGATGATTTGGACAAACGCTACGGCGATATCGATGCGGTGCTCATCTGGTCCACATACCCGAATATGGGAATCGACGATCGCAACCAGCACGACCTTATCCGCTCGATGCCCGGAGGTATCCCTGGTGTGCGACAGATGATCGCCGACTTTCATCGCCGTGGCGTCCGCGTGCTCTTTCCCATGATGAGTGGGATCAGGGAACGCGGGATCCGGGTGA
The DNA here is from genome assembly GCA_963701935.1 of uncultured Acidobacteriaceae bacterium. Classification (GTDB taxonomy): domain Bacteria; phylum Acidobacteriota; class Terriglobia; order Terriglobales; family Acidobacteriaceae; genus Sulfotelmatobacter. The sequence goes on along the minus strand of CAVPBT010000001.1, from coordinate 1,050,032 downwards.
GCCATGGCCCGATGCGATCGCCAGCCTGATGGCAGAGATTGGAGCCGACGGCGTTAACGGCGACACCCAGGACGCTTCCGCTGCGGACCGTCCAGAAACTCCAGATTGAAACGTTTCAAGATGCCCAGTCTGATCCCGTGCAAAGGAAACAGCAGCGCCCGCTTTATGAATTGGCGTTATACAATTTCGCATTCCGCTTCTTGGTCACAACTAAGGTTTTTCACCGAACGTTGGATCACGAAGCAAGTATGAATGCGTAGCTTCTGCGGCGACAAGCGGCTTCGCGGCCACACAGAACTCATGAATACAGGGATCGAAAAGGCACAAAAGAACGATGCAGGCGAGGCGGGACACTGCGGCCCGAACATTCGCTCGGATGTACGGGTGAGCATTGCAGCACGCCAGCGCGGTGGGATTGACCTTGAACTCGAATCGCGCGTCAAACCGTACTACGGCGACGCCGTCCGCCAACAGGCTGAGGAAGTGCTCGAAGCACTCGGGGTTAGGCATGCCCGGGTGGTCATCCATGATGAGGGCGCCCTGCCATTCGTGATTGCTGCGCGCATTGAAAGTGCGGCGCGGCACGCGGGACTCGGCGAGGGCACTCGTGTTTTGCCGAACAGGCTGTCGACTCCCGAGCCTTCTGGTCCGCCGATCCGGACGGCCAACGATTATCCCGCAGACGGTGATAAGCGCGTTGCGGATCTTGAAACCGCCCTGCGCAAATGCGGATTGCGCGATGGCATGGTCATTTCCTCTCATCATCACCTGCGTGATGGCGACCGCGTCGCCATGATGGCGCTGGAAGCCGCCGCACGGATTGGAGTCAAAGATCTCACATGGTTTCCCAGCGCTTCGTTTCCTTCGCAGAAGGGCGCCATCGAGCTCATGGACTCCGGTGTAATCGACCACATCGAAGGCAGCATGAACGGACCGCTGGGCGACTACTGCACGCAGGGAAAAATGCGCGGCATGGGGATTCTGCGCTCACACGGCGGGCGCTGGCAGGCAATTCAGGATGGCGAAGTACATGTCGATATTGCTGTGATTGCCGCGCCGACCGCGGACCCGTTCGGCAACTGTGACGGCTCGCAGGGCAAGTCGGTATGCGGCTCTCTCGGTTTTGCACTGGCTGATTCCATATATGCCGACCATGTAATCGCGGTTACCGACAACCTTGTGCCTTTTCCCTGCGTTCCCTGGCAGATTCAAGGCAACAATGTCGATTACGTCGTGACGGTTGATTCGATCGGTGATTGCTCCAAGATTGTCTCCGGTACAACGCAAATCACCCGCTCGCCCGACCGCCTGCGCACTGCCGAGCTTGTGGCGTTGTTCCTGCGTGACGCGGGAGTCATGCGCAATGGCTTCTCTTTCCAGGCAGGCGCTGGCGGAATCGCCCTGGCCTTCGTCGGCTACCTCAAGCGCATGATGAAAGAAGCAGGGGTGAAGGCGCGATTCGTGCGCGGCGGCTCGACAAAATACCTGGTCGAACTTTTAGAAGAGGGCCTCACAGACTACATCCTCGACGGTCAGACGTTCGATCTCGACGGTGTGCGCTCCATCGCCAGCAATCCGCGTCACGTGGCTACGTCTCCGTTCACCTCGTATAACTACCACGGAAAAGGGAACTTCGCATCCATGGTGGACGCAGTTGTGCTGGGGGCAACCGAGGTCGATGCAAACTTCAATGCGAATGTTGTTACCCACTCCGACGGACGACTGTTGCACGGTATCGGTGGCTGGCAGAACTGTCTTGCCGCAAAGTGCACCATCCTGGCTGTGCCTTCGTTCCGCGACCGCATTCCCGTCATTGTGGATGAGGTGATCACGCTTTGTGGGCCTGGCGAGTTGATCGATGTGATCGTGACCGAGCGCGGCATCGCCATCAACCCGCGCCGCGAGGACCTGATCGCTGCCGTCAAGGGATCGAAGCTTCCTTTCCGGCCGCTGCCCGAGATCAAGTCAGAGGTAGAACGCATCTGTGGCGGCAAGCCGCAACGACCCAAGCGCAGCGACCGCCCGGTAGCGATTGTGAAGTGGGTGGACGGAACCGTTCTCGACAGTGTCTGGCAGGTCGCGTGAAGAGACGGTTCTTCGTCGGCGTTATTTCGGTCGAATTCCGGCAAAGAACTGCCACGCCATGTCTGTAAAATCCAGAGCGTCGCTTTGCGGTTGGTGCTTGTCTCCAGAGGAATCCAGGCTGCCGGCCCACTCATGGCCAAAATTTGCGACGAAGTCAGCGACTACGGGTACTCCTCTTTTACAACCCTGCCACGACAACTGCACGCCCCACCTCATCTTTTCGGCCGTCTGAATCCGACAGCCGTTAAGGTATCCCCAAGTCACCCAATTGCCATGAGGCGTCGTAGCAAAATGCGGACTGTTGACTTCAAAGCCGGAAAACTGCTCGTCATTGTCGCCGTGTATATAGAGCAAAAGGACGGGGCGGGCGAGTTTCGGCGGTGGATCCATGAGCGGCGTCGCTACGGCGACGACCCCACGGATTTCCTGGGAGTGACGGGATGCGAGTAATTGGACCGCTCCCGATCCGCTTGAGAAGCCGGCGAAAAAGACTCGCTTCCGATCCGCGTGTTCTCGCTGAAGCACGTCGTGAAGAACCGCCATCAAATACCCTTCGTCATCGACGGGTAACGCGTCGGGGGTGAGACGATGGGTACGAGAACCCTTCATTTCCCAGAAGGTGATGTTATTGTGCCCCATCGGTTGATCGGTCTGTGTAGGCACAGGTTCCGGGAACACAATTAGAAATCCGTTGCGATCCGACTCGCTGATCCAGTTGAAGTCTTCTGATGCAGATTTGGCGGTGCTGCGGATGCCGCCCAGCATAAACACCACCGCCGGGTGGGCCGCAAGACGAGAGGGGCGATGGATAATGTAGGGACGACTGTAGCCGTTGTGGACGAAAGGCCTGGTCTCGGTCTGCGCAGTCAGTGTTTGTGCGACAAACATCACCAAAGTGGCTATGAAAAGGAGAAACGAGCTTCGGGAGATCATGGATTCAGTGCCCAATGGTACAAATTTGGATGCGAATTTGAAAGGATTCATTCGCAACCTGGCCGCGGTATTACGGCCTCATTCAATGTCCACTGGACTTTATCTTTGAAACGTTTTAATCTGACGGCGATTTCGACCCTTAGCAGATTTCTCGGCCAATCATTCTGGACTGATCGGTAGCGATCGAGGGTTCCGTGATACGAGAAAATAGTCATAAAAATGTTGTCGGACCGAGCCTTCTGGCTCTTGTAATCTTCGCCGCATGGGCGCCGGCCCAGACAACTCATTATCCTCCGGACGGAGATCAGATTCCCGGACCAGATCGCCTCAATCCGATCAAGCCCTCGGCGGGCCAACCGAAGATATGCTCGCCGGAAGACTACAAAGCTTGGCTGGAGGACATCACCCATTGGCGGATGGAGGCACGGGTGCGAGCTGGTTACTCGGGGAAGGAATACGAGCGGCCGGAACTGAAGTGGACCCAGTCCAGCTTCATCCAGCCGCAGATGATGGTCGAAGACCGCTATTTTTACGACCCTGCGACAGGGCATTACACCGTTGATAAATACTTGGACGATCTGGTGAAGCGTTACGGTGGGATTGACTCGGTGCTCATCTGGCCGGTGTATCCGAACATTGGCATTGACAACCGCAACCAGTACGACATGGTTCGTGCCATGCCGGGTGGCGTCGCCGGGGTCAAGCAGATGGCTGCCGATTTTCATCGGCGCGGAGTGAAGGTTTTCTTCCCCTTTATGGCCTGGGACCAGGGCACGCGCGACGAAAGCAGCGCCGATTGGGAGGCAACCGCCAAACTGATGGCGGAAGTGGGAGCGGACGGGATCAATGGTGACACGCTTCGGGGTATCCCCCGGGCTTTCCGCACCGCTTCCGATGCGGTCGGACATCCGCTGGCGCTCGAACCGGAACACGCGTTCCCCTCTCCTTTTGAAGCTCTGGCGTGGAACAACATGGAGTGGGGGTATTGGCAATATCCCAATGCGCCGATGGTGAGCGCATTCAAGTGGCTTGAGCCCAGGCACATTGTGAATGTTTGCGACCGGTGGAACCACAGCAAGGTTGACAATCTGCAATACGCTTTCTTCAATGGCGTCGGATACGAAAGCTGGGAAAACATCTGGGGGATTTGGAACCAGATCACGCCCCGCGATGCGGAGGCGCTGCGACGCGTGGCTGCGATCGAACGCGCGACGGCCAGTTTTCTGATTAGTCCAGAGTGGCAACCATATGCGGAAACGGAGCAGGCAGGTATCTTCGCCAGCCGCTGGCCTCAGGGAAAGGCTACGCTCTGGACCATGGTGAACCGCACACAATACGATGTCGAGGGTCGGCAGCTACGTCTTCCGGTTCAGGCTGGTATGCACTACTTCGACCTGTGGCATGGAGTGGAACTAACTCCCGAGGCCGATAATGATCAGATCTATCTGAGTTTTTCAATCGAAGCGCACGGCTTTGGCGCAATTCTGGCCACTGTGGACGCGCCCGATGTCTCACTGCAAAAGCTGCTCGCCGAGGTGAAGCAACTCTCGACTCGCCCCTTGAGCAGTTACTCGGCGGAGTGGACCTTTGCGCCGCAGAAAATGGTGCCCTCGGAGAAGACCCGTGCTGCGTCAACCGCGCCTGACGGTATGGTTCGAGTTCCGGCCGGCGAGTTCACGTTCAAGGTTGATGGCATCGAACTGGAGGGATTTAACGACGTCGCGGTGGATGTGCAATATCCATGGGAAGACTCCCCGCGGCGGCACCACCTGCATCGGTTGCACATCGACTCTTTCTGGATCGACCGCTATCCGGTTACCAATGCGGAGTTTAAGAAATTTCTGGACGCCACGCAGTACCATCCTAAGGACGATCTGAACTTTCTTCGCGACTGGCAAAACGGCACGTATCCATCCGGGTGGGACCGCAAGCCGGTCACGTGGGTCTCACTGGAGGATGCACGTGCGTATGCGGCTTGGGCGGGGAAACGGCTTCCTCATGAATGGGAATGGCAATATTCCGGTCAAGCCGGAGACGGCAGGCTGTATCCGTGGGGCAATAGCTGGGATGCTACGGCGGTGCCTGTACCCGAAAAGGGGCGCAAGTTGAGAGGGCCTGACCCCGTGGACGCTCATCCCAAAGGAGCCAGTCCATTTGGCGTCGAAGACTTGGTCGGGAACGTTTGGCAATGGACCGACGAATTCGTGGACGAGCATACGCGCGGAGGCATCTTGCGTGGTGGCAGTTACTACCAACCGCAGGGGTCGGTATGGTACTTTCCGCCGGCGTACCGGCTTGACCAGCACGGCAAGCTACTGCTGATGGCCCCCAGTAAAGATCGCGCGGGCACCCTTGGGTTCCGCTGCGTGAAGGATGTGCAATGAGGGTCACGCTGGTCCATTCCATTCATCGGCAACTGACGGAACTCCAAGCACGAGTGACGCGAAACTGAATGCCTGAAGAAGTTCCTTTCCCCGGATCCGAAACGCCAGGATGGCAGTATGCCGTCACTTCTGGAATTATGGGCTGGGTTCTGGATGCGTTTGATTTCTTCGTCGTGATTTTCCTGGTCGACACGCTTGCTGCCAACTTCCATGTTGAAAAAAGGGAGATCGTCTGGACCATCTCCATTGCTTTGGCGATGCGGCCGGTGGGGGCCCTGATTTTCGGATCTCTTGCCGATCGATTCGGCCGCCGCTTGCCGCTCATTGCGTGCGTCCTCTATTTTTCAGCGGCCACGCTGCTGAGCGCGTTTGCCCCCAATTACGCCACATTTGTGGTTCTGCGAGCGTTGTATGGCATCGGCATGGGAGGCTACTGGGGCGTAGGGGCGTCTCTGGCCGTAGAGAGTGCGCCCATCCGGAGGCGCGGGCTGATTTCCGGCTTGATGCAGAGTGGGTATCCCATCGGATATCTGCTGGCCGCAGTGGCCATGGAAGCCGTGCTGCCGCGTCTTGGCTGGCGGGCCATGTTCTGTGTTGGTTTCGCGATTGCGATTCTGATTTCCGTGCTCGCCCTTCGGGCTCCGGAGTCCAGCGCATGGCAGCAACACCATCAGCGCTCGATCAGCAGAATGTTTCGCGTCCTCTGGGAGAACCGGGCTGGCTTTTCTTATCTACTGCTCGTCATGACGGTCATGTCCTGCTTGTCCCATGGCACACAAGACTTGTATCCGGATTTCTTGAAGTCCGCGCATGGATTCACCAGGTCCAGCGTGTCGAAGATCGCGATCCTTTACAATATTTGCGCGATCGCTGCCTCCACCTTCTTTGGTCAGCTTTCAGAATCGCTCGGCAGGCGGCACACGATTATGCTTGCGCTCGGGGTAGCCGCCCTGGCGCTCTACCCGTGGGCATTCGGTGTGTTGCCGGCCACGCTGATGATCGGTGCATGTTTAATGCAGACTGGAGTGCAGGGCACGTTCGGAATCATTCCGGCTCACCTGAACGAACTCGCACCGAACGCAGTGCGCAGCCTGTTTCCGGGGTTCGTGTATCAACTGGGGGTTCTGATTGCGTCCCCAGCGGTGTCCATCCAGTACGCTCTGCAAAAACGCTTGGGCTACCCCTGGGCCCTGACGCTATTCGAAGGCGTCGTAATCGGCTCACTCATCCTCATCTTTGGCTTGGGCCCTGAACGCAAGGGACGGGACTTTCATGCGGCAGACCAATCCGCATAAGCGCGGAAGCGAAGCGTTTTTCAGTTTTCAGCTTTTCCGGGGAACCATACTCAACGCGAAAATACGAGCGGTGGCTCTGGGCCAAGTTGCCTGGAGTTTGATTGTGACGCGATCCAGCGATCCCACAAGGTTCGCAGGGATACGATAAGGTTTAACATAGCGAACCGGGAGATCGAAGTTCTTGAGATTCTCCTCGGTGGAAACACGCTGTCCATTGATGAGAATCGTGAACTGGTTCGGCTCGAATTCTGCACCATGGTATTCGATCCACAGTTCATGATCCGTGGCTGGTTGAACCGCCAATTGGTAGCTCACCCATCCGCCAGCGGTAGCACGCCTCCAGCCTTGCTCCTCTTCAACGCCAATCTTCGTGCTTACCTCTTCGAACTTGTGCGAATTTTCGGATGTCGTATCGCCGGCAATCACGGTATCGATAGCATAAGTGCGAGCCTCTGTTCTTTTCGCCTCCAAGCCAGTCAATGCGTCGCGTAGCTGCTGCCGAGAGGCATCATCGGGAAGCATCCGCCAGTAAATGATGTAGCGCTGGAAGTGAACCAGAAACAAAGGTGAGAGCGAGATAGTTGTGCTCTTATCGGGACAGTTCAACGAAAAAGCCGGGCGGCTTTTGCCCCTCCGTTGTATGCTCTCGAGAATCTGTGCGCTAGTTCCTGACAACAGCGGGGTTTCTGAGAAAGATATGGAACGGTGAGGTACCTGATCCATCTTCCTGTAAAACTCTTCCGTTTCCAGATTCTTCGTCCCGAGTTCGCCAGCAAGAATTATGGGACCGCACAAGATTGCTGAATACTCGCTTGAACTACGCAGCGGCTCTAAGTGCAGATCCATCGGCAATTCCACATCGACCCAATCGCCATTCTTCCAAATTCGATTCAACTCGACATAGGAGCTGGGGCTTGAAGCAGTGCTCTGGGCCTGCCCGTTGATGCGCACCGTCAGAGTTTGCGCCTTCAACCAGCCTGGGTGTCGCAAGAATAAGGAAAACCGGCGACTCTTGGGGGTGGAGATGTGAAACGTCGAGTGTCCATCGTCAGGGAAAGAAGTCTCCTGCCGGACAGTGACGCCGGCCTCCTGCCAACGCACTTCGGACGGGATGAAAAGATTCACGTAGAGGGCGCTCTCGGCCTTCGCGTAGATGAACTTTCCGTAGCGGCTGGCTGCCTGAATACCTGTTCCGACACAGCACCAGAAAGAGTCAAGCTCACTGCTGTAGACGCGGTAGTGACCGGGTCTCATCGACATAAAATAGGCGCACATACCGCGATGTGGTTCGTGTACGGGCAACACATGATTGTAGAGAGCGCGTTCGTAATAGTCGGCGAGTTCGGCGCTTGCTGACTCTTCGAACAGCGTCTCGGTTAATCGGAGCATATTCACCGTGTTGCAGCTCTCTGGTCCTACCGTGGCGAGCATTCGCTCAGTCGTCTGTTCGGCGGGGAAGAAGCGTTCGCCGCTGCTGTTGCCTCCGTTCACCCAGGACCGATTTCGGGTCACGATGGTCCAGAAGTTGACAGCAGCATCTTTGAACCGTGCTTCCCCCGTCTGCCGATAGACCGCGTGAAACCCCGTGAATTTCGGGATTTGTGTGTTGGCGTGCCATCCGTCAAGAATGTCCTTCCCAGCTGAAAGAGGATCGAGCATTTCATGGTCGTTTAAACGCTTCGCCCATGCGAGATACTTCTTGTCCCCTGTAGCCAGAAAGCATTCCACAAACGATTCATTAAGGGAGCCGTGTTCGCATACGAGCAGGCGCTGAACCTGTTCATCGTTGAGTCGGTCGAGCACCTTCGTTCCAAACCAATCGGCAACCAGCAAAAGAACTGCTCGTGCTTGCTCGATGCCCAGACTCATCCAGACATCGTAGAGCCCGAGCATGATCTTATTCAGAACGTACGTGGGCTCCCATACTCCGTTAATCAGCGGATTTGAGGTGATGATCTCCCCACCGGCGACTCGCTCAAAGAGCTGGTGGCCGTTCTTAGTTGGTAAAAGATATCCGTCACCAAATGCCTTCTGGCATTCCGCGAGCCCCGCGACCATATAGATGAGGCGCTCTCGAATTCGGGGATAGTGGGTATTGTCGTAGCAGTTCGCCATCGACGAAAGGTAGAAGCCGGCTATCGCGCCGGGCAGGCTTTGGTTGGGTCCCGCCACCACTTCAGACTCCCAGCCGCCGTATACGGGAGCCTTCGGCGTGAGTCCAGCCTCTCGCCGAAACCATGCGAGCAAACGATCTGGGTCGAGAGAAAGAAGATATTCCTGATTCCGATCCTGCGACTGCCGGAAGGGACCTTCGAGAAGCGTGACCTCTGAGAGTCGAAAGAGGTGGGTATTGATCTGCACGGCAGTATCTTGGTGGGTTGATTGATCGAGCCCCGCGGCTGACTCTCCAAACCCGCCGCACAGGGGCCCAGAAGCCGTTGCCAATCCGATAAGCCTAAGCGCCTCCCGTCGGCTTAGCAGCATGTCATCTCCTGAGAAGTAATTGCCTTGTCAGAGATTCTACTTCCGGCTCAAACGCGCGTGGACTTGGAGCAGTGGTCTTCGAGGAAACGTGCGACCTCGGAGGCGGACGGCATTGACGCCTGGGCACCGGGGCGAGTAACGGAGATTGCAGCGACGGCTGACGCCCATGAAGCGCTTTCGAGAGGCTCTAGCCCGTTCATGAGCGCAACAGCGAACGCGCCGTTGAAGGCATCGCCAGCTGCGGTGGTATCGACAGCCTTTACCGCATAAGCTGGCACGAGTTGTCGGCTCCCATCCGAGAGCGCAACGTAGCAGCCCCGGTCGCCTAGCTTCAGAATGACATTCCGGCTTCCGCAATCGAGCAGATCGTCCGCCGCATCCTCGATCCACTCTTCGGACAGTTCTTGCGGTCCGCGTCCGAACAGGATGCAGGTTTCTGTCTCGTTCGGGGTTAGCCAATCTACAGACTTTAGAAGGGACGGCGACAAGAAGCGCGCAGGAGCAGGATCCAGCACCAACGGGATTCGGTCCTGAGCGGCTATCACCGCCAGATACTCCACGGTTTCGAGAGGAATCTCGAGTTGCGTAAGCAAAATGCTGGCGCTGCGGATCAGGCTGATATTGGCATCGAGGTCCGCCGGAGAGAGCTGAGCATTCGCACCGGCGACGACAGTAATCGCATTTTGCCCTTTCGGATCGGTTGTAATAAGGGCCACGCCTGAGGATCCGGAAACGACTTCGACGGCCTCCGTGTTCACATTCGATTCTTCAAGGCTCTCCCTCAGCTGAACTCCGAAAGCGTCGTCTCCGAGTTTCCCGACCATACTTACTGCACCACCAAGGCGCGCCGCCGCGACCGCCTGGTTCGCACCCTTCCCGCCGGGAAAAGTCCGAAACGAGAGTCCGGCCACGGTTTCGCCGGCAATCGGGATTCGTTGAGTTGCAGCTACCAGATCAAGATTGATGCTGCCCACGACGACGATCCGCTTAGCCATATAGATTCCCAGCTTCCGTCCTAGCTTTGTCGGCTGTGGGTCCGCCCCTAGGCGGTTGCAGCCTTGGTCACCGCGGAAACACCGGCGCCACCGCGACTGCGCCCAACCCGACGAGGAAAAACAGGAACATCAGTGGTATCAGCTTTCGCGCACCCGGAGGTGCACTGGCAAATTCCTTCCACACAAAGACTCCCCAGATTGCGGAAATCATCGTGGCGCCCTGGCCGATCGCGTACGAAACAGCCGGACCGATGATGTGTGCGTGGGAAGCCACGAAGTTCAATACCGCTCCCGTACACCAGATCATTCCGCCGAGAATTCCCCACCCATGCCACGCGGCACGCCCTTTCGTGTAGTCGGCCATGCCTACCGGCGCGCCTCCGGTTAGCGGCTTCCGCATCAAAAAGTAATTCACCGGCACTGCACACGCCGCCGTACCCAAGGCAAAGAAAAACGCGACCGCTATAGGGACCGAGTGAGTGATTCCCCGTAATTGCCTTGGCAACGAGTGGATAGAAGACGCCCATCAGAACGCCGCAGGCGAGACTGATCTGAATGCCCCGCGCGCTTAGAGTCTTCTGCGTGGTCTCGCGTCGGCGATAGGCCAGTGCGTCCACGACAATCGCGAGAACGACCAGGAGAACCCCTCCAAACAGCAACAGAGGACTTCCTTGGGGCGAAATGAAGTAGTTGAGCAGCACTCCCACTACGAGGGCTAATCCAATGCCGATGGGGAACGCGACGGCCAGACCGGCAATGTCAATTGCGGCCACCAGCAGGAGGTTTGCGACATTGAAGACAGCTCCGCCGAGCAGGGCGAAAATGATATGCGTTGCATCTGCGCTGCCGATATTGGTCAGGAAGGAGAGTTCTCCCCCACCAATACTGCCGAGCGTGAGTCCCCATACAAGACTGGCCGCGATGATTCCGATTACATAGTCCCAATAAAAGAGCTGAAACGCCCAGCCCGGCGTGAGTTTCATGGTGTTGGCCCATGAACCCCAGCACAGCATGCTTCCGATCATGAACAACAAAGCGATGGCATAAGCTTCCGGTTGATACATGGCCCTCCCGCAGAATCGAGTTCGCGCAAACCTAAGGTGGTGCAACCTGGCGGCGCGAGCGACGGGGGAGATCGCTCGCGCCGCCCCTTCAACGTCTAGAACACGAATCTCATGTTCAACTGCATACGGCGACCCGGGCGGCCAGCCGTGATCGATCCGAACTCGCTTCCGGAGTTGGTCTGACGGTCGTCGAGCACATAGTTGACACCGGGCGTGTCGATGCTGGCCCACTGGGTGTGGTTGAAGACGTTGAACGCGTCCCCACGGAACTGCAACTCCCGGCCTTCGCCAAAGAGGTGGAACGACTTTTGCAGTCCCATATCCCAGTTGTTGATTCCGGGCTGGCGAACGTTGTTCCGGCGTTCGTTGCCGCGAGTCACTGCGTAGTTGAAGATGTTCTGGCTAGTGTAGATGGGGTCCGTGCTGGCAGCGGGCTCCACGTAGCAATCGGTGTTGAAATATTTGGAAAAGGTTCTGCTCCCGCGCGCGATATTGGCGTTGCAAGTTTGCAGCGGAACATCCCCCATGCCATCGTACGACTGGGTGTAGCCGTTATAGATGGTTGTTGGCGCCCCTGATTCGAAGGTGGTGATGGAGTTGATCTGCCAGCCTCCGATCGCCTCTCGTACCCAGCGGTTTCCCAGCGTCTTTCCCGGCAGTTCGTATGTGAAGGCAGCGACGAATCGGTTGGTATGGTTCGCATCCGAGGGGCCATAACTCCAATTGGGGTGCCACTGTCCGCCAATTGCGTGTTGCCCACCTTCCCCGCTTTCCCCGAAGAACGTATCCATCTGCTTCGACCAGGTGTAGGAAACCTGGCTCGTCAAGCCATGCCACCCGCGCGTCTTTATTTGGGCATTCATGGCGTTGTAGTTGCTACTCTGATTTCCCCGGACCGAGTTGATGGCGCTCCAGCGGCCCGGCGCCACCGCCGTCTGCGGACGTGCGGCATCACAGGTGAGACACTGCGACGTGTAAATGTCCGGGTAAAAGCCTTGGGGATAGAGGTTCAAGTCATACTGAATCGGCAGATGCGTGCCCTCTGAACCCACATAGCCGAGGGTCGCGACCACAGTTTTCCCCAGCTCGCGTTGGACGTCCAGACTCCAGCGCTGGCTGTAAGGCGTTACCCAAGTCTTCGGATCAACGGTCGACGTGGGGTATGCGCTGCTGGGGTTGGTAAGCGGCCACATCAAGCCCCCGTCTGTACCGAGTGAAGTCGGGTATGTGCCCCTGGTAACCGTAACGGGAGCTTGGAATGTATCGGCGAACGTATAGTACGGTTGTCCCGGGTCGGCGACCTGATTCGTGGAATAGTAAGAAGTTCCTCCATATCCCGGCCCGTTCCAGGTCACTTGATCAAGGAATTTAAAGCGGCCGGTCTCGTAGAAGATGCCGTAACCAGTGCGGATCACGGTCTTTTCTCCAAGTCGATAGGCCAGCCCAAGCCGGGGCGCGAAATCCTTTTTGGGAGCGGAAAAGGGATGAGCTTGGGTGCCTGGAGTTAACCCCGGCATGACAAATCGCCATCCTGGATACGTCTGGTCGAGCACAGACCAGTAACTGTCGACCGAATATGCGGGGATGGGCAGGTCGTAACGCAGGCCCAAGGTCACAGTAAGGTTTCGAGTCGCATTCCAGTTGTCCCCAATAAAGGCGCTGTACTCCGGCATGCCGTAATAAAGGCTGGCATCGCCACTGGCCACCGGCGTGCGCTGACCCATTGCGCTCACATCGCCAAGTTCGAAGTCGGCAATTCCGTTGCCTGAACCATCGTTGATGTAGGACCCTTTGCTGGTGTAGTTCCCATTGAAATTGACTGAGCGAATGATGTCATTGTCACGCTCATAACGATGGGCCATGTAAAAGCCAGCCTTTAGAGTGTGCCGCCCAATGGTTTTCGCAACGTTGTCCGACAACTGGAATACCGGCACCCACTGATACCAATACTCCGTGGCTCCGAGGTTCAAACTGCTTCCCATGGCATTGCCGGGGCTGGAAGGCAGGTTCCCGCCCAGTCCCACGGAGAACGTGGCGTCATTGCTTATGTTGAACAGGTTCTTGTCATACGACGTAAACCCGGCCATGTTCGAGGACGAGTTCTGGAAGAGAGACGGGACCCACGAGTTGGCGAACGCATTGGCTTGCGAAGGATCGTCACTGAAGTTGTAGCCGTTATACCAGCTCACATTGAATTCGTTGTTGAAAGTGGCGCTGAAGGAATGCACGTAGTGGGCTTGATAGGTATTTGAGCGGTGATAGGGCCCGCTGTTCATAGACAATTCGGGGAGCAGGCAACACTGGTTGATGACGCTGCCGGAGTCGTGCAAGTAGCGGAAATAAACGGTATCGCGACCGCCGATCGTGTAGTCCCCGCGCGCGCTGTAATTGTTGTTGTTAATGCCAGCGCTATAAGACCCCGCATAGTTGTTGAAGTTGTCCGCCGCGGGCGACACATAGCCGGTCGGCTGCGGGAAATGCGAGAGGTAGGTCGTAGCCTGGGTCGCCACTTCGTTGGGGTTAATGACGTTGTACACGCCGTTGTACTGGAAGGGCTGACGCAGACTGGTACTCAGGTCCAGCGTGGTTGGGTCGTAAATCACGTAACGGCAGTTGGTGGGCTCATTGGCCGATCCATCGCACTGCGTTGGATTCACCGGAAAACGAGTCAGCCACGCACTGAAGTCTCCCTTGCGCTCGTCCGCGGTGGGAACGTAGGTTGTGAACTGGGTCTCGCCGCGGTTGCGCAGGCGCTCGAACGACCCGAAGAAGAACAACTTATTTTTTCCGTTAAATACTTTGGGGATGACCACTGGACCGCCCACCGTGAAACCATACTGGTTCTGGTGATACGCATTGCGTGGGATCCCCTGGTAATTGCTGTACGGATTGTTGGCATTCATGCCCGAATTCTGCAGAGTGTCGTAGACCGATCCATGCAAGGAATTGGTTCCCGACTTCGAAGTCACACTGATCTGGCCCACATCGCGGCCGTACTCTGCCGAGTAGTTGGATACCTCCGCTTTGACTTCCTGGATAGTGTCCTGGTTTACGTTCACGAGCGGACCTTCCACCCAGTTGTCGTTATTGTTTAGACCGTCGACGTAATAACCGACTCCATATTCCGTTCCACCTACGTTCAACTGCATGGCGCCGGGCATGGTCGCCGAAGCCAGTCCCCAGGCCAAGCGCGAAGTATCGCCGGTGCCGCTGTTGAAATTGGGCAGGATCTGGGCAAAGTTCAGGTAGTTGCGGCCCTCCATGGGCAGGTCGCGGACAAACTTGTTCTCGATGACCTCGGACACGTTGGCATCATCGGTCTTAACGAGCGCGGCTGCACTGGAAACTTCCACGGTCTCGTTGGCTTTTCCCACCTTCAGAGCGAGGTTAATGCGCAGAGTCGTGCCGTTTTCGAGAGACACAGCGGTCGAAACAGTATGCGTGAAACCTTCTTTGACGACCTCGACCTTGTAGGTGCCGGCTATGAGGTGGGCAAATTGATAGTCACCGTTCGCGCTCGTGGTCATCTTCCACTGCACACCAGTGTCGATGTTCGTAAGTGTTATCTTCGCGCCTTCGATAACGGCGCCTTGCGGGTCGGTGATGGAACCCACGATGTTGCTGGTGATGACGACTTGCGCGAATAACGCGGCAGCGAGCACGCAGAAGGCTAATAGAGACAGACCAAGGTTGCGACGCATATGATTCCTCCTCCACGCCCAGTGCCGCGCCGGCGCAAAGTTGCTGCAGAGCAGGCAGAAGCGGGCTGTTTGAAACGTTTCAATCTACGACGCGCAAAGCTTATTCCCCTTGTAAAACCGTTGTCAAGCAGAAATAAAACTAATACTGACGCGAGGCACAGCAAGGATGAGATTTCGGGAAACTCAGCGCAGCTCGACCGCCGCTTCCCGCCGTTTCAGTTTGGAAGGAAGAACTGCGGGGGGAAGAGAAGCAACCGAATGGCGGATTTTCAGTTCACTCGGCAGCGTGATCTTTTGGGGGGGCTCCTTCGAGCCGGCGATTCGGTCCAGCAGAAGGCGTGCGGCAGTCGTACCCAGTTGATACCCGGGCTGGTGTACCGAAGTAAGCGCCGGAGCCGTAAACTCCGCAAAATCGAGGTCGTCAAAGCCGACGATGGATACATCTTCGGGACAGTGTAGACCTAATTCACGGGCCGCTAGCAGCACTCCCATCGCCATCAGGTCATTGCACGCAAAGATCGCGGTAGGCCGGGGCAACATGCGCAGGAGCCGCGTCGCCGCCTGGTATCCGCTCTGGCGGTTAAACTGAGCCTCCTGAATATATTCCGGCTCGATGGGCACCTTAGCTTCGGCAAGGGCGCGCTTGAATCCCTTCAATCTCTCCACGGCGTTGGTCAGGTGCAGGGGACCGGTGATCACCGCGAGTTGACGATGCCCCATGCGCAGAAGATGTTGCGTGGCACTATGCGATCCGGACTCATTGGCAACCAGGACCACGTCCCCCTTCCATCCCGGCGGCTGCCGGTCGATGCAGACAACCGGAGTACCCGAAGCCGCTGCCGATCGGAGCTGTGCCGTCATCTCGCTGTCCGCCGCAGGAATCACAAGCCATCCCGCGGGACGATAGGACCGCAGTTCGTTCAGATACGAAGTTTCTTTGCCAGGATCGTTGTCCGTGTTGCAGAGGACGAGGCGGAGGGCGTGCTTGTACGCGACGTCTTCCACACCACGTACCACGGCGGGGAAGAATGGATTGGTGATGTCGGGCATGATCATGACCACAATATCGGTCTGGTTTCGGCGAAGGCCCCGAGCCAGTTGGCTGGGTTGATATCCCAGGCTGCGAATCGCATCCAATACCCGCTGCCGCAGTTTCTCTCGAACCTTAGCCGTGTCATTGATGACATGCGACACCGTGCCGATCGACACTTCGGCTCGTTCCGCAATTTGGCGCATTGTGACCGGAGGATTCATTGGGCAGTACGCTATCAGATTCAGGTTAGCAGATCGCCCATGCCATCGACTCGGAGAACCGTTTGCAGCACGTAGACGCCGATCCTAAAGGGTGGAATGGCTTTCCCGGAAATTTACTCTGCATCTTTACTCTGCATCTTGGGCGCAGCGAAAACCAACCCCTCCGGAGCGGTCCATGCTCGGGGAGGTCATCAAGAGCTTTCCATGCTCGCCAAGCTTGTAGGCTTGCGGAAAATACCAGATGGATCCTTGCGGCTGGTAATAACTGCCGCCTCGCAGAATGCCTCCTCGCGTGTGCTCGTCCTGAAACTCTTCGGTCCACTGCCACACATTTCCGACCAGGTCCATCACGCCAAACGGGCTTGCACCTTGAGGGTGTGCGTCGACCGCATCCGGCCCACGCATCGTTCGGCCTTTGTCCGGCACTGGAACCGCGTCGGCGTTCCACTTACTTCCCCAAGGGTAGGTGCGCCCATCCGTGCCCTGTGCCGCGTATTGCCATTCCCATTCATGCGGCAGACGTTTCGCTGCCCAAGCGGCGTAGGCGCGGGCATCCTCGATCGACACCCAGGTAACTGGCTTAGTATCCCAACCCGCTGGATACGTGCCGTTCTTCCAGTCCCGGAGGAAATTCAGATCATCCTGAGGATGGTAATGAGCCGCATCGAGAAACTTCTTGAACTGCGCATTCGTCACTGGATACTTGTCGATCCAGAACGACTTCACATGCATGGGATGATCATGAAAACGGCGAGGCGTATCCTCCCACGGATACTGCACGTCAACTCCGATGTCATTGAATCCTTCAATCTCGATTCCGGAGATACGAAAATCGAAATCCCCGTCCGGGATCTTCACCATATCCGCCGGCGATCCAGAAGGTGGCTTGACGGCGGCAATGGGCACGATCTGTTGCGGCACAACTTTCCACTCATGCGAGTAACTGGACAGCGGCGTCGCTGTCAGTTCCTTCATCTTCGACATTAGTTTTTGAATGCCGGCATCAGGAGCGGAGTGTGAGGCAAGAAGTGCACCGTAGCCGTGAGCCTCGATGGGGAAGCTCAGCACATTTCGGCCGGCCTGATTTTTCACAGGTGTGAGTTCGACGCCGTGATACAGATCGAAGTAGCGGATGCCCTCCTCTGCGGCGAGTTCGATCTGCGGACCCTCTAGGTCGTATTCGTTGCGGTTCACGATGGTCCATACGGTCTGCTGGCCCGACGGCCACCGACTTGCGTAGACGCCGTACCGCATCATCGGCACCAGGGGCTCCCAATCGGTACTTACGAGGAATGGGGCAATGGCTCGTTCCATCGTAGCCACGCGGCGCGTGGCTTCCGCATCCCGCGGCGTGATTCCGTTCCAGATTCCCCAGATGTTCTCCCAGCTTTCCCAGCCGACGCCGTTAAAGAATGCGAACTGCAGGTTGTCCGTCTTGTCGCGCTTCCAACGGTCGGAAATGTTCACCATGTGGCGCGTTTCCAGCCATTTGTATTTGTCCACCATGGGCACGAACGGATACTGGTATTGCCCCCACGTCATCACATTCCAGGCCAACGCCTCGTCCGACGGACCGCCCTCCGGTTCAAACACCAGAGGATGGCCGGTCTTGTCGGCGGCAAGCGAATAAGCCAGCGGCACGCCGTCCTGCGTATCTCCGTTGATGCCGTCGGCTCCGACTTCCGCCATCGTGCTGGCAATTGCATCGGGCCACGACATGCCGGGATTTTTCGTGCCTTGATCCCACATCATCATCGGAAACAGCACGCGCACCCCGCGACGATGGAAATCCGCAATCATTTGGCGTACGCCCGGGACGCCGCCTGGCATGGAGCGGATCATGTCATGCTGGTTGCGGTTGTCGATTCCCATGTTCGGATAGGTAGGCCAGATGAGCACCGCATCAATTCCGCCGTATCTCTTTTCCAGATCATCGAGATAACGATCTACCGTGTAGCGGTGGGCAATGGGATCGTAGAAATAACGGTCCTCCACCATCATTTGCGGTTGGAAAAAGCTGGACTGCGTCCACTTGAATGCGGGCAGGTCGTAGCGCGAGCCATCGTAGCCGATACGAATCCGGCGTTCATCGCGCCAATGACGAATGTCGGCCAGCCAGGAATCATGCTCATTCTGCGTGCACGGCGTGGATCCACCTTCCCATGCTCCTTTCATATTCAGGCAGCCGGGAGTGGGTATCTGTTGACGTTCGGGACGAAAGTGGGAGTCCTGTGCGGAAACGGTGCAGGCAGTGATGAGAGCCACAACCACAACACGCGCGAGAACGAGTTTCATAGGTGCGCTCCAGTTTGGGTAAGAGCCTTACGGCTGCCAAATATAAAACGTTTCAAATTTAATGTCCATTCTCCGTTTTCTTCGTTAGGATGCGCAAAGAGGAATCCCGCGTGTGGAATCTTCGTGTGTGCGGGTTCTGTTTGTTCAAGAAAGGAATCGAGGTCATGAAAAGCCTGTCCACCAAATTGCTCAGCGTATTCGGCTGCTGCGTGATGTTGTCGCTGTCGTTTTTTCATGGCCAGACTTCGGAGCAACGTGAGGCATCCCCAACCTCTGGAACGCTGACGCTGTCGCACGCGGAGTACCTTGATCGGGTGCAAGCGGTCTGGACCGCACAGATGATCGCTCAGAGAACAGGCGGTCGTTTCGAACACAAGCCCGCCTCGACGCTGCCGATGACTCCGCTGTCCCATCTTCCGGGCTACGCTCCTGTGGACGACGACTACTACTACGAGATGGTTGCGGTTCGCGCCTTCGAAAAATACGGCATTGGGCTGACGCTGCAACAACTCGGGCAACAGTGGCTGGAGAACAACGCTGGATCCTGGGGATCCAGTGAGCAGGCGCTACTGCTGCTAAAGCGCGGTATCAAGGCTCCCGACACCGGGCATCCCCGCTATAACAAGCTCTGGTGGACCATCGGCCCGCAGTTCAGCAGTGATGTGTACGGTGTTCTGAATCCCGGCATGCCCAACGTCGCGGCGGAGATGGCACGACGGCTGGGACACATCAACGGCTACGCCGAAGGAACCGATGGTGCGGTCTTTGTCGCCGGAATGATCAGCATCGCCTTCGCGGAGAAGGATACTCACGCCATTGTCCGCAAGGCGGCAACGCTGATCCATCCTGATTCGCCGTATCGCAAGTGCCTCGATATGGTCGTTGCGATGGCCGATTCGGGGAGCAGTCCTGATCAGATTTTTCGGGCGATCGATGAACGCTGGGGAGTCGAGTATCCCGCCACAAATAATGCAGTGGTGAATGGCGGTTTCGTCGCGGCCAGCGTCTGGTTCGGCGGCGGCGACTTTCAAAAGACGATTCAACTTGCCGTCCATGCGGCGGACTACGCCGATACCGATTGCAATGCCGCTAATTCCGAATCAGTAGTTGCCGCGATGCATGGCATGAGAGCATTGCCGCTGGAACCATTATCCGAACTCAACGACCGGGTCTTCGGTAAGGAAATGGGCCCTCTACAACTGACTCCTCCAGTAGATGAGAGCATCACGGAACTGGCACGGCGAACTGAAAAGCTCGGCCTCGCAATCGCTGTGGCTCGTGGGGCTCGTGATGACGGGAGCACGCTACATATTCAGATCCAGGAGCCACAGACTCAGCCGGCCGAATTGTTCAGCCTCGCCGACCTCATGAAATACTGGAACCCCGATTGGACGCTGGAACGCGCGGGATTCGGCGGGGCCGGGGGCGGCATGCCTGGAATCCGCGGCATCACCTATTTGGACGGCGAAGTACTGGCTACGTATCCGCGCGATGAAGTGCGTGGAACCGTTTTGAGGCGCACCGCCAGGTTGAGCAAGAATGCAGTCTTGAAGTTCAAGGCGGGCGTGGATCCTGGACGCGCCTGGCAGTTGCTGGTCTACGTAAATGACGACAAAGTCCTCGAGAAATTGATCGAGGGCCATTCGGAAACGCGCGAGTGGCAAGACATCGGAGTGAATCTGGAGAAGTATGCGAGCCAGGAAGTCACGTTACGACTCTACCAGCGCGTGCTGATTCCACAACACGAAGCTGGGAACGCTTACTGGCGAGACTTGGTTGTTTACTAAGATCGAGTAGAAATGCCGCACAGCCCGCTGGCGCGACGATTAACTCTGCGGCTCGTGGACAGTCATGATGCGGTCCACGTCGGCGTCGTGCAGCACTTGCTTGATGCCGCTGGGCCAGCGGATCTCAATCTCTTTGATGCGGCGGCTCGATCTCAGCCCGAAATGCACCCGGCTATCGCTGGAGGAAGCGAATCCGACCGCCGTCGTTACCTCGTTCCACTGCGACTTTCCATCCTCAGTGGTAATATGGATTTGGGCACCGATTCCCATCCTGTTGCTTTTCGATCCAACCAGCTTTAGCAATATCCAGTGGTTGTCATTACTGGAAGCGTTGTGGAATAACTTCACCGCTCCATTGAGCACGGTGACTACCGCGTCGATCCGCCCGTCATTGTCGATATCTCCAAACGCCACTCCACGGTGTGGAGCCTCCTTCGCAAAATCGGGGCCGGCCTCGGAACTCACATCTTCGAATTTTCCGTTGCCGAGGTTCCGAAAGATGGAATTCCGTTCCTCATACTTCCGTTCTGAAACCAGTTTGCTGATGTTGTCCAGCACGTTGGATCGAGCGACAAACAGGTCCTTCCAGCCATCATTGTCGAGGTCAACGATTCCGTTTCCCCACCCTGACATTTGCGAGGTTAAGCGTGCCAGGCCGCTATTTGCCGTCCAGTCGGCGAAATCTCCCCGGCCGCGATTCCCGTAGAGCGGGAATGTTTCGAATTCCACTGCGGTGTGCCAGATGTCGGGCAGGCCATCATTATTCACGTCGCGAAAATCGGAGCCCATCGCCGACAGAGCGGCGCCGTTCGACCCATAGGCCACGCCGGCTGTTTCTCCGACTTCCTCAAATCGTTTCCCTCCGAGATTGTGAAACAGAAAACTGCGCGTATTATCGTTGGCCACGAAGGCATCCAGGTAGCCGTCGCCGTCGTAGTCGGCAAACGACACGCTCATACCTTTACCGAAGTTCGATCCAATTCCGGTTTCCCCGGATACATCAGTGAACGTCCCATCGCCGTTGTTTCGGTACAGAGTGTTGTGCGTTGGAGCGTAGTACCGTGGATGACAGTAGCCGCGCGTACCACCCCCAATCGTGCAGTAAGGTTCCTTGTTGACCTCCCACTTGCAGTAATTGACTACGAAAAGATCCAGTAGACCATCGTTGTTGTAGTCGAACCATCCAGCGCCGATCGACCACATCTTCTTTCCGTCAAGCGTTGCACCCTGCAGTCCCGCCTTAGCGGTCACATCGGTGAAAGTCCCATCTCCATTGTTGTGAAATAACTGGTTACCGGTAACGCTGGCGAGGAATAAGTCCGGCCATCCGTCATTGTCGTAGTCCCCCACGGCGACACCCATGCCGTAACCGGCCCCGGCCACGCCCGCTTTCTCGGTGACATCGGTGAATGTGCCGTCATGGTTGTTGTGAAACAGCCGGTTCCAGTAGGCCGGAGATTCTTTCTTGAGTGAGGGGATGGCGGCGCCATTCACCAGGTAAACATCGAGGTAGCCGTCCCCGTCGTAGTCAAACAGGGCCACGCCCGCAACCATGGTTTCGATCTGATTTTTGTTCGGGGTGGGCGAAGCTGCGGTCGTGAAGCGAAGATTGGAACGTGCTGCAACCTCCTCAAATCGAATGCCCGGGGCAGGGCTCGAGCCGGGCCCCGCCGCAAGTGCCACCGTCGCCGCGAGGATGAGCATCAGTTGGCGCATGGCTTATCATCGGTCAATACAGCGGCGCACGCAACGCAGCCCAGTAACATAGGCAGGACATTTCGAAATCTTACGATGGCGAATGGGATGAAGACACTAGTTACCTTCTTGTTGATATCGACCTTGATGACTGGGCAAGCCCCGCCGAATGTGGCAGCTGCTCTGAAGCGCGGAGCAGCGCTCGTAGCTGCGGACCGGCTGGCGGAAGCCCGGAATGTTTATGAGCAAGCGCTTCGCAGCTCCCCTGACGATGCGGATCTTCTCTTTGGACTGGGCACGGTGTTCTTTCGAGAGCATAACTGGCCCAAGGCCATCGAAAACTATAGAAGCAGCATCAACGCTCGGCCGGGCACGGTCAAAGTTCTCTACTACCTCGCAGAAGCTTTTTTCGCGGAGGCAGACGTCGATCGCGCCCGTCAAACCATTGCAATGGCGGCCAGCCTCGCGCCCAATGATGCACAGATCTGCCAGAAGTATGGAGAATACCTGGCGGTGAACATCGAGAGCCGCAAGGAGGGGCTTTCGTGGATGGAGAAAGCTCGCCGCCTCAATCCCAGTCTGGCTCGCATTGATTTCGATATTGCCCGGACGCAGTTCGAATTGACCGATTTCCAGTCTGCCATCGCCAACTTCGACGCGGCCCTGAAACGGGATGCCGACAATGGTGAGGCTGCATTTTATTTAGGGGAGTCTTGGGCGAACCTAGGCGACTGGGAAAAAGCCCGCGATTTCTACTCCTACGCGCTAGCGCACCGGTACGAACGAGGGCCCGCATTTTACGGACTGGGAAGAGCGCAGGTGGAATTGGGGCAGTTTGAGGATGCTGTAGCTTTGCTCCAACACGCGATCGTCTTACAGCCTTCGCTGGTTAAGGCCCACTTTCAGCTCGGGAAAGCATACCGGCAACTAGGACGAACCAGGGAAGCACGGGATGAGACCAGACTCTTCGACGCGATGACAGACCGCATCGACACGTCCAAGGAACTGAAGGGCCCCGAAGAGGAACAGGCCTGGAAGCAAGTGAAGCCGTTGCTCGAAGCAAACAAAGAGCGGGAAGCGCTGGAACTCCTGGCGAAGTCCCCTGCTGCGGATGCATCCGGCCAAGGCGAGCCACACTACTTGCTTGGAACCATGTACTACAGCATGGGAAGAATGGATGACGCAAGGCGAGTGCTGACGATTGCCAGAACGAAGAATCCGCAGTCCGCGCGCATCGCGGCCTACCTTGGAATGGTGCAGCTTTCTGGAGGAGAAGTGGCTGCAGCGGAAGAATCCTTCCAGTCAGTTCTCGCTCTCGATTCCGCCGAAACTCTTGCCTTGATAGGAATGGGCGGAATCCGATATCAGCAACAGCGGTGGCCAGACTCCATCGAGTATCTGGAAAAATCGCGAACCGCAGATCCTGATGCCCTCTTTTTGCTGTGCGATTCCTATTACAGAGTCGGAAAACCGGACGAAGCCCTGCTCACAGCCGAGGTGATTCGAGCCCTTGGTGCGGACAGGAAAGACCTGCTCGATAGACTGAAAGAGCTCGTGGCCATTCATCAGACGGATGGGTCGCATCTGGGACCATAATTCTCCCGATTGCGGGAGGAAATAGAAGTTCTTCCCGCTGAAACTCCGCCCTTAGTTGTCTCGGGTCAAGTGAATTCGGCTACTCCGAAGACCCGTTTGGTAGGCCTTCCTCAGCATCCGCCGCTCGAGATTAATGCTGGGAGTCACAGCCATTGTCTTAGCGCGGACGCCTCTACGCCCAACCTGGCGAGAAGTCTTGGTGAGCGCGCTGGCAATGTCTTTATTCGGTCACAACAAAAGCCCTCCAAATCTCGGTACTTGCGATTCTGGCAACGCACGTTGACCGAAGCTTCTTGTCAGGAAGTCTCCATCACCAGGGCGGAATCATCTACTTTCTGATTGCGCTCGCCGTCATCTGTCTGCTGATCTTGGTTGCGAGCCGTCGCGAGGAGAAACCTGGAGCCTTGGCGATACCAGATCGTTGACCACAGAACGACTTTCCGGATTGCCTGTCACCCGCTCGCAAATGGCTCAGCGTGAGCTCGATCCCAGCGAAGAAGTGCCTTCACTTTAGCAGTCGGTTGTATTTCTGTAAGACGGCACGCAGCTGATCATGTGGCAGGGCCATGACTGTATGACCGTTGACGCCGGTCATGGTTTCCGCCGCCACCAATGCGTTGATCACCGCTTCCTCGGTGGCCTGCACCGTGGCGAGGAGAATAGGATTAATCTGATCGTTGGGCAGCATGGTGAGCTGACGCAGGCCTTGCGACGAAGCCGCTCCGGAATTCGCCGTAGAAAACGCGATGAAGATATCTCCCGAGCCGTCCCCAGAATAGCTGCCGTCTCTCAGTAGTCCCAGCGTTACTCGCTTCGCGAGGCGCTTGAGCTGGGTTGGAATCAATGGAGCATCAGTCGCGACCACTATGATGATCGACCCCACATCGTCGTCCCAGACCTTCGCCCCGGGAATCTCCCGCCCGACTGGCACACCGGCAATTCGCAGCTGATCGCGTTGTCCGTAGTTGCAGCAGTGCGCTGATGAAGCCGTGGGTTCGTCGAGCTTGCATCGGTTTTAACACTGCTAAGATCACATTCATGAATCATCAAAATCGCCCCTGGTGGCTCCTCGCCCTTGTGTGTTGCCTCGTGCTGTCCGAACGGAACCAGGCGCAATCCAGGCCGGCTGCCGATCTCATCATTACCAACACCAAAATCTGGACGGTAGATAAGTCTTTGCCGACGGCTCAGGCCGTCGCGGTCCTCGGAGACCGCATCGTGGCGGTTGGCTCAAACACCGAGGTTGATGCCTGGCGTGGGCCGAAAACCCAAGTGATCGACGCTGCCGGAAAACTGCTGCTACCCGGCTTCAACGACGCGCACGTCCATTTTGTCTCCGGCGGACGGCAGCTCGACAGCATCCAGCTTAACGATGCCACATCTTCAAAGGAATTTGCCCGCCGCATCGGCGAGCGAGCCAAGGTCACTCCGAAGGGGGAATGGATTCTGGGCGGCAACTGGGACGAGACCAAATGGAATCCCGCCGAAATGCCCACGAAGGAACTGATCGATGCGCTCACTCCTGACAGTCCCGTGTTCGTCAGTCGTTATGACGGGCACATGGGGCTGGCCAATTCTGCAGCCCTGCGGCTCGCCGGGATAACCGCGAAGACTCCTGATCCACCCGGCGGCGCCATCGTCCGCGACGCCCAGGGAAATTCCACCGGCGCCCTGAAAGATGCAGCCACCGACTACATCGACAAGGTGATTCCGCCGCTCACTCACGATCAGCGAGTGAAGTCCGTCAAGCGCGCTTTGCGGTACGCCGCATCCGTGGGCGTGACCAGTGTTCAGCACATGGATGCCAGCTATGCGGATATCGCGGTCTACTCAGAACTCCTGCAGAGTGGCGAACTGACCACGCGGATCTACGCGGCTCCTCTGATCACACACGTGGAGGACCAGGCCAAGATCGGCGTCCGCCACGCGTTCGGTGGGCCCTATCTGCGTATTGGCGCCCTGAAGGCCTTCGCCGATGGCTCTCTCGGCTCTGGTACGGCATACTTCTATGAGCCTTTCCTGAATCAGGGAAACAATCGTGGTCTGCTGTCCGACGAGATGCACCCGATCTCGCTCATGCGGGATCGCTACATGACAGCCGATGCCGCGGGCCTGCAGATTTGCACGCATGCGATCGGAGACGAGGGCATCTCAACCATCCTTGATCTTTATGGCGACGTAGTGAAGGCCCACGGCGAGGCCGACCGGCGTTTCCGCATCGAACACGCCCAGCACATGGCCGCCAAGGACTTCGATCGCTTCGCCCAGCTTCACGTGATCGCGTCGGTTCAGCCTTATCACGCCATCGACGATGGACGCTTTGCCGAGTCACATATCGGCCACGATCGGGCCAGCCGCACCTACGCGTTTCGCACCTTCCTGGACCACGGCGTGCGCCTGGCTTTCGGCACAGACTGGGAGGTGGCCCCGCTCGATCCCCTGCTCTCGGTCTATGCCGCTGTCACTCGCGCAACTTTGGACGGGAAAAATCCCAATGGCTGGTTCCCCGAGCAGAAGCTTTCGGTTGCTGAAGCGGTCGAAGCTTACACCATGGGCTCAGCGTATGCGGAATTCCAGGAGAACGAAAAAGGATCGATCACTCCCCGCAAACTCGCCGACATGGTGCTGCTCAGCGACGACATCTTTTCCATGGATCCCGCCAGAATTCGGGATGCGAAAGTCCTGAAAACGTTCGTCGGCGGAAAATTGGTATACGACGCTAGTGCCGCGGGCAGGTAGCCTTGAGGATCCGAGAGCGGGTGAGCTTCGAACGTAATGGCCGGCCATCCGGGAGTGATCACGATCTCCAAGGCAGTAGTGATAAGTCGGCAGGATTTCCAGAAGCCGGCTTCTGCTCCGAAATAACTTCCGGTTAGCGCGTCAGACCGAAGCCGCTCTGATCTCAGCTCAAAGTTGAAAAGCACTCCTCCACGGTGATCTCAGGTTTTCACGGATCCGGTGGGCGTGGAGTCGTCCTGAGCCTCAAGCCACCCAGCAGACCCGAGGGCAGAGGCTGCAGATTCTCCATTCCTTGCGGGACGAACCGTTGCCCGTAGCGATCGGTCAGGAGTCGATAATCCGGAAGAGAGCTTCCGGCCAGGGAATTGACCGCCGTATTACCAACGACGATGCTTAATTCGTTCGTTCCCGGCTTCAGCAATGAGCTCACATCTAGGGTGTACGGTGGATGCCACACAACACCAGCGCGCTGCCCGTTGACATACACCTCAGCCGCTTCACGCACCGGCCCTTCCAGAAAGGCACGCATATTGAACGTCGGCAAAGGATCGGGCTTCGCCACCGGTGCGCCATCACCGAAATCCAGTTCCAGGGAAGTTCCGGAATTCGCGTCTGGCGGCAGCTGAATGACTTTTCTGTATATGACCTGTCCGGAATAGTATTTGAAGGGCTCTTCCCCGCTCCACGAATGAAGAGTTGCCATATGAACCTTCTGATTCGTTGCACTGAAAGTCAGGTCCCAGTCGGAAGAAAGATCAATCTCCCGGGCATGAGAATCCACAGTTGCGTCGGAATTGGCGACCTTTCGAGGAGACTCGATGGGAAGATTCGTCGTCAGAATCAGCCGAGACTCGTAGGGCAGCAGATCGAGATCGCTCTGATCTGCGTTGCCCTGAACCGAAATCCGGCCTGAGAACGGATCCCACGATTCGGCATATTTCAACCTTTCACGGAAGCGCGCTGTTACGCGGATCGCACGATTTGAGGTGTTCGCTATGAAGTACAACTCTCCCACATCCAGTTTGCGATGAATAAATCCGATCTCCGGAGCCTTGGGTGAAAAGACTACATCTGGCTTGAGGTAGGCAGCGATCGCACTCCCGAGTCGGCTTTCATCTTCGACAAAGTGGCCGGGCGCATCCTTTGCCTGGAACAGGCGCTTCGATATCGTCAGTATCTGCTGACCCTCTGCTTCTCCATTCAGAAATCCCGGCGCAGTGGAAGGCAAACGTCGCGTTGCTATGACAATGCCGCCATGTAATACGTATTGTTCTATCTTTTGGTAGGTGGCCACAGGCAACCGTTCAACACCGGGCAGGATCAAGACTTGATAAGGAATGCCGACGGAATCGATGGCATCCCCATCGATGAAGTCCAGGTTAAACCCAGCGTCGAGAATCTGCGGAATCACATTGCTGCCCAGCAACTCTCCCATTGCCTCGTCAATGCTTGTGTCTCTACCGCGAGTGTTGGAACCGGCTTGTGTTGTTACTGACGACGAAAATTGACCGTTAACGGTGAAGCTCGCCCAGGCATCGTCGTTGGGCAACAGCAGCGCCACATCGTTAGCTGGCTTGCCTTGTCGCAGCGCGAAACTCACTCGCTGCAGATACGCTGTCAGGTCCGGGATAACGAACCACCATGGATTATGGGAGTTAAAAGCGCCGGCTGCATACATGCGCCATCCGGGTTCACCGGCGGTCTTCGGCGAGTAAGGCCAGCCATGCCCGACCAACTGATTTATGCCTTGCAGGAAATGCAGATCGGCTTCTGCCTTCATGTCAAGCGGAGTCGCGCGAAATGCGGGCGAGTGCAGCCAAGTCCACGTTTCTGAAGAAATGACAGGCTTGCCAAATAAATGCCCGGCGGAAGCGGCCCACCGCGTGTCCGAGAACTGCCGCCACATCAAAAGTGTCGCCTTCCCTTCCCCTTCGGGGAGATCCTCATATTGATTACTCGACAATGTGACTGGAGGATACCCATACGTTTGAGAGCGCAGCAGTGTGTGGTGTTGAGTTGCCCACTCATGCAGCGGCTTGAGGTAATGATCGTTAGCGAGTTCCGTCAGCGTCTTCCCCCAATCGTGCCTGATCGCACCCGTCTCGCGACCCGCATCACCAATCAGTGCTGGTAAATGCGGAGTCAGGTCGTACCCGCGTCGCCGCTGAAATTCCTTCAATAAATCAGGAGTCCAATCGGATCCGTCGTCCTCCAAGCTGTCACTAAACACTGCATAAGGAGGATGTTCGCTGAACGCTTCCATCAAGCGATCTCCGACTGCGTGAAGGTGAGCCTCAATGGCAGTCTGGTCATAGTGGTCGAGGACAAATCCTTCGGCACCGATCGCGGCACGTTTCACCGTCATTCCGGTCCGGCTGGAGATGAAGAAAACCGTCACACGAGAGGCACTCTTCTCCGGAGAGATCTGCAAACGACCGTTCTCGACTACCAGATTCTCGATCTGCCTTGCGTCGCGGAGCACGGGAGCATCACGGGAACCGGGCGCTAGAAAAACTGCCTCAAGGCGTTCACCGGCCGTGATATTCGGCATTGCAATCGACTTCGCGCCAGGAGGGACTTCAATGCGCTCAACTCGCATGGCTCCCGCCGCTTGGGTTGCCGGAATATGCGGACCGCCAAAGGGCCAGCCGCTACCGAGTGTGATGTCCACGCGCAACCCGAGCCTCCTTGCCTCTTGAGCCGCGTAACGCAGGGCATCGATGTGTTCGTCTGAAAGGAACGAGGTATTGTGAAAACCGGTTTGAGCATCGTCCAAAGCAAGCGGGTACAACGTGGCGATCTCAACGCCGCCGATGCCCGCTGCCTTCATCTCTTCGAGTTCCTGCTTGATTTCGGATTGAGTTACCGCCGGCCCGAACCACCACCAGCGAACCATAATCCGCGAGTCACCCGGAGGATGAGCAAAAGATTGGGTTAAACGGGTCAGACTTGAGTCACTCTGTGCAACCAATACGGGCATTTGCAAGAGAGAAAGAAATAGCAGAGCGGCAAAGACGATCCTGGTCAATCCCCCTCCTTGCAGCACACTGAGCGATTAGCAGTCAACCACAGCCCGTCTGCTCAGCGATTGGTTGGCAGTCTATCTGTCTCCGGCCGGGCGCGGCGCCCCGCCCTCGCGCTCCGCGCGCCTGCGTTCCATGCGGCGCATGAGCGTCCGCCCCCAACGGTCGGGAGCGGAGTCGCCGATGGCGCCGAACATGGGTGTATCTGCCGGCGTGTGAAACGAGCCGGGACCAACTTGCAGGGCTGGCTCCAGAGAGAATCGTGCAGGATTTTCCAGCCATGTCTTGTCGTATTCGAAAGTGGCGCTTTCCTTGTTCTTACGCCTACGGGCCCACAGACGTCCCATCAGGTGCAGGACGCCGTCGAGATCCACGTATACGAGAGCCTCTCTGTCCATCACTTGTCTTTCGTGCGTTTCGGGTTACGCGCCATGCGAATGCGCTGCGGCAGGTATTCTTCTTCGAGCTGCAGGCCCACGGGATCGTTCTTCGACGCGGCGAGATCGCCCAGACGGTCCGCCATGCCCAGGACAAAAAGGACCGTGGCGTATATCCCGATCGCGACGCCGGGATCACCCTTTTCAATCTTGACGAGGGTCGTGCGGCTGATCGAGGCGCGCTGCGCCGCGATGGCTGCGGGGATGCGCCGCCGCCGCCGGGCGTCACGGATGTCGCGGCCGAGCTTGCGCAGGGCATGCCTTACTGGGAGTGGCATTACGACGGATGATCGGCTAGTCCTCATATTTAATGTCCACAATAATGGTCACTAATCAGTATAATGTACATTATTATGAACGCTAAATCAACATCGCTTCTTCCTCGAATGGCAGCGCAAAATCACTTCCTGTACTTTCATCGCCCGCTCCGTCGCGGCCCTCGTGTAGGATTCCATGCCCTGCATGGTCTCCTACCCTCCCCGCCTGAAAAAGCGGACATATCATGTGCTAACGACAATTGCCGAGTTTTCGCTTGACACCTGCGCGACCCGGCGTCATGCTGTTGCCCCGATTTTGGCCTGTAGTCAGGCATGGCCGGGTTCCCGGTCGAATTTCGGACGGCCAGGAGGAAGCATGGGACCCCGCTGTCATCTGCTCTGTCTCCAAATCTGTGCGGTAGTAGTCACGATCACTCTTGCTACCACGATTGCGCACTCGCAGGCCGGGGCGTGCAGTAGCGGCCCGTGCGTAGCCACTTATCACAACGACTCGATGCGCGACGGGGTCAATTCCAAAGAGTCGATCCTTAACCCTTCCCTTTTCCCCGCTCACGGCACCGCGAACTTCGGTCTTCTGACACCGGCGGCTGGCGGAGCCACCGGGGCCGTCGATGGTCATATCTATGCCCAACCGCTTTACCTTTCCGGTGTAGCCATGGCCTCTACATCAGCTTGCCCGGGAACGCAAAACCTTGTTCTGGTCGCCACTCAGAACAATTCCGTCTATGCCTTCACCTGGAATTACGTCCTGACTAGTACCGGATACACATTCAAGCTAACCCAGTGCTGGATGCTCAACCTGAACAAGGCAGGCGAGTTTGCCATTCCATTTACTGGCCTCCCCTCCAGTCCTGACGGTCCGTGCAACTCCACGGTGCCCGAAGTCGGCATTACCGGTACCCCTGTGATCGATACTTCGGTAAATCCTCCCGTGATGTATGTGGTCACAGGACATCAAACGGTAAGTCGCAGCTACGCCTATCGGCTGCACGCCATCAAGATCAACTCCGGCACTGAAGTATTGAACGGCACCAGCGCTCCCTATGACCTCTCGGGCGTGTTCCATAGCGGCCTCGCGGTTATCCAGGAGCAACAGCGCGCTGGATTGGCTATGTTCAAGCCTGCTGCGGGACGAGCTAATTTGTACGTTGCCTTTGGCTCCTTCTGCGACACTCCCCCGTACAGTGGGTATGTGGCTGGACTCACCTATAACTACGCAACCCAGCGCTTTTCCCAGGCAGCGACGAGCCACTGGGTATTTGATGCGGAAGGTGG
Organism: uncultured Acidobacteriaceae bacterium; assembly: GCA_963701935.1. Taxonomy (GTDB): domain Bacteria; phylum Acidobacteriota; class Terriglobia; order Terriglobales; family Acidobacteriaceae; genus Sulfotelmatobacter. The sequence continues at coordinate 1,018,712 of CAVPBT010000001.1, read as the reverse complement.
CGAAACCAGCCAGGACGGCGCCGTCTGGATGTCGGGCGCAGCTCCAGCCGTGGACAGCGCCGGAAATGTCTATGTGGCGGTGGGTAATGGGGACTGGAACGGCACGACACAGTTTGGCGAGAGCGTGGTCAAGATTGCGACCACCAATTCCGGGTTGGTTGCGGCTGACTACTATACTCCCAACGATTACGCGGAACTGAACGAAGACAAGGTCACGGTCACGCTTTGCACCGGATACGGACCAGACATCTGCCCGCTCGCGAATCAGTTAATCGTCAATGCGCCGAACGGCGATTTTGACTTGGGTTCCGGCGGGGTCACGCTGCTTTCTCCGGCTGGAGTTCCGTCGCCGGTGTGTGGGTCGAACCACGAATTGGTCGCGGCCGGGAAAGAAGGAGTCGTCTACGGCGTTTGCTATAGCACGCAGACTGGATCAACTTTGCAAAGCGTTATGGGCGGACTGGATGGCTGCGGGTACAACTGCACGAGCGCTTCAGATCCCTCGGCCACCGCCTGCAGCCAATCGTCCACTCCCGGCAGCGGATCCATTGCCCAGTGCTTTCAGGGCTCGAACCAGGGCAAGAACGAAGTGAACGGAACGAATATCGGGATCAGAGGAACCGAGGTGTTCTGGGCAGGCACCTCCAGCCATCCTGAAAACTATCTCTACGTCGCGGGCGTGAATGGACAAATCGTCGCTTTTCAAATGAACACCGCAACCGGATATTTCAATCCAGTGGGCGCGCCCGAGCAAGTCCCGAAGACCTACCCCTACCCGGGCACGGTGCCTACCCTTTCATGGGATGGCCGCAACCCGAACACAGCCGTGCTGTGGGCCATTGATGCCGCAGGTTACGGATTCTGGAATCAATCCTCCGCGGTGGCGGCGACGCCAGCGATCCTGGTCGCCTACACGGCGATTCCTGGCCCGCCCAACCAACCCATCTTGAAGGAATTGTGGGAAAGTTCCACCGGCACGCACAATGCCGGTCCGGGCGCGGTAAAGTTCACGGTTCCCACGGTGGCGGGTGGTCTCGTATTTGTGCCGGGCGGCACTCCCGGCTATGCTCCCGGTCCGCCCGGCGGAACCAGTGTCAACTGCACGGCTGCAGCATTGGTTACAAGCATTACCCCCACCATATGCGGCGGAATGTTGTCGGTGTACGGCAAGTTGCACAACTGAATCAAGGCGACGCGGATGTCCAGTGATATCCCACTCTCGCCAGGACACTCTATGAAACATTCGCTTGCTTTGTTGTTCCTGTCCCTCTTGGTGCTTGCTCAATCGGCTGGGGCACAGCAATTCCTGGTTGTCACTCCGCCGCAAGTCGTCCTGCACAAGGCACAAAACGTGCAGATGCACGCGTATTGGTATGAGTCGACAGGAATCGCGGATGACGTAACGAGCAGCGCGGCGTGGACGAGTATCCAGCCGTCGATCGCGACCGTGTCGAGTACGGGATTGGTGACGATGAAGGGCGCCGGCTCCGCTCTCATCGTCGCGACCTACCAGAAAACGCCGGGCTATGGAACCGTCTGGAGCAAGCTCACGCCGTTTATTCGCGTCCCACCCAAGAAGACTTCCCAGGGAAAGATCGAGCACATCGTCTTCATCGTCAAGGAAAACCGCAGCTTCGACGAATACTTTGGAACGTATCCGGGAGCAAACGGCGCTACCACCGGCACCCTCTCCACCGGCCAGGTCATCATGCTCGGGCATACACCAGATCCGCCGGCGCATGACATGGGTCACGAATGGACCGACAGTCATAGCGACGTAGATGGTGGTCGCATGGATCGGTTTGACCTGGAGTTGACGTGCTCTGAAAATGGAGACCTGCAGTGCATGACCCAGCTCTATCAATCGGACATCCCGAACTACTGGGCGTACGCGCAGAACTACGCGTTGGCGGATGCAACCTTCAGCGGTGTCGAGTCGGGAACTTATCCGCAGCACTTGGAGTTGGTCTCCGGCAGTACCCAGAAAGTGATCGACAATCCGCACGGTTCGGAGAAGGTGCAATGGGGATGTGACGCTACCACCGGCACAAACGTTCCGATCATTGAAAGCAATAATGTCGTGTCCTCCTTATTTCCGTGTTTCAGTGCGAAGACGCTGGGAGAATTGGCGGATGTCGCGGGAGTGTCTTGGAAGGCCTACACGTCTATAACCGGAGAGAGCGGCTACGTCTATAACCCGTATCGTAGTTTCAGCGGAGTTTTTGATGGTACCGATTGGACGACGAAGGTCGTTAGCGAATCAAATTTCATCCCCGACGCCTTGGCGGGGAATTTGCCTGCACTCAGCTGGGTTACCCCGCCGAGCGTTGACACCGATCATCCGCGCGACAGCGCCTGCGTGGGCGAAAACTGGACGGTCCAGCAGATCAACGCCATCATGCAGGGACCACAGGAACAATGGAAGAACACGGTAATCTTTCTGACATGGGATGACTTTGGTGGATTTTACGATCACGTGGCGCCTCCGTTCCGTGATCAGTTCGGATTGGGCATTCGAGTGCCCATGCTAATCATCAGTCCATGGGCAATTCAGGGCGTGTATCACACGCAAGTGGAGTTTGCGGGTGTGCTGAGATTTATGGAAGAGACATTCGGGTTGCCGAACCTGCACGCAGCCGACACGATCGCGAACGACTTCCAGGATGCATTCAACTATTCGCAGACGCCCCTGCCGCCGTTGGTCTTGTCCCAGCGCACGTGTCCAGAAGCGCCAAAGGATGCCCCGCCATTCGACCCGGATGACCTCGAGGACTAGCCGGTCTAGTAGCGGCAGGCACTGAATCGACGCGCTGCCTATGTCGAGCATTTCTCGAGAAATGCCAGGCTTGGATGAGCGGTTCACTCGACACTCTTGTGCCCGGCCTGGCGCCACACTTGGAAGATCTGTTCTGAAATCGTAACAAGAATGAAAATTCGCTTGCCCTTCGTTGATTTTTGGACGACACTCTTGCCATCCCCCCCGTTTTGACAGTGTGGATCACGCCGATGGTCGGTTGCAGAAATCAAAAGGCGGCCCTCTGTTACGAAATTGCTGACCCGTGACGTATCGAAGCAGCGTCCCAGCATCGCGTCTTGATCTCCCCGGCCGGACGCGCCACCTCAAACCTTCAAAATTTCTCTGTGGGCGGTATGTCGTGAGAGAAGTCATACCCGAGATCGAGGAACTCCGCGAAATTTTCGCCGGTCTGGGATTTGTGACCAGCTGTCCGCGCATGACCCCGGTGCTGGAGCGGGCATACAAGGCCGCAAGGGTCAGCGATGCGACCGTGCTTCTGCAGGGCGAAACCGGTACCGGCAAACAGGTGCTGGCACGTGCCATCCACCGGCTCGATAGAAAGCGGGGAGCTTTTCCGTTTGTGACCGTGCATTGCAGCACGATCAACGAAGATCTGGCGGAGAGCGAACTCTTTGGCCATCAGCGCGGCTCGTTCTCGGGAGCGATCAGCCAGCGGGCGGGGTTATTCCAAGCCGCAGACAGGGGCACGATCTTCCTGGATGACGCCAACGACCTGCCGCTTTCGTTGCAGCCCAAACTTCTGGACGTTTTGCAGCGCGGAGTCGTACGCCCGGTCGGTGCAGACACGGAATTGCCGGTTCACGTGCGTGTGATCGCCGCCGCCAACGAGGCCCTGGAGCCGCTGGTAGAGCGAGGAACATTCCGTAGCGATCTCTACCACCGGCTGAATGTGATTCGCGTGCTGCTTCCACCGTTGCGTGAGCGCAGCGAAGATCTCCCAGTCCTGCTGCTTGAGTTTGCGCGCCGCCACGCCAGCCTGCATCAGCAGATTGAATCCCTGGAACAGGATCTGCTGCGGCATCTTGCGACCTGTCGACTGGCGGGCAATGTTCGGGAACTGGAAAACGCCGTACAGCGCATGTTGTTCCTGAAACGCGAAGGCACCTCCCTGACGCGTGCCGACTGGCTGGAACAGGAGGGCGACGTTTCGCCCGACGCCAGCCAGCGCAATGGAATCTCGGATGCCGCCAATATTCTCTGGCCGGTCATGCTGGAGTTGGATCTGCCCTTCCGTGCTTTGATCAAGCGGATTGAAGGCGAGTTATTGAAAAAGGCACTGGAAACCACTGGGAAGACCCGCCGTGAACTTGCACGCTTATTGCAGACCAGCGAGCGAACGCTATACCACAAAATGCACGCGCAACGGAATGAGCGAGACCCGGAACGCGCCGCGGGATAACCGATCCTGAACCTGCAACCATCCTGATCACTGGTTCGACCACTCTCGTTGTCTCTCCGCAGGTTTGTGCAGCGCGAACTGACGGATCTGGCAGAGATACCCGGTCACGGCCACGGTTCGTCGACGCGTGCGGCCGGTCCGCGGCGGCGACAAGCGCTAGGCTTCTCATATCGTTAACCGCAGTCGAGCGTCACGTTCTGAATGACGGAAACGCATGGAGGGAAAATTGCTTTAGCCCTGCGTAGAGGACTTGATGCAGCCCGCTGCGACGGCGCAAATCGGCGATCGCGTGAGCTTTCGGATTGCAGATGTGTATTTGCCCGAGCCGCCGGAGGTGCTGGCGAACCTCACCCCAGATGTTGAAACCCATGGAGTAGTCGAAGAATTCTCAGACTCCGGAGACCATCCCAGAGCGTACGCGCTGGTTCGAATCACGATGCGGCAGGCGGTGCTCATCCCGGTGACCGCGCTGCAGGTGCTGAATGCCGAATGAGACGGCAGGTTTGACCGCCCGCCGCTGGTTGCGAAAGGAGTAAGTGATGCCACCCACACTGACCTATCCGGGCGTGTATGTCGTCGAGGCGCCAAGCGGCGTCCATACCATTACCGGAGTCGCGACTTCGATTGCGGCCTTCTTCGGGCAAGCTTCGATGGGCCCGCTCAACACACCGATTCAGTGCCTTAGCTATTCGGACTACACGCGCAACTTCGGTGCGGCTGTACCGGGAGCGAACCTGGCGCAGAGCGTGCAGGAGTTCTTCAGCAACGGAGGGGCGGAGTGTTATGTGGTGCGGCTGGCTCATGGGGCTGCGCCTGCACAGGTTACCCTCAAGAACCTGGCGACGACCGGGGTTCTTAACTTGGTGGCCTCGTCGCCGGGAATTTGGGGTGCTGGCCTTTCTGTGACAGTGGACTACAACACCCCCGCGCCAGACAGCACCTTCAATCTTCAAGTGACTTACAGCTCCGGGACTGCGATTGTCCAAACGGAAACTTTCGCGAACCTTTCGATGGATCCTAATTCCCCGCGGTATGCGCCGCAATTCATCAACCAGTCCTCGGCTCTGATTACAGCCAATACTACGGGCCTCCTCACCACCACAGGCATCGCGGCCGGATACAGCGAAGCTCGCGGCATTCCACCCACCGCTGCAAACGCGTGGAACGCAGCGATCATAGCCGCATGGCCCAGCACGATCCCCGACCTCGGCAGTTTCCAGATCAGCGTGGATGGCGGACCGTGGTCCACGGTTACCCTGAGCCTCACTGAGTTGAAGAAGCCGGCCTATGCCACGGACCCGGCGACGTTTGCGTATTTCGTTGGGCAAATCAATTCAGCCATCGGTAATCCCGTCTCCAACACCGGCGTGGATGTTGGCGCATCGAACACGACGGCAGGTTTTCTGCAAATCACTTCGAAGGGCCCGTCCGTGACGGCCACACAGAGCAGCGTGCAGGTGCGGCCCAGTACGCCGAACGATCTCGCCCAGCCTTTCATGATGGGAGTGAATCAGGGTGGAATCGAAGTCACGCGTTCCGCCGATCTTCGGCCTGCGCCGACGGGTATGTACTTCGCTCCTGCCGGTGCGTTCGGCCTGCAGAACGCGATGGATCAGCTTGCTGTGGCAAACGTATCCACCCTCACAAAGGCCACCCTGAACGGTTCGAATACGCCGGTCGTCGCGACCGGTGGTCCCGAGTTCTACCAGGGCTCCGGGGGAGCGACTGATCTTGACGGGGTTCGAGAGAACCTGCAAAACATTGCGGCCGCGATCAACAGCGCCTTCCCCGGCTTTCAAGCGGGCGTCGCCGGATACCATCTTTTCGTTCAAAACCTGAATCCCGCGTCCGCTCAAACCATCGATACGTTGGATGTACCGGGGGTTACGCCACTGGCCGGCAACTTTGTTGCTAACGTCGCAGCCTACTCTCTTGGAATTGCAACGTCGGGTACCTACTATCAGGCGGTCTTGCCGGCTCCGACCGACGGGACCCCACCTGCTCAGGCAGACTACACCGGCATCGAGGCGCAGCGCACAGGCTTCTGGGCACTTGATGCCATCGATCTTTTCAACCTGATGGTGATCCCCGGGGATGGAATTTCCACGAGTGGCGATTGGGATGCCATACGGGCGGCAGCCGCGCAATACTGCCAGAGCCGTCGCGCCTTTCTCATCCTGGATGCGCCGGTCGAGTGGAACCTCAACAGTCTCTCGAACGCGCAGAGCATTGTGCAGACTTTCCGTAGTCCGCTGGCGAACAGCGACACCAACTGCGCGGTCTACTTTCCCCGAGTGCAGATCAACGACAATGGAATCCTGCGCTACGTCGGCCCCTCGGGAATGATTGCTGGAATGTATGCCACCACCGATGCGGCGCGTGGCGTGTGGAAGGCGCCGGCGGGGACTCAGGCCGCCCTCAATGGCGTACTCGACCTTGAAGTCATTCTCACCGACAAGCAGAACGGCGTACTGAATCCCCTGGCGGTGAATTGCCTGCGGCGTATGCCAGCCGGGTATCTGATCTGGGGCGCTCGCACCGTCGCAGGCTTCGACAACTCCGGCGATTCGGATTGGACTTACATTCCGGTGCGCCGCATGGCGCTGTTCCTGGAAGAGTCCCTCTATCGCGGGACCCAGTGGGTGGTCTTCGAGCCGAACGACGAGCCGCTGTGGGCACAGATTCGCATGAACATCGGTGCCTTCATGATGGGACTGTTCCGACAGGGGGCGTTTCAGGGCGCAACGCCGGATCAGGCTTTCTTCGTCAAGTGCGATTCGGAGACCACAACGCAGGCCGACATTGATCAGGGGATCGTCAACATCATCGTGGGCTTCGCTCCCCTCAAGCCGGCGGAGTTTGTGATCATCACCATCCAGCAGATCGCGGGCGATCTCACCTAGAGAATGGGAGTGAAAGATGCCGAACGGATTTCAAGTCAACGCAAATCGCATCGATCCCTACAAGACGTTCAAGTTCCAGTTGAAATGGGACGGCAAGACCGTGCTGGGCGTCATGAAGGCCAGCGTGTTGAAGCGCTCGACCAACGTGATCACGCATCGTAGCGGCGGCGACAACAGCGTGGATCACAAAACGCCCGGCCGCACGACGTATGACGCGGTCACACTGGAGCGTGGGATCACTTGGGACCTGGATTTCGAGAACTGGGCCAACAAGGTGCATCCCTATGCCGGCGACTCGGCCATGGACCTGGCGAACTTCCGCAAGGAGTGCGCGCTCGAAGTGCTCAATGAGAAAGGCCAGGTGGCGCGCCGATTCTTGCTGCACGGATGCTGGGTGAGCGAGTATCAGGCGCTGCCGGCGCTCGATTCCAGCGCCAATGCCATCGCCATCGAAACCATCAAACTCGAGATGGAAGGCTGGGAGCGCGATGTGAGTGCCACCGAGCCTAACGAGTCGCAGTAGCTGATTGGAGACCCCCGGCTTCGAGGAATTATGACGGGCCGTTTGGACAACATCTGCTTTCCCGCCTGGCTTCACGACGCGCCAGGCCCAAGCTCCGCTTGCAAAATGCGCGCCTTTGGGAGCGCACGAGAGGACCTGGCGGTCAAGTTCCGCATGGCGCCGCGGGCGGAGCTGACCACCGAGTTGCTGACGGTGTGTCTTCGCGGGGCGGACAACGGTCCGATCGGGCGGGAGTTCGTGATCGAAATGCCGGTCGGAATCCGAATGGAATTGCTCATCCGGCTTGCCGCCCTTGCTGATCGACGGCCTTTCTCCTGGAGATTGCGCTGCTTCTCGCCAGAGTGTGGAAGGGAAAGCGAGTTTGAGCTGACGGCGGATGAAATTGTGTCACAGGGCAACGGACTGCGGGACCTTCCGACTCTGCAAACTCAAATCGGAGGCGAACCGGCTTTACTGCGGAGACCCACGGGCGCTGATCAGGCGCAGTGGATCGCGCAGCCTCCAACGCTTGAAACTGAATTGATGCTGCACGCAGTTCTGGTGCGACCGCCACTGGACGAACTGCTCGCCAGGGGAGAGAGCCTGGAATCCATCGCCGCAGCAATTGATGACGCCATGGACAAGTTCGATCCTTTGCCGGGTTTTCACGTCAGTGGTGTTTGCCCTTACTGCGGGAAGAGTTCCGATGTGTCTCTCGACCTGACCGGCGCTGCGCTGGAACGGCTGTACCGCGGGCAGCAGGCTTTGATTGAGGATGTGCACCGGTTGGCCTCGCGCTATCACTGGAGTGAGGAGCAAATCCTCGAACTGCCGGAGTGGCGGCGCCAGAGCTATCTCGACCTCATTGGGGAGACGGCCTGAGATGCGATATCTGTCCCATCTTTCACGTGAGAGCCGGGCAAAGATGATGCCGTTGCGCGGACCAAGCTGGCTGCCGAGGGTCGGGCTGCCTGTGATTGGAGAAATGGCTTCTGACGACAACGTAACCGGATTGCCTGCAAGCGCGGCTGTATCGAAGCCAGGCATGCGCGAGCGGGCTGCCGTGATCAAACGCATGGAAGATCCCCGGCCCGATTCTGTCCGGTCACAAGACGCTGCGATTGATTCTGTACATGCGATCCAATTCGATCCGAGTGCGGCCAGCGTGCATCGACCGATGAACGCGCCGGCCGAGTTGGTCCGGCTTCGATCTGATACTCCACTGGAGAAGGATGAATGCAATGCGTTACAGGATTCGACACTGATTGCCCAACCCGCCCGTGCCACTGAACTCATCCGATCGGGGCTGGAGAACACTGTCATTCAGCCGCGGCGACAGGGGCGTGACGAGGAAGGACAGCGGGCAGCCAGAACTCTCCAGGCTGTGGTAGCTGAGGTCGAGCGGCGCCAGAAGGAACTCGAACTCCGCTATCGCTCGCAGCAGCCTGCAACATTTGTCGGCCCATCGTTCAGCAGAGCGGGTCCTGCCGCAGGGCAGCCGGAGGCGATTGGAGAGGGCGATGTCCGCCTCAACATTGGCTCCATTGTTGTGCAAGTGGATCCGGCGCCGTCTGTAGTTCAGCTTCCGCCACCGCGCTCGGCTACCCCGGCATTCGAGACCAGCAATCGCTGGGCGCGCAGCTTTCTCGATCGATGACGAGGAAAGGAACAGGAACAAGCTCACGTGCCGTTGGCGCAAACAGGATTGGCAGTTGGCTCGGTAAGCCGCTTTCTCGCGGGCCTGCTGACGACTGCCTTGGGGACAGTGCCTCCCTACCTTCCCATCATCACGGTACAGCGCCCGCAAGCGAACGTCACTGGGACGACGACCAGCGCCCGCATTAATCTGTTCCTCTACGAAATTGAAATTGATGGCCCGATGCGCAACATCTCGCTCACTCCAGGCAGTCAACCGCCGTTGTGGGTGGTGCTGCGTTATCTGATGACTGCCTTCGATAACCAAGGGGAGAGCGACACCACCGAAAGCCATGACCTGCTCGGCATGGGAATGCAGGTGCTGCTCGGAGTGGGAGATGCGCTGCCGGCCCTTGCAGGTTACACGGCGCTCTCCGACAATCCGGAGCCGTTGAAGCTCACGTTCGATCAGGCGACGCCGGACCTGCTTGCGCGCCTGATGCAAGGTCCGGACGACAAGTATCGTTGCTCGGCCGCGTTTCAAGTACGGCCCGTTCTGATCGCGGAGCCTCAACCCCTGACTGGACTGCAACTGGTCGGAGTCAACTACAATCTTGGAACCCGGATCGGACTCGCCGGCGTCCGCAACTTCGTTCTGCCGAGTCTCGGTCCCCAGCTTACCGACGCACAGCCCCCGTCTGTAGAACTCGACGACAATCTGACGCTGCTCGGAAACGGCCTTGAGGCTTCCGGCATTGCTGTGCAATTCGGGTCTGCGACGCTCACGCCGAGCGCGCAGCATCCTGACGCGCTTTTGGTGGTTGTAAACGGAGTCGATCCCACGGTAATGTCGGCGGGCAACATTCCGGTTTCGGCCAGTCAGACTCTGGCCAGTGGACTTGCCCTTTCCAGCGGTCTGCTCAGTGTTTCACTCCTGCCGACCATAGCGACCATCAGTATCGTAACCATTGCCGCTGTGTCGGCTGCCGACCCAGATGTCTACGCAACCATTGCGCTCACGGGCAAGTTGCTGGGCAGTAATCGCGACTATGTGGAATTTGCTCTTGTGCGGAACGGCGCGGTCGCAATCCTGCTGGATTCTCCCGATCCGGCTTTCAGTCCTCCTCCAGATCAGAGCCAGCAGCAATTCACTTTTCCTGCGGCCGCCGCCATTCCTCCCGGCACATACTTCGCGGTTCTCCGGGTGAACGGCCAACAGGCCAAGCAGGCCTTCACGCTGAATATGGTGGCGCCGTGATCGATACGAGTGTGGATTCCATCGCGGCAGCGGTGAAACAAACGACGCCTGGAGCGAAGGCCGCTGCAGAACGGTCGTCTTCCACCTTGACCGAAGGACTGGCCCCAAGGGACTGGTTTACACGTTGCTGGCTTGAGCAGGTGATTTTGCGCATGCGGCGCGAGTTGACCTGGCTATGGCGGAATCATCATCCGGCGGACCGACTGGCCGACTCGCTCGAACGCCACTCGCTGGCTGAGCAGCGCCGCAGATTCTTCACAGAAGATCCGACGGCTCGCTATCTCGATGACCGCATCCGCGGCGGCAGAATGCCATTGCGAGGACGAGCCAGTAAGCGCGGTGCATTTGCCTGGATCGCGCGCGAACTCAATCTTTCCGCGGCTGAAATATTCGTGGTGGGTGTGGCGCTTGCCGCATCCCGAGATGCCGCGGTGGGAAGCTTGATCGGGGCCCTGCAAGGCGATTCGCGGCAGGTCCTCCCGACGTTGGGCCTGGCGCAGTGGCTGTGGGATGATCCGCATGCTCTGTTGACGCTGACCTCGCAGGCACATCCCCTCTTCGCACGCGGCATCCTGCGTCGCGTTGAATCCTCGAACGAGTGGAACGCCGCAATCATGATGCCCACGCTGGTGGCCGAAATCCTGCAGGGCCGCACGCCTGCCGCCATGATGGAACTGGAGCTTGCCGCGGAACCGGCGCGGCACGACAGCGCTGGAATTCCGCCGGAAAACAATCCAAGCCTGGAGATCGAGTTACTGGCGCGCCGCATGTCGGTCGTTCCTGATGCAATGCGGATCGTTCCCCTCTCCCTCGCATTTTCGACGGATGATCTGACCGCCAGGCGAGCCGCACCGACATTGAGAGAGATCGCGGCCATCACCGGGCGGCCGGTTTATTCCATCCGGGAGAACTTGGTCGTCTCCATTCCTATGCTGGAGAGTGCCGGCACTTGCTGCTGGCTGCTTGGCGGCGACCTCCTCGTTCCGTCCCTGGGCGCGCGTGACGTCAGTTGGCACAACCTGTTGCGTCCACTTCCTATCTACGTGTTCGCGGCGACTAGAGAAGACGCAACAACGCCCGCCGCGCAAACCTTGCCGGCTCTGGAAATCCCCTCCCTCAGTTACGCGCAGCGGCGCGAGGCATGGCACGCCGAATTGCAAACTCAAGGACTCGAGGTTGATTCGGAGATCGTACGGCAGTGCGCTTATCGCTTTCGGATCGAAGCGATTGCAATCGCCGAAGTGGTGACAGCTCTGAGCGGTCTGGAGGTTCCCCTCACTCTCGATCGCATGATGGCGGCGTGCCAGCAGCAGGTAGGGCGCTTGATCGGCGCACAGGCTACCCTGGTCTCCCCGAGGTTTCGTCGCGACGAATTGGTTCTTGATGTCGAGCGCAGCACGCAATTCGATGAACTGCTTGCCGCGATGCGGACCCTCTCTCGTGTTCACGCCGACTGGGGGACTGGACGGGTCTGGGGAGATGCCGGCATCTCCGCGCTATTTGCCGGGCCGCCCGGCACAGGAAAAACGATGGCGGCTGAGGTGCTCGCGGCGGAGTTGCAACTGCCTATGTATCGCGTGGATTTGTCACAGGTCGTCAATAAGTACATCGGGGAGACCGAAAAGAATCTCCGCAGGCTCTTTGACGCCGCGGAGCAGGCGGATCTTGTGCTGTTCTTTGACGAAGCGGAAGCTCTCTTTGGTCAGCGGATGCAGGCCCGCAACTCCAACGACCGCTTCGCCAACATGGAGGTCAGCTACCTGCTGGAACGGATGGAGCGCTTCCGTGGGCTTGCGATTCTGGCGACGAATCGCAAGAAGGACCTGGACGAGGCCTTTCTCCGGCGCCTGCGCTATGTCATTGAATTTCCGGTTCCGGCGGAAGCAGAACGGTGTGCCATCTGGAAGAAGTCGATACCTACCCAGGTCACAACCAGCGCCCTCGATCTGGATTTTCTCGCGCGTGAATTTGCCCTGTCGGGCGGCAATATCCGCTCGATCGTCTTGAATGCCTGCCTGCAGGCCGCGTCGAAGCAACAGAAACCGGTGCTGAACATGGGTACGGTGATGCTCGCTCTAGACCGCGAATACGAAAAGATGGGGCGCCCGCTGACCCGCGAGCAGAAATCGCAATGGAAACACCTGAGTGCCGCTGCCGAGCAACGGATTGCTGGATGACACGTGAAATCAATGTCGACCGCTTGCGGCTGAGAGTGCCGGGCGTTGTTTCGGCCGCCGAAGGCAGGGCGCTCGCGAAAGCCGTTGCCCGGGGGATGGCCGATTCACTCCGGGGAATGAATGTTGGCGGAAATCTCGACGGTATGAAAGTTCGTGTTCCGGGCGGGCCATCGAAGGCTGGAGACATGGTCGGCTCCGTCCGATCTGCAATTGCCAGGGAGGCCTTGATCCCGCGGAATCAGAAAAGGAGAAGCTAGCAATGCCGACGCCGATGCTGGGAGCGCTGGTCGAGTACGGCACGGATTTTCTCGGTCCGATCCCAAACGTAGTGATCTTTCAGTTCAATCCGGAAAGCATTGCGCGGACGCTGGTGATTCCGCCACGGGCGGTGGACGCGACGCAGCGTGAGACCAGCCAGGCCGGCGAGCCCGCGCACGAGCGCTTCACCATCACCGCGACCTTCAGCGCCGCCGATCAGCGCAACAGCTCCGACCCGATCGGGATCCTCTACGGAGTGGGGCCGCAACTCGCCGCACTGCAAGCTATGGTGTATCCGATCGCGACTCCGGGTGGCGCGATTGGTGCGGCCGTGGATGCGGTTGGATCGCTTCTGGGGGCGCAGGGCCCGCCGCCCACGCAGCCAATTCCGCGCCAGCAAACACCTCGCATTCTATTCATTTGGGGTACGACGCGGATCGTACCGGTGATCATCGAGTCGCTTACCGTCACCGAGCAGATCTACGACGGCATGCTCAACCCGATCGAAGCTGAAGTCGCGATCGGACTTGCAGTGATTACGCCGGACGCATGCTCGGGCGACAAGATCGGTCAGGGCGCGCTTGCGTACACCAAGATGGTGCAGGACACGATGGCCAATATCAACCTGGCGAACAGTGCGGCCCTGGTCACACATCTCATCCCGTTCTAAGGAGTCGATGCAATGTTTCTGAACACCTCGCGTTACGCCAAGGTTCCCACGGTGCAGTTGACGCTCGCCGATGGCACGCAGGTGACGGCAGTTCAGTTACGAACTGTGCCGACAACACCCGGCGATCGAACTGCGATCGTTGCAAACGACCGGCTCGACGTCATGGCGGAGAGAATCTATGGTGATGCCACCCGTTACTGGCATATCGCCGACGCCAACAGCGCGCTTGATTCGCGCCGTCTCTTCGCACAGTGGCTGGCCAATGATCAGAACGCACAACAACTGACCATCTTGGTTCCGGAGAACTAGATGAGCTACGCGCGGTACCGGCTCTATTTCGACAACATCGCGGCGACCCAGGACCAACTCGCGCGCTTCGAGGACATCACCATCGAGCAAGAGATGGATATGGCCTGCCACGGAAGATTCCAGGTGCCCCTGTGTATTTCGAATACAGGCGTGTGGAACGGCGAGAAGGATGGGTTTCTGCTGGACCTGCACCGCATCCGGCTCGAAGTGCAGATTCAAAGTGCCGCATGGGTTCCGCTCATCGACGGCCCGATCGTCAATGCGGAAGGCGCGCAATTCAACGAGCCGGGCAAGAGCATGCTGACCCTGGTGGTCAGCGACGACAGCTTCTATTTGCATCGCCACGAAACAGTCAAGAGTTTTCAGAACGCCGACGACCAGGTCGCACAGCAGATTTACCAGCAGGCTTCGCAGATCGCCAGTACCGACATTGACCCGGCTCAATCGCCTTCCAGTCCGGCATTCGATACCACCGTCCTGCGCGGCACACAGATGGAATTTCTGCGGCAACTGGCGCGGCGCCAACATATGCACGCCTACGTGCGCTGCGGCGATTCTCCGGGCGCGAGCGTGGGCTGTTTCAAAACCGATCCTAGCCCTACAACGGATTCCGGGCTTGCTCCCATGATCCTGCTGGGTGGGGGTCAGAACATTTTCTCTTTTAACAGCCAGAAGCACGCCGGGCAAACGGCGACCTTTCGCTCGCGATGGGTGAACCTGAAAGATCGCAGTACCGACCATCGCACCTCCGATCTCAGCGATGTCACTCTGCAAGGCACCGATCCCACGACGGATTCGCCCGTCAAGCGCTTGCTTCGAGCCCGGCAGATCGACGCCATGACTCTGGCAAGGGCCGTACAGGCCGAATCAGAACGCGCCGCCTACGCGCTCAACGCCACGGGTGAGGTGATGAAGGGAGTTTATAGCTCAGTCCTGCAGCCGTATAAGAACGTGCAGGTCCTCGGTGCCAATGGAACCTTGAGCGGCACCTGGCTGATCAAGCAGGTCACGCACACCCTCACGAGGAATCACTACGGTCAGAGCTTCCGCGTGATCCGGAATGCGCAGTCGGCTGGAACGAACAATCCTCCGGAGCAGACGCCGGCAGAAGTCTTTAGCTGAGGCCAATTTTATGGATGAGCATGCTGATCAAACCTTGCAACTGATTGCCGAAGAGCGGAGGAATCTCTTCTTCGGCAAATATCGCGGCATCGTCCTGGAGGCGCTGACGGGCGACGATCTCGGCAAGCTGCGAGTCTCTGTGCCCGATGTGCTTGACGATCAGGATGCGGTCGCGTGGCCTTGCGTTCCTTTTGCCGGGCCGAATCATGGTTTCATCGCGATTCCTGAGAGAGACGACGGGGTCTGGATCGAATTCGAAGGCGGAAACCCATCGCAGCCCATTTGGGTTGGCTGTTGGTGGGGCGCGGGAGACATGCCCTCGCCCGGCGACGTGAAAGTTCGCTCCTGGGTTACAACCGGAGGCCTCGCAGTGGTGCTCGATGACGATCAGAACGAAATCTCGCTGCAGCATCCTGACGGCCCGAAGATCACGCTCAGCTCTGACGGCATCACGCTTTCGACTGACGGCGCAAGCGTCACCCTTAACGCCTCTGGAATCAGCCTGCAGGGCAGCACACAGGTGAGCGAATAATGCCGCCCGTCCTCACCACCTCGAGCCAGGCGCAGTGCATGCATGGCGGTCAAGTCTTGTTGCTGACGACGAATACGACGCTGCTGGCTGGGGGAAGCCCAGCCCTGCTGGAGTCGGATGTTCACTTTGTCGTGGGATGTCCGTTCACCGTGGGCCTCGTTTATATGCCCTGCATCACGGTGGAGTGGCAGGCTGCGGCGACCAGTCTGATGGTCAACGGAGTCGGCGTGCTCACTGAAGCCAGCATCGGTGAATGTCTCAACGCCGCGGGCGCTCCGCAAGGAATCGCGATCGTGAGCGGCGGATCTCCGGGGTTGGAGGCCATATGAGCTCCGCGGGCCAGCATCTGGCATTTCCATTTCGCATCGGCAATGACGGCCGCACCGTCACGGCCGACACGCTCGCCGCTCAGGTGCTGCAGGAGTTGGAGCAATTGGTGCTGACTAATCCGGGCGAGCGGCTGTTTCTCCCTGACTTCGGCGGCGGTGCGACCCGCCTGCTGTTTGAGGCCTCCGATGCCAACATTGCGTCCGTGACTCAGGCCACGCTCACCAACGCCATTCGGACCTGGCTCGCGGGCCGTGCGGATCTGCAGAACGTGACCGTCACCACGAGCGGATCGGCCCTCGACATCACCATCGTCTATCAGGTCGCGGGCAGCAACTCGCGGGTGCAGGCTGTCTTTCAGCGGAGCAGTCCATGAGCACAATCCTTTACAACCAGAGCGCTCTGGCAGCCCGGTCTCGTGCGCTGGGAATGCTGAATGGCATTGACTTCGGATTGATGACGCTGGACCCTGCGACTCCGCCGCAGTTCGGTGTGCTCGAACTGCATTTCTTCAACGACCAGCATCTCGACGAACTAGTCACTGCCGCCAGCACGCCGGCGGCAATGTGGGCGCTGGTGCCGGTGAGCGGCGGTGATCGCATTGTGGCGGGACCAATGGCTGGCCAGGTGCAGGTCACAAAACTCGTCCACTCTGCCCCAGGGGTCCTGCAAGTGACACTCGTGCCGGTTGGCGATTACAGCCGCTACACGCTGACGATTCTGCAGGCGGGCTTCGATCCGATCTTCGGGGAGATGGTCTTTCGATTTCGTCCCGGATGCTTCAGCAGCAACTGCTCGCCGCTGGTGAAATATCTGCCGAGCGTTCCGCAGCCGGCGATTGATTACCTGGCGAAAGACTACGACTCGTTCCGCCATACCGTGATCTCCGCCATGATGCAACGGGTGCCGTCGTGGCAGCCAACGTCAGCAGCTATTCTCGACGTGGTACTGCTCGATCTGTTCAGCGCGGCCGCGGATGAACTGAGCAACTATCAGGACCGCGTGATGCAGGAGGCGTACTGGGCGACGGCTCAGAAGCGCATCACACTGCGACGCCAAGCGCGGCTGATGGACTACTTCATTCACGAGGGCAACCAGTCGAGTGCCGTGCTAGCGCTGAATTTTCCCGGGCCGGCGTCTTATACAGTACCCGCGCTGCAGAAAGCGTGGACTGGGCCGAGCCTCGAACAGCCATCGACGGTCTGGTTTGCAGCGACCGAGCCAACGCTTGTTGATGGCATTTTCAGCAGCGTTCCGCTCTACACCTGGAGCGACGCGATACCGTCGCTGGCGGCCGGGGCAACGCAAGCTGACCTGGCGTTCTCCAGCTTCGCCGACGCGACCAGCGCGACCGGTCTCATCGCATCAGGCAAGATTACGCGCCTGCTGATCGAGGAGTGGCTCAATCCCGCTACCGGACAAGCAGCCGACCGCAACCTGCAGAAGCGTCAAATTCTAAACCTTACGGGTGCGCAGTTGCTCACCGATCCGCTCACGGGGGATCCCGTGGTGCGCGTCACGTGGCGTGCGCAGGATGCACTGGCGCTCACCTATTGTTTCGTCGTCTTCGTCAACGGTGTGCGTGTGCCCAACGTTGCTCTCTTTCACGGCAATCTCGTGGATATGGTTCAAGGCAAGTTCACCCAGTTTCAATATCTGCCCCCAGGAACGCCGCTGACTCCTGGTTCATACAATTTTCAACTGAACGCGGCCGGGGCTGCGGAGTGCAGGCTTCCTCCGGCATTCCCTGTGCTCTGGACAAAGACGACTCCTGGAGGCCTGCAGCCGTCAGTCAGCACCGTCCGCGTGACGGTCACCGACGCCAGCGGCACGACAGAGTGGGAAGAGCAGACAGACCTGGTTCATAGCGACGGCGTCGCCGACCGGCACTTCGTGGTCGAGACCAACGAACTCCTCCGTACGCTCATTCGTTTCGGCGACGGCACCAACGGTGTCGCACTTCCCGACGATGCGACCGTCATCTGCTCGTGGTTCAGCGGCTACGGACCCGATGGCAACATCGGCCAGGATTCTTTGGTGAACTTCGATGCCACCGGCATGCCGAACATCGCGCTGGGCACAGTTTGGAATCCATTCGATGTGACCGATGGCTTGCCCCCGGAGTCCGCGAACGTGATTCGCCGCCGAGTGCCGGAAGCCTACCTCTACAGCCAATCGCGCGCCATCACGTTGGCCGACTACGTTGCGCGAGCAATGGAGGTGCCCGGTGTTTCCAACGCGGCTGCGCTCTATATGTGGACTGGGAGTTGGCGCACCGTTCGGGTGGTCATCGATCCCATGGGCACGACCACTTTGAGCGAGCCTCTGCGTGGCTCCGTCGAGCAACAATTGGACGCAGTGCATCTGATTGGGGAAGACGTCGAGGTCCGCGCGCCCGAGTTCGTGCCGCTGATCATTGAGGTCGCCGTCTGCATTTCAAGTGAGTACTGGATTGACGACGTTTCGCCGGTGATTGAGCGGGTGTTCTGCAACAGTTACACGGAGGATGGCGAACTGGCCTTCTTCAATCCAGATCGCTGGACCTTTGGCCAGGCGCTCTACGCCAGCCAGATCGAAGGGGAACTGGCGAAGATTCATGGTGTGGAACATGTCATCTCGATCAAGATGACGCGTTGGTGGAACCAATCCGTCACTTCAAATGAAGTCATGCTCATGGCGCCGGAAGAAATCGTGCTCGTGGAGAATGACCCCAGTCGAATGGAACGAGGCAGCATCACGTTCACCTGTCAGGGAGGCCGCGGATGAGCCGCCCCTGCGTAATTCCGGTGAACTTTCCGGCGGTGATCGACAATCGCCCGTCTCTGCCGCGCATTCAATACCGCATGGGGCGCTACTCCGATTTTCGAGCGCAGATGTTGAGCCTGCTCGACCGCTCGCCGCTGTTGAAAAGCTGGACGCACCGCGGGCCGGGCGATCCCGGCATTGCTTTGCTGGAAGGCGCCGCAATTCTGGGCGACATCCTCACCTTTTATCAGGAGCTTTACGCCAACGAAGCTCTTCTGCGCACCGCAACCTGGCCGCAGAGCATTGCCGGGTTGGTGCGTCTTCTCGGTTATCGCCCCGCGCCAGGATTGGGCGGCACGGGCTTCGTCGCGTTTGAGGTCAGTGGCGACTCCGTGGCAACCGTGTCCACCGGTTTTCCATTCAGCGCGCAAATTGTAGGGATGCCCGCACCAGCCGATTTCGAAACTGCGCAGAGCATCATTGCCGTGCCAGCCCTGAGCCGCTTCTCCCTTTACGCTCCGAGTTACGTTCCCGGAATTTATGCCAATCAAAGCGTATTCGCGGTTGCGGCTACGGACCTTGCAGCGGCAGGCCTAACGCTCAAGGCAAACGATCGCCTCATGATGGTTGACGACAGCAACACTGCGAACCGCCAGGTCTCGGTCATCGAGAGCGTGAGCACGCAGCTTGACCAGACGGTAATCTCCATCGTCGGAAACTGGCAGTCAGGCGACGTGGGCGGATCCATGACGGCATACAAGCTCGGGCGGACGTTTCGTGCCTTCGGCTATAACGCGCCCGCTACTGAGTTCGGGCTCGATACGACTACGAACACGCTTACCAGCAATACCGTCGTCACAAGCATGTCTCTGCACGAGATTCTCCAAAGCTTTCCGCTGGAGAGAAGGGTTGACGATCTTTCAGCTGGCATCACCATGCTGGTTGATCTTCAGGTAAGCGGATCCCACATCAGACCCTACAATTATTTTCAGGCGATGACTGCGTTGTCGGTCAACAGCGGAACAGATTCCGTTGGTCCGATGCAAGGCGGGATCACACGGGTTGCGTTTGAGCCAGCATCTAGCGAGCCGTACTGGTACACGGAACTTCGCTTCACGAACCGCCGTACCGCGATCTGTCATGAAGTGAGTGGCCGCGGCTTCCGCCTGTCGGCAGTCAGGAAGCTCGTTCCCGGCGCCGACACCAGTGAGCTCGAGTACTTTGGGGACGGAGCCGGTTACGAAGCTCTGGACGGACGCCTGCTGCAATTCGTGGCGTTAAATCCCGATGACACGGCGTCCCGCGTGGAGGAAGCGACCGCTAGCACCGAGCGTTCCGAGGTTGGCGATCCCTCTGCGGTCGGCGTTCGCAGACTTAGCATCGCTCCATCTCTGACGGAATTCACGCTCGCTGATTTCCCGCTTTCGAATCCAGCTATCGTTGTCTTCGGCAACGTTGCCCCGATGACGCAAGGCAAGACGCAAGCGCTGGTTCCGCTCGGGAATGGTGACTCCCGCCAGATTTATCAGAGCTTCAAGCTGCCAAAGGCGCCGCTTACGTGGCTGCTCGATGAGGCGCTCACCCCACCCCGAGAGCCCGAGGTCACTATTCTGGTCAGCGAAATTGAGTGGACGGAAGTCGAGTCACTCTTCGCTAGTGGCCCGAAGGATCAGGTTTACATTCTGCGCGAAGACAATTCGGGCAACACCTGGGTGCAGTTCGGAGACGGCGTCAACGGAGCCGTGCTTCCGTCAGGAGTCGGCAACGTCACCGCGCAATATCGCACGGGAAACGGCGCAAACGGCTGGCGTCAGTCCGGCACCAGGCCGCAGCCCAATGGACGCATCCAGAACCTCGGCCAGATTCGCCTTTACGACGAACTCACGCAGGGAACGGCCGATGAAGATCCTTCTCACGTGCGGCAGACCGCGCCAGGGCGGGTGGAAGAACTCGGCCGCATCGTAAGCCTCAGTGACTTCGAATACGAAGCGCTCGCGTTGCCGGGAGTAGAAAAAGCGCTCGCTGTGTGGGACACGCAGGAAAACATTCCTCTACTCCAGCTCACAGTGCTTTTGTCTGACAACACCCCGCCGCAACTCAGCAGCGTACAAACGGCCATGAGCCAGGCCAACGTCCTTCGCGGTGCGGACCGCTTCCCCGTGCTAGTGCTCGATGCCTCTCTGGAATATGTTTATCTCGGCGTGACGATTGGCCTGCTTCCGGGCTATCAGATCGATCCTGTTACCGCTGCGGTCGCGACCGCCCTCGGAGTGTTGCCATCTGACGGCTCCGCTGCACCGAGTGGCGGCCTGTTCTCCGTAGATCAGCGCAGCCTCGGCCAGGAGGAATACGCAAGCCGCATCGAGGGAACGATCCAGAATGTTGAGGGAGTGGATTGGGTCGAGGCGACAGCGCTGGGGTCGCTGGGCACTGCAGAAGATCCCTCAACACTTTGCCTCCCTGCCCCTCCGGCGCTTGCGCCCAGAATTTCCTGCGCTAACAATCGCGTGCTAGCGCTCTATGCCGCCCATTTCACCGCTTCGGTAGGTGACGCATGAGCACGCCCACCGTTCCACTCTATGCCCGCCTGCCTGAAATCTACCGGCAACGTGACACAGAGCAACAGCCGCCGGGCCAGCTTCAAGCTTATCTTGCGCTGGTAGAAAACGTTTTTGGAGCCGTGCATGACAACATCGGCGCGCTTTATCGCGATCTCTTCATCGAGACGTGCGCACCCTGGGTCATTCCTTACATCGGCGATCTGCTCGGCGTGTCGGTGCTCTCGGGCGAAACCTGGACTCTGCGTGCCGACGTCGCCGACACCGTCGAACTGCGCCGGATGAAGGGGACCATCCACGCAATCGAACTCCTGGCCTACGACCTTACGCAGTGGCCGGCGCATTGCGTGGAACTTCGGGAAATTCTCACTTGGTTCCAGCACCTGAATCACCAGCGCCCCGATGTGCAGTCGACCTATCCCGGATTAGCCGGAGTGGCGCGCGGAGGCACGGTTCCGATCAAGGACCCTGCGTTGCTCAGTCTGCTCGGCACACCGTTTGATCCGTTCGCGCATTACCCCGACCTGAAGGAAGTTGAGTTGGGTGTGCTTCGCCCGAATCTTCCGTCTCTGGCGATTTTTCTGTGGAGGCTCGTGGCGTTTCAGGCTCCGGTATCCATGCCCGTACCGCGCGGCCAGTTTGTGCTGACGCCGGCCACCCCCACCGGCGCCACCTTCGCCGCCCGCTTCGACATGGAACCTTCGGGCAAGCCGATCGTGCTCTTCAACACTTCACGGGTGGCGCCCAATGCTGTGCCCCCGGTGCTCTCGACTATGGATGAAGTGCCGGGACCGATTCCGATGCCGCGCATCACGCAGGCTTCATCGCTGGGCGTGCCGACGGACTATGTCGCGGTGAATGTGTACGACTCGACCGCAACGAATCTCAGCTCGGTGCAAGTGACCGACGTTGGCCTGCAATTTCATCTTCCACAGGCGACGTTCCCGACCGATGTCTGGACCATTCGCGGAGCCAATTTGTGCGCCTGGGAGGCCGGCTTGCATCCTGAACTCGCAAATCGCGAAATTGTGATTGACCCTAGAATCGGCCGTGTGGGTTTCGGCGTCGCGACCGCTTCCGAAGCCGCAGCATTGGAAGACGCGCTGCTCGTGACCTTCACCTATGGAGCCGAGGGTGCCGTGGGCGGGCAGCCAATCGATCTCGCGCTGCCCGGCGTCTGGACCGCTTCCACCGTGCAGCGCCGCAATGTGCAGCTTCGTCAGGATCCGCTGGCATTGCAGCACGCCCTGGACAATCTGAACAACGCGACGTCTCCTGTGCTTATTGCGATCGAAGACAGTCTGACGCACGAACTCGACTTGAGCGCGGTGGCTGGGTCAAGTACGGAAAACGGAATTGTCACTTTGAATCTTAAGTATCCGCTTGCGATTGTCGCAGTGAACGGCAACCGCCCAGTGATCCGCCTCAAGACTCCACTCGCATTCCGGCCCGCGCAAGTGACCGCTACCGGTGGGGAAAGCCAGACCGACATTGATGCGCTCGTCGCCAACCTGAACGTGCGGCTGCAGGGGCTATATTTCACGCCAAACGGCGCCGCGGTCACACCGCTCATCACGCGCGCCGCCGTGGCGCGACTGGAGATCAACGGCTGCACGCTCGATCCCGGCTCGTTCATGCAGTTCAACGGAACGCCGGCACCGGCGATCATCACGGCCAAACTCGACGCCCAATTCGGATTCGCCAGCTCCACCGACTATCAGAATTTCAAAGTCACTCCTCAGATCGTGATCGGCCAGTCCATCACCGGCCCGCTTTTAATGGAAGCCCCTTACGCGCTCAACATTCAGGGATCAATCATTGACGCCGGCGCTCCTCCCGGAGTCGACGGCACGAGCGCATTCGCCATCGGCTCTGAAGTCGATCCCGTAAACGACTACGGGCCGCCGCTTGCCTTTCAACAGAGCACGTTCTTCGGGCGGTGCCGGCTGCGCAGCGCCAGCGGGGCGGGCGGAATTTTTGCGCACGCGCTCGAAGTCTGGAACAACCAGATCGGCTGCATCCGGCAATCGTCTTTTGCCAGTGAGGTGAACCGGCTGCCGCAAAACTTTGCCTGCGTCTCGGGCGCGGTGGTGAATTTCACGAATGGCTCCTGGAACCAACCGGGGTACGCGCAACTGGCTCTCGACAGCGACGAGCGCGTGCTCGAGAACGGTCCCAACGACGATCAGATGGGCGCATTTGGATATTTGCTGGAAGCCCACAAGTGGCGCAATCTTCAAGTCCGGCTGCGCGAGTACATGCCCGCCGGCACGCGGCCGGAGATCATCCCGGTCACGTAAGGGAGGCGTTTGTGAAAGGCGATTTTTCACGCATACGGTTTGGGCGGCACCTGAACTTCAACGGCATTTTGCCGCAGCAAGGCAAAGTGCTGCTCGACAGCGACAGCATCGCTCAAACGCTCATCGAAAACGATTGGCACGAGACCGCCGCTCGCGACATCGTGGGGGAGATTGCCGGTGTTCCAGCGGCTGAGCCGAGCAGTTTCGAAATTACGGCCGCTTCCCTTTCCGGTGGAGTCGTCACCCTGACCGTCGGCGCAGGCCACATTTGGGCTGATGGATTGCTCGTGCGCCTCGAGAACCCGCCCGCTACCAGCGTCACACGTACTGCCACGTGGCTCGAGCCACCGATCGTTCCCACCGCAGGCAGCGCCGCCGACGTGGCCGCGGGGACCATGGATGCTGTATTTCTCGAAGTCTGGCAGCGCGCCGTGAATGGCTATGAATATCCCGACGCGCTCATCGAACCTGCTCTCGGAGGGCCGGACACCGCCGAACGGCTGCAAACTTCCTGTGCTTTCCGGCTAGCCCGCCTCGCCGCTGGACAGACTTGCTCCGATCTTACTTTTGACGAAAGCAGCAGGGGCGCTCTTACCGTCTCGCTGGTTCCACCGATCGTCACTGCGGGCGACTGTCCTGTTGTAGGTTCGGGCGGATACAGCGGATTCGAACATCAGCTTTACCGCATTGAGGTCGCCGACACTAACGGAGG
Source organism: uncultured Acidobacteriaceae bacterium (assembly GCA_963701935.1). Classification (GTDB taxonomy): domain Bacteria; phylum Acidobacteriota; class Terriglobia; order Terriglobales; family Acidobacteriaceae; genus Sulfotelmatobacter. The sequence goes on along the minus strand of CAVPBT010000001.1, from coordinate 994,487 downwards.
TACAAGCCAGTTCAAATGGTCGCGTGTCAACGGCGGACTGGTCGGCCGCGGTACGTTCGATCCGGCCACGCAGAAGATCGCGATCACGGCGAACCTTCCCGCCATCACCAGCTACCAGCAGACCACTTTCTATCTTGAAATCGAGGCCTACGACGCTGCGCTTGGCTACTCCCATGTCATAGCAGGTGCGGACGCGACTCTGAGCGGGAGCACGCTGCAGTGCACCGCCGCCGCCGTTTTTGGCGCCTATCCGGCTTCATCGGGCAGCGTATTTTTTCGGCTATGGGATGGCATCTCGCCGGTTTCAACGTTTCCCATTAGCGCGACTCCGGTGCAATTAGAAAACGGCATCCTGCTGCAATTTGATCCCGATGGCGTGGGCAAGTATCTTCCCGGGGACTACTGGATTTTCCCGGTCCGCGCCCAGGGCATTCCCAATCCGCAGGTTCTTATCAACGCGAAGAAGCCCGAGGGTATCGTCTATTACCGCGTTCCCCTCGCCGAAATCACATGGGCAAGCAGCGGAGGCGGAGGATTTTCGGCGGGCACGATCGAAGACTGCCGCACGATCGTTCATCCGCTCTCCAATGTGAAGGGATGCTGCACCTTCCGCGTCGGCAACGGCGTTGACAGCATCGGGGATTTTACCTCGATCCAAGCCGCCGTCGACGCCCTCCCGCCGGAAGGTGGCGAGATTTGCATTCTTCCCGGCCGTTACTTCGAGCACGTGTTCATCGTCAACAAGCGTGACATCGTGATTCATGGTTGTGGCTGGCAGACTCGCGTCGCATCACCCGTTGCCGTGATTGGCGCGACCGGCGCCTCGCCCGCACCGGCTCCCACCCCGGGCGTGATCAATGCCATCGCGGCGGTATTTACCATCGTTAACTCCGCGCATATCGTGTTGCGCTCGTTCTGTGTGGAGGCTGCCGACGACGAAGCCGGCATTCTGATGGATGGTACCGGTACTTCGATTTCGACTGGACCGGGCATTGCCGTGGCTGCCATCGTAATTGAGCCGCGCGGAGTCATCAACGTCGCTATTGAAGATCTCGTCATCACCGCCGCGACCCTGCCAGCGATTCTCGCCGTACAGGTCGAACTTCTGGCCATCGACCGGAATCGCGTGGCGATGAAGAATGTCGCCAGCCTGTGGCCTGCGATCTACGCCAGCGGCCGCGAAATTCACATCGAACACAACTGGGTTGGACTTCAGACAACTGTCTCGATTCGCGAATGGCTCCCGATCACCGTCGCCGGCGATCTGGCTGGCGGGAGCACCTTCTCGAACGCGTCGAGCGCAACTCCAGCTCCCAGCAGTTCGGTTTCAGGCTCGGCCGGTGCGAAATCGACAGCAGGCAGTTCTCGCGAGTTCATCGAGACCCTCGGCCTGGCGTACATCTCTGTGGATATCCCTGTGCATCCCGGCGGCATTCAGATCGGCGGGCCGTCGACAGATGTCTACATTCTCGAAAATGAAATCGAAGGCGGCAGCCGCAACGGCATCACGTTGGGCAGCTATACCATCCTCAACGCCAACGGCGGCGACACGGGTATCTGGACCGGAGTCATCATCATTATCGACGATTGCTGCACGGGAACGCTGCAGCCGCCCGGTAATCCGACGCAACCACCCGGAGGTAAGATCGTCGCCGGCGGGATTCTCGTCAACATTCAGATTCACCGCAACCGCATCCGCAACATGGGCCTCTGCGGAATTGGCCCGGTCGGATTCTTTGACCTGACAACCACCCTTGAGATCATCACTATTGTTGGACTAAAGATCACATCCAATGGAATCTCTCGGACTCTGCTTCGAGATCTGGCGCCCCTTACAGAGTCGACGAAAACGTTCATCGGCTATGGCGCAATCTGCGTTCCCGACGTGCAGGGGCTTACGATCCACGACAACACCATCACCGATTTCGGAGCGCAGCCAGGAGTGGATGTCTGCGGCATTTTTGTGCTCCACGGCGAGATGATTGAGATCAGCCGCAATCAGATCCTGGAAACCCGAGACTGGAACGGCGCGATTCCCCAGGCCACCGTATCCAATGGCGCGCGCGGCGGCATTGTGATCATCCTCGGAACGCCGCCCACATTCCCTCAACCGCTCGACTCTTCGCTGTGGGGTTACACGAAGGCGTCGGCAGCGGGAGCAACGAACGCCACGTCCACGCCAATTTACGAACCTGGTCTGCCCGCCGTCCGGGTGGAGCACAACGTTGTCCGGGTTCCGCTGAACTACGCCCTCGCAATTCTTGGCCTCGGACCCTTTTCCATTGTGAACAATCACCTCGCCTGCGGAGGACTTGTACAATCGACCGGAACGCAGATCGCGCAGACAGTCCTCCTCCTTAATCTTGGGACCGGGATCGAGACGGTCAGCGCATCGAGCCGGCCGAGCGACGTCTTCACGAACGCGAATGGCCAGTACACGGGACTCGCATCGTCGCCTGGCTTTCAAAATGTTTCCGGAGGTACGGTGTTGTTCACTGACAACATGTGCCATCTTGAGGCTACGGCGAGCCTGCAGCAGGAGATCGCGTCGGTCGTGATCGTGACACCCGATGCGCTGATCTTTTCGAACAACCACTGCTGGCTCGATTCCTCCCGCGTCAGCGCGATACTCGATGCGCTGCTGGTTGCTGGTTCGATCAACGTAATCGGTAATCGCTTTCAGGAAGCACTGAATTCGGTTCTGCTTTCAGGACTGACCGCAGGCAAGGTCAACATCACCGGGCAGAACATTTCAACCTACTGCCTGATCGCGCTCGGCTCCTTGCTTTCCAATAACAACAATCTTGCTCTGGTCTCAGCGGCGGGCCAGGACGTATGCGGCGAGTTGCAGAAGAGCCTCCAGGCAGAACTTGGCTTGTAACACAGGCGGGCATTGTAAAAGGAGATCTATGGCGACAACATCGGGCAACACAACAGACAACAGTTCTGCCTACCAGCTCAAGTCAGCGCTGACGACCGCCGACACTACGGTGGTCCAGGGAATCCAGATCCTGCAGAGCGTGCATCAGGCGCGCCTTGCTCAGGCGAATCGCACAGTCGCCGCACTCAAAGCGCAGTACGGCGCCGACGATCCCCGGGTCAAAACGTCCGAAGCGGCGGTCGCCGCGAGCACGACAACCATCGGGAGAATCTCGATGGTACAGCAGCAACTCGTTGTCCCGGCGGTGCAAGTCGCCCCGGCCGGATGGGCCTTGCAAGGCCGCGTGCTCGACTCCAACCTGCAGCCTCTCGCGCGATTCACCGTTTTCGTGGTTGATGCCAATAAGGATTTCCTGAAGCAGTACGGCTTCGCTTACACCGACGCCATGGGAAATTTCGCGCTCAACTACGCCGGCGATGCCACGGGCGCAGCGACTGCGCCACTGTTCATCGAAGTGGTGGACACCCAAGCATATCCCGTGTACCTAAGCCCAACGCAGTTTGTCCCAATCCCCGGCGCCTCATCATTTCAAAATATTGTGCTCGCACCAGGAAGCCAACCCATCGGGGATCCGACCGACGCCATTCGCTCCGTGGCAATGCCCGGAACAAATGTGAAATCTTCCGGCGCATCTTCGGACAAGAAAACTTCTTAGCTCGCCTGGTGCGGTTCGTAGTTGAGGGTACAACCAAGAAACTCTGATGTTCGCCCGCGAAGCAAATCCGGCCAAAGCAGCGCAGCAATCGCCGCGGGCTTTTGCCATGCCTCGGATTCAAGCGGAGTCGGCCGATTCATCCCCTGTGCTGCGCCGCCAGGTTTGTCCCTGCGGCGGCGGATGCCCGCGGTGCGCCGCTCAGGCGGACCGCGTCCCAGAGAGCGCGACCGGCGAGGGTCATGCGATTCAATCACCAGTTCCAAACCGGCACCTCGCTCATCCCCTGCAAGCGAAGCTGCTGATCAACACTCCGGGAGACCAGTACGAGCAGGAAGCCGATCGCGTGGCAGAGCAGGTGATGCGCATGCCAGATGCGGGCCCTGCTACAAGCCGTGCGGGTCCCGGCGCTCTCCTCGGAGTGCAGCGTAAGTGCTCGTGCGGCGGCAGCTGCGACGAATGCCTGCCGGAGGTCGCAAATCACGAAGCGGTGCGCCTGCAGTCGAAGGCCGCTGGTGCTGCGGGTTCGGGACACGCCTCGGCGTCACTCACCGCACCGCCTATCGTCTACGATGTCCTAAGTTCCCCCGGTCAGCCAATGGAAGCGGCAACCTGCGCGTTTTTCGAGTCAAGGTTCGGGTACGATTTTTCCAGTGTGCGGGTGCATACGGACGGGCGAGCGGCCGAGTCAGCAAGATCAGTCGGTGCTCGTGCGTACACCACCGGGCAGCAGATCGTGTTCGGGACAGGTCAGTATGCCCCGAGGACAGCGGACGGAGATCGATTGCTTGCGCACGAATTGGTGCACGTCGTGCAGCAGTCATCCGGTCAGGCACTACCAGAATTGGATCGCGGCCGAGATGACCCGTTCGAAAGGGACGCAAACCGCGTTGTCGACCACGTTCTGAGTGCGCGCGGAACGCCCGTTTCAGACCCGCAACGAGCTGCCGCGGTTCCGAAGCAAAGTGCCGCGCCAGTTACCATCGCCCGCGCTCCTGCGTCTCGCTTTGCCATCAACCAACAAGACATGGTCTACCTGCAAAACACCATGTCGCGCTTCTACGACCTGTTGGGTCCCGATGGGCGCGCCTCTCTCTCGCGTAACACCACGGTCGTGATTGCCCTCGTGACCGATAAAGTCAATTGGCCGACTTTGGTATACACCGTGGCCGGCAACAGCATCAATCCGCAAATCAGGGGCGCCGCGAAGCAACTCGGACTTGCTAGGTGGGACCCAGCAGGAATCGATACGATCGCAGGCGAGCACCACGCTGAACAGTTAACAGTCGAAGCCGCCGGGACCAATTTTACGGTGCATGGCATGGCGGTCTCGCGGACACCCTGTGCTGATTGCGGACCACGAATTGCCGCAGAACACATCCCGATCGTCTTCGTTCGCATTCCCGCCGCCTCGCGGCCGGCGCCTCCCGCGCCGTCCAGACCAGCGGGGTCCGGCGGGCCGGGGACTTCTTCGGCATTCTCGGCACCGCCTTCGAGTTCGGTGGTGAACAGCAACCCCGATCTGTGGCAGGGTTTGTACACAATAGACGTCCCGGACTGGAAGTTCCTAGATCTACCAGGCAAGCCGAAGACCTGGCAATCGCCCGGCGCAGGTAAGGAGTACACGTTGCTGGAGGTTCCGATTCCCGACTTGGGAGGAATCGTCGCGATCAGTGGCGGAGTACGCGCGAATGCGGAGTTTAAGACCAAACTCACCGGCATCCTTTCACATATTCAACTCGGTCTGACGCTCATCCAGGCTGTTGCTTTCGACGAAGGCGCCTTGCCGGCGCTAGTTAACCAACGATTCACGGGCGTGGCTGAGCTCTCGGTTGCTGCCGGTGTGAGCATGAGTCTGGGTGGAGAAGGTAAGATTTCTATGGGGGCAAGCACGATTGGTATCGATATCGCCACGTTGAGTGCATTACTGCAACTGTCTGCCCATGGAACCGCTTCTCTCCAATATGGGGGACGAATCGACCTTTTACACGATGAGGGTGGATTGCGATTCGAATTCTCCCAGACGCAGAAAGAAGCAGAATTAGGACTGCGATTCCAATTGAAAGCGGGAATTGAAGCTTCGCTCCTGAGTGGAATGTTTTCGTGGACGAAAACATGGACGTTGGTTGATGAGGAGATCAAGAAGATCATCTGGAACGTCGAGGCGCCGATCCACATACTCTATGACAATGATCCTAAAGTCGACTCGAGTTTGTCAGAAAAGCTGGAATCGGCGCTGACCTGGATGACTGAGATATTTGAAGCTGCGCACTCGATCGATCACTTTGTGCGGAACCCCTCTCAAGCATTACCCCAAGGGTCTTCTTCCGGGGCGCCTCCCGGTCGAGGCACCCCAGGGCCGAGCGATAGAGGTGGAACTCCTTCCAGTTCTGGTCCCTGTGGTGGAAACGCGGAACCTGCAGCGGATTGGATCGACTTTCATCATTACAGCAAGCGGAGGCTCTCCGGTGTCATTCGCAAAGGACAGGATTGGACTGACTACGACACCAACTCTCAAAACGAGGCGAGGGCAGCGACCGGCGTTCCTGACGCTCTCTGCTACCAGGCGACGCTCAAAGATCGCGATTCTCACCCGTACATCCCCGCGGGTGCCTGGCATGATCGAAAGTTCAACTCAATTGTCTTTGGGCGGACTGTTATAGCACGACACTTCACTGCGAATACTGACGTGCCAGAAGATAAGTACTCGGTCAAAGAATTGGACGCTCGTCGATGATGAGTTTTGCCTTACGATGAGGGTCTAGAAGTCGCTGGTCGCCGCAGCCGGTGTGCTTGCTCTGACATGTACATTTGAAAAGCTCAGATGGAAGCAGCAAATCGCGGTGTTTGACTACCGGCCGAATCTCAAGCTGATCCCAAAAGAACTGAATTCCATACGCGGGGAGGTTCCTTACAAAGACTTCGCGAGCAAGAGTTCGTCGACCTATGCGAAGAATGAGCCGGCGATGCAGTACATGATTGACCTCGAAGTGCGCATGGAAGAAGATATCACCAGAATGATTAAGGATCCAAGACTCATTCCCATGCCCAAGTGAGTGTAGCGTTGCCCCTATACCCCCACCGCTTGCTCCCCCCGGCTTCCCCGCCAGCAACGACCCTAGCGCCTACTGCAAAATCCCGCCGTTCGCGTAGTAGAGCGCCCCCTGCGGCGTATCGATGCGCGTTCAAAATCCTTCAGGCGCAGGATTCTGTTTGTCGAGGTCTGAATTGCGCCTCAACCCCTATCAAGACCTTTCGCCCGTCCTTTCCCGCTACAGGGTTTGGAGGAAGTTGATCAAGTCCTGCATCTACTGCTGCGAGAGACCAATCTGGAAGCGTTGGTTATAAAAATTTACCACTTGCTGCAGATTGGCTGCAGCTCCGTTATGGAACGGGGCACGTGCCGCCAAGCCTCGCAGGATAAGACTCTTCCCTCTTCCGATATCGCTGCATTGACCGCTGATCAAGGCTTTGCCCGGGTCAGAAGTGTAGTAGGTGGATCGACAAGAATAGACAAAATTTTACGATGGCTTTGAGGACCTCAGACTATCATCGCATCACAGGTGGCGAGACGCCGACCGCAGGGGAATCGTTCATGATTGCAACGTGCAGGCTCGAGTTCAGGCACGTGTTCCTGGTCTTGTCCCTGTTGCTTGTCTTCGATTACGCCCGCGGTCAGAATCAGACAGAGCAACTTCAGTCCCCGCAAACGGCAGGCGGAAGGATTCACGGGATCGTGAAGTCCGGCAACATGCCGATTCCCGGCGCGGCCGTTTCGATTTCTCTTGCCTCCTCCGATCAGAAGACCTCCGATTGGACCGATGTGGATGGCAGCTATTCCGCATCCGTGCCGTCCTACGGTTCTTACACCGTGCGGGTAGAGATGGTCGCGTTTTCCAACAGCACTCTGCAGGTTGTGGTCGATGCTTCCCACCTGAGTGTGTCCGCGAACTTTGAGTTGACGTTGTTATCGCGTACACGCCAATCGAATCCTCAGGCCCGACGGCCCGACGGCCAGGCCGGCGCTCAGCGTGGCTTTCAAACTCTTTCTGCATTGCAGAACATGGCTGCACAGGAGGCCGGCGGCAATACGATGAGCGATGTCGTACCTTCGGGGATGCCGGTTCCCGGAATTGATCCGAACAGCGCAACTGAGTCCATCGCCGTTTCCGGCAACAGTTCGAATCCCCTCAACGCGATGAGTGGGGACGAACTGCAGCAACGCATCAATGATGCTCGCCAAAGCGGGGGCGGATTCGGAGGAGGAGGCGGATTCGGTGGCCAGGGCGGGTTTGGGGGCGGCGGGCCCGGACGGGCAATGACGATTACCGGCCGTCGCGGTTTTGACATTAACCATCCCCATGGATCGATCTACTACGGCATCGGCGACTCAGCGCTCAATGCCGCGCCCTATGCGCTTCTCGGCGAACCTGTGGCGACCCCGGCTTACGTCCAACACAGCTTCGGAGGTTCAATCGGCGGGCCACTCAATCTTCCCAAGATCTACCACGGCGGTACCAAGACATTCTTCTTCGTCAATTACAACGGCAAACACGGGGAGAATCCTTTCGATCAGTTTTCGACGGTTCCGACGCTGCTGGAGCGGCAAGGAAACTTTTCGCAGACGACGTACACTTCAGGTCCACAGAAGGGACAACCGGTCGAGATATTCAATCCCGCGACCAACACTCCTTACGCGAGCAATACAATCACGCAGATCAATTCCGTCGCGGCGGGATTGCTGCCTTACATACCGATGCCGAATCTTCCCGGCGATTATCAGAATTTTCATTTCGTGACCTCCGCGACGAACGACAGTGACGATCTCAACGTGCGGATCAATCACACTTTTGGCGCCGCCCCCACTCGCGGGCGACGGAGTGGACGAGGCGCTCCTCGCAACAACCTGACCTTCGGCCTTCACTATCACGGATCGAGCGCCGCCATCACGAATCCGTTCCCGAGTGTAGGCGGCAATACAAGTGTTCGCAGTTTTGATGTGCCGATCGGATACGTCCGCAGCATCGGCAGGTTGACCAACAACCTTCGCTTCGACTTCAACCGCAGCCGTACGCGTACGCAGAATCTTTACGCCTTCAGCGACGACATTACCAGCGTTCTGGGAATCACTGGTGTTTCGCAGAATCCTTTTGACTGGGGCCTGCCAAACCTCTCCTTCACCGACATCGCCAGTCTTCAGGACGTCAACCCGCAATTGCTTCGCAACCAGACGTACACGATCTCCGACAATGTCGTTTGGACGCATGGCAAACACAGCTGGCGGTGGGGTGGAGACTTTCGCCGCATTCAGCTCAACACCGAAACCAGCAGTAACGCGCGCGGATCGTTTATCTTCAGCGGCTACAATACGTCCCAACTGATTCCCGGACAGGCTGGACAGCCGCCCCAGCAAGCTCCGGGCACGGGATACGACTTCGCGGATTTCCTGCTCGGGGTTCCCCAGACAACGTCGGTGCAGTTCGGAGAGGACAACTACCATTTTCACGGCAACTATTGGGATCTGTACGCGCAGGACGAGTGGAAGGTTCGCGGAAATCTAACGCTGAACCTCGGCGTCCGTTATGAATACGTCTCACCGCTCACCGAAGAGAACAATCGAATTGCAAATTTGGATCTTTCGCCCGGAGTGCTGAATCCTGCGCTGGGCGCGCCGGCAGTCGCCGAGGTTCTGCCCGGACAAGTCGCTCCTTACAGTGGAAGTCTGCCCAACAGCCTGGTCCGGCCTGACAGCAATAATTTTGCTCCGCGCGTAGGGTTCGCCTGGAAGCCCTTCTCCAAGACGGTCGTGCGTGGAGGATACGGGATCAACTACAACACGGGTGCGTACCAGGGGATGGTGCAGCAGTTGGCTTTTCAGCCGCCATTTTCGACAACCCAGACCAATATCCAGAACACTGTCGGAGATCTTACGCTGCAGAGCGGATTCCCCACGGTTTCTACCGGCGGCATCACCAATAATTACGCGGTGAATCCCAATTACCGGCTGGGCTACGTGCAGATTCGCAATCTGGATATCCAGCAACAGCTTCGTCCGACCTTGCTGTTGAATGTCGACTACACGGGAACCAAGGGCACAGATCTCGACATCCTGGAAGCCCCCAACCGCACGGCGACCGGAATTCTGATTCCGACAGCGCAGGCATTCATCTACGAAAACTCCGTGGGCGACTCCGAGGCCAACGCCGGATCCGTGCGCCTCCGCAAACGTCTATCGAATGGATTCTCCATTGGCGGAATCTATACATTTTCCAAGTCGATCGATGATGCGTCCTCCATCGGCGCGGGAGCCACTTCCGGTTCGGGGCGCGCCGGGCTGGGCGCCGGAGGTACATCTGCCGGCGGAGGAGGCGGCTCATCTGGCGGCGGATCGGCATCCGTTGCGCAAAATGCATTGGATCTATCGGCCGAGCGCGGTCTCTCCAGCTTCAATCAGACCCAGAGATTCACTGCAGACTACTTGTGGGAACTGCCGTTCGGACACGACAAGCGTTGGCTTACCGAAAATACGCCGGCCCGCGCGATTCTCGGCGACTGGCAGTGGAGCGGCGACTGGACCGTCGCTTCGGGGCTCCCGTTCACGCCGCGATTCGTCGGCTCGCCCTGCAACTTGAACACAGGCACGAACGGCACGCTGCGGCCGAATCTGATTCCGGGACAATCCATCTCCCTGGCAAATCGATCGACAGGAGAATGGTTCAACACGGCGGCATTTGACTCGAGCCTGCCGTGTGGAACCTATGGCGATGCACGCCGCAACAGCATCATTGGCCCCGGAACGCTTCTGTTCGACATGGCCTTCACCAAGGTGATCCCGCTGAAAGAGTCGCGCGTTCTCGAGGTCCGGGCGCAGGCCGCGAACATCTTTAACATGCCGAATTACACATCGATTGATACGTCAGTCACTTCGCCGACGTTCGGCCGGGTTACGGCGGCAGGCGCCATGCGGCAAATTACGATGACTGCGCGCTTCCGTTTTTGAGGAGAAATGCAGATGAGTCTGGAACTGAACCGAACGGCGAACAAGTTCCTGGCGACCGTGCTGGCGCTCGCCCTGGCGTGTTCGTCCGCGCCCGCGCAGCGGCAGGCAGACTACACGTTTCGCGTTCAGAGCGACTTGGTGCTGGTCAACGTCACGGTGAGGGACAAAAGTGGAAACATTGTTCGAGGCCTCAAACCTGAAGACTTCACGATTCTCGAGGACAACAAACCGCAGAAGGTCGTCTCGTTTGATGTAGAGAACATTGATGCCGTGGCAAATCAGGATGTGACGCAGGCCAAGCCCCTGGCCGGTCACCCGGCTGAGTCGGCAAATCCATCGAGCGTGACGGCGGCATCAGGCTCTGCGAATCAATTTAAAGATCGCCGGCTCATCGTTCTGTTCTTCGATCTGTCCGCTATGGAGCCCGATGAAATTGATCGCGCGGTGACCTCCGCGGAGCACTATGTTGATACTCAGATGGCACCGGCGGACCTCGTGTCGATTGTCTCTTTGGGCAGTGCGCTGTTGGTCAACCAGGATTTCACTGACGACCACGAACTGCTCAAAAAGCAGCTCAAGGCTTTCGGAACGGGCAGCGGTCAGGGCTTCGAAGAAGGTACTACCGGCACGACTGAAGGCACGCCCGACACCGGCCAGCCCTTTACCGCGGACGATACGGAATACAACATCTTTAATACGGACCGCCGTCTCGAAGCCTTGCGGTCGGTCGCGGAGAAGCTTTCTCATCTGCAGCAGAAAAAGTCACTGATCTATTTCTCGAGCGGCATGGACCGAACGGGTATCGAAAACCAGTCCGAACTGCGGGCCGCCATCAATGCAGCCGTACGATCCAACATGGCGATCTACACCATGGATCTGCGAGGCCTGCAAGCACTGGTCGCAGGCGGAGAAGCACAGAACGCGAGTCTGCGGGGAACTTCGGCATATTCCGGCCAATCGATGATCAATGCCCTGAACTCCAACTTCACCACGCAAGAATCTCTCGTCACGCTGGCGAGCGACACGGGCGGACGCGCCTTTCTTGATTCGAACGATTTCACCCAGGTCTTTAAGGGAGTGCAACAGGATACGTCGACGTACTATCTTCTTGGTTATCGCAGCACCAATCCGGCCAGGGACGGCCGTTACCGGCATATCGCCGTGAAGGTGAACGTGCCAGGCGTAAAGGTCGACTACCGCCGCGGCTACTATGCGCCCGCGGACTACCGCCATTCTACGAAAGAAGATAAGGAACTTCAGCTGCAGGAAGAGCTCGCTTCGGAGTTGCCCACGACGGATCTACCCCTGTATCTGAGCACCGCTTTTTTTCGCGTGCAGGCCAACAAGTTTTTCATTCCAGTTTCGTTGGTCGTGCCGGGTTCGGAGATCCCCTTTACGCGGAACAGCGATCGGGACAAAGCGACTCTGGACGTCATTGGCATCGTACTCGACAGCCAGAAACACCCAGTCACTCAGATCCGCGACACGGTGAACCTCGCGGTCAATACTTCGTCAGACGTTCGGAAAAAGAACGTGCAGTATGACACCGGATTAAGTCTGCCCCCGGGCAAATATCACTTCAAGTTTGTGGTCAGGGAAAATCAGACCGGGCGTATGGGTTCATTCGAAACTGACGTGGAGGTTCCAGACCTTAAGTCTCAGCCCTTGAAAATGAGTTCGATAGTCCTCGCCAGTCAACTTCAACCCGCGAAGAAAGGTGCAACTCCCAATCCACTGATTCGTGACGGGTCGGAGATCATTCCAAACGTGACCCACGTATTCTCTTCCGCACAGCACTTGCGAATCTACTATGAAGTGTATGACCCAGGGCGGACGAATGCGTCTGGCGCGCCGCAGGCCGCACAGGCCAAACCCGGCATCCACTTGCTTACGAACGTCGCGTTCTTTCGCGGCACAGCCAAAGTACTAGAAACCTCCCTCGCCGAACTATCGGAGTTGAATGCGCGTGATCGCCAGGCCGGTGTCTTCCAGCTTGACCTGACTCTTAGCTCTCTGACGCCGGGGTTTTACACCTGCCAGGTAAATGTGATCGATGACGCCGCCGGACGTTTTCTTTTTCCGAGGCTTGCGTTGCTGATTCGACCCGAAAATCCCGCCGACACTCGTTAGGAATGGCAAAGTTCACGATTGGCTTCTTCTTGCAAGAGCAACACAAGAGAAAAGGTGGAAGCAGTCGTGCCTCTTGTTGGGTGGACGCTAAGCGATGTATGGACGACTATCGATGAGTTAGACCGAACGAGACCGCGGCCGTAGAGGCTCCGATGTTCAACATCGAGACCGCACGCTCCAGTTTGTGGTGTCCGGTTTTGTGGAACATGTAGCTGATTCCGATCACACCGATGTTTTCGCCGATGAAGTTTACCGCCAGGCCCGTTGAGCTGCTGCCGAACATTCTAGTCACGGGATTCAGTTCCTGACCGCCATTCCGCAGGTTCGCTCGGGTTACGAAGAAGTCTGCGGTGCTGAACGCGGCACTGGTAGCGAATAGAAGACTGTTCTGACGATCCCAAAAGTGATGGCTGGGCGCTTCCGGCAATGTCGCAGGTTGCACCGGCATTATGATCGGCGTTGGTGAGCCTGATTCCGCCGCCGCAATCGCTGGCGGCTGAAGCAGGGCGAGCGAAACCTCCTGCGCTCGCGCTGGCCCGACTAAAGCCAGCAGGGCCAATAAGATAGCCGTTCGAGGTCTGAGAATCGCGCGGAAGCAGTTTGTCGGCATAACGTTAGTGAGTGCCCTACTTGGCCACTGGTACTAGTACTAACGGAAATGCCGACGATGGAGAATGGCCCCTCCGTGCCACTTAAGGTGACGAAGAGGCCCGATGTGGTTACGGAAGTTCCGCGATTCGAAGCTTGATAAGAGCGGCCGACGAGTTTGCGGACCGCTCTTCGCTTTAGCGCGTAACCGTGAACACGGAGCTGCTGGTGGCTTTGCCGCCCGCAGTTGTCAGAACCACTTTTCCAGTTTTGGCGCCCGTGGGCACGGTGAAGGTCACCTGCTGATCGGAGTTCACGATGAATGCCGTCACTTTCACTCCGCCCACGGTGATCGTTCTGGCTTCAGTGAAGCCGGATCCTGTAAGCACCACAGAGGAGCCAACGGGACCACTGGTCGGAGCCATGGTCTTTATTTTGGGAGTGACGCGATATATCTTGTAGCTCAAGAGTTTTCCCGATGGGGTGGTTACGATGACGTTTCCGGATTCGCCCGAAGGAACTGTGGCCGTGAGATAGGTATCGGAGAGCACTCTGAAAGAGGCCGGGGTGCCGTTGAATTGCACTTGGGTCGTGCCGGTAAACCCGCTGCCGAGAATTCCTACGGTCGCACCGACCGGGCCCAAGGTGGAAACCAGCGACACGAACGGGCTGATGCCACTGTCATAGCTGTAGATACCGCCCTTTCCGGCCACGCCTCCTCGCGTGGTGAGACCGAGGAGCTTGCCGCTCGTATGCTGCATGGGTGTGGAATAAGCTCCATCCCCGGAAGCGGCCACAAAGTTGTAAAGCGCCGTATAAGCGCCGCCGATAGTCATCTGGAAAATCTCGCCGTAACCGCTGGTGCCGCCCCATATCGTGGCGCCGTATAGATTGCCATCGCTCCCGGCCACCAGGCCGGCGAACGCCTCGTAGCCATTGAGTGGGTGAACGCCGTCGAAGTCCACGAGCACGGTCAGGATTCCCGCTGTCGTGATCTTGTAGATGACGCCTGCATTCGTAGTTCCTCCGGCGGTAGTCGTGCCGTAGAGGTTGCCGTCTGCGCCCTGCACCAAACCGCCAATCGGGTATGAGCCGTGCGTCCCGTCAAAGTTGTAGAGCGTTGTGACCGTGCTCCCAGCGATCTTGTAGATGGTGCCCGCGGAAAACGTGCCTGCAAACTCCGTCACGCCATAAAAATTTCCGTCGCTGGCTTGCAGGAGCGGCCCGTACGACACGGTGGGAATCTTGTTGATGACGGTGAACGTTCCGCTGGGCGAGAACTTGAAGGCTGCGCCCGGATACGACGTGCCATAGAAATTTCCGTCGGTAGCAAGCACCAGGGGGGCTACCGGATACCCTCCGTCGGCATTTCCCGTAAAGTCGTAGAGAACCGTCAATACTCCGGAGGGTGTGATTTTGAAGATAGTGCCATAACTGTTCGCGCCGCCGAATTCGGTGGTGCCATAAAAATTTCCGTCGACGCCGAGCACCAACCCGCCGTTGGGAGTGCTTCCGTGCGTAGTATCGAACTGATAAAGAATGGTCTGGGAACCCGCAGGCGTGATTTTGAAGACGATGCCTACGCTGTTCACGCCGCCGGTGGGAGTGGTCCCATAAAGGTTGCCATCCCGTCCCTGGGCCATCATCGTCGGATACTGCGGACAGCATCCGTTTGCCCCAACAAAGTCAACGAGTTCCTGGTAGGTTTGGGCGCTGGCGGTGACCGCGCAGAGCATGAGTAGACCAATAAGAAATCCGAGGCCTTTTCCGGCCGATCTGCGCCGAGGGAATCGGTCGTTTCTCAGCTCACAGCTCGTCGAAGTGAAAGCATTTGCATACTGAATAGGCATGGTTGGGCTCTTAGGTTGATCTGCAAGATTCCTCACTGGTTCCTCCCCTGGAAGCGACTGACCGATTTCCGAGTGGGCGCACCCGCCGCGTCGAAATTCCGTCTTACTCTATAAAACGGCAAAGCGGAAGAAAGTGGCTCATCGCGTCGATGAGAATTGGGGGGATGTAAGCGGACGGTGTGCCTCGGTGTCGTCACCTGGATTGCAGCTTCGCCAGTGATTCCTCACACTTGCTCAGCTCCTGCCTGACGGATTGTTCCGTGATATCGCCACCGAGGGGATCCACCGAATTGAGGCTAGGCTCCCCACGGAACGTGTTCAGGCTCTTTTCGAACCAAACCTTGGATCGTTGCAGGTGCTCGGATTTTTGGCTGACGGTTAAGTCCCCTTCGGTGAGGCTGAAGAGCGCTCTGCCCATGGCATCGTAGGCGCTTGCCTGGCCAATTACTTGATAGCGATTCTTGTGTGCGATGTTTTCAAAACTCGCAATCGCATTGCGAACATGTGGAATGGCGTCACGAACCTGCTTTTGCTGAATCAACACGTCGCCAATGGCAACCTCCGCGAGCCCAACGTTGTCACGGGCCATCGAATTCGCCGGATCAGCGCTACTTAGTTTGACAAAGACGTTGAGAGATTTGTTGTAGTAAGCAAGGGATGGGTTGAGTTGATGGAGTTTCAACAGGATCGAAGCCACCCGATCATCTGCCTCTCCCAGGTATTCCTGAAGGGTTGCGTTGTTCGGGTCTGAACTGCTCAATTGCTCCAGAATCTCCGCGCCCTTCTTGGAATATTCCAAGGCCCCGTTCAAATCTCCAGTCGCACTCATTGCCTTGCCCAAGCCAACATAATCCGCCGCAAGATGAGTACGGACCACCGGAGTGTCCGCATTCTGCACAAGCGTCCCTCGGATCGAGACGCCTTGGCGATACTTCTCCAGTGCATTGGTATAGTCTCCCATCTGCATTAGAACATTTGCCGTTTGCCAGTAGAATCCTGCCAGAAAGTCGACAAACATGGGCTCAGAATGAGCTTTTGCGGTCTGCTGGGCGAGCGCTAATCCCTTTTGCAAGTGCGTCAAAGCCTTGGCGAAGTCTCCAGTATCCTGCAGCGCGAAGCTCAACCGGAAGTAGTCATTGAGCAGATCGAGTTGCATCTGACGATCGTCCGGGTGGGCAGCAAGGGACGACTCTCGTATGGACAATGCTTTTTCGTAGCTCTGCAGCGCTCCTGCGTAGTCCCCGAGATTGGCTGCGCCTGAATACCCGAGAAGGTCTCCAATCCTGTCGTAAGCCGCTGCCAATTCGCGCTGCAGATCGGTGTCTCCGCTCGCCTCCTGCGACAGACTGTCCAGATACTCGCGGGCGCGATCAACCAGTAGCTTTCTGGCAGGTAAAGTGCCAGGCAGGTCCCGGATGGAATCATGCACTTCGAACATGAGCGAGTTCGCCAGCTTGCGAACGTCGTTAAAGCGACGCTCGGCCCGGGCGCGTTCGTTTTGCGCTACACGGGCTTCATGCAAGGTAACGATGAACCCGGCCAACAGTCGCGACCAGCACAAGAACGGAAGCCGCAACCGCAGCCTTGTGTCTCGCTACGAATTTCGTTGTCCGGTACCAGACGCTATCGTTGCGCGCGTGCACCGGAATGTTCTCCAGGTGTCGCTGGATGTCCTCATGCAGATCGTTCGCCGACGCGTAGCGGCGAGTCGGTTCCTTCCGCAATGCCATCAGGACGATGTTGTCGATATCACCTCGGAGCTGTTTGCTCACCTTGTCACGAGAAATCTCGCGAAACGCGCCGGACCCCTTCCCGTCCCCTCCCTGCCCGGCGAGCGAAGAACTGCCAGGCTCGGCTTCTGCGGCTCTCGTTCGCAGACTTCCTGCGCAAATTCCTGCGTGGACCTGTTCACGAACTCGTACGGACTCTGCCCGGTGAGCAACTCATACATCACCACGCCCAGCGAATACACGTCAGTGGCGATCGTCATCGGCTCGCCTTTGATCTGTTCTGGGCTCGCGTATCGCGGGGTCAGGATCCGAAAACTGGTGAGCGTCGTATCCGCCATGCTGGCATCCTGGCCGGACTCGACAATCTTCGCGATCCCAAAATCGAGCAACTTCGGGATGCCATCGGCGGTAACCAGGATATTTCCGGGCTTAATGTCGCGATGAATAATGAGGTGTTGGTGCGCATAATGCACGCCTGCGCAAACCTGCAAAAACAACTTCAGGCGTTCGCGAATGGAGAGATCATGCTGGTTGCAGTACTCGGTAATCGGTTGACCGTCAATCAACTCCATCACGAAGTACGGCATGCCCTCTTCGCTGGTGCCGCCATCGAGAAGCTTCGCTAGATTGGGGTGATCAAGACCAGCCAGGATCTGGCGTTCATTTTTGAATCGGGTGAAAACCTCATTGGAATACTGGCCGGCGCGCACGAACTTGAGCGCAACCACTTTCTTATACTGATCATCGGCCCGGAATGCGCGATACACTTCCCCCATTCCGCCCATCCCGATCTGCTCCACGACCTGGTAGGGTCCCACTCGGCGTCCGACCCAGAAGTTTTCATCGGGCGAAATCAGTGCAGCGGCGGCCGCGGCTAGATCGGCACCGTCGAGAAATTGCTCTCTTAGCCGCTGTTCTGACTCCACCAGCGGCTCAATGTCGCATCGCAGGGATGCATCGGCGGCATAACTCCGCTCGAGATACGCGGCGCGTTCGGTAGGGGCAAGTTCGAGTGCGGTCGCCAATACTTGCTTCACGTGTTGCCAACGTTCGGGAGTCATGTTCCGGCATCGCTTTCCATAGCATGATGAAGCCAAACCCGCGCGGTAGCCCACTCCCTCTTTGCGGTGGCCGGGGATATCGCGACCACACGCGCCGCTTCTTCGATTGAGAGCCCTCCGAAGAAACGTAGTTCGACGATTTGCGATTGCCGCGCGTCTAACGAAGCCAGTCGTTTCATCGCCTTGTCCAGACCAATCAGGTCAAGGTTGACCCCTTCTCCGGATGCCGCGGCATCTTCGAACAGCAGAGTAGACGCTCCGCCCCCTCGTTTCGCCGCATTTCGCATGCGCGCATGATCCACGAGGATTTGCCTCATCATCTGCGCCGCCAGCGCAAAGAAATGAACTCGGCCTTGCCAATTGGCGGCCTTACGGTTCACCAGACGGAGATAGGCTTCGTGGACAAGAGCGGTGGCCTGCAAGGTGTGATCACTGCGTTGCCCGGCAAGGTTTTTCTTCGCAACCCGGCGCAACTCATCGTAGACGAGGGGAATCAGCGCGTCTCGGGCCGCTAGATCCCCGTCGTTCCAGCGGACAAGTAATTCGGTGACCCCATCCTGAGCATCGGTTCCCCCCACTCAATCCCCCAAAGCACGCTGAGCGGCGCGCCCTTTGGCTAGAGAGACTAGCCCGGAACCGATATGAAGTCAAACCCTGTCGAACCCATCTGTCGGTAGCACATGATATGTCCGGTTGAGATAGCAAGTGATATGTCCGCTTTGCGGGCGGTGAGGATAGGAGACCATGCGGAGCATGGAAGCTTATCCGAGGGCCGCGATGGAGCGGGCGATGAAAGTACAGGACGTAATGTTGCAGGCAATGGCGAAGAAGATCACCTGGTGGCAGGCGGCGGAGATCCTGGGCATCAGTGACCGGCACATGCGGCGCTGGCGGGAGCGCTACGTGGAAGAAGGCTACAACGGGTTGCTCGACCGGCGGCGGGGCAAGCCGTCGCGTCGCCGGGTGCCGGTGGCGACGGTGGAGAAGGTGTTCGCGCTGTACCGGGAAAAGTATTTCGATCTGAACGTGCAGCACTTCCACGAGAAGTTGCAGGCCGAGCACGGGATCGAACTGAGTTACACCTGGGTGAAGCAGGCCCTGCAGGGAGCGGGCCTGGTGGGGCGAGGACGCAAGCGCGGGGCGCATCGGAAACGGCGCGAGCGGCGGCCGTTGCCGGGGATGCTGTTGCATATCGACGGCAGCCGCCACCAGTGGTTTCAGGACGAACGCTGGTACGACCTGATCGTGATTCTGGACGATGCCACGAGCGAGATTTATTACGCCCAGCTGGTGGAGGAGGAATCGACGGCGACGGTGATGGCGGGATTGAAGGAAGTGATCGAGCGCAAAGGCGTGTTCTGCGCGCTGTACAGCGATCGGGGAAGCCATTTCTGGCTGACGCCGAAGGTGGGCGGCAAGGTGGACTACCATCGCCGCACGCAAGTGGGGCGGGCGTTGCACGAGTTGGGAGTGCAGATGATCCCGGCCTACTCGCCGCAAGCGCGCGGGCGCAGCGAACGCAACTTCGGTACTTGGCAGGGCCGATTGCCGCAGGAGTTGCGGCTGCGCCAGCTCGGGACGCTGGAGGCGGCGAACCGGTTTCTGCGGGAAGATTACATGGCCGAGTTCAACCGCCGTTTTCAGGTCGCGCCCAGGCAGCGGGGCAATGCTTTTGTGCCCTGCCGGAATCGTGATTTGGAACGGATTTTCTCGCTGCAGTTCGAACGCAGTGTGAACCGCGACAACACGGTGAGCTTTCAGAATCTCAGCTTGCAGATCGAGCGAGTGCGCTGGCGGGCGACGTTGGCGGGTTGCCAGGTGGTGGTGCACCAACACCTGAATGGAAACTTGAGTCTGACCCACGGGCCGCATTGCTTGGGTCGCTATGACGCCGCCGGTGCACCCCTATCCGCCAAGGCTTCTACAGAGCTGAGCAGGGGAAGGGGAACTGCCCCCTTCCCCTGCAACCCCATCCCCAAAATCAACCCAACCCAAACGGCGAGGGCACAACTTTGAAACCGGACATTTCACTTGCTACAAAAAGCGGACATTTTAACTTGCTACCGACAACACTGTCGAACCCATCGAGACGAGCCGTTCAGCGATGATTACGGGATGTTTGCGACTACCGGTGGTGAAGAGGGCACGCTCTCCTGGCCGCTGGAATTCACCGCTGTCGCTTCGTAGTAGTACGTGGTACCCGATGCAACGCTTGTATCGGTGTATGCGGTGTTCGGGTCCAGGGAAGAATTGATTTTGCCATACGAGCCGTTCGAACTCGTGCTGCGATAAACGTTGTAGCCCACAACATTCGAACTGGCATTCCAGTAGAGATCGACGCTGTATTGTTTCTGTGTGCCGGTGCCGGTAAGCGATTCCGAGGTCTGCGAGTTGGACGCATTGCTGATAAATGAGAGCGAACCAGAAACCGTCCCGCTGGCGGTTGGTGTGAAAGCAACATTGAACGACATGCTCGTCGAACCCATCGAGACGGGCCGTTCAGCGATGATTACGGGATGTTCGCGACTACAGGTGGTGAAGAGGGCACGCTCTCCTCGCCGCTGGAATTCACCGCTGTCGCTTCGTAGTAATACGTGGTGCCGGACGCAACACTGCTATCGGTGTACGCAGTGTTCGGGTCTAGGGAAGAATTGATTTTGCCATACGAGCCGTTCGAACTCGTGCTGCGGTAAACGTTGTAGCCCACAACATTCGAACTGGCATTCCAGTTGAGATCGACGCTGTATTGTTTCTGTGTGCCGGTGCCGGTAAGCGATTCCGAGGTCTGCGAGTTGGACGCATTGCTGATAAATGAGAGCGAGCCAGAAACCGTCCCGCTGCCGGTGGGCGTGAAAGCAACATTGAACGACATGCTCTGGCCCGCAGCAATCGTCAACGGCAAAGAAACTCCGTTCAGCACAAACTGAGAGCTGCTGCTGGCGTCAGACGTCACGGTCACGCTCGCATTGGCGGCGCTCATCGTGATCGGTTGAATTCCTGTGGTCCCCACCGTCACGTTCCCGAAATTCACCAGAGAAGGTGTGATCGTCAGTTGACCTGCTGTGGTTGTCGTTCCGGTACCGGCTAGAGGGACGTTCAGAGAGGGACCCGAGACGAACAAACTCCCACCACTCGTTCCCGCAGACGTTGGCGCGAAGGTGAGATTCAACGTCACACTCTGCCCTCCATTCAAAGTGAACGGCACACCCGGCGCGCTGATCGAGAATCCATTGCCTGTCGCCTGCCAGGATGTGATCTTCACGCTCCAGGAGCGGGTATTGGTCAGTACCACCGGCACAGTGGAACTCGATCCTACGGCGATTTGACCAAATGAAACGCTCGCGGGACTGGCGACTAAGCTGTCGCTCGTGGTCCCCGAACCTCCAAGCTCTAACATCAGTTGCCGGTTTGAGGCGTTGCTGGTAATTGTGCCCTTTCCTCCAGTCCATCCGGTCGCAGTTGGAGAAAAAGTGACGTTCAAGGAGACGCTCTGTCCCGCCGCAATAACCAGCGGCAAGCTCACATTGGACAGACTGAATCCCGTTCCCGCCAGACTGGCCGCCGACACCGTGACACTGGTCGATCCGCCATTGGTCAGGACCACGATTTCAGTCTCTGTTTGCCCGATGGGAACGGTACCAAAGCGCAGCGAGCAGGGTGCGCAGGTCAATTGTTGCTTTGACGCACCGGCCGATGCCGGCAGAGCGAACAGTGCAACGCTGATTATGAGGATGATGAAGACACGGGTAGAAAAGGACTGAGAAATGGACTGGGGGAGTCTCATGTAATTCAGTTTGAAGCGCCCCAGATATTCTGTGTAGATCACGATGGGGCATGCCTTCACTCGCCTGACAGGCCAATCGCGGAGGCATTAAAACCTTCGAGTAAGAAGGGTCGAAAAACCGCCAATTTTGCGCGGGAAACAGGTTCCCATTTTAGGAATGCATGTCTCGCACTTGTCGCGATCGTCGCCTCCCGACTCAGGAACTGAGAGGAACGAAGGCTGAAGAGTGAAAAAGCCTGACCGGGAAGGTCAGGCTTTTTCAGTTCATTGCAATTTGGTTCCCAGGAAGCCTGATTGATTTACGGCGCAGGAATCTGCACGTCAGAAACAATGTTCGAGTAGCCGCTTTCCTCGTTGCTGGAATTCACCGCGGTAGTGGCGTAGCAGTAGTTCGTGCCGTCGGTCACCGTAGAATCGGTATACGTCGTCAGAGTAACCAGCGTCGTCCCGTTGATCTTCGAGTAAGAACCGCAGGTGGTGGTGTAAACCGCACGGTACACGTTGTATCCCGTGACACCGGACGACGAGCTGGCGTTCCACGACAAGTCGACGCTATGGACCGGAGCCGCGGTACCTGTGCCGTTAGCCGTGTCGGTCGTTGTGGAAGGCTGGGCATTGCTGGTGAATGTGAGGGTTGCAGAATCCGCGCCGGCAACCACCGGACTGAAGGTGACCGTAAAAGATGCACTCTGTCCTGCCGGAATGGTCACCGGCAGCGACAAGCCACCGATCACAAATAGCGAGTTGTTCGAACTGGCGGCCGTAACGGTCACGTTCGCTCCGCTGGCAGTCAGAGTGCCCGTGGCCGATCCGCTCGTTCCGGAGACTACGCTCCCGAGTGCTATGGGCGAGGGAGTCGCCGTCAGCACTCCGGCGGTCGCTGATCCGGTGCCCGTCAAGGGAATGGTTAAGCTCGGATTGGAGCCGGTGGATGCGACCGTTACACTGCCGCTGGCGCTGCCCGCTGATGTTGGCGTGAAGGTAACGCTGAAAGTCGCACTCTGCCCCGCCGTGAGGGCTACGGGCGTTGAGATTCCGCTTACCGTGTAACCGGTTCCGCTGACGCCAACCTGAGATACGGTTAATGTCGACCCGCCCGTGTTCGTCAAGGTTTCCGACAAAGCTTGTTTATTACCCACCGTTACAGTTCCAAAGTCCAGACTGGTGGGATTCGCCCCCACCGCTCCCTGCGTCACTCCCGTGCCCGACAGCGGCAGTGACAATGAGGGGTTGGGTGCATCCGACGTGATCGTCACACTGCCGCTGGCGCTTCCCGCCGCGAGGGGCGCAAACGTGGCCGTGAATGTGGTGCTCTGCGAGGCGTTGAGTGCGAGGGGCGTGGTGATGCCGCTCAGCTTGAATCCGGTACCGCTCACCGAGGCTTGCGAAATATTGACCGTAGCTCCAGTGTTGTTGGTCAACGTAATCGTCTGGTTGCTCTGGCTCCCGATCGTTACGCTGCCAAAGTTCTCGGTGGTCGGGTTCACCGCAAGCTGATTGTTCGCCACTCCGGTTCCCGTGAGTGAGAGCGTCGCGGAACTGTCGGAAGCGGTGCTGGCAATGGTAACCGTGGCGCTGAATGCGCCCGCCGCGTCGGGACTAAACACGACGCTGACCGGGGTGCTTTGACCGGCTGCAATCGACACGGGAAGGGTTGGCGCACTCAATGAGAAATTCTTGCTGGAAATCGAGGCGCTGCTTACGGTGATGGAGGCCGTTCCGGTATTCGAAGCGGTCAACGTTATGGTCTTGCTCTGACCCGACGTGACACTACCAAAATCCAAAGTGCTTCCACTCAGGGCCAAAACGCCAAGTGGCTGTTGGCTCTGAGATTTGGCAGAGCTGAACCCCTGGCAACCCATCATCGCAGCCAGACCAAGCAGAACCAGTCCCAGACCACTTGTCCAGAGAAGCTTGGTAGCTGGGGGTGGCAGAAAGCGTCTCGTCATAATAAGTAATTCGATCTCTTAAACGACCGGCACAGACTTCTTGCGTATCGATTTGATCCCCAACACCCTGAGTCTCTTCCCTGAAGCGGAATTCCACCAGATTTCGAAGGTACATGCGCCCAACGGCGGAAGGCCACCACCCGGATGAAACCTCGTGCTCGTATCTCTTGTGGATTGTTGAAGATGCAATGAGTCTATCGTACGCAGCTTGGCAAGAACAGGCGCAACCCTACATTATTATCTGGGAGCTGTAAAAGGCCTTGGCGATGCCGAGCACAGCACGGGAATTATCCTAAGATCCTGGCGCGGGCGGCGGTTTGACGCCTGCATCTTCACCGGCCTTGAGCACGAGAAACGGGCCAATCGCCAGCACATCCATGCGCGTGCGCTGGAAGCAGTCGATGGCCTCTTCTGGAGTACACACGATGGGCTCGTTCTCATTGAAGCTCGTGTTCAGGATGACGGGGATCCCCGTCTTCCGGTGAAAAGCCGAGATCAGATCGTAGTACAGCGGATTTTCTTCGCGCGTCACAGTTTGCAGGCGGCCGGTATCGTCCACGTGGTTCACCGCGCACAGTTGCTTGCGCTTCTCCGGACGGATTTTGTACACGTGCAACATGAAGGGCGACGGATGATCATGCTCAAAATACTCATCCTGATAATCGGCCATGATCGACGGAGCAAAGGGCCGGAACCACTCGCGGTGCTTGATGCGAGCGTTGAGAACATCCTTCATGTTGGGCAGTCCGGGATGCGCGACGATCGAACGATTGCCGAGGGCGCGCGGCCCCCACTCCATGCGGCCCTGAAACCAGCCAATCACGTTGCCGGCCGCAATCTGTTCGGCCGTGGCCTCGAGCAATGCCGCGCGCTCCAGCTTGCGGTATTGCAACCCGGCGGCCTGTAGCGCGGATTCAATGCGCGAGTCGGAAAACTCCGGACCGAGATAGGAGTTTTTCAATTCATGTCGTCGCGGCTGTTTGAGCACGGAATGATAGGTGTGCAGCGCGGCCCCGATGGCCAGGCCTTCGTCGCCGGCGGCGGGCTGAATGTAGGTCCGGCGGAACGGCGCGACATCGAAGAGCTTGCCGTTGGCTACGCTGTTGAGCGCACATCCGCCAGCCATCGCCAGATCCTCGCAAGGGACCCGCGGGTGAAGTTGATTCAGCAGATGGAAGAAGATCTCTTCGAAGCGCTGCTGCAGCGCGAACGCGAGGTCCATGTCACGCTGCGTAATCTCGGAGTGCGGACGCCGCGGCTCGCCAAATAGCTTCTCCATGCGGTTCGAGAAGTGGCGGGCAAGCTTGACCGTACCATCGTCCAGGACCTGCATCCCCTGATTGCTGCCGAGCGGCTTGAAATAGCTGAGGTCAAGCTGGAAGCCGCCATTCCTGGGCGCGACGATCTTGTCGATCTCGCAGCGATAGGTATCCTTTCCATACGGGGCCAGGCCCATGACTTTGCCTTCGTCGCCGTACTTGCTGTAGCCGATGAATTCGCAAATCATCGTGTACACGCTGCCCAGGGAGTGCGGCAGGAAGACGCGGTCCAGAGCTTCTATTTGGTTGCCCTCGCAGCGCGCCATCATCGTGGAAACAAAGTCGCCAGAACCGTCGTGGCTGAAGCCCGCAGCCTTCTCCCAGGGCGAACAGTAGTACGCGCTCGCGATGTGGGCGATGTGATGTTCGAGATGGTGCTCCTGAAAACGAAGCTGCTGGGCATCAACATCGAGCGCCTTTGACAGCAGCAAACGCACATCGCGCATCGCTTCTTTCCGCTTACGAAGCCGGATGAAATTGAGGACCTTAGCTGGGTTGGCGAGCGCATATTGCACTTTCTTCGCCAGGTTCGCGTCGCTGTCCTGGCCGACGGCCACATGCTCCACATCAGAAATCTTCGCGCCCACCGCGTCCAGACACGCTTTGATCGCGAGCGCAGGGAAGCCCGCGTAGTGCTTGTGCCGGTTCAGGCGTTCCTCGGCAATCGCGAACTTGACTTCGCCGTCGAGCACGATCGCCGCCGAGGCGTCGGCATGAAACATGTTGAGGCCCAGGATGAGCATGAACTACCTTCGTCTCCTTTAGCGCTCCATCTGTGATTGGAACATTTTGTTCTGGCTGGAATTCACACTGGCTCTTCTTTTTTCATGCGGTCGCCACTTGCCCGAACGGAGTCATCTCGGACTCGAACTTTCGCGCGCCGCCGTCGAGAAACGTCTGCATCCATAACTCAAGCGTCAGGAACTGCCAAAGCTGCATCGACCAGTCGTGGCGCCCGCTGCGGTGTTCGTCGATGTATTTCTGCACCGCCGCCGGCTGGAACAGGCCGCGTTGGCGCAATTGGGCCGGAGAGAGAAGGTCATCCAGCATTTCTTTCAGATCGTGAGCCAACCAATAGTCTACCGGAGCAGCGAATCCAGCTTTCGGTTGTCGCAACACTTCAGGTGGCAAAATGTCGCGCATCGCCCGGCGGAAGATGAATTTTGTCGTTGGCTGAAGGAGTCCCTTCAGCTTCATGGAAGGTGGAACGTTCCAGGCCACAAACTCAGCTAGTTCCCGATCGAGAAATGGAACCCTCACCTCGACGGAGGACGCCATGCTCATCTTGTCGTTGTAGGTGAGGTTGAGGCTAGTCATGAATATTTTGGTGTCGAGATAAAGCATCTGGTGCAGGAAGTCGGCGTCGTGGACGCGTTCGAACGCGGCATGGTGCTGGACGGATGGATCGGATGCCGAGACTTCTGCCATCAAGCCAGAACTGTAGAGGCCGGACTTCTGGTTGGCATCAAGATACGTGCAGTTCGCGATGAAACGATCGACGGGATTGAGCGACGCGCTGCGCGCCATTTTTTTCGCCAAGCGCAATCTTCCTTTCATCGGCGTACCACGCAGACCGGGCAACGCAGCCAGGGCCGCCTCAGCCATGCTGCGCGCGGCTGACGGCAGTCGCTGGTAGGCTTGGGCCCAGTAATGCGCAACGTGCTTGCGGTATCCGGCAAACAGCTCGTCGCCACCCACACCTGAAAGCAGAACGGTCGCCTGCTTGCGCGCTTCACGGCATACCAGATAAGCCGTGATGATAGCGGGATCGGCCGTAGGTTCGTCCATGTGCCACACCAGCCGCGGCAGAAGCCCGGCTACGTCCGGCTCGACGACGATGCGCCTGTTCTCGCAGCCGAGGTGACGAGCCAGGCGGGTGGCAACTTCCGGGTCGTCGAGCGTCGTTTCGCCGATGCGATATTTGCGGGGGAAAGTGATGGTGTAGGTGCGCACGGGCTGGCGCGCCGTCGCGCCACGCTCGGCTGCTCCGCACATCATGGCGACAATGCTGGAGGAATCGAGACCTGCGCTGAGGAAGGCGCCGATGGGAACATCGCTGACCATCTGCCCTTCCACCGAGCGGCGGAAGCGCCAGCGGACGTCCGCGGTGAGATCGGCTTCCGATCGAGCGTAGGTTTGGCTCGCCGGCGGAAACGTCAGATCCCAGTACTGAGTTAGCTTGAGCTCGCCATTGCGCAGCGTCGCGTAGTGACCTGCGGGAAGCTTCAAGATGCGGCGGAACATGGTCTTGGGATCCGGGACCCAGAGGAACGTCAGATACTGGTGAAGGGACGCTGGATCGAGTTCGGCTTCGATCCCCGGAACTTGCAGAAGCGCCTTGATCTCCGAGGCGAACGCGAAGCGCTCGCCATCGTGAAAATAGTAGAAGGGCTTGACGCCAAAATGATCGCGGGCGACGAACAGCGTCGGAGTCGTCGAGCGCAGATCGCAGATCGCGAAGGCGAACATGCCGTTCAAACGCTTCACACAGTCGGGACCTTCCTGTTCGTAGAGGTGGAGCAGCACCTCGGTGTCGGTGTGCGAATTGAAGCGATGGCCTTTGAGTTCCTGTTCGCGGCGAAGTTCGGCGAAGTTGTAGATCTCGCCGTTGTAGGTGATCCACACACTGCGGTCTTCATTGGACATCGGCATGTGGCCATCGGGAGACAGATCGAGAATGGCCAGGCGGCGGCTGCCCAGGCCGATGTAGGAGCCATCCGGAAACTTCTTCTCCCACATCCCGGAGTCATCGGGGCCGCGATGCGCCTGCACCTGCGTCATCCGCGCCAGGGTCTCCCGATCTCCGCAATTCACCACGCCGCTGATGCCGCACATTGGCTTAGGTCTGTTCCCTTCGAGTCGCCTGCTTTTTTAACTCGTAAATCTTGGCTTTGATATGGAAAAACTGTACACCCTGCAAACCACAGTAAATCAGGCCGGGGACGCCATCCAGAAACCCCAAGGAAAAAATATACTTGTAGAGGAAAAACACGACAGGCGAGCCAGGTATCGCAAAGAACATTCTACGCAACCAGCGGCGGCGCTGGGCTTGCGATCCAAACAACGACGGCGCCAGATCCACAGCGTTCGCGCCCTTGGCCAGCGCCACTCGCGCTTCCCAGTTCGAGTACTCATCGTGTTTGCGGATGTAATGCGATAGTGACTCCACATTGTGATGGAGCAAAGGATGTTTGAGCCTGGAGGTCTTCCCTCTTGACTCTCCTTCCATCACGATGTGTTCGTGGACTTCCATGTCTGCCATGGACTGGTCCTGCTCTTTGAGGCGGCATTCGAAGCGACCCTTGCCACGCCGGAATAGCGAGAGCTTGTAGAAGCTTGCGCCGCTATGGCGCAACTCGCGGCCGAGAAAAAACATTCGAAGCGCGACGTAATAACCGTCGTATGTGGGATCCTGAATTGCCCGCTGGATCTCCGCGGCCAGTTCCGGAGTCAAAGCTTCATCCGCGTCCACCAGAAAAATCCAATCGTAGACGAGCGGCAAGGACTCCATTGCCCACTGACGCTTCTTCGGCCAGCCTCCTTGATAGTGGAACTGCACCACATGCGCGCCATAGGAATGCGCGATTTGCACAGTCTCATCGGTGCTTTGCGAGTCGATGACATAGACCTCTCCTACACCGCGAAGCGACTCCAGGCAGCGCGGCAAGTTGCGGGCTTCATTGCGCGCGGCAACGATCACCGTCACCGGAAGGAGCCCCGGGGAACTCTCGGACCGCAGTTGTTTTGAGTCTTCCAGCTTGGGCATTGGAAACAGAGAGGCTGCAAGCATTCTACCCTGACTACGGCTTCGGAAACGCGGCTCGAAGGTGTCGACGCCGCGGCTATACTGGTATCCGGGAAATCGCTGCTCGCCGTCCGTCATGAATCCGATCACGCCTCAAAAGGAAGAAGTCCGCGAGTTCTGGAACGCTGATCCCTGTGGCACGCGTTATCTCGAAGGAAAAGACGATTTCGACGCGCACGCGCGCGCCAGATACACGCTGGAGCCTTACATTTTCGACTTCGCGAAGTTCCAGAGCGCTCGCGGACTGAAGGTGCTGGAAATCGGCGTGGGCATGGGAGCCGACTACCTGGAATGGTTGAAGGCTGGGGCGCAAGCAACCGGCGTAGATTTATCTGCGGCATCGATTGAGAGAGCACGGCGTCGTTGTGAAATGTCAGGACTTCTTCCTGACCTGCGTGTCGCCGACGCCGAGCAGTTGCCTTTCTCTGACAACTCCTTCGACGTGGTCTATTCGTACGGAGTAATGCATCACAGCCCAAACACTGAACTCTGCGTTCGAGAAGCATGGCGAGTTCTGAAGCCCGGGGGACAGGCGAGAATCATGGTGTACCACCACCCGTCGATCACGGGTGCCATGCTGTGGCTGCGCTACGGAATCTTTCGCGGAACATCATTGCGCCAGTCCGTGTTCGATCATCTGGAAAGCCCGGGCACAAAAACATACACACGCGACGAGGCGGTGCAGCTCTTTCACGGATTTCGCGATGTGGAAACACAACTGGTGTTCAGTCCTGGCGACCTGCTGTTGCACCAGCCCTCTGCGAAGTTTCAGTCCTGGTTCTATCGAATGGTGTGGCGGTTATTTCCCCGGGCTCTGGTGCGGACGCTGGGACGACGGTGGGGGTTGTTTCTACTCATTACGGCGACGAAAAGCGCCGAGCGCTGACCCTTTCATACCGGCTCAGACCTCGAGCAGGTGCAACTCACACCATCGTTGCAGTACGTACAGAGACCACGGACGCGACCACGATACTCTTCCGCCCAGAAACGCCTGCCAAATTGCCTGTACCTGGCTTCCATTCAGCAAGCCGCCCAGGGGACCGTTGCCGATTCGCTTTGCGTCCAGTACAGGCTCGATCTCCGGTCGCAGTTCTTGCCGCATCCAGTACTCGAAAGGCAGCGTGAAGCCGCGCTTCGGACGATGAACAATTTCGTCGGGCAGCGATCCCGCCAGCGCTCCCACCAGAAGTTTCTTCGGCGTACCATTCAGCTTCCACACACCCGGAAGAGCGAGGACGGTTTTGGCCAGCTGGTGATCGATCAGGGGCACTCGCACCTCCAACCCCTGCGACATGCTCATCACGTCGGCGTCACGGAGCAGCGTGTTCAGCATATAGCAGCGCGACTCGAGATAGGAGACGCGATTCACCGCGTCGAGCAAACGCGCCCGCTGAAGACTGTCGCACTGCCAGGCGGTGGCCGTCTTCTCGGCGGCGACTTCCACTTTGGGGAAAAGAAGATCTCGCTGGTCCGGAGTAAACAGCATGCGCGTCAGGAAGTAAGGGTGCAAAATCCTGCCGTTGGCCCGCACTAGAGTAGCCAGCTTGCGGTTCTGATCATTGTTCGGAGCGAATGCCGAAAACGCCGACGCGAGCGTGGCACGCAGGCCGCGTGGAATGCTCTTCCAAGGCCGCGCGAAGCGCTCGATTCTCGGCACACTTCGGAAGCTGGAATACCCGGCGAAAATCTCGTCCCCGCCAAGTCCGGACAACGCCACCTTCACGCCGGCTTTTCGCGTTTCCTTCGAAACAAAATACGTATTGATCCCATCCATGGTCGGCAGGTCCATGGCACTCAACGCTTCAGGAATCGCGGCCAGAACGTCCGTCTGCGAAACATTGATTTCGTGATGATCCGTGTGAAACTTGGCGGCGACCGCACGCGAATGCTGCGCTTCGGAAAAATCGGCTTCGCGGAAAACAATGGAGAACGTACTGGGAGTTACACCACCGCGGCTGAGAATGCTGACCAGCGCACTCGAATCGATCCCTCCGGAAAGAAACACTCCCACTGGCACATCGCTGACTAACTGCAGGCGGACGGCTTCTTCCAGAATCGGCTGCAAACGCTCGGCCGCTTGTTTTTCATCCCCAGCAAAGGGTTCCGCCGAGTCTCGCGCAGAGGTTGGCTGTCCGTCCACCAGATCCCAATAAGAGGACTCGCTCACAACTCCGGATTCCCAAGTCAGAGTGTGCCCCGGAGGAAGCGCGCGAACACCGTCCACGAGCGTGAGCGGGTCATAGGCGGAGCCGAAAGTCAGGTAGTTAATGAGACCGGCAGGATCAATGCGTGGCTGCACCAGGCCCGTCCCCAGCAGCGTGCGGACTTCCGACGCAAAAAGAAAATACGAGCCGGCCTGGGCATAGTACAGCGGCTTAATGCCCATCGGATCGCGTGCAAGGAACAAGCGATGGCGGCGGGCGTCCCAAAGGGCGAAGGCAAACATGCCGCGGAACTTCGCCAGGCACGCCTCTCCCCAGCGCGCGTAAGCCTTCAGCACAACTTCGGTGTCGGAATGGCTGACAAAACTCGTGCCGGTCTTTTCGAGTTCAGCGCGAATATCGCGGAAGTTGTAAATTTCGCCGTTGTAAACGATCCAATTGCCCGTTTCGGCGTCGTGCATGGGCTGGTGGGCCAGCGGAGAGAGATCAAGAATCGCCAGCCGACGGTTGCCCAGACCGATTTCCAGCGGCTCAGCCACGGAATCCCGCAGCAGAATCGTTCCCGAGTCATCAGGTCCGCGATGCGCAAGCGACAGCGTACCCCGTTCGAGCACGCCATCCGGGATTCGCGCGTTTTGCGCAACGATGCCGAAGATTCCGCACATTCAGAATGTCATCCGTGACCGAGCAAATCGCTGTGAGCCATCCATATTAAGGCAGAAAGGTGTGCAGAGCCGCGGACGGTGGCAGTTGATACCGATACAATTCTGTTGTATTGTCCGATTTGCTCCATTTTAAGCCGCGGCGAAATTCGCTCGCGTACGGAACTCCAAAAAGGATTAAACCGGACACAACGGTCTTCATGCCAATTTCTGCCAACGTAGTCCTGGGCCGCGAAGTGAAAATCTTCCATCCTGATTTGGTCAATCTCTACGGTTGCACCGTAGGCGACGACACCAAAATCGGAGCCTTCGTCGAGATCCAGAAAAATGCCTCCATCGGAAGCCGCTGCAAGATCTCTTCCCACACTTTTGTTTGCGAAGGAGTCACCATCGAAGACGACGTTTTCGTGGGCCACGGCGTCATGTTCATCAATGATATCTACCCACGGGCGAGCGAGGACGGCCGGCTTCAGACTGAGGCCGACTGGAAGGTCGTTTCCACCCAGGTCAGGCGCGGCGCGTCCATCGGAAGCGGAGCGGTCATCATGGGCGGCGTCACCATTGGAGAAGGAGCGCTGGTCGGTGCCGGGGCCGTCGTGACCCACGATGTGCCCGCAAACACAATTGCAAAGGGCGTCCCTGCGCGACTGGGCCGCGCCGTCCCACAGAAGTAGGTACCAGACCCGCAGGTTCCCACGGAGGACTCTTGATTCGGATTGGCGTGATCGGCTATGGCTACTGGGGGCCAAACCTGGTACGCAATTGTTTTGAGACCGAGGGGATGCAAGTTGCCAGGGTCAGCGATTTGCGCGCCGACCGGCTGGCTCTGGTCCACAGTCGATACCCCTCCATTCAGACCACGCAGGATTTTCGCGAGCTGATTGAAGATCCTAAGATCGATGCAGTAGCCATCGCTACTCCCGTCTCCACCCACTACGACCTGGCCGTGCGTGCGTTGCAGGAAGGCAAGCACGTCCTGGTCGAGAAGCCTCTGGCTTCAAACACCGACCAGGTCCAGCACCTGATGGATCTCGCGCAGAAACGAAACCGCGTGTTGATGGTCGATCACACGTTCGTCTATACCGGCGCGGTCCGCAAGATCCGGGAACTCGTCGACAGCGGCAGTCTCGGCGAGATTTATTATTACGATTCGGTCCGCGTAAACCTCGGCCTGTTTCAGCACGACGTCAACGTGTTGTGGGATCTTGCGGTACACGATCTGTCCATCATGGATTACATGCTGCCGTTCCGGCCCTGCGCCGTCTCTGCCACCGGCCTCAGCCACGTCCCCGGAGGCCCCGAGAACATTGCCTATCTCACATTGTTTTTTGAAGGCAACCAGATCGCGCACATCCACGCCAACTGGCTGGCGCCCGTCAAACTGCGGCGCACGCTGATCGGCGCCAGCCGCAAGATGATCGTCTACGACGACCTGGACCAGAGCGAGAAAATCAAGGTCTACGACAAAGGCATCACCCTGAACAATCAAAACCCCGAAAAGCTCTACCAGATGCTGGTGGGCTACCGCACGGGAGACATGCTGGCGCCTCGGATCGACATTACCGAGGCCCTTCGCCGCGAGATCGACCACTTTGTCCAATGCATCCAGTTGCAGCGGGAACCGATGACCGGCGGCAACTCGGGCCTTCGCGTGGTCGAAATTTTGCAGGCTGCCTCTCAGTCGATGGCGCAACACGGCCGTCCGGTGGATTTGCGCCTCACCACTCTTGGGGCAACAGCCT
Source organism: uncultured Acidobacteriaceae bacterium (assembly GCA_963701935.1). GTDB lineage: Bacteria > Acidobacteriota > Terriglobia > Terriglobales > Acidobacteriaceae > Sulfotelmatobacter. Next base: position 961,112 of record CAVPBT010000001.1, on the reverse strand, counting down.
AGCCTCAGTAGTGAGAGAATAGAACCTCGATTCGTCAGACATCCATGGCAAACGTTAAGATTCCTTACCTCGATCTGAAAGCACAGTACCAGAGCATCAAGCCCGAGATTGATGCCGCCATCGCCCGCGTCCTGGACAGTTGCCAGTTCGTCCTCGGCTCTGAAGTGGCAGGCTTCGAACAGGAATTCGCAACCTATTGCGGCACTACCGAATGTATTGCACTGAACTCCGGCACCAGCGCGCTGCATCTAGCCCTGCTTGCCGCTGGCGTTGGTCCGGGCGATGAAGTCATCACCGTCCCATTCACTTTTGTCGCCAGCGTTGCCGCGGTCTGCTACACCGGGGCCCGTCCTGTACTGGTGGATATCGATCCGCGCTCGTTCACCATGGACCCCTCAGCCATTGAGGCTGCCATCACGCCCCGTACCAAGGCGCTCCTGCCGGTGCATCTCTACGGCCAGCCCGTCGACATGGACCCGATCATGGAAGTAGCACGCCGGCACGGGCAGCTCGTAATCGAAGACGCGGCGCAAGCGCACGGAGCCAAATACAAAGGACGTCCCGTAGGCAGCATCGGCGATATGGCGTGCTTCAGCTTTTATCCCGGCAAGAATCTGGGAGCCTACGGCGAAGGTGGCGCCGTGACGACCAGCAACGCCGAGCACGCGCGCGTCATCCGCATGCTGCGCGACTGGGGACAGGACCGCAAGTATCATCACGTGCTGCGCGGATACAACTACCGCATGGAAGGTTTTCAAGGCGCAATTCTGCGCGTGAAGCTGCGCCATCTCGAGCAGTGGACCGAAGCTCGCCGCGCGGTCGTCACTCAATACAACCAACATTTAGCGGACGCGGGAGTGGTACGCCCCACCGAGATGCCTTGGGCGCGGCATGTCTACCACGTCTACACGCTGCGGAGCGACGATCGCGACGGCCTGCAATCCGCGCTGCAAGCAGAAGGAATTCAGACCGGAATTCATTATCCCGTACCGGTGCATCTCCAGCCGGCGTATGCTGATCTGGGCTACGGTCGGGGCGCCTTTCCGCACTCAGAAGCCGCAGCCGGACAGGTTCTCTCGCTGCCCCTGTACCCTGAACTTTCGTCCGCAGCGGTCGCGGAAGTTGCCAGCGTGGTCAAGAAGGCGGTTGCCAACAGAGCGCCGACGGCCGTCTCGCGCTAAAGCGGCGTCGCGCTAAGGTCGCATCGCATAAGGCTGTTTCAAGGGCTGGTCATGGCTACATTCGACGTAATTCCCGACATACTCGAAGTCACGCTTCGCGACGGGTCCTATCTCATCGACTTTCAGTTCACCGCGGAAGACACCGCAACCATTGCCGCCGCGCTCGAGAGCATCGGCTTTCGCTGGATCGAGGTCGGGCACGGATTGGGTCTGCATGCTTCGCAATCAGGCAAAGGACTGGCGGCCGCCACCGACGAAGAATACATGGAAGCCGCGGCGCAGGCGCTCCAACGCGCGAAGTGGGGAATGTTCTTCATCCCCGGCATTGGACGCGAGGAAGATATCCGTCTCGCCGCGCGTTATGGAATGTCGTTCCTGCGCATCGGCACCAATGTCACCGAAGCGACCCAGGCCGAGCCGTACATCGCATTGGCCAAGGAACTGGGCCTGATCGTCTCCTACAACGCGATGAAGTCGTACGCGGTTTCTCCCGCGGAGTTTGGCAACGTTGTGGCGCAGGTGCACAAGTGGGGCGCCGATATAGCTTGCCTGGTGGACTCCGCGGGCAGCATGGATCCGGATTCGGTCGCGGCCTGCCTGCGAGCGGCGAAATCGGAAAGCCCGTCTCCGCTCGGCTACCACGGGCACGACAATCTTTCGTTGGCTATGGCCAACACGCTACGGGCCATCGAAGAAGGCGCGGTCCTGGTCGACTCGTCGCTACAAGGCATGGGACGCTCAGCCGGCAACACCGTCACCGAAGTGCTGGTCGCGATTCTGCAACGGCGCGGCGCCATGCAACACATCGATCTCAAGGCCGCCATGGACGTGGGCCAGGGACTCATCCAGCCTCTGCTGGGCAAGCGTGGCGTAGACCCCATGGCCGTTACGGGCGGGCTGGCCAAGTTTCATTCGTCATTCACCGGAAAGGTGCAGGGTTACGCCCGCAAGCACGATATCGATGTACGGGACCTGATCGTGCGACTCTGCCAGGAAGATCAAGTCTCGGCCCCAGACGAATTGCTGGAGCGCCTGAGTCACGAACTGGCGACGCTCAAGATGCCGCGCGTGCTGTCGATCCCCGCCTTCCGCGTCGAAACCGGCAAGGACAAAACGTCGGCGGAAGCTTTGGACATCTTGCTGAAGGAACTCCGGGCTCGCGCCGTGAAGGCGGGAAAATTCTCCGCGCTGAACGTGGTCACTGGCGAAAAGCCGCTGGCTGATTTGCTGGTCTCGGGCAACATCCACTCGACGCAGTCGCATGTGGTTGGGTCGGTGTCGCTTTCGAGCGACGAGCATCTCAACTCTGTGTTGCGGGCGGTCGAAGGCCGGGTTGACGTCGTGCTCCTCGACGTCGATCGCAAGCCTTTCGGTCCGTCGAACGCTGCAGAAACCGCAGTAGCCATCCTGAAGAAGACAGCCCTGCTCACCTATCTCGATAGCCGCGTGTGGGTCGAGGCCGTGGAAGATCAGGTCGTCCGCCTTCTGCATGAAGTGCTGAGCGACTCTGAAATCGTGATCGCTGGCGACCATCCCCGCAGCCGTTTTCTTGCACTCAGGTTTGCCGAGCGCGGCGCTCGCGTCACGGTGCTGCTAGATCCTGGACGGCCCCCCGCGGTGCCGCCGATCGACGGGATGCGTATGTTGTCGTTCGAGGGGGAGGAGTTGAAACTCTCCTACATGAAGGGAGACGCCGGTTGTGCGTTCGACGCGCTTTCGAAAGCCAACGCCGTCGTTGTGTGGCCCGACGGAGCGCCTTGGTTTAATCAGCGCTTCGCCAAGCGCCTCTCCAGCAAGACCTACGTACTCGACGCAGGCATCGGAACGATCCTGCCCGATGGAATCGCCGAAGCGCAGCGCCGCGGATGCCAGTTATTGCGCGTGAACATCTGGCCAGCCTTGACTGGAACTCTCTCCGCTGCTCACGACTCACTGATGAAAACCAGCGAGGCCCTCGGCTGGGAAGTTCTCGACGGCGTGCCCGTTGTTGCCGGCGGCGCGATGGGACAATCTGGCGACGTAATCGTTGACAGCGTGCACCATCCAACGCGCGTCATCGGCGTGTGCGACGGCCAGGGCGGCGTTCGTTTCCGCTTCGGCGACGAGGACACCAAGCGGGTGCGCCGAGTGCAGGCGGAGATCAACCGGCGCCTGGTTGCGCCCCAACTCGCCGGCACGAGCGCGAGTTAGACTAAGTCCACGACCTTCATTCCATGCGCTCCAAGCGAATCCTCATTCTCGGCGGCGGCCGTTACAACGTTCCGTCCATCCATGCGGCACGCGAAGCGGGATTCGTGACTTTCGTTGCCGATAAGAATCCTGATGCGCCGGGACTGAAAGCGGCCGATCACGCACTGCCCATCGACCTCAACGATTGCGAGTCGCTGACGCAAGCAGTCACAGCGCAAGGCGGAATCGATGGCGTCGTCAGCATGGCGGAAGTCGGCGTTCGCGCTGCGGCAAACATTTCCGCACGCCTCGGGTTGCCATCCATCTCCGAAGAGGCCGCCGCGAATGCCACCAGCAAAGCCGCGATGCGCCGCAACTGGCAGGTGATCGCCAAGTACTCCACGGGTTTCGAGGTTGTGTCCAACCAGGAAGAGGCCTGCAAAGCCGCAGCGAGGCTCGGGCGATTCCCTCTGATTTTCAAGCCCGACCGAAGCTTCGGCGGTTCCCGCGGAGTCACGCGTGTCGAGCGAGCAGAGGATGTTGCCGGCGCCTTCCACGCTGCTCAGGCCGGGGGCCTGCTCAACTCAGAAGTGGTCGTCGAACATTGCGTGGAAGGCAGCGAGCACAGCGCCGAGGTGCTCATCTGGAACGGTAAGACTTCGCTGCTCTGCATCGGTCAGAAGATCAAGTCGTTGCCCCCCTATCGCGTGGACGTCAGCGTTCAGTACCCCGCCCAACTCGCGGCAGCACAGGAATCCGCTGTAGCTGACATGTGCCATCACGCAGTGAGCGCACTCGGACTCACGCAAGGTGCGGCTCACGTCGAATTCGGCTATACGGATCAAGGTCCGATGCTCTTCGAGCTTGGCGCCCGCTGCGGTGGCGGACACACTCCGCAAATCGCGCATCACGTAAGCGGCGTGAATGAGTTTATTGAAGCCTGCCGCATGGCCTGCGGAATGTCGCCGCTCCAGTTCGCCCCCACCAGTCATCGCGGTGCCGACTACCGCTTCCTGATTTTTCCAGCAGGAGACGCGCAGCAAATAGACATCCCCGAGACTCTGCTTGCCGACCGCAGCGTCCTGGATGTAGGCGTCACCGTGCAGCCCGGCGACGAGATTCGCCCGCTGCGCAGCACTTCGGAGCGGGCCGGGTTTCTGGTCGCGGTCGGTGACACTCTGACGGAAGCGGTCGAACGTGCAGACCGCGGCTGTCGCGAAATTTTGATTCGCTATGCCGATGGCACAACTCGGCACGCTGCAGAATTAGTGGAGTTCCGAGAGCTTGCCCATTCATGACTCTGCGAATCGTCAAGGAGCTTCGCAAGTGAAGAGGCACCTGTTGTGTCTGACACTCGATACCGATCCCGACGGCCTGAATGGCAGGAATCCCAACCGGCGTTCCCTGGAGTGGGAAGGTCTGGAGAAAGTGCAGCGTCTGCCGGAGGAACTCGCTGCTCTCGATAACAAATTGGGACGAGTGCCCATGACATGGTTCGTCCGCGCGGACGGTCAACTGGAAAGCATTCTCGGAAACGCCGCCTACTTGCTTGAAACCCACGGCACGTTCTGGACGAAGGTGAGGAAAGTCGGCGATGAAGTCGCCTGGCATCCTCATCTTTATACTCAGCGTAGGCCTGAGGACGACGCGGTCATCATCACGGATCCGCATCAGGCGCAGGAAGAACTTGAGCGCCTGTGGAGCATCCTGAGGACAATCGTCCCACCAAGCGCATTTCGTAACGGTGAAGGATGGCATCTGCCCGAAACCTACGCCACCGTCGAGCGCCTGGGATTCCGCTGCGATTCGACTGCAATTCCCGGACGCACCGGGGGTCCCGGCCATCCCATGAATTGGACCGGCGCCCCGAACCAGCCCTACTTCCCTGCATCGGATGACCTATGCACGTCCGGTTCAGCGCGTTCCCTGCTCGAACTTCCCATGAACACATGGCACTTGCAGGCGCCGCACGATGCGTCGCCGCGATTGCGATATATGAATCCCGCCGTACATCCGCATCTTTTTGCAAACGCGTTGAAGAACTGGGAGAATGCCTGCAAGGCATCGCCCGCTGATTTGTCGATCTGGGTCATGATTTTTCATCCGGACGAAGTACTCGCTAGTCAAGGGGACGACGCGCTTTACTCGCGTTCGACGCAAGCGCTTTGCAAGAACTTGATTTCCATGGTGGAGAGTCTGCGACGGCTGGGACACGATTTCGAATGGCTGACCGTGTCGGATGCCGCGGAGCGTTGGAGAGGACATCAGCAACGTCTGAGTGCATGAGTTCCCTGCTGCAAAAACCGGAGACGAGCGAGATCCTGCAACCGGTCGAAGCCGATCTGTTGCGCGAAACCGGCGGCGCGGCCATCGAATGGTACGGAAGGGCAGCGACCGCGCTCTACCGCGCCTATACCATTGCCCGCAAATCCTCAGGTGCGAAAACTCATGAAGCCGAAGTGATTCTGCCCTCAATCTCCTGCGCAACGCCCGCCAACGCCGCGCTGCTGGCTGGAGTTGCGCCGCGCTTCGCCGAGATCGATCCTCACACGGGGATGCCAACGCTCGAAAGCGTTCAGGAACGCTGGACTCCGCAAACCTGCGCGGTGGTCTTCATCCACTTGTTCGGCCAGACCGCAGACCTGCGCCCCTTAGCCGAATGGTGCCGCGCCAGGAATATTCTTCTCATCGAAGACGTGGCGCAGGCCTTGGGTGCTCGCCTACCGAATGGCGCGGCCGCAGGCTCCATCGGTGATTTGTCGGTGTACAGCTTCAACCCGACCAAGATATTGGAGTGTGGCGGCGGAGCGTTGCTGATCCGCTCTCCGAACCTCCTGCCCATCCGCACGGAATTGGCCGAGTCTGATCCCCTGCCACCAGAGATCGACGAGGCGCAAGCCAAAACGCTCTCGCTCAGTTATCGCAATCTTCACCACTCGCTCGTTGGCTTGTTGAGGGCTCGGGCTGTGGGTGAGGTCTCCACTGCGTTTCTGAAACTGCAGCCCGCCTTTCAAGCGCTCTACCTGCGCCGCATGAAGGATCCTTCGGCTCTGGCTGCCACCTGGCCGCAGTTGCAACAGGTCCTTCAACATCGTTACCGCAATGCGCAGCAATACGACGAAATTCTCGCAGGGGGAAATTGGCAACTCATCACCCAATGGCAGCAGAGCGGTGTTTGCTGGCGCTATTCCCTGTTGCTGAATTTCCCGGACAAGCTGGTCGATTTCAGTGAGGCCGTACGGCGCGACGGCTTCCACGTCTCGAATTTGTACTGGCCGGTGAACGATTTCTTCCGGCCCGCGGATCCCTGCCCGAATGCCATTGAATTCGCGCGCCGGATCGTCAACCTGTGGGTCGATCAAACCGTCGACCAGCAGTGGGTGGAGAAGTGCGCCCGGAGTCTCCTCAGGAATGCCAACCAGTTTGCGGCCTGACTCCGTTACACTAGAACCAAATTTGATGAACTTTATGGGCCGTCCCGAACTCAGCATCGTCATCCCGGTTTACAACGAAGAAGCCGTCCTTCCGGCTCTCGTGGAACGTTTGCGCTCGTTCATGGCGCGGCTTGCCCCCCTCGAAGCCGAAGTAATTTTGGCCGACGACCATTCCTCCGATCGCTCTCCCGAACTGTTGAGGGAAGTCTGCCGGCACGATCCAAGATTCCGCTTTGTCCGTCTCGCCAAGAACAGCGGGAGCCACGTAGCCATCCTCGCCGGGCTGGCCCACGCACGCGGCGAGTGTGCCGTCTTCCTGGCTGCCGATTTGCAGGATCCGCCGGAACTGATTTTGCAGATGCTGGATCTGTGGCGGGCCGGCAATCACGTGGTGTGGGCCGTGAGAGAAGAGCGTGAGGGAGTCTCGAAGGCCGACCTGTTTCTCGCCAACACCTTCTACCGCCTGCTGAACCTCCTCGGGGAAGTCAATCTTCCTCCGCGCGGCTCGGACTTCTCCTTGCTCGACCGGAAAGTCATGGACGCATTGCTGCAATCGGCGGGAAATAATCCCAGCCTCGGCGGCGAAGTCGCCAGGCTGGGTTTCTCTTCGGCTCAAGTCGCGTATACCAAAGAGAAACGAGCCGCGGGCACCACCAAGTGGACGCTCAAGAAGAAGTTGACCGCGTTTGCCGATGCGTTCGTTTCTTTCTCCTACGCCCCGCTGCGGGCCATGTCATATCTCGGAATGCTTTTCAGTTTCCTGGGATTTGGCTATGCTCTGCTCGTGGTCGTGTTGCGTCTGTTGACGCGCACTCCAGTGCCGGGCTGGTCATCTCTGATCGTGGTTGTGCTCGTTCTGGGCGGCGTCCAAATGATGATGCTGGGGATTCTGGGCGAATATCTGTGGAGAACGCTGGAAGCAGCACGCCACCGCCCGATCTACTTCCTGGAAGACTCGTCGGAAATGGGCGAGGGCGCCGACACCAAACCGCAACAAGTGGAGCGGCGCTTTGGGACGTAGGTTTCGCGTGCAGTCGGCCGTGGTGGGCGTTCTCATCGGCCTTGGATGTCTCGCTCTTCTCCTCCGGCAAGTGGACCTCAGACAATCCTGGAACGCGCTCGGACGACTGAACGGTCCATTCCTCCTCGTTCCGTTGGCAGTGTTCTTCGTAAATCTGCCCTTGCGCGCCTGGCGCTGGCAGCTGATCTTTCCCTCCAGATCGCGCCCCAGCATTGGAAACTGCCTGACGGTTCTTGGCATCGGGAACATGGCAAACTTTCTCTTGCCCGGTCGTGCCGGCGATTTGGCGCGTTGCGTTCTCGTCGGACGCGCTGGCTCACTCAACGAAAGCAGCCGGACGCTGGCGACTCTCGCGGTCGAGAAGGTCCTGGACGGGTTGGCTCTGGTGGGAATGGTTCTGTTTTCCCTGTGGGCACTGCATCCGCCTCATTGGGTGCTCGACCTGGTGCGAGTAGCGGTTTTGATTTTTGGTGGAGCGCTGGTCTTGCTCGTCGTTCTCCGCTATCAGACGCGCCTGCTGATCGGCTTTGTGCGAAGCGCCTTCCGCGCCGTGCATCTCTCCGCCCTTGAGGAAAAATTCGATGGCCTGCTCACCTCCTTTGCCGATGGACTCAACGCCGTAGGTTCCGCAGGACAGATGCTGACTCTGCTGCTGTTGACCGCGGCGATCTGGACCACCGAAGCCGGATCGATCTGGGGTCTGGCTCACGCTCTGGGCCTGGCTGTATCCCTGAAGTCGGCCATCGTCGCCTCAGCGATTCTGGGCCTAGGCCTCATGATTCCAGCCGCGCCCGGCGGCTTAGGCACTTATGAACTATTCGGGACGGAAGCCTTCAAATTGGCCGGAATCGCCGCCAGCAGCGCATTGGCGCTGACCGTGGTCATCCACGCGTGGGTGTTCGTGGCGAACATCGCCGTCGGCGTTTGCCTGCTTGCCGTCAAGGGCATCAGCCTGTCACAACTCAGGAATCGTCTCGAAGTGGACCCCAGTTCTCGGTCAACGATTCAACCGTCCAGTTAGTTCTTCCGGCTGATAGAATCATCCTTCCAATTTTTCACTTTCCCTGGGGGTAGGTTCAATGCAGCGTGTTCTGGTGACCGGCGGCGCCGGATTCATTGGGTCCGAACTCGTGCGCCAACTGGCTGGACAGGGCTTCGCCGTTCGCATCGTCGACAACCTGGTGAACGGCCGGCGGGAGAATCTCGACGGCGTGCTGGGCGAGAACGTCGAACTGATCGTGGCAGATATCCGCGACACAAAATCCATGACGTCGCTGGTGCGGGACGTGGACATCATCTTCCATCTGGCCTGCCTCGGCGTGCGGCACTCCATTCACTCCCCATACGAGAATCACGAGGTCAACGCGTCTGCCACGCTCGGGTTGCTTAACATAGCACGCCGCATCGGCGTCAAGCGTTTCGTCTACGTCTCCACGTCAGAGGTCTACGGGATGGTCATTACGTCGGAGCCACTCACGGAAGAACAACCCACCTTTCCGATGACCGTGTATGGCGCTTCCAAACTCGCGGGCGAATGTTACACGCGCGCATTTTGGAACACGTATCGGTATCCCACTGTCATCCTGCGGCCGTTTAATGCCTACGGACCACGCTGCCATCACGAGGGCGACAGCGGAGAAGTGATTCCCAAGTTCATGCTGCGCTGCCTGGCCGGACAGCCCATGGTGATCTTTGGAGACGGAACGCAGAGCCGCGATTTCACCTATGTCAGCGATACCGCCAGCGGTATTATCGCGGCCGGGATTTCCGAATCATCCGTGGGACAAACCTTCAACTTGGGTACTGGCAAAGAAATTTGTGTCCTCGAATTGGCAACCACGATGAGGCAAATTCTGAACCTGCCGCAGGCGGAAATCGTACACGCTGATCCTCGGCCCGGAGACGTGCCACGGCTGATGGCTGACAGTTCGAAGGCTCGAGAACTCTTCCAATTCCAACCCACGGTTGGCCTCCGCGACGGACTGGCACAGATTCGCGATTGGTACGCCAGCCAGGGCAAGTCTCCGGAAGAATTGTTGGAGGAGGAAGTCTTGCGCAACTGGGAAGGTCGGGTTGTGCCCATCCATGCCTAAAGATTTCGTTCCAGTGGCGCGCCCGCATCTCGGCCAGGAAGAAGTTGCGGCGGCGGGCCGGGCGATTCTCTCAGGCTGGGTTACGCAAGGACCAGAAGTTGCAGCCTTTGAGCGCGAGTTTGCCGGCTACGTCGGTTCTCCGCACGCCTGCGCAGTGTCCAGCGGTACGACTGCGCTTCACCTCGCACTGCTAGCGGTCGGCGTGCGCCCCGGCGATGAAGTCATCACCGTAAGTCACTCCTACATCGCCACCGCCAATAGCATTCGCTACTGCGGAGCCAAACCGGTCTTTGTCGACATCGATTCGGCAACATTCAACATTGATCCACAAAAACTCGAGCCCGCCATCGGTGAACGCACTAGTGCCATTCTCTGCGTTCACCAGATGGGACTGCCATGCGACCTGAGGTCGATTCTCGAGATTGCGCGTCGCCGCAGCCTTCCTGTTGTGGAAGATGCTGCCTGTGCGATCGGGAGCGAGATTTTGTGGCAAGGCCAGTGGGAAAAAATCGGCAAGCCGCACGGGGACGTCGCCTGTTTCTCATTCCATCCTCGCAAACTTCTCACCACAGGCGACGGCGGCATGTTAACCACCGCGAACGCCTCGATCGATGCCAAGTTCCGCCTGTGGCGGCAGCACGGCATGAGCGTGCCTGACACGGTTCGCCACTCATCGCCAGAAGTAGTGTTCGAATCGTATCCGGAACTTGGATTCAATTACCGCTTGACCGACATCCAGGCAGCCATTGGCCGCGAGCAACTGAAGCGCCTTCCCGAAGCGATCTCGCAGCGACGCCGCCTCGCCAACCGCTACAAGCAACTGCTGAGCGACATCCCGGGACTCATCCTGCCCCACGAACCCGATTGCACGCGTGCGAACTGGCAAAGCTTCTGCGTCCGTCTGCCGAAAAACTTGAACCAGCGCACCATCATGCAGAAAATGCTCGACGACGGCATCGCCACGCGCCGCGGAATCATGTGCGCGCACCTGGAACTCGCCTATCGCGACGCTGGAACGTGGCGCTGTGCACAAGCTGAATGCGAGCCTGGCGGAAGCTGTCCTAACCTCGCCGAGAGTGAGCGGGCCCAACGTGAAGGTGTAATCTTGCCACTCTTCTCTGAAATGACTGAGGAACAGCAAGATCGAGTTGCGTCTGTCCTGCGCGAAGCCTGCTCTTCCAGGAACCAAGGCTGAATGGACGCAACCGCCCAGCGTCAACAGCCGGCAGCCCCGGCCTTCGGAAATCTAAGAATTATTCTTTGGATCTTACTCCTCGCAGCGGCTACCGAATTTGTCGCACGCGGGCCAGTGCGGTTTCTCAGCTGGCTAGCTGAGTGGAATGATCTGTCGCAAAACTACACTGCTTCAAAACTCTGGCTCAAAGGACAGAGTCCATCGGATCCTGCGAATTTTGTAGCCCTCTGGAAACAACAGGTCCACAGCCGCCTCGACCTCTCCGACGTTCGAACTCATCTCGCCCCTCCGTTGGGCGGACTCGTGGTGTTGGCCCCAATTGCAGCCTTTCCCTGGAAGATTGCGAAGGTTCTTTGGTTGGTGATCTTGTTGATCGCCTTTGCCGCAACCGTATGGGCTTTGGCGCAAGTAGCGGGTTTTGGTCGAGACGATCTCAGCACCATTGCGTTCGTCGCCGCCTCTCTGGCGCTGGCTCCCTTTCAAACAGGCATCTCCAGCGGAAACCCGACCATCCTCGTAATCGGCTTGTGCGCCGTTGCGATCTGGGCTGCGCACACCCGCCGCGATGTTGCCGCTGGAGTTCTTTTCGGAATAGCCTGCAGTCTGAAGCCACAACTCGGTGCCTTCCTGGTCCTCTATTATCTTGTGCGTCGGCGCTGGCGCCTGTTCACTACAGCAGTGGCCACCACGATCGGCCTAACGCTGGTAGCCATTCTGTACCTGTGGCTACGGGGTGTTTCCTGGCTTCAGGGCTACCTGAATAACGCCAGGGGATTCGTTTCGGCCAACAAGATTGACGATTTCTCGACCGCCAACCCCGGCCGCTTCAGTCTGATCAATCTGCAGGTCCCCATGTTTTCGATGACTGGGCATTCTTCCTCAGCCAATCTGCTCGCCTTGGCCATCAGTGCTGGCCTGATCTGTGCCTGGCTTTACTGGATGCTTAAGCGCAACCAGCGCGAATCGGAATTGTTGTCTCTCGGGGCCATTTCGGTCATCAGCCTCTTGCCCGTCTATCACCGATTCTATGATGCCGCGCTCCTGGTTGTGCCGCTGTGCTGGTGCCTGACTCAGACAGTCGGTCGAGCAAAGGCAATCGCCAGGATTGCTTTGCTCCTGATGATTCCGTTCCTGGTTCCTGGACCCTCATTTCTCCAGTTACTCGCTGCCCGCGGTAAGGTTTCTGATGCGGTCGCACATTCGTGGTGGTGGGAGCAAGTTGTCATGCCCCACCAAACGTGGGCGCTGCTATTGCTATGCATAGTCTTGCTCTACGCAATCAGGCAGGATCTAACTGGTGCGCCGCAAAATGAGATGGCAGAGTCTAATTAGATTGCGGCACCAGATCATCTTCGGCGGAAAGACCAGCGCGATGGAAGACCTGCTTAATCAGTCCACTCTAGAGCATCCTGATCGCCACTTGTCCGAGTTGACGGGTTCGCGCCAGGATTTCGTATTTGCGCATATAAGCCGAGCAGTAATCGGTCAATGCCCGATAAACGTGAAGTGCATCGAAGAAGTCGTCGAGCACAATCACCGTCCCCTTTGCGATCACGGGATCCAGCGTCGTCAAACAGTACAGCGTCGACGAATATAGATCGGGGTCGAGGTGGATCACCAATTGTCCCTGCGGACTGTATGAGGCCAGAAAACTCCGCAGCGTTTGCTGAAACCACCCCTTCACAAACCGAACCCGCGGATCCGCAGATCCCGGACACTTCCCTCCCGTACTGAATGCCCCCTTGCGCTTCCCCGAGTGCCAGTCTTCGGGCAAGCCCTCGAAGGAGTCGAAGCCGTAGAAGCGGCTGCTGGCATTCTGGTTCAGGGCGCTCCATTGTTCGATGCTGGCCCCTTCGTAAACGCCGAATTCGAGATAATCAATCGCATTCCGGCTTCCCTGCACCACCGTTTCGCTCACATATCGGTACAAGTCCTCCCTCGATCCAAGTTCAACGGCAGACGGAAATTCCTTGACCGTCGCATTCATCCGCGCTTCCCAATTGAGTCGATCGAAGAACCACGAGTAGTGCGGAAAGAACAACCGTGTGGACCGCTTTGCCAGCGGACGCAACGGACCGAGAAAGCGTATGGCATCTCTTAGCATTGGAATTCCCGGCCGCTAGAACGTAGCCTGGCGCGGCTCTCCGACGCCGCCGGAAGAGGGCTGTTGCGGCCGCAATGAGAGCGCCCCCTCGGGCTGCAAATCCAGACCGTGCGCGGAAATCGTTACGATGTCGGCCGCTGGAAGGATTGCGTCACAACCCAGCTTCAGCAGTGAGTCCGTATCCTTCTTCAGGGCCTCAATAAACCCGACTTCCAGCATCGCGTTCAGCAGCACACCATTGCGCGAGGTCTTTGTATATGGAGCCTGAATCTTCCGGTAGCCAGAAGCGCCAGCCACGCCGGCCAGCCAGTTGAACCATGCGTTCTCAAGTTTCTTCTGCGCCACCCGGCAGGAGAGCACGAAGTCTTCCAGAATGGCCCCCTCTCCCGACAACATCATGAAGCGAATCCTACGATGCCGTAGTCTCCGAAGCGGTCCCGACACGACGTGCATATGCACAGCACATCTCGCCGGTCGAGAAGTCGCGCAAATTCTTCGCGAGTGTAGCGACGGGTCGAGAGATTGAGTTGATTCGACCGGTGCAGGAGTTCCAAGCAGCGTTCTACGTGGTCATGCTCCGTCGGCCGGAACAGCGTTGCTTCCATATTGCAGGTTCGCAGAAAAGACTCGTAGCGGTTTCCGTATTGGACGGCCTGCTGCTTGCGCTCCGATTCTGCACGGTAGAACGCGCGTCGCTGTTTACTTTCCTCGGTGGCCGGAACGTCGAACTCAGGATCGTCCCAGCAAAATGTCCACGTCGGAATCGGAGAAAGCACCGGATTCCTGGCAACTCGTGGGCCACCTCTACCCTTTCAAACTCAGAGTCGTCGATGAATGCGCAGCTATCTACCCCAATATTCAACGACGTCACGATGCGCTGCACATTCGCGCTCTTTGGCTCCCAGTTAATTTGCGGGTACAGGAACAGGTGTGCCACTCCTAGGCGCTCCAGCACGTGCCAGGCATGATCGTGATCATTCTTGCTGGCGATGCTCTGAAGAATGCCCCGTTCATCTAATGCCATCATGGTTTGCAGAACCTTCGGACGCAGCGACACTCGCTCGGCATCCTGCTCCCCTAAGATCCCATCCCACACGGTCTGATCCAGGTCCCATATGACGCATTTAACTTTGCTCGCTGGCTGGGTAGTCTGCGCGGCGGACCCACCCGACATGGCGACAGCTCGCGGTTCCGCCTGCCGGTAGCGCACGAAATCGAGCCAGGAAAAGACAACGTGCGCTTCCGCATCGTTGTCCGGATAAACTCGCACTACTCCGAACGTCCCGTAGAGATCTATATTCATCGAAGCTGCAGGTATGCGCTGCATGGTCCTGCCCGGCTCCAGGAGAATCGAGGTCCGAAACTTGAGCCCTTGCTGCCAGCATTCAATGACAAGACGCACGGCCTGAGTCTGCAGATTCCAAACCTCAATCACAAATTCATCGAGATTCTCTCTGTGCCCACGCGTAATGGTCTGCAGCAAGCGCTCACGAATAACCGCATAGGCGCCGTTGATCCGGAGGTAAGGGCTAACCCATCGAAACAGAGAAGAGACCGGCCGGATACCTCGCAGAAACACGCGGTCAATCTGGTCCAGCCAGCGCGCTTGGTTGGGCGTCACAGACCCAAATCCGAAAGTCGATTCGAGCTTGCCCCACCGGCGAAACTCGATTTCGGCGCCGAACGAGAATAGTCCCGGATATTGTGGATTCGGCACAATCCCGTATTTGAATCGCGCGCATTTGCGATCGCGCCTGCGCACATACAGCGCACAGAGCGCGAAGCAATCGGGAATCGCACACTCGATGCAGTGCTCGTTCCAGGAGAGCAAATAGGCCGCATCGATGCTCGCCGGAGACAGAGTGGAACCCTGCGGAGTTTCGCTCTGTGCGCTTTGTCCCGGTTTTTCAGCCCAATCGGTCTGCCACATTCCGTCGATCCTGCTTACAAGCTCTTGTAGCTGACAAGGGTCGCTTTATAAGAAAGCATGCTCGGCCAATCGCCCTCCAGCAAACTTGTCTCTTCGTTGCGCGGCAACGATCCTGGATGAGTCATGAGTTCTACGGACGCTGGACGCGGAGGACGAACCGCACACAGTTTGACGAACGTCCCCAAGTCCGTAAAGATCTGCGTCGTTCGGAATCCCATCACTCCTAATGCCAAATTGAACACCCGCTTCTTAACCAGGAGAGCGTGACCCGGACGTTCTGAGTCATCGTACATATTTCTGCTGATTCTCACTTTGTTGATCTTATACCGGCGCCGCAGAGCCGCCAGCACGGGCAGCAACTGTGGAATCGTGTGAACATGATGGTGCCCGTCCAGATGCGATGGCTCTATGCCCAGCCTCATCAGGCTCTCGATCTGGCAACACCACTCCCGAAAGATCGCCCTCAGCATGGCCACACTGATCGTGACGTGACGAATCGAATTGCCGTTGAAGCATCTGTTCTTGTCGAGAATACTTGCCAAGTCGGTATCGCTGCCCAGGCAAAGCGGCTTGAGTTCCGTCAGGTTGAGATGTACACCAAACGAGCAATTGGGGAACAAATGCAAGTCTCGCGCCGCTGCGGTAACGGCGGGACCGTTCGACAGTATGGTCGCCGATGTAATCACTCCGCGCCGCATGCCCTGGAATATCGCCTCGTTCACCGGTTCGCTCAGACCGAGGTCATCGGCGTTGACAATGATTCTCATCGACATCACTGGGGCTTAGATGCAACGGCAGGCTGTGCTTTCACCGAGGGTTCTCAACATTGTGAGCATATTAGCACACCAGGATCATCGCATATGGGCGAGCGCGTCGAGCTAGGACGCGCGCCGCGGAGTGTCGGAATCGACGAGTGTTCGTGACAATTCGAGAATTTTCTCAACGTGGGTTTTCCACGAAAACGCTTGTGATCTCTCCGTGCCAGCGGTCGCCATACGCCTCAATGTCTCCGGCGCCTGGGCAATTCGCGCTACAGTTTCGGCCAACGACTCCGCCGAGAATCGCGGGAAATAGGCAGCCGCTTCTCTACAGATTTCCTGATGAACTGCGAGATCCGAGGCGACCACTGGCACTCCGCAAGCCATCGCCTCCACCAAGGGATGTGCGAAAGTCTCGGTGTAGGCCGGGGTGACGTACATCTCGGCGCGCTGGTATAGAAGATGCAGTTGTCGGTACGGAATCGCTCCAAGTTCCACCACCATCCCCTCGACGCCAAGGTCCCTCACCAATCTCGCCGCAGTTTTCGGGCGATACTCTCCGGGATTCTCCCCGTCACTCAAACTGCAGGTCAGGAAGAGGGTGACCGCTTGATTCGGCAACAGCTGCCGCAGCAAGGGTAGAGCGCGAATCAACGTCTCGAAGTTGCGGTAGTAGTTGTAGTGGCTGACAAAAAGCAGCCGAAGTGATCCCGACGCACGCTCCAGTTTCGCTTCAACTTCCGCCGTCAAGGGAGTTGTCTCGCAGAAGAAAGCCTCACGATCGAAACCCGTGGTGAATCGCCTGGACATTTTTCCCGGTCCAGCGCTGCAATTCAGCCGCAAATGCCTCGCTGGGCGCGACCGTGCAATCCGCCCAGAAGATAGACCTTCTCGCCAATATTGCTCGGAATCGAGTATCCAACCATGCGCGGTACTCTCCGCGGGCAATCAGATCCCGATAGAAATCGGCGGAGGTGTAGACCGAATTGCGTGAAAGCAAAACTTGCCGCACTGGCGACTTCCTTAATGCGAAGTTCCCCGCTGACAGCAGAACGTCCGCTCCGCTCCTGCGAATCAAATCCGGCAGTTTGGTTTGCTCGAACCAGAATCGTTTCGCCGGAGGAGTATCGAGTTCCAGAAATTCAATATTGCTTGCGCCCGAGAATTCTTGTCGAAGACTCGGACTCAGAGCAACCGTCACGCGCAAATCAGAACTGGCCGCCAAATGCGGAATCACATTTCGAATGTAAGTCAGTCCCCCACCCGCGGACGCTGCAAGGGAGTTGATGAACAAGTGCATCATCGGCTCTGAGGAGCGCCGTCCAGGCGCAGAGCACTCACATACGGGCTATCGGCAACATAACTGAGCACGAGGATGTTCACGAACCAATTTGTCATTGACTTGGCGCAACATCGCGAAAGCCGCGCTGCACAGCCCTGTAGCGCCAGGCGAGCGCAATCCGAGGGGACGACGACGGCGCCACATCCACAAAAATAAATGCCAGACTCCAAAACCAGACGCAGAGGTAGTTGCCGGAAGCGAATAACCAGTCTTCAAATCCCGCGTGCAGCAATCCCGCGACCACGACTAGCGCAAGAGCGACGGAGGGATGACACGGATTGCGAGTCTTGACCACCCAGGATAACGTGCGAAAAACCTTTCCCAACAGAAGCAGGAGCAGGAATGAAAACGGCACAACGCCGAGAATCCCCACTCCCGACAGGATGGATAGATAACTACTCCCGTTTTCCGTCGTCACATTCGCATTCGAGGAAAACATCCCAATCTGTTTTGGATCCTTGTTGGTCTCGATCGTGCCGAGGCCGGTTCCAAACCAGAAGTGGGTGTGGATACTGTCGATGGCCTTCTGCCACGGTGATTCGCGCGAGGCCAACAAGGAGCCCTCGGCTCCGCCCTTGTAGATCACGGAGGTTTTCAAAGACGAAAAAGTGTTCGACACGGCCTCCGGTCGTAAAATGGCGCCTGCGGAAACCAGAATCAGGACGACGCTGGCGCTCTTTATAACTGCTCCGTACTTGCGCAATGCAATACACAGGAGGGCCGAAGAAACTAAAGCCGCAGCCATGCCGGCCCGCGCGTGACTGTGGAACACCAGATACATGCAGACTGCGTAGAGCGCGAAACGCCGCCCTCGCACAAAGGGAGTTGCGTCCAGAAATGTTCCCCAAAGAAGAATCGGGGCTAAGAAGACTCCCGTGACTGCACCGAGTGAGTTGGGATTCCCCATCATCTCAATGCCGATCGCGTAAAATCCAGCTAGCACCCCTACAAACACCTCGCAGCCTAGTAGCAGCCCCGAAAAAAACTGCTGCTCCCGCCCCGCCACTGCGAGTCTTGCGCCGGTGCTTCCGTACAGAGACAACAAAAGCAGGCTCAAAGCCTTCAGCAGCGCGACTTGCGGAAACTGGGAAACCGCGGCCGAAGCGACCGCTGACAGGACCGCAAACACGGTCACGACATGGATCAGACCGAAGTGGTGGCTGCGTTCCTTGAACATGAGGAATGTGCCGGTCAATGCTCCCACGGCCAGAAACAGCCAGCGCAAGATTGCCCAGAACGCTCCCACCGGGAGATCCACCCCTGCGAAGAGAAACGCCACCACGATGATCGGGAAAAAAACTCTTCGATACATCCAGACGCGGCCGCCAGGCACTCGAGAAGAAGTACGCCTCCCAAATAGATTTGGCTGGTGAAATAGCCTGGCCGTGAATACGCGAAATATGCCAATGCCATCAGGCCCAGAACAACGGCAGCAATGATGTGCCTTTGGAATCCGCTCGGTCACGCCCATCTTCCTCTCCTTCGTCCACTCGCACGATGGTGCTCAGCCATCCCTTTGGTACAGAGCGGG
Source organism: uncultured Acidobacteriaceae bacterium (assembly GCA_963701935.1). Classification (GTDB taxonomy): domain Bacteria; phylum Acidobacteriota; class Terriglobia; order Terriglobales; family Acidobacteriaceae; genus Sulfotelmatobacter. The sequence goes on along the minus strand of CAVPBT010000001.1, from coordinate 942,354 downwards.
AAGGACGGCGCGCAGCCCATAGGCATCACGACACCGGGCGGGGAGGGTTGATTACTGCCAGTCGGCATCACACAATTCAAATTCGACTCGTTTCCCGCAGAAGTGAACTGCGGTTACCATCTCTTGTCCGTTCAACACGCTGCTAAAGCCAGAGCGATAACCAGCCCTCGCGCGGTTTATCCGACATGTGCAAAGCCTTGACGGCTGGCAGATGCAATTTTGAAAGCCGTCCCAAGATCAAATCGTTGTACATAGTATTCGCGCACAACAGTACCACCGATATCCCAAATTCCTTTGCTCGATCTGGCGATACCACCGGAAACGGCCAGTTGAGATTCGCCTGGCGATCTCGATTGTCGTCCAGCCCGCATACGATCTTTGTCAAATGCAAACTCGAGTACGTATACAGCAGCGTGAACACCTCTCCAGTCCCAAACACCGCAATTCGCTCGTCTTCCTTGCACTTGGCGAGACAATCGTTCAAGGAGGAAAACACCTCCTGGTATATAGCGATCGCCTCGGCGCACTGCGAAATCTTGGGATGAGACACGTGTGTGGCCGGGAGCCTGCACTCAGTCTTCCGAAAGTGATGCATGCTGAAATTTTGGATGGAAGGATGACCCGCCAGGACAGCAGCCTGTGCCAGCCCCGCACCCTCGCCCAGGAAACGCACGTGATCCGTCGTGAAATGATGCAAATGATCCACGAAGAAAACGTCGTAGCTTGGCACGTCCTGCATCGGTTGACCGACAATCGCCTCGCCGCCTGCAGGGAGAAGGTCGCGAACCTGAGACAGGAACTCCCTCGGGTTCGGCACATGCTCGAGCACGCCGAAGGCAATTATCAGGTCAAACGTTTCTCCTCGAAGACCCTCGAGATCCCCTTGTCGAACATCAAAACCCTTGGCATTCGCAAGCGTCACGGCCTGAGCGCTCAAATCGATACCGGAGAAACGGGCCGACGGAAACGTACCTCGCAGTTGATTGAGTAAGCTTCCCTGGCCGCAACCCACCTCAAGCACCCGGATTCCGGACTGCCAAGTGCTCGCAGGCTTCAATGCGAGAATCCAGTCATGGAGCAGGCGGCTGCGAGCCGTCGCGCCGTTTGCCGCATAGAAGACGTGTTCCTCTCCCGACTTGGCTACGTTGAGCGTGTAGCTGGCGGAGTAGTGTTGCTCAAGGTCGCCGGAAGCGAAGGGCTGTCCGTCCCGAACCAGTCCGCAGACTTTACACTGCACCTTCTTGAGATTACGACGGACGATTCGGGAATCACTCGTCATACCGCGGTTTGTCAGTGACTCAAACAAAGTGACAGCATCGCGGGAACCGCAAAGACTGCAAATAAGAGGGTCGTAGGAGCTGATCACGTTTGCAACTCGCTCCTTGTTCGCACTCTACCTACCTCCGCTTCGACCATCCGCGCAATCCCACCGGACCATTCGCTCGGCGAATAGTGGGCAATATGTTTCGCGCTGTTGGCGCCCATGGTTGCGCAGAGGCCGGGTTGGTCGGCAAGACTGCGCATCGCAAAGGTCAAGGACGATACATCCCGCGGCGGGATCAGCAACCCGTTCCAGTTCTCCCGCACCAGTTCCGCAGCGCATCCCGCCGCACGGCTCAGAATCACCGGCAAACCACATGCCATGGCTTCATTCACAACCAATCCCCAAGTATCCGCGTATGTAGGCAGAATCAGCATTTCGGCCAGTGCATAGTAGGGCGCCAACTGCTCCCTCTGCGCAAAGCCCGCAAATCTTATCGTTCCCGGCGCAATGACCGCAGCCTGCTTCTCCAATTGCTGTCGAGCTGCGCCGTCGCCCACGAACACAAGCCCAACCTGCTGGCGTATCGACTCGTGTCAGTTTGGCATATGCCGCTAGCAATTCAAACACACCCTTTTCCCGCACCAGGCGTCCCGTAAATAAAAAATAACGTTTCGGCAGACCCAGCTCTCGGCGCAAAGTGTCAGCATTCTGGCGGGCAGCGATCGCCCCTACGGCGAACAGGTCATTATCGATGGCATTCGGAGCGGTGAACAGCGCATCTTTCCGCAATCTTCTTGTCGGCGCAAAGATATTCCTGTGCCGCCAGCCCCGGCACCACGAATCCACTGCATTTGCGAAGGAATGAACTCTTTAAGAACTCTACCACGGCATGGCCGCGGCGCAGATCTTTCGCGTTGCTCTCCGACCAGAGAACAAAAGGGACCTTGTGCGCCCTCGCCCACCGCAGAGCTTGCCATGAGGCCACATAATTGTATCCACCACAGAGAATCACATTGGGCGCGCTCGCACCCAGAGCACGCGCAACACCTCGGTTCAGCAGCAGGTTGTGCCGCCCGAACCGTTGCCGCCACGATGGCAGCACCTGATAGGAAAACTGAATTTCGTTCCTATAAACGTGCCACTGCCGCAACGTAGGATCCGTCTCCGCCAGGAAAATAACGTGCAGATCCACCTCCCCATTCCTGGCAAGAGCATTAAATAAAGGAATCCGATAAGGCGAGATAATTTCCGTCAGAATCACCAGGCGCCGCTTCATCCCACCGACTCCCGGTAGATGCGCGCCAGACTCTCCGCTTGTTGCTCCAGCGTGAGTCTGTCCAGAATCGTATCCCGCGCAGCAGCCCCGAGACTGCGCCGGCGTGGTTCGTCCCGCAGCAGCATCGCCAGCGCCAGTGCCAACTCCTTCTCGTTATCAGGCCCGACCAGAAATCCATTGGACCCGTGGTGGATGATCTCCGCAATCCCCTGCCCGCGGCAGCCAATCACCGGCTTGCCCGCCGACATCGCTTCAAGATAAACGCAACCTAGACCTTCGTATCGGCTAGGCAGAGCAAACACCGTGCATCGCCGCATGGCGGCTGCCACATGCGGCCGCGATTGCAGTCCGAGAAAGCGCACCGAACCGCCAACTCCAAGTTGCTGAGCCAGAGCCTGCAGCCGCGATTGCTCCGGCCCGTAGCCGATGATCTCCAGTGTCAGCTCCGGAAACTCAGCAGCAAGCGTCGCGACCGCGCGGATAAGTACTTCGTGGCCCTTGATCGGAATCAGGTTCCCCACACTCAAAATGACCGGACTCCCAGCAGAGGTTTCGACTGCCCGGCGAAAATATCTCCGGATCCACCCCGTTGTACACAACGGAAGTCCGGCACTTTTGCCCCGTACCTTCCAGAACCTGCTCGCGAACGCGTTCGCTGATGCAAATCACTCTCCTCGACGATCGATACACGCGCTGGGAAATCCGCCGGCACCATTCGCCGGCTCGACCACCGACTTGCTCCGACGAAAACACGTCGAGGCCGTGCACCGAAACCACATACGGTATGCCAAGTTCCGCGCTCAAAAGCATGGCAGCATGTCCACAGGGCAGAGGCGCATGGGCGTGGATCAGGTCAATCCGTTCCGAGCGGTGCAGTTCCCGTACTCTTCCGATGATGCGAGCGAACAAAAATACGCCAGCGGTAGGAAGTCCAAGGCCTCCCGGCAACGCGAAATACCGAAGAAACTCAGCCTGCGCGGCGGAATCGCTCGCGCGGAGTCTCGTACGATAGAACGGCTGAACGGCAAATACCGTATTCCGCACCCCAGTTCGAGCGAGCCAATCCACTGGTTCAGAGATGAAGCATCCCTTGGTGGCATCCTGGTCGTTCGGGTAAAAAGGCGTGAGGGTCAGGACGTGAAGATTATTCCCTCTTGCGGATGCTCGGAATGTTCGCGATCAGACTCGTCATTTCCTGCTTTTGTCCGACATCTGCACGAACGTCCTCCTGCCTATTCACCTGTCGCATAACTCCCCGGAAGCGCGAACCGATTCCGTTTCTGATTGTCTTTGATCACGCTGGAAGCCGCAACCCGCGGGTGTGGAAAGAAAGCTCAATAGATCGAAGCTGAATCGCGCATTCCAAGACGAATCTGACCGTCTCTATCGGGCCCTTGCGATTTCCAGATAAGCCGCCTGCCACTGCTGGCCCACCAGATCCCAGTCGAAATTCGCCATGTGCTTGCGTGCCGCTTCTCCCATATGCTGCCGCAACGCGCGGTCGGCGATCAGTTTCGCCAGAGCTTGCATCATCTCCTCGGTCGTTGCGACTTGAAATCCAGTCACTCCATCAATCACCGACGGAGTTTCATAATCGCGAAACACGACGCACGACAATCCGGTGGCCGCCGCTTCCAGCGTAACCTTGGGTATCCCCTCCAGCCGCGACGGAAGCAGAAAGATGTCGCTCTCGCGCATGATCTCGAGCATTCGTGCCTGCGTGCTCGGCCCCTCCAGTGTCACATTCGTCAGACCGGATTGCGCGATCTTCTCTCGCAAGACCTGTTCAAACCCTCCCCGCCCCGCGCCCACCAGGCGGAACTTTGCATTCGGAAATCGAGCGGCGGCATCCACGACGTACTGCGGCCCCTTCCGTTCAATCAGCGTTCCCGCAAAAAGCACGACGGGTGCCTCATTGTTTCGAACTGCCGGCGGACTGAACAGACTCGTATCGACTCCCACCGGAAGGATGTAGCTCACGCGCTTTTTCGTCACGCTATAGAACTCGTCGGCAACGAACCCCGTGATTCCTGTATAGACGTCACACCGTGACCGAACCCCCTCATACAGTCGTCGCAGCTGAGGCGTGGGGTTCGTCAACTGCGATGTGGGCGCCTCCAGGTGCATGACCGCCTTCGCCCGTCGCACCGGGTGCGGGACACGCAGAAACAGATAACTGGCGGGGCTGTAGTCCATGTAAGCAACCATGTCATAACCTGCCAGCATTTCCCTCAAGATCCGCAGAGTCTTCCCGCGCGACGGCAACTCCAACAGTCGCACGCTCGACAAATTCCGCAACCGCGGCTCCGGTTCGCGTTCGTACCAGAGCGTGCAATGAAACTTCTCTGGATCTAGCCGCAGAACAATCTCTCGCACATTCAGACTTTGAGCGTTCGTGTTGTCGCGATCTACGTCCGGCATGAACAACACTCGGAGTTTGCCCATAGTCTTAGAAATCCGCTGGTCTTGCGTCATCTACGAAAGACCGGCGCCGTCGCCTGCCATTCTTGCCGATTGCTGCAGTTCCCGAAGACGTGCGCGTAGGCGCAAGTCCGTCTTACTGCTCTCGCTCGTCCCGAGTAAATGCCGGTGAGCTACCAGCAAAAGGTTGGCGCGCTCACGCACTCTCTGCCCCGGCGACAGCGGCGAGCGTTCTCCCGGATCGTTCTTCAGGTCGTACAAGTAATCCTGCTTCTCACGAAAATTGACGACCAGCTTCAATTCCTGGTCCCGAACCGCCATCAACCGAGGGCGCACGCGATCATCCGCCTGAGCCGGATTGTTACACCCGTCGATACACTCTGTAATCGCAGGCTCGCCCTGCAACTCTCCCGTCCGAGACCTGGTCCCACGCGCTTCGCCCCTGAAAACGATCAGGTGAAGCAACACCAACAGCGTCCAGCAGAGTCGGAGCCAGATGGACAAGACTGAAAGGCTTCTGCGAGAAACGGCGCCCTGACAATTCGCGCGCGTGGATCATCAGCGGCACATGAATCAGATGTTCCGGCAAACTCGTCGGCGAGTGATAGCGATCGCCATGTTCCAGGAACGCCTCTCCATGATCCGCCGTCACCGCAAAAACTGTTTCATCCCATCGCTGTGAATTCTGCAAAGCCTTCGACCAGCCGGGAGAGTTGCTTGTCCACCCAATAAACTCCGGCATCGTAAAGCGAGAGGATCTCTGCCTTGTAACGTTTTAGCCGTTGCGGCCCGATGTCCCCACGGTTCCAAAAGGAATTCAGAAAGCGCGCTCGCCGGGCCGTCATGTTGGGCACGCCCAGAGCAGTCAACGACTCCTCGGGCGGATAGTAAGGATGATGCGGGTCCATCAGATGCAGCCACAGGAAGAACGGCTGTTCTCCGAGGCCACTCAACCAGGACTGAGCCTGATCAACGATGACATTCGCTGCAGGATACCGCCGCAACGTATCCATCGGGATCTCTTCGCGAGCAGACTGCCATTGGCAGTACCAGAAATAGAGTTCGTTGTACGCGCCAGTCAACAGACCGTTTTGGCGTGAAACGCCTTGGATCAACTGATTCAACTTCGAGAAACGTCCTGGAGTCGTACCCAACGGCGGAGGGCCACTGCCCGCCGAGTTCAGAAAATCCTGAAAACTGTCGAAGCCCTGGTCATAGCCATAGCGGCGGCTCAAGTACGGGTTGCCTGCGACGAAGGCAGCTGTCGCATAACCAGCCTCACGCAGCGCGGTCGCCATGGTGGGCTCGTGCGGTGCGATCCCCAACACATCCCGGCCGAGCGCGAGCGGATAGCGCGACGCGAGAATGGCGGGAAAAGAGAAATATGTCGGCGCGCCCGCCACGATTGCGTTCGAGAAAACCGCGCTGTCCTCCGCCAATGCGTCCAGGTTTGGCGTGACGGCGCGGGAATATCCCAGAAAGCCGACATGATCGGCTCGCAGGCAATCGACCGTCACCAGTACCAGCGAACGTTTCTTCATTGCGTTGCGATGTGGATCGAGAAAATGGCAGGCTCGCTCAACAGCTTCAAATGTAGCCCAGATCTTTCAGGCGCTGCTCAATCATCTGCTCTTCCGCCTGATCGAACTTGCTTACGTCGTCCTTGACAACTTCCTGCAGCAGAAAACTGATGAGCGCCTCGAGGCTCTCGAATCGACCCGTCATGAACTTTTCTGCCGCCACGCACAGGTCCTCGGGCAAATTGACGGTTCGGGATTGGCTCATCACGCCTTCGCTCCAAACTTTTGTACGCCCGCGCGCAGTTGCGACCAGACGCTCCGCGCAAACATTCGATCATCTGGATCCAACGCAAATGCAGCGGAAAATCCGACGAACACCGCGTATCCCAGCAGCAGCGACAACGCGACCACAAACCACGGATTTGCACTCGGGCCGGCCGTGTATCGCACCATCAACACTGTCAACAACGCAGATGCTCCGGGAATCGCAAGCGCAAAGTAACTTCGATTATAGGGGGAAATCCCTAGTGCCTTGCGCACTTCGTACAAATTCCACAGGTTCCCACCGACATTCACACCGGCGGCTGCTAGCGCGGCTCCCACAATCCCGAGAGTGGGAATCAAAGAAACATTCGTCACGACCGAAACAATCGTCATCGCAAACTGCACCTTGATCAACCGCTTCTGGTTTCCCGACATCAACAGAAGATATCCGACCGAACCGACGGCACAGTTCACCAACTGTCCTACGGCTCCAATCACCAGAACCGGCCACCCGCTCTCGAAGTCTGGTCCGAAGATCCGCATCAGCCGTGCGGCAAACACAATCATCACACACGCCAGCGGGAAACTGAGTCCGACAACCCACTTGGTGAGAGTCTGGAACAACTTCTGCAATATCTCGCGCTTTCCCTGCGCGTGCAGATCGGCAATCACCGGAGCAAAAATCTGATTTACCGATTGCAGAATCATCGGGATAAACGACGAAAGCGTAGACGCCAGAACATAAATTCCGACTACGCGTGCGTTCAGGTAGAGCCCCAGCAGAATCTTATCCGCCTGAGTTACCAGAAACTCCAGCACGCTCATCCCCAGAAACGCCAAGGCCATCGACTTAACCTCGGGACCGAGCGGCGGGGATGCCACCAACGAAAAACGGGCTTGTCGCGGAGTCAACTTCCGCGCAGCCGCCACCAATAGCGCCACTACCACGACGGAGCTTGCGATCTGCGCGCTCAGATAGCCCCACATGCCCGTTCCCAACATCAGCAGCAGGACGGTCAGAGCAATCACCAGTGGGCTGCCCACGAAGTTGGTGATCACCGTGCGCTTCGCAATATCTTTGAAGCCCGCGAGAACCTGGCAATAAAAAACATTGACGGCCCCGAGAACAGCCAGGACTGCAAACAAGGGGATATACTGCGCGAGATCAGGTGCGTGGTACAGATTCCGCGCGACCCACTTCCCGCCCAACACCAAACCAACCGCCCAGAACACGTTCAGGAGCAGGATCGCGCCCGTGCTTCGGGTCAGGTAGCCGCGCAACTCGTCAAATTTTCTAGTCCCGTTGTACGCCGACACGAAACGGGCAGCTGTACCATGAAGTCCCAGCATCCCCGCCATCTGAACGAAATTCACCATCGTCATGCCGAGTGCGTAGACCCCCAACTGCTCCGCACCCAACACACGGGCCACGTACACTTTGACCAGATAACCTGCGCCCAACGTGAACAGAGTGCCCAGAAAGAACACCGCAGACTGGCGGAATATTTGGCCCATGTTCCGGCTGAATTCCGGGCCGAGCACATCGGGGGCCACCTCAGGTGGCGAGGTTGGAGGTACGGCAGCGGCCTCGTTGAACGGAACTTTCATTGAGCGTGGTGTAAGTCTTGAATTTGTGAGAGCTCAGCAGACCACCGGCACTTCCGCTTTCATCGTGCTCTCGGTGGTGTGCTGGCTCAGCCGCTGCCACCAAAGGAACTTGCGTCGAACCATCGAGAAACGTCGTGGGAACCCCATCTTCTCCAACCCGCGTATCGAGGATGTATTCGTGGCCGCACTGAAGCCCCAGGCGCGCTTTCCTTGTTGCTGAACTCTTTCTGCTACCAGCACGAGGGTTGGAGCGTAATACCCACGTCCGCGCTGGGACACCGGAGTCCACGAGTCGAACAGTACCACCGAATCGGGCGAGGGGGCCGGCAACGTACTGTCCAGCTCTGACCAATGAAATCCGCCAAACGGTCCCGCCCAGGTAAAGTGGACGGCCTGGCCATCGCTATTCAGCAACGCGAACCCGGCGTATTCTTCAATGCGCAAACGCGTCGCGCAGCGCAGCAGATACGCAAGGGTGCCCTCGTCGTCGGCGTATTGCATGGCGGCCGTTGCCAACAAATCGAGATCGATTCGACTCAGAGTCAGCGCGTTCGACTCGGACAGTGGCTGATTGCGGATCAGCTCGAAAAAGAAAACCTCATCCCGTGCCCAGAGGAGTCGAAGTGCACGACTCGCCGCCCAGGCTAGCGTTTTTCGGGCACCGTCCCTACGCAAGCGATCCCGGAACAAATGGAACTTTTTTCGAAGCAACTCGGCAAACCTCTCCACCGACGGGAAGGCTTTCACTCCAGCAGCGACGCGATAGCGAAGCACCGCCCTCAAATGGTCCAGAAGAGAACTATGTAGATTGACGTAAAGCGTCTCGCGCGAACCGTTGGCGAACCTCGCTTTATAAGCTTCTGATCCCAGACCAAGGTCGAGTATCTTCATAGGTGGGATCGTCGATTGCGTCTTGGATCAGTTGAGTCAGCAAGCAGAATCCCGGCCAATGCCTCTCCATACGGCTGTCGAAAGTGGGCTGATACCAGAACCATGTATCGTGAAACTGGAACCCATAATGCCAGGCAATTGTTCGTTCTCCCGCGATCATGCGGCTGAACACCAGCCATTGGGCCCCCGATAGGAGCTTCGCTAGCTCTTCGAGGAAGACCCTACGCCGGGCGTTGGCACAATTGCTGATCCGCCCGAGTTCTAGGAATCTCGCAACGTGGGCCCGTATGAACTGGGGCAGGATCGGCTGCACCGAATCCCAGGATCGACTATGGTCAACGCGAAGTGGCGACTCAGCACCGACCGCCTTGGCAAGGCGTCGGATCCGTTTTAGACCGGGCGCGACGGGCCTGCCTTCCTTCCCTCGCTCGAGGCGACTGAACACCACCCGAGCGCACACATACGCCAGCCGCTGAAAACAGTAGTATCCGCTGCGACGCGCCAGCTTTTCGATCGCCGGATACGTAGGTGAATCCGCCGGCAGGTTGGTCAATATCACCTTCCGGATTCCCTCTTTGCGCACCTCGGATAGAACTGCCTCAACAAGATCGGCCCGATCTTCAGGCGCACTCAGAAAATCACAGTAGTCGCCGGTGGTGGCACACAGGAATGAACCCTCGTCCTCGGCCGTATTTGCTAGCGCCGCCACTCCGCAAAGGGCGCCCTTGGCGTCATAGGCAAGCCAGATTCGAGGGCTAAGAGAACTTGAATATGCGCGCTGGACTGCAAGGGCCCACTCGTAGGTGTAAAACACCTGTGGATCCCCTGTTCGCTCCACCAGTGCATTCCACTGGCGGCGCAGATTTTCATCTTCAACGATCTCTTTCAGCAAAACCAAGCGCAAGTTGTTCAGCCCGCCCCCTTCATCATGGCCAGAAGATAGCAATGCGAATCAATACTGTACTCCGAATGTAACGGCCTGCACTCATTCGTTGTTCTCTTTCACTTTATCCAAAGCTGCTTGAACCTCGGAATTTTGCCTGCACCCTCTCGTGAAATCCGGAGACATATGCTTCGTACACCGACAGCGACATCTCCGCCGTGACGTGGACGCGTGGAAGCCTGTATCTGGATGATCTCGCGTCGAACACTCCGCCCACATTCACAAAACCGCAGTCGTACCCCGCCTCTTCCGTCAGCTTAAATTCACGCGCTCCCAGCGAAGCAGGATCGCCAAAAGGATACGCGATCGCCCACACCTGCCTCCCTAAAGCCTCTTCCAGCGCTTTGCGGCATTCCACAATCTCGGCGCGAGCCAGCTCCACCGATTGCTCGGCGAGCATTGGATGACTCAAGCTGTGCGCCCCAATGCTCATCCCCGCCTCTGCCAGCTGTTTCAACTCCCGCAACTGCAGCAATTGAAAGCGACACCGCAGCAACGGATCATCCAGGTAACGCGTCTTCCAGGATGGCTGCAACCCCAATCCCGCGGCCGCGGCGCCCAGGAAACTGCGCCTCGCGCCGGCATCGAACTGCGACAGCTTTTTGAGCAACGTTAACCAGACAACGCGACGCTGACCCGGATCATCCGAGATCTCCGGAATGGCAATCCCGTACAGAAGAATTGGCTTGTCCAGACGCGGCGCCTGCATCAGCAACAGATAAAGTTCAACGTACCAGAGCAGCGATGGTGTGCTTTCCAGAAATGATCCGGTCACGAAAAACAGGCACTTCAATTTCTCTTCCCGCAAAATCGGGGCCATGACGTTGAGATGATTGAGTAGTCCATCATCACACGTCAATAAAACGGCCCTCTCCGGCAAGTTCCTACCCTTGCGAAGCCACCGCAGAAACTCGTCGGGCGAGATGACGTTGTAATGTTTCTTCAGCAATCGCAACTGTGATCGGAACGCCCCTTCCGTGACCAGCGTATTGTCCAGGAACGAATCCTCACTCACGTACCCGGCGGGCAAAACGCCATGATAAGTAATCACCGTGACGGGAGCGACCCGACGAGAATGAAAATACCCCGCCGATCCCAGTGCCGGATAAATCACCCGATGGAGAATGGGACTTAGGACGCGCATTTGGTTGAGGTGAGAACTCCGCTCGTCCCAAAAAGAAGTTGATCCAGACGCTGCTCGTCCGTGGGCTGCCAGAATCGGCGTATCCCCGCGCGATCAGGCACAAAATCGGCGACGCGCTGCGGGATGAAGAGAATCTCATCAGGCCCGTTCAGCAGCATCCCAACTCCAAACCGTTCAAACTGCCGCATATATCCGAACCCGTTGAAGTCCAACCACCCGCACATAAAATAAGGAATCTCGCGCTGCGCACACTCGACCGCAACACTCGAGTCCAACCCGATCCCGAGAAATGTCCGCGGCAAGACTTCTGAGGCAGGCATCCTGCTGATTTCGACTCGTTTCAATTCTTCGGCCGACAAAAAGGATCTCAGGATCCGCGCGCGTCCTCGAACGCTCTCAAAGGGATGGAGCTTCACAATGATTCTGCGATTCAGTTCGCGGGCAACGGCAACCAGCGGGCGCAGAATCTCCCGGTAGATCTCTCCACCACGTCCGCCCACAACTTCGTAAGGTTGTGAGAAAAAGACGATGTCGGCTGTCGCCGAATCGGCAACACTCGCCCGTCCAAAATCACGCCCCTCCTCCGCTGGCGCCGCAATCTCCACTTGTTCCGGTTTGATATCGCTCATCCGAAGCATGTAGTCGCGTTCCATCTCTCCCTTTACAAGGTGGAGATCAGCGTAAGACTTCTTGAAGAGCAGTCCGCCATCGAGTGCACCGTGAGCGCAGTATACGGACTTGCGTCCCGTGCTCTTCGCCAGAATCAACGGGAGCCGCGTGTGGTAATTCAGATCGTCACCACAAAGAACTCCAGTCACCGGTTCGGAGGACATCAGCACGCGCCACGCGTCCCGCAGGCGCAATCCGATTTCCAGTTGGGGCGCGATGTAATTCCATACGCCCGCCTGAATCCTCTGACGCAGTTCGTCGATCTCTCCCAGTTCTCTCTGCAACGCGCTCCAAGCCTTGAGCATCTCAGCCGTTTCCGCCGCAGTCTCAGCTGACGTCTCGGCATACGCGGAGAGCGGAACAGAGACTACGTTGGCTGGTAATCTGCTCGTCTCTCCACTGCGCCGAGTCGTAGCCAGCAGAAACCGCCGATCCCGCAACTGTGCCGCGTAGGCCAGCACGGTTCGCGTGACGTTGGAATAGGCCGTCGGCAACAACATCACTGGCTCATTCAATTTCGCTCGGCGCCGCTTTGTTACCTTGCTTCTCAAGGTGTAGCTCGTATCCCACTTGTCAAATGCGATCTCGACCATCTGCGAGGGGCGCAGGTCTTTCGCGGCGGCAACCACGCGCGAAACTAGACTCGGACGGTTCGAAGCCGCCGCCAACGTTCCGCACGGGCCAGCCCGTCACCAGAGCTCAACAACTGCGCGTGCGAGTGCGCGCGGGTTGCGACTATTTCAAGCGGACCCGGGCCAAGTTCCCGTCTCAATTGCTCAAGCAAATAAATCGCCTGCTGGTCCTGATACAGGCAGGGAGCCAGAATCTCCCACCAATCGAGCCCTATCCGGTCCAGCAGTCTTCCCTGCCCCAGCGCCAGTCCTTGCTTGACCCACCGGAAGCTCTCCTGATCGGCAAACTGATACAGGCTGATCACCCTCGACCCAGTTTGCCGAGACCATTCCTCGTAGACACTCGCCCCCGCAAAGCCCAGATCGACGATCAAGTCCCAGTGCGAACGCGTACTCTCGCCTCGCAACGGCACATCCTCGGGATGCAGCAGGAGAACTCTCATCAACGTCAGACCGGGTCTGTTTGCGAAATGGTGGCAGCGCTTACCGGATCAACCGCACTGCCTCGAACGCCTCGGCAGCCTTGCGGCCCACTACGCTACCCCACCGCCGCGCAGTCGCTGTCAACGCCTCAATCGACCGAGGGTGCGGATACTTACGCGCTTCGCTCTCGTACTGCCGCATGCCTTCCAGCTTCAGCGCAAGCGTGTCTTCGATGTCGACAAATACATTCGGCTTGAACACCGGAGAAAATTGTTGAAACGCCCACTCCGTGGAGGAAGCAATCTCGAACATATACAGCTCCCGTACCGGATGGCTTTCCGCGGGCCGCGTCGCTGTCAGCACGGCGCGGCTTACGACTTGGTGATCCACATTCAAATCGCCCCCGTGGTGCGTGTAGATTGCAGTCGGGCGCCAGCGCTCGATCAGGCCTTCCACGGTCTTGATCACCTCCAGCAACGGCAGCGTGTCGAAGCGGTTGTCGGGCAACCCATGCATCGACAGTTCCTTCACTCCCAACAGATCCGCAACCCGCTGGCTGCACGTACTCAGGCTCTTCAACGCCGACGGTGCGACGTCCGTCCGCTGCGCCACGCGCGAGGTTAGTCCCTCGCCGAGAATCGCCATGTACACCGAATGCCCTTCCTTCGCCAGCCGCGCCGCGGTTCCACCGCATCCCAGCAGCTCGTCATCCGGGTGCGCAGCCACCACCAGAACATTCATCGAGAAATCGCCTCCTGATTCTGCATCAGTACTTCCAGGCTCTTCGGGCCGCAGTTAAACAGCAGATCGACAATCGAGAGATAGGGGATGAAGTCCCCGTGTAATTGCGGGTACTGAGGATGCCGGTAATCCTGAAATATCACGTCGACTCCGGCACGCTCAAAATCCGTCACTTGCGCATAGTCTCGACCCAGTGCGCCAAAGATGTAAGTCTTCGCCCCCAGCTTACGACACATATCGAGCACCAGGTCCGATTTTGTGCCCTCCAGATCAAGTTCCGATGCGCGCAGAAACTGTACCCTAATCCCCAGCACTTCGAGCGACCACCGCAGCATGTGCAGGTCCAGCTCGTTCAAAGACTCCCACTTGCAGCGGTACACATCTTCCAGAAACGGGGCGTACTGATCGAAATACGGCGCCCTGCCATAGCAACTCCTGATGGAGCGCCAGTGCTTCGTTCGCCAATTGTGTTCGTTGCTGATGCGGACGTCCGGAAGCAGTATATTGTCGGTACCTCCCGTCGCCACGGGAACCGTTAACCACATGGCGCCGGCCGCGCCTTTAATCTTGTTGCGATTGTTCCAGTCCTGCTTGAGGTACTTCACAGAATCCAGGAAAACATAGGTATCGCATAAGGCGATCTTATGGAACAGGCCCAGCCACGGTAAGTACACGGGTTGGTGTGCGGTCAGGATCACGCTTATCCAACCAGCGCGTAAGAGATGGTTGACCCGAACGGAAATCTCTTCAGCGGCAACTTGTTCATGTCGAACATTTGCAGCGCGGCCACCGTCTCCCCTGGCCAATCGCGGAGATTCAACTCGTCAAAAGCAATGACGGCTCCCTTTGGCATGCGCGGGAGGAACTGCTGCAAAGCCACCTTCGTGGGCTCAAACACGTCGAAGTCCAGATACAACAGGCTGACCAGCAGTTGCGGATTGTTCTTCACGTATTCCGGGATCGTCTTGGTCGCGTCGCCTCGCAGCAATTCAACTTTCGGAACATGCCCCACGAAGCGGTTGGCGTCGTAGAGTTCCACGCAACGCTCAATCTCGGCATAAGAATCCACCGCCATGCCTGCGGCGTGCGCATCCGGCGACATGCTCCCTTTGTCCTGGTATGCCATGCGAGTGAATCCCGCAAACGTATCGAATCCTACGATCCGTCGCTGATGATTCGTCGGCTCAAAGATGGCGCTCAGCTGCGCAAACGTCATCAGCCCCCCCCGAAGGCAGTGCCACATTCAATGATCGAGCCGTGCACCTCAAGAACCTGCTTGAAAATTTCGTATTTGATCAGAAAATTGGCGAGATTCTGGCGCGGCACATACATCGGGAAGTTCATCAGCTTCTCGACCATGCTGAAAGGGCTCGTCATCGCGCATGATTCGAGATCGGAGAGATATCTCTTCTCCTTCTCGCTGCGCATCGCCTGGTTGAATCGGTAAGGCGAACCCGATTTTTCTCTTTTCGCTGCTGCCGCCAACTGGTCTCTCTTGGTCAAAACTCTTTCCTTCACCGGTACAGATAAACTGTGAAATCGCGCGGGTGATAATCGTGCCGCAACACCACGCGCGGGGTCAGCGTCCGGCAGAACGAAACCACTCTCAGAGGATCCGCATGAAATTCTCCGAGCTCTTTCACTTCCGCCCATCCGCTCAAGCAGTTGAACGCCAAGGCCTGTTTCGACAGATCGAACATGCGACGCACCATGGCCTTGAGAAACTCAAATGCCGATCTGCCACCGTGCGTGAAAATTCCGCTGCTCAGCACGTAATCGTGCGCCGCGACGGCTTGCGAGCCATCGAGGACGTCACAGACGCGGAATTGCGTTTTCGGAAAACGCTCGCGCGCCTTGTCCACCATCCTCGGCGTGATGTCCACTCCCATGTAGCGAACGCGCAGCCCCTTCCGTCTCATCCATGCATACAAGTCGCCCAGGCCGCATCCCACATCCAGCACGCTGCTGCCGTTGAGTGGGCCGACTTCATTCAACACCGCAAAGCGCCGGGCCTGCGACTCCCGGCTTCCCCAGCCCAGGGCCTTTACGTCGTAGCCGTGCTGGCGGACGCGCTCGCTGTAAATGCGAACATTGCGTTCGTTATCCTTGCGCCAGCGATGCCCGCTCACAGGCTACCTATCTCCATGTTGTGAAGACCTGATTTTAGGCATTCTCGATCCGAGTTATCGGTTGCGGCGCCTTCAACAATATACCTGCCCAATCGCCGGACCGCATCCGGCACTTCAATCCGACCCCCTCTTTTTCATTGCAGCCTGCAGCATCGAGTGCTGCCGAGGTGACCACTCGCTAACTCCTTGGAACCCGTCGCCGAAGTCGACCAGGTCGTGAAAGTATCTTTCGAACCGGAGCTTGCGATACACGCCCGGCGGCGCAGGGATGTCCATGCCAAGCCTCAATCTCAGCCACCACTCCGCGTCTCGAAATCCCGCCGCCGCCCGGGCCGCAACCAGGCTGGAAAACCTGGCGTTCACTTCCAGCAGACGAACGCCGAAACGCGTTTTTCTGACCTGCACATTAGCCGCTCCACGCAGCCGCATGGCACGTCCAATTCGGCTGCAATAGTCCGCGACTTCGGCGTCATCGCTGGTTTCTGCCTTCATCGAGCATCCCTCCCCGCAAAGCTCGCGCCGAAATGTCAGCACCGAATCGAAATCTTCGCAGGCAAAGATTCCTGCCGAGTACTCACCCAGATCATCCGAGAAGTGCTCCTGTACGAATGGCACGGGTACCTCAGCCAAAGCCTTTCGCAGCGACTCCCAATCATTCACGATGCGTAGAATGCGCGATCCGCTTCCCCGCCGCGGCTTCACCACTAGGGGAAATCCGGCTCCTGAGACCAGTCTTTCAACGTCTCCCGCATCGGCGCCGTCAGCGAACTGTCCTACATTCACGCATTGATCCAACGCCCGGGCACAACTCAGCTTGTCGGAAAAGCTGTCGAAGAACTGCGCCTCATGACAAATCACAACTGCGCCTGAGGGCAACCGCGGCGGTGATGCCGTGCGGCTCAGGATGGCGATCTCCTGTTCCGTTGACGGCAGTACTGCGGCGTATCCGTTCTTCTCGCAAATGGTGTCAAGGATTTCTATGTAGGACGGATCGCTGGCGAGCGGCACCGGATGGAGTGTCTTCACAAACGCCGCGCCGACGCTCCCTTGGATCGCGTCGCAGCCGCTAATTTCAAGGGGCATCTCGGCCAGACAAAGAGCTTTCACAATCCCTTGGCCCAGGGTACCGCCCACCCCGGTTACCAAAACGCGCACGGGAGCGGTCATCGAGTAAGTACCTCCCACAGATACGGCAGTTCCGGATCGTGTTCTTTGGCGTCTCGTATGACTGCCCCACAATCGAACCCGACGCGCTTCAGCTCCACTGTTCGAGAGGTGGTATCGAAAATGGCGAAGCATGCCGCTCCCGAAGCATCACGCGCCTGTCCAACCGAACCGGGGTTCACAATGAGCTTATGACCGTGTTTTTGTGCCATCGGATAATGCGTATGACCCAGGAGCACGACATCGGCATCCACCGCGTCGAACTTCTGCCAGTCCGCAAAGTCCGGATATACCCTGCCGTCCAGCGGTTCCCAAGGCGAACCATGAAACATCGCCACACGAAGGCCGTCAAAATCCAACGTCCGCTGCACAGGCAAGGCTTCCATCAGGGCCCGCGCCTTCGGAGAGAGCCTCTGCCCCGACCTCCAAAGAGCCGATCCATAACGAGAGACATACGTCGGCGCGGGAGCCTTCGCTTCCGCCAGCGCTTTCAGCAGCACATCGTCGTGGTTCCCACGGACGCCAACCACCTGCGCTGGCCAAAGGTCTGCGCATTCGTTCACGAAACCATAATAGCCAGCCAGGTCCCCCAGGAACAGCAACACATCCGAATTCGACGTCAGATCCTGCAGCACGGGGCGCAGCGCGGCCGCATTTCCGTGGACGTCGGAAAATATTCCTATGCGCATTCGCTCACCCATTGCGGTCGCTGGCCCCATTCTTCCGATAACGCTTTGCCGAACGGCTTAAGGTAAGGAAGAACGTCCGGGCTCGGTTCGAAGATGTACTCGTCGGCATCGGAACCCGTGTCTTGTAGGCGCAAACGTAGTCGTGATCCGGGCAGGGTTTCGAGCGCTCGCCCAAAATCGACTATGCTCAAGGTATCCAATCCGGCGAGCAAATAGACTCCCGTCTTGCCGTTCTTTGCAAACTGCAGAAGGCACGTTGCGACTTCGCCGCGGGAAATATGGTTGCGAAAACCTCCCCTGAAGGGAATCACCAGCTCGGCTCCCGGTTCGCTTCCCCGTGCCGCGACGAGCAGCAACCGGTTCCAAAACAGCGTCGGCCGCCGCTGCCAGCCCCAAATCCCTCCCACGCGCACGATACACGTATTTTCGTTTCCCAACACGTTCGTCCATTCCCGTTCCGCTTCGAGTTTTCCCGTGCCGTAAATAGTGGACGGCTGGAGCGGAGAATCCAGGCGCACCCGCGGAAGATCCGGATACACCGACACGCTGCTCACGAGTATCGAAGTACAGACACCTGAGTCGCGGACCCACGTCGCGACTTGGCGGGCCATGGACGCATTCTTGCAACGGCCCTCCTCGCTGTTGTCAACCACGGCCGCCGCATGGATCACCACTGCCGATTCAGGACGCTCGAAGCGGAATGCATCCGCCAGCCGCTCAGCCGCTTCCGGCTTCGCAAGATCAATCGGCACGGCCTGTCCGGTGCTTGCCGAGCGACCGCTGGTGACGGCATGAACCTCGTCGAAGAGCGCAGGAGCGCCGGTCACAAGAGATTCTCCGAGAAATCCCGAGGCTCCCGTTAAGATCGCTACGCGTCGGCGAGTCTCGTCAGTCATTCGTGGAGTATGTCCCTCAGAGCGCGGACCCGGCCGTGTGGTTTCCGAGAGAGGCGAAGTTCATTCTGCAAAGTCCTCAGCCGCGAACACATGGCCCGGACCAATATTTTTCACCAGTTGGCGAGCGATCAATCTATCGAGCTGCTTCGGTGGAAAACCGAAGCCGGGTCGGCGAAACGCAATGTCATCTGCGACGAGGCGGTGTCCCTCGGGAAGCTCACGCGCCGCCACGCACGAAAGCCGGCTGTCACGCCGTGTCAGTTCCTCGGACGATGCAGGTTGTAGCTCCGCGCTTCCCAAACTCTTTTCCATTGTGCGAACCGACTCAACCAGCGCATGGAATTCGCGCGGATCAGCTGAAAACCGGTGATCGGGCCCGGGTAGATTCTTGTCGAGCGTAAAGTGCTTCTCGATCATGCACGCGCCCAGCGCCACTGCCCCGATCGCAGCCACCGTGCCGTCGGAATGATCGCTCAAACCCACCGCGCAATCGAACCCTGCGCTTAACGCTCCGATCTTCCGCAAATGCACATCTTCGGCCGGCGTCGGATACGAAGACGTGCAGTGCAAGAGAATCAAGTCCTTCCCCCCAGCGCCACGGAATGCCTCGACCGCATCCTTCATGTCATCCCAAGTCGCCATTCCCGTGGAGATCACCGTTGGCAGCCCAGTTCGCGCCATCGCACGAATCAGCGGAAGATTTACCAGGTAATCGGATCCGTTCTTCAACAACGACACGCCTAACTCAAGCAACTCTTGAATTCCCTTTTCCGACGTCGGCGTGCTAAAGAAGACCACGCCTCGCTGGTCGCAATGTTCGCGTAGTTCGCGCAAAGTCCGAGGCGCCAGTTCGCACCGCTTGAACATGTCATACTGCGACTCAACAACAATCTTCCCTTGCGACACATACTCATACATCAGGGAGCGATCGGAAATGAAATCTTCGGTGCGGTAGTTCTGGAATTTAACCGCGTCCGCCCCGGCCTCGACGGCCGCGTCAATCGACCGGTGGGCCAGATCCATGTCTCCATTGTGATTAATGCCGACCTCAGCCGCGAGAAAGCAGGGCTGTCCCTCACCCACCAATCGTTTGCCGATTCGCACGACTTTCATAGACAGTTTCTTAGGAACTCCACCACCCGAGCAGCGCCCTGACCGTCAACCAATCTCCGCCCGCGTTCGCTCATCGCTCGACGCTCCTCTGCACTGTTCATCACGCTCGTGATGGCATCGCTGATCTCCTGTTCGGAAAGGTTAGCATGCCATCCCAGGGTCAGCGCCGCGCCGACATTGCCGATTGAAGCCGCGTTCCTCTCCTGATCCCGCGATAGAGTAATCAGAATCATTGGGACACCGAGAAACGCCAACTCCCAGCAAGTTCCGCCCGGGGCCGCGATCGCAACATCAGCCCAACCCATGATTGGAGCCATGTTCGCAAGACTTCTCTCCAGCCGTACTTTGACCGGCAGTCGCTCCACCAGCGCCTGCAGCGACTCATAGTGAGGGCTGCCACCCCCCACCACCACCGTGGCCTCAAAATCATTCCCCAGTTGCGGCAGGGCACGCACGACGGCGGCCGTCACGTTCTCGGAGTCGCTTCCTCCCATCGTCACCAGAAATTTACGCGCCACTCCCGCAATCTCCTCCCGCGGCCGCTCGGCCAGAAATTCCGGGCGAAGCAACACATACTTCGCCCCCAGAAGAAGACGGGTGGCAGATGCTCGCTGGTAACTTTCCGGACGTGCGTCGATGTTCTGATTGAGCACAACATCGGCTTCGTAGAAGTCATAGCGCGCGTCATCGTCCAACATCAGCACACGTAGCCCAGCCATCTTGAGCGTGTGCATGTAATCCGGCTTGAACCGGTATCCGTCGACGATGACCCACTGCGCTCCCAACCGGCGAGCCCACCCCACCGTCTGCCCGGCATCTTCCTGAGTTCCGGGTTGTACCGCTATCCTCTCGTGCCCGACATTCTCCTGCGCGAACCGTTCATCCAGTACGCCAATGTTCTCCGCCGTCAAAAAGCAAGCACTCCCGCCCGCATGCTGCCACGCTTTGGCCAGCGCCAGGCAGCGCATCACATGCCCGCTGCCGATCGCGCTGCTGGCATCGGCACGAAAAAGTATGTTATCGAGTGACACGATTCGCCGCGTCGGAGGGGCTCATTTCGAGATCCCGCTGCAAATTAGTTGAGATCAAGCTCACCACGCCGTCCAGCCTCCATCCACTGCCAGATCGACGCCGGTCACATAGGACGACGCATCCGACGCCAGAAACAACAGTGGCCCCTGAAGCTCCGCAGGATCGCCGGTTCGCTGCATGGGATTCTTCGCCTTCAGCTTCCCATGAAACTCCGGATCCTTCCCCCGAACCTCGGCAGTCGGGAAAGGTCCCGGACTGATCGAGTTCACCCGAATCCTTTGCGTACCAAGATGACACGCCGCGTAACGCGTGAACTGAATCAACGCTGCCTTGGCCGCTCCGTAGTACGGAGGATTATTGGCTCCGCTCGTTCCATAAATCGATGGATCCGGACTCACGCTGCCATACATCGACGCAATATTGATCACCGACGCGCCACCGGGATTCCGCGATCCCGCCTCTTTCAGCAATGGCATCGCCGCCTGCAGCAACTCAAATGCCGCAACCACGTTGACACGATAGAGTTGCTCAAAATCAGCCGCCGTCGCGCTCTCGATCGAGCCCGCGCTGCCCGCGCTGGCGTTGTTGACCAGTATGTCCAACCGTCCGTGCTTCTCGCCGATCAGCTCAATTTGCCGCCGCACCGCATTTCCATCGGTCACGTCGAAACAGGCCGCCGACGCGTGCAGTCCAGCGCTCTTCAACTCTCCCGCAAGTGCATCGAGAACCTTCTGACTGCGACCGTTCAACACAACGTGTGCGCCCGCCGAGGCCAGCGCCGTCGCCATGGACCGTCCCAGGTGACCCGCTGCTCCCGACAAGAAAGCCACTCTGCCATCCAGCCGAAACTTCGATAACGGATCGTGTTCACTACTTTGCAGATGACTCATGCACCACTTTCCATTGCGATGGATTCAGCAGGTTCTCCGGCGCTTTCGGCAACGAACTCTCCAGCTCGGCACACTGCTCCTGAGTCAGGTTGGGCAAACAGAACAAACGCAAATTCTCCTTCAGCTGCTCCATCGTTTCGCACCCCACAACCACGCTGGTGATCCAGGATTGCGACCGTACATACGCAAGACAAAGGTCCGTCAAACTCTCCCTGCCGAACTCGGCAACGAACGTTCGCAACTGACGAAGACACGACGACGCGTCGAAGTCCCCCGAATCGGGCCACGGTGTAATCGCCGTGTCAGCCAACAATCCCTGCAGCAGTGCGCTGCGCGCGTGCGCCACCACATCCGGGCGCTCCGCCAACGCGCGGTCAACCCTATTCGCCTTCCACCGCCAATCCAGAACGTTCATGGGAATCTGCAAATGCTCGATCGCCGGGTCTCGCAAGAGTTCGAGGGCTTCCTGCGGATCATAAACCGAAGCTCCCAACGAACCGATCGTCCCCTCATGGCGCATCTCTAAGAGCCGCCGCCACGCCGCTCCTCCCCACGTACGGTAGTGATCAGCCCGATGCAACAACAAAGTCGACAGCGTCTCCACTCGCAGCGCACTGCAAGAACGTCGCACGCTCTCGTCTACTGCAGCGCGAACCACAATCTCCCCAGCATCAGCCGGCAAAGAATCGAGCGGATCGAGCTTCGTGATCACTTCAACCCGCGACCGCCATGCCCCACTGAGCGCCTCTCCGAGCACCTCTTCGGCCTCGCCGTACGCGCGAGCCGTATCCAGCGCCGTAACCCCATGCGCAATCGCCGCGCGCACCATCTTGATCGCCTGCGCACGCACCGGCTGCCCCGTCCGGTTCGCAATACCGTACTCCATCCCTAGTTGTGCCGTGCCGAGCGTCAATTCACTGTGAACGATTTCCGACGCAACGCGATACGGCACCCGAAACCGCGGCTCTCCCGGAACCGCCGCCAGCTTCTGTGTCAACTCAAACCATCCGGCATGCACCGGATCCGCAACACCCTCAAATAGCCGAACGATCCTCTGGTAGTCCTCTTCATCATCGATGGTGCAGCGCAGACGACTGAAATCAGCTCCTCGCAGAATCTTCGGCGTCTGAATTCTCACTCCGCAATTCCGCCGGATCCACGGCGTCACATGCTCGCGATCGAACTGATTTGCCGCCGATGCCTGTGCACGCCGAAGCGCCGCCACCGTGAATGCCTCTCCCCCCAGTCCGTAGGGAAGGCTGCTCTGCGGGCACTCCTGCGAAAGATATTCCACGCCAGCCTCGGCGAAAGCTGTGACCAACTCCCGCACCAGCTCGCCATCCGGAACTACGTTGTCACCTGTGAGCCGAACGACCACGCTATCCTCATCCTCAGGCAAATCCTTCGTGGCCAGAACATAGCGCGCCAGCACGTCTTCCAGCGGCCCTCGCACCACACGAATCCCATACTTGGCTAGAGCATCCGCCAGAGCATCATCGGACGCTTCATCCGAAGTAGCGACCACCGTCTCAAGCCCAAGGTTGCCTGCCCGCAACGCAGCCAGCACCACGCTCGGGTATCCGCCCACGGGCAGCAGTGCTTTTCCCGGCAGGCGACTGCTGGTGGTTCGCGCCTGCATGATGATCGTCGTTTTCATCTCTAGAATGGCGGACGCGACGAACTAATCCCGCCCGAATGAAGTCACAACCTTGCGCACCGCGCGGATCACGTCCTCAGCGTCGCCATCACTCATGCCATGAAACATCGGCAGGCTGATCAGACGTTCATAAGCGTCTTCGGCAATCGGAAATTCTCCACCCTTATAACCGAAGCGCTCCCGATAGTAGGGATGCAGATGCACCGGAATGTAATGTACGTTGACGCCGATATTCTCCGCACGCAACGCCCGAAACACTTCCGCGCGATCGACGGTCAGCTTCTTCAAGTCCAGTCGGATCGGATATAGGTGCCATGCCGGATTCGCCTCCGGCCGTACTGCAGGTGGAATCACGCCCGGAATTTCGCGGAACGCCGCCGTATAGCGCGCCGCGATCTCCCGCCGCCGCGCAAGATTCGCATCCAGTTTCTTCAGCTGCTGAATTCCCAGCGCACACACAATGTCGGGCAGCCGGTAGTTGAAGCCCAGCAGGACCATCTCGTAGTGCCACTGCCCGGCGCTCTGCCGCTGGCGCGCATCGCTCGAAATTCCGTGATTGCGGAAGCGTCGCAGCGTCTCGGCGAATTTCGCATCGTTCGTCGCAACCATCCCGCCTTCCCCGGTCGTGATGTGCTTCACCGGATGGAAGCTGAACACCGTCATGTCGGCGATGCTTCCCACGCGTCGCCCGCCGTACTCCGCGCCGAGGGCGTGGCAGGCATCTTCAATCACGATGAGATTGTGCCGCCGCGCGATCTCGAGAATTGGAGTCAACTCCGCCGGATGCCCCGCATAATCCACCGGCAGAATCGCCCGCGTTCTCGCCGAAATCTTTTTCTCCACCTGCTGAGGATCAAGATTGAGCGTATCCCCGCGAACGTCCGCAAACACCGGAGTCGCTCCCTGATACAAGACGCAGTTCGCCGTGGCGGCGAACGTCAAGGGGGTGGTGATCGCTTCGTCGCCGGATTTCAGTCCCGCCGCGAACGCCGCCGCATGCAAGGCCGCGGTCCCGGAACTGAAACTTACCGCGTGCACCGCCCCCACGCGGGACGCGAACGCCTCTTCAAATTCGCCAACCTTGGGTCCAGTGGTCAGCCAGTCCGAGCGCAGAACTTCGACCACCGCCTGAATGTCCGCTTCGTCCACCGACTGTCGCCCATACGGCAGGAATGTCGGACGCACCGGCGATCCTCCGTGGATGGCAAGGGCCTGCGGGCTGACCGGAGTTGTTGTCATGGATGGTGACTCTAGGCTGGAATCCGCGCCGGGACCGGCTGCTCCTCTTGCGCGGCCGGAGAAATCAACTCCTGCAATTCGCGGTTCGTAAGCCAGCGTTCATTCGTCTCGCTGGCATAGCGGAATCCCTCGGGCAGAGGCCTTCCGTTCACCCAGTTCGCGCTCTGCCACCACGGATGCGACGGCTGAATAATGTACCGATCCTCGACCTCGAGCGTATTGCGAGCCTCATCCTCTGAGACCAGCACTTCGTGCAGCTTTTCTCCCGGACGAATCCCGATCGTCTCAATCTCGCATCCCGGCGCAATCGTTTCTGCCAGGTCCACCAACCGCATGCTGGGAATCTTCGGTACAAAAATCTCTCCGCCGTGCATCTGCTCGATGCTGCTGACCACAAACCGCACGCCCTGTTCCAGCGTCAGCCAGAAGCGGGTCATCCGCGCATCGGTCAGCGTAATGCGCCCGCGGAGTTTCTGTTCCTGGAAAACCGGAATCACGCTCCCTCGGCTCCCGACCACATTTCCGTAGCGCGCACAACTGAATCGCGACTCCTGCGACCCCGCATACGCATTCGCCTGCACAAACATTTTCTCGGCGCACAGCTTCGTAGCGCCGTACAGGTTGATTGGATTGACGGCCTTATCGGTACTCAGCGCCAGAATGCGCCGCACGCCCTGATTGATGGCGGCATCAATCACGTTGCGCCCGCCCATAATGTTGGTCTGAATCGCTTCGAAGGGGTTGTACTCACAGGCTGGCACCTGCTTCAGCGCGGCCGCGTGAACCACAACAGTAATCCCCGCAAAAGCCCGTTCCAGGCGCGAAGCATCCCGAACGTCGCCCAGAAAATATCGCAGGCTGGGATGGTCCAGCCCCGAGGCCCGCATGTCGTGCTGCTTGAGTTCATCGCGGCTGAGGATCACCAGTCGCTTCGGCCGGTACTCCTTCAGCATGATCTCGACAAATTTCTTCCCGAAAGACCCGGTCCCGCCCGTCACCAGTACTGCCTGTTCCGACCAGTTCATCCCATGCGCCTCGTTACCACCAAAATCACACAACCGTGCGGCGAAATCACTCGAACGTCACTCGTTTCCATGGGCACAGCCATCCCGAACGATTCTGGAATAGACGGCCACCGGCTGGATCTCACGTTGCCCGCTAGTATAGCGGAGTTACCCCGCAATCGTCGCGCGATAGCATCGTCTCTGCGATCCGCTGGCGCGAAAATTGGCCGAGGGTTTTCGCTCATCCAATGCTAAAATGTCCCACGACTCTTCTGTAAGTCAGTGCGAAAAAAAATCCCTGCGCGACGGACCAGCCTCTTCGACCCGGGACTCAGTTCTAGGTGTGTGCAGGACAGCCCCTGTTTGGGCTTTGGTGCAGCTCAGAATCGTTGAGGAGTAGGCATGGATTTTGGACCCCTGGTACCGGCGAATAACCCCGTCGTTCGCGAACTACAGCCGTTGCCAAATTCAGACTTGGCAGGCGCCGCCGGACCGCGTTTTTATCCCGATCTTCCTTCGGCCCAGGAATCTCCCGTCCGCGAGTCCTTTCGGATTTTGCGCAAGCGGATCTGGATCATCGTCGGGTGCCTGGTCACAGTTTTCTCCGTCGTGGCCATTGCCAGTCTGAAGATGCCCAAGGTCTATGAAGCGGGCGGAACCATTGAGATCAACAAGCCCGATGCCAATCTGAATTTCCAGAACTCCACCACGTTTAGTTTGGACTACTTCGACCCGACCGAACTGGAAACCGAACTCAAAATTCTGCAGAGCGACGTGCTCGCTCTGCACGTGATCCGGGAACTCAACCTTGACCGCAACCCCGATCTGGCCAATCAGGCGCCTCCTTCGCCCGCGGGCGATCTTGCACCCGACCCCCTGCAAGCCGACCCGGCACTCGCCGCCGGAATGGTGGGCAGCTTCAAGGGAAACCTGAGAGTCGCACTCCTCCCGAATACCCGCATCATCGAAGTGCACTACCGCGGCGCGGACCCTGACCGCGCCGCTGCCGTCGTCAACACCCTGATGCAGACTTACGTCGATGAGAATCGCAAATCCCGTTACGACGCCACTATGGACTCCTCCAAGTGGCTGGCGGGACAACTCGTCGATATGCAGATGAAAGTGGAATCTTCCCAGGAAGAACTGGTGCGTTATCAGAAAGAGCACGAAATCCTGGGCATCGACGAGAAGCAGAACATTACGATGGCGAAGTTGGACGAACTCAACAAACAGCTCACCTCCGCCGAAAGTGAGCGCATGGACAAGGAGGCCCTCTACCGTCTCGTGCAAACCGGAGATCCCGATGCGATTGCCTCCGGTGCCGGCGGCCTCGATGATTCGGGCTCCGGCTCGCAATCTGAGTCAGGACTGCTCGACAACCTGCGCGGGAAAGAGGCGGAACTCAAAATTCAGGCGGCCGATCTCAGCACTCAGTTCGGCCCCGCTTATCCCAAACTTACGCAGCTGAATAATCAGCTCAAGGAAATCGACTCGCAGATTCAGGCGGAAATGAAAAAGATCGGCGGCAAGGTTCGTGGCCAGTACACCACGGCCTTGCAGCGCGAAAACATGCTCCGCGATGCCTTCGACAAGCAGAAGCAGGAAGCCAACAAGCTGAACGAAAGCGCAATCAAGTACAACATGCTCAAGCGCGACGCCGATACCTATCGCGCCCTCTACGAAGGCATCCTGCAGAAACTCAAGGAAGCGGGCGTCGCCGCGGGATTGAAGTCCAACAACTTCCGCATTGTCGACCGGGCCACACCTCCCGGCGGACCGATCGAGCCCAACATTCCGCGAAACCTGATGTTTGCCGTTGTCCTCGGTCTGGCATCCGGCATCGGACTGGCGTTCCTGCTCGAAGGATTGGACAACACGGTGCGCACGACAGAACAGGCTCAGATGATTTCTGGCCTGGCCTCCCTGGGTATGATTCCCCTCGGCTCGAAGTCGGCTCGTGAGGGCCCGAATCCCAAACGCCTGGTAATCGCCAGTTCCAAGGAAGCCGTGGAACTTGTAACGCAAGTCCGGCCGCAGTCGCAAATGGCGGAATCGTACCGCGCCCTGCGCACTTCCCTGCTGTTGTCAAACTTGGGCGCTCCTCCCAAGGTCATCATGATGACCAGCGCTCTGCCGCAGGAAGGCAAGACGACGACCAGCATTAATTGTGCGGTCGTCCTGGCCCAGAAAGGCGTGCGAGTTTTGCTGATTGACGCCGACTTGCGCCGCCCCAGCATCCACAAAACATTGGGCATGGCGCCGCACAGTGGATTGAGCAATGTGTTGACCGGCAGCACCACGATCGAGAAGGCCATCACTCACACCTCGATCCTCCCAAATCTGGATGTGCTTACCGCCGGAACGCCGCCGCCCAACCCGGCCGAACTATTGGCGTCAACCAATATGCGGGATCTGCTCGCTCACTTGCGCGAGCAGTACGACCACATCGTCATCGACACGCCGCCCTCGTTGTCCGTCACCGATGCCGTGGTCCTTTCTCCCCGCGCCGACGCCGTCGTGCTCGTAATTCGTTCCAGCCAGACCACCAAGCAGGCCCTGCGTCGCTCGCGCGATATTCTCACTCAGGTCAACGCCAAGGTCGTGGGAGTTCTGCTCAACGCCGTAGACCTCAGTTCTCCTGACTACTACTACTATTACGAATATCAGGGTAAATACGCCCGCTACTACCGCGAGGGCGACGCCTCCGAGCACGATCATGAAACCGACGTGGAGGAAAGCACTCCGTCGTCAAGCAGCGCGTAGCGCGGGTTTTCGCCCTACAGCATGAAGATTTCTTTCAACATTCCCGCCCGCAAATGGCTGGTCATGGCCGTTGCCGTAGCTCTCGCGACGGCATACCTCGGCCTTGCCACCAGCCAGTTCGCCGCGTGGTGGTTGGGAAATCCAAGTCGCATTCTGTTGACCAGCCTGCCGAACCTGAGGAGGGCTGCATGGCTCGACCCGGGCAATGCGGAATATCGCGATCGCCTGGGCCGGTTCTACGATCTGGTCTCTCGCGATCCGGCCTCGGCGGTTGGGCAATACCGCGCAGCCGTTCAACTCAATCCCCATTCCGCAACCTATTGGTTCGACCTAGCCAGCGCGTATCAGGTGCTCGGAGAAACGGCCAACCAGACCGCCGCGCTGGAGCGCGCCATCCAGGCCGACTCCATGACCCCCGATGTCGCGTGGGAAGCCGCCAACCTCTACCTGGTTCAAGGCGAGAATGAAAAAGCACTCCGCGAGTTTCGCGTGGTGCTCGCCAATGACAGCTCGCTCGCCCCCGCTGCCATCCGCTTCTGCTGGCGCATCGAACCCGATGTAGACGTGCTGCTCCGCGACGTCGTGCCTCCCCGCAGCGACGCTTACATCGCATTCCTGGCGCTGCTTCAGGACGAAGTAAATCATCTGCTCCGCGACCTGACCTCGCCACCCGCTGGCGCCGACCCTCTCTCGCCGGAGCAAGTGCAGAACAAGGTCGCACAGATCAAAAAGGAAACCGGCGCCACCTTCAAGGTTTGGAATGCGCTGATGGAAAGCCATCAACCCTTCGAGCGGCGCTACGCCTACGATTACTTTCAATTCTTAATCCGTCAGAAAGAAGTCGACCAGGCCGTGACCGTTTGGCAGCAGACCGCCAATATCTTTAGCCTCACTCAGTATTTGCCCTCGTCCGCCAACTTGATCGTGGATGGCAACTTCAAACTCCCCGTCTTGAACGCCGGCTTCGACTGGCAACATCAGAAGCAGGATGGTGTCCAACTGACTCTCGAATCCAACGACTCTCACACTGGCCAGATCGCCGGGCGCTCCCTCTTGATTGCTTTTGACGGGCCGGGAGTCGTCGACGCCGGAATGTATGAGCTCATCGCCGTTCAACCCAACACCACTTACAATTTCTCGGGTTATTACAAGAACGACGAAATGGAGGGCGCCGGAGGGCCCCACCTCACAATTCAGGACATGTACAGCCAGGTCGTTTACTACGAGAGTCACGAATTGAAAGACGCGGGATTCTGGAAATCGATGGAGGGCGAGTTCACCACGGCTTCGGATTGCAAACTGGTTGTACTTCACGTCCGGCGGCTTCCAGAGCGCAGTCCCATCCGTGGTAAGCTCTGGATCGGCGACTTGCACCTCACTCGGAAACCGTCGTAGTTAACTGCTTGCCGAAACAGACATCGCGCCTATGCCGCCACACAAAAGAAAGCCGACGGAGGTCAGCCGACAGGAACGCTCGGCTCAGATCGCTTCGATCCTGCTTTACGCAACCTTCGGCCTCCTCATGTTCGGCCCTCTCGCCTTTGGCGCAGTCGAACCCTGGTCGATCTACATTCTCGAGACCGGCTCCGTTCTCCTCACACTTCTCTGGCTCGGCAAGCAATGGCTCGACGGCGAACTCACCGTCCAGTGGAATCCGCTATTTCTTCCCATGGCAGGATTCGGCGTTCTCATCCTGCTGCAGATTGTTCTCGGCGTCACCGCCTACCGCCACGACACCATTTCAGGAGCGCTTCTCTACTGCGCCTATGCCATGCTCTGCTTTCTCGCCGGGCAAACTCTGCTCCGCAGCTCCCAGGCCCGCAAGATCGCCGTGATCGTCGCCGTCTACGGCATCGCAATCGCCATCTTCGCGCTCCTGCAGGGTGTCTCGCCGAACGGCAAGCTGTACTGGCTCCGTAGGCCCACCATGGGCGGCGCGATCTACGGCCCCTATGTGAACCACAACCACTATGCCGGCCTGATGGAACTCCTCATGCCCGTTCCCTTAGTCCTGTCCCTCACGCGCCTGACCGGTGAGAGGGAGCGCATCGCCGCCGGCATCGCCGCAGCCATTATGGCGGTGACGGTTTTTCTCTCCGGCTCGCGCGGCGGCATGATCGCTATTTCCATCGAACTGGTCGTTTTCTTCCTCCTGTTCCTCCGCCAGGGCATCCCTCTCTTTCGCAATAAGTATGGAAAGTGGGTTGCCGCCGGCATCGCGGCGTTTGCCTTTGTGCTCGTCTTTTGGCTGGGAGGACGGGAACTGACGACACGAGTTTCCAGTATTGCCACCGAAACTCACACGGAACTCTCCGGCGGCATGCGCGTCTCCATTGACCGCGATGCCTTCCGGATGTTCCGCAACAAGCCCGTTCTCGGCTGGGGCCTGGGGACCTTCCCGACGGTCTACCCGAAGTTTCGCAGCTTCTATACCAACTTCTTTGTCAACGAAGCCCACAACGACTATCTGCAACTGCTGTCTGAGATGGGGATGCTCGGCTTCGGCACGATGGTGTGGTTCCTGATCACTCTTTATCGCCATGCGTTCCGCAAGCTCGGAAACTGGATGTCCGATGTCACTGGAGCAGTCACTCTAGCCTGTACTTTGGGCGTTACCGGTATCCTCGTGCACAGCCTGCTCGATTTCAATCTGCAGATTCCCGCCAACGCAGCGCTCTTTTACGTGCTCTGCACCCTCGCAGCCGCCCCACCGCTCCTGCAGCGCTCCCGCAAGCGACGGCCTGAGCCCACGGAAGAAGAAGACATCTTCCCCGCTTCGGAAGTGGTCTGAGCCGCGATTCAGATTTCTGAGAGGCGCACGATCCCCTCGCGCCGCATCCGCACAAAAAAAACCAATTGTGAGTGGACTGTACTTGGTTGGACTTTACTTGGAGTTGATTGACTGAACTTACTTGCCCTACGGCTTGGTCGGGCTTGCCGGATTGTCGCTCTTCACCAGCACCCACGTCGTCAAGCCAATAACGGCTCCGCCGCCAATGCCCACGACCCACGGAGAGTTCATAATCCCGCCCCCGGCTGCCGGCACCGCGCCAGTCTGCGCTTTCTTGTTTTTCTTCTTCTTACTGTTTTCCGCCGCAGGATTGGTTTCGTCGCGGGTCGTGTCCTGGCCTTGCGCCAGCGTCACCACATCCTTGCCGTCGCTGATGCTGAGGTCGCCCTTGCGGGCAAAAATCCGGACCGTGCCATCCACATCAATCACGTTGAATTCCGTCCAAGCATCCGACGCGGGCGTTACCCTTATGTCGCCCGCGGTGGCCGCAATCCCTTTCGAAGTCGACACCGTCACGCCGCCGTGTTGAATGTCCACCGATGCTCCCAGGAACTGCACCAGGGAACCGGCCAGAACGGTAATGCTGGATCCGGACTCATTGATGTTCGCTACTGAATCGGAACGGGTTTGCAGCAGGTCACCGGAGAAAATTGCTGAGGAAGAACGAGGAACGTGCGCGCCGTTCACCCACGCGGCACCGTTGGTGTTTACATACAGCATGGCCGCATTGGAATCGGCCGCCAACAACGAACCGGGGAACAGAATCAGTAGCACGCAACTTACCATACCGCGAAACGCGGACTTACCCATTCCCACACTCCGTTAATAACTGTTTTGGTGACTTCTCCGAATCGTATCCCTCCTTCTTGTTGTCAGTCAATGCCTTTTGTGCTTGCGAAATCGTTTTCCAGTGGAAATCTCATCTGGCGATTGCAGACAATTCCCGCTCTGCACAAGCTGTTCTGCTCAACGCCACCTCTCCACTACGGTCCACCACACCAGCCTCATCCATTCGTCGAGACAAGTCTTGGCCCATTGCCGGTGAGTCCACCACCGTGTTCCGAACTGCGTCCCGTCCTTCGCCGCCGCCACTGAGAACGATCTCCCCCTAACCTCGTGGCGAAAAATGCTGATCGCACGACGGGTGTGGAACTCTGACGTCACAATCAAGATTCGCCTGCCCTCTTCCTTGGCCAGGCACTTTTCCACGTCGTGCGCTTCCTCCCGGGTCGAGAGCCCCACAATCGGACAGAGCCCTACCGATGCCCTCTGCCGAAGCCCCTGTATGTATTTCTCGGCCAATTCTATTTCGGACGAGTCGAAGATCATGGCTTCAACGGGCACGTCGATTACGACTCGACGCCCATACCCCTGATCCAGCAACTCCAGAGCGCGCGCCGGACGCCGGTCCGTCTCACCCGCCAGCACCAGGATCACATCCGACGGCTGCGGAGCATCTACGACCAGCCACCGCCCCGCATTCACCGCGACCACTACCAGCATCACAGCCAGCAAAACTGCCAGCATCCAGACAAGTCTTTTCTTCGTCAATGGTTCAGTCCCTCGAAACGCCCGAATTACTTTCGCCCGCTTTCCTGAGCCAGCGCTCGAAATTGCCGGTCTCCTGCATGCTAGAATCGAATGTTTTCATGCTCCACTGCGCCTCATACTGGAAAATTTCATGACGCCGAACCCTGCCGCAGATACGTCTCTTGAACAACTCAAGACCAAAATTCAACAGCATCACGCCCGAATCGGCATCATCGGCCTGGGATATGTGGGCCTTCCCTTGGCCCTGTTGTACAGCGAGCAGAAGTTCCCGGTGACCGGCTTCGACATCGACGCCCGCAAAGTCGACACTCTCGCCAAGGGCGGTTCCTACATCTACCGCATCGCCCCTGAAGAGATCCAAGCCGCCAAGGCGCAGGGCTTCTCCGCCACCTCGGACTATTCCCAGATCGCCGAGATGGACGCCATCATCATCTGCGTCCCCACCCCGCTGAACGAATACCACGAGCCCGACCTCAGCTACATCACCGATACCACCCACTCCATCGCTCCTCATCTGCGCGCCGGACAACTGGTCGTGCTTGAGAGTACGACATACCCCGGCACAACGGAAGAAGTGATGATCCCGATCCTCGAAAAGGAAAACAAGGCCGGGCTGAAAGCCGCGCGCAGCGAGCCTCTCACGGGGAAAGAATTCTTCGTGGCGTTCTCGCCCGAGCGCGAAGATCCCGGCAACACCACGGTGGCCCGCCGCGATATCCCAAAGGTCGTCGGTGGATTAAACCCGCAGGCCTCGCAACTCGCAGGCGCCCTCTACGGCTCCATCTTCAACCGCACCGTTCCGGTATCGTCTCCTGCCGCCGCGGAGATGACCAAGCTGCTGGAAAACATCTATCGCTGCGTCAACATCGCGCTGGTCAACGAACTCAAACTGCTCTGTCTCCGCATGGACATCGATATCTGGGAGGTCATCCAAGCCGCTTCCACCAAGCCGTTCGGCTTCCATCCCTTTTATCCCGGACCTGGCCTCGGCGGACATTGCATTCCAATCGATCCCTTCTACCTCTCGTGGAAGGCGAAAGAATTCGATTTCCGTACCCGTTTCATCGAGCTTGCCGGAGAGATCAACAACAACATGCCGTACCACGTTCTCTCCTCGGTGAGCCACGCGCTGAACCGCCACAAGAAATCGGTGAACGGCGCGAAGGTTCTCGTCCTGGGTGTGGCCTACAAGAAAGACATCGACGATCTACGCGAGTCTCCGGCGCTCACCATCATCGAACTGCTGCAGAAAGACGGCGCCCAGGTCAGCTACCACGATCCTTACTTCTCCTTCATCGGCAAGGGCCGGAAATACGACTTGCAGATGAAGTGCGCCGAACTGAAAGACCTTGGCCGATACGACTGCATCGTCATCGTCACCGACCACTCCGACTATGATTATCGCCGCATCGTGCAGGAGTCTCAGTTGGTCGTCGACACCCGCAACGCCACGAAGGGGATTGAGAACAGCAAGATTGTTCATTGCTGAAGCAAATCCACTCCAGGGACAGTAGCTTCACTGTCGGGAATTCTGTCTCCGTATAGTGTATTTTTTTGCACGGTACTCCCCCCGGCCCTCCCGGCGCCTCCTCGCACATGCAGCAACCCCCTCAGGTTGAACCATTTACAGGCAATCTTCCGCCGGATGAAATGGCCTCTATCGTGCATAACTAAAGGCGGAATAGTACACTTTGATTGAGCCCTGCCTTCCCAGGCTTCCAGCATTCCAAAGGGCAGGGCGGAACTTTTGCTCTAGATCCCGGGTTTGCAACACTGCTGTCGCAGAGTCAATATGCCGTTGCCGTCGAGCGATTCAAACTTGTTCTCTTCTCTTCCGCGATGGAAGATGCCTTGGTCCGAGTTTGTCTTAAGCTATGGCACGCAGGCCGTAGTCATCGCCATTCTGGTCTGGGTCCCCGTTCTTCATCCGGAGATTCTCGAGAGCCCCAAAAAGGACTACCACGCCATCGAACTGGTTCCAACGCCCGTTCCGGAGAATCACGCTCCGCAACGCCAGCTGAAGCCGATGCTAGTCGCAAGACTCGATCCTCCGCCCGCCGCGTTGCGCCTGCCCGCTCCTCAGCCGCAGCCCAAACCGAAAGTGGAAGATGCGCCCGCTCCCGAAGTGAAGATCGCCACCAGGAAACTGGACCCTCTTCCTCCGTCCACAGCGCCGGCTATCCCGAAACAAATCGTGCGCACGAACGTTTTTTCGACCGGAAGCTCGGCCCCGCAAACCATCGAGCGCGCTGCAGATAAAGTGCAGACCGGCGGCTTCGGCGATCCCAACGGCGTGCCCGCGAAAACCACTCAGACCAGAGCCGTCAACATCGCGCAAGCTGGCGGCTTTGATATGCCCACCGGCCCGGGCTACGGAAACGGAACGGGCGGGGCCAAGGGCGCTCGCGGTGTGGTCACCAGCACGGGATTCGGCGGTGGCGTCGCCACCGGCAACGCATCCTCTTCGTCTTCCCGGGGCGTGGTTCGTCAGGCAGGATTCGGCGACGCTGATGTTCCCGCTCCTCCCACGGTGCAATCGCATCCCGCAGCGCAAGCCGCAGCGAAAATTGTTCCAGCGGAAATCCTCTCCAAGCCAACTCCCATCTACACGGAAGAAGCGCGCGCCAAGCGCATCGAAGGTGAGGTGCTTCTCGAAGTCGTTCTGGAAGCATCCGGCAAACTACGCGTGTTGAGAATCGTTCATGGGCTGGGGCACGGTCTGGACGACGCGGCTGTTCATGCCGCCGAACAGATTCGCTTCAAGCCCGCCTTGCAGGACGGCCAACCCTCAGACTCGACGGTCGTACTGCATATTATTTTTCAGTTAGCGTGATCGACTCCCAGAAGGTTCTTATGCGAATCGTTCGTTCGGGCTCCATTGTGGTTCTTCTTTTGTTGCTGTGCGCATTTTCCAGCACCGCGCAGAATTCTCCGTCTACTCCCGCGCAGCCGACCCTGAATCCCGCAACTGCTCCGAGCTCACCCGCCACGACGGCGCCCGCTCCAACCACCGAATCTCTTCCCGCAGCCGCACTCACGCTCAATGACGTCCTCGACCGCGTCGTGCAACGCGAGCACCTCTTCATGGCGCAAATGCGCCACATGCACCCGCTCATTGAAACCTACTTGCAAGACCTGAAAAACGACGCCAACGGAGATTCAACTCCAGTGAAAGACCAGTATTTTCTGGGCCGCCTCGATATGACCGACGGCCCCGAGGATGTTTCCTTCGTGGGTCAGCCCGGATTCCGTCATCGCATGCTCGCCAAACTGACCGGAGTCTACTCCCTCCACTTCCTGCCCATGGGCTTCGCCCAGATGGTGGTCCTCGACTCCGACTTCCAGAAGAAGTACTACAACTTCACTTTCGTGCGGCGCGAATTCCTTGGCGAACTCCGCTGCCTCGTCATCGACGTCCAACCCAAGGAGGGCCAGAAAACCTCGCGCTTCATGGGCAGGATCTGGGTCGAAGACCAGGGCTACAACATCGTCCGCTTCAACGGCAGCTATTACCCGCAGCCCAAGATCAACTTCTTCTTTCACTTCGATAGCTGGCGCTTGAACATGCGTCCCGGAACGTGGCTGCCCGCCTATGTCTACACCGAGGAATCGAACCTCAAAACCGGATTGACCAAGAGTCTGCACTTCAAGGCGCAGACCCGCCTCTGGGGCTACGACTTGAAAGGCCTCAACAAAAATGAAGAGTTTACTCAGATTCTGATCGACTCTCCTGAGAACGTAAACGATCAGAGCGCTGCTGCCGCCGACGCGACTCCCGTTGTCGCCGAGCGCATGTGGGAGAAGCAGGCGGAAGAAAACGCTGTCGACCGCCTTCAGAAGATTGGCTTGCTCGCGCCTTCCGGCGAACTCGACAAGATTCTATCGACCGTGGTCAACAATCTGCTGGT
This sequence comes from uncultured Acidobacteriaceae bacterium, assembly GCA_963701935.1. Lineage (GTDB taxonomy): Bacteria > Acidobacteriota > Terriglobia > Terriglobales > Acidobacteriaceae > Sulfotelmatobacter. The sequence goes on along the minus strand of CAVPBT010000001.1, from coordinate 905,732 downwards.
CACCAACAATATTGACTTGCAGGGCGACATCCACTGCCGCGTCTTGTTGACCGCACCTCTGGAGTCGTTCACCATCGGCCACACCATCGTCATCAGCCGCGGCCTGCTCGATGTTCTTCCCGATGAAGCTTCTCTGGCCATGGTTCTCGCCCATGAACTCAGCCACATCGTGCTCGGCCATCACTTCGACACCAAACTCGCCTTCAACGACAAGCTGTTCTTCCCCGACGAGGAGTCCTTCCAGCGCCTCGACTTCAAACGCTCCGGGGCGGACGAGGAAGCCGCCGACACGAAGGCTCTCGAACTTCTCAAGAACTCGCCTTACAAAGACAAGCTCGGGAATGCAGGATTATTTCTGAAGGCTTTGGAAGTGAAGGGACCCGACCTGCCCCATTTAATTCGGCCTCACCTGGGAAACAGTTTTGCCGGTGGCAAGAGCATCCGCATGTCGAGTTTGCTCGCCGCTGCGCCTGCGCTCGACGAGAAACGCCTCGACCAGATTGCCGCTCTGCCTCTGGGCGGCCGCATCAAAGTCGATCCCTGGACCGATCAGGTGGAACTCTCCAAGGCTAAGCCCGTGGCCCTGACCTCCGCCCGCGAGAAAATGGAGTTCGAGATTACTCCGTTTTTCCCCTACCTCACACGGTTGTCCACAGGTGGCGGCGAGAAGGTGGCGCTCACCACGTCCTCGCCTACACGTGCGGAACAGAAGTGAATTTAAAGGGACCGGAAACTAAGGTAGGCAAAATAAAAATGGGGAAGATGGAAGGCTTCCGCCTTCGTGGGCTGGCGCTTTCTGGGCTGGACTGACGACCCCAATTCACATATTTTGTCAGACGTCGCCAGGTTGCTGACTACTGAATCGCGCTGCCCACTTGGGAAAACACGTTGTTGGCATTCGACCCGATGAGCCGGATCGTTCCCACGACGATCACCAGAATCACAGCCAACATCACTGCGTATTCGGCGATGTCCTGTCCCTGCTCATCGTTCCAGAGCTGCTGTAAACGTTTTGCCACGGGCTCCTCTTTTCTCACTTCTCTTGGCTGTGCCCACTAGGACTTGGGTACCACAGTTGCACACATTGACTCAGCTACCCACAATTCTCTGAGGCTTTCTGTGTTTAATAATTCTAGTGTTCGCAGTCTGTACCGCCAATGGCACGGAAGTGCCACCGAATAGCACCTCTCTGCAACGCCTCCTCAGGCAATGCTCTTCAGCGGTAAGGCCTGATTCACCGCAAACAGGGCGAGTTCCAGACGGGTTGAGACCCCCAACTTGTCAAAAATATTACTGAGATGATGTTTGACCGTATCTTCGCTGATCTTGAAATATTCCGCTATTTCCTTGTTGGAGTACCCCGCCACCACCGCCGACACGATCTCCAGTTCGCGAGGCGTGAGGCCGAACTTCTTCTGCCTCGCCTCGTCATGCGAAGACTGCATCAGTGTCCGCAGGTACTGCACCAGGTTCGACACGCTCTCGCGCCCCACCCAGTATTCTCCCGCCATCACCGTGTGAATCGCTTTCAGCAATAACTGCGTCGCGGAATCTTTCAGCACCACTCCGCGCGCACCCAGTTGCAGCGCTTCCACGATCTGGCCTTTTTCCGCCGCCGCTGTCAGCAGGATTACCCGCACCGGAGTCGCATTCGCGGGCATACTCAGATCCCGCAACGCCTCCAGACCCGGGTGTTTGGGCATCGCGAGATCCAACAGCAGAATGTCGGGCTTCAACGACTTCGCCAGCTTTACCGCTTCCGCCCCGTCCGACGCTTCCCCTAGAACCTTAAGATCGGCCTCGGCTTCCAGCAGACGCCGCAGACCATCGCGGAAGATCGGGTGGTCGTCAGCGATTACAAGACGAACCTGCGATTTTTTAAAGTTCATGTGGCACTTCCCCGTTTCGAGGCACGCTGATTTCCAGGCGTGTTCCCTGTCCGGGATTTGATTCTACAGTGAGTTGCCCGGCAATCAAACGCACCCGTTCCTTTATGATCATAGGTCCTTTTCCTGCTTCCTCCAGTTGATCCTGGTTATAGCGTCCGCCAAACGAGAATCCTTTCCCATCATCTTCTAGGGTCAGGCTCCATTTTTCAGGATTCGCCCCCAATCGCACCAGCGCGTGCCGCGCCCCGCTATGCTTCCTGACGTTCACCAGCCCTTCCTGGACGATGCGCAGGATCTCTCGGCACACCCGTTGTGGCATGTCCAGAGCCTCGAGGTCGGTCACGAAGCGCGCACTGATCCCGGTCTCCCGCTGGAATCGTTCGACCGTATCATTCAACACCCCCAGCAACCGTTGCGCATCCACATCGATCGCTTTCATCTGCTGCATCAGTTCCCGAAGCTTCAGCACTTCTTCGCGCAACAATCCCTGGATACGCCCTAATTCCGACCCAATCGGCTTACTTGCATCGGCTTGCCGCCGCAGCACGTCCACCTGCATTTCCACCGCGATCAGCGACTGCACCGCTCCGTCGTGAAGTTCCCGCGCAAACCGCGCACGCTCGGCCGCTCCTGCACGTCGTCGCAGCCGATGCAGAAGATATACGTTGTACACCGCCGGACCAACCTGGTGGACCAGGTCCAGCAAGAAGCGCAGTTCCTCCTGCTTCTCGCCCCGCCATGACGGGTTGAACAGGAAGACTCTTCCTCTCCACTCGCTCCCAAACAAAAAGGCAACCGTGACCAGCGAGTCAAAAGCCTGCACTTGACGCAGTTGAGAAAGTGGCGCCAGATTATCCACCAGAACCGGATGGCCACCCTCATCCAAAGCCAGAGTCTTCCACCGATCTCCGTCGATCGCGGCGTAACACACTTCCCCCGGAAAATCATCCAGGTAGGTTTTCGCGTCGCGCGGGCCGGAGTCTAACCAGCAGAACTCCGACTGCACACGTCCCTTCGCCTTCTCGAGTTCTCCCACGAAAACCCGCTGGCTGTGCGCCTCCTGCGATGCCACCACCACCCGCGATGCCCCGTACATCGACATCGCCTCATGAAAGATCTGCTCGATCGTCCCCGTCAGACCTGCTTCCACTCGCACCCGCGACAGAGTCCCAGTCAACACTACTTTTTCCGCCCGCAGGTGTTTCTGCTGCTCGGCCAGATACCCCAACAATAGGCCCATCACCAGCAGGTACACCGAAAGCATGAACAGCCGTTCGGGCTCGAACTCTCGCACATTCACCCGCAAGCCCAGCAATCCCAGAGGACCCACACCCTTGAACCAGCCATGGATAAGAACAAAGCTCTCCATCCACAGCAACGCCACTTCGGCCGCTGCCGTGGCCAGCGTTTCCCAAAGTCCCCAGCGGTAAGCCGCCGCTGCCAGGACGAAAAAGAAGAAGAGATAAAACGGCGCTCTCGGCCCTTCCGCGAAGATCGAAATCAACGCGGGCCAAACCACATCCCCAGCGTGCACCAGCAACCGGAACCCTGCAGTCGACTGCTGCCTGCGCTTGAGCAGCATCAGGATCAGGATCCCGTTGGCCAAGTAAAAGACGAACAGCCCATACGCCGCCCACGAATTCCCCAGTTCGGTAGGATCCATGCGGATCGCCACCAGCGTCGATACCGCTAGAAACACTCGGGCGGTCGCCAGCCATCGCTCGATCCGGCGCGTTTCACTCGGATCGGGCGGAATTCTCAATCTCCAGGATTGTCGGTAGCGCTCAACGCGAAGATTCAATGGATTCGATCTCCAAAGGCGTGGCGACTGTGCTGCATATTATTGAATGAGAAAAGCTTACCAGCAAGTGTGACTCTGGAGTACACCCCGCCCGCCCCTTGAGAGTGATGTTACAACAACCATGCCGATCGCGTTGCTCCCTGCGCTCTGCCATGGGTGATGCTCATCACAGACGGGAAAGCCGGAAGGGTCTCTAATCTCCCCAGGAGGGCGACAAAACTGAATACCGCAAACTACGCCCGGCTCCCATAAATGGGCGAGCGCATCTTGTCCTGCCGCTGCTCGACGGCGGGGAGTCGGGCCAGTTCTCATGGAACTCCCAGATTCACTGGGTCATGAATAAATCTCGTCTCAGCAAGGGGCAGTCCCCGCCGTTGGGATTCGGCTCCCGCCAGGCGACCTTAAGGAGTTTCTCGGCAAATCCTTTCATCGAAAACGGTTATGTGGAGGTACGCATGCATCAGCAAGAACGATGGTCGCTGCTACTTCTGTGCCTGATTCTTCTACCGGCTCTTCTCCTGCCGGCAGCTCCGCAGCAAGATAGGACGAGCCTGTCGGCCTCCAGCTCCGTCGACGGAACGAAGATCTTCCAATACCGCTGCGCCGTGTGTCATGGAATTGACGGACGAGGGCATGGACCCGACTCGGTTGTCCTGAAGCATCCGGTTCCCGACGTGACCCTAATCTCGAAAAGAAGTGGCGGGAAGTTTCCCTACCAACATGTACGGGAAGTCATTGAAGGAAGACAACGCGCACTGCCCGCCCCCGGAGATCGAGAAATGCCGGTTTGGGGACCAATCTTCCATGAGGTCGAATCGGATCAAGACTGGGGAGAAGTGAGGTTGGACGCAATCACCAAGCACATCGAGTCAATTCAGCACTGAGTCCGCCGATGGCTGCTGAAATCAGCAAGCGGCGGTTTAAGGGGGTCCCATGCGTGTTCTGAGACGCTGGCAGGGGCGCGGTAAGCTCTTCGCATCTGGATCGTCTTTCTTAACGGTTGGCTACTACTGTCAGGAGATGGAGACGAACTCACCGAACCTGCAGTCTCCACTCCTGGAAACAAATGGCACAATCACCTCCGATGAAGCGCACACTCTCATCACTTGGTATCGGGCACGCACTCGCCTGACCCTGGAAACTGACGAGTTCTCGCTACCAGTCTGTCTCATCGATCCCTATCACTTTCGTGCGACAGCCGGGCCTACTTTCAAACAGGCGTTCGCGCTAAAAACGTCGGTCAACGGGTGATACGCCGGTGTTCCGCCAGTAATCAGTCTGACCGCGCAATGCGGCGAAGCGATGCAACCGTCCGTCGGGCGGTGCTGGGTGATTTCGAGGCTCGGTAAGTGCCCTCCGGAGCCCCGACGAATCGGTTTTAATGCCGCTGAATTACTTCCGTGATTCGCTCAAAAGCCCACTCAATTTCTTGACGGCTGATGATGAGCGGTGGTGCGACTCGAATCACCCGGTCATGCGTTTCCTTGCACAGGATTCCTTTCTCTTTCAGCGCCTCGCAATAGGGGCGTGCCGGGCTATGGAGTTCGAGACCGATCCACAGGCCTCTGCCGCGCACCTCTTTCAAATCTGAGCTACGCAGCGTCTGCAGCAGAGTCAGGAAATATGCGCCCAGTTCGGCCGAACGTTCCACCATCTTCTCTTCGATGAGAACGCGCAGCGCCGTCCGGGCAATGGCGCAGCCCATGGGATTGCCGCCGAAGGTGCTGCCATGGTCTCCGGGTTTGTACACACCGAGAATCTCGTGCGACGCCAGGACCGCCGAGACCGGATAAAAACCGCCAGCCAGCGCCTTGCCGATGATCAGCACATCGGGCGTGATGGCTTCATGCATGTAGGCAAAGAGCTTGCCGGTTCGTCCCAGACCGGACTGAATCTCGTCAGCCATCAGCAACACATGATTCTCCCGGCAAATTGCCGCTGCTTCCCGCAAAAACCCTGCCGGCGGAATCACGATGCCAGCCTCGCCCTGAATCGGTTCGACGAGAAAGGCGCAGGTGTTGGGGGTGATGGCTTCGCGCAGAGCGCGCGCATCGCCAAAGGGAATGACTTTGAATCCCGGAGTGAACGGGCCAAAGCCATCGCGATATTGTTGATCGGTGGAAAAGCTCACGATGGTGACGGTGCGGCCATGAAAATTATTGGCGCACACAATGATCTCGGCTTTGTCCTCGGGAATCCCTTTGATCTTGTAGCCCCATTTGCGCGCTGTCTTGATCGCGGTTTCGACGGCCTCCGCGCCTGAGTTCATGGGGAGAACCATGTCGAACCCGGTCAGGTCGTGGAGTTCCTTGCAAAGGAGAGGGAGTTGCTCGTTACGGAACGCGCGCGAGGTCAATGTGACTTTGTGCGCCTGCTCCTCCAGCGTTCGCAGAATCTCAGGGTGACAGTGTCCCTGATTCACCGCAGAATACGCCGCCAGACAATCGAGGTAACGTTTGCCATCGACGTCGTACACCCAGACGCCTTCCGCGCGCTCGATGACCACGTCGAGCGGATGATAATTATGAGCACCATAGCGGTTCTCGAGTTCGACGAAGTCCTGGGTGTGCAAGGGTTGCTCGATCAGTTGCGTTGCCATAGGTTCCTTTCGAAATAAGAGGTAGCTTGTTTCGGCTTCATCTGTTTTCCGGGCGCGACGAATTTCCCGCGGACTGGGCCTGCTCCAACAGCATGGTCAGAAGTGCCATCCGCACATACAGACCGTTCCTGGCCTGGCGGAAGTACATCGCTCTGGGGTCGGCATCGACAGACTTGTCCAGCTCCACCGTACGGGGCAAGGGATGAAGGATCAGCGCATCCTCCTTCATACGTCGCAACACGGTCGAGTCAATGGCGTAGCTCCGGAGGTTCACGTCGCGGACCCGCTCCGGCCGGATTCGCGTTTGGTACACCACATCCACTTCGCCAATCACCCGATCAATGTCAGACTCCAATTCGTAGCGGACGCCGTGCTCATCGAGATAATCCAGGATGTCGGGCTTCATCTGAAGCTGCGGCGGACTTACAAAGAACATCTTCACGCGCTCAAACTTGGCGAGCAGATAGGCCAGCGATCTTGCCGTGCGTCCTCTGTCCAGTTCGCCGATGATGGCTACACTGAGGCCATCAAGCGGGCGCTGCCGGTAAATCGTGTAGAGATCGAGCAGGGCCTGCGTTGGATGCTGGCCGCCATTTCCATCACCGGCATTGATCACCGGCACGGGCGAAACCTCCGCGGCCCGGCGCGCACCGTGATCTTCGGGATGCCGGATGACGATCACGTCGCAATAACTGCCGATAATGCGGATGGAATCTTCGACCCGTTCTCCCTCGACCTCCGAAGAAAATGCGCCCGCATTCTCCGTGGACAGGACCCTGCCGCCCAGCCGCTGCATCGCCGCCTCGAACGACAAGCGGGTGCGGGTGGAAGGCTCATAGAAAAGTGTGGCCATGATCCGGTTCTGGTAATCGAGCGAACCACCGCGCGCCACCACGCGCTCCATGCCTCGCGACCGCTCGAACAGTTCCATGAGCAATGGAACAGTGAATTGCTGGGATTCAACCACGTGTTTCAAGGTCATCGCGTCTCTCAGAGGCGATTCCCAAGTGGGCGTCTGGTTGGTCGGGACGATCGTCGGCTGGGGCATCAGCGTCCTCCCACCGGAAGTTCGAGATTTGTGTTCAATCTGATTTCCACGCGGTCGTGATCGGAGAACACGTGGGTTCCACTGGATCCCACAACCGACTGGCACAGATTCTCGCAAGAAGTAATGATGGCTTCCTTTCCGCCGCTGCTCAAAAAGCGCAACACGGATTCGATCTTGGGACCCATGTTGCCCGGTGGAAACTGACCAGCCCTCGCGAACTGTTCCAACTCAGCCACGCCAACGCGACGAAGGGGACGCTGCGTGGGCTTCTTGTAATCCAGATACACAAAGTCGGTATCCGTAGAGATCACAAACAGGTCGACATGAAGACGTGTGGCAAGCAACGCGGAGGCGCGATCCTTGTCGATGACCGCTTCTACGCCTTGCAAACTGCCATTCGTCCAGACGACGGGAATCCCTCCGCCTCCGCAGGCGATGACCAGCACGCCCTGCTCCACCAGATCTCGAATGACTTCGAGTTCAACAATGTCAATCGGATCCGGAGACGGCACCACGCGCCGATATCCGCGGGCTGCATCCTCCACGATCACCCATCCCAGCAGCCTTTGGCGTTCCTCGGCGTCGGCCCGCGAGTAGAACGGGCCAATGGGTTTGGTAGGGTGCTGCATGGAAGGATCGTCGGGCGAAACCAGGCTCTGGGTAAGAACCGTCGTAACCGGCACGTGCAGACCGGCGCGCTGCAGTTCGGTTTGCAGCGATTGTTCCAGAAGATATCCGATCTCTCCCTGCGTCGAAGCGCCACAAACGTCGAGCGGGTGCCCTGGAACCTGGCTCGCTCCCCGCTCCGAGCGCAGGAGTTCTGCCCCGACCTGCGGACCGTTGCCATGAGTGAGCACAAGGCGGTAACCGGCGCCGATCAGCCCGACGATTTGGGCTGCGGTCCGCTGGGCGTTGGCCCGTTGCTCGGAAATCGTTCCCTTCTCTCCCGCGCGTATCAGGGAGTTTCCGCCAACGGCAAGCAGCATGGTTCTCATAAGTTCCACATACCAGACTGCAGTGTCTCTACGTGTGCACCAGTTCCCGCAACTCGCCCAGTCCCGGCAGTTTGACGAATTCACCCTTCATCAGTTCCAGCATGATCGCCTTTTGCGAGTGCAACCGATTCTCCGCCTGCTGGAAAACCAGCGAGCGCGGCGAGTCGATCACATCGTTAGTGACTTCTTCCCCCCGGTGCGCCGGCAGGCAATGCAAAAAGATGGCATCGTGCTTGGCCCGGCGGAACAGAGTTGCATCGACCTGATAGGGCAGGAAAACATGTTTTCTCTTTTCCGCTTCGGCCTCTTGCCCCATGCTCGCCCAGACGTCGGTATAGACTACATCCGCGTCGGAAGCTGCTTCTTCGGGATCATTGGTTACCGTGCACGTGCCACCAGTCTCGGCGCCGCGCTTGCGGGCCCAGCGCACTGACTCCGCGTCAAGTTCGTAGCCGGGAGGAGCAGCCAGCCAGACATTCGTGCCTAACTGGGCTCCGGCAAACGCCAGCGAGCGGGCCACGTTATTGCCGTCCCCCACAAATGCGATCTTCAGACCCTCGAGATGTCCTTTGGCCTCCCAAATGGTGAAGTAGTCCGCCATCGCCTGGCAGGGATGAGAGTAGTTGGTAAGTCCGTTGATGACGGGGATGCTGGCACAACGTGCCATCTGCTCAACGATGTCGTGGTCGAAGGTGCGCACCATAATTCCTTGCACCATGCGCTCCAGATTCTTGGCGACGTCGGGCACCGACTCCCGTTTGCCCAGATTGATCTCAGCCGGCGACAGGTACAGCGAAAAGCCTCCGAGTTGCTGGATGCCCACATCAAACGTCACTCGTGTGCGCAACGAGGGTTTCTCGAAGATCATGGCCAGAGTCTGGCGCCGGAGTGCCGTGCTGTAGCCGGTTGGGTCAGCTTTCACCTGACGGCCGAGAATCAGCAGGTACTGAATCTCCGAGGGCGAGAAATCTCGTATGGACAGAAAATCTTTGCTGGTCATTTTCCGACTCCTGCCAGCGCTGGCTCGCGTGCATGGGTGAACTTGGCAAGCAATTCGGCCAGACCGGGCTTGGTGAGTTCCTCTACTTCGTAGGTCACGCGGAGATTCGGCTTGTCCAGTTTGATCACACGGGCAAGGTCAATCGGAGTGGCGATCAACACCAGATCGCACGGAGTACGGCGGATGGTTTCCTCCAGTTCGTGCTTCTGCATCGCGCTGTATCCCATCGCGGGCAGGAGATTCGTCAGGTGCCGATAACGTTCGTAGGTGCCGCGGATCGATCCGACGGCAAACGGCCGCGGGTCGACCAACTCTGCCGCCCCACACTGCCGCGCCGCCACAACGCCCGCGCCATAGGGCATTTCACCGTGAGTAAGGGTGGGGCCGTCCTCGACGACCAGTACGCGCTGTCCCTTCACCAGGAAAGGCTCGGGGACCGAGACGCGACAGGCCATCTCGAAAACAACCGCCTTTGGGTTGTGCAGCTTTATGTTAAGGCGAACCGTCTCAAGGTCACGTTGATCGGCGGTGTCCACCTTATTGATTACGATCGCATTGGCGCGCAGCAAGTTGACTTCACCCGGGAAATAGGCGAGTTCGTGACCAGCCCGGTGCGGGTCGACAACCACAATTTCCAGATCGGAAGCATAGAAAGAAGTGTCGTTGTTGCCTCCGTCCCACAAAATGACGTCCGCCTCTTTCTCGGCCTGCCGGAGAATCTTCTCGTAGTCCACTCCCGCATACACCACGGTCCCTTGGGCGATGTGCGGCTCATACTCCTCACGCTCTTCGATAGTGCATTGTTGAAGATCGAGGTCCTGCATGACCGCGAAACGCTGCACAGCTTGCGCCGCAAGGTCTCCATAGGGCATGGGATGCCGAATAACCACGGGCCTTCGCCCCTGCCGGCGCAGCTCTCCGGCGACCAGGCGTGAGACCGGACTCTTCCCGCATCCAGTTCGTACAGCACAGACGGAAACGACGGGGACCGACGACTTGATCTGCGTGTGCCCGGTTCCCAGTAGCCAAAAGTCAGTATCCGCCGCTACCGCACGCGAGGCGAGATGCATCAGGTTCTGGTGGGAAATGTCACTGTAGGAAAACACGACTGCATCAATGTCGTGCTCGGCGACGAGCTTCTCCATATCCTTCTCTTCGAAGATGGGAATGCCGTCGGGATACAGATTTCCGGCAAGCTCGCGCGGGTACCGGCGTCCGGCAATGTCAGGAATTTGTGTGGCTGTGAATGCGATTACGTTATAGGCGGGATTATCACGAAAGAGGACGTTAAAATTATGGAAGTCCCTGCCTGCGGCACCAAGAATCAAGAGACGCTTCATGGCTACCCTCCAGGGGAGTTGGCTTTTTACTGCCTATCGTCTCTCCGGTTTACGAAGGCGGCTGTACCGCCAATCACAGTTGAGAGTGATCTTGTGGCCCAGCCGCTATCAAAAAGGGACTCTTGCAGGACGCGTTGTGATCGCAATCACGCCGCTCGGTCCAAAGTCTCTACGCACGCTGCTACCCAAATCAGACGCCCACGGACATGACCTCCGCATGCAGATCCGACAGTTGCGAGAGGTCAGTGGAGTCGGGAGCGAGCAAAACCTAAAAAAACCTCGCGCGGTGATGCCGATCACAGCCAGTGCCGCAAACTGCGAGGAGAATCGAAACTGCAAGAGTGTTCTTCACCGAATCCGGCCTATTTCACGCGGGCTCGTTTCAGCCGGTTTGCTGATCGCGACAAGCGGCCGAGCGATCCTCTTTCACCAGTAGCATTCGAAGGAGGGTGTCATGAAATCCACCCGAGTTTACAAGCCCACGGCTGAACCGCCAGCCATCCTGCTGCAACCCTGCGATCCCGAAAAGCTGCGTTGGCAGATGCAACCGGTGCAACTGGCAATTGCGCGCCGCGCGTTTGAGTTGTTCGAAAAGCGCAATTGTGAGCATGGCCACCACGAGGAAGACTGGTTCCGGGCGGAGTCGGAATTGTTACGTCCCGTGTCGATCATGACTCACGAATCCGAGGAACGGCTGAGTCTTCACGCCAACGTTTTCGGCTTCGCTGAAGACGAACTCCTGGTCAGCGTCGAACCCAATCGAGTTGCCATCCTCGGACAGAAAAAAGTCGTCACCACCCCGACCGAGGCCGGGAAAATCGAGTACGTCGACTGGTATCCCGACCAGATCCTGCGGGTGATCGATCTGCCCGTGGAGATCGATCCGGACGGAGCTGTGGTCGAACTGGAAACCGGGATGCTGAAGTTCGAACTGCCGAAGGCTGCAAAGCAAGTCACAGAAGCCGCAGCTGCGGTTGATGAGATTATGCTCGCATCGGTCGCGGAGACAGGAGGATGTTATGAAAACTCCACAGACGATCTTAAGCATCGCGCTTGTCGTTCTCGTGGCTTTACTGTTCACCAGCCCGAGACACCGAGCGCCAGCCTACGACTCATCCGATGAAGTCACCATGCAAGGCGTAGTCCAGGACGTGCAACAGTTCAACTGTCCGATCAGTGGTGAAGAAGGAACTCATCTGATGCTGAAAACAGAGAATGGCACCGTTCAGGTGCACGTCGCTCCGTCGCGCTTCCTTCGCAGCAACAATCTGAGTTTCAGCAAGGGAGATCAGATTGAAGTGGTGGGCTCGAGAATCATCTATCAAGGGCACGCTGCTGTGATAGCGCGGACAGTCACGCTCGGAAGTCAGACCACCGCATTCCGGGCAACCAATGGACGTCCCTTATGGAATTAGGACGCCGAAGTAGGACGGCAAAGTACGATGGCGAACGAGCCGGATGAACCATCTGAAGCGCAACTGATTTCGTGACGGCGAGCCTTAACCAGAGCCTCGCCGGCGAACCGCGGTGACACCTGGCATGGCTTGATAAGAGCCGGCCGAATCGGGAGGTGCGTCGTGTTACTCCTGTTGGCTTTTCTTCTTTTCCTCGTGGTCACGTCGATGATGCTGCTGTCGCCAGCGCTCTTGGCGCGAGATATCCATCATCGATATGCAGGCAGCCGGGCCGTAATTTGCCCTGAGACCCGGCGTCAGGTTGCAGTCAGCTTCGACGCCAACCATGCTGCCGCCACCGGTCTCAGCGGCCGGCCTGATCTGCGCATCGCCGACTGCACACGCTGGCCCGCGCGATCCAATTGCGGCCAGGAGTGCCAGCCCGAAGCTCTCCGCCAGGCTCCGTACACTCTCGGTGAGATCGAAATGAGAACCAAGCAGATCTACCATCTGCCAGTCCTGCTGGCGGCGTTTGCTGGTTGGTATTTGGGCGCCGTGTGGCATTCCCAGTTTTTGTTTCGTGCCCGCTGGATGGCTGCGCTCGGATTAAGCCACACCGACATGAAGCGCATCGTCGCGTGGTACAGTCCGCACTTGCTCAGCGTGGCGGTCTGCCTTCTGTTCGCCTATGGTGTCGCTTTTCTGCTTGCCTATCGCGGACGACGAGGGGTCGCGCAGGGCATCGTCACTTCGACCTTGTTTTGGGCCGCGATCGCCATACTCGGCGTCGTCGGGGCCGCGCAGGCACACATCTCGGCTGACCTGATCAGAATAGAACTGGGCTACACCGCTCTGGCATCACTCCTGGAAGGAGCCATCATTGGAGGCTTGACCGGCAAATTGGTATTACCAGCGGAGGTGGAACCTGGGCCTGCACGCGAGAAGTCTCCCCCTTCCTCTCTCAACCTCGAGGAGAACCACACGGAAGCGGCAGCATCTCGTTGAGGAGGCCGGTACGTTTCGTGAAGCCTATGCAGTCTGGAGAGATGGCCCTTACACAGGAAAGGGCACCGTCTCAACTCCTAGCGCCGTTTTGCACCATTCCAGTTATCTTTTCGGGCTACCCGAAACCATCGGCAGCACAACTCCCGGAGAGTTGCTTGCGGCTGCGGTTGCATCCTCCATGTCCACGATGGTCGCGATGAAAATGGCCCGGTGCGGCGCAAGGTTGTCGACGGTAGAAACCCGCGCGGCAGTCACCGTGGATGACCCTACCGAGGAATGGCGGCTTTGTGCTCTTCGCTTGGAAATCACCGCACAAATGCTTGAACCCACCACCGATCGCGTCTTCCTAGAGGCTGTAGCAGCGGCGCGTCGGGACTGCCCGATCGTAAGTGTGCTCAACATCGACGTTACTTGCACAGCAAGGCTGATGCCCCTCGAGGCGCCAATTGCAGTTTGACCACGGTCGTTCTCGAAATAGCGGCAACTGCCGTCTAAGGTCGAGGTTTTTGTGGCCGCTGCGCGCTTGCCCGCGGCCAGAAAGAACAGCGTGACGACGTGTCTCTATCAGAGCATATAGTTCTGCGCGCAAGCGAGTTGGGAACCTTGATCACAACGCTCCTGCGCCGGGACTACGAAGTAGTTGGCCCGACCGTCCGGGACGGAGCGATCATCTATGACCGCGTCACCTCGCCTGCGGATCTGCCCGCAGGCTGGACCGATGAGCAAGAAGCGGGACACTACCGCCTTCTCCCGAGCCAAGATCAGGCCTTCTTTGGCTACTCGGTCGGACCACACAGCTGGAAGAAATATCTCCACCCGGCCGACGTGCGTCTCTGCTCAGCGCAGCGCGAGGGCGCAACCTTCCGAATCCTGAACAACGAGTCGCAACTCAAGCGCCCGTTCGCATTCCTGGGAGTTCGGGCATGTGAACTGGCGGCCATCGCCGTGCAGGACCGGGTTCTGCTCCAGGACAAGTTCCGCGATCCGACCTTCGCGCAGCGCAGTGCCGACAAGTTCATCGTGGCAGTGCAATGCACACGGGCGGCGGCGACTTGCTTCTGCAAGTCCATGGAAACGGGGCCGCAGGTTACACGCGGGTACGATGTGCTCCTTACCGAATTGCTCGGACCCAAAGGACACCGCTTCCTTGCGAAGTCCGGAAGCGCCCTCGGGACGGAAGTATTGGCTGAGTTGGAAGTGTCCTCGGCCACTGCAGACGACCTTCACCAGATGGAGGTCGAAGTTGGGGAAGCCGCGAACCGGCAGACCCGCCGCATCGTCACCGACGCGATCAAGGACTTTCTCTCCCAGAATTTTGAGCATCCGCGTTGGGACCACGTCGCACAGCGCTGCCTCGCCTGTGCCAACTGCACCATGGTCTGCCCCACCTGCTTCTGCACAACTGTAGAAGACGTCAGCGACATCACCGGCGATCATGCCGAGCGTTGGCGCCGTTGGGATTCCTGCTTCACCCTGGGTTTTTCCTATATCCACGGCGGCAGCATTCGAAACTCCGGCAAGGCCCGATACCGGCAATGGATGACTCACAAGCTGGCGTCGTGGATCGACCAGTTTGGAACTTCGGGCTGCGTTGGTTGTGGCCGCTGCATCACGTGGTGTCCGGTGGGGATCGATATTACCGAAGAGGCCCGGGCAATCCGGGACGGAGGGCAGCATGGAGAACCTTGAGCGCATCATCGCGGAGTGCCCTTTTTTCACGGGACTCGATAGTGCTTACCTGAACCTGATCGTCGGTTGTGCCTCGAATGTCCGTTTTGAAGCGGGTGCCTACGTTTTCCGGGAAGGAACCCCCGCCGACACTTTTTATCTGATCCGCGGCGGCCAAGTGGCCGTTGAAATTTTTGCGCCGCAGCGCAAGCCTGTCGTCATCGCCACGATTGGAGAAGGAGAGATTCTGGGTTGGTCGTGGCTCCTTGCACCCTATGTCTGGAAGTTCAACGGCCACGCTCTCCAGAACATCCGCGCCATCGCTCTCGACGGAAAGTGTCTGCGAGCCAAGTGCGAAGCAAACCACGATCTCGGCTACGAAATATTAAAGCGCCTCGTTCAGGTGATTGAGCACCGGCTGGATGAGGCCCGTTTCCAGTTGGTTGACGTCTACGCGGTGCGATGATGAGCACAGCGATCTCCGTAGCCGCCGATCCGATGACTCCGCAGCCCTACTGCGTGCACAACGTCGCGAAGGAAACCCCCGATACCTTCACGCTTACGCTCCAGCCCCAAAACGGAACTGGCGGAAGTTCGTTTCAACCGGGACAGTTCAGCATGTTGTGGGTCTTCGGAGCCGGGGAGTTGCCGATCTCCATCAGCGGCGACCCCGGAAAACCAGACCATCTCGTCTATACCGTCCGCTCTGTCGGCAAGGCGACCCATGCGCTCGTCAGCCAGACTGCAGGCGCTGGCATTGGCGTGCGCGGCCCCTTCGGGACCGGCTGGCCAGTGGACGCGGCCCGCGGTCTCGATCTCGTCATTGTGGCCGGTGGAATTGGACTCGCCCCCCTCCGGCCTGTCATTTATCACGTTTTGTCCCATCGGCAGGACTATGGGCGGCTGGTTGTGCTCTATGGCGCGCGCAGTCCTCGCGATCTTCTCTACCGCAAGGAACTGTCTGCCTGGGCCCAGCAGCCCGACACGCAAGTGCTCGTTACCGTGGACTACGGCGGCTTGAGCTGGCGCCACCATGTGGGCGTCGTAACCACGTTGTTCAAGTTCGCGCGCCTGCGCCCGTCCCGCTCCTTGGCGATGCTTTGCGGGCCCGAGATCATGATGCGCTTCGTGGTCCGCGACCTGGAGGCACAGGGCCTTAGCCGCAACCACATTTATCTCTCCATGGAACGAAACATGAAGTGCGCCGTCGGGTTCTGCGGGCATTGCCAGTATGGACCTTACTTCATCTGCAAAGACGGTCCTGTCTTCCCCTACGAACAGATTCGTCCATTCCTGGAGAAGTATGAACTCTAAGGCGAAGCACAAACCGAAGATCGCTGTCTTCAAGTTCGCTTCCTGCGACGGCTGTCAACTCAGTCTGCTCGACGCCGAGGACGAACTACTGGGAGTAGTCTCCGCTGTCGACATCGCCTATTTCCCGGAAGCCACACGCACCATGCTGAAGGGGCCCTACGACATTGGATTCGTCGAAGGATCAGTTACCACTCATCAGGACGCCCAGCGAATCCAGGAAGTACGACGGCAGTGCAAGACGCTGATTACGATCGGTGCGTGCGCCACCGCCGGCGGTATTCAGGCCTTGCGCAACTGGAAGGACGTTGATGAATTCGTCCGCGTGGTGTACGCGACGCCTCAGTTCATTAGCACGTTGAAGCTCTCCACCCCAATTGCCGAACATGTGCCGGTTGATTTCGAACTGCGCGGCTGCCCGATCAACAAGTATCACCTGATCGAACTGGTCACGGCCACGCTGGCGGGCCGCAAGCCAAATATTCCCACCTACAGCGTATGCATCGACTGCAAGCGCAAGGCCAACGTGTGCATCGCGGTCGCCCGCGGGATTGCCTGTCTGGGGCCTGTCACGCAGGCGGGTTGCGGCGCCCTGTGCCCGAGCTATGACCGCGGATGCTATGGCTGCTACGGCCCCATGGAGAGTCCCAATACTTCTTCCCTGACGAACCAGTTGCGGATTCTGGGGCAAGGCGACGATCAGAATGTCCGCGCTTTCCGGGGATTCAATGCCTGGTCATGGCAATTCCGCAAGGCCAGCGAGGAGTGTGAGCACAAATGACCGGGCGCGCAACCAGAACGATTCGAGTCGACACCCTGGCCCGCGTGGAGGGAGAAGGCTCCCTCTATATCAAGCTCGTGGGTGATCGCGTAGCCGATGTAAAACTCAAGATCTACGAGCCTCCACGATTGTTCGAAGCATTTCTGCGCGGACGCCATTTCTCTGAAGCCGCCGATATCACCGCGCGGATCTGTGGCATCTGTCCCATCGCCTACCAGATGAGTGCGGTGCACGCGATGGAACGTGCTTTGGGTGTGCGCATCGACCCTGCGGTCCGGTTGCTCCGCCGCCTCTTTTATTGTGGTGAGTGGATCGAGAGCCACGCCCTGCATGTGTACATGCTGCATGCCCCAGATTTCCTCGGCTATCCGGACGCGATCGCCATGGCAGCGGATCACCGCGCGATCGTCGAGCGCGCCCTGCGTCTGAAAAAGATTGGCAACCGCATCGTGCAACTGTTGGGCGGACGCGAGATTCATCCCATCTCCGCCGCGGTCGGAGGGTTTTACAAGACGCCCACCAAACAACAGTTGGGCGAATTGGCAGTCGATTTGGAGTGGGCACTTGAAGCCTCGCTCGAAACCGTGCGCTGGACGGCATCCCTCGAGTTCCCGAACTTCGAGCAGGACTACGAATTTGTGGCACTGCGCCACCCGGACGAGTATCCGTTCAACGAAGGACGCCTCGTGTCGAACCGCGGCCTCGATATCGACGCAGCGGAATACGAAGATCACTTCGTCGAATTGCATGTGAAGCATTCGAACGCGCTGCACTCGGTAGTGCGCGGCCGGGGCTCCTATCTGGTCGGCCCTCTGGCGCGCTTCAACCTGAACTTCGACAAGCTTCCAGACGTTGCCCGCAATGTCGCGCTGGAAGCGGGCCTGCGGCCCCCGGTGAAGAATCTTTTCCGCAGCATTGTGGTGCGTGCTGTCGAATTGGTGTTCGCTTGCGCGGAGGCGTTGCGAATCATCGGTCAATACGAGCCGCCAGCCGTGACGCGGGTCGATGCGGCGATCCGAACCGGTGTAGGCCAGGCGATCACCGAAGCCCCGCGTGGCATTCTCTATCACCGCTATGCCCTGGATGAAAAAGGACTGATCGTCGCCGCCCGCATCGTCCCTCCTACTTCTCAAAACCTCAGGCAGATCGAGGACGACCTTCGCGAATACGCCGCTCGCTTGGTAGCTTGGCCGATCGAAGAAGCAACCTGGAAGTGCGAGCAGGCAGTGCGCAGCTACGACCCGTGCATTTCCTGTGCGACCCACTCGCTCAAGGTGGTCCTCGAGCGTGCGGAAGCAGACCAGGACTAAGTCATGCTGCTCATCGGCTGCGGAAATCGAAATCGCGGCGATGACGGCGCCGGAGTGTTAGTCGCAGAGCGCTTGCGGGAACTGGGCATGCCATCCGAGATCTGCACCGGCGAAGCCCTTGCCCTCATCGAGGCCTGGAGTGGGTTCGATGACGTGGTCTTAGTGGACGCCGTGGTGACAGGGGCGCCCGCTGGCACGGTCTGGCGGTGGGAAGGCCCTGAAGTGAAGATTCAAGAGAACTCGCCGGTCTCAACGCATGGCTTCGGCGTCGCGGAAGCGATAAAGCTCGCACGCATTCTGGGCCGTCTTCCGAAGCGCCTGCGGGTGTATGGAATCGAAGGCCGGCAATTCGATGCCGGCAGCGACGTCTCGCCGGAAGCCCTGCGAGCGGTAGAGGAATTGACTAGGCAGATCACTGAAGAAGCGGCCAATCGGCCATCCCCGGTCGTCGCATATTTGTGACTCCCAGCCACATTGCCCAAAAGGCGCACTGCTAGTAGCATCTGGGCCACGGCCGTTTGCCTGCTGGGGGCCCGGGCCTGGAGACCTGGACGAAGAAGGGGAGCCAATGAAAAACAGATTCGTGTTGGTTGCACTACTCATTCTCAGTTTCACCGCTGTGCAGTCGGCGTGGGGACAGTGGTCATCCGATCCTTCGGTGAATCTCCCACTGGCCGACAAGCTGAACAACGATCAGGTGCAGGCCAAGGTAAAGCCTCTGCCCAACGGCCAGTGGTATGTCAGCTGGTTCGACAACGATCCGAATGCTCCCGGCTACTCGGTTTATCTTCAGCGCCTGGACAGCAATGGCGTGGAGCAATTCGCCCATGACGGACTCCTCGTTGCCGCCCTCACCAACAGCTCTACTGAGGACTACGGCCTCGATTTTGATACCCAGGGCAATGCCTTGCTGGCCTTCCTCGACACGCGCGAAGGAAGAAATCAGCAGGTAACGGCTGCCAAGATCAGCTCGACCGGCGCCGCCCTGTGGGGACCGAACGGCGTACAGCTGACCACTAACAGCAATGCGCACTATGCTCCTAAAATCACAGGCACCAGTGATGGCGGCGTAGTCGTGGCCTGGACCAACGGCGTCAGCGTCATGGTTCAGAAGCTCGACCGGCAGGGCCATAAGGTATGGGGCCGCCCAATTGTGTTCAGTGAGTCTGGCTACAACTACAATCTTTCCGACCTGCATGCTGCCGACAACGGAAGCGTGATTGTGTCCTGGGAAAGGGACAACGGCTTCACCAGCAACCACCAATTGCGCGCCAACAAGATATCGGCCCGGGGGAAAATATTGTGGGGAGGCAGCAACGTCGTGCTTTTCGATTCAGGCTCGCTGCAATTCGGCGAGTTCCCCTACTTCCTCTACGACGGCAAAGGCGGCGCGGTGTTCTCGTGGTACAGCAGTCCAACGCTGCAGGTGTTCGCGCAACATATCCGCGCGGACGGAAGCGAGGCCTTCCCGCACAACGGCTCTGCTGGCTCGACCAATACTTTCAACGTCCATGTGGAGCCCTCAGTGTCTTACAACGCCGCCTCCGACGAGACTTTCCTCTTCTGGACGGAGGAGGACAGCAACCAGTTCACCAACGGCGTCTCCGGACAGAAGTTCGATGGAGCAGGCGCGTCGCTCTGGAGTTCGACTGGCTTAGTAATTGTTCCGCTCGGCTCCGACACACAGACCTTCGTTGAGAACGTCCAGATCGGCACCGGAGCCTTGGTGCTCTGGGTGGATTCGCCAGCCTATGGACAGGACACCATGCAGGCGACCCGATTGGACGGAAATGGCAACGTCATTTGCTCACAGTTCCCAGTCTCCTCGGCTCCCGCAAGCAAGTACGGGTTGTCCGACAAAATCGCCCGTTCGGGCCTGGCGGCTGTCGCCTGGGCCGACGATCGCATTGGCAACAACTCGATCTACATTCAGAACGTGAACCCTGACTGCACACTGGGGCCAAAGCAGTAAATCGCATCGCGCATCACGCAAAGTGAGAGCCTCGGGGTGAACCCGAGGCTCTTTGCTTTGAGTAGAGCAAACTCTGGAACCGGTTGATGCACGGGAGCAGGGAAGCAGCCGCAAAAAGCGCAAGCGGGAGCCCTACGCTAAGTCGCTGAAAAGAAGGCCGCACGAGCGGTGACACAGCTGAAGCAGGTTACTACAGTAACCAATGCCCCGCTCCGATCCCGTCTAAAATCTCTACTGAGGTATTTCTTGAGCAAGCGTTCCCATCTCTGGTTGTTGGCGGTCGCTGGCCTGTTGGCGGCGTTCGTCCTCGCTGCTCTGTTTCTGCCTCGCTCGTTTCAGTTGACCGCCTTTAGCGATATCGTCCAGTGCCTCTTTCTGATCTCGGGCACTGCCGCCTTCATCCCGCTGGTGCTCAGTTCTCAGGGACGTATGCGCCTGTTCTGGGCGCTCATTACTCTAGGCCTCTCTTTCTGGCTCATCTATCAGCTGCTCTGGACCTACTATGAAGTCGTCCTGCACACCGACGTCCCAGACCTTTTTGCCGGCGACATCATCCTCTTTCTGCACATCGTTCCGTTCATGGCCGCTTTGGCCATCCGCCCCCATGCTCCCCGGGATGAATATGCCGCCCGCGTGGGCCGCCTTGATTTCGCTCTCCTGCTGACCTGGTGGTTCTATCTCTACGTGCTGCTCGTCATCCCGTGGCAGTATGTCGTGGCCGACATCGCGGCTTATAACCGGCACTTGAACGCTGTCTATACTTCCGAGGAGATCGCCTTCCTGCTCGGTCTCTGTGCCTGCTGGATCACCAGCAAAGGCGAATGGAGAAAACTCTACGCAGGACTCTTCGGCATGAGCCTCTGTTATGCCTCCAGTTCCACGGTATCGAACTGGGCCATCGCTCGGAAGGCGTACTACAGCGGCAGCCTTTATGACATCCCAATGGTGGCCGCGATGGCATGGGTTACATGGATTGGCCTGCGCACCCACGCCGAGAAACCCGCTGCCGATGCCCGCGAGGTCTCCACGCTCTACGGTGTGTGGGTGGCCCGCTGCAGTATGATTGCGGTGTTCTCACTGCCCCTGCTCGCCGCTTGGGCTCTCTCCGACAGCCAGGTCCCTTCCCGCGTTCGTATGTTTCGGCTCGCCCTCACTCTAGTCGCCTCATTCTTCATGGGCGTGATGGTCTTCCGGCGCCAGAATCTGCTCGATCGCGAACTCATCCGACTCCTGAATCATTCGCGCGAATCTTTCGAGAATCTCAACCGGCTGCAGGCCCAGATTCTTCAATCTGAAAAACTGGCCTCCATCGGTCAACTGGTCGGCGGCGCCGCTCACGAACTCAACAATCCCATCACCGCGATGCTCGGTTATTCCGACATGCTCCTGAGCACGCCGCTCACCGAAGACCAGAAACCCATTGCGGCAAAAATCGGCCAGTATGTCCGCCGCACCAAATCGCTCGTCGCCAGTCTCATCAGCTTCGCCCGCCAGACCCCTGCTCCCAAGAGTCCCCTCGATCTCAACACCTTGGCGCGCACCGCCGTGAAGTTGACGCAGTCTCAGTGGGAAGCCCTCGGCATCGAGGTCCGCACCCAGTTCGATCCTGCCCTCGCCAAGGTTTTGGGGGATTCCAATCAGTTGCTTCAGGTCTGCCTGCAGCTCGTCGCCAACTGTCTGCATGTCCTCAGTGAACGTGGCGGCCGCGTACTGACCGTGAGTACTCTTCGGGCGACAAACACTTCCGTGCTGCAAATCGTCACCGACGCTATGGCCCCCACAGTCGACCCTCACACCGCTTCACCGCTCGATCCCGAAGACGGCCTTGGACTGAGCGCCTGTCAAGGCATCTTGCAGGAGCATCGCGGTCAAATTTCACGCGAGCGCCGCGAAGACGGCACCATCATTCTTCGCGTGTACCTTCCGGCGACCCAGTCCGCGCCTTCCAAGCCCAAGGACTCTACTGTGCCGGTGCTGTGGCAATCTCGACCGTACGCTTGAGCTGTCCGCACGCCGCATAAATATCGCGCCCTCGCGGACGCCGCACATAGGCCGGTACTCCACTTTCCCGCAAAATCTTCTGAAACTCCGCCACCCGCTCCGCGTCCGGAGTCGTAAACTCAATCCCCGGCCCCGGATTCAGCGCGATCAGATTCACCTTGCTCCGCATCCCGCGCAGCAACTCCACCACTTCTCTCGCATTCTCCGGCCCGTCGTTCACGCCACCCAGCAGCACATACTCAAACGTAATCCACTCCCGCGTCCGCAGCGGATACTCCTTCGCCGCCGCCATCAGCATCTCCAGATTCCACTTCTTGTTCAGCGGCATCAGCCGCGTGCGCAGCCCATCGTTCGAAGCATTCAACGAAATCGCCAGCTTCGGACGGATCTTCTCTCCGCCAAAATCATGGATCCGCGGCACGATTCCCGCCGTCGATACCGTCATCCGCCGCTCCGCAATCCCAACCTCCTCCACCAGCAACCGCGCCGCCTTCACAAAGTTCTCATAGTTCAGAAACGGCTCTCCCATTCCCATGAACACCAGATTGATGCGATCCTCCGGCGGCGACATACACTGATCTTTCAGCACCGCGCAAACCTGCCCCACAATCTCACCCGCCGTCAGATTCCGCTTCACTCCAAGCAGTGCCGTCAGACAAAACTGACAATCCACCGCACACCCCACCTGGCTCGAAATACAAATCGTCGACCGCCCCTGATTCTGTCCTTGGACGCGTCTCTGACCCTGTTCTTGCGTTTGGGTGGCGCCGCGCTTCAGCGCTGCGGTTGGCCTCTCTTCCGATGGCGTGGCTTCAGTCCCTGAGGGACTCATCTCCGCAAACCGTTCCGCCACTTCCCCCGCCTCGCTCCCATCCCCCGCTTCCCCGCCATCCCCCTCCGGCATCCACACCGTCTCCACTGTCTGCCCATCCCCCAACGCAATCAGATACCGCACCGTGCCATCCTGCGACACAAATCTCTGCGCGATCCGCGGCAAGCCGACCGTCACGCCCTTTTCCGTCAGCGTCCCGCGAAGCTGCTGCGACAGCGTCGATATCTCCTCCACCGACTCCACCCTCTGCCGGTACACTGCGTCCCGCAACTGCTGCCCCCGATACGCCGGCTCACCCAGGTTCTCGATTAACGAGGTGAGTTCCGTCCGATCCAGCCCGAGCAGCGCGACTTGTAACGAATCTGCCATAGATGCATCTTCAAGATTATCGATTGCCGACTTGCCGACGATCTGCCACCCACGCGGATTTTCACCCAGACGAAGTTTGAGCCGACCACTTAACCCACTGATTCTAAATAACTAAACTATTCTCGCACACCCGCCGCCCCTATGTCAGAATAGTAAAGATCCTTCCGCAACAGCTTCCCAGGGGTTTACTAAGTAAGTTTACTAAGTAGTATTCATTCAGGATTCGCAATGGTAAAAGAAGTCCGCAATATTCGTCGTCAAAAGCTGCCCAACGGCCTCACCGTCATCACCGAGCAGATGCAACACATCCGCTCCGCCTCCATCGGAATCTGGCTCCAGACCGGCTCGCGCGACGAGGACGCCGAATGGAATGGCATCTCCCACTTCATCGAGCACATGGTCTTTAAAGGGACCAAGCACCGCACCGCGGAAGAAATCGCCCGCCAGGTCGACTCCATCGGCGGCAACATGGACGCCTTCACCGCCAAGGAATGCATCTGCTTCAACGTCAAAGTCCTCGATGAACACGTCCCCACCGCGCTCGACATTCTCAGCGACCTCGTCCTGAATCCCGTCTTCGATGCCGCCGACATCGCCCGCGAGCGCGGCGTGATCCTCGAAGAAATTAAAATGGACGAAGACAATCCCGACTACCTCGTCCACGAAATCTTCACCCAGAATTTTTTCAAGGATCATCCCCTAGGCAAGCCGATCCTCGGCACCAAAGAAACCGTGAAGCGCTTCGAGCGCCCGTCCGTCGTCGAAGCTTACGCCCGCCGCTTCGCCCCCGGCAACATCATCGTCTCTGCGGCCGGCAACCTCAATCACGACCGCTTCGTCGATCTCGTCACCAAAGCCTTCGAGCACATGAAGCCATGGAAAGATGGGAAAAACGGCTTCCACTCCACCGCGCCGAAGACCGTCTCACGCATCATCCTGCGCAACAAGAAAGCGCTCGAGCAAGTGCAGCTCTGCCTCGGCGTCCCCGCCTATCCCATCGCCCACGAAAAGCGCCACGCCGGCTACATTCTCAACACCCTGCTCGGCGGAGGCATGAGTTCCCGCCTCTTCCAGAACATCCGCGAGCGCCAGGGCCTCGCCTACTCCATCTACAGCGACCTCAATCCCTACCGCGACACCGGATGCCTCGCCGTTTACGCCGGCACCTCGCTCGCCTCCGCGTCCAAAGTCGTGCAGTCGGTCGTCAAAGAATTTCGCAGCCTCAAGGCAGAACCCGTGCCCGAAGAAGAACTCAAGCGCTCCAAAGCCCAGCTCAAAGGCAGCCTGATGCTCTCCCTAGAATCGAGCACCGCCCGCATGTCGAACCTGGCCCGCCAGGAGATGTATTTCGACCGCTTCTACGATCTCGACGAACTGATCGAAAAAATCGAAGCCGTCACCGCCGAAGACCTCACCAGCCTGGCCAACGAATTCTTCAAAACCGAATCGGTTGCAGTCACAGTCCTCGGCAATCTACCAGGTCTAAAGATCACCCGCGACCAACTAGCCTGCTAGGGCGATGTCCCTCCGTGTCCTCTGTGTCCTCCGTGGTGAATAATTTTGGAGTAGGGGTTCCCCTTCGTGAACCTTAGTGTCCTTAGTGGTTAAAGATTTTCCGCAGACCCACCCCGTCGCCCCGGATTCAGGCGGGCGCCCGCCCGCGCCAAGTTGCTCATGTGACCGCAGCTCGCGCCTAGAAGAACTCCGTTCCAGTCGCGTGGGCGCTTCAGCGCCGCGTCAACCGCGGAGATTCGATTGGGCTTTAGCCCCTGGGGTTCCCTGTCGGCTGTTTGCCCGCCACCGCGGACTAGTTTAGCCTTGGGAGCGAAAGGCAGGAGCAATGCCAGACAACAAAACCAAGCCCACCAAACTTAGTGTGGCGGCGTTCATCGATGCCCTCACGGACCCGCTTAGGCGCTCAGACGCCAAGGCACTGATCAAGTTGATGCAAAACGCAGCCGGAGAAAAGCCGCAAATGTGGGGACCGTCCATCATTGGCTTCGGCAGCTGCCACTACAAGTACGAGAGCGGGCGCGAAGGCGATATGCCGCTGATCGCCTTTTCGCCGCGCAAAACCGCAACTGTTCTGTATGGGCTGACCGGGTTTGGTGAAGCTCAGGCGCTGCTTGCGAAACTCGGCAAGCATTCGACCGGCAAGGGCTGCCTCTACATCAAAAAGCTCGCGGATGTGGACCAACACATATTGGAAACCTTGATCGTCAAGTCTCTGGCCGCCAAGCGCGCGAGCGCGAACGTCCAAGGTCAATCAGCGTAGAGGCTTGTTGCCAACACTTGCCCAGAAAACCGTTGGGACGGAATGCCTGTCGCGTTGGATCACGTGAGAATGAAAGCTTTACTAGAAAACACGTTTGCCCCGATAACGTTTCAATTCGGCTTTGTTGAGTGTCCGTTTGACGAGTTTTCACAAGCGTTCACTACATGGCAGGCAGAGATCGATTCAACGTTCGGAACGCGAACCGCACAACAACGCTTTGCCGCACCGCTGTCCGATGCTCTTTCGAGCTTGGAGCCGCTTACGACTCCACTCGACCGCTACTTGCTGATCGAGACCCGTTCCCGTTGGACCGCTGTTTTCGCAAATGGCCTGCGCGTTAACGACGTGTCTAGCCCCGTGAGTTACCTGCCAACGCTGCTGGGATGCCGGGGACTGGAGGTGGCCGTTATTCCCGATCGAAGTGGCAAGAATGCTAAAGATGCACTTCAAGTCTACGGTGCGGTTGCATTCGGTTTGTACGGTTCCGAGAAGACGGATTGGCTCAACAGGATTCGGCGTGTCGCGGTGACGAACGACGTCACTGGTTGGGAGTTTGGGGCAAAAGGTGAGATTCAGCCGTATGAAAAAACAGAAACCTATCGAGAGCAAAAAGTTGTCGATCGTTTCACCGTGGAAATGCTGGAATCCTATTGCGGAGCCTTAGGCATCGTGGTGTTTGACGAAAGCTTCTACGGTGGACAATGTCTGGTTTCACAAATAAAGAGAACCACACCGCCCGGACCTACCATGTCGATCTCAGAAGCCAGATCCCATTTGTACCTTTAAGCCTCTAAGCATCGTTGTCCGGAGTCAACTGTTGTTAAATCCCCATGTGGCTCATTGACCCGCTCCTGAGCGATTTGTCAGAGGGCTTCTAGTGCCCCGTAACGCTGACGTTCCCCCTCCGCATCCACATCCGCCTCGGGCTCCAGCCCGACATACCCCGCGCTCGCCGTATGCAAATACTCCCGCATGCACCGCAAGCACGGCACATACCCTTGCTCCATCGCCTCTTTCGCCGTCAGCGTTCGCTCTGTTGCCTTGTTGTGAATCACCCCGCACCCGGCCACGTGGAACACTTTGGCATCCGCCGTCACCACCACCTGCATATCAGGCGGAATCCCCCACCCCGGCTGCGCGTGCTTCGACTTCAACTCCGGCGTCGCGGTCACCGAATTGGCTACGCGTAATCCCCCGGCAAACAACAACACCGCCGCCACCGGAACCAGCCACGCCGACCACGTCGACCACCGCCTCGAACTCACCCGCGCACTCTGCGCCAGCCGTCTCTCCAGCCGCCGCCCAAATCCCGTGGGCACCTCGATCATCCGCTCGTCGCCATACAACCGGATCACATTCCGCGTCCCCTCCAGTACCGACGCGCAATGCTTGCACGTGCGGAAATGCTCGTCCATCGCCAAGCGCAGCGTCGCATCAACCTCTCCCTCGATGTAGTTCGAAATCTCGAGCCACACCCGTTCGCAGTTCACGGATCCTCTATCTACCATGGCTTGCTTCCCTTCTCGAACGGCAACCGGCTGAACCAGCCCTGCTCCCATCCGGCAGCCAGCAGATCGCGCAACATCAATCGCGCCCGCAGCAGCCGCGTCTTCACCGAAGCCACCGAGATTCCCAGCGCCTCGGCTGTCTCCTGAATATTCAATTGCTCCATATCTCGCAGCACAAAAACTTCCCGATACTTTCGGTCGAGCGTCGCCAGCGCCTCGGCCAGCCTCTGCCGGACTTCTTTCCTTTCCAGCGATTCGGAGGGAATCTCCCTCCAGTCGGCAAAGTCCCGCGGCGCGTAATCGCTCTCTTCCTCCCGCCGCTCGTCGATGCCTTCCATCACCACCGTCCGCTCCCTCCGCCGCCGCATCAAAGCCTCGTTCACCGTGATCTGAATCAGCCAGGTGCTGAACCGCGCCTCCGCTCGAAACTGCCGGATGTTGGCCAGCGCCTTCAGCATCGCCTCCTGCGCCACATCCTCCGCATCCGCCTCGTTGCGCAAAATCGCCAGCGCCGCCGCATACACCCGCCGCTCATAAGGCCGCACCAACTTCATAGAACAATTCGTTCTGCCCGCGCTGCACCCGCGCGATCAAATCCTGCTCGCGCGTCATGCCCACCTGCTCCGGATTATTGACGATGGCGTTCAAAACGATTCTTGTTTCCGGCCCGAGTCTGTGTGCAGTTACGTTTTCTACGAGCTACTCTCTAGATCGCTTCGGGAAAAGCCACGGGCGTAGAAGCTCCGGGAAACTCACAAATGCCCCGCCTTCCCGTGAATGCGTCGGGGCCCTGTGAATGCTCCGGGTTACTGTGGAAGAGCGGCCCTTCAGGGCCGCGTAAGCCACAAAATCAGCTTGGGCTTTAGCCCCTGAGGCACGCCGCTCCTCTCGAATCAGTACTCCGGATTCTTCTTCCAACCCGTCAGCATCGACACGAAATTATTCCACCCGTGCAGCACCACCATCACCAGATGCCCGAACACAAATCCCAACATCGCCCACATCACCAGGAAATGCCATAGCCGCGCCCAGTGAAATCCGCCCATCAGCCACGCCAGCCACGAAAACTGCACCGGCTTCCACACCGCCAGCCCGGTCAGCACCGAAAGCACACCCAGCCCAATCGCAGTCGTGTACGCATGTTTCTGCAGCGGGTTGTAAGCCTCGTGCTGCTCCGGCTTCGGACCGAAGAAGAAATAGTGCCGCACCATCGGCCACACGCCCGGAATGTCCCGATGCGTAAACAACACCTGCCGGTAGTTCCCGCTGAAAATCTGGTACCCGAGATAGATCACCCCGGTCGCGATGTAAATCCACATGAACGTCAGATGCCATTGCAGCGCCCCGCCCAGCCATCCGCCAATGGCAAACGACTTCGGCCAGTTCAACAAATCCTTCTGCGGAATCTTCGCCCCAAAACTCGGAAACGCCCGAAAAATCTGCAGCCCGCTCCCCACCATCACAAACAACGAAATCGCATTCACCCAATGGCACACCCGCACCACCAGCGGATGCTCATACGCAGCCCGACCCACGACCTCGGTTTCTTCGCCCGTAGCCCGAGTAATCTCGATTGCCGCACCGCTCATGTGTGCTCCTCGACTCAAGGTTTCAAGTTTCAAGGTTTCAAGGTTTCAAGTTTCAAAGTTTCAACGTTTCAAGGTTTCAAAGTTTTCCCAATCGATCGGTCGCTACCTTGAAACCTTCGAAACCTTGAAACTTTGAAACCTTTCCCATCACATTCCATAAAACTCCGAGTACCCCTGATCCTCCCAGTACCCCACCTTCTCCAGCACATTCGTGACCTTCAGATCCGTCAGATACTTCGCCTGCTTGTATCCCACCTTCGTCGGAATATTCAGCCGCAGCGGCGCTCCATGCTTTCGCGTGAGCGGTTCGTCGTACATCTCATAACAAAGCAGCGTCTGCGGATGCAGCGCCGTCGCCATATCCAGCGACTCGTAATAATCGTCGGCGCACACCACGGTTAGAAATCGCGCAGAAGTATCCGCGCCAATCATATTCAGAAAATCCGACAGCCGCGCTCCCCCAAACCGTCCAATCACATCCCACCCTTCCACGCACACGTGCCGCGTATTCTGCCGCACCCGCGGCAGCGCCTGGATCTGCTCCAGCCTGTAATCGCCCGGCTTCTGCACCGCGCCACTCACCGTCAACGTCCAGTTCTCAAAAATCACTCCCGGATCATCCACGTCATATCCATTGATGGGAAACTTCTCGAACGGCGTCACCTCCGCATCCGCAAACGTTGGCGCCATATGCCCGCGCCGGAACAATTTCTCCGACGCCCAATCGCTGAATCCCAGCCCCTTCTTCAGCAGCGCGTCCTGAAACCGCGGAATCGCAAACGCCCCCAAAGCCAGCACCGGCACTACCTTCAGCAATTCCCGCCGCGACACCTGCGCGAACCTGCGCTCATCCATCCCGGCTCGCACCGGTTTCGCCGCCACAACTCTTGGAGCCTGCGGCGTCTCGACAGCCTTCGCCACAACCGCTTCGGAATCGGCACCGGCCGGCCCACCCGCCTTCGGGTCTCCAACCGCGTCGCCTGGCTTCGGCTTTTCGTTCTCTGGTTCCATACGCCTCCCAACACCCACACCTACCCGATCATGGGATTCAACCGGACCGCAAAAGTTACGGCCAAGATACCACGATCGATCCGCTTCCCCCCTCGGACGGCCCCTCTGAGTGCCCCCCGATCGCCCGGGTAGTAGGTCAGTTTGATTGTCATCCTGAGCAAGCGTTCTTTGCGCGGCGAAGGATCTGGGCGAGCCGCGCGATCTGTCGCGTTCTTTGCGACACAATAATCGCGCGTTTGGCTCGCTTCCTTATCAAGCTGGCCCACTACCTTCGTCCGCTTCTGCTGGCCTTTCGCCGGTTTTCTAGGCATACTATCCGCAGCATCAGGAGCGGTCTCACCCCTGCATGTTCGATCTCGACCAACTCCTCGCTAAGACCCAACGCCGCGTGTTCGCGGACCCGCGCTCCCGTCGTCCCGAGGAACCCAAGCAGCGGCGCATGATGGTCGTCGCTCTGACTCTTCTCGTCGCTGCTCTAGCTTTCGCGCTCTACCGCGATCGTGATTTCTGGTTCCCCGATACGCAGTCGGCGCCAGACCAGTCAAACGTCCAGTCACAGGTCCAGCCACAAGAACACGCGCAGCTCCAGCCTGCTCCGGCCGTGATCTCCAAGCCAGACTCACTCGCCCACAAGAAATCGCACGCTGCAAAAGCCAAGCCAAAAGCGGATGCTCCCGTCGAAGCTCCCGCCGTCGCCTCCGCTCCACCCGTGACCGCCACCAGAACCGTGTTGCCCCCGCTCGAGGTCGAAGTCGTCGCCGGCGACACCCATCGCGTCCTGCGTCCCGGCACCAACTCTGTGCGTGTCGACCTTCAACCCGGCTCTGCTCCTCATCCCCTGGCCCAGCCCCCCAGCCGCCCCGCCGACACCGCGGCCAGCGTCACCACCGCAGCTGCCGAACGCGTACAGATTTCCTCCGACACCGCCGAAATCGTCAGCCAGCCCGTAAAGCCCAGCTATCCCCTTCTCGCCCGCCAAATGAAGGTCCAAGGCTCGGTGATTCTGCAGGCGTTGATCAGCAGGAATGGCGTGATTCAAGATCTCCGCGTCGTCAGTGGCCCTCCGATCCTGGCCAGCGCCGCCCAGGAAGCCGTCAAGCAATGGCATTTCAAGCCACATTTAGAGGGGACCGAACCCGTCGAAACTCAGACGCGGATCACCGTGAACTTCACCATTTCCACCAACTGAATTCTCCGCATCCCCGGTGAAATGTGTGAGGAGACTCTGTCTGCGTGTGCAGCCAGTCAATGCGTCTGCAAGAGGTTACGGGAAAACCACAAACGCCTATACCACAAATGCGTGCACGACCGTGGAAGAGCGGCCCTTCCAGGGCCGCGTTAGGTAGTGTGGAATCACTGTGGGCTCACAGAGTGCGGAAAAACTCAAGATTCGTATCAGGGCATCTCACGATTCGTATCAGGGCATCGCTTTAGCGATGCCGTTAATGCAGCGGAAATCAATTCCGGCTTCAGCCGCTGTGCCTATCGGCAAGGAAATCAGTTTTCATCAAACTCTTCAGCCCCTGCGGTTTGATTGTTCCTTGATGGGCCGCGTTTCCGCAACCTTTTGAACTCGTGAACCAAAAGATATGGATGGAACGTCACGCGTGGGATGACACCATGGATGTGCCGCGGAAAAAGATCACTCCAAAAAATAACGAGCGCCCTGAACTCTTGCGAGTCCAGGACGCCCGGGCAGCCCTCCCCCAGAACTGCTCACCGACAAAAATAAAATGGGTTGCACTCACCTGCCTATGGCACTTCCGTGCCATATCTCGACTTTTCGTCCCTTCGTTCCATCTCCCTGAAAAATTTGCGGTTCGCCTTCTCCTGCCAGGAAAGCCCCGCCACGCCCTCTGAAGTCCCTGTGGATTTTGCCGATGTCCCCAATAGTCAGGAATCTTCCTGCGACTACGCATGTCCTTATTTCACGATTCCGAGATCTGCCGCAGCATTCTCGAAAGCCTGCCCTCCGGCCTGAGCGTCGTCGACATGCATAAGAAAATTGTTTTTTGGAGTGACGGCGCCGAGCGCATCACCGGACACATGCGCCACGACGTCATCGGCCATTCCTGCATCTCAGAAGCGCTGCTGCACTGCGATCAGCCCGGTTGCGAATTCTGTAAAGAAGACTGTCCCGTCGCGCGCGCCATCAAAACTTCGCACCCCACCGAGTCCATCGGATTCCTGCATCACAAAGCCGGATACGAAATCCCGGTCCGCATTCGCGCCGTGCCCGTTCACAACCATCACGGCTCCATCATCGGCGCGGTCGAAACGTTTGAAGAACTGCAGCAAGCCACCGCCCCCCTTCACCGCGACGACAACCTCAGACTGCCCGGCTGCATCGACGAAGTCACCAACGTCGCCAGCCACGCCTTGATCCTCTCTCATCTGCGCCGCACTCTCGCCACCTTCGTCGAGGTTCAGGTCCCCTTCGGCGTGCTCTGCCTGCGGCTCGAAGGCTTGTCCCACTTCCGCGCCAGTCTCGGTCCCGAAGCGGCTTCCTCCTTATTACGCGTGGTCGCGCGTTCCCTCGAAAGCACGCTCTGGACCACCGACTTCATCGGACGGTGGAGTGACGACCAGTTCCTCGTCATTCTTAATGGCTGCCGCGAGGAAGCGCTGTCCGCCGTCCGCGAACGCGTTCGTCGCATGCTCTCAGGCGACGGCATCGAGTGGTGGGGAGAACGCCGCTCCCTCCCGGTCGCCGTCGGCGAAGCCTCCGCGCAGCCCGACGACACCGTCGAGTCTTTGCTGCAGCGTGCCCAGAAATCCTTGGAGACAGCCTCGGCCTGGCGAACCCAAGCCGCCTCCGCTTCAGACGGTTCGTCTGCCAGCGGATCTCCTCAGAAAGGATCATCCGGGAGTTAGCATGTTTGCGATTATCGGCATCGTCGTCGTTTTCGGTTGCATTGTGGCCGGCTACCTGATGGAGCATGGCAACATCAGAGTCCTTTTGCAACCGGCCGAATTAATCATCATCGGCGGCGCCGCCGCGGGGACTCTTCTGGTCGCCAATCCGCTCCACATCATCAAGAAGATCGCTGGCGGAATTGTCGGCGTCTTTGGCAGTTCCAAGTTTGGCAAGCAGACCTATCTCGACACCTTAAAAATGATGTACGACCTGCTCAACAAGGCCCGCAAAGACGGCCTGATGGCTCTGGAAGCCGACGTCGAGGAGCCCGAGAAAAGTCAGGTCTTCGCCAAGAACCCGGCCTTCCTCAAGAACCATCACGTTTGCGATTTTGTCTGCGACTCCCTGCGCATGGCTATCACCGGCATCGATGCCTTCGACCTCGACCAGATGCTCGACCTCGACCTTGAAGTTCACCACCAGGATTCCGCCGCGCCCACGGCCGCCCTCAGCACGGTCGCCGATTCCCTGCCCGGCCTCGGCATTGTCGCTGCCGTGCTCGGGGTCGTAATCACTATGGGAGCGATCGGCGGCCCGCCGGAAGAAGTCGGACGCAAAGTTGCCGCCGCCCTCGTGGGAACGCTCCTCGGCATCTTGCTGTGTTACGGATTGGTCGGCCCGATCGCCGCCAACATGGCCAAGGCCGCCGAAGAAGAGCACGCATTTCTCTACGTAATGCGGGTTCTCATGGTCTCTTTTCTGAAGGGCACCGCACCCATCATGGCGGTGGAAGTGGCGCGCCGCGCCGTGCCCGGCAACGTCCGCCCCTCATTCAGGGAACTCGAAGCAGCCTGTCGTAACAAAGGGCCGGAGGCAACCCCCGCGCCTGAGGCGGAGGCCGCTGCCGGAGCTGCCTCCGCCTAAGCTTCCGCACACTCTATGGACAAGACTCGCCCCATCATCATCCTCAAGAAAAAAGGCGGCCACGGCGGCCACCACGGCGGCGCATGGAAGGTCGCCTACGCCGATTTCGTCACCGCCATGATGGCCCTCTTTATCGTCCTCTGGCTCCTCAACTCCAGCAAGCAGGTTCAGGAAGCCGTTGGCGGATATTTCAAAGACCCCACCGGCAACTCCAAAAAAGTCGGCTCCAACATGGCCGGCACCGGAGAGAATTTCACCCTCACCCGCGACAACATGCCCAAGCTGAAAGAGCAACTCCAGATGGCAATGAAGCAAATGTCCGACTTCGAAAAACTGAAAAGCCACATCGAGATGACCGTGACCGCCGAAGGTCTCCGCATCGAACTCTCCGAATCCGCCAACGGTACTTTCTTCGATAGCGGCAGCGCCAAGCTGAAGGGCGACGGCAGCGACATGCTGATCACCCTCGCCCAGGAATTGGGCCACCTCCCCAACAAACTCTCCATCGAAGGTCACACCGATTCCCAGCCCTACACCTCTCCCACCTACGGCAACTGGGAACTCTCGACCGACCGTGCCAACGCCGCCCGCCGCGTCATGCAGGCCAACGGAATCCGTCCCGACCAGATCACCCAGGTCCGCGGCTTTGCCGACCAGCGTCTCCGTAAGCCCGACGCCCCCCTCGACCCGGCAAACCGCCGCATCTCACTCATCGTGCAATACATCGCGAAAAACACCGACGACGATGACGCCAAACCCTCCGTCGGCGAAAAGAAAACCGAAGACAGCAAATCTCCATCCCCCCCAGAAAAGCCAGCCGCAAAAGAATA
This sequence comes from uncultured Acidobacteriaceae bacterium, assembly GCA_963701935.1. Classification (GTDB taxonomy): domain Bacteria; phylum Acidobacteriota; class Terriglobia; order Terriglobales; family Acidobacteriaceae; genus Sulfotelmatobacter. The sequence continues at coordinate 871,423 of CAVPBT010000001.1, read as the reverse complement.
ACTTCCTCTAACCCCAGGAATCCCGATCTAGCCTCTGTTTGACCCCTGACCACCTCTGTGCCACACTGCTCGCGGACCTCTATGTTCCGCAGCCGCACCTTCAGGACTTCCTTCTTTGGCCGGCTTCTCTGCGCCCCAGTCCTGATCACCTCCCTGCTCGCCGCAACCGCAGCCGCGCAGGCAACCTCTCAGGAGCGCCTTGATGACCGGAAACTGCAGGATATGCTCACGACATACGAAACTGCTCCCGGCACCGCCATACTCATCTTCTCCGTCTTCGCTGAGCACAACAACGTTCATCTGGATCGCCAGGCTTTGGTGAAACTCGTAAACGTTGTCGATCACTCCTCCATCTGGCTAACTACTGAAAACAATGCGAAGGGCATCTTTCCCAACATCCCTTATGCAAATTACGACGCGGAAATCAGTGCCGTAGGCTATCTCAGCACGCACAAGCAACTGCAGGTTCTCAACTCCATACGCCCTGCGGAAATCAATATCGTGCTGAACCGCGATCCCGAGGCGGTCAATCTTGATGTGACTGCCGCAATCCTCTCACCCAAGGCGCGAAAACAGGCTAGGCACGCCATCTCGGCTCTGAAGTCCGGAAATCTCCAAGCGGCGCAAAAACAGCTGGACGAGGCCTACAAGCTGTCCCCCTCCAGTCCCGAGCTGAACTTCCTCCTCGGCTACCTGTATTTCCAGAAGAAAGATTTCTCGCAAGCCGGAAAGTACCTCGGCACCGCTGCCAATCTGGACCCTCACAACGCCCCGGCGCTCACCTTGCTGGGCCGGACTCGTCTGGTGGGCCAGGACTATCCCGCCGCCCGATCCGCTCTCGAGCAGGCGGTTTTGGCTGACGCCGAAAACTGGCTACCGCATGGCCTGCTCGCCGATGCCTACCTCCATCAGCAAGACTACGGCAAGGCTCGCGACGAGGCGCAAGTTGCCATCACCAAGGGCAAGACCTCTGCCAGTCTCGCCCAGCTCGTCCTTGGACAGGCACTGGCCAGTATGGGCCGCGATCAGGAAGCGATTCAGGCCCTCAATGTTTTTCTGGAGCAATCGCCGAGCCATCCCATGGCCGGCAGCGTCCGTACTCTGATCGCTCAGATCCAGGAGCATCAATCCAGTCCCGCGCCCTCAGACAGTGCACCCAGAACCGAAGCACGCCTCTCTGGCGTCGATCCTCTTGCCGCCCTGCCCGCCCCGGCCTTCTCCGTGAAACCGTGGAAGCCGCCCGGTGTCGATGAGATCAAGCCCGCCGTCGCTGCTGGCGTCGTGTGTCCAGCCGACCAAGTTGTGGAAGAGTCCGGTAAACGCGTCCAGGAACTGGTGCAGGATGTAGCCCGCTTCGCCGCCGTCGAAGACCTATTCCACCAGTCCCTCGACCCGTTTGGCGTCCCCACCCGTACCGAGACGCGCAAGTTTAACTACGTCGCCTCCATCTCGGAGTCGCAGCCCGGCGTGCTTGAGGTCCAGGAATATCGCGCCGACAAGTTGAACCTCACGGGATATCCGGACCAAATCGCTAGCACCGGCTTCGCCGCGCTTGCACTCGTCTTCCATCCCCACATGCGCGACAACTTCGATCTGTCTTGCGAAGGCCTCGGAGACTGGCGCGGGCAGGCCACCTGGCTCGTCCACTTCCGCCAGCGCGACGACCGCCCCAACCACATGCAGAGCTATAAAATCGGGAATCAGATCCATTCCGTCGCTCTCAAAGGCCGCGCCTGGATCACCACCGACAAATTCCAGATCGTGCGCATGGAAGCCGAAATGGTCAAACCCATGCCCGAAATCGAACTCCTCAGCGAGCACCAGGTCGTCGAATACGGCCCGATCCCATTTCCCCAAAAGAACACATCGCTGTGGCTTCCCAAAAGCGCGGAAATCTATTTCGACTTCCGCAAACATCACTATTACCGCCGCCACAGCTTCGACCACTACATGCTCTACTCCGTCGACACCAACGAAAAACGTAAAGAACCCGTGGCGCCGCCCGCCGAAGAGAAGAAATCTTAGGCCCCTATGCTTTGTTTCAGTCCCCTCGAACGTACCATCGCCCGAGCATTCTGCATGCCGCTATTGGTTTGCGCGCTCATCGCGAACGCTCTCGCCCAAATCCCGCCCAATGCCCCTGGCGAGGCCTCAAGAGTTCCCAAGTACGTTCCAGGATTGTCGAGTTACGCCACCACTCCGGGCACCGGAGTCTTCATCTTCCATGTGTTCGCCGAGAAGGCGGGCGCTCGCGTCGAGGGACCGGTCCGGCTGGACCTCACGAATCTCGCCAATCACATTGGCGTCTTTCAGACAATCGAAGGCGACACGGAAGGCGTGTTCATCAACATGGAGTTCGGCAACTACGAAATTGAGGTGAGCGCACTGGGATATCTCAGCGCTCGTCAGCAACTACAAGTGGTGAGCACAATGCACCCGGAGCCGATTGACATCGTCCTGCAACGCGATCCCACCGCCATCAACCTCGACGTCGCGGCAGGCTCCATGTCTCCGAAGGCACGAAAAGAGGCCCGGCACGCTGTATCTCTGCTGAAGATCGGCGAATTCGCCGAAGCGCAGAAGCATCTGGACGCCGCCTACAAACTGGCGCCCTCGAATACCGACTTGAACTTTCTCCTCGGTTATCTGTACTTCCAACGCAAAGACTATGCGCGAGCCGGAACCTACTTGACCGCCGCCGCATCCCTCAGCCCTCACGACGCCCAGGCTCTGACTCTGCTCGGCAGAACAGAATTGGCCCAAGAACACTTTCCCGCGGCCAAATCCGCTTTGGAACAGGCTGTTCTGGCCGACGACGAAAATTGGCTGCCTCATGACTTGTTGGCAGACGTGTATCTTCACCAGAAAGACTACGGCAAGGCCCGCGACGAGGCTCAAATTGCCATCACCAAAGGCCAGAAGGATGGAAAGACCATTGCGAGTCCGGCCGAGCTGGTCCTCGCGCAAGCATTCATTGGTCTTCGGCGAGCTCCGGAGGCGGTTCAAGCACTCGAGGCCTTCCTCAAGGATTCTCCCCAGAATCCCATGGTCTACCAAGTCCGCAATTTGATCGCAGATCTCAAGAAAAGCAGTTCCACTCCGGCTGTAGACACGAAAGCATCTGATGTTAATACGTCCCGCGCGGATCCACTCGGCGCCGTTCCCGATCCTGCGCTCACGACCCGGGCCTGGCGGCCTCCCGACGTTGACGACTCGAAGCCGCCCCTCGCCCCCGAGATTGTATGCCCGGCCGCGAACGTTACCGACGAAGCCGGGAAAAGAGTGCAGGAGCTAGTTCGGGATCTGGCCCGCTTCGCCGCCAACGAAGAATTATTCCATCAGTCGATCGACGCCTTTGGCTTTGTAACTCACACGGAGACGCGAAAATACGACTACGTCGCATTGGTGTCAGAGTCCGCACCCGGCACTGTTTTCATCGACGAATCTCGTTCCGACACACCTTCGCAGGCAGGTTATCCCGACGCCATTGCCAGCACCGGCTTCATCGCCCTGGCGCTCGTCTTCCATCCCGACATGCAAAGAGACTTCGATTTCCATTGTGAGGGACAGGCCGACTGGCACGGACACCCCACTTGGTTGGTACACTTCCGCCAGCGTCACGACCGTCCCAATCGGATGCACAGCTATTCGCTTGGCGGTCAGGATTTCCCCGTCGATCTCAAAGGCAGGGCGTGGATTACCGCCGATACATTTCAAATCGTCCGCATCGAAGCCGACATGGTCAAACCCTTGCCTGAAATCCAGTTGCTCAGCGAGCACCAGACCGTGGAATATGGTCCGGTGCCTTTCCCCAGGAAGAACACAACTCTCTGGTTGCCGAAAACTGCAGAGATCTACTTCGACTTTCGCAAACACCGCTACTTTCGCCGGCACTCTTTTGATCATTTCATGCTTTTCTCTGTCGACACAGATCAAAAGGAAAAGGCGCCGACCGCCAAGCCCGACGATAATAAAGACAACCCAGCAGGCAAGAATTTTTTCTAGTTTGCAGCTGGAAACCCCAGAGCCAGCACCACGCCTTGAAATAACTTTACAATTCCCCACCCCGTTCCACCCGACTCCCGGCGGTATAATCCCCGATTGATTCCCACTCAGGAGAGTTCATCCATGAAGAGGTCTACGCGACTCGTCTGTTCACTCGTCGTAATTTTGTTCTCCGTTCCCGCCCTCTGGTCCCAGGAGAAAGTCGATCTCGCAGCCATCTCCCGCATCCGCTATGAAGGCTTCCACAATTCCAAAGTCATGGACTACGCCACCGGCCTCATGGACTCCATCGGCGAACGCCTCACCGGATCTCCCAACATGAAGCGCGCCAACGAGTGGACCCGTGACCAGTTCACCGCCGCAGGCTTGAGCAACGCTCACCTCGAATCATGGGGTCCCTTCGGCCGCGGATGGGCTAATCAATACGTCAACGCCCGCATGACGACTCCCGACATCGTTCCTCTCATCGTCTACGCCAAAGCCTGGACCCCCGGCACCAACGGCGTCGTCAGCGGCAAGTGCATCCGCGTCAACATTGAGAAGAAAGAAGACTTCGAGAAGTACAAAGGCAAGCTCGCCGGAATGATTGTCATCACCGGGCCCGACGCGGACGTAAAGCCCATCGCCGAAGCTCCCTTCAAACGTTATAGCGACGACGACCTCGCCAAAACCAGTGAATATGAAATCCCCGGCGAGCGCCCGCCCTACCGCATGGCCGAGTTCGCGCGCCGCCGCCAGTTCCAGAAAGATCTCAACCAGTTCTACGCCGACGAAAAAGTTCTCGCCGTCATCGACCACAGCCGCGGCACCGCCGGCGGTGGCACCGTCTTCGTCCAGTCCGGCGGATCCTACAAGCCCGGCGAAACCACCACCATCCCCCAGCTCACCATGGCCTCCGAGCACTGGACCCGCATCGCCCGCCTCCTCCAGCAGAAAAAAGACGTGACCCTCGAACTCAACGTCACCAACACCTTCTACGACGATGACCTCATGCAGTACGACACCATCGCCGAAATCCCCGGCACCGACAAGAAAGATGAAGTCGTCATGCTTGGCGCCCATCTCGACTCCTGGCACGCCGGCACCGGCGCGACCGACAACGGAGCCGGCACCATCGTCATGATGGAAGCCGTCCGCATCCTGAAAGCCATCGGCGTCACCCCCCGCCGCACCATCCGCATCGGCCTCTGGAGCGGCGAAGAAGAAGGTCTGCTCGGTTCGCAAGGCTACGTCGAACAGCATTTCGGATCGCGTCCCCGCTCCGAGGATCCCACCATGAAAGACATGCCGACCCTGCTCCGCCGCGATGCCGGCCCAGTCACGGTCAAGCCCGAGCAGGCCAAAGTCTCCGCCTACTTCAACGTCGACAACGGCACCGGAAAAATCCGCGGTGTATACCTCCAGGAAAACGAAGCCGTCGCTCCCATCTTTAAAGCCTGGATGGAGCCCTTCAAAGATCTCGGCATGACCACCCTCACCATGCGCAACACCGGTGGCACCGACCATCAATCGTTCGACGCCGTCGGCATCCCCGGATTCCAATTTATTCAAGACCCCATCGAATACGAGACCCGCACCCACCACTCCAACATGGACGTCTACGACCGACTCCAGCCCGAAGATCTCAAACAGATCTCGGTCATCGTCGCCAGCTTCGTCTACGACGCCGCCATGCGCGACCAAATGCTCCCCCGCAAACCCATCGAGAAGCCGATCACGCGGGAGCCAGAAAAGAAAGAAGACTAAAAAAGATGTGAGAGAGACGAGAGCACTATGTGGCGCGGGCGCCCCCGCCCGCGCTTCCCCAAGCAAAGAACTCGCGCAGCGGAATCGATTGTGGAAGAGCGGCCACAGCCCCGCGTCACAGGTGGCAGAGCGGCCCTTCAAACGCACGTGTGACAGGTAGAAGAGCGGCGCTTCAGCGCCGCGTAAAGCGTGGAGATTAGATCGGGCTTTAGCCCCTGCGGGCCGCTTCCGCAAATCGGAAGCGCCTACTCGTAGCGCAACGCGACCATGGGGTCGACCTTGCCCGCGCGGCGTGCCGGGATGTAGCACGCGGCGAGCGCGACCACCGTCAGCAGCGCCGCGACTCCCGCAAACGTCGGTGGATCGGTAGCTGCCACTCCATACAGCAAACTCGCCATAAGCCTGGTTAGTCCCAGAGCAGCAGCCAGTCCAATCGCAACCCCGAGCCCGACAAGTTTCCCGCCACGGCCCAGAATCAGAAGCAAAATGTCCCGCTGGCGTGCTCCCAGCGCCATGCGGATCCCGATCTCGTTCGTGCGCTGTCCAACCACGTAAGAGACGACGCCGTAAATTCCCACGCTCGCCAGCAAGAGCGCCAGTACTGCAAACACGGCGAACAGGATCATTGAGAACCGCCGCGAGGCCACAGAATCGGCAACCAGCGAGTCCATCGTCTGCGCGCCGAAAATAACCTGCTGGTTGCTTATCTGCGCGTTGATCTGTCGCAACGAATCGAGCAGGCCGGCCGAGTTTCCTGCGGATCGCAACACTACGGCTGAACCGGACGGAGTCATCGCTATAAAATTGTCCGGCATCTGCATGCAAGGAATGTAAAGGCCCGACCGGAGCGATTGCTGATCATCCGTCGCCAGGCCCCACTGGTTGACGTGCCCCACCACGCCGACGATCTCCGCCAGTTGCGCTGAACCCGCTATGTTGATCCTCTTGCCGATCGGATTCTGGTTGGGGAAATATTTCTGTGCGAAAACTTCATCCACCACAACCACGAGTGGGGCGTGTTCATCGTCATGGACGGTAAAGAACCGGCCTCGCAGCAGCGGAATGCCCATCGCCTTCAGGTAGCTGGGTTCGACGATGTAATCGATGGCCCAGTTCATGTCATTTTCGTTGGCGGGCTTGGGCTGCCCCTCGAGCCAGAAAAGTTGCTCGTCATCGTCGCTGAACGGAAGCGCGCCCCATGTCTGCGAAACCGCTTCGATGCCCGGAACAGAACCGAACTTCTCATCGACCTCCCGAAACGCTTCGCGGATCGCCTCCGGTTTTGCATGCATGATCGTCGGCGGCAGCGAAAGCCCAAACGTCAGCACATTGTGCGGATTGAAGCCGGGATCAACGCCCCACAGCTTCGCCAGACTGCGGATAGTCAATCCCGCGCCGATCAGCAGCACGAGAGCGAGTGCGATCTCGGCAACCACGAATACACTCTGCATGCGCTGCCGCGTTCCGCTTGTTCCCCGGCTACCTTGCTTGAGCGTGTCGTGCAGATCCGGCTGCGATGATTTGAGCGCAGGCGTCAAGCCAAAGAAAATTCCCGCCAGCAGCGAAATAGCGACAGTGAAAATCAGTACGTGACCGTCAACTCCAACTTGCTCGCCCCGCGGCAGTGCCGCAGGCAGCACTCTCAGCGAAGCGCGCGTTCCCCACGACGCCAGATATAACCCCAATCCCCCACCGGCCAGAGCCAGCAGAATGCTCTCCGTAAGTAATTGGCAAACCACTCTCGCCTGGCTCGCGCCCCGCGCGGCGCGCACTGCAAATTCGCGCGTCCGGCTGGCTGCGCGAGCCAGCAGCAAATTCGCGACGTTCACGCACGCAATCAGAAGCACAAATCCAACCGCAGCCAGAAGCACGAGCAGCAGAGGCCGGACATGACCGATCATCTGTTCCTTGAGCGGCGTCACCTTCGCAGTGATTCCCTTATCCGCATCCGGAAAAGCTTCCGCGAGACTGCGTGTCACTCCTTCCATGTCAGCCCGCGCCTGCTCGATCGTCACGCCCGGCTTGAGCCGCCCGATCCCATGGAATCCCAGCCCAGCGCCGCGTTTCAGCAGCAGCGGATTGCTCCACTGACCGATGGGTGCATACACCTGACTATCGCGAAATCCCGGAATCACCAGGTGGAAGTCTGCCGGAATCACTCCCACGATGGTGTAGTCTCTTGCGTCGAGCGTAATGTTCTTCCCCAGAATGTCAGGCGCTGAACTGAACTTGCGCCGCCACAAACCCGCGCTCATGAGTGCCACCGGGCCGGCGCCAACCCGTTCCTCATCCTCCGCAAAAGTGCGCCCGATCACGGGCTTTACGCCCAGCACCGTGAAGAAGTCCGAGGACACAAACTCTCCACTCACCTGTTCGGCCTCGCCGGCGCCACTCAAAATAAATTGCGATGGTCGAGCCAGGCCTAGAGAAGAGAACGTGTGGTTGTCTTTCTGCCAATCGCGAAAGTTCGGATAGGAGACAGATCCACCCTCGAAGTTTGGTTTGTTCTCGTGGAGCGTGACCAACCGATCCGGTTGCGGGAAGGGCAGCGGGCTTAACAATACTCCGTTGATCACTGAGAACAGTGCAGTATTCGCGCCGATGCCGAGCGCCAGAGTCGCTACCGCGATCACCGTAAAGCCACGACTCCTCGCCAGCACACGCAAGCCATACCGCAAATCCTGAATCAGAGTCTCCATATTTTGCCTTAGCTCCCACCCGTGACGCGATCGTCAAGAGATCCTATGGCAGCAAACTTCGGACCAAAGCTAGTTCGGGGTAACTTGTTGATTGTGAAAGGACGGTCGAAGGCAACTGCGGGTACAGTGTGAGCCATCCTGTCCACCCATGGATTTCCCTGTCCGGAAGCGAACAGCCGACAATCAGCAGTGCATGCGACAGTTTCGAGAAAAGATCGAGAGAAAAAGGGACCAATGTGGCGCGGGCGCCCCCGCCGCGCTGCCCGCTGAGAGAACGATTTACGCAACCCGATTCGACGTGGAAGAGCGGCCCTTCAGCGCCGCCTGAAAACGAGAAGGAGTCGGGCTTTAGCCGCTGAGGAATCGCGCGCGGACCATAGCGCAGTTCCAAAATTCTCCGTGTGGCACGCACGCGAGAAGAGTGAGAAACTCAAAGAAGAAACCGAACACGCACCGACATTAAGGACGGACCACCATGTTCTCCCCGCAGTCCATCGGACACATCAAAAGTCCCTTCGACAACACCAAGCAGATCCCCAAAGGCCCCGGCGCCAAACACGATGCTGAAGGCGTCCTCGAAATCCTTCCGCAATTCGCCCTCGGCCTCACCGACATCGAGGGCTTCTCGCACCTGTTCGTTCTCTGGGTCTTCGACCGCTCCGAAGATTACGAATTGCTCGGCACTCCTCCCGTCGACGACCGCCCACACGGCGTCTTCGCCACTCGTTCTCCTCGCCGTCCCAACCCCATCGGACTCACCGTCGTCGAACTCCTGCACCGCGAAGGCAACTCCCTGCACGTTCGTGGCGTGGACATGCTCGACGGAACCCCCATTCTCGACCTGAAGCCATACCTCTCCAGCATCCCGCCCGAGCAGTTACGCCGCGGCTGGCTGGCCGAAGCCGAGGCGCGCCGCGCCAGTCCTTCCCTCACGTAAATATGCAATTTTCTTCATCTTGCGGCCCCTCGCCGGAGTGAGGTAGCTTTCCAAGGCAAGGTGCGCCCCACCCCCGTCTGCGCACTGGATTGGCACCGTTCCGAACCCAGGAGGATCGTCATGGCTTTACGCCGCACTGCGGGACTCGCAGTCTCGCATCCGAAGTCTCTGCGCACTACTTTCAAGTCCGTGGTTAGAACCACCATGCTCGCCGCTGCGGCACTGCTCTGCGCGGCCGCACTCGCGCAGGCCCAGACGGTCGCCACCATTTACAACTTCGCCGACGACGGAATCTCCGGCGCCAATCCCTGGTACGTCACTCTGGTGCAGGGCACCAATGGCAATCTCTACGGCACCACCTACAACGGCGGCGCCAATCTCCAGGGCACCGTCTTCAACGTGACCACCTCCGGCCAGCTCAAGAACATCCACAGTTTTGGCGCCACCACAACCGACGGCGCCTACCCCACCGGTGGCCTCACCCTCGGCACCGATGGCAACTTCTACGGCACTACCCAGCAGGGTGGCACGCAGAGTATGGGCACCATCTTCAAGATCACTCCCACCGGAACCCTGACCATTCTCCACAACTTCAACACCTTCAAAGACGGAGCGTTTCCCTGGGGTCCTCCCATTCTCGCCTCGGACGGCAATTTCTACGGCACCACGAGCGGCGGCGGTGAAAACTCGCGTGGCATCGTCTACAAGATCACCAGTTCGGGCACCTTCTCCGAGATCTACAAGTTTGACATCACCCTGACCCACGGCTATTCTCCGATCGCTCCTCCCACTCAGGGCACCGACGGATTCCTCTACATTCCGGTCTCCCAGGGCGGAAGCTCCTACTGCGGAACCATCTTGAAGCTGTCCACTTCCGGAGTGGTCAACAACACCTACAGTTTCCAGTGCGGCCCTGGCGGATCCTTCCCTATCGGCCCCCTTGTCCAGGCTTCGAACGGAAACTTCTATAGCACCACGCAAAACGGCGGCACCAACAATGAAGGCACGATCTATCAGGTCACTCCCGGCCTTGCCGTGACCGTCCTTCACAGTTTCGGCGCCATCTTCGGAGACGGCACCTTACCCGCCGCTGGCCTGCTCCTCGCCACCGATGACAACTACTACAGCGCCACCTCCGACGGCGGATCCAGTGGCGACGGCACCCTGTTCAACACTTCCACCAGTGGAACCTACTCCAGCCTCTACAGCTTCAACAACACCGTGAATCTGACGCAGATGTCCCCGCTGTCTCCGCCAGTTCAGGCCACCAACGGACTCCTCTACGGTATGACCGAATTCGGAGGCCCCACCAACAACGGCACCATCTACAGCCTCGACATGGGCCTCGCGCCATTCGTGAACACGGCTCTATTCACGGGCAAGCAGGGCACGACCGTCACGCTCCTCGGCACGCACCTGAAGGGTACAACCAGCGTCACCTTCAACGGCGTCGCCGCCAGTTTCAAAGTGCTCTCCGATACGCACCTCACCGCAACCGTTCCTCCGGGCGCGACCAGTGGTCTGATCCAAGTGATCACTCCGCGCGGCGCATTCTTGAGCAGGAAGACCTTCGTCGTGAAGCACTAGCAGGTCACGGAAACTCACGATTCGTATCAGGGCATCGCTTTAGCAGGCTGCTGAAAAACTCAATTTGGAGGGGATTTGGGAAGGGCACGAGTTCCACTCGTGCCGCTAAGTCTTTTACAAATGTATCCGCGCTTCAGCGCCTGAGGGACTTTCAGGGCGCTCACGGGAGTTTTTCCGCAGCCTGTCTTAGCGATGCCGTAAGTGACGGAAAAATCAGTCCGGCTTCACAGTTTGCTGAAAAACTCACGATTCGTATCAGGGCACCGCTTTAGCGATGCCGTAAAGGCAGCAGAATCAATTCCGGCTTCAGCCACTGCGCAGTACCGACACGTTCAAATGCCCCACCCTTATCTCGCGATTTTAGACGAGACCCGGATAGGGCATTTGACTTTTGACTTTCCTCTTCGCCGCCCTCAGGCGAGATCGTAGCGATCAAGATTCATCACCTTGCTCCACGCAGCGGCGAAGTCCTTCACAAACGCCTCCTTCGAGTCGTTACTTGCATAGACTTCTGCAAGTGCCCGGAGCTGCGAGTTCGAACCGAAGACGAGATCGACGCGCGTGCCGGTCCACTTGATCTTGCCCGTCGCCCGGTCTCGCCCCTCATACACCCCTTCGGATGTAGACGAGGGCTCCCACTTCGTATTCATGTCGAGCAGGTTGACGAAGAAATCATTCGTCAGCGTCTCCGGCCGGTTGGTGAAGACGCCGTGTTTAGTCTGCCCGAAGTTCGCATTCAGCGCCCGCATGCCGCCGACGAGAACCGTCATCTCAGGAGCAGCCAGGGTCAGCAACTGCGCCCGATCCACCAGGAACTCTTCGGCCGTCAGGACCTGTCCGCTGCGCAGATAATTGCGGAAACCGTCCGCAACCGGTTCCATGACGGAGAAGGAGTGCACGTCGGTCTGCTTCTGCGAAGCATCCGTGCGCCCCGGCGAGAAGGGAACCTTCACTTTGTGCCCGGCCCTTTTCGCAGCTTCCTCGACCGCCGCACAGCCGCCCAGCACGATCAGGTCGGCGAGCGAGACTTTCTTTCCCTTGCCCCCGCCTTTGCTCCCGTTGGACTTGTTCCCATTGGAACTGGAGCCGTTGAACTCCTTTTGGATCGCCTCCAGCTTCTTGAGAACCTTCGCCAGTGCGGCCGGCTGGTTCACTTCCCAGTCCTTTTGTGGCGCGAGACGAATGCGCGCCCCGTTCGCCCCACCGCGCTTGTCGGAGCCGCGGAACGACGCCGCCGACGCCCAGGCCGTCGTCACCAGTTGGGAGATCGACACTCCTGAAGCGAGGATCTTGGCCTTCAGAGCAGCAATTTCCTTTTCCCCGATCAATTTATGATCCACTGCGGGAACAGCATCTTGCCACACCAGGGTCTCTTTCGGAACGAGCGGGCCAAGGTAGCGCGCGATCGGCCCCATGTCGCGGTGCGTCAGCTTGAACCACGCTCGCGCAAACGCGTCTGCGAACTGATCTGGATGCTCGTAGAAGCGCCGCGAAATTTTTTCGTAAGCCGGGTCGAACCGCAACGAGAGGTCCGTGGTCAGCATCGATGGTGCAAGATGCTTCGACGGATCGTGCGCATCCGGCACCGTACCCTTACCTGCGCCATTCTTCGGTGTCCACTGATTTGCGCCCGCCGGACTCTTCGTCAGTTCCCACTCGTAGCTGAACAGGTTCGGGAAGAAGTTGTTGCTCCACTTCGTCGGCGTCGTGGTCCAAATGACTTCCAGGCCGCTGCCGATCGTGTCATCGCCGCTGCCTGTTCCAAATTTGTTCTTCCAGCCGAGGCCCTGCTCCTCGATGCCGGCGGCTTCGGGCTCGGGGCCGACATACTTGCTCGGATCGGCAGCTCCGTGGGTTTTGCCGAAGGTGTGACCGCCGGCAATGAGTGCAACGGTCTCCTCGTCATCCATCGCCATGCGGGCAAACGTTTCGCGAATATCCTTGGCGGCCGCGATGGGATCCGGCTTCCCATTGGGCCCTTCCGGATTCACATAGATCAGACCCATTTGCACGGCAGCCAGCGGATTCGAAAGATCACGGTCGCCGCTGTAGCGCTCGTCGGCCAGCCACTTGCCTTCGGGGCCCCAAAAGACGTCCTCTTCGGGCTCCCACACATCCGGGCGGCCGCCGCCAAAACCAAACGTCTTAAAGCCCATTGATTCGAGGGCAACGTTGCCCGCGAGAATCATCAGGTCGGCCCAGGAGATTTTCCGCCCATACTTTTGCTTGATCGGCCACAGCAGCCGGCGCGCCTTGTCGAGGTTCACGTTGTCGGGCCAGCTATTGAGCGGCGCGAAGCGCTGCTGACCGGATCCGGCCCCGCCGCGGCCGTCCCCAATGCGGTACGTACCCGCGCTGTGCCACGCCATACGAATGAAAAGTGGACCATAGTGGCCGAAGTCGGCCGGCCACCATTCCTGCGAGTCCGTCATCAAGGCATTCAAGTCCTTGATCACGGCCTTCAGGTCGAGGCTCTTGAACTCTTCCGCGTAGTTAAACTCCTTACCCATCGGATCGGACAGCGGGGAATGCTGGTGCAGCACCTTCAGATTCACCTGATTCGGCCACCAATCGGCATTCGTCGGGGCTCCAGCTGCGGTGTGTGTAAACGGGCACTTCGCTTCGGTTGCCATGTATTGCTCCTTCCTTCAAATAAATTGTGACGAACGACGCACGCATCCTGGCTTTCCCATTCGCGTAATCGTCGCTCTTATCAAGATTCTTGCTTTCGGAAATGGGGATAAGATCCCCGTTGAGTACAGAATGTTTGCTTGCCCTGGGGGGGGGATTTTTGGGGCGTTTACGACATTGATCAGAGCTTCGTTGTGTTCTTGCACTGCAGCTGCGACAGAGGCCAAAGACCTCGATCAACGGCTGCGTCAGATCAAAGCCGTCCGGCAATTGCCGGGATAGCCGCTTGAAATCGATGAAGTCTCCTTCTATGTCCTGCACCGATTTGCAGCGGGAGCAGACCACATGGTGATGAGGTTCGAGATTGCCGTCCACGCGCAAGGTGGACGCATGCGGAGTCACCTCTCGCAGCAACCCACACTCGATGAAAAGCCGCAGATTGTTGTAGATCGTCGCGAGAGAAATCGAGGGTATCCGGCGTCGGACCGCGGCGTAGATGTCTTCTGGGGAATAGTGTCCATGCGACGCGACCACCGCCTCATAGACCACCTGACGCTGGTGCGTGACCGCCAAACCATGCTTCGCGGCCAACTCACGGAACTGCTCATGGGTAAGACGCATGATTATTGGATGAGAATCATTATAAAACGATAGAGAGCCGTGTCAACCGAAATCTTTCCCGTGCCCTCGAAAGAAGCCGCGCGCCCGCAGGACCAGAGACGATATGTGCCCCTGCGAATCACAATTCACGGTTTGGCAGTATTCACACGCAAAAGGCTTCCGCTGCCGGCCCGAATATTCAGTTACCCGTGCTCGAACGCTTTTCGTTTTTTGCAGTTTTTCGGGGGATCGGGTCAGATTCTGCATCCAGTTCGGGGGTGATACGTGCAAATTCTTTCATCATTCTCCCGAGGCCGGATTTCTCATAAAATGTGGTTCGCTTTTTGCGGGGTGAAAAAGGGCCTGCCATGAGAGAAAAATTGGCTGTACACGCGCTGCTTCTGGTGGCTGTTTTGGTGATGTCGTTGCCGCTGGCCGCACAACAAAATCCGGCGATTTTTCCGGAGGGACTGGCGTTTGGGTATATCCCTGTGGGAACCACCCAAGTGCAGACGGTCAGCGTCTACAACATCAGCGGGGGAGCGAGCGTCACGCTCAATTCGATCACTCCGAACATCACGCAGTTGAAAGTGGTGAGCGGGACGTTGCCGATCACGCTGGGCCCCGGACAGCGCGCCGACTATAGCATTCAGTTCACCGCCCAGGCAGCCAAGAGTTATAGCGGGCATCTAACGTTCGCGATGGCGAGCGGGCCGAGTCAAGCGGTGAACGTGACTGGCTACGGCACCGTGGCGACAGCCGTGCCCACGCTCAGCACAACGTCAATGAATTTTCCGAATGTGCCGATGGGGGCGAACGGCCATCCGCAGACGCTCACGATCAGCAACACTGGGACAACGACCTTCTCGGTGACCGGTGTAGTGGTGACGTATCCGTATGCGCAGACGGGTTGGACGAAAACGACCGCGATCGCTCCGGGCAGTTCAATGAAGCTGACAATTGGATACGTGCCGACCGCGGTGGCGAGCCAGTCGGGATTGATCTCATTGACGTATGACGTGGCGCCGCCGAACGGAGTGAGTCTGTGGGGAAATGGCGTGAGCCCAACGGTGCTGGGGATTGATACGTTCCCGACGCTGCCCGCGGGCACGCCGAATTATCCGTATCAGGCGAATTTGATGGCGGTGGGTGGCACGGCACCGTACAAGTGGACGCTAGCGACGGGCTCTACGCTCCCGACGGGGCTGACGTTGTCGAGTTCGGGATTGATCACGGGTTCGATTGCGTCGACCGTGGGTGTGTCGAATTACACCTTCACGGCGCGGGTCGCCGATTCGTCGAAGGTGCAGGAGAAATCGAGCAAGCTGTTCACGCTGCCGGTGCAGGCGTATTCGGGATACAAGAATTGCAACAACATCAGCTGGAATGCGGGCGACGGCTCGGGGCCGCTGGTTCCGATCAACGACCTGGGAACGGACTGGTATCTGGGCGCGGAAGAAGGCGGACTCTACGCGAATGGCAGCAATGTGGACGATGCGGGCCACGATGCGTACGGGCAGAGCGCGGCAGCCGCGATTGTGCCGCTCGATTCGAACGGCAATTACAGCCCGACCGGGAAGTACGTTTTCATTTCGGTGGGACTGTCGCTGGCGCAGCAGCCGTTTGGAGAGTTCGTGAACCTGGTGAACACGGATCCGTCGAAGAATTCAAGCCTGGTGATCGTGGATGGAGCGACGGGCGGAGCGACGGCGGCGTTGCTGGCGTCGTCGACCAACAACTTCTGGAACGCGATCATCTACGATTACCTGCCCAATGCCGGCGTGACGCCGGCGCAGGTGGTGGGGGCGTGGGTGCTGGATGTGGATGGTGGTCCGGCGGGAACATTTCCGGCGGACATGAACAGCCTGCAATCGCAACTGGAGTCGATTGCGCAGAATATGCTGGCGAAATTTCCGAACATGAAGGTGGCGTACTACACGAGCGTGAACTACACGGGATATTCGAATGGCGCCGCGAATCTGGATCCGGAGCCGTATGGGTATGAGGGCGGCATGGCGGTGAAGAATACGATTCAGGACCAGATCAACGGCGATCCGAACATGAATTTCAATCCTGCGAACGGCACGGTGAAGGCGCCGTGGATTGCGTGGGGTCCTTATTACTGGGCGAACGGAATGATTCCGCGCGAGGATGGCCTGGTGTGGAGTTGCCAGGATCTGGACGTGGACGGGACGCATCCGTCGAATCCGGTGGGGCGGATTAAGGTATCGACACAGTTGTTGAACTTCCTGAAGACCGACGATACAGCGTCGAAGTGGTTCCTGGCGCCGGGAGCAGGGAAGTAGAAGTCTTCATCGAAATTGATCGACGCCGCTACGGCTCGGTCTGGCTGCACGAGGCAGGGTTCGATTCGCACGGAGTTAGAGCGGAGGCCTACCGAGTGCAGCTCACCGGGACGCAACGATTCCTCAATACCTCACGACAAGCCGACTCATCATTCCCAATCGCGGCACGTTGGCGACCGATCACTTGCGGTTTGCCGGCAATTGATCCAGAGGCGGGTCCCGGGGCAGGGCGTAGTAGCTGAACTACAGTTCATCTTCGGCCCTTCGGCAGAGGCTGACGAGAAGTTGGAGGGCCTATCCACCGCGACGTCGGATCGTATAACTACGTCCAATCTCTTTGCGTTGCGAATCACGCGGGGCCACACTATTCGGTGCAACCCGAGAAGTTTTACCCTGCATCCATCCTTAGAGTGCGCTCTCTCATTCGATGCAACCTGTCGTGATTCGATGATCGCTCTCCGCTTCATACGATAGTAAAGGAGTAAACATACAATGAAACAATTCAAGGCTCTGGCACTTCTCTCGACGTTTGCCCTGCTATTTCCTGTTTGCTCGTTAGCCCGGGATAAGAATCAGCGCTCCGTGGACATTCTTGATTCCGTTCGAGTTGGCGGCACACAACTCAAAGCTGGCAACTATGAAGTGGAGTGGCAAGGGGCCGGTCCGGCCGTAGAAGTCTCGTTCCTGCAACGCGGCAAGACTGTGGCTTCAGCGCCCGCTACACTGCAAACCAACGACAAGCAAGTGACGCAGGATGACATCGTAATTAGCCGCGCAAGTGCGAACACGAAAACGCTCAAAGAGATCGATTTCGCTCACAAAAAAGAAGCGTTAGTCTTCGCCCAGGGCGGCATGTGATCTTTTAAAGCCGGATTTTGGGAATAGGCTTTTCCGGCACCGTCCGGCAAATCGTGCACACCAAAATGCTCGGGTTCCGACTTCTACGGCAGAACTCGACACGCACACGTCTTGGGGCTTGAAAGCGTGAAGTGATTGTTCCCATCGTGCCATCTCCTCGTTCGCAGGAGCCGTCTCTGGCAAATCCAGACCCTTCTTGCGTCGATTAGCATTCTTGCGCTGTTAGCTGTTCGGCTCGACGCTCCCCGCTTTGCATCTGCCGCAATGCGGCATTTCTCGCCGGCTTTGGTTCGGGACTCAATATTGGCCAAATTGAGGCCGGACCAGGGGGCGCCCTCTTCAGCCCTCCAACCTTTACCAATGCCGCGAACAGCATCCACTATCCGACCTATCAAGAATGGAATCTCGAAGTCCAGCAACCCCTGGGATCGAAGATGTCCCTCTCCCTTAACTACGTCGGCAATCACGGAACTGACCTGGCATTGGTAAGTCCGTGGATGGCGAGGTACGCTGGCCGACTGGACACTCTCCGGGACTCTCCTCACCAGCTCCGGCCTGCCCTTCACGGTGATTGATGGAGCCACCACCGCCGCGCTTGGCAGTTACAACTACGGCCCCGCAACTGGACTGAGTTTCTTTGCCGACTCCTCGGTGGGACCGCTGTCTTGCGGTTCTTCTGCCACGACCACACCCTGCATGACGCCTTCCGAGTTCACATCGGCGGTGGGTCCGGGCGGCATCGCAACCTTCGGGAACCAGCGCCGCAACCAGGTCTACGGCCCAGCGTTCTTCGATACCGACATGAGCCTGATGAAGAACTTCCGCATCCCTCACTGGGAAGGAGCAAAGTTCGAGGTCGGAGCGCAGGCTTTCAATCTCCTCAATCACCCCAACTTCGATCAGCCGATCAACGATATTGCGAACTCGCAGTTCGGCAGTATTGTCCGCACCGTGGGTCCGCCCACCAGCCTCTTCGGCGCCTTTCTGGGCGGCGACGCCTCACCGCGCGCCCTCCAGGTCAAACTACAACTCACGTTCTAATTCTCCGCCAAAACACTACGGGCGATTTCGTCTCTGAAATCGCCCGTTTTCTCGTGGCGTAGAAATTATCCAGTGTCCCAGTTACTCGAAGGTTAGGCCGGACTCCAGCCCGCTCACGGCAGATTATCCACCATCGAAATCTCCCGTTCATCGGCATCATTCATAATCGCCCGTTTCCCATCCGCGCTCGCGCCCACCCAGAACGGAGCACTCCGCAGCGCAACCAAATCGCGCACCTGGCGTTTGGCCGGGTCATAGAGACTGAGCGTAGGACGTCCATTCGGCAAGTCTTCGGCGAACAGAATTCCTTCGCGCGTTACTGCCCAGCTCGCCCAAGTTCGCGGCCGCAGGTGCTGCAGCACGCAGGCCCCTGTCCCGCCACTGACACGTACCCGGCAGATTTCCGGCTGCGGATACCTCGACTTCGAGTAGTAAACATAACCGTCTGCCGATTCCAGCGCCGCAAACCCGCCGTTGGTGGTGAGTTGCGCTTCGCGGCCCCCACTGACGGGCACCTTCCACACCTGCCAGTCGCCGGTTTGATCGGAGGCAAAATAAATCCACTTTCCGTCGCGGGAAAAACTCGGCACCAGGCCCTTCACGATTGGCCGCGCCTGCTCATCACCGTCGACCTTGACAACGAAGATTCGTGTCTGCCCATCGTAGGGAGCGTCAAAGGCAATGCTGTGTCCATCCGGCGACCACCGCGGAGTCCCGGCACTCTCCGTAAAGCTCACCTGCCGCGGATTCGAGCCGTTCGTGTCGCTTACCCAGATTTGCCAGGGACCTGTACGGTTCGACATGTAGGCGATTCGTTTGCCATCGGGTGAGAATTGCGGAGCTGCGTTGCCGCTGTCGTCCGCGACAACCGTGCGCAGCATTGGGCTGCCCGACTTCTGCTCTGCAACCGTCCGTATGCGCGGAACCTCAGTGCCTCGCACCTCACCATTCCCGGCGCCCCCAACGGCATTGCCAATCAGGCCTTCGTCGCTGTGCACATCGGACCGCCCCTGCGAGCTCTTGGCCGCTGCGGCCAGGTTCTCTGCCACATCCTTCCGAACCATCCTCAACATATTTTCAGCCATCTCCTGATTTCTGCTCAGAAATACGGCCACTGGCACTCCAACAAGCAGCATCGCTGCGCTCGCCAAGAGTACCAAGCGCTCGGCCCTGCTTCGCCGTCGCGCAACCGCAGGCGAAGCAACTGCAATGGATCGGGCCCAGTCTGAGTCTGGCGCGGACCGTTTTTCCACCTCCTCGTGAACGGATGGAATCAGAATCGGAACAGCAGCCGTAACCGGAATCACGGCTGGCGGCACCGGTTGCGACAGTACAGATTGAATCGTCCCGATAAACCTGTACCCGCGCCGCGGAAGCGTCTCAATATACTTCGGCTCCTCCGCCGAATCACTCAGCGCGTCCCGCAGTTTATTCACCGCCGCGTTCAGCCCATGGTTGGAGTCCACGTAGGCATCGTCGGCCCAAAGTTGCTTCTGAAGTTCCTCGCGAGTCACCAACTCTCTGGGACGCGTAAGCAGCATCGCGAGGATTTGTAGAGGCTGGCCCGACAGCTTGAGCTTCATTCCGTGTTTTCGGAGTTCCCGGGTGTGAAAGTCAGCTTCGTAAGGTCCGAACCGAACGCAGCGCGGCGGCAGGTTATTCGGTCTCATGTCCAGAGTCCCTTCGATCTTCCGTGGTCACTTGCCCTTGAGAACGCATTGCACAAGGGTGCTCGCATCTCCGCGTCGCGTCGCACCGATGTTGCCGGCCCCAGACGTACCGCACCCCGCGCATCCGGCTCAATCTGTAACTACGCTTTACGCGAGACGGAGGTTCCCCGCTTCTAAACGATATAGACGCCCCACGCTCTCCGATGGTGAGCAACGAGAAGGGCTACTTCTGACCCGTAAGACGTCGCTCGGGCCGATTGACCCACCTCATCGAGTTGCTGCCGGCTCGTCATCATGCCTGTAAGCTCTTTCGCACCATGCACTTGCCTGATGACCTCTGCGCTCTCTAGAAAGTATCGCGTGTGCATTGAGGTATCTGGAGCGAAGCGGCAAATTCGAGCTCACCTTTTCGCTGGCTTCAATCTCGGCCCGAAATGGAGGTCGAATGAAAACTCGAATGAGAAACAGAGTCGCGGTCCTGGCGGTCATGGTTCTATCGCTCGTTTGGGGCAGTCAGCTTTCAGCCCAGAAGTCCTCACATGAGCAATGCAGCCTTGCGGTCCTCTCCCATCGCATCAGCGACAAAGAACTCGTCTGCAGTTCGAAGGTCGTTCAACAGATGGCTTTGCGCGGGCACGCCTTTGAACAAAACCAGCTCGGAATGGCTTCCATGCTCGTAATCGGACCTGAATATAGCGAGAAAGAAGCTCTGAAATGGTTCGAGCGCGCCGCCCAACGCGGATACGCACCGGCCCAGGTCAACTTGGCGGTGATGTACGTGAACGGCTGGGGAACCCCCATGAACCGCGCCGCCGCGCTCCATTGGCTGCATGCCGCCGCCGATCAAGGCTTCCCGCGTGCTTACTACAATCTCGGAATCTTGTTCCTCAACGGACAGGGAGTCCGTCAGGATTACGCCGAGGCCTTTCGCTGGTTTCAGAAGGGGGCTGAAGCGAACGATGCAGACGCCCAGACCAATCTGGGCTACTTGTACGATCAGGGACTCGGCTGCCCGCACAGCGCGGCGACCGGGGTGTCATGGTATCGCAAAGCCGCCGAGGCCGGGAATGCCATCGGGGAGAATAATCTTGCTGATATGTATCTGAGAGGGGAAGGCGTTCCTCAGAATAATGCAGAGGCCTTTCGCTTATTCCAGAAAGCGGCCATCCAGGGATCTACTGGTGCACGCATCAAACTCGGCTACATGTATGCCAACGGCCTCGGCGTGAAGAAAGATCCGGAGACTGCGTATGCCTGGATTTCCGCCGCGTCGATGGTCGGCGACCGTCGCGGAGACTACCTGATTCCCGCGCTGAGAAAACTGTTAACCGCGCAACAGATCTCCGCTGCCAATCAAGAAGCCCAAAGCACGCCCTTCAAACCCGACCAGCAACTACCGATAAACTCTTTTGTGCCATAAACCTTTGCCATCGCAAGCTGACAGGTAGACAGTCAATAGTTCTTCGCCAGATATTCCCGCAGCCGGTCAATCCGGAAAGTGGCATCGCCACTCTCGATTTGCAAAAGGAGTTGTGCGGCATTCAATTGATTGCGGAAATCAAAGGCGGCCGACGTGTCTGGATTGCCAATCGCCTGTAAATTCTTTTCGATCTGTCCGGCTTGTTCCTGCAGTGACTTCAGCTTGGCCTCCTGTACCACGACGTTGTCGAGCAGTTGCTGGCGAAGCACCTCCATGTTGCGGACAATATCGCCCTCCTGCACTCTTTTCCACTCCCCGTAGGCTTCGACGGAACGATCGAGATGCCGGTTGATGGCACGGCTGGCAAGGTTGTAGTTGATTGAGACCGCACCGTACGGTTGTGCATTCTGGGCAACCGGATTGACCTGCTGGTGAACGCCCACCGATAGCGCCACATCCCAACTATTTTGCCGACTCAACTTGTCCAGCGCTTTTTGCTGGTTCACTTCTCTGTTCTGCTGATCCGCCACCAGCTCCTTCAAGGGCCTCTCGCTCAGCGCCGGCACGTAAAGGGCTGTGATCTTGGACCGCGTATCAGCACGATCGGCATCCAGCTTGATCTTGGTCGTCTGGAGTGAGAAAAGCATAAGCCGCGTCGCATTCTGAACCTCGATCATCCTCGAGGTCTTTTCCAGCAGCGCATCCAGCGACTTGGAAGCCTCGTCGATCAGAGCCAGCCGGTTCCGCAGTGCTTCTTTCTCCAGACTGGCCGTTGCATATTGGATGTCCTGCTGGGCTCCCGTCGTGGCCTGGTATAGTTCGCAGTTCCTGCGGGCGACCGCCATTGTCAAACCAGCTTTGCGCACATCGGACAGCCCCAGCGACGCGCCCCCCACCAACTGCATCGGCAGGCCAGTCTCAGGTTGCGTTATGCCAGCGGCAGCGACGGGCGTGCGCAGCAGGTCCCGCTGAGCCTGCGCCTGCTCCGTAACGTAGGCGCAGTAGGCCCGCTGGTCGTTGGGGTCGATGGCAAACGCATGAAGCGAAATGAGCAGAGTTGCGGCCATTGCAAACTTCCAGTTCTTCGGGAACATTTCTCGTTCTCCTCGAAAACAACAAAACCACACACTTTAGAACAGCATCGGCTTGCGGCCCAGGAAGACGGTTTTCGATTTCGCAGAGTCGGCATGGTCGAGATTCATCTCGATCAGGAAGCCGCGGATCTGGGTCTTGAAGATGGGATGGATGGCGGTTTGTTCTTCAGAGAATGTCTGTTGTACCGTGCCCACCTTGCGGCACAGAATCATATTCAGGTAGCAGTCGTACACCGTGTTGTTCACCGCTGCGTACGACTGGTTGTCGTAAGGCACGAACGCGAAGTACAACGTGTGCCCTCCCAACGCATGCAGGTAGTACGGACTCTGCTTGGCCGTGGTGATGGCCTGTCTCAGCCGGTCGATCTGCCGGGATTCTTCGAAAAGCTGTTTCTCCGCGACGTTGATGGCCACATCCAACTGCGCAACTTCCGACTGCAGTTCAGCCTGTTTCTCGAGCACATCCAGCGAGTTGGTGCCGATTGTGGTCTTATCCAGAACACTGTCAGTGAGCAGGATCTCAGCGATTTTGCTGTCGGTATAAGCGCTCTGCGCCTGGTTCAGGGCTAACAGTTGACTCGCCGCGTCGCCCTTGGTGATCAATCCGGCAGCCAGGTCTTTGTTGATGTTCGACTCGATCTCCTTCAACTGCGCCAGCACCTTCTGCGTCTTCACGTTGTCGGCCTGCTTCTGCTGGTCGAGTGTGCCCAGTTCCGGGCCCGTGGTGCGGTTGTGCGCTCGCTCTCGTGCGATTGCGCTCTGCAGTTCCGGCTCGAGTCCGAGCAACGAGCCGCGGTGCTTTTTCATCTCCGCCAGTCCGTCTTGCAGTTTCTGCGAATCCACCTTAAGGTCTTCGATGGTCTGCTGGCTCGTCACCAACTTCTCCCGAAAATCGAGGCTCTTTTCGTCTGCAGCCGAGAAAATCACCGGCGCAGCCCACGAACTGTTCACCGCATAGAAACCCATCACGAAGGCATAGGCCAGAATGCCGGCCAGCACCAGGTACAGCACAGTGATGGCAAAAATCCGGTACAGCGTAATCACCAGTGTGTAGTGCAGCGATTGCCGTACGGGCGCTCGTTCCTCGACCGGAGCGGACAGGTTCGCCTTATCCTCGGCAGGAGGCGGATTAATGGTTGGCGCTACCAACAGGCACCTCTTGTTGTTCTAGAGTTCGAGTGCCCCAGTCTGCCGAATCCATCGTGCACAGAGCCAGGGGCGTGAGAAACAGACTGCTGACCATCGACCAGCCCACATACGCAGCGAAGGCTAGGGACGGCGACCGCTTGCTCAGCGCTATATCGCTTGCGGAGATATTCGGCACTGGGTAGCACATCGCGTCTGTTGATGTAATCCCATAACCGGTGCTGGATGAGTTAAGAACGTCTTCTTGACAGCCCAGTTGCGGCTACCGTTTCGCCGGCTCGACGAAGCAGTTCCTGCGCCGGATCGAAATCATCGAAGGCTCTCTCCAGCCGGAGACGGTTGGGATTGCCGGGCGTGATCTTGATGGCCGTAAGCAGTGGCGTGGGGTTCAGGTCCTTCTTGCCCTGCAATTCGATAGCATGCCCGTGGTCCCTGGCTTGCTGCCGCTGATGCGTCGGCCTTTCCGCCACGATATACCAGCGGCCTTCCGCTGCCGGAATCTTCAGCCTCTGAGCCTTCTTCAGCGACAGGGATGTCCACTTCGCGTCCATCTAACCTCGCGCAGAACCTACCTTGGATTCGCCACGGTTCGAGCCTCCGGGCCTTGAAATTGTATCCCGAGAGGCTGCAAAAAGGATAAAACGGGTCTGCGGGAAGGTTACGGAAGTGCAGTAGGAATGCACGCCAGAGGCCTGAAAAGAATGGCTCCTCAGGTAGGATTCGAACCTACAACCCTTCGGTTAACAGCCGAATGCTCTACCATTGAGCTACTGAGGAGTGTGGTGGATCGAGCTGGAGCTCGATCTGACTTCATTATCATAGCATTCCGGGTTGCGGTCTGAAAACACTCTCACTCCATTCTGGTAACCTAAGCTTTTCGAGGTGATTATGGCGGGAGGGGTGCGTTTGGTGATCGCTTTCTCATCTTTATTTCTATTCTCGGTCGCGGCGGTGCTGGCGGGCGACAATTCCCAATCTTCTTCTTCAACTTCTTCCGCTTCTTCCCTTCCCAACACTCCGGTGAAGCCCGTGATTGACATGTTTCATGGGACCAAGGTTATCGACAACTACCGGTGGCTCGAGGATGGGACGAGCGCCGAGACGCAGAAGTGGGTCGAAGAGGAGATGGCTTACACCCACTCGATGCTGGAGCGCCTTCCGGGCCGCGAGGCGATTCATGCGCGCCTGACGCAGTTGCTGTCGATCGGGAGCGTGACGCCTCCGATGATCGCGGGCAGGCATTATTTTTACACCAAGCGCGAGGGGATGCAGAACCAGCCCATCCTCTATGTCCGCGAAAATGCCCGCGACGGGCTCAACAGCGAAGACCGCGTGCTGGTCGACACCAACGCGCTCGCTGCGGACGGAACTGTCGCGCTCGACTGGTTTCAGCCGAGCGAGAACGGAAAGTATGTCGCTTACGGCACTTCTCCCAGCGGGTCGGAGATGAGCACGCTGCACATCATCGAGACCAAAACTGGCACCGTGCTGCCCGACACCATCGAGCGCACGCGCGCTGCGTCGATCGCGTGGACGCCCGACAATTCCGGTTTCTATTACACCCGCTACCCGAAAAAAGGCGACGTGCCTGCCGGCCAGGAGATGTACAACCGCCACGTTTACTATCACGCGCTCGGGGACGATCCGGCCAACGACGACAAACCGATTTTCGGCGAAGGCCGCGATCCGGAAGACTGGCCGAGCGTGCATCTTTCCAACGACGGGCGCTGGCTGCTGATCAGCGTTTCGCAGGGATGGACCAAGTCCGAACTCTATCTGATGGACGTGAAAAAAGGCACGTCGCCCACGCGCATCACCACCGGCAAGAATTTTCTGTATGGCGGCGAAGTCTACGACGGCAAGCTCTACATCACGACGAATGAGGATGCGCCGCGCTACCGCGTGTTCGTCGCCGATGCTGGGAACTATGATCGCGAGGCGTGGAAGGAACTGATCCCGCAGACCGACGCCGTGTTGCAGGGCACGGCGGTCTTCGGCGGCAAACTGTTTGCACAGTACGAACAGAATGCGAGTTCGCAGCTGAAGCTCTTCGATCTCGACGGCAAGAAGATCAGCGACATCACGCTTCCGGCGATTGGCACGGTCTTTGGATCAGGCGGCCGTTGGGATCGCGATGAAATGTTTTTCGGGTTTCAGTCGTTCACCGTGCCGCCAAGCATCTATCGTGTCGAGCTAAAGCCCGTACACGCTGTGACGGCCGGGAAGAACCCTGTCGAGGGCGATGTGATTGGGAATCCAACCCTCTGGACCAAGGTCGACGCGCCCTCGATCGATCCCTCCGCCTACGACGTCAATCAGGAGTGGTTCAAGTCGAAGGACGGCACGCGCGTCCCCATGTTCGTGGTGCACAAGAAGGGTGTAGCGAAAAACGGAAAGAATCCCACGCTCCTCACCGCCTATGGCGGCTTCAACGTGAGCCTGACGCCCAGTTTCAGCCGCACCGCCTACTTATGGATGGAGCACGGCGGCATCTACGCCGTGGCCAACCTGCGCGGCGGTGCCGAGTTCGGTGAAGACTGGCACCGCGCTGGCATGCTCGACAAGAAGCAGAACGTGTTCGACGACATGATCGCCGCCGCCGAGCATCTGATCTCTGAAAAATATACCGACAAGAATCATCTCGCGATCCAGGGCGGCTCCAACGGAGGCCTCCTGATGGGCGCCATGATGACGCAGCGTCCCGACCTGTTTCGCGCCGTGGTGTGCCAGGTCCCGTTGCTCGACATGCTGCACTACCAGGATTTTCAGATCGCGAAATTGTGGATCCCGGAATACGGCACGGCGGAAAACGCCGAGCAGTTCAAGTGGCTCTACGCCTACTCGCCGTATCACCACGTGAAGGCGGGCACGGAGTATCCCGCGATCCTATTTATGACCGCGGATACCGACACCCGCGTCGACGCCATGCACGCGAAAAAAATGGCCGCACTGATGCAGGCGGAGGCGAAGAATGGCGCCAGCAAGACGCGTCCAATTTTGTTGCGGATCGAGAGCAAGGCTGGCCACGGCGCGGGCAAGCCGGTGACCAAGCAGATCGAAGAGTTTACAGATGTGTATTCGTTCTTGTTTTGGCAGATGGGAAAGCAGTACTCAGTACTCGGTACTCAGTACTCAGAACAACCCTCCCGCCGCTTCACTCGGTCGCTCAGTCCAGGAAGAACATCGCGCTGTATTCTCGACTCGAACTGAGTACTGAGTACAGGGTACTGAGTACTGCTTCACACCGCTGATTTTGTTGAGGCGATGAGGCCATTCAGTATCCTGCCGAGCTCTGAGGTTTTGAGCAGGAAAGTATCGGCATCTTTTGACCCTAGATGGCCTAGATCGTTGGCCAGCATGATTTGGGTTTCTACTTCGGCTAGAGAACCGCGGGCGTTGTTGAGGAAATGATGGAACTCACGTCGCGAGTAGCGGGCCTGGCCTTCAGCGATATTGCTGGGCACAGAAACGGCCGCTCGGCGCAGTTGGCTCATTAGACCGTAACGTTCTTCCCTCGGGAACGCTTGCGTGGCGCAATAGATTTCCCTCACCAGGACCATCGCCTTCTGCCAAGCGATGAGATCGCGATACGATCCGCCCATGTTTTTCCCCTCCGAGAAATATCATTGCACCGTAAATTCTGTTGCGCCTCGGAGAATTGAAATAACATGCTCGCGAATGCCGAATTGGGAAGGAATCAACGCAGTCTAGAACTGAAAGGTTTGCAAAGTAAGATGGCGATGTTCATCCCATCGTGCTGCGGATTGAGAGCAAGGCGGGGCATGGTGCGGGCAAGCCGGTGACCAAGCAGATCGAGGAATTTACGGATGTGTATTCGTTCTTGTCTTGGCAGTTGGGGGTGAAACCGTAGGAGCGACGTCCGTTGTTCCCACCCTTTCGCAGGGAGCGCGAAAAGAATGAAAAACTCTGGGCCATCCGTGTGGGCTACGGACTTGGTTCGGTCGCCTCGTCCAGGTCTTCCCAGGTCTTGTCGGTTATGGTAAGGAAAGCCTTGACGACAATGGGATCAAACTGGCGACCGGACCACCTCTGAATCTCCTCGCGAGCAGCCTGGAAAGACCGCGCGGGCCGATACGGGAGATCGGTGGTCATCGCGTTAAGAGTGTCGGCAACCGAGAAGATCCGCGCTCCAAGGGGAATCGTTTGGCCCTTCAGCCCGCGAGGATAACCGGTGCCGTCGAAATGCTCCTGGTGGGCGTGAACCACCTCGGCAGCCTCCTTGAGGAACGGAATCTTCCGCAGCATGTCATAGCCGCGTCGAGCATGGTCGCGCATGACCTCGATTTCGGCGGGAGTGAGTTTGCCGGGCTTACGGAGTATGTCGTCAGGAACACCAATTTTGCCGATATCATGCACCAGAGCGGCGCGGGCAATCGTCGCGATTTCCTCACGCGAGACGCCCATAACCTTGGCGATGGCAATAGTAAAAATTGTGGTTCGTCTCGAGTTGCCCTTTACTGCGGCGTGACGAAGGTCAAGAACATCAGCAAGAGTCTCTAGTGCAAGGTCGAAAGAGCGTTCAAGACTTGAGGTTGCCGACTGTAGCTGGTCGGTTCGGGCTAAGAGTAGCGACTCTAGATTCCTCACATAGTCGGCCGTTTCGCGAGTCGAGGCTGGGACTTCGGGAGACGGACCCGGCGATATGGCTTCGAGTAGCTTTTCGACAACATGAGGGATGCCCTTGTCCGCGTTCACCGCGATTCGGTCAGCCAGGATCGGCGAACGGAGGCAGACCTCTTTAAAATCAACGTTTAGCCAAACCGGGAGTATGACCTTCTGCCCCCCAACCTCGCGCGTCGCTAGCCCGTTCAGCTCTGTTCTTGGCCAATGTTTATCAAAAAAATAAGGACTGAGGATAACCACACCGAAGCGAGAGTTGGAGAGGCCTTGGTCGATGGTCTTGTGAAGGCTATCTCCGACCCTGAGGGAGAATTCGTCGTACCAGACGCGAAGTCCCGCCGCTCTTAAGGCCTCGGCCAGCGGCCTCGCGAATGCGTCCTTGTCTTCACTTGCATGCGAGACAAAAATGTCCCACTTGTCAGTAGGTTTTGGCAGATGGTCCGCTCCAACACTCAATGATACATCGATAGGCGGGACGGCAGCCCACCCTTTCCGCCAGTGATTAAGACTTGAGTGCCGCCCCGTCTCGACAAAATCCGCGGCATAGGAAGGACAATCCAACAACGCGGGCTAGGTTGAGTGTCGCGACTGCTTTGTCACTTCCTCCAAGCGTACAACGGAAGCGGTTTCCCCATCGACCACGATTGCGTCTGCGGCATTGCTGCGTGGGAAACCGCCGACGAAACCTCCTTTGAGTTGGATTGTGTCGGTCACTAGGGTGATGTCCTCATCGATAACGTGTGCATAGCGATTAGTCCGGCACCGTAGAGGGGGATGGCCCACCCGCCCCTATAACGGGAGGTCTTTGTCCGTGACACCGCCTTCGCTCTTATCGAGGGGCAGCCGGTTTTGTCTGTCTATCATCCGTTCAGGGTTTGGGCTTGAGAGTCCTCTCGAAGTTCGC
The DNA here is from genome assembly GCA_963701935.1 of uncultured Acidobacteriaceae bacterium. GTDB lineage: Bacteria > Acidobacteriota > Terriglobia > Terriglobales > Acidobacteriaceae > Sulfotelmatobacter. The sequence goes on along the minus strand of CAVPBT010000001.1, from coordinate 842,138 downwards.
CCACTGTCCCTGTTGTACGACGATGTCTCCGCTTTCGTCATAGTAACCTGGCTTCGACAACACAACGTGTCGAGTGCCAACGGTGCACATGTTTTGTGCATCGGTCGGCCCGTCCCAAGCTGAATTATCGACAATTATTGCTGCTCCCTCCGGGGTGCTGCGTACCCTAAGTCCTCCGTAGTTTGCAGCGGCATAGGCCGCAAATTTGTCGAGATCTAATTTCCCGTTAGGGTTTTCCTTCCGATATTCCTGCCAAGCGAGGCAGTCCAACTCGCGAATGTCCGAATCGCTGAAGGTGTCGCTGAAGCTCGCACGCAGCTTCGCTCGGGCACCCCTGAGTACTCCCCAGTCATCCATTTCGCTTTGCTTAACTTCATTCTTATGCCTTTCACTATCTTCCACAGCCATACGCTTCGAGCTATCCATGAGTTTAAGATTTACCAAGCATGGAGACACGCGACCTGAATCGCGGTCACTCTTAGCTTCCACCTGACACCAAAGGCTGGAACATGAGATAAGGATCGCGGCGGTCAGATAGATGCATCTCACACTAAGCATACAGGAGCCTCCTTACCTAAGTTGACACAAGCTGAATGCCGTCAAGCCACTTGCCAGAAGTCCTGAATAGAAACACCTCAGCACCACGGTGAAATGTAAATCGAAGTAAGGGGAGTGGAGGACATCTGGAAACATTTTTTGCCCTGCATCCCCGGGGAGAGTGCGCACGTCCCACACGACCTCTTTCACGATTTCGCCGTATTGATTTAAGAAGTACAATGAGACGATAAAGAGTCCGGTCGAAATCAGAAACATGAGAATTTCGGGGCCGTCAGCGGATTTGACCTTTTGATCTTTGTCCACGATGGCAAGAGCCCAAATACCTCCAAGCAGCAGTACACCCATTTGGAAGAACCGTTCCACATCCTCCCTAACAAAATCCAAGGCTTTCACGGCGTAGTCATCGTAGTTAACGAGCTTTATCTGATCCGGTGTACTCCGTAAAGCCTGCGAAACCGATATAGAGACCCAGATTGCCAGTCCGACGGAAACGACAGCGAGCAAACTTCGAACAACGCGATTCTTTCCAGCAATAAATGGGAATGCCATGAGGTCTCCGTTGAAGATTCGCAGAATTGATTCTTGCTGCTCGAAACGGTTCGTGCATTTATCTCCTGAAATAGGCCTTTGATGCGAAATGTTCTTTTTTGTTCGCCTTTCGTAACAGAGAACCGAGAAACCTCTAATCGACCGTTCCAACCACAACCGAGGCGTCATAGATCGTCGAATACCTACGATAGCGGACCGCGATCTTCGTTCCGGGTTCATGGTGACTGATCTCTTCTTTCAGCTCTCCGATTGTGAATAGGTAGTGGTCCCTGCGGAACTTAGTTCCCTCTTTGGCGGACTTACCCCGGACTTGCGTCCGGGGCTAACATATTTCGCCGCTCTGCGGCTGGGCAGAGTCTGAACGAGGGCGTTCTTTTTCCACAGCCCTCCACAACAAAATTCCTCCTTCTTGTGACGAATGACCTTTACTGAGGATTTCAGAAGGAGCAAGCTCGCTACATGCGCGCGGACTCTGCTCACCAGTTCCCGACGATCGACTCCCTCAACGGCGTCCCGTCGGCAGCTAAGTCCTTATTCCGGAATATTTTACATATAAGTCCTTGCGGCTCAAGATTTTGCGCGGACCCCGCTCGATCACTACCCAGCAACCTGTTAAGAATCAATATTTTAGAGAACGCGAAAAAAATGCGCAGAGATCGCTCCGCGCCTAAGTCCTTATTCCTGAATATTTTAGATGTAAGTTCTTGCGGCTCAATATTTTACCCGGACTCGACCCGACACCCACTCCCCAAGTCCTTAAGAATGAATATTTTAGGGAACAGGAGTAAAAAAAAATCGCAAGCCCGGATGGGGTACTCTACAGGTTTCGTGCCAGGAGACGAGCTGTGATGGCGACATTCAGACGAGTTCTCATATTGGTTGTAGTTTGTCTGGTTGCGGTTCTCGCCGATGCACCCATCGATGCGTCCGCGGGCGCTTCGCAGGCTGTCGACTGGCGAGTGCGACTCAACCAGCAACTGCAGTTGATGGGGCATCGGAATTGGATCGCGGTGGTGGATTCGGCGTATCCGCTGCAGACCAGCGCCGGCATCGAGACGGTCGAGACTAACGACGATCAACTCGAAGTGGTGAAAACGGTGCTCGGACAGATCGCCAAGAGCGAGCATGTTCGGCCCGTCGTTTTCACCGATGCGGAGCTGAAGGTCGTTCCGGAAAGCGACGCCAAAGGGGTGACTGCCTACCGCGACGCGCTCGCGACGCTGCTGGGCAAGACCGAAGCGCAATCGTTGCCGCATGAGGAGATCATTTCCAGGCTGGACGAGGCGGGCAAGACGTTCCATATTCTCGTGCTGAAAACCAGGATGACGATTCCGTACACGTCGGTGTTCATCGGGCTGGAGTGCGGGTACTGGAGCGCCGACGCCGAAAAGAGATTGCGCGCTGCGATGGCGGGGCATTGACGCTGTTAGGCGTATGAGCGCTGCACGCGAGATCCCTCCCTTCGCCTGAAGAGCGGCTCCGGTCGGGATGACGCCGCCAGCATATCTTTGCCGACGGCTGCGCGGGCGGGGGCGCCCGCGCCACATACATCATGTCCATGTGCGTGGAATCGCACGCAGCCGTGATTGGGATCACGAACGTTCGGCTTCCCTCTGCATTCAAACGACTTACACCTTCCCCTTCAGCTCACTCACCGCCTGACTAATTGATTCTTAGTAATGATCGCGTGGACGCGGCTTACTAGAATGGCGGCGACTATGGAGCTCACTCTGAGCACGAGGATCGCTTCCCTTCTTCTGTTCATGCTGGCGATACCGGCCTGGGGCGTGGAGCATCCGGGCGTGATTCCCGTTGGCGTGGAATGCGCTTCGTGTCACGCCAAGAAGGTCACCGGGAAGTCGGTGCACTCGGCGATGTCGACGCAGTGCACGGTGTGTCATGTGGCGCGAACGCAGGGAGACATGACGACTCTGAGCCTGGCGATGCCGAAAGAGTTGATTTGTTTTGCGTGCCACGAGAAGTCCGCGGAGTTGCAACAGCACGTGCCCACCGTGAAAGGGCCGTGCATGGATTGTCATGACGCGCACAGCAGCGACCAACGCATGCTGCTGCGCACGGCGGCGGTCCCGCCGCTGTCTGCTCTCAAGAAACGCTGACGTGGTCGGCGCCGTTCGTGGCCGGTCTCTAGCTTGATCATCATGCACCATGGCTTGCATGACCCGCCGGGATTCTCCCGGGTCCGTGTCGTTGAGCTAGATCGGACTTGCGCCAAAACAATACCCGCCCGGGCGTGAACTTGTCGTGGTAGAATCCTCAAACTTTCGGTTGGACACCGCTTTGCGCGGGCTGTCCGGATCCTAACCTCCTCCCTGGGGTGCCTTGCCATGATCTCTCGTTCTCTTCCGTTCGCGCGGGTGTCGTCCGTCGTATTCGTGGGTTTGATGATGGCGGTTCTGACGCCGTCGACGCAGGCACAGCAACCGCTGCCGAATCATCTTTCAAAGCGCGTGGTCGCCGACTACGTGTACTGGAGCAAATACGACAACCCGCCGTACGGCGCGGCGCAGATTCCCTACCACAAGCTGACGCACATCAATCACGCGGGAGTTTCGTTTGACGCGACGGGGACGCTCACGGTGCCGCAGGGGTTCATTGAGCCGGAACTAAACAACAGCGCGCATGCTGCGGGAGTGAAAGTGATGCTGTTGCTGGGCGGAGACTTCGTGGGGCTCGAGGCCAGCGGCGCAATGCCGACGCTGGTGGACAACGTGGCGGCTTTCGAGAAGCAGTATGGCTACGACGGGGCCGACATCGACTGGGAGTATCCGGCAAGCAGCGGCGATCGCGCCTTCATGGTGAACCTGATGGCGCAGTTGCGCGCGTCAAATCCGAGTTATGTGTTGTCGATTGATGCGGCGCCGTGGGGCGGGTATGGGTACGATCTGCGGCAACTGCAGCTCTCGCTCGATTACTTCAACATCATGATGTACGACTGCGCGGGGCCGTGGACCGCGCACGGGCAGCTCAATTCGCCGATCTTCTGGGACCCGCACGACACCGCAGGGTACGAATGTCAGCCTGGGGGAAGCGTGGAACAAACCTCTGACTACTTTGTGAAGCAGGTTCCCGCGGCGCAACTCAATATGGGGACGCCGTTTTACGGATATCACTACGCCAACATCCATCAGGTGTTTGGGTTCTGCCCAAACGCAAACTTCACGGCCGATGGGGAATGCGATGGCACGGTGATCAGCGGAAGCTACGGCCCGACGCTGAAACCGCTCATCAATCAGAACGGCTGGAAGACGACTTACGATCCGATTGCGATGGTTCCCTACATGCTGAAGGTGGATGGGAGCGACGGCTACATTACTTATGATGATGCGTTCTCGACCTATTACCGCGTGTGGTATTCCAACTGGCAGCGCGGAATGGGCGGGACGTTCATGTGGTCGCTCGACGCGGACTACGATGGCCACTCGCAGGATTTGCTGGATGCGATGTATGGCGCCTCAGTCGGTAGGAAGTAATAAGGACACCACACGCATGAACTTCAACGGGCAGACCCGGCGAGACTTTTCGGTGCGCTTAGCTGCGGCCTTGCCTGTGATGAGCCTGTCGGGAGAGGCGTTTGGATTGGCGAGTGTCCAGGCGGATCGGAACGGGATCTCGCACACGTGTGAAAGTATCCATCAAGAGGTTGTTTTCAAGGCGGCGCGGAAGCGGGTTTATGAGGCGCTAACCCAGGAGAAACAATTCGCACAAGTGACGGACTTCATCATGAAGGGGGCTTCGGCGGAGATCAGCCCGGACGTGGGCGGTGCGTTTGTCATTTTTGGTGGAGTGATTTTGGGACGGCACATTGAACTGGTTCCGTACGAGCGCATCGTGCAGGCGTGGCGGGAGAAGGATTGGCCAGCGGGTGTGTGCTCGGTTGTAAGGTTCCAACTGAACGAACAGGGCGCCGAGACGAAACTGGTTTTCGATCATACGGGATTCCCGGATGGTGCGGCCTCGCATCTTGCCTCCGGATGGTGGTCGCATTACTGGGAACCGCTGCAGAAGTACTTGGGATGAAGCGGCACACTCGCTACTCGCTTTATCGCAGCGCTGAAAGCGCTGCGCCACCCAAGAGCGCGGCGAATCGAGACACAGTTTTCCCTCAAAGTATGCGGCAGGGCGGGGTCTCCAAAGAGCCAGAAAATCGATTCTTTAACCAATATGGGAAAGCGCAGGCGCGTCCTGCCTGAATAGGTTTGACCGGTGGTATGCAACGTGTTATAAATGCCCGTTTTGCTCTGGTATGCCGGGGCTAGAGACTTATTTCTCTAGCCGGGATTTTGCGGCGTAGCTTTCTTACTAAAATCCAGCGCGAACTCCGACGCGGCCAAGCTCCAACACTCTTCAGGTTTTGCGGTGGAAGCGTGTTCGGAAATCCGAAAACAAGATGTCCCAGTCTCGATGTGCGTGCTCACGGATGAGCGATCGAACCGTGGTTCGCGAGGCGGAATGCTGTTTCGGAGCGGAGTTTTATTACGTACTCAAAATCCTGAAAACCGTACTCTTCCGGAGGACTTATTTTATGCGCACATGGATCGCCACTGCTGCGTGGTTACCACGCCGCGTGGGCACGAAACTCTCGGTTGTTGCCGCGCTGCTAACCGTCGGCGCCGCGACCGCTTTGGCTCAACCTGCCGGTGAGGCCGCGGGCGAAGCTTCCCTGAAACTGCCGGACCTGTCGCAGGTCAGCTTCTTCCATGGCGGCATTGATGGTCACAAGCTGCTGCTGATCGGGATCCTGTTCTGCCTGTTCGGGCTGGGCTTCGGCATGACGATTTTCATGCGCTTGAAGAACCTGCCGGTGCACAAGTCGATGCGCGAGATCTCGGAACTGATCTACGAGACTTGCAAGACTTACCTCGTGACGCAGGGCAAGTTCATCCTGCTGCTGTGGGCATTCATCGCCGTGATTATTGCGGCGTACTTTGGATGGCTGTCGCCGGTGCCGGGAAAGTCGGTAGGACTGACTCTGCCGATCATTCTTGCGTTCAGCCTGGTGGGAATTGCGGGCAGCTACGGCGTGGCATGGTTTGGCATTCGGGTGAATACGTTCGCCAACTCGCGGACGGCGTTCGCTTCCCTGCCGGGCAAGCCGTATCCGGTGTATCAGATTCCGCTCGAGGCGGGCATGAGCATCGGGATGATGCTGATCAGCGTGGAACTGCTGATCATGCTGTTCATTCTGCTGTTTATTCCGGGAGATTATGCGGGGCCTTGCTTCATCGGGTTCGCGATTGGCGAGTCGCTGGGCGCGGCGGCGCTGCGAATTGCGGGCGGCATCTTCACCAAGATCGCCGACATCGGGTCGGACTTGATGAAGATTGTGTTCAAGATCAAGGAAGACGATGCGCGCAATCCGGGCGTGATTGCCGACTGCACGGGTGACAACGCGGGCGATTCGGTTGGGCCTTCGGCGGACGGATTTGAAACGTATGGCGTGACGGGCGTGGCGTTGATCACGTTCATTCTGCTGGGCGTGAAAGAGCCGAACCTGCAGGTGCAATTGCTGGTTTGGATTTTTGTGATGCGCGTGATGATGCTGGTGTCGAGCGCGCTGTCGTACTTCATTAATGGCGCGATTGCCAAAGCGAAGTATGGCTCGGCGAACGAGATGAACTTCGAAGCACCGCTGACTTCGCTGGTGTGGCTCACTTCGATTATCTCGATCGGCATCACCTATCTGATTTCGTACTTTGTGATTCCGCAACTCGGCGCTGATGGGACACAGTGGTGGAAGCTGGCCACGATTATTTCGTGTGGCACGCTGGCTGGAGCGTTGATTCCGGAACTGGTGAAGGTGTTCACGTCGACGGAATCGCGGCACGTGAAAGAGGTTGTGGTGTCGGCGCAGGAAGGCGGAGCGTCGCTGGGTATTTTGTCGGGATTCGTGGCGGGAAATTTCTCGGGCTACTATCTCGGGCTGGCGATGATGATGCTCATGGCGATTGCGTACTACATGAGCACAATGGGACTGGCGCTGGCGGCGGGAATGCTGGCTCCGGCGGTGTTCGCGTTCGGGTTGGTGGCGTTTGGATTCCTAGGCATGGGGCCGGTGACGATTGCCGTCGACTCTTATGGCCCGGTTACGGACAACGCGCAATCGGTGTACGAACTTTCGCTGATTGAGGCGGTGCCGAACGTGCAGGCCGAGATCAAGAAAGACTTCAACCTGAGCGTGGATTTCGAGCGCGCCAAGCACTTGCTGGAAGCGAATGACGGCGCGGGCAACACGTTCAAGGCAACGGCGAAACCGGTGCTGATCGGGACGGCTGTGGTGGGCGCGACGACCATGATTTTCTCCATCATCATGGCACTGACCAACGGACTCTCCGCGAACCTGGATAAGTTGTCTCTGCTGTACGCGCCGTTTTTCCTGGGACTGATTACGGGCGGGGCGATGATTTACTGGTTCACCGGCGCCTCGACGCAAGCGGTAACTACGGGTGCTTATCGGGCGGTCGAGTTCATTAAGGCGAACATCAAACTTGAAGGCGTGGAGAAGGCTTCGATCGCCGACAGCAAGAAGGTAGTGGAGATCTGCACGAAGTATGCGCAGAAAGGCATGTTGAACATCTTTATTGCGGTGTTCTTCGGGACGCTGGCATTCTCGTTTGTCGATCCGTTCTACTTCGTCGGCTATCTAATCTCGATCGCGATCTTCGGTTTGTACCAGGCGATTTTTATGGCCAATGCGGGCGCGGCCTGGGACAACGCGAAGAAGATTGTGGAAGTCGAGATGAAGCAGAAGGGCACGGAGTTGCACGCGGCGACAGTGATCGGAGACACGGTCGGGGATCCATTCAAAGACACGTCGTCAGTGGCGCTGAATCCGGTAATCAAGTTCACGACGCTGTTCGGGTTGCTGGCGGTGGAACTGGCGGTGAAGCTGGCGAGCGATTCGGGGACGACTCTGACTCGAATCCTGGCTGCGGCGTTCTTCGTGGTGTCGTTCACCTTCGTGTACCGGTCGTTCTACGGGATGCGGATCAAGCAGGGCGCAGAGTAGATAAAAGCGTCAGTAAGAATTAACGCCATCCGGAGAATCCGGATGGCGTTTTTGTTTTGGGGGCCGCTCGAGTTTTGTCGAGCTACGCTCGACGGACGGCCCCTTCGACAAGCTCAGGGCAGGCGAGGCGGCTGTCCCCACATAGGATTGCTAGAACGAGAGCTTCATCTTCGACTTCACGCTGTGCGCGAGCTTCTCGATCTGTTCGGCCTTCTTGATGGCGTCGACAGAGACGACTCCGCGCTCGGCTTTCTGCAGGTAGTCACTCAATTCCGCCGTCAGCTGGCGCATCTTTTCCGTGTCGCGCCTGATCTCGATCTGACGTTGAGAGTTCGCGGCAATCGCCTGCTGTCTTTGAATGTCGTCGCCCGCTGGAATGGGCGTGAGGGCCGCTCCTGGTTGTGGAACGGCGGCGGGAGGAATGGGAGTGTGGAGATCTTGGGCTTGAGGAATGGCAGGAGGAACGTAGATGTGGACGTTCTGCGCGGGAGAATATCCAACTGCACTCAGAGCTGCGATCAACACGAATGCGACTGTGCTCGGCCTCAACATGGTGACCCTCCTCACTCGATGCGACGTTCGTCCACCGGTTATTGCAGGGATACGAGGCAAGATCCGTGGGGCATTATGGCGCGCGCCGGGCTTGAAGACAACGGAATTCGAAGGCAGGAGCTGAGACCTCCCTGTCTCGGGAGGGGACTCTTCGTGCCGAGGGTGGTTGAGTTGGGACTATTCTGCGGCGGGCCAATTCTCGATGAGCGGCGATCCCTGTTTACATCCATTGACCGGGCAACGTAACTGGGGGCATCGGCAACGCGCTTTAGTTCGGGCCTTTCATTTTTTCTTTCACGCTGTGGGCCAGTTTTTCGATCTCTTCGGCTTTCTTGATCACGTCGAGGGAGAGGACGTTTTCGTCGGATTTGTCCACCTGCTCTTTCAGTTCGACGGATAGCTTCAAGAGCTTATCGGTGTCGTGCTTCAGGGCGGCAACGCGTTCTTTGGCGGCTCGCTTGGCCATTTCGCTCTCGATGCGGGCGCGGGCGTCGTCTCCATCCGCCATGGGCGGGTTGACGTCGTGCGTCGTCGGGGGCGAGCTCGACTGGCGGGTCTGGGCAAGACACGGGAGAGAGAGGAGAGATAGGAGGGCTAATCCTACACAAAATCTGGATCGCACGAGGACCTCGCAAGAGTCGGATGCGTGCTGCTCTTTAGAAATTATACGTCCGGCAAAAAAGAATTCACCACAGAGGACGCGGAGGGCGCAGAGGAAAGCCAGACTGAACCACAAAGGGCACGAAGGTACACGAAGGAACACAAAAGCCAGAGCCGGAGGCCTGGCTTTTGCGATCTGAAGAAGCAGCTACAGCGCGCTCATGTTGGCGAGGAATTCGCTGTTGCCTCTGGTCTTGCTGAGCTTGTCGATCAGCAGCTCCATGGCTTCGACGGGCGACAACGGGTTCAGGACCTTGCGGAGAACCCAAATACGCGAGAGATCTTCTTTCGGAATCAGGAGTTCTTCTTTACGGGTGCCGGAGCGCTGAATGTCGATGGCCGGGAAGACGCGCTTGTCGACGAGTTTGCGCTCGAGGATGATTTCACTGTTGCCCGTGCCTTTGAATTCTTCGAAGATCACGTCGTCCATGCGGGATCCGGTATCGATCAGCGCGGTGGCGATGATCGTCAGCGAGCCACCTTCTTCGATGTTGCGGGCGGAGCCGAAAAAACGCTTCGGACGCTGCAAGGCGTTGGAATCGACGCCGCCGGAGAGCACTTTGCCCGAGGGTGGAACGATCGTGTTGTAGGCGCGAGCAAGGCGGGTGATGGAGTCGAGCAGGATGACGACATCGCGCTTGTGCTCGACCAGACGCTTGGCTTTTTCGATCACCATTTCGGCGACCTGGACGTGGCGGGCAGCGGGCTCGTCGAAGGTCGAAGAGATGACTTCGCCTTTGACGGAGCGCTGCATGTCGGTGACTTCTTCCGGGCGCTCGTCGATCAGCAGGACCATCAAAACAACTTCGGGATGGTTGGTGGTGATCGAGTTGGCGACGTTCTGCAGCAGCATGGTTTTGCCGGCGCGCGGCGGAGAGACGATGAGGCCGCGCTGTCCCTTGCCGAGGGGCGTGAGCAGATCCATAACGCGGGCGCTGGAGTTTTCGCGGGTGGTTTCGAGTTTGAGGCGCTCCTGCGGATACAGCGGCGTCAGGTTGTCGAACAAGATCTTGTTACGGGCTTCGTCCGGCGACTCGAAGTTGACGGCTTCAATCTTGACGAGCGCGAAATATTTTTCGCCCTCGTGCGGAGGACGCACCTGGCCGCTGATGGTGTCGCCGGTCTTGAGATCGAATTTGCGGATCTGGGAGGGCGACACGTAGATGTCGTCGGGGCCCGGGAGGTAGTTGTAATCGGGAGAGCGGAGGAAACCGTAGCCATCGGGCAGGATTTCGAGTACGCCTTCAGCGAAAATGTGGCCTTCTTTTTCGCTTTGCGCCTGCAGGATCTTGAAGATCAAATCCTGTTTGCGCATACCGCTGGCACCGGGCAGATCCAAGGTCCTTGCGATCTTGGTCAGCTCAGTGATGTTCTTTTCTTTCAGTTCAGCAATGGTCATGATTCACCTGAACCCGTGCACTAGTACGTAATCGATAGTGTCAACGGGAGATTTTCAAAAGGAGGGGACGCAGGGAAGACGCAAACAGCACCAGGCAGGAAGGCGGGGCTGGGTTAAGCAGCCCGCCGTTGTGCCTCAGCAAAATTCTCTGGTTCCGACAAAACTTCTTGCCGATTCGAGTCAGCGATCCGGTCCAACACACCGTTCATTGTTTCCTGGATTCTGGTGCTGGGCCGATGGAACTTCCGCGTGGCCTTGGAGGCAAGCTGACAAAGCATATACCGGTTCCGCAGAGTCTGTAAAGCATCAAACACACGATCAGAGCGCATGTGCGTTCATTCTCCTTACTTTATGATTGTGGCCTTCCGCATTCGTCCTTTGCCAGGGAGGGTGACCGGAACCCCAGAATCCGCCCTAAGTCACTGATTCCTAGTAAGTTGTAAAGGAGTTAGCGTAAAAACTCACTCGTTGAATAGATGCGTGACTGGACTCCGAAGATGCTCAATTTTCTGGGCGGGCTTCGCAGGCGCAGAGTGACTCTAAAACGGCCTAGAAGCTTTCGGATGTCCTAGAACTCGTTAATGTAGCTGCAAGAGGAAGAGAGGTCAAGTAATTATTTGATGGCAGTGTGTAAAAGCTGGTAAAGACGCCGGAAGCGAGCGTCGTGGATCGGAGCGGAGGGTTTGATTGCACGTCCGGAGGATTCATAACATATTCTATTAAAACGAGTTAGTAGAGGCAATTCGGTTGGTGCTGGGGATCATGGTTTGGCTAATTTTTCGACCTTCGCGGCCGGTGTTTGTGGGCCGAGAATCTGGCGCAGAGCCTCTTCCAGGACCTCGTCGCGGCCGGAGGGGATTCCCGCGATGGGGCCGTCTGCATACAGTTTCCAGCGCAGCGCATGAGCCCGGTTCAGCTACCTCAGGGCTAAAGCGTTAACAGCTAAACAGAAGACTTCAGCGCAGCGCTGGAAGCGCGGCGCTGCCCAAAAGCAATTTCCGCCATCTCCAGTTCACCCGTTCTAGTTCAGCCGCCACAGCGGGGTGTGATTGAAATCACAGCACCCGGAAAAGGGCGCCGATACCGTTGTGATGGATCCTTTTATAGACTGTGAGGGCTTTTTCAATGGGTATCTCTTCCCCGACTACTTCCCGCGTTTTGAACTCCCAACTTGAAAGCAAGATCATGAGCGCCGAAGAGGCGGCGGCGTTGATTTGCTCCGGCGACCAGATCGGCATGAGCGGATTTACCGGGTCGGGCTACCCGAAGACGGTGCCGATTGAACTGGCGCACCGCATTGCCGATGCGCATTTTCATGGGCAGAAGTTTCAGGTGAGCGTGTTCACCGGGGCTTCGACGGGGCCGGAGCTGGATGGGGCGCTCGCGATGGCGGGGGGGATTCATCTGCGGCTTCCGTACCAGTCGGATCCGGAGACGCGCAAGCGGATCAATGCGGGCGAGATGGATTACATGGATATTCACCTGAGCCATGTCGCGCAGTTCGTCGAGTATGGATTTCTCGGGAAGATGGATGTGGCGCTGATTGAGGTCGCGGCAATTCTCGAAGATGGGCGGGTGGTGCCGAGTTCGTCCATCGGCAACAACAAGACGTGGATCGACTGCGCGGAGCGGATCATTCTCGAAGTGAACTCGTGGCAGCCGATGGCGTTGGAGGGGATGCATGATATCTACTACGGTCTGGAGCCGCCTCCGAATCGCAAGCCGATTCCGTTGGTGCGGCCGGGGGATCGGATCGGGACGCCGTATCTTAAGGTACCGGCCGAGAAGATTGCGGGCATCGTATTGACGGATTCTCCGGACCGCAACAGTCCGTTCAAAGATCCGGACGAGGCCTCGAAACGGATTGCCGGGCACATTCTGGAGTTCCTGAGCTGGGAAGTGAAGAAGGGGAGGATGCCGGCCAACCTTCTGCCTCTGCAATCGGGCGTCGGGAACATTGCGAATGCGGTTTTATTTGGGCTGGAGGAAGGTCCGTTTGAGGGGCTGACGTCGTACACGGAAGTGATTCAGGACGGGATGATCCGGCTGCTGAAGTCGGGCAAGCTGACCTCGGCATCGGCGACGGCGTTCTCGCTCAGTCCAGCCATGCTCGACGAAGTGAACGCTGATATGGCCAGCTACCGCGAACGGATTGTGCTGCGGCCGCAGGAGATTTCGAACAATCCCGGGATTATCCGCCGGCTGGGTGTGATCGCGATGAATGGCATGATCGAGGCCGACATTTATGGCAACGTCAACTCGACGCACGTCATGGGATCGCGCATTCAGAACGGCATTGGCGGGTCGGGAGATTTCGCGCGCAACGGATACCTGTCGATCTTCATGGCGCCGTCGTCGGCGAAGAAAGGAACGATTTCGACCATCGTGCCGATGGTTTCGCATGTGGATCATACCGAGCACGACGTGCAGGTGCTGGTCACGGAGAATGGGTTGGCAGATTTGCGAGGACTGTCGCCGAAAGAGCGGGCGAAACTGGTGATTGAGAAGTGTGCCGGTCCGGAGTACAAGCCGTTGCTGCAGGACTACCTGTCGCGCGCCGAAGGGCTGTCGTATGGAAAGCATACGCCGCATCTGCTGACGGAATCGCTGAGCTGGCATAGCCGGTATTTGCGAACCGGCAGTATGCGGCCGCGGGAAGAAAGCTGAACCGGGATTCAGCAGCCTGTTTGAGTTGTCATCCTGAGGCGGGCGCTTTTTGCCCGCCGAAGGACCTGTGCAACTGGCGGGTATTGCATAGATCCTTCGGCGCCAAAGAACGGCGCCTCAGGATGACAAGAGTGACGAGAATTCTGGGGCCCGTTTTCAAAAACGCCCCATCTTCAGCGAAACTGTTTCAGCGCGGCCAGAGCCAGCCGAAGGTTCCGGCGGTCAGTAACGCGTACACGAGTCCATCGATTACTTCTTTGATGGTGAAGCTCCAGGTTTGGCCCTTCCAGATGGCGTTGCTGATATTGCCTAGGCCATAGGCTAGGAAGGCGGCCGTTCCGACGATACGGAAAACGGCGAGATAGTATGTGCCGGGCGCGATCGTGTGCGCGGCCAGGTAAGCAAGGAAGAAGCCGATGAGCAAGCAGTAGCCGAACCACAGGCCGAGAAATTTCGGCATGACGGGCGGGCCGCTGGGGAAGATTGTCATCATTCCGACCGGTCCTTGCTTGTATTTTTCGATTACGGCTGGGGACTTCATGTCTTTATGAGTAGTGAAGGGAAAGATGTAGAGACCGCGCGTCAGGCCTGCGGCGCGCAGGACGGGCAGGACTTTATCTTCATCGGGCAGTCCGCGGTAATCGCCCTTGTGGTAGGGCAAGAGCATGTGCATGATGGAACTGGCGACGAAGACGATGACGGCCGAGAGGACAATCGGGAGCCAGAGAGCGGAGAGCGGAGTCATGCGTAGCCTCCTGGTAACGTTGACAGCAGTCTGTCTTCGGGAGGGTATTCTTGCGGGGGGTCGGGGTCAAGCAGTTTAGTAGGAATGCGCGTCCACGCGAGATCCTTCCCTCCGCCTGAAAAGCGGCTCCGGTCAGGATGACGCATGTATTGAGGACCCGCAAGACCTGGTCGGGATGACGCCGACCGCGTTGAGGACACCCGAACGCAAGATCCAAGAGCAGGGCCGTTCTGTTTGCGAGCCTCACACGAGTGGGTGCGCAGATCCGTTTGATTGCATCTAAGGTAGGACGATGACAGCTGAAGGAAATCCCGCCCGCATTCAAGTCATTCATCCTGCACACGAGTCCGCTGCTTTGAACTCGTGGCTGGAACAACTGGTTTCGCGAAACGGCAGCGACCTTTTGCTGGTGCCACTGGCGCCGGCGTCGATCCGCGTGGAAGGATCGCTGGTCGTGATCGGGGACAGCCCGTTGACGGGCGATGCCATTGAGGCAGCCGTGCTGCCTGCGATGGCGGCGCATGCGCGCGAAGAGTACGAGCGAACGCACATTGCGGATTCGTCGTACCGGGTCGAGGGATTGGGGCGGTTCCGCATCAATCTGCATCGCGAGCGGGGGCGGGCGGCTGCGACGGTGCGCGCGCTGCCGTCGAAGATTCCGGCGCTCGACGAACTTCGACTGCCGGCGGGGATCGCGGCGCTGGCCAAGTTGCGGCGCGGGCTGGTGATCATCGGCGGGGCTACGGGGTCGGGCAAGACCACGACGCTGGCCGCGCTGGTGAACGAGATCAACCAGCGGGAAGCGCGGCACATTGTGACCATTGAAGATCCGATCGAGTACGAGCACAAGCACAACTTGAGTGTGATCGAGCAGGTGGAGATCGGAATCGATGCGCCGGACTTCCCTACCGCGCTGCGGGCGGCACTACGGCAGGCGCCGGATGTGATAGTCGTGGGAGAGATGCGGGACCCGGAGACGGCCCGGATTGCGCTCTCCGCGGCTGAGACGGGGCACCTCGTGTTTACGACGCTGCACACCACCGATGCGGCGTCGACGGTGTCGCGCATTGCGGATTCGTTCCCGCAAGAGCGGCAGCACACGGTGCGCGCGGAGATGGCAATGGCGCTGGCCGCGATGCTGACGCAGACACTGATTCCGCGTCGGAACGGCGGACGTGTTCCGGCGGCTGAATTGTTGATGGTGGGATACGGGGCACGGCAGCACATCCGCAAGAACGCACTGCAGCATCTGCATCAGGAAATCACGATTACGCGCAAGCAAGGGTCGTTCACGCTGGAGGAGTCGCTGGCCCAGTTGGTGTTTCAGAATGACCTGGCGCGGGAAGAGGCCATGGTGCGGGCGATTCATGCGGAGGATCTCGACGTGATGCTGAAGGCAAAGGGATTCTAGCGACCCACGCGCAGCCAAAAGCCCCGCTTCTCGCAAAGGACGCGAGAACTGGGGCACCCGACGTTGTCCGCATCGGCTGCTGCCTTAGGCCCAGTATGTGCGGTCCAGGCTGCGGTATTGGATGGCTTCGGCGATGTGTTTGGGCTCGAGATTTGCCGAGTCTTCCAGATCGGCTACCGTGCGGGCAACTTTCAGGATGCGGTCGTGGGCGCGGGCGCTGAGGCCCTGCTGGGTCATGGCGCGCTCGAGCAGGCGTTCGCAATCGGCGGAGAGTTCGCAGAAGGCGCGGATGTGGCGGGAGGACATCTGCGCGTTGCAGTAGATTTTTTCGCGGGAGGAGGCGAAGCGTTCGAGTTGCTTCTGGCGGGCGCGCACGACGCGCTCACGAATGGTGGCCGAGTTCTCCGGTTCGTGAGTGGAGCGCATTTCTTTGTAGTTCACGGCGGGGACGTCGATGTGGATGTCGATGCGGTCCATGAGCGGGCCGGAAATCTTGGAGACGTAGCGCTGGATCATCGGCGTGGTGCACTGGCAGTCGCGGGTGCGGTCGTTGTGAAAGCCGCAGGGGCAGGGATTCATGGCAGCTGCCAGCATGAACCGCGCGGGGAACGTCAGCGACATGGAGGCGCGGGCGATGCTCACCGTGCCGTCTTCGAGAGGCTGGCGGAGAACTTCGAGTACGTTGCGGGGGAATTCTGGGAGCTCGTCGAGAAAGAGCAGGCCGTTGTGGGCGAGCGAGACTTCGCCGGGACGTGGGATCACGCCGCCGCCAATCAGGCCGGCATCGGAGATGGTGTGGTGCGGGGAACGGTAGGGGCGCGTTCCAACCAAACCCGTGCCTTGGTCCAGCACTCCGGCCACGCTGTGAATCTTGGTCGTTTCCAGGGCTTCTTCGAAGGTGAACGGCGGCAGGATCGTGGGCATGCGCTTGGCCAGCATGGTCTTGCCCGAGCCCGGCGGACCGATCATGAGGATGTTGTGGCCTCCGGCGCAGGCGATCTCGATAGCGCGCTTGGCGGTTTGCTGGCCGCGGACGTCTTTGAAGTCGACGAAGAACTGCTGCGACTCGCGCAGGAGCGAGTCGGCGTCGGCTTTGATCGGGACGATGCCGTTGCCTGAGTTCACGAAGTGGATGACGTCGAGGAGCGAGCGCACGGGATAGACGTCGACGCCTCCCACCATGGCGGCCTCTTTGGCGTTAGCTTCGGGGACGACCATGCGGGAGATTTTTCGTCCGCGGGCCTCGATGGCGATCGGCAGGGCACCGCGTACGCTGCGGACGCCGCCGTCGAGGGAGAGTTCACCGACGAACAGGCAATCCGATACTTCTTTCTTGGTGAGACCGCCGTAAGCTCCAACAATGCCGAGGGCCATGGGCAGGTCGAATCCGGAACCTTCTTTCTTGATGTCGGCCGGGGCGAGGTTGATGGTGATGTGCGTGGGAGGAATGTCGTAGCCGCAGTTTTTCAGAGCGGCGCGGACGCGGTCGCGGCTTTCGCGGACAGCTGCGTCGGGCAGGCCGACGGTGTGGAAGTGGTCCTGATCGCATTTGATGCCGGAGCAGTCGACCTCAACCTGGATGATGTTGGCATCGATGCCGTAGACGGCGGCGCTGAGAGTTTTATAGAGCATGAGGTCGAAATCCCCGTTTCTCGCCAACAGCGCGAGAAACGTAGCGCGAGAAACGGGGCACCCGGAAGACACGAGTCCTGATGTGCCAGATACCTACCTTACGGATTCGGGGGTAGTGTTGGCTGTGACGGATGTCACCAGGAGGCTGTGGAAAACGCGGGCGCAGGTAATTTGATGGTGCCCTGCCCTGACCTGGCTTCCCAATCTTGCCCTTCCTACGAGTCAAACTTCGCGAACAAGAGGGCGCAAACATGGGATAGTTCTGCCGGAGAGTATAGAATTAAGGTGGATTTTTTGGATCGGCAGCCTTCCCTCATGAGCCTGGACCCCGTTAATACCTCGCGTACCCCTCGCCCTCCGGGCAATCTCGAACGAGAAGAATCGCAATTGTGGCGGTGGGCCCTGCTGTTTATGGTCCTGCTGTCGTTCGCGCTGGCGGGGCTGTTGTATGAGAGGCTGGAGAACATCCCCTTCTCGCTCCGCGCCATTCCTTTCGGGATCCTAGCTCTTTCGATTCTGTTCGCGGTGTACGCCTACGGACGACGCCAGGAAGTCAGTGAGCTCAAAGGGTTGCTGCACGGGCTGCAGGACCATGTGGGGGCAGCGCCGTCAGAAGAGCAACTGGACCAGCTCAGCCAGGTCATCATGCGCTCGCAGCGCAACTTCAAGGAGTTGATAGACTCCTTTGATGATCCGGCGTGCGCGGTGTCGCTGGATGGCACGCTGCGAACGGTGAACAAGCGGATTGCCGAATTGACCGGGCTGTCTTATTCGGAGCTGGTGGGGTGCAAGATCTACGAACTGATTGAAGAGCCGACCCGGGAAGAAGTGGAGCGCGGGCTGGGGCGCTTTCTGGAAAAGAAGCGCTGGGCAGGGACGGTGAAAATG
Organism: uncultured Acidobacteriaceae bacterium; assembly: GCA_963701935.1. Classification (GTDB taxonomy): domain Bacteria; phylum Acidobacteriota; class Terriglobia; order Terriglobales; family Acidobacteriaceae; genus Sulfotelmatobacter. Next base: position 824,050 of record CAVPBT010000001.1, on the reverse strand, counting down.
CGGCTGAAGAACAGTACGCGGCCGCTTTATTTTGAATGCGCATTGAATGCCATTGTGAAAGGCGATGAGGTGGTGGGCGCCAGCATGCTGGGGCGCGACGTCACCGAGCAGCGCGAGAAGGAGATGCGCTTCACCGAATTGTTCGAGACCCTGCAGGAGGGCGTGTACTTCAGCACGCCCGAGGGACATCTGCTGGACGCGAATCCGGCTCTGGTGAACATGCTCGGATACGCGGAGAAGCGCGAGCTTCTGGCGGTGGAACCGGAGTCCTTGAATTTTGAAGCCGGACAACCGGTGCTGGGGCGGGCGGTGGACGACCGCGGCGGAGTGCGCACGCGCGAGGTCAAACTGCGGCGCAAGGATGGGACGGCCGCGATTTTTCTCGATTCCTCGCGGGCGGTGTGGGACACGTCTGGAAACATCGTGCGCTACCAGGGGACGTTGGTCGACATCACCGAACGGCGGGAGATGGAGCGGCAACTGGCGCAGCAGGAGGAGTTCCGGGCGCGGTTGCTGGAGAGTTTCCCGGATCTGATCCTGGTGGTGGATCTCGAGGAGCGATACACATTCGTGAGTTCGCGGGCACGCGACCTTCTGGGTTGCGATCCGCAAAACATGCTGGGAAAGAAGATCTCGGAACTGGACGATCATTCTCCGGAACTCGCTTCTCTTTACCACGACGTTGTCTCGGGTAAAGAGGTGTTCGCCTCGGCGGAGTATGGGGCACGGCACCGCGATGGCAACTGGCGGACGATGCGCGCCGCGGGCAGCCAGCTGGTGGATGCAGATGCAAAGATCAGCGGCGTCATCATCTCGGTGCGCGATATTACGGTGGAGCGAAAGCTGGAGCAGCAGGTGGTGCAGAGCGAGCGCCTGGCAGCGATGGGGGCGATGATTGGCGGGGTTGCGCACGAACTCAACAATCCGTTGACCACCATCATGGGCGTGAGCGAACTGCTGCAGGATACCGAGACCAACGAAGGGTCCCGCAAACAGCTTGCGATGCTGCAGCAACAGGCGCGCAAGGCCGCGGAGATCGTCCAGAATCTGACGTATTTCTCGCGACCACCGGCACCGGGCAAGAGCAGAATCAACCTGGTGGAGGTGGTGGAGCGCACCCTGAACCTGCATGCCTATTCGCTGCGCAAGAACAACATTACCGTGGACTTTCTCAAAGAGGCTGGCGTGCCGTATGCGCTGGGAGATCCGCACCAGTTGATGCAGGTATTTCTGAATCTGATCGTGAACGCGGAGCAGGCAATCCGCGAGGCTCGAGATAAAGGGACACTGCGAATTCGGCTGGGCAAAGGCGACAACTCGGTGTGGGTGAGCTTTCACGACGACGGGCCGGGCATCCCGAAGGAAAGCTTGGCGAGCATCTTCGATCCGTTCTATACGACGAAGCGGCCGGGCCGCGGGACTGGGTTGGGGCTGAGCATCTGCAAGTCAGTGATGAAGGAGCACAACGGAAGCGTGGAAGCGGCGAACTCTCCCGAGGGGGGAGCGGTGTTTACGGTGACGCTGCCGGTGTCGGCGGTGGGGTAGGCCGCCATTGGGCAATTGGGGCATTTGAAACCGCACGATGGTTAGCTCCAGGCATCCTGCAGATAGCCGAGTTCACTGATTGCTTCGCCGACAATTTCGCGCGGGATGTCAAAGCGCCGCTCAACCGCATCAATGAGCTGGTCACGATTCGCCAACGTATGCACGGTTGATTTGTCACCTTCCGATTCAACCAGTGTCAGATTGTGAATGAGTACGGAGCGACCGGGATAGAATCGCACCAGAAGGACCGAATTCAGAAACGTGGCATCAGCACAGAACGATCCAGCGATCACTTTACTGAAATCTTCGATCGTCTTGGGTGCCGGCTTCGCCAGATAGCCGTGGCGCAAGACTCCATCACGAAATAGTTCAAAGCGCGAACAGCCATTCGCGTCTTGCGGCTTTAACACATAACGGTCCCGACCCAATACCGTTTCGTAGTCCGTCGCCAAATCACGTGGAATTGGCTCCAGTAGCGGGGCGGCGTAACCCGTGTCCGCCAAGTATTCTCTCCGGTCAATCATGATCATGTTCAGCGCATGAATTTGTGGGGTCTGCATGTCTGCGGCACACAATTTCACGTCGTATCCCAAGCTGCGAAGCAACAGATTGAAGTAGTAGTTGTTGGAATAGCAGGTGCCACCAAAATGGTATTTGCCGATCCCCTCGAGATAAAGCTGAATTCCAGGCAAGGCAAGCAATCCCAAACGCTTGCGGTAATAGAGCTTTGAAATATTCTCGAAAGGAATGCGTGTAAGATGGGCTGCAAGAAGCTCGCGCAGGGCATCCAGGCTAGGTTTTCTTCGCGCGACTCCCAACATCGCCAGATACCGAGCGGTGATCTCGTCGGGCAAAGACACCGCGGTTCCACCAACTGGCATGGGAATAGACCTTATTGAGTTTCACCTAGCGCTCAACGGCCAACGCAACAGCATTGCCTCCACCCAAGCAAAGAGCAGCAATTCCCCGTTTCACGTCCCGACGGATCATTTCGTAGATCAGGGTGACCAGCACGCGCGCGCCGCTGGCGCCGATGGGGTGGCCGATGGCGACGGCGCCTCCGTTCACGTTGACCTTGTCAGGATTCAGGCCTAGCTCGCGCATCACACCCAGCGCCTGCACGGAGAATGCTTCGTTGAGTTCGTAGAGGTCGACGTCTTCGTTCTTCCAACCCGTCTTTTCCCAGATGGTGCGGACGGCACCCACGGGGGCCATCATGACCCATTTAGGTTCGACGCCGCTGGTGGCCTGAGCGACGATACGGACCATGGGCTTGGCGCCGAGTTCGGCGGCGCGCTTCGCGCTGGTGACGACCAGGGCCGCGGCGCCGTCATTGACGCCGGGCGCGTTGCCGGCGGTGACGGTACCGTCTTTCTTGAACGCGGGCCTCAAGGCCCGCAGCACTTCGATGGTCGTGTCTTCGCGCGGGCTCTCGTCTCTGTCGAAGATCGTGGGAGGCGTGCCCTTCTTCTTCGTCGGAATCTCCACCGGAACGATCTGCGACTTGAAGCGGCATTCTTTGATTGCGGACAGCGCTTTGCGGTGCGAGTTCAGCGCGAACTGATCCTGCTCTTCGCGTGTGATGCCATATTTCTCAGCGACGTTCTCGCCGGTGATGCCCATGTGGTAGTCGTTGTATATGTCCCAGAGTCCATCGTGCACCATGGAGTCGACGATTTGCGCGTTGCCGAGACGATATCCCTTGCGCGCTTGCGGCAGAAGATAGGGAGCGTTGGTCATCGATTCCATGCCGCCGGCGACAACGATGGAACTGTTTCCGGTCTGCACCGCTTGCGCTGCGAGAGCCACAGATTTCAATCCGGAGCCGCACACCTTGTTGATTGTCATGGCACCTGTCGCGGGAGACAGTCCACCGAAGATGGCGGCCTGCCGCGCGGGATTCTGACCGAGTCCGGCGGAGACGACGTTGCCCATGATGCATTCGTCGACCTGTGCGGGATCGACGCCAGCGCGCTTGACCGCTTCGCGGACAGCGATGGCACCGAGTTGGGGAGCGGAGAGATCAGAGAGGCTGCCTTGAAATTTTCCGACGGCGGTGCGGCAGCCGGAGATGATGACTACATCGTCAAAAGAGGCCATGAATCAAGCTCCCGCGATGATTTCGCGCCTTCATTATAGATGCACTGGCGTGAGAATGCGTCGCAGGCGGAGGGAATGCGATCGGTCGCGTATGCAAGGATGAGGGAGCGCGATTCTTGCCGCGTTGACACGTCGGACGCAGTTGCTGAAGCGCAGGCAGGATGAAGCCCGCGCACAACTCGACGCGCTCTGCGAAATTTCTTGTTGACTTTTGGTTGCGAAGTTCTCTCGGCGTGACTTTGGTGTCACAACTTGCGCCGAGCGATCATCATTTTTTTCTTGACTTCATTTTTCAATAACTCTATACATCAACTAGTTGCAGTAAAAGACCACTGCGACATTTTCCATGAAAAATGGAAGGGAGAATAGGAACAATGGCAACCAAGAAAAAGGCAAAGAAGAAAAAGAAACACTAAGAAAGCTCAGTACAAGTAAAAAAGGGGACGCTCAAGAGCGTCCCCTAAGTTTTTTGCGGCAGGAATCGTTCCGCTAGTTCGGGCGCTTGGCGGTGGCTCTCCACGCGGATGCGGAATCCGCTTCTCCTTCTCAGGACACAGACTCCGATACGCGCAGAAATTGCAGTGAATCCCGGGCTTCGCTTTGAAGACGCCGTCGGCGATTCCCTGGGCTGCCGCTTGCACGCGGCTGCGGGCGGCGACCAGTTGGGCCTCGGTGCGGGTCGTGATGACAGGGACATTCTCTTCCAGGTTGTAGAAAATCAACGCACCGACGGTGAATCCCCATTTTTCGCGCGCAGCGATCGCGTAGAGGGACAACTGCAGGCTCTCGTCGGCGTCTTCCTGATCGCGGGCCTTGCCGGTTTTGTAGTCGACGATGGCGACGCTGCCGTCGGGACGGCGGTCGATGCGATCGATGCGGCCGACTACCGCGATCTCACCCACACGAATCTCAAAAGACTGCTCGGTGTGGAGAACCTGCGGCGACGGCAGGGCCCGGGCCTTGCCGAGGAAGTCGCGCAGTTGTTCGATGCCCTGCTTTTCGTAAAGCTCGTGCTGGTACGCCTCCTGAATCTTGGCTGTCAGCCAGATCGAGGCGGAAGAGGTCGATGAGTTCGTCATCGGTCTTGGGTCGGCCCAGGTTCACAGAATCGAAATAGGTCTTCAGCACGCGGTGGATCGAAGCGCCGTATTGCATGGCCGCAGCCGGCTTGTCGGATAAGCGCCAGTCGCGGTCGAGCTTGAACTGCAACCCGCAGCGCTCATAGGTGTCGACGGCGGACGCGCTCAGCCGCGTGTGCAAGCCAGCGAGGACAGGCAACTCGAACCACACATTCGTCTGCGACTCAGCCGGGTAGGCGAGGGATGCCTCACCGAAGATGTCCAGCGTTTGTTGTGTGCCGCGTGCCGGGATTGGGGTGAGCCAACGGGAGAGAGTCTTGTCCTCGATCATATCCCGCATGTATCCAGAGGGATTCTTGTTGATCTTGCCCGTTCCCTGCTTCGCGTAGATGTGCAGAGAGTCGCGGGCGCGGGTCATGGCGACGTAGAACAGCCGACGCTCTTCCTGTTCGTGGAGAGTTTTATCGTCGGCCTCCGTGATGGAATCCGGGTCGCGCAATTCCTTAGGGAATGCGACCAGAGTCTCCTTGAACGAAGCGGGGAACGCGGGGGGATTGGCGCGGAGGATGAAGACGTGGGGGAATTCCAGTCCCTTGACGCCGTGGACGGTCATCAGGCGAACGGCGTTTTCGCTTTCGCGGGCGTCATCCTGGGCGGTCAGGGGAATCACGCCTCCGGCCTCGCGGAAGAGTCTCAGGTAGTCGACCAGTTCTTCCAGTTCGGTGGTCTTGTTGACTTTCTTCCCTTCCCAGTCGTGTACGAACTTTAATGCTGCCTGCAGAATGGGCGAGGAGGCGTCGAGCGAAAACTGCTTGACGATGATGTCGAGGGCAGCGCGCGCCTTCGCAGCCCTGCGGCGGATCTCTTCGCGGGTGCGCTGCACGGCTGCCAGGACGTCGGCTCCGCCCTTCACCCGGTCAAGAGCGGACGAGAGCGGGACGACCTGGCCGTCCCGGTTATCGCGGGCAATAGACCGCATGACCTCGCGAAGTTGTTCGGGATCGACTTGAAAACACGGCAGAGCGGCTACTCGAAACAGGCTGACGTCATCGCCGGCGGTGACGACCGCATTCAGGCAGGCGAACAGGTCGCGAGCCTCGGGAGTATCGGAGATGTCCATGCTCTCGATGATGAAGGGGATGCTGGCTTCTGCCAGTTCCTGCACGACCTCGTCACGCTGGTAGTGAGAGCGGTAGAGGATGCCGAAGTCGGACCACTTGCACTTCGACCTCTTCTGCTGGTCGCGGAGGACAGCAACCAGGTCGGGGCCCTCGGCGTCTTTGGTCGTGAGTACGACGACTGCAACCGGAGGACTCGGCAACTGCGTGCCGGCTTTCAACGCTTCCTCTTCGCGGGCGGACTGGAGCGGAGCGCGGCGGTAGGCAAGTCTGCCATCGGCGTGCTTCGCGAATACCGGGGGATTCTTGTCGATCAGGGCGAAAGCGCTGCGCAGGATCGGCGTGGTGGAACGGCGGTTCTTTTCCAGGACAACCCGTTTGGCGTTGGGGAACTGACGATCGAAAAGTTCGAACGCTTCGCTGGACGCGCCTCGAAAGCGGTAGATCGACTGGTCGGGATCGCCGACGGCGAAGATGTTTCCGTCTTTGCCCGCCAGGCGAGACAGAATCTGGATCTGGGCAAAGTTTGCATCCTGAAATTCGTCGGCCAGGATGAAGCGGGCACGGGCGCGAGCCTCGGCTAGAGCAGTCTCGTCGCCGTGCAACAAGGCAGTGCGCGCGCGTGATCATGTGGCTGAAAGTGCCGAGATTCTCTTCGTGCAGCCAGCGTTCCATGGTGGTGAATACGCGGGCGATCTCGCGGCAGCGGCCGAGGACTTCTTCGTCTTCAAGGGCGACCTTGGATTTGACGACGCGCGGGATGGGGACTTCTTTGCGCTCCAGGCGCTCCACGTACTCGGCGTACTTTTCGGGCGTGACCAGTTCGTCGTGACAGCGGCTGACGAAATCCAGCAAGTCGTTCAGGAACTGGGGAACATTGGCGGCGCGGATGTAGTACTCGAGACGCAGTTCGCGAATGCGGCGACGGAGGTAGATCCAGAGATCCTTGTCGTCGAGGACTCCGAAATCCTTGTGCACGCGCTTCAGCAAGTCGAGGCAATAGTCGTGGAAAGTGGCGGCGTGCACATCCCCACTGCCAATCAGCTTGGCGACGCGATCACGCATCTCCCGGGCGGCATTGACGGTGTAGGTCAGCGCGAGGATTTCGTGCGGTTGGGCGTGCCCTTCGCGCGACCAGGCGCTCGATGCGGTGAGTGAGGACTGACGTCTTGCCGGTGCCCGCGCCGGCAACGACGAGCATGGGTCCGTGAACATGTTCGATGGCTTCGCGCTGGCGATCGTCAGGAGTGAATGGAGCGGGACGGGAGTTCGATTTCGACGGCGGCATCTGCGGTCAGAATACCACCGGCGGGAGTTGTGGAAAGAAAGGAACAGGAAACACGGGGACGAAGCCATCGCCCGCCGTTCCGGCCACCAATGAAAGACTAATTGCCGGCGTTGGCATCGACTTCGAAAATGCCGAAGGTGTTGCCTTCGGGATCTACGAAATATCCTTGCCAACAGGTTTTGGGAACTGCGAACTTGGGGAACGCAACGATCCCACCGAGATTGAGGATTGTTTTGGCGGTGGCGTCGAAATCTTCCACTTCGAGTGAGCAGACAAAGGCGTTGGTCCCGGATTGCGGTGGAGGTGTTTTGGCGGGGCGCTGCAGCAGGCCGCCTCGCGAACCTCCGGTCTCGATCGTCCAGTACGAAACGGGAAGGCCTTTGATCTCGGAGAATTTCCAGCCAAAAACCTGGGAGTAGAAATTAATGGCGCGCTGGGTGTCGTCGGCCTGGATTTCGAAGTAGATGTGTCCTTTGTTCATGTTCAGATTTTCGCGCGAGGACCATGCGGTTGGCAATCAGGTAAGTTCTGAGATGGTGATCGCGGTGGCTGCGATGGCGGCGGTTTCGGCGCGCAAGATCGTCGGGCCAAGGGACGCGGAGGTCCAGCCGGATGTCCGGAAGAGTTGGAGTTCGTCGTCAGCCCAGCCGCCTTCGGGGCCGATGGCCAGCAGGATTTCGCCGCCGCGAGGCGCGGTGAGGACGTCGCGCAGCATCGTTTCTTGCTCCGATTCGGCGAGGACAATTCGCACTTCGCCGGTCATGGTCGCGGCGTCCTTCAGTTTGAGTGGCGCGGCGATTTCGGGCGGGGCCGCTCGGCGGGATTGCTCGGCGGCCTGGGTCGCAATTCTGCTCCAGCGTTCGACGCGCTTGACTGCAGCCGACGCGAGGTGCGCATCGGTGCGGCGGGCGATGACGGGGACAATTCGCGAGACTCCAAGCTCGGTGCATTTCTCGATCGCCCATTCCATGCGGTCGAATTTGAAGATGGCGAGCAGCAGGGTGATGTTGGGGACTTGTGCGGCGGGAACTTCTTCTCCCAGCTCGAAGTCGACTCGGCCGTCTTGGATGGTCACGATGCGTCCTTGGCGGACTACGGCGCCGGTGGCGATGTCGAACTCCTGGCCTACGCGAGCGCGCAGGACGCGGACGAGATGGTCGGCATGTTCGCCGGTGAGGGCGGCTTGGCTGCCTGAGACTTCATCGGCGATCCATCGGCGTCGGGTCATGGAGAAGTTTGCGGGCAGCATCCAGGAGCTAAAGCCCACACTGGTTTCGCGCGACTAACGCGGCCCTGAAGGGCCGCTCTTCCACGGGCACGCTGCGCGCTTGTGATTTTTGCGCGGCTTCTTCAGTCGTGCTCCTCCCCATCACGCGCGGACATCCTACAGTTATCCGAAGATGTCTTTCATTTTGCCGAGGAGCGAGCGCAGCATGGGTTGGTTGTCGACCTTGGAGAGCGCATCGAGCTCCTGCAGCAACTCCTTCTGACGCTTGTTGAGCTTGGTCGGGATTTGAACGAGAACCTGGACGTACAAATCGCCCTTGCCGTGCCCGTTCAGTACGGGCACGCCCTTGTTGCGAATGCGGAAGGTGGCGCCGGGCTGCGTGCCGTCCGGAACTTTCAGCGCATGCTCGCCTTCCATGGTAGGCACTTTGATCTCAGCGCCCATGGCGGCTTGCGCCACCGAGATCGGAACCACGCAATGGAGGTCGTTGCCTTCGCGTGCGAAGAAGGGATGCTCCTTCACATGCAGCACGACGTACAGATCTCCAGCAGGGCCGCCGAACTGGCCGACTTCGCCTGCACCGGAAAAGCGGATGCGCGTTCCGTCTTCGACGCCTGCGGGAACTTTGGCGTCGACGGTGCGCTGGCGCAGAATGCGGCCTTCGCCCTTACACTTCGAGCAGGGATCGGTGATCACGCTGCCGGAGCCCTGGCACGTGGGACAGGTGCGGGCGATGCTGAAGAATCCCTGCTGGTAGCGAACCTGGCCGCGGCCGTTGCAGGAGCGGCAGGTGGTCGGACCCTTACCGGGGGCCGCGCCGGATCCATGACATTCCTCGCAAGCCTCGTGGCGACGCACCGTCACGCGCGACTCGGTGCCGAAGAACGCTTCCTCGAACTCGAGGGTCAGGTCTTCACGGAGATCGGCACCGCGCTGCACGCGGCTGCGGCGACGTCCGCTGCCGCCGCCGAACATATCGCCGAAACCGAAGAATTCTCCGAAGATGTCGCTGAAGTCCTGGAAGACTGTGGGATCGAAGCCGCCAGCCTGACCGGAGCCGCCGCCGAGCCCGGCGTGGCCGTAACGGTCGTAGACAGCACGCTTGTCGGTGTCGGCGAGGACCGCGTAGGCTTCGCTGACTTCCTTGAATTTTTCTTCCGCGTCCGGATTATTGGGATTGCGGTCGGGATGGTACTGGAGCGCGAGCTTGCGGTAGGCGCTCTTGAGTTCCACTTCGGTGACCGTGCGGCTCACGCCCAGCACTTCGTAATAATCGCGTTTTGCGTTCGTGGTCAGAATAAAACCTTTCTTCGAAGAAGAATCAAAATCAGTCCTGGCTAAACCGTTTGCTGAAAAATCGACCTCTTGCCTAGAGCTGTATAGCGGCTGAAGCCGGAATTGATTCTGCTGCGTTTTCGGCACCGCTAAAGCGGTGCCCTGATACGAATCTAGAGTTTTTCAGCACTCTCTAAGGCCCGGTACTGCTACGCGCCCACAATCGCAGCGCTGGAAACGTTGCGCCCCCAAAAACAGAACATGAAGTATCGAATTTCAGGGATTCTTGGCGACCTTGACCATCGCGGGACGCAGCAGGCGGTCTTTGATCTTGTAGCCGCGCTGCAACTCTTCGATCACCTCGTGGTCGGCAGCGTCAGTGGTTTCCACCATCTCGATCGCTTCATGCACGTGCGGATCGAAAGGCTCGCCCTTGGCGGGAATGGCCTTGACTCCAACTTTGGCGAGCGCATCCTGCAACTGCTTGTAAATGAGTTCGACGCCGCTGCGAAAGTCGGCAGGCTCGGACTTCACCTGCAGGGCGCGGTCAAAGCTGTCGAGGACGGGCAACAGCGGCTTGATGGCGTCGGCCGCGGCGTAGTCGCGGAAATCCTGCTGCTCTTTGGAGGCGCGGCGGCGGGCGTTCTCGAATTCAGCCTGCGCGCGGGCCAGGCGATCGAGCAGCGAGTCGCGCTCGGCTTTCAGCTTTTCGAGTTCTGCTCCGCCAGCGGACGCTGCGGCTGCAACTCCACCGGCGGCGACTTCCGAGGAAGTCTCGTCGCCGTCGGCAGGAGGTAACTCGTGTTCCAGATCCAGTCCTGCCATTTCAGTTTCTGATTTTCCGTTTGCTTTCTTCATAACTGCGGTTGTATTACTCCGATTCATTCAAAATCTTGTCGAACAGGCGCGCGATGTACGAGACCGCGGTAATCGTGTGCTGGTAATCCATGCGCGTGGGGCCGATCACGGCCAGCGATCCCATGACTTCGTTGCCCAAGTGGGCGGGCGCGCCAATCAGCACGAAATTCTGCATGGACGGCAGAGTCTGGTCGAGTCCGATGACCACGCGGACGGCCTCCTGCTTGACGTCGAGATAAGCGCCGAGGAGCTGAACGACTTTTTCTTTCTCCTCGAGCGTCTTGAGCATCTCCTGCAAGCGCTGCCGATCCTGATCTCCGGTGACCAGATTTGAAGTGCCTTCGACGAAGACGACCTGCGAGCCATGTTCAGCGGCCAGCGCACCTTGCTTGTAGAGCTGCTCGATCGAATTCATCAGGCGGTCGTATTCGCCGCGCTCCTGCTCCAGGCGGCGAGCGAGTTCGGCGCGCATCGATTCCATGGTCCAGCCGCGGAAGTTTTCGTTGATGTAGCGGGCGGCCATGTCCAAGTCGGACTGCGACAGATCCAGGCGGAGAACGCGGTCGCGCACCAGGCCGGAGCGTGTCACCAGCACAGCCAAGACTTTCTGGTCGCCGAGGCGCGAGAAATAGACGTGCTCGAGTGCATTCTTCGGACCGCTGGTCGCCACGGTCACGCCCACGTTGCGCGAAATCAGCGAGAGCACGTGGGAGGTGCGCTCCATGAACTCCTGCACGTCAGTAATTCCGGCCAGCGAGTCGGAGATCATGGTCTCTTCCTGCGGGGCCAGGCGGGCGCTACCGGAGATCTGCTCCACGTAATAACGATAGGCCTCGGTAGTGGGTACGCGGCCGGCGGAGGCGTGCGGCTGCTCCAGGAAGCCAGCGTCGGAGAGGTCGGCCATCACGTTGCGAATCGAGGCAGGACTCAGGCCTTCGCGGTTCGAGCGCGCGAGCGTGCGTGAGCCGACGGGCTCGCCGGTGGAGATAAAGGTCTCCACGATGGCGGTCAGGATTTCGCGTTCGCGATTCCCGATATTTGGGTCAGCGGGCATAGTTAACAGGTCTTGACAGTGTTATCCAGCGTCTCCGTCTGGACGGCGGCAGCCGGGGGAAGAAACCGCTTCCAATTCATTTTACCTAACTATTTTAGATGCAGAAGGTTGGCTTTTGGAGCAAAGTTGGGGGATGTTCGGCTTCTGGGAATGCGGGCTGTCAAACTCACGACGCCGAGCCCTTCTCCACCAGATACCGGTCCATCCACTCCAACACCAGCCTGCGCATCTCCGGCAACTCGACGTGAGCAGAGTCGTATAGTTCGATGCGGCAATCTCGCTCTCTCCCGTGCTGCCGGTAAAGTGGCATCAGGTAGTCACGAATTTTCTCCACCCCAGCGGGCGGGGTCAAAGGATCATGGCGTCCGTTGACGCTCAAATGAGGCCGGGGCACGATCAACTCATTGATCTGCGCCGTTTGAAAATGCTTAAGCAGGGACGGCACGTAATAGAAGATGCCGTGTTCCTTGAGAGCGTGCGTTTTGATGAGCTCCTCGAAATCGGTGAGGCAGCAGACATCCATGCAAACCGCGACCCGGGGATCGAGCGCCGCCAGCCACCATGCCTTGGTTGAGCCCATGGACATGCCGAATACGCCCAGGCGTCGAGGGTCCACCTCGGCGCGGCTAGCCAGATAGTCTAATGCGCGGAACTCATCGAACATCATCATGCCGAACAGCACTTGGCCCATCCAGAGCATCAGCTTGAATGCGTCCTGTTCGCCCGTTTGACCGTTGGCCTCGCGCTGGCGCTCGCCAAAGCACCAGCTATCGATGGCCAGCGTGACCAAGCCCTTCTCGGCGCATACGGGAGCGTAGGCGGGCTGCGCCTCTACGCCCTTCAGCAATTGCTCTTTGCCCAACTCATACATTCCCGCGTGCCAGTGAATGTAGAGCAAGCCGGGAGCCGGCGTTTGCCGCTTGTCCGGGATGAGCAGCAGCGCCGGAACTGGTTCCGCGCCGTTCAGATCGAGCACCAGGCGCTCCAGCGTGTATCCATCATGCCTTTCGGTCTTTACCAGCCTGGGTGGACTGGGGCGATGCTGCCAGGGAAGGGCCCCCAGCAATCCCCACAACTCCTTGCGGCGTTGCTCCTGATTGGCGACAAATCCCTGGCTCGGCTGCTGTTCGGGTTCGGCACCCACAGACGGTCCGGTATTCGGGATTGCGCTCGAGGCCATCACGGCCGCTGAAGCTTGCAGGAATTCCCGTCGGTTCGAGACTGTGGTTGGTGGTGTCATCATCGCCTCCGCAGCAAGAGTCTGCTTATTGACCAGACTTATGATCTTCCTACGGCGGAGGCGGGCTGAAGTCAAGGAGCAATCTTCTCTTTCGAGGGCGCTTTGCGTATTCTCAATGGGCTCGTCGGATTGATCGGAACCTGAGTCAATGAAATCGAAACCTCACATTGCTGTATTCGGAGCTGGAGCCTTCGGCGGGTGGACGGCCTTGCAGCTGCTGGAGCGCGGAGCGCGGGTTACGCTGCTTGACGCCTGGGGGCCGGGGAATTCTCGGGCGTCTTCGGGTGGGGAGACGCGGGTGATGCGCGGAACTTACGGCCCCGATCAGCCTTACACGGAAATGGCGGCCCGTGCGCTCAAGCTTTGGGCGAAGTACGAGCGGAAGTGGAAGCGGCAGTTTCTGCATCGCACTGGCGTGCTGTGGATGGCCTCAGGGACTGATGACGCATTCGAAAGCGGTTCGGTGAAGGCGCTGCGTGCAGCGAAGATCAAGTTTAAGGAACTGTCATCCGCGGAGATGAAGAAGCGGTGGCCGCAGATCAACTTTGAAGCGATCGAGTGGGGAATTTTTGAACCGGAGTGCGGATATCTGGATGCGCGGGCGAGTTGTCAGGCAGTGGTCGATGCTTTTGTTGCCGGAGGAGGAGAATACCGGCAAGTCGCGATTTCACCCGGAGGGCTGGGCACTTCGCTCCTCAAGGGAGTGAAGCTGCTTGACCACGATCTCACGCGACTGAAAGCGGACTTCTACGTCTTCGCTTGCGGGTCATGGATGGGAACAACACTCTTCCACTCAATACTCGGAGATCTGATTCGCCCTACGAAACAGGACGTCTTTTTCTTCGGTACACCGAAGCGAGATGGCATATATTTCACGGATGCACATCTCCCAGTCTGGGGAGACCATCGCGATCACTTCTTTTACGGCATCCCGGGAAGCGACCGCCGCGGGTTCAAGATCGCCGACGATACGCGCGGGCCCAAGTTCGATCCCACAGGCGGCGAGCGGGTTGTCAGCCAGGAAACGTTGCAACGCATTCGCGAATATGTCGGCTTTCGCTTCCCTGCCCTGAAAGACGCGCCGCTGGTCGAGACCCGCGTCTGCCAGTACGAGCAGACTCCCGACAGTCACTTCATCATCGACCGCCATCCGATGGCGCCTAACGCGTGGATTGTTGGTGGAGGCTCGGGGCATGGGTTCAAGCACGGGCCTGCGGTTGGGGAGTTGGTGGCGGAGTTGATTTTGAAGGACCGCGAGCCCGAGGCGATCTGGCGGCTGGCGCGGTTCAAACGGTAAGAACATTGGGATCAGTTACGGTTATTGGATTTGAATCACGCTGGCGGGGGCGTTTGCTTTGATCTCTGCCGCGCGCGTGACTACGTTCTGCGCGAAGGCGTAGATCGACTTGGCGTGCGGCGAGTTCTCGCCTTCCAGCACGACCGGCGTTCCACCGTCGCCGGACTTGCGCACTTCCGGATCGAGCGCGATGTTCCCCAGGAACGGAACGCCGAACTGCGCTGCCATTTTTTCGGCGCCGCCGCGGGAGAAGATGTCCACTTCGTGCTGGCAGTGCGGGCAGGTGAAGTAACTCATGTTCTCGACCACGCCCACCACGTCCACCTTCATCTGGCGGAACATTTCGATGGCCTTGCGCGCGTCCTGCAGTGAAACGTCTGAGGGAGTCGAGACCACCACGGCGCCCGTCAACGGCACGGTCTGCACCAGCGAGAGCGCGATGTCGCCCGTGCCCGGCGGCAGATCGACGATGAGATAGTCGAGTTGTCCCCACTCAACCAGGCCCAGAAACTGGCGCACGATCTGGTGCAGCATGGGGCCGCGCCAGATGATGGGCTTGTCGCCGGGGTTGAGGAATCCCACGGAAATCACTTTCAGGCCAAACGCCTGAATCGGTTCGATGCGGTTCTCGCCGACCATACGCGGCTGGTCGTTTACGCCGAGCATCAGCGGGACGTTGGGACCGTAGACGTCGGCATCGAGCAGGCCGACCTTATGTCCCATCTTGACGAGAGCGACGGCCAGGTTCACCGACAGCGTGGTCTTGCCGACGCCGCCCTTTCCCGAGCCGACGGCGATGATGGCGTCGACGCCCGGCAGCGGCTGCGGGCCCTGCGGCGCCTGACCTTGTCCATGCTGATGCGGCATATGTGCGTTCAAAGGATCACACTCCAAATATGAATTGCGAAGGTGAGGCAGAACCCTCTTCGATTATACCTGCCAAGCCATGCCCTCCCACTCTTCTGGGGACAAGAGAGAAGCGACTCCGCAAGGTCGCCGAGGAGCTCGGCATTCACGCCAGTTTGCCCTGAGGAGCGGGACCTAACTCGACAAGCGAACCACAGGGGCTGAAGCCCAAAGTAATTGCACGTGCTTACGCGGCCCTCGAAGGGCCGCTCTTCCACGGCGGTGCATGCATCAAGGGCCTCAGTATCCTTCGCCTTCCAGGCGCACTTTGCCTTTGAACATGCGGAATAGCAGGGTGAAGTAGCCGAGGGCGAGGATCATCCCGAGGATCCACCAAGTGAGGCCGACTGCAAGGCCGTGCTGGCCGGCGGCCGTGTTGTAGATGGTCAGGTTCCGCGCGGGATCGGTGCTGGCTGGTAGCACCACGGGATAGAGCGCGAAGGCCGCTCCTACGAGCATTCCCACGATGTACAGCGCCGAGGCAACGAAGGCTATTTTCTCGGCGTGCTTAAGCATGCCGTGCATCATGACGGCGAGGCTGCCGAACACGAGCACAGGGATCAGAAATCCTACGGCATGATGCTTGTAGTTATCGAGCACTCCAGGACGGATGGAGACCGTCGCGACTAATCCGACGACGGTTAGTAGCAGTTGAACGGGCCATGCCCACAGCGCTACAGTTCGAGCCCGGCGGTTCAAATCGCCTTCCGTTTTCACGGCAATGTATAAAGCTCCGTGCGCGGTTAGTGTGACGAGCGCGATCACTCCGGTGAGAACCGTGTACCAGTCAAGGATGCCGTTGTTCGTGCCGGCGAGTCCCTGGTTGACGCGGAAGTTGGTCCAGAGCGGCTCGAAGAAGTACTCGTCGGGGCCGAGGGGAACACCGCGCACGACATTGCCCAGGGCCGCGCCGAAGAAGATCGTCAGCAGGAGGCTGGAGCCGCAGAAGACGGTGTCGAAGAATCCCAGCCAGACGGGATTCTTCATGTGCGCGCGCAGTTCAATGCCGATGCCGCGCAGCATCAGCAGCCAGAGCACGATCATGAGCGGCAGATAGAATCCGCTGAAGCTGGAGGCGTAGAGCAGCGGGAAGGCGAAGTAGAGAGTGCCTCCGGCGGCAAGCAGCCAGACTTCGTTGCCGTCCCAGACGGGGCCGATGGCGCGCATGATGCTGCGGCGCTCGTCGGGGGTGCGGGCGGCGCCCAGGTAGATGACACCGGCGCCGAGGTCGAAACCATCGAGCACCACATACGCTGCCACCATGACTGCGACGATCATGAACCAAAGGGTTGCCATCGTAATCCTCGTCCCTCAGGGGCTAAAGCCCCGCATGCTTGTCAATCCTCACGCGGCCCTGAAGGGCCGCTCTTCCACGGTGATGCTCGCGTCGTCATGCACGCGCCGGTCAAGCGCGCGTCGCCCACACGCGTCGTCATGCACGCCTCGGTCATGCGCGCCGGTCACATACGTCCGTCATGCATACGTCCGTCATGCACGCATTCGGTGGCGCGCACGGCGGCGCTACTAGTGTGCCGATCCTGTTTCGGCTTCTGGGCCTTGTTCGATTTCGCGGCGGACCAGGAACAGGAACAGAATTCCGAGCACGGTGTACATGCCCATGAATCCCAGCAGGGTGAACATGCCGTTGCCTGCCGAGACTGTTTTCGAATAGCCGTCGGCGGTGCGCATCAGGGAGTAGACCAGCCAGGGTTGGCGTCCGATCTCGGCAGTAATCCACCCCGCCGTGTTTGCGATGTAGGGGAACGGCAACGCAAGCAGCAGAATCCAGAGCATCCAGTGGCTGGAGAACAGCTTGCCTCGCCACAACAGAAACGCCGCAATCACCGAGATCGCGATGAAGATCGTCCCGAGTCCCACCATGATGTGGTAGCTGAAGTAGAGCAGAGAGATGTTCGACGGCCACTGGTCTTCGGGGAAGGCGTTCAGGCCCTTTACTTCGGCCTTCCAGGCGCGATAGGTCAGAAAGCTGAGCGCGTTCGGCAGTACCAGCGGATTGTCGATCTTCTTTTGGTCGACATTGGGCTGGCCGATGAGGACCAGAGGCGCTCCCGGCTGCGTCTCGAACAGGGCTTCCATCGCTGCCAGAGTAACCGGTTGGTTGTCGGCGATCATGCGGCCCTGTCCGTCTCCGGTGGGAAACAGCTGGAGCACGCTGAAGATCAGGCCTGCCACGACTCCGACGCGCACAAAGATGCGGCCGTACTCTTCAAACTTGCCCCACAACAGGTAGAACGCGCCCACCGAGGTCATGACGAACGCTCCGGTAATCACGGCTCCGCTCATATTGTGGGCATACTGCCACCATGCCCAGGGATTCAGAACCAGCGCCCAGAAGCTGGTGAGCTGCACCGATCCGTCGGCAGCTTTGGCGTAGCCCACGGGATGCTGCATCCAGGCGTCAGTCGCGACGATGAAGAATCCCGACAGCCAGGATCCCAGAAATACGGCGACCGCCGACCACCAGTGAGCTCGCGGGCTGAGGCGCTTTTCTCCGTAGAGGAACAAGCCCAGAAATGCTGACTCCAGGAAGAAGGCGAACATGCCTTCCATGCCCAGGGTCTGGCCGATTACGCCTCCGGCAAAGCGCGAGAAGTGCGACCAGTTGGTGCCGAACTGAAATTCCATGGGGATGCCGGTCACCACGCCCAGCACGAAGTTGATACCGAAGATCCGGGCCCAGAAGCGAGCCGCCTGGTGGTAAGTCTCATCATTGCGGCGCAGACCCAGTGTCTTGAGCACGACAATCAGCGGGGCCAGCCCCATGGTGAGTTGGGGGAACAAGTAATGGAAGGTGACGGTAAAGGCGAAGTGAAGGCGGTGAACTAAGAGGGCACTATCCATGAAGAACCTCGACGCCCCGATAGGCTAAACCGTTTGCCGAAGTGATTTATGTGATGCAAATCACAACAGCGTGTGGAAATTAGCGGACTTTGCGCCTCCGTTCCAATTCGGAACGCCGGATCTCACGGCGCCGGCCGGCATCATTGTAGCGACGCTGCTGGTCCTCGGTCTCGGGAATCACCGGGGCGACTTTGAGGTGCTGTCCGGCAGGATCGATGGCAACAAAGGTCAGGTAGGCGGAGCCCACATGCTGGGCCGTGTCGGCAATGTAGTTCTCGACGAAGACTTTGACCCCGACTTCCATCGAAGTGTGGAAGACGCGGTTTACGGACGAGCGCAGGATGACCAGGTCGCCGACACGGACCGGGACTAGGAAGTCGATGTGGTCGACCGAGGCGGTAACGACGTAGTTGCGGGAGTGACGGTGCGCGGCCATGGCGCCGGCGAGGTCGATCCAGTGCATGAGGCGTCCGCCGAGCAGTGCGGCCAGCGGGTTGGCGTCGTTCGGGAGGACAATTTCAGCCATCTCGGATTGCGAATCCCGCACCGGACGGGGCGCCAGCGGATCATGTGTCATGCTTGCCTTCCTTTCGAGCTCTTCCTATCACGCTCTTCTTTTCAAGGTGCGGCGGGTTTCTCAAGCTTTCCTCTTCAGGTATGAATCCAGGAAACATTCGGCCATCTTCTGAATGCGGGCGTCATCGTGGCGCCGCAGCCAGGCAGCTCGCGACAGATCGAATTCGAGATCGCCAGAATCCATCGGCCTGTGATCTTTCTCGCAAACATATCGGAGAACCAGGATGCGGGCAGGAACCGTTGCGATATTTTGCGGAACCGAGCGCACTGCCGGGTCGAGCGGGGCGCTGACGGCGAAGCGCACCGCGTCCCAAACTCGATCGGACGGCGACCAACAGCAACCGCTGGCATAGCCCAGATTGCAGAACGCTTCCAGAACGTCTTGCGCCGGGACCTTGTCCTCGTGACCGGGCGCCGTGCAGTGACCACACCACCCGCCGCCGAGCGGGAGCCTCGCCGGATGCGGCCAGGAGCCGCTCTCCAATCTGGTTACGGGCATGAAATACGGGCAGGCCAATTTTCGCGCCTCAGGCTTGGAAATGAGTGGGACTGGCAATTGTAAACAGTTGCCGGAACTCTGGCCAGTTCTCAGAGGCAGACGCCGCGCCATGGTGCGGCGGTTGTAGTAATCTCGTGGGCGGGGACTGCTCGACTCTTCCTTTACTCTATGGACCGCATTGCTGCGCTAAACGAAATTCTTACGGAAAATCCCAAAGACGCGTTCGCGCGTTATGGACTCGCCATGGAGTATTCCAAGCAGGGCGACTTCGACCGCGCGCTCGCGGAATTTTCCATTCTGCTGGAGAGCCATCCTGAGTACACTGCCGGATACTTCATGGCGGCGCAAACCCTGGTGCGAGCTGAGCGCACCGAAGAGGCCAAGAAGATGCTGCAGGATGGCATCGCCTCGGCGCGGCGCACCGGTAACCTGCACGCGCAATCGGAAATGGAAGCCATGCTCGCGGAGCTGGGATAGGACAAGGTTTCAAGGTTTCAAGATTTCAAGATTTCAAGGTTCGTCCTTGAAACCTTGCAACTCTGAAACTTTGAACCTTCTTATTTTGCCATTCTGCCCATTGCCCACTCTACGGCTGCCGGGAATAGCTGATAGATCTTCACGGGCAGGTGCATCGTCCACGGAACAATCACTTCCCTTTTCCGCTTCAAGTAACCGTTGAGAGTAGCGCGGGCGACGCGCTCGGCGGTGATGCCGCGAACCGAACCGGGGCGAACCTTCTTCAGTTCGTTTCCCCGAATTGCATTCTCGCTGAAGGCGGTGCGCACGTAGCCGGGACATACTGTGAGCACGTGAATGCCGTCTTTTTTTAGTTCGACTCCCGCGGCCTTTCCAATGGCGTTGAGCGCGAACTTGGTGGCGCTGTAGGAGGCGTGAAACGGCATCGGAATGTGGCCCGCGACACTGGAAATGTTGATGATCGAGCCGCCGCCCTGCTGCCGCATCACCGGGATGACCGCCTGCATAGCCGACATGGCTCCGAAGAAATTGGCTTCGAACATCTCATGGCAGGCCTGCATGTCGGTTTGCGCAACCGAATCGAGCAGTCCGTGTCCGGCATTGTTGATCCAGACATCGATCCGCTTGAAGTGATGCAAGGTCAGGGCCAGGACGCGGTCGATCTCTTCGGAGTGGCGGACGTCGCAGGACAATGCTGCCGTCCGGTCGGGAAAACCGATCCGGGCGCGAGCCGCCTCTGCGCGGGCAGAATCGCGCGAGAGCAGCACGATGTTGGCTCCTTGCTCCGCAAAAAGTTTGGCAATTGCTTCGCCGATGCCCATCGAGGCGCCGGTGACTACCACGACTTTCCCGACAAGTTCCATGCTCGGGTTGTATTCTCGACAGCTTGGCAAGTCAAGATGCTGATGCGTCTGAGGTGGTTCAATTCGACAACCGTGAACCACGAAGGACACGAAGGTTCACGAAGGAAAAACCGGTGCGATAACGCATTCGTGACCGTTCGAGCGGCAAGCTCACATTTCCCGGTGTCGTACAATCGGGAATCAGTCTGCGCGCGCCTCGATACTGGAGACTTCGTGGCTCTTCTTCCCTTGTTTCCGCTCGACGTCGTTCTGCTCCCCGGCACTCCCTTGCCGCTGCATATTTTTGAGCCGCGCTACAAAGAAATGATCGGAGAGTGTCTGGCCAACAATGCGCCCTTCGGGGTCGTGCGCGCGCTGGAAGAGGGCGTGGCGGAAATTGGTTGTACTGCCGAGATTCTGACCGTGACCAAGGAATATCCCGACGGGCGTATGGATCTGGTCGCTGAGGGGCGGAAACGCTTTGAGGTGCTCGAACTGAATCAGGATCGATCGTTCTTGCGCGCGGAGGTGCTGATCGTGCCAGACGAGCCTGCCGCGTCATCGGAGGAGGACAAGGCGCGGGCCATCCAGGTGCATTTGCAGATTCTGTCGCTAGCGGGCGCGGTGCAGGATTTGTCGGCGGCCGATCAGAACGCGCTGTCGTTTTATCTTGCGGGATCGCTGCCGTTGGATCTCGACTTCAAGCAGAAGCTGCTGGGGATGCGGTCGGAGAGCGAACGTATTCAGGCGGTGGCAGCGTATCTGGAAGGCATTCTGCCCAATCTGCGGCGCGCGTCGCGGGCGCGAGAGAAGGCCGGGGGGAACGGGCACGCGCGGTAAGGTTTTGGGTTTGGGATCAGGTCTTAGGTCTTGGGCGTTCGGGTTCCGGCGTCAGTTGCCGATTGCGGGGGCAAACACGCTTTCGTAACGGCGCGTATAATCGGGGAAAGTTGGTTGGGGGATCCTTTCATGAGTAGTCTTCCGCGCACGCTGGGTCAACTGCGTCGCAGTATTTTCTCCGAAGAGCGTTTGCGCACGCGCCACGTTAAAGATGAGCTACGGGAGAACCTGACGGCCCGACTGCGCAAGAGCGGCGACGCCCCGGTGTTCCGTGGCATCGTGGGCTACGAAGACACGGTCATACCGCAGATCGTCAATGCGATTCTGTCGCGGCATAATTTCATTCTGCTCGGACTGCGTGGGCAAGCGAAAAGCCGTATCCTGCGCGCGTTGACGAGCCTGCTCGATCCTCACATGCCGTATCTGGCGGGATGCGAAGTGCACGACGATCCCTATGCTCCGATCTGCCGGAGATGCCGCGAAGAAGTGGCGCGGCTTGGGGACGACTCGCCGATTGCCTATCTCTCGCCCGACGACCGATATGTTGAGAAACTCGCGACGCCTGACGTGACGATTGCGGATCTGATTGGCGACATCGATCCCATTAAGGCGGCGCGCGGCGGGCACGAACTGTCGAGCGAACTCACGGTTCACTACGGACTGCTACCCCGCGCCAACCGCGGCATCTTCGCGATCAACGAACTGCCCGATCTTGCGGGAAAGATTCAGGTGGGATTGTTCAACATCATGCAGGAAGGCGACGTGCAGATTAAGGGATATCCCATTCGCTTGCCGCTCGATGTCGCGCTGGTGTTCAGCGCGAATCCGGAAGACTATACGGCGCGCGGCAAGATCATTACCCCGCTCAAGGACCGTATCGGATCGGAGATTCGCACGCACTATCCGGCGACCGTGGAGGAAGGAATCGCGATCACGGCGCAGGAAGCGTGGACCAAGCGCAACGGCCACAACCAGCTTCTGTTCACCCTGCACCTGCCGAATTATGTGCAGGAGGTGATCGAGCGCGTCGCGTTCGCTGCCCGGGAGGACAAGAAAATCGACAAGCGCTCCGGCGTGAGCCAGCGGCTTCCGATCTCCGCAATGGAGAACGTTGTGTCGAATGCCGAGCGGCGGGCGATTCGCAACGACGAGAAGGTGGTCGTGCCGCGCATCAGCGACGTTTACGCTGCTCTGCCGGCGATCACTGGCAAGCTGGAATTGGAGTATGAAGGCGAGATGAAGGGCGCGGATCACGTGGGGCGAGAGTTGATTCGCGCCGCGATCGCGAAGACCTACGACGAGTACTATACCGGTGCCAACATGCAGCAGATTGTGCAGTGGTTCGATCTGGGCGGCGAGATTCAGTTGTCGGATGCGGTCGCGGCTGAGGAGGCACTGGAGAAGTTGAAGGGGATCCAGGGCCTGGTCGACAAACTCGGACCGCTGAGCGTTACGCAGAAAGACAGCCCCGAGCAGCAGGTATCGGCGGCGGAGTTCATCCTCGAAGGGCTACACGCCCATAAGCGCATCGGACGCAGCGAGGAGCGCGTGTTCAAGGCGGGAGAGAAGAAGCCTGAGGCTGTGCGAGAGAAAGGTTTCGAGCCGGAGGAGAGGCCGTACCGACAGAGAAGGCAGTTTAATTAGGGCTTCCGGCTTCCGGCTTCCGGCTTCCGCAGTCCGGCTTCCGGATCTGCTGAGTACGGGAACCACGAACGAAACGCTGAAGTTCACGACCTACAACCGGAAGCCGAACGCCGGAAGCCGGAAGCCGTTTTTATGAAACGCATTCGTTACTCCAAATACGTGCCCGACCCGGCGGGCGAGATGAGCATGGAAGACTTGCTCAGCGCGCTCTCGGATTACCTGCTGCAGAGCGGGTTTCAGGAATCCATGTGGTATGAGTTGCCCGAGGGCGAGCAGACTCTGGACGAACTCAAGCGGGCCATCGAGCAGGCGCTGATGAATGGCGAAATGTTCGACGAGAACCTGCGGGAGCAGATCGAGCAGATGGTCGCCGACGGACAGCTCGACGAGCTGATCGAGAAGCTCATTGAGCGGATGCAGCAGGAAGACTACATTTCGATTGATCGTCCATATGAAGATCAGCCGCACGACCCGGCGCGGCAGTCAAACGTTGGCGGGCAGACTGGAGAGGCTCAGCAAGCCAAATTTGAAATCACCGACAAGAGTCTCGACTTTCTCGGCTTCAAGTCGCTACGGAATCTGCTGGGGTCGCTGGGCAAGGCGAGCTTTGGACGGCATGACACGCGCGATCTCGCGACCGGCATCGAGACCAGCGGGTCGGCCAAGACGTATGAGTTTGGCGACACTTTGAATCTTGACATTACGGCGACGTTGTCGAGTGCGATCCAGCGGGAAGGGCTGACGCTGCCGCTCAATATTGAATATTCAGACCTGCAGGTGCACCAGTGTGAGTACCAGTCGTCGTGCGCGACGGTGCTGATGCTGGATTGCTCGCATTCGATGATTCTGTATGGCGAAGATCGATTCACTCCGGCGAAGAAAGTGGCGATGGCGTTGTCGCATTTGATTCGCACGCAGTATCCGGGGGACTCGCTTTCCCTGGTGCTGTTCCACGATTCGGCGGAAGAGATTCCTTTGTCTCAACTGGCGCGGGTGAAGGTCGGGCCTTACTACACGAACACGCGTGAGGGACTGCGGCTGGCGCAGAGAATTTTGCAGCGGCAGCGGAAAGACATGAAGCAGATCGTGATGATCACCGACGGTAAGCCTTCGGCGCTGACGCTCGAAGATGGGCGTATCTATAAGAATGCTTTTGGGCTGGATCCGCTGGTCGTGAGCCAGACGCTGGAAGAAGTTTCGAAGTGCAAGCGGGCGGGCGTGCTGATCAACACGTTCATGCTGGCGTCGGACTATGGGTTGGTGCAGTTCGTGCAGAAAGTCACCGAGATGTGCCGCGGCAAGGCTTATTTCACGACGCCCTATACGCTGGGGCAGTATCTGCTGATGGATTACATGTCGCGGAAGACCAAGACCATTCATTGATTCGCCCGCATCCCTCAGGGGCTAAAGCCCAACATCGAGTTGCGCTTTTACGCGGCGCTGAAGCGCCGCTCTTCCACTGTTCGCCGATGCTCTTCGACGGTCGCTTAACCCTGCTGGGGCGCGGCTCTCACGGTTGACTGAACTGCTGCCTTCCCAAAATACTCTCAAGTACTGATACTCTTTTGTAAGACATGGCGAACTGTATTCGATGTGGGCGGCAACTGCCGGCGCTGACGTTTGGGAAGAAGATATGCCAGTGGTGTGTGCGGCATGAGGCGGCGCGGCGCGGCGAAGAGGATGAGGACGCGATTCAGCCGGTCATGGCTGCACCGTGGGTCAGGCGCGAAGCTGGTATCTCGCTCACGAAGGTGATCCTGGGCGCCAACGTGATGGTCTTCATCGCGATGGTGGCAGCGAGCGGCCCGTCGATGGACTTTAATGGACAAGTGATGGTGCACTTCGGCGCCAACTTTGGCCCTTATACCTTATCTGGCCAATGGTGGCGGCTGGTCACCTACATGTTTCTGCATGGCGGCCTCTTCCATATCGCGACGAATATGTGGTGCCTGTGGAGCATCGGGACGCTTTGCGAATCGCTCTACGGGCGATTTACTTATGCCGCCGTTTATCTCATCACGGGAGTTGCGGGGGGGCTGGCCAGCGTTGGGTGGAATCCTAGCGTGCTGAGCGTTGGCGCGTCGGGAGCGCTGTTCGGGCTGACGGGAGCGCTGATCGCTTCGTTTTATCTGGGGTCATTTTCGCTGTCGGGCATCAACATCAAGAGTACGCTGAGCAGCCTCCTATTCTTCGCCGGCTTCAGCCTTTTTCTGGGTAAGGTCGTCCCGGGTATCGACAATGCCTGCCACGTCGGTGGCCTCGTCAGCGGATTGATTCTCGGGGCGCTGATTGCGTTCGCCGCGCCGGAACACGGCAAGCCATTGCAGCGCGCCGGCGTCCTGCTCTTCGTGGTCGTCCTGTTGGCCGGAAGCGCTGTTGGCGTGTATCGGTGGCGTGGGACGGGACTACGCTTCGGCGCAATCGAGGCACAACGGAACCTCGACCGCATGATCGGCGAGTTTCAAAAGAAGGTGCAGCAGAACCCGCAGGATCCTTCGGCGCATTACGCGCTGGCACGCGCTTACTTCAGCAAGGGGCAGTTCCCCGAAGGCGAGAGCGAGTTGAAGCGCGTGCTCGACCTGCAACCGCAGAATGTGAGAGCTCGCATGGATTTGGGGCGAGCATACCTGACCGAGGGACATCCAAAAGAGGCGCAAGAAGAATTCACCAAACTGGTGACGCAGGACCCGAAGAACGTCAACGCGCATATCGCGCTGGGAGTGGCGCTCGCAGATCAGAACAATCACGAGGATGCGATCAAGGAATATCAGACTGCGCTGAGTCTCGATCCGCAGGCCCGGGACGTCTACTATCGGATGGGCATTTCGCAGGTCGAGTCGAAGAAGTATGACGAAGCGATCGCGTCCTATTTAAAGGAGCGGGAGCGCTCCGGCGATGATGCGGAACTGGAAGATGCGCTGGCCGACGCGTACCAGGCGAAAGGCATGCAGCAGCAAGCGCAGGACGCGCGCAACAAGGCCCAGGAGCTCAGCGGCCAGAACACTGATTGAGGTTCGCGAACGGCAGCCGAGCTGCGCTCGGCGGACAGCGGGGGCGGCTGTCCCCACATAACTCCTCAGCCCTTGGTGATCTCATCCACCGCCCGCCACGCTTGATTGATGGCTTCATCCGTGTAGGCATAGGCTCCAGCGTCGGAGTTCGCAATGGCGATGCGCCCGTGCGGCTTGCGGGCGACTTCGCAAGGAGTCTCGCCGCCTTCCAGCCAGAACGAATCGAACAGCGAGTTGTACTCGTAGGCGTAGCCGTGAGGCCAGCGGTTGACCGTGATTGCCGCGATGTCACGGGCGGGATCGAAGCCTCCCGTACCGAGTGTGCGGGCCAACTGATCGCGAATCTTGCGCTCCATGGTCTCGAAGGTGGTGGTGTAGAGCTCCATGCGGCCGATGCGGTGCTGCTCCCGCGCGGGGCGCCCCGGACGGCATGCGGCCTTCATCATGTGCACAACGATGGGCTCATCCGGCTTGCGCGCGCACTCGTATCCACCAATGCTCACCGGCAAATCGAGATTCACACCTGTGTGGTACATGCCCGGCGCGTAAACAGAGCTCACTCCGATCTTCTGACATGACGTCCAGTTTCGTAGAACGACGTTCGTATACAACAGAGGAACTTTCTGCGCCGAGGCCAGCGCCTCTTTTTGTTTGTCGGGAAGCTCTTCACAAATGTATGGAATGACGACGTGCCAGCAGGCCAAGATCGAGTTCTTGGCCTTGGTGGTATAGACTTTGCCGCCGCGAGCGTAAGTGACCTCGACTTCCCTGGCGCTGGCGGCGTCGCCCAAGTGCTTCACGCGAACGGCAGTGCTGTTCAGGCGGATGCGGACGGGCGAGCCGGAATCGTCGAGCTTCGCGTAATTCGCTTTGGCCAAAACGATGTCCGATGAGGAATTACCGGGGATGGCGGTGGGAATCAGCTTGCGAACCAAGAGACGTGTGATCGTGGCGTTGCCATCAGGGAAATGGAAAAAATATTTCTCGGCTTCTTCGTTGGGGATGGCATCGCGGTTCATGCCCTTGCCTGGTGACGGATCCAGATTCAGGCCATCGAAACCGGGCAAGTCGAATCCCCACGCGTCTTGTGCCGCAACCGCGTCGATGCCCACGCCAAAGAGACCGTGCGGAAGCGCCTGGTAGAACTTGATGATGTCCTCATGAACCCCGGCGACTTCTTTGAGAAAGCTGGCATAACTCATGCGGGCGAGCTTGGCTTTCTTCTGGTCGGAGGTCAGGCCGGGAAAATAGTCCTTCGGCTCCTGATAGAGGCGCATCAGGTCTCGTTTGGCCTGGTCAGCCAGGGGAGCGTCGGCGAGAAACTGTTTCAGCTTCTCGGCCGATGGAGCGGCCGCGTCTTCGCTCTCGCCTCCACTGCGCGGATGAGGATTGACGACAAGTTTGTCGACGCCGAAAGTTTCTTTATCGAAAAATACTCTGGGGCGCAGGCCCGCCGCGGGATACAGATCTTTGTTGAGGTACTTCGAGTACGAGGGCACGTCAATGCCGAGTTCTTCGATCACGCCTTTAGCCACGGCGCTATAGGGAGCGGGGCTTTCGATCGAGAACGTGCCGCCGAAACCGAGGCGGAAGGCATTGCCGATGCGGAATTCGTTGCGCTTGGCGTGTCCCCCGAAGTCGTCGTGGTTCTCAAGAATAAGGATGCGGGCTTTCCCGCCGGTTGCCTTGCGATAGAAGTGAGCAGCGGCGAGTCCACTGATACCGCCACCAACAATGATGAGATCGTAGGTCTCGCCAGTGTCTTCGGGCTTGCCCGCCGAATCCCAGAACGTGCCATCGCGTAAGGCATGGGCGGCGTCGAAGGAACCGGGATGGCTGCCGCGCATGCCGATGAGAGCGGGCGGGTAATAGTTGGGAGAAGTCTCGGGACCAACGGCGGCC
Source organism: uncultured Acidobacteriaceae bacterium (assembly GCA_963701935.1). Taxonomy (GTDB): domain Bacteria; phylum Acidobacteriota; class Terriglobia; order Terriglobales; family Acidobacteriaceae; genus Sulfotelmatobacter. The sequence continues at coordinate 796,409 of CAVPBT010000001.1, read as the reverse complement.
TGGCCTTCGCCAAACCCGGCGGCGGAAAGGTCCCACGGCATCATGGCCGCGCCCGCCGTCACCGCCACGCCGTTGAGAAAATCACGGCGTGTGATCTTGCGTTGCATCCCCAGTTCCCGGTCCCGTGAATCGTGCACGATCTCCTCCGCAGAATTCTGTAAATGTCCTCGGGCGCTAAAGCGCGGGTCATTCGCGAGGCGTCTATCGCAGCGCTGAAAGCGCTGCGCCACCCAAAAGCACTCGCCGCCAACTCGCGCCACCCATGAGCACTGGCTCAACAAGCCTGCGCCAACCTGGAAGCACTGAGTCAGTCAGTCTGGCTCCGGCACACGAAGCTCATGAGCTACGGCTACGAGCCGCTGTCCGCTTTCTTCACCGCCAACTCCGCGGCCTGGAACCCGATGCGGCTATGTGTGCCATCACAGAAGGGCTTGTTGACCGATCCCCCACAGCGGCAGAGTGAAAAGGCCGTCTTGCCGGTGAGGTCGTATGGGGTACCGTTCACGTCGACTAATTCGATCGAGCCTTCGGGAGCCTCGACCCGGAACGGCCCATTCGGTCTGACGGTAATCTTGACCTGTGCCATGAATGCAATCCTCCAACCTTACGGGTTTCTAGTAGGGATAAAAGATATCACTAAGCGGGGGCGCGTGTCGCGTTTGCAAATCTTTACGGTGACGCCACCAATCTTTACTTAACGAGCGGTCACCCCTGTAGTAGCATCGTTTTAAGATCCTGACTAGAAAGGCGAGGCGCTTACCACCCCTCAAGTTCAAGAAGTCTTGCGCGGGAGGAAGCAAAATGAAAGCGAAGTATCTTCGATTCGCAGTTTTGAGTCCGCTCATACTGTTAGCGGCCAGTTGCGGGGGAGGAAGTTCGACCTCGTCCACGAAAATCAACCCGATGCCTGCATGCACACCGGCATCCCCGCCCCCGCATGCTTATGTCCTGAATGGGCTTTCCGCCAATACGGTTTCGATGTACACGGTCGACTCGTGCACGGGAAAGCTGACGCCAACAACGCCGCCGACGGTTTCGACCGGAGGCAATCAATTCGGCGCGGAAGAAATGGCCGTTGATCCAGCGGGCCGATACGCGTATGTAGCGAATCTGATGTCCAATGCTGCGGACCTCGCCACGATCGCGATGTTCACAATCGACTCCAGCACAGGCGTTCTGACTCCCACAAACCCACCGACGGTCCCAACCGGATATTTCCCGCAGGGAATCGCGATCGATTCCTCGGGAAGATTCGTCTACACGGCCAATAGCGATGACAATACGGTGTCGATGTTTACGATCAACCAGGCCACAGGCCTTCTGACTCCGACGACACCGCCGACGGTGGCCACGGGCTGGAGTCCGCTCTCGGTAACGGTGGATCCATCCAGCAGGTTCGCGTATGTCGCCAATCAGGATGACGACACGGTCTCGATGTACACCATCAGCTCGAGCACTGGAGTATTGGCGCCGACGACGCCTGCTACAGTGCCGACAGGGCTTTCTCCTTTCGGCGTCACGGTCGATCCCTCGGGCAAGTTCGCCTACGTGCCCAACGCCTACGACTTCAGGAATACGGTGTCGCAATACACCATCGATTCGAAGACCGGAGTTTTGACGCCAGATACGCAAGACGCGACTTCGGGAAACCAGCCGACATGGGTCGCGGTGGACCCTAGCAGCAAGTTTGCTTATGTTGTGAATCGGAGTGACAGCACGGTGTCGGAATACACCATCAACTCGAGCACCGGCGCGTTAACTCCGAATGGGAGCTTAGAGACCGGACAAGAGCCTTTCCGCATAGCGATCGATCCCTCGGGCAGCTTTGCCTACGTGGTGAACGAGAGCGGCTCGGTTTCCATCTACACGTTGGGCAGCAACGGGACATTGACCACGGCAGGATCGGAGGAAACATCGGGGCCTTTGTCGGTTGCGGTAGTCGAGAGCAAACAATAGACAACTGAGGCTCAGGCCGCCTCGACGCGCACCGCATGCAGGCTGCGGTAGAGCTGCAGGCAGTCGTCGATCATGCGCTTGGTCGTGAAGCGTTCGCGGGCGCGGGAGTAGGCCAACTCGGCATAAGCGCGGCGCATGGGACGGTCCGCGTTGAGCATCTGAATGCTCTCGGCGAGACTGGCGGCGTCGTTGGTGCGGAAATACAGAGCGGCGTCTCCCCAAATTTCTCGGAAGCTGGGAATGTCGTTGGCCACGATCGCGCATCGGGAGAACGCGGCTTCGAGTACCGCCATGCCGAGGGGTTCGTAGCGGGCGGTAGCAGCGTAGATGGAAGCGCGGCTGTACAGGGCACGCAATTGCGCTTCCGTCTGCGGACCACGGATCGCAACCGAGGTCTGGTCGGTGGCAACTTTCACGTCAGCACGGATCGGAACGCGGGGCACAGGCACGGTATGTTCGGCGCCGACAATGCAGACCGGGACGGAGTACGGCTGCTGCGTGAGGAGATAGACCTGCTTGCTGGCGTCGACCATCCGGCCGACGGCTAAAACACAATCGTCTTTGTTGACGTAGGGATTGAAGAAGATGGGATTGCGTCCCGGGTAGATCACTTCTGCGCGCCGGGGACGCCCATAGCACGCGGAAATACGATCGAGCATCCACGCCGAAGGAGCGACTACGGCATCCGCACCAGCCAAGCCCGCGAGGACCGTGCTGCGGTACCAACTCAGAGGGCGCTCAAACCGCGGGATATGGTTGTGAACCGCTTGCGTCCAGGTGATCAGATCACCGTGCGCCATCACGACGCGCGGCACATCGACCGGCAGGTTGCCATAGCAAAACTGGTTGAGATGCAGAACATCGGGGCGAAGTTCCCGCACCAGCGCCGCGAGAAACTCGGACGATTCCGGAAGATCCTCTTCCGCCTCCTGCATCCACTCTAGATGAAAGGCCGTGGGGCGGTATTCGAGGCCGTGCAGGTGATCCATCCACGAAGTCTGCTCGGGAAGAGGAATTTCGCCGAAAGTGACCAGCGTGACGCGCACACCGCGGGTGACCAGGCCGGTCACCAGCTCGCGGGCGTAAGTCCACGATCCCGAGAGCGAGTCAGCGGTAACGAGGACGTGCACGGAGCCTCCCGAAGGAAACTTGCGGAATGCCTTGAGGGACTGGGGATTCCGCGTTGCAGGCGGGTCCATTCTAGTTTGAATCGGAGCTGATGGAAAGAGATTCCTAGCCCGGCTGTGCAAGAATCTGCATGGCGACATCAAGTGGCGCCCACTCGCCGGGCTTCGCCCTGGCGGGACGGCCGAGAGCCTGCCCTGAGCGCAGTCGAAGGGCGGCCGTCCCCACATGGTTCCCTTCCACTTACTTTCCTCTACCACTTAGAACATGAACTTCAGGGCAAACTGGATCAGGCGTGGAGCTTGCGCTTCAAGAATCTGATTGAAGGTTTGCGAGCCGATGTCGCTGTCAGGCAGATGGAAGTTCGGGTGGTTCAGGAAATTGAATAACTCCGCCCGGAACTGGAATTCCTTGCCCTCGGCCACGCGAATGTTCTTGAATGCCGAGAAATCCCAATCGGCATAGCCGGGCCCCTGCGGCGATGTTGCGGCCTGCCGTTCCAAATTGCTGCACGGGAGAATTGGGGTCCTGCGTGATTCGCTGAAAAGCACTTGCATTCAGCCATGCGCCGGGAGTGCGCGGTCCGGAGTTCGGGATTCTGTCCCGGGCACCAGGTTCGGACGGTTGGAGAAGAATCCGGTGATTTCCGGCGCCGAGCCTTGCACCGAAAAATCGGTGGAATCGAAGACCGTGAACGGCGTGCCGCTCATCAGAGTGACGATTCCGTTGATCTGCCAGTTGCCGAACGCCTGCTGATACCATCCGTGTGGCTGTCTCCAGAAAGGCAGGCTCCACTGATAGCTCAACACAAACCGGTGACGGGAATCGAACAAAGAACGACCGCGCTCGGCAGCGAGATCGAAGGGATCTTGCGCAAGATCATTCTCGCCGGCCACTGGCTTGGCCGCCGAACCAGTCATGTTGAACGAAGAAGCGTCATCAATGGTTTTCGAGTAGGTGTACGACGCGAGAAACGAGAGGCCGTGACTGAAGCGTTTGGTCAGGCTGGCCTCCAGCGCGTTGTACGAAGAATTGGCGATGCCCTCGATCGAGCCCGGTGGAAGAGTAGGTGCACGGCGGCGACGTAGGCGCCGAGCGTGCATCCGGAATGAATGCGCCGGAAGTCCGCGTTGCTGGAGGTTGAGATCGGGTTCCCGCTGGAGTCGAATCCCGGAATGTAGATCGCCGGATTCGCTTCCACGAAACGCGGCAGCTTGGTTCCCTTCGTTCCTACGTAGCCGATCTCGAGCAGAAGATCTGATCCGAGGGATCGTTGTACGTTCAGGTCCCAGTCCTGCGAATAGGGCAGAGGCAGGTTCGGAGCCAGCGTCAGGTTGGTGAGGGGCGTGGCGAAAGTGCCGTTGGGCGGGGGATTGCCGAAGTACGGATCGGGAAAATTCAGAAACGTGGTTTGAGTAAGGCTGATCTGCTGGGTCTGCAGATACGGAGGAGCGCTAATCGGCGCCTGCAGTGGTCCACCCTGGCCCGTGTAATACGGCTCATAGAAGATTCCATAGGCCGACGTCACCAGCCACTTTGAGTTTCCCGTGGGGTCCCAGGCGAATCCAACTCGCGGTGCGAATCCCTTCTTGAAGGTTGGAATCAGACCAGCGGGAACGCCCGGATCTCCGGGATAGAGCAAATCCTCGGGTGCGTTGGGCATCACCTTGGACTGGCGGCCGGGAATCCAGAGCGTTTGCCGATTATGGATCTCGGTATAGGGGAACGGCAGTTCGTAGCGCAGGCCGACATTCAAAGTCAGACGCGACGTCGCTTTATAGGTGTCCTGCGCGTAGCCGTTCAGGGAGTTCCCTCGGATGCCGCGCGAAAAATCGCCACGGCCTTGCAGGAAGAACACAGGCTGGCCAAACAGAAAGCTGGCGAACGCGTCCGGCACCACGGGAAAAGGCGCGAACACGAAGAAACCGTTGGTGGCAATGCCCTGCAGCACATTGACCTGCAGGTGCTGGTAACCGCCGCCGAACTTGAGTTCGTGCCGTCCATGCACCCAACTCAACGAGCCGGAATAGTCAAACGCATTTTCGTAAGTATCGCGCGGCCCGGTAATCGGATCGCCGATGGTGGTGTAGCCATTCACCTGGATGAACGGGGGGCCGATGGCTGCATCCAGGCTCGGTTGGTAGCCAAAGCCAAGGCTGGCGGGGTCGTGTGTGATTTTCGCTCTCGCCGTAAAGGAATTTATTCCGCAGGATACGAGAAGCGGAAGACGCCGATCATGGCTGGAGAGAACGTATGCGTCTCCTGCGCAACGAAATTCTGCGCCCGCTGATCCTGCCCGACAGGAAAACCCGGCACGCTCGCTCCAGACGTCGCGATCGGGTGGAGTTCCGTGCCATCGCTGTAGGCATAGCGGAAGTTCAGGACGTCGAAGTTGCCCAGGTACTGATCGAGCCGCAGTCCGAACTGATTGGTGTCCTGATGAACCACCTGCGTCGCGGTGTAGACGTTGTTCCATTGTTGGGCGCGGGGAAATAGCCCAGGAGATTCTTGCGTAACTGAACTGACCGAAGACATGTCGAACTGGTTGTCGGGATAGGGCTGGTTGAGAAAGACGTTGAACAGCTGGTGGTTCGGATTGTTGCAGAAACCAGCCGGTGAATCCTTCCGGGCATATCTCGGCGAAATTCCCCTTGCAGCTCGGCGTTCGAGGGCACGGTGGATGAATCGGTTTCCCCCTGACGGTTGCGAAAGCCCTCGAAATATCCGAAGAAGAAGCTTTTGTCCTTGCGGATGGGACCACCGAAAGTGCCGCCGAATTGATTCTGCTTCAGAGGTTCGGTGGTCTTGCCAAAGTAGTTGGTGGCATCGAAAACATCATTCCGCAGGAATTCCCACAGCGCTCCGTGATAGCGGTTCGTGCCCGAACGGGTGATGATGTTGGTTGTTGATCCCAGAGTATTGCCGAATTCGGCGTTGGCGTTGTGGGTGAGGATCTTGAATTCGGTGATCGCGTCCACGGGAGGTTTGAGGACGAAGCCGCCGTCCACCCCGTTGAAATTGTTGGCTCCATCGATCAGGAAATTGTTCGACTCCGGCCGCTGACCATTCACCGCATAGGCTTGGCCGTCGCGCAGCGATCCTCCCGCCTCTGCCAGACCCGGGGTAAGAGGCACGACTCCCGGCTGCAGCAGGCCGAGCTGCGCTAAAATTGCGTCCGTTCAGCGGCAGGTCAAGCACTTCGCGCTCTGACACCGTCTTGCCCAGACTGGTCACTGTGTTCTGTATCAGCTGGGCGTCGGCTTGCACATCGACGTGCTCGGTCTCCGACCCAACCGCGAGGCGAACGGGAATCGTCGCCGTCTCATTTACGTCGAGGATGATTCCCTGCTGGATGTACGTCTGGAAACCCTTGCCCTCGGCCTGCAACCGGTAATGACCGACGGGCAGTTCCAGAATCACATACTGACCGGAGCGATCTGTCTTCGCCGTGCGGGTCAAACCCGTCTCTGTCTGCATGGCGCTGACCGACGCGCCTGGGACGGCGGCTCCGGTTGGGTCCGCAACGGTTCCGCGAATGCTTCCCGAAATTTGTTGCGCGAAGGCACTCCAGCTTAAGCACGTTGCGAGCGCAGCGAAGATCAGTTTCCGGAGAGTAGTCATAGTTTGTTCGGTAGTCTTTTTGGCAGTTCGTTCCTGGTTGCAGGCAGGGAAAGGCGTTGCGCCGCGCACACACAGGTGCGCGAACACACAGATGCATCAGTTAGATTTTTCCTGAACCCCAGTTCAGAGAACGAACGAGCAGCGAAACGTTAGCGGAGGCCGCGGACGCACACAATAGCGCAAAAATACTACACGGTAATCGAGCAGAGACTTGCGTGAAAAAGTGTGACAGTTTTCTGACAATTGAAACTACGGTTGAAACTCAGACCGAGATGCGTCGGCGGTTTTGACGCGACGGCCGCGACATCTGTGTCGCATCAGGCGGCCGTCATGTTAATGCGCCGTTGTAAGAGAGATGGCCAGTCGTTGGAACAACCAAACGTCAGTTCACCTCCAGGCGCAGCCTGAGTTCGCGCGCGAGCGAGTCGATGGTGCGAATCTTCTCCGCAGCGGGATTCGGGACGTTGGGCACTGACATGGCCAACTCACACGAGAGCAGCATTGCGGTGAGAGTCTCGCTCATCTGACTGTGCATCTGTTCGGCGACCGCACGACGGGCGGCACCCTCTTCGCGGCGGCGGCGATGCAGAGCCGAGCGCACTTCGCGCACCAGTCGTTCCATGCCCGTGACGCCGAAGTTGACGTACACCGGAAAGGCGGTGCCCAAATGTTCGATCATCTGATCGCTCTCTTGGGGCTCGGTCTCCAACAGAAACTGATCGATGACGGCGGCGGAATAGGTTTGTTCGCGCAGGCGGGTGGCGCCCTCCTGCAGGGTCTGGGCCCAATGCGTTTCCTGTCCGGTGGCGGCGTACAAGGATTCGGCGCACTGCTGGCCGTTGGCTGACGGCGTAATAAGTAGAATCATGCCCTTCCTGATAGCAAGTCTGCCGCCAACTGCGGCGCGCTGACAATACAGCGGTTAAGCGGTGTCGACGGCAGAACGGTTTCCCTTAACGGAACGCTTATCCCACGAACCAGTTCACTATCGGGCCTCAAGATTGATATTCGTGAGCCGCATAGTCTTTCAGCTTGCGATAGAGAGTGGTCTTGCCGATGCCCAACAGACGGGCGGCCTGCAGTTTGTCGCCATTGAGTTCGGTGATCGCGTTGAGAATGGTCTTCTTCTCGAGTTCTGCGATCGGGATAATCTTCCCGTGTCCGTTCCCGTTCCCGTTGCCGTTTCCATTCGAAGATTCTGGCAGCGGCAGGTTCGCAACCTCGCGCGGCAGATCGGTGGTATGAATCAGAGGGCCGCTGGTAAAGGCATACGTCCTTTCGAGACAATTTTCCAGTTCGCGAACGTTGCCGGGCCAGTCATAGGCCAACATGGCCTTCAGGGCTTCGTCGCTCAGTATTTTTTCCAGCCCAGAAGTTCGTGTCATGCGGTCCAGGAAATGGCCGATCAAGAGAGGGATGTCTTGCCGGCGCTCGCGCAGGGCGGGAATGCGCAGGCTGAGCACATTGAGACGAAAATAGAGATCGCGGCGGAACGCGCCCTGCATCACAGCTTGTTCCAGGTCGCGATTGGTTGCCGCCAGAATGCGAATGTTGATCGGCACCCGGCGCGTGCTACCCACCGGACGAATTTCCTTCTCCTGGATGGCTCGGAGCATCTTGGCCTGCAGATCGACAGGAAGTTCTCCCACTTCGTCGAGGAAGATGGTTCCGCCCTCGGCCATGGCCATGAGCCCGTCTTTGGACTGGTTGGCCCCGGTGAAAGCGCCTTTGACGTAGCCGAACAGTTCGCTCTCGATCAGGGTGGGCACGAGCGAGCCGCAATCGACCGGGATGAAAGGCTTGTCGCGGAAGGGACCGGAATAGTGAATGGAACGGGCGACCATCTCCTTGCCGGTTCCGCTCTCGCCCAGGATCAACACCGGGTGCACGCTGTTGGCGGCCTTGGCGATGATGCGGTAGAGCTTTTCCATCTCAGGAGCGCGACCGACGATGCCGCCGAATCCCTGTTTGGATTTCACCTTCTCGCGCAACAGGCGGTTCTCCGACTTCAGCTTCAGGTGAGTCGCCACCCGCTCCAGCAGAAGTTTCAATTCGTCAAGGCTGAAGGGCTTGGTCACGTAGTCATAGGCGCCGTTCTTCATGGCCTGCACGGCAGACTGCACCGTGCCGTATCCGGTGACAACAATGACCACAGACTCGGGGCGCCGCTCCTTAATGCGCCGCAGCGCGTCGAGACCGCCCGCGCCGGGCAGGCGCAGATCGAGCAGGACGGCATCGAAGGCCTGCGTCTCGAGAAGCCGATAAGCGTGTTCGGCGGAATCGGCCACGTAGGCCGTGTATCCCAGCGATTGCGCGACTTCACGGCAGGCCTCGCGGATCGACCGTTCATCGTCCACGATGAGAAGGTTGAGAAAATTGGCGGCTTCGATTTGCGGTGTGGCAGCAATCGGACTTAAAGCGGGAGACGTCATGGCGTTTCATTCCTCTTCTTAAGCGTTGTGGATAAGTACTTCCCGGTTCGGCTCGGGACGAAAGTTCTGGAACTCGTTGGATTTGAGCACTGCCTCCGGGACCAGCGGCAAAAGCACGCTGACGCGCGTGCCGCAGGCTGGCGCGCTCTCCACGTGGATCAGACCACCATTGCTGGTCACGATGTCATGGACTGTCGCCAGTCCCAGGCCCGTGCCCTTGCTGGCCTTGGTGGTGAAGAAAGCCTCGAACAGACGGGAGCGTGTGGCCTCATCCATACCGCTGCCGTTGTCCGCAACTACAAAAAGAGCGCATGGGAGAGCGGCCGGGCTTCCCATACCAGGACGGGCTTCCGCGAGCACTTGCACTTTGCAGTTGCTGGTTTCCACCGTGATCTGCCCACCACCGGGCATTGCATCACGCGCGTTGAGTACCAGGTTGAGCAGAATTTGCTGGCATTGCGTGGGATCCATCTTGATCAGGCCGAGATTGGGGTCAAGTTGGAATTTCAGTTCAATGTTTTCACCGATCAGACGAACCAGCAGGTTGCGCATGCCGTCTGCGATCTCGTTGAGCGAGAGCAAGCGAGGCTCACTATTTGTCGGACGGGCCACGGCGAGCAACTGCCGCACCAGGCCCGTGGCCTGCATCCCCGCTTTCCGGATCTCTTCCGCGTACTTGCGCACGCGATGGCAGGGCTCCAGATGGGCCATAAGAAGGTCGCAGTAAAGCAGCACACCGGTTAACAGATTGTTGAAGTCATGAGCCACGCCTCCGGCTAATCGGCCAACAGCTTCAAGTCGTTCAGCCTGCCGCAGATGCTGCTCGGCCTCGAGGTCTCGCGGAGAGTCTTCGGCCAAGAGCAGTGCCGAGTCGGGGTTTCCGTTCGTACCCGCGACTTGCCATGCCGTCCAGCGCAGTGGCCGCCCGGTGGCGCCCACGGTAGGGGAATCGATCTGAAAGTTGTCGCGTTGGCGGGAGAACAGTTCCCCCAGCAGCCGTTCTGCGTCGGCCCGCGCATCGGGATGAATGAGGTCGCCGAAGCGGGCGACCGCTGAGCTGTTGCCCAGCATCTTCTCGAGCGCCGAATTCAGCGCGATGATGTTGCCCGCACGCTGGCATTGCGCTAAGGCAAACGGAGAGTTTTCAAAAAGAGGATTCAGTTCCGATTTCGAATCCCGCGGAGTCCACGTAATTTCAGCAGCAGTGCTCATATATGTACTTTGCGCGGCTCGATTCCCGGAAGGAACCAGTTATCTGGTCACCCGAGACCTTGGTTTTCCCGAAACGGGAATCTGGGATTGCGATTTCGTAGCGATGAATCCGTTTCGAGCCCCACTATAGAGAATGAGGTAGGCAGGTGCGAAAGGGCAGATGTCACTAAAACGGGAATTATTTCTGTGGAAAACTTAGCCGAAAAGATTAGCGACTGGCCTGGGTCTGTTGGCTGGCAGCGAGGTAGACCGGTTCGCTGAGGCGGAAGGTGAGGCGGCGGCCTTTTTCCAGATGAATCACGGCAGCAGAATCTTCACTTTGGGTACCTTCGCCTGGTGGGACATGGGTGTCGCTGGCGTTCCCCCGCACGAAGAGACTGGACGTCTGAATCGGCAGAGTTGCCCCCGCGAGGTGAATCGAATCGAGAGTCAGCCGGACAGAACCACGACTACGCTTCAAATTGGATGCCCGGCTGGACTCCACTCGTCCCGAGACCGTGACGCCGCGCGGCACGAGTTTATTGCCTTCGATCACAACAGGCTCGTCGACGATAGCCTCGAAAGGAAGGTTGGCATCCGGATTTTCGGCGGATATGGGGTCCTTCAGCCGCACTGTCAGCAGAGTGCCGGCTGGCAGATTCCTGGAATCCTGGAAAGGAAGACCCGTGTCCGGGTTCAGCGGATTTCCTGGAAGGGTCGAACTATCGGCTGGATGGATGGCAGTTGCGCCGTCATGAAAGGGGACGGCATGCGGGTCCGCGTGGGCGGCGGCGGCGGCGCTTTGCAGCCCGGCCGGGCGGGCACACCCTGCCGCCCATACCAAGGCCAGCAACATCGGCCAAATCGTCAGACCATGGGGTCTGCGGAACCGACTCATCAGACTTATCCTCGCCTGCGTTTCTTCGACAAGGAAGTGGCAAACCGAATACCAGACAAGGTCTCACTAAATCAATGACTTGGCGATGGCACTTTAGGGTAGGTCGTGTAGATTCTTCCTTTCGGAGGGCGTTCCCAGCTTGTCTCGGCAGCGCTGAAACATCTTCAGCGGGTGTTCAACCGGTTCAGCACGTTGGCGGCGATATCCGTTTCACCCAGCCGGGGAAATACCTTCTCGACGCTCAGACGGTGCACTTCCTCGTCCCGGTCTGTGATGGCGTCGGTCACCAGCACGACGTTGTAACCGAGATCGTAGGCGCTCCGCGCCGTTGATTCCACGCCGGCACTGGTGGAGACGCCCACCAGAACAACCTGGGTCACACCCCGCTGGCGCAAGTAGCTATCCAAGTCTGTACCCAGGAAAGCGCCCCATCGCTGTTTGGTGATGACGTGGTCGTCAGGGTGCTGCTCCAGTTCAGGAGCAAGCTCGGACCAATCCGCTGGCCGAGGCAAGTTTGGGATTCCGGCGTCGGTGCGGCCCGGTGCTGGAGCGGTCACGTGCACAAGAACGACGGGAAGACCTCGCTCACGGAACGCACGCGCAAGTTGGGCAGCGCGGCCAACGATTTCGCCGGTGGGGTGCACGGTAGGCAAACCGAGAATTCCTTTTTGCAGATCAATCACCACGAGGGCAGGGGTGGTATCGAGCTTCGTGAGAGGCATGGTGTGTCCTTTCGGGGCTGCGACAGCAGGCAGAAAAAAGCGGAGGGCGGTAAGCCGCCCTCCGAATAGTGTTTCGTTACGACCTCACGGCCGTGATTACGGTTTCTTCACCGGCTTTTTGGCCGCCGGCTTCGCGGTTGTCTTCTTGGCTTCGCGACCGCCGATCAGGGTCAATGCATCGGTTGAGTTGAAGGGGAACGCACGAGTCGAGGATTGGCCAGTTGTGCTCAAAGTGACGTCTACCCTGCGATTGCTCGCCATGCGGACGACGTTCATGTTCTTGAGAATCCGTGCCCGCTCCTCTGAGCTCAGGTCGGGGTTATTCGCCACAGACTCTTTCACTTGATCAGTGGTCAGATTCTCGTCCACGCCAAACGCTTTGACATCGATGTTGCCGGCGGGAACGCCCTGTTCGACCAGGAAGTTCTTGACACTGTCAACACGACGCTGCGAGAGCGCCAGATTGTAGGCAGGAGCGCCGCGGTGATCCGCGTGTCCTCCGAGAATCAGGTGTGCGTCCGGCTTGGCCTCGAGATACTTCTTGAAGTCGGTCGCCAGCGCGACCAACGTCTTCTGTTGGCTGGCCAGCAAGCCACCCTTAGGATCGGTCGGCTTGGGGTGGTCGACCACAAAGTAGATGCTGTGCAGAGAGAGCCGGGCCTCGAGCGCCTTGTCGACAGCCGGAGGCGGCGGGTTCTCGAGCGTCACGTGCGTTGACGCTTGCGCCGTCAGACCGCGCGAGTCGGTGCAGGTCGCAGTAACGGTCACCGGACCAGGGGGAGTTCCAGCGGTGCTCAAAGTAGCCGAACTGCCGCTGCCAGAAACTGTTCCGCCAGTGGAAGTCCAGTTGGCGACGGAAACAGGAACGCCGTCAGGGCTGGTGCAATTGGCTGACAGATTAACGCTTCCGCCAGTGACCAGGCTCGTTGGATTCGCCGACAACGACATGGTCGGAGGATTCTTGGGAGGTAGCGGCTTGATCGTATAGGTCGCCGAGCAACTCGCCTCGTTATTCTTCTTGGCTTTCGCGTCGGTGGCGTGCGCCGTGATGGTGTAGGTGCCCGGCGCTGCGCCGTTGGTGTCGATGCTGGCGGCCGTATCTTTTCCGGTCACCGTGCCGCCGTTACCGCTCCAACTGTAAGTCACAGTATGTTTCGGATTGAAATTGCTGGCGGTGACGTTCGCCGTGATCGGTTCACCCACCAATACTTCGGTCGGTTGCACCGTGCAGGCCGCGGCCGGAACCAGTTCCGGCGCTCCGCCCCAGTTCATCACGATACCGGTTCGCAGTCTCGCGCCTTCAAATTGAGGACGACGCAGAGACGGGAAATCTGCAGATGCGTCCTTGGCAAAGTTGTGATTGGCCCAAACGTAGTCAGCGCCGAATACCCGCCAGGAGAACATCTTGGTGAACGGAATATCCATGCCGCCGCCGAGGATTATGCCGATTCCATTGTGGTCGGTGAATCCGTTGTTGTAGGTCACCCGATTGAATGTGCCCAAGGCGTGAATGAAAAGCGCCATGCTGTCTGTGCGAACGATAAACCTGGGTCCAGCACCACCGGTCCATTCCGAAGAGCCCGAACCCGAATCGCGGTTGTAGCCAGCGTCGGCCTCTAAGCCGAAATGTTGATCGAAGTTGTAGGTCACTGCACCGCCGATCCCTTTCGCCATCCCTGGAAGCTTAAACGGGGTGGGGTTGTTGGGATCGCTGCCGACTGGGACGGTGGCGCCGGGATTCAGGTATTGATACCCTGCAAATGCGTCCCATTTTGGGCTGGAATCGCTCTGGGCGAGCGCGAATGAAGAGATCAGAACCACTGCAATCGCGACTGACAGACCGGCCAGAAGCGGGCGGCATGCGCGTGGGGTGCTGTTAAAAGTCATTGAATCCTCCAAGGATGTACTGGTTCCCGGGTGCCTGTACAACCAGACGTCAACGGGGAAAAAGATATAGCAATATGGGTTATACGACGAGGCCGCTGCCTGGGAACTGTAAATTCTACCGTACCCCAGCTTAAAGCGAAAGCGTAGACTCGCAGTATTGCCCCCGAGAAAGCAACTCCGCGGGCCGTTTCCGTCTCAAATTGAAATTTCGTACGGCGACCGCGAGCCTGCGGTAGGGCCCCATCCAGACCTTGCCGTGCGGGAAGGTGGCCGCGTATCGTGGGGATTCGGCCGGATTTAGTTCAATCCGGGATTGGACCTGAGAATGACCAACCGAGGGACTACAGCAAGAGCAACCCGATGAGCCACGAAAAGATACTGATTGTCGAAGACGAAGAGAACGAGCGATCGGGACTGGCCGAATTGGTGTCGTCCTGGGGATTCCGCGTAGAGACAGCCCGCGACGGCGCCGAGGGCCTGGACAAGGCCACGCAGTGGTCGCCGTCGATCGTGATCACCGATCTCAAAATGCCGCGCATGGGCGGGATCGAACTGCTGGGGCATCTGGCCGAGCAGGCGACAACGATTGCGGTAATCATGGTCACCGCCCAGGGAACCATCGACAGCGCCGTGCAGGCCATGCGCATGGGCGCCTACGATTACCTCACCAAGCCGATCGACACGAACCGCCTGCGGACAATGCTGGGCAACGCAGCGGCGCTGCTCGGCACGCGTGCGGAACTGGAAGCCACGCGGCGCAGATTGCGGGACGCAGGTTCGCTGGGACGTTTGAATGGCGCGTCGCGCAAGATGCAGGAAATATTCCGGCTCATCGAGATGGTCGCGCCCAGTACCGCGTCGGTGCTGATCACGGGCGCCAGCGGTACGGGCAAAGAACTGGTGGCGCGGACGATTCACGAACTCAGCCCGCGGAAAGACCGGCCTTTCGTCGCCATCAACTGTGCCGCCATCCCCGAGACGCTGATGGAAAGCGAAATCTTCGGTCACGAAAAAGGTTCCTTCACCGGCGCGCTGGAGCGCCGCACTGGCTGCTTCGAACTCGCCGAGGGCGGGACACTGCTGCTGGATGAGATCGGAGAAATGCCAGTTGGAACCCAGGCCAAGCTGCTGCGCGTTCTCGAAGACCGGAAACTGCGGCGATTGGGCAGCAAAGTCGAAACTTCCGTGGATGTGCGTGTGCTCGCCGCCACGAACAAGATCCCCGACGAAGCGGTGGCGCGGGGCGAACTGCGCAGCGACCTTTTTTACCGGCTCAACGTGTTCAACATCCACATGCCTCCGCTGCGCGAGCACAAAGAAGACATTGCGGGCCTGGTGCAGCTATTGTTAGCCGAGATGAGCACGAAGCACGGCCGCAAAGTGGCCGCGGTAAGCGAAGCCGTGCTGAACCAGTTCAACAACTACTCCTGGCCGGGCAACGTGCGCGAGTTGCGCAACACGATCGAGCGAGCGGTGATCGTGTGTGATGCCGGCGTGGTCGAGACCAAGCACTTGCCGCCCGGCTTTGGACAGGCTCCGCTGCGCACCGCGGCCAATGATCCGGATGCGGTTCGCCTGGGCGTCGGCACGACCGTGGAAGAGGCCGAGAAGATGCTGATCCTGAAGACGCTGGAGGCAACCAGCAACAACAAGACCCGGGCCGCGGAAATCCTCGGCATCAGCCTGAAAACGCTGCACAACAAGCTGAAGGAATACGGCGCCGCCGAGCGCGGAGGCTGTCCCCGGCAAGGAGGAAGTTCCCAGTAGCTGAAACCTCGTCCCACGGTGGTTAGGCGAGCACTTCCTTTTTCCTCATGCTGCGACGAAAAACCATCATCGTGCTGGTCATCACTCTTATGGTGACGGCGATGGTGACCGCGTTCTCTTACCTCTATATCTCTCAGATTCTTCGCCTGCGCATTACCAGCGCACAGAAACCGCAACCAGCCTGACTCATCAATTGGCCTATGCCGTATTCAACGCCGTACCCGACTTCAGCAGCACGTCGATCGACACCAGCAACCCCGTAGCCGTGCGCCGCGCATTGGCGGACTACCTGCAAACCGACGTGGCCCTGAACAATTTGCTGCAGTCCTATCCCGGTGACTGGAGATTCGTCCAGGACGTGACGATCGTGGATGTCAGCGGCAAGGCCTTGCTGCACAGCCATGCCAATATGGTGGGCAAGATCATTGCCCCGCGTCCCGATTTCCAAAAGGTTGTCGGCTCCCACTTCCTCGATCAGCTTCCACTGGTTTTTAGCCCGGCCACCGTTTATGACGTGTCCTATCCACTGGCGTTGAACGGCGAGCCGTTCGGTACGATCCGCATTGGTGTGCAAATCGCTTTTCTGAAGAGCGAGGTGCAGACCAAGTTGATGAGGGCCGCCTACATCTCGATCGCTTTGATCTTTGGGTCTTTGTTCCTGGCAGCGGGAATCTCCAACCTGGCGCTGGGGCCGCTGAAAAAAATCAGCCTCAATCTCGACAGCGTGAGCGCGGGGGATGCCGACGCGCTTTCCGGCGACGAGTCAAATCACGACGAGTACGGGCTGGTCACTCTGAAGATCGCCAACCTGGGCCGCCAGATTCGCGACAGCCGGGAAATCTTCTCCGCGCTGAAAGACAACGTGGACCAACTCATGGCCAAGTTACAGGATGGGCTGATGCTTTTTGCGCGTGACTCGCGCGTGGTGCTGGTCAGCGCGCCCGTAGAAGGTTTCCTTGGCCGTCCCCGCGCAGAACTTCTGGGACACACAGTTCACGAAGTATTTGACCGCGATTCCTTTCTGGGCGCGGCCCTGCTCGATGCTTTCGAGCGCCGCCGGCCATTGTCACAGCGCGAGTTCGACGCTGCGGGTGGAAGGCGCGTGCAGGTTTCACTCGACTTCGTGCAGGAAAAGAATTCGCAGATTGGCGCACTTCTGATCATGCGCGACCCGGAATCGGTACGCCGCATTGGCGACGAGATTGAGATGTCCCGCCGCCTCTCCGCCAGCGGACGCCTCACCCGCGGCGTGGCCCACGAAGTGAAGAATCCCATCAATGCGATCGTGCTCCACCTGCAACTGCTGCGCAACAAGCTGGCCGAGCAGGAGCCCGATACGCGCCGGCACATGGATATTATCGACAGTGAAATCCGCCGCCTTGATCGCGTCGTGCAGACTCTGGTGGATTTCACGCGGCCACGCGATCTCCATCTGGAAGAAGTCGACCTGCGCCGCTTGATGGAGGACGTGGCCCAGCTTGCCGCCCCCGATGCGGAGCAGCACGGGGTCACCATCGAACGTCACATGCCGGAGCAGCCGCTGCCCATCAAGGTCGACGTTGATTTGATGAAGCAGGCCTTCCTGAACGTCGTGATCAACGGAGTTCAGGCAATGCCCCAGGGAGGGCTGCTCACCATCTCGGCGCGGCGCGAAAACAATGCCGTGGTCGCCGAGGTTCAAGACCAAGGTGGCGGAATTCCAAAAGAAATGCACGACAAAGTTTTTGAGCTGTATTTCACCACGAAAAAAGATGGCAGCGGCATCGGCCTGGCGCAGACTTATCAGGTTCTGCAGTGGCATTACGGATCGGTGGACTTTGAATCGGTCGACGGGCAAGGCACAGTTTTCCGGTTTCACATTCCCGCAAGCGGAGCAGGAGTGGATTCTAATCCACGGTACGCGGAAGACGCAGCCGCGGCCCACCGAGGGGATTGATGCATCTCAGGGGCAGCCAGGGAAGAATTGACATGGCTCTCACCGCGCTGCATGCCCCAAGGGGTAGAATCAGGGTGCATCGGCATCGGACCAAGGATCTGGGAATGACTCTGGCCGCACTCCTTCTCGTCGCCATGATGTGCGCGCCTTCCGCTGCTCAGACGGCGAATCAGGAGGGCACGCCCCAGTCCGCGACCGCGGCCAAACCATCCGAGGCTGCGGCAGGACAAGATCAAGCAACGGCTCCGACTGCGCAGAATCCACCGGCTCCCTCTCAATCGCCGCCAGTGAAGGCAAAGAGCACGAAGACGCCATCCGGGCAAACTCATCCCACCACGCGGTCTCACCATAAGAAGAGAGTGCTTCCACCCTGTGACAGCGCACCCGCAGCGGGTCAAGCTGCCACCGGCACTAACCCCACGACGGCCGATCCCGCCGCCGGGAGTACCGCACCCGCAGCAACACCGAGCCCTTGCCCTCCGTCTAAAGTGGTCGTCCGACAGGGAGGAACTTCAGAACCCAGCATACAACTCGCTGGAGGGCCGGCCGGCGATCAGACAGCGCACGAGCGGGACGCTGCTAACCAGATCCTGGGATCCGCCGACGCCAACCTCAAGAAACTCGCCGGTCAGCAACTCACCTCAAACCAGCAGGACACGGTGAATCAGATCCGCCAGTTCATGGGAGAGTCCAAGGCAGCCATGGACGCCGGGGACTTGGAGCGCGCCCGTACTCTGGCGTGGAAGGCACAGGTGCTTTCCGAGGAACTGGTTAAACCAGAAAAATAAGAGGAGAGCTAACACAGAGGACAGGCAGGATTCTTTGTGGACTCTCCTCTGGTCGTTAAGATGTTTTCAAGGTTATAGAGCCTTGGACCTCACTTGCCTTTGGCCCGCGCGCTGTTGACCTTCGTCAGCAGGTCCTGCGACATTGCCTGGAACGGGCCCTGCATCTTCGCCACTTCGGTCAGCACTTCGCGGGCCTCGGTGAGCTTGTTCAACTTCGCATACCCGAAACCCAGACCGTAGAGGGCCCGTGCATACTGCTGCTCATCCTGCCCTTTGAGAAGCACCGAAGCCGTTTTGAGTTCGGGGATGGCGCTCGCAGTTTTTTCCTGCTTCAGATAAGCCCATCCAATTGTGTTGTGCGCCACTCCGGCCGCGATCTTCCGCGATTTGTCAGCGTCGGGAGCATCCGGCCTGGCTACCTCGATGGCTTTCTGCGAATAGCTGATCGCCTTCGCGGCGCTGCCGGGCTTCGTATCGTCTCCGTAATAGTTTGCCAGCAGCAGCAACGCCGCCAGCGAGTTCGGGTTCGACGCCAGGGTCTTCTCTCCGAACGAAACCAGGCGCGCTTTATCGTTCAACTGGTCGGGACCGAGGGTGTACATGGCATAGTTCGAGACCTGGTCCTGGTACTTCGTATTGGGGAAGGCTGCGGAGAATTTTTCGATTTCTGCCATGCGATTCTTCGGGTCCGTCTCGCTCGCAATCGCGTTCAACCCGGAACTCTCCAAGAAATCGCAACTGCTCTGCACTGCGGTTTTGTCTTCGTTTACCTTCGTCGTAAAATCCTCGTCGCTCATGCCCTCGGGCTTGGTCTGCTTGGCAACGGAGGCACAAACCTCTCCGCCCTTTGCCGCATAGTCCATCAGCTTGACGTTATTCTTGGCCTGCTGTGCAATGCCTGCTGCAGTCACCAGAATGTCGAGGTTGTGCGGTGATGCAGCCAGAGCCTTGTCGCCACAATCGAGGGCTTTTTGCGGGTCTCCCGCCGTCTGGTAGCCCTGGGCGAGTTGCCAGTTCCCGTAAGCGACGGCCGCGGGGTTCGATGAGAACTTCTGCACAAACTCTTCGTACATGGCGATCTTCTTTTGCGGGTCTTGCTCGCTGGTGATGGTTTGCAGCGCGTGATCCTCATCAGTGCCGGCCCCGATCGTGATGTGGTCAACCTGGGCGCTTATGCGAGGAAGAGAAACGGCGAAAGAGAGGAAAACTACAACCAGGAGTGTCAAACCGTTGCAGCGTCTCATAGCCCGCCTCCGGTGTACGCGAGAATTAGGACAGCAAACTTCGAGCAGCAGGCGAATCCTAGCGCCGAACGCGGCAGTGCGCAAGGGGCGAGATCACTACGGGCGCTGGATAAAAAGGCCTCAACCACCAAGGACACTAAGACACACGAAGGAACCCTCAATAGGTTTTGGGCTCCCTTCGTGATACTTCGTGTCCTAGGTGGTTCCGGTTTTGACACATCCCCACATCGCCTCAGCTAAAGTAGAAAGATGCGTGCCATCCTCGGCCAGCGTCCGTTGCGTTTCGTTTTCGCGGCCAACGTGATTTCCATGTTGGGCAGCGGGATGAATTCGGCTGCCGTTGCCTGGTACATCCTCCAGGCCACGCACTCCGAAATGGCGCTCGGGACCTTCGCCGTTCTACAAACTGTCCCAGCCATGCTGATGCTTCCCTTCACCGGCGTCATTATTGACCGCGAGGACCGCCGGCGCCTGGTGATGTGGCTGGACGCGGTGCGCGGTGTGGTCATTGCCGTCGTCGCCGTTCTGGCTTTTCGGCATCGCGTGCAAGTGTGGCAACTCTACCTGATGAATACACTGGTGGCCGCCGGATTCTGGATGTTCTGGCCGACCATCACGGCGTTGATCCAGGAGCTCACGCCCGAGGGCCAGTTCGTGGAGTCCAATACATTTCTTCTGGCCGGGGTGCAGGGCGGATGGCTCATCGCCGGCGCCATCGTGGGCTTCATGTACGACCATATCGGCCTGGGCGGCGTGCTCACGATCGACGTGTCGACTTATGTGGTGTCGTTCCTCTGCTACTTCGCGGTGCGCAAGGGACGCCACGTAGTGATCAGTCCGCAAGAGTTGAAGGCCGACATTCTGGCTGCCGAGAGCCAACTCGAGCGCTTCGGGCGCGACATGCGCGAGGGCTTGCACTTTCTGCGCGATCATCGAGCGGTGATCATGCTCGGCGTCAGCTGGGCCCTGTTTCTGGGGGCGATGATTACTGGCGTTGTGGTCACGCCCTCGCTGAGCGATCGCATCTTTCACGCCGGAGCCAAGGGCTACGGCTGGCTCAATGCCGGATGGGGCACCGGAGCGTTCGTGAGCGCGCTCTATGCGCCGCAGGCCATCGCATGGCTGGGCGGCCGCCGTGCTATCGCATTTTCGATGGCGCTGCTGTCGGTGTGCGTGGTGTGCGCTCCCATCGCGCCGTTTTTGTTTTTTGCCATCTCGCTCTATTTTCTGATGGGATCGGCCCGCGGTATCGGCGGCATTGCGATGAACACCAACCTGATGGAAATGGTGCCGAAGCACCTGATGGGCCGGGTGCAAAATGCGTTCTACTTCGCGGGAACGTTTCTGCAGCTCGTGTTGGCGATCGTCGTCGGAGTGGTCGCGCACAAAGTCAGCCTGGTCGCAGCGTTCGCCATTCTCGCCTGCGTGTACGGCATGTCGTTCGTGGCCGCAAGCTGGCCGGTGGAAGTGCCGGTCGCAGAAGAAGTCGCCGCAGAATAAAGATTGGGTGCCCCACCCTTCTTTTCGCGTCGTTTGCGAAAAGAGGGTGGGGACTTTGACTTTCGACCGGCGCGCGATAGGAAATGCGAGAACCGAAATGTGGGTCCGTCTCCGTGGTCAAGCACCGCCTCCGGCTGTTATTCTTTCCCATTCGTAAGGAGCACTCATGTCCGCTGATCTGCAAGGCCGTAACGCCGTCGTCTTCGGAGTCGCCAACAAGCGCTCCATCGCGTGGTCCATCGCACAGGGACTGCACGCCGCCGGTATGAAACTGGCCATCACCTATCAGAACGAGCGCCTCGAGCAGGAAGCCAAGGACCTCATCCTGTCGCTGCCCGGCGCCGAAGCGTACATGTGTGACGTCTCCAAGAACGAGGAAATCGACCGCCTCTTTGCCACGCTGAAAGAGCGCCACGGCAAGCTGCACACGCTGGTCCACTCCGTCGCTTACGCTCCCGCCGACGAATTGAAGGGCGATTTCGTCAATACCACACGGGAAGGCTTTCGCATCGCCATGGATGTGAGCGTGTACTCGCTGATCGCCGTAGCCCGCGCCGCCGTCCCTCTCATGACCGATGGTGGATCGATCATCACGATGACCTATTACGCTGCGGAGAAGGTTGTCCCCCGGTACAACGTGATGGCCGTGGCCAAAGCTGGACTTGAATGCTCGGTTCGCTATCTCGCGTTTGAGCTAGGGAAAGAAAGAATTCGGGTGAATGCCATCTCTGCCGGTCCGATCAAGACTCTCGCCGCGCGCGGCATCGCTGGCTTTGGCGACATGCTTAAGGGTCACGAAGAGCGCGCCCCACTGGGCCGCCGGGTGGAAGTCGAAGAAGTTGGAAGCACCGGAGTCTTCCTCGCCTCCGATGCGAGTTCCGGAATCACCGGCGAAACCATCTACGTCGACTGCGGATTCAACATCATGGGATTTTGACAGGAAGTTCCTGAATTATGTGGGGACCGCCGCCCTCGGCTGTCCAGTCGAGCGAAGCTCGACTAGCTCAGCCTGCCAACACTCGATAAGATAATTGAAGGTATGCGAAACCCGCGTCTGACTTTCGCTCTCTTCGCCGCCGCGATCCTGTTCTCCATGGTCCGGGAATGGAGCGCTCCCGTGCTCTGCGCACGCTCGATTCTGGTTTCGTCTAACGGCGTTCAAAGCAAACACTAGCCGCTGATTTTGATCCGCCGTCCCGTCTCGCTCTCCCGCTCTAATGCAATCTCCACGTCTCGCTCTCGAACGAGTCTCGCAAACTTTTCTCCCCACTCGATCAGCAGAATGCTGTTCTCGGAACGGAGATCGTCCAGCCCGAGGGTTTCTAACTCCCGCAGCGTGTCGATGCGGTACAGATCGATGTGGTAGAGATTGGCGCGCGGGCCGCGATACTCGTGCACCAGGGTGAAAGTAGGGCTGGTGACGTCTTCCTCGGCAGCCGCCTCAAAGGCAGCCGCGATTCCCTTCACCAGCGTGGTCTTGCCTGCTCCAAGATCGCCGCGCAGCAGCACTAACTTCGGTGGTGTGAGCAACTCGGTTAGCGTGCGCCCGAAGGCGATCGTTTCTTCAGCAGATTGCGTGGTGATTTCCCGCAGCACTCCGGTCGTTCTGGTCAGGTTCGTCACCCGACCAGTATATGTGGAAGAGTGGCACTGAAGGGCCGCGTTAGGGCGCAACAATGACCGTGCTTTAGCCTCTGAGGGCTCGCTGGACAGCCGAGGCGGCTGTCTCCAATGGCTTGCCTCAATAGGTGGAGAACGTGTTGACCTTCATCCCCAGCAGCTTGCGATCCACGACGTGATCGAGCGAGGTGCGCAGGCGGCGGTGGTCATCGTCCTCAAGCGCGACGAAGCGGAACGGCTGCAGCACGCAGTCGGTCAGCTTCTGCGTGGGGCTGAGAACTTCTGCCATCCCGTGCACTGGCCCGGCTTGGGTCTGAAAGGCCACTTCGACGAAGTCGCCCTGGGCCAGCGATTGGGCCAACTGCAGTAAGCCGCCGGTAATGGAAATGGTTTGGAGTTTAGCTTTGGTGCGGCGGCCGTCTTCTAATCGGATCGCAGCCAGGACCGAATCTCCTAGCTGGACTCGGGCCGCGCGCCGCGAGGGGTGCGGTTGGGGGAAGTGAGTCATAGGCTGTCTGCACTATCGCACCAGACTCTGTTGTGCAATAGATTACTGAAGCCCCTCGTCCGGATTCCGCTCTGGGAGCCGCG
Organism: uncultured Acidobacteriaceae bacterium; assembly: GCA_963701935.1. Taxonomy (GTDB): domain Bacteria; phylum Acidobacteriota; class Terriglobia; order Terriglobales; family Acidobacteriaceae; genus Sulfotelmatobacter. Next base: position 773,131 of record CAVPBT010000001.1, on the reverse strand, counting down.
ATTGCGGGCCTCGTAGCCCTGCCGTATGAAGCAGTTAGCGGATGTTTACTAGTTAATACATGTCCTGTAGGACAATCGGAAAATCTCCAACTTCGGATTCTCAGCCCCGCGGAGACTGGCCGATTTACTATGTCTGACTGAACTAATAAAGGAGCGTCATGGTCCGAATTTCGCGTCTGGCATTGCTCTCGATGCTGGCTGTCACTCTGTCCTTCGGTCAGGCCTCGGCCGCACATCCGCCGCTCCGCGTCGGCATCGTTGGCCTGGTGCACGGGCACGTGCACGGATTTCTCGGCGCCTCGCTGCACAGCCCTGAGATTCAGATCGTCGGAGTCGCCGAACCTGACGCGCGGCTGTTGTCGCAGGCCGCAACGCGTTATGGTTTTGATCGCTCGCTGCTGTTTACCGATCTCGAAGAAATGCTCGCGAAAGCGCGTCCGCAGGCGGTGCTGGTCTATACCAGCACCTACGATCACCGGCGTGTGGTGGAGATCTGCGCCCGGCACGGCGTCCACGTCATGATGGAAAAGCCGCTCGCGGTCAGCCTCGAGGACGCACTTGCGATCGAGAAAGCAGCACGCGCTGGCAAGATTCAGGTGCTCGTCAATTACGAGACTTCGTGGTATCGCAGTAATCACGCCGCGTACGATCTGGTGCACGAGGGGGCACTCGGAGACGTCCGCAAAGTGGTGATTCATGACGGCCACAACGGCCCAAAGGAAATCGGCGTGGAACCGGAATTCCTGGCCTGGCTGACCGATCCCAAACTCAACGGCGGAGGCGCTCTGTTCGACTTCGGATGCTATGGCGCCGACCTCATGACTTGGCTGATGGACGGCCAGCGTCCGCAAACTGTCACCGCTGTGACGCAACAGATGAAGCCGGAAATCTATACGAAGGTGGACGACGAGGCCACGATCATCCTCACATACCCGAAGGCTCAGGCAATTGTACAGGCGTCATGGAACTGGCCTTTCGGGCGCAAAGACATGGAAGTGTACGGCCAGACAGGCTACGCCATCACGGTTCAGGGCAACGACATTCGAGTGCGTCGTGGCGGCGATAACACACACGAAGAACACTCGCCGGCCAAGCCTGTGCCGGCACCTTACGACAATGAGCTGTCATATCTGCGCGCGGTCATCCTGGAAGGAACCAAGCCCGACGCGCTGTCATCGCTCGAGACGAACGTGACGGTCACCGAGATCCTCGACGCGGCACGACGCTCAGCCGCGGAGGGAAAGACCATACGCCTACCTTCCTCCCGATAATTCTGCCTCCTGTCATCCTGAGCGGAGCCAGCACTTCGCGAAGCGAAGTGTCGGCGGAGTCGAAGGATCCCTATCCGGAGGAGACTCTCGCGGTCGCAGGGAATTCTCACGATGCCGCCGAAAGAAAGGGTTCTTTTGAGAACTCCGTGCCGGGCCATTGCCGCGACCGGCGAGCACGAGGTCCTTCGACTCCGTGCGGCCTGCGCTTCGCGCAGTCCGCAGTCCGCTCAGGATGACACTGTGGGTGGTTATCCGTCCCAACCCACAAGCTTCTCCGCCGCCGCACCCTGAGCCCGGTCGAACGCGTCCGGCAATCCGCGCAGCAGATCGGTCGCAACCATGGAATGTTCCCCAACGATCTCGCGCATCACGTCACCCGCGAGCCCGTGCAGATGCACCGCGGCGCAGACCGCCATCATCACGTCATTGGGATGTTGCGCGATCATCGCGGCGACCATGCCAGTCAGAATGTCTCCGGTCCCGCCCGTGGACATTCCGGGATTGCCCGAAGTGTTGACCCAAACCTCGCCATCGGGCTGAACCACCAGCGTCCGGTTCCCTTTAAGTACGACGGTCAGTTCGTGCTCGCGGGCAAACTTCCGGGCCACGCCGAGCCGGTCTTTTTGGACGTCGCCAGTCGCGCAACCCAGGAGCCGCGCCATCTCTCCCGGATGCGGCGTGATCACCAGCACCCGGCCCTTGCCGCTCAAATCGGCAGTCACGTCCTCGAATGCATTCAACCCGTCAGCATCGAGGACAACCGGAATCTCTGCGGCCGCAACCAGAGCGCGTACGAACTCAGCCGTCTCGGCATTTCGCGAAATCCCCGGCCCGATGGCGAGCACGTTCTTTCCCTTTGCCAGCGCCTGCAGGCGAGTTGCCGCACCCGCCGAGATCGAGCCCTCGCGTGTTTCTCGGAGGGGCTCCGTCATCAACTCCGGATGAAATCCGGCAACCGTGGGCAGCACAGACTTCGGAGTAGCAACCGTCGCCAGACCTGCCCCGGCGCGCAGCGCAGCCATGCCGGCCATCGCCACAGACCCGGCTTTGCCGACCGATCCGCCGACGACGAGCACGTGCCCGTAGTTGCCTTTGTTCGATTCCGCGGGACGCGGGCCGATCAGCGGAGCAAAATCGCGAGCCGTGATCACGTTGAGTTGCAAGGAGGAAACAATCGCCTCTGGCGGCGACCCGATGTCAGCGACATAAGTCGGTCCCGCCGTCAACGCGCCGAAGACGTGTGCCGGACGTGGCGCGGTAAACGTAACAATGCAGTCGGCGCGCGCAATGATCAAGTTCTGCGGCCCCATCGCGTCCGCGTCCGCGCCGGAGGGGATGTCGATCGCAATCACCGGCGCCTTACTGGCACTCAGCAGCGCGATGGCATCGGCATACAGCCCACTGACCGGCGGTTTGAAGCCGGTCCCGAGAATCGCGTCCAGATACAAATCGGCGGGAAGCGCGAGCCGCACCCGCTCGTCTTTCAGATCGTCGCTGCTGTGGACCACGATGGGCGGCGCGGGCAACTGCTCGAACATGGCGGCGGCGTCACCTCGCAGATCCACGCGATCTGCCAGCAGAATGACCTGAACTGTCTTGCCCTGCTCGTGCAGCCGGCGCGCCGCCACAAATCCGTCGCCGCCGTTGTTGCCCTTCCCGCAGAAGACCAGTATTTTCTGCGCATCGCCGTGATGCGTCAGAACATGCTCCGCCACCGCGGACCCGGCGTTTTCCATCAGCGTCAACGACGGCACGCCGAAGCGTTCGCTGGTTGCGCGGTCGATGGCGCGCATTTCTGCCGCAGTCACGATTTTCATTGGGTTCTGATCCTCATGACGGAGAGGAAGCGGTCAGTTCCAGCTGCCGTAGCTGCGCAGGCTCACCCATGGCAATCAGGAAATCATCCGCTTCGATGCGTTCATCGGGCGCGGGATTGAAGCGCATGCCTTCGTGCCGCTTGATGGCCAGCACAATCACTCCGCGCTCTTGTCGGATGCGCGAACCCTCGATCGTTTTGCCCGCAAAGGCCGACGTCGAGGTAATGTGGATCTCGCCGATCTCGAGATCCATGCCAAGGTGCGTGGTCGCGGTATCGAGAAAGCTGACCACATGCGGCCGCAGCAGCGACTGCGCGATCCGTTGCCCCGCGAACGAATATGGCGAAACCACGGCATCAGCACCCGCGGTGAGCAGATGTTTCTCCGCAGCATCTTCGCTGGCCCGCGCGATGATCTTCAGATGCGGATTCAATCCGCGCGCGGTGAGTACGATGTAAAGATTGGTGGCATCGGTGGTGGTAGCGGCGATCAGGCCGCGCGCCCGCTCGATCTGCGCCTGCCGGAGAGTCTGCTCCTGCGTTGCGTCTCCGGCCAGAACCAGCCAGTTTTCGGACGCGAAGCGCTGGCGCTTGGCTTCGTTGTTCTCAAGAATTACGAAGGGCACCGGCTTGCGTCCCAGTTCGCGGGCCACGCTGCGTCCCACGCGCCCCAAGCCGCAGATGATGTAGTGCCCGTCGAGCCGGCCGATTTCGCGCTCCATGCGCCGCCTTCCGAAGAAGCTTTGCAGCTCGAATTCTAGCAAAGCCTGGCTGAGGGCTCCGACTCCCAACAACAACAGCGACACGCCCGACAGAATCACGAATACATTGAAGACGCGCCCCGCGTGCGACAGCGGATGCACTTCCTGGTATCCAATGGTGGTCAGCGTCGTCACCACCATGTAGAAGCCATCGAACCATGGCCAGCCTTCAATGTAGTGGTAGCCAGCCGTGCCGATCGCCATCACGAGCAGCAGGAGCGCACCGATGGTCCGGAGATTGCGGAAGGCTTTCATGGCGGTCGTTGGCCGTTGGTCGTTGGTCGTTGACTAGAAATCGTGCATGATCCCGTCTTTGCCAACGACTAACGACTGACGACCAACGACTATAAAACAAAAAAGCCCTCCGCGCTGTGCGGAGGGCCTGAAGTCCCAAGCGATTACGCCTCTGGCGTTTTTCCTGCAGCGAGCGCCTGGACCCGGCTATGCTTCTGTCCGTAGCTGAAGTACACAACCAGCCCGATCGCCAGCCAGATGAATAGCCGAGCCCAGTTCACCCAGCCCAGGTTGTACATCATGTAGCCGTTTGAAATCACGCCAAGGATGGGGATCAGTGGCACCCACGGCGTTCTAAATGGCCGCGGCTGGCCGGGATTGGTTCGACGCAAGACCATCACCGCAATCGACACGATCACAAAAGCAAGCAAAGTCCCGATGTTCACCATCTTTCCGATGTCGTCGATGGGCGTCACGCTCCCGACTATCGCCGCCAGCAAGCCCACCAGGATTGTGTTCTTCCACGGCGTACGGAATTTTGGATGAATATCCGCAAAGAACTTCCGGGGCAAGAGGCCGTCATTCGCCATCGAATACAGGACCCGGGTCTGGCCGAGCAACATCACCAACATCACGCTGGTGAGTCCGGCCAGAGCGCCCAACGTAATAATGTTCGCGGCCGTAGTAAGACCACGGTCCAGGAATGCGACGGCGACCGGCGCTTCGATGTTGATCTGTTGCCAGTGCACCATTCCGGTCAGCACACCAGCCACGGCGATATACAGCACGGTACAGATCGCCAACGACGCGATCATTCCAATTGGGAGGTCACGCTGCGGATTCTTGGCTTCCTGCGCCGTGGTTGATACGGCGTCGAAACCAATGTAAGCAAAGAATATGTAGGCAGCGCCCTGCCAGATTCCTCCCAAGCCGTGGGGTGCATACGAGTGCCAGTCCATACCCCAGTTGGCGCGATTGATGTAGTGAGATCCCAGCGCGATCACAAAGAGCACGACCGCGACCTTAATCACGACGATCGTAGCGTTAAACCTCGCGCTCTCTTTGATGCCAACCACCAGAATCGCCGTGATGACAAGCGCGATCAGGAAGGCGGGAAGATTAAAGCCAATTTCCATCCCAAACAAATGCGGTGCGCCGAGCAATGCATGCGCCCGTTGCAGCAGTTCAGGAGAGGCTGCGGTCGTAAGCGCGCTCACCTTGTCCAAAAAGGCCTGCGTGCCCGGAACCAGAGATGAATCCGAAGCTACCGCCATCTGCCGCGCAACCATGGTTTCGGCAGTCTTCAGAGCAGTCCAGTGATCGTATGCCAGCCAGAGCGGCATCTTGATGTGAAAAATATTCAGCAGCTCGATGAAGTGGTTTGACCACCCCGACGACACCGTGCTGGCGCCCATCGCGTATTCGAGCGTCAGGTCCCACCCAATGATCCAGGCCAGCAACTCGCCCAGCGTGGCGTAAGCGTAGGTGTAGGCGCTGCCTGCCAACGGAATCATGGCGGCGAACTCGGCGTAGCACAGACCCGCAAACGCGCACCCCAAACCCGACAGGACGAACGAGAGCGAGAGGCCGGGGCCGGCGTATTGCGCGCCCAATCCCACCATGACAAAAATTCCGGCGCCAATAATCGCGCCCACGCCCAGCGCAGTAAGCTGAAAGACGCCCAATGTGCGTTTCAGGCTGTGCTCGCCCGTTTCGCGGGCTTCTTCCATCAGCAGGTTCAGCGGCTTGGTTGCCAGCAGATTTGCCATCCGTTTGGTTTCTCCTTGGCTCTTTTGTCCCTGGATCTTAGGCGGACTCAGTTGGGTTGCCACGCCGCGACCCCTTCGACCACGCGCAGTAAACCGGAATTCCCAGCAGCACCACGATCAGCCCCGGCCACGTGAACTGCGGTTTGTAGCGCAATAGTACGACATCGATGAATGAGGCCATCACAATATAAATGATCGGGAGAATTGGGTATCCCACCGCCCGGTATGGCCGGTTCGCGTCGGGATGCGTCCGCCGCAATACGAACATTCCCACAATCGTCAGGATGTAGAACACCAGCACGGCGAAAATGATGTAGTCCAGAAGCTGCCCGTAACTGCCCGAGACGCACAGCAGGCACGCCCACACCATCTGCACCATCAGCGAAACCGCTGGAGTCTTATAGGTAGGATGCAGCTTGGCGACATTGCGGAAGAAGAGCCCGTCTTTCGCCATGGCGTAGTAGACGCGCGCCCCGGAGAGAATCAGTCCATTGGCGCAGCCAAAGCCGGAAATCATGATCGCGGCAGCCATGAGCAGCCCGCCCGCGGCGCCAAACATCTGGGTCATGACCGCAGTGCCAACGCGATCTTCGGCAGCGTGCTTGATTCCGCGAGCCAGAATCGTGACTCCACCCTCGGCCCCATCCAGCGGCAGAGCGCTCAGATAAATAAAGTTGCAGGCGATGTAGAGAGCGATGACCACGCCCGTACCCAGAGCCAGAGAGAGTGGAAGATTGCGGCTGGGATTCTTCACTTCCCCGGCCGTAAAGGTTACGTTATTCCAGGCATCTGCCGAAAACAGCGAGCCAACCTGCGCCACGGCGAGGATGGTCAGCGTTCCAACCATGACGATCGGTCCGCCTACGCCGACCTGCACCGCGTGCTGCGCGCTCAGTCCCGCGTTGTGCCAGAAGTTCGCCCCGAAATTCGCGGCGAGAGCCTGAGGGTTGCGTCCAAGGGCAAACCCGAACACCGCCAGTCCGAGCAGAGCGGAAACTTTGGCAGCGGTGAAGATGTTCTGAATCGCCGCGCCCGTCTTCAAGTCCAAAAATATTCACCACCGAAAGGAAGATCACCAGCAGGATCGCAACCAGATTCTGCGTATTGATGCCGACGTCTATGTTGCCCAGCACCATCGGGCCCCACGTGAATAGGTGGAACTCTCCAGAGATGCAGCAGCCAATGCGTCGAAGAAATTGAGGGAACGAAGATGCCGAGGAACTTGCCGAAAGCCACACCCACGGCGGCGATCGTTCCAGTCTGAATGACCAGAAACAGCGTCCAGCCGTAGAGAAATCCCCAGAGTGGCCCAAGTGCCTCGCGCAGATACACGTACTGTCCGCCAGCGCGCGGCATCATGGCGGCCAGCTCGCCATAACTGAGAGCAGCCACAATCGTCATGAACCCGGCGACGGCCCAGGCTCCGATCAGCAGGGCCGGCGAGTCCACCTCGCGAGCGATCTCCGCCGACACAATAAAGATGCCCGAGCCGATCATTGACCCCATGACCAGCATGGTGGCACTGGTCAGGCCCAAGCCCCTGTACCAGTTCCTTATCCTGATGACTGTGGATTTCCCAGTCGCTGCCTGTGGACGGCTGCGTTGTCGGTGTACTCAGGAGCCTCCGGACTCGGTCGTTAGTCGTTAGTCGTTAGTCGGTCGTCTTCTTCGCCTGCCACTCATCTTGTCATCCTGAGGAGGGCGCTTTTGCCCGACGAAGGACCTATGCACTTTGCCAGTTCCGGCACGCCCCAGGCAGAGTACATAGATCCTTGACAACTCAGCGCTCTTCGCTTCGCTCAGGATGACAATCGAAAAGCGAGCATTCGCGATGCCACAGAACTTTACCCTAAGACACGGAAAAATTCCTCTGCTGATTTCCGCGGGCCTCGTAACAGGTCGGATATCACGGCAACGGAATCGGCTCCCGCTTCGATGACTGAGGCGGCATTCGCCCGGGTAATTCCCCCGATTGCCACTAGTGGCTTGCGCGTCAATCGCCGCGCCCGGCGCACTCCTTCAAGCCCAACGACCGGATCGGGCCTCTCTTTGCTGGAGGTGGCGAACACCGGCCCGATGGCAAGGTAGTCGGCTGAAGTAAGATCTGCTTCCCCCAGTTGCTCTGGATTGTGGGTAGAGACGCCGAGCCAGCGGTCCGCGCCGATAATCTTGCGGACGGACTCCGGCGACAAGTCCTCCTGCCCTACATGTACTCCATCGAAACCGGCGGCCAGGCAAAGGTCCGCGCGGTCATTCATGATCAGTCGAATGGGATTCTGGGTGCCCCATTCTAACGCCGCGTTCTCTGCGGCGTTAGAGTGGGATTCCACATCGGCATGGACAGGAAAGAGCCTTCTCAATTCCCGAGCCTGCTCCAGCATCACCCGCGCATTCCCGGACTTGTTGCGGTACTGCAGCAGCGTACATCCGCCCGCGGCGAGTTCTTCGGCATAGGCAAGCAATTCCGCCGTCGTAGGTAGAAAAGCGGCATCCGCAATGCAGTAAAGGCGAGGGAACCGAGTCATAGCAAGCCGGCCAGGGGCTCCCTTATTCATAGGTGGTCACGGGTGGCTTCACGAACTGTGCCGTGTTCTTGTTCTTTTCCCACCAAGCTTTCCATCTCTTGGCTGTCCCAGGAGTGACCAGCGTTTCGGGGGGAGAGATGACCATCCTCGCCAACGCATCCTCGATTGACTGATTGCGCTCGTTTACCAGTCTCTGAAAGCCCGGCGTGCCTCTGTACTGGGTCAGAAAATTGGGGCTGTCCAGGGCGTCGATGAGAGCGGCCACGCCAACCGGCCCTCCTAATTGCCGGAGTTCTTCGATTGCGCTGCCGAAGCCCGAAATATCGAGTTCTTGGTTGATGGTCTGCAACTCGTCCTGGTCTCCGAACTGCGCCAGGCCCAACTGAGCACGGCCTTGCAGGGTTGCCAAAACAAAGGGTCGCCTCTGAGGATTGCCAAAGCGCGCCAGAAACCTCAGAACCGGTATCACCTGAGGATCCCGTGTGCGGGCCATATCGAAGATTGCGTCGGGGAAACCCCACTCCACCTTTCGCGCAAGGCATTGCAGGTAGGGATCGTGCAAGTTGCCGCTGATCGAGAGCGCGACCGGTTTGCCCTTATTTTGATCCCACCATGTCAGCCAGTCCGAAGGAGAGAGTGAGAAAAAACCAGTCGGCAGGATGGGTCCCACTTGCAATTGTTCGGAAAGGGATTCTATTAATGTGCGCCGTAGATCGCTGCTGTAGTCGCCAAAGTCGTGATGAAGGGAGTGGTCGGAAATATGCGCGCTCAGATAGCCCATGAGAACGGACACGACACGATCGGTTCCGACGCGAACCAGCTTCGGAACTGCTTTGTAAGAAGACGCCGGATCGTTGAGTTCATTTTCAAGCTCTCTCAGTGCCTCATTGTCGCCGAGCCTCGCCAGACTTACCTGCGCCGCGCCGGGGACGGAATCAACCTTCATGCCTGGTTTAGACAAACGCCGAAGCGAAGGCGCTACGATGTCCCCAGAGATCGCCGCGTACCGGAAAATGGCCTCTGCACGATTGGCGTGCAGCACCTCTTCTATAGGGGCGGCCTCGTAGACGTTGCTGTGGGGGCACGCCTGCGCAAAGAGCGCCGGCCCACAAAAAGACGCTACGAGAAGAAGAGTAGGCAATCGCATCTGTGCTTCCCTGCTTGGTGGTACTACTGGCACGCGGCCATGAAGTCTGAGGTGGGCTGACCTTCGCTCGGAACGCGGTACTCGCCACTCGGCACTAATTGCCGCCGTTCTTCTTCAAGAAACGCTCGATGAATCCGGTGTCGATCTTCCCTGCGCGGAAGTCCTCATCCGCCAGAATCTTCCGGTGCAGCGGAATCGTGGTATACACGCCCTCAACAATGAACATCTCCAATGCCCGTGCCATGCGCGAAACCGCTTCGCTGCGATCTTTCCCGCGCACGATCAGCTTGGCAATCAGAGAGTCGTAGTACGGTGGAATCACGCCTTCGGCATAAGCGGCCGTATCGACGCGCACTCCCGTTCCTCCCGGGGGATGAAACGCGGTAATCTTCCCCGCCGACGGCGTGAACTTCTCCGGATGCTCCGCGTTGATGCGGCATTCGATGGCGTGTCCCCGGTGGACGATCGGTCCCATCAGCACTTCGCTCATGCGCGCGCCCGCCGCGATCAGAATCTGGCTCTTCACCAGGTCAACGTCCGTGACCATCTCGGTGACTGGATGCTCCACCTGAATGCGAGTGTTCATCTCGATGAAATGCAGGCGCCGGTCCTGGTCCATCAGAAACTCAATCGTGCCCGCGTTGCTGTATCCGATCTCCGCCAGCGACTTGCACAGGACCGCGCCGATCTCATCGCGCAGTTGAGGCGTAACCTGCGTGGAAGGCGACTCCTCCAGCAACTTCTGGTGGCGGCGCTGAATGGAGCACTCGCGTTCGCCCAGACTCACAACGTTGCCGTGCTCGTCGGCCAGCACTTGAAACTCGATGTGCCGGGGATGCTCGACGTACTTCTCCATGTAGAGGTCGCCGTTGCCGAACGCGCCCGCCGCCTCCGCCTGCGCCGCCCTGAACAGCCCCGGCAGTTCCTCTTCATTGCGGACGATGCGCATGCCGCGACCGCCGCCGCCCGCCGAAGCTTTCACGATTACCGGGAAGCCGACCTGCCGCGCCCATTCGATCGCTTCGCCGTCTGACCCGATAATGCCATCCGACCCGGGCAGGATCGGCACACCGGCCTGCTTCATTGCGGTGCGAGCCTTTTCCTTCTCACCCATGAGCCGCGTCACTTCGGGTCGCGGACCAATGAACTTAATCCCGCTGGTCTCGCAGACCTCGGCAAAGTTCGCGTTTTCCGCCAGCAGCCCGTAGCCGGGATGCACGGCTTCCACATTGGCGATCTCCGCCGCGCTGATGACGGCAGGGATATTCAGATAGCTGAGCGCAAGCTGGGGCGGGCCGATGCAGATGGCTTCATCGGCAAAGCGTACGTGCAGGGAGTTGCGGTCGGCCTCGCTGTAAATGGCGACCGTGCGGATACCCAGTTCCTTGCACGCGCAAATCACGCGCAGTGCAATCTCTCCGCGGTTGGCAATCAGAATTTTCTTGAACATGAGTAAGAGCTATGAGCTATGAACTACTTAATTCAAGCTTGCGGCTCGAAGCTCGTAGCTCATAACTGGCAGACACAAAAAGGCGCGCCCAGAGCGCGCCAGATTTATCCCAGATTCACTTCTTGGGCCTTATCACGAACAGGTCCTGGCCGTACTCGATCGGCTGGCCGTTGACCGCCAACTTCTTGACGATCTCCCCGGCCACGTCCGACTCAATCTCGTTGAGCAGTTTCATGGCCTCGACGATGCAGAGCACCTGCCCCACTTCCACCATGTCTCCGGGCTTCACGAACGGAGGCGCGCCCGGCGAGGGAGCTTCGTAGAACGTTCCGACGATAGGAGACTTCACCATGTGAAGCCCCTCTTCGGGAACTGGAGCCGCAGGAGGAACAGCAGCGGCGGGCGCGGCGGCGACGGGCGCAGCACCTAGTTCCGGCGCGGCACCGGGCGCAGGAGGCACCGCATAAAAACGCGGTTCTCCGTGCGCGTGAACGATGGTTTGCTCTCCAGCGCGCTTGATCCGAACCTTGACATCGCCGCGCTCTAATTCGAACTCGGCAATGTCCTTTTCGATGAGGAACTCGATGAGTTCTTTCAGCTCTTTTTGATTCATTCGTGTAGGGTGGGACCCTTCGTCAACGTCCCGCGAGCCAATCCCGCAAGCCGATCATGGCTCACGCGAAGAAGCCGGGCCTCGATCCTGCCCGGCTGAAAGTGCAAGAAGACTAAACCGCCAGAAAATCCTTGCTTGTCGGCGTCATTACCTCACAGCCACCGGCCGTAACCGCCACCATATCCTCGATCCTCACGCCCCATTTGCCGGGGAAGTATACTCCCGGCTCGATCGTGATGACCATACCGGGCTGCAGAATCTCCGGCTGTCCGCTGGCGACGCGCGGCGATTCGTGAATCTCCAGCCCGACTCCATGCCCGGTCGAATGGGTAAAATAGCGCCCTAACCCGGCTTTACGCAACATCTTACGGGCCGCAGCATCGACCTCGCCGACCGGAATGCCGGGACGTACGGCAACAATCGCCGCCTGCTGCGCCTCCCGCACCGCCTCGTAAGCCTCGCGGGCGTCCTTAGAAACAGGCCCTACCCACACAGTGCGCGTCTGATCGGAACAATAACCTGAAAGTATAACACCGAAGTCGCAGACCACGAACCCTCCTGGGGCGATCTCCTGCACCGAAGCGCGCCCGTGGGGCAGCGCCGACCTCGCTCCTGAAGCAATGATTGTCGGAAACGACATCTCCTCGGCCCCGCCGCGCCGCGCGGCCAATTCCATCTCCGCCGCCACCTCGGTTTCCTTCACTCCCGGCCGCAGAACTTCGACTGCCCGGTCGAACAACTTTGCTCCCAAAGCTACCGCGGCACGAATTCGCTGCAACTCGTCGGCATCTTTAATCATGCGCGCCCGTTCGACCACGGAGGGTGCGTCTTTCAACCGGACTCCCGCTGGCGTTACCTGCGTCAGGCGCTTCTTTTCGGCGATGGTAAAGTGCTCCGCCTCGAGGCCGATGGTCCACCCCCGGGCCCGCTTGCGCCGCGCCTCGAGAAGCTCGCCCAGAGCGGTCAGCACTGCTTTCTTCGCAATCACCACCTTCGCGCCCTTCACCTCTTCGTCCGCCTGCGTGTCATAGCGGACGTCGGTAAAGAAAACGCTTCCGGCTTCTTCCACTAGCAGGAGCCCGGCGCTGCCCGTGAAACCGCAGAGATATCGAATATTGGGAAGATGGCTGATCAGCAGGGCATCGAAGCGAGTAGTGGCAAGGTGCTCCCGCAATTTCTTCTGGCGCGATGGGAAATCCATTGCCGGAAAGTTTAACAAGGAAAGCGACTCAAAGGAGTCCCAGGTGCGTAGGACCTTTGCACGTTACTACTTTGCGAGGGGGATCGTCTCTCCATCTTCGATATATTTCTGAATGTCCCGAGTTCCCTCCGGTCCCACATAGGAACCAAAATGGCTCCCCAGAAATTCGCTCGTGAGGATCAATTCCTTGCGCCTGGCCTGTTGGAACAGATCTCGCATCGCGGTATCCAGGGACTCTTTGCCGCCACTTCTCTGTCGGATCAGCTGATCCCAGCGCAGAGCTAGAAAATCGCCGCGCAGATAAGCGAGTCGTTGCAGATTGGGATCCTCGAAGAACAGCTCCCGTGCCCGTTTGCCCGTCACATGGAGGACAGGAGAACCAACGTACTCGTGATACGCAGAATCGATATCGCGCGCATATTCGTCGGTGGTGATCAGGCCCGCCCGCAACAGCAGCAATCGAGCATAGTGGTCCGTGAAACCTTCGGTGAACCAGTATGGCGTTTCCTGTCGAATCTCACCCAACTTCGCAGCATTCCACGAGTGAAACATCTCATGAGCCACGAGGAATTTGGTATTGAAATCCAAGGTCGCATTCCGTGACATGAACAGGGCAAACGAATCTTCCAGTGCTGTCCCTCCATAGTTGCCGGGTGCGTCGTCGCTGGGAAACAGCGTAATCAGGTAGGACGGGATGACGCTGTCGTGCCAGAACCCACGTTCCGAAGCTAGTATCTTCAGAGCCAAGTCTCCGAATGCCGAGTCCGCAAACTCCCACCTGCCACGGGTCGCAACATAGACCCGCTCACCCGCAACTGTCAGCTTCGTAGCACGCAGCTCGCCTCCCGCGAACAAGCCGTTCGACAACTTGATGAGCCTTGCGGTCAATGACTGGCAGGGTGCGTCTCCGCCGAAGCTGTCCACAACGCTCCACTGCGGCGGCAGGCCCTTCCATTCCAGAGACATCGGCAATTCCTCGTCCTCCGGTATATCCGGATAGACAAGAAAGTTGCGTCCCGACACCTGGAAGTAGGAGCGATCGAGCATCACCCTGAAGTAAGACGACGAGTCGATCTTGCCTTCCCAATCCTTGGCAACTCGGTAACGCAGCCGCACCACCTCTCCCGGAGGAAATGTCATCTGCCTTGACCACAGGGTCTCGCCTTTCTGCAGAACGGTCCCCCGCGAGAGCGTCTCCAGGCCATGAATTGCCTTGTAGAGCTCTTTTTGCCCCTGCCATTCCGAGGGCAGGACCAGCCGCGTTCCCCTGGATCCCGGCAGGCGAAAGCTGACCGTAACGTCCAGGGACAGGGCGCCGTCGGAAATCACTGTCTCAATTGTGTAGGCGAGGAAGCGTCCCGACGCCGGTTCAGGTCGACAACCGGCCATCGCGGACGCGATCAGGACTGTGGAGAGAATCAGAGAGAAACAGACAAGCTTCAAGTTGGCGTCCTGGAGGGAATCGTCCGCCCTAGAGTAGCAGTTCTGCCTCGCAGTCGCCCAGCCCAAACGCAAAACCGCCGTCCTGACAGGTTCTTCAGGACGGCGGTTTCAATCTTCGAACTACGCTGCCGGTTCGGACAAACTATGTCTGAATGATTCGCGGGGTGATGAAAAATATCAACTCTTGATTTTGAGTGTTAACGACGGTGTGCTTGAACAGGTTGCCCAGGTAGGGCAGGTTGCCGAGCAGCGGAACTTGCGTGACGTTGATCGAGTTCTGCGTCTGAATGACGCCGCCGATCACCACCGTGCCGCCGTCGGTCACTAGTACCTGCGTGGTGGCCTGCTGCGTGATCAGTTCCGGATTGCCCTGCACTTCCTGACCGAAGTTCGGAGTGGTGTTTTCCACGTCCACGTTCAGGAAGATGGTGTTTTCCGAAGTGATCTGTGGAGTCACCGTCAACCGCAGGAAAGCGTCAACGTAGGTCACGGTCGGAGGACCACCCAACTGCGCCTGCGTCACGATCGGCACGCGCACGCCCTGCCTCACCAGCGCTTGAATGTTGTTCTGGGTTACGACTCGCGGGCGAGAGAGCACTTTCAGCAAGCCGCGCGACTCGGCCATCGACAGGACGGCATCAATCCGCACAGTGTTGCTGGCATTGATGAAGGTCAAGCCGCTCGAAGGCGACGTGGACCCCAGGTTCGAGAATAAGGGAATCGAGGATCCCGTGCCGCCTCCAGTTCCCGGCACTGTGATGTAGCCTGGAGTCAGCCCGTTGACCGTGGTCGGAGAGCTGCCCGCGCCGGCGTTGCCGCCGATGGCATTGGCTCCGTTGCCCCAGCCGAAGCCGAACTGTGTGCCGATGTCACGCGCGAACTGCCGCGTCGCCGCCACTACACGGGCTTCGATTTCGACTTCCTGCGTCTTGCGGTCCAGCTGCGTCAGCAGGCGGTCGATGGTCGGAATCGTCTTCGGGATGTCGTTGATGATGACGGCGTTGGTGCGGTCATCCGCCACGACGTCGCCGCGCTGCGAGAGGAATTTCTTTACCGTGACAATGACGTCTTTCGCCTTGGCATAGCTCAGGAAGCGCGTGACCGAGACTTTTTCCACGGCCAGCGATTCAGATTCAATCTGCGCCCGGCGGGCGTCGGCTTCATGCTTCAGAGTTTCCACCGTGGCGATGCGCAGGACGTTGCCTTCCAGCTCACGCGCCAGGTCGTTGTTCTTGAGCACGATGTCGAGCGCCTGATCCCACGGCACGTCATCGAGTACCACGGTCAGCGTGCCGTGCACATTAGGATCGAGCACTACATTAAGCCCGCTGATTTCGTGAATCAGCCGGAAGAAGTCTTTCAGGTCGACGTCTTTCAGGTTGACCGAGATCGGCTCGCCGGTATACTTCGGGCCGGTCGCGGCGGATTGCTGGCCCGCCTGAGCTTTTTGCTCCGCAGCCAGGTTCACCGCAGGAGTAATTCCCGTGGAACTCTGCTGGGCTGCGTGCGCGCTCACCGGAAGCAGTTCCGCGGCAGTCTTGTCCGAGAACCGCGCCGCCGCTTCCTGGGCGCGAACCGTGGGCTCGGCGTCGTTCTTCACGTCGCTCGCCTGGTTCTTGGCCTGGTACGAAGGCTCGACAAATACAAAGTCCGTGGGCTTGGAATCCGTGGCCGCAGCCTTCGGAGCCTCAGCAACTGCTACCGGGCTGGCCGGAACCGGCGAGCTGGCGGCAACTGTCTTTATCTGTGCCTCAGGGGCGGCCTTGGCCACCGCGTTGGCGTGCAGGGTCAGGACCAGCTTCCCTGCCGGACCCGGCGTCAGCTCGTAGGCGCAAGCCTTGTCGAGGTCGACGACGATGCGTGTGGTCGGGTGTGCCTGGCCATCCATGCCAATGCGCACGCCCTTGACCCCAGCCGCGCCCACCGCGATGCGGGTCTGCCCGGTCGCCATTACGGTCTCCGGCAGGTCCACCACCACGCGATCGGGCGAGTCCAGAGTGCTGAGCTTCGGCGTCATTGTGCCGCGGGAGCTCATCTCGACCCGGATGTCGTCCGTGCTCCGGACTACGTTGACTCGATCGAGCTGGTTCGGGGTCTGCGCCACCGCAGCCACCGCCATTGCCAGCGCCGATACGAACATTGTCAATTGTTGCTTTCGCATTTCGCCTCTCCCCACCCGCGGGCCTGGCCCGCGTGTCCTTCTGCAAACTTGATTTCGGCGCTCCCGGTTTCCGGTTGCGCCGTCCTGCACTAAACCGCCGGCGTAAAGATTCTCTTCACGACTTCCCGCGTGAACGACTTGCCCAGCTTGTCCTGAATCGTTTCCTGGAACACGACCGAATCACCCGTGATCTTCACCACGTATCCGTTAAACACGGGATCGTTCTCCCGCAAGAAGTAAGCCTTGTTCAGGTTGTTGGTGACCACCGCGATGAAGCCCGTGTCGGACTTCACCACGCCTCGAAGGTTGATTGCGCCAATCTCCAGGCACTTCTTTCCAGTCGAACAACCCGAGCCGTTGGTCTGAACAACGGGACTGAAGAACGGATCGCGTTTCCCGTTCATCGCCCATTTCTTCTCTTCCGGCTTGGGCGCCTTGGGCGCCGTCGCGGTCTGGGTCGCAGCCGCGGGCGCGCTCACGGCCGGAGCCGTGGTCTTTGCCGGAGCTGCAGTTTTAGCCGTAACCGGTGCAGCCGCCTTGGCGGGCTGTTTCGGCACAGGCTTCGAAGCCTGTGCCACTGGCTTCGTGGCGGTCTCTTTCACCGCGGCAACTTTCGTCGGTGCTGGGGCTGGTTTCGCCGCAGCATGGGTCGCCGGTGCCGAGGCCTTCGCGGGAGCAGTCTTTGCGGGCGCTGGAGTACTCTTAGCTACGCTCGGCGCACCGCCCTGCGAATGCAGGGTCAGGATCAATTTCCCGGCAGCTCCCGGAGTCAACTCATAGGACAGCGGCTGTTCCAGATCCACCACCACACTGGTGGTCGGAGGAGTCTTGCCGTCCATGCCGATGCGCACCGCCTTCACTCCGGCGCTGCCCACGGGAATCTTGTTCTGCGCGGTGGCCACCACGGTCTCCGGCAGTTCGACCAGCAAACGGGCCGGCGAAGTCAGTTTGGTCACCTGGGGCGTCACCGCCTGGCTGGAACTGATTTCGATCTGGACACCGTCCGCCGCTGGAACCACGTTCACCCGGTGCAGCTGGTTGTGCGAAGACGTGGATGCCGGCTTCGCCGCTGCGACCGGTTTGGACCCCGGTATCCCCGCGGGTTTCACCGCGGGAGCCGGAGCGCCCGGTGCCGGCTTGGCTGCCACCGGAACGGCGGCCGCCTTGGGAGCCGGGTTGGCCTGCGTCTGCTGCAGCGATTTTGCCGTGCTGCGCGCGTTGTCGATCGCGTCCGGGCTCTGTGCCACAGCCGCGCCCGCCATCATTGCCATTGCCAAAATGCCTGTCGTCAGCTTCATAGCCATCCCTACTTCGCCGCCGGCGTTCCCGGTTTCATACCGGCGCCTGCCGCTGAAGGTTGTAGATCGTGACTGAAGTATGTGGTCGCCGTGAAAGTCGCGATGATGCTTTCATTGGGCGCGTACTGGTACGTATGCTTGGCTTTCGCCGCGCTCGGATTCTTCGTCGTCGCCACCAGCAGTCCGCTGACATTGACGATCCGCTCCAGCTTGCTCACCCGATCAAAGAAATTCAGCGCCGAATAGTACGGTCCGTCCAGTTCGATGTCGAAGGGCACTTCGGTGTAGTACTGTTGCGCCCGTGTGTCCTTCGCCATGTAGCGCCGCAGTTCCACTCCCGCCTTCTGGGCCTCGGCATCGAGCATGGTGATGAATCCATCCACCTGCTTTTCATCGGGGACGATGCGCTGCTCGATTTCCAGCTGCTGTTTCAGCTCGGCCAGCTGCTGCTCAATCTGCTTCAGCTTGGGCCGGTAGGACTCGAGCTCGTTGTTTTCCCGGATCTTGTCTTCGAGGGCGTGCTGTGCCGCCGCGTTGTGGTCGTTCTGGCTCTTGAACAGCGTGAAGTACAACGCCGCCGTCACCACAGCTCCCCCAACCACCACCGTTGCCCACTGCTTGATGCCCGACATTTCGCTAAAATTCGCCATAGGTCCGCCTTTACGACTTTCCCTTCTCGCAAGTCAGCGTGAACTGGAATGCCTGCATGTCCTTGATCGTGTCGTCCTGAAAGGTTTCCTTGATCTCGACGTTCCTGAAGAAACCGGTCTTCTGCAGGTTCGCGATCAGGTTGGCGACTGCGTCCGTGCTCAGCGCCGTTCCTTCCAGGTTCACACTCGATCCGGAATCGTCCATCTTGCTGAGCCATACCGCTTCGGTGTTGTTGACCGTCTCGCCCAGCATCGCCATCAGGTTGACCGGACCACCGTTCTGTGCCGCCCGCAGCCCGTCGATCACGTCCACCCGCCGCTTGTAGTTATTGGCTTGGGTCTGACGCTCCAGAAAGCGCGCCTTCACGTCGGCCAGTTCGCGGTTCTTCTGCTCGGCGACCTTCATGTGCGCTTCGATTGCCTTCGCCTGATGGTCCAGCCGGTACCAGTAGCCCAGGTTGAACAACCCTGCCACCACCAGCACGGCCAGGATCTTCAGTTTGGGCGAGCCCATGTCGCCCATTTCCATCGTGGGCATCGACGGTCCGCCGCCACCGCGCTTGCTCTTCCCCTTGGAATTTTCCAGCAGGTTAATTTTGATCATAGGGATTCAAAGCTCCTCAGGGCCAAGCCCACTGCCACTGCCATCTGGCCGGGATTCTGCTCTACCAGCTCCGCTCCGTGTCCTTCGACCGGAGGCGTGACCCGCTGGAACGGATTCAACAGTTCCACCGGCATCGAGAACTCTTGCCGCAACGCTTCCACCAGGCCCGGAACCTTCGACGAACCGCCCGCCAGGTAGATCTTTTCGATATGCTCGCCGGCCGCGCTGGCCCGGAAGAAGTCGAACGTCTTCTGAATTTCCAGCACGATGATCTCGGTGACCTGCTGCAGGATCGGCTGCTTCGCGTCCTCGCTCACCGTGCCCACCTTGTTGCCCAGCTTGAGCGACTCGGCGTCTTCAAAGCTCAGGTCGAGTTCCTTCTGCAGCGAGTCGGTGTACTGATGCCCGCCCACGCTGACGTCGCGCGGGAACAGAGGCGTCGTACCCTTCACGATGTTGATGTTCATCACACTCGCGCCCAGGTTCAGCAGCGCGACCACCTGGCCAGGCGCCGGCTGGTAGTTGTACTCGTAGCAGTTCTGCAGCGCCAGCGCGTCTATGTCGACGATAGCCGGGGTGCGCCCTGACATCGAGAGTACGTTGGTGTAGTTCAGAATCTTGTCCTTCTTCACCGCAACGAGGAGGACGTCCATCTGCGGACTGCCCACTTCGTCGGAGAGAATCTGGTAGTCCAGGCTGACGTCGGCCAGATCGAAGGGAATGTGCTGCGCCGCTTCCTTCTCGATGGTCTCGGCCAGTTCCTGGTCGCTCATCGAGGGCAGCGAGATCTTTTTCACAATCACCGAGTGCCCGCTCACCGCGGTGGCCACGGCCTTGGTCTTGATCTCGTTGTCGAGGAACAGCTTCGAAATCGCGCTCGAAACCGTGCCCGAGTCTACGATCATCGAATCGACCACGATGTCGGAAGACAGCGGCTCCAGTCCGAGGTGTGCGACTTCAATCTGCCCACCCTTTTTCTTCAGCTCGACTGCCTTGATGCTTGAAGAGCCTACATCCAGGCCAACAATGGACTTCGATCCCAATCCAAACATGTGCCCACCTTTTGTGTGGCGCGGACTTTGTCGCCCGCGACGTTTTTGTCTAGCTTGCTTCCCTAAACCTGTCCGGCGGCTTTTCCCGTCGCCTTCGGTTTACGTTTCGCCTGCGGTTCCATCTCGCTCGACTTCTCTTCCATCCACTGGTCCAAACGGGACTTCTTGAAGCGCCAGCGGTTGCCTAACTTGAATGCGGGAATCTTCTGCTCGCCAACGTACTTGTAAAGCGTGTCCGGGCTCACGCCCAGGTATTGCGACGCTTGCCGGATGTTCATCACTTCTCGCGAGTCAGCCATGGTTCCCTTTGCCTTTTCCGCTACGTCCATTCCCGCTCCGATTCCCCGGCCCGCAGGCTTTACTTCCGAACAACGCCTCGCCCTCAATATCGGCTCCGAGGGCTTTCGGTGTTCCGAGCATATCTCAACCCTGAAAAACCCCGGCTCGGAGCGAATCTCCGTGTTTCTTTGGGTTTTTTGCCCGTTTTTTGGAATTCGGGAAACGGGTAGCTGGGGGTAAAACTACAGGTTGTGGGTAGCTTGATCGTGAATACTATTAGGCGGATAGCTTGTGCAGAACGTGCCCGGTCACTCGCTGACCGGTAACTGAAGTACTAGGCACGGTACGGAGGTACTATATCGCTCGCTCAAACTGCTGTTTTCGCAGCACTTTACCCGAGGAGAGCAAAGTTACCGCGCAACAAAATTCTCATTGACGCATGCCGTAATTGCACTATCGCACCGCGCCAGTGCGAGCGATTTGCAGGTTCTCTTAACGGCGCGTCTTACTGAACATCGACCACCTTGCCCATCAAGAATGTCACTTTCAGATCTTTGTACACGTAGATTTGCTTGGCTCCAAGGTTCACGATCTTGTCCGGCTTTCCGAGCGCCGCTTGCACTTGATCGGTGGTCTGCCCTTTCTCGATTGTTTGTGGTTCGGCCTGCTGCTGTTGCTGTTGTGGCTGGGCCGCTTGCTGTTGTCCGCCACCGCCCTGTTGATCCTGGCCTCCCTGTTGCTGCTGACCGCCCTGATCTTGCCCCTGCTGCGAATCGTCGCTGATCGCGAGCAACTGTCCGATCGTGTCCTCTACATCACCGGCACTCGCCTTTGCGAGAGATCCTTTGGGGAACTGGAACACGACCTTCGCCTTGTTGTAGGTCGGAGGATCCGTCTTGTTGCACGTATCGCACGCCACGATCGTTATGGAGACCTCGTCTTTGTTCGCGTCGACTTCGATTTTCGACGGATAGACTTTGTCGCCCGCCGCGAACAGATGTGTGGTCTGCTCCTTGCCGAACTTCTTCATGCCGAAGCCCAGGCCCTTCGTCAGCAGCGTGTTGGGAGAGTGCACCGTTCCGCCCTCATACTTCGTCGAAAGAATGCTGTTGTCGGAATACGGCACGGCCAGAATTCCGCCCTTCTTGATCTCCAGCAGCGTTCCCGCGTCCACCACCGCGTATCCGCTCGTGTCCGATCCCATCTTGACCAGCTTGTACTGCGCCGCGAGTTGCTCCTGCAGCGTGGGCGCCTGGGCATGAGCCCGCACCGCCATCGTCAGAACCAACGCCAATGCCGGAAAAAGAAGCTTGAACCTCGTCGACATCACGAAACCCTCCTGCCAGTTCTCTTTGGAATGTGATCGCACAGCTTGAGAGTCGTTAAAGTTGAGAAGGGAGCATCGCGGAACCGCGGACGCTCCCTTGCTCGTCACTCATGCCCGTTCACTGCGAGCCGCCACCGCCGGACGCACCAGCTTCCTGCTTGACTTCCGATTCGGTCTGGTCGGCAGCAGCCTGTTGATCCTGCAGAGTCTTCTCCACATTCTTGTCGGGCGGAGGTGCGGGAACATCTCCATCCACCGTGGTCGTATCCGGGGCCTTCGGCAGTCCACCTGTGCCCTGTTTCTTGGCCAGTTCACCCATCCCGTCCTTGATCGACTCACGGAATTGGTTGTACATCTCCTGCAGATCGTCCGTGGAGACGGGTCCTTCTTTCCCTACGGCGCAATCCTGTTTCGTGCTGGCGACGACTTTCACATTCACGTTCCCATCGTCGTCCGGAGTTTCCGTGGTTCGCGAAATCACGTCCCCCTGCGATAGCGGACACTCATCACCGTCCGCCACCAAGCTCATGTCGGACGACACCACGAATACCTTGAACTTGGGATCGAGAGCCGGCGGCGCTTCGTTGGAAGTCGCAGGTTGCGCGCCGGAGGAATTGCTTTTCCCTTTCGCCGCCTCAGCTTGTTCCGCGGCCAGCGTCAGCTTCACCTCCTCGGAGATCTGCTCTTTGACCTCGGGAGTGAGCTTCGCCGTTTCCGCCGGAGCGCCCATGGGAGCGAGACTGGCCCACAGCATCCCGTCGCCTGCGTCGGGACGGAGCCAGGCATTCGCCTGCGATTCATAAGCAGCCTGCAGCGCGGCGGCGATCATGAAATCGGTCAGCCAGAAAGCTGCCGACGGATACACGGGATACGGTTGGTAATAAGCGGGACCGTAGTAGCCATACCACGGCGCTCCCCCCCATCCCCATGCATAAGGAGCCGGAGCCGGCCAGGGGTTGTAAGCCCATCCGTAATACGCCGGCCGGTAATAGTAAGCAGGGTAGTAGCCGTAGTAGGGGCGTCCGCCATAGTTATAGCCGCGATAGACGCCACTGCGGTAAGCCCCGTGATAGTAGTAGGTGCGCGAATAATAGGAACGGCCACCGCGCGTCACGTAAGCGCGCTGCACATAGCCGCCACGCCGTCCGTTGGTCACGACTCGCGCCCCGTTGTGCGTGCTCACGACCGTGCGTCCGCCGTGCATTCCGTGTGAAATCTGCATTCCGTTCCGGTTGACGGAGCGAATCTGCCCATTCGGACGAATATGCGCTGACCCGCCGCCCTTCAGCGAAACCTGCCGGCCCGGAGCCGGACGGCTCATACCTGCTTTGTTTGTGGTCGCTCCGCCGGGGCGTCCGTTGTTCATTGCGCCCGGCTTACCTGCTGTATTCGTGGTTCCTGGCCGGCCGTTGGTAGTGGTGCCAGGACGCCCGTTCGTTGTGGTGCTTGGGCGCCCGTTCGTAGAGCTTGGGCGACCATTCGTGGTCGCGCCCGGTCGGCCATTCGTCGTCGATCCTGGGCGACTGTTCGTCGATGTGCCAGGACGGCTCGTGTTGCTGCTCGCAGGTCGTCCTTGGGTTGACGTTCCCGAATGGCCATTCGAGCCCTGCGATGGGCGGTTAGAACTTGGCGCCGAATTGTGCGCTGGCGCGCTGGCATGCGGAGCGGGTGCGCTCGACTTCGGAGCGCTCTGTGTTTTTTTCTGGCCCCAAGCAAGCGCCGGAACCGTCATCACGAGCAAGAAAAGGATCGACTTTCGCAGGGCACTTCCCGTCACTGTGAACTTCATCGCACACTCCTCAACTCGAAAAAGTCTTAGTCCCGCCGCGAACGCACAAAGGTGCAGGTCGGTTCGCGGACGTAGGACTTTGCGATCATATTTCTGGGCCCGGGGAGAAAAGACCGGCAAGAGGCCTGTAAGACACATTCGTCTGTTCAGACTGGCATCCTGCGGCGGAGGCAACGTTACCAAAACCCGGCGCGAGGCGCAATCGTTTTCTGGGATTCCCTCTTCTTCCTTACAACCGCTGGCTGCTGTAATCTATCTCGTCGGTTCGGAGGAACGTTTTGCGCTATCTCGATCGCTTGCAACCCCTCGCTCTTCTCGTTATGCGCCTGACTCTGGGCGCCATCATGGTCGTACACGGCTACCACAATGTATTTGGAGGCTTGCAGCACCACGCCCAGTGGATTGCCAGCCTCGGCGTGCCACGCTGGCTGGGTTATGTCTCGTCTTTCACAGAACTTTTTGGCGGGCTATTGCTTCTAGCGGGATTCTTCACCCGCATCGCGGCGTTCGCCGTTTGCATTGACCTCGCCGTGGCTCTCTGGAAAGTTCACTTGCACAACGGGCTGACGGGATCTGCTGATCGCCCGGGATACGAGTTCCCACTGGCAGCCGCCACCCTGGCCCTTGCCCTGATCTTCTTTGGCGCGGGTCCCATCGCACTCGACCACGTCCTCCGCGGAGGCGGCAGCGGTGGGTCCAAGCGATAACGCGTCAGCTGAACTTCTTGGCCCCTGCGCAACAGCAACTTATTTCAATGCATCGGGTTGACTCTTGGGATGTCGCGGTTGACGGATCGAAATTCGCCGCGCCAGGAGCCGAAGCGCCGGGCATTGAATTCCGGCGCTGTTGAAACTAAGATACAAGCATCGTGCATGCGCTTGCATCCAAATGGTTTGGCGGTCGCATCTTACCGTCAATAACGATCCTTATAGGAGGTTTCTCTTGAGAAAGCTTGCCTTCCTCGCGACCGTCGTCGCTGTCTTTGCCCTAGCCAACATAGCTTCTGCCCAGCAGGCCGACGCCATGTTCGGCTTCGGAACTATCACTTCACCCGGGGCTTCGTCCTGCGCCGTCTCCTCGACATCTGCCCTCTTTCTGGTTTGCCCAGAAAAAGGTGGCCTTTTCACCAACCTCGGCGGCGACGTGATCTTTCACCGACGAATCGGCTTCGCATTTGACGCGACCTGGAGAGCGAGTCAGGGGAACTTCGGCGGCATTGGTCAGCCCTATCGCCCCATCCTTTTTGACTTCAATGGCGTCTACCAGCCCCGGTTGGGCAAGAAGGCGGGATTGGATCTGATGGGAGGCATTGGCTGGCAGACCACTCGCTTCTATCTTCCCTACTGCACCAACGGTTTCACCTGTAACAACTACGTCAGTACGAACCACTTCCTGGTGGATCTGGGAGCAGGTATCCGCTACTACGTCTGGGGACATGTCTTCGTCCGACCCGAGGTCCGCTATTACAAGATCATGAACAACGACGACTATTACACCTCCGGCAATGTCATCCACTTGGGAGCCTCCATTGGCTACACCATTGGTCCAGACTAGACCTTGACTGAGCGGCGGCCTTGAGCATGGACTCCGGCCGCCACTTTCTTGTTCCAGATCATCCAGTCGCGGCAGCTGCCGCCGGGCAATCCATCAATCCAGCGTATACACTTCAAGAACAGCACGAAATACGAAGGGGGTTGTATTTGAGAACGTTCGCGCGAATCACGTCGGTGTGTGCGCTTCTACTGTTTGCTACTCTCGCCTCGGCTCAGCAAGTGGACCTCGCCGTTGGCGGCAACACTTTGTTTTCCAGCAGGAACAACAACGCTTCGCTGGCGTATCTGCCTCCTCCGGAGAGAGGCGGCGTTTACCCGAGCGCCAGTTTCGATCGCATTTTTAAGAACGGTTTTGGGTACAGTGGCGAATTCACTTTTCGATACAAGCAGGCGTTCTACAACGACTATCAGAAGTATCGCCCCGTGCTGTACGACTTCAACGCGGTGCTCGCCCCCAAATTCAACCCGTTCCCCGCCCGCATCTCGAAGCGAACCAGCACCATCTTCATGGCCGGCGCCGGCGGCCAAACCGTGCTTTACTACAGCCCGTACGGTAACTGCATTTACGCCAGCGGCTGCTCCACTCATTTGAACAGCAATCACTTCCTGGTGCACGTGAGCGGGGGGTTCAACTACCGGTTTTGGCGAAATTTCTTTGTGCGGCCCGAAGCCCATTACTACTACATCATCCATAACACCAACGATTTCCACTCCAACAGCGTGCTTCGCCTGGGCGCTTCCGTGGGCTACACATTCCACACCGACTGAGATCGCGCTAACAACCTCATCCTGGAAAGAAAAAGGCAGCGTCCCGGACGCTGCCTCGGGTCATTCGCTTGTCTGCCTGCTTTACCTCATCGACATGCAGATCTCGGCTTCGTGGATCGCCTGATTCAGATGTTCAATTGCCTTCACCCGGTGGCCGTCGAAGTCGTGCTCTGCAATTTCCAGCTGATGCTTGGCGGCGCGCATCGACTCCAGCGCTTCGTCGATGTGCGGATGCCGTTCGGGCACCGGAGCAACCGCGGCCGGAGCAGCGGGTGCCACCGCGGGTACCGGCGCCGCCGGTGCTTTCGGCCCGGCTGCCGCCGCCGGAAAGGCGAGCGTAAACACGAGAGTTGCCATGACGAGCAAGGTCAAGAAACCGATCTTTTTCACGAGTTCCTCCTCGTCCGAATTTCGGCTCGGACGCAACCGGTGTGTGTGGTTTCTGTCACGGACGTCGCCCCGACTGTCCCCGAAAAAGCCCGTGACACCCGCACAGTATATCCGCTCGCATAAGTATCCAGCGCGCCGCAAGGTTACTCGGCAGATGCCCGTTTAACTTTCACGACGCCTGCGCCACCACAGAAGCCCCAGCCCGATCAGTACGAGAATCGCGGCCACCACGTCGAACAGTCGGATGTCCCGCTCCAGGCGGCCTAAATGCTGGCCAAACAGATAGCCTGCGCTGGAGATTACCGTGACCCACACCGCGGCCCCAAGAAAGTTAAAAATCGTGAATCTTCGCCACGGCATGCGGAGCACGCCCGCCAGGGGCCCCGCGATGATCCGCATGCCGAATACAAAGCGCGCGAAAAAGATGGTGACCGCGCCGTAGCGGGCAAACAACTCCTCTCCCCGCGCGATGGCCGCGTCTTGAATTCTGAAAGCAGTCCGGTAACGCTCCAGAACAGGCCGTCCGCCGTAGTAGCCGAGCGCAAACCCAATGTTGTCGCCCACCGTGGCGGAAATCGTCGCCACCACGATGATCCAGGGAAGCTGCAGTTCGTGCTGGGAATAGGCCAGGAAGCTTGCCAGCAAAAGAATTGTTTCCCCGGGCACGGGCACGCCGGCGTTCTCAATTAACAGAGCCATGCCCACGGCCCAATATCCGTATTGCACCACTGCATTCCGCAGGAAGTCGAGAATGGAGTGGGTCATGATTTGAAGTTGAAGTCCGTGGCGCCGGCAGCCTGCCCTGAGCGCGTCGACCGGTCCCGCCGGCTGTCGCGAGAGCGCCCCGCTCTCGCACTCGCCGCGCGAGCAATCTGCCTCCAGGGTTCTATTGTTTCAAGAATGCAATCAGCGCCCGGTTGAAATCGTCCGGACACTCCTCATACGGCAAATGCCCGATCCCCGGAAACACCACAGTTTGCACATTTGCAAAATGCTTCGCCAGAGGCCCCATCGACGAAGCATACACCGCCGGATCTTTGCTTCCCCACATCAGCAGCGTCGGAATCGGCGCCAGTGTGGGCAGAAGCGCCTTCAGATCTCGCAAATCTGCCGTCCAAGTGCGGACGATACTGAGCGCGTGCTCGAATAATCCCGGAATCGCGAGCGGCGCCTTGTAGCCGTCAAGACTTCCCGGCGGGATCTTAGCGCGGTCGGCATACAACCGCCCGTGCCAGTACGGAAACAAGAACGGCATGCGTTCCACGCCGAAACGAAACAGCGTCGCGCCGACGTCAGTCCCGAAGAACGGCGCCAGCCGCGTCCCGTGCGAAGAGTACGGATTCACCGGGCACACCAGCACCAATCGCCGCAGCCCCCGCCGCGAGGCACCCGCGCTCATGCATTCCGCCGCGGCGGCCATCGCCACCGCCCCGCCCCGAGAAGTCCCCAGCAAATCGAATGTCTGCAGCCCAAGCTTATCCACAAACTGCAGCACCCGCCGAGCGGTCCCGCGCATCGAGTGGTCGATTCCCCGCGGCCGGTCCGAGAACCCTGCCCCCAACATGTCGGGCGCATACACGGTTGCATGCGGGGCTAGCGCCGGCAGTGTGTATCGCCAGGAAAACGAATATCCCAGCAACCCGTGCAGCAGGATTAGTGGCGGACCCGACCCGGCGCGCAGATAACGCATGCGGGCCCCGTCAAAATCCATCCAGCACTCTGCCACGCCTTCGCTCAAGTTCGACGCAGAGCCCGCCGCGATCTCCTGAACTTCATTGGTCACAAGAATCTTCTGACTCGGACAACCGTTTCCCGCCCGCCGGATTCTACTTAAGAGAACGCCTCTGTCGCTTCACTTGGGGAGCTTCGGCTCCCCGTTTTTTTGTTCGGCTTTCGGCTTCCGGCTGTCGGCTTTCGCTATCACCAGCGATACGCATTCGATCTTGCACAATATGCAACAACCCTTAGCCACACCCTAGCATCGCACGAAGCCGGAAGCCGGAAGCCGGAAGCCGGAAGCCGGAAGCCGGAAGCCGGAAGCCGGAAGCCGGAAGCCGGAAGCCGGAAGCCGGAAGCCGTCTTACGCCGCCGCTTTCCTCTTCTTCCCCAGCAACTTCTTCAACACCCGAATCCCCTTGTCGACGTGCTTCTCTTCCATCAGGAATGGCGGCAGGAACCGCACGACCGTGTCCTGCGTGCTGTTGAACAGCACTCCCTCGGCCAGAGCCGCATCCACAATCGGACGCGCTGGAATCTCCAGCTGAATCCCCTGGATAAATCCCCGGCCGCGCACCCCAATCGCCGCAGCTTTCTTTTCCACCAGTCCCTTTAACTCCTGCTGCAGGTACGCTCCAACTTTGTTGACGTTCTCCAGCAGCTTCTCTTCTTCCACGATCGCCAGGAACTCCAGCGCGACGCGGCAAGCCAGCGGACCGCCGCCGAACGTCGTCCCATGCTGTCCCGGCGAAATCGCAGTGGCAAATTCTTCCTTGGCGATAAACGCTCCCAGCGGAAGTCCGGCCGCGATCGGCTTGGCAATGGCCACAATGTCGGGCGTCACTCCAAAACTCTGGAACGCAAAAATCGTTCCCGTGCGCCCCAGCCCACACTGAATCTCGTCGAAGATCAGCGCCACCTTGTGCCGGTCCGCCAACGCGCGGCACTCCTGCAGAAACTCCACCGAGCACTCGAAGATTCCGCCTTCCCCGAAAATCGGCTCCAGCACAATCGCGCAGGTATTGTCGTTGACCGCCGCGCGCAAACCTTCCAGATCGTTCTGCTTCACAAACGTCACGTCTTCGAGCAGCGGCTCGAATCCCTTACGATGCTTATCCTGTCCGGTGAGAGACAATGCACCAAAAGTCCGCCCGTGATACGACCCTTCCAACGCCACCAGCCGGCACTTCGCCGCTCCGCCCACGCGATGTCCCGCCAGCCGCGCCAGCTTGATCGAACCCTCGATCGCTTCGGTCCCGCGAGTTCGAGAAAAACGCCCGGTTCAATCCGGAAAGTGCGCACAGCTTCTCCGCCAGCGGCCCCTGATATTCGTGGTAGTAGAGATTGGAAACATGCACCAGCTTCGCCGCTTGCTCCCGAATCGCCTTCACAATCCGCGGATGCGCATGCCCCAGCGCATTCACGCCCAGCCCGGAAACAAAATCCAGATATTTCTTGTCGTCGATGTCCCACAGAAACACGCCCTTGCCCCGAGTGAGCACGACCGGATAGCGGTTATAAGTCTGCAGCAAATATTGCCGTTCACGTTCAGCGATTTGTTCAAAGGTATTCATAAGAAGATTTGATTTTACCGGAAGGCGTTGTGGAAACGCGCGGCTCCGCTCAGAATGAGGTCACTGAATGATATCGTTTCTCACCAACCGTTCGAATACCTCACGGAATTGCAGCGTCACTCCGCCGCCATTGCCGCCTGTCCCGGCGAGGTGCGGTTGGACGATTACGCTTCATCGCTAGCAATCCTTGTCGGATGCAGTCTCGCTCGGATAGTTGAAGAAGAGTTGATTGCCGTCGGGATCATCGACCACCAGAAGCCGGTATCCCCACGAACCATCCTTGACCGGAGCGCCCTTAGCCTCGAGTTCTGCGCGCAGCGCATCCAATGCGGCGGTCGCGGCCTCGCGCGTCGCCGGCTCGACGTTCAGGGAAATGAACATCAGCCCCTTGCCAACCTTCTCCGGCCACTGGGAGGCGAGGATAAGCGCGCAGCCCTGCCGGTCGACCTGCGCGACAAAGACTGTGCCGTCCTCGTCGAAGCGCCAGGGGCTCGTGAAGCCGAGCTGGTTAACGTAAAAGCGGAGCGAGGCCTTAACGTCGGTTACGTGCAGGACGGGACGCGCGAACCAGTCTGTCATGAGCGATGTATCCTCGATACTGGATCAAATCACAGCCGAGATGGTTACTTCCAAGCAGTACATGCCCTGAAATGAAATCGGCCCCGCCGCTTTCTACTCATACCGCAACGCCGTCATCGGATCAACCTTAACCGCCCTGCGCGCGGGCCCGGAGCACGCGATCGCGGCGACCAGACTCAACAGAACCGTAACCGCCAGCAGCACTAGCGGGTCGCGGGAACTCCCCTCCGCCCACCTGGCCAAGACCTTGTTCAGCGCTAGTGTCAGAGCGATGCCCAACACGATGCCGCTCCCCACGCTCGCCACCGTAGACGCGAACACAATCCTCAACACGTGCGTGCGCTGGGCCCCCAGCGCCATTCGAATGCCAAACTCGTTGGTCCGCTGCGCCACCGAATACGAGACGACGCTATAGAGTCCGACCGCGGCCAGCGCCAGCGCCAACGTCGCAAAGGCGCCGAACAACCATGCCACCAGTTGTTCCTGCTCATATTCCCGCTGGCCCGTGATCCAGTGGTCCAGGTCCTGGACCTGGCCGTTAATTTGCTGATCGGGATCGACCGAGTTTACTTGCAGGCCCACGGCATGCAGCAGAGTCAACGGCGAAACCTCGGACCGCACCAGGATTTGCGTCCACACGCGCATCGACAGTGTGTACGGCACGAACGCCTCGGGCAGAATCGGATTTCTCAACCCGTCATCGCGCTTGTCGGCAACGATGCCGACAATCTGCAGCCAGGTGTCCCCGCCGGACGCGGTCGTGACGTAAGGCGGCTCGTCCTTCATGTCTGGGACCCGCAGCGAGTGCTCTAACGCATCGCCATTCGGGAAGTAGAGCTTCGCCATCGTCTGATTGATGACGGCCACATGCGCGGCGTTGTGGTTTTCCGCCTCATCCCAAATCCTTCCCTGCGCAAGAGGAATTCGCAGTATCGGAAAATATCCTGGGCTTACGAAGTTCACCCGAACCTTCTGCCCGTCGCGCTGCGGTCGGCCCAGAATCTCGACGCCGGTCTGCCACCCGTTGGAGGGAGGAGTGGCGTTGCTCGAGATCGCGGCCATCGTCACGCCGGGAATTGTGGCTGCTCGATTCCGCAGTTGCTCGAAGTAAGCCTCGCGCGCCTCCCATGTCGGGTACGCGCCATCATGCACCGGAATTCCCACCGACATCACGTTGTGCGGGTCATAGCCCAAAGGCGTGTGGATGAGGCGCAGAAACCCTTCCATCGCCGCACCCGCTCCCGCCAGCATCACCAGCGTCAGTGAGACCTGGACGGCCGTCAGAACGCCGTGTGTCGTGCGACCGTGCACCACGCCCGCGATCTTGCGCGTGTTGGACTGCATTACCTGGCTCACTTCGGGCCGCGAGAGCTGCAACGCCGGCCACAGGCCAAACAGAATTCCGGTGAACAGCGCGACGGCCACGCTGAAAGCCAGCACCGGCAAATTGATCTGGATCGACGCCTCATGTGGGAACGAATACTTCGGCAGCAACTCCACAATCAGCGCCAGCGCCCGATAGGCCAGCAACACGCCCAGCGCCGCGCCGGTCAGCGAAAGCAGCAATGATTCGGTCAGCAGTTGCCGGATGATGCGGCCCCGGCTGGCGCCGATCGCCGTGCGTACCGCGAATTCATGCTGACGTGACGTACCCCGCGCCAACAGCAGGATCGACACGTTTCCGCAGCCGATCGCCAGCAGCAGCGCCACCGCGCTGAACAGCAGATAGAGCGTCCCACCCAGGTCGTGAACAAACTGTTCATTCAACCCAACCACGTGCAACCGGAAATGATCCGAGGGAAAATGCTTCGGTGTCTCTTTGGCGAACTGCTGCGATCAGCGGCTGCAAGGCTGCATTGGCCGCCTCGTGAGTCACGCCCGGCTTCAGGCGAATGCCGACGTAATAAGCCTTGGTCGGGATCCTGCGTAACTTTCTGCGGCAGGTAGACATCGCCATCCCCCCAGGTAAAGCGCGGCCCGGCCACGCCCACGATGGTGTAGTTCTTGCGCACCAGCTGCAGGTTCTGGCCCAATACCGCCGGGTCCCCGTTGAAATGACGTTGCCAGAATTTGTAGCCCAGCACCGCGACCGGTTGCGGCTCCTGGCCATCGATCGCGTCCGAAGGAATCAATCCCCGTCCCAGGACCGGAGGAACGCCCATGAAGGAAAAACCGTTGGAAGTCAGGTAGACGCCTTGCACATCTTCTGGCAGATCTCGCCCGGTGACGGTCAGACTCCAATCGTCCTCCATGAACGCGTCTTCCACGACGGGCGACTTCCGAATCTGCTGCCACTGCGCGCCGGTCAAGCCCGAACCCTCGCTGCTGCTGCGAATCGTCGAGCTAAGCGCATGTGGATCATCCGGTCCGACGCCGCGTACGGGTAGGGATTCATCAGGATCGCGTACACCACACTGAACACCGCGGTGGTCGCGCCGATGCCCAGCGCCAACGAGAGCACTGCGGTCAGGCTGAATCCGGGATTCTTGAACAGTTGGCGGAGGCTGAAGCGGAAGTCCTGAAACAAGCTCTGCATGCACGTATCCCTCAGACGGATGGACGAGCGAGGGGCACGTCCGTTACCAATCACTGGCACGGCCATCGTGCTTAGTTTTCGGGGGAAACACTTTGTACCGAAGAGTCTGTTTTGTCCGATTTTGCCGCGAAGTGTCCACGAACGGACGATAAGGCCCTTGGCAAAATAATTCGTAAACGTAGTCGGCCGGGTGCCCCATTTCTCGCGTCCTGTGCGAGAAATGGGGTCTTTCAGTAGAGTGGCGGCGCCCCCTCGGGCCGTGTCTTCCACCGCCGGTGCACCCACAACCACTGATCGGGATACTTCCTCACATAGTCCTCGATCACTTTTGTAAACATCTGCGTGTTCGCTGTAATGTCAGCCTCGAGATCGCCGGTGCGAACTAGTTCAAGCGCTGGATCGAACCGCAGCCGGTACTTCTGCAGCGCCGGATCCCAGATCGTGAATCCTGGCACGACCGCAGCGTCCGTGCGCAGAGCAATGCGCGCCAGTCCACTGGCCGTGCACGCCGGAATGCCGAAGAAGTTCACGAAAATCCCCTGCGGCGGCGTCATATTCGTGTCCATTAGTATTCCAACCGTCTCGCCCGCCTTCATCGCCGCCAGTAACCCGCGCACGAAATCATCCTTAGCGACGGTCTTGTTTCCATACATCGTGCGATAACGCTGCAGCAGCCGGTCGAGATACGGATTATCCATGGGCCGCATCACCACATGTAGCCAGTGACCATGCAGCGAATGAGCAAACGCAGACAACTCCCAGCCGCCAAAGTGCCCCGTCAGAAACAGGACGCCCTTGCCACGCGCGTAGGCCCGCTCGTAATTCTCCAAGCCGTCGTACACCACGACCTGGTCGATATTCTCTGGCGTGTAGCGGGGAAACTGGCACAACTCGGCAAGCTGGCGCCCCAGCGAGATGAACACTCCGCGCAGAATGCGCTTCCTCTCCGCCTCACTTTTTTCGGGAAACACCATCTCGAGATTACGCATCCCAACCTGGCGCAACCGGAAGTGCAGCAGATACACGACCTGCGCGAGAGCGATCGCGAAGGCGCGCGAAAGAGGTCGCGGCAAAGTACCCAGTATCTTGATGAACGGCCATGCCGCCGCGTATTCGAGTTTCTGCCGCATCAGGTGTGGTGAAAGCCGCTTGGTAGCTCGCCCTGAGCGAAGCCGAAGGGTCGAGCGAGGGTCGACGACCGGATGCACTACTTCGCCGCTTCCTGCGCCCACTTCGCCAGCGTCGTCAAAAAGGAATTCGCCGCTGCCGGAGGATCCACCTCGCCGGTCAGCGCGGCCTTGAAGGTCAACATGTGTCCGTAGAACTCGCGCGTGCTGTCCTTGTCCTGCTTCATCACCGCGCCGTTCAGGCTCACGCCGGCAAAAACTCCGCGCGCTCGCGAATACGTCAGCACTTGGGCGCGCATCTTCCAGTCGGTATTGCCCTCGGCATGGCGTCCCACCGGACCCGCGGCCACCGACGCATCGGCTCCCAGCGCGACCTTGCTCGACAGCAGGTGCTGCATCCCGTCGTTGTTCATGATGAGCATCACCAGGTCAACTGCCTGCCCGCCGATTTGAAATCCGACGCTGCCGCCGGTGATGGTGAAGAAGGCCGGTGTGCTCCAGCCCTTGGGAGTGCGGCAACTGGCCAGCCCGCGGCCATACTTCCCGCCCACAATGAATCCGCCTTTCAACATCGACGGAACCACGGCTACGCATTCCGCTTTGCTCAAAATCTCCTGGGGAACGCCCGAGTCGGGCGCGGACTGGATTTCGTTCAGCACATCCGCGGCCGCCTGCACGCGATCCAGGGCCTTCGATTCCTTCGGTTGATCATCCGCCGGCAAAGGCGAAGCCGCAGAGACACACCAATAGGGTCAGCGCAACAATTCTTTTCATCGTTCCTCACCACAAAAGTTGACTGGGATTCAGTACTTGGATTGTAAATGAAGTGAAGAAAGTTGCACTGCCGCTCTGGACAACTCCAGAACGCAAGGAGGCACTTCTACATTGTCGCAATTGGGCCCGACTGGAATGGATTCCTGAGGGCAAGCGGACAAAAAAATGCGGGGCTGAAAGCAGTGACCCTAATCGCCACTCTCAACCCCGTCTCCCAGGTTCTGTGGTAGGTGAGGCGAGTATGTCGTACGCCCTCAAACCCGACAAGATTACGAAGGTAAGTGCCCCGAAGTTACGATGAGCTACGACCTTTGAGCTACGAGTCTCGAGCTTTTTGAGTGTTGCTCGCGGCTCCAAGCTCGGAGCTCGAAGCTCCCCTACTTCGTCGTCACCAGCGAATGCGTAATGGCATGCACCGACAATGCAATCCGGTTCTGCACGCCCACCTTGCGCATCAGTTTCGCGACGTGCGCCTTCACCGTGCGCTCCTCGATCCCTAGCTGACCGCCAATCTCTTTATTGGAGCGGCCGGCCACGAGCATCTCCAGCACTTCCTTCTCGCGGTCGGTAAAGGTCACGCGGCCCGCCGGAAAAATCCGGCCCGGCGCCGACGACACTCGCTCAATAAACATCGAAAGCACTTTGCGCGGAGCCCAGACCGATCCCTGATTCACGATGCGAATCGCCTGCGCAAACTCCGCGGGCGAAGCCGCCTCATCAACATATCCCTTGGCCCCTGAAGCAATCGCTTTCAAAATGGTTTCTTCGTCGATCCCAGACCCGGTCACGATGATGCGCAAATCCGGCCGCGTGGCTTTCAAACTCGCCATCACGTCAAACAGGTTTTGTCCGGAACGGTTGCCGAGCAGGATGAGATCGATGCCTTGCAGAGTGCTGATCTCGGGCAGTGCCGCGGAGACGAGTTCGAACTCGGGCTCAGAGTCGAACAATGCGCGGAACCCAACAAAGCGCAATGGATCGCTTTCCACCACCGCGATTTTGATTACTGGTTTTCTAGCGACTGCTGCTTTCATAGTTTTCCCTGTAGGGTTTGATTTCTTGTATCCAGCATAGTGATAATTCATCGCGAAGCAAAGAGAACGTGACCGAAGGGAAATTACGGGAGTAACATGGAAAAATAAGGCTAAACTTAACATTGGCAGCCGAAGTTCACGCGCACTCGGATGGACGCTTTCCAAACACGTAACCGCAGGTAACCTTACACGGGAGAAACTGCACGCATGACCGATCTCAGGAAAAAACCGACGCATCTCGTTCCATCTTCACCGCAATTTTGCTAGCGGTGTACACGCTGTGCGCTCAGGACGCCCCGCCGGTCGCCCCGATTCCCGCCGAGCAGAACGCACCCGCGTATACACCGAAGTTCCACGGCGATCCCGCCCACTCCGATTCCGAAGCCGCCGCCCTCGCCTACATGCGCGTCGTCATGCGGGCCCAAGTGGTCTTCAATAAGCAGTACGGCCACTACGCCACCTCTCTCTCTCAGCTAGTTCATTCCGGGACGTTCACGCAGCGCATGGTCAACCCCGACCGCGGCGACTACACCGTAGGTTTCAAGTCGAAGAAAGACAACTTCGCGCTCACCATGACGCCTAAGAATCTCGACGCCCAGCACCGCTCTTTCTACGCCGAGAACGACGGCAAAATCCACGCCGACGAAACCAAGCCCGCCGACAGCAGTTCGCCAGTGGTGGAGACTCACCACTGGTAAGAGAGAGAAGTTAGAACCGAAAAGTTTATGTGGGACGGCCACCCTCGG
This sequence comes from uncultured Acidobacteriaceae bacterium, assembly GCA_963701935.1. Taxonomy (GTDB): domain Bacteria; phylum Acidobacteriota; class Terriglobia; order Terriglobales; family Acidobacteriaceae; genus Sulfotelmatobacter. Next base: position 736,944 of record CAVPBT010000001.1, on the reverse strand, counting down.
CTGTCCGCCGCAGCAGCGCGCCTGGTTTTGTGGAAGGGCACGGCTTCAGCCGTGCCGTAAGGTAGCCCTAAATGATCAGGGCTTTAGCCCCTGGGGACACGGTATTGAGCGGACACTCCTGTCCGCTGCTTTTGACGTTTTTAGCGGCCCCGGCCGATCAGGGAAGTTTGTTTTCCGCACACCGCTGGCTGCAGCAGCCGCAAGCCACCCGATGGACACACATCAGGAAATTCAGCGTACAAGAAAGACTTCCCACCCGTAGGCTGAAAATGCTGCAGCCACTCCACCACCTTGGCTACCGAACCAGGGAAGGGATTCTCGCCGTCGGCATTCAACCACTGCAGATGCCATGCATCCCGCTCGATCCACTGCCGCGTGCCGTCCGCGTGCTCCTCTCAAAGAGCCGGGAATCTCTGCCCCAAAGCTCTCCGCATCCTCGCGAATCAGCCCGCCATGATCGCCGGACACCAGCACGAAATTCTGGCGACGCCAATAACTTCGTCAGTTGCTCTAACTGCTCCTTCGGCATTTTCCCGTGCAGCCGTACTGTCTGTCCGAGGTTTCCGGTAGCGGACGATCCGATACTCTCCATCTCGCGTGACGGCCACACAAACGTGCCGCACCCCGTCGGCCTGCACCACCACACCGGAGCGTGCATAAGAAAGCCTCGCCAACAAGGCCGACTCGTCGTGGTGATCACTCTCTTGCGCCAACATGCCGAATGAGATGAGCAGAAACGAAACGGTCAGAACTGCTTTTGTAGGGGAGTACATGCGGAAGCCTCCAGAGGACGCTAGTAACATTCTAGTATGAGGGCACTCCAAGACAAAGGGTCGGATGCCCGATTTCCGCCCCCCACTCCATTCCCTACGGTTGCTCTTCCGCTCCGGTATCGCTTCGACTCGCACCGTCTTCCGATTCCCCTCGCCCACCCGCAGCGCGCTTCCCTGCCCCTCATAGTTCTTGAGGAATTCCGGATTGTAATAAGCCTCCCCGTCCACACTCTCCCACGCGAGCACCGTGTAGTCTCCGGGAGCAATCCCGCGCAGCGCAAACCGTCCACCCTGATCGCTGACCGTCTTGCCATAGCGCTCGACCCGTCCCCGGAGCCGGACCTCCGGCACCGCCACGATCACCGCATTCGCCACAGGCTCGCCCTTCGAGTCGACGGCAACTCCCTCCACAACGCCGCCGTTCGCACTCGCCACCAGATCGAGCACTACCGCGCCGCCGTTCACCGTGATCCCGGCATCGCCCGTATCCCGGCTGCCCGTCAGCGCCGATTTCAAGAACAAGTCGGCATTCGCGCCGCCCTCGCCCGCAAGTTGCACGAAATAATTCCCCGGAGGAACGCTCTTCCACTCAAAGCTCCCGTCGGCCGCGACGTGAGTCAGATGCGAAAACCCGTCGCCCATGCTGAAACCGCTCAACGCCTCGTCGTCGCCGTCGGCCGAGCGCAGCTGCAAGAAAATCTGGCTGGCGTCGAATCGTCCGCGACTCTTGCTCTCCAGCCGCAGCCGTCCATGAATCCATCCTCCCGGTTGCGGCGCCAGCCGCAGATCCTCCACGCTGTTCGAGACAATCTGCAGCGCCTGCCGCGCCATCATCGGCACCGGAGCATTCTCCACTGTCGCCAGAATCGTATACGCTCCCGGCGCCACGTCGCGAATCACAAAGCTCCCATCCTGATGCATCTCCGCGCCGTTCAACACCAGGCTGAAATCGCGCGACTGCAACATGATCGTCGCCGACGACCGCGGCGGCAGATTCACCACCGCCCCGCGAATGCTTAAACTTGGACTCGGCGTCAGCGAAAAGTTCACCGGAAACTCATCCCCCGCATGCAACTCGACCGGCGACGCCTGGCTGCGATCCGCTGTCCCAGGATAGTACGTGGTCTGATAAGAAGTGGCAGGCTTGTCCGGAGCGCCCGTGCTGCGCGCATCCGCCGCAGCCACACCCGCGGCTTCAATCAAGCTTTTGAAATCCGGCGGCGGACTCACCGACACGTAGTAATTCCCCGCCGGTAATCCCGCGACTCGGTACTCGCCCAAATCGTTCGTCCGCTCCGCCCCAGTTTGCTCCCACCGGCTGCGCCCCGAAACATACGTCTGTCGCAGCACCGTCACCTGCGCGTTGGGCAGTGGATCTCCATCTTCATCGGTCACGCGTCCCCGCACCACCGCCGCCGCTTGCAGAGTGATTCGCAGATCCTTCACTTCCTGACCTGCCGTGAGAGTCAGCACTCGTCCGTAGTCGCGGACGTGGTGCTTGTGCTTATCGACCTCAAGCATGCCCGTCCGCTCGGCGAAAAGATGGTAGCGTCCCGGCACAATCCCCTCGATCCGAAACCCTCCATCCGGACCGCTGACCGCCGTGTAGTCTCCGCCCTCCGCCTGGTTCTCGGCGATGAGTTCGATCACCGCCTTCTTCACCGGCTCGCTCCCCGGCTCCTTCGCGACCACGCCCTCGATTGCGGCACGCCCTCTGCCCGCAGCATTGCCGGACACCTGTGACAGAGCACAAGTTCCAGTCAATATGATCAGCAAACATGCGGAATGCGGCTTCATGGTTTTTAGTCAGGGAACGCCAGACACTTGCTTCCAAACGACGCCGTGAGGATCGGCTAATATTCATTTTATCCCGGGAAAGGCCCGGCCCCAAGCACTCTCTGCGGTCGCGATCAGCCATTCATTCTTCGGAAGCCTCATAATTTACGCAGGGTCATCCTGAACGGAGCCGCTTTTCAGGCGAAGTGAAGGATCTCAGGCATATCTGCTCCCAACCCTTGAAAACATGCCTTGACAGCCGGTACCTCAGGCATTATAGTTAGATATCTATCTAATTACACGACCGTCTAATTATGACCCCATCCTCCAACGAAGCCTTCAAGGCCATCGCCGATCCGACCCGCCGCGAGATCCTGCGCCTGCTGCGCCGCGGCGAGATGACCGCCGGTGATCTTGCCGAACGCTTCGACATGACCAAGCCGACCATGTCGCACCATTTCGCCGTCCTGAAAGAAGCCGACCTGCTCACCAGCCGCCGCGACGGCCAGCAAATCTGGTACGGCCTGAACACAACCGTGGTGCAGGATTTGATGGCTTGGGCCATGGACTTAATCCGCAGCGACAGCCGAACCAAGGACGATCAGAAGCAAGACGGCAGGCCCGGAACCAAGACGCCCCCCGAAGAAGGCGCAAAATGACAACCACTCCCATGACAAGCAAGATGACCAACAATCAGAAATACTATTTAGGCGCTGCAGCCGTAATCCTGGCCACCTTGGCTGGAACTCTGGTGGCCTACCCGTCGCTCCCCAGCATCGTCCCCATCCACTGGGACGCGCAAGGTCACGTCAACGGCTGGGGCCCGAAGTGGTCGCTGTTCGCCTTCGGTCCCGGCATGATGACCTTGATCGTCCTGATGTTCGCGGCGCTTCCCTGGCTCTCACCCAAGAAGTTCGAGGTCGATTCCTTCCGCGCCACCTATCTCTACATCATGATCGTGGTCGTCGCCATGCTGGCCTATTGTCAGATCCTGATCCTGATCACCGCGTTGGGCTTGGTACTCGACGTCAGCCGTGCAATTGAGGGCGGCATGTGCTTGCTGATCGCGCTGCTGGGAAATGTCATGGGCAAGGTGCGGCGAAATTTCTACGTCGGCATCCGCACGCCGTGGACCATCGCCAACGAGCAAGTGTGGAACGCGACCCATCGCTTCGCCGCTAAGACTTTCTTCGCCGGAGGCTTGCTGGGCCTGGTCGCGGTGATTCTGCGAGCCCCGTTCTGGCTGCCGCTGGCAGCAATCCTGGTCGCGGCACTGGTCCCCGTGGTCTATTCGCTAATGTTCTACAAACAACTGGAGCGTCGCGGAGAACTGAACTAAGGAGAAAATACGAGCGTTCTCCCTGTAAGAAACCTCCCTTTCCAGAGACTGCCTTACTGTGAGCGGCCCCGGAGGGACGAAAGAAGGGCCGGCACGATACGAACACCAACGAGCACAACTCAAGTTATGGAGGAAGTAATGAAGAGATTCATGGTTGTAACAGCAATCATATTCTTGGCAGCAACCTTCGCCCCCGCGCAAGACGTCGCGGGTGACTGGCAAGGCACCATCAGAACCGGCATGGGCGAACTTCGCCTCGTCCTGCATGTTGCCCAGAATACGGACGGAACTCTGAAGGCCTCGGTCGACAGTCCCGATCAAAACGCCGCCGGTATTGCCATCGACTCGATCACGCTCGAGGGGAACAAGTTAAAGTTCTCCTCCACGCCGCTCAAGGCCTTGTACGAAGGCACGCTGAAAGGTGACTCCATCAACGGTAACTGGACACAGGGACAGAAGTTCCCGCTCGATTTCAAGAAAACTACAAACCCTGTCAAGACCGTGCACAAACCCGCGCCCCCTTCCGATATTGACGGCAAATGGGAAGGCGCGCTCGACACTCCCCAAAGCAAGCTGCGCATCATCTTCCATTTGACCAATACGGAAGACGGTCTCGTGGCCGTCATGGATAGCCCCGACCAAAAGGTGACAGGAATGCCGTCCACTTCGGTCTCGCGAAAAGGGTCGTCGATCAAGATCGAGATGAGGCAGATCAGTGGCTATTTCCAGGGCAAGATCGACAAGAATCTTGAAGGCATGTCAGGCGACTGGAACCAGGGGCCTTCGGGACTTCCGTTGCAACTCAAACGCGCCAAGGAAGAACCCAGCAGTACTACGCACTAGAGCATCCGCACACACCGAATCGGAGCTGGGAACGAAGAAGCTGAAGTTATGGAGGCAGTGATGAAGAGATTCATGGTTCTAACCGCACTCATATTCTTGGCGGCAGGCATTTCGCGCGCGCAAGACATCGCCGGCGACTGGCAGGGCACCCTGAGTGCTGGTGGGCAGGAACTCCGCCTCGTCCTGCACATCACCAAAGCGGCCGACAATAGCCTCAAAGCTACACTCGACAGCATCGATCAACCCGGAGGCAATGGCATTCCCGTCAGCTCCATCACCCTCAAAGATTCCAAGCTGGAGCTGGGAGTGGAAATGGTTCACGGGAGCTACGAAGGAAAAGTTGCGCCTGATGCGAAAACCATCACCGGCACATGGAACCAGGGCGCGGCCTTACCCCTCGAATTCAAACGCGCCGCCGCTCCTGTCACCACCGAACACAAGCCCGTCAAGCCGTCCGACATCGACGGCGCGTGGATGGGAACGCTCGACACCGGAGCCATGAAGCTGCGCGTCGTCTTCAACATCGTAAGCACCGAAGATGGACTGACTGCCACGCTCGACAGCCTCGACCAGGGTGCGATGGGCATTTCGACAACCTCGGTCACTCGCGACGGGACCTCGCTGAAAATCGACGTCAAGAAAATCGGCGGAACCTTCGAAGGCAAAATCGCCGCGGACCTCTCCTCCATCGACGGCAAGTGGTCTCAGGGCGGAGGCACCATGCCGCTGGTGCTGAAGCCGGTGAAAGATAAGGCAGCGCTGGAACTGAAGCGTCCCCAGAATCCAGTCAAGCCTTACCCCTACCACGAAGAAGACGTCACCTACGACAACAAAGCCCAGAATGTCACGCTCGCCGCGACGTTGACGATTCCCCAGGGCAAAGGTCCTTTCCCCGGAGTCTTGCTGATCACCGGATCCGGTCCGCAGGATCGTGACGAGTCTCTCCTCGGCCACAAGCCTTTCCTCGTCCTGTCGGACTATCTCACCCGCCACGGAATTGCCGTGCTCCGCGCCGACGACCGCGGCGTCGGAAAATCCACCGGCATCTTCGCCAAGGGCACGACTGCCGACTTCGCCACCGACGCTGAGGCCGGCATCGCCTATCTGAAAACGCGCTCCGAAATCGATCCCCACAAAATCGGCCTCATCGGCCATAGCGAAGGCGGAGTCATCGCGCCCATGATCGCGGCCCGCAACAAAGACGTCGCCTTCATCGTCATGATGGCGGGCACCGGCGTTCCGGGAGATCAAGTTCTCCCCACGCAAAGCGAAGCCATCGAAGTCGCCAGCGGCAAGAGTCCCGAAGAGGCTGCTAAGAACGCCGCCAAAGAAAAGGAGATGCTCACTCTGGTCGAAACGGAAAAGGACGACGCCGTCCTGCAAAAGGAGCTGAAGGAAAAGATGGCGGGCGAGGTTCCCGAAGCGCAGATTGGTTTACAGATCAGCCAGATCACCTCGGTCTGGTTCCGCTACTTCCTGACTTACGATCCCGCCACCGCTCTGCGCAAGGTCACCTGCCCGGTCCTGGCCATCAACGGATCGCTGGACAAGCAGGTGCTACCCAGCCAGAACCTGCCCGCCATCCGCAAGGCGCTGGCAGAAGCAGGTAACCGTCACGCCGAGGTCGACGAACTGCCAGGCCTGAATCATTTGTTCCAGACCGCCAAAACCGGCGCGCCAGCCGAGTATTCAACGATCGAAGAAACAATCTCTCCCGTCGCGCTAGACAAAATGGCGACGTGGATCCTGAAGCAGTAGGAATCAGGGGATGAGAAATGTGGGGACAGCCGCCCTCGGCTGTCCGCCGCGCGCAGCGCGGCGTTGGGACCGATCAAGCGTGCTTCTCATTTCGACCCGCGAGCCAACGCGAACGGAGGAGGAATCTGCTTTCCCCGAGTTAGTGCGAAAGGTCTCAGCTATCCTTGCGGTAGAGTAGATTACGCATAGCATCACGGCGGGCGGCGTTCGCCTCCCTGTCAGTCTTCAGGACATCGGCATCCGGCTTCGCAACCGACTCCTCTTCACTGCAGGCCGGACAGCGGTTGGCAAAACCAGGCTTTCCCGGCTTCAGCTCAAACTCCTCCCCGCAGACGGCGCAGACTTTGATGGGAAATGCCATCTCGTTTTCTATGATAACAATCCGCAGACAAAAATTCCGCTGCGATGCGTGATGTATACTCACCTTCCAATCGTTCGACGCAACCAGCAATGTCCTTTCCCGGTGAGACCCGCAACACGCGTTGGTCCGTAGCTTTGTGCGCGCTGCTTGCTCTGGTCGCCGTCGCGCGGATCATTTCCAGCTACTCTCGCACGTCGCTAGCCTTCGATGAACCTTGTCATATCGCGGCCGCGATCGAACTGCTGGCGCGGCACACCTACAAACTCGATCCGGTCCATCCGCCGCTGGCTCGCATCGCCATTGGCCTGCCGCTTTATCTCGCGGGAGAACGTTATCCCAAACTATCTATACCCGATCAACAGATCACGTATCACGATGTGGGCAATGCGGTCCTGTCCAGCTCGGGACACTATGCACGCAATCTGGCCCTGGCGCGCATAGGCGTGCTGCCGTTTTTTCTTCTAGCGACCGCGATCGTCTTTCTATGGGCGCGCCGCGAGTACGGGGACTTGGCCGCCGTGATGGCAGTCGCCTTGTTTACCACGCTGCCCAACGTCTTGGCGTTTTCCGGCATCGCCTATACCGACATCGTGGCGGCGGCGACGCAGGTCGGATTGTTCTTCGCTTTTGTCCAGTGGCTCGACCAGCCGACGAAACGTTCCGCTCTATGGTTGGGCTTGGCCGCGGGGCTGGCATTCGCATCAAAAGCAACGACTGTGATTTTCTTTCCCGCGGTGGCCGTCGCCATCGTTCTCGGAAAATGGCTTTGCACGCGCACCATCGTCGGCGAAAACATCCCGCCCAGACAGATCGTGCGCCACGTCGCGATAGTAGCGGCTCTCGCAATCGTCACAGTCTGGGCGTCCTATGGTTTCGCGGTCGGGCATGTCAGAGACGGCATGAACCTCTCTGCCGATTCCATCCCGTCCTTTCGTCAATTTCCGGCGCCGCTGGCGCGCGCCGGACGCTGGCTGGTCGCCAGCGATCCGCTCATACCCGCTCCTGCCTTGATCAAGGGCGTGGCCGAGGCCTGGGTTCTCAACAAAGAGAAGCCTGCGGCTTATCTGCTGGGGCACGTCAAAGAGGGCGGATGGTGGTACTTCTTCCTCGTCGGCATAGCCGTGAAGTCACCGTTGCCATTCCTCGTGCTCGCAGCGGTTGGCGTAATTTCGTTGAAAGCATTTGACCCTCAGCGGCGGTGGCGCGCGATGGCACAATTGCTGGCTGTGCTCGCAGTTTTGCTCGTCACCATGCCGGTAAAGTACAACGCTGGCGTGCGCCATGTGATGGTGGTCTTTCCCCTGCTGGCGATCGTCGCCGGCAGCGGATGCTCTTATCTCTGGCATCAGCAGAATGGTCGGCGCCCGGCAGGGCGCGCAGCGCTGATCTTGTTGCTGTCGTGGCAACTTGTATCCACCATGCGGGCGCAAGGTGACTTCCTGGCTTACTTCAATGAACTGGCAGGACGCGATCCCAGCAAAGTGATGGTAGCCGGATGCGATCTGGACTGCGGGCAGGATCTCGATCTCTTGGCGCGCGAACTTCACGCCCGGCACATCACACATGCCACGATCGCGATGTGGACCAGCGCCGACCCGAGTCACACCGATCTGCCCGGCTTTGACGTGCCACAGGCCTATCGTCCGGTGAGCGGATGGTTCGCGATCAGCCTGCGCGCGTTGCGGTTCGGAAACTCGTTCCACATGCAGTATCCAGTTGGCGCGTTCGATTGGTTGCAAGCGTATCAACCAGTCAGCCGCGTGGGTAAGACGATCTTGCTGTATCACATCCCTGAAGATGTCCCGCCGCACACTCAGGCGCCGTAAGCGGCGGAAGAGTGAGCTTACCGCGCTTGTCGTACCATCTCGACTAGCACGTTCCTCGTCTCTCCCGAACTCTTCACCTCTCGCAGAAATGCGATGCGGGCGCCTTTCATGCCGTCCAGCGTTTTCAAGCGCACATGAAACCCCAGGCGATCGACCGCCGTCATCGTCGCTTCCTGCGCCTCGATGTGCGCAAATTTCCGCGCCAGTAAGACCATCGCATCCTTGTGATCGGCATTCATGTGCTGAATAATGTCGCCCATCGAATCAGCCAGAGGATCCGGTTGGCTGCTGCCATATTCCGCCGCTGTTACCCATCCCATCACCCCGAAGCCGCCGACGAAATAAATATCGACGACTTCCAGGCGATAGAAAGAGAAGTCTTCGAAATCCACCCAATACTTGCTGTTGGCATGACGCGCGAGGTAAGCCGCGCGAGCCGCGGCCACGTCGGTCTCCGGTACGGGCAGAACGTTTCCCACCAGCGTGACCCGTGATGCGCCCAGCGGATCGCCATCACCGCTCTCCTGCGTCACCAGCAGACTCGCACGCGGATCTGCCTTCAGATTCTGCGTATGCATCGCCATCGTGCTGATGAGGAAGAGTGGACGCCCTTGTTCGTCCAACCCGTAAGGCATCACTGATCCGAAGGGAAACCCCGGCTGCTTGCGGGAAAGCGTCGAGAGACTTCCGAGTCGTCCCAGGTATACAAGCGTTCTGACCCGCTCGGCAAACGAAGGCTCGGGAACCATGGGCTGATCACTCGGCCCAGGTCCCGCGTGTTTTCTGGTCGAAGATGGGGACGAAGACATCGATGTTCTAAGCCTCTCAGTCTAAACGGAGCGCGTGGAAGAGCGGCCCTTTAGGGCCGCGTAGGACAGCTGAAATGAGCGAGGGCTTTAGCCCCTGAGGTTTCAGTTCAGAAAATATTGCCGGTAAAGCGTATCCCTCTGCGCCGGACGGAATCCCGCATCGCGAATAATCCGCCGCAACTCTTCTTCGGTCGTACAGTTGGTCACACCTGCGGCGCGCACCACGTTCTCCTCCAGCATCACCGATCCAACATCATTCCCGCCGAACCTGAGGCCCATCTGGCAGACCTTCAACCCTTGCGTCACCCAACTCGATTGCACATTGAGGAAGTTCGAAAGATACAGCCGCGAGATGGCCAGCACTTTCAAATAGTCGACCGCGGTGGCTTCATCCCAGTGCCGTCCGCCCAACGCTGTGTTCTGCGGCTGAAAGCTCCACGGGATAAACGCTGTGAAACCGCCTGTCTCCTCCTGCAATTCGTAGAGCCGCTGGAAGTGGTTGACCAGATTTTCGTAGTTCTCGCCCACGCCGAACATCATGGTCGCGGTCGTGCGCATCCCGATCTGGTGCGCGGTGCGGTGCACGTTGAGCCAGTCGGCGGTCAAGCACTTCAGCCGTGCAATCTTGTACCGGACTTCGTCATCGAGTACTTCCGCTCCGCCGCCAGGAATCGAATCAAGCCCTGCGTCGCGCAGGCGCAGGATCGTGTCGCGAATCGAGAGCGAGCTGTACTCCGCAATCGCGATGATCTCCGATGCCGAATAACAATGCAGATGAATCTTCGGGAAGCGCTCCTTGATCCCGCGCAACATTTTCTCGTGCCAGTCAATCTTCAGGTCGGGATGCAGTCCGCCTTGCATCAGCACACCAGTTCCTCCGAGTTCGACGGTCTCGCGGATCTTCTCGTAGATGGTGTCGAAGTCAAGAATGTAGCCTTCCTTCGCCGCGGGCCCTTTCAACGGCCGGTAAAACGCGCAGAAGGTGCAGTACTCCGTGCAGAAGTTGGTGTAGTTGATGTTGCGGTCGATGATGTAGGTGACGACGCCTTCGGGATGCAACTTGCGCCGGACGGAGTCGGCTTCCATCCCAATGCCGATCAGGTCATCGGACTCGAACATCTCCAGCGCTTGCTGTTTGGTTAAGGACATGTGTGCTCACAGAACTTTGTTCTACAGAACTGTTTTCATTGTAACGGAGAAGCTGGTTAAAGGAATTTTGAGCAACGGTGCGGAGAGTGCTTTTTCGGGGAATCCGTTTTGGGAAAATCGTGATGTTTCGGGGGCGTCCCCCCTTCCCCCACCCTCTGAAAGCCACGACTGGTGCGGGGTTCGCAAAAATGGTCTGCAAAATCTTGAGCCCAAGGGATTAGAGTTCAAAATCTTGAGAGAAAAGGAGTTGAAGCCTCGCTCGCAGTTTCTGCGTGCACCGCCTCCGCCTTGGCGATGATCTGCTCTTTGGATTTTGGGGTCAAGGTCAGATGTCACATTGGGGTGTGGAAAACCGAGGAGGGCGGTCACCCGGCACTTCCTTCGCTTCGGAACTGCGCGAGTATGGGAGTGCGATTATGGGACCGCCTTCTCCAAAGGGTCGCTCAACGTTAGGCTCTTCCGCCAGTGCGTGCGTTCATCTCGCGGTAGCTTCGCGCTCGCAATCAAAATAGCGGTGCGTGTTAGAGGAGTCGCAGCCGCAATGTGCTCCTTGAATACGAGGGCCTCCGACCGGGATCCGCAATTTCCAATAGCAAGCGCAGCGTAGCGCTTGATCGTTTGAGATTGCGTATCTCGGAAGATGTGTAGGAGTTGGCTGGCATGATTCCACGCTGCGTGATTGGCGAACAGGTCCAAAATCCAGACTGCATAGTATTCGGGTGCTCTGTAGCGCTGGGTCGGTAGAATTGGCTTCAATAGCGAGTCCGCTATTTTCTTTTGCTTTGTGGGTAGATCCTCAAATCCCCGAAAAAATGCGTTTACAGCGTGGGCTACTGGATAAAGTCGCTCCAGGTTGCCCAGTACTATGTCGATCAATTCTTCGTTTTCAAGAGCGGAGAGTTTCTCCAGAACAAACGTGACCTTCTTATAGTTTATCGGGTCTTCATCCAGCGCCTCTTCAAGGACATCCGCAAAGTTCACCGCTTCAATAGTCTCTAGTTGCTCGGGCGTCAGTTCATCAATGGAGTCGATATCGTAAAAGTGTTCTTCAACAATCTCGTTAAACCTTTTCTCAACTTCGCCTTCATCGTCGGCGAGTATGTCATGGTTTGAAAGGTATTCGGAACACTCAAGAACTCTCGTCTTGGCCGTCTGTAGTGTCAGGCCATGGTAGCCGTAGAGGACTTCCCCAAGCTGACGGACTGCCCAGTCTGCGCTTTCCTTGGAATCCGTGAAAATAACGTAGTCATCGATGTACCTCACAAAATCGATGCTGTGGGACAGAAGCGCATTGTCCACATCAGCAATTGCTATTTCTGCTAGTGGTCTGCTGGCTGCAGGGCCAATCGGTATTCCAAAGCTTACATTCTCTGCGCTGAATCGACGTAGGAGCCTTTCTAATGTAGCTGCGAACTTTATCTTCCTGGGACTGGTAACGGTTGCCTCTACTGCATTCCGCACTCGATGTTGGTACAGGCGATAGTAAAAATCGGCGATGTCCGCAAGGACCATCCAGCCTTTGCTGTTCTTTGCACGGCCCCAAACCTCCATTTTGAATTCTGAATGGGAAGGCCGGTCTCTATAGAGACCCTTAGCCTGCGAGCCGTCCATACGAAAGGAAAATACGCGTCGTTCGCTTTCTTCGATTCGCGAGGCTTCGATGTCCTCGCGCAGCACCTTTACAATGGACGTGAATATGACCAAATCGAGAGGGTGCAAAAGCGTTACCCGCCGTAGATTAATCACGGACTTAGGGGCGGAAAGTTCAGAGAGGGTCGATAAGCCTTGTATTCCTCCAGATCCACCTCAGCCAGGTGTTTCCTGAATTGTACCCACGAATTCACGAGGACATCGAACTCAGGAGGTTTTGGGAAGAAATCACTGTAGCCGTGGTGTTGGATAGCGGCTAAGCCCGATTCAAGTTCGGCCTCCGTCAGCTTCAGCATCGCTTCCACTCCAGATGTTTCGATGGCTCAGACTTCACCGTCGACGATGTTTGGCCCGCTCTTAGAGTGATCTCTTGCGTGCACCCCTTCATCTGAGAGTGCCCCATCCTTGCGTTCTTTGCAAGGGTGGGTGCGACGATCTATTGGGAGGAACCGAGAGGTCGGGTCTGTGGTACCCACCCTTCGACTGCGCTCAGGGCAGGCGCCTCACAAAAATATCCGAAGGATGGGCACGCGTCCGCTTCCTGGCGCGTTCAACTGTGGGGGGGATATTGCGGCGGGTGCTCCGCAGTCGGTACGCGCGAGACCCTTCCCTCCGCCTGAAAAGCGGCTCCGGTCAGGATGACGCCTCTCGAAGGGAGGCTCTCGAAATTCAGATTCCACTGCTTGCTACCTATCAATGCTTCGACTTCCAACCCTTTCGCAAAAAGCGCGAAAGGATGGGCCACCCAGCAGTTGCTGGAAGTCGAGTCTCAGCATCTACGGAAGCACACGGAACGGCACGTTGCTGGTCAGGGTGCCGGTCGGCGTGGTCACGGTGACGTAGCCGGTGGTTGCCCCTGCGGGAACGGTGACGGCCAGGAATGTATTGGTCTTGCTGGTAATGGCTGCCGAAATCCCGTTGAAGGAAACTTGAGTTGTTCCTTTCAAGCCCTGACCGAGAATTTGTGCGGTCTGCCCGACTTTGGCGGCGCGGTTCACGAAACTCACGAACGGGCGCAGACCCATGGAGAGGCTGTAGACCGTGCCACAGCCAACCCCGGTGCAGCCGTTCCCGCCCCATGTCGTCGCGCCATAGAAGGTTCCGTTAGTAGCTTGAAGCAGGCCGGACTGAGGTGAGGAGCCGTCGGGGGGACCCGCAAAGGTGTGCAGTGGAGTCAGTGTCCCGCCGGGGGTCAGTTGAAAGACGACGCCCCACGCGGTGGTGCCTCCGCCCAGTGCTGTGCCATAGAAGTTTCCGTCGATGCCTTGCGCCAGTGGTGCGGTGGGAACGGAGCCGTCCGTGCAATCTGCCTGCATGCAGAAGTTGTAGAGCGTGGTCAGATTGCCGGCCGGAGTCATTTTGAAGACCGTGCCGCAGCCAAAGGAACAGCCGCCATTCGCTCCGCCCCTCTGGGTTGTCCCGTAAAAGTTCCCGTCCGTGGCTTGGATTAGTCCAAGGGATGGGCTTGTGCCATCGACGCCGTTGAAGCTGTGCAGCGTCCGGAACTTGCCCTGGGCGGTGATTGCGAAGATCGTGCCTTGGCCAAAGGCCCCACCTGATCCCGTCTCCCCGTAGAAGGTTCCGTTGCTGGCCTGGAGCAGCGGACCCGAAGGGCTGGAGCCGTCGCTGCCATTGAAGGTGTGCAGCGTGGTCAGTTTGCCTCCGAGGGTCAGCTGGAAGATCGTGCCCTGGCTGCCCACCACGGCGGCGGAGGGAGTTGTGCCATACAAGTTTCCGTTACTGGCTTGAATCACCCCAAAGAGCGGGAAGAGACCGTCAGCGCAGTTCGACAGGGCGCAGAAACTATAAATGATGTTGGTCACGCCCGCAGGGGTCATCTTGTATACGGTACCCCACGTGTTGGCGCCGCCCTGGGCGGTCGTGCCATAGAAGTTTCCGTTGGTGGCCAGGACCAAGCCTCCGTAGGCCTGTATCAGGCCGGCGCAGTTGGTTGTATCGCAAAGCGTGGTCAGCTTGCCAGCGGGGGTGATTTTGTAGGCTATGCAAGCGTTGCCATCCGTACAACCGATGTAAAGAGTCCCATAGAAGTTTCCATCGCGACCTTGAACGAGCGACGCATACTCCGGGTCTGAACCGTCGGTGCCATCGAAACTGGCAAGGGTGGTGAAGGTTTGCGCGGGCGCGGCCACGGTGGCCGCAGCAAGAATCAGGAGACCCGAGAGGATTGCCCGCCAGTAGCCAGGTCTATGCACAACGCACCTCCGCTTGGCCAGCCGTAACTTCGGCCCGAATTCTACTCCGGCAGCGTGGGGCTGTAAATGCGGACGAATGGGAGATCCCAGCGGCCAGGGTAATCAGGGCTTGCAACCTCGATCGGCCACGACCGAGTCAGCGGTTTTGTCGCGTCTGGGGGTGGGTTTGTATTCATTTTGAATACGCCCAAGATAGTCGAGCGGAAGGCGAGGAGGAGGAGAACAAAGCACAAGAGATGGACTGCGTTCGGTCCTCACGGTTTGTCCTCTGCATAAGTGCTAGTCCGCCTGGCAAGCGGATTCCTCCTGGCTCGCTGCGCTCCCGCGTCGGAATGACAAGGGCTTGGCGATAGGCTGGGTAGACTGTCGAGCTTCGCTCGGCCGAAACAGACGCGGCCGCCTGTCCCCACATCAGTGCTGCCGACTGTCTTGCCGTTTTCCACAGCCGCCTGATGTTCATCCAACCTTGACTGAGAAATCTCACTCCTGCAAACTCGCCACCATGAGCCAGCACAATCATCCAGGCAGGCGAACCGAGTCCCAAGATTCTCTGAAACCTTGCAACCCTGAAACCTTGAAACCTTGTGTTATCAAGATTTTGCCCGCAACTTATTGCAGCTCATAGATTAATTCCACAAATCCCGCTAACCCGAAGATTCCAGTAGATCACCAGGGGAGGGGGAGGAGGCCTTCAATGGCAAATTATCCCGATCGCTGTCAGCATCTCAAAGTTAACGGCACCCAGTGCGGATCGCCCGCCCTGCGCCGCAACCGCTTCTGCTTTTTTCACAAACGCTTTCAGGACGAGCGCATTCGCCTCTCGGCCGACCGTGCACGTCGCGGCGTAGCAACCTTCGTACTGCCCGTCCTCGAGGACGCCAACTCGATCCAGATCGCCCTCATGCAGGTCATGCGTCTCCTCGTCGCCCAGCAGATCGACCATAAGACTGCGAGCCTCCTCCTCTATGCCCTGCAAACCGCCAGCACCAACCTCCGCCTCGCCAACTTCAAGCCGCTCAGCAACGACGTAGTCCTCGATGTGCGCGACGTCGCCAACACTCCCCTCGACTCGCACGTCTGGAACGACGAAGACTTCGAAGAAGAGGAAGACGAAGAAGAGACGGCAGCCGAACGCGCAGCCGCCGAAGCAAAGGCCCGAGAGCGCAAGGAATCCGAAGACAGGATGAGGGACTGGGCCGCAAGGAACCCGGACCACGAACTCGTCAGGGTTGATGGAAGGCTCACCGTCCGAAAGATCGACCCCGGCCTGAAAAAGCCCGCTTCGAGTTCGAGCGCGGGAGAAGTCCGCGCCCAGATCGCGGACATGGTCCGAAAAGAACTACCCGCTCTGTCCAGGGTCGTGGCTCAGGCCGGGCAGCCGGAAAAGAAAACCACATAGCGAAGGATGGGGCCAGCCACCTCGCCAAACTATTGAATCCCCATATGTTGAACGTGTTCAACTTTTCTCTTGACGCGTCTGCGCGTCGGGGTTATATTGATTTTGAACACGTTCAAGATTGAAGGGAGAGGAGAACAACATGGGAACCGCCAACAACATCATCGTCACCACCTACCTGGTCTACGTCCTGATCAGCGTCTCGCTCACCATCTGGGTGGCCCGCACGCTGTACAAGCGCGGCGCCATCTTCCTGGTTGACGCCTTTCACGGCAACGCCGAACTCGCCGACTCCGTGAACCACCTGCTCGTGGTCGGCTTCTACCTCATCAACATCGGATTCGTCTCGCTTGCGCTGAAGACGGCCGACGCCATCAACACCTCGCGTGCTGCCATTGAACTGCTCAGCGACAAGATGGGGATGGTCCTGATGATCCTTGGAGGCATGCACTTCTTCAACCTCTACGTCTTCTCGCGCATCCGACGCAGCGCCCGGAACAACCGCGGGCCGCTGGTGCCCACTCCACCCGTCGCGCCCGATGCTGTGCTGAAGGTTGCCATACCGCGGTGATTGGACAGTCTTGGAGAGTTGTGGAGAGAGCCATCGCGGGCGCGGCGCCCGCGCCACACAACCCGCGCAACACAACAGGAGGTACGCATATGCAGAAGCTCTATGTGCTCTACGATCCGAAATGCGAGATATGCCGCCGCTTGAAGGACTGGATCCTGGTACAGCGCTCATGGATCGGCATCGCCGTGCTCGAAGCCGGCTCGGAGAAAGCTCGACGGCTGTTTCCGGAGTTGGAGCAGATTGCTTCGAAGGACGATCTGGCCGTCATCAGCGATGAAGGCGCGGTGTACCTCAACAACCACGCTTGGATCATGGTGCTCTACGCGATGGTGGAGTACCGCGACTGGGCGGTGCGGCTGACGCATCCGATCCTGGCGCCGCTGGCGCGGCAGGCGTTTGCGGCTTTGTCCAAGAACCGCCACTGGCTGTCGAACTTGCAGAGTTGCGACGATCCTGAAGCGATCGCCGGCGAACTGCGCCAGGGGGAACTTGAGCCTTGCGCCTTGCCTGCAGGCAACGCGCCGATCTCGACGATGCGAGAGTTTCTGCAATGACGACCGCGACGCTGAAGCCCTTGTCTCTAAAACCAAGAACCACGGCGCGCGCGGAAGATACGCGCCGCAAGATCTACGAAGCAGCGATGGAACTGTTCCGCGAGAAGGGATTCGAACCGACCACCATGCGCGACATCGCGGCCAAAGCCGGCGTGGCCCTCGGCGGCGCCTATTATTACTTTTCCTCCAAAGACGCCATCGTGCTCGCCTTCTACAGCGAGATGCAGGCCAGCAGCAACGAACCGGTACTCGAAGCCCTAGCCGGTCACAAGAAGCTCAAGGAGCGGATTCGCTGCATTCTCGAAAAGCGGCTCGAGTTGCTGGAGCCGAACCGCAAGTTCTGCGCTGCGCTTTTCCGTCACGCGCCCGATAGCGCCGATCCACTCTCGCCTTTCAGCGACGAGACCCGCGCCATCCGCGAAGGGGCGATCGAGCACATGCGCATTGCCGTGGAAGGCAGCGACGCCAAAGTGCCGCCTGACTTGCAGCCGCGACTACCCTACTTGCTCTGGCTGTACCAAATGGCGCTGATCATGTTCTGGCTCTATGACCGCTCCCCCAAGCAGGAGAAGACGCAGCGCCTGATGGACAAGAGCCTGGGCCTGCTCGTGAACCTGCTGCGCATCTCTTCCCTGCCGCTCATGAAGCCGCTCCGGAAGGCGGTGCTGGACCTGGTGGAAAACGTAGGAGCCTAAGTCGAAAGGAGGAGCATGCCTGAACAAAGAACCCCAGCTACAGTCGCAATAACGGGAGCATTCAGCTACACCGGCAAGTACGCGACGCGGATCCTGCTCGACAGGGGATATCGCGTGCGGACACTGACCTATCATCCCGAACGCGAGAATCCTTTCGGCGATAGGGTCCAAGTCTTTCCCTATCGGTTCGAGCACCCCGACCAGCTTCGCGAGGCCCTTCATGGGGCTTCGGTCCTGATCAATACGTACTGGGTGCGATTCCCGCGTGGGGAGTCCACCTTTGACTCTGCGGTTCAAAACACTCGCACCTTGATCACCGCTGCCCAGAAATCAGGAGTCAAACGTATCGTGCACGTCAGCATTGCGAACCCCACGTTCGAATCTCCTCTCGGCTACTACCGCGGTAAGGCAAGACTGGAACAGGCCGTGATCGGCTCCGGCCTTGCATATACAATCTTGCGCCCGACCGTAATTTTCGGAACGGAAGATATCCTCATTAACAACATCGCGTGGTTCGTCCGCCACTTCCCGGTATTCGGCATTCCCGGGAATGGCCGATACCACGTTCGCCCCATCCACGTCGAGGACATGGCGCGCCTTGTCGTCGACGCGGTAGATCAATCAGGAAACTCTGTGCTCGACGCAATCGGCCCCGAAACCTTCACGTTTGAGGAGTTGGTGAGTCTCATTGCTCGGCAGGTGGGACGTTCCGTACCTCTCGTTCACCTGCCGATGACGATGGCATATCTTGCGACGTGGATGACCGGGTGGCTTGTGGGAGACACTATTCTTACATGGGAAGAGTATCGAGGGTTGATGGGCAACCTGCTTGCACCAGAGGGACCCTCCTCGGGATCCACCCGCTTAAGCCAGTGGCTGGCCGAGAATCGCGAGCGGGTCGGCGTGCGTTATGCTTCGGAAGTGGCGCGTCACTATATAGGGCGTCCAAAAACGGAGATGCCGTTTGACACCGATTCCCGCGTTACCTAGACTGCCTGTGTAGAGCTTCGCGAGGGCTATTCATGGCTTGGCTGCAAAACAAGTTTGAGAAGAACTTCCTGATCTCAACCGTTGATTACGTCTTCAACTGGGCGCGCAAGTCGGCGGTGTGGCCGATGACGTTTGGCCTGGCCTGCTGCGCGATCGAGATGATCGCCTCGTCCACCTCGCGCTTCGACATCGCGCGCTTCGGCTCGGAAGTTTTCCGTCCCAGCCCGCGCCAGAGTGATCTGATGATCGTCGCCGGCACGGTCACGCTGAAGATGGCGCCGGTCGTGAAGCGCATCTACGATCAGATGCCCGACCCGAAGTGGGTGATCTCGATGGGGGCGTGCTCGTCGGTGGGCGGGCCGTTCAATACGTATGCCGTGCTGCAGGGCGTCGACAAGATCGTCCCGGTCGACGTCTACGTCACCGGATGCCCGCCGCGTCCCGAGAACCTTTTCTACGCGCTGCTCAAACTGCAGGACAAGATCGACACCATGACTCTGGCCCGGAAGCCCACCGAAGTCCGCCTCGATCCCAACATGGTCGAGAACTTCAAGCGGCAGGTCATGATCGCGCAAACGCTGCAGCCGAAGTAGCTGTCAGCTGTCAGCCTTCAGCTGTCAGCAAATCAGATCCATGTGTGGACAGCCGCCTTCGGCTGTCCACCCAATCCAGATCATGGACACCGGTGACATCGTCGCCATTTCGGAAGGCATCCTTCTGGCCGGCACGTGGGCGTGGGTGCTGCGAGTCAAGCGCGTTTGGTCCGGATGGAGGGAGAAGACAGCTTTTGCGGGCTTTCTGTGCGCCACCATCTCTGTCGTGTGCGACCTGGTTCTCACCGTTGTGATGCACTACCGCGGGGATGGCACATTGGCCGCAACACTCTTTATGGTTGCCGTTGTAGCAGGACTCTTGTCGGGAACGGCTGGCATCGTGCTAGGTTTTTTAGGCAAGGGAACTCCAAAAGTTGCCGCCCTCGTTTGGTCAAGCCTGGTCTTGCTGTCAGTCGCTATCACCGTGGTTGGTACCATGATGGCGATGACTCAGCGGTTGTAACCTCCGTCAAGACTGTGTGACATTAATTCCATCATGCCGAACTTCACCAAGCTCACGACCGAATCTGAACTCCCCGCCGCTGACACCGCGAAGGAGTTCTCCTGCGGCGACAAGACGATTTGCATCGCCAACGTGAACGGGACCTACAGCGCCATGGACAATGTCTGCCTGCACCGCGGCGGCCCGCTTGGCGAGGGCATGATCGAGCATGGCAAGGTTGTCTGCCCATGGCATGGCTGGGCATGGGATCCTAAGACCGGCGAAGCCGCGCACAACGCTAACGCGAAGGTCGCGGTATATCCTCTCAAGATCGAAAACGGGGACGTGCTGGTCGAGATCTAGTCGTCGTTATCCCAGCAGCTTCAGGAATTTCGCTGGCTGGTTGTCATAGCCCGGGAAGACGTTCGCGAGGTTCTTGTTGCCCATGTGGCGGGCTACTGCTTCTCCGATGACCTGGCGGAAGTCCGTGGTCAGGGCCAGGTCGCGGCCTTCGTAGAGTTGTGACTGGTCGAGTCCGGGCCAGCGGCCGTAGACTTTGCCGCCCTTCACCGAACCTCCCATAACGAACATGACATTCGCGTGGCCGTGGTCGGTGCCGCGGTTGCCGTTCTCGCGCGCGGTGCGGCCGAACTCCGACATGGTCACAACGACAGTGTCTTCCATCAGGTCGCCAAGATCGGTCCAGAAGGCCGCGAGCGATTGCGAGAAATCAGTCAGAACGTTGGCCAGCTGGCCTTCGGTCGAACCTTCGTTCACGTGATGATCCCAGCCGCTGATGTCGGCGAACGCAACCTGCACTCCGAGGTTCGCTTTGATGAGTTGTGCGAGCTGTCGCAAGCTGTCACCGAAACGTCCTTTGGGATAGTTCGCGCCGGGAGCAGCCGCGTATTTTCCGGGATCGGCCGTCTTCAGCATCTTCACAGCGTCGAACGTTTCTTCGCCAGTGCCGTGCAACACGCTGTCGGACGAGCGGTCGTACATTGCTTCAAAAGCCCTGGCAGCCGGGGACGCCTTAGGATTTTTTCCACCGACCGAAAAGTCGTTGATGTTGTTCATCGCAACCACCGATTCAGCGCCGCTGAGGATCCGCGGCACCGATGGTCCCAGCGCAATCGCGCGGAAGGGAGAATTGTGCGCTGCCACGGGCATGCCGTGGAGGGAGCGGTTGAGCCATCCGTCTTCAGTAATCTTCACGCCGGGGGTGCCCGTTTCCATGAAGTCCTGCGCGTCGAAGTGCGAGCGAGTCGTATCGGGCGAACCGGCGGCATGCACGATGGCGAGATGTCCCTCTTGCCAAAGGGGCTGAAATGCCGACAGCGACGGATGAAGCCCGAAGAAGCCGTTGAGATCGATTACCGACTTGCGAGGAATATTGATGCTGGGCCGCATGGCGTAGTACTGCGGCTCGGCGTAGGGAACAACGATGTTCAGTCCATCCGCAGCGCCGCGCTGGAAAATGACGACCAGTCGCTTCGTCCGACCACCGTTGTCGACCGCTCCGAATGCCGCGCGCGTGAGGAAACTCGGCACTGCCGTCGTCCCAACGACGGCCAACGCGCTGTTGCGAAGGAAGATACGACGCGTGATGGACATGGTGTAACCCCAGCTCTCAGCCATCAGCTTTCAGCCGTCAGCCGCAGTTGGTGAACTGACAGCTGACAACTGAGAGCTGACAGCTTGATTCTCACCTCTTCTGAAACTCCGGCGAACCCAACAGCAGACCCGCCATGGTGCTGGTGTCTGGCGGTCCTGATGGCTTGGTCTGCGGACTCTTCTTGTCTTCGCCCTCCGGCGTGGCATTCTTTGCCGGGGCTTCAATCTGCGCCATGATCGAGTCGTGCGTCTGCTTCGACACGTCGCCCGCGAGTAGCTTGGCTTCCAGCGCGGACAGCGCCATAGTTGCGTCTGCGGGCGGAGGCGGACCTCCGGCCAACTGGATAGCATCCACTTTCACGCCGCGGATCTTGCCCGAGGTCATGCCCAGCGCGAAATTCATGCGGCCCAGCAACGCGGATGAACTCACCCAGGTATCGGCCTGCATGGAATAACCGGTGGGTGGCTGGGCCGAATAGAGCGGCATGCCTAGGTTGGCGATCTGACGCGCGAGCGGGAATGCATCGTCGACGTTGGCACCAGTGGCGCGCGCGGCCGAGGCCACGAACTCTAGGGGCGTTTTTACCTTGGCGCGGTACGTGCCGTCGGCCCAGAACTCAGGCGAGTGGAACAAAGTTGTCAGAACTTCTCGGATGTCGCCCTTCGATTTCGCGAACGTCTTCGCCATGCGATCAACGAGCGCGGGCGGCGGATCGTCAGTGACGAAACGCTGCGCCAGCTTCAGCGAAATGAAGTGCGCGGTCTGCGGGCTGGTCGCCAGCATGTGCAACACTTCCTTGCCCTCGTCTTCGCCCTTGTCCTTAATGTGGTGTCCGAGGACAAACTTCGGGCCCGGTTCATGCATGCGCGGCTCGTACTTGAATCCCAGTCCTTCGAAAGGCTTCTCGATGGTCCATCCGGTAAAAACTTTGGCGACTTCGGTGACGTCGCGCTGCGAGTAGCCGCCGTTCACACTGAGCGTATGCAGTTCGAGTAACTCGCGGCCGTAGTTTTCGTTCAGGCCGCTGGCCTGCTTGCGCTTCGCGTTTGGGTTGGGCTGCTGCGGAAAACGGCGCGGACGGCCGTAAGGTCCAAACCGCCGCATGGGCCGCGCGGGCATCCCCTGCGCCTGCGGAGAGTTCGGTCCGACGCTCATCCAATTGTCGAGATAGAACATCATCGCAGGACTCCTTGCCGTCGCGACCAGCAGGTCTTCGAACTTGCCGAGGGCGTGAGGGCGGATCACATTCTGTTCATAGTTGGTGATCAGGACGCGCTCGGGGCCCTTGCCGACGAAGACGTTGAAGTGATTGAACCAAAAGTCGGTCATCACTTGTTCGAGCTGACGGTCGCTGTAAATGGCGCGCAGCACCTTGGCCTGAACCAGTTCCGAGAGCACGGCGGCTTGCGGATTGTTCATGGCCATCAGCGTTTCTTTCTGCTTGGGCTCCATGCCGTCGAGAAATTCCTGGCCCTTACCGCCGCGCAGGGAATCGGCGAAGGTGACTTGCTCAGCGGTCGTCATCGCCATGACTTTCTTGTAGCGCTCGTCAGGCGAGAGATCCATGAGTCCCTGAATCTTCAAGTCGGCGTAGAGACGATCTTCGCGGCGGCGGGCTTCCGCCTCTTCCTCGGGAGTCATCTTCGTGTTTGCCGGCACCCTGGATGTTTCAGTCGCGGGCGTCATGGAGGGGTCTTCGTTCGTGCCGTTCGCGGCGTTCGCGGCGTTCGCGGCGCTCATGCCGTTCATTGAGTTGTTATCAGCGGGCGTGGCATCGGGACTCGCGGCGGCCGCGGCGAGTTCTTCGGCGGTCTTGGCGGTATCACTTGCAGCGGGTCCTGCCGGAGCAGGCGCAGACGCGGCGGTTTCCTCTCTCCCGGCATTCTGGTTCCGCCGGCTCTGATTCTTATCCGTCTTCTGCTGCTGTTTTTCCTCCAAGCGCGCGATCTGGACTTCAATCACCGCGCGCTTTGCTGGATCGGAAGGCATGGACTTTTTGCCGTCCATGTACTGCTTGATCATCTGGTTGTCGGGAAATTCCTCGACGATCTCCTTCGAACTCATACGCAGCGTGCGGAAGGGCGCCAGGCGGGCTTCGATGGCGTTATCTGGAATCTTTTCGGGATGCAGTTGCAGATCGATCCAGCGGTCGACGCCCATTGCCATGACCTGTTGAATGTCACCCGGGCGCGGGCCGAAGGTCAGGCGATTGAGCGCCTGCACCGCGCGCTTCTGTTCGCTGGCGCTGGTGTCGGCCTTATCTTTTTTCTTGGCGAGCAGTTGCGGGACTAGGCACGCGAGGCTCAGGCACACCGCGAACAGCGCAAGCCTCCCAAGGCTGGAGCGCCCAAAACTGGATCTCATCTAGACTCCCCCACCGAGCAGGTCTTCACATTATGAACCCTCACGGGCGAAAAAGTTGCTATCCGATGTGATTCCGGGAGGGCTTGAAAGTCATTGTAGGGCAAGGGTTTCGGAGGCACAACGGGCCCGAACGGGCTAGTGGCCGCTCTCTTTGGTGAGGTACATGCGGCCCCGCGATACTTTGTGCTGCAGAGTGGCGGCGAGCTGGTCGATGTCGGCCGCCGCGATGTTCACTTGCATGGAGTCGAGCAAGGGAGTTCGATTGCTGCCGACGGCGTCGCGGCGCACTTGAATGAGCAGGCCCTGCACGACGTTGGGATCAAATTTATCGGGAGCCATGCGCACCAGATCACTGAGGGCGCTGCCCACCGACAAAGGAGCGCGATAGGGACGAGCGCTGGTCATGGCATCGAACGAATCGGCAACGCCGACAATGCGCACAGCCATCGGCAAGTCGTCTTGCCCGAGTTTGTCAGGATAACCGGAGCCGTCGCTGCGCTCGTGATGCCAGCGCACGGTCTCAGGAATCTTGGGCCAAGGAAATTGAACAGTACTAACGATCTGGTGACCGACGGTGGTGTGGTCCGCCATCTCGCGAATCTCCTCCGGATTGAGGGCTCCGGGCTTGCCGAACAGTCGGCGATCGACGGCGACCTTTCCAATGTCGTGCAGATAGCCGGCACTGCGCAGCGCCGCTACGTCACTCGACTCCATACCCATGGCTTCGCCGATGGCAGAGGCGTAACGGCCGACACGGAGCGAGTGTCCGTGAATGTTGACATGCTTCACGTCGATAGCGGTGGCAAAAGCTTCCAGCGCGTTGTCGTAGAAGCCGTGCAGGGATGCCATAAGCCGCAGATTTTCGGAAACACGCTGCGCGATGGTTTGCGTGAGAGCGTGATTCTGAACAGCGAGTGCGATGTAGCTGCAGAGGAGTTCGAGGGCATCGAGTTCGCTGTCTTCGTAAAGCGCGTCGCCCGGACGGCGGCCGAGGGCGACCACTCCGGCGAGGCGTCCTCCTGCTTTCAGGGGCGCGAGACACTTGAACAGTTCGGGCGCGACGTTCCCATTGGAACTCAGGAACACCGAGTAGGTGGACGAGTTGAGCACGATGGGACCACGCGCCGCGGTGAGAGCGTGCACGTGTTTGGGAAGGAGAGGAATGAAGGCGGGATTGGGCATCAGGGCAAATCCCTGTGCCGTAGCCGAGGTCAGCATGGCGGGCTTGTCATTGAAGAGAAAGAGCGCACCTTCGCGTGCGCCCGCCGCTTCCATGATGGCCGACAGCATCAGCCGCGACGTTTCCGAAAACTCGCGCTCCGCCGTGAGCGCGGGACCGAGTTCGGACAGCGCCTCAACCGTGTGCAACAGCCGCCGTAAATTGTGTGTCTGAATCGCCACCGACGAAGTGGGAGCCAGATCGCAGAGCAAGACGAGGGTAACATGCGGGAAATGCTGAGCGCGAGGGCGCGTGTTGGTTAGTTTGATGCGGTAGTGACGAAGATGAAAACACCGTGACGAAGCTGATTCCGCCACCGAAGGGCCATAACAAGCTTCGGCAACGTTGCTTTCACAGCGTAAAAATATTCACCACAGAGGGCTCATGAGGACACAGAGGTTTTTTTCTCCGTGTCCTCCGCGTCCTCTGTGGTTAGGAACGTTAGAAATGCTCGCGGAGTTCGGCGAAGCGGCCGACGATAAGGAGTTTCTGTTTTGGAGGCGCTGGGTTCACCTCTTCGTGCTCAAGGATCCAGGTGTTGCCGTGCGGCACGAAGACGGCGTGCAGACCTGCGGCCATCGCCGGATTGATGTCGGACTTCGGGCTGTTGCCGACCATCCACGTCGTATCGGGCTCGAGATCATGCTTCTCGACGATGCGCGCGTAGGCTGCCGGATCTTTCTCGGCTACGATCTCGACTGTGACGAAATATTCCCTCAGGCCGGAGCGCTCAACCTTCCCCGCCTGTTCGGCGATCGCTCCCTTGGTCATCAGGATCAGGTCATGGCGCTGCGATAGATACTGCAGCGTCTCAGGCACCTCGGGCAAAAGCTCGACGGGATGAGCCGAGATTGTGTGCGCGAAGCTGTGGATCTGCGCATGTGCCTCGGGCGTGACCGGCCCCACGCTTAGCCGCTCGAAAGTATCGACCAGCGCGTGCGCGAAGCTATGCAGTCCGTAGCCGTGCTTCACGATGCATTCGCGTTCCACGTCGTTGAGAACTTCCCGCACTTGCTCGGGAGAGAACTCGTGGTGGTTGAGAAACGAGATAAAGCGCTCAATGGCGCGCTCGAAGTAGACATTGTTCTCCCAGAGCGTGTCGTCGGCGTCGATGAGGAGGGTTTGGGGAAGCAAGCTTTTGGCTCTTAGCTTTTGGCTCTTCGCTAGACCCTAGGATGCTGGCTAGGGCCGCACGCGAGCAGGTTAGTCATTTTTTCACGAAGGTCTTGTCGAAGGCGAAATGATGTGGCACCCACGATTGAGGAGCTAAGAGCTAAAGGCCAAGAGCTAAGAACTTCTTTGCTACACCCAATCCACTTTCGCTTCTGGCCCGATGATGCCGGCTTTGTGTCCCATGTCCAGCAGGCGGCGGACGGCTTCGCGGCCGTCGGGGCCGTAGTCGAGGGTGCGCTCGTTCACGTACATGCCGATGAATTTGTCGGCGGACGACGTGTCGAGATCGCGCGCGAACTGCATGGCATACGACAGAGCCTCTTCGCGATGATCGAGTCCGTACTGGATGCTCTCGCGCAGGGCCGCCGTGACTACAGGCATCAATTCCGCGCCGAGGGCCCGGCGAATCGCGTTTCCGCCAAGGGGCAGCGGAAGACCGGTCACCTTTCCCCACCACTTGCCGAGATCTACAATCCGGTGCAGTCCCGACTTGTCGTAAGTCAACTGTCCTTCGTGAATGATCAGGCCGGCTTCGTACTTGCCCTCGAGCACCTGCGGAATAATCTGGTCGAAGGGCACAACTTCGGTTTCGATGCCGGGAGCAAACAACTGCAACGCCAGAAAAGCCGTGGTCAGCGTACCCGGAACAGCGATGCGCTTGGTCTTGATTTCGGCCGCGGTGAACGGACGCGGCGAGACGATCATGGGGCCGTACCCCTCGCCGACGCTGCCGCCGCAGGTCATCAGCGCGTATTTATCCTGCACGTACGGGTAGGCGTGGAACGAAATCGCGCTGACGTCGTAGACACCCTCGCGCGCTTTCTGGTTCAACGTCTCGATATCGCAGAGAGTGTGGGTGAAGCGCAAGCCCGGAGTGCGGACCTTGTTCGTGGCCAGGCCGTAAAACATGAAGGCATCGTCGGAATCCGGGCTGTGGGCCACGGTAATCTCGCGCACCTGGCCGGCGGAACTGCTGCCCGGCGCTTTGGTTTCGGATACTACTGTCATCTTCTCTCCAGGAAATCTACTGCTTGACCGAGCTTCTTTGTGCACCCCGGCGCCAGCGATTGGCAATGCCCGCGGCCAACATCACTTTGATCACTTCAGCGGCGAGGAACCAGTACAGGCCAAGATAAGCCGCCTTTGCCAGCGAATGCGTGTAGACGTAGAGCCAGGTCAGTCCTCCGGCGAAAAGCAAGATCTCAGCCAGGAGTCCGGCGATGGCTGCACGCAGGAAGCTCTTCGCGCCGCGCTCGAAAATATAGCCAGCCAGGAAAGCGACGAAAGGGTAGACCATCAGGAATCCGCCGGTCGGACCAAGTAATTGAGCAATCCCGCCCGGACCTGTGGGATTGAACACCGGCAACCCGACTGCTCCTTCGGCTAAATAGAGCGCGAGCGCCGCGAAGCCGCGACGGCTGCCCAGCATCAATCCGACCAGCAGCACGCCCATGTTCTGCACCGTGAGCGGAACGGGCGTGAGGGGCATCAGGGGGATAGTAATGCGAGCGCACAGAGCGACCACCAGGCTCGCGCCCACGACGAGGGCTACCTGGCGCGAGGCCTCG
Source organism: uncultured Acidobacteriaceae bacterium (assembly GCA_963701935.1). GTDB lineage: Bacteria > Acidobacteriota > Terriglobia > Terriglobales > Acidobacteriaceae > Sulfotelmatobacter. Next base: position 709,267 of record CAVPBT010000001.1, on the reverse strand, counting down.
ACGGCTCGCTCTTGCGGAGTGCTTAGAATTTGAATTGCTGACTTTGCCATAACTCGATCTCCAAATCGCAGCCAACTTCCGTGTTCAATGCTGTTCAGGCTGGCGCGGGCGTTCCCCGTCACTTAACGGAGCGTCGTGCGACGCGTGCTCCTTCCGCAGATGCCGGCGCAATCGGACATACAGGGCGATGGCCACGCACACTACGACCAGCGTGCTCACGCCCAGTATCAGAAACCACCAGATCATCCGCACAGCCGATTAGGATAACAGATGAGGTGGGGCGGGAAGTGATTCCGCGCACACGCAAGGGGTCGCGACAGCCCGTCGATCCAGGAACCGGAAGCCTAGCTGGCTTTCCGGTCGGCGCGCCGCTGGCGCATCATCTCCACGCGCTTGATCATGAACTGCAGGCGGTCCCGGCCCCACTTTGTGCGGGTGATGACCTTCTCGATGTTAAGGAAGAAATGAGGATCGCCCACTTTTTCGCGTAGATCTTTGATGTACGGATGGATCTTCGCGTAGATGAGGAACATCTCGCCGCTCACCGACGGTTGCAGGAACAGCTCTTCATTCAAGGCGCCCAGCAGGACGAACGATGCGGCCATGTTCCAGTACCCGGCGACCTGCCGAAACCAGTTGTTCTCCTGCGCTCCCATCGCAAAGGCGACACTCATCACGTCGTCCGCGCTCTGGGGGAAAAATTCGCCGGCCCACCAGTTGCGGGCTTTGCGCATTTCAGCCTCACGGCGCAGATCATAGAGTTCCAGAATCAAGTGGGCATCGGCGGTAGTCGGCTTCTTGGACATTCTTCTCTCCGTTTAGATAGATACTGCTGGGAACGTTAGACGCTCAGATGAGCGCCCGAGAATCAATACATTTTCGCAGATTCCTTAAGCCGTGGTCGCCGCCGCATCCGGCGGCGGCGCGGGACGCTCGAAGTCGCACTCTTTGTTGGGACACGCGATCACCGGCCCGGCCTTCAGATTCTTCTCCACGAGGTATTCGCTGCCGCAAGCCGGACACTTCTCAGCGATCGGCTTGTGCGCCGAAGTGAATTTGCAGTTGGGATAGTTTCCGCAACCGTAGAAAGTGTTTCCTTTGCGTGCGCGCTTCTCTACCAGGTCGCCATCCTTGCACTCCGGACACTTTACGCCGATGTAATTCTGCTTCACGTACTTGCACTCTGGATATCCGCTGCAAGTCGTGAACTCGCCGTAGCGCCCGTGACGGATCATCATATTGCGTCCGCACTTCGGGCACAGTTCGTCGAGCGGAATGTCAGGAACTTTCTTGCCCTGATCCAGACGCCGTGTCGTCTTGCAATCAGGATATCCCGTGCAGGCCATGAACTGGCCGAAGCGCCCGCGCTTCAGCACCATTACGCGGCCGCAGTTTTCGCAGTATTCCTCCTGCGTGGTCTCCTGCACATCGGCCGAATCGAGGTCAGGCAGGTTGATGGGATTTTCTTTGGTGAAGGTGCAGGTGTTCTTATCTTCTTTATCGTAGGTGCTGCAGGCGTAGAAGGATCCGTGCTTGCCCCACTTGATGACCAGCGGTGCGCCACAGCGTTCGCACTTCTCGTCTGTAGGCTTCTCCATCCGCTTGATGTTCTCCATATGCTTTTCGGCATATTTGAGATCTTTCAGGAACTTCTTATAGAAATCGGCGAGAGTGTCCTGCCACGTCTCTTTGCCTTCTTCGATTTGGTCGAGTTCTTCTTCCAGGTGCGCGGTGTATTGCACGTCGAAAATGTCGCGGAAATTCTCGACCAGAAGATCTGTCACGACCAGGCCAATCTCGGTCGGTGAGAACTTTCCGCCCACCTTCTGGACGTACTGGCGTTCCTGAATTGTGGTCAGAATTGCTGCGTAGGTCGACGGCCGGCCGATGCCGCGCTCTTCGAGTTCTTTCACCAGCGATGCTTCGTTGTAGCGCGGAGGCGGTTCGGTGAAATGCTGCTCCGGCTTCAGTTCCTTGAGCGTGAGTTTCTGGCCGGCTTCGAGCGCGGGGAGCTTGTGCTTCAGTTCCTCGTCTTCCTCGTCCTTGCCTTCCTTCGACTCTTCGTAGACGCGGAGGAAGCCGTCGAACTTGAGCACCGATCCGGTGACGCGGAACCAGAAGACTTCGTTGCCGTTCTTGGCGTCGATGTCGACCGTGGTCTGATCGAAGACGGCGGGGTTGATCTGCGAAGCCACGAAGCGCTGCCAGATCAGCTTATACACCTTGAACTCATCTTCTTTTAAATACTGCTTAAGCTGGTCGGGATGGCGCATCGCCGATGTCGGGCGGATTGCCTCGTGTGCTCCCTGCGAGTCTTTCTTTTCTTTGAACGTGTTGGGCGTCTCGGGCAGATAGGTCGGACCATATTCCTTGCCCACGTATTCGCGCACTTCCTGGATCGCTTCAGGCGCAACGCGGGTGGAATCGGTACGCATGTAGGTGATCAGGCCGACGAGTCCTTCGTCGCCGAGCTCCACGCCTTCATACAGGCGCTGCGCGATCATCATGGTGCGCTTGACGCTGAAGCGCAGCTTGCGGGAAGAGTCCTGTTGCAGCTTGCTGGTCGTGAACGGAGGCGCGGCGTTGCGGCGGCGCTCTTTCTTGTCGACCGAGCGGACGACCCAGTCCGCTGTTTCGAGGGCGGCGCGGATCTTTTCGGCGTCTTCGCCGTTGGTGACTTCGACCTTCTCTTCGCCCTTGCCCACGAAGCGCGCGTCGAACGCGGGAGGCTTGCTGGCGGCGAGGTGCGCGTCGATGGTCCAGTATTCCTTTTTCTCGAAGGCCTTGATTTCGCGCTCGCGTTCGACAATCAGGCGTAGCGCAACGGTCTGCACACGGCCAGCAGAAAGGCCTCGGCGGACTTTATCCCACAGCAGCGGAGAAACCTGGTAGCCCACGAGCCGATCGAGCACTCGGCGGGCCTGCTGCGCATCGACCAGGTTCTGATCGATGGCGCGTGGATGTTCGAACGCGGCCTGCACGGCGCGCTTGGTGATTTCGTTGAACGTAACGCGCTGAATGCGCGGAGGAGGCGCTTCCTCGCCCTTCTTCAGCTTCTTGGCTTTCTTCTTGCCTTTGCCGTTCTCGTCGAGCTCGAACGCCAGATGAGCGGCTATGGCCTCGCCTTCGCGGTCAGGGTCAGGCGCCAGATAGATGGAGTCGGCCGAGGCCGCCAGCTTCTTCAGTTTGGCGACAACTTTTTCTTTGCCGGGGATGACGACGTAATCCGTCTCAAAACCGTTGGTGATATCGACGCCCAGAGTGCTCTTGGGCAGATCTTTCACGTGGCCGAGCGAGGCTTCAACTGTGAAGCCCTTGCCCAGATATTTCTGGATGGTCTTCGCCTTGGCCGGCGATTCGACAATGACTAAACCTTTTGACAATGGATCCTCAATTTCGTAGTGTCCGGTTTTGACGCTAGCACGAATGGGCGGAAAGCTACAAGTTACTGCAAGAAAGCTGTCAGCTATCAGCTATCGGCTCTCAGCTTTTGCATGAGCGATGCAAGCATCCGCTTGACCTCCACAGCTTCGTCCGAAAGGCGCTGATAATCGGGGACTTTCAGCAACTCTAGGGAACCTCTGAGCAACCATCAATTTTGAAGGCGGCGGGAATTCCAGACCTGCACCGGCCAGGAATTCCCCTGTAGGGCTTGCGACCTTGCCGGAACCCGCCATTTACGCGGCTTTCAAAGACACTACGCCCTCGCCACCGCCAGCCGTTTGCGGTGCAAGTACAGGTTCACCAGAGCAAAGCTGGCGCACAGTCGATGATGGTTCTTCTGTATCCCGCGGTATCTCACCTTCTCGAAGCCGAAGATGCGCTTCAGAATCCGGAACGGATGTTCCACCTTCGCTCGCACTCTGGCCTTCACCCGGTTCTTGGCCTTCTGTAACTCATCCACAAAGTTCTTGTACTTGACCCTGCGGCTGGTCATATCTTGCGCCTGCGGCGCCGCCTGCCGGATCGTTCCCCCCTGCCCCTGATATGCGCCATCGCCCCACACCTTGCGCTCTTCCCCGTGCAGCAGATCCGGCAGCATGTGCTTGTCTGCTACCGAAGCCGCCGACGTGCACACCGAATGCACATGGCCTTGCTTGGAGTCCACTCCGATGTGCGCCTTCAGCCCGAAGTACCACTGCTTTCCCTTGCGCGTCTGATGCATTTCCGGGTCGCGCTCTCCGCTCCGGTTCTTGGTCGACGAGGGCGCATGAATAATGGTCGCATCCACAATCGTCCCCGTGGTGATGCGGATGCCCCGGCTTTCCAGATACTGGTTCACCGCGTTCAGCATCGCCCCGCCCAGTTCGTGCTTCTCCAGCAGGTGACGAAACCCGAGAATGGTGCTCTCGTCCGGCACCGGCGCACGCCCCAGATCGATGCCCACAAAGTGCCGCAGCACCGGCGATTCATACAGCGCATCCTCCGCCCCCGGATCGCTCAGGTTGAACCACTGCTGTAGAAAATACACCCGCAACATGATGCTCAGTCCTACCGGAGGCCGCCCGTTTTCTCCCTTCGGATAGTGTGGTTCCACCAACCCCTGTAACTCGGCCCACGGCACCACCTGCTCCATCTCCTCCAGAAAGCGCTCCCGCTTCGTCTTCCGCCCGTACTTCTCGAACCCCGTCTGCGCCGCTAACGTTTGTTGTCGCACTCGCCTTTTCACCTCGACTTACACCCTATACGCTCCGCCTGTGGATCGCAGAGTTCTTCAGAGGTTCCCTAGGTCACGCGCAAGCAGCAAGTGATACTCCAATTCGCTGGCCGAACCCACCGCGATCTGCAGGAAACGAGCAAAGTCCACATCCCCTCTTCGGCACACTCCCTCAGCAATGTTGGCCCCGATCGAGACCGAGGCCCTCCGCATCTGGCTCGTCATACCGTACATTTCATCTCGCGGAAAAGACTTACTAGCTCGGTAGACGTCCAGAGTTAGCGCGTGAGCCTTTCCCCAAACCTTAAGATTCCTGAAGTCCTGCACAAAGCCTCCTTCACAGTGAACAAGCTGACGGCTGACAGCTGACAGCTCGCTTAAAAGCTCTTTACAAAATTCTTCCCCGGCATCTGTCTGACTTTGCCGGCCAGTTCCAGTTCGAACAGGGCGGCGAAGATTTCGGAAGACGACAAGTCGTTCTCCAGCTTTTCGACAATTTCGTCGATGTGCGTGGCTTCGTCGGCTTTCAGCAGGCTCAGGATTCGCTTTTCGTGAGGAGGGAGCCCTTCGTCCGGGAATAGAGATGCGGAGGATGCGCCTGAGGATTCAGGCGAGGCGGGTGGAGTCAATGCAAGTCGTACTTCTGTCGGGAGATCTTCCCACACGTCTTCCCAGGTCGCAACCAGCTTGGCGCCCTGTTTGATGAGTGTGTTCGGTCCCCAGGAATTCTTGTTGGTGACGTTGCCGGGCACGGCGAAAACGTCGCGATTCTGCTCAAGTGCGCAACGGGCGGTGATACGCGTGCCGGAATACTCGGCGGCTTCGACGACGAGCACGCCGGTCGACATGCCGCTGATGATGCGGTTGCGGATGGGAAAGTTCTGTGGCGCGGCAAACGTTCCCAGAGGAAATTCGGAGATCAAGGCGCCGCCCAGAGCCAGAATCTGCTCCGAGAGCCGCGAATTTTCTTTCGGGTAGATTACATCGACGCCGGTGCCAAACACCGCGACCGTCTTGCCTTTCGCGGTGATCGCGCCGCGATGGCTGGCGGTATCGACACCGCGCGCCATGCCACTAATAATGACCAGCCCCTGGGCGGCAAGGTCGCACGCCAGCCGCTCGGCCATGCCTGAGCCATACGGCGTCGGATGGCGGGTCCCCACCATGGCGATGCCGGGCTTTGTCAGCACATCGTGATTGCCGCGAACGCGAAGGATCAGTGGCGGATCGTAGATTTCCTTCAGGCGCGGCGGGTACGAGGGATCGTCCATCGAGAGCAGGGTGATGTCCGCCGTGGCGGCCTGGGCGATCTCTTCCCGCGCCAGTTCCGCCGACTTGCCTGTCGCCAGCGACTGGGCGGAAACAACCTGAATGCCGGTGCTCTCGAGTTCAGTCAACGAGGCGCGGAAGACCGCCTCTGGAGAGCCGAAATGCTCGACCAGTTTGCGCGACTTGGTCGGCCCAAGTCCGGGGGTCAGCGAGATAGCCAGCCACTCCAGAAGATGGGTCGCGGCGGGGGACACGGCGGCGTTCGACAAATTACACTCCGAGCGGACTCCAATTAGACTCAGCGCCGAGGCAGGGCGTCAAGGTCACATGTCACAATGGGTTTGTTAAAATTGTGGAAAATGCGACGTTTACGTATTTCCGCCATTTCTTACCTCAACACAGCCCCTTTAATGTGGAATTTCGAGCACGGCGACGCCGGGCGTGACTTCGATATTTCCTACACGCTTCCTTCGGCTTGCGCTCGCGCCCTGGCAGAAGGGACGGCTGATATCGGCATCATTCCGGCGGCGGCGTATGCCGAGATCGCCGGACTGCAGGTGCTGCCGGAGGTGGCGATCGCTTCGCGGAGGGCGGTGCGCTCGATTCTGCTGGTCAGCAAAGTTCCGATCGAGAAGGTTCGGACCGTTGCGCTCGATACTTCGTCGATGACATCGGTGGCGCTTACGAAGGTCCTGTTCGAGAGATGGCTGGGCGGCGGCAGAACATACACAGCCATGAAGCCGAATGTCGAGGCAATGCTGGCTGGGCATGATGCAGGGCTCGTCATCGGCGACCCGGCTCTGAAGATCGACCGCGTGCATTATGAGACGATCGACCTGGCCGAAGAGTGGATCCGTCTTACGGGCAAGCCCTTCGTCTTCGCGTTCTGGGCCGTTCGAAGCGAAGCGTTGAAGGAAGCGTCTCCGTCTCTGGATTTACCTGCGGTGTTTCAGCAATCGCGCGATCGCGGGCTGGAACCTGCCAATCTGAACCAGATTGCGCGGGAATGGGCTCCGCGGCTGGACATCGGCGAGGCCGAGGTGCGCAGCTATCTGACCCAGAATATTCACTACCAGCTCGACCCGGGATGCCTGGAGGGGTTGCAGTTGTTCTATCAGTACGCGGCAGAGATCGGGGCTTTGCCCGCGGCACCAGAATTGCAGTTTGTAGAGATGGCGAAGGCCCTCGCAAAATGAGGCTGTCGCGCCTCAATGCCAGTTTACCGACACTGCGTAGACTTCTTCGGTACCGATGTCGCGAAGCACGAGGACGGAGTTGTCCGGTGTGACGTCGAGCTTGGGGCCGATATCGAAATCGCTGACCAAGCGTACGTTCTTCAGCTTCAGCACCTCCTCCACGGCATCGTCGGACAACCTGAGCCGAAAGACCGTGGGATCGCTGCCTCCGGTTGAATAATAAAAATACTTACCGTCAGGAGAGGTCAACCAGTTCACAAAGTTATCAGGGCTACTCAAAATATCGGACCATTTCTGAGTCTTGAAGTTGTAGCGCACGAGCTTGGATTGATCATTCGCTACTGCGATCAACGTGTCCTGCGTGGCATACCAAGGTCCGAGCGTGCCTTTGGAATCCGGGACCAGCGACACGCTTGCATTGCGCGCGTCGATCACCCGTGCGCGATACGCTCCGTCCATGTAAACAGTAGTCGCCAGAAAATTGCCGTCGGGTGACCAGTCAGGAGCGACTCCATAGTCAGTCAGCTTCTGCGGTGTTCCTCCATTCATGCTGACAAGGTAAGGGACACCGTTCGAATCGCTGAAGGCAACTTTGGTGCCGTCGGGCGAGATGCGCGGAAAAATAACCATCAAGGGGGAATAGGTGAGCTGCAAGCGTTCGCTGCCATCCGAACGGCTCCGCCACAGCGTGTGCTCTGGGTAGGACATATAAGCCATCCATTTTCCATCGCGCGAAAAAGTCGGATCGGCTGCGGAGATGCCACCCAGGTAGGGCAGAAACTCGCGAGTCTTGGAGTCGTAGCGAACCAGTTCGCCGCGGCGCTGGGCACCCACCGCAAAGAGCTGTTTTCCGTCGGGGCTGGCGGCAAACGAACTGTAAGAGATCGGTCCGTTGGTCAGCCGGACGGGGGTGGCGGCTGGGGCCAGGAAGTGCTTCTCCTCAGAGAATGCCCAAAGGTCCGATCGGCCGTTGGCCGTGCCCAAGAAGAGCAGATACTTCCCATCCTCAGTCCACCTGAGACAGCAGATATCGGTCGGCAGATCTGGTTTCCACTTCAACACCGGGTGAATTCCAGTTCCATCGCTGGCCGCCTCATTGATCGTCCAGGAATTCCCGTTCCCGTCATCGACGAGAAACACGAGTTTCGTCCCGTCTGGCGAAATTCGGGGGGACGAGAGCTTCTGGGGAAGCCCCAGCTTGAGGGGGCTCGACCCGTCCTTTCCCGCAAGGAATGTTCCTGAGTCCAGCCGGTAAAGAAGACGACCGTCTGGAAAGAGTGTCGCGCCGCCGAAATCGGTGTCGCCCAATTGCCGGGCTTCGCCCACTGGCAGAGGAACCAACCACATGGTCCGCCGCGTCGCAACAAATGATCCGGTCAAGACCAGGAGATTGGAACCATCGTGAGTGAGCCCGACAATTTCCGGGTTGAGAAGGTTCGACGGAAGTTCACCCGTCTGTCCTCCGTGGACCGAAACCTGGGCAATGCGGTGGCTTCCTGCTGGCCCCTCGTTGAAGTAAATCCGCGCACCATCGGTCTCCATTGAGCCGCTCTTGGATTGCCCGTCATTGGTCAGTTGGACGACCGATTCGACCACCGGATTCGCAGGCGAACGGTTTAGCCACAAGGCAACACCTGCGACGATCGCAGCCACAAGTCCCGCCGCAACCATCCAAAGCCCTCTTCCTCGAGACGCGGCAGCGGCGAAGGTTCCGCTGGGAGCGCTGCCCGAATCCGACAGTGCTTCCAATGCAAATGCCAGGTCAGATGCCGAATGAAAGCGCTGTTCGGGAGTTTTTTCCAGACAGCGCTGCACGACTTTTTGCAGCGCGGGAGGAGTGCCCGGGGCGATCTGCGAGACCGAGGGCGGCTCTTCGTTGAGAATGGCGGTCATCGTCTCGGCCGAAGTGGGCTTGTGGAATGCTCGCTTGCCCGTCAGCAACTCGTAGAGAATCGCTCCGAGTGCGAACAGATCGGCACGGTCGTTGGCCGTCTGGCCTCGCACTTGTTCCGGCGCCATATATCCGACGGTGCCGAGAACGACTCCGGGTTCAGTGCCGTCGGTCATCGTGGGCGATCCGGGATCGGAAGCGCCAGGATGCTGGATAAGTTTTGCCAGACCAAAGTCGAGAATCTTGATTCGTCCATCTTTGGTCAGGAACAGGTTCTCCGGCTTGAGGTCGCGATGGACAATGCCTTTCTCATGTGCCGCCGCCAGGCCGCGCGCGGTTTGGATGGCATAATCGACCGCCTTTCGAACCGGCAATGGGCCGCGTAACAATTGGTCGCAAAGGGTGCTGCCCTCGAGCAATTCCGAGACGAGATAGGGCGCCCCGTCGTGAGTTCCCATCTGGTAGACGGCGAGAATGTTGGGATGGTTCAACGCCGCCGCAGCGCGAGCTTCCTGCTCGAAACGGCGCAAGCGGTCTGGATCACGAGACAAAAATGAAGGAAGAATTTTGATCGCGACCTCCCGCCCCAACTGTGGGTCGCGCGCGCGGTAAACTTCGCCCATGCCACCGGCGCCCAGGGGCGCGATGATCTCGTAAGGTCCGAGTTTGGCACCAGGAGTCAATGCCATTGGTGCGGGCCATTATAGCCTCGGGATGAGTTGCGTGCGCCTGGACGTTGGGAGCACTGCAACCACAAGGGCAAACCTTGAGTTAAGCTGAAACCTGCACTTTCGGTGCAAGAACTTCCATGAGCCTTTTCCAGCCGATTCCGAATGCAGGTAGCACGGCGGATACGACTCGTCCGCTGGCGGATCGCATGCGTCCGCGAACGCTCGACGATTACGCCGGGCAGGAACACCTGATCGGGCCGGGCAAGCCGCTGCGCGTGCAGATCGAGCGAGACGACTCGGGATCGCTCATCTTCTGGGGGCCTCCGGGCACGGGCAAAACCACGCTCGCGAAAATCATCGCGAACATGACCAAGGCGGAGTTCATTGAGTTCTCTGCCGTTCTCGCGGGAATTAAGGAAATCAAGCAGGTGATGGCCGATGCAGAGCGGGCGCGGCAATACGGAACGCGCACGATCGTCTTCATCGACGAGATTCACCGCTTCAACAAGGCCCAGCAGGATGCGTTTCTGCCGCACGTGGAAAAAGGCAACATCCGGCTGATTGGGGCCACGACAGAGAATCCGTCATTCGAGATCAATTCCGCGTTGCTGTCGCGCTGCCGCGTCTACGTGCTGAAGCCGCTCACTGAAGATCAGATTGTCCTTCTGCTGAGAAGGGCGCTGACCGATCGCGAGCGCGGGCTGGGTGACAAAGATCTGGCGGCGTCGGACGATGTGCTCAAGAAGATTGCCAGCTACACCAGCGGCGACGCGCGCAGTGCGTACAACGTGCTAGAAGTGGCCGCCGGGCTGGCGCAGAAGAACGCGAAGGGCGAACTGGAAATCACCGACCAGATCGTCCACGACGCGCTGCAGAAACGCATTCTGCTCTACGACAAGACTGGTGAAGAGCATTACAACCTGATCTCCGCGCTGCACAAGTCGGTGCGCAACAGCGATCCGGATGCGGCGCTGTACTGGCTCGGCCGCATGCTCGAGGCCGGAGAAGATCCACTCTATGTAGCGCGGCGTGTGGTGCGGATGGCGGTCGAAGATATTGGCCTGGCCGATCCGAATGCGCTCTCGCTGTGCATGGCGGCTCGCGATGCGGTTGACTTCATCGGCATGCCGGAAGGCAATCTGGCGCTGGCCCAAGCGGTTGTGTACCTTTCGGTCGCGCCCAAGTCGAATGCGTTATACACCGCTTACGGTGAGGTGCAACAGGACGTCGAGGAGACCGCGGCGGATCCGGTTCCCCTTCATCTGCGCAACGCTCCCACCCGATTGATGAAGGGACTTGGCTACGGCCAGGGATACCAGTACGCACACGACCTCGAAGGCAAAGTCGCGGACATGCAATGCCTGCCCGATCAATCTGAGCGGCCGCGTCTACTATCGCCCTACGAATGAAGGGATTGAAAAGCGTATTCGCGAGCGCATGGAAGACGTCAAGCGGCAGCGTTCGCGGGCCAAGGAAGGCGGCGCCCCGCCGCCAAAGAAAGAATCGTAGCCGCCCCGCGCGACATCTTATTTCCTATTAGCAAGTGTGTGGTTCAGCCGCCTTCCACCAAGAGGGTTCGCTTTATGGCTACAATGCCAAGTGCCGCCAGCAACGAAATCATCCCCGTCCGAAGTCTGCCTGCCGATCTTGTAGACGACCTGCAGCGCGTGCAAAAGGCCGCGCAAAGAATCACGTCGATTCTCGATCTCGACCAACTTATCGACAGCGTCGTCAACGAAGTGGCCGACTCTTTTGGCTGCCTGGAAGCGAGCATCTACCTGCACGACGAGGACAGAAGTGAGATGGTGCTGGCCGGCGTGCGCGGATGCAGATTGCACCATAAAGGGCATCGGCTGAAGATCGGCCGCGAGGGCATGGTCGGCTACGTGGCCTCGACCGGGCAGATGCGGTACGCCCCCGACGTGCGCGAGGATCAGTACTACATAGCCTGCGAACCGGGAACGCTCTCGGAAGTGGCTATTCCACTGCGCGTGGGCGATCGACTGGTAGGCGTGTTCACCGCTTCACATCCTGAAGTAGACGGTTTTCCCCGCCAGCAATTGAGGATTCTGCAGGCCCTGTGCGATCACGTTGCGGTCGCCATTCATAACGCGCGGCGGTTTCAGTCGGAGCGGGCGGAACGAGCGGTCATGGATCGGGAAGCCCAGGAGGCGCGGGCCATTCAGCAGGCGCTGCTACCGAAGAGTTCCCCTTACATTCCCGGGTTCATGGTTTCGGGACTCAGCGTGCCGGCGCGCGCAGTCGGCGGCGACTGGTATGACTTCATTCCCTTTTCTGACGGACGTTGGGGCATCGTTCTGGCCGACGTTTCGGGCAAGGGCACCGCAGCAGCGTTGCTGATGTCGGCAACGCGCGGCGTCCTGCGCTCGCTGGCCGAGGCTTGCTGCACGCCGGGAGAAGTACTGACGAAGCTGAACCAATTGCTGGTGGATGATTTTCCTGCAGGAAAATTCGTAACCATGGTGTACGCCGTGCTCGATCCGGCAACTCGCACCGTAGTTTTTGCGAACGCCGGTCACCTTCGCCCGCTGTTCATCGACAACGAAGGCGAGCACTTCCTCGACACCGAGCGCGGACTGCCTCTGGGCCTCGGATGCGGCGACTATTCCGAAACGCAGGTGACGCTGTCCGAGGGGTCCAAGCTCATCTTTTATAGCGACGGCATCACTGAAGCGGAGAACGCGAACGCCGAGGAATACGGCCTCTGCCGTCTGGCGGAACATGCAGTGAAGCCGGGAGCGTCAGCTGTGAGCATCGTCGATCACGTGCGCTCGTTCGCCAATGGCTCTAGTCTGCGTGACGATGCCAGCGTGGTGTTTGTCGGCGTCGGGCGCTAAGTAGGTTTCCGTCCCGTCCCGCTCCCCTACTTGTCCCGGTTATGCAGCGCGCGTTGCTTCACCATACGAAGCACGCGGCAGCGTGAACAGAATGATAAGGACCGCCAGAGCCAGCACGGCGATGATGAATATGCTGCCTTCAGGTCCAGTTGCTCCGCCGCTCAGGATGGGTTTGCCCACCGGATGCGTGGCGAGAAGATGGTGCTGCGCCATCATCCCGCTGTCGGCGACGCCGTAGAGGAAGGATTGTCCCCAATCCCATGAAGTGTGGAAGCCGATCGCCCACCAGAGCGAACCCGTCCGCCAGAGGCTAAAGCAGAACACGAAGCCCGGCTAGTCCGGCAGAGAGCAGGCCAATGGGTGACTCCCCCGGGTTGCTGCTGTGGCCGAGTCCGAAGAGGAAGGAAAACAGGATCGCTGTGGTCCAGAATCCCAAGGCTGCGCTGTGCCGAGTCTTGAAGGCCCACTGGTAAAGGCCAGCGAGGCCACGCGTGAGTGTGTACTGAAGATAGCCACGGACTAGGTACTCCTCGAACAGGCCAACCAGGAGGAAGCCTAGCAGCCAGATAACTCCATAACGCAGAGCCTCGGTGCCAAAAAGAAGGCGACTGTCGATGACGAGGAGCCTGGTCTTGATCAGGGTGAAGATCAGAATCGAGAGGCAGATAACTCCCCAGACAAGGCCGGCGAAGAAACGCGGCAACTTGCGGCTGCCGCCGAGGCCATAGGCGGAATTGGGGCGGTGCTCGATCCTCGACATGATCCAGGTGACGAACACTAGGATCAGGAAAGGGATCAGTTCGCCGAAGACCAAGAGAATCGGAGGAACCTCGACACCTGGCTGCGGGCCTTGGGCGGAAGACGGGAAGAATTTGTGGCCGATGCGATTTGCGCAGAAACCGATGGCAGCGAGGAGCAGGATGAAGATGAGCATGCTCCAACCGGCTCGGAGACCGTCTTTGCCCATGAATATCTTGCGGAGGGTGGACGGCTGCACGCTTGGGGCTATTTCAGCGGGTGGAACTGGTTCGGCGGGGGGCAAGGGCGCGTCGTGATCCAAGGGGCCTCCGGTGCAGGGGGGAGTCTGGTGCAGCAAGAGTCTAGCTTAATTCACTCAGCGGTTCAGCGGAATCGCGCGTGGTGTTCCTTCAGGATGCAGCGGTCCATCACCACAAAGATTCCTGTCTGGCGAGCCTTTTCCGCAGCCTTCTCGTGGATCACATCTTCCTGCATCCAGATGGCTGGAATCTTTAGACGAATCGTTTCGTCGACAATCGCTTCCACAAACTCCGGACGCCGGAAGATGTTCACGATGTCGATCTTCTCGGGTACATCACTCAGAGACGAATACGCCTTTTCGCCCAGACACTCCTCGATGTTGGGGTTGACCGGGATGATGCGATATCCGTGGCTCTGCATGTAGGCAGTAACACCATGGCTTGGACGCAAAGGGTTTTGGGATAAGCCGACGACGGCGATGGTCTTGGCGCGTTTCAGGAGTTCGGCAATAGGATCCGGCTGCGTCATGGAGTGGGGACTATGCCCCCTACTTCTTGTTGGCTTGCTCCTCTTTTTGCTTGTACATTTTCAGCGCAAGTTTGCGGATGGTCTCGGAAACTTCCTTGTTGCCGGAGATGTTTTTCAGATCCTGTATTAAGAGATTCTTCATCAAACCGAGTCCCAGATCGAGTGGGGTGCGGGGATTCGCTACCAGGTTGCGCACTACTTTGTAGTTCTTCATGAAGCGGCGCTTCAGGGGAATCTGGCGCAGCACAGCTTCCAGAACGTTTTTCTGGCTGGCAAACTTTTCCACTTCGCCGTCGGAGAGTTTGGGAGCTTCGAGCACCGCCAGCGCTACAACTTTTGTGCCGTCGCGAATCAGCAGCGAGCGCTCCTCCTTGTTGCCCTTCAACGCCAACTGAATACGGCCTTTGACGTTGAGGTGGCTAATCTTCTGCAGCGCGTTTTCGCGTTTGGGTGGCTCAGGCTTCTTGGGTAGTTTTGGCCGCAGGGCGACTGCGGGAGCTGCTGGTGTTGCGGCTGCAGGTGCAGGCGTTTCCTCAACGTCGGCGACAGAAGGGCTATCGTCGCCCAGCAAATCCACAATCCCGCCGATTGCCTGGAACGGCTTGTCGCCCTCGGCTGTAATGTCGTGCTCGTGTTCCTTGAGATAGACGTTAAGGGCCTCGTCGTTCGCCCATTCGTCGCCGGTCGCAGGTGCGGGCGTGGGTGCATCCGGTGCGGCCGTTTCCTCGGTAGGTTCCGGCTGTTCAGCCGCAAGTGTGGCATCCGCCGCAGGAGCGATCACTTGGCGGACGCCGGACCGCAACCTCTGCAGCTCGTCTGCCTGTTCCTTGTCCAGGTATGGGTTGGCCTGCAGACCCTGGAGGACGCCGCTCAGAGTCCGCACGCGCGGACTCTTGAGCATCACCTGAATCGTGTCGCGCTGCGCACCGATGGCAATTTTCATCAGTTGGCCTTCGGAGATCGCAGGGTTCTCGAGCAGCACCGGCAGCAGTTTTGGCCGCAGATTGTCAGGAGAAATGAAATAGTCGAGGACTTCGCGCGGCGACTGGGGATCACTGGCTACGGCCAGAGACGCTCTTTCATCCCACCCGGCCAACGTCATTCGAGCCAGATCACCGAACACTTGGTTATGCCGGGCAAGGTGGACAAGGATTTCGATGTTCTCAGCCGGGGGCACCTGCAGGGCGCCACGCGCGGCAAACTGCATCATGTTGGAGGGCAGCTTTGAAGCGCGGATTTGATCGATCATGCGCGGCATAGCGTCATGCCTCGATAGAACGTGATGATCATCGGCCATCGGGAATCGGGTCTCCCCCGGCGAGCGCATCAAGCTCTTGCACGGCTAGTTCCAAGTCCCGGGTGATGCGATTCCGCCTGTGTCTCAGAAATACATCCCGCAAAGTCCGATAGTACCAAAGAGTGCCTTCCCGTCCACCGTTGAACCGTGACCAAACAGATTCGCCGATGGCGCGGTAGTCGCTGAGGATGGAGCGGATGTTGTTCAGCTTGTCGGCCGCGGCAACGAGCTTCGTGTCCGTATCCGCCTTGATCAGGTGTTTGATGTATGTTTCCTTGCGTTCTTGCCATGGGGGTTTGGGATAGGTGTCGGCATCGGTGCAGCCCTCGACCACCTTCGCCACTCGCGCTCCGAAACGGCGGCGGACTTCCTTCAGCGTGGGCGCGCCACCGCAATCCTCAACCACGTCGTGCAGAAGGGCAGCGATCGCGAGGTCTTCATCGCCTCCAGCTTCCAGGACCAGCGACGCAACGCCCATCAGGTGGGCGATGTAGGGGATCGTCGAAGCTTTCCGCGTTTGCCCTTTGTGTTTCTCCGACGCAAACTCGAACGCGCGGAGGAAGCGAGGACCAAGGCGAATCTTCCTCTGTGTCCTCGGTGTCCTCTGTGGTTGAGTCTTCTTGGCAACCCTCACTGCTTCTCTCCGCGTCTCGCGAGCAGATACGCCCGTATGAACGGCTGCAGATCGCCATCCAGTACGCGGTCCGTATCGCCGACCTCGGTCTTGGTCCGGTGATCTTTGATCATGCGGTACGGCTGCAGCACGTAGGAACGGATCTGCGATCCGAATTCAATGTCGAGTTTCGAGTCTTCAATCTTCTTGGTGGCGGCGCGCTTCTTCTCCATTTCGAATTCGTAGAGCTTGGAACGCAGCATGCTCATGGCGCGCTCTTTGTTCTTGTGCTGCGAGCGTTCATTCTGGCAATTGGCGACCAAGCCCGTGGCGATGTGCGTGATGCGCACGGCAGAATCCGTGGTGTTCACGTGCTGTCCGCCCTTGCCGCTGGAGCGGTAGGTATCGATGCGGATGTCTTCCGGCTTGATGATGATTTCGATGCTGTCGTCGATTTCGGGCGACACGAAAACGCTGGCAAAGGAAGTGTGACGCCGCTTGGCCTGATCGAAGGGAGAGATGCGCACCAGGCGGTGCACGCCGATTTCACCTTGCAGAAGTCCAAAGGCATATTCGCCGTTCACCGCGAAGGTTGCGGACTTGAGTCCGGCTTCTTCGCCGGGCTGGTAGTCGTAGAGCACGGTCTCAAACCCGCGCCGCTCGGCCCATCTCAGGTGCATGCGGAGCAGCATGTCGGCCCAATCCTGGGACTCGGTGCCGCCCGCCCCGGGGTGGATGGTGACGATGGCGTTGCGTGCGTCGTTCTCGCCCGAGAGCAAAGTCTCAGTTTCGAGTTTGTCGAGCAGGTCACGAAGCACGCCGATTTCGCGCTCAAGATCGGCGTCGACATTCTCGCCCTCTTTCGCAAGGTCGAAGTAGGCGGCGATGTCGTCGCTGCGGCGCGCGAGGTCGGCATCGGTTGAGAGCACATGCTCCAACCGCTTCTTTTCGCGCATCACCAGCTGCGATCGCTGCGGGTTCGACCAGAGATTCGGGTCGGCGGACTGCTTTTCAATTTCGGCTAGCTGCGGACGGACTTTTTCCGCGTCAAAGATACTCCCGAAGTTCGTGGACCTTCTTGCTGAGTTTTTCGTATTCCAGTACTAACTCTTGATTCATGAGGACGCATCAGCCTTTTTGCGGTTTTTCCAGAATGTGAAGCGCGCGAGAAGCGCTCCCATAGAAATTATCGCACACGCGTACGCGAACCAGTCGCCGTGACGGGTGTAGAACGTGGTATCGGAAGTAAGCGCGTAGGGTGCGACGACAGCAACGCGCTCCTTGCGGGGAACGCGCGCCACGACCCGGCCTAACGGATCGATGGAAGCGGTGACGCCCGTGTCGGTAGCGCTTAGCAGCCAGCGATTATTTTCGATGGCGCGCATGCGCGTCTGGTTCAGGTGCTGCGCGTAGGCGCCGCTGTCGCCGTACCATCCATCGTTGGAAATGTTCACGAAGACCTCGGCGCCCTGATCGGCGAACTGGCGGACCTCGTCTGGAAAAATGGATTCGTAGCAGATGAACACGCCCGGGTGCTGGTCTGCGCCTTCCAGAGGCCTGCGCGATGTGCCCCGCTGAAACTCTCCGACTTCCCGAGCTAAGCCTCCGGCGAACGAAAACAACGATGGAAAAGGGAGGAACTCGCCGAAGGGCACGAGATGAATCTTGTCGTAACGCGCGGTCCATTGGCCGGTGGGGCTGATCCACACGGCGGAGTTGAACACCGGGCCGTTCTGCCCACCCGTTGACGACGTTCCGATCGCCCCGGCTACGATCCAGGTTTTGGTCGCACGGGCCATTTCGCTGACCGCATCGCGAAATCGCTGGTCATTGGTGAAGAAGGGAGCCGGCGATTCCGGCCAGACGACCAGATCGACTTTCGCCGCCGAGTTAGTGGCCGCCGACTTCACGGTGAGTTCCGTCAGTTCATTCAACGTCTGCTGCAACGACGCTGGCGTCCACTCGGCGGAAACTGAAATATTCTGCTGCACAAGGACGGCCGCACGCTCGGCCTTTGCGGGAGGAGCTTCGATCAGTCTCCCGGCCTGCAGGACTGCGGCTGCAGCCAAAGCCGCTGCCAGCAGGGCGCCGCGCTTCTCGCGCGGAACCAGGAACGCCGCGGCCAGTGCCACGTTCACCAGCAGGATCTCAAATGAAATGCCGTAGACGCCGGTCGATGCGGCGATGCGACTGAGGGCGATGTTGTCCACCTGCGAGATGCCGAGCAGCAGCCACGGGAAACCTGTGATGCGGGTGCGTGCCAGTTCCACCGCCACCCACAGGAAAGGAGCCATAATCAGCGGCCGACGGAAATCGCGCCCCGAGCCCGCCAGCAAGCCGACCAGCAAGCCGAACAGGCCGTGATAGAGGCCGAGATAGCAGCAGAAAAGAAAAAGAGCGAGCAGCGCCTCGGGGCCACTGAGGCCACCATACTGGCGCATGGTGTCGTAGATCCAGTAACAGGTGCCCGCGTACCAGAGGATTCCGCAGGCATAGCCCATAAGAAATCCCTGCCAGGGCGTGGCGGGACGCAGGCGGACGGAACCCGCAATCTCGAGCTCACCAGCCGGACGCGCGCGGAGAAGCGCCACTATCAGCGGCGCCAGCGCGAACCAGGACAGCACATACACTCCGGGAAGAGGAAAAATGATGACCTGCAGAATGGCCGAGAGCAGGACCAGGAGCCAGGCGCTGAGATGGATTTGGCGCACGGGCAAGGATAGCAAAGAACAGCTGCCAGTCCCCAGTTGCCAGATCCAATAAGGGTTTGACCACGGTCGTTTTGAAAGAGTTTGTTTTGAAAGGGCGCGGCTTCCAGCCGCGCCGTAAGGCATACGAAAAACTGACGGCTTTAGCCGCTGAGGGAATCTCTACATCACAGTCTCCCCGCCACTCGCTCGCCAAGGTTTGCACGGACGAACTCCGCGATCTCTGGGGTGACATACGGCGGCGGGTTGATGCGGAATACTGGGCGGTCGGCTACCGGCTTCAGGGAGACGGACTGCCAGGTTGGACCGCTCGGCGCTTCGTGCAGGATTACGGCGCTGGCTCGATCCAAAAACTCGCGCGCCGAATTCTTGAAATCTTCTGTGGACGGATCGAGGACCGTCAGATACAAATCCGGGCGCAGAAACTTCAGCACACTGTTCGACTCAATGATCACGTTGCGCGCGCCTTCCAGGTGCCGCCGCAACGTGGGCATCGCTTCGGCAAGGCGACCTTGTTCCGTCCGAGCCCACAGCGCTCGTACCGCACCCGAGACTAAAAATCGCGACGTGTCCGATTCACCGGATCGGTCGCGCTCTTCCGAGATCGCCCAGGAATGGTCGGCAGTGGCACAGTCACAGGCCTCGCCGTTCGCCGAGCAAATCCCGTGCCCGTACTGTGTGATCTTGACCGCGGTCCAATCGAAGTCCCGCAACGCAGAGATCAATCCGGCGACTACGCTGGTCTTGCCCACGCTGCGCGAATGTCCGCCGACAACAACGATCGCCATAAGTGAAGGCTTCCGGTTTGAATTCTATCCGGAAGCCGAGAGCCGGATGCCGGTGTTCTACTTTCTTGCCAGCCGTGCCAGAGTTGCCAACTGCTTGAGATATTCGCGCAGCGGCTGGGCTGGAGTTCCCCAGAAGGCTACGCCTTTGCCGCGCAAAACCTTGTTGGGCAGAACGCCGCCCTGGCCGCCGAGCATGACTCCTTCTTCAATGCGGGCGTGTTCACCAATGCCTACCTGACCGCCCAGCACCACTCCATTCTCGATCACGATGCTTCCCGACAAGCCGGTCTGCGCGGCGATCACGACGTCTTCGCCGATCTGGCAGTTGTGGCCAATGTGGACCAGGTTGTCGATTTTCGTTCCCCGGCGAATGCGCGTCTCGTCGAGAGCACCGCGATCGATGGTCGTATTGGCCCCGATCTCGACGTCGTCTTCAATGACGAGACGTCCCACTTGCGGGAATTTTTCATAATGCCCGGTCTTGCGGTCGCGGACGTATCCGAAGCCGTCGCTGCCAAGGACCGCGCCCGCATGAACGATTACGCGGTCGCCCAATGCGGTGCCCGGATAAATCGTAACGTTGGGATAGATTTCGCAGTCGCGCCCAATTCTCACACCGGCGCCGATGCTCGAACCCGCGCCGATTCGCGTGTTTGACCCAATCATGACATCTGCGGATACGACGGCACGTTCTTCCACGGAAACGCCGCCGGCGAGCACTGCGAAAGGGTGAACCACCGCGCTCGAGTGCACACTGACGTGAGGCTGCGTATCGTCCTGCGGAGATGCCTTCTGGAACAAGCGCGCGGCCCGGGCAAAAGCAAGTTTGGGATGGTCGCTGACAAGAAGCGGCCGCGTGCCGCCTTTCGAAACGGCGAACTCTCCGGCGATGATCGCACCCGCCCGGGACTCGAGAGCCGCAGCCAGGTGTTTCTCATCTTCCACAAAGACGAGATCATGCGCCGTGGCCGATTCCATGCTGGCCACAGCAGCCACTTCGGCGTGGCCGTCACCAATCAAACGGGCTCCGACTGCCTCAGCAATCTGTTGCAGAGAGCGCTTCATGGCTTTCACTGTATAGCAGCGAGGTCCGAGGAAGGAAGAGCGGAGCGCGGATGAAAGAGGGAGATTCCTGCGCACCCCTCCGATCAGGATTCTACGGAGGCGTGCAGGTTTTCTGGCCCTGGCACATGATGAAAGTCCCGGTGCCCACGCAACTGGGGTCGCCTTGTCCACCGGTTAGGGTCCACGTTCCGACCGCGATGCCACCGGTCAGTGTTCCGGTGGTTGTAGTAGTGCCATTGGACGTACCGGTCAGGCCGCCATCCGGGCTCGTCAGGGTCAGAACGTTGCCCGCCGGTATGGAGGATGTCACGGTATACGTCAGAGAACCTGTGACCTGCCCCGTTCCGACATTCGTCGTGAATGAGGCAGTTCCAGCTTCGGTGCTGCCGCCGATGCCATTCGCAAAGCAGGCCCCCGCATTGAAAAAGCTGAAGCTTGTAATATCAAGCTGCCCAATGTTAACGACATTGAAGGCGGTCACAAAACCCAACTTGCTGGCCTCGCCCGTGCCTCCAATCAGTTGGGCTTCCCAAAATCCGGACGCAGACGTACCCACGACATTTGGAGCGGGGCCCGTGCCGCAACCGCTAACCGCGAGTGCCAGCGCCAGCAGCGTCAGAAATGCAAGCTTCTTCATGTACCGTCCTTGAAATTGGAATCCCTTATGAGAATAGAGAGATGCGGGCAGGTGCGTCAATGGATGTAAGGGCGTCGCCGGAGAAGAAACTCCCAGGCGGCGCCGGTCCGACCGCAGCTTGCCGCCTTCACGGCGCCGATCGCATCATTGGCGCCAGGACCGGACTCATGGTGAAAGTTCCGTTGCCAGTACAGTTCGCGGTGGCTCCTGAGACTGTCCATGTGCCGGTGATCTGCCCTCCGCCCACCGTTCCGTCCAAGGTGAGGATATTCGCTTCCACGCCTGAGGACATAATCACATAGTGAAACTTTCCCGAAACCTGGCCGTTGAAATTCCCCGTCAGCATGAATGTGCCGGTTTCGGTCGACGAGGAGAAGGTACACGGCGTGTTGTTCAGGGTCAGGCTGAAGTTGGTGGTCCCCAGCGATCCGTCGGCATTCACGGTCAAATGCGTCGAAAAGGAGAACATGTTGGCCAAGGTCGAGTTCGCAAGCGTGGCGGACCACGTGCCATTGATGCTGCCGGTCGTAATCGAATTCGACCCACAGCCCGAGAAGATCAGGGTGATGCCAAGCAACAATACAGCCGCGGTTTTATTCATGGGTGGTACCTCCTCTCCACTTTTCCAGGACCCCAGAAGCGGCATGCTTTTGAGGATGCCGCTGTGATTCCTCGGGATGCCAGGATGCGGCTGGCCCTTCGTCCCTCATGTCAGGAACCCGAGGCGCGCGGAAAGGTTCCAGGTGGAATGTAACTGATACAGGAATCGGGGCTTACGGGCAGCGTGCTGACGGGCGGCGCGGGCCAGAGTGCCCGCGCCCCATCCACGAGTCTACTTGATGAAATAGCCGGAGACTCGCCAGTTCCCATCTTTGTCGATGGTGGGAACCACCGTCTCCACGGCACCTTGTTTGTGTTCGAAGCTGGTATCGTACAGGATCACAAAGTACTCGCCCTCGGGGGCATTGGGCGGGTTCTTTGCGTATGTGGCGCTTTTGAATTTGCGCGACAGAACTCTGCCTTGAGGGGCGCGGTTTGCGTCTAAAGCGCTCTGCCACTGTTCCTTGGTGACGGCGGCCTTGAACGATTGCGCCGTCTCATCCCAACTCTTCGCATAGTTGCCAGAGTCGACTACTGCCAACCAGGCGTCGGCAGAAGTCTGCGCAACCTCCTCGGGTTTTTGCGGGGCCTGCGCCGCCGCCGCGACGCACAGCAGGAATGGGAGCAAGAGCATTGCTGTCGGCTTGATTTGTGCAATGGTCATGGGAAGAATGCTCCTTTCGTTTTAACGAGAAAAAGTTGCAATGAAATGTTTAACCGTGTCGAGTTTCCGTTCCGCGAGCGACCTTGGGACTGCGGCCAGGATTATCTGGAACTATCGCGAGATGGCCGTGCCAAGCCGAGGATCAGCAACGCAACCGAAACGCCCAACAAGAAGCCGCTGGCGAAATGGGCGACGCTTCCATTGAGCCAGAGCCTCACGAGAAGCCCCAGGGACAACGCTAAAATCCCGGCTGCGGTAGACAAACTACTCCTGCTGCGAGTCATACTCCCTCCAAGGAGTCACTGCCTTGTGGAGGGCGAGAGAGGATCCCCCTCACGCCCCGCGCTTGGTTTTCAAATCGGCCAGCAACTGCTCGATGCGGTCTTCTTTTTCGAGCGCGGCCAGGCGATCATCGATGTTGTCGCCGGCGATTTCCGCCTTCGCCTGGCTGACGGCCTCGGAGTGCGCCACCTTGCGTTTCATGCGGTCGAAGGCCGCGGCTTTTGAGCCGCCTGACGCCATGCGCGCATCGCTGGCTTTACCCACGGCGCGGGCGCGGCGATGCTGAGCGATCAGCACATCGGACTTGGCCTCCGCTTCGGTCAGCTTCTGTTCCAGTTGACGCAACGCGCCCTTCAGATTGTCCACTTGCGCCTTCTGATCCGAGACCTGCTGGGCGAAGTTCTCGCTCAGTTCGCGATAGCTCTCCACCCGCAGCAGCGAGGCGCGCGCCAGGTCGTCTTCTTTCTTGTCGACCGCGAGTTCGGCCTTGCGCATCCACTCGGCCACTTTGCCCTCGTTTTCTTTCTGTTTGCCTTCGAGCAGGTGCTGGTCGGCGATGGCGATCGCGACCTGCGTTTTGACCTGCAGAAGCTGGTTCTGCATGTCGAGGATTACCTGCTTGATCATTTTTTCCGGCTCTTCGGCCTTGTCGATCAGGTCGTTGAGGTTGGCCCGGACTAGTGTTGAAACGCGCTCCAGTAGTGCCATATCGAACCCCCTTTTTAGCTTCTAGCTGCTAGCTTCTGGCCAACCCTTGCGAGTTGGGTCGATCAGTTCTTCTTCGTTGCGTCGGGCGCGGTGGAGAATCTTCCCCGCGCCACTGCGGTGCCAATTAAGATTCCGATCACGGCGACGCCGACCGCCGTCGTGATGCTGAGAACGCCGACGATCACGCCGATGGCTGCTCCGATCGCGGGCACCAGCACGATTGCGGTTCCGAGTTTTTTGTTTGTCGTCATACCTGCCTCCTCAATTCGTGCGCGCGGTGGACCTGCGCGCACTGCGGACAGTCTGTGGACTTTCTGGGGATCGAGGCGCCAATTAACACGCCGATCGCAACGCCAATGACCAGCCAGACGCCCATGTTCCCTGCCAGCACCCCGAACACCGCGCCCAGCAGAGCTCCCAGCGCAATTCCCAAGCCTGCGTGTTTGGATTTGTTCGTCATAACCGTGCTCCTGAAGCCGCCGAGCTTCGCTCGGCGGCCGGGTCTGAGACCCGGCCCCACACAAGCACCGCATCACGCGGGAACGAGCCCCGGCTCGTTCCCGCACCCCTCGCTAGGCTTTCGGCGCATCGCCCGCTTTCGGGGCTTTGTCGCCGATCTGCCGTACCTTGCCCAGCAACTCTGACAGCGGCATGCCCGAGAGCGTCTCGAACAGGGCTGGCACTTGTGCCGCCATCTTGGTGATGTCGCCGGTGACTTTGCTCATACCCGCGCCATCGCCGTTTCCAGTGGAGACGATGGTGATCTTGTCGACATTGGCCAGCGGAGCGGCCAAGGCCTTCACGATCTCCGGCATGCTGGCGAACAGCCGGTCGATGACCGCCGCCTGGTTGTATTCCTGGAAAGCCTCGGCCTTCACGTTCATCGCCCGGGCTTCGGCGTCACCTTTCTTGAAGATGATTTCGGCTTCGGCTTCGCCTTGCGCGCGGATCGAAGATGCCTGGCCTTCGGCTTCCGCGATCAGGCGCTGCTTCTCGGCCGCAGCCAGAGTCTCAATCCGCTGACGCTCGATCTCGGCCCCTTTCAACACGGTCGCAATCAGCTCCTTTTCGCGGCGGTTGATTTCCGCTTCCTGCACCTTGACCTGCTGCTCTTTTTCGACCTGCTGCACCTTCACCTGCTCGGCGATCACCTGCTGCTGCATGATGTTGGTCTGGATGTCATAAGCCTTATCCGCCTGCGCCTGCTGGCGCTTGGTGACTTCCAGGAATTGCGCCTTCTTCACTTCCAGGTCGCGTTGCGATTCCGCTTGCTTGGCGAGAGACAAAGTCTCCGCGAGCACACGTTCCTGATCAGCCTGCGCTCGCGCGATAGCCGACTCCCGCTGCGCCAGCGCGCGCTTGATGGCCGTATCGCGATCGGCTTCCGCCGTAGCCACGTCGGCGTCGCGCTTGATGCGCGCCACATCCGGCTTGCCCATGTTGGTGATGTACTCGTTCTTGTCGCGAACTTCCTTGATAGTGAACGAGATGACTTCCAATCCCATCTTGTTCATGTCTTCAGCGCACGTGCCGCGCATGCGATCGGAAACCATCTCCGGCTGCTTGACGATTTCTTCCACCGTGAGTTGGCCGATGATGCCGCGCAGGTGGCCTTCCATCACTAGGCGAATCAGGCCTTCGCGCTCCTGATCAGACTTGGTTAGGAACTGTTCGGCCGCGGTCAGCACCGACTCACGATCAGACTTCACCTTGATCTGGGCCACCGCTTCCACCGTTACTGCAACGCCTTGCTTCGTGTACAAATCCTGCTGCGGTGCTACGTCGAACGACATCAACTCGAGCGACAGGTCGCGGCAAACCTGCACCATCGGCAATACCAGCGTGCCGTGGCCCTGCACCACGCGCGTTCCGCCCAGGCCGTACACGATGAGTGCCTCGTGCGGCCCCGCTTTGCGATAGAGCCTGGCCATTCCGCTCATCAGGAAGAGAATGACCATCACTCCGAGCCCGACGAAGATCCAAATCTCCACCACGTTCGAAATCCCGTTGAACATAAATCCTCCTGTTACGAATGCAGTGTTAGATACTCCGGTGCGCTTGAGTCACGTACCGCTGGGGATCTGGGCCCATCAACTCGGAATGGGCTGGCGGCGGGTTCAGATTCCACTTGATAATCGAGCGGTTTCCAAACCACACAAAACCGATCGTCACGTAAAAGACCACGAGCAGCGGCCAGGCTGCGGCCGGCTTCAGCGCGTGCGCGATCAACAATCCGACCGTCGACACGACCAGCATGAACACCATGATGCCGAGGCCTAGCTCCAGAGCGCCTTCGCGGTTCGTGTAGCCATTGGGTTGCCAGTTGGCGTCGAAGTGCACGGCCATCCTCCCCGGCAGACGACCCCAGTGGCTCGAGTAATCGAACGCCGTGATCGGCAGTGCCAACCACATCAGCGCTACCAGCGTCTTGAATAAGCTTCCGTTCATAAGGTCTCCGGCTACCCGGCTCATGCAGCGATCAACGTTCCATTGAATTGCCGGCCGTGGCTTCGTCCTCGCCCGACATTTCGCTCCACAAGCGGACGTAGGCGATTCCCTTGTCGTAGCGTGTCACTACGACCTCCGTTCCTTTGGCGATGGCGCTGCCATCTTCGCTGCGGGCGCCGCAAACGCGCCGCGTTCCCACCTGCGAGTAAACAATTTCGCCCGTGCCGCCTTCGCGGATAGATACGGACAGCCGGCCCAGCACACCCACCATCTCGTAATCCGCGGGATCCATGTTCTCCTCGTCGGAAATCAGCACTCGGCTCAGGAACAGAAAAATGATTCCGCCTCCGATCAGCCCGCTGCCCACCGAAAACAGCAATCCCAGGCCAACCCAGACCGAGGAGAAACGCGTCAGCAAATATCCCGTGCCGCCAAACCAGGTCAGGAACGCCGCCAGCGACGGGGGATTGAACGGCGAAACGCTGCTGCCACGCGATGCCTGCTGCGAACCTGAGACCTGCGTTCCTGCGCCGTGTGCTGCTGCCGGGGCATGTCCACCGGCAACCGGCGCGTGTCCCATCGATGCATGCGCTGCCGGCAACTGCGGAACGCCGTGTCCGTGAAAGTGCGGCAGGTGCAGACGTCCAAAGCGAGATCCTCCAAATACGAAGGAAAAAAAACTGAAGCAGAAGCCGACCGCGAAACAGATCAAGTAGAAATCAGACCAATCGAAACCTGTCGATGTCATCGGAATCGCCTCCCTTCCGCATGCGTCTCTCCGCGCGGCGTCCGGCCTTGGCTTGCGCGAGAATGATTGCCATTGCCGGCCGCTACTTCGGGCCGCAGCGCCTCCAGCAGGCGGTCGGCCAGTCCCGGCGTATCGAGAATCGCGCCCAACAGCAGAAAACTACGGCGCGTATCTTTTTCGCGGGCGGCTTTGATCAGGACGTTACTGACCTCCGGGTCGCTGGCGAATTTTTCCGAACCTTGGAGCAGCCAGACGTCGAGTTGCCCTTCTGTAGTGCGCAGGTCGGAAGTGAGTTCGGCGTGGTAGCCGTCGGGGTCATCCACGAGAAAGCCGGGATGCACCTTGAAGAACTTGGCCAGCAGCGCGCGTGACGATTGCGTCATGTGCGGCCGCGCGCCGTTTTCAATCTGCGAGAGATAGGACTGGCTGATGCTGTTGCCCTTGCCCAGTTCCTCGCGGATGGCGCGCACCAACTCGAGCTGCGTCATGGGACGCCCCAGACCGCGCAACGAGCCTTCCACTTCGCGCAGGTACCGAATTTTTTCGCCCAGCTTCACTGGTCACGCCCCTGAGGGTCTATTCCAATACGCAATAGTTATATTGCAATCTGCGATGTATGTCAAGGATGGGATCTGGCGTCTTTTCAGAGGTTTATGGATGCGGACCGGCTGGCTTGCCCAGAAAAGACAAAACGCCCCGGCTGGCCCGGAGGCGTTGCGACTTCCCTCTCTTCTTCTGCTCGTGGGTGGAAACTTACTGTTTGCGTCCGTTGTGCTTGTCGCGATAGATCTGCCGCGACACTTTGTTCTGCTGGCGATTGACCTGCTGCTTTTCCTGAGCCGTCAGTTTGCCGCCGTTGGCGGCACGGTCATTGTGCACTTCGTTGTTGATCTTGGCTTCGTTCTTTTCCAGGTGCGACGATTCGCCGGCGGTCAACTGTCCGCTCTTGACGCCCTGCGCAATGCGGTCCTGCTGATTTTCAGCGCGCTGGCCGACTTCGCTCTTCGGGGCAGTGTTCTGGGTCGCTGCATTGTGCTTGTCCTGATAGATCTGCTTGGAGAGCTGATTCTGCTGCTGGTTCAGCGTGGCCTTGTCGGCCGAGGTCAGCTTGCCGTTATCCAGCGAGCGCATGTCCTTCTCTTCATGATTCAGGCTGGACTCTTTCTTCTCGATGTTCGCCGTTTCGCCGGCAGTCAACTGGCCGCTCTTTACGCCATTGGCAACGCGGTCCTGCTGGTTCTCTTTCCGGTCCTGAATGCTTTCACCCGTCACCGGCGCGGGGTTCGTAGTCTGGGCCACAACCGGCAGCGCCAGGATGGCGAGCGCGGTGCTCAAAAACGTAATCCTGATCGTGCTTTTCATAAGACTCTCCCGTTGGTCTGATTTGTCAAAATCGTTTTGGACTTTGTGGCCACGGGAGAAGAAACCCGCTGTGTCAAGAAATGTTGCGAAAAGCCGTGTCCAACAGGCTAAGTCACAGGCGCGCAAGCAGATAATTGTTGCGCGAGAGGTTGCGAATCATGACCGCCCACCTGGGCTTATCCTTGGAACTACACCGGGGGAGGCGGAGTCATGAGGAAGGTGCCCGTGCTGTTGCATCCCGCCAGGCCGGTAAGGGTCCAGTTGCCGGTGATGCTGCCGTCGCTGTTGCGCGTGCCCGTGAGAGTATCAACGTTCTCCACAGCGGTGCCGAAGGCGGTGGAAACGGTCATTGCGAATGGTCCCGTCTGATAGCCTCCAGAACTTCCCGTCGCCGTAAAGGTGCCGGATTGACCCGTGATCGACGTGAAACAGGGAGACGGACTGGTAATCGAAAAGTTGCTGATGCCGAGCGCGGATCCGCTTCCCTGCGTGAGGTTGGTTGTGAACATGAGACCCAAAGTGCCGTCGGGATTCTTAAGCTGGGCGATCCAAAATCCATCAATACTCTTGGGAGCCGGACCCGAGGATCCGCCACAGGAACCGAGCACCATGGCCAGCATCATCAAGCAAAAGACACCGATCGTCCTATTCACCGAAGCCTCCTGCGTGGCGGAACTCCGGTGCGCGACAGAAGTTGCGGTCCATAGAGTCACCATTTCAGCCACCTATAACCCGGCCTCAATACGCGAACGCGGGTCGAGGTAGTCGCGCAACGCGTCACCAATAAAGTTGAAACTCAGCACGGCCAGCATCACGGCGAGGGCTGGAAACAATACGAGGTGCGGCGCGTCGAACAGGTGGGCGCGGCCGTCGTTGAGCATGGCTCCCCAACTCGAAGTAGGCGGCGGCACGCCGAGTCCGAGAAAACTCATGGTGGCTTCAGCGAGGATGGCACCCGCCATTCCGATCGCAGCCTGAACCACCACCGGCTGAATAATGTTCGGCAGAATGTGGCGCACGATGATGCGCAGGTCGCTGGCACCAAGGGCGCGCGCAGCTTCGACGAATTCGCGCTCGCGGGCGGCGAGGACCTGTCCGCGAACCAGGCGCGCGTAGCCGACCCATCCGCCCAGAGAAAGTGCGAGAACCAAATTGAAAATTCCGGGACCGCGGAAGGCGATGAAGGCGATGGCCAGCAGAATTCCCGGAAACGAAAGGAACGCATTCATCAGGACCACGTTGACGAAACGGTCGATGCCGCCGCCATAGTATCCGGCGATGGAACCGATGATGAGACCAAGGGCGAGCGAAGTAAGCACGACGCAGGTGCCGACCAGCATGGAAATGCGCGCCCCGTGAATGACGCGAGAAAGAATGTCGCGGCCCAGTTCGTCGGTTCCGAACCAGTGGACTGCCGACGGCGAGTCGAGGCGAGCGGGCAAATTGATTGCAGCGGGATCTTGCGGCGCGATCCAGGGCGCGAACAGCGCGAAGATGACGAAGATCACGACCAGCACGACGCCGACGGCTGCCAACGGATTGTGGCGGGCGTTTCCAGCGAGCCTACGGCGGAACGTGATGGCGGCAGTGGCCATGGATGTGTTCGGGACAATCTTATAACGACTGCTTGCACCAAATGCGATGGGCTGCGATCATCGTTCCGTTTTTATCAACTCTTCAAATCCGAAGGCTCTCATAATGCGAAGGTATCTCTCTTCTCTCGCCGCAACTGGCGTTCTCTCTATCAGCCTGTTCGCGCAAAAACCTGCATGGCAGCCCGCACCCGGTCATCTGACCTTGGACCTGTGGCCTCACGGTGCGCCCGGAACCACAGGGACTTCCGTCCCCGAGATCGACACTACAACCGCCAAGGATCGTTTAGTTGCCGGCAAGCCGGTTATCCGCCTGGGCAACGTGTCGACGCCGACGCTCACGGTCTACTCGCCTACACGCAAGAACACGGGCGCTGCAATTATCGTCTTCCCCGGCGGGGCGTATCACATTCTAGCCATCGATCTCGAGGGCACCGAAGTTTGCGACTGGCTCAACTCTGCAGGAATCACTTGCGTGCTGGTCAAATACCGGGTTCCCGACTCGGGACCTTATCCCAAGTCATCGGCCGCGTTGCAGGACGCACAGCGAGCACTCGGGATCGTACGTTCTCGCGCGCCGGAGTGGCACATCGACCCGGCGCGCATTGGAGTGTTGGGATTCTCTGCCGGCGCACATCTGTCCGCCGCGCTCAGCACGCACTTCGAGCAGCGCCTCTACGATCCGATCGACGCCGCCGACAAGATCAGTTGCCGGCCTGATTTCGCGGTGATCGTTTATCCCGGTTACCTCGCCCTCTCCGAACAGAATTTCGCGCCGAATGCCGAGATTCACGTTACCAGCCAGACTCCGCCATCTTTCATTGTTCAGGCCGAAGACGATCCGGTCCATGTGGAAAATTCTACGGTCTACTTCCTTGCGCTGAAGAATGCCAAGGTGCCTGCAGAGATGCACCTCTACGCCAATGGTGGACACGGCTACGGACTAAGACGCACCGACCTTCCGATCACAGCCTGGCCGAAGCTGGTGGAGAAATGGCTGCAAACCATTCACGTGGCGCCTGCAACTGCGCCATGAATAATTCAGAAATCAAAAGCGCAGCTAAGCCTTGAGATCACCCGCCAAATGTGTTTTCATAAGAGAAATGCCGGGATCGAATCGCCGGTCCCGTGCGCGCCGTAACCTCCACCCTTAGCCCTCACTTCTAAGGAGAAAATCATGAGTAAAGTCTCGTATATTCCCAAAGACTACAACACTATTACGCCCTATCTGATCATCCGAGATGCCGCGAAGGCCATTGACTACTACAAGAAAGTTTTTGGTGCGACCGAGGTGTTCCGCATGGATGGCCCGGACGGCAAAGTCGGTCACGCCGAATTGAAGATCGGCAATTCACGCATCATGCTGGCCGACGAGAATCCGAGCATGGGGCAGGGATACACCAGCGCGGCCACGATTGGCGCAAGCCCGGTGAGCCTCTATATCTACCTTCCCGACGTGGATCGCGTGGTCGAACGCGCGGCTGCTGAGGGCGCGAAAATCCTGAAGCCGGTCGAGGACCAGTTCTACGGCGATCGTTCCGGCTTCCTGCAAGACCCGTTCGGACATCTGTGGGGCATCGCCACGCATGTGGAAGATGTGGCCCCCAAGGAACTGGAAGAACGGATGAAAAAAGTAAGGCAGGCAGCGTAGTTTGTTTCCCAGAGAGCGAGGCGGAGTTGCGACGCTCCGCCTCGACTATTGTTCCAGGGCTTTCCGCAGGTCTTTCATCAGTAGCATCAGTTGCAACTCGTGAATGGGCGACGGCTCAAAATTGAAATGTTCGTAGAACTTCCTCGCCGACTCGTCGATCGCGTGAACGAGAACTGCGCGTGCGCCGACGATATCTGCAGCTCGAGCAATTCGTGCAAGTGCATCCTTCAAGAGGGCCTTCCCAAGCCCCGTTCCCTTTTCGGCCTTGTCAACGGCTAGCCTAGCCAACAGGATGATCGGGATGGGATGTCGGGCAAGGCCCTTGGCGATGCGAAGAGGCGCATCCTCGACAGCGACACTGCCCGCGGAAATCGAATAATAACCGACGACAGCCCGGTTGCGGTGGACTACGTAAGTTCGGGTTGACTCATTTTTCTGATTGGTGAGAGCGAAGCGCTTCAACCAGTCGTTGAGGGATTCGTGCGCCCCGCAATCGAACCGGCTAAGGTCGTGATACTCAGAGATCGGCTCGACCTTCGACAGTGGCAGCTTAGGATGCGGCATCAGTCGAGAACGGTGGATTCCGCAAACAGTTTCTTGAGTCGAGGTTTTGCCTTGACCGGCCTATCGAGCGCATCGCTGAACCTCTGCCAGTCTTTGGAGCTGAGCTCGAAATGCCGTGCCTCAGCAATCTCGTGCGCGGCTCGCACGCACGCGCTTTCCAGAATGAAGTTCGTAATGTTCACACCCCGCTGTTCAGCGCCGAGGCGGATTAACTGTGCTTCCCGTTCACTGAGCCGGACATTGAATCTTTCCGTGCGTTTCTTCTTTGCTGCTGTGGTGGTCATAAAGTTCTTGTACGCCCATGAGGCGTACATCGTACCTACAATGTACGTCATCTCACTGCCCCGGTCAAGTACCGTTACTGCCGGATCCTCGGATTCGCCACCGAATACAGAACATCCGTCAGGAAATTCACGGCAACGTAGGTCAATCCAATCGCGAGGATGCAGCCCTGCACCAGGAAATAGTCCCGGGCTGAGATGGCGTCGACGGTCAGGCGGCCGATGCCGGGCCAGGAGAATATTTTTTCGGTGACGATCGCGCCAGCGAGTAGTGCGCCGAACTGCAGACCCAGAACCGTCAGCACGGGGATCATGGCATTGCGCAGGGCGTGGCGATAGACAACCGTGCGCTCGGGCAATCCTTTGGCGCGGGCGGTGCGGATGTAATCCTGGCCGAGTTCTTCGAGCATCGAGGTACGCACCATGCGGGTCAGGATGGCGGCCAGCGCGCCGCCCATCGTGAGCGCGGGTAGCACGAGGTTGGCGAACGATCCAGCGCCCGAGACGGGAAGCCACCCCAGTTTGATCGCGAAGAGCAGGATCAGGATAGGACCGAGAGCGAAGTTGGGGAATGACAGGCCGAAGAGGCTCACGATCGAGAGCAGGCGGTCGTCCCAGCGGTTACGGCGGCGCGCCGAGCGAACTCCGGCAGGGATCGAGAGAAGGATCGCAACGAATAAGGACGCCAGCGTGAGCCGTAGCGTGTAGGGATAGCGCTGGGCGATCAACTTGGTCACGGTCTGGTTGTAGCGGATAGATCGTCCGAGATCGCCGTGCAACACTCCTTTCCAGTAATGAAAGTACTGTTCGCCGAGCGGGGCGTCGAGCCCGTAAGCGTGGCGCGTCGCAGCGATGTCGGAGGCTGGGGCGCCTTCGCCGAGCATCTGCGCGATGGGATCTCCGGGAACGAGGTGGATCAGCAGGAAGACGAGGCTCACGACCAGCCAGATTACGGGCAGGGTGTAGAGGACGCGTTGGAATACAGTTTTCAGTTTTCAGTTCTCAGTGGTTAGTTCACGTTGTCATCCTGAGCGGAGTGAGCTCGAATGAGCTCGCGCAGTCGAAGGATCCCTACGCGCGGGCATCACCTTTTGAGTTCTCAGGAAGTTCTCTCTACACACTCCGAATGCGCACAGAAAACACCCTGATGCGCCAGCATGGGCAACGTCTGGCTAGGGATCCTTCGACTGCGCGTGACGGCGCGCCGCGCTCTCCGTCGTGCTCCGCTCAGGATGACAAGCATACGTTACGCCTCTTCAGTCTCCACCCTGCTTCGCCGCTTCGGCCTCGCCTTCTACTTTTGCGGTCTTCTCGATTCTTACTCGCGCGATGCGGTGTCCTTCCAGTTCTTCTACAGTGTAGCGGCGGCCTTCGTATTCAAAGGAGTCACGTAACGCCGGAATCCTCTGCAGCCTGGCCAGAATAAATCCCGCCAGAGTTTCGAATCCCGCATCGCGCGGGAGCTTCAGTGCGTACTCGGCTTCCAGATCGCGGATATTGACCGAGCCTTCCAGCACCAGAACCGATTCATCTTCCAGCGCGGGCTCGCTGGGGGACACGTCGAATTCGTCTTCGATGTTGCCGACCAGTTGCTCCAGAATATCCTCGACTGTAATGACTCCGGCAGTCGATCCAAATTCATCGACCACAACCGCGAGGTGCCGCCGGCGATCTTTAAATTCCGCGAGGAGTTCCGCTAAAACCTTGGTTTCGGGCACGACAAGTACGTCGTGCATGATCTGGCTGATCTGCATGCGAGCGATGCGTGTAGATGTCGATTGTCCGAGATTGCTGAGGCGCAGGCGCATCCAGCGCATGAGGTCTTTGTAATAGAGCACGCCGACAATGTGCTCGGGGCCGCGCTGCGGATCGTAGACCGGAATGCGCGAGTGCTGGCCTTCGACCACGCGCGCCAGCGCTTCGTCGAGTTGCAGGTCCGAGGGCAGCGAAAAAATATCGGGCCGCGCCACCATGACTTCGCGCACCGTGATGCTGTCGAGTTCGATGGCGCTGTGAATCATCTCTTCCTGAAACTCTGGAATCTGACCAAACTGGCGGCTGGCGGTCACGATCAGTTTGAGTTCGTCGGGCGAGTGCACGGCACCGCCGCGACGTGCGGGCTGCGCGCCGAACATCCTCAAAACCAGACCGCCGGATCGACGCATAAAGAATAGGACCGGCCGCGTCAGAGTGAGGAACGCTTCCATGGGCGCGGCAACGGCAAGGGCGACGTGCTCCGCCCGCTGCAACGCCAGGGTCTTCGGCACCAGTTCGCCGAGGATCACGTGCATATAGGTGATCAGGCTGAAAGCGATCGCGATGGCAATGGTGTGAGCGTAGACGGCCGCGTGCGGAACCTGGTGCACAAACTGCATGCCTTCCACCAGGCGGGCAACCATGGGCTCGCCGATCCAGCCGAGGGTAAGGCTGACCATGGTGATGCCCAACTGAACTCCGTTGACCACTTCGTCCAGGTGGCTGTGGAGGCGCTGCACGATGCGCGCGCCGATGCGTCCCGCTGAAATGAGCTGCTGGATGCGGGTGTCGCGCACGCTTACCAGGGAGAATTCGGCTGCCGCAAAGAAGGCATTGGCCGCCACCAGGAGAAGGATCAGAAAGACCCGGAGCAGCACAAAAGCGATCATGGAAACGTAATTCTAACATTTGAAACCAGTTGCCGTTTAGGGCATGGCAGTACTTGGTGCATGCGCGGCGAGCTGGGTCTTTGTGGGCACAGCCGCCGCATGGCCTTGGAATGGGTGCGCGGGGTCACAAAATTACATTCCAACATCCGCTATCCTTTTAATAGGTCACGGGTCTAACTGGCAGGCGGCAGATGGGTTAGCGGTGGCAGTGGTCTTTTTTCACTTCAGTTCAGAAATCATAGTTTTTGCAGGAACAAAAGCAAGTTGGGCCGCGTACTAAGGAGTGAGGGCAGCAGAATGGGTCCCAATCTCCACTTGGCGGTATCTACAGGAGGCGTTGTGAACGGTAACGGAAATAATAAGAAGAAGCGTCGCAAACTGATTATCTGGGGCAGCGTGGTAGCAGTAATTGTCCTAGTCATCGCGGGTGGAGTGTTCGCGGCGACGCGTGGCGGTACCAAGATTGATCCGTCGAAACTCGCCAAGGTGGAAAAGGGTGACCTGGCCAAGAGCGTGGTGGCGACCGGCAAGGTCACACCCATCACGAAGGTTGAAGTGAAATCCAAGGCCAGCGGTATTGTGAAAAAGCTTCTGGTGGACTACGGCGATCACGTCAAAAAGGGACAGCTGCTGGCCCAGCTCGACAAGATCGAGATCGAGGCGCAGGTCGCTCAGTCGCGCGCGGCCCTGGAAGCAGCCGAAGCAAATCTAAAGAGTTCGCAGGCCGATTTCGAGCGGGCCAAGGTCGATGCCGAAGGTCCGGACGTGCCAGTGTTGAAGCGCGCTTACGACCGCGCCATCGGTATGGCGAAAGATGGCGTGGTTTCCGCGTCCGCGCTCGACGATGCCGAGAAGAATTACGAGATGGCCTTGAACAAGCAGAACGTCTCGAAGGCCCAGGTCACGGTTCTGAAGGCCAAGATCTCGCAGGCCCAGGCGCAGGTCGCACAGGATCAGGCAAACCTGACGCAACTTGAGGAACAGCTCAGCTATACCGACATCATCTCGCCGATCGACGGCATTGTGCTCTCGCGCGATGTTGAAATGGGCGATGCGGTCAGCTCGATCCTCGTACTCGGTTCGTCGGCCACGCTCGTCATGACGCTGGGCGATACCAGCGAAGTTTATGTAAAGGGCAAGGTCGACGAGAGCGATATCGGCAAGGTGTATCTCGGACAGCGCGCCCGCATCAAGGTCGAGTCGTTCAAGGACAAGACCTTTGACGGCAAGGTCACCAAGATTTCTCCGATGGGCGTGGAGAAAGATAACGTCACCACGTTTGAAGTGCGCGTGTCGATTCAGAATCCGGGCGGCGAACTCAAGGCCGAGATGACCGCCAACGCGGAAATCATCCTGGAAGAACACAAGAACGTGCTGCAGATTCCCGAAGGCGCGATCCTGTACGACAAGGACAAGAAGGCCTCGGTCGAGATTCCCAACCCGAAGGGCAAAGACGGCAAGGACAAAGTTGCCGTCAACATCGGGATCTCGAATGGCGCCAAGACCGAAGTGCTGAGCGGTCTGAAGGAAGGCGATCAGGTAGTGCTGCAGTAAGCAGTTGCATCCGGCTTCCGGCATCCGGCTTCCGGTTCGAAGCGCTTATCCGTACACCGGAAGCCGAGAGCCGGAAGCCGGACGCCTTTTAGGACAGTCATGACTCTCTCCGAAATCCTGCGCCAGGCGCTCGCCACTTTCCGGGCTCACAAGATGCGGACCTTCCTCACCATGTTTGGAATCGTGTGGGGGATCGCGTCGGTGATCATCCTGGTGGGGCTGGGACGGGGGTTCAGCGTTGACCAGAAGAAACACATGCAGACCTTGGGCAAGGACCTGGTCATCATGTGGGGCGGCCGCACCAGTTCGCAGGTGGGCGGACGCGCAGCCGGAAGAGAGATTCACCTGAGCGTCGAAGACGCCGACTTGATTCGCGACGAATGCTATTTGGTGAAGAACGTCAGCCCCGAGTTGCGGCGCACCATTCCTGAAGTCAGCCAGTACAATCTGGCCAACCGCGGCGTAGTTGGAATGTGGCCTTCGTATCAGGACTTTCGGTCGCTACTGATCTCCGAAGGGCGGCTGATTTCGGAAGACGATGAGCGCGAAGGGCGGCGCGTGCTGGTGCTAGGGTCGAAAGCGTACCGGCAGCTGTTTCCCGGACAGCCTGCGATCGGCGCCACGGTGCCCGTTCAGAGTGTTCCGTATCTGGTGATCGGAGTTCTTCAGGAGAAAAAACAGAACTCCAATTACAGCGGGCCCGACAACGACTACTTGTTCGCGCCGTACTCGGCGATTTCGCGCGATTTCCCCCCGCCGACCAAGCCCGGTGCCGGAATTACGCGCGGGTATCTGGATGATATCGTTTTCGAGGTCGGCGATCCCGAAGAACATGAAACAGCGGTCCTGCAAGTGCGGACCGCACTGGCGCGCGTGCACCACTTCGACGCCCTCGACAAAGACGCTCTATTTATTTGGGACACGATGGATGGCGCCAAGATGCTGGACAAAATCTTTGGCGTGGTGACCATCTTCTTCGGCTGCGTCGCAATTGTGACGCTGTGCCTGGGCGGGATCGGCGTGATGAACATCATGCTGGTTTCGGTCACCGAGCGTACGCGTGAAATCGGAACGCGCAAAGCGATGGGCGCCACCAAACGCGACATTCTGCGGCAGTTCTTCGCCGAGTCCGCAATGTTGACTGTGGCCAGTGGCATTCTCGGGCTCACTTGCGGAATCGGTATTTGTGCGGCGCTGGAAGCGCTTCCCTTGCCCGACTTCGTCCCGCACCCAATTGTTTCGTGGATATCCATTGTCGCTTCGATTCTGACACTTTCGTTGATCACCGTGACCGCAGGCATGTATCCCGCCCAGCGCGCCGCGGATATGACACCTGTGGAGTCACTACGCTATGAATAACGGTCGAATTCTCCGCTCAACTTCCGTGTCCAGCCGATCTCTTGCAACGTTGGCGATCGCGCTGGTCGTGCTGTTTGCCTCTACCGCAGTTTTTGCTTCCAGCTTCCAGGGACAATTCGAGAGGACGCTGCAGGTCAGCGGCCCCGTCAATCTCGAAGTCCTCACCCGCTCGGGCGACGTCACCGTGCGCGCCGGTTCGGGAGGATCCGTCTTCATTCGCGGGAAGATTCACGTGGGCGACCACTGGCTCATGGGCGGCCGCGAAGCGGACGTGCACGAGATCGAACAGAATCCCCCGATTCACCAGGAGGGAAACAGTATTCGCCTTGAGTATGTGAATATGCGAAACATTTCCGTGGACTACGAGATCAGCGTGCCTGCGGATACGACTGTTCGTACTCGCAGCGGCTCGGGCGACCAGATTATTGAAGGCACGCATGGCAACGTCGACACGCAGACCGGGTCGGGCGATGTGAAACTGGCAAATTTGACGGGCGAGCTTCAACTGCAGACGGGCTCGGGCAACATTCGGGCGCGCCATGTTTCCGGCGCTGTAAAGGGTGGCACAGGCAGCGGTGACGTCGAGATTGAGGAGGCTGCTGCCGGCAACATCGATCTGCACACTGGGTCGGGAAACATCACGGCGCGCGGCGTGCAGGGCGGATTCCGCGGCGAGACCGGCAGCGGCGACGTGACCGCGGAAGGCACCCAGACCGGCTCGTGGGAGATTCATACCGGCTCGGGCAACGTACATGTACGATTGCCCGCGAATGCCGCTTTTGATGCGGACATTTCAACCAGCTCAGGCACGGTCGATGTGGGTGAACCCATCGAAATGACCGTCCAGGGACGCGTGGGAGATACGCACAAGCAGATTCGCGGCAAAGTGCACGGCGGCGGTCCGCTACTGCGCGTGCGCACCGGATCGGGCGACATCCACATTCAATAGGACGGTGTGAAGCCTTGTCATCCTGAGCGAAGCGAAGGATCTATGCATTCTCTCGCGATCAGCAAAGTGCATAGGTCCTTCGCTCCGCTCAGGATGACAAGACGATCGAGAATGATTGCATGTACCTGAAAGAACTCGTTTCGCAAGGCTGGCAGTCGCTGATGCGCGATCGCACGCGCTCGGCGCTGACCATGCTGGGCATCGGCTGGGGACTGGTCTCAGTCGTACTGCTTCTGGCCTACGGGCAAGGCCTGGGCGGATGCGTTCTGCACGCGTTTCTGAACATGGGTAACAACGTCATCGTCATTTGGCCGGGACAGACCAGCATGCAGGCCGGCGGCCAGCGGGCGGGCAAGGCGGTCAAGTACGAACTGGAAGACGTGGAAGCCATTCGCGACGAAGTCCCCATCGTGCGGGCCGTAAGCGGAGAGATCGACCGCGACTTCGGCTTCAAGATCGGCACGCGCGTAGTTTCCATTCAGGTGCGCGGCGTGGACATGCCCTACGGGCAGATGCGCAAGATCGAACTCGCGGACGGGCGCTACTTCAACGAGACCGATTTCGCCGATCATCGCCGCGTCGTGATCCTCGGATACAACGCTGCCAAGAAAGTATTTCAGGGCGCACCGGGCGTGGGACAACACGTGGAAATCGGTGGGCTCGATTTCGAAGTGATCGGCACCATGCGCAACAAGATTCAGGACTCGATGTACCAAGGGCCGGACAACGAGAACGGCTTCATTCCTTTCGCCCTAATGCGCGACCTGAAAAACGTTCGCGATCCCGACGAAATCATCATCCAGCCCACTGCTCCGGAACTCAACAAGAAGGCGCTCATGGCGGTGCGCGAAGTGATTGCGCGGCGGCACCATTTCGATCCCAAGGACGACAAGGCCACGCCCGAGTGGGACACGATTGAAGACCGCGCCATGATCAACGGCTTTTCGCTCGGACTACAAGCCGTGTTGGGGCTGATCGGCGTCTGCACGCTAGCGGTGGGCGGAATCGGCGTGATGAACATCATGCTGGTTTCCGTTACCGAGCGGACCCGAGAGATCGGCCTGCGCAAGGCGATTGGAGCGCGGCCGCGGCACATCCTGGTGCAGTTTCTCCTGGAGGCCCTGGTCCTCACCTTCGTGGGCGGCGTGATCGGGATGTTCGTCGCGGAGTTCCTGACCTGGGCGATTCCTCCCATGCCTCTCTACGATGAGTTCTACAAAACCGCCGATCACGAAGGCGCGATCTTCCTGCACGCTTCCATGGGCGTGATGATCATCTCGTTCACGATCCTGTCGCTGGTCGGAATCGTCTCCGGATTCTTCCCTGCCCTGAAGGCATCGCGGCTGAATCCGATTGAAGCGCTGAGATGCGAGTAGGCAAACTAGTACCGAGTCGCGTCGCTTACGGTGTGGCTTGGCCCCACTTCGATTATCTTCGTGAGGTCATGAAGAAATCGGCGTCGGTTGATCTTGTTCTGTTTTCGTAAATCAAATCCTGCTTTTGCTCTTTGCCCTTGACAGCGTGTCCTTCCTCTTATATTTACTCGAACTCATGCGGGTAAGTGAAAAGGATGTTTTTCGCCGTGGGCGGCGGCGAAGTTTCCAGCCCCGCCAAATCAAGAATGCTCAGGAGGAAGAGTGAATCAGCGAATCTGCATACTTCTGCTTTCGATCGCCTCATTTGTCTCCACCGGGGTCCAGCAAGGCCGCGCGGAAACGACGCAGACACACCACGTGCGCCAAGCAACACTCAGTGGGCTGGCTAAGCCCGTCGGGCGACTTCCCGTCACCCAAATCATGCGGCTGGACGTCGTTCTGCCGCTGCGCGATCCGGCTGGCCTGGACTCTTTCCTGGCCGACCTGTACAGCTCGACCGTTCCCAACCAGCGGCACTTCCTGACTCCGTCCGAGTTCACTGCAAGGTTTGGTCCGACGCAGGCGGACTACGACGCGGTTGTGCGATACGTCCAGGAGCGTGGCTTGGCGGTGGTCGGCGGCTCGCGCGATGGCATGGACGTACAGATCCGGGGTCCGGTATCGGCGATTGAGGCCGCATTCCATGTGACCCTGCTGACCTACCAGCACCCGACCGAGAACCGAATCTTTTACGGGCCCGACCGCGAACCGTCGGCGGACCTGCCATTTGCACTGTGGCACATTTCCGGTCTGGACAACTATTCCATCCCCCATCCGCTGTACGTCAAGAAAAGCGACTACGCCAAGGCGCACGGCATCAGTCCCGACGCCGTGATCCGCCATGCCACGACAGGCTCGGGCCCGTCGGCGTCCTTCCTGGGCAGCGACATGCGCGCAGCCTATTACGGGGGCACGGCTCTGACCGGCGCCGGCCAGAATCTGGGGCTGTTCGAATATTTGGGCACAGATCTAGCCGACCTCACCACCTACTACAAGAATGCCAAGCAGACCAACTCGGTGCCGATCACGCTGCTGTCGACCGATGGAACCAGCACCAGTTGCGTCGACTCCAGGGCCGGCGGGCGTTGCGATGACACGGAGCAGACGCTCGATATGACGCAGGCTTTGGGTATGGCTCCGGGATTGGCCAGCCTGGTGATGTACGTCGGCTCGACCGACACCGCCATCATCAGCGCCATGACCACGCACAGCCCGCTACCCACGACGATCGGCTGCTCGTGGGGCTGGACGCCAGCCGATCCAAACACGCTGGACCCATACTTCAAGAAGATGGCATCGCAAGGCCAGAACTTCTTCGCGGCATCGGGTGACAGTTCTACCTGGTCGAAGAGGAATGAGGCCTGGCCTGCCGACGACGCCAATGTCGTTTCCGTTGGCGGAACGGACTTGACGACGGCCAGCGCCGGCGGCGCGTGGAAGTCGGAGACCGCTTGGGTCGACAGTGGCGGCGGTATCTCTCCGGATAAGATCGCGATCCCGTCCTGGCAACAACTCGCGGGCGTGATCAACTCCAGCAACAAGGGCTCAACCACGTTGCGCAATGGTCCGGATGTCTCGGCCAACGCCAACTTCACGTTCTACGTTTGTGCCGACCAGACCACCTGCACAGCCAACGAATACGGCGGCACCAGCTTCGCTGCTCCCATGTGGGCGGGATACATCGCACTCGTCAACCAACAGCTGGCGGCTAACGGTTTCTCGACCATTGGGTTCATCAATCCCTATCTCTATTCCTTTGGCGTGAGTTCGAGCTACGGCACGGACTTCCACGACATCACCAGCGGAAAGTCCGGCAGCTACTCGGCAGTGACCGGCTACGATCTGGTGACAGGATGGGGCAGCCCCAACGGGCAGGGACTGATCAACGCTCTGGTGGGCGAGGATTAGCGATAAGGGCGATTGTCTACTTTACAAAAGCAAAAAGCCCGGGCTCGTTCTAGTCCGGGCTTTTTGCGAGGTGACTGCTAACTATTACCTCCGTGCCTTGACGCGCAGGTTCCTTGCAAATTAACGTCGCATGCACAGGGATTTTTCTGTCTTATTTCGTCTTCCAGTGAGGAACAGTTGGCTCATCGTCCGATCATCACTTTAACCACCGATTTTGGAACCAACGATCATTTTGTGGGCGCGATGAAGGGAGTTATTCTCGACATCGTACCCGAGGCCGCGATTGTCGACATTTCTCACGCCGTGCAGGCCTTCGATGTGCTCGACGGCGCGCTGGCCATTTCCCAATCGTATTCGTACTTCCCCAACGGCACGATTCACGTGGTCGTCGTGGACCCGGGCGTGGGCACCACGCGGCGTCCGATCCTGGCCTCAAGCGACGGATATCATTTCGTCGCGCCCGATAACGGCGTGCTCTCGATGGTCTATGCGAAGGAAGAGCGCATCCATGTCCGGCACATCAGTTCCGACCACTACTTCCGAATGCCCGTGAGCAATACGTTTCACGCGCGGGACGTCTTTGCCCCG
Organism: uncultured Acidobacteriaceae bacterium; assembly: GCA_963701935.1. GTDB lineage: Bacteria > Acidobacteriota > Terriglobia > Terriglobales > Acidobacteriaceae > Sulfotelmatobacter. The sequence goes on along the minus strand of CAVPBT010000001.1, from coordinate 666,772 downwards.
GTCGCGGCCTACCTGGCAAAGCAAGTCGATTCGCACAAGTTCGGAGACGAGATCGAAGATTACGTACGCTTCGCCGCGCCCCGGCCCAAGGCCACGGGCGAGGGCCGCATGCGCGCGGTGGTGCTGAAAGTCGACCGCTTCGGCAACCTGATCACGAATGTGACGCCGCAAGATGTTCCTGCGCTGTTTACTGCATCCGCGAAATTCAAAGTCGTGGTGGGAAGCAAGGAGATCACGGACATCCGGAAGGCTTACGCGGAGGGCGCGCCAGGAGAAGTATTCGGCATCATCGGAAGCATGGGCTATCTCGAGATAGTGGCCAACCGCGCGGCGGCGGCCCAGCTCACGGGCGCCGGCAAGGGCAGCGAAGTCAGCATCTTCCTGGGAGAAGCTGCGGCGGCGGGTAAGGGCGCTTAGTTTAGTAGCGCCGTCACGACAGCCGCCGGGACGGCGGCGCTCCCGCAAATCTAAGAACTCTTCGGTTTGGGATGGACGTAGCGCTCCATCTCGCCGGTCCATTTGAGAAAACGCCACAGGTCACGGCGCTCCCGCCACATGAATTCCCAGAATTCCAGGAAGCCGATCTGCGTCATCTTCACGCCAGTGTAGGTTTCGATGCGCCACAGCAGGTAGGGGCTACGCCATGGAGCCAGGCGATGGCCCTTGGTGGCGTTCCACAGAAAGCGCAGCTTGTAGCGCATGCAGCCATCATACCTGCAAGATGAATGGCTATGCTGGGACAGAAAACCATGAACCATGGAGGACACGAAGTATCACCAAGGACTTGTTCTCGGGGCCTTTCCTTCGTGTACCTTTGTGTCCTTCGTGGTAAAGATCTTGCGCAATGAGATGCGATCCCTGCGCATGTTAGAATCCAGTTTCTGCCTGGAATTTTTCCGCATGCCTGACGCCAATGCCCGCCAGAAAGCTGAAGATCACTATTACGCCGCGCTCGATCTAATGGCCGACGGGCACCTCGACCAGGCCGTCGCTGCCTATCAGGAGTCCTTGACCGCCGATCCGACGTTTACCGAAGCCATGCACGGCCTGGCGCGCGCTCTGCAGGATTTGCAACGCTACGATGAGGCGATTGCCGTGGCACGGCGCCTGGCGGAACTCGATCCCGATGACGTGCTGGCGCATACCAGCCTGTCGGTGCTGTATCAGAAGAAAGGGATGATTCCCGAAGCCGAGGCCGAAGGAGCCAAGGCGCGAGTGCTGGGATGGAAACAGCAGTTGAAGAAAAGCTAGTTCAGAGTCATGAGCTGCAAGTCGCGAGAAGATGATCGGGTTGGTGGAAGGTTGACTCGCAGCTCAAGGCTCGGAGCTCGGAGCTAGAGCCCGTACTTCTTCATCAAATGCCGGAACGAACGGTAGGAGATGCCGAGCACATCGGCGGCCTTGGTCTGCACGCCACCGCTCTGGGTGAGTGCAGTCTGCAGCAGCGAGCGCTCGATGCCCGCCACGTAGGTTTCCATGCCGATCCCTTCCGGAAGAGTCACGGTGGAACCGGCTTCCGGGAGCGTTCCGCCGTCGCCAGACGCTGCGGCGGCCCGAGCCTTGGGACGCTCGGCGGGAAGCTCGACGTGCAGTTCCTCGGTGGTTTCAAGCGCGACGGCACGCTCGACAGTATTCTCCAGCTGGCGAACGTTTCCCGGCCACTCGTAGCCGCAAAGGGAATCGAGTGATGGGGCATTCATGCGCAGGATACTTCGTCCGGCGGCGCTGGCATATTTCTTCAGAAAATGATTCGCCAGCAAAGGAATGTCCTCGCGGCGCTCCCGCAGGGGCGGCACGCGGATCGGAATCACGTTCAACCGGTAGTAAAGATCCTCACGAAACATGTTTTCGGCAACGGCCTTGTCGAGGTCGCGGTTGGTGGCGGCGATGACGCGCACGTCAATTGAAATTTCAGTGGCGCTGCCCACGGGACGCACCGTGCGCTCCTGCAGAACGCGCAGTAACTTCACCTGCATGGCCAGCGTCATTTCGCTGATTTCGTCGAGGAAGATCGTGCCCCCGTCGGCCACTTCGAACAGGCCGCGCTTGTTCTGGTTCGCACCCGTGAAGGCGCCCTTCAGGTAGCCAAAGAGTTCGCTCTCGAGCAGAGTCTCCGGAAACGCTCCGCAGTTGACAGAAACGAACGCGTCGGTGGCGCGCGGCGAACAGACGTGCACAGCACGCGCGACCAGCTCCTTACCCGTGCCGCTCTCGCCGTGAATCAGAACTGTGCTGGCGGTGGAGGCGACGGTGCGCACCGTCTGCTTCAGCTTCTCCATGGCTCCGCTGGAGCCGATGATGTTGTCGAGCGAGTTGCGGGTGGCGGCGTCGCGGCGCAGCGCGAAGTTCTGCTTGCTCAGATTCAGTTTCTCGACCGCGCGATTGATTGCCAGCTTAATTTCGTCGACCAGCCCCGGACTCTTGCGGATGTAGTCGGTGGCGCCTCCAGCCTTCACCGCCTCGACTGCGGCTTCATAGTCATCAACCGCCGTAATCAGGATGACGGCCGAATCGGGCGAAACACGGTGTGCGTGGCGCAGCACCTCGATGCCATCGATATTCGGCATCTTGATGTCGGTGATGATGACGTCGTAGAGCGCGCCGTCGATTTTGTTCTTCGCCGTCTGGCCCGCCTGCACGGTCTCAACCCGGTGCCCCTCACGACGCAAAGAAATGTCGAGCATCTCGCAAATGGAGCGTTCGTCGTCGCAGACCAGAATATTAGCCACGCAAACCTCCTCCCGCAGCAACCGCAGCCGACCGCGCTGCGACCAGCGCCCGAGATTGATCCGCCTGGCGAGCAGCATTCTCTCCGCTGGAGGCCGCCCGCTCGGCATCGAGACGGCGCAGTCGCAGAACCAGTGTCGTTCCCTGCCCGGGCTTCGAGCGCGCCCAAACCTTCCCTTCGTGTGCCTGTACGATCTGGTATACGATGGCCAGCCCGAGCCCAGTGCCGCCTTCGAAGTTGGACTGGAACGGCTCGAAAATTTTTTCGATCTGCTGCGGCGTCATGCCGGTTCCCGTGTCGATGAAAGAGACCTGCCAGTCGTCGCCCAGCGACTCGACCGCGGCGGTGAGCGTTCCACCATTTTTCATGGCGCGCACCGCGTTCTCACAGAGGTTCCAGAAGACCTGCTTGAGCTTGTCACCATCGGCAATGGCCCAGGCCTGGCGCACGGTAAACCGGCGTTCGATGGTGATCCCAGTCTTCTCCGCCGTCATGCGATGGTCCATCAGCGTCAATGTATCTTCGACACTCTGAATCAGGTCGACCCGGTCGAAGTGATACTGCTTGGTGCGCGAGTAAGCCAGAAAGTCGGTGATGATGCTGTTCAGCCGCTGCGACTCGCGGGTCACGATATCGAGCAGTCGGCGGTGATCCTCGTTCATCTCGGGCACGCCGGACAGCATACTGACCGAGCCGGCAATCGAAGTCAGCGGGTTGCGGATTTCATGCGCTATGGCCGCAGCCAAGCGGCCGACGGCGGCGAGTTTGTCCTGCATCCGGACTTCGCGTTCCAGACGGCGAACCTCCGTGAGATCATCCAGCACATACACGTAGCCCAGGTCCCCGCGCTCCGGCACGGTGAGGGCCGCCACTCGCACGCGAACCGTTTTGCGGAATTTGTTCGGGGCATCGAAGCGGACTTCCCCGTGCGCCTGCTGCGATTCCACGGTCGGCAAAGGGTCCAGAAACAATTGATGAACTGGAGCGCCCAATAACTCCGCCGGGGTTCGATCGAGAAGCCGGTGCGCGGCGGCGTTCACCAGCGTGATGCGGCCGTCGAGCCCGGTGGTGATCAGGCCGCTGCTGATGGAGTGGATGATGTTCTCGTGCAGCGCTTGCAGGCTTTCCAGCGCGCCGCTGGTGTCCTTCAGTTGTACGCCCACCTGCCGCAATTTCGAGGTGAGCAGCCCGGCCAGGTAAGCCACCGCCAGGAAAGCAAACAGATTGACGAAAATAATGGCCTGCAGCGCCTTCGTGCCCGGATGGGTAGTGCAGTAGGAAGGAACCACCGCATAGTAGTTCAGTTCCAGCACCGATCCGTAAAGGATGAAAGCCAGGGCTGCGACCAGTTGCGCCCACACCCGCGGCAGCAGCACGCTGGCCACGATGATGACCAGAGGGTAGAGGAAGTTCAGGGAACTGTCCCAGCCTCCGGTCTCGTGGACCACCAGGCTGACCATGATCAAGTCGGTCACAACCTGCAGCGAGGCCTGCAGGCGGTGCTCCTGCCAGAACGAGAGCAGAAGCGTGTAGAACAACGAGAGGCTGTACCACAGCAGAATCGTCGTGATGAAAAGCCGCATCGGTACCGGCGTCGGACTGAACTGGGCGACCGCCAATTCAATGGCGAGCAGGAGGGTCAGAATGAAAATGCGGACCCGGACCAGCCATACCAGCCAATTGCGCTCATCAAACGTCGATTGCATTGTGAAGACCGAAGGTTTCAAAGTTTCAAGGTTTCAGAGTTTCAAGGTTTCAAAGTGTCACCCCTCACACCTTGAAACCTTGAAACCTTCTCACGTTGAAACCTGCTTTTAGCCAGCCAACTTGGCGATCATGGCGAACAGCGGCATGTAGAGCGAGATGACGATGCCGCCGACGCTCACACCCAGGATGGCGATGATGACGGGTTCCAACATCGCCAGCATGTCTTTGGTAGCCGCGTCAACTTCTTCTTCGTAGAAGTCGGCAATCTTCTGCAGCATCGAGTCCATGGCGCCGGTGGCTTCGCCCACCCCGATCATCTGCGTCACCATGTTCGGAAACACACCGCATTCCCGCAGAGGATCGACGATGGTGCGGCCCTCTTCGATGGCCTTGCGCACCTTCATCAACGCCTCTTCCAGCACGGCGTTACCCGAGGTCCGGGCCGTAATTCCCAGGCCTTCCAGGATCGGCACACCGGAAGTGATCAGGGTGCCCAAGGTACGAGTGAAGCGGCCCACTGCAATCTTGCGCAGCAGCGTTCCGATGACGGGCAGGAAGAGCAACCCTTTGTCGAAGTAATAGCGGCCGCGGGGATGCTTACGGATCTGCTTGACCCCGAAAAAGAGACCGAAGGCGCCCGCCAGGAACATCCACCAAAAAGTGTTGATGAACGCGCTTAACCCCATGACGATACGAGTAGGAAGCGGCAGGGAAACGCCCAGTCCGGCAAATAGATTGGCGAAAATCGGCACGACCCACTTGAGCAGTGCACCGACGATCAACCCAGCCATGCCAACCACGGCGACGGGGTAGATCAACGCCGACTTGACCGCGGACCTCAGGCGCACAGCCTTTTCCACGTAGGTCGCAAGGCGCTGCAGAATGATGTCGAGAATACCGCCGGTTTCACCGGCCTCGATCATGTTGGTCGTGAGGTCATCGAAGACCACGGGATACTGGCGCATGGCGTTGGCCAGCGTGGCGCCGCCTTCCACCGTGGTCCGGACGCCGGTCAGAACCTTCTGGAAGGACTGGTTTTCCTGGTTGGCCGCCAGGATTTCCAGACACTGCACCAGCGGCAGACCGGCATCGATCATGACCGAGAACTGGCGAAAGAAGATCGCGATGTCCTTGGTCTTGACCTTGCCCGAGCCGAACGTGGGCATGGAGAATTCTTTGCCTTTTTCGCGAATCGCGCCGGGCGTGATGCGCTCACGGCGCAGCGCCTGCGCCAGCGACGCCTTGTTGGCCGCCATTCGCTCACCGGAAACCTTCTGTCCGGATGCGTCCTTGCCTGAAAATGTAAAGACTGGCATGTTTTAGCTTCTCCTCACTGAGATACCGGTTACGAAATACGGTTTCGCTGCAAAATGTTTCTGCCCCAACCGCGCTAGTGCTTGGATGGAGCTGCTCCTCGGGCCAGGGTTGATCCCGCATTGGTCGGGCGGTTTACCAGGCCGGCGCCGCGGTTGATCATTTCCTGCAACTCGTCCGTGTTGCTGGAACGCGCCATCGCGGTTTCCAGAGTGATCTGTTTCTGGAAATACGCGGTGGCCAGAGACTGGTTGAACGTCTGCATTCCGAATTTTTCCTGTCCGGACTGCATGGACGAATAGATCTGGTGAATTTTGTCTTCGCGGATCAGGTTGCGCACGGCCGCGTTGGGCACGAGAATTTCCATGATCATGGCCCGGCCCTTGCCGTCGATGCGGGGCAGCAGGCTTTGGCACATGATCCCTTCCAGAACCAGTGACAGCTGGGCGCGGATCTGCGGCTGCTGGTGAGCCGGAAAGACGTCGATGATACGGTTGATCGTCGAAGTCGCCGAGTTGGTGTGCAGCGTGCCAAAGGTCAAGTGTCCGGTTTCTGCGATGCGCAGCGCCGACTCGATGGTTTCCAGATCGCGCATTTCGCCGATCAGCACGACGTCGGGATCTTCTCGAAGCGCGGCGCGCAAGGCGTCGGTGAAGCTCTTGGTGTCGGCGTGCAGTTCGCGCTGATTGACCAGGCAGTTTTTGTTCATGTGCACGAACTCGATCGGGTCCTCGATCGTAAGAATGTGGTCGTGACGCTCGCTGTTGATCTTGTCGATCATGGCCGCCAGCGTGGTCGATTTCCCTGATCCGGTCGGCCCCGTGACCAGCACCAGACCGCGGGGCTTGTCGCACATCTTGCTCACGACTGGCGCCAGTCCGAGCTGGTTGAACGATTTGATCTCGAACGGAATCAGACGGAAGACTGCGGCGGTCGCACCGCGCTGGTTGAATACGTTGGCGCGGAAGCGGGCCAGACCTTTCAGACCGAAGGAGAAGTCCAGCTCAAGGCTTTCTTCAAAACGGTGCTTCTGCGAATCGGTCATGACGCTATAAGCCAGTTGCTTGGTCTCGGCAGGCGTCATCTGCGGCAGATCGAGCGGCACCAGGTGCCCGTGCACACGAATCTGCGGCGGCGAGTTGGTGGTGATGTGCAAATCGCTGCCGTTCATCTCCAGCATTCTCTTGAGCAGATCGCTTAACGACAAACCCATGGCAAAGTTCCCTTTCGGTTCCGAATTTCCAATTTCGTCGTTAGTCGTTGGTCGTTAGTCGTTGGCGAACCACTAACAGACGCCGACTGTTTCTCTCATGCCGTGACTGCTTACAACGTTCTCACCGTCGGAGCCACCCGGTCGTTGGCCAACGACGAACGACCAGCGACTAACGACGGCTTTAGTGAATCGTCTCGCGCGCCACTTCCTCGAGTGTCGTCATTCCCGCCATCACCTTGATCAGTCCGCTGCGCCGCAGCGTGATCATGCCGCGCTCGATGGCTTTCTTCTTCAACTCCAGTGCCGAGGCGCCGACCAGAACCAGTTCCCGGATCTCGTCGTCGACCTCCATCACTTCGTATAGACCGCAGCGGCCTTTGTATCCCGTGTTGTTGCAGACCCCGCAACCCTTGCCCTTCTGGATCTTCACGGTCTTCGATTCCTCAGGGGTAAATCCTGCGTCCACCAGCGTCTGCGGCGGAACGTCGATGGGCTCGATGCAGTCCTTGCAAATGCGGCGCACAAGTCGCTGTGCGCAGATCAGATGGACCGACGTCGCGACCAGGAATGGTTCAATACCCATGTTCATCAGTCGGGTAATCGTTTCTGGAGCGCCGTTGGTGTGCAGCGTGGAGAGCACCAAGTGGCCAGTCAGTGCGGCCTTAATGGCAATTTCAGCCGTTTCAAAGTCTCGGATTTCGCCGACCAGAATGATGTTGGGATCTTGCCGCAGGAACGATCGCAGAGCAGCGGCAAAGTTCAATCCGATCTGCTCTTTCATCTGCACCTGGTTGACGCCGCCCAACTGGAACTCAACCGGATCTTCTGCGGTCATGATGTTGGTGTCCGGCTGGTTCAGGCGCGAAATTGCGGAGTACAGCGTATTGGTTTTGCCCGACCCCGTCGGCCCCGTCACCAGCACCATGCCATACGGCTTCAGAATGGCTTTTTCGAATTTCACCAGCGACTCGGGCTCGAAACCGAGCTTGGTCATGTCGAGACGCAGGTTCTCTTTGTCGAGCAACCGGAGCACGATCTTCTCGCCCCACAACGTGGGCAGCGTGCTGACGCGGAAGTCGAGCTGTTTCTTGCGCCCGCCCACATTCATCTTCAGCATGATTCGGCCGTCCTGCGGCAGACGCTTTTCGCTGATGTCGAGCTTCGACATGATCTTCAGGCGGGACGTGATCGCATCCTTCAACTTCAGCGGCGGAGACATAATCGACTGCAACACGCCGTCAATACGGAAGCGGACACGGAATTCTTTTTCGTAAGGCTCAATGTGAATGTCGCTGGCTCCACGCTTCACGGCATCGCCTAGGACGACGTTCACAAGCTTGACAACAGGGGCTTCATCCGCAGCTTTCTCCAGCTCGGCCAGCTCCATCTGCTGCTCTTCGGACTGAAGTTCGACGTCGCTGTCGCCCATTTCCGACATCGACTCCATGACCGTCTTAAGATCTTCTTGATTGGTGGAACCGTAAGCCTTTTCAATCCCCGCGAGGATGGAGCTTTCCGAAGCCACCACCGGCTCGATGTTGAAGCCGGTCATAAACTTGATATCGTCCATCGCGAACACGTTCGTGGGGTCGACCATCGCGATGGTCAGTGACGCGCCCACACGGCTCAGCGGGAGAATCTGGTAGCGCTTGGCGGTCTCGAAGGGAATGAGCTTGACCACCGCAGGATCAATTTCAAAATATGAAAGATTGATGGCAGGAACGCCGTACTGGCGGGAAAGGAAATTGGTGACGTCCTCATCCGTGAGGAAGCCGAGCTTCACCAGCGCAGAGCCCAGGCGGCAGCTCTGCTCCTTCTGCGTCTTATTCGCTTGTTCCAACTGCTCTGGGGTAATGATCTTCTCTTTGACGAGAAGGTCACCCAGCCGTTGAGACATAAGCAGATCTCCTATCCACGTAGGTGGAACCACGCCACGCACTCGTGCGGGCATAGCGCAAACGGCCGCCAATCATGGGAGAGACGCAGCTCGTTCGCGTTGACACAAATTGTCAACCCAAGTGGATTACTGCACCACTTACTTTGGTACTTGAACCACCACGGAGAAACTCAACCGATTGGCGGCATTTGCGCTGAACTCCGCGCCAAATGCATCTTTCCTCGCGGTTGCCGGGCAATTTGTCGGCTCAGGTACATGCACTTCAGTAAGCCTCCGGGCCTCTTTCGTGAGGCAACGTAGCTTTCGGAGGGGCTCGCTGAAGTAAACTCGGGCTAAGGAATTCCTGATTTGCCGCTGGTACACACAGACCGGGTACACACAGACAAACAAAAGGAAGTACGCCGGTACTATCGCGCCCTATATCGCGTATGGGGCGCACAGCACTGGTGGCCCGCGGAAACACAGTTCGAAGTGATTGTCGGAGCTTACCTCACCCAGAACACCGCGTGGAATAACGTCGAGCTTGCGCTCGGCAACTTGCGCGCCGCGAACGTGCTGAACGTCGATGGCATCCGCAAAGTGTCCCTGCCCAAGCTTGAGCGCCTGATTCGTCCTTCCGGATATTTCCGTCAGAAAGCGAAGCGGCTTAAGACGTTCGTCGAGTTCCTCGACAAGAAATACCGCGGCTCCCTGGATCAACTATTTTCACTACCGACCAGCCAGCTCCGCGAAGAACTGCTCAACCTGAACGGCGTAGGCCCTGAAACCGCAGACTCGATTCTTCTCTATGCCGGGAATCATCCGGTCTTTGTCGTGGACGCTTACACTCGGCGAGTCCTGGATCGGCATGGGATTCTGCCAGCGACCACAGATTACGAAGACATTCGGCAGTTGTTCGAACAGGCCCTGTCGCCCCTGGCTCAGGAGCAACCGGCAAAGACATCAGCACCGCTTGAATCCGGCATTCGCGGAGCTTCACATCCACCCTCGGCCATGAGCACAGCCGCGCGTACTTCCCTGGCGCAAGTCTTCAACGAGATGCACGGCCTCATCGTAGGAGTCGGAAAGAACTACTGCAGGAAAACCAAGGCAGCTTGCGAAGAATGTCCACTTCGGCCATTCCTCCCAGCACCGTGAAAAGCACGCTCATTGACCGACCGCAGGCGACAAGAGGACGTACACTTTCGACTGCTTTATCGGGACTCTTGGGCGGCCTACAATTACGCATCCCCCAAGGAGAGCAACATGAAGATTCTCGGCATCGAGAATATGTCGCCCGATCAGGTGCAATTTGAGATTCAACGGGGTGCAAAGCTGGTCTGCTACCAATACTGCATTTCGATTCTGGTGATGACCTTCCGCCGGTCGTCGGACTGTTATTTTGTCCGCGTCGGAGAGAGCAGAGTTTCGAAGGGATTGCCCTGGATAGCGCTCAGCCTGGTGGCGGGTTGGTGGGGAATTCCGTGGGGCCCGATCTTCACAATTCAATCGCTGGTGACAAATTTCCAGGGCGGAAAAGATCTGACCGCCGAGTTCAGCGCCCACCTCTCGCGGCCGGCCGCACCACAGGCTATAGCAGCCAAGGCTTGAATCGGCCATGAAGCTCTTCCCCCCAACCGCCTGGTTCAAGTGCTGCTGGCCATGGCGGTTCTGGGGACGGCGAGTCCGCAGACGCTTCGCGAAGCGGCCCAGGTCCGAAACATACTCGTCGGCACCGCGGTCCGTCCCTCGCTGTTTTCCGAAGCCGCCTACTCGGCAACCCTGGCTCACGAATACAACATGGTCGAGCCCGAAGATGCAATGAAGTGGTGGACCGTGAGGCCCACCGCGGCAGCGTTCGACTTCCGCGAGGGCGATGAAATCGTCCGCTTCGCACAGGCCCACGGCATGAACGTTCGCGGCCACTGTCTGGTTTGGGATCACAACAACCCCGACTGGCTGGCGCAGGGTCACTTCACTCCCGCTCAGTTATCCCGCCTGCTGCAAGAGCACGTCACCACGGTGATGAAACACTACGCCGGCCAGGTATTCGCATGGGATGTGGTGAACGAAGCCCTGGATGAAAAGGGACAAGTCAAGAATTCCCCTTGGTACAACCAGCCCGGTATTGGACTCTCCGACAAGGGAACCGCCTATATCGAACAGGCTTTCCGCTGGGCACACGAGTCTGATCCGCACGCACTGCTTTTCTATAACGAGGCGGAGGGCGAAGGGATGAATCGCAAGTCCGACGCCATCTACGCGATGGTGAAGGATTTCAAACATCGCGGCGTCCCCATCGATGGCGTCGGTCTGCAGATGCACATCTCACAGCCGGACTTCGACGCTGCGGCTGTCGCCACCAATATTGCACGGCTTTCGGCTTTAGGACTCCAGGTTCACATCACGGAACTCGATGTATCTCTGCCACTGGACTCGAGTGGACAGGCACAGGCCAGCGATCTTCTTCGCCAGGCCCAGGTCTATCGCGGCATAGTGCGGGCGTGCCTGCAAAGTCCGAGCTGCACCGCCATCCAAACCTGGGGATTCACTGACAAATACTCCTGGATCGGCTCCCACTCCCACGGCAACGCGGGTGCGGCCCTCCCGTTTGACCGCACTTATAAACCCAAACCCGCGTACGCCGCCATGATGGAGGAGATTTCTCGCAGGCCCTGATCGCTCGCCGCAAGCCCCACGAGGTCCAGTTGATCGTGCGGGACCGGGTCTTCGACCCGGTCGCAGCCCGAAGGGCTGCGGTCTTGCGGCCACCAGATCGACCCCTTCAGCAACAGCACCGCGGCGCTCCGCGCCGCGACCGGGTCAGAGACCCGGTCCCACACACACATCCCTGCACCTTGCCCCCCGGCCCGTGCATCTATAATGACTTGCGCATCCTGGCGGCACGAAGTCAGGATGCGGAATCCCCATGGCGCAGCCGCCTTCAATCCCGTCGCAGAAGACCTCGCACCGCAAGCAGGTCATCATCCTGCTGGCGATTTCTGTCTTCGTGTTGCTGGCCATTCTGGTTTCGCAGACTGCTTTTGACCTAACGTTCCTGCGTCCGGGAAACAATCAGGACATCGTCGTCTTCGCCGCTCTCTCCGCGCTGATCTTCCTGCTGTTCGTCGCGCTGACTTTCGTGCTTCTGCGCAATCTGTTGAAGTTGTTTGCCGAACGGCGCCTCGGAGTCCTGGGCTCGAAGTTTCGTACTCGCATGGTGGCCGGCGCACTACTTCTCTCGTCGCTGCCGGTGATGGTCATGTATTGGTTTGCCTATGGGTTGATGAACCGCTCGATCGACAAGTGGTTCTCCACGCCGGTCGAAGAGGTACGCGCCGATACCCATGCCATGGCGACTCTGCTGGCCAGTTACGCCATGCAGAACGCACGCGCCGAAGCTTCTTCGATCGCAACATCTCAGGAACTCGAGCATGGCTTTTCCAACCATGGCTTCTCGGGGGTGGTCAGCGAGTTTCAACAGCACGAAGTGACTCTGCAAGGCGGATTTGCTCTGGCAGTCGTGGATGACAACGAAGAGGCGAGCTTTAATTCGCCGGCCCCGTGGGCGGTGCTAAAACCGAAGCTGCCGCTGTCCGAGGCAGCCCTGGGACATCCCGCTCAATTCACCTGGCAGCAGACGGACTATACTCTGGGCAGCGCCCCGGTGACAGGTGGAGGCCTGATTCTGGTGGCGATTCCGCTTCCCCGCGAGTTCGGACAAACGGTGCATCAGGTCGAAGCCAGCCAGCAGCGCTACTACGATCTTGCCCGTGAGCGGAAACTCGTCCGCCGCACCTACATGGGACTTCTGCTGCTGCTCACGATGATCGTGCTCTTCGTGACCACATGGCTCGCGTTGTTCCTTTCGAAGATCGTGACGCGGCCGCTGTCGGCCCTCGCCGAAGCCACTCAGGAAATTGCGCGCGGACGTCTGGACTACCGCGTACCCGTCAGCTTCGCCGACGAAATTGGCGATCTGGTGCGCTCCTTCAACCGCATGGCAGAGGATTTGGAAAGCAGCCGGAGGCAGATTGATGCTTCCAGCCGCGAGCTGAGCGCAGCCAATGCGGAACTCGATCAGCGCCGCCGTCAGACGGAGACCATCCTCGAGAGCATTCCTACCGGCGTCCTGTCGCTGGATGCATCGCGTCGCGTCACTCATGTCAACCAGGCGCTGCTTCGCATGTTTCATCCCGACGCCGGACACGACAGCACACCCCAGATTCTGCGGGGAGCTGCTCTGACCGATGTATTCCCTGCCGAAGTTCTGGAAGATTTCGAGCCCCTGCTCCGCCGCGCCGACCGCATGGGCATGACAACCAGCCAGATGGAAATGCAGTTGCCGCGGGTCTCGTTGAACGTGGCCGTGACCGTTGCCACGTTGCGGCATCAAGGCGAGGGCTCGGGATATGTCGTGGTGTTCGAAGATCTTTCCGACTTGTTGAAAGCACAGAAGCAGGCTGCATGGCGGGAGGTAGCGCGGCGGGTGGCGCACGAAATCAAGAATCCGCTGACGCCCATCGCGCTGTCTGCAGAACGCATTCAACGGCATCTGGACCGCGCCACGCCGGAAGATCCCGCTTCGCTGGGCGTGGTCCGTGCATGCGCAGAGACGATTGCCAGCGCCGCCGAGACTGTGCGCCGGCTGGTAGACGAGTTCTCGACGCTCGCCCGCTTCCCCGTCGCCAAACCGCAGCCCGCCGACATTAATGAAGTCATCGAGAATGCGCTATCCATGTTCAACGGCAGGCTGGATGGAATCGGCGTGCACACTACCCTGGCCTCCGATCTGCCGAAGGTGATGGCTGACAGCGAGGCCATCAAGCGCGCCGTTGCCAATCTCGTGGATAATGCTGCCGAAGCATCCCAAGATTCCGTCGTGCGGGAGATTGAAATTTCGACCGCATTAGTGGCCAGCCGCGACGCGATCGAGATTATCGTCGCCGACACCGGCCACGGCGTGACCCGCGAACTCAAAGAGAAGCTCTTCCTGCCGTATTTCTCCACCAAGAAGCGCGGTACCGGTCTCGGACTGGCCATTGTGAGCCGCATCGTGGAAGATCATCATGGCTCCATCCGGGTAGAGGAGAACCGTCCCGTGGGCACACGTTTCATCGTCGAACTTCCGGTAGTCTTCGAGCCCGCATCGACAGCACCGGCCGCTCAACATGCATAAGATCCTTGTCGTTGACGACGAAGCCGGCATTCGCGACTCTCTGGCCGGCATCCTGGCAGACGAGGGATACGCGGCATCTTCCGCCGAAAGCGGAGAGGCTTGTCTCGACCTTCTGCGCAAGACCGCCTTTGACGTAGTGTTGCTCGATATCTGGCTGCCCGGCGTCGACGGCCTCGAGACTCTCGAGAGGATTCGCGAACTCGATAATTCTCCCGAAGTCATCATGATCTCCGGTCATGGGACCATCGAAACGGCAGTGCGCGCAACGAAACTGGGCGCCTACGACTTTCTGGAAAAACCGCTCTCCCTGGAAAAAACTCTCATCCTGGTCAAGAACGCCATCGAGTCCAAGAAACTGCACCGGGAGAACGTGGACCTGAAAAAGCAGTTGCAGGTGAAAAGCATCATCGTGGGCGACAGCATCCCGATGAAAGCCCTGCGCCAGCAGATTGGGCTCATGGCTCCGACCAACGGACGCGTCTTAATCTACGGCGAATCGGGCACGGGGAAGGAACTCGTCGCCCACGCCATCCACGCCCAGAGCCTGCGCAAGGACGAAACTTTCGTCGAGGTCAACTGCGCCGCGATTCCGGAGGATCTGATCGAAAGCGAACTGTTCGGGCACTGCAAGGGGTCATTCCCCGGCGCGGCGACCGATAAAGAAGGCAAGTTTCAGAGAGCGCATGGCGGAACGCTCTTCCTCGATGAAGTCGGAGACATGAGCCTGAAAACTCAATCCAAAGTGTTGCGCACGCTCGAGGAACAGCGCTTCACGCCCGTGGGCGGTGACGAGACCATCACGGTCGACGTCCGCGTGATTGCCTCGACGAACAAAGATCTGGAAGAGGAGATTTCGCGCGGCAATTTCCGGGAAGATCTTTTCTACCGGTTGAATGTGATTCCCTTCTTCGTTCCACCGCTGCGCGAACGCAAGGAAGACATCCCGCTGTTCACCCGGCATTTTCTGAAGGAACTGGCGGCGACCTACGGCCGCCGGCCGCGCGAAATTACCGACGACGCCATTGAAATCCTGATGCGCTATTCCTGGCCGGGTAACGTGCGCGAATTGCGCAACGTGATCGAGCGCATTGTGATCATGAATCCCACGACTACGCGCTTCGACAGCAAACATCTGCCGCCACTCGTCTATCGCGAGGGCAGCCGGCGCGCGCCCAAGAGCGAATTTTCCACGCTGCATCAGGCGCGCGATGCCTACGAGCGCGACTACATCCTCAAGACCCTCGACCAGAATCACGGCAACGTCAGCCGCACTGCCGAAGTGCTGGGCCTGGAGCGCAGCCATCTTTACCGGAAGATGAAAGCCCTGGGAATCGCGGCGAAGGAATGACTTACGGGGCACCTCGGTCCGGCTCGCCCGAGACCATAATTTTCCACTCAATTCGACAATCAAAATGCCGGTTGGCTGAATCTAATCAAAGATACAGCTACGCAAAAGCCTGATCGGTTTCATCGTCATCATTCAGTCCGTTCTCTTTCTGACACATCTCCTTCTGTATGAGACGTGGACGTTTTCGTCCTCACCAGGCGACCCGCCACGACAATTGTGGCTTGGACTGGCGCTTGGTTTATTGTCGATCAGCTTTGTCGGCGCTTCGCTGCTCGCGTTTCGCTACACCAATTCCGCGGTTCGAGCCTTTTACAGAGCGGCTGCGATCTGGACTGGCATGGTCAGCTTCCTCTTCTTTGCGGCATTGGCTGCCTGGATCATTCTCGGCGTGGCAAGCCTAGTGGGGCTCGGTGTCAATTTCCATCGGATGGTCGAGTGGCTCTTCGGCGCCGCTGTAGTCGGCGGCCTCTGCGGATTTTTCAATGCAAGCTGGACGCGAATCACCCGAGCTACGGTTCGACTGGCCAACCTGCCTCCAGCATGGAAGGGGCGCAGAGCAGCACTGATCAGCGATCTACACCTTGGGCACGTGCGAAACGGCAGTTTTCTGCGACGCCTGGTGGCCAAGGTTCTGCGCGAAAAACCGGACGCGATCTTTATTGCCGGCGATCTGTATGACGGCACCGCCATCGACGCGAAGCGGGCGGCTCAGCCGTTAAGCGATTTGAAGGCGCCGCACGGTGTGTACTTCGTCGCGGGAAATCACGAGCAATTTGGAGACGACAGCAAATATCTGCACGCAGTTGCGGCGGCCGGAGTGCGGGTGCTGAGCAATGAGAGGGTAGAAGTGGACGGCTTGCAGATCATTGGTGTGCCCTACCGTCATGCGGCGCTCGAAGAGCAATTTGCATCGGTGCTGCAGGGCGTGCAACTGGACCGTGAACGCGCGAGCATCCTCTTGACGCACGCTCCCGACCACCCAGAGACCGCAGAGGCGGCTGGTGTTTCGCTGCAGCTATCCGGGCACACGCACCTCGGCCAGTTCATCCCCTGGAGTTGGATGGCCCGGCGGATTTACCGAGAATTTGTCTACGGCTTGAGCCGGATTGGAAAGATGCAGGTGTTCACGTCGAGCGGCGCTGGAACGTGGGGACCGCCGCTGCGTCTGGGGTCGAATCCGGAGATCGTCATGCTTCAGTTTGATTGAGGTTTGCGGGGCCAACACGTGCCCGGTATCACTTGAACTCAATCTTCTCGAATCCCAAGCCCTGCAACAGGCTCTTGATCGTAGAGGCCGCATTTTGCTGGGCGTTTCGCAGAATCCCGTCGGCCATGGCGGCCTCCTGCAGTTGACGCTCCGCCTCCTGGCGGACTTGCGTCTCCAGATCCGGATCGGTGGGAACCAGCAGCCCGGTCTGCCTGGAATATACGCGGGTCTTCCCGCTGTCGATCCGAGTGCTGAAGATCTGCGGAGGAGGAAGGCGCAGGGTAACCTGCTTGCCATCCACTGTAACGTCACCCGGCCTCAAGTTTGAGAAATCAATTCCGGCGACCACCTCGCCATGCACCAACATCAGGAGCCGATCTCCCGCTAGAAAGTTCGGCAAGACCGGGTTTTCTTTCGCGCCGCTCACGATCTTATCCATCGTATAGATCACCGTCTCCAGCCGCTGCAACCGCTGGATACGATCGACTACCGTGGGCTGGCTGACATCGATCGTGAGAGTTCTTCCGGTCACCGCCGACCACATGTGGCTTATCCAAGCTCGTCCCGAGGTTCGCGAGAGCACCAATCCACCGATGGAGCCTACAAGGATCACACCGAGGAACAACCCCACGATAAGGACCAACACAACGCGCAATCGCGCCGACTTGGGAGACAAAGGCAGAGTAGGATCGTTAGGCATGTCGCAAGATTATCACCCGCGAGCGGAGGATCCACCGAGGGGACTATGTTGGGGAAAAAGCCCCAAGAGGAGAAGCTACCGCTTCACCATATGAATCTCGGTGCCGTTCTTGTGGAACTGCACTTCATCCATGAGCTGGTTGATGAGGAAAATTCCGCGGCCGTGATTGGAGTAGAGGTTCTCGCCCACGGTGCAACTGGGAATCGCCTGCGGATCGAAACCGGGGCCGGGATCGCGCACGATGATCAGGATGCCACGCTGCTCATCCCACGCCACCAGGCACTCCACAATCTTGCTGGGATCTTCCTTGGCGCCGTGAACGACGGCATTGGCCAGCGCTTCCTGCAGCGCGAGTTCGATGGCGTCTTCCTTGCCGTCGACATTCTTCATCTGGCGGACGGTTTCCATGACCTGCGCCACAACCGGGTCCACGGACTTGCGATCGGCCGCTAGCGTGACTCGCACGCGCAGGTTCAATTTGGCTGGATCGAAGTCGTGCTCCGGGAGTTGTTCCTCGGAAGAAGCCCCAGATTCCATGGTTGGCTCGTTCGTCCCCTATTCGCTCGCTTCCCAAGAAACGTGCGCGCGGCTATTGCGATTCTAGCGTTAAGGCGCGAATCGGGCAATCGCCGCCTTATTTGAAGCGCTCGCTACCATACCATAACTTCAGTCCTCTGTGTGGTTACGGTCGTCGCCCGGAATCTTCTGCGCCCTCGACTCCTCCGGTCTTTTCTTGCGGCGTCCCGTGCTCCATCATCCGATGCTCGAGTTGCCTGCGCCAGTCGAGTTCTTCCACGAAGCGGCGGGAATCGCGCCAGCCGGGCTCTGCTTTTACGTAGAGTTCGAGAAAAACTTTCGTTCCCAGCATGCGCTCGATCTGCAGGCGGGCCGAAGTGCCGATCTTCTTTAGCATCGAGCCGCCTTTACCCACCAGAATTCCCTTCTGGCCCTCGCGCTCGCAATAGATGGTCGCGGCGATCCGCGTGAGCCGCGCGCCTTCCTCGAAGTTATCGACAATCACCGTGGTCGCGTAGGGAATCTCTTCGCTGGTATTCAGCAGGACTTGCTCGCGGATGATTTCCGCCGCCATGAAGCGCGCGGGTTGGTCGGTAATTTGATCCTCGGGAAAGTATGCCGGACCCGCAGGCAGAGCAGCGATCACCAGATTCAGAAGATCATCGAGACCTTTGCGCTTCAGCGCGGAAATGGGGATCACTTCGGCAAAATCGTAGAGCTTACGGTATTGCTCGATCAGCGGCAGCAGTTTCGACTTCTCGCGGATCAGGTCGACCTT
Source organism: uncultured Acidobacteriaceae bacterium (assembly GCA_963701935.1). Taxonomy (GTDB): domain Bacteria; phylum Acidobacteriota; class Terriglobia; order Terriglobales; family Acidobacteriaceae; genus Sulfotelmatobacter. Next base: position 648,206 of record CAVPBT010000001.1, on the reverse strand, counting down.
GTTGAGGATCAGAAATGCTTTGGTCTTGGGCCGGCGCAGCAAGTCGAGCGCATACTGATCGCGCGGATCGAACTTGCGCGTGACATCCATGATCACGAGCACGAGGTCGCAGCCTTCCAATGCTTCGCGCACTTCGACCATCATCTTGCGGCCGAGAGAACTGTCGGGCTTGTGGACGCCGGGCGTATCGACGAGCACGATCTGCCCGCCTCCCTTGCCATTGCGCTTAGGGACGTGGACCACGCCCTGAATGCGGTTCCGCGTCGTTTGAGGTTTGGGTGAGATGATTGCAAGCTTTTCGCCCACGAGCGCATTGAGCAAAGTGGACTTCCCCGCATTGGGGCGGCCGAGAATGCAAACGAAACCGGAGCGGAATGGCATAGAAGAAGCGAGCTGCGAGTTATGAGCTACGAGCTTCGAGTCTACACCTGAATCGCTTGCTCCAAACTCGAAGCTCGCGACTCATAGCTCACAGCTTTTAAATCAGCTTCAACTGCTGTGGCTGTACCGCAGTGACTCTGACGCGCTCCACCTTGCGGTCCGTGGACTCCAGCACTTCAAAGCGCAGGCCGTCTTCTTCGACCACTTCGCCCTTGCGCGGAATGCGGCCGGCGAGTTCGCTGACCAGGCCGGCAATCGTGGCCGACTCTTTTCCTTCAGGCTTGGTGCCGAAGAGTTCATCGAGACGGTCGACGTCCATGCCTCCGGCCACGATGAACGAGCGCTCGCCTTCGCGCACGATCTCCGGCTTGTCGTGGTCGTCGCGGATCTCGCCGACAATCTCTTCCACCAGATCTTCGATCGTGACCAGTCCAGCCACGCCTCCGTATTCGTCGACCACGATCGCCATGCGGATACTCTGCTTCTGCATTTCGCGCAGCAGGTCGCTTCCCAGCTTGCTCTCGGGAACGAAGTACACATCGCGGCGCATGATGGTTTCGAGGACTCGTACGTGAGCTTCGGTGTCGGGAACCTGCAGCACATCCTGCGTGTAGACGATTCCCTTGATGTTGTGGATGCTGCCTTCATACACCGGCACGCGCGAATAGTGCTTGACGCGCAGCATCTCGATGAAGCGCTCGACCGTCGTATCGGAGGGCACGGCAAACATCTGCGGACGCGGCTTCATCGCCTCGCGCACGGTCTTGCCGCTGAATTCGACCACCGACTGGATCAGGTCGCGGTCGCCCTCCTGAATAATGCCTTCTTCCTGCCCGGCTTCGATCAACGCGTCCACGGCCTCGGCCGAAGTCTCGGGCTGGTCGCTTGTGTTCTGCTTGGTCAACGCCGCCACCGACTGCAGGAAACCCAACACAATCGTGACCGGCATGACCGCGTAGATCAGCACCTTCAGAACCAGAGTCCAGTGAATCAGCCACTCGCCCTTGGTGCGCGAGAAAAAGACGAAGGGCAGGAAGCGGTTGCACACGATGACGATCAGGATCAGGCTGATCGTGGCTTGCAGGATCTCGTAGATGTTCCAGGTCTGATCGCGTGAAGACGATAAAGCCGATGAGCATGGCAATCGCCGCCATGGTGAGCTGCGTCAAGCACCGCCATGGAGAGCGCAGCTCGCGTTCGCCCGACACCCAGTTCCGGCTCGACCTTCTGCTCGAAAACGTCGATGTTGTCCTGGAATTCGCGGGAAAGAAACTTGCCGACTTCCTGGTAGACGCGATCCACGTATGAGACCAGGGTCAGCAGTCCGAGCAGCAGAAGCAGCGCGATGGCGACGGCGTAGGTCATGCCGTCCTCCGCGCTCCTGTCGTACCGCCGTACGCCACGCTGGTTGCGGGATTGCGACGCGCTCGATCAAGGCAGCCGGCAGTCTGAGCGCCCGGCGCAATGTCTGCTCTTTGCGCGCCATCTCCCCATTATCGCGCTCGTGGTCAAAGCCCGCCAGATGAAGGATTCCGTGCAGCGCGAGGATCTTGATCTCCTGGGCAGCCGGATGGCCGAGGCGGACGGAATTTTGCAGAGCAATGTCGGCGGAGATGGCGACGTCGCCGGCCAGCCTCGTGCTGACTGCGAGAATCGTGATTGGAGGCAGGAGACGGGAACGACAGCACGTCGGTGGCCTTGTTCTGGCTGCGAAACTGGCGGTTCAGCGCGCGCACGGCCGAACTGCTGGTGACCAGCACGTTCACTGGCGCGCGAAGCCCGACGGCCTTGCGCGCGCGCACCACGAAACGCTCCAGCGTGCCTTCGACTCAATCCCGCGACTTTCTTTTGCAGAATAACCAAAGTCTTTCTGATGCCTCTTACTGGATCGGTGTTGAGCGCAAGCTTGGGTTCAAAAGCAAACAGGAGGGCCGAGTCGCGGCCCTCCCGCTGAATGCGGCTGCTTATCCCTTGGCTTCGGCCGAAGCGGACTTCGCTTCTTGGGCCGCCGCGGCGGCTGCCTGCTTCTCGGCGCTGGCTGCGTCCGCGTGCCTCGGTTCCGCCAGCAACAGCATCTGCTGCTCGGCCACGCGCGTCTTGTGCTCGTCGTAGGCGCGCACGATGCGCTGCACCAGATGATGGCGCACCACGTCGGTTTCGTCGAAGTGGACGAAGGCCAGCCCTTCCACGCTCTTCAGAACGTCCATGGCTTCGAGCAGTCCGCTGCGGCGCGCATTGGGCAAATCGATCTGCGTGACGTCGCCGGTAATCACCGCCTTCGAGTTGAAGCCCAGGCGGGTGACGAACATCTTCATCTGCTCTGAGGTCGTGTTCTGCGCTTCGTCGAGAATGACGAACGAATCGTTCAGCGTGCGGCCGCGCATGAAGGCGATGGGCGCGATCTCGATGACGTTCTTCTCCAGGTAGCGGTCGACCTTTTCGGGATCGAGCATGTCGTACAAGGCGTCGTACAGCGGGCGCAGGTAGGGATCGATCTTGTCCTGCAGCGTGCCGGGCAGAAAGCCCAGGCGCTCGCCCGCTTCCACCGCGGGACGCGCCAGGATGATGCGGTTCACGCGCTTGGCCAGCAGCGCGGAGATCGCCATCGCGACGGCGAGATAGGTCTTGCCTGTTCCGGCGGGACCGATGCCAAACACCATGTCGTGGCTTCTCGATGGCTTCGAGATAGCGGCGCTGGTTGCTGCTCTTGGGCTGGACGGTGCGGCGTCCAAAGGAACGCTGGCGCCCGGCGTCGGCCAATCCGCGGAGGCGTCGAGTTGGGATCGGAGATCAGCACGCGCAGCATGCTGTTGAGGTCGCCGTTGTTGAAGGTGTGGCCGGAGCGCAGCAGCGTCTCGTAGTCGGCGAAGACCTGCTCGGCGCGAGCCACGTCTTTGGCCGCGCCTTCCAGTTCGATGGCGTTCGACCGCAGATTGATGGTGATGTTGAGACCGTCTTCCAGCAGGCGCACATTCTCATCCCGCGTGCCGAAGAAGGTTTCGATGTTGGGGCTGACGCCGATGCTTTTCTTCATGCTTTGGTTCGTGCCTTTGGGTTCATGCTCGTGTGGGTCCGGATCTTTGATCCGGACGGGCCGGGCAAAGCCCGGCGGCAGCTGATAGCGAGGTACACCTGTGCCTGCTCACAGACAAAGCAGGGTTTCGCTTGGAGACGGGACCAACCGGAATGCGCATGCCCAGAAGGCAAGTCACTACCATTAAGTTAAAGCCTAACGCGGGCGGAGAGGGAGTCAATGGGAGCACACATGATATGTCCAGTTGAGATAGCAAGTGATATGTCCGCTTTGCGGGCGGTGAGGATAGGAGACCATGCGGAGCATGGAAGCTTATCCGAGAGCCGCGATGGAGCGAGCGATGAAAGTGCAGTACGTAATGTTGCCGGCGATGGCGAAGAAGATCACGTGGTGGCAAGCGGCGGAGATTCTGGGCATCAGCGACCGTCACATGCGGCGCTTTCGGGAACGCTACGACGAAGAGGCTACAACGGGTTGCTGGACCGGCGGCGGGCCAGCCCTCGCGGCGTCTCGTGCCCGTGGCGACAGTGTAGAAGGTGTTCGCGCTCGTACCAGGAGAAGTATTTCGATCTGAACGTGCAGCACTTTCACGAGAAGTTCGCTGTCCGAGCACTGTATCGAACTGAGTTACACCTGCGTGAAGCAGGCCCTGCAGGGAGCGGTCCTCGTGTGGCGAGGACGCAAGCGCGTCGCGCATCGCAAGCGGCTAGAGCGGCGGCCGTTGCCGTGGATGCTGTTGCATATCGACTGCAGCCGCCACCAGTGGTTTCAGGACGAACGCTGGTACGACCTGATCGTGATTCTGGACGATGCCACTAGCTAGATTTACTACGCCCAACTGGTGGAGGAGGAATCGACAGCGACGGTGATGGCGGGGCTGAGGGAAGTGATCTAGCGCAAAGGCGTGTTCTGCGCGCTGTACAGCGATCGGTGAAGCCATTTCTCGCTGACGCCGAAGGTGTGCCGCAAGTGTACTACCATCGCCGCACGCAAGTGTGGCGAGCGTTGCACTAGTTGGGAGTGCAGATGATCCCGGCCTACTCGCCGCAAGCGCGCGGCGCAGCGAACGCAACTTCGCGTACTTGGCAGGGCCATTGCCGCAGGAGTTGCGGCTGCGCCAGCTCGGGACGCTGGAGGCGGCGAACCTGTTTCTGCTGGAAATTACATGGCCGAGTTCAATCGCCGTTTTCAGGTCGCGCCCCGGCAGCGGGGCAATGCTTTCGTGCCCTGCCGTAGTCGTGATTTGGAACGGATTTTCTCGCTGCAGTTCGAGCGCAGTGTGAACCGCGACAACACCGTGAGCTTTCAAAATCTGAGCTTGCAGATCGAGCGCGTACGCTGGCGGGCCACGTTGGCGGTTGCCAGGTGGTGGTGCACCAACACCTGAATGGAAACTTGAGTCTGACCCACGGGCCTCATTGCTTGGTCGCTATGACGCCGGCGGTGCACCTCTATCCGCCAAGGCTTCTGCAGAGCTGAGCAGGGAAGGGAACTGCCCCCTTCCCCTGCAACCCCATCCCCAAAACCAACCCAACCCCTGCGGCGAGGGCACAACTTTGAAACCGGACATTTCACTTGCTACAAAAAGCGGACATTTTAACTTGCTACCCACATGGGAGCAGAATGTAGGCGCCTGTGGGAAACTTGGAGGATGAAGAAGCCGAGGCTGCATGTCACTCAGTGGCTTGGGGAGATTCCTGTGGAGATCGAGTGCACATCGTGCCCGGAGTGGAGGTTCCGCGCAACGTCGACGAACCATCGGCCCAGCCGGGAGGAATTCAGCCAGCAACTGCAGCGCGCGTTTGATCAGCACTTCAAGACGGTTCATGCGGGCGGGGACTCGGGCAAGATCAGCGAGTGACCGCGGCATCATCGGGGACGGAAGCGGGGACGGCTCTGGTGCGGGCCCAATTGCGCAGGGTCTGGATCTCTTCGGCACGCGTGGTCGAGAGCGGGACGGTCTGCGTCAGTGCATCGAGCAGCGACTGCGTGGAGAGCTGCTTCTTCTCGGAATAGGCGGCGTAGAGTCCGCCCTGGACGGCTGCGTCGATTTCGGCGCCGGAGTATCCCTTAGCGGCGGCGGCGACTTTGTCGAGATCAAAGTCGGCTGGATTGCGTTTGCGCTTCGCGAGTTGGATCGAGAAGATCTGCTTGCGCTCGGCCTGGTTGGGGAGATCGACGAAGAACAGTTCGTCGAAGCGGCCCTTGCGGATCAACTCAGGCGGCAGCACGGTGACGTTGTTGCAGGTGGCGGCAACGAAGACGGCGGCCTTGCGGTCCTGCATCCAAGAGAGGAACGACGCGAGCAGGCGCGACGAAACGCCAGCATCGGCTGAGGCGGAATCGGGGCCGCTACCGGCGAAGACCTTCTCCAATTCATCGATCCAGAGGACGCACGGGGCGAGGCCTTCGGCGACCTGAAAGACTTTGCGGATGCGCTTCTCGGTCTCGCCGATGAACTTGTCGTAGACGGCGGAGGTGTCGAACTTCACCAGCGGCAGCTTCCACTCTCCGGCGACGGCGCGGGCACAGAGGGACTTGCCGCATCCCTGCACGCCGAGGATGATCATGCCGCGCGGCGGCTCCAGGCCGAACTCGCGGGCGGAGTCTTCCCAGGCGCCGCGGCGCTGGCCGAGCCAGTGCTTCAGGTTCTCGAGTCCACCGACGGCGGCCATGTTGTCGGAGGCCTCGATGAATTCGAGCATGCCCGAATGGCGCAGCAGTTGCTTCTTGGCTTCGAGCACATCGGTGACACTCTCGGGACACAGCGCGTAACGTGTGACCAGCGCCTGCGAGATAGCGCGCTCGGCTTCTTCTTCGGTCAGGCCGCGCAGGTTGGCCGACATCGCGTCCACGCCGGGAGCATCGAGCTGGAGCTTCAGCGTGTAGGTCTTCGAGAGACGAGTGAACGTTTCTTTGATGATCTCGTGCAGACGGTCGCGATCGGGAAGTGGAAGATCGAAGTACTCGACCAGCGTCGTGAGTTCCGCGGGGACGGTGATTTCGGGCGCGGTGATGATGACTGTGCGGCGATTCGTGGCAAACTTCTGGCCCACGTCGCGCAGGCGGCGCACGACGACGGGGTCGTCCATGTGGCGGTGAAAGTCTTTCAGGATGAAGACGGCTTCGAGCGTCGTCGCCTCCATGTTGGCGAGGGCCTGCACGGGTTCGCGCGTGTTGTAGATGGCTGCGCCCGCAGCGGCGCCGCCAGAAGCGCCCGCTCCCAATGCGGACGACATCGCGAGAGTGAGTCTGTCGGCTTCCGCGCTGCCGGGGCTGAGGGCGGTTCGCATTTGCGAATAGGCGCGTCCGGCCTGGGCTCGCATGGTGGACTGGTCGATGCGATCCTGCAGCGTCGTCTTTGTGCTTCGACGGGAGCGCCCGATCCGGAGCGCTGCAGGCCATCGGCGATGCTCCACTCGAAGGTCGCCATGTTGAGCTCAGTGCACGCGTCGCGGACCATGCTGACGGCGTGCGTCTCCTCCGACGTCTCCATCACGATGATGGGGGTCGAGGAGTTGATGAGCACTTTAAGGCGATCGAGGCCGTCTGTCATGGATGGTCCCTAAGTCGTCCGCGCGAGATCCTTCCCTTCGCCTGAAGAACGGCTCCGGTCAGGATGACGCCTTCACTGGAAACGGTAAAGGCGGCTGCCCCTGCACAACCTCTGCAAGGTTTGACCGGGTGGGAATGCTTCCCTATAATAAGGAATTCGGACCTACCCCGAATATCTCTCTGCACTTACAAAGGTAACAACCAGTTATGGCAAATCATGCATCGGCGCTGAAACGTGCGCGCCAAACCGAACGACGGACCGTGCGCAACCGCGCAAACACCTCTTCCCTGCGCACCCAGTTGCGCGACCTGCGCGAGACCATTGAAAAGGGCGACAAGGCGGCTGCCGAGCAGTCCTACCGCAAGACCGTATCCGCTCTCGACAAGGCCATCCAGAAGGGCACGTTGCACGAGAACACGGCCTCGCGCTACAAGTCCCGGCTGGGCAAGCGGGTTGCGGCGCTGAAGTAGGGCTTCCGGCTTTCGCTTTTCGGCTTCCGGCTCAACAGAATCAGGGCAGACCTTCATCGGTCTGCCTTTTCCATTTGGGACCCTCCGTTCCTGTCTCTCCACATTTTTTTTCGCACGATCTTCTAAAATATTCATTTCAAAAGGCCGCAAGCACGCTCAATGAGTGGAGGTGTTCCGTGGGTGACTTCGAGAAACTTATCGAGGCCGCGAAGAGCGGTAACGTGGCGGACGTTCGAGCCATTGCTCAGGGGCATGCCGAACTTATCCACCAACGGGACAAGCTCGGGGCTACTGCGCTTCACCATGCGGCCTTTGGTGGGCATCGCGATGTCGTTCGGGCATTGGTGGAACTGGGCGCGGACATCAACGCGGCCGACAGTGAATTCGGGGCGACACCTGCGGGATGGGCGGTCGAATATCTGCGGGAGATGGGTGGATTCCTGGGGATTGAACTGACCGACTTTGGCTACGCGATCGAGAGGGGTGACGCCGAGTGGGTGGCGCGATGGATGAAGCGGTTTCCGGGTCTTCGGGGAGCGAGTGACGCTCGGGGACGATCGTTCAAGGTGCTTGCGCAGGAAAGTGGCAACGCGGAGATCGCGAAGCTGTTTGGATGAGAGGAGATTCTCTTACACCGGCAACTGTTCCTGCATCCAGCCGGGGGTTTCGAGCTTGGGTTCGGTGGTCAAGTCCATGACCAGGCGCTCAAGGACCATGCGCTTGCTCACTGGATTGGAGCGGAGGGCCAGGTCGGCTTTCGCTACCAGGCGGATAGCGCGGGTGAGTTCGCGGCGGTTTTTGTAGCGGCGGGCCTGCTTGATGATGTCGTCGGCGGCGAAGGGGGGCACGCGGAAACCCTGCCAGAGGGCGGCCCAGAGCATGCGCTGGTCGCGGACATTGCGCTCGAGAATCACCAGCATCTGGCGGAAGGTTTTCGCGAGCATGTAGATGTGTCCGATGGCGGCTTCTTCGCCTTCGCCGGAGAGCAGGATCGCGTCGAGGACTTCGAGCGCGCGGACGCGCTCTTTGGCCGAGATGGCATCCGTTAGTTCGTAGAGCGAGCGCTGCTTGGCGGCCAGCACCATGGTTTCGACGTCGCCGAGGGTGATGCGCTTCTTTTCACCAACGTAGAGGATGAGTTTCTCGAGTTCGTTGGAAATCATCATCATGTCGCCGCCCAGGGCGTCGACTAGCTCGCGGGCGCCGTCGGGATCGATCTTTACTCCTACGCCGCGGCTGGCGCAGTAATCGGAAATCCAGCGGACGGCTTCGCCCTCTTCCACGCGCGCCAGTTCGACGATGCCGCAGTACTGGCCCATGGTTTCGCGGATGCGCTGGTAGCGTTCTTTGTCCTGCATCTCCATGCGGCGGACGTCGGCGGGGATGCTGATGTGGTCGGCGACAAAGACCAGAAGCGCGTCGGGATTGGGATTCTTGCAGTAGTCTTCGATGGCGGCGAGTTTTTCTTCGTTCGAGCCGCGGCCGAAGAGATTCTTCACTCCGCGTACGAAGAAAACCTGAAATGGAGCCATCAGCGAGGGCGTGCGGGCGCGGTCGAGAACTTCGGCGAGATCGTTTTCTGCGAGATCGAAATCGAAGAAGCTGAAGTCGCGGAGATCGGCTGGGACAAGATGCTGGAGGATGGCGTCGCGGAAGCGTTTGCGAAAAAAGGCCTCGTCGCCCACGAAGACGTAGGCCGCGCGCAGCTTGCGCGATTCCAGTTCGCTGACAAAGCGCTCGGCCTGGGCGAAGGCACGCATCAGATGGCGACCGTCCGGATCATTGTTTTCGAATGTAACATCGCGAAATCGATTCGGCTAGTGGTGCAACGGTGGCGTTGTGGCACGGTTCCGAGAAGCTCCACGCAAGATCCCTCCCTTCGCCTGAAGAACGGCTCCGGTCGGGATGACGCCACTCTAATACCCGCAGTGCTACCAGCTTGGGATGACGCCCGTCTGGGATGACACTCCTCGGGGGGATGACGCGCTCTGGAATAAAGCCCCTCTGGAATAGTTGCAATGCTGCGGACATCACCTTCTACAACTTGTTCAAGAAGTCGATGATCTCGGGTGAGTTCCAGTCGACGGCGCCAACGAATTTGCGGCGGAGGACGCCCTGGCGGTCGATGATGTAGCTTTCGGGCCATCCGGTGGTACCGTACATAGCGGCGACTTTCTGTTCGGGATCGCGGACCGTCAGGAAGTTGACGCTGCGGGCTTTGAGAAAGCGGTGGTAGGCGTCTTCATCGACATCAATGCTGACGCCCAGCACCACAATTCCTTTGCCGCGGGTGCGGTCTTGCATGGCGGCCATCGACGGCAGTTCTTCCAGGCAGGGGGGACACCAGGTCGCCCAGAAGTTCAAGATGACGACCTGTCCGCGAAACTGGTTCAGGCTGACTTTTCGATCGGAGTCCTGCACAGTGAAGTCGCGTGCGGCACTGCCGATGCGCGGCGGGCGGGAACCGGAGACGCAGCCGGAAGCGAGGAGAGTCACGGAGAGCGCTAACAGGAGGTAAAATCGAGACCGCCTCGCTCCCCGCAAGATCCCTCGCTTCGCCTGAAAAGCGGCTCCGCTCGGGATGACGCCCTCACCATTGGGAAATCGTTTCAAGATCTAGAATCCCTCCAAAATATTTGAGACCAGGGTGCGCGCGAAATCCTGGGAGAGGCGGCGGAACGCGGGGGAATCTTCTTCGAAGAAACTGGGAAGATCCTGCGAGAGTTCGTATTGCTCGCGAAATAAATACGCCGGATTCTGGTAGAGGATCTTGCCGCTGCGGTCGGTGAGCACGACCTTGACGCTGACCACCACAAGGACGCTGGCAGCGCGTCCGGTCGCCGAGTCATAGGTGAGCGGAGAGGCCGTGGTGGAGAGCACGGTGCCGCGCAGAGTGGCGTCGGCGGCCTCACTGGGATCGTTGAGGATGTGGTAGTGAGTGCGGGTCGTAAACTCGCGGACAACGGAGGCCGTCAGCATCTGCTCGATGCGGTAGGTAAGCGTCTCGTTCTTGAAGGCGGGGACGGCGATGGTCTTGACGTTCTCGGGAAGCTGCACCACGTGGCCGGCGGTGTGGTAACCGCATCCGGACAGCAGGAACGCCGAGAGCAGCATCAGCACGAGCGCCGCGCGCGTTTTCATTGAATCTTCCCGGTGGGGCGCGTGGCGGTCATGCTCTCGGCGCATTCCACTGCGGTCAGGGCTGAGATGCGGAGATTGTCGGCGGCGGCCCACAACCAGACGCCGTTGGGCTGCGCGGGGTCGGGCTTGATCGCGAGTTGAATGTCCGCCTGACCGGCCGAACTCACATTGCTTGGCGAATCTTCGTCGGCGCCCGGCATGGCCACGTGATCGCCGGCCAAGGCTTGCGACAGAGTCTGCACGTCAACGGCGCCCTCCATTTCCAGAAAGACAGCCAGCGCGTGGCCGTGAAAGATAGGTGCTTGCAAAAGCATGAGCGAAGGCCGCGGGGCGGCGTCGCCGGCAATCTTCTGGTAGTGGCGGGAAATGCGAGCTTCGACCGAGTCGAGCGCGGGCTGCGACTTCTGGCCGTAGCGCGCGATCATGTTGAAGGCGACTTGCGCGTCGTAGACATCTTTTGGCAGGGGCTGGAAGGACAGGAGGTTGACGGTCTGCTGGTGCAACTCGTCCATGCCGCGCTGGCCATGCTCGGAGGCAGGTTCGAAAACCGTTGCCACCGCGCGGCGGATCGCTCCTGCCTTGGTGGCGCGCAGCAGTAGCAACGCGAGAGTCACGGCGACGGGATGTGCCGCGACACAGGGGCCCGGCTGCAGATCGGGAGCGGGAATTTGTCCGCGCTCGCGCTCCACCCACAACGAACGCACGCTGGCCCCGGCTTCATTTTCCAAAGCGGCAGAGAGATCGATGATGGCGCTGCCGGCGTCACGGGCATCTTTCCAGTTCTTGCGGGTGCACTCTTCATCGGAAGCGAAGAAAGTGAAGTCCACGTGCTCGAACTGCTCGGCGCGCACGCGCTGGATAAAACTGATCTCGTCGCCCATGGCTTCGAGCTGGCCAAGGGATTCGTCGTCATCGAGGAGGCGGATATCGGCGGCTGGAAAATTGCGCTCGTTGAGCATCTCGGCAACTTCTTTGCCCTTGAGCGAGGCGGCGCCTACGATGGCGGCGCGGTAGAGATTTCCGCGCGTGGCGGCGGGATGCGGGGCAGACGGGGCCTTGACGGGATCACTCATGAGGTCTGCGACGCCTCCTTGTAGGGCGGAGGTGGAGGATCATTCCTGCGGCGGAAGATCCATTGCACGCGCCAGAAAACGCCGGAGATCATGTAGAAGAGGGCGATGAAGAAGAGCACTTGCCGCGAAAAGAAGAAGATGGAGGCAAACAGCGCGGCAAGAAACAGAATCAGGCGAAAAGGATGGCGGGAGCGGAAGTCGATATCCTTGAAGCTGTAGAAGCGCCACGTACTCACCATCAGATAGCCGACGGTCGTGACCATGGCCAGCCAGGTGAGCGCCGTGTACCACGAGACGATGGGATCGCCGGCTTCGAAATGAACGACAGCGGCGATCACGCCCGCACCCGCCGGAATCGGCATGCCGACAAAGTATTTCTTCCCTGGGCGGCCTGGGTTTGAAGGCTGAGGATTGGAAGTGATGTTGAAGCGCGCCAGGCGACTGGCACCGGCCATCAGAAACAGAAAGCTCGCGATCGCTCCGAGTTGGGTGAGCTTGATGTGCCACTCGGTCAGCAGAACCGTGGGCATCAGGTTGAATCCCCAGCTGAAAGCGAGCATGGCCGGAGCCACGCCGAAGGTGATGGCGTCGGCGAGAGAGTCGAGTTCCTTGCCGAAGTCGCTGCTGGTGCCCGTCATGCGGGCGATGCGGCCATCGAGCCCGTCAAACAAGACCGCAAATCCGATCGCCTTGGCCGCGTTGTCGAGATGCCAGTACTCGGCGGCCGTGGCGTGCATGACTTGCAGGATGGCGTAGTAGCCCATCGCCATGTTGGCGGTGGTAAAGAGCGAGGGAAGGATGTACATCCCTTTACTGAGGCGGCGGCGCGGTTTGGGGGAAGCCTGATCCATTAACGCGCCCTTTCTGTGGCGGGAACGCAGCCCGCGGATGCCAGGGCGCCTTGCGGCTGCAGGTAGGCGAGGACGGTGGCGCCGCCGTGGACGCGGTCGCCGATTTTCACGTCGATGTGGGCCAGAGGCATCGAGCAGCACGTCGACGCGCGATCCGAACTTGATGAGGCCGACGCGCTGGCCGCGCTCCAGGCGGTCTCCAATCTTGGGATAGAAGACGATGCGCCGCGCCAGCAAACCCGCGATCTGCTTGAAGACGACCTTCTGCCCGTCGCCTTCGACGGTGACGATGTTCTGCTCGTTCAGTTCGGCGGAGGCCTTGTTCATGGCGTTCAGATACTGGCCGCGCTGGTAGCGCACGTCGCGAATCACGCCCGCGATCGGCGAGCGATTGACGTGCACGTTAAACACGCTGAGGAAGATGCTGATCCGGGTCAGTTTCTCGCTTCCCACCGTCACGGTGGAAACGTCGGTGACTTTGCCATCGCCGGGAGAAACAACAGCACCCGGATCCTGCGGAATTAACCGTTCAGGATCGCGAAAGAACCACAAAAAGAAAAATGCCAACAGGCAGGGGATGATGGCCCACGCAGGATGAGTCAGCCAGCCGATGAGAATGGCGGCGGCGATGAGCGGCAAAGCGTATAGGTATCCGTCACGAACCATGAGAAGCCTCAATTATAGTCGAGCAGCATGCGAGCGCCGCCCAGTGTACAGAGGCTCTGTAAGTATAAATAAAAAAAGGCGCTTCATCGCGCCGGGTGGAAGATGCAAAACTCCCTTAGCGGTCGAAGCCGCGTGGAAGTTGGCCAGAGTTCTTACGCTACGTTAACGCCGTACTGCAGCCGATACTCGCGCTCGATGGATTCCATCTGATCTTTGAGGCGTAGTTTCAGCTTCTTCAGACGGACCTCTTCCAGCTTTTCGTCTTCGCTGAGATAACGTTTTTGGGTGAGTGTATCGAGGCGTTTCGAATACTGCGTATGCTCCTGAGCCAGCTTGCGAAATTCCTCGTGGGTGGTCAGGAGTTGGTCTCTCGAAGTCAGCATCCAGCAGACCTCCAACCGGGATATGAGCTGAGGCTAGCACAGGGTAAAACCGGGTTCAATGCCAAAAAAGTGGTGCAGTCTCAGTCTGAGAAAATGGGATTAGTGGAGGGTGAGGCGGTAGAGGACCGCGTCTTCGGGAGGATTTGTGTAGTAGGACTTGCGACGGCCCGATTGCGCGAAACCTGCTGTTTCATAGAGGCTTCGGGCGGCGGTGTTGGACTCGCGGACCTCGAGAAACACGGATGCGCTGTCTGTTTCTCTAGCAGCCGCGACGAGGGCCTCGAGAAGGCGCTTCCCCATGCCCTTTCGGCGGGCTGCGGGGGCTACGACGATGTTTTCCAGCTCCCATTCGGGGGCGAGATGCTGGGCGACCAGGAAGCCTGCAGGGGATGGTTCTTCATCTTCGGCGATCAGAACCAGCCTCGTGGCGCCGTCGCGTTGAAACGCCCGCTGATATTGGTCTTCGGTCCAGTGGCCGGCGCTGGGGGACTGGCGCTCCAGGATCATGATGGAGGGAATGTCGGCGGCGGTGGCGGGGCGGATGAGCACGAGGCTTACGCGAACTCGAGGCTTGCGGTGCGTAAGCTAGAAGCTAGCAGCTAGGAGCTCTGTTTCACAAACATTTCGGCGTCGGAGCGGCGCATGTAGTTCGCCTCCAATTGCTCCGGGGAGACTGTTGCGCCGGCCTGCAGTTTTTTCCATCCGAAGCGGGCGATCGTTGCTGCATTTGGAGGATCGGCGGCGATCACGGGGAGACCGGCTTCTTTTGCGCTTGCGGCTAAGGCCGCGTCGGGGGTGACGACGGTCGAGTCACGCGCGGCGGATACAAAGTCGGGCTGCGACAACAACTCCTCACGCAAGACGCGGAGTGATTCTCCGACAATTTCGTACGCTCCGAAGAAGACTTCGCGGCGGCCGCCATCGAGCGCGGCTACGACTTTCCCTTGGGCACCGCTGGCGGTTGCCAACAACTCGAGTAGCGACACTGGCACGATGGGCTTTTGCAGAATTTCTGCCAAGGCTTTGATTGCAGCGAGCCCGACACGCAGGCCGGTGAACGATCCGGGGCCGGAGACTACGATGAAGGCATCGATTTGCGTCTTGCTGAATCCGTGATTCTGGAGCAGGGTCGCGATCTGCGGGACGAGTTGCGCGGAGAACATGCCTCCCGCGAGCGGCACGACTTCGAGGACCTCTACGCTCCCGCTTTCAGCTGCGCGCGCGAGGGCGACGGTGCCGTTTCTTCCGGAAGTGTCGGTGATGAGTAGAAGCATTTTGTAATGAGTTTCAGGCTTGCACTAATTCCAGGAGCACGCCTCCGGTGCTTGCGGGATGGACGAAGACATATTTGTGTCCCGCCGGCGCCGGTTTTGATTTCTTCCGAGACGAAGCGCACGCCATCTTTCTTCAGGCGCTCGACGGCGGCCGGCAGATCAGGCACTTTCAGGCACACGTGGTGCAGGCCTTCGCCGCGCTTGGCGATGAACTTGGCGATCGTTGAATTCTCGGACGTGGCCTCGAGCAGTTCCAGGCGGCTTTCTCCCACTGGCACCATGACCAGGCGGACTTGTTCCTGTTCGACCGTTTCTTCCGGCGAGACGCTGAGGCCGAGCTTTTCGTAGATCGATTTGGCCGCTGCCAACGACTTTACCGCGATGCCGAGATGATCGATTTGAAACATTGGAGTCATACCCCGCTCACGTAGCAGCGGACGCGTTCGTCCGCTGCGCTGCGTAATGCAAATCACCCCGGACGAATGCGTCCCGGGGCTACGTGTTCTGTGCCTTCGCCGCGATCTCTTCCACCAGCGTATACGGATCGCGTTTATGTTCGGCGACTTCTGCCGCCAGCTTGGCCATGTTGCCGTCTGAACTGGGCGCGCGCTTTTTCGAGCATCACGTCGCGCAGCATTTCGACCAGGCGCTCCTGCCAGTTCTGGATGGTTTTTTTCAGCGCCCGATTCTCTTTCTGAAGATACGCGACGTAGTCGTTGATCGCGGCAGCGAGTTCGCCCACGCCGGTTCCGTCGGTGGCGACGGTTTTCACGATGGGGGGTGTCCATCCATCGTGGCGCAGGGCGAGCGATTGCAGGGCGCGGATCTCGCGCTCGACGCGTTCAGCGCCTTCGCGGTCGCTTTTGTTGATCACGAAGATGTCGGCGATTTCCATGATGCCGGCCTTGATGGTCTGCACATCGTCGCCCATGCCGGGGACGAGAATCACGACGGTGATGTCGGCGAGGCGCACGATGTCGACTTCATCCTGGCCGACGCCGACAGTCTCGATCAGAATGATGTCGCGGCCCGAGGCATCGAGCACGGTGGTGACGTCGGCGGTGGTGCGCGCCAGGCCGCCCAGCGATCCGCGAGTTGCCATGCTGCGGATGTAAATGCCGGGATCGGCAAAATGTTCCTGCATGCGGATGCGGTCGCCCAGAATCGCGCCGCCGGTGAAGGGGCTCGTGGGGTCGACGGCGACGATTCCCACGGTCTGGTTCTGCTTGCGATAGAGGCGCGCCAAATGGTCGACGAGGGTGCTCTTGCCGGCTCCGGGCGCGCCTGTCAGGCCGATCACGCGGGCGCGGCCGGTGTGCGGGAATAGCGCCTTCAGCAGATCGGACCATCCGGGGCGGCGATTTTCGACGGTGGAAATGGCCCGCGCCAGGGCGCGGACGTCGCCGGAGCGGAGCGAGTCGAGCCATGCCTGGATGTCGTGATTCGCGGCTGCAGTGTTCAAGCGGGCGTTGTCCAAGGGAACAGTGTAAAGCAGGAGTGGACTCTGGGAAAGAAAGCGGTCATGTCTTGCGGTTGCAAGGAACAGGCCTGTCGAGCTTCGCTCGACGGACAGCCGAGGGCGGCTGTCCCCACATGGTTTTCCTAGTACCGCATTGCTTGGCAGGCCGGGCACGACCAGCGGGGGCCGATGCCCGCAACCAGGGGTGTCGAGCAGAACGGGCAGACCACATCTGCGGCTGGGGGAATCTCCGCAAGCCTCTGGCGGAGAGATGGTTCTTTCAGCGTACCGAGCAGGTGCATCAGAAGCAGAATTGCCGCTGCGGGGGCGGCGATTCGGAGAATCCAACCGAGGGCTCCGAAGTCCGCGTCGGACGGGATCTCCCACAGCATCACCGAAGCGCCGATCAAGACGATCAGTCCCGCCCATTTGAACCCTCGGCGAGTCCTGGGGCTGACGTGGGGATCACGTCCACATACTGTGCACTTCCAGTGTTTCCAAAAACCGACGGGCAGGATCGGGATCCAGAAAACGTGTCCCACGTCGAAGGTGCGGAGAGCGATGGAGCGGCGTGGCGCCTGGCAGGCGAGGCAGTAGTCATCGCGGAAGGCGACGCGCTTCGGCCAGAAGTGGTAGGCGCCATAGACGATGAACATAGTGGCTTTGCCAGAGGCTGCTGTATATTAGCCCACTACCGTGACGGCGGGTGATAAATTGGCGTCGCGCCAGGAAAGCCTTTGATCCCTCTCTCCACGCCTCCGAGTGCCACAGAAGAGGGTGGTGTCTGGATTCCGACGCTGCCGCTTCTAGTCTTTCCTGCACTCGTGATCGCTCTGCAAGCGCGCCTGCCTGCGTGGGTGTTCATGTGGGCGTTGTCGTTTGCCATCTTTGCCGGCCTGAAATGGATGACTTGGTGGAAGGCTCGTACGCGAGTCGCTCACAGCACCGAGCGCTCGATCGCATACCTGGTGGCGTGGCCCGGCATGGACGCAGAAACATTTCTAGATGCTGGCAGGCATCCGGCAAAGCCCAACGCTCGCGAATGGCTTTGGGCGACTGCGAAGACCGCAATGGGAGTCGCGTTGCTGTGGGTGGTGGCGCGCCGCATCCCAGAGCAGCAAGCTCTGCTGCGGGGATGGACCGGCCTTTTCGGCCTGATCTTCTTGTTGCACTTCGGCAGCTTCCATCTCATGTCGTTGTTCTGGCAGGCAATGGGGATCGACGCGCATCCAATTATGTCGAAGCCTATTCTGTCGAAGACGCTGAGCGAGTTCTGGGGCAAGCGCTGGAACCTAGGATTTCGCCAACTGGCTCACGATCTGGTCTTCCGTCCTCTTTACAAGCGCATCGGCGTGGCGGCGGCCGGACTGCTGGTGTTTGTGGCTTCCGGGTTGATTCACGACCTGGTGATTTCGCTGCCCGCACGCGGCGGATATGGCTTGCCCACTGGTTACTTCATCCTGCAAGGGCTTGGTGTGACGCTGGAGCGGTCCAGTCTCGGCAGGCGGATCGGACTGCAGAAGGGTCCGGTCGCCCGGATTTTCCTGGTGATCGTAACGGCCGCGCCGGCCTTCTGGCTCTTTCATCCTCCGTTTGTGTGGCGTGTCATACTTCCGTTCATGCACGCGGTGCATGCGTTATGACGCACACTCTGGCGGAAGGATGCTTCGATCTGATTCTGTGGCTGGCGGGCGCCGGTCATTTTGTCATTCTGTTTGCCAGCGCGCAGGTTCCGTCGCGACTGCGCTGGAAACGGGATTTGGCGCAACTCATACCGTTCAACCGGAAGCTGCTCTGGGTGCAGGGTGGATTCACGGTGCTGACCATCATCGCCTTTGGGATACTCACGCTGGCGCTGCATACAGAGATGCTGCGTGGCGACCGGGCGGCGATGGGGCTTGCGTGCTTTATCGGGAGTTACTGGACGGCGCGCATCCTGGTCGATGCGTTTTATTTTTCTCATGAGGATTGGCCGCAGGGACGGGAGTTCGTCATCGGCCACATCCTGCTGACGAGCCTGTTCGTGGCTCTCGCCGGCAGCTATTGGGGGCTGTTCGTGTGGCAGGTCTGGCTGAGAGGTGAGAACTGAGAACGCGTCCTCATAATATTCGCGCAGGACGGAACCAGCGAACCTCAGGGGGCTAAAGCCCAATTATTCTGCGTAGCTCTATCGCGGCCCTAAAGGGCCGCTCTTCCACGAAAAGCATATGGGCGGCACGACTGAAGCCGTGCCCTTCCCAAACACGTCTATCAAATCTGTTCTAGTCTTTGAGGAGCTGTCTGGCGATCACAAGCCGCTGGATCTCGCTGGTGCCTTCGCCGATGGTGCAGAGCTTCACGTCGCGGTAGAACTTTTCGGCAGGATAATCTTTGATGAAGCCGTAGCCACCGTGAATCTGGACGCCCTCGTTGGCGCACTTTACCGCGACTTCGCTGGCGTAGAGCTTCGCCATCGAAGATTCCTGCGTCGTCTTCATACCCGCATCTTTCATGGATGCGGCACGCATGGTGAGCAGCATGGCGGCGTCGATCTCCGTGGCCATGTCGGCCAGCTTCCACTGGATCGCCTGGAAATCGCTGATGGCCTTGCCGAACTGCTGGCGCTGTTTGGAATATTTCAGGGCCGCTTCGTAGGCACCCTCGGCCATCCCCAGTGACAACGCGGCAATTGAGATGCGGCCGCCGTCGAGCACCCGCATGGCGTCGGGGAATCCCTGGCCTTCGCCGCCGAGCAGATTCTCCGCGGGAATGACGCAATCCTCAAAGATCAGTTCGGCGGTGTCGCTGGCGCGGAGTCCGAGCTTGTTTTCTTTCTTGCCGTGACGGAATCCCCTGGTGTCTTTCTCGACGACAAAAGCGGAGATGCCATGCGTATGCGCGGCGCGATCGGTTACGGCGAGCACGACCACGACGTCGGCATAGTGTCCGTTGGTGCAAAACGTTTTGGTGCCGTTCAGAACCCAGGTGTTTCCGCGGCGCACGGCGGTCATGCGGGCACTGCCGGCGTCCGATCCGGACGAAGGTTCGGTCAAGCCCCACGCGCCGATGAATTCTCCGGTGGCCAGTTTGCTGACGTATTTCTTCTTCTGCGCTTCGTTGCCGGCCAAGAAGATGTGATTCGAACACAAGGAAGTGTGAGCGGCCACGATGATGCCGACCGATCCATCGACGCGCGAGAGTTCCTCGATCGCAGTGACATACTCGACGTAGCCCATGCCCGCGCCGCCGTATTCGGGAGGGAAAACGATCCCCAGCATCCCCAGCTTGCCGAGTTCCTTGATGGTGGCCAGCGGGAAGTCTCCGGCTTCGTCCCACTTCATGACGTTCGGCTTGATCTCGCGCTCGGCAAATTCGCGGACGCTTTTTTTCAGCTGCAACTGCTCTTCGTTCAGTAGGAAATCCAAGGGTCCTCCGGGACGCTCGGGCACTGCGGCGTGCACAGTCCCGCAAAAAGGGAGCTTTCGCCACCCCGAGTTGTGATTAGAACATAGCGCTGGACGAGGAAGAAGTCACCGCCGGAAGGGAAAGGGGAAGGATGGGGCGAACCGCATGAACACTGGCGATTCTACAGGTTCCGCGTGGCCCCCCAACCGACCGGATGGTCTGGAAATTCGCGTATCAATGCTCTTTCGGAGCCAGCGCTGAATATCCAAGGCGATTATACGCTCAGGGGAGTGAGGTGATGCCGGGCGCCGCAAGGAAAGACTGGAACACTTCGTTGGAGAGAAGGCGGCCGCGGGGCGTCAGGCGGATGCGATTGCCGTCTCTCTGCAAGAGTCCGTCGTTGACCAACTCGTTAACCGTGGTTAACACGCTGTCTACGGCGGGTTGGCCGAAATCGGCGGCGACTTCGCTGAGATCCAGGCCGCGATTCAGTCGCAGTCCGAGGAAGAAGCGCTCTTCCAGGGCGGCGGCATGCGAGACGACCGTTCTCTGCACGGGCGAGCCGGCCACATATTTCTCAAGAACATCTGCAGTGGCGAAGCGGACCGACTCGGGTTCGGACGTGGCTGATTGCAGCATCGAGTGGGCGTCGACGCCAAAGCCGAAATAGGGCTGGCGGGTCCAGTACTTGAGATTGTGGCGCGACTCGGAACCGGGGCGCGCGAAGTTGGAGATTTCATACTGCGCGACGCCGGCGGCTTCGACACGATCGCAGGCGGCGAGGTAGAAATCGGCGGTGGCTTCTTCGTCCGGCACGAAGTGTGCATGATAGCGGGTTCCACCTGCGATCAACTCGCGGCCGAGGCGCGAGTCTTCGTCGACTTCGAGCATGTAGACGCTCACGTGCGAAGCTCCGGTCGCGAGCGCTTCTGCCAGTGACGCCTGCCAGGTTTCCGCGGTCTGGTGCGGAAGGCCGGCGATGAGATCGATGTTGATATCGTTGATGCCGGCGGCGCGCAGGCGGATGATGTCGTCGAGCACGGTGGCTCGCTTGTGCAGGCGTCCTACCGCTGCGGCCTCGACGTCTACGAACGACTGCACGCCAAGGCTGACACGATTGACGCCACAGCGTAAGAGTCCCTGCAGCACTTCCGGTGCGAGGGTGCCCGGAGCGCACTCGACGGTCGCTTCGGCGTCGAGCAGGACACAGAACTGATCCCGGACCGCGTCGAAGATGCGCTGCAGTTGTGCGGACTCGAGCACAGTGGGCGTTCCGCCGCCGAGATAGATGGAGTCCACTTCGCGGTCGAACTGTCCGCCCATTTCATTCGCGAGTTGCTGCGCGCCGGCCACATCGGCGCAGACACGATCGACGTAGCGCTCGAAAACGGCGCGCGAAAACACGTCAGAGGCGAAGTTGCAGAAGCTGCATTTCGTGCGGCAGAACGGGACGGAGATGTAGATTCCTAGGGGCACAGCTGATTATCCCATTTGATGACCTGCTGCGGGCGGCGACCCTTCCCGCTGTCGCTCACCGCAGGTCCGCGCCACATGCAAACCTTTTCCATCCTTGCTCCTGCCTAGGCCATCTATTTGAGGTATCGTGTTCAGAGGCGCACTCAACGCCGCTCGCCCGCCTTGCAGGTGATTTAGACAGAAAACCATGGCTCAGGAAGAAGAGGTACTAGGCAAAGCGTATGACAGCCGCCTGATGCGGAGGCTGCTGACCTACCTGCGTCCATACCGCTGGGAGGTGGCGATTGCCATTGCTTCGATCATCCTGAAGTCGTTTTGCGATGTGCTGGGGCCGTACCTGGTGAAGGTGGCCGTCGACCGCTACCTGGCGCCGGCGAAAGGCACGGCCTCAGGGTTGTGGAGCTGGCTCAGCCCGCAGCCGATGCACGGGATTGCGCAGATCTCAGTGATTTACTTCAGTCTGCTGATTCTCACTTTCATTTTTGAATTCCTGCAGACCTACTTCATGCAGTGGACCGGGCAGAAGGTGATGTTCGACCTGCGCAGCCAGATTTTCCGGCACCTGCAGCGCATGCACGTCGCGTTCTACGACAAGAATCCGGTCGGGCGGTTGGTCACCCGCGTCACCACCGACGTGGATGCTTTGAATGAGATGTTTACTTCCGGCGTGGTTTCCATTTTTGAAGATCTGTTCGTGCTGATGGGAATTCTGGGGATCATGCTGTGCATGAACTGGAAGCTGGCGCTGATCACGTTCGCCGTGCTGCCTTTCATTGTGGTGGCGACCAAGTTTTTTCGGGACAGGGTACGCGATTCGTACCGGCGGATTCGCACCGCAATTGCCCGCATCAACTCGTACTTGCAGGAGCATGTCAGCGGGATGGTCGTGCTGCAGCTTTTTAACCGCGAGCGCAAGGCCTACGACCGGTTCTCAGAAATCAACCGCAGCCACATGGACGCGTTCAAGGACGCGATCATGGCGTATTCGGTCTACTACCCTGTGGTCGATTTCTTTTCGGCGATCGCAATTGCGTGCGTGATCTGGTTCGGCGGCCAGGATGTGATACGGCACGTGATCGCCAATAGCCTCGCCGTGGAGTACCACTGGCCGGCGCACCTCCTCATTCACGTCGTGGCGATCCCGGCTTCGCTCGGCGTAGTGATTGCGTTCACCGCTTATGCGCAGCGCTTCTTCCGTCCCATCATGGACTTCAGCGAGAAGTACAACATTCTGCAGTCCGCGATGGCGGCGAGCGAACGCATTTTCAAGCTGGTGGATACGCCGGTTGGCGTTGTTTCGCCTGCGGTGACTAAGAAGCCCGAGGGTCCGGGCCGCATCGAGTTTGACCATGTGTGGTTCGCGTACCGGGATGTGCCGGCAGAGGGAAAGGTTGAGCTTGGCTCGGCAGGGGCTCTGCCGGGCAATGGAAATGCCTCGGTTGCCGATGCCGCGCCCGACTGGGTGCTGCGCGATGTCACCTTCTCCATCGAAGCTGGAGAAACGGTCGCTATCGTGGGGCACACGGGTGCGGGCAAAACCACGCTCATTTCTCTGCTCTTGCGCTTTTACGATGTGCAGAAAGGCGCGGTGCGCATTGATGGCGTTGACGTGAAAGACATGGATCTCGCCGATCTGCGAGCGCGCTTCGGCGTCGTGTTGCAGGATCCATTCCTGTTTACCGGAACGATTGGAGGCAACATCCGGCTGGGCACTGAGCGCATTCTGGATGAGCACGTAGCGAAGGCCGCCGAGGATGTGAATCTTGGCGACTTCGTGCGGGCCTTGCCCAATGGGTTTAAAGAAGAGGTCCGCGAGCGGGGATCGACGCTTTCGACCGGGCAGAAGCAGCTCATCTCGTTCGCGCGGGCGCTGGCGCACGAGCCGAAGATTCTGATTTTGGATGAAGCCACGTCGAGCGTCGATACGGAGACTGAGTTCAAAGTGCGCGACGCGCTGGGGCGCATGGTGGAAGGGCGGACGTCGCTGATCATCGCGCATCGGCTGTCGACCGTACAGCGCGCCGACAAGATCATCGTCATGCACAAGGGCCAGGTGCGCGAGATGGGGACGCATCAGGAACTGCTGGCGCATCGCGGGGTTTATTTCAAGCTGTATCAGTTGCAGTATAAGGACCAGGAGCTAAATGTGGCGCGGACCGCCCCGCCTGCGAATGGGTCACGGCTGCAGCAGCCAGAAGTTACCGCTAGCGCGGACGACTGAGTTCGGAACTAAGCAGCGAACTGCGTGGGCAGTGGCGGGCGGGGGCGCCCGCGCCACATAAAGCTAGGTCTCGCGGCAGCGCTCCAGTACTCGTTCCCGCTGTCCTCGTTTCAGACGAACGGGGGTGTTCGGAGACTCACGTTTGCGCGCGAGCAGGAGCCGGGGAAGTTCGAGTTCGAACTCGATCAGGTGGAGATTAAATAGTTCAACGCCGCAGCATTCAACGGCTCTCACCACTAAGGGCACGAAGTATCACGAAGGGCTTCACCGAAACGATTCCTCGTGATACTCGCGGTTCCGCGTCCGTTCCGCGGATATCGCTTTACAATGCTTGCTTGCGAATCCTGATCTCAGCTGGTGAAGCTTCGGGGGAAATGTATGGGGCGGAGCTTATTGAGGCTCTGCGGCGGGCTGCCGAGCGAGAGCCAGCGGAGCTTCGCTCCGCCCGGACGGGCGGGGCGCCCGTCCCCACACAAGCATCTGGCTCCACTCCAGCATCTATTGCCCCACGAGCTCTCGAATTCTTCGGTGTGGGTGGGGACCGGATGCGGGCTGCGGGATGTGATACCGTCGTCGATGCGAAGGATCTGGCGGTGGTGGGCATCACGGAGATTCTCAGCCGCCTTCCGCAGATTCTCGGGCTATACCGGCACTTGATTGCGGAAGCTGACCGGCGCAAGCCGGATCTCGCCATTGTGATCGACTCTCCGGCGTTCAACTGGCGCGTCGCGCGGCAGATGAAGAGGCGCGGTATTCCTACGGTCTATTACGTGGCGCCGCAGTTCTGGGCATGGCGGCAGGGGCGGGTGCGGCTGCTGCGCAATTACATCGACAAGGCCCTAGTGATCTTCCCTTTTGAGGAGCAGTTTTATCGCGAGCGCGGGGTGGACGCGACGTTCGTGGGCCATCCACTGGCAGAATTGGCACGCCCGGCGGTCGAACGCAATGACTTCGCAAACCAGTTTCACCTGGACCCGGCCAAGCCTTGGATCACCCTCATGCCTGGCAGCCGCGTCAAAGAAGTCCGCATGAATCTGCCGACGATTCTGGAGGCGGCGTCGCGGTTGGGTTGCGACTACGAATATCTGCTTCCGGTGGCGCCCACATTAGATCGCAGCTTCCTGGTGAGCCTAATCGGCCAGCGGAATATTGCGCTCGTTCCCGACGCTCTGCCGGCGCTGTGGCACTCACGCGTGGGGATCGTGGCCAGCGGCACTGCCACGGTCGAAGGCGCCATGATGAACACGCCCTTTGTCATGGTCTATCGCGTCTCGCCATTGACCTACATGCTGGGCAAGCCGCGGGTGAAGGTACCGAGGTTCGCCATGGTCAATCTGATTGCCGGGGAGGAAGTTGTCCCGGAACTCGTGCAACAGGATTTCACAGCCGAGAAGGTGGTCGGCAAGGTGAGAGAGATCCTGCCTGACGGACCGGCTCGCGACCGCATGCTCGAGGGGCTCGCGCGGGTAAAGGCGCGGCTGCGCGCTCCAGAGGCGGATTCCACGCGGGTGGCGCGGCACCCGGCGGACCGGGCGGCCGACATCATTCTGAATCTGCTGAAGAAACGCTAATCTGCCAGGGATGCTCTGATTAAGTTTCGTGAGGGAAAACGCGAGGTCCCTCGACTGCGCAGAATTGCCGAAAAACGGCAATTCTACTCCGCTCGGGATGACAAAGTAGAAGCTTAAACAGAGATTCCCCAGGTTCGCGGGCGAGAAAGGAATTCCTAGTTGGTTTGAAGTGACAAAATCCTTACATATCGCCGCTAAACCTTGTGCTCCGACCATCTTTTACGTAAGAATCTTCATCATAGGAAATGGGTTATCATTTCCTGGAGACTCTCCTGAATGTCGATTCACCCGCGGCGCGCTCTGAGCGTCCTAACGAGTTCCCTGACTCTGTGGTTGGTAGTACTGCTGGCGGTTCCGTCGCAAGCGGCCGAAAAAGCGCGTCTACGCGTCGACGACTACCAGATCGAGGCTGAACTCAATCCGCACCTTCACCAGATCACGGCTCGCGCCAAGGTCAAGTTCACTGCCCTGCAGGATGTGCCCGTCGCTGTCTTCGAGCTGAATAATGACCTGCGCGTGACTAAGGTTCTCGATGAAAAGAACCAGCCGCTGACTGCCGAGCGGGTCACTCAGGATTCGACGGTACGGGTTCCGTTGCCCGCGGGATTGTCCAAAGATACCTCGACCACGCTGACTTTCGAGTATGAGGGAATTCTCGAGAACGCCGACAACAGCCCCGTGCCGGGCCTGAAGTTGGCGTACATCGGAGACGATACAAGCATTCTGTTTTATGCGGGACGGTGGTTCCCGGTCAGCGGGTATGGGCTGAACCGGTTTACGTCGACGATCAGCGTAACGGTGCCGGCGCATATGTTTGTGATCGGCAGCGGGAAGGCGACTGTCGGTGAAGCGGCGGCTCCGAAGTCACCCACCGCCAGCGTGCTGCCTACCAAGACATTTAAGTTTGTTTCGACCAAGCCCAGTTTCCCCGGAACGATCGTGGCGGGAATTTTTCAGGAGTACAAGAGCGACGAAGCTGGACTGGACCTGCACGTCTTCTTCAAGCCCACGCACCAGAGCCTGGCTCCGACCTACACCACAACCGCCGTTCAGGAGTTCACCTACTTCATTACTCTCTACGGGCTGCCGCCCTCGCAGAAGTTGAATGTCGTGGAATTGCCGGGCGACACGCTGCCGTACATGTGGGCGCCGGAGATGGCGGGAATGGCCGGGCCGTCAATCACCGAGAAGACGAACTACCGCCTGCTGGCCGATGCCATCGCGCATCAATGGTGGGGAGTCTCGGTGAGTCCCGCCAGCAAGGATGACTGGTGGTTGAGCGATGGCTTCTCGCGCTATTCGGAAGCCATGTACGTGGAGAACGCCGCCGGAGCAGCCGGCCTGGAAGAAGCGGTGAAAGACATGTCGGTGGGAGCACTGGCGTATGACACGGTGCCGCTCTCCAGCGCCAGCAAACTCGACGTCTTCTCTACCGAGTTTCAGTCGCTGGCTACGGACAAAGGCGCGATGATTCTGCACATGCTGCGCTGGGTATTGGGCGAGGACAAGTACAACAAGACGATGCGGGACTTCGCCACGGAGTTCGCCGGGAAGTCTGCGAGCATGGATGATTTCAAAACGATCGCCGAAAAGAACTATGGCGACCAGTTAACCTGGTTCTTCTCGCAGTGGCTTGATTCCACCGGGGCGCCGGAGTTCAAGGTGAAGTACACCACCTACCGTCTCGGCGGGAATTATGCCAAGGAATCGCAGGCCAAGCAGGAGCGATCGCCGGGCTTCCGCGTGACCGGTGAGATCACGCAGGATCTCGATCTGTTCCGCATGCCGGTCGACCTGCGCATTGATACGGACGGAAAAACTGAGAACAAGCGCATTGAAGTCGTGGGCACAACTTCTCCGTTTTCCATCGAGACATTTGGCCGCCCGCGGCGGATCGCGGTCGATCCCGACCACCATGTACTGACCAATTCCACGGACGTGAAGTTGCGCTCTTCGATTTTGCGTGGACAGGCCCTGCAGCAGCAAGGAGATCTATCGGGGGCGCTGGTGGAGTTCAACAAAGCGCTCGACCTTAATAAGAACAGTTCTCTCGCGCACTACCGCATTGCCGAGGTCTTCTTCTATCAGCGGAACTACCAGTCGTCAGCCAATGCTTACCGGGCAGCGATTGATGGTGACGGCGAGCCGCGCTGGACCGAGGTTTGGAGCCACATACAGCTGGGCAAGATTTTCGACATCACCGGCCAACGGGAACGAGCGGTGGGCCAATATCGCCAGGCGACGCAAACGAACGACAACACCTTCGGCGCCCTCGAAGAGGCGCGGAAATATCTGCAGAAAGCATACGAGCGGCCGAAAGAAAAGCAGTAGTCCAAGCCCCTTTTCTGACGGGCGCACGTGCTGTGCAATCTCCGTGCGGCCAGCAGGGTTAGAAAGCAACCCAACGCTCCGCCTCCTCGATGGAGCGGAAAATCTCAATACTCCTCTGCGTGCGCAGAACCTTGTGCATGCGGGCAGCATGACTCTGGACCAACGTCCGCACGACAAACGCACGCTTGGCTACAGGCGAGAAGGGATCGATTTTGTCCGCTAATTTCAGGAATTCGTCGGCCTGAAGGTCAAGTTCTTCGACCCCCGTCAGATCAACGATTTCCGAATAGTCCGGCTGGAACGAAGGATTCAACCGCAACCGCTTCGCATAGCGTTCGATATCGTCGAAGGTCACCTTTTTACCAAACTTTACGGTAACCAGTCTTCTGGCAGTATCTACAACACCCTCGGCCGACCCTCTGAGGAACAACTCACCGCGCGGACTCGCCATGCCTCCGCCATACCAAGCATCCTCGTGACTCATGACGCACCTCCACAGAACCGTTCCTGTTGTGTCCTCTCTAGGTATCGGCAAGAGAAGCAGAAGCTTTATCCCGGCGCGCCTCGGCGGATCACTTATTGGCTAACCTTTTTCGACCCTCCGGGGTCTAAGTAGGTACATGCCAGCAGGGAACTTTACCGAACCCGGCTGCGTATATCTGATCAGATGGTTAGGCGGGATTGAGACCCCTCGCCTGAACGTTACCCGGGTGCCCCCACGCTCCTCCCCGGAGGCGTGGGGGCATGATTCTGATACATCCCTATGAGAATGCTTCTAGACATCGTCCGGCAGTCGCTGTCGACGTTGTGGGCGCACAAATTGCGCTCCTTCCTGACCATGTTTGGGATTGCCTGGGGTGTCGGCTCATTGCTGCTGCTGGTGGGGTTGGGAGAAGGCTTCCGGAGCGGCCAGGAAAAGCAGTTGGCCACCCTCGGGCAAAACATCATGTTTATGTTTCCCGGGCGCATTCCAGCGGTTGAGGGCAGCACGCAATCTGGACAGCTGTATTACTTTACCTACAAAGATTATCTGGCGATCCGGAATGAAGCGCAGTTTGTGGGAGCGCTGTCGCCGGTGCTGAACCGCGAAGACATTCGTGCGGTCAGCGACTATGGATCGACGAACGGACAGGTGTTCGGTGTGGCGTCAGACTACAACCAGATTCGCAACGTCCCAGTCGAACCGGGGCGCTGGTTCAACAGCCGGGACAATTCTGAGCGCCGGCGCGTGGCTGTGGTGGGCTGGGAACTGCTCAAGAACATGTTTCCGGGACGTCCGGCGGTCGGCTCGACGATTCTGCTGAACGGCATTACTTTCGACATTGTGGGAGTGGTCGCGAAGGTGGGACGCGACGGGAATAACGGGACGAACTCGCGCATCTTCATCCCGATCGAAACGATGCGCGATCTGTTCCCTTTGACCAAGGCGAATTCCGAGGATGCGATCTCGTTCCTCAACTATCGCCCGATTACGAAAGATCGGCATGCCGAGGCGAAGAACGAGATTCATCAGATCATCGCGCGCCGTCATGGATTCGATCCAAAGCTGCAGGATGCTTTCGAAGATTGGGACACGATCGAAAACATGAAGCGGGTGGGAAGAATCTTCGATGCGATGGACTGGTTCCTGGGTGTGGTGGGAGTGGTCACGCTGGGACTGGGTGCGATTGGCATCATCAACATCATGCTGGTCTCGGTGACGGAGCGCACGAAGGAGATTGGCCTGCGGAAGGCATTAGGGGCGACTTATCGCGCGATCCTGACGCAGTTCTTCATTGAGGGAGCGTTCCTCACTGCGTTCAGTGGCGGCATCGGATTGGCGATCGCAACCGGCTTTGTAACCCTGTTAGCCATGTTGCCGTCGCCCGAGGGATTTGACACGCCGCGGATTATCCCGGCGTCGGCGATCGCAGCTATCGGGTCGCTGGCAATTGCCGGCATTGCGGCGGGTTTGTATCCAGCACGCAAGGCGGCGTTGCTGCCGCCGGTGGAAGCGTTGCGGCAGGAGTAGAGAACGCCAAGAGCCAGGAGCTGTTTTCCATGATCGTCGATCTCGCAACCCAGGCTTACAACGCGCTGCGGCACAACCGGCGGCGCAGTGTGCTCACCATGCTGGGCATGGCTTGGGGTATCGCGACCGTTGTGCTTTTGCTCGCCTACGGTACTGGTTTCGAGCGCGGGTTGTGGTCTGCTTTTCGCTCCTTCGGGACCAATCTGGTATTCATTTTTCCCGGCCGAACTGAAATGCAGGCTGGTGGTACGAAGGCCGGAACGCAGGTTCGACTGACGATTAACGACCTCGATTCCATCCGCGCCGAAGTTCCATTGCTGAAGCGGGTATCGCCTGAGGCCTTCAAGAATTGTGTGGTCGCGTTCGGCACGCGCAGCTCGAACTACGGTGTCAGCGGCGTCTATGCCTCGTACGGCCGCATGCGGAAGATGGACGTGGCGGAAGGAACCTTCTTCAGCGAGGCCGACGACTACACTCACACCCGCGTTGCCGTGATCGGGTCCGACGCGAAGAAAAAGCTCTTCTCCGGCCAGAATGCACTCGGCGAGAACGTCCGCCTGGACGGCATTTCCTACCAGATCGTCGGCGTGCTGAAGCATCAGGTGCAGAACGGAGACGACAACATCAACGAGCACGTCTACGTCCCGTTCAGCGCGATGAGCGATCTGACGAACACCTACTACTTAAGCTCGGTCGTGATGGAATACGAAGGCGATCATGCCAAGGTGGTGAAAGCCGTGCGCGAGTCCATGGCGTTCCATCACAGCTTCAATCCTAAGGACCAGCGCGCCATCTTTGTGTTCGACGTGTTCGCCGATTTGATGGATCTGCAGGTGATCTCGACTGGCATTAAGATTCTGCTCGGGTTTATCGGGCTGCTCACGCTGGGGATTGGCGGCGTGGGCTTGATGAATATCATGCTGGTGTCGGTGACGCAGCGGACCCGCGAAATTGGCGTGGAGAAGGCTTTGGGCGCGCACCGGTGGCACATTCTGTTCCAGTTCCTGGCAGAAGCTCTTGTGATTACCGCACTGGGCGGCCTGTTGGGCGTGGTGCTCGCATATCTGGTGTCTTGGTCCGTGGGATCGCTCACCCTATGGAGCGCGTTTGAAGAGAACGCCAGCGAAGGGGACATTCACCTCTATATCGACTCCGCCACGCTG
This sequence comes from uncultured Acidobacteriaceae bacterium, assembly GCA_963701935.1. Classification (GTDB taxonomy): domain Bacteria; phylum Acidobacteriota; class Terriglobia; order Terriglobales; family Acidobacteriaceae; genus Sulfotelmatobacter. The sequence goes on along the minus strand of CAVPBT010000001.1, from coordinate 617,761 downwards.
ATCTGGTCGACGATGATTCTGAGCTTTGTCGGCATCATCAGCGGCATGCTGCCCGCCATCAAGGCCGCGCGGTTGAACCCGATCGAGGCTCTGCGCTACGAGTAGATTAACCACAGAGGACACAGGGTAACTTTAAGCCTCTGTGTCCTCTGTGGTTTTTATGTTGCGAACGGGGTCATTGTTCGCAGATCAGTCCGCGGCGACTGCTCTGGGAACTGGACGCCCCGCGATGGCCTGCCATTCCAACAGAATATTCGGCAGGATAGCGGCGAGTGCTATCACGGTCCAGACGACGGTTTCAATTCCCACTACGCCGAGCCGAAAGACGGGCGGAAGCGGAATGATCATTCGCGATACGGTAAAGACCATCGCAAAGGGATAGCCGCGAATCATCCAGCGCCGGTGTTGCGTGATGTTGCCTTGGCGAACACAATACAGCGCAATCCCGGTGGTCAACATCCAGCCCAGCGATTGCACGCTCGAGGCCGCCACCAGAGACGGACCGAATCGCATCGTCATCGGAACCGCAATGGGCGCCGCGATGAATACGCTCACGACATAGACGTAGCCCAATATCTGATGCGTCTTCAGATACTTCGCCCGCAGGCGGTTGGAGAACTGGAATGCCCCCAAGAGCATGGCGAGAGCGCCGAAAAACGCATGCGGCACCAGATACCACCTGACCGGCGCGAAGTGTTGCGCGATCTCGGATGTCGAATCGAAGATGCGGGCGTTCTTCATGTAAGTGACAAAGACAGTCAGCAAACCGAAGATCACGAAGAAGACAAGTTTGGATTGAGAACGCGACCGCCTGACGGGCGCGACGACAGTGGCCATTGTTTTTTCCCAAGTTTGAGGAGATTTCCCGCTCCTCGGCGGAAGGCCTCTACACAACGCACGCAATCGAGGCTCAGAGTGGCGCAATTGTAGCTTGCTTTGCCTTTTTTCCAAAGGCGAATCTTCCCACCCACAGCGAACGGGAGTATCCCAGAAGGAATGGCGATCGTCGGCGATTCGCTATACTTACCAAGCCTTCATGCAAGATCAGCAACAGATTCGTCTCGACCGTGTGCTCGCACAACTCCGGTTGTATGAGCATCCCCTGCTGAACTTCTCCGCACGATCAAAGAATGACGGCGTCGAGGTGATCATCAAGTTCAAGGACGAGAGCATTCCCGTTCATACCTACTACTTCGACCTGCATCCGCGCGATCTGGATGACCCGCAGTTCGAGTGGAGTTTCCAGCGGCAACTCTTTGACGCCCTGCACGACTACTTTGTCGAGATGTTCATCCGCACGCCGCAGGACCGCGCCGACCGGCAACGGAAGGGATTGTGAGCGCGCTGCGCCAGAAGATTGAGCAGGAAATCCGCGAACGCGGACCACTTCCCTTCTCGCGCTACATGGAAATGTGCCTGTACGATCCCGAACTCGGCTACTACTCGCGTAATGCGGCGCAGTTCGGGAAGGCCGGGGACTTCTATACGTCGAGCGACGTGCATGCAGTCTTCGGACGACTGTTGGCGCGCCAGTTCGAGGAGATGTGGCGCGTCATGGGGGCGCCGGAGCACATTGTTCTAAAAGAACTTGGCCCGGGCCGCGGCCTGTTCGCGCAGGATGTGCTGGACTGGTCGGAGAAGAAGTTTCCCGATTTCTTTCAGGCGCTGCATTACGTTCTGGACGAACGTTCGCCTGCGTTGGGTCAGCGCATCGAGGTTACGCTGGGCCGGCATCTGGCATCTGGTAAGGCGGCGCTGTCGGCTAGGCACGATGTCACCGCGCCCACGATTGTTGTTGCCAACGAGTTCTTTGATGCGTTGCCGGTTGAAGTTCTGAGTGCCGAGGGGGCGCTTCGCATCGACCTCCGCGATGGACGATTGGTTGAGACTTGGGCGCCGGCATCGGCCGAAGAACTCGAATTCCTCGACCGGTATTCAGTCCATCCTGAGCCTGGGGAACGCGTCGAAGTCGCACTGCAGTCCCAAAAGGCTATGCACGGCGCATCCAGCCTCGAACGCGGGTTTGTGGTGATCATTGATTATGGCTATACCCGCGAAGAACAACTTGCCGGACGGCATCGGGGAACGCTGAAGGCCATCCGCCAGCACGCGGTGAGCGCGACGCCTTACGAAGCGCCCGGCGAGCAGGACATCACCGCCGATGTAAATTTCACCGCGCTGGCGGCGGTTGCGGAACAGCAGGGCATGCGGACGCAGAAGCTCATCACGCAGTCACAATTCCTGCTCGGCATCGGTGAGGCCAACGAGTTTGCTGACGCTTTCGAAGAGTGCCGTCTGCCGCAGGAGCGCGCCAAGGTCGCGCTGCAGCTGAAACACCTGGTCACTCCCGCGGGGATGGGCGAGAGTTTTCACGTGGTGGTGGAGAGTAAGGGAGTCGAACCGGAGAGGGTCGCAGGGCTGGCGGGGTTGGGTTTTGGACGCGGCGGCAAAAGAACCTAGATTTGACGCGGCTCCGCCCAGGTAGGGATCCTTCGACTTCGTGGCTGCTTCGCTTCGCGAACCAGCCACTTCGCTCAGGATGACAAAACGTAAAGACCCACCTAAGGATTGGCCTTGGGAGTTGTTTGAGCAGCTTCCGGATACTCGTACACGCCGCGCCCTGACTTTCGTCCCAGACGTCCGGCTTTCACGTACTGCACCAGAAGCGGCGCCGGACGGTATTTATCTCCTAGCGACTTGTGCAGATACTCGAGGATGCTGAGGCGCGTGTCGAGTCCAACCAGGTCCACCAACTCGAATGGACCCATGGGATGGTTTAGCCCGAGTTTCAGCGCCTTGTCGATGTCTGCCGCCGAAGCGATTCCCTCTTGCAGCATGTGGAAGGCCTCGTTGCCGATCATGGCGTTGATACGGCTGGTGATGAAGCCGGGGGATTCCTTGATCACGACGACCTCTTTGCCCATGCGCTTGCCCACCTCGACGGCGGTGGCCAGTGTATCGTCGTCAGTCTCGAGCGCGCGCACGACTTCGAGCAACTTCATTTTGTGTACGGGATTGAAGAAGTGCATGCCCACGCACTTTTTCGCGCGATAGGTCACGCTGGCAATCTCCGTCACGCTGAGAGACGACGTGTTCGAAGCGAGCATTGTTGTGGGGCGGCAGATTTTGTCGAGCAGGGTGAAGATTTCGATCTTCGACTCCATCTCCTCGGGGACGGCTTCAATGACGAGATCTGCTTCGCGCGCGGCTTCTTCGACGGAACCTGCGAACTCGAGCCGCTTGAAGGCCGAGTCAGCATCAGGCGCCGTCACTTTCCCCAGTTCCACAGCCTTATCGAGGTTGCCACGAATTTCGGTTTCTGCCTTGCGCAAAGCCCCCGGCAGCAGATCTTCGAGAATGGTTCGGTAGCCACCCAGCGCGGCAGCGTGCGCGATGCCACGCCCCATGATGCCGGCGCCGATGACTGCAATCGTCTGGACGCCGCTCACCTATTTCTCCGCCTTTTCCAGGTCGGCGATAGCTGCATTGACCGCCGTGACAGTGCCGCGCAGGCTCTCCGCCAGCCGCTTGCGTTCTTCGGCGCTCATGCCGGGAATGTAAATGCAAATGCGCCGCAGGGTCGCGGTGATGTCTTCCACGTAGTTCATCGCCCGAATCAATTCACCTGTCACAACTGCCATGAGAGCTCCTCTTTCTATTCGCAATATCGTCGGACCTTCTATTCTGGACGCGACCGCGCATTTAGTAAAGCCGCGAGAGCTTTACGGTGACGTCAAGCTGCTTGTGTAAATAGGGTGAGGGTGCGGGATTTCCATTCCAGGTTGAATCTCTGGAAAATGGAGTAGATGATGCGGTCCACGCTTTCGACATTGACAAAGCAGACCATGGGGCGAGTGCGGCGTCGTACTTCCACGAAGCAGCGCTCGATGACGTTGGTGGTGCGCAGTTTGCGCCAGAGGTGTCGGGGGAAGGCGAAGAACGACAGCAACTCGGGCAAGTCTGTCCCCAAGCGCTTCACCATGGCGGGATAGCTGCGTTGCCAGCGGGCCCGGAATCTGCGAAAAGCGGCTTCGGCCTGAGCTCGGCTGTCGGCCTGATAGATAGCCTGCGCCCCGGCTTTGACCTCGTCATAGTCCCGCTTCCGGGCCTTCTCCAGAATGTTCCGCATCTTGTGGACCCAGCAACGCTGATGTCGCACCCGCGGGTAGACGGTGCGGATCGCCGCCGCCAAGCGGCGCAGCCGTCGGTGAGAATCAGACCCAGTGATCGGCCTTCCAGTCCACGACGATAGAGATCCTGAAGCAGGGCCTCCCAGTCGGCCTGGCCTTCGCCCTGGCTGCGCAGAAACGCCAGCAAATGTCGGCTGCCGTCCTGCCGGATGCCGTAGGCCACCAGCATCTGCACTTGCTTGCGGCCGCTCGGTCGCCGCACCCGCAAGCTCACCCCATCGAGAAACAGATAGATATAGTCGTCGCTCAACCGCGCCTGATGAAACTGGCGGACCGCCTCATCCAGATCCCGCGTCAGCTTCGACACCGTCTGCGCGCTCACCGTCTCGCCGGTGATGGTCGCCACCACCCGTCCCACTTGCCGTGTCGAGATGCCCCGCAAAAAGGCCTCCCGGATCAGCAGCGAAACTTCCTCGGCCCGCCGCTGGAATCGTCGCAGCCCCACCGGCAGAAAGCTCTTCTCGCGGGTGCGCGCAATGCGCAGACGGATGGTCCCGAAGCGGGTCACGAAATCCCGCTCGTAGTAGCCGTTGCGATAGATGCGGCGTTTCCCGCGCCGGCGCTCATACCGGCCCCAGCCGGAGAACCGGTCGCGCTGCCGCTCCGACTGCAGCTCGAAAAACCGCTGCCACGCCTGTCGCGTCTGCCCATACAGATCGCCCCAGAAACTCTCTTTCATCTCCGCCAGAAAATGTTGGAAATGCTCGCTGATCGGGATTATCTTCGCCATTGGGTGTAGGTCTCCTTTCGGAACGGCTTTAGCTCGTGAGGCCAAAGCCAACTTACACCCTCTTGCCTTTTACACAATCAACGTTACGTCACCGAGCTTTACCACGAAGGACACGAAGGTTCACCAAGGAACAATTGGAAAAAAACTTTCGTCATCGAGTCCCGGCTCGAAGAATGGAGGATTTGCAACGGCCCGTGCTTTGTTCACAACGAGTTAACCATCGCGGCATATAATCGCAATCAATTCTTTTTATGGGGCGCGTCGGCGGGACGCGAATCGAATAGCTATGGCAGATAAACCCTTGAAACGCTACATTTTTGCTAGCGACTTTGACCAGACGCTCACCTTCAACGACTCCGGCTATGTGCTCGCCGAACTGGTCGGCATTCCTACCGAGGAGTTCGAGCGCAAGGCCCAGGGAATGGCAAAGATCAACCTGGTGCAGCAAGGGGCGGAGCTTGCCTACCTGTTGCTGCACGATCCGGAGTTCAAGGCCAAGGTGCGGAAGGAACATCTGCGCGAGGTGGGGAAGCGCATTCGCCTCAAGAGCGACATCAAACTGCTTTATCAGTTGCTCGATTCGGGCATCGATGGCCACCAGTTCGATTTCTATGTTCTGTCGGCCGCGCCGGTAGAGATCGTTGTCTCGGCGCTGGAGGATATCGTTCCGCCCGATCACATTTATGGCACCGAGTTCCGCTACAAGCCCTCGGGCGAAATCGACACGATCGTGCGCGCTACGGCGGGCTATGGCAAAGTGGCGGTCCTTAACCGGCTGCTCGAACAGCAGGTGGCAGGCCCGGATCATGTGATTTACACCGGTGACGGCAGTTCCGACATTCACGTGATGCTGCACATTAACTCGCGCGATGGACTTACCATTGCCGTGTCAGAGTCAGCCGATGTTTCGCAGATTGCGAAGCGCACGGTGCTGAGTACCAGCGCCATGGCCGTACTCGCGCCGATTCTCGAGGAAGTCGCGGGATGGGAACGGTACCGCATTCGCAGCTTCTTCGAAGCCAACGGAATGCTGATCCAGGAATGGCAGCGCGTACGCACCGACTGGCTGACAGTTCGACGTGCGGCGGAGCCCGAGCAGGCGGAAGCGGAACCTGCGGTGATCCGTGTGTCGGGCGCGAATTCCTGAGATCGCGGAACCATCATGCTGCGCGATAAGAATCTAATTCCACTCTCGCGACAACACCAGCACGCCTTGGCCCTGTGCGTTCGCATTGATCGGGCCTCGCCGGTGGGTGAAGCTGATCTGGCGAGGTGGCAAGCGGAAATCGCGCAGCACTTTCAGAGTGAGATCAAGTTTCATTTTGCGGCGGAGGAGCAAGTTCTGTTTCCGGCCGCGCAGCGATTCCCGGACCTGATTGCTTTGATAGAAGACCTACTGACAGACCACACTGTGTTGCGAGAAATCTTCGCGAAAGCGGAAGCAGGTCGAATGTCTGGGACAGAATTGGCGGGCTTCGGGCAGCGCATGTCCGCCCACATCCGCAAAGAAGAACGGCAGCTTTTTGAGCGCCTGCAGGAACTAATGTCGCAGGACGACCTGGCGGAGGTGGGACTTCAACTCGACAAGGCCCTCAAGGACGCGGCGCAGTCCTGTGCGCTGCCCGGGGACGCAAACCGATCACGGACGTAAACGTTCAGCAATATCTCGGGGCTGCGTGCATCTGCCGGAATCGCGTTGCGCCTTCCCGCCCCATGTAACGCTCCAGCACCGCCGGCTCGGTTTGTCGCAGATCTACTACGACCAAGCCGTCAAGCACGTTGGAGAACTTCCGGTCGACGTTAAAGCCGAGCAGCTTGCCACCGATTTTGGCGTATTGCCGCAGCAGAATTGGCAGTCCCTTGCCATCGGTCTCAACGTCATTGATGGGCTGAGAGAGTTCGTCGAGGTCGCGCAGCGCCTGAGACATCCCGCGGCAATCCCACTTGCGCAATGGCGCGGGACGAAAGGGTCGCCGCGGTTCGATCAAACCGGCCAGCTCATCTTCTTTCATGCGCGCTTGGAAGAAGCGGTAAATCATCTCGCGTGACGCTGCGTTGTAATCGTTGCTGATGCTGACCGCGCCAAAAAGCACTGGGATCTCCGGCTGCCTCGCCACCATGCGAGCGATGCCCTTCCAAAGCAGCAGCAGCGGCGCGTATTGCCGTTGATATTCCGGCCGCACAAACGAGCGCCCGAGTTCCAGCGCGGGTCCAAGTTTCTGGAAGATCCGCTCGTCGTAACGAAACAGCGTACTGGTGTAGAGACCGCTGACTCCGCGCTCGGCGAGAATCTCCGCCGTATTCCCTGCGCGGTAGGCCCCCACCAGCTCCCGCCTCGTTTTGTGCCACAACAAGATATGCGAGTAATAATCGTCAAAGGAATCGAGATCGCGGCTCTTACCGGTTCCCTCGCCTGCCCCGCGGAATGTAATCTCGCGCAGCCGCCCTACTTCGAGCAGAAGTTGAGGAATCTCACGCGCGGGTGCAAGGTAGACGGCAAGATCGCCGTTCTCCGCCAGACAGCGATCTTCCTGCAGTCGCGATACCTCTTCGGCCAGCAGGTCGACCGGCACCGGTGCCGCCACTGGTTCCTGAATCTTGAATGCAAGCTTCGAGCGCAAGGCCGCGTGCCACATCACCTCGGGCTTATTTCGTCGCGCGAGCAAATAGGTTCGCCAGCGTAGATACTCAGTCGCTTCTCGATCGTCGCGGATCGCTTCCACCGCGTCCGCCGGAATGGCGCTGCCTACGCGGACTTCCACGGTCTTGCCTTCCTGTTGCAAGAATTCCTGCAGCAGAAACGCGGTGCGCAGCTTGGGATGAAGCATGCCCATCAGCTGAAATCCAACGCCATTGTGGCCGCAGAAATAGAGGGGTAGTGCCGTCGCTCCCGTCCTGCGAAGCAGGCGCACCGCCGTATCATTCCAGACCGGGTCGACGATCTGTGCCGCCGGCATTTGCCAGTGTGACACCTCGCCCGAGGGAAACATCGCAAGCATGCCACCCTGCTGCAGCCAAGTCAGTGCCTCCCGCAACGCTCGACGATTGGATTCCGCCGATCGGTCGGTTTGAAAGGGATCCACGAAGATGCAGTGTTTTTGCAACTCCGGCACATCGCTCAGCAAGAAGTTGGTGAGCACTTTCACGTCTGGACGTACGCGCGTCAGCAGCACGGTGAGAATTGCGCCATCCAACATGCCGTAAGGATGGTTGGCTACCACCGCGACCGGACCGGACGCCGGAATCCGCGCTTGATCAGCCGAGCCAATCTGGAGGCCGACACGCATCTCGGCAAGCAGATTTTCCAGGCGAAAGCCCTCGGGCGACTGCTGCACCCGCCGGTACAGATCCCTGACCTTGCCGACAGGAGCAAACTTTCCGGTCAGGCCGGGAAATTCGGCGACGCGCGCCAACACTTCGGGCTGCGACGGCTCAGTGTGCAAATGGTCTGATGGCATTTCATACCAATAGCGCACTCGCGTTGCGGCAGCATGAAGCGCAAGTTAAAAGCTGATGAAATGAGGGGGTGAGGAAACGCGAAAGTAACCAGAAGTAACCACTCGAAGCGTGCGATCAGGTCTCCAGGCGATATCGCGTTTCGGCGAGAGCGTATAGTTTGCGCCACACTAGGCGGTTGATTGTCACAACAGTTGCGGCCATCATCATGGTGGCAGCGAGTAGCAGGTCGAAGTTGCCGGCATCGGTGGCTTGCGAGATTGTTGCTCCCAGCCCGACGGTGGTGTAGATGTGGCCCTTGAAGTGAAAGTATTCGGCGACGATGCTGGCGTTCCAAGCACCACCAGATGCAGTGACCATGCCGGTGACGAGGTAGGGAAAAATGCCCGGCAAGATCAGCTTCTTCCAGCGCTCGATCCCCTCCATGCGGAAGACGGAGCAGCACTCCTTCAAATCCGTTGGAATCGCGATTGCTCCGGCGATTACGTTGAACAGGATGTACCATTGCGTTCCCAGCAGTAGGAGGACGATGGAGCCGATCCCCAGTCCGCCGCCCACGCGGATCAGCAACAACAGCACCACGGGAAACAGCGCTGTCGCCGGAACCGAAGCGGCGATCTGCGCCAGCGGTTGCGCGATCCGTGCCAGGCGCGGGTTGAAGCCGATCGCCACGCCCGCCGGAATCGTCCACAATGCGCCCAACAGGAGCGTCAGATTCACTCGTACAAACGTCGCGACCAGGCCGATCGCGGCTTCCTGCACCTCGGCTTTCTGCAGCCCGGTGAGAATCATCACGACACGAACGACGCCATAACTCATGCCTGCCAGCAAAACAACCGCCAACAGACGCATCAGCCAGGTCTTCCAGGCGCTCGTCGGCTCGGGCTCATCGCTGGAACGCGCTTGAGAGAAGTGCAGCATGAGACGCTCGCTCAACGGGCGCACTGTCTTCTTGCGAATTTGTGCCAGACTGCGGGAACGGTGAATGAGGTCGAGCACCCACGAGCGCGGGGCATCGCTGCTCTCGACCTGCTCCACCTTGAACTTCTCCGCCCATGCGATCACCGGGCGCCAGATGAACTGGTCGAGCAGCACAATGACGGCAATCATCGTGGCAACGCCCCATAGAATCGATCGGGTGTCGCCCGCGCTGGCCGCCGTCTGCAGATACGATCCGAGGCCGGGGAGCCGGAAGTCGCGCGCACCCAGTACGAACATCTCGCAGGCCATCAGGAAAAACCAGCCGCCCGCGACCGACATCATGGAGTTCCATACCAGCCCGATGGCCGCGAAGGGCAACTCCATTTCGATGAAGCGTTGCCACCAGCTGAACTGGTAGACTCTCGCCGCTTCGCGCATCTCTTTCGGAATGCTCTTCAGCGAAGCGTAAAAACTGAACGCCATGTTCCAGACCTGGCCGGTGAAGATCAGCAGGATCGCGCCCGCCTCCACGCCGAGCTGTCTGCCGGGAAACAGTGCGACCATCGCCAGCATCACGCCCGGGAGAAAGCTCAGCACGGGGATCGACTGCAAGACGTCGAGCAGAGGGATCATGAAGCGCTCGGCACGCGGGTTGTAGGCGGCTACGTAGCCATACACCAGCGTGAAGGCGAGGCTCAGTACATACGCGATCGTGATGCGCAAGAGCGAATACCCAGCGTAAGCCACCAGTGCCAGTGGCCTGCGCGAGATCTCGACCTCCGGTGTGAACGGCCCGAGCCAGGTCCGCCCGACGACCAGCACGCCGTAGAACAATGCGATTCCCGCCCCGAACATGAGCAGGTCCGGAAGGTAGGAGATCTCGATGCCGGGCAGTTGCTCCCAGATTCGATAGGCCGAGAATCCTCGCAGGCTGATTGATTTCTTCATGGGCTCAGAGTGGGCTACGATCTCGTCTCAGGATTTTGGTGCAGGCGTCTCAGTCACTGGTGCGACTGAAGGCTCAGAGGACGACGGCGGTTCCGTCTGCACCAACCGGCCCTTTTCGCGGTCATAGTCAAAGATCTCGGCGTAGCGGCCCCAGTTCATCGCCGTCTCGAACTGGCGCTGCACTTCATCTTCGGAGAAGTGTTCGTCGAGGATGTCGTGAAAGAACTCATCCGCGATTGAGTGATCCGATTTTCGCTTCAGAATGCTGTCGATTTGCTTCAGGATCGTGACGTGCTCCAGCGCCGCCTGCCGGAACAAGACCTTGCGTTGCTGAATGTCGGCGTCGGCAAAGATCACACCTTGCGGGGTAATCTGCACATCGCCTTCCTTCAACGTGGCGAAGCCCAACAACACGCAGGCCTCAAGAATCGGAAGCAGATCCTCGACGTCCATGACCAGTTCCTCGGACAAGCGGAACAGATCCTCGCGACCGCCGCGATCATGCAGCAACTCCACCAGACCTGCGATCCCGCCTACGCGCGCATGGGGCAGCAGTTGGTAGCGAGCCGTACGCACGGGAGATTCCTGCTTCTTACGAGCTTCCTTCAGCGCGTCCTTGGTTAACCCGCCAGTGGGCAGAATGATTTCCGCCGTGGTCTCGGCATCGGGCAAGTCGTGCTCGACTTCCGGCTCGGTCATGACTTTGTAGATGTAATCCACCAGTTCCACAAAGCGCGCGGACTTGCGGTCTCGCGGGTGCCGCAGGCGGATGTTGAAATCGGAACGGACGCGCGCCGGATTTCGCCCCAGCACCATCACGCGGTCGGCAAGCATTACGGCCTCTTCAATGTTGTGCGTCACAATGAAGATGGCATTGGTCGGCATCTTCTTGTTCAACCAGAGTTCCAGCAGCTCACCACGCAGGTTTTCGGCGGTGAGAACATCGAGCGCGGAGAAGGGCTCGTCCATAAAGAGCACTTCAGGCTCGACGACGAGAGCGCGCGCGAAGCCGACCCGCTGCTTCATGCCACCAGAAAGTTCCTTGGGATAGGCCGTCTCGAACCCATCGAGGCCGACCGTGTCGAGGGTGCGCAGCGCGCGTTTGCGGCGCTCCACGGCCGACACTCCCTTGGCCTCGAGAGGCGCTTCCACGTTCTCCAGCACGGTGAGCCAGGGGAACAGCGCAAAGCTCTGGAACACGATGGCCACGTTAGGCATCTGGCCGTCGAGGGGCTTGCCGTGCCAGAACAACGTACCCGACGTCGGTTGCGCCAGCCCGGTCAGCATACGGAGCAGCGTCGACTTGCCGCAGCCCGAAGGTCCGAGCAAGGCAATGATCTTCCCGGGCTCGACCTCAAGATTGGTCACGCCGACGACCTGAATCCGCGTACCATCCGCTTGCGGATAGGACTTTTCGATTCCTACGGCTTGGATGATCGGTTCGGTCACGCCTACACTCCCGTTCTTTCTATACACGAACTGCGCAGAAGCGCAAAGCGCGCTGGCTGTAACGGTCTATTCACAATCGAGAATTCCGTCGGCCCCACAACTGCGCGGGCGAGACGCCCCCGCGAGAGCCGGCAAGATGCCGGCGCTACGGGGCGCCAGTCAGGCGGCGAAGTTTTCGCTCGGCAACGGGGCGAACGGTTTGGGAACACGATCGCTCACATCGACGAGAAGCGCGAGTTTCGCGGCCAATTCGCTCGTGAGTCGTGCGGGATCGACGCGCCACCGCCAGTTCCCGCCATGCAGGCTGGGCGTGTTCATGCGCGCCTCACTGCCCAGTCCGAGCACGTCCTGCAGAGGAATGATGCTCAGGCTTGCTGGGGAACACTCCGCCGCGCGAACGAACGCCCAGTGGATTCCGTCCTCACAACGTCCGACATAAGCCTCGGCGTTGCGGCGCTCCTGCTCGGACGCCCCCGAATGCCACCAGCCCTCTACGGTGTCGTTGTCGTGCGTTCCGGTGTAGATAACTTTGCCCGCAGAGCGGTGGGGCAGGTAGATGTGCGCGCCTTCGTCGCCGAAGCCGAACTGCAGAACGGACATTCCGGGGATCTGCAGCCGGTCCCGTAGCGCGTACACTTCCGGAGTGATGTAGCCCAGATCCTCGGCAAAGAACGGCAGCCCACCCAACGCCTCGCGCAGCTTCAGAAACAGGTCGTCTCGCGGCCCATCGACCCAGCGGCCATTGACCGCCGTGGCATCAGAAGCGGGAATCTCCCAGAACTGGTCGAACCCGCGGAAGTGATCGAGGCGGATGTAGTCGCAGTTCTGCGTGGCCCAGCGCAGGCGCTGAATCCACCATTGATAGCCGCGCTCCTTCATCACGTCCCAGCGGTAGAGCGGATTGCCCCAGCGTTGTCCTGTCTTGCTGAAAAAATCGGGAGGCACGCCAGCCACGACCTCCGGCTCAAGATTCCCATCCAGCCGGAATAGTTCCTGGTGTGTCCAAACATCGGCGCTGTCGTGGTTCATGAAGATCGCGACATCGCCCACGATGCGGATGGCCCGCTCAGAGCAGTATCGCCGCAAGGCCCGCCATTGCTCGTAGAAAGCGAACTGCAACGCGCTTCGGACCTGTATGTCACTTGCCAGTTCTTGACGAGCCTTCTGCAAGGCTGTGGGCTCCCGGCGGGCAAGATCCCGCGGCCAGTGACTCCAGCTTTCCAGTTTCTCCTGGGCGCGCAGGGCGTCGAACAGGACGAAGTCTTCCAGCCACCAGGCATTGTCCGCGCGAAACTTTTCAAAGCGCTGCGACGCCTCGCCCGAAGCCGAGCGCACAAAGTTTCGTGCCGCCTCAAACAAGAGCGGCATCTTCCCGGCAAAAACCTGGTCGTATTCGACGCGTCCGGAACTCTGGCTAAGGTCCGCGAGTTTTGCTGGATCGATCCAGCCGTGCTCGGCCAGCCGTTCCAGACTGATCAGGAGAGGATTGCCGGCGAAAGCGGAGGTAGACGAATACGGCGAATTGCCATAGCCGAGGGGGCCAAGGGGCAAAACCTGCCAAAGGCCTTGGCGGGCAGAAGCGAGAAAATCTACAAACTGATAAGCGGCCGGCCCAAAGTCACCGACCCCGCCGCGCGAAGGCAACGACGTGGGATGCAAAAGAATGCCTGCGGCGCGCGGAAATAGCATGTCACGCCGCTACATTCCCGGCTCACTGCCGTTGCGGCCCAGTAGCTTGATCTCTTCTTCGTTGCGCTTGATCTTTCCGGTCCGCGTCATCTCATCAACCAGACTGGAAACGAAAAGGCCAAAGCGTTCCTGCTGTTTCTGCTGCAGCAGTTGGTCGCGAATCTGATCGCGCTTGGCAGCATAATCCGCGTCGGTTGGCTGCTGGTTCTCGAGAACCGCCAGCACCACGGCGTTGGTGCCATTGTTAATCGGACCGCTGATCTCGCCAGGCTTCATGTTGAACGCGACCGAGGCTTGCCCGCCCATCGAGCCGACGTCGGGCACTTGCCCGTCGGGGAGAACAAAGTCGCTGGTCTTTACCGTTGCGCCCAGTTCTTTCGCCGCGCGCTTCAGATCGTGCTCAGCCTTGGCGCGATCTGACAATTCCTGGATCTTCTGACTCAGCAACTGCGAGGAGCGCTCGCTCTTGAACTCTTCCTCCACCTTGCTGCGGATTTCTTCGAACGTCGGTGTCGCGGCCGGTTTCACCGCGAGCAACTGGAACACGACGATGCCCTGCGATGCCGGAGCCACATCGGGCGGAGCGTTTTCGGCTTCGCTGAACACCGCATCCATGAACTGCGTGGACGGCCCAAGGCCGGGCAACATGTCTTTGCGGGCGAAGAAGTCCGAGTTGATCACCGGGATCTTCTGTGCGGCTGCGGCGGCGTCCAGACTCTTCAGTTCGCGAGCCTGCTTCAGCAGTGTCTCCGCCTGCTTCTGGGCGATCTGCTGTGCCTTCTGATGCTTCAGGATGGGCTCGATCTCGGACTTCACTTCGTCCAGAGATTTCGTATGCGCTTCCTGCTTGTCGTCCACGCGAATGATGTGGAAGCCGTAGCTGCTCTTCACCAGATCGCTGATCTGCCCCTTGGGAAGGGAGAACGCGGTCTTCTCGAACTCAGGGACAGTCTGACCCTTGCCGATCCAGCCGAGCGATCCGTTCTGTTTGGCGCTGCCCGGATCCTCGGAGTACTTCTTGGCGAGGTCTTCCAGCTTCGCGCCGCCCTTCAATTGCTTCAGCAAATCCTCGGCGCGATGCTGCGCCTCAGCCACGCCCTTCTCGTCCACTTTGCCATCGGGTCCCGGCAGCGGAGTCTTGATCAGGATGTGGCTGACTTTCACCTGTTCCGGCACCTGGTACTGGGCACGATGCTGGTCGTAGTAGGTGCGCAGGTCATCCTGCGTAATCTGGACTCCGGCCTCCTCTTTTGCCGTTTCGACCACGGCGTACTTCACTTTGCGCTTCTCCGGGACGGAGTTCGCGTAGGTCTGTTTGTGGCTCTCGTAAAAGGCTTTCAGTTCCTCGTCGGTCGGATGCAGGCCTTTGCGCAAGTCGTCCTGCTTCAGGATCGCGTAGTCGAACTTGACCCTGGAATTCTGCTTGACGAACAGATCGTGAATCTCAGCTTCGCTCACGTTGGCGCTGCCCGAAATAAACGCCTGCAACTTGGTGAGCATAATGTCGTTGCCGACGGCCTCTTCAAACTTGGTAGGCGTCAGATTCGCCCGCTGCAGCATGTCTTCATATTCGGTCTGGCCGATGAAGTTGCCGCCGGGGAAGAAGGTCGCCGCATAGCGCCCGTGCTGCAGTTCGTCCTTGATTTCCCCCGGAGTCACCTTCAGCCCCATGCGTGCGGCCTCGGCCAGAAGAGCCTGGCGGTTGATCATTTGATCGACGGCACGCATGGTCTCCTGCTGGATGAGAAAGGGCATCAACTTCGAAGCCATCTCGCCGTAGCGCTGCGCATCCTGCTGGGCCATCTGGCGCGCGGTCGTGCGCACCTCGTCGGTGGTGATGTCACTGCCGTCCACCTTGGCAACGATGCCTCGGCCGGGCGTGCTGGTGAAGACGTCTCCGCCCAGACCGCCGGGGATCAGCGTAATCACCATCGACGCGCAGATGATCAAGAGCAGCCCGCCAAGAACATACTTCGTGGTCTGCCCGGACTTTTGCAGGAAACGAATCATTTTCTTATCACTCCAGAGTTGAGAGGCGAATTTTTAATTATAAACTAGCCGGGTCACCTGCGGTGGACGGCATCGCCATTGCAATGCGCTACAGCCCACATGCGAAGATGCTGGCTCCTGCGGTTCGACGCTTCCCGAACCACGCGGCCGAACTTCAGCGAAACTCCGCTATTGAAACGTATTAATATAAATGTTATCCATTCACGGGGACATTTTGCTAGCATGCCCCGGTCGAGTACGAACCGCCATTGATATTGATAGGAGCGTCATGAACCCGAGCAAGCGGCTGACAACCTCTCTCTTCGTTCTGTCCCAGTTCCTCCTGGCTTCATTCCTTTTCGCCCAAGACGCTGCACAAATGAAGCACGCCGCCGAAGCCAAAGTGACCCTGGGCGCAGGCTGGTCTCTGCAAACTTCGGCCAGAGTCGAAGCCAAAGGAGAAGTCATCTCGACGGCGCAGTTCGTTCCCAAGGGGTGGCACGAGGCGACGGTACCCACCACTGTGGTGGCCGCACTGGTGAAGGACAAGACCTTCCCCGATCCTCTCTTTGGCATGAACCTGCGAGACTTTCCGGGCGTCAACTATCCGATTGGCGGAAATTTCTCCAACATTCCGATGGCGCCCGACAGCCCCTACGCGATCTCGTGGTGGTACCGCAAACAGTTCGCCGTGCCGGCGTCTTACAAGGGCAAGACCGTCTGGCTGAAATTCAATGGCATCAATTATCGCGCCAACATCTGGCTGAACGGGAAGCAGATCGCGAACTCGGACGACGTCGCCGGAGCCTGGCGGACTTACGAATTTAATGTGACGGACAGCGCCAAGCCGGGCGTGGAGAATGTTCTCGCGGTTCAAGTCTTTTCGCCGACCGACCACGATCTCGCGATCACCTTCGTTGACTGGAACCCTGCGCCTCCCGACAAGAACATGGGGCTGTGGCGCGAGGTCTACCTCACCTACAGCGGACCCGTGGCATTGCGATATCCAACGGTGGTTTCAAAATTGGATCCTCCCGCCAACGACAGCGCGCAACTCACCGTAACCGCGCAGGTCAAGAACGGCACCAATCGGCCGGTCAAGGGCAAACTTAAGGGCCAGATTGAAAACGTCACATTTGAACAGGACGTAGAACTCGCAGCCAACGAAACGAAAGACGTTACGTTCACTCCCGACAAGTTCTCGCAACTTGTCTTCTCGAACCCGCGCCTGTGGTGGCCCACGCAGATGGGCAAGCCGAATCTCTATCCTCTACATATGGAGTTCGAGGCCGGTGGCGCGGTCAGCGACCACTCAGTCACCGAGTTCGGCATTCGCGAAATTACTTCTGACTTCAACGCGATCGGAGGGCGTCAGTTCCACATCAACGGCAAGAACATCCTGATCCGCGGGGGCGGCTGGACGCCTGACTTGATGCTGCGCGAGAACTCGCAGCGCCTGCAAGATGAATTCCGCTACGTCCGCGACATGGGGCTCAACACCGTCCGGCTCGAGGGCAAACTCGAGACCCAGGAATTCTTCGACCTCGCCGATCGCCAGGGAATTCTAGTCATGGCTGGATGGTGCTGCTGCGATTTCTGGGAACGATGGCCGCGCTGGAAGCCGGCGGATTTTGAAATCGCCAAGCAATCCCTGCGCGACCAGATCTACCGCCTGCGCAGCCATCCCAGCATTGTCATGTGGCTGAACGGCAGCGACAACGCTCCGCCGCCCGACGTTGAACAGATGTATCTCGACGTCGAAAAAGAGTTGTTCTGGCCGAATCCTGTCGTTTCGTCCGCCACGGGAAAGAAGACCAGCGTCACTGGCGACAGCGGCGTCAAGATGACGGGGCCGTATGAATACGTCGCTCCCAGCTACTGGGAGGTCGATACTCCCGAAGGGCAACCTGGCCGCAAGCAGTGCAATCCCGGAGGCTGCGGCGGCGCCTACGGCTTCAACACCGAAACCAGCATGGGACCGGCGGTTCCGCCGGTTGAGAGCATCCGCACAATGGTGGGCAAAGACCACATGTGGCCCATCGACGATGTCTGGAACTATCACGCGGGGGGCGGCGAGTTCAAGACCATCGGCGTATTCAGCGACGCGCTGGCGAACCGTTACGGCAAGTCCGACAACGTGAATGACTTCGCCACGAAGTCGCAGACGCAGACCTATGAAGGCGTACGGGCGATGTACGAGGCCTACAGCCGAAACAAATACCAGGCTACGGGCGTTATTCAATGGATGCTCAACAACGCCTGGCCGTCGATGATCTGGCACTTGTACGACTACTATCTGCGTCCGGGCGGCGGATACTTCGGCGCCAAGCGAGCCATGGAGGCACTGCATCCGGTCTATGGCTACGACGACCATGCCATTTGGGTTGTCAGCAGCCAGTACGAAGATGCCAAGGGACTGAAGCTGACAACCAAAATCTATAACCTCGACATGACCGAGAAGTTCACGCAATCGAACACGGTCGACGCCGGCGCGGATGGCACGGCGAAGATTTTCGCGTTGCCCGATGTTGCGGGCCTGAGCCCCACATATTTCCTCTCTCTGCGCCTGGAGGATTCCACGGGAAAACTGGTGGGATCCAACTTCTACTGGCTCTCAACCAAACCCGAAACGCTCGACTGGGCAAAGACGAATTGGTGGATGACGCCAACTGCGTCTTATGCCGATTTCACAGCTCTGTCACAACTGCCGAAAGTGAAGCTGAAAATCGCCGAACGCAGCGAGCGTAAAGGCGAAGAGGAAGTCACGCACGTCGTTCTTGAGAATTCGAGCAAGAGCCTGGCGTTCTTCGTTCGCCTAAAGGTGGACAAGGGCATCAAGGGCGAAGAGATTCTGCCGGTGGTTTGGGAGGATAACTACATTTCGCTGATGCCCGGCGAGAAGCGCGAAGTCACGGCGACCTATCGCGCCAGTGAGTTAGGCACCGCCAAGCCTGCAGTCGAGGTCAGCGGATGGAACGTGGAATAAGACCTTGAGTAGCGGTGGAATCGGCTAGTTGAGGAATTTGAAGATCGAAAACTTGAGATCACAATCCGTGATTTCAAGTTTTCGGTTTTTTAGTGATGCGATCAGTGCTTTTACGCAATTCCGGTCACACGTGTTCCGAAACCGACAGGATATTGGCATCTGGATCTTTGAACCACGCTACTTTGTCCCCGGTCGGTGCGGTCCAGATCCCGAGTTCGTCCTGCTTGAAGAAACCGAAAATCTCGAAGTGAACGCCTTTCTTCTGCAGATCGCTCACTACGTCTTCGATGCGAGAAACCTGCCAGCCGAGAATCGTAAACGGCGCCGGGTGAAATCCTTTCCCACCTTCGCCACCCGGATCATGATTCCGTTCGCGTCCAGCACCATCGCGAAGCCATCATCCTTGACGAAGCGAAGCCCAAGCACGCCCTCGTAGAACTCCCTGGCCGTGCCGGCATCTTTGGTTGGGACGAAAGCCACAATGTTGGTTGAACCCAGCATACTGCCCTCCTGACTGAGGTCGCAATCAAAACGGGAGTCACGATACCCTATTGCTTGCTCTACATTCTTTCGCTATTGTGACAACTAATGTCGAAGATACGACAAGACGTCCACGCCTGCCCCAGGCTTCCTTCTCCCGTAACAACCCTTGTCTACGAGTTCGTGCATGGCCACGTCATCCCGGAACATTTTCATCCTGAAGACCAACTCGTTTACGCAAGCCTGGGAGTAATGACCGTTCGCACGAGTCAGGGAACATGGGTAGTACCTGCCCAGCGAGCCGTCTGGATTCCGGCAAAGACTCCGCATAGCATCGTCATGTCCGGCGCAGTCTCCATGCGCACGATCTACTTGCGGGCACGAATGGTGCGCCATTTGCCCCGAACTTGCTGCGTGGTCAACGTCTCCTCGCTTCTGCAAGAATTGATTCTCCATGCGTGCACGTACCCCTCTTTGAGCAGACGAGCGAAGACTCATGCTCATTTGATCGATCTCCTGCTGGACCAACTGGAATCGGTGCAAGCGGTTTCGCTGCAACTGCCCACTCCCTCCGACCCGAGAGCTGCCCGGCTAGCGGAGATTTTGCAGCGCGACCCAGCGAATCCGCGCTCTCTGGATGCCCTTTGCAAGCAGGCAGGAGCGAGCAAGCGGACGATCGAGAGATTGTTTCAGGAGGAGACCCGCTTGTCGTTGGGGAAATGGAGGCAGCAACTCCGCTTGATGCGGTCTCTGCAATTGCTAGCGGCTGGAGAAAAGATCACGCATGCCGCCCTGGAAGCCGGTTACAGCACGCCGAGCGCTTTTATCGCCATGTTCCGCAAGACGCTGGGAACCACGCCGCGCCGATACTTTGAGAATCTTCCAGGCCGTGATCTTTAGTTGTCGCTGAAGTCGATCATGACCGGCGCCGACCGGAACCAGTTCGTCTTGTAGCCGACGTAGAGCAACCCCACCGCGAACCAGATTCCACCCACGGTCTTGGCGATGATATTGAGGTTGAGCCAGATGACAAGGCAGAAAACGAAACCGATCAGCGGCAGGATCGCATCGCGCACTAGCCTCCGTTCCGCGCCGGTCTTCTTTGTGATCACCGAGAACTGCCAGAAGCAGGCGAAATTCACTCCCATGAACGCGAGAAACGCGCCAAAATTGAGGAGCTCCCCCGCGTGCTCATATGCGCTCCCAATGTAGTTGAGCGCGACTGCTCCGGCGAACGCGAGCCCTCCGATGAGCAGAATGTTGTAGGTTGGAGTGCTAGTGCCCGGCTTCAAATAGCCGAAGAATTTTTTCGGCAGCACGTTGTCTCGGCCCATGCCGAACAACAACCGCGCCGCGCCCAGAGTGCCGGTCAACCCGCTGCCGAACGCAGCCACAATCAGGATCGCGCCCATGGCATTGAAGAGGACAACGCCGCCAACCCGGCTGCAGATATCCATAAACGCGGTTTCGAGGTTCGGGAAAGTGCGCCAGTCCGGCCACACGCGCGCTCCAAGATAGGCTTCAAATCCGCTGCACACACCGGCAAAAATACAAGTCAGTACCACGGCAAGCAGCACGTTGCGCTTGGGATTCTCCACATCTTCGGCGAGCGTTGTCACGCCATCAAAGCCGATGTAGGTCAGCGCTGCGAACGAGGTCGCCGTCAGAATCCTGTGCGAATTGAAAGTCTTCGGATTATAAAGAGGCTCGGTCGACAGTAAGCCAGCCCATCCTTGCCCGTGCCACAGATATCGAATCGCGAGCCACACAAAGAAAGCCACCACAACCGACATCACCGCCAGCAAGACCTTGTTGGCGCGCGCCGAGGACTTGACACCAGCCAGATTCAGCGCCGTCATGATCCCGGCGATGGCCAATGCCCACACGATGTAGGGAATCTGTGGAACGTAGCGCTCGTGCAGCGCTGTTGCCATCCAAACCGTATTGATGAGCGGCTGCAGTAAGTAATCCAGGATCATCGCCCAGCCCGCCAGAAATCCCAGATGCGGGTTGAGCCCCTTGCCCACATAGGTATAGGCCGAGCCCGCCGTCGGATACAGCGCGCCCATGCGACCGTAGCTGACCGCGGTTATGAGCATGGCGAACAGCGCAATCAGAATGATGGTGACGAAGTGACCGTCGGAAAGCTTCTGAGCTACGCCATACAGAGGAACGGGCGCGATCGGCTGGATAAGAACGATGCCGTAGAAGATCAAGTCCCAAAGGGTTAAGGTGCGGCGAAGCCGGGGCGCAGAGGAGGACGCGGAAGTGTTTTCCATGGGTCCGGCTATTGGATTATGGCAGGGGCGAAATTGTCAATATTAAAACGTTTCCGTGGGCACTCTTATCTGCTCTCGCCGTAGTCGAACCAGTATCCGCGCTGCTCGTTGCCCGACATGCTACGGGTGTTGTATTCGAGCAGATACTTCAGGTGTGCGTCGTCGAGCGGGAAGGACTTCTTCGCCGGATACGGATACTCGCCCATGCTGAGGAACGGCAGGGGCGCGACGTAGTTTCCTTCCGCGGCGTAGAAGTCCATGTCTTTCTCGTAGCCGTTGGCCGCGAAGAAATAGTCGCGCACCCATCCCTTGGGAAGCGCGGGCAGGTGTGACGGATCGAAATCGAGGCGCACTTCATCGCCCGAGCCAAACACCGCGAGTTTGTCGTCGGTCGCGGTCAGCAGCGGCAGGACGTCGCCGTAGCGCGTGTAGGACCCAGCGGGACGCGTGTACGGGCCAGTCGCGCTGGCTCTTTCGTAGATGTACTGCACGTTGCCCGCAGGCTTGCCCTCGATCTTCAACGGGTAGCCGTGGAACTCGAGGTCGGCATGGACGAGCGGAACGGATGTTACGCGAGGGCCTTGCGCCCGATCGCCCTCTCGACTGGCGTCATCCCGAAGGCCCGCGTTCTTTCCAGCGGAGCGAGGGATCTCGCGTGCCGAGTGTTGCTCCATTCGGTCGATCAGAATGCTGTCCCAGTAAACCTGCAGATTCGTGGTAATGCGAATCTTCCGCGTGCCCAGCGGCAGTTTGCCGGTGAGATCGGCCGTCATGGTGCGCGGACCGCCGGCGGGAAATCCCATGTCGTCGACCACGCGTTTCCACTGACCGTTGTCGCCGAGGGCCTCTACATAGGGTGAGATCGCCTCTACACCGGCTTGCGAAGCAGCGTACATGCTATTCGCCGAGAAATATTCGACCTCGCCATGCAGCAGCAGCCACAGCGGTCCCCCGCGGTAAGCCTCGCCCAAGTCGAGCGTCAGGCTGTGCGATTTCGCGAATCCCTGAAACTGCGTCAGTGCGAAATCGTCGAAATAACGGTGCGCCAGCAAATCGGGCAGAACGTTGTGCCCGTGGTCGTCCCACGCACCCGCGGGAGGACGCGCATCGCGGCTCACCACCACCTTGAACGGGGGATACGGCGGGTTCGATGCGAAATATTCGTTGGGATAGACATCAACGTTGGCCGGATGATCGATCGCCAGCAGCCGCACCTGATCGAGGTACACGGCTTCTTCCAGCGGCTCCATGAAGCGGAAGCTGAGAGTCTTCTCCGGGCGTCCCATCCTGTTGTCACCCTGAGCCGCAGCCTTTAGCGGTGAAGGATCCGTGCAACTGGCGGGTAATTGCATAGATCCTTCGCTCCGCTCAGGATGACAGGCTCCCTTTGTTTGGGAGTTCTCTTTCTCCCGAATCATGTTGCGATCGATCTTGATGTACTCAACCGGCCTGGGCACGTCGCGCTGATTCGGGCCCACCCAGTGTCCGACCACGCCCGCGCCCAGCATGTCGGCGACAAACTCGTAGCGCTCGCCGTTCCAGACGAACAGCGTCGGACACGAACTGCCGCGGCGGTCGATTTCCAGGAAGTTCTGCTGCTTGTCGCCCGCGACCTGTATTTCGTCTTCCAGCACGCCCGTGGGCCACAGCATGCGCACGATGTCGGCCTCCTTGGAATCGCCCAGGCCGACGACGATGTCGGTGGAGTTCTGTCCCAGGTAGCCGTTCGATCCGGCGATCTCAAACTTCTGCCGGTTGCCTCCCGAGAAAACCTCAACCTTGGTGCCGATCGCGGATTTGTTGTCGGCCAGTCCCTTGAGCGAAAGCCGCAGCCAGTGATTCTGATTGCCGCCTTCATTGCGCAGCAGAACCGCCGGTCCGTGATTCTGCGTGATGAGCAGGTCGGTGGCGCCGTCGCCATCGTAGTCTCCGGTGATGATGGCGCGCGGATCTTTCAGTTGAATTTTGTCGAGGCCGACGTCGGTGGTCACGTCTTTGAAGCCGTCAGGGCCGAGATTGCGGAACAGACGCACTTCGCCCTTGCCGTCTTTCGTTTCGCCGACCGCAACGAGGTCAACCCAGCCGTCGTTGTCGTAGTCGAACGCGGCCACGCCGAAGCAATGCACTAAGTCGTTTTCAGGCAGCGTAACCTCCTCGAACGACCGACCGGCTAGATTCCGCCATAGGGTGAGTCCGGGACCGTTTTGGCCATTCGCTCCGCCAAATGCGAGGTCCATCCACCCGTCGTGATTGAAGTCAAGAGCGGCGATTCCTAGCGTGATGGCCTGCGTTGACGCGGACCATAGCCGGCGTACAGGGAACTTCCCTTCTCGGGGATTCTCAAAGAGGATTGGCGGCTTCTGAAATTGGGTGACAACAAGATCAACTGCCCGATCATTGTTGTAGTCTGTCCCGACCGCTGCAACGCCGGGCGCGTCGCCCGAGACTCCCGAGGTCTCGCTTGCATCTGTGAACGTACCGTTGCCATTGTTGCGCCACATGACGTTCCATGGGCGTGACGGATCGTCGGGCGTGACGGTCGCGTAACCCTTGTCGCTCGAAGAGGTGGGTTTCAGAGATCGGGTTACATAAAGATCAAGGTCGCCATCGTGATCGTAGTCGATAAACGTCAAGCCGAGCGCCGTGCCTTCGTTCTTGATTCCCGCGGACTCCGTCACATCCTTCAATTTTCCGCCCTTTTCGTTGTGCAGCAGGACAACCCGCCCTTGTGTCGTGAAGGCTAAGTCAGTCGCTCCGTCATTGTCGTAATCGCCCGCAACACAACCAACAGCATGGACAGTGGAATCGAGTCCAGCTTTCCTTGTTACATCTTCGAATTTTCCATCCCCCAGATTGCGGAACAAGCCCAGACCACCCTCTGGACCATCATCGGCGACGAAGATGTCCGGCCTGCCGTCTCCGTCGTAATCCAGGAAACAGGCGCCAGTGCCAAAGAAACTACTCGCGTCCTTCGCGCCGACGGCCCTCGCTTTCGTCGCTATCCCTGCCTCCTTCGTCACATCCACAAACCGTACCTTGATCGGCGCCGGGGCCTTCAACACCGCTGACGGCGATTCCACAGCGCGCGAATACTGTCCCTGCTCGCCGTATGCCAGGCTCATCGGTGCGGCGATCTTGTTCTGCGTGATGTACTGGAATTTTTTCAGGTGCTCGCGGGCGTGGTCGGTGTCGCCGGATTGCTGGTAGGCGCGTGACAATCCAAATTCTGCCGAAGCATGAATGGGATTCAGTTGTAGCGCGTGCTGAAATGTTTCAATGGCCTGCGGGAACTGCTTGGCTTGTACGTAGGCCGTGCCGAGAAAATACCAGGTGTCGGCGTCATTCGCGTCGATCTCGATGACCCGCTTGAACGCATCGATCGCCGCCGGCGCATCGCCGGTATTCTTGGCGAGCATCCCGAGGCTGTACCACGCATTCGGACTCTTGGGATCCTGCTTCAGGGCGTCTTCCAGCGAAGCCTTGGCTTCATCCACCTTCTGCAGATTCAGATACGCCACGCCGACGTTCAGCTTTGCGATCGCCAGCTTGGGATCGGCCTCGGCGGCCTGCTGAAATTCCTTCAGCCCCTTCTCGAACAGCTGTTGGTTCATGTAGGCCACGCCGAGATTGTTCAGGCGCGCGCCTTCGATTGGGTTCGGTTTCGAATCCGAGGAAAGCAGGCCGAAGGCGGCGAGAAGAGTGGCAATGAGAGCAGCAGAGATTCGAGAAGTCATCACAGGAATTTAACCACAAAGGACACGAAGGATCACAAAGGAAACCGATTTCGCGTAAGATCCGTCTTTCCTTCGTGAAGCTTCGTGCCCTTTGTGGTTTCTGCTTTCTTGGGTCCGTATGCCCGCTTCGCGACCACGCCCTTGCCTTCCTGCACGGTGACGGTCTGACCTGTAGTCGATGTTCGAGAGTTTGTCGACCTGCCCGCTGGGCCATTGAATCTCAACGCTGTCAGCCTTCGTGAACGTCCCGAGCCCAAACGTCAAAACCAGTTCGCTCTGAGCCAGGTAACTTGACCCGGAACGCAGCATCTTCCACTGCTTGTCGCCTCCTGCCGTCACGTGGACAACAGATCCGATGCCGTCGCGATTCGACTTCGTGCCCACGAGTTTGATGCGCAAGCTGTGATTCGTCCCACCTTCGTTGTGGAACAAGTACGCCGGCCCGGCGTTCGTGGTGAGCAAAATGTCGAGGAAACCGTCGTTGTCGATGTCGCCGTAAGCCGCGGCCCGCGCCACTTTCGCTGCGGCGAACACGCTACCCATCTGACCTGTGACTTCGGTGAACTTTCCTCCGCCAAGGTTGCGGAACAGATGCGGAGGCTCTGCGTAACTCACGCGCTTCTGCACGCGCTCGATCTGATCTTCGATGTGTCCGTCAGCGACGAAAATGTCCTGCCAGCCGTCGTTGTCGTAGTCGAAAAAGAAACACGCGAAACCCAGCGTGATCAGGCTCGCGCGGCCTACTTCGGACTGCGGAGCCTCGTCGACGAACAGTCCGTTACCCTCGTTGTGGTAGAGCGAGACCATCTGATTGGCGAAGTTGCTGATGAGGATGCTGGCGTGGCCGCTGTGGTCGTAGTCGGCGGCATCGGCACCCATGCCTGCGCGCGCAATGCCGTCTTCGCTGAACCCGATGCCCGCCGCGACGCCGCGCTCCTCAAACGTTCCGTTCTGCTTGTTGAGGTAGAGCTTGTTGGGCTGAGTGTCGTTGGCGATGACGATGTCGGGCCAGCCATCGCCGTTGTAGTCGAGAATCGCGATCCCCAGACTCTTCGACGTGGGATCGCCCATCCCGGCCTTCTGCGTGGCGTCTTCAAACCTTGCCGCCGCCCAGGTTATGCCACAACCGCACCGACGTGCCCTTGTACGACTCGGGCGTGCAGTACGACTTGTGGGCGCCGTCGATCGTGCAGTAGAGATCACCCTGCTCGCTCCACTGCACGTAGTTGGCCACGACGAGATCGAGTTTGCCGTCGCGGTCGTAATCTACCCAAGCCGCGCTGGTCGAAAATTCGCTCGGCCCCCACATTCCCGCGGACTTGGTGACGTCGGTGAAGGTGCCGTTGCCGTTGTTGTGGAACAGATGACTCTGGCCCAGCGCGCTGACGAAGATGTCGTCAAACCCGTCGTTGTCGTAGTCCCCCACAGCGACACCGAATCCGAACATAGGGATTGCGAGGCCCGGCCTTGCGCGTAACGTCGGTGAATGTGCCGTTTCCGTTGTTGTGGTAAAGCTTCAGCGTGGTCGCGCCGGCATGCGGGTGTCCGGGAAAATCGTCTCCGTTGATGAGAATGATGTCGGCGTAGCCGTCGTTGTCGTAATCGATGAAGGCGCAGCCCGGTCCCATGGTCTCCGGCAACCACTTCTTGCCGAAGGCGCCGTTGTTGTGGGTGAAGTGGATTCCTGCCTGGGCGGTGATGTCGCGGAAGTGAATCTGCTGGGCGTGACCGACTAGAGCGAGAGACAAAGCCATCAACCACGGAGACACGGAGGCACGGAGGAAGCGGAAGAAGAAGATCTTTTGCTTTTCTCCGTGACTCTGTGTCTCCGTGGTGAATTTTCTGTATGCACGGAGCATTTATCTGGAGGCCCCAGCGGATGCTGCTTTGGATGACCGGACTGGACGGCCGAGAGCCTGCCCTGAGCCTGTCGAAGGGCGGCAGTCCCTACATGTTTTGATGCGATCGCGGGCAACGCAACGGAAACATGCTCATGCACCGCTTGCCGCTCATTGTTGTCCTCGGGATGAATCTGGCGGTAAGGTCCGGTGATCGCCTGCGACGACTCATCGGCTTTGAACCGCATATAGCGGGCCTCGTGCTCCTTGGCTAATTTTTCCTGGCCGAGACCGTTGTAGCAGAGCATCAGGTTGTAATGCGCCTGCAGGTCTTCGGGATCAATCGCCAGCACTGACTGCAGAGTCTTGACCGCTTCGTCGTATTTGCGCTGCAGAAACAGAATGCGGCCCAAATCATTGATCGCAACGCGGTCCCGAGGATATTGCGCCAGCACGGTCCGCAAGCGCGCCGCCGCGCCCTCATAGTTCCCATCCGCACGCAGGACTTTGGCGTAGAAGAAGTTC
Organism: uncultured Acidobacteriaceae bacterium; assembly: GCA_963701935.1. Classification (GTDB taxonomy): domain Bacteria; phylum Acidobacteriota; class Terriglobia; order Terriglobales; family Acidobacteriaceae; genus Sulfotelmatobacter. Next base: position 590,547 of record CAVPBT010000001.1, on the reverse strand, counting down.
GCGCGGGCCAGGTTCGGGGACAGGGCCAGCGCTTTCTCCAGCACGGTGCGGGCACGCGCCATGTCGCCTTCCTGCACGGCACATCGACCGATGTTCACCCAGCCGTCGGGATTGTTCGGATCCGCCTCGGTTACCTTCTGGAAGGCGGCAGCCGCGCCTTTCAAATCCCCTTGCAGGAAAAGTCCGATCCCGTAGTCATTCCAGCGCTGCCACTCTTCCTTACGCACAATTGTCTTCGGCACAGGCACGGGTGCGTTGTGCGCCACCACCGGGAGCGTGACTTCGTTCTCGGCCAGGGCAACGATCGGGAGGTCAGGAATCTTCTCTTCCTTCGCAGAAACTCCGCTCAGAGAGGCCGTGAATATTGTCGGCCGGTCATCGTAGTCGGGAGCAACCGCGTTCGGTTTCGTCGGGTCTGGCATTCCGGCGAATGCCTCGTTCGTTCCATACCATGAGAACTTCCGATAACACAGCCGAGCGTGCAGCGTGATCTTGTTCCCCACATTCTGCGGAATCAGAATGCGGTAGTGCACGGTGTCGGCCGCGCCGGGCGGGATAAGCCTGACGTACACCACAGCCCGCGTGGCCCACGCATTGCGCTTGTTGATGGGATTGCCGTGTGCATCGATCTGCAGCGAGCGGTAGAAGTGCGCCCCTTTTTCTACGGGGCCCTGGCCGTTGTCCTCTACCATGCCACTCCAGAAAATGGTCTGCCCTTTGTCGTCGGTCCCCTTCAGCTCGAGCCATGTATCGAAAGCGTCGACGGTGCCGCCGGGGAAGAAGTGTCCGACCTTCTTGGTGCGCACAACAACATCCACGCGCACCGTGTCGCCGCGGCGTACTGCGGGTTGTACCAGGTTCAACGGCGCCGTCACTGGAGCAACCTCGCCGCCAGTCTCAGCAGTCATCTTGCTCTCAGCCTCTTCTCCGACGGCGAACGTTGTCGAGAGTTCCGATTGCGTCGACGCGCCCGGCTGCAGCGGGGCCAGCGCCGGAGACAGCGCAAAGATATCGACCGTGAGTGCGCCGTTCTTCAGAAAGTCTTCGGTGAGCTTGAGCTGCGGTGCATCTTCATTCGCCGTAGGCACAGCCGTATTCGCTGCGGGAAAGCGGTGCGAGTGCACGAATCCATTGATATTGCCCGCGTCTTTCGAAGACTCCGCGGGCATGTGGCAATCGGCACACTGCTGCGGCTTCGGCGGATAATAGAACGACCGCGCGCCCTGACCCGAGACTCCGCTGGCCTGCCAGTTGTCGTATTCATTGAATCCGCGGAGCCAGCGGTAGTTGTTGACCGGAACATCGAGATGCACCTTATGACAGGAAGAGCAGAACTCCGCCGTCTGATCGCGCATGAAAGGCTTAAGAAATACGCGCCGGTGCGGCTCGGGATTCAGCCGGATCAGGAAATCATGCAGCGAACGTGCCACCGGATTCTGAGTGGCCGCCAGTTCGTGCAACTTCGGATACTCCAGATAGAAATCCGCTTGCCCCATGGTGCTTTTCACATCGGCGATGGAGTGGCACATCATGCAGCCGAGCCCAGCCTGCGCCTCGGGCCGATGCACGATCTGCTTGATCGGCGTGTCCATCAATCCTGCATAGAGCACGGCGGGATCGTGGCATCCCCCACACCATTTCGAAGGCTTGGTGCCAATCGTGTCCTGCATGTACTCGACTGACTTGCGATACCACTGATTGTTGAACGACGAAAAATGGTGCGCCGAGCTGAACCACTGGTTGTAGATGTCTTCGTGGCAGCGCTTGCAAGAGTCGGACTCCATGAAAAACTTGCTGGGAATTTTCTGCTTGCCATAGACCTGCGCCGAACTCGGGAAGAACGCGCCTTCGGGGCCATCGCCTTCCCCGTTCATGCTTTCGGGCGACATTGCTGGGTTCTGAATCCGGCTGCGCGTCTGCCAGCTTTCGCGAATGTAGCGGGCACCGTAGCCGATGCCGGCAAGCAACGCCAGGCAGATCACGGCGCGCACTGCACCCGCAGCAATCCTAGATACGAGTGGGGCAGGATCGGAGGACGAGCGACCGCCCAGCCATCCGGCGATCAACAAACCGACGCCCCCGAGCGAAATCACGATGTGGAGATAGAGTTTGTTCCATTCGGTGCGCGGAGTCCCAGTCTTGATGAGGATCAGCCCCAGGACAGCTCCCGCCGCAATCAACAACCAACCCAGGCGCGAGGAAAGAGTTCCCGTGCGCATCAATCGAACGAAAGCCGGAATCAGCAGGATCGCAACCAGCACGCCGCCAAGCGCATGCAGAAGCACTACAGCGGCATAAGGAATGTTGGGTTGCGGAAACGTATAAAGATACGCGGCCGAAAGAACCAGAAGCGCCACGAGCCAATACAGGGCTCGACCGACGAATCCGCCAGATGTAAGTGTGTCCCGCATGAGCAGACGTTCAACAGCGTTGACCGGGGAATCAGTCCCACAGTGGCTGACTTCCCGCGCACATAACGTTATACAGAGCTGGCGCAAGGCGGAATAATACAAAAATACTATCGAGAAATGTCAGAGCAGTTTTCAACGAATCGGCGGGATTCTCCACGCGTTGGTTTCCTTCTCGAGCGCGGCGGCAACGGTCAAAACCTGCTCTTCTTCCCATGGCCGGCCGACGATCTGCACGCCGATCGGCAGTCCATCGGCAGAATGGCTCACCGGAACTACCGCCCCCGGATTCCCCAGCAGGTTGAACCATTCGGTATAGCTCCAGGCATCGAAGTACTCGATCGTCTTGCCGTCGATTTTCCAACTGCGTTCGCCGTGGCGGAACGCAGGAATCGCTGCCGCAGGGCAAAGCAGAATGGGATACTCCCTCATCTGCTCGAGAAACTTGGTTCGCAGAACGTCGCGGCCGATCCAAGCTTCGAGCAGCGTGTCGGCGGTGAGTCGTGGCTCGGCTGCGGACCACTCGAGAAACTGCTTCAGCATCGGGCTCAGGTCATGCTCACGTCCGTGGAACATTGGACGGATGAGCATTCCGCCGGCGGTCACAAAGAATTTCTTCCACAGCAGGCGCGCTTCCTCGAGACCTTCGGGACGAAAGGGCACGACTTCAAATCCCGCACCCCGCAACGCTTCTGCGGCGGTCCTGACTGCAACGCGAGTTTCTGGAGTGACAGGCGTGCGGCCATCGTCTTCGAAATAGCCGATCCGAAGTTTCCTGGCTTCGTGGTCGCTCGGCCATCGCACAGGCACCGGCGCCGCGCAGGGGTCGCCGTCGTCCGGGCCTTGCATCACTTCGAACAACGCCTTTAAGTCCGCCACGCTACGCGCCATCGGCCCAACAACACCGATTAGCGCGAATGGGCCGCCTGATGGGGGGAAATGGCCAGTGGAGGGTACCCGTCCCGGGGTTGGTTTGAGGCCGCAGATCCCGCTAAAGTGTGCGGGCACTCGAATCGATCCGCCGCCATCACTGCCCACGCCGCCCGCAGACATTCCCGCTGCTATCGCCGCAGCCTCGCCACCACTCGAACCGCCCGGCGTGTGTTCCAGATCCCAGGGACTGTTGGTGCGGCCGTTTAGACAATTGTCTGTCTCCCACGCCATGAGCAGTTCGGGCGTATTGGTCGTGCCCAGGACGATCGCTCCCGCTTGCCGCAGGCGCACGACCAGTGGTGCGTCTTGCGTTGCGATGTTTCCCGCACGCAGCCGCGTGCCCGCTTCGCACCGGAATCCGGCGACGTCGATTGAACTCTTGATGCTGATCGGGACGCCATGCAGCGGACCGAGCGTCTGGCCCTTCATCACGACAGCCTCGGCGGCGCGGGCCTCGCGGCGTACGCGATCTGCGTCGACATGGACGAATGCATTCAGCTTCGGATTCAGCCGTTCGATCTTCGCCAGATGGGCATCGGCGACCTCGACCGGAGAGATCTTCTTCTCCCGGACGTGCTGGGCCATAACGACAGCGGGAAGAAAGGTAAGGTCGCTCATGAAATCCTTGCTCGCACTGCGCGATCCAGCTCCTGCTTCTCTTCTCTCGTCAACGCTCGAAACGCACCCTTCGCCAGATTACTCAACTGCAGCGGACCGATTGCCACGCGCACAAGCCTGAGTACTTCAACGCCGAGCGTTTCCAGCATGCGGCGGATCTGCCGGTTCTTGCCTTCGTCAAGCGTGATCTCAAGCCAGCAATTCTTCTCTCCCGCACGCAACACGGCAGCCTTCCGGGCTCTCAGCAACTCGCGGCCGGATTTCACGCCGTTCACGAGCGCCTGAACGAGGTTCGCGTCTGCAACCATGTCGATCTGCACATGGTAAGTTTTCTCCAGATGTGTCTCGGGCGCGGCAATTCGCGCACCCCACTCGGAGTCGTTGGTGAGCAGCAGTAGCCCTTCGCTTGCCTTATCGAGCCGCCCAACGGGAGCAACCCAGGGCAGCGACTCTCCAGCTCTCTGCAAAACTCCATACACCGTCTCGCGGCCCTTTTCATCCGACGCCGTGGTCACCAGGCCGCGCGGCTTGTTCATCATGAGATAGATCTTCGTACCCGGTTCAATGGTCTGGCCATCCACTATGATGCGGTCCTGCTCCAGGCGCGTCGGAGTCTCCGGATCGCGCCGCACGCTGCCGTTCGAGCGCACCCGGCCTGCGCGAATGAGTTCTGCAGCTTGCGAACGCGAACAATATCCCAGCTTCGACAACGCGCGAGCCAGTCCTATCCTGCGAGATGGTCCCTTCGCCGCCACGCGTTCATGCTAATCGAAGTGAACGCAACCCGCTGGCACATTCCGGATGCCGCAACCGTCCATGGCTTGGTACTATGTGGAGCGACAAGGAGTTCTCATGGCTCACCAGCATCCTCCGCGTTTTCTGAAGATTGTGGACGACGCCAAAACCCGCGTGCGCGAGACCGACGTCGATGCGATCAAGAGCAGGATGGACCGCGCTGACAAGTTCGTTCTCGTCGACGTGCGTGAAGAAAGTGAATTCGCGAAAGATCATCTGCCCGGCGCCATTCACCTCGGCAAAGGCGTTATCGAGCGCGACATTGAGGCGCGCGTGCCGGACCTTAATGCAGAAATGGTTCTCTATTGCGGCGGCGGATTTCGTTCCGCACTGGCCGCCGACAACCTGCAGAAGATGGGATACACCAATGTCATCTCGATGGACGGCGGCATTCGCGGCTGGCGCGAGAAGGGCTATCCGCTGACCAAGGGGTAAGAGCAGTTCTCAGTTGCTCAACGTCGGACCGATTCGTTGCGAAGCACCGCTCCACCCACTTATGAATGGTCGCATCTTCTTCTGGTCACTCACTTCGGCACTCGCCGGATTCCTTTTCGGATTCGATACCGTCGTCATTTCCGGCGCGGAGAAAACAATTCAAACACTTTGGGGACTGAGTCCTGGCATGCATGGCATTGCCATGGCCTCGGCTCTGTACGGCACGGTGGTCGGTTCCCTTCTGGGCGGCTGGCCCGCGGACCGCTTCGGCCGCAAGGCCACACTGCTTTGGATTGGCGTTCTTTACTTTGTCGGCGCCGCTGGCTCCGGTTTGGCGCCGAACGTGGCTGTGTTCATTACAGCGCGCGTCATTGGCGGGCTGGGCGTCGGCATCTCGACGGTCGTTGCGCCCATGTATATTTCGGAGATCGCACCGCCCAAGCATCGCGGGCGGCTGGCTGGGATGTTCCAGTTCAATATCGTTTTTGGCATCCTGATCGCTTACGTCTCGAACGCGCTGCTCGCGGGTATCGGCGAAAATGCGTGGCGCTGGATGCTGGGTGTGGCCGCGTTTCCGTCGTTTCTGTACGCCGTGTTTTGCTTCGGCCTGCCCGAGAGTCCCCGTTGGCTGCTCAGCCGGAAGGGCGACCGCGAAGCGGGGCTACAGGTCCTGCAACGTATCGAGCCTGACGTTGCGAAAGCCGAAATCGATGCCCAGGCGGACGAGATTATCAGGGCCTCTACGCAACAAGCATCCTCTGGACATTTCTGGACGAGACGTCTCAGCAAACCGATCTTGCTCGCTATTCTGGTCGCCTTCTTCAACCAGATGTCGGGCATCAATGCGATTTTGTACTTCGCGCCCCGCATCTTTGAACTGACAGGCCTGGCTGCCAACGCAGCCCGGCTGCAATCCGTCGGGATCGGCGTCACCAATCTCGTTTTCACGTTTGTCGGGCTCTGGCTGATTGACCGGTTGGGGCGGCGTACACTGCTCTACATTGGATCGTTCGGCTACATCGCTTCCCTCGGTCTCGTCGCCTGGGCCTTCTTCACAAATCATCTTCCCATCGTGCCGGTGTGCATCTTCGCGTTCATCGCTGCGCACGCGGTCGGCCAGGGAGCGGTGATTTGGGTCCTGATTTCCGAGATATTTCCCAACCGCCATCGCGCCGAAGGTCAAACGTTGGGCAGTTTCACGCACTGGATCTTCGCTGCCCTGCTCACAACGTTCTTCCCGCGGATGGTAGCATCCTTCCCACCCGGTTACGTTTTCTCGTTCTTCGCGGGCATGATGGTACTGCAACTCATCTGGGTAAGAACGATGGTTCCGGAAACGAAGGGTGTTCCGCTGGAGCAAATTCAGAGACAACTGGGAATTGAATAGGGTGCACCTGTTGACTCTTGGTCTTTGACCCCGTCGCAGGGGTCTTGAGTTGCGCAACAGGCATCGACCGATACTTAGGTGTCGCCCAATACTATCGTCCAATTGTGTCGCGTCCACGCTTCTGTTGTGATCCGGTCATCGCAGCCGATGCAGTCGGAGATCCGCAGCGACAGAAAAAGATTCCAAAACAATTAAAGCGTGACCGCCGCATGCTCCGTGCCGCATGGGCGACCCGCTACCCGCAGGTTGTGGCTGTTGCGCGTGAGTTCCACCTAAGCAACTGGCGATCGAAAAGGCATTGACTTCAGGTTTAAGACGAAACAGTTAAGACTACGAATATCAGTTTGCCCAAGGGTATTCGATGGAGGAACCGTTATGAAGCACTACACATTCTTGTCGGTTGCAGTTGCAACAATGGCCGGTCTTGTCACCCTTATTGCCCCTGCACCAGGACGCACGGGTGGGGAACCCGCCCCAACCTTCGTTACCGAAATCCCTCACGGGTACCGCGACTGGCAGTGGATTTCCTCGGCCCATGAAGCAGGCAACCTCAACAGTTTAGGTGCCGTCTTGGGCAACGATGTAGCGATCAAGGCCTATCGCGAAGGGAAGCTTCCATTTCCGGACGGCGCGATCATTGCTGCTTTGCATTACCGTAACGTCGCGTCGGACGAAAACAACAAAGTTTTTGGCCAGGTTCAATCTTTCGTTCCCGGTTCCCCCACGAACATTCAGTTTATGGTCAAGGACTCGACGAAGTACGCCGCAACCGGGGCTGGGGGTTCGCTCACTTTCAAGACGGCAAACCTGGGGACGCGGCGTTTATGAAGAGCTGCTTCCCCTGCCACGAGAAGGCCAAAGGGAGTGACCTTGTCTTTACTCGTTATGCACCCTAGTGCTGAAAACTAGAGCAGGAAGGCCCCCGAGGAGCGCGCCGCCGTTTCAGGCCCTCGACGAGCGCGTCGGGGGCCAATGGTAACGAGTTTCTGGTTCAGAGTCTTAGGATTTTCGAAAATCCTGATTACACCCATCCACCCATTTGGCAACAACACCGCACACGACAACTCGGAGAGAGAAAAAGGATTTCACTGTCGCAGCAAAGCAGGCAACGCCGTTTTCTGCTGGATCCCTGCCCCCTCGACGATCGTGTAAATGAAATCCGCGGCGAGGTTGCGCAGAGTCTCGGTCCCGCCATTCGGCCAGCGAATGATTACCTCGCTCATCTTGTCGTTCGCGCCCAACCCAAAATGCAGTCGCAAATCGTTCTGTGAGAGGTAGCTCCCGCCTCCGCGCACTTCGTTCATCTGCGAGAGAGTTCCCGCCTTCACCGTAACCCGCGCTCCGATCGCCGCCTTGTTGCTCTTGGTCCCCACCAGCTTGAACAGCACGCGATGATTCGGACTCTCGTTGTGGTTCAGCAACAGCGACGGCGGCTCGCCCACGTTGAGCACCACCATATCGACATTGCCATCATTGTTGATGTCCCCGAAAGCCACTCCCCGCCTGGACTTCAGCGGCAGCTTTTCCAGCGTCGATGACACATCCTCAAACGTTCCGTCGCGGTGATTGCGAAACAGCACCAGCGGTTCGCGATACTGCGTGCCCCCGGGAATGCTGTCGACCTGCGGGTAGACGTGGCCGCTGGCAGTGAAGATGTCGAGCCAGCCATCGTTGTCCATATCGAAGAAAGACGTCCCCCAACTCACCAGCGGATACGTCGGTTTCACGATCTTGGCCCGCACGCTGACGTCCGCAAAGCTGTCGCCCCCAAGATTGTGATAGAGCGTCGATCCTTGCTCCACAAAATTGCTGACGAGGATCGACAAGCGCCCTTCGTGCAGATAGTCTCCCCAGGCCACGCCCATCGATCCCTGCTGCATGCCATCGCCGCTCAGGGCAACACCTGCGAGCAGGCCGGCGTCTTCGAATGTGCCGTCGTGTTTGTTGTGGTAGAGAAAATTAGGCCCCGCATCGTTGGCCACGTAGAGATCGGGCCATCCGTCGTTGTCGTAGTCGCCCCAACTCGCGCCCAAACCGTAATAATGATGCGGGTCGTCCACGCCAGCTTTCTTCGAGACCTCCTCGAAGGTGCCGTCGCCCTTGTTATGGAACAACAGATCCGATTCGCCGGGCATGCCCCAAGGACCACACTGCACCATCACCGTCCGAAAGCGGCAAAAGTGCGGATCATTGCCGAACTCCGGCAGCTTGTCCATGTCGACATGCACATAGCGCGAAACGAACAGATCGACGCGGCCATCACGGTCGTAGTCGGCCCACGCCGCACCCGTGCTGAAGCCACCTCCAGCGACTCCTGCCTTGTCGGTTACATCTTCGAATTTGCAGTTGCCCAGGTTGTGATAGAGCGCGTTGCCGCCGTAACCCGTGACATAGATATCCTGTAGCCCATCGTTGTCATAGTCGGCAACGGCGATCCCCATTCCCCAGCCCTTGCGCGTGAGGCCCGCCGCTTTGGTAATGTCGGTGAACTTCAGGTCACCATTCTTGGGATCGGAATCCTGATGATAGAGAGTAATCATTGGATCGCCGCCCTTTCGAAAACGCTCCACGGTCGATCCATTGACGGTGATGATGTCGAGTCTGCCGTCGTTGTCACAATCGATCAGGCCGACTCCGCCACTCATCGACTCGACAATGTACTTCTTGTCCAAAGTAGACATGTGTGCAACGGTGAGGCCGGCCTTCTCTGCGACATCTTCGAACTGCGGAACTGGAGCCTGCGTGGGTTGAGGTTTGGGGGGCGCCGTCTGCGCGACGGCGATGCACGTAAGCAAGTGAACGATCCAGAGGCGAAGCCGGATTCGCATAGGCGGGAGAATTTTTTGATTATATCCGAGCCCTGTCAGCCTTGGTTCCATTGGTCAGACACTCACACTCAGGGCCTGTATATTCGAAACAGCGTGACTCATAACCGACAAGGATCTTGGTTGAAGTCTGTGCGGATTCGGTCGCTTCTGCAGCGGCGGCGGAGCGTGGCGGAGCCGCACGCGTGGAACTGTGCAGCAGCCTCATCGAAGGCGGAGTGACGCCCAGCGCCGGACTCATCGAAATGACCCGGGCCGCGATCTCTATAGCCTTGCACGTGATGATTCGCCCGCGCGCTGGCGACTTCTTTTACGAACCAGATGAATTCGAAACGATGCGCCGCGACATTATGGTTGCCAAGCGACTGGGGGCGAACGGAGTGGTCTTCGGCATCCTCGACGCGAATGCAAATGTGGAGGTCGCTCGCACTCGCGAGCTGGTGGATCTCGCGCGCCCGCTTGCCGTCACCTTTCATCGCGCTTTCGACATGACTGCCGACCTGTTTCGCGCTCTCGACGACGTGTGCGCCGCGGGGGTCGATCGCGTCCTCACTTCCGGAGGAGAACCGACTTCGCTCCAGGGGCAGGAAACGATCGCGCAGTTAGTGCGCCGGGCAGAAGGCAGGATCGTCGTCATGCCCGGCAGCGGCATCAAGCCAGAAAATGCGCGCAGTCTGGTTGATCACACTGGGGTCAAGGAAGTTCATGTTGGGCTGCGTAGCACCGTACCGAGTCCCATGCAGTACCACAACGCACGAGTGTCTATGGGAGCGGTGGAAGGGCGTGAGTACCAGCGTTACGTCGTGCTCGAAGAGCACGTCAGAGAGTTGTACAATGCGTTAAGAAGCGCGGGCTAGCCTCTTCTCAACGGACAACTGCGCATCACAATTCTTCAGCTGATGCCGTAGATATTCAGATATCCCTCAGTCGTGGAGGTGTTGCCTGTTGATCCTACGTACACCTTTCCGTTCGCCACACTCGGTACAACGAACTTCACCGCGATCCCCGAGGGCACGTCGGAGGAAGGTGCCACGACCGTGCAAGCGCTCTTTGACGCCTGCTGGTTCGTCGTATAGAGACAGCTCAGCGTGGTCGCATCGAAGGCCCACAAGGCTGCGGGCCCCTTGCTTCCGGCCCGGCGTGTATCCACGACCCAGACAATTGCCTGCGGAGACGAAACGCTGGCAGCCGACAAGGCGGGCGTGGGTCCGGGCCATCCGAAGGTAAAGGCCGTCGACGCAGTCGGCGTCGTGCAGAACCCGGCGCTCGCCCCGGTATTGGTGCAAGTGCTTCCGTTGGGATAGAACTGGAACTGCATCATGGGGAGGTTCGCCCCCACAAAAAAAGCGTAGCCGGTCGAGGTCCCGCCGCCTGAGGTTGTTGGCCAGAATGCCCCGCTCCCGATGACTCCACATTCCACCGCAGTGTTGTAGCAGAGCACATGCGGCAGTGCCTGTAGGGTTGAGTCGGAGACGCCGTTCCCGGTATAGCCCCCGAGCGAGCCCACCGGAGAAGTCTGCGCCAGGAAAATTGTGCCTTCCTTCCCAGCCTGCACCAGCAAGTTCGCCGGGTTCCCGCCGGTCTGAACGGGCAAAATCATAATTCCGCCGGAACCGACGTCATAGTTGTCGGTGTTCCGCGTGACCCAGTCGTAAGCAGTGAAAAAGTCCAACACAGAAAAGGTTTTTCCCGTCAGCTGCATTTCCAGGATGGAATTGCCGTAGTCGCAGGGTAACGTGGTGCACGATGTCGCTGCATCATTGGGAGGCGTACTCACCTTGACGCTGGTGTCTCCATTCCCTGTGGTAACGAAGATGTGCCCATTGGTATCCAGGACAGGGCCAGCGCCTCCTCCCCAAATCCCACCTTCATAGCTATGCTTTGCCGGGACGCTCGTCCAGATTGCAGTCTGCGCCAGCGCAGTCTGCGCCGCGTTGAGCTGGTAGGACATCACCCACCCGTTGTAGGGAAAATTCTTGTGGTCGCAGTTGCTGCCCCAGGTCACCACGATTTGCGGATTCTGTCCGCTGACCGGAACCGCGAGCAGCGAGGCTCGCTGATTTTGCGTCAACGCGTACGGTGCCGCATTTCCAATCGGCCCCGAGGTGAACGTGATTTTGTTGAAGGTTCCCCCAATGTCGATGGATGCCAAAACAGCCCCGTTGGTCACACTCAAAGCAAACAGGCCCTGCTTATAGCTATACGGGGTGGTCGCGGTTTTCAGCTTGGCGACGGCATAAAGAACGCCGCTGGTGATGGCCTGCCCTCCCTGGTTCCCGCTGATGTCGATCACCGGCGTCCCGGTGACTCCGATGTATCCGGGCGCCGGCAGAATGTTGGAACACTGCAGATCCGTACTCACCAGAGGGATATAGCCGCTGGGCGCGAGATTAGTCGACCAGAGAATATTTCCCGTATTGCCGTCGATCGCGTATACCCAATCCTGCTCTGTGGCCACGTACGCTACGTCGGCATAGGTGGTGCCGTTGATGGTCACGCTGGGCAGTACCAGAGGCTGGGCGTAAATCGCCCCATTTACGGCCACCGAGAACTGCTTATGAAACTTCTGGCCTGTCGTCGCAGTGATGGCTGTTTCGGTGAGCGCAGGCTCATTAGAATTGAACCCGAGGTGGCCCGGTCCTCCCTGATACGTCGTGAGGCAGACGTTGTTGCTCGCAGTCGGTCGGGCAACCGACCACCTGAGCCGCAGCTGGAGCTGCCAGGCAGGCTAAACCGAGGCACACAAGCAGAATTTGGGGGATCTTCGATACAGAAAAGCTGGCTGGCAACTTCGCCTCCAAAGGGGGAAGGCCAAAAAACTCTACACCGGGGGAAACTACCGGTCAAGGATGAAAGTTTCAGCACATTCGGGTGGAAGAAGTCGGGAATTAGCCCCCTGGAGCTCGTAGGTGCAACTGCCCCGTCCCAACTCCTAATGACGCGCGACGACCACAATTATGAACGTCCCAGGCTTGGCCGCCGGACGGGCTCCCGGTTTGGCCTCCTCGAATTCGGCGGTGGGCAAATAAATCTTGTGCAGCTCGGGGTCAACGTCCATGGTTTTGGCCCCAACTGCAGTAGCCACAGACTGCACGATCTCGAATTTGCCCGTCGAAGTCTCAGCGGCAACTGCGAGCTTGCCGTCACGGCAGCTCGCGAACGCCTGGTGGCCGTCAAACTTGGTCGCATCCACGCCAGCGCCGATGGGCAGATCCGCCAGCACCTTGCCGTCGTCCGCGCTCATCACGATCAGCTTCTGCGGGTTGCGACATCCGATGAATAGTCGCCGCTTTGCGGTGTCCATCGACATCCCTACCGGGGCGCCGCCGGGAGCGACCGGCCAATGCGCAAGTACCTTCCTGGCTTTGATGTCGACCACTGCAACTTCGCTCTTGTCCACCAGATTGATGTAGACCTTCCCTGCTCCGTCGGACACCAGAAACTCGGGTTTACCGCCCACGTCAATAGGAGCTTCGATGGCCACGGTCTTGGGGTCCGCATCGGGCTTGAGCAACATAAGAATGCCGTCGTCGCCGGAGACGGCCAGCACCAGTCCGCTGGCTTTATCGAAAATAATTCCGTCAGCGTCACGGTGCGCCGTGACCGTGCCCAGCACAGCATTCGTCTTGAGATCAAAAATCACGATCGCGCCAGCGCCGTCCGTGATGAATCCTCGCCCCGCTTCAGGAACCAGAGCCACTCCGTGGTTATGCTTCTGGCCAGGAATGTCCGCGACCGTCTTGCCCGAGTCGGCGTCGATGACCATCGTGTGGGTGGTTCGGGGAACGTAAAGAAGGTGCGACTTGGCATCGAGTGTGATGTAGTCCATTCCGCCGTCGCCGCCGATGTGAAGGGTCTTCTCGACCGCCCAGCCTGCCTGCGCGGCAACTCGCACGCTAAATGTGAATGAAAAGATTGTGACCAGAATGGCAATCAGTGCAGATCGAAAACGCATGAGGTTCTCCTGGAAATCAGCCGGATCATACCACCTCGAGGAGTGTCCGGCACCCGGCGTTCGACCTCAGCGTCGCTTCGATGATAGCCAGTTCGTCTACTTTCAGTTTCCTCAGAGCCATCACTTCACTTCAAAGCTGTAGGAGCCTGCTCCAATCCCGACCACGTAGGATCCGTCTTTCATCTGCGCGTCCGCGGGGCTGCCGTCCTCCGTCACGTGCGCTCCAGCGATTGCGGGCAAGATTATTTTCGCCGAAGTATTCGCCGGGATCGTAACTCTTAACGAAAACGGACCCGTGGGAGTGCCGTCCCAGTCGCTGATGACTTTGCCGTATACCGATTCGTACTCTGCTCGTGCCGACGTTATTCGCGAATCGAGGTGAGGATGAATGACGATCTGCTTGAATCCCGGCGAATCGGGGGTGGTGTCAATACCGGCGGCGTAGCGGTAAACCCAGGCGACGACCGAACCGAACGCATAATGATTGTAGGAATTCATCGATGGATCGCCGGTGTCTCCATTCCAACGCTCCCACCAAGTCGTCGCGCCTTTCGACAGCATGTAACCCCAAGAGGGATATGTGTCGTTCAACAACAGACGATACGCCACGTCGCTACGCCCGTGATCGGCCAGCGTGAAAAGCAGGAACGGCGTGCCGAGGAATCCTGTGGAGAGATGCCAGTTACGTCCTTCAATGTCTGTGACGAGCTTGTCGACAAGCATCGGCTCTAGAGACGGAGGAGCCATCTTGGTATAGAGCGCGACCACGTAGGAAGTTTGCGTCCCCGTTCCAACCGTTCCATCTTCTTTGATGTAAGCCTTCTGAAAAGCCGCGCGAATATTCTGCACAACGTCGTCGTACCGCTTCGCGTCGGCGTCATTGCCAATTGCGTGCGCCATCTGCGACATCATATTGGCGATCAGGGCCCAGTACGCGGTCGCGAGCAGGTCTTTGTTCGTGTTTTCGTCGGGAGCCAACCAGTCCGCAAAGTTAGGCCCAACTCCTTTCGTACGCAGGAAATCAGGATTCCTGCTCTGGATAAAACTCATCCACCGTTGCATCGCATCCCAGTTTTCTTCGATGACCGCCTTGTCGGCATACTGCATCCACGTTGTCCACGGGACAATGACTCCGGCATCGCCCCATCCCGGCGCTCCTATCATGTCGCTATCGAGGGAGGGTTCCTCAGGCTCATCGACACTGGCGGGAAGAGTGTTCGGGGACACGTTTCGAAATGCGCCCTGCCGGCTTTGGGCGTCGACGATGTCCTGAATGAATTTCTGAGAAAACGCCGCGATGTCGAAGTTATAGCTTCCGGTTCGCCAGAAAACGCCCGCGTCACCCATCCAACCCAGACGTTCGTCGCGTTGCGGACAATCCGTGGGGATGCTCAGGAAATTCCCACGCTGGCCCCAGATGCCAATCGACCACATTTGATTGACCAGAGCACTGGACGTCGCCAGCTTGGCGACAGGATCTCCACTGACACTGCTGACAACATCTCCCTGGATCGCATCGAGACTCGGCGTTCCGGGATAGCCAGTCATCTCGATGTAGCGGAAACCGTGGAAAGTAAAATGCGGAGCGAAAGTTTCTCCTTCCCCGCCCCGCAAGGTGTAAGAATCTGTCGCGTCGGCATTGCGGAGGTTTGCCGTGTAGATCGTCCCGTCGGGATTCAGAATCTCGGCGAATCGTAGCCGGACCTTGGAGCCCGCTGATCCCTTCACCTTTAGAGTCGCCCATCCCACCATGTTCTGGCCCATGTCGAAGATGTACGCACCGTTCGCGGCGGGAGTCACGCTATTGGGTTTGAGAGTGGCGATCACTCTCGCTGGCGCGGCGATCTGGCTCGACACGGTAATGGCGGGCGCGTCCGCAACCACCGCCGGGCTCCACTTCGAGTCGTCGAATTCAGGCTTTTCCCATCCGGCCTGTTCCAGACGCGCGTCATAGACTTCCCCGCCGTAGATATCGGATCGAAGGACCGGTGATGCAGACGTCTTCCACGATTCGTCGGTCACAATCGTGTCGTGACTGCCATCTGCGTAATCGAGTTCGAGTTGAGCCACAAAGCGGTTCGGCGGAGAAAAGAAGTGCACGCCGTCCCACGTCAGACCACTGCCATACCAACCGTCGCCCAGCAGGGCGCAGATCGCATTGTTGCCGTTGACCAACAGCCCGGTCACATCATAGGTCTGATACAAAACGCGCTTGCGATAGTCGGTGAAATCGGGTGTCAGGACGTCGCTGCCAACGCGGCTGCCGTTTACAAAAACACGGTAGCTGCCGAGAGCTGTCACGTAGAGTCTCGCTCTTTGCACGTTCTTCGACACTGCAAGCGTTCGACGCAGGTATGCGGCCGGCTGCGGCAACTGGCCCGGATCTCCGAGTCGCTTGTCGGTTAATTCCGCAACGACGTGCGCTGATTTCCATCTGGATGTCTTTTCAAGATTCGCCTTCCAGTGTTCACTTGTCGGAAAGCGGAGGGTGGTGCCGTTGGAATCGGTGATCTTCACCAGCGCCGCAAGCGCGGCCGTCGTCGTTTTCGCCCCGGCATTGGGCCCGTACTCCGGTGGTTCAGGAGCAGTTACGGTCACTTCAATTGAGTTCTCGCCTACGACCAGTTGCTCAGCAATGTCCCTCCGATCGAACGTGCTCCATCTGCTCTTGGCGTCAACTTCGTGACCGTTCACTTTCGCGACAACGTCCCCTCGCGTCGCGAGTAACAGAACCGCCTCCCGTGCTTTCCCAGAAAGCTTGATGGTGAGGCGAAATGTAGCTTCCGTCTTGGGTACAACTGCGAGCGCATCCTGGCCCGGCACCCAGATCCAACGGATCCCCTGACGGTCCAGTTCATCCTCGGGATTCTTCCAGCGAATCCACTTTGCCTTCCAGTCAGTTGGATGAAGAAGACCCGTTTCCCACCAGGCCGTGCTCATGGATTCGGAGACTTGCCCAGCCGCATCCCACACTCGAACCTTCCAGAAATATCTATGCCGCGACTCGAGCGCTGGGCCGCGATAGGCAATTCCAACCGACTCCGCCGAATCAACTTTGCCGCTGTCCCATATATTGGCCTTGTCGGCCCGGAGGCCTTCGTCACTGCTGGCCACGAACACTTCGTACGCGACTTGTTTCCAGTTACGCTCGGCACTGTCGCTCTGCCACGATAAGTGAGGCACGGCCACGTCAAGGCCGAGAGGATTCTCCAGGTATTCGCACCGCAGACGCACCGGCGTGGCGGAAGCACCCGAAATCAGAAACACAATTGCGACAGCCACATTCAGCAATTTCGAACGCTGCACACGATCCTCCATAGACGGCACTCCGCCGCACGCGCAAAGCCACCGAGGATATCAATTCTCTTGGCACCGCCACAATATGCCGAATGCTGGCTGCTGACAACCGTTGCACCACCGCATGCGCCGCCAGCTTGGCCTTCGAGAGTGTATGCTGCTGTCTGCAGTGCGAGACTGCATAGAGCGAACAAGTTCTTGACCCCTGCGCCGGGGGAACTCTAATCTTCTTTCGAAAAGAGGTTGGTATGGACGCACACCGAACCGAGAAGATCTTCCGCGCGCTCGATTCCTTCCGCATCGAGCTGCCGTCCTGGGGTTTCGCCAACACTGGCACTCGTTTCGGAAAGTTCATCCAACCGGCCGCGGCCACAACGACCGAAGAAAAGTTCACCGATGCTGGCCAGGTGCACCTGCTCACCGGAGTCTGCCCTACCATAGCGTTGCATGTTCTTTGGGATTGCCCTGATGGCGTACGCAGCACAGACGACATCAAGAAGTTTGCCGATCACTACGGAGTTCTTCCCGGCTCGATCAATCCCAATCTTTTCCAGGATCAGGAGTATAAGTTTGGCTCGTTCGGCAATCCTGATCCTGCAATTCGAGCAGCGCGCTCTGCAGCACACAAAGGACAGCATTGAGATTGCTCGGCGCCTGCACTCCCGCGACATTTCCATGTGGTTTGCCGACGGTTCGAACTATCCAGGGACGGCGAATATCCGGCAACGCAAGCAGTGGTTCACGGAGCTATTGAAGGAGTCGCATCGAGACTCTGTCTCTCCGAACAGCGACTTCTGATCGAGTACAAACCGTTTGAGCCCGCCTTCTATCACACCGATATCGCGGATTGGGGCATGTCTCTGCTTCTCTCCCGCGCGGCTGGACCGCAAGCGAAAGTCTTAGTCGATACTGGACATCACTATTCGGCGCAAAACATCGAGCAGATCGTGGCCTGGCTGTTGTCAGAAGACATGCTGGGGGGCTTTCACTTCAACGATCGCCGCTACGCCGACGACGATCTGACCATCGGTTCCATCGATCCCTATCAGGTTTTCCGTATTTTCCACGAGATTCGCTATTTCGAGTGGGAAACCGGCAAGCCGGCAGACATCGCCTACATGGTCGACCAGAGTCACAATCTCAAAGGGAAAATCGAAGCGGCCATCCAAACGGTAACTATGGCGCAGGAACTCTTCTCCAAGGCGGCTCTGGTCGATGGTGGGGAGCTCGCGACCGCCCAGAAGAATTGCGATTTGGTAAAAGCGGAGTCTTTGCTGCAAGACGCATTCGCCACCGACGTCCGTCCGGTGATCCAGGAATGGCGCGACTCCAAAGGCCTGCCAAAGAACCCTATGGAGGCATTCCGTCAGAGCGGATATCTCGAACGCATCACCAAGGAACGCGCAGCCCGGAATTCCCAGAGCGTCTCCTCCTATGCCTAAGAGCAAGCCCTATCTCGCTTTCGATTTCGGCGCCGAGAGTGGGCGTGCTGTTCTAGCGCGTCTCCAGTCAGGCATTCTCACGACCGAAGAGATTCATCGTTTCCCCAACGAACCGGTCGAATATGGCGGATCTCTTCACTGGGATGCGCCCAGGCTGTGGTTCGAAGTAAGAAAAGCTCTCTCGCAGTTGGGCGGAGTGGAACTTGCTGGCATCGGAATCGACGCATGGGGTGTCGACTACGCCCTGTTGGGAGAACGGGGCGAGTTGCTCCAAAACCCTTATCACTATCGAGACCGCCGAACCGACGGCATCATGGAAGAGACCCTCAGAAGGGTTGGCAAGGAGGAGATCTATAAAGCAACCGGGATTCAGTTCATGCCCATCAACACCCTGTATCAACTGCTTGCCGCTCGGCGTCATACGCCGAATTTGCTGGCGGCGGCGAAACATCTGGTTACGATTCCAGATCTGTTTAACTACTGGCTGAGCGGAGATGTGGTCTGCGAATTTACGAACGCAACCACCACTCAGATGGTCGATCCGGTGAAGCGTACATGGGCCATGGCGCTGATGCAGAGCCTTGAACTACCAGCTCATCTGCCGGCGCCCATCGTGGAACCTGGCTCCATCGTCGGCACACTCTTGCCCGACATTGCAGGTCATTCCTCTCTTACCGAGCGCCACGGTGATTGCTCCAGCGTGTCACGACACGGGCTCCGCCGTGGCCGCAATTTCCGCCCGCGATGGCACTGCATTTCTCAGTTCTGGAACCTGGTCGCTGCTGGGAACTGAATTAGACTCCCCGGTCATTACCCCCGATGCGTTGCGCCTGAACTTCACCAACGAAGGCGGCGTAAGCGGAACCACCAGGCTGTTGAAGAACGTCATGGGCCTGTGGATGCTGCAGGGCTGCCGTAAATCTTGGACTGCGCAGGGACTTTCGTTCGACTATCGTGAATTGATCGAACTGGCAACTCGGGAGACCGTCATTCTCGCACCTGATCGATCCGGACGATGAGTCCTTCCTGCGGCCTGCGGACATGCTCACGGCAATCGACCAGTTCTGCGCTCGCACCCATCAGCCCGCTCCGCGTGAGGTGGGCGCATACGTGAGAGCGGTGCTGGAGAGCCTCGCGTTCAAGTATCGCTTTGTTCTACGAAATCTGGAACATGTGACCGGCAAGCATATCGAGCAGATTCGCATCATCGGCGGCGGATCGAAAAACCGCCTTCTGAACCAGCTCACGGCTGATGCGACCGGAAGGCGCATGCTCGCCGGACCCGCCGAAGCTACCGCGCTCGGCAACGTCGCCGTGCAAATTCTGGCGACCGGCGGCGCGGCCTCGCTGCAGGAAGTCCGCGCCATTGTCGATCGCTCTTTCCCTACCGAAGTCTTTGAACCACGTGATACCGATAAATGGGATCAGCACGCGGAACGCTTTGAGCACTATTGCGAGACTATCTATGCCTGAAATCAAAGAGACCACTCGTCTGAAGGACCTGTGGAACGAGGCCGAAGCGCAAAAAAAATCCGGCAATCAGCTGGCTTTGTTGCGCTATCGTTCGAACCTGCTGGGCGCGGACTTGCGCATCACGAACTTTGGCGGCGGCAACACCAGTTCCAAGCTGGAGCTCCCCGACGCATTCACGGCCAAGCCCACCCGCGTGCTGGCCGTGAAAGGTAGTGGCGGAGACCTCGGATCCATTACTGATGCTGGATTTGCCTTGCTCTACCTCGATCGGCTGGAGCAACTCAAAGAACTCTACCGCGGCGAAGCATACGAAGATGAGATGGTCCGCTACTATCCGCTCTCGGCATTTGGCGAGAATCGCGTAGCTGCATCGATCGACACTCCTCTGCACGCATTTCTTCCCTTCGCTCACGTGGATCATCTGCATCCGGACTGGGCCATCGCTCTCGCGGCCAGCGCGAACGGCAAACGTAAGCTCGATGAGTTCAACAAGGAATTCGATCGCAAGATTGTCTGGGTCCCCTGGCAGCGTCCCGGATTCGAGCTCGCTCTGATGATTGAACGGGCCGTCCAAGACAATCCCGGCGCGGAAGGACTGATTCTTGGCGGACACGGCCTGTTCACCTGGGGAATGACGCAGCGCGATTGCTATTTGAACAGCATTCACACCATTGATCAGATGGGCGAATTTGTTTCGAAGCATCAATCGGACAAGGGTTCCTTATTCGGCGGTGTCGAGCACCGTCCGGCACTGGATCGCAAGAAGGTCGCAACGCAGATCCTTCCAGCGCTTCGTGGTGTGGTGTCCTCGAATCGTAGGGTGGTAGCGCACTTTACCGACGATGAAGATGCTCTGACGTTTGCGGGGTCGAAGTGGGCAAAAGAATTATCCTCGCTCGGCACCAGTTGTCCAGACCATTTTCTGCGAACCAGGGTCTGCCCTCTTTTCCTTCCCTGGGATCCGGCAAAAGAAGATGTCGATGTTTTGAAGAATCGAATCAAAGGTGAGGCCATCGAGTACCGAGCTGTGTACAAGAAGTACTACGACGCGTGGGCGCAGCCGGACTCACCGAAGCTGCGGGATTCGAACCCGTCTGTCGTCGTCGTTCCGGGACTTGGCCTGTTCGGCTTCGGCAAGGATAAAAAAGAAGCGCGAATCACCACCGAATTCTTTATCAATGCCATTCACGTCATGGCCGGCGCGAACGCGTTGGAAGATGGAGAAGTTTCCCATCCTCTGCCGCAGGCCCGGCACGCCGAGCAGTCACAGCAGTTCACTCAATCCCATAACTACGTTGCCCTGCCGCGGTCGGAAGCCTTCCGCATCGAGTATTGGGCTCTCGAAGAAGCCAAACTACAGCGCATGCCCGCAGAGGCGGAGTTCAGCCGCAAGATCGCTCTCATCATCGGAGGCGCTAGCGGAATCGGTCGTGAGGTCGCGCTACTCCTCGCGCGCAAGGGAGCCCACGTCGTCGTTGCGGATTTGGATCAGCAGGGAGCAAAGAAGGTTGCAGACGAGGCTGGAGAGCTATCGTCTCCCGAGTTTGTCGCGCACACGTGCGCCGACCTCGGTTCAGCGGCATCCATCGCGGACGTGGCGAACTTTACGATTGCACAGTTTGGCGGCATCGACATCGTGGTCAACACGGCCGCGATCTATCCCGTGCCCGGTGCTGACGGCGAATTCTCTGACGCCCAGTGGGCGCAGACATTCCTGGTGAATGTCACCGGCAACTATCACCTCGCCCACCAGACAGAATGGATATTCAAAGACCAGGATCTGGCCGCCGCCATGGTGCTCACGAGTTCCGCGAACGCCGTGGTCCCCAAGAAAGGCAGCGAAGCCTACGACACCAGCAAAACTGCACTCAATCACCTGATTCGGGAACTTTCGATCAAATTCGGTCCGAATGTGCGGGTCAACGGAATCGCCCCTGCTACCGTAGTCGCAGGTTCAACCATGTTCCCGCGCGATCGCGTGATTCAATCTCTTGAAAAGTACAAAATCGCTTTCAAGGATTCCGAGTCGACCGAGGAGCTTCGCATCAAGCTCGCCGATTTCTACGCGCAGCGCACTCTGACCAAGCGGCCCATCCTCCCGCAGGACTGTGCAGGTGCGATCGTGTGGCTGGCCGGTGATCAAAGTGCGAAAACAACCGGGCACGTCATCCCCGTAGACGGCGGCCTCTCCGAAGCCTTCCTACGCTAGATACGAGGATTCCATGAACCCTGCACTGGGAGTGTTCTTTCACTGGCTCGGCGGTCTTGCTTCCGCCAGTTTCTACGTTCCCTATCGCGGGGTAAAGCACTGGGCTTGGGAAACCTACTGGCTGGTTGGTGGATTCTTCAGCTGGATCATCGCCCCATGGCTCCTCGCGCTGACGATGACGAGCGACCTCATGCGCGTCCTCCACGAAGCGCCTTCCGGCAGTTTGTTTTGGTCGTACACATTTGGAGTTTTGTGGGGACTCGGCGGTCTCACCTTCGGACTCACCATGCGATATTTGGGAATGTCGCTCGGCATGGCGGTGGCACTCGGGTACACCGCGGCGTTCGGCACGTTGATGCCTCCGATTTTTCGGGGAGTGTTCGCCTCCGAAGTTCTGGGCACTCACTCCGGCCTGATCATTCTCGGCGGTGTCGCGGTATGTCTCCTCGGGATCGCGTTCGCAGGCGCAGCCGGAATCTCCAAAGAGCGCGAGATGTCAGCTGAACAGAAGCGGGCCTCAATCAAGGAATTCGACCTGAAAAAGGGACTGCTCGTCGCAACCTTTTCAGGAGTCATGAGCGCCTGCTTCGCCTACGGACTGGCAGCGGGCGATCCGATCAAGGCGATTACCGTCCAGCACGGCACACCCGCGCTGTGGCAGGGACTTCCGGTGCTCGTCGTCGTTCTCGCCGGAGGATTCACCACCAACTTCATCTGGTGCCTCATTCTGAACGTGCGCAACCGGACTGGCTACCAATACTTCGAGGCGGAAGTTCGCGGCAAACTTCCTGCACGCGACGAAGAACACATCCTCGAAGTAGCCACCGATGCTCCGGCAGAAGAAATGGCCGTTGCTGTGGCTGTTGCACAAGACACGACCGCGAGTGCTCCCATGCTTGCCAATTACTTGTTCTCGGCGCTCGCGGGCACAACCTGGTACATGCAATTTTTCTTCTACACCATGGGCGAGACCCAGATGGGAAGGTACAAGTTCTCCAGTTGGACACTGCACATGGCCAGCATCATCATCTTCAGCACGTTGTGGGGCATCGCGTTGAAGGAATGGAAAGGCGCAGGAAGCAGAACCAGGTGGCTCGTGGCTCTGAGTCTGTTGGTACTGGTGAGTTCGACCGTAATTGTCGGCTATGGCAACTACGTCGGTGGGGCTTCCCACTAACTCGGCATTCCCACGTCAGTCTCTGCCCGGGCGTGGTGGGATGTTTTGATTCAACCGGAAAAAGTTGTCGGGGTCATAGTGCGACTTGACTGCGACGATGCGGTCCCATCGTTCGTGATAAGCCTCAGGCACGCGATCCTGCTCATCGCCGCTCATGAAGTTGATGTAAACGCCCGGCTTCATAGCGGGCCGAAGTTTGTTGAAGGTTCCGCGAATCCAGGCAACATTGGCGGCATCGGCCGATGGCTCCGACCAGTTCGCCAGCAAGTTCAGGATGAACGGAGAGCTGCGATCACCGAATGCAGTCTCGTCCCCGTCAATGCGCGCTGCAGCGCCACCTAGATAGGCCAATTCAATCTGGGTTTCCGATGACGGAATTGTGGCAACTGCCTCCAGCAAGCGATCAATACTGCTGTCGTCGAGATATGTGAAATAACCCGACTTGGTGTAATAGCGGCGGCCGTGGGGGAAATCGGAATCCGCCATGGTTTGCAGGCTCAGGAACGAGACAATTTTGCTGCGCACCGAATCGGGGCTGCACATCGATAGCGCGCGCTGCAGATAGGGACGTCCGGCTTCGGGATCACCGGTCCAGATCAAGGAACTGCTGGCCACGGGCCGCCCGCGGAGTTCCATGGGCACCTTTTTTTCTTGTGGCGCAAGACGGAGATCGATATTCCACTTCAAGTCGATTGGCGCCTCGGCCATGAAGTCTCGCCAGCATTCGAGCAGTCCCCGAATGCCCGACTCGGGCGTTAAGCCTTCAGCAAGCACAACAGACGTGAGTGGATGGAGCTTCACTTCGAATTCCGTCACCACTCCGAAGTTCCCGCCGCCTCCGCGCAAGGCCCAGAATAAATCTGCGTTCTCCTTCGAGTTGGCGCGCACGACGGAACTATCTGCAGTCACCACAGTGAATCCCTCGACGTTGTCGCATGACAATCCAAATCGCCGCGTGAGCCATCCGGTTCCGCCACCCAGGATCAATCCGGAAGCTCCGGTGTGAGAGACGACGCCGGCGGGAAAGACAAGCCCTGCTTTCTGCGTAGCGCTGTCGATCGATCCCAACAGGCAACCGCCGGCGATCCTGGCCCGGCGCGCCTCGGGATCAACCGTGACCTGTCGCATTCTCGATAGATCAATCACCAGGCCGCCGTCACATGTGCTAAAACCTGCGAGGCTATGCCCTCCGCAACGGATCGCAGTAAGAATTCCCGACGCAGTGGCGGCCCGGACCGCGTTCTGAACATCGCTTACGTCCATGCAGCGGGCAATGAGGCCAGGTGTCCGAGCGACCATGCCATTCCAAATGGTGCGCGCGTCTTCGTAGCCGCTATCGCCGGGGCGCAGCAACTCACCTTTGAATTGCCGGTGGAGCGAAGAGTAGGTCTCTTCGCTGGCTTCGCCCATTTCATGCTCTCCTTGCTGAATCTTCTTTTTGAACCATGAGGGAGGCGTCCTGTTCAATGGTTTTGCGCTGCCGGCTACGCAGGTACAGCAGGGATATGAGTCCGAGGAAAACAGCGAATGCTGGAACCGACCATTGCAATCCGTCCACGAAGAAAGTTGTGGCTGAGATCGCAAGAAGCAACAGAATACCGACAACGGTGAATAACGGGTGAGCCCACAAACGCATGGGCAAACTCACTAGCCGCTCGCGCGTAATGGCTTTGCGAAAGCGGAGGTGCGTATTGAGAATCACCAGCCACACGAAAAGCATTCCGGCGACTGCAGTCCCATAGAGCATGAGGAAAGCATTCTTAGGGGCAAAAATGGCCAGCAGAATGGCCGCGACAATCCCCGCGGTTGAAGCCAGCAGCGCGCGATGCGGCACCCCGTTGCGACTCACCTTGCCCATCCAATCTGGAGCATAGCCTCCCTGTCCCAGGGAAAAAAGCATTCGAGTAGAAAGGTAAAGGTTCGTATTCACGCTCGACAATGCGGCTGTGAGCACCACGAAGTTCATGATCGCAGCGGCAAACGGTATATGCGCCGCGGCGAATGCAGTCACAAAAGGGCTGCCCGAAATCGTGGACGAACCGCTGGCCTGGTTCCAGGGAACCATCGTCACCATGATCGCAATCGCCAGCACATAGAACAAAATGAGCCGCCAAACAATGCTTCGCATGGCGTGGGGAATCGTAACCTCCGGATGCTCAGCCTCTCCCGCCGTGACAGCGATAATTTCCACTCCCATGTAACTGGTGACTGTGATGGTGAGCGAAAGCCAGACTCCTTTCCATCCCGCAGGCAAGAATCCGCCGTGCTGGGTTAAGTTGGCCAAGCCAATTGCGCCGCGCGAACCAACGCCAAGTATCAAAGACATTCCAACAATGATGAAGGCGACGATGGCCGCCACTTTGATCGTTGCGAACCAATATTCAAACTCACCCAGGCGGTTCACCTGCATGGAATTGAGGGCCACCAGAGCGGCCGAAACCAACACGACCCAAATCCATTGTGGAACATTCGGAAACCAAAAGGAAATATAGATGCCGGCGGCGGTGACTTCGGCGCCGATCGCGATGATCTGTGCGACGCCGTAAGTGGCTCGAACCGAAAAACCAGCCCAGGGATTGAGATATTTCTCCGCGTAAACTCCGAAGGCGCCTGCGACCGGATGGACGACCGCCATCTCCGCCAGAGCATACGACATGATGAGAGCGATGCCCGCCCCCAGAAGATAAGAAAGAATCACGGCGGGTCCAGCGAGGCGAATGGTGACGCTGCTTCCCAAAAACAAACCGACACCGATGGCGCCGCCAATGGCCATCATGGTCAGCTGTCGTTGCCCCAACCGGCGGTGGAGACCTTCTACTTCGGGCGTGGCAGTCGTCTCGCCGGCACGCATCGCAACGGCCGACCGGGCGTCGTGGATCAGTCATAGCTGCCAACGCTGGCAGGGTCAAGGACCATAAGGTCGATATTCTTCTTGAGAACCTCCACGACCGCCTTCACATCGTCCATCGTGTTGTACACGTGGAACGATATCCGCAAACCGTCGTGACGATTCGATGCGACGATGTTGCTTTCGGCGAGCTTCTGCACCAGCAATGTTGAATCCTTACACTGCAACACGACCAGTGGGCCCGCGCTATCAGCGGGCGTTTTGGTGCGAATCCCCAGGTCGCGGGCGCAGCTCAAGAGTGATTGTGCGAGTTCCTTGATGTGGCCTGCCACATTCTCCATGCCGATTTCTTGCAGCAATTGGAATCCGGGCAGTGCGGCATACACATTGGGCACGGATGGGGAACCCAGACTCGAATCTTCGCGCGGTTGGAGACAAGTCGAACAGTTTGGGATCGTAGGCGAACGGATTTGCTTGCCCAAACCATCCTGTCACTGTGGGAACTAACGACGGAATGAATTCCTTGCGCACATACAGGAAAGCCAAGCCAGGGGGGCCGAGCAGGTATTTGAGGGTGCCAGTCACATAAAAGTCCAAATCCATCGCTTTCACGTTAACCGGACGGGTTCCGCAATCCTGGTAATCATCGAGCATGACGAGGGCACCGGAGCGGTGCGCGATTTGAGTGATGGCGTTTACCTCGGAACGAAATCCGTTCTTGAAGCAAACGTGCGTGAGGGGCACGATGCACGTATTGCGATCTATCATCTTTTCGTAATTGGCTGCCCGAATGCGATCGCCTTCTGCAGCCACAAACTGCACATCGGCGTCTCGAACGCGTTGTCCCATCCAGACATGGCCCATCGTCGGAAACTCGAACTCGCCCATCACGACTTTCTTCCGCTCGCGGAAATTCAGCGCGCTGGCGACGCCATTGATCCCCGCCGACACGCTGGTCACGATCGCCACTTCATCGGGGCTGGCGTTGATGAATTGTGCAAAAGCGGTTCGCGCCGCCTCATACCGATTCACCCACACCTCCCACGGCGAGCCTTGATCGTGCCAACTCGCCATGAAATCCTCCAGGCCAGCCTGGACCGCGTCCGAGAGCGGCCCCTGCGAGCAACTGTTGAGATAGATCTTGTGTTGGAAGATCTTGAAGCGAGAGCGAATCTGCAGGATTTGTGTGTCGGTCAGCATGACTCTTTGATCTCAGCCAGGGCTTGGCCGAATCTGCGCACCTCGTGGATCGTATTGTAGTGAACCAAGGATGCTCTGACCGCGCCGCTCTCTATGAGGAGCCCGAGTCGCTTCATCAGCCGCGGTGAATACATGTGGCCGTCGCGCACGCCGATATTCTGTTTCGCGAGTTCTTCAGTGACTCTTGCGGGCGGCACGTTCGGCAGATTGAAGCTCAGCGTTGGCACTCTCTGACCGATGCGTTCTTCCTCCGCCACGCCGTAGATAACCGCGCGGCAATCCTTGAGCACTCGCAGCATTTCGGCGGAAAGCGATTCTTCGTAGTCTCGAATTGCTTCAAACGCACGTTGCAGGGCGGAACGCCGCGATTGCGATTTCGCCGTCGCTTCGTTTGCGGCCATGCTTCGGCCCAAAGTTTCCAGGTAGCGTACCGCAGCATCCATGCCGGCGACATTCTCGTAAACAAAGGTACCCGCCTCGATTTTTCCAGGTGGCTCGTCAGGGATGAAATCCTCGCGGAAGGTCGGGAGCTTTTCCGGCAGTTCACGTCGTCCCCAAAGAAATCCCATGTGCGGACCGAAGATCTTGTAGCCCGAACACACCAGGTAGTCGCAATCGAAAGCTCGCACATCAATCAGTCCGTGAGGGCCATAGTGCACGGAATCGAGAAATATTTCGGCTCCGGACGCGTGGGCTACTCTTGCAGCCGCCGCGACGTCCACAATCGAGCCGATGGCATTCGAAGCCAGTGTGCACGCCACTAAACGCGTCTTCGAAGACAGCAGCGGGACGAGGTCATCCACATGCAGATTCCCATCCTCCCTCATCTTCCACCAGCGGAAACTCGCTCCGTTCCGTTCCAGCGCCAGCCAGGTGGCGACGTTCGCCTCGTGGTCCATGTCAGTTACGACAATCTCGTTCCGCTGATCGAGCGTTTGTCCGATTGCAAGACTCACCAAGCGAATGAACGAAGTGGCATTCATCCCAAACGCGATTTCACTCGTGTCACGAGCGTTCACAAGATCAGCGACGCTTTGGCGTGCCCGCAAAATCGTCTCGTCCACTTCACGGCTCTTCGCGTAGCGTCCCCCTCGCTGTACGTTGCACTCGAGGAGATGGTGATTCACCGCGTCGAGCACGGTCTGCGGAACCTGCGCGCCCGCTGCATTATCGAAGAAGATGAACCCCGGAGGCCGCGTCAGCGCGGGAAAAACACCACGAACAGCTTCAATGGGAAAGCTCCCACTCGATGCAGAGGGGACCTCGGGGTTGAGAACAGTTTGGGATTCGGCCTCCAAGTCTTGCTCCTGGGTACTTCTGAGAAGTCGGCTCTCCAGTCTTGCAAAATGACCAGCGCCAAACCTACACTCCGCTGCGACAACTCGTCAACCTGAAAGCCAATCGATGCCCGTATCCGCGACCAACTCAAAGCTGATCTATGACGCTTTGAAGGAATGCAACATCCGCCTGGTGTCCGCCCTGCCGGAGACGTGGCTGGTGCATCTCATTCGGTTGGCGGACGAGGACCCACAGATGATTCTGGTGCGACTGGCGAAAGAGGAAGAAGCGGTCGGCATCTCAGCCGGAGCGCACTTTGCCGGGGTCAAGTCAGCCATGCTGATGCAGAACCACGGTTTTCTGGCATCCATTAACGGCATCGTTTCTTTTGCACACTTGTACAAGATCCCTCTATTGATGCTCATCAGTTATCGCGGTTCTTTGGGGGAACGCGACCCGTGGCAAACGCAAGGCGGCAACGTTACGGAACCGCTCTTGCGGGCGCTGCGCATCCCTTACTTTTTTCTCGACGCGTTAGACACCGTTAGAAAGCGTATTCGGCAAGCGCAGACCCTCGCCGAAAGCAGTTTGCAGCCGGTCGCCCTTCTGCTGACGCGCGACCTCATGTGGGAGGAGTGATGCTCCGCATCGATTGCCTTCGTTCGGTTTATTCGGAACTGGAAAACTGTCTGGTCGTCACGATCATGGGCGCAGTCGCGGCGGAACTACAATCGCTCGGCCATCGGGCGAATTTCTTTTACTTGCAACACGCGATGGGATTGGCGTCTTCGACGGGGTTGGGCCTGGCTCTGTGTCTACCCGAACAGAGAGTGATTGTCTTCGATGGCGATGGCTCGCTCTTGATGAACCTTGGCACTCTCAGCACGATGGCGCGCTATAGCCCCAAGAAAATGGCCCACGTCGTATTCGACAACGAGAGTTTGCTTTCGGTCGGCGGATTCCCCACAGCGACGAGTATAGGTACGGACCTGGAGGGCATAGCCCGTTCCTCCGGCATTCCTCGAGTGAATACAGTCCGGAGTGTGGAGAGTTTTAAAGCGGCTGTGACCGATGCCATGCAGGGCAGCGAACTGACCACAATCATCGCCAAGGTCGAAGCCAAGGGCCCCGCGGCCTATGTCACCGATCTATCATTGCTGGAGAATCGGTTTCAATTCCGCCGACATATCCAATCGCTCAAGACGCGCTAAAAGCATGGGCGTTCATATCACGCTCGGAGCGAAAATCGGGCATCGGACGAAAATCTCCACCAGGAACGCCAAGGAGCGCAAATGTCTCTTGTCCTAGCCACATTGCTCGAGGAACTTGCCGCCGGCCGGCTGCGGGTCGTGGATCTGACCCAGCCCTTGACTCCGCAGACTCCATTGCTGCCGCTGCCGTCGCAGTGGAACAACACGCCCGCGTTCAAGATATGGGAGCTGTCGCGGTACGATGAGCGCGGTCCCGCCTGGTACTGGAATGGGTTCGAGACCGGCGAGCATACAGGCACACATTTCGACGCTCCAGTCCACTGGGTCTCGGGCAAAGACCTTCCGGACAACACTGTGGATCGCATCCCGCCGAAAAAATTCGTCGGACCTGCCTGCGTGATCGACATCAGTTCAGATGCGGCGAGAAATCCAAACTACTTGCTGACGCCCGAGCATCTCCGCCAGTGGGAACAGCAGCACGGCCGTATTCCAGCGGGCGCGTGGGTTCTTTTGCGTACGGACTGGTCGAAGCGAACTGACCCAAAGGACTACATCAACCTAAAGGACAACGGACCGCACACGCCCGGATTGGCCAAAGAAAGTTCTGCCTTCCTCGCTGAGAAGCGGGATGTGCTGGGCGTCGGCGTAGAAACGGTCGGGACCGATGCCGGCCAGGCCGCCACGTTTGATCCGCCCTTCCCCAACCACTACCTAATGCACGGCAGCGGCAAGTTTGGCTTGGCCAGTCTCTCCAATCTTGATCAGCTTCCGCCGACCGGCGCCATCGTCATCGCCGCACCACTGAAAATCGTCGGCGGCTCCGGCAGTCCCCTGCGAGTCATTGCCATCACACCCTGAACTTAGGGACACTACATAGACATCCGGCCTCGGTACGACTAAGGAAGCCGCGACACAGCGGTTCTTGCTAGACGGGGCGCGAACGGGATACCGCTCGCTTCAGAATTTCTTGACCCCCGGAGCACCCGGCTGGACGGTGGTTTTCCATTCGAACGTCTGGGTCTGTCCGCCATCGGTGAGCACCAGTTTCTCTAGCGCCAGTACTCCTTCCAGCAAATGAACGCGGACCGCCTTGGCATCAAGTTCAATCGTGCCAAATCCCGACGCAGTGGAGAAAAAGGTTTTGAACGGACGAAGATTCATCTGCGGACCAAACCATAGTGTCTTCTGGACGGCGGAATAACGAAATCCGGCAACGGCACCCAGCAAGGCGTAGCTGGCCATAGCGCGAGCGTAGTAGTTGCCGCATTCATATTCATTCCAGGGATTACGAATTCGTCCGTCGTAGCGGCTGCGCGCCGCCTTTACAATCGTCAGCCCTTCTTTGACAAAACCCTCCGCGATGAGATGCGAGGCTACCTGGTATTCGATTCCGGTCCAGACTTCATCGGAGTAAACAAACGGCAACGTGGGTTTGCCGCCTTGAGGCCAAGAGCATAAGAGTAATCCCGGCTCGTGGCCCATGGCGTAGCCAGGACGTTGTGCATTGGCGTGCTGGCTGAGGTCCGTCTTGAAATTGTGCTTGAAAATTGCTTGCAGCGTCTTTCGCACGCTCTCGCGGGCCAGCGGAGTATCGATTCCATACATTCGCGCCATCCAGGCGCCAATCACTCCGTCCGACAGGCATCCGTTTCCATATTGATATTTGGGGCCTTCACGTTTCAAGAGCCTCTGCATTTCGCCGCTGTGCTCGTCAACCTGGGCGACCATGGTGGCGAACGATGTGTTGCGCAAGCCCTGATATTGCACCTTTTGTTGAAAATATTCTCCGTTGAAGAGCTTCTCTTCCATGAAGCGCGCACAACGATGGGACAGATCCTCGTAAAATGCTGCATCCTGAGCTTGACCAACCGCGCTGGCCATTTGTGCCAGTGCGGAAAGGGCGCCAAGATAAATGCTGGTGCACATACCGTCGGGCCCCCAAAACTCGATGTCGTAAGTATTGTGATGAGGCTCGAACAATCCTCCCTGGTGATCCGGATCCCAGGTTCGAATGCAGTAATCCAGGCTGCGTTTCGCGAGTGGATACATCTTGCGAAGCCAATCCATGTCTCCGGAAATCTGCCAGTCGCGAAACACTTTCATGATTCCGCCCAATTGCCCGTCAGAAGCCGCGTGGAAGTCGTGTTTGACCGGACCTTCGGGAAGCGCAGAGCGAAAGGTGACGTGACCGTTTTCATCCATGGAGCGGACTAATTCCAGCTCGCGCAACGTCCGCTCCAGGTGCGGATAAAGGTGGGGAAAAGCCTGGGCATAGTTCCACACATGCGTGCAGGAACCATGGCAGCAACCAGCGTCGGGAAAGCATCCTTCCCAGCCCCAAAGGTCGCCGTTCTCCAGACGCAGCACGGTCGGAGACTTGAGGATGGCCAGATTTGCAGAGACGGCATCCAACAAATACAGTGGAAGAGTGGAGGAAAACAGCGCTTCCTTAAACGCAAGTGTGCGCGCGCGAAGTGACGCGTAATGTTCGTCGACGTAAAGGGCGACTTCGCGCGCATCGTTCCAAACCGTGGCATAGTACGGACGCCAACTCGGCGATGCCCCATCCGGAAACGAACGACACCCAGAAGCCCCTTGGGCCTCAACACTCGCGGCGCCACCCACCTGCAGATAACAATTTGGGAAATGCCACGCAATCACAATCGGATAGGTTCGGGATTCGCCAGGAGCGAGTGTTCCCGCAAGTAGAATCGAAGCGCCGTTGCGGCCGCGAGTCTCGATTTCGTTGGATCCGTCGTTCGCAGTGAACGCTCCGGTTGAAACCTCGCGCCACAGAGCCGACAACGAATCGAATTCCCATCCCGGACTGCGCAGCCACATGCCCTTGATGCGCGGCTTGCAGCCGATGACGGTCAGGCAGGCGCTTCCATAGCCTTCTGCATTCGGCTTCTCCACGTTGTGCAAGAACACGCCCCGCTCAGGGATCACGGTATTGCGGCTCGCCGATTGGTCCTCGCCGCATCCGGGAGCCAGGTGAGAAAGATGATAGGAGAATTCATACTCGACAGTTCGGGATGAGCTGTTGTGAAGCGTGTACTCCAGAATGGCGCAGGGTATCCCCGAATTCTTGTCATCGAGCGGGATAAAAGGATTCCAGGCTGTGAGCGAGACCTGCAACGGGACCGATGGGTCACTGATCGTGGCTTCTCCGAAGGGGTATTCGCCTTTGAGTACGCATTTTTGAAAGCGCGGAAAGCCTTCGAAGCCGCCACGGCGGTATCCCTCTCCCTGAAGTCCCTGATCGTAAATTTTCAGAACTGGGAAGGGCCCCTCCACAAGCCTGGTGATTGGAGATGCTCCCTTAATGTGAAGAATGGCGAACGCGCCCTGGGAAGGAGCGAAGCCCTCGGGTAACGCGGTCGTCGAGGGATGATTCCAGATCGAAAAATCCTGCAAGCCGCCATAGCCATTCAGACAGATGCAACCGGCTCCGATACCACCCAAGGGAATGGCAACTTGGGTCGCGCTGTCAGCGCTGAAAGTGCGCTGCGGCCCGGTGCTGAAGAGTTCTTCCGATGAGTAGGGAATCTCTTCCGAAACCGAAGGAGAATTCGAGGCCGGCGGGTCCGGCTGCGCGCCGGCCAAAGGCACCGCCGCACCCAATGCGGCGGAGGAAGTGATCGCCAGAAACTCTCTGCGGCTGGACTTATCGAAGGGCGACATCGAGCCTCCCGGAACTCGTGAGCGGTCGAGAAATAATAGCGCACCGACAGACAGTTCTTGAGGTTATTGCATCGCCATGTGATTTGGTCGAGTTGTATATTTCACAAATGGGACGACAAATCTCTCACTTGCTCGGGACGATCGGAACCCTGCTGGTGATGCTGCTTTGGCTTTCACTGCTTAGCCCGCACAGGGCCGACCACTTCGTGAATAGTCTCGCTGGCCCGCAACACGAGTACAAAATCGTCCTAGGCGCGGCGCTGTTGGCAACCGTGCTCGCTTTGGTGGCCTCGATTCGCGGTTCCCGGTGGTGGTGTGTGGGATTGGCTTTGTCGTCGGCGACGCTGGCGTTTTTTACCTACAGACTCGCGGGATAATATTCGCGACTCGAGCTAAGGCATCTCCGAGTTGTGTTACTGCTGAACCGAAACGACGGTGACAGACTTAGGCTCCAGCTTCAAAGCCAGCTTACCGTCTTGAACTTTCGCTGTGACAGGTTTCGGCACTACGGTATTGGGCGCGTCGAAGGTGTTGACGCTGTCCACCTTCGGTGCGGTCAAAGTCTCTCCGGCTGCTGATTTGGCTGTGATACCGGCCAGGCTTGCCTCGATTTCGACCGGCTGATTGGGATCGAGATTGGTGATCTCCAGCCACAACTTGCCGTTCGCATCCTTTGCCGCGATCGCGTCCACGCGCGGCAAGGCCACGTCCCCGTGCGTGTACCAACCGGCGTCGAGAGTGACTGGCACAAACGTTGCATCCTGAAACGGTACATACATTTTGAATACGTAGTAGGTCGGAGTCAGGACCATCTTCTCTTTTTCCGTGATGATCATTGCCTGCAGCACATTGATCATCTGCGCGATGTTGGCCCCGCGCACGCGATCGGCATGACGCGCAAAGATGTTCAGGTTGAGGGCCGCGAGAATGGCGTCACGCAAGCTGTTTTGCTGGACCAGGAATCCCGGATTGCTGCCCGGGGATGGCGCGTACCAGCCGCCCCATTCGTCCACCATCAAGGCCACCTTCTTATCCGGGTCATACTTGTCCATGATCGCCGAGTGCTTGCTGATCAGACCGTCCATCTCGAGAGTGAACTTGAGGATCTGACTGTACTCGGTTTCACCAAACCCCACGGACGCATAGGAAGGTGGCCAGTGCCCCACCGTGTAGTTGTGCATGGAGAGCCCATTGATGTCCCAACTCCACGTGTGCTGCTGGTAGGCCTTCATGACCGTTTCCGTCCAATCGGTCCATCGGGGGCCGTCCCCTCCCGGGCCCACGGCGATCTTCAGCATCGGCTGCTTGCCTTGCTGGGCGGGATTGAAGTTCCTGACGAAGCGGCTGTATATCTTCATCTGGCTCACGTAGTAGTCGGGAGTCATGTTTCCGCCACAATCCCAGCTTTCGTTACCGATGCCGAGAAGGGCGACTTTGTACGGAGATGGATGCCCGTTGGCGGCACGTTCTTTTACCAGCGTGGTCGGTGCTGCGGCCGTCATGTATTCCAGCCACTCGGCCGCCTCCTGGGGGGTGCCTGAACCAACATTGATCGAGACGTACGCTTCGGCACCGATCTGATCGACGAAGTCCATGAACTCGTGCGTTCCAAACGTGTTCGCCTCGGTCACTCCGCCCCAATTGGGATTGAGAGTCACCGATCGTTGCGGGCCAATGCCCTTGCGCCAGTGATATTCATCGGCGAAGCACCCCCCGGGCCAGCGAACATTCGGCACCCTTATCGCTTTCAAGGCGGCAACAACATCGTTGCGGATCCCGCGCGTATTCGGAATTTTAGAATCCGGCCCGACCCAAATGCCTTCATACACGCCGTGACCCAGATGTTCCGCGAACTGCCCGAAGATGTTGCGGTCGATCTTCGCTCCGGTCTTGGTGACGTCAGCCGACAACTCGACCTTCTGCGCCGCCATGATCGGCGCAGTGATCGCTATAAAGATCAGAGTGAACGCGACAAGAAATGAACGCATAGGAAGAGATCCCCTTTGAGGCGGAAGAATGAATGTCATGGAGAAACGATGAATGAACGAAGAGGATGGATTATTGCGTTGGAGTTTCCCGTACTGAACTGCGGATTGTGATTTGCGAATGAGTTCAAAGATCATCGATTGTTCTCCCGACCATGCGGCACCCATTGATGTTGTGTGGACTACGACATAATACGCTCAACCATTTCACCGGTAGAGACTCCGTCCGCATTACTTAGCTGTGAGCAATTTGAGCGGCCTGTGCACATCCACTGGCATTACTTCGAAGAACCGCATAAGATGTTTCATCGTTCCGGCGAACCAGGTTGGTGATCCGCAAGAGGAAATATCATTCACAGGTCGCGAGGTTGTGATGGGACCGAACGCAATCCCGGCATCAAGTGATTCCAAGCAACTGCCCGCCGCAAGCGGGCTGGCCATTGTACGTGTGACGATCGGCGCGATGTTCGTGTGGGTGTTTTTCGAGAATCTCGGGAAAGGCCTCTACAGACCCGCCGGTTACGCTGGCCTTATCAACTACTACATCACCCACGATCATGCGCCAGCCGTGTGGAAGGCGGTGATGGGCCTGGCGGCAAGCCACGCCGCGATGGCGGCTCCCATGCAGGCCATGACCGAGATCTCTCTCGGCATCCTGCTCGTCATCGGTCTGCTTACCCGGCCTGTCGCATTTGTGGCTTTTCTGTATCTCGGCAGCCTTTGGGTTTCGGAGTGGGGCACGGCGTGGATCTGGGAGCTGCTGGTTCCAGTGATGGCATCGCTAGGACTTGCGATCGGGAGCGCCGGCCGGAGATGGGGCGTTGACGCGTGGCTGGCGCAACGGTGGCCATCATCTCTTTTCTGGTGATCGGGATGGTGATTGGGCCTGGCTCACCTGAATGAAGATCACTTGAATCACGATCACGTGCGCGTCTCCGTCATCATCCCCACCCACAATGAAGCGCAGGCGATCGAGCGCGTTTTGGCGGATATTCCCCCCGATCTCGCGACAGAAGTCATTGTTGTCGACAGCAACTCGAATGACGGTACGCCCGAGATCGCCGCAAGAATGGGAGCCCGCGTCATTCAGGAACCGCGCCGCGGTTATGGACGAGCGTGCCTCACGGGTCTGGCCGCGGCAAATTCCCCGGACGTGGTTGTGTTCCTGGATGGCGACTACAGCGATCGTCCCTCCGAACTGCCGATTCTATTAGCGCCGATTATTGAGGGACGTGCGGACATCACGCTCGGCTCCCGCCTGCATTCGCAGAACTCTGCCGGGGCATTGCCTTGGCATCAAGTTTTTGGGAACCGTCTCGCTGCTGGCTTGATCCGAATTCTCTATGGTCTAGACATCAGTGATCTCGGCCCGTTTCGCGCTGGCCGCGCGGATGTGCTGCGCGCACTCGCGCTCGAAGAGACCACCTATGGCTGGGCGGTGGAGATGATCCTCAAAGGCGCTCTGGGTGGATACCGGGTAATTGAAGTCCCGGTAAGCTACTACCCGCGTATCGGGACATCGAAGATCAGCGGCACCCTGAAGGGCACGGTCGGCGCCGGTTGGTTCATTCTGAGCTTGATCGTGCGGTATTATTTCCGACGGCGAGGAACTGGGGCACAACGGCCAGCGTAGGCCCGCATCAATCTTATGAAATCCTCAAGGGAGACGATGGTGCGTTCGCGGCGCAGGGACCGTGTGCTGGTCATCATGGCGAAAGCGCCGAGGCCGGGCACGGTCAAGACGCGCCTCACGCCCAGCCTTTCTCCTGAGGCCGTCACTGCTTTCTACTGCTGCCTTCTAGACGACACGCTGGCCCTGGCGCGGTCATTGTGCAATGTGGAAGTTGCCATCATGTGCCCGGACTCGGACGTGAACGAACTGGCGCAGTTGGCAGGCAGCGAGGTGAGCGTAGTTGCCCAGAAAGGCGAAGGCCTTGCGGCAGGCCTCACCTCGGTGTTTGCCCACTTCGTAGAAGGTCGTCAGCGACGCACCATTGCCTTCAACAGCGACAGCCCCCACTTGCCGCGTTCCGTTCTCGAAGATGCGTTCGAAACGCTTACGGCACATGACGTGGTCGTGGGACCGACGCACGACGGAGGATTCTATCTCGTAGGCGCAAAGACGTCTCATCCTACGCTTTTCGCAAACGACGGAATGGGCACCAACACTGCGCTGGAGAGGCTCCTATCGCGCGCTCGAACTCTTGAGCTATCCGTAGGCTTCGCAGATCCTTTTTACGACATTGATATAGCCGACGACCTGACTCGGTTGGCAGAGGAGTTGCGTCTGGCTCCGGCAAGGGCGCCACGCACGGCGGCGTGGCTTAAAGAGTGGGAGCTTGCGGCGGGACATTCTAGGACAGGCGCTCGGACAATATCCCGGACAAGCTCTCAGGCGGGCTGTCGAACGGGCACGGGAGAACGGTGAAGGCTGCCACCGAGCGCAGAGTGTACGTACTCGGCACCACGCTATGCGTAGCGCTAACCATCTGCTCACGCAACTTCGGCGATCGGGGCGGGCCGTACTTCATGGCCTCTTTGACGCTTGCGGGAATCGCATACCTCTTAGCGGTCCGTGAGTTTTTCGCTACGCCGCAGTTTGAACGAAGATTCTCCCGACGTGTTGTCGTCATTGGGCTCATTCTCTCTGCTGTGTGGCACATTGAATTTCTTCGGCTGCCCCCGGGCGCCGACGATGATATCCATCGATATGTTTGGGATGGCCGCCTGCAGAGACTTGGCTATAACCCCTATCTTGTCGTTCCCAGCGATCCCGCCGTGAAGGGACTGCATACCACGGAAACCCGCAACTTGAACAACCCGGATTTACCGAGCCCGTATCCACCAGGGGCACAGGTTTTTTTCCGCGCAGTGACCGCGATTCGGGAGTCCACCTTTGCACTGAAAGTAGCATTTGTGGTCTGCGAGTTCGCGATTGTTTTCGTGTTGCTCGATCTCTTCCGTAGTCGCGGGCAGGGAGCGCATCTGGTTCTGGCGTTCGCCTGGAACCCGTTGTTGGCCATTGAAGTGGCGGGAAGCGGTCACGTTGATATTGTTGGCGCGCTGTTGCTGGTTGTGTCCGCCGCTGCGCTAGTGCGCCGATGGCGGGCGGCTGCGGCCGTCGCACTCGGGTTGGCGATCGCAGTGAAATTCCTGCCGATTGTGCTCTTGCCCCTCTACTGGAAACGGGTTCGCGTTCGCGACGCCGTACTGGCGGCAGCCGTGGTCGGACTTCTGTACGTGCCATTTCTCAATCACGGCCGCATTCCGATCGGCTCGCTTGGAACGTATGTGCAGAATTTCCGCTTTAATGGTCCCCTGTTTGCCGCTCTCGATCGAGTCGCGCCTCCGCAGTTGCTCGTCGGCTTTGCAGTGCTCGTCGGATTAGTGACGGCAACCTGGCTGAGAAGCTCAGCGCCCGAGTGGTCTCCTGCTGCATTTGCCTGGCCCATGTTTGCTTGGCCCATGGCAGCATCTCTTTTGTGCGCTCCCGCTGTATTCCCTTGGTATCTTCTGTGGCTGCTGCCATTTCTGACGTCGGCCTCGACGTTGCTGCTTATCGTCTGGACCGTGAGCATTAGTCTCACATACGTTCAGTGGCACTTACGTACACTGGGGCGCCCATGGGGGGCGCTTCCCGGCTGGATCATGCTGCTGGAATACGGATGCGTTGCCATCGCTGCCGCGATGATCGCTTGGCGCCGGATCAGCCGACCGCCCTCCACAATGCCCAGCGGACCGGCGGAGTAGGCGACCGCACCAGTCACGATTTGTGAATCCAGATTTTGCGTATCAGGAACGTTTGCACCTCATCATCAAGCTGACTCATACCAAGGTATCGATCAATACCTTCGTCCAATACATCCGTTTCTTCGGATGTGGCTTAATCGGTGCTATAAGGAGAACCTTCCATGACAACGTTCTGCCGTTCAACAATGATCTGTGGCCTATTTCTTGGGATGCTGGCCCTTGCTCCAAACTCTTGGGCACAGGAGCGAGCGCCAATTCTCGAGCAGGTCGCCAAGGCCTACGGTATCGATTCGTGGGACAAAGTTGAGGCTATCCGCTACACCTGGAATGGGGAGATTACCGGACTCTTCAAAGCTGCTCACAAGTGGGAGTGGGAGCCTAAGACCGGAAAAATCAGCTACGAAGGAACGGACAAAGCCGGCAAGCCGATCAAGGTCACCTACGACAGTTCTCACCTCAGCAGTCAATCCGACCAAGTGAAGAATGAAGTCGAACGGCCTTTCGTCAACGATAATTATTGGCTCCTGTTCGTTTTCCACGCTTACTGGGACAAGAGCGCGATGGTTACCGATGAAGGTATGAAGAAACTGCCGATGGGCGCCGGTTCGGCCGAACTTGTCTCAGTAAAGTATCCGCCGGAAGCCGGCGGTTACACGCCCGGCGACACCTGGGACCTCTACGTTGGCAAAGACAACCGCGTCGAGTACCTTGTTTTCCGCCACGGCGGGACCGCGAAGCCCAGCCTCGTCAACGCCTCCTGGGTAGGCTACAAGAAGGCCGGTCCAATTCTGTTCTCAACCGAGCATCGCGGCACCGCCGACGGAAGGCCCTTGCACATCTTTATTTCTGACGTATCCGTTAAGCTGACCGGCTCGGATACCTGGGTGAAAGCGCAGTAAGCAACGAACCGTACGGAGGTATGTTCAAATGCTCTCGGAACTGTAAAATGCACGCATTCCAATGAGGGCTGACATCGATCTGGATATCGGTCAAAAGACTTTTGCGTCTGGCCTTTTGCCAGAGTTGATCGCCGCGGTTCGCCGAAGTCGACCGGGCGACCTGGTCGCGGTGCTCGGCGACGACAAGAGCATCGGCCCTGAATTGGAAACGTGGTGCCGGTTCACCGGGAATCCACTTCTGGAATCTACGACCGAAAAGGGCCGCTCGCGGTGGGTCTTTCGGTGCGGAGCTGTTGCGGCTCCCGCCGGGCTCTCGGCAGAAGAAAATCGGCCGGTAGGCTCGCGGCTTTGGCTCTACGCCAATTTCGACTGTAACCTGCATTGCGACTACTGCTGCGTGCGCTCCTCGCCCACCACGCCCCGAAAGGAACTGGGGCTCGCACGCGTGCAGTGGATCGCTCGGGAAGCGGCGGAGCTGGGCGTCAAAGAAATCTTCGTCACCGGAGGCGAGCCGTTTCTGCTGGAAGAGATCGGCGACATTCTACTTGCTTGCGCGGCAGCGGCTCCCACCACAGTGCTGACCAATGGAATGTTGTTTACCGGGCGGCGCGAGGAAAGCTTGCGAGCGTTGCCCCGCGATCGGATTGTCCTGCAGATCAGCTTGGACAGCGCTACGCCAGAACTGCACGACCTCCATCGCGGGCCCGGCACATGGGCGCGCACCCGCGAAGGGATTCAGCGCGCTCGTGCGCATGGCTTTCGAGTGCGACTGGCGGCCACCGTTTCGACCGATGCCGAGGCTGAGGAGTTCCGTCAATTCCTCGACAAAGAGAAGATTGCAGCAGAAGACCGCGTCATCCGCCGGATCGCGTTGCGAGGCTCTGCCAACGAAGGTGTCGCAGTGAGTCGAGCCGATCTAGTGCCGGAAGTCACCATCACGGCCGATGGTGTGTTCTGGCATCCGGTCGGCGCGGAGGATGCCGATCTGCTGGTCACGCGCGATATTTTCCCTCTGTCCGAGTCCTTCGCGGCAGTCCGCCGCGCCTTCGACCGCGAAGGCGAGCATGAGAATAAGCTGGCGAGAATCTTTAATTGCGCTTGAACATTCTTCACGCTGCAAGAATCTGCGACTACCGCAAGCAAGTCGCCGCAACCTATTGAATAATATGGCCATTAATTTCAATTGTTTGACATGTGTGGCAAATTGTCGTACATTGGTAGACGAGGTGGATCATGGCGACTGCAAGCGTCGCGCGGGATGAGCGTTTGGACGCTCGGGTCACGCGGGAAGAGAAGGAAATGATAGAGACTGCAGCGAGCTTAAGCGGCACCTCCGCTTCAGATTTTATTCGAATGGCAACGAGACAGGCCGCCCTGAACACGATTCGTGAGCACGAAGTCCTGACGCTGAACGAAGAGGCCAAACGAGTATTCGTGGAAGCACTCCTGAATCCGCCCAAGCCGAACGAGAAGGCGATTGCGGCGGCACGGAGATTGAAAGAGGAGATGGCGTAGTTGGCAGATCATCCCGCTCAGGAAAAACCTAGACTCCGGTTCGAGCCGCTCGACAAGAAAAAACATGATCGAACGGCTTTTTCGTGCGAGCAGGACTCGCTTGACAGATACCTGAAGGAGCGCGCGACTCAGGAAATCAAGAAGCGAGTTGCTGCTGTCTTCGTCTTGACTCCCGACGGCAAGACGATCGCAGGTTACTATACGCTTTCGCAGTACGCGGTCGAGGCTGGTGAGTTGCCCCGTGAGTTGGTTCAACACTTGCACCTTCCCAAGTACGATAAGCTGCCGGCGACGTTGCTCGGACGATTGGCGAGAAGCAGGCAGTTCAAGGGACGGAGTCTCGGGGAATTGCTGCTCATGGGGGCTCTGAAAAGAGCACTGGAGCACAGCAGGAACATCGCCTCCGTGGCGGTGGTGGTGGACGCAATCGACGAAACTGCGCGCGCCTTCTACAGACGCTATGGCTTCATCGATATTCCGAATCGCCCGAATCGGCTCTTTCTCCCGATGAAAACGGTGGCGCAGCTATTTCCTGATATTGACTCAGAGTAACTAACCCATTGTGGCCAAAGGCGGGCTTGAGTGGGCCAGCGTCTGATTTCCCTTCCATAGCTATTAGTGTTCCACCGACTTTGGGTCGTGCTTTTGATGCCATGCTATTACTTGCAGACCCAGGTATTCATCGCCATAGAGTTGCACATCCATGTTTTGCTTTTGGCGGTTGAGAATCGTCTGGCATCGTGAAACCCCTGAAGAACAAGATCATCGTACATCCTCAGGGTGGGCGGGTAAGTATATTCTTGCCCAACTAAGAGCTGTCCGTTTGAATTTCTCAGGCCGACTTGGCCAATACCGGCTCGAAGAATCCCTGCTGGGCCGCGGCCTCCCGCAAAGCAGCGTAGCCATCCAGGTGAGGCGGCAGCCAGCGTTGAAGTCCCTCGGCGTCGAGGATCGGGCGATGAACCGGGTTGTCGTAGCTCATCGCGGAGAGCGCGTCGGCGAAGCGGCGCTCCTGCTCCGGGTCGAGATCCGGCCGGGCCGTGAACATGCAATGGTTGTAGGGCGGAGAGGACCATATCTCACGAAGGCCCCCTTCGGGCACCAGGCGCTCGTTGCGCACCGTGTTCCAGAAGGGGCTGCCGATTGCGCCAGCGTCGGCGCGCCCCTCGAGGACGGCGCGCACCACTTCCACTTCGCTGGTCCCGGTATCGCCATGCTTGCCTACATCGCTGTCGAAGCGCAGCGCACGGTAGTCCCTGCCCTCGCGCATGCCTTGCTGCTCCAAAAAGTGAACGGGCAGAATCGCGGCGTGTCCGCTGTCTCGGCTGCCCAGCGCGAGCGTCCGATTTTTCAGATCAGGATTTTTCACATCGAGATTTTTCAGATCAGCGAGCGTAGAAATGGGACCTCCGCTCACCGCCACGATCTTGGTCATCCAGCCGAGATCGGTGTCGCGCATGGCAACTGCGCGGCAGGCGTGGCCGCTCCACTCATCCGCTTGCAGGTAGGCAAGGTTGGTGTTCCATGCAATATCGATACGCGGCACGGCCTCGCCGGGTTGGGCGAGAAGCGCGAGAACCTGCGCTTCGTAGCTCTGAAATAAAACGACCTCAACGGGCAGATGCGCTTCCTCATGAAAATAGCGGCGCATCCCCTCCCAAATCGTAACCACTTTCGGATTGTAGGCAACTGCTCCCAACCAGATTGTTTTGCTCATAACTTCTCCACAATTTGTTTGTCAGCGGCGGTTCATTAAATTGTCATCCCGAGCGAGCGCGTTTTTTTGCGCGAGTCGAGGGACCTTGCGTTTCAGAAGAGCGGCATTCCCAAAAGCGCCTTCCCGATGAACTCGCGCAGCACATCGCCCGTTGGTGCCATCACGGCGCCCGCGTGCGCATCGCGGAACAGGCGTTCAATGCCCAAATGCTTGGAAAACGCCGCGCCGCCGCAAGCGCGCATGGCTGCTGAAGTAACGCTGATAGCGACGTCGCCGGCGGCGGCTTTCGTTTCCAGCACGCGCAGCATGGTCGTCTCGCGCGGCTTCTCGAGATGGTCGATCAAATCGTCGATGCGCGCCGACAGCCCGTCGGTATCAATCTGCATCGTCGCCAGCTGCGCCCGCAGCGTAGGCAAGCTCTCCCCGAGGCTCTGGCCGAGATGCTCGAATTTCGCGCTCTTGAGGTGCGAGGCCGTGCCGGCAACTGCCGCTCGACACAACCCCAGGGCCACCGCTGCCGTCCCCAAGTTAAAAAGCGGGAGCACCACGTTTAGCATGGCCGGAAAGCCGGCGCCATCATCCGTGAGTTGAAGATCCGACGGCACTTCACACTCGTCTAGTGTGATCGGCGAAGAAGCGTTGGCCCGAAGGCCCAAGCCATCCCAAGGCCCTGCCACTGAAAGGCCGCGTGTCTGCGCCGGAAGAAGATAGAGAGTCGAATCGGTGGGACCTGTTCCTTCCGGGGCCAGCGAAGAAACGATATAGCTGTGCGCATGACCCGCGCTGGTCACCCACGATTTCTTGGCGCTGATTCGCACACCTTTGCCATTCCGATGGGCGCGTGATGTCGGAGCCCAGAAGTGACTGCGCGAGCCAGCTTCACTGAAAGCGAGCGTGGACAAATGACGGCCCGCACCGATCTCCCGCAGTATGGGCGCGACCGCCTGAGCCGCGCCCGGACGCGCCGCCGAGATCGCCGCAGTGCCGAGGATGTGCATGAGATAGACCATCGCAACCGAAGCATCTGCCTCGGCGAGCGTGGCGATCACGGCCGCAAACGTGCGAGGACCTAACCCTGAACCGCCAACATCCACGGGCAGCATCAGCCCAAGCAGTCCAGCCTTGCCAATCGACTCGACCGCCTCGGTGGAGAATCGTCCTGCCTTATCATTTTGCCCTGCGGTTGGCGCCAGCACGCCGCTGGCGATCTCGCCGGCTTTTAAAACTGCCTCGTCATGAGTCATTTGATCGTACCTGCCATCCACACATTTACCAGATCGAGCCAAAATTGTCGCCGAGGATGCGAGGAGCGGTCAAACCGTCTCTGCGGCGGGCGGGCCCCTCCGAATAATTTCGAAGTGTAAGTCATTAAGAAGCTGGTGAGCGCGAAGGAATCGAATCCGCGTCAGGGGGAGGCTGAGCCCCTCACCTCCCCTCTGGATTTCGGCACAACCGGCGCGACTGGCATGGGCCGCCGAGACGACTGGGGGATGTCGGCGTTGGTCCATTTTTGGCATCCAACCGGACCAGCTCGCGGCTATTGCATCATCCGTGTAGTGCCACCTCCTGCTGCAACGCCGCCTCAATCTCGTCAAATTCCCCAGACGACAGTCGGAACGTCGCAGCTCCAATCACGCCTGAAACCTGCTTCGGATTGCGCATTCCGACGATCGCGCCGGTCACTGCCGGATTGTGCAACGTCCATGCAATCGCGACTTCACCCGCGGTTCTGCCGTTTCTACCACCGACTTCTTTCAGCAGTTCGACCAGACG
The DNA here is from genome assembly GCA_963701935.1 of uncultured Acidobacteriaceae bacterium. Lineage (GTDB taxonomy): Bacteria > Acidobacteriota > Terriglobia > Terriglobales > Acidobacteriaceae > Sulfotelmatobacter. The sequence continues at coordinate 545,733 of CAVPBT010000001.1, read as the reverse complement.
GAGATTCCGGCTCAACAAGGGCTCGCTGAAGTTTGGATTCTTCAATCGCCAGTCCTCCGCCGCCAGAGAAGCGATGCGCTGGCGCGTCATTCCACCGCTCAGCAGGCCGGAGTACATTGGCGAGTAGACGATCACACCGATGTTGTTCTGCGCGGCGAAGGGCAGGATGGACTTCTCCACTTCGCGAGCCAGCATTGAGTACGGGGGCTGCAGAGACGTGATCGGTGCAATCGCAGCAGCGCGCCTCATTTGTGTGACGTTGAAATTGGACACGCCAATGTGGCGTACCTTGCCCTCTTCCTTGAGACGCGCCATCTCGGTCCAACCCTCTTCAATGTCCTCATCCGGCTCAGGCCAGTGAATCTGGTAGAGATCGATCACATCCACGCCCAGGCGACGCAGGCTGTCTTCACACTCGCGGCGAATGGATTCCGCCTTCAGGGTTCCGCCAAGTTTTCCGTTCTTGTCCCAGGTCCGCTCACACTTGGTAAAAACGTAAGGGCGCTGACCGCGGCCGTGCAGCGCGCGATGAACTACCTCTTCGGAGTGCCCCAGACCATAGACCGCCGCTGTGTCAATCCAATTGATGCCGCGATCAAGTGCGTCATGAATTGCCGCGATGGACTCGTTATCGTTCTGCGGACCCCAACTCCAGGTCCACCCGCTTCCACCCATGGCCCACGCTCCGATGCCAATCGGAGTAATGCATAGATCACTATTGCCTAGTTGTCTCTTTTCCATTTTCAGCCTCCATTCTCCGCCAGGGATTCGCTTGATGGTCTCCTGGCGTTCGTTTGTCTGAGTGCATTTTTCAATCCATTCCCGGGCAAAAACATAATAGTCCAGATCATTGAATTCAAAGCGCTTGTGAATCCGAACCACTCTTTGCCTCATCTGATTCTGTAACTGGGTCTGCAGGTCGACAGCTTCCGACACGTTGCCTTGGGGTGGGAGAGGATTTCGGAATCATGCTGAGTATCGCCGACGAAAAGGACCACGCTCTGTCTGAACGCTATCTGGCACTGCTGGAGGTAGCGTCGGCCATCGCGTCGCACCGAACGCTGGAGGAACTATTTACCGACCTTGCACGCCGGCTTCATCCCATTATTGATTTTAGTTATCTCAGCGTGTTGCTCCACGATTCCACCCGAAATGTAATGCGCGTCCATATTTTGAATTCAGATGGGGCTGACAGTGTTCGTCCGGGGATGGAGTTTTCCATGGACGAATCTCCGTCCGCCTGGGTCTGGAAGAATCAGCAACCCTTGGTCCTCGACGATTTGGATCAGGAGAATCGATTTACCCGGCCGATCAGGCTGATGCGGGACTACGGAGTCCGATCATTTTGCAGCATTCCTTTGAGCACTCCGCGCCGGCGGTTGGGGGCGTTCAGCCTGGGGCACACAGCACCGCGCGCTTATGCACTGGATCAGTTGGAGATTCCGAAGCTGGCTGCGAGTCAGGTCGCGGTTGCGGTAGAGAATGCATTGAACTATCAGGATGCGTCAACCTTGCAGGAAGAAGTGGCTCGGGAGCGCGACCGCCTGAGGCTGCTGCTCGACATCAACAATGCAGTGGTGTCGAATCTATCCCTGACGGAGTTGTTTGAAGTGGTGCCCAGCCGCGTGCGGTTGGCGATGCAGTGTGATGCCGCTTGCCTTTCGTTGCCGGACCCGCAGAACCAACGTCTGGAAATTCATGGATTGGACTTTCCGGAAGGAAGAGGTTTCCTGCAAGAGGAGATGCAACTCCCGATCGATGGATCGAGTCCCGGCAAGGCCTTTCGGACTGGTCAGCCGGTCTTGTTTCAGACCGCACCACGGGCATTGCACGTAAGTTCTCTGCAATTGAACTTTAAGGAGGGGTTCCAGTCGGGATGTTTCTTGCCCCTTGTGCGAGGCGAGCGTGCGCTCGGGGTTCTGCATCTGCTGGATCGGCATCCGAATCGTTTCTCAGAAGCCGATGCGGACTTTCTGCAACAGGTCTCGCAATCAAGTTGCCATCGCGCTCGACAATGCGATGCAATACCGAAAGGTCGACGAATCAAGGGAACGCCTGGCGGGTGAAACTTCGTACTTGCGCACCGAGATTCGCGCTGAGCGCGGGTTCGATGAGATTCTGGGAAACACCCCAGCCATTCAGGAAGTACTCCGCCACATCTCTACCGTGGCCCCGACCAACTCGACTGTTCTTATTCAGGGAGAAACCGGCACGGGCAAAGAACTCGTCGCACGGGCGATCCATAACCTAAGTTCGCGGCGGGAAAACCTGTTCGCCAAACTCAACTGCGCTGCCATCCCCTCCGGCTTGCTGGAGAGTGAACTGTTCGGCCACGAAAAGGGCGCGTTCACCGGTGCGATCGCGAAGAAGGTCGGTCGATTCGAGGTTGCCGATAAGGGAACGTTGTTCCTTGATGAAGTCGGCGACATCCCTCAGGAATTACAGCCCAAATTGCTGCGGGTTTTGCAGGAGCGGGAGTTCGAACGACTGGGTAGCAGCCGGTCGATCCAGGTCGACGTTCGCCTTGTGGCTGCGACCAATCAGGATCTGGGCAAGATGGTGGAGGATCGCTTGTTTCGCGCCGACCTCTACTACCGGCTCAACGTTTTCCCCATTCGGTTGCCTGCTCTACGCGAACGCCGGGAAGACATTCCTCTGCTCACGCTGCATTTTGTTGAACACTATGGCAAGCAGATGAACAAGAAGATTGACGTCATTGCTCCAGAGACGATGGAAGGTCTGATGCGCTATGACTGGCCGGGGAACATTCGCGAACTGCAGAATTTCATTGAGCGGGCGGTCATCCTGTCGCAAACCAAAACGCTGGCGGCGCCGATCGTTGAGTTAGCCCGGGCGCGCGAAATCCCGTCAGTAGCACCGGTTACTCTCGAAGAAGCAGAGCGGGAGCACATACTGCAAGCGCTGCGCGAAACGCAGGGGGTGCTCGGTGGCTCCAGTGGCGCAGCGAATCGTCTGGGAATGCCGCGAACTACCCTGATTTACAAAATGCGGAGATTGGGAATCGCACGGCAACCCGAGTAAGGTTCCCTCCGCGTTCCCTTCATCTTGAGCTTGCGCGGTCCGCTGTTGCAGCTTTTGAATCTTCTGTGGGCATGTTGTTCGCTTGGCCGACTAGCCTGCCGCAGCACTCCGGCCTTTGTGGAAGAGTGGAACTGTCCCATCCTCCCCCGAGAGCGCGCACGAGCAACACGCTGGCTGTTATCCGGCGGCCCAGGATCTGTACGGCCGTCCTCTCATCGGACAGAGCGAGCCCTTGCGCGGTGATCACTTCGAGATAAGTGGTGACTCCACCTTTGTAGCGTGTGAGCGACTGATTCAGAGAGTTCTGTGCAGCCGCTACTGCCGCCTGCTGCGTTTTCGCCTCGTCCTGCAAAATCCTGAGCGCCGCAAGATTATCCTCCACATCCTGAAATGCGCTAAGCACTGTTTCGCGGTAGTTCGCGACGGATAGGTCGTAAGCAGCCTCCGCCTGGTCCGAGACGGCGTGGCGTCGACCTGCGTCGAAAACCGTCACCATCGCGGACGCTCCAGCCAACAGGAATCCGCTAGGGCCGGACAATAGATTCGTGATTGACGTGCTTTCAAAGCCGCCGGCCGTCGTCAACGACACGTTCGGAAAGTAGGCAGCCTTGGCGATTCCGATGTTGGCGTTAGCCGCAACAACACGGCGCTCGGCCGCAGCCACGTCAGGACGCCGTTCCAACAGTTCCGACGGCAAGCCTGCCGGAATTGCTGGCGGCGCCAACTCGAGTGGCGACGCAGCCAGGCTGAATTTCGAAGCGGGTTGACCTACCAGTACCGCAATCGCATGTTCGTATTGTGCTCTCTGCACGCCGATGTCGATGGCTTGGGCACGCGTAGTTTCGAGTTGAGTTTGAGCCTGGGCTACGTCCACAGCCGACGCGATGCCGCCCTTGAACCGGTTCTCCGTCAGGTCGAGAGCTTGCTCATAGGCCGCGACTGTGGAGGACAAGAGCTGCTCCTCGGCGTCCAGTTCCCGGAGTTGGAAATAATCTGACGCCAACTCCGCGTGCAGGCTCAGACGCACGCCTTCCAAGTCCGCGGCGCTAGCCTGTGCTTCGGCACGGCTGGCCTCGACGGTTCTTCGCACTCGGCCCCAAACATCAGCCTCGTACGACGCACTGACTGGCAAAACAATGTCCGTGTATGTGTTCGTTGCCTGGCTGTAGAGCGGCCGATTCGTCGACTGATGATCACGAGTTGCCGAAAGGCCAGCAGTGACTGTCGGGAAATAGTCCGCGCGATTTTGCCGGACCAAGGCTCGCGCTTGTATATACTGCGCTTCCGCCGCCTTCAGGTTTTGGTTGGAGACGCTGATTTCCTCCTCGAGTTCGTTCAGTCTCGCATCCTGGAAAATCTCCCACCACTTGCCTCGGGCGATCGCATCGCTGGGCTGCGCAGTTGTCCAATCTGGCGGCAACTCCTTGTAGGCCGGAGGCGCAGGCACATTGGGGCGGGCATAGCGCGGACCTACCTCGCACCCGGCCAGCACCAGTACCGGTGCGAAACATCCCAGCAGCGCAATTTTCTGAGTTCGGCTGGCAAATGATCTCACGCTCATAGCGCATCTCCCTGTGCGGACTGGGACACGCGCACCGCTTGCCCAGAGAGGATGGAGTCCGGCGGATTCACGATGATGGACTCGCCGCCCTGCAAGCCTCCAACGACTTCGATCCGATCTCCGAAATCGTGGCCGGGCGTAACCGGCGTGAGAACGGCTTTGCCTTCTCTCACTATGGCGAGACGAAGCCCTTCTTTGCGGAAGAGGAGCGTGTTTACGGGCACGACGAAGGCGGAAGCTCCCGCGGGCAGTTTGAGGTGAACCTCGGCATAAGATCCGGTCAGCAGTACTCCCGTGGGATTTACTACGTCGATCTCCACCAGCAAGGTGCGCGAGGCGGAATCGATCGATTCGGCGGTACGCACGAGGCGCCCCTGGAAGCGGCGCCCGGGGAATTCAGACAAAGTCAGGTCCGCGGTTAATCCCGGTCTTGCAGCCTGCGAATATGCCTCTGGAACATTGACATAGACACGCAGCTTATCGGGCTGAGCGATGTCGAACAGGTCGGTCTTTGATCCGCCGCTGGCTCCGGCATCGATGAGATCTCCGATATCGGTTTTGCGCGCCGTGATGACCCCGCTAAACGGAGCGTAGATCTTTTCGAACGACTGTAATTGCTGAAGCCGGCTTACGTTCGCCTGGTTCGCCTGCACGGTGGCCTTGTTTGCGGCTAAAGCGCCAATCGCATTATCGGTCTCCTGCTGCGAAACCGAATTGGTTTTGAGTAGATCCTGATAGCGGTTGGCGGTAATTTCCGCCAGGTGCAAATTCGCTTGCGCTGTGGCTAAATCTGCCCGCGCCTGCTGAAGTTGCTGGTCGACCTCGGGGGTTTCGATTTCCGCGAGAAGTTGCCCCTGCTTCACGTGCGCGCCGATGTCCGCGTACCACTCTTTCAGATACCCATTGGTTCGGGCATAAATTGGAGCGCTGATGTAGGCCTGCACGTTCGCTGGAAGAACAACTTCCTCCGCCTGCGCTGCCCGCTCCGGATGTATGACCGAGACGGTGGGCAGCGCCATTTGCGCCGTTTCTCTCCGCAACGTAGTCCGGGCCGTCACGCGAGGCATGATGCCGAACGTCAAAGCTCCGGCGACTACCGCGAACGCGGCAATTCCAGCGACCCAGTGGCTGGATCCTCGTGTCGTCTGCATCGGCTCTTGCAGCGCCGTTTCCTGGACTATTACTTCCTTTTTTTCTTGATCTGATCCAACCGGCATAATCTCCCCACTCTCTTATCTGAGCTTCTGAAAACCAATCTCGTCCTGCTTGCTGGCCTTGCGGCCATGCAGCAGGCTGAACAGCGTCGGTACGAACAGCAAGGTTGCGACTGTGGCAAACAGCAGGCCGCCGATCACGGCGCGGCCCAAAGGCGCATTCTGTTCGCCGCCTTCCCCCAAACCGAGCGCCATTGGCACCATTCCGATGATCATGGCCAAAGCTGTCATCAGCACTGGACGAAATCTCGTGTACCCCGCCTGAAGCGCGGCAGCCATCGCATCCTTTCCTTCCTGCATTTGTTCTGTCGCGAAACTCACCACCAAGATGCTGTTGGCCGTGGCGACTCCCATACACATGATCGTTCCCGTGAGCGCCGGCACACTCACCGTTGTATGGCTCACGAAGAGAAACCACGCGATCCCCGCCAACGCAGCCGGCAGAGCCGAGATGATGATGAAAGGGTCGAGCCACGATTGGAAGTTCACTACGATGAGCAGGTAAACGAGCATGATGGAAAAGGCCAAGCCCGCCAGCAGGCCGATGTAAGACGAACGCATGGTCCTCACCTGCCCGCGCACAATCACCTGTGACCCGCGCGGAAGCGACCCTTGCGTGTCCGCGATAATCTGGTTGATCTGTCGCGCGACCCCGCCCAGATCGCGGCCTTGCACGGATCCGTAGATATCGATCACGGGACGAATGTCATAATGCGAGACCACCGGCATGTGTTCCTGCCGCGTGACGGAAGCCAGACTCCCCAGTATCTCTGGCGGCGCGGTTGGGTTCGTTCCGGTCACAGGGATGTTCTCGACATCCTGCAAGCTTTGAATGCGGTATTGCGGCGTCTGGGTAGCGATCGAATAGCTAACGCGGTTCTTGGGATCAAGCCAGAAAGTTGGAGAAGTCTGGAAGCTGCCGCTGAGTGAGACCAACAGGTTTTGCGCTACATCATGTTGCGTGAATCCAATTTCGTTCGCCTTCGTGCGGTCCACATCGATGTAAAGCTCAGGCTGATCGAAAGGCTGCTGGATGCGCAGGTCCGCTGTACCGGGGATGCCGCGGACTTTTTGCAGCACGTTATCCGCATAGCGCCGGTCTCCTTCCAGGTCGTTGCCAGCCACCTGAATGTCAATTGGCGCTGGCAGCCCGAAGTTCAGGATCTGGCTAACGATGTCGGCGGGAAGAAAAGAAAACGTCACTCCTGGAAAACGTTCTGCCAGACTGAGCCGAAGGTCGTGTACATACTTATCGGTCGCGCGATGGTCGGCCGAAAGACTGACGAGAATGTCCGCATCGGCCGGACCAATCGGTGCCGAGTTGCTGTACGACAGATTGATGCCGCTGTACGGGATGCCAATGTTGTCGATGATGCTCGAGACTTCCTCTGGCGGGATCTGCTGCCGGATCGACTGTTCCACCAGGTCGCAGAGGCGCGCTGTTTCTTCAATGCGGGTACCGGTCGGCGCACGAAGGTGCAATTTGAACTGACCGCTATCGACGGTTGGGAAGAAATCCTGTCCCAGGAATGGAATGAGCGCAGCCAGAGAGACGATGGAGAACGCCAACACCCCTGCCAAGAAACTACGGCGATGGTTCAGGCAGATCTCCAAGACTCGCTGATAACGTTCCCTTAAATGCTCGAAGGATTCTTCAAACCGGATTTGGAGGCGAACCAGAGGATTGCGACTCGAGCCGGATATGTGCTCGGCCTCCTGTTCATGGCCGCGCAGTAAATATTTCGCCATCGTCGGAACCAAGGTTCGCGAAAGCAGGTAGGAAGCCAGCATCGCAAACACCACCGATTCCGCGAGCGGCACGAATAGATACCGCGCGACTCCGGTCAGAAAGAACATGGGAACGAACACAATGCATATGCAAAGAGTCGAGACGAAGGCAGGAACGGCGATCTGCTGTGCGCCATCAAGAATGGCCTGCTGAATCTCTTTCCCCTGTGCGATGTTGCGATTGATGTTCTCGATCTCGACCGTAGCGTCGTCAACGAGAATCCCGACCGCCAGGGCGAGTCCGCCCAAGGTCATGATGTTAATGGTCTCGCCCAGAGCGCTGAGGACGATAATCGAGGTCAGAATCGAGAGTGGGATCGAGACGGCGATGATCAGGGTGCTGCGCCAGCTTCCCAGGAAAATCAGGATCATCAAGCCAGTCAGGCAGGCGGCAATTGTGGCTTCCTTAATCACTCCGTCAATCGACGCGCGCACAAAAATCGACTGATCTGCCAGCGGCTTGATGTCGAGCTCCGGCGGCAGACTGGCCTTGATCTGTGGCAGCAACGACTTGATGCCTGAGATGACATCCAGAGTCGAGGCGTTTCCAGCTTTCTGAATCGTCAGCAGCACTGATCGCTGGCCATCGACGCGCACAATGTTGGTCTGCGGAGGAAACCCATCCCGCACCCAACCGACGTCGTGTATGTAAATGGTGCTGCTGCCTACGGTCTTGATTGGCAGCTGGTTCAGTCCCGCAATATCAGTCGGACTGCCATTAATATCGACGTCGTATTCCTTCGATCCGATCTTCGCCGTGCCGGAAGGCAGAATAAGGTTCTGTGCGTTAACGGCATTTACCACATCGAGCGGCGACAAGCCTTTCGATTGCAGAGCCGCCGTATCCAGGTCGATTTGCACCTGCCGCTGCTTGCCGCCGTACGGATAAGGCACCGCAGCCCCTTCCACTGTGATCAAACGGGTGCGAATGAAGTTCAGGCCATAGTCATTCAGTTGTTGTTCAGACAGCTTGCCGCCGGAAAGTGCCAGCTGAAGAATGGGCACGCTGGATGCGCTGTAGCTGATGACCAGGGGAGGCGTGGTGCCTTGTGGCAGTTGGCGCAACTGGGTCTGCGAAACGGCAGTCACTTGAGCGATGGCGCGCTCCACACTGGCGCTGGGCTGGAAGAAAACCTTCACCACCGCAATCCCGTTGAGCGATTGCGATTCGATATGCTCAATGTTGTCGACCGTAGTGGTGAGCGAGCGCTCCGTAACCGACACAATGCGGTCGCTCATGTCTTGGGCGTTCAGTCCGTTGTAGCTCCAGACGATGCTCACCACCGGAATATTGATATTGGGAAAGATGTCGGTCGGCGTCCGAACAATGGAGAACGCCCCCAGGATCAGAATCAGTATGGCCAGCACCACAAAGGTGTAAGGCCGCCGTAAAGCAAGCCGGACGATCCACATATCTGCCTCGTGCGGGGTCTAAGAACCCGTCCCTGCTTTTACTCCATGAATCGATGAGAGCGGAATCCCCACATGTTTAGAGTGAAGGCAAGCACCGTACCAAATGGTGGGACCCGGCGGCCCCGATGATCTGGCAGCAGCCCAAGGGTTTAGGCCGTTTGCTCGAGAACTTGTCGAATTTTCCCCGAGTGACTCTGTCGAGGCATCGACATTTCCCCGACGCACGCGCGCCACAGCGATGCCAGGACGAGAAGAAGCGATTCGAAAAGTGTGAAGTGCATCGCAAAACGAAGGTGGACGAACGCGGGGCCAGGTTTGCCGCGCCGCGTTAGGAGCACAGACTTTTGAAAAGTTGGTGAGCGCGGTAGGAATCGAACCTACAACCTACTGATTAAGAGTTATGTGTCCCGACGTGGCTGCACGATAGACAACTGCAGGCGTGACAATAGCTTAACGATCAAAAGACCCGCATGGACGGCTTCTAAAAGCGTTGGAAAAGTTGGTGAAATCGAACGGAATCTAATTACGAAGGACACAAAAAGGACACAGGACAAAGCTTAGCGTCTCAACTGATTTGCGGGCCTGAGCAGCGGTAGAGCACTGCCTTTTCAGAGTCGCTCGCCGATGTAACTTATTGGAACTTAACGGTACTGACAGCCCGTTCTTAGTCCTCTAAGGGAACTCAAGGGAACTCATCGGCTGGCTCATTGGACCCAGATCGGACTCACGGCGCCGTTACCGCCTGACAGCAGTGCATAGTTCTTCGCATAGGCATCTGTTCCTGCAATAGGCCAATCGATTGTTCACGCCTCCCCCTAGAAGACTTTGCCGTAGGTCTAATTCATGACTTCGACTACTAGCTGCCTCTGTTGCGCGCTATGAGTGTTGGCGTTGTTCGCGGAGAAAGTAACGAATACCTGAAGTGTCTCATTAGAGGTAGTGTCCACTGTTCCTGTGGGAACCGTCGTGGTATTCAGGACGGGGAACACCTGGGCTTGATTGGTCGCGGTTGCATTCGTAACGAGCGTGAAGACACCTTGGGCCTCAAATTTGCCGGAACCCCCCGCAGTCTGCGTGGTGATGTAACACGTCATGTCCCAAGTGTTACTGCTGATTCCCAGAGGAAAATTTGCATTCGGCACACGTGCGCAAATGTCATTGCCAGTTCCCAAGCGAACGGATATTGTAATAGTTCCGGCGAGGCCGGCTCCGTTCGTTGAGTAGAGACCTGCAGCCCACACCTTGAGGGTTTTTCCAGGAGTGTTCAGTAGCTGCGCTGGAATGGTGCACGACATCAACCCCTGAGCGGAAGTGGTATTCGCATTTGCGGTAACAGGTGACACATTAACGCAGCCACTGACCGTGCCTCCCCTGAAGACGGTCGTATGAGTAGATTGTTGGAACGCTTCAGCGTTTTGCGTGTTGTCGTACCAGTCATCACCGTCCACCGGGCCAGAGGGCGTCGTCCCTGCCGGAACATTCCTGCTTGCATAGCTCGACGTCGATGCTGCGGAAGTTTCTTTGCCGCCAGTGATGACGACCTGCTGCGCCACGACTTGGCGAGTTGATCCCACGCAGAGGACCAGCAAGCAAAAGAGGTGGGGCATCCATCCATAGGAATTGGGCTTAAGCGGAGTCATAAGGGAGTCCTCCTCGAAAAGGTCTGCTTGGGAAATGCAGTCGCGCAACGGCGATCAAACAACTCGGTCGCTGGCCAGTGTACGGCGTTAAAGGGGGGCACGACAATGGATTTGTTCGGCGCGTTCCCATGCGAGACAGGGCGTGGGATAGGACGGTCTCCAATGAAACCCCAAGGACGAGTTGCAAAACGTTTCATCTTGTGGCAGAACGCAAGGCAGTGTAATGTTTACGGCACAGGATATTGCCTGAGAACGTCCGGCCATCCCCCAGCCGCGTGAAGTACTAAAGGAGTCTTCCATGCGAATTCACAGTCTGTTCCCAATGATCGTCGGTATTGCGATGACTTGCGCCACGTTCGCAGATGCGCAGGTTCCACCGTCCACCACCTTCTCGGATTTCACGATCCCCGCAGCCAATGGAAAATGGTCAACTCCCACCGGGATTAATAAATGGGGTTCGGTCGTTGGCTATTACCCCACGACAGCTGGATATGACAGTTTTGTTTGGAACGGCGCCGTCACGACCGTCAGGGTTCCCGGCCAAGTGAGGACGTACGCGCAGAGCATCAATAGCGCAGGTTGGATCGTCGGCTACTATGGCACCAGTCAGATTCATGGATTTCTTCGCAACCCCAAATACACGACGTTGGATGTACCAGGATCTGGCAATCAGACGTACGCCACTTCCATCAATGACTCTGGACAGGTCGCGGGGGTATATTTCGACACAAGTGGGGTTGAACACGGCTTCATCCTCGATGGCTTGGGAAATTACACAACAATTGATGTCGAGGGTGGAATTTTGGTGACCAATGCGATCCTGAGCCAGAATGGGGAAGTCGCCGGGACATATGAGGATGCTAGGTACATCCCTCACGGATATGTCAGAGACACATTGGGTAATGTTACCTCGTTTGACGTCGTGTCGGGCGGGGGCACGTACGTCTGGGGAATCAACGCCAGCGGCGAAATTGCCGGGGTTGCAGGCGACGTGTTTGTGCGCGACGCTTCCGGAAACATAACCACGTTTGGCGTGGCCGGGTTGAATGCCGGCGACGTGTTTGGAATAGCGGATAACGGAAATGTTTATGGTAGAAGCCGAACTCGCTCCGGGGCCGCCGCGCAGGGGTGGAAACACACGGCTGCAGGCGCTTTGAACTACTTCGAAGACCCTAACGCAGGATCCAAGGGATCTCAGCCAACTTGCGTGAGCGGGAACGCAAAGGTGGCTGGATTTTATTGGGACGCGCAGAACAATTTGATCGACTTCGAGATGCACTAGCAGGTTGCGGAAAGTCGAGCACCGCGACTTAAATCGTCTCGAGACTAAGTAGGCATTGAAAGGGCTCAATGCACCGCCCAGGATGGCGTGAATGAGGCAAAGTTGTAGCTGTCGCTCGGCGGAGTAACCGCTGTTACGGTACCTCCGCTACTCGCTGCTTGGAGACTCGAGTTCAAGAACGATAAGGTATTCGTGTTTGCGCCCGTTATAACCGCACACGCTGTCGCGCAGTTTGTAGTTACGACGAGATAATACTTACCCGGCTGCAGAGTCGTAGAGCCTTCGACCCAGCTAACGGTATGAGGGTTACCGGCGGTAGTCATCAAGGTGCTACCGGCGGTCGGTCCGATGTGTAGCACCACCGTGCCAGAACTGTTAAGGATGCCCAGACCGTATACGTTGGCCGTATTATCCTGAGTATTTACGTTATAGGTTACTTGGGTTGTCGTCAGGGGATATGTCAGCACCACTCCCCACAATTTCTCGGTGTTTGCAGTCGTGCTGAACGTGACCGTCGCCGCATTATTAGGCGCGGTGATCCATGGCATAGAATAGGGCCCCGCGCTCGTTCCCGAATCTTTAGCGTTTCCGTTGGCATCCCAACTTGCATAATCTCCATTCGTCAGAGTACCAGCCGTTAGCCCGATACTACTGCTGCCACCGCCATCCGGAATAGTATATGTGCGGCTCGCGGTTGGAGCGGCGGGGGTGAGTTGGATCGTGTTGGCAGTTGTGGAATTCGCGAAAATTAAAGTGCCAGTAGTGCCCGCCGTCGGACCCGGAATACCCAGAGACAAACCCACTGGCAGATTCGACGCTATCGTTGGGCTGAGTACAATTGAATTGTTGCTTGAGCCGCTAATTTTTGTGCCGCCCGCGAAATTGGCAAACGTGGTAGAGATAGTGATCGGGTCGACACCGCTGCCAAGAGAGACGCCCGTTGAAAACGAGATCATATTTCCAGCAACGACCGTTCCGACAGTATGCGTAGGACTAAATACTGTTGAAATGCTCACGCCCGTTCCAGTGTTGAGATAAGTACCGGTTGTTTGCTCGAGTATCGCGTAGTCTTGGAAGGCGTTACTGTCGACCAAACCAATGGCAGTATCGCAGTTGAGGATATGAGTGCCAAACACGCCCCACTCTCCACCATTATGATCAGCAATGCCGTTCCCGTGGTTTAAGCCGATATCCATTCCGACGGAGCCGGTGCCAGCAGTCGCCAAGTTGCATTCTATATCCCCGCCGAACAGGTTGACGGATGAGGTCTTGCCGACCGTCTGTACCGGAAACCTCGTATTCGTCGTGCCGAGATTGACGACGACGCCATATTGGGTCGACGCGCCTCCCGTGCCGCCAACTAGGTTCAGGCAGACTCCTGTGCTGGTAGAGGTCCCCTTCAAGTTATTGCAGAATACTGAGTCGAGTAGAAAATGCTGCGCTAAGTTTATCTGCACAGCATCTTGAACATGCCCGGCACCAGAGGTATCGGTAAATTGCAGGTTACTGATTCTTAGTCCTTGGTAAGTAGGGCCTGTTCACACTATCGCAGAGCTTCGATGATGAATGCAAAGTAGATGAAGGCCAGAAAGACAACGTCGAGTTTCTCGAAACGCGAGAAGATGCGGCGGAACCCTTTCAGTCGTCGAAACAGGCGCTCTATCTGGTTCCGTTTCTTGTAAAGTTCACGATCGTAATCCCAAGGTTCGCGCCGGTTCGATTTGGGCGGCACCACCGGGATCATATTCAATTCCAGCACCAATTGACGGGTTTCGTCGCTTTCGTAGGCACGGTCCATCACTAGCGGAACTTCGACCGGCAACGGACCGAGTTCCAGCAGCAGTTGCCGGCCCACCGGAGCATCGTGCGCTTCTCCGGGCGACAAGCAGAAAATTATTGCCGTTCGAGCATTCGCGGCAACCAGATGAATTTTGGTGTTCCATCCGCCGCGCGACTTTCCGATGGCCTGCGGTCCGTTTTTTTTAAAGCCCCAGTGCCGTCGGGGTGCACCTTCACCGAAGTCGAGTCCAAACTGAAGGCTTCGATCTTGAGCCGCAGAATCTGCTCTTGCTGCAACTTGGCGAATACCTGATCCAACACACCCTTCTTGGCCCAGCGATTCATGCGTACGTAGATGCTGTGCCAATTGCCAAACCGGCGGGGCAATCCGCGCCACTTGCACCCATGCTCGGCCACATAGAGGATGGCGTTGAGCAAGACCAAATTCTCGTGACGCACATTGCCGCGTTGCACCGGCAAGCACTCTTGAATTCGCCCATACTGTTGTTGAGTAAGTTCCATGCCACTCATCTTACTCGTCAATTATTGATGTAGTGTGAACACGCCCTAGTTACCAGCCCAGTGTCACCGACCTTCAGCATGACGATACCGCTCGTGTTGCTCTCTATCTTTGAACATGAGTTTCCTACCCCCACAACCATGCACTGCCCGACCAAGGCCACGCCAGGGTTAGCGGTTCCCACCACTATCGAGGCTGTAATGTTATACGTTCCTAACGGGAAGAACACGGTGCACCCAGTGGCTGTGACGGCCGGACAATTTGAAATCGCGGTGTTAATACTGGCGTGATCGTCCGTCACGCCGTCACCCTTCGCGCCGTAGGCTTTGACGTCAATCCAGGGTACCGGGCCTGTGATCTGGACGCCGTTTTGGGCTTCGGTGACTGTTGCTGCGGTGAGCATGAGGAGGACAGCGTCGAGGACGATGCAAACGAGGCTACGCCAAATATTAAAGCCGCGAACTTGCGTTGGCGGTGGAGCAATGGTTACGCCATTGTTCAACATGCTTCACCCCTATCCCAATTTTCTTCTACAGCGGAAGTAGACACGCTGAAAGGCGCCATGTCAAGAACAGGTAGGATACGGTGAACGTCAAGCTGCTTGCATAAACAGTTGAGGGCTTGCGCCCGCTTTCTTTTCCGGCTCAAGGTTAGGCGCCTACCTCAATTGGCAGACCAGCTTCTCAAAATCCTTGCATTCAATACCGCCAAGGTTGCCGGGATATCCGAGTTGATTTGAAATGATCCGGGTCCAGCCGATCGTCTGATCGTCGCATTCATGCGTATGGCCATACACGCAGAGGGCCCGCTGGTGAATCCCAATGATCTCCACCATGTCCAGGTAATTGAACGCGCGTGAGAGGGCCGCCCTTGTGCGTTTCGTCGGGGTTATAGATGAGGCGGTAATCGTTCATTTGAGAGCGGGCGGTCTCCATGGCGTCGCAAATCGGCGCCGTTTGAACATTTGTTCCTCAAGTGCCAGATCTCCTCCGGCAGGACAGCGGTTTCTGCACTGTCTCGATGGTAAGAGGACAATTGCCATCAACAGCGATTCAACTTGGGGCGGAGCCCGTTTCGTAGAACTAGAAATCTGACATCCCCCGGATAGCTGAATAATAAGCCGAGGCGCAAAGGCCAGTGTCAAGGCTCTTCGACCGCGAACGCGGCGCGCGAAGCGCGGCCTTGACACTGGCCGGGCCTCGGCTATGCTCTGGCTATCCGGGGCATGTCATTCGGGAATGCTGCATCACAGACCTAGACCGAAACCCTGACTGATCTGATTCGTGTGCGTGGTTTGTGGTTCTATCTTGTGCGCTCCTGGCTCTTGCTGAATCGCGGGGGAATGGGACACGTCGCGGCTGAGTTCCTGCCCGAGCGTCTGTGCATTGTTCGTATAAATCTGCGCGTCATAGCGTCCACGCGAGACAGAGACATAGGCCATGCGGCTGTTGAGCAGATCCTTAGCGCCCAACTCGGTGTCCACGTGAATCAGGACACGGTCGGCAGTCTGTCCCTGGCTGGAGTGGCTGGTCATGGCATAGCCATGATCGAGATGCGGATGCTTGTGCGGATCGAGTTCGACCGCGCGGCCACCGTCCATCTTCAAGCGCAGCCGCCCGTCTTCGTCGATGCTCTCGATGGTCCCCAACTCGCGGTTCGCAACTTTCAGTTCGTTGGCCGGCGCGGTGAACTGGATGCGGTCGCCCACTGAAAAACTCCGCATCTCCTCCCGGAAGACGGAGACGCCCTGCTGTCGGCGTGGATCGTAAGTGCGCTGCGTGCCGTCCTGCAGCTCGACTGTCAGCCGGTTTTTCGGAGCGTCGATGCTCTTCACCTGTGCGTACGCGCCTTTCCCGATGCCGGTCTCCTTCGATGCGCGCGAATAGCGCAGCACATCGCCCACCTCATAGCGCTCGGCCCATGTGCGGTCCGCGCCGGTGAGGTCTTGGCGCGGCACTAGCGTCCTGATGCGGTGCTCCTCGTTGCTGACGAGGCCACTCCGCTGCAATTCCGCATGGACGCGCTCGTTGATCTCCATGCGAGAGCGATTATCGGGAGAAATCACCAGCGTGTTCTCCGGCGATTTTGCGTACTCCTTCGCGATAGCGGCGATGCGCTCGTCGTGGCCTTGAATCTCATGGACTCGGCCCTGCCGGTCAAGATTCTGTATTGCTTCGCGCACTTCGCCCCGCGCAAGCTGCTCGACTACCTGTTTCAGTTCTGGGTCTTTCTGGCGCACGATCTCTTCGAGCTTCACCGTTTTCATACCGGCGTCCTGGAGCTGCGCGAAGGGCCGTCCCGGCCTCAACCGCCTCATGTTGCCGCCGGTCGCCGACGAGCAACACACGGTCATTCGGATGGAGCCGGTTCACAAACTCATGCACCTGCCTGGTCGATGCCAGAGAGGATTCGTCGAGCACATAGAGCCGTTTCTCGCCGGTATCCGGCTGCTGTCCACGTACCAGATGCTTCTGTAGTGTGGATGTCTCCATGCCTGCTTCCCCGAGCTTCTGCGCCGCGCGGGACGTTGGCGCGAAACCTTCCACCCTGTAGCCCTCGGCCTCCGCGCCTTCGCGGATCACGGACAGAGTTGTTGTCTTGCCCGCGCCTGCGATGCCATCTAAACCGACAACCTTCTCCCGCGAAAGAAAGATTTCGTCTACTGCCTGGCGCTGCGACGCATTCAACTCCGGGTGGCGGTCTTCCGTGGCGATGCGCACTTGCGGCGAGACCAGCATGGGATCGCTGTAGTCGCGCCGATTGCCTTCCTGCATCCGGCCAACGATCTCACGCTCCATGCGTACCATCACGGCGGTTGTGTACTGTCTGCCAGCACCAACGTGCGAGACTTCGCGGAACTCCCCGGCCTCGATCCGGCGCTCGAACTCCTGCCGGACCTGGGCATAGGTGGTTTCTCCCATGCCGCGCACCAGCGCTGTTTCAAGGATCGCGCGGCGGTCCTGCACAGCCGATCTCTCGAAGACATGATCGCGCGCCCATGTCACGGCCTGCTTCGCCTGAACCTCTGGCTCCGGCATCTGGTATTGCCCATGTTGGCGCGCCTGTGCGACGACGCGGTCCGCCTGATGCCCGTACTGTGCGGCCAACTCGCGGTGCCGCTGTAAGACTTCTCCAGGCGACAGCAGTTCCTTGCGGTCGCGCGTATGGTGGGCCGCGATCTGTGCCGCCGCGGCTCCGTCGATTCCTTGTTCCCGGAGATGGTCTTTGATCTGTTCACGTCGCGGACTGGAAGCCTCCAGATATTCCTTCGTGTAGCCTTTTACTTCCGGCTGTCCATGCTTGCCGCGCTCCAGTTCGTAGCCCAGCTTTTCCAGACGCAGAGCCAACTCGGATCGGTAGACCGCCGTGACGTAGCGCTGTGACACGAACATCTCGTGTGGCTGCAAAGCTCGCATCTGTTTCCCATTTTCGAGACCGTTCTCGCGCTCGGTCATGTTGAAGATCACGGCATGAGTATGAAGCTGGGGCGCAGCATAGCCATCGACGGGCCGCGCGGTGTCGTGCTCGAAAGTGGCGGCGATGAATTTTCCGGTCGTCTCCGGGGCATGGACATTGCCGATCCGCGCCTGCGTGTATCGTTCAAGCTCCTGAAGTGCCGCGCGTACACTCTCCCGATGGGCTTCCCGCACCCGATCATCGCCGCCCACGAGAGCGGTAAGCGATACCGACTTCGGCGCAGAGAATGTGGCGTCCCACCCGGCGCGATGCTCGGCGCTGGTCACCTCTCTGCCAAATTTGCCTTCATAGGTTCTCGAAACTTGATGCCGTACGAGCTGCTCTTCGGTGTGCGGATGTTGGCCTTCACTCAGTCGTGCAAAGTGTTCGGAACCAACGCCACCTTGCAACCCCCACTGCTCGGCGAGTCTGCCCTGCCACTCACTGTGACCCTGCTGATCGCGGCTCCAGTAGTTCTGTTCCTGCGAGGCAAACTCCCGCACATGGTAGGTCTGCGCCTGGCTGGCTGACAGCGGTTTCGAGATCGTGAGCATACCGAGCGTTCCTCAAGCGTGAAGTGGTGTTCTTGGCAATTTGTCTCTCATTCGATTCCCTTCGTTTTCTCCCAGGCGAACGCCTCTTTGGGTTTGGTCTCGGGCGCACCGATGGTCGAACCATTGACGGTCGAACCAAAGAGCGCGAGCATCGGCTGGGTAGGCTTCTTCAGCGGATCGGCGGGAGCATTCGCGGGCACTGATGGCGCTGGTTTCGGCGCGATCTCTGGCATCTGCCGCTGCGAAAATCTCGGCAGTCTGAATCGGATTCTGCCCATCTTTATCCTCCATCTCTGGATCAAACTTGGCCGAGGTCGGCCCCATTCGATCGTCTCCCTATCCCGCCCTTTACGTGAGGACCGGTTCTGCAACACACTCCGCACAGCCAGTAGCAAAAGGAACATCGCGGCTACCCAAAGCAACGGCGTCAAGAGCGAAAAGCTTCCGGGAAAAGGCATGGCACTCATGGCATACGAGCTCTTTCCTTGCCCTCGCGGGCGAAGAAGTCATCAAGCAGTTTGCGCGCCTGCTGAAGCTTTCGTGCGTCTGCCTGGTCGCGAATTTTGAGGACGGAATCAGGCGACAATTGTCTGCCTTCCGATGCCGCTTGAGAGGCTGCATGGAAGAGATTCAAGAGCGCGTAACGCACCGCCCAGACTTCGGCCAATACCAGTTCGGCGGGATCAGCGGGCCGCTGTCGCGCAGCGCACAGAGCGGTCCCGCGCAGCCACTCGGAGAGAGCCTGTCCCGCGCTTTCGGCGGCAGCTTCTATTCTCCCAGTTCTTCGGGAGTCAGTCTCGTGGCCGCGGTCTTGGTGCGGAAGCCGGGCTTCGCCTCTTCTCCGAACGGCAAACTGGACTGGGGATTAGCTTGAACGCGGGGACTACTCATTGGACGAACCGCCTTGTTGCACTACTGCGCTTGATTCCGCTGCGATTAAGCTGCGTAATTGCTAGTTCACAGGAAGCTCTTGCGCTTCAACGCGTTTACGTGATCGACGCTCGGGAGCGCTTTTGTCGCAAACAAACGTTATCGTTCGCTACCGCGCTCATTCAGCGAATGACCGAATTTGTTGATGCAGCGAAAGTTAACCTGCGTAAACATCGAAGCGCTCGTCTGGCGCTCCGCAGTTCCCAACTTGGGGGTGACGTGTCCACCCTTCTTCCGGTGCGAAGCACCGCGCTTTTACAGCTCGCCATATTCCAGCACCAGCGCCTCCCACGGATGGATCACTTCGGGGGCCTGCCATGCGCGGCGAAACAGATTCCGAATCGACTGCCAGTGTTCCATCGGGAATCGGAAGCTGATTCCGTTCTCCCGCGCAAAGAAGAACACTTCCCTTTCCTCGTTTTCCACGATCGCCGTGTGCGCATAGAAGTAGTAGCCTTGCCATTGGCAAAGGACCCGCTCCAAATCAAGCTCTTCCAGCATCCTTCGGAACTCCGCAATCCTCGGGTATCCAACCACCGGATAGCGCGGGGCAAGTGTTCCGGGAAACTGCAAACGAGGGGAGAATTCATTCCCCTCTTCCCGCACCAGATCGAGGCGGTATCCGCCTTCTTCCAAGGAGGGCAATGCCGGCTGAACCGCAAGCTCAAAATCCTCGTCGTTGGTCTCCGCAGGCGGCCTTCTCTCGCAGGGGCTTTCGGTGAGGGGAATAGTGGCCGCGCGCACAGACCCGCCACAGGGCTGACCAGTGCGGCCAACAGCCCTCGTTCAGCTTCTCGATATTCGAGAACTTCTCCTCATCGAGAAGCCTGTAGAGATTGCGCACGGCGAGTAATGGCTTGCGCCGCTTTTGAGCCGGGTTCCTCAGCATCTGAATGGTGTGCGTCACCACCCGGCGCACGTCATCGCTTCCAACTCCTCACCCTTTGCTTCCACCTGTCTGTCCCCTGGAAGACTCATCAGGTATACAAAGTCCACCGGGGACTTCTTCGGCCTGCGTGCGATGGTGTACGCCGCAAGGAATGCCTCCAGGATTTCGGCGAGGGACTCGTAGGAGATCTGGCCTTGTGCGGAGTTGGCAAATGACTCGGCACCGCGCGCACAATAGTGGGCTACCATCGCCCATTCCGCCTGTGAAAGCGAGAGCCCTGAGTCTGCTTTACCACGAATTCTCAGCAAGGAATCGGTCGGCTCCTTGAGCAGGTCTACCAGTTCAAGACGGTCGTCTCGGGCAGACTCAAGAAGCTGCTTTGCCACCTCCGATGTCGAGACATTTTGGCCGCTCTTCAGGAACATGATTTTCCTCAGGGTTTCAAGCCTTAAGCGCAGAGCATCGGAGATGCGAATCGAGATTACCGGCTGTTGCGGTGTCACTGCCTTTTCTGCCATGAAGCCTCCCGGACGGTTACAGTGACTATATTTGTAACGTTATGCATTGACTTTATGTGTACCGGTGAGATATTGTCAAGCGTGAAGTCATAGCCGAGTTGCAAATGCGTCTCTCCTACTCACCCCAGCCTGAGGTAGACGACGAAACGCTCGATCGCCGCGAGCGTTCTAACGCCAACATCTCGGGGATCGTCCTTCCGTTCCAACCGCCGTCCCCTGCTGAAAGTTTCGATCAGCGTAATCGCCGCCGCCAACTTGTCAGCACAAAGGAACTATCAGAAATCTGGGGGGTTCCAGAAAGTACACTGCGCTACTGGCGCTGCGCGGAGATCGGTCCGATCTATGTGAAGTTAGGAGGGCGAATCAAGTATGATCTTGCTGACGTAGAACGTTACGTCAGAGCCAACAAGCGAATGCCGTCCGTGCGGGCACATGGAGGCTAGAGCAAATGGCTCTGCACAAACGAGGTGGGATTTACCATTACCATTTCTGGGTCGACGGTACGCGCTACCGTGGATCTACCAAGAAAGCAAACCTGGCGGCGGCCCGGCGAGTGGAATCGCTGCTTCTTTCCCAAGCTGAAGAGAAAGGAGATGTAGTTCTCAGAAAGCGCAGCCCGCTGTTGCGTGAGTTCAAGATCCGGTTTTTTGAATGGGTAGAAGGCAACACGACACTCAAGCAAAAGACCAAGGACTATTACGAGAACGGCTGGCGGTTGCTTGAAAAGACTGACGTAGTGGCCATGAGGGTCAATGCGATCACCAAGGATGATGCTGATCGGCTCACCTTCCCAGGTGGTCCGTCAAATCACAACAACGCCTTGCGTACCCTGCGGCGGATGCTCGGAAAAGCCGAAGAATGGACCATCATCAAGGCTTCTCCAAAGATCAAACTCATGCAGGAGCACGTGCGGGAGCGTGTCATTGACGCCGACATAGAAGCCAAGCTTTTGCCTTTCTGCAAACAGCCGCTTCGCGATGTGTTGATGATCATGCGTGATTCCGGGATGCGCAACCAGAAGGAAGTTTTCCGAATGCGGTGGGAGCACTTGGACTGGGGCAACAAACGATATTTCGTCTACGAGAGCAAATCGCCCAAGGGACGGAGATTCGTGCCAATCAGTCCACGTGTTCGCCAGGCACTTCTGGCGCGATACTCGCAGCAGAAGGAGGGATGGATATTTCCCTCCAAACGCGCCGGGGACGGGCATTTGACAACGGTCAACAAACAGTTCGAGAAAGCTAGAAAGGAGGCCGGGTTGCCAAATGACCTCGTCCTCTATTGCGCGCGTCATGGCTTTGGAACTGAAATGTATCGAGCGACCAAAAACCTGTTCGCGGTCATGAACGTCATGGGACACACGACCGTGAGCACAACCATGAAGTACCAGCACCAAAACATCGATGAGGTGGCCGAGGTGGCCAGCCATCGAGTCCAGTAAGGACACAAAAAGGACACAATCGGTGGGGCGAGGTTTAGACCGAAGCTGCCAACGGCTTGAAAAGATGGTGAGCGCGGTAGGAATCGAACCTACAACCTACTGATTAAGAGTCAGTTGCTCTGCCAATTGAGCTACGCGCCCACGGGTGGGGAATTTGGCTGGTAGGACGAATAAAAATTATAGCATCCGCTCGAGCTTTTCGGTGCGTGTGCCTTCACGCAGTGCTCGATCGCCTCGCTTTTCTCGCGCATCGGACAGGTGTGCTCGCTGCGCGAGGGCCACGTCCGTTCGAACACCGCCTTGTTATTGCGCTCGGGCTATTGCCAAAGTGGCGATGTGGTCACGAATCAGCACCGCAACTGTGTTGTACGCCTTCATAAACCGCTCATTGTTTTGCCTTCCCGCCGCGTACCAATCGGATTTGAAAATATTGTCGCCGGATGTTTGGACATCCGTGATCTCCATCCACGCGGCGCGGCTGCACTCCTCGAAGTATTCGTAGATATCCTTCGGATAAAACGGCCTAAGATTCTCCGTGGTAGCGATCAGCGCATCGTACGCCGCAGTGAGCTTCCCCAATCTTTCAAACAATCCCTTCAGCTTATCTTCCCGGGTTTCGCCTGCGGCTGCTACGCTCATAAACGGGCGTATACCGGCCAGCGTCAGCCGCACCTCTGCAAGCTTTTGGAATGCTTCTTTCAGCGCTGAAAACTCCGTTTCAAAGTGGACCTTCGTCACCAGAATCGTCTTGTCAAATTCATGTTGGTAGAAGGCGAGGCTTTGCGCGTGGGATAACTTTAACTTTTCCAACTCCTGATCGTTTCGCGCCTTGAGGGTGGCCAGCATTCGGTCAGTCAGGTTCTGCCAGAATACCTTCAGCAGCCCACCGATCACGGCCACATTAGCAACTAAGCTTGTTAACACGGTACCCCAATTTGATGGCCATGCCCTGAATAGTAGCACCGGCAAGTAGAAACGCCTGTGCGGATGCCGGGGCTGATGGGATCGCGGCTAGTTCAAGCTGAGGCGTGAATTAGGCCATGTCCTGGCGTTATCCGAGAGATACACATTCTCCCATCGGACTTGCGCTACACTACCGTGACAACTTCACGCGGTGCTGTGGGTTTCACTTTTCGGAGGTTTCCACCATGCTGAGAAAACTTTTTTGTCCACTCGCTCTCCTTCTTTGCGCAGGGACGATGCTCGCGCAAAGCACTCCGCCCACCACGAATCCGCCCTCGCAGACGCGGCCGATGCACCGGGGCGGAGATAATTGCATGCAGCAAGCGGGCATCCAACCATCTGTGATGGACCAAATCCATTCCATAGCGCAAGAGGCTCATTCGCAGATCGAGAACGTCTGCTCCAACACTTCGCTCACTCCCCAGCAGAAACAGCAACAGGCGCGCGAGATCCGCGAGAAGGCGATGCAAAAGCGCGAAGGCCTGCTGACGGCCGATCAGCAGAAAGCGCTGATGGAGTGCCAGCAGGCACGAAGCGGAAACCATCCGAATGGCGGCGGACCGCATGAAGGTATGGGTGGCGGATGCGGCGAGATGCCGCATCACGAACGACCGGGCAACGGAACCGGCAATCCTCCGCCGTCAAGTCAGTCCTCGCCGCAGAACTAAGACCGTGGTGAAGATTTCAGGGCGTGAGGATTCTTTAAGCTGACCCGCGGCGCATGGCGCGCCGCGGGCGGCACCAACGAGAAAACTCAGGAACGCTGGCGAATTTCCGCAGCGAGCCCGCGTGCATCGCTCGCTACCGGACGGCGCGGTGGCAACTGGTCGGCTCCGACCGGCGGGCGATGTTCAACCGTGCCGATGACCGGCGCTTCATCCATGCCGTCGGCGTAGGCCATCGACGCGAAACGTTGCTCGCTGCACATGCGATCGATCATGCGCTGCTGCCGTCCGTTGAGCACGGCGTGAGGAAGAATCGGGAAATTGCGGAACATCCACAGCAGGTATACCCGCTGCAGAAATGAAGGCATTACGTAGCGCGGACCAATGGGGGTTTGAACCTGCACCACACCAGCCGCCAGTTTTTCTATCAACATACCGGGCCCACCTGGAACCTGAAATTGGCCAGAGCAATTCTAGGGCCGCCATTATTGCACCGGAACTAATGCAATGGGAAGCCTTTTCTTACAGATTTACGGATATATTAATTGAATCTTGCCTGTGCATCCGCACGGTAGGGCATTTTCGGGAAAAATGGTTTCCCACCCCTTCCCCAAACGGTCCTCTCAAACAGTGGCTTCGGGAAGGATGTCCATGCGGCGGATCTGGGCGGCCACCCCAAACTCTGGGCCCTCTTCGACCCTCACGATGGTGGCCTGGCAGCACACCCAGCATTTCTCGCCGGAGGTAAGTTCGGGGGGAAGGATCAGGACCAATTCGACGTCAGTTCCCTTCTCCATGCGGGACTTGGTGTAGAGGAAGATTCCGTTGGCGCTGACGTCGCGGGTCTGGGCAGTCTGGTCGGCACCCTGAGCGCTGCGCACGCGCGTGGGAACGCGGGCTGCGATGCGGGTTCCGGAGCGGCGCTCGGTGTCAGCCTTCATATGGGCGAAGTGCCCACCTACTGTACACCAAGGGCTGGAATTGGGCGAGGAGATCCGGGCTCCGCGGGGAGCCCGGATTCCAGATTGGGACTAGCTGGTAGGCCGCTTGGCGCGGGCGGCGGGGACGACCAGGGCCTGCTCCATGGTGGGCACGTTGGTGCCGCGGAGCTTTACTTCCATCTCGTGCACCTTGTCGGGCTGGTAGGTCTGGTAGTAGGCCTGCACCAACAATTCCATGGTGAACGGGTTGTCCTGATCCTCTTCCAGCTGGGCGATGGCGTCTTCGTACTTCTTCTGGGCCATCAGGAGAGTGCCAGCGGCACCGTGCCAGGAACTCTGGATGACGCGGTTGCGGGTGCCATTGGCCAGGGCCTCGAGCTCATGCATGGACTTGTCGGCCAGTGCTTGATTGCCGGCGCTTGCGGCATGTACGGCGCGGATCCGCAGGATACGCGACAACTCTTCATCGCGGTCGGAAGGCGAAATCGCGGCCTGATGATGGAGAGCTTCTTCGGCGGACTTCAGATGCTTCAACGCCCCGTTGTCGTCCGTCTGGTATTCGGCCAGATGCCGGTAGGACTGCGCTTCCTGTAATCCTTGCGCCTTGCCGTGAGCGGTCTCTGCGATCTCGACGTATTCCTTGTCGGCTTCGGCGTAGTTGCCTTCACGGACGTAGGTCATCGCCCTCTGCATGCCGTAGGTGAGGCGGTCGGCTTCGTTGTGCGCGAAGCGGATGGCTTTGTCGTATTCGATGCGGGCCTGTTCCTGATTGCCCATGAGCGCGTAGGTATCGCCCAGACCGAGCTGCGAGGTAACGAAGTCGGGATCAATCTTGAGCGCGGCGCGGTAGTGCGTGAGCGAGCCCTCGAAGTTGCCGGCCATGCGGAGCAGTTCTCCGTAGGAATCCTGTGGGTTGGGCTCTTTGGGAAGAAGCGCAACGTACCGGTCCATGGCCGCGAGGGCCTTGTCGAATTTCCGGTTGCGGGCATCGACGTAGGCTAGATCGTTCAGGGCGGCAGGAAAGCTCTTGTCGATGGCTAGGGCCTTCTCCATCATGCGCTGCGCCTGGTCGTTGCCGTTTTCTCCCATCAGCCAGTTGCCCGCGAGATAGAGCAAGTGCTTGTCGCGGGGATACATCTCGAGCATGTCGTTCATGGCGGTGATGCCGCCGAGGAAGTCACCTTCCTGTACCTTGGAAATCCACGCGACCATCAGTTGTTCGCCGGGCGTCAAGTTGGGGGCGAGGGCCTTGGCTTTGGCGCGGGCATCGCTGACTTCCTCGGGATTGCCGCTGTTGAAGGCGATCCAAGCCCAGGCAACGGCAAGGTTGGGATCTTCTTTGACGGCCGCGCGCCAGTCTTCGTTGCAGCGCTCCAGATAGAGATTCTCGTAGTCCTGCATTCCCTTTTCGTAAAGTTCACGGGCCTTGGGGGACGAGGTCGTAACCGGCAGCGTGCTGGATCCGCCCTTCTGAACGTGGTGTGCAAACAGAGGCGCGGCGAGACTGAGAGCGAGAACGAAAACTGCGTACGTCTTCATAGAACTGGAGCGACGCATCGGGATCTCCGGAACAGAGCTTTATGGGGAGGATTACGAGAAGAGGGTAACATCGGCGTAATCGGGGGACGAGGTGACGAAAGGAGTGGGACGGGAGGGGGGATGGATCAGGTTTCAAGGTTTCAAGGTTTCAAGGTTTCAAGGTTTCAAGGTTTCAGGGTTTAGAACGGGGGAGATATAGGAACGAAGAGATATTCAGGGGGATCTGCTTGGATTTCTGCGCACGTCTTCCTCTCTTGGGCTTTATTACTGATTGGTACCCCCCCCTTCCCCCCCCATCGGTCTATTGGAATCATCGGGTTAGGGGAAAATCGTCCGCAATATCTTGCGGCTCAATCGGTTGCGGGCAAAATCTTGATAACAAGAAACTTAGCTTCTCGCCGCCGCCCGAATGCCGAACGCTGTCGCGACCCCATGATCTGCCTTCCCGCGGGCTGTGCGCAAGGTTGGATGTCACAACGGGCTGTGGATTTCGCCGACTCCCGGGAGCACAAGGAAAAAGCCCCCGCCGGAGCAGGGGCTTGGGATTTGAGACTCCAACCTTAGAACCTGAACACGGCTGCCAACTGGATACCGCGCGGGCCGCCGCCGCCGATGAACGGGTTGCCGATGCCCACGTCACCCGTCGCGCTAACCACTGGCGTCGACTGTCCCGGAACCCCGGTCGCACCAATTTCGCGTCCATTCACGATCTGGTAGCCGTGGACGGCGGGGTCGGCAAGGAAAGCAGGCAGGAAGGGATTGGCGAAGTTGGGATGATTGAAAATATTGAAGAAGTCTGCGCGGAACTGCATGGTCAGCCGCTCCGTCAGATTCGTGGTCTTGTAGATGGCAAAGTTATATTCCTTGAACGACGGACCGTGCAGTGAGTTGCGGCCCTCATTCCCGAAGTGGCGGGTACCGGGCACACAATCGGCGGTGGTACCGCTCGCAACCGTCAGACCGGGCAGGATGGTGCACGGCATCGCGAACGCGCTCAGATCGACGAAGTTGTAGGGGTCTTTGGAATTGTATTTGATCGGGCCGACCACATCAGGACGATCGAAGCCGTTGCCGCTGCCGCTGTAGTCGGCTTCGAAGTTGTAGTTGAACTGGAAGGGCTGGCCATTCTGCAGAGTCAGGATACTGTTTAGGCCCCACCCATTTTTCAGCTTCTGCCAGTTGCCGCCCATGGTCGGAAGCTCGTAGGCGAAGTTCCAGGTCAGGCGGTTGGGGATGTTGAAATTGGAAGGCGCGTATTCGAGCTGCGGGTTATTGCTGTCGTTGGGCTGTGCAGCGTTCGGCTCGAAGTCTTCTCCGTCGCTCGAGTTATCGAGCGATTTCGAGTAAACGTAGTTCAGGATTGAAGTGATTCCGTGCCATCCAGTGATGCGGAAGCTGGTTTGCAGGGCGTTGTAGTTCGATTTGCCGGATGAGTTCTCCTGGAGAATGTAGAAGGCACCGTAGGAGTTGGAACCGTAGTTCCGCGGAACACCGTAATCGCCGGTGATCGCGCCGGTGGTGGCACAGGTGGCAGTGCCGAAGGGGCAATCCGCCGCGGTGATTTGAGCCTGGCTTGGTTGACTGATGTCGAAGAAGCGCCACAGCCGATGTCCCTGTGAGCCCACGTAAGAAACCTGTACTACCGCCTTGCTGGAGAGCTGTTGCTGAATGTTGAGGTTGTAGTTCTCCATGTAGGGCGTCTTAATGTTGCGATCGAAGCCGAACGCGTCGCATTCGTAATTGCACCCAGCGGCTGCCTGGAAGACTGGGCTGTTCTGACCGATCAAACCTCCGATTGCACCGGTGGAGAGAATCGGATCGGGTCCAATATTGTTGTAGGCGGGACCTGGATCGAAGTAGGGCGAGTAAGGCAAGTGCCCCAGAACCATGTCCTGGGAGAACGCGTCGAAGAACATGCCGAAGCCGGCGCGCACGACAGTCTTGCCTTTTCCAGTGACGTCCCAAGCGGCGCTGACACGCGGGGCAAAGTCCTTCTTGTCGGGGTTGTAGAGACTGCTAAGTCCCGGCTGACCCACCTGCGTAAGAGTGAACGTGTTGTTCGCGGCGTCAAGGTTGGTGATGTTGCTCAGCAGGTTGTTCTTCTCCTGGACAATGCCGAAGTAGTCCCAGCGGAGACCGTAGTTCAACGTTAGGTGCGGCGTGGCGCGGAAGCTGTCCTGTACGTAAAGGCCGAAGTTGTTCTCGTGTGTGTGGCGAGTGGAATTACCGTAGTACTGGAAGCCGCCATCTACTTGCCCTGCGAGAAAATCCTGAATGGCGAAGCCGGTAGTGCTTCCGTCAAAACTGAGCCTGCCGCGGAAATACTTGTCGAAATATTGCTGGACCGAAGTGCGGTGGAAATCCACGCCGAACTTGACGTCGTGTTTGTTCAGCTTCCAAGAGAAATTATCTAGGATCTGGTTGTTTGTATCGTAGCGATGGCGAGGGAGGCTGCTAGTGGCACCCAGCTGAGAAACCCCGCCTACGAGCATGATCGGCATGCCGGAATCGAACGGCGCAGTTCCGTTACACAGGGTGGTATCGGTCGCCGCGCAAAGTCCAATCGAACTGGGATGGAAGTTCTGGTCCGCCGGGAAAAATCCTTCAGCGAACCGGTTCCAACCGTAGCGCAGTTCATTTACTTTGTTCGATCCGATGGTGTGGGTGTAGGAGAGCGAAACAAGCTGCACGCGGGTCGGAGTGTAGGTATTAAAACCAGGCAACTGGCCGCCGCTGGCGGTAAGAGCCAGGGGGAACGACTGAACACTGTCGCCAAAGAAATAGCGGCCAGTCAGGATATTGCTGGCGTTGAAGTTCTGGTCGATCTTCGCGATCAAACTGGTTAACCGATTGAACGAGGGCGAAACCACCGAAGCCTGGCCGGCGGTTTGATCAGGAATGCCCTTCGAGAGATTTGGCGCCGGCCAAGGATGATTCGCCAGCAGCGCCTGGATAACCGGATTCGAGGAATCACTGGGCTGAAGCGATCCATCGGCGGCGGTCCCGGTCGGAACATTGGCGACAGTCACGACGCCGACGGGTTCCTGTTGTCCTTCATAGTCCAAGTAGAAGAACGTCTTATCTTTCACGATCGGTCCGCCCAGCGACGCGCCGTATTGATTGTTATGGAACGGGGCTTTAGGCTGGCTGGAGGGATTGAAGTAGTTGCGGGCATCCAGAGCGCTGTTGCGGAAATAGTCAGCCGCGCTGCCGTGAAACGTATTCACGCCGCTTTTCGTGACGATGTTCACCACCGCACCGGCGTTGCGTCCGTATTCCGGCTCGAAGTTCGAGAGCACGTTAACCTCGGCGACCGCGTCGATCGGCAAAATCGTGGACGGGGTCCCGAAAACGCCGGCCTGGTTGATTGCGGGATCGTTACGGTAGCCGTCGTTCATGTCGGTGCCGTCGAGCAGGTAGTTGTTGGAGCGGCCGCGCGCGCCGTTCATCGAGAACTCACCGAACGAACCTGGGGAGTCCGAGATCTGGTCCGGGGAACCAGCGACACCGGGATTCATGTAGATGAGCTTGGTGTAGTCGCGCCCATTGACCGGCATATTCTCGACGGTCTGGGCGGTGAGCACGCCGCCGAGGGTATTGGTCGTCGTCTCAACCATGGGCAACTGGTCGGCGGAGACTTCCACCCTGGTCGAAATCTGGCCGGTCTTCAGGGCGGCATCGATGCGGCGTTCCGAGGCGACGTCGACCGTTACGCCGGTGGCGACGAAGGTCTGGAAGCCTTGCTGGACGACGGTCACGGTGTAGGTGCCGATGGGGAGTTCAGGCAGCGAGTAGCTGCCGTCGGCGCTGGTTTCGGAGGTGCGCTCGAGCCCGGTGCCGGTGTTTTTCACGGTGACCTTCGCGCCGGGAACGACGGCGCCGGAAGGATCGGTGACGGTGCCGAGGATGGTGCCGCGGAAGGTCTGCGCCGACAGGCTGACTGCGGCCAGAAGAACAAACACCAGACTTGTCGACACCAGACTTGTCGACACCAGGAAGATGCGCGCTCTCATAGGGTCTCCTTGAAACGGATCAGTTTTTGGAGGAGTGTTTGGCTTGCGGGAGGCTTTGGTTACTTCCGTCACATCTGGGAAAGCTTGCAATTCCTTGCATACCAAGAAGTTGCGCTGCCCCATGCCCGCAAAGTCCGCTGAGAAACATTACCGAAAGGCGATCCCTGGAGTCAACCATGTAGTTATGAATGGGAGCGATAGATTTTACGAATAAGGTACGGGAAAGCAGCTGTCCTCGTCCGCGCGAGATCCTTCGCTTCGCCTGAAGAACGGCTCCGCTCAGGATGACTCCATCAGAAAATGGAGGACTCTGCGTCTGAGAGCTGACGGCTGAGAGCTGATGGCTGGGCTTAGAACGTGAACGAGACGCCGCCGCGGACGGAGCGGGCGGATTGAACCAGATAGACCGTTTGGCCGTCCTGGCCGAGGACGGGGACATAGCCCTGCGCCAGGAGGTTGCGCAGGTCGATGATGGCGTCCACGTGGCCGCCCATGGCGGGTATCGGCTGGCGGATAAAGATGTTCAGAAAGGGATCGCTCTGTCCGGGGGAGGCGTTGAACATGTCCACCGGCGTGAGGGCCGAGCCGTTGACCCAGCGGTAGGAGGCGATCCAGTTGGTGTGGGTGCGCGGCGTGGTTCCGCTCAACTTGGCGGCGATGGCATGCCGCCGCTGCGTGGTGATCCAAGGCTGGGCGTTCTCCAAAGATATGTCGGAGCGGGAGAGATCGAGGACGCCGCCGTAAGCATAATCAAGAGTGGCGGTCAGGTCAGCCGAGATTTTGCGCTGCAGGACGATACGGAGACCAGCCGTGTCGAGAGTCTTGCCGGTATAGCTGAAGGTGCCGGAATTGACGTCGGGCAGCAGGAATCCCCCAGCAGCGGTGGTAAAGCCGGTGCCTATGAGAGCGGGATCGCCGACCCGGTCAGAGAATGCAGCGAGTTGGAGATTCGTCTTGCCGGCGCGGTGCGAAACGCTGACCTCGTGATGATGGGCGCTCTCCATTTTGGGAGCAAAACCCGACAGGCTGACGCGCGGATTGGACTCGCTCAAATCTGCGGGGGCGGAGTCGAATCCCTTTTCTTGGCGCGGGTCGGGCCGGGAAGTGGTGTACGCGTATTCCAGAACGGTGTCGGGCGAAAGATGAAGGTCGGCAGAACCGTACGGGCGGAAGGCGGACACATGTCCCAGGAACTGGATGGTCTGGAGTTCGCTGCC
Source organism: uncultured Acidobacteriaceae bacterium (assembly GCA_963701935.1). Lineage (GTDB taxonomy): Bacteria > Acidobacteriota > Terriglobia > Terriglobales > Acidobacteriaceae > Sulfotelmatobacter. Next base: position 514,368 of record CAVPBT010000001.1, on the reverse strand, counting down.
GAACTTGAATTCGAGAATATCGCCGACGGAAAAATCATCGGAAGCGGAGAGGGCGAGCGCCTGCAACGCGGCGTTGTGGAGGCTGGGATCGGAGGCCGCGAAGCGGCGGACGGTGAGACCCACGGTCGGCGTCGAGCCATTCATCAGGCGGCGCGAAAAACTGGAGCGTACCACGGCGGCAGGAAGACCCTCGCCATAGCCGAGGTTGCCGCTGAAGGCGAGATGTCCGTCGGAGAAAACAGAGCGCTCGAGTGTGAAGGCGGTGCTCATGTCCGATCCGGTGCCATAGCCGCCTGCGGCGGAGCCGGCGAGGAAGGACAGAGTTCCGGTCAAGTCGTGGCTCTGCTTCTCGGTGGGATCGTCAAAGACGCGGAGAATGGGGCGGTTCGCGACGGAACGGAGAGTCCACTTCCAGTCGTCGTCATCCGGAAGATTGCGGATGGGGCCAAGCTGCATGACCCCCAGCAGGGTGCTCAACGTGACGTTGACGTTGAGACTGGCACCGGGACGAAGGCCGACTTTCTCGCGCAGTGCCGGAAGGAAAGAAGGCGCGGTGACTTTGAGAGTGTAGAGGCCCGGCAGCAAGCCGGTGGCGGCGTAGTATCCGGCGCCGTCGGTGAAGACGGTCAGGGTGCGATTGGCGGAGCCGAGGATCTGGACGACAGCGCCCATCTGGGGAGCGCCGGAGATATTGCGGACGTATCCCGAGATCGCTCCCGGGCGCTCCACAGCCCAGACAGGAAGCGACAAGCCGAACACGATGGCCCAAGTTCCGAGCTTACGCAGTCTCACTCCACCCCCACCCCCTGGGGAGAAAATTGCAGGGAGTTACTCTACGGCAAATACGGCTGACGGATCAATGGTCTGCTTTGAGATGTTGTCGTTCACCTTGATCTCGATCTTGTAAGTGCCGGGCTGCAGGTTGGCGGCTACGATCGACTTCTGCAGCGTCACCTGGTCGCCGATGTTACCCATACTGTCGGTGGTTTCGGTCTTCTGAACCACTTGCTTGTTGGTTGCGAGATTGGTGATGTTGTATTCGAACGTGGCGGAAGGCTTGTGGGTCTTCTCGTCCACGCCAAGATTATAGACCTGCATCCAGAAATTCAGCTTCTGATCTTTGTCCTTCTTGAACAGAGCCGGTTTGCCGTCGGCCGGGGCGACCCGGGGACGGACTTTCATGGTGCCGATCACGAACATGCCGGTGCCGATGGCTTTGGTGGGGACCGGTTCCATGTCGTCGGCGACGATGAGAGTGGAGGTCGCGAGTTTGTCGTCGGAGAATTCAGGAACGACAACGCTGCGGCTCCATACGCCTTTGCGGTCGCCATTGACGTCTTTGATGGCGATGTTGAGCTTGTAGCGGCCGGCGCGCAGTGGCAGAGCCTTCCAGTAGACAGAGGCGTTTTCCGCGGTGCGGGGCAGCAGTTCGGCGGGCACGTCGACCTGCACGGTGTCTTCAAAGGTCTGCACGATCTTGCCCGTCAAGGTGGAGAGGCGGGCGAAGATGTTGACCGTGCCTCGCTGAATGCCGTCTTTGTTGACGAAAGTGATGTCGCGGTTGCGCAACTGGATCGTGACTGGCACCAGGACTGTATCGCTGGTGACTTTCACGAAGTCGGTGCGCACGTCGAAGGGCATCGGATTGAGGATGACCTTCGAATTGACCGCTTCTTCGAGATCGGTGAATTTGACCTTGGGAGCGGCCTGCAACTTGGCGAATTGCTCCAGACGGTCGAACTCCTTGGTCTGAATCATCGCGCTGTCTGGGCCAGCGCCAAGACGCTCCATGCCGTTGCCGCTGAAGCGCGCCGCTTTGTTCGACATGCCCATTTGCTCATAGAGCGTGAGGCCGGCGTTGGGGGTCATGAGCAGCGCGTCTTTTTCGGAGCGGTCGAGGGTCATGTGGAACTCGCCGCACATGCAGGTGTCGACGAATTCAATGATGACTTCCTGGCCGATGCCCTCGATGTAGCGATAGCGCCAGTCTTCAAAGGGGAAGGTCGAGGTCTCGCCGCCGCCTTCTTCCATGGGGCGCTCGTAGGTTCCGCCCGAGGGATGGGAATCGATTTCATCGGCCTTGCCGAAAACGATATAGATGCGGCCGCGATCGGTCTTCCAGCCAGGCACGCCAGCGGCGAAATGCTCATTAGCATACGCAATGCGCTGGTAGTGCTCTTCCTTATATTCGTTCTCTTCGGTGTCTGGAGTGGGGTCGCGGCGCTGCCAGAAGGCTTCGATGAAGTTGTCGCGTTCTTCGTCGTTGGAGAGCTGTTTAAAGGCCGCGCGCTCTTCGTCGGTAATGATGTAGACGACGTCCTCGTCGAGCCACTTCTTGTAGACCTTGCTGACTTCCTGCTTGAAGGCGCGCTCGTTCTTTTTGCGCTGCTTCTCATTGACCGGACGGGTAAGAGGGTCTACAGCGTCGGGAGCTGCGGGTTTGGCTTGGGCGGCTCCGGCGGCGTCTTTCGCGGGCTTCTCGGTGGCGGCTTTATTGGTGGACTTCGCGTCCGGCTGGTCCTGGGCTACCGCGCCACAAACCAGGAGGCCGAAAGAAACGAGCGAAATTCGGAGAACAGCTTGATACGAAGCTACCCGGAACATGAGAGGGACTCCTGCCAGACTGCCGTCTGCCCATTTTAGGCTTGTTCGCCGTGCGAAAGCAAGGTTAAGTCGTGCCCCGAGAACTGCCACCAAACAACCTACAACCGTGTTTTTAGAAGCTTGGGATGTTGCCTGGAGTTGCCTGAGCCCTTACCAAATCCACGTCGTCAAATCCATACTGCCAGAACGGTATGGCAAGGCTATAATGGGTGGTTCCGGGGCGGTAGCTATCACTCCCCTCTCGTAACGGGTCTCGGCCATTTCTCCTAATTCCTGATCGGGAACTTTCTTCGCGGCAGGATCGTACCAGAGAGTGTGCGTCCGTCACCCCAAAACGTGCAGGAGGGTTTGTTTTGCGTAACTGCAGGCTGGCGCAGGACTTGGCCTTCCATGGGAGATAAATTACCCGGACAGTGACGGGAATCATGAAAGCTTGGAAAAAAATTGCGATTGGCGCCGGCGTTGCGGTTTTGCTCGCAATCATCGTCGGTTTCACCGTTCATCAAAGCAGCAAGAATGTGGTGACGGTGCAGACCGGGAAGGTGCAGCGGCAGGATCTGGCCACGGTGGTGAGCGCTTCGGGTGAAATCAAACCGAAGACATACGTCAACATCGGCGCAAATGCCTACGGAAAGATCACCCACCTGTATGTGAAGGAGGGGGATCAGGTAAAGAAGGATCAATTGCTGGCGCAAATCGAGAACGTGCAGTCGGCGGCGGATGTAACGGCCAATCAGGCCGCAGTGCAGGCGGCTGAGACGGATGCTATTGCTGCCGATGCCGCCCTGAAGACGTCGCAAGCCGACTTGGTTCGAGCGCAAGCGGACTACGACCGCAACAAGCTGGACTGGGATCGCGCGCAGAATCTGTTCAAGGACGGGCTGATCGCGAAGTCAGACTTTGACAGCCGCAAGAACGCGTGGGCCACCGCGGACGCTGGACTTGTGCAGGCCCAGGCGCGCGTGGCACAGGCCAAGGCACAGCAGGATTCCGCCAACAAGCATGTGTCGCAGGCGCGAGCGAACTTAACGCGCGTCAACGACGTATTGCAGAAGACGACTTACAGCGCGCCTTACGACGGCGTGGTCACGAACCTGCCGGTGCGGGAAGGCGAGTCGGTGGTCATTGGCATCCAGAACGCACTGGGCAGCACGCTCATGACGATCGCCGACATGTCGGTGATTACCGCTGAAGTCAAGGTCGACGAGACCGATATTGTCAATGTGCACCTGGGACAGTCCTCGGAAGTCACGATTGACGCGATTCCCAAGAAGATCTTCCACGGGAAGGTTTCAGAAATTGGGGACAACGCGATCGTGCGCTCCAGCGGGGTATCGACCTCGCAATCGACGACGGCGAGCGAAGAGGCGAAGGATTTCAAGGTGGTGGTGACCCTGACCGATCCGCCGAAGGACCTGCGTCCGGGGCTCTCGACGACGGCCAAGATTACGACCGCAAACCGGAGCAACGCGCTGGCCATCCCGATCCAGGCGCTGACCTTGCGCAGCAAGGACCAGATCGATCAACAGAATAATCAGCCGGGATCCGTACACGCCGCGGCACCTGCGGCGGCGGAAACTGCATCGAAGACAAAAAAGGGGGATGACGTGCAGGGCGTCTTCGTCATCCGCAACAAGAAGGCTATTTTCGTTCCGGTAAACACGGGAATCACGGGGACAACCGACATGGAAGTCCTCGACGGTGTCAAAGAAGGGGACGAGGTCATTACCGGGAGTTACAAGGTTTTGCGCACTCTGCGACCGGGAAGCAGCGTGAAGATCGACAATACGGTCCCGAAAAAAGAAGAAGAGTCATAACCTTAGCCGGATTGGTACGTCCAAAGGGCAAGCCGGTCGTTGGAAATCAGGGGTAGGAAGTCTGGGTTAGGGAATCAGGTCTCGCAACAACGGCGTCTCAGAAAACGGAGCCTTGCGACAGTAACGTACTGAACATTAATACGACTGAACCTTACTACGATCGGAGAGGTCAGTGGCACCGGACCAGGAGAAAAACATGGCAACCGCAGAAGTCATCAGTATGCCCAACACCGCGAACCTAGCGCCGCCCGAATCGTGCATGATTGCGGCCGAAGACCTCTGGAAGACCTACGACATGGGGTCGGAGCAGCAGGTGCATGCGCTGCGCGGCGTTAACCTGCGCATCCAGCGCAACGAGTACGTCGCCATCATGGGACCGTCGGGCTCGGGCAAATCGACGCTGATGAACCTGATCGGGTGCCTCGATACGCCTTCGCAGGGCAAGTACTGGCTGAACGGCCAACTGGTCAGCGAACTGGACGACGACGAGCTGGCGCGCATCCGCAACAAGGAAATCGGATTCGTGTTCCAGACCTTCAACCTGCTGGCTCGGGCGACGGCACTGCACAACGTGGAACTGCCGTTGATCTATGCCGGCATCCCGACCGAAGAGCGCATGGAGCGCGCTAAGGGCGCGCTATCGGCCGTGGGCATGGAATCCCGCATGAGCCACAAGCCCAATGAACTCTCCGGCGGCCAGAGGCAGCGCGTGGCCATTGCGCGTGCCCTGGTGAACAAGCCCTCGATCATTCTGGCGGACGAACCGACAGGCAACCTGGATTCGCAAACCGGTGTGGAAATCATGGCGCTGTTCGATCGCCTGCACGCGGAAGGCAACACCATCATTCTGGTCACGCACGAAGGCGATATCGCGGAGTACGCGCATCGGGTCATCCACATTAAGGACGGCGTCATCGCGAGTGATCAAAGCAAGGGACCGGGACAACGCAGTTAGGATTCGATCTTACGGATCGTTTTGCATAGGACGCCCAGCCAATCGGCTGGGCGTTTTGCTGTGCGGGGGGATCGGCGCCGAGCTGCAGAGCAACCAAGATCAAAGCGCTCAACTCCTTTGCAAGAGTCGACGATGAGTGTAATCGCGATTTATCGTCAGTTGGCGGCTTGTGCTCTCTTCCGAATCGCGGCGATGGCTTCGGTTGCGGATTTCCGAATCGAGTGACCATCAACCTCTGGCGCTGGGTCGTTAGCCGCAACCTGTTCAAGTGCTCGGATCATGTCTGTTCCACCGAAGTCACCTAACGCAATGACGGTAGATTGACGCACGCCGTCGTCCGCATCTCGAAGATTGCTCAATACGATCTGCTTGGCAGCCTGAGCCGTTTCTGCATCCAGGGTGCCCTGCGCTTTCCCTATGGCCTTGACCAGCATTGGGCTGGCAACATCCCGGTAAATGGCGAACTTGCTTTTGGACCTTTTCAGAAGGCAGGGCATCGCGGCTCTCGCCCGGGCGGCGGCCTCGGGGGCGGACGATGGATAGGCGATGTCCCCTGCGTACACCATCGTGCAAGCCTGACGCGGGTCATTCCAATCGACAAACATGTTGACGACGATACTGAGCGAAGAAAGGTATTGGGAATTCTCCTCCTCGCCGCCGTCTTCGGCGCTTGCTGCGGCTGCCGTATACGAGATCTTGTCCTCGCGGAATATTTCAGACTCTTGGTTTAACAGGTCCATGAGTGCTGCCTGTATCTTTCGGGAGTGTAGCAAGGTCTGATCGGAGGCAAGTTCGTCAAGTGCAGCAATTCGTTCGGACAAGTGGCGCGAGTGCAGTTTGGTTAGCAGGTCAGACACACTCGACTGTGGAGCGGTCTGCTGTCCCCAGGCCGCAGACACGGCTGTGCAAGCCGCAAAAGTAAGCGCCAGAATCAATCGCATACGCTGTTACTCTGATTATCAGGAACGACTCGGCGGACACAGATAACTGTCGTAACCAGATGGGATGAGAAGGCCGGTCTCCGGCGGGATGCGATACGCTCCCAAGTTATCGACGTGCTCGAAGCACAGATAAAAAGGAGACCGGCAATGAAAAAGGTTAGCACCGTAGTGGCAAAGCAGAGCAGGAATATTTCGCAGCAGAAACTGACCATCGGATTGGATCTGGGAGATCGCAACAGTTGGTACTGCGTGGTGAATGAAGCCGGTCAGATACAACTGGAACAGCGAGTTCGCACGAATGCGAAAGCGTTGCAGGAAGTTTTCGGCGCGATGCCGCGCAGTCGGATCGCACTGGAAATCGGGACGCATTCGCCCTGGGTGAGCCGCTTGCTTAGCGAGTTGGGGCATGAAGTGATCGTGGCCAATGCGCGCAAGGTGCGGCTGATCGGGGAGAGCCGCAAGAAAGATGATCGTCTGGATGCGCAGACGCTGGCGCGGCTGGCGCGGATCGATCCCGAACTGCTGTATCCGGTGCAGCATCGCAGCGCGCAGGCGCAAGCGGATCTCATGATGATTCGGGCGCGCGCTGGGCTGGTACGAGCGCGAACCGGGCTGGTCAACACGGCTCGCGGGCTGGCGAAGTCTTACGGCGAACGATTGCGCGGCTGCAACGTGCGCAATATGAATCCGGAAAAGGCGGAAGGGCTGAGTCCGGAGCTGCAGGCTGCACTGGAACCCCTGTTGAACGCAATCGAATCGCTGAGCGAACGCATTGTGGAATACAACGAACGCATCGAGCAGTTGGCGCAGCAGAGTTACCCGCAAACCGCGTTGCTGAAACAGGTGAAGGGCGTGGGCACGCTGATCGCGCTGACGTACCTGCTGACGCTGGAAGATCCGCATCGTTTTCAAAAGAGTCGCGACGTAGGTTGCTACCTGGGACTGCAGCCGGGACGCAGGAACTCGGGACAGAGTGAACCGCAGATGCACATCAGCAAAGAAGGCGATCCCTATCTGCGGACGTTGTTGGTGCAGGGAGCGCAACACATCTTGGGGCCGTTCGGCATCGACTGTGATCTCAGGCGCTGGGGACTGAAGCTGGCCGAACGGGGCGGGAAGAGCGGCAAGAAGCGAGCGATCGTGGCTACGGCAAGAAAGCTGGCAGTGCTGCTGCATCATCTGTGGGTGAGCGGAGAAGCGTACGAACCGTTGCACAACAGCAGCCGGAGGGCAATGCCGGCAGCAGCGTAAAGCAAAATCGTTCTGCGAAAGGAAAGATCAAAAGCCCAAACCCCGAGTTCCGGTGACTGCGTCTAAGGCCTGGCCCAACTTTCATCCACAAAGATGAAAGGAGAGGTCGACTAACAGGTGGCAGCACCGGCTGAAATGAGAACACCCAACTTGCACCGAGCGAGAATTCGCTCATCGAAGAGTGCGGATGGAAGGGTGGCGACAGTGGCGACTCGGTGGGGAGAGAAAACCTTGCCTAACAAAAACAAAGAATCGACTTGACTCCGACCGGCCTTCTCATGGAAGGCCTTAGCACAAGCTTGCGCCCTCTGTTCGCCCGTCAGGTGGGGTTTTGAGCGTAATGGGGACTTTTTGCCAACTACGGCTACTGCGGTGGAACCACCTCCGTGAATGTTGCCCTTGCCCCGAAATCTCTCAAGTTCATCCCATGCCTCCGACTTGGGCCGATGGAACGGGACGAATAGCGATAAAGCCACCGTGAGGAAACTCACATTGAGTCGTGATTGCAATCGTTCCTTTCCAGCATTTAGATCCATATAACGGTAGGCAAAGAAAACTAGCCATGGAAAACGCGCAACCCCGTTTCTTGACGTTGGCTGCCAAGACCGTTGTTAGCCATACAATCACCTACTTCGTAATGGGGGCGCTGGCGTTTCACTTCCTACATTATGCGGATTTCATCAACCAGCCCAATTCAGGGATGCGGCCGATGACCAGTCCACTTGTCATGTTAGGGCCGGCCTTGCAGATCGTGCGTGGCGTGCTGTTTGCAGCAGTCTTGTATCCGTTCCGCGAGATTTTGTTCGAGCGCCGCAACGGATGGCTGCTGATTGCATGGATGTTGATTGGGGTGGGCATTCTGGGAACGTTCGCCGCGCCTCCCGGGTCGCTCGAGGGCTTTATCTACACGACGGTTCCACTGGGTCTGCAGGTGCGTGGGTATTTAGAGATTGTTCCGCAGGCGCTGCTGCTGTCGGCGTTGCTCTTCTATTGGATCAGACATCCTGGCAAAGCATGGCTCAATTGGTCGCTCGGTCTGGCGTACGCAGTCTGTGCGCTCCTCCCAATCCTTGGGCTGCTCGCTCCCAAGCGATAAAAGACAAGCACCGTCGATCAAGGCGTTACCTCCATTAAGTTGCGCGCCGCAGCGGGCGTCTGCGATCCACTATGGCTTCTTCTCTGCAGGTGCAGGTGCAGACTCGTGCGCGAAGTGCTGAGAGTTGAGGATGGCGTTGAAGACCATCGCGTAGGTGCCGAGGGTCTCGCCGCGATAGATCGGGTTATTCCCAAACAGCAGCACGTTTCCCTGGCCTAGGTGCGCGTCCACCACGACGGCATGCTCGGCAATCGACGATCCCTTATCGAGAAGGCCATCCAGCAACAGGGTCTTTCCCTCGGCGAAGCGGAGGATGACCTCGGGCCGGCTCTGAACCGGAATCACGAGCGGGTTGTTGCGGGTCTGTTCCTCATCTAAATGCGCCGGCTCCCACGGCTGCTGCTTGACGAGCGGCTCGGGCTTGACGATCGTTCTGCCCAACGGCACGTCGCTGTCTTCAATGCTGCCGCGACCGGTTTCGCGTTTCGCGTAGGGATCCAAGGGGTCGGTCAGGGGATCCGTCAAAACCCGACCTAGGGTTCGGCCGAGGATGCTGCTCACGTTGAACGCCATTCCGTTGGCGCTGATGACGGGAACTCCAGATCCGTAGCCAAAGGCGACCGGGTGTTCGCTGGCCACGAACACCGTATTGAGCACAGAGCCTACGACGCGAGCGTCGCCCTTGGGAGCAACGCTGACGCCCGGAGCAAGACCTGTCTCGATGGCGAACTGCGCGGTGTCTTCGCAGGTGATGAGAAGGCCGCCCTGCTCCACGAACTGCTTCAGATGTGCAAGGCCTTCGTACCCTAGGCCAGGGCGAATGTCGGGGGTGCTATCGAGGGCGCCGAGATTCGGAGTGAGCTCGGATTTCTGCCACGGCATCGGATTGTTCCACATGGGAATGCCGTTGAGGATTTCCAGCGAGGAAGAACGGCCCACGGGCGCGAAGACAACAACGTCATACTTTTGGCGGAGGTCCGGTTCGTTCGCAACCGTCTGGGTGCTGATGTAATCGAAGGGCACGCCCGCGGTATCAAAGGCATAGCGCCACCAACCTTCCGTCTGGGTGCCAAGCCAGGTGTGCATGATGGCGACGCGCGGAGCGGTTACTGCGTGGGAGGCGACAGAGGGCTCTGCAGCGAGTCGGCTTGCGTCGAGGGCGAGATCCTGCAGGATAGCGCCGACGCGCTCCTCAGGAGCGTTGGTGATCAACAATGAGCCGACCGCGAAATGTTTGCCGTCGGCATCGAAGGATTTTTCCGCAACCTGGATGGTTGCTCCCTTGAGTTTGTAGACCAGTGGCAGCAACGAAACCTGCCCGGTGTTGGCGACGGCAAGCACACTGCCCGCGCCGGAAACCTTGCCGGCAAGGCTCGCCGGATCCTCAAGGCGCGTCATCTTAGATTTCAAGATCGCCGCATCGAGCACCCGGACAACTTTCAGGTTGAAGAGGTGAGTGAACGACCATCCCGTGTCGTCGTAGGGATGCTTCTGGGGGTCGGCAGCGGCCCAGAACTGACGATCGAGCAATGCATCGGCGACGCGGGAGTAGGGCTGATCCATGCGGATGACAATGCTGCCTGCCGGGAAGGTTTGGTCTTTCGGCTTGTCTGCGCGTTTTTCACCTGGGATGGTGGAAGTGACAGCATCGGACAGTTGTTCCACTTCGACATGCTGGCGCTTGAATACCTTGAGCAACTCAATCTGGCGATTCGTATCGGCTGGGTCGGCAGGAATCACGTAGGCGGCTGGCCCTTCCAGCGATGGCTTCTCGACGGCGCGCTTGCTCTTGATGTAGTAGTTCTCCAGGAAATGGCGGGTGTTCTGCGAGAAGTACGAAAGAGTCGATAGCAGAGCAGTTTCTTCGTAGTTGTTGTTGTCGCGCTGCGACCAGTTCACGACGGGGAGCGGCGGATTCTGTCGGTACCAGGTGCGCGAGTAATCTTCCGGACGGAGGATGCGCTTCTCGGTGTCGGCGCCGCCGTTGCCGAAAGTTTCATACAGGCGGCTGATGCCGTTGTGCATGCCAGCCAGAAACATCAGATATCCGGGACTCCAGGTGTCGAAGTCGCCGTGGGTGAAGACTCCGGGCATGCCGAAGCTCTTCATCTGGGCAACGTTGTTCCAGCCCAGTTCCGCCCATTCATCGGCGAGCGTGGGATCGACCCATGCGTCATAGGGCCCGTCCCCCACAGTGTTGTCATAGAGAAATGGAACCGACTCGTGCAAGTCGTGCAACACCTGCGCATGCCAGGCGAGGTAGGTATCGAGGACGTTCCGGGTGAGATCGAGAGTCATGGCCATGGCATCGCGGTTGTTATCGTGGGCGACGTAGTGGCCCCAGTACAGAAGGCGTGGCCAATCCTGGCCGGGATGCGCTTTGTGCCACTTGTAGACATCGACCATGCGGTCGCGGCCGTCGACTTCCACGACCGGAGTGATCAGCACGATCATATGGGACCGGATGTACTTGATATACGGGACATCGTCGACAGCCAGACGATAGGCGAGTTCCATCAAGGCCGTGGGTGCGCCGGTTTCGGGAGAGTGAATCGTGCCGGTGATGTAGTAAACGGGCCAGGATTGGTCGACAAGCTGGCGGGCTTTGTCGTCGTCGAGGTTGATGGTGCGCGGGTCGGCGAGCTGGGCCAGGCGCGCGTCATTTTCTTTCGCGCCAGCGAGAAGCTTGGGGTCGGCGATGGCGGCAGCGATCATCTCGCGTCCTTCCTCGGAATGGCCGATGCTGAAGACCTTCACGCGCGAACTGCTCGCCTCGAGAAGACGAAAGTATTTGTACACATCTTCGGCATAGGGAAGCATGTCGGGCGCGCCGGAGACGTCGCCGAGCACTTTCATGGCGGGTGTGGGAACTGTCTTGGAGGCCGGAAGGTAATCCACCAAGGGAGAGATGAAGGAGGGATCGGTGGTGTATTTGTGAATCTGATCGGTGTAGTGCTGATCGATAGGCTGCCGGAGGTCGCGAGAAAAGTTTGAGTTCAGTTGCTGGGAGAGCAGACGGCACACTGGCGGAGAACAAGATGGACGAAATGGCGAGTAATCCCAGTTTGGATCGGCTCATTTTCCCTCGATGTCGATTCGATACTTGGGGTCCAAGTGTCACACAAAACGGCTACCGAGGGAAACACCTTGCCGGCTGAGGGCCTTCGCGTGACTTCGGAAATGAGAGCCTGGTGAGCTTAAGACTTCCACGTGCCGATGATATGCGGTTGGGATGGAGCGGCTTGCGGCACGGGGTCCGCAACCATCACCCGGTCCCGGCCTTCCTTCTTGGCGCGATACAGCGCGGCGTCGGCGGCTTCGATCAACTCCCTGGAAGTCGTGCCATGGCGGGGAAGTTCCGCAACGCCCACGGAAACCGTAACCATTCCGAGTTGTCGCCCCTGGTGCACCACTGTTAACTCACGCAACTTGGAGCGGATTCGCTCGCCACGGGCCTGCGTGGTCTTCAAGTCGGCGACGGGAAGGATGACGAGAAATTCTTCGCCGCCAAAGCGGCACACAATGTCTTCGGCGCGAACACTCTTTAGCAAGAAGGACGCGGTCTCGCATAGCACGGTGTCGCCGGCTTCGTGGCCGTAGGTGTCGTTGAAATTCTTGAATTGGTCGAGGTCCAGCATAAGGACACCCAAGCCCTGCTCGGCGCGCACCGCCCGGCGGGTTTCGCGATCCAGCATCTCTTCCAGATAGCGGCGGTTGTAGAGTCCAGTGAGCGGATCGCGGATCGACTGGTTGCGCAAAGCTTCGCGCAAGCGGATGTTGGCGATGGACAGGCCGACCTGCTCGGCGAACATGTTGACCATCAGCAACACGGGCTGCGGCACTTCGCCTGGTTCGATCATCTGGAAGTGCAGGATCCCGATCGCTTCGCCGTGCGCCAGCAGCGGCAGGCAAATATAGGAGTTCGAGAAAGAGGTCACATGTCCACACTCGGCGGAGTGGTCGCCGGCCAGGACGACGTGCATGCGTCCAGTGCGCAGAGCCCAGCAATCCAGCGGTCCAAACGCATTCTCGGGCAGCGTGCAATCTTCCCAGATGGCCGTCACCTCGAGCCGGTCGCGGGGAGCATTGAACAGATGCACGGCGCCACGCAATTCAGGAAATACTTTCGGAGCCATGCCAGCAACCACTGAGAACGCGTCATTCACTTCGGTGCAACTCTGCAGCAGTTCCGCCATCTTAGCCAGGTTGGTGGCGCGGTTGGAGCGCTTGGTCAGTTCGCGCACCATGCGCTCGTTTTGCTGGTTCAGTTCCTGCTGCGCCAGAGCACGCTCGCGCATCTCCGATTGCAGCAGGGTGTTGGCCTCCATGAGCAATGCAGTGTGTTGACGGACCTGCTCTTCCAGCAGTTGCTGGTTGCGCATCTGGTCATCAATGTCGGCGCAGGCCCCGAACCACTTCACGATCGCGCCAGTGGAATCCCGCATGGGAGTGGCGCGCACCAGGTGCCAGCGAAAGCCTCCGGCGGAATTTTGCAGTCGATATTCCATCTCGAACGGCTCGCCGGAAAGACGGCATTTCTCCCAATTCTCGAGGGCTACGGGACGGTCGTCGGGGTGGAGCGCGTTGGCCCATCCCCATCCCAAGGTTTGCGATTCGATGAGTCCGGTCAGCTCGTACCAGCGCCCGTTGCAGTAGTCGACGCCTTTCCCGGGAATGGCCGTCCAGACGATTTGAGGAATCGCCTCGGCGAGCGTCCGGAAGCGAAGCTCCCCATCGTCGCGGAGGGCGCTTCGCATCGCCCGCAGGCGATCCAGAAATGTCGGAGGCCCAGAGCCACGAGTCTGGTAAGCGTGTCTGATCGTGATCAGAGCCACGGCGGAGACCCACGATCGCCACAAGCGCTGCCACGACCACATACACGGAGCCTGCGTGAAGCATGATCGATCTTGGCGTATCTGCCTCCCGAACAAATGAATTGACCGGCGTGCAGACCCGGCGCGGAGTTTTCCCCGGCCATTCGGACCTGCTGGAGTAGACATCGGCAGGAGTGGGGTCTCGCCTTATTAGAAGTCTTTATTAGAAGTCCCTAAGACTTTCAGCGGAAATCAAAAAGAGACGTAGCAGAGCTACGTCTCTAACGAGAAGGTCGCGGAATCTAGTACGGGGTGCTGCTGGCCGGCTTGACTGCTGCCTGGTCGGCGGGGGCTGCCGGGCCAGCTACGAAGAAATTGTGGTCGTACATGTTGCGGTAGATGCGTCCGGCAATTTCGGCAGCCTTGGGCCCGAAGGTGGGACGTCCGCCTTGCAGGAAGACGACGAGTACTACGCGCCCCACACTCGTGTTGGCGTAGGAGGCGAACCAGCCGAAGCGGGTTCCGGCGTGCGAGCAGGTTCCGGTCTTGCCCAGGATTTCTTCTTCGTTGAAGTTCAGGCGGAGGCTGCGGGCGGTGCCGTACTGAACCGCTCCTGCCATGCCGTCGGAAAGTTCAGGAATCACGGGAGCGATGTCGAGCTGGCGTTTCACGCGCGGCTGAAAGCCCGCAACCTCTTCCGGAGATGTCGGGTGCTGCAGATAGTACAGCGTTCCGCCATTGGCGATCGCGGAGACCATCGCGCCCAGTTGCAGCGGGGTCATGGAAACGCCTTCGCCGAACGAGCACATCTTGCCCACGCCTCCTAGCTTAGTGGGAATCGGCTCGTCAGGATAAGTGCCGAGTTGTTCGCCCTCAATGTCGTATCCGGCAAGTTCGCCGAGCCCGTATTCGTGGGCGTAGTAGGCGACCTTTTCGAAGCCGAGCTTGCGTCCAAGCGCTTCGAAATACGCGTTGTTCGAATGCGCGATGGCGGTGGTCAGGTTCATGCGGCTGCGGCCGCCGAGGGCAACTTCAGTGTCTTTGGACACCAGGCCTTCGCTCAGGGCCGCGAGTGCCACGGAAAGTTTAATGGTTGAGCAGGGCTGCGCGCCGCTCGACAGCGCCAGCTTCTGATTCACCATGGCCAGCACGCGTCCGCTTGTGGGTTCGATGGCGACGACGGTGCCGTTCATGTTGCCGAGCGCATCAACCGCAGCCTGGCGAACAACTGGATCTTCACCGGTGGTGATATCTCCGGCAGTAATGTCTTCGGCGAACGAACTCATGTTGAACCGCTCGTGCCAGCGATGACGGCGCGTGCTGATCGAAACCGGAGTGACGGTCGCGCTGCGGCTGCGCGCCAGGTGATGCAGGCGGCGCCGGGTGCGCTGGCTCTCGCTGATTCTTTGCGATTTCGATTTGGCCGTGGAGTGCGAACTGGTGTTGATGTGCGCCGCGAAACTCACGCCGACCAGAGGAAGACAGGTCAGCAGGGCCGTTAATAGACGAAAGAGGCTCGTTCTCTTCGACATCTTGTTGATTTCACTCCCCGAACGGTATTACATACATTCGATGCACGCAGGGTGCCAGCAGGTGGTAACCCGGCCAGATCACTCATCTGCGCTGATAGTACGGGACTTAGTGCAATCGATGCAACGGAAAAGTTTAGATCGTTAGAAACATTAATTTCGATTTAACCCATTATGAAACAAGGACATACGCTGGGATTACCTCGGGTCAGACCCCTTCAGTAATGCGTTACTGATTACTGGAAAGGTACTTCCCCCAGGTGAAAATGTTTTCCTACCGGCGCACGTTTCCGCGCAACGTTTTTCGACACTACATCACTTCATTGCGTTTGCGCAGGAACGCGGGAACGTCGAGATCGTCCTGCTGAAAATTGGTCACGACAGCGCTGCGCATGCTGTCCAGTGAAATCACGTCGGCGGCAACGTGGTCGGAAGCGTGCGACACCGGCGCCGGCGCCATGTCATCGACGTAGGCGCGGTCGTCCGTCATGGTCTCCTCAGGAACCGTCGACTCCATGATGTGCTTCGGCGGTTCGGGAATGAAGTCGCGCGTGCGGTCTTCTGGAAATTCCATAGCATCGTCATGCGCGGCTGCGAAGGACGTGCGGACTTCCGGCACGCGATGGCGGGCCGTGGGGGCCTCACGGAATCCCGTGGCGATGACGGTGATCTTGACCGAGTCTTTCATCTTCTCGTCCATGACGGCGCCGAAGATGATGTTGGCATCCTCGTGCGCGGCGCTTTGGATGATGGTGCAAGCTTGCTGCACTTCGGCCAACTTCAGCGAAGTCGAGCCAGTGATGTTGATGAGGATGCCGCGCGCGCCGTCGATCGCTCCCGCTTCGAGCAGCGGAGAGGCAATGGCTTTCTGTGCAGCTTCAATGGTGCGCTTGGCGCCGCTGGCGGAGGCCGTGCCCATGACGGCGTATCCCATGCCGGCCATGATGGTCTTCACGTCGGCGAAGTCGCGGTTGATGATGCCGGGAATGGTGATGATGTCGGAGATTCCCTGCACGCCCTGACGAAGAATGTCGTCGGCAATGCGAAAAGATTCGAAGAATCCGGCGTCTTCGGCTACGGCGAGCAGCTTTTCGTTGGGGATGACGATGGTGGTGTCGACCGATTCCATCAGTTCGGAGATGCCGCGCTCGGCCTGCTGCATGCGGCGTTTGCCTTCGAACGAGAACGGCTTGGTGACGACCGCGACGGTGAGCGCACCCATTTCGCAAGCGAGCGAGGCGATGATGGGAGCGGCGCCGGTGCCGGTGCCGCCGCCGAGTCCGGTCGTGACGAAGACCATGTCGGCGCCTTCGAGGGCTTCAATGATTTTGTCGGAATCTTCGAGCGCGGCCTTGCGGCCGACTTCCGGATTCGCTCCGGCGCCCAGGCCATTCGTCAGCTTCACGCCGAGTTGCAGCTTCACCGGAGCGTGCGACATGCGCAGCGCTTGCAAGTCGGTGTTGGCAACGATGAATTCAATGCCTTCGACG
This sequence comes from uncultured Acidobacteriaceae bacterium, assembly GCA_963701935.1. Taxonomy (GTDB): domain Bacteria; phylum Acidobacteriota; class Terriglobia; order Terriglobales; family Acidobacteriaceae; genus Sulfotelmatobacter. Next base: position 497,871 of record CAVPBT010000001.1, on the reverse strand, counting down.
CCGGCATCGATCATGCGGTTGACCGCGTTGCCGCCGCCGCCACCTACGCCGATGACTTTGATCTTGGCGTCGTTGCGGGCCTCTTCGTTGAAGCTGATACGAATGGAATCTTTGCTCATTGTGTCCACCTGTTCGAAAAAATGTTTCAAAGTTTCAAGGTTTCAGAGTTTCAGGGTCTTTGAAACCTTGAAACACTGAAACTTTGAAACCTTGTCTTTATGCTCCCTTGCCTACCAACAGCGCTTTCAATCTCGATCCCCAGCGGTCTTCCTGCAGGCCGCGCGCAATGCGGGCGCGCTGGCCGTAATTCACCATGCCCAGGACCGTTGCGAACTCGGGCTCCGATAACGTCGACGGCATCTTGGCCAGCGGAGCGGGCCAGGAGAGGCGCACCGAGCGGCGCAACACTGATTCCGCCACGTCGAAGATTCCGGGCAGACGCGACGCGCCGCCAGTAAGTACGATGCCGGCGATGCAGACATCGAACATGCCGCTCTGGCGCAGGCTCTCGCGCATCATCTCGAACAGCTCGCGGGCGCGGGGCTCTAGAATTTCGGCAACCAGGCGCTGCGGCATGAGACGAGATGCGCGGTCGCCGACAGACGGAACTTCGACTTCGTTGCCTTCCGGAATCAGCGTGACGATCGCGTTGCCGTAAATCTTCTTGATCTTCTCCGCCTCGGCGAGCGGCGTGCAGAGTCCAACCGACAGATCGCTGGTGAAGTGGTCGCCGCCCACCGGAATCACTCCCGTGTAAGCAACGGCTCCCTGCTGGAAAACGATCAGCTCGGTCGAGCCGGCGCCGATGTCGGCGAGGCACACGCCGAGTTCGCGCTCGTCGTTGCGCAGAACAGAATCGGCGGCAGCGAGAGGCTCGAACACCGTATCGTCGACGTGCACGCCGGCGCGGTTTACCGCGGTGATTACGTTTTGCGTGGCGCTCGTGGCGGCGGTCACCATGTGGACGCGGACTTCGAGGCGGGCCGCCATCATGCCCAGCGGGTCATGCACTCCGGCCTGATCGTCGAGAATGAATTCCTGGGGCAGCAGGTGGAGAATCTCGCGATCGGCGGGCAGCGGGATGGCGCGGGCGCGGTCGACGGCCTGCTTGATTTCGTCGCGTCCAATCTCGCGGGGACGTGTGCCCAGACTGATGCCGCCGTGACTGTTGATGCCGCGCACGTGCGCCCCTCCGATTCCCACGATCGCGTGCTCCACCGGCGCGCCGGCGATGTCTTCCGCGGCTTCGACGGCCTTCTGAATTGCGGCCACCGCCTTGTCGAGTTCAACGATGACGCCCTTGCGTGACCCGCGCGATTCGGCCTCGCCGTGCCCGCGATAGCGCAGGCCGCTGTCGGTCACCTCCGCCATCAGCGCACAGGTCTTGGCGCTGCCTACGTCGATCGCGGTAAGAAAACTTCCCTGCTGGTTCCCCATCGTTTATGTATTCCTCAACGTCATTCGTAATTCGTCCACATCAATCGGAACTCGCGTTGGCTTGCTGTTTTGCGATCGCTGCACTCGGTTTTGGAATCGCAGAATGCACCGGCGCAGACGCTGCTGGCTTTTTTGCTTCCGACTTGGGCGGCGCCCCGTGCGTAGCGGAGGCGATGGTCTTCGAACCCGATGCGGGAGCCTTCGCCGCGACCTTTTTCGGAGCGGGTACCTTGGCTTTCGCAACCGTCTTCTTCGCCTTCGGCTTCGCTGCTGGTTTTTTAGCAGCCGTCGACTTCGGATCCAGTTTCTTCTCGGTCAGCTCAAACGCAGGCTTGGGTAGAGTCTTGTCGTGCGGATTGAGGCGCGTGATCAGCGCTGCCGGTTTCACTCCCGCGGCCGCAGCTGCGCGCGCGGCCGAAGCAGCCAATGCCGGCTGCCTGGGACGGCCCTCCATATCGGGATTGACGATGACCTGATTGTCATAGCGCAGGTTCACCGACTCCAGCTTCTGGAATTGCTGGCGCCACTCCTGCACATGGCTCACGTAAGTTTTGTAGCGCTTCAGATAATCGGACGAACCGAGTTCGACCAGCACGTCGCCCGCGGGATCGTTGACGCGAACCTTCAAATTTTCGAGATCGGAGAGATCCACTTCGCTCAAGTCCTGCGAGTAGCGGGCGCCGCCCGAATCGAGTTCCTGCACGAGCTCGTCGTAGGCTTTCATCCGCGGGGCGCGGGTGGAGAGCGGTTCGCCCGGATTCATCCCCAGAATGACTGGGAAGGAATATCTGTGCTTTTGCGGCAGTTCCATCAGCGTGCCGCCAGCGTCGATCAGAGAAATGCGCGGGCCGACGCGCGCGAACGCCACGGGGGTGCGCTCGTGAATCTCAACTTTCAGGCGATTGGGCACGAAGCGCATCACGCTGGCCGATTCGACCCACGGAATCTGTTCGAGTTGCGCTTTCTGCTGGGCCAGCGGGATGAAGAAAATGTTGCGGCCGATGTCGGCGCCCATCACTTCCATGATTTGCGCCTTGGTCACATTCTGCATGCCGGTGACGTCGATGTTGTCGCTCGAGTCGACGCGAAAGCGCCACGAGTGCTCGCCGTATTCGTAGAGACCGGCGGCGGCAATGGCGCAGGCGCACAGAACCGCGGCGGCAATCGACGCCCATAGCAGGCGGCTGGCCGTTTTCTTGGGAAGTGAGCTGCGACGGGCGGAGACACGTTTCTGCCCGCGCAGGAAGGGAGATTCCTCGTCTACATCCAGGTCGACCAGACGCGCGTCGTCTAACTCCTCGCGCGCCGACTCGGGACTGGGTGGGTACAACTCTTCCTGCAAGATGGTGCCGCTGGATTTCCGCGCCATCAGTTCAGGTCAGTTGTCGTGAGGAATCGCTGAGCTTTTTCAATATAACTTCATTTCTCGAAATGAGATAGACAAAAAGTTAAAGGATTTGCACAGGCAGGAACCGGATTGGGTACGGAGGGCAAAACCTAACGGCCGAGGCGGCCGTTGCCATACAAAGCCGCACATAAACCCGCAACATAAAAAGAGGGCGCGGCTGGTATTCCGCGCCCTGTTTGCCGGGGAGGCAAAGTTCCAGGAGGACTGCTCAATCTCGACGGTTAAACGGGACCGGACGAGCCGGTCTCGACGTGAATCTGCGGCATTACTGGCATTTTGATCATCGGCATGCGGGGAATATTCACCCGCACCCGGGGGCAAACCACCGGAGCCGGACTCACTTTGACCGCGATCGGGGCAAAGGCCGCGGTCGCAATCCGGATGTGCGCAGTCTGAGCGGCGACCCGGGCCTCGATGCGCGCCCGGTTCGCCTCCAACCGCGCCAACTGGCGCTCTTGCCGAGCGGACATAACATCGAAACGTTCCACCGCTGTTTCGGAAGACCCAAAGCTGTTCTGGATCCGCGCGAAGGTCGTTGTGAGCGGGCAGGATGCCGTTTCGGTTTGTGCCGTCAACAACCGCGCCTCGACCAGGAACTGGTTGGCGTTCCCCGAGGCCAGCGCCAGAGCGACGGCCGAGCGCTGCTCGACGCGGTCCGCGATCTGGTGAGCCCACTGCAGGCCGCCATTGTGATAGCTCGCGTTTAATCCGGCCGCCACCACTGCCGCGACCAGCCATCCCCAGGTCTGTGTCATGTTCTTCATCGCCTTAACCCCTTATGGCTGATAGACGAAGGGCTACAAAATCCGTTAGCAAGGGAAGATACGAAACCGGAGGTGGGTTAGTTCCCGACCTGGTGGCCACCTGAGGGCGAAGGCGATTTTTCGCCAATTGACCTCGCCCGCTCGGTATACTCTCTACCGCAAGGATAGTCCCATGCAGGAATCGACTGCTTCGGTGTCACGCAGTTTCTTCTGGCCACTGTGGGCGCGAATCGCTTTTGCCTGCTTTATGTTTGCAGTCTCAGCCGTGGCCATGTGGGACGAGTTCTATCGGTTCGATTGGGTGGGGTTTCTCTGTGGTGGCTTCTGCTCCCTCATTTTTGTCCCAATGAGAAAAGGCGAGTCCCAAAGAGCCTACTTCAACGAGCCGCGAAGGATAATCTCATTCGCATTGATAATCGTGATCATGGGCGTTGCGCTACACCACCTGTATTATGTGTTCACGAAGTGAGCCCCTTCTGACTCCTTCTCAACTGCGATAATCTCAACTGCCGCTATCAAGCCATTTCGCTCATTGAGCTTTGACGCAGACTATTTGCCCGTGAATCCGAGGTAAAGGAAGAAAGCTCCTGCGACCACGTAAAAGGAACTGGCAATCCATCTTGGGATTCGGGCATTTTCGTTCTTGCCCCAAACGAGTCTTGTTGTCCAGCCAACGGGTTTGAACTCCTTAACCAAAATTCCCAGTGCAAGACCACCGAATCCCAAAACGAGCTCGACAATTCGCTCAAAGCTCATGCAGCCTCCTCGGGACGCACGACTATTCTCACAAGACGCAGACAGATTGACGAAAGCAAGCCTTTACACGCATTGACCCGGCCGGGATCGTGTCGGGGCAATCGGGCCGGTGGGCTAGCTTCCCACTTGCGCCGCTTCCCGCTCCTTCAGCTTTTCGAGAACCAACGCGCCGAATTGGGAAACGCTGCCTGCGCCCAGGGTCAGGATCATGTCGCCGTCTTGCGCGACGGCGGTCGCGGCATCCACGGCCTCGGCGGGAGAACTCGCATACTGAAGACTCTTCCCTGTTTTCTCGCGGACTCGCTGTGCCAGGATTTCGCCCGTGACACCTTCGATCGGCTTCTCGCTGGCGGCGTAGATGTCGAGGACGAAGAGCGAATCGGCGTCGTCGAAAGCGGTGGTGAATTCCTCCATCAGGTCGCGCGTGCGGGTGTAGCGGTGGGGCTGGAAGATGACGTGGATCTTGCTGAATCCGCACTGGCGAGCCGCGGCCAGCGTGGCCTTGATCTCGGTGGGATGGTGGCCGTAGTCGTCGATCACGCTGACGCCCGCCACGCGGCCGCGCAACTGGAAGCGGCGGTCGACGCCGCGGAACTGATCGAGCGCCGTGCGGATTGCATCGGCGCTGACATCCAGGCCGATGCCCACAGCAATGGCCGCCGTCGCGTTCAGAACGTTATGTACTCCGGGCACGTGGAGCGTGAATTCGCCCAGATCATTCTTCTTATAAGTGACGCGGAAGTGGCTGAGCGGGCGGGAATCGCCGGGTGACGTTTCCTTCCGGGCGTCGAGCTTGATCAGAAAGTCTGACCCGCGCCTGGTGCCGTAGGTCACGGTGCGGCGCTGGACTTCGGGCAACAGGCGGCGCAGCAGCGGATCGTCATTGCAGGCGACGATCATCCCGTAGAAGGGCACGCGGTCCATGAACTCGAGAAACGTTTTCTTTACGTCGCGCATGTTGCGGTAGGTGTCCATGTGCTCGCGGTCGATGTTGGTGACGACGGAAAGAATTGGGGTCAGTTTGAGAAAAGACCGGTCGCTCTCGTCCGCTTCGGCGACCAGATACTGCGACTTGCCGAGGCGGGCGTTCGAGCCCATGGCGTCGACGCGGCCGCCGACCACGACGGTGGGATCAAGGCCCCCGGCAGCCAGTACTGACGCCACCATGGAAGTCGTGGTGGTCTTGCCATGCATACCGGCGATGGCGATGCCGTACTTAAGCCGCATCAGCTCCGCCAGCATTTCCGCGCGCTGGATAACTGGAATGTGCAGCTTGTGCGCTTCGGTGACTTCGGGATTCTCGGCGGCGATGGCCGAGCTAGTGACGACGACCTCGGCACCCGCGATGTTTTCCGCCCGATGTCCTTCAAAGGTCGTCGCGCCCAGGCTCGCCAGCCGCTGGGTGACGGAGGAACTCTTCAGGTCCGAGCCGGAGACTTTGTAGCCGAGATTGAGCAGCACCTCGGCAATGCCGCTCATGCCGATGCCGCCGATGCCTACGAAATGAATGCGCTGAATTTTCGCGAACATAAAATCAACTTCTTGGCCATGGATTCACGCGGATCGTCACTGATAAACCAAAAACTCAAAAGAAATATCCGTCTAGATCCGTATTAATCCGTGGCAGATTCTTCGATCCCTGCGACTCTCGCTGCCATTGCAGCAATATCCCGTGCGGCGTTGGGATGCGCTAATTCCCTTGCCGCGTGGCTCATCTGCTGCAGGCGCTGCGAGTCCTGCAGTAGGGCCGCGATCGTTTCTGCCAGCCACACGCCTTCCAGCTTTGACTCTTCCACTACCACTGCGGCTCCCTGACGCGCCAGGGCTTCGGCATTGATGCGCTGGTGATCGTCGGCCGCGCGCGGGAACGGAACGAAGACCGCAGGCTTCCCGGCGGCGGCGATTTCCGCGACCGTGCTCGCTCCCGATCGGCAGACCACCAGATCGGCGCGCGCAAAGGCCGCCGGCATGTCCTCAATGAACTTGAACACTTCGAAGGTGAAGCTCGCCGCCGACTTTCCCAACGACTGGTAGGCCGCCAGCGCGTCATTATAGTCACGCTCGCCGGTCTGGTGCAGGACGTGAATGCCCGGCGCTTCCCGCTGCAGCACGGGCAGGCAACGGATCATCGCCTCATTGATGGCGTGTGCTCCCTGGCTTCCGCCGAACACCAGCAGAGTTGGCGGACCTCCGCGTTTGGGCGGGATCTCGAAAAACGCCTGTCGCACCGGCACGCCCGTGACTTCGGCGTGGCGAAAATATTTTGCCGTTTCTTCGAAGTGCACCGCCGCTCCGGACACAAATTTCGCCACCATCCGATTGGCAAACCCTGGCACCACGTTCGGCTCGAAGGCCAGCGTCGGAATATGCTTGATCACGGCCGCGAGCATGGCCGGGCCCGAGGCGTATCCGCCCACTCCAATCACAACATCCGGTGCGAATTCGTTGAGCATGCGGCCTGCATCCCAGACGGCGCGCGGCAGATCGAATGCCGTCTTCAGCCGCGTGGCCAGGCTCACGTTTTTCAGCGCGCCGACGCGCACCAGTTGCAGGGGATATCCCGCGGCGGGAACCAGGCGATTCTCGATGCCACGCGCGGTGCCAATGAACAGCATCTCGGCGCCGTAAGTTTTCTTGAGTTGATTGGCGATGGCGAGCGCGGGGATGACGTGACCGCCCGTTCCTCCGCCCGCCAGGATTGCGCGCATGCAGTGAACCATTGACTCATTGAGCCATTGAGTGATTGAGCCATTGTAATCATTGAGCCCGATCAATGACTCATTCGCTCAATGATTCAATCGTGTTTCATTCCGCCTGCTTGGTAATGTTCAGCAGTACGCCGACGCACGCCAGCGTTACGAACAGCGATGATCCTCCGTAGGACACCAGCGGCAGAGGAATTCCCTTCGTAGGCATCATGCCCAGCACCACGCTGATGTTGATGAACGCCTGCAGAACCACCATGCAGGTGATGCCCACGGCTAGGTAGCGGCCGAAGAGATCCTCTGTGCGCCAGGAAGCGCGCATGCCGCGCCAGAGGAAGATGGCGAAGAGCGTGACCACGAAGATCGCACCCACCAGGCCCAATTCCTCCGCAGTCACGGCGAAGATGAAATCCGTGTGCGGCTCCGGCAGGTAGAACAACTTCTGTTTGCCTTCCATCAGGCCGGTGCCGGTTACGCCGCCTGTGCCTACCGCGATGAGCGATTGAATAATGTGGAAGCCGCTCCCCTGGCGGTCAGCATAGGGATTCATGAACGCCAGGATGCGGTCGCGCCGCCAGCTGACGTGAAAAATCAAGAAGTACAACGGCAGCAGCGCCGCGCCGAAGGCGTAACCGAAATAGCGCATCCGCATGCCCGCAACGTACAAAATGCAAGCGGCGATTCCGGCGCAGGCAATGGCAGTGCCAAGATCGGGCTGCAGCACAATCAGGCCGAGGCATACCACCACGGGCGCGGCGGCTGGCAAAAGCGTGTTGCGCACGTCATCGATGGCCTTGGCGCGGCTCTCCAGAAAATAGGCAAGAAAAAGAATCAGGACCGGCTTGGCCAACTCTGAAGGCTGGAACGAGAATCCGCCGGCATGGATCCAGCGATGCGTGTTGTGAGAGCGGTCGAGAAAGAAAACGGAGATCAGCAGCAGCGTGGTAAAGCCCATCAGCGAGAACACCAGCGCGGGATGCTTGTAGCGGCGGTAGTCCACACGCATGGTGACGACCATGGCGGCAAGTCCGGCGACCGCCCAGATCAACTGCTTCGAGAGGAACGCATACTCGGAACCAAAGCGCTCGCGGGCCATGACCGCCGACGCTGAAAACACCATCACCAGCCCGACAAACACCAGCAGCATGGTGACGGTAAACAGCCAGCGATCGACACTCACGCGCTTTGCCATGGGACATTCATTTCACCACGGAGGCACGGAGACGCGGAGGAGGAAATTGTGGATTGTTGATTTCTGAGTGTTGACTGATTTGGTTCGCCGCCGCGCGATTAGCGATTCACCGAGGCGTTGTCATCCTGAGCAAAGCGAAGGATCTATGGACCGGCCGGCAAGTTGCACAGATCCTTCGCGGCCAAAATCGCCGCTCAGGATGACAAATCTGGATGGTGGTTACGACTTCGCTGTGTCGTTCTCCAGCAACCGCACGATCTCCTTGAACACCTTCCCACGGTGCTCGTAGCTCTTGAACTGATCGAAGCTGGCACAGGCTGGGGCCAGCAGCACGACATCGCCTTGCACGGCGACGGCGTTGGCTTTGCGGATGGCGTTCTCCAGGGTCTCGGCGTGCACAACTTCGGGGCCTTTGATTTGCGATTCGATTTTCGCCGCCGCCGCGCCGATCGTGTAGACGCGCTTCACGCGCTGGCGGAGCAGGTCGTTGAGGACGGTGTAGTCGCTGCCTTTATCCTTGCCGCCGAGAATCAGGTGAATGTTCGAGGGGAACGACTCCAGCGCCTTGATGGTCGCGTCGACGTTTGTGGCCTTTGAATCGTTGTAATAATCCACGCCGCGGATCGTCGCCACATACTCCAGCCGGTGTTCGACGGCTTTGAAGTTCTGCACCGTCTTTCGGACCTCTTCCGCCGAACAACCTCCTAAGACGCTCGCACACACGGCGGCCAACACATTTTCGAGATTGTGCGCCCCCTTGAGCGGTATCTCGGAGACTAGCAAGACCTCACGTTGCGCGTCGCCGCGCCGAAACACGACTTTTCCATCGCGCACCCAAGCGCCCTGTGCAACTTCTTTCTGGCGGCTGAACCAGAAGACTTGCGCCTTCGTGCGCGAAGCCATCGCCACGCACGTCGGATCGTCGGCATTCAAAACCGCGAAGTCGCTTCCCTGCTGGTTTTCGAAGATGCGGGCCTTCGCGTCGGTGTAGATTTCAAACGTGCGGTGACGGTCGAGATGGTCTGGAGTGACATTCAATACGACCGCCACTTTCGGTCGGAAAGTCTGGATCGTTTCCAGTTGGAAGCTTGAAATCTCGAGGACGATGACGGTCTCTGGCGTGGCTCGCTCGGCCAGCGAGATGGCCGGCGTGCCGATATTGCCTCCAACCCGCGCGGGGAAGCCGGCGGCCGTCATGATTTCGCCGGTGAGAGTGGTGGTCGTGGTCTTGCCGTTCGATCCGGTGATGGCGACGATGGGGCCGGGCAGAAACTGCGCTGCCAGCTCGATTTCGCCGATCACGGGCTCGCCGAGGGCGCGCGCCTGCACCAATTTCGGCGCGTCTACCGGAACGCCGGGGCTGACCACGATCAGGTCCTGTCCACGAAACGTGCGATCGCCGTGGCCACCGGTCTCGACGGTGATGCCGTGGTCGAGCAGCACGGGAATTTCATTGCGCAGATCGTCGCCGCTCTTGGTGTCGGAGACCGTCACCCGCGCGCCATGCGCCTTCATGAACAGGGCTGAGGCTACGCCCGATTTGCCGAGGCCGACCACCAGCACGCGTTTTCCGTTCAGTTCCATTGAAGACCATTACACCACGGAGGCACGGAGACACAGAGAAATTCAACTTCATTCGCCACGGATCAACCCAGATTCACACGGATCAACCCAGAAACGAATAAAGAGCCTTATCCCTGTGGATCCGTGCAAATCCGTGGCCAAGCCTTTCTACCGCAGTTTCAGTGTAGTCAGCGCGAACAGGGCGAAAATCAGCGATGCGATCCAGAAGCGCACGATGATTTTCGACTCCGACCAGCCGAGCAATTCGAAGTGATGATGCAGGGGCGCCATTTTGAAGATGCGCTTCTTGCGCAGTTTGTAAGAGCCAACCTGCAGGATCACCGACACGGCCTCGATCACGAATACGCCGCCGATAAACGGCAGCAGCAGTTCCTGCTTGATAATGACGGCGACCGTACCGATGGCGCCGCCCAGAGCCAGCGATCCCACGTCGCCCATGAACACTTCCGCAGGATGCGCGTTGTACCAGAGAAATCCGATCGACGCCCCGACCATGGCTCCGCAAAAAATCGTCAGTTCGGCCACTTGCGGCATGCGCTGCAGTTCCAGATACGTGGCGAAGGTCGCGTGGCCACTAACATACGTCAGCACCGTGAGCGCGCCCGCTGCGATGACCGTACATCCGATCGCCAACCCATCGAGACCGTCGGTAAGGTTCACGGCGTTGCTTGAGAACGTGATCAACAGGGTCACGAACACCATGAACGGAAGAAAAGCCAGAGGCCAGGCATGCGGAAAATGTTCCCAGGCTTGCACCACCAGATCAGGATGGTACTGCTTGAAAAAAGGAACAATCAGCTTGGTGGAATACATTCCGTAGGTCTGCATGGCGATCAACATGGAGGCGATCACGATGCCGGTGGCGAGTTGCAGGCCCATCTTCGCGCGCGCAGTCAGGCCGAGGTTCCGGCGATGCGCAAGCTTGCTGTAGTCGTCCGAGAACCCAATCGCCGCATACGCCAACGTGGAAAAAACTGCGATCCAGACGAAGCGGTTGGTCAGATCAGCCCACAACAATGTGGGAACGACGATCGCGATCACGATGAGCAGTCCGCCCATGGTCGGCGTGCCCGCTTTTTTCTGATGGGCCTTGGGACCTTCTTCACGGATGTACTGTCCAATCTGGAATTCGCGCAGGCGGCCGATGACCAGCGGGCCCACGATCAGCGCGGTGAACAGAGCGGTCAGGCTGGCAAACGCCGTGCGGAAGGTGACGTAGCGGAAGATGCGGAATGGCGCAACCGAATGTTGCAGCTTGACGAACAACAGCCAGTAGAGCAATCAGCCTCCGTCCTTCGCAATAATCAGCGCGTGTCGCGCCGCGCTTTCCACGTCTCGAGCGCCTTTTCGAGCTTCACGCCGCGCGACGCTTTTAACAGCACCACGTCGCCGTCACGCGCTTCGCGGGCGAGCCATTCGCCGGCTTCCTCGGGCGTCGCCACGAACTCGGTCTGCGTTCCGGAATGTTGCGCGCCGCTGACCATCGCCTGCGCCAAGCCCCGAACGCCGACGAGGACATCGATTTTTTTCTCCGCGACGTGCTGGCCCGCGGCGCGGTGCATCTCTTCTCCCGCCGGACCGAGTTCCAGCATTTCACCGGCCACCACGATTCGCCGCCCGGCCTTCATCGCCGCAAGAGCGTCGACCATGGCGCGCAACGCCTTCGGATTGGAATTGTAGCAATCGTTGATGACCGTGATGTTACCCAGTTGGAGAACCTGCCCGCGCTTGTCAGACGGCGCAAGAGTCGCCAACGCGGAAACCGCTTCGGAGGGCTTCAGTCCCCGAGCCAGGCCTACGGCCACGGCGGCCAGAGCGTTCAGAATGTTGTGCTCACCGACCAGAGGCAAACGCGCGTGCTCGCGCCCGTGAGCAACCACCACATCGAATTCTGATCCGTCCGCGCCGCGGGTTCGCACATTCTCAGAGCGCACGTCGGCTGTGGCACACGTTCCGTAGGTAATCACCTTGCCCTTGAAACCGCGGCCGAATTGCGAGACGTATTCATCGTCGGCGTTGAGTACGGCGGTGCCGCTGGCGGGCAGCGACTCGATCAACTCATACTTCGCCCGCGCGATTCCAGCGAGCGAATCAAAAAACTCCAGATGTACGGGAGCGACATTGGTGACCACGCCGATCTCAGGCTGCGCGATTTTCGCCAGCGCGCGAATCTCGCCCGCGTGCGACATGCCCATTTCGATGACCGCCACGTCGTGCTCCGGTTCCAACTTCAAGAGCATGAGCGGCAAGCCGAAATGATTATTGAAGTTCCCTTCGGACTTGAGCACCCGAAAGTGCGCGCTGAGAACGTGCGCGATGGCTTCCTTGGTCGTCGTCTTCCCAGCCGAACCGGTCACGCCCACCAGCGGCTTGCCCCATAGCTTGCGGACCGCAGTGGCGAGCGTCTGTAGCGCGGCGAGTGTGTCGTCGACGGCCAGCAGGCGGGCCTTGTCTGCATAGCGCTGCAGTTCGTTCTTTTGTACGACGGCGGCGACTGCTTCTTTTTCGAGGGCCACACCGACATAGTCGTGCCCGTCGAGGCGCTCCCCTTTCACGGCAAAGAAGAGTTCTCCGGCGCGAATCGTGCGCGTGTCGATGGAATAGCCCTGAGCGACTTGCTCGCGGGGAAAGTCACCGGCGGCAGAGATGAACTCCGCGATCTTGGAGAGCGGCAGCTTCATATTCAGTTCTTACCTGCAACCGGTTCGCATTCGAATCCAGCAGCCCGCAGAGCCTCGCGGGCGACCTCAACGTCGTCGAAAGGATGCGAGCCTTCGCGCGTGACCTGCACCTTTTCGTGTCCTTTGCCGGCCAGCAGAACAATATCTCCGGGGTGGGCTTCTGAGATCGCGAGGGCGATCGCCTTATGACGATCCACCTCGACGGTGTATTTCACGCCGGTCTTCTGCAGGCCGACGAGCGCATCGTTAATGATTGCCCGCGGATCTTCGCTGCGCGGATTGTCGGAAGTGAGCACCACAAAATCGCTGCCTCGTCCGGCAGCCTCGCCCATCAGCGGACGCTTGGCGCGATCACGATCGCCTCCACAGCCGAACACAGTCAGGACTCGGGCGGTTCCTCCGCCGCGTGAGACGAACTCGCGGGCCAGCGCCGTGAGATTGCGCAACGCGTCGTTGGTGTGAGCGTAGTCGACGACCACCGTGAACGGTTGCCCGCAATCGACGCGTTCAAACCGGCCCGGCACATGCGTAAGCGACTCGACGCCGCGTGCAATCGCCTTCGGTTCGCATCCGCGCGCGTTGCATGCCGCTGCCGCGGCGAGGATGTTGTAGACATTCACGCGGCCGATCAAAGGAGAAAAGATAGGGATTCTATCTTGCGGGGTGGCCATGTCGAAGCGCGTGCCGCGCGGGTTGATGTCTACGTTTTCGGCATGGAAGTCGCCGCGCTCCCACCCGTAGGCCAGCACGACAGCGCTGCGCTTCCGGCTGAAGCTGGCCAGCTTCGCGCCATATTCGTCGTCAAGGTTAGTCACGACGGCGCGGGGTGCATCGGTGCCGCAACCTTCGAAGAGCACTCGCTTGGCGGCGAAGTACTCGTCCATCGTCTTGTGATAGTCGAGGTGGTCGCGCGTCAGGTTGGTGAAGACGGCGACATCAAAGGGAACGCCGAAGACGCGCTCCTGCGCCAGCGCGTGCGAAGAAACTTCCATGACGGCGTCGGTCGCGCCCAGACCGAGAGCCTCGCTGAACAGGCGCGCGAGTTCCAGCGCTTCGGGCGTGGTGTGCGGTGCCGGATAAACTTTTCCCGCCACGTGATATTCAATCGTCCCGATCAGCGCGCTCTTGCGACCTGCGGCCGTGAGAATCGACTCAATCAGAAACGCCGTCGTACTCTTTCCGTTTGTCCCGGTGATGCCCGTGACCGCAATGCGTTCGGCGGGACGCTTGTAGAAATTCGCGCTCAAGCGTGCCAGAGCCCGCCGCCCGTGAGGCACGACCGCCCAAGCTACTCCTTCGCGCGGCTTCTCGGCTGGCGAATCCGTGACGACCGCAACTGCGCCGGATCGAATCGCCTGGTCGATGAAACGGTTGCCATCCGACGCTTCCCCATGCATGGCCACGAACACGCCCCCGGGCTTGACGCGGCGCGAATCGTATTCCACACCACTGACGCTGGGGTCCCCGCTCTGGGCGAGAACCTCCGCGCCCTCCAGCAGATGTTGGAAGGTCATTGCTGGGAATTATAGGCCACGGAGAAATGCATTGGGCACGAAGCGCGCGCCGGATGCGGCATTTTTCGCAACGACGCCGATTACCAAGGTCATTTTTGCGGCGCTGCCCATGCGCGCTACAGTATTTTCATGAGCACTGGAACCGGTTCCGCCAAATACAAATGCGCGCAATGCGAGCAGTCCGAGAGCGCGTGTGAATGCGAAAAATTCTGCTGCCTCTGCCAGGCGGTAATCGACGTCCGTCTATGCACCGACGGACTCATGTATTGCGAACCCTGCCGCACGGCCTGCGACTACAAGCCCGCCGACTAGCCACGATTCGATGCGCCGGTCCGCCAATTCCACTCGCTGTTGTCGCGTGATCTGCCATAGCGTTTCTGCAGTTAGAAAATCCGATTCGTCTGTTCTCATTGCGATCCGATCCTCACAAGATTTGGCAGGCCGCCGCGTTTTGAGGGAGAATGGTGTGTTTGCCCTTTGTAATTGTGCCCTTATTTGAGGAGACCCCATGGCTACCACGGTGCACGTCAGCGACGTAGCCGAGTTGCTGAGCGAAGGCCGGACGCACTTCAATCTTTCGCCGACGGTGCTGGTGGAGCACTCCATCCGGCGCAACGAAGCCAAACTGGCGGCCAACGGGGCTATCGTCGGATATACCAATCGAACGGGCCGGTCTCCCAAAGACAAGTTCATCGTCAAGGATGAGACGACTGCCCACACCGTCGCCTGGGGTGCAGTCAACGCTCCCTTTGAACCGGAAAAGTTTGACGCCCTGTACGCGCGCGTAATGGAGCATTTGCGGGGGCGCGAACTGTTTGTGCAGGATCTTTTTTGCGGCGCCGATCCCGCGTACCGTCTGCCGGTTCGCATCGTCAACGAGTATGCCTGGCACAACCTGTTTGTGCGGCAGCTGTTTCTGCGCCCGACCGAAGAGGAACTCAAGGACCATCATCCCGAATTCACCGTGATCTCGGCCCCGGAGTTTAAAGGTGATCCCAAACGGGACGGCGTGGCCTCGGAAGTCTTCATTATTTTGAACTTCACGCGCCGGACCGTGCTGATCGGCGGAACCTCGTACGCGGGCGAAATGAAGAAGTCGATCTTCAGCATCATGAACTTTCTGCTGCCGCCGCGGAACGTGTTCCCCATGCACTGCTCGGCCAACGTCGGGCACAACGGCGTGAGCGCGCTGTTCTTCGGACTCTCAGGAACGGGCAAGACCACTCTGTCGGCCGATCCCTCGCGCGACCTGATCGGCGACGACGAACACGGATGGAGCGCCGACGGCGTCTTCAATTTTGAAGGCGGATGCTATGCCAAGTGCATCAAGCTCTCGAAGAAGAACGAGCCGCAGATCTGGAACGCATTGCGCTTCGGCTGCGTGCTCGAGAATGTGACTCTCGATCCGCACACGCGCGTTCCCGACTACAACGACGACAGCAAGACCGAGAATACCCGCGCCGCGTATCCCGTAGACTTCATGGACAATGCCTTGATCCCGGGAATCGGCGGGCATCCCAAGAATGTGGTGTTTCTCACGGCGGACGCCTTTGGCGTTCTGCCGCCGATTTCGAAGCTGACGCCGGAGCAGGCCATGTATCACTTCCTGTCGGGCTACACGGCGAAAGTAGCGGGAACTGAAGCCGGCGTGAAAGAACCTTCGGCGACGTTCTCGACGTGTTTTGGATCGCCTTTCCTTCCGCTGCCTCCGAAGACTTACGCCGAAATGTTGGGCCGCCGCTTGCGCGAACACAACGCGCAATGCTGGCTGGTGAACACAGGCTGGCAGGGCGGGCCCTACGGCATCGGCAAGCGCATGGATATTCCGCACACGCGCGCCATGGTTGACGCGGCCGTCGAAGGTGAACTAATCAAAGAGGAATTCGAGATCGAGTCGACTTTTGGATTCGCCATTCCCAAACATTGCCACGGTGTGCCGCCGCAGGTTCTCAACCCGCGGAATGCGTGGCCTGATAAAGCCGCCTACGACAAGGCTGCCGAGGATCTGCGCAACCGCTTCGCGAAGAATTTCGGGAACTTCGACGCGCCAGCGGAAGTCAGGGCCGCCGGGCCGAAGAAGCAACCATAAGATCCGACTTCATCCTGCGGGCAGCCGTGCTTTGCCCTAGCTGGACGGCCGAAGGCGGCCGTCCCCATATGAGCATCGTGGGCATCGTGTGGAGACAGCCGCCATCGGCTGTCTGCCGCCCGGAACGCGGCCTGCCTCTTACAACGTCGCCTCCATCTGCAGCGCTTCGATCATTCCGTTGAGGGCGCTCTGGGCGGCGTCGCGCTTCTGCTGCATTTCGGTGATCTCGCGCCGTAATGCTTGCACGCGATCTTCCTGCTCATTCAGTTCCTTCACATAGCGCTCGACCAGTGCTTTCTCTTCGGAACTTCCCTTCAGCGCCTTCATGTTCTCGCGCACCCGCTGCTGATCGTCGGAAATGCTCTTCACCTGGGCGCCGCGCCCGGCAATCATTCCGTCGATGCCGGCGATGTCATTTTTCTGGAGCACGATGCGGCGCAGCGCTTTCTCCACGTCGGCATTGATCATCTTCTGGTCGAGAAAAAATTTAATCTGGTTGTCGGTCACGTTGGTCAGCGCGTAGCTGTTCATGATTGGCCGGTATTCCTTCACCAGCAACGTCTCGGTCTTCTTCGGTTCCACGGTGAGGCGAAAGCGGTGAAACGATGCGGAACTCTCCACCGGCTTCGCGTCGTCATTAAGTTTCCACCCGGGACGCGCCGGATGTTCAATCACCAGCGCTCTGGTTGACGTGTCGCGGTTGCGAATCGTGTAAGTATTCTCCTGCCGCTCCTGGGTCGATTGCGTCATGGTGCCGTGCGCGATGACAACTTTGGTGACGCGCTGGTTGTCAGCTTTCAACTTGGCATCCACCAGCACACCGAGATCGGCCGCGTAGGAAAGAATTCGCTTCTCACCCGGCTTGATCGCATCCATCAAACCCTCGCCGGCAAAGGCGTCGCCTTCGAGCACGTTGAAGCTGCCTCCGTCTAGCGTCAGATCGCTGGTATTGCTCACCCAGAGCGCGCGCAGAACAGAGCTTTCCAAGGGATTCCACACCGAAACTTTTTCGGCATCAATGCGCGATTGCAGGATGGGCACCAGCGCCGATTGATTCTTCCGGATGGTGACGCGATCCTTGAGTTTGTACTCGAACAGGTCGCCGAGTTCGCGGGATTGGCCCACAGAATCGCCGAAAGCTTCGCGCTCCTTGTCGGTGACGATGTAGCGGACGTCCTCGTCGAGAAACTTCTTGACGGTTCCTCCACCGGCACTGCCTCCAGCGCCCGGGCCAAAGCCTGGCCCGCTGCCTGAGCCGACGCCGCCGGCACTGCCAGCGCCGAGCCTCTCCACCCCGCCCGATGAGTATCTGGAGGTCTTTGAAGCCATGCCCATCTGCTCGTACATAGTGACGCCGGCATTCGGACGTAACAAGGCGGAGTCCTTCGGAGACGCAGGGGGCGGCGGGGGCGGAGCCGGCACCGCTTCCTCCATCGTCGCCTCATGCGTCTGCGGCGTGAGCATCGCATTCTCCGGCAGCGCCACCACCGGACGCCGCGTGTAATACGGCTGCGACAGCTCCTGCACAAACGACTGCGGAGCCCCCGCCACCAGCGACAGTTCCACGTCTTTCCAGTCTTCGCCGACCGTGTTGTCGACGATGGCCCAGCCCTGCAACAGCGGCTTGCCTTCGTTCGGGATGACGATTCTGTACGTACTCTTCCACACCGGCACTTCGCTGATGTAGCTGACCAGAAGATTGCGCTCACCTTCGCCAGCCGTAGAAATCGTCATGCGCCGCAGATCCTGATCGCGCGTCGAGGCCACCAGGCCGAGATATTTCCCCACTTCTTCGTTCACTTCTTTTTCCGTAACCCGAACGCTGGTGGTGGGCGTCAGGTCAAACAAGCGCACTTCACCGCCGTCGCTCACCAGCGAGACTTGCGTTAAGCCGATCCTGCCACCCGATTTTTCTTCCTCGCTGCCGTCGCCCTTAGGGGCATCGTGTCCGGTCAGCACTTCGCGCTCCTCAATGCTCAACAGGCGGCCAGACGCCGACAGCGAGCCACTCCGGATTTCCACCCGCGCCCCGCGCAGCGCATCGAGAAACTGCGCCGTCGTCGGATTCTCGCCGACCGGCAAGCGCAGCGATCCCAGCCGCTTCTCCAGCGGCGCCGCCGAGTTGTAGCTGACCCCGGTGATGCGTCCTTTGCCCAGGTCAAGCACGGTCAGCGATTTCAGCACGTCGTTCAGTTGCGCCGTCGTGAAGTCGACGTTCACGTCCTGACTGCCGCGAACGTTCCCGGCGTGTTCGAAGTATCCGACTCCATTCTTGTAGAGAATCACGCGGGTTACGGGCAGCCTCGCGGCCGCGTCGGCCGGATTGGCCTGTGAAGTAGGAGTAGAAGACTGGCCAGATGAAACTGCGACGAGCGCCGTCCACAGCACTACGGCTTTCAAAAAATGCATGCATCCCTCCGTCGATTTGAGGTCCTAAGTCAAGAACGTCTGCGCCCAGCTTCTTGCGAGCTGGCGCGCACGCGCCTGACTTAGACACCGAGACACTGGAGCGGAGGTCTCTGCAGCCGTGGATGCGGCAATGGCTTGCCGAGATGGCCGAGATCGACGGTAGTGGTGCGGTTTGGTTACGTACTAGGCCGTTTAAGCGGGTGTTCCTTCGCTCCGCCTGAAAACCGGCTACGCTCAGGATGACAAAGTCGCGTAAAGGCCCAAACTGCACCACTACCGGTTCGACGTGGGATTTGACTTCTGCTGCTGAATCGCGAGCTAGGCCTTCTTGATCATGCGGCTTATCCAGATCAGGAAAACGGCTCCGATGATGGCGACGATGATCGTGCTGATGAAGCCTCCGGCATGGATGTCCACGATGCCCACCAGCCAGCCGCCCACGACGGCGCCGACGATGCCGAGGACAATGTCCATGACCGCGCCGTAGCCGCCGCCCTTCATAATCTTGCCAGCAGCCCAGCCGGCGATCAGTCCGACCACCACCCACCAAATCAAACTTGTAATCATTTGGGGACCCCCTCTGCGGACGGAAGGAGAGTATGGCGGGAGCACCAGTCTGTCAAGCGAGCCGCCCTCTCGGGTCTTCCTCTCGGGGGTCCGTGTTCTTGTGTTTAAATCAACCTATGTTCGCCCGCAAGATTCGCGTGGAATATGAGGCCGATGGCCGCGGACTTCCCTGCCCGCTGAAGTGGCTCGACAGTTTTTCCATGCGCAATTTCACCAATGCCAGCGTATTCGACGACACCCTGCCCACCGCGGACGGCCAAATGGAGATCGGGTCCGCGGTCCCCCTCGACCAACTCAAGGACGCGATGGAGGACTGGTTCCGGCGAAAGGGCTACCTACCCAAGGAGTCGCATTTGTCACTGGCGGAGAATTGAAGACCAGATCACACTATCCGCGCCAGGAACTTTCGAGTATTGAATCAAACCTCAAGACGTGAGAGAGTGCTTACGCCAGTTTTCAGCTTGGCAAGGAAGCGGCAAATCTCGCAGGAGAAGTAAATCCAGTGAGGATTTTTCAGATGTCGGAGAAAGACCACAGTGAACGGGAGGGAGTGAGCTTCCTGTTTTCAGTGGCTTGGCCCGCTTTCATTATGGCAAGTAAGTTGCAGAACCAAGACAAGGAGGTGCTTCATGAGCTACAGAGTATTGCAGCTATCCCCCCAATCAAGCACCCGCTTCAGCCGCAGGAAAATTGCTGTTCGAGAGTTTTGGACAGGCACGTCAACCAACGTGCTCGACATAGGTCTACTGCGGTCGTGGTTGGAGAACGATTCGGAGTTCGACGAAGACGGCGAATACGGCCGTAGCAACTGGGGTACGGTGTCAGGGCTGGCTCTCTCGGTTGTGATCAGCGCGAGTTTCTGGGTTGGAGTCGCATGGATCGTGGACCGCGTCTGGAAATAGACGCGATTTGGGGTCTTGCACAGAAATCAAAACGGGGCCGCGCGCCAAACTTCGCGGGCCCCGTTTCATTGTTTAAACTCGTCTATTTGTCATACTGCAGCAGCGACATCACTTCATAGCCTTTGAGCTTGTCGCGGCCTTTCAGAAACTCCAGCTCCACCACGAATCCCAGGCCAGCAATCTTCGCTCCCAGCGATTCCGCCAGCTTGGCCGTGGCTTCGGCAGTGCCGCCTGTGGCGAGCAGATCATCCACAATCAAGACGCGCTGGCCTCTCTGGATGGCATCCTTGTGGATCTCCAGCGAGTTGCTGCCATACTCGAGCGCGTAATCGTACTTCACGGTCTCCGCCGGAAGCTTGCCCGGTTTGCGCACGGGGACGAAGCCCGCGTTCAGGCGATAGGCCAGTGCCGGGGCGAAGATGAAGCCGCGGGCCTCCATGCCGAGCACGAGATCGACGTCCTGTGCAATGTAGTGTTCCGCCAACATATCGATGAGCGTGGCGAAGCCGGCCTTGTCCTTCAGCAGCGTGGTGATGTCGTAGAAGAGAATCCCCTTCTTGGGAAAGTCGGGAATCTCGCGAATCAGGCGCTTCAGTTGATCGGCATTCATGGACGTGCCTGGGGGCATTGCCACGCTCCTTATGGTTTGAATATCCAAGGTTTCAAGGTTTCAGGGTTTCAAAGGGAGAAACCCTAGGCTTTTGTCTTTGAAACCTTGAAACCCTGAAACTTTGAAACCTTCACCACGCTCCTTCAATGCGAAATGAACTGAGTCCGGCAACCGGACTGGCTTCGGATACGTCGACCGCATCCACGCGAGCCGCGCGTGGACCTTCGCGCAGCCGGCCATGCAATCCAGAGAGTTGGTCGCGAGTTCCCTGGGCCAGAACTTCCACGCTTCCATCGTGATTATTGCGCACCCAGCCGGCGATCCCGAGGATATGCGCCTCGCGCTCGACAAACCAGCGGAAGCCGACCCCTTGTACGCGACCGCGCACGAAGAACCGGCGGGCTTCAATCGGCTTTTCGTTGACAGTCATTTCTGAGAACTTGTCATCCTGAGCGAAGAATCAGCCTCGCATTCGCGAGGCTGATTCGCAGTCGAAGGATCCCTTATAATTTCTCTAATTCCTCTGGCGCTGCGAGGAATTCCGTGGAGAATGCCTTGCGGCGTTCCCGTCGTCCTATGAAGGGTAGGGATCCTTCGACTCCGCGAGAACTTCGCTTCGCTGCGTTCTCGCTACGCTCAGGATGACAAAAACTACGCTCTGGACAGGTACGCGCCTTCCGAAGTATCAACCTTGATCTTCTCGCCTTCGTTAATGAAGGGCGGCACCTGTACGACCAGTCCAGTCTCGGTTTTGGCGGCCTTGGTCACGCTCGACGCGGTAGCGCTCTTCAGCCCGGGCTCGGTCTCAATCACTGTCAGGATCACCGTCTGCGGCAACTCGATTCCCACTGCTTTCCCATCAAAGAATTCCACTTTGATTTCAAGGTTGGCAATCAGGTAATCCACGGCATCGCCCAGAATCTCCTTGCTCAGGTGGGTCTGCTCGTAGTTCGTGGTATCCATGAAGTAGTAGCTGTCGCCGTCGGCGTACAGGAACTGCATCTCGACTTCGTCCACATTAACCTTCTCGATCGGGTCGGGCGAGCGGAAGCGGTGTTCGAACATCGCGCCGGTGCGCAAGTTCCGCAGTTTGGCCTGGATGAAGGCCCGCAGGTTGCCGGGAGTGCGGTGTTCCACGCTGAAAACGGAATGCAGATCATTGTTGTGCCGAATGATCATGCCGGGACGAAGCTGGGTGGCAGGGATCGACATCGCTTGAAAAACTCTCCTTGTACGATTGCTGTTCTGAGCCGGCGGAAGACGGGCAGGCCACAAGTTCCGCCGCCAGCCTACTACGCGAAGAAGGCTAAAGCGTTATTTTACACTCAGGTTCGCCCGAAAAGAAACCTTCCCCAAGCCGATCTCATCGAAGTGGGGCGGATGGCGCGCCCTCAGGATTGCTTTCGCCGAGTCGCTGAAACAGGACTAGAATCAGGTGAGGCTCGATTCCCCCGCATAGCTCTGACAAATATGCCCGACCCCGGGCGGAAAATTTGAGGTCTTCATCATGCGCATCGGACGTTACGAATCTTCTGAGAGCAGCCACGTCGGCACCGCAATTACCTTCCTCCTGATCGGCCTGGGCGCCGGAGCCCTGGCTGGACTCCTACTCGCGCCCAAGAGCGGCAAGCAGATGCGCCGCGACTTGCAAAGAGGCCTCGAAGACGCCAAGGACACTCTCGGCGATTGGGCCGACGAGGCGAA
This sequence comes from uncultured Acidobacteriaceae bacterium, assembly GCA_963701935.1. Classification (GTDB taxonomy): domain Bacteria; phylum Acidobacteriota; class Terriglobia; order Terriglobales; family Acidobacteriaceae; genus Sulfotelmatobacter. Next base: position 475,549 of record CAVPBT010000001.1, on the reverse strand, counting down.
GGAGCGGGTGCGCGACGCCGGTGATCGCGTCCGCGATGTGGCCAGCAAGGGCGTGGATCTGGCCGACAATTTGCGCGAAAAAGTTGAGCCGCTGCGCCGCGCCATCAATCGCGGCTAAGGAAGATAAGACGGCGTCGGACCTCAGCCGCCAGAGGCTGAGGTCCGACGCCGTATTGTGTCAGTACAGGTGAAAGTCCACTTGAACTGCAATTTGCGTCGCCACGGGCTGGCCGTTGAGCGTACCCGGGCGGAAGCGCCAATGGTTCACGGCTTCGATCGCTTTCTCATCCAGTCCCATGCCCAGGCTCTGCCTCACACGGATATCGTAGGGGTGCCCGTCCTTTCCTACTACTAGCATCAAGAGCACGATTCCCTGCGACTTTGACTTGCGGGCCTCGTCGGAAAAACTGGGTTCGGGACTGAAGACCACCTCTGGCACGGTTACACCGCCGCGGCCTGCTGGGAAAATTCCGGGCGGTCCATCGCCCACATGCGGTCCAGTCCCCGGCCCGATGCCGTTGCAGCAACCCGGCCCGATCCCGCCCGGACCACCGGGACCGCCCGAGAGAATCGAAAACTTGGAGAAGGGGTCGCCGATCTGCCCACCCTGCGGCAGCTTCACGTCCGGCGCCACCACAACCGTCTCCGGCTCGGCAAGCTTCGGCGCTTCCTTCGGTAGAACTATCGTCGGAGGCACCAGTTGAGGATCGAGTGAAGCCTTTGGGATATTCCCGTGCGATGCCGGAAGCGGATCGCGGGTGCCTCCCCCGCCGCCGCTGTTTCCTGAAAAGATCAGGCGAATCTCGTCGAACTTGGGCACGTTCCGCGCGATCTCGGGAGTGCCGGTGATGACACAGTTCGTGAAGTAAATGAGCAACCCTACGATGGCGGCCTGCCCGAGCATCGAAAAGACGAAGGTCTCACGCCGGGCGCGATAGAGCCCATCGTTTTCTCCCGACAGCATCGAAAAGATATTCGGCCCCGGTCCCGGAGATGCAGCGGTCATGGCGCGCTCCTGCCGACGAAGTGTCGACCATCAGCCAACACGCCGTAAGACGCCGGACCGCGCAAAAAGGATTTCCGTAGAAGAATAAAGTAGCGCGGCCATCCCGCGGCTGTCGCGGAGGTTCCCCCCATAAGCGTTAAGGCAGGAACTACCAGCCGTGTGGGATTATGAGGTTGAAAGCTCGGCAACAAGCATCAGTTCATTACACAGAGATACAGCCTTTGGTTCAGCGGGGCGGTCCCTGAGAATGTTCCGCTTCGTCCAGCGAAAGAAAATGCGGCGCTTGAAGCATCATGTGGCGCTCACCCACATCTTCGCCCTTTAGAAAGTCCACCACAATGCCTTGCACACCCTCGGCGGGCAGGGTTTCGTGAAAGCCGTTGTCGATCACAATGTGAGTCGAGCGGGGAAATCCCCAGCGCATCCGTTCCGCTTTCATCGGAGGCGTATCGGCATCGAGCGTTCCACTCAAAAACAAAACCGGGACCGGGCTGTACAACGGAGCAAAATATTCGGGGCCGAGCGAGAAAGTCCCCAGCGCTTCTTTACAGACCTCCGGCTGCATGTCGATTCTGCTGACGTCGCCAAATAGCGAGGCGCGAGCCTCACTTTCCGTCTGGAAGAGGCGTTCGGGCGGTGTTCGGGCCGAGCAATTCATGGTCCGTCCCATCAGGGTTATCCCCGAATCGAAGTCGTTGTACAAACCTTCCGCCTTCTGCTGCAGTAGCGAGTAGTCCCCCTTACTGATTGACAGGAGCAAAGCCGGCAATTGCGAGATGGAGCGGCCGTCAGAGAGCATCTGCTCTGTGATGAACTGCAGTGCTACCCCTCCCACCGCCAACGACAGCGGCTTCTTTGTGGTCTGCTTCGTAATCGTAAGGTCTACAGGGTGATCGTTCAGCCTTTCTGCGTCATGCTGGAACAATGACACCAGATCCGGAATGTCCTTACCAATACCTGAATCGCTTGCCGCCATGTACGCGATCTTTTTGAGCTGCAAATCCAGAACTGTCGGCGCGGTGCCGTGGTCGCCGGGACCTTCAACACTGGCCAGGACGGCTCGTTGCACCGACTTCCCGTGGCGACGGATCACAGAAAAAGCGAGCTCGGTTCCATAGCTGTGCCCCAACAGGCGAATCTGGGTCGCGCCCAGCGCTTCTCGCAAGTCCTCGACATCATCGGCACTTTCTTCGGTGTTGTAGCCGGTGACGTCCACACCTTTGGAGCGCCAATACCAGGAACAGTTTCCGGTAGCATGAGCCAGAGCGCGTATGAATTTTTGCTGGGTGGCGAAAGCATCGGCGGGGAATTTTCCATCAGTTGGGCAATCGTCCAGGTTCGGAGAAGACATACCGGAACCTCGCTGATCCAGCAGGATCACGTCCGCAACCTGGCGCAGCTTTTCAAACAGGTCGTAGTAAACCGGCACGCGGGCCATCCCGGTGGCAGGCACTTGGCAGGCACTCCAGGCCCACCCGAAAGATAAATAATCGGGGCTCTCGGCGTTGCGGCAGAAGACTTCAGGCGAACGAAAGCGATCTGGATGAGGCGCGGCGATTTTCCGTGCCGGTTTTCGGGCACCCGTAGACGCCCGAGCTCCGCCGGGTGGGTCTGCCCGTCATAGGTCGTCAGCGCATACGGCTCGAACGTGGCTTCTCCGCGCCGGGCCACCTGTGGAAACGCCGCCAGCAGAAGGATCAAGCTAGTGGCCAAGGATGCTCCAAGTCTCGACAGCATCTGAACTTGCCTCCTACGGACACTCTCGACACACACGTGCATGTGATTGTACGAAACAGCGCGAGAGGGAGTTCCCTCGAAGATGAAGTGAGGATGACGGGCTACGCAGAACTTGCCCGTGCGACAGACGGCAGAGCTTGCCCTGAGCGGAGTCGAAGGCATGCCGGCGCTACTTGAAGATCGAGGAGAAGAATCCTCCAATGCGCCGGAAGAAGCCGCGGTGCTCTGCCTTCTTCTCCGGCTCCGGTGGTGGCGATTGAATCACCGTGTCGAGATGCACCTGCCGCGCCGGAGAATCCTCCACCGGCAAGTCTTTGGCCGCCTGCGCCGGCGCGGATAACGCCCCAGCAGCTGCGCGGTTCTTCGCATTGAATACCAGCGGCGCATCCACCTGCACGTGAACGTCGTTCGGCTGAGAGGCCGGCGGAGGAGCGGTCTCCGGCCCATTCGAAAGCCTTGTGGCCGCAGGCGACGTTATGGACGAGTTTGCTGGTGGAGGGGGAACCTCACTGCCGCCGATGCGCACTTTCTCCGGCAATTCCGAGTCGGGCACATTCGGCGCGTAAGATGCGTGCGCCTCCATAACCGGCGAAGGAGGAGGACATCCGCACTCGAGCGGCACGTCGCCGTCAACCTTGTCGATTTGTCCCAAATGAAAGACTGCTTGCTCCGTCGGCTTCACCTGATAAATGCGGTCTCCCATCAACTCGGAGACGATGGCCGAGGAAGTATTCCCCTTCAGCGCGCGCACGCAGGTGTTGCCGTGAGCGTCGGCGCTGATGGCATAGTGAAATTCTCCCGGGCCCGCAAACAGGATGCGGAAATCCGGCGTCATCACCGTGTCGGCCGAAGAGTGCAGGGAATAGTGGGCCTCGATCGCACCTGTACTCAGGCCGATCATCAGGTCGCGCTTGGTCTGCGAAGGCGTCACCGAAACCGTTGTCCCCGGGCACACGCGAACTTCGCCGCCGCCAGTTACGCGAAGGACCGCCGTCTCTGAACCAGCCGTGACCGCAGAGCCGGAAGCGATGCGGCCGCCCGCGATTACCGCCGCCCCCGACCCACTGGTCACCGGCACCACGGCCGGACTCACGCTCAGGGGCAGCGCCGCCACCGTTGGCGACTCAACCGGCGACGACTTCTTGCCGGCGTTGACATCCTCTGGCGGCTTGAGCCGCACCATCAACCGGTGGCCCGCGCCATCCCACGAATAGCCATAGGGTGCCGCCAAATCGAGAACGATGCGCGTCACCGGAGGGTCTCGCTGAAACTGGTCCACGCGGATCGCGAGGATGTTTTCTTTCTGGATCGCGATTCGCTTCTGCTTGAGTCCCAGACGCGAGTTGGGCAGATCGATGACTAGCCGCGGCGGCGAATCGAGTACCTGCACTTCGGGAATCACGGGACTGCTGGAAAGAATTTCGACCGCCGGCGCTCCGCGCTCATGGACGATGCGAACACTCGTCACCAGCGGTGGCGGACCGAAGGTCTGGGCCGGGATCTGAGCGACGAAGGGCGCCGCCAACAACATCAGGCACACAGATTTGAGCACACGTCGCGGCAAAGAATCCCTCAATGGAAGCTTAAAGGAAACATATCAGGCGGCAGGGGTGGGGTGCTAGCGGTGCGTTTTGGGGTTGAAGGTTTCAAAGTTGCAAGGTTGCAAGGTTTCAAGGTTTCAAAGTTTCGGAGTTGCAAGGCCTCGGGTTGGTCCCTCCGTATGACAAGAAACCCAACATCCCAGACCGTGAAACGTGGACCTCTTTGAAACCTTGAAACTCTGAAACCTTGAAACTTGCACTTTTCACGCTTCCGGCAGAAACTCGTACTCTTCAATCACGGCAGCCACGGCGAGCTTGCCGTCAGCCAATCCGTTTTCGACGCGCACCACGCGACCTTTGCATTGCACGCGAATGCTTTCGGTGAGTGTGATCTCGGGCGGCAACGTCAGCGTAAAGCCGATGGCCGATCCCTGAGTGACGGCGGACTCGAGATAAAAACAGATGCCCCGCGCGCTGACGTCCCGAAGCTGTGCGGACCGCGTGGCGTTGTCGTGATCGACGGTAACCGGTACGCGCAGCGGAAAACGTCGTGCACCCCGCTTCTCCTGCTGGGGCTCAGCCATTGCATCCTCCAAGTGGCGGTGAAGTAGCGTTTTAACTGATAAGCGAGGATGCTCCGCGCCAGCCCCAAGGTCAATACCACCCTTGGGTCAGCAGGTGGCCCTTTCAGGCGAGGGAAGCGATTCGGATTTCAGATCGAAGATTTCAGAAAGCGCATTGGAACGGCGGTGGAACATCCCACGATCTGAAATCTACAATCTGAAATCTGCAATTAAATCCCGCGGTGTAAGCTGGTACCAGGAGCATCGGTCCTTGATTTTCGTCCTCGACAATTACGATTCGTTCACCTACAACCTGGTGCAGTATATCGGCGAACTGGGGGCTGAAGTTGAGGTCCGCCGCAACGATCAGGTCACAGTGGGCGAAGTAGAGAAGATGCGCCCCGAGCGGATCGTCGTCTCTCCCGGTCCCTGCACGCCGCACGAAGCGGGCATTAGCATCGAACTGATCCGTCACTTTGCGGGGAAAGTACCCGTGCTCGGCGTCTGCCTCGGGCATCAGGCGATCGGAGAAGCCTTCGGAGGCCGCGTGATTCGCGCCGCTCATCTCATGCACGGCAAGACCAGCGCCGTCATGCACGACAATCGAACCGTCTTTCAGGGCCTGCCCATGCCCATGACCGCCACGCGCTATCACTCGCTGATTGTTGAAGAGAAAGACCTGCCCGCCGACTTGGAAGTCAGCGCCTGGACCACCGAAAAAGACGGCACCCGCACCATTATGGGCCTGCGCCACCGCCGCTGCCCTGTGGAGGGCGTACAATTCCACCCCGAGAGCGTGCTCACGGACGCAGGCAAGAAGCTCGTGGAAAATTTTCTGTCGCTGTGAGGTCGGCAGATTCTCATCTATACTCTTCCCGTTTTCATTCGCGGGCGAAAGGAAATTCCTATGAGCCATTTTCGGGGCGATAGTGGAAACGCAATCCCGCGGCGGTTTGGAGCGCTGATCTTGGTGCTGGTTTGTGCAACGGTGGCCGCGGCGCAGAGTGCGGTTCCGCCCGAACATAAAAACACATCGGATCCCTTGCCCGCAGGTTCCTGGCGATTCATCGTCTCCGGCGACTCGCGCAATTGCGGAGACATCGTCATGCCGACGATCGCCGCCCATAGCGCGCAGTTCGCCCCGGCCTTCTACTGGCACCTCGGCGATTTGCGCGCCATCTACAAAATTGATGAAGATATGGCATTCGCGGCGGCGAACCAGGGACAGGTTCTAACTTGCGACGTTTATCAGAGACGGGCCTGGAATGATTTCGTCGAGAACCAAGTCGCGGCGTTCGGCAGTCTTCCCTTCTATGTGGGCATTGGCAATCACGAACTGATCCCTCCGAAAACGGAAGGCGCCTTCAAACGTCAGTTCACCGACTGGCTGGATCAGCCAGCGTTACAGCACCAGCGTTTGCAGGACAAAGAGCCAGCACAGCCCGAAGCCTACTTTCACTGGGTTCAAGGTGGCGTCGATTTTATCTATCTCGACAACGCTGCGAACGCTTTCTCCGAGGATGAACTCGCCTGGATGTCTCACCGACTCGAGAGCGCGAAGCGCGATTCCGCCGTGAAGAGCGTCGTCGTCGGCATGCACGAAGCACTGCCGGATAGCATCGCGAATTCCCACAGCATGGGCGACAACACGGCAGGAAGGCCCAGCGGCGTAAGAGCCTACAAAGCTCTAGCGAGTTTCCGCGATGAAAGCCACAAGCCGGTCTACGTGCTTGCCAGTCACTCCCATTTTTATCTGGAGAACATCTTCGACACGCCCAAGCTCAACGAGAACGGCGCCAAGCCTCTCGCGGGCTGGATCGTGGGAACCGCCGGGGCTGTGCGCTATGCACTGCCTGACGGCGCTCCGCCCTCAGCGAAGACGGATGTTTACGGCTATTTGTTGGCTACTGTTGCAGCGGATGGGACAATCCAGTTTTCGTTTGAGGAAGTGCACGAGTCGGATGTTCCATCGTTCGTGCGGAAGCGCTATCCTCCAACACTGGTGCCGTGGTGCTTCGCCCACAACTCTCAGAACATTGATCTAGGAGCAGCGGACATCACAGCGCGCTGCCCATCTCCGCAGTCCAGTGCGGCAACAACCTCGCATTAGAAACTCAGCGGCTGATTACTGGCTGCGTGCCATCTCCACCGCGCGCAGCACAGCCTGTGCCTTGTTCATCGACTCCTGAAACTCGCTGGCCGGATCGGAATCAGCGACGATTCCCGCTCCCGCCTGCAGATATGCCTTCTTGCCCTGCATCAGGAGCGTACGGATGCCGATGCAGGAGTCGAGGTTCCCCGCAAAGTCCGCATAAAGCACGGATCCGCCATAGATTCCGCGCCGCGTCGGCTCCAATTCTTCGATGATCTGCATGGCCCGCACCTTGGGCGCGCCGCTCAGCGTTCCTGCGGGAAAGCACGCGGCGAAGGCGTCGAGCGCATCAAGGTCCTTTCGCAGTGTGCCTTCCAGCGCCGACACCAGATGCATGACGTGCGAGTACCGCTCCACGAACATCAGGTCCTTCACTTTGACCGAACCGTAATCGCTCACGCGCCCCAGGTCATTGCGGCCAAGGTCGACCAGCATCACGTGTTCGGCGCGCTCCTTTTCGTCGGTGCGCATCTTCTGTTCCAGGCGCAGGTCTTCCGCTTCGTCGCGCCCGCGGGGATGCGTGCCTGCAATCGGCCGGTACTCCAGCTTGCGTCCCGTAACCCGCACCAGCATTTCGGGAGAAGAGCCAAGAATATGCGTGTCGCCCGAACGCAGAAAATAAAGATAGGGCGAAGGATTCACCTGCCGCAGGGAGCGATACAAATCAAAGGGTGCGACCTCAGGCATGAACTCGAGCCGCTGCGAGTACACGACTTGAAAGATGTCGCCCGCGGCAATGTATTCCTTGCAGCGTTCCACACCGCGCAGAAAAGTCTCGCGCCGCGTACCGGCATGCACCTTGAGTTTGCCGGATTTGGCCTTGGCCGATTTGCGCCACAGCGCCGGACTCAGTCCTCCCACGAGTTTCCGCTCCAGCGCGGCAATGTCGCGCAGCGCACGGTCATAAGCGCGACGCGGACTCTCGCGCTTAACATCGGCGGCCGCCACAATATGAATCTGATGCCGCAGGTGATCAAACGCGAGCAGGCGGTCAAAGAACATCAATTCGGCGTCGGGCAACGCCAGGTCATCTTTCGCGTGATCGCCAATCTTTTCCAACTGGCGAACCACGTCGTACGCAAAATATCCGACTGCACCCGCCGTGAATGGAGGCAGTCCCGGCACGCTGGCAGGCCGGTGCTCCCGCAACAAGCGCTTCACCACCTGGAAAACATTGTCTTGCACCGTTTCGCGGCGGCGTCCGCGCTCAATCTCGACGGTCCCCTTCCGGGCAGTCACACGCATATAAGGACGCGCGCCGAGGAACGTGTAGCGTCCGATCTGCTCGCCGCGCTCGACAGACTCAAGCAGGAAGGCGTGCGGTTCTTTGTCCGCGATCGCAAGAAATGCCGAGACCGGTGTGAGCAAGTCCGCGCTCACAGATTTCACCACCGGGATGAGCGTGGCCTCTCGGGCCAACCGCGAGAACTCTTTGAAGTCCGGTTGCAGCATCTTTTGCGATCCAAACCGCCTCTTCGGCGGGTTTTTTATTATAGGCGACGCGGGCGAGACGGCAGAATCGTTGCTCAACCGGCGCATCCTGTGATGGAATCACTGCCATGAATCGCCGGCGCTTTATTCGCCTCTCCGCCGCGGCTTCCGCGGCGGCTCTGTATCGTCCCCTGGGCTTTGCCGACACCAGCCCGGCTCCTTCTGTACGGCTGACGCTTCGCCCCGACCGGCTCGGCAACAAGATCGGCGAAGACTTCACTGGACTCAGCTACGAATCCGCGCAGCTCGGCAATCCCCATTTCTTCTCGGGTGCGAATACCGAGCTGGCGGGCTTTCTACGGCGGTTGGGCTCCTCCGGCGTTCTCCGCATTGGCGGCAACACCAGCGAGTATTGCTACTGGACTCCGGATCCCACAAAGCAGACGAACCGGCAAAATCCCGAGAGCATGCGCACGGGAGACAAGGCAAACCCTGTTGCCTTTGGACTAGCCGTAGGGCCCGATACCGGCAAGAAGGCTCCCGCGCCGGTGGATATCACGCCCGAAGCGATTCGCAATTTACGCGAGTTCCTCGACGCCTGTGGATGGAAGCTGATCTACGGCCTGAACATGGGCACCGGCACTGCGGAAGACGCAGCCGATGAGGCTGCCCGCGTGATGGATGCCGCCGGCTCGAAGCTGATCGCATTCCAACTCTGCAACGAGCCTGACCTTTTCTTTCGCAACGGAATTCGCAAGGCCGACTACGATTTCAAACAATTTGCCGTCGAATGGCAGCACTTTTATCAGACGATCCGCGCGCGTCTTCCAAACGCACCCTTTGCCGGACCGGACACTGCCTACAACAACGAGTGGCTCGTTCCCTTCGCCAAGCAATTCAAACAGCGAGGCTGTGTTCCTTTCGCAGCACTATTATGCGGAGGGTCCTCCGACCGACCCATCGATGACAATCGAGCGACTGCTCCGGCCAAATCCGAAGCTGCGGGACGAGTTCGAAGGCATGAAGGCAACCATGCAGGAATCCGGCTTGCCCTTCCGGCTGGCAGAAACGAACTCGTGCTATCAGGGAGGCAAGCAGGGTGTCAGTAACACTTTCGCCTCCGCTCTCTGGGGTGCCGACCTCATGTATCAGCTCGCGTCAGCGGGTGGCACAGGTATCAACTTTCACGGCGGCGGTTATGGCTGGTACACGCCGATTGCGGGAACACAGGAAAATGGATTCCTGGCGCGGCCGATCTATTACGGCATGTTGCTGTTTGCGCAGGCTGGAGCAGGGCAGTTAGTGGAGAGCCAACTCGACCATTCGGAGCTGGCTCCTCTGCTTACGGCATACGGGATCCGCAGCAACAGCGGAGCGATCAAAGTGGCAGCCTTCAACAAGAACCTGGACCGTGCCGTGCGGCTCACCATCGATGCGGGGCTACGAGCAAAGCGCGTACCAGCACTGCGTCTGCACGCCCCGCGAGTGGACGACACAACGGACACGACCTTCGGCGGAGCGCCGGTCGGCGCAGGGGGCACTTGGTCGGCCGCGCGGGAAGAACAGTTGTCCTTTGAGAATGGCGCTGCGGTCCTCGATCTTCCCGCTGCAAGCGCGGCCTTAGTCACGTTCGAAGGCGAATGATGTTACCGTCACCTTGTTCAGAGCGAGTTTCGGTAAGAAAGACGCATGGCATGGCCAACGATTGCATGGGTCTGTCGTCAATCAACTGGAATGAGCGAGTTCCCGTCGATGGGTACTCCGCACCTGGAGCAGAATCATGAGCGCCACTGTCGCTATCCCACCTCAGACCGCTGACGCCACCTCGAAGACCCGCATCGCCTCCATCGATCTCATCCGCGGCGCGGTCATGATACTAATGGCCATCGATCACGTACGCGTCTTTTCAGGCGTTCCGGCCGGAGGCCCAACGCCGGGAGTCTTCTTTACTCGCTGGATCACCCACTTCTGCGCACCGGCTTTCATCTTCTTGGCCGGCACCAGCATCTTTCTCTACGCTCGCAAGCACGACCATGTGTCGCGGTATCTCCTGATCCGGGGCGCATGGCTCATCCTGCTCGAATTCACTTTTCTGCGCCTCGCCTGGACCTTCAACTTCGATTTCCGCCATTACGAGATGGCAGGCGTGATCTGGGTGATTGGAATCTGCATGATTCTGATAGCCGGGTTGGTGAAACTGCCGCTGGCTGCGGTCGGAACGATCGGGGTGGTGATCATCGGCGCCCATAACCTGATGGACTCGCACATAGGCGCGCTGCTGGACGGGCTCGACCAAAATCGGCTTTCCGGTCTCTGGAAGATCACGTATGTGGGATTCTTCGCCGGGCCGATCCAGTTCGGAGCGGATGGACCCAACCTCATCGTGCTCTATTCCATCATTCCGTGGATTGGAGTCATGGCGGCGGGTTACGCATTCGGAAAGATCCTGACCTTGGAGCCCGCGCGGAGAAACCGCCTCTGCCTGACCATCGGACTCTCCGCCATCGGGCTCTTTCTCTTGCTACGCGGATTCAATTTGTACGGAGATCCGCGCCCGTGGCACGCCGCCGTCGCTGGACGAAACGGTCAACCGCCAATGCCGGCCCTGTTTGCGTTCCTGAATACCTCGAAGTACCCCGCGTCGCTCAACTTCCTGTTGATGACGCTGGGGCCCATCATCACCCTGATCCCGTTGCTCGAGAACCTCCGCGGACCCATAGCCCGCGCGATTACCCTGTTCGGACGTGTGCCGTTTTTCTTCTACATGCTTCACATCCCTTTGATCCACGGGCTCGCGCTGGTGGTGTCGAAGGTGCGGCTGGGATCCGTGAGCCCGTGGCTATTCGCCAACCATCCGATGGGCAATCCGGAGCCACCCGACGGTTACGTCTGGAGCCTGCCTCTTCTTTAACTGGTATGGGCGATCACCATCGTGCTTCTCTACTTCGCCTGCCGGTGGTTTGCCGCGCTCAAACTCAAGCGCAACGACTGGTGGCTGAAATACCTCTAGTCGCAAACCGGCTCATTTCCGACCCAGCCCTGAAACTTTAGTCACTTGTTGCCCTCTGGACAACCGCTAGAATCGTAAGTATCCCGAGTATTATGAACATCTTGGGTCTCCGTCAAGGTTGAAGCTGCCCCTCCACTCAGAAAACGAGACTGAGCGGACCAGCTCTCAAATTGACGGGAACACTTTTGCGGACGAAGATTACGGACGAAGCAAGCATCCGAGTTTATGCGAATTAAGTTTTGGGGCGTGCGCGGTTCCACGCCCACTCCACAGGCCGAGAATCTGCGCTACGGAGGCAACACCTCTTGCGTCGAAGTGCGCGTCGGAGACGAGATCTACATCTTCGACTGTGGCACCGGATTCCGCGTGTTGGGGCACGAACTGAAACGCGAGTTTGGCGACCGTCCCTTCGCCGCCCACGTCTTCGTTTCGCATTTCCACTGGGACCACATTCAGGGCATGCCTTTCTTCCGCCCGCTCTATGAAAATCCCAACAGCCAGCTCGTCTTCCACTCCTCCAGCCGCACACGCGGTTTGGAGCAGGTGATGGCCGAGCAGATGGCTTCGCCCTACTTCCCCGTCAACCTTGACCAGATGACCGGGAAGCGCGACTTCTACAACATCGACAATGGATGCCTGCCCATGGCCGACGGCACGCGCATCAAAACTGCGTGGCTCAATCATCCGCAAGGCTGCATGGGATTCCGCCTCGAGACCAAAGAAGGCGTGCTCGTCTACGCCACGGACAACGAACCCGGCGACGCGAACTTCGACAAGGCGGTGCGCAAGCTCGCTGAGGGCGCTGACGTCCTGATCTACGACGCGCAATATCTTCCCGAAGAGTACGAAGCCCGCCGCCGCGGCTGGGGACACAGTCACTGGCGCGAGGCCGTCAATGTCGTGATGGAAAGCGGCGCGAAGGAGCTGATCCTCTACCACCACGATCCCGACCACAGCGACGCGATCGTCGACCGGGTCGTCGCTGACGCGCGCAACTACTATCCCAAGGTCCGTGCCGCTGCCGAGGGCATGGAAATTCTGCTGTAAATTAATCGCCCCATGGTCGTGCGATTCACGTCAGGCAATATTCCCCGGCACAGCTTGCGATTTTTTGCTAACCAATCTCCTTCCCGGCCGTCCCCATGTATACAAAGGGGGAGCTATGAGAGCCTCCCTTGGATCGCTAGGGGTACGCATGGACAGAGCCAAGCTGGAATTTGTTCGCGGCACGCTGGATGTTCTGATTCTCAAAGCGCTCGTCTGGGGACCACTTCATGGTTACGCCATCACAAACCTGATTCGCCGTCAGAGTGACGACGCCTTGTTGCTGGAAGAGGGCACGCTCTATCCCGCCCTCTGGCGGTTGGAGAGCAAGGGGTTGCTCGACGCCGAGTGGGGACTTTCCGAGAACAATCGCAAGGCCAAATTCTACCGGCTCACTTCTGATGGCCGGCGTCAATTGCGTCACGAAGTAAAAACCTGGGAAGCGTATGCAGCAGCGGTGGCAAAAGTACTCGCTGCAACACAGCCTCCGCTGCCGGAGGAGGTTGCATGACGCCGACTCCCCTGTGGCGCCGCTACTCCCGCATGTTCGGCCCCGACCCGGCCGCTGACGTAAAAGATGAGTTGAACTTTCACCTGCAAGCCAAGATTGACGACCTCGTCAGTCAGGGTTGGCGCCCCGAAGCCGCTCGCCTGGAAGCCGAACGCCAGTTCGGAGATCTGCGCGCCGTCCAACAAATCGGCGTGCAACTGGGAGAGAAAATGGAACGCCGCAAACGCCTCGAGGACTACTGGAGCGACTCCCTTCAAGACGTGCGCTACACCTTCCGCACACTCGGCCGCGATCCTAGTTTTGCCGTCATCTCCATCCTCATCCTGACCCTCGCCATCGGGGCCAACATCGCTGTCTTTAGCGTGGTCAACACGCTGCTGCTGCGCCCGTTGCCCTTCCCGGACTCGCATGAGCTGGTATGGATTGCCCCGCCGCCGACCAGTTGCGGCCTTTCCTGCGCCACCTACTCCGCCGACGCCTACGAAGAATTTCGAGATCAGAGCCGCGTCTACCAGAGTGTGACGGGATACATGGCCTTCACTACCCCCGACAATCTTCGCCTCACTGGGCGCGGAGAGCCGCAACCGGCCACAGGCTTTGAGGTCATCGGGAATTTTTTCCAGGTTCTCGGCGTGCAAGCCGCCATGGGCCGCCTGTTCTCCCCGGATGAGGCTCGCAGCGGAGCGCCCCCTGTAGTCCTGCTCGCCAACGCCTACTGGCGAAGTCAATTCAACGGCGATCCAGCCATCGTGGGCAAAGCCATCGATCTGAGTGGGACGCCGGTAACTGTGGTGGGAGTCTTGCCCGACAGCTTCGACTTTGGCGCCGTATTTTCTCCCGGCGCGAAAGTCGATCTCTTCACTCCAGTCGATTTGAATCGGGAGCGCAACTGGGGCAACATCGTCACTCTCGTCGGTCGACTTAAACCGGGTGTGACCGTGGCTCAGGCTCTCGACGATGCCAATCGCGTCGCCCCCAACATCTACTTCAATACGAAATATCCCGAGACGCTCGGCCGCTATAAAGGAGATCTGATTCCCGTTCCGCTGAAGGACTACGTCACCGGCAAGCTGCGGCGCTCGCTGATCGCGTTATGGTGCGCAGTCGGCGCGATTCTGCTCATCGCCGGCGTGAATCTCTCCAACCTGCTGCTGGCTCGCGCCTCTGCCCGCGCCAAAGAGTTTGCCGTGCGTGGCGCACTGGGGGCGACCCGCGGCCGCATCGTGCGCCAACTGCTCATGGAAAGTCTCATGCTCTCCGGCGCAGGCGCGGTCCTCGGGCTCGGACTCGCCCGCACGCTGATCGCGTGGCTCGCCCACCAGGGATCAGTCGCTCTGCCTCTGCTCAGCGCCCTGCGTATCGACGGTCAGGCTCTGGCCTGGACCGTCCTTGTCGCTGTCTTCACCGCAACCGTCTTCGGCTTGCTGCCTGGACTTAAGATCGCCAGCGGCAATCTCCAGGAGATCCTGAAGGACTCCGGTCCGGGGGCCGGACTCGGCCGCAATCACGAGCGGGTTCGCGCTGTTCTCGTCGTCACGGAGGTTGCCTTGGCCTGCGTGCTGCTGGTGAGCGCTGGCTTGTTGCTGCGGAGCTTTGTCAAAGTGCTCGACGTGGACCTTGGCTTCCAGCCCGACCGCGCCGCCTCCATCAAAGTCGATTACGACGACAGCGCCAAAACCGAGGACGCAAGCCAAGCCAAACGCGGAGCAATCTTCGAACAGATCCTCGCTCGCGTGAGCGCGCTGCCGGGTGTCGAAGCTGCGGGCATGTCCGATTATCTTCCGCTGGGACCGAACCGCGAGTGGGACACCCCAGTGCCGAAGGGGAAGATTTTCGCTCCGGGCCAACTACCGGACCCGCTGGTCTACGTGATCACGCCGGGATTCATCCACGCCATGGGGATACGGTTGCACGGCCGGGACTTCACCTGGGCTGATGGACCGCATAGCGAGAGAGTTGTTCTCATCAACGCGTCTGCCGCCCGCGTCTACTGGCCCGGAGAGGACGCAGTGGGCAAGATTCTCATGCGAGGTGACGAGGAAGACCGCGTGGTCGGCGTCGTCGACGACATCCACGAAGAAACGGTGGAGGGCGGAACCGGCTCTCAGATCTACTACCCCGCAACGCAGCAGGGACCGTCGGGCGCGCAACTGGTGGTCCGCACCAGCCTGCCGCCCGCGACCCTCGCCGCCAGTGTCCTCCGCGCTCTGCGTGAACTGAATCCGCAACAGTCAGCCGCCGAGTTCCGGCCCATCCAGACCATCGTTGACCGAGCGGTTTCCCCGCGCCGCTTCTTCATGCTGCTCGTCGGAGCATTCGCCGGCCTCGGCTTGCTGCTGGCCGCTCTCGGCATCTACGGCGTCATCTCGTACGCGGTCACGCGGCAAACCCACACCATCGGCATTCAAATGGCGCTGGGCGCCAGCGCCGGAAGGGTGCAACGCCAGGTGCTGGCCGGCACCCTGCGATTGGCGCTCGCGGGATTGCTTGTAGGCACATTGGCTGCGCTCGTAGTCGGCAAGCTCATTACTTCGCTTTTGTTTTCGGTTTCGTCCTGGGATCTGCCAACTTATCTCGGAATGGCGCTGGCCCTGCTGCTGGTTGCCGCGATCTCCGGCTACATCCCAGCCCGGCGCGCTTCCGGCGTGAATCCCATGGAGGCATTGCGCAGCAATTGATGACGCAGGAATAATGTAGGGAACTAGCGACTCACAATGTGGAGAGCGCTCATGAATCGCAGAAAGTTCCTGACTGGCGCAGCCACCACGATAGCGCTTTCCAGCACAGTAGCGAAGGGGCTCGCTCGCAAGGCGCATGCGCTTCCCGCGCACGCAGCGCCCGCCCCCGCCAAGCATCCCCGCGCCATCACCATGTGGGAGTTCTCCTGGATCGAGCGCCGCTGGCCCGGCGCGGGTTACGAAGACTGGGACCGCACCCTCGACGACCTGCGCGAACGCGGCTATGACGCAGTTCGTATCGATCCCTTTCCGCACCTGCTCGCTGCCGATCCTCACAAGACATGGACTCTCTGGCCGGAGTGGAACACGCAGATGTGGGGATCGCCCGACGTCAACCGCATCGTGCTCCTGCCCGCGCTCTTCGACTTTCTCGGCAAGTGCCGCGACCGCGGCATCATGGTCGGACTCTCTACCTGGTACCGAAAGGACGACGCCGACACGCGCATGACCATCACCGGCCCCGATGTGTTGGCGGCCAATTGGATCAAGACCCTCGACCTCATCTCGCAGGCCGGATACATCGATTCCATCCTCTACACCGATCTCTGCAACGAGTGGCCCGGCGACGATTGGGCTCCGTTCGTCAAGCCTCACATGACCTACGGCGATTGGACCAAGCCCGCGTCCCTAGACTACATGCACAAGGCCATTGCCCTGGTCCGCGCCCGCTATCCGCACATGCCGCTGCTGTTCTCCTGCGCCGAGGACCGTCCGGAAAACTATCTCGAGCATGACCTGAGCGACTTCGACCTGCTCGATCCCCACATCTGGATGGTGCAGCAGAATGACGGTGAGTTCTACAAACTCGCGGAATATGGCTACGAACGCTTCGACGCCAAGGGATACACGAACCTGAGCCTGAAGGCAGAAGACATTTATCGCGCACGTCCGGATTACTGGCAGAAGGCGCTGGCGCGGGCCATCGACCGGCACGTCGCGGTTTCGAAAAAAATGAAGATGCCGCTCATCACGACCGAGTGCTGGGGAATCGTCGATTACAAGGATTGGCCGCTGCTGAAGTGGAACTGGGTCAAAGACCTGTGTGCGCTCGGCGCTCAACGCGCGGCTTCCAGCGGCCAGTGGCTGGCGATCGCGACCAGTAACTTCTGCGGTCCTCAGTTTGTGGGCATGTGGCGCGACCAAGCCTGGCACCAGCAGTTGACGCACGCCATCAAGTCAGCCGAGATCGCACCGGAGCTTCGCCAGGGCAGGCTCTACGAAAAGCTGTAGAGTTCTCTGCCCCACTATTCGTTGGCCAGATACTTCCCGACGACGGCCGCACACGCCTCGATAAACTGCTGTTCCGCCGCATCGAACGTGTTGGCAAAGTAGCTCTCGACATCGAGTTCCCCGGCCAGCTTGCCCTTCACGAAAATCGGCACGACCACTTCACTGTTCACCATGGACGATCCCGCAAGGTAGCGCGGATCGTTGGTGACATCCTGCACCACTACGATCTGCCCGGTAGTAGCCGCGGCCCCGCAGAGTCCCGTGTCAAGGGGAATGCGGGCGTTGGGCGTGAAGCTGCCTACGTAGGGGCCAACGATCAGAAAGCCGGCGTCCGCTGGATCCACCAGATAGAAGCCCACCCAGTTGTAGCGCGTCATCTTTTCATGCAAGCGTCGCGCCATAGAATCCATCAGTGACTCCGCGGTAGCGGCGCTCTTGGCCGAGTTCCGGAATTCCTGGAGAAGTTCTTCGTGCACAGGGGTCATGATTTCGTCTCTCTCATCCCTAGGGTCAGAATAAAGCCAGTAGTCGGCAACTCGTGGTCGAATTCGCAAGTTGAACCACCAATGTACCGTCCCTTCAGCTTGCTTCCCTACCGTCAGCCCTCATATACTCGGAACGTTTGCCCGCTCCGTCCGGGAACTCTCCCGGCGCCGGCCAATACCTGACCTGCAATCATTCCGGAGACCACTTCTATGACGACGATAGCGACGCCCCCGCACGTGGACAAAGAAAGCAATCCGTGGGAATCCCAGCGGGCGCGTTTTGACCTGGCTGCCCAGAAGCTCAACCTTGACGAGGGCCTGTGGCGCGTTCTGCGTTATCCCAACCGCGAACTCACGGTCTATATCCCCGTGCAGATGGACGACGGCCACCTCGAGGTCTTCACCGGCTTCCGCGTGCAGCACTCCATCGCGCGCGGTCCCGCCAAGGGCGGCATCCGCTACGCCCCCGACGTCACGCTCGATGAAGTACGCGCGCTGGCCAGCTGGATGACCTGGAAGTGCGCCGTGGTCAACATTCCCTTCGGCGGCGCCAAGGGTGGCGTGATCTGCGACCCGCACAAGATGTCCATGGGCGAAGTCGAGCGCATGACACGCCGCTACACTTCCGAACTGATTGAATTCATCGGCCCCGAAAAAGACGTCCCCGCCCCCGACGTCAACACCAACGAACAGATCATGGCGTGGATGATGGACACCTACTCCATGCACATGCGCCAGACGGTCACCGCGGTCGTCACCGGAAAACCGATCAACATCGGCGGCTCCCGCGGACGCCGCGAAGCCACCGGACGCGGCGTGATGGTGGTCTGCGATGAAGCTTGCCAGAAGCTCGGGCTCGATCGCACCAAGACTCGTGTCATTGTCCAGGGTTTCGGCAACGTCGGATCGAACGCCGCTCTGTTGATGCATCAGGCGGGGTACAAGATCATCGGTATTGCGGAAGTTGGCGGCGGACTGCACAACAAGAACGGCATCGACTTGAAGGCACTGGTCGACTTCCGCCAGAAGAACGGCACCGTCCACGGATTCCCCGGCGCGGAGAAGGCCGAGACGGCTGACCTGCTCGTCGAAGATTGCGAGATCCTCATTCCCGCAGCCACCGAGAATGTCATCACCAGCCGCAATGCCGACCGCGTGAAGTGCCGCATTCTGGCGGAGGGCGCGAACGGTCCGACAACTTCCGCTGCCGACGATATCCTCACCGATAAAGGCGTCTTCGTAATTCCTGACATTCTGGCCAACGCCGGTGGCGTAACGACTTCATATTTCGAGTGGGTGCAGGACCGTCAGGGCTACTTCTGGAAGGAGTCTGTGGTCAACGAGCAACTGGACGCCATCATGAAGTCGTCATTCGAAGACGTCGTCCGTTACGCCGAGACTCACCACGTCAACAACCGCATCGCCGCGTACATGCTGGCGATCGACCGCGTAGCCTACACCATCCGCCAGCGCGGCATTTACGCGTAGTGGACGAGCCTAAGAACCGGGTGTTGGATTAGCCTTGTTGGGGTTGTTTTGTGGAAGGGCACGGCTTCAGCCGTGCCGTTAGTAGCCAATCAGCGGGCGGGCTTTAGCCCCTGGGGGGTTAGGGTTGGAAGGAGAAGCGATGAAATCCTTTGAAAAAAAACTGATGGCGCAAATCGCGGTCCTGATTTTCGCGCTGTCCTTGGTCAGCGGCTACGCAGCAGGTCAGACAGCGGAGCCGGGCTCCAAACCTGAGGCCATGGCTGGCCAAATGGCTAACCCTGCCGCTGCCGACAAGCTCGACCTCAATACAGCGACGAAAGATCAGCTCAAGGCTCTGCCCGGGATCGGCGACGCCTATTCGCAGAAGATCATCGACGGCCGCCCCTACCGCGCCAAGAACGAACTGGTGCAGAAGAAGATCATCCCGCAGGCGACGTATGACAAGGTCAAGGATCTGATCATCGCGAAACGCCCCAAAGCGGGCGCGATGGCACCCGCGCCGAAATGAACTGACAACCACAGAGGACGCCGAGGACACAGAGGGAGCTCTCATCGTCTCCGTGTCCTCTGAGTCCTCTGTGGTTTATTCTTGCGTGGTTTGGGACGCATTGCGTTCCCTCTTCCCGTGGAGCATAATCAATCTGGATTCCGGCTGGCCTCCGGAGCCACCCCGTAGTGTGAACCTGCCCAACTCCATCACGCTGATCCGGATCTTCAGCATTCCTCTGCTGATGTGGATCCTTTCCAGTGGCCGTTTCAGCGGCGCGACCGGCGAGAAGGAATTGCTGGCCTCGGCTCTGTTTATTGCCGCTTCCATGACCGACGGAATCGACGGCTACCTCGCCCGCAAGCGCGGGCAAGTCACCACCATGGGAATCCTGCTTGACCCGCTCGCCGACAAGCTTCTGATCGCTGCGGCGTTCGTCACGCTCGTTCAGTTGAATCCCAGCCTGGTTCCAGCGTGGATTGCCGTCGTCGTGATTGGACGCGAGTTTCTGGTCAGCGGTCTGCGTTCCATCGCCGCGTCAGAAGGCTTCACTATCGAAGCCAGCGATCTCGGCAAGTTCAAAATGGTGGTGCAGATCGTTTCCGTTGTGGCCGTCATTCTCGACCACCGCTGGAAAGAATGGGTGGTCTATAGCCACTACATCTTCCCCATTCACTGGATCGCACTTCTCGCCATCTGGTTCATGGTGTGTGTTTCGCTGGTATCGGCCGTCGATTACTTTGTCGCCTTCTGGTCGAAGATCGACCAGCGTGTCGTAAAGCGCCGCCGCCGCGCTTTCATTCTCAGCCGTCGTAGAAAGCCCGTGCCGCCTCCGCAGGCGGATCGCGATGTCGCTGCCTCGACCTAGTTCCGTTGCTGTGGAGTCTGGCGATTCCTCTAAGGGTGAATTCTCAAGAGACGAGCGCATTCTGCTGCTTCGTCTCGCGCACGACTCGATTCTCTCCGCCCTCGAGCGCCGCGAGATACCGCTCAACCCACCGACCGCCCATCTCTCGGAACCGCGTGGCGCCTTCACCTCGCTGTATCTGCGCGGCGAACTGCGGGGATGCGTGGGCTACGTCCTGCCCGTAAGCCCCGTGTACCGCGCCGTCGCCGACACCGCGCGCGCCGCCGCTTTCGAAGACATGCGCTTTCGTCCTGTCACTCTGCCGGAAGCGCGCGAACTGGAAATCGAACTGAGCATTCTTTCACCGCCGCAACCCATCTCCGCCGAAGCTGTCGAAATCGGCCGCCACGGCCTGCTCATCACCATGGCCGGTCACCGTGGCCTGCTCCTTCCGCAAGTGCCGACGGAACACAACTGGGACCGCACGACGTTCCTCGAACAGACCTGCCGCAAAGCCGGCCTGCCTCTGGACGCGTGGCAACGAGGCGCAACGATCGAGGCCTTCACCGCAGAAATTTTCGGAGAAAAACACACTCTAGACTGAGTATCAACTGTCGAACGAGACATCGATCATGGCGATCCGATGCGCTTTCCGCGGCGCTCTGCCTTGTAGTCATACTCCGGATCGAAATCGATCGTTCCGAAGGCTTCCAGAATGCGCCGCTGTCTGAGACCCTGGATATATTGTTCTAGCGCAGCAGTCACCGCGTCCCTCTTAGTCTTATGTCCACCGAGGCGGCGCGCTTCTTCGATTAGCTTATCGTCAGTTGCGAAGGTGATGACCTCCGTTTCATCGTCTCACGAACTTACGCCAACCCCGCAAACAAAACCGGGGACGGTTTCCCGTCCCCGGCTTCTGACCGTATCAACCGCTTCCGTGAACTCTACTGCACCTGATCGGCTTCCACGCCGTCCCCGGCGTGCACATCTTCGAACGCGAACACGATCATGCCCGTCGCCGTGGTATTGGTCACACCGATGATCACGATCTCGCCCACAGCCCTCCGCGGCAAGTCGCGCACGTGAATCACCGGGCCGTTCCCCTTGGTGAACATGGCAGGATCAACCGAGGGCGTCTTCTTCTGCGTGTCCTCGGCAATCGCGGCCTTGAACGACAGAGAATCCACCGGGTCGTTCAGGTCCGCCTCATAGGAGCGCACCGCCCGGTAGAAGTCGCCGATCTTCACGCCCTGGTTCGAACCGATATTGAGATAAACTTTCTGCCCGGTTCCCAGTTCAGAATCGAAATCCTTCCCCATCACGATCCGGCCTGAGGTCTTGCTGCTCGCCGGCAGGAAGCGATCGAAACGGATGGGAGTATGGAAGGTCACCGCCTGCTTTTCGGCAAATGGAATCGCCGTATCGCCGGGGTTGATTCCGTCGCAGGAGTATTCGACCTGCCCGATCGCACTCTTGCTGCGCGTGTCCACAATCTTCACGCGCCCCACTTCTTCGTACGGCTGGCCGGTTTCCTTCAGCAGCTTTTTCTCTCCCGGGTACATCTCGTACTCGTTGATGTCGCGCAGTGCGCGCACGATCTCGTACTCCGCGCCGGCGGTGTAACCGGTGCCGTGGAGATAGATCAAGTCGCCGCGCGTGAACTTCGTGGTGGTCGGCGTCTGCAATCCACCCGCGATGAAATTGGCATCTGGCAGGATCTGTTTGCTGATAAATCCGGCGCAATACAAATCAGCGTAGGTGGGCGTTTGCACCCGCATGGTGGGAAAGCTATTGCTGGTGGGCGATGTCCCTTGTGGATCGGCGGGAGCATCGGCAGCACCGGTTTGCGCCCAAGCCGCCGTAGCGAGCAACAACACGAACAGTCCTGTTTTCTTCATGTTACCTCCGGGGAAGGACCCTCTGGTCCCCCGCCCTAGTTAAATGCCAGAAAAGAAAGGCTTCAGCCGGAAGGTAACAAGCAGGTAAGGGTGGGTCAAGGTTACGAGGGTGTTGGGCACCCTGGAGTAGAAGATTTTCGCTAAGACAATGAATCGGTTGTTGCATATCTAATTAAGGCCCTGTAATAATTCGCCGTCATTCAGTGTGCGCTCGGTGCTGGGCACCTGTTGCCAGTTTTTCGAATTGGAACGATGAATTCCGCTCCCCCTTACGCGCCCCGTCTCTTGCCCTTGCGATTGCCGCGAGTCTGCGTGGCGGTCATCGGCTCCGACCCCAATGAGATGGCCGAGAAAGCCGAACTCCTGGTTCGGGATAACCCCTTTCTGGAGTTCAGGTTGGACTACCTTTCCAAGCCCGGCCTGGCCATGCCCAGAATCAAGCGCTTCATGGAGGCCCACACGGGAACCGTGGTCATTGCCACTTGCCGTCGGGCCGCCAGTGGGGGGAAGTTTCGCGGTTCCATCGCCTCGCAACTGGACGTCCTGGGCAAGGCGGCGGCGTCTGGCTGCCAGCTAGTCGATGTTGAGCTGCAGACCGCCAGCAAGTGCAAACCCGAACACCTCCAGAAACTGCGCACCCGCGCCGCCCTGATCCTGTCGTTCCACGACTTTCGGGCCACTAAGAAATTGGACGAAACTCTGGAAAAGATGCTCGCCTACCCGGCGGACTTCTACAAGGTCGTCAGTACGGCAACCACGCTCGCCGACAACGTCACCATGATCAAGTTCCTGGCGCGGGAGGGCGACCGCCACTCCCTGGTGGGAATGTGCATGGGCGAGCAAGGCATCATCAGCCGTGTTCTCGGCGTGCGCGCTGGAAGCGTGTTCACATTTGCCTCTGCCGTCGCTGGCGAAGAGACCGCTCCCGGACAGGTGACCGCGCAGGAATTACGCAATGTTTACCGCATCGAGCGCGTCGACGTGGCGACGCGCGTGTACGGAGTCGTAGGCGATCCCATCGCGCACTCACTTTCGCCGGCCATCATGAACGCGGCCTTTCGCCGCGAAAACGTGAATGCGGTCTATCTCGCTCTGCACGCCAAGACTCTGAAGGATTTGCTAACCTGCGTGCGCGAGATTCCCATACACGGCATCAGCGTCACCATGCCGTACAAGGAAGCGATCCTCCCGCATCTGGATAACACCGACTCCCATACCACCAAGATCGGTGCCTGCAACACCGTGGTCCGAGCCCAGGATGGCAAGCTCTACGGCTTTAATACCGACGCCTCTGGGATCGTCCGCCCCCTGGAACGCCGCCTGAATACCCTGGAAGGCGCCCGCATCCTGGTGATCGGGGCCGGTGGGGCCGCCCGCGCAGCCGTTTTTGGACTCAAGGAAAGAGGGTCCGAAGTTTACATTCTGAATCGCACCGCTGGCCCCGCCAAGAAGCTGGCTCACCAGGCCCGGGCTCGCATTATCAAGCGCCCTGATCTGAAGAAACTGGCCTTCGACGTCATCATCAACGCCACCCCGGTTGGCATGGGCAATACTCGCGAGACTCCGCTGCAGGAGAACGAGATCAATGCCCGCTATGTCTTTGATATGGTTTACGATCCCGCCGAGACCCGCTTCCTGAAGCTAGGCAAAGAACGGGGCGCCCAGGTCATCCCAGGTATCGAAATGTTCGCCCATCAGGCGGCCCGCCAGTTCGAAATCTGGACCGGTAAACCAGCACCCTGGGACGAGATGCTGCGCGTGGTCCTGCTCGCCCTGCAAGAGCGGACTAACCGCTCCGCGGCCGGCAAATGAAAGCGGTCGGCCCGTGCTCTTGATCGGGAAACTGGGGAACGTCCCGTCTGTCCCCCGTTTCGACATCGTCAGGATTTTGACTTGTTGGGCGAAAACGTTACGACCAAATGTACCCCACCGACCTTGCCAGTTTTTGTCGTTGTACCCGTGGTAGATGGCACCTGATAGACCTGACTGGGGCCGAAATAATATTGGAACCCAACCCGCATGCTTTTATTGAAGGATAGACCAGCAGATGCTTGTCCGAGGAAAAAATAGCGATTTGACGTAAGGCCAATTGCGCTGGCGAACGCTGGGGATACTATCTCGACTGCGGGCTTTACGTCCAAATACATCACGACATTGCCAGACTGGGTGGACCCCTGCGGCTGAACTGAGGTTGTTTCGGCGTAGAACTCCAGAGGCACGTTAACGTTGTACTGCGTGCTCTGCGTGATCGTGTTCTGACCCGATGAGCCATTCACCATGAAACCGATATTCGGCGAACCTAGCACGTACACCCCAGAGTTGCTGGTTACGTGATACAGGATCGGGTATGGGAACCGAATATTGAAGTCCCCTCCTTGTTCCAACTTAGATACGGCAGTGCTGACAGAGTCCGTAGAACTCGCACTCGTTGAAGTGCTGGAAGGTTGAGATGAGCCCTGTGTTGCCGTCCCAGACAAAATCGCCTGAAATCCTTGCGAAAAAGTTGCCGTGAAGAGATCGCTACTGATCTGATTCGTCGATTGATTAGGATTGTAGAGGTAACCCACGGTGTTGGCGACCGACAGGCCTCCAGACACTTTAAAAAAGTCATTGATTGCGTCATTCGAGCATCCAGCCACTGGGAGCCACAGTTTGAACGTGTAACTCCCGTCGCTGTTCTTTGTACACGGTTGGGGTGCGGCACTCGCCGCTGCGGTGCTTATCGCAGTTTGTGCTTGAGTTTTAGCGGTTGGGTTACTTGGTAAATTCTTTTTAGCAGTTGACACGGCGCTCGATAAATTGGTCACACTGTCGAGGGAATTGAGAAGTTTATCGGCTGCTGCCCCCGACACATCATCTGATGTGGCTCCCCCCAGTTGGTCACTAAGTGCGTCCTTGAAGGTCTGAACCTCGTTCGATTGTGGTTTTGTGATCTGGCGGGTTATCTGTCCTACGGGAGGAGACTGCGCAAACAGGTGTTGCAAATACGGCCCAAAAACGAACAACATACAGGCGCAAGCAAGCCTCAGCTTCATCGGTATTCTCCTTATAGTGTAGTAACCAAGCGACGAAACATTCTCGGTACTGACTGGGATTTGTTTTTTCGGGGAAGAGGAGAATTGGACCACGATTGACAGAAAGGTTCTTATGAATTGTGAATTTGTTACGAAAGTGGAACACAATTCGCTGGGCGAGATGCTTGGTTTGCGTTATTGCCCTACAGCGCAGAGGTTTGGATTGTCATTGTTCGTGCGAGTGGGCAAATTGTTAATATTACCATCAGACCTTACGAAGCTAGGAACGAGAATTACTTTTTCCCATATTCAGTACAGGACAAGCCTTGGAAACCGGACAGACGGGACGTTCCCCGCTTTCCGCCCGATGGCGAAAACCTGCTAAAGACTCTTTCCTGGTTACGACTGGGGACGGGATGCGCCAACTAACCTGTAAAGACCGGTTCTATGGTGCAACCATCCCAGGCCCGCCCACGAGTGCTCCAACCGCTCCGCGGCCGCCAAATAAGGGCATTTCGATGCCTCTCGCCAAGATTTAGTTGCTTTTTACTAGGTGCCCAAAGTAATATGCAGGTAGGGAGTGTGACTGTAAAGCGCTCCTGGTCGTAGCTCAGTGCCGCCCGTTTCCTTACTTCCAAATCGCTGTACAAGCTTTGGCGAAAAACTCGACGTGAGAGGTGGCCCGGTCTGCCTCGATCCCGGTTCGGAGAGTTCAACATGGCGTGGTACGCGTACTGTCTTACCGAGCATCAAACCCTCCCAAATGGAACCCGCACTCGCCGCCCTTTCCTGCTAGAGGGCGTTCAAGGAGTGAACGGCGCTGCGGTTCTGAGCTATCCGAGTGGTGAATTCGCGGTAATCGTCAGCGAATATGACCATTCGGTAGGCGATCTTGACCACAAATCAGCCATTGATCACGCTCGTGTCGTCAGCAACTGCTTCCGCAATTCCACGGTCCTTCCTTTCAAGTTCGGCACCATTTTCGACAGCGATGACGCACTCCGCCAGGCCGTCCGGGTCAACCGGCGTGCTTTTGGCCTGAGCGTCGCCAAGCTGCGCGGAAAGTCGGAAATGCACATCAAGCTGGTCGTCCGGGATGGCTCCCTGCGCGAAGCCATGATCGACATCCAGTTGCCCGACACCGTCGGCGGCGACTACCTCTCGAAGTTGAAAGTGAAGGCGTCCCGCGAGCGCGAACGCCAGACCAAGGCGCGCGCCCTGTCGGTCCAGGTCCACAAGCTTTTCAACCCGCTCGAGGAAGAAGTCAGCTGCAAGAAGGTCGCACCCGAGGGCATGTTGATCGACATCGCCCACCTGATCGACTCCAAGAGCGTGGAAAAGTACCAGAACCGCTACTCGACCGCCGCCAAGCAGTTGAAGAACTGCGAAGTCGCAATCAGCGGTCCGTGGCCGCCGTACCACTTCCTGCCGGGCAAGCTGCGCACCGTCGCCGGCAATAGCTAGACCTAATCGTTAGACCAAGAATTTCCCTTTCACCCGAGCCCATGGCTGGCCAAAACCCGCCATGGGCTTGGTGTTTGGGGCCTTGGTAGCGGCGTGCATTGAATATGCATTCTTCTGCACTTTCGATTCCCAGGATTTTCCAGGGCGCGCCTGAGTTCCTTCTCTACCCTCCGCTCTAAGTCCTTGTTCGTCATTCGGTTATGCCGTCACGTGATGACAATCACAGAGGTTTCCAGCTTTGGCGCGGCAAGTGCATCTCTCATGGGCAATAAAGAGGCCGCAAACTCTAGCAACATGACCTACACTCTCTTCGATTCTCCGCGTCACTACCCGAACCGTTCCGGCTGGCGGAACGGAGTTTTGCATCGCCTTTCCTGACATTGCCTACCAAATCGTAGCCTCTTGAAACTTGGCCCCAGGGATGGGGCCATTTTTTTGTTTCGGGACACCAGATGCTGTGAAAGCGGGTCGGAGTTTCTAATTTTCTGACGAGTCAGATACACTGACCTGCGACCATGATCAAGCCCTACTTCCTGTTCAGCCTCCTCTTCACCTCCCTTTGCACTTTGCCAATCACCGCCCAGACCCAGAACCAACAGCCCAAGAACGCGCCCGTCCCGTTTATGGCGCAGCAGCAGGCGTCCCAGGCGGATCAGGAGAATTTTCCTCCTCAATTACTCGAAGAGCTGGCCGTGATCAAAACCGCCGCCCTCTCCGACGACTACGCCTACCGCCAAGTTGCCCATCTCACCGAGAATATCGGCCCGCGCATCAGCGGATCTCTTCAGGCCAAGGCCGCGGTTGATTACGTCGCCGCCGAACTCCGCCAGCTCGGACTCGATGTCCACCTTGAGGAAGTTAAAGTTCCCCACTGGGTGCGCGGCGCCGAAACCGCTGAGCTAACCGAATACCCGGGTCAGGCCGCTGATACCACGCAGAAGATCGTTCTTACCGCGCTCGGCGGAAGCACTTCCACTCCCGCCGATGGCATCACGACCGACGTCGTTGTCGTCAACGATTTCGACGAACTCAAAGCGCTCGGTCACGACAAAGTCGCGGGCAAGATCGTCCTGTTCAACGAACTGTTCGACAAGCAGAAAGCTGCCGCAGGTTTGTCATTCATTTCCTATGGCGAGGCCGTGCGCTATCGCGGAGCCGGTCCCAAGGCCGCTGCCGATCTGGGCGCAGTGGCCGCGCTCGTCCGCTCCGTGGGCAACGCCGATTACCGCTTGCCGCATACTGGCTTCAGCTTTCCCGCAGGAATTCCCGCCGGAGCCGTCACCGCTGAAGACGCCGACCTGATCGCCCATCTTTATGCGCAGGGCAAAGTCCGCATGCGGCTTATTCTGACACCCCAAAAACTCCCCGACGCAACCAGTTACAACGTCATCGCCGACTTGAAGGGCAGTGAACATCCCGAGCAGTTCGTGATCGTCTCTGGACACCTCGACTCCTGGGACCTTGGCACGGGCGCCATCGACGACGGCGCCGGCGTCGTGGTGGCCATGGAAGCCGCCGAGATTCTGCAGAAACTGCACCTGCACCCCAAGCGCACACTGCGCGTGATTGCCTGGATGGACGAAGAGAGCGGCGGCGCCGGCAGCCAGGCTTACACCAAAGATTATTCCTCCGAATTCATTCGCACCGTAGCCGCGATCGAGAGCGATTCCGGAGCGGCGCACCCGCTCGGCTTCAGCGTCAAGATGACTCCGCACGCCGCCGAACTCCTGCGCCCGGCGCTAGGCGTTCTTCAAAGCTTCGGGGCCAATGCCGCGCAGCCCAGCAGCTATCCCCCGGGAGCCGACATCTCCGCCATGTCGGAAGCCGGCGTGCCCGCGCTCGGCATCCTGCAGGATGGCCGCACCTACTTCAACTACCACCACACCGCCGCCGACACGCTCGACAAAATCGTGCCCAGCGAGTTGCGCGAGAACGCCGCCGCCATGGCCGTCATGGGATACGCCTTGGCCAGCATGAAGGATCCACTGCCGCGGTAAACAGAGGCCTGCAAAGCGGAACGGATTGGGGGACTCGCCATCGCGATAAGCGCTCCTGATCCATCGAGGGCTTTACGAGCTGAAAAACTTCAAGATTCGTATCAGGGCATCGCTTTAGCGATGCCGTAAATGCAGCAGAATCAATTCCGGCTTCAGCCGCTGTACAGCTCGATCGGCAAGAAAGTCAGTTTTTCTGCAAATCTTATCCCCGACGTACTTTTCTCATCAGTGTCCAGACTGCAGCCCTTCGAGCGGCTGCAGCACGACAACACATCCGGATGGGCTACATGAAAGCTTGCCCTTGCGCACGATCTTCACCGACGAGACGTCGGGAAACTTCACGGGAAACTCCTGTCCCCGCAGCAGATCGGCAGCCTTCCGCAGGCTGGCATCCCCGTCCAGCCATTCCACGCGCTCGGGCTTGCTGGAACTGTCGAAGGTCAAGGCGAACTGCGCCGAGGCCGTAACGCCGGGCAAAGCGGGCACCTTGATCGTGCGCATTTGGAGCAATTCAGAGGTTGCATCTGCGATTTCCTTGTCGGCGGAATCCGCGCCGGACAACATTTTCAGCAACTGCTCCTGCGAGGCCGCGCCTTCGCCGCCGCCCGCCGCCACGGCCAAGGCGAGGGCGTGGCGAACTTTTTCCTTCTGGCCTTCCTTTTCCAGAACGCGCGCCAGACGATTCTCCACCGTGCCCGACTGGCTGAGTACCCATGCTGAATTCAGGTACTGCATGGCTTCCAGAGTCTCGCCCTGCTTGAACTTGGCCCATCCGATCCGCGCCCACGCCAGTGCAACCAGATCCATGGCCCGCAGAGCGGACGGCGCCGAGCGATCGAATTCGCCGGAGTCGAACTGGTCGCCCACATCGTCCAGCGTCTTGCGGGCGTCGCGCACCGTCTGGTTCGGGTCGATGTCGTCGCGCAGCGCGGAAGAGTAGAGGTCCGCCCCGGCGGCCGGAGCAGCCACTCCGGTCACACTCTTCAGCAGCGCCTGAGCTTTGTCCGTATCGCCGCTCCGCGTGTACACCCGCGCCAGTGCAACCTTCACTTCCGGATCATCCGGTGGCATGGAATCGGCAGCTTCCAGTTCCTTCACAGCTTCCGCGTCCTGGTTGTGTTCCGCCAGCAGCAGTCCCAGACTCTTGTGCGTCGTTTTGTTGAAGGGCGTGATCTCCAGCTGCTTGCGAAAATCGATGCCTTTCACAAGAGCGCGAATCAAAGACTTGGCGGGGGAACTGCAGGCAACGGGCAAATTCGACG
The DNA here is from genome assembly GCA_963701935.1 of uncultured Acidobacteriaceae bacterium. Classification (GTDB taxonomy): domain Bacteria; phylum Acidobacteriota; class Terriglobia; order Terriglobales; family Acidobacteriaceae; genus Sulfotelmatobacter. Next base: position 445,644 of record CAVPBT010000001.1, on the reverse strand, counting down.
AAGCCATTGCCGCCTAGGATAGCTCTGAATGTTTTCCGCCTTCAGCAGCGACTGCAGCAGCGTGTGCTTGTCCTTGCAGTCTCCGTAGCCGTTTTGCAGGACTTCCGACGCGGCATGAGGCTGCAGCCGTCCCACGCCAAACGAAATGCTCACGTAGCGAATGTTCAAGGCCACGTAGTCGTACAGCCGCCGCGCTTTCTCCACCGGCGTGGTTGCGCCCTTGGTGAGTTCCGCCGCCTTCTTGCGCACGCTGTCATCCACCGTCACTCGATCGCCTTGCAGTTTCGCGTACCACTGCCCCACCTGCTGCCAGTCCGCAAAAGTAGACAACTGCACATCCGGCGTGTAGTCCGGCTCTTCAAGCATTGCCTCGCGCTCGTGTTTACGATCGGGAATAAAATCGTTCACCGTCCAGGTATAGATTCTGCGGTCGCCTGACTCCTGCGTCTCGTACTTGTGATCGGGACTCTTGAGCTTCACCACGCGCGCCTTCGGAATATCGATCTGCAACCGCCCCTCATGCACGGCAACGTCTTTCGAGAAAGAGTGCTCGTACCAGAATTCGTGCGGCGCCAGCGGCGTGGTCACGTGCGTCACCGTGTGGTATTCGAGCACGTCCCCCGCCTGCAGTCCGGCGACCGATACATGCCGCTCGCGATAGTCGCTGTAAGTCGGCGCCTCGCGCAGAACTTCGGGCGCAAAGTCCTGAGCCGTGGAGGCCGGGGTTTCGATGACCCGCCCATCCGGCTTGCGCGCGCGCACGTAGTCCACATCCAACTTCTCGGTCGCAGAAGAGTATCCAAAAACGAGTTGCCCCAGTTCCTTGACGCCAGCCTGACTCTGCACGCGGATGACCGCCGTCGTCTCTTGCACACCCGTGCCGTCGTCTTCAAAGCGGACGAGGTTGTCCATGCGATCGAATACCACCGCCTCTTCGGAAGTCCCCGGCTTAGGCGAAGCGGGAGTCTGGGCGTACAGAACGGCCATAAGAATTGCGCAGCCAAGGAAGGCAGAGAACAATCGCGACATGCGAGGGTGGCCTCGGATCAGTTCGAATTCTGAGCCTCGCATTGTACATCGGAGCCGAGGGGGCCAATCCATTCTGCAGCAGTATGTGACCCCGATCACATCTCGCCGTTCTCCCCGGACCTACAATCTGTGCTTCTCTTCCATCGTCCCGGCAGCGCTTGGGCCTGTTGACGCATCATAATTTGCGCGCTTATCATCTTCGTTTGGCCTTATGGCCACGGACGCCTCCGGGAAGGGGCGTCCTACAAGTTTGATCGGAAGATTTTTGATCGCCCAGAGTTGAAGTGACTTATGGATAAGAAGAAGTTGGAAGCATTCAAGAAACGTTTGGAAACACGGCAGCAGGAACTGCGCCGGACCGTCAACCGCACCCAAGCGGACGGCCGCTCCGCCGACGAAGATACCGCCCAGGATATCGCCGATCGCGCCGCCAGTTCCTACACCAAGGAATTCCTGTTCAGCCAGAGCAACAACGACCGTGTGACCCTGCAGATGGTCGACAAGGCTCTCGCCCGCATCCGCGAAGGCAGCTTCGGCGAATGCATCCACTGCGGCAAAGAAATCAACGCCAAGCGCCTCGAAGCCGTCCCATGGACGCGCCACTGCATCGAGTGCCAGGAAAAGATGGAGCAGGGATTGCTCGAGGAAGCCCCGCGATAAGAAAACTTTTTACCGTGGGAACGCCGCCGACAATCGGCGGCGTTCGTGTTTCAAGGTCTATGTGGGGACGGCCGCCTTCGGCCGTCCGCCGGGCGCAGCCCGGCGATTGTGGCAAGTGCCCCGACGGATTGCCGAAAAGCACAAGCGCGTGCACGACCGTGGAAGAGCGGCGCTGAGGGCCGCGACGAGTCCGCAAGAAAAACCGTGGGCTTCAGCCCTGCTGTCACGCAGATTTCAATCGAAACGGCAGTCTGCGCAACCGCTGCCCCGACGCCGCAAAAATCGCATTCGCCACCGCCGGCGCAATCGGTGGCAACCCCGGCTCACCCATCCCGCCCGGCTCCTCGCGATTGATCACCAAATGCACCTCGATTGGCGGAGCCTCGCTGATCCGAATCGGATCGTACCCATCAAAGTTCGTCTGCTCGACCGCCCCGTTCTTGATCGTGATCTCGTTCTTCAGCGCGGCGCTCAACCCGAAGATGATCGCGCCTTCCGTCTGCGAGCGCACCGACTCGGGATTTACAATCTGCCCGCAATCCACCGCAGCGACGACGCGGTCGATTTTGAACTCATTGCCCTTAACCGTCACCTCCGCCACCTCGGCGAAGTAACTGCCGAACGAACAGAAGGCCGCAATCCCGCGTCCCCGGCCCTTGGGTAGTGGCGTGCCCCAGCCTGCCTTCGAGGCGGCCAGTTCCAGCACTCCGCGCAGCCGCGCCGGATCGGGATCATCGTCGCTCTTCGCCTTCCAATTTTCCGGCTTCGTCAGTAGCGACTTGCGGAACTGCACCGGATCCTGCTTCGCCGCACCTGCCAATTCGTCAATGAAACTCTCCACCACAAATCCGTTAAACGAATTCTCCACCGACCGCCACCAAGCCCGCGGCACGGCACTCGACACCCCGTTGAACTCCAGCAGCACGTTGGGAATCGCGTACGGCATTTCCTTCGCGCCACCCACTTCCTGTCTCTCCGGCGGAGCCTTCGGATCCCAATAGCCGCGAATCGACGCCGATGCCATGGTGTGAAACCACGCGGTGGGACGGCCCCTGGAGCTGACCATGCCGCGCAAGCGATGACAGGTGGCGGGTCGGTAGAAGTCATGCGTCATGTCATCTTCGCGCGACCACACCAACTGCACCGGCTTGCCCACGACCTTTGCGATCTGCGCCGCTTCCGCCGGATAATCCGCCATATACCGCCGCCCGAATCCGCCGCCCATGAGGGTGGTATGCACTGTGACTTTGTCGGGCTTGAGACCGAGCACCTGCGCCACCGTGCCCTGAACCCAGTCCGGAGACTGCGTCGGCGCCCACACTTCCGCCTCGCCCCCACGCGCGTGCACCGTGATGTTCATCGGCTCCATGGTCGCGTGCGCCAGGTACGGCATCTCGTACACGGCCTCCACGAACGAGTCTGCTCCCGGGTAGGCGAAAACGGATTCTACGTCGCCATCTTTCCGTATCTGTTTGCCCGGCCTTTCCACCGCCGCGCGCAACGCCTCACGAAGACTCTCGCTGGATTCTGAAACGGCCGCTCCGCGATCCCACTGAATGTCGAGCGCTTTCCGCCCTTTCAGCGCAGTCCATGTCGAATCGGCGACCACCACAACTCCTCCCGCGGTGAAAACGCCGTTCCCCATCGCCGGAATCTCAAACACATCGCGCACTCCCGCAATGGCTTTTGCCTTGGCCGCATCGAAGTGCGCCACCTTGCCCCCAAACGTCGGACACCGCGCCACTACCGCAAACACCATCTCAGGCACCCGCACGTCGAGGCCAAACTGCGCGCTGCCGTGCACTTTCGAGGGAATATCCACGCGCGCCACCGGATGCCCGATCAGTTCAAATTTCGACTCATCCTTCAGCTTCACCTTCTCCTGATCCGGCAGCGGCAACTTCTCCGCCGCCTCCACCAGTTCTCCGTACCCGGCCTTGCGCGACGTTTTCGTGTGCAGCACGGTTCCCTTCTTCGCTTCGCACTCGGATGGCGGCACGTTCCACTTCGCCGCCGCCGCAGCAATCATCAACTCCCGCACGGTTGCGCCGGCTCGCCGCAGAGGCGTGAAGTTTTCGATCGTGCTTCCGCTTCCGCCCGTGCCCATGTGCGCATAAAGATCCGGCCGCGTCTCCGCCTGCTCCACCCGCACCGAAGCGAAATCCACCTCGGCCTCTTCCGCCAGAATCATCGCCAGCCCGGTCTTGATTCCCTGCCCCATCTCCGATTTCGCCACGATCAGCGAAATCTGTCCGTCCGGCTTCACATGCACATAAGCGACGAACGGATTCGGCGCCTTCTGCTTCGCTCCCGGATCCGACTCCTGCGCCCGCACCAGCAATCCCGAGTAGCGCACGCCGATGAGCACTCCCGCGCCAGCGACCACTCCTCCCGCTACGAATTGTCTGCGGCTGATGGTCATGGCTATGCTCCCTTCCCCGCGCTAGCAGCGGCTCCGGAACCACTTGCGCGATGAATAGCCTTGCGAATCCGCTGATACATCCCACACCGGCACAAATTCCCCACCATCGCAGACTCGATCTGCTCGTCCGTGGGATGCGGAGTCTTCGCCAGCAACGCCGCCGCCGACATGATCTGTCCCGGCTGGCAGTACCCGCATTGCGGCACCTGCTCAGCAATCCACGCCGCCTGCACCGGATGCCCGTTGTCCGCTGACAGTCCCTCGATCGTCGTAATCTTCTTCGCGCCCACTGACGACACCGCCGTCTGGCACGCGCGCACCGCCTCGCCATCCAGATGCACCGTGCACGCTCCGCACAGTCCCATCCCGCAGCCATATTTCGTGCCGGTTAAATTGAGTTTGTCGCGCAGCACCCACAACAAAGGAGTGTCAGCAGCTATCTCAATATCGTGCGGACGATTGTTGATCACCAGATGAATCGCAGCCATGGAAGAACTCCAGAATGGAGGTTGAACCGTTAGACGAGGCTAAATCACTAACGTTGGCGTATGCAAACAAAGTCTCGAACCCAAACAGCCTTGTCATCCTGAGCGAAGCGAAGGATCTATGTAATTTGCCGGCGGCGCCTCACCGCGAGCAACTTGCGTAGATCCTTCGCTTGCCAGGATGACAATCACAATCACGAAACGAGTCCAGCGGTGGCGCCCCCTATTTCTTCCCTTCCTCCGCCGCTTCGGCCCCGGGCATCACATTCTTCAGCGGAGCTTTCCTCTGCTCTTCCAACTCCGGATGCGGTAGCGGTTTCCGCGGCAGCATCTGGTCGCGCATCGCCGTGTTGTACACAAAAATCGCCTCTACCACCGCCGCCTGCGCCAGGTCGTCGGGCTGCAGACGCTCGTACGTATCCATGTTCGAGTGGTGCGTGCGCGATCCGTAGTCTAGCGTGTCTTGAATAAACTGGAAACCCGGAACGCCTACCGAATCAAACGCCTCGTGATCGGTGCCGCCTGTGTCTCGCATCGTAATCGTGCTCACGCCCAGATCCTGCAACGGCGCCATCCACTGCTGAAAGATCGGCCCTACCGACGCATTTTGCTGCAGATAAATGCCGCGAATCTTTCCCGAGCCGTTGTCCACGTTGAAGTATCCCGAAATCTTCGTCTGCTCCGGCTTCAATTCCAGAGGACCCGCCGGCTTCCGCAGAAAGTCCGGCAGCTTCACCTGATCGGGCGCAGTCGAGAGCGGCACAAATCCAAAATGATGTTTGACGTACCCGTACGACCCAAATTCTCCCTGCTCTTCCCCGGTCCACAGGCCGACGCGGATCGTTCGCCGCGGCTGCACATGCAGCGCGTTCAGGATGCGCATCACTTCCATCGCCACGACGGTGCCCGCGCCGTTGTCGGTCGCGCCCGTCGCAGACGCCCACGAATCGAGGTGCCCGCCCACCATCACGACTTCATCCTTCAGCTTCGGATCGGTGCCCGGAATCTCGGCAATCGTGTCGAACCCATGCTCGTGATCGCCCGTGAATTCCGTCTCCACATCCATCTCGACGCTGACCGGCAAATTCGCCTTCAGCAGCCGGAACACGCGCCCGTAACTCTCAATCGCCATCACCATAATCGGCAAGGGCTCAGCATGTTCGCGCTGGTAGGTGAACCAGCCCATCCCGCCCCCGCCGTCGTCAAAAATCGTGCCGCCTGATCCACCATTGTTGCGCCCATCGCGGCTCGGCACCACAATCCCGGCCGCGTGTTCAGCCGCAAAGAACGCGCCCGCCTTCTCACGGAATTCCAGCCGCTTAATGAAAGACGCGAAGAAATCTTCCTGCTGCCCGACGTGCACCGGAAATTCCGCGGTGGTCTTGAGATTAGCGTCGTCCCTTCGCTCGAACAGAGGCTTGTCGACCGGCTTCACGTCGCGCATCTCGCCAAAGAAAACAATCTTGCCCGCCAGCTTGCCCTTGTACTTCTCCAGATCCTTTTCGTCCTTCGCCTCGACCCAAATCGCGCGCCCGTTGACGGCCCCATGGCTCGACGGCGACCAGGGCAGCGCCTGCGCGATGAACACCGCTGTGTCCGGCGCCGACATCCGCACCCACGCATTCAACTGCCGCCAGCCCATGCCAAACTCGCCCCAATCTTCAAGGTGCGCGTTGCTGCATCCCATGGCGGTGAACTGGTCGCGCGTCCATTCATTGGCGCGCTTCAAGTTCGGAGACCCCGTCAGCCGCGGCCCAATCCCATCCATCAGCCCGGATGCAAACTCCATCACATGCGAGTGCGACAGCCCCTCTTCGCGGATCCGCTGGTACATCGTGTAGTCCAGAGTCTCGGTCGCAGGCTGTGCGAGTTCGTAAGAAGGCTTGCTGGCTTCATCGGCTTTCGTGTCTTTGGATTTCTTCTCAGCCGCCGACACCGAAAAGCAGAGACACAACACGGCTGCAACAGTTGGAAACATCAGGTTGCGTGATGGCATTTGCTGGCTCCTCCGCAAAAACGGAATCCGCAGAGTAGCAGATACACCCCTGATTGTGAATGACGAAGGAATTAAAGACCCTGGCTAAAACGAATAAGCACCGTGGGCGAAAACAGCAAAGCCCCTTCGAGAAAAGGAATCAACACAAATTGTTGACCGGTGTCTAGTTGTTCACCGAGACACTTCTCAAAGACGCAATCAGATGCTCCGACACTCCATCCGTCTTGGACAACACTTCCTTGACCCCGGCGGAGCGCGCTTCCTGCGTCAGCAGTATGTTGTCGTACAGCGTAATCAATAGCACGACCGCTCGAGGAGCGATGCGTCTGATTTCCCGGGCAGCCTCAAGTCCGTTCATCACAGGCATCTGCCAGTCCAAGGTCACCGCGTCCGGGTGAAGAGCCCTGACTTTCTCGATCGCAACCTGGCCATTCTCCGCCTCGCCACACACTTCCCAGTCGGTGTTGTGTTCGATACAGGCACGGATCGCGTGCCGGATGATCGCGCTGTCATCGACGATAAGGATCCGGTGCGCCATGCAACTCCCGGGTGCCTTTGCCGATTGCTGACCGGGCTGATTCGTACCGGACGGCGGACGGCGACAGGAAAGGCAACTGCCCCAAAACTAGTCTTCCCGCGATGACGAACCAATACAGCGAACAGCGTACGGTCGCGAACATTATCCGATTCGGTACCTGGGTCGTTGGCGTGTGGCCCAAATCGCTCTCACCATGCCAGTTACCCCGCTCCCCGGCGAGGCAGAATTTGCCGGAAAAATCGCCTACGGAGTTCTCCCGTTCCGGCCAGTTTTGTTATCATCGGTTCACTGGCCCTGCGTTTTTCTCGCGTCTGCCCCTTCGCCATCTTGCCCTGTGGGACGCCATAGTTGAGGCTGCGTTGATGGGGATTAATCCTTCGTTTCTTACGCGAATATCCAGTAACCGCCTTCGGCGCTACGTCCTCGCGATGGCGGCCGTGGCGGTCGCGTTTCTAGTGAATAGCGCGCTGCATCCACTGGTCGGCGACCGCGTCGGCTATGCCCTCCTCTTGCCTGCGATCGCCTTCTCGGCCTGGTACTGCGGCATCGGACCGTCGATTGTTGCGACACTGCTCGCTCTCTTCGGAAGTACCCTCGGATTCTTTCCTGCCATCCAACCGTTTCGTTTTTTCACCCTGGCGGAGTTCGTGCGCGCCCTGGTGTTTTCCGCTACCTGCGCTGCCATCGTCGCCCTGGGCGAATCACGTCGCCGTGAAAATGAGAGCCTGCGGAACGAGCAAGATAAACTCGAAAGGCGCGTTCAGGAACGCACTGCAGACCTCGACACGGCCAACGCCAATCTGCGCGAACTCTCGGCCCGCCTGCTCCAGTTGCAGGATGACGAGCGGCGCCGCATCGCCCGCGAATTGCACGACAGCGTTGGACAAACTTTGGCAGCCCTGGCCATGAACCTCTCCGCCGTGCGTCTCGACGTCGAACGCCTCACCAAGACCGCGGACGCCCTCACTGACAGCGAAAATCTTGTCCGCGACATGAGCACCGAAGTCCGCACCATCTCGCATCTGCTTCACCCTCCTCTGCTCGACGAAGCCGGGCTGTCGTCCGCCCTTCGCTGGTATGTCGAGGGATTTTCCGCCCGCAGCAAAATCAAAGTCGATCTCGATCTCCCCGAGGACTTCGGACGCCTGCCCCGCGAATCGGAGACTGCCATCTTCCGCGTCGTGCAGGAATGCCTGACCAATATTCACCGCCATTCGGAAAGTCCCGTTGCCAGGATTCGCCTGCGTCACCGCGACCACGAGGTGCTCGTCGAGATCGCGGACAAGGGCAAAGGCATCCCGCCCGAAAAGAGAGAAGCGATGGCTTCCTCCGGCACGCCCGGAGTCGGAATCCGGGGAATGAGAGAACGCCTCCGACAACTCGGCGGCACGCTGGAAGTCAATTCGAACGGCACCGGCACCGTCGTCGTACTGCGGTTGCCGATCCCCGGAACCTCCTCGCCCACAAAAGCACTCCCGCCCCCCTCGACCGCCGCCGCCTAAGCGGTGCTCAACCACAGTCATCGTCCACGCAGTGGCAACTCCTAAGGGCTCAAGATTTTGCAATTTTGTGGAAGCCGCGCCAGCAAGGCTTTTCACAGGGATGGCGGAGGGGTACACCCGGAACTTCCCGCGCTCTTCCAAATGAAACTCTCGCGCCCCATCGAGAGCCACGCAAATTTCTTCTGGAGTTATTCATAGGATCGATCCCGATTTTTGACGCCTCGTTTTGCCCCTGTTAAACTAGTAGTTTGTCTTAACTAATCAACCAGCCCACCGTTATAACCAGAAGGGAAATTCGTGCGCGCAGAAACCCGCCATCAACTGAAGCAGGACGCGTTCAGCCGTGTCACCATCGACGCCGCCGAGAAGACCGCCCATTGGACCGTCGAGCACCGTTCGACCCTCCTCATCTCGGCCGCCATCGCCGTCATCGTCGTCGCCGCCGTGGTTGGCGGATGGTTTTACCTGAGCGCACAGGACGAGAAAGCCAGCTTCGATCTTTCCCAGGCAGTCCGTACCATGGACACGCCCTTGCGTCCCGCCGGCACGCCGGAACAACCCGACTTCCCCACCTTCACTTCCGCCAAGGAGCGCGCCCAGGCCGCGCAGAAACAGTTCCAGGCGATCGTCGATAAGTATCCCCACACTCGCACCGCCGACATGGCCCATTATTTCCTGGGAGTCAGTGCGGCTACGTTGAGTGACAATGCCGCCGCCGAGCGCAATTTCAAGGAAGTGATTTCCTCCGGCAACCGCGAAGTCTCCGCCGTCGCCAAGTCTGCTCTCGCCTCGCTTTATGGCCAGACCAACCGCGTGAAGGAAGCCGCCGCTCTCTATCAGGAATTGATCAGCAAGCCGACCACGTCGGTCAGCAAGGTCTCGGCGCAGTTGCAATTAGCCGAACTCTACCAGGGTTCCAACCAGCCGCTCGAAGCCAAGCGCATCTACGAGCAAATCAAGAAAGAGAATCCGGGAGCAGAAGCCGGACAACTCGCCACGCAGAAATTGACTGAGATTAAGTAAAGCCGCGAATTCCACGTCGGCTCTGGCTCCAAACGATCTTCGTCGGCCATTTCCCTTTTCGCTCAGGTTGAGTACCATGTTGTGCAGTTACAACACTTCACAACTGGACATCCATGGCCGACATCACACTCCGCGTCAACGGCAGTGAAAAGAAAGTCAGCGTCTCTCCTGAAACTCCACTCCTCTGGGTACTCCGCGACACCTTAGAACTCACTGGAACCAAGTTCGGATGCGGCGCCGGATTGTGCGGAGCCTGCACCGTTCACGTGGATGGCAACCCCATCCGCTCCTGCTCGACTCCCGTTTCGCAAGTGGCAGGCAAGACCGTGCTGACGATTGAAGGTCTCGGCGCCAACGGCCTGCATGTGCTGCAGCAAGCCTGGATCGCCGAAGAAGTTCCGCAATGCGGCTACTGCCAGACTGGACAGATCATGTCAGCCGCAGCGTTGCTCGCCAAGACTCCCAAGCCCACCGACGAACAGATCAGCGCAGCCATGAACGGCAACCTCTGCCGCTGCGGAACCTACGAGCGCATTCGCAAAGCCGTGCATCGCGCCGCCGGCAACGGAGGCGCGCAATGAGCCCACTTTCCCGCCGCGAATTCGTCGCCGCCGGAGTCGCCGCCGGCGCTGGCCTCGTGATCGGCTTCTATCTCCCGCACAAGTCCGGTTCACAAGAATCGTCCTTCTCGCCCAACGCGTATCTGCGCATCACGCCCGACAACAAAGTGACGATCGTGGTCGCGCGCTCCGAGATGGGACAAGGCGTCCGCACCGCGCTGCCCATGATCCTCGCCGAAGAACTCGAGGCTGACTGGAAGCAGATCGAGATCGAACAGGCCGGAGCAAGCACGCTCTACGGCGATCAGACCACCGGAGGCAGCGCCAGCATCCGCACTACGTGGGATCCCATGCGCAAAGCCGGAGCCTCCGCGCGCGAGATGCTGATCTCCGCCGCGGCACTGACCTGGAACGTTCCGCGCTCGACCTGCACGGCTGAGAACAGCCACATCAAGCACGCCGCCACCAACCGCAGCCTGAGCTATGGAGAACTCGTCGGCAAAGCCTCGACGCTACCGATTCCAACCGACGTGACGCTCAAGCAGAGCAAAGACTACAAGATCGTCGGCCAACGCCTGGCGCGCGTCGACTCGCCCGCCAAGGTGAAAGGCGAAGCCGTCTTCGGCATCGACTTCCGCATCCCCGACATGAAGTTTGCAGTGCTGTCGCGTTGTCCCACAATCGGCGGAAAAGTCTCGGCGTTCGACGACAAGGAATCGAAGAAAATCTCCGGCGTGAATTACGTGGGCAAGATCGGCGACTCAGCCGTCGCTGTCGTAGCCGACAGCGTCTGGAGTGCGATGGAAGGGCGTCGCGTGCTCAACGTCACCTGGGACGAGGGCCCCAACAAAGACCTGAACTCCGCCGCCGTCACGGCGTCACTGAAGCAAGCTGCGTCAAAGAAACCGGGCAACTTGTTCTTGGCTGGAGATCCCACGAAAGCCTCGGGCCGCAAGATCTCGGCCGAATATCAATTGCCGTTCATGGCACACGCTCCCATGGAACCCGGCAATTGCACCGCACATTACCAGGGCACGAAGTGCGAGCTGTGGGCGCCGACGCAGGTCCCGCAGGATTGCCGTGACTCGGTCGCGACCACAATTGGCCTGGATCCCGATCAAGTCAAAGTCAACGTCACGCTGATGGGCGGAGGCTTCGGCCGCCGACTCGAGCACGACTACGCTGTCGAAGCCGCGCTGGTGTCGAAGGCGATCAGCGCTCCGGTGAAAGTCCTCTGGACGCGCGAAGATGACATGCGCTTCTCCACCTACCGTCCAGCGAGTCTGCATCAACTAAGCGCCACGCTCGATGGATCCGGAATGCCCGTCGCGCTGACGCATCGCCTCATCGCGGCATCGATCAGCGGACAAAAAGGCCAGCCGACTCCGAACGGCGTCGATCCTGATCTGCCTGACGAAGCTGGTCCCGTCTATGGGATCCCCAACTATTCCGTCGACTACGTGATGGCTGAAACGCCGGTGCCGCTCGGTTGGATGCGCTCGGTCTACGCGCTGCAAGCAGCGTTTGCGCTCGAGAGCTTTATCGACGAACTAGCGGTCGCAGCGAACAAAGACCCGTTGCAGTACCGTCTGAAACTCTTGGCGAAGGATCAAGACCTGGCGTATTTCACGACGACGTGGCACACGACCCGCATGCGCGGCGTGCTGCAACTGGCCGCCGAGAAGTCAGGATGGGACAAGCCTCTTCCCGCTGGCCACTATCGCGGCGTCGCCTGTTTCGGCTGCTTCGCTTCGTACATGGCGGAAGTGGTCGAGATCACCATGGAGAATGATCAGCCGCGCGTGCACCGAGTCGTCGCCGCCGTCGACTGCGGACAAGTCGTGAACCCTGCCATTCTGGAGCAGCAGATTCAGGGCGGAATCGTCTACGGACTGGCCAATGCGCTGCGCGCGAAGATAACGATCGACAAAGGCCGCGTCGTGCAAGGCAACTTCGACGACTACGCTCCGCTGCGCATGGAAGAAACGCCAGCAGTCGAGGTCTACGCCGTTCCGAGCGTGGAGGTTCCGACCGGAATCGGCGAGCCCTCCGTTCCGCCGGTCGCTCCAGCCCTGTGCAACGCAATCTACGCGGCCACGAAGAAGCGAATCCGCGCGCTGCCAATTCTCGGTTAGGACGCATTCTTCACTTCTCAACCGAAGAATAGCCTTGTCATCCTGAGCGAAGCGAAGGATCCATGTACACTGCCGGAAGCAGCAAAATGCAGAGGTCCTTCGCGGCAAACAACGCCGCTCAGGATGACAAAATGAGTTGACGCCTCGCGTTCTCGGAGGTATCAGACTCAGCCCCGTAACCCGAAGGAGTGTCCATGTTTCGCACCTGCATCGCTGTCATTCTGCTTCTCTCTCCCATTTCGCTCACTCAGACTGCCCCGCCCTCCGCGGTTCCCCCCGCTCGTCTGGCCCACATCCGCCACGGCGTGAATCTCAGCGGATGGTTCGCGCAAGTCTACGATCCCAAGGGATACACGAAAGAACACCTTCAGACCTGGACCACCGCGTCCGATATCGCTCTGATCAAGTCGGCCGGATTCGATCACGTTCGCCTGAGCGTGAACCCGCAGCCCTTCATGGATGCCGCCCGCCATCGTGACGGCAGCGCAGAATTATTCGGCTATCTCGATGCCGCGATCAAAATGATTCTCGACGCAGGCCTCGCCGTCGAGATCGACATGCATCCCGACTCCGACTTCAAGGCGCGCCTCGCCAAGGAAGACGAATTCGTCGAGCGCTTCGCCGATTTCTGGAGCACCGTGGCGAAACGCTATGCACCGTTGGATCCAGACCGCGTCTTCTTCGAAATCCTGAATGAACCCGAGATGCGCGACGCCTACCGCTGGTACGGTGTGGAAGCAAAGCTGGCTGCCGCCATTCGCCGCGGCGCGCCCTCGAACACCCTCATCGCTGCCGGCGCCCGCTGGGACGACGATGACGATCTGCTCTTCCTCGAGCCGCTCCCCGATTCGAACGTGATCTACGTTTTCCATTACTATGACCCGCACATCTTCACTCATCAGGGTGCGACGTGGGGATCGTATTACTGGCACTGGTTGAAGGGTCTGCACTATCCGTCATCGCCAGAGAATGCGGCGCAAGTCGCAACGCTGCTTCCCGAGGCCCGCGATCGCATGCAGGTGATCCGCTATGGGCAGGATCACTGGGATGCAACGCGCATCGACGCTGAGATCAATCAGGTTGCCGACTGGGCCAAGCAACGCGGCGTGCCGCTGATCTGCAATGAGTTCGGCGTGTTCCGCGATTTCTCCGAGCCCCAAGACCGCAACGCGTGGATCAAAGACGTGCGCACTTCCCTCGAACGCCACAACATCGGCTGGGCCATGTGGGACTACTCCGGCAACTTCGGCGTGGTCACGCAGAAAGACGGCAAGGCCACGCTCGATGAAACGACCGTGCGAGCCCTCGGGCTGCAAATGCCAGTCTTGCGATGACCGTATCCCCCATCCACTCACTTCGTCTGTGAGCGCATGTCCTGTGCGAAATTCTGAAACGCCGCCAAATCCTCAGCCGGAGGGGAGTGCAGATCATCCTTGGTTAGATCGTTCTTCCTTCTCAGCGCATCGCGGGCGGCTTCTTCTGCCGTCCAGTATTTGAGAAAAACACCTTCGCGCAGATACCTGATCTCCTGCAATGTGGAATCGGAAGCGCCTGCATACTTGTCCACCTGCTGCAGAAAGAAATCAAAAAGCGTTTGGGGCAGTTCGAAATTATCCGCCGCATCGTGGCGCGTGTACTCGAAGATCGTTTTCTGATGCCACGGGTTGAATTTCTTTGTCCCGAACGAATCGGTGAAGTCCAGAAATATCTGCGAAGTAGGCACAACGACCCGAATTTCAGAACCGTTCGCCGGGTGGAGCACCCACGCTGCGACCGTGTGATTTGGGTAGGGCCAGAAGAGTCCGACGCTTCGCACTCCCGCCCGCTCTACTAGGAAGGCGAACAGGGCAGAGAGTTCGTCGCATTCCGCAGAGGCTGTCGGGCCTAGCGGCGACACGCTCTTCACGCCCTTCCACTGACTCCAAACCCGGTCCGAGTTCGGAGGCATGTTCGTAATCGTCCAATGCATATTCCAGAAGCCCGCGTCGCGTGTAGCCTCATAAAGAAGCCGGACAATGACGAAATCAGAGTAATTGACGCCTCCGGGAGCAATCTTGTGGGCCGAAAGAAATGACTGAAAACTGCTGTGCATGCCAGAACTCTTCTCGAGCATCTTGGCCTTGGCGCGCACTTCTCTCACCAGACTCGCCACGCTCGATTCCGACAAGTGCGAAACTGCTGCCCGAATCCTGAAATCGATCGCCCACGAACTGAGGGGCATCAGGCGAGAAAAGCGCACAGCCATCGAAGCGGGCATCGGCATCGCACCAACAAATCATATCTTCCATGCGCCCGAATGCCAGCTGATTCGAGCTCCTCACACGCTTATTTCGCGGAACCTATCTCACAGCATCCGGTGTCTAATTCGGAATTGCCAATGGTCTTTTGACGTTCTACTCTCGAGCCGCCGCCACGTCTTGCCTCGCGAGGTGACCCATGCTCGAAGCCGTGCACTTGACCAAGCGCTACGCGTCACTGCCGGCAGTGCAGGACTTGTCTTTCTCCTTGCGTCCCGGACAAGTGCTCGGCTGTCTCGGCCCCAACGGTTCCGGCAAGAGCACCACGGTGAAAATGCTGACCGGACTGTTGCAACCGACCCGCGGCCTGGTTCGGTTCGACGGTCACAACATTCAGGAAGACCTCACGGCATACCGCAAGCTTCTCGGCTACGTTCCCGAAGAGCCGCACCTTTATCCATATCTGACCGGCTGGGAATATCTCGAGCTAATCGGCACTCTGCGTGGGATGGCGCGCCGCGATCTCGCCAAGAAGATCGATTCCCTCCTCGAACTGTTCTCGCTGCATCCCAACCGGCACACCAGCATCGGATCGTACTCGAAAGGAATGCGGCAGCGCATTCTGCTCATTGCCGCGATCATGGACGATCCCGAGATCTTCATCTTCGATGAACCGCTCTCCGGACTCGACGTCACCTCCGCGCTGATCTTCAAGAACCTGGTGCAGACTCTCGGACGGCAGGGCAAGCTGGTCTTCTATTGTTCGCATGTTCTGGAGGTCGTCGAAAAAGTTTGCACCGACGTGCTGATCCTGCGCAAAGGTATCGTGATCGCGCAGGACTCGGTGGCGAACATCGGCCAGATTCTCGGGCAGTCGCTGGAGAACACATTTCTGCATCTGGTCGACGACGTCGACACGATGACGGTGGCGCGCGACATCGTCAACGTCATGAAGACGAAGGCCGCATGATTGCCGAAGCTCTCGACGCGGTATGGAACAAGTGGGACCAGCGCCGCCAGCGTCCCTTCTGGCGGATGGTGTACCTCTTCGCAGCCCGCGTCTTCCGTGGCGGCGGCGACTCCGATGCGGAAGGCCTCGATCTCGGCATTGGACTCGTGCTCACGCTGCTGGCCATGCCCGGTGGATTCGTATCGATCCTGCTGCTGAACAAGTATGGAACCTTCCTGCAATGGCTGCGCGGCGCCACCAACGTTGATCCGCTGCTGGTCGCGCTTCCCGACGAATACTTCTTCATCGTCCTCTCGATGACCGTGACGGGCGCCGTCGCCGTCTGGCGGTGGGATGCCATCTTCCCCGATCGGCGCGACTACATGAATCTGGTCCCGCTCCCCATTTCCACGCGGACCATCTTCTTCGCCAATCTCGTCGCCGTGCTGTTTCTTGTGGGCCTGGTCTCATTCGACGTCAATGCGGCGTCGTGCCTTCTGTTCCCCATGGTTGTGGGCGCGACGCAGAGCAAGTTTCTGTTCTTCGTAAAGTTTGCTGTCGTCCACGCCATCGGAGTGCTGCTGGCCAGCTTGTTCGCCTTCTTTGCCGTGTTCTCAGTCATCGGCCTCCTGATGGCCGTTCTGCCGCCGCGCACTTTTCGGCGATGCTCGGCCTACTTCCGCGGCGCCGTTGTGGTCTGCCTGGTCGCGCTCTTGTGCACCAGCTTCGCGGTGCCGCAACTGCTGCATCGCGCCTCCGCGCCTCGATGGATCACTCTGATTCCTTCCTGCTGGTTTCTCGGTCTGTGCCAGTCGTTGCGGGGACGCGCTGGTCCGGTGCTCACGGAGTTGTCGAGGCTTGCCCTTCCCGGACTCGCCACCGCGGCGTTGGTTGCGCTCTGTACCTACGTGATCGGTTACCGGCGTCATTTCGTGCGCATCGCCGAAATCGCCGATAACCCCGCGACCGCAGTCAGTCCTTGGACGTGGCGCATCGGCCTCCTGTTAGATCGCCTGGCGCTGCGTACTCCATTCCAAAGAGCCGGCTTTCGGTTTGTAGGAAAAACGCTGATCCGCAGCGAAGCGCATCGCCTCGTTCTGACCGCGGTGGGCGGGCTCGCCCTGGTCCTGGCTTCTCAGGCTCTGATGGATGCGTTTGACGGCGGCAAGTCGTTGCGCCAGGCGGCGCTCACGCCTGACGCTCTCTCGATTCCATTCATTCTCAGTTTCCTGATCATCGTCGGCCTGCGCGCTCGTCTTCGAAATTCCGGCAGAGCTGCGCGCCAACTGGATCTTCCAGTTGATGGTCGATCCCGACCGGCAAGAGTGCGAGAGTCTGGCGAGAAGAGTGATTCTGATTCTGGTGTTGCCCTGGCTGCTAGCGATCACCCTTCCCGTCTACGCCTATCTCGAAGGCTGGAAGGCCGCGGGCCTGCATACTCTGCTCGTCATGACGTGGGCCGTCCTGCTGACTAACATCGTGCTGATTCGTTTTCGCAAGATTCCCTTCACCTGCACGCTCCCGCTCTTCAAGCAACATTCCTTCGTGACGCTGCTGTCGAGCTGTTTCGGATTCCTGATCTATGCCGTCTCGACGCCGGAGTTCGAGTCCTCGGCCCTGGCCGAACCGTTGCGGATGCTGAGCCTTGTGCCCGCAGCGGCAGTATTGTGGTATGTCCCGCACTATCTCGGGAAGAACAGCACCGAACTAGAGCGGCGGCTGATTTTCGAGGAATCTCCCACGCAAACGATCGAGGCCCTGCGCTTGGGGGATTAACGAAAATCTGGCCGATTTCCTTCGTGATCCTTAGTGTCCTTGGTGGTTAAAGGGTTCCTTTCCGCATTACCTGGTTCCACCGCGAAACTGCCCCGCTTTCTTGACACACCCCCGCTCTGCCCCTTATCCTAAGTCTTGCTCCTTGCGGTACTTACGCCTCTTGGCGTGCTTCCGCGGGCCTGGGTTACCCATACTGGGTTGGCGACGTTGACGCGGAGGTTTCGCAATGTTCCTGGACATCCATGAATTGGAACGCCATCCTCTTGATTTTGAGGAGGTGTTTCAGCCGGGTGTCATCGACTTGGGCAACGAAGCCCGGCAGCGCACGCCGCTGAGGGCCTCGGGACACGCTGAAATCGTCGAGGAGCATCACGGCAAGCATGAGGTAATCACCGACATACGCCTGCGAGGGCGCCTGTCGGCCGGCCTTGAATTGCAATGCGCCCGCTGCCTGGAGCCGGTGCCGCAGGACGTGGCGCGCGAGTTCGAATTGCTCTACCGGCCGCTTGGGGCCGACGCCGGACGCGACGAGCTCTCCGTGACCGACGCGGAAGCCGAGATCGGCTATTATCAGGGCGACGGCCTTCTGCTGGAAGACGTTTTGCGCGAGCAGGTGCTGCTGGCGCTGCCGCTGAAAGTCACGTGCCGCGAAGACTGCCGCGGATTGTGCGTGCATTGCGGCCAGAATTTGAACGAAGGACAGTGTTCCTGCACCACTGCGATCGAAGACCCGCGATGGGCGTCGTTGCGGGAAATTCGCAGCAAGCTGGAACACTGAAGAAGCTGTCAGCGATCAGCTGTCAGCTTTCGGCCACCGACGCTCCATCGATGATTGAGCGCGTGTCGGATGGAAGTTTAGTTTTTGCAGGATAGCTGTCGGCAGGCAGCATTCAGATTCAAGCTGAAAGCTGACGGCTGAGAGCTGACAGCTTTCTTGAGAGGAATTCAATACCATGCCTAATCCAAAACGGCGACACTCACAAAAGCGCACTTCCACCCGGCGAGCCCACGACTCCCTGAAGGCCCACAGCCTGGCGGAGTGCCCCAACTGTCACGAGAAGAAGATGCCGCACCGCGCATGCCCCAAGTGCGGTTACTATAAGGGACGCGAAGTCCTGGAAGTCAAAGAAGCCAGCTAACGACAAGACACATGCCTAGCGTGATCGCGCTGGATGCGATGGGTTCCGACCGCGCTCCCAAGCCTGAGATTGAAGGCGCCATACTTGCGGCGCGTCAATACGGGATGCGGGTGCTGCTGGTTGGCCCGGAGAATGTGGTCAAGGCGGAACTGGATCGCCACTCGGCGGCCGCGCGCCTGCCCATTGAAATCGTCCACGCCAGCGAATTTATAACCATGGAAGACAAGGTGGAGGCCATCCGCGCCAAGCGCGATTCCTCCATGCGGGTCGGCCTGCGCATGGTGCGCGAGGGAGAGGCCGCCGGCTTCGTCACCGCCGGCAACACGGGCGCGGCCATGGCCACGGCGAAAGTCGTGCTGGGCGCGGTTCCGGGCGTGGATCGTCCCGCGCTGGCGGCGGTTTTTCCGACCGCACCGGGAAATCCGGCAATGCTGCTCGATGTCGGCGCAAACGTCGACTGCACGGCGCAGAATCTCGAACAGTTTGCCGTGATGGGCGACATCTACTTTCGCGCCATGTTCGGAAAACGTCCCGGAACCCCGGGCCGCGCGTCGGACTGCTCTCCATCGGCGAAGAAGAAAGCAAGGGCAACGACCTCACGCGCGAATCGTTCCAACTGCTGAAGCAGCTTTCGCTGAACTTTGTAGGAAACGTGGAAGGCCGCGACCTGTATAACGGACAGGTCGACGTCATCGTGGCCGACGGATTTGTGGGCAACGTCGCCCTGAAGATTTCCGAAGGTGTCGCGAATCTCGTGCGCACGGCGCTGAAAGAATCCCTGAAGGCGACAATCACTCGACAAGTAGGAGCGCTCCTTTCGCGCAGCGCCTTCACCGATTTCAAAAGGCGGCTCGACCACACCGAATACGGCGGCGCGCCGCTGCTCGGCGTGAAGGGCGCATGCATCATCACGCACGGTTCGTCGAATGCCAACGCCATCAAGAATGCTGTACGCGTCGCGGCAGAATTTTCCGAGCGCGGAATTAACGGATCGATCGAGCGCGGCCTGGCGGCAGTACGGCCGGCGCCGGTCGGCACAGCGTAACCTTCGCGCACTTTGTCATCCTGAGCGAAGCGAAGGACCTATGCAATTCTGCCGCAAGGTACAGAGATCCTCCGCGCAAAGAACCGCTTGATTGCATAACGACGTTGGCTCGCAGGTGCGAGTAGATTGGTTTGCGACAAACAGACCAAGGCTCGAGAAGGAGCCAACGTCATGCTGATTATAGGTTGTGATTTTCATCCGGGTTTTCAGCAGGTCGCGATCTTTGACAATCAGACCGGAGAGATCGAAGAAAAGCGGTTAGGGCACCGGGACGGAGG
Organism: uncultured Acidobacteriaceae bacterium; assembly: GCA_963701935.1. Lineage (GTDB taxonomy): Bacteria > Acidobacteriota > Terriglobia > Terriglobales > Acidobacteriaceae > Sulfotelmatobacter. Next base: position 425,870 of record CAVPBT010000001.1, on the reverse strand, counting down.
CGGAGCAGTTTTACCGCGGTCTGGCGGGGCAGGCGGTGCGGGTGGGGATGGAAGCCTGCGGGCACTATCCGTGGTTCGAGCGGTTGCTGGCGAGAGCGGGCATCGAGCTGTGGCTGGGAGATGCGAGCGCAGATTCGGGCCGCGGTGGTGCGCAAGCAGAAGACCGATCGGCGAGATGCCGAGCACATCCTGGACTTGCTGCGGCAGGAGCGTTTTCCGCGGATCTGGGTACCGAGCCTGGAAGAGCGGGATGTGCGGCAGTTGCTGGTGCATCGGCACAAGCAAGTGCAGGCGCGAACCCGGATCAAGAACCAGTTGCAGGCGCATGGCGCTGAGCCAGGGCGTGCAGAAGAAGCGGAAGTTGTGGACGCAAGCCGGGCGGGCGGAGTTGGAGAAATTGGAGTTGCTGCCCTATGCGGCGGCGCGGCGCGAGCAGTTGCTGGCCACCCTGGATCGAGTTGGAAGAGCGAGATCGCGGCAACTGAACCGGCAGGTGGAGGAAGAAGTGAAACGGCGCGCCGGCGGCGCAGACGTCTGATGACGCATCCGGGAGTAGGGCCGGTGACGGCGTTGGCCATGGTGCTGACGTTGGGACCGGCGGAGCGGTTCGCTTCCGGCAAGCAGGTGGCGCAGCTACTTCGGACTGATTCCCGAGGGAGCACTCCAGCGGCGGCGGACAACGGCTGGGGCACATCAGCAAGCAGGGCAGTTCATTTGTGCGCTTTTTGCTGGTGGAAGCCGGACAGAGTGCGGCTCGCTATGACGCCGGAGTTAGGGCGCTTCTATCGTCGGCTGTCGGTGCGCAAGCATCGCGGGCTGGCGAAAGTGGCGGTGGCGCGTAAGCTGGCGGTGAGGTTGTACCTGATGTTGCGCGAGGACTGGACATACGCGCAACTTGTAAGGCCGTCGTGCAGGTGAGCCCGAGTCATTCTGTGGTCGAAAGCTGAATCGACGCGCTTGAGTGGGCAGCCTGCCTCCCCACACGGGTGGGGAGTTTGCAGCACGAATCATGGGAGCTAGAACCGAAGAGATGGGTAGCGAGACCCTGAGGTCCGCTGCCGGATTTGAGAACACGAGCCTTGGTCTGCAAGTCAAAACCTTCTCGGCGAGAGCGAAATGGCGCAACTTCTTGCGTCGACGCACTCGGTGTCGCCTAAATCTGCTTGACAGCGCGCGGCGTCGTTAGAGACAGCATGACAATAAGTCTTCATCACCCTCATGACTGAAAACATCATCGCATTCCTCTTCCCCGGCCAGGGCTCCCAGTCCGTCGGCATGGGTAAAGATCTGGCCGACAAATATCCGGTCGCCAAACAAACATTTGAAGAAGCCGACGAGGCCCTCGGCTACAAACTCTCCACCGTTTGCTTCGAGGGACCGGAGGACCAGCTCCGCCTGACTGAAATCACGCAGCCGGCGATTCTGACCGTGTCCATCGCTGCCCTGCGCGTGCTGGAGACCCGAATCCCCAAGCCCTGTTACGTCGCCGGTCACAGCCTCGGAGAATATTCCGCGCACGTCTCTTCCGGAACTTTCAGTTTTTCCGACGCCGTCCGCACGGTGCGCAATCGTGGCAAGTACATGCAGGAGGCCGTGCCCGTAGGAGTAGGGGCGATGGCCGCCATCCTCGGCATGGACGCTGCGAAAGTCACCGCCGTCTGCCACGACGCCGCTCAAGGCGAAGTCTGTGAACCCGCCAACATCAATTCGCCGGAACAGATCGTCATCTCCGGCAACACCACAGCCGTCGAGCGCGCCGCCAAACTAGCCGACGAACGCGGCGCCAAACGCGCCAAGTTGCTCCCCGTCAGCGCACCCTTCCATTGTTCGCTGATGAAACCGGCTCAAGATCGTCTGGAAAAAGATCTCGACGCTCTCAAGCTGCAGAAGCCCGTCTACCCCGTCGCCTGCAACGTAGAAGCCGCGTTGGTAACCGACGATCTCCGCGCCCGCGACACGCTCGTCCGCCAAGTCACGGGATCGGTGAAGTGGGAGCAGTGCATACACCTGCTCATTGCACAGGGCGTGCAGACATTCATCGAAGTGGGTCCGGGAAAGGTTCTGTGCGGGCTGATGCGGCAGATTGACCGTTCGAAATCCTGCGTGAATATCAGTGATGACGCTTCGCTCGCCAAGGCGCTGGAATCGCTCGCGAAGACCCCTGCTTAAACGCCTCGTTCAGCGAAACAGCAGCTCACACGGTGGGAAACTGAGCGTCTTGTCGGATTTCTCTACCCACACCTGCGCGTGCTGCGTGCGATCGTTCACGATCACATCCACAACCACGCCGGTGCCGCCGCCGGGGCAGGTGCTGGCAGCGAAGACTTTTTGGGTCTTGATCAGCCCCCACTCTCCGCCCGGGCCCCAGTCGCGATAAAACTCGTTGAACGGATACTTCGGATGCTGCTGAGGATGCTGCTCCCACTGCGGGTCGTGCATCCAGATGCCGTAGGCGGTCTTGTAATCCTGGCTCTGCAGGGCGTCAAAGAAGTGCCCCACGATCCGTTCCTGCGGATAGTAGCGGAACCACCAGCCGAGGCACAGCACCAGCAGCAGGATCACGATCACAGAAATTATCTGCCGCTTGCGTTTGCGCCCTTTTTCCGGGTCATACTCTTGCGCGTCCAGAAGTGTCATACCCCTCTAGCATAACGGACACGGGGGGCAAGCGAAAAGTTCCCGACCGCTCGAACCATGCACCCGAGGAATTACCACCGACTGGAGACCTTGCCTTTGGCCTAGTCTGGCAAGCCCATGCGCCGCAACAAGTCAGAAAATCGGGGATCGCCACGGAGATTCGTGAAGAAAGGATCGCACTTCAGCAACGTAATCGACTGCCCTTCCCGCTGCTGGAGGGCCTTCTCCAGCCACTCGAAAGCCTCGTCCTTCTCGTCTGCCAGGGCATAGTCCGTCGCGATTGTACTGGCGGGAAAAAATGCGCCGCCCGATGCTTTCAGCGCTTTCAAATCCTCCTTAAGATTCTCCTGCCCGAAGCCCTTCAACCCTCTGGTCCTGAGGACTTTGAGTAAGGCATTGGCTCGTGCGGCCGCCAATTCCGGAGCTGCCCCGTACAGCAGCGCGGCTTGCTCGCGCTGCTTGACCGCCTCCTCATACTTCCCCATGACGATCAAGACATCGGAAAAATACGCGTGGGCCAGCGGGAAGGTTGGATCCATCGCGATCGTGCGCTGGAACTGCTGATAGGATTTCTCGTAGTCCCCCGCCAGAGAGTACGTCACACCCATGAAGTTGTTGATGGGCAACGACAATGGGTCCAGTTCCAGAGCCTTCTGATTTTCGACAATGGCTTCTGGAATTCGACCCATCGGGGCAAGGTAGCAGTTGGAATAGAAGAGGTGGGCATAGGAAGAGTTCGGGTTGAGTTCAATGGCCTTCAGAAATTCTTTTTCTGCGCCCGGAAAATCAAACTCATAGTGCGATTTCTCCATGCCCAGAGCAGCATGGGCCTCTGCATTCGACGGGTCCAGCCCAATTGCCTTGTCTGCCGCCGCCCTGGCTTCTGGAAAGCTCTCCTGCGGCGAGTACGTCCCCATAATGTTGCTGATATTGTAGGCATCGGCCAGACCGACGTAGGCCAGGGCGAAATTGGGGTCCTTGGCTGCCGCCTGCTGGAAAAACGGGATGCTCTCTTTCACGGCGCGCGGCGTTCTCTGGTTCCAATAGAAACGGCCCTTTAAATAGAGATCATAGGCTTCGCGATTGACTGCGCGGCTCTGGGACAGAGCCATTTGCTCTTGCGCGGTTAGACTGAGTTGGACCTGCCCAGCAATCGCTTTTCCGATTTCATTCTGCACCTCGAGCAGATCCTGCAGCTTACGTTCGTAGTTCTCCGCCCAAAGATGGGTTTGATCACTCACCCGGATTAACTGGGCGCTGACGCGAGCTTCATCCCCCTCCCGACGTACACTTCCTTCCAGGATGTAGTCGACGCCGAGTTCACTTCCGATCTGCCGGATGCTCTTGCTGGTGTGCTTATAGGTCATCGCGGAAGTGCGAGCGATCACTCCCAGCCGTTGCGGGCTCAGTTGACCCAGATCCGTAATCGTCTCTTCGGTCAGGCCGTCGCTGAAGTATTCCTGCTCTGGATCATTGCTGAGATTCACGAAAGGCAGGATCGCCAGCATCACTCGCGTGTGGCCGGTCGGGTTCGACGGCGGCCTCGAGCGCATGAAGTAAGCGGCGCCTGCCGCAACCACGAATACCCCTGCCGCAACGAACGCCCAGCCCACCCAGCGGATCCTCCTGCCTCGGCCTTCCGTTTCCATTTCAACGGCCGGGACGGCAGCTTCGGCGGCCCCGTGGGCCCGAGAGGCTCCCACGACGGCCTCCTGGACGGGGGCAACAAAGCGATATCCTCGACGGGGAATGGTCTCGATGAACCGTGGATTTTCCGGAGAATCTCCCAAGGCAATGCGCAGCTTGCGGATCGCGGTGTTCAAGCCTTCGTCGAACCCGACATAGGTGTCCGCCGGCCACAGCCGCCGCTGCAACTCTTCGCGCGTGACGACCTCTCCTGGACGCTCCACCAGCAGAGCCAGAACCCGGAAAGGCTGCTCTTGCAGCGGGACTCTTCGCCCTTCCTTGTGGATTTCGCTCGAGCCAAGGTCGATCTCGAACAGGCCGGTTCGAACTCGGCGCCCGGAACTGACGGGTGGGTCCATAGCTTCCCCTAAGGGGGACATGATTTTACCCCATGAACGCGGTTAAGCACACCAACGCAACTGCTTGTGGGGCTTTCAGTTGGCAAGTCAGAAATGATTCATGGCGGGTCGATTGACCGGGCTCCCGCCGCGCGCTAAGAAAGCACACGCTGCGGCGGTTCTTCCGCTCGGGGGAGGGAGGGGCCGCTGGGCGAAAACCAAAATTACAGTGGAGGATTTATGAAGCGAGTCGTGAATGTCTTCGGTGTAGTCGTGCTGGCGCTGGTGGCGTCGGGTGTGGGATACGCACAGAACAGCTTTCCGGTCTGCAACAACAGATTGATCACCGGCGCCTATGGATTCACCATCCAGGGCACCAAGCTGGGTGGCGCGGGCTACACCGGGCAACAGGTGGGCGTGGCCATGACCCAATTTGATGGAATCGGGGCCTTGTCTCAGATCGACACCGTAACCGTTGCCGGGGAGGTGGTCGCTGATTTCACACACACCCCTGCTACCGGCACTTACACTGTCAACTCCGATTGCACGGGCACCTTCACCATCAATTTCACCGACGGACGGCCGCCTGTCACGGCAAACTTCGTCGTCGTGGATGGGGGAGCCGAAATCGACACCGTCGTCACCAGCGCAGGCGGAGCTCAGGGGATCATCGCCACTGGCAGCATCGGGAAAAGGCGCTTTTCCAGACAGGGAACATCAGCTCACTGATGGGGCCGAGAGTCGCACGATCGAGGACGGATGATCAGACCATCCCTACGTCCCGCTGCCCTCGGGCTAGCGGGGCGTTGTGGATTGGATGCCTGAAGCAATCTCGTTCCAGACCAACGACGAGATCGACCATGTCGGAACTGGCCGCGAAACCTCTATAGGGTTCGCTTGAACAACGGGATCGCAACCCCCAGCGTGACTGCCGCAAAAATTGAGAGGAAAAGCATGTCTCCCCACACTGCAGACAGTGTCGTTTCCTTGAGCAGCAGGCATTTGAAGCCGTCCACCGCATAAGTAAACGGATCGCACTTCGCAATTGCCCGTAGCCACGGTGGAAACGCCTGGATGGGATAGACCGAGCCGCTGGGGAAAAACAGCAGTGTATTCAGAATGCCGAACATGGCGCGCGGCACCAGCGGATCTTCGATGCGTACCATGAGCAGGAACATCATCGTATTGAACGCCAGAGACGTCAGCACGATCATGATCACCAGCCCGAACGCGGTCACTGGATTGAAAATCGTGCTCACCCCCGCCATCATGGAACCGATCCCTACGATGATCACGCCGGTCATCACGGCCTTGATCGCACCCGCCAGGTTCAGCCCCAGCACGAGTTCGAGCTTCGTGATCGGCGTGACCAGGTAGCCTTCGTGCACGCCGCGCGCCTTGTCATCGATGTACAGCATGCCGCCGCCGATCATGACTGACACGAACATCGCCAGCACCAGCGATCCCGGCAGCAAGTACTTCATATATTCGATGTAAGGGTAGAGCTCGACGATATCGAGCGCCGTCTGCTGCAGAATGCGCGGCGAGACGGTCGGCTGATTGAGCGAGTTGGTCAGATCCGACAGCTCGGCTTCGACCGCCGAACTCATGAAGTTATCGCTGTTGTCGACGACCAGCGCGATTCGCGGATGGTTCTCCTCGTAAACTCGGCGCGAGAACTGCGGAGGAATGATGACTGCGCCTTCCAGCTTGCCGTTGCGCACATCTTCCATGGCCTGCCGGTCACTATCGTAGGAGATCGGCACAAACGTGCGAATGTTGGCGCGTACCGAGTCGAACGCTTCGCGCACGCGCAACGCCTGAGGTCCGCCGTCCTGATCGACGATGGCGACGCGTGCATCGTGAATCTTTCCGCCGAACGCGTTGCCCAGAATGATCAACTGCACCAGCGGAAAGATCATCGACGCCAGCATCAGCGCAGGCGAACGAAAAAACTTGCGCATCTCGCGCTCGACAATAGCCATCATCCGATTCATAAGTCAGTCCTGCAGTCCCGAGTCGCGAGCTTTCGGTCGCTGGCCGTTGTCGTTCGCAAAAACAAATTGCTGGTTGCCGAGAGCCGAACGACCAACGACCAGCGACTAACGCGGTTCTTCACGGCTGCAACCCCGGCCGCTGCGGCATGACGAAGGCATACGACTTCTGCAATTCGTCGCGCAACTGCCGCCCCGTGTAGTGCACGAATACATCGTCGAGCGTAGTGTTCTGCACCGAGAGCGATTTCACCGGCACCTTGCTCTGTACCGCCATCTCGACCAGTTCGGTCGTCGTACGCGACCCGTTGCCAGTCAGCACGCGGTACATGCCCGCGCCTTCATGCTGCACCGAAGTGACTTCGTTGAGCCCGTGCAGCCGCTGCTCCCAGTCAGCGGGAGGATTCTCGAATTGCGCCTCGATCACGTTCGATCCCGGCACGCTGGCCTTGAGTGCCGCCGGCGCGTCGAGCGCAACCAGCTTTCCGTGATCGACAATGGCGATGCGGTCGCACAAGCGATCGGCTTCGTCCATGTAGTGCGTTGTGATCAGAATGGTCAGCTGGCGATGCTCTTTGATGTTGCCCAACATCTCCCACACTGCGACGCGGGATACCGGGTCGAGTCCGGTGGTCGGCTCGTCCAGAAAAAAGATTCGCGGATGGTGCACCAGGCCGCGCGCAATCTCCAGCCGCCGCCGCATGCCGCCGGAGAGTGTCTTGGTGGCGGCATCGCGCCACTTCGTCAAATCGACCAGCTCCAGAAGTTCTTCAATCGACTTCTTGCGCTCCTTCGCGGGAACGTCGTAAAGCTTCGCATAAATATTCATGTTCTCCTCGACGGTCAGGTCGAGGTCGCTGGTCAGCGCCTGCGGAATCACGCCAATCATGCGCCGTGCCGCGTTCGGTTCCTTGGCAACATCGTGCCCGGCGATGCGCGCCTTCCCGGACGTAATCGGGATCAGCGTGGTCATCATGCGAATCAACGTCGACTTCCCGGCCCCGTTCGGACCGAGCAAGCCGAAGATCTCCCCCTCGGTCACTTTGAACGAAACATCATCGACCGCGATAAAGTCTCCGTACTTTTTGACGATGTGGTCGACCTCAATCGCGGCCGGCGCCGTGGGATCGTAGACCGGCTTCTCCAAAGGAGTAGAAGCCGCACAATTCGATTTTGCGTCCAAGTCACCCGTCATTGCTGCCCCGTGACTGCGGTGCTCTGCGTTCCACCATTCTTCAACTGGTCCGGCGACACCAGCACTTCGGCCGTCATGCCGGGCACGAATGCGCCCTTGGGATTCTCCATGCGAACCTTCAGCACGATGGTTTTGATGTCGCGCTTGCGGCGGCTCACATCGCGCTGCGTCGCGAAGTCGCCTTCCACTCCTTTGAAAAACACTTTGCCGCTCATGACGGTTCCACCCGGCAATCGCACGCGCAGCACGTCCCCATAGCCGATATGGTCCGCATAGGTCTCCGGGATCGCCGCCCGCGCCCATGTATCACTCAAGTCGACGATGGTAACGATGGGTGCGCCGATGTTCACCACTTCTCCCTGGCGCGCGGCTCGCACGGAAACCGTTCCGCTCACCGGAGCATAAACATTGGTGTAACCCAGGCGGACTGCCGCTTGATTCTTCTGCGCGATGGCGCTCTTCACGTCCGCCTCGGTAGAAGCAACCGTGCTCTTCGCCGCATTCGCCTGTTGCGTACGTGCAATCGCCGCGTTCAAATCGGCTTCCGCCGCCCGCACCAACTCCTGTTGCGCCTGCACGATCGCTTGTGCCGCCTGCAAGTTCGTTTCGGCCTGCACCCGCTCCTGGTCCGACGCGATGCCTGCCTTGGCCAACTCGATCGTCCGTCGACTGTCGCTCGCGGTGCGGTCCAGTTGGGCTTTTGCCTGCAGCAGTTGCGCCCTGGCCGACGACAACTTCGCCTGCGCGTTCGCTACATCGCTTGAGGTCGACCCCTTGGTCGATGCTTCCGTATGTTGCATCTCGGAGACTTTGTGCTGCAGGCTTGAGATCGTCGCTGACGCCGCGGCTTCTTGTGCCTGCAGTTCCGACGGATCGAGCACGGCAATCAAATCACCGGTTTTCACGGGTGTGCCCTCATCCACGAGCAATTTCTGGATGCGGCCGCTGACCTGCGCGCTCACGATCACCTGGTTGGCGTCGACCGTGCCGATCAGGACGAGGTCGCGCGAATGATCGGTGGAAAAGTAGTAGTAGGTCGCGGCGATCGCGAAGATGATTCCGAGAAGAATGAAGAACTTGTTGCGCGCGCTCATGAGCGTGCTCCTTGCGTGGCGTTATGTTTTGGGCGGAACAATGCGGCCGAAATAAAATCGAGCACGGCTGCCCGCCGCTCCGCGATCCTCTCCGGGGTCATGGGATTGAAACCGACAATCTTCTGCATCATGGGCGCGCTGCTGAAATAAAACACGATCATCGCGACCATCGAAGGCACAAAATGCGCCGGGTTGACGGGGCGAAATTCCCCGTCCGCCGTTCCCTTGCGGATCAACTCGCCGACCCGTGCGAAAATCGGCTGGATATATGTCTTGATGATCTTGTCGATGTGCTGCGACTCGCCCTCACGGGCCCGCATCATCTCGCGCTGCATCAGGCGAGGATAGACCTGGTTCGAAGCAATGAAATCAAAATAGGCGCCGACGTAGGCCAGCATCTTCTCGCGGGGAGGCAGGTCGCCGTCGAGCACCCGGAAAACCGTGGCCTTCAGGCCCGAAAACGCATCGTCGAGTACGGCGCCGTAAAGCGTTTCTTTGTCCTCGAAGTAATAATAAAGAAGCGCCTTGTTGACCCGGGCCTCGCGCGCAATGGCGTCGGTGCGGGCCCCGGCTATGCCATGTTCGGCGAACTCCTGCGCCGCAGCCTGCAATATGGCCGCGCGGCTCTCCTCGGGCTGCCCGCGCGAGCCCATGCGATGCAGAGCGTGACGGTGATGAAAGAGGCGAGCCATTAATTAACCAGTTAGTTAGATTATACACTACCCTGTCAAGATGCGAATTCTCCGCGATCCCACGCCTTCCCTGCTGATCTCATGTTCTAATACCCCTGCAAGCTACTTCGTATTGGACTTCCTTCGTGAACCTGCGTGTCCTTCGTGGTTTTCGCTCTTCCGTGCTCAAGGGGATCCGCTCCATGAAATCGCTATCGGTGTTGCTCGCAGCTCTGTGGTCAATCTGCTTTTTTTCTGTGTGCTCGAATTCGCAGACCGCGCCCAAACCGGACCGACAGGTCGCTATCACCATTGACGATCTGCCCGCCGGCATGGCCGACCGCTTGCCTGCGGCCGAGATCACGGCAATGACCACGAAGTTGCTGGGCACGCTCCGCGATCAGAAGATTCCCGTCGTCGGATTCGTCAACGAGAAGAAGCTCTACAAAACCGGAGAGGTCGACGAGCGCATCAAGGCTCTCCAGATGTGGCTCGACTACGGCTTCGAGTTGGGGAATCACACCTTCACTCATGCGTCGCTGAATCAGGTTGGGCTGAAGGCGTGGGAGGACGACGTAGTCCAGGGCGAAAGCGTGACCCGCATGCTGCTCGCGCAGAAGAAGATGAAGCTGCGCTATTTCCGCCATCCGTATCTCGACGTCGGACGCGACCTGCTCACGCGGCGCGAGGCCGAGGCGTTCCTCGTCGAGCGCGGCTACCGCATCGCTCCCATCACGCTCGACGGCTGGGACTGGATGTTCGCCGGACTCTACGAAGACGCTAAGAAGCGTAATGACACGGCATACCAGCAGCAGATCGTGAAGGAGTATCTCGCGCATCACGACGCCGCCATCGCCTATGCAGAACAGTTGTCCGCAAAAGTTGTCGGGTACGAACCCAAGCAGATCCTGCTGTTGCACGCCAGCAATCTGGAAGCCGACCACATCGGCGAGTTGCTGGAGCTTCTCCGCAAGCGCGGATATCGCTTCATCACGCTGGAAGACGCTCTCAGCGACCCGGCTTACAGCCTGCCCAACACCTACGTCGGAGAGGAAGGCACGGACTGGATCGAGCAGTGGGCGATCACGCAGGGCAAAATTCCGCAGGGCGGTCCCGCGATTGCGCAGTGGGTAATAGACCGGACGAAAGAACTGCATCTCTCGACCGGCACAGTAACAGCTCCCACTGATCCTTACTGAGCCTGCGCCGTACGAGCCGTAGAATTCGCGCGAATCGCCTGCAGCGCCGAGAGCTCCTTGCGCGCGCTTTCAGCACGAGCTCCGCCCGGTTCTTCTTGCAGGAAAAGCGCCAACTCCTGGATCGCATTCGCGGTGTCGCGTTTCTGCTCATACGCGCGCGCTGCAATCTGATGTGCATACGCATGAGGCCCCTGCAGGCTGTGCGCCTTGCGGCTAGTCACGATGGCCTCGTCGACGTGATGGTCCATGAACTCCGCATACGCGAGCAACATAAGCATCATCGCGTCCGTTGGGTCGAACGATGAAGCTTTCCTCAGCGCACTCTCCGCTCCAGGATAATCCTCCGTCGCAATGCTCATGCGTCCGAGGTTCGCGTACGCCGGAGCAAGGTGGTCGTTGATGCTAATCGCTTTCTCTAGGGCTTCGCGCTCCCGTACGCGGTCGCCCTGACGCGCATAGATGACGGCCAGATTGTTGTAAGCGCCCGCGTATGCCGGATAGACTTCGATCGCTTTGTTGAGCCTGTGGATGGCTTGCGTCAGATCCTGCTTCGCCAGCAGTTCATTCGCCTTATCGAATTCCTTCCTGGCGCGAGCCGGAACGCTTAGATCCGCGGCGGAAACGAGCGCGCTCGCGGGCACGCCGTCGGCATGTTCCGGCTCATAATCGCTCTTCACGTTGACTTCGAACTCTAACGAGCTGGCGGGATCCATCGTAACTCTGCCCGCATCGGTGTCGGGAGTGTGCTGGCCGGAGACTACCAAATGGTAGGTACCCACCGGAACGTTCAGGAAATCGACGATGCATTGCTCGTTGGCCGCGCCCTCGAACGGTGCGCCACCGAGGGCCACCATGCGCACCTGCGTCGACCGATCACACACTCCATTCACGAAGGCAACTCGTATTCGTACCCGGTGAATGATCGTGTCGGAAGCGAGTTGTGCCGCAACGGAACCCACCAGCAAGAGGAAAACAACACATACGCGACTCTTCATGACATGCTCCTGAGCCGCTGTCAGGAACCCGCTCGTTGCCTGTCACCGGAAAGCACGAAGGCTCGTGTGACAACTTGGGGAGTGAGACGCATGCGTTGCGCATTGGGTAGCGAAGAAATGCAATGTGCGTACGAATTTGTGCGGATTCTTTTTGAGTACGAAACATCACGCTCACCAACACGCGTGTGAGCGCGGAGTGTTGCGATGTTGATGGATTGCGCGGAAGACAGAACGCAAATAACAAAGGCCGCTGCAAGAGCGGCCTGAATCGTTATGTTCGGAACTGTCCGTGATACGTGGTCAGACGACTAACTCGCGCCGCCGGCGATCGACGGCACGAGCAGAACTTCATCGCCTTCCTGGAAGGCGTAGGTCGGTCCGCCGAGGAAGCGGATGTCTTCTTCATTGACATAAATGTTGAGGAAGCGGCGGACTTGCCCTTTGTCGTCGCGCAAGTGCGGCTTCAAGTCGGGGAACTTCTCGTCGAGTACGGAGAACAGGTCCGCCAGATTCGACGCGGCGCAGGTGATCGATCCGACGCCTTCGGTGTGGCACCGGAGTGCGGTCGGAATTTGTACGGTGATCGGCATGTTACGCTCCCACGCCCGTCGCTTCTGCTTCCGCGACGACTCCAGGAATCTCGGCCAGGCTCAAAGTCTTCTGCAGATAGTGTTCGAACTCCGTAAGCTTCGGAGCGATCGGACGCTCGGTCTCGTAGACTCCGGCGAGCACGTCGGTGGTCTTCAGTCCATTGCCGGTGATACACAGCACCGTCGTCTCGTCGGGCAGGATCCGATCCTGGCGATAGAGCTTACCCGCTGTGCCCACCGTGACCCCTCCTGCAGTCTCGGTGAAAATGCCTTCCGTCTCCGCCAGCAGCTTGATCGAGTTGATGACTTCCGGATCGCTGACGTCTTCACTCCATCCGCCGCTGCCTTTGATTACTTTGATCGCGTAGTGTCCGTCAGCAGGATTGCCGATGGCCAGCGACCGCGCAATGGTCGTCGGCTTCTGCGGTTCGATCTCAGAGCTGCCAGTCTTCACCGCGGTCGAAATCGGAGAGCACCCGGTCGCTTGCGCTCCGAAGAACTTCACTTCCTTCTCTTCGACCAGCCCCAGCTTGATCAGTTCATCAAACGCCTTCTTGATCTTCACAATCAGCGATCCGCCGGCCATGGGGCAGACGACGTTATCGGGCAGCCGCCATCCCAGTTGCTCGGCGATTTCGAATCCGACCGTCTTCGACCCTTCCGCGTAATAAGGACGCAGGTTGACGTTGACGAATCCCCAACGATGCTCGTCGGCGATCTGCGAGCAGAGACGGTTCACCTGGTCGTAGTTCCCGGCGATCCGCACGACTTTCGCGCCGAACACGTTAGTCCCGAGAATCTTCGCGGGCTCGAGATCAGAAGGAATAAAGATCCACGCCTTCAGCCCTTCGCGCGCGGCGTGCGCAGCGACAGCGTTGGCCAGGTTTCCAGTCGACGAACACGACACCGTCTCGAAGCCAAACGCCTTCGCCTGCGATATCGCCACAGCAACCACGCGGTCTTTGAAGCTCAGCGTGGGCAGGCACACGGCGTCGTTCTTGAGGTAGACATTCCCCGCAGCCGCAGCCGTTCCCGTCAGCTGTTTCGCGAGGCGTGGAGCCTGAATCAGTGGAGTGAAGCCGACCGGCAGCCGCGGTTCATAACCCGGGGGGAGGGGCAACAGTTCGGAGTAGCGCCACATGTTCGGGGGCCGCTGGGCGATCTGCTCACGACTGATGGACCCGCGCAGCGCGTCGTAGTCGTAAGCAATTTCGAGGGGGGAGAAACAATCGTCGCAGATGGAGCGGGGCTGGTTTCCCCATGTCCGTCCGCATTCGCGGCACCGCAGTTCGTAGTGAGACATGTTGCTACTCGCTTTCTTGAAGTTTCAAGGTTTCAGAGGTTTCAAAGTGTCAAGGATCTCGCGCCGTCAGCGGCGACTTTGAAACCTTGAAACTTTGCCACGTTGAAACCTGCTCCTAGCGAGTAGCCGGGGACGAGCCTCGAAAAAGCGGCCCAAAAAGCAAATGGCCTCTTTTTCCAGGAAAAGGAAAAGAGGCTATCGGAAAGCGGGTGCAAAGATTGCGCGCGTTCCGAATCCCATGTTCCCTGTTTCCAGGAGAGAGTTGGCACCAAGCACCCGGGATATATGATCCCGGATCGGTTGCCGTGGCGTCATAGGGCTCGTCCCTCAGCCACTCTGCATGAAATTCAGGTCCGCTCGGCCGATGAGGCTTCGCGAACTTGTTCTGACAATCCTACAAAAACGGGGAATGCGGGTCAAGGGGAAAGTCCCAGCAGGTGAAAATCTGGGGGCAGACTTGAGATAGAGGCAACCCTGCGCTTGGAAAATATCGGATTCCTGTTTTGGAACCAGCGTCCGATAACAAGGGTATCCCCCCTCCCCCCCGGTCTATTGGAATCATGGGTTTAGCGGGAAATCGCGATCTAATCTATGGAGCTCAGTCGTCTAGGGGCAAAATCTTGAGCGGCAAGGAGTTAGCTGTGGTTTGGCGCTGGGGCTCACTGTGGGGCTGCACTTTTTGGGAGATACGGGGGGAACGTCTGTCCCGTATTCGTCCCCGTATTCGTCGTCCCGGGTTTTCCCGTACCCGAGAGCGTCAATCTCACGCTACACTGCATGTGTTCGGCCCAATGTTGGAACTGGGGATTAAATGGCTAAGATTCGCCATGAACTACGCGACGTGATTCACGAGTTCGTACATTTCAACAATGTCGAGAAATCGCTTATTGATTCCGGCCCTTTCCAGCGCCTCAGGTCAATTCACCAATTGGCGATGTCATACGAAGTGTATCCCGGCGCTTCTCACCGGCGTTTCGAACATTCTCTTGGGGTCATGGAAGTCGCCGGACGCATTTTTGATGCTGTTTTCGATCGCCAGATAGATCAACGAGTACTCGATCGTATTTCGGACGAAATGAATGGGGCAAATAAGAGCTACTGGAAGAACGTTTTGCGGGCTGGAGCGTTATTGCACGATGTTGGCCATCTGCCATTTTCGCACGCTGCAGAGAAAGCACTATTGCCTGAAGCATGGGACCACGAAAGAATGACAGCTGAGATCATACGAAATTCAGAGCTCAGAGGCATATTGGAAAACCCGTCTCCCCCTATAAAGGTCGAGGACGTGATCGATGTTGCCTGGGACTTCCGAAAGCGCAAAGATGTGACGCTGACACCTTGGAAAACACTGCTCAACGAGATTATTACCGGAAACACATTTGGAGCGGACCGTATCGATTACCTTTTGCGAGATTCCTATCACGTCGGCGTTCCCTACGGTAAAATCGATCCGTCACGGCTCATCAGCGGATTGCGTGTGACCATTGATCCCTCGAATAATGAGATTGCGCTGGGTTTAGACAGTGGCAGTCTTCACCCGGCCGAAGCTCTTCTCTTGGCACGCTACTTCATGTATGTTCAAGTCTATCTGCACAGCGTGAGGCGAATTTACGACATTCATCTTAAGGATTTCCTGGTTGCTTACCTTCCTAATGGAAAATTCTCTGTCGATTGGAAGGAGTTTCTGAAAGTTACTGACGATGAAATCCTCAGTGCGCTGAGATTGTCGCTCGCTGACGCGGGAGACAGGAATCATGAGCTCGCATGTCGCGTGATCGGAAGGAAACACTTTCGAGCAGTCTACGAGCTAATTTCCCCGCACAAAGTCAAATGCCCCACGATCCTCGACGACGCTCTACAATTTGCTCATCGCGAGTTTGGAGAAGACAGCGTTCGCTCAGATCGTTATGCCCCCAAGTCTGAAGCGAACGATTTTCTTGTCATCATGGATGATGGCTCCGTCGTGAGTTCCTTAGACATATCGAGCGTGGTCCCGAATCTCCCAAAGATCGAAATTGGGTTGATTTTTTTACCTCCTTCTCTTAAATTAGATGGGGAGAAGAAAATACGAACCTTTGTAGAAAAGCGTTTAGCAGAAAGCTAGGAGACGATTGTGAATTTCAGAAGTCACGCATTGTTGCTTGAAGCCATTGAGCAGTTTCACGCGAACGGTGAGATGCCAAAGAGCACGCATCTTCAGAAGGCAATGTTTTTGCTACAAGCGAATGGTATCGAGCAAGTTCCTTTTTCGTTCATTCTTTACAAACATGGCCCTTTCTCGTTGGATATTGAGTCTGAGCTTGGTGAGATGAAAAGCTACTGTGCTATTTCATCTGATTCGCGACCAGGTTTTTCACAGGTTTTGGTACCTGGGACGAATGCCCCAGCTCTAAAACAGAAGGCTCAACTGGGTAATGAAGAACGTGCTGCCGTAGCTGAGGTTTGCAGGTTTTTAGCACGGAAACCACTGGTGGAAATGGAGCTCTTGGCGACTGCCGCATGGATAAAGGCAAATGAACAACCCGGCTCTCCTGACGAGATAGCGAATCGTTTGCAGGTGCTCAAGCCGTACGTATCCCATCCTGAAGCGGTTCGAAGGGTGGGAGAGATAGAACACATCATCCCCCAGAGACGACACATACGGGTTGGTTAACCGGCAGTCACTGAAGGGGGCCCCGCCTTCGCACAACCACGAAAAGGGCTGCCCCACCTTTCGTGATTTTCGAAAGGTTGGCACCACGGACGATGGTATCAGGCGACTTCCCTGACGCGGAGTTCAGCTTTCCACGGTTCGTTTACCAAGACCGGGCCGTGTCGGCCTTCCGCGTAGTCGCAAAAACTGCTCCATGACCATTGTCGCGGTTCGAGCACCAGTCCACGCTTGACCGGGTTGCGATGCATGTAGCCTAGTTTTTCCACGCGCTTCTTATTAGTGGTGACGGAAAGAACTGGGGCAAGCACAATTGTTGTGACAAACAACATTCAATTGCTCGATGATGGAATAGTGAAACCGCGCAAGAAATGCATATTCTGCGATGACGATGCTGCCAAGATCACAGGGGAGCACGTATGGAGCGCATGGATTGGACGCCTATTTACCTCCTCCGCATATACATGGAAATATGTTGATCCTGAAACCGGGAAAGTACAGGTCCGCGATTTCAAGACGATAGACTTCACCGTCAATGATGTGTGCAAACCCTGCAACGAGGGCTGGTTGAGTCAGTTAGAAGCTAGAGCGAAACTAGCATTCTCGAGCATGATCCGAGACCCCATGGAATTCTCCCTCTTGTCGAGCGGTGCCGTGTTACTTGCCGCGTTTGCGTTTAAGAGTGCTGTCACCGCTACCTGCATGAACAAGAACAGGGAAGCGTTTTTCACTCCCGCTGCGAGACTTCGATTCAAGAACTCGCTTCAGATTCCGATCGGAACTCAGATGTGGTTGGCGCGATTCTCTGGCGGTGCTGCGAGTAGCGGCCTTTTTAGCGGACACGTGCTTGAGCCTAATGCGCCGAAAGGCAGTCCCCTCTACGGCCTTGAGATGTACGCATTCACTTACGTTGCTGGCCGTCTCGTCCTTCAGGTTCTTGCTCCGCGCTGGGCGGATATTATGAAGCGCGGAAGGCCCCTCCCTATGCTTCGCCCAAGCACTGCTTGGAATAGTGTCTCTACCCAATTCTGGCCTAATGAGGGATTGCCAATTGGGTGGCCGCCGGAGAAGAATCTTGGCGACGATTCCATCAATGATTTCGTCAACCGATGGGCCAATCCGATCAACTTCGTGTAACTGTTCTTGGAAAACCCGGGGGACATGGGGAAACCTGTCGACAGACGAGATGTTCCCCGCCCTTTCGGTTACTTCGATAACCATCCCTTGGAGCCATTTCAACGCAGTCCAAAGCGTGTTTAACTAGCACTCATCGGCCCCTTCCGCAGCTGGATAGGCAGCCGATCCGCTTCTGGCTCGAACGGCGAAATCCGAACGGCCGGACTTAACCGGACGCAACTTACCCGGACGCACCAGGAACACGATTTCTCTTCTAGGTATTAGGAGAATCAGGAATCAGGAACCCGATGCCGAGAACCCGCCTTTATGTGGAATGTCCAAGTTGCCGCATGCAGTACCTGGTGAAAGACTTTAGCCTCACCTACAGCAACGGCGCCTACATCGAGGACGTGGCCGGTTCGCCGGAATGGCAACGGTTGATTTGTCCCTGCCAGCCTCGGAATCCGTATAAGTTCAAAATGAAGGAGAAAGCCCGGGTCCACGTCTTCAGCGAGTCTGAGAGCGAGCAAACCCACTACTCGCTGAAAGCCATCAAGCCGGCAACATCAGTCTCCACTCAAGCACACTCATAGGCAAAGGGGCACCGGGCGACTGCCTCCGCTGTGCGCCTCGACCGTCGAGTCAAATCTACCCTTCGCAAGAAGCGGCGAAGGATGGGCAACCCTTCTGTTGGGCTCAGCGAACTCCGGCAGCGACGCGCGCATAATGTCTAGTATTTAAATCGACTATCTGGTATATTTATTGAAAGCCGGTTGAATACGCCATTGTGGGGGTAGTCACTTGCAGCCGTGGAGGGGTTCTGTGATCGCGTTCATCGAGCAGACATGGTTGTTGTGGTGGTTGTTGGCGACCTTGATCATCTTGCGTTGGTTCCATTTGTTCTCGTCAAAGTCAGAGAAATGCGATGCATCTGCTTTGGACGAGGAGCAAGCTGCAGCCATTTCGTCAGGCCGGCGCGATTCCGGGAGCATGAACCGCCGGCCATTTGCCGCATAGTCGCTCGCGCGGCCGGGTGATTTGTTCTGCCTTCCCTCCTTGGTTCCGTCCGAGCCGGAACTACCCCGGACTTACGTCCGACGCCAAATTCTGTCGCCGCTTCGCGGTTTCAGTTCGCCTTCGTGGCTTCGTCCCATTCCTGCTCGCCACGCTGAATCCCCACATGAGCAGTTCCCGCAAGGGTCTGCGGTGTACAATTCCTGCCACTCGCCCTGTCCAGGAAATCTGGTCGAATAGACCCTTTGTGGGTGGAAAAACTATGAAGCGATTTTCCCGGATGTTTGCCAACGTGATTCTTAGTTTCATCGTAGTCGCTGTTACTCCGTTTGCTGCAAGTTCTTCCGCGCAACAAGCGGAGCCTTCGAAAACCGCCGCCGCAAAGAAGCAGGCGGCTGCACAACCTTCCGAAAAACCCGCGGAGAGCGCTATCAAGCCAGAGGTTCCCGCCGAGCCGAGGCCTGCGACGCGTGAGGCTTCGGGCGACAAAGAAAAGGACAAAGAAGAGCATTACGATATGACGGAGACAGCTCCGGTGGTCACGCATCATCAGATCACCATCGACGGGAAGGTGCTGAAGTACACGGCGACCGCGGGGCGGCTGCCCATCAAGCGCGGTGACGGGAGAATCGAAGCGCAAATGTTCTACGTGGCGTACACGCTGGACGGGCAGGATGCGGCCAAGCGTCCACTGACGTTCGCGTTCAACGGTGGTCCGGGATCGGCGTCGATCTGGCTGCACATGGGAGCGCTGGGGCCACGCAAAGTCGTGCTGCAACCGGACGGATTCATGCCTCCCGCGCCTTACCGCATCGAGGACAACGAGTCGACGATGCTCGACAGGAGTGATCTGGTTCTCATCGACGCGATCGGCACCGGGTTCAGCCGCGCAGCAGACTCGGAACAATTCAAGAAATTCTGGGGCGTCAAGGGAGACATTGAGGCGTTCAGTGAGTTCATACGGCTGTACATCACACGCAATGAACGGTGGACGTCGCCGCTGTTTCTGTTTGGAGAAAGCTATGGCACGACGCGCTCGGCCGGCATCGCGGGATATCTCGCAGACCGTGGGATTTCGTTCAACGGGATCACTCTGCTTTCGACGGTGCTGAACTTCGAGACGCTTGAAGACAACAACACGAACGATCAGCCCTACATTTTTCTGATTCCGTCGTTCACCATGATCGCGGGCTACCACCACAAGCTGCCCGCCGATCTCGCGCAGGACATGAACAAGGCGCGTCAGGAATCGGAACAGTGGGCTTCGACCGAGTACGCGCAGGCGCTGGCGAAGGGAGACTCGCTTACTCCGCAGGAGCGGCAGAAAGTCATCGATCAGCTGGCGCGCTTCACGGGTCTGAGCAAGGAAGTGATCGATGAGGCCAACCTGCGCATCAATGTGCGCAAGTTCACGCACTACCTGCTGATCGATCAGAAGCTGCGCGTTGGGCGCCTGGACGCACGCTACACCGGGCCCGATCCCAACGGGTTGCTCGACACGCCGATGTACGATCCCACGGGAGCGGCCACGCAGCCGCCGTTTACGTCGGTGTTTAACAACTACCTGCGCACGGAGTTGGGATACAAGACTGACATGCCGTACAACGTGCGCGCGGAGAGCGGTGGCCTGCAATGGGATTGGGGATCGGCGATCCAGGGATTTCCTGACACGGCTTTGGCCATGCGGCAGGCGATTGTGAAGAATCCTTACTTGAAGATTCTGGTGATGGAAGGCTATTACGATCTGGCGACGCCGTATTATGCAGCGAATTACACGGTGGACCATCTGAATCTGCCGCAGAAGTATCGCGATAACATTTCGTTCGCGACTTACGATTCGGGGCACATGGTGTACTTACCCACCGAGGGCCTCAAGAAGATGAAGGCGGATCAGGTGGCGTTTATGGGGAAGGCGAATCCCTAACCACAACTAATGCTTCACCACAGAAGACACTGAGGACACAGAGTTTGCTGTGTTCGAATCCATCATGAAAATTACACACCTGTTGTTGGCGGCTTCCCTTCTGGTTTGCAGCGTCTTCGCATTTGGGGACGATTCCTGCGCAAAGCTCGCTGGATTGAAGATTCCGGATGCGACGATCACGCTCTCACAAACGGTCGCGGCGGGAACGTTCGTCGGTCCTCCCGCGCCTTTCAGCGGGATGGATGTATCGGCGTTCTACAAGGGGTTGCCTGCATTCTGTCGCGTGGTGGCGGAGGCAAAGCCAACTGTGGACTCGGACATCAGGATCGAGATCTGGTTACCGGCTTCGGGGTGGAATGGAAAGTTGCAGGGCATTGGCAACGGCGGATTCGCGGGGCTCATCGACTACGTGCAAATCGGGTCGGCCATGAGCAAAGGATATGCCGCCACCGCCACTGATACGGGCCATACAGGATCGCCGGTTGATGCCACGTTCGCGCTGGGGCATCCGGAGAAGGTGATCGACTTCGGACATCGCGGAATCCACGAGATGACGCGCGTCGCTAAAGAGGCAGTGCATGCGTTCTACGGGAAGACTCCGCAGCGTTCCTACTTTGCGGGCTGTTCCGATGGCGGGCGCGAGGCGCTGATGGAGGCGCAGCGTTATCCCGCAGACTATGACGGAATTCTGGCGGGGGCTCCGGCGAATTATTGGACTGCGCTGCTCTCGACTGCGGCGTGGGACACGCAGGCGCTGACGGTGGACCCGGCCAGCTTCATTCCGCAGGCGAAGATTCCGACGATCGCCGCGGCCGTGAACGCGGCATGCGATGAACTCGACGGCGTGCGCGACGGGATTCTGAACGATCCCCGGCAGTGTCACTTCGATCCGGCGACGATTCAGTGCAAAGCGGGAGAGGACAATGACAAATGTCTGACTGCGCCGCAAGCGACTGCGCTGAAGGCTATCTATGCGGGTCTGCATGACTCGCATGGGCGCGAAATCTTTCCCGGTTTTCTGCCCGGGGCGGAGGATGGGCAGGGCGGATGGGGCATATGGATTACGGGTCCGGCTCCGGCCAAGAGCCTGATGGCATTCTTCGGCATCGGATACTTTTCGAACATGGTGTATGAAAAGGCCGACTGGGACTACAAGACGTTCGCGGTTGATGCCGGGCTGGAAGTTAGCCGAAGAGAAGACTGCGAGCGCGCTGAACGCGACCGACGCAGATCTGAAGGCGTTCAAGGCGCGGGGCGGAAGGCTGATTCTGTATCACGGGTGGGACGATCCGGCGATTTCGGCGCTTAACACCGTGAACTACTACCAGAGCGTGCTGGCGAAGATGGGGCAGCGCGATGCGGATTCGTTTGTGCGACTCTACATGGTGCCGGGAATGCAGCATTGCGGCGATGGGCCTGGGCCTGACTCGTTCGGGCAAGTTGGCAAGCTGATCTTCGACGATCCTACGCACAGCGTGGACGCTGCGCTGGAGCAGTGGGTGGAGAAAGGGGCGGCACCGGGAACGATCATCGCCTCGAAATATGCCGGCGAGGACAAGGCTCACCCGAAGATGACGCGGCCGCTGTGCGCGTATCCGCTGGCGGCAAAGTACAAGGGCAGCGGGGATACGAATGATGCGGGGAACTTTGTGTGCGAGAAATAAAAAGCGCCAACCACTAAGGATCACGAAGGAAAACAACTTCAGCAGGCCTACCGGCTGTACTGATTTTTCTTTTTGTCCTCGTGACGTTCGATGCCGAGTTGAATCAGGCGGTCGATCAGGTCGGCATATGCCAGTCCGGACGCGGCCCACAGCTTGGGATACATGCTGATGGCGGTGAATCCGGGCATGGTGTTGATCTCGTTCAGGAAAATCTTTCCGGTCTTCGGGTCCATCAGGAAATCGACACGGGCCAGGCCGGCGCAGTCGACTGCCTGAAATGCCTTCACCGCCAGTTCCTGAACTTTCTTCGTTTCTGCTTTTGTGAGCTTCGCGGGGATGATGAGCTGCGAGCCTTCGTCGACGTATTTGGCGGTATAGTCGTAAAACTCTTTGCCGGGAACGATCTCGCCGGGCACGGAGGCAACCGGCTCGTCGTTGCCGAGCACCGAACACTCGATCTCGCGGGCCTTCTCTTTCTTGCCGCCTACGCCCTGCTCGATGACAATCTTGCGGTCGAACTTTGCCGCCTCCTCGATGGCGGGTCCGAGTTCCTTGCGGTTGTGGGCCTTGCTGATGCCGACTGACGATCCCAGATTGGCCGGCTTCACGAAGACCGGATAGGTCAGCTTGCTTTCGACCAGCTTCTGCACTTTCTTCGGATCTTTTTCCCAGACGCCGCGCAGAATCGTAACGTGCTTCACGATGGGGATTCCGGCGGTGATGAACAACGACTTCATGATGTCTTTGTCCATGCCAGCGGCCGAGCCCAGGACGCCTGCGCCGACGTAGGGAATGTCGGCGAGTTCGAGCAAACCCTGGATGGTGCCATCTTCGCCGAAGGTGCCGTGGAGCACCGGGAAAATCACGTCGACGTTGATGGCGCGATCGCTGGCGCGGCGCATCATTCCGGCATCGGTTTGAAAGGGGACCAATCCGCTGTGGCGATGAACGGGCTCGGGAGGAACGACGACGGCTTCTCCGCGCGCCAGTACCGCGGCTGAAGTCGTAGTCTCCGGATCGCCGGCACGCAGGTTGCGCGGTTCGAGCACGAGTTTTCCGGTCAGCAGATTTTCGGCATGCTCGGCGGTGAGCCAGCGGCCGTCTTTAGTAATGCCGATGGGCACGACTTCGTACTTCTCTTGATCAATTGCGTTGAGAACCGATGCGGCCGAGAGGAGAGAGACCTCGTGCTCTCCGCTGCGCCCGCCGAATAAGATGCCGACCCGAAGCTTTTCCATGACCATCCAGTGTGGACGCGAGGCGAGGCGCCCGTCAATCGCAGGGTTGGTACGAGCCACACATCAGCCGCGACACACCAGCCACGGATCAACACGGATTTGCACGGATAATTCCATCTTCTTTTCTTGATCCGCGCGAATCCGTGAAAATCCGTGGCTAAAGGATCTTCTTGCCGAAGGCTGACAGCGCCAGTTCCACTGCCAGATCGGCTGTGCGGTTGTGTTCGTCAATGACCGGATTCACTTCGACGATCTCAAAGCTGCGCATGTGGCCGTGGTCGGCGATGATTTCCATGGCGAGGTGGGCCTCGCGATAAGTGGCTCCGCCGCGCACGGGAGTTCCGACTCCGGGCGCGTCTTCGGGATCGACCCAGTCCATGTCGAGCGAGATGTGATATCCGGCAGTGCCGCGCGCGGCCATGCGGAGGGCTTCTTCCATCACGGTGCGCATGCCGCGTTCGTCGATGTCGCGCATGGTGAAGACACCGATGCCAGCGCGAACGACATTTTCTTTCTCAACGGCGTCAATGTCGCGCACGCCCACCAGCACACAATTTTGCGGCTTAACTTTCGGAGAGAAGTCGAAGATGTTGCTCAGTTCTGAGGGCCACAGTCCCATGATCGCGGCCAACGGCATGCCGTGCACGTTGCCGCTGGGAGAGGAGTCGGGCGTGTTGATGTCGGTGTGAGCGTCGATCCAGATGAGGCCGACGTGTTGGTTCTGGCGGCGGTAGAACTCGGCCACGCCTGAGACCGTACCGGCGGCCATGGAGTGATCGCCACCGAGCGCGAGCGGAACCTTGCCGGCCTCGAGCGTTTTGACCACGAGTTCCGCGTGCTTAGTGCAGGTGGCGGTGATCTCTTTCAAATACTTGGCGTGGGTATCGCCTTCTTTTTTCTGCTCGGGGATGGCGACAGGTACGTTGCCGCCGTCTTCCACTTCGTGGCCGAGGGCTTCGAGGCGCGCTTCGAGTCCGGCTACGCGGACGGCGGATGGCCCCATGTCGACGCCGCGGCGCGACTGGCCAAGATCCAGGGGAACGCCAATGACGCGGATTTTTCGCGGCGTGATGTTGGTGGAGCTTGCGGTGGTCATCATCATAGGGTCAATCGACGGGGATTGCGTGCATTGAGTAATTGGGAAATTTAGTAATTGAGTAATTGAAAACCTAAAGTCTCGCTTTTCTTAAATTACTCAATTACTAACTTACCCAATTACTCAATCTCTTACGGGTACAGCCGGTACAGCATTCTGGGGAACGGAATCGTTTCGCGGACGTGTTCGAGGCCGCAGATCCACGCTACGGCGCGCTCAATGCCCATGCCGAAGCCGCCGTGAGGCACGCTGCCGAATTTGCGCAGGTCGAGATACCACTTGAAGGCCTCCTCCGGCAGGTTGTGTTCATGGATGCGCTGCAACAGCAGTTCGTGTGACGCCATGCGCTGCGAACCGCCGATGATTTCTCCGTAGCCTTCGGGCGCGAGCACATCCACGCACAGGGCCAAGTCCGGACGCTGCGGGTCGGGCTCCATATAGAAGGCTTTTACTTTCGCCGGGTAGCGATGCACCATGACCGGCTTGTCGAACTGCGCCGACAAGTAGGTTTCGTCGGGCGAGCCGAGGTCGCCGCCCCATTCGAATTTGGATTCAAGCTTGCCTTGGGCATGACCTTCCTGCAAATTTTTTACCGCATCGTCGTAGCTGATGCGCGGGAACGGAGCTTCTATCTTTTCGAGCTTGGAAATATCGCGGCCGATGGTTTGCAGATCGACGCGGCGCTTTTCGAGACAGCGCTTCACGATGAAGGTGATAAGACCCTCGGCGAGGACCATGACGTCGTCGAGGTCAGCGTAGGCGACTTCGGGTTCCACCATCCAGAACTCCGTGAGGTGGCGGCGAGTCTTCGACTTTTCTGCGCGAAACGTTGGACCGAACGAATACACCTTGCCCAGAGCCATGGCGGTCGCTTCCACGTAGAGCTGGCCGGACTGCGTCAGGTACGCCTTTTCGTCGAAGTAGTCGACCGGGAACAGTGTAGTTGTGCCTTCGCAGGCCGCGGGAGTAATGATAGGCGGATCAGTCAGCGTGAAGCCGCGTTCGTCGAAGAAGTCGCGAGCCGCCTTGATGATCTCTGCACGCACGCGCAGAATCGCCGCCTGGCGCTGCGAGCGCACCCAGAGATGGCGGTGCTCCATCAGGAAGTCGGTACCGTGTTCCTTGGGAGTGATCGGATAGGGCGTGGCTTCGGGCACGCGCTGCACGACCTGCACGTTGGCAACGTCGAGCTCGTAGCCGCCATGGGCGCGCTTGTCGGCGCGGACTTTGCCTTCGACGATGACGCTCGATTCCTGCGTCAGGGTCTTGATCGCGTCGAAAACTTCGGGCGGGACCGCGTTTTTGGGCACGACGCCTTGAATGATGCCGGAGCCATCGCGAAACTGCGGGAACAGAAGCTTTCCGCTCTCGCGCAGGTTGTAGAGCCAGCCCCGGATAGTGACCGACTGGCCTTCGTGTTTGCCGATATCTGCGATGGTGGTGACGGGTGAAGACATGATTTCAGGTTTCAAAGTTTCAAGGTTTCAGAGTTTCAAGGCAAACCCATGCGGGTCCTTGAAACTTTGAAACTAAGAAACCTTGAAACCTACGCTCCTTCCAGCTTGTCGAACGTTTCTCCCAGCTTTTCCAGCGGATTTACTTTCTCGTCTTCCCCGAGTTCCAGCAGCAGGGGCGGGGTTTGCGGGGCGGAGCGCAGCAGTTCCATGGCTTCTTTCCAATCGATGGTTCCCTGCCCCGGCCACAGGTGCGAATCTTTCATCTTGTCGTTGTCGTGCACGTGGGTGGAACAAATGTGGCTTCGCAGAATTGCAAAGCCTTCGCGGACGGAACTCATCATGTGCGCGTGCCCGAAATCGAAGCAGACGCCGACGTCATCGAAGTGCGCGCTGCGGATCATCTCCACCAGGCGGTCGGGAGTCGAGAGTTCGTTGGGAACATTCTCCAGAAGAATGCGCACTCCGAGCGGCTTGGCAAAGGCGCGCAGGTGCTCGATCGAGGTCATGGCCGCTTCGAACTTTTTCTCGCTGAAATCCTCGTTGGGCGTGCCCAGATGCTGCACTAAAAAGCGGAATGGAATCTGCTCGGCGATCTCCAGAGCACGCTTGATCTCATCCATGGCTTCGACGCGGCTCGCACGGTCGGTGGAGGCAACGTTGACCGGCGGAGCGCCAGCGCGTCCCCACTCATAGTCTGCGTAGAGAGGCGAGTGTACGGAGTTCAGGGGAATCCCGCTGCCGCGGAACCAGTCGGCGATTTCCTTGACGTGCGCCTTGCGGTTGGCGTAATCGAGGTGCTGGCGCGCCGCAAAAATCTCGACCGTCTGCACACCGGTGCGAGTCAGCCCATCCAGAATGCCCGGATGCAGCCGCTCTTTCACGAACAGGTAGGTGGAAACTGCTTTCTGCATGTCGTCCCTTTGGGGAATTGTTGATTGATGATTGCTGATTGTTGATCTAAAAACCAAGAACCACGTCACTTCGATTTTCAATCAGCAATCAAAAATCACCAATCGGCAATGCCTTTCTAGTATCCCACTGCCTTTCCGCTGCCGCGTCCGTCGCTCGCGCCCAGCCGGTCGCCGGTTTTCCCGTCGACGGCGATGCACTCCGCGTCGCTCCAGTACGGGTAGACATCCGCACCACTGCGCAGCCCGACTTCAATGTTGTATCCCATGTGCTGGAGCACATTCAGAGTGTCGGGTGAGAACCATTGTTCCACATTGAGGACGTCGGGCATCCACTGATTGTGAAAGCGAGGCGCGTTCACCGCTTCCTGAATGTTCATGCCGTAGTCCACCACACCCATTAGAACATTGGCCACGGTAGTAATGATCTTGGAGCTGCCTGGCGAACCCAGCACCATGACGGTTTTGCCGTCGCGGACCACGATCGTTGGAGTCATGGACGACAGCGGACGCTTCCCTGGACCGACCGCATTCACTTCACCCTGAAGCAAGCCGTCGGAGTTGGGCACGCCCGGCTTGGCGGAGAAGTCGTCCATCTCGTCGTTGAGCAGGAAACCCAGACCATCGGCAGTCACGCGCGAACCGAACCAGTCGTTGATGGTAGTGGTCACGGCTACTGCGTTGCCGTCGCCGTCCATTACGGAATAGTGCGTTGTGTGGTTGGACTCGTGCGGCGCCATCGGCGGATGCGCGGCCGCATATTGCTCCAGTTCGTTGAACACCGCCGGCCGCTTCAAGTCTTTGCTGGGAGTGGCGTGCGCGGGATCAATCGTCTGCTCCCAGGCAGCTGCGTATCGTTTATCGATCAGCTGCGCCACGGGGATTTTGGCGAAATCGGGATCGCCCATGAACTCGGCGCGATCGAAGAATGCCCGCCGGAAAGCCTCGGTCGTGTAGTGAATCGACTGGGCGGAGCGGTCGCCCATCTTCGAGAGATCGTAGCGTTCCAGAATGTTCAACGACTCGATCAGCACGGTTCCACCCGACGAGGGCGGGGGCGCGCTGATGACCTCATATCCGCGGTAGGTGCCGCGCACCGGCTCGCGCTCCTTGACTTCATAGTGCGCGAGGTCGTCGGCCGTGATCAGGCCTCCACCCTTTTGCATGGCGGCGGCCAGTTCCCGCGCGAGAGCACCGTGATAGAAATCGTCGGGCTTATCGGCGATTCGTTCCAGAGTACGGGCCAGGTCGGGCTGGCGGAAAATCTCTCCCGGCTTGTAGTAGTCGCCGTTGCGCTGAAATACGCGGCGCGATTCGGGAAACTGCGCCAGGTACTTGTCGTGAAGATCGGCGGACTCGGCCCATGTAAGGGCATAGCCCTCGCGCGCCAGTCGGATCGCCGGGGCCATGACTTGCTTGAGCGTCAGCTTGCCGTATTTCTGCTCGGCATAAACCAGACCGGCCACCGATCCCGGCACGCCGATCGACTTGTAACCAATTTCGCTGGCGTCGGGAATGACGTTGCCCTGCGGATCTAGAAACATGTCGCGCGTCGCCGCCGCCGGGGCCTTTTCGCGGTAGTCGATAAAGTGCGTCTTGCCATCGGCCATACGGATGAGCATGAATCCGCCGCCACCAATATTTCCCGCGGGCGAATGCACCACGGCCAGCGCGAACCCGGTGGCCACAGCTGCGTCGATCGCGTTGCCGCCCGCCTGCATGATGTCTACGCCGACCCGCGAAGCGAGATCGTGGACGCTGACCACGATTGCGTGCTGGGCGTGCACCGGATGGACGGAGGCTTGGGTGAAGGGCGCGGTCGCGACCACCACTATCGACATCAGCAGCAAAATCAATGATTTATGCAGGGATCGCATGCCAGGTTGAAGGCCCCAGGAATTGCAACAGACTCTTGAGGCTAGCCGACCGAAGCGAGCAGAGTCAAATGGCTCAAGCTGGGTGGGCGGGCGTCGTGCCCGCTGAGCCGAAGACACGCTTCTAGCTCTTCTTCCTACGAGTCCGGGTGGCGCGGCTTTTGGGTCCGGCCTTCTTCTTTACGGTCTTCTTCGCGACCTTCTTCGCGCTCTTCCGGGATTCTGCCTGACGCACGGTTTTCGGGGCGTTCGCGGCGACCATCTCATACGATTGCCGGAGGAAATCTCTCAACTCATGGTTGCCCAGCGCGTCCAGGCGGTCGAGGATCACCCACTTGTAGCGTCCGACATAGGGAGCCGGAGCGATGTCCTCTCGCTCCACCAGGTCGGCGAACAGCTCCGGAGTGCACTTGAAGCATAGTTTCTGCGGAATGGCAGTCAGGGCCAGGGTGGCGAAGATTTTGCCGCGAATCTTGAAGCAGAGGTCGTCGCCCCACTGGATATTCTCGGTCGCTTGGGGAAAGGCCAGGCAGTAGGCGCGAATCTCGTCCACGTTCATTCAGGGTCTTCCAGGATGGAGAATCTCCCAATAGGCGTCTCTGCGGCAGCGATTGCTTGTTTGACAACGTCATCCCCGACACGAAATTTCAGTTCTCTCCTTAGTCTCTTTACGAGAACCCACGGATCCGCGGCGTATCCGTCCAGGCAGAGTCTC
Organism: uncultured Acidobacteriaceae bacterium; assembly: GCA_963701935.1. Classification (GTDB taxonomy): domain Bacteria; phylum Acidobacteriota; class Terriglobia; order Terriglobales; family Acidobacteriaceae; genus Sulfotelmatobacter. Next base: position 396,512 of record CAVPBT010000001.1, on the reverse strand, counting down.
GCGAGCAATCGCACCGTTCCGTACAGGACAAGTCCTTGCCTCAGACCAATGGTTCGCGCTTTACGTTCATCGACGAGGAAACAATCCGCGCCTCTTTCTTGGGCCTGCACTAGTCCCTCGGCTTCAGGGTCCAGTTCTGCGCTCAGGATTCTAAAGCTGGTTTCATCTTTGCACATGCACCTTTCGAACACACCCGTTCGGAGCAGTTTGTTCAGGCGATAGCGAGCGCGATGTTTCCTATTGAATTCAATTTGGACGTTGCGTGGAATGTAGATTCGATCGAAAAACAGAGGCAGTTTCGACGCAAGGTCGAGGTGGATAAGATTGATCAGGCAGGAACTATCGATGACGGCAATCCGCATCACTTCTCGGAGAGGGCGGCGAGCAGAAACACCCCAAGTCCAGCCAGGATGAAAGCCGCCATTGATTGCAGATTTTCCTTGCTCACCTTCTGCTTCTTGAGAAACTCTATTACTTCACTTTCGGCTTGGGCGCTATTCCATGGGGAAAAGTAAAAAATGGGAAGCTTTCTGAGTGCAGGAGGCACTGCAACACCCTCCCTCACAACCGGAATAATGAGTTTTCCTCTCGAGAGAGCATAGTTCAACTCGTGGGCGACCACTGGTCCTAGGTTCTCGGTGATGATTGCGAGAACGCAATCCGACTGGTCAATTGCGCGGCGAACCTGATCAACGATGCCTCCAGTCATGGACCCGTTACGATTCGGCACGGACACATGCATTCCATACGCTGTCGCAAGCGTCTGAAGACGCCATGCAGCGACCTGCTCGTTAGGGTCGGTACCAGAGATCAGGAAGACTTTGAAGGCCATCTCACATAGAATTCTACCCCTAACCAGATGGCAATCCCAGTCTTCTGATATATTTCCCGCCAAAGTAAGGAGATTGATACGGCCATGGACATTCACGGGATTTGTCCGCTGCTGCAGGTGTTCGACATGCCGACCGCGATCCGCTTCTACCGCGACGTGTTGGGGTTTAGCGTTCACGCCACGTCTCAGCCGGGGGACGATTGCAACTGGGCGTGGCTGAAGTTGAATGGCGCCGAGCTGATGCTCAATACCGCTTACGAAGCCGACCAGCGGCCGCCGGCACCGGAACCGCCGCGCGTGGCCGCCCACGACGATACTTGTCTCTTCTTCGGCTGCAAAGATCTCGACACGGCCTACCAGCACTTGCGTGCGCATGGAGTCAATTTGAAGGAGCCCAAGGTTGCGCCTTATGGCATGAGACAGTTGTGGTTCAAGGATCCGGATGGATACGGGCTTTGCTTTCAGCATCCCACAACGAAGCAGCCCCAGGATCGGATGGAGACTACGACGACCGCATAGAGCGAGTCTTTGTCGATAGTGCTATGTGGCACGGGCGCCCTTGCCCGCGCTGCTCCGACCGGTGCTGCAGGCTGCGCGGGCGGGGGTCCCCGCGCCACATTCTTAGCTCCGATTCAACAACTGAGCCAGCCGCTCTTTGACTCCCGGCCATTCGGCCGCCAGGATCGAGTAACGCAGGGAATCGCGCGGGATGAAGTCCGCGGCCATACGGTGGGCGCGCAGAACACCCTCGCACTTTCCGCCGATGCGTTCCAGCGCAGCGCGGGAACGCTGGTTTCGGGCGTCGGTGTGAAAGCAGACGCGCAGCACCTGCCATACCTCGAAGGCATGCGTCAGCATCAACAGCTTGGATTCTGTATTGGCTCCAGTGCGGGTGGCCGAGCGAGCCAGCCAGGTGTAACCGATCTCGCAGGCGTCCGGTGTCTTGCGGCCATGCGAGGGATGGCCCTGCGGCCACGCCCACCGCTCGATGTTCCAGAAGCGGGTTGAGCCAAGTACCGCGCCGTCGCTGGCCCGCACGATCGCGAACGGCACGGTGCTGCCAGCGTCGCGCCAGGCGAGGGCGGTGTCAACGTAACTCGTGACTGCTTCCTTGCCGCGGGGGACAGGGCTCCACTGGTAGAGTTCGGCGTCGTTCCCCGCTGCGGCGACCAAGCCGTCGACGTGGCGATGCTCCAGCGGTTCGAGGCGAATGTGTTTGCCCTGCAGGACAACGCTTTCCGAAGTCATTGTCTCCACTATTCTATGGACGCTTGTGGAAGCGCAACGACCACGGACCGTTGAGATCGAACGTCAGTGCGCAACCGAAGGATCCACCGTACCGTCCGACCACTTGGCAACCGGAACCAGGAATACGGTCAGGCGGTCCTGCACGTCCTTACCCGCAAAAATCGGCGAGCCTGGCAGATCTGCGCCCCAAGTCGCAGCGTCCGTTTGCGGAACGAAAAACATCAGGTGGGGATGCCAGTGCCCGTCATGATCGTTCAAGTACCCGTCCTTGGACAGCATGTAGCACATGGCGCCAGGTTCCGGCGGCGGCACTTCTTTCTTGTCGAGGGCTACCTTGATGCTCTCGAACATTTGAGCTTTGGATTCTCCACGGAGTATCAGCTCGGTCTTTTTGATCGTGAGTGGAAGGTAGGCTCGTACGGCCATCGGGTTGAAGCAGATTGGAGCCCGCAGCTTGGGATTCCAAAAGTCAGGGTCGTCGATGCCGGCGGTCCACGATCGTTCCACCAAACACACGAAACCGTTCTTCCCTTTGACTGCGGTTTCGTAACCATGCACTCCGAGGACCAGAACCTCGGCATCGCGTGAGATAGATTCCGGGGCCGCGCTCCGCGCCAGGACTATCTCGGAATTCCGATCCGCCATCATGTATTGCTCAACTGGGGCCATGCTCGGATAGGGTGTTTTGGCGTTCTGTGATTGCGCTGGCCGCGCGGAGCACACGACGGACGCCACGAAGACAAGCACTGTGATGGTCCTGATGATCTCCCGCCTCATTGATTTCTCCTGAGCCATAGGATTGCCCTTTCGCATCTTTGCAAGATACGTTGATATCAATATAATGTGCGCTGTGTCAAGAATTACAAAGCCACCTTTTGAGACCACTTTTCGAGTCCGCGATTCGTGCCTCTGTCTTCATGTCCAGCGAGCTGCCCGGGCTCTGGCACGGCGCTTCGATGATGCGCTGCGCCCGCTCGGCCTGACCAACGGGCAATTTTCGCTGCTGATGTCTTTGAACCGGCCGGAAGCGCCCGGTATGGCGGCAGTTGCGTCGCTGCTTGCAATGGATCGGACCACGCTGACGGCGGCTCTGAAGCCGTTGCAGCGTCGAGGGCTGGTCAAGGTCACGGCAGACTCGAAGGACCGGCGCGGCCGGCGGATGACTCTAACGGCAAAAGGGCGAAGACTGCTGATGCGCGCCGTCCCGGTCTGGCAGAGTAGACACCTGGAGGTTGAGGCGCTGCTTCATGATGGTGATCCCGAGCGGCTCCGGAAGGATTTGCGCGCACTCTCGTGATCGTTTCAGCCGTCACAAGCATTCGCTGGGGTAAAACCGCTATGCGCGACCGTGGCGCCGCCGGGACAGCCGGCAGAGCTTGCCTTGAGCGGAGTCGAAGGGATGCCTGCGCTACTATTCCAGCGCTACACGTTTAGTTGCTTGATCACTGTGACTTTGCTGTACGCCACGCGGAACCCCAGACGCTCCGCGTTGCGCTGCGAAGTGCTGCCGCCTTGGGTGACGACTGCGGCGTACTCGCATCCGGCTTGGACCGCGGCCGCCATGCGGGCACGCAGCAGTGCGGTCTGCAAGCCGCGTCCGCGATATGCGGTAAGCGTGCCCGCGCCGCACAGGGCGAAGACTCGGTGCTCGGGGACGATCAGCCCCGTTCCGCATGCCACGAGTCTGCCGTCGACGCTGGCCACGAACGCCAGCGCCCGCTCCATCTGGTAGAACGGCGCGACCAGGCCACGGTATGCTTCCGGCGCCCCGCCAGGGAAGAAGGCGCTTTCAACGATCCCGCCCGCAGTCTCTGCTTCCTCAGGACGGCTGGGACGAATCTCACACCCCGGCGGAGGCGGAGGAAACTTTTCTTCTGCATCCAGCTTCCGAAACAGCACATTGTTGAGTTCCGCGATCGCGTATCCACGCTCCTTGAACAGTTCGAACACGGCAGGCTCGTGCATGGGACTCAGATCCACCTGCGACGGCGCTTTGTGTGCACGATAAAACGCTTCCACTCGATCGAGATCCGCCGCCGTGAACGCGCGGTCCAGTCCGGCGCCGGTCGCCCGTCCGATGGGCGATCCCAGCCCGGCAAAAATCATGTGACCGCCGCAGATTTCTTCCTCCGCCGCGCCAATCTCGGGACGCGTTTTCTGAAACATGCGTGCGTACATCACCTGCGGCATCTCCTCGCAAGACTCCAATCGGCGGGCGAGTGCCTTATCCACGAATTGCATGGGAATCATCCTCTCCAGTCTGAGACAGCTTTGTGTGAGACAACAAGGCAGGAGCGCCGCGCACACAACTCCGCGCACGTCTCGCTCAAGGTTGCAACCCGCGGAATTAAAGGACGGCAGTCATAGGCAGGACGACAGATTACATGGGAATGGGGCGGTTTTCAAGGCGAGAGACGGAAGCCTGGAACGCACTATCGGTCTCCGCGCGAGATCCTTCCTCCGCCTGAAGAACGGCTCCGTCAGGATGACGCCCCTGCCGGCCACTTACACCGTTTTCACAGCAGTTTTCACACTTGCTGCCGTGCTTCGCCCAGTGAAACGCTCACGTCCATCTTTTTCTTGTTGCGGTAGATGGTGATCTTCACCGTGTCTCCGGCGCGGTGATTGTTCATCATCTGCGAAAGGTCTTCTTCGTCCTGCACCTTTTGATCGTCGATGGCGACGATCAAGTCGCCGCCCAGCATGATGGGCGTATTGCCCAGGTAGGCACGCTCGGTACCGGCGCGAAGTCCGGCGCTGTCGGCGGAACCACCGGGAGTGACCTGGATAATCAGCAATCCGTAATCGGCGGGCAAGCCGATCTCATCGGCCAGTTCAGGAGTGATGGGAATCGTGCGCACGCCCAGCGCCGGACGCCGCACCCGGCCCAGTGTCATCAGGTCATTCAAGACGGCTTTCGCGGTATTGATGGGAATGGCAAAGCCGATACCCGCGTTCTGTCCGACGTTGGAGAGAATCATCGTATTGATGCCGATGACTTCGCCGTGCCAGTTCATCAGCGGACCGCCGGAGTTTCCGGGATTGATCGCGGCGTCAGTCTGAATGGCTTCGTCGATCATCGCTCCGTTGGGCTCGCGCACGGGGCGGATCGAACTCACGATGCCGCGCGTCATCGTTCCGGCCAGGCCAAACGGATTGCCGATGGCATACACCTTTTGCCCGACCTGCAAATTGCGCGAATCGCCCAGTACCGCGGGAATCAGGTCAGGCGCTTTGATCTGAATCACCGCCAGATCGTGCGGCGGATCGGTGCCGACTACCGTGGCCTTGTACTTCTTGCGATTGTGCAGGGTGACTTCCACCTGCCGCGCCTCGGCGATCACGTGATAGTTGGTCAGGATGTGTCCTTCTTTATCGATCACAAATCCCGAGCCCTGGCCTTCCTGCGGAACCAGCCCGTAGAAGAAATCAAACGTCATGGCGCGCGAAGTAACGTTCACCACCGACGGAATATTCTTCTTATACACAGAGATATTGTTTTGTTCTTCGCCATCGAGGGGCTCGTTGGGCGCCGCCTCGGTAATCTCCACCTGCGCGGGATGGCTGAGCCAGTTCGAGGGATGCAAACCGCCCGCCTGCGAGTTCGAGCGCCAGGTCGTGAAGTAGAAGAATCCGCCGGCAATGGCCAGCGCGAAGATCAAGGGCCGCATGACTTTCATAATTCAACCATCCGATTTAACCGTCCGATTCAGCCGTTCGAAGGTATGTACGATGTCGGGAAGTAGAAAGGTCCCTGAAATGATTTTAAACAATGGGCCGGGACTAAGCACGTTCAGGCACGCTGTCATCCTGGAGCGGCGCTGTTTGCCGCGAAGAGCCTGCCCTGAGCGAAGTCGAAGGGATCTGTGCAACTGGCGGGGAGTGCATGGATCCTTCGCTTCGCTCAGGATGACAAGGCCGCTGCAGCACGCAGTTGTTCCCACACCACGCGCACTTGCTGGCGCGTCTGCTCGAGCGAACCGGAGTTGTCGATCACGTAGTCGGCGGCTTTGATTTTTTCTTCGTCGGGAAGTTGAGCGGCCATGCGGCGGATGACTTCTTTGCGCGCGGCCTCGAGATCGATCTTCTGTCGAGCGGCGAAGCGGACCACACGCTGTTCTTCAGCGCAGGTGACCACGATCAGGCGATCGAAACGGTCGCCGGCCCCGCCTCAAGAATCAGCGCTGCTTCCACGATCGCGACCGCGTGCGCGATCCTGCCGGCCCGTTTGCTCCATCCATTCATCCTGGCTGCGGATCACCACCGGATGCACGATGCGGTTGAGTTCTTCGATGCGTGAGGCGCGCTGGCCCTCAGGGGCGCTGGCCGGACCGAAGGCGACTTCGGCCAGTTTGGCGCGGTTCACGCTGCCGTCGGGATTGAGAATCTCGCGGCCGAAGTGGCGGACGACTTCGTTATAGACCGCCTCGCCCGGCTGCATGAGGGAGTGCGCAATGCGGTCCGCCTGCACGAGGTGTGCGCCCAGCCCGACAAACATCTCGCCCACAACCGACTTGCCGGCGGCAATGCCCCCGGTGAGGCCCACTTTCAGCATGAGGCCTCCAAAACAGAACCTTCAACACAGAGGACACTGAGGACGCAGAGGAAAACACTTTCTTTCAGTTCTCGTGTTCGCGCCGTCCTTGAGAATGTGGCTGTGGTCATCGCTAGGCGCGGGATAGTTCCGAGACCCGATTTCCCCGCCGCATTTTGGCGGCTTTGACCGTGTTGAACATCAACATCGCGATAGTAAGCGGGCCGACGCCGCCGGGGACGGGCGTGAGGGCTCCGGCAATCTCGGCGACTTCGGGATGCACGTCGCCGATCAGCGTCGATCCCTTCTTGCGGAAGTTCTCTTCCCTTTTGCCATTACCGGCGAAGAAGCGCTGAAATTCTGCGGGATCGGTGATGGTGTTCATTCCCACATCGATGACGGTCGCGCCCGGCTTCACGAAATCGCGGGTGATCATGCCCGCGCGCCCGATCGCCGCCACCAGAATGTCGGCGCGGCGGCAGACTCCGGGGAGATCGTGCGTCTTCGAGTGACATACCGTGACCGTGGCGTTGGCATTGAGCAGCAGCATGGCGGCGGGCTTGCCCACGATGTCGCTGCGTCCCACGACCACGGCTTCGCGCCCCGCGATCGGAATGTTGCTGCGCTTCAGAATCTCGATGACTCCGGCGGGCGTGCACGGCACGAGGCCCGGCCGCTGCGTGGAGAGGAAACCCACATTCACGGGATGGAATCCGTCGACGTCTTTGGCCGGATCGACCGCCATCAGCACCTTCTTGGCATCGACCCGCGCAGGTAGCGGCAACTGTACGAGGATCCCATCGATGTCGTCGCGGCGGTTGAGATCTTCGATCAGCGCGAGCAATTCCGCCGTGGTTGCGGTTTCCGGCGGCGTCAGTTTCTCACTGTACAGCCCGACTTCCTCGCAGGCCTTGACCTTACCGCGCACGTAAATCTCAGACGCCGGATTGTGTCCGACGAGCACGACGGCCAGCCCGGGACGCACTCCAGCCGCAGCCATGGTCTTCACTTCCGCAGCGACTTCGTTGCGGATGTCTTGCGCAATCTTGGTTCCGTCAAGGATGGTGGCTGACATGTTTGGGCTTCCGGCGTCCGGCTTCAGGCTGCCGGACCTAAAATCTTACACTGCCGACACTGGCCAGGACATGGAATCATCGAAGATAGTTCAGTGCGCTAAACTCGCTGCAGCGGAGTGTCATGAGATACCAACTCGTCTTGCAGTGGACATTAGGATCGTTTGCAAACGACTACGACACCCTAATCGCGACTGAGGATCAGTTGATCACGAACATGGCGGATCACGTCACGGTCGACGGCCACGATATAGGCTCTGGCGAGATGAATATCTTCATCCTCACGGATGATCCACATGCTTCGTTCAGCCGAGTAAGATCGATTCTGGAGAGCGGTCGCACCTGGGCTGCTCTGCGAGCCGCGTTTCGCGAAGTTGACGGGAGCGAATACACGATTCTCTGGCCCAAATACTTGGCCCAATTTAGACTTGCCTAGGGTTGTGAGCCTGGTCACACGCTCTCCCACACACCCTGTCGTACAATGCACACGTCATGATTGCCAAAGACCTACTGGAAATTCTGGTTTGTCCGGCCTGCAAGCAGGGGCTTGAGTATCGCCAAAACCCGGAGAGTTTGAAGTGCAAGCAGTGCCACCGGGTCTATGCGGTCAAGGACGACATCCCCATCATGCTGGTCGATGAGGCCACGGTCGAGCCTTAGCTGACGGCCTCCGGAAGGTCCGCGGCTGGAGGGAAATTGCTGATTGTTGATTGCTGATTGGAACCCAGAATCAACCGCAAAGGTTCCCAGTCATCCATCAAGAAATCAGCAATCAACCATGTCCTTCCGAAAGGACGGCCCGACGTGGCTGCACAATATTTTTACTGCACTGAATGTCATAAGAAATATCCCACGCATCACAAGCTGTTCGACACCCTGTACGACTTCTCGAAAACGGCTCCGGAAAACTGCCCGGCCTGCGGAGGCATGCGCGAACTGCACGTGAATCTCGACTTTCAACTGGGCGCCGGCGACGGCGACTTCAGAGTCGTCTCGGCATTTCTCCCCGACAAGCTGGAGTCGTGGCTGGGAGATGGGTCGGAAGAGGTCACGTTCTACCCATTCCTGGTCGTGCTCCAAGGCGGCGCGGAAGGCAAGCAGTTCTGCTGGATGCCCTACTGGCACGTCACGGGAAAAGAAGCCCGCTACGGCCAGCACGCCATCTGCCTGGACCAAGCACAGTTTGAGAGTCTGCTTGAGCAGGCGCGCGATAAAGTGCTGGAGCCCGCTTTAGCGATCCTGTAGCGGGAAGGTGTCGGGATTTGACAGTCTTGGCGCAGCGGAGCCTGGTGCCCTGCGGCGCGTGGGGTTTTACGTCCTTTAACATTCCATTCACATTCCCGTAATAATATCTGCGGATGCCACAGGAGCCTCTGCAGATCGAAGACGTCCCCGGCGCGCCCGCAGGCCAGCGCGTGCTGCGCCTGAGCGGTCCCATCCTGATTTCCAACTTCTTTCAGTTTCAGGCCTTGGTGCGGGCCAGCACAGCACCCACCCTTATCCTCGACCTGACGCAGGTTCCCTATATCGATTCGGCCGGCATCGGCGCGCTGGTGGGAGCGTACGTGAACCATCAGAAGGACGGCCGCCGCCTGGCGCTGGTTGGCGTCACCAAGCGCGTGCGCGACACCATGCAGGTCACGCATGTCGAGCAGTTCTTCCCGTTCTACGACAGCGTGACGGCAGCGCAGGCCTGACCGGCAATTCCAGAAGACGTCGCCGCAACTCCGCCTCTTGGGGATCGGACTCCATTTCTCTGCCCGCAAGAAACGCTAAGGGCATGCCCAGACACTATTAGGAGTGACCGGCATCTGGCGTCGGCCAAGTCGCGTCCCCTGCCGCCGGTAACCGACGTTCTTTGTTGATGAGCCGTCAACCCTGACACATTGTGTCAGCTTTGAGATTACCTGTTGGGTACGAAGGAAACCTCGGGAGGCCGGAACCGACTCCCCCGCCACCCGCAACTTTCGATATTCACAGGGGTTAATGAAACTAAAGGGGATTGGGGACCGTAATAGGAAAAGAAGGACAAATTCGGCAGCAGAATTGCATGCAACTATCACAGCTGCCGATGAGTCTAATACGGCAAGAGGTAAGAAGGTCGGAGTCGGAGGTGATGACGGCCATGACGAACCAGGAAATGAACGCGCAAATGAACGACAAAGACAGATTCACCATGACCGAATTGGCAGCTCTCAGGAACGATCTGCTCCAGGGGGGCATGATCGACTCCTACGAGGCAGCCGAGTTGCTGCAGGTGTTTCTGATGGGCCGTGGCTATGGGGTTTCGCCCAAGGCTGCGCTGGACGCGGCAGGCCGCGTCGAGATGGCCGGGTGTGCCATGCCGGTGTTGGTGCATGAGCTCGAGAACCTGGCAATGGTGATGTAAGAGGGCTCCGCGCAGCGGGCCTGGTGAACCCGCAGCGCAAATTGAGATTCAGCCTTCCCCGCTGTGTGAGAAAACGCAACAGCTGGGTTGGAAGGCGCGGGGATCGAACCGGGTCCCCAGATTTCGAGATTCTGGTCCACGATCGAAACAAGACCGCTTGAACCAGCTCCACAAAGAGAAAAGCCGGGCCAACCAGCCCGGCTTTGTGGTTTTTGGCCCTGACCGCTCCCACCTGTTTGAGAAGCGGGATGAGGCCACTCCCGCCTCTCACGGCAAGAGTGGGCCCCATGCCTACAACACTTCTACGGCTGGTAAATCTGCACGTTGTTGTAAACGGTCCCCCGGAATGCATTGGCGAAGCTGGAACCGCCGAAGCAGTAGAGCTGTCCGTTGTAGACGGCAGGGCCCGAGTCGGTCGCGGTTTGGGGCATAGCGGTGAGCGTCGTCCACGTGTTCTTCGTCAGATTGAATGCTTCGTTCACGCTGAACGCGTTATTCGAGTTGTCGTTTCCATCCGACGCGTAGAGGTTCCCACCGATGGCACCGGCGCAAGCTCCGTTGCGGTGGACGGAATCAGTTGCGAGCGTCGTCCAGGCATTCGTGGTTGCGTTGTAGCCTTCTGTGTCCCCTGTAACCCCACCGCTGGCAAAACCGCCGGAGGCCACGATCGTCGTCGAGATCAGCCCGGCCGAAATCTCCGACTTGCCGACCAAGAGTGGTGCTTCTTCTGTCCATGTATTCGTAGTGGGATTGTAGCTCTCGACGGTGTTCAGCCGGCCGCCGTTGTAACCGCCGATCACGTAGGCAATCCCCTTCTCCACGACCGCCGCCGTACTGCATCGCGCCGTGGGCATCGCGGCTTTTGAGGACCACGAGTTCGTGGACGGCGTGTAAGCCCACACGGCATTGGTCACCGTGGCTCCGCCGTCAGCACTTCCGCCGAAAACATACAGGACGTTATTCAGGACTGCGCTAGCGCCCTGCGCCATCGCCGTCGGCAGAACAGCGCCCGTACTCCACGTGTTCGTCGTGGGATTGTAGATTTGATTGTTCGCGACGGCCGCCGTCGCACTGTATCCCCCGACCACGTAGATCCTGCTGCCGATCGTTCCGGTCATGGGCCATTGCACACCGGTCGTCATGGCCGCACCGCTGCTCCATGAATTATGAACTGTGAATTTCTGCGTGCTCGTCAGCGTGGTCGATCCCGTCGCCACTGTGACTTTCCCGCTCGACGCTCCCGTCGGCACGGTCGCCGTCGGATAAGTAGTCCCAGAGCGCGTAACTGTGGTCGCCGCCACGCCGTTGAACTTCACTACCGAGGAACTGCTGAAGCCTTGTCCGAAGATGCCCACCTTCGAGCCCACTTTGCCCGACGTGCTCTGCAAAGTGACAAATGCCTTCGCGCCAATGTTCAGGCTGTAGAACACTCCGCAGCCAACGTTGGAACACAGGCTCAAGTTGCCCCCCTGGTAGGTGTCGCCGTATAAAAGACCATTCGTATTCTGTTTCAGCTGCGCATTGGGTACCGAACCGTTGGTACCGGTGAAGTTGACCAGAACGGTGAAAGTCCCGCTCGTCGTAATACTGTAGAGAGTGCCAAGGTTCGATGAGCCGCCCCCATTTGCTACGCCGTACAGCTTTCCGTCCGTCGCCTGCACCAGACTCACAAAAGGACCATTCCCGTCGCTGGTTCCATTGAAGTTGTGGAGAACGGTGTAGGTGCCGCTCGATGTGACCTTAAAGATCACTCCGGCGTTGGAGGAGCCACCTGCGTAAGTGACGCCATAGAAGTTTCCGTCGCTCGCCTGGATCAGGCCGGCGTACCCCCGGACCCGTCACTGCCAATGAAGTTGTGGAGCACTGTAACTTTGCCGCTTGAAGTCATCTTAAAGATGACGCCATCGTTGCTGGTGCCTCCCGTGACCGAGGCTCCGTAGAAGTTTCCGTCGGTCCCCTGCACCAGTTGTGCGGTGACGTTGGAACCATCGGTAAACGTGTACAGCGTAGTGAGCACGCCGGCAGTGGTCAGTTTGTACACCGTGCTCAGGCTCCCGAAACCACAAACTGTGGTCGTGGTCCCGTAGAAGTTGCCGTCGGTTCCCTCGATCGGCGCAGCATAGGGACAGGCCCCATCGCCGGCGTTTCCAAAAATGTGCAGCCCCGTCTCCACGCCAGCCAACGTGACCTGGAACGCGGTTCCTGGGCCCTCGCCGTTCAGCTCGGTTGTGCCGTAAAAGTTGCCGTCCGTTCCGAGAGTTACGCCACTGTAGGGGTTGTTGCCGGGGTTGCCAAGGTTGGACAAAACAGTGACCGTCCCCGATGGGGTCACATAGAACACCGTCCCGCTATTGGTAGTTCCACCGCTGGCGGATGTCGTGTACAAATTTCCGTCGCGTCCTTGCGCGATTGCGTCCAAGCCGTGCGGTTGCAGCGGGTCGTTGGTCTTGTTTCCGAAGTTGTAGAGCACTGTGTAGGTTGTCGTAGGAGTCTGGGCTGAGGTTGCTGTCGTGAATAGAACCGAAACCAGTGCGCCGCAAGAAATCGCTGCGAGAACGAAACGTGAGAGGTGGCGTGCAGACATTCAAGCTCCTCCTAAACCGCTGATTTCAAATTGTCTTTCGACTTGACCTGGCACACCCCTGTGCCATTCCTAGGCTCGTTGGTGGTGGAACCGCTCGCCCCAAAGTCGCGCTATACTATGGCGGCCTTGCTCCCCCCAAGCAAGCGACAAGTCGGGCCCCGTCAGGTCAATTCAGGTCATTTCCCTTTATGGCAGCTCATCCCGATCCGCTTTCGGGCAAGCGTCTGGATTCGTGGAAGGAAATCGCCGCCTTCTTCGGACGCGCCGAGCGCACCGTCAAGCGCTGGGAAACCGAACGCGGACTTCCCGTGCACCGCGTGCCGGGTGGTGGACGCAGTGCCGTCTTCGCCTACAGCAACGAGTTGAGCGAGTGGTTGAAGGGGCGGAGCCAGGAGTTGGAAGCCGATGACTCGGCATCTGGTGAAACGGTCCAACCCAAGAACGCCATATCTGAAATCGCCCGAGTTGAATCCAAACCTGGGCAGAGCGCACCGATTTCCGGACGGGCACGTGCCGCCGCCTGGTTGATCCCGCTTTTGTTTGCTGTCGCGCTGGTGGTGTTTTTCTCGGTTGGCCATCCGGCGACACGGTTCAAGGCCCTCGCCAGCCGTCACTCTCCCAACGCCGACGCCCAGGATCTCTACCTCAAGGGACGCTATTTCTGGGACCGCCGCACTCCCGAGGACCTGAACAAAGCCATCGACTACTTCACCCAGGCGATCGTGAAAGATCCCAGCGACGCGCAAGCCTATGTCGGACTCGCGGACTGCTATAACCTGCTGCGCGAGTTTGGCGCCATGTCTCCCGGCGAGGCCTACCCGCGCGCGCTATCGGCAGCGCAACGCGCGGTCGAACTCGACGACACTTCCGCCGAGGCCCACGTCTCGCTGGCCTTCGGCACCTTCTGGTGGTCCTGGCAGGCAGCGACCGCAGAACGGGAATTCAAACGCGCTCTGGAGTTAAACCCCAACCTGGTGCGCGGCCATCATTGGTACGCAACTTATCTTCTCGCCCTGCACCGTTTCCCGGAGGCACTGGATCAGATCGAACAAGCGCAGCGCCTCGAACCGTCTTCGACCGCCATTTTGGCCGATAAAGGGCTTCTCCTGTGGGATTCTGGACGGCACAAGGAAGGACTCGCCCTTCTTACCCAACTGGAAACAACGGATGCCGCGCTTTCGTCAACCCACGCCTACCTGAGCAAGGTTTATTGGGAGCAGAAAAACTATGCCAAGGCGCTGATGGAGAGGAGACGCGTGGCCGAATTGCGACACGATGAGAACGGAATCGCGCTCGCCGATGCTCGCGAAAAGGGTTTCGCCGCCAACAGTCTGCAGGGCTTGTATGAGAGCGGATTGGCAATCGAGAAAGAGCAGTACGACCGCGGCTCAGGAAACGCCTATGCCCTCGCCACTACCTACGCGGCGTTGGGAAAGAAACAGGAAGCATTGGCTTGCCTGCAAGCCTCCTTCGACCGCCACGAGGCAGCCATGCTGATCGGCGACCGCATTCCGGAATTGCAAAGCGACTCCGAATACCTGAAGTTCAGGGCTCTGGTACAAGAGCGGCTGGCCCAATAATCTGAAGTCTGGAGCCTGTCGCATCGTGGAGATCCAGTATTTCTAAGTCTCCTCGGGCAGCCTTACCCAAGCGCTGCTTAACTCTCTTCTCGACGCTCACTTAGCACACATTCGTTACATAACTGTACGTACATTCTTGGGCAAATATATACTTGGCACACTGCCCTATTTCTGCTACAGTTGCTTGCCGTGACAGGGCTAGCGTACGCGGTTGTGTGCCTTGCAGTAGTGCATCGAACTATCAATACTGAGATATGGCATCCAGCAAAAGTCGCTAGAATAGATAATATCCGGTCCGCGAATGTCCGCATATTCAAAATGCCCGAATATGCAGACCGGAACGCTCCCAGCGACAATCTTGTCCAGCAAAGGTTTGCTTACAGTAGTGCGGGAATAGGCAAAGTTGTATTGGCTGGAGTCTCCAGGCGGAACTACGCTCCCTTTTGGATCGGTGATTGCTTCCCCTTTAAGTTCGGAACATTCTTTTTCTCCGATGGCTATATGAGCATCTTCGCGCGCATCAATCGCCGGGGATTTTCCATAATTCGAGAAGTGAAACGTGGCAGACAATCTCCCGGACTTGTTGCCAGCGGTTACAAGTTGTGGCATTCCCATACCTCCCACAGCGAGCCAGATATACGGTCGCTGGTCAATTCTAAATTGATCTTTGGCTTGCCCCAAAGCCGCATCGGCAGATTGCTTGGCCTTTTCAATAGCAATCTCCCCTTGGTGTCGAGCGGAGATCATCTCATGCCATTGTTTGTTAGCGAGTCCGGTATAGATAATTACGGCGAGAATGCCGAGTATCTCAAGCGGTCCCATTATCCATTTCCGTACCCGCTCTGTCTTGCTTTCCTCGGCTTTTGTTTGTACTCGTATGGGTACATGAGTGCGAAGCTCGGATACGGTAGCAATTGGAGCCTCGTTGCCTTTTTCGTCGGAATTTTGCTGTGTATCGCCGGAGTCAACTGGTGGTTCTGGATGGCTGAGTAGATTACGGAGTGCTTTTTTAACCGCAGCGATAAATTGAGGATTATCGTAGATCATATGAAACAACCCGAATACAGGGAAGGGCCGGAAGCGCTGGAGAGCTTTAAAGAAGGCATGAAGGCCCTCTTCAAAGTTCCCAAAGACTCAGTTGTAAAGGCCGAGAAGAAGAAGCGCCAGAGGAAGACTTCTTCCCGCGCTCAGAGTGTACGTAAACAGCGGGTTTCCGACAAGGACTAGAAGGGGAGACCGCCCCACAGATACGGCGGGACCGTTTTCCCCGTCCCTGTCGTTTCGTGGCGCGGCGATTCGTCCTTGCCAGTGAGTGCTGCATAGGTCAGACGCTTGCCGCCAATCTGAGACATGGCGAGAGCGAAGCGCTGAGAATCGGTCATTTTCTTGCGATTGTTGAAACGGAACATTTGTTCGTCAAGGTAGCGATAGAGATGGTAAGGCTCAACACTCACATACGTTCCGTGCAAAGCACGCTTAACCAGCGACCAGAAGTTCTCAATCGTGTTCGTGTGGACCTTGCCGCGAACATATTCAACCGCATGATCGATTACTTCATGCTCGTAGTGCTTGTCGAGTCCGATATACGACTTGAGAGCATCGGTATACAGTGCCGCGCCAGCTTGAACGTGTTCCCGAACCAAGGGCTGCATATTGAACTTGCGGCGCTTGTCTACGATCTGAGTGCGGACCTTTCCACCGCGCTCCATAAATCCCACTACGACAGCTTTGTCATCATCGACTCGGCCCGTAAGTTTGGCCTTCCTGCCCTTGTGCATGTTTCGAGCCTTTCCGCCGATGAAGGTCTCATCGACCTCCACGCCTTCGCCACCACCTCCGAGTTTCGTGGTGTAGAACTTGTCCTGCATCGCAAGGCGCAAACGTTGAAGCATAAACCATGCCGACTTCTGAGTAATTCCCAGAGTGCGGTGAATCTCCATACTGGAGACTCCGTTCTTGCAATTGCAGAGCATCCAAAAAGCTGTCATCCACTTGTCGAGACCGATAGGAGAATCCTCGAAGATCGTTCCAACCTTCAACGAGAATTGCTTCTGACACGCCTTGCAAAACCAGATGCGCCGAGTCTTGACGAACCGATGTTCTTTGCCGCTACAGCGCGGGCAAATCACCTTGCCATCAGGGAAGCAAAGATTGACGGCGAACACAAAAGCCCGCTCCGGGTCCGCGAAGTAGACAATAGCTTCTTGGAGTGTTTTAGGCTCTTTCATATACGGAATAGTAAATGAAAACTAACGATGTGTCAAGTATATATTTGCCCATTCTTGTAAGAAAAGTGTTCCTGCAGGAACATTGTGGAAAACTTGCCTAGGATTGCTCCAACTTACTCGTAGCGCAGGCTTTCGACGGGATCGAGTTGCGAGGCGCGGGTGGCGGGGACGGTCCCAAAGATGATCCCGACAACCGACGACACCACGATGGCAATAATCGCCGACAGGCCCGAGACCGGGAAGTGGTAGTCGGTGAGGAAGCGCACCGACCAGGGGATCGACAGCCCGACCACGATGCCGACGATGCCTCCGGTCACCGAAATCACGATAGCTTCCGCCAGAAACTGCAAGCGTATGGCGCGGTTGGAGGCACCAATGGCTTTGCGTATCCCGATCTCACGGATGCGCGAGGTCACCGTTGCCAGCATGATGTTCATGATGCCGATGCCACTCACCAGCAGCGTGACAAACGATACGAGCAGCAGGACCCCGGTCATGGCGTCGGCGATTTTTCCCGCCACGGTGATGAACTGCGTCAGGTTCTGCACGCTGTAAACCGATTCAGCGCGATGCCGCGACTGCAGCACGCGCTTGATGGCTGCGGTCGCTGGGATCACATCCTGCGGACTGGCGGCGGAAAAATAGATCTGGTAAATCGCCGACGTCGGAACGAAGAAACGGCTGACCGTGTAAGGAATCAGCATGGTCTCTTCCTGAATTTCCGACTGGCCGAACGTGTCCACACTCTCCTTGAACACTCCCACGATCGTGAACGGAAGACCGCCGCTCAACTTGATGACCTGGCTGACCGCCACTGGACTGGAACCGAAGAGTTTCTGCGCCAGCTTCTCGGTGATCACGGCAACCTTGTTGCGTCCCGCCGAATCTTCGGGATCGAAAAAGCGTCCCGCCAGAACCTTGAGATTGCGCACCTGCAAATATGCGGGATCAACGCCGAGAACCAGGATGTCGCTCTGCTTGCCCGCGCCGACGCTGATGTGGTCTTCCAATGCAACAGTGGGTGAAGCGGCGACGACGTTCGGTACCTGCTCGCGCACGGCCTGCACGTCTTCGATCGTCATCGGATCGGGCGTGGAGTCAAGCCGCTGCGCTCCGCCCTGGTAGTCGGCATAGATCATGTTGGTGCCGATGGATTGCAGCTGCCGCAGCATGTACTGCTTGCCAGTGAGTCCGATGGTGGCGACGAGGATGACCGAAGCCGTGCCCACAGCCATGGCAAGAGATGTGAGCGTGAATTGCAGCTTGTTGCTGCAGAAGGCGTCGTAGGCGAAATTCAAGATCTCGCCGAGCCCAATCGTGAAGCGGCTTTGCGTGCTGACAGATAAAACTGGAGCGTTCGCCATCTTTGCTTAGATGTTAACCCCCATTCGCGGAACGCTGCAATGTGGCCTCCTTCTGCGATCGCCCCGCCACGGCCACCGCGGCGAGAACCACGATCAGCGGATCGACGGGACGAAAGTAGTAGGTCTCTGGATGCGAGAAGTAGTAGGTGAGTGGGAAGAAGAACAGCACGATGGCGAAGCGCATGCCCAGCGCGGAATCCCGTTGAAAAACACGCCACAGCCCCCATAGTCCCAGGATCGACATGGTCGTATTGACGAAAACGTTGGGGGGATCGAGCGGCTCGTCTTTCAAATAGGCCGCGTCGAAGCTCCAGTAACCAGTCCACATGTAGACGATGCGGCGAAAGGTCATCCACACAAACCAGGCGGGATGACTACGGATGTAGTCTTTCGCCTGCTGCATCTTGTGATCCATGTATGCGACCTCGCCAACGCGCTCGTATTCGGAAAGTTCGGCGTCGCTGTGATTGGGATGCAGCGTGCGGTTAACCCAGTGCTGGGTGTACCCGTTGTTGCCGATGTAGAGTTCGAGACCGTAGCCGCTGCGGATGGGGATGAATTTGTGAAACAGCATGTAGTTGCGGACCATCCAGGGCGAG
The DNA here is from genome assembly GCA_963701935.1 of uncultured Acidobacteriaceae bacterium. GTDB lineage: Bacteria > Acidobacteriota > Terriglobia > Terriglobales > Acidobacteriaceae > Sulfotelmatobacter. The sequence goes on along the minus strand of CAVPBT010000001.1, from coordinate 378,081 downwards.
AGCGTCGCGACGCCGGCGAGGGCCACGGCGATCATTTGCGCTTTCCAGGGGCGCGCCAGGCGATAGCGGCGGTAGAGCGTCCATATCCCAAGGAAAGGGAGGACGGCCATCACCACGGGTTCAGTGAGCGCAGAGATGCCGCAAAGCACGCCGAAAAGAATCCAGTCGCGCTTGCGCACGGAGTCTTCCAGGCGCCACGCCATCAGAAATAAACAGCAGAGTTCGAGCGTGACCAGGCACGTTGACCACGCCCAATCGGCCCCGTAGTACACGCCGTAGGGAGAGAACGCCCATCCCCAACCAGCCCATTTGGCAACGCGCTCGCCGAACGCCTGGCGCGCCAGAAGAAAAACAGGGATGCAGGTCAGCGCTGAGAACACGCTGTTCAACGACAGGGCCGCGAGTATCGAAGCTCGGGTTTCAATTCCGAAGACTTTGAAAATGCCTGCGAGCAAGTACGAGTAGACAGGCGGCAGGAGGGCAGACGATCCGGTTTCAGCGAACGGGCTGCCGAAACCGTGGCCGGAGGCGATGGAGCGCGCGATCAGGCCGAACGCCCAGTGCGTGAGGACGAAGGGATCCATCCACTCGTGGTAGGTGAAGGGGATGACGGCCAGGCGGACGGCGAGGGCGATGGCCACCATCAAGACGTAAGGTTGAACGCGTTTGGGTGATGAAGAATCTGTTGGCATTCGTTGTTGACGCTGAGCGCGTGGGCGAGTCGCCCACGCGACAGCCGGCGAGACGCCGGCGTACTTTTCCTGCGCTACGTTTTTAGTATAGACGGCAGACTTGAAGCTGGGCATTCCAATAGGGACACGTCATCCCCTGACCGGCCTGATCTTGCGCGCCGAGATACTGGTCGGGACGTGGGATGACGACCCACGTCACGCCGAACTCTTGCTTGAGGCGCTGGAAATCGGCGAGTTGAAAATTCTCCCAGCCGGTCTGCGAGGTTACTTCCTTGAGCCAACGCGGGGCCAGCCGCGGGACGCGGGCCGCCATGCCGCCATCTTTTTCGTAGTCGGCGAGAACGCTGCGTTCCGCGAGCGCGCGGAAGCCGTGGTAGTCCTCACCGGGAAGCGTTACGTAATGAGGATCGAGCGCGAACAGGCTGTCGACGGGAGTGTTTTGACGGATCCAGGCGAAGGCTTGCAGCCATGGATTCCGCGGCGCAACGCCAGGGAGTTCCAGATGCGGAGTCGCGGCAAACATCCGGCGTTGCGCATAGAACATGCCCGCAGTCAGCGGAACAAAAAGCAACAGCCAACGATAAAGTTTCCGGTCGAGGACGAAGCGACCCAACAATCCCCCCGCGATCAGGAAGAAGAAAAGGTAGAGAAGGTGCAGGAAGCGCATGGGTTCAAAGGGGCGCAGGCGCTCGAGGCTTGGCGGAAGCATGATGAGAAGACCGACGGCGGTTTGGAAGATGCCGTAGTTGAAGAGGCTGTTCACCACGGTTAACAGAGCAGAGCTGTCTTGCTGGTCGCGCCGCAGGAACAGGCGAAGAATGTAGAGCAGGATCAGCGGGCCAAAAACTCCCAGCCACTCATACCACTCCCAACGCGCCAGAAAATAAAAGCTTCGCGTGGACGCCGCTTGACGCCACGCGTCGGAGGCAGGCTCGAAGATCCATCCCAGCGGAAGGAGCGCAACAGCCACCGGCACCGGCGACAGGCGGTGCGCCGAAGATGCACGCTGGTTCCATAGCAGAAAGGCGCAAAAAGAAATCCCGAAGCTCGCCATGATGGCGTGAATAGCGAAGGCAACAGCCAGCAGAACTCCGGCGAGCCAGAGGCGACGATCGAGGACAGCGACGATGGCGGCTAGAATCGCGGCGGTCGCGAGCGTGCGTGGATGGAGGTACTGATCGGCAAGAGTGATGCCAACGCCGGAGACGGGAAGCGTGAGCAAAACGGCGACGGTCGCAGCTGCGGCCCACTGCGCGTGAGGCTGGGAAAAGCAACGGCGGGCGATCCGCCAGCAACCGTGAAGCAGAAAGAAGATGGCGACGAACTGCCATAGCAGGGCTGTCCATGCCAACGGCACATGCGTGAGGCGAACCGACCATGCGATGAGTTTGTCGAAGATGGTCGCCTGAAATTGCAGGCGGAAGAATTCCGCGTCGTGCGGGAACAGGGCGGGATTCAGATTCCGCTTGATCGCGGCCAGGTAGAACGCGTCGTCCTCAAGGCCGGGATGGTAGCCCATCACCGAAAACGCAAGTACTGTGAGCAGGGCCAGCAGCAATAGAGTTGTGGCAGAAAAATCACCCGGGCCCAACCAACGGCGGGACGGGTTTTGCGGAGATTCTGACATGCCAGGGGAACAACCCACAGGAGCTCAGGCCGGTCGCGCAGTGTCGGTGCGGGCTGCGTAGTAGGTCTCGCCGCCCTCGCCGAGTTTGCGGCCTTGGCCGCTGAATCGCGGCAGGTGAATCAGACCAACTCTCTGCAAGGCAAACTGCAGGGTCGTGGCCAGCACGCCGAAACCGTACTCCACGCTGCGGCGGAAATTGATGGACGAGGCCTCTTCAAAATACTTGGTCGGACAGGAAACTTCTCCGATGCGGAAGCCGAAATGCACGCACTGGGCCAGCATCTGATTATCGAAAACGAAGTCGTCGGAGTTTTCGAGCAGCGGCAAATCGGTGAGCACCTTGCGGCTGAAGGCACGGTATCCGGTGTGGTATTCGGAGAGCTTCACGCCCAGAAACAGATTTTCGAACGCAGTGAGCAGGCGGTTGGAGATGTACTTGTAAATCGGCATCCCGCCACGCAGCGCGCGGCCTCCGATGATGCGCGATCCGAGCACGACGTCGTAGACGTCATAGGCAACCATGCTGGCCATCGCCGTGATGAGCAGCGGCGTGTACTGATAGTCGGGATGCAGCATGATGACAACATCCGCGCCGGCTGCGAGTGCCTCGCGATAGCAAGTCTGCTGGTTGCGTCCGTAGCCGTAGTTGCGGTCATGCTGGAAAACGAGCAGGCCCATGCGGCGGGCAAGATCGACCGTCTGATCTTTGCTGTGGTCGTCGACCAGAATGCAGACGTCCACCAAGTCCGGCACTTCTCCAACCGTGGCCTGGAGAGTCTTCTCCGCGTTGTAGGCGGGCATGACGACCGCGATGCGTTTGCCGTTGATCATGGGGGCTAAACCTTTAATAGTTTACCTGAGACGGTGTCAGGTCTTGGGTCTTGGGTTCAACCACAGAGGACACGGGGGACACAGAGGAAGACCTTGAACCCAAGACCTACGACCTAAGACCTAAGACCCAACACCCGACTTCCTCTATTTCATGTTGTCGAGAATGGAGCCGACGATCCCTCCAACAACGCCGCCCTCCACGGTCTGTCTCGAGGCCTCGCGGGGGAGATACCGCTCGATCGCATGCGCCAGCCGGGCGATGGGCAGCGTCTGCAGCCAGATTCTGCCGGGCCCCGTGAGAGCCGCCAGAAAAATTCCGTCGCCGCCAAAAATCATGTTCTTGATGCCGGGGACCGTGGTGATCTGGAACGCGACGCTCGATTGAAACGCGCCGACGTGGCCGGGATGAACACGCAGCGTTTCGCCGGGCTGAAGATCGCGCACGACCAACTCTCCCGAGAGTTCAAGCCAGGCTGTGCCTTGTCCGCTGACTTTTTGCAGGAGGAAGCCGTCGCCGCCGAAAATGCCTGCGCCCAGCGATTGCTGGAATCCGACGCCAATCTGAATCTGCGAGGTGGCGCACAGAAAACCCTGACGATGAATCATGTACTCGTGGCCCGGCGAGACTTCTACTGGCACGATGTGGCCGGGAAGTTTGGTGGCGAAGGCGAGTTCGCCTGGGTAGCCGATGGCGCGATATTCCGTCATGAAGAGAGAGCCGCCGCCGGCCACGCGCTTGAGCACGCCGAACAGGCCTCCGCCGCCGCCGAACTGGGTGTGCGTGGTCATCTGGATCGAACTGCCCATCCAGGAAAGTTCTCCAGCTTCAGAGATGACGGACTCGTTGGGGTCAAGGGCAAATTCAAGGACGGGCATGGTGGTGCCAGTGATGCGGCTCTGCATGGGCAATCTCCTCGTCAGGCTGGTTCGGTCCGGTGCGTGAGCCGATTTCAGCTCGCGGAAATATCAGAGTATACATTGTGCGGGCGACCTCGTCGCCCGCGCACTTGAATCAACGCGCGTCGACGACGCAACGGAAGCCGAGAGTCCCCGAACGGTCCATGCTGGGGGACATCAGCAGCAGCTTGCCGTGCTCGGTGAGTTTGTAGGCTTCGGGGAAATACCAGATGGCGCCTTGCGGCTGGTAGTAGTTGCCGCCGCGGATGATGCCGGCGCGGGTGTGCTCGTCGACGAATTCCTCAGTCCATTGCCAGACGTTGCCGACGAGGTCCATCACACCAAAGGGACTCGCGCCCTTGGGATGCGCGTCGACGGGATCGGGTGGGCGCGGGCTGCGAGACTTGTCGGGCACGGGAACAGCACTGGCGTCCCATTCGTTGCCCCAGGGATAAAGGCGGCTGTCTGTGCCTTGCGCGGCGTATTGCCACTCCCACTCGTGCGGCAGGCGCTTCCCTGCCCAAGCCGCGTAGGCGCGCGCATCTTCGAGTGAGACCCAGGTTACGGGACGATTCTCCCAGCCTGCGGGATAGGTTCCGCTCTTCCAGTCGCGCAGGAAATTCAAATCGTCTTTCGGATGGTAGTGCGAGGCGTCGACGAATGTCTTGAACTGCGCGTTCGTGACGGGATACTTGTCGATGAAGAACGAATCGATGTGCAGAGGATGCGAGTGGAAACGTCGCGGCGAATCTTCCCAGGGATACTGGACGTCGACGTCCATGTCGTTGAGACCTTCGACTTCGATGCCGGCGATGTCGAAGACAAAATCGGCTGCGGGGATTTTCACCATGCCATCGGGCGCGGCTGTCGCTGGTCCGGCGGGCGGGATCGGGACAATCTGCTGGGGCAGGAATTTCCACTCATGCGAGTAGCTGGCCAGTGGAGCACTGGTCATCTGCTTCATCTTCAACAATAGAGTTTGTAGTTTGTCGTCGGGAGCCTTTGTCGCCAGCACCGCGCTGTAGCCTTTGTCCTCGATGGAAAAGCTGAGTACAAACCGGCCGGCTCCTCGAGGCTGTGGTTTGAGTTCTACCCCGTGATAAATATCGAAGTAGCGCACTCCCTGGCTTGCAGAAATTTCCATCTGATCGCCGTCGAGGTCATATTCATTGCGATTCACAATCGTCCACAGAGTTTGGTCTGCGAGCGGCCAGCGGCTGGCGTAGACTCCGTAGCGCAGCATGGGCGCGAGCGGTTCCCAGTCTCTGCTGACCAGGAACGGCGCAAACGCGCGCTCGATGGTGGCGACGCGGCGCGTGGCTTCAGCATCGCGCGGAGTGATTCCGTTCCAGATGCCCCATATATTTTCCCAGCTCTCCCAACCAACTCCGTTGAAGAAGGCGAACTGCAGGTCGCTAGTCTTGTCGCGGTTCCAGCGGTCGGAGATGTTCACCATGTGCCGCGGCTCGAGCCATTTGTATTTGTCGACCAGCGGGGTGAAGGGAAACTGGTATTGGCCCCAGGTCATCAGGTTCCAGGCGAGCGCTTCATCGGAGGGTCCGCCTTCGGGCTCGAACACCAGCGGGTGTCCGGCTTTGTCAGCGGCGAGCGAGAAGGCGAGAGGCACGCCGTCTTGGGTGTCGCCGTTGATGCCGTCAGCGCCAATTTCGGCCATCAGTGCGGCGATTTCTTCGGGCCAAGAGTGCTCGGGAGCGCGGGTGCCCTGGTCCCACATCATCATTGGGAACAGGACGCGGACTCCGCGGCGATGAAAATCAGCGATCATCTGGCGAACTCCGGCAACGCCGCCCGGCATGCTGCGGATCAGGTCTTGCTGGTTGCGGTTGTCGATGCCCATGTTCGGGTAGGTCGGCCAGATCAGGACGGAATCAATTCCGCCGAAGCGTTTGTCCAGATCGTCGAGGTAGCGGTCGACGGTATACTCTCCTGCGACCGGGTCGTAGAAGTAGCGGTCGTGAACCATCATCTGGGGCTGGATGAAACTGGATTGCGTCCACTTGAACTCGGGGCGGTCGTACCGCGAGCCGTCATAGCCGATGCGGATGCGGCGCTCGTCGCGCCAGTGGCTGATGTCGGCCAGCCAGGCTTCGTGTTCGTTCGGGCTGCAGAGCTTGGAGCCGGGGAACCAGAGATCTCTCACTGCTACGCTCAGGCAATCGGGCGCTGGGATCTGCTGATCGGTGGGCTGGAAGCGCGTGTCTTGAGCATTTGAGATTACGATTGCGAGGAAGAGGACGACTACAACCTGAATCCGGTGTAGTTTCACGATGGCTCCTAGAGTTTCCGGGGGACTAAAAATCTTACGCCTTCACTCATGCAGGTACGCCAGATTATCGAAGCGCAGGCCGTCTCCGTTCTTGAACTCGAGGATGACTTTCGAACTCGCATCCCGCCATCCGGTGCGCAGGCGTTGGAGTTGACCCGGCTTGATGGTGAATGAGATCTCGCGAATCTCTGGCGAGTGGATGGTTACGGTCGCATCCGCTGCGCCGCCGTTGTAGACATCGATGCCGACAAAGATGCGCGGCCAGTAAAAACGAAATTCCGCCGTGTTGGCTTTGGCGTCGGCGACAGCGAGATTGAAAGTTCCAAAGGGACCTTCGGGCACGTTGATGCGCCACACGTCGGTGCCCCAGTCGATGACTCCGGAGGGATACTCGCCCTTCAACACAGTTCCGGCCGGGAGATGAGGATCGTCGAAGGTGATGTATTGCGGCGGGGCGCTGCCGCCTTTGCCCTGGACATCGATGTCGCGGGCATCGTCGTGACGGATGCGGAGGACGTGGGTCACGTCCTCGAACGTGTAGCCGGGCTGATCGAGGTCCTTGCGGCGCGGGAGAGCTTTCCCGTTTGCGGTGATGACGTCGGGGACGAAATCCAGCCGGAGCACATCTGAGGATTCGGGATCGAAGGTCGAGTAGGTGACCGAACCCTTGCGGTAACTGATCTTCGTAACCACGGAACTCGAGCCGAGCAGATGGGATTCGTCCGCGGGAGCCCACTCGGGCACGGCCCAGAAAGCGTCCATTAACCTTCTTGGACCGTCAGCGTACTGGTCGGTGAACCACCACTGCGTGGAAAAAGGAGCGTGCGCGCCTGACGAGAGTCCCTGAAAATAGGTGACCCAGTTATATGAGCGAAACGCGGCGTCGCGATAGGCGGCGTCGCCGGTCTTTGCGACATACAACGCCTCGACCGCCGCGAGCCGCGAGGTGTGACTGTCACAGCACTGGTTCGGCAAGTTGCAGCAGAAGTTGATGCCATTTCCTTGCTCGGTGGTGACCGTGGCTCCATGCACAATGTACTTCGGCCACTTAGGAGTAGTCTTGACCCACTCAATGATGTGGCGCGCATGCTCGCGCCACTGCGGATCTTTTTCCGGATGCAGTAAAACGTAGCGGGCAAACTCCAGCGGGATGACCTGGTTCATGTTGCCCATGCTGGCCACGGTGTCCTCGAAGTAGCCGACCCATACGTCATGGGCCAGCGGATATTTCTGAAACCAGTCCCAAGCGCCGGCGCGGACGCGCGTGTATCCGGCGACATCGCCTTGTCCGAGGCGGATGAGTTCGTCAAACAGCATGATGGGCTCGATGACGTTGGCAGAGTATGGGCCCATGGGCGAGCCTTCGGCTTTCCCATCACGCGCGAAGGCACGCACGGGCCACGGAGAATTGGTTTCGTCTCCCAGCTTGAAATTCTTGACAAGCGCGTCGGCACAGCGAATCGCGGCGCGCAAATATTTCGTGTTGCCGGTCATTTCGTAGAGACGAAGATAGCCGTAGCCGTCCTCGCCAACCACGTGCGGTTCGATGAAGTCTTCGGCGCCGAGCTGGCTCCATCCCGTGTAGCGCTTCGCGCCGGGATTTGCGGACGCGTAGGGCACCTGCGACCAGGCATAGCCTTCCGGCGTCAGGCCGTTTTCCAGTTCGTAGTCAACGAAGTCTTGCAGGAAGATAAGCGTTCGGGGATCGCCGGTGTAGGGATAAAGGCGTTCGATGAAGCCCTGCATCATGGCGCGCAGGTAGCCGGTGGAGTTGACCCAATGGGGATCGGGCGCGAGTTCGAAAGTCGTGCGGTCAAAATCGAAACAGCAATAGAAATAAGGAAGGCGCTGGCGATTGTACTGGTCCCACAGAATGGTCCACTGCGTGAGGAAGTGGGACGAGTACGAGTAGCCGGTGTTGTCGGGCATGGGCCAGGGCAGCAGCTTTCCTTGAGCGTCCAGTTGTACGGGATGCCCCGCGATTGAGGGTTCGTCGACCACGGAGGTCACGGGAAAGGGTTTCGGTTGCTGGGCGGCGGTGACTCCTATGCCGAGCAGCACAACTGCGGCGATATGCGCGAACGTGAGCCCGGTCCTGGAGGCGTAGTTCATCGGGCGGCTGCGCCTGCAATTGCGCCTTCAATCATAATGAAGATCAATTCCGAACTGTTCGGCACGGGAAGGGCCACTTTCAGGCCTCGTTTCATCAGTTCCTCGCCGGTGACGGTCCGATCAGGAGAACTGTGGTCGTTAAAGGTGAGCAGGTAACGGTTCGATGGTTGCAGGCCTTGCAGAACGTAGACATGGGTTTTCTCATCTTCGGTCGAGCCGCGAAAGGCATAGACGACACCTCGCTGGCGATCTGGATCCCAGTACTCAATGCCGTCCCAGTGAACGCCGTCGGGGCGCGGGGAGACATGATACAGGTTCGCGTCGCGAATGAAGCGGACGGAGTTGTTTCTTGTAGAGGTCGACTTCTTTCTTGGCTTCGGCGTGCTGTTCGGGTGACCAGGTATTCGTGTCGATCATGATGGTCAGCCATCCCATCATGCCGCTGCGCAGCATGTAGCGAAAGTTTTCGATGCGCGGAGTCGGCCATTTTTCCACGTAGGTTTCGAGCATGGCAGCGGGCAGAACATGACTGGTGTCGTAAAAAGCGCGGCGGTTCGACAGCGGGTCGTAGGTATCGGTGATCGAGAAATAGTCGCCGTGCGCGGCGCTGCCGAAGTCGACCATCCTTCCGCCATCGTCGCAGATTTCAAACAGCAGGCCGGGATGATCGTGCCGCATCCTGGAATAAATATCGTAGTAGGCCCGCACGGCGTGGTAGCTGACGTCGGTGGAGTTCGAACTATCGACCCAGTACGAGCCCCATGACTTGTAAATGCATTTGTTGAGCGGATCGGGAGCGGCGTGTGGATGATCGGTGCGATCGCATCCGTGGGCGACGAGGTAACCGTCGTGCTCCAGCATGTCGAGATGGTAATCGGTCACGATGCGCTCGACTTCGTGCTGCGCCCACTGCTTGGCTTCCGGCACTCCGAGGTCGATGGTTTGTCCCTTGAATGGCTCAGCCTTCCAGTCGGCGGGCAGGTCGGTGACCATCCAGTCGTGAACTTTAGGATCGCGTGCGTTCAGGGCTCCGGGTTCGGTCGACAAACCGGCTTGTGTCCAATCCACCCATAGACCAAATTTCAGGCCGTGTTTGTGGGCGTCGTCAGCGATGACGGCAAGCCCGTGAGGAAATTTCTTGGGGTTGGGATACCAGTCGCCGACTTCGCGAAACCATCCGGCGTCGACATGAAACATATCCACGCCCAGGTCGGCGGAGTCGCGGATCATGCGCAGCGCAACCTCTTCGTTGACGTCCATGCCGCCGCCCCAACTGTTGTTGACCACCAGAGGATAGTTGGGATTTTTCCAGGTTTCCGGGTTGCCGAGAACGGCGCGGACCCAGCGGCGTAGGGCGTTTCCGGCACCGTCAGCGCCGCTGCGAAAACCGCCAAGAAAGATGACGGGCGGCTCAAAGACTTCTCCGGGAGCGAGGCGGGTGCGGAATGGACTTGGGTCGGGATTCAGGCCGAACACCCCCTTGAGGAAATCTTTCTCGCGCGTCAGAGAAATCCGCGTGCGCCCGCTGAACTCAATGCCGGCGTACCATCCGGTTTGAGCCGCGCCGCTTGTCTGACTCGGCGAAACTTCTATCGGCAATCCTTGCACCGGCGTACCTTCAACCAGCGACCACGGAATAATTTCGCGAGGCTCGTCAGAGCGCAAATCTCCGTAAGTGCTGGAGGTGCCGGTCCAGTGATAGCCATCCGCTAGCGCTACTTCGTGGGTACCGACAGGCGAGGGCGTGTCTGCGCCCTTCTCCACGAAAAGATGCTGCAGCCGCGTCTGCGGTGTGACTTGCCAGTCGAACGCGAGGCTGTCTTGCATGGGAATCCAGATTTCGTGGTCGTCGAGGTTCTCGATCCGAATCTGGTGCTCGATAGGCCCGTAGGCCTGGGGGGCGCGCCACTCCCAAGTAAGCCGAAGATGGGGAGACGCGCAGTCGTAGACAAAGGCAACGCGCTGATCGCTGATCTGGCTGGCTTCACGGTTGAACGTCCAGAGCACGGGGGTGGACTTATCGGAAACGTCCGCAGTTGAAATGAGCGCTTCGGAGGAGCGGTTCAGCCATGTGGGCGACCCGGGAATGGTAAGCGACACCAACCGTGGAGCGGACACACCAGCCTCCAAAACGAGTTCTGTGTCCGATGTCCGCAGCCGAGCGCTGGTTTGGCCGAACACGCAAACGCTTAGTAGAGGAAATAGGAAAGCGATCCGGGCGACACGAGTTGCACACGACATGGAGAGTGAAGAACCGCGCACCATGATACGCCATGCGATTTGCCCATCACACTGCGGAGGTTCCCTGGGGACCACTTCGTTCTCTGATCGACGGAGTTGCTAGTATCGCTCCATCTAACAGGCATGTTGTGGGTCAAGTTCCCGCGTCGCAGATCACACTAGTGCCTGCTCGCAGGTGACGAAAGGAAGTCGCTGCGAGGAGCAGTTGGTGCAGGCGGGAGGGAGTCGAACCCTCACAGGCCTTTTGAGCCCTCCGGATTTTCTTACCGACCACGGCTTTCGCCGCCCGGACGCTGTACGAAGCCCCGCATCCGGTTTGCCGTCTGGACTATCCCTTCACCCTCCCTCTGATGATCCGGGGCTTAGGTGCTGCCCGTCTAGTCTCTACACCTTCCCGGCTGACTTCTCGCCAGACTTGGCTCGGGATTGCCACATAAACGAGGTTCCCCGACTTTGAGCAGTTCTGCATCGCCAGTTTCCCGGTGAGCACTCAAGCTTTTCTCAAGTCCGCTGCATCTGCCAGTATCCGGTCCTAGTGACCTAAATACCTACTAGCTAGAGCTTTTGGTTACCACGACTAGGAACCATTCCACTTTGGCTCTACACGCGAAAGCCAGCGCATAGCGGAGCCCGGCGATATGCGATCATTTTGGAGTCAAGTGGCGGCGCGTGCAGGCAGGTCTTTGACTTGAGCAAAACTGACAACGAGTTTCCGAACCTTGAGGCATCCGTGGCGGAGGTAAGACGCAGTCGCGGAACCCGGTCAACGGTGGAAGAACGAATTGCTGCGACGTTTCGAGCAACAGAAAGCGCTACGCACTTTGCCCGAGCCCGACGGAAGTCGGCGGCGCACTGCCGGTGATCTCCTGACATTGGCCCATGCCCGTGCGGAAGAAAGGGAACGGTTAGTGGAGGCGAAGCGAGCGGCAGAAGCGGCGCGCCGGAAAGCGGAGGACGAGGCCAACCGCGCTCGCTATCTGGACCAATTGGAGAAGCGCGAAGAAGCAACTTGGAACCAGATTGCAGCGCTCATCCAGAAGCGGCAGCCCCATGAATATGACAAGGCGATCACTCTTCTGATTGACCTGCGAGATCTTGCGGTGCGGCAAGGCCAGGTGACTGCATTCCAGTCCGCCGTGGGGGACTCCGTCTGGAGCACGCCGCCAAGGAAAGTCTTCTGCGCCGGTTGACTAAGGCAAAGCTGTAACGACCGGGGGCGATGAAGGAACCGGATCGGAAGATACAGGCTCGATCTGGTAGGCCCCCCTGTATCGCGCATACCCAGGTACAGATGGCCCACCACGAGCCGGAATGAGTCCCGGCACCGTTCAGTTTCCGTTCCGGATCAGACGAGCCTATAATCCGAAATAGACGAACCATCAATCCGAACTAGACGGAGCCTCCGCCCGGCATGGACGATACCGATCACGCGCTCTTTCCTCGCTTTTCCGCCGAACTGGTGGCCACCGCGCTCAAGGACACGCCGGTTGTTATGGTTACGGGGCCGCGCCAGTGCGGCAAGACCACCCTGGTCCGCGATTTGGTCGCGGGCAATCGCGAATTCATCACCATGGACGATGACACGGTGCTGGCTGCGGCACGCAGCGATCCAACTGGGTTAGTGCGGGCTCTCGATCGAACCACCATTGACGAAGTACAGCGAGTGCCCGACCTTCTCCGGGCTATCAAGAAGTCAGTGGATGATGATCGCCGAGCCGGCCGGTTTCTGTTGACGGGCTCAGCCAATATTCTGACTCTGCCTCAGGTCTCAGAGAGTCTAGCCGGCCGCATGGAGATCGTGAGCCTTCTGCCCCTCTCGCGGGCTGAAATCCGAGGCAAAAAGCCGGGTTTCCTCAAAGCAGCGTTCGATAGCAAACTTGGCAAACCCGCGGAGCCGATGATCGGCAAAGACCTAGTACAAGCCGTGCTGACTGGCGGCTACCCCGAAATGCTGCGGCGCGAAGATCCAAAGCGACGCCAGACATGGGCGCGGGATTACATAAGAGCCATCGTGCAGCGGGATGTACGCGAAGTTGCCGACGTGGAAAAGCTTGATCAAATGCCAAGGCTGCTGCAGGTTCTCGCCCACCACTCTGGCAGGCTAACCAATTTCACGCAGATGGGCGCCCAAGTTGGGTTTGACGACAAGACGACCAGGAAGTACGTCGCTATTCTGGAGCAGTTGTTTCTTGTCCGAAAGGTGGAGCCGTGGTTTCAGAACCAATTGAAGCGGCTGGTAAAGACGCCCAAGTTGCATTTCCTGGATTCCGGTCTACTCGGCGCGCTGTTGGCGGCTACCGCGGAACGGATCGCGAAAGACCGTTCAAGCTTCGGACCGCTGCTGGAGACATTTGTTTTCTCTGAGGTGTTGAAACAGGCGTCGTGGTTCGGTGAGAGCTGCGCTTTGTACCACTACCGGGACAAAGATCAGGACGAGGTTGATCTGGTGATCGAAACGGGGAGTGGTGCATTGGTCGGTATCGAAGTCAAGGCGAGCGCTACCGTGAATGCGGGTGACTTCAAAGGGCTCCGAAAGTTGGCGGACGCTTGCGGCGATAACTTCAAGCTAGGAGTGGTTCTCTACGATGGCGGAAGACCGGTCCACTTCGGCGACCGTCTTGTGGCTGCGCCAATGTCTTGCTTGTGGGCGTGACTCGATTTTCGCGGTCTTCTGGCGCCGCAGTGGATGCAGGTGTTGCAATACGTCATTACATACCAGGAAGTGATGACACATACCCGTGCGTACTGAGCCAGACCGAGATCGGAAAAACTCTTCGCAGCCGAGGCCGTGGAAACAAACCCCGGCAAAACGATGCCAGCCGGTGAGCACAAATCGCTCGGAGCCGTATTGAATCTGAAACGGCACAACCTTTCGGTGCACCAACCGAAAATACGGAACCGCGCTATATCGCAAACGAGCCAGCGCCATAGCGCGAACTACGACATTTCCGACTTGACACGCGCCAGCGTGACATCCAGCTCTTTCCGAGAACGAGCAAGCTAGAGGATCAGCGCCCCTCCCCGGATCTGCATTTCGTAGTGGAGAACGTCCCGTCTGTATAACGGGGCTGCCTTGCAGTAGCTGACGACCTCTGGGGGTCGGCGTAGCGGCTATCGATGTCGGTGACGACAACTCAATGCCGGAGCAAAACATGGTGCGCTCGGATAGAGTCGAACTCTCACAGGCCTTTTGCGCCTTGCGGGTTTCGCCGCCGCCGATGCTGTGCGGAGCTTTAGTGTCCGGTTTGCGGTCCGGACCATCCCTTCACCTGGTGATCCGAAGCTTAGGTGCTGCCCGTCTAGTGTCACAACTTCCCGGCTCAGCCTTGGCTTGGTCGCCGATTTCTACGTGCGAAATAGCTTGAGCACCACAGGCTGCTGTTTGGACCCTTGTAGACGTGAATCTTGCCGCCAAAGTCGGAGCGTTGTTCCGGCATCTTCATTCCTTGTTAGAAGTGGCGCGAGAACCTGAAAATGTGTAACAGATGTGTAAGCCATGCTCACTACATTTTGTCAGTAAACTTAACTGTTTCAGTGGGATAGATTTTACACTCGTTGGGTTATATGTGGGTGTCAGGTCTGCTGCGTCTGCTACAGAGGTACATCTCATGCGGGGAGCTAGCACCAGCTATCCGCTCATTCTGTAAGCTCTTGGGCTGGTGCCGGGAGGGGGAGTCGAACCCCCAAGACCCGAAGGTCGGCGGATTTTGAGTCCGCTGCGTCTGCCAGTTCCGCCATCCCGGCGTTAGGAAGGCTGTTTCATTGTACGGCAGCGGGCGCGAATTTTGAATATGATCACACGGGCATCGGATTCTGCGCAGACGCCCCGGTCATGGGTAATTCCACGCGGAACGTGGTGCCTTGTCCGGGCTGGCTCTCTACCTGAATCGAGCCGCCGTGTTGGGTGACGATCCATTGTGCGATGGCCAACCCAAGGCCCGCGCCTCCCTGGGCGCGGCTGCGCGCTTTGTCAACGCGGTAGAAGCGCTCGAAAATCTTGCCCTGCTCTTCTTCCGCAATGCCGACTCCTGAGTCCTGCACGCGAATCACCGCGCTCTCGCCTTGCAGTTCGAGTGACAAGCGGACCGAACCGGGCGAGGGCGTGTACTTGAACGCGTTGTCGAGCAGGATGTCGGCCAGTCTTCGCAACAGGGTTTCATCACCCGTGACGGAAAAATCCGGCGTATCCAGGGTCGCGGAGAATTGCAGGTTGCGGATGGTGGCCACTTGCTGCCAGCCGTCGACGACACTGCGCAGGGTCTGCCGCAAATCCACGGGCTCGAGATGCAGGGCCTCGCGGCCCGAGTCGGCCCGAGCCATCGACAACAATTGTTCAATCAAGACAGTGGTGCGTTCAGCTTCCAGCAGAATGTGGCGCAGCGACTCCTTATACTCGACTTCGCCCCGGGAGCGGCGCAGCGCCAGTTCGGCCTCAGTACGGATGAGCGAAACCGGAGTCCTCAGTTCGTGGGAGGCGTCGGCGGTGAATTGCGTGATCCGCTGAAAGGCGGATTCGATCCGGTCCAGCATTTCGTTCAACGTGTCCGACAGGCGCTGCAGTTCATCGCCGGTCTGCAGCTTCTGCAGGCGGCTGCTGAGATTGGTGCCGCTGACGTCGCGGGCCGTGCGCACCAGGGCATCGACCGGAGACAAGGCGCGACGGCTGAGCCAGTAGCCTCCACCGGCGGCCACCAGCAAGCAGCAGGGGCGCGAACATGAGCAGATACGAACGGAACAAATGGAGAGTCTCCACTGCGTCCTCGGCGGGGACGCCCATCTCCACGGTGTACACGTGGCCGTTGATGGGCAACTTCTGAAAGGCGAAACGGAAAGGGCGGCCGTCGATCTTGCGGCTTCTCATGATGGGCCGCCTCACTTGATCGGGCGGCATGAGCGAGGCCTGGTGCGCCTCGAGGAACGCGGACCGGTAAATCAACTGGTTATTTTCAGCATAGACCTCGAGAAAATCGCCGGGATGTTCGATGGCGTAGGTCTCGTTCACTTCTTCCTGCAGCTTCGCAATCGAGGCGTCCTTCTTCTGAGCCTGCAGAAAGCTCTTTAGGTCGTCGACCTGCTGCTTCGAGACCATCATCGACCAGATCATAAAGGTTGTTCCGCAGGATGAACCACATGCCTGCGCCGAAGAGGATCTGGGCGAGCGCAAAAATCGC
Organism: uncultured Acidobacteriaceae bacterium; assembly: GCA_963701935.1. GTDB lineage: Bacteria > Acidobacteriota > Terriglobia > Terriglobales > Acidobacteriaceae > Sulfotelmatobacter. The sequence goes on along the minus strand of CAVPBT010000001.1, from coordinate 362,223 downwards.
CAGGTACCAGAGCGTGAGACGCACGCCGATGGATAGTCTTCTCATACTTGTCGTCTCACGTGAGTCCGTCCGGACGGATCATATAGCCGACGCCACGCACGGTATGAATCAGCCTGGGACGGCCGGGCGGATCGATTTTGCCGCGCAATAAGTGCATGAAAGCGTCCAGCGTATTTTCTTCGATGTCGCGATCAAATCCCCAGACCGATTCGATGAGCGAGCGCCGCGACACGACTTTGCCGGCGCGATACATGAGGCGTTCCAGCAGATTGTATTCCGTGCGAGTCAACGAGACCCGCTCGTCGCCGCGCGAAACTTCGCGGCTGGCGGGATCGAGCACCAGGTCCGACACCTGCAAATTGTTATCCTGCGCCACCAGAGCCCGCCGCTTGACTGCACGCAGCCGGGCCACCAGTTCATCGAAGGAAAACGGCTTGGTCATGTAATCGTCGGCGCCCAGATCAAGCCCACGGACGATGTCGGGCACGGCGTCGCGGGCGGTCAGCATCAAGATGGGTGTCCGGATTTTTTCCGCGCGCAGACGCTTGGCAAGTTCATAGCCGCTGAGCTTGGGCATCATCACGTCGAGAATGATGACGTCAAACTCGTAGGACTTCGCCAAGGCCAGGCCCTCGGCACCGTCAGACGCGCAGGTGGCGAGGTGGCCCTCTTCCGTGAGTCCCTTGCGGAGAAGGTCAGCCATGCGCGCCTCGTCTTCCACGATCAGCAGTTTCATCGGGTTCGTCGCCGGAACTCGTCGGAGTTCCTGACGGCCTCCACAGTTTAGTGCGGAAAGGTGAAGCCAACCTGAAGAAATATTAACTTGGCGTTCATCCCTACGTCACACGCCGACCCTAGGATTTCGGGTCATCTAGTCCACTGCATTCCAAACGTACCGGAGAGGGCATCTCTCCGACTCAGCATTTTCTTGCCCACGAGGAGCTGAAGTCATGAAACGAAATCACCGCCGTTCCACCACCCACTTCCTAAGATTCGCGCCCGTAGTGGCGCTCAGCACGCTGCTTCTGCTGGCGGGATTGCCGACAGCGTACGGCCAGGTGGATCGCGCCGAGCTGGAGGGTACGGTCAGCGATCCTTCGGGGGGAGTAATCGTGGGCGCCACGGTGAAAGTCGTGGCGGTGGAGACCGGCTTGAGCGAAGAACAGAAGACAAATTCCAAGGGATACTATCGTTTCCCCGGCCTGGCCGTGGGCCGGTATACGGTCACCACGACCAGCAACGGCTTCAAAACCAAGCTCATCGAGGACGTCATTGTTCGCGTGGGCCAAACTCGCACGCTAGACGTTGAGCTTGCGGTGGGAGCGATTAGCGAGCAGATCGAGGTCAAGGCATCGAATGCGCCCGCGGACCGCAGTTCGGCGGAGGCGTCGACGGTCATCGATTCCAACCAGATCTCGGAATTGCCGAATAACGGGCGCGACTGGGCAAGCTTCACGCTGCTCGCGCCTTTCGCACAGGATGACGGCGGTGGCGATCAGCGCACGATCCGGTTCGCCGGCCGCGCCCGCGACGACAATAACTTTTCCATTGACGGTGTCGACGCTGGGGGCATCCAGGAGCAAGCACAGAAATCCCAAACTCGCCTGCAAATCTCTCAGGACGCAATCGAAGAGTACCGCGTCAACAGCGCCTTGTACGATGCGGAGTACGGCACCCAAGCCGGTGGCCAGGTCGATGTGGTCACGAAGTCCGGCACGAATGACTACCACGGAACGGTTTTCGGCTACTTCAGGAACTCAGTCTTCGACGCCCGCAACTTCAATGATTACGACCTCAATGGCAACCCTTATGTGCCGCCATTTCGGATGGGCCAGTACGGACTTACATTCGGAGGCCCCATCAAAAAGAACAAGACATTCTTTTTTATAAGCTATGAGGGCCTTCGCCAATTGCAATCGACTACCCAGCAGTTCACCGTACCCTCGGGCATCTGTTGCGGTCAGCTCACTTCTGGCCCTGCTCTCACCTCGGGATTCCAGCAGTACGTGCTGAACACCTCGCCGCAGATGTGTTCCATCATGCAGGCGTTCCCGTGGCGTGCGTCGGTGGGCACCATCAACGGGTGCTCCCCCCGTTTCGTCTATCCTGACGCCGCGTTCCAGCAGACCACATCCGGCGGATCCTAACGCCGACCTGCTCACCGCCGCCACGCCTACGACCATACATGAGGACACCTGGCTGATCCGGATTGACCACAAATTCAGCGAGAAGACGCTGTTGTACGGCCGCGCCCAGCGCGATATCAGTCTGGTCGATGCTCCCAATGGAGGAGGCTTGCCGGCCGACAAACTGCAAGTCATCAATCACCCGGCGAATTACTTGGTAGCCCTGGAACACACATTCACGCCGAATCTCTTCAACGAGACCAAGGGCTACATCAACCGAGCGCCCTTCCACAATCCGCAATCGAGCGCCCTTCCCTTTGCCGTGGATACGAATGGGGAGTTCGTTGGGTTGAACGACAATACGGCGGACATCGAAATCGGGAGCACCTATGGCCTGGTCGACAATCTGACGTGGACCCATGGGCGGCATGCTTTCAAGATGGGCATGGAGTACCGGAGGGTCCGGCTCAATCAGGGACAGACCGCCGATAACAATCTCTCTTTCGGCAGCCCAGACAACATCTCCACCGCGACGGTGGATAAGATCAAGTACATCGCTCCGTGGTGTTGCCACCGCCTGCGCCGCAACTTCTTCCTGCCGTATTTCCAGGATGAATGGAAGGTCACCCCGACGTTTACGTTGACGGCCGGGCTGCGCTGGGAATACTACGGAGTCGCCCACGACGCCATCAATGAAACGACTGTGTTTGACCTGAACCAGTTCCACGGGGTTTGCCTGGGATCGGGTTCGTTTAATGTGTTGCAGGTGCCAGCGAGTGCGGGGCCAATCAATACCCCGCCGTGCCCCAGGAATCCGGCTCTATACAACGCAAATTACAAGAACTTCGACCCCCGGCTGGCAATAGCGTGGGCGCCAGGTTCTCTGCACGGGAAGACTGTATTCCGCGCGGGGTTCGGTATCTATCATGGTGCAGCCCAAAATGACGATTTGAACGCCGGCTTGGAAAGCGATACGTACCGAGTAACGGTCAACAACCCCGGTCAACTCATCCCCGCCTATGAGCAAACGGCGCCCGACCTTTCCGGGGCACCAGCGACGGCGTCGCACCCACGCGGCTTGCAGCGGGAAGGCCGCCGCGACCTGTATGCGGAAACTTGGGGCCTGACCGTGGAGCATGAATTGCCCTCCAATTTCCTGGCCTCGGCACAGTACCTTGGGAGCCGCGGTGTACGGCTGTTCTCTCGCGGAGCGGTGAATCTCTGCACTCAGCCGGTTACGTTCAATGCGATCGATGGCGACTGCGTCCGGCCTTTGGACCAGTACTATCCCGATCCCAACTACCCGGATCCTTTCGGTTCGGTTGACTACAAGAGCGATATAGGGGCGAGTTCGTATCACGCCCTGGGCCTGTCGTTAGAGCGGCGGTTCTCCAAAGGGCTATCGTTTCAGTCGCGCTACACCTGGTCTCATTCGATTAACGACGGATCGGTGGGCGGCGGCGAATCGAACGGACCAGAAAACGTCAACTGCCTGGCGTGCGACAAGGGCCCGAGCGTTTTCGATGTTCGCCACAATTTTGTTCTCAACGCCGTTTATGAACTGCCCTTTGGGCCCGGCAAGCCCTTCCTGAATGCTCCCGGTGCGGTCGGCAAGATTTTCGGAGGCTGGAGCCTGAGCAGCATCGGGATGTGGCATACTGGACATCCCTTGACCGTCAAGATGGACCTTGGCGGGAGCATTTCCGGAGGCCCCTTCGACTCGCTTGCATACACTTACCTGCTGCCTGACGGAAACGACTCAACCGATCAACGGCCCGACCTCATTCCCGGAGTTCCGCTGACTCTGCCCGGAGGCGGACGCAACGGCACGCCCTTGATCAACGCGGCAGCGTTTCAGGCCCCCCCGACCGACGCGAACGGAAACTTCCTCCGCTACGGCAACTCTCCGAACGGTGTTTTTCGCGCGTTGAATACCTGGCAAATTGATCTCGCCCTTACCAAGGAGACCAAACTCACGGAGCGGGTCGCGCTCGAATTCGGAGTACAAGCATTCAACCTTCTCAACCATGTTCAGCTTGGTGATCCGAGCGACCTTACCCTGGTTTACGACGCTGCGGCAGGTCACCCGGCATCGTTTCTGGATGTCCCCGGCGATTTCGGCCTGATCAACACGACGGTCAATTTCAATACCAACAATGACAACGACGCGTCTCCGAATACGGGGACTGGGCTGCCGCGGCAGATTCAATTCATGGTTCGCGTCAAGTTCTGATGAGTCGGCCGATTCCGACGATGGGGAGGCGCGCCTTCAGGCAAATTTCAGGCGAGCGTCTTATGGTTTCAGCGAGGAGAACTCATGCTGAATCGTAAGTGGGGCTTCACGGCGGTCTTGTTCTTAAACTGTGCCTTGTTCGCGGCACCGGCCTCGGGTGGGTACTCCGTCATCAAGAAGATTCCACTTCCTGGCACGGGAAGCTGGGACTACCTGGCGGTGGACGAAGCCGCGCGCCGTTTGTATGTGTCGCACGGCACGCAGGTCGAGGTGCTCGACATCGATGCGCTGACGGTGGTGGGCAGCATCCCAAATACTGCTGGGGTGCACGGGATTGCCATCGCTCCAGAACTCGGCCGTGGATTCACCAGCAACGGGCAGGCTTCCACCGTCACGATTTTCGATCTGAAGACGTTGAAACCGATCGCAGATGTGCCGACCGGAAAGAAGCCGGATGCGATCATCTACGATCCAGCAACGTCGCGCGTTTTCGCATTCAACGGCGCCAGCAACAGCGCTACGGCGATTGATGCTGCGACCGGCAAAGTCGCGGGTACGGTTGATCTGGGCGGCGGTCCTGAGTATGCCGCGGCAGACGGCAAGGGTTTTGTGTTCAACAATCTCGAAGACGAGAGCCTGCTGCTGAAGATCAACGCACGCGAACTCAAAGTCGAGCAGCGTTGGCCCGTCGCTCCGTGCTCTTCTCCCAGCAGCATGGCCATGGACCGCGCCAACCGGCGACTGTTCCTCGGATGCCGCAGCAAGGTCATGGCTGTGGTTGATGCCGATTCAGGGAAAGTCATCACTACCCTGCCGATTGGCGACCACGTCGACGCGACCGCCTTTGACATGCAGACGAAGCTGATTTTCAACTCCAACGGCGAAGGCACGATCACGGTGATTCGTCAGGACGGTCCTGACCAGTATTCCATCGTCGAAACGGTGAAGACCGTGCCGCGCGCCAAGACCATGGCACTCGACCCGAAGACTCACCGGCTTTTCCTCTCCACGGCCGAGAACGGGCAGTTCGAAGTGCTGGTCGTGGGACAATAAGACTCGGAACCCGAAGCGGGGCCTTACACCTATGAAATCTAGACGCACACCGGTCACGAACGCCGCATTCGCGATGTTTCATGCGGTCGCGTTGGTAGCGCTAGCCTGCGGCGCATTGATTGGCTGCACCAGCAAGTCCACCGCGCAGACATCCACAGTGGATTTGCATCTCGACGTGAAGGCTCCGTTCCGCTTCGTGGCTTACGGAGACACGCGCTTTCACGATCCCAAAGATACGGAGGCTGCCAATCCTCCGGTGCGCGTCGCGCTGGTGCAGGCCATCGCCGACGTGAACCCGGCATTTATTTGCTTCACGGGCGACATCGTCTACAACGGCAACGACGCTGACGACTGGAAGGTCTGGGACAGCGAAACCGCCGTCTTCCGCGAGAAGAAGATTCCGGTCTATCCTGCGCTGGGTAACCACGATCTGCACGGGAAGCCCGAGATCGCGCTGGGAAATTACTTTCAGCGCTTCCCCGATCTGAAGAACAGCCGTTACTACTCCGTGCGCGCGGCCAATTCGCTGGTTCTCGTCCTCGACAGTTCGCTGGAAGAGGCGGGTGGTCCGCAGGGCCAGTGGCTGACCGACAAGCTAGACCACGTTCCCGCGGATGTGGACTTTGTGTTTCTGATGTTCCACCATCCGCCCTACACGAGTTCTTCCGACGACAAGAAATACGGCGGCGGACACTCGGCGCGCGCCCCCGAGCAGGCACTGGCGAAGACGCTAGAGGAGCGGCAGGCCCATGCTCGTTACCGCATCGTGGTGTTCTCCGGGCACGTGCACAATTACGAACGCCACGAGCACGGCGGAGTGACCTACTTTGTTTCCGGTGGAGGCGCGGCTCACGCATATCCCATTGAGCGCGCTGCGGACGATCCGTTTCAGAGCAAGGAAGTGAATTATCACTATCTGCTTGTCGAGGTGGACGGGCGGCAACTGAAGGTCACGATGAACCGCCTGGACCTGACGACCGGCAAGGCTGTCTGGACGCAGCCTGACTCGGTGAAGATTGCAGTTCCGGCAGCAACGGCGGCGCAGGCGGCCAAGCGCTAGCCCCTAGGAACCCGAGCACGCCCCTGGGCACTGATTCGTCGTCCACGACACTCCCAGCGCGTGCAGGATCAACCGGTCGCGAAGCGTCAACTTCTCGGCATCGAGCACAACCCCGTAGGCGTACTGGACGAACGCGTCACGCGTAATGCACCAATGCTCGTGGCGGATGACTCCTCCACAATGTTCACATGCGGATTGCGCGTTGTACTGGTTGCTGTGGTGCCAGGCGGCTGCGGGATTGGTGAACATTGCGGACCTCCAGTCCTGATCTCAACAAATTCCCCGAAGCCAGCCGAACAGCCCGGCGGAACTGCTATGACTGGAGCTTATTTGGAACCGGGCGCCTCCCCTATTTTGCCTGTCACGTCTGAGTGTGATCGAAATCACATACAGGCTGAAATCCACGCCGGACGGCCTGTTCGCGCCGTTTAACTGCCCGTTACCAAAGTACGCGATTCTGCTAACTTAGTCTGAGTCTCTTATGTTCATCCTGAATCGGGAAAGATTCATCCTGCTGGCTATTTTGGTCGTGACAGTCCTCGCTCTTTCCTGCGTGGCTGAGCAGGCCATTGTCGTCGAGGGAACGGTCAAGGACACAAGTGGAGCCCTTATCGCCAATGCGACTGTCGTTTTGCGATCGGGTTCGTATCAGTCCATGGCCAGTACCGATGCTCGTGGACACTTCGCGTTCCTCGCTGTGCCCTCCACCTCAGGAAGCGTTGAGATCACTCGGGAAGGCTTCAGCGCGATTCGCCAACTCTGGAACGCCGGAGCAGCCACCGCCTTCAAAATTGACATCGTCTTGCAACCGGCATCGGCCCAAGAACAGGTCACCGTTTCCGCGGCGCGCACCGAGATGCGCCTTTCCGAAACTCCCGGCAGCACGGTTCTGCTCACTACAAACGATGTAGCAGCCACGCCCGCGCTGCGAGTGGACGATGTGCTGCGACAGGTTCCCGGATTCTCCCTCTATCGCCGCTCGGATAGCCGCACGGCCAACGCTTCGAATCAAGGGCGTCTCGCTGCGCGGCTTAGGTGGGACCGCGGCCAGCCGCGCGCTCGTGCTCGAGGACGGCCTGCCGCTGGTCGATGCCTTCGGAGGCTGGGTTTATTGGGATCGCGTGCCGCGAGCAGCGCTCTCGAGCGTTGAGGTGTTCCGCGGCGGCGCTTCTAACCTTTACGGCAGCGACGCCCTTGGCGGAGTCGTGCAATTCCTGACGCGTCAGGCGGAACATCCGTCTTTCAGCCTCGAGACGTCCTATGGCAACGAGCGAACTCCCGATCTCTCTTTCTGGACCGGAACACGCGCCGGCAAATGGGATTTGTCGTTGGCATCTGAAATGTTTAGAACCGATGGTTACATTGTGGTTCCGACCTGGCAGCGTGGAAGCGTTGACACTCCGGCCAATTCGGAAGATGCATCAGTCGAATTGACTGTGGGCCATCAACTCGGGGAGAAGGGACGCATCTTCGCGCGTGGCAGCTTCTACACGGAATTCCGCAACAACGGCACTCCGATTCAAACCAATGACACGCGCATGGGCGAAGGCGCGGTGGGTCTGGATCAGCAGTTCGGCGGCCGCGATTCGTTCACTTTCCGCGCGTACGGTCAGGTGCAGGGATACGACCAGCGCTTCTCCTCCGTCGCAACCGATCGAAACAGCGAATCGCTGACCGACATCCAACATGTTCCCGAGCAAGTGGTGGGAGGCGCGGCCCAGTGGACGCATTCTCTCGGCAAACATCAGACACTGATCGCAGGCATGGACCTGATGGAGGTGATGGGCGCCAGCGATGAGCAGCTTTTTTCGTCGGGGACGCACACGCGAAACAATGCCTCCGGCGGGCGGCAGCGGATTTTGGGCGGATTCGGAGAGGATCTGATCCGGGTGAGCAACTGGACCGTTATTCTTGCCGGGCGCTTCGATGACTGGAACAATTTCAACGCCAGTTCGATCTGCACGCCCATCTCCGGCACCTGCACTTCTCCGAGCGCCTTGTATCCCTCACGGAGTGATTTGGCATTTCAGTCCTCGTCTCTCAGTGCTGCGCTCGATTGGGCACAATGTCTCCGTCACAGGATCCATGTACCGCGCTTTCCGCGCACCAACTCTGAACGAGTTGTATCGTAGCTTCCGGCTCGCGAATGTATTGACCCTGAACAATCCTTACCTGAATGCGGAACGCCTGACGGGCGCGGAAGCTGGCGTGAACGTCACGGCACTCGATCGCAAGCTCGATCTTCGCGGAACATTCTTCTGGAGCGACATCGTCGATCCCATCGAGAACGTCACGACGGATCCGACGTCCTCCCCAGTTCTTCGACAAAAAGAGAATCTGGGAAGAATTCGCTCGCGGGGCGTGGAAGTTGACGGCATCATGCATGTCAACCACAACATTCAAATCTCGGCCGGATACGACTTCACGGCGGCGACGGTCGTCAACTACACGGTGCCTGCGGGCGAAGTTTCTCTACTGGGGCTCCGAGTGGCGCAAGTTCCGCGCAACGTCTTCACCTGGGAGGCTCGCTACTGGAACCCGTCGCGGATCATGCTGAGCTTGCAGGGACGCTTCGTTGGCAACCAGTTCGACGATGACCAGAACCTGCATCCGCTGGGTCGCTTCTATACGATGGATCTGCAGATTGGGCGCAATCTCACGCGCAACCTCGAAGTCTTCGCCGCCGCCGAAAACCTCACGGACGAGCGCTACAACGTAGCAAATACACCCACGGCCAATGGATCGCTGTACAACATCGGCCCGCCTCTGTTGTACCGGATCGGACTGCGCCTGAGCTTTCCGCAAGAAAAGCAGTAATACGCCGAGCGTCGGGTTGGGCGTTTCTTGTTCCATCATTTATCCTGATTGGTTGCGCAACCCTCACTGAACCGCGCATAGAAACCGACTCACGAATTCAGATGAGCTAGGAGCTAGCAGCCACAAGCTGCCTTTTATGAAAACCGGCATTATTGGCCTGCCTCAGGTGGGCAAGACATCGTTGTTCCGCATCCTGACCAAGGCGCATCTCTCCGCGCAAGCCAGCAATCCGCGCGAGGCTCATATTGGCGTCGCCAAGGTTCCCGACGACCGCCTCGACCGTCTGGCCGCGCTTTACAACCCGAAAAAGCTGACGCACACTTCGGTCGAATACGTCGACGTGGGGCGATCGGGCAGGACGCGCTGAAGGAAACGGCCTACATCGGCCATCTGCGACAGGTGGACGCGCTTGCTCACGTGGTCCGCGTGTTTGAAGATCCCTCGGTCCCGCTGGTCGCGGAGATCGATCCCTTGCGCGACATCAAGAATGTCGAGTTCGACCTGATGGTCAGCGATCTGGGGCAGATCGAAAAACGTCTCGAGCGGCTGGAAAAAGACCTTAAGAAGATGAAGACCCCGGACCTGGAGAAAGAATTCGAACTGCTCAAGCGCGCCAACGCGCATCTGGGAGCCGAGAAGCCGCTGCGCGAAATGGAGATGACTCCCGAGGACAAGAAGCGCCTTCGCGGCTTCATGTTCCTGAGCGAGAAGCCGATTTTCTACGTGCTCAATATCGGCGAATCGACCGAGTTGGGCAAGGAGCTTGACGAAGCGGTGAACAAGTACAAGCTCACGGAGATTGCCGCCCGTCCCAACGCGGCGGCTACCGCCATCTGCGGAAAAGTCGAGGCCGAACTCGCCGAAATGAGCGACGCCGACGCCGCAGAGTTTTTGTCCAGCTATGGATTGAAGGAGAGCGGTTTGGTGCGGCTGATCCGCACGACGTACAAGTTGCTGGGGCTGATCTCATTCTTCACCGCCGGAGAAGACGAGTGCCGTGCCTGGCAGGTTCCCGCCCACAGCCGCGCGCAGGAAGCTGCCGGAGCTATCCATTCTGATTTGGAGAAGCATTTCATCCGCGCAGAAACCATCCGGTGGGATCAACTGCTGGAGGCCGGCTCGGAGGCCAATGCCCGCGCGAAGGGAACGCTGCGGCTCGAAGGCAAGGACTACATCGTGCAGGATGGCGACGTGATGCACATCCGGCATAGCGGATAGTTGAGCCGCGTCGCCGTATACTCTTTCCCATATGCTCAAACGCCTGATCCTGTTGGGTGCGGCCTTGGCGCTGATCGGCGGGCTGTTCGCGCAAGCGACGCCTGCACCGGGCAACGCAGCACCAGTTTCTGCCGCACCGGGTTCCCCGGACTGGAGCGAGCCCTTCCCTCCGCATCGCATGATCGGCAACATTTATTATGTCGGCAGTCGCGGGCTGGCCTCATACCTGATCACGACGCCTGCCGGCCACATTCTGATCAACAGCAATTTGAAGACTTCTGTTCCGCTGATCCGGGAGAGCATTGAGAAGTTAGGGTTTCATTTCACTGACGTGAAGATTCTGCTCATCAGCCACGCTCATTTCGACCACGATGCCGGCAGCGCCGAGATCAAAAAGCTGACCGGGGCCAAATACATGGTTATGGATGGGGATGTAGGTGTCGTCGAATCCGGCGGTCAGAGCGACTTTCAGTATGGTGACGATGCGACGAAGCGGTACCCCCCGACCAAGGTGGACCAGGTGCTCCACGATGGCGAACAAGTAGTACTCGGCGGCACGGTGCTGACTGCCCATAAGACTGCAGGACATACCCGCGGCTGCACCACCTGGACTTTGAAAGTCACCGAGGCAGGCAAGTCTTACGACGTTGTGATTGTGGGTAGCCCGAACGTCAATCCCGGCTACAAGCTGGTGAACAATGCGCGCTATCCTGCGATCGCCGGCGATTACGCGCGCGGCTTTCGCGTACTCAAGTCGCTGCCCTGCGACGTTTTTCTGGGCGCTCACGGCAGCTATTTTGATATGGAAGCGAAGTACGCGAGGCTGAACGCCGGCGGGCCGAACCCGTATATTGATTCCTCAGGCTACAAGAATTACGTCGCGGACCGGGAGCAGGCGTTCCTTTCCGAATTGCAGAAACAAACCGCGGCTGCGAAGAAGCAGTAATCCGTACCCCGAACGATCACAATATGGGTGCCATTGTCACCAGCGTGCTTCTGGGATTAACCGCCGCCGCCGCCAACGCTTTCGGCGGCGCGATCATCGTCCAGCGGAACTGGGAGCGGCGCTATCTCCGCTACTTTGTCGCGCTGGGCGCCGGGTTCATGCTGGCCACCGCTCTGGTCGAGATGGTCCCCGAAAGCCTTGAGCTGCGCGGAAAGTCCGCAGCGTTCCTGGTTCTGCTCGGCTATCTGACCATCCACTTCTTCGAGCATACGGTCACACCGCACTTCCACTTCGGCGAGGAAACGCATCGCGACGAGTTCATCCACTCGCACATGGGATACTCGGTGCTGCTCGGACTCATCATCCATACGTTTTTCGATGGCATCGCCATCGCATCAGGATTCCTGGTATCGAACTGGCTGGGCTGGCTGATCTTTCTCGCGATTTTCCTGCATAAGATTCCCGAAGGCTTCACTGTGAGTTCCGTCATGCTGGCCAGCGGACGCAGCCGGCGCACGGCTTGGGGCGCATCGGTCGTGCTGGGCGCATCAACGCTGGCAGGGGTGCTGACGATGGCGCTGTTCCGCCACCACGTGGGAGCCGGACTGCCGCTAGCCGCAGGGGTCACGATCTATGTCGCAGCTTCCGATCTGATTCCTGAGGTCAACAAAGAACCGGCGATGAAGATGGCTCTGCTGGTGTTCGTCGGCGCTGGGGTCTTCTTCCTGCTCGATCATCTGTTCCGCATGCACTGAGACGCGGAGATCCCAGGACTTGCGCTAGCCTTTATGTTCTGGAAGGGGCAGAATCTGCAGGCTCGGTATCTTGCGGAAGTCCTTCGCGTCCGAAGTTACGAGAACGTCGCCGGACCCTGCGGTTGCCGCAGCGAAGCAATCGGCGTAAGGCAGTCCATGACCGGCCTTTAATTTGGCTGCCTTGGTCGTGATCGATTCATCGGCGTCGAGGATCGCTAGAGGAAGCATCTTGACGCGCTCCATAATTCTCGTGGTCTCAGTGAATCCAGCACTGCGGGCAATCGTGTAGTAGACTTCGCCCCAATTGACAACGGACATGCGCAGAGGTCGCTCGGCGTCTCTCGCATCCCGAAAGAGCCGGCTTACTACATCCGCTCCAGGGCCGCCCGTAAGATAGCGATACAGCGCATTGGCATCAAGCACGTGCGCCTTCATCGCAACTTCCGGTCGGGGCTGCGCTCGATACGGGCTGGAAGGCCCCGTCCGGCAAGAATCCCTTTCATACCTTCAATGAACTCATCCGTCACAGGTTGAATAAACAGGCGGCCTTCCTCTTCCAGAAAGGCGACGCGGGTTCCCTCATCGATCTGAAACCGCCGCCGAATATCGACAGGGATGACGACCTGGCCTTTAGCTTTGACAGTTGCGTATTCAGCTCCCATGGTTGGAATTATATCGCTTGTGTTGCACTTTCGACAACAAGTACTACTTCTCATATTTGATTCTACTTACGCAGAGAAGATGGAGGATGGAATCTCCGGAGTTACTTCTTCAAGAAAAAAAACGCCCCCGGGACTTCCCGGGGGCTTGAAAACCACGCGGCGAGTTCTAGTTCACCGTGATGCTCACCGGCGCCGACGGAATTCCGTTGGCTACCACTTCGAGCGAACTGGCGCCCGTCTCCATGGTTGCCGGAACATCGAAGTTCGTGGAAACGATGGCCGCGCCAGTGGCTACCCCCATCGTGCTGTGGTTGTGGGTTCTGGCGTAAAAGACGTGGCCCGTCGCGCTGTTCGTGATCCGCACCAGCGGATAATTCGTTGCGGTCTGGAACTCGTCTCCGAACGCGTTGGCCTGGGAAAGACCGTTGAATTGCGTGCCTGAGATTTTGTACGTCGAGCCGCGGGTCACGCTGGTCGCGACCGACTTGATGGTCGGCGCCCATGCGGCCTCGTAGGTTCCCGCTGCGTTGTAGACTTCCGTCCCGCCCACCAGAATCTGCCCCGTCGGCAGGACCATCAGACTGCCGGGCGTGGCGAGCGTTTGCGTGAAGCTCACCCCATCCCACAGGTACGACGAAAAGAGGCCCTCCACCAGCACGTCTCCGTTAGGCAACAGGACCGCGAAGGAATCGCCCGCGTTGTCGCCGTTCGGAAAGTCCGGGCCCACGGTCCATGTCTTGGTCTTCGTGTCGTAGATCGCGGTGTGTCCCGCGCCACTGCCGCTGCTGCTATTCGATCCGGTCGCGAACACGGTTCCGTCCGGACGCAGAATGGCAGGGCCGATTTCTCCCGGCGGGTAATAGCAGAGCGATCCATTAGGCCCGTAGCGAATGCAGCCGAAGGGTGAAGGCGAATGCAGATCGACAATCGTACTGCCCGCGGTCGTCCATTTCTTGGTGGAGAATACATAGCGCTCCGAGTTCGGAGCATTCTTCACATCCATGGTCAGGATCGAGCCATCGGCCAATAGGGTCCAGCCCTCTTCGGCATTGAAATCGCTCTTGCCCGTTCCCGGCAATACGGTCCACGCAAGCGTCTTGGGATTCAGCATGGCCATGCTCTTCGTCAGCTTATTGCCGACCACGAAAATCCCGTTGGGCAGCACCGCCGACGGCGAGTCGCCAATGTATTTCCAACTGGCCGGAGCAGGAAGATTTGTCCAGGTGTTCGCCTTGGGATCGTAGATCGCGCCCAGATTCGTCAGCGTGAAAGCACCGTTCAGGTATTCACCGCCGGTAATCACGGCGCGGCCGTCGGCAAGCACTGCGGACGCGAACGCATCCGGAACGTAGCCGGCAGGCAGACTCGCCTCCTTGGTCCACGTGCCGCTGACGTAGCTCCCGGTGTTATCGGGAGTAAGTTTGTACCAGTCGGACTCTCCGTTGCCCTGGCAAAGGACGGTGCCGTCGGTCAGTTGCAAACAAATCTCGGCGCCGTCAGGCGCCTGATGCGCTAACCGCTGAATGGTTTGAGCACGCGACACGCCGCCAACGACAAGGCAAAGGAATACTGCAGCGAAGAACTTGTTGGGCAAGGGCATACTCCTCTATGTTCTTTGGACTGGAAATCAGAACAACCAAAAATGCGCGTCGGAAGCATACAACAGTTGGCCCTGGAACGGAGGCTTGCCAGCGGATTTTTAACCTTATCTTTACAAATGAGGAGGGAGGGACGGCATGCTGCCGGCGCGCATTCGGCACCGGCAGTCGCCCCATCGAGGAATTTCTAGTCCACTGTGTGCTTGGCCGTGTATCCGTCACGAGCCACCACGTCGATCTTCACGTCTTTGCCCTTCTGGTCTTTTACCTTCAGCGGACCGCCATCCGGCGCAACCACCTGGACTTTCAGCTTTCGGTAGGTTCCATCGAGCTTGGAGTTCGTGGGCGCATACGACAACGTGTACTGGCGGCGAATGTCTTCGCCGATCTGCTGGAAGTCCTCGCCAAACTCCGCCTGGAAGCGCGGGAAGTAAGCGCGGCCGCCAGTCATCGCCGCAAAGGTCTTCATTTCGTTGTCGGCCTGTAGATAGTCGATGGTCTGGATGTGAGGGCTGGCGATTCCGTGGGAGACGCCCGTACAGTGATGCACCTCGCAATACTCTCGCAGATACCAGCCAATGCTGACCGGAAAGATGGTTACGTCCTTGGTGTCTTTGATCTTTTTCGTAATCTTATCGAGCGTGAGCTTGCTGAAGGTGTCGATCCCGGTCGAGATCAAGATGATGTATTTCTTGCCTTCAACGCGTTCCAGGCGGTCGAGCGTATCGTACAGCGCGTCAAACTCATTGGTTTCGGCGAAGCCGGGAATGCGCAACTGATTGAGTGCCCCATAGACGGCGCGCTTGTCCTGAGTGAAGTCCACAAGGATGTGCGGCTGCATATCGTAATAGGCCACCGCCACCCAGTCGTCCTTCTTCAGGGTACTGGCAAAAGCATAGGAAGCATTCAGGCTCTCGACCAGGAGCGGCCAAGTCGTTGAGGCAAATTCCACCAGTAGCACGGCTGTAACCGGAGCCTCCGAGACCGCGAAGTGCGTCACCGTCTGCGGCACTCCGTCTTCCATGACGCGGAAATTTCCCTGCCTCAGCCCGGGAATGAACTGCCCATCCTTGGTCGTGACCAGAACGTCGACGTTGACCAGCGGCACGTTCACCTTCAACGAATAGTCGGGCATGTCCTCGACTTTTTTCGGAGTGACGGGCGGGGGCGGCGGAGCCTCGTCGGCCTTCGTCTTGGGAATCGCGTACGGCCCGATGTTGTCGGTCGGACCGCCGGCTTCGGCGGGGACGTCCTGCTTGGGCTTGCCGTTGTCCTGGGTCTGCGCGGGAGTCTGGGAAGACGATTGGCCCTGTTGGCCCTGTTGGCCTTGCGCCACAACGGGCAGCGATGCACAAAGCAATCCCACCAGAATCATGAGGAGAATGCCCGGCTGGAGCCTCTTCTTACCCTCTAAAGTCTTACGTTTGTGACAATTAAACATGGTGAACCCCGAAAAGTCTCTGTGCTAGTATAGACGCAAGGATTCGCAATTGGGATGTTTTGCCCGGTCCCAGATCTTTCCCCCTTCCGTGCAACGAGTCGCAGTTGGTCTGAGTCTAATCTGTATAGGACCTGTTGGCGGGTCCTATCGGGGCATTACATGAAAAAGGTAGTATTCGCGCTTCTCGTCCTAGGTCTATCCCTACCCACAATTTACCTGGCCGCTCAAGTCTCGCAGCCCACCATTCCCGTGGACCAGATCCACCCCGGCATGCACGGCTATGCCCTCACCGTGTTTCAGGGCGTAAAGCCTGAATCCATGGACGTGGAAGTCCTGGGCGTTCTGCACAATGTGAACGGGCCTAAGGGCGACATTATCCTGATTCGTCTGCACGGGGCGAAGGCTGAGTATACGGGTGTGGTTGCAGGCATGAGCGGCAGCCCGGTATATCTCGACGGTAAGCTTGCGGGCGCCCTTGCGTTCCGCATTGGTGAGTTCTCGAAGGAACCGATCGCCGGAGTAACTCCGATCGCCGACATGCTCGAGATCAATGCGCTCGACAAGTCGCCCGCCGAAGAGGCTGCGGCTACCAAACCCGGCGTGAACAACGCCGCTGGAAAAACTGCTACACCCGGTGATGGCGGTGCGCTTCCGGGTTCCGTCCAGGATTTCGCCAACTATCTGAAGCCCATCGACACTCCCTTGGTTTTTAACGGATTCTCGGAGGACACGGTGCGCCGTTTTGCCGGACAGTTCGCGTCCGCCGGAGTCGTGCCCGTGATGGGCGCAGGCTCGGTCAGCGAAGACAAGCAGCCAGAGCCGCTCGAACCAGGCTCTGCCGTCAGCGCAATTCTGGTGCGCGGCGACATGGACATCGCAGCGACCTGCACCGTGACGTACATTGATCCCCAGCGCTTGCTCGCCTGCGGACATCCGCTGTTGCAGTTCGGCTCCGTCGATCTGCCCATGAATAAGGCCACCGTGCTGGCCACGCTGCCCTCGCCTCTGAATGCCTTCAAGATCGTCAACACGACCGAGCAGGCGGGAGTCTTCGTGCAAGATCGTCATACCGGCATCATGGGCGTGTTCAACAAACAGCCCGACATGATCCCGGTGACGCTGACCATCCACGGCAGCAACGGCGCGACGCAAAAAGAGTTCCACTACGAAGTGCTGAACAACGCGCGGCTCAGTCCGGTGGCGATCATGGCCACGGTTTTTAACGCGCTGCACGGCGTGAATGAATATGGCGAAGAAATTACCTACCGGCTCAACGGCAGCATCAACGTGAAGGGCTTCCCCGAAGTCGGACTGAAGAACATGTTCGTCCCGGCGGAGAACGGTCAGCCTGCCGCCATGGCCGCGGCCCTTTCACTGGGCGAGCGCTTCGGACGCATCTACGACAATCCGTACAACGCGCCCGCAGTGAAGGGCGTGAAGCTGGATTTCGATCTGGTCCGCGAACGCCGCTGGGCGCGTCTGGAAAGCGCCCGCACCGACGTTAGCGAAGCGCGTCCCGGCGATCAGATCATCGTCGAGACTGTGCTTGCTCCTTACCGCGGCGAGCGCGTGGTGCGCCAGATCTCGGTAAAGATTCCTACCTCGGCCAGCAAAGGCACGTTGCGCATTCTGGTCAGTGACGGAGAAACTCTCGACCGCGTGGGCCGCACCAACCCGGCCTTCGGCCGCAAACTCGATCTGGCGTCCACCATTGCCCTGCTCAACAAAGAGCACGCTAACAATCGCCTCTACGTTTCGTTGCTTGAAGCCGACCCGGAGGCACGCGTGGCCGACAAAGTCATGCCCACGTTGCCGATCTCGGTGATGAACGTGATGGAGGGCATGCGCGGCAACCAGGAGATGATCGTGAGCGGAGAGTCCAACGTCGATGAGACCGCCACGCCGCCGCTGGACTACGTAGTGAGCGGAGCGCAGTTGCTCACCGTCACGGTGAAGTAGAGTGGCGATCTCGTATCGTGAACTGCGGGTTTACTTCGCCTCAATCTTTATAAAACGCGATGAGAGGCGAGCTCTTTTGCCGCCGAGTATGCCGTCCAAATACTGAACTTGCCGCCACTCAAGATGCGCTCCTGACACCACCGCATCGGATATACGTGCATCGTTTGTCCCCAGACTAGGGGATACGAATTCTCTCCTCCGGGCTTGTCGTCGCGCTGCCATCTGGCGTTCGATTGGGTTCGGCGAATAACCTCCCCGACGTAGGCTCCGTAGACTGAGCCGAGATTGGTAACGCTGACAGACTTCGGATTCTTGACATAGGCTTCATGCGCACGCCAGAGAATCTTGTCGATCGTTTTGATTGATTCCACGCTGTAATTAAGGTCGATGTGATTCTCGCGTTCGGCGTTGTTCACTGCCTGCGACGCGAGCTTCTGGATTAAGTCGTCGGTACTATTGAACGTGCCAGGCCCCTCCTGCGCATTCCCATACACAGGAAGAAAGAGCGCCGCCCCAATAACGGCCGCCAGCCACAAGGTGAATACCGGCTTGGCCGTCATATAGACCTTCTACTCTTCCTCGTCCTCGCCCATCTGCTGTGTCAAATACCGCTCGTACCCGAGTTCCTTGATCAAGTGCACCTGGGCTTCGAGAAAGTCGACGTGACCTTCCTCGTCTTTGAGCAGGGTCACGAATAGATCACGCGATCCGTTGTCGCCTTCTTTGGTCGCGATCGCGACGGCATCGTTGTACTGCTTCACCGCGCCGATCTCCAGCGCCAGATCGCTCTCTATCATGTCTTTGACCGTCGCGCCCACTTTCAACTCGAGCGGCATCATCGACGGGCTGCCATCGAGAAACAGAATCCTCTCAATCAGCACTTCGGCGTGCTTCATTTCGCCGATGGACTGTTTCTTGATGAATTCCGAGAGCTTGTGATATCCCCAGTTCTCACACATTTCCGCGTGCAAAAAATACTGGTTGATCGCCGTCAGCTCTTCGCGTAGTGCCTTGTTTAGTTCAGCGATAACTTTTGGATTGCCTTTCATAGGGCTCCGAGTATGGCAGAAGGCGGTGGCAAGAGCAACGTGATCGGTGCTGGGGGCCGGACGACCACAGACCTGCACATGCCGATTCTGCCGCGAATCTCGACTGAAACTCCCTTCCGCTTTTCCATTTCGGGAACAAAAGCGTCCGGAGGACGCCCGAAAGTAGCCCGGCATTTCAACGCCGGGTAAGCTGGAAGGATGAGAAGGGCGACCCGGCGGGACGGCTGAAATTATGCGAGCTACTCCAGCACCTGATTGAGGGTCTTCAGCAGATCGGCTCGCGTGAACGGCTTTTCCAGCAGGGGGATGCCGCCGTCCAGCCCGTGGTTCGCCACCAGTTCTCCGGTATATCCCGACATGTACACAACTTTCATCTCGGGGTGCGAGTCCATCAGCCGCAGTACGAGTTCCGGCCCGTTCATTCCCTTCATCACCACATCGGTGAGGATCAGAGCAATCGATCCGGAGTGAGAGCCGATCACTTCCAATGCGGACTTTCCGTCTTCCGCCTCCAGAACCTGATAACCGTGCGCTTCCAGGATCTTTCGTGTCAGCCGGCGCATGATCTTGTCATCTTCCGCCAGCAGGATGGTCACGCCCTCCCGACGCGGAGGCAGCATCTCCACCTGCGCCTCCGTCGCGGTCCCTACTTTGTGCTCCGCGCTGGGTAGATAGATCTTGAAGGTCGTTCCGTGTTCCGGTTCGCTGTAGACCCAGATATGCCCTCCGCATTGTTTGACGATGCCGTAGACGGTCGCCAGACCCAGTCCGCTTCCCTTGCCTATTTCTTTCGTGGTGAAAAAGGGCTCGAAGATGTGGGTTCGCGTCGCCTCGTCCATGCCGGTTCCGTTGTCGCTCACGGCCAGCATCACGTAGCGCCCCACAACGATCGAAGGATGGTCCCGCACGAAGGATTCATCGAAATCGAAGACGGCGGTTTCGATCACCAGTTTTCCGCCTCGGGGCATGGCGTCGCGCGCGTTCACCGCCAGATTCATGACGATCTGGTCCAGTTGGCCGGGATCGGCTTCCACAATAGCCGTTGCCGGCCGCGGAAGAAGCATAATTTCAACGTCATCGCCCATCAGCGGCCGCAAGAGCTTCATCACGTCCTTGAGCCGCTCGTTCAAATCGAGCAACTGGGTTTGCACCGGCTGCCGGCGGCTGAAGGCAAGCAGTTGCCGGGTCAGCGACGCACCACGCTTCGATGCTTCGCGAATGTTGTCGATATATTCCAGGCTTTCCTGGTCGACACGGCTTCGTAAGAGCTCCGAACAAGCGGTGACAATTCCCAGCAGATTATTGAAGTCGTGCGCGACACCGCCGGCCAGCCGGCCGACCGCTTCCATTTTCTGCGACTGCCGCAGCTGATCTTCGGCCTTTTTCTGCGCGGTAATATCGCGGGCAATCGTCGACGCCCCCATCACCTTGCCCTCGGAATCGTAGATGGGAGATACAGCGATGGAGACGTTCAAGATCCGCTTGTCTTTGGTGACGCGCACCGACTCAAAGTACTCGACCCGGCGCCCGTTCCGGATACTCTCGAGGATCGCGGGAATCTCGTTCTCTCGTTCCTTGGGAGCCAGCAGGGTGATCGACCGGCCGATCATCTCCAGCGCTGTGTACCCGTACATTTGTTCCGCGCCTTTATTCCAGTGCGTGACGATGCCGTCGAGGTTCTTGCCGATGATTGCGTCCTGCGATGAATCGACAATCAGCGCCAGCCGGTTCTGAGAATCGCGCAGTTCACGGGTCTTCCGGCGGTCGAGTTCCTCATTGACGCGGCGCAGTTCTTCTTCGATGTGCTTGCGATCGCTGATGTCGCGAATGACACTCAGAACGATCGTTCCATCGCCGGTGGAGACTGGACTGAGGCTGATCTCGACGGGAAACTCGGAGCCGTCGCGGCGTCGGCCATAGAGATCGAGTCCCGATCCCATGCGCCGGATCTTCGGCTTGGAGTGGAACTGCTCGCGATGACGGTCGTGCTCGGGACGCTGCCGCTCCGGCACCAGCATCTCGATCTTCTGACCGATGAGTTCTTCGCGGGTGTAGGCGAACAGGGTTTCCGTTTGAGAATTGGCCTGGATGATCACGCCCTGCCGGTTCACGGCAATGACTGCGTCGGGAACTGCCTCCAGAATGCTGGGCGACAAGAGCGTCTCGGCCACAGTCTTTGGCCCTGAGTCGCTGGTCTGGTTGGGCAAGACGGGATCACTCATACGTCATCTATCCGGGGTCTGAATACTATACGTCAATCCCGGCAAGTCTGCCGCCCACGCGAGTAGGGATGGGTACCAAATTGGGAACGCAACCTGGCGCCCCACGCCGTCGCTTCAGGGCGAAGCGGATTTCACCAGACGCCAACCACGGCCTTCTCCACACTCCGGAAGCCGTGGGTAACCACCAGAGCGAGAATCATTTGGGTCCCGTTGTAGCCCACGTGCACCAGAAAGCTGGCGCCCACGGAACGCGTGATAGCCCGCACCACCCCACACACTACGCCGACCATGACAATGACCAGCGCCGCTCCCCACGCCCAGCCATACTGCGGCAGGTGAATCAACCCGAACGGCAATGCGGTAAGGACGATTCCCCAGGCCACGCCCATGCGGCGCGCCAGCACGGGATACATGAAGCCGCGGAAGAACAGCTCCTCCATCAGCGGGCCGATGCTCACGGCGATAATCCCCAGCAGGTACGCATCGCGCGGCCGGTCGAAAAGGTGTTCGAAGGGCGTGTCCTTCGGCATGGGCAACAGGCTTTGCAGCAGGCCGAGGGTGAACAGCATCGCCGCGCCCAGCGCCAGGAGTTTCCATTCCGACCGCGGCCAATTCCACCGTATCGCCTGCCAGAAACCGACGTGGTACTTGCCTTCGACCAGCATGACCATGCACGCAGCCACGGCGGCGTAGATCAGAAACTGCGATACCAGCAGCAGAATAGGCTTTTGCGCCACTTCCGCCAGATTCGAGTGCGGATAGACAAACCAAACCGCCCCAAAAATCACCAGAAGCTGCAAGATGAGCATGGCGACCAGTGTCAACGCGGCGATCAGCAGGACGTCCCAGCCGTTCCAGATAGGGTTCTCGATCGGAGGCGGTCCCAGTGGAACTGGAGTGAGGATCACTCCAGGAGTGACAGCACCTGCAAAGGGATCCGGCGGGACCGGCGCCAACGGCTGCGGCTCGGTGCTCACCACCGGCTGCGGATCAAACTGCGGATTGTCAGAGGATGACAAGGAATCTTCCCCGTTCGTGAATCGATCTGGCTAGCGCGGTTTCAAGACAGAGATTCGTATCAGGGCATGCCTTCAGGCATGCCGCCCGAATCTGCTGGCGTTTGCCGGGCTTTAGCCGCTGAGAACTCCCGAGATCAACCCGGCGGCTAAAGCGGTTCAGGTCTAGTGCTCTTTCGGCATCGCTGAAGCGATGCCCTGACCCGAACCGTCCCTTCAAACCGGTGCAGCCGAGTCCTCAAGTCTACCAACCACACACTAACCACTAGCCACTTTCTTCCCGTACGCAAAGTACCCCGCCAGCGCCTGCCCCGTGTACGACTTCTTCACTCGCGCCACCGTCTCCGGCGTACCCTGCGCCACGATCCGCCCGCCTTCTTCCCCACCCTCGGGCCCCAGATCAATGATCCAGTCGGCGTTGCGGATCACGTCCAGATTGTGTTCGATGATGATGATCGAGTTCCCTAGATCGGTCAACCGGTGCAGCACGTCGAGCAACTTCTTGACGTCATCGAAGTGCAGCCCGGTGGTCGGCTCGTCGAGCAGGTATAGAGTCTTGCCCGTCTGCCGCTTGCTCAACTCGCGCGCCAGTTTGATGCGCTGCGCCTCGCCGCCGGACAGCGTCACCGCCGACTGGCCCAGATGAATGTATCCCAGCCCGACATCAACCAGCGTCTGCAGCTTCTGTTTCACCTGCGGAATGTTCTCGAGTATCGGCAGCGCGTCGGAGACCGGCATTTCCAGCAAATCGGCAATCGAATTCCCGTTATACTTCACCGCCAGCGTCTCATGGTTATAGCGACGCCCGCCGCAGACCTCGCACAACACGTACACATCAGGCAGAAAATTCATCTCGATCCGCCGCTGCCCCTCGCCCTGGCAGGCCTCGCAGCGCCCGCCAGAGACGTTGAACGAAAACCGGCCCGCTTTGTAGCCGCGCTCCCGCGACTCCGGCAGCATGGCATAGAAGTCGCGGATCTGAGTGAACACTCCTGTGTAGGTCGCCGGATTCGATCGCGGCGTCCGCCCAATCGGCGATTGGTCGATGCGGATCACCTTATCTATATGCTCCGCGCCCGAAATTGCCTTGTGCTCGCCCGATTTTTCTCGCGACCGGTAAAGCTGCCGCGCCAGCGCCCGATACAGAATGTCATTGACCAGCGTCGACTTGCCCGACCCAGAAACGCCCGTCACTACGGTCATCACGCCGAGCGGAAACGTCACATCCAGATTCTTGAGATTGTTTTCCTTCGCGCCCAGAATCGTCAGCGCGGCACCGTTGGCGTGCCGTCGCTCCGGCCGCATCGCAATCGACGTCCGCCCCGAGATATACGCCCCGGTCAGCGAGTCAGGATCGCTCATGATCTCCGCCGGAGTGCCATGCGCCACCAGGCTCCCGCCATGCCGCCCCGCACCCGGCCCCAGATCGACCACATAATCCGCCCGCCGGATCGTCTCCTCATCGTGCTCCACCACCAACACCGTGTTGCCGAGATCGCGCAAGTTCTCCAGCGCCGTCAGCAGACGGCCGTTGTCCCGGTGATGCAATCCGATCGACGGCTCATCCAGCACATACAGCACGCCGCGCAACTTCGATCCAATCTGCGTCGCCAGCCGAATGCGCTGTCCCTCACCACCCGACAACGTCGCTGCCGAGCGATCGAGCGAGATGTAACCCAACCCCACAGCATTCAAGAACTGCAAGCGCTCCACTACTTCGTGCATGACGCGCCCGGCAATCGCCGCCTCGCGCCCGGCGAGTTTGATGCCTTGCGCAACTGCCAGCGACCGCGCCACCGGCATCGCCGTGAAGTCGGCAATCGACATCCCGTTCACCTTGACCGCCAGACTTTCCGGCCGCAGCCGCTTCCCATGGCATGCAGGACATTCCGTCGCCGACATGTGATCCATCAACCAGTCGCGATAGCCTTCCGAGGTCGACTCCTCCAGATTCTGTTTCAAATATCCGAAGATGCCATGAAACCCCGTTCGCCCGCCGCGCCCGGGTTCGCCGTTCAACAGAAATTCCTGCGTCTTCTCGGGAAGCTTTTCAAATGGAGTATTCAAGTCGATGCCATAGGCCGCCGCCACAATCTGCAACTGATGAATCAGATTCTGCGACGCTGATCCCGGCCCCAGCCCGCCATCGAGCAGCGGCTTCGACCAGTCGCTGATCACTTTGGCCGGATCGAAATCGTATTTGCTGCCGAGGCCGTGACATTCCGGACACGCGCCATACAAGCTGTTAAATGAAAACGACCGCGGCTCCAGCTGCGGCACGTTGATGCCGCAATCCGGACACGCCAGCTTCTCCGAATAAAGCTGTTCTTCGCCGCCCACCACCGCAACCTGCACCAGACCGCCGGCCAGCTTCATCGCCAGCCCGACCGACATTTCCAGACGATGCTCAATCCCCGGCTTCACCAGCAGCCGGTCGATAACCACTTCGATCGTATGATTCTTCCGCTTGTCGAGATTGATCAACGCCTCGTCGTCGAGGCTGACGAGTTCCCCGTCGATCCGCGCCCGGGTGTAGCCGTGCTTGACGAGCGTCTCCATCTCTTTCTTGAATTCGCCCTTGCGCCCACGGACGATCGGCGCCATCACCATCACGCGATCCTCGGGACTCAGCGCCATCACGCGCTGCACGATCTGATCGGCGGACTGCCGGCTGATCGCGCGCCCGCACTTGGGGCAATGCGGCACTCCGATAGAAGCGAACAGCAGGCGAAGATAATCGTAGATCTCTGTAATGGTTCCCACGGTCGAACGCGGGCTGCGGCTGGTGGTCTTCTGCTCGATCGAGATGGACGGGCTAAGTCCGTCAATTGCATCGACATCCGGGCGTTCCATCTGGTCCAGAAACTGCCGCGCGTAGGCCGACAGAGTCTCTACGTAGCGGCGTTGGCCCTCGGCATAAATCGTGTCGAAGGCGAGCGAGGACTTCCCCGATCCGCTCAGCCCGGTTACCACCGTCAGGGTGTTCCGTGGAATCTCAACGTCAATATTCTTGAGATTGTGCTGCCGGGCGCCACGGACGGAAATCTTGGTAATCGCCATCATTCGCCGGGGTTCATGCCCCTTCCGTAACGTCGACAGGGAATCAGAATTGTTGGAAAGTGGAATTGCACAGCTCTACTCCGTATCTTAGTCGTCAACAGCGCGGAGCGTCAACGCAGGTTAGATTGGGGATTCGCGCTCAGGCAATAAGAAGGTGGGAGAGGCGCAACAGATTCTAAATTCTCAAGGTTGGTCGACCGTGATCTCGTTCATTATGCCCGTACTCCTCTTCATCACCGTAATCGCATCCGTGAGCCTGGGCGTTCTCGCCGCCTATGTCGCGGTCATCTGCATCCTGAACGCCTTCGGCCGCAACGCGCAGCCGGAAGCGAGCCGCCCGCGCCTGGTCCTGGTCCCCTCGCAGCACCACGCCAGCGGCGACTAGGCTTTTCATTTGGCTGCGTGGTCCGCACTCGCGACCGCCAGCAAATACCATGCCGCATGCGGCAGC
Organism: uncultured Acidobacteriaceae bacterium; assembly: GCA_963701935.1. GTDB lineage: Bacteria > Acidobacteriota > Terriglobia > Terriglobales > Acidobacteriaceae > Sulfotelmatobacter. Next base: position 336,557 of record CAVPBT010000001.1, on the reverse strand, counting down.
CACTGCTCCTCCCAACGCCAGTCATTGTCCGCTCCGGTTTGCCGGTATGGCAGCATGTAATCGATGTCGTTCTCATCGCGGAATCCACTGGTAATTCCATTCGAAATCCCACCTGGTGCATTGGTGAACTCCCAGGAGTCAAAGTACATATAGGGAGGATTGTTGCGCCCCACGCCGTTCAACATGCAAGAGTCGAAAGGATTCAGTCCGAGGATCCAGTTCAGTTGGTTCGTAGCGAAGGCCTCGAGATCGCGGCGAAACGCCGCATCTCCCGAGAAGACGCGCTCCGCCAATCGTGCGGCGGTCGCCACCGAAGCCAGCCGGGCATTCTCGCCCTGCCACCACGGAGCTGCGTCGCTGTTGTGCGGAAAGAAAAAGCTTGTGCGGCGGGCTCCTGTCTTGTCCTGCACTAACTCGCGGCTGTAGCCGAACGGGTTGTTGACTTCCGCCGTGAGCGAAAGTTCAAACTCTAGAGACCTCTTCACCGTGTCGAGCACTTGTTGCTTCGTCACCGCATCAGCGATCTCGGAATAGTAAAGCAGGCTCACGACTGGAAAGCCCACGTCGGAAGCGTGAAAGAAGGGACGCTGCCCGTCATCGGCGCGCCAATAGTTCCGATACCCTCCAGCAGTGATCTGGCGCGACATCAGATTCTTTCGCGCGGCGGTCAGCCGCCAGTTTGTACCTTTCTTTGTGAGTCGCGCGATATAGTTCTGTTGCCGCGGCCAGCGCACAATAATCGTCGACGATGTTTTCCTTGCCGTCGTTCGTGAGTTCGAGATTGTCTTTTTCCAGATAGTCGAAGGCATCCTCTGCCGCTTTCAGATAGTCCGCACTGGAGAATTGTCCCGAGACCGGATACGTGCTCGCCATAGCCAGAGCCGCGATCGCAATCCCGCCACCCGAGCGGTAACTGACTTCGTACTCCCGATCGTTGTTCGCCTGTTCCACCATGTCCTTGGCGCCCTGCCCGGGTGCGCCTTCGATGCCGAAGCGTTTCATCTCCCCGGCAATCCTGCGCTCTTCGGGAACCTGCTTCACGCTGCCGGTTGAAACCGAACGATAGAACGATCCGTTCGGCACTTTGAGACGCACCAGGTAGTCTGCCCCGAACATCGCTTCATCCAGTAAGTGCGGCTGGTATCGCGCGAAGCCCTGCAAACCTCGGAGTTTCGTCTGCTCGTAGCTCTTGAGCAGACTGTAGACCACGAGCGGAATCTGCTGCGGATTGAAGTACGTCGAAAACGAGAGATGTGACAAATGCTTCCCATAGTCTCCTGTGGCGTCCCACCATCCACCGTGAGCGTCGACCGCGCCCGTCTTAGCACCCTCAAACTTCAGGTGGCTGTCCGCCTTGTCCATTTCGCCAGAACTGCGCTCGTCCTTGAAGTAGTAGATGACATCGGAGAACGTGTTCCGTTCCAGCAGATCGCGTTGCACCAGAAACGGAAACGAACGGACACTTCCTGCTTGCGAGCTGCATTCCACGTAGTACTTGCCCTCAGTGGCAAATGATTCGAAATCAAGAGTCCAGAAGTACCAGTCCCTCCACTTTTGCACCGGACCGGCCGCTTTGACGGAGACTGAGAAGACCTGCTGATCGGTGGCGTCGTCTTTCAGCACACAATTGGAAATACTGTCGCTGGCCCTTCCCAGGACGACCGCCTGTTTGGGACCGGAAACTTCGTATCCGAGATGATTGGTTAGGACCTTCAGTTCGTGAGCTAGAGATGATGCGGACAACATCAGTGGCAGACTACAAACCAGAATCAAAGAAAGATGCCATTTCATGATGACCTTTCTGGAGTACGTTCCGTAAGAACAACGCCCTAGGTTAGGCCTTCTCAGAACATTCTCCAAATCGAATTGCGGGCGGGAAGGAGATCGCGCGCGACCAAATGTCAGGGTGGGTCCCTCCTGAAGCTTCCTCATTGGTAAAGCTCTCCGCTGACCCACACAGTTCGGGGTGCACCGGAACCTCCGTGCCACAACCTATCAACCTATTTCCGCACTGTTCGAATGCGGACACGCTAATCCGTCGGTGGACACTCCCGAGCGCACCGGCTGGAGTTCCCCTCTTGTCGTCAATCAGTTATCCGCCAGCACAACGGAAGGACAATTGCGCTTACTTTTGGTTCCGCACGGTTCATACTCTTAGGTAGCAGTAGAAGCTGACCTGTCTGAACCCTCATCCGGGAGGTTCTTGGCATGGACTCCCTCATGCACGATCTTCGTTCTGCCTTACGTCAGATCCGCAAGGCGCCGGCTTTTTCGCTGACTGTCGTTTTCATCCTTGCGCTCGGCATCGGCGCAAACACCTCGGTCTTTACTCTGGTGCATGCGGTCTTACTCAAATCCCTTCCTGTCACGAAGCCGGAACAACTGTTCCGCGTCGGCGATAACGAGCGGTGCTGTGTGAATGGCGGCTTGGAGGGCAGTTGGTCGCTGTTTCCTTACGATTTTTATAGGCAGGTGCGCGACAACACTCCGGCTTTCGAACAGCTGGCAGCGTTCCAGGCTGGACCGGAGACGGTGAGCCTGCGGCGCGTCCACAGCAGTAGTGCTGCGGAGGCGCGAAGCAGCGAATTTGTCTCCGGCAATTATTTCCAGATGTTCGGCATTGGCGCCTATGCTGGACGAACGTTCACTGGCGACGACGACCGTCCCGCCGGGCCTCCCGTTGCCGTGATGAGCTATCGCGCATGGCAAGAAAAGTACGGCGCCGATCCCTCGATGATCGGGGCGCCTGTCGCCATCAACGGCCAGCCATTCACTTTGCTGGGGGTTGCGCCTCCGGGATTCTTCGGCGACGGCCTGCGCAGTAATCCGCCGGAAATCTGGATTCCGCTGTCGTTTGAACCGCAGGTCCACGGCTCGAATTCCATTCTCAATCAGGGCGATCAGTGGCTCAACGCAACTGGGCGTCTTTCTCCGAGCACTCAGCCCAGGCAAGTCGAAGCACAACTAACGACTGAGCTGCGCCAGTGGTTACTGCGGCCGGAGGTGACTTCGAGTGAGGAGGATCGCAAACAGATCCCACAACAGGTCATTCGCCTCGCTCCCGGCGGTGCCGGAGTGCAGGGCATGCGCGAGGACTATGCCGATAGTCTGAAACTGCTGCTCTGGGTTACGGGGTTTGTGCTGCTCATCGCATGCGCCAATCTCGCCAACCTGCTGCTCGCGCGTGCCACGGCGCGCCGTCAGGAGATCTCCATCCGCGCCGCCATCGGCGCCTCTCAGGCCCGTCTCGTTCGGCAGGCATTCTCCGAAACGCTGCTTCTGTCGCTCTGCGGAGGCGCGGCCGGACTCGCCGTCGCGGTGTACGGCACGCGCCTCATTCTGCATCTCGCCTTCCCGCACCGTTACGTTCCCATCGATGCAACTCCATCCTGGCCAGTACTGGGCTTTGCTTGCGCTCTTTCGGTGATCACCGGATTTCTTTTCGGCATGGTGCCGGTCTGGCTTACGTCCCGTACCCAGCCGGTCGAAGCTCTGCGCGCCGCCAGCCGCGCAACAGAGAAGCATGGCCATTGGTTCCAGCGGTCTCTGGTTATTCTGCAGGCCGCGCTGTCGCTGGTTCTCATTTGCGCTGCTGGATTGGTCGTGCAGAGCCTGCGCGACCTGCGCAACCAGCATTTTGGCTTTCAAACCGAAGGACGCTACATCGTTGAATTCGATCCGCAGATGGCCGGCTACAAGCCCGAACAGCTTGACGGCCTCTATCATCAGATCCGCGACGGCTTGCAACAGATTCCAGGGATCACATCCGTTGCACTTGGGCAATACACACCGATGGGCGGGCACAACTGGGGAGGCCAAGTTGATGTCGAAGGACGGGCGGAAAGCGTCGGTTCCTCCTATGCGCGGGTTGGACCGAACTACTTCCAGGCGATTGGAACCCGCATCCTGCAAGGGCGTCCCATCACCGAGCAGGATGCTGCTACGGCTCAGCCGGTCGCGGTGGTCAATGAAGAATTCGTGCAGCGATATTTCGAAGGCAAGAATCCCCTCGGTCGCCATATCGGCCAAGGAGGTAAGAAATACGCTCATACGCTGGAGATCGTCGGAGTAACTGAAAACACAAACTACTGGTCGCCCGACGAAACGGTTCACCCCATGTTCTTTATCGCAGCGCCGCAGGAGACCAAATACGACACTCCGGATGGAGTACTCGTCGAGCAACGCTCCATGTACCTGGGAAACATCATTCTGCGCACTTCCAGCCCGATCCAGGACTTGGAAAAGCAAGTACGCCGCGTCCTCGGCCAGATTAATCCTGATCTGCCCCTTACCGACATCTTCCCCTTCGCGCAGCAGGTTCAGCAGCATCTTGACCAGCAGCAGATGATCGCGCAACTGATGACGATTTTTGGCCTGCTCGCGCTTACTCTGGCAACCGTGGGCCTCTATGGCGTGACTTCCTATGGAATCGCGCGGCGTACAAACGAGATCGGAATTCGCATTGCCCTCGGTGCCGACCGCTTCTCAGTCGTCGGCATGGTGATGCGCACGGTCGCATTGCAATCCGCTGCCGGATTCATGATTGGAATTCCGCTCACGCTTGGAGCCGGGCGCATTCTGGCAAGTCAATTTTTCGGCGTTCATGCTTTCAACTTGGCGGTGTTTGCCATCGCTACACTGGCGCTCGTGCTATCCGCACTAATTGCAGGATTCGTTCCGGCGCGCCGTGCTGCCAGCATCGACCCGATGCAGGCGCTCCGCGCCGAGTGACCCTGAATTTCCACAGCGACTAACGAAAGCGGCGCTCCTCCCGGCCTGCACCCACGCAGCCTGACATCAGTGTCTGTTCCAATTTCCGAACACTACGCATTTAGACTGCGTTTTGCAGCGGGGCTGAGCTACGATGCAGTGGGCCCTTCCTGAAACCTTCCTCATCGGTAAAGCTCTCTCGGAGGTGCGTTGTGCCAACCTCGCTGTTCGCCGCAGATTTCCAGACTGTCCTCGACCAAGCCGTTCTCCGCCGAATCCAGCCGGCGCTGCCTTTCCTTCGCCGGAAGACTGGCGCGACCGCTGGATCTATTTCCTGATGCTCGACCGTTTCAATAATCCTTCCACGCCTCCCGCACATCAGCCATTCGACGATCCGAGCTTCTTCGGATTTCAGGGAGGAAAATTTTCTGGCGTGCAGCGGCAACTTCCCTACATCAAACAACTCGGCGCTGGGGCAATCTGGCTCAGTCCGGTTCTCAAGAATTTTTCTTTCGATCCCGGCACGTATCACGGTTACGGCATTCACAACTTCATCAGCGCGGAACCTCGTTTCGCGGACAATCCCGCCACGGCCGACAACGAACTGCGCGCGCTCGTCGACGCCGCTCACCAGCAGGATCTGCTCGTCATCTTCGACATCGTGTTGAACCATACCGGCAACGCATTCGCCTATCAATGCGATCCGGCGGACCAATTCTGCATCAGCAATCAGGGAGCGCAGGCCAGCTTTCATGCGTCGCCGCAGCCGGTGCAGTGGCGCGATCAAACCGGCGCCGCGCGTCCCGATTTCCCCGATGTCGCAGCCATTCCTAATCCATCCCTGGATGCGGTGGTTTGGCCTTCGGAACTGCAGCACAACCAGTTCTTCCGCCGTCAGGGCACACCCGATGGCAATGGAGACGACACGGTCGGAGATTTCAGCGTTCTGAAACAACTGATGACCGCTGATCCCGATCTGCAGCGCTTCCTGATTCGCGCTTACCAGTACGTCATCGCGCGATTCGACATCGACGGCTTCCGCATCGACACACTTCGCTATCTAAAAGGAGACCTTCCCCGCCTCTTCGGAAACTCCATGCGCGAATTTGCTTTGAGCATCGGCAAGAGGAATTTTTTCACCTTCGGAGAAGTTTTCGACGCCAACGCCGAGCAGGACATCGCGACCTTCATCGGACGAAACACCAGCGACCAGAGTGACCTGGTCGGCGTCGACGCCGCGCTCGATTATCCGTTGTTTAACAGTCTCAAGCCCGTGGTGAAAGGATTCACTGCACCCAGCGCAGTCGTCGGCATGTATCAGAACCGGAAGAACGTTGAAGCCGATGTACTCAGCTCCCACGGCGACGCGACCCGCTACTTCGTCACCTTTCTCGACAATCATGATGTGAAGGAACGCATTCGCTACGTCGATCCCACGAGTCCCACGAAGTTTGACAATCAGGTCACTCTCGGACTGGCCTGCCTTTACTCTCTGCCCGGAATTCCCTGCCTTTATTACGGCACCGAGCAGGGACTGCATGGCGCAGGCAGCGATCCCGCGGTGCGCGAGGCGCTCTGGGGCGGTCCCGGCTTTGACGCCCAGAGCGACTTCTACCAGCACATCCAGCAAATTGCCGCGGTGCGCGCGCAACAATCCGCGCTGCGCTATGGACGATTTTATTTTCGTCCGCTCTCGGGCGACGGCGTGACCTTTGGAGTCTCGGGATTCCCGCAGGGAGTCATCGCCTTCTCCCGCATTCTGAATGATCAGGAGGTGGTCGTCGCCGCGAACACGAATCCCACGCAGGCGCAGCAACTCGATGTCATCGTAGAGATTCTGCTCAGTGCAGAGGGCGACGTGTTTAGCGTCTTATACAGCAATCAGGCGGGGCCGCTTGCTCCGCAGCCCGTCCGCTCCGTTGCCCAGGGCACCGCAACGGTGCAGGAAGTCGACGGCTCCACGGGGCATGGTCCCCTACATGTCGTTCGCGTAAACCTGCGCCCACTGGAAGTGCAAATCCTGCGCCGGGCCGGAGACCAATAACTTCGGCTGAGTCCGATTCATGAAGCGGACCTGTCGTCGACCGCTCACTCCACGGGCCCGATCACCTTCATCTTGCTCTCGACGTGCGTGCGCTGGAAGCCCGTGTTCTCCAGCGACACCGACACGTCTCGGTTGATGAAAAACAACGCGCGTATGCGGAACTCAGTGCCCAGGGTAGACGGAAACCACACTCCATCCTCCTGCCGCTTGTACACCACATTGAAGCCAACGCCGGGCACATCGGTTCCCAGCAATGTCCGCACCGCAAACGGAATCCGCCGAGACAATCTGGTAAAGACTCGAACCGGCTGAAACTCTGCCGCGTCGATGTACGCCTCGCCGGCCCACGCAATGTCGTGCTTGTCCTTGGGTCGAAAGCCGATGTGATAGACGCTGCGCCCCTCTTCCATCTCCTGCCCCAACAGCGTGAATTCGTAATCTTTCTGTCCCTCCGTAGTCAGCGGAAACAGATCTTTACCCAGCCCGTCTTTAGTCTTCTCATTCAACAGATCCTCGCGGAACCCATGGATCAGACCGCCGTCGATCGTGTCCTCCTCCGGCACCGGCTCCCCCTGGAATATCTCGTACTTCCCCTTGTTCCAGTAACGGCCCGTCAGCAGCTTGAGCTCTTTCTGAGTGCCGTCGGGCGTCGGAACCACGTCATATTCGGCCGTCTCTTCGCGCAGCAGGCGGCCCTTCGGCTTGTGGGTAAGAATGTGAGTGTGCTGGCGGTAGACGTATTGTTTGCGGAGTTCTTCGCTTCGGTCCTGGTTGGCCGCCACGCGGGCCATAATTTCGTCGGCCGTCAGCCCGGCATTCGCCTGCTCAGGCTCCTTTGTCTGCTCCGGCGGCGGACTCTGCGCGAACGAGATCGACGCCACAAGCAGAAATCCCACAACCCGCAGCGTCCGCATGGTCACACCTCCACTTCTAACACTACGTGCAAGCATCAGGCAAAGTTCCTTCCGACGCAGCGCGCACGCAACGGGCGACATAAATAATGACGTCCTTCGTGCTACTTCGTGACCTTTGTGGTTGAGTTTTCTCTTGCAGCGTCATCGATGACCCACTACCAGCGTAGTAAACCCGCTTGACATCGCGGAGTTGTGGACGTGAGAATGCCGGGTCGGAGGCGATCATGAGACGCACACTCTTGGGCCTACTGTCTTTGGCTGTTATGTGTTCCGCATTTGCCGCGGCCCAAAGCACCGGCACAGCCATCGCCGCGCCCCCTGCCACCCGCCAGGTCGATGTTCAAGAGACTCTGCATGGCGTGGTCGTGACGGATCCCTACCGCTGGTTGGAAGATCAGGACTCGCCCGAGACTCGAGCATGGATCAACCAGCAGAACGACTATACGCACAAACTCCTGGACACCTGGCCGGGGCGGGAGCGCCTGGAGAAGCGACTGGCCGAGTTGAAGAAAGTGGAACGCATTGGCTCGCCGATCGAACGCAACGGACGACTCTTCTATCGCAAGCGCGCTGCCGACCAGGAACAATACGTCATCTATACGCGACAGGCCGGCACCGAGAAGGAAGAGGTTTTGATCGATCCCAATCCGATGAGCGCCGACCACTCGACCAACGTCGAAATCATGGACGTCTCCAAGGACGGCAGCCTGCTGGCCTACGTTGTGCGCATCGGCGGCAAAGATGAGACCGAGGTGCACATACTCGACGTCGCCGCCAAACGCGACTTGCCGGACGTTCTGCCGGCGAGGGTTTACTTCGATCTATCGTTCTTGCCCGACAAGAGTGGGTTCTACTACGCGACCATGCTCGACGACGGCCCCCGCCTTCGATTCCACAAGCTGGGAACAAAAGCCGAAGCGGACACGGACATATTCGGTAAAGGGTACGCGAAGGAGGCCATCGTTATCGGCGATTCATCGGAGGATGGCCGTCATCTCGTAATTCATGTTTTCCACGGCGCGGCGGGAGACAAGGTTGAAATCTGGGCCCAGGATCTGACGAAGAATGGACCGATCCAGCCGTTGATCAAGGATCTCGACGCGAGGTCTTTCGGCTTTGCGGTCGGCGACCAGATGTTCCTGCAGACCAATTACAAAGCGCCGAAGGGCAAGGTCATGATGCTCGACATGGCCAAGCCCTCACCCGAGAACTGGCGGGAAGTGGTTCCCGAAGCCGAGAACGCGATCGACAGTGTGACACTAGCCGGGGGCAAGATCTGGATCACCTATGTAAAAGACGCGACATCGATGGTGAAAGTTTTTCAGCCGGACGGAAAGCTGGCCTTCGAGCCCAGCCTGCCCGCGCTGGGATCCATCTACGACGTGCAGGGACGATGGGAGAACTCGGACGCCTATTTCACGTATGCATCGTACGCCATTCCGGCCACGGTCTATCGCTGCAACATGGCCACCGGGAAGCAGTCGGAGTGGGCGCAAGTGAAGGTTCCGGTCGACGGCTCGAAGTTTGAGGTCAAGCAGATTTGGTACGCATCGAAAGACGGAACCAAGGTGCCGATGTTTCTGCTGTACGCCAAAGGAGTCAAGCTGGACGGCTCGAATCCCGCGCTGCTCGAGGGATACGGCGGATTCGCCGTCAACAACACGCCGTTCTTCAACGCGGATGCAATCGTGTGGGCGGAGCGCGGAGGCGTTTACGCGCTGGCCAACATTCGTGGCGGAGGCGAATTCGGCGAAGCCTGGCACAAGGCGGGCATGCTCGACAAGAAGCAGAACGTCTTCGACGATTTTATTGGCGCGGCCGAATGGCTGATCCAGAACCAGTACACCAATCCGTCGAAGCTGGCCATTCTCGGCGGCAGCAACGGAGGACTGCTGGTTGGGGCCGCTCTGACCCAGCGTCCCGAACTCTACCAGGCGGTGATTTGCTGGCATCCCCTGCTCGACATGCTGCGCTATGACCAGTTCATGGAGGCGCAGTTCTGGGTCGCCGAATACGGCGCGGCCAAGGATCCCGAGCAATTCAAGTGGCTGTACGCGTATTCGCCCTACCAGCACGTGAAGAAGGGCGTGAAGTATCCGGCGGTGCTCTTCATGTCCGGAGACGGCGACACGCGCGTGGCGCCGCTGCACGCGCGCAAGATGGCGGCACTTCTGCAAGCCGACACCGGGTCGGACCGGCCGATCCTGCTGCGCTATGAACTGAAAGCGGGACACTCCGGCGGGCGTTCGCTGACCCAGGACATTGGCGACTCAGTGGATCAGTTGAGCTTTCTGTTCTGGCAGCTGGGGGTGGCGCCGTAGAAGCTGTATGCGATTTCGTCCCGAGCATGACGTCCACCGGCCTTTGCTGTCTGGAGTCAGACTGCAAGTCCGAATCGCACGCTAGCTGGGCTCCTTCGTGCACAATTGTGCGGCTCAGATGAAAATCAGAGCGCAGCATTGCCCCTGCATTTCTCCTAGCTAGTTGGAACAAACGGGCGAGCAAGTGGTGTACTTGGTCGCCGACGATGGCAAGAAGTAATACTCTTTGGCAGCGCCGTCATACGATCCTAAGAATTGGGCTGTAAAGACGTACTCAGCTCCGGGCTGCGAAGCGTAAAACAGACATGAGCCATCGCCGTATTGAGTAACCTCCGCGGTACACGCATTCCAAACCCTGGTCCCTGAAATGCTCATCGTGTAAGTTAGCACTACCTCTCTACCTTGCATGTTACTAGAAGGCAATCCTTTCGCTGAAACGAAGAAGCTAGCTTTGGTTTGTTGCGGATTCCCGTAGTAGCTGCTGAAAGTGAAACTGGTGCTGGTGGAAACATTGTATTGCTGTGCCGAAGCAGAGACACCACACGTAGCTACAAACGCAAATAGCATCGCGACAAGAGAACTTAACGACCCTGATCTCATTTGCTCACCCCCTCCTCTGCAGTCGATTGTTAGTGAAAGAAACGGGCCTGACACGATACGCTACCACTGGACTCTTTGTACTTAGTATACAGTAAAGACCTGATTCAATCGTGCACGTTTGGTCGTGTCATGTCCCGCTACCGCCAGCCTTCGTAGAAGCGTGCGGCGGCACTGGGGACTGAAACTGGCTGAACGTGAGCGAAGGAAGAAGCGGGCGATCATTGCCACCGCAAGAGAGCTCGCGGCGCCCTACCTACTCCCTGCCCTCAATAAATGATCTTCAGCGAGAACTGGATCTGCCGCGATGTCCCCGCGGTCTTGCTGATGATGCCGAATCCGCTGCCGCTGACGATATTCGACGGCAATCCGAAATTTACGATGTTGAACAGGTTGAAGAACTCCGCACGAAATTCCACCGTGCCCAACTCCGCGTTGCCGCGGTGGCCAAACGGAGTGTCCTTGATCAGCGCGAAATCAAAGTCGTGATATCCCGGCCCGCGAAACGTATCCCGGCCCAGCGTGCCGAAGCGACCGCTGTTCGGACCAGTCCCACCGGGAATGTTGATTGGAATGCTGAAGAACGACCGGTTGCCGGCAGCCCCGAGACCGAAATAATCGTCGCGCACCGCGCGGCTGGTTGAGGTATGCGGCATCGCAACCAGATCCGGACGATCGCCCCCGCCTAAACCTGCGCCCGTCTGTTGCACTCCCGAAAACACGGTGAACGGCGATCCGGTCGTCAGGGTCGTGATGTTCAGAACCTGCCAGCCCTTCGTCAGAGTCTTCCCCAGCGGCCGCAGAAATCCCACTCGATCGAGCGGCAACAACTGAATCACGCTCGCTGCAAATACATGGGTCACATCGAACGTCGAAGGCCCCTTTTCCGCCGAGGGGTCCCAAGGATTTTGCGGCGCCGCTTGCAGAATCGTGCCCGAGGCTCCCAGCAGTCCACCCAGCACGGAACTCGTATCGTCGATCGCCTTCGAGTACGTGTAGCTGGCTTGCAGGCCAAGCCCTAAGCGAGGAGAATTCTTGGTCAGACTGGTCTGCAGCGCGTGATAGCTCGAGTGCGAACCGCTGCTCATGATGGTCTCCGGCCCAAACCCGCCGGTGGCATGGCATGGCGAACTGAATTGGGTGAACGGCGCGAATCCTTGACAAGCCCCTCCGTATCCGTTCGTGTTGTAGAACCTGGCCAGATGAATTCCGGCCGTTGCTACATACGACGCGTTGAACTTGAAGTCGCTGAAATCATGATCGACACCCGCGGTCCAGCTTCCCATGTAGCCATTGGCAAAATTCTTCGCGATGCCGGCGATGTTGAGCAATTGCACATTTCCCGGCGTGAGCGCCTCGAGATCGTTCTGAAACCGCACGTAGTCAAATATCGTATTCGCCGGAACATCTTGCGACCGGCCAGTCGCGAAGATCGGTTGTCCTTGAATGTTGTATGCCGTTGGAAGACTCAGCGGAACGAAGGCATTCTGAAAGGAAATCGGCTCCTTCGGTTGCGCGTAGATCGAGGGAGCAAAAACGTACGGAATCGACGCGGTCAGGGCATTGTCCTGCCACAAGTTCGGAATAAGCGTCGTAACCGCCCCGCCCACATGCAGCACGGTATGTTGGCTCACAGCGTAATCCAGCGCCAGCCGGGGCCCCCATCCATTCCAATCCTGATCGTAAGGCGGCTGCGGATTGATCAGAATCTCCTGTTTGGCGGCCGTGTCGCCGTAGGGCACAGTCTTGCCATCGGGACCAAGAAAGACCGGCAGCGACGTCCGCTTGGTGGCTTCATGGATGCGGCTGTTCACTTCGTAGCGCAATCCGTAGCTCACCGTGAGCTGCTGCGTCGCCTTCCAGGCATCCTCAAAATAAAAGTTGTACGCCTCTCGCCTGACCCCAGCTTCATTGAATTTCCCACCCACTGGAGTAATGCTCGCGGCAGCCATGATGTTGAAGGAATACGGCGTCGCGGTCAGCAGCCCCGTCAACGAGTCCGGAAGCTGATCGCCCACCTTAATATCATGTGTGCCGCTCGCCGAAGGAATGTTCACCGGCGAGTACGCGATGCCTCCGCCAAATTCGTACAAGCCATTCGGATTCACCCCGAAGATGGTCGAGTCTCGATTGACCCGAATCTCCGTCCCCCACTTGAACGTGTGCGTTCCGCGCACCCAGGCAAAATCCTGCTTGAGTTGATAGAGATTGCTGTAAGACCCGAAAATCGATCCGGCGGGCTGAAAGTAGGGCTGAAACAGCCCGTCAGCAAACGTGATCCCCGGCTGTGTGTGATTCTCTGTGGGGAAAAATGGCGTGCTGCGGATGTAGCTGAGCGAGGTATCGGACGTGAGGTGCGCGGAAATCGCACGTGTGTAGTGCACACCGACGTTGCGCTGGTGATCGAAAAACTGGACCCCAAAGCCAGGATTGATCGCCGTCTGATCCGGGTTGGTCAGCGGCCCCGTCACCTGATTCAAGCTGAACCGCGCCACCAGCGACGCCTTGTCCGAAAGCTTGTGGTCGACGCGAATCGAAAACTGGTCTGTGCGCGTTACCACCTTCGAAGAGGCCGCATAGGTTCGATCGCCAAACGCACCCGCCGGTTCGTTGGGCATCGGATATCCGTTCAGTACCGGCGCGATGGCGCTGCTCACCGGCACCGTCAGCGTGTCACCGGGAAAGGTCGTGGTATCGATTCCCTGCCGCTCCGCCACGCTGGGCACCGGAAGCACCTGCGTCGTGCCCAGCACCTGGCGAAATCCCTGATACTCGCCGAAATAGAAGGTACGATTGCGCCCGTCATATCTGGGCAGCACAACCGGCCCACCGTTGGCAAATCCAAATTCATTCCGCGCAAAGGGCGGAATTCTGCGGCCGCTGATCGCAGGTGACGGATCGAAATAATTTCGCGCATCGAACGCGGCATTCCGCACAAACTCGAACAGGCTTCCGTGGATCTGATTCGTCCCCGACTTCGTCACCACATTCGTGTTGCTCGCGGCTCCGTGCCCGATCTCCGCGGGCATTACGCCGGAGTTCGACTGCACCTCCTGAATCGCATCGACGTTGAAGTTCGAAAACGTCGCCCCGCCCATCTCCGGATCCGTCGTGTCAAATCCGTCTGTCGCGAAGACGGTTGTCACCCCACGCTGCCCGTTGACTGCGAATTGTTGCGTGAAGTTGGCGGCGCCATTGGCGTCGGTCATTGTGCCCGCCGCCAGCAGCAGCAATTTGCTGAAGTCGCGCGCATTGAGCGGCAGACTCGAGACCTCTTTGCTGGAGAGATGCTCGCCCCCACTGGCCTGCGCAGAAGCCTCGGCACTGGCAGACACAGTTCGCAGTTCCTGCCCAATAGCCGACTGTTGCAGAGACGTGGCCAGGACCGCCCCTTCCGTGACCACCCATGGAGCCGCCGCCTTCCACTCCTTGCCGTCGGCGGATACGGAAAGCTCGTATGTCCCGGCAGCGATCTCGCTGAATGCGAATCGGCCATTCCCGGCTGTATTAGCTGCGTAGTCTTGACCTGCGGTGGCTGACCGGAGTTTTATGGTCGCTCCGGCCACCGGCTTACCCGAAGCGTCGCTGAGCAGACCGTTCCACGCGGCCCCGGAAGCCGCTGATGCCGCGGAAGCGCTCAGTACAAACGCAATAAAACACCATCTAGAAATGCGCTTTCCCAAAGGTATAAACATGAACGGGGAATTATACGTTGCGCCTGTCAGCATTCAATGGGCTACGGGTACATTCATCCATCCGGAGCGGAAGGATCCCCCGAGTTCCACGCCGTCGGGATGCAACCATGAAGAATCTTTCACAGTATTCCGGGGCGCAGGACGGGTGTAGACTAGGCGCCGCCTTTGGGGGGTACAAAGGAGATTGCGATTACCTGTGGTCGCCATTTTCATTCGACTCTTGCGGAAGGCAACGGAGGGAAGATGACCGGCCCAAGACTAATTGTGAGATGGACTTCGACTTTGCTGTCCACGGCCCTGATGATGCTGGCGACCGCGATCAGTTCTCACGCTCAGTTCACGACTCTGGCAAGTTTCACCGGAACAAACGGTGACCAGCCGTACTTGGTAAATCTGGTACAGGGCAAGAACGGAAACTTATATGGAACGACCACCTACGGTGGCACGGCCGGAGCCGGCATCGTCTTCTCGGTGTCCCCAACCGGAACCTTGACCACACTTTATAACTTCACCAACACACCGGACGGCGCAAACCCCTACGCCGGGCTCGTGTTGGGCACCGATGGGAACTTCTATGGGACCACCGCTGAGGGTGGCACGAGTGGCCTTGGGACGGTTTTCAAAGTCACATCGACTGGGACCCTGACTATTCTGCACAGCTTCAGTGGAGCCGATGGCGAAATCCCTTATGGCGCGCTGGTCCAAGGCACGGATGGCAACTTCTACGGCACCACCGAAGCCGGAGGACCCACCAGCCCTGGGTACGGTACGATTTTCAAGATCACTGCAAAGGGAGTCCTGACCACCCTCCATAGCTTCAACGATACGACGGACGGATATTACCCCTACGCCGCTCTGGTTCAGGCGAGCAACGGAGCCTTCTACGGCACCACTACCGGAGGCCCGGGGGCCAACTTTGGCACCGTCTTCAAAATCACTGCTACCGGAACCTATACGCTGCTTCACACCTTCATTAACTCCGACGGATGGGAACCCGAGGGCGCATTGATCCAGGCAACCGACGGAAACCTCTACGGAACCACTCTGCGAGGTGGAGCCGACGCCTTGGGCGAGATCTTCAAGATCACACCTGCGGGCGTCTTCACCTTGCTTCACAGCTTCTCTACCGTGTCGGATGGCTACAATCCCTCAGCGGGTCTCGTGCAGGCAAGCGACGGAAATCTCTACGGCACGAGCTCCGGCGGCGGGACTTTTAGCGAAGGCAACATAATCCAAAGCACATTGTCAGGCGCCGTAACGAACCTCCACAGCTTTAGTGGTGGCGACGGAGGTTCAGACGGCGATATGCCCTTTGGCGGACTGGTGCAGCACACCAGCGGAGTCTTGTATGGCACGACCGGTGGGGTTGGTTCCGGCGGCCTAGGCACGGTCTTCAGCCAGAATCAAGCTCTTAAGGCCTTCATCAAGACGGTGCCCACGTCGGGCAAGGTCGGAGCCTCAGTCACCATCCTTGGAACAAACATCTCAGGCGCGACCAAGGTCACGTTTGGCGGCGGCGTCAAGGCAACGATTACCAAGAACACCGCCACCTATATCACCACCAAGGTGCCCTCCGGAGCGAAGAGCGGCAAGGTGGAAGTGTTCTCCGCGGGCTGCACCTGCAAAACGCTCGTGAATTTCACGGTGCGCTAGAAATGGTGCCGTAGAAATGGTGCCGTAGACTCGGGAATCCTCTGGGCGGCGTGGCGCATCCACGCCGCTCTTTTCTGCTCTCGCCACCGCAATTCCGCACGGCTCGCGCGGCTGAAAGCGCGACTGGATTCTGTTACGCTTTCATTAATAGATAGTCTCGTGGCAGCCCATGGCAAGCCTGAACGGCACTCGCGTCCGGTTCCTCGTCGCAGCGTTGGTCAGCCTATGTGTTGGGTTGCTGCCCGCTGCTGCCCCAGCCGCCGAGCCCCCCTGGCTCGAAGTCCACTCCACCCACTTCACCGTGATCACCGACGCCGGCGAAAAGAAGGGCCGCGAGGTCGCGCTCCGCTTCGAGCAGATGCGCGCCGTCTTCGCCCAGTTGCTGGGCAAGGAGCGCCTCAACCAGTCTATTCCGCTCACCATCCTTGCCTTTAAGAACGACAAGTCCTACTACCAGGTCGCGCCCTTGCGTCAGGGACAGCCCATCGACGTTCCCGGATTCTTTCTTCCCGGCGACGATCAGGACTACATCGTCCTCAACCTCTTTGAAGACGAGCCTTGGCGCGCTGTCGCCCACGATTTCGCCGGCATGCTGTTGACTTTCAACTATCCGCCGGCGCAAGGATGGTTCGACGAAGGCCTCGCCGAATATTTCAGCTCGATTCGCGTCGACAACAAGTCAGTCGAAATCGGCGGCGATCCTGAGTTGCGTGCAACGCTCAACGAAGATTTGCTCGGCAACCAGCGCGAGACGAATCCTCCCAAATCGCTCACCGAATTGCTCGAAGCGCAGGTCTGGCTGCCCCTGCCTGACCTTTTCAGCATGAAGCACGATACTTCGACCCGCAACCAGGGCACGCATCACACGCTCTACTACGCCGAGTCGTGGATCGTGATGCACTACGTGCTTCACGAGAAGAAGCTGCCTGAAACCGGCGCTTACTTCAACCTTGTCCTGAACCAGCATGTCCCCGTGGAAGACGCCATTCAGCAAGCCTACGGCATGAGTTCCGCGCAACTGGAACAGGCAGTGAAGAGCTATTTCCACGCGCAGACCGCGCTGCTCACCGCACTCGATACTGCCCGGCAGACGACTCGCGACGCCACGGCTGTCACCAACCCCGACCAGATGTACCGATTTCCGGCTCCCGTGGGACCAGACGATTCCGTCATCACGACCAAGCCGCTGCCCGAGGCCGATGAGCGCGCCCTCTACGCCGACGTGGAGACCCGCATTCCTGAACGTCGCGACGTCGGCCTGCAGGCCTTGCACGCGCTAGCTTCGGCGCCCACCGCCTCCGACAAGAAATTCGAATCGAAGAAAGAAGAGCGGAGACCGGACGAGGATCCCGATCTTCTGCCCACCAACGCGATCGGCAGCCCTCTGGCCCACCGCATCCTTGCCTGGGACCACATCCAGCACGGCGAATTCGACGAAGCCACTTCGGAAATCGCGGACGCCGCCGCGCTAGACCAGCGCGACATGTGGCTGCGCTATTACATGTCAGTTCTGAAATACCGCGTCGCGCAGTCGAAGCACACCGACATTCAGGGCTTGCCCAACATGATGCTCGAACTCCGCGCCGTGCTGGAGTGGTATCCGGAGATGGCCGACGCCTACGACCTGCTGGCGGTCGCCCGCAACGAAGGCGGCAGCACGCCCGCCGCCATGCAGGCTGAGCACGCCGCCATCAATCTGAGTCCGCGCAATGAGCTTTACACCTATCACCTGGCTCAGATTTACGTCGCCAGCAAGAAGTGGGAAGCCGCCCAGGTGCTGCTCGACCGCCTGAACGCCAGCAGTAATCCGCAAATGGTGACGCTGGCTCACGACCTCGTGGAACGCGCGGGAGCCGAGCGCAAGTACGGCATCCCGCTCGGCAACGCGCCGCAAGCCAAGCTCGCGCCGCAAAAGTCGCCGTTCGATGTGCTCGAGGAGGACGCCGCCAAACGCGTTGCCGCCGAGAATTCAGCCGCCGCTCCCGGGGACCATCGTCCCGCAAAATTCGTCAAGGGCCGCCTGGACTCGGTCGACTGCACCCAGGCCCCTGCTGCAATTCTGACGGTCACTGCCAACGGTACCGTGATGAAGTTGCGCGCACCCGACTTCAAGTCGCTGGTGTTGATCGGCGCCGACGATTTCTCCTGCGACTGGCACGACCGCCAGGTCACGGTGAACTACAAACCCGGCGGATCCACGAACGGCGACATAGTTTCTCTGGAAATGCGCTGAGGTTTATGGAATTTGCGCCGCGTCTAGTGACCTTCTCCGAGACTCTGCAGCGTCTTCGACCGCTTCTCTTGGATCTCTGGGCTGTTGTCCCCGAGAGCTATGGCTTTATCAAACTGCTCCCTCGCGCCTGACATGTCCCCTAGCTGAAACAGCAAAGCACCGAGCACTCGGTGCGATATGGCGACGTTCGAATCGAGGGCCACGGACTTTTCCAGATGGGTGCGCGCCTCCTGCAGTTTTCCTTCTTGCATTTGAAGAACTCCGTTCAGATACTGCACTTCCGCATTCTGCGGTGCGGTGAGCAGAAGCTGCTCTCCCACCTGCCTCGCCTTCTCGGACTGGGCGGCGACCAGCGATCGCAGGTAGCGGACTTCCGTATCCTGGTCTCCAGGATGGACGGTGAGCGCGAGGCTCAGGACCGAGCTTGCCTGTTCGGGCTGGTCGAGTTGCATGAGTACATCCGCCAACTCATTGGCCAGTGAGAGCGAATCTGGCGAAGTATTCAACCCGTCCCGCAGAACCCTGACAGACTCTTCCGGCTTCGCGCTTCTGGCATACGCCAACCCGAGGTTCAGACTCTGCATCGCAGTTCTTTGCCCGAGAATGACGGGGCTTTCAAGGAGCGCAATCGTTTCGGAACTATTGCCATCGAGAATGAAGTCTCGCGACAAAGCGTCTAAAGCATCCGAGGACTCCGGATCGATCGCTAACGCCGTGCGCCACTCGGCCTCCGCCTTGTTGGTCTGATGCAGCTCATCGAACGCCGCTGCCAGCACTGGGTGGAGTTTCGGGTTCCGGGGGTCGATCTCCTCCGACACTTGCAGCGCAGTGACCGCGTCTTCGGCGTGGCCGGATAGAAATAGGCTCACCCCAAACATGAAAGTGACGTTGGCCGAATTTGGCTGAATCCTCAGTGAGGCAGCAAAAGCATCGGCAGCACACGCATATTGTTTTTGCTCGCCAAACCAGATTCCCAGGTCAGCGAAGGTCTCGGCCGTCGGATGGCCCTGAAGACTAGAACGCATCGACTCTGGCGGCCTGCACGGCTCCGCACCGCTCAAGGAACTCGATGCCAAACAGAACAACAGGACCAACCCTATGCTGATCCTCATCCTGCCCGAGCCCTTTCTCGAACGACCGAGGCTCACAAGAGTGACTTCACGAATCTGCATCCGGTTTTCCATCTACTTCGGTGCGTCTGTAACCTGGACCTGGATGTCTTCAATCCCGTCACTCGATATGTTGACGAATTCCGGAAGGTTGACGGCACGGTTCGCGGCGGTAGCGTTGTCGATCAGGATGGCCGGGCTGTCATTGCCGTCCGCGTTAATGTGCGTCAGATACATCTGTGTATACGGCGACCGTGCTTTGGATGAGAAAACCAGCCAATGCCCGTTGGGCGAGAAGCTATGCCAGGAATTCATGAGCCGGGTGTTGGCCCGCATCCGGCGCGCGACTCCTCCACCGAATGGAACGATATAGAGCTGGCTGTCGGGACGCATGAGCTGGCCGTTCTTGCACTGCACAAATACAATCCACCGCCCGTCCGGCGAAACCTTGGGGAAGTTGTTGCTCATGCCATTTTGCGACGCTCCCACGATCGGCTCCGGCGTCCCGCCCTTACCGCCATTGAATGCGATCCGGTAGAGATCGTACTGAATCTGAGTTTCGTTTAGGTCATTCGCGTGCCGCGCCGCCTTCTGACCTTTGAAGCGCGGATCTCTTGCCTCGGCGCGCGCAAACACAATGTATTTCCCGTCCGGACTCCATACTCCATCCGTCTGCACAAATTGCGGATCATCCGCCCCCGGCAGAGGCTGGCGCTGACCGGTGGCTCGGCTGTACCACTCCAGGATGCCCCGCGTCGGGTAAAAGACCTGGAGAAAGTGGTAGTCCATGAAGTTCGTCACGTAGTAGCTGTCGAGCAGCTTCAACGATGGCCCCGCGAACGTGCTGACCACGTATCTTCCATCGGGCGAGACTTGCGACATGAACCCCACTCGAACCTGCCCCACTCGTCCATCCGTGTTCCAGTGCACTAGGTCCTTGCTCTGTATCGACATGTGCCGTTGCACCGGAACGACCGCATAAAGGCCCTTGTCGTTGGCTGGACCATCAATGTCCATGCCCATCGTCTTGCCGTCGGTGGAGAAAGAATGGCAGTTTCCGCAGGTCGGCATGTTTTGCAGAACCGTGTGGCTTTCGGGACGCCGAATATCGCGCAGTCGCCATTGAATCAGGTGGATGGTGGATGGAGCCAACGGCTCGACGACCCCGTCCGTGCCCTTCGTCGGCATCAGCGGAACGTCGCGGTAAAAAATAGGCGCGCCCACAGGGTCTGGCGAAGTCGCAATGTTAACGGATCCTTGCGACAACGCAGCCGTACCTTCGCGGTAGCCGTCAATCGTAATTGTGGCCGCCTGATTCACACTGTGCGCCTGGATCATCGACCACGTGTCTGCATCCGGAGTCCAGACCCATGTCGCAGCCTGCTGCGGCGTCAACTTCGGCGGATCGTCGCGATTCGCCACACACTCGGGATCGATCGTGCCCATCTGCAAATGTTCTCCCTTGGACACAAGATGGATCGGCGGGGCTTTGTCCGCGAACGTTATATCAACGCTCCAAAAAGTCCCGGCCGCATCGCGCCACAGAAATGTCGGTGGCGTAATCCCGGGCGGGAACACCGCCCCGTTCTCAGGGTAGTCAATCGAGATCGGCCACAATATCGGTCGCGAATCCTGCTGTGCGGCGGCAGCGGCTCCAATTCCAGAAGCGTGACTGGACGAGGGCAAAACCCAATTCAGGAGCAGCACGATGACTTGCACCGTCACGACTGTCAGGAGGGCAAGTCTTCCCTTCTGTCCGAGTTGGGGACCCCAGTCGAGCATAGGTTTCTTTCCATTGAGCCTCGATCGAGGCCTCACCGTGCTGCCAACCAAGCCGGGGGCGCAGGCCGCCACCCGCAAGGCGATGCTCTCAAGGATTCCGCCGCCGGACTGTGATCCTAATCACAGAAGAAGAATGGACGGAGTTCGTCGCGGGAGTTTGCAGATCGCCCCGCACACCCCTGTGTCAGTGAGGTTCCATCGACAAGATGCGGGTCTTGGCCCGGAACTTATGCCAATTCGTGAACCGCACCACGTTGTGCGCGCATTCGGATAATTCCCCGCGTTCGCAGGTTTCAATTTCGGACTTGCCCGGCAGCACAAAATCGCTCCCATCGCCCAACGGCACATCGGAATACTCGATGACGGCGGTCGCGCGGGAGATGGGAAACGAATGGGGAATGTCGGCCGTTCCTCTCTCCATTCGCATCAGTTGGAACGTGGACTTATTCAGCCACACCCGGCCGTGGTAAGCCGGGAACAACGTAACGCCCCAACCACTCGAGTAAAACGCGTGCAAGTAGTACAGTTCATTGCTCCACTGGTCGACACGAAATTCGAAAACCAGGGCCGGGATTGACTTCAGCTTCACTTCTTGACTGAAGCGAAACTCCGCATCGCTCACCGGCGAGAAAACCATCTGCAGAATCGAGGCAAACTCGCCCATCGACCAACTGCTGTTCAAGGCCTCAGTTTTCGCGGCGGTACCGTTAATTTGGATTCCGCTGTAGTGCTCCTCACCATTCTCGTAGGCGACCGTTGCGGTCACGACGTCCCGGTGTGCGAGATTGTAGGCACGCCAGAACCGCTTCGTTTCCAGATCGCAGATCACGTTGGGCATCATCCGAGGCAAAGACAGCGTGAACCGGCAAAGCTCCGCCAGCGCCGCGGAATGCTGCACTCCGTTTGCGATTGCAACGCAGTACGGTTTGATCTCCGCATCTGGCTCCAATAGCGGAACGTCAGCGTCTACGCTGGCCGACACGGCAGGTGATGACGGTTGTGCGGGACTCGCTTGCGCAGCGGGAGGACCGGACGCCTCCGCTGATGCATCCTGAGTTTTCCTGCTGTCGGTGGCGGCCACTACCGGTGCCTGGTACGGCAGATCGACCGATCCTAAATCGCCCGTCAGCGAATCACGCACGACCCAGCGCAGAGTCATGGTCCCTGCGGCAGGCTCAAAGTCCACCAGTCGCCGCACCCCGTCTCGCCTGACCGAACTGAACTCCTTTACACTCATGACCTGCTGCGTGGGATATTGAACGTGCTGCAGCGGTTTTCCCTGCGCGTCGAACGTGCATACCGCGAAGTCGAGGCGCAAGCGGAGACGCGAACTGTTAGGGTCCACGAGATCTGCCATTAGCAGTTTGCCCTCTACCTCCAGCGCATACTTGGCGGCCTGGAGAGGGGTGGTTTGACTCTCAGCTGTCAGCCTAAGCGAGGTCGCGGTCATCAAGTCGTCACAAGCCACCTGTTTCAGTTCCGTGTCCGTTCCGGCCGGCCTCTCGCCGCGCACGAAATAGTAGTGACGATACGAAAGGGATGCGCCATGGATGGGTGTCCTGACATTAATGCGATGAAAACCCTCTTTCCATTGCTCGGGTGACAACGAGTACGCTATTTCGTAATGGAACAGCCCGTCGCGTACGATTCGATCGAAACAATTGGCAAGGTCCACGTCGTCGATGCAAGCTCGACCGCCTGTCTGTCCCGCAAGGACCTCCATGGGGACGGTGGCCGCGAAATAATCTCCGCTCGCCTGCACCGGCGTCAGCGAGGCTCGCAGGCCGGGACGGGCCGGATACACGGCCACGCGAGCCCGCGCCAGCGCATTCATCACGGTCTCAGCCTGGCTGCGATAGCTCATGGGACTGTCGGAACGGTTGGCCCCCGGGTCGGGCGCAATGCTGAAGGGGAAGGACGACGACACCCAGATCAGACGCTTTCGTCCGGGATAACCCGCCATATGTCGAGCAATGGCGCGTATCGCTTCCATTGTCATCTGCACCCGGGAAACCCGAGTGTTGGCGGTCCTGGGCATACGATCCCATGTCCGAATAAACGGCAACGACGAAGTTTGATTCTCCGGCGCGGAACTCTCATGCGCTGCGGCCGAAGGCGCACCCGAATCCAGCGCTGGCGTGGGCCCGGAAGAATGGTCTCCGAAGACACGGCTCAGCGTCGATCGCAACGCCGTGCGGTCCGAGTCGAAGTCCTGCAACATTTCAAGTTGCGTCCCGAGTAGCAAGACCGCAATCGGAACAGTCCTGCAGATCGGATCCACGGAAACCATCTGAGGGGTACCGGCCCCTTGGATCTCTCCCCGGGTATCTTCGCAGCCCAGATCCGCGATGCCTGCAACTTGCTCCTTCACAGAGGGAGCAAACAGATTCGAGTTGAGATTGTCGAGCAGCAAAACCGTAAGAGGTTGCGCCGGTTCGCTGGCCGCCTCGTCTCCTTGCGCTTCACGAGGAGCCCGCAGGGATTGTTGCGTCTTCTTTCTAGTCTGTGGGCCGGTCGTATCCGCGATCCGGAACTCTTCAATCTTTTCAGGAACCTGCGTGGCCCAACCGACCTTCTCAACAACCTGGAAATCTTCTTGCGTCAGGACGGTGATGGGATGGTCCTGTGCATCGTTAACAGTCACGTCCACGAGCACACGACGGTTCGGCACCGCGACTGCGCCCGCGACCGAAGATGCCGGAACCGGTGTCGCCGATTTGTCCTGAGCCCGCATCGAGGGGGCCGTTCCGTATACGAGCAACATCAAAAAGCACAGAACCAGCCAGCAGGAGATGTATGAATGAGGAAGGGGCACGCTATAGCGAAAGCAAACGCGAGATGCAGTTCTGCACGGCGTCAACGGAACACCCTCGCAGGTATAGCTGAGTAGAACAAGTTATTCTACTCAGAATCCGCTCACGATTCTGCCGCGTTGTCAGGCATTACTACAGGGTCGTTGACCAGCACGATGCATGATCATTCATGCCATCAGATCGGTGATCCTTGTCAGCAATAGACTAGGGCGTGTTCACACTACATCAATAATTGACGAGTAAGATGAGTGGCATGGAACTTACTCAACAACAGTATGGGCGAATTCAAGAGTGCTTGCCGGTGCAACGCGGCAATGTGCGTCACGAGAATTTGGTCTTGCTCAACGCCATCCTCTATGTGGCCGAGCATGGGTGCAAGTGGCGCGGATTGCCCCGCCGGTTTGGCAATTGGCACAGCATCTACGTACGCATGAATCGCTGGGCCAAGAAGGGTGTGTTGGATCAGGTATTCGCCAAGTTGCAGCAAGAGCAGATTCTGCGGCTCAAGATCGAAGCCTTCAGTTTGGACTCGACTTCGGTGAAGGTGCACCCCGACGGCACTGGGGCTTTAAAAAAAACGGACCGCAGGCCATCGGAAAGTCGCGCGGCGGATGGAACACCAAAATTCATCTGGTTGCCGCGAATGCTCGAACGGCAATAATTTTCTGCTTGTCGCCCGGAGAAGCGCACGATGCTCCGGTGGGCCGGCAACTGCTGCTGGAACTCGGTCCGTTGCCGGTCGAAGTTCCGCTAGTGATGGACCGTGCCTACGAAAGCGACGAAACCCGTCAATTGGTGCTGGAATTGAATATGATCCCGGTGGTGCCGCCCAAATCGAACCGGCGCGAACCTTGGGATTACGATCGTGAACTTTACAAGAAACGGAACCAGATAGAGCGCCTGTTTCGACGACTGAAAGGGTTCCGCCGCATCTTCTCGCGTTTCGAGAAACTCGACGTTGTCTTTCTGGCCTTCATCTACTTTGCATTCATCATCGAAGCTCTGCGATAGTGTGAACAGGCCCTAGCTATGGTGTCACGGTAATCGTGGCCGTCGCGGTCTTGGTCAGGTGGTCGAAAGTCGTGAACTGGCTGGCCTCAAAGGTGACGTGATACGTTCCCGGAGCCAGGGGCGCGTAGTAGGTTGCCGAACTCGGGAACTGCGTGACCGATCCAAAGACCACGTATCCGAATTGACAGGCTGACATGGGCGGCAGTGTGAAGTAGCCACAGTCGTCACTGCCGTCGGCATCCTTTGCTTCCTGGATCCACCACTGCATGATGGGTGTCTGCGTAAATCCGGTCGCGCTGCCCTGCAATGCTACGGTTCCGCCCACGGCAACGCTGGCCTGTGCAGGCGTGATCTGCACCGTCACCTGGCTGGAAGGCGGCAGTCCACTCCCACCACCACAACCGGCAAGGAGGATTGCTCCGATCAGGAAGAGAAATACAGGAATGACACGCTCGTCGTGGCACATTGCGGAACCTCGACGAATGTATGCTACGAGCCTGTCGCCGATGGTGCAGTGATGCACGTCACAAGACGTTTCGGAAGGGTCAGAAGCCCAATAAAAAACCCTCCCGCTGGGACTAGGAGGGTTCTCGAAGTGTTCGCAGGTTTATGCGCGGACGACGTTTGCCGCCTGGAAGCCTTTCGGGCCTTTCAGCAGGTCAAACTCCACGGTCTCACCCTCGTTGAGCGTGCGGTAACCGTTCTCCTGGATGGCGGAGAAGTGCACGAATACATCTTCCCCCGTGGAGCGCTGGATGAATCCATACCCCTTCGCCCCGTTGAACCACTTCACAGTACCTTTCTCTCTCACGGAAAAAACTCCTTTCACCAATCGCTAAGAATTATTCTCCAGCTTTCTCGATCGTCGCCCCGGTCGATTGAAGCCCCCCTCAAAGAAGCCGGTAGAACTTGCGGGTTGCGTTTACGACGTGCAGAAGAAGTCCTCCAAAAAAGGAAAAGACTCCTCAGTCCTCCACCGCGGGGTTCGATCCGCTGCGTGAACTTCCGGAGCCCGACAATTTGGCGCGTTTTCCACTACACAACAAACGGCAACCACTACTGGTCTCACCACCGGACCAATCTCCGGTGTTGAGCAACAGATAATAAGCACTATTAAAACGATTCGCAAGAAGAATTAGAAAGGAAACGCAACGTGACTGCTGGTCATTTCTGTCTATTCCAGATAACTTTAACAAAGATAAAGAAATAACCCGGTAACCACCTCTGGCACTTCGGTTTATCCCTTTTCCAGTCCGGTCGGAGCCCTCTGGTACGATGGATCGTCGCCGTGCCCAACCCTCCCATTCCGACGATCCCCGAGTCCGGCAGTGTACGCCAGCGTACCGCAACCCCTGCAGTGCCACGTTCTCCCGGCCTGGTTCTTTCCACCGTGAAGTATCTGATGCGGACCGATGTTCACACCTTCGCCTTCTCGGTTGCGGCCAACTCGATTCTGTCGTTCTTCCCTTTCGTGGTGCTACTGATGACGCTGATCCGCCGCGTCTTTCATTCCCGCGTCATGTATGAAGTCGTGCTGGAGTTGCTGCGTGACTACCTGCCTGCTGGTCAGGACTTCGTCATCCGCAACCTCAACTCCATGGTCAACTCGCGGCAGCGGGTACAGGCGGTCTCACTGGTGATTTTGCTGATCACTTCTTCGGGCGTATTTCTGCCGCTCGAAGTGGCGCTGAACCGCATCTGGCGCTTCGAAAACAACCGCTCCTACCTCGGCAATCAGGTGATCTCACTCGGCCTGGCATTTGCCTGTGGCGTGCTGGCGCTGTTATCGATCGCGTTGACGGCTGGTCCTGTCGCATTCATGGAGTTCCTTCTGCGCGGCTACGGTACTGGGTTTGTGCGGGTCGTGGGATTTCTGATGATGAAGCTGTTCGCCATCGCGGCCAGCATCGCGATCTTCTTTCTGATCTACTGGCTGTTGCCGAACGGGAAAGTTCCGGCGCGGGCGGTACTGCCCGCGGCCATCATCATGGGATTGCTGTCCGAGGCGCTGAAGTACGCATATATCATGGCTCTGCCCTGGCTGAACTTTCAGGAAGTCTATGGCCCCTTCGCGCTGTCGGTGAGCATGATGTTCTGGGCTTTCCTGTCAGGCCTGCTATTGCTGGCGGGCGCCAATCTTTCGGCGGAAGAACATCTGCAACACTCTCTGTAGCAACTTACGGGTGAAGGCGAACGGTCGCAAACGAGATGCCGCGTTTGCGGTTGATGCGGCAGATCACGTTCTCCAAAGCCTTCGGCAGCAGGTTGACTCCCTTGCCGGGCATCAGGGCGTTCTTCTCCAGATATTCTTCGGCGCCTGCTTCCAGCAGCCTCTGCCGGTTCTTCTCCGATAAGCTACTCAGTACGACGACCGGAATTTCGGCGGTGACCGGATCACTCTTCAGATGCCGCAACACTTCCGGGCCAGTCATCTTCGGCAGGATCATGTCGAGCAGAATCAAGTCTGGCTTCTGGGATCGCGACATCTGCAGGGCCGTCTCCCCGTCTTCGGCGCAGACGACTTCATAGCCTGCATTGTGCAGTACAGACTCGTTCTCGTGCCGGATGGGCTTGCTATCCTCCACTAAGAGAATCTTCACGTTGTTGACCCTCGTCGCTTTCTCATCTATCGGCAACGAACGGGACAGCTTTAGGCCGCGTCCCAAACAAGAAAAAAGCCGCCTGCGCGGGCAGACGGCCTATTAGTTCCTGATCGCTGAGCCGCTTTACTTCTTCGGCTGCTCTTCGATCTTGAGCAACTCGACTTCGAAGATCAGAGTCGCGCCCGGACCGATGTCGGGGCCGGCGCCGCGGTCGCCATACGCCAGATCCGCCGGGATGAACAGCTGCCACTTCGATCCCACGGGCATCAGCTGTAGAGCTTCGGTCCAGCCCTTGATGACTCCGCTCACCGGGAACGATACGGGCTTGCCGCCTTTGAAGGAACTGTCGAATTCCTTGCCGTTGATGAGCGTGCCGCGATAGTTGCAGGTGACGGTATCGCTCGTGGTTGGCTTGGGTCCCGTGCCGGCAGTCAGGATCTTGTATTGCAATCCGCTGGGCAGAGTGACGACTCCTTCTTTGCTCTTGTTGGCGGCGAGGAAGGCTTCGCCCTCTTGACGGTTCGCGGCTCCGGCTTCGTGCGACTTGGCTTCCATCTGGGCGCGGATCTGGGTCTGGAGCTGGGTGAGGGCGGCCTTCACCTCATCGTCGGTCATGAGGGACTTGGCGCCAGAGAGAGCGTCTCTCAAGCCGCGGGCGGTGAGGGCGGAGTCGACCGACGCGCCGACGCCCTGGCGCTTGAGGTCTCCGCCAATCTTCGTGCCCAAAGCGTAGCTGGCTTTGTCCTTCTGAGTCTTCAGCGTCACGGCGGTCGCGGGTTTCGTGGTCACGGGTGCCTTCTTGGCCGTGGTGGTCGACGGCGTCTTGGCGGGAGCGGTGGATTGAGGAGTCGATGCAGCCGGAGTCTGCTGCGCCGGGGCGTTGCCCAGCAGCATCATCCCGGCGGCCAATAGTTGGAACACAATGGTGAGCGGTTTATGCATATAGATGTATTGTCCCATCCGGCGAGAGAGATGGGCAAACCGGGGTGCGCAAGTTGTCATCACGGAAGGCAAGCAACCTGTAGTCGTCGAGCGAGATGCGGACGAGAGGCGGGCGAGGTGCACGGAGCTCTGAACCAAGCGAGTTGCGCCCATCGAGATGCGTTCCTGGAGAAACTTGGCGTGATGCCCCCCCCACATTTTTTTGTCGCTTCCTCTAAAATCTTCATTCTTAAGAACTTGCGGAGTGGGGACAGGGTCGAGTCCGCGCAAAATCTTGAGCCGCAAGGACTTACAGCTAAGATCTTCTGGAATAAGGAGTTAGCTGCGGGCTGAAGGCCGCTCCGGAGATCGGTCGTGGCGAACTGGTTGCGAGAGCCCTCGCGCATGTAGCAAGCTTGCGCTTTCTGAAATCCTCAGTAAAGGTCGTTCGTCACAATGAGTGCGATTTTTGTTGTGGAAGGCTGTGGAAAAAGACACGCTAGCGGGCGGCGTTGTTCCCGGTTTTCGGTCGGCGCCTGGGGATTCCCGTATTAGGCGTAGGAATTGGGGTACGTCCCGTCTGTCCCCGATTTTCCCCCGTAGAGGTTTCCATCGCTCGCCTGGATCAGCGGAGCCTCAGGGAGGGAGCCGTCCGTATCGACAAAGCTGTGGAGCGTGGTCAGCTTGCCGCTGGGTGTGATTTTGAAAACTGTCCCAAAATACGCGGGGCCCGCCGCCCTACCGTGGTCCCGTAGAAGCTCCCGTCGGCGGCCTGAACCAGTCTAGCAAAGGTCCGTTCTACTCGTTCGATGGGATGAGCCTGTCATTGATCTTGAGTTGACTCAAAGTTGTCCGCACGAATCTACTCAAGTCTTCCGATGCTCGCAGTAGCGCCTCATCGCCACCCGATAATTGCTGCCGGATGCATTGCAGATCGCCACTGGTCCGTCCCGCATACGCAATCTGTGTGCGCGTTCCGAAGGAGACCGATTTCGGGCAGCTTCCAGCTGGGATTCGGCTGACATCGCCAATCTCTATCAGCAGGTGCCGCAGCTTTTTTGTATCGATCGTTCCGGCAGGAAACAGTTGCGATCGCGGCGGCTCTTGTTTTCGTATTGAGCTGGCGCCACCAATTTCTGCCGTAGCGCTGCCATCTTTGTGTATCACAACCCTATATCCACGGGTGTTGGTGGAGCGCGATTGAATAATGGTAGCCAGATCCCCATCAACGCGTTGCTTGGTTTCGTGTCCCGCCGTCGAGGAGGCACGATTTTCCGGTGTCCCGGGCTGCTGAGGGGTGGTGGGATTGCTTCGGAGCAACCCTGCAAACATGAGAGCAATCGAAAAAGTCCTGACCAAGCCAGTAAGCACGGCGAAATTATAACCTCCAGTAAGTTAGGGTTACCGCGGTGTTCGCGGTCCTTTGGAAAGGGACAGGCGAGGTAGCCTGAACGATTAGAAGAAAATGCGCTCCGCGTTTCCGCGGAGCGCACGAGGTGAGAGCGATTACTGAACGGTTAGAGTGATTGGTGCAGTGTGCGACAGGGCACCGGTCGTCCCCGACGTGGCTGCGGTTACGGTTACGGTATAACTTCCTTTCGGTGTTCCCCCGCCGTGAGTGCCGCCACCACCGTTGCTGCTGCTGCTGCTGCAGGCCGGCAGCCAGAGCGCTAGCACCGCAAGCACGGCGAGCAGGGTCAGCACATTGCGCAAGGTCTGCTTGCGACGGCTTGCAGGCAGAACCAGTCCCAGCAGGCCAGGAAGCAGCAGAGCATAGAGAAGATTTCCGCTGTGGCCGAACAGTGGCGGGTGGCCCATCCTTATTGTTTTGGGTCGTTCCGTCCCGTTCCGGAACTGTGGGTGCCCCGTCCTTGCGGTTTTTGCAAGGGCGGGTGGGGATGCTGCCTGTACCATTCAATTTGTCATGCCGCGCGGCTTGCATCGCACCTACGGGGCTCATCATCTGCACTTTATCACCTGTTCGTGCTACCGCCGGTTGCCTTTTCTGCGCGCGCCACGCAGTTGCGACCGCTTCCTCTCGATTCTGGAACAGGCGCGCGAGCGCTACCGGTTCGTGGTTGTGGGATATGTTGTCATGCCGGAACATATTCACCTGCTTATCACCGAGCCGGAAGTTGGAACTCCGTCGACGGTAATGCAGGTGTTGAAACAACGCACGGCTTGCGCGTTATTGCCGAAGAAGAGGCGGACGGATCCGCGGCAGGGTCGTCTGTTGGAAGATACGGTTCGGCGAGCGCCGTTCTGGCAGGCTCGTTTCTACGACTTCAATGTGTGGACGACGAAGAAGCGGGTGGAGAAGCTGAGGTATATGCATCGCAATCCGGTGAAGCGTGGCTTGGTGAACTCGCCGGAGGAGTGGCGCTGGAGCAGCTATCGTTTTTATCTACTGGAGGAGGCTGGCGCGGTGCGAGTGAATGAAGGGTGGGGCAAGATTTCATTTCGAGTGTCGGCAGCATGATGGACCTGCTTTGCGCATGCACTCGGGATTCCCACCCTTCGCAAAGTGCGCGAAGGATGGGGCACCCACGGTGTGGTGGTGGTGCCAGCGAGATCAAAGCTTGGGCCACCCGCCACCCACGGTGTGGTGGTGGTGCCAGCGAGATCAAAAGCTTGGGCCACCCGCCTCGGGTCGCTCAGGGCAGGCTCTTTCGCGTCCTGTGCCAAAGGGTGGGCGGCACGAACCTCGATCTTCAACCCGAAGAACTGAACGTATAGGTCCGAGGTTCCCACCCTTGCCAGGAATCGCGAAAGGTGGGGCAGCCTTTTTCGTGGTGATGCAAGAGTGGGCCAGCCCCCAACAGCCTTAAGGAGTTGCGCTTAGGATAACCTGCTTCGCGATGCTCTTGCCGATTTGACATAGCAGTCCTGCATCGCTCGTGTTCAGAGACACGCCGTGGGAAAGCTCCTTCTGAGGATGTATGTAGTTCCTATAGTCGCGAAGAATCACCCCTATATCCTTGACGGTCGTGGTAATCCACCTCAGCTCGTGAGCTACGGCGATGAAGTCTTGAAGAGTCCAGTCTTTCAGATTTGAAAGGGTATTGCCTTGTTTGTCTTTAGGAGCGGCGGCAGCTTTGAAGATTGGTGCCTTGTTGTTCTCGCGTAGAATGCGCGCCAACAGCAAGCCCTCCAGAAGCCCTCCCATCATGACAGTTGCGGCCAGCGGAGCATCGGCTGCAACGCACGCGTCGCACTCGATCCAACGTCGCTCTAGGACAATCTTCATCTTGGGGTCCGCAATAAGAGGAGAGAAGTCTGGCGGTTTCTCGGCGGGTGTTGAAGGTGATGTTGCACCACTCAGTTTGACGACGTTATCGGCGCGGATGCGAATCAATAGCTCGGATATCTCCTTAAGGTCAGAGACATACCTTGAGCGTGATGAGTTTCTATGAGTAGCTGCCATGACGCGTTGGTATACGGCGTCCACAGGTGCGAGGTCGTCTTCCGTAAACACGGTTGTTAGATTCTTCCGATGATTATTAAACCAGGCGAGAGTGGTGGCTCTTACAACACTTCGCTCCGAGCCCCGTACCTGCGGTGCGTCCTTGTGTCTCACGATCGCCCGAAGACGCTCCACCTCTCGGATAGCCGTATTGATGGCTTCGTCAGCCTGATTCATGGTGCGGATTACTTTCTCTGTCTCGGTTTCTTCTTGGCGTTCTTAGATTGTCTGAGCGCCCCGGTTGGTCCAGCAGGTAAAGTCATCGCGACAAGATTTTCACCAACAGAGTTTATTGTGAACACTCCACGACCTGCACTATCCAAGAGACCCATGTTGCGTGCATTATTCAGAGTCATCAACGGCTTCTTGAGCCTCTCGCGATTCACGAGCCTGCATGCTTCTTTAAGATCCTCGGCGTTTATGCTCTCCTTGCGTTGAGCTGGTGGGGCCTCAAAACGATGGTAGAACGCAACCGTGGCGGCAAACTGCACGTCGCTCTTGGGCTGCTTTTCGGTAACGAACGTTCTCAAATCCCTTGGCGTCTGTTGGGCTGCAGAAGGGGGAATAGGTGCGCCTGGAGGCGACTGCTGCGCGGGAAATGAAGGGACGTGCTGTGGCACGTGTGCGACGTTGGGGAGCTTGAGTTTTTCCCGGGCCCAGCGCAATATTCGCTCCTTGTCATCAGCCTCTGAAAAACTCTCAAGAGCTTCGACAACCACTCTCACCGCTTCAAGGTCATCTGTTGGCTTGGTCATCTAGCCTCCGCCGGTGTGCTTGATACTAATGAGCTATACGGATTCTATCTCATCCTACTGTGCTGAACGTAGAAATACGGAGTTGGCTCCGACCCTTCCCGGTGTATCGAAGGAGTATGGCATACCTATAAGTGAGGGGCTGGCCGACCTTTGCATCGCCACAACTTGGGCTGCCCCATGCTTCGCGATGTTCGAAGCATGGGCAACGGGGACGATGGTATCAATCAGCTTTTTCTGTCGTCCCTACGGGACTTAGTTCCTCCTCTAGCTGACTTACCCCGGACTTACGTCCGGGGCTAACTTATGTCGCCGCTCCGCGGCTGGGGTCGGACCGGGGACAGACGGGACGTTCCCCGGTCTCCAACTATGCCACAAAGGTGAGGCTGGGCTGAGTGGAATCGGTGGAGGACTGGATGGGGCGGCCACCCTTGCGGGGAGCGAGGTGGCGGAGGGTTGATTTTTCTAGAGCGGCAACGAAGTCGGGTGGATCCAGAGGGACGATGGTTCAATAGGCTTTTTCTGTCGTCCCGCCGGGACTTGGTTCCTTTTTCGATGGCCTCTGACGCGGCGCTGAAGCGCTGCTCTTCCACGTCGCTGCATAGGGGCTGGGGGCACCCGGGGTTCGCCTCCAGGGTAGGGATCCTTCGGCCGCGCATGCCGGATCGCTTTGCTCTCCGGCACGCTTCGCTCAGGGCACCCGCCTGCGGGAGAGGCATAACGTCAAAGTCAAAAGCCGCGGGCGGGGGCGCCCGCGCCACATAAACCTAACCCGCAAGACCAAGCCTAGGGATGAATAACATGGATCGCGAGGAAGGTGGCGGCGGCTACTACGGCGGAGGCGGGGATGGTGAGGACCCAGGCCCAGACGATGCGTCCGGCGACGCCCCAGCGCACAGCGGAGAGCCGGTGGATGGAGCCTACGCCGACGATGGCGCCAGTGATGGTGTGAGTAGTGCTGACGGGGATGCCGGCCAGAGCGGTGCCAAACAGGGTGATGGCTCCAGCGCTTTCGGCGCAGAATCCGCCGAGAGGCTTGAGCTTGGTGATCTTCTGTCCCATGGTACGGACGATTCGCCATCCGCCGAAGTAGGTGCCGGCGGCGATGGCGGCGTGGGCGGCCAGGATGATGGGCCAGCGGAAGCGTCCCCAGTTGGCAAGCATGTCGGATTTGGTCATGAAGCCAGCAGTGTAGAGCGCGCCGGCGACGATGCCCATGGTCTTTTGTGCGTCGTTGCCGCCGTGGCCCAGGCTGTAGGCGGCGGCCGACAGCAATTGCAGTTTGCGAAACCACTTGTCGACGAGCTGAGGTGGCTTGTTCTGAAGAATCCAGTGGGCGGCGATCATGAAGGTCAGGCCGAGCACCATGCCCATGATGGGGGCGACCACGATGAAGATGAGGGTCTTGTACCAGCCCTCGGGAATGATGACGGAGAACATGGTCGCCGTGCCGGTGTGAATGGCGGCGTGCATCATGGCAGCGCCGGCGTAGCCGCCGATCAGGGCGTGAGAGGAAGAAGTCGGCAGTCCCCACCACCAGGTGAGAAGATCCCAAACGATCGCGCCGAAGAGGCCCGCCATGACGACGTACTGATCAATGTGTTCGAGGTGGATCATGCCGCCGCCAATGGTCTTGGCGACGGCGGTGCCGAGGAAGAAAGCAGCGAGGAAGTTAAACGTGGCGGCCCACAGGACGGCCAGTTTGGGCGACAGCACGCGGGTGGATACGACCGTGGCGATACTGTTGGCAGAATCGTGAAATCCGTTGAGGAAGTCGAAGCTCAGCGCGACCAGGATCGTGATCAGGACCAGCAGGAGGTCTTTGTTCATGTTTCAGAGTTTCAAGGTTTCAAAGTTGCAACGTTGGCGGAATGAGCATTCGTGTTTCACACTGTTTCAGCGTCTTTGAAACCTTGAAACTCTGAAACTTTGAAACCTTCTTTAAGTGCTCTTGACGATGATGGCTTCGAGCACATTGGCGGCGTCCTCGGCCTTGTCGGTGGCGTATTCCAGCACTTCGTACAGTTCCTTCAGCTTGATGAGTTGGATGGGATCTTTTTCGTGCTCGAAGAGATCGGCGATGGCGCGGCGGCTGACATGGTCGGCCATATCTTCGAGGCGGTTGACTTCTTCCAGGTGCTCCATGACGTGGCCATTTTTTTCGAGCAGGGACACACCCTTGGCCAGTTCCTCGCATTGCAGGACGATGAGTCCGGCCAACTCGGCGGAGACGGGCGGAGGCGCGGTGATCTTGTACATCACGAGGCGCAGGGCCGCTGAGTTCACGAAGTCGAGCACGTCGTCGAGAGAGGAAGCCAGGCGATGGATATCCTCGCGATCGAAAGGCGTGATGAAGCTCTGGTTGAGCTTGGTGATGATGGCGTGGGTGGCCTTGTCGCCTTTGTGCTCGATGGCCTGCACCTGATTGACCCGCATGGCAAGGTCGTGGGGATCAGCAAGGATGCTACGGAGCAGTTTGGCTCCATCGGTAAGATTGCCGGAAAGTTCAGCGAAAAGGTCGAAAAACTTGGTGTCGCGGGGGACTAGGCGCATGTATGAAAAATCACTTGGCTCTTAGCTGATCAAGATGATTGTGATGGACGAGAGCAGAGTACTATCTCACGCGGGGCGCAGGGCAGGCAAACGGGGGCGCGGGTTTAGCGGGGCGTTCTGCGTGTGATGAGGGCCGGAGAGCGGCGCGGGGTCTTGAGGCCGAGGACGAGAAACAGGGCGAAAACCGCGGCCGAGCCGACCGCAATGGGCTGCAGAAAGCCTAGAAACAGCTGAGTGAAGGCCATTGAGGCATTATGGGCGCAAGAGAGGGCAAGAGCGAGATTACTAGTGGGGTAGCCCCTATGGTTACCAGGGGATCGCGTGGCGGAGGGTGGAGTGCTGAGGAGCGGCGATCGCTTGGTCCGACTTTCGGACATGAGCAGAACCTTACGCGCCTCTAGTGAGGCTACTAGCTTGGTAATAGTAGGGGTCCGGCGTGCTTCGCGAGAAAGTCGGGGGACTCTAGCCTTTTGGGGTGGAGTGACTGCTGCGGGAAACCTTCGTCGCATGTATGGTGTCTGAAAAAGTATGGCGCTACGAGATGAGCGTTACTTCCTCTGGCTTTCGCAGGCTGGTCAAGACCTACGGCATGCTTTCCGCTCGATGGGGCGTGCCCATGGCTTTACGCTCTGTGCCGTCGTCACGCTGGCGCTGGGGATCGGGTCCAACACTGCAGTTTTTTCCGTTGTCAACGCTGTCCTGATTCGTCCATTCAGCTACCGGGTCAGAACTCAGGAGCGCTCAGCACTGGCTACTTGCTGGGTGCGCTTCGGGCCGCGCTTACGAGCGCCGATATTGAACTGCTTCATCACGCGACGAATCACATTGTCGCTGATTCCGAACTCCTTCTTGATCTGGGCCTGGCTCAGGTCGGGCCGACCGACGAGTACCTCTGCCAGTTGGCTATCAAAACTACGCCGAACCTGTTCCAACTTCTCTCTCAGGTTTACCTGCTCGATCTGCATCTCCGTTCCTCTCAGGGTATGTGAATGGAAGCAATACAAACTTCGTAGCGATGGGGAAAACCGCCCCCCCGACGGTTCTCCCTGTGAGGCTTGCAATTCCGCCGATATAAAATCGGTTGAACAGCGGAGTGGCAAGCGCTCCATCGCCGCAACTCAATTCTTAGCGCCAGTCGGCCGATGCAACCAGGATTACTTTGTCGTTTTCAGTCTCCGCCGTTTGCGTATGTTCTAGATGGTTCTGAAGCCGGCAGCCCGCTTGTTTCCGTGCTTCCCAAACCTCAGACAGGAAGGCGCGTCCGCCAACCCGAGTGAAAACCAGCCTAGGATGGCTGGGTTCGGCGCTCCCAACCACATCCGTTACGATGGCGCTGTACAGGCGTCCCATAGTGCTTCGCACTTCGAGTACATCGATGGTGGCTTTACTCGGGACGGAGTTGAGCAAGGATTGGAACTTGTAGATGCCGGCCGGGAAAGTTTGGTTCCCGACCACAAACTCGAAAGGAATCTTGACGGTGAGCGCAGAGTGATTTGGAGTTTGGGCAAGCGCGATGCTTGCGAAGAACGACACTGCCCACAGAACAACGAGAGAAACGGCACTACTTTTGTTCATGGAATTCTCCCCCACAATTCGGTGCGGCTTTCCTCCGCCTAGCTCCCCTTGCCCTAAAGCGAGGAACTTGCAATGCCGCCTCTATCTACAAATGCGTAAAAACCAGAACAGTTCGCTCATGGTCATAGACTTTTTTCGAGAACATGGGTGCCACGTTCGTTATAGTGCGAGATTGTCAGAGAACGTTTCAGGAGACCTGAGCTGGGACTTCCCGCTACTTCTCTAGAACCGGCACCTGCGGCACCCCATTTCCGCAGTCAGGTTTACGAATCTCTCCCCCGGCCCGAATGCCCTCCATCTGTGCTGGGCATGCTGCTCTGAATGCCCGCGACTCTCCCGCAAGAGAACGAACAATGCAATGCTCTCTCGGTGAAACGTTGGCAAGTTGAAGGTGAGTTGTTAACGCTATGAAATAGTGGGAGTTATTTGGCAGCCGCCCGCGACCGAATGCCGAATTTTGGATCGGTGCCAGTTGTTTTTTAGGCGGTTCCGGACGGGGGGCGGCGGTGATACAATCCCGATCAACGTTGTGGGGCCCAATAGTGCGGGGGAATTTATGGGGCATGGGGAAAAATATCGCTTTGGCCCGTTTGAAGTGCGTACGGACACGCGTCAGCTTTCCAAAAGCGGGACGAAAATAAAACTTCGTGGTCAGCCTTACCTCATCCTTGAGGTGCTGCTGGGCCGCGCCGGCGCGGTTGTGACTCGGGAGGAATTTCGGGAAAAGCTCTGGGCCGCCGATACCTTCGTCGACTTCGAGCATGGGCTCAACACGTCGGTTAAGAAGCTTCGGCAAGTGCTTTGTGATTCCGCCGAGGCACCACGCTACATCGAGACCGTACCGCGTTTGGGCTACCGCTTTATCGCTCCGGTCGAACTTGTCACGGAGAAAACTAAGCCGCCAGTCGAGGTGGCAGCGATTCCTCTACCGACCACTCGAATTGAACCCCAGCGCAGCCTGTTTTCAGGTTCCCACTGGAGGCTCCTGGGGATCAGTCTTGCGGCGGTTGTGCTTCTCTGCGTATTTTTTGTGGAGATGTTTGGGAATTCACCGGAGCGGATGCATTGGCCCTTCCGTTTATTGAACTCCTCAGCGAATGCATCCCCGCCCGCGAAACGATTCGGTTCCATTGCTGTCTTGCCCTTGGAAAATCTTTCTAATGATCCAGCCCAGGAGTACTTTGCCGATGGAATGACGGATGAGCTCATCAGCGATCTCGCGCAGTTGGGCAGTCTGCGTGTCATATCCCGCACGTCTGTCATGCACTACAAGGGTGGGAATGAAACCGTTCCACAGATTGGGCGGGAGCTTGGGGTGGATGCTCTCATCGAGGGGACGGTGGAACGTGCAGGAGACCGGGTCAGAATTCGAGTGCAGCTGATTGACGCCGCCAGTGATCGCCATCTTTGGGCCCACAACTATGACTACGAGCTTAAAGACGTGTTACTCCTGCAGAGCACGGCGGCGCACAATATTGCCGTGGAGATCCAGGGACGAGTGGCGCAACCGCTGGTTTACTCGCATCCGGCCGGTGAACGCACCGTTCAACCCGATGCCTATGAAGCCTATCTCAAGGGCCGCTATTACTGGAACCAGCGGACGCAAGCGGGGCTCAACAAGAGCATCGAGTTCTTTCAGGACGCCATTGCGAAGGATCCTGTCTTTGCGGCCGCCTATGCCGGGCTGGCGGGAAGTTACTGCCTCCTCGGATCCAAGGTACTGCCTCCGCAGGTTGCAAGGGCGAAGGCCCGGAGTGCTGCCGACAAAGCTTTGGAGCTAGATCCAACTAGCGCTGAGGGACATGCGGAACTGGGCTTGATTGAGTTCTATTATGACTGGAACTGGAAGCAGGCCGAGCAAGACTTTCATCGCGCCATCGAACTTAATCCGAGTTACGCGACAACGCATCAATGGTACAGCCATTACTTGAGAGCGATGGGACGTCTTCCGGAAGCGCTGCAACAGGCCCAGCAGGCGCAGCAGTTAGACCCATTTTCGCTGTCCATTAATACGACGTTAGCTGCGCGATACCGTGACCTGCGGCAATATGACGAGGCCATTGAAGTGGTCCGCCGGACGTTGGAAATGGACCCCAATTTCGGTCCTGCACATGAGATCTTAGCCTCAGTCTATGAACAGCAAGGAGACTTCCAGTCGGCCATCAATCAGTGGCAGAAGGCGGTCGAGCTTTCAAGAGATAATCCGACTCCTCTTGCCCACCTCGGTCGTGCTTATGCGCTTTTAGGCAGACAGGATGAATCGCGGAAGGTCGTTGAGCAATTGAGGCTGACCTCCAAGCAGCACTATGTGCCCGCTTGGGACATGGCGGTGCTTTTTGCCGGTCTGGGTGATGCCGAGAGCGCGTTTCGATGGTTGGAGGAGTCTTACTCGAAGCGCGAGAGTCAGATGCCTTTCCTGAAGGTCGACTACAGGATGGATCCTTTGCGAGCAGACTCGCGCTTCCAGAATCTGCTGCGCCGAGTCGGGCTGCCTAGTTAAGAGGCCAAGCAGATCCAGCATGAATCATGGAGACGATCTGACCCATTCGCGTACTCCAGCATAGGACTTGCCCTTGGTCCCCTCGCGGGCGGCCCTGGCCAAGTCAAAACCGGATGCCTCGAAGGGGTTGTGGCAGTTTTGCCGTTCTCTCCTTCCACCCCCTGCTGGGTTTGACCCTCTGCGGGCTAGACCGTAAACTGAATGATGTTCTCCGCCTATCGTTCGATAGTAGAGAGTGGCCGTGAGCGGCCATGTTGCGGGAGGGATTCCTGAGTCGTTTCTTCCTGAGTCATTTGCGTGGTTGTGGGCTTCGAGGTTTCGTGGTGGCGGCCATCCTGGGGCTGCTGGCACCGGTGTGTCTGGCGGACAACAATAATCCCATCACGCTCGATACGAGTGAGACCTTGTTCGCCGTGCTGACGGCGATGAATACCTGCGGGTACAACGTCGGGCTGACGATTTCCGACGCGCAGCGGCTCAACATCCGGGCCGAGGTGGAGAAAAATCTCCGGAACTCCCAGGACGCGCAGACGGCGATGACCGCGATGTGCGAGTGGTATCTGGGGCACCGGGGCAAGGATTTGGCGCACGATCTGTCGCAGTACGTGTCGTTGGCGCTGTATTTGCAGGGACCTCCGCACTTTTTGCCGCGGGGGAAGGAAGACGAGTTGCCTCCCGATGCGATGCCGATTTCTGCGTTTGGAACGGTGCTGGAGCCGTTCTACGAGAAGGCGGGGCTGCACGCGATCTGGGAGCGGCACCGGGCGAACTATGCCGCGCTGGTGGACCGGTATCATGTGCCGCTGGCGAAGATGGTGTTTGACACCGATATCTACCTGAAGCTGCAGTCGGGGGGATTTCTGGGTCGCACGTTTACGGTGTATCTGGATTTCCTGGGCGATCCCAACGAGGCGAATGCGCGCAATTACGGCGCCGACTACGACGTGGTAGTGTTTCCGTCACCCGACCCGACGGTGACCGATCCTCTGAAGATGCCGCAGATCCGGCACGCTTACCTGCACTACCTGCTCGATCCCCTGGCGCAGAAACATTTCGTGGCGGTCAAGCGCATCGAACCGCTGCTGCAGTCGGTAAAGCGCGCGCCTCTGGAAGACAACTTCAAGACCGACATTTCACTGCTGGTGACAGAGTGCCTGGTGCGGGCGGTTGAGATTCGGACCACCGGAAACAAACAAACCGCCGAAGCCATGCGTCAGCAGGCGGTCGATGACGCGGTGAAGCAGGGGTACGTCCTGACCAGGTATTTTTATAATGCGCTGGTGGTGTTCGAAAAGGATCCGGCGGGACTGCGGGCGGCGTATGCCGACATCATCGACAAGATCGACTTGAAAGCGCAGGAGAAGGCGGCGAACGAAATCCAGTACGTGCGGGTGTCGGCGCCGGAACTGGTGCAACTGTCGCGGATGGAGGACCGGAAGATCCTGTCGACGGCCGATAAGCGGCTGGCGGCGGGCGATCCCAAGGGTGCGCAGGAACTGGCGCAGCAGGCGCTGGAGAAGAAGATTGGAGATCCGGGGCGGGCGCAGTTCATCCTGGCGCAAGCGGCGGTGATGAGTAAGAACCGGGAAGCCGCGCTGGAAAATTTCCAGAAGGCGATCCAGCAGACGAAGGATGCGAAGATTGTGGCGTGGTCGCACGTGTACATCGGCAGGATTCTGGATATGAAGGAAGATCGCGAAGCGGCGCTGGACGAATACCGGGCGGCGTTGACTGCGGGAGCAGCACTGCCGGAGGTGAAGGCAGCAGCGGAGCGCGGGCTGGAGCAGGCGTACGAGCCGCCGGCGAAACCGCAGTAGAGCTATCAGCTCTCGGCTTTCAGCTTTCAGTAAAACCTGGGTCGCTGCGATAAAATGCACGGTTGCAGCTTTGCGGGTCGATTTGAAATCAGACGAGTTTGTGGTTGAGGAGAAAGCATGAAGCGAGCAGCGATAGTGGTCGCAGTGCTGGGAATTTGCGCCTGGAGTTTCGGGCAGAGCAACGCTAAACCTGCAGGACAGAATCCACCGGCCGGACAAGCTGCGCCGGCCGCGGGACAAGCGGCTGCCCCTGCTGGAAAGCGTCCACCCAAGGTGAACAGCCAGGAGGAATTTACC
Organism: uncultured Acidobacteriaceae bacterium; assembly: GCA_963701935.1. Taxonomy (GTDB): domain Bacteria; phylum Acidobacteriota; class Terriglobia; order Terriglobales; family Acidobacteriaceae; genus Sulfotelmatobacter. The sequence goes on along the minus strand of CAVPBT010000001.1, from coordinate 295,194 downwards.
GCATATAAGGCGGCGGCAGCTTTGACTGATCCGGAGGCGCTGGAGAAAGCGGCGAACGATTTCGCCACGAAATTTCCTGACAGCGAATTGCGGCCTTTGCTGTACCGCTCGGCGATGCAGCGGTATCAGGGCGCCAACAACGGCGACAAGATGCTCGAGATGGGCAAGAAGGTGCTGGCGATCGACGCAGACGATCCAGAAGCGCTGGTGGGAACCGCTCAAGTGATTGCGGAACGAACGCGGGAGACGGATCTGGACCGCGACCAGCGTCTGGCGGAAGCGAAGAAGGACGCGGAGCGAGCGCTGGAGACGATTGAGACCGACATTCCGACGTCGGGATATCCACCAGAGCAGTTGGCTGCGTATAAGGGTTTCTTGCGATCGGAAGCGTACGCGGTGCTGGGAAAGCTGGCGTCCGACAGCAAAAATTGGCCGGAAGCGGAAGCGAGTCTGCGGAAATCGATTGATGCGTTTCCGCAACAGCCGGACGCGATTGCGGTGCTGCGGCTGGCGGTTGCGCTGGACATGCAGAACAAGATTCCCGAAGGCTTGAAGTACGCCAATCAGGCGGTGGACCTGACTAAGGACCATCCCGATTCGGGTGCGGGGAAAGCGGCGCGCGCGGAGCAGGACCGGTTGATGAAGCTGAACGTGGGTCCGGCACCGGGACAGACGGCAACGCCTCCGAAGAACTAGAATCAGCGGCCTTACCGGCTGCCCTTTAGCGCACGAACACGCGGCGGGCCACGCCCGCAGGACAGCCGAGGCGGCTGTCCCCACATATGAAGGAACGGGAAATCACGGCACTGGAAGAGGGGCTGGGCTACCATTTCCGGCGGCGGGCCGTCATTGAACAAGCGGTCACGCACAGTTCGCAGGCGCGGGAGCAGGAAGCGCAACAGGCGGGCGAGAGCAAGTACAAGGTCAGCGACAACGAGCAACTGGAATTTCTGGGAGATGCGGTGCTGGCGCTGGTTACGAGCGAAGAGCTGTTCCAGCGCTTTCCTCATTTTCGGGAGGGCGAACTTTCGAAGCTGCGGGCGCATCTAGTCAGTGAGAGGCATTTGATCCGGGTGGCGCAGCAACTCGAACTGGGCCACTACCTGCGGCTGGGGCGCGGCGAGGAAAAGAGCGGCGGGCGCGGCAAGACGGCGCTGCTGGTGGATGCGCTGGAAGCGATTCTGGCGGCGATTTATCTGGATGGCGGGCTTGAGGTGGCGCGGCAGTTCGTGATGCGCAACGTGATTGCGCCGGAACTGGAGCGGATGGAGCGCGGAGGCGGTTCGCTGCCGGTCACGGATTTCAAGTCTGCGCTGCAGGAAGCGGTGCAGAGTCTGGGCCTCCCACAGCCTGCGTATGTGCTGGTGGAAGAGGCAGGGCCGGAGCACAGCAAAACGTTTACGGTGGAAGCGCGCCTGCAGACGAAGAACGGAAAGAACGCAGAGTTTGTGGGACGCGCGCAGGGTTCGACCAAGAAGACCGCGGAGCAGGATGCGGCGCGGCAGTTGCTGACGTTTCTGGCGTCGCGTCCGAAAGCAGCAGAAGCGAAAGGGGCGCGGGCCTTGAGCCCGGCCGATAAGTAGAGTTCATGGATTCGTCAAACGTCCCGATCGCAGCCTCCGATGGTCCTGTTGCCGCACCGATCCCGCCTGATGCGGCGTCTGACGCTGATGTTCACGCGGAGGTGCCTGCGGAGCTATCCGCACCGGACGCTGCCGTCCCCACTGCTCCTCCTTCTACTGCTCCCGCGCCCGCTTCTGAGCGCCGCATCGTGACCACACTCGGGTCGGATGTGATCGGTTCGCTACAGTCGTTGATGGGCACGGTGGTGATTGCCATCTTCGTGATCACTTTCATCGTGCAGGCATTCCAGATTCCCTCAGAATCGATGGAGAATACGCTGCTGGTGGGCGACTACCTGCTGGTGAATAAGCTTTGCTATGGCGGACAGGGGATGGGCGACCATTTCATGCCGTATCAAAAGATCGCGCGCGGGGACATCATCGTGTTTCACTATCCGGTGGATCCGCAGCAGCATTTTGTGAAGCGCGTGATCGGCGTGCCGGGCGATCACCTGCGGATGGTGAGCAAGAAAGTCTTGATCAATGGCAGGCCGCTCGACGAACCTTATGTGCGGTTCCTGGAACCACCGAATAATTTGTTTCGCGACAATTTTCCGCGGACCGATATTCCTGCGATTGGCCTCGAAGGCAAGTGGTGGCTGGAGATGCGGAAACTGGTGGAAGACGGCCAGTTGATCATTCCCGAAGGGCACTACTTTGTGATGGGCGATAACCGCGACGACAGCCAGGACAGCCGCTATTGGGGATTTGTACCGCGGGAGAATATTATCGGGAGGCCGCTGGTGATTTACTGGTCGGTGCGGGATTGGGATCACGCGCCCTCGGCTTCGATCATGGGACGCTTGTATCACGTGGCGTATGCGGTCACGCACATCTTTCAGATCACGCGCTGGAACCGCACGCTGCGGCTGGTACACTGAGTAGGCTGAGTTTCGAGTGGCCTACAGGGGCTAAAGCCCCAAATTTTTCTGGGCGTTAACGGCACGGCTGAAGCCGTGCCCTTCCCAAACGGGCGGTGCCGGGCCTCGGCTCGGCGCAGACGGAAGAAGTTCAGATCGAACGGCAAGGTTTGAGCCGACACGGAAACACATAGTGGCGAAGAAAGAAAACGCAGTCGAAGAGAACGTCGCGGAAGAGAAGCCGAAGGAAACTACGGTCGAGTTTCTCGCTTCGCTGGCGGCCGTGCTGGTGACGGGGCTGTTCATTATCACGTTCGTGGTGCAGGCGTTTGAGATTCCATCGAGTTCGATGGAGAACACGCTGCTGATCGGCGACCACGTATTCGTGAACCGCATCCAGTTCGCTCCCAGGAGTTCGTGGGTGGGGCCGTTGCTTCCCTATCGCGACGTGAGGTTCCGCGACATCGTCGTATTTCTATCGCCGGCCGAGCCGGGGCTTTACGTGGTGAAGAGGATCATCGGGCTGCCGGGGGACCGCATTCACTTGCGGAACGGCGTAGTGTACCGCAACGGCGAAGCGCTGGACGAGCCCTACGTATTGCACGACAGGGACACGCTGGATCCGTACCGCAATAACTTTCCTTCCGTGCCTCCCAACGATGATCCCAACGTGTATCCGAACTGGATGGTGGATATGCAGTCGTACGTCCATGGAGACGACATCGTCGTGCCGCCGGACCACTATTTTGCCATGGGCGACCATCGGGGCGTGAGCCTGGACAGCCGGTACTGGGGATTCATTCCGAAGGCGAACATCATCGGGCGTCCCATGTTCATCTACTGGTCGTTCGAAACGCCAGATGATCAGTACCGGAAGACTGCGTGGAGCGATCGGGCTCTGTTTCTGGGCCACGTGGTACTGCACTTTTTCGATAAGACACGGTGGGGGCGGACGCTCAAGTTCGTAAGATAGTTTTACAATTAACGATGAGGCCCCTCGAAACTCCAGTCAGGGCGCGGTGAAGCTCTTCTCCTCCAAGCGGCGAATCGTGGCGGCAGTGGCATTGCTCGTGCTGCTGTTGTTTCTTCTGCGCCCCGGCGCTTCTCGTTTGAAATCGCGGATTGTATCTTCCATCAGCTCGGGAGTGGGGCGACCCGTGGACATTGGCTCGGTTCACATCCGCCTGCTGCCGCGGCCGGGTTTCGATCTGGAAAATCTGGTGGTTTACGACGATCCGGCATTCGGGGCGGAGCCCATGCTGCGGGCTAGCGAAGTGACAGCTGCGCTTCGCCTGACTTCGCTGCTGCGCGGGCGCCTAGAGATCGCGCGGCTGGATTTGACCGAGCCCAGCCTGAACCTGGTGCATGCGCCGGGCGGCCGATGGAATTTGGAAGCGCTGTTGGAGCGCACGGCACACATCCCACTGGCGCCGACGGCGAAGGCGAAGACGGAACCGCGGCCGGGATTTCCCTACATCCAAGCCACATCCGCGCGGATCAATTTCAAAAGCGGCCCTGAGAAGAAGCCCTACGCGCTGACCAACGCGGATTTTTCCTTGTGGCAGGATTCCGAGAATAGTTGGGGCGTGCGGATGAAGGCGCAGCCTTTCCGCACTGATTTGAATTTGAACGATACCGGCATGCTGCAGGTGGAGGGAACATGGCAGCGTGCGGACGCTCTGCGCGACACTCCGTTGCGTTTCAATATTGAGTGGAATCGCGCACAACTCGGGCAGTTCACGAAATTCTTCACCGGGAACGATCAGGGGTGGCGGGGAGAGGTTCTGCTGGACGTAACGCTGGCGGGAACTCCGGCGAAATTGCAAATCACCAGCAACGCATCGATACGGGACTTTCGCCGATACGACATCACCAACGGTGCCGCGCTGCGTTTGGCGGGGCATTGCGACGGGGAATACAGTTCGGTCAATCAGGCGTTTCACGGGCTTCTCTGCAGCGCCCCGGTGGGCAGCGGCGTGATTACCGTGAAGGGGGAAATGGGTCTTCCCGGCAACCACAACTATGGACTCACGCTGACAGCTGACAAAGTACCTGCCAGTGCGGTGGCCGTTCTGGTGCAGCGGGCGAAGCAGAATTTGCCTGACGATCTGGTGGCGACAGGAACGCTGAACTGGAGTCTTGCGATCGCCGAGAACGCAGGGACTGCGTCGAAACTTCAATTTGAGGGCCGCGGGGAGATCGCCGACTTTCATTTAGCCTCGGCCGCGAATAAGTCGGAGATTGGACCGGAGACGATTCCATTCCTGCTGACGACGGGCGATTCGTCAGCGCGCAAGCCGGCGGCGCGCAAGAATGCGCCCAGCATGCGCTTTCCGGATGGTCCGCATGTTGAGTTCGGGCCGTTCCCGGTGGCGATCGGACGTGTCGCACCCATGGTTCGGGGATGGGTCAACCGCGGCGGCTACAACCTTTCAGTCACCGGGGAAGCGGATATTGCGAAGACGTTGCGCGTCGCCCGGATGTTTGGGCTGGCAGCATTGCAGTCGACTTCGGAAAGCGCGGCGCAGATCGACTTGCAAATCGCGGGTTCGTGGGCGGGACGGATCAACGGGACGACCTCTGGCTTCACGGGACCGCAAGTGACGGGGACAGCGAAGCTGCGGAACGTTCGCGTCGCGCTTCGCGGTGTGGCCAGCCCGGTCGAGGTCATGGCGGCGGACATGCAACTGCTGCCGGACGAAGTGCGTGTTGCGAGGCTAAGCGCGAAGGCAGCGGACACGACATGGACCGGGTCGCTGGAGATGCCACGCGGCTGTGGAACTCCGGGCGCTTGTGAGGTGCGCTTCGTCCTGAACGCGAATCAGATTGCTTTCAGCGGTGTGAGGGCGTGGGTGAATCCGAGTCGGAAGGCGCGTCCGTGGTATCGGGTGCTGGAGTCTGACCCGCAATCGGGGCCGTCATTTCTGGCGAGCGTGCGCGCCTCGGGACAGCTGACCACAGATCGCCTGCAGATACAGAGTCTGGCGGCAACGCGGGTTTCGGCGAAGGTGAGTCTCGACTCCGGGAAACTGGAGATCTCGGACTTGAATGCTGACTTTCTTGGCGGCGCGCATCGCGGCGAATGGCAGGCCGACTTCAGCGTGAAGCCCGCGGTCTGCAGCGGCAGCGGGAACCTGACCGGAGTGTCTCTCGCGCGCCTGGGGGATGCAATGAAGGATCGTTGGATCGCGGGCACTGCGAATACGAGCTATGAAGTTAAGGGGCCCTGCCCGGCGGAGTTCTGGACGTCGGCCGAAGGAACGATGCAGTTTGACGTGAAGGACGGCATCCTGCCGCACGTGGCACAGGGTGAGGACGCGGAAGCGCTGAAGGTTACACGCCTTGCGGGGCAGGCGCGGCTGCATGGCGGCGAGATCGCGATGAAAGATGCCAGGCTGGATTCGCCCGGCGGAAAATTTCTGGTGAGCGGGAGCGCGTCGTTGAAGGGCGAACTGGATTTCAGGCTTGCGAAGGTACCAGCGGGCGCGACAGCAGCGGGGTATACAGTGACTGGGACGCTGGGTGAGCCGCGAGTCGTTCGCTTGCAGGGTACAGAGACGCAGGCACGGTTGAAACCTTAGCCCCCTATGGTCTGGCTTGCTTCCTACCTGGAATGATATTATCAATCATATGAGGCAAGCTAAGACCTTTACGATTAGTGCTGAGATCTTGAGCGAAATCGCGAGCACGAAGGGCGAAGTGTCGACTAGCGAACGAGTAAACGAACTCTTGAGGCGGGCCCTCGAACTGGAGCGTCGAGAACGCCTTGAGGCGGAAGCTGCAGAATTCTTCTCGAACGACAAGGCGGATTCCGTTCGCGAGAGAAGTGCATACCAGAGAGCCTCAAAAGAGGCGTTGTCCCGAGGTTGAAGTATGCCGAAAGTTCCGGCTGGGTGGCACCCAAAGAGGGGTGAGATCTATTGGTTACGTCTCGACAAGAACCGTCCGGCCTTGATTATTTCCAATGACGCGTTGAACCGGCACGCCTTGGATGTGTGCGTCGTGCCGATCACCTCGGTCCATCACGGGCGGTTCGCTCTGCGAGTAGCGATTGGAGCAGGTGACGGCGGACTCGTGCGAGACTCCTGGGCGAAGTGCGACCAGGTTACAACGCTCGACAAACAGGTTGTGGTCTATCCTCCGCTCGGCCGGCTGTCGGCCCCTACACTTCGACGTATTGAAGAGGGGATTCGACTCGCTCTTGAGCTCCGCTGAGCCGCAAGACCGCTACGGCGCGTATCCCGCGCCACGCAGCACTTTGCCGGGCAGTGCTCCCGTCATCTTCCCTCGGTCGATCACTGGCACGCCGTTGACCAGGACATATTCCATTCCTTCTGAGAGCTGATTGGGATTGTCGAACGTGGCGCGATCATGCACGGTCGCAGGATCGAAGATCACCACGTCAGCCCACATACCTGCTTTGAGAACTCCGCGATCGGTCAGGCGCATGCGCTGCGCGGGCAGCGCGGAGAATTTGCGGATGGCGTCTTCCAAAGTCAGAACTTTTTCCTCACGGACATACTTGGCGAGGATGCGCGGGAACGTGCCGTAGGCGCGGGGGTGAGGGTGCGACTGGCCGAGAATTCCTTCCGGCGATGTGCCTTCGGAATCGTTGTCGATGGCGACCCAGGGTTGTTGCAGGGCGAGCGTCACGTCGGGTTGCGACATTCCGAAGACTGCAACTTCGGTCGATGGATCTTGGATGAGGATGTCGAAGAGCGCGTCCATGGGATCTTTGTTCGAGGCCCTAGCGATCTCTGAGAGGCGCTTGCCGAGCAGCGGTGCCAGAGCGGGATTCTCGACAGCACCGATCATGATCGCGTCGGGGCCAGGAATCTCTTGCCATTCGTTGTCCCAGTCTTTGGATTGGGTGAGCATGTCTTTGCGAATGCGGGCGCGGGTAACGGGGTCTTTTAGGCGCTCGACGAGCTTGGCGTCGCCACCGTCGTGCGCCCACGGCGGGATGAAAGCGGAGAAGCCGTTGTACCACGCGGTGTAGGCGTAGGTGTCGGCGCTGACATCGGCGCCAGCGGCGCGGGCGGCGTTGATCTTGGCAACGACCTGGGGCATGCGTCCCCAGTTGTCTTTGCCCGCGACTTTGATGTGCCAGATCTCCACGGGGATATGGGCTTCGCGGCCGATGCGGAGGGCCTCGTCGATGGCTTCGAGAACCGAGTCACTCTCGTTACGCATGTGGGTCGCGTAGATGCCGCCGAACTTGGAGGCTTCGGAGGCGAGCGCGATGAGTTCTTCTGTCTTGGCGTAGGGCGCCGGCGCGTACTCGAGCGATGTGGAGACGCCGACAGTGCCGTCTTTCATGGCTTCGCGCACCAGGGCCTGCATTTGCTCGAGTTGCGCTGGTGTGGGTTGTTTGTCGTCGTCGCCGAGCACCATGCGGCGGACTTGCGTCGCGCCGACGTAACTCGCGAGATTGATTCCCATGCCCTGCTTTTCGAGGCGAGCGAAATATTGGCGGAAGGTGCGCCAGTCGGGAGTGATCTTGAAGTGTTCGTAACCCTGGCGGTCCGACTGAATGATCGCGTCGTTGAGCGGAGCGATGGAGCCGCCTTCACCGGTGATTTCGGAAGTGATCCCCTGGAAGTTTTTCGACGGCAGGCGCGGATCGACGAGGATGGTAAGTTCGGATTGGCCGAGCATGTCGATAAAACCGGGGGCGACGACTTTGCCAGCGGCGTCGATGGTGCGCTTGCGCGGAGCCGCGGAGAGATTGCCGATCGCTGCGATTTTTCCGTCGCGGATGCCGATGTCTCCGGAGTACCACGGGGAGCCGGTGCCGTCGATGATTTGGCCGTGGGTGATGACGAGGTCGAAGGATGGGGTTTGGGCGGAGAGTGGAGCGGGCGCCAGGAGCAGGATAAGACCCAACAACGTGTATCCAAATTTCTTGAAAAGCAAGTTTGCCAAGTTTCTCTCCTTTTTTAGTCGTGCTCCCCGGCGCGGCGGGCGAGGACGCCCGCCGGACAGCCGCCGGGACGGCGGCGCTACGTTGCGTGTTTACCTCGGAAGATTGCTGCGGCGCCCCCCAATCCTACCCAAATTCCCAGGGCGAGCCATTCATAAATTGTGAAGTGACCGGGGACTAGCGGGACTACTTTCATCAAGGCCATGGCGACGCCGACGGCCAAGCCGAACCAGGCCACAGCACGCTCGGAGACCGACAGGGAGATCACGCCGGGTTTGGCGCGGGCGAGCGCCAGGCATGCGGCGCAGGTTGCGGACCATCCGATGGCGCAGGCCACCGATCCGACTTCGGTGACGGGAACCAGGATCGCATCGCCCAACAGCATACAGGCAGCGGTGGCGACGCCAATGCAGAGGATTGCGGCTGACGGCGTTTGGTAACGTTCGTGAATCGCCCCGACGCGGGAGTCGACCATGCCGCGGCGTCCCATGGCAAAGAACAGCCGGCTGGCGGCCACGAAGTTTCCGTTGAAGCATTTGAAGAGGGACAACAGAGCGGCGGCGAGAATGATTTGGACGATCCAGCGGGAGCCGAGCGCTTGCTGGAACGCCACTGCCGTCATGAATTTTTCGCCGGTCAGTTGACGCCAGGGAGCTACGAATGAGACGGCCGCGACGATGCTGGCGTAGAAGAGAATGCCGATGAAGATGGCCATCCAAATGGCGCGGAAGAATCCGCGGCTGCGAAAGTCTGGGCTGGCTTCTTCGGCGGCCTTGCCAACCGATTCGAATCCGGTCATGAAATAGGGGACGATCTGAATCACCAACAAAATCGACATCCACGGCGTATGCGTAAAGAGAGGCTGGATATTTGCGGGTGAGCCGCGACTCACACCTAGAGCCACGAAAATGACAAACAGGGCGAGCGTGCCGAAGCTGGTCCAGTTCTGAAACGTCGCGCTGAGGCGGATGCCGCGATAGTTCAGAACGGTGAGAAGCGCGGTCAACCCTAGTCCGATGGCGAGATGCGGCAGATATACGGGGCGTCCGGCGATGCGATAAAGCTCCATCGAATCGAGGCCGGGGACAATGTAACCGGCGATGCGTCCGACCGCAACGGCTTCCCACGGGCACACGATGAAGTAGGCGAGGGTCATCATCCAGCCGGTGGCGAAGCTCACGGGGCGCGGAAAAACGGCGGAGGTGTAAGCGATTTCTCCGGCGGCGTCGGGCATGGCGACGACCAGCTTGCCGTAGACCCAACCGATGGGAAGCAGGAGAGAGCCGCCGATCACGAAACCGAGCAGAGCGCCGAGCGCGCCGCCGCGGAGCAGCCAGTCGTCCATGATGACGAGCCAGCCGACCCCGACCATGGTTCCCCAGCCGAGAGTGAAGTAGTCGGTGGCGCGGAGTTGGCGGGCGAGAGTGTTCACGAGGGCCGGTTGTGGAGTGGCGCGAATTATAAAGCATAGGATCGGCTTCCGGCTTTCGGCTCTCGGCTTTCGGCTTTCGGCTTTCGGAAAAACTCGGAAGCCGGAGGGCGGCGGAAGCCGGACGCCGAACCGGCTTTTCGCGTGTTAGTATCGAAATCAGCCCTGCATGACACTTCAACACCTGATCTGGACATACAGCCCTGCTGATTGGCCTTGTTTCGCGGAGCCGGGCTTCCATCGATAAATGACATCTTTTGCTAAATCTCGCAAACGCGTGCTCAGCGGCATGCGCTCGACCGGAAAGCTGCACCTGGGCAATTACGTGGGCGCGCTGCAGAACTGGGTGCGCATGCAGGACGAATACGAGTGCTTTTTCATGGTGGCAGACTGGCACGCGCTCACGACCGATTATGCCGACACGTCGCGCATCAAAGAGAATTCGCTCGAGGTCGTGCTGGATTGGCTGGCGGCGGGGCTCGATCCGGAAAAGTCGGTGATCTTTATCCAGTCGCATGTTCCGGCGCATGCGGAGCTGCACCTGCTGTTTTCGATGATCACGCCTCTGGGCTGGCTGGAGCGCGTACCGACTTATAAAGAGCAGCGGGAGAACATCAAGGATAAGGATCTGGGGACGTACGGGTTTCTGGGATATCCGGTGCTGCAGGCGGCGGACATTCTGGTTTACAAGGCCGATTGTGTGCCGGTGGGTGAGGATCAGGTGGCGCACGTGGAGCTGACGCGGGAAATTGCGCGGCGGTTCAACGGGTTCTACGGGACGAAGAAAGAAGTTTTTCCGGAACCGCAGTCGCTGCTGACTCCGGCCGCGAAGTTGCCGGGGACCGACGGGCGGAAGATGTCGAAGTCGTACGGGAATACCGTGCTGTTGACGGACCCGGAGCCGGTGGTGCGGCAGAAGTTGAAGACGATGGTGACCGATCCGGCGCGGGTGCGGCGGTCGGATCCGGGGAATCCGGATGTGTGTCCGGTGGGCGACCTGCACAAAATCTTCAGCGACAAGGCCACGATGGTCAAGGTGAATGAAGGCTGCCGGTCGGCGGGGATTGGATGCATCGAGTGCAAGGGGTGGGCTGCAGACGCTCTGATCACGCTGCTGAATCCGATGCAGGAGCGGCGCAAGAAATTTGAAGAGAATCCGCGGCTGGCGTGGGATATTCTGGAGGCTGGCACGGAGCGGGCACGGAAGTCGGCGGGCGAGACGATGGACGATGTGAGGGCGGCGATGGGCATGTCGTTGGGGTATGAGGGGATGAAGTAGGCAAAATCCCCACTTCTCGCGCAGAGAACGCGAGAAATGGGGCACCCTGGCCAGAGTGCATAGATCCTTCCCTTTCGACTAGCTCAGGGTCAGGATGACAAGGCTTAAGAGAGTAATGACGGACAATGCAAAACTCGATGCGGTAAACGGGCAGGTTGCGAGTGCGCCGGCGGCCATCGTTGCGGCGGATGTCGAGTCTCGGCAGTCTGGCAGTTCCCACCCTTTTCGCAAAGAACGCGAAAAGGATGGGGCACCCACCTCCAAGAAGGAAGAGAGCGATTCGCCGTTTGCGGTTGCGGTGACTGACGTTTACGAAGGGCCGCTCGACCTGCTGCTCGATCTGATCCGCAAGCAGGATATCGACATTTACGATATCCCGATCGCGAAGATCACGGCGCAGTATCTGGCGTACGTGGAGAAGATTCGTGAACTCGATGTGAACGTGGCGGCGGAATTTATCTACATGGCCGCCGTGTTGATTCATATCAAATCGAAGATGCTGCTGCCGCGCGATCCGGATGCGAAGGCGGAAGATCAGGAAGATCCGCGCGGCGAACTGGTCAACCGGCTGCTCGAGCATGAAAAATTCAAGTCGGCGGCACAGATGCTTTTGCAGAAGCAGCAGATCGAAGATGCGGTGCTGTCGAATCCTTCGCTGAAAGAATTCATGGAGGCGGAGGGCACAGAGCCCGAGATCGCGGCGGACGTGATCGACCTGGTCAAGACGTTCCAGCAGGTGCTGGAGCGGGTGCGCACGCGTCCGGTGCTCAACGTCGATGAGGAAACAGTCACGGTGGGGCAGATGATTGATTATCTGCGGCGACGGCTCGATCTGGAGGATCGGCCGATCCGGCTGAAGCAGCTGCTGATGCGGGTTCCGTCGAGGCAGGCGCTGGTGTGCATGTTCCTGGCGCTGCTCGAAATGGTGCGGCTGCAGGCGATCCAAGTGCGGCAGGAAAAAATGTTTGGCGAGATCGCAGTTCGTAAGCATACGCATTTTGACGAGATCATGAAGGAGCAGTCGGCAGTGCGCGACGACTGGAGATAAACAGAAGTTTCAATGTTTCAAAGTTTCAAGGTTTTAGGGACCTTGAAACATTGAGATCCTGAAACTTTGAAATCTGACTATGAGTCTTAAAGCTCAACTCGAAGCGATTATTTACGCGGCGGAGACGCCGATCACGCTGGAACAGATGACGCAACTCGTGAAAGAGAGCGTCGTGGCTGCAGGGGCCGCGGACGAAGCGGAGATCAAGTCCCGAGTTCGCTCGTGTGTGGAGGAACTTGTCGGCGAATATGGCGGGCCCGATCACGGGATCGAGATTCGGCAGGTTGCGGGCGGCTACCGCATGTCGACCAAGCCGGAGCAACATGAGGTGGTGCGGGCGTTTGCCAAGAGCTTGAAGCCTCCGATTCGTTTGTCGTTGCCGGCTCTGGAAACACTCGCGGTGATTGCTTACAAACAGCCGGTCACGGTGCCGGAAATTAATGACATTCGCGGTGTTGATTCCGGTGGTGTGATTGGGACGCTGCTCGATCGCAAGCTGATCACGACGGCAGGACGCAAGCAGGTGATTGGGCGTCCGATTCTTTATAAGACAACCAGGGAATTCCTGATGCGGTTTGGGCTTAAGGATGTGAACGAGTTGCCCAGCATGGAGGAGTTCGAGAAACTGGTGGCGGAATCGTTCCAGTCGGAGTTGATTCCGGCGGAGAATGCGCCGGCCGAGGTCGCGGAGCCGTCGGGCAGTGTGGCGTCCGAAGCGGAGGCGGTTCACGAAGTTTCGGAGGCGGAGAAGGCGGGGTAGAGTTCGTTGCGGCGTCCCTCCACGTGACACTTCGCTTTCCGCTTAGACTTGGAATTTCTTTATGTCGCTGGAACGGCTCCAAAAGATTATCGCTGCTGCTGGGGTTGCTTCCCGCCGAAAGGCTGAGGAATTGATCTCGGCGGGGCGGGTGCAGGTCAACGGAACCGTGGTGACGGAACTCGGCACCAAGGCTGATCCGGAGACCGATCACGTGCGCGTGAATGGGAAGCTCCTGCAGGGCGCACAGCGGCATACCTACCTTTTGCTCAACAAGCCGAAGGGTTACGTCACAACGATGAGCGATCCGGAGAAGCGGCCGACCGTGATGGATCTGATTCACGGTGTCAGGGGGCGCGTGTATCCGATCGGGCGTCTCGATTATGCCAGCGAAGGGTTGCTGCTGATGACCAACGACGGCGAACTCGCGCATAAGTTGATGAAGGCGGCTTCGCACGTGGCCAAGACCTACGTGGTGAAAGTTGCGGGCACGCCCAAGGAGGAGGCGATCGGCAAGCTGCGCGCAGGAGTGTCCATTGCTACCGACGATGGGAAGCGCGTGAAAACCGGGCCCGCGCTGGTGCGCATCGTGAAAGAGGGCGCGAATCCGTGGTACGAGATTACGCTGGTCGAAGGACGCAACCGGCAGATCCGGCGCATGTTTGAGACGGTGGGGCATCACGTTGAGAAGATCAAGCGCGTGCGCTACGGGCCGCTTTCGCTCGACGTTCCGCCGGGAAAGTTTCGGTCGCTGACGCTGCGGGAAATCGAAAAGCTGAAATCCGCGAGCAGCGCTGGCGCGGCGCGGGGCAAGCAACCCGCGAAGTGATGTACGGCAAGCATGAGCCGATTCTTTGATCTGGTTTCGAGGCCGGCGCGCGAGATGAGCGGATTCCTTCCGCCGTCGCCGCCGAGGCGGCCTGCCCTGGATGTTCAGCCGCGGCTCATCAAGCTCGACTCCAACGAAAATCCATTCGGCCCGTCACCCCGTGCAGTGGAAGCCATGCAGATGGCACTGGCTGCGGCGCACTCCTATCCCGACGACGACTGCGCAGAATTGCGGCGGAAGTTGGCTGCTTACCACGATGTGCCAAACGAACAAGTGCTGGTGACTGCCGGGTCGACGGCGCTGCTGGGGCTGCTGTGCCAGACAATGTTGGCGCCGGGACTGAACGCGGTGACCAGCGAGCGATCCTTCGTGGTCTACTCGATGGCGGCGCACGCCGTCGGGGCGCAGTTGATTGAGGCTCCGATGCGCGACGACGCGTTCGATCTCAGCACGATCCTGGAGTTGATCAACGAAGATACGCGCATCGTGTTTCTGGCGAATCCTAACAATCCAACCGGAACCGTGCTTGAGGCTGAGGCAGTCGACCAGTTCATCGCTGAAGTTCCGGGGCATGTGGTGGTGGTTCTGGACGAGGCTTACTACGAGTTCGCATCGCATTTCGCGGTGCGGCGGAGGGTGGAGTATTCGGGGTCGCTGAAATATCTGCGTCACGGCGCCGCAGTGGTTGTACTGCGAACGTTCTCGAAGGCTCACGGGCTGGCGGGGTTGCGCGTGGGATATGGGCTCGGACCAGCGGAACTTTTGGCTTATTGCGCACGCATGCGCGACACGTTCTCAGTGTCGTCGGTGGCGCAGGCCGCGGCCATGGCGGCGCTCGATGACTTGAATCATGTTGGGCGGGTCGTGTCTAACAATGGAGAGCAGGCGCAGATTCTAGGTGTGGGATTGTCGGAATTGGGATACCGCGTGGTTCCGACGGCGGCGAACTTTCTTTATTGCGATTTGGGAGGGGACGCTTTGGCATTCGCGGAGCGATTGCGCGGGGAGGGAGTGAGTGTGCGTCCGTTGGGCGGATGGGGTGCGCCGGAGTGCATTCGGGTCAGCATTGGGACGCCGGAGCAGAATCAGATTTTTCTGAGCGCGGCGCGGAAGGTGGGCTGATGGCAGTGCGGTAATGTTGTCGCCGAGTGGCATTCCGAGTCGGCCGGGGTTTTCTTTCGCCCCTTCGGGGCTTTCTAACTATCTACCGCTTTCCCACGGCTGCCGTGGGCTGCCTTCTTTCGCCGCTTCGCGGCTGCGGACAGTACCATCCACTTTGCGCTCTATGATGCGGGGATTCTCGCGGCGCCGAAGAGACCGGCGTCGCTGCCGAGCAGGGCGCGGGTGATGATTGTCTTCTTGCGCGTGTAGGCGGCGATCTGGGCGGACGCGCCTTCCTTCTTATCTTTATCCAGCGGATCCTCCGGCGCCGTTGCGGCGTAGACGAGGGAACGCTCGCGCAATTCGGCAAACATTTGCGGGGCGAAGGCGTCCCATGCGCTGGCAACGCCCCCGCCAATCACGAACATATCCATGTTCAGAATGTTGATCAGACCCGCGAGCAGGATTCCGAGAACCTGCCCGAAGCGGTGGAAGATGCGGCGGGCATCTGGGTCTTCCTGGAGAGCGAGGTTGTAAATCGAAAGGGCGCTGAACTCCGGATCAGAGTTGGCGGCCTTCGCCAGGCCGGGCGCATTCCCTGCGGCAATCGCCTCGCGAGCCATGCGTACGACCGCCGTGGCCGATGCGTAGCGCTCGGCACAGCCATGATTGCCGCAGCCGCACGGAACACCGTCGGGTTCGACGGTAACGTGTCCGAACTCGCCGGCCATGCCGTTCATACCGTAGAAGATTTTGCCGTTCAAGACGATGGCGCCACCAATGCCAGTACCCAGCGTGATCATCGCCATGTTGTCTACGCCACGGCCGGCGCCCATCCATTTTTCGCCGAGCGCAGCGACTTTGGCGTCGTTATCGAGGAAGACGCGGGCGCCCAGACGGCGCTCGATTTCGTCTCGGACCGGATAGTCGGACCATCCGGGAAGATTGGCCGACTTGCGCATCATGCCAGTTTCCATGTCGATGATGCCGGGCACGCCGATGCCAGCCCCGATGAACCGACCGCTGCCGCGATATTGCTCGGTGAGGCGGTGGATCGCGTCGCACATTTCGCCAATGACGTGGTCGCGGCCGAGGGCGACTTTGACGCCGAGAGTGATTTTTTCGAGAAGCTGGCCGTCTGTGCTGACGGCGGCAATGCGCAGGTTGGTGCCGCCGAGATCGACTCCGATGGAAAAATCAGGCATGGGCAGAAGGGTACCAGAAGTGGGGCGGGGCGTGCTCATTGTTGATTGATGAATAAGGAAGCGAGCCAAACGCGCGATTCATGCGTCGCAAAAAACGCGACGCAACGCACGGCTCGCCTGGATCCTTCGGCGGGCAAAATGCGCCCTCCTCAGGATGACAAGCTTTATTTCTGACATTTGGGGCAGTAGTGGCTGCCGCGGCCGGCGATTACGACGCGCTTGATTGGTGTCTTGCAGACGAGGCAGGGCTCACCCTCGCGGCCATAGACGCGGTGCTGAAGTTGGAAGAATCCTTCTTCGCCGTCGGCATCGACGTAGTCGGAGATGGAGGATCCTCCGAGGGCGATGGCCTCCTTCAACACTTCTTTCACTGCCGCTAGCAGCTTGGCGAGTTGGTCGCGGGTAATGGTGGAGGCGCGGCGCCGTGGGCGAAGGCCCGCGCGGAATAGAGATTCATCGGCGTAAATGTTGCCAACGCCGCGCAGGAGTTTCTGGTTGAGCAGCGCGCTTTTGATGGGAGTCTTGCGGCCGCCGAAGAGTTTCAGGAAGCGGTCGAGATCGGCTTCCAGTGGCTCGATGCCGGTGGCGTCGAAGTCTCCAGCTTGCGCGACGCTGAGGCGGCCGAAGCGACGCGGGTCGACGAAGCGCAGTTCCCTTCCTGACGTCAGGCGGAGGATAGCGTGGGTGTGCTTGGCGACTTCGGTTTGCGGCTCGCAGACGCGCAGGCTGCCGGTCATGCCGAGGTGGACGATCCATTGAGCTTTGTAAGATGCGGGAAGCTGCGATTCCTTCGGCTTTCGATCGGTTCTCCGGCTTCTTGCGGGTAGGGGTGGCCGCGCGACACGGTTTTGTTCCAGGTCGAAGACGATGTGCTTGCCCATGCGGCGGACGGCGGCGATTCGGCTGTGCTCCAGCGTCGCGGCGATCGCGGACGCGGAAGACTTCAGCGGTTCTTTTTTCTGGCCCAGCCAGACGGATTCGACGGCGTCTCCGGTGACGCGTTTGGCGAGCCCGCGGGCGATGGTTTCAACTTCGGGGAGTTCGGGCATGGGTCTTAAGAACCAAACCTCTTAACCACCAAGGACACTAAGGTACACGAAGGAAATCGTCGATCGCCGCGTCCTACGCGCTATTTTTTCAGGAACGTTCCTTCCTCCAGTTCCTGGAACGCCTGCTTCAGCTGTTCTTGCGTGTTCATGACGATGGGACCATACCACGCTACCGGCTCTTCGAGCGGCTTGCCGGAGACTAGAAGAAAACGGATGCCATCTTTACCGGCCTGAACTGCGACTTCATCGCCGCGATCGAAGACGACTAGCGAGCGGTTCTCGGCGTCGGCAGGGGGCTTGGTGTCGGCCCATCCGACGCTCTCGGTTGGGACGGAAAGCGGGCCGGAGGCGTTGCAGAACTTCCCGTCTCCGGCGAAGACGTAGGCGAAGGCGTGGCGAGTAGTCTCGACCGGCAGCGTTTTTCTTTTTCCTGGAGGCACCGAGACATCAAGGTAGATTGGGTCGGCGGCGACTCCTTCGACGGGGCCGGACTTGCCCCAGAACGTTCCGCAGACGATGCGGACGTGCGTGCCGTCGTCGTCGGTGACCTGAGGAATGTCTCCGGTCTTCACTTCCTGATAACGGGGCGTGGTCATCTTCAGCGCTGACGGAAGATTCGCCCAGAGTTGGAAACCGTGCATGCGACCGGTGGGATCTCCCTTGGGCATCTCCTGGTGAATGATGCCGCTCCCGGCGGTCATCCACTGAACGTCGCCAGCGGCGATGGCGCCGTGGTTCCCCATGCTGTCGCCATGTTCGACAGTTCCGGCGAGGACGTAGGTGATGGTCTCGATGCCGCGGTGCGGGTGCCAGGGGAATCCAGCGAGGTAATCTTCAGGGACGTCGTTGCGAAAGTCGTCGAGCAGAAGGAACGGATCGAAATCGTGCGTATTGCCGAAGCCGAAGGCGCGGCGCAAATGCACTCCGGCGCCTTCGAGCGTGGGCTTGGACTTGATGAGGCGCTTGACGGGCCGAATGGACATAAGATCTCCGTGCTTTAGAGACGGTTGAAAGAGGATTGGATGCTCCAGACCGCCTGCAGGACGCAGGCGCGTCCGAATGGCCCGCCAATACTCAATCTTGCGCCATCGAGTGTATAATCTCGGGACCTGAATGGCGACTGTGCCGTTGTCGTTTGGCGAACCATGATTTGCTAATCAAGTTTTGCTAACCAGGTTTTGCTGACCGGATTTTGACCACCCGATATTGACGACCAGATTTTGATAACCCGGGACACGAGGCTACCCCCGTCCGCGAGCCCGCCCCGTTTGACTACCTCGATAGGAGAAGCTTGTGAAGCACTCATTCAGAACGTGGTTCAACAATTCGCGGCGACCAGCGATCGTACGCGGCGCAACTCTTGCTCTTTTACTGCTTCTCGCAGCGGGTCTTTCCGGAGAGGCGTCGGCTCAGACGGGCTACACGGGAATCTTTGGCGGTGGTCCGTTTTATAAGAACGCGACCAACAACATCACCGAAATCGAGAATTCCGGGTTCACGGAAGCCATTGTGTGGAGCGTCGAAGTCAGCAGCACCGGCGACTTGAATTTCAACGGTGAGTTTCCGCTGACCTCCGGCGGCGTTTATGTCGGGGATCAATACTATCCCAATTTCGCGTCGGACATGGCGACGTTGAAGCAGGGGACGGTGAAGCGGGTGACGTTCAGCATTGGGTCCTCCAACTTCGGAGACTGGCAAGACATTACGAATCTGGTGAACACGCAGGGTACCGGGCCGACCAGCATTCTTTACAAAGACTTTCAGGCGCTGAAGACCGCCATCCCCGCTCTGGATGCCGTCGATTTCGACGACGAGAACAGCTTCAATTCGCCGACCACCATTTCGTTCGGCGTGATGCTGGGCCAGTTGGGCTATCACGTGATGCCGGATGCTTTCGACCAGAGCAGCTACTGGACGAATGTCGTGTCGCAAATCAACAGCCAACTTCCCGGCACGGTCGACGGCGTGCACTTGCAGGCGTACGCCGGAGGCAGCGGAAACAATCCGTGTGTGGGATGGAATTTCGGTACCGTCCCGGTATTTCCCGGACTATGGGATCTCAACGACACTCCGAGCCAGGTGCAGAGCATCATGACGGGTTGGCGCAACCAGTGCGGCATTGTCGGTGGATTCATGTGGCTCTATGACGACTTTGTCGGCAACGGTTTGGCGGCGCAGTACGCCAGCGCAATTAACAATGCGGTGAGCAGCACCGGGTTCACGCTTTCGGATCCGAGCAACGTGTTCTTGAATCAAAGTTCCACGTCCAATGCCGCGATCACCATCAAGCCGTTGAATGGCTTTAACGGTACGGTGACCTTGAGTGTGTCGACTCTGCCAAAAGGCGTGCGAGCGACCATCAAAGGGCAGGGGAACAAGCGAACCGTGGTGCTGACCGCGGGCGCTGCCGCCACCACGGGATTCACGACCGTGACGGTCACCGGCACTTCGGGAACGATCAAAGAAACTGTGGCATTCAGCTTGGCGGTAAGCGCAGGCGTGGGCACGACCGGAACGGGCACGCAGGTCAACCTGTCTTCGGAATTCAACGTCAACGGAATCTACCAGGACGGCGCGACCTACACGACTGGAGGCCTCGACGGCCAAGGTTACTCGTACTCCGCGAATCTGCTCACCGCGTCGCGCGTGTACAACGGCACGCTGCTCAAGTTCGGAGCCGCGGGTCTACCGGACGCGGTTGGTTGCAGCGGGCAATCGGTGTCTCTGCCTCAGGGCCAGTTTTCCAGCCTGCTGCTGTTCGGAACGGCTGTAGAGGGCAATCAGGCATCTCAGACACTCACCGTCCATTACACCGATGGAACGAGTTCGCAATTCGCACAAAGCTTCAGCGACTGGTTCACACCGCAGAAATATCATGGCGAGGCGGAAGGCGTTGCCATGGCCTACCGGGATTTTGATAACGGAACCAAGGACAAGCGGACGTTCAGTCTGTATGAGTACCGGTTGGCTTTGAACAAAGGCAAGACGGTGCAGAGCATTACGCTGCCCAACAATGCCAAGGTTCTGGTGCTCGCGGGGACGTTGCTGCCGTAACTTGCGAGCGGCCCGTGAGGTCGGACTAGTCCTTGAGCGGGACCACTGCGCTGCCGTCGCGGCAGAAGGTGGCGACTCGTTGCAGGTCGCCGTTGGCGCGGGGAACGGTCATCACCGGGCCATAGCAGTAAACGGCGTGGCCGGAGGCGGCGAAGTACCAGCGTCCGCCTTTGGTGTGTTTCGTGATCTGGGTGGTCGGCTGGCGCAGAGGCTTCTGGGGTGCCCAGGGAGCGACGGGCAGACTGAACAACAAGGCTAGGGTCAGAACCTTCATTGTTTTCCCGACTTTCTACTGCCTGTTACAGAACCAAGTGCCGCAGTGTTCAGTTTCGAAAATTCGTCTTCATTACAGTCGTGCTGCTGAGTCGCGCTTAGATCGTGATCAGGGTCCGGACATCGTCCACCAGATCGGCCGCCGGCTTTGAGGGCATTTTGAAATCCGGTTTCTGCTTGCCGGACTGAGTCTGGGTGCGTTGTTGCTGCGGTCCTGCCTGGGAAGACGGGGCCTGACTGTGTGGTGCCTGGGTTGACGGGTACTGGGTCGAAGGAGCCTGGGTTTGCGGAATCCGGGTCGACGGCGTCTGGGATGACGGGTTCTGGGTCAATTGGGCCTGGTTCTTAGCCGAGGCAGCTTCTGCGGTCTCCTGGGCGGCCTTCTGCTTCACGGCAGACAATTCGGTGCTATCCCGGAAGAGCTCGCGAATCAGGGCGCGCTGCGATTCAATGGTCCGCCCCTGCTCCACGATCAGCATGGTCATCAGGCCGTAGGAGATCAGGAACAAGACGGTCAGCAGCGGGAGCCAGCCACGCTTTTTGGGAGCGGCGGGGGCCTCAACGGTAGCAACAGTGGGTAAAGCGTTGGTCCCGAATAGAGTCGTCAAGTGGCACCCCGGTCTTCGCCCCAAGCTCGCAGGCACCTAGAGAATTGCACCCAGGCAACCATCGCAGGCAATCTGCGTAACATTCTGATAACAAGATGGTTAGTTGTATTCCGCTAGAAGATGCCCAAGGCCAGATGTGCAACTCAATGCACATTATGAGTAAGCAGGATTTGTTCGGCGGGATCACTCTCCTCGCAATTCGCCCGTCTGGCGCGGCTTTTCAGCGGATCGTCTGAGGGGACATGGCCCTTTTTGGGATGATCTTGGTTACTCCAGTTACTTTGCCGGAACGCCGCAATCTCCTAAGATCGACAGTTCGTGCTTAGTAAAACTCCTCCATTTCAGGGACCGATTATCATGCGGACGCGGTACGCTCTGGCACTCTTTCTTCTGCTCTTAACTTTCTTTGGGCCCGCACGAGTGGCCCAAAGCCAACAATCTCCCGGCACACGCCGGATCACACGACAGGTCGCCCCGCAATACCCAGACCTCGCCAAGAAAATGAATCTGGGAGGCACGGTGAAGGTGATTGCCGTGGTCGGGGCGGACGGAGAGGTGAAGTCCGTAGAACCAATGGGCGGCAGCCCGGTGCTGCTCAAGGCGGCACAAGATGCCGTCGCCAAATGGAAATTTGTCCCCGGCGCCGAATCCAAAGAGACTGTCGAACTCCATTTCACTCCGTAGCGCGATCGACAGGCTGCAGGGCTTCTATGACAGCTTTACTTGCCTAACACCAGCTTGGCGATGGTCGCGAGTTGCATGTTCGACGTGCCCTCGTAGATCTTCCCGATCTTGGCGTCGCGCCAGTATTTCTCAACGGGATAGTCCTTGGTGAATCCGTAGCCGCCGTAGATTTCGATGGCTAGCGAGGTCACGCGCTCGGCGACCTGCGAGGCGAAGAGCTTGGTCATGGCGGCTTCTTTTACGAAGTTCACTCCGGCGTCTTTCATGCGCGCGCAGTTGTAGACCATGAGTCGGGCGGCCTCGATCTCGGTGGCCATCTGGGCGATCTGGAACTGGATGCCCTGGAACTCAGAGATGGCCTTGCCAAACTGCTTGCGCTCGACCGCGTATTTGCAGGCGAACTCCCATGCGCCGCGGGCCAGACCAATCATCTGCGCGCCGATGCCGATGCGGCCTTCGTTCAGGGTCTCGATGGCAATCTTGTAGCCCTTGCCAGGCTCACCCAGCACATTCTCCCTGGGCACGCGGCAATCTTCGAGAATCAGCTCGCAAGTGGACGACGCGCGGATGCCGAGTTTGTCTTCCTTCTTGCCGACGGTGAATCCGGGGAAATCTTTCTCGACCAGGAACGCGGTGATGCCTTTGTATCCGGCGCTGGGATCGAGGGTGGCGAAGAGAACGAATAATCCCGCCTCTTTCGCGTTGGTGATCCACAGCTTGCGTCCGTTCAAAACGTACTCACTGCCTTTAAGTGCGGCGCGGGTTTGCAAAGCAAATGCGTCCGATCCTGAGCCGGCCTCGCTGAGGGCATAGGCACCGGCCGTCTCGGTGGCCATCCGGGGCAGGAAGCGCTTCTTCTGCTCTTCAGTTCCCCAGCGCAGCAGGGCGTTGTTGACCAGCGTGTTCTGCACATCGACGATGACGCCGGAGGACGCGTCCACGCGCGACAGTTCCTCGACGGCGAGGATCGCTTCGAAGAACTTGGCGCCGCCTCCGCCGTACTGCTCGGGAATTTCGATGCCCATCAGGCCCAGCTGGAAGAAATCGTGGATGAGGTCTTTGTCGAAGATTGCCTTCTCGTCCATCTCTTTCACCAGGGGACGAATCTTCTCGTCGGCAAACTGGCGGATGTTATCGCGGAAGAGAACTTCGTCTTCGGTGAGGGTCGTCAGGGGAGTGGGGACGGCGGCCTGCAGAGTGGTATCGGACATGGAGGCACCTTCAAAACCTTGGGATGGCAAACCGGTAATTTTAGCACCTGCGGACGCGAGGGCTGTTCCTTACGCGCGTGCCATTTTCGGAGGCGTCATCCCGAGACCGGCGCAGTTCAGCCGGGAGAGGGATCTCGCGCGAGGCTCGAAGGGTCTCCGCGCGAGATCCTTCGCTTCGCCGGAAAAGCGGCTACGCTCAGGATGACGCCGCACCTGATGAGTGATCCGTTATTTGGGACGGGAGTGAACCAGCTTCAGGCCATCCGCTTGCAGGATGCGCTTGATCTGGCTGCGGGCGTGGACTGACCACGGTCCGGAAGTGTCGAGCTTGACGTAGGCTTGCCAGTGTTTGAGGGCCTTGCGCGGCTCGCGGATCTTTTCGTACGCCAGCGCCAGATTGTAGTGCGCGTCCGCATAGGTCGGAGCGAGTTGCAGGGCCGTCTTGTAGGTCTGAATCGCTTCCTGCACGCGGCCGGTTTCGTCGAGCACGTTGCCGAGATCGAAGTAAGCGAGCGAGTAGCGCGGGTCGGCTTCAATCGCCTGACGATAATGTCGTTCCGCGAGAGAAAAATCCTGACGGTTGTAGTAGAGCGTACCCAGATTGATGTGCGCGGCTGCGTGCGTCGGCTGGATTGCGAGCACCTGATGATAGGCGGCGATGGCCTCGGGCTGCGTGTTGGGATCCTCTTCCAGCGCGATGCCGCGCGCGAACCAGGACGTGACTTCGCTCTCGCGGGGACCGGGCTCGGACCTAGGTATCGGCGTGCTGGTCAGAACTTTTTCGCGCTCGGAAAAATCCATCAGGAACTGGCCTGCGATCGGCTCCAGCAGCTTGCCCTCGTGCCGGAACGCCACGCGGTGCTTCGCCGTGGACCGGGCACTGGCCTCGAGCAGCGGCTTTTCCACGCCTGAAGCCTGCTTGCGCATGGCGTCGAGGGACTGGCGAATCATCGCCGGACGCACGCTCATGGCGCACAAGTCGCGTACTTTTTTGATTTCGAGGAGATCCGAAAAAGAATACGCTTCGGCAGACGTTACCAGGCCGTTCCGCTCCCAGTTGGCCAACTGGCGCGGAGTCACGTGAAGAATCCTCAGTAAATCGGTTCGACTATACACGGTAATACGCAACGGCCCGTACAACTAACGTTACGCCGCCATTATCTTCAACTTGCGGCCGAAAACGCAACAGCAAACGCTGTGAAAATCTGTGGAGAACCTGGTTAATTTACATGCAGCGGAAATGGTGCAACCGCACCGGGGGCTAAAGCCCATGCCTCTTCTGATCGCTTTTCGCGGCGCTAAAAGCGCCGCTCTTCCACGGTCGCGCTTTACGTTCGCGGCTCCTTCGCCAACCCGCTACACCGCAACCATGGCCGCCTGGTAGTCCTCGTAAGTGCCCTTGAAGTCGGTGATCTTGTGATCGCTCTCGAAGTGCCAGATGCGGGTGGCGACTTCGTCGATCAGATCATGATCGTGGGTGACAAGGAAAACCGTTCCGTGGTAGCGCTGCAAGGAAATGTTCAGGGCGTTGATGGCTTCGAGATCCAAGTGGTTCGTGGGTTCGTCGAGCACGAGCACGTTCGGTTTTTGCAGCATCAGTTTGCAGAAGAGCAGACGCGCGGCCTCGCCGCCGGAGAGGACGCTCGTGGATTTGGTTGCTTCTTCGCGCTGAAACAGCATCTGGCCCAGGATGCCGCGCAACTCTTCGGTGACGGCCGCCGGGTTCCATTGATGCAGCCACTCGATAGCGGTTGTACCACCCTCGATCAGGCTGCGGTGATCTTGCGCGAAATAGCCGATGGAGGCCTCGTGTCCCCAGATCACCTTGCCCGAGTCGACGAAGGGACCGTCGTAGCCACTGGTCTTGCGCAGTTCCGCGTCTGGCGTGGTCGGCGAATTTGCCAGGAGAGCATTCAGCAGCGTGGTCTTCCCTGCTCCGTTGCGTCCCATGAGCGCGATTCGTTCGCCGCGCAGGACGCTGGCGGTGAAATCGCGAATGACCTTTTTGTCATCGTATGCCTTGCCCAAGTGTTCGATCTCGAGGATGTGCTTGCCCGAAGGACGTTTCTGCTCAAACTTGATGAACGGGCGCTGGATATTGGACTTGGCGAGTTCCGTTACCTGCAGTCGCTCGACTTCCTTGCGCCGCGACTGCACCTGGCTCGACCGCGTACCGGCGGCGAACCGCGCGATGAATTCGTTCAACTGCGAAATCTTCTTCTCGCGCTGCGCGTTCTGCGATTCGATCTGCGAGCGCACTTGCGTCTTGGCGACGACCATGTCGTCGTAGCTGCCCGTGTAGGTGATGATGGTTTCGTAGTCGATGTCGGCGATGTGGGTGCAGATGCTGTTCAGGAAGTGGCGATCGTGCGAGATGGCGATCACTACGCCGTCGTAGACATTCAGGAATCCCTGCAGCCAGTGGATCGAGTCCAAGTCCAGGTGGTTCGTAGGTTCGTCGAGCAGCAGCGCCTGCGGATGGCCGAAGAGCGCCTGGGCTAGCAACACGCGGACTTTCTGTCCGCCCTGCAGTTCGCTCATCTTGCGATTATGCGCCTCGTCGGGAATATCGAGGCCTTGCAGCAGGATGGCGGCATCGCTCTCGGCGGTGTAGCCATCTTCTTCGCCGACAATGCCTTCCAGTTCGCCGAGCTTCATGCCATCGGCGTCGGTGATTTCTGGCTTCTCATAGATCGCGTCGCGCTCCTGCATGGCCGCCCACAGCCGCTTGTTGCCCATGATGACGGTGTCGATTGCGGTGAAGGCGTCGAAGGCAAACTGGTCCTGGCTCAGGACTCCGAGTTTACGGGGACGCACGACCGTCCCTTTTTGCGGCTCGAGTTCGCCGCTTAGGAGCTTCATGAACGTGGATTTGCCGGCGCCGTTGGGTCCGGTCAGACCATAGCGCTTGCCCGGCGTGAACGCCGTGGAGACTTCATCGAACAGTATTTTGGCGCCGTAGCGCATGGACACATTGCTGACTGAAAGCATTTGTTTTTGTAACTTCTTCAGGACCTGCGAGGAATTCCGCCAAGACGGTGCGCAGCTGGAGTTAATAGAATACCATGCCGAGCCTCGTCAGTTAGGTTTCCCAGGGATTGACGACCGTCGCGGAAATGTCACTGAAGTGCATAACATTCCGAGTCGCGAGGCTGGCACGTTGCGAAAGAACAATGCCGGCGATCATGGTGTCACGCAACTCACCGACTCGTCCTTTCTTTCGCCTGAACGCCGTCAGGTTAGCCGCAAGCCGGGCCGCTTGTTCATCGAAAACGGCAATCCGATGGTCGAGTTGTGCGAGGAGCCGCTCGAAATCTTCGGATAGCCCGGATTTCTTTTTCCCGACCGGCATGATTTGCAGTCCCACTTGGACTTCGAGAATCGTGATTGAAGTTGTCCAGATTGAATTCTGAGGTTGCTGATCAAGCCATGCTGCAACCTTCATGTCTGGGGCATCACGCATCAGAGCCGAAAGTACGTTCGTGTCGAGAATTATCATGTTTCGACTATTTATCGAACGAAGCTGGTTGGACAGGATACCCGCGCAACTCGGGCACTTCGAAATCGTATCCCTTTCCGGCGAACAGAGCCGCGATGCGTGTGCCCAACCCTCTCTCAGTCCTGTCAGCCTCGTTAGCCGCGTTGCGTAGTATGTCGCGCACTTCTTCTTCCATGCTGCGGCCGTTGCGCCGGGCGCGCCGTTGGAGGCGAGTCTTTACGCCATCTTCGATATTACGTACCACTAACTGTGCCATCTTAGGGCCCCCTTCAAAGTGATATCATGATATCACGTCGCTCCTCTCGGGCGCAACAGGTGCTTTTGCCGCATTTCAGTGCTACAGTTCTAGCCCGCTACCGGTGACGTAGCCTGTTTTCAATCTAAATTGGATCTGATTCCGGAGGGGATATGGGGGGCAGACGATTCTTCAATTCGGCAAACAGGATTCTGTTCACGGGCACGGCGATAGCGTTGCTGGCGACGGCGGCATGGGCAGCGAGCATTACAAAGTTGGTCTACAGTTTTGCGGGCAACGGCGACGGTGAGTACACCGACACCGAGCTAGTCATGGACAGCGCGGGCAATCTTTACGGCACGTCGGTGCAAGGCGGCATCTACGGTGGAGGTACGGTTTTTCAGGTCACACCCGCGGGCGTTCACACCGTGCTTTATAACTTCACGGGTGGTGCTGACGGAGGTGAACCCTACAAGGGCGTCACGCTCGACGCGCAGGGCGATCTGTACGGTACGGCTGTCACCGGCGGAGGAGGATCGTGCGAAGGCGGCTGTGGCGTCGTGTTCAAGCTGACGAACTCCGGTGGGGTCTGGACTCAGACCGTGATTCACACCTTCACCGGCGGCAATGACGGCTCGGGACCGGGCAGCCCGGTGGCCATCGACAAGCAAGGCAACGTTTACGGAACGACCCCAACAGGTGGCGCCGGCGGAATGGGCGTCGTTTACCAGCTTCACCCAAATACGACTGGCGGGTGGTCGCTGCGCGTGCTCCACACTTTCACGGGTGGCACCGACGGCGGAGGAGGATCGGCCAGCCGGTTGATGATCGATGCGGTGGGGAATCTTTACGGCGTGTGCACGGTGGGCGGTGCGAACGGTTTCGGTACTGTCTACAAGATGTCGCCCGTTCAGGGGAAATGGCAGTTCGCGACCCTCTATGCGTTCAAGGATCAGCCTGATGGAGCTTTGCCGTACGGCGGCGTGATTTCTGACAAGGCGAGGAATCTATACGGCACCACGTACTACGCCGGCGTCCACGACCTCGGCACAGTCTACAAACTCACGCGCGGCAACGGCACGTGGGCCGAGAGCGTGCTCTACAGCTTCAAGGGCGGCACGGATGGAGCCAGCCCCATCAGCAGCCTGGTCGCAGATGCGGCAGGCAATCTCTACGGAACTACGAGCGACGGCGGTGCGGCTTCGTGCAGCTGCGGAGTCATCTTCAAGATGACGCGCGGCGCAACCGGCAAGTGGACCGAGAGCGTGGCCTATCGTTTCCCCGGCACTCCTCAGCCGGGCTTCGCGTACAACGGAATGGTCTCAGGTACCTCAGGGACGTTCTACGGCGCGACCGTGCACGGAGGCAGCGGCAACGACGGCGCGATTTATCAGTTCATTCCGTAGCAGTCTTAGTTGTGCTGGGCCGAACTCGCATCCACCAACTGCTGCACCGGCGCAACGACCATGAGCAGCAGATCGTCCATCGGCTTTTTGGACTGCTCGACAAGCGCGGTCTGCTGGGTCTTCCACGAATCCGGCGCCGTCTGGCCTTTGTCGAGATAATCGAGCGCCTGCAGACCTGCTGCCGCCAGCGCAGATAGGTCCTGCGACAAAGGCGCGTCCGCCTGCAGAAGATACGTCTGGCTCAGCACCGGTTGCAGCCGTGGATCGTTGTCGCGCCAGGTGGTGAGCCACGTGCGGATCTGCGTTTCAGTGGCCTGGTCTTTGTAGCCGCTTTGGACAAACGTCTGCACGAGATCGCTGAAGTGGCGGGCTGTGTCGCTCTCGGGATAGACCGCGTCGATCATGTGCGTTAGCGGCGCGTGGAAGTCGATGGGGCCTTTGGCATCGCTCCAGCGGTTGTAGTCCTTCACGGGTTCGACCACGTCGGCGAGATTCCGTAGCGCGGTAATGTCCGCGGTTCCGGCCATGCGATGCAACATGTGCAGGCGCGCGCTGCGGTGCGTCAAGCCCATGAATTCCAGTTCGAGACTTACACCATTCATCCGCGCGTACATCGAAGCCACGTCCGTGACATTCTGCGGAGACCATAGTCTTTCGGCGATCACTGCGTTGCGCGGCCAGATGTGCGAATCGATGTTCTCGGGCGTGACCCACTCGGCCCACTGGCATGACTCTCCACCGAGGATCAGGCTCTGCTCCTGCGGAGTCAGGGTCGCAGCCGCATCGGCCATCGGGTCGACGGCGTAGTGCCGCGCCGCCGGCCACATCAGGTCAAGGTAGTATCCAAACGACAGCAGGCCGCGGTAGCCTTGTTTGGCGGCCGCAGCCAGCGACGCTTGCCCGCGCCAGGACTGCACCACGATTGTCTTCGGCAAATCAGGGTGCAGGATTTCGTCCCAGCCGACCATGGTCTTGTGATTCTTGGCCACGATCTTCTCCAGGCGCTGGTTGAAATAGGCCTGCAGGTCCTGATTGTTCTTCATGCCGTGGGCGTGGATGAAGGCCTGGATTTGCGGATTCGCATCCCATTGCTTGCCGTCGACTTCGTCGCCACCGATGTGGAAGTAAGCGTCGGGAAACAGCTTGGCCATTTCGCCAACAAATTTTCCGAGGAACTTGTACGTCGATTCGCGCGTGGGATCCATGATGGGATCGATGCCACCGCCATCAAGCGTGTATGGACCGGCGCCGCTCGAGAGTTCGGGATATCCAATGAACCACGACCGGCTGTGGCCGGGGATGTCGAACTCGGGCATCACGCGAATGCCGCGATCATGCGCGTAGGCAATGAGATCGCGAATCTGATCCTGCGTGTAGAACATGCCGTCGGAGCCCATGCCCGTGAGCTTGGGAAATACTTTGCTCTCGACGCGGAAGCCCTGGTCGTCGGACAAGTGCCAATGCAGGACGTTCATCTTTACGGCGGCCATGCCATCGAGATTGCGCTTGAGCACGTCGATCGGAATGAAGTGGCGGCTGACGTCAATGAGCGTGCCGCGCCACGGGAAGCGAGGCTGATCTTTGATGGTGACAGCAGGCGCGGCGAATCCGGTCGGCGTGATCCGCACGAGTTGAAGAAATGTCGCAAGTCCGCGCAGGACGCCCAGCGTGGTGGGCGCCGTGAGCTTCGCGCCGGAATCGGTGACGGTCAGTTCGTAAGATTCATCTTCGCCGAGTTTCTGTACGGGTTGCAGTCCGTGATCGGCATGCACCTGCAGGGTCGGGGCGGCGCCAGCTTTGGGACGGAATGGAATACCGGTTTGCCGGGAAAGCTGATCGACGAACCGTTGAACGGCGCTGTCGAGCGCCGCATCGTGGCTTCCGGCGACGGCTACGGAGAACGATTGGTTAATCGCCAACTGCCCCGTGCCAGCCTGAACGCTGGCGGGCATGGGCATCAGGTTGAGTTGAGGTTGAGATTGGGCGGCGGCAAAGAGAGAGGACGAAAAGAATGCAAGCACGATTAGCAGGTTTCGCATGATGTAAGAGAATTTACCACTTTGGAGGGATCGCTGCCGTGGTCCAGCGCAGGCGCATCTAAGGGCGCAGAATCTGCTTTAGCTTCTTTCCTACTTCCTCGTGCTCTACGAAGTCTCCCCGCTGGGCTGCAGCCAATCCAAGATTAACGGCTTCGATAAAACGAGTGTCATCTTCCAGGTAGTGACTCAACATCTGCTGCGCGAGTTCGTCGGTCTTCAGGCCTCGCTGGGCCGCAATCTGGGCCAACTGCGCTTCCTTGTCGGGTTGAAGGCGAATTTCCATAGCCTCAGTCTAGGAACGTTAATCTTAGCTGTCAAATCTCCTCGTTGTTGTCCGCCGCGTCAGTGTCCGCCGCTCAACTCGCGCACGATGCCGCCGACAAACTGCTTGGCGTCGCCAAACAGCATGAGCGTGCGGTCGAGATAGTAAAGCGGGTTGTCGATGCCAGCGAAGCCTGGACTCATGCTGCGTTTGATGACCATGACAGTGTGAGCCTTGTCCACGTCGAGGATCGGCATGCCGAAGATCGGGCTCGACTGATCGGTGCGGGCGGCAGGATTGGTCACGTCGTTCGCGCCGATGATGAGGGCGACATCGGTCTGTGGGAAGTCGCCGTTGATCTCATCCATTTCGATGAGGCGGTCATACGGGATGTCGGCTTCCGCGAGCAGCACGTTCATGTGGCCCGGCATACGCCCGGCAACCGGATGAATGGCGAAGCGAACCTCGACTCCCTTTTTTGTGAGTGCGTCATATAGCTCGCGCACTTTGTGCTGAGCCTGAGCGACAGCCATGCCGTATCCGGGGACGATGACCACCTTATTAGCCGCCATCAGAATCGCGGCCGCCTCTTCGGGGGTGGCGCTGCGCACCGGCTTTGCTTCCTGTCCCGCAGCGGCGGCCGCCTGCACCTGTCCAAAGGCTCCGAACAATACGTTCGTGAACGATCGATTCATCGCCTTCGACATGATGATGGAGAGGATCAAGCCAGAGGACCCGTCGAGTGCCCCGGCGATGATCAACAGCTTTGAGTCGAGCACGAATCCCATCGCGGCGGCGGAGAGGCCCGCGTAGGAGTTCAAGAGCGAGATCACGGTCGGCATGTCAGCGCCGCCGATCGGAATGACCAGCAGGACACCGAAGATCAACGACACGCCAACGATGATCGGGAAGAAAATCTTTGCCTCGGGATGGAGCACGAGGTAAATGGCGCTGCCGAGTGCAACCACGAACAGAAGTAAATTGACGAAGTTCTGTCCTTTATAGGTGAGCGGCCGCTGCGGCAGGATTTCCTGCAGCTTTCCCGCGGCCATCAGGCTGCCGGTGAAGGTTAGGCCTCCGAGGATCACCTCCATCGACAGCACCGACATCATGAACTTGGGGACGTTCGGGCTGCGCAGGTAGAACTCGGCGGTGCCGACCAGCGTCACGCACAGCGCGCCGAACGCGTGGCTGAGCGCGGTCCGCTGCGGGACGGCGGTCATCTGCACCATGCCGAGCGGAATGCCGATCCCGCTGCCCAGCACGAGCGCGATGATGATCCACTTGTAGTCGACGATGCCGTGATGCAGCAGCGTGCCGCCGATGGCCAGCACCATGCCGATTTCACCGGCCAGAATTCCGTGGCGGGCGGTCGCGGGAGAACTCATCCACTTCAGCGAAAGAATGAACAGCGCGCTGGCGACGAGATAAATGATTTCGATGAGGTACTGGCTTCCAGCAAACTCAGTCATGATTGCGCTCAGTTACTTATTGGTCGGACGGCTGGTCTTGAACATCCTCAACATGCGGTCGGTGATGAAAAATCCGCCAACCACGTTGCTGGTGGCGGCAACGATGGCAATGACGCCGAGCACGGTCGCGAATGTACTTTTCTTCTCGCCCACGAGAACGATGGCGCCCACAACGGCGATGGCATCGAGCGCGTTGGTCAGTGACATAAGCGGCGTGTGCAGCAGCGGCGAGACATGGCGGATGACTTCGAATCCGATGAAGGCCGCCAGCATGAATACGAAAAGTGCGTTGATCAGGTTGGAATTCATTCGCCACACCATTCCTTTACGTTGTCATTTGGGTTTGTCATCCTGAGCGGTGTGGCTGCTTCGCGATAGCGGAGCAGCCACGGAGTCGAAGGATCCCTACCGCGATTGGGTTCGTGCCACCTATAGGGATCCTTCGACTGCGCAAGAGTTCGCCTTGCGAACTCTCGCTCCGCTCAGGATGACAAAGAACTGTAATGCACGCCTACAACGTGCCCTCGCAACACCCAGCCTAACCGCCCGCCGTTGCCAGCGCCGGCATTTTGAAGAATTCGCGCACGCGGGCATTCACCACTTCTCCGCCGCTCGTGATCATGGTTTCGCGAATAATCTCGTCCTGCAAGTTCAGTTGCAGCTTGCCCTCTTTCACCATGTAGAGCAGGAACGTGCTGACGTTGCGGGCGTACATCTGGCTGGCGTGATACGGAACGCTCGTAGCCAGGTTGATGGCGCCGATAATCGTGACTCCGCACAACTGAACGGTTTTTCCCGTGTGGGTCAGTTCACAGTTGCCGCCGCGCTCGGCGGCGAGGTCGACGATGACCGAACCGGGAGCCATCCCCTTCACCATGTCGGAGGTGATCAGTACGGGCGACTTCTTGCCGGGGATCACCGCAGCGGTAATGACCACGTCACTTTCGGCGACGACACGGGTCAGCAGTTCGCGCTGGCGGGCGTAGAAAGTTTCATCCTGCGCGGTGCCGTAGCCGCGAGCGTCCTGCGCGTTCTGGGCTTCGATGGGAAGTTCGACGAAGCGTCCACCCAGGCTCTGCACCTGCTCTTTGGCCGCGGGACGCATGTCGTAGGCTGAGGCCACGGCCCCGAGGCGGCGAGCCGTTGAGATGGCCTGCAATCCAGCAACGCCTGCGCCGATGACGAACACTCGGGCCGGCGTGATCGTTCCGGCGGCAGTGGTCATCATGGGAAAGATTCGCGGCGAGGTTTGGGCGGCCAGAAGCACTGCCTTGTAGCCGCAGCAGGTGGCCATCGAAGAGAGCGCGTCCATGCTCTGTGCCCGCGTGGTGCGAGGCATCAATTCCACGGAAAATGCGGTGACGCCCGCCTGAGCGATCTGCTGGACAACCTCCGCGGAACCCAAGGGCCGCAGGAATCCGATGAGGGTCTGGCCGCGGCGCATCAGCGGAAGATCCGCCTTACCAGTAACGTCGTTAGACCCGTAGCACAGCACCTGCACCACAATGTCGGCGGCACCAAAAACGGCGGCGCGATCGGGCACGATCTTCGCGCCCTTCTCGGCATACATCGCGTCGGGATAGCCCGCCTGCTCGCCGGCCCCGGCTTCGACGATGACTTCGAGTCCCGCCTTGACGAGATTGGGAATGGCGAGGGGAACGAGCGCTACCCGGCGTTCCCCGGGATAGCTTTCTTTCGGAACTCCAACGATCACGCGGCTGTCATCCTTTCCGTGCCGAAGCCCAACTTGCGGTCTCGGCGTTTCCGGGAGTGCCCGGCTGTGAGCGGCAATCCTTTCATAGTTGGCCTGCGAGTTCTGTGACATGTGTCACAGGACCGCACAAAAAGCGGACTGAAAACAGTAACAGATCGGGGAAGGAACTGGAAGGCGGCAGCCCGCGGCGATTTCTCTAATTCCCTGTTTGGATTTTTCAAAGAACTCGGCGATGATACGCCTGATGACGAGCATTAGGTGGCGAGCACTGAACCGTGGGGCGTTGGCAGCGATCATCGCGGGGATGATCGTGATGGGAACATCGACCTGCGCCTTCTCCCAGATTCAACGCGCCGACGCGAGCACCCCCACCGCAAGCGGAGAACTCCCGGTGCCGTCAGGCTTACAAACGGGCATTAAAACCAATTTTCCGTCCTACCGGGTCCCGGAGGCTAAAGACATGAAGGCGGGCTGGACTGTCAACAAAAAGCTCGGCTTCTCCCCCTTCTTGTGTCTAGGAGATTTCAATGGCGATGGAATCGAAGACGCGGCAATTATCCTGATCGGCGAGCAGACCTGGAGGCTTGTCATTTTTGAGCAAGACAAGCAGGGCGAGTATCGGCCGACCTTCGTTGCCAGGCCCAAGACCAAACCAGAACTGGGAAAATACTGGGAAAACGAGATCCTTCTCACTCCCCAGCAGATGCTCTTGCGGAAAGTACGCAAGGGAGAAACCTGGGCGCCTGAGGCAGGCGACGATCCGCAGCTGGGTAAATTGAAAGTGGATGCGATCGAGTTGACGGCCAAGCCTGCGCCGAACGCCGATTTTGCCTCTCTGCTGATCTGGGAGAAAGGAAAGTATCGGCAGGTCTTTGGAGATCCGGTGGTCGAACTGCCCGTCGGCGCACCATAGCCCTCAACCTAACCGAAGCGATAATGCCACACTCGCGCCGCACCGATCAGGTTGGTGTCGTCACCGAGAGAGGCGAGCGTGAGCTGTGTCTTTTCCGCCGGGACGAAGCGGCAGCCGCGGCGGATCACTTCTCGAATGCGGTCGAGAAATAGCGGTGCGCTTTTCATGACGCTACCGCTGAGTACGATGGCATCGGGCGTGAACAGGTTGATCAGATTGGCAAGCCCTAACCCCAGATAGTAGGCCTCGTGCTCCACGGCCTGCAGCGCGATCTCGTCGCCTTCCTGCGCCAGTTGGCAAATTTTCTTCGCCGTAATGCCCGGCCGATGCAGATAGGCGGCAGGCGCGTGCGCTTCGATCCACGCCACCATCGCCGGACCGGCGGCCAGCGATTCCCAGCAGCCGCGAAATCCGCACGAGCACTCCGGCCCAGAGGGATCGACAACCTGGTGTCCGACCTCGGGGTGCGCACCATCGACACCGCGATAGAGTTTGCCATCGAAAACCATTCCACCACCGATCCCGGTGCCGACCGTTATGTAAATCAGCCGGGAACGATTGCGCCCCGCACCCCAACCGGCCTCGGCCAGCGCGGCGGCGTCGCCATCGTTCTCCAGCGCGACCTGCACCTTGAAGATCGCCTGCAAATCGCGCACCGGACTCTTTCCCCGCCAACCGGGAAGAAAATCGACGTCGCCAAACTCGCCGCGCATGGGATCGACGGGCCCCGTCGACCCGATCCCGATGCCCTTGAGTTCCACGCCGGACTTCTGCGCGGTCTCATGCATCATGTCGGCAATTGAGTTGATGCCGCTCGCGTAGCTGTCCGGATCAGTGGGGGCCTCCGTACGCGAAAGCACCGCACCGCCGTCATCGACCATGCCGACCGCGATCTTCGTTCCCCCGATATCGACAGCGCCGATCATGGGCATTTCCCTCGCTTCATCTTTCCCTGACTCTCCTGTCGTTGAAACTCTAGAACGTGATTCTAAGCGCAAACTGCAGAACCCTGGGCATGTGCGCTCCGGTCGAGAACAGAAAGTTCGACGTGCTCACATACGGATTCACACCGTTCCACTCCGTATGGTTAAAGACGTTAAACGCCTCCGCGCGGAATTGAACCTGAATATTTTCCTTGGGTTTGAAGATCTTGTAGATCGACGTGTCGATGTTCGTGCGGTGAGGATTATTCAGACTGTTTCTGCCTGAGTTGCCGAAGGTCAACCCTTGCGTCTGCGTGTAGGCGCTGCAGTCGAACAACGGCACGCCTTTGGTGCCAGCCGCAAGAGGTGGACAGGTGGGAGCGTCGTGAGGGTCTCCGATCCGGTCAGCGTAGGAACCGATTCCCGTAGTGCCATCGGCAACTCCGGCGCTGTCGCCATAAACGCCGTTAACCACCGAAAATGGCGTGCCGGTTTGTGCCGTCAGGATGCCGGCCCATTGCCACCCTCCCAGGAATGTGCGCGAGATTCCCTTGCCACGAAAGGGGACGTCGTAGGTCCAGGCGACCGACAGAATGTGCCGCTGATCATAGTTGGAGCTGGCGTAGTTCTGGTGAAGGTTGGAGGAGTTCACGAAGTTGCTGTCCTGGTTGTCGGAAGAGTTATCGAGTGAATGGCTGTAGGTGTAGGCGACATCGAGGGTGAGCGCTCCGCTGGTCTTGCGCAATGAGAATTGCAGGGCGTTGTAGTTGGAGTTTGCGACGGGCTCCACGCGCTGAATGGAACTCAGGCCGGGATAGTTCGTGCGGAAGAAGTCAGGATTGTTTCCGCAGGCAACATACAGATTGACCGCTGGCCCCGAGGCCAGCCCGCCGGTGGAGGATGCGACGTACGGTACCGGCGCTCCGAAGGACGTTACGGCGTTCATGGGAACGCCGTAAGCATCCACGTTCACGTTGGGCTGCGCGCCATCCGGACCCCAACTGCAATCGAAGTCGGTGATCGGCTGCCCCGGCTGGTACGGATTCTGCGAAGCCGGAACCGGCGCCAACTGATTGAGTTCGTGTTGCAGGGTGAGATGCGTTCCCTTGGCGCCCACGTAAGCCAGCGTTGCCACGGTGTTGCGAACGAATTCGCGCTGCACGTCCAGGTGCCATTGCTGCACATAGGGCCAGACCGTACGGTCTGGGATGGAAGTAGTCGACAGCGGAAACAACAGCCCCAGTCCGCCGACATTGTTGTAGCCGGTAACGTTGTACTGAGTGGGCGTTTCCACGATCGGCGGCGTGCCCTCGAGGTCCTCGGCGTTGCCTTCCATTCCGTTGGTGTGCTCGAAGAAGATTCCATATCCGCCGCGCACGGCCATCTTGCCATCGCCGCGCGGATCCCAGGAAAATCCCAAGCGCGGCGCGGGATTGAACAGGTGACCAGTCAAACAGCCGCGGGGGATCGCGCCGAGGCCACACTGCACCATGCCGTCAAAAGGATTCCCGGTTCCGGGGATGAGCGCTCCCTGCTGCCCGGTCACACTGCCATCGATGTCGAGTTGCGGAGCCGCCGCCGGATCATACGCCGAGGGCGTCCAGTTCGATATCAAATGATTCCTTTCCCAGAAGGTACCGAACAGGCTCACGCGGAGGCCAAGATTCAATGTGAGGTTCTTGCGAATGTGGTAGTCGTCCTGAAAGTAAGGCTCGAAGATCTTGAAGTTGATGTGATACTTCGGCTGCGAACTCGCCTGGGAGAAGCTGGCAATGTTTCCCATTAACAGGTCGGCGAAAGAATTTCCGGTTGAAACCGGGAACGTGCTATCGAACACCAGATCTCCGCCCAGATCGGTGTATGCCATCTCGTTCTTTTCGGCGTTCATGAAGTAAGCGCCGAAGACCAGCTTGTGTTTCCCCAAACTCTTGGTCACGGTATCGCGATAAGTAAACGTGGGATTCGAGTTCTCCCACGGAAAGGCAGTTGGGCCTTCGCAGAATCCGCCGCCATACGCTCCGGAAGTACTGAGGCAAAAACCCGGCAGCTTTCCGCCGAAGTCGGGAAACAGGCCAGGCATGGTGAAGCCAGGGGTGCGCGTCCACACCGATGGATTCGTGTTGATCTGCTGGATGTGATCGGTCGTGTAGCTCACCACGAACTCGTTGAGCAACGTGGGAGATGCCGTTGCCGTGAGTCTGGCGACGAGTTCCACACCGGGCCCAATGAAGTGCGTACCGATCGTCGGAAAGCTCTCGCCGCCCCAGGTAACAGTGGCTTTTGTCGTGTCCCACGAATCGTGAATCGCCCGGAAAGTGAACCGTAGTTTGGAGTTGAAATCGTGGTCGAGACGAACCAGGTCTTCTCGCCAGTGCGTCGGCTGATCAACAGCCGCCGCGAAAATGGAGTTCGCGCCCGACCCCAGATTCGGCTCGGGAATCATGTTCAGCAGATACTGCGCGTTGGGATCGATCGACGGGAGAGTGTTGCTTGGAAACGGGTTCCCAGTGTTGGGATCGAAGGGACAATCCGTAGGGTTCGGAACGTTGCAAACGTCGTTGAAATTGCCCTGTCGATTCGCCATCGACGGCACGAAACTATTGAAGTTGTACGGAACATTCTCCCGCCGCCAGTTCTGCAACCAGAAGAAAAAGGTATGGTTCTTCCAGATGGGTCCCCCGACGCTGTAGCCGAAATCGTGTTTCTTGTAGCCCGCTTTCGGAGTTCCCGGGACGTCGAAGTAGTTGTGCGCGTTGAAGGCTTCGTTGCGGGCGAATTCCCAGAGCGATCCATGGAACGCGTTGGTCCCCGACTTGGTCTCGACCTCCACGGTGCCAGATCCGTTCTTGCCATATTGCGCGCCGTAGTTGGAGGTCAAGACCTGCACCTCCTCAATCGCCTCGACACTGGGATAGACGTTCAGCGAAAAATTGCTGCCGTTGTCCATCATGTCGCCGCCGTCGACTTCCCAGTTGTTGTATTCGGTGCGGCCGCCGTTGACGCTGTAGCTGATGCTGCCCTCCACTCCCACCACGCCTTCATCCTGTCCCGTTTGATTGCTGACGCCGGGGACAAGCGTAATGAGCTGCGTGAAGTTGCGGCCGTTCAGCTGGAGCTGGGTCAGTTCCTTGCCGGTGATGGTTCCGCCCAGTTCCGAAGACTGTGTGTTCACCTGCGCCAGGCCTTCACCATGCACCGTCACTTCTTCATGGGAATTCCCGACCTGCATGGTCACGTCGATACGGGCATTCTGTGCAACCCGCAGGATGACTCCGTCCGCCTGGTACTTGCGGAATCCGGTGACTGACACACTCAGGTTGTATTGCCCCGGGGGCACAGCTGCGGCGACGTATTCCCCGGAGGCGTTCGTGCTGAGATCGCGGACAATGCCGGTCGCCGTGTTTTTCAATGTGACGGTGGCGTTGGGGATGACCGCGCCCGATGTTATCGCGAACCGTGCCTGTCAGCGTGGCCGTGTCTTGCGCGAAGGCGACGGCTGCTGACAGCGCAAACAGTCCGACTACCAGAAAGCGGAACTGCAGAGCAACGAGGGTCTGCATATCTCCTCCTGTAGAACTGCCGGTCCACTGCTGACGTCTAGAATTCCGGCGTGATCGCTTTCGCTTCCTCCAGCGTCAGCCGCCGCTTATGCTTGTACGATAGATTCGCCATGTGCACCGCAATGGCCGAGCGGTAGCCGATCTCGGGCGGGGCGTTCGGAATGCCGCGGCTGCGCACGCAGTCGATCCAGTTCGCCATGTGGTCCTGATTCTTGCTGCTGCCCTTCGCCGGCTCGCCGTTCGGACGATTCGTTTTCTCGGGCCAGTACTCGAGCGGCTCTTCGAAATGATGCTCGAGGGTACCGTCGCTTCCCAGAATGCGGTCGGCCATGTCGTAGTGCTTGTTGCTGAACGTGGACTGCCAGGTCACCACCATGTTGGGGAAATCGAGCGTCACTACCATCGTGTCAGGGACCTCGCGGCCATCTTTCTCCGAGAAGACGCCGCCCGACATGTAGGCCGCCGTCGGCAGCGGCAAATCGAGCGCGCCCATGATCCAGGCAATCTGGTGCACCATGTTCTCAGCGCAATTGCCGCCAGCGAACTCCCAGAACAGGCGCCAGTTGATGAGCTTGTAGCCATCAAATGGACGGTCCGGCCGTCCATTCAGAAACGCGCTCCAGTTCACGTTCTGCGCGGTGCAATCCGAGGGCACCGGACGTACCCACTGGCCTTTGCCGTGAGGCGTGTTGCGGCTCATCCAAGATTCGACCTGTGTGACCTTGCCCACACGGCCATCTTTGATCCACTGCCGCGCGTCCGCCTGGGCGCCGGAACTCTGATGCTGCAATCCGATCTGGATGACCTGCTTCGAGCCTTTCGCGGCGGCCAGACACTTGTCGGCCTCGGGAATCGACCAGGTCATCGTCTTTTCGGAATACAGATCCTTTCCCGCGGCCAGAGTGTCCAGAAAGTGCCGCGTGTGGATGTGCAGCGGGCTGGCCACGATGACCGCGTCGATGTCCTTCATATCGAGCAGACGGCGATGATCGTCGAAGGTCTGGATGCCGGGCACTTTGCTCTTCGCCTGATCGCGGCGACGGCTGTAGATGTCGGCCATGGCCACCAGTTCGGCGCCGTGAACCGCGCGAATCTGATCCAGCAGATCGTTGCCGCGGTCGCCCACACCGATCATGCCCACGCGGACGCGGTCGTTTGCGCCCAGTACGGTGGAAGCTGGATACGCCAGTACGGCGGCAGTGCCCATCGCGGCCTGCTTCAGAAAAGTACGTCTCGTGTGATCAGTCATATCTCGTCGTCCACCTCTCGTGTTAGGGTGCCCCATTTCTCGCGCGCCTTTTGCGCGAGAAGTGGGTCTTACAATGCGTCCGCCTGTTGCAGAAGCTTCTTCATCCCTGCCCAACTCTTGCGCGAACATTCTTCGGGCGAGCCGCCGCCGCTCCAGTGCGTCTCCAAGCTGACGGCATAGTGGTAGCCGTCGCGCTTAAGCGCCTTGAACTGACCGGCCCAATCGATGATCCCCCCGCCCATCGGCGCCCAATCGTCTTTGCCCTTCTTGACGACATCTTTGCAATGGCAGTGGCCAATGCGCTCTTTGGGGAGCAGATTGTAGCCGTCCGGGTAAGGAATCTCGCCGCTGGCGGCTGCGTTGCCCGGATCCCAATTCAGCATGAGCGAAGGCGACGGCACCGCGCTCAGTACTTTCACGGCTTCGGCGGCGGTCGCTGTGTTGCAGGCGGATTCATTTTCCAGCACCAGCATGATGCCCTTCTTCTCCGCCTTGGCTGCGGCATCGCGGAGTTTCTCGTTGATCGCGGCACGGTACGGAGCCTGGTCTTCGAGCCGCCAGAAGTCGAAGCAGCGCACGCGGTCGGTCTGAAATGCCTTGGCCAAGTCCATCGAGCGCTCCAGCACTTCGTCCTGCTGCGCCAGTGTAAAGTCGGCGCCGAAACTCTTGGGCTCGCTGTACTTGGATTTGGGCGCGCCCGGCCAGTCGACCTTGAACAGCGGGCTGGCGATGTCGGTCACTTTCAGCTGGTACTTTTCCAGAATGCGCCGCGCTTCCGCGACTTCCTTCTCATCGAGGCTTGACGATGTTCTTCTTCCACATGCCGCGCAGTTCAATCCATCCCATGCCGAATTCCCGCGACGCCACCTCACAGGCGTGGCCGAAATCCTGGGAAATCTCATCATTGATGACGGAAACGCGGAACGGTGAACTGCCATCAGTTGGATTGAAGCGGGAACCTGGAGCGAACCCGGACGCAGCTTTCGCGGCCGTCATCGCAACTATTCCGGCGAGAAACTCGCGGCGGGCAAACTGGAAAGGCATGACCTGCTCCTGGAACTGCGTGGGTCACGGCAACGAAGGGCGCAAACAAATCTACACTATAGAAAGGAGGAAGGGGTAGCGGGTGGGCGGCTGGTTTCGTTACGACGGGAGGATAGAACCTAAACCACGAAGGACACGAAGTATCACGAAGGCTTTCGCGGCAAGTTTCCCTTCGTGGTAGAGATTCCGCGCAAAACAAAACGCCCCAGACTCAAAGAGTCGTGGGACGTCTGTTGATCAGCCCTCCCCCAAGTGCTGCTCAAGGACAATCTAACTCTGCCTTCTGACCCGGTAAATGGCTCGACTGGGCCATATATGGCACGAATGGGTAGGTAGGCCCCCAGTTGGGTAAGTGCTTGAAAAACCATGCCCGGGGCGGCTCCGCCGGGCATAGTGCCAGGAGCGCTCGCTTCGCTGGACAGCCGAGGCGGCTGTCCCCACATGAGCACTACCGGGCCGCTTC
Source organism: uncultured Acidobacteriaceae bacterium (assembly GCA_963701935.1). Classification (GTDB taxonomy): domain Bacteria; phylum Acidobacteriota; class Terriglobia; order Terriglobales; family Acidobacteriaceae; genus Sulfotelmatobacter. The sequence goes on along the minus strand of CAVPBT010000001.1, from coordinate 253,483 downwards.
GTTTGTCCCGGCCATTGTCGACGCCGGTAAACAGCGTTTATCTTGGTACTTCCCTATCGGTCGGAGAGTGCCGCCCATGAATGTGCTCGTTGTGAACTCCGGAAGCTCCAGCTTGAAGTTTCAAGTGATCTCGACCGACCTTGAGCGGATCAAGCAGTACAAGGATGATCGTCTTTGCCAGGGGGAAGTCGAGGGCATCGGCGGAGAAGCCATCATTCAGTTTCACAATCGAGCGGGGCAGAGTCAGAAGTTTACCGCTGCGCTGCGCGATATATCGGCAGCACTGGACTACCTGGTGCGGTATGTGGCATCGGAAAAATCAGGCGTTCCGGAGATCAAGAGCACCGCCGACGTGCATGCCGTGGGACACCGCGTTGTGCACGGTGGTGAACTCTTCTCAGAGTCGGCATTGATCGACGACAAAGTGCTTCGGGGAATTGAAAACTGCATCGATCTGGCCCCTTTGCACAATCCGAATAACATCAAAGGCATTCTCGCCGCCCGCGCACTGTTCGGCGACGCCATTCCGCAGGTGGCTGTCTTTGACACCGCGTTCCACCACACGATTCCGGAGAAGGCTTCGCTGTACGCGATTCCATATCACCTGTACCGCCGTCATCGCATCCGCCGCTACGGATTTCATGGAACCTCTCACCGCTACGTGGCGTTTCGCTATCGCGCCCTGCGTGGGCTGACGCGGGAGCAGACGAACGTCATCACTCTGCACCTGGGAAACGGGTGTTCCGCCGCCGCCATCCGCGGAGGGGACTCCGTGGACACGTCCATGGGGATGACTCCACTCGAAGGCCTGGTCATGGGCACACGCTCCGGCGACCTCGATCCGGCGATTGTCAACGTCATCGCCCGGAAAGAGGGCATGTCTTCCTCCGAGGTCGACACGCTGCTCAACACGCAGTCAGGCTTGCTGGGAATTTCGGGACTCACCCATGACATGCGGGAATTGCAGGCGGAACTGAAAGAACACGAGGACCGCCGCGTACGGCTCGCCATTGAAATCTTCTGCTACCGAGCGCGCAAATATATCGGAGCATTCCTGGCTTGCATGGGCGGAGCCGATGCCGTTGTCTTCACCGGCGGCATTGGCGAGAACTCCCCGGAGATCCGCGCGATGATCTGCGCGGGAATGGAATGGGCCGGGCTTAAGCTTGACGCCTCCAAGAACAACGAGACCGTGGCCCGCGAAGCCAAAATCAGCACCGAGGATTCCAGCCTGCTCGCCTATGCGATCCCCACCGACGAAGAGTTGCTGATCGCTCGCGATACGGTTCGAGTCATCATGGGTGAGCCTCACCCGTCCTGATTCGAATTGCGCGATGGCGCCAGTCTAATAAGGCCAGGTCCAACCCGCCGCATCGGGTTTGTCGATCCCGTACTGGTGCGCGTAGGTGCGGCACGCGATTTGCTCGTTTAGAAATCTCTCCTTGGCATGGCCGCCGATCCTCTGGAACCGAGGCACCCGGTCGATCACATCCATCGCCAGACTGAAGCGGTCAATGTTGTTGTTGATGGCCAGTTCCAGCGGGGTATTGATATTGCCTTTTTCCTTGTAGCCCCGTACATGAATGTTGCTGTGATTGGTGCGGCGATATGCTAGCCGATGGATCAGATAAGGATACCCGTGGAAATTGAAAATGACCGGCTTGTCGACCGTGAACAAGGAATCGAAATCCCGATCGGTGAGTCCATGAGGATGCTCTGTGCTTGGCTGGAGCTTGAACAGATCCACGACGTTGATGAACCTGATCTTGATGTCAGGAAACTCTTTGCGCAGTAGAGCGGTGGCAGCGAGCGCCTCCTGGGTAGGAATATCGCCCGCCGACGCCATGACCACGTCGGGTTCGCCGGACTCGTCGGTGCTGGCCCAGTCCCATATGCCGATGCCCTTCGTGCAGTGCGTGATGGCAGCTTCCGTATCCATAAACTGCAGGTGCAGTTGCTTGTCGCAAACGATCACGTTGACGTAGTTTTGGCTCCGCAGACAATGATCCGCGACCGAGAGCAGGCAGTTCACGTCCGGCGGCAGGTATATGCGAGTGACGCTCGCACTCTTATTGGCCACCACATCGATGAAGCCTGGATCCTGATGCGTAAACCCGTTGTGATCCTGCCGCCACACGGTCGACGTGATCAGCAGATTCAGCGACGCGATGGCTTCACGCCATGACAAGTGGTTGCAGATCTCCAGCCACTTGGCGTGCTGGTTGAACATGGAGTCAATGACATGCACGAAGGCCTCATAGGAGGACAGAAAGCCATGTCTTCCGGTGAGCAGGTAACCCTCGAGCATTCCTTCCATCGTGTGTTCACTAAGCATTTCCATGACCCGGCCATCGGTGGCAATCTCGCCTCCGTCCGAATCCTCAGGGAAGAACTGCTCGATCCAGAATTTCTTGCTTACGGCGTAAATCGCATCGAGCTTGTTGGAGGTCGTTTCATCGGGGCCAAAGACCCGAAAGTTGTGCATATTCAGTTTCATCACGTCACGCAGGAAAGCGCCCAATGGCGGCGTGTTCTCGGCCATGATCTTGCCCGGTTTTTCGAGTTTGATCCCGTACTCGCGGAAATCGGGCAGGCGCAGGGCTTTCTTGATTCGACCCCCGTTGGCATGAACATTCGCGCTCATTCGCCGGCCCCCCTCGGGCGCCAACTCTCTAAATCGTGCCGCCAACTTGCCGCTGCCGTCGAAGAATTCGTCCGGCTTCAGCGAGTGCATCCAGGCCTCAAGGATCCTTAGTTGCTCTGGATCTTTCTTCACATTGGGCAGCGGCACCTGGTGCGCTCGCCAGAAGCCCTCCAGATAGTGGCCCTCGACTTCGCGTGGAGCGGTCCATCCTTTCGGCGAGCGCAACACGATCATCGGCCAGCGCTGCCGGTCTCCCACGCCCTGCTTGCGGGCCTCCTGCTGGCACTCCCTGATTTTCAAAACGCAGTGCTCCACCGTCGCCGCCATCGCCTGATGCATGCTGTCGGGGTCGGAACCCTCCACGAAATATGGCGTCCAGCCAAAGCCGCGAAGGAGGCTCTCCAGTTCATCGTGGGAAATCCGCGCCAGTATGGTCGGGTTGTTGATCTTGTAGCCGTTCAAATGCAGGATGGGCAGCACCGCTCCGTCGCGTACCGGATTCAGAAACTTGTTGATGTGCCACGACGTGGCCAGAGGCCCGGTCTCGGATTCTCCGTCGCCAACAACCGCCGCGACAATCAACTCAGGATTGTCGAACGCGGCGCCACAGGCATGAGACAGCACGTAGCCGAGTTCTCCGCCCTCATGGATCGACCCCGGCGTCTCTGGCGTACAGTGACTGCCAATCCCGCCGGGAAAAGAGAACTCCTTGAAGAAATCGCGCAAGCCGTCCACATCCTGGCTCTTTTCCGGATAGACCTCAGAGTACGTTCCTTCGAGATATGCCGGCCCAAGAACACCGGGCGCTCCATGCCCCGGCCCGGCCAGAAAGATCATGTCGAGATCGTATTTCTTGATGAGCCGGTTCAAGTGAACGTAGATGAACGACAGCCCGGGGCTCGATCCCCAATGCCCCAGCAGCCGGTTCTTGATGTGTTCCGGCCGGAGCGGCTCATCCAGCAAAGGATTCTCGAGCAGATAGATCATGCCGAGGCTGAGGTAATTGCAGGCTCGCCAGTAGGCGTCGGTGTTGCGCAACGCTTCGGCACTCAGCGGCTTTCCTTGGATGGTCGATCGGGTCTCGCCATACGGACTGAGGGAAGAGATTTCGGATGAGGGATTCGAAGTGAGGGTGCTCATCATGATGACTCCTGGAATAAGCTACGCCGTAAAACGGCTCGGTTGCGCGGGGCCAGCTACTCGCTGATCGTCAGGAACGCGGGTCGCTTCCAATGTGCAGATCGGTGCAAGAATTCTACTCTCATGTGATTCAGGTCTGGTTACAACGATTCCGTTCTGACGGGAGGAGATGCAATAAAGGATGGGGCAACGTGGGGGGAGCGTAGGTGCCTGAAAAGATGGAGCCGACGAGCGGACTTGAACCGCTGACCTGCCGATTACGAATCGGCTGCTCTACCAACTGAGCTACGTCGGCTTTCGGTTTGCTTTTTAGTTTATCAAATTGCTCAGCGGTGTCTGCCTTACAACTGTATACAAGCGATCTGAGTCCCCGGGTCGAAAGCAGTCTGGGATTCGGAGCAGTCCAGCCGAGCCCGCATCCGGGATCACGGTAGACGACCCGTGTCCCATGCAATGGACGTGAAGCCTTCGCCCGCCAATATCGACCAACTTGCACCCTCATCCGCAAATGAAACGTTACAAGTTGTTGACAAGAATATGACAAGCGGTTCGCCCTGCTTGACGATCATTGTTGCGGCCGCGGGACTTTTTTCTAGCCTGAATTTCAGACTGATTTCATATGCAGCCTCCGGACTTTCTGCACAAAGACGCCGAGACCAAGCTCTGCGAACACTACCTCGCAGCCGGTGCGGCATGTAGTCTTTCGACCAATTCCCAGCGGGTGCTCGATGCCGCGCGCAATACGTTCCAGGCCGCCGATTTTCCGCAAGGCGCGGTCGACTTCCGCCTGCGGTTTTGGGTTGACGATGCTGACTCATCGCAACCACCTTGGCCCAAGCCTTATGTGCGGGGACTGGATCATCTCGTGTTTGCCGGTTTTGACGAGGGGAGTTCGATGCTCGCCGACCTGCGTACGTGCCGCGTCATCGGCCGATTTTCGCCGGCGATGGCGGCGGATCTCGCACATTGGCAAACTGTGATTTTCCCCATGCTACTCACCATCGTGAGCTCTTCCGTTGGCATTGCCGAATTGCACTGCGCATGTGTCGCAAAGGGCCAGGACGGTCTGCTGCTGGCCGGCTCCTCCGGTGCCGGAAAGTCGACACTGGCGTTGGCACTTTCACAACAGGGCTTCGGATTTCTATCAGACGACCGAACGTTTTGCTCCGTAAAGAATGGCGAGGTAAAGGTCTGGGGGCTGCCGACCCCACTCAAATTGCGCCCTGAAGCAACGCTGTGGTTTGACGAGTTGCGCGACCAGCGTCTAACCGATACGCGGAGCGGGGGGCCGGCCTTTTGGCTTGCGCCCGAACTCCTTAGCAGAGTGCAGCGAGTTCGAAGATGCCAACCGGCCGCACTGATCTTCCTGGAGCGACGGAAGACTTCGGAATTCCGAATGAGTCCGATGTCGTCCACCGAGGCGCTACGCCGGCTGAACGGAGAGTTAATGACGGAACTTCCCGAAGCGGCCGAAAGACGCTCGGGGACGCTCAAGAGGATCGCCGAACTTCCGTGCTGGCTTTTACAGTATGGCGGGCACCCCCAATGGATCGCCCGCCAAATCTGCCAGCACTTTGCCAAGGTCTGACTAAGCACCGCGAGGAGACGAACGAGCGGCGTGGTTGCGACAGTGGGTGAGAGATTATGAAATGGGCGGTGGAGGCTGAGTCGATCCCAACACAAATACCTGCGCGAGCAGAAATGGTCGGGGGAGACAACACCCGGGCAACGGACGTCAGAAACGATCCGATGCGCCGGTTCGTCCCGACTCCACACTCTGCCTTTCTGCCGGTGATGGGCCGCACGGTGCGATTAGAGACGAATAGTTCCAGGCTCTTAGAACACATGGTTGGACTGTTCGCGCGTTATCCGGGGGCGGCGAGCGGGCGCCCGACATTTCTCTGGAGGATTGTCGTGGACCCCGACGTAAGCGTCGACCAGCCTTGGCCGCGAAGATCCACCTTCTCAGACGATGGACTTCGTTTCGCTCATTTCGGGCAACGAAATTTTCTAGCTGTCGACATCGAAGCGCGAGAGGGAGTAGGAATCGTTTCCGAAAGCCTGATGGAAAATGAACTGGCGCTTACGAGTCCGTTTCTCGACAACCTGTTCTGTCTGACGGTTGGCGCCCTCGGGCTCGTGCCACTGTGGGCAAACTGCGTAGCGTGCGCAAATAGAGGGGTATTGCTGTTCGGCGAGGCCAACAACGGTAAGACCAGCGCCAGCTTTGCCGCAGAAAAATTGGGGCTCGACTTTCATGCAGACGAGGGAGCGTTTCTTGAGCTTGATTCCGGAGTTCTGCGAAGCTGGGGCGGATTCTGGCCCGCTACTTTTCGGCCGGAAGCTTTGCAATTCTGCCCCGATCTCAAGGATCGATCCGATCCTTGCCTTCATCGGGATTTCGTCGTCTATCACCTGATCAAACAGCGCGCGCACAGCAGTTCGGGATCGTCGATTCAACCACTTTGCTGCCTCTTCCTTGAGCGACAGATTTCCGACATCCCCCAGCTCGCACGGATTGCGCGCCATGACTTGGCGATGCTGCTGGCTAAGAGTGTCCTGTTCCGCGACGACGAGCGTTTTCGCGATCAGGAGGCCACGGTGCTGCAAGCCCTCGAAGGGCTGCCGGCGTACGTGTTGCGTTATGGGAGTGACCCAGGTGTAGCCGCAGCGGTAGTACGGGACTTGCTTGCAGCTCAGGATCACACCGACCCCGGTCGGGAGCTACTCGGCGCGCAAAAGAATTTCACGGTGACCGCCTAGGTGTCTCTGAAGTTGAGGACTATGAAAACGAGCTTTGGGACGACTCTGACTTGCTCTCTCGGTTACCTGCTTCTCGTACTGGCCTGCCTGGCCCACTGGCGCCACCTGCAACCCTCGTTACAGCTGGATTATTTTTCTGGCGGGTATCTGGTGCTACGCTTGCTCGGCTCAATCTATTCGCTGGCATCAAGCCGGACGGTTTTTCGCTCATCTCCCGTGAAGCAGCAATGGTGGGCGCTCGATTCGGATCCTACCGGGCCGCGCTGGGTCATGCTGCTGATGGCGCTCGATCTAGTTGTGTTCGTGGACTATGCTCACTGGCGAGTTACCCCTTGGCTCGCGCAACCTGCGATCCAGGCCTTTGGAGTCGCGCTCTATCTCGGGGTCGCCGTCTGGCAAATCTGGACGGATGCATATCTTGCCGCGTATTTCAATCATGGGGCCAAATCGCTCGCGCCGATGAATTGCGGACCCTATCGATATGTGCGTCACCCAAGGTATGCCTCCGCAATTCTTGGAAAGGTCGCGATGGCGCTGATTTTTGCCAGCCCTTTTGGATGGGCACTGGTTATCGCCTGGGGCCTGCTCCTGATGAACAAGATCGCGGTTGAAGAGAGGCATCTACGAAAGCTGTTCGGAATGCGATATGAGTCCTATGCTCGCGCGACGGCGAAGGTAATTCCTCGAATCTATTGAACTCGTGACGTGGCGAATCGCATGGCCTTCAACGGATTATCATTCCGGCTCTATTTTGCCGCCCGAAGTCTCGGGGTAGGGGGCGTGTTTCCCAGATGGCCCAGCATGGCCCGACGGGTCAAGCGCCTGATGGCTCTTCCGTTGCAGGAGACACCAACTTGGGTGCGGGTCCGTGCGGGTTTATCTCAAGGGTTGTGGATGCGACTGGATCTTCCCAGGGAAGTTCGCCTTTGGCGCGGAGAACACGAAACCGCGGTACAGGAAGGGATACTCGCGGTGATTTGCCCTGGAGCCGTTGTGTACGACATCGGAGCGCATGCCGGGAGTATTTCTCTTGGAGCAGCACGGCTGGCAGGCAGTTCGGGCCGCGTGGTCGCTTTCGAGGCCGATCCCAAGAACGTCTCGCGACTGAGAGAAAACTGTTTGCGGAACAATCTGACCGCGTCTGTTCAAATCATTCCCTCCGCCGTCTGGACCTACACAGCGCCTGAGATTCCGTTCCGCTGCGGCGGAGCACAGAGAATGCACGGCGGCGTGGAAGCCGACGGGCAGCGTCCGGTATTGGGCAGCGGAGAAACGATAAATGTGCCCGCGATTACATTAGACGATTTCATCGCGAACGGTGGACCTTTACCGCGCCTGATCAAAATTGACGTCGAAGGCGGCGAGTACGAGGTTCTTCGCGGAGGAACGAACCTTTTCGCGAAGCAACGGCCGCTGATCATTGCTGAGGTCCATCATAACCGGGCCGCCGACCAGATCGGCGCCTGGCTCATAGAACACGAATACCGCGGCCGCTGGACCATCCCAAGCGAGATCTTTCCCCGCTGCCTGTTCGCCTGGCCTGAAGAATACGACGGCGCGGCTTGGATAGAGACCGGCGCGGGAACGCCACACTAAATTTCATCAATTGATGCTTCCTGCAGTCGGAGCGTCCCTCTTCGGATGCCGCCTACTTCCGCTCCCAAACTTCATCTCCATTTTGGAAGAGTTTCGCGAGCCGGTAACGCGTATGAACGTAATCCCTAAGTGGGACGATATTGGCGGTTCTGGGATGACGTGGATCCACAGGATAGTCAAACCGCCCAGCCCAGACTATATAGTGCACTTGCTTGGCTTCCAATTGCTGAACCGCCCGTTCGACCCATTCTGGATTCAACATTGTGCCGGCGGTATCGAGAAACACCGGATTGCGCACTCCGAGGGGAATGTAAACCCCCGGCCAGCTAGCCTGAAAGAAAAATTCTCCGGGCCGTGTATGTTCCATCTCCCAGCTCAGCTCTTCAAATTCGTTCGGCTCGATGGCGCTTCTGCCCGCAGGCAACTCGGCTGTTACGTATTCTCGATGTTGCGTGAACCACGGCTGTAGCAACCCGAGGAGTACGATCAGAGCCCAAACACCAATAATCCCGAAGCGCTTGAGGCGCGCACTCGTGCTTATGACCCAGGCAAACAGAACAATCCCGGCCATGGAAACAGCGTACAGTCGAAGCCAATTGAGACTGAAGATCAGTTCCCCCAGCAAACAAGAACCAACAAGTCCCAAGAGCGCGACTTTTCTGAAACAGAAGCTGGGACGAGACACTTGCTTTCGACATCGCATCAGCACGACGAGATAGATCGTTGGCAGCATCGCGTAGACGAAAAGGTGTCGGCTGTATTCGCCGATAACGAAGAAGAGTGGCAGGGTTTTCCAATTTGGATATTGTGGCATCCCTAAGAGATGGGTCTCCGGTGGATGGACCATCACCTTGCGGACGTAAGTGACCTGGCAGTACCAAAGCTGTTTTAGGCCCACGCTGGCGATGAACGGAGCACTTAGAACGAGTATTGCGATGGTGAAGCTTAATAGCAGGATCCTTTCTTTTCTCCAAAAACTCTGCCACGAGCCATCGGTATTATGTCGCTCCCAACCAAGTAGCAGGGTGAACGCCAGAAGGGCTGCGGCGCCATGGGTCTGAGTAAAGAAAGATGCTACGCCCAGCAAAGCTCCCGCTATCGCTAATCTTCGAGGACTCTCCTTTCGCATCAGGATGGCCGATGCACTCATGACAGCCAGCGCGCTGAAGTAGTGGTGTGTCGCATTCAGGAGCCTGGTGTAGATGAGAGTTAGGAAAAGGAGTGCGCTCGACAAAGCGAGGTGGCGTTCCATGATTTGGCTGGCGATTACGAAACACAACCAACACAAAGCCACACCCAGGACGAGCACAGCGAAGTTGAGAACCCAAATGTGAGGTCCAAACACTCGAAACAAGGCAAAATAGAAAACGTCTGCGCCGGGCGGCGTGAATTGGAAAAAATCCAGATAGGGTCGCTCGCCATGTAGCATGCGTTGCCCATTCATCCAGAAAAACACCTGATCACCACTCAGCAAAATGGGAACGTTCGGCAGGAGGAAGAGGTTGAGATACAGATATCCCGAAATGCCCAACAACATCAGAGATACGAACCGACGGCTGGCCTGAGGGCCAGGCGCGGCTTCTTGACTGGGCGCTGCCTGCCACTGTGGTGAGCGTTCCATCAGCACCGGTTCACCTGGTTAATGAATCATATGGATGACGCGAGATTCCCACGGACGACAAGAAACAGGTAATGCTCCAACAATAAGAACGGAACGACATTCGCCAATATCGACTTCCGGGGCTAGGTGCAAGTCGGTGCTGTTTCGGGCTGAAGCCTTTTCGCGTCCACGCTCGGCTTGGGCAATTTCACGATGTTCTTCAATTGACGATTAATCCAGAGTTCGACCGGGAAACTGTAAAAGTCGAAGTTCAGACGCACGCGCGCCGGGTAAGCTGTGAGGTGTTGAACCGCCTTGGCAAATCGGCCGTGGCCGGTGGTGGCGATGGGTTCGCGATCGAAGGCGATTCGCAGGTAATCTCGCATAGTCTGCACTCGCTGGTGATCGCTGCCTTTCAGCCAGGGCAGAACCGTGTAACGCGGGAAATAGTCCGCCCAACCTTCGAGAGTCTTCGGAACTTCGATCCCCAGTTTTGCCGCTTGATGAAAAATTGGCGAACCTGGATACGGCGTGAAAATGTTCGTCCAGAACTCCGCGCCGGGGAACTTCTGGCAAATGTCCATCATGAAGTTGACCGTCTCGCGTCTCTCTTTCGGTCCCTCTCCGGGAAACCCAAAAATGATGTTGAACGACGGGATCACGCCCGCCTTGATGCAACGCTCCGTCGATTGATAGATGTCGCCGAGAACTTGAAAATCCTTATTCATCAGCTTCATAACCGTGGGAGAAGCGGTCTCGATCCCCTGGCAGATCTGATGCAGCCCGGAACGGCGCAACAGCGTCAGTTCGTCGATGCTGAGCCGCGCGGTCAGATTGGTCGTGGCTTGAACACTCCATTTGAAATTCGCGCCTGACCGAATCAACCCTTCCGCGATCTTCAGCGACCGGTCGAGGTCGACTAGAAAATTGTCGTCGGCCATCCACAAGAGCTCCAACCGGTGGCGTCGCGTCAGTTCGATCGTCTCTTCAACTACCTGCTCGACCGGCAGGCAATTCCACTTGCGTCCGTAGACTCCGGCGTTGGTGCAATAAGCGCAGTTGAAGGGGCAGGCTAGACTCGAAACATACATCGCCCAGCGACGGCCGCAGATCTTTTCGTAGGCGTCGAAGTCTGCAAGCTGATAGGCCTTCGCGGGCATCTCTTCCAGGCGCCGGAGAGGGCGTTCGGGAGTAAGCACAAGCTTCCCATCGCGCTTGAATCCGATGCCGAGCACATCATCGAGGGGAGCCTCATCCCGTAGGCGATCTGCGACCGCCAGCATGCTCTCCTCACCCTGGGCCCGAACAATGATGTCCACATACGGAGCTTCCAGCGTTTGCGTAGGTAGCAGTGACGGATGCCATCCACCCAGAACAATTGGGAAGTCCGGATCCCACTTCTTGATCGCCTTCGCGACCTCGACGGTTTCACGGATCATCGGGCCGGTCACAAGAGAGATGCCCAGGCAGAGAGCATCCTTGATTTCCTCCATGATCCGCTTCTTGTAGTCGGGGACAATCGACGCATCGATGATGCGGATGTCATACCCGGCATTCAACAAGGGAGTGGAGATGGCAAGAATGCCAAGAGGAGCGGTGGCCTCAATACTGGAGAACGAGGCAACGAAGAATACGATCTTTTTCGATGATTTCAAGAGAGTGCCTTTTCGTTCTTTCAAATCCTCGCTGCAGAACCTGGCGTCGATCGGCTCGGCGCTCGAGAGTTCTTACCCAGGTTCGTTCGCTCAAACGCTCAACACACCTTGCGTCTGGACAGGAACCGACTCGCGATCTTGAGATGGACAACGTATACCAACCAGCAGTCCAGCGTTTGTCTCTAAATTGTTAAAACTCTGCAAAATCCGGCCTGCCACAGGTTTAACGGGATTTGCAAACACCCGGAGTCAACCGAATCGTGGCAAGAACGTGACAATGATTGAAGCAATTGCGCGCGTCCACTTCCAACTCCACACTGTTGGCGACGTTACGTTTATGACGCTGTCCAAGGCACCGACCGTCAAACCGAATCACGCGCTTGGCGGCGCCGATCGAACTCTCGCCCGAGTTAGCCATAACCAACGCGGGATCTCGCACAGATATCGCAACCCAGCCAGAGCATGAAAAAGAGTTCTCCTTACCACGAGCTGGTGCTTCCAGTAATCTGCATTCAGAACGAGTGACGGGTTGCGCCTTATGGAAGAAGCAATCCGCGAAAGGCGCGAGAGAGGCAGAACCCCTTTTAGGTCGAACGTCTTCCTCGCTGTCGTATCCGTCTCATATTGGCTGTGGAGGAATAGAACAAGTTTCGACCTGGGGAACAGCGCAAACTGGTACGCCGGCACATCGCAAAAGGCGTAAAGGCGCGCATATTTCTCAATCCAGACCCGGGGCCGCGGACGAATCTTCGCGCCCCAGACTTGAACCAGCGGAGGCGGGGGGGATGCAAAAAGTCTAGCCGCCAGTTCGCACACCAGAACTACGAACTCTCGCAGCATCTGGCTGTCGCCGACCCGCTGCTCGATTCGATTCCAGAGCGCCGTGTCGTGCGCCCGTCGTTTTAGAAAATATCCGATTTCGAAAAATCCGGACATGCGAATCCACTGAGAGAACAAGTGTTGACACGCATGCACGACCTGTTGCAGGAATGCATCTTCGTCCGTCAGAGCTGGGAAGGTAAGCCCGTTCCACTCGTGGGTTTCAGCCCGTTCCACCATGAACAGGTTGGGCAGTGCTGGCAGTCGGTTCCGGCCGCCATCCCAAACATCCAGGTGCAACTCGACAGCATGCGGCGCGTCCGCGGAGTATTGGCTGCCGCCTCGCGATGGCGCTTTCGCAGTCGGCAGAACAAAGATAAATTCCTGACTTGAAAACGAATCCTTCGGAGTGTAGCCAGCTTCGACTAAAACCCTTTGCGCCAGAGGAAGCGACTGGGCATCGACCAGATAGTCAAAGTCGCTCTGATGGCGGAGAGGCGCATACGGACAGAACTGGGGAACCAGCGACACGCCCTTCAGCACAGCATAGCCCACGCCGGCACGGTCAAGACTGCGGTTCAGAGCGTCGAACCGCCGGGACATGTTTTCAACACGACCCTGATTCGCAGCGAAATTTGTTTCCAGACGAGACAAGAGTGCGATAGGGATCACGTCGGCGGAATTCGTATCCTTAAGTTTTTGCAAAAAGTAAAAGGCGAGGCCAGTGTCGTCGAGCCACAACAATGCTCTCTCCCAATCTCGATGACTGACTCCTTTGAGCGCAGGGATGCTGTCACCATGGCCCGAGAAACTCAGAAATTCGACGATGCTGTTGGCCACACCGCGCTTCACCGCCGCACCTTCGAAAGCTGCTCCCAGGAGGACGAACCTACTCTTGAGCAGTTCACCAGGCCTCCCTGCCGCCATAGGGTGAATCGAGTCTTCTGAAATGGAGCACCAGGACGGCAGGCGATTGGCAGGCTTCTGCGAATCGGTCGGACTTGCCGGCGCGCACGAAGATTGGCTTTTCCGGTTCCTCGAGCCACAGAGGCGTTTGCGTCAGACACTCGAAGCCGTGTGAACAAAATGGCCGGAGTATCTCTTCGGTGGCGCGCGGAAATGTTTCGATTTCAACCGCACTGCTTTGATCCCGAAATCCCACTCGCCAACCGCGGTCGTAGGCCTCAGGGTGAAAATCGCTCACAAAGAAATCAGCTGCAGGTCTGGTGACACGCGCCAGTTCGCGCACCATCGATCCCAAATCTCGGATGTGCCCCAGAGCAAACGAACAGATCGCCAGATCAAATACTCCCCTGCGAAAAGGCAGACTCTCGCACGCGGCTCTGGCCAGGCTCCCCCTGATTTCGCACTTTCTATCCGCAACTCGCAGCATCGCAGGCGAGCGATCAACTCCCACTCCCGAGGCGCAGCCTTGCGCCACAAGCCTCTCTAGCCACCGGCCGGTGCCGCACGCCAGGTCCAAAGCTCGTTTGTCCTGGAGGTTCCCCAGCAGCGGGAGTAGATGCCGCTCCTCGCGGGCTAGCAGAGGATTGGGGTCCCGGTCATAGGCTGGAGCCCATCGCTCGTAGCCCTCCTCAACCGAAACTGACCTGGATCCAACAGAACCGGAAGGCGCGACCTCGATGCCTGCCGCTAGTTCGGGCTCAACTCTTGTAGCGCTGTTCACAAGCTTTCCGCCTTGGGCTTCCGCAGCTCGATGACCTGCTGCATCCACTTGAGCTCCAGCGGGGCCGCGTACACTCCGAGGCGATATCGCCAACTGCTGAGCGCCTTCAACGCCAGTCGGCCCCAATTGGGCAGCCGGATGTCCTGGACCGTCGGCCAGCGCGACGACACTACCAGCTCAAAATTGTCGATCAGATCTTTCGTGGCAGGCCGCAGCCAGGGTGTCTGCGGATCTTTCTGGGTCGCAAACCGCTGCCAGTGCTCCGTCGCCCATTCATCGGGCGTCGTCGGAAACTGGACTTTGTCCTCCACCTCACCGTACATGCGGGTGCGCTGTGGCACGGGCGTGTAGTGCTCGACGATGATCTCTGCGTCTGGGTTCAAGCGCTTCAGTTGCCGGATAAATCCGATGCAATCGCGCGTGTCGCCTTCCGGATCTTTGGGATTTCCGAAAATAATGGAAAATTCAGGGATTATTCCAAACCGCCGAATGCGCGACGCCAGCGCCAACGTGTCTTCCGCACGAAGATCTTTGTTCATCTCTTTGAGGATCGCGTTCGACCCTGATTCCGCCCCAAAGAAAATCATGGTGCAGCCGGCGCGGCGCAGCGCCTCGAATGTGCTGTCGGAATGCTTCATCATGATGTCGGCTCGCCCTTCACACCACCAACGCAGATTCAGCGGCGCCAGGCGGTCCGCAAGTTCTCGGGTGTGGTCTTCCCGCAGGAAGAAGTTGTTGTCGTAGAACTGGACGGCATCGACTCCGTACGTCTTGACCAGGTGTCGCAGCATGCCCTCGGTGCGGGCGGGCGATTCCATCTTTTCTCGGCTGCCGGAAAAGTTCACCACGCCGCAGAAGTTGCAGCGATAAGGGCACCCCAGGCTCGCCTGATGAACCGCCGTCCGCCGCCCTAAGAACGTGGGCAGAAGGTATTGCTCCGCGGGCAGGCGGTGATACGGATACCACGGAAAATCATCAAGACTCCTCATCGGCCGCTCAGGGTTGTTGCGCACCGAACCGTCGGGCATCTTGTAGGAGAGGCCGGGAATGTCTTTGGGGTCGCGGTGTCCGCGAATCATATCCAGCAGGTCGAGAAACGTCTGCTCTCCCTGACCGCGCACCGCATAGTCCACATAGTTCGCGTTGAGCGCTGCTGCGGTGTAGTTGGAGGCGAAATAGCCTCCCCAAACGATCGGCAAGTTTGGAAACCGAGAGCGAATTTCGCGGCAGCTTGCCACCGCGCCCACGGTCTGCGGCCCCGGCATAACCGTGACGGCAAGCAGTTCCACCGGGTGTTCCTTGATGATGGCGACGAGACTTTCGGTGGGATGTGGGTCCAGGTTGCCATCGACGATGGCGTATTCTTCCTTGCCCTCCACCACCGCCGCGATCGAAAGAATCGACAGTGGAAATCGGCGATTGCGCGGCCTCGTGGCTTTCGGATTATAGAAAAGGATCATTTCCCGACACCAACCCCAATGGTGAAGCGGCAGCAGACGTGCATACTTGTATGAGACTTGATACGGCCGCTACGGTATCAACCGGGGCGTCGGGATTTGTCTCAGTTTTGTCAAAATTCTGCAATTTGTAGATCGCGCCAACCGCACAAATTCGCGTCTTCTCATCGAACTGAAACCGTACATTCCTGCTCTCGCAAAGTGACAGACATTTGACAATCCGATGACAAACCGCACGGCCTCCCCACCCTAGAGTTCATGTAGCCGAAGTCTCCAAAGTGAAGCGTTTTGCCCGGGACGAACAAAGTCGTTCTGTTCTATCCGCCCTACGACGGTCCGCCGTTGGGCGCTCCCTTATCCCTGCTTTGTCTCGCCTCTCCTTTGTTGCAGGCTGGATTCGAAGTCAAGCTCGTTGATAATCTGCTGTGCCCGGATTACGAAAAGACGATTCTGCGCGAATCGGAAGACGCGCTACTGCTCGGCATTTCGGTCCTGACCGGACCGCATATCGGCGCCGCGGTGCGAGTCTCCAAAGCCGTAAAGAGGCTGCGGCCAACCTTGCCCATCGTGTTCGGCGGCTGGCACGCCAGCCTGGCCACGCACCAGACGTTGCGCGAGCCCTTTGTGGATGCGATCGTGCGAGGCCAGGGTGAGCTGACCCTGCTCGAATTGGCTCAGCGAATCGCAAGCGGGCAGGATTGGCACGGCATCCGCGGTCTGTCGTTCAAAGATGGCGACGGAAGCATCGTTCACGAGCCGGAACGCCCGGTCGCCGACATCAACACGCTGCCGGCGCCCGCTTACCATCTCGCCGACCCTGGCATTTACGCAGGCGCTGACGGCGTGCGGCAGCTCGCTTACACCAGCAGCGTGGGCTGCCCCTACCAATGCAATTACTGCACCGACCAGGTCTTCTACAAGCGTCGCTTTAACGCCTATCGTGTCGAACGGGTGGTCAACGAGCTTGCCGAATTGGTTCCGCGCTACAACATCCAGCACGTCCCTCTCTTCGACTCCAACTTCCTGGTCGACCGCAAGCGTGCTGTGGCGATCGCCAAGGGAATCATTGCCAGCGGAGTGACGTTTCAGTGGGACTTCCAGACCTCCACGGATTTCCTCGCGCTCATGAGCGATGACGACGTGCGCTTGCTGGCCGAAAGCGGCGTGCATCACATCGGATTCGGCACCGAGTCAGCTTCACAGGAAGTTCTGACGCTGATGAACAAGCGCTTTCAACACGTGGACCAGATGGTCGAGACGGCCCGCAAGACGCACCTGGCGGGGATTCATGTCGTCTTCAACATCATTCTCGGCTACCCGGGCGAGACCGAGTCCCAACGCCAGCAGACGTTTCGCGTCATGAGCGATATCGCCAGAGAGTATCCCAACGTCAGTTTTTCGCCCAACATCTTTACGCCTTATCCGGGAATTCCGATCTGGCCACAACTCAAGGAAATGGGTGTCCGCGAGCCGCAGAGTCTTGAAGAATGGGAAACGCTCGCCCTGGGCACGAACGTTCTGCCCTGGCTGCGGGGAGAAGAGTTGCAGCGGCTGCGACGAAGCCTGGAGTACTTCCTGCTCAACAACCAGATTCGAAAGGTCACAAGAAAGATCCCATGGGCTCGGCGAAGCGTTCAGCGTTTTCTCGGAGCGCCTGTCCGTTGGCGAATCGGCAAGAGCCGCTATTCCTTTCCGTGGGAGCTGTGGTTGTCGCGCGCCGTGGAGAAAGTCGTCACTCGACGTTCGCTTTTGACCGGGCAACCCCTGGCCGAGCGTACGCAGGAAGTGTGCTGATTCAATCAGGGGCTACTAACAATGGCGGACGTTCTACTCACTCATTCCTATCACCTTTACTACGACCGCAAGCAAATGCGGAAAATGCAGCCGTACCCTCCGCTGGGTACGCTCTATGCCGCCTCTCTCCTGCGCAACGCAGGCCTGTCTGTCGCGGTGTTCGACACCATGCTGAACGATCCCGAGGCAGGATTTCAGTCCGCTCTCGAGCAGCATCGGCCCAAAATTGTTGTGGTCTATGAGGATAATTTCAACTTCCTCTCCAAGATGTGTCTAACCCGAATGCGCGATGTCGCCTATCACATTCTCGAAACCTCTCACCGGGCTGGCGCCACGGTCCTCGTGAATGGCTCCGATGCGTCCGATCATGCTCTCGACTATCTGGAAAAGGGTTTCCGCTGTGTATTGCTGGGGGAAGCGGAATGGACCTTGCTGGAAGCGGTGAAACATCTCCTGCTGGGGGACGACAATGCGCTGGAACACGTTCCCGGCCTGGCCTATCTGAACAAAGCAACCGGGGACGTAGTGAAGACGGCGCCGCGCGGCCTCATGCAGAATCTGGATCAACTCCCGTTTCCGACGCGCGATCTCATCGATACCGATCAGTACCGAAAGGCCTGGAAGTCGGCCCACGGATATTTTTCACTAAACATTGTGGCCAGCCGTGGCTGCCCTTACCGCTGCAACTGGTGCGCGAAGCCGATTTATGGAGACTCATTCTCCGTTCGCTCTGCGGCAAGCGTCGCTGAGGAAATGCGCCAACTGAAGTACGACTTGGGCGCTGAACACCTCTGGTTCGCCGACGACATTTTCGGATTGCGCCCCAGGTGGGTCCGTGAACTGGCCTCCGAAGTGCAGCGGTTGGACGCGGCGATTCCGTTCAAAATGCAATCCCGAGTCGACCTGATGAGCCCAGACAACGTGGCGGCCCTGCGCCGGGCGGGTTGCGCGGAAGTGTGGATGGGCGCGGAATCCGGATCTCAAAAGATTCTGGATGCCATGGACAAAGGCACGCGCGTCGACCAGATCGCCAAAGCCCGGGAAAATCTCAAACGCGAAGGAATTCGCGCCTGCTACTTCCTGCAATTTGGATATTCCGGCGAAACCTGGAGCGACATTCAGAACACGATCAAACTCGTTCGCGATACCCGCCCCGACGACATCGGCGTTTCGGTCTCATACCCGCTGCCCGGAACCAAGTTCTTCGACCGCGTGCAGGCGCAACTCGGAGAAAAGACGAACTGGTCCGACAGCGAAGACCTGTCGATGATGTTCCAGGGCGCCTACACCAACGAGTTTTATCGCGCTCTGCATGACGCTTTGCACGCTCAGGTCGACTGCTGGAATTCGGGTTCAGGCACAGCTGCCCAGAAGGAGCAGCGCGCCCGCCGCGAGCCGGAAGAACTGTGGAGGCGCGTGATGCAATTGGAAAGCACTTGCCGTAATCCAAGACCCACAGTTCTCGAGAGCTACTCGCACGAAAAACTGGTGCAACTGCAAGCGCAAAGCTATGCCACGAATTTCGACGAACTGCTGAACGTTCTGGCCAGTTAATCGCGAACATGGACATCCTTCTCACTCACGGATATTTCCTTTACGAGGACCCCAAAGAGCTTCAAATCATGAAGCCCTATCCACCTCTGGGGATCCTTTACATTTGCTCGCATTTACGCCAGAAAGGCCTGCAGGCCGAGGTTTTCGATTCCACGTTTTCATCGCGCCGGGACTTGTGGGACCTCCTGGAGAAGGGGCCGCCCTCCATTCTCGGTGTCTATGCCAATCTGATGACCCGGCCGAATGTGGTCGAGATTCTCCGAATCGCCAAACAATACGGCTGGCAAACCGTGGTCGGAGGACCGGAGCCCGGTGCCTATGTTCAGGAATACCTGGCGGCCGGAGCGGATGTAGTCGTAATCGGTGAGGGCGAAATCACGCTGGAAGAATTGGTACCTGCGCTTCAGTCCCATGCGATCGACAAGTTGGATAAGATCGACGGTATTGCGTTCCTGGCGGCGGACGGCTCTGTCGTACGCACCAAGCCGCGCGAGCAAATCAAGGATATCGATGCACAGCCCTGGCCCGCCCGCGAATTGATCGACATGTCTCGCTACGTGGAGGTCTGGCGCCAGCACCACGGGATGGGGTCCGTTTCCCTGATCACCGCTCGCGGATGTCCCTACCATTGCCGCTGGTGCAGCCATGAAGTCTTCGGGAAAACGCACCGTCGCAGAAAGCCAGTGTCGGTCGTTGACGAACTCGAGTGGCTGATCAACCGCTACCAGCCACAAATGGCATGGATGGCAGACGACGTCTTCACGATTCACCACGGCTGGCTGTTTCAGTATGCCGCCGAATTGAACCGCCGCGGGCTGAAGTTGCCCTTCGAATGCATCTCGCGGGCTGACCGGCTCAACCTTCAGGTCGTCGAAACGCTGGCGTCGATGGGGTGTTTCCGCGTCTGGATCGGCTCTGAGAGCGGCTCGCAGCGCATCCTCGACGCGATGGAGCGTGGCGTCACCGTCGAACAAGTACAGACTGCCGTCGCGCTCTGTCGATCGGTAGGCATTCAAACCGGAATGTTCCTGATGTGGGGCTATGAGGGCGAGGAGATGTCCGACATTGAAGCTACGGTGGAACACGTAAAGAACTCGGATCCCGACATCTTCTTCACCACCGTCGCTTACCCCATCAAGGGCACGCCCTATTTTTCTGAAGTAGCCGACCGGGTGGAGGGCCTCAAGCTCTGGAGCGAAGGTTCGGACCGGGATTTTCGGATTCGCAATCGGCATTCGCGCCAGTTTTATAAGTTTGCTGACAAGTTGCTTCGCAGCGAAGTGGAACTGAAGCGACTGGAACCCAAGCCGGATGTGGACGGCGCGCAGTTGGCTGCGCTACGCAGCGGAATTGCCGAAGCGCGTGCAGGCCTGCAGGCTACCATGACCGAGGTTGAGGCTTGACGTCTGCGATTCCACAACCCGAACTTGCAGCTCCATTTGATGCCGTCGCCAATCGATACGACGAGACCTTCACCTCGTCGATGATCGGACGGTCTCAGCGCGGCGCTGTTTGGCGTGAGTTGGGGAAAGCTTTTCGCTCCGGAGACCACATTTTGGAAATCGGATGTGGAACCGGCGTCGACGCGTGTTTTCTGGCGAAACGGAATATCCGAGTTCTGGCTTGCGACCCTTCCTCTCAAATGATCGACGTGGCAGCACGCAGGATTCAACAAAGCGGACTGCAGGAACTGGTGCATCCGCTCGTGCTTCGTGCAGAAGACATCGCCCACCTTCCCGCGGATGAAACGTTCAATGGCGCCTTCTCAAACTTCGGCGCACTGAACTGCGTCGACGACCTCAAAGGGCTGGCTCGGGCGCTTGCCACACGGCTTAAGCCTGGTGCGACTGTAGTCTTGTGTTGGATGGGCCCCCACTGCATGTGGGAAATACTGTGGTATGTGGCACAAGGGGACAGAGACAGGGCATTCCGCCGCTTCACACGAGAGAGCGTCAGCGCCAGAATTGCTGATGGCGCATTCGTCCAAGTCCACTATCCTTCTGTGAGATCTCTCGCGCGGGCGTTCGCTCCCGAATTTCGGCTGAAATCGGTTCGGGGCATCGGAGTCGTGGTGCCTCCCAGTTACCTCGAGCCCTGGGCCCGGCGACACCCGCACCTGCTCCAACTCTGTACGCGGTTCGATTCGTGGCTGGGAGCGTGCCCGGGAATTCGGTCGCTTGGCGATCACGTACTGGTCCACCTCCAGCGCGAGCAGACGGCGGTTCCTCGGTGATTCACGAATGAGCACCCTGGTATCCATCACCGCTCCCGCCGAGTCGTCGGCACTCGCATCGCAGCAGATTCATGCCCTGCCCGT
Organism: uncultured Acidobacteriaceae bacterium; assembly: GCA_963701935.1. GTDB lineage: Bacteria > Acidobacteriota > Terriglobia > Terriglobales > Acidobacteriaceae > Sulfotelmatobacter. Next base: position 232,457 of record CAVPBT010000001.1, on the reverse strand, counting down.
GTTGGTCATCTTTCCTCACAACCAGTGCAATTGCCGCTGCGTGATGTGCGACATTTGGCGTATTCGTCAAGCGCAGGAGATCACTCCTTCGGACCTTGAAGAACAATTGAGTTCATTCCGGAGCCTGGGTGTGCGCTGGGTTGTGTTTTCCGGTGGCGAGCCTCAACTCAATGAGAAATGGAGCTGCCTGGCTCAAATCGTTCGTTCGGCAGGAAGCCGAGTCACGCTTCTAACCGCAGGACTGCTACTGAAGTCTCAAGCTCAGGTCGTCGCGGACAGTGTCGACGACGTGATCGTCTCGCTCGACGGTCCACCCGCGCTGCACAACACCATCCGCCGTATTCCCGATGCCTTTGCGCAAATGTCGGCCGGTGTTCGAGCCTTGCTCCAAATCCGTCCTGACATGCTGGTTCGAGCCCGCTGCACGGTACAAAGAGCTAATCACCGTGCCTTGCGAGCAGTCACCCAGTCTGCGAAAGAGATCGGCCTGACTTCCATATCGTTCCTGGCGGCTGACCTCACTTCCAGCGCCTTCAATCGTCCCGAAGGCTGGGTACCCGATCGCGTGAACCGCGTCGCCTTATCCCCTGTGGAAGTCGATGCCTTGGCAGCCGAGGTTGAAGAATTCATCGACGAGTTCCACGCAGATATGGAATCAGGGTTTGTCGTCGAGAGCCCAGGCAAGTTGCGGCGCATCGTCGAACACTTTCGCGCCCACCTGGGCCAAGCGGAGAACGTGGCGCCGCGCTGCAACGCCCCTTGGGTCTCCTCCGTGATTGAAGCATCCGGGGAGGTGCGACCCTGCTTTTTCCATCCGGTACAGGGAAACATTCACCGCCAGGAATTGACCGACATCCTCAACAGCCCAGAAGCGCTGTCCTTTCGCGCAAACCTCAATGTCGCAGGCAACGAAGTCTGCAAAAGGTGCGTGTGCTCCCTCTACGTTCCGCGGCAAGACGCTACAACTTAGCCGGACGTTAACTCTGCTTACTGTTTGAAAGTGAAATCCAGCGTCTTCGCTTCGCTCGCTCCCACGGTCACCTTCTGAGTTTGCGTCCCCAACTTTTCCTGCCAAGCCGTGATTGTGTAGGTGCCGGGGGGTACGTCTTTCAGTTCGAAGCTTCCATTCTTGTCGGTCACGGCAAAGTACGGATGCTTGAGCACCGCGATGTACCCCTTCATCCAGGGATGAACGTTGCACTTCACCGGAAGCGCGATCTCTTCACGCGCGAATGTCTGTTCCAGAGGCATGCCGTGAGGCTGCGTCATGTTCCATTCCCGGTTATTGTTCGGACTGGGATGGATATTGTGCGTGGTCTCATCGCTGTTGACGACGTCGAGTTTCTGATGGGCTTGGAGAGCCAGCACATGCGGTTTGTACTGGCAGCCTTTCTGCTCCAGAACAGCCGGCTGTTGCGGAGGCTGAAAGTCGTGCGTTGTGAGTCCATCAGAAATATAGACGACGACATTCTCCAAACCTCCGCCGGATCCAACAACGATGTCCTCCGTCGTCGCCGGTGTCGGGTGCAACTTGGAACAAAGCGGGTCTTGCGACATATCGATCCGTGTGGGCTTGGGTGCAGTCCCCTCGAATTTCACCATGCCTTTCACCGAGGCCGTGCCATCCGCAGGGTCCGCCCAACCCGACAACATCCCGACAGATATTGCTAACGCCGCCAGAGCACAGATAGAAAAGTATGCTGATTTCAATTTCATTGGAAGCCTGCCTTTTTACGATTTAGAAAGTCTTAGGTTCACCACCAGTTAACGACTCACGAACCCAAAGCGTGACAAGAATGACGATCCTGCGTTGAAGGTCATTTTCCGATGGGCTCTATCTTCAACTTGGCATGCATCTTGTGAGCGCTGAGCGAGCGGATGTAATGCACCACGTCCCACCTCTGATCGGCGGTCATGGCGGCGCCAAACGAGGGCATCGGAGTTCCATCCAGCCCAGTCACCAAATCGCGGAACATATCCCGGTCCGACTCTCCGCACTTGAACCGCGATCCGCTCGTAAAATCAAACGGCGTGATGGGATATCCCTTGTCGTCGGTAAGGGTGGCAGCCGAGGGGCCGTGGCCTCGCCCGTCCTTGCCATGGCAAGACCAGCAATTCATGCTCTGGAACAGCGTGGCGCCCCGCTGAATGCTCTCCGCCGTATTAGGCGGCTCCGCCGGAATTTCGACCGGAGGCCCCGGCTTCTCCTCCTGAAACGCCGAGGAGAAAGTCTTTATATAGGCGACCAGGTCTACGCGTTCCTGTCGCAGAAGCGGCTTCCACGAGGGCATGCCGCTGGCGTGCACGCCGCGGCTGATCGTGTCATACAGGTCGCTGTCGAGAGGCAGACTTCCGCTGGGCGTGGACCGGCATTTGAATACCGCTTTGGTGAAGTCGCGGGGTTTCGGATCGAGATAAGGCGCGCTCTCGCCTCGCCCATCTCCCTGCGGCCCGTGACAGAAAATGCAGTAGCGTACGTAAAGCGCTTTGCCCCGCTTCGCGTTGCCTGACATTTTGCCGACGTGACTCTCTTGTGCAAATCCGGTCACGCTCCACAGCATGGAGGCCAGGATCACGGCAGTGCCCGCCCATTTGGATTTCATGCGCACAGCAGCATCCTCCTTAGAAATCGAAATCAAAACCCATCACATAGCTATTGTGGCTATCGTCTTTGCCGGAAAGCGGTGCGGCTCCGGCGTTCACAATCCGGGAATACTCTTGCAGCCAGGCCAAGCCTGCGCGCGGGCTCATAATCGGATACCAGCGATAGCCCGCCGTCCATGTATCAAAATTTCCTGAGTTGCTGTGCAGGCCCGGGTTGGCTTGCCGCGACATGCGATTCAGTTCGTACCTCCCAATCAATATCCAGCGGGGGTTCGGATTGTAGTGTCCCTCGACGAACCCACCGTTCCAGGTCGGGCCCACCGCACCCAACGGCAACTTAGACGGCTGATTAGAGGGCACTGCATTGCCGAGAAACACGTTGTCATATCCATGCATGAAGAAGGTGTAGAAGTCAGCCTTGTTCACATACCAGTGTCCATAGGCGCCGATGCGATAGAAACTGCGGTTGCCCGTTCCAGTGCCAGGCAGCGGGTTCCCGTTTTGCGTTTGAAAGTAGGTTGGAGATTCTCCGAAAAAACCGTAAAGGCCGACCTGCTGCCGGCCAAACCAAGGTGTCTCGACAGACTGATTGAAATTGGCATAGACGTCGTAGGCCTGATTCGAGGGCAGGCCTCCGGCGCCGTTGCTATTGCTCACGACGGCTACGGAATATCGCGTGTCATCGTTCTCCGAGTGCCCCAGCAACTCGACGCCGATTTGCGGAAGACCAATACCCTCAAAGAAATTATTGTCGCCAGGCGGAGTGAAGAAATAGGTGTAGTAGATGCCTCCGGTGTCATTGACCGTCAGGCCCCGCTCTTGCGAGATGGGTTCATCCAGCTCAAACCTTCCCATCTTGAGATTGAGCCAGCGAGATCCGGCCAGATTGTCGAGGCGAGCCCAGGCCTGAGACAAGTTAATGCTGTTGTTCCCGATGAAGGGTTGAATAAAGAATGAAATATTCTGGTAAAGCGTCCCGGCGGTAATCATGTCGACTCCGCCAAGGTCGAAGCCGGATTTTGTTATCGACGACTCCACCAGCCCGCTGGCGGCGCTGCCCGCAACCATGTCGACCGCTTGGCGATTGTTATTTTCGCGATGCCACTGCGGTGTCGTCCGAAACATGACCGGCCAGTAGGATGGTTCCTGGTAGATCGGGGCGTCACGCCCGTTGCCCAACTGATATCCATTGTCTTTGAAGGTTTGCCCGAAATTGTTGAGCATGGGCCACGCCTCGTGGCAAGCCGAGCACGGCAAGCCGTACTTGCGAGCGAAGGCCGGAATTCCGTGGGCCGCGGGCATGCCCGCCAGCAAAATCACCAGAGCCAATGACTGCTGGCGGATCTTCTTGAAAACATCGATGCTCATTGTGCCTCCGCACCCTCAGTCCGCATGGCCTGGCCAGAGCTGTAGCCGTCGTCTTGAGGAACAAATTTGTAGCCGACCCCGTGAACGGTTCGAATGAACACGGGACAATCTGGATTGCTCTCGATCTTTTGCCGCAGTTTCGCGATGCAGTTATCCACCGTGCGGTAACTGGCACGCTTTCGCTTGGGCCATGCAGACGAAATGAGCCGCTGGCGGGACACCACAATCGTTGGTCGAGACACTAAAAACTTCAGCACCTTGAACTCCCGCAGAGTGATCTGAACCGGCTGGCCGGCCCGACAGAGTTCCATCCTCCGGAAATCCAGGGAAATTTCTCCGAACCGCGTCACCTGACCGCTTTTGACTTGAAGACCTGGCATGCTCAGGTTTGCGCCGCTGTCGAATTCAACTGACGCTTACCTTAGCTGTGGCCGTCCACTGAACTTGTCACAGAACCGTCACATTCTTGTTAATTCCATGCACTCAAAACATTGGTTCAGGGTGCGGTCTTGCTTAGCTGCAACGAAGATCAGATAGAGAGGAGGGACGTATCGCATTCATAACGGTCCCGTCTTATGAGGGGTTAGCTAGCGGAGTTAGGCCGACTGAGCGGCTCTACCGAACCAGAGATGTGCCGGAAAAAACCACTGGTTAGAACAACAGAATTCCGCGGTGGCAAAAACAGTGCTCAGGGCGCGTCCGACTTCAGAGTGAGAAGAGTGCCTCATCGAGAACGGGGATGTGGCCCCCAGAAACGGACAAGTGGAGGATTCGGACGAAGCACTCCTGACCTTCGACGCCTACCTTCGATTCTGGACTGTGGCCGGAAAAACATAGAGCGATGCGATCGCCTACGCCGCTCGCGCCTCCGCCAACGCCTCATACTCCTCTTCCGACTCGGCGGGCAGCAGGACCCACATCGTATAGATGCCCAGCGCCGTTCCGAATGGAATGTTGGTGAACAGAGAAACGAATGCGACTACGAGAACCACCACGCGCGCCCACGGCTCACGTTGCAACAATCCCCATCCCGCAATGAACCCGCATGCGGCCTTGGCCAGCAACAGAATCGCGACGGTACTCAACAGCGGAGTCAGGAACGCGGGCGGTCCACCTTCGATTCCCCCGCGGCGCAAGTGCACCAGCACCGTGTTGGCGACGACGTACAACATCACGCCGCCGATCGTAGTGAACGCCGACAGCGCCAGCCACAATAGTCCGAGCAACCGAACATGCTCCTGCACCCGGCCCTGATGCCGCGCCATGAACGATACCGGTCCGACGATCTGTTTGCCGCACTTGCTGCAAAACGCCTGGCCCGGCTGCACGGCTCCGCCGCATCCATCGCAAAACATGAATTCCTCCCCGAACTTCTACGCCCCGTCTTTCGCTGCCCAATACTTACACCATGTGGATACGCAAAAGGCGCGCGACAGTTCCATCTCTGACGATTATGACCGTATCGGATTTCCGGAGTTCACGCCGCGCGCGCAATGAATGCATAAACGAAGAGGCCACCCGGCAACAGGGCAGCCTCTTCTTCAAGGGAGAATAGTTCCAACGGAGCTTTGAAAATCCGTCAAAACTTTCTGCGCAAATCTTATGAGCCTAAAAACGGGGGTGTCAAGGGATTTTTGTGAAATAAATGTCTTTGTTTTCAACTAGTTACAGAACCAATCAATATCCCTCGCGAGTGTAGCAAATTGAGACAAATCGGCCTCAGAGAAGTCCTAAGCCGATCTATCTAAAGGCACTTACCCTGAGTTGGGACGCTACTCGGCAGAAAATCACGCTGGATTTTGGGGTGCCGGGCGCCCCCCGTCCGTCCCATTTTGGGAGGCTCCCTTGACCACCGTTTCCGTCAAATGCAGAGAGATAAATTCCATCTGTTCGGGACGATCGAAGATCTTGTCGGGATACCAGCGCTTCATACAAATCCGAATGCCCCCGAACGCCACGCCAGCCACCACCGCGAGTCCCGCGAGAATTCCGCAGAGCACCACGATGTTAAGAATCAGCATGTACAGGTCGCGCACTTGCCCGTTATCCGTCGCCTGGTTCCAGGTGACGCTTGCTTCCCAGTTGACTCTGCCCAGCAGGGACTTGGCATCGCTGTCGGAAACCTGTCCCGTCGCGATGGCAACAATCGGTCCCGTCCTCTTATCGAAGAACGAACCTGAACTCTCAATGCTGGCAACGCCCGGCTGGGGCTGGGCCATCTGATGCGCCGCATCGATGCGACGCAAATGCTCGGCCGCCATTTGCGGCGTGGGGTAGGAGATCAGCATCAGCGTCGCTTCCCCGCTCGGAGTGTCGTAACGCGCCAGACTCACTTCCGAACTGGCGTTGAAGTCCACCAACTCCGCCGAAACAGGCGGCGCCTGCGCGGCCAGCGCTGCGGGCCCCATCACATACTTCTGCGTGTTGGCGACGTAGCCCTGGTGCGGCATGAATTCGATAAAGGTTGGCAGGTTCCCAGTGTTTCCGCTGGGATGCGGCAGGGCTCCAGCCAACTCGCGCAACTGGGCTCCCGACATTGCCGATTCCTGGCTGAACTGTGCGTCCACCAGCACATTTCCACGATAGAACAGTACGCGCTGTCCTAACGATGCACCCAGATCCCCAATGTCTTCCTTCCTCATCTCCCGCTGCAGGTAAAACAGGTAGGCGCCGAACGCGCCAGAGGCGTCGGCAAAGCGCGCTGCGCGGATCTTCAGAGATCGGCTATCGTCCCGAGTGTAGTTGGCCGTCGCCAGGTCCGTGAACCGGTATTCCTTGAGCACGGCGGCATTGGCCGGATCGGCGGCTGCCGGATCTGTGCTGATCCGGGCAGCACCCTGCATCTGCCATCCCTCAAACTGCTGCGGCAGCACAGCGGGAGACTGCTCTGCGGGGCGAGGCGCCGCCTGCGTCGCGGGCTTACTCGCGGCAACCGCCATGCCCAACAGGCATGCGAGAGAAACCGCAATACTGATCGTGCGGGAAAGACTCATGAGATATCCCAGGACTCGAAGACTCCTGCCGTTCATTCGATATGCTCATTAGACCACAGACCGGGGAGAAAGGTTTCCGAAGCCTCGTAAGCAACTGACCTGGCAGCACTTGATGGGGGCCGGAGGATGGTTACCGACGTGCCCTGCGCCTACACATCGGAGCCATTCACACCGGGCGCATCTCCGGGCAAACTAGCAATGGGTGCCGGAATGTCAGCAAGCGGTGTGGACACGAAGCAGCGGCGGGGGAATCGCACCAAAGCAGTTCTTCCTGTAAGAGTGAAAGGCAAAGACAGCTCGGGAAAGCCGTTTGAAGAGCTGGTGCACACGCTGGACGTGACCCCCGAAGGAGCGCGATTGGGCTCCGTCCGTCACGAATTGAATTTGCTGGATGAGATCACGATTTTTTATCGCCAGCGAAAAATACAATTTCGCGTGGTCTGGACGAAGAAGATGAAGGGCACGTCCGAGTTTCAGGTTGGGCTGCAAGCTGTGAGCCGCGACAGTGAAGCGTGGGGGCTAAGTCTTCCGGAGTTTAGGCGCCAGCCCGCTTCGCAGGAAGCAGCTTCGGTTGCCTCGGTGGTTGCTTAACAAAAAGGGAGAAGTTCATGAGTAATTCATATCGCAATCTTTGGTCAGATCGGCTTTGGTCGGACGAAGAAGGTCAGGATATCGCCGAGTACTCGGTGATGCTCGCTGTAATTCTGGTCATTGTCGTGGGCACCGTGCGCCTGATCGGCTCCAACGCGAGCAACATCTTTTCGCAGGTGGGCAGTTCGATTCAGTAGGCAGGAACTCTCATTCCGGTCTTGAAGGCATTATTGGCCAGCGGCTTTGTCGAGCTTGCTGGCCATTTTTACGCCGCTCAGTCCATCCGCATACTTCGCAATTCCACGATAGAGCGATTCGGCAATCCGCTGCCGATATTCGCTCGTCTCCAGCCGATGCTCGTCGGTGGGATTGCTGACGAATGAAATCTCCGCCAGAATCGACGGCATGTTCGCCCCGATCAGCACAATGAACGGCGCCTTCTTCACTCCGCGGTTGCGAATCGCCGGACTCTTCGCCGCCAGGCCGCTGTGCAGCGATTCCTGTACGTCGCCAGCAAACTCGCGCGACTCTTCAATCTTTTCCTTCAGCGCGATCTTCTTCACCAGGTCCTGCAGTTCGTAGATGGATTTTTCCGAAACTGCGTTTTCCCGCGCCGCCACTTCCAGTGCTTCCGGCGAGGAGGTGAAGTTCAGGTAGTAGGTCTCCACGCCGCGGGCCGCCGAATCGTTGCTCGAGTTGGCGTGAATGGAAATAAACAGGTCAGCGCGCTGCTGGTTGGCGATCGCCGTCCGGGTTTCGAGCGGAATGAATGTATCGTCCTTGCGCGTGTAAACGACCTCGGCACCCAGCCGCGTTTCGAGCAACTTGCCCAGACGCCGGCCGACCTCGAGCACCAGATCTTTCTCTTCCAGCCCGTTGGGGCCAATGGTTCCAGTATCGTGGCCGCCATGGCCGGGATCGATCACGATCCTGCCGATCTTCAGGCCCAGCGCGCGAATCAACGACCGGTCGCCACTAGCCGTAGGCCGGGCTTCGTGGACATCAGGGTCCATCGGCTTCCGGCTCGCGCTCAGACGAGATGACTTCCCTCGTGAAGAGTTAGCGGGCGGAAGGTCGCTCACCGCCTTCTCATCCGGCACTGCGGAATCCGAATCCGAGGCTTCATCCGCTTTGTGGGAATTCGCAGTTGACGCCTTACGCGAATGCGCCGGAGCCTCAGCCTTCGCCACTTTCACCGGAGGCGTATCGTCGTCATCGTCCGCTTCCACGATGACCTTCTTAACAGTGCCCGGCGCCGACTCTGACGGATGCGCCTTCGCGTTCTCGGACCCGTCTTTCGCCGCGGCGCTCGGCTCATCGTGATTCTGCCCCGTCTTGCTGGTCGGCTTGCCGGCCAGGGCCTTCATGTCGGCCTTCAATTCAGACTTCGGCACATCGAGGTTGGGCGCGTCCTTCGCGACATCTTTCAAGACCTCTTTAGGGACATCCTTCGCAACATCGGGCTTCGATCCCGCCTTCGGCGGCATCTCCACGTCGGCCGTTTCGGTCACGGCATCCTTCTTCGCCTTGGCGCGTGCTGCCTTCCCCGCATCCTTGCCGTGAATATCGATGATCAGCCGGTAAGGATTGGGCAGCAGAAATGCCTCGTAATCCGAAAGATCGGCCACTTCGAGCACCACCCGTGTCCGCCCGGGCTGAAACTGCGCCACGCGAATCTTCTTCAGGAACCCGTCGTCCACGTCGAAGCTTTTGCCTACCAGCGTCGATGCCAGCTTGGTGCCCTTCAGGTCAAAGAAGATGCGGTCCGGACTCGAGATGCGCGACGAACCGAACTTGATGTCGCTCTCCAGGTCGATGGCGACGCGAGTGTAATCCGGCGTCGACCAGTGCCTGATTCCCGTCACGCGCGGCAACCGTCCGGCATGGGCTTCCGAGGTTTCCTTCCCAGCTACGTCGGTTTTAGGCTCAGTTTGCGCGTCGGCTTTCGCATCATCCTGAGTGTCAGCGTCTTTGCTCGGAGAATCCTTGGGCGTCTTCGTCTTGTCGGCGGTCTCCTTGCCTAGCTTCTTGTGGGCCTCAGCCTTCTTCTCGGTTGCGGCTTCGCGGTCAAGTTCCGCCACAGCCTGCTGGGCATCTTCCACCAGACGATTCTGCGGATAGCGGTGCAGAAACTCCTGAAACACATCGCGCGCCTGTGCTGGATCGTTCAGGTCGTCCTTGTAAATCTCACCGATGGTGAACAGCGCGTCGCAACGGTACTTGCTCCCGGGATACTCCTTGCGCAGGAACTTGTACTGGGCAATGGCCTCGTTGAGGATCTTGTCATCGTCGAAGCGGCGCCCCATCTCCACCAGCGTCTCGGCCACAGCCACCACGCTGGGATCAGCCTTGGTCGAAGTGGGAGCCCCAAAATAGACGTTGCGGTACGCGTTGAGGACCCGCTGGTAGTCGTGCCGCGTGCGATCAGCTGGGGGACGTCCATTGAGCGCCTCCCGCATGCGCTCGGCGGCGGCAAAGCGGTCGCGAGCCCACGCCTCCGTGTGGTGCACACGGGCATGAGCATAGGTCGGCATTCCGGAAAGCGCCGCCAGCAACAGCAGCACTCCCCAGCGCAAGCTGCGCTGGCTCGATTTCTGTTTCAAATGCGTCGGTCCGTTAACTGTCTCGATCCAACGTTGCAGTTGAACTGCCTTAGGTACCTGAGAGATTTCAAATACAACTTGCTTGCTTAGGGTGCCCCACTCTTGTCGCGTTTTCTGCGACAGGGTGGGGATTTTGACTCCCACTGCTCTAGAACAGATGCCGCCAACCTACTCCGTGTTGCTGATGTAAAGCACGCCCCGCGCATCTCGTTGAACCCGCACGGGATCATGCGTCGAGCTAGACGGAGAAATATCGAACCCCGAGTAGTACAAGTTCGTAATTCTCCGCACATAATTCTGGGTCTCGGCGTAATGCGGCACACCTGCACTGCGCGCCACCGCTCCCGAACCCGCGTTATAAGCAGCCAGGGTTAGATTCACGTCGCCGCCGTAACTCTCCAGAAGCGATTTCAGATGCCGCACGCCCGCGTCGACGTTCTGCGCAGGGTCAAACGGATTCTTCACGTTCAAACTGCGTGCCGTCTGCGGCATCAACTGCATGAGTCCCATGGCGCCCTTGCGCGAAACCGCGTTGGAGTTGAAGTTCGACTCCACTTTCACCACCGCGCGCACCAGGTTCGGATCCACGTTGTGCCGGGCCGCCGCCATCACGATCGAGGAATCAATCTCTTCCTGCGAAGCCTGATGTCCGCGCGAATTGGCCGCCAGGATCTTGGCATTGGCCGACTGCGACGACTCGTGGGCGTAGTACTGGCTGACCTCGGCCGCGGCCGACCGCGCCGCCTGCATTGAGGCTGTCCCCGCTGATGGCACCGGTTTCCAGCGACTCTCTTTGCTGCTCCAGTACACCAGCGACGACCGCTTGGGTTGCGGAGCGGGCGTAGCATGCTTGGGAGCCGGGTCATCCTCATTCACATAGATCTTGCGCCCGTGCTCATCCGTCGTAGTAATCCCATGGGACGTGCCATCTCCTTCGGCCGCCCACACGGGGGTTGTATGAAGAAAAAAGGAGGTCGCGATTGCCGTCGAGGCCGTCAGCATCAATGCGAGTTGCAGGTGCTTTCGCATATCCGGGCGTTTCCCTTTCACGGAACTATCGCTGGAGGGCCCTCAGACAGACCTAGCCCTTCCATCTTCTACCCGGAACCTGACGGAGAATCCTGAACCAGAGTAGGACGATTATAGGCGGGCGGTAGGGGTCGGGCAATCTCCCATAAGGGAGTAGAACCATCGGAGTAATCTAGGTAACTAGTTTAAAATGTGATTGTTATAGCGCTCTAAGATCCGCGCGCCGCAATCAACGGTAACCCGGGACATGGTTACCGGCGCGCTGTTGCCTAACCAACTCCCGGCCGACCGCTCACCAGGTGCATAGGAGGACACGCGGCCCCAAGACCATCAACGCCGGGGCCGATGACCGGTTATTTACACCCTTCCCCGTCACTGACCACCGCGGCTATTGTTTGACGCCGATCTTTATCTTGGGCAAGCTCGATTCCCAAACAGTCGGGTTGCTGAAGTGAATGAAGCTGGTAACTTTGCCGGAAGCGTCCCGCACAAACCGGATCTCCTCCGCTTCACTGCCATCCTTGCGGACCCGCCGGAACACGTCGCCGCCTTTGGGCTTGAGAAAGCCCATGTCTCCGGCAGGATCGGTGCTTGGCAAGTTGAGATAGACCAGCCCCCCGGCCCAGGGCAGCATGACTTCTTCCGAGCCCCAAGGCTGTCCTGAGTAGCGGCCGGCGTAATCCTCCAGGTTGATTCCCGTGGCAGGCAGCGGCGCCTTGAACTCGTATCCCTTCCGCTTGTCCAGGATTGCGAAGATCGCCTCGGCAAAAGGTGAAGGGCTCTCAGAACCGTTGTCCATCACGATGACCGCAGTCTGATCGTCGTTCCGCATTGACAGGATAGTGTGGTATCCGGGGCAGGAGCCGCCGTGTCCAACATAGATGTGGTCGTCTCTGTGCGAAACCGCGAAGCCGAGTCCCCAACTGGTCTTCCAGTCTGGGTCCATGAACTGGACCCGCTGCATCTCGCGGAGCGTCGGAGCCTTTAAGACGTTCGTCTGCCCGGTGCGCAGCAGGCGGAACTGCCAGGAGGCAAACTTTCCAAGGTCGTCCACCGTAGAGGTGTAGCCGGCGGCCGGGGTCACGCCGCGGGTATTGAATGGCTTCACAAGATCGCGCGTGCCATCGCGCTTCAGGGCGCCGTAACCCACAGCCAGTCGCTTTCCGTAAAGATCCATCGGCATAAATGTGCGGGTATCGCTGAGACCGAGCGGAGTTAGAACGTTCGCCTTGGCATACTCCGCATACGGCTGGCCCGAGACGGCTTGCACAGTCTCGCCGACTAAGGTGAGCCCAAGATTGCTGTACTGGAAATAGCGCTCGGCGGGATACAGGGCCGACTGCGTCGCGATCTTGGCTTGAATTTCCTCGCGCGTGGGAAAAGGAAAGTCCGGCCCCGACCAGTACGGAAAATCGGACTCGCGCGGCAGCCCGGAAGAATGGGAGAGCATGCCGCGCAGCGTGATGGGTCCGCTGTCGGCAGCCGGAGTGATCTTCGCCCACGGAAGGTAAGTGGCAATCGGATCGTCCAACCGAACCTTGCCCGCTTCCTCGAGTTGCATGAGCGAGATCGAGGTGAAGAGCTTGGAGATCGAACAGATGGAGTAAATCGTCTGGGGTGTGGCGGCCACGGTGTGGCTGGCATCGATGGTTCCGAAGCCCTTGGACCAGATCAGGTCATCGCCCACCACAACGCCCGCCGAGATTGCCGGAATGTGTTGATATGCCTGCACGCTGTCAAGCCAGACCTCCACGACGCGCAGAGCTTCCGGCCGCTCCGCTTCGTCTTTTGGCTTCTGCCCATTTGCGGTTGCGGAGAAGAACGCGAGACTGCAAACGAGGAGGAGGATGAGTCGCTTCATGATGTGCTCCTATGAGGTGATCGTGCTGGTAGAGTCCTGAGTAGCATATACGGATTCGGCACATTCTAGCCGAATCGAGAACGCACAACGGGTAAACCGGAAGCAATTTGGTGTAATCGGAGTTTGCGCTCAAACCCCAGCCTTGGGTCAATGAGTGTAATCGGGATTTATCGTCAGCTACGGGAGCATTTGCGTGTCGGCTGGTTGGCCCAGAGTCGGCGGCTGCGCAAGCGGTAGAGTGGCGATTGGCTTTGGGCGCCTTCTGCAATAAAGGAGGAATGCGATTGCCCCAACCGGAGCGTATATGATGATTTGCCAAGGGCCATAAGCATAGACGGACACATTGACCGGTGGGATCTGAAAGGCCAAAGGCGTAAACGTCCAGTGCCCAGTAGCCCAGTTCACGGTGACGCGGAGCAGGCCAACCACCATCGGGAGCAACCAGAACCACTTTTTCTTGCCAATCTTGGAACGGATGCACAGCACGAAGGCGTACAAAATAATCCCGGCAACGCCAAGGGCCAGCGATAGTCCGGCATACTGAGAAATGCCCTTGTCCGCAAGGGTGAATTCGTTCATTTCTTCGAAGGACTTCGAAGTCGGGGTGACAGTGAGCCCGCGAATAGTCGTGGCACCATCACTCCTCAGGATCACGACCTGCGCGAGCAACCAACTTCGGGGTTCCATCTCTGTGCGCCCGCTCGTTGGCACGACCTGCGGCGCGAACTCGTATTCCAAAGTAATGTGGGTTGTAGAGCCACTGCGGCCACGGACAGTCCCCGCCTCCACAGCTTTGATCGAAGCTGGTTCAGCGCTGGGAAACATATCGTGCATTCTGGTCAGTCCGTCGCGCGTTTGGACATTCCTGATGCTGGGATCGAGCTGGTTTTCAACTTGGTCGAATCGACCTTGCCGAAGCAGATTCACAGAGTGTATGGCAAACGTCTCATCCTCTCGCGGCGTGGTTCCATACAAGAGGTCGTCCCGAGTATAGCCGTACAATTTGAAGTAGCTCTCTCGGTTGCAGCCCACAAGGGGCAAGAGCATAAAGAAAATCAGGGATGACGCCAGCAGGGCTGCGGAAAGCTTTCTCACGTCAACAGACCTTACTCCGAATCGCGCAGGAATTCCATGTCAGTTGTTGAAATCAGATGGGATGAGAAGGCCGGTCTCCGGCGGGATGCGTGTACGCTCCCAAGTTATCGACGTGCTCGAAGCACAGATAAAAAGGAGACCGGCAATGAAGAAGGTTAGCACCGTAGTGGCAAAGCAGAGCAGGAATATTTCTCAGCAGAAACTGACCATCGGATTGGATCTGGGAGATCGCAACAGTTGGTACTGCGTGGTGGATGAAGCCGGCCAGATACAACTGGAGCAGCGAGTCCGCACGAATGCGAAAGCGTTGCAGGAAGTTTTCGGCGCGATGCCGCGCAGTCGGATCGCACTGGAAATCGGGACGCATTCGCCCTGGATCAGTCGCTTGCTCAGCGAGTTGGGGCATGAAGTGATCGTGGCGAATGCGCGCAAGGTGCGGCTGATCGGGGAGAGCCGCAAGAAAGATGATCGGCTGGATGCGCAGACGCTGGCGCGGCTGGCGCGGATCGATCCCGAGTTGCTGTATCCGGTGAAGCATCGCAGCGCGCAGGCGCAAGCCGATCTCATGATGATTCGGGCGCGCGCAGGGCTGGTGCGGGCGCGAACCGGCGCTGGTCAACACGGCTCGCGGGCTGGCGAAGTCTTACGGCGAACGATTGCGCGGCTGCAACGTGCGCAATATGAATCCGGAGAAAGCGGAAGGCTTGAGTCCGGAACTGCAAGCCGCACTGGAACCCCTGTTGAACGCAATCGAGTCGCTGAGCGAGCGCATTGTGGAATACAACGAACGCATCGAGCAGTTGGCGCAGCAGAGTTATCCGCAAGTGGCGCTGCTGAAACAGATCAAGGGCGTGGGCACGCTGATCGCGCTGACGTACATGCTGACGCTGGAAGATCCGCATCGTTTTCGCAAGAGTCGCGACGTAGGCTGCTATCTGGGACTGCAGCCGGGACGCAGGAACTCGGGACAGAGTGAACCGCAGATGCACATCAGCAAAGAAGGCGATCCCTATCTGCGGACGTTGTTGGTGCAGGGAGCGCAACACATCTTGGGACCGTTCGGCATCGACTGTGATCTCAGGCGCTGGGGACTGAAGCTGGCCGAACGGGGCGGGAAGAGCGGAAAGAAACGAGCGATCGTGGCCACGGCAAGAAAGCTGGCGGTGCTGCTGCATCATCTGTGGGTGAGCGGAGAAGTGTACGAACCGTTGCACAACAGCAGCCGAACGACCGTGGCCGCAGCCGCGTAAAACAAAACGGCAAAACAAAGTCAAAACCGTTCCAGGAAGAGAAAAGACAAAAGCCCAAAGCCGAGTTCCGGTGACTGCGTTAATGGCCTGGCCCAGGTTCCACTCTGAAAGAGCAGAACCACAGGGCGCCAATCAGATGGCAGCACCGGCTGAAACGAGAACGCCCAACATGCACCGAGCGAAACGAATCGCTCCTCGAGAGTGCGGATGGAAGCATGGCGACAGTGGCCACTCGGCGGGAGAAAAACCATGTTTCACGAAACGAGAACAGAATCGACTTGACTCCGACCGGCCTTCTCATGGAAGGCCATTACACTCATTGACCCTGCTCAATGAGTGAATTGGCGATCTGTCGTCAACCGCGCGGGGATGCCTACTCCTCCAGCAGAATGTTCGCGACCTCTTCGGGACGTTCCACATGGCAGTCGTGGCCAGTCTTCAGTTCGGCGACTTCCCAGCCCGAAGCACGAGCTTTTGCGGCAAACGGCGCGAAGAACGGCCTCGCCGGATATCCTTCCGCAACGCAGGCAACGAAGGTGGCAGGAATGCTGGCCTTTCGATTGGCCGGAAGACGGAAGCTTCTCCTCAAAGCAACGCAGACTAAAATCACACAACCGGGCGCGCACGAAGTCACGTGCCTCGCCGGGCTTGAGTCCCCAGAGGTCCAAGTTGCCCGTCCCCGCCCGGCAACCGCCAGCCGTCTCCATGGTCACGCGCGACGCCGCGAAAATAGGTGCCGGTCTCAGGCGGAAGCAAGTTCCAACACGCTTTGCGCCATCTTCCGGAATGAACGCATCCAGAAAAACCAGTCGCCGCACTTGCTTCGGGTTTGCCTCAGCCGCGCCGCTGATGATCATCCCTGCGTAGCTATGGCCTACAAGGACCACCGGGTCCGGGGACTTTGATAACTCGGCCGAAACGTCTTCGACATGTTGCCGCAGCGTAATGTCAGGAGACAGACGGCTTTGGTCGGTACCAAGGCCGCTGAGGACCGGTTTGATCACCCGATGGCCTTGCTTCTCGAGCAAGGGGGCCAGCAGGTCCCACGTACCGTTTGACTGCCATGCGCCGTGTACTAGGACGAACGTCGACATGCGGGAAAGTCTAGCACTCGACGCGCCTAGCCCGCCTACGCCCTCTCCAGCGCCGCAGCAAACGCATCCAGCGACAACGACCGCAACAAATTCCGCCGCATGCCGCGCTCCACCTCGGCCAGTCGGTCCGACGCCGCCGTGAGCCACTCGAAATCGGCTGACTCCGCCAGCCGCTTCAATTCCGATGCTATGTCGGTATTGCGCACCAACTCCGGCGCCCCCGCCTCAATCGACGCCAGATCGCGCAGCAGAGAATAGAGCGTCCGTATCAGCTGCTCGGTCTTCTCGCGCCCTTCCGCTCCAGGCCGGTAAGACTCTGTCACCTTGAACAACTCGCTGTGCTCCCCGCCGCGTAAAGCCGAGTTCAGAATCGCCAGCGCATGCGATCGGGCTGCGACGTACGCCGCCAGATCAAATCCGCGAGCCCGCCCCACCGCCCCTTC
This sequence comes from uncultured Acidobacteriaceae bacterium, assembly GCA_963701935.1. Lineage (GTDB taxonomy): Bacteria > Acidobacteriota > Terriglobia > Terriglobales > Acidobacteriaceae > Sulfotelmatobacter. Next base: position 215,526 of record CAVPBT010000001.1, on the reverse strand, counting down.
CGACAGCCGGGCCACCAGCGCGCGCTCCGGCGCCTTCCACTCTGGACGATGCTTCGCCAGGTACTGCTCAATCTCCTCTGCCGTCAGCGCCCCCAGCTGAAACACCATCGAACGCGACCGGATCGTCGGCAGCAGTTCCCCTGGATTCTCCGTCAGCAGAAAAATCGTCGCGAACCCCGGCGGCTCTTCCAGCACCTTGAGCAGCGAGTTCGCCGCCTCCTTCATGAACGCCGAGTCGCTGAAGATGTAAACACGTTCCCTGCCCTCCGCCGGTCGGTAATAGATCGTCTCAATCACCCGCCGGACCTGGTCCACTTTGATCATCATCTGCGGAGGATCGGGAGGAATGATGAGCACGTCCGGATGCGTCTGGACAAACAGCCGCGTTTCCTTCTTATCCGTCTCGCGCAGATTCTCACGGGCCTCGACGGCCTCGGCAAATCGCGCATCCAGATCAGCGGCCTGCGCAATGTGACTGCAGTTCGCACACTTCCCGCAGAAATCTGGCAAGCCATCGGTCGTCGTCGGCGCCAGGCAGTTCAGCGCTTGAGCCAGCATCAACGCCAGCGTGTACTTCCCCGACCCCTGCCCGCCAGAAAGCACAACAGCATGCGGAAAGCGCTCGCGCGCCAGCATATCGCGCAGGCGATGAACCGTTTCCGTGTTGCCATGAAAATTAGAAAATGGCATAGATCATTTTCACCACAGAGGCACAGAGACACCGAGGAAAACGAAAGGCGAAATCATTGTAAATCGACTGCCGGAATGGACGATGCGTTCTGGCGTTTTGCTTTCTGGCCTTCTCTGTGTCTCTGTGACTCTGTGGTGAAGGAAGTCTTCCAATGGAATTCGTTACCGGGAAATCGACCAGCGCAGCGCACTTCCCCCGCCTCCCTGCCCTCGCATCTCAAACGCCCCATCGACCAACCTCGCGTCGATCTTCTTCCCGTTGACCTCGAACCGCGATAGGCCCTTCGCCGCTTCCGGGGGAACTTTGAGACGAATCGAATACGTACCGTGCAAACTCGGGTTGTACCACCCTTCATATCCCTGAGCGGACTTGAGGAGCCCCAGCAAAGGCGATTCAAACCTGAAACTCGTCAGTGGCAACTTCGGCGACAGACTTACCCCCGATTCTGTGAACTCCACCCCAATCAATTTCGACAGCGCATACAGCGGACACGCGTGCGTGTGCATGTTGAGCACTGGAAAATCCGTCCACCCAAAAGGTGCGCCGCCGGTTGTGCCCCCGGGATGTTTGCTCAATGCCGAATTCAGCACATCGGGTCCACTCCACGTCCCGTACCAAATCTCGGGATACACTTCCGCGTGCCGCGCAAACGAATTCTTCTTCCATTCGTCCCACGCCATCGCCCCGTCAACACCCGCAAGCGCCCAAATCAGCGTCTGGTTCAGGGACGGCCAAACACCGCCATTGACCTGCGTTCCTGCCTCCGACTTCCACGCCCCACGCTGCACCTGATCGGGACCCTCGCTGAGTTGGACCGCTCCGATCGGCGAACCCTGCCGCAGCTTTTGATCGATGTTGCGAATCAGCGTGTGTGTCTGCTCCTCGCTGGCGCTTCCTCCGATGATCGTCCACGGCTGCGGCTCGATCCACATGCATTTTTCGCCTAGCCAGCCAGCGGCCGGTCCCAGCCACGCCCGCCGAAACCAGCCGCCCGTCCACTGCGCCCGCACCGCCTTGCGATGCTCCTCCGCTTTCTGCCGGATCGGCGACGTCAAACTCTCGTTTCCGCCCGCATAAGCCAGCAGGCGCGCGTAGTAATCGAAAACGTATGCCGCCATCGCGGAATTGAGTACGCTCTCACCCTTCTCCACAACTTCCTTCGACTCAGCTTCCGTTGTCCATGCGTTCACCAGCGCGTCGTTCCAGTCATCCTGCAACATCCGCATCAGGCCATGCTCCCCGGTCCTTACATCATCGGTCAGATGCCGGTAGCAACGCGCCAGCAGATCGCGCACGGAAACCCGCCCAGCGCTCTCCCCGTAGAACATCACTACCTCCGAGTCGAGGAATCTCACGTCACGCGTGGCCAGCACATACTCGCTGACCGCCCAAATCAGCCACATCGGCATGTCGCTGGACTTGTCGCTGGTGGTCGGCATTGGCATGCCATGTCCCACAATTCCGTAAGGAATCGATCCGTCCGGACGCACCTCGCTCAGCGTGTAGCGCAAGACTTCCTTCGCCAGCTCGTGATCGCTAAACAGAAACGGCAACGCGTGCTGCAGCGGATCGCGCGCCGCGCCTTGAAATCCCATCACGTACTGGTAGATGCTGGCTTGCGAAACGATGTGCTGTTTGAAGAAATCGTCGTAGGTAAAGCCGCTTCGCAAGTAGTAGTGATTCCAAGTAACTTCGCGCTCCACCCACGGCTCCTCCGGCGTGCTGAACCGCAGCCCGTGCCGCTTCCACTGCTCACTGGACTCCCGCAGCGCACTCGATGCACGCGTACGATACTTTGCGACGAGAGCATTCACGTCGGCGCCCGCCGGAAGATATCCGTAGAGAAACGTTAGTGTGCGGCTTTCCCCCGGTTTGAGCGCAAACTTGCGTTCGAGCAGCAGCGCGCTCGCTGCCCCGGTCTGTCCCAGGTCGCCATCCAGTTCGTGCTCAAGTCCTGCTGGATGGTTCGCGCCACCCGCCCCAAAGAACGCCTTGCCGTTGGTCGACATTCCGCTCGCGGGAGCATCCAGCGATACCAGAAACGTTGGTGGCGGATTGAGGTCGTCGAAGTCCGATTCTTTCGGTGCGTTCCGATCCGGCGCAGTGAGAAACACGTTCGGGCTCCTCTCCAGAGACGCCACCATGCCTTGAAATCGCTGCTCCTCGGCCGGATCGCGCCCCAGAAACTCCTTGGTCTCCACCAAGCCCGAACCGCCGGCCACGGGACGGAAGTGATGCGCAAAGCGCGCCCCAAAGTCCCGCCGCGTCTCATGCATGCTCTTTCCGGCGAATAGCTCGATGAACGCCCGGAACGAGAACTGATAAACCTGGCATCCCCAATATTCGACCCAGCGCAGGTTCGCCGCCGACGGCCCGGCGTTGGAAATCGTGACCTGCGAAACCAGCACGGGATCGTCGCCGAACGGCGCAAAGATAACCTGGTCGATCGCGTACCCATGCCCGGAGACTTTTTTGCGGAAATATCCAATCCCAAAGACTCGATCAAAACTGTCAGCATTCCCCGGGTACAACGTGCTGAGGACAGCCGTGCCGTCAGTGAGGTATCCGAACCCGCCGCCGAAGCATCCGCGATCGGGCGCGAAATCGTTCAGAAATTTCGGGGCTCCTTCATCCTGCCGCACGCGAACATGGCCATGGTTCGAAGCGATGGCAACAATGCGATCATTCCCCACCTGATGAATATGCTCCGTTGCAGCGAGTACGCCCGGATTCACCTCAGTCACAGCTTTGGGGTCCATGAGGTGATCGCAGGTGTAATGAAACACTGGCAACCCGAACTCATCCTGCGTCCACTCGCCGAAATAGCCTGAACCGTAAGCCTTCTTCTGATTGGAAGCCGCCACTGAGGCAGGATTCTGTGAGGTAAATCCCCAGCCGCGCGGCACAATCTTGGCCGCCGCAGCCATCAAGGCAGCACTTTCCAAGAATTTTCGCCGGTTAATGGACATGCTGCGCCCTCTTCGTAGCACTCGACAGAGCTAGTTTGTGAGAAACGATCTCGACGATTTTCTGGTGCGTCTGCCCCGGCGTCCCGCGAGCATCGACCGTGACCACGCGCCCCGGCTCCCGTTTCGCAATCGCCAGGTACCCGTCGTGAACGCGCCCAAAGAACGCACGCGTCTCCTGCTCGAAGCGGTTCTCGTCGTGGTGTCCCCGGCTCGCTGCCTTCGAGTTGCGCTTGTTCCTCCGTCGCGCCCGGCTCACGCTGGCCGCCGCATCCGAATCCAGCAGAATGGTCAAATCCGGCTGCAGATTCCCGCAGAGCACGCGATGCAACTCGCGCACCGCCTGACTCCCCAGCCGCCGCCCGCTACCCTGATATGCCTCCGTCGAATCCGTAAATCGATCACACAGCACGATGCTGCCCTGCGCCAGCGCTGGCTCGATCACCTCGGCAATGTGTTGCGCCCGCGAAGCGAACATCAGCGCCATCTCAGCCAGCGGAGAGAGCCCCGCCGTCCCCGAATCCAGCAGCACCTTGCGTATCTTTTCCCCGGTCAAAGTCCCGCCCGGCTCGCGCGTCTCGACCACCTTGTGCCCCGCCGCACGCACCACAGCCGCGAGCTTCCGCATCTGCGTGCTCTTGCCCGTTCCGTCGAGCCCTTCAAATGTGATGAATTTTCCGCGCCGCGACATTCAGCGAAATGATAGCAGCGCCAACGCTTCTCCGTGTTGTGCCGTTCGCCTTTCATAATTTCTCGGCCCACGGGCGTCATCCTGACCGGAGCCGTTTTTCAGGCGAAGGGAAGGATCTCGCGCGCAGAACGGAAATGCGTCCCCGGAGCTGCCCGCGAGATCCCTCCCCCGGCTGAACTACCCCGAGTTCGGGATGACGCCTTCATGAGGGGACCGAATATCCAAAGCCTCACGCGCTATACCGTCACATGCGCGGACTGCTATAGTTTTACTTCTGCAATCACAAATGGGGATTCGCTTCATCACAAAAATGGGGGCCTGGTAAGAATGAAACTCTCGAAAGCCGTGGGAGCAGTCTGTGTCGCAGTCCTGGCAGTCTCCGCGCTAGCCGCAGCAACGCCAGCAACGCCGCCCACCGTCACCATCGCGGTCGATGCCACGACCGCACCCCGCAAAATCTTCCACGCCTCGCTGACCATTCCCGCGACCGCCGGCGACCTCACGCTCTACTACCCCAAATGGATTCCCGGCGAGCACGCTCCTGATGGCCCGGTCATCGATCTCGCCGGACTGAAATTCTCCGCCGCCGGCAAGCCCCTGAAATGGCGCCGCGACCTGCTCGACGGCTTCACCCTCCACGTCGACGTTCCTGCAGGCGTCACTGAAATCGCCGCCGAACTCGACTTCCTCTCTCCCGCCACCTTCGAGGGAGGATTCTCCGCCGGCTCCTCTGCCACCGACAAACTAGCTGTCATCAGCTGGAACCAGGTCCTGCTCTATCCCAAAGGCTTCAAGTCCGACGACATCAACTACTCCGCCAGCCTCAAACTTCCCGACGGATGGAAGTTCGGCACGCCGCTGCCCGTCTCAAGCCAGAGCGGAAATGAAATCAAGTTCGCCACCGTCTCTCTCACCACGCTGGTCGATTCGCCGGTTATCACCGGAGAATTCCTAAAGGTGGTCCCGCTCGCGCAAGATCCCGTAACTGAGATGGACATCGCAGCCGACAGCGCAGCCGCGCTCGATGCCCCACAGGAAACCTGGAATCATTACAAGAGTTTGGTCGAGCAGGCGCAGAAGCTGTTCGGCGCGCACCACTACCGCGACTACCACTTCCTCTACACGCTCAGCGATCACGTCGCCCACTTCGGCCTCGAGCATCACGAATCCGACGACAGCCGCGTCGATGAGCGCGCCTTGGTCGACGACACTTCGCGCAAACTCTCGGCCAGTCTGCTTCCCCACGAGTACGTTCATTCCTGGAACGGAAAGTTCCGCCGTCCCGCCCACCTCGCCACGCCCGACTATCAGCAGCCGATGCAAGACGACCTCCTCTGGGTGTACGAAGGCCTGACGAACTATCTCGGATTCGTCCTGACCGCACGCAGCGGCCTGCTCAGCGCGGACCAGGACCGCGACGATCTAGCCATCACCGCGTCCGGCCTCGATCGCGCAACACCCGGCCGCCAATGGCGCAACCTGCAGGACACCGCCGACGCCGCCCCGCAACTTTATTTTTCTCCACGCGCCTGGGAATCATGGCGCCGCGGCACCGATTTCTACAACGAGGACACTCTCAACTGGCTCTGGGTCGACGTCCTCATCCGCCAACAGACCAAGGGCGCCAAGTCGATCGACGATTTCTGCCACCTCTTTCATGGCGCGCCCAGCACCGGACCCGCGCTGAAAACCTACACCTTCGACGACGTCGTCAACGCGCTCAACCAGGTCGCTCCCTACGACTGGCGCGGATTCTGGACCGAGCGCCTCACCAATCACGGCCCCGGCGCCCCTCTCGGCGGTATCGAGGGCAGCGGATGGAAAGTCGTCTACGACGAAAATCCATCCGAGATGATGAGCAGCATGGCCGGAGCCTACCACTTCGTTCCCGCCGCCTTCGCAATCGGCCTTGTCCTGAATGATGATGGCGCCATCTCCGACACCATCGAGGGTGACCTCGCCGCCAAAGCCGGCATCGGCCCCGGCATGAAAGTAGTAGCAGTCAACGGCCGGCGCTTTTCCCCCGAGATCCTGCGAGACGACATCAAGGCTGCAAAGACCGGCACCGCGCCCATCGAACTCCTGGTCGAAAACACCGATTACTACAAGACCTACAAAATCGACTACCACGGCGGAGAAAAATATCCCCACCTGGTGCGCGACGACGCCAAACCAGACCTGCTAACGGAAATCCTGAAAGCCAAGTAAGCCGGCGATCTCGGCCAATCACAACCATGTCATCCTGAGGAGGGCGCACGCCCTCCGAGGGACCCTACGAAACGCGGACAGCGGCAATGCAGTCGGCGAGAACCCGCACACCGCATGCACTGAGGCATTCCCCTCCACGACATCAAAGCTTTCCACCGACGTAAGGTCCCTCACGCCGGCTTCGCTGCCGCTCAGGATGACAGCGCTCACACCAATCCCGATTCGGAACACTCTCCGTCAGAACGTGACACCCATCACTGACGCGCGCATGGCGAACCAGCAATCTCCGAACATGCCGAAGATATTCTACGTCTACATCCTGGCCAGCCAGCGACGCGTTCTCTACATCGGCATGACTAGCAACATCGAACAGCGAGTCTTCCAGCACAAAACCCACGCCTTCGCCGGATTCACCGCAAAATACAATGTGACCAGCCTCGTCTATTTTGAACGTCACGGCGCGGCGCTAACGGCGATCCGGCGGGAAAAAGAAATGAAGACCTGGCGAAGAGAAGAAAAAATCAACCTGATCAAATCGGCCAACCCCAAATGGCGCGATCTGAGCTACGGATGGTATCAACGACACCGTTATCAGCCGGACGGCAAAGTCGGTTAAAACCCCCCCCCTAAGTCATGTCATCCTGAGGAGGGCGCAAGCCCTCCGAGGGACCGTACGAAAAGCGGAAAGCAGCAAGGCAGTTGGCGAGAACCCGCACAACACATGCACTGAGGCATTCCCTCCACGACATCCAAGCTTTCCACCGACGTAATGTCCCGCACGCCGGCTTCGCCGCCGCTCAGGATGACAAGATCACCGCAACCCCGTTAGCATGTCTGCATCCTCAAACCACACATGACCAGAACTCACGCTCAGATTTTCGCCCTCGCCGCTCTCTCTTTCTGCACCACAGCCTCCGCACAAACCATCCTTGGCTTCACTCCCGCCTCCGCCGCCCACGAAACCGCCGTCGAATCCAAGTTCAAATCCATCCCGAACGCGGACGAGGAGCGCCGCCAGCACCGCATCTTCACCCAGGAACCCCACGTCGCTGGATCGAAGCGCAACAATGAACTCGCGGAATACATTCGCGACGAGTGGAAAAAGCAAGGCCTCGAAGACGTCATCATCCGCCGCTACGACGTCTACGGCACCAATCCCAAAAGCGCATCGCTTGAAATGATCGCGCCCATTCACTATCAAGCCACCCTGCGCGAAACTCCGCTGCCCGGCGACGAAGACTCCAAGAATCCCGCGATCAGCGGCGCCTGGCTCGGCATGTCGATCTCCGGCGATGTCACAGCGCCCGTCGTCTACGCCCACAGCGGCAATCCCGAAGACTACGACTTGCTCCGCAAGAACGGTATCAGCGTCAAAGGCAAGATCGTCCTCGTGCGCTATTCGAACCCCTACAGCTATCGCGGATTCAAAGCGCTCACCGCACAGCGCGAAGGCGCCGCCGCCATGCTCGTCTACAGCGATCCCCAGGAAGACGGCTACAAGAAAGGCAAAGTCGATCCCGACGGACCATGGGGTCCCGAGTATCACATCCAGCGCGGCGCCATCACCTACGACTTCATGGTCCCCGGCGATCCGCAGACTCCGGGATGGGCCTCAGTTCCCGGCGCCAAACGCATCCCCATTGAAGAGGCAGTCTCCGCGCCCAAGATTATGGCGCTGCCGTTGTCGTGGCACGACGCCAAGCCTCTGCTGGAAAACATGGATGGGCCCGTAGCCCCGCAAGACTGGCAGGGAGGCCTGCCGATCCATTACCACCTCGGCGGCGACCGCGTGAAGGCTCATCTGAAAATCGAAATGGACAACGGCACGCAGCCCTACTACGTGGTCGAAGGCCGCATCCGCGGCTCCGAGTTGCCTGACGAATGGGTCGTACTGGGCAATCACCGCGATGCCTGGGTCTTCGGCGGCGTCGATCCTTCGAGCGGAACCGCGAGCATGATGGAACTCACGCGCGCGCTGGGCGAACTGAAAAAGAACGGCATGCGCCCACGCCGCACGCTCGTCGTCTGCAGTTGGGACGGCGAAGAAGTCGGCCTCACCGGTTCCACCGAATGGGGAGAGCAGTTCGCTGACGAACTCCGCGCCAAAGCCGTCGCCTACATTAACGTCGACGAAGCCACGTCCGGCCCCAATTTCCACGGACAGGCCGTCGCCTCGCTCGCGCCCATGCTGGTCGAAACGACCCGTACGCTGCAGGATCCGTCAGGAAAAAGTCTCTACGACGCATGGAAAGAAACCATCGCCCGCGAGAAAGCGGAAGGCAACGCATCCAGCCAGTTCAGTTCCTCCGGAATCATCGACGACAGCCTCGCCGACACGCGCATCGGCAGCGGCTCCGACCACACTGTCTTCCTCAACTTCATTGGCATGCCGGTCCTCGGTCTGGGCTTCGACGGAGACTACGGCGTCTACCACTCCGCCTACGACGATTTCTACTGGATGAACCACTTCGGCGATCCCGGCTACAAATACCACACGCTCATGAGCCAGTTGTGGGGCGTGACCGCTCTGCGCTTGGCGAACGCCGACCTGCTCCCCTTCGACTTCGCCAGCTACGCCAACAACGTCCGCCAGTTCGTGAACGAACTGGCAAGCAAAAACAAATCTGTCATCCTGAGCGGAGTGGCGGGTTCGCGAAGCGAACCCGCCACGCAGTCGAAGGACCCCGTGGCTGCCGGCGCTACCAGTAACCCCTCAGGGAGTTTCGACCACGGATTTGTCTCAGACTCCACGGCGGCGCAGGCGTCTTCCAACCCGTCGCAACTCGAGCTGAGTGAAGTCAGAAAAGCCATCGACGCTTTCGAAGCCGCCGGCAAGCGCCTGAACGAATCCCTCACCCACAAGCTGGCGTCAGGAAAAATCGACCCCAAACTAGCCACCACTCTGAATCACGGCATGATGCAAGTCGAGCGCAACTGGCTGAACCCCGATGGCATCCCCGGCCGCCCCTGGTTCAAGCACATCCTCTACGGCGCAAGATTCACCTACGCCCACCTCGAATTGCCGGGATTAACGGAAGCCGTCGAAGCCCAGGACTGGCCAACGGCCAAGCAGCAAGCAGAAATCCTGCAGCGCGCGATCCTGAAGAACACAGAGCTGCTACATGAACTCAATGCCAGTCTCAACTAACTGACTGGAGTACGATAGAAAAAACCGTGCCCCTTCACCCAGTCAATTGCGACTAGCAATACCTCTTTGGTGGAAGCAGTCTCGGGCTCAAGGCTCATATAGAGGTCGAGTCCCGATTCACGAATCTTTGTCGCGTCAAGATCACCCCTCAGCACCACCGGCCACCATCGCTTATGGGGATCGGGCACGCGCCTCACGGACGAGAGTGATGTGCCATCACTCTTGAGTACCTTGCGAAGCGCGGGCGCATCAACGGGAGGAAATTCAAACGCGCACCATTGAGTCGATGGTGAGAGGTCATGCAAGTCATGAATATTGCGCGAACTCTCTGGCAGGAAGTCCGGTATCCATCCACGGTCAATCGCGCCGTCCCTCTTCGCATCCGCCAGAGCAGGATAGAACGACTCACGACGATCGCCGTGACAGGAGGACAGGGTGCAACCTAGCAAGATAGACAGCACAAACGCCGCTAGGCGCGATTGAGAGCAACGTCGCCCATCCCTGGTTATCGATGCCGGGTGCCCCATGTCTCGCGTTCTTTGCGAGACGTGGGGATTTTGACCCAATTGAAAATGCGAAAACACTCCCGACTACCCCGCCCTCATCTCGCGCTCCATCACCCTGCGCAGAGCCGCGTTGATCCGCGTCTGGTACCGGCGGCCCTCCCGCTTGAACCAGGCCAGCACATCCGCATCCAAGCGCAGCGTGACCGGCTTCTTGATCGGCTTGTAGAACTCCAGCACATCTTCCATCGACGCGGACGCTCGCCGCGACGATTCCGCCGACCCCTGCAGACTGATTCCCTTGCGTTTTCCAGTCTTCCGTCGCGACCCCGCCGCCGACCCGCGCCGACCGGCTTTCCTACCCTTCGTAACTCGTTTTCGCTGTTTCATATAGCCCACTCTACTTATAAAAGTGTACGTACACAACTGTAATAAAAATGTTCCTGCAGGAACATTGTGGAAAACTTCCGCCGCCCGCCCCTAACCCGCCAGATCCTCGGCACTTACCGCTTCCACAGGCTCCTCATCCTGCATAAACCCAAACACCTCCTGCGGCACCGGATTCTGCCACACCGGAGCAAACGACTGCCGGTGCAGCGGCGTCGGCCCAAACTCGCGCAGCGCCGCAAGATGTTTCGGCGTGCTGTATCCCTTGTGCGAAGCCAGGCCGTACGCCGGAAACACCGCGTCCCACTCGCACATCATGCGGTCGCGTTCCACCTTCGCCAGGATCGAAGCTGCCGCAATCGAGGCCGAAAGTGCGTCGCCATGAATGATGGGGATCTGCGGCTGCTCGCAATCGAGCCGCAGAGCGTCAACCAGCAAATGGTCCGCCGCAGGCGAAAGCCGCATCACGGCTTCCCGCATCGCCGCTCGCGAAGCATGATAGATGTTGAGCTGGTCGATGCGCGCCGCATCCACGGCCGCGACAGCCCACGCCACCGCGTGTTCGCGAATGCGTTCCGCCAGCACTTCGCGCCGCTCCGGCAACAGAAGCTTGGAATCGCGCAGCCCGCGGATCCGGTACGCCGGATCGAGAATCACCGCCGCAGCCACCACGCATCCGAACAGCGAACCGCGCCCCACTTCATCGACGCCTGCCACCATCCGCGCGCCAGTCGCCCATGCTTTCTTTTCATAACGCAGCGTGCAGCGCAATGTTTTGAGCAACCGCAGTTTGGCTGCGGAAGGAGAGAGCGTTCGTGCAGACCTTAACTTCATCCCAGGAGACGTCGCTGAAACAAGCGAGTTGTCCACCATCTTCGTCGAGAGCGCGCATTCCCGCAAGTCGGTTTCTGTCTTCCGTCATGCCAGCACAATGGCACGCTCAGGCCATGCCTTCGCCCGCGGGTAACGCCGCTTAGTAACCACGTCCCGGATTACTGGCGTACATTGTCCGACCGGACATGTATTGGTAACTTCGTCTCAGTAGAACCAGAGCGAAAAGCATCGTGGAATTCAAACTCAACGCGTCGCCAGAAGACGGCCTGCTCACCGGCAAGGTAGTGCACCTCGCGCTTCCGGTTCGCTGGAGCCTCATCGGCCAGGAAGGCCGCGGCGCGGCCGAAATGGCCTGCACCTATGACATCCACCCGCACGGCGCGAGGCTGCTCAGCACGCGCACGGTCAGCGTCGGCGATCTAGTGTTGGTGGAGCGCGGACGCAACAAGGCGATCTGCCAGGTGGTCTGGTCCGGCGATCCCTCGTCGCCCCTGCGCGGCCAGTTCTCGGTGCAATGCGTCGAAGGCAGAACGCCCTGGGACGAAGAGCTGCGGCAAATGGAAGAGCAGTACCAGCCCGTCATCCTCGATGGTATGCACTACGGCACAGCGAACGGGTTCGGGCGGCCTGAAGCCAACCGGCGGCGGCGTCCGCGTTTCTTCGTCGAGGGCGAAGCCGAAGTGATCGACGGCGTACAGCGCGTATCGGGCGAGGTGCAGCAGATTTCGGAATACGGCGCGCGCATCTCATCCAAGGAAATGCTGCGGCCGGGCCAGGACTTCCGGCTCATGCTGAATATGTTTGACATCAGCGTCGCGGTGAAGGCGCAGGTGAAATATCTGGTGAACAACCTCGGCATGGGTGTGGAGTTCCAGGAGATCCGCCGAGGCGACCGTCCCGCTGCTCAGCTACGTGCTCAGCAAGCTGCGCAAAAGAAGGGTCGAAGAATTTGTGGAAGTAGAAGTGGTACGGGAGTATGCGGCGGCTGGCTAGCTCTGAGCCGCGTCTTCAACTGCAGCACTGACCAATAGATATGCACTCGCACTGAGTGCCGGGTCAGAGACCCGGCCCTCATCCGAGCATCCTGACTCTAGCTCTTTTCCACGTCGCGCAGGCGAGCGGCTTTGCCCCTCAGTCCGCGGAGATAGAACAATCGCGCGCGCCGCACCTTGGACGAGCGCAGCAGTTCAACCTTGTCGATCACTTTGGAGTGAACGGGGAAGATGCGCTCCACGCCCTGGCCAAAGCTGATCTTGCGCACGGTAAAGCTGGCCTGCGGACCGTTGTCACGCTTGATGACCACGCCTTCAAAGGCCTGCACGCGTTCCTTGTCGCCTTCCTTGATCTTCACGTGGACGCGAACGGTGTCACCCGGACGGAATCCGGGGATGTCGGTGCGTTGCGATTTGGCCAGCAGCTTTTCGATGATTAAGTTTGACATTGTCGTTTCTTCCTTCGTTGTTCGAATCCTTGAATTTCTTCTTAGCCCTTCTCGAGCTTCAGCCGGGCCAAAATCTTTGCGTCTTCGTCGCTCAGCTTTACACCTTCTAACAAATCCGGGCGGTTGCGCAGCGTTTTTTCCAGGGCACGCTGCCGTCGCCAGCGGCGGATCTGTTGATGGTCGCCATTCAGCAGAACTTCCGGCACAGACATCCCGCGAAAATCCGCGGGGCGCGTGTAGTGCGGATAGTCGAGCAATCCGCCGGAACCGCAGGTTGAATCCGCCGCACCCGGTTCCGTTCGCGTCGTCTGTTCGTGCGCGGTGAACGATTCCTGCCGCGTCGAAGCTTCGTTGCCAACTGCGCCCGGAAGCAACCGCGTGACCGCTTCAATGATCACCGCCGCGCCCAACTCACCACCGCTCAGGACGTAGTCGCCGATCGACAACTCGCGGTCGGAGAGAAAATCAGCCACCCTCTCGTCCACGCCTTCGTAGCGACCACAGACCAGAACGATGCGGTCGAGCGATGCCAGTTCCGCCGCGATCTGCTGCGTGAAACGCTGGCCTTGCGCCGAAAGCAGAATCACGGACTGCTTCGCGCGGCCGGCGATGCGGTCCTCCCGGCTCGCCAGTTGCAGCGTCTCCAGACATTCAAAGAGCGGTTCCGGCTTCAGCACCATGCCTTCGCCGCCGCCGAAAGGGCGGTCATCCACGGTGCGGTGCTTGTCGTGCGTAAACTGCCGCAGGTCGTGAACTTCGATTTTCGCCAGCCCCATCTCGCAGGCCCGGCGGGTAATTCCGTGATCCAGCGGTCCTTGGAAGAAGCCGGGAAAAATCGTCAGGATATCGGCTTTCATCTGGACCTGAACTTAAACCGTTTAACCACAGAGGACACTGAGGTCACAGAGGAACCTTAGCGCTTCTTCTTTCTTTCCGACTGCTGCGCCTGCTTTTCTTCCGCCGTGACCGGGGCATTGATTTCCAGCATGCCTTCAGGAAGGTTCATGCGCACTTGCCGCTGCGCTGTGTCCACGCCTTCCAGGTACGCCTCGGCGAATGGCACGTCAAATTTTCTGCCCGCGCTGTTCGCGACGATCAGCAGCGGGGCTTCGCCGGCCCCGAACTGAACATCTTCGATACGGCCGATTTCGCGGGCGTGATCGAGAACAGTGCAACCGATCAAATCGCTGACGTAATTCCAGCCCGGCTCCAGGTCCGCGCGTTCAGCGCTTCGGGACCTGCAATTCCGATCCGATCAACAACTCGGCGTCATTCATCGAATCGACGCCGCGAAACTTCAGGACGACCAGTCCCTTGTGCGGCCACAAATCTTCCACTTCCAACTCGCGCCGCGCGTCTTCATCCTTCGGCAACGCAAACAACTTCATGCCGGCGGCGAAGCGTTCCGGGATATCGCTGTGCAACTCCGCAGCGACCTCGCCGTGCCGGCCTTGCGTCTTTACGACGCGGGCCAGCGTCACAAACTCGCCACTTGGTTCAGAACTCACGATCCAAGCTACTCATGCTCCGGCTACTCAATGATTTCGAGCGTGTAGCGCTTGTGCGCCCGGTGGCCGGCAGCGCTCAGCAGGGCACGCAGGGCGCGGGCGGTCCGGCCCTGGCGTCCGATGACCTTGCCTACGTCGCTTTCGGCGACTTCCAGTTCGATCACATCGTCGTCGAACTTCTCGACGAAGACTTCTTCGGGCGTGTCGACCAGCGACTTCGCAATCAGCTCAACGAGAGCACGCACATCTCCAGAGGGCTCAGTCATAAGCGTTTAATTCTCGCGGTGGCTCGAATGAGGGTGCCCCATCCTTTCGCGCTTTTTGCGAAAGGGCAGGAAGCAGTGGCCCCACAAACTTAGGCGGCGGAGCCGGCGGTAACCGGGGCCGGAGTCTTGGTGAACAGCTTGTTCACGCGCTCCGACATCTGAGCGCCCTTCGACACCCAGTACTCGACGCGATCGCGCTTCAACTCGACGCTGGCAGGACTGGTGCGGGGATTATAGGTCCCGACCACTTCCACCGGCCGGCCGTTGCGGGCGCGCGCCTTCTCAATCACCACAATGCGGTAGTACGGTTGTTTGCGCGCACCTCGGCGCGCCAGACGAATCATTAACACAGGTCTTTATCCTTGTTCCGGAAGAGTCCGGGAAGATCGAGGCAAACTCTTATTATGCCGGAGGTTAGGTGGAATGGCAAGGGGCGAAGCCGGTAGCGGCTGAATTTGAATCGCTCTGATTCCTCACTGGCACTATACTTACCTCCTGTGACCGGAGACATCGAACTAGCTGCTGTCCTAGTGGCTGCGGGGATGGTTGTCAGCGCCATGGTCCTCGGAGTTTGTTCAATAATCGCTGCGGGACGAATGCGAAAACGCGACTGACAATCAAACACCATAGGCGAGGTAAATCCAGCCGCTACCAGCCGTTGGGTAGTAGCTCAAGAGTGCGTTGGTGGTGGTTACTGTCCAAACGGATCTTCGCCGGAAAGTGGATTGTTAGCGAGATACTTTTCCACACACGACTCATGAAGCGCGCCGCCTTCCAACACTTTAGGGTTGCCGCTTCTTGTTACGGGAACGTTGGCTTCGAGTGGCATCAGGCACTGTTTACAGCGCTCCCCAGGTTTGGGCTCGCTGGTATATCGATCAAATCTACCTTTCATGTTTGCTCCCTCTGCAATTTCCTGAGAGTCAAAGCTCCTCGCGCGGCGTCCCACGAGGCAATGAGTCGATATAGGCTGTAACAAATTGTGCGACCGTTAGGTCTGCCATTCGATTGGCCAGATCCATAGTCTCCGGGCGGCTGCGCGTTTCCTGGTATTTAGTGTCTTCCAGAGCAGCCATCAGGTATTGGAACTCGAGAATCGTAAGATCGCAAAATTTCTTGCCGAAAATCCTCGCAACTTCCTTAGGGTCAATTGAGGTGTCCATAGCGCTCTGATTCGTACGGCCAACAAGCTTTAATACGGCTCTATCTCTTGGCTTCGCGTAGCCGCCGAATTTCCTCTGCAATGGCTCCGATGTTTCCCTCGATACCCATCAACTGAATCAGGAGCAGGACCAACAGGATGAGAACTGCGATCTCGAACCATAGAGACATGTCTTCTCGCTTTCCGATCGGACGACCCGCTCAGCGACTCAGGGCTGGGCTAAGGCCCGACTTCAGCCATGTGCGGAACTTTAAACTCTTCTCCTGCTAGACTCAAGCGTTTGGGAGGTGCCGGTTTGCAGGGAATCTTTCTTCTTTCGGGAGTGCGGACGCCGATTGGGAAGTTTGGCGGGACGATGGCTTCGCTGACCTCCGCCGACATGGGCGTCGTGGCCGCGAAGGCTGCGATGGAACGGGCTGGAGTCGAACCAGCGCAGGTCGAGGAGACCATCATTGGCTGTGCTCGGCAGGCTGGGGGCGGGCCGAATGTAGCGCGGCAGATTTCTGTACGCAGCGGCGTGCCGCAGGAAGTTCCGGCGTTTACGGTGAACAAGGCCTGCGCGTCGGGGATGAAATCGATTGCGCTGGCGTATCAGGCGATTCTGCTGGGCGATGCGAACTGCATTCTGGCCGCCGGCACCGAGTCGATGTCGAGGGTTCCTTATTATCTCGACGGCGCGCGCTGGGGATACCGGCTGGGCAATCAGGAAATGGTCGACGGGATGTATCGCGACGGATTTTTCTGTCCGCTGGCCAAGATGGTGATGGGCGAGACCGCCGAGGTGCTGGCCGAGCATTACAAGATCACGCGTGAAGAGCAGGACGAATTCGCGCTGTTCTCGCAGACGCGGGCCGCGCGGGCGATTGCCGCAGGACGATTCGATGCCGAGATCGTTCCGGTGACGATCGAGGGCAAGAAGGGCGCGACCACGTTTGCCCGCGATGAGCATCCGTTCGCCGATGCGAGCATGGAGAAGCTGGCGAAGCTGACGCCTGTGTTTTCGAAGACAGGGACGATTACGGCGGGGAATTCTTCGGGCATCACCGACGGGGCTGCTGCGGTGGTCGTAGCCAACGAACATTTCGTGAAGCAGAATAATCTGAAGCCGCTGGCGCGGATCGTGGCCGTGACTTCCGCCGCCGTCGATCCGCGGACGATGGGGATTGGGCCCGTCCCCGCTCTGCGCAAGCTGGAAGACAAGCACAATCTGCGGCTGCACGACTTCGGGCTGATCGAGTTGAATGAAGCTTTTGCGGCGCAGGTGCTGGCTTGCGACCGGACGCTGAACATGAATCGCGACCGGCTGAACGTAAATGGCGGGGCGATCGCGATCGGGCATCCCATTGGGTGCACGGGGACGCGCATCACGGTGACGCTGCTGCACGAGATGATGAAGCGCAACACGAAGCGGGGCGTGGCCACGCTGTGCGTAAGCGGCGGCATGGGGATGGCGCTGGCTCTGGAGAACGTGGTGTGAAAGGCTGTCTCGGGAACTAAAGTCCCCGTTGTATTTTCAGCACACTTTTCGCGACGCTGAAGCGCCGCGCTTCCACATGAGGCTCAGGAGCACAGCGAACCGCCGTTAAATGAGCGACGAGCCCCAATTTCGTTTGGCGGTCGAATCCGACGCCGATGTCCTTCTGGAATTCATGCGGGCTTATTACGCCTTCGACGGGCACGGTTTCGATCGTGAGAAGGCCCGGATCGCATTGACGGCTCTGCTGCGCGATTCCAACCTGGGCCTCGCCTGGCTCATTCTCGACGGTGACACGGCCGTGGGCTACATCGTGCTGTGTTTTGGCTACAGCCTGGAGTGGCTGGGGCGCGATGCCTTCGTTGACGAGTTCTATCTGCGCGAGGAATACCGCCGACGCGGCTGGGGCCGTCAGACGATGGCGTTTCTGGAAGAGGCGGCGCGGGCAGCGGGCATCCGTGCGCTTCACCTCGAAGTCGTCGAGGGAAACACTTCCGCATTGCAGTTGTACCGCAAGCTGGGATTCGCCGAGCACCGCAGCACATTCCTGTCGAAGTGGATTGCGCAGGATTTCTCCAAGCCCGTAGGCCGCAACGGACATTGAACCGGCAAACGCACCTCGGGCAGCATCGACTTCTGGTATGCTTTTCCCGCCTTTTCTCTGGCGTTTCCGGGGCCCACTGGGAACTGCCCACCCTGAAGGAGACTGATATGGTTCGAACGATGACTCAGAAGACGATCCAAACGATGACGCGGACTTCCTGCCTGATCGCGCTGCTGCTGTCCGCGAGCTTTGTGCTCGCGCAGACCGAGTTTTCTGGCGAGATGTTCGATTCGCAGAAAGGTAGCAACGGGAAAATCTACTTCGCCAAGGACAAGGTGCGGTTTGAGTCAACCAACAAGGACCCGCGGAGCGGGGGCGTGGTCATCATGAATCTGACGACGCAAACCACAACCGTGCTGATGAACCAGCAGCACATGTACATGGAACTGTCGCCGCAAATGGCAAGCCAGCGCACGGCCTACAACTTCTTCCGCACGGGCGACGTGGAGGCCGCTTGCTCCGACTGGATGCAACTGCCGCAGAACAAGGGCGGAAGCTGCCGCAAGATCGGCAGCGACACGGTCAACGGACGGAGCACGGTCAAGTACGAAGGCACGAACGCGAAGGGGGAAACCGGCAATGTTTGGCTTGATCCCAAGCTGCGCTTTCCCGTGAAATGGGAAGGCAAGAACGGCAGCTGGGAACTGCGCAACATCCAGGAAGGGACTCAGCCCGCGAGTCTGTTTGAGGTCCCGGCCGACTACAAGAAGTTTGATATGCCCAACATGGGCGGGATGATGCAGCGGCCGCAGTAGCGGAAATTTTTCACCACAGAGGACACGGAGGACACAGAGTCGGTCCGTCGAGCTTCGCTCGACGGACGGCCGAGGCGGCCGTCCCCACATAGGCAAGCTCCCACACAGGCAAACGGAACGGTCGCCGCCCACATTGCTTCGGGAAAATCTGAGCACTATACTCAGCTCAGCGGTCCTCTCGAACCTTCCGGAGCCTCGATGCCTTTATCCGCAGTAATCGTGGACGACGAGCAGCTCGCCCGCGACGAACTCGCCTACCTGCTGAAGAATGCTGACGATGTAAACGTCGTGGCCCAGGGCAAGAACGGGCTGGAAGCCGTCAACCTGATCAAGGAACACAATCCTGATCTGGTGTTTCTCGACGTGCAGATGCCGGGGCTCGACGGCTTCGGAGTCATCAAGAAGCTGCTCGACAACAAAATTCCCCTGCCCAAGATCGTCTTCGCCACTGCGTTCGACCAGTATGCGGTGAAGGCATTTGAAGTGAACGCGGTCGACTACCTGCTGAAGCCATTCGACAAGAAGCGCGTCGCGCAGGCCATCCAGAAGGCGCGGGCCAAGCAGGACGCGGACGGACTGCCGGCCGACAAGATCGAGACTCTGGTCCGCATGATTGAGTCGCAGAAGCAGCCGGCGGCGAAGGTTCTGCTGAAGACAGTCGGGCGCATGTTTCTGGTGGACCAGCGCGACATCTGCTACGCCTGGATCGAAGACGGCGTGATCACGGTGGTGACCGGAGGGGCGGCCGGCATGGAGGGGCAATCCAACTGCCGCACGCTGGAAGAACTGCTGGACAGTCTAGACACGAATGTCTTTTGGCGGGCGCACCGTTCCTACCTGGTGAACATCAACCGCATCCGCGAAGTCGTCCCGTGGTTCAAGAGTTCCTACCAGTTGCGCATGGACGACAAGAAGCAGACCGAGATCCCGGTGAGCCGGGCTCAGACTAAGCGCCTGCGGGAACTGTTCGGACTCTGAAATCTCCCGGATGTAATGAGGCTACGTCAGCTTGCGGCTCTGGGGCGCGGGAGGCCGAAGTACGCGCGTCCGCAGGTTCAATTCGTTGCCGCCGCGTGGAATTCTCTACTCGTTCCACTACGGCGAACAGGTCGGAAATCAGCGTGCCGGAATACATCCCTTATCAATCCAAACACTCCCCAAAAAGCCCCGAGGAGCAGTCTTCCGAACAACTCCGGAGGACGGCGAGAGAGAGAGCCGTCCTCCGGCGGGGGGAGAGCTATACTGCGAGAGCTTTCAGGCCGTCTCGGTCCCGAATGACCAGAGTCGGTCCATCGAGACGGATCAGCCGCTTCTTCCGCAGATTGCTCAACAAACGGGTTACAGTTTCACGGGATGCGCCAATGCGCTGCGCCATCTCTTCGTGAGTCATGGTGGCGTGGACGCGAATCTCGTCCGCTTCCTCTCCCCGAGTCAGCGAGTGCGACAGCAACAACCTCGCCAACTTGCCCTTGGATGAACGGGTGAGCACCAGATCGTGGATATCGCGATAGGCGGAGTGGAAGTCGCGGCTCAGACACTGCGCCGTCTGCATGCCAACTTCGCTGTGCGACTGCATCAGTTCGAGGTAGTGCTTGCGGTCGACAAAGCTCAACTGGCAAGGAGTGGCAGTCTCGGCCGTCGCCTCATAGCCCACGCCCGAAATCGTGGCGCTCATGCCGAGAGCCTCCCCGGCCTCGGCGGTTTTGAGGATCAGAATCTTGCCTTCGCGCGACGTGGTAGAAAGGTTTACCTCGCCCGAGCAGAGGATAAATATGCCGCGCGGGGCCTGGCCCTCGACGAACAGGATGGCACCCGCGGGAAGCACGCTCTTGTGGCTGATGGAATTCAGCGCTTCCTTTGTCTCATCGGAGAAACTGCAGAAAAAACTGGCGTCCTGGTGAGGGCACTCGTTGCAGTTGTCGATGATGTCAAGGCCATAGGGTGCATTCATGTCGGTCTCCAGCGGTACGATCCGCTTTCGTTTTGTGGTATAGCCTGCGCCCACACCCAGGCCACTCAAGTGGCGGGAGCAGGCGAGCAGGGCACGCGCATGAGCGCGGGTGTCGGCATGCGAACTCTGGGCCGCTGCCAGTAGTTCCCAGCCAGCGCCCGGCTCCTCCTCCTGTTCCCATGCCAGGTGACAGGCGAACAGATAAAGAGGATCGACTTCCTGCGGGTGAGTCTGGGGACTCGGTTGAAGATCGGCGTTGACCAAGTTTTTGGAACTGGGTTCGGTGGGATCAATGCGCGATGTGCTCCATCCCGTCGTGAGGTTAGAATGATCGCCAAGATAATGATCACTGGGATATGGTTTGGGGGCTGGAACTGCCGGCTCGAGCAGATGAGCCGAAGAACCCGCGCTGACCCGTTGGTATTGGCTTGTAAGTAACACTGCTAACTCCAAAAAACCGGCCGTTTGCGCCGGGAACGATTTTTCTCCTGAAATGGAACAGGGCCCACTCTGCGCGGCCGGGGGGGAATAACCACAACTCGCTCCGGCCAGAGGCAGAGTAAGTCGAACACTATGCACGTCGCGTTCCGCAAATGGGAGGCGATCACGAATACGGGAACTTCCCTGTTTGGAACGAGTTCCGAAACAGAAAACCCGGAGCCGATCGCGGGAACCATGGCGAGACTTCGGCAATTGCCGATTAGCCGTCATCTCGGTGCAAAACACCTCCTTTCTGCGGACAAAAAGCCTGAAGTGTGAAAACTGCAGCCTAGGAGCATCGATTGCTCAAGGTCCGGTATAGTCGCGGCGGTCGATTTTCAGCCGCTGCATCTTGGATTGCAGGGTGGTGCGCTTCAACCCGAGGCGAGCGGCGGCGCCCTCGGGCCCGGAAATCACGCCTTTGGTTTCCCGGAGCATACGCAGGATGTGCTCGCGCTCTGCGTTTTCCAGACTGTGATTCGTCTGCGCGGCGGTACGGCTCTCGCTGCGCATTTCCGCCACCGGGACATGCAGAGCGCTGCCCTGGCTCAGGATGACCGAGCGTTCCATGAGATTCTCCAGTTCGCGAACATTGCCCGGCCACGACCAGTTGGTGAGAACCTTCATGGTTTCCTTGGGGATAGTTTCGATGTGCCGGTCCATGCGCAGGGCGAATTTGCGCACGAAGTAGCGGACCAGCAGGGGGATATCCTCGCTGCGTTCGCGTAGCGCAGGCACGCGGATGGGAAACACGCTGAGACGGTAGAACAGGTCGCTGCGAAATTCGTGCTTGGCGATGCCCTGGGCCAAATCCCGGTTGGTCGCCGCGATCAACCGCAGGTTCACCCGAATCGTGCGATTGCTGCCCAGGCGTTCGAACTCCTGATCCTGCAGCACGCGCAGCAGTTTGGGCTGCAGCTCGAGAGGAATCTCTCCGACCTCGTCGAGAAAGAGAGTTCCGCCGTCAGCCAGTTCCATGCGTCCGACTTTTTGACTGACCGCGCCCGTGAACGCTCCCTTCTCGTGCCCAAACAGCTCGCTTTCCAGCAAGCCCATCGGAATGGCTGCACAGTTGAGCTTTACAAAGGGACCGTCGTTGCGGCGGCTCATACGGTGGATGGCGCGTGCGATCAGCTCCTTGCCAGTGCCCGTCTCTCCCAGAATCAGAGCCGTGGCTTGACTGGGGGCAACGGTGGATACCTGGTCCAGCACCTTTTTGAGCGCTGGACTGTCTCCCACGATCTCTTCGAACAATCCCAACGAGCTAATCTCCCCTTCGAGGTATTTCTTTTCTGCCGCGAGGCGGTCTTTGAGGATCTCGATCTCCTCCGCGACGCGATGGTTTTCGATTGCCACCGCCAACTGGGAGCCAACTTGGTTGAGAAGGTCCAGATCTTCTGCTTGAAATGCATTCTTACGGGTGCTGCCGAGGACGAGAACACCCAAGGGACCCTTTGGCCGTATCAGTGGGACGCAACACAGAGACCGCAGTCCTTCCGCAAGAAACGTCTTTGCAATGTCGGCGTCAAAATCCTCCATCTCTCTTAAGGAAAAGATGAGCGGAACCCCTTGCTTGAGGGCGCGGCCTGAGGGACTGTTATCCGGACTGATGGGCAGGGATGAAAGCAAACCTTTTCCTAACGGGAAGTCTTCGACCTGGCGAACCAGCAGGCCGGTGCTGGGATCGTGCGATTCGAAGCCGGCGTATTCGTGGCGCAGAAGGTGGCGAATCCGCGCCGAGATTTGAGGAAGAACCTGCAGCACATTCCCGTTCGATGCGGTGACGCTGCTCACGTCCAGCAGCAGTTGCAACCGCTCCATCTCCTTGCGCAACTTTCCGCCAACATCTTTGAGCGATTGCTCCAGTTTTTTTTGCGCTGTAATCTCGACCACCACGGCGCAGATCCGACTGACCACCCCATTTTCATCGCGGATGGGTAGATAGTGGCGAATCCAAACGCCGGCTTCTGTTCTGTGAGGAAGCTTCGCGGAAACTTCCAGGTGCGCGGGCTTCCCCGTGGCCAGCAGATGCCGCAGCTTCGGTTCCGCCACGTCCGCGAACTCCCCTAGCACTTCCCGCAGGGTCTTCCCCAGATGGTCGGCAGCCGGCATGCCATTCATGGCGGCGAGGGTGTCGTTGACCGCAAGAAATCGGAGTTCGGAATCGAGGATACTCAGCCCTACCGTGGACGAACTGAAATAAGCCGCCAGCAACTTCTCCGGCTCGGTGAGAGCCTCCGGGTGCGCGAAGGGGAGGAGTTCGCTTGCGCCCAACTCGGCAGGATCATCCATGGCAGGATACCTCCAGCAGCGCGACCATTGCGTGGTTCGCTGCCAGCCTTGGATTAAATAGGGTCGGACTCCGGTCCGGCCCTCCCCCTAGACCGATGCAACCACGGACTCCTGCTTTTTGGAATACGGCATTCCCCTGAATTCGTGATCGGGGTTTGTCTTTGGACGAGATCAGGTATTCACTTCTGTTCCTGTTGCGGAGAGAGCTGCCAAACCTTCTCTCGGCGAGACCGAGACCATAGCAAACAGACCCGTCATCGTAACGAATCCCGACCCTCCAGGCGGCTCCCAGGGGGGCTCCAAGGATCGCAGACGCGTCCTTATCAGTTACCGCAGCAAATTCGTTTCCCAGCAAACGCCTCCTAGACCTGCGAGCGTGCATTCTTCCATTCCTCTTCTCCTTGCCTTGTTGATGCAAAGGAGGTGCCATCCTTTTCGCCGTAAGTCCCGCATTTGCATCGTGGATCGATCCATGTCCTCGAGCAGGTGTCTTTTGACCGACCGTGGGAGTCAACATGTCGACGCAGAATACGTGGCAAGTATGCCGAGCCCTTCCACTGCGAACCGCGATTGACCGTCAATCCCGTGTAGTGCAGCATCGCGGCGATGTAGAGCATTCGCAGATCGAACTTCAATCCTCGCCGTTGTCCTGCTAGTGAGCCACAGTAATGGCGGACAGAAGGTCGCATCACAACGAGTGATCTTTGCGGAAGAGGAGTACAGACGGAAACGGTGGGAATGAACGCAGGCAGTGTCGCCGGACGACACTGCAATCCCAGCCAGCACCCGGCGTGGGTTGGCACAGCAGGCAAATTTCAAGCGTGGCGCGCTTGAGGGGCTCAGAAACAGGACTCCCTGACCGCCTCCCCCTCAAAAGGCGACCCTGCATTTACAACCCAAGCACACGCATTGTACTCGCGATGTCAAGGGATCAGGCCGCTTGGCCTGAGCTTGTTACGTTTTCCGAAAATTTCGCGCACCCCGCGATGAACGCTGCTGCTCGCGATACACGGAAACACCTGCGCAGAGATCTATAATCTGATCCATCGTGGCCAGAGGATGGGAAAGCAAGTCGGTCGAAGCGCAGCAGGCAGAGGCCAGCGACAAGTCGGCGAAGCCGCGTCCGCCGATGAGCGCCGACGAAGCCGCACGCTCGCGCGAGAAAGAGAGTCTTCGTCTCTCTCATCAAAGAGTCCTGCAGCAGTTGGAGGTCAGCCAGAATCCGCGTCACCGCCAGATGCTTGAAGCCTCGCTCGCTGACCTGGATGAGAAGCTAAACAAGTTGAAGGGATAAAAGAGGGGCCGGGAACCCGCATCCGTCTCAGGGCGGGGCCCACTCCGTGTCCTCTGTGGTTCAAGCTCTTCCCTCTCGCACAACGCAAATGCGAATCCTGGGTACTGTCCTAATTGAAATTAGGACCGTACCGAATCCTGCGAGGAACAAACTGAACCGGGCCTTCACGTATAATGACTGTTTTATGACAGCCTACGTTTACGTCTCTCTCAAGAAGAGTGTTCTCGATCCTCAGGGCAAGACCATCCAGGGCGCCCTCAAGAAGATGGGTTATAAGGGTCTGGAAAGCGTGCGCCAGGGAAAGTATTTCGAGCTCACGCTCGACGGAGGCCTGTCACGCGACGAGGCGCAGGCCGAGGTCGAGCGCATCGCCCGCGAAGTACTCACCAATCCCGTCATTGAAGAGTTCCGGTTCTCCCTGGCCGAGTAGAGCGAGCCGGGCAATCCATTGAGGTCATCTCATGTGCGGCATTGTTGGCTACGTCGGTAAGAAGAGTGTGGTCCCCATCATTATTGAGGGACTGCGGCGGCTGGAGTATCGGGGCTACGACTCCGCGGGTATCGCGGTCGCCGGAAACGGCGACGGGCTCCAGTTGCGCCGCGCCGAGGGCAAGCTGCGCAATCTGGAAGAAGCCATCCGCCTGAAGCCGCTCGACGGCACCTACGGCATCGGACACACGCGCTGGGCGACCCACGGACGTCCCACGGAAGAAAATGCGCATCCTCACCGCGACTGCACCGGGAAGATTGTGGTCGTGCACAACGGCATCGTCGAAAACTACCTCAGCCTGAAAAAGAAGCTCACTGAGGAAGGCCACAAGTTCACTACTGAGACCGATACCGAGATCATTGCCCATCTGGTCGAGAAATATTCCATGAAGTCTGGCAACGCACATCGACCTCCTCTCGAAGAAGCCGTGCGGCGCACGGTGAAAGAGCTCACCGGCGTGTTTGCGATGGCGGTGATTTCGACCGACGATCCTAACAAGATTGTAGCGGCACGCAACGGACCGCCGGCCGTGATCGGGTTGGGCAATGACGAGTATTTCGTGGCATCGGATGTCCCCGCGATCCTGCACCACACTCGCGATATTTTCTTTCTCGCTGACGGTGACATGGCCGTAGTCACGCCCGACGGCGTGCACCTCTCCGATTTTGACGGAAGGCCGGTCCGGCGCCAGATCCAGCACGTCACTTGGGATCCCATCCTGGCGGAGAAGGGCGGCTTCAAGCATTTCATGCTCAAGGAGATTTATGAGCAGCCGCGCGCGGTTCGAGACACCGCCCTGGGACGCGTCTCGCAGGAGACCGGTCACATTTTTCTCGACCAAATGGAGATCAGCGAGGCCGAGTTCCGCGCCGCCGGGAAGATCAACATCATTGCCTGCGGAACCAGTTGGCACGCCGGGCAGGCCGGCAAGTTCATGATTGAGACCCTGGCCCGTGTGCCGGTGGAAGTGGACTACGCCAGCGAGTGGCGCTACCGAAATCCGATTGTCGATCCGGACACGATCACGCTGGTGATCTCGCAGTCGGGCGAGACCGCCGACACCATCGCCGCGCAGCGCGAAGCTAAAGCCAAGGGATCGAAGACGCTCGCGATCTGCAACGTCGTGGGATCGATGATCACGCGCGAAGCGGCAGGCACGATCTATACGCACGCCGGGCCTGAGATCGGTGTCGCATCGACCAAGGCATTCACAGGACAGTTGACCGCGCTCTACGTTTTCGCCATGTATCTGGCGCAAGTGCGGGGCGTGATGACCGCCGAGCAGGCTCGCGCGGCGATGCTGGAACTGACGCGCGTCCCGTCGAAGCTCGAGCACGTGCTGACGCAGGATCAGGCCTGCGATGATCTCGCGAAGCAGTATCAGAAGGTGCACGACTTTTTGTTTCTGGGACGCGGCATTCACTACCCGATCGCTCTTGAAGGCGCGCTCAAACTGAAGGAAATTTCTTACATCCACGCCGAAGGGTACCCGGCGGGCGAGATGAAGCACGGGCCAAATGCACTGATCGACGAGAACCTGCCCGTCGTGGTCATTGCCACGCGTGACGTGAACAATCCCGGCTCGGTGCTGCGTTACGAGAAGACGATGTCCAATCTGAAAGAAGTGAAGGCGCGCTCGGGAGTCGTGATCGCTCTGGCTACCGAGGGCGACGAAGAGATCAAGGAAGCGGCCGACCATGTGATCTACGTGCCAGCCGCGCCGGAAGAGTTGTTGCCGATTCTCGAGATCGTTCCGCTGCAGTTGCTCGCGTATCACATTGCGGTGCGCCGCGGATGTGACGTCGACCAGCCGAGGAACCTGGCGAAATCAGTCACCGTCGAGTAGGCCCGAACGTTTCGGGGTTTCGCCGTGGTCAATTCTCAATCGTTTGCGGTTTCACACGCCCGCAGCACGGCGCGCAGTCGCCCCAACGCCCATGACAACGCCGCGAGTGCCGCGATCCATACCGCGAAGGCCATCTCCACGACCCACGCAGGCGCTGCCCCAACTCGATGCAGCAGGAATGGCAGAAAATTCCACGTCGTGATGTGGACGTAGTCCCATGGATCCTGCGACATCTCGTCGGTGTTCAATCCCCAGGCGTCCATCTTGCCGAGAGTGAAGGCGGCGATGTTTTTGAAACGCAGCGCGATCACGAACGTGGGATGGCCGAGCGTCTCCATCTGATAGATTTCCAGCGGAAGCCAGAAGGCGAGCGATGCGATCTGGATGATCAAGCTGGCGGCTAGCAACACGATGGCGCCGCGCCATATCCACGGACTCAGATTCGCGCGATACCGCACCAGCAGAGGCACGGCGAGCAGCGCCACCATTTCGACGGCTGTAGACACATAGCGGTCTCCCCAGGCGAAGTCGCCGGCCCAGTACGTGTAGCGCGCGTAGAAGCTGATGTAGCCGGCAAGCAGCAGCAGCGAAGTCACGGCGTAGGCGCGGACTTCGACCGCCAGCCGCTTCCACAAGAGAACGAGCAACACCAAAGCCAGCACGAGAACGGGATCAAACAGAAAGATCGATTTCTCTGGCTTGAATAGTGCGCCCAGAACGCCTTCGTGAAAGGGCGTGCTCCACGGGAAGTTCGCCGGCAGCGTCGGATCCTGCGCCCGCGATTCCCGCGCGAAGATTGGGATGTAGGTCTGCGTCCACGATCCGAAGCGGTAATAGCTGTAGAAGCGTTCGAGGAACGCAAACACTGCGTACACGGGCGCAGCAATCTTGCAGTACGCCACAAGCCGCTGCCACAGGACGTGGCCGCGCGTCTGCTCGATCCAGAGAATTGCCAAGAGAAAGATGCCGCCCGCAATCACGTCCAGCCCTGTCGTCACGCGCGTCAGCAGGTTCAGCCCGAGACAGAACGAGCCGAAGAATAGCGCCCGCACACTCGCCGTGCGCAGCCATTCGTACTGGAAAGAAAATCCAGTCAGCGTGAGCAGCATGATGTAGTTGTTCTCCTGCATGTTCTGGGTGTAATGCAGGTGAGTGGTACAAAACATCAGGGCCAGGATGCCCAGCACCGTTTCGTTCACACTGAAACGCAACTGGCGCAGCAGGCGAAAGGCGATCAGCACCGTCAGGATGTTCAGCACAATGTTCATGCTGTAACTGACGAGGATGCTGCGCACGGCAGGGTCATCTTCATATTCGGAGAAGATGTGCCAGTGGGAGATCCACGTAGCCACCATGTCTGCCGGGAGCATGAGCAGCGATTGGCCAATGCCGTACCAACTGAAGATTTGTCCACCGCGCCCGTGCAGACCGAACTCGGGATACTCGTTGGGAAACACCTGCGGCTGCGAAGTCCAGAGCCAGTGCGTGGACTGCAGGCGATGCATGGTGTCGGCGGTGCCCAGCTCGCCGGACTGCACCACGAAAGCGAGCAGGCCCGCAGTCAGGCACAAAAGAAACAGAGGATCGCGCAGCTTGAGCCGCAAGCGTGAAGTCATCGCTTTGGATGGTAATACAGGAAGGGCTTCCGGCTCTCGGCTTCCGGCTTCTGCGGGTGTGGCCTCAACATTCCCTGTCTAGGGTAGACTGGAGCGGGAAATTTTCATGGCTAAGTGCGCCTATTGCGGAACTGGACTCGCCGACAATGTCGCCTTCTGCTCCTCCTGCGGAAGATCTACCTCGAATACCGATGACGTGGCGACGCTCGACTTCGCCACCGTGAATTCTCCGTTACCGCCGCGGCCGCCGTCGTCTTCGCGTCCACCATCCTCCCGGCCCTCGAGTTCTGCCGAATATCTGCTGAATGAAGGACGTTTTCTTCCCGGGCGCCTCCTGGCCGGACGCTACCGCATCATCGCACTGCTTGGCAAAGGCGGCATGGGTGAGGTTTACCGTGCCGACGACTTAACTCTCGGCCAAGGCGTCGCCATGAAGTTTCTGCCCGACGAAGCGGCCCGCGACGAGGCCCTACTCGAACGCTTCCGTAATGAAGTGCGGATGGCGCGGCGCGTTTCCCATCCCAATGTTTGCCGCGTGTACGACGTGGGAGATGTCGACGGCCAGACGTTCTTCACCATGGAGTACGTCGACGGCGAAGACCTGGCTTCCCTGTTGCGGCGTATCGGACGCCTTCCACCCGACAAAGCGCTCGACATCGCACGCCATCTTTGCGCGGGACTGGCAGCGGCCCATGCCAAGGGCGTTCTGCACCGTGACTTGAAACCCGCCAACATCATGCTCGATGGGCGCGGTCAAGTTGTGATCACCGACTTCGGTCTCGCTGGCGTGGCCGACAACATTCGCGGTCCAGAGGTCCGCAGCGGAACTCCGGCTTACATGTCGCCCGAACAACTGGCGGGAAGAGAAGTCAGCACGCGCAGCGACATCTATGCGCTCGGGCTCGTGCTGTACGAGGTCTTTACCGGAAAGCGGGCGTTCGCGGAATCAGCGGCGAAACTGTTGCACGCAGGAGCGGACCGCACGCCGAGCCGTCCGTCGTCGGTGGTGAAGGATCTTGATCCCATCGTGGAGAAAGTGATCTTGCGCTGCCTGGAGACGGACCCATCCGGCCGTCCGGCCACGGCACTTGCCGTGGCTGCGGCACTGCCGGGCGGCGATCCGCTAGCGGCGGCACTCGCCGCGGGAGAGACACCCTCGCCGCAACTGGTGGCAGCCTCCGGCGAAACCACCGGCCTGCGCCCGCGCATCGCGGTCGCATGTCTCCTCTTCGTGCTGCTGGGGTTGGCGGCCGGAGCCTACTTCACCATCCGCTACCACGCGGTTGAGAAAATGCATCTCGAACAAACTCCCGAAGTCCTGGCGCACAGAGCGCGCGAAGTCGTCGCACAACTCGGCTACGCGGAGAAGCCTGTAGACAGCGCTCTTGGATTCGAGTACGACACGAATTTCCGTGACGCGGTAGAAAAGGAAAACCATCCAGACTGGGATACGGTGCTCGCCGGGCGTCCGACCATCCTGCAGTTCTGGTACCGGCAAAGTCCGGATCAGATCGGCGCCGACAGTTACCACGACAGTTTTCTGATTCCCGGCATTGTCACCGAAGATGATCCCGCAACCACGCTCTCGGGCATGGTCAATGTGAAGCTCGACGCCAAGGGTCGGCTGATTTACCTGCAGGTGATTCCCCCGCAAAAAGACACCAGCCCGCCAGCCGCCGCGCCGCCCGATTGGAGCGCCCTGTTTTCCGCCGCCGAAGTCGACGCGTCGAAACTGCAGTCCGCGCAGCCGCAATGGAATTCTCTGGCGATGGCCGACGCGCGCGCCGCCTGGACTGGAGTCTGGCCCGGCACAAACCGTCCGCTGCGAGTTGAAGCGGCTGCGTGGCACGGCAAGCCCGTGTTTTTCGCCATGATCGGCGATTGGAATAAGCCATGGCGAATGGTGGCCGCCGACTCCGTTAACGATAAAAGAAATCGAGCGAGCCAAGTGATCAGCGTGCTTCTGCTGACTGCCGTTCTGGCCGGGGGTGCGCTGCTGGCCCGGCGCAATTATCGCCATGGCCGCGGCGACCGCGAAGGCGCGCTGCGCCTGGCCGGAGTCATGTTCGTCCTGGAGATCGGGCTCTGGCTGTGCCGCTCGCACTTCATGGCTGGCCTTCAGACCTTCGGCTACCTGATTCTCGCAATTGCCTCCGCGCTCCTGTGGAGCGGCGCCATGTGGATGCTCTACCTCGCGATCGAGCCCTGGATTCGCCGGAACTGGCCGCAAGCCATCATTTCCTGGAGCCGTCTGATCTCCGGTCAGCTGCGCGATCCGGTGGTGGGACGCGACATCCTGTTCGGCGTCGCCTTCGGCACGCTCTGGCTTGTGATCTTTCAGGTGGGCGACATCCCGTTGGCACGCCTGGGCGCTGCGCCCCAACTCAGCGGTTCGGCCTACCTGATGGGAGGACGCGAGGCCCTGGGCCAGTGGCTCATGCAAATTCCTTCCTCGATTTTCGGAACCATGCAATTCTTCTTTCTGCTGCTGGGGCTGAAGGTGCTGGTGGAGTTCCTCTTCCGGCAGGTGGGTTTGAAGGCCGTGCGCTCGGACTGGATTGCGGCGGTCCTGTTCGTTGCGGTCTTTCTCGTGATGCGCGGACTGACGAGCACGCATCTCGCGGTGGATCTCCCGGTCATTGTCCTCGTCTGGGGCATCCTAGCGGTGATCGTCCTGCGCTTCGGCCTGGTGCCGCTGGCCGTCGCCGCCTTCAGCGTCGACATGCTCGGCAACCTTCCCTTCACCTCAGACTTTTCGGCGTGGTATGCGAGCACAGCTTTGCTGGCCTTGCTCAGCGTGGTGGCCCTGGCGGGATGGGGCTTCTATCACTCGCTGGGCGGGGAGCCACTGTGGGTGGTTGAACCCGAGTGAGCGGGCTGAACGGGCTTTTCATGGGGGATGGACCGCTACTGCTACCGCGATTGCCAGCGTCTCGGATTGCGTCTGCCGTGGAAGCAGGCGATCACTACAATCCGAGGTTCCTGAGACGCGAAGAATATGCCATACGGGAAACGCCGCACCCCCCCCCGCGGCGGCGGTTCCGGTAGACAACGGGAAATTGCGATGGATGTTCCGCGACTGCCTCAACTGTGGCTTCGACCGCTAAGGCGAAACCTCCCCGAGCTCTGGACGGATGTTGTCATACCACGCCCGCGCTTCCAGCAAGTCCTCATTCGCCTCTGGGGTCCAGACGACTGGGAGTGTCACGGTTTCTTAAACAGGCCAGCCCTGACTTGCTGCCACGGAATAACATCGGAGGGGTTCTGCTCATGCCGGGCGATGCGATAATCAAGCTCCGTCCGTTGCGCATCCGTCAGTGAGGCGGAGTCCGCTTCCAAGCTTTCCCAGACCGTATCGAGCAGTTCTGCCTTCTCTGCGGCGGAGAGGCTGTTGATCTGGCTTCGCAAATCGCTCATATGTATAACAACCCTAGCGCGGTTTCCCCTCTCATGCAAGCGCGTAGCCCGCAGAGGGATGAGACCGTGGAATCCCCTGTCGCAGACGCGAAGCATGAGACACCCGGCGCACGGCCAATTTCTAGGCGGGTTACACGAGCACACCATTTCTGGCCTTGTCACCGTCGTGGCGCTGGCGGGATGGGGCTTCTACCACTCGCTGGGCGGGGAGCCCTTGTGGGTCGTTGAGCCGGAGTGAGCGGGCCCGGAGTGAACCTGCTTTCTTAGGAACAGGGCCGGGGTTGATTGACTCGTGCAGCTGCTTCGGCATAGCATGCGTCCAACCGTGAGGGGTTCTTATGCGTACGTTGCTCGCGGGGATTCTCGGGCTCAGTAGCGTAGTTTGTATGGCCCAGACGCAAGAACCGCCACCGCAGCAGGTTCAGCGGTCGGAAGTGCCGCCCACTCCTCGCCACCCTCAGCCTGCGCAGGATGGCGGAATCCGCGAGGTGCTCGAGAGCATCGTAATTCCCCCCATCCCTCATGCCCCATTCTTCGCAACGCTGGCAACCGAATCCGTGAAATACGCGGCCGACGGCGGGTCCATGACCTTCGTCAACCAGCGCCACATTGCGCGCAACGCAGACGGTCGCATCTATGAGGAGCGCTGGTATCTGGTGCCCAAGGGCTCGAACGTGAAGTCGACCATGAACTGGATTCAAATCGCCGACCCCAAACAGCACACGCTCTACAACTGCAGCCCGCAGCGCCGCATCTGCGATCTGCTGGTCTACGATCCGGGGCCGGATCTTTCGGCTGCAAAGCTGCGAAGGGGGTCTACTCATTCTCTGGAGAACGGCGAGGGCCGCGATGTCTGGGAGGACCTTGGAACACAGAACATTCTGGGGATCGAGACCGAAGGGGTGCGCGAAACCACGGTCACGAATGTCGGTGTCCTGGGCAACGACCAGCCGCTCAATAGCATGAGCGAATACTGGCACTCGCAACAGCTGGGCCTCAACCTGCTGTCCATCCGTTCCAGCCCCTATTTCGGCAAGCAGACCTTCACCATCACGGAGATCTCGACGGGCGATCCGGATGCGCAGTTGTTCCAACTGCCGGCGGGATATACGGTGAACGACCAGCGGAAGAACGGGCCAATCTCGCACTAACGTTGCACACAACAATTGGGGGACGGATGATTTGCGGATCGCGCAGAGCCGATTTCGGGTCGCGCAGCCGATTTTGCGGTCGCGTAGCGGCGGATTTGGGGTAGCGCAGCGCTCGATTTTGGGTGGCGCAGCGCTTCTAGCGCTGCGATTCAGGCGCTCAAAAACTCCGGCTTTAGCCGCTGAGGGACCTCGTCCATATCAAATTCCGGCCGCGCTGAACTGTAGGGATAATCCGCGAGCGCGTCTGCCAGCCCCTGTTTAATCGGATTTTGGCGTATATATTGTTTGAAATTGTAATAGTCTTCCGCCCCGCGAACTCGACGATCATAGAAGCTCTTTTCCCAAATCTCTCCTGCGAATCCTAGCTCTTTCATCGCCCGATAGGAAAATCCTCCCTTGATCAATTGCAGAGATCGTTCGAGGCTGAGCGTGGGTGAGATCAGCAGATGAAAGTGATCAGGCATCAGCACAAATTCGTGCAGCAGATAGTTCTTGTGATCTCGGTAATGGAACAGAACCTCTACAAACAACCGCGCCATCGGCTCTTTGCGAAACAGTGGTGATCGTTGAAAGGTGGAAGCGGTGATGAAATAAGCGCTGTATCCGGTGTTGCCTCGGGGCGGTGCGGCCATAAGTACCTCGGCGGCTAAAGCCGTTCTCTCATAGCCACCTTATCGCAGCGCTGGAAGCGCTGCGCCACCCAAAAGCACTCTTCCGCAGGACGCAGTTCCGATTTGAAACCGCGCTCTAACCAGAAGGATCCCCAGAAAGATGAGGCTGTGAAATCCCACGTTTCGCAAAGGGCGCGAAACATGGGGCACCCGGCCCGTCTAGGTTCTAGCGAGCCTCCAATTCCCCCCAGATTCCTCCGCATCCTCTTCTATTCCCTACGCATCTAAACCTTGACAACGATCCACTCAGGTCTTAGCATGGGCCTTGACGCAATCATATTGACGTTGATTTTAAAGTACTTATCTAGTTTAGGAGGAGCATTGTATGGGAAAGATTATCGGAATTGACCTGGGGACTACCAATTCCTGCGTGGCAGTCATGGAGGGCGGCGAGCCCAAAGTGATTGCTAATGAAGAGGGAGGGCGCACCACGCCTTCCGTGGTCGGATTCACCAAGACCGGTGAGCGGTTGGTTGGCCAAGTGGCCAAGCGGCAGGCTATTACCAACCCCGAGAACACCGTTTATTCCATCAAGCGGTTCATGGGACGCCGCTACAACGAAGTCACCGAAGAGATCAAGATGGTGCCCTACAAGGTTGTGCAGTCGGGCGACCACGTTGCCGTCATGGCACAGGGCAAGGAGTACACCCCGCCACAGATCTCCGCGCTGATTCTTCAGAAGCTGAAGAAGGCGGCGGAAGACTATCTCGGCGAGAAAGTCACCGAGGCGGTCATCACCGTGCCCGCATACTTCAACGACGCGCAGCGCCAGGCCACCAAAGACGCCGGGCAGATCGCCGGCCTCGAAGTGAAGCGCATCATCAACGAGCCCACAGCCGCCGCACTGGCCTACGGCCTCGACAAGACCAAGGACGAGATGATCGCCGTCTACGACTTCGGCGGCGGAACGTTCGACATTTCCGTGCTGGAAGTCGGCGAGGGCGTCATCGAAGTCAAGGCCACCAACGGCGATACGCACCTGGGCGGCGACAACCTCGACCAGCGCATCGTCGATTGGCTCATTGACGAATTCAAGAAGAACGAAGGCCTCGACCTGCGCGGCAAGGGCAACGAAATGGCCCTGCAGCGCCTGCGCGACGCGGCCGAGCGCGCCAAGATCGAGCTCTCCACCACGATGGAGACCGAAATCAATCTGCCCTTCATTACGGCGGATGCCAGCGGTCCGAAGCATCTGGTGCAGAAGCTGACTCGCGCCAAGCTCGAGGGCATGGTGGAAGACATCATCCAGCGCTCGGTGGGTCCGTGCAAGCAGTGCTTGAAAGACGCGGGCGTCGAGACCAGCAAGATCAACGAAGTGGTGCTAGTCGGCGGTCAGACCCGCATGCCGCGCATCCAGGCGCTGGTGAAGGAACTGTTCGGCAAGGAAGGCCACAAGGGCGTGAATCCCGACGAAGTGGTCGCGATCGGCGCCGCGATTCAGGGTGGGGTGCTGGGCGGCGAGGTGAAAGACCTGCTCCTGCTCGACGTGACTCCGTTGTCGCTGGCGATTGAAACGCTGGGCGGCGTAGCGACGCCGATGATCCCGCGCAACACGACCATTCCGACTAAGAAGACGGAGACGTTCTCAACCGCGGCCGACAGCCAGACGTCGGTTGAAGTCCACGTGCTGCAGGGCGAGCGGCCCATGGCGGCGCAGAACCGGACTCTGGGCAAGTTCCACCTGACCGGGATTCCACCGGCTCCGCGCGGTGTGCCGCAGATCGAAGTGACGTTTGACATCGACGCCAACGGCATCCTCAACGTGACCGCGAAAGATACGGCCACGCAAAAAGACCAGAAGATTACCATTACCTCGTCGTCTGGTCTTTCAAAAGAAGAAGTCGAGCGCATGGCGAAAGAAGCCGACGCGCACGCGGCCGAAGACAAGGCGCAGCGCGAGTCGATCGAGGCCAAGAACCAGCTCGACTCGATGGTCTACAACATCGAGAAGATGCTGCGCGAGCAGGGCGACAAGATCTCCGGCTCGGAACGCGGAGATGTTGAGAACGCCGTGGCCGACGCTAAGAAGGCGCTGGAGTCGAACGACAAGGCGACCATGGACAAGGCGCGCGAGAAGCTGACTCAGGCGTCGCACAAGCTGGCCGAACAGATGTACAAAGCGGCCCAGCCCACGCCGGGTGCGGGTCCGGGCTCAGGAGCAGGGCCGACGCCGGGCGCGACGGCTGGTGGCGACCACGGCGGCAACGGTCAGGCCAAGAAAGACGAAGGCGTGATCGACGCCGAGTACGTGGATGTGGAAGACAAGAAGTAACGACGAGAGAGAATTGGCCACGGATTCTCGCGGATCTCCACGGATCAATACCGTGAAAGTCCGCGTAATCCGTGGCCAGCATTTTAGGAGGGGGTTGAAGTGGATTTTCAAGTCAATGGGGAAACGTATTTTCTGAGCCTCGCTGATGACGAACAGCGGTGGCTCGTTTTTGTGGAGAGTGCCACGGGCTCCCGGGACATTCCCGTCTATGTGGACGGGGCAGAGGCCGAGGATTTGAGAGTCGTCGTAGAAGATAAAGAGAGACGGAAGATTCTGAATTAGACTGGGATCGGCCCAGAGCCGATCCTAAACCTGCGCAATGGCGAATACCCCGAAGAAGGATTACTACGAAATACTCGGCGTAAAGAAGAGCGCTTCGGCGGAGGACATCCGCAAGGCGTTCCGCAAGCTGGCGCGCAAGTACCATCCGGACGTCAATCCCGGGGACAAAGCGGCGGAGGAGAAGTTCAAGACCCTGTCGGAAGCCAACGACGTTCTCAGCGATCCCAAGAAGCGCAAAATCTACGACCAGGTTGGGTTTTACTCCGACAATATTGACCCGGCGACCGCGGAAGCCTACGCTCGCGCTGGCGGAGGAGCAGGAGCCGCCGGATTTCCAGGCGGATTCCCTGGCAGTACGCCGGACGGCGGCCAGGGCGTCCACTTCGACTTCGGCGGTTTCGACTTCTCCGACCTGGTTGATAGCGCAAGCCGGGGCCGCAAGTCCGGCGGAGGTGGCGGGGGCGGCAGCTTCCGCGACATTTTTGGATCGATTTTCGGCGGCGGGCACGGCGCAGCTCAGGCCGAAGAGGGCCCCGAGCCCGGCACCGACCTCGAGTACCAGGTCAACGTCCCCTTCTGGACGGCGATCCGCGGCGGCGTCATGCGCCTCAATATTTCGCGCCACGATGTCTGTGCGACCTGCCACGGCCAGGGTCACCTGGAAGCTCCGGGCAAATGTCCGGAGTGCAACGGCACCGGACAGATCACGCAGACCGGCGGCCGGATGAAGTTCAATGTGCAGTGTCCGCGCTGCCACGGCACCGGCAAGAATCTGACGACCTGCCCCACCTGCCACGGCGAAGGCACCGTCATGAAGACGGAGCCGCTCGAAGTCCGCATCAAGGCAGGCACGCGCGACGGCCAGCGCATTCGCGTGCCCGGCAAAGGCAACGCCGGAGCTCACGGCGGCGCGCCGGGCGATCTCTACGCCATCATTCGAACCGAGCCGCACCCTGTCTTCCGCCGTGACGGCGATGACATCTACCTGACCGTGCCGGTCAGCGCCACCGAAGCCGCGCTCGGAGCCAAGATCGAAGTGCCTACAATCGACGGCCGGGCGCTGCTCAAGATTCCTCCCGGAACGCAGTCCGGCCAGAAGCTCCGCCTGCGCGAGAAGGGCGTGCCCTCGGCAACGAAAGAAGGCGTCCGCGGAGACGAGATCGTCGAAGTCACGATCACGGTGTCGATGCCGCGCGACGAGCGCACCAAAGAGTTGCTGCGGGAGTTAGCGAAGCTCAATCCAGAAGACCCGCGGGAAGAGCTCTGGAGCAAGGTGTGATCCTTATTGTCGTGTCATCCTGAGCCCGGCGCCCGCCGGGTGAGGGACCTTACGACTTGCGCCGATGCGGTTGCGAGGTCGATCTAGGCTGTAACACGCTCAACCGTTCCCGTCCACTGCATCACAGACTCAAGCTGACGTAGGGTCCCTCGCGCCGGCTTCGCCGCCGCTCAGGATGACAGAGCTGTAACGAGCGCCTACTTCTTCTTACTCGGATCATCCGCCGGATTGATGTAGTTGAACTGCAGCGGCGACATCCCGTGGACCTGGATGACAGTCTCCCCCGACGCCGCGGCATAATGGTGCATGCTCGGATCGAGATAAGCGAAGCTCCCCGTCCCGAAGCCCATCATCTTGCTGGCATCGAAAGTGTCCCCCATCCCCACTTTCAGCGTCCCCGATAACACCGTCACGTTCTCCCGGTGCGGATGCGTGTGCGGAGCGATCTTGTACCCATCGGGCATCTTAAGGCGAATCGTGAAGTCGCCAGTCGAGGCTGTTGGATCGCCCTCGAGCACTGCGATTTGCGCTCCTGGCGGCACAAACGGCGGAGCCGGCCCCCACTTCACCTGATCGGCTGTGAAGGCGTTTTGCGCCTGAGACGGCTGCACCGCAACGAACGCAGCCAGGGAAAGAGCCACTGCGAGAAACGGTAATCTCATAGAATCCCCTTCCAAACTGTCGCGCATGATAGGCCAGCAGCAGCGTATCTGCAAGCGAAGCCCGGCGCGTTAGGGATTCTGGAATTTGTGGAGTGTCTGAATCCGGATCATTGGCGAAATACATGGATGATGATTGCGGCATGAATGGCAATCGCGGTCCCCACACCGACCACATGCATCAAGGCGGTCCCGCCACCAGCCTGCTGAATGGCGGCGAGGCAGTATCCGCCAAGTGGAAGAAACAACGTAATGGCGGTTCCCAGTCCCGGGTTGTAGCCTCGCTTGATCAACGCGTGGATGACGTGAATAGCGCCATTCATCACGATCAGATAGGCCGCAATCAGGCCGAAGCCAACGCCCACCGTCGCTGCCAACGCCAACGAAATCCCGACGACACCCCACACTCCGGGAACGTTGATGACGAAAACCGCCAGGGGTGAGAGCACTTCTCCCCTCCCGATCTGCTGATTCACAAATTGTCTGAACCTGTCATTGTCGTGCTCCTCATACTGATGGACCATGTAGACCGGCAGGCAAAGAAATGTGGCCACGAGCGGCGCCGACCAGGAGTGCACGAGGACAGGCGCCAGCAAAAGCAGCAACAACCCAGCCAGGAACCCGCCATAGACCCAGTTGGTGACAAGTCGTCCAAACATTCGTCCCTCCTCGCGAACGGATCCGTTCTCAACCGCAAGGAT
This sequence comes from uncultured Acidobacteriaceae bacterium, assembly GCA_963701935.1. GTDB lineage: Bacteria > Acidobacteriota > Terriglobia > Terriglobales > Acidobacteriaceae > Sulfotelmatobacter. Next base: position 176,487 of record CAVPBT010000001.1, on the reverse strand, counting down.
ACTCGCCATTCATTACCTTCGTACCGCGACGGTTGCTTACAAAACTTTTCAATATTCTTCAAAAAAATGTTGCATCTGTGGAAATTTCCCGTAATCTCACAAATGCGAACTAACTTCGCCGAAATGCCCGGGAATCGCAGTGACCCGGGAGCCGCGAGAAGCCAGGCAAGTCAAGGGAGACGCGGTGGTGAGAGTGAGTCGCTTGAGGAGGAAGACATAGAAATTGGCAACAGCTAGCGCCCCGCGTCGACAAGTCGAAAATCCCCAGCAACTCTCCGCCGTCCCCAACCGGAAAAAGTTCGTCCGCCTCACGCTTTGGCCCCTGGTCGCCGCCACCTTCTTTATGGTGTCGGGCGGAACCTATGGCACCGAAGACATCGTGCACGGCGCCGGCTACGGACGCGCGATCCTGATTCTGCTGCTCACCCCGCTGCTCTGGAGCCTGCCTACGGCCTTCATGATCGGCGAGCTGTCGAGCGCGCTGCCTTTTGAGGGCGGCTACTATGCCTGGGTGCGCCGCGCCATGGGTAACTTCTGGGGATTTCAGGAAGCCTGGCTCTCGCTCGTTGCCTCCATCTTCGACATGGCGATTTATCCCACGCTCTTCGTGGCCTACCTGACCCGCATGTTTCCGTGGTTTCAGGAAGGCAATCGCGGATGGTGGGTTGCATTGTTCGTTGTCGTCGCCTGTGCGCTCCTTAATATTGCCGGTGTGAAGGTTGTTTCCCTGACCTCGCTTTGGCTGTTTCTCGCCTTGTCGGCGCCGTTCGTGGCGATCGTGGTGCTGGCCCCATTCAAGCTCGGCGCCCTGGCCAACGCCGTCACCAAGCCGACAACCTCAACCGTCGATATCCTTGGCGGCCTGCTCATCTGCATGTGGAACTACATGGGATGGGACAACGCCTCGACCATCGCCACCGAAGTCGAGCGTCCGCAGCGGACTTATCCGCGAGCGATGCTGGTCGCGGTCTGCATCGTCGCCGTCAGCTACATCCTGCCCTTCGCGGCCATGTGGATGACCGGCTTGAAGGCTACCGCGTGGGAAACGGGCTCGTGGGCTGACATCGCCGGTCTGATCGGCGGCCCGCTGCTCCGCATTGGCGTGGTGCTCGGCGGCCTGATGAGCGCCTTTGGCATGTTCAACGCGCTCGTCATGAGCTATTCGCGCCTGCCGCTGGCCATGGCGCAGGACGGCATGCTTCCCGGCATCTTCGGCAAACTGCAGAAAAAATCGCGCGCCCCCTGGGTGGCGATCCTCGCTCTGGCGACCGGATGGGCAATGTGTCTCGGCCTGGGCTTTGCGCGGCTGGTCACGCTCGACATCCTTCTCTATGGCGCGAGCCTGTTCCTGGAATTCGTGGCGCTGGCCGTGCTCCGATTCCGCGAGCCGGAACTGAAGCGTCCGTTCCGCGTGCCCGGCGGCTTGTTTGGAGCGATCGCCATCGGCATTCCGCCCATGCTACTGCTCGGATTCTCGGTCGTCCGCAGCGAGCACGAGCAGATCTGGAATATGAGTTCGTTCGCCTTCGGGATGATCCTGATCGCCGCGGGCGTCGTCGTCTACTTCATCAATCACGCTCTCAAGCCCACCGGATGGGCCGCCGAGGCTGGAAGCAAACCACAGCCGGCAGCGTAATTTCTTTGCCACGGATTCGCACGGATCGACGCGGATATGGCCGTCTTGATCCGTGTAAATCTGTGCCGATCCGTGGCTGATTTGTTTTTTGTTGTACATTGGATTCGTAAGCCTCGGGAATCCATGACCAAGCGAAAATCGAAGGGCGCCTACATGATCTCGGCGGTCGCCGAGATGTACGGAATCCATCCCCAAACGCTTCGCCTCTACGAGCGCGAAGGCCTGCTCAAGCCCTCGCGCACCGAGGGCAACACCCGCCTCTACACCGACGAAGATTTGCAGCGCTTGGAGTTCATCCTCTCGCTGGCGCGCGACCTCGGCGTCAACATCAGCGGCATGGCCATCATCCTGCAAATGCGCGAACGCATGGAAGAAATGCAGCGCCAGATTCAGGAGTTCGTGCAATACATCCAGCAGGAAGTGCTGACGCGCGCCAACGCCGCCGCCGATCCGTCGAAGGGCGCGATCGTTCCCGTGCGTAGACCGATGGTCGCACCTACGTTGCCTCTCCAGAAGAAGCGCTAATCTTCCCATCTGTCATCCTGAGCAAAGCGAAGGACCTGTGCAACTTGCATGCGGCACCTCACTGCCCGCATGTTGCATAGATCCTTCGGCCCGCAAAAAGCGCGGGCCTCAGGATGACAATGATTAGGCGTATGATGGTTGGCTTCGTCATGCTCCCCTTCAAGCTCGTCTACAGCGACGCCTATTACCTGCCCATCGGCGACCACGTCTTCCCCGCCGAAAAATACCGCCGCATCCGCGACCGCCTCATCTCCAGCGGCGTCGCCGACGCGTCAGATTTTCTCGAACCGCAGTCCGCATCGGACATGGACATCCTGCTGGTCCACAAGCCCGAATACGTCCAGAAGCTGAAGACCGGCACGCTCAGCCCCCGCGAAGAAATGGAAATGGAAGTTCCCTACTCGCGCGACTTGGCCGAAGCTTTCTGGCTGGCGGCCGGCGGATCGATCCTCGCAGCCCGCCAGTGCCTGACCGACAAAGTGTGCATCAGCATCGGCGGCGGATTTCATCATGCCTTTCCCGACCATGGCGAGGGATTCTGCATGATCCACGACGTCGCTGTGGCGATCCGGCGAATGCAGCGTGACGACAGAATTCGCACCGCGATGACCCTCGACTGCGACGTGCACCAGGGCAACGGCACGGCCGCGATTTTTGCAGGAACACGCACCGCCAGCGCGCTCCTGCCATCGTCCTCTCCATCAACCGTGGAACATCCCGCCAACGCGCCCCGCGGAGGCAAGATGCGCGGCGCCCATGCTGGCGAGGTTTTCACCATTTCCTTGCACCAGCACAACAACTATCCGCTCTACAAGCCGCCTTCTTCGATCGACGTCGACCTGCCCGACGGCACCGGCGATGACGACTACTTGGCCTGGCTCGACAACGCCATCAGCTCCGGCCTGCGCCAATTCGATCCTGACCTGCTGTGCTACGTGGCCGGCGCCGATCCCTACAAAGAAGACCAACTCGGCGGCCTTGGCTTGACGATTGAAGGATTAAAGAAGCGCGACGAACTCGTCTTCCGTGTAGCCCGTGCCCGCGATATTCCCGTGATGGTGACCTTCGCCGGAGGCTACGCGCAGGATGTCGAAGACACGGTGACCATCCACTGCAACACGGTGATCGCAGCGAGAGAAGTGTTCTCCACGTCGGCGCCACGCAAGGCATTGTCATCCTGAGCGGAGTGGCCGCTTCGCGAAGCGAAGCTGCCACGGAGTCGAAGGACCCGTGTTACTCGACTGCGCGACGGACGCAGAAAGGAGTTCGCCGCCCGGCGGCGTCATCTTAGATCGCTGAGAACTCTCAGACAAGCCGTTGACTCTGCCAGGAAGCACAAGGTCCTTCGACTGCATTGGCGTCCGCTTTCTGCGGGCGCCAATTTCGCTCAGGATGACAGGGTACGAGGAGACTAACTGCTGCTGATAAAATAGCAAATATCGTATGTTCGAGAACCTACAGGAAAAACTCCAGCGCGCATTTAAGACCCTCCGCGGGCAAGCCACGCTCACCGAGGAGAACATTGACGAGGCGCTGCGCGAAATCCGGCTCGCGCTGCTCGAAGCCGACGTCAACTTCAAGGTCGTCAAGCAGCTGATCGACGAGATTCGCGCCAAGGCCGTCGGCCAGGAAGTGATGACCGCACTCTCGCCGGGTGAACAGGTCATCAAGATCCTGCGCGACGAACTGGTCGAGGTTCTTGGCAAAGACACTGCGCGGGTAAAGTTCGCCTCGCAACCGCCAACAGTCGTGCTCATGGCTGGACTGCAAGGTTCCGGCAAAACCACCACGTCGGGTAAGCTGGCGAACTGGTTCAAGGCTGGAGGACATCGTCCGCTGCTGGTCTCGGTTGACGTCTACCGTCCCGCCGCGCGCGAGCAGTTGAGAGTCGTCGCGCAGGCGGTGAAGAGCCATATCTACGAAGGCCAAGTTGGCGAAGCCAATACTGCAACCGTCGAACGCCTGGTGAAAGAGGCGCGGCGCGAAGCTATCGTCTCCGGCTGCGACGTGCTCATCGTCGATACCGCGGGCCGCTTGCACATAGACGACCAACTCATGGACGAGATGCAGTCGCTGAAGAAGCTGCTGAATCCATCGGAGATTTTATTCGTCGCCGACGCCATGACAGGACAAGACGCCGTCCGCTCGGCCGAAGAGTTCCACAAGAAGCTTTCGCTGACCGGAGTTGTATTAACAAAGATGGATGGCGATGCTCGCGGTGGCGCTGCATTGTCGATCCGCCAGGTCACAGGACAGCCCATCAAGTTCATCGGCGTGGGTGAAAAGTACGACGCGCTGGAACCATTCCATCCCGACCGCATCGTCTCGCGCATTCTCGGCATGGGCGACATTCTCTCGCTGATCGAGCGCGCCGAATCGCAGATCGACAAGAAGAAGGCGCAGGAAATGGCCACCAAGGCCCTCACCGGCGATGGCTTCTCGCTCGAAGACTTCCGCGACCAATTGCGCCAGGTGAAAAAGATGGGATCGATGAAGAGCCTGATGGGCATGCTTCCTTCGATCGGCCCGTTCTCCGGATTGCAAAAAGCCGCCGACAACGTCGACGAGAAGCAGATCAACCGGGTCGAGGCGATCATCAACTCGATGACCGCGCACGAGCGCAACCATCACGAAGTCATCAACGGCAACCGCCGCAAACGCATCGCCCGCGGCTCAGGCACGACGGTGCAGGAAGTGAACAACCTCCTTCGTCAGTACGCGCAGATGAAGAAGATGTTCAAGCAGATGGGAAAACCCAGCTTCGCGCGCAGGCTGGCGGGGATGAAGCTGCCGGGAATGTAGCGCAGTAAGTACCCAGTACTCGGTACTCAGTACCCAGTCAAAATCGAACTAATGTCGTCGGCCTTGTCATCCTGAGCGGAGTTGCCTCGAGCGAAGCGAACGGGCAACGCAGTCGAAGGATCCCTACCAGTTTCGCTGTATCACGATCATGAAATGGCGTTCTCTCGAAGAGTCGAGTTCCGGTCTTGACCCGCGCCCGCTGCGCGAGATCTTCGCTGAGCGCAAGGAACTGATCGCGAAGTACGTTCCGCCCGAGACGCAGGCTATCCACGCGCAGGCGGTCGCAGAACTCAAGACGCGGCGTCTCGCGGCGAACATCCTGGCAGTCGGCGCGAAGGCGCCCGTATTCGAACTTCCTGACCATGACGGAAAAATGGTCTCTTCCACTGATTTGCTCGCCAATGGGCGCCTCGTGCTCTGCTTCATCCGCGGCCGATGGTGCCCGTTCTGTGTTGGCCAGATGGAAGCGATGAACCTCATCCTGTCGCAGATTGCGCAGGCTGGAGCAACGTTCATCGCCATCTCACCGCAAACGGTGAAGCAATCGTTCTTCATGCACGAACAGCACAAGCTGCGCTTTCCCCTGCTCTCGGATGCGGGCAACAAAGTCGCACGGCAGTTTGGGCTGACGTACCGCGTGCCGTCGCTGCAGGAAGCGGTTTACCGTCGTGCATTCGTCAATCTCCCCTTCACCAATGGTGACGGAAGCTGGGAGTTGCCGATTCCCGCGACCTATATCCTGGATCACGACGGAACGGTTCTTTACGCTTCGGCAAACGAGGATTACACGGAGCGACCGGAACCATCCGAAATCGTCGCCCTTCTTAGTCTGTCATCCTGAGTGAAGCGAAGGATCTATGCAACTTGCCGGCAACGAGGCGCCGCACACGGAGTACATAGATTCTTCGCTCCGCTCAGAATGACAACTCCTATTCAGAATGAGAAACCCTTCCACGCGGTACACTGAATACTCATGCACTACATCTATGGCATCAACTCCGTGACCGAAGCGCTCAAGGCGCGTGGGCGGGCTTTTGAGTGGATTGGGATGGCTAAAGAGCGTCACGACATCCGCCTGCAGCGCCTGATCGAAGATTGCCGGCGGCTCGGCGTAAACGTGCGCTTTCTCGAGCGCACCGAACTCGACCGCATGGCCGGGAACGCGGCACATCAAGGCGTGGTCGCCGTGACATCGGCCAAACAATACAACGATCTCGAAGACGTCATCGCCGCCAAGCGTTCGGAGTATTCGCTGGTCGTCGTGCTCGATGGCGTCGAGGATCCGCACAATCTGGGAGCGATCCTGCGCACGGCTGACGCAGCCGGAGCCAACGGCATCGTGATTCCGGAACGCCGTTCGGCGAGCGTGACTGGAACCGTCACGAAAGTGTCCGCCGGAGCGAGCGAGCACATGCCCATCGCCAAGGTCACGAACGTCGCGCGCTCCATCGAAGACCTGAAGGAGCACAACGTATGGACGGTTGGCCTTGACGAGCGCGGCAAACAGACTTACTACGAAATGGACTACAACATGGACTGCGCGCTGGTTCTGGGCGGAGAAGGAAAAGGACTGCACGATCTGGTGAAGCGCAAGTGCGACTTCCTGGTATCGATTCCGATGCTAGGTAAAGTGCCATCGCTGAACGTTTCCGTAGCGGCAGCAGTAGTACTGTTTGAAATCGTGCGACAGCGTCGCGCCAAGCAAACTTCGCCGGAAGCGAAATGAAGTTCTTCGAAATGAAGTCCGTTCACAAGAGCCTGGGTCTCCTCTGTGTCCTCTGTGCCTCTGTGGTAAATGGTTTTGCCCTCGACCGCGAGGCTTTCACCATCACCAATTACGACCTGAAGGTGCAGGTCGAACCAGAACAACACCGCCTCGGAGCGCGCGGCAAGATCACGCTGCGCAACGATTTCCAAACTCCTCAGAAGATTGCAGTGCTGCAGATCTCGCAATCGCTCGACTGGCGATCGGTGAAGGTCGGCGACCAAGTGGTGCAGTTTGTCAGGCAGCCTTATGCCTCGGACATCGACCACACCGGCGGGCTTTCGGAAGCCATAGTGACCCTCCCGCAGGCCGTCGAACCAAAGGGTACGGTCGAGTTGGAGATTGCGTACGAAGGAACCATCACTCTCGACGCGACCAGGCTCACCCGCATCGACACCCCAGCGGAAGCAGCGAGCAGCACCGACTGGGACCAGATCAGTCCAAGCTTCACGGCGGTGCGCGGTGTAGGCAACGTCGCGTGGTATCCAATCGCAACTGACGTGGCGAATCTCTCCGAGGGCAACAGCCTGTTTGAGGTTCTGGGGAGATGGAGAGCCCGGGAGTCCGCATCCAAGATGCACTTTCACATCGTTGTGTTGAGAGACGATGGCGAGCGACCGCAGCTCCTGATAGTGAATCAGCCGTCGTGTAAGGTGTTCCATGAGCAGACAGGCCGTGCGTCTCAGTCCACCGCAGACTGCAGGTATGAGCCGCTGGGCTTGCTCGCGCCGCTCTTCGTCGTGGGCGCCTATGGAACCGTCGATCGGCCGTCGGTGCGGATTTATAACCTTGATAGTCACGCAGCCTCTGCCGAGGTCTATGCCGACGCTGCGGAGAAGGTCGCTCCGCTAGTCACTGACTGGTTCGGAGCGCCGCGGGAGACGGCGCAAACCGCCGACCTCGCCGACCCTCAGGCGGCTGCATTCGAGAGCGGGGCGCTCTTGCTGACGCCGATCTCCAGCGACAATTCCAAAGCGGCCGGTTTGGCCGCGGCTCATCAACTTACGCACGCGGCGTTCTCGTCGTTCCGGCCGTGGATTGAGGAGGGGCTCGCACACTTCGCGCAGGCACTCTACGTCGAACGCGAGAAGGGACGTGCGGCCGCGATTGAGTACATGGGATTGCACCGCTCTGCGTTGGGCGAAATCGAGGCGACGACAATCGTGCCGAGGTCGGAAGATGAGGCCAACCGATCGCTCGTGAACACGAGCAGCGAGGAGCTTTACCGCAGCAAGGCGATGTATGTCTGGTGGATGCTGCGCGACATGGTTGGCGAAGCGGCGCTCAAGAAGGCAATCGCGGCCTATCGTCCGGAGCAGGACAAAGAACCATCGTACATGCCGCGGCTGATCGCGGCGCAAACCCAGCGCGATCTGGAGTGGTTTTTCGATGACTGGGTCTACCGCGACCGCGGGCTGCCCGACTTCAAGGTCGAGTCCGCGTTCCCGCGCAAGACTATGAACGGATCGTTCATGGTTACGATTACAGTCGACAATCTGGGCAACGCCGGAGCTGAGGTTCCGGTAATCGTGAAATTCAAAGGTGGAGAGATCGTGAAGCGACTCGAGGTTCGCGCCAAGGACAAAGCGGTCGTACGCATTGAGATTCCGGCAGATCCGCTAGAGATCGTGGTCAACGATGGCAGCGTGCCCGAGAGCAACACGGCGAATAATACGTTCAAGATTGAGGCCACGGACAAGTAAGAACTCACCACAGAGGACACTGAGGACACGGAGGAAACCGGCGAGCACGATCTGCCCGGTGCCTCCGTGATAGTTTGATTGGTCGGTTCGGGGAGGGATATTTGGCCTACATCCAGTTTCTAGGCGCCGCGGGCACTGTCACCGGTTCGAAGCACCTGATCAATACCGGCGATCCGTCGGGCAAGATCGGCCTTCAGGTGCTGGTCGATTGCGGGCTCTTTCAGGGGCCGAAGGAATGGCGCGAGCGCAACTGGCGCGACACACCGGTTCCGGCCAAGGAGATCGACGCGATCATTCTGACCCACGCCCACCTCGATCATTGCGGCTGGATTCCGCGCCTGGTGAAGGAAGGATTTCGCGGACCGATCTACGCGACGCCACCGACCATTGATTTATGCGGAATCATTCTGCCCGACTCCGGCCACCTGCAGGAAGAAGACGCGCGCTACTACAACAAGACCAAGAAGTCGAAGCACGATCCCGCGCTGCCGCTCTACACGTTCGATGAGGCGCAGAACGCGTTGCAGTATTTCGAGCCGGTCCATGTTGGTGAGGACGTTCGAATCTCGCCCGACCTGTCGTTCCGCTTTGTTCGCGCGGCGCACATTCTGGGGTCGTGCATGGCTGAGGTGTCGCTCAGGGCCGACGGACAGACGCGCCGGTTGCTTTTCACGGGAGACATTGGACGCGTGCTCGACCACAAGGTCGCTCCAGGAAAGGTTGTGCATTCGGGTCCGGAAGAGGGCGAGATTGCGGACCTGGTTGTGATGGAGTCGACCTATGGCAACCGGACGCATCCCAAAGAAGATCCCATGCCTGAGCTTGCGCGGTTGATTACGGCCACTGCCGAGCGCGGCGGTAGCGTGGTTGTGCCCGCATTTGCAATTGAGCGAACGCAGAAATTTGTATTCCTGCTCAAGCACTTGATGGAGTCTGGTCAGCTGCAGCGCATGCCCGTTTTTTGCGACAGCCCCATGGCCATTAAGGCGGTAGAGATTTTCCTGAAGCACGATGAAGAGTACAGCGTCGAGACCCGCGACATGATCCGCAAGTATGGCTCGCCGCTGCGGTGGCCCGGCTTCACGTTCGCGTCGACTCCCGAAGAATCGAAGAAGATCAACGCGGCGGTCATGCCCTCGGTGATTATTTCGTCCAGCGGCATGGTAACAGGCGGACGCATTCTGCATCACCTGGCGCAGCGACTGCCCGATCCACGGAACCTGGTGCTGTTCATCGGCTTTCAGGCGCCGGGGACGCGCGGGTTCCAGATCAAAAGCAAGTCGGACGAAGTGAAGATCTTTGGAGATTTCGTTCCGATTCGTGCGCAGGTTGCGGCGCTCGAGCAGTTCAGCGATCACGCCGATCCGCCGGAGTTGCTGCAGTGGCTGCACACGTTTCGCAATCGTCCGGCGACAACGTACCTAGTGCATGGCGAACCCGACGCTGCGGGGCAGTTGCGGGACTTGATGAAGAAAGATTTGGGATGGAATGTGCAACTGGCGCAGTATTTGGAGAAAGTGGAAGTTTGACACCGGCACTCATGAGTCAGCAAGAAATTGCATAGGTACCTTCGACAAGCTCAGGGCAGGCTTTCGCTTCGCTCAGGATGACAAACTGTTGACGTTATTGGATGACGTGAAGCGTGCCAGTGCCGTCAGCTTTTCCGCAGCTGCACCCGAGTCGATCGAGTCGGCTGCCAGCGGGACTGCTTCGCCGATGCGATCCGCTTTGCCTGCGGCTACCAGTGCGGCGGCCGCGTTGAGCAGTACCACGTCGCGGCGCGGAGACTTCTCGCCTCCAAGAATCGCACGGATGATCGCCGCGTTTTCTGTGGCATCGCCACCGGAAATTGCATGCAGTGCCGCACGAGCCATGCCGAACTCTTCGGGTTCTACCTCGTAGGACCGCACCGAGCCGTCGCGAGCTTCGGCCACTCTCGTTGTGCCAGTGATCGTGATTTCATCGAGACCGTCGAGACCGTGCACGACCAGCGCGCGATGCAGGCCCAGCATGCTCAGCGCTTCGGCCAGTTTCTCCACCAGGTCGAGCGAATAGACTCCCACCACCTGACCGTTTGCCTGCGCGGGATTGGTCAGTGGCCCAAGCAGGTTGAACATGGTGCGCATGCGCAGCTCGCGGCGCACGCCTTGCACTTGCTTCATCGCCGGATGCAGATTCGGCGCGTACAGAAAACAGATTCCGACTTCGCGCAAACATTGCGCCGCGCGCTCGGGCGAAAGCTGAATGTCGATACCCAAGGCTTCGACGACGTCGGCAGAGCCACACTTGGAACTGATGCTGCGGTTGCCGTGTTTGGCTACGCGAACGCCCGCTCCCGCGGTGACCAGCGCAGTCGCGGTGGAAATATTGAAGGTGCCGCTGGCGTCGCCGCCCGTGCCGCTGGTGTCAACGAGAGACTCTTCGACCAGAGAATCTTCGGCGAGGGCGTCGCGGCCGGTGCCGCTGACTGCGAGCGCATCCGTACCACGAATCGGTAAGGGCGCGGCGGCAGCGCGGATCGCCTCGGCGAAGCCGACAATCTCTTCGACGGTCTCGCCTTTCATGCGCAGGGCGATCAAGAGAGCGGCGATTTGCGCGTCGGTGCATTTACCCGCCAGCACCTCGGACATTACTTCTCGCGCCTCGGCGCGGTCGAGGGATTGAGTGTGGTTGGCGATGCGATGGAGGGCGTCGAGGATCATTGCTGTCAGGCCGAATTGTACGGCATGACTGGACTTCGCTGCGATGGCGGGCGCTAGGTCGCGACCACCGGACGGTCGAGCCGTTCCGAGAAGTATTCGCGCCAGTCCTCAGGCAGGGCCTCGGTGGCAATGGCCTTGCGGAGGAGAGCGTGATTGTATTTATCCCGCACGAAGAGACGGTTCATTTCGGCGATCGTGATGCCCGGGTCATTGCGCTTGAGCAATTGAAACTCGTCGTCCACCGCGACCGAACCTTCCTGCTCGACCGAGAAGTAGAAACCACTGCGGCCGCTGACGAGGAAGCGTTCAAGTATGTCATCGCGCTGAAACCTGGCGGCGAGTTTGTAGCACGGGACGCGCGGCTGGCGGACCATCACGATCGCGGAACCGACCTGAAGCCGGTCGCCGACGTGAAGTTCGTCTTCCGCGAGACCAGTCGTCGTGAAGTTCTCGCCGAACATTCCCCACGGCAGATCGACGCCCGGCAACTCCTGGCGCCAAAACGGATAATGCTCTGACGGATAGCCGTAAACCGCTTTGAAAGGGCCGCCGTGGACCGTGAGATCAGCCTGACGGTCGCCGTCCAGGTTCAATGTGCGCAGTTGCACCGGGCCTGCGACTGGTTCTTTGAAGATTCCAGTGTTGATGGTTTTGCCCTGGTACACGGTCAGGCGCGGGCGCGCGACGTTCAGGGATAAAAGTTTCATGGTGAGAGCGCTCATCTGGTTGCTGGTTGGATGAGCGGCTCTGGGAAAAGTCGCAAATCGGCGGCTGTCCCTACATGGGACTTTCACCAGCAAAAACTGCGCGCGGCGTTTGCCCTAGTTCCCCGCCCTTCTATAGAATTACAGGTTTGCTGCCCGCAGTGCGTCGCCGCAAGCAGGGTCCTTCCGATTCTTAACTGACGAGTCGTCCTTATGAAAATCCATGAGTATCAGGCAAAAGCAATTCTAAAGAAGTACGGCGTAAGTGTGCCGCGTGGGGCAATGGCCGCCTCGCAAGATGAGGCCGAGGCGGTTGCCAAAGATCTATTCAGCTCAGGCGCCACCGGAGTGGTGGTCAAGGCGCAGATCCACGCCGGAGGCCGCGGCAAGGGCGGCGGCGTGAAGATCGCAAAGTCGGTGAACGAGGCCGGCGAACTCGCGTCCAAAATGCTGGGCATGAAACTAGTAACGCATCAGACCGGGCCAGAAGGCCGCATCGTGCGCCGCCTGCTGATTGAAGAGACGCTGCCCATCGAAAAGGAACTCTATCTCGGCATTTTGGTGGATCGCGCGGAGGGTAAGCCGGTGTTTATGGCTTCGGCCGCGGGCGGGATGGAGATCGAGCAGGTCGCCGCCGAGAACCCGGATGCGATTCTGAAACAGCACATCGACCCCGGCATGGGCCTCGAGGCGTTTCAGGCACGGAAGATCGCCTTCAAACTGGGGCTGAATGCGAAACAGATCAATCCTGCGGTGGGATTCCTGTCCAGCCTCTATAAGGCGTTTCTTGACACCGATTCCTCTTTGCTTGAGATCAATCCTTTTATAACGACGACTGATGGGCGGCTGTTTGCGCTCGATGCGAAGATCAACTTCGACGACAACGCGCTGTTCCGCCACGCCGATCTGCGTGAATTGCGCGACATCACGGAAGAAGATCCGCTCGAGGTTGAGGCGTCGAAGTACAGCCTGAACTACATCAAACTCGACGGCAATGTCGGCTGCATGGTGAATGGCGCCGGGCTGGCCATGGCGACCATGGACATCATTAAGTACGCGGGCGGGATGCCGGCGAACTTCCTCGATGTGGGCGGAGGGGCAAGCTCCGAGCAGGTCGCGCACGCGTTCGAAATCCTGCTCAGCGACAAGAACGTGAAAGCCGTGTTGATCAACATTTTCGGCGGCATTCTGCGCGTGGACACGCTGGCTACGGGCGTGGTCGAGGCAGCACGGAAGACCAACATCAAGCTGCCGATCGTATTGCGCCTGGAAGGAACCAACGTCGATGAAGGGAAGAAAATCCTGATGAACTCCGGATTCAACTTTGTCGTGACCGACACCATGAAAGACGCGGCCGATAAAGTGGTCGCGGCTGCCCGAGGTACAGCGGGCGTCACGGAATGGCGGTAGGAGAACAGGGATCAGAGGTCAGGGATTAGGGATCAAGGCGCACAAAATCGGGTCACTGCCCCCTAGCCCCTGATCGCTGGGCCCTCGTTAAAGAAGTGAGGAGCATTCTCATATGGCAATTTTAGTCAATAAGAATACGCGAGTTGTGGTGCAGGGCCTGACCGGCCGTGAAGGCACGTTCCATGCCAAAGCCAGCCAGGCCTACGGCACACAGATCGTCGGTGGCGTGACCCCGGGCAAGGGCGGGACGACGCACGAGGGCTGGCCGATTTTCAATACGGTGCGCGAGGCCGCTGAGAAGACCGGCGCCAACGCCACGGTGATCTTTGTGCCTCCGCCGTTTGCGGCGGACGCCATTATGGAAGCAGCCGACGCTGAGATTGACTTGATCGTCTGCATTACTGAAGGCATTCCGACGCTCGACATGGTGAAGGCGTGGGAATTCCTTCAGGACCGCAAGTCGCGGCTGATCGGGCCGAACTGCCCGGGAATCATCTCGCCTGGAAAATGCAAAATCGGCATCATGCCGGCGTCGATTCATAAAGAAGGATCGATCGGGATCGTTTCGCGCTCGGGCACGCTTACCTACGAAGCCGTGCATCAACTCACGCAGCGCGGCATTGGACAGTCGACCGCGATTGGCATTGGCGGCGATCCGATTATCGGCACGAATTTCATTGATGCGCTGGACTTGTTCAATCGCGATCCCGAGACCGAAGCGGTGATCATGATCGGCGAAATTGGCGGTAACGCCGAGGAGACCGCTGCCGAGTTCGTGAAGGTGCACATGAAGAAGCCGGTGGTGGGCTTTATCGCCGGGCAGACCGCGCCTCCGGGACGCCGCATGGGGCATGCGGGAGCGATCATTTCTGGCGGTAAGGGCACGGCTGCGGAAAAAATGAAAGCCCTCGAAGCCTGTGGGATTCGGGTGGCGAAGTCCCCGGCGGCCATCGGCGAAACGCTGGCGGCAGCGCTGGGAGTCAGCGTTTAGTTGTAGAGACGTAGTTTGCTACGTCTTGCCCGCGCCCGGCAGAGAAGACGTTGCAAGCAACGTCTCTACGAAGATTGAAGACAAGGACCAACGACCGAACCTATGAAAACTCTGCAACGCACTTTCACCATCGTCAAACCCGATGCCGTCCGCAAGAATGCCGTGGGCGACATCATTGAGCAGTTCGAGAAGAATGGTTTCCGCATCCTCGCCATGAAGATGCTGGAGATCTCCAAGCATCAGGCCGAGCAGTTTTATGCCGTGCACGCCGCCCGGCCGTTCTTTAATACGCTCACTGACTTCATGTCGAGCGGGCCGATCGTGGTGCTGGCACTGGAGAAGGAAAACGCTATCGCCGATCTGCGAACGCTGATGGGCGCCACTAACCCGGCCCAGGCCGCAGAAGGAACGATCCGCAAGAAGTGGGCGACCAACATCGAGCACAACGCGATTCACGGGTCGGATGCGGAAGATACGGCCCGGTTCGAACTGAGCTTTTTCTTTGCTGGGTACGAATTAGCGAAGTAAGTACTCAGTACCTAGTACTCATTACTCAGTCGTTCGAGCGCTGGGCTTAACCGAGTACTAGGTACTGAGTACTCTATCTATGCCTCTAGTTCAAATCACGATGCTCCAGGGGCGGACGGCCGATCAGAAGCGCAAGATCGCGAAGCGGATAACTGACGCCCTTGTTGAGGAGGCCGGAGCGCGGCGGGAAGCCATTATCGTGGCATTTAACGAGGTCTCGAAAGAGAGCTACGCGTCGGGCGGTGAGTTGATGATCGACAAAGTGCCGCCGAAATAGTTACCTGCATTACCCTCGTAATACATCTTCCCTTGGGCAACTCGGTATACTTCGCTCGAAGCGAGGAGATCATCATGAAAACGTGGACAGTGGCCGCTGCTCTGCTTTTTGTCGGTACCTGCGGTTTTGCGCAGACCGCGGAGACGGCACCGGCTGCAAGGAAATCCTGCGACGACCTGAAAGCCGAAATCACGAAAAAACTGGATGCGAAAGGCGTCACTTCCTACACGCTCGACGTAGTCGATAAAGGGAAGGAAGGCGATGGCAAAGTGGTCGGCGGCTGCGACGGTGGAACGAAGAGCATCGTGTACAGCCGGGGCGCTGCCCCGCAGACCAAGGCTTCGGACGAGAAGAAGCCTCAATAGAACGTGTCAGGGCGAGTGCCTCTAGCGCCAGTGGATAATCGACGGCTGGATCCGAGAATCCGCAGCTCGGGCTAGTCGTCTGCTGTTTTCACGACAGAGGCAGCACTCAGTAAGCTGTGCTGGACCGATTCTATCCCAGAGGCTCGAACAGATTGCCTTCCACGCGGTCAGCAATCTTGGGGAGATCTTTGCGGGCATGCTGCAGGAAGTGAGGAGCCGCTCGGTGGGCCTCGAGCGCAGCATCGTCCTTATATTGTTCGTAGATGAAGAAGCGACGCGGCTCCGTCTTGTGCCGATGCACCTGGTACATGGCACAGCCCGGCTCCTTGCGGGAATGTTCGGTCAGCTTTTCAAACAGTGCGGCAACCTCGGCTTCGTGCCCAACCTTCGCCATCCAGGTAACGGCCAACACCACCATCGTTTCGCTCCTTCCCCGCTCACGGGTCAGCTGGGGAAGACATTCTAGGCTTTCTTCGCGGCTGTCTTCAACTCTTTAACGAACGAATCGATCAAGATAGTGTGGTTGCGGTCTGGGCCGGTCGAGATCATGCCGACTTTCGCTCCGGTTTCCTTTTCCACGAATGCCAGGTATTCCTTGGCCGCTTTGGGGAGTTTCTTGTATTCCGTGATGCCCTCGGTTGAGGTCTGCCAGCCCGGCAGATTCTTGTAAATGCACTCAATCTTGTCGTAGCCGCTGGCGTGGGCCGGTACGTCGGACGTTTTCTTCCCATCGATTTTATAGCCGACGCAGACGGGAATCTCGGCCAACTCATCCAGCACGTCAAGCTTGGTAATCACCAGCCACGACGTGCCGTTAATCATGCCTGAGTAACGCAGCAGGGGCAGATCGAGCCATCCGGTGCGGCGCGGACGCCCAGTGACAGCGCCGTATTCGTTGCCGCGTTTGCGCAGGTTATCGCCGACGTCGCCTTTCTCTTCGCTGGGGAAGGGGCCCTCGCCGACGCGAGTGCAGTACGCCTTGCTGATTCCGATCACCGAATTGATGGCGCTCGGCGCAATTCCAGTGCCGATGACGGCGCCGCCTGAGGTCGCACTGGATGAGGTCACAAACGGATAAGTCCCGTGATCGATGTCGAGCATGGTGCCCTGGGCGCCTTCGAACAGGATCGATTCGCCGCTGTTCAGCGCCTGATTCAGCAGAACTGCCGTATCGCAGACGAAAGGCGCGATCTTCTCGGCCGCCTGCGCGTATTCGGTGTACATCTTGTCGGCGTCGAGAGGCTCGGTGTTGAAGAGCGCGTGGGCAATCATGTTCTTCTCGCGCACTGCGTTTTCGATGTGCTTTTTGAGCAGCTGCAGGTCGAGCAAGTCGGCCACGCGCAGGCCGCGGCGACCCATCTTGTCTTCATACGCTGGACCAATGCCGCGCGACGTGGTGCCAATCTTGACGCGTCCCGGAGCATTCTCGGCGGCCAACTCGATCATGCGATGGTAGGGCAGGATCACGTGGGCGCGGTTGGAAACGAAGAGATGACCGTCGATCTTCACTCCAGCCTCGCGCAGCGCGCCCGCTTCTTTCAGAAACGCCAGCGGGTCGAGCACCACGCCATTGCCAATGACGCTGCGGCAGCCGGCGCGCAGCACGCCGCAGGGTACCAACTGAAGAACAAACTTCTTCCCCTTGATGATGACGGTGTGTCCGGCATTGTGTCCGCCGGCATAGCGGGCCACCACCGAGAAGTTCTCCGACAATACGTCGACGATCTTCCCCTTGCCTTCATCGCCCCACTGGGCGCCTACAATCACCGCTGTCTTGCCTTTTTTCAATTCCAGCTCCGTCAGGGAAATTTCGAGCGCACAAATGTCTGCGCCGCGCCCGGGGTCGCACACTCTTTGCCCGCAGGGATGCCTTCACTAAAAATTACTGGGATCGGAGCGAAGAAGACGTGTACGGATTATTTTAGCGTGTCTGCGTGGCGAATAGCAACGCGCGCGGTCAGGCGATAACAGAGATGGAGCTTACATCCGCCTTTGAGGCGTCATCCCGAAGCACGGCGGGGTTCAGCCGGGCGAGGGATCTTGCGTGGGAGATTCTGCGAGAGCGCTGCCAATACGCGCCGGGTTTCCCTCCGCCTGAAAAGCGGCTCCGGTCAGGATGAGTCCCACCTGCTCGGATACGGTAAGATGAGACTAGGAAGACGATCCGTCGAGGAGGTTCTGTGAAAAAGGTATTCCACTTCGACGCTCCACGCGACAAATATCATTGCGACGCCGCGATCCTGTGGTGCTTCGACAACCGCTTTGAGCTGGGGTTCCGGAAGTTTCTGAAGCGCATTGGCGTGGTGAATTCCGATCCCATCAAGATCGCCGGCGGCGCCAAGTGCATGGTCTCTCCGGATCATGAATCGGACCGCGAGTTCGTGCTGGAGCAGATCCGCAAGTCGATGCGGCTGCACGGAACGCGGCGCGTGATCCTGATGCTGCACTCCGATTGCGGCGCCTATGGCGGGCTGGCCGGAGGATTCGGCGGAGACGCGGCAGCCGAGGCCGAACACCATGAGCGCGAACTGCGGCGCGCCGCCGCCAACCTGAGGGCGGCAATCCCCGGCATCGAGGTCCAGGGATACTTCGTCGACTTCGATGGAATCTGGGACGCGGAAATCGGCACCGCAGAAGAAACGCCGGTGCCCGCGGCAGCCTGATGCCAAAGTTCGAGAAACACATCTTCGTCTGCGGAAACCAGCGTCCGGCGGGCCATCCGCGAGGATGCTGCGATTTGCGAGCGGAGGCGAAACTGCAGAAACACTTCAAGCAAAAGCTGGCCGAGCGCGGGCTGAAAGGAAAGGTGCGCGCCAATCAGGCCGGCTGCCTCGATCAGTGCGAACACGGCCCCAACATTGTGGTCTACCCCGACGCTGTCTGGTACGGACGCGTCACCGAAGCGGACGTCGACGAGATTATTGAGTCGCACATCCTGGGTGGCACCCAGTCGAGCGCCTCCGGTTGGCAGATTCCTGCCTGAATAGCGCGACGTGCGAACACCGCAAACAAAACAGGGTAGGATAGGCGAAGCAGAGGCTGGTAGGCGCGGCAGGAATCGAACCTGCAACCGTCGGATTAGAAATCCGATGCTCTATCCGTTTGAGCTACGCGCCCCTGGGCGTCGAGATTATTCTACCCGCAGTCGGAGTGATCCCAAACCGGCTTTGTCAAAACGCCAGAACACTGGGGATTGAGAGAAAAAAGATGGTGGGCGCTATAGGATTCGAACCTATGACTTCCACCGTGTGAAGATGGCACTCTACCGCTGAGTTAAGCGCCCTGCTTAGAAGATCCCGTGTCGATCGACGGTCCCACCGTTTTTAAAGGACTTAGCGAGGCGGCGGTGTCCACCTAGAGGGTACTCTATCGTTTTTTGGGGGCGGTGTCCACTCGGTTTGGACACCGTGTGCGCTTAACTTTCTCTCAGATTTCCACAATGGGACTGCCTTGCCTTCGGCAGGTGCCGGTATTTCGGCAGCGCGCAAGGGGGGAGGGGGGTGGGGTGTTTTCGCGACTCTCTTCCCGCGACATCGGAGCGGTCTGTGCTGCTGGCGTTATTCGAGTTGTTGAGATATCGCTCGGGGGTCTGGGGGTGGAAAACCCCCAGCGGGGTTCGGGGCGGAGCCCCGAGGTGTTGGGGTTGGGGTTGTGTCTTGGCCGCAAGATTTCGGAAGGGGGGCGCGGCCTCGTGCGGGCTGCGTGGTTGCCCCCCACCCGAATTGCGGGAAGCGACGGCGAGCGTTCAGGGGGGAAACCACGCGTCCTTGCCCGCACGACTTAAACTTTTTTTTGCGGGGCGTTTGCGGAGGCGCGTGGAACGGAGCGCAGGCGGAGGTGGCGCGCGCCCGCAACGGGCTCGCACTTTCGCCACAGAAGCGGGCGCGCGCTGCCGGAGCCGGAGCGTAGTGGAACGCGCCGGAGTGCCCGGCAAAAAAAAGAACATGGTTTTCACCTTGTCCTGGACGGTGCGAGCGGAGCGAGCGCCGTTGCGTCACCGCGGTCCTCGACGCTTTTGACTTCCTCGCCTTCCGGTTGTGTCGAGTAGGTCCTTCAGGAGTCTCTGCGCGTCTGCCATGCGTTTGAATGTTCGCGGGAGGTTGTCTGGGCTGGCCGCTGTCCAGCGCCTCTTGATCGCGAAAAAAAGTTTCAGTTTCACCTGTTGCATGCACCGTTTGCAGAGCGCGTTTGAGCCGTAGGGCGCGTCCTTGCCGCCGCATTTCAGGCATCCGTAATCGTCGAAGTAGAACTTCATTTTGTGCCGGTGCTCAGGCGGCAGGAGTCTCCTGATCGCGAGGGCGGTTTGCTGGGGCAGAAACCACGGCTGCAGAAAAATATCGTCGAGAAGCTCTTCGTCGTGCTTTTTCATCGGCTCATCCTCGCGGGTGGAACTGGTGGAATGTCGATCTGACGGCGTTGTTGGTGATCCTCGTGTAGATCTGCGTCGAGGTGAGGTACGTGTGTCCTAGCAGCTCCTGAATTGCGCGAATGTCGGCCCCGCGCTCTAGGAGATGAGTTGCGAAGCTGTGGCGCAGTGTGTGGGGACTGACCTTGCCGATCCCGGCCTGGCGTCCGATCTCTCGTATGACGAAGCTCAGTGCGCTTCGGCTTATGGGGCGTTCTGGTCTGTAGCGGAACAGATCGATCTTCTGCTTCTTTAGGAACGCGCTGAATCTCCTGCTGGCCTCAGCGTGTGAGACGGACAGCCGATTGCCCAGCTGCTTGCTGTGTTTTGCTCCACCCTTCAGGCCGGTGCGATAGTCCTTCCAGAGGCCGAGCCAAGTCACGCCGTTGTGGGTGATGTAGCCCTTCTGGGGTTCGATTTTGTCCTGGAAGAGGTAGCCTGTCTTCCTTCCTCCGAGGTACGCGTTCAGGCTCTTCGCCGCCTGCGCTCCGAAGTAGACGACGCGCTCTTTGCGCTTTCCACGTACTCGGAACCTGCGCCCTTTGAAGTCGATGTCTTCGACTCGGGCGAGGCGAATCTCTCCGATCCGACAGCCGGTGGCATATAGCATCTCGACTAACGCCCTGTCGCGAGGATGCGAAGCGGCGCGGATCAGCTTCTTGACCTGGGCTTCTGTGAGGGCACGCGGTAGGGGCTTGCTTCGGGCGCGAGCTTTCAGGAACCTCGGGGAAACGCTGTCGACCACGCCACCGAGATAGAGGAAATCGAAGAAGGACCTCAGCGCTCCGAGTTGGTCGGCAATGTAGCTGTCCGCCCAGCGATCTGGAAGCGTGTGGGTTAAGAAGTCTCCGATGTCCATCGGCGTCACCGAGGACAGGGCTCTTCTTCCGATGTGGTGACATAGCTTTCGTGCGATGCGGCAGTATCGTTCCTGCGTGGAAGCGGCATATTTCTGGGCGACGAGCCACCTCCCGAATCGCTCAACCATCTCCAAATTTAGGGTTTTGTGGGACTTCTGGGATTTGCGTTCGCTGGGCATAGGCCCTCCTTGCGAGGGCGTATCGGCAGAAACGGGAAAACACTTTAGGCCTAGTCCAACTTTTTTTCGGGGTAGGTTGCGCGGATGCAGGCGCGGCAGGTGCAGGTGTATGTCGGGTCTCCGGGACGGACGGTGTGGACGCAATCGCGGCAGACGAAGCGGCCGTCCTTGTAGCTGATCATCGGCCTGAACTCGATGCCCGTGATGCAATTCGGGCAGCGGATGACGAGGGTCGTGTCGGTTGGCATGGCGGTGCCCTCCGGTCCTGAACAACTGCACTCTGGATTCCACTCTAACTGGCGCGCCCGCGTCAAGCTAGGGGCGCCGAGTGCCGACCTTTCCGCTGCTACTTGTGGAAAAAATACACATAGTAGTCGGTGCTGGAGATCTTTTTCCAGCGAGGGTCAAGAGCACTTTGCGGTGGATCCCAGGCAATCACCGCTTTGGCCTCGGTGCCGCTCAGACACTCGTATGCTAGGTTTCGTCGTTCTGGAGATGAAGCCCAGAACTCTCTGGCTTGCGGACCTGCAGCAGCGGCCTCGGCGACAATTCTGAATCGTCCCAGACGCGCCCAGTGATCTAGATATCCGTAGCCCACCACTGCGACTTTATCCCCCGGACGCAGTCCTAGGCCTTCCAGTCCGAGGGCAGTTCTGACCTGGTCTTTTGCCGGTGGGTCGGAGCTCACAGTCAAGGTTGTGTAAGTGTTCTCGAAGATATATCCAGTAACGGTCAGAAGAACAGAAAGCGCAATCGCCGCGGCTAGATACTTTGATGCGGTTTCAAAGCCGGGCAGATCCTTCGGCAGGCGGACCCCAGCAAGAATCGCGACAAACAACAGGACCATTGAGGCACCAATGTAGCGATCTATGACGTGGACAAGCGAGTAGGCCGCTAAGGTTAGGCCTGCCGCTCCGAGCAACGGCCAGTTAGCAGCTATTGCTCTTCGGGTGCCCTTTCCACCCACCACGAGATAGATCAGCACTCCGGCAAGCAGTCCCGGCTCCCGAATTAGTATGCGCACGTACGTAACCGTGTTGAACATCAAGACACGAAGTTGCGGTCGCAGGTGGAAGCTCCACTGCATGCCCTCATTCCAGTACGAGGGGTCATCCCAGGGAGGATAAGTTCCCCTGACTGGTTCGCTGAACTCAAACACTGGTGGATCCTCCAGGAGCTTTCTCGTCGGGTGTAGGGGCGTTCCGCTGCCAGTAGGCTCACCCTGCCAATGTATTAGCATTGTGCCGGGACTAACTAGGGAGGCATAGTTCAGTCTTCCCGCATCTCCGAAGGTAAACCTTCCTTTCGCCTTCGACAGGATAAGAACAAAAGGGGCGCAAACAAGCAGGAAGACAGCGACTGAGAGCAGGAAGCCTGCAACTCTCGCCTTCGATCTTTTTCCTGAAAACAGCTCAATCACGAGGAGTCCGAATCCCACCGGAAGCATGATGCTTCTGTCCAGGTAGGTTGCCCCACACAACGCGCCAAACAAAGCAAACTGCGGATAGGAAGGGCGAAAGCTCAACTCCACCAAGCAACCTGCAATCAGAAATATAAGGGCAGCCGCCAGAAGATCGGGAGTAACCCTTCCGAGATCAATCAGCACCATCGAACCCCAGAGGAAAAGACTGTAGCCCAGGATCAGCATCGTTTTTTCGGGCAAGGGCGCGGAATCATCGGAGACTGAGAAAGTGCCCTCCCTAAGGGATCGCAGGACGGAACGAAGAAAAAAACGAAAGCAGAAGAGAGCGGCAACGTAGATGACTAGATTCACAATGTGTACGACAACGAACTCCCACCAGATCGAGGGTTTCAGAAGATACAAAGCCAGCCCCAAACACCAGGAATACAGGGGACTCCAGAGGGCATTGACGGCGGCCTTCCAGTCACCCCGCATGTAAGCGTCTCCGATGTCAAGGTATGAAACTCCGTCGGAGATCATCACATAACGTAAGATCCAGGCCTGGACTGCGCCTAATGCGATACAAATGACTAGGCACAACCGCTCCGTCAACAACGTCTTCTGCTCTTCTGAACCGACTTTCAGCATCAACCTGAGGCCCGCCCGGTCTGATCAATCTTCATAACAACCTGCTTCTTCTTGAGACAAAATACCGCGACCTCAGCATCAGCCCTGCTGGGATCAAGTGAAGTCCGAAAAACCGTCACGTTCTCACCGAGCTGGACCAGGTAGTCACCCTCAACCGTCTGCAGGGGAACTTGAGAAAAAAGCCCCTCGAACAATCCAAACTTCGCCATATTGCAACACCCGACGGCGGCTATTCTAAATCGTGGTTGATTAACAAACAAATCAAGCGCCTTAGCGCGTTTGGGGCGGAGGGGAGGCTTCGTCCTGGTAGATGTCGATGGCGATCTCGATCCACTGCAGTCGGATGGCTAGGGCGACGAGGGCTTCGTTGGTTGTGGCGGTGTAGCGTTCGCGCATGTTGGCGAGGGTGCTGGTGACGCAGCGGGGCTTGAGGCCGAGATGTGCGGCGGCTTGCCTCTGCGTGAGGCCTTCGGCGAGCAAGGTGAGGATTCCGCGCTGGCGCTCGCTGGGGTTGCGCGGCGCCTGATAGACGACCAGGCGCGCGGGCTTCCTGCGCGACGGTTGCGGCGTCATCGGAAGGTCACGCGGTGGTGGAATCCGCAGTGCTGGCAGACGGCACACTGGCGGTTGCGCCCGCATTTGCGGACGATGAGGGGCTTGGCTCCGCAGTGGTGGCAGGTGGCGATCTTCGAGGCGCGGCCGGAGCCGTGTTCGGGAAAGGCGACGGCGATGGGGACGCTGCCGGATTTCGCCGGGAACAAGCGCGCGGGAATTCGAGCTTCAGCGTTTGGGCTTCGCATTTCGTTTTCTCCTGGGCGCGGGCTTCCGCGCTTTTTTCTTGCTGATGGCGATCGGCTTTTTGTCCTCGATGATCTGTAGGCGGAGGGCGGTGAGTAGCGTTTGCAGGGCGTAGAGACTGGTTTTCGCGGTGGCGGCGTCGAGCTCTCCGCGAATCACTTGCATGCTGACTTGGGCGATTGCATCGGCGACTTTGCGAGTGGTGATCGGGGGCTCAAGGTCGAGGCCTTTTTCTGAGCGGGCGTGCTGGCGCTCGATGCGTTCGCGGTCGACGGGAATGCCGAGACGCCAGAGCAGGACATCGGCGAGGGAGGACTGCTGCACCCACTGCGGGGGATCCGCGTCTTCGACTTCCGGCTTCTGGCTCTCGGCTTCCGGATCGGCGTCCAGCGGCGGAGTTGGGTCCGGCGTCATTTCTTCGTTGGCCGGCGTCACGCGATTTGCTCCTGGCGCTGCGCGTCGTCTCGATCTTCGACGAGGATGTAATGCGGCGTGTGTCCTATGCCTGGCACTCGCTTTCCGCCGTGAGTCGAGATCGCGAGGCCGAGCGGTGCGAGGAGAGTACGGGCGATTTCGGTGACGGCGGTGCGGGTGACGGGCGCGAGTCCTTCGGTCGAAAGCATGGCGGCGAGGCCAGGGCGGCCGGCGTTGCCGGGAGTGAGGACCTGCAGAGGTTCGCGCGTCATCAGGTAGTGGTTGTAGGCGATGAGTCCGAGGGCCAGCCAGAGCTTCGGAGTGAGGTCGAGGCTGGGACCTTTCGGCAGGGCGATGAGTTTGTGGCGCTGGGTCATGGGTGGCGCTCCTTTAGGCGTCGAAGTGCGTTTTCTCTCGCAGGCAGAGGCGGGCGTTGGGTTCGCAAAACGGCTGCGCGGGACAGGTCGAGCAGGCGTCGGGATCGTGCATGAGCGGGGCGAAGGCGGCGACTTGCGCGGCAGCGCTCGCGGTTTCGGTTTCGCGCAGGGTGCGTAGCTGCTGCACCTTGCGCAGGATGGGCTTGAGGTCCTGCAGGGTGATGCGGTCGGCGAGATAACGCGCGGTGGTGGTGGGGCTGCGGTGTCCAAGCTGTGCCTGGACTGCACGGAGATCGTGAGTCGCGTTCCAGACGTCTTCGGCGAGGGTGCGGCGGAGGTCGTGGATTCGGAGTTCGACGCGAATTCCGGCGCGCTTCTTGAGTGCCTTCCACTGCTTCGTGAAGCGGGGAGCGGGCCCGGGCTGCGTGCCGGGGCGATGCTTGCGGAGGAGGTTCACGATCGGCTCTTGGCGGTCGATGCCTGACGGGAGTTTCTCGATCACTTCTGCGATCGCGGCGCTGACCGGGAGCGTTTGGTGCACGTTGCCCTTGGTGTAGAAGGACAGCGCGCGGAGGTGCGGGTTGTAGTTCGCGGCGCAGATTTTGGCGGCGGTGCGATGGCGGAGGCCGAGGTCTCCGCAGAGGAGCAGGAAGAAACGGAACGCGGGACTGGCGGCGTCGAGGAGCTGGCGGCGCTCTTCGTCGGTGGCAATGGTGGTGCGCGGCTGCGGTTGATGGATGCGCGGGACAGCGTCGCTGATGGTGAGCGGCGCGGCGTCGATGCGTTCGAGCCAGCGGAGGAAACGGCGGAGACACTTCGAGTACGTCGAGCGCGTGTGCTGCGCGAACTTCGCCGCCTTCCAAGCCTCGGCGGCACGCTGTACGTGGTCGGCGGTGAGCTGTGACGCGGGCAGTTGGCCGAGATCGGCTAAGAGCGTCGCGAGCGCGGCTTGCGTGTTCGGGTTGTGCGTTTGCGCGCGGACGTACTCCGCCGCGGCTTGCGCAAGGGTAGCCGTGGCGGGTGTGAATTTGGGCTTTCTGGTTGGTGGGCCTCGGTGCGCATCTGCTCGGTGTAGTCGACGGCTTCTTGGAGTGTCGGGAAGGCCTTGCGGTGGCGCAGTCCGGTGGCGTCGCGCCAGTCGGCAAAGTAGCTGCCGTATCGCTTCAGCATCTGCTGCTCTCTTTCAGTGGGCCGTTGGTCTGGTGTGGCCCGGTGGTCGCTCTCCGCAAGTGCAGTGTCCAGTGCATTTGCGTGGCCGTTTGAGAGAAGGTGCAGATTGCTGGGTGGAGGTCAACTCGCTGGACAGCGTCTAGGTGGGAAAGGCCCGTAAAATCGCGGGTTTCTAACAGGGTGACTTCACCGCTGAGTTAAGCGCCCTGCTGAAACCTTCAGAGTCTACGAGGCGGTTCAACAGACTCAATGATTTAGCGTGGTGAAGGTGTCCACTCAGAGGGTACTCTATCGTTTTTTGGGGCTGGTGTCCACTCGATTTGGATTGCGGGGCGTCACGCCAATTTCGGTTAGCGGACTCTGAGTCTGGATCGGAAAGCAAGCTTAGCGACGCTAAAAAGCGGGACCAGCCTCTCCCAAGAAGGCGATCCCGCTCTTTAAGAGCGAGACCATCCCTCCCCCGAGATGGTCTCGCTAAGACCAACGACACTCTACAGCTACGTCTCGGTGATCACTTCGACCAAAGGTTAATACAATTGGACGACAGAGCCATACTGAACTTTACTTGAGTGCAGCGGATTTTCCTGTAGTCGCCTAGGGTCGTTCCACGAGCCCCGGCAATCGGTTTCGGAGCGCGCATCCTCCATCACTGGCGCCTGTGAGGAATCAATGTTGGTGCTGTAGAACCAAACGTCGTAGGTGAAGTTGTGAAGCGTGGGCACAAGGGTACGGTTGGTGTCGGGAAGCCCTTGAGAAGATAAGTCACCGATGAGGTGATTGTTCCAGAGGACGTCCGAGTAATCCATGGTCCCACCAATGTTGAACTGGGTCGAATTGCCCGAAAGCGAGGGTGATTTGATGCCCTCGTACATGGCCCAGGTAGTTCCAGGTCCGCTCGGGAGGCAGCCAATGCAATCACTGTAGTTCGGGGGCTGCTGAGCGTAGCCGGTCCATCCGCCCGAACGGTGGAGATTCCAGAAGGTCTGGCCCGAAGCCACGGTGATGATCATTGGTGTGGCAGAGGCTCCGCCACAGCGATCCCAGGCTCCGCGAACGGTTCGAAACTCCGTAGGCAGCAAGATTCAGTTCCGGTATTCCATCTCCAGTCCCATACAGCATCCGGGGTATTGCATGGTGTATGCGAGCGACATATTTTTCGCATATACCGCAGTGAATGACACTCCGCCTCACTGCCGGAACTCATCGAGGAGAAACAGGATGCGAAAGGACGCACTGCGGCAGCTATACATCGACGAATTGAAGGATCTGTACAGTGCAGAAATTCAGACGGTGAAGGCCCTGCCCAAATTAGCAAAGGCCTCGTCGAATGCCCAGCTGCGCCAGGCGTTCGAAGAGCATCTGCGCCAAACGGCGGAGCAGGTTTACCGACTGGAACAAATCTTCGAAATGCTGGGAGAGAAGCCTACCGGCAAGAAATGCCTCGGCATGGAGGGCCTGGTCAAGGAGGGCTCCGAGACCATGCAGAAAAACTACGAAGACTCCGTGATGGATTCCGCACTCATCGGCGCCGCTCAGAGGGTCGAACACTATGAGATTGCAAGCTACGGAACAGTGCGGGCCATAGCGCAATTGCTTGGCGAGGGCGAGCACGTATCCCTGCTCGAGCAAACTCTGACGGAAGAGAAACAAACCGATGACATGCTGACCCAACTGGCGGAACAAAAAAACGCCGAGGCAGGCGATGCGGCGCACGGAGCGCAGAGCCAGCAAACACCCAAGCAAAAGGGCACATCCAGGCGAGCAGCGTAGTGGAGGGCGCACCCGCGTGCCCTTCACAACTCTTCCCTTCAACTACGCACACTTCCGAAACAAGCTAGATAGCATTTGGGCCGTTGTTGGGAAAAGCATGCCTCTGGCTAAAGGCAATGCTGTATTGAGGCGTGCGGGCGTTGGTCTTACATTGCTGAAAACCGAGAAAGAGAAAGTCGAGCTTCTTCATGTCAAGCAAAAGCACTGAGCGCCCCCTCGCGGCCGCCAAGAATTTGAAACGTGCTTTCGAATGCGCGGTTCGCGACATCTATCAAGCGGGACTCACCGGCCAGGTTTCGCGATACCGTACTCCAATCGGCGAGCGCACTGGAACAAAGGCTTCCGGATCTCACGTCGACGCAGAGAAGCGAGCTCTGTCGGATGCCGCCCTGGGCGCTGGCTCAATTGTGGAAAGTGTCCTCGAGTTCTAGTCGGTGATCTGTTCCAAGAGCGCCGTTCTATCCGGAGATCGAGACCGTTCCTCCGCTCGGCTTCGCGCCACAATCTAAGTGGCGTGATGCAGCTACAACCCGTGATCCATGCTCAGTATGCGCAGTTGTCAGCCCCCACGAGTATCCGGCATATGCCGTAGACGCGGCGCACCGCCTTATGCAAAGCAACTGCCCTACGGTCGAGCCGAAGCCGATAACTCATCGACCCGTGGTGCAAACCCGCCGCGGTTAGCGGGCGGCCGTAAGAACGATGTAGATCAGCCCGGTTACGGAAACAAGGGTGAACAGGTAAGGCCACAACTCGAATGTGCGCTTCAAGAGTGAACGCTGCGGGTTTAGCAGATCTTCGGCCATAAGCGGAAACAACCGTTAGGAAGCACAACAACGCTTCGGGACAATTAAGCGGGAGTCCGGACCAAAGCTCAATACGGCGAATTCTGTATCGAAGTCTGCTCCGCCCATTAGGCGCGGTATGAGCCGTACGCGGCCTATTCGAAGAGCACCTCATCCGCGATCGGAATGGGCCTCGATACCGACCAACGGCGCGCTGAGGTCTCTGGGAGCGGCGTGAAAAGCCTTGTCAGAATCCAGCCGAGTGCCAATCCTGCAAACAGAAATGTGACTGCCGTGGGAAGGTCGTATTGCGGGCAAATTGTATTTTCAGTCCGCATGATCGGTTCGAGCTTGTGGCTGGACGAACGTCGCGCTGAGGCAGAAACTATGCGATCACAGCGGTTCGATGCCCTCGATGTGAATCGTGTTGCTCTTCATCTCAAGCTTGCCGGTGACCTTAACCTGCTTTCCCAGAAACGGCTTCGCTTTTGCCTGGTCGTCCAACTGGTAAGTCATCTTCGTGACCGGATCTTTCAATACGATCTGTCCTTGATCTTTCATCACGCGGCCAGTGAAGGCCAAAACGTCTTGTGTTTGAGCGTCCGCAGGCGGTTGCGACGACTGCGGTGCGGTCGGCGATTGGGATTGACGTGGAGTCGCGGGCGTCCGATCCTCGTCTGCCTGCTGTGCTTGAGCAGATGAAAGCGCGAGCGCGACCAGAGTCACCGCGGCAGCCAGCACAATTCGCACCAAGAAGTTCTTCATGGAACCACCTCCCGTACGCAAGAGTTTCTAGTTAAGTCGGGCGGCTTCGGGGCTGCCGTCAGGCGCCCGTGGAAGCCGACGAGATCCTGATTGTCTTCCCGTGGAGTTCACCCACCACGCGGGCACGCTGTCCAGCCAGCTTCTTCAAAACATTCAAGTCGCCATCGAGCAGGTAGTACTTGTCGGCATCGACCAGAGCGAACTGCGCTCCACCGTGCACACAGACGCGGATGCAAGTCGTAGCGGTTTCACCGAGGGCGGCAGAATGTTTTGCGCCACAGCGGGAACAGGTCACCATGCCTTCGTATGTTTGA
Source organism: uncultured Acidobacteriaceae bacterium (assembly GCA_963701935.1). Taxonomy (GTDB): domain Bacteria; phylum Acidobacteriota; class Terriglobia; order Terriglobales; family Acidobacteriaceae; genus Sulfotelmatobacter. Next base: position 147,192 of record CAVPBT010000001.1, on the reverse strand, counting down.
TCCGTGGTCGCTGGCGCCTGAGTAGAGACCTCACCAGCGGCAACGCCGGCGGCCGCTCCTAGCGTTGCAAACAGCAGAGCAAGAGCGCAGGCGATCGCGGTACCGAGCATCACAATCTCAATCCAGACGCGATTCGTCTTCATAAGCGACCTAGCCTCCTGGTCCAACGAGGTAGCGAATGGATGCTCTACCGTCTCGAAGAGTTGGCTGCGACAAGGGAGTGCAACTGATGTGCCAGTCTCGTGGCTCAGCTGATCGTCGACCTAAGCTCGTGAAAGGAAGGGCTAAGAATCTAAATCCAGAAGGGGCAGCTTTTCGCCGGCAGGGCAGAAATTACCGGAACTGAGGAGGAGAGAGACTGCGCGCAGTGGGCGGGCGTTCAGGCCGCAGCCTCGGCTGCCTTCGGCATTCCCAGGCTGGCGGCTTCTTTTGCTCCCGCGCTACGCAACAACTCGATGGCGGATTTAGCCTTAGCCTTTTCCGGGCACGACACGTAGACCATCGCTCCTACATCGCACAATTGGTGGCCGAGTCGCTTCGCCTCGTCCTCCGAAAAACCGAGGCCCACCAGGGTGCGCGATCCTCGAGACAGAGCAGGAAAATTCTGCTCAAGCAGTAGAGCCTGGAAGAATGCCTGCGAACGGATGAACAATCCCACCGTCGGAATCACAACTGCTCCGAACTCTGAGAACCAGCCGATCATCCGCGCGCTCGTTGCGCTGTCCTCAGGCTTGGCATCAAGGATTTTGGCATCGCGCACCACTGTGGCCACCGGATGAGCGGGAGACAGCACCATGCAGATGTCTTCGTTTTCGAATCCCGCGCGATTCAAGGCGTAGACGACTTCGGGCAGAGCGACGTTGCGAGGATACATCCCGTAGGCGGCGGTTCCATTGACGTTCATGTTGATCTCCGGGCCGGGATCGCGAGGAAGGCGTAAGAGTCCTTCTACAGCACGACTGATAGGCGTTGCTACAACGTACAAGTTTTCCGCCGAAGAGGCACTAGGGTAAATCATGTAGACACAGAGCGCGGCATCACGGAAGCACTTATTCTCCCGATGGATCACACACAATCGATCATCGTCGCACGATCAGTAAGTTCTGACTCATCGAGTGTTCTCTCTCGAAGTCTCAACAAATTCCGTTAGGACAAAACTGCGAGGAGGTGAGGAGACGTTGCACACCCGTGCGTCACACCTCACCCTCCAGAGCGCTGAAAACTCACGGGGTTGAGCGGATCGCGAACGTTGGCAATCCATTTGCACACGTGTGTGATGTGAGATCACAAACACTTTGGCGACTCACAGACTTTACATTTCGGAGGTAGGAGAATCATGAAGAGACTTCTCTCAATCGTTGCATTGCTCGGCCTGTCCGGGCTTGGAATCAATCTGTCGGCACAGCAAACACCATCCACACCGAGCCAGGCGGACTCGACGCCGCAGCAACAGCAAACGGATGCGAGCAATCCGCAGCAGTCCGCTCGCAGCTTTGAGGGCAAGATCGCGAAGTCGGGCGACCAGCTGGTTCTGCAGGAGAACTCCACGCAGACTGCTTACAAACTCGACGATCAGGAAAAAGCGAAACAGTTCGAAGGCAAAAATGTGAAGGTGATGGCGACGGTGGACGCCAGCACGAACACCCTCCACGTGGTCGATATCACTCCCTCCGAGAGTCGATAGCCCTTAACCCTTGCGGCAAAAGGCTTCTCGGCCCCTGGCCCGCTGTGGAATCGCAGCGGGCCTTTTTGCATCTGCCCTCTTTTCTATGCGCGCCGTTCTGCGTCGTTTTCTGCTGAATGAAACGTCGCCCCGAACTCCTAACGAGGCACACCTATTGGCAGAGGACCGAAGCGCCAACTTTCGGACTCAAGGGTGGAAGGTAATTAGGTTTTGAACAACACAAGGCTGGCGCCGGGCCAACGCCGTCAGGCACTCAATCTCGGTCGGGTTTAACCGGCGAGGTTTACGAGAGTAACTCGATCTTGACGACGCGGATCGTGTTGCTGCCGCTATCGAGGTTCCCGATGACTTTTACTTCCTGGTTCTCGTACTGCTTCACATCGCCCTGTGTGTCCAATTGGTAGGCACTATTGCTCGATACTTTGAGGACATACCGCCCGCCGTCCTTCACGATCTTCCCCCTGAATGACTGGGTGGGTGTCTGCTCATTTTGAGGATCCGCCGGTGGCTTCACTTGCTGATCCTGCTGATCAGGTTGTGGGATGGGTGTGTCCCGCGGCGGGAGCGGTTGGGGCGCGGGTTGTGGTTTCTGCAGCCGCGACCAAGCTATGAGTTGGCGCGTTGCCAAGGCATCCGGTGGAAACTGGGAAGTTAGCTGCGGCTCTTGTCTGAAGGCGAGGGGCGTGATTGCCAGGAGCAGTCCAGCAAAGCAGTTCGTCGTTCGATTCATAACAACACCTCTGCGAAAGACGAAGCCGCCGATTATCCAATACGCAATTCCGTTGCCAGAACAGTCATTGATGGCGCATCACTTGCACGATCCTGTGGCGAATAGCACGCGAAGCTTTTACGCCGTCTATAGCACTTTTACCTGCGCCATCCCGCTCAGTCCATCCAGTGTTCTCTGTAGAGGATCACGGCTCTGGAGCAGAGGTTCACCCCGCATGCGGGCTGGAGGAGCGTCCTTCGCGCCATGCACAGCCCCCAATTCGATGGCCAACAGGCACCGTCCCGAATACTTGGCTTAATACCTCAAGATGGACCACAAGACTGAGCAGCGCGAAGACCAGTAAGAACAAGCCAAATGGCCGCCAGCTGCTGAGGAGCCAGCGTCAAGATCAAAAGACCTGGACAATTCCATTGCGCACTGCATATCGAGTCAGGTCGGCGACGGAATGAAGGCCAAGTTTGCGCATCAGGTTGGTGCGATGAGTTTCCGCCGTTTTTACGCTGAGATTGAGGGTGACGGCGACCTCCTTGCTGGTCTTACCTTCGGCCAGTAGTTGAATCACCTCGCGCTCACGTCCCGTTAAGAGGTCGTGTGAGTCTTCTGCGTTTTTGTCAGTCCGGTCCGGTTGGTTGTCACGATCGAGAAAACCGTTTAACACCATCTGGCTAACTCTCGTCGTGAAAAACGTTCTTTGCAATTGCAGCGCCTCGACGGCAGCCACCAGATCGCGTCCGGCATCGGACTTAAGCAGGAACCCGCGCGCTCCGGCCCGAAGCACCTCTCGTACAACCTGGTCAGAATCGTGCATCGTGAGAATCAGAATTGCGACATCAGGGGATGCCGCGAGGATTTGGCGGGCCGCCTCCAATCCGTTTAGATTCGGCATGCCAATGTCGAGCAAGATGAGATCAGGATTCACCCTGCCGGCGAGTTCGACGGTTTCACGTCCATCTCTTGCCTCTCCACAAACCTCCCAGCCGGGACGACTCTCCAGCAGCGCACGGATGCCACGCCTTGCCACCTCATGATCATCGGCAATCAGGATTCGGAGCATTGCTCACCTCCAGATGGTTGAAGTGTCGTTGAAAAGCTTCCTAGGCATGCACACGGGTCCTCCGCTCTGAGCGCCGGAGAGACACCCGCATCAGTCGACTTGTCAGTTGTTAAGCACAACCCGTGCCAAACCGCCAATCGCCTGCATCCAAACGCTTTTGTCGTGGCCGCCCATCCGTGTTCGTGTAACTTTTTCCAATCACACCAGAAAACAGAAGAGTCGCTGAGATGTGCTGACGCCCGGTAATTTCCGTCATGCAATACAGTGCTTCCCGTAGGGCGGGGACGGCGGGGAACTCAACTCAGAAGGGATAGCAGGCGATCCGAGTGGAAGCAAAAGGGCAGGGCCGCAGCCGGCTCATCGTGCGCACACGAAGTGGGTACTACTCCGGGGAAACCCTTCGCTAAGCAGTCTTAAATTAATCAGGATTCACTATGCCGCCGTCGGACCCGCGGGGGTTTTCGGAGGCGGTGGTGGCAACTCAATCTGTATCAGATTGTTCTTGATCGCATAGACAACGAGATCGCGAATGGAGTGAAAGCTCAGTTTCCGCATGATATTGCTGCGGTGAGTTTCGACGGTCTTGGTACTCAGGTTCAGCAGGGATGCAACTTCCTTGGAGCTGTTGCCTTCCGCCAGCAACTGCGTGATCTCACGCTCTCGGGCGGTCAACGTCGGCAACTTGGGTGCTTCGTTTCTCGAAACGGTGTGTCCCTTCTCGAGAAACCCCGCCAGCACAAGGTCGTTGACTCTGGGGGTGAAGAACATTCGTTTGTTTTGTAGTGCCTCGACGGCAGACACGAGATCCCTCGCGGCATCCGACTTCAGGACGAAGCCGCGCGCTCCAGCATCCAGAGCTTCGCGGATAACTTGGTCAGAATCGGTAATCGTGAGCACGATAATCTTGGAATGAGGGTCGTGTTGAAGGAGCTGGCGCGTCGTATCCAGGCCGTTCAGATTGGGCATTCCGATATCGACAATAACGACGTCAGGGTTCAACTGCAAAGCCTTGTCAATCGCCTCACGGCCGTCACTGGCTTCGCCGCAGACTTCCCAGCCTTCATGTCTCTCCAAAAGTGCGCGCAGGCCGCGCCGCACGATTTCGTGGTCATCCGCTAACAGAATTCTCAATCTCATGATTCACCCCTACCGATCAAAAAGGTGGACCGCAGTTTTCAAATCTCCTGGAGTTAACGCAAGCTCGCTGAATCTCGTCCGTTGAGCGCCGTAAACACGCGGTGTTGGCTTACCGCTTCGACAGCTTCTAACAAATCGCGGGCGGCGTTGGACTTCACAACGTATCCCCTGGCCCCAGCCTCTAGGGCTTCGCGCATCATCTGTGGAGAATCGTGTTGGGTAACGAACAGGATCTCCAGCTGCGGCGCTTGTCTCCGCAGCATACGGCACGCTTCCAAGCCATTCATGTTCGGCATGGTCACATCCAGCACCATGACGTCGGGATGCAGATCCTTCGCTTTCTCAACCGCTTCAGCCCCGTCTGAGGCTTCTCCGATGACTTCCCAGCCAGAGCGCCCTTCCAAAAGAGTCTTCAATCCTTGCCTTACCACGGGATGGTCATCAACCAACAATATGCGAATGGTCATGCAGTTCCGTTCCTCTGGGGGGAGACCGACCCGACGATTCGGCACATTTTACCTCAGCTCGTGTGATATGCCCGTCCGATTCCGCTCACCGGACACAGCACCATCCGAGATTATCGACCGAACGAACTGGCTCCAATACAGGGAATCCTGTATTCGGCTGAGACTTTAGAAAACTATTCGTGTATCGCCCATACCAGGAAGTTGGCTACCCAACCGAAACCGTCGGAAAATAAGTTTGATTGCGCAAGAGCACCTCGACGGCCTCGACGACTGAGCCAATGTCCTGCTTCGCGCAAGCTCCCCGGACGCCCGCCCGACGGGCCACGTCGGTCAGCTGTTTTGAAAGGTGAAGCGTGACCATGAGAATTGGAATCTTGGGAAAAAGTTCTGCAATCTGCCTGGCGACATCAACCCCGTTCAGATCCGGCATCTGATAGTCGAGCAGAATCAGATCGGGCGGAGCCTCAAGCACCATCTGCAAAGCTTCCGCGCCAGTACGAGCTTCACCGCACACTCGCCATGAGGTCTGCTGCTCGAGAATAGCTCGCAAGTAGTGCCGCACCGAGGGGTTGTCATCGACAAGAAGAATACGGACCACGGCACACACTCCTCGCAGGCAAGACGCAAGATGCAATTTCTCGATCACGCTGAGAGCTGTCACCGCAGGTTCGTTTCTTACTGTCCGGTGCTATGACCCTTAGCTTTGTGTTGTTTCATCATCGTGCGCGCCGCCACTTTTTTCGCCCTGCTGCCGTAGCGGCCAGATCGCAGAGCGCTCTCCTTGATGTGTTCATACTCGCGTTGTTCTTTTGCGCTTACGCCGTGCAAGTGCTTCTTTCCTGGCATGAGAACCTTCTCCACCCTTAGCTTTAGTTAACGTTAGTCGGCGCATGGCGCCGCCACAATCCAGAGAAGCCTGTAGACCTACGAATACGCGCACATGTAGCCATCCCTCTACCAGATCCCTTTGTCGCTGCCAGTCATCTTTTGCTCAAGCGCCGCCGCAGTGGCCAGTCCCGGCAACAAGCTGAGACGGCAAATATTTCGCAAGTCTCCCTTGAGCAAGAGAGTCATCAGTTCGGAAGCATACAGATTCAGCGAGTGAGGCAGGTCCTTCCTCATCAAAGGCGCGCGTCACCGCTTTTCTGTGTTCACGATGAAACAGAAGCGCATCCTTCAGATCAAAATCCACGTATGCCGCGGCGCGGACAACCACGAGCGCTTCGGCACCACTGCCTTTACAGGCTGCCAGCCGTTGCGCAGCGCCACTCCATGCGGTTTCGGCCGAACAAAACTCGATCGGAGACGCGGAGTGTATGTCAGGGAATGATGACGACTCAATGCCTCAACGTAAACGAGAGGAGTTTCCCGCTGGCCGGGGTTAACCGTGGGCAACAGTTTGCCCGCGGTGTCTGCGCACCTTTCGTCGCATTGATTCTCCGGTCCAACGATCACGATCGCGCTTAGCACTCCGACTCCACCCTGTCCTGGATTACTTTCCCTTGCTCGATTTGGGATGTGTCTACTTCGCAGGCACTTTGACCAGGCTCAGCAGGCCCGTTCCCTGATCGGGGGGCTTTGCCGGGTGCCGGCGTATTTTCGCTTTCGGAAAAAGCAGCGCGCGCATCTTGAGTTTTGCTTTGTGCAGTTGCGACTTCGAGTTTCCGATGGAGCAGTCCAGTAATTCCGCGATCTCGTGGTGTTGATATCCCTCCACCTCATGCAGCGCAAAAATCGTCCGGCAGCCTTCGGGGAGTTCCTGGAGAGCACGCCGCAGAGCGATGCGATCGACCACGCCCGTGAGCTCCGGATCGCTCTTGCCGAAGTCTCGGTGCAAAGAAGGTGATTCTGGATTTACCGGCTCGTCCAGAGAAACCGTCGGTGGAGACTTACGCCGGCGGAGCTTCATCAACACAGTGTTGACGGCGACGCGATACAGCCAGGTAGAAAAGGCAGCGTCTCCGCGAAACGAGCTAACCGTCCGAAACACTTGCAGGAAGGCTTCCTGAGTCAAATCCTCCGCCTCGGCGACGTCTTTCGTCATCAGCAGGCATACAGAATAGACGCGGTTCTTGTGTTGTTGAAACAGCGTTGCAAAGGCTTGCTCATCACCCAACTGCGCGCGCTTTACCAGGTTCATCTGGGAATCGTCGCGGCCCTTAACACTGGTTGCCGGGATCATGTTTGCTTCTGTCGCAGAAATCGCACAAGTCGCCACGTTGTATCTCCTTCCATCTTTCGCAGGTCGCTCGCCCATTACTCCGCGAGCATGCATCGAGAGTAGAAAAACGAGCGAAATCCTTGTATCAGGTCACATCTGTAAACGTGTGCAGGAGAGGCTGTAAGCCTCCCGACTGATCCCATAAATCAGAAAATCCGCGCCTGGCGCGCGGATCTAAGCCTTACGAGGGGATATGCGGTAAATTAATACCGCTAGTAAGGAAACAAACCGATTGACATCCCAGCCTTAGTACTGTGCACATAAGGCCTCTCAGTTTTGAAGTTCGTCTTCCGACTGGGCGAGTCTCGCCGGCTCGCGGAACGGGCCGGCATTGCGCTCGAACTCAGCGATGGTTGGACGCAGCCGTCGTTGGGCTGTCCATGTCATTCCTGCCCGATTCTTTGCTTTGAACCGAGTATTTCCTGACCGCCGAGAGGAAGGATTCGCTGACAGCCGTGGGCTGCACCTTCCCACCTAGAATGTCGGAGAATGGCACGAAGCTTCCATAGAGTAGCCGCGTTTCGTCCTTGTCCTGGGTGAGCGCTGCCCCACTGAGATCGATCCCCGCAAAAAGACCGCGGGCGCGGGAATAGGTCAGCACTTCTGCTCTCATCTTGACGTCGGTGTCCGCAGCAGCATCACGGCCTACCGGACCGGCGGCGGCCGACGCGTCAGCACCCAACTTGAACTTGCTGGAAAGCAGGTGCTGCATGCCTTGATCGTTAGTAACAACCATCACGAGGTCGACTGCCTGGCCTCCCAGTTGCAGCCCCCAACTTCCGCCACTGATGGTGATGGGAGCGGGAGCACTCCAACCTGACTCCGTACGGCAAGTAGCAATACCCTTGCCATGATTCCCGCCGATGCCAACTGCGATCTTTACCATGGACGGGATCACCGCGATACACTTCGCATCGCGCATGACCTTGTCGGGAATGGCTTTGTCAGGGGTCGCCATAATCTCGTTCAGAACCTTGGCGGAGGCATCGATTCGCTTCGCAATATCGGATTGATCTTTGTCGGCGGACCAACTCACGCCGATGAAGATTGAGCAAATGCTCAACACCAGGAGACATTTGGGCCACGCTGAAGAAATTCGTATCATTTTGGTCTTTGTCCTGTTCTGTGCTCAATGCGAGCACGGCTGCGATTCTTCCGCTTGCACAAAGCTAATCCCGTAGTGCGCCCCGTCCCATCCAGCGGAGGCAGTAAAGAGCGGGAGAACTTTCCTGAGGGATAACTTCTTGATAATGACGTAGCAGCCGGGTGAGTCCATCTTCCATTGGCCTTACAGGTTCCACTGTATTGTGAGTTTCGCTGCCGCAAACTACTCTGCAATCTCTACTCGACACAACGCCCCCAAGGCGGGTGCTGGTTCTCTGGGACGGACCGGCACCCGCTCCTTCCAACAAGCAGCGGCGTTCTGCAAACGAATACAGGAAGGATGAGGGGGTTGAAAGCAGTCTCGAAGGAGGTGAACAACAACGAAGAAGTTGGCAACCTCCGGAGGGAAGCGGCCGCAAACCAGCGGGCTGTTTAAGCGGTCACCGGCACTCCTAGAGCCTCATGCCGGCGGGAAGGGATAACGACCTCGACGATCGTGCCGGGGTTGGCATTTGCCAATCGCAGACTTCCCCCGAGTTCATTGACACGTTGCCTCATTCCACCAATGCCGACGCCGACGCTTTCTGGCCGCAATTGAATCACCTGCTCCTCGATTCCCTTGCCATCGTCACTCACAGTAACCACGATGCGGCCTTCATTTTCTGTGACGCTTACCCGCCCATTGCGAGCCCCAGAGTGCCGGAACATGTTGGTCAGGGCCTCCTGGATGATGCGGAAGATGGCGGTCTCCAGTTCCGAGCGGAGCCGGCTTAGATTTGGGGGATCAATTTCGAGATGAATCTCAATTCCGCTGCGTTCCGAAAGCCCCTCCAAGTACCAGCGGAGCGCAGAGACAAGGCCAACCTCGTCCAGCAGAGGAGGGTGCAGAAGATGGGAAATCGTGCGGACTTGCTTGATCGCGCGGTCCACCAGCTCGCTCGCATCAGCGGCCGCCTGCCGCATAGCGGGTGAGGAGTCCTTGGCAAGGATTCCGTCCAGAATCATTTTTGCCGCGGCCAGTTCCTGTCCCAAGCCATCATGAATCTCACGAGCGATCCGGCGACGCTCTTCGTCCTGCATGGTCATCAAGCGGCTGGAGAGACGTCTGAGTTCGGCCGTCCTGATATCCACCATCCTTTCCAGTTCAATAGCGCTGTCGCGGATCGATTGTTCGAGCAACTTGCTGTCGTGGATGTCAGAACAAGTTCCATACCACCTGACAATGCGCCCTTCCGGATCTCGCAGCGGGACAGCTCGAGCGCGAAACCAGCGGTACTGCCCGTCGGCGCCGCGCAGACGGTATTCGGATTCATAGGGCTCACCGGACTGTACGCATCGCATCCAATGACCCAGACTTCGTTCCTTGTCGTCAGGATGCAGGTACTCCATCCAGCCGAATCCGATGGCGGAGTCGGCTGAAGCACCCGTATATTCGTAGAACCTGCTGCTAATTTGGTCCCTCGTGCCGTCCGCTTTCCGGCTGAAGATGATGTCGGGTGCGGTCTGGACGATGGCGTCTAATTCCTGGTTTTTCTGGGCAAGATCGATATTGAGCTGCAGCAGAGCCAGTGCCTTCTGTTCTAATTCCCGGGTCCGATCGGCAACGCGCTCTTCCAGTTCATTGTTCAGTCGCTCCAGCTGCCGCTTGCTTCGGTGCAGCTCAGCAAATACTCTCACCTTCGCCCGCAGGACCTCCGGAACAATGGGCACGGAAAGATAATCCACGGCTCCGTGCTGGTAACCCTTGAGACGGTCGAGGTCTGTCAGATGCACAGCCGAAACGAACATAATTGCCGTTCTCTGAAAGCGGGGATGCTGGCGAATCATCTCGGCGAGTTCAAAACCGTCGATCTCCGGCATGCTCACGTCCATCAAAACGACCGCTACGTCATTCTTGAGTAACTTCTCGAGAGCCTCTTTGGCGGATGTAGCCTTAATCAGGTTCTCTCCCAGGTCAGCCAAGATTGCTTCATAGCTCAACAACTTGCCCGCCTGGTCATCGACCATGAGGATGTTTACTTTTTCATGGACGCTCATAATTGTCTCAACGCCTTCGACCCTATCTATCGATTCACTCAAGACCGATCCTTATCGGTGCAACCACATGCGCAGCGCCGAGAGCAATTGCTCTGTGTTGACTGGCTTCGCCAGATACTCCGAGGCACCTGCCTCCAGACACTTTTCGCGATCGCCTTTCATGGCTTTCGCAGTAAGGGCAATGATCGGCAGCCTTCGGAAGGAAGGGTTCTGCCGGATTACCTGCATGGTGGCGTATCCATCCATCTCGGGCATCATGATGTCCATCAATACGATCGCAATGTCCGGAGTGGACTCCAACATTGAGATCGCTTCGCGACCGGTTCCCGCAGTCAAGACCTCCATTCCACGGCGTTCCAGCACACTGCTGAGAGCGAAGATGTTACGCATGTCGTCGTCGACGACCAGCACCGTCTTCCCCAATAGGGCCTCATCTGAACGGTGCAGCCGATCCAGCATTTTTTGCTTTTCTGGCGGAAGATCCGCCACGACCCGATGCAGGAAGAGTGCATTCTCATCGAGCAGGCGCTCGGGAGACTCCACGCCTTTGACGACCACGCTACGCGCCAGAGTGTGCAGCCGCGCGTCTTCCTCGGGGGACAACTCTTTCCCGGTAAAAACCACTACTGGCAGGTCCGCCACCGCCGGAATCTCACTCATGCGCTCCATGATGTCGAAACCGGTCATGTCTGGTAATCGCAAGTCGAGCACGACACAGTCGAACACGTCCTTGCTCACGAGTTCCAAGGCTTCAGCACCAGTGGCTGCGGCGGTGACATCGATGTCGTCGTAACCTAACAATTCTCGGATACTCAACTGCTCCGCAGGATTGTCTTCCACAATCAACAATCGTTTGCGGCGCTGTGCGGAATAGTCCTTGGTTCGCGACAACGCCGCGTTCAGCTCCTCCGGGCTCGAGGGCTTGTTCACAAAGGCAAACGCACCACGAGCCAGGCCATGATGTCGATCCTCATCCAGAGTCAGCATCTGCACTGGGATGTGCCGGGTCGCCGGTTCCTGCTTCAAATGGTTCAGCACCGTCCAACCCAGCATATCGGGCAAGAAAACGTCCAAAGACACGGCAGTAGGATGAAATTCGCGAGCCAGTTCAAGGGCTTCCGTACCTCGCAAGGCCACGAGAACTTTGAAGCCTCTATCACGCGACAAATCGCATAGCACGGGCGCATAGTGCGGATCGTCTTCGGCAATCAGCAAAATGGCGTCGCCAGGCTGCAAATTGTTGCGGTCGTCCGCGATTTGCTCGACCGGGCGCTCTGCCACGACGATTTTCGAGAGTTGCATTGGCATGGTCGCCGACGATCCCTTGGCATCCGCTGACATCAGCTTTGAGGTAGTCGGTCCCACATACGTGAGGGGCAGATAGAGCGTGAACGTACTCCCTTGGCCGGGCGTACTGCGCAGTTGGATTTCGCCGCCTAACAGACTCGCGAGTTCGCGGCTAATGGCCAAGCCCAAACCCGTGCCGCCGTATTTGCGACTTGTACTTGCATCGGCTTGCTGGAAGGCCTCGAAGATGATGCGTTGCTTATCCAAAGCAATGCCGATACCAGAATCGGTCACCTCGAACGCGACCGCAGAAGCCGCCCCGCTGAGAATCGGATGATCTTCGCTCCATCCCTTCCTGGCAACCGACACGGCTAGTCGGACCGAGCCTTGTTCGGTGAACTTGAATGCATTCGACAGCAGATTCTTCAGCACCTGCTGCAAACGCTTTGAGTCGGTGACAAGACTGCGGCTGAGTTGTGGATCGGCCTGTACCTCGAAAGCCAGCCGCCGGTTCTCGGCTTCGTGGCGGAAGGGCCGGGCCACCATTTCCAGCAAGTTGGCAAAAAATACTTCCTGGGCCTCGACCGAGACCGTGCCGGACTCGATTTTTGAGAGATCGAGGATGTCGCTGATCAGGTTTAGCAAGTCGGTTCCAGCGCCGTGAATGGTGCGAGCGAATTCAACCTGCTTGGGCGTCAAGTTGTGATCGGGATTCTCGCTGAGCTGCTGGCCTAGCACCAGAATACTGTTCAGCGGCGTTCGCAACTCGTGCGACATGTTGGCGAGAAATTCTGATTTGTACTTGGAAGTGAGGGCGAGCTCTTTTGCCTTCTCTTCCAGGGCGCGGCGGGCCTGTTCGATTTCCTGGTTCTTTCGTTCCACTTCGACGTTCTGTTCGGCGAGCTGTTGCGCTTTTTGCGCCAACTGCTCGTTGGTCTGTTGCAGCTCTTTCTGCTGAGTCTGGAGCTCGGCCGCAAGCTGCTGGGATTGTTTGAGCAGCCCCTCGGTCTGCATCGTCGCTTCAATGCTATTGAGCACGATTCCGATGCTGGCGGTCAGCTGTTCGAGAAACGCCAAATGTGAAGCCGTGAACGCGTTCAACGATGCCAGTTCGATCACCGCCTTGACGCGGTCTTCGAAGAGCACTGGAAGAACGATCACATTTCTCGGGACAGACTGAAATAGCCCGGAGCGGATCGGGATCGTCTTTTCCGGCAGGTCTGAAATCAGCATGCGGCGTTTCTCCGCCGCAACCTGCCCCACCAGTCCATCACCGATTTTCAACCGGCGCAAGTGGCCGTTCTCGCCGTCGTCGGCAAACGCCGACAGCAGCACCATGCCCGCCGACTCCTCGCTTTCCATCTGGTAGATCACTCCCTGCTGGGCGTTGACCAGCGGCGCTAGCTCCGAAAGCAACATCCGGCCGACGGTCGCCAGATCGCGCTGCCCCTGCAACATCCCGGTGAACCGAGCCAGATTGGTCTTGAGCCAGTCCTGCTCGGTGTTGCGGTCCGTCGTGAGGCGAAGGTTGTCGATCATGGTGTTGATGTTGTCTTTCAACTCTGCCACTTCACCGCTGGCTTCGACTTGAATCGAACGCGTCAGGTCGCCCTTGGTCACAGCGGTTGCGACCTCTGCGATCGCGCGCACCTGGTTGGTCAAGTTATCGGCGAGCAGGTTCACGTTGCCGGTTAGATCCTTCCACGTGCCTGCCGCGCCCGGCACATTGGCCTGGCCGCCCAAACGGCCTTCGACACCCACCTCGCGAGCGACGGTTGTGACCTGATCCGCAAACGTCGCCAGCGTTTTCGTCATGTTGTTGATGGTCTCTGCCAGCGCCGCCACTTCGCCCTTGGCATTCACCGTCAGTTTCTGAGTGAGGTCGCCGTTGGCCACCGCCGTCACCACTTTGACGATGCCGCGGACCTGCTCCGTAAGGTTGACCGCCATGACGTTGACGTTGTCGGTAAGATCTTTCCAAGTTCCGGCGACACCGGGCACTTGCGCCTGACCGCCCAGTTTGCCGTCGGTTCCGACTTCGCGCGCCACGCGAGTGACCTCGGCGGCAAACGCGTTGAGCTGATCCACCATTGTATTGATGGTGTTCTTCAGTTCGAGAATTTCGCCCTTCACGTCGACGGTGATCTTGCGTGACAAATCGCCGCGGGCCACAGCGGTGGTCACCTCAGCAATGTTTCGCACCTGGCCAGTGAGGTTGCCGGCCATCGAGTTCACTGAGTCGGTCAGATCTTTCCACGTGCCCGCCACACCGGGAACCTGGGCCTGACCGCCGAGTTTGCCCTCAGAGCCTACTTCGCGGGCCACACGGGTGACTTCAGCCGCGAACGCATTGAGTTGGTCCACCATCGTGTTGATGGTTTCCTTCAGCAGCAGGATTTCGCCGCTCACATTGACGGTGATCTTCTTGGAAAGGTCACCGCTCGCAATCGCCGTCGAAACCTCGGCGATGTTCCGCACTTGGCCGGTCAGGTTACTAGCCATGGAGTTAACAGAGTCAGTCAGGTCCTTCCACGTTCCTCCGACGCCGGGTACGAGAGCCTGGCCACCCAGTTTCCCGTCGGTCCCGACCTCGCGCGCCACGCGCGTCACTTCCGAGGCAAACGAACGCAACTGGTCGACCATCGTATTGATAGTGTCTTTGAGTTCGAGGATTTCTCCCTTCACATCAACCGTAATCTTGCGAGACAAATCGCCGCGCGCAACGGCCGTGGCCACCTCAGCGATGTTGCGAACCTGGCCGGTCAGGTTGCTGGCCATGAAGTTCACGTTATCGGTGAGATCCTTCCACGTGCCGGCAACTCCAGGCACCTGCGCCTGACCACCCAGCTTGCCTTCCGTACCGACTTCGCGGGCCACACGTGTTACTTCGCCCGCGAACGCGTTGAGCTGGTCCACCATGGTATTGATGGTGTTCTTCAGTTCGAGAATCTCGCCCTTCACGTCGACGGTGATCTTGCGCGACAAATCGCCGCGCGCCACAGCCGTAGTCACTTCAGCGATGTTCCGCACTTGGCCGGTCAGGTTGCCGGCCATCGAGTTCACCGAGTCGGTAAGATCTTTCCACGTCCCAGCGACGCCGGGCACGTTGGCCTGCCCGCCCAACCGGCCTTCAGTACCGACTTCGCGGGCGACGCGGGTCACTTCTCCGGCGAAACGATTCAGCTGATCCACCATCGTGTTTAGGGTTTCTTTTAGCTGCAGAATCTCGCCGCGCACGTCCACCGTGATTTTTCTTGACAAATCGCCGCTGGCGATGGCGGTTGCAACCTCCGCGATATTGCGAACCTGGCCAGTCAGGTTGCTGGCCATGAAGTTCACGTTGTCGGTTAGATCCTTCCACGTGCCGCCAACCCCAAAGACCTGGGCCTGGCCACCGAGTTTGCCTTCAGTGCCCACTTCGCGGGCGACACGCGTTACCTCACCCGCGAACGCATTCAACTGGTCCACCATCGTGTTGATGGTGTCTTTGAGCTCGAGGATTTCGCCTTTAACGTCGACCGTAATTTTTCTCGACAAATCGCCGCGCGCCACAGCCGTGGTCACTTCTGCAATGTTGCGGACCTGAGCTGTCAGGTTGCCAGCCATGGCATTCACGGAGTCAGTGAGATCTTTCCAGGTGCCAGCCACGCCGGGCACGACCGCCTGGCCACCGAGTTTCCCGTCGGTGCCGACTTCGCGGGCCACGCGCGTCACTTCTGAGGCAAAAGAGCGCAACTGGTCCACCATCGTGTTGATAGCTTCTTTCAGCTGCAGAATCTCTCCGCGCACATCGACGGTAATCTTGCGCGACAGGTCCCCGCTGGCGACCGCCGTAGCGACTTCTGCGATGTTCCGCACCTGCCCCGTCAGGTTGCTCGCCATCAGGTTTACATTGTCGGTCAGGTCTTTCCATGTGCCAGCTACGTCGGGAACCTGCGCCTGGCCACCCAACTTTCCTTCGGTTCCCACTTCGCGCGCCACGCGTGTGACCTCAGCCGTGAACACGCCGAGCTGCTGAATCATGGTGTTCACAAGATTGGCGGAACGCAGGAACTCTCCTTCCAGAGGACGCCCATCCACGTCGAGCCGCACGGTTTGAGTAAGGTCGCCTTGAGCAACGGCCGCGATCGCACGTGTGACCTCTGCCGTCGGTCGAAGCAGGTCTTCCACCAGAGTGTTGACGGAAACTTCCATTTCTCCCCACGCGCCTCTGGACTCGTGGAAGCGGGTGCGTTCTCGCGTCTTGCCTTGCTTGCCGACCACATGCCCGACGCGCTTCAACTCCTGAGCCATGTGCTGGTTGGCGGCGACGATTTCGTTAAACGTGTCAGCGACCTTTCCTGCGAGACCAACCCACGTGCCCGGAAGACGCACGGTGAAGTCGCCATCGCGCATAGTCTGCAAGCTCGCCAGGATGACAGCCAGATCTAAGGATCCATCCGTGACTTTGGATTTTCCATTGTTCTTAACGGTCGGAGGAAGGTTCTCAACACTACTAGGCCCAATTTCGTTGAGCGCAGATCTCTTCATGGCTTTTTCCGAAAAAAGGAGCGATTCGAATTCAGGTTCCCAGCGATTCGTCTCGATCGAATCGGACGTGCGCAGGTTTGCATCATCAGATGACAGGTTCTACTGCTGGGGACCAGCACGATGCGCACTGAACGAGTCCCGAAGGCCCGCCGCCGATTTCTACCACGTATTGGTACCATGCCCGGCGGACCGCACGCCCTAAGGTATTTCCTGTAGGACGGACCGCCGACTGCGCGCTCGCCGTAACGACAAGGTGAGCACACTGCATGACGAAATTACATGGGCGGGACGAGATTGTTTCAGCGGAACCGATGAAACTCCACCTAAGTTGTTCCAATATCTTGCCTTTCGGCCTGGAGACTCGCCTGCATGCAGTTCCAGCGAACCGGCATGACCACGTCTCCGATTTCAACGGAGGGACCTATGGACCAGGATCAGAGCAAGAACTGGCGGGCAATCTGTGAGGCAGCGGCGAACGAGGTCGATCCGGCGAAGCTGATGACTCTTATCTCCGAGTTGACCAGGGCACTGGACGCACGCGATCAGAAACCAGCGGAAGACTAGCAAGCAGAATCCGGAAGACAGAGACGATCTGGCGAGATATCAGCGGAGCGAGCCTCCCCTCCGATAACTCCCTCCCAGCGCCGACAATCAAATAAACGGCAATTTCCCCCTCGCAGACGATCACAGGCAATCGTCCCAAAGGAACTATTGTGGCTTCCCCTTGGGAGGCTTGGGTTGAGCGTGGCTCGGGGGCGCCTGTTTCTGCTGCAGGCGTTGTTGCTGCTGCGTATGTTTTTGCTGCATTTGCTGCGTCTGCTGTTGGTGTTTCTGCTCGACCTGCTGCTTTCTCGCAGCGTCCGCATTCTGTTGCGCAAGCCGCTGGTGCTCCTGGTCTTGTTTCTGCTGCAGCTTCTGACGGTCCTGATTCTGCTTCTGCTGAAGCTTTTCTTGCTGTTGTTGGTACTTCTTGTCAACCTTCGGATTTCCCGTATTAGGAGCAGACGGCCGCTCCATCGGCGGCAGGTCCTTGGGATGGACTGCGTTGGAGGGGTGTCCGGAATTTTCAGCTCGCGGCTGAGCGGCTCCCCGATTGGCAGGAGGGCTGTAGGGGCCCCCGGCTTCTCGCGCAGGCACGGCTTCGCGGCCACTGAACGCTCCCGGTTTCGCAGTTGCGGCGACTGGAGGCTTGCCGTGATTCGCCGACGCACGCAGTTCCGGGTTCCCGCGGGCGGCCTGCACATGCTGAGTCTGAGGAGCCGCCGGAGGGAGATGCCTCTCGTGGGCCGCGGCCTCATCTTGAGGGGTGGGGCGGGCCATGACCCCACCGTTGCCACCGTTGTAGCTGACTCGATTCACGGTGGTCCGGTTGACGACGGTGGTGTTGTAGACGTTGTGAATGTTGGTGACGTTCACATTCGTCACGGCGCGATTGTAGAAGAAGTGCCCATTGTCCCAGCGTCCACCCTCGAACCCTTCTCCAGAGTACCCGAAACCGTAGTTGATGCCGCCGTAGAAACCGACATGCGGTCCCCAGTAACCGTCGTAGAAAACGAATCTGCCATCAGCCCAGGCCCAGTATGGTGGAGTCCAAAGAAAGCCAGCCTCCGGAGCCAATACCCAGGTGCCGGGCACCCAATAGTAGTCGCCGTCGTCGTCACTCCAGGCCCAGTAACCCGGCGTCCAGATATAACCGTCACCGGGGCAAAGAGGCTGCTCGTAGACGGGCAGCGGGGGCGGACCGAACGTGACCGAAATGCGGACTTGCCCGAATGAAGCCGACGATGTGACCAGCACTATGACTGCGAACAACACCGCACGAACGGAGCGAATCCACATTGTTTTCCTCCCGATCATCTTTCGTTCACTGCTGACGTGTTTCCATGGGCCATACAGTGAGCCCGCGTCGGCCTGCTTAGAGGTGGACGCCTATGAGGAGGTTGCGCGAAAAGTGAGGACTCCAGAATGGAGGATGCGGAAAAACCAGTCCCACCTATGAACCTGCTACACAGATGTCTGTACGCTGTGCGATGATACCGCAAGATGCAAGAGGATAGTGTGCAGGTACGGATCATTCTGCAAGCGCCCGAAGAGTGTCCATACAGCACTTCCTGTACCCGTTGGCATGAACGGCTGTGCCTGCTTCCTCCTCGGGCATTCGCTGTATTGCTGGGTGAGCACCTCTCCGTTAGGTTGACTGTGCGTGACCAAATGGATTTGGGTAGTCATGGGTTAGCGTCGTTCCCGTATTGAATCGGCATTTTCGACCCTCACGACTACCCACCCGGGCTGGAGAGATGCGCGGTTGACGGCGCCGGGATGGAGCTAGTTTCGCGCAAAGGAGACCGAAAATGAAAAAACTGATGACGATTGTCTTCGCGCTTAGCCTGCTGACGTCTCTTAGCCTGGTGGCTCAAGACACCATGAAGCAGGACAACATGAAATCCGCTACTTCAACGAAAGCTGCCAGCATCACGGGCAAAATCAGCGATGACGGCAAAACGTTCGTGAGCGACACTGACGGCAAGAGCTGGACCATCACCAATCCGGATACGGTCAAAGGGCACGAGGGGCATCACGTCACACTGAAGGCGCACGTTTCCGCCGACAAGAACGAAGTGGATGTGGTGTCACTCAAGATGGCCGGAGACAACATGAAGAAGGACAGCTCGCCGAACTAGTCAGGACCTAACTCTGAAAACGCTTTCCCCAGGGCCAGTATCTTGCTGGCCCTTGTTCTTTGCGGCGGCCAACGATCAGAGAGTACTGGAGATTCCCTCGTCCAGAATTCACCTTCGTTACCCAACCTTCCAAAGCTTCTTCAGCAACTAAGCAAGGCAGTCGAACTTAAATCGCAGAGTGTGCCAAGTCGCACACTCCAAGGGAGGACTATTTCATGGCAGACGATATGGAAAAGAACCGGCAGCAGGGTGGTCAGACAGGCCAGCACAGCGACCAGCCAGGCAATCAACCCGGACAACATGGCCAGAACCGCCAACCCGGTCAGGGAGGCCAACAGAGCGGACAGCCCAAGAAGGGCGGCCAAAGCCAGGATGAAGAAGAAGATAACGAGAATCTGGACCGGCAGCGCCGCGCCTCGTAGTTGAAAACAGCGACCCAGTGAGTTCCGGCCGAAAGTCCGGGACTTTGGTCGCGCCCAGATCAACCCATGTTCCACTGATCTGCGCAAGTATCGACATCAAATACCTGCCGATTCCCAGGCTTCGCACTTGATCAGCCTACAACGAATCAGACGTTGTCTTCCGCTCCGACATCAGGCCAATCGATCTGGCCAGTTCTTCGACTTTCGCTAGATCGCTCTTCGGAGGAGCATCTTCGGCCTCCTCGTATCCCAGTATTCCGTAGTACACGGCGCGGTCGAAGAACTGGTTGAGCATCCGGCGTAACTCCTTTTCACCGTGGAGTTCGACGACGTTGTCGGCGAACCCTTCCCGCTCCAAAAAATGCCACAAATGGTCGCGTGTGAGCATTAACGCCCACACGAACTGATGCAGGCGCACTCCTTCTTTTGCTCGAAGGGAACCGACGGTTTTAAACCGCTCCTCGATATCATTTTCTGTCTTTTGCAGCAGCCATTCTCCCAGGTTGCGGTAAACTTCGGCAGCCGCCAGCCGCAGGTTCTTGTCCGGAATCTTGCGGAAGTCAGAAGTACGGTCCGACTTGCGGATCTGTTCCGTCAACCCTCGCGCCAAACTCTCGGAGTGCTTTTCGATCAGGCGCACTAACCTCAAACCCACCATCGTTCATTCTCCTAGCTGATAGAAGAGATGCGCGCCATAGCACGCGCGGTGTTCCAATCAATTATTTATATCGTAACACGATATAGTGACGCAGGCAACGTTCTATCCCCTTTGAGTATTCCTACTTGGTAGTGATCCAAGACTGGAGGGTAAGAATCATGACGCTTCGCAGATCCCTGGCCGTTGTTTTCTCTTTCATTTTGGCCTCCGTAGTTTTCCTGCCTGCTGCCCGCGCTGACGAATGGAATCAAATGACGAAACTGAACTTTGATGAGCCGGTGGAGATTCCGGGTGCTGTACTCCCGGCGGGCGCATACTGGTTCGTTCTGCAAAACAATCTAGGCGACCGACAGGTCGTTCAGATCTTCAGCAGCGACTGGTCGAAGACCTACTCGACCCTGCACACGGTACCGGTGCAGCGACTGGAGCCGAGAAGCCGCACAGAAATCAAGTTTGCCGAAAGACGCCACTCGCAACCTGAGGCTCTGTTGGATTGGTACTATCCCGGACTGCTGGTGGGGCACGAGTTCGTTTACCCACAGAAAGAGGAGCGGGAACTCACGCGTGACGCGAAGCAAGACGTTGCGGTTCGACCCATGAACGTTGCTTCGAATACGGCCATGCCCGGAGCGTAGTTCCACGCCGGAGATTGAAGAAGAACACGTTCAGTCAGAAATGGCCGCTCTTGAAGAACCGCGTCGCCCATTTCGACTGGGCGCTCCGGATTTCTGTCCGACGGCAGGGCGTGGTAGCCTATCGAATGCGGGGCGAGAAGCGGGCTCGGAGCCCGGCCCTGCCCTGGCAGGTTCTTGCAACCGTATGGCGCCCAACCCCAAACCTCCGCGGAATCCGCTATCTCCTTCATCTTCAGCGACTTCCACGGACCCTCCTAATCCACAAGTGGCGCAACTTCCAGGACGCAACCGGGTTGAAACTAGTGTGAGCACAGCTGCACTTGATCGGAGCATGCTGATGGCTGCGACGACGCCGCAAGCGTCTGCTGCCTTCTCGGCCACAGTGGCGAACGGAGAATCGCCTTCTGACGCCGAGATCATGCTGCGCGCGAAGGCCGGCGATCAGTCGGCATTCGATTATCTCGTGCAGAAGTATCGCCGCCCGATGGTGAGTTTCATGTACCGGATGGCGCGCAATGCCGCTGCGGCGGAAGATTTGGCGCAGGAAGTTTTTCTACGCGTCTACCGCTCGCGGACAAGTTACGAGGCCAGCGCGAAGTTTACGACCTGGCTGTACCGCATTGCGACCAACCTGGCGGTGAACCATGCGCGCGATACGCGGCACGAGCGCCCCGAGGTTCAGGTCAGCCTCGACGAACCGGACGAAGATACAGGTACTACGCTCGAACTGCCGGATGGTAACCTGACTGCCGAGCAGGTGATGGTGCGGCGCGAGCGCATGCTGGCCATTCGGAGCAAGGTGGAGGCGCTGCCGGAGCAGCAAAGGCTGGCGGTGATCATGCACAAGTACCAGCAGATGGATTACAAGCAGATTGCCGAAGTACTAAAGAAGAGCGAGTCGGCGACCAAGTCGCTTCTCTTCCGGGCTTATGAAACTTTGCGGGAACAGTTAAAAGAATTTGTCTAGACTGGCTGTATTTTTGTGAGCGAAGAGACACTGGCGAAGAGAGTGAAGGGGAAGCGGTTATGAACTGCAATGAAATTCGAGAACGGATGCCCGAAGTGGCTGCTGGATTCAGCGAGTCCACGGTAGAGGAAACCAAGCATCTGGAAGGTTGCGGAGCTTGTGCGGAACAGTTGAAAGCAATGCGCTCGACCATGGCGCTGCTCGATGAGTGGCAGGTTCCGGAGCCGTCGCCGTACTTCGACGTGCGGCTCCAGGCTCGCTTGCGCGAGGAGATGGCGAAACCGCAAGCGGGCTGGATGCACTGGTTCCGGCGACCGGTTTTGGCGGCAGCACTCACGGTGATTATGGGAGTCGGCGTGGGACTGATCGTTACTCGCGGAAAGGTTGATCCACAACCGCCGGTGGCCGAGGTGGGTACAGCCGTGAGCGATTTGCAGACTTTGGAAAAGAATCACGAGATGTATTCGGATTTCGAGTTGCTCGATGATCTGGATTTGCAGCAGGATGTCGCAGCGAATCCGTAGAAGATTCGCGCGTTGTTGAACGGGAACTGAAGCCCGGGGAAGTGCAAGGAACACAGGCGGGGAAAATGAGGCGGGGAAAATACAGAGCGGATTGGCTGGCGGCCGCCGGTTTGGCTATCGCGTTCGCGATCCCTCTTCCCTGTCTGGCGCACGGAAGCGCTTTCCATGGGGCTCAACAGCGACATGCAGCCTCGGCACCGCCGCAACAACATCAGCAACCACCTCGGCAGCCTCAGGCCCAGGTACAGGCGCGTCCGCGAGTCGCGGGACACGCTGGCGACTGGCTGCGGCGATATAAAGATTTGCCTCCCGCGGAGCAAGAACGCGCCCTGCAAAATGATCCCGGCTTCCGCCGTCTTCCGCCGGAGCTCCAGCAGCGGTATCGGCAGCGATTGCAGCATTTCTCAAACCTGCCCCCGCAGCAGCAGTTGCGCATGCTCAACCGCATGGAGACGTGGGAGCACCTGACTCCTGAACAGAAACAGCAAGCGCGACAAATTTTTGGCCAGATGCGCCAACTTCCCCCGGACCGCCAGCGAATGGTGACGACGGCCGTGCGTGACTTGCGCGCGATGTCGCCCGATCAGCGGGAAAAGGTGATCAATTCAGATCGGTTCAAGGGCATGTTCTCCGATCAGGAGCGCGAGATGATGCGCGGGGCCACCCGCCTGCCTCTCGCTCCAGCCGAAGGCGGAGAGAACGAACCGCAGCAGTAGGAGAACTGAAAACTAGTTCATCAGCGCCAGCATCCTACGGATCGACAGCGACATCTGGCGGATTTCTTCCGCATCCGACGCATTCGGCGACATCTTCAGGTAGTGATCAAGATCCTCGGCGGCGAGCCGGTGCAATCCCATGCTGTAGCGCAGAAGAGCGCGCTGCTTCACGTCTTCGGAAGATCGCGGGTAAATTACCAGAATCAGGTCGGCGATGGGCAGGGCCTTGCGGAAGTTGCGCGTGGATAGATAAACGGTCTTGAGATTGTTAAGCATCCGCGTCAGGATTTGGCGGCGGCTGATGGGATGCAGAAACTCCGGCCGCAAGGTCATTTCGCCGGAGTAGATTTCGTCGAGGCGGCTCTGGCAATCCTGACGGGTAAGAATGTCACCGCGATTGAAACAGTCGATCAGCGTTTCCTGGCCGTCGTGGCCGTAATGCTTGAGCAGAAAGTGTCCGGGCATACCGACACCGGCCAGCGAGAAGCCGACGCGCTTTGCCACTTCCATGTATACGATCGACAGCGTGATCGGAATTCCGAGGCCGCGGTCAAGCACATCGTTTAGAAAAGAATTGCGCGGGTCGTAGTAGTCCTCGCGATTACCGCGCAGGTTCTCTTCCTCAAACAGCACGCGCTTCAAGGCGGCCAGCGCGGGTTGCGGATCAGGATGCGGAACCAGGGCAGCCACGCGGCGCGCCAACTGCTCCATGCGCGTGGCGTACGCCTCTATATCAAGGTTGGGATATTCGGTGCGGGCAATGACCAGCGCAGCGCGGATCAGGTCGATCTTCTCGTCTTCAATCTCCGGCGCCACGAAGACGGAAAATGTCTCAATCAGCTCGGCTGACACCGTGTAGTGCACGTATTGATGCTAGCAAAGACGGCAGCGCAGGCAATTGGCCCGGATGTGCCATCCGGCTGGCACTTTCGATGATGAACGCATCAGCTATGAACGCACCCAGCTACGACCGCAGCATGTTGCGTGCAATGAAGAACACATTCGCCGGCCGCTCCCCCAACCGCCGCATGAAATAGGGATACCATTCCGTGCCGAAGGGGACGTAAACCCGCATGCCCCAGCCATCTTTCACCAGCTTCTGCTGCAGATCGCGCCGGATGCCGTACAGCATCTGAAATTCAAACGAGTCGCGAGCGATCTTTTCCCGCGTGGCGAAGGCTTGCGCCTCGCGAATAATGCTCTCGTCGTGCGTGGCCATGCCGTGATAAACGCCGCTCTTCATCAAGATTTTCATCAACTTGATGTAGTTGGCATCCACGTCAGCTTTACTTTCGAAGGCGATGCTCGCACGCTCTTTGTAGGCTCCCTTGCACAAGCGGATGCGAATGCCTTCTGACAGCAGCTTTTCGACATCGCTCTCAGAGCGCTTCAGGTAGGCCTGAATCACGGTGCCTACACTGTTCTGGTTCCCCGGCATGCGGTGAAGTTCATGCACGAAATCCAAAGTGCGCTGGGTGTACGGAGAACCTTCCATATCGACGCGCACAAAGCCCGGCGGATTCATGGACGCGGCTTTTGCCACCAAGCCGGCGACAATGTCGCGGGCAAGTTTTTCATCGACGTCCAAGCCCATGTGCGTAAGCTTCAGGCTGATGTTGGCGTTGAGATGGTTGCCGGCGATGGCGTCGAGAATCTGGTTGTAGAGCTGCGAGCTGTGGCGGGCCTCGTCGGGATTCGTAACGTTTTCGCCGAGGTTGTCGATGCTCACGCTCATGCCGGCGCGGTTGACGGCCTGGGTGACTCGTACGGCATCGGCAATTTCTGTGCCGGCAACGAACCGGCCGGAAACGCGGCGTCCGATCGCGGATCGCTCGGCAAAGTTGCGCAGGGAACGGTTTTCAGAAAGGCGGACGAAGAACGCCCTTAGCATGAAGTACCTGCCAGATCGAGAAGGATATAAAAAGGAGTGCGGCTCACGTGTAGGAAGACCACAGAAATTTGTATCACAAGTGCGGATTTGAGGGTGTGACCGGCGTACGGGCTACGGCAAGAAAGACCTCAACCACGAAGGACACTAAGGTCCACGAAGGAAACCCCAAGAAATAGACCATTCGTATGACTTCGTGTCCTTCGTGGTAAAGATCCGGACGTCCTCTGCGCCCTGATGGCTTCACCAGCTGTAATGCGCCATATAGGTGATCGTCTTCTCCCCATCGGGAGCAATGCTCACCGGAAACTCGATCGTCTGGCTGTCCTTCTTCTGGTAGTCGTCGGATTTCAGAACGATCTCCCAGTTCTTGCCGCGATACAGGTGTTCGACAACCCGCACTTCGACGGCTTCTTTCTTGTGGTTGCGGACTTTGATCTGGAAGGTCTCAGTCGCCGAACTCTTGCCCGGCTCCACGGTGTAATTCGTGCGGTGACGTTCTCCCGAGATGTCGAAAGAGTTGCCGGTGTAGATACGAATGGTCTCATCCTTGGGGGTGTGGTCGATCATGTTTTCCCCGGTGAATTCGACTTGGCCATCGTCATTGCGGCGATAGAAGCGCACGCGGCCCTTGGGCAGCGGCATCCCCAAATGATTCGCCTGTGAATTGACGAACTCGCGCATCACCCAGATCTTGGGATTCGATTCGGTGCCGTAGGTGTGGTCATTGCGGATGTTTTCCCAGTTCCAGCCGTTGTAGCGATTGGGATCGATCTTGGCGCCATCGTAAATGTAGACCTGCTTCGTGGTGACGCCGGCTGCGTGGATGAATTCCACCTGCTTGGTTTCGCGGTCGCGCAGGGTCGTGCTGCGTTCCAGGGTATAGAGATGGTATTCGTCGAAGGCCTTCTCAGTGACCGGCGGACCTGCCACCTCGACAGCCATTTGAGCTCGCGCGGCGACTCCGCCGATCACTCCCGGCTGAAGTTTGTTCACGTCGCCAGCCATCAGTTTGATGCGAGCGTTTTCAAAGGTGCGGCCGGTCTGGTTGTCCATGGTGATCCAGCCGATGATGTCGACGACATCGCCCTTTTCGGGCGCGACAATGTTGTAGTCCGCCTGCCAACTCATGCCGCCGGTGACATAGGAAAGCTCCGCCGGGAACTTACCAGCCTTGTCGGTGGCGAGCAGCCATTCGAGACGAGGCTTGAGGATAGTGTCGTCGGTCAAGCTGGGGAAAATCGGCGTGCCGGGAAGGCTGAAGCGCAACTGTCCGTTGACTTCGATGATCGGCTGCCCGGTGCCTCCGGCCACGATCATCTGCTGCTGGTAGTAGTTCTGACCGTAGCGGTTCATCGCGAAATCACTATGGGGTGTGTATCCGCTGCGGATTACCTTGCCCTTCACTATCTGCATGTCGGGCCCGTTCCAACTTCAAAGTCGATCGTCTTGCCTTCATACAACGAAAGCAACAACGACTCCGAGATTGGATCGGCGCGGTAGTTCTGCTCCAGCACGTGGAGACTGTGTTTGCCGGCCGGATCGCGCAAGATCACCGAGTCAGGCTCAAGATGCATGGTGATATCGCTGACATTGATAAGGTTCTCGCCGGACTTCAGATCGAGCGGCAGTTCCTGGCGGACGACGGCGAAATCCGCGTTATAAATCGTGAGCGAGGGCTGGGACGCCTGCTGGGCGTAAAGGCTGGCGCAAAACATCAGAAAACAGACGAAGCGAGCTTTCATAAATGACCTCCGCATGAGCGCCTGAGAAACGTTCGCCAGCAGCAAAGCCGGCTGAAAGCTTGGGCTCCCAAGCACTCAGGCTAGCAAGGTTAGAACGGCATGAGCAGTGACTCTTGCGGGGCGAAGGCCAACGCTTTGGTAACCAAGGACAGAGGTTACTCAGAGGGAGAGAAAGGAGAGAATTTGAGTTCCACCACTTCGCGAGACTCAGGCGCAGCGGCTTCCCATTCCAGCGGCGAACGGCGTTCATCGCAGCCTGCGCAGAATTTTCTCGTTCATTGGGGGTCGAACTTGACTTCAATCAGCTCTTTCGTTTCATGTGCCGCAGGCTCGAACTTCCAATGGCCCACGGCCGTCACGGCGCTCTGTGTAAGGATCGGGTGTCCGCCCTTCACGTCGATGGACTTCACTGTTCCATTCGGCGCAACATGGGCTTCGAGTTTCACGACTCCCCGAATGTTCATGGATTGGGCCAAGGTCGGATATATGGCTGGAGTCTTGACCAGGACTTTCCTAGCGCCATCGGGAGACTCTTGAGCCCGGGATTGAGTCGAAACAGAAACAAACGTGGCAGCAAGGAGCACTACTCCGCACGCACCCTGCCGCATCAGGGTCTTCATAGTAGGAAGAGTCTAAGAGACCTCCCATCTCGGAAGGAAGATGACGGAGGTAACGGGTATAAATACTTATTCACCGGGAGCAGTGATTCTCGGCGCGCCTATTTGCCCTGCTCTTCCAAAAACTTCTCCACTTCGATCGCGGCCATGCAACCCGTGCCTGCGGCGGTGATCGCCTGGCGATAGCGACGGTCCTGCACGTCTCCGCACGCATAGACGCCGTGCACCTTGGTGAACACGTAGTTGTGAGTCTTGAGGTAGCCGTCGGCGTCGGCGTCGAGTTGGCCGGCAAACATCTTTGCGTTGGGCTCGTGGCCGATGCCCAGGAACAGCGCGCTGGTGGGGAAATCCCAGACCTTGCCCGTTTTCACCTCACGCAATTTGAGGCCGGTCACTTCCTTATTGTGCACGTCATAAACATCTTCCACCACGGTGTTGAGCAGGAACTGAATCTTTGGATGCTTCTGCGCGCGCTCGAGCATGATCTTGGAGGCGCGGAAAGCGTCGCGGCGATGGATGATCGTCACCTTGGTCGCGAAGCGCGTGAGGAAGATCGCTTCCTCCATGGCGGAGTCGCCTCCGCCGACCACGACGATGTCCTTCCCCGAAAAGAAAAAGCCGTCACACGTCGCGCATGAAGACACGCCGTGACCGATCAACTGCTGCTCGTGCGGCAAGCCCAGCCAGCGCGCCGAGGCGCCACTGGCAATGATCAGAGTCTGGGTATGAACCTGATGAACTCCAAGATGCAGCAGAAACGGACGTTGGCTGAGATCGGCGCTGGTGAGATGCGCCATGCGGTATTCCGCGCCGAAGCGTTCGGCCTGCTTGCGCATGTTCTCGACCAGCTGCGGGCCCATGATTCCTTCGGGGAATCCTGGAAAATTCTCGACCAGCGTGGTCATCGAGAGTTGCCCGCCGGGCTCGTGGCCTTCGATGACCAGCGGCTTCAGGTTGGCGCGCGCCGTATACAGTGCGGCAGTGTGTCCGGAGCATCCGGATCCGATGATGACAACTTCTCTGGTTTCGCTCATGGATTTTGTAGTTGCAGATTAGATGGCTGATTTCCGATTTTGATGCAAGGCGTCACACAGCCTTAACCACGAAGGACACGAAAGTTCACGAAGAAAACCTTACGGATGAATTCCTTCGTGAACCCTCGTGTCCTTCGTGGTTCATGGTCTTTCTCTCGCGCCCACGCAGCTCATTTCTTGTCTTCTGTTGGTCCCTTCATTTTGGACGTCGGCGCAGGCTTCGGCTTCGACGCGCCGCTGACTTGGCCAGTTCCTCCGGCACAATCTTCTTCACGCCCAGCAGCCCGCGATAGTTCGCCAGCACCTCTGACGCGCTGCGGAACAGCGGCTCATACGCGCTCTGATCGGGCACAGGACCGCCTTCGTTCCCCAAACACCGGGCCAGCGCCACCGACGATTTGCCGAAGCGCTCCAGCCGCACGCGGCTTGCCGGAGTATTCGACCCGAGCATCGCCTCGGAACTGGTGACCGACGACGCGCTGTCTTCCAGCGAAACCTGAATCAGGTCCTTGGGATCGCGCACGTGCAGCACCAGCGTCTCGATCATGTTCTGCCCGTCGTTGCTGAAGGAGTATTGCACGCTGGAAAAAAGCGCCTGCACCGAAAACTCGCGGCGGATGCGGACATAGCTCGCAACCGACGGCTCGCCCGCAACATGTCCAGCCTGCCCGGCAGCCAGAATGCTTGGCATGTCGGTCAGGGTCGAGCGCCCACGCGATACTTCGAAGTCCGCTCCAAACAGCGGCTCCTTTGGCACACGGGCGAGCGCCGCAGCAATCTCCTTCTGCTCTTCCGCCGAAGGCGAGCATACATTCAGCATGTTGACCTTCACCTGCGGCTGGGACTGCTGAGTGACTGGCTGTTCCTGCGCCACACTCAGTTGCGGCAGGACCAGCGCGAGAAGAGAACTCAAAATTGTGGAAACGGGGATTTGAGGGAACATTCTAGGCACCCCGGAATTCTAAATGAGAAGGCACGGAATTCTAAATCCAAAACTACACAGAGTCGTTCGCGAGAGCCTGCCGGAACGTCGTAGAATCTTCTTATGGCAAATCTGACGTTGGTGTATGGCATGAGGCTGTTGCCGTCTGAGGACGTAGCCGAGGTGGGGCAGGCTCCGGTGAAGCTCACGAATGGCCGGGAGGCCCACGTCACCATGCACGTGCTCGAAGGCAGCAAGGAAGACATCGAAAAGCAGTTGCGCACGAGCCTGGAAGCGTTCTTCGATCTTTATCCTGAGATCTGAGCGGCGGTGCGATTGTCGCCTATAATCCTAACTTTTCCGGCGGTCCAGAAAACAGTATGCAATGGTCTTATCCAGAATTACGGCAGCGGTTGATCAAGGCCGATTTGTGGCCGCAAGGCCGCATGGCGCGCCTGGCCTGCTATTTGGCGGGGATGGCCGCAGTGCTGTTCGCCATGCAGATGGTTCTGGATCTGTTCGCCCGGTCCTGGGGCGAACACTTGGGCGGATGGGTCTGGTTTCTGGCATTCCTCTCCTGTGTTTTGTTTTCCGTACTCCTATTCCGCTGGCTGCGGCGAAAAATCCTGTGGCGCCTGCGCAACCGGCTGATCGTCACCTATGTGTTCATTGGTGTGATTCCCGCCGTGCTCCTGGTTACGATGGCGTTCGTCACCCTGTATGGACTGGCCGGACAGTTTGCCGTATTTCTCGTTACGTCAGAAATTCATTCTCAACTAAGAAGTCTGGAAGCAGCCAACGCGGCGGTCAGCAATGAACTGGCCGCGCGCCTGCAGCGCGGTGACAGTCCCGCCGCGGAGTCCCTGGCCGGACTCAGGAAACGCGATCCTTCCTGGGGACGACGGCGGGTGTGCGCCTGGTACGGAGAAAAGCCGCTGCCCTTCTGCGACGAATTCAAAGGCCCGGCGCTGGCGCGGCCCACATTCGTAAAAGACCGGTTTCGCGACATCGTCCGCGATCACAACGAATTGCATCTGCGCGTGGCCACCTCGATTCCAATGGGTTCGACCACGCTGACCGTGGTGACGAGCGAACCGTTCGACAAAGAACTGGTGGGAAACATCGCCAACAATCTTGGCGAAATCACGCTCTTCGCCTCAGGGGTAATGACTTTCAAAGATGCTCCCCCGAACGCCGCTGGCGGTGCAGCAAGCCTCGCAGAGTCTGGTGTTCGCACCAACTCCGCATCAGTCAGCCCGCAAAAAGACCAGGGCACAATCACCATCAGCGAGAACAAGCAGGGCGCG
The DNA here is from genome assembly GCA_963701935.1 of uncultured Acidobacteriaceae bacterium. Taxonomy (GTDB): domain Bacteria; phylum Acidobacteriota; class Terriglobia; order Terriglobales; family Acidobacteriaceae; genus Sulfotelmatobacter. The sequence goes on along the minus strand of CAVPBT010000001.1, from coordinate 116,825 downwards.
ACCGTTCAGGTCGACCAGCAGACGCTACAGCCCACTTTCACCGTGGGCTCTCTGCCCAGCGCAGCAGACAAACTCGATTTCGAGATTCCGCTCGCGGGGACTTCTCTTTCGGTTATCGACTGGGACAGCGGCAAGTGGCAAAGGAGCGCACTGGTACGAGTCCGCACCCGCCCCTCAGTCTTATACGGCCATCTGTTCGCCGCGCTGGGAGAATTTGTCCAGGGCGTAGCGTACATCCTGATTGGTGTCGGAGTTTTCTTCGCCATCATCGAGCTGATCGCGCTCATCATCGGCACACGCATGACCCGCACGGTGACGGCCGCGGTGGCTCAGCTGCATGAAGCCACTAAGCACGTCGATCGCGGCGATTTCAGCCACCGCATCCCGGTGAAATCAAGCGACCAGCTTGCGGATCTGGCAATCTCGTTCAACTCGATGACCGCCTCCATCGAGAAGTTGATCCTGGAGCAGAAGGAAAAGCAGCGCCTCGAGAACGAATTGGCGATCGCACAGGAAGTACAGGCCCAGCTATTCCCGCGCCAGGTTTCAGAACTCGAGTCGCTCGAGGTGCATGGATTCTGCCGTCCCGCGCGCACAGTGAGTGGAGATTACTACGACTTTCTGACGGCCAGCTCGCATAAGTTGATTCTGGCGGTCGGCGACATCAGCGGAAAAGGAATTTCCGCCGCCTTGTTGATGGCCACCATCCACTCGGCCGTGCGCGCCTACAGCGTCGAAAATCTGCCCCAGATGCGGGAGCCGGTGGCCGTGGGCGCAGTTAGCGGCGCGGGTCGAGTCTTGGCGGCGTGGCCCGAAGGTGTCGAGGTTTCTCCCGGCGCGCTGCTCAGCCTGCTCAATCATCAGCTTTACGAAAGCACCCCGCCCGAGAAGTACGCGACGCTCTTCCTCGGAATCTATGACGGACGTTCGCACCGCCTGACCTACAGCAATGGCGGACATCTGCCTCCCATTCTGATCGGAAAAGATGGAACGATCCGCAGGCTCGAAGCCGGAGGCACAGTCGTGGGCCTGTTCGACAATATGACTTATGACGAGGGCGCGGTCCAAATGCATCCCGGCGAAATCTTTCTGGCCTACAGCGACGGCGTAACCGAGCCGGAGAATGATTTCGGCGAATTCGGCGAACAGCGGCTGATTGATCTGGTCCGCGACAACCGCAACCTTCCTCTTCCGCAGATCAGCCAGATCGTGACCATGGCCGTGGACACATGGATCGGAGATAACGAACAGCCGGATGATGTAACTCTGGTCCTGGCTCGGGCGCGATGAAGGCCTTCGACGAGAAGAAGGCAGAAGGTGCCAACACGAAGTAACACGAAGGCTTTTGTCTCCAGGGTCTTCCTTCGTGAACCTTAGTATCCTTCGTGGTTGATGCCTTTCGTCGTCCACTCATCGAGTCGCCGCGACCCGCACTCGTCTGCGTGTTGACATAAGAACCGTGATGCAATAACTTGGTGCCTCGGCACTTCAATTTTCGTACGCGGGAGTAGCATAACCACGGCAATGCGCCGGGGCTCCATCCCGGAGATGACGGTTCGAAACCGTTCCTCCCGCCCCAGTTTTCCTCAAGTGAGGCCTCCAGGCCTCATATTTTTTGCCTTTTCCATCGTCCTTGCTTGAACAGGATGGCACTTGCACCCGCGATGGCCGCTTCGGCAACCACGATCGCCCAAAACACGCCCCTCGACTCCATCCGCACATGGATCGCCAGCCAATAGGCGAGTGGAATCTCCAAGAGCCAGAAGCCGAAGAAGTTCACGATGGTTGGGGTGATGGTGTCTCCTGCGCCGTTGAACGCCTGCAACATAACCATGCCGTAGGCGTAGCCAATATTGCCGTAACTGAGAATTCGCAGGCAGGAAGCAGCCAGTGGTATCACCGTAGCGTCATTCGTAAATAGACGGACCACGGGCTCTGCGAACAAAATGAAGAGGACTCCCACCGTTCCCAGGAACAGCATGTTGTACAGGCCGGTGCGCCACACTGCTGTTTCAGCGCGATCAGGTTTGCCCGCACCCAGATTTTGTCCCACCAACGTGGCGGCAGCGTTGCTCAAGCCCCACGACGGCAGAATCACGAAGACGACAATGCGGATGGCGATCGTGTATCCAGCCAAAGCGGCCGCACCGAAAATGCTCACGATGCGCACCAGTCCGATCCAGCTGGTGTGCGCGATCGCGAACTGCAGAATTCCCGTCAGCGACACCCGGACCAGCCGCCACAAAACATCCAGGCGTACGTGCAGCTGCCGCGTCAGGATGTGAATCCGCTCTGTCCCTTTCAGCAGGCGGTAGAACTGGTAGATCACTCCAATGCTGCGCCCGATGAATGTAGCCAAGGCCGCACCCGTCACGCCCAACCGCGCGAAAGGCCCCCACCCGAAGATGAGGCAGGGATCAAGCACCAGATTGATGATGTTCGACACCCACAGCAGGCGCATGGCAATAGCTGCGTCTCCTGCGCCGCGAAAGATCGCATTGTTCAGAAACAGCAGCAGCACCGCGCAACTGCCTCCCAGGCAGATTCTGGTGTAGCCGCTGCCCACCGCGACGATCTCTGAAGAAGCGCCCATCAATCGGAGAAGACGCGGAGCCAGCAGCAGACAAGGCAGTCCAATCGCCAGCGAAACAATGAGTCCGAGCGCAATGGCCTGGACCGCGGCAACGGCCGCACCCTCAGCATCTTTTTCCCCGATACGGCGCGCCACCATCGCGGTGGTAGACAAACTGAGTCCCATGCCGACAGCAAACACCAGGCTCAGCATGGACTCCGTGAGTCCGACGGTCGCCACGGCGTTGGCCCCAAGGCGTCCCACCCAAAGCACGTCCACCACGGCAAACAACGACTCCAGCACCATCTCCAAAACCATGGGCACCGCCAGCAGGAGAATGGCGCGGTTCAGACTTCCTGCGGTGTAGTCCTGATGAGAACCGCGAACCGCCTCCACCAGCGACGACCACAGAGAACGCTGCGGCTGGGCAACTGTAGAAATTGCTCCCATAAAAGCCAAACTTTCCGCACCCGCTTCCAGACGAGCAGGAAGCAGTACATTCAGAACGAACGATGAAAGTCGATCAGAGAGCCCACTCTGCGGCGGGCTGAACAGGATGGCGAGTTAGCGAGGGTTTAACATCGAAGTTCCTCAGCTTGGATCGGTTCGAAATGCGGGTCTAACAGAACCGAACATCGTGGATTCTACCCCAACTCCACATCCGCTGCCAACAAAAAACACAAAAGCGGCGGATGGTCGGAGGTCCATCCACCGCTTCCTCAGGAGGTATGAGTGATGTTCGCTACCACCATGCTAGTCTCGAGCCATGACGGGGAGTGAGATCACCAAGGTACTCTCAGCGGCTATCGTGTGGCGAAACTCCGGGTTTGGGAACAGTCCCAATCCGAGAATCGTGCTCGTCATTTCTTAGGCAGAACTAACACTCGCGCCGAGACTGCTCCATTCTTCAGCATGCCGCCAAGAATCAGCGGACCGAGGGGCGTTGAGAGTACGCCACGGCCGTCGGCGCGCACGTCAAACGTGTCCTCGGTAATCGTCTCCCACCGGCCGCCATGCACTTCAAAAACAAAAGTCACCGGTGATATCTCCGCAAGTTTGCCGTCGGAGTCCAGACCCTTGAAGTTGTGCGGAGTTGTGGTGCCTCCCGAGAACAGAATCCGGTGATCGTGTGCGCCCGCGCCCGCCACGATTCCAAACCGCCCCGGTCCTGGATGCGCCGGCAGTTTGCTCCATTCGATCTTGTTGGGATCCTTGTGGTCGATCTTGCCCATCCAGCATTCGTCGGACGCTACGTACGACTTACCACCTGCCGGGTCTTTCTTCGCGCCATCGACGTACACAATGGTCTCGTCCGCCACGCCACCAGCATGACCGAAGACCGGAGCGCCAGGAAACGGTGTGGCCTGGGTCCATGTATTCTTCTCGGCGTCATAAACTTGAACATTGTTGACCGGGCCGTTTTTCGATTTCCCACCCACCAGATAGATAAAGCGGTCGTGAGTCACGCCGATCACCGCGCTGTCCACGGGCACGGGGATGTCCGCCGCGCGGTACCAGCGATGGTCTTCGGGCACGAAGGAGTTGACGTCAGCGACCGTCGTCTCGACCCCTTGGCCGTCGATGGTATATCCCCCAAAAACAAAAACTTGTCCCTTGGCGCCAATCGCGGACGCCGCTAGACGGCCGGCAACTCCCGGCACCGGACGGCTTTCGACCCATTTCCCCGACTTCATGCGCAGAACATACATCTTGGCGGAGATGTCGTCCCACGTTTTCTTGGTACCGATGCCCATAAGCGAATAGATCTCAAGCCCATTCTGGAGTGATGCGACCGCGTTGCCCGACACAGCGACGGGCATGGGTGGAATTTTTCCCTGGTCCGCCGCCAACAGGAAAACGGCGCCCAGTACGGGAAGGAGAAGAAGGAAGACTGCCAGTTTTTTCATCGGTGAGATATTACGTCTTCGACCGCACGGGCGGCAAAGACGGTTTTCGCTAGAACCACGTCTTGCGCCTGTACTCCCGGTATTCATCCCCAAAGGCAGCTTCCAGGACGCGAGCTTCGCGACGAGCACGGATGGCCTGGCCGACGATCGCAGCAGCCAGCACCAGCCAACCCTCGGGCCTCCCCAGGATTAGGATCATCCCAGTGATCATCACCATGCCGAACACATAGATCGGATTGCGGATCTTCGAATAAATCCCGGTCGTCACGAGTTGGTGAGCTTCGGCCTTGATGGAAAACGACCTCCCCAGCTGATAGCGGGCAATCCCAATGAAAGTCAGACCCACAACTACCAGAACTGTTCCGATCGATCGGGTCGCGCTCCACGGACCTGACCATGTGATCAGGAACCATAACAAGCCCAACACTGCCACAACCTGCAACACGGTGAAGGCATAAATATGTCGGCTTTCCATTTCCGATCCGCCTCAGCCTCGTTTACTTCACCAACCCCTGGCGCACGCCGTGAATGAAGTCCGTGTAGGCGGGCGTCTGTCCGTTGGAGCGCATGTGAGTAGCGATTTGACCACGATGGTAGGCCGAGTGCAGGACCACATGAGTGAGAACGTCGACAATGGTGCTCGTCCACTGCTCGCCCTTGCTGTTCTTGTAAGAAATGGACTGCGAGACGTCCCCGGCGGTGATCAGATCGAGAAACTCGAGCCAGAGCGCACCCATCTTAGCCGCCTCCGCTTCACACTGCGCAAGATCGGGCTCGGGCCACACCGGAACACTCTGTGGTTGGTGCTTCAGCCGCTCCAACCATACCCGCTCCGCCGCAAGGAGGTGCGACATCAACTGCAACGATCGCTCGTTCGCGCCACCCGCGGTCCGGATCGCGTTCAAGACTTCCCGGTTTGCCCATTCATCGTAGGCGAACTGGCGGCGCAAGTAGTCAGCAAGATTCACGAGACAGCCTCCGTCGCAGCTTCCAGCGACTTCCACCACTGTAATCGGTTGCGTTGCTGCAGGCAAAGTTGTAACGATCCTTTCACATTTCAGGACTACACTTCTTGGTTGAGTATCGCCAAAGTCTGAATGCCCCGGAAAGCGACGGCGTCACGAAATACCGCAGCCGATGAAGAACCAGCGGGCCCTCGTCCAGCTAAGCCTGGGGCGGAGCCTAAGCTTGGCGGGCCGGACGATCTGGCGCGTCTCGCCCTGAAGGCCTGCCTGATCGCCCGCGATGCCGCGTTCAACGTCCGCGACCTGCTCACCAATTCTTCCCGCATGGCGTTCCTGGCCATCAAGGATTGCGAGAAGGAACTCGACCTGATCGAACGCCAGATTGACGAGCGCCTCCCTGCAGCCATCACCCGCGTGAATGAGGCACGGGCCCGCCAATTGCTCTCGAGCCTGAAATCCACGACCGACCTTGAGCGCATCGGCGATCTGGTCATGAGCGTGGCGATGCGGGTGCAGGCACGGACCTCAAAAATGGCGGCATCCGACGTGCGTCAACTCGTCGAGATGTCGTCGGTGCTGCGCGACATGCTCGACCTGGTTCACCAGGGCTTCTCCACGCTCGATCTGGAGTGCGCCCGCAAGGTCCTGCAGATGGATAAAGAGATCGACCGCGTCTGCCACGGCCTATTCCAGAAGCATCTGGCCGAGACCGTGGCCCAAGGCGACACCACCGGCTTCGACGTGCTCCTGATGGCTCAAGCCCTGGAGCGGGCGGGCGACCACACGACGAACCTAGCCGAAGACCTCTACAGCCTGATCGAAGGCCGCAGCCTGCGGCATATGCCGAAGAAGAAGGCAGCGAACTAGGCACCACTCGGGTCTCAGATCTCAGAAAAAACCAAGGATCGTCGATCGAGTGGCGTTAAGTGGAAACATCGGACGCCGCCACTCACAACCCGGCCTGAGCCCAAATCCACTGAGTACTGAGTACTGGGTACCGAGTACTGCCCTTTACAAATTCATCGTTCGTTAACACGCGGGAAACATTCGCGCAACATTGACCCCATACAGTCTTGGAGTGCGCCCTCCCCTTGGGAAAGTCCTGTGACTGCGTGGGCCTCGAAGTGAAGAATGCATCAGCCAGTCGAATTCCACGAACGAGCCGGGAACTCGAGCAGCCCAGCCGTGTTTCGTCCCGTCGTCTTTGTTGTCGAAGACGATGAGGACATCGCGCGCCTCATTTCCCACAATCTGCAGGCGGCTGGTTTCGAGGTTCAGAGTTTCGTCAGCGGCGCTTCGGTGCTCACCGAAGCGCTACGGGAAATGCCGGCTCTGTTCCTGCTCGATGTGATGTTGCCGGGAACCGACGGCTTTGAACTCTGCCGCCACATCCGCCAGACCCCCACTCTTTCCGCGATCCCCATCATTTTTCTGACCGCAAAAACTGGTGAGGCCGATCGCGTCAAGGGGCTTGAACTCGGCGGCGACGACTACATCACCAAGCCTTTCAGCCCGCGCGAACTCGTGGCCCGCATCCGCAGTGTTCTGCGCGGACTGGGCCAAGTCCCCACGGCCAGCGAAGTATTGCGGCTGGGCGAACTGGAAATCGACGTCTCTTCGATGACCGTGCAGGTGCAGGGCCGCAACGTCCTCACCACAGTGCGCGAATTTCGCCTGTTGGAATACCTAGCGACTCATCGCGGCCGCGTCCTCACCCGCGATCAGTTGCTCGACGCGGTATGGAAAGAGACTCCCTTTGTCACCCCGAGGTCCATCGACGTCTACATCCGCCGCCTGCGCGAGAAGATTGAGCTCGACCCCCGCCATCCCCAATACCTGAAGACTCTGCGGGGCATCGGCTACCGCTTCGAAGTGCCCAGATAACGGAGTGCCTCCTGACGCGTCATCCTGAGCGGAGTGTTCGTTCGCGGCAAGCGGACGAACACGCAGTCGAAGGACCCCTACCTTCTGGATTCAACTTCGCCGATTCAAGCGGTCTCCCTCGGTTCGGGAATCAAGAGAAAACTCCCTTCCACGTTCATGTCTCCGTATGCGAAGTAGGGATCCTTCGACTCCGAGGCTGGTCCGCTTCGCGAACCAGCCTCTTCGCTCAGGATGACAGGGCAAGGTGATGACAGCGCAAAGTAATTCCTGTGATTCGCTCTTTTCATCCCACCGCTTCGCCTGCGTCGTTTATTCTGCCTACATCCATACATGGCCTCAAACCAGCCCAAACCGCTCTGGAAAGCCGACGACCAGCACGCCCGCCTGGCCGAACTGATCGCAAATTCGGACGAACCCGCGAAAGATAATCCCCTGCGCCGCGACGTGCGCTCTCTGGGCGCGATCCTCGGACAAGTTCTGGTGGAGCAGTCCGGCCAGGAATTGTTCGACTCCGTGGAGGAATTGCGGCGGCTGCTCATCGAGCATCGCGAAAGCGCGCGGCAAAGTCCGGAGCAAGCCTCTTCGACCGAGCTGATGCTCAAGGCCCAAGAGATTGTCTCCCGCATGGACTTGCCCCACGCCTACCAGGTCACCAAGGCTTTCGCGACGTACTTCGAACTCACCAATCTGGCGGAAACCAACCACCGCCGGCGGCGCCGCCGCGCAGGCAAACTAGATCGCGAACAGGCTCCACTCCCCGGCTCGTTTCGCGGAACGCTCGCGCGCATGAAAGAGGCGGGAATCTCGGCAGCCGACGCCATCGCCGCGCTCAACCAGATCGCGATCACGCCGGTCTTCACAGCGCATCCGACCGAGGTCGCCCGGCAGACCGTTCTGCTGAAGCGCCGCCGCATCGCGCAGGAACTGGAACGCCTCGACCACCTTCCTCTCACATCCGAGGAAGCAGAGGACTGCGAGAACAACATTCGCGCCGAAGTCACGTCACTCTGGCAGACCGACGAAGTCCGCATGGCGAAACCCACCGTGGACGACGAGATCCGCATGGGGCTTCGCTATTTTCGCTTCTCGTTATTCGCCTCGCTGCCCAGGCTCTATGACGAAATCGTGGAATCGTTCCGCGACATTTATGGAATGGTTCTCGACGAGTCTTCCGTTCCGAATGTCGTTCATTTCGGATCATGGATCGGCGGCGATCGCGACGGCAATCCACTGGTCAAGCCGGATTGCATTCGCGATGCGCTCGACATGGCGCGAGCCTTGATCTTGCGTGAATACCTTGACAGCGTCGAGGCGTTGAGTGACCGGCTGAGTTCCTCGCGCCGGCAGACCTCGGTTTCGGAAGAATTGCTCGCGCGGCTCAGGCAGTACGAGCGCACCATTCCGGGCGTGCACCTGGCGTGGGGCCCCGACAATCAGGCAGAAAGCTACCGCCGTTTTCTTTCGTACATGTTTCACCGGCTGCAGCGGACTCGCGACGGAGCCGAGACACCGGCCTCCTACCGCAATGCTGCCGAGTTTGAACAGGACCTCCTTCTCATCTGGAATAGCCTGATCGCGCACCGCGGCGAGCGTCTCGCGCGAACCTACATCGGCTCGCTGCTGCGAATGGTACGGAAGTTCGGCTTTCACCTGCACACGCTCGACATCCGTCAACATGCGCGGGTGCACGCGCAAGTACTCAAGGAACTTGGAAGCACGCCGCGTCCGAATGCCGAATCCGCAGCCGCGATCGAATTGCTGGAAACATTCCGAACCATTGCACAGGTCAAGCGAACGTATCCGGCCCAATCGATCCGCAACTACATCATCAGCGGCGCGGAATCTGAGAATGACGTTCTGGCCGTTCTACGGCTGGCAAAACTTGCCGACGTTCAAGTCGCCGGATCGGCCGACGATCCCGGATTGATGCCGGTGCCACTTTTCGAATCCATCGATTCCCTTCGCGCCGCTGGCGGCGTCATGCGCCGCCTGTGGACCGACCCCGAGTACCAGCCCCTGCTCGACTCCTGGGGACGCTGGCAGGAAGTCATGCTTGGCTACTCCGACTCGAACAAAGACGGCGGCATGCTCACCAGCACCTGGGAACTCTACAAAGCGCATCGCGAGTTGCATCGCGCCGCGCAGGAAAACGGAGTCAAACTTCGCCTCTTCCATGGCCGCGGCGGCACCGTGGGACGCGGTGGAGGCCCCACCCACGCCGCGATTCTCGCGCAACCCCCGGGATGTTTCTCCGGCCACATTCGCATCACCGAGCAAGGCGAAGTTCTCAACTGGAAATACGCCGACCCCGTGCTCGCCGAATGGAATTTGGAATTGATGATCGCGGCGAGTATGGAAGCATTGACGCTGCATGGCGAGCAGCAATCCCAGCATCCGCCGCGCTGGGAAGAAGCGATCGAAGAGATGTCGCAAGAAGCGTACCGCGTCTACCGCCGAGAGATCGCCGACAATCCCGACGTACTGGAATACTTCGAGCAGGCGACTCCGGTCAATGAACTGGACACGGCGCGCATCGGATCCCGCCCCTCGCGCCGCACCAAGGGCCGCACAACTTGAGGATCTGCGCGCCATCCCCTGGGTCTTCGGCTGGATGCAGAGCCGTCATGCCGTACCCGCCTGGTTCGGCGTAGGCCATGCTCTGGAGCAATTCGCCAAGAGCGGTCCCGGGCACGAGCAACTTCTGCGCCAGATCGCGCGCGGCTTCCCGGTCTTCTCGGAACTCCTCCGCAACGTGGAACTGGGCATGGCCAAAGCCGATCTCGGCATCGCGCGCGACTATTCCGGACTGGTCAAGAACGCAGCTCTCCGCAAGCGCGTCTTCTCCATGCTGGAAGACGAATTCCTGCGCTCCCGCCGCATGATTCTCCGCGTGACCGGCCAGCGCGAATTGCTGGGCGCAACCGCGTGCTGGCCCGCTCCATCCGCCTGCGCAATCCTTATGTCGACCCCATGAGCCTGATTCAGGTGGAACTGCTGCGGCGCAAACAGCAAGGACAACAAAGCGCAGACCTCGAGTATCCGCTGGGCGCAACCATCAATGGAATCGCCGCCGGCCTGCACAACACCGGCTAGCAAAACGATGCCAGATTGTTGATTTCAGATTGCAGATTGAAGACCTACGTGCTCGATTCCAATCTGAAATCCGAAATCTCAAATCTGAAATCCATAGCTATTCCTTCGGCGTTTCCTTGACGGAGCCAGCATTGTCTCGACTCACGTCTTCGCGCGCAGTTTTCTGCTTCGCGGGCTGCTTGGCCGCCTCAGCCCGCTTCCGCTCCTGATACCGCCGGTCGTGAGATTGTTGATCGGACGCTTGTTTCTTCATACCTCCATCATGTCACAGATCGCCCCGCCCGTATTCCAGCTCATGTGGCGACGGCCGCCCTTCGACGAGCTCAGGGCAGGCTCTCGGCCGTCCCAGCGATTGCCTGCCCTGAGCGCAGCCGAAGGGGCGAATCCGAGCGCCCGTGGAAAACTTCACCGGTTAATATCCTCCTTCGCCTGCAGCCGCTTCGCATAACCTTCCAGAGCAGTCTTGTTGGCATCGGGAGCTCCAACCATCGAGAGTTTGATCTCCCTCACCGCGTTGTCAAAATCTCCCTGCGCACTGTAGACCCGCGCCATGCCAAGATGCGAAGTCCAAAAGTCGGGGAACTTCTTGGCGTTCGAGCGGAAGACCACAATCGCTTCATCCTGTTTCTTTTCACCCTGCAGCCCCCGCGCATACACATACAGTTGCAACGCGTTGGCCATCCCGAGCGCTTTATCGCGGGCGACTTCGGCATCCTGCTTGCGCCCCATGGCTTCCAGAATATGCGACCTATTCATCACATTGTCGTAGCGCTCTTCGGCCTGAATCGACAGATCTTCATCCTTCAGCGCTTCGTCGAGATCGATCTTGTTGGCCAGGAAATATCCTGCCGCGTCGTCCCATCCTTCCCAGTAATACTGGTTCAGCCCGTGCATTTGCCGGTGAATGCTGGCCACGACCAGATCATTCACCTTGACCTGCACTTTGAACGGCACCGCAACCTTGTCCCAGCGCATGGTGACGACCGCGGAGTCCGGCTTGACCTCGTCAAAATCGTAAGCCAGCGCGTCGTGGAGCTCAGTCGCCTGTGGCTTCACGATGACACGCAGAGCATCATCTTCCTGCTTGTAAGTGAAGCTTCCCCAATCCTTCGAATCCTTGGAGAAAATTATTGTCCATTGGTTCTCACCCGGAATCATGTGCAGCCCATACGTTCCCTTGTCGAGCGGCTGCCCTTCAATCGTGACCGGATCGGTGAACGTGATAGTCGTGTTTTCGTTGGCACCGGCGCGCCACACTTGTCCGAAAGGCGCGAGTTTGCCCCAAATCTGGCGGCCGTTCGCCAGCGGCCGGTGATAGTTCACGGTGATATCGGTGATGCCGATGCGCTGCATCACCACAGCATGCTGGCTCTGCCGCGGGAGATCGAGCATGAGAGTCTCGCCCGTAGCGGTCTGAGCATGACTAACACCGGCAATCAACAAAACAGCGGAGAACAAAGCAAGTAGACGAGCTTTGTGCATAGAGAAGCTCCTTTTCGCGGCAGGGATCGAGCCGCCGAGTCGGTCACAACGTGAGTGGAAGAACAGGGATTGAGCACGAGCGTTTCGTTGTGATGCCTTGGACGCGCGTCCGCCGCCAAGGTAAGCAATCGCAATATTTGAGTGCAGGCAGAATGAGCCTTCTCCGCGTCCTTCGCGCGGGGTTCTCAGCGATCTTTGCGGTCAAAAGCTTTTTCTAGTCTCCGGCTTGACAAACTCAGCCCTCCGGAGCAGAATTTCCAAAGGCGAATAAAAAGCGAAAACGCCTCCGCGGCTCCAGTCTAAACACCGGCCCCGGCGCTCCCTGAAATCTTCCGAGGAATCTTATGTCTTCCGCAGTGGTTTCCACTTCGGCGGCCCTGGGCCGCCCTTTTGTTTTTGACCCCAAAGCAGTTCCGGAAGTGTCCCTGCCTGCCGGCGACAATCGCCAGGATCAGATGGGCACCCAGGAATCACCAATCGCCCGTGTTCTTCAATCAACAATCAAAAATCAACAATCAAAAATCCTCCCCGCGCACGTCACCCCGGCGTCACAGCTCGACGTCCGTCCAGCGCCCGAGATGGTTTCCAGCGGCATCCCGGCCCTCGACACCCTGACCGGAGGTCTGCCCCGCGGATGCCTGACCGAAATCTGCGGCCCCGCCTCCTCGGGCCGCACTACCTTACTTCTGGCCGCTCTGGCCGCCGCCACGCAACGCGGAGAATTCTGCGCCGTCGTCGATGCCAGTGACGCGCTCGACCCCCACTCTGCCGCAGCATCCGGCGTGGAATTGGACCGCCTGCTGTGGATCCGCTGCGGAGAAAGCTCCCCGCAAAGAGAGTGCACACCACAGAGACACAGAGACACAGAGAAAACAATTTCAAAAGATCAATCAAGCGACGGGTGCCCCATTTCTCGCGCGTCTTCTGCGCAAGAAGCTTGCCCTGAGCTAGTCGAATGGGTGGGGGTTTCTTTGCAAGCAACTTTCAAACTCGATACGAACCGGCAGTCCGAACACTGTCTCGAGCAAGTTCTGCGCGCCACGGATTTATTACTCGAAAGCGGAGGCTTCGGCCTGATCGTCCTCGATCTCGGCGATCTGCCGCCACAGTCCGCCCGCCGCATCCCGCTGACCACGTGGTTCCGCTTCCGCCGCGCAGTGGAGAACAAACCCACAATCCTGCTGGCAATCGAACACCACCCCATCGCCGGAAGCTGCTCTTCCCTGCTGCTGCAACTGGGCGGAAGCGATTCAACAGTGGACGAATCAGCTGCGAAGCAGCGTAAGAATGCAGGCCACGGCGCAAGCCGTGGGTTAGCCGTGGAGAAAGATGAAGCCCCGGAGAGGCGAAAGAAAATTAACTTGCCCGCTCAACCCGAGCTTGATTTTCCATATCCCACGCACGCGCAATTGCTAACCGGCCTGGATGTCACCGCTGAACTGATCCGCTCGCGCGTGGACCGCAAACCCGCGCGCTCGGTCGCGTTCGCCACCACAACCGCATGGGCCGGATGAAAAATCAATGAATCAATCACTCAATCACTGAATGACCCAATGTCGCCATGCCGTTCGCCTGCATCTACGTTCCGAATTTTCCCGTGGCGGCCGCCCTGCGCGCCGAACCGGAACTGCAGGCCCGCGCCGTCGCCATTCTCGAAGGCAAATCTCCGCTAGAAAAAACCATCGCGATCAATGAAAAGGCCGCCCGCATGGGCATCGCGCCGGGCATGGCCAAGCCCCAAGCCGAGCTGTGCTCGGAACTCGCGTTGCGCATTCGATCTCCGCTGCAAGAATCCGCCGCGCACGCCGCCTTGCTCGATTGCGCTCAGTCGTTCTCCCCGTGCGTGGAAGACGCCGCCTGCGACACCGCCCTGCTCGATCTCGCCGGCATGGAATCTCTTCTCGGACCGCTGCCGGAAATTTCCCGCGCGATCCACAACCGCGCCACCGCGCTCGGACTCGCCGCCCATGTTGCCGTCGCTTCCAATCCCGACGCGGCAGTGCTCGCCGCTCGCGGATTTCCCGCTGTCACCGTGATTCCTGCAGGCAAGGAAGCTGAGCAATTGGGCTCCTTGCCCACAGAAGTGTTATTCGCCAGCCGGTTGGAAGACTCGCAGAAAGACGACGAGCAGAAAAAATTAGCCTTCCGTCTTCTCGAAACCCTCAACCGATGGGGCATTCGCAACCTGCGTGGGCTCGCCGCGCTGCCCGAAGTTTCGCTCACCGAGCGTCTCGGACAAGAAGGTCTCCGCCTGCAGCAGTTGGCGCGCGGCACCGCCTCGCGCACTCTGGTCCCCGTGGAAGCGCCGCCGATCTTTGAAGAAGCCGTCGAACTGGAGCACCCGATCATCCTGCTCGAGCCTCTAGCCTTCCTGCTGAATCGCATGCTCGAACAAATCTGCGCGAGGTTAGGTTCGCGCGCCCTGGCCACGCAGGAACTTCGTCTAACGCTGGAACTGGAAAACTTTTCCGCAGTCAATCAGCAATCAAAAATCAGCAATCAGCAATTTCTTCGCACCCTGCGCCTGCCTCTTCCCATGCTCGACTCCAAAGTTTTTCTGAAATTGCTGCAACTGGATTTAAACGCACATCCCCCCGGAGCGCCCATCATGAAGATTCATCTGGCCGCTGAACCCGCGCATCCGCGATCCGCCCAGGGAGGCCTGTTCCTGCCTCCCTCGCCGGAGCCGGAAAAACTGGAACTCACTCTCGCCCGCATCGCCGGCATGGTCGGCGCAAATAAAGTGGGAGCGCTGGAGTTGCTCGACACGCACCATCCCGACGGATTTCGCATGCGCCGTTTTGTGGCTGAGGTCGCCCGCAAAACTCCGCAAAAGAAAACTCCAGACTCGACAGCAGCAACCGCCGCCGTCACCGCCCTGCGCCGCTTTCGTCCTCCAATACGCGTGAACGTGACTTTGGAAAACGGCCAACCCGTGCGCGTGGCATGCGCAAAGAAAAAAGAAGTGCAGGGCGACGTTCTCTGGAAAGCCGGCCCCTGGCGCGCCTCCGGCGACTGGTGGGAGCGCGAAGCCTGGTCGCGCGATGAATGGGACCTCGCTCTGCGCAACGGCGACGCCGTCTCTTTCTACCGCCTGGTGCACGATCTGTTAGGCGGCGGCTGGTTCGTGGAGGGAACCTATGACTGAAAAAGAAGTACTCAGTACCCAGTACTCGGTACTCAGTGAAAAGCAATTTGACTGAGTACTGAGTACTAGGTACTGAGTACTTGTTTGTAGAACTTCACGCCCGCTCGGCTTTCAGCTTTCTCGAAGGCGCCTCCCTGCCCGAGGAAATGGCCGCAGTCTGCTCCCAGCTCAAACTGCCCGCCATGGCGCTGCTCGACACCGACGGCGTGTACGGCGCCCCGCGCTTTCACCTGGCCGCGAGCAAAATGAAGATCAAAGCGCACATCGGAGCGGAAGTCTCCTGCGCGTCTTTTGATCCTGTCATCCTGAGCCGTCCCTTTCATTCTGTCATCCTGAGCGGAGCAGGTGCTGCACGAAGTGCAGCACCTGCGGAGTCGAAGGCTTGCCCTGAGCGAAGCCGAAGGGATCCCTACCCCCATCAAACCGTAAAGAAGGTAGGGATTCCTCGCTCCACTCGGAATGACAAATCCAAGGTGAGCACAAATCCATTCCGCCTTCCCCTCCTGGTCGCATCCCGCGCCGGCTACCAGAACCTCTGCCGCCTGATCACCAAAATGAAGCTGCGCGCCAAAAAAGGCGAAGGCGCAGTCACAGAAGAAGAATTACAAGAACACGCCCCAGGCCTCATCTGCCTCACCGGAGGCGACGAAGGCCCCCTCGCCGCGGCCCTGCAGCACGGCGGCATCGACGAAGCCCTCCGCCAAGTCGATCAACTCATCGGCATTTTCGGACCCAAGAACGTCTACGTCGAACTGCAGCGCCATTTCCAGCGCGAAGAAGAATCCCGCAATCGCGCCGCGATCGCCATCGCCCGCTCGCTGAATCTTCCGCTGCTCGCCACCAACGGAGTCGGCTACGCCACTCCCAAAGCTCGCGAACTTTGCGATGCTTTCACCGCCATCCGCAACCACCGCACTCTATCCACCGCCGGACGCCTGCTCTCCCGCAACTCCGAGCGCTTCCTGAAATCCGCGCAGGAAATGCAGCAACTCTTCGCCGACCTCCCCGAAGCCATCAGCAACACGCTGGAACTCTCCTCCCGCCTGGAATTCACGCTCAACGATCTCGGCTACGAATTCCCGCGCTACGCCGTGCCCGAAGGCGAGACCATGAACTCCTTCCTGCGCGAACGCGCCTGGGAAGGCTTTCACGATCGCTACGGCCGCGCCGCGCCCGACATGCAAACCCGCGCCCGCCTTCAAATCGAAAAAGAACTGAATCTCATCGAGAAACTCAAACTCGCTGGATACTTCCTCATCGTCTGGGACCTGGTCCGCTTCTGCCGCGAGCAAAACATTCTTGCCCAGGGACGCGGTTCCGCCGCCAACAGCGCCGTTTGCTACTCGCTCGGCATCACGGCAGTCGATGCCGTTAGCATGGAGCTTCTCTTCGAACGTTTTCTTTCTGAAGAGCGCGGCGAGTGGCCCGACATCGATCTCGACCTCCCCAGCGGCGACGAGCGCGAAAAAGTTATTCAGTATCTCTACAAAAAGTACGGCGAACGCGGTGCAGCCATGACCGCCAACGTCATCACCTACCGCAACCGTATGGCTGCGCGCGAAATGGGCAAGGCTCTGGGATTCGATCCAGAGACGCTCCAGAAAATTTCCGCCGCCGTCGCCACCTGGGAATTCCGCGACGAGAACGACGCCCTCGACCGCCGCTTCCGCGACGCCGGACTCGACCTCAACCATCCCCGCCTGCGCAAATATTACGAACTCTGCCTCGCCGTGCAGGACATGCCACGCCATCTCGGCCAGCACTCCGGCGGCATGGTCATCTGCCAGGGACAACTCGATTCCGTCGTGCCACTCGAGCCCGCATCCATGCCCGGCCGCGTCGTCGTGCAGTGGGACAAAGAAGACTGCGCCGACATGGGCATCATCAAAGTCGATCTGCTCGGCCTCGGCATGATGGCCGTGCTCAAGGATTCCATCGAACTCATTCGCGACCACTATCACGAAGAAGTCGACCTCGCGCACCTTCCGCAGGACGATCCACCGGTCTACTCCGCACTGCAGCAGGCCGACACCATCGGCCTCTTTCAAGTGGAAAGCCGCGCGCAAATGTCGTGCCTGCCGCGGCTACGCCCCAAAAAGTTTTACGACATCGTGGTACAGGTCGCAATCATCCGCCCCGGCCCGATCGTCGGCCAGATGGTGAATCCATTTTTGCAGCGCCGCCAGGGACGCGAAGACGTCACCTATCCGCACCCATCGCTCGAACCCGTGCTGAAGCGCACGCTCGGCGTTCCGCTTTTTCAGGAACAACTTCTTCGGCTCGCCATGATCGCCGCCAACTTCACTGGAGGCGAGGCGGAAGAACTGCGCCGCGCTATGGGATTCAAGCGCTCGCAGGCACGCATGAAGGAAATCGAAGCCAAACTGCGCTCCGGCATGACGCACAACGGAATCCCGCCAAAAGCACAAGAAGAAATCATTCTCTCCATCACTTCGTTTGCGCTTTACGGGTTTCCCGAGTCGCACGCCGCCAGCTTCGCGCTCATCGCCTATGCCAGCGCCTATCTGAAGTGCCACTACCTGGCCGCCTTCACCGCCGCGTTACTCAACAATCAGCCCATGGGATTCTATTCACCCGCCACCATCGTCAAAGACGCGCAGCGCCACGGTCTGAAGCTGCTCCCGGTGGATGTGACGAAGTCGGAATGGAATTGCACGCTGGAAACAGTACTCAGTACCCAGTACTCGGTACCCAGTCAACAAGCCGTCAGCCCTCAGCCCTCAGCCCTCAACAAGACTCTTGTCATTCCGACGCCCGAGCACACGCGAGGGGCGGAGGAATCTCAACTTTCCACAGTCATCAATGCCTGGCGCTCCCGACTCGTAAGCGGAAATATTCCCGATCTACAAAAAAACCGTCAAGAAGATCCCGCACCCCAAGGTCACACCACAATCGCGCTACGCATGGGCCTGCGCTACGTCCGCGGCCTGCGCGAAGGAGCGGCTCAAGCCTTGGTGCGCGAACGCAACCGCGCCCGCTTCGCTTCCATCCACGATCTCACCCGCCGCGTCCCCGAATTGCGCAAGGACGAACTCAATACTCTGGCAGAGATTGGCGCGCTGAACGCGATCGGAAACTCACCACGGAGGCACCGAGTCACTGAGAACAACGAGAAAGGCTCATATCAATTCCAAAAAAACGTCCCCGACATAATCAGCAATCAACAATCAACAATCGACAATTCCTCCGTGCCGGAGCCTGCCCTGAGCGTAGTCGAAGGGCGCCTCCGTGGTGAAAACAAATTTCACCGCCGTGACGCCCTCTGGCAGGTCGAGCGCTCGGTCCGCGCATCCGGCCCGCTGCTCGAACAACAACCCGAGCCCGATTCGCCTTCGCCGCTGCAGCCCATGAATCACGAGGAGCGTCTGGTCGCCGACTTCCACGGTACCGGACTGACCGTGGGCCCACATCCCATGGCCTACCGCCGTGAATGGCTCAATGCCATGGGCATTCGCCGCGCCAGCGAACTGCGCGACCTTCCCAGCGGCAAGCGCCTCCGCATCGGAGGCTGCGTCATCACCCGCCAGCGTCCGGGCACCGCCAAGGGATTCGTTTTTGTCAGCCTGGAAGATGAAACCGGCGTAGCCAACGCCATCATCACGCCTGACCTGTTCCATCAGAATCGTCTGCTGCTGGCCAGCGAGCGCTTCCTCGCCATCGAAGGAATTTTGCAGAATCAGGACAACGTCATCTCAGTCAAAGCCGAACGCGTGCTGCCGCTGTTCGTCACGAAAGCCGAGACGGTTTCGCACGACTTCCACTGACTTTTCACCACGGAGTCACAGAGGCACGGAGAGGAATTGTTGATTGTTGATCGAAATCCGTGAAGACCCGTGTGATCCGTGGCTATAGATTTTCTCTGTGTCTCTGTGCCTCTGTGGTGAAGAATCTACTTTCCCGTATAGCTCACTCTCCAAATCGAGTTCGAGCCATCGTCGCTTACCAGCAGCGAACCGTCGGGCGCCACCGCGATCCCCACGGGACGCCCCCACACATGCCCATCCGGCAGCACGAATCCGGTCAGAAAATCCTGATACTCGCCGGTGGCGTGCCCGGTCTGATGCAACGGTACACGAATCACTTCATAGCCCACGCGCACCTCTTTGTTCCACGATCCATGCTCCGAAGCAAAAATGTCTCCCTTATATTCCGCGGGAAACTTGTCGGCCCCGTAGAAGGTCAATTCGAGCGAGGCGTTGTGCGGCTGCAGCAGCACATCGGGAACGATCACCTTGTCTTTCAATTCGGGATGTTTCCCCTGCTGCCGCGGATCCTGATGCGACCCGATGTACCACCATGGCCAGCCATAGAACCCGCCCTCCTGAACGTGCGTGATGTAGTCCGGCACAAGATTGTCGCCGAGGGCGTCGCGCTCATTCACCGAGCACCACAACTCGCCCGTCTGCGGATTCACTCCGATCCCACCGCCCGCATTGCGAATGCCGTAGGCATATACGTGCAACTGGCAATTGGCCGGATCGCACACCAGGATGTCGGCACGATCTTTCTCACCCGGATGCGTATCGACATCATCATCATTTGAAGCCGAGCCCACCGCCACGAACATCTTCTTCCCGTCGGGAGAAAACTCGACCGACCTAGTCCAATGCCCGCCACCTGAAGGCAGGTCGGCGATGTGCTGCGACCCGCCACTCGCCTTCAAATCTCCGTTATGATACGGAAAGCGAATCACCTCGTTGATGTTGCCGATGTAAACCCACTGCGGGTCCGGCCCCGGCGGATAAAACGCAATCCCATACGGCCGCTTCAGACCGCTGGCGAAAATCTGCATCTGCTCCGGCTTGCCGTCGCTGGTCATGCCGCGAAACACGCGAATTCGCCCGGGCTCACTCTCCGCCAAAAAAATAGCGCCATTGGGCGCAGTCCGCAGCAATCGTGGATTTTCCAGCCCGGCGGCAAACAACTCCACCTTGAACCCAGTTGGGGCCACCGGCCACGCGTTTGACGGACGCGATACCATTTGCGCTCCGTTGCCGGAAGACTGTGTTTCAAACGGCTGGGGAAGATCGGCCACCGTAATCTTGCGTGTTGTCCCAGGCGACTCGTAGCGAAAGTCGGTAAACGGCGGCCGTGGAGCGGGATCCTTTAACGGTGAAGCCATCGCCGCAGGCGTTTCCGCCGGACCTGCGCTGGCCAATGGCACGCCCTTGGCCGACGCCATGGCTTCCACGTACGTCACAATCTGCCACCGGTTCTCCTCAGGCATGAACGCCCACGAAGGCATTCCGTTATCTTTGTCTCCCTTGGTAACGAACCAGAACACCTCGCCCTCAGTCACTCCCTTCAATTTGCCGTCCACGAGAGACGGCACATTGCCCGTGCCCTGCAGCGTCTTGCCGTGGCAAGCCAGGCAGTTCCGCGCATAGAGAGTCTTCCCGGCATCCGCCGCGGCTTGCTGTCCTGCAAATGGATTCTTCTGAGCTTTTGCCGAGGCCGGCGCGTCATGAAATGGTTTATCGTCCGCCTGCAATGCGGCAATCGAAAGTGTCGACAACAGAACGGCCAAGACAATCCTGCTGGCTCCTAAACGCATGAGTATCCTCGCGGTTGTAGTTTTGTCTCTTAGATTAGCCTTCGATCATAAAGGATGCGCACCAAACGCTGATCCAGCATCCGACTCGATGGTCGCGCTGAGAGATTTTCTGTGAATCAATGTAAGGTTGGGGTCCCGGCAACGACCTCAGAGGGCTCGACTATGCAAGAACTTGCAGCATCCCGGAAGGAAAACCCCAACCGGCGATGTTGCATATTCTTTCATCTTGTCAAAGTCCTTTCCTGATGAATATTATTTGGCACCCGGTTATCCTGCCGGAAAAACGTTCAGGTTCGCAGCTGTTCCGGATGTAGTATCCCCCCCGGACTAATCGCAAAACCGCTTGGAGGTTCCGATGTACCGTGTGCTGACCCTTGCCCTCATTGTCCTGTCCACTTTCGCCCTCGCTCAGAAGGCGCCAACCGGAACAGTCAACGTCCTGACCCGCCAAAACGACAATCAGCATACGGGTCAAAATCTGCAGGAGACGATCCTGACTCCGACGAACGTGAACTCCGGTTCGTTCGGCAAGATCTTCAGCTATCCCGTGGACGGCCAGATTTATGCCGAGCCGCTCTACGTGCAGAACCTCACCATGGCCAAGGGCGGCGTCCACAACGTCGTCTTCGTGGCCACGGAGTATGACAGCATCTATGCATTCGATGCCGACAGTGCTGCGCTGAATCCGGCCCCGCTCTGGCACACGAACTTCCTGAGTCCTCCTGCTGTGGCGCCTGTGCCGTGCGCCCAAGGAGCAGGCATCTGCCAGTTGTTCCCAATCGTCGGCATCACTTCGACGCCTGTCATTAATCTGAACACCAACACCATCTATTCGATCGTCCGCACCCAGGAAACCTCGGGCACGACCGTCAACTGGGTGGTCCGCCTGCACGCTCTAGACATTACGAGCGGTGCGGAAAAACCCGGCAGCCCGGCAACGATTTGCTCCCAGACGGGAAACGCTGGATGCTCCCTGAATGGCAGCGCCGCCACGTTCGGACCGCATCACCAGCAGAGTCGTCCCGGCCTGCTGCTCGTTCCCGAGGCTGGGTTCCCGCAGGGCGTGCTCGTGGTTGGCTTTTCCGGAGACTCCGGTTGGGTACTGGCATTTGATCCGACAAGCTTGAAGTTGTTGGCATCGTTCTACACCGACGACGAAAAAAGCCACACCGCCAGCAAAGCTCCCGGCATCCCGGGTGAAGGACACGCTGGAGTCTGGGGCGCCGGTGCAGCCGTGGTCGCAGACACCAATGGAAGTATCTATGCCATCACCGGTGACGGATTCTGGGACGGTATCAACAACTGGGGCGACAGCTTGGTGAAGCTGACACTAACCTTGAATTCCTCGACTGGCGCCTATTCGCTGCTGCCGACCGACTACTTCACCACGAGCGATCAGGCGTGCCGCTATGCCCACGGCTTGGACTACGGTTCGGCGGGCCCGCTCCTTCTGCCTCCGCAAAGCGGATCTGTCACGAACATGATCTTCACCACCGGAAAGCAGGTCAACACTTGTGAGACGACGTTCGCCGGATATGTGCTGAACCGTGACAACCTGGGGCATACCGGTGGTCAGATCTCGCAGATGAGTCTGCCCAACGGCGGCGGCGAGCAGTCTCCCGCCTACTGGGCTAGCCCGACGAAGCAATACGTCTACAACGGCGGCAACGGTGACAGTCTGCGCGCATACACCGTGTCCTCTGCGGGCGTTAGCACGTCGGGTGTAATGGCCACGGATATGGTTTTTGATGAGGGAACCACACCCGCCGTCTCCTCCAACGGAACTGCCAACGGTATTGTGTGGGCGCTGGAATTCGGTGACCCCGACCATCAACCGATATTCACACCCACCATACTTCACGCTTTTGACGCCAATACACTGGCGGAGTTGTACAACTCCTCCCAAGCCGCTTCCGGGCGCGATACTGGAGGTCCCTCGGTCAAGTTCCAGGTCCCGATGGTTGCCAATGGTAAGGTCTACGTCGCGACAGAGACCGAGCTCGACGTCTACGGTTTGTGCCCTTGTGGACAAAAATAACGCTCAGACATTGCTGAACGTGAGGGGTTCGTTTTCAGCCGTCGAACAGCAGCGAGCCCCCAGCAAGTCGTTTCGAAATTTAGCAGATTATCGTTAGAGGAGATTTTTATATGCGCTTTCGGATCTTCACCCTGAAAAACGCTCTGTTGATCATGACCCTTGCGCTCAGCGTACTGGCGAACGCAGCCACCGAGAGCACGATTTTTACGTTCAGCGAGACCACCAGCTTCTGGCCTCAGGGCGGCCTTCTTGAGGATGCGGCCGGCAACCTGTACGGCACCACCCGAGCAGGCGGAACGTATGGTGTCGGCACCATCTTCGAATTGTCTCCTCCTGCCACATCCGGCGGGGCATGGACGATCACCTACCTGTACAATTTCGTTCCCTACGGAACCGGCGGATACGTACCGGTCTCAGACCTTGTCCGCGACCAGGCTGGCGCCTTTTACGGTACGACGTATTCCGGCGGCGACCCGGTATGCAACTGCGGCGTGGTCTACAAACTCGTTCCTTCGAAAACCGGCGGCCCTTGGACCGAGCAGGCTCTTTACAACTTTAAGGGCAACGCCGACGGGCGGCTCCCCGCTATGGCTACCCTTGCCCTTACCACTAAAGGAACACTCTACGGCGTGACCACTCGCGGTGGCACTTGGGACAGCGGCGTCCTCTATCAGCTGACAACCACCAACGGCATCAAGTATACGGAGAGCGTGCTGTATTCCTTCGGTGATCTGTCCGACGCCAGCACACCCAATGGTCCCGTGGCCATGGACTCCTTGGGAAATCTGTACGGCGTCACCTCCCAGGGTGGAGCTTTCGGTGAAGGCGCGGTCTACAAGATCGTGCCCCCCAGCAGTGGCCACCTGGTAAAGGAGGCCTTGTTGTATTCCTTCGGTGGCTCGTCCACGACCGGAGCAAATCCGTCGGGCAACCTCGTCTTCGACGCGGGTGGAAATATCTACGGTGTCACCAATGCTGGTGGCTCCGCGAATGATTATGGAGTCGTGTATTCTCTCGCACCGGCTAACCCAACATGGACCGAAACCATCCTGTACACCTTTACGAAACCGAGTGGCGTCAATCCGGTCGGCGGACTTACCTGGAACCACACCAATAACAATCTCTACGGCACGACCAGCAGTCTCAACGGATTGACTTCTGGCGACGGATCCATCTTCAAGTTAGTGCCTCCTGCGGTGAAGGGCGGAGCCTGGACTGAATCGACCTTGTTCGAGTTCACTTACGCAGTGAGCGGCGGCTACCCAACCGGCGCCGTCCTCAGAGATACCAAGACTGGAAACCTCTACGGCACCGCGATCAACGGTGGCGTAACCGGCTGCGATTTGTTTTGCGGCACCATCTGGCAAGTCACGAATCCATAACGCGCTTCGAAATGTTCGATCGCAGTGTTTCGAACAAGATGACAACCGGCTGGCAATGTGCGAATCCCGCAATTGCCAGCTTTTTCTTTCTAAATCAGGCTGCGATTTGCTCCGCGCAGCATCCGAAGATCGCGATGCTCGAACCGATGGAGCGGCCGCCTGAAAATATGTTCCAATAGGCCATGTCGAAATCAAGACTGCAGTGGCTCGCGGCTCTCGTCCTCGTTATCCTTTGCGCCATCGCCGGCCTGTCCCAAAAGACAGCCGACTCCTCCCACTTCCGCATCTACGTCACCAATGAGAAATCCGGCGACCTCAGTGTCATCGACGGGTCCACTCTCCAACTGATAGCCACCGTGCCTCTAGGCAAGCGTCCCCGTGGCATTCATCCCAGCCCCGATCGCCATTTTCTCTACATGACGCTGAGCGGTTCACCGCTCGCCGGGCCCGGCGTGGATGAGAGCAAGCTTCCTCCACCCGACAAGACTGCCGACGGCATAGGCGTCTTCGACGTGCAGCAGAACAAACTCGTCCGCACCATCCAATGCGGCTCGGATCCAGAAAACTTCGATCTCACGAACGACGGCCGCACCATCATCGTGTCCAACGAAGACGACGCCAAGGCCAGCTTCGTCGATGTCGCCTCAGGTAAGGTGACCAAGACTGTTCCCGTGGGAGAAGAGCCCGAGGGCGTGAAGGTGAGCCCCAACGGCAAGTTCGTCTACGTCACATCCGAAAACACCGGAACCATTTCAGCCATCGACGTCGCAACTGCCACGCTCATCAAGACCATCAAAGTTGGGCGTCGTCCCCGCTCCGTGGCGTTTCTCCCCGACAGTTCCCGCGCCTACGTCAGCGCAGAAAACGACGCAGCCGTCACAGTCGTCGACACCGCGAAACATGAGGCGATCCAGACCATCTCGTTAGGCGAGCGCGGAGTCATCAAACCGATGACCGTTCTGCTTTCACCCGACGGAGCAACGCTCTACGTCAGCACCGGACGCGGCCACAAACTCTTCGTCATCGACACCGCCACCAACAAGATCACAACATCACTCGAAATCGGCGAACGCCCCTGGGGCATTGCCCTCTCCCCCGACGCCAAAACGCTTTTCAGCGCAAACGGCCCTTCCAACGATGTCTCGGTAGTAAACCTCGGAAGCCTGACCGTGACGAAGAAAGTGAAAGTCGGCGACGGACCCTGGGGCGTTACAGTTCTGCCGAACTGATATTGCGTAGCGCCGGCATCCTGCCGGCTGTTGCGAGAGCCTGCCCTGAGCCTGCCGAAGGGGCACCTTGCCCTCGCATGCGTGCAACGCAGGACACAGTGGCGCAGTTCCGAAAACGCGCCGACGAAACGGAATCACACGTCCTGAATTAGAGAGTATTGATGAGGTTTGCCAGCGCTACCGGAAATTACTTTCGCCAACTTGCCCTTCAATCCATTCCTAATATAGTTTCTAACACGTTCATGTTTTCAAGGAAGAAGTCGGCATGTTGATCCGTGACAGCGGCCGGCCATTTGTTCGTGCATCGCAGACTCTCTTCACGAACATCGGGCGTGGAGACTTGGAAAGCGCGTTGCTTTCCTTTTAGCAGCTGGCTTTCGACATCGTTCATTGGTCATTGGATGACGCGGATATTGAATGCAATCGTGCCGCCGGCACTGGCTGCAGCGGCACATTCAATGATGGTTACGTTGCCTGCGCCGGACACAAAGGCGGACCACTGCGCGCCAACGCCCGGCGTACTCACCGGAGACGCGATGGCAACCATCGTGGTTGCCGCGCCCGTCACCGCAGTAACATGTGACACACACGTCCCGGCTGTCGTTGCGGTAGCGAAAGCGGCACTGGTAGCTGTGAGAACTTCGGCCATGCTGCAAGGGCTCGCGCAATCCTTGTCAGCGAAGTTGTAATTCCGGTTGGCAGAGTTGTGGTTGATCAACTGCCCGAGCGTGCTTGCATTTGCTCCCCAGCGAAGCCCAAAAACGTTGGTTGTACGAAAATCAACCAAACCGTTTGAACTCTTCCCACCGAATGTACTAGTAAAAACACCGCCGCCGATCCCATTCTGAAAATTATTGGCAAAACCTTGAGCGCAGCACCCTGCTCCGGCAAAGTTTACCAACTGAGCAACCTTCTCGCTCGGCACAAATGTGCCGCCGTAGATATTCACCGAGACGCCGTGGTTCGCTATCGCGCTGGTGTCCTTGATGAACTCGGTGCGGACTCCTATGGTACCGTCTTCGTACCACTCCCCGCCATAAACATTTAGCGTACAAATATTGCAAGAAGTGCCGAAGGTAAAAAATGGAGACGCTGTAGGCCCGTTTGGATTCTCGACGTGGACACTGTCGTAATCGATGAAAATATTAATTCCGTCGATTGTTACTCCGCACTGATCGATTGACAAGTCCCTAAAGTGGTAATCCCCACCAGTTTGGATATTCACACAGGTCGTAGAAAAGGAAGTACCGTGATTATTAAACTGCCCACCCTCAAACGCAACATTTTCGCCTGTGCCGGAGGTGCTACTGGGGGAATACAGATTGGTTTGATTATCGTGGATTGAATTGTCGAGAAAACGGCTTATATAGACGTTATACCCGAGCTCCAGCCCAGTCCCAAAACCCCCGATGTCCACGTGCTTAATAGTTCCAGAAATAAAGGCGGCTCCACTTGTGGGACCGCCTACCAATAAGCCAACAGTTGGGTACGTTGGTCCAGCTCCCGAAAGAGAACAACCGCTAAGACTGCTTCCTACTCCTGCAAAGGTAAAAGCTGGTAATCCAGAAGTTGACGTGTAGTGCAGTTGAGTAGTCGATGGCGCGCTTGCATTGTTATTAGCAACTCCGTTGGGGCACTCCATATCTAAGGGTTTGCTGCTGCTGTTAATTGTAATTGGAGTGGTGTAGTCGTAAATTCCCGGCATGACCCGAATTGCTACCCCGTTCGGAGGGCCAGCGGCATATGCCGCATTGATCTGGGCTCCGATGTCGCCACCGCCCCAGGTTGCCGCGCAGGAGCCTCCCACGACGGATACACCGTTCAATCTGCATGTGGAAGTCGCGCCCGTAAAAAGCGTATTCCCCGAAACGCCCTCGGCAGGCGTCGGCGTTCCGCTGAAGGTTGTGGTCTGTGCGCAGAGAGTTCCAACCACCAACCCGACGATGAGGAGAACTTTCTTCACGCCTTCAGGGTACCACTGTTGACTTTCACCCGATCACACATCATAATCAGCGCCCTTTACCTGCACGCAGGGGCGAGGGAAATCAACCACACGGATTTTCATGCAGGCAACAGGAATGATGACCCGCGCAGGCCGCTTCACGCATCCCGTGCACGCGAGGCAGAGCGCGAGAATAGTTGCCCCAATTGGCCGAAGCCCCTTTTCGTCGACAGGCTGCGCAGCGCACTCCTAAGTTCCTTCGGTCGGAGTCCTCAAACAGGCTGGGTGTAGCCCCCGCGAAATAGCTGGTTAGACAAGCGGATGATAGCTGGTAGCGCTACCGGGAATCGAACCCGGGTTTGAAGATTGAGAATCTGAGAGCCTGGATTCTGCCGCTAGAGCTGCCGTTCTGTAACTAACAGAAAATTAAACAGTTCGCTTTCGTTTAGAGACGCGCAGGGTTCGTTCTAAAAAGCAGGAAGTTGTGGCCATTAATGGCAATTCATGGCTGCTCTGGCCACAAAATGGCCACAATTGCTTTGGTCGTTTTTGCGGCTCGGTCGAGATCAACAAGGCGTTCAGCACGACACTGGCCGTTTCGGCGACAGCATAGAGCAGAAGCGGCCCGGTCACTACGACGGGCCGCTTCTGTTCCTATGATTTGCCTACACGACCGTGACGAATGAGCTTCCAATCCTCATAGTCTCGCGAGCCGTTCCAAGAGTGAACGGTAGCTCCGCAGTCCTCGCATTCCTGCTTTCCTCGCTCGCGTGATGGAAGGTCTTCGTAGGTACATTCATAGACGGCACCGCATTGCGGGCAGGTGAATTCTTTCTCGCCTCTGTCCCAAGTAGCCGTAAGGTCATTATGGTTGCAAAAAGGGCAACGGTGTAAATGACCGTCGTAACTACAGGGCCGCGCTCCGTCAGCGAGAGAATTAGCCGAGGAAAGCTCATGCCCGCAGTCGCGAAGGAGAAATTCTAATGAGTATCTACCGTGTCTCGGTCGAATGGACAGACGAAGGAAAGCGCCAAGAGGGATTGATTTTCTTTGAAGCTGAATCCTTAGAAAAGGCGCGGGCGGAAACCCAGAAAATGGTTGACCGAGTGATCTTTGGAGTGCAAGAAAAGCGAATTACTGCACAGGCAGAAAGCTGCGATCCAGAGTTCCTCGTGATGTGGGGCAAGGCCGAGATTGATCGTCTGATACAACCGAACAGCGCGAAGATGAAGCCGTGGGTTCAGACACAACCGCAGCCCCAACCTCCGGTACAGCCAACGTCAGCCGGAGGATCACCGAACCGCATTCCGCCAAGTCTGCAAAGGCAACTTCGAGGCGGGCGGCGGTAGTCATTTTCTCCTTTGCTTCGCTGTGAAGATTTGTGCACAATAAGGGACGAGGAGATATTCCGATGCCAAACGTGATGTGCCGACCACTTGCGCGACTCTTTCGATCCAGGACTCAGCCGAGCTTGGCTCTTTCGACTCGGAAGGAGGCCAAGTCGCTAGAACGTTGCTATAAGCACCAGACTTCAACAGGAGTGCCATACAAAGGCCGAAAACATCTGGAGGCCAGATTGGCGGAGCGGGATTTTGGGCAAGCCTCGGCAGGAGATACGAGAGGCATTGTCCGACCGTTACAGGAACTGTCTTTCGTTGCTGCACAGCTACCTTTATCAATGCTTATAAGTTACAACCCATATTGAGACAATTCAACAATGATACTTCGTCATCTCAAGTGCGCTCCGAATCAAACTACTCGACGTACTCTAAGGACCGCAAATCATATCATCACTCATGAAAGCGGGCTACTGCTTCCAACTTCGTCCGAGTCACACCAGCCCGGGCGACCACCCCGAGTTGGAGGCGTTCGGCGGCCGCGGCAAGAATGATTACTTGTCGAGCCACGATCTTGAAGACCTGGTCTGCGTCGTGGATGGACGTGCTCAGCTAGTCGAAGAAATCCAAGCCAGGCCTGAGGACGTGCACACCTACATCGCGTCAGAGATCAAGAAATCGCTCGCAGTTGGCTCGTTTGTGGATGCTTTGCCCGGTTATCTGCTACCCGATGCGGCAAGCCAAGCTCGGATCCCGACGGTGCTTGAGCGGCTGAAACAAATCACCGGCGTTTCGCAACATCCGCTTCACTCGTTTCCTCCAGCAAATGGTGTTGCAAAAAGCGACTACCAACGCGTTATGGGCAAAATCCATGCTGTGGTCGTGGGGGGTGCGGAATTTTGAGCACACCTTTGGCACACTTATTTTAAGAAGGAGCCGGTTTGGCGCAGGTCTGCCACGTTAGCAGGCTGGTGGAATGTCAGTCGGAATCATTTCCCATAAGACGACTTCTGGCCCGCGTCGTTGAAAGTTTGTTCCGGGGCATAACTTCCGGGTAGCCCGTTACTCGAGCAGAATCTAGCGGTTTCTTGTCGATTCCTTTTTGCCAACGGCCTAGAATGGGTCGTTGAGATGAGGGAGGAAGGTTCTTCCCTATGGCCAGCCGAGCGTCAGACCAGGATTTCCTCGTCGGCAGTAAGCTGGGCCACTACCGCATTGCCGAGAAGATCGGCGCTGGCGGCATGGGACAAGTTTATCGTGCCAGTGATGAGCACCTCTCTCGTGATGTTGCCATCAAAGTCCTTCCGCCAGGTACGCTTACCGACGCATCCGCACGCAAGCATTTCCACAAAGAAGCTCTGATTCTCTCGCAGCTCAATCATCCCAACATCGCCACCATCTACGACTTTGACACGCAGCAAGGTGTGGACTTCCTGGCGATGGAGTACATCCCAGGAACCACACTGAGCGAGAAGGTGGCTGGTCAACCCCTGCCGGAGAAGGAGGTGCTTCGTCTGGGCGTGCAACTGGCCGAAGGCTTGGCCGCAGCCCAAGCCCACGGGGTGGTTCATCGCGACCTCAAGCCCGGCAACTTGCGCGTAGCGAACGACGGACGGCTGAAGATTCTGGACTTCGGGCTGGCAAAGCTGTGGCTTCCGGTCACGGCCAGTGCCGCAACGGAGAGTCTGAGCGAGACACAAACGATGGCCGGGACTCTGCCCTACATAGCGCCCGAGCAGCTGCTGGGGGAAGCGATCGACGCTCGCACTGACATTCACGGGGCGGGGTTCGTGTTGTATGAGATGGCGACGGGGCGGCGTCCCTTTGCGGAGCTGCAGAGTGGACAGTTGATTGGCGCGCTTATGCGTAAACCTCCGATTCCGCCCACAACGCTGAACCCCAGAGTATCTCCAGAGCTGGAGCGGATCATCGGGAAGTGCCTGGAGAAGGAACCGGAGAACCGCTACCAGTCGGCCAAAGAATTGGCGATTGATCTGCGACGGCTGCTCACACCGAGCGCGGTTAAAGTGGCCGAAGTTCCTATCGCGCGCAGGAAATTCTGGAAGGTTCTTGTTCCCGCCGCGTTGGTACTTGTCTCTGCTGCCATCGGCGGAACATTGTACTTTCGCTCGTGGCGCGCCCAGGTTACGCGAAAAGTTCAGGAAGGCGCACAACCCACCATCGCCGGTCTTCCTGGCGCGCCTGTCAAGGCACGTCGTTCCGTGGCTGTGCTGGGCTTCAAGAACCTTTCTGGGCGCGCCGAAGCATCATGGCTTTCCACGGCACTCTCCGAGATGCTCACCACGGAACTCGCGGCTGGGGAAAAACTCCGAACCATCCCCGGTGAGAACATCGCCCAGATGAAGATCAGCCTCTCGCTCGCCGATGCGGACAGCTACTCGAAGGAAACGCTCGCCCGGATACGGACGAACCTGGGGGCAGACCTGCTGGTCCTCGGCTCCTACCTCGCCCTGGGAAAAGAATCCGGCGGGCAGATTCGTGTCGATTTACGGCTTCAGGACGCGCTTGCCGGAGAGACCCTTGCCGCCACAGCGGAAACCGGCACAGAAGCGAGACTCTTCGACCTGGTTTCGCAGGCGGGAGCGCATCTGCGCGCCAAGCTGGAGGTGGGAGAGGTTTCAGCGGCTGAGGCGAATATGGTGAAGGCATCGCTTCCTTCCAACCCCGAGGCCACGCGGCTCTACACGGAAGGGCTGGCGAAGCTGCGGCTGTTTGATGCGCTGGCGGCGCGCGATCTACTGGAGAAGGCTGTGGCGGCGGACCCGGCGCATGCCTTGGCGCACTCGGCACTTGCGGCTGCCTGGTCGGCGCTGGGTTACGACGCGAAAGCCGCAAAGGAAGCGAAAAAAGCCTTTGATCTTTCCACGAGCCTCTCCCGCGAGGACCACCTCTGGATCGAGGGCCGCTACCGGGAAACTGCCAAGGAGTGGGAGAAGGCGGTCGAGGTCTATAGGACTCTTTGGATCTTCTCCCCAGATAACTTAGATTATGGTCTTTCTTTGGCAGAGGCTCAAGTATCCGCAAGCAAAGCCAAAGATGCGCTCGCGACAATCCAGAGCCTTCGCACGGCACCGCCGCCCGCGCGCAACGATCCACGAATTGACTTGGCGGAGGCGAGAGCCGCCGATGCCCTCGCCGATTTCAAACGCGAGCAGCTTGCAGCGGAAAGCGCAGCTACCAAGGCCGAGGCCCTCGGGGCCGGGCTCCTTACTGCCCGAGCGAGACGCCTTCAAGGCTTGGCGCTCTATAACCTCGGGGAACTCCAAAAGGCGCTTGTCCTGTTCGCCGACGCGAAACGCATCTACGCTGCCGCAGGAGATTGGGGCGGTGCGGCTTGGGCGGTGAATAACAGCGCGAATATAGTCTCAGACCAAGGGGACCTTGCCAGCGCAATCAAGATGTATGAGGAAGCCTTGAAGATCTGGCAGGAGATAGGTGACAAGCGCGGAATGGCAGCCGCGCAAAATAACATCGCGGGCGTGTTCTTGCAGCAAGGAGACTTGGCTGCCGCTAAGGCGATGTACGAAAAAACGCTGGCGATATCTCGCGAAACAAACGACAAGACCCAGATGGAGGCGGCGCTGAGCAACCTCGGGGTTGTGCGCTTTCAGCAAGGCGACCTTGCGGGTGCGAAGCGGATCTACAGCGAGGCTCTGGCTGATTCTCGGGAAATCGGCGATGAGGCCGGCGTGGCGGCTCTGCTGACCAATGTCGCGGCGACCCTCTACCTGCAAGGGGATCTCGCGGGGGCTGCGACGACATACGACGAAGCGTTGGGGGTATGCCGCAAGATCGGCAATGACAGCTACCGGGCGAATGTCCTGAAGGGATTGGGTGACGTCCTCGCTGCACAGGGAGACCTGATCGGCGCCCAAAAGAAGTATGAGGAAGCCCTGGCGATCAAGAACCAGCTTGGGGAGAAGGGAGCTTCGGCGGAGATTCGCGTCGCGCTCGCGGAGCTTGCAATTGAGGGTGCTCACCCAGAGCTGGCCGAAGCGCCCGCAAGGGACGCGGCCGATGAGTTTCGCCAGGAGAGAGCCAATGATAGTGAAGCCTCAGCGCACATAGTCCTGGCGCGCTCCCTACTCGCGCAGGGAAAGTACCCCAAAGCTCAAGAAGCTATTGACCGCGCGAAGGTGGTGTTGAATAAGAGCAAGAACCTCGACGCGCAGTTCTCCTTTCGGATCACCGCTGCACGTGTCCGCCAAGTTTCGGGTAGACACTCTGATCGGCTGGAAGCCGCGAAGAGCCTTGAGGCTGTCCTCGGGGAGGCGAAGAAGGCCGGTTTCCTCGGCTACGAGCTCGAGGCGGGGCTCGCCTTGGGAGAAATCGAACTACAGTCTGGCGATATAATCAGGGCGCGCAGGCGGCTAGAGGCTCTTGAAAGGCGAGCTGCGGCTCAAGGCTTCGGCCTGATCGTCCGAAAGGCCGCCGCCGCACGAAAATAGCTTTTACCTTCTCACGCCCCTTTCGAAAAGAAGTCGGCGGCAAAGACCAGGCCGCCTTTATACTCACGATCTGGTTCTGAGAGTAAATGCCTGGAAAACAATCATTGCCAGCGGACTGGTAACTTGTGCCTGGGCTAGGCTGACGACCCTTTGCGCGTGCCGGGTGGCTAGATGAGGCGATTGTGGGTGGATGGTCGGCAAACCTTCGCTACCGGATTACGTAAGGGTTGCCCGTGACCCGACCGCAATCAGTGGCAAGCATCAACAGCATCATCTTGCCGCGTCCCGAAGTCTATGATCATGTGCGGGTACGGTAGTTTTGTCATTACTGATGCTGATGGCCCGTTTCTTGGAGGGGGATCCCTACTATGAAGACGATCCTTACTTTCGCGCTCTTCGCTTTGTCCGCTTTGCCCCAGGACAAGCCCGCCAAGGCCACAACGGCACAGATGCCGCCGCCGCAGCTGTCGGTCGAGAAGTGGTTCGTCGGGGACTGGATCTGCGAGGGGACACAGCACGCCTCGCCGATGGTGCCGGGAGTGAAGTTCACCGATCGGTTCAGCTTTAACATGGCGCTACGCGGCTCCTGGCTCATCTACCACATCGATCAGTTGAAGGGGCCAGTGAAGGGCAAACAAACGCTGATCGGATCAAGTACCTGGGACGCCAACGCCAAGGTGCACGTCCGCCGGGACATGAACATAGGCGGCTCACGGGTGGACGTGACCTCGC
The DNA here is from genome assembly GCA_963701935.1 of uncultured Acidobacteriaceae bacterium. GTDB lineage: Bacteria > Acidobacteriota > Terriglobia > Terriglobales > Acidobacteriaceae > Sulfotelmatobacter. Next base: position 83,070 of record CAVPBT010000001.1, on the reverse strand, counting down.
CCGGATGGGACGGCGACAAGCTCATCTATACGGGTTACATGATCATTGGCGCGGAGAAGCTGCCCGTCAAGCACACCCTGACGAAGAAAGGCGATGCGGCCTACGATGCGTATCTCGAAGTGACTGGCGCGGACGGCAAGTCGGCGATGTGGGAAGAGGAGAGCTGCAAGAAGGTCAGCGGCGCAAGAGCAATGACGCCCAATCCCTAAACTATGTAAGCATGCTCAAGAAGGAAATCCCAACTCATAGCGGTTGGTCGCGCACTACTGTTTCATGCGCGGCCATCAGCCACTTGCCGTTCACTTTCCTCAGCACTATTAGAATGCGCCCATCGACTGTCACACCGGCGTTGGTTGCCTGGTAGGTGCCCGCACAATAGGCGAGGTCCCCGGTGTAGTAGAGCGTCAGCGGCTTGATGAAATCGATGTGCCCGCCCGCCTTGATGCCGCGTTCCCAATAAGCCTCGATCGCCTGGCTCCCGTGCGCCAGGATGTGTGCCGAGAGATAGTAGCCGTCGTCGGTGTACAAAGCCGCGACTTTCGCCGCGTCCCCGGCGTTATAGAACCTGATCCAGTCTTCCGAGACCTGCCGGATGGCCGCCTCGTCGGTGCTCATCTGCCGCTCGCGCCCTTCCGGCTTTGATGACGCCGTTTGCGCAGCGGCAAAGGGCAAGGCCATGCACAATGTAGCAAACAATACGAAGGCTCTTTTCATAGCCCGCACGATAGCACAGAAAGCCAGAAGCGTTGTTGGGGGTGTGGGACCTTGGGGATAGATGCTGAATAAAGGCTCACTATTTACGGGTCCACCGGTCAGTTGGCGGTTGGTCGGCTACCCGGAAGTTATCCAGAAACGGGCTTCGGGGAGATCAATGGCAATCTCCTCGAAGCCGACTTCTAACCCACATCGTTGAGCCAGGGCGTAACTTCTGCTGCTTAGCGCGTCATCTGCCCGCCATCGGCTGCTGGCTCCAAGTAAAGCTGCCAAACTGCCACAACCAACTATACGGGCACATTACGTGCTCGGATGCTTACGGTTCAGTTGCAATCATGAAACCAGCGGAGAAGCCGCTAGCTCAAGACCTGATCAAGCAGCTGGCCCATGGCTCGTTTTGCTTCAAGTATAGAGTAGCGATGGTCCATGGCTCCCGCTAGGTCAGTATTAGCAAATGCCACACGGCCGAATGGCGCACTGCGCAGAATTTCGCGGGGAGCAGCTTGACCATCGCGTCCAAAGAAGAACCCGGGTTGCGGGTTCAGATAGGCATGTCCCCAGCGATTCAAGATAATTCCCGCGATGTCGCGCCGCGCATCGAAGCCGCCGCGCGCGAACATCTCACTAAATTGCTCACGGACTTGTCGTTCATAATCTCTGAAAGATGTTCCCAGCATCTCTGCACGGCCGCGATTCCCCTGCTCTTCGGTCGGAGCTCCAGGGTATGAGTACAAAACTTTCAAGCTAAGTACGATCGGCGAGTTTGGACCGATCGTTCGATCCTCAATCCCCGTCAGCGCCAGCTTGCGAACCTCCATGTAGTTGCCCAACCCTTCGAACCAACGGCAACCGCTCATTCCCAGCTTGTACAGAAAGCGCCAATTTCTGACAGCAACGTTAACCATCATGCATGGTGAGCGGTAAAACTGCGCATAGGCCTGTCCCTGGGTCTGGGGAAGGTCCTTCACAATGTGTTTCGTAGTCCAGCATCCGCCCGCCATCACGGCCGAGCGTGCCTTGAGGCGGTACACCTCGCCTTTCTTTGAATATGCGATCGATACAGAGTCAGCTTTGTCGTGTTGTCCTTCATGCTCTACACGGATGACAGTGGACGACAGGCGAATTCTCATTCCGGCTCCGGCGGCATCCAGAGCGGCAAAGTTCACTTGGTTCTGGCAAACTCCTTCCACGCTATGCGGACCATTGATTGCGGCGGGGATCAAACTTTTCAATATCAATCTCGCAATTGTCGCGTTACCGCCTGGAAACATCTGATCAGAACCACCGTCTTCTTCCGGTAAAGGGTGCAGCATTTCAAATGCATACTCTGAGTATGCGGATAGAGCATCGGGTCCTAAGCCCGAGCCGCCTCCCTCCACTGGCGACAGGAACGCGCGAACCGTTTCGCGGCTTAGACCGAATCGTTCCATGTAGTGCTGTTCCAGCGTGATCGAATCGAGATACCGTGAAATCGTGTCTCCTTCCACTTTGGGATGTTCGAACTTCGTTCCTGCTACCGCTTTGCCTTTCAGCCAGTTCAGCCACTCGAGTCGAGTCGCGTTTGAAACGGGAGCGCCTTCGAGGTTTTTCCCGAGGGGATCCATCAACCACATTCCCGGTCTCTGATTGAACTGCTCTCCAAACCAGAACCCGTATTGTCCATGCTGCAGGCCCACCGCTTGATAAGGCGTCTTGGAAAGTGGAAACTCTGGGTCTGGTCCAGCCCAGCTTTGATAGGTCAGCTGCGGTGCTCGTAAACCGATGGACTCGTAAAACCTTGCAAGGAAGCTATGCGGGTATTGAATTTGATAGATGGCTGAGCCTTGGTGTGCGATCAGTCGCTTGCCTTCGACTAAGAACTCATTTTGCTTTGCCTCACCGCCGAAAATGGGATGGTTTTCAATAATCAGGCATTTCATTCCCGGGCCGGCCTCACGCTGGAAGAGCAGAGCGGCAGCGAGTCCGCTAATTCCGCCACCAATGATTACGCAGTCATAGAGCTCGCCGGTATCAATAATGTCCTTGGGAAGCGGATCGTACACCCGGTCACGAACTGCATGACCCGCTTGGAGAACATCCAGAGTGTTGCCATTCGCAGTGCTGTAATCGCCGACGCCGCCGTAACCCGTGAAGTCATCATTCTGAGCCAGTAGCTCCGCGGGAGCGATGCCCCCGAGCAACGCCGATCCGGAAGCCAGCAGAGCGGAGCCGAGAAAGTCGCGCCGCGTTATGTTCGTCTCCATACCCAGGATCGAACTTGCGGCAAGAGAGGATTTCGGATGAGGAGTGCGTGAAATCTGCGTTGACCTCCTTCTTCGCTCCTGAGTGTACACCGGGCGCAGAATCTGCAGCCCAACACAACAATGCGAGATTGTGCCCGAGTCGCTAGCCGGGAGCTGTCCAGAAACGGGCTTCGGGGAGATCAATGGCAATCTCCTCGAAGCCGACTTTTGGCCAGCGTCGTCCTTGGGCGTAACTTCCAGGTTTGCCCGTGATCCGGGGCAACCTCATTCGACAGGTACTACAATCGGTGAGCAACCTTGCGCCTGCTTAGAAGGGTTATCAAGGCACTGCGCTCGGGTCGCGTTCCAATTCACTCGAAGAGGAGCGTCATTGATGGTACGGATTGTGAATCTGGGTTTTCTCAGTCTCGTTATTATTTCCCTCGTAGGCACAACAGCGGCGTCCTCCAAAGAAGTCACCGATTCCGCCACGACGGTGCTTCGTGACAATTGGTTCATCGAGCCTTCAGCCGATGTGCATGCACACGGAGAGGCGATCTCGAGCGTCGGGTTTTCCACGCGCGACTGGTATCCCGCCACGCTGCCCTCAACGGTAATGAGCGCGCTGGTCGAGGACAAGGTCTACCCCGATCCATACACCGGAGTGAACCTGCGCTCCATCCCCGGCACGACATACCCGATATTTGAAGACTTTTCCAATGTCCCGATGCCGCCGGCCAGTCCGTTCCGACAGTCCTGGTGGTATCGCACCGAGTTCAATCTCCCGGCCGAATACAGCGGAAAAACGGTTTGGCTTGGCTTCGACGGCATCAACTACCGGGCGAACGTGTGGATGAACGGAATGCAGATCGCCTCCTCGGAAAATCTGGCGGGTACCTGGCGATTGTTCAACCTCGATGTGACGTCAGCCGCAAAGCCTGGCCAACCCAACTCCCTCGCCGTTGAAATATTTCCTCCTCAGCCGCGCGATTTGGCCATCACGCTGGTCGACTGGGCGCCCATGCCTCCCGACAAAGAGATGGGCATCTGGCGTGACGTGCACATCACCGCTACCGGCCCGATTGCTTTGCGCTATCCAGCTGTGCTTAGCAACCTCAACCTTCCTTCCGCCGACCGGGCCAAGCTGACGATACGCGCGGAGCTGACCAATGCCGCCGACAGTCCAGTCGAAGCTGTACTGAAGGGACACATCGAGAATCTCGCCTTCGAGCAGCCAGTGCACCTCGGCCCGAAAGAAACTCAAGTAGTCCACATCACGCCAGAGAAGTTTCCGCAGCTCGCCATCGCCAATCCCCGCCTGTGGTGGCCGGTCCAGGTCGGAAAGCAGGATCTCTACCCGCTCGACTTGACGGTCGAGGTGCAGGGGCAGGTTTCCGATGCAGCGCACATTCGCTTCGGAGTCCGCCAAGTCACTTCGAACGTCGACGAGAAAGGTCACCGCATCTTTCAGATCAACGGCAAGAACATTCTCATTCGAGGAGCCGGTTACAGCTTCGACCTGCTGCTGCGATCGACACCGGAGAGGCAACAGGCCGAGCTTAACTACGTGCGCGATCTCAACCTCAATGCGGTGCGCCTCGAGGGCAAACTGGAGAACGACCATTTCTTCGATCTCGCCGACCAAATGGGAATTCTCGTGATGCCCAGCTGGTGCTGTTGTGATCAATGGGAAAACTGGCCTGCGTGGGACAAGGAAACCGAAACGATTGCGGGAAGTTCTCTGCGCGATCAGATTCGGCGGCTGGAGCGCCATCCCTCCGTAATCAGCTGGATGTATGGCAGTGACTTCGCTCCTCCGCCCCGCATCGAAAAACTGTACCTCGGAATCCTGCAAGAGTTGGATTGGCCGAACCCTTCCATTTCATCGGCTGCCGCAAGGACCTCGACCGTCGGGCCCAGCGGCGTGAAAATGACAGGACCTTACGAATATGTCGCGCCCTTATTCTGGTATCTCGACACACGACACGGCGGCGCATTCGGCTTTAACACTGAGACCAGTCCTGGGCCGGCGATTCCACCCGTCGCGAGCCTGCGGCGCATGCTGCCGCCAGACCATCTCTGGCCCATCGATTCCGAGTGGGAATACCACGCCGGCGGCATGTCTCGTACTCTGAATGTGTTCACCGAGGCCCTCAGCCAACGCTACGGACCGGCGAAGTCACTTGAGGACTTCGCACTAAAAGCCCAACTGCAAGCCTATGAGGCCCACCGTGCCATGATGGAAGCGTATGGCCGGAACAAGTACTCCTCCACCGGCATTATTCAATGGATGTTAAACAATGCCTGGCCGAGCATGATCTGGCACATGTACGACTGGTACCTTCGCCCCGCAGGATCGTATTTCGGTGTGAAGAAGGCGTGTGAACCGCTGCACGTGCAGTACTCCTACGATGATCGCTCGATCGTGGTTGTGAACTCCTATTACCAACTGTTCGCCAACCTGAAAGTTACAGCCAAGATGTACAACCTCGACATGCGGGAAAAGTTCTCGAAGGACTCCGAGATCGATGTCGGTGCGGATAGCAGTACGCGAGTGTTCACACTGCCTGCAATCGAGGGGCTGAGCGCAACCTACTTCGTTAGTCTGAGCCTTGAATTGGCCGGCCAAATCAAGAGCAGAAACTTCTATTGGCTCTCCACCAAGACGGAGACGATCGACTGGAGCCGGCAGGAGGAAGATCCTACGGGTGAATATGACATCTCGACCTGGGCGCCCACCAAGACCTTTGCCGACTACAGCGAACTGAATACGCTCCCAACGGTCGACCTGGACGTCACTGCCCAGAACAAAAAAGATGGCCAGGAAGGCTCGACCACAGTTACCGTCCACAACCCGACATCCACCCTCGCTCTCGCAGTGCATCTGGCGGTCAACAAATCCTCGAGCGGGCGCGTCAGCCGCGAAGGCGAGACGGATAATGAAATCTTGCCGGTGCTCTGGCAGGATAACTATTTCGCTTTACTGCCCGGAGAGACGCGCCAGGTGACCGCCACATATCGCCTCGGCGAAAAGAGTAAGGTGACCCCAGGCGTTGAAATCGACGGATGGAATGTCAACCCTAAGGCGGCTGACATTCAGTAATAGATTTTCGAGAGCATAGACTTTACCAGGGAAAACAAAGGCCAAATTCAATGAGCTCTCGACCAACTTTCGAAGCACACCGCAAGGACTTGGACAAGGTTTTGCGCGTCCTGCAGGATACGCCAACGATTGACTGCGAATACATGGCTCCTATTGAGGAGTTTCAGGCGCGAGTTCGCCGAACCAACCAGGCATTGCAGCATCATGGCCACACAGTTGGTCTCGTCTTTTCCGACGAGCAATATGCCGGCGACGTTCCTTACCTCGGCGGAAATACAAATATCTCCATCGAGCAGGTGGCCGGTATTATCGGACCAAACGGGTTTCACGTCGTGGCGGGCCTGGAGGGCGGCTATGTCGCCGAACAGCTCGCGGACCGTGCCGGAGCGACGGTGCACAAGGTCGAACTGCTGCAGTTGGCCGACGAGAAATATCCCATCCGAGCAGAGCGGCTCGAGGATGTCATCAAAACTGCAGCAGGCCAGGACGTCGACCACATTGCTTTGCTGACGCCACGTCAGGTGATCCCCGCCGGTCTAGTTGAGTACTTGCAAAACGTCTATGGGAAGGAAGGCGTGGTCGACGCCCAGGAACTTTACTACCGCGTGAAGTACGAGAAGAGCACGATTGAGATGCGCCTCATCGCCGATGCCTGCGTCATTGCGGATGCGATGTTGCGCGCCATGCTGACGGTACTACGTCCGGGGCGTCTCGAAACTGAAGTCGCGGCCTGGGGAGCGTGGGTCGGCCGCATGCTGGGGTCGAGCGCGACGGCTTCCAAATCATGGTAGGCGCCAACACAGCCAACCGCACGCTGATCGGTCCGGCACTGAACCGGCAAATTCGCGAGGGCGACTGGGTTCACCTTGGTGTCGCGCCGAAACGTGATGGCCTAACAGCCTGCATTCGCCGTTCCGTTATTGCCGTCGACTCGCCCACGAAAGTGAAGCCTGAGCAGAAGTACTGGTTCGATCTGGTCGAGGAAGGATACAACGTCGGCGAGCACTCGTATCGTGAAGTCGCGAGCAAGCAATTGCCTGCGCGCCTGCAGGAGGAATCTCTCGTGGAGTTTTTTTCAGGACACTCGCAAGAGATCTCACACCGTATTGGTCGGGAGATCAACCTCGCGCAACAGAAGCCCTACACCGGCACGCACAACTCCGGCTACACCGAATGCCAGGAGTTCTTTGGCGCTATCACGCTCGACAGCCAGGAACCGCTGGGCAATCAGATTGTCACTATGCTGGACGTGGCGTTGCGCGGAATCGGGGACCGATGGCACGACGTCGTGATCCCCGGCTTCGATTTCTGCGTAGTGGAGAACACTCTGGGCAAGTACGGCACGCGAGTCGAAACGCTGACCAAAGTGCCAATCAATGTGCAAGAGTTCGTCGCGCACTAGCTGCCGAGCCCTGGTCGGCGATGCGAAGTAATCCGGGAACCCTTTAGTGATTTGTCTCCTGGTCCAGAAACGGGCTTCGAGGAGATTGCAAATGATAATTAGTGTTCGATTCCGCACTACAGGCCGCAGGTCTTGGGACAATCATTCTTACTGGACGTTCGCGCCTGGGCCGATAATTTGCTAAAGAGGAAGCAGTAAGCTGCGCCCGATTACTCCCGTGAGCTTGTCTTGACCTTCCAGGGCCAAGTCGCGGCTCATGCCTCCCAGGTTCCGAAGGTGATTGGCGAAGTCCCAAGCCAGATCGCGCGCAGCGCGGACGTTCCAGATCGCCAGCAGACGCCCGACTTTTCCCGTGTCTTGCGCCAATTCGCCTACGATCCCAGTGGCTAGAATGTTCAACGCCGACGGAAGCAACTCTTCCAGCAAGCCATTCACACGCTCATAATCATCGTGCTCCGGGCTCTGCAGCGCCGGCGTCAGATGCAACTGATCGTTGGTCTTCAGCAGAGCTAACGCAAGATCGTGATTGATATGGGCGTTCATCCCCGCCAAGGCAAACTGTATGCGATCGACACCGGCACTGGCTCGCGCCTCAAACAAAGCGTCCCATGAACTGGCGGTATCCGCATTCTGCCCTAGCGCATCGGTAATCGCAGCAAAGTAAAACGTGGCAAAAACTACATCGAGGCGTGCCAGCCATGTGGCATCTTCCCAACCGTTTGCAGCAGGCTGAGCGTCGATCTCTTGGGTCACCATCAAATAGAGCCTGTTGAACCATTTGAGGCCGTCGTTACTCGGCAATAAACCATCGATAGTCCGCATCACGGCAATGACATCGGCGATCGACGCGGGGGACGCGCCACTCACGATTTGAAGAAGTTGTGCGTCGATGGGATTGAGGTTCGGCATACTGGGGCGCCTTAGAGGAAAAGATTCTACAGCACAGGGACGGGAACCGTTGGCCCAAACGGGCCCTTGGGAGATCGATGGTTGATCTCCCCGAAGCCGACTCCTGGGGCGTCTCACACTCTCTCCTTCACACATTCGCTTTTTTCGAAGGCGACGCATGGCCCAAGCCACAGGCATGGCTGATGGTTTTCCGACCCAGGCGATGAGTCTTAATTGACAAACCACCGTCTGAACGTTGGCCCGGTCGGGGAGCAAACTGCCAATTGCTCATTTGATGCTAAAGACGGTCAGGGATGAATGGCACACCATGAAAGGACACTCGTCAAGGTACTTCGAGAGTCTTCTCGTCTTTTCTTGAATCTTTGTGAAACGATTTGCCTGATCAGGCCACTATCTAGCAAGGAGTCAGGAAAATCAGAATTTGAAAGTAAGTCGCAGGTCATAGTGCAATGATCAAGGACATTTTTGATAGTGTGGTTAAATTTCCTGTCCTTACAGTCCTCTTTACTCGATAAGGGAGGTTTCCATGAAACGATCCATTGGAGCGATCGCCGCAATGTTTTTGAGTTTGGGCGTGGCTGGTGCCTATGCCCAGAATTTTTCGACGGGTGCGGTTAATCAATACAGCACCTGCGGCATTACACCGGACCTGGATAACCGTCTGGAGGACGCGAAACGCTTTCGGGATTGGTATGCCGAGGCGGGATTCCCTCTGGTTACGCGGTGGGAGAACGACGATGTGTGGAACACCGATTTCACGGACGGTCCCGGCAAGGACATGGATCCCAGCGGTGGAAGTGACCTGCCCAACATCTACCTGTTCGCGGGCCATGGTCATTGCCAAAACCCGCCCACCGCAACCGATCCGGATTTCTTGGTGACATGCAGTCACGGAACGGGGAACTTCACCGACATTGGTGCTTCTTCGCGGTGGGGAAATGCAGGCGGGAGATTGCAGTTTGCCTTTATCGACGCAAGCTGCCCCATGGATCTGATCTCCATCGGCCACAATTGGTTCCCTCCCTTTGAGGGACTCCATATCGCGACCGGCCATTCCGGCACTGCCTCGCATGACACGCTGGACAGCGCTTCGCGCAGTGAGCAATTCGCGATGCGCACGACCGGCTACCAGACGACATTCCTTGGCATCGTGATCTCGACGGTGCCGGCCGAACCGGTCGGCTGGGCTTGGATGGATACAGGCCTGATCGACGTGGAGAGCCAGGTTTGCGCTGTCGTTGTTGCCAACGATACAACCGCCGATGCGGCAAGCAACCGCCGCGACAATGAGTTTGTCTTCTCGCATTGGGGCAATCCCAGCGGCAACTGGTATGCATGGCGGTGGGTCTGCAACTAGCAATTGGCAACGTCCTTTAACCTACGCTGGATGAAAGTGAGTAATCCCATGAACACAGTTAATTTAGTTTTGGCTTGTGTGTTGCTTGCCGCAACAGGCACAGGTTTCGCAGCAGATGAACAGCCTGGAGAGACAGTGCCCCCCGGCATGGCGCAACGCGAGGTCGTCTCGCCCAAGAAAATCGAAGACTTGCCCAAGGCGGAAAGGCTGCCCGCCAGGGAAGAGGCACGCCTTAGAGATATTGGTACGAAGGTCTTCGGTATCAAATGGGGCGAAAAGCTGGTGGCCGTGTCCGACCACGGTTTTCAGGCAATCACCGACGGCACGACGACGATCAGCTACCGCCCAGCTGGAAATGCGTATTTTGTGCAAACCGGCAAGGCGGCGCGTACTGGCAAGAACGCTTTTCGCGGCACCGATGAGCAGTTGATCGAGCGCGGCAGGGCTATGCTGGAGGGTCTCGGCATCGAAAAGAGTGAGATCGCCGACACGAAAATCCTCCAGCAATATGTCACCGAAGGCGTGATGAATCCAGACACGCGCCAACTCGATGTCAAGGAACCAAGAAAGGACCGCCGGAGCCTGATCGTGAGGCGTGTAGTGGGCGGCGTGCCGGTCTTGAACTCGCGCCTGGCGCTGGACCTTGATGGCGATGGGCAAATTGCCGCTCTCGAACTTTCGTGGCCCGCAATCGAGCCCAAGGTACTCGAAGAGGCCAGACGCTTGCAAAAACTCGCGAAGGCCGAATTCAAGGCTCCGGAACGCAAGGGAGCCCGCATTGAATCGGTGGAGGTGGGCATCTTCCACTCGCCCGGGGCCTCGTTCGTGGAAGACCAGGTTGCAGCCATACGGGTAATCTACGCACCGGACGACTCGAAGGTCGGGATGAAACCGGTCGCTTACCTCGACATGCATGGCCGCCCGGTGGCAATACCCCGGCAAATGATCGCTAAAACCGAGGCGCCGACCGGCGGGCGACATGTGCCAGATGAAAAGAAATAAGCCCCGGTAATCCATTCGAAAAGCAAGACGTAAGAACCAGTCTGCGTTGATGCCTCGTCGTGAATCTACACGCAGGAATAATCGAGGACTCTGCACGTAGCGTCCTCAATCCGGAAGCTACCAAGAGAGATTCAGGTTTTCTGTCGCGGTCCCGAAACGGGCTTCGAGGACCTGCGCGAGCGATAGATTCCCCTCCAAAGAGGCACACTACCCGCACACCTCTGCGGCCCCAAAACAGTATCTATCGGTATGTCGGTTAAGGGATGGCTAATGGGCCGTGAGTCGAGAATCGCTGACCGACGAGCGATTGTTTCCTGAATTCGGCCCACTTTTGGCACACAATCGAGCGGCGCATCATCAATAGCCGACTGCTCCGTGGCTGGATCGAACGTCGTGCAATTACCGGTCCCGGAGAACTTAGAAGGTCTCTATGGCGAGCGTGGGAAATGAGGAGCGATAGAGCCGATCGTCCAGGGTTAGAAGGCGGCAACCGTTCGCGGCTGCGTGAGCGCCTATAACGAAGTCCGCTAGAATGCGGCGCGCGCCGGCGTCGCGCTGCTTACGTCGGCGTTCTGCATAAGCTTGAAAGGCTCGTCCCGCCAATCGCCATATTTGCTCTGGCAACTCCCAATCGACCCCGATTCCTGTCTCCTCAAAAAAGGAACCGACGAACGCCTCGCTGCGCCCGGGTGCCGCGATCAGCTCTGCGAACACGGGAGCCGCAGCGATCAAAGTCCCTCGATTAAATGCGGCCTCCAAGGCATTTTGTGCCGCTAAACTCAATGCCGGGTCTTTGTCCCACAAAGCGATTACCACGTTTGTGTCGACAGCGGTTGTCATTCTCCCCTCATCCCCCGGAGCCATTTTGTAATGCTTTTTCTACCGGACGGAATCTCGGCGTTCCCAATACCGCGATACTTTGAGAACGCGCTCCTGCTTCTCACCGGTCGCACGCGTATCCCCTTAGCGTCGCTCTCGAATAGCAGTTTATCCCCGCTTCGAACCCCCAGTACTCGCCGAATTTCGCGAGGCACCGTAATCTGTCCCTTGCTGGTAATCGTCGCCTGTTTTTGCATAGTCTCACTCCATATTCCTTACTTTACCATACTTGCCTTACTTCGACCAATGGGAAAAATGGGGAAAGAAACACTTCCGCGAATACACCGTAACGTCTGACCCGCCGCAAGTCAGTTTGGCAGTTCTCGGAATCTGGGCATCCTCGGAACCTAACACACAATTCGCACACAGAAGCCAAGTAGAGACGCTTCAACTTCCGAAATAGCGACTACGCGGACGTCTTCTGGGGTCGAGTGTAAACTCACGCGCCAACACACCCGCGCTGCGTTCGCAAGCGATTACTCGTAGCGCAGCGCGGCCATGGGGTCGATATGCATCGCCCGGCGCGCGGGGACATAACAAGCCAGCATCGCCACCGCACCCAATCCCACAGCGACGCCTGCAAATGTCACCGGATCGGTCGGCTGCACGCCGTATAACAATCCCGCCATCAACCGGGAGAGCAACAATGCTCCCGCAAGGCCGGCTATCGACCCGGCCACGGCCAACCACACTCCTTGCCGAATCACCAGCAGCAGAATATCTTGCCGAGTCGCGCCCAGTGACATGCGCACCCCGATCTCATGCGTGCGGCGCGACGCGGAGTAGCTGATGACGCCGTAGATCCCAACCGCAGCAAGAACTAACGCGACCGCCGCAAAGATACTCAGTAGCATCATTTCAAATCGTGGTTGGGCGTTCGCCTCGCTTACCACTCCGTCCATGGTGACAACTTGCGAAATCGCCAGGTTGCGATCGAACGACCATGCTGCCTCTCTCATAGGCGAAGCTACCGCCGCAGGATCGCCTGCCGTGCGCACCACGAGTGTGATGTAGTTCATGTGCTTGGACGCTTCCGTTCCGGAATCGCCCAAATAGTCGTGGTTCTGAAATGCCGCCAGGTAGGCTTCCGGAGTTGCCTTGTCCGTCCAGCTATCTTGTTTCGCATCCTTCGCAATGCCGATGATTGTCAGCCACGTCTTCGGACTCGTGGTGTCATCGTCAAAGGACACGCGCTTCCCCAGCGGATCCTCTCCGGGCCAATACTGCCGCGCCGCCCGTTCGTTGATGATGATTACGCCTGGCGCTGTCGCATTGTCGGAGTCGGTGATGTCCCGTCCGCGGACGATGGGCAACCGCATTGCCGCAAAATATCCCGGCGTCACCATGCGGTAAACCGCGCCCGGCGCTTCTCCGGGACGCGGCTTCGGCCGGCCTTCGATCGCGAAATGCCATCCCCACAAATCTCCCGCGAGCGGTAAATGATTGATCGCACCCGCTGCCTGCACCCCGGGAAACGATCGCACACGCTCGATGAGTTGACGGTAGAAAAGCTCGCGGCGACCTGCATCGGCCTCTTTCGATCCCGCAACCGACACGATCATCGAAATCAAGTTGTGCGGGTTGAAGCCGGGGTCGACGGCCGTGAGCGCCGCGAACGTGCGGATCATCAGCCCTGCGCCAATGAGCAGCATCAGCGCCAAGGCGAATTCCGATACGACAAGCAGGCTGCGCAAGTGGTTGCGCCGCACTCCGTCGCTGCCGCTGCGCCCGCCCTCTTTCAGCGTGTCGTTCACGTTGACCGCCGAAGCCTGTAACGCTGGGACCAATCCGAATCCGATACTGGTCAAAATCGTCGCCGCGAAAAGAAACAAGGCGGCATGCAGGTCGATCGACACGGTTTGCACACGCGGAATGTTCGGCGGGCTCATCACGATCAGAGCGCGCGTTCCCAGCACAGCGATCAGAAGTCCCAGCACCCCGCCGACACTGCCAAGAAGAAGACTCTCGGTCAGAAATTGGCGGATGATGCGACCGCGGCGTGCGCCTAGCGCAGCCCGTACCGCGATTTCTTTTTGGCGCGTTGCCGCCCGCGCCAGCAGCATGTGCGCCACGTTCGCGCAAGTGATCAGCAGGACGAACGCTACCGCGGCAAGCAGCACCAGCAAGGGCGTCTCGATCGGACCCACAACCTTTTCCTTCAACGGGGTTACGACAACATTACGATTCGTGCCCGGAAATTGCTGCTCCAGCCGTCCGGAGATCGACGCAATCTCCGCGCGCGCCTGTTTCAACGGCACGCCATCTTTCATCCGGGCAAAGATGCGCAGGCTTCCCCCGCCGGCATGAACACCCGGCCCAAATACGCCCGGCACCCACAACTCCGCTTTCGTAGCCCAGAACGGAGCAAACTGAAATTCCTGCGGCATCACACCCACGATCACATAACCATTTCCATCCAGCACAATTGGCCTGCCGAGCACGTTCGGATCGGATGAGAAACGTCGTTGCCATAACTTGTAGCTGAGGATCACTTCTCGATTGGTACCCTCTTTGCCTTCTCCTGAGACGAATAGACGCCCCAGCATAGGATCGGTGCCGAGCATGGGAAACAGATCTGGTGTCACCTTCAAGCCGGGAATGTGTTCCGGAGAATCGATGCCAGTAAGATTCGGAGACCAGGCTTCTGCTGCACTCATTGCCGTAAAGGATCGGCTCCCGTCACGCCAATCGATGTAATTCCCCGCTGATACCGGACCGTCGCCGTTCATCAGGATCGTGACGAGACGGTCGGAGTCGCGGTAGGCCAGTGGCTGCAACAGCACGGCATCCACTACGCTGAAGATTGCCGTGGTCGCCCCTATGCCCAGAGCCAGAACAATCATGGCGGTTAACGCGAATACCGGCGTGCGGAGCATCGCTCGGATGCTGTGTCGCAAATCCTGAAACAGCGTTTCCAGAAAACCTACTCCGACCGCATCGCGGCATCTGGACTTCGCGGTTTCGACGCCGCCGAATTCCAATCGCGCCTGGCGCAGCGCGTGATCTTTCGGAACGCTGCGCTTCATCAGTTCTGTTGCATGGGCCTCAACGTGAAAGCGCATCTCGTCATCCATCTCGCGTTCCATGCGAGAGCTTCGCACCGTCGCGCTGGTCCATGAGCGTAATCGAGTCCAGAAACTCATAATTCCTCCGGCGACGTCTTCAGAATCCCTGCGATCACCGTGGTCATCTCGTTCCAGCGTTCTGTCTCGGATTGAAGGCGGCGCTTCCCCGGAGCCGTCAGGCGGTAATAACGCGCGCGCCGGTTGTTCTCCGATTCTCCCCACTCGCTCGTGATCCATCCGTGATGCTCCAGACGATAAAGCGCGGGATACAACGACCCCTGCTGGATCTCCAGCCGCTCTTTCGAAATCTGCTGAATGCGCAATAGAATGCCGTAGCCATGCAAGGGGCTCAGGGAGATTGCCTTCAGGATGAGCATATCCAGAGTGCCCTGCAGAAGATCGAGTTGTTTTTCCATTTGTTTGTTCCCTAGACCGTCTAGGAATACCCTTTCTTTCCTAGATTGTCAAGGAGAGTACGGGGAGAGAGGGTCAATTAGCCTTGCAAAGGTGCAGGAAATCGGGGCGAACGGCGCGTCGCGAGAAACGTGTCTTGCGCAGATGAGACCCGAAATTATTCCTGTTAGCGAGTGACGAGCAAACCGGAAGTTGATCAATAACGGCTGATCGGCCGTCACCCATCAATCCTTGTTGATCCCTTTTCTTCGTTACACCACCAATGTGTCGCCTGGATATTGTCTGGGTGGTCATCCCGCCATGCTCCGCCCATTCCTTTCGGATTCCTGTGGTCCGGGGCGACGTCGTTGTAATCCGTGAAGTCTTCGTGGCAGATAGCGCATATCCCGCCCTGCTGGACAATCTTTCGGTTCAGAAGTTTCCGCATCTCGGCGGGTGACCGCAGCTCCCGATATCCTCGCGGGTGGTGCGGATCTTCAACCCTCTGAACTCCGAGTCTTATCAACTTGGGCTTGGGCATGAATTCTCGGCCACAGCAGGAGAGAGACTTGTGAATCGGGCACAATTCATTGCTGCGGAGTCTCATGGCATTCCTCTGGTAACTGAATGAAGTCGGAAGCGTGTTGGCGGTGATGAGGGATCTAGGACGGCAAACCCAAACGCCGGGCTGCTACAATTCCAGCCCGAGGAGAATCAATGTCGAACCTGACCAAGGTGGTCCAGCAGTTAAAAGAAGAACGTGATCAAGCGCAAAGAAAAATCGAACAGTTGGATGAAGCCCTGAAGGCGTTGACCGGCCTCGGCGTACGTGGAACTGCCAGACGACGCGGCCCTGCCCGGGCGTCTGGGAAACGAAGAACCATGTCGGCTGCGGCTCGCAAGCGGATCGCTGCGGCGCAGCGCGCTCGTTGGGCCAAATGGAAAGCTGCCCAGCGCGGCAAGTGAGCGGGAACAGGTGTAACGGGAGTTGAAAAGATCAAGGAACCGAGCACCGAGCTGGTGAAATCGCGACCTCGACCCGGCGGATCGGCCTTTTCAGGTACAAGAAGTTAGCACTTGGTTCCGGAATTCCGCCGATAGAATCTTGGATTTGTATTGGCTTGAAAACCGCCGCCGTAGGTAGCCTGCGTATCCTTCGCAAACCGAGAATCATCACGCCCGATCCACATCGCCGTTCAGAAAAACGGTTGTGATCGAAACGGCCAGGCATAAAATACGGCAAAACACCGGACCGCTCTTGGCAATCGACCATCCTTGAAGTTCGAGCGGAAGTTGCTGCCTAGAAGCCATCTGCCCTGGGCAGGGTATTATGATGAGCCTAAGTCCGGCAAATAGGTGGGTCGCTCACTGTGGAACCAGCCGATCAGTCCCGCCCGAAACCGCTTCCTGCGGAGGCGTCGAAACGAGGCTTGAATTTCGCCTCGCTCGGCCTCGTTGTTGCCTTGGCAGTTCTCTTAGTCGCGATCCGTGTCGCCAATTTTCAGTCTCAGCGAGTGGAGCTGGCGCTCTGGATTTCATTGATCAGTGCGGTTGTTCTCTTCGCGCTGTTGTCGGCCGGCGTTTTCCGCCAGATGCACAGGACCGAACGCCAGGCAAGGACTGTCTTTGAAGACAGGGAACAGGAATTCCACCAGATGGCCGACAACATCCAGGAAATCTTCTGGGTGATCGACGCCGAGACGAAGAAAGCCACCTTCGTCAATCCGGCATACGAAACCATCACTGGCCGCTCCTGCCAATCCCTGATCGAAGAACCGGCCTCGTATGAGAAGGTCATTCATCCGGACGATCGAGCTCACGTGCTGGCAAAACTTGAGCAAGCGGCCCAGACCGGACACTTTGACGAAAGATTTCGTATCGTCAGGCCAGATGGTGAACTTCGCTGGGTTTGGGTCCGCGGCTTTCCCCGGAGAGATGCTAGCGGAAAGATCACCCGCCTGGGCGGAACCTCGCTAGACATCACCGCGCTCAAGGAAGCGGAAGATCAGGTTGCGGCGAATCTTGCCCGGGCGAACTCGGCATGGGCGGAGGCGGAGGCGTTGCGCAAGGCGACACTTGCCCTGACACAGGACTTGCACATGGACTGTGTTCTCGACGCACTGCTCCGCTCTCTGTCTGAGTTGGTCCCATACTCATGCGCGCGTGTGCTCGTCCCCGAAGGTGGTCCCCACTGGCTCGCGCTGGGAGAAAAATCCTGTCCCGAACTTGCGAAGAAGTCTCCTCGCACGCCCCTGACATTCGTGGCGGACGAATCCCCATTTTTTCAACGCATCTGGTCGGAACGAAAGCATATCTTGATTGCGGACACGCAACGGGAGCAGGGATGGCAGACGTTCGAGGGACATGCGCAATTCCGTTCCTGGCTTGGCGTCCCCTTGCTTGCCTCCGACGAGTTCTTGGGTTTTCTTTCTGTCGGCCACGTGGAACCGAACCACTTTACCGAGGACCACCTCCGGCGCGCCGAGTTGCTGGCTATACCTGCGGCAGTCGCCATTCAAAACGCCCGTCTTTATTCAACGGCTGAGATCTACGGTTCGGAGCTGGAAAAGCGATTAGCAGACCTCCAAAAAGCCGAGCAGGCGCTCGACCAGTCAGAGGCCGGCCGCCGGGTCTCGGAGGAGAAATTTCAGAAGATATTCGATTCGAGTCCTATCGCGTTCTCGATCACGACCCTTGAGGAGGGACGTTTTCTGGAAGTGAATGCCGCCTTTGAATGCCGCTATGGATATCGCCGGGAGGAGCTGCTGGGGCGTACCGTACACGAGCTAAGCATTTGGGACGATCCTGCCGACCGAAGATTATTGATGACGCAACTCCGGCGGGGAGGTCCGATTCGGAATGTAATCACCCGGCTTCGGACAAAATCCGGCGAAATCAAGCTTACCGCGTATTCTGCCGACCGAATCCAATTCGACGGACAGACATGCATCCTTGCAGTGTCTGAAGACGTCGTGACGCATGATCCCAAGGCTGGCAACTGACTAGCGCACTTGACTCGGCGCTGGCATCCCCATATCACATCAATTTCAGAGGTACTGCACCCTGCAGAAAGGCCGGAGTCTTCGCCAGATGAAGACGAAGCAAAACATCCGGAAGGAAACTTCCCCCAAGCTCCGCATTGCCGAAATCTAGAATGGAAATTTGCGCTCAGGCTAGGCACGTTAGCACGTTATAATAGCGCGCACAGATGGCCCTAACCTCTGGCACGAAACTTGGCCCCTATGAAATCCAGTCTCCGCTGGGCGCTGGCGGCATGGGTGAGGTGTATCGCGCCCGCGACATGCGGTTGGGGCGCGATGTTGCCATCAAGGTTCTTCCCGAATCATTCTCGTCTGATCTCGACCGCCTGCAACGGTTCCAACAGGAAGCGAGGTTCTTGAGCGCGCTGAATCATCCCAATCTTTTGCTGTAGAGCGGATGCAGGACGGCTTCACTCCCTTGTGCTGACGCTGGGAGGTCAGACGCTCCGCGAGCGAATGAATGGGAATCCGTTGCCACAGCGCAAAGTTGCCGAATACGTCCTGCAACTAGCGAATGGGCTGGCAGCGGCGCATGACAAAGAGATCGTGCATCGCGATCTCAAGCCGGAGAACGTCTTCGTCACACGTGACGAACGGGTGAAGATCCTGGATTTTGGCTTAGCGAAGCAGACCCGGGCCAACGTCACAGCCGACACTGCTACGCTCGCGGCTACGCCGACCGCAGCCGGTGTAGTTATAGGCACTGCGGGCTACATGTCGCCTGAGCAGGTACGCGCCCAGGCGGTAGGTCATCGTTCGGACATCTTCAATCTGGGTGCGATTCTTTACGAGATGATTTCCGGAAAACAGCGCATTCCAGGGCGAGTCCGGGGTGGAAACCATGAACGCCATCCTGAAGGAAGAGCCGCCGGAGCTGGCCGAAAGCGGCCTTAATGTGAGTCCGGGTTTGGAGCGGATCGTCCGGCGGTGCCTTGAGAAAACGCCGGAGCGCCGTTTTCAGTCGGCGAGCGATCTGGCGTTTGCCATCGAAGCTCTTTCAGGGGGTTCCAGCAGCAAGACTGCACAGCCGGCCGTAGCAGCCCCCGCGATCTTTCGTCGTCGAGCTACCTGGATTTCGGCAGCGTTGCTCTTACGTGGCTGTTATTGCCTTGTCACCGGCATGAACTTTGCGACCAAATCTCGCTTGTTTTCGATCAACTCGCCTTTGGGCCCGGATATGTAAGCTCAGCGCGTTTCACGCCTGACGGAGCCAATGTTGTGTACGGGGCTTCCTGGAACGGCAAACCACTTGAGATCTTTTCTACGCGGCTCGATGGCGTCGAGTCGCGCAGCCTTGGCCTGCCTCCCGCTGATGTACTGGCGACGTCCGCGAGTGGCGACATGGCGATTCTGCTGGGTCGTCACCACTTCTTTCAGTGGATGACGACCGGCACTCTAGCCCGTGTGCCCCTCTCGGGTGGAGCCCCCAGGCCGCTAATCGAGAACGTATGCGACGCGGACATCACTGCCGATGGCAAGGACCTCGCAGTTGTACGGTGCGGCAGTGATCAGCAGTCCATGGAGTTTCCGATCGGCAAGGCGTTGTACCACACAGGGGGATGGATTGATCATCCTGCTATTTCTCCCGGCGGCAATGAAGTGGCATTCATTGATCATCCCATCGCTGGAGACGACCGCGGATACGTTGTCCTCGTGGATCTTTCCGGCAAAAGCGAACGTCTCACGGAGGAGTGGTCTTCAGTTAAAGGACTAACGTGGTCCCGGAGAACCCAAGAAGTGTGGTTCAGCGCCGCCATCGGCGGAGAATCGGTCGCTCTGCGCGCCGTTACGCGTTCTCACAAGCAACGTGTTCTCCTTTCCGCGCCCGTGGACCTGATGATTCTGGACATCAATGCCCAGGGGCAGGTGCTGTTAACGGCTACTCGTTCCTTCAGCGAGATTGCGATTCACCGCCCAGGGCTAACTTCCGACAGGGTGCTGGATTTCGGTAGCAGCACGGGGAGCATTGCGGGATTGTCCGACGACGGTTCCTTGATGGCGGTTAACTACTCGGGATCTGGTACAGGCACGGACTACCTGACATATGTGGTTCGGACCGATTCGCCGGAACTGATTCGTCTCGGCGAAGGCGACCCGAGTGGGATTTCGCCCGACGGCAAGTGGATTGCCTCGTTTCGGCCGTCGTCCCCGGGTAAGATCATCCTCTATCCCACCGGGACCGGAGAACCGCGTTCCTTCGATATTGGTCCTATTGCAAACCTCGGCATTTTCTGCTCGTGGACCCGCGACAGTTCCCAATTCGTCTATACCGGTTCGGAGTCGGGCAAGCCGCCACGTCCATACCTGATCGACGTAGCTTCGGGCACGGCCCGTCCAGTTGCGCCGGAAAACACGTCAGACGCGATGATCTCGCCGGACGGTCACTTTGTGCTGGCGAGGACTGTTCAGGGGTTCGCGCTGTATCCCGTCGAGGGAGGAGCACCACAACCGGTCCATGGAATCTCGGCTCACGAATATCCCGTGCAGTGGGACTCATCCGGGACCAAGCTTTACGTGTGGGACCGCAGCTTCCCAGCTCACATCAGCCTGCTTGACACCCGCAGTGGCGAGCGCAAGCCGTGGCTCGATACCATGCCCCCGGACTCCGCGGGCCTCCTGTACGCGAACTTATTCTTCACGCCAGACGGCAAGTCGTACGCGTACCGCTATCGGCGAGTGCTGAG
Organism: uncultured Acidobacteriaceae bacterium; assembly: GCA_963701935.1. Lineage (GTDB taxonomy): Bacteria > Acidobacteriota > Terriglobia > Terriglobales > Acidobacteriaceae > Sulfotelmatobacter. The sequence continues at coordinate 62,299 of CAVPBT010000001.1, read as the reverse complement.
CACGTTGTACGTGACGGATGGGCTCCGCTGATGCATTCGACCCGATAGTAAGTCGTTCCACCGGGCGGATGACGGGCAAGCGGGCAGTAATCCCAAGGTAAGGTTGCCGACAATCCTTAACTTGGGTTCTGCGCTCGCGCGGCAAGGCATTTCACGACCATGGTTCCAACACTTGATGGTCCACATCAGCGAGCTTCTTTATGTAGAGGCAGCCCTTGCCAGTCGTGTGCTTACCGAGCTTTGCCAGGAGCGCCTTGGAATCGCCGGAGCAGATCACGTTGTACAGAACAGTAGCGGCCTTACGCGGCGAAAAACCGATCAGCGGCATGTCGCCTTCACGTCCGCTGTCGTACCTGTAGTGGTAGCTACCGAAGCCTATGATGGATGGCCCCCACATCTTCGGCTTTTCGCCAGCCGCGTTTTGCATCAACTTGACGAGCGCCTTGGCATCTACGCGCCTGGTCGGGTTAGCGATGGCATCAATAAATGCCGCCACACTTAATTCGGTGGGTTTGGTTTTGTTGTCCGCCATTCCTACTGCCTTTCGTTTTTCCAAAGGCTAATCTAGTCTTGGATAACGGGCAACTCTGACGTGACGCGATTAGGTAAGGCTTGCCGACTACTCGGGCGCTTCCCCTGCTGCTTCAATGATTTCTGGGACGATCTCAACAGGGAATCTCACCGACCTCGCGATAAAGCAAAGGCGATGGGCCTCGTTGTGTAGAGCGAGAGCTCTGGCTCGATCATCGCCAGGAGAGACTTTCACTGTGGGTTTCAGCGTCACTCGGACAAACTCCCCTGAACCGTCATTGCCTTCCTCCAGCACCCCAGAAGCTGAATCCCTATAGTCGAAGACGGTCACACGATTCACCGAACACAGATGCAGATACCAAAGCATGTGACAGGAGGAAAGGCTTGCGACCAAGAGCTCTTCGGGGTTATAACGGGATCGATCCCCGCGAAAGGCAGGATCGCTTGAACCCTGGATCTGAGGCTTGCCCACACAGTCGATGGTGTAGTCGCGGCGATAGCGTTTGTATATTTTCGTGCCCTCACCATCGTTGCCGGTCCAGTCGACTCGAACCTCATAGGTGTGTTGTTTCACGATTACTCCTTGTCCTCGACGGTCGTCCACGTTACGTCCGACGATCGGGCGAGACCTGTTCTCGCGTCCATGCCTCAGAAACCGCTCGTCCCCTAGCTATATCGTCCACCACAAGATTAGATGATGACCGTAGTCGACTGTAGAGTACGGCGATGTTGACACCCGCCTCGGCCATCTGTCGCGAAATCCTGCGAAGCTGACCGGTTCCGTCTGGCTCAGTCGTTGGACGAGCACGTCCCGCTATTGCAAGATTTGGATTACTGCCGCCTCCAGCCGCTGCGCAGCGGTCTCATCCTCAAAGAGGAAGTGCGCAACACCTTGGCCGTTGACAACCCACGCGCCCCCGCCTTCGATGCTCACCCCAGCCCGACCCAGGGCAGCGCCCATCTCGGCAAAATGCTCCGGGACGATTGTCTAAAGCGATGCGCCAAATCTTTTAAGCCGTTCTCCTCCAGTGTGGAAGACTAGCGTTCATGAGGTCGCCAAGATAAATTCAATGTACTTTGAAGAATGGATGTTAACTCGATCACACACATCGCAGGACTGATCGGCGAGGCTGGCCGCATTCAGATGCTCACTGCTCTGCTGGACGGCAACGGCCATTCTGCATCGGAGCTGGCGATAGCGGCCGCAGCGTCTCCGCAGTCTGCGAGTTAGCTCTTGAAGCTTCTCGCGGTGGCTTGGTCGTTGCTGAACGCAGCGAGCGACAGCGGCTTTTCCGTCTTAAGAACGCCATTCTATGTGCGTAAGGTTCTCTCGGTCTCGCAAGATGAATTATTGAGGCGAGAAAACGAATGGAAGCGCACAAATCAACGTGGGATGAGTCACGTACATCATTGCCCTAATTAGGGCGAGTGTGCACTATGGCAAAAGGGCCACAAGAAAGAATCTGTTGGCTTGGCGAGTGTCTGAATTGCCGGTCGGGTCGCCTTCGTTTTTGTTCTGTCCAGTATTCCGACCACCAAAAATAAAATTCACCACCTCTGCGCGGAAATACGCCACGATAGTGATCATCCTTTCCGCGAGAAGCCGCTGTGCACAAGAGAAGTGGGGTAGGTCGGAAGCCGGTAGTTCAACCAGTCCAACCGAGAGGAGGTCAGGCACCCGAGCGTGCGTCGTCCACAACCCTTAACAAAGACAGGACTTGGCTGACCACGAAACAGCACTTGCGCCGTGACGGTAATCCCGCTGGGAGTGCGCTCTACCACGCTCGCGCGATCTGCAGCCTAAGCTCGGGGTGGTCCCGGAAACTCGTAATGGCGCGAGAGTGCAATTGCGTGGCGCTCCGGGCGGTCATTTTGTCCGGTTTTCCGACCATCACGACTCCGACTTTCTCCCAATGTCCTATCTCTGGTCCGATCCCCTTTGTAGGGGCACACGATCGGCGACCTAGACAAATGCCTCTGGCGCGTGAGGACATTCCTCCACATTTCTCATCTCGTGAGTTCAACACCTCCGCCTGGCCCGGATGTGATTCCCAACTTCGATCTTTAGTCTTTGCTCAAGGGTGGGGTGCAGTATGGCGCGTGCGGGGAGAATACTTCTTTGGTGGGACCGGGAGGCCGATCAGGCGGGAAGACCGATTCGTGCGGATGTGAGATTGGCCGGCCATGAGATCTGGAAACAGGCATGTCGGCGGACGCAAGCTCTTCTTGACGATCATGGTCCCGCTGCCGAGCTAATGGAAAACACGATTGCGCAGGTATCGCGTTACCTCGACCGCATTGGGGCTCCTGAATCCTCACAAAAGCAGGCGCTTCTCATGGTGGCCTTCTGCCGCCGGCTGACAGCGCTATGCGACCAAGTTAAACCGCCTTGAATTGGTGGGAGGATCCGGCGAACTGTCAAGCCGCACCTTAGGCGAGGGTTGGATCGCCCAGGTGAACGCGCGTCTGGAACTCGCGAGGATGGTCCGAAAACTCAGCGAAAAGAATGGCACCGTTCTGATGCTCAGGGCTGCCGGATACGAGTGGAAAGACGTTGCGCAAATATTGGGAAAATCGCCGGCGGCCATCCGTAACAGTTTCTGGCGTGAGATAGAGAGCATCAGGTGGCCTTCCGACGTCCGCCGCCGATGACCAGGAAACTCGCGGATCTCCATGTCCAGATCGGGTGCAGCTGACGACCCTACGCAGTGGCTCCCAGATCGTCGTCCTCATCCGTCTCTGATTCTGTCCCGTTCCTCATCTGTGCCGTATACGCTGCCTGCTCCTTCTTCGCCTCTCTCACGGGCAGAAGTTGCATATGGCTCGGAGGAAATACGAACGTCTGGACAAAGCTCAGTCGCTCGGGGCTCAACCTTCGTCCGACAATCTCCCGGCTATGTCCCTTGCAGAACTCACAAAAGGCTTCTGCGTCAATGACCTGTCGCTGAACTCCAGTCGCCTCGACGATTCGGCACTTCAAGAGTCCCCGATCAATCCATCTTTGCACTTCTTCTGCACGAACATGCAAAGCCCGAGCCAGGCTATGTTTCGTAAACCAATCCTGTCCCATGCGCGCGCTGGCCCCGAGCCGATGCAACATGGCATTCACCGAGGTCCGCGAGCGCCGGAGCAGTACCGTAACTTCCTCGAGGGAGTGTGACGCGATCAAGTCAACTAGCTTCTGCTGCTCGGTTTTTGTCCATGGCCGGTAGCTTCGCTTCGAGGTGATTCCGATCTGGCGCACGAACCTCCAGCAGGCTGCACGCGGGTTTCCCGACACTGCCGCAATTCTCGTGATCAGCCCCTGCAACGCCATTTGCGTGTTGTGCCTATCTTGGCCTGAGACCTCGGATGACATGGTGCTCACATATGTCCTCACTATCTCTCGCGCCGCCCCAGGCCAGCGGAAGGTACGACGGCGGGCTGGTTGATTCAATTCCCCCATGTTCAGCAAAGACTGTGGAAGCCGGATCCCACATCCCCTCCTACTTATATATGGCTTCGAAACAGGAATGTGTCTCACCTGGGATTGCACTTTTTTGGCCTCGTGCGATTGCGGCGTTGGTTGGATGTGCTCCTGTTAAAGGAACGAGGAGGACGCTGAGCGGGATGTCGCGGCGTTAAGCGGCATTTTTCACTTGATCTGGAGGCAACAGCACAGACAAAAGATTGGCGCGGTTGCCGTCATACTCATCGCCAAGTTCGGATACGCGGCCGCATCTGTTCGGCACGATAGGCGAATGCACACAAGGATTTTCATCGACACCGATCATGGATCGTGAGATTCTGCTGAGGGCAACATGGCAGTTGGGCTTGGACTCCGTGCTCAACTGGGGCGTGCAGAATGGATTCGGAAAAAGAACTGTTTGACGCATTTGACAGGGTAGTGCATGAAGACTTTCCCAATCCTCAGCGCATCGCCTGTCCAGGGCGCGAGGTCCTGCTGAAACTCGCGCAACGGCCCGCGGACGCTCAGTTCGCCCCCCTGCTCGCCCACATCCGACAATGCGCTCCCTGCTTTGATGAGCTGAAAGAACTGCGGCAAAAAGGCCAAATTCAATAACCCTGAAATCCTGCGACCCAGTCGTGCCAGGAGGCGGCGCAAGTTTCCATCCGCTCGGGCCAGGGCCAGCTCCCGAAACAAGGCGGCAGCCCGCAGATAGAGCGCCGAGTGGCCGTCGCGACAGGCTATATGGGACAGAGCCGAAGCGATAAAACGGTGGGAATAGATCTGCCATGATGCGATTGTGGCTGTAGGTGCAGGTGCTGGGAAGTCGCCCATACTTCCCAGCGCTGCGCGGTTTTCGGGACGGTCTTGGAGTCGTGAAGATACGCGCACTGATGTTCGAGAAAGGCGGCGGTGTGGAGAGAACAGTTCGAAGAGGTCTGCTTGAGAAAGATGATGGGCATCAGAAGCTATCCGCGCATCTGAATCGCAAAGGGGGCGCTTCGGGCACGCGGGAAACGAGGGCGGGCCGCCACCGGCCTCGCCATGGCCGTGCGCTCAGCGCGTGCGAAGCTACTGAGTGCGTTCCGGCGTCAGTCGATGCCCGTTCACCAGTCCGGAGGGCAATCCCAGTTGCTCGGCCAGATAGGTCGTCATCTGCTCAGCGGTGTCGATCTTGAGCAGACGTTGACGAAAGTCGTCGTCATCCAGTCTCCGTGCCAGGGACGAAAACACCTGCATGTGTGTGTTGGCCACTTCCGAACTACGAAGCGCGAGGAGGACGACCATACGAACTTGCTCGCCATGGATTGAGTCCCAATCAATCGGCTCGTTGAGCTTTAGAATACAGATCGAATTGGCCGTGACCGCGTCAGTCTTGCAGTGCGGAATGGCGAAGCCATGGCCCAAGCCAGTGGAGTATTCGGCCTCACGCGACCACAGTGCTTCTTCCACAAGATCGCGATCGTCGGTTCGGCCGGAGGTGTAAAAGGCATCCACCATTTCCTGGATGACTTCTTCTTTCGTCCGACTCGCACTTCCGAGCAGGACGAGTTCGTCGCTGAGCAAAGGCTCGGGCTGATAGGACTGCTGCGCGGCCAGGAGGTCATCCACTTCTCCGGTCTGCGCGCAGGCGATGGCGCGATCAAGGAGATCGGCGCAGTCCGCGGCGCGCAGCTTCGAGACGGACCGTTTGAAATCGTGGACCTCGGCGGCTGGCACGCTGATTTCGTCGAGCCCGAGACCAAGCAGGAGGGGGAGACTGCGAAGGTCCGCCGCCATCTCTCCGCACATTCCCACCCATTTCCCATCCCGATGGATTTGCTCCACGAGTTGCTGCAAGAACCGCAGGAATGCGGGATGGCGGACAGAGAAACGGGATGCGATCTTGGGATTGCCGCGATCGGCGGCAAAGAAATACTGACTCAGATCGTTGGTGCCGATGCTGAAGAAATCCACTTCTTCGCAAAGTCGGTCGAGAGCGAACGCCACGGAGGGAATCTCGACCATGATGCCAATCTTGACGTCGGGCTGAAATGCAATGCCATTGTGCGAGAGATGTTGCTTGGCTTGCGCGACCGCTGCCTTGAACCCGACAATTTCTTCCCGGGTTGCTACCATCGGCGCCATGATCTGAACAGGTCCTGCCGCCGACGCACGAAGAATGGCGCGCAGTTGGGATTGCAACAGTTCGTGATGCTCAGGGTAAATGCGAATGCCGCGATATCCAAGGAAGGGATTATCTTCCCGGGGAAGATTCAAATAGGGCACTTTCTTGTCGCCACCAATATCGAAAGTGCGAATGATCAAGGGTCGGCCGCAGGCGCTGCGTGCAGCTTCCGAGTAGATCGCGAACTGCTCCTGTTCTGATGGCGCCTGTTCGCGGCCGAGAAAGTTCATCTCCGTGCGGAACAGCCCAATGCCATCCGCTCCGTTCTCGAAAGCCAGCGTCGATTCCTCTCCGGAGGAAGCATTGGCTGCAACTTCTACGCGCCGGCCGTCCGCGGTAATGGCCGAGCGGCTGGCACGGCTGGACCACGACTGTTTTCGGCGCTCCAGCGTTTTCTGCTCGCGATCATAGAACTGGCGAACTGCCGTGGAGAATTGTGGAACAACAAAGCCGCGATTAGCGTCGACTACGACCTCGCGACCGCCGGTGAGTTCCTGGCGCGCATTACGCACTCCCGCGAGAGTCGGGATCCCCAGTGAACGAGCCAGAATGGCCGCGTGAGAAGTTGCTGCCGAATGCTCCAGCACGATCGCCTTCAGCCAGCGGCGGTCGAGTTCCAGAAGTTGCTGGGGAGCCAGCGTCTCCGCCACGAGCACGGAAAGTTCGCTCAATTGGACGGCTGCCGCAGGACTGGTTCCTGACACTTCCTCCAGCAACTGCAGACAAATCTCTTCGATGTCGGCGGAGCGCTGGCGGATGTATTCATTCTCGGAGTGTCCTAGGAGATCGATAAACAACTCACCGGTTTCCACCACAGCCTGCCCGGCGGACTTGCCTTGCAAAACCTGTTCGGTGAGTTTCTCCACCAGGAAGACGTCGCCGGCCATCGCAAGGTCCGCCTGGAGCACCGCGATGCCGGTGGGGGTAAGGGAGTATTTGAGCTTCTCTCCAATTCGATGGCGAACCGCTGCTACGGCCTCCTTAATACGCTGCAGTTCGCGAGGCCGATCGCTGACAGGCTGGGTGTCCTCGTTCGCGGGCAGGGTCATTCTCTTCAGGATGACGACACGGCCATGGCCGATACCCCGGCTTAGCGGTGTTCCGAAAATGCACGTCACTTTCGCGGCTTGCAGCGCCCGCGGCATCCTATTGCTACGAGTCGCCGGGGCCATGCCGGCTAAAGGCACATCGCAGTGAGGTAGGGTTTCTTCGACGAACCGCTGTAGGGCTGCGTGCGCACCAGACGCATCCGCTCCACTCGAGTGGACTGCGCAGCGATCCCCGTGACGGATGTCGGCCGCGATGATACCGAGTACACTCTTACAATTTGCCATCAGGCCATTCCGCAGGTTCGTCAGTGTACATTCGGATGCGAACTGATTCGCCACCTCCGCTAGGTGACTGGCAGGGCGGGCGTGCAAGCCGCTGGAGAGCGGGCACGAAAAAACAAACTGCATCGAACTGTCGGCCTTCGGCGTCATCGTCAGCGTTGGATCTTCGAGAAAATACCTTCCGGGTTCTTAAGCGCTTCCTGGAGGGGAACTTGAATGACTTTTACGCCGTTGAATCGTTCGCGGCCTTCCACCTCAATGTCGACGGCAAAAATAGCGATCTGGGCCTGGCGGATATCGTTCTCGGTCAATTTGTTTTCGATTCCCATTGCGCCTTGGGTCTCAACCTTGATTTCGTGACCGAAGGCTTTGCCGACTTTCTCCAGACGAGCCGCGGCCATATAGGTGTGAGCGATACCCGTGGGACAAGCGGTGACGGCGACAATTTTCATGCGGGTTCCTTCTCTTCCTGTGGCACTTCAGTGCTTCTCAGTTTCAGCAAGACAATCAGAATCGCGGTGACGAGCGCTCCCACCACGATGGCTGCGACGTAGGCCATGCGGTGGTCGACGACTGGCAAGACAATGGGCCCTCCGTGGGGGGCGTGATCTCCGACTCGTCCGACCATCGCAATCGTGGCGGCCACTGCGGAACCAACGACGATGCTGGGAATCACGCGAACCGGGTCTGCTGCAGCAAAGGGGATCGCTCCCTCGGTGATGCCGATGAGGCCCATGGCAATGGCAGCGAGGCCGGCCTCCCTTTCCTCTGCGTTCCAAAGATTCTTACGGAGAAGAGTGGCCAATCCCATACCAAGTGGAGGCGTGCAAATGGCCGCTGCACACGCGCCCATAATTTGATAATTGCCTTCACGGATCATAGCGGCCCCAAAAAAGAACGCAGTCTTGTTCACCGGGCCACCCATATCAAAGGCAATCATGGCCCCCAGAATGAGCGCCAAAACGACATCGTTTCCGGTACTCATCGACAAAAGTGTCCGGTTGGCATGATCCATAAGAAGCGCGATCGGCACTCCCAGAATCTTGATCATGAGCACGCCGACCAAGCCGCCCGCCAGAATCGGGATCACTAAAATCGGCATGATGGGACGCAGATAGCGGGAAACCGGCACCTTCTTGAGCGCGTCGACCACGTAGCCTGCAACCAGGCCAGCGAGGATCGCCCCGAGAAAACCCGCCCGTACCTGGCCTGACAGGTAGCCGCCCAGAAATCCTGGGAGTAGTCCCGGCTTGCCTGCGATGGAATAAGAGATATAGCCCGCAAGGACGGGCAACATCAGCATGAAAGAAGCCGTTCCGATGTCTAGGATGAGTTTCAGGCGCGGGGCGTTAGAGAAGTCGGGTCCAGAGGCGGTCATCGGAGCGAATGCAATGGCAAACGCGATGAGGATGCCTCCGCATGCGATAAATGGAATCGCATACGATACCCCCGTCAGCAGGTGCTGCCGCAACTTCTGGAGTGATTCAAGCATTCCGAGCCAATGCTCCGAGAGAAATGTTCTGCATTGTTAGCCACAAACCTGTACCCGGTTCGTCAAAAAGGCCCCGGCAACCTATGGGATCGAAATCAGGCTTCCGGCTTGCATCTGTCACATGTTTGCGATCTCTGGCTCCAAGCACCTTCCAAGAGCGGTGGGGCTCGCACGACCGCCGGATTGCATGGGGTTTGCAAAGACACAGCCTCGTAGTATGTGTGATTCATCCTATTTCTGGAAACAGGAGAGATGGAACGTTTGTTGGACTAAAATAACATTATCTGAAACGGTTCTGGGCGATCCTCATCGTGAGACGTGGATTGTGTTATTAGAGCGGTACTCCGTGGGTGTGACTTTGCATACCTTCTTAAAGACCCGGCAGAAATACGCCGCGTCGCTGTAACAACAACTGGCGGCGATTTCCTTGAGCGTCAAGCTGTAGTTCTGCAGCATGAATTTCGCTCGATTCACGCGCACCATGTTCAGATAGTCGTTGAACCGCATGAGGCCCTCCTTGCGAAACACGCGGGATATGTGATTGGGGGCCAGGCCAAAATGATGTGCCACGCTTTCGCGGGTGATGGGGCTATGAAAGTTCTCCTGCACAAATAAGCAGATGGACTCATAGGTGCGAATGGCTTTGCGCGGGCTCTGCTTCTGGGGAGACTTGAGGAGTCGCAGACATGCGTGCAGCATGGACTCGGTGGAAAGACGCGCCAATGGGCCCTTTTCGTGATCCGCAGCCAGGACCATGAGAGTGGAGAGAAGGCTATGCGTCGGCACATCGTAGCCGCCGTGAACGCTGGCTTTCACGGCCGTCGGGGGCACCTGCGATCCACCTTTGTGTCGCACCAGGCTGATCCCGATTTGCTTCACGCCAAACAGAAAGGTGAGGACATCGACCCGGCCCGTCCAATCGGGCTTGTTCCAGGCATGATCCGGCACAAAAACAGCGTGGCCGCGCACAGGCCTGATGGTCTCCGTTCTTCCGCTCTTAGCAATCTCCATGGCGTGGCATCCAGCAAGAGGAAGAGAGAGCCGTGGGAAATTCGTAACATATGCAAGTGGGGGAGGAGCCGTGGTTCCGTCACCAAAATGGACATGGCGGACCCGAGTCTTGCGCAGGTACTCCTCTAGTTCGTGAACGATCACTCTGCTCCCATGAGACAGGGGGGCAATCGATGGAGTGATCCGCGGTTCCACGGAAAGTTACGTTAGTGCAATTAATGTTAAATGTCTACTATTTCTTTTCAATCGCCTAACCGCCATACTTGCCAGCCGAACTAGAGATCGCCTACCCGCGAAAACACTGTGTGAAGTCGATATGGATCGGTTGGTCGCGCGTGCGGCGAAAAACTCTCAATAATATCGTTAAGGTGGGGTCAGAACTGCTCTCATGACGAGTTTCGAAAGGTCGGTTGCGAGCCTGAAGGAGACCACAATGAATCGGGAGTTCGGTCGTCAGGAGTATTGGGGAAGAACCGCACACGAAGTGGTCGCGGGCTGCGGCGACCCAACTTTCAGATGGCTCGCAGGGTCCCGCAGGAAATACCAGGCTCCCCCACTCGCTTTGATCCGAGGTGAACAATGAACCGTAGAGTCCCGTTTTTGTGTCTCGTCATTTTGTCCCTCGCATTTCTGGCCGCTTGCGGCAAGGGTTACGACAACCCTCCCGGCACCACAACCGGGACTCTCACGGTGCAAATGGTCGAGACGCCGCCCGCGACTCTATTGGCGGGAGGCACAGCGGCCGTGGTAGCCAATGCGCTGTACGACACCAAGAATGGCGGAGTGACTTGGAGTTGCACGCCGGTGGGGGCATGCGGGTCGTTTAATCCGACGACCACGGCCTATAGCGTCGGGACGCAGTACACGGCGCCCACGCTATCGATAGTCAGCCTACCCGTGGAGATAACGGCGACCTCTGTCACAGATGGCAGCCAGAGCGCTGGCGCCTCTTTGCTCGTCTACGGAGGTCCAACCCTTCTGAATGGACAATACGCTTTCATCCTGGCAGGCAATGGATCGTTCGGCATGGTCGGGAGTGTCACGCTCGACGGAAACGGAAACATCGTCAGCGGAGAGGCCGATGGCTCCGCGAACGGGTTCTACTCGACCGTTCCTTCCATCACGGGAACCTACACCCTCGATTCCACTGGCCATGGATACATATCGATGAGCCTAAACAACACCAGTTGCTGCGGAACGTTGCAACAGACGCACGGAATCACGGGCACGTCGAATTCGCATTTCGAGATCGCCGAGGACGACCAGTTTAATGGGTTGACGATTGGCGCGGTCGGCAGCATGGACTTGCAGAGTACAACCCCGGCCTTTTCTGCATCCCAAGTCTCTGGCGGCTACTCCTTCACGCTGTCAGGATACAGCGGCACGAAGGGTGCCAATGCAAGCTGGGGCGGCATCTTTACTGCCGATGGCGTGGGAAGCATAAGTGGAGGCATCTTCGACGAGAACTTCGGGGGCGCTTCCGGCTACAGTTCCATCCCGTTCACCGGGACATTCACTGCGCCGGATACATACGGTCGTGGCACTCTCACTTTCAGTGCTACGCCCGACACGCCCGGTAGCACTCAGTACGCCTACTATGTTGTGACGCCCGAAGTTCTACGAATCACTTCCATCACGAATACCGGGAATGCCGGAAATACCGGCAGCGCGTTCGGACAAGGTTCGGTGGCGACCACGAATGCTGCTCTCAGCAGCAACTTCATCTTCAGCGACTTCGGCTTCACCAGCGACGCAAACGGCGGGGAATCAGGGGCGGCTGCGGGACAGTTCACGGCAGACGGCGCTGGCAACATCAGCGCGGGCATCATGGACCTGAATGCGTTTGGAACGCCATCGACCATTTCTCTTGCGGGCTCGACGTACTCGATTGCGGGTAGCCCGCGGGGCACGGTGATTGGGCCTGCGGGTCAAACCTACAACGTCTATCTGACCGATCCCAAGCTGAACCTGCTCGATCCCAACAACCCCAGTGGGGCGGGTGGCGCCTTACTGCTGGAGACTGACGTTGCGGACACCATCGGCGTTGTGATTCCGCAGACGGACACGACTGCGACTCTGGCAGGAGGCAATGCCATCCTGCTTTCGGATCAGGATAATCTCTCCACCTGCTGTAACTACGACGGTGGTTATACAGGCCAATTCACCGTGAGCACAACCAACGCCGGAACGTTCAGCGGCGAAGGAGACTTTCAGGGCCAGGGAAAGAACAACGCGACGCCAATCGTGGGTCCACTTTCGGGTACGTTCTCCGCGGATGGAGGCAATCCTGGACGATTCACCGGTTCGATTACGACGGCGCCCGCCTTCCCACTCGCGCCGGTCGGGAACACCACGCCCGGCACAGAAAACGTCTCCTACTATCTCGCAAACGGTTCGCAGGGGTTCGTGATTGAAACGGACACGATCGCGCCGGTTTTCGGGTTAGTGGAGGCGCAGGGAACGATCCAGTCCGGTGTGAAGGATCAGAAACGTCTTCCGCGGCAAAGCCATCGATCGAGCGGATTCAGTACGCCGGTCAGTGGTACGAGCAAGCACGCTGAGATTTTGAGGAGGTCTCGATGAAGGTTCTGGCGAGTTTGAGCATTCGCGATCGTCGCGGGATGTACCGGTTCGGGATGGCGCTCGGCCTGGCCATGTGCCTCCTGCTGGTGGCCGTTCCGCAGCGCTCGCTGGCCCAGGAATTCCGCGCCACGCTGACGGGAACAGTCACCGATGCCTCAGGGGCCGTTGTGCCGAAGGCCGAGGTGAAGGCCGTCAACGTCGATACCGGATCGACATACAAGGCTCAGACCAGCGACGCCGGCGTTTACTACATTCCTTACGTCGTGCCCGGAACGTACACCGTGTCGGCGAGCGCCACGGGGTTCAAGACTGCGATTCAGGACAAGGTCTTGTTGCTCGCGGGCAAATACTTCGGACAGAACTTTACGCTGAGTGTAGGCGCGATCGACGAGAAGGTGGAAGTTACAGCCGCGCCTCCCATGATTGAGACGGCGAACGGCTCCGGTGGAACCATCCTGGACGAGCGCTCGCTGCAGAATGTGCCTGTGAGCGGACGCCAAGTCTACAACCTCATCGGCACCACGCCCGGCAGCCAGTACACGGGCAGTTCGCAGCGCAGAGGATGGGATAACGACAACGCGTACATCATGGGAGGCGGCGTCGATCCCACGGGACAGGACAATACGGGGAATTCCGGCGGATTCAACCAGTTCACTCTCAACGGCACGAACATCACCCAGCAGATTAGTTACGGCAATCAGGGAGCGGGAACCTGGAACGTTTCTCCGACGCTGGACTCGGTGCAAGAAGTCAACGTTATGACCGACACGTACGATGCTCGCTACGGGCGAACTACCGGCGGCACCGTGAACGTTGTAACGAAGAACGGGACGAATGCTTTCCACGGAGAGTTGGTAGAGAACTATAAAGACGGCAGCCTGTTTGACGCTAACACCACGACCAACGTTTTTATCGCGGGACTCCCCACGCAGCAGCAGGTGGAAAACCAGTTCGGTGGGACTTTTGGCGGTCCTATCAAAAAGAACAAGCTGTGGTTCTTCTACAGCTTTGAAGGTTACCGGCAGTCCATACAGGGCACTGTTACCGGGAATGTCCCACCCGCTTATCTGCGGCCTGGTTATAAGGGCAACCCCGGGGTTGACTTTGGTTTGATCGCGGGCTCTGCCACGGTACAGGGATTGGACCCAGGTTTCACGAGTGGGGGAAAGCAGGCTGATCCCTACGTTTTATACGGGCTTACGTTGTTTCAACCCGGTGATAGCACCAACTCGAGCAATCCAAATAATGCGATCTGCTCGCCCACCTTTTCTACCGGTGGCCCACCGAGCACATGCGGCACCGCCACGAACCTTATTCAAAACGTCTTTCCTTATACCGGCGGAACGGGCAACGGAGCGCTGATTCCAGCCTCCATGATCAACAACACGGCCAATCTCATGTTGAAGGCCGGATACATTCCGCTCCCAAATGTCGGCGGCGCCCAGAACTATGTCGGTGGATTCGGTGAACCTGCGAATTTTTTCGCAGTTGCTCCGGATTTCACTACCTATAACCAGCACATGATCCGGGTGGACTACAACACCAGCGAGAAGACCAAGTGGTACAGCTTCTTTGGAATGCAGCGGGGCCACGAAAACCGCAATCAGAACGGGCTGCAAGGGGTTTTGGCGAACGGCGTTTTCTTTAAGCGAGACAGCTACACAGCTTCCCAGGACATGACTCACATGTTCTCGAACACGCTTCTGGGTGACTTCAAGCTATCGCTTAGCCGCCTGCAAAACAGAAATCCGAACGGCATCATCGCGGATGCGAAACCCGGCAGCACCATCGGACTCAATGTCACACCGCCGCCCGTGACCAATCTCAAAGATGTACCTGAGATCCACATCGCTGGGTTTCCGGACCCGGACTCGAGTGGCTTGGGACAGATCTTCGGCAATTCGAACGACCTGGAAGCGTCCACAAATGTTGCGTTCGATACAGATTTTACTTTGTCGAAAGGCGCGCACAATCTTCACTTCGGTGGCGGGATTTTCTACTACACCTACGGAAATCCCATCAACGGTACGGTCACCAATAACGCCAATGGAGAGTTCGGGTTCACCGGACAGTGGACGCAATTCGATCCGCTCAACGGCAACTGCTATCAGCCCGCCAGCCTCGGTCTCACTCCGAGTGCGTCATGCAGCGGCACGTTCGCTCCCAATGGCTCGGGATGGGCGGACTTCCTGCTTGGTCTACCAGGCAACGGCCACGTCAACTGGAACGACTCCTTGTTTGACTACCAGCCAGTTTGGAATCTGTATTTCCAGGACGACTGGAAGATCAACCATCGCCTGACGGTCAATCTGGGTTTGCGCTATGACCTCCAGGTAGGCCTGAAGGAGCGGTACAACGAACTTCCCCGCGGCTTCTGCGAAACCTGTATTAACCCCATCACGTCAGATGGCGTTTACAAGGCCAACATCGCGAGCGCCAGCAGTCTTGCCGCCTGGCAAGCAGCCGGAGTCAACACCGGCGCCTTATCCCAGGTTCTAGGAACGATTGCCCCTGCTGGACAGAATGGAAATGCAAAGAGTGCCTATAACACGGACTGGAGCAATATTGCCCCCAGAGTTGGATTTGCTTTCGCGATCAATCCGAAGACTGTAGTTCGCGGTGGCTGGGGCTTTATGTATGGCGGCGGACTGGAGGGCGGTTCCCCCATCGGGTACCAACAGACGACAAACTATTTGGCATCCACCAACGGCAACCCCGATCCGAACCAGGGCGGAGCCGCACCCGGAACAATTTCGGCCGGACCCTACGGTTTGGGCACGCCGTTTCCGGCGAGCACCGCTTATCCGCTGGGTCTGCAGCCGCCGGTGGGCGAAGCCGGCCTCGCGTTGGCCGGTGTGGGCGGCGGAAATTTGCAAGTCGACAGTCCCTTGCGGAAGATTCCGCGTACGCAGGTCATGTCGCTGGGCGTGCAACACGAACTGCCCAGCCAAATGGCGCTTGATGTGCATTTCGCCGGCAACTACACCAGCCGTTTGCGCGCGACGCTCTGGGACAATGGCATCGTCACCAATCCCCAGTTGCAGTATGCGCTGGCGCAAGGCAGCTCGGTTTATAGCAAACAGCTACCCAACCCCTACTATGGTGTCTTCTCTGAATCGTTTCCAGGCGGTTGCGGACAATCGACAACCATCCAAGCACTTGCTTTGTTGTTGCCCTGGTCGCAATATTGCGGCACCGGCGGAAGCGCGCCTCCGGTCGGAATCTACAACGCCCCCATTGGCAAGAACTGGTACAACGCTCTCGAAGTGAAGCTCAGCAAGCGCACTTCCCATGGCCTGACCCTCAACCTGGCGTACACGTGGGCGAAGACTATGGACGGCAGTGGCTATCAAAACGGGTATCCGTATCAGGACGCCAACGAAGTGCACTGGATTTCGCAGTTTGATCGCACGCATGTACTGGCTCTGACGGGCGTTTATGAGCTGCCGGTAGGCCAGGGCAGAACGTTCCTTTCGACCGCCCCGAAATACTTGGACTACGCGATTGGTGGCTGGACGCTGGGCTGGTCGTTTGCCGCCCAGAGTGGTACGCCGCTCAATATAAATAATGGCTTTAACTATACCTGCCCGTTCGCGTCCCCGAGCGGAACTTCGACCCGGCAATGGCTCAATCCTAAGCTCACGTCCCCAACTTGCTTCAGCAGCGTGCCGCATATCGGTGGCTCTAGTTTTACCTACAACACTACTCCGAGCTATACCACGGCGGTGCGCAACTATACGGTTCCGGATCTGGATCTCTCGCTGCAGAAGAGCTTCAAGATCACCGAAAAAATCAGCTTCTCGCTGCGCGGAGAAGCGTTCAACGCGCTCAATTCCGTGCTCCTGGGGGGACCGGACAACTCCCCGACCGATGGCGCAGCGAGTCTGTTTACGAACACTACGACGAAGAAATCCTACTGGACAGGCTTCGGCACCGTGGGCCCGAACCAGGATAATTTCCCCAGGAATCTGCGGGTTTCAGGAAAGATCATTTTTTAGCAGGCGGCCAGTCACCGAATGGAGAGTTCGATTATGCGCGACTTACAGCTTCGAACCAAGCGGGAGGCAAGCATGACTACACGAGGGGGCGCTTCGTTCGTATTCCTTTTGTCGATGGCGGCCTTGATCCTGACGTTCCTCTTCATGCCGGGAATGGCTCGCGCACAAAACGTGCAGGTGGATCTGTCGTCCACTTCGGCCCTCTGCGGTGGACAGGAATGTTTCAATACGGCGGGACTCTTCAACACTGGGGTCAAGTTTCTCGGGACCTCCGGCATGGACAACGGGAACAACTGCACGCCGACCCCGCCCTACACCAACTGCCCGGACGCATACTCGGCAACTCAATTGGGATTGTCCACGTCCACACCTCCGACCCTGACGCCGCCATCCTTGAACGTACCGTTCACCTTTGGAACGGTCAACACGGCCAACTGCGGTCCTGCAACTTCGGCTGCCTGCACCGTTGACGTGGTCAACTTCACTTCCAGCGGAGTCGCGATCACGCTTCCCACGGCTCAACAAGCGGTCTACTCGACGGTGATCGTTCTAGGCACTGCGGTGAATGGGCATCATTCGGGGACGGTTACGGCCAACTACACGGATGGAACCAGCACAGCGTTCAGTCAGACTCTCAGCGACTGGTGCGGATTCGGAGGGAACCAATATGAGTCGGTCGCGGTCGGGGGCGTCAATCGCATTAACTCCGATGGCACGCTCAACGGCGCGAGTTGCAATCTGTACGCCTACACGTATCCGGTAGATTTCACCAAAACTCTGCAAGGCCTCACCTTGACGGACACCGACGGTTCGGGTGCTTCCTTCGCTTTGGCAATTACTCTGAAACCGCCGACCTACACGATTGACGGCGGCACAGCGAGTCCATCGTCAGTCACCGCAGGCAGCACGGCCACCTCAACAGTAACGATGAACCCGCAGCCCGGCTACGTAGGAACAATTCAACTTTCATGTTCCATTACTCCGACGATTCAGTCTTCGGCGGCGGCTGCGCCGCCAACCTGCAGCCTCAGTCCGACTTCGGTCGACGTGACTGCCGGCGAGACTTCACCACCGACCTCAACCCTCACGTTCACTTCCGTAAAACCAGCGGCAGCAAAGCTGGAGCCCCCGAGTAACATTTTCTATGCGTTGTGGTTGCCCGTCCCGGGACTCGCGCTGATCGGAGTGGGACTCGGTTCGCGCGCATCACGCCGGAAAAACCTGCTGGGCTTGCTGCTGCTCGGACTATTGCTGGCGGCATTGATGGCCACTCCGGGATGCGTAACCTATAAGCACCTCGGCAACGTCGGAACTCCTCCGGGACAGTACACGGTTTCGATTACCGGAGTCGACGCCAATGGACTGAGCCAGGCCAGTAATCCCGCCGGCACGACCAATACTGTAACCGTGCTCGTAACCGACAACTAGTTCTCTCGGAGAGCGCGCACCGGAGACTAGGAACGATGAACAGTTCTGCTAGATCTTTTGTTTCTGCCTGGGCTTGGTGTGCCCTGCTGTTCTTCTTCCTTGTAAGGGTACAAGCGCAGGAGCGGCAAGTTCTCCCCCAACGCGTTGCATCCCCGGAAGGCGCTTCGTTGATTGCTAGCCTTCCGGGGTCGCAACAATTACACCTGGCCGTCGCGTTGCCGTTGCGGAATGAGGATCAACTGAATGCTCTGCTACAGCAAGTCTACGATCCGGCCAGTTCGGACTACCGACGTTTCCTGACGGTGTCGCAGTTCACGGAACAGTTCGGACCCACGGTGGTGGACTATCAGCGGGTCATTGGCTACTTGCAGTCCTATGGTTTGAAAGTCACGCGCACGTTTGCCAATCGCCTTGCCGTAGATGTTACCGGGCCGGTCGCCAACATCGAGCAGGCCTTTCAGGTGACGATGCAGGTCTACCAGCACCCCACCGAAAACCGCACCTTCTATGCCCCCGATGCGGAGCCTTCGGTCGAACTGGGTCTCCCGGTGTTGAGCGTCGAAGGTCTAAGCACCTACAACCTTCCCTCCTCAATGATGAAGCCAGTCCTCCCCAACCAGAGAGCGCACAGCAATCAGGCTGGCTCCGGACCGGGCGGTCTGTTTACCGGCAGCGATTTCAGAACGGCCTACGGCGGGGGTACGGCGCTGGACGGCTCGGGCCAAGCCCTCGGACTGATTGAGTTGGGATCATACAACCTCAGCGAAGTGGTGACCTACTTCAAGAATATCGGCCAGCCGCTCAAGGTGCCGATCACCAATGTGCTGCTCGGGGGCGCGGACGGCATCTGCTCCCTCTGCAACGATGGCGAAGAGACCCTTGATATCGAGCAGGAAATCTCCATCGCCCCCAACGCCTCCGCGTTGATTGTTTACGAAGCGTATACGCCGAGCGTCATCGCCTACGACGCGTACCTTCAGGTGGCGAACGACAACCTCGTCAAGTCAGTGAGCCTGTCCTTTGGCTGGGGTGGCGTTCCTAGTGGAAACACGGACTATGAAACGGTCTTTAAGGAGATGGCGGCGCAAGGGCAGAGTTCCTTCGTGGCATCGGGTGACGCCGGAGCGAATTGCGGAAGCGGAGGTTACCCGGGCAACAGTCCAAACATCACGGACACCGGAGGCACAGTTCTAACCACCAACGGCGCAGGGGGCGCCTGGCAGTCGGAAACAGGCTGGCCCGGAAGCGGCGGCGGGTGGAACACACAATCTCCGATTCCTTCGGGATCCGCTAATTTTCTCTGGAATCAAGAGCCAGCCATTAACTCGACGAACGGCGGCAACGCAAACTATCGCAACATACCGGATGTGGCTGCGGAAGCGTCTGACGACTACTTCTGCGGCTATAACTCATGCGGCGGAACTGGCGGAACCAGTGCGGCGGCTCCGAAGTGGGCTGGTTTTGTGGCGCTTATCAACCAGCAAGCGGCTGCCAATGCCACAGCCGCAGGCAGCAACCCCACCCTCGGTCTTCTCAACCCTGCCATCTATGACACATTGGTTGACGCCGACTTCCACGACATAACGACCGGCTCCAACTACAACAGCAGCAGTCCTGCAGGTTGCACTGCTACCGAGTTCTCGGCCGGCACGGGCTACGATCTTGTGACTGGCTGGGGCACACCCAATGGGCCAACCCTCATCAACGCTCTTGCTCCAACAGCAGCAGGGAACCCCAATTTTTCGATGTCGGCAACGCCGGACACTTTGAGTCTCACGCCAGGCGCCGGCGGAACCAGCTCAATCGCGGTCACTGCAGTGAATGGCTTCAGCGCGACGACTAATCTGACGGTGACGATCCCCGGTTGGTCGGGTTCCAATGCGCCTCCGGGCCTGGGGGCCAGTCTGAGTGCGTCGTCGATCCCGGCGGGGGGCAGTCCGGTCACCTTGACGGTTTCGACAACCAGTTCGACCCCGGGCGGAACCTACCTGGTCGCCATCACTGGCACCAGCGGCGGCCTGACCCAAACCGCTTATGTAACGGTTGCACTGCCGTGGTTTGAACTGGTTCCGTCGCTCGCTCCTGGGCTCGCTTCGACGTCTGAGGGGACGGTGCCTGTGGCGGGCGTGTCTATCAACCAAGGCGGGACCATAACCGACACTATCGCGGTCGAACCCTTCAACGGCTTCAGCGGCACCGTCAACCTCGCTTTGTCGGGCACGCCGCCCAGCGGAGTGACGTGGTCGTTCAGTCCGGCCACGGCAACCACGACCACCACGAGCACACTGACGGAGACCGCCAGCAACACATTGGCGCTGACCGGTGCGAACAGCCCCACCACGGTCCTCGGCGCGACCATCACTGGCACGTCGGCGGGCGTACCCACACAATCGACCACCGTCAATCTTAATCTGTTTGTAAACCCACCGGCCACCGGTGGCTCTGGGACTGCGGTGGATTTGTCCGCGTCGTACAACCTCTCCGCCTTCTACACGGACGCGGACGAGACCGCCATTACAACCGGTTTGGACGGCGTGGGCTATGCGTATTCGGCGAACCTGCTGAACTCGGGGCTGGACTTCAATGGCGTCCAGTTCACTTTTGGCCAGCCTAATCAGGCCAATGCGGTCTACGGTACGGGCACTCCCATCACGCTGCCCGCAGGCAACTTCGCTGCTCTCCAGTTTCTTGCCACAGGAATCGAAGGCAACCAGGCCTCGCAAACGGTCACGGTCACCTACACCGACAACTCAACCTCGACGTTCACCCAGAGTTTCAGCGATTGGTGCAGCCACCTCAACGGCGGTGGCTGCACCAGCACCGGGGGCAATTCTGGAGAGTCAGTGGCCGTGGCGATGCCCTACCGCGACAGCGCGGGAGGCGCGGATAACAGGGTTTTTTACCTCTACCACTACTCTTTCGCTCTCAACACCGGCAAGACGGTGCAGAGCATGACGCTGCCCAACAACCGGAATGTTGTGGTGCTGGCTGCCACCGTGACCGCTCCGCCGCCGTCTTATTCGTTATCGGCTCCTTTAACGACGACCCCGGCTTCGGTGAATGCGGGCGCATCGTCCTCTGCGGTCGTGACCCTGACTCCGGCCAATGGCTATACGGGCAGTGTCACTCTATCATGCAGCATTTCTCCGGTCGTCACCGGAAGCGCCGCGCCGACGTGCAGCTTCGGCACGAATCCAGTTTCCGTCAGCGGCGTGGATACCTCGACGCTCACGTTCTCGACGGTGGCGCCGCCGGGGCGTGCCGCGTTGCACAGTGTGGCGGGCGCGCGGAATCAGCCCGCGTCCGAGGCGTCGCACCGCGGGAGTCTGTTGTATGGATCGTTGATCGTTGTCCCTAGCCTCGCATTGGTTGGCATCGGTTTCAGCTCAAAGGACTCGCGCCGGAAGAAGTTGGTCGGTCTGTCGATCTTCTGGATGATGTCGGCCAGCCTGCTTCTCCTGCCAGCCTGCGGAGGCGGTTCCAGCAACAGCGGTGGCGGAGGCAGCGGCTGTTCGTCGGTGCCCAGTGTACCGACGGGACTGGCCGCGTCCTCAACAACCAGTTCGGGCACGACTTTGACTTGGACGGCTTCAACGGCAAGATCTGGATGCAGCGTGACCGGGTACACGGTGTATCAGAACGGAACGTCGATCGCCACGACCACGAGTCCAACGTACAACGTCACAGGCTTGTCGGCATCGACCCAATACACCTTCTCGGTAGCGGCGACTGATTCGGATGGAGGGTCTGCCCAGAGTACGGCGATCAGCGTCACGACTCTTTCCAACGGAACAGCGTCAGGCACATACACGATCACCATTACAGGCAAGGACGCCAACGGCGTCGTTCAAACCGGCGGTGCTGCGGCCGTCACCGTTGTTGTCAACTAGAGGTATACGCAAGAAGGAGTTGGTTGCGATGACGCACCTCCTCACGAATTCGCCGATGTAGACTTGGAACTTCTTCATACCTAGAACAGATCTCAGAAGCTGATCGGAGAACCCGCATGTTGCGACGCTTTACTTCTTTATTGCTGCTCCCCTTGGCCGGCTTAGTCTTCTTCAACTCGGCTCTCGCGCAAACTTCGGAGAAGCCCGACCTCAGCAATCAGCCAATCCTCTACGTTGTCGGCTACGCGCACCTCGATACCGAGTGGCGGTGGGAGTATCCCCAGGTCATCGACGAATACATCCGCAAGACCATGGAGGACAACTTCAAGCTGTTCGAAAAGTATCCGCACTACGTTTTCAATTTCAGCGGCGCGAACCGCTACCGTTTCATGAAGGAATATTTCCCCGCTGACTTCGCCAAGGTGAAATCGTACGTCGATCAGGGCCGCTGGTACCCGGCAGGCTCCTCGATGGAGGAGGGCGATGTGAACGCGCCCAGCGCAGAAGCAATTATCCGGCAGATCCTGTATGGCAACGACTGGTTCCGCAAGGAATTTGGTAAGGCCAGCGCGGAATACATGCTGCCCGACTGTTTCGGATTTCCTGCGTCGCTGCCCACCATTCTGGCGCATTCCGGGGTGAAGGGCTTCTCGACGCAAAAGCTGGTTTGGGGCTCCTCGGCCCCGGGTGGCGGACGGGAGTCCTTGGAACGGACGCCGGAAGGAACTCCGTTCAACGTGGGCGTCTGGGTCGGGCCGGATGGAGAAAGCGTTCTCAGCCGGCATTAATCCAGGCAGCTACAGCGCGGGAATTGAAACCGACCTCAGCAAGGCGCTGCCGCCGGTGCCGTCAAACCCCGCATTCGACGATTTGCAGAAGAAAATCGGAGACCTGCAGCGAAAGCTCCAACAACAGGAGCAGAGCCACCAACCGTTCGATCAGAAAGATGTTCAGGAATTCTTTGGACTGCGCAGCGAGCAACAGGCTCTGGCCCGCGGGCGACGGGATCAAGAGTTCGAGCGCTACCAGGACGATTGGTCTGCGCGCGTCGCGCAGAACGGAAAAGTCAGCGGCGTATTCACCGACTATCACTACTACGGTACCGGCGACATCGGCGGAACTCCGGACGAAGACTCCGTGAAGCGATTGGAGGCCATCGTCACAAAGGGGACCGTCAGTCTGCCTCCACTGGGTCAGTTCTTCAATTCCGGGCAAAAGCATCCCGAGTGGCCCGCTGTGAGGGTAGGAGACGGTCCGGTCCATGTGATTTCCGCGACTGCCGACCAGATGTTCCTCGACATCACGCCCGCGCAAGCCGCGGGCCTGCCGCGTTACACGGGCGAGATGGAATTGACGAATCATTCCGCAGGTTCGTTGACCTCGCAGGCATATCAGAAACGCTGGCTCCGCAAAGAAGAGTTGGTGGCAGACGCTGCAGAGAAGGCTTCGATCGCTGCCGAGTGGTTGGGGGCGCGGCCATACCCTCTGCAACGTCTCAACGATGCCTGGACGCTAGTCATGGGCGGACACTTTCACGACATCGCTGCTGGCACCGCAACGCCCAGGTCGTACGAGTTCGCATGGAACGACGACGTGATCGCAATGAACCAGTTCGCGGGCGTCCTAAACAACGCCACCGAAGCCGTTGCCGCCGCGTTGAACACCGAGACCAAGGGAGTCCCTCTTGTCGTGTTCAACCCACTCAACGTCGCGCGAGAAGACCTGGTAGAGGCGACCGTCGAGTTTCCGGGTGGCATGCCGAAAGCCGTTCACGTGACTGCTCCCGACGGTGAGGATGTGGCGGCGCAAATCTCAGGCGGCAAGGTGATCTTCGCAGCCAACGCGCCTTCCGTGGGTTATGCGGTCTACGACGTACAGCCCGTCGCGCGTCCGAAAGAGACTTCGTCGCGCCTCAGTGTTTCGAAGGATGGGTTGGAGAACCAGTATTACCGCGTCAAGTTGAATGCGGACGGCGACGTCGCCAGCATCTTCGATAAGACGATCGGCAAGGAATTACTCGCTGCCCCGGCGCGCCTGGCCATCTCGTACGACAATCCCGCACAGTGGCCGGCATGGAACATGGATTGGGAGCAGGAACAGGCTGCGCCCAAGGCATTCGTCTCAGGGCCGGCGCAGATTCGAGTGGTTGAAGACGGCCCGGTCCGCGTGAGTGTTGAAATTTATCGTGAAACCGCGGGATCACGCTTCGTCCAGACCATCAGCCTTGCGGCGGGCGATGCGGGAAAGCGCGTCGAGTTCGGAAACGTAATTGACTGGAACACCCGCGAGTCGAATCTCAAAGCGACCTTCCCGCTGATCGCGTCCAACCACGTGGCCACTTATAACTGGGACATTGGCACCATCGAGCGCCCGACAGCGGAGCCGAAGAAGTTCGAAGTCCCGTCACATCAATGGATCGACCTGACCGACATGAGCGGCGAATTCGGCGCCACCATCCTCACCGACTGCAAGAATGGATCGGACAAGCCGAACGACAACACCATCCGCCTGACGTTGATCCGCACCCCCGGCACCGCCGGAGGATACCCAGACCAGGGCACACAGGACATTGGACACCACGAATTTGTTTACGGCATCGCCGGACACGCCAATGGCTGGCGTGACGCAGAAACAGACTGGCAGGCGCAACGCCTCAACGCTCCGCTCATCGCTTTCGAAACCTCGAAGCACGCAGGCCCGATGGGTAAAACTCTTTCTCTGTTAAAGGTGAACAACCCGCGGATCCGAGTCTTGGCGGTGAAAAAAGCTGAGAATAGCGACGAGATCGTCGTGCGCATGGTGGAACTCGACGGCAAACCTCAACCGGGTGTCCACATTTCATTTGCAGCGCCGATCACCGATGCCCGCGAAGTGAACGGACAGGAGCAACCGGTCGGACCTGCAACGATAGATGGCGGCGCGCTCGTGACCTCGTTCGGTGCGTACCAACCGCGCACGTTCGCGCTCCGCTTAGCTGTTGCCTCCAACAATGTCGCGGGCGTGCGTTCCACACCCGTCGCTCTGCACTACGACCTCGCAACAGCCAGCAACGATGGCGCTCACTCCGATGCCGGCTTCGACGGCAAGGGCAACACGCTACCGGCAGAAATGATTCCCGCGCAGATTACTTTCAACGATGTGACGTTCGCACTGGCCAAGGCCACAACCGGCGCACCGAATGCAGTCGTCGCGAAGGGCCAGACCATCGCTTTGCCCGCTAGCAACTCCAATCGCGTTTACCTGCTGGCAGCTTCGGCGGACGGAGATCAAAAAGCAACCTTCGAAATCGCCAACAAGAAAGTTGAACTTAACATCCAGGACTGGGGCGGATTCATTGGCCAGTGGGACGACCGGCAGTGGACTTCAAAAGACGCTTCACACGACGACTACGGCGACATGATCGGCCTCAAGCCGGCCCACATCAAACGCGCCGACTTGGCCTGGTATTGCAGTCATCATCACAATGCCGCGGGCGAGAACGTGTCTTATGCCTATTCGTATCTGTTCGGCTACGCGATCGATCTGCCGCCCGGGGCCAAGACTATAAAACTGCCGGATAATAGTAAGGTACGCATTCTGGCGATCTCGGTCGCGGAAGAGAATCCGGTGGTAAAACCAGCGCAGCCGCTGTATGACGTCCTTCCCTCGCCGAACGCCGGCCCGAGCGACTTTACGCTCTCTGCATCTTCCGCCAGTGTGTCCGTTCCCCAGGGCAGGAGCGCCACAACCAGAATCATCGCGATGCCGCGAGGCAGCTTTGACGGAAGCGTCAGCTTGAGTGCTTCGGGACTGCCGAAGGGAGTGACAGTATCGTTCAACCCTGCCAGCACCGCTGGAGCCAGCACGATGACGCTGACTGCAGCGGCTTCGATGGCCCCGGTCACAGCGACTCTCACGATCACTGGCTCCGCGAAAAACCTGTCACACACCGCGACGATCGCTCTGACGGTCACACGGGTTGCCACCGGCACCGTGCCCGTCGACCTTTCTTCGGCCTACAACGTCACCGGAATCTACAATGACGGGTCCGCGTTTGCGCCGGATGCCAGCCTGGACGGCGATGGGTACTCTTTTTCCGAACAACTCCTCGGCTCCGAGCAGATTGGAGACGGTGTTGTGTTCAAACTCGGACCGCCTAACGCGCCTGACGCGGTCACGGGCAAAACCATCGGACTCCCCCCCGGGAAGTTTGCCAGTCTCAAAGTGCTCGCCGTGGGTGTTAACGATGCGCAGGAGCTGCAGACGTTTACCGTTACCTACGCCGACGGTACATCCTCATCATTTACGCAGAGCCTGAGCGACTGGGCAGCGCCCAGCAATTTCGCGGGAGAGTCCGAAGCAGTTAGCTTGCCCTACCGCCTCACGGCCGACGGCTCCAAAGACACGCGCACATTCTATGCCGACGCGTATTCCTTCAATCTCGACGCTCAGAAGGCGGTGCGCAGCCTCAGCGTGCCGAGTAATCGCGATGTTCTGGTCTTTGCCGTAACTTTGGTTCCGGTTGCGAATTGATGGAGGTCGCTCGCCCTCGGCCTTGATCTGAAACCCGCGCCCTCACCACCGCGATCAACAGTATCCGATAGAGTTCAACAATCGCTAGGATCTGGTTCCGGACCAAGGGGTCTTTAGGATCAAATTCCCTCTCCACGCACCATTCTTGATTTTCTTACCGGCAGGGAGATCAAGAGGAAAGGTTTTTTGTAGGTGGGATGAACGCTTGCACCACTCAAAACCGCTCAACCGCAAAATGCCGCTCCCATATGCTCGTCAGTGGATCAAGTAAGGGGCGGGCCGGCCGCACCGCTCGTAGGCTAGAACGAGTGCGCGAACCGCTCTTCCAGGAACTTCCCCAGCTTTGCTGTCGCTTTGAATTGAGAAATGGGCTCCAGCTCCTTGAAAGCTGAGGTGAACGCATTGGACAGGCTCCACATCGTTCGCGGTTGAAATTCCTCGTGCTTTGGGTTGAAATACAGGTCGTGCACCCTCCGCGCCAGATGCTTCGGGATCTCCAGATCCCCTTCGATGAATGCTCGGTAGATCGTCAGCTTTGCCGCCTCCTCAGATAACCCTGAGCTGATGGCAGAGCGAGCGCGCTGGCGCCGCAAAGACACCAAGCGCTTCGACAAGATCTTCATGGCGCTCTATCTTCCGCTGGTGTTGCTTCATCCGGCCATCGCTGGCCTGGATGCCGTGCGCTTCCACTGGTCGTCTATGCCCTTCGCTTTCATGTACGTCGGAGCCGCGATGTTCGTGACGTCCCTAGTCGTGATCGGCTGGGGTGACCTCACCTGTTTCCGCATCGGCTCAAGGTTCCGCTGCATGCGGTCCACACCGACCGAGATGCAGTCGACCAGTGAAAACGACTTTGAGTGTTTAGCGAGCACGGGCGTGAACACGCCCGTGGCAATGTCTCCAAATTCCGGATGCCGAGAGGTTCAACTTCGTCAGGAGCCGATTTCTCGCTCGCGTCCTCGGAAATCCGTCCTGACCCAACTTCAGAGTTGACCGTGATTCGACGTATGAGCGATTAGGCGAGGAATTGGCAGAGTGCTGGCAAGATTGCCTGTCACTTGCCAACATGTTTGTGTTTTTCGGATCCTATCTGCGCTGGTTATTCTGACGGACGTCGACTTGCTTGGGTCAGTACAATCCGGGAACCAGCCGCTTCGTGGCACGGCTGTACACGGCATACTCCTCACCGAACACCGTTCTCAACGCGGCTTCCTCAATATGAATCCGGTAGAGCAGCGCCGCACTCGTTGGCACGAGCGCAGCGGCGAACCCAATCCAATTGCGGGAGTGCAACCCGATCCCAAGAAACACCAGCAACAATCCCAGGTACGACGGGTGCCGCACGAAACGATACAGTCCGGTCTTCGTGATCTTCTGAGAATCCTGTATCGCCACATTCGAACTGAACGACTTCCCCAAAGTGACGATCGCCGTCCACCGAGTCCCTAGCCCTGCCACCACTAGGATCACGCTTGCGGTCTTCAACCAGTGCACGCCGCGAAACATGTTCTGCGGCCCCGTTTCGCCGATCCAAGAGCACGCCGTCATGCTCATCGCAATTACGATCCACAGGATGATGAGCGAACCCCGGTCCCGCACGTTTCCGCTGCTTCGCTTGGTCCGTGTCGCTACACCAACGAGAATCTCCGAGGCCACCCAGCCCCAATAAAGAACTCGCCACACAATCGACAGTGTCATCGTGTCTCCAGAAGCGATGTTTGACCTCCTACAAGGCGGACCACATTGTTTCGTTCGGTGGCTCGCCCACTGCCCCTATGCCGCCCGGGTTCTGTAACATGTCGCCTGAGGTCGTTCTGGCTGCCTGCAGTGTTAGAGTGACGCCCAATCTCTAAACTATGTGACCATATGGCCCTTTCTCTTGGGTCTGGGGTCGCCGGGATAGATCCCAAGTAAAGGCCGGTCGATACTCAATGAAGGGAGTCCCGACTCATACCGACTGGTCGCGCACTACCGTCTCGTGCGCGGCCATCAGCCACTTGCCACTCACTTTCCTCAGCACTATCAAAATGCGCCCATCGACCGTCACACCCCCGTTGGTCGCCTGGTAGGTACCCGCACAATAGGCGAGGTCGCCCGTGTAGTAGAGCGTCAGCGGCTTGATGAAATCGATGTGCCCGCCCGCCTTGATGCCGCGTTCCCAGTAAGCCTCGATCGCCTGCCTCCCGTGCGCCAGGATGTGTGCTGAGAGATAATAACCGTCGTCGGTGTACAAAGCGGCGACCTTCGCCGCGTCCCCGGCGTTATAGAATCTGATCCAGTCCTCTGAGACCTGCCGGATGGCCGCCTCGTCGGCGCTCATCTGTTGCTCGCTCCCTTCCGGCTTTGGTGAGGCCGTTTGCGGGGCGGCAAAAGGCAAGGCGATGCACAATGCAGCAGACAATACGAAGGCTCTTTTCATGGTCCGCACGATAGCACAGAAAGCCAGCAGTGTTTTTGCGCGTGGACCCTCCGAAGGGGGTGCGGCTTAACGGATCATGATTTACCGGCTCGCCATACGTATAAATGCCCAAGATCGTCAACTCTTACCTCTTCCTCGATGGCATCACGAAACAGATGATGAAGCATTGGGCTACGCTCGGCGGTCGGCAGGAGATCCCTTGGAGTCCTCTGGCCAAACCCATGTCACAATGCACGGTCTCGATTGTGAGTTCCGCAGGGGTTGCCCTGAAGATCGACCAGCCGTTTGATCAAGAGGTCGAGCGGCGGGACCCTTGGTCCTCCGATCCATCGTATCGAGTTCTTGCGCGAGCAACAGCAACTGGCGACGTTCGCGTATACCACCTGCATATCAATACATCCTTCGCTCAACAGGACCTCAACTGCGTGATGCCTCTCGACCGATTGAGCCATCTCGAAGCCCAGGGTGAGATCGCGCACTCCGCTCCTTCTCACTATTCATACATGGGGTACACTCTTCGGCCCGACGTGCTACTGCGTCGTACGGTTCCTAGCATCATCGGCCGACTTCGGCAGGAACAGGTGGATGCGGTAGTGCTGGTTCCGGTCTGACCGGTCTGTTGCTGGTCCGTGGGACTGGTTCAGCGAGAGATTGAAGCCGCCGGATTCAGTACCATCTCGCTTTCCATGATGCCGGAGCTGACTATGAGTGCCGATGTCCCGCGCATCGCGGCCATCGAGCAGCCCTTTGGGCTCACCTTGGGCCCGCCGCAAGATGCTGTGCGTCAACTTGCGGTGTTAGGCGCAACATTGCGGGCGCTGGAGGAGATCTCCCAGCCGGGTACCGTCGTGCATCTTCCCTTCGAATGGAACCCCAGGGAGAAGCTAAACATACATCCGCCGGAAGCTCCGCCGATTGCGCGGTTTCTCCGGCGGCACCCTTGGTATGTTCCCAAGTTCTTGAACCGGACACCCCCGGATGTTTCACATCAGGCCTTCCCATGAACAATGCAACCATGAGAGTGACTGCTTACTTCGGCGCCAGCAGGCGAAACTCACCCGCCTTGGGTTCCTGATGCGAACTCAATTCTTTGTTGGAATGGGGTGGCGGCCCGGCCGGTACCGCCACGTGCAGTCTAGAACGACTGCGAGAATCGACTCTCCAGAAACTCTCCCAGCTTGGCCGTCGCCTTGAATTGTGGGACGGGATCGAGTTCCTTAAATGCCGACGTGAACGCATTGGAGAGACTCCAGATCGTCCGCGGCCGGAACTCCTCGTATTTCGGTTCGAAATAAAGGTCGTGGACCGTCCGAGCAAGGTGTTTGGGAGCTTCTAGTCTGCCCTCGACGAACGCTTCGTAGATGACCACCTTAGCGGTGACCTCCGTCAGTTCGCTTCTCTGCCAGGCTTCGACCTGCTTTCGCATGGGCTCGAAGTTTCTCTGCATTCGATCAACGCCCACCGAGATGCAGTCGATGAGCGAAAACGACTTCGAGTGTTTCGCAAGGACGGGCGTAAAGTCCCCGGCAAACGCCATGTTCGAGCACACGAATACGCGATACCCACAGTTCAACGCCAAACGCGTTGGTCTTGTCGTGGGAGTTGCGTGAACCGATTGAAAGAATGAGAAACGGCATCCTTGTAATGACTGTTCGCGCCAAGGGTTCTAGGAACTCAGGCGGCAGACACTGTTGGGACATCGCCGCAGAAAAGCGATATCAAGCTCCCCTTTGTGCTCCACAACCCGCCGATCCAGACATCGCCGTGTTCTCGCAGATCCGCAAAGCCTCCCGATTTGTGCCTATATTGTGCCTATACAATAGTCCATCGCTGGAGAACTTTTGGCCTGACTCAAGGAGGAGTTATGCAAAAAGGAAGCCTCATTCGATCTTCGCGGCGGCGTGGACCTGATGTCTGGGAGTACCGATGGAGAGAGTCTTGCCCCGGAGATAAGAGAAAGCATCGCAGAATCGTAATCGGATCGCTTGATACCCTCAGGGATGAATCGGCAGCACTGAAGGCGATTGTGGCTCTGCGCAGAGAGATCAACATAAACGACGCTCGACTCAGGGCAAAACCCCTGACGCTCGCCGAACTCATCGATCACTACCGCCAGCGAGAACTCGCGACAGAAAATGAGTGGAAGACCCTGTCAACGCGGACGACCTACGAGGGTTACCTGCGAAAGTGGATCGAACCGCGGTGGGGAGCCAGCAGTCTCAGTACCGTCAGGGCAGTCGAGGTCGAGATGTGGCTCGGCACCCTGCCACTCGCCAGGGGCAGTCGAGCCAAGATTCGAAATCTAATGAGTGTTCTGTTTAACCACGGGAGACGACACGGCTTTATCGACCGCAATCCGATTAGCCTTGTCCGCCAGAGTGCTAAGCGGCAAACCGCACCAGACGTTCTTCTCCCTTCCGAGATCAATCGCCTCCTCCAGGGGTTGCGCAACCGAGAAAGGACGCTGGTTGTTTTGGCTGCGGGCACCGGATTGCGCATGAGCGAACTATTCGGTCTGAAGTGGCGGGACATTGATTTCGCCGGAAAGCAGGCCAGCGTCCTACGATCGATCGTTAAACAGGCCGTTGGTCCGTGTAAAACCGAGGCATCGCAAAAGCCGGTACCCCTCGATCCCCATCTGGTTCGGACTCTTCGTGCCTGGCGTCGCTGTGCGCGTTTCCGTCAGCCAACGGATTGGGTCTTCGCCAGCCCGGCAACTCAGGGTAGGCTGCCCTTCTGGGGACAGTCTTTGATGCGGCACTTCATCCGGCCGACGGCAGTAAAGTTGGGCATCACCAAACGAATCGGCTGGCACACCTTCCGTCATTCGTATTCAACGCTCCTAAAGGCAAATGGCGCAGACATAAAGGTCATGCAGGAACTGCTTCGCCATGCATCCACCCGTGTGACATTGGACACATATACACAGGCGGTAACGCCGGCAAAGCGAGCGGCTCAAACGGCAGTCGTTGCACAGTTCTTCACCAAGGCAAAGAATGGCATTGGAAAAGCCGCCTAGAACCTGGAACCAAGATGCGAACAGCGCCGGAAAAGCTGTGCCTTTTTGTGCCTATGAGTTTTCTGCGCGGCAGCTGCAAATTGTTGATTCTAAATTGGCGTCCCCGACGGGATTTGAACCCGTGTTACCGACGTGAAAGTTTGCCCTGCTCCATGCCCGCATGGCGATTGTGTATTGTTGGGATTTTGTCCCAGAGCAGCGCCGTCACGAAGCGATGCCGTGCCGCTACATTCCGTTAGATGAAAGCGGTGAGACGTTAGAGACTCTGTATAGCACAGCCACAAACGAGGAGATTCAAAAGACACTCCGAGAATGGCTGCTGAAGACCATCGCGGGACTCGAGGGGGACGGAGAAGAATTTTTTCTTGACATCCTCTTTAATAGGATGAGTGAAATCGCGACGTGGCGACACTCGAGGCCGAGTTTCAGTCCAAATGTCCGGGTTGCCAATACAAAAGGTGACCCACGTCACTGACAAAGCGTGCTCGTCAGCACAGCATTGATGCGTCTCGAATACTGAGGAGGGAATTTCAAACGAAGGAGACAGAGCTTATGCCAGCGGACGTATTGGAAAAAGCGGCAAGAGTGGAGGAAGCTCTTCACGAGGTCTCCAAGATTGGGTCTATCGTCACCGATGTGGTGGAACATGGTGTCCGGTCGGCAAACCAAGCGATCAGGCATGGTCGTTATGCTGCCGAAGACGCAATCGAGGAAGCGAAACACACGGTCAAGCAGAGGCCATTACAGGCAATGGGCATAGCCTTCGCTGCCGGAGTCTTGGCAGGGAGCCTGTTAACCTGGATTGGATTGCGTCGTCCTTGAGCGCAGCTAAAAAGCATTTGTAGCCCCCTCCTGGTCTCGGAGGAATTAGAAAAACCGGGTGCTCGTTGTCCCGCCGTTGTCCCGCCCAGCTTGCTACATTGCCCAGCCCAGCAAAGCCGCGTGATAGGAATCACAGGGAACAGTGACATTGGTCGTAGTCGGAATCCGCGCGACCCGTGAGCATCAGTTTGTGGGTCACTCCCGCCGATTTGACTCTGCGGGCAGTGACATCACCACAAAGGCTTGGTCGTCACGCAATCGGCTGCCTCGTTCCAGGGGGCCGTCTTGGAAGACCTTAAACGCATCGTCGTCGAGCCTCCCTTCTGCAACGAATTGGGACCCTACTGCGCTGATCTACTGATCCGTTGTGCCTTAGATGTTCGGTTCTATGTGCACGCGGTTAATCAATTCCATCTGAGCGGCGTGAGCGCCCCGCCGCGTGCGAAATTTACATTCGTTTTATCAACCTCAGTGCCTGTGAGCAAAGGAGACACCTACCATGGCACAAGACACTCTCGCCATCAGTGACAAGCGTACCAACTTGACCTACAGCGTTTCGATCGAGAAGGAAACGATTCGGGCGATGGACTTACGTCAGATCAAGACTGGTCCGGAAGACTTCGGACTCATGACCTACGATCCCGCTTTCATGAACACTGCTTCTTGCCGCAGCAGCATCACCTTCATTGACGGCGAACGCGGTATTTTGCGCTACCGCGGCTACCCGATTGAGGTGCTGGCCGAGCACTGCAATTTCCTCGAGGTGGCCTACTTGCTTCTCTTCGGGCAGCTTCCTGAAGAGCATGAACTAAACAGCTGGGTAAACGAAGTCAAACACCACACCATGCTCCACGAAACCACCAAGAAGTTCATGGAAGGCTTCCGTTACGATGCGCATCCGATGGCTATGCTTGTGAGCACAGTGGCGGCATTGTCCACTGTCTACCCGGAAGCCAAGGACATCCACGACCCCAACAACCGCCTCCTTCAAATGAAGCGGCTGATTGGAAAAATGCCTTCTATCGCCGCAATGTCCTACCGCCACAGTCTGGGCTTCCCCTACGTGTACCCGGACAATGACCTCGGCTACAGCGAAAACTTCATGAACATGCTGTGGAAGATGGTTGAGCCGAAATATGTGGCCAATCCAGTACTCGCGCACGCGCTCGACGTTCTGTTCATTTTGCACGCCGATCACGAGCAGAACTGCAGCGCGAACGTGATGCGCTCCGTGGGCAGCTCGCATGCTGATCCGTACTTGACCACCGCGGCCGCGGCTGCGGCGCTGTCGGGACCACTGCACGGCGGGGCAAACGAAGAAGTATTGAAAATGTTGGACGAGATTGGCTCGAAGGACAACGTGCCTGCATACGTCAAAAAGGTCAAGGACGGGCATGGCAAACTCATGGGCTTCGGGCATCGGGTTTACAAGAACTACGATCCGCGGGCCAAAATCATCAAGTGGACGGCCGAGCAGGTCTTCGAGGTAACGGGTCGCAATGCAAAATTGGATATCGCGCTGGAGTTGGAACGGATTGCGCTGGAGGACGATTACTTCATCAAGCGCAAGCTGTATCCCAACGTCGACTTCTACTCTGGCATCATCTACCAGGCCATGGGCTTCAAGCCGGAGATGTTTACGGTGCTATTCGCCATCCCTCGCACAGCCGGCTGGCTGGCGCAATGGCAGGAGATGCTCACCGACCCGGAACAAAAGATCGCGCGTCCACGGCAGATCTACACGGGACACACTGTCCGCGAGTTCCTGCCGATGGAGAACCGCACTCTGGTCGCGACCGGCAAACCTTGAAATCCGTGCGGTTGATCTGGCCATCGGACCCGCCGCAACGCCCCTCTAGTCTTCGACCGGAGGGGCGTTGGGACTTACCACCAGGGTCAATGAGTAAGATGGCGATGGTTGCAACAGCAATGCGATTTTGAGACTCAGTGCTCACTTCTATGAGTGCCAATTCGAGTGATGAACATCACAGACAGGGCGGGAGTAAGGTTCTCTAATGCTTCGGAGGAGGCACTAAAACTGAATACCGCAAACTGCGCCCGACTCCCGCAACGGGCGAGGGCATCTCGCCCAGTCGCCACTCGACGGCGGGGAGTCGGGCGAGTTCTCATCCGAGGTGCAGCATAACTGCCTCTCGGAAGCAACGGGGTGGAAAGAGCAGCAATCGCCATGTCAACCATTGAGGAAGTAAGAACAGCCGAGAAGAAGGTGCAAGAGGTTCTGGATGCCCTCAAGAAGGCCGGTGCGCAAGATCCGAACCACCTTAGCACTGACTTAAAGAACGCGACTGACGATTACGCCAGAGCAGTTCGTGAATTAAATTCACACTAGCCCACTACCTGAAATCCACATGGGAAGCTATGGGTATGTCAGAGAAACGAACAAAATCCGACAAAGCACTGCGACAGGCCGATCGAGTTGAAAAGCGAACCGAAGCGCGGCCAGAGCAAACTCCTAAGAAGCGCAAGCCCGGCGAGGACTTCAGCCAAGCCGCTGCCCGGATCGTGAGAGAAGCGACGGAAAAACCCTAATCGTCTAGTCCTCCGGACCTCCTTCAGTTGGTGACAGAGATGGCGGATGAGCAACTTGACCGACTGGAGTCCTTCCGAGTCTTCATCAAGGCGGCAGAAGAAGGAGCTGCCATACCACCCGTCGCCGGGCAGGATCTTAAATGCCTTCACGAGCTGTGCGTGGAAAGGGCGAAGCGTTATTGCGGCAAAGACGGGGTAGTGAGTGTCGATTCAATGGCCCGCGCTTGCAGTTCCGACGCGAATCTGCCCGCGGTGTGGCTGCGCCACGCTCAACTTAGATCGCTGTTCAGACAGGGTCTTCTTGCGGAATGGCAGCACGGTAGAGCCTTGGATGACGCTGTGTTCCGACTGGCGGCAACCATTCCAATGACCGGCATTCATTTAGACCAAGAGGCTTTCGTTCGACACCTTCGCGCCGGGACTGCGCAGTTCCACTTGCAACTCTCTGCCGCCAAAGTGGTCACGCGGCGTCGCTAAGGGTTGGATCTATGGTGGGGCGCCATGCCTTAAGCAGCCACTCGGGGACGTAGACACAGTTCCTGTTTTGCTCGCACCAGACGCGGAGTTCAACTGACGAGGTATACATCTCTGCCGTAAGCCGCAGTTGCCTGACCCGCAGTTCGAATTCAGTAGCGAGCGCCGACGCCACCGGTCCATAGCGTCCAAGATGACCAAACCGCCGATAACGCGAACGAATTCAGTCGCCGCAGCCTGGGAATGGAATAGAAACCAATGCCCAGGATGAATTAAAGCGAGGCCATTTTTCGTCACGCACATAAGTTTATTCTCGGAACGACTCGCTTGTCCTGAAGAAGTGGAGTTGAGATGCGATCAACCGCTATAGTTACCACCGAGATGCTTCGAGGATTGCCCAGTTCTGTCCGAAGGAATTGTCCTTGGAACTGGCATCCCACGTTCGGCATTCCGGTAATTTAACTTGAAACAACCAATACCTCACGAAGGTTCTTCAACATGTCCTCCACGGTTCTGCGGAGGTTGAATTCCGGTTCCCACCCCCAATCTTTCCGTGAACACGTATCATCAATGCTCTTCGGCCATGAGTCGGCGATCTTCTGCCGCTCATCAGGTTCGTACGTACATACGAAATTCGGCAAATGCCGTCTTACCTCTTTTGCCAATTCCCCGGCAGAAAAGCTCATAGCTGCCAAGTTGTACCCGAGGTGGGATCGAAGCCGTGAGCGCGGGGCTTCCATGAATTCAATGGCGGCGCGGATGGCATCGGGCATGTACATCATGGGAATGACCGTATCCGCCGAGACAAAGCACCGGTAACGGCCTTCGCGCAGTGCGCCGTGGAAAATCGCCACCGCATAATCGGTGGTGCCTCCTCCGGGAGGAGTCTTCCAACTGATGATGCCCGGATATCTGAGACATCGAATGTCAAGTCCATACTTCACGAAGTAGTAGTTACACAGAAGCTCGCCCGTCACTTTGGTGATGCCGTACATGGTATTCGGATCCATGACGGTAAGCTGATGAGTATGGATTCGAGGCGTATGAGGCCCGAAGGCCGCAATTGAACTCGGCCAGAAGACCTTCTCCATTTTGTGCCCCACTGCAAGATCGAGCACGTTCCTCAGGCTTTCGATGTTGACGGACCAAGCGAGATGGCGGATTCTTCTCCCCAGCGGCGGACAGAATTGACACGAGGTGGTAAATAGTGCCGATGCGGTGCTTGCGGATAATACCTTGCAGGGCTTCCCGATCAGTAACGTCAGCGAGTTCAAAGGGGCCCGACCCCTCTTCCAGAGGCTTGATGTCACAGGCAACTACGTTCTGTGTCCCATAACGCTCGCGCAGCGCAGGCACCAACTCGGAGCCGATCTGGCCAGACGATCCGCTGACGAGGATCTTGCGTTTCGCACTCGACATCGTGAATGCCTCCTCGGGCTGTCACTTCATCAAGGTCTTTTCTTCGTCCCGACTCCACACGCCGGCGACTTGTTGCCCGCATCGCGGACAGCGTCCACGTTCTATCGTCACGCGTGTCACCTCCAGACCGTAGCGTTCGATTAGCAAAGCATGGCAGGAGGGACAGTAGGTATTATCGTAGCGATGCCCCGGCACGTTCCCCAAATACACGAATCGTAAACCGGCAGTCTTACCGATTCGCCACGCCTGTTCGAGGGTGGCAAGCGGCGTGGATGGCGCGCCGAACTTGTAAGCGGGAAAGTATCCGCTGATATGCCAGGGAGTTTCTGGCCCCAAATCTCGCGCGACCCTCTCCGCTATTCCCCGCATGATCGCGTCGGCATCGTTCACTCCAGGAATAACGAGTGTGGTGACCTCGATGTGCACACCGCGCGAGCAGCCACTCTTGCAATTGGCCCAGACCTTCTCTACATCCACGCCTCTGCAGAACCGTCGGACAACCGCTGCATCTCCCTTGATGTCGACATTCATGGCGTCGAGCCCTGCTT
Source organism: uncultured Acidobacteriaceae bacterium (assembly GCA_963701935.1). Lineage (GTDB taxonomy): Bacteria > Acidobacteriota > Terriglobia > Terriglobales > Acidobacteriaceae > Sulfotelmatobacter. The sequence goes on along the minus strand of CAVPBT010000001.1, from coordinate 24,657 downwards.
CGATCAGCAAGTCCAGAGCCTCGGGGGTCATGTAGCCATTCGTGACAAAGGTGTTGTACAAACCCTGAGGGCGTGCCAAGCGAAATACGTCCAAGGACCACTCCAGCGAAAGAGTGGGCTCATTGAACGAGATGGAAGTGCCGCGACATCCTTCCCGTTTTGCCAGTGTGACAAACTCCTTCGCTGATATGTAGTTGCCACTAAAGGGAGGCTTGGCCCGGCTGATATCCCAGTTCTGACACCAGGGACAATCGAAATTGCACGACCAACTCCCCGCCGTAAGCGTCTTGGTGCCAGGATAAAAGTGGTAAAAGGGCTTCTTCTCGATAGGATTCACGCTCAGAGAGGAGACGGCTCCGTAGGTAAGGGTTACCAGGGTTCCGCCGCGGTTCTGGCGGGTACGGCACCATCCGGTTCCGCCCGCCACCAGCAGGCAACGTCGCTCACAGATATTGCAGCGCACTTTACCGTCCACGCGCTCTTGGAGCACCGATTCGCAAACAAAGCTCTGTTCGTCCGGGTCCAACAGCGTCATGGGTGGCCATCCAGCTCAGACTATATCGGCTGGGCTGGGAGAGTGCGGTGATCGGTATCACGACGGCAGACGGACTTCGAGCACATCGGTCAGCTTGCCCGAGGTGACGTGGCGGTTGAACTATTTCTTCGGGTATCCGACGGTTTGCGCCAGAATGATTTTCTGTTGCGGATGCAGCTTCATCACTTTCGCGAGAGCGACTCGATCAACCGAGCCACGGACGACCGTGGCCAGGTTCTCGGAGGCGCAAAACAGGTATACGTTCTGGGCGATGAAGCCCGCGTCCGCCGCCGTGAACAACTCGGTGTCCGGACCCGAGCTAGCCTTGGAAAGATCTGCCACGTAGACGAGGTTCACCGGTGCTGCAGCCACGAAAGATTGTGTGCCGGTGGCCGGACGAATGTCCTGTGCCAAAACCTGTTCGAGTCGGTTGCCCTTGGCGTCGTAGAGAAAGAGACCGTCCGCCCTGGCTACGTAGATGTCGATTTCCTGCCAGTTCATCGCAGAGGGCGCAGTCCGCTTACCGTCCGGGCGATTCACGCCGAATGCTGCCCACAAGAGATTCGAGAGCAGTTGTTGTGGAAGCTTGTCCGGAGCAAAGTCTCGGGAGGTCTTTCGATCCTTGAGCACTTGCATTAGCGGTCGGCCGCCTTCGGTCTGAGGTGACGGCAGAGCAATAGGTTTCAAGTCTTGCGCGAGCAAACAGCTGACACAGACGAGCACGATACTGAACAGCGATTTCCGCATAGCCACCTCCTGCTTATGATGCCACTTGACTTCCTGGGTCCAGCACCGTGGGAGAGCGATCAGCGCATTCTCACCCACGTCGATCGGGTTCACGCATCCGCAACAGGCGAGAGACATCGAGCAGCCACTTCCGGCGGTACTGGATTGTAGAAAAATCCGGACGCCCACTCGAATCCCGTGATACGGGCAATTTGCGGAAGGATCTCCAGGTGCCAGTGGAAGTCGTCTTCGATGGTGTTCCAATATCCTGCTCTGGGTCGCAGAAATGGTCTGTCTTGCAACGATAAGTTGTAGGGCGGCCCTCCCAGAGTATGATCCAACCTCTGCAAGACATCGCGCAGGATGCTGGCTACACTCTCGATCTGCCTGGGACTGATGTGGCTAAACCCGCTGTTGTGAGATTTGGGAAATACCGCCATCTCGAATGGAAAACGGGAGGCGAAAGGAGCGAACGCAACAAAATCCTCATTCTCAGCAATCAATCGAGTTTTCTGCTTCAGCTCTTGCTGGAGCACATCGCAGTAGATGCATCGTTCCTTCAAAGCAAAATAATCGCGAGCAGTTATGAGCTTGGTCTTGACTGTACGCGGCGTTACCGAGAGGGCCATCAATTGCGAGATTGAATGACTAATGGTGTGAGCGCCAGCTTCTTCGCCATGGTTCTTGAAGATCAATACGTAGCGAATCCGCTTGTCGCCCTCGAGATCTACGATGCGCGCTATGTAAGCTCGGATTACGTCACAGATTTCGTGGATTTCAAGTTCATGGAGGCTACGATCGTGGCGAGGTGTCTCGGCAATTATCTCGTGTGCGCCCACGCCATTCATCAGATCGTGGAAACCTTCAGCGCGCCGCCCCAATTCACCTTCGATTCGTAATCGCGGGGCGATGTTAGGCACCACGCGTACGGACCAGCCGGGCCCGTTCGCGGACGAACCTGGCTTGCGAATGGCAAAGACTTCCGGGGGTGTGGAGGCTTCGTTTGTTTCGCAGAATGGACAGAAGGTTGTTTCCTTGGCGAACTTCTCAAAATGGAAATCGGAAGGACGGACCGCTGCGGAATCAGCCATGATCACCCAGCGACCGGTAAAAACGTCCTTCCTCATTTGGGACACTTGCACTCCAGCCCATTCCTGATTCCACTAGCCTGCCTTTTCCTGCCGCCAGGGCATTTCAGCATGGATTGATTGTTCAAGTTCTGTGATTGTCTTTAGCAGCCATTCTCGAAGAGTCTCTTGAATCTCCTCGTTTCTAACTCGTGCTGTACAAAGTGTTTAAGGTTTCGCCGGTTTCATTTAACGGAATGTGGCGACAAGGAATCGCTTCGTGACGTCTCTGCTCCGGGACAAAATCCAACAACGCACAGTCGCCATGCGGGCAAGCCGACCACCGATCCTTGGGACAGCTCGCCGAGTCTTCGAAAATTCGCGCCGACCTCCATTGAATCGGGAAGCGGTAAGCACCGCTCTCTAAGAACTGCAACTCATTCCTCAAAACTTGAAGTCTATCCTTGGTGGCTGCCATAGGGCCCTCCCGCCACAAATCCTTTGCATCCTCCTTCCCTTCGGCGACTCCGAGAGCGGAGTTCATTCGAAGGATACGATTGCGAAGTATAATCCTGCGAACAAGACCACCAAGATGACAGCTATGCCCGCGAAACGGACCAACCGCGCTCGAATGGTGGCACGACCGCCTTCGGTCGTCTCGATTTGTTCGTCCAAAGTTTGAAACATGGCACACCCGCCTCTCCTGGAATGCGCCTCGCTCTACCCGAGAAAATCACCTGTCGGCCTACTTCTCTGCTCCGTGGCAAATTCGCACTCGTGACGCCGCCTCGTGCAGCCACTTTCCTCCGGATGCAAGAACAAGAAGAAGGAGAGCGAAGGGACCCTCCGTGCGCTGACTACGCGGCCTTCAGCGCCTTAGGCACATTCACCTTGATTTGTTTTGGCCTGGCTCCGGCGAGTTTGGGCATCTGAATCGTTAGTACGCCATGGGTGTAATTTGCCTCAATCTTCTCCGGATCCACCGTGTTTGGAAGCGTGAAGGAACGCGAGAAGGCGCCATAATGACGCTCCATGCGGCGGAAGTTTTCTTCTTTGATGTCCTTCGCGAGCTTGCGTTCCCCGCGCACCGTTAGAACATTGCTCTCGATCTCGACCTTGACGTCCTTTTCGTCAATCCCAGGCACTTCCACTTTGAATATGAGTTTTTTGTCATCCTCGTAGATGTCCACGGGCGGACCGAACTCCCAGCCGCTGGGATTCTCTTCAAACGGCATCAATTGTGTCCTGCCAAAGAAATTGCCGAACAGTCGGTTCATTTGCCTTTGGAGTGAGGTGAATTCCTGGAACGGCTGCCAACGCGCCAGAGATTTCATAACATACCTCCTTGCAGGTCACGGCCATCTGTCATCCCCCTCTTCTTACACAACCACCTAGGTTCAAAAAAGTCAGTGATCGAGATCACTATGCGAAGTGTGTACCGGCAGCGATTGCGAAGGGGATAGAAGGAACTGCCAAACCTGCATGGCCAGAGTCCGAGGCCACAGGTTTGAGATGTAAGGATCGTTCACTCTGTGCCTCCTATCACAGACACGGACCTGCCAGTTGCGAAAAGATTTAATTAGAACGACCCGGGGAAAGTTTGGGCTTTTACCCAAAGGGGGGTGCGTATGAAAAAAGAAATTACTCCCTTCCTTTTGCTGGCCCTCTTGCTCCTGTTTGGGTCAGCGGAAATGTCGGCGCAGGAAAAATCCTTCCTCACGGTAAGAAGCAGCGAACTGAACAATGGCGTCGTGATCTTGGAGGTTCTGAAAGCAGGCAAGGCTTACCAGCTACAATGCAACCAAGGGGCACCGGGCTGCACGAACCTGAAAAACGGCAACTACCCAATGGTGGAGCTTCCGAAGAATTTCGGAATGTATGAGTGCAGGGACATCGAGGTCTATCCGGAATCCGCGGCTACGACAGACACTGCCCCGCCCGACAAGGACAAGAAACTCGGCGAATACTGCCTGGTGGAAAAGTGATGCGGGCGGGCACCGATCGAAGCCGAGCCATGGCGGAGCCAAGTATGGGCAAGCTCAAGATCGAGTACGTGGAACGCCCGCCTCGCGGCGCCGAAGACTTGCCGCCTGATGTTGTGGAGCTTTGGATCGGTGTTTCTGGAAGGAAAGTGGATGTTAACATCGTGCGCCGCGGCTTCGTTCTCGCCGATCCAGTGATGCAAACAATCAGAAAGAGGATCAAGCGCCTTGCCCTCGCGACCACGAACATCAACAAACCACTGCCGGAACGGATTGGCTTCTCTCCCGAACTCAGTCCTGACTGGCGCCAATTCCTCGATGATCTCCTACAAAAAGACGATTCTTGGTCGTTTCTGGTCAATTGTGGGGCCAACTTAAGACCAAGCTGACAACCAACCGCTCGGACCCGAATCATTCGTCGTGCGTACTATGTGTGACATGCATCACGGCGGAAAGCCCAATCGAATACCAGACTTTGGAGTTGGCCCTACGGCGAGCTGTTGTAGCGAAGCTCGTCGCGGCCTAGTCTGGCAGTAGGAGGTCGCACATGGAGCCTTTTCGTCAGCACGTATTCATCTGCACCCAAGGAAAGCCCGAAGGCGCTACATCCTGCGCTGGCAATGGGTCAGGGCGAGTCTTGCAGGCCTTGGAACGCGAATTAGCCGGCCAAGGACTGGACGATCAAGTCCAGGTCACCACTTGTGGATGCCTCGGCTTGTGCGACGAGGGACCGGTCATGATCACCTATCCGGAAGGAGTCTGGTATCACAAAGTCAAAGAAGAAGATGTTCCAGAAATCGTGAATTCGCACTTATTGTCGGGCAGGGTTGTGTCGCGACTCGCATGGGGCGACTCGCACGCGATGTATGCACAAGCGAAAGAGCATCGCGACCACTATCGGGCGATGCTAAAGGCCAGGGACGAAGCCGGCATTCTTCCCGACGATCTCAACGAGTTGATTCGAGGTTTCATGTCCAGCAGGGCGGTGCTCACGGCGCTAGAAGTGGACGTATTTACGGCCGTTGCCGACGGTGCATCCGCAGAAAACGTGGCCCACAAGATTCATGCCGATGCGCGAGCGACGGAGATGCTGCTGAATGCACTTGTCAGTGTGAACCTCTTGCGCAAAGGTGATGGGACATTCTTCCGGACTTCGGTTAGTGCGCGTTTTCTCTCGGAAAACTCGCGCGATAATGCCCGTCCGGCCCTGATGCACACGGCCCACCTGTGGCATCGATGGTCCACCCTGACGGAGTGCGTGCGAGCCGGGACATCGGTCCAGGAACACGTTCGCAACGACACTTGGCTGACTGCTTTCATTGCAGCCATGGATCGGAATGCCAAGGAGCGCGCCGCTACAGTAGTGAAGGCTATCGGAACCAGCGGAATCACCCATATGTTGGATCTTGGCGGTGGATCAGGAGCGTACTCGATTGCTTTTGCGCGGGCGATACCGGGGCTGAAGTCCGACCTTCTAGACCAGGGCAATGTAGTTGCACTGGCCCAGGAATATATTCGGAAAGCTGGGCTTGCGGACTGCATCACCACGCGAGTGAGCGACATGCTGCACGATCCCTTGGGAGAGAACTACGACCTGATTCTAGTTTCTGCGATCTGTCATATGTTTTCTCCCTACGAAAACCGCGAACTGTTCCATCGGATCTACGACGCACTGGCCCCGCGAGGGCAGGTTGTCGTGCAGGACTTTATTCTGGAACCGAGCAAGACCGCTCCCCGGGTTGCCGCCCTGTTCGCACTGAATATGCTGGTCGGGACCCGAACGGGGAGTACCTACAGCGAGCCGGAGTATGCAAACTGGTTGCAGACCGCAGGCTTCTCAGACGTGCGCCGAGTGCGTTTGCCCGGACCCACTGGACTGATGATCGGAGTCCGTGCATAGAACGTCCAGGACCAGAACGTGCAAAGCGTGTGGAGGTCTTCCCCGCCGTCTACGAGACAGATGCATCAATCAATGTGTTGGGACCATCACCATTGCACGGGAGGTCTTTGCTTGAGAATTTTTCATTGGCGACTACCTGAGTCGCCGAAATTTACGTCGGTGCCCGGCCAACAAATGATCGCTACTCTCGATGAGTTCCGCAAGGCGGAACATCAGCCGCTACGATCTCGCGGGTTCAATATCAGGCACAGAACCCGACGAGATGCTAAAGCTAACAATCACCGTTCGAGCTGATGTTGAGAGGTGAACACGAGCAACTCACCCAAAACTGTTCAGTAAGACATCTTTCTAGTTGTTCTGGCGAGCGACTGGCGGATGACACGCAGCGTCCTGTTCACGATTGGGCGCGCTTGACGGTTTATCGACGTACTCGGTCTTTGCGAAATCGAGCAATTCGTGCGGTCGCCTCGAAATCATGATCCCTTCTTCATCGCTGCTCGGCTGGCTGGACCGGGGACGGTGCGTAAACCATGCGAACAGAACCTTCACTGACAGTGGGAGACACTCCAACCCAGCTCGACTGCAGCTACGCTGTTGCAGAAGTAGGATGCTCCGACCGCTGTTGTGATTCCACTGTTAACAACAGTCACCGATGGGGCTGGGATACCGCACTCCCCTGGTCGCCGGCGAGTGGTCAGGCAACCGGTGCGCCATTGGCCACGTAAAGTCCAACTGCTTCTTTCTCGCGTTCCATGCGAGACAGGCTCTGCAACAGCCGGACGCACCGGTTCCACCGCAGAATTGAGTCATCGTTGCCCTGTGGGCGCATGCTCGCGGCTTGCTCGAAGCAGGCCATGGCGTCCTCGAACAGCGGCACCAGCATAGGCGCTGGCTCGCCCGCGCGCATTTGCGCCGTTGCTCGCCGTTCGTGAAGAAGGCCAGCGTAGTAGACCTGTTCGTAAGGATCCGCCATGCTGTGAAAAACGCTTTCCGCCTCGGAACAGCGATCTGAGGTGCCACCACAAAATTGGTCTGCGATTGCGAGCCCGAGCAGGCGCAGCGCGCCTTGGTTGTCGGGCTCCACGGCGAGAACGTCACGACAGATCGACTCAGCCTCTTCCGGTTGGTTAAGGTAGCGGTAAGTCTCAGCCTTTGTGAGTGCCTGTGGTATGCCGCTTTTTGAGATCGTCTTCAGCTTCAGCTCCATGGTAACCTCCGCGCCAGTTTAAGCGGCTAGGTCTTATGAATGAACGTTTCGTATGGTTGCCGAGCCAGGCCGGACGGTGGCTCTTAGCTTATTGGCCGAGAGTTCGGCCCGGAAGAACATCTGGAAAAAATCCCTCCCTTTTAATCTAAACAATAAGCCAGGAAGAATCAGTGATCGAACTCACGTCCCGAAACGGGACGGACCAGCGGTACGGCCTTTCCTTGCCCATCGTGATCGGAACCTTCGGACCGATCAGCGGTCACTTCCATGGGCAGTCGACAAACCGGACATCAACATCGAAGAGAGCCGATGCACTTCTAGAGCTCATTGAGGGGCTTTGAGTTTGCCGTGGGCCTGTTCTATAAAAGGGGATGTCAAGTAAAAACACTTTCCCCTTCGCAGGGAGGTTTTGTTTTTCTTGGCATCCAGCCCCTGCTGGCAACTCTGACATTGCTTCGAATCGCGTTGTGGGCGTCACCACGCATTTCCGGATCACACCTGGCGTTCGTTCGGTCTGCTCTGGCGCCGATAAGCAGCTCGGTGGCAACCTGGCCAGTCGGGTCGGAGGAGGCGCGCGGTTGCGCTAGCCTCCGTCCGCCGCTCAAACTGTACGTGCCGGTTTCCGGCATACAGCTTTCACGAAGACGCTCGTGAACGGGAGGGAGAACCGAGCGAAGGTATCAGAGAGATGAGGTTCACTAAGCCAAACTCGGCATACAGCTTCGCCTTGGGCAACTGGATCCAACCCCGGGTCCGCCACCGGCAGAAACGGTGCGACCAAATGCGCCGCACGATCCAGCCGTCGAGTTTGTGGAAGAGCGTTCGAACGTGGGCTCGTTTGTAATACTCGGCCCAACCTCGCAGGGTCGGATTCAGCTCTTCTATCAGTGCCGCTGTCTTTCGCTGAGCACTGCGTCGCGTCAACATCCGCACCCGATCCCGGAATCGTCGGATTGATTTGCGTGTGGGATATGCGATCAGCCCTTTTGGGTTCCATCGCTGAATCATGCGGCGGGGAATCTTGCTTTTCCCGCTGGTTCGCACCATTCGGTATCCCAGAAAATCAAATCCCTGCTGAATGTGCACGATCCGCGTCTTCTGCGGATTCAGCCGCACACCCAACCGTTCCAGTATTCGAGTCGCAGCTGCCAACGCTGCACGCGCTTCAGCCGCCGACTTACAGGTAATCACCCAATCGTCGGCGAACCGCGTCAGCTGATATCCTTTGCGTCGCATCTCCTGATCAAACGGCGTCAGAAGTATGTTACTGAGCAATGGAGAAGCTACTCCGCCTTGCGGGGTCCCGCGCTCGCTGGGAAAGAGTTTCCCTTGCCCGTAGCTTCCCGCTTTGAGCATCGCCTTAATCAGACGTAGCACTCGGCTATCGGCTACTCGTTGGGCGACCAGTGTTAGCAGCTTCTCGTGGTCCACAGACCCGAAAAAGTCTTTCAAGTCTCCGTCCACGATCCACTCCCGTCCACCGTCGATTTCCTTCCACACCTTGCGCATGGCATCCTTCGTCGATCGCCCTCGCCGATATCCGAAGCTGGCATCATCGAATAGCGGCTCGAAGATAGGTTCCAACCGATTGAGCAGCGCTTGCTGACACACACGATCATAGATCGCAGGAATGCCTAGCATTCGAAACTCACCCGGTTTCCCCTGCTTCGGAATCCGATGTTGTCGTACCGGCAGCGGCTGATAGGAGTCCTCTCTTAGCTCTCGATGCAACCGTTCCAACTGTTGCTCCAGTTGCGCTTCGAAAGTCTCCAGAGTCTGCCCATCCACACCTCCACTGCCTCGGTTCGCTTTCACCTTTTCCCAGGCCATCTCCAGGTTCTTCCGCTTGTACACCTTATCCACTAATGAGTGGACCTTCTTGGCTCCTGTCGGGTTGATCCAGTTCGCCAGTCTCCTCGGGCGAAAATGTACGGGTATTTCACTCATGGAACTGATCCACCTTCTCGCCGTTACTCATCTGGCTTCCTCTCTCTTCCCAACCGTCTTCGCCGGCTGCCTTCCCCGATCCACTTCTGATCGCCGATTGCTCGGTCCCACAGCTTTCACTGGGGTTGTGGTACTACACAGCCGTCCGTCTACTGGCAGAGCGTCGCTCGCCCCTTCGCTTGCGCTTATAGGTCCGCTTACTCTGGTGCCACCCAGAGACTCTGTCAGTCCTCCTGAGGTCACGCGCTGTTCTTCCGTTCCGTGCCGTCCGCAATCACCTTGGTACGGCGGGTGAATGAGAACGCCTTCGCCCTCATGGTGCGGGCTCGACCGAACCCACCTTTGGCCGACCGGTTCATCGCTGGGTGACCCTTTGATTACGGCCCGGAACTTCTCCTCATGCCCTTCGGATTCCATCTCGCGATGGACACCCTGCCCTCCGGAGACCGCAAGTGGTGGCTTCAGGTCCGCCTTGGCTGTATCCGACTTTCGTCTTCGTGCCCGTTTAGACGTCTCCATACCTTCCACTTCTCCGGCCAGCGAGGCTTTCAACCCCGCTTTTGGATACAGTGCTCCTCATCCGAGCACCGGAGGGACTTCAACCCTCCTGATCAACGCGCTGCTCAGCGCACACCATGGTTCTATCTGAGGCTCGCGCCGTGGCGCGGCACTATGGCTTTGTTGGGTTGTCCGAGGGAGCATATGGTGGCCCGTGAGACTGATCCGCCTATCCCGCCCAGGATACTTACCCTCGAACCCGTGCGCGCAGCTTCTCCAACCTTCGAACGTTCGGGTTACCCCTCCGGACTGGGTGGTGGTGCGCGCTTATGCTGCTTGTGGCATCAGATGTTGGGCTGCGAACGTCTCTCCTTTCTTCCACAGAATCAGGGCAATCGCCGCCATCTTGCGGGCCAGCGTCAGTCGCGCCATGGCCGGCAGCATCCCGTTGGCGACTCTGCTTTCGTAGAAGGCGCGGAACGGACCGTCCATCACGCTGGCCGTCGTGGCGGCGCTCTTGAACACATTTTTCAGCTCGTGGCTGTAGTTCCAGTTCAACCCGCGGATGTACACCGGCTTGCGCCGCCGCAGGATTTGACCATCTTTCTCCACTTTCTCCACATAGTCGGCGCTGGTGCGCGTTTCCAACCCCAGGCCGCAGTAGGTCCAGAACTGACGCTTGGTGCGAAAGCGGTGCGGCGTCTGCACCCGCGCGATCAGCACTGCCGCCCGCAGCGGACCGAAGAACGGCATGGAGCGCAATAACTTCGCGGCCGGATTTTTGTGGCACTCCACCACCACCGCCTGTCTGGCTTCCCGTCGCAAAACCTGCACCGCGTCCAATTCCTGGTACAGCCACTCGGCGCGTCGCCGCTGCCCGCTGTCGGTCAGTCTCCCCAGCCATTCCCCGCGATGCCGCTTTCCGAACGGCTTCTTGCCCGCGCACGCAATCGCTTGGCTGCGATACAGGGCTTTGATCCGCCGCATCGCACGCCCCGTGTCCTCGGTCAGCGCGGTGTAACTGGCTACCAGTTGTTGTAAGGTACGCGTGCTCTGCTCCCCGTGATACACCGGCGACAGCATCCCGGCCCGCAGCAGTTCCGCCAGTTTGCGCGCATCGATCTGATCGCTCTTGTTTCCCGACTTCAGCAGTGCATTCTTGCGTGGATTACACACCACTACTCGCGCCACCTGCCGCACCACCACGTCATAGAGCCAGGCCGAATAAGTTCCTTCTTCGAAGGTGACGTGCAGCACCCCGCGCAATCCCTGCAGCAGATCCAGCACCGCTGTCGCTTTGGTCGCAATCACCGACTGCATCATCAGTTTGCCTTCGCTATTGAGCACGGCCACGCTGATCGTGCTCTGGTGGACATCCAAGCCAATGTACTTCACACTCTCCATGGGTGTTCCTTTCGTTCGGTGTAGTTACTGTTGCTCACAGCAACTGCAGCCTACTCCGAAAGGGGCGCCCTTTTATATTGCGTGGCCCACCCATAGGGATGAAAGCGCGCTGCTAAGGTTCATTGATTTAAAACGGGTTACGTCGCGACTTTCGACGGAGTGTAGTACCGTGATTACAATCACTGAGCTTAGTTGTTTGCCTGAGCTCCAGGCCTTCAAAGAAAGCCGTTATCTGACTGCACAGATCGATGGGCGTTGAGTTCGCTCGTCGTGGTCATGGCTCAGACTCGCGAGTTTCGAGAATTGCGATCGCTTCTTCTCCATATCCGTGCAGATCTTTGTCCATCCACTCCTCGTCCGGTCGAATCGTGTGGAAACGGACACTGCACATCGCTCCTTGAAAGGCAACAATGATTCGAAAGTGCCTCGCACCGTGCAAGGCAGAGAGCCGGGCCTTGAGTTCTCGCGCCAGAGCGATTCCACAACCCAGCAGTTCCGAGGGAGGAAGGCCACCGTTTTCCAGGTAATCCTCGACATGGATATGGTTTACAAAACACTCGTAACCGGTACAGTCCGGAAAGTCGAGACGCTTGACCGGAGCTTCCTTCCTCAGCGCCGATAGAAATACGCACTGATCTTGTTCCAGGAAACCAGCGTTCAACAAGGTCAGCAGTTTCTGCGGCAAGGCTTCAGGATTGTCGAGATGTTCTTCACGAATCTCGACCCAAAGCACGGCCATTTCGCGGTTTGTCTTCACACAAAGTCTCGCTGTGAGACGGCATATACCAACTCTCGGCTTGTCTCAAGCTTGTTGAGGAGACGTTTCACTTCGAGCGCCTCCTAGCGCAGGAAATCCGTATCATGTGATCGACTGGGTCAAAACACCGGGATGATTCCCTGTCCCTTGATGTTGGATGTATCGAGCAATCGAGCCAAGCGAAAAATCACAACTCGCTCGTATTCACGAAGGACTTTAGATCGAGCTGGCAACATAAAAAACAACGATGATCGTGGCAATAAGGGGAATCGGAACATAAGGGGAATCGGAATCATTGGCGACCTCCAGCGACGCGCAATGGAGCTGCGGAAGCCTATCAGAGTGCGGACTGCAAGCTTCTGTGATACCACGCACTGCACGACGACTTGGCGGGCATGAGAATGACGATAGCGCTGCTTGACAAGCGACCGGCTCCGTAAGGCTCGCGGTCATAGCGTGTCCATGTTGAGAACCTTCCTCTGACGCTTTGCTGCTCATAGAGAACCATCGAGGAGACAGGCGCGATTCAGGAAGGCAAAGGAGGTGCTTATGAGCGCTGCCGTCATCACTGCTTTCGACACACAATCCAACGACTCCACGGCTGCGATTAGGCGTTATCAAGATGGCTATCGAGTAGCAGATGGGGTGGTCACTTTTGGCCAATCCGTCAAGCTTGGCGGCATCTTCGTAGGGGGTGTGATTTTCGTCGCGGGCCTCGTCGAATTTATATCGAATCCGGCAGAGCATCATGGTTTCGCAGTGATCTTTGCTTTGCGGATTGCTTGCGCCGCTTTACTGATACTGATTTCGCAGATCTTAGCTATGGGTCTCCGCGGCGAAGGGCACTTGCTGAAAGCGGCACTGGATTCAGACGTCAATTCCTCGCCTTTCCTCTCAAACACTCAGCGGGCGCGGGCGATGTCACTAAGGGAACGGCCGCCAGTCCCTAAGATCTTGCCAGTGTGGACTGAGTAGTATCGTCGGTGAAGAGTTAAGCGAGCACAAGGGAAAGACTCGTTGAGTGTGCATCAGCCTGAAATGGAGAAGCGACATTCTCCGTTCTTGTAGGTTCCGCCCGGAAGAGAATGAAGACCAGTTTCGGGCAATCATTTGCTGGCTGGGCGTGGCGGCCAGCAGATTTTACCACTGGCGACAGCGGTAGGGGATGAGCACAACGGCCGGATGCCACGCTATTTCTGGTTGAGGGAAAAGCCATCATCCACTTCCATCCGCAGAATCCGCTGGAAGCATATCGATCTATGGTCCCGTTCTGGACTGCGAGTTAACGATCTCGGCAAGGTGCGACTCTACCGTCCTCGGGCGTACCAGATCGAGCCCGGAGACTTGTAGTTTTGGCCTTCGCCCCACACGACATGTGTGGTGCCAAGGTTATCGATGCCGATGGAAAACAAGTTGCCAAAAGGAAATAGGAAACCGCGGGGCAGGATGTAATCATATCCGCGCATCGGTCCGGAGAGCTGCGACTCTGGTGACCAGGTTGCCCCACCGTTGGTGGAAGAGCGGTAGAAGGTATTCCAAAGTGAACCGTTTTGCTCATCCACCATTCTCGTGTCCATCCACGCGACGCGAACGTCACCGGCTCCGCCGGCGGTTATAGCGGGGAAACAATGCTCCACTCCTGGCGGGGCGTTTGAGACGTCAACCTTCGCCCACCAACTTTCGCCTCCATTCGTGGAAGACGAGAAATAAATGCGCTCCGGACCGCCTGTCACTGAGCCGGCGTTCCACACGGCGTAGATTGTTCCGATATCATCCGAAGCGAGAGCCATCTGGGACGCCAGAAAGCCAGCTGAACAAGCCTGAGCCGCGCAATCCGGTGCCGCTGACGAAACATCCATCGGCGTGGTGTTCCAGCTCCGCCCGCCGTCTGCTGATCGGCTGACAAAGACTTGCACCGATCTCATGAGAAGATTTATTCGCGGGTAGGCCGTCCACGAAAAATAGACGTTGCCCGCGGGATCGACCGTGGCTCCAGCCGCCAGCGACCAGCCTGGCCCAGCTCCAGGATTCACTACAGTAGAGGAAAAATTCTGCCCGTAATCATGGGACGATGCGACCGCCAGCGTCTGATCATAGTTAAAGCTTACGTAGACATCGGGGCCGCGGATGGCCAGTACGGGCTTATCGATAACGACTTCGGGGGAGTGTTGGGCAACGGAGAAATACCAGGAATGACCAAAATCCTGCGAGCGGCCCACGATCACATCATGCTTGCCCTGCAACCACGATGCGTAAAGAGTTTCGCGATCAACGGGATCGACCTTAACCTGGGCATCAAACTGTCCGGACGATGCGGTCAACAGGGGCCGCGGGGCGTCCCAGGAAACACCATCGTCATTGCTGGTCGACAGGGCCATGGTGGGAGCTGTGCAGGCTGGACATTCAGCTATGGGGCCATATTGCGGAAAGAGAATATAGATGTGAGCGCGGGCATCCGTCGCGAGCACGGGCTCCCACTGGTCTCCCGATGTGTACCCGACGCGACGTTGGAAAGTAAATTCGGAGGCGGCCAGAACACACTCCGCAGTTAGCATCAGGGCAGAGCAGATTACAGCTTTCCTCACGGTCCCGAAGTGGCTGGTTCTGAAGACCACAGATTCTCCCGGAGCAACCGCTCTTAGGGCTTTGCCCATACTAGTCGCCGATCCTCTGCTCGGACCTTATCGCCATTCTTGCGGCTGCTTCAAATTGCAACTTCTGTCTACCGATATCCGCTTTATGTGTTGAGGGTACGGCCAGTTCCACAACGGCTGAGTTGCCGCGTCTCCAATGATGCAGTCAACTGTACCAGACTGATCCGTGGCTTAAGTTGTTTGTTTCTTTTTCAACAAGCCTTTTGAGTTCATCACGAATCGCAACAAGTCGGGATTTCCTTTTCTCATGCTCTGCTTTGTCGGCGAATGTATGGCCCTTCCGATTGCGGTAGATGCGGTCCTCGTCCAGTATCAGTTCAATTTCTCGTCGGAGTTTTTCAGTGTAGCTCGCGATTGAAATGTCTTCCATAGTGTGAACCTCTATTCCTGGGACGTACGCGGGCTTAAGGAATCAAGAAGGAGGACTCTTGCTTTCTTTATTGCGGACTCATCGAAATATCCAATGTCTGAAATTCCCTTTGGCACACGGAACCTGTGCATCTTCTCCTCTTCGACCCAGAAGTCTTGGCTATCACATTTCGGATTCGGACATCTCACTAGGGTAGTGATCGTCCCGTGGCCCTTCCTGCCCTCATCAACTGGGATGGCTTCGGCAATGTTCTTAGCTAGGGGTATCAAGTCGGGCCTCGCGCTCTTTGACCTCGCGGTGTTCCCGGACGGTCCTGCTGAGAACTGCATTGTGGTCTTCTTGGGCCATTAAGGTATCCCCTGCCCGATCGTTTTGTGGCAACCGATTTTGGAGGCGACTTCACACACGATCGCCCACAGCTATCTCCGGGTTCGCGCCTGAAGCTATTCCAATTTCGCCCGCAGATCAGATAGGCGATCTTCATGCTCTCGAATCTGACCGACCAATTCCTTGATCTCTAAGCCGCTAAACTCTTTCGAATCAAAGTGGGCTACGCTATCGGATCTTCGACGCGTCGACTGTTCATCGAACACAATCGCTCTGGGATCATCTCTTAGAAGTTGCGCGAGCATTGCAAATTTCGCAGCGTGTTGACCCGCCTTCAAATGAAGGGCCTTTAATTCTTGCTCACGGCGTTCTTGCTCTAGGACAGGTTGTTCAATCGTTTCAGCATTGGTCATGGCCTAACTCCGATCACTTGGCACATCCGTTGCTAGCACTCGCGTAGAAAGGCTCCGGGCGGGATGCGGCAGCCAACAGTTCAGGCCGCCTTCGCCTTCGGCAGGCCCTTGATCTCCACCTGGCGCGGCAACGCAGCGGCCGCGACTGGAGCGGCGATTTCGAGCAAGCCGTCGTTGTACTCCGCGTTGATCTGCTCCGTGTCCAGCCCTTCAGGCAAGGTCAGCGTGCGACTGAGGGTGCCATAGCTGAGTTCCCGATAGAGGTAGTCCACGTCCTTGGACTCGCGGCTGGCTTTGCGCTCGGCACTGATCGTCAGTAGGTTGCCCAGCAACTTCAACTCCACCGTGCTCGGATCCACGCCCGGAAGGGCCAGGCGCAGGTGATACTTCTTCGCCTCCTTGTCCACCCAGACCTCGGCGGGCGGCACCAAAGCGAAGGGAGAGCGCTCCGGCTCCGTACCCGCGGGCCAACCAGTCAGCAGCCGGTTGAACAGTTGGTCGAAACCACGACGGAGTTCAACCAAATCCTCAAACCAGTTCTCACGAATCGCTAGTTGGGTCATCGCACACCTCTCTTCTGTGCTAATCGGACACTCTCAATCCTAATCCCCCGGATCAATGAATCTCTGTGACGGCAGGTACATCTTCGAGGTCGGAATCGCGATCACAGCGCAAAATCTTGGGAAAGCGGATAATGAATATGGCATTGACTTCCTCCAGGGAGTCCCAGCGGGCTTTGGGCGCAACCTACAAACAGGGGAACCTAGGACCACCAGGGATCGAGCACACTTCAATTCAGTTCGAAGGAGACTGCCGATGATTCCAATCCCCGTCATTGCCACGATTATTGTCGTTCTGTACATCCTTAGCGCAATCAAGATTTTGCGGGAATACGAGCGTGGCGTGATCTTCCGCCTAGGGCGGCTACTGCCGCACGCCAAAGGGCCGGGAATCATCCTGGTGTTTGCGCCCGTGGACCGCATGGTGCGGATTTCGCTGCGCCAGGAAGCACTCGAGGTACCACCGCAGGACATCATCACCCGCGACAATGTCACCCTGAAGGTAAACGCAGTTATCTTTCTGCGCGTCATTGATCCGAATCACGCCGTGGTAGAGGTCTCCAACTACCTCCACCAGACTTCGCAGTTCGCGCAGACTACGCTGCGCTCAGTCCTAGGCGAGGTGGAGTTGGACGAATTGCTGGCCCGCCGGGAAAAGATCAACATGCGCCTGCAGGCCATTCTCGATACGCACACCGCCCCGTGGGGTGTGAAAGTGGCGAATGTGGAGGTTAAGCAGGTGGATATGCCTGAGTCCATGCTGCGTGCCATGGCCAAGCAAGCGGAAGCGGAGCGCGAAAAGCGGTCGAAGATCATCCACGCTGAGGGCGAGTTCTCGGCGGCCCAGCGGTTGGTGGATGCGGCCAACTTGCTGGCCCAACAGCCGGTCAGTGTTCAACTCCGCTATCTGCAGACACTGACTGAGATCGGAGTAGAAAAGAACACTACAGTCATTTTTCCCGTGCCGGTGGACATCTTTTCACGCATCACCAAAGCCTCGGAGAAGTCTGACAGTGCCCCCGTTCCCACCAAGCCCTAGCTGGCAGCCTGAAGGGACTTGATGGCGGGACCAAATTCCGATTAAAACAGGCAAACCCTGTCCGCCGCGGTTCCTCCGCCACGCAACGTCATCTGTCCGTTACCGGATGCACGGAGGCACCAGAACGGGTCCGCGCACTCCGGAGGGTCTGACACGGTGCCAGAAAGCAAATTCAGAAAGGTGATCAGCCGGGAAAACATTTCCCTCAAAACCTGCGGTTCACGCTCGGAGGACTTCCCATTCCAACCCAATGGGCCACAGAATGTCGATTGGCTCGGAACATTGCGGGCAAACGAACCTGTGGATCACTTCTTTCGCCTGTGTCGATTTCTCGCTCGACAGCACGTACTTGAACTTGCATCTAGGGCACACGACTGGCGTTTCAATCATCGCATCCGTCCCTTATCGCGCCGACGAGGCGAGCATCAGCACGATCACCACCGCTACCACGAAGCTCGCGAATGAGACGTATCAGCGTCTTCATAAAAGCCTCTCCGCCCGTGGCGGCGCATCCCTTTCAGGGACAAACGTCCTGGCGGGATGCCCTCTTTTATTAGGCTCTTTTTCTCCAAGAAATTGCAATGAGACTGGTTCCGAGCCAACCACAATGGCAGCAGGGACGTTCTTTTGTTGGTTCGCCAAGAACCGGCGAGCACGGTCACGGCATGATCCCATAACAATGTCGGCTCCCGCGCCCGAGTGGGCGGGGCAGGGCGGTATTGCAGCACGCTAACGGCATCTGGAACAAATGGCATTCATTCACCTCACCGATGTGGAGAAGGTTGACGCCAGTTATTGTGCGCTAGTGTGCGGGGGCGCAGCGCGCGTGGGCGGGGTCACCTCAAATAGATATTCCGCCGTTCGCGGATGCGGATAATGTTATTTTGTTAGAACCTCGCATTGCACGTAATAAGCGTCTGGGGGATTAAATACCATTGAGGGGTATTTAGGACTCTTGAAAATGCCATGCTTACTTTGCCGGTCTGCCGTGATGCAGGCATAGTGCGACCAGATCCGAGGCATTCGCTTCGCCCACGCACATGACCGTGTCTGCACCCCCCCAATAGATTTTCACGGTTCCATCGGACTCTGGAACGGCACCACAGGTGAAGACCACGTTGTGGACGTATCCAGTTATTTCCCAAGGATCTTCCGGTTGCAAAATCCACGAGTCGCCCACACCGATGACCTTTGCCGGGTCCTCGAGGTCATGAAGAGCAACCCCCAAACGATAGACCGATCCATCCATAGTTCGGAAAACTCCGTGATAGATGGAAAGCCATCCCTGGTCCGTTTTGATCGGCGGCGCGCCGGGGCCGATCTTCATTTCATCCCAGTGATATGGTTCAGGCTTCATGATGAGCTGAGATTGGCCCCAATAGCATAGATCCGGAGAATAGGAAATCCAGATTGACCAGGGGGCGATTTCCGAATGAGGACGGTCAAGCCGGGCATACAGTCCATCAAACTTCTCGGGAAAGATCACCACATTCCGATAATCCGCCTCTGTGATTAGGGAAATTCTTTCTACCTGACTGAAGTCCTTCGTCTTGGCCAGGGCGATCCGCACTCCATTTCGCGAATAGGCGCTGTAGGTGATGATGTACTCCCCTTCCAGCCGGGTCACGCGTGGGTCCTCCACGCCGAACTCCTCATAGGCGGCAAAGGGACTGTCCCTGTCAGGAATCAGAAAGGGCTTTGGATCGGCGGTGAAGCGGAATCCGTCGGGACTGCGTGCCAAACCAATGATGGACCGTCCGGTGCGGAGATGGGAGCGGAAAAGCATGATGTATTCGTTCTCATGCTTCACGACCGCCGCGTTGTGAACGGTTTCCACTGGATAGGGGATTTCGGCCTTGGTGAGGATGGGGTTGTGGCGGTACCGTCTGACAATGTCCGGCTTCATAGTCGTCTCTTCGCTTCCAGATCAAAAATCATCGAGTAAACCCGTTCGTATCCCTCCACCATGGTATCGATCGAAAAGTATTGCCGGACACGGCTGCGGCAGCCACGACGATCGATTTCAGAAATTCGTCCAAGGGCCCGAACTGCTTCAGTGACGTTGTCAACCAGAAAACCGGTCTGCCCGTCCTTGATCACCTCACGGCAAGAGCCGAGATCCATCGCGATGACGGGCACGCCAGCGGCATTGGCTTCGACCAGGACAAGCCCGAATCGCTCCGGGATGGTGTTCAGGTGCAGTAGAGCTCGGGCTCGGGCAAACAGTTCGTTCTTGCCCGGCACGCCCACCGGTCCGATATAAAGGATGTTTTGATCGTCGAGATGGGGTTTGACCTGTTCCCGGAAATAGGCCTCATCCTGGATAATACCAGCGATGATCAAACGCATTCCGCTCAGACGAGCAACCTCAATGGCCAGATGAACACCTTTATCCGGGTGGATCCGACCGAGGAAAATCAGGTCATCACCACCGGGTTCCTGAAGTGGGTACAACGAGAGATCGATGCCGTTGTAGACGGTCGCCAGGTAATTCAGCCCTGCCGCTCGATCGGAGTCGCTGATGGAAACGAAGTATCCGTCACGATACTTCTGATAGACGGGCATGATTTTGGCTGACGAGAATCCGTGGATGGTAGTCAGGACCGGTATCTTGACCAGCCGGCTGTAGGTCAAAGCCATGAAGTCGCAGTGGCTGTGGATGAGGTCAAACTCAGCAGCGCGCTCGAACGCTTCGGAGATGTGAAGGTATTCGGCTACTTTGGGATCGACGGCGGAATCCTCTTCATACCCCTTGTCCACCACGGCATGCAGGTGAGCGCGGGTCACAGAATCCCTGCTGGCAAACAGCGTCACATCCCAGCCACGGGCGACGAGCCCTTCGGTGATGTTGCTAGCCACCGTTTCCCAGGCGCCGTATTGCCGAGGAGGCGTTCGCCAGGCTATCGGCGACAGGACAGCCACTCTTTTGTCGAGCTTTGTCATGCTGTTCGACGATCGTTCCTAGTGCATGGCAGCCAGCACTTCATCGAGGGGAACCGTAGCGAAACCGGTGGCGTGATCGGCCATGCCATAGGGAATGATCAGTTCGCCGTTGTGGAGGAGAGCGCCACAGGTATAAACGACGTTCGGCACGTACCCTTTACGCTCCCTTTGGTCCGGTTTGAGCAAGGGTTCGCGGAGGCGGCCGATCACTTTGCCGGGATTATCGTGATCGAGGAGGAACGCGCCGATGCAGTACGTTCGCACGGGGCCGACACCGTGGCTGAGGACCAGCCAGCCCGCTTCGGTCTCAATGGGGGACCCGCAGTTCCCAAGCTGGACCAGTTCCCACGGAAACATCGGTTTAAGGAGCACCTTGCGTTCATACCAGAAGTGGACGTTGTCGGAAAACATGAGGTAGATGTTCTCGTTGTCCTGGCGGGAGAGCATGGCATAGAGGCCGTTGATTTTCCGGGGGAAGATGGCCATGCCTTTGTTTTCCGCGGCCGGACCGTTCAGAGTGATGAACCGAAAGAGGAGGAAGTCAGAAGTCTCCACCAGCTCTGGCAAGACCACCTTGCCATCGAAGGCCGTAAAGGTGGCGTAGTAGACGTGGGTACCGTCATCGTTCTGGAAACAGACAAACCGGGCGTCTTCGATGCCGTTGCGTTGCGACGGCGTGGCCGGAAAAATGACGCGTTCACACAGCCGCTGTTGGGGCTGGAACTGAACCTCGTAATTGGACCGGGCCAGCATCAAAATTCCCCGGACGGCGTTCCGATCCGACAGGCGGGACTGCTTCACGTCGGCTTCGAGATTGGCGCGCAGTTCTTCCAATGCAAACGACTCCCCCAACTTGTTCATAACCCGGCGCGTGAGTTCGTTGGTCAATCCCAGCTCAAAGAGTTTCCGCTCGAAGAGCGCCTTCTCGTAACGGGGGTTCGGGATTTGACGCGGCTCGGTGAGGAAGCCGGTTGGGGGTAGGACCTCGATCCGATGGTCGACGTGGATGATACCCGTCCGAAAAGTGATGGAGGAGATGTGTCCCTCCCCGGTGGCGCGCAAGCTGAGGATAAAACGCAGAGCGCCGGGAGGCAGGTCAGACTGGTCAGGGTGCGGGACGATGGACGGATTGAACAGGGCTGCGGATTCTAAGGAGAATTCGCAAACGAAATAGGAGCCGATCAACAGCTTTCTTTGTTCAGAAATTCTCTCATCGGTCAACAGGAGGTCGCGGACCTGTTCGAATCGTTCCAGAAAGGATTTGTGGATCTGCTGGTGTCGATGGGAGAATTCGGCGGACACTTCGTCCAGGAGAGGGCCGACCCGGTTTTCCGGGAGCGACATGATCCTGGCGATAATCCTGCCGGCCCGCTGGGGATCCTCCGGACTAAATGGCCGCAGAAGAACGCGTGACTGGTCAGGCCTGAGGACCGTGGCCGTGCGTTTGACGTGAATCGAGTTGGCGTTCATGGACTGGTTATTCCAGAGAAACGAGACCGGAGGCCGCGATTACTCTTAGGCGGCGATCGGTTCCTTAAAACTCGTCAGCATATTTTGCGCCAAGCGCATCTCCGCCAACGAAAGCAAGAAGGCCAGGGTTGATTCCGCTCCCTGGTTCCGGTTGACCCGATCCACGTGCAACCCATCGCGGCAGCCGCCTGTTTTGGGAGAGCAGAGTTCCAATCCGAGATCGTTCCAGCCGATGAACCAGTCGAACGCGCGTTGCGCCTGCTCGTACCACCAGAGGTCCGATGTGGCGCGATAGGCTTCAAGACAGGCTGAGACCATTGCTTGCGCCTCGATGGGCTGCTGGTCAAAGTTGGCGCGCATGCCGCCGCGGCGATAAAATCCGTTGGTGCCAATGGGTCGAAAGTGACCCTTCTCGGAGATTTGCAATTCCGTCAGCCAGCGCAGGGCCTGCAGGCCTCGCTCAAGCACCGCTTGTTGTCCGGTTGCACGTCCGCTCAGAATCAAGGCGTGTGGGAGCTTCGCGTTGTCGTAAGTCAGATCCTCTTGAAACCAGCGCCAGTCCGGCTGGGCGGTCCTTTCGAAAAGTTCCATGAGCCGGGAAGTGAGTGTCTCACGGGTTTGGTTGACCAGGCTGTCACCGCTCAACCGGCGCAGGTATTCATGAATGCCGATAAGGCCGAACGCCCACGCCCGCGGCGAAGTGAACTCCGTCAGAGCTGGCAACGCCAGCGCGAAGAGTTGTCCAGCCATGATCTGGAAGCTCCGATAGGGCGAACGCCCCACGCCCACGCCCAGCGCCCAGAGCGCTCGCCCTTGACAATCCTCTGACCCTTGTTCGTCGAGCCAGCGGCGGTCGAAACTCAGGTGGTTGTGGAAGCGTTTCACTCTGAGATCGAACGCGTGATGCAAGAACGCCGCGTAGGTTGTGGCCAGCGTCCGCACGCGCTCTGGCTCTTCTCCCAATTCACTGAGCAGTACCGCGAGGATGAATGCGCGAGCGTTGTCATCCGTACAGTAGCCTTCCGAAAAATTCGGGACGGTAAAAATGGCATGCTGGAAGATTCCGGTCGAATCGGTCATCCGCGAGAGATGACTCAACTTCAACTCCGGCAGTTCCCGCGGCTTTTGGTCGAGCGTCTTCGTGGCGAGAGATTTTCGAGATCGCGCCGTCCCCTCGATCTGTGACAACTCGAACGAGCGCATATAGAGCCGCGCCACGTTGCTCCAGACCATCTCACGGCCCAGCTTGTAAGCATTCTTGCGAATGGCATGCCGGCGGGTGTCGTCGCGCAGCAAACCAATCACCTCGCGGGCTATGGCCGGGGCGTCGCCGAACGGCACCAGCACGCCGCGGTCTTCCGCCAACAATTCTGCAGCGTGCCAGTACGGTGTCGAAACTACCACTTTGCCCGCACCAAACGTATAGGCTAGCGTGCCCGACGTGATCTGCGCTTCGTTGAGATAAGGCGTGATGTAAAGGTCTGCGGCGCCGATGAACTCCTTCAGATTTTCAAGTTCTACGAACCGGTTGTAGAAGATGACGTTCTTCTCGAGTTTGTTCTTTTTGGCAAGGATTTCGAGGCTGAGCCGGTAGGCTTCGCCATGCTCGCGTAGTTCGTTGGGATGGGTGGCGCCCAGCACAATATAAACAACGTCGGGAAACTCCGCTAGAATGTGCGGCAGGGCGTTGAGCACATATTCGATCCCCTTGTTCGGCGAAAGCAGCCCGAACGTGAGCAGCACCACCCTGCCTTCCACACCGAACTGGTCCTTGAAATAGGTCGGATCGACAAAACCTACGTCGGGAATGCCATGCGGGATGAGATCGATCTTGGCCGGCGGTGCCTGGTAAATCTCCTGCAACATCTGTCGCCCCCGCTCAGCCATGACCACGAGCCGGGTCGAGAGCGTGACTAACTCCTGCATTACGCGCCGTTGGTCGACTTTCGGCTCACGCAAAATGGTATGAAGCGTAGTGACAACGGGCATTCTCAATTCGCGCAGGAGTGCCAGGATATGGCCGCCGGCCGGCCCGCCGAAAATGCCGAATTCGTGCTGCAAGCAGACGATGTCCACGTCGCTGATGTTGAGGAAGTCCGCAGCACGTAGATAAGACGACAAATCCTGCTCCTCAATCTCGAAGCGAACTACTTCCGGGTACTCGTAGCCACCTTGAATGTCATTCACCGACACTGAGAAACACTGGCTTTGGGGATGCGCAGCTGCCACGGCGGCAAGCAGGTCAGACGTGAACGTCGCAATGCCGCACTTGCGCGGCAAGTGGTCGCCGACAAACGCGATCTTGCGAATTTTAGAACCTTCTTCCATGAGGCAGTCTTTACATTCCTCGCGCCCAGCGCTGCTATGCACAAGAGTCTGCGCGCCAACTGCAAATGTGCCGCCTCAGCGTGAACTGGGAAGGTCTCCGGTAGTGTAGATTCCGTCCTTCGGGCGGTGGTTTTCAAGGCATGCGGCTCTACCGATCCGATGCGGGTTGGCAGGAGCGCGAGAAGGATATTCGCGCAGATGCAGTGATCGTCTCGATGAGCCCAACCAAGCTATCCCTCGGCATGGTTGCATCCCTGCAGAGCCCGCTGCCGTTTCACCCGGCAAAATCATTGTACCTCGCATCGTGATTGGAGGAGTGATTCTTGATCAGCCTGCTGGCGGCGGAATTGGCGCTGTCGGCGTCTGTTGTAGCCATGTTTGCAGTAACGGCAGTCGGGTACGGAGTATCATGAACTCGAGTCCGTTAGGAACTTGGGTTCGTTGGTATCTTGATCGCATAATGATGTATGGGCCTGAGGGTTCTCCAGAGTATGGGGCTTGTCACTAATCCGACAGCTTACCGGAGAACG